>CAVOLD010000001.1:0-7763 GCA_963696705.1 uncultured Acidobacteriota bacterium
GCACGCTCTGCCAAAGTGTTTTTCACCACCAGGTACTTCGCGCCGGAACTTCGCAGCGTCTTGCGCAGCTCATAGTCCTGGTGCACGGTCAGTTTGCTGTACGTGGTCACGATCAAGCTGGAGACGTTCTGCAACTCCTTGCCCAGCTTCTCAACCTGCTCGGTTTTTCTTGCTCTGGAAACAGCCATATTGTTAGTTCCTCATCCAATCCCATGTGCCCTTGTAAATGACTGGGCTCGCCCGTCCAACCACGACAGCTAAGCTTTCGCCGCAGCTTCGACGGCGCTGGTGTCAATTGAAATTCCGGGGCCCATGCTGGAGCTGAGATAACAGCCCTTCACATACTTGCCCTTTGCCACAGTCGGCTTGGCCTTCACCACGCTCGTAATGACAGTCGTCGCGTTGTCGACCAACTTGTCGGGCGAAAACGAAATCTTGCCCACCGGAACGTGAACCAGCGCGGTCTTGTCGGTGCGGAACTCCACTTTGCCGGCCTTGACTTCCTGCACCGCTTTACCGACATCGAAAGTGACAGTGCCAGTCTTCGGATTGGGCATCAGACCCTTGGGTCCGAGAACCTTACCCAGACGTCCAACAGATTTCATCACATCCGGAGTAGCGATCAGTGCATCGAAGTCGGTCCAGTTTTCTTTGTTGATCTTTTCGACCATTTCCTCGCCGCCCACGAAGTCCGCGCCTGCCGCTTCGGCTTCCTTTATCTTGTCGCCGCTCGCGATGACCAGAACCCGCTTCGCCTTCCCCAGACCGTGGGGCAACACGACCGTGCCTCGCACCATCTGGTCGGCATGCTTGGGATCGACTCCAAGACGCATGGTGATTTCGACCGTCTCGTCAAACTTCGCGAATTTTACTTTTTGCAGAAGCGTGACCGCTTCCTGCATCGGATAGGGGCGCTTCTCGATTGCCGCTCGCGCCTTGGTGATGTTCTTTCCTGACTTCTTCATTACTGTTTCCTCGTCTCCCACCGCTCGTCATTGTTCAGGCGAGCCGTAGTTTGTTGACTAGAGACGCAGCAAGCCACGTCTCTACAGAATTTACCCAACTACTTCAATGCCCATCGACCGCGCCGTCCCGCGGATGCTTTTGATCGCGGTCTCCACCGAGGCGGCATTCAAATCCGGCATCTTCTGCTTAGCAATGTCTTCCACCTGCCGGGCCGTAACCTTACCAACTTTGTCCTTATTCGGAGTCCCTGAACCCTTGGCAATCCCCGCAGCCCGCTTCAGAAGAATCGAAGCCGGCGGTGTCTTGGTAATAAAGGTGAAGGTGCGATCGCTATAAACCGTCACGACCACCGGGATGATGAGCCCTTCGAGTTCCTTCGCGCCGGTACGCGCATTGAACTGCTTGCAGAACTCCATGATGTTGATCTGCGCCTGGCCCAAAGCCGGACCCACCGGGGGCGCAGGCGTAGCCTTGCCCGCCGCAATCTGAAGCTTTACCGAACCTGTTGCCTTCTTCGCCATAATCTCTTTGCCTTCTGCCTACGCCACTTTCTCGACTTGATTGAATTCCAACTCAACCGGCGTGGAGCGTCCGAAGATTGTGACCATCACCTTCAACGTCTCGCGGTCCTCGTTGACCTCATCCACTATGCCGGTGAAGCTGGCGAATGGCCCCTCAGTGATGCGAACCGATTCGTTCTTTTCAAACTTAACCTTGAGCTTGGGCTTGTCTCTCGACTCACCCACGCGATACACGATGTGCTGCACTTCCTCTTCGGACAGCGGCGTCGGCTGCTGGCCTGTGCCGACGAAGCCGGTCACGCGCGGCGTGGACTTCACCACGTGCCATACGTGATCGTCCATATCCATTTCGACCAGCACGTAGCCGGGATAGAACATGCGCTCGCTGGTGTACTTCTTGCCGCTGCGCACTTCGGTGACGGACTCAGTCGGAATGAGCACCTTGCCAATTCTTTCCTGCAGCCCGAATGCCTGGATGCGCGACTCCAGCGACTCTTTCACCTTGCGCTCGAATCCCGAATAAGAGTGGATAATGTACCACTTCATGTTGGGATTGCGGGGAGCCTCAGGGGCCGAAGTGCCGTCCGCGTTTGGCGGTAGTCCGTTTTCTCCGCCGCCCGCTCCGCTTTCGTTTTTTTCTTCCTGCATAGCGTGCTGTAAGATTTCAGCTTCCTTCCTTGGCATCAACGATGGGTCAAATACTTGAACAGGTAGTTGATGCCGCTGCCGATCGTGTTATCCACGACCCAGAAATACAATCCGAACAGGAACACCGTGACAATCACCACCGCAGTCGTAGCTTGCACGTCTTTGAACGAAGGCGTGGTGACCTTCCTCATCTCGGAGCGCACGTCGTTATAGAAAGTCTTGACGCGCTCGGGCCAGGACTTCAGCCGGCCTGCTAAGCTGTTTTCGTCTGCGGCGGCTGCGATTGATTTTGACATTCTCTTTGTCTCGACTCCCATCACTCCCACCCTAACTTCGTTTTCACCCTTCAATGTCTGGCAGGGGCGGAGGGATTCGAACCCCCAAGTTCGGTTTTGGAGACCGACAGTTTAACCGTTGAGCTTACGCCCCTAGATTTATTGACTCATTGAATCAATGATTCATTGAATCAATTATTTCACTTCTTTGTGCGGCGTATGCTTCCGGCAACTCTTGCAGAATTTCTTCATCTCCAACCGATCCGGAGTGGTCTTCCGATTCTTTGTGGTCGAATAGTTCCGCTCTTTGCAATCACCGCACTGCATCGTAATAATTTCTCGGGGCATAAGAAAACCGCTCCTGGCTTTTAGCTCAAATTCACAACTGAGAACCGAGAACTGACAACCGATAACCGGCCTTCCACTCGTTCCCGCTCCATTAACGTTACTGCACAATCTCGCTGATCGTGCCTGCGCCTACCGTGTGTCCGCCTTCGCGGATCGCGAAGCGTAAACCTTTTTCCATCGCCACCGGCGTGATCAACTCAATCACCAGGCTGACGTTGTCACCCGGCATTACCATCTCGGTTGCTTCCGGCAACTCCGCCACGCCCGTCACGTCTGTCGTTCTGAGATAAAACTGCGGACGATATCCTTTGAAGAATGGCGTGTGCCGTCCACCTTCCTCTTTGGTCAGAATATAAACTTCCGCCTTGAACTTGGTGTGCGGAGTGATCGATCCGCCCTTCGCCAGCACCATGCCGCGCTCGACGTCGTCCTTGCCGATGCCACGCAGCAGCAGGCCCGCATTATCTCCCGCCAGGCCTTCGTCCAATTGCTTCTTGAACATTTCTACGCCAGTCACTACCGTCTTGCGGGTGTCGCGGAAACCCACAATCTCCACTTCCTCGCCCACCTTCACCTTGCCGCGCTCGATTCGTCCCGTCACCACCGTGCCCCGGCCCGAGATCGAAAAGATATCTTCAATCGGCATCAGGAACGGCTTGTCCAACTCGCGCGCCGGCTGCGGAATGCTCTTGTCCACCGCGTCCATCAACGCGTCCACTTGCGCTTCCCACTTGGCTTCCCCGTTCAGCGCGCCCAAAGCCGACAGCCGCACCACCGGAACATCGTCGCCGGGAAATTGATAGGTCTTCAGCAACTCGCGCACTTCGAGTTCGACCAGATCCAGCAACTCGGGATCGTCGACCGCATCGCACTTATTCAACGCGACGACGATATACGGCACGCCGACTTGACGAGCCAGCAGCACATGCTCGCGCGTCTGCGGCATCGGACCATCGGTCGCCGCGACCACTAAGATCGCGCCATCCATCTGGGCCGCACCCGTGATCATGTTCTTGATGTAATCCGCGTGCCCCGGGCAATCGACGTGCGCATAGTGCCGGTTCGCCGTCTCGTACTCGACGTGCGCGGTCGCAATCGTGATCCCGCGCGCCTTTTCTTCCGGCGCGTTATCGATCGAGTCAAACGACCGGAACACGATCTTCGGGTTGTGCTTCTGCAATACCTTGGTGATGGCCGCCGTCAACGTGGTCTTGCCATGGTCAATGTGACCAATCGTCCCCACATTGCAGTGCGGCTTATTCCGCTCAAATTTCTCTTTCGCCATTGCCTAGCTCTCTCCGTATTACCGCCAAGAAATTTCTTACTGCCAAAACTCTGGAGCGGGAGACGGGAATCGAACCCGCGACCAACAGCTTGGAAGGCTGTGACTCTACCACTGAGTTACTCCCGCTTAAACCCAGCTGTCAGCTTTCAGCCGTCAGCTCTCAGCAAAATCTCGCCCTTCCAAATCGCTAGCCCTGGCGTGATTCCTCAATCAAGAGAATCGCCAAATGAGCGATCCCGAAAGGAATCACAATAACCAGAACAATTCCCTCAATCATTACCCAGCCAGTCGCCAGACAGCCAATCAAACAAAACCCATCCCGCCACGAACATTAGCGCAACATATTTGATCGCTGTCGACCGTCGCTTTCCCGTCAACTGCCCGAGCGCAACGATCAAGACAACGAAATAAACAACACAGGCTGCCGTCGCTACCTCTATCGCCGCGTTCACAGCCCGGCGCCTCAATTCCTGGAGCCGATGATCAGGATTGAACTGATGACCTCTCCCTTACCAAGGGAGTGCTCTACCAACTGAGCTACATCGGCCAACCGCTTCTAAAGCCCAGACGTAGCGAGCTACGTCTCTACATCGTCGCTGTCCGGATGCAGCACATCCTTGCGGCGCACCCACGTTTTCAGCGCGAACATCGCCAATACTGCAAGTGTCCCGAGACGAATCCGCTGGTCATCAATCGTCGCCCAAACCAGACCGCCCAATCCCACAAACGCGGCCATCGCGATCGGTAAACGCTTCACCAGATTCCTCGCGCCGCTCGCGACTTCGGTTGCGCTCACGCCCGCAAGAGCGCTTCAAATTCCTGGTGCACAGGGAAGGATTCGAACCTTCGTACCTCGCAAGGAGGGACAGATTTACAGTCTGTTGGCTTTAACCACTCACCCACCTGTGCAAACTTTCGGGCCTTCCCGGCCACAAACTGCAATTCTCGAAACCGGCCGCTAGGCGCGGAGGATAATGCTCGGCGGACAATGACCCAATAGAAAAACAGAGTGCGCGCGAAAATCCTCTCGCACGCAAACACCACACTTGGAAAAATTCCTTATGGAGTGCCGTTGGGAAAAAATCTGTTACGCCGCCGCGCCGCGCAAAGCCCTATATTCCGGAACCGATCCTGCGAATCAACCCAATCAGATGCTGGAGCTGGCGAAGGGATTTGAACCCCCGACCCTCTGATTACAAATCAGATGCTCTACCAACTGAGCTACGCCAGCAGTCGGAGACAACGGGCCCTCGCGGGCGCATATATCCCTCTGATCCCTTCCAGATGTCCGGGACAATTCTAAAAGGTACCATAACGGTAATCCGCACGCAACCGCTGCTCACTCCGCAATCTTCCAGACCGTCCCATAACCGATGCTGCCGCCATTTATAGCCGTGCCGAAGAGGGTGCCTTTTGCATTCTGGACGAGGCCGGAGTACACATATTTTCCATCCGTCCCATCGAAGCTATGCAAAAGAGTAAACTTGCCACCCTCGCCCACTTTGTACACGGTTCCGACGTTGGAGGTGCCGCCGGTCTCGGTGGTGCCGTACACATTGCCTTTCGCGTCCACAACCACACCGGCCAGAGGATATTCGCCATCCGACGTTCCGCCCGCGAAGCTGTGCAACACTTTCTCCTTGCCGCTCTTGCTGACTCTCCACACCGTTCCCAGAGTATTGGCACCGCAGGAGGAAGTTGTGCCATAGAAATTGCCTGCCGCGTCCATGAACGGCGCTCCCAGAACGTTGCATCCGTCGGTCGTTCCGCCGGTGAAGCTGTGCAGGATCGTCAATTTTCCGCTCTTAGTCAGTTTGTACAAAATCCCGCCGTCGGCACTGCCGCCCTCTTGGGTCACGCCGTACAAAAAGCCTTGCGCATCCATCAGCAAACTGGTGTAGGTGGGATATTTCCCGTCCGTCGTGCTGCCGGTGAAGGTATGCACAATCGTTTCTTTGCCGCTCGGACTTATTTTGAATACGATTCCATCGCCGGAAGCGCCACCCTGTGAAGTGGTGCCGTAGAGGCTACCCGCCTTATCTCGCAGCAACCCGCCGACGGGATCGACACCGTCCTTCCCTCCGGTGAAGCTATGCAGCACGGTCTCGGTGCCGCTGGGGTCAACTTTGAACACTACGCCGGCACCGGCAGAGCCGCCCTGCGTCGTGGTTCCATAAAGATTGCCCGCGCTGTCCCGGACTAAGGCTGAAATGGGGAATGCCCCATCGGCGCCACCAGTGAAGCTGTACAGCACGGTTTCGGTGCCGTCAGGGGCGACCTTGAACACTCCCCCCGAAAAAGATGTGCCGCCGCCGTAGCCAAAAGTGCTGTAGAGATTTCCCGCCGCATCGCGAATCAAACTCGCGTAGGGATCTCCGCCGTCCGACGACCCTCCGAAGTTGTAAAGCACGTGGAGAGCCTGCGCTTGCGCGGAACGGTTTGTCAGTAGTCCAAAACCGAGAGCCAATACGAATATCAGCATGCCTCTTGCCGACACCGAGCCAGTCTTCCCAGGAAGTTGTTGTTGCACCGGATTTCCCATTGATAGAGTCCTTGACGGAGATTTGCAGCTCGGCAGTTCTATCATGAAATCGCGGCTGAGTCACCCAACCAGCTCGAATTTGTGGAAGGTTTTCCGAAATTACTTGGTGAATCGCAGAAGCCGTGCTCTTGCCGTCCAAGCTTAGTTCCCCGCTGTCACAGCGTGCTGCTGCCAATTGCGAAAAAAGTCAGCTTGCGGGGTCGCGGAACTCAATCCGCCTTCGTGTCCGACCCGAACCGCAGCACGTGCCCGTCGGGGTCCTCAATTTTCATCTCATATGCCCAGGGATAGTTGGTCGGCCCCTCCCGAAACTTCGCACCCTTGGCTCGGTACTCCGCGAAAAGCGGCTCGATGTCTTCAACCCCGATCCAAAGCCACGTCCCCGGCTGCCCTTGATCACCCTCGCACAGCATGATTGCACGGCGGTCGCGGGAAACCGATGCAAAGGTCGATTCACCCTCGCCGCCCCAATCCACTTTGAAGCCGAGCACATCCACATAGAAGCGGATGCTGGCCGCGAGACTGTTAACCCGCAGAATCGGAATCACGCATTCGAAGCCGACCTTCGCCGTCCTGCTCGACTGGCTGTTGGACATGAATGCACCTCAAGGTGGGATACCAGATGGTCTTAAGAAACTCGCCTGCAGCAAAGCCTCAGCTTCAACCGCCGAAGCTCGACGAGGCCCGCTCCGTCTTCAGTTCCCGCAAAAGGACACGCACCAGCATTCCGTCATAGCGGATGCCGCTCAAGCGTTCCAATTCCGCCAAAGCCTGCCCGCTGCTTTTGGACGAAGCAAAAGAACGTTCGGTGGTCATGTTGACGTAGGCATCGGCAACCGCCAGGATTCTTGCCCACTGGGGAATCTGCTCACCTTGAAGGCCGCCCGGATAGCCGGCCCCGTCGAAGGACTCGTGGTGATGCTCAACCGCTTTCTGCAACGAATCACTGTTTGGCAGGGTCGCAACAATTACTCCTCCCACGTGAGCGTGCATTTTTACCAGAGAGAACTCCTCGTCGCTAAGCGGACCAGATTTGTTGAGCACCCGTTCAGGGACGAAGATTTTTCCCACGTCATGCACCCGCGCGGCGTAGGCCAGATCATCGACGTCTTCCGGGGACAATCCCAAAGCCCGGGCCATGAGTTCGCTGTAACGAGCAACCATTTCGCCATGCCCTG
>CAVOLD010000002.1:0-18270 GCA_963696705.1 uncultured Acidobacteriota bacterium
CAGGACGCTTGCGCGCCCCCGCATAGCAATCAACCCAAGCTACGGCTGCTCCGCCGGAACCAGCGCGACGCCGATCGGTTCGCCGCCCTCCATGAATCGCTTCACCGGCGCTTCTCCGGCCGCCGGGTACGCGAACTCAGCGACTCCCGTTGTACCGGCATCGGCACCCCGAAGGTCTTTGTTGCTCGCGGTGAATGCAAAGGTCACGGGATCGGACGCACCGGTAAGGTCGGTGGTCGCGATTGGAGAGCCCAGCGAGCCTTTGACCGGCTGGTTGAAGGTGTAGATCGTGGCGGAATCCTGGTCGAGGATAGCAATCTTGTCGTGGGTTGTTACCTCAATCCCGCCAGGGAAACCGATAGTCGCCCCGGTGTATGTGAAGGTCTCGCAGTTGCCGCCGGTGGTCGCGTTGGCGATTTCGCCGATCACGACCTGGCCGGAAGAGTTCTCGCCGTCGACGAAGAGGTTACCCTTCGCATCAAAGGCGCAGAAATAGACTCGCGCAAGTATCGAACTTGAGATCTTGAATCCCGCTTTACCTTTCTTAAATATCAGGATGTTGCCCGGACCACCGGTCGTGGAGAGGATGTTCGCCACCGCGACGAACTCTCCGTTATAGGTAACGGCAACGCCGGACGGGTACTCGCCCGGGTCGCCCAGCGTCTTCGGGTTCTTCTTGTAGGGCGGAGCATAGATTTGAATTCGGCTGTTCGCCGTGTCGGCGATGTAGAGGTTGGCCTTGCCATCGCTGGCTATGCCCTGCGGTTCGCTGAAGCCGTCGATTTGCCCCAGCAGCTTGCCGGATGTGTTGTAGATGTTTACGACGTTATTTGCCGCGTCGGAAACGAAGATCTCTATTTTCGAAGTTTGGATCGCCGCCACGTCAATGAACGGATGAATGGCAATCGGTCCGTGCGACACCATGCCGGGGCGCGCCACGCTGGTAGAGTTTTCAGCAGCGCTGCCGTCATTTGTAATGGCAGTGGCCGGATTTGTGGCCGCCTGCGTCGGCCGTAGTGGTCATCAGTAGCGTCAGCGCAATTAGCGCGAGAACAACCCATGTTTTCGTCACCAGATTCCTCCTGAGAGACCAAGTCGGTTTCATGAATCCTTTCCAGCGAAGGCAAGGCATTATACATCGGGCTGGACGCCGATTTTTGACAGAGGGGCAGGAAGTCAACTGACGAAATCAGAGATTACACTCAACCCCGCGGCTGAGTCTCTCCTGCGAATGCAAATTTGATTTCGGCAAGGTGTTAAAGGTCGCGGCAAAGCGGAACTCCGTAAGCAACCAAAACAATGCAGCTCAAATGAAAATCTTTTCACTCTAGGCAAGCAGGTGAAAGCTCTATAGAATCGCTGCCGTTTGGGAATTAAAAAAAGGAGGAGACTTCGGATGAACAAAATGTTTGTACGCGTAACTCTGTGTGTGCTTGCGTTGTCGCTGGTTTCACTAGCGGCCGATAGAACACTCGTCACCACGAAACCGGTTAAAGGCGGTCACGCGACCAAGGTCGAAACGCCGCGCCCGGACACCGTTTATTTGCTAAACAACTTTGATGACAATTTAACGGGCACCTATTACTGCTGTTCAGGCAACGTTGTTGTGGGCCCGAACAACACCGATGGCGAGTCACCGTACAATGAGGCGGTTCAATTCACGCTTTCTTCCGCCTCTCACATCACAGCAATCGCAACCGCGGTTAACTATATTGTGCAGGGGACGAGCACAACATTTGAACTTAACATCGAAGCTGACGCCAGCGGCGTACCCAGCGGGACTCCGATTAATACTAACCCCTATTCTGTGACCATCGATTCCCAGACCTTTGGCCAATGCTGCACGATTGAGGGCAAACCTCTTGCTGGCAGTGGCTTCAGTCTGCCCGCTGGTACCTATTGGGTGGTTTGGGGAACCTCTTCCAGTTCGGATCTGTTTGCCGAAGTGAATCAGGCAATCCACGATCAGACTACCGACGTCAACGTCGCTTACTCTGCAAGCGGCGGCGCGGCTGGCACTTGGACCGCTTACTCCACCAATCTGCCGTTCGCGGTTCGGGTCAAAGGGACCACGCCGTAACGACGGAAAACGACAATCAGGCTAACGGTTGACGCCTGGGTTGAGTTCGGCCCAGACGCTGATCAACGGCCAGCCCGACGGTAGTGGGTTTTGGCAAATACGAAAGTTTGCCAAGACCCCTCCGGCGGGCTATTTTTTTCGTCTACGCTGCTCTTCGAGCAGCTCGAGGCAACCCCTCCCGGATTGCTCGCGCTGTTTCGAATGTGTCAGCCACATTGACAAAGTGGGCCACGTGCACCACGGCTGTCTGCAATCTTCGGGCGCGGGCGGACAATGTCAACAAAGGAATAACCGAGGCTCCGTGTCTGAGCCCCAAGCTGCACGCCAACTGTCCTCATCATCAGCTGACGTGAGATTATGGCGTGAGCTTAAATGCGGTGCCGGATTCATAGGCCCCGCCGAAATTGGTCGTCCCATAGAGGTTTCCCTTCTGGTCGAGGACCAGCCCTGCATAGGGATTTGCGCCATCGGCGCAGTTGGTCTGCGCACAGAAATTGTAGAGGACCGTCTCCTTGCCTTTGGAAGTAAGTGTGAAGACGACGCCGGCACCGCGGGCCCCGCCACCCGTGGTTGTTCCATATAGGTTGCCATTCTGGTCGACGGTTAGACCTGCCACGGGAAAGTACCCATCGGCGCAGTTCTGCGGACAGAAGCTGTAGAGGACTGTCTCCTTGTCTTTGGGAGTGAGCTTGAATACGACACCGCATCCCTGTTCGTAGGGGCAGTAGTGGTTGTAGATGATCCCGCCGCCGGAGATCGTCCCATACAGGTTTCCCTTCTGGTCGAAGACCAATCCTGCTTGCGGATTTGACCCATCGGTGCAGCCGCTCTGCGCACAAAAGCTGTAAAGGACTGTATACTTGCCCTCCGGCGTGAGCTTGAATACGACGCCGCATCCGCCGTAGCAGCCGCCGGCCCCGCCGTACTCGGTCGTTCCGTATATGTTTCCCTTCTGGTCTAAGACGAGCCCAGCTACCGAACCGTACCCATCGGCGCAGTTGTTATCCGCGCAAAAGCTGTAGAGGACTGTCTCCTTGCCCTCTGGCGTGAGCCTGAATACGACTCCCGCCCCGTCGGCCCCACCCAGCGGCGTTGTTCCATACAGGTTTCCCTTATGGTCGAGGACCATCCCTGCTGCCGGATTGTAACCATCCGTGCAGTTATCGCGGGCACAGAAGCTGTAAAGGACCGCATACTTGCCTTCTGGCGTGAGCTTGAATGCGACTCCCTCTCCGTGAGCTCCGCCGTATTCGGTCGTCCCGTACAGGTTTCCCTTTTGGTCGAAGGTAAGCCCTGCTAAGGGGTTCCCCCCATCCGTGCAGGGATAGCCTCGCGCACAGAAGCTGTGGAGGACGGTCTCTTTGCCCTCTGGGTTCAGCTTGAACAGGACGCCACAGCCCTCTTGCTTAGTGCATTCGTTGTAGGGCCCGCCGGTGTAGGTCGTCCCGTAAAGGTTCCCCTGTTGGTCCAAAAGCAGCCCCGCCCGCAGCCCCCCGCCATCGTTGCAGTTGATTTGAGCACAGAAGCTGTGGAGCACGCTTTCCGTCTGGGCGTACGCCCCACCTAACAGCACACCAAAACCTAGAAGCACACCAAAACCTAGAAGCACCAGCATGGCGCGTCGCTTCATAAGACACGTTTTTCCTGGCATATCTTTCTCCGAAGCTGATTCCTTGAAACCGGCCCCTCGAACCCCAAAACTGCGCCCCCGCACTTGCTCCAAGTTCAGCGGGCGTGGGGATCACGGAGTGATCTTAAAAACAACGCCGGCTACGTCTTCCCCGCCCTCCTGAGTCGTGCCGTACAGGTTGCCCTTCTGGTCAAAGACAAGACCTCCCTCGGGACTGGCCCCGTCTGCGATCCCGGAAAAGCCGAACAGTACCGTCTCTTTGCCCTCTGGCGTGAGCTTGAATACGACGCCCGCGTAATGTTCCCCGCCGTTGAGGGTCGTCCCATACATGTTTCCATTCTGGTCGAAGACCACCCCTGCGGAGGGATTTGTCCCATCAACGCAGTTGTTCTGCCAACAGAAGCTGTAGAGGACTGTCTCCCTGCCTTCTGGAGTTAGCTTGAATACCACTCCGCCGTCTCTGGGCTCCCCGCTCCCTGCGGTGGTCCCGTATAGGTTTCCTTTCTGGTCGAGGACCACCGCCGCGACGGGAGCCGCTCCATCGGCGCAGCCTTGTTCCTCACAGAAGTTGTAGAGGATAGTTTCCTTGCCTTTGGGGGTCAGCTTGAATACGATGCCCCCTCCGTGGGCGCCGCCGACTTTGGTCGTTCCATACAGACTTCCGTTTTTGTCGAAGATCAACCCTGCGACGGGATCTCCCCCGTCGGTGCAGTTAGTTTGGCCGCAGAAGGTGTATAGGACTGTCTCCTTGCCTTTGGGGGTAAGCTTGAATGCGACACCGCATCCCTGTCCATAGGCACAGTAGCCGTTGTATGTCCCGCCGTTAGAGGTTGTCCCATACAGGTTTCCCTTCTGGTCGAGGACCAGGCCTGCCTGCGGATATGCCCCGTCGGTACAGCTGTTCTGTGCACAGAAGCTGTAAAGGACCTTATACTTTCCCTCTGGCGTGAGCTTGAATACGACGCCGCAGCCCAAGCCCGACTCGCAGCCGTCGTAGGCTCCGCCGAGGTAAGTCGTCCCATATAGGTTTCCCTTTTGGTCGGAGACTAGTCCCGCGAAGGGCTCCGCCCCGTCGGCGCAGCCGGCCTGCATGCAGAAGCTGTAGAGTACTGTCTCCTTGCCCTTTGGAGTGAGTTTGAACACGACGCCGCATCCGTAGTAGCAGCTGTTGTTGTAGGTCCCGCCCGACCGGGTCGTCCCATACAGGTTGCCCTTCTGGTCGAAGACCACTCCTGCGTAGGGAGACTGCCCGTCGGCGCAGTTGGTCTGCGCGCAGAAGCTGTAAAGCACACTTTCCTTCTGGGCCCGTGCCGCACCCAACAGTACACCAAGAACCAAAAGCGCCAGCAAGGCGCATCGCTTCCCAAGAGAGGTTTTCTCTAGCACGATTTCCCTCCAGTGGTGACTCTTGAGACAGGCTCTCGTTTCTTTATCGGGGGAGGAAGATCGCGGGACGCCTTTTGCCTGCGACCCTCAAGGGCAGCAGGAGTATACGCCTACCTGGCAATGTCGAAAAGCGAAGATTTCTTCGCAGTGTGCAAGGCCTTGCGGCCCGGGTTTCGGTCAATTTGATGCTGTCAACGTTACGCCAACGATGGTCTGGTAAGAATCAGTTGGTTTTGCCAGCCGCGGCCTCCGCCCTACACGATCGGTCAGGGCTGCAATGGCCACCAGGCTTCGCGGTATTTTTCGTATTTGTAGCAGGCTTTGCGGGGGACGTTGGGGTGGAGGCAGAGGCGTTTGCGGCCTCGGGTAGCTTCGATGGGGATGACGTACCAGACCTTCTTGGGGACGACGTAGGCGACGATGAGATCGATTTCGTCCTTGGTGTAAATGTCGTGAGCTCCCCAGCAGCCGTGCGCGCTTATCTCGTAGACCCCGCGCTTGGCGGTGCGCGTGGACTTTACTTGCACGCGCCACAGGCGACTGTCCCGGCTTAGGATGAACTCGAAGCGTTCGCTGTCTCCGTAAGGCTTGGCGACTCCGAAGCCGAGGCTGGCTGCTTTGCTCATGAAGGCTAGCTCGGCCAGTTCTCCCTGGCGTTTGCGGGTGGGCGGTTTGTGCTTGCGGCGCGGTATGGCGGCTTTCGGGGAAGGAAGTTCGGATTGCTTTTTCATGGCACAAGTGAGGAAAGGCGCTGGCTGCGCCTGTCTCTTTCTCTTTCTTCTGGATTTTATGTTCGGGATTCTCTTGCTGGACCTGCCCGCGGGCCGGGGACAAAGAAAAAGGCGCGGGGTCGAGGCCCGCGCCTAAAATACTTACTCTTTTAGAATAGCAGGTTGAATAGGGTAAAAGTGCCATGGTTTTCGACTTTATTTTCCTTGTGGAATGAGTGGGTTGGGAGGAAAATGGGGGTCTGGGGGGCTTGACAAGATTTTGGCCGAATCGCGGATTTTGGCGTTTTAAGGTTATGACAAACAGCGTGTAAAGGCGGCGGACAGGAGTGTCGGTCCTACACAAGATCGACGGTTCATCCCCGTTCGCTGCGGCATATCGCCGATTACTGCTAATCCTATGCAGTTCTTGGGCTTACGTTGACCAAATTGGTTCTTTCGGGTAGCTTAAATAGATAAACCATAGTGGGGAAGTGTACCCTTACAGGAACCCTATCGTGCCTACAAGCAATGGCAAGACGCTGCTTTTATTGAAACCCCGGGGATTTTGCGCGGGGGTGGTGCGGGCGATTGATATTGTCCGCATTGCTCTGGAGGCTTTTGGGCCGCCGATCTATGTCCGCAAGGAGATCGTGCACAACCGTTTTGTGGTCGAGGAACTGCAAGGCAAAGGTGCGATCTTTGTCGATAGCGTGGACGAAGTGCCACCGGGTGAGCGGGTGATTTACAGCGCGCATGGAGTTTCGCCCGAGGTGCGGGAAGCCAGTCGGGTGCGCGATTTGCGGGTAATTGATGCGACTTGCCCGCTGGTCACGAAGGTTCATGTGGAGGCGGTCAAGTTTGCCAAGGAAGGATATTCGCTCATTCTGATTGGCCACCACGACCACGATGAGGTGATTGGGACGTTGGGCGAGGCTCCGGTCGTGACTCAGGTGGTGGGCTCGCCGGATCAGGTGAAGTCACTGACCGTGCCAAATCCTGACCGCGTGGCTTATCTGACGCAGACCACGCTGAGTCTCGACGAGACCAAGGACATTATTGCCGCTTTGCGTGAGAGGTTTCCGAATATTAAGGGACCGGCGGCGCAGGACATTTGTTATGCGACCGAGAACCGGCAGGTTGCGGTGAAACATGTGGCCTCGGATGCCGATCTGCTGCTGGTGGTGGGTTCGGATAACAGCTCGAATTCGAATCGGCTGGTGGAAGTGGCGCGCAACCTGGGCACCAGTTCGCATCTAATAGACAGCTTCCAAAACATCCGGCCGGAGTGGCTGGAAGGGGTGAAGACGATTGCTTTGACGGCGGGCGCTTCGGCTCCGGAATGCCTGGTGGAAGAAGTGGTGAAGTTTTTGAGCAGCAAGGGCTTCGGCAACGTGCAGGAAGTCGAAGTCATGCCCGAGAACGTGCGCTTTGGCTTGCCTCCCGAGATTGTGGAGGCGATTGCCAGCGCCCCCAGCGTCGGTTAGTGCGGAGTAAAGAAACAAATATGGACGAAACCTCCCCCTCGTTTTCGGCCTCGAGTGCGCCGCAATTGCGCTTTGGAAAAATCGATGACCTGTCCAGCCGGGTCGCAGCCGCCGTCGATGGCGCGCGTAAGTTCTTATTCTCCCAGCAACACCAAGAGGGCTACTGGTGCGGCGAGTTGGTCGCGGACACCACTTTAGAATCCGACTACATTCTGCTGCACACGCTGCTTGGCACCGGCGATCCCGTGCGCTTCCAGAAGTGTTGCAACTGGATTCTGCAACACCAAAACGAAGACGGCGGCTGGGGAATCTATGTAGACGCCCCGTCCAATGTGTCGGCCAGCGTAAAAGGCTACTTTGCCTTGAAGCTTAGCGGTTACAATCCAAATCACTCGGCTTTGGTGCGGGCGCGGAAGAGAATTCTTGAGATGGGTGGAGTGACCGAAGTCAACACTTTCACCAAGATTTATTTGTGCTTTCTGGGGCAATACGATTACGACGCGGTGCCGGCGATTCCGCCGGAGATTGTGCTGTTTCCCAAGTGGTTCTGGTTCAACATCTACGAAATTTCTTCGTGGTCGCGGGCGATTCTGGTTCCGCTGTCGATTTGCTACGCGAAAAAACCTCTGAAAAAGATCCCGGATGAGCAAGGTGTGGAAGAGTTGTATGTTGGCGGCAGAGACAAGTCCCGCATGCGCCTGCATTGGAGCGACAAGCTGGTCTCGTGGCGCAACTTCTTTTTGGTGCTCGACCGGATGACGCACTGGTTCGAGATGGTACACGTCCGTCCGCTACGCTGGCTGGCGCTTAAGAGGGCGGAGCAGTGGATGTTGGAGCGCTTCGAGATGAGCGACGGCTTGGGCGCGATCTATCCCTCGATGCTGAACGCGATTATTGCGCTGCGGTGCCTGGGATACTCGCTCGACGATCCGCAATTTATCCGCGCCCTGGATGAATTCGAGAAGCTGGGAATCGAAGAGGGCGATACTTTCCGCATGCAGCCTTGCATGTCGCCGATATGGGATGCGGCGTATGCGTTGTTCGCGCTCGGAGAAGCGGGCGTTCCGGCCAATGATCCGCGGATGATCAAGTGCGCGGACTGGATTCTGCAGAAGCAGGTTCGCACCGTCGGCGATTGGAAAGTGAAGAACAAGAAAGGACAGCCGGGCGGCTGGTATTTCGAGTTCAACAACGAGTTTTATCCCGACGTCGACGACAGCGCGATGGTTTGCCTCGCGCTGGGTCAGGTGGAGCATCCCAACGGGCGCTATCAACGGGAGTCGGTGCAGCGTGCGATTGACTGGATCTTCTCCATGCAATGCAAGTCGGGCGGTTGGGCGTCGTTCGATAAAGACAACACGCGCATGGTGTTTGAGCACATTCCTTTCGCCGATCACAACGCCATGCTAGATCCGCCGACGGTCGACATTACAGGGCGAATTCTCGAGATGCTGGCGGCCTATGGATACGACAAGAATGATGTGCGAGTGAAGAAGGCGCTCAAGTTCATTGCCGAGGAGCAAGAGCCCGATGGGTCGTGGTTCGGCCGCTGGGGTGTGAATTACATTTACGGTACGATGCAGGTGCTGCGCGGGCTGGAAGCCATAGGCATCGATCACCATGAGCCCTATGTGCAGCAAGGTGCGGAATGGCTGCGGATGGTGCAGAATCCCGACGGAGGCTGGGGCGAGACCTGCGGTTCGTACGACGATCCCAACACCCGCGGCGTGGGACCGAGCACGCCCTCCCAGACCGCCTGGGGAGTGATGGGATTACTGGCGGCGAATGATACGCGCAGCGATTCCGTGGCTCGCGGAATTGCATATTTGTTGCGTACGCAGAAAAAGAATGGCGGATGGGATGAGCCACAGACTACGGGCACGGGTTTCCCGCGAGTGTTTTATCTGACGTATACGTTGTACCGGCAATATTTCCCGCTGATCGCTTTGACGACTTACGCCAAAGCGATGGCGGGGGCTGCGCAGGGAACTGGCGTGCGGCGGATTGGGTAGTTGGCGATTTCCTGGTGTTGGCGGACGAGAAGCAGATTACTCGTTGCTTCGCTTATCGGAATGACAAGATTGGTGGATTAGAGCGGTACGGGAGAGAAGACGAATGGGAGTACCAATTTCTCAGATGTGGACGACGGCGACTTACGTCCTCAAGCAGAAAATCAAGGGACGCAAGCAGTATCCGCTGGTGCTGATGCTGGAGCCGTTGTTCCGCTGCAATCTGGCGTGCGCGGGCTGCGGGAAAATTCAATATCCAGCGCATGTGCTGAAGTCCCAGCTCACGCCCGAGGAATGCTTCCGCGCAGTCGATGAGTGTGGAGCGCCGACTGTATCGATCCCTGGCGGCGAGCCCTTGCTGCATCCGGAGATTGGCGAGATTGTGGAAGGGCTGGTGGCACGCAAGAAATATATTTATCTCTGCACCAACGCGCTGCTGCTCAAAGAGAAGATCCATCTATTCAAGCCCAGCAAGTATCTGACTTTTTCCGTCCACATGGATGGACAGCGCGAGCATCACGACTTTTCGGTGTGCCTCGAAGGCGGGTACGACAAAGCCATCGACGGGATCAAAGCCGCGCTGGACGGCGGTTTCCGCGTGACCACGAATACGACATTGTTTGATGGAGCCGATCCGAAGAGCGTGCGCGCCTTCTTTGACGAAATGATGGAGTTGGGCGTCGAAGGCATGATGCTTTCGCCGGGATACTCTTACGACAAGGCGCCGGATCAACAACGTTTTCTCGGGCGGGCTCGTACGCGACGGTTGTTTCGCGCCATGCTCTCCAATCGCAGCAAGAAGTGGCGTTTCAATCAGTCGGCTCTGTTTCTTGAATTTCTGATGGGCAAGCGCGAGTACGCCTGCACGCCTTGGGGTATGCCGACTTTTAACGTCTTCGGATGGCAGAAGCCCTGCTATCTGCTGCAAGACGGTTACGCGGATACGTTTGCGGAATTGCTGGAAACAACCGCATGGGAAAATTACGGGACCGAGTCGGGGAATCCGAAGTGCGCCAATTGCATGGTGCACAGCGGATATGAAGCGTCGGCGGTGAACGATTTGTTTGGTTCGGTAAGCGGCATGTGGCAAGAAGTGAAAGCGCGCATGTTCGGCGGGCATGAAGATGCTTCAGCTCTGAGGCTGCTGGATGACGCTGCTCAGCCGGCCCATGCTGTCAATCCTCTGGTGCAGATCAACGCTCCAGCGGGTGAGGAGACGCGGGTTTGAGCGGGCGGGAAGCCGGGCACGGGCCTTCCGCTGCTGCGGATCCGAACTCGCTCGAATTGGTTCCGGGAACGCTTCACGAAAAGCTTGAGGGGTCGGTGCCGTCGCTAGCGAATGAGGAAGACCTCCGCAAGGCGCTGGAGCGGGCGTTCGATTATCGCGGCGATGTCTCGATCACGCGGAAAGACGGCGCGAAGATTGAAGGCTACATTTTCGATCGCAGTAGTGGAAGCGGGCTTTCCGACAGCTTCGTGCGCTTGCTGCCCAAAGATGGTTCTCCCCGGATAAAACTTTCGTACGCCGAGATTGCGGCTCTGGCTTTTACCGGCCGCGATATGGCTGCGGGTAAGAGTTGGGAAAACTGGGTGCGGCATTATTGGGAGAAGAAAGCGGCGGGGGCGACCGATATTTCGCTGCAGCCCGAGAAGTTGGAATAGCAGCAGTTGGCAATTAGCACTTAGCATTCAGCACTCAGTCCCGAACGAGATCATACGAACTTCAGCAAACACGAGACAGAGTTGCTGGCTTGCACAGTGGCTGAGCGCTGAGTGCTAAATGCTGAGTGCTAATTGCTAAATGCTGGCTTTCGTCACTGGCGCAACTGGTTTTGTAGGAAGTCACGTTGCTCAAGTGTTGGCGGAGCAGGGTGCTGACCTGCGGTTGCTGATTCGCTCCAGTAGCGATCCGAGAAATATTCAGGGACTGAAGGCGGATCGGGTTGTCGGCGATCTGCGTGACTCATCATCATCGATCGAAAAAGCAATGGCAGGCTGCGACGTGGTGTTTCATGTTGCAGCTGACTACCGGCTCTGGGTGCGCGATCCGGAGCAGATGTACCGGGCCAACGTGGAAGGTACGCGCGCCGTTCTCGAAGCCGCGCGAAAGAATCATGTGGGGCGCGTCGTGTACACGTCGAGCGTTGCGACCATGGGATTCACTTCGAACGGTCATCCCGCGGACGAAGATTCTCCAGTTGCACTCGACGGCATGATCGGCCACTACAAACGGTCGAAGTTTATGGCCGAAGAGGTTGCGCTTGAGGCGGGGCGCAGCGGCATGGATGTCGTGGTGGTGAATCCCAGTACGCCGGTTGGCGAGCACGACATTAAGCCCACGCCCACGGGGCGCATTATCGTAGACTTCCTGAGAAAGAAATTTCCCGCGTATGTGGATACGGGGCTGAATCTGGTGGATGTCAGGGAATGCGCTCGCGGGCATGTGGCTGCGCTGGAAAAGGGAAGAAGCGGGGAGCGTTATATTCTCGGCGGAGAGAATCTGACGTTGAAACAGATTCTCGACAAGCTGGCGGCGATTACCGGATTGCCTTCGCCCAAAGTGAAAGTGCCTTATGTGCTGGCACTGGCGACTGGCGTGGTGGACGAAATGGTGACTGGACGCATTCTGGGCCGGGAGCCGCGGGCGACGATTGATGCAGTGCGCATGGGTCGGAAGAAGATGTTTGTATCGTGCGCGAAGGCTGAACGCGAGCTGGGCTGGAAGGTAGTTCCGGTGGATGACGCGTTGCGGCGGGCGGCGGAGTGGTTTCATGCGAATGGATATGCGCCGCGAGGCTGAAGATGCTGAACTCGGGCAAAGTCGCGATGGTCGCCGCCTTGGAGCGCGAGGTAAGCCCACTGGTCAAGGGCTGGAACAAAGTTCAGCGGGAACACGAGGGGCGACGTTTCAAGTTCTTCGAGAGCGGGCGGATTGTGGTGGTGTGCGGTGGGATCGGGGCGGAGGCTGCTCGCCGGGCAGCCGAGGCTGTGTTCGCGCTGTACCAGCCCACGCTTATTCTGTCGGTGGGCTTCGCTGGGGCGCTCGATCCGACATTGAAAGTGGGAGACATCTTTGCGCCGAGCCGCGTGCTTGATGCCCGCGACGGTAGCCGCACGGAAATGCCCGCAGGGCATGGCGTCCTGGTCAGCGCGGCTGGGGTTGCGGGTGTAGAGCAGAAGGCGAAGTTAGCGGAGTCCTACGGGGCGCAGGCAGTCGACATGGAAGCGGCAGCCGTGGCGCGAGGCGCGCAGGCGCGAGGTGTGGGCTTTCTGGCAGTGAAGGCAATCTCGGATGAGAGCGACTTTCATATGCCGGCGCTGGATCGCTTCATCGATGAGAGGAACCAATTTAAGACGGGAAGGTTCGCGATTTTTGCGGTGTTGCGTCCGTGGCTTTGGCCGCAGGTAATCCAACTGGCCAGAAATGGTGCGAAAGCATCACGGGCACTCTGCGCTGAGCTGGAGCGGTACATCCAAGAGCCGGATGTTTCGGCGCAGGAGTTGCATCCAATATCCAAGGCATTCGAGTGACGCTGAAGCGCAGGGTCCCTCGACTCCGCTCGGGATGACAGGGTGTTTAGGATTGCGAGCAAGAATACATGGCCATCGCGGGACAATTTACGATCGAAGATATGAAGCGGGCGATCCCGATCACGATGCAGGCAGCCGTCTATCGCGGCGTGAACGATGTTCGAGTGGAAACGGTCCCGGTGCCGAAGATCGGGGCGGGTGAACTGCTGGTCCGCGTGCACACTTGCGGTATCTGCGGAACCGATCTCAAGAAAATCTCCAGCGGTTCGCACTCTGCGCCACGCATCTTCGGGCACGAAACCTCAGGCGTGGTCGCCGCAGTAGGTCAGGGAGTCAGCCAGTTTAAGCCGGGCGATCGCGTGGTCGTATTCCATCACATTCCATGCGGCGAGTGCTACTACTGTCGTCACAAGACTTTTGCCCAGTGCGAGACTTACAAGAAAGTCGGATGCACAGCGGGCTTCGAACCATCAGGCGGCGGATTCGCGGAGTATGTTCGCGTAATGGATTGGATTGTCCGCCACGGAACCGTTCGCATCCCGGACGGAATCTCGTTTGAGCAAGCCTGCTTCGTCGAGCCCGTGAACACATGCATGAAGGGGATTGAGACGCTGCAACTTATGCCCGGCGAGAGTGTTCTAGTTATTGGACAAGGGCCTATCGGCATCATGTTGAGTACATTAGCTAAACGGTCTGGGGCTACAGTAGTAACTTCCGATTTGTATCCCCAGAGGCTTACAATATCTAAAAGCTTCGGATTAGAGAATGGGATCGATGCTTCGCGTGCCGACACGGTGAAAACGGTCAGGGAACAGACCGAAGGTCGGGGCGCCGACGCAGCGATTGTTGCTGTAGGTGGTAACGGTTTAATTCGGACCGCCATGGATGCGGTGCGTCCGGGCGGCAGGGTTTTGTTGTTCGCGCAGACGGTTCGCGGCGAGGCGACGATTGATCCAGCTGCGATCTGTGTGGACGAGAAAAGATTGTTGGGATCCTATAGCGCGTCGGTTGAATTGCAGGAAGATTCGGTTCGCTTCGTGATGAGCCGCGAGATGGACTTGGAAGGTTTGATCAGTCACCGCTTTTCTTTGTCGGACAGTGTGGAAGCCTTGCAACTGGCGGCGCATCCCCAGCCGGATTCGATGAAGATTGTGATTCAAGCGGGCAGTTCGTGGGAAGGAAATAGAAATTGAACGGAAAGATGACGGCAGCGGTCCTCTATGGCAAAGAGGACGTAAAAATCGAACGAGTTCCCATTCCCCGCGTGGGCGATGGTGAAGTGTTAGTGAAAGTGCAAGTCGCCCTGACTTGTGGGACGGATCTCAAGGTATACCAGCGCGGATACCACGCGCGCATGATCGTTCCTCCTGCGTTATTCGGACACGAACTGGCGGGAGTGATCGAGGAAGTTGGCCCGGGCGTGCGCGCGTTCAAGAAGGGGATGCGAGTGGTGGCGCTGAACTCCGCGCCCTGTCAGATGTGTTTTTACTGTTCGAAGCATCAGGCCAATCTTTGCGAAGATCTGTTGTTCAACAATGGGGCTTATGCGGAATACATTCGAATTCCGCGGCGAATCGTTGAGATCAACATGCTGGCGATCCCGCCCGATGTGAGCTATGAAGAGGCGGCGATGGTTGAGCCTTTGGCCTGCGTGCTTCGTGGGTTGCACGAAACCGGTGTGGAGATCGGAGACACGGTGACCGTGGTCGGAGGCGGCCCCATTGGCTTCATGTTCATTCAGGTGGCTAAGGCGGTTGGATGCAACGTGATTTCTGTGGTGAAGCGCGATGCTCAAGTGCAAGCGGCGAAACACATGGGCGCGCACGACGTAGTACAAATCACTAAGGTGAAGGATCCTGTAGAAGCCGTACGGATGCTTTCCCCTGAGAAGCGCGGCAGTGATGTGGTGATCGAGGCGGTGGGACGTCCGGAAGCCTGGGAGATGGCCATTGACATGGTGCGCAAAGGCGGGACGGTGAACTTCTTTGGCGGTTGCGCTAGCGGCACTAAAGTGCAGCTCGACACCAACCGGTTGCACTATTCGGAGGTCACGCTGAAAGCCACCTTCCATCACACGCCGGAGACTGTGCGCCGAGCCTTCGCGCTGATCGCCGAAAAGAAGATTCGTTCGACCGATTACATTACTGGCGAAGCGCCACTATCCAGGCTGCAGCAGGTTTTCCATCACATGCTGAACCGCAACGGCGATATCAAGACCGCAATCATCCCCGGGCACTGAGTCGGGATTTCTCTGGGGATGCGCGGATCCCAAGCGCCTACATTGAAACTGATCATGTCATCGATTGCCAACGACGCCCGGACTGCAACTATTTCCTCAAGCTTGGAGGGGTGGGGCAGTCTTCCGGCTGAGTACGCCATTCCCGAGAAAGCCCCAAGCCTTGCTGAGGCTGAGGAGTACTGTCGTCGTCTGGCGCGTTCGCACTACGAGAATTTTTCGGTTGCGAGCTGGTTTCTTCCCGAGCGGCTGCGGCAGGATTTCTTCAATGTCTATGCCTATTGCCGGATTTCGGATGACCTGGGCGATGAAGTCGGCGATGCCAACGCATCTTTGCGGCTGCTTGACCAATGGGAAGCCGAACTCGACGCGTGCTACGCCGGGAGCCCGCGGCATCCCGTGTTTGTGGCCCTAGCCGGGACGGTGCGCAAGTGTGAAATTCCGAAGCAGACATTTGTCGATCTGCTGACCGCGTTTCGTCAGGATCAAAGAGTCTCGCGCTATTCGACATTCGAGGACGTTCTCGGCTATTGCCGTTACTCGGCGAATCCGGTTGGGCATCTCGTCCTCTACGTATGCGGCTACCGGGATGCGGAGCGTCAGGCGCTTTCAGATTTCACCTGCACTGCGCTGCAACTGGCGAATTTCTGGCAGGATGTGAGCCCGGACTATGTCAACGGCCGAATCTATCTTCCTCTCGAAGACCTGAGGCGCTTCAAAGTTACGGAAGATGACATCGCGGCCCGGCGGAACTCGTCCGCTTTCTGCGACATGATGCATTTTGAAGTGGAACGTGCCCGCAATTGGTTCCGTCGAGGCCTGCCGTTGATTGAGCAAGTGGATCGCGACCTGGCCGTCGATATTGAATTGTTCAGCCGGGGTGGACAGGAGATTCTGAACGCCATCGAAGCCCAAGGATATAACGTTCTGGGCAGGCGTCCTTCGATTTCGAAATCACGCAAACTGGCGCTGGTTGCGGGCGTAGCTTGGAGAAAGCTACGGAGAAAAAGGGCATGAGTACGGCCGTGCAGCCCGCTCCCACACCCTTCGCGCCGACCGAATCGCAGCTCGCGGTTGCGTACTCGGTTTGTCGCCACATTACGCGTGCGGCGGCAAAGAATTTCTACTACGCGTTTCTGGTGCTGCCGCGCGCGAAGCGTCAGGCCCTGTGCGCTGTTTATGCGTTCATGCGGCGCTGTGATGACATCGCTGACGACGAATCCATGTCGATGTACGACCGGCGGCAGAAACTCGGCGCGTGGTTGGACGCGTTTCACCGCGCCCAATCCGGCCAGCCTACCGACGAGCCCGTACTGCTGGCTCTGACCGATGTACAGCGTCGCTACAACATTCGGGTTGGATTGCTCGATCAGTTGGCCTACGGCACCGCGATGGATGTTGAAGGAGGCCCGGCAGCCAGTGAGATGCCTGCAGCCGGATCTACAATTCCACTTGCGCTCAGCGTTCACTACCGGACTTTTGACGACCTCTATCAGTACTGTTATCGAGTTGCGTCGGTCGTCGGATTGGTTTGCATTCATGTCTTCGGGTATCGCGATCCGGCCGCCGAACCACTGGCTGAGCGCCTCGGAATAGCGTTCCAGCTCACCAACATTATTCGAGATGTAAAAGAAGACGCCCGCGTGGGGCGTGTTTATCTGCCGGAAGAGGATCTGGACAAATTCGGGATTTCAATTTCGGCTTTGGACTCTGTGTCCGATGCATCACTGTTCCGCCCGCTCCTGGCCATGGAGGCTGATCGCGCTCGCGAGTATTACCGTGCGGGAGAAGAACTGATTCCTCTTGTCGAAGAGGACAGCCAGCCCGCGCTGTGGGTGCTCATGACCATCTATCAACGTCTGCTCGAAAAGATTGCGCTGCGGCAATACGACGTCTTCACTGGCAATGAGAAGGTCAGCCTCACGGTGCGCGAGAAGCTCGGCATCCTGGTCAAGGGCTTCCTGAAACGCTTGTCCTGATGAGCGAGCGTCCGCCACAAAATTCCCGAGTAGCCGTCGTCGGAGGTGGATTGGCGGGACTTGCGGCTGGTTGCGCCCTTGCCGGTAGCGGCTTTCGCGTGACTCTGTTTGAGCGTCGGCCTTATTTGGGCGGGCGGGCTTCTTCTTATCAGCATCCCGGCACCGGCGAAGTGGTGGACAACTGCCAGCACGTGTTGCTCGGCTGCTGCACCAACCTCATCCAGTTTTATGAACGGCTCGGCGTCGAAAACAAGATTCGCTGGTACGACCGGTTAACTTTCCTCGAACCCGGCGGACGCGCCTCGGTGATCGCGCCATCGAAGCTGCCTGCGCCGCTTCATAACGCGCCCGCTTTCCTACGGGCGGCGTGTTTGGACTTGTCCGACAAGCTTGCCATCGGAATGGCGATGGCGGCACTGGCACCCGCTGCGCCGCGAGATAGTGGCGAAACATTCTTGAACTGGTTGCACCGTCACGCACAGACCAAGCAAGCCATCGAGCGCTTCTGGAAGCCGGTGCTGGTAAGCGCGTTGAACGAAGAACTTGATCGAATGTCAGTCCCATATGCCGCGCAAGTGGTGCGCGAATCTTTCTTGAAGTCAGCTGCAGCTGGGCGAATGGGAGTGCCTACCGTTCCTTTGACCGAACTCTACAGCGTGGCAGGAGACTACATCGCTTCGCGTGGCGGAGAGATTCGATTTCGGAGTAGCGTGGAATCTTTTCTGCCTGAGTCCGATGATGTGAAGTTGTTCGTGTCGGGCGAACAAACGAGCTTTGACTTTGTCATTCTTGCGGTGCCCTTTGACGTTCTGTCCCGCATGCTGCCACAGGCCTCGGCTGCGGAGCCGCTGCGAAAAGCTCTGGCGCGATTCGAGACGTCGCCCATCACCGGCATTCACCTCTGGTTCGATCGCCAGATCACTGACCTCGATCATGCCGTTTTGTTGGATCGAACTATTCAATGGATGTTTCATAAATCGAAATTGCTCGGACGCCAGAACGAAAACGGCAGCTACGTGGAGCTGGTCGTGAGTTCGTCGAAGACTCTGGTCGAGAAATCGCGGGCGGAAATTGTCGAGCTGGCGGTTGCCGAGCTGCGCGAGTTTTTTCCCGGCGCACGAGACGCGATCCTGGTGAAGTCGACGGTGATTAAGCGAGCACCCACGCCACCTGTCGCCACAGCCGGGGGTAGACGTGTACCGCGCTGGGTCAGGGACGGTCTGGC
>CAVOLD010000003.1:0-983930 GCA_963696705.1 uncultured Acidobacteriota bacterium
GGAAAAGAACTCTCCATTCTGGATCATGAGCTCGATGCGCGTGCTGTCCATGTGCACGATGCGTCCAGCGCCGATGTTAAGGTGGCCCACCTCACTGTTGCCCATTTGACCGTCGGGCAGGCCGACAAACGGACCACTGGTTTGAATCAACGTGCTTGGATATTCGCGCAGAAGGCGGTCGTAAGTGGGCTTGCGAGCGAGCGCGATGGCATTGGCTTTGGTCTCGGCGCGGTATCCCCAGCCGTCGAGGATGATTAGGACAAGTGGTTTGGGACGCATTTAGCTGCTGGCTCCTGGCTTCTAGGTAAAACAAAAACCGCCACGGATTTGCGTGGATGAACGCGGATCTGAATTCTTCTCACTTCGTACGCTGCTAATTCTTTTGCTGGGACGGCGCTGTTACGGGCGCGGTTTTCGGTTTGCCCTGATCTTCCTTCACGATTTGCTCGGCCTTCTGCGTGATCGTGTCCATCTGCTTTTGCATGCGC
Organism: uncultured Acidobacteriota bacterium; assembly: GCA_963696705.1. Taxonomy (GTDB): domain Bacteria; phylum Acidobacteriota; class Terriglobia; order Terriglobales; family Acidobacteriaceae; genus JABDBE01. Next base: position 489 of record CAVOLD010000003.1, read on the forward strand.
GCGTAGGAGGCCTGCATCGATTCGGTGGTGAGTTGCGGCATCTCCCGCATCATCTTTTGGCCAGTTGGGGATCCGTAGAAGGTGCTCATGGCGTCGATATCGGTCTTGGAGAAATGCCTCTGGTAGATGGGAATCATGTCGTCGAGCATGGCGTCCATGGGCATGTCCTTCATGGTTTCTGCAATTAACTGGTCAGCCCGCGCGATTTTCTCCGGAGAACTTTGCGGGTAACGCTTCTTCAGAGTCTCGTGGATCATGGCGGTTTGTTGTTTCATCATGGCGTCCATCACTTGACGCATTTGCTGATGAATTTGCATTACCTCGAAGAGGTGCTGAACATCTTCTTTGCTGGCGGCGGCATCGCCTGGTGCGGGCGCGGGTTGTTGCGCGTAAGCTGCGGTGGCTACGAGAAGTATGACTGCGAAGCAAACGGAATGACGTTTCATAAAGCTCCTATCGACCACTAAGAGCGGGCCACGGATTGCACGGATTAACTCGGATCTACGGAGCCTTGACTTGACGGCCTCATTTCCAGAAAAGGCCTTCGATTTCCTTGGGAAGCGGATCGTTGAAATCGTCGGGTACAGTGAACTCCCCTTTGGCCGAGCCCAGCTTGAACTTGCGAGCGTTGGGCGTTATGGGAACCAGCTTCGCGACCGGATCCCCGACTTTGGCGATAATGACCTCTTCGCCCATTGCAACGCGCTCGAGCAGGCAAGATAGGTGAGTCTGGGCCTCATGAATATCCACTTCCATGAGTTCATTATAGCCAACTCATGGACTGAGCCAATGTCGACTTTTTTTCCATTAGCCTTTGTAGTTTAGCGCCTTAAGGCCCAAGAACCTCGCGGAATCTCCCAGTTCCTCTTCGATCCTCAGCAACTGGTTGTACTTCGCGATTCGATCGGTGCGTGAAGCTGATCCGGTTTTGATCTGGCCTGCTCCGGTCGCTACGGCCAGGTCGGCGATGAAGGTGTCTTCGGTTTCGCCGGAGCGGTGCGAGATTACCGAGGTATAGCCGTTGCGGCGGCCGAGGTCGATGGCGTCGAGAGTTTCGCTAACCGTGCCGATCTGGTTGACTTTGATGAGAATCGAATTCGCTACGTGCTTGTCAATTCCCTCTTGCAAGAACTGCACGTTGGTGACGAACAGATCGTCGCCTACGAGTTGAATTTTTCCGCCCAGCTCTTTAGTGAGATTCTGCCAACCGTCCCAGTCTTCCTCGGACAAGCCGTCTTCGAGCGAAACGATGGGATAGTCCTTCACCCACTTAGCCCAGTAGCGAATCATGTCGTCGGAACTTTTCTCTGACTTGTCGGACTTCTTGAAAATGTATTTGCCGTCTTTGTAGAACTCGCTGGCGGCGGGATCGATGGCGATGGCGACCTGTTCGCCGGGCTTGAATCCGGCTTGCTGAATAGCTTCGAGCACGACCTCGATGGCTTCTACGTTTGACTTCACTGAGGGTGCGAACCCTCCTTCGTCGCCAACAGCTGTGTTGTAGCCGCGCTTCTTGAGCACACCTTTCAGCGTATGAAAGACTTCGACGCCCCACCGCAAAGCTTCGGAGAACGACTTGGCTCCGACGGGCATGACCATGAATTCCTGGAAGTCGACGTTGTTGTCGGCATGCGCGCCACCGTTTAGGATATTCATCATCGGCACGGGAAGCGTGTTGGCGGGACCGCCCAGATAGCGGTAGAGTGGCAGCGCAAAATAGGACGCGGCGGCCCGGGCCGCGGCCATGGAAACGGCGAGAATGGCGTTCGCCCCGAGGCGGCTTTTATTGGGCGTGCCATCGACTTCGATCATCTTCTGATCGAGGGCACGCTGGTCGGCGGCGTCGAAGTCGTCCAGGGCGTCGGCGATCTCACCATTCACGTTCTCGACTGCTTTGAGCACACCTTTGCCGAGAAATCGCTTTTTGTCGCCGTCGCGCAATTCGACCGCTTCGTGTTCGCCGGTGGATGCGCCACTAGGCACGATGGCGCGTCCGTGAGAGCCGCTGCCCAGGATCACTTCAGCTTCAACTGTCGGATTGCCGCGGGAATCAAGAACCTCCCGCGCATGGATATCGGCGATATTCGTTACGGGCATGAGTGCGTCCTTTGTTGGTTGGAATGAGACTGGCGATTATAAATCACTGGGACAGATTATCTGTGTGATGCAGGCCTCGTTGCGGAGTGAAGCTCGTTGTTGTTTGATCGTTGTTATCCGAACATGCGGAGTTCGCGGGCGAGAGCCCCTTCGGCTGCGCTTGGGGCAGGTCCACGTCATAGTGAATCACAGTGCCTACGATGGTTCGTGTATCGATTCCCTTCTTGTTCCGCACTCCCTCGTACCTTAGAGTCGATTCCAGATGCAGAATCGCACCGAAACGCTGGGAATTGGATCGCGCGCGCCGGATTTTTCACTGACCGCGGCGAACCGGGAGGGAAACTTTTCGCTTTCAAGTCTGCGGGCGCATGGGTTGGCCATCCTCGAATTCTTGCGTGGCACATGGTGACCGAACTGCGCCAAACGCATGGCCCAGTTTGAGCCAGTCAAGAGCGAACTCGAACAGGCTGGAGCGCAAGTGGTCTTTATTGCTGCCGAGAAGCGCGACGGGATGTTCAAGCCGGTGAAATTTCTGGAGAAGCATCCGGTGGCGTTTCCGTTTTTGCTCGATGAAGAGCGAACGGTAACCAAGGCGTACGGGCTTTACCACCGGCTGGGGACGGACGCGATCAACATTGCGCATCCGGCTACGCTGGTGGTCGACGGAAACGGAACGGTGCGTTACATCTATCGCGGCGACAGCCAGACGGATCGAGCACCGATCGAGCAGGTTATGGAGGCAGTCAAGAAGGTGAAGGCCTCCGGTTGAGATTGCCGAACTAAAGCAAGGTTGAGTCCGACACAATTCGATTTACTCAGGAGGCGAAATGAAAAAACTTGTATTGCTTAGCACAGTGTTGCTGGCTGTGTCCGCGGTAGCGCAGAACAATATCTCGCTGCCCACACGCACGGTGTTGAACGTGAAACTGGAGACTGCCATAACAACTTCCGCGAGCAAGAGCGGAGATCCATTTTCCGCCAGACTCACGCAACCGGTCATGCTTGATGGAAAGACTGTTCTTCCTATCGGCGCCAGCGTCCAGGGGCGCGTCACTATGGTCAGCGAGCCGCGGCGAATCTCAGGCAAACCTACGATTGGCATGTTTCCCGAAACCCTGGTCTTGCCCAGTGGTGAACACTACACGCTGAATGCCGCGCTGGTCGATACCAGTGTGCGCAAAGGAACCGACGTCAACAGCGAAGGGCAATTCAAAGGCAAGGGCTACGATAATCAAGATTTGGTCATAATGGGCGCGGGCACCGGAGCCAGCATGCTAGCTGGCGGATTGATTGGCGGAGGCAAAGGCGTTTTGATCGGTGCGACGATCGGCGCTACTGCAACCGTGGCGCGCTGGCTGGGCAAGAGGAATTCGGCCGAACTGCCCGCGGGTACGCAATTGGTAATGGAACTGAGCCGTCCGCTGGAGATGACTGCCGACGCAGGCGGACAATAGGAAACCAGTTTTCAGTTTTTCAGTTCTTACTTAGCCGGAAGTTTTTGCTTCCGGCTTTTCTTCTGACTGCGCCTGGCAGGTTTTCAGGAAATGCTCCAGCGTAATTCGGTGTTCTTGAGACAAATCAAGAAACTCCATGCCATTTCCGAATTGCGGATGATGGGTTACGACCAGCGCTTTGGTTGGCAGTCGCGCCTCTTCGACCCAGAGGACGAGATCCAGTTTGCTCCCCACTGGCAGGGTGAAGCTCATCTCAACGTAGCATCCAAAAAGACTGAGGTCGGCAGTTTCGGCGCGGCTGGCAACGGCTGCGCCTTCTGGTTTGAATTCAATGGGAATCGAAACCTTGGTGCGGGGATGTCTTCTTCGCTCCTTCTGGGATGTTTCGTGAGGCTGCTCGGGCATGGCTTTGTCTCCTTTCCAAACCAGGACGCCTCTACCTGCAATGGTGCCTCTTATCGACCGGAAAGGAAAGACCGATGTGCAATTAACTCGAACCTTGGTGTTAATTGTCTTTGCTCTCGATTTTGGGTTGGCGAGCGACTAAAAGGCTAACGCAGCCAGATCTTCTTCGATAAGAAGGCGGAGATCAATCCATCCTTCGAGGGGGAGCGCGTCGACGGGTAAACGGTTCTGCCACAGGCTGAAGCGCAGGCGGAGCAGGGTCGCCGCCGGCGTGGTTGCTTTTCCGCCAGCGCTGACGGCGGCGGAAGACACGGGCTTCGCCAGCAACCAGGCCAGTGGCAGCTTGAATTCAAAGTTTCGGAGCAGGGCTATTTTGACGTCTGCAGAAAGATCCTCGGATGTCGCCAGCGGTTTTTCGCCATCCGGAAAGCCTGCCTTCCATGATCGCAGCTTCCCTGCTTCGACTCGCACGTCCACTCGCAGGGCGCGCCGGGGACGCTTCTCATCCGCAGCCCACGACTCAAGGTTCACCACCAAATCGAAATCAGTTTCAGGAGGCTTGCCGACAAAATCCAGGCGTCCGTAGATATTGCTGTCATCGATGCCTGCGTAAACGCAATCCACCAGAAACTGCTTGCCGTGCATGGCACCGGCGCGGTGATCTGCGGTATGGATCGCAGCGCCCATCCACTCGAAATAGCGGACCATGTCACCGTTGATGTGGGGATGAATGTAGTGAGTCTGGGGCGTGAACTGCGGCCTGGCCTCGACACCGCTGATCGGATGCGCAAGATAATCGGGCGGGCTGGCGCCGAGGGCCTGATACACGTTCGAAAGATGCTTGCGGTAGAGTTCGTCGAATTCCCGGTCGTTGGCTGAATGATGCTCGGGACCATACCACCAATTCCAATCGCTGCCTTCGGCGATAAACAGTTCTTCGAGAGCCAGTTTGCGTTGCGCTTCACTGGCCCGGGCTGCGTTCGCAGCGTAGAACGTGCGCGCGTGGTAGAGATAATCCCACGAGCGGTTATCCTCGGGAGCTCCGATCCATACGTTGAAGTTCGCGTTGATCCACGAACCCGGAACCAGCGAGGTCAACTTGCCGAAATCACGGTGACGGGCGATGGCTTCAGACACGGTAACTGCCTCGATGCCGGGTTCGCGTTGCAACGCATCGTAGAAACGGCGTAGGAATTCTCGGCCCGACCGGGGGTAATACTCCCAGGCATTTTCGCCGTCGAGGATAACCGAAACAACCGCATCTCGTCCCTGATTGAGAAGTGGTTGTGCGGCTTGCTTAATGTTGTGGATGAGGTGATTGGCTGCGTCCTGCGGAGGCATGCCCGAGTACACAAATCCGACCAGGTCAGAGATGGTGTGATCGCGGAAGATCAGATGCATTTGGGTTTGGCCACTCTCGAAGCGATGGATGTTGTACAGTTTCTCTGCGTTCTGAGAAGAAAGACGCCCTTCGCCATCGCGCCCGAAGTTGATTCCAAGACTTCGTCCCAGAACGCCTTCGTCGGTGGCCATCCACTTCACACCCAGGCTCTGCGCGATGGCTAAAACCTCATCTGACACGCTGCCCTCCGATGGCCACACGCCCACCGGCTTGACCCCGAAGACTTGCTGGTGCAGATCCAATCCCCGCTGGAGTTGTTCGCGCGCATCTTCTGGATGAAGAAAACGATTCTGGGGTAAGGGCAATCCAGGCGTCGAAGCGGCGCCCATGTTCGTGTCGCAAACTAGCGGCAGGATAGGATGATAGAAGGGCGAGGTCGAGATTTCGATTCTTCCCTGCTGCGCCGCCGCGGCATGGGCGGGCAGCACTTCACCCACTAAAGAACGTTGTCGACTAATCACGAATGCCTGATCGTCGAGCGAGAATCCACGACCCTTTTTGATGAGTGCGGCAATGTCCGGCTGGTCGAGGAAGAATTCGTCAAACCATGCGATCTGGGAGAGCACTTGCAGGTCGGTGAAATCCTGTGCCTGAAAATATTTGTCGGCTCGCTCGGCGGAGTCACCGGCTGCGTGAAATCGCTCCCATAGCTCGTGGTAGCGCGGGTAGCGGCCAATCATGTGCACCGGATTCGCCTGAAACAGGTATTGCAAAGCAAAGCGCCGTTCGTGGGGGCTGAGTTCTTTCGCCGGCTTGGCTGCCACGGTTAGAAACGGATCGTACGCCGTCCCGGTCACGTACTCCTGAATTTGCGTAATCAGCGAAGGGACGAGATTGAAAGTCTGGTGAACATTGGGGAACTCATCCAGCAGCTTGACCATGCCGTAGTAATCTTTGAGCGCGTGCAGGCGAACCCAGGGCAGGCGGTACTCACCCGTTACCAGATCTTTGTAGTAGGGCTGATGTTGGTGCCAGAGAATAATGACGCGTAAAGCGGGCATTGAACATGCGGCTCACCCGAGAAGACTGGAGCCGTGTTGGAAGTCTAACATGTGTATGCGGGCTATTATCGGCCTGGCAACCTTTACCGACTCCAACCGCTCCCTTCCAGTACACTAGTCGTTGCTCAGCTAGAATCCTAGCTCGGCTAGAATCAAGGCTCGGCTAACCCTGATCCCGAATGACGAATCCAATACTGACCGTGAGGTCGCGCTGAAATGGGACTCCTGACCGAGCAGGATCTTTATCTTTTCAACCAGGGACGTGACTATCGCGCGTACGAGAAGCTGGGAGCCCATCTTACTTCGGTCGGCGACCAATCGGGCGCAAGCTTCAGCGTGTGGGCTCCGAACGCGCGCGCAGTAAGCGTCATCGGCAGCTTTAATGGGTGGAATCCGCTTGCCCACCCGCTGCAGGTTCGCGAGAGTTCTGGCATTTGGGAGGGGTTCATCCCCGCAGTGACCAAGGGGACGGTTTATAAGTTTCACATCGTTTCGCGGAATAACGGATTCGTAGTCGACAAAGCGGACCCGTTCGGCTTCTGGCATGAAAAACCGCCGCGCACCGCTTCCGTCCTGTGGGATCTCGATTACCAGTGGGCCGATCACGACTGGATGCAAAATCGGGAAGGGAGAAATTCCCTGCATGCGCCGATTTCCATCTACGAAGTCCATCTGGGTTCGTGGATGCGGGTTCCGGAGGAAGAAAATCGCTCGCTGAACTATCGTGAGATGGCGCCTCGCCTCGCCGATTACGCTCAACGCATGCACTTCACCCACGTCGAACTGCTGCCAGTGATGGAGCATCCCTTCTACGGCTCCTGGGGATATCAAACCACCGGGTATTTCGCTCCCACCGCGCGCTATGGCACGCCGCAGGATTTCATGTATCTGGTGGATTGCCTGCATCATCGCGGAATCGCCGTGATTCTGGACTGGGTGCCATCGCACTTCCCTACCGATGAGCATGGCCTAGCCTATTTTGATGGCACGCATTTGTTCGAGCACTCCGATTCGCGGCAGGGCTTTCATCCCGATTGGAAAACTCTCATCTTCAACTACGGACGCGACGAGGTCCGCAGCTTCCTGCTTTCGAGTGCTATGTTCTGGCTTGATAAGTATCACGCGGACGGCCTGCGCGTGGATGCCGTTGCGTCCATGCTTTACCTGGATTACTCGCGCAAGGAGGGTGAGTGGCTTCCCAATAAATACGGCGGACGCGAGAATCTGGAAGCCATTGAGTTCCTGCGCCAGTTCAATATTGAAGCTTACAAGGAGTATCCCGGCATTCAGACCTTCGCGGAAGAGTCCACATCCTGGCCGATGGTCTCGCGTCCCATTTATCTCGGCGGGCTAGGCTTCGGTCTGAAGTGGGATATGGGCTGGATGCACGACACCTTAGAGTATTTCGCCCACGATCCCATCCATCGCAAATACTATCACAACCAGCTCACCTTCCGTATGCTGTACAGCTTCACGGAAAATTTCGTGCTCCCGCTCTCGCATGATGAAGTTGTCCATGGCAAAGGCTCCCTTATCGGGAAAATGCCGGGAGACGAATGGCAGAAGTTCGCCAATCTACGCTTGCTCTTCGCCTATATGTACGCTCAGCCGGGCAAGAAGCTTTTGTTCATGGGCGACGAGTTTGGCCAGGTGCGGGAGTGGGCTCACGACACAAGCCTGGAATGGGACGTCTTGCAGTTCCCGGTTCACCGCGGTCTGCAGAGCTGGGTCGAACAGTTGAACCGGCTTTATGCCCAGGAACCTGCCCTGCATGACTTCGACGCCGATCCGAATGGGTTCGAATGGATCGACTGCAACGACAACGCCGCCAGTACCATCTCGTTGTTGCGAAAGAGCCGATCGCCAAGCCAAAACATCGTGATAGTGTGCAACTTTACCCCCATACCTCGGGTCGGATATCGCCTGGGCGTGCCGGGTGGAGGGTTCTGGCGCGAGATTTTGAACAGCGACGCAAAAGAGTACGGAGGCAGCGGCATGGGGAATTTGGGAGGCGTTCTGGCGGAGGAAAAGCCCGCCCACGGACGACCGTTCTCGTTGAATCTGACCTTGCCGCCGTTAGGAGCCCTGTTCCTGAAAGCCGAATAGTCGGCACTTCGCCGACGGCTCGGCAATGGTCATGTGCCTATTCGTTCCGGTTTTATGAGACAGAGTCACTGAAAGTGACAAGTTCAAGCGGCCAGCAGCAGTTGAAGACGATCCAAGATGTGCCGCAATGGAACGCCTTTCCCAATCGTGGCATCCACGAATGGCGTCATCTGTTCAAGGTCGGGATGCGAGCCCGACACCATAATCACCGGCAGCGTCGGATGTCGCTGCTTGAGCCATGTGGCCAGCTCCAAACCGTTCATTCCAGGCATTTCGTAGTCCAGAATGACGGCGTCGATCTCCTTCTCTTTGGACTCAAACACGTGAAGTGCGTGACAACCGTTGCTGGCGGCGATGACTTCGTAGCCGTTTTGGCCAAGCAACGCTCCATACAGTTCGCGGATTCCCGCGTCATCATCCACGCACATCACGGTAAGAGCTTTCATTGGGAGGACTGCCCTTCTCGCGTCGCCTAAGAGGGGTTTAGAACGACGCTATTGCAGGATTAGACAGCACGTTAATGACCACGCTCGCGGCCGGCTATATTTATTTGTTGGGATCTTTGGGATTTTTCGAAGGAAGGAAAAGAGCCGTCACTCTTCGCCGCTAGGTTGGTAGATATCAGTCATCGTGGCATGCGGGTGCGGAGCAACCGCTTTACATCGCGTTTGCCATGCAGGACCGCAGCAATCTCGACCGTCGCCGCTCGCCGGTACACAATCATGTATTGATACACGCTGAAGAAGAGCACATCCAGGTTGGTTAGATCGGGGCGCCTATGGCCTTTGCCGGGAGACTCGGACAAACCCTCGAAAGCATCCACCAGTTCGCCCTGAATCCGGTTGGCGACCGCCAGTCCCGCCGCTCCGAGTAGGTAACGCCAAATCTGCTTGAGATCGTCTTCGGCGTCCGGCGCTACAACGTAGGAACTCACGATCCAGAGCGGTCCGCCAGCCACGCCCCCTTGTCAGCTTCAAGACGCTTGCGCAGCCCGTCCCCTGATATGCCTTCGCCCCGGTCGAGTTGGGCCAAACCGCGCTCGATTTTGGCGTTGATGGCCGCTTTGTTTTCTTGCAGCCAGGCCTCACGTTCGCCTTGTATTTCCAGTGCGTCGAACAGCACGTCTTCTACGCTCTCGAACGCTCCGCTGTGCAGCCGCTGCTGAATCAGCGCCTCAATCTCGGGACGGTTTATTTCGATGGTCATGGCTTCGTCCTGTTCCCTCTCAAACCTACCGCCAAGCCGAGCTGGGGTCAACCGGAATGATCGTAACTGAAAATCGTAGTCGAAATGGGTAAACCCGACGGCCCGACCTGCGACTGCCCGGTCGCGCCATCCTGACCTGAGCGGCAGTGCTGATCGCTGTCGGTAGCAAGTTAAAATGTCCGCTTTTTGTAGCAAGTGAAATGTCCGGTTTCAGAGTTGTGCCCTCGCCGTTTGGGTTGGGCTGATTTTGGGGATGGGGTTGCAGGGGAAGGGGGCAGTTCCCCTTCCCCTGCTCAGTTCTGTAGAAGCTTTGGGCGACAAGGGAGTTCCGCCGCCGTCATAGCGACCCAGGCAATGCGGTCCGTGGGTGAGACTCAAGGTTCTATCCAGGTGTTGGTGCACCACCACCTGGCAACCCGCCAACGTCGCCCGCCAGCGCACCCGCTCGATCTGCAAGCTCAGATTCTGAAAGCTCACGGTGTTGTCGCGGTTGACGCTGCGTTCGAACTGCAGCGAGAAAATCCGTTCCAAATCACGATTCCGGCAGGGCATAAAAGCATGGCCCCGTTGCCTGGGCGCGACCTGAAAACGGCGATTGAACTCGGCCATGTACTCTTCCCGCAGAAACCGGTTCGCCGCCTCCAGCGTCCCCAACTGGCGCAGCCGCAACTCCTGCGGCAAGCGGCCCTGCCAGGTCGAGAAGTTGCGCTCGCTGCGTCCACGCGCTTCCGGCGAGTAGGCCGGGATCATCTGCACTCCCAACTCGTGCAACGCCCGTCCCACCTGCGTGCGGCGATGGTAGTCCACCTTGCCGCCCACCTTCGGCGTCCGCCAGAAATGGCTTCCCCGATCGCTGTACAGCGCGCAGAACGCGCCTTTGCGCTCGATCACTTCCCGCAGTCCTGCCATCACCGTCGCGGTTGATTCCTCCTCCACCAACTGCGCGTAGTAAATCCCGCTGGTGGCGTCGTCCAGAATCACAATCAGGTCGTACCAGCGTTCATCCTGAAACCACTGATGGCGGCTGCCGGGAATGGAGCGGCGGCCGCTGCCGGGAATGCTGTTGCATATCGATCGGCACCCACGCCGACGATAATGTACTTTGGGCATACCACCACAGTTCAATCCGTGGCGGTCGGCCAAGAGATCGCTCTCACGACCTCGGTCAACGTTCCATCGGGGCTTGCCATAACTCAGCACCTCTGGCGGATCTGTGACGCAGCTGACAAACTTCAGCAATTCTGCCATCACGTTCTATTGGGTAAGCACCGCGAGTTCATCCCCGGTCAAGTATTCGTATTGTCTGAACAACGGCCAGTGCAACTCAGGCACCGTAACGTTCACTGTAGTCGCGCCGAGCGGGTATCAAAACAGCAGCGGGGTTACCACTACTACTGGAAATGTAAACACGGCTATAGTTACTCCTCAGGGTGGTTCGCCCGGCCCGCAACTGATCCTCGTGGGGCTGAACAACCCGAACGGTGGGTCCACTGGCATACAATTCTTGGCTGCTGGGAGCGAACCGTCGAGCAACCCCGGCGTATACTCCTGGATCCAGCTCGTGAATAGTGATGTATTACATTTGCTCGACTCAAACGGCCGAGGACAGTGCACGGGAGGGCCTCCCTCTGGCAGCCCCGAACTCGACACCTCGTACCCGTACGGAAAGGCTGGGATCACCCTATACTCGACGCATGTAACCAATGATACGGCTCTCGACTCCCCAGGGTGGCCGGTAACGCAGAGCGAAGGCGAAGTAGAGCGCGTTTTCAACGCTACGATGTATTTGATGTGGACTCCCAATCAGGATAGCGAGTGTAACTCAGGCACCTGCACTGTTCCGGTCCCTCTCGGTTCCCTGCAGAACTGGAATCTTAACGGCGATGCCATCAACACGCTCAATCCGATTTACAATCAAACAACTTGGGGACTGAATTGTGAATACCCCAGAACCAATGGGCAGGAGCAGGTTACGTTTTCCCCTGGTACTTCCTATCCAACGTGGACTGCTACGTATTCCGGGGTACAGCAATGTCCGTGAGGACTGCGGAAGAGGAGGGGAATGTGGGAAACTCGCCACCTAGAGTTCTGCTGCTTTACATCGCTGTAATTTTGACGATCTCTTCGACAGTATTGTCGGAAGGTTCGAAGTTGTCCTTTGCAATCACCATCAAGGCCCCACAGAGCGTCAAGGCCGGCTCGAAGGCCTTCGTGGACGTTACGGTGACCAACGTATCAAATCATGTCGTTAGTTTTGGCCTCGTCGATGTCACGCGTGGGGAATTCGACTTCGACTTCGAAGTCCGCGACTCCCAAGGCAACCTCGCGTCCGAGACGAAGTACGCACGAGCCGTCAAAGGAGAGGACCAAGGAATTGGCTCTCGGATCGTCATAATGACACAATCCGCGCAACCCGATTTAAAACCGGGTGAAACGCTGCAGTTCAGGGCGGACCTCTCCGAGCTTTTCGATCTGAAGCCCGGCAAGTATACGGTCCAGCTGACGCGGGCGGAAGGGGCCTATCTGTTTAGCTCGTCGCAGCAACGCGAGGACACAGATTTGAAAGCGAGTCACAACGTTTTACATCCACCTGTTCTCGCCGTGCCCAGTCCAAAGAACAACCTTCAAGTGAAATCGAACATGATCTCCATCGCGGTTGTTCCTTAACTGATGCGGCGGAGGGCGTTGCGGCAAGAGTTGAACACACCATGATAAACCGTCGTTTCCTGACAGGACGCGAGTGAATTCGGGGCCTTTTTTCGTTAAGCATCACGTTCGTTAGGGAGCAGTCACAAATCCGGATCGAGGCCCGACGCGCACGGGACTTTGTTATCGAAGGGGATCACGGCCCACGGGTGCAACGCTAAGGAAAGGTCGGATCAGCGCGAGGAGAGAACGATGCCGGCAATTCGAACATTGCGGTTTGGATGGGCTAGTCTCATGAGAGAGTCAACGGTAACGTTTCTTAATTTCAAGAGTTTTCTCCTTTTATTGGTCTTGTTCGGCGGGTGGCCCATCCTTCTCCGCGTACTTTGCGGAGAGGGTGGGCGCGAGATTCCCAATTTGAAACCGCCACCGTAGCTTCCCCGCTTTCTTCTTGATTTACGCCATCACTTCAGGCAACATATAGAGGTATAGATTATCCTAGAGATAATCGTCGATCTTTGACAAATCGACTCGGCGCAGGCTCTCGGTTCCAAAACGAGACGCCTTAACCCCAATGTTCTCTAGATTTTGCGCGTAACTCCTGTAAACTCAAAGATCTAGCACATAGTCGCGAGCCAAGATCTTTTGTTTTCTATATTTTGCACACGATCAGGGGGAGGGGGGTACCGGTACTAATCAGTAAACCGCGTCCCAAAGCGGGAAAGCCGCTGACATCTGCGGATGCGCGGAGAACGCTTACCGCGCACATGCTAGACTCGGTTTAGCCCCCGGCCATGCGGATCCTGACCCGCTACATCCTCCGCGAAGTCACGGCTCATGCTCTGATCGGCGTGGCAGTGTTCACTTTTGTCCTGTTTACCCGCGACCTCGGACAAATCCTCGAACTGGTAGTTCGCAACAGCGCTCCGCTGCCCAGCGTGGCGGAAGTTTTCTTCTTTATCGTTCCCGTTACCCTGACCATCAGCATTCCCGCCGGCGTGCTGGTCGGGATCCTGATCGGCCTGAGCCGGCTTGCCGCCGACAGCGAGATCACCGCGATGCGGGCCTGCGGCATCGGCGTGTGGAGCTTTCTCCGCATCGTTTCCATTTTTGCCGTAGCCGCGTGGCTTCTCGCTTTGGCCAACGGAATCTATCTGGCCCCCGCGTCCCAAGCCGCCATGGCCCATTTGCAGGATCGGCTGAAGTCTTCGCAGGCGTCCTTCGAAGTGCAGCCGCGCGTGTTCTACGAAGGTTTTCCGGGACTCGTGCTCTACGTTCAGAATGTCAAGGCTGCGCAGGGCGCGGCCATCTGGAAGGGCGTTTTTATTGCGGACACGAGCGTCCCATCTTCCCCGCGAATCACTCTGGCACAGCAAGGCATTCTGGTAAGCGAAGGACCGGAAACTCTGCACCTGCACCTCACAGACGGCTCGACGCACGAGATCGACCCCAAAATTCCAGATCACTATCAGATTTCTACTTTCGAGCAGACCGACATTCCGATTCCGGTGCCTCAGGCCGACAGCGCAAAAGAGCAGGACCTGGTGCCGGTGTCGCAGATGGGCACTTGGGATCTTTGGCGACAGGCTCACAATCAGAAGGACCCGGCGCTCGCCCGCTGGTATTTGATCGAATTCAACCGCCGTTTCGCGCTGCCCACATCGTGCCTGGTATTGGCGCTGGTTGGAATTCCTCTCGGACTGTCATCGAAAAAAGGCGGCAAGTCGACAGGCTTCGTGCTCGCCATCCTGCTGGTCTTCGCGTATTACTCCGCATCTCTGGTGGGAGTTTCGCTGGCGCGGCAGGGGAGACTGTCAGCCGGGTTTGGGGTTTGGCTGGCAAATATTGTGTTCTTCCTCGGCGGCGCATTCTTGCTTTGGCGCGCGGAGCACCGCCCGTTTGAAATCGCACCCCTGCGCAAACTCTGGCATCCCTTTGGAGCGGGAATGCGCGATGCGGCCGGAATGCCGTTCCGCAGCCACCGTGTGGAAAACGTCTTCGAGCGAGCCGCCGGCCGGCGTCGCGTGTTCAGCGCCCGCTTTCCCATGATCCTGGACGATTACGTCCTGCGCGACTTTGGCATGAATCTGGCTATGGTCGTGGCTGCGTTCCTGATGCTGCTGCTGGTGTTCACACTCTTTGAATTATTGGGAGACATTCTCCGCAATCAGATTTCGCCACTGGTCGTCGGAGCGTACCTGCTGAATGTGTCGCCGTATTTTGTTTATAACATCACGCCCTTGAGCATCCTGCTGGCGGTTCTGATTACTTTGGGTGTGATGCAGCGCTCCAACGAAGTCACAGCGATCAAGACAGCGGGGCTGAGCATTTACCGCATCGTCACGCCGCTCTTGGTAGCATCGGCCATCTTGAGCGCGGGTCTGTTCTTCGCCGACCAGTTTTATCTGCCGCACGCCAACAAACGCCAGGACGCGCTCCGCAACCAGATCAAAGGCAAACCGGCTCAGACCTATTTGAATCCCGACCGGAAGTGGATTTTCGGACAGCACTCCGACATTTACTACTACGAATTGTTCGATTCCGATCGCGATCAGTTCGGCCGGCTTGCGGTTTTCCAATTCGATCCTGCAACCTTCCAGTTGACCAAACGAATTTACGCGGACCGGGCGCACTGGGAAGAAACTCTGCAACGATGGGTTTGCACCCAGGGGTGGGAGCGCGACCTGCGCGGACCAGCGATCGACAACTATCGCACCTTCGAAGTGGCGACGTTCCCTTTCGTCAGCGAGCCTCCCACTTACTTCAAGAAGGAAGTGAAGCAGTCTTCGGAGATGAACTATGAGGAACTACGCCGCTATATTCGCGACTTGCAGCAGAGCGGCTTCGACGTCGTCCGGCTCAGGGTTCAACTGCAAAAGAAATTAGCCTTTCCGATCATAACGCTGGTGATGGCAGTGCTCGCGATTCCCTTTTCGCTTTCCGCGGGACGGCGCGGCGCCATCACCGGGGTTGCCGTTGCCGTGGGGATCGCCGTCGTTTATTGGACGGTGGCGGGGCTGTTCGAAGCGATGGGCAACATCAGCCAGTTGCCGCCCGTGCTGGCGGCCTGGTCACCCGATCTGATCTTCGCGCTGGTGGGCGGATATTTGGTTCTGAAAGTGCCGACTTAGGTTGGCGGGAATCCTTGCCTCGAGAGCAAAAACCCTCACTTGATGTTTTGCGCTGGGCGGCACGAGTAAACTCGTGCCCTCCCCAACTCGTCACCTTGCGGCTAAGGCAGATGTCTGCCCGAAGGTCGTGTAGGGCATTCCAGACACGTTCAGCAGTCCCGTGGCGGTGGTGAGGGTATAAATCGAGATCGTGCCTGCGCCGCTATTCGCCACGTAAACAAAGTCGGTGGGATTCGTGGTCGTGTTTCCTATGTTCGTTCCTGTAGCTCCGACGCGCAGCCCGATCGAGACGGGAGTCAAGCCGGTCGAAATGGTTGCGGGGGAAAGCGGGGTCAGAACACCGCTTCCGGTTCCGTAGGAATATTGAGAAACCGTATTCGACCCCTTATCGACCACATAGGCAAAGATAAAATTCGGGTCGAACGTGATCGCGACCGGGCCGAGTCCAGCCGGGAATGGCGAGCCCGCTACCTCCGTGAGCGTGCCATCCGGAGTATTGGGATTGGTGCAACTGGTGACCACGTTGTCACAAATAGCAAACACGGAGATGTTATTGGAATTCGCTCCTGCGTTCATGACGTAGAGAAAACCTCCGTTGGGCTGAATGCCAAGCCCTGACGGCGAGGTCCCGAGTGGCTCGCTGTAGTAGGGCACTCCGAGCGGAGTCAATGCGCCGGTGGAACTGATGGCGAACGCAGACACGAAGTTCGCGAGTTGATTCGCGACATATAGGAAATTTCCCGAATTGCTGACTGCAACCGCCGTCGGCAGCGTGCCGTTCGGGTACGACAAGCCGACGGGAATGGTTGTGAACGGAGAACCAGGCACTGCAGTGAGAGTAGTGCCGCTAATCGAAAATACGGAGACGTTGCTGGATCCTTGATTGGCAACAAACAAAAACTTGCCGGCGGGATCAATGGCCAGGCCCGTTGGTGTGGTTCCAGCAGGCGTAGTTCCGCTGACTGCCGTCAGCCCGCCGAAGGAACTGATGAGGTACGCCGAAATGCTATTGGCACCGCTGTTGGCCACGAACAAGGCGTCAATCGTCGGTGCAACAGCGATGGCCGAAGGGACCGCGCCGGTTCCGACGCTGTTTCCGTTCGCACTAATCTCGCCGTTAGTGAGGTTCAGCACGAAAGCAGAAACTGTGGTGTTAGCTTGCGCGGTCACGAAGAGAAGGCCCGCGCCTCCGCTGTTCACAGCGGAATTATTTCCGCCACACGCCATCAAGCACAGAAGCAAAACCGGCAGCAGCACATGTTGCAGAAAACGGAACTTCATCCCCATTCTTTCTCCCAGTTCGATTCAAGATCTCACGGACGCGGACAGAAAAGCTTCGCGGCATACCTTTGGAGATCAAGGATTATCTCATTCGTGTATCAAGGAGTATACCGGAAGCGCAAACTTCTCACCCTGATTGGAACCGCCGCTGATGTGGAAAGTTGCTTCGTTGCCGCAGCTTTCCCGACGCGAGGGGCCAGAGTGACGAGTGCAGGTGCTATGCTGTTTTTCCGTATGGCGATGGTCTTGCTGCTGTCCAAGTTCTTCGCGATTGGTTTCAGCGCGCTCCTGCCGGTGATAAACCCACTGGGATCGGCGTTAGTATTCCTGGGCTTTGTGGGAGATGCGCCCGCGTCCGTTTACCGCAATCTGGCGAGGAAGATTGCCATCAGCACAACGATTTTCATGCTGATCATCGAAGTGATAGGGACCGGACTGCTGGAATTTTTCGGGATTTCACTTCCCGTGGTACAGGTTGCCGGAGGACTGGTACTCGCCAGCATGGGATGGAGTTTACTCAACCAAAAGCAAAGCGAGAATAATCCCGATCGCACAGCGATAGGGGCAGTGGACTTCTCATCGGTGGAGCAGCAGGTTTTCTATCCCCTAACGTTTCCGGTGACCGTCGGGCCGGGCTGCATCGTGGTCATGTTGACTTTGACTGCACATGCTTCGGTGAAGTCGAGTGTGCTGGAGAATGTCGTGGCTCACCTTGGAATCCTGGTGGCATTGGTGTTTTTGAGCCTTACCGTTTATCTCTGCTACCGGTATGCTCCAAAAATCACGGAGCGAATTTCGCCTCCCACAGCGCACGGGATCCTGCGCATTATTGCCTTTGTGCTGCTCTGCATCGGAGTGCAGATCACGTGGAACGGCGTGCAAACGCTGCTCAAGACGGTGCTGCATCCCTAGAATTGGCTTTCTCCGCCGCGAAGCTCCTGTCCTTCCGAGCGGAAAATCAGGTTTCTCGACTCCGCAGGATCATCCGCTGATGCGGATGATCCACTACGCTCGAAATGACAATGTGAAATATGTCACTTAGTACGCAAGATTCAACTGAGCTCTCACGACAGGGTGGTGACAGTTCGCGGGTCGATTGAATTTTCTTTTTCCAAAGCAGACAAGGGTAGACGAATTTCAACCATCAAGCCGCCTTGCGGCCGATTCGAAACTCGGATCGCGCCCCCATGGAGGCGCACCGCGCGATCTGTGATGGCCAAGCCCAGGCCGACGCCGCCGGTTTGGCGTCCGCGGGCATCGTCGATGCGGTAAAACGGGCGAAACAGTTTGTCCAAGGCATCCTCGGGCACGCCGGGGCCCGAGTCGGTTACCCGTACGACGGCTTCGGGGCGGCTTAAGTCGTTGTTCTGGAGTTCAACTTTCTCTGGTTGCAGATCGCGCGACCCCGCGTTCTTCAATCGTGTGTTCGGCAATCCCACACCCTGTTCCAGACGAACCTCAACGCTGGTGCCCTCCTCCGTATAGCGAATGGCATTGCGAACAACATTTTCGATGGCACTGTGCAGTAAGCTCGGGCTCCCCATAACAACGCAGTCGTCCACGACCGTGGCTTCGACCTGGCAATGGCGGCTTTGTGCCTCAAAAGCAGCATCCTTGGCAATTTCACGAATGATCTGTTCGAGGTCAACCGGGCTTTTCTCGATCGACTCATTGCCAGCTTCGAGGCGGGCGATGGTCAACAGTCTTTGGATCATTTCGTTGAGGCGATTGGTTTCGCGGTCGATGCGATCGAGAGCACTGTGAGCGTCAACTCCGCTGCGCTGGCGAGCCAACTCCAAAGCTACGTTCAAACGCGCCAAGGGTGATCGAAGCTCGTGGGAAATATCAGTCAGCAAACGGCTCTGGGCGCTGACCAGGTTTTCCAGACGCTCGGCCATGCGATCGAAATCTCGCATTAGTTCGGCCATTTCATCGTGCCGACGGGATCCCGGCACGCCGGCGCGCGCAGTCAGATCGCCAGAAGCCAGTTTTTGTGTCGCCGCGCGTAGACGCACGATGGACGAAGTCAAATAACGCGCCAGGATGTAGCAGATCAAGCCGGACGAAATAATCGCGATCAGGATGCCCAAACCAGGTACGCCGTGCGGGCCAAACAACGTGTGCTGCTCGGGCGGCAGTTCGGTGACGAGGACGTAGCGATGCCCATCGGCAGCGGTCATTGACTCGCGCAGCAACTGCATGGGCCTGAGCCGACCCCAGAAGGTGTCGGCAGTGTGGGCCTGGCCGCGCTCCACGCGTTCAATCCATTCGGGTGGCTGGCGGCCCAACAACTCCCGTCCGTGCTCATCAAAAAGGTAGAGCCTGACGTGTTGGGAGTCGCGGACACTTCTCAGGTACTTACGAGCGCCTTCTTCTCCGCCGGTTTGATAGGCCTGAACCGCCTCGTTCAGAAATCTCGCCTGTTGTGCCTGCACACTGGCAATCTCCCCGGAGTGGCCGATAGCCAGAGTGGCCAGGATTGCCAGCACCAGAAAAAGTGCTTGCGCGACCCAGTAGGAGAGAAAGATTCTGACAAAGAGGCTTCTCACGTTTCTTCGCCTCGGGCCGTAGTCAACTCGCCGCTCGCATGGTCTCGGGGATGCGCGAAGATGTATCCGACGCCCCGTACAGTCTTGATGTGATCGCTGCCGTTGTCGGAATCGCCCAGCTTCTTTCGAACCTTGCTGACATGCATATCGATGCTGCGATCGAAGGGAGAAAACTTGCGTCCGAGCACCGCGTCCACCAGATGCTCTCGTGTAACCACACGTCCGGCTTCAACCAACAAAACATGCAGCAGATTGAATTCTACCGAGGTTAGTTCGACCGGCTTGCCATTCTGGCGAACGATTCGAGTGGCGGGGTCCAGTTCAATGTCCCCGACCCGCACGACTTCGGGAATTTGATCGTCGCCCGCTCGTTCTGCCCCCTTTTCTCCCGCTTGGGTGCGGCGAAGAATCGCTCGAATGCGTGCCACGAGTTCCCGAGGATTGAAGGGTTTGGGAAGATAATCGTCGGCGCCGATCTCGAGGCCGACAATCCTGTCAACATCCTCACCCCGGGCCGTGAGCAGCAGGACGGGGATTCGCGAGGTATTCCGAATCCGCCGCAGAACATCAAAACCATTCATGCGGGGCAACATTACATCCAACACCACCAACAGGTGATCTCCGCTCAGAGCCCGCTCCAGGCCACGGTTGCCATCGTGTACCGCTTCGATCTGGAAACCCTCAGGTTCGAGGTATTCACCTACCAGACTGCACAGCTCCACGTCGTCGTCGATTACTAGAATGCGATCCACTTTTCTCATTTTAGTTAGCCGCGTTCCCAAAGGGGGTAAAGAATTGTCAATCCAGCGGTTATTGCCCTTTACAAAACTTTACTCCGGTTGACCGACTCTTTACCACTTGCGAACAGGAAAAGTGTTTCTATAATCGAAAGCAATTTGAGGTTTTCCGATCGACGGGGAACGCTCACAGGAGAGGTTATGAAATTCGTTGCAAGCAAGATTTCGCTGGTGGCATTGGCGATTGTTCTAGTGGCTGGAGTCGCAATAGCTCAGCGCCCCGGCGGACCGCGCGGTGGTGGTGATTTTTTTGGCGGGCCCATGCTGGGATTCTTTGCTGACTATCTGGATCTAAGCGATGCGCAGCAGGCACAGATCAAGCAAATCATGGCAAAAGAGAAACCGGCACTGGAGCCACTGTTCCAGCAGGAAATGCAGAGCCACGAGCAGATGATGCAACTCATCCAGAGCGGCACTTTCGATGAGGCCAAGGCGACGGCAATTGCCAACCAGGGAGCTCAAATTCATGCGCAGCTCGAAGTGCAGCACGCCCGTGTAGCCTCAGAGGCGTACCAGGTTCTCACTGCAGAGCAGAAGACCAAGCTGGCTCAGTTCATCACCAAGCGCGAGCAGCGGTTCGAGCAACATATGCAGGAGCAGGGAGCCCACTCGGAACAAGCGCCCAATCAGTAATCTCTTCTGATCGGGAAATGGGGAGGGGTCCGAGGGGGTCCCCTCCCCTCGAGTGGGATGCATGGTCCTAAAGATTCGGAAAGGCGGATAGTCTCGTGGCTGCTGTAGCAACCCAAACGGATGTTATCGATGCCATCGCGGCGGAAGTAGCGATCGGTGTAGAGAGAGCCGTCGAATGCTGGATGTCGCAGATTGAACAAGCCCTTACGGATGTTCATCTGACGTCTCTCGGTCGACTCAGTGCGGTTCGCGAGATCGTGGACGAGTACAAATACTCGACCGGGAAAACACGGCTGACGGGTCGGAGCGTTTGTTGAAATGAAATAAAGAGTTGCCGCTTCTCGAGAGGTGTGAATGGACGTTGAACGCGTTTACTCCTACTTGATTGATTCCACCTGGTTCTTTCTAGGGAGTTGGGTGGTGTTGCTGCTGACAGCGGGCGTAGTCGCATTCGCCGATCGGCTCGCGCCGCGCATCTTGCTTCGCATGGGACTGCTGCGGCGAAACTGAAGCTCGTGCTGGTAGAATCGCATCTAACGAGCCGATGCTGCCGAAAAGTCTGCGTCCCCTGATTCCCTACTTCAAGAAGTACCGCCGCAGCTATGTGGTGGGGACTATTTGTGTCTTCCTGACCAACGGCATCTGGATTCTTTTTCCACTTGTCATTCGACGAGCTATTGACGACCTTCATCTCGGCATCACTCGACACAAGCTGGTCACTTACGCGCTGCTTTTGCTCGCGGTCGCGGGGTTCAAGAGCATCTTCCAATTTCTGACCCGCTGGATCGTGATCGGAGTTTCGCGTGAGATCGAATTCGATCTGCGCAATGATCTTTTCCGGCATCTCGAAGGCCTCTCGTACTCTTACTACCAGCGGACGCGAACCGGCGACATTATGGCTCGCGCCACCAACGACCTGAATGCCGTGCGCATGCTGTTGGGGCCGGCCATCATGTATTCGGCGAACACGATTGTGTTTACCGCCGGGGCGCTGGCCTTCATGCTTTCCATCAGCCCCAAGCTGACCTTATACGCCTTCCTGCCTCTCCCGATTGTCAGCATCACAATCCAGCACTTTGGCCGCAAGATTCATGAACGTTTTGAGCGAATCCAGGCGATGTTCTCCGAGATCTCAGCTCGGGCTCAGGAGAATTTTTCCGGGGCGCGAGTCATTCGCGCCTATGTGCAAGAGGAAGCTGAAATCGCGGCATTCGAGGCGTCGAATCAGGAATACATCAAGCGCAGCCTGAAGCTGGTTCGTCTGATGGGCATGCTGTGGCCCTCCCTTGAAACCATGCTTGGGCTTGCCATTGTGCTGGTGCTGTGGCTCGGCGGCCGCGAAGTGATCTCTGGCCGCATCACAGTCGGCGGCTTTGTCGCCTTCAACACCTACATGGTGCAGCTTACGTGGCCTATCATTGCCTTGGGTTGGGTGATCAATATTTTCCAGCGCGGGACCGCGTCGATGGGGCGCATCAACGAGATTTTGGTGGAGAAACCGGAAATTGAGGACAGTGAAGCGATCAAGACCAAAAGCAACACGAGAGAGACGCTTGCGCCTATATTGATTCGGGGTGAGATCGAGTTCCGGCATTTGAACTTTTCCTATAATTCGACGCCGGTTTTACACGACATCAATCTCCGCATTCCTGCTGGTAGCAGCCTGGCGATTGTGGGGCCGACGGGTTCGGGTAAAACCACGCTGGTCAGCTTGATCCCCCGCATTTACGATGCCGAGCCGGGGACTGTCCTCATTGATGGCATTCCGATCCGCGATTATCCAATCGCAGAACTGCGCCGCAATCTCGGCTTTGTGCCGCAGGAAACCTTTTTGTTCAGCGAAACGGTACGAGAGAACATCGCGTTTGGGAAGGAAGACGCTACCGACGAAGACGTCCGGTTGGCGGCGCAGGCAGCCAGCATTGGCGAGGAAATCGAAAGTTTTCCTGAGCAGTACCGGACCCTCGTGGGTGAGCGCGGCATTACGCTTTCCGGAGGCCAGAAGCAGCGAACCGCGATTGCACGCGCTATCATTCGTAATCCACGTATTCTGGTTCTCGACGATGCACTCTCCAGCGTGGACACTCACACGGAAGATAAGATTCTCAACCACCTGCGCGAAATCATGCGGGGCCGGACGACGATTTTCATTTCCCACCGGGTTTCGACCGTACGCAACGCCGACCGCATCGCCGTTCTCCACGCCGGACGAATCGTGGAAATCGGCACTCACGACGAACTGGTGGCCAAGGACGGCTACTATACCGACCTCTATAACAAGCAGTTGCTCGAAGAAGAATTAGCCGAAGTGTAGCTGTCGGTACTTCAAGTTCTTATATGCGGCGCGTCGTTATCCCCGAATTACTCGACACCGATTCCGGCACTCCTGCCGAGATCGCCACTGCCCTCACGGACTTGCGCCACATCAATCAGTGGTTCGGCGGCATCGGCGCAACGCAATCGATGATTGCCGCGGTCGCGCAGAAGACTGGCGCCAGTTCGTTGTCGATGTTAGAAGTCGCGGCTGGCGCTGGATATGTGCCCCACGCGGCCAGCGCACGGCTGCGAGAGTCGGGGATCAAGCTTGATATCACATTGCTTGATCGCGCCAATTCTCACTTGAAAAATGGCTCTGGAAATGAGGCCCCAGCTGTCGCCGGAGATGCGCTCGCGCTTCCTTTCGCGGACGGAAGTTTCGATTTAGTGAATTGTTGCCTGTTCGTTCATCATCTGGAACCGCAGGAGGTCGGACGATTTGTGAACGAAGGTCTTCGTGTGTGCCGCATCGCAGTGATGATTAACGATCTCATTCGCGATCCAGTTCATCTTGCTTTGGCCTATTTGAGTCTGCCGCTTTATCGCAGTCGCTTCACACACCACGATGCGCCGGCTTCGGTACGACGCGCATACACCATTCCGGAAATGCAGCAGATGTTGAAGCAAACCACTGCGTCGAGAGTAGAGATCGAGCGCCATCCATTCTTCCGCATGGGCGTGATCGCATGGAAAAGATAGAAACCATGCACGACTTGATCGTGATTGGCGGAGGACCCGCGGGAACTTCGGCGGCCATCACCTGCGCTCGCAGTGGCGCACACGTGTTGCTGCTCGAACGCGGGAGATTTCCCCGGCAAAAAGTTTGCGGCGAATTCGTTTCCGCAGAATCGCTTGCCCTCCTCGCTGATCTGCTTGCTCCCCAAGACAAGCGACTGCTCACCGATGCGGTTCGCATTCCTGGTGCTCGTGTTTTTCTCGACGGTCGAACGATTGAAACGCCGGTCCATCCGCCCGCAGCCAGCATCTCGCGTCTGACCCTCGACGCCGCTCTGTGGAATTCGGCTGAACAATGCGGAGCCGAGAGCCGGCAGCAAGTTGTCGTCGAAAGTATTTCGGGGACTGGTCCATTTCTGGTCGCAACTTCGGTCGGAGAATTTCAAAGCCGTGCGTTGATCAATGCCGCGGGACGCTGGTCGAATCTGAATCGCAAGCCGGCCAACGGACAAAATGCGGGCGTGAAGTGGCTCGGCCTCAAAGGACATTTCGCTGAGTCTTCCCCATCGGCCTCTGTGGATCTCTATTTCTTTGACGGCGGATACTGCGGAGTGCAACCGGTGAACGTCACGGACGGAGTTGAACAGTCCGTTAATGCCTGCGCCATGGTGCGTGCCGACAAGGCCAGCACTTTGGCAGAAGTATTTTCTTGCCATCCCGCTTTGCAGGAACGCAGCTGCCGATGGACGCCGCTTGGCGATTCGGTAAGTACATCGCCGCTGGTCTTTCGTCAGCCCCAGCCGGAGCGAGACGGAATTCTCATGGCCGGCGATGCTGCCGCTTTCGTCGATCCCTTCGTCGGAGACGGCATTTCTCTAGCCTTGCGCAGCGGGAGTCTGGCGGGCGAGTGTCTTATTCCGTTCTCTGCTGGAAACCTTTCGTTGGCCGAAGCTGCCCGCAACTATCGATCAGCCTATGAAGGGCGCCTCGCCTCCGTGTTCCGCATGTCTTCCAAACTCCGGCAGATGCTAAGTTTGCCGCAGATCATCCGAACGCCGATTCTGTCCCTACTGGAAAAGTCTCCAGCGATCAGACAATATTTGGTGAGTAAAACCAGGTAGGTTGCTGCTCCGACTCGACGGGCGAGGATGCCCGTCCTCCATAAACTCTAGCGAACGACCAGCACTTCGCGAATGTTGTCACGAGTCAGGAAAAATTTGATCGAACCGAAATCGCGGAACAGGTTTTCGATGTGACGGTTGTTAAAGACGCGCTGTAGCCGGAAACTTTTCTCGATCGAACTATGAAGTACGCCAGTAGGACCTCTGCGCAAATCTCTTCGCGCTTGGACGTGCTGCATCTCCAGAATGTCATTGTCGACGATGTGGTAGCGGTAGCAGGGCGCGTCCGGCCCGGCCTCGTGGGTATGAAAAAACGCCAGCATCATGCCACCCGGTTTAACCATCGACCAAAGGCGAGCAACCACCGGCTTCACCAGGCTTTCATGCATGTAATCGGCCAGGTTCCAGCACAGCACAATATCAAATTGGGCCGCCGGGTAAACCAGGTTGTCGGCTAGAAAGCGCCGGCTATCCAGGATCATTTGCCCGTGTTCGTCCTTGGTGACCAGAGCTGGATCGGTCGAAGCTTCAAGCAAGTCTTCGCTATATATCTTGTGTCCGCGTTCCGTCAGATAACGGATGTTCGCGGCAGAAGTGGACCCGATATCCAAAACGCAAATTGGTTCTTCGGACTGCCATGTGCGCGCAACTGCGCCCAGCCCGCTGGAACGGCGTGTGAGCCGTTGCGACATGGGCACAGTTCTGGTCCCCTGTCCGGGGACGGTGGCGGAACCGCGAAAGAGTTTCATGAAACTATGTGTAACGGATGCCATGGTAAATTCCCGGCGTCCGGTTCAATAGACTTCCTCAATATAAATATATCGTGGCCTGCGCAGTTGAACCGGCGAAAAATTCTATTGCTTGGTTACTGGAGTGCTTCCCGCTGCCGCGCTCCTCGCCTCGACCTGGGACTCCGGCTTGGTTGCGGGGGTTGAGTTCGACTTGGTGACTTCCCTCTGGATTTCGACTTTTCCCTTCAGATACGCGCCATCCTCAATTGCAATGCGCTGCGTAACAACATCCCCAAGGACGACGGCGGCCTTCTGTAACTCCGTCCGGTCACTAGCCCGGATGTTGCCTTCCAGCTTGCCTTGAATCACTACGCCCTTGGCATTCACATCGGCGTGTACATGGCCGTTCGGACCAATCACGAGGTTGTGGCCGTTGAGCTGAATGGTACCCTCGACCTTGCCGTCAACATACAAGTCCTCACTGCCGGAAAGCTCGCCCTTGATCACTACCGACTTACCTATGTGTGCAAACTCTCCGGTCTTTGGCATGTCCATACTGCGTTCTCCTTTTGGACGTACATTCGCGGGGTACAAGATGGAATACCGGATTCTAAACCATTTGGCGAATCCTGTGGGCGAGGAGATGGAGTATGGCGGAGAAAAAGTTTGCACAGTTACGGCAGATATTCCGTTGGAGATCGCGTAATTGGCCTTCTGCTGGCGGGTTGGGCTGGTGTACAATTCCCGTCGGTCTGAAATTCAAAACACAAGCCCCGCTTCGAAGAAAGAGTCAACATGAAACGTTCTCTCGCGGTTTCTCTCGTCGTCGTCGTTGCGTTAGCTCTTGGCGCGTATCTCTTGCCTGGTTCGGTTCGCGCAGCTGACCAAACCAAAATCAACGGATTTAACATAGTCGTTCCGCAATCCAGTATTCCGCGGCCTGGACACATCCACACCAACTACTTTTTCGCTGTTCCAGAAACCCCGAACAATACGGGCGGACCTCCTCCGGGCACCGAAACGCCGGGGTCGGTGGCGTGCGTGTACCAATTGGTCGCAGGACCAAAAGGGTGCCCCGTCGCGACCAGCACAAAAGTCCCGACCGGCGGGTGGGGAGCCATCGCCATTGTGGATGCTGGCTATTACCCGACTGCCAAGTCGGATCTGGATGCGTTCTCGAAGTACTTTGGCATACCCGAAGCCGACTTCACAGTTGTTTACGCTGACGGGCACCGTCCTCCTAGCTATAGCGATTGGCTGCCCGAGGAGGCGCTGGACATCGAGTGGGCTCATGCCATGGCTCCCAAAGCCAAGCTTTTCCTGGTCGAGTCCAAGCTGTGCGACGCCGGCAGTTGCAACACGGATCCTACCTGGCACGCTGTGACGGTGGCGAGTCAGTTGGTGGCCAAGAACGGTGGTGGCGTGATCAGCATGAGCTGGGGCGACGCAGAGATTTCCAACGAGAACAACTTTAACAAGTATTTCACGACTCCGGGAGTTGTCTATTTTGCCGCGAGCGGCGATTCGGGGATAGGTGGTCTCATCTATCCTTCCGCTGTGAAGAACGTAGTGTCGGTCGGCGGAACGCAATTCAACAGGAATTCTTCCAACGGGGATTTCGAGAGTGAAACGTATGGCGGCGGCGGCGGCGGCATAAGCGCGTATGAGCCCATCCCCAGCTATCAAGAGATCATCAAGAAAATTGTCGGAGACAAACGTGGAAACCCCGATGTTTCTTCGGACTTCTGCTGCACTGGCATCTATCTAGAGGGCCAGTGGGGTGGCGTTGGCGGCACCAGTTGGTCTTCACCGACATTTGCCGGAATCGTCAATGCCGCTGGGAGCAAGATGAAGTCGACCGACGACGAGCTCACGGCTATCTACAAAGAATACGCCAACAAGAAGGAATACAAAGCTGAGTTCCACGACATCACAGAAGGCAGCTCTTACTGTACAGTCGGCTGGAACTTCTGTGGCGGCGTCGGCTCTCCGCGCACCTACAAAGGAAAGTAATTCGTGGTATTTGCGAAAGGGCCTTGTCTGGCGACAAGGCCCTCTTTTATTTCCCGCTTCGCGTTCCTCGTTGTGCACCCTCCGCAAAATGGTTCCCCGTGCGGCTGCGGAGCGATTGGCCGCGATTTCAGACTTGCAACCGTGATAAACGAGCGTATACAACGGCTGTAGGCGAGATGCCGTCTAACCCAATGCGTTGCATACGATGAAGCGGATTCACTTCAACACGAAGCTTGCAGTCTCTGTCGCAATACTGGCATTGGTTAGCCCGGTCCCTGCGTTTCCAGCAGACCAATCCCTTGAGTCTCCGATCGAACTGGTGCGCCGCACGGTCGAGGGGGAGATCGCAACTGGCAACGGGGCGAAAGCGATGTTCACGGATCACAAGGGAACTCCACAGGGTTCCCAGACCAAACTGGTCGTCGAAACCCGCGAAGGCATGGCGGGAATGTTGGTTGCCATCGACAATAAGCCCCTGTCGCCGGCACAGCGCCAAGCCGAAGAGGCCCGATTGGAAGGATTGGTGAATAACCCCGAGGGCCTTAAGCGGAAACAGAGATCTGAAAAAGAAGACACGGAGCACGTCACGCGAATCATGAAGGCCCTGCCGGATGCGTTCCTCTACGAATCCGACGGCAGTGCGGTTGGGAATCAGGAAATCGGGAAACCCGGCGACCAGCTCGTTCGCCTGAAGTTCCGGCCCAACCCTAAATACAATCCACCCAGCCATGTGGAACAGGTGCTCATCGGAATGCAGGGTTATCTGCTGATTGACGCGAACCAACATCGTATCGCGAAAATGGACGGAACTCTGACCAAGGAGGTTAGTTTCGGATGGGGAATCCTGGGTCACCTGGATCGTGGTGGACACTTCCTCGTAGAACAGGCCGAGGTGGTTCCGGGAGATTGGGAGGTCACGAACATGAGCCTCAGTTTTACGGGTAAAGAGCTTCTGTTCAAGAGCATCAGCGTCAAATCGGATGAAGTGTTCAGCAATTTCCAGTCAGTGCCTGCGAACCTGACCTTCGCCCAGGGAGTCGACCTGCTGAAGAAGCAGGAAGCGGAGTTCGCGGAAAACCAGCAACGGCCTTGAGCCATCGCTTCGTTATCTTCAAGTCTCTACGTTCCTGGTCGGATCGTCTCTTTTCTTACCGTAAGCTTCTCGATTAAATCTTCACGCACGTGATAGCCGCTTCCCGGTTCATCGCGAATCAGGATCGTGCCTTGTGCCGTAACCTCGACTTCAGGTTCGATGATGTCTTCTTTCCAATAGCGTTTCGAAGCGGACACGTCTCCCGGCAAGCGGAAGTTGTGCAGCGTGGAAAGCGCGATGTTGTGAGCGCGACCTATTCCCGACTCGAGCATGCCCCCGCACCACACCGGAATGTTGCGCGACGCGCAGGCATCGTGAACCTTCTTGGCTTCAGTGAATCCGCCCACCCGTCCGACCTTGATGTTGATAATGCGGCACGCGCCAAGATCCAAAGCCTTGGCCGCGTCGCGGGCGTGACGAATGGATTCGTCCAGGCAGATCGCGGTGCGCAGCTCTTGTTGGAGACGGGTGTGATAGTAGATGTCGTCGTGCCACAGCGGCTGCTCGATCATCAGTAGATTAAACTGGTCGAATTTGCGTAGGTGTTCGAGTTCGTCCAGAGTGTATGCGGAGTTGGCATCACAACTGAGCACGATGTCTGGCCAGCGCGAGCGGATGCGCTCCAACACGTTTACATCCCAGCCCGGCTTCACTTTTACCTTGATGCGGCGATATCCGGCCGCCAGTTCTGTTTGAATCTTTTCCAGTAATTGTTCGATGGAATCCTGAATGCCAATGGAAACGCCGCAGGAAATTTCCTGCAGTGTGCCCCCGAGCAGTTTCCATAAAGGCACTTGCTTCTCTTGCGCTTCCGCGTCCCACAGCGCATTCTCGACGGCGGCTTTCGCCATATCATGGCCGCGCACTCTTGCCATCAAAGAAACGCTCTCTTGTGCCGAAGAGAGTGTCCGGCCCAGCACGGCCGGGGCAAGATAATGTTTGATTGTGGGCCACGCGCTTTCCGTCCACTCGCTGCTATAGAACGGATCTTCGCCGGCCACGCACTCTCCCCAAGCGTCG
Source organism: uncultured Acidobacteriota bacterium (assembly GCA_963696705.1). Taxonomy (GTDB): domain Bacteria; phylum Acidobacteriota; class Terriglobia; order Terriglobales; family Acidobacteriaceae; genus JABDBE01. Next base: position 30,166 of record CAVOLD010000003.1, read on the forward strand.
ATGCCGTCGCAGTGGATGGTCAACAAAAGAATTTGGCGGCTGATGGTGCGCTTAAAGCTCGTCTCGAAAAACTGGACGAGCGGCATCTGAATTTCGCGAAGGGTGATAGCTTCAATTTTCATAGGGTCAAAAGCGATTCACCACACTAGTTTGCTGAGTACATCCACTTCTCGTCCCAGCGACCGAGCAAGAAGTTTCCGCTTCCCTGCTGGTCGCGTTCATAGCCTAGCACTGCCAATCCATCCCCAAACGCTTTTACGAATTGTTCGCGATTGCCATCCTGCACTTCTTTCGCTTGGTCCCGCGTTGCCGGGGACGCCTTCCAATCGTAAATCTGAGACGGAACGGAAATCACGGTTACAGTCTCGACCCGCGGTCTCTTTCCTTCTTGCTGCAACATTTCAACCCGCTTCGACTTCAGCCACCACTCAGCCACCAGCCGATCGGTGGGTAGACCGCCCTGCAGCGGCGAAGACGTAATCCCGTACTGGTTGGCGCTGTAGCGCCTGGCGATCGCGCCCAGTTTCTCGATATTCAAATACGCATTCTTGATCTCCAGCGGATCGAATGTCCACTCGATTAGCTCGAAACCACGCGCAATGGCATCTTCGCGTTGAAACAACTTTATGCGACGGCCCAGTCCGGCGTTCTGATGCTGCTTGCGCACCGCCAGCATGTGTGAATGCAGATATAAATGCCCGCCCCGAGCACCCGGTATTGAGAGGGCAAATCCAACCATCTCGCTGCCTGCAAATGCGCCGATTACTTGCCCACCAACTTTCTCCGCCACCACAAACATGCGCAGGGGAATCAGGTCGGCATCGGAAAAATTCCAGACCTCCTGCTGCAGGGCAACGCAGGCGCGCATTTCGTCAAGCTGATGGCACTTGCGAATGGCGATCGAATCCGAACTCACTTGGCATCCTTTTCCTGTGCCTTCGCTCGCTGCCATAACGATTCAAGTTCTTCCATGGAGGCTTCTTGTGGAGACCGCCCCGAAGGCTGTAAATGATCCTCCATCCACTGAAAGCGGCGCTTGAATTTGCGGTTGGTTTTCTTCAGCGCCGACTCGGGATCAAGCGAAAGATAACGCGCAATGTTTACCAGCACAAAAAAAAGATCGCCCAATTCGCCTTCCAGTCGAGCGCGCAGGTCTTCGCTGATCTGCGAGCGACCAGCTCCGGCAATACCTCTTCCCGGCGGCTGCGGGCCGGGCGCGGGGAATTCTTTGAGTTGCTCCTGCAACTCTTCGGTTTCCTCGCGAAGTTTTTCGACAAGTCCGTGAACATTCGGCCAATCGAAACCCACACGAGAGGCACGCGAGCTAAGCTTGTGGGCTTCGAGCAACGCTGGCATCGCGGCGGAAATTCCGGCCAGAACGGATTCCGGCTTTTCGTCTTTCTTTCCAGACTTACCGCCGCCTGCTTCCAGTCGCTTTTTCTTTTCTTCCGCTTTAAGCGCTTCCCAGTTCCGTAACACTTCCGATGAGGTCTCGGCTTTCACGTCTCCAAAAACATGAGGATGGCGATCAACAAGCTTATCGGAGAGCCGGTCGAGAACTTCGTTGATCGAGAACGTACCTTGATCTTTCGCCATCTGCGCGTAGAAGAGAACCTGGAGCAGCAGGTCGCCGAGTTCGCCAGGCAGTTCGTCCCAATCGCGATTGTCGATGGCTTCGAGGACTTCGTACGTCTCTTCGAGGGTATAGGGTTTGATCGAGTCGAAGGTCTGCTCGCGGTCCCAGGGACACCCTCCCGGACCGCGCAGGCGGGCCATAATCGAAACCGCTCGTTCAAACCGCTCTCCAGTGGTTGGCATGGGGAGCAATCACTGTAAATGAGGTGCGTGTACGCAGGCAATCGGGTTATCGCGCGAAGGTCCGCACCAACAGTTCCGTGTCGTCGGAGATGATGCCGTCGACTTCCCAATCGGCAAGTCGCAGCATTGTCTTCCGATCATTCACCGTCCACGTGAGCAACTTCTGGCCCGCTTTGTGAACCTCTTTTACCAACTTCAGCGTGACCAGCGAATGATGCGGAATCACGTAGTCCGCGTTGGTTTCTCGCCAGCAGGCAAGCTGTCCTGGCTTGTCACAGATGATCCCGGCCTGAATTTTCGAGCTGCGGGTTTTCAACTCCATTACGACCTCGGACAGAAAAGACGAGACCACGTAGCGCTCTTCCATCCGGTATTCGCGAAGTAAACCGAGTATCTTCGACTCCATGCCGGCAACCTTGAGTTCAATATCCAGAAACGCTCGCTGACTATAGCTCTGCACGACATCTTCTAGCAGCGGGAGATGCGTTAATTGATTGCCGGTTGCCTGGGAGATTGTGATGCCATCTACCGTGGGGTCATGGCAAACCACGAAGCGGCCACAGAGGGTTAGGCGCACATCGAACTCGAAACCGTGGCAGCCGTGCTCAAGAGCCAGATCAAAGGACGCAGGAGTGTTTTCCGGTACTGAGGTAGACGCGCGCGCGCCGCGATGACCGAGAAGGAGGGGAAGGTCGGACATCCTGCCCAATTTTACGCCGAATTGTGCGGCAGCAAGATTACAAAAACGAAAACAGGAGCGGAATTTTCAGAATGTTCACATTCAGCGATGATTTTCGCAACATTGCTCGTCGCGAATCAGTTAGTCGAGATCGAAATCGCGAATGGGTTTGCCGGTGTCCGGAGATTCTTTAGCCTTCTTGACTGCTTCCTGAAATTTCTTTTCCAGAAGATCTCCGGCATGCTTCTGCGCTTCTACCGACTGACGGAAAATGGATTCGCGCCGGCTATCCTGCTCTTTCATGGCCTTGGCGGCCGCCTCGAAATCGTTGAACATCTTGGGCTTGACCGCCGGAGTATGCGCGATGACCCCTTTGGCCGTGGGATCGACCTTCAGCACTGCGCTGCAGCACGGACAGGTTATATCGAAAGCCGCAGTATTCTCCGCCATACAGCAAATCATAGCGCAAATAAGCGCCCTTAATCGAGAAACTCAATGGGATTGGATTTTTATGGGGAAAATGTGGAACAGGGAAAGCATTTCCCAACCCAGCAGAATCACCGAAACCACAGTCACCGTGATGGCCAAGATCTCGCCGAAGTTAAGACTGCTGCGGCGAGGCTCGAACCGTCTCGCCACCAAACCAAGGATATTCAGGGTTGCGAAGCCAAAAACCAATACCCACAGGATGTTGTAGACATTGCTTTTCTTGCTGGAAAACTCACCGGAAAACTGAAGACCCAAGAGCAGCGACGATTGCAGGCCAACCAGACTCGGCCCCATCCAACTATGGGATGTAACCCGTGCGACCGTAGTGGTAAGGGGCGAGACCATGGTTTAGATTGGTTGGACCTCCGGTGTTCCTGAAAGCTTACGATCTTACTCTGTTTGGACTGCGAAAGTCAGCGTGAAAACAGGGTTACTCTCCTGCGTCCGGCCAAAAGCAAGACCTGCTTTATAATAGAGGTTTCCGCATCCCCTTCCAGGCCGTCAAGGAGCCCGGTGGCACGGCAATCAGGCGTCGCAAGCCTTTGGGGCCGAGCAGCGGTTCGTTCACAGATTTCGGCATACTGATGTCCACAGAAACCATCGTTGTTCGCGGGGCGCGAGTTCACAACCTCAAGAACATAGACTTTGAGATTCCGCACAACTCTTTGACGGTAGTTACCGGGGTTTCGGGATCGGGTAAATCTTCGCTCGCCTTCGACACAATTTATGCTGAAGGCCAGCGCCGGTATGTGGAATCGCTTTCGGCCTACGCTCGCCAGTTCCTAGAGCGAATCGAGAAGCCGGATGCGGACGTCATCGACGGAATCGCTCCTGCCGTAGCAATCCGGCAAAAGAACACCACGCGCAATCCTCGTTCTACCGTGGGCACGGCAACCGAAATCTACGACTATTTGCGCCTGCTCTTCGCCCGTGTCGGCCGGACCTATTGCCTGCAGTGCGGCCGGGAAGTCAAGAAAGATACGGTTGACGAAGTGGCCGAGGCCGTTCTACGACTGGGTGAGGGCACGCGGCTCAATGTGCTGTTCCCTTTACAGAGTGCGGTGTCGCAAGCAGCGAACGGTCTCGGTGCTCCGCCCGCCAAAGCCAAACGCGCGGGCAGGAAAAAGGCGAAGACCGACGTTAATAAACTCGCATCGGAACAGCTCAAAGCCCGCCTGCTCGATCTGCGCACCCGTGGGTTCAATCGTCTCTATCAGGGCGGACAGATCTTCGAGTTTTCCAGCCCTGAGTCTTTACTGAATATCAACTTCGCAGAGCCGGTGTTTGCACTCGTGGATCGCCTCGCGGTATCGGCGGACTCGCGAGCCCGCATTGTCGATGCGGTGGAGATCGGCTTTCGCGAATCCAGCGAAGTCATCTTCGAGACCGCCCCCCGCGAAGGACAGGCTTCCGAACAACTGCGATTTTCCCAACGCTTCGAATGCAAGAGCTGCAACATTCGCTACGAGGAACCAGAGCCACGGTTGTTCTCCTTCAACAATCCGTATGGCGCCTGCCCTCGATGTCAGGGATTCGGAAACACCATCGACTTCGATCTCAATCTCGTAATCCCCGACAAATCGCTCACCCTAAGTCAGGGCGCGATCGAGCCTTGGACCAAGCCCAAGTATCGCTCGCTACTTACCGACCTCAAGCGCTTTGCCCGCGAAGCGGATATTCCCACGGATGTGCCCTGGAACGAACTCGACCGCGAGCAGCAGCGGTTGGTCATTGAAGGTGAAGGGCGATTCCTGGGAGTGCGCGGATTCTTCAGCCATCTGGAGCGAAAGAAATATAAGCTTCACGTCCGCGTCTTTCTCAGCCGATACCGCGGATATTCCATCTGCTCCGCCTGCAACGGAACACGCCTGCGTACCGAGGCGCGGCAGGTGAAGATCAATGGCAAGAACATCTGCGACGTTTCCGGCATGACGATTGAAGATGCGTCAAAGTTCTTTGAAGCAGTTGAGCTGACAGAGCAGGAAGCGGGCATTGCCGACAGGTTATTGCAGGAAATTCGCGAGCGCCTGCGCTTCCTGAATGAAGTTGGGCTGGAGTATCTGACTCTCGACCGGCTGGCGTCCACCCTATCGGGCGGCGAAGCACAACGCATTCAGCTGGCGACTTCGCTAGGTTCACGCCTTGTGGGAACGCTTTATGTCCTCGACGAACCCTCCATCGGGCTGCACAGCCGCGACACCCATCGTCTGATCAAAATCCTGCACAACCTACGCGACTTGGGTAACACGATTCTGGTGGTCGAGCACGATCGTGACGTGATGCAAGCCTCCGACACGATTCTCGACCTCGGTCCGGGTGCCGGAGAACATGGCGGCATGGTGATCGCAGCCGGAACCTACGAGCAGATCCAAAAGATGCCTGCCTCCCTTACCGGACGCTATCTCTCCGAAGAGCTGCATATCCAGATACCGACTACCCGCCGAAAACCGGGGCCGCAGCAAATCGAGATCTACGGTGCTCGCGCCCACAATTTGAAAGGGATTGATCTTGAGATTCCGTTGCGGATGCTTGTCGCTATCACGGGCGTTTCCGGTTCCGGAAAATCCACGCTACTGCACGACGTTCTGTACCAGGCTCTCTCAGCCGCAAAGAAGCAGCCCAACGGCAACCCCGTCGTGGCTTCATCGTGGGATCGGGTGGAAGGCGCTGAGTTCATCGACGAGGTTGTGTTAGTCGATCAATCTCCCATCGGGCGCACGCCGCGCTCCAACCCGGTTACTTACAGCAAAGCCTTCGATGGCATCCGCGATCTATTCGCTTCCCTGCCTGAAGCCAAGAAACGCGGGTTTACCGCGGGACACTTCTCTTTCAATGTCCCAGGCGGGCGTTGCGAGACCTGTCAGGGCGACGGCACCGTGACCGTGGAAATGCAATTTCTCGCCGACGTTGAGCTGATCTGCGAAGAGTGTAAAGGCGCGCGTTACAAACCTCAGGTGTTGGAGGTTCGTTATCGCGGGAAGAATATCCATGAAGTCCTCAATCTCACAATCAAGGAAGCGCTGCAGTTTTTCGCCGGCGCACCAAAGATTGTGGATAAACTACGCGTTCTGGAAGAGGTAGGACTCGGCTATCTTCGGTTGGGGCAGTCCGCCACAACACTCTCAGGTGGCGAAGCGCAACGAATGAAATTGGCGGCGCATTTGCAGCCTGCGGCCCGCGAAGCGAACCGGCCGCGAAGCGCCGATGACCCACCTCGCCGCAAACGGCACATCCTGTATATTTTGGACGAGCCGACCACAGGGCTGCATTTCGACGACATCAGCAAACTACTCTCCGCCTTCCGCCGTCTAATCGATGCAGGAGGCTCCATCCTGGTGATCGAGCATAACCTCGAGGTGATCAAGACTGCGGATTGGGTGATCGATCTCGGTCCTGAAGGCGGCGAGCGTGGCGGCTATCTTGTAGGCTCGGGTCCGCCCGAAGCGATCGCCAGACTTCCCCAGTCGTATACCGGAAAGTTTCTGAAAGGTATATTGAACGGAAGTGGGTCGTCGGGGACTGGACTATCGGGAACTGGGTCATCGGGAGATGGATCGTCGCGGAATGGGGGCAAGTAGATCAATCTGGCTGGCGTTGTTGATTGTGTGCCTGACCGAGTCGGCTCTCGCCCAGAGCACCGGCCAGACCGTGCGTCATCACAAGGTCGCTGAGCAGGATTCGTCCTTCCCTCCGGAGCTCACACAGGCGGAGAGCGCCATTGAAAAACACGACTACGCAACTGCCGAGCCGCTCTTAAAGAAAATCGTCGACGCCGATCCCAACAACTTTCAGGCCTGGTTTGACTTAGGATTCGTCTACAACGCGCTGGGAAATGCTCCAGACTCGATTGCCGCCTATCGTAAATCGGTCGCGGCCAAGCCAGACGTCTTCGAGTCCAACCTGAATCTCGGACTCATGCTGGCGAAAACTGGCCAACCGGATGCCGAACAGTTTCTGCGCGCTGCGACCACGCTCAAGCCCACTGCCGATGTGGACAAAGGTCATGCTCGAGCCTGGCTTTCTCTGGCTCACGTTCTTGAAAATAACGAACCCGAAGAAGCGATCAACGCCTATAAACAGGCTGCCGCGCTCGATGCCAAAGACCCGGAGCCTCATCTGGCGGCCGGTTTGCTGTTGGAGAAGGAAAATCATTTCGCCGATGCCGAGCAGGAATATAAGCAGGCACTCGCTCTCGACCCCAATTCCAGCGATGCCTTAACCGGAATGGCCAACGTCTACATGCGCGGGCAGCGTTATGCGGAGGCCGATCCGATCCTGCGCAAGATCATTGCCATGCACCCCGAAGATGTGTCAGCACGGATGCAACTTGCCCGTATCCTCCTCGTCCTTGGAAAGAACGACGACGCAATCGCGCAACTGCAGGAGTTGCTCAAGCTTGATCCCGGAAATTCTCTGGCGCAGGCCGATCTCGGTGATCTTTACCTTCAGAGCAAGAAATACGATCAGGCAGAAGCCTTATTCCGCCCCATGCTAGCCACACACCCTGAAAGCGCGCAGTTACATCACTACCTCGGCGTTGCCCTTCTGAAACAGCTAAAGTACGCGGACGCGCAACAGGAGTTGCTCATCGCGGTCAAGCTCAAGCCCGATTTCGGCGAGGCCTACGGCGATTTGGCAGTGGCTGCCGACGAGAACAAAAACTACGAACTCGCGATCAAGGCGGCCGACGCCCGCGCCAAGTTTCTGCCCGAGATTCCAGTGAGCTATTTTCTTCGCGCCAGTGCTTACGATCACCTGCGCAACTATAAAATGGCGGCGCAGCAGTATCACCGGTTTCTTGAGGTCGCGAACGGAGCGTATCCTGATCAGGAATGGCAAGCTCGCCATCGCTTGATTGCCATCGAGCCAAAAAAATGAGCGCTATGCGTCTACCGACAACCATTGCCGCGCTTCTCCTGGCGACGTCAGTCCTCGCATTCGCGTATAAAACAGAAACGCTGCAGGAATTGATCGCGCGGGCCGGATCGGCAAAGCTCGATGATCAGCCGGCCTTATACGTTGACATTGCCGAACGCCAGCTCAAATCGGCAGATGAATTGTACTCCGCTGGCAAATCCGATGACGGCCGCGCTGCAGTACAAGATGTCGTAACTTATTCGGAAAAGGCCCAGAGCACATCCATTCAATCGGGCAAGAAACTTAAGAACACGGAGATTGCCCTCAGGAAAATGGCGGCCAAGCTGCGAGACATCAAACGCAGTTTGAACTTCGACGATCAGGCCCCAGTGCAAGCCGCCGCAGACCGCCTGGAGAGCTTGCGAACCGATCTTCTAACCCACATGTTTGGCAAAGGCAAATGATGGCCTGGGGCAAACTCGCACGATTAGCATTGGCAATGTCCCTGCTCTCGACCGTGTGGGCGCAGCGCCGCAGCGACCCGCTCAATCCAACGGAACAAGACCAACTGCGGGACGCTGCGCAGGACCCGGCCGAGCGCATTAAACTCTACATCCTATTTGCCCGAACCCGGCTCACCGCGCTGGAACAAGTGAGGGCTGATCCCAAGGTCACCGATCGCGCTCAACAAACCCGCGACCGGCTGCAGGACTTCCTCGATGTCTATGACGAGTTGAACGACAACATCGATACTTTTGTGGAGCGAAAGGCGGATCTGCGAAAACCTTTGAAGGCCGTCATCGAAGCCGACACCGAGTTTCAGGCCAAGCTCCGGGCTCTGAAAAACTCCGCAGACGCCGGCAAAGACGAAGCCAAATACGACTTCCTGCTCAGCAATGTGCTCGACGCTGTCGATGGCGGCGTACAGGATCACCGGCAACTGCTGAATGAACAAGAAGAAGCAGCCAAGCACAAGAAAAAGTAGAACTTCTTCGTGCTAATCTAGCCGCAAGGTGACAGACCGCCTTCTTAACATCTTTCAGGAAACGTATAGTGAGTTGCGCCCACGCGCGCCCATGCCCGAGCTTGCGGTCGAGTTCTTCGCCTTTGTGAACATCAACAATACGATTCGCCTGCGGGAAGGAAAACTCTTCGTCCGCCTTTCAGATCTGTTGGAAGGCGCTCCAGACACGGTCTTGCAAGCAATCGCTCACATTCTGCTGGCCAAAATGTACCGCAAGCCCATCGAGCGAGCATACTCGACTCGCTATCGTCGTTACATTTCTGGTCAGGACATCTCCAGAAAAGCTCACCTTGTTCGTCAAGTGCGTGGCCGCAAGCGAATCGAAAGCGCGCAGGGCCGGATTTACAATCTGGAAAACATTTTCGACGACCTCAACACGCGATTCTTCTACGGATTGCTCGCTCGACCTCAGATGACCTGGAGCCTCGACCATGCCCGCAACCGCCTTGGTCACTACGACCCCGCCCATAACGCCATCGTAGTGAGCCGCGTTTTTGATCATCCCCGAGTTCCCTGCTACGCCGTCGAATACATCGTCTATCACGAAATGCTGCACCTGAAACATCCCGTGAAGCTGCGCGGCAGCCGACGCTGCGTGCATTCCACGGAGTTTCAGGCGGAAGAGAAGCTCTTCCCTCACCTCGACCAAGCCCGGGCTTTTCTGCGGCGTCTGTAGTGCAAACCGCGCAGCTACGCCGCACGTGATTTAGATCACAATGGCCCGTGATTCCACGCGTTGACGCCGCAGAAGTCGAAAGACTATCCTAGATAATGAAATTGAAATTCATTTTCAATATCGCAAGCTTAAAAACTGAGGCCATTTCCTAAGATGTTAGAAGCATTCATCGTAACTTTGCGGGAAGGTGTCGAGGCTGCCCTGATCGTGGGCATTACTCTGGCGTACCTCTCGAAAATCAACCGGCCAGAACTGCGCAAGTCCGTCTACGCCGCACTGATCGCCGCCTTCGTAGGCAGCCTTGGGGTCGCAGCCCTGCTCTCCCGCACTCGCTGGAATCAGGACATTTTCGAAGGCTGGGTCATGCTGGCCGCCGCTTTCTTCGTCATCACCATGATCATTTTCATGATGAAGACGGGCCGCAAGCTGAAGGGCGAGATCGAGGGCAAAGTTGGGCTGCTGGCGGGGCGCAACGCGTGGTTTGGACTTTTCGCATTCGTATTTCTGATGGTGCTGCGGGAGGGCGTGGAAACCGTTCTCATTCTCTCCGCGGTCTCCCTGAACTCGACTGAACTGCTGAGTTTCCTGGGCACGTTTCTGGGCGTAATTGCTGCCATCGCATTCGGAGTGATGTTCGTCAAAGGCAGCGTCCGCATCAATCTGCAAAAATTCTTCCGCGTCACCACAGTGATTTTGTTCTTTGTCGCTGCGCAACTCGTGATCTCCGGCCTGCATGAACTTTCCGAAAATGGGGTGCTGCCTTCCTCGAAGACGGAGATGGCGATTATCGGCCCGATCGTGCGCAACGATTTGTTTTTCTTCATCACGATTTTTGCCCTTGCAGCGCTAATGGTGCTCTTCGAAGTCAAGCGGCGCGAAGCAGGACCGCTGCCCGCCTCCGCCGCTGAAAGACGCAAAGCGGTTTGGAGTGCCCGCCGCGAGCGCCTTTGGATGGCCTCCGTTTATGCCAGTTCATTCGTATTCATAGTTCTCGTTACTGCTGAGTTCATCTACACCAAGAGCGTGAGCGCGTTGTCGCCTGCGACCGAAGTCACCTTTGTGAACGGGCAAGTCAGCATTCCGTTGACGCAAGTCCAGGACGGTGATCTCCATCGTTTCGCGGCCCAAGAAGGTGGCACGGCAGTACGTTTCTGGCTCTATCAGAAACCGGATGGAAAGATTGCCACGGTTCTCGATGCTTGCGAAATCTGCGGCGCCGTGGGCTTTTACAAAGGACCGAACGGAGTGGTCTGCAAGAACTGCGCCGCGCCCATCAACCCGCAGTCGGTCGGAATGCCCGGCGGATGCAATCCCGTTCCGTTAAAGGCGCAAGTCACCGCCGATGCGGTCATTATCCAGGAAGCGGACATCGCGGCCAAGAGCCGCATGTTCCAGCAATAAGCCATGTTCGGACGCCTCGTCTACGAATCGTTTCGCCGGCAGAAACGGCGCAAACTCTTGGCTGGCGTAGCGATTACCCTAGGCGTGGGCGTCGCCACCGCGATGATCGCCGTGGCTACCGACATTGGCGACAAGATCAGTCGCGAATTGCGCACCTATGGCGCGAACCTGATCGTGACTCCGCAGGAAGATACTCTCGATGTTCAAATCGGCGGGGTTGATCTGGAGCCGCCAAGCGACGGCGCATACCTCAACGAAGCCGACCTACCCAAAATCAAAGGAATGTTCTGGCGAAACAATATCGTGGGCTTCGCTCCGATGCTGCCGGTGAGCGTCCGTGTGAACGATGAGGCTGATGCGAAGACTGTCACTCTGCTCGGAACTTATTTCTCGAAGCGGCTCACCTTCGGCAAAGAAGATTTTGTTACCGGAGTACGCATTACTCATCCCTGGTGGAAGGTGCGCGGCGCGTGGCCAGACGATAACTCGTCCGACGTGTTGCTGGGCGAAGGCCTCGCGACGAAGCTTGGCCGCAAAGCGGGAGACGAAATCAAAATCGCTGATGAGGCGCACCGCGTGGTCGGAATTCTCTCCACTGGCGGAGCGGAAGACAATCAAATTGTTGCTCCGCTGGCACTGGTCCAACAAGTTCTTGGCAAACCGGGAGCCGTGCGGCGCGTTTATGTGAGTGCGTTAACCAAGCCCGAGGACGCATTCGCCCGGCGCGATCCGCAGACCCTGCGTGGCGCAGAATACGATCGCTGGTATTGTTCGCCGTATGCGGCCTCGATTGCTTTCCAGTTGCAGGAAGCGATTCCGCACTCCCACGCAGAACAGATTCGTCAGATCGCGCAGAACGAAGGAACGGTGCTCTCCCGTATCAAGGGCCTGATGCTCCTGGTGACGCTGGCAGCGTTATTCGCATCCGCGCTCGCCGTCTCCGCAGCCATGGCGACGGCGATCTTTGAGCGGCGCACCGAAGTCGGTCTGATGAAGGCTTTGGGCGCGGGCAGCGCTTCCCTAGCCGCCCTGCTTTTCGCCGAAGCTTTGCTGCTGGCCCTGATCGGGGGTGTCGTAGGTTTCGCTGGCGGCGCATTACTTGCCCGTCAGATCGGCCGCTCGATTTTCGATTCTCAAATCACTATTGAGCCTGTTCTCTTCCCCGTCATCCTGGCCATTGCCGTAATCGTGACCTTCGCCGGCAGCGCGGTCGCGATTCGCCGCGCCGTGAAGTTTGATCCCGTGTACGCACTGCGAGGTGAAGCGTGAGTTCACTGCAGAGCTCGGATCTGATCAACAGGCGTTCCCATAAGCCGCACACCTCAATGTTTCTCCGGATGCTGATGCGCGCCGCCGTACTGCGTCGTGGACGCGCGGCCTCTGCCCTGCTTGCCATGGTCGTTGCCGCCGCCGTGGCCACGGCCATGCTCAATCTTTATGTAGACGTACAAGCCAAGCTGCGCAAGGAGTTCCGCAATTACGGCGCGAACGTCGTAGTGGTTGGGAAAGATGGCCAACCGCTTCCCGCCGACGCTCTCACGAAAGCCGAATCCGCACTGGCTGGACACGGTCTCGCCGTGCCGTTCGCCTACATTGTTGCCCGCACTTCCGACGGCCAGTCCGTCGTCGTCGCCGGGACCGATCTCGATCAAGTTCGCAAGCTGGATAGCTGGTGGTCGGTTACGGCCTGGCCCAACACGTCGAAAGATGCGCTACTCGGCACGCGCGCCGCTGCGGTAGTAAGCCCGGAAGGAAAGCCTTTCGACCTCAGCTTCCAGGGACACTTGATTCACCTCAACCCGGTTGGAACGCTGCGAACGGGCGCATCCGAAGACAGCCGTATTTATCTTTCCTTGGAGGATTTTGAAAACTGGACAGGAGTGCAACCGTCGACCATCGAGATTGCTGCTTCGGGTTCGTCCGAAGAAATCAACGCTCTGATTCAACAACTCTCTCAAGCCCTCCCAGGCGCAAACGTCCGCCCGATCCGTCAAATCATGGAAGGCGAAGCACGCGTGCTCGGAAAAACTCGCGCCACGCTGGCGGCGGCCGCTTCCCTGATCATTGCGACTGCTGCTCTGTGCGTGCTCTCTACGTTAATTGGATGGGTGTTTGATCGGCGACGCGACTTTGCCATCATGAAGGCCCTGGGCGCTTCCGAAGGCCTAATCAGTGGATTCTTTGCCGCTGAAGCCGCCGCTTTGGGCGCGGTAGGGGCGCTCATCGGATTCGGTATCGGCGTGGCAGTTGCCGCTTGGATCGGCCGTGTCAACTTTCATGCTCCGGTAGTGCCGCGCTTCAACGTCTTGCCTATTGTTTTCGTGGGCAGCATCGCCGTAGCCTTGATTTCCGCCGTGCTTCCGATTTTTCTGCTGCGGCGCGTGCAACCCGCTATGATCTTGAGAGGCGAGTAAGATGATCAAGCTGAAGAATGTCAGCCGTGGATATCCCGCCCGAGCCGAGGCCAAGGGCGGCGTCATTCGCGCTCTCGATGATTTCTCCCTCAATGTCGATCCCGGCGAGTGGATCGCGATCATGGGCCCATCCGGCTCCGGCAAATCAACATTGGTGAACTTGATCGGCTGCCTGGATCGTCCAAGCTCTGGCGAGATTTGGCTCGACGGTGAAGACGTGGCTCGCATTTCTGCGAGTGAACTGAATCGCGTGCGAGCAGAGAAAATCGGTTTCGTCTTCCAGCAATTCCATCTGATTCCCTATCTCACAGCGCTCGAAAACGTCATGCTAGCCCAGTACTTTCACAGCATGACTGACGAGCAGGAAGCGCTCGAAGCGCTGGAGCGTGTGGGTTTGAAGCAGCGTGCCCATCACGTACCCTCTCAGCTTTCCGGCGGCGAGCAACAACGAGTCTGTATCGCACGCGCCTTGATTAACGATCCCAAAATCGTTCTCGCCGACGAGCCCACGGGAAACCTCGATGCCATCAACGAGGAGATCGTCCTGCGCCTGCTGCGCGAACTGCACCAGCAGGGACGCACTATCGTGATGGTCACGCACGACCCCGTCGTCGCCCGCCTCGCCGACCGCCGCATTGAATTGCACCACGGCAAGATCGCGGCTCAGGAAGTCTTCGCCATGGCCGACGAAGAACAATTCGACGAGGTTCTGGAAGAACTCTGGGCGCTAGCCGAGCACGGCGAGATCGCCGAAGTCGGCCGCATGGAAGTGCACGGAGCCTTGCCGGTAAGCATCGCCATAGAAAAAATGATCGCGCTTGGATTGGTCTCGGCCACGCCGCACCCGCCCGAGGCCCACGACCACAAGCCGTTCATCAATCCCTGCCACGATGCCCTGAAACCCACTGGCGTCTCGACCGGTGACGGCAGCATGATCGTGGAATTCACGCCCCGCGGCCGTCAGCGCGCCGCCGACATCGTTCGCCGTCACCGCCTCGCCGAGCGCCTCTTTACCGACAGCCTCGCCATGGACAGCGAAACCGAAATCGAACAACAAGCCTGCAAGTTCGAACACATTCTTTCTCCCGAAGCCACCGACAAAATATGCGCATTCCTTGGCCATCCTCGTACCTGCCCCCACGGCGCGCCCATTCCACCGGGGCCGTGCTGCGGCAGGACGGCTGAGTTCGTCGATGCTTCTGTCGCGAACTCCCAGCGACACGCCTGACCTTTTCATGTCCACCCGCAGAACCTGCATCGGCGTTTTCGACTCTGGCTTTGGAGGGCTGACTGTCCTCAAAGCTTTGCTTCGACTGATTCCCAACGCAGACTACCTCTACTTTGGCGATACGGCGCGCTTGCCTTACGGTTCGAAATCCGCAGAAACCGTGGCCCGCTACGCTGTCGGGGCGGCACGCTATCTCGAGCAGCATGGCGCACAGGCTTTGGTAATCGCCTGCAATACGGCCACCGCTCTGGCGTTGGACAAAATTACCGAGGCAGCAACTGTCCCGGTCATAGGCGTGATCGAGCCTGGGACTGAGCGCGCGGCCGCGGAGAGTTCGAACAAGAAGGTCGTCGTAATCGGCACCGAAGCGACGGTCAGCAGTCATGCTTATTTGAAGGCTCTTCAGGCTCGAGGCGTGCAAGCAAGAGAAAAAGCCTGCCCGCTACTGGTGCCGTTGGTCGAGGAGGGATGGATCGACCATCCCGTGACTGAAGAGGTAGCCAATATCTACCTCAAAGAAGCGTTCGCCGACGAATTCAAATCAGCTGATGTCCTTCTGCTCGGATGTACTCACTATCCCCTCATCCAACCGCTGTTGCGAAAGGTCGCCCCCAAGCACGTGAAGATCGTCGATTCCGCAGATGCCACGGCTGACGCTGTCGGTAGGGTCCTGCGTCGCATACCGTTGCCTACCGTGCCCAAGCCGGAGCGGCGCAAATTGCCACGGCTCGATTGCTTCGCCACCGATTCCGCGGAAAAGTTCCGGCGCCTCGGCGCGCTGTTCCTCGGACATCCTATCGATTCTGTCCAGCACGTGGATCTTCCAGAATAGTTCTCGAATCCAATGCTTGTTGATGCTTTCGAGTTCGGCCGCAAGACTCGGATAGACGGGACGCCCGCGCGAAATTAACCTGACTTTGCGCCATGTCACCACTCGACAATCCGATCTGGCAATCGCTGATCACGACTCACGCGCACTTCGCCGAGGCCCGGAACGCGGCGCGGAGGTTCCCTCACGAAGTGAGCGTGCTCGCCGGGCTTCCTAAACCCACGCCCGAGAATTACGATTCTCTCGCCGCTATGATGCGCCCCGGCGAACGGGTCGGACTGTTTCTACAAGACCCGCCCGATCCGCCTGCACCATGGGCTATTGACCGCACATGTCCTCTGCTGCAGATGCTTTGTGAAAAACGCAGCGTCTTTCCGGGTGCGCCTCGGGCGATGCGAGCGGAATTCATTCGGCTAACTAAGACTGACGTACCCGAAATGCTGGCTCTTACCAAGCTAACCAACCCCGGACCCTTTGGCGCGCGCACTCACGAACTGGGAGATTATTTTGGCATCGGCGTCTCGGGGACACTGGCAGCGATGGCCGGCGAGCGCCTGCGGCTTCCGGGTTACACCGAGGTTAGTGCCGTGTGCACGCATCCTGCGCATCTTGGACACGGCTACGCCAGCGCTCTGATTGCCGTAGTGATGGAAAACATTTGCAGCCGCGGCGAACTTCCGATTCTGCATGTCCTTCCCGAGAATACTCGTGCCATTCAAGTGTACGAGCGTCTCGGATTCACGAAACGTGCGACGCTGCATCTGGCGGTACTGCGGTACGGAGAGAAAGAAAACCCATCGGGATCCTGATTCAAACTTCCCGGCCCCAAAAGCAAAACGGCCGCGATTTCTCGCGGCCGCCTTTCAACAACGAACTCGGATCAGTACAACCGGAAAGTCACTTCCACGTTGATCTGCACTGCGACGGGCTTACCGTCCTTCATCGCGGGCTCAAACTTCCAGGTCTTCACCGCTTCCATGGCCTTCTCATCCAACCCCAAGCCAAGCGTGCGAGCTACGCGAATGTCACGCGCGCGACCATCCGGGCCAACCACTAGCCACAGAACGCACGTTCCCTGATACTTCGCCTTTCGCGCTTCCTCGGAGTATTCCGGATCAGGCGCGTAAATTGCCTTCGGCGCAGACACGCCGCCACCCACTTTAAACGCTCCGCCGCCAATCCCGCCGCCGTGGCCTGGACCAACTCCTGGTCCCTCACCCGAACCCACGCCGCCGCCATTACCAGAACCAATTCCACCACCGGAACCCGTTCCGTTCGATGGCGGCCCCGAAGGCAAGTGCGACATGGGGTCGCCCAAGTTCGGCATGTTATTCATCGCCAGGTGAACTTCCGGGGGAATCACTACCGTCGGCTCTACCGCCAACTTCGGATGATCATTTCGCACCACCACCATCGGGGGCGTAATCTGCTCCATCGCTAACTTGGGCAGCCGTCCTTTCGAAGCCTGGAACTTATCTCTGTCACCGCCACCACCACCGCCACCTGCTTGCGTCTTCGAAGGCGCCAAAGGAGGAATATCGTCGGGCGCAATCAGGGTCACCACCTCGGGAGGCTTGGCGGCCGGAGGGTGGCGAAAGGTGATTAGGGTTCCGCCAATAATCAACGCGACGGCAACAATATGCACGATCGTCGAACCCAGCACGCCATTCTTCTTGTAATTGTAGAAGCCCCAAATGTCTTTGACTGGAATCGGCTTCGAGGTCAGCACCAGCGGCGCTTGCTTCTTGGGAAAGAAGAAGTCGTTGAGATTCTGAACCAGGGACTTCCACAGCGACTCGTCCAATACATCCTTGGACAGCAGCAAATTCAGTTCTGGTTCGCCCCCCGGCGTGGGCTGAATGTCATTGGTTGCCATATTTGACCCGAGTTCCCCGTACCGCGGCTGAGCCCAAAGAGTTACCGCTCATCCTCAACTTGATGAACCCGCAACCCGGCAAGTTGCTTGCCTGCGCTAATAACTCTTAAGGTTGCAGCCCCCATCCATTACCCACCCAACAGAAATTGGAACCTTTCCGTCAACGCGTAATTAGATGCCAAGCCGAGGCGAAACGTCTGCTAGCAAAATTGTACACTTTTTCATTCCCTTTTCCACAGTGCTTTCCAGCTTCGTCTCGGGAGGCCTCAGGACGACAATGGACGTTCCTTTCTAAGCTCCCTATAATGATAACAATCAACCATTTGGGAGTAATCGACCGAGTGCCGCTGCGGCTTGAATCTATATCCAAACTGGTACAAATCGGCTTTGCCACGGAGGCCAGTTTTCTACGTTCGTTGCACCTCCTCCGCGATTTAAACGTTTGCCAACCCTGATGACCCATGCCCATCTAATGCGCCGCTTCCACTTGCTCATCGCCTTATCGGTGGTGTGCTTGGATCGTGTCACCAAATGGCTCGTGGCGAAGAATATCTCTCTGCACGATGGCAGGCAAGTGATTCCAGGATTCTTCCGCATTACTCATGTGGAGAATCGCGGCGCCGCCTTTGGCTTATTCGCAGATTCCCCTGCGCAATGGAAAATCGCCATGCTCGTGCTGTTTTCGATTGTGGCTTTAATAGTCGTTTCAGCCCTGCTCTGGCGGAACAGCCATGCCATGACCACGACCGGAATCGGTCTGGCGCTCATCCTCGGCGGAGCCCTCGGGAATCTCTGGGACCGCTTGCTTAACGGTCGCGTGGTCGATTTCTTGCTCTTCTACATCGGCCAATACCAATGGCCCGCCTTCAACGTAGCCGACAGCGCCATCGTTGTCGGAGCCGGCCTGCTGGTGATTGAAATCCTATTCGCCAAATCCCCCGTTCACGAGACGTCGGCGTAGAAGCCGAACTGCCGCAGACTTGTCATCTTTCCGAAACAGAGTTGTCGTCCCGAGCGAAGCGAGGGATCTAGGTTCTTGCCTGCACAACGAGTATCCATGTACCGCAAGGCTCCGGCTCCCCTCGTGAACCTTTGTGCCCTTCGTGGTTCATGCTTCTTACGGCTCCCCATACAACTGTCGATACACATTCGCATTCCGCAAAATGGCCTGCACATACTCCCGCGTCTCAGTAAACGGAATCGACTCCACAAATTCCTGCGGATCTCTGTATTTCCCTTGGCCCAGCCAGTCCTGCACCCGATCCGCACCCGCATTGTAGGCCGCGAGCGCATACTCGAACGATCCGAACTTGTCGACCATGCTGCGAAAGTATCGAGTGCCCAGTTGAAGATTTACTCCTGGCACGAACAGTTGAGTACTGGAAAAGCGTTTCATCTTCTCTTGCTTCGCAACCGACTTGCCAACCTTCGGCAGAAGTTGCATCAGTCCGACTGCATTGGCCCGGGACACCGCGCCGGGATTAAACTCCGATTCCTGCCGGATCAGCGCCGCTACCATGTAAGGATCGAGCGCATTGTCGGAAGAGAATCTTTTTAGATCGATCCAGTAAGGCTTGGGAAACAGCGCCTCCCAGTACGACCGGGGCAGGCTGGGTATATCGACCGCAAAATAACTGGGCACGGCGCGCTTCAGAACCTCGATCGCCAAATTGTAGTGACCGGCATCGGCATACAGACGAGCTGTCTCCGGGGCCAGCCAATTTCCTTTACCTTCATCAGCCGCTGCGCGCAATTCCTTCACCGCCAGATCCAGCAATGCGCCATTCGCCAGAAGTTGCGCTTTCTGTACCCGCAGGTTGTCAGTCGGAATCGGGTCGGCCGTAACCTTGGTGCTCGCATCGATTGGTGGCACTCGATCCAGCAAAGCGTAATGCACCGGGTCGCTATCGTTTTTGATCTTCTTGAGTTGCTGGCGCGACAACTCGCCATAATAGTAATTGCGAAACCGGTCCGACACTTTCTGGTAATAGGCGCGCGCCTTAGGCAATTCCCCATCTTCTTCCGCCAACCGGCCTCGCCAATAAAGTGCTGCAGGGATTTCCCCCGATGACGGATACAGCTCAATCTGCTGCTCGAATCCTTTCTCCGCATCCTCGCGCCGTCCTTGCCGCAAACTCAACCAGGTCGCCTTCCACAGCGCATACGACGCCCGCCCGCCATTCGGAAAGCGCTGCTGCAGTTCGCGGTAGGAATCGATCGCCCGGTCATAATCGTGCCGCAACAAATAGATGTTCCCTGCGGAGAGCAGCGCCTGCTCCAACCAAGGACTGGTCGGATCCACCTGCCGCATCTGTTCAAGGATTCGCAGAAATCCATCATCGTCGTTCGAGCCGCGCGCGATTTCTCCCAGGTTAAACAAGCGCTCCGCGTTCATCTCCGGAGTCGATTCCGGCATCGACTCCAATGCCTTCTTGGCTTCCTTCTCACGTCCCGCGTGGCGCAACGACTCTACCATCGCCATCTGCAGAGGAAGACGATTCTCGGGGCCGACCTCATTCAACAGGTCGTGATATTCATTCGCCGCCTCGTTATATTGCTTTCCTTTGGCCAGCAAGTCGGCGCGCGTTTTTTGCTCCGCAAATGTGGGCGGCTGTGTCCCAGGAGTGCCCGCCAACTTTCTAAGATCGCCGTCGACCTGCGTCGCTTCCCAACTGAGCGGCATCGTGTAATACAAATTGCGAAAAATAACCAACGCTTTCACTGGCTGACCCGCCGCTTCATAGGCGCGGCCTAATGCGAGTTCCAGGTCAGCTCGAATCGGTTGCCGATCGTTTTCCAGCAACTCCACCGCCTCTTGCGCGCGTCCGTCGGCCACCAAAGCGTTGGCATACACCACATGCGTGTCGCGAATCAGCAACGACTCCGGATAACTTTTGTCGAACGCGCCCAATGTCGCTACTGCTTCTGCCAACCGGCCCGTCTGATAATAAGAAGTTCCCAGATAAAAATTGACGTAATCTCCGAGATCGCCTGCCTGCGGCTTTGCCCGATTCAAGGGATCAATCGCCTGCGCGTAACCTTTATCTTGAATGTGGGCATAACCAATCACCAGCCACGCCAGCGCCCCCGCATCTTCTTTCGCGTGACGCCGAGCATACGCTTCCACACCGGCATAAGCCGCCGGAGTGCGATCCTGCAGCAACTGACGCGCCATCGGCTTCAAACTCGCCGACGCGACAAATGCCTCATGCATGCGCCGCAAACGTGGAGAAGGCGGCTTGCGCCTGGTGTGCGCCGTGCTGGCGCTACTCTTCTTTCCCGTGGAAGTGCTCTTATGAGTCGTGGACGGAGCGGAAGGGTGAGGAGCGGAAGGGTGAGGCGCGGATTGGCTCGAAGACTGTGATGAAGAAGGTTGCGAAGAAGACTGAGCCGCAGATTGGGCAGTCGCTGGCGCCAGCGCAGAAACACTACTACCCAAAACCGCCACGATCAAAACCAGTTTTTTCAAAAGCCAACCCACTGACGATGGACGGTATTAATTATCTTCTATTTTTCGCAATCGTCAAAACTCGCTTGTAAGTGTGGCGAGGGCGTCTTGGTTTCGCATTTGAAGAAAAGCGAGATTATTGTAATTGTGGCCAGGTCGCGCTGGTGCAGGTCGCATGGGCAACCATCGGGGCAGCCTGCGCAGCTTGGTCGTTTTTGTGGATGACGCCGTCTTCGTTCGAGCAGAAGGAGTTCACGCCAGTCGTGTTGAAAGAAGCAGGCGCGCCACCGGCTGTGTAATCCAGGTACGGCGGACCACCGCTGACGTTGCCGATATTGAAGTAGTAACCGCTCTTTTGAAGAGCGACTGTGGCGGCTTTCGAAAGGTTCCAGTCAATCAAGCAAGCCGCAGTGACCAGCGGTCCGCCAGCGGGACAGCCAGTGATCGCTCCCGGCCCAAGTGCGCCCAAGCCGGCTGCGTTAGGTCCAGAATAGCCGTTCGCCGGGTAAGTGGAATAAAAGCTTACCTCAGCAGTGTTGATGGTACGAATCGAACTGGCGGCGGACGATTCGTTCGCCGAAATACGTGCGCGCAGCAAGTTCGGAATGGCGATCGCCGCGATGATAAGAATAATTGCCACCACGATAAGCAACTCAATCAGTGAAAAACCCTTCTGTTTATGCACTTCCGCTCTCCTAGCACCTTCGTGCGAGTAAACTCATCGGTAACCGCGTGACGATGGGAAAGAAGCTTCCTCAGAATCAGCCGGCGTCGATCAAAACTCCTTATGAAATGGCTAGGAGCTCTGGTTAGAAGCATAGCTCAAACCGAAACGACACTCTCCTGTAATCGCTCCGATGAGCATTACCAAAGTGTCAATCCGTCTGTTACGAAGGAAGGCTACAAACGCAATAGCAGGTAAACATTTACCTCTTGCAACAGAGAATCCAGTGAGGCGGACACTCCTGTCCGCCGCAGCTTGCGCCCTCGATCAATCTTCTTTTATCTCCTTCTGCAGAGGAGGCAAGGCCGGCATCTCAGGATGGTCTTTATCGCGCCAATAAGTCTGGAAACATTCGTTGTCTTGTGTAGGTTGCCACTTGGTTCCGTCTTCGTATTGGATCAGATACGGAAAGAACACCCACCCCAATATTGCCTGTGCGTTCGCAGCGGGATACGCCGGCCTCTCTAACACCTCTTCCTGCCCGGCTGCCAGGGGTTTCGCCGACGACCAGTTACTGTCAAACGGTCGCCGCAGATCTTGTGGCGTCAGCAGATGTTCGAAAATCAACCCAATACTCTTGATCGGCTTGCCGCTGACATTCTTGACGGTGAGAGAATTCTTCTCCGAATTCCAAAAGTCGCCGGCCTCGAACTGAATCGGGCACTGCCTCGACGGCGGAGAATAAATTGTGTACACCGCCATCATTCCAGCTTCCATGTGGTCCGAAACCTGGCAATGGAATAACCAAGTACCGGGATTGTCGGCAAGCATGTCCACCGTGACCATACTTGCCGGGAGTAGTTCAATCACATCCGTGTGACGTCTGCCGTCAGTCACAGTTTTTCCATGCCAGTGCGGAGTGTGAATGTCCTGCTCGTCACCCATGCCCAGAAGATACCAGCGCACCTTCTCGCCTTTTTTCATCACCAAGCCGGGCAAATTGCCGAAGATGTAGCCGTTCATGGCATAAAACATTCCATTCGGATCCAGCCGGCTCAACTGTTTGAAAATCATGAATGACGCCACGAATTCGCGATCCACATCCTTGGGAGAGCCATCAGGCCTGGCGTGGCCTTTAGCCGTAACGATAATCGGACCAAGCAGCCCGGCATTGGTCTCCGTTTCTTCCGAGATGTGGGGATGGTACCACCAGACTACCGACGACAACTGACCCGGCCCCGGACCGCTGCCCTCATCCGCGAACCAGTGATAAGTAAATCGTCCGCCGGGCGCAACATGGGAACCGGCTCCGCCGATGGGCAGGTAATATCCACCCTCATTGTTCTTGTCATACCGAAGCCCGTGCGGATGAATGTTATGTTCCGCCTGGCTGCGATTGAAAAAGTCGACCAGAATCGTGTCGCCAACTTCGGCGCGGATGATCGGACCTAAGATTCCCAGCCACTCGGGCTGTGGCTTGCGGACAGTAAATGTCGCATCCGTGTATTCGATGAAGCGGGTCTTCGACCAGATGGTCTTGGTCCGCCAGGGTAGCGGCAGAGGGACACCGTGAATTAAATCCTGCCCGCTCGGGGCGTAGTCCCAGGTCACATCCTCCGCCGCAATGTAGTAGTGCCGTGTAGCTGCGACGCAGGGCATCGCGCACAACAACACAGAGAGCATGAAAACCTTCGGCAGTTTCACCAGTCCATTATCCCATTGCCTCCCGGTCGCGGGAACAGTACTGTCATCTTGAGCAAAGCGGAGGATCTATGCATTTTGCCTGCAGCGCCAACTCTCACACCTCATAGAAAACCAAATGCAACCTTCCCTCAATTATTTTGAGACCCATCCTTACTCAAATTGCTTCTTTACCTCCGCCGGAACTCTCGGGGGCGGTGGAAAATCCTGCGAGAAGCCCTTGAACATCGCGACCGTCTTCTCCGTTCGCTTGGACCCATCATGCACCGCGATCTTGTGAGGTTTCTCCGGCGAGTAGCCTTCCCACAGCGAAACCCCGGCGTAGACGCCGTCTTTGCGCAGGATGTAATAAGTCATGTCGACGAAGCTTAGCTTCGCCATGTCCCCGTTGTAATTGCGCACGATGCGCTTGAGCACATCGATGCCCGCGTCGAGCGGAGACATGCCATGGCGCATGTTCTCAACAATCGTGTGCGCTCCCGTCACCTTGATATTCTCTTCCCCGCTGCCAGTCGCGCCGGCTGAGCCCACATCCTGATCGGTGTAGCAACCAGCTCCAATAATAGGAGAGTCGCCAACTCGTCCCGGCAATTTGTAGGCCAGGCCGCTGGTCGTGGTGCACCCAGAGATTTCTCCCTTTTCGTTCAAGGCCGAGCAATGAATCGTGCCGGTCGGCGGAAACATAACTTTGTACACCGCCTCGCTACGCAGCTCGGGCGCGATGCCCAGATCAGCTGCCCGTTCCTCCAGCCGTCGAAAACGTTCCTGCATTCTTTGGGATTGCGGCTTCGTGTCTGGTGCGATATCCGGCGGCTGCCAATGCGGATCGTCCAACCCCGGTCCCCACCAGTCTTCTGACGAGTGATACTCCTTCCACAGCAACCAGATCTTACGCGAATGATCGGTCAGCAAATTCTCCCGAGGAAAACCGACAGCCACGGCGAACCGTTCCGCCCCCTCGCCCACCAGCATCACGTGCCCCGTATGCTCCATCACCGCTTTCGACACCAGCGAGACATTCTTGATGTTGCGCACTCCGCCAACCGACCCAGCCCGCCGCGACGGCCCATGCATACAGCAGGCATCAAGTTCGACGACGCCTTCTTCATTAGGCAAACCACCGAGCCCAACGCTGGTGTCATTCGGATCATCCTCCGGCCCCTTCACCACTCGAAGCGCAGCGTCCAATGTGTCTCCGCCGCCCGTCAGAAAGGCGTACGCGGCATCGAGATAGTTAAGCCCGTTGTGCGCGCAGACCATGATCGGACGAGCGACGACCGGACGCTTGCCCGAAGGCGAGCTTGTCTTTGAAGCGTCCTGCGCGTTGATCGCGATATCAGGCAAGCCCACGGACAAAGAACCTGCAACAGCGGTAGCAAGAAAATCGCGCCGCGAAACCGTCATGAATTCCCCCAAGAAAGCAAACGTTGGAAAACGTTCGCCAGAATAGCATGAGCATACGATGCTCGTACGACTACGGTAGACCGAAGGGCGAAACTCGCCGCAGTTTACAACTGGATATTTTGAAATGGAATTGGGACCGGAGGACTGGAATGGCCCTTACGCCAATTGCCGAAGGCATTGACGTAAGGGCACCGGGAAATTGTTAATGGGTGAGAACGTCCTGTCGCTTATGGCGTCCGGATAAATCCGTGGGTGACCCCGGCGGAGTCTGTATAGAGACCGACGATGACACCGCTTGGGTTTATCCCTGTTGCCTCAGTAAAGGCGGCTCCGGGTAGTCGAACGACGTGTAAGCGCCATTAAACAGAAAACCGTGTCCGGCGCCTGAAGCATCGGTATAAATCCCTACGATGCTGCCCTCGGCGTTAGCCCCTCCAGCAAACGTAAACGAACTGCCCGGAAAATTAATTGCGGCATACGACCCGTGGAACCGCATGTAACCTTGGCACTCTGTGGAACATGTCGTTCCAGTGAGGTCTGTGGAAGCGCCAACGACTGCGCCAGAGGGGAGCACGACGCTGCTAGTACTGCTGGTTGCGCCGGGTGGGTCGAAGGTCGCCGAGAAGACGCCTTTCTTGGACACTAGAAAACTGTGGGTAACGTTGGTAGCAGCAAAGACGCCGCAGGCAGGGTCGGAACAGGTAGCGCCTGACATTTCACCTGATGGGTTAACGCTACTGATCACCGTACCAGCCGCGCCCGGGTAGTCAACCGTTGTGTAAGTCCCCCCACTCAGAACGAAACCGTGGCTGACGCCACCTGCGTCGACGTAGGCACCCACAATATCTCCCCGCGGATTGATATAGTTAACAGTCGTAAACGTGGAACCCGGTGGGTCGAACGCCGTAAAGACCCCGTTCCTTAACGTAAAACCGTGCAGAGGCCCGCCAGCCGTAAGGGTGTAACCGCCTACGCTTGTGCCCTGCGGATTGGGGCCGCCGATTAGTTCGGTGAGGGTTGCGCCGGGATAGTTGACCGCCGTATAGGTCTGTGCCCACGCGCTTGACAATGTTGAGAACGCAACACTGATCGTGCAAACTGCCAAGAACCGAAATACCTTGATCATGGGATTTATCCTCCTGGTTGTTTTTTCGAAGTGGCAGACCGAAAATGCTGGTGGATGCCGGTCCCACGGTTCGTATACGCCGTGAGCGATTGAGTGAACGCTCGGCCAGGTTGGGATGTTGGTTGTTGACTTTGGAGACTGAAAGCACTTTACTGCAGACTCGCCGGAGCGGTCCTCCCGTCACCGTTCAGCCTGTGGGAGAATTCCTCGGTCTGAGCGCAGGACCGCCACATAAGGTAGGCAAGCAATTCTTGGATACCATCGTGAGAAATTTCCCCACAAGTACTGCGAAGTCCCCATGCCAATGTGGTTGCCATGAATCCACCAGATTAGTGAAACGAAAGACTCTTTCTTAATAGCTAGATACAGATGTTATGGGATGAACTGAACGCCAAATATACTGGTTTTTGTAGAGGTGTAGCATCGCTCTACCAACTAATGGAGCCGGCACCTAATGTCTCGAGGCACCTGTCCTGATGCTGGCCAGGCGTGCCGACGAGGAATAGCCTCGGACGTAAGCATCTTTGCTGACAAAATCAGGTCAAAGCCCTTTGCTTGTTCCCGAATCGGGAAGGGCAGACTGACTCCAGCCGCTTTTTTCTTGCTCCGCGCCTTCATTGATGATAACGTCTTGTAGTTAAGTTTATCTATAAGATAATCAACAAATCTTTGACAATCTGAATCATGGCTCTAACCTCGATCCGTCCCGAGTCCAGAATGGAACTACGAGCAGTCGGACGCCACGATAACTCCAATGTTTCCAAGATTTTGCCTCTAACTACCTTAAGAACCATAGATCTAGGAGGCAAGAAAAATTCCAGTCCTTTGTTTTCTGGATTTTAGGCAAAAATGAGAGTTTTTTTCGAGGGAAATGTTGCACCAGAAAGTGTGCATAAAACCAGGACAGAGCGTCAGCTGCTACGGCAGCGCGGCCAGGCTCTAGGAAGCGGCGAGCATGCCGCCCTTGCTTTGATCGGCGCGGAAACGCAGTAGGGCGGCGATGTTTCCGGCGCGGTCAAACTCGGGATCATCTTTGACGTAAAACAATTCGACGTCGCGAAGAATAGCGGCGGGAATCATGGCATCGATTACGTCTTCAATCTCGCGCGTCGCGTGGCCGCACAGCGGGCACTGGCGAACCATATGAGCGTCGAGGTGGCCGCAGTCTCCGCACTCTACCGCGAGATGCGAGAACTTATCGCCGATTAGCAGCGTTTGCACCTCGCCCAGTTCGAGCGACTTTAACACCCGACGCAGCCCAGTTACACCTCGGGCATTGCTCTTGGCCTGGCTGATCGCTTCCCGCGCCAGTTCTTTGCGCCGTTGGTCGAGCGACTCGCGCAGAATGCGACTGGCCTGTTCGCGAATCTGATCGTTGGTGATGCGACTGAGATCCGCCGGGAAATGGCCGAGCAGCCTCTGTTTGACGTAAGGATGCAGTTGGCTTTCGAGCTCGTGCCAACTGGTATCGTGGCAACCGATAATCAACTTCTCGTAGAGACCCTTCTCGAGAGCTGCGCTCAATTGCTCCGCGACGCTCTTGAGGTGGTGCATGGCTCCATCGTTGACGCGGCGCTGAGCGTGTCCGCCGTCGTAACCGGCGGTGCGACCCTGACGAACCGCGGGCGTGCGAGAAATGCCTTCGCGCTCTTTGAGTTCGTCGAGCCGCAGATCGAAGAAACGGGCCTTTTGCCGATCGACGAGCGCGACCCACAGACGAGGCTGAGCCCCGAGGAGCAGAGCCAGCGGCTTCAGATGGAACTGGCGGTTCACGAAGAGCTGTGTTCCCGGCAGTTGCGAAGGCAGATCGAACTCGCGCCAGAAATTACGGCTGCCGCACGCAAACACTGCCCGGGCGCGGGCTTGATTGCCATGCAGATTCTCCGCCAGTTCGAGGATGCGATTCAAATCGGCGCGCGTGCTGCCGTTCTTGCTGTTCTTATCGGCTTCGCGCAGCGCTTTGCGAACCAGATCTTTGGCGAGAATGTTCTCTTCGCGATGCGATTTGTTCTGCGGGGTACGCGGCTCGAAATAGAAGCTGAGGGCCCAGCCTTCGTCCCCGTTAGTGTGGAATTGAGCCAGCTCATGGATGTCTTCGCGGGTAATCATCACGATTTCTCCTGAGTGCTGTCGATGATTCAAGCTCTTGCTGATCTTCGGACCACGCTGTTCAGTTTTGGCTTGAACCGGTTGGCGAGCGGGGTCAAGTGGCGTAAATGTTGGCGCGCCATTTCGATGGAGGATCGCACGTCATCCGGCTTGCGGTCGGTGATGACGCCGATTTCATCCAACGAAAATCCCTCGATGGCGTGCAGGATAAAGGCCTCGCGATCGGCGCGGCTGGCGCCTTCGAGAGCGAATTGCACCAGCGCGACCATTTCGTCTGAGGACGCAATGTCTTCAGGCGTAGAGGTGCGGCGGTCGGCAATCACGTTTTCTCCGGTAAGAGTTTCGTCGGGCTGATGGAACTGGAGTTCCGGCTCGTCGCTGGCGCGGACGTTCGGACGCCGGGCGGAATCCTCCAGATGCACCGACAGCAGGCTTTCCGGGCTGCGGGCCGAGAGGTCCTCGATGGAGCGAAGGGCAAGGTGGTAAAGCCACGGCTCAAGGGCCAGAGTTTCCGGCTTTTCGGCTCCGTTGGTTCCATTGCTCAGTGCGCGGGCGATGGCTTCATCGATGACTTCTTCCTTGGTCACCGAGTCGGGCGTGATCTCCTCGGCGGTTTCCCGGAAATAGAGTTCGCGCTCGACGAAGCGCTCCAGCCGGCCGAGACTCGCGTTTACATAAGAGCGGATATCGTCGGACGAGGCGGTCGGGACGCGCACGGCCGCAACTGTGTCTTCGAATGCGACGCTCGATTTGGGGCGGAAATCCGCTACGCGCCGGCGCTGCCATTTGTGTGAGTTGCGCAATAGATCTTTATGCTTGCTGATCTGCTGCAGCAGGTCGTCAAAAGCTGCCTTCACGGCGGACGTGGCGCTTGCGGCAGATTTCTGCACCGCCATCTGCCCCGAGGGCAGGCGCAGGTTCAGCGATACCGCAGTTCCCTCGCGTGGTGAATTCTGTTCGACGACGCCTTTTAGATGCACCAGTTCGGGTCGGAAAACCTGCAGCCGCTTGCGCAGCTTTTCCACCAGGTGGTTGATGTCTTTTTCGATGTCAGGAGTTTTGCGAACTTTATAGCTGATATGAACATTCATCTCAGGCCTCGGATCACGGAAGAGATTCCGCGAAGAGTTCCGGTTCCCTACAAGCCGATTCTACACCCGAGTCGAGAGGGAGAACGAGAAATTCGGAAAGAGATTAGGGATCATTAAGACGAAGTGACCCAGCAGTTGGCCAAGTATAACGATAAGGACTTCGATGCCTCGCGGTCATCCCCCACGCCATTATTGTAACTACATATTTGATGCTATACTTGTGGTGTATGGTCCGCTTCGAATGGGACCCGGCGAAGGCCAGGAGCAACGCGCGGAAACATGGCGTCAGCTTCGAGATCGCCATTCATGTCTTCGACGACCCTGATGGCTTAGTCGAACAGAACCGCGTCGAAGACGGCGAGCGCCGCTGGCAAACGCTCGGCCTGATTGATGGGGTTCTATTGCTGTTGGTGGCGCACACCGTTCACGAGGAGGAGGAACATGAAGTCATCCGCATCATCTCGGCCCGCAGGGCCGACGGGCAGGAGAGGAAGCGCTACGAAAAAGAACGCCACGAGAAATACGGTGGCTAGTCCGTTGACGCGCAAACAGCGTCGAGAGGTGGCAAGGATCGCTTCCGCGCCGGACAGCAGAATCGATTACTCCGACATTCCGCCACTGACGGCCAGGTTCTGGAAGAACGCCGTTCGCAATCCCTTCTACCGCCCGGTTAAACGGCAGGTTACGGTGCGACTGGATGCCGACGTCATCGCCTGGCTGCGATTGGAGGGTAAGGGTTACCAGAGCCGACTCAATCGCCTGCTGCGGGCGGCGATGCTCGAACAACTCACCGGCGGGCCTCAAGAGCATGAAGAAGCTTAGCCGACGGCAGAACAGGGACATCGCCGCCATCGCAGCAAAAAAGGACGCAGACATTGATTTCTCCGATATCCCTGAAGTTGTCGATTGGAGCGGCGCCGAAATGGGGAAGTTCTATCGGCCGCCGAAGAAATCCGTAACCATGCGCCTTGACCAAGATGTGATTGATTGGCTGAAGGCGTTTGGTAAAGGCTACCAGACCAAAGTCAATTTTCTGTTGAGGCACGCGATGATGAGCGTGGCGAGAAATGACGGTTGGCGCAGCGCTGGAGGGGTAACCAGAAAACGGTCCCGCAGGACTCACTCGTCGACCTAGACCGCGACTGTCACCGACGTTTCCGTCCGGGTTACCGGACGGTACAGGGTGTCGCGCTCGATGGGCTCGCGTCCAGCTTCGCGAATGAGCCGGACCAATTCTTCGCGGCGCATGCCCTGTGGGGTGGTCGCGCCTGCGTCGTGATAGATCTTTTCTTCGATTACTGTTCCGTCGATGTCATCTGCGCCGAAGCGCAGCGATATCTGCGCCATCTTCGCCGTCACCATTTGCCAATACGATTTAATGTGCGGGAAGTTGTCGAGCACCAGGCGGCCGACCGCGATTTGCTTAATGTCGAGTATGCCGGAAGTCTTCGGCAGATGTTGCAGGGGCGTGTTATCAGGATGAAACGCCAACGGGATGTAGGTCTGGAAACCGCCGGTTTCATCTTGCAACGCTCGCAACTTCAACAAGTGATCGACGCGGTCTTCGTCGTTTTCGACGTGGCCATAAAGCATGGTCGCGTTGGATTTGAGCCCGATCTGGTGCGCAAGCTTGGCAGTTTCGAGCCACTGATCGCCATCGATTTTGTGATCGCAGATAATGTGGCGCACCCGGTCGGCGAAAATCTCAGCGCCGCCGCCGGGGAGCGAATCGACACCCGCGGCTTTGAGTTGCCCGAGCGTCTCGGCAATCGACAGCTTGGCGCGCTTTGCTAGATACGCGACCTCGACCATGGTGAACGCTTTCAAGTGGACTTGGGGGAAGCGCTGCTTCAGGCCGGAAATCAGATCCAAAAAATATTGGAATGGTAAATCGGGGTGCAGTCCGCCAACGATGTGGAATTCGGTGACGGCTTCGCTGTAGCCCGATGCGGCGGTCTCGAAGGCTTCGTCGAGCGCCATCGTATAAGAGCCGGGCGTATCTTTTTTACGTCCGAAGGCGCAGAGGCGGCAGGCGGCCACGCAAACATTCGTCGGATTGATGTGGCGATTGACGTTGAAGTAGGTCTTGTCGCCATGCATGCGCTCGCGCACGGCATTCGCCAGCCAGCCGACGCCGAGGATGTCCGCGGAACGGTAGAGCGCGAGCGCGTCTTCTGAACTTAGACGCTCATGGGCGACGACCTTGTCCTTTATGGCGTAAAGCCGGCTGTCGTCACTCTGAAATGCATGAGTCTGAAACGCATTACTCAGGGAAACATCGTTCCGAAATGAGTGCGCACTGGACATTGTTTCGATCATACCGCACTGAAGCGGCGAAAGTCACAGCTTCGAACCGCATTCCGCAAGGGTATGCAGCAACGCAGCCGGAACTAGTGTCTTCCGAGACACAATGTCCACGCCGAGCGACAGTCCTGGTCCGTCACTTCCAAAAAAAGGGAGTCTTCGCAAGCGGTCGCGACTGGCAATCGAGTTGCTTCGCTGTTTAGGCGGAGAGGTTTATTATCCGATGAATCGTAAGGAAATCATGCGAAAAACGCTGCTTGTGAATTCGATTTCAATGCTTCTGATCAGCAGCATTGGGGTAGGTCAGAGCCACGCACCAGGCAAGAAATTTGACAATCAATACCTGACGATGACGATCCTGCCAGGGTGGGCGCCGGAGCCATCTGCGGATCAGAAGTTGAATATCATCCACGGAAAATATCTGCTGACCATTAATCCGATATTCACCCACGCGAGCGGCGTCACCGGAGGGAGGTTCTCAGAAATTGTTGGTGGGATGGCAAGCATCGATGCTGTCATGGGCAAGGTTGATCAACCGGCAAGTGGCATCGAATGCGCTCAGTCACCGGCTAAAGGCACAACCCTCACAAAAACGATCACGTTGAGCAACCTCTACACCGACGGCTCCAAGTCTGAAAATGGTTGCACATTCCCGTCCAGTGGTCAGTCGGTTTGGTTCGGTTCGTACTTCAGCGGCGAAGGCAGCGAGAGTGAATATGCCATTACGTTAGCGTATGACACGACCGATGTTAATCGTCTGCCCAAAAAGAACAGCCCAGAACTCAGGCAGATATTCGCTGATGTGGTCGCAATGCTCGAGACCCTGGAGTTGAAGCCTCCACTCTTGATTTCGAAGGTTGATCCTCCGTCGGCTTCTCCCGGCGCAACCGTTACGATTTACGGCAGCGGGTTTAACTTGCCGAATTTCAATATTGCCGTGAGCTTCAGCGATTTCCCGAATAACTTCATACCAGCGCCCATAATCGCCGCCGACGGAAAATCCCTGACGTTCCAGGTCCCTACCTCGATCACCACGATGAGTTGCAAAGCCGGATCTATCGACGTTAAGGGGTGGTGCATTCCTGCCCCGGCAGATCATATTAACGTCAGCGACTGTCCGCAGAGTAGCGATGGGGCTACCAACTTTTGCGGCGTACCGATGCCGCCCGCGACGTACCAAATTTCGGTAACTGCGGAGGGGTTTGGAGTCAGCAGCAACCCTGTGCCGTTTACCATAGCTGAGCCGAAACCGAGTCCGGTTTCAATTTTGCTTATATACCCGAATTATCTTGTTTCGGCAGGCGATACGATCACGGTGCGCGGCAGCGGATTCACCTCGACCGGAAACATCGTGAAAATTGGTTCCGCCGTGGTAAATGACCTTTCCTCGGCTGACAGCAAAACCATTACATTCAAGGCACCGGCACCTTTGGGGGACAGTTTTATTCGTGGTATCCGAACTTACAAGGCGTCCGTCTCGAATGCCAACGGAGAAAGCAATCGATAACCTTTGATTACCGATAAATCGGAATTGCGAAAGTCACCTATCGCTTCGATCGAGGCTGTACTTCACGGGTGCGGGACGTGCCCAATATCCTACGAACCAGACGGAGTGCCT
This sequence comes from uncultured Acidobacteriota bacterium, assembly GCA_963696705.1. Classification (GTDB taxonomy): domain Bacteria; phylum Acidobacteriota; class Terriglobia; order Terriglobales; family Acidobacteriaceae; genus JABDBE01. The sequence continues at coordinate 62,922 of CAVOLD010000003.1, forward strand.
CAGCGTCGAACCAATAAATCTCCTGCAACAAAAACGAAGAACACAACTGAGATCACGCCGTTCATGGTGAAAAAGGCCGCGTTGAGTTTCGAGAGATCGTGGGGCGAAACCAGAGAGTGTTCGTAGGCGAGCAACAGAGCCACGGTCACGACTCCTGCGATGGCCAGCTTTCCTAATCCGAAAACAACGACCAAGCTCACCAGCAGGAGAAGCATGATGAAATGAAACAGCCGCGAAATCCAAAGCGACTTGCTGATTCCGAAATAGCGTGGAATGGAGTGGAGCCCTGCCTCGCGATCAAATTCATAATCCTGGCAGGCGTAAAGCACGTCGAAGCCCGCGCCCCAAAACGTCACGGCAGCCGTTAGCAACAGAATTCTTGCATCGAGCGACCCGCGGACGGCGATCCAGGCAGCCGAAGGCGCAATGCCCATGGCAAACCCCAGCACCAGATGCGACCAGCGAGTAAAACGCTTGGTGTAGGAGTAAAGCAAAATTATGGCCAGCGCGAGCGGGGAAAGAATGAACGACAGCCGATTGAGCTGCGAAGCCGCGAAGACAAATAGCGCGCAGGACACCAGCACGAATGTGATCACGAAACCGGGAGTGAGCGTGCCAGCAGGAAGCGCGCGTGTTTGGGTTCGTGGGTTGGCCGCGTCAATCGAAGCATCGGCCAGACGGTTAAAGGCCATCGCCGCTGACCGAGCCGTCACCATGGCCACGATAATCCAGGCAAGCACGTGAGCGCTAGGCAGGCCGTTCGCCGCCAGCATGGCTCCGCAAAGCGCAAACGGAAGCATGAAGACGGAATGCTCCCACTTGATCATTTCGAGCGTGACGCGGAGGTTGTGGAGAACGGGCACGGATAAATTGTAAGGCAGTTCCCCGGTTATCGGTTCTCAGTTCTCAGAAAAATCGCTCTTAGTTATTTCATTCCGAACTCATTCCGAACGGTATCCCTCGCTGCCGATCAGCGGGACGAACCGGCATCCTTCCATGCTGGAGACCACCGGTTGGCCTCCATGCTTGCGCACCAACTGTAATTCTTGTGCTTGCGGGGGACCTACCGGGACAATCATGCGTCCGCCTTCGCGCAATTGTTCAAACAGAGGCGGGGGAATTTGCGGCGCAGCGGCGGAAACAACAATTACATCGAAGGGTGCTCGATCAGGAAAGCCGTTGCCGCCGTCCCCCACTAAGACTTCAACGTTGTTATAGCCGAGGCGGGCGAGTGTGGCTTGCGCGGTACGGGCGAGGGACGCGTGCCGCTCCACCGAGTAAACCTGCCGAGTAAGCTCGGCGAGCAGTGCGGTTAAATAGCCGGAGCCAGTTCCCACTTCCAGAACCACATCCGAGGAACTGAGTGCCAACGCCTGGAGCATAATGGCGACAATGTAAGGCTGAGAAATAGTTTGTCCCTCGCCGATTGGAATCGGGTGGTCTTCATAGACCTGGTCACGATAGTCCACTGCGACGAATTCGTGACGGGGGACGTGCGACATCGCAGCGAGTACTCGCTCGTCTCGAATCCCGCGGGCGCGGAGTTGCAATTCGACCATGGCGCGGCGTTGAGCGGCGAACACATCGACTTGGGTATCTGCAGCCATTGTTCGACGACTCAGAATAGCGAATCTTCAACCCAACTCGCGAATCATCTTTACATCACATTTCTAGTACCATGCTTTGAGAACTTGAGAGGAACGACCAGTGAGTGAAACAGAACGATACGCTCCGGGCTGGCCGGGCATTCCGCCGCGCTGGACATCGAGCGCGAAGAGTGGCGTGGGCACAGCCCTGAATCAGCATAGCAAGGTGTGGTTCACAACCAGCCACGGCATTCTGAACGAGGTCTATTACCCGCGTGTAGACCAGGCATGCACTCGCGACATGGGATTGATCGTCACCGACGGCAGCGGCTACTTCTCCGAGGAGAAACGTCATTGCACCTTCGAGAATATTCCCTTCGCGCCCGGCGTTCCCGCCTTCGAGCTGATCAATACAGAGATCCAAGCACGCTACAGGATCGAAAAGGAAGTGTTGACCGATCCCTATCGCAACGTAGTGCTGCAGAAAATTCGCTTCATCCCGTTCCGAGGAACGCTCTCTGACTATCATCTTTATGCTCTGCTTTCGCCGCACCTTGCCAATTGGGGCATGAGCAACACGGGATGGGTTGGCGACTACAAGAGCGTCCCGATGCTATTCGCGGAACGCGACGACTGCGCCCTGGCCTTTGCCTGTTCGACACCGTGGAAGAAGATGTCCGTCGGCTTCGTCGGATCCTCTGACGGCTGGCAGGATCTCTCAAAGAATTTCCAAATGACGTGGGACTACACCCGGGCTGAGAACGGGAACATCGCGCTGACCGGTGAAATCGATTTGACTGCGTGCAGCGGAGAGTTCGTGCTGGTGATCGGGTTCGGAAGCATTTGGTCAGAGGCTGGTCAGCAGGTGCGATCGAGCTTGCTCGACTCCTACGAAGATCTTCGCAATCACTATGTAGCGCAGTGGGAAACCTGGCACGAGAAGCTTATGAAGTTGGACACGCCGCAGCGCGAGCGTGACCTCTATCGCGCCAGCGTCGCCGTGCTCCGCACGCACGAATCGAAAGACTTCCTGGGAGGAGTGATCGCGAGTCTCTCCATTCCGTGGGGCTTCAATAAGGGCGATGAGGATCTGGGTGGATATCACCTGGTCTGGCCGCGTGACCTGGTGGAAACTGCATTCGGCTTTCTGGCGGCGGGCGCCGAAACCGACGCTGTGCGCGTGCTTCGATATCTTGAGTCCACCCAGGAAGCCGACGGACACTGGGCTCAGAACATGTGGCTGGATGGGCGTCCCTACTGGATGGGCCTCCAGATGGATGAAGCGGCATTTCCGATTCTGTTGGTCGATTGTATGCGCCGCAATTGTCCCGAAGTGTTGGGTGATCTCAAACGCTGGTGGACTCTGGTTCGACGGGCCGCCGGATTTCTGGTACGCAACGGCCCGGTAACGCAGCAAGATCGCTGGGAAGAGGATGCGGGCTATTCACCGTTCACGCTGGCGGTGGAAATTTCAGGGCTGTTGGCTGCGGCCGACCTTGCGGAGGCAGTTGGAGAGAAAGCCATCGCCGAATACCTGCGGGAAACGGCTGACAATTGGAACGACAATATTGAGCGCTGGACCTATGCCAGTGATACGGACCTGGCGCGGCAAATTGGAGTGGAAGGATACTACGTGCGCATTGCGCCGCCGGAAACGGACTGCGCATCGTCGCCGCTCGAGGGATTTGTGCCTATAAAAAACCGGCCACCGGGGCGAAGCGAGGAAGCACCCACTCATCTGGTCAGCCCCGACGCGCTTGCGCTGGTGCGGTTTGGTTTGCGCGCGGCCGATGATCCGCGCATTCTGAATACGATCAAAGTGATCGACGCGTTGTTGCGAGTGCAATTGCCGCAAGGTCCGTGCTGGTATCGATACAACGGGGATGGCTACGGGGAACATGAAGATGGTTCGCCTTTCGATGGGACCGGAATCGGGCGGCCTTGGCCGTTGCTCGCCGGCGAGCGAGCGCATTATGAAATTGCCGCAGGACGCCCTAAAGTCGCGGAAGAACTGTTGCGCGTGATGGAGTTTTCGACCGAGGGCGGGCGCCTGATCCCCGAGCAGGTTTGGGACTCGGCCGCGATACCAGAACGAGAATTGTTCCCCGGAAAACCTACGGGTTCGGCGTGTCCGTTGGTGTGGGCGCACTCGGAATATATCAAGCTGCGTCGCTCGTTGCGGGATGGAAGGGTTTTCGATCAGCCACCCCAGACCGTTGAGCGATACCAAGTGCAAAGGAAGAAATCGACGTACTTCGCCTGGCGCTTCAACAACCGATGCCGAACCATGCCGCAGGGTAAGGGGTTGCGCTTCGTGTTGACCGCTCCCGCACTGGTGCATTGGAGCTTCGACAATTGGCGGACCCAGCAGGACATCAGCACGCGCGATACTGGCCTGGGCACATATCTCGCGGACCTCGGGACCGAGCGATTATCCGTGGGAAGCGAGATCGTTTTCACACTTTATTGGCCACAGGAAGAACGTTGGGAAGACACCAACTTTTCGGTAGTGGTTGAAAGATAGTGTTGCCGCGGAAACGCGTCAGTTACCGGTGTAGACGAGTTCCACGACGGTGCAGTCGTCGTTCAAAGGCGTGCCACTGCAAAAGCTGGAGATCGCGGCAAAGATTTGTTCCATCGTTCCGGTTTTCGCGGCGAGTTCCAAGCGCGAATCCTCGAAGAAATCTCCGCGCGCATTTTCTGCCTCGGTCACGCCGTCGGTCACCAGCACCAGCCGGTCGCCCGGTTTCAATTGGCAGTGAGCGCTTTCGTACTTGGCGTCCGGCAGCAAACCCACGGGAAGGTTACCGTGCGCGGGCCTCTGCACGGCTCCGTCGGAAACCACTAGTGGCTGAACGTGCCCGCAATTGACGTATTCCAGGTCCCCGTCGTCGCGAACGCGGGCAATAATCACGGTGGCGTACTTCTCTCCAATGTTCTTATCAGTGAAGAAGCGATTGACCGCAGTCACGATCTCGGTCAGAGGCATGCCGGCCGTAAGCTGCGAATAAATCATTCCCTGCAGAGTGGAAGCCAACAGCGCCGCGGACACTCCCTTGCCGCTCACGTCGGCCAGCACGATGGTCAAACCCTGCTCGGTGTTAACTGCGTCGAAGAAGTCGCCGCCAATTTCTTTGCAAGACAAATTCCTCCCCGCCAGCTTGGCGAATGGGACCTCGGGAATGGTAACCGCCATCAGTCGCTGCTGAATCGACGCCGCAATCGACAACTCCTGCTGGTAGCGACGACCGGCCTCCTCCGCCTGCACCAAGCGGGCATTCTCGATGAGCGAAGCGGCTTCTGTCGCGATTGCATGAAGAATGTCGTTGCTCACGCCCGAAATATCCCGCGAGGCAAAACGCGAATCCACGTACAGCGCTCCCATAACTTCCGCCGAAGGCGCAGGCGAGGGAGCTTCGGCATCGCGAGTCGCCTGAACTTGCGGCTTGCGCAGGGGAACGCAGATCACGGTGCGCAGATCATAAGCAACGATGCTTTTGCGTCCGGTAAGGTCGGCCGATCGGCTCGTGTCGGTTAACACGAATTCGGAGTTGGATTTCAACGCATCATCGAGAATGGAGTGCGAGATGGTCTTGTCGTCCAGCAGGGGCTCACCCTTCGAATTGCGTCCGGCCGCAAGCCGCAGGTCCCCGCGGGCGTTCTTCATGTAGACGTATGCCCTTTCAGCGCGGGTCAGCTTTAAAGTTACGTCCAGCAGGGTCATCAGGATTTCATCGAGTACCCCGATGGTGTTCAGTTTGCGGGCCGCTTCGAGAAACAGAACCAGTTTTTCCAGATCCGTGGTCTCGTCCGAGATGTGCATCACGGAGATCTGGCTCAAGAACTCGCGGGCAGAGTTGGTAGTGCCGTGCTGCGGATTGAAAATCACATACGCGACTTCACGAACGCCGAATTCCAGGCGGTCATTGCGCTCCAGAATCTTGCGTTCGATCCGTTCGCCATTGACGAACGTTCCATGCTTGCTGCCCTGATCAACCACACTGAACGCACCATTCTCAGAGACGATCAGGGCGTGGTCCCTCGAGACCCGCGGGTCGGCAATGACTAAATCTTTATCGACCTTTCGTCCCACGGTGAAAGGACTGTGGTCGAGGTTTATGACTCGCTGCTCGTTACCCTGAACAAAGACAAGCGTGGGGAATATCCCGGAACCGGTTCCGGACGACGGGCCGACAATAGTCTGGAAAGCCATGTAGAGCCTGCAATGCTCCTTTATTGTCCTATAGGAATAATGACAGCATCGAACGGCGGTGGGAAGAGGTTAAGAAGATTTCACCGGCCGAACCCTTCTAGGCAGCCCCGCGATGAAACGTCGCAATCGCCTCCTGCTCAGTGTCGTAGACCTCAAACACGGTGACCAATTTGGTGATTTGCAAGACATCGCGCAAACGCTGACCCAGTCCTGTCAACTTGATTTCTGCGCCCGACGCCCGCGCCGAGGAGTAGACACCCACCAGCGTGCCGAGACCGCCGCTGTCGATATAATTCACGCCCGCAAGGTTCAGCACGATCTGACGGCTGGAAGCCAGCACACGCTTGAGATCCTCGCGGAGTGTTGTGGCCTCCTCCCCGAACATGATGCGGCCCTGACACGACACGATCGTGACTCCGTCAGCTTGCCGTGTCTCAATCTTCAGAGTCATTCGATCCTCCGGCAACCGCCAGTGTCCGAGAAGCCTATCGCGGGCGGCGAGGGAATGCAAGTTCAGGCGCGTTATGGTCCGGTTCGGTCAGGGCTGGAGGGGGACCGATTATCAATACTTGCGCCAGTGAACTCGGGGAAGCCCGACATCAGCAACGCAAGCACGGCGACGGGAATAGCCAGGCTCGTCCACGCCGGCCAGGCCCAGGCCTTCTGCACGATGTCCGGGGGCAGGCCAAGCGAAGCAATCGTCAGCGCGGTTGCGGCTAGCCAGGGCCAGAAAATCAGTAATCCACAAACTAAAAGGAGGAACCGCGATATCAGGTTCTTCTGCCAAAGAGTTTGCCAGTGTCGAGCCACGATCAAAGAGGCTGGCAGCAAGAGGATCTGGTTGTAAGGAGCTGCTTTGGGGAGGATCACGACGGTTGTCGCGAGAACAAGTCCGAGCATCAGGTTGAAAACCGGCGAATCGGTCGATGCCCTTCGAAATTTCCAGCCCGTGACTGCGAGGGCGAGCACGATCAGTCCAGCCAGCACCCTTCCCCACTCAGGCGTGATCAGCACATCCAGCACCGATCCGGCGCCGTCGTTGTATTGCCGGTAAGCTATGATGGCTTCGCGAAAACGCCCGATCCAACCAGGCAGTACGTACTCGGCTCCGGCGAACAGGACCACCATGGTGGAAACGAATCCCCACATCAGGTTCTGGCGGCGGCGCCAGTCGCTGAACGTCCACAATAGAAGCCATGCCGCCAGCGGCAACACCAGTTGAGGCTTAATGGTCGCGGACGCCAGTAGAATCCCTGCGAGCGCTAGGTATCCTTCGGCGAGGAGCAGAGCGCATCCTGCGATCAGTCCGCCAACCACCAAGCTCAATTGTTGCAGCTTGATTCCTTGCAGAACCTGGAAACTGCCGAGAGTCATTACGATCAGGACTGCCGTGGTCACCAATGAAGGCTGCCAGCGCAAAGTGCGCAACCAAAGCAACACACTGGCAGCGGTCAAGGCTACGACCAGCCATCGAAATCCAGTCTGCACGACAGGGAACGGCATTGTGATCGTTGGCGCAAGAAGAAACACGACATATGCGGGATAAGCAAAACCCTGTTGATCTCTAGGATCCGACGGACGCGTGGGACTTAACTGACGTCCGTAGTACCCGATCTGAATTTCGCGAGTAACCTCAGGGCTGTAAGGATCGCGATGATGCAGCAGCAACTCTCTGGCGCCTAGCCAGCGAGGGTAGAGGTCAGACAGATTGCCGCGCGGAGTTCCGTGAAGGGCAGCATCTGCTTGCTGATGGCCAATCAGAATGTGCTGAACGTAGAACCACATGCTCCCCGCGAGAAGCAGAGCCAGAGCCAAACCGGATGTGGAATTTCTTCTCAACTGTCTGACGAAGATGAAATCGTCTCATGTTACAACTTATGCAGGTCTAGCTCTCGTTGTGGATGTCTAGCTCCCACTCAATGACTATCCTTTCGAACGGCAAACGATGGCCAAGAGATTTTCACTTCTGGGTAAGCGCTTTGCTGGCTGTTGCCGTCGTACCATTGCTGCGTGAGCTAAACCTTGCAGTCAGATTCGACTGGCTGCACCTCGGTTCGGCTTATTGGCTCGTTCTCGCAGCGCAATCAATCTTCGTCGCGACTCTCTTATATCTGATCGGGGTTGCCCGACTTCAACCCCTTCTGGAGCGGATCCGACGCGACAAGCTGCGCATTGTGCTTGGATTGGCGTTTTTCCTCATCCTCTTTTGGGCATTCACGTGGCTGAAGGCCATCATTCTGACGGTAGACGCAATCGCTGTACTGGAGTTTCGCGAGCGATTGGCTCCGGCGGTTCGCCGACAAGCCGCACTTTCCATTTTGATCCCAGCGATCTACCTTTTTGCCGGATTTCTGCTCATCTTTGCCTACAACGACATCATTCTATCGGTACGTTTCTACGGGGCCACCGACGCGGCATTCGACGCCGCGGACAAATGGCTGCTTCGTGGAACGTCCGTGCGCGACCTGTGCCACTGGGCAATACGATCTTTGCCCGTTTCCTTCTTTCATTTTCTTGAGTTCATTTACTTCGGAATGTTCCCTCAAATCGGCGCTGCTCTGATCCTGAGTTCCCTCTATTACGGGAGAAAACGGGGATTGGAGTTCGTTGGCACTATCTTGACTGCATACTACATAGCGTTGTTTCTGTTCTATATGTGGCCGAGCCAGGGGCCATACTACCTGTGTCCAAACCACTTTTCGCAATTTCCCTCGACGCTGCTCAGCTATGCCTCACAGTCAGCATCGTTGGAGACTTCGAAAGCTTTGTGGAACCATGTTCACCGGGGACGCATATCTTTCGACTATTTCATCGCATTTCCCTGCATGCACATTGCGCAACCTCTAATCGCGATTTGGTTTTTGCGACCATGGAAACGAATGATCATCGCACTCGCGGCATACGATGTCTTCTTGTTAGTCGCTATTGTGTTATTGGAATGGCACTACATTGTTGATGTCTTTGCAGGTATTCTGGTCGCGGGTGTTGCGATCGCTATGGTTGACGGCCACGTAATCAGGGGCAGCGTACAAAGGAGCCGGAATGAATTCTGACGATCCCAAGAGGGAACTTCCTCCGCCCCCGGCATTATGAGCTCACTCACTGGAGGCCGGTCGTTTTGCACCCCAATTCTTCAGACGCCGTTATTGTTGCTGGTCTCCGCGCTGCTGAGCTTTGGAATGTGGTTCTTCGTCTATCAAGTCTGGGCGCCTCAAACCGAGATGCATTTTTCTGATCTCTACCCTCGATGGTATGGATCCCGAGAGCTGCTCTTGCACCATAGAGACCCATACGACCCCTCCGTTACACGCGAGATTCAGGTTTGGGCTCACGGACAGCCGTTGGAATCTGGCCCCGAAAACGCGGCCAAAGATGGTGACAGGTTTGCCTACCCGGTTTATATAGCTTTCGTGCTTGCCCCCACCGTGGGGCTTCAGTTTCCGCAAGTAGTGCGCTTGTTTCGTTTCCTGTGTCCTGTATTGATTTGTGTAAGCGTTCCTCTCTGGCTCTATATGCTGCGATGGCGCTGCAGCCGTTGGACTCTGGGCTCGCTGATATTGCTGTGTCTAGGCAGCTTTCCAGCGCTGGAATGTATCTATTTGCAGCAACCAGTTCTGTTGGCAATCCTGTTCATGGCGGCTGCGGGAGCCTCCTTGACATCGGGGCGATTGGGTTGGGCGGGCGCGTTGTTCGCATTGGCCACTATCAAACCTCAGCTTACAGCGTTGCTGGTACCGTGGTTGCTACTGTGGGCCTGTTCCGATTGGCCATCGCGAAAGAGATTGGTTTGGGGTTTCAGTTCGACCCTGCTTTTACTTCTTGCGTTCTCCCAGTACCTGGTGCCTGGGTGGATCATCGAGTTCCTTGCCGGCCTCCGCGCTTACCAGCGTTACACCGGTAACATGTCAATTCTGGCGGTTTATTTTACTAAGACTGGCTCAGCGGTTGTCTCTGCTGGTCTGATCGCTGCGTGGGCAGGCTTGGCGTGGCAAATGCGCAAGCTACCCGCGCGATCAAGAGCTTTCAACTTCACCGTGTGCGCTTCTCTGGCGATTACGGTCGTGCTCATACCGACTCTTTATCCCACCGGCCAAGTGGCCCTGTGGCCCGCGATTTTTTTTATGTTGATGGAGTTTCCCATGATCTGGAATAACGGGCGCGCTTCTCGCCTGGCGTACGTGGGCGCCTTTTCTCTGATCGGGTGGCCTTGGCTCGGCGCCTGGCTCTTTGTTCTAGCCAGCCTAGCAATACCGATGGTGAGGCTTAAACAGTTCTGGCTCGTTCCCCTGAGCACACTCGTACTGGTCCCCCTTTCCCTGCTCGTTTTATTTAGCATCAATCTTCCGGCTTTGATTCGCTCTTCTGCGCCATGACGCCCGCACACAAAGACTCAAGAGCCGGCAGGGACGGCGGCTGGAGGTGTCAATGAAGATCGGAGGAGCGCGAGGAGGCGACATCCGCGAGGTTGTATCTTGCCTGCTTCAGACCCGTCGAGTGTTCGTGACAATCCTGGCGCTGGGCCTTTTCACCATGGCGGCGCGCGCCGCCACTGATCCCGACCTGTGGTGGCATCTGCGCACCGGGCAGTTGATCATTCAAAATCACAAAGTCTTTCAAGCCGATCCTTACTCCTACACGCGGTTTGGACAACCATGGGTTGATCACGAATGGTTATCTCAGGTTCTCATCTTTGGTTTGTATCGCCTCGCGGGATGGGGCGGATTAATTGTCGGCTTCGGTGCAGTAATCGCGGCTGCGTTTCTCGTGGTTTTCTTGCGTTGTCCAGGCCGTCCTTACGTCGCTGGGGTGATCACTTTACTCGGCGCTTTCGCGTCGGCGCCTAGCTGGGGCGTTCGCCCACAGATGCTAACTTTGCTGTTGGCCAGCCTGCTTCTGCTGATCTTGGAGCGTTCTTACCAGCATCCCAGGCTGCTGTGGTCGACCCCTCCGCTCATGCTGCTTTGGGTCAACCTTCACGCCGGATACGCGGTCGGGCTCGCGCTGATGGTGTTGTTTCTGGTCGGCGATGCGCTGGATGTCACGTTTGGTTTCGCAATCTTTGATTCCAAAGATGGCCGTCGTGTCAGCACGCGCTTTCGGGCCCTGGCTTTGGCCATCGTGGCGTGTACGGCGGTGGTCCCGCTGAATCCGTATGGTGTGGCGATGTATTCCTATCCGCTGGAAACGCTCCGCTCTCGAGCCATGCAGAGCTACATCGGCGAGTGGCGTTCGCCCAATTTTCACCAACACCGATACCTCCCTGCACTCGCCATGATCCTGGCGTCGGTAGTCTTACCAGCGATCTCGCCCAGGCGCCTGCGGCCGCGCGAAGTTCTGCTGTTATCAGTGATGACGTTTGCAGCCTTGCGTTCGGTAAGGCACATACCCATTTACACGCTAATCGCGGTTCCCATTCTGAGCGCACTGCTGATGGCGTGGCTGCAGGAGAGCGGTGTTGGAGGGCGCTTCCAGTCGAAGAACTCCGCTATGACTCTGCGCAAGACGCTGCTCAACGCGATTCTGCTTGTGGTTTTTCTCATCTTCTCTGTCGCTCGGGTGCGCTTTGTGACCCACCGCCAACCCGAGGCCGAGGCCAAGGAATTTCCCGCTGCTGCCGTTTCCTTTATTGCCGACCATCAGCCGCCAGCGCCGATATTGGCTCATTACAACTGGGGCGGATATTTCATTTGGAAACTCTATCCCGAGTATCGGGTCTACATCGATGGCCGGGCTGACCTTTATGGCGATGCTTTCATGGACAATCTAGCTGCCGCCTACTACTTGAAGGGTGACGCTTGGCGGACACTGCTTTCAACTTGGGGAATCCGAACCATCGTTCTTCCGCCTGATGCTCCTGTAGTAACAGCTCTGAGAACCTTGCCTGGTTGGCAAGAAATGTACGCTGATAATCAGGCTGTGGTTTTTGTCAAGAAAACGCAGTGAGGGGGGTTTTTATCTCGATTCTCCCCTGAACCTTACGACAAAGCCCTACCAACGCCGAAGGAAATTGGCAGATTCATGGTGATTGACACAGAAAACACGTACTTTCGTGGGTCTCAGTCGTTAAAAACGTATCGTACACCGGCCCTTTCCTGTGAAACTATGGTCACTAACGGGAAGGGCAGGTATGCAACAAATTGTCGCCCTAGCAAGAGGCCTCGGGGTATGATGGTCGGGGGGATTGAGGGCAACTCTTTTCCCGCTCCTAAACCTTTGATTCAAAAAAAGCAAATGATCCGGCGCACCGGAAGGTTACGTGCGCATGGAATTGCACAGACAGCTCGGCTGTCCGGTTGTGCTTTGGCTGCCGGCTAGGCCAGCGGCAGTCGGCGCGAGATTTCGATTGGTGAGGAACAGTAGATGAATCGCAACCGGCTCTTGTTAATCGGGTTTATCGCCTTGGCGCTGGGCGCGTTTGTGAGCCTTATTGTCTATCGCACCCTGCAATCCAGGGCAGGCTCCAAGACCCCTCAGGGCGAAGACGTAGTCGTCGCAGCGGACGATTTGCAAGTGGGAACAAAGATCGACGACAAGGACATCCGGGTGGTGCATTTTCCCAGTGGCGACCTGCCGGACGGTCGCTACCGCCAGAAGACCAAAGTCGTGGGCCGGGGCGTCGTGCTTCCGATCGCCAAAGGCGAATTCATTCTTCAGAGTAAGCTGGCGGGGGAAAACGCAGGATATGGCCTTCCGTCGTTAATTCCCCCTGGCATGCGCGCAGTTTCGGTGCGAGTCAACGATACTACCTCCGTTTCCGGTTTTGTGGTGCCGGGCACGCGTGTCGATGTCTTGTTGACGGGAAATCCCCAGGGATCTAGCGAGCAGCAAACCGGAACCGTCTTGGAAAACGTTGCCGTTATCGCCACGGGCCAGAGGCTGGAAAGGAACTCTGCCGGTGAACCGCAGAGCGCTCCCGTGGTCACTCTGCTGGTATCACCAGACGATGCCGAAAGACTTACACTGGCCAGTTCTCAAGGCCATATTCAACTGGTACTGCGCAACCCGCTTGATACTAAGCAAGAAGGCGTGGCGGCCGTGAAGTCCAACTCTCTCTACAACACTGCCTCCGAGGTTACTCCGGCAGCGAAGCCGCGAAGCACAACCAGGCACGTCCCAGTCCAGGCCCCTCCCTCAATCCCGACCGCATACACGGTCGAGGTTTACAAAGGAGATAAGAAGGAAGAGGAAAAGTTCTAAGCACAAGTCCCGGTGGCGAGGTTACACGACATGTCGATCCGCTCCCGCAGGTGGGAGAAACGCGAAATACAAGCTGGCAAACTGGTGGGAATGACGTTTGGCATTCTGTTGCTGCTCAGCGCCATTGCAGTGCCGAAATCTCAGGACGCTCAGGCGCCGCAAGCAGCACAACAGCAACCAGCAGCGCCGGCGCCGGCTCCAGAGCAGGCGCCGGCCCAAGCCGCGCCCCAAGGCCCCACGGCGACGGCGCAGAATCAATCCGAAGCTGAATCGCACGGTGCCGCGCCGTTGCGCGTGATGGTGGGCAAGTCGCTTCTCATCAATACCACCGAGCGCCTGAAGAGAGTTTCCGTCACCGATCCGGGCGTAGCCGATGCCATCGTGGTCACGCCCACTCAAATTCTGGTACACGGACGTTCCGCCGGCGAAGTCTCCCTCTTGATCTGGGATGAGCTCGAACGTTCGCGCAGCTTTGATCTGCGCGTGGATGTGGATGTCAGTGCAGCGGCCGAAGAAGAACGACGAGTTTTTCCCGACGAGCAGATTACGGTTACGCCTTCCCGTTCGGCGATTGTGCTTTCGGGTCACGTGACCACCGAGGATATCGCCAAGCGCGCTGAAATGATTGCCGCAGCCTACTCCAAGAATGTCGTGAATGTGCTCACTTTTGGTCCGATAGGTGCCCAGGAAGTTCTTCTGGAGGTGAAGTTCGCGGAAGTAGACCGCACCGCCGCACTGCAGTTGGGAGTTAACTATTTCCTTCCTAGCTCGGGTCATACGACTGGAACCTTGACCACGGGGCAATATGGCGGGGCTACCGTTTCGACGAGTTCTACTACCACGCAAACGACAAGCAGTGGCGTAAGTACGACCACCACCGCACCCACACCTCCCACCATCAACCTCACTAACCCTTTGAACCTTTTTTTATTCCGCAGCGACATTAACTTTGGAGTTGTGGTCCAGGCATTGCAGCAGAAAAACCTTTTGCAGATTCTTGCGGAACCGAACTTGATAGCGGTGAACGGCAAGGAGGCCAGCTTTCTGGCTGGCGGAGAGTTTCCCTTTCCCATCGTCCAACCGGGACAGGGGTTCACTGCCGTGAGCATCTCGTTTAAGGAATTTGGTGTCAGGTTGAGGTTCACTCCGGTGATCATGCCCAATGGAAACATCCACCTGCGCGTGGTGCCGGAAGTCAGTGAATTGGATTTCGCCGATGGGTTGACCATCTCCGGATTTAACATCCCCGCACTGAGCACCCGTCGCGCGGACACGGAATTTGAGTTGCAGGACGGGCAGAGCTTCGTGATCGCCGGCCTGATGGACAACCGGGTGACTCAGATTGCTAACAAGTTTCCTGGACTCGGCGACATTCCGATTCTGGGCAATCTGTTCAAAAGCAAGAATATGCAAAAGAGCAATTCGGAATTGATGGTGCTGTGCACGGTGCATCGCATCTCACCCAGCACCCAGGCGCCTGAAGGTCCTAAGAATCCGCAGCCGTTCCTCGACAAAGATAAATTTGATGGAAAGAAGCCATCGGCAGGCAGCAAATGAAGCGCCGCGCTGGATCACCATGGCGGACCTTTGCGTGTGTAGATGTCGTTGGTCGTGAACACTCGGCGGAGAAGTGGCGGCTTCATGCCTGAACTTTCGGTAGTCATCATCGCGGCGGATAACGAGCAGCGCGCAGTGCTGCAGGTGCTGGTGGACGGCACCAGTGTGGCTCGAGCCGTGTATACCCATGCCAGTTTTCCGGTAGCCGCAAACGACCCTTTGATCCGCCGGATCCAAACCACAAAGGCTGACGTCGTTCTGGTCGACATCCCCGCCGATAACGCGATCCTGGCATTGCGGGCTATTGAATTGCTCCACCAGGAACTGCCGGCAATGGCTCTATTCGCGATCGGCAGCATCTCGCAGCCTCAAGTGATCGTCGGTGCGATGCGCGCCGGAGCGCGTGAGTTCATTGAACGGCCCACTACTACCACCGATCTTCTGGAAGCGTTTGTTCGCCTCACGGCAGCCCAGCGAAAAGTGAACCGGGAAGGGACGAGTGGCAAAGTTTTTCTGGTTGTTAACGCCAAAGGAGGCAGCGGCGCCACAACCGTCGCCGTGAATCTGGCTCTGGCTCTGCAGTCTGCCCATGGCAACACCGCTCTCGTGGACCTGGCGCCCCTGGGACACACTTCCCTGCACATGAATCTGAAGCCTCTGTTCAACGTGACGGATGCGATCCGCAACCTGCATCGTCTCGACAGTTCTCTGTTGGAAAGCTTCATGACTCGCCACAGCAGCGGCCTGCAACTGCTTGCCGGCCCTAACGTTCCGGTTGCGGCAGAGCCCTCAACCGCGGAGTTTGCCAGATTGTTCGATATGTTAATGGGTCAGTTCCGCTACGTTGTAGTTGACGCTTCCACGAGGATAGACCCCACGACCCGACTGGTCTGCAACTTGTCCCAAAGCGTTTTGATGGTGGTCAACGCCGACGTTGCTTCATTGTGGAGTGCGGCCCGCGTCCAACAGTATCTCGGAGAAAGCGGCGGACGCGAGAAGGTGGGCCTGGTGCTGAATCGTTTCCGCAAAATAGCCGGTTTTAGCGAGGCCGATGCCGAAGCTGCAGCGGGCGCAAAATTGCTCTGGAAGATTCCCAATCAATATTTTGCGGTGTCCACGGCGATCGATCGCGGAGTGCCGGTAGTCTCGCAAAACCACACTGAAATAGCGCGCGCCTTCGCCGGGCTGGCGGCCCGTTTGACGGAAAATGATTTAGAAGTAAAGCGCAAAGCTTGGTCCTTATTTAAGACGGTTTAGTATTTAACGCGGTGTAGGCTTCAAGCGTCAGGCTTCGCGCCTCGGGCATTTCGACTATCGGGCAGACTTCATGGCGAATTTGCAGACCTTCGAAAGAACCGAATACCAGCAGGTCAAAGCGGACCTCCACCGCAAGATTCTTGATCGTCTTGACCTGGAAAAACTGGGCAGGACCCCGAGCGATGCCGCGCGGGATGAAGTCCTCCAGTTGATCCGCAACACCGTGAACAGCGAAGCCGTCCCTCTAAGCTTCGCGGAGCGGGAACGGCTTTCGCGGGAGATTCTCGACGAAATCTTCGGCCTCGGCCCGCTCGAACCTTTACTCAAGGATCCAACCGTCTCCGACATTCTGGTGAACCGCTTTGATCGAGTTTACGTCGAGCGCGCGGGCAAGCTTGAACCCACCGGCCTGAGCTTCAAGGACGACGCTCACCTCATGCAGATCATCGACCGGATTGTGTCTCGAGTCGGTCGGCGCGTCGACGAGTCTTCTCCAATGGTCGACGCACGTCTTCCCGACGGGTCCCGTGTGAACGCCATCATTCCGCCACTTGCGATCGATGGGCCATGCCTTTCCATTCGGCGTTTCGGCCGCGACCCAATCACGGCGCGCAACATGATCGAAAACAAAACTCTAACCGAGCCCATGCTGGAATTGCTTTCCGCCATGGTCAAGGGACGGCTCAACCTGCTGATCTCCGGTGGAACCGGCGCCGGCAAGACCACGCTGCTCAACGTGCTCTCCGGCTACATTCCAAATTCCGAGCGCGTGGTTACCATCGAGGACGCGGCCGAATTGCAAATGAAGCAGGAGCACGTAGTCCGCCTCGAAACCCGCCCACCCAACATCGAAGGCAAGGGCGCAGTCCGGCAGCGGCAATTAGTAATCAACAGTCTGCGTATGCGCCCGGACCGCATTGTCGTCGGCGAGGTGCGTGGCGAAGAAGCGTTCGACATGCTACAGGCCATGAACACCGGCCACGAGGGCTCGCTGACCACGGTACACGCCAACGCACACCGCGACGCGTTGGCTCGATTGGAAAGCATGGTTTCGATGGCGAATTTGAATCTTCCCGAGCGGGCCATGCGGCAGCAGATTGCCTCCGCCATTCACGCTATCGTGCAGATCGCGCGCCTCTCTGATGGCACCCGCAAAGTGATTTCGGTTTCCGAAGTCACCGGTATGGACGGCGAACTCATCGACATGCAGGATATTTTCGTATTCGAGCGCACCGGCATCGATGAGAGTGGGAAGGTAAAGGGTGCGTTCCGCGCCACCGGAATCCGGCCCCGATTTGCCGATCGCCTGGCCACCGGGGGTTGCCGCTTGCGTCCGGCGCTATTTGAATCGCGGGTCGAGGTTTAAAGGAGTTCTCTCGAAGGCGAACGGAAAATCATGCTAGGACTTATCGCCATATTGGTTTTCGTGGTAGTCGCCTTGGGCGTCTTCGCTGTAGCTTCCCTACTGGACCAGCGCAGTGCCCAAGCTCGCCTTCTGCGCGAACGCTTGGCAACGGTGCAAGAGGCCGCGTCTCGCGCCCCCAGCGAGGAACTCGCCTTGCTGCGCGATGAAATGTTGAGCAAGATCCCGGCGCTCGACAACCTGCTCCGCCGTTCCTCCCGGATTTCGAACTTGCAGCCATTCCTCGAACAGGCGAACCTGAAAATACGAGCCGGCAACATCCTCATGCTTTGCATGGTCAGCGCTGTGGCACTGGCTGTGGTGGGCTTTATCGCAGCTGGATCTCTGCCGCCGAACCAGGCTTTGTTGATTGCCGTGGTTGGTCTGGTGCTTGGCGGATTCCTCCCCTATTCTTACGCCTCTTATCGGCGCAACAAGCGTTTTCAGAAATTCGAAGAATTGTTTCCCGAAGCCATCGACACCTTGGCCAGAGCGGTGCGTGCCGGCCATGCTTTCACTACGGCTTTGGAGTTAATCGCAAACGAACTCACCGAACCTGTGGCCTCTGAGTTCCGCAAGCTTTTTGAAGAACAGAAGTTCGGACTGCCGGTCCGCGACGCTTTGATGAACCTGGCCGAGCGCATGCCGCTGGTAGACGTGAAGTTCTTCGTTACGGCGGTAATGCTGCAACGCGAAACCGGTGGCAATCTGGCTGAAATCCTCGATAACCTTTCTTATGTGATCCGGGAACGATTCAAAATCATGCGCCAGGTGAGGGTTTACACCGCGCAGGGACGTCTGACGATGATGCTTTTGATGGGATTGCCTCCTGTCATCGTGGTCACAATGCTGCTGACGAGCCCTGCTTTTATCCATCCCCTGTTCGCGGATCCCATCGGGCACGTCCTGTTGGTCGCTGGAATTGTTTTGCAGACGCTGGGCTATTTTGTAATCCGGAAGATCATTCAGATTCAGGTTTGAACTAACGCATGGCACTCGCGCTCACAGTTGTTGTGTTCTTGACCATCGCCCTGGTCGTGTTTTCGTTTGGAGCAGCGGCGTACGCACCCTCGTCTCTGCTCGGCTCCCGCTTGCGCGCGTTGGGAGGGCAAAGGACCAAAGCTCCTGAAAAGCCCGCTCTCAAGGAGCGCCTGGAACAAGCCCTCGATCCCTTCAGCAAAGCTATACCGCTGTCACCGAGCGACGTCTCGCGAACCCGCCGTTGGCTGATCCAGGCTGGTTATCGCGAAACCCGCCATTTGACGGTGTATGTCGGCAGCCGCCTGGCGACCGCGATCTTCGCATTGGCGCTGGTGATCGCGTCGAGTGGATTCAACTCCCCCATCTTGATGGTCAGCGTAGGTGCTTTTGGGTTCTTTCTACCTCGGTTCATGCTTAAGCGGATGATCAAGCAACGCCAGCAGCGCATCAAGCTGGGTTTGCCTGATGCCCTGGATCTCACCGTTATTTGCGTCGAAGCCGGATTGGCCCTCGATCAGGCCCTGATGCGGGTTGGCACTGATCTGCATCATGCCCATCCCGAACTTAGCGACGAGTTTCATATGGTAAATTTGGAAATGCGCGCCGGCAAGCCTCGAGCCGAGGCTCTGCGCAATCTGGTTGAGCGCACTGGCGTTGACGATCTCCGTTCGCTTGTGGGAACCTTAATCCAGACTGACCGCTTCGGTACCAGTATTGCCCAGGCTTTGCGAGTGCACTCAGATTCACTGCGCACCGAGCGCCGGCAACGGGCGGAAGAGCAGGCTGCCAAGACAACCATTAAAATGGTAATTCCCCTGGTTTTATTTGTCCTCCCCTCGATCATCTTTGTCACCCTCGGCCCGGCGATCATCGAGTTGATCCGGACGCTGGCGCCCGTGGCCGGACACTGATAAGCCGACGATCTGGCAAGACGAGTCTGAGAGCACGAACCGAATCCAGCAGTTATGATTCAGGAGTTGTGATGTCGTTACCAGCCGCCACAGGATATGCGTTCAACCGGACGCGCAACGCCTATCTGGCCACCCATTTGTCCGTGGCAGGGACGCACTGGTCGCGCCTGCTCGGGCTCATGGGCAAGGATGCCGCCGGCTTCCCTGCTGGCGACGGTCTCTGGATTATTCCATCCCGCGGCGTACACACGATCGCGATGAGGTTTCCAATCGATGTCCTCTATCTGGACCCGAACAGATTTGTTGTCCATATCGAGCAGAATCTGAAGCCGTGGCGAGTGGCGCGAGTCAGCATGCGCACAGCTTCGGTGCTTGAGTTGCCGGGAGACACATTGAAGTCCAGCGGAACCACGATCGGAGATGAAATCGAGATTGCGCTGAATAAGACCGCGATGCCAGAGGTGAGCACAGCGTGAGCGCCGAACTCAAACTCCTGGTCGAGTGGTCTTCGCCGTGGCAGGAATTCCTCACCGCCATCCGGCCTGCCCTGAAACGCTCTCCCCAACCTTTGGCGGGAGAAGCCAGAACCGGACTTGTTCCCTATCGTGGGATGTTCGCCTCCTGGATCGTGGAAGCGGCATTGTTTGCCATTGCGATCATGCTGTCGCAAGCAATCGACAAGCTGCGGCCTTATGAACCGCCGTCCATGCCCAAGTACGATGTCATTTATTTCTCGGGCGAAGAATTGCCGCGCACGGAAGATGCCGGCGGAGCGCAAGCCGGGCGTTCCGGTCGCGCTGGCGGTCACGAAGCGCATCACCGGACTCAGATCATTCGTGTGGCACGCGGCGAGTCCCTTCGTGAGAAAGTCGTGGATGCTCCCAAGCTCAAGCTGCCGCAATCCGATTCGGCAGTTGCCAATTTGCTGGCGTTCAAGCCAGTTCCCGGGCCAGCGCCCGCCGAGGGATTGAAATCATCGCAACGGGCTCCAACTCTCGACCAAGCCGTGGTTGCGCCCACCCCAGAAGTTCGCAATGATAAGGCCCAGCGCGCGCCCGTGTTGAACGCCAACATCATCCCGCCGACGCCCGAGGCGCAACGCGACAAAATGCGTTCCGCGCCGCCTTTGAACGCGGCCATCGTTCCTCCCAGTCCCAACGCGCCGCGGAGCGACATTACTCCGATCCGCGTGCCCGGCTCGCAAGCCGTGGCCGTGATTCCGCCGCCAGTGTCAGCGCCCGTGCAGGTCACGAATCTCAATCCCAAGCTCACACTTCCTGCACCGGCAGTAATCGCACCACCTCCGTCACAAATTACGCACGATATAAATCCCCGAGGCCCAGGATTTGGCGCAGGCGAGTTGCGAACTCAGGTCGTACCGCCAACAGCTTCGATGGCGGATGCCTCGGCTTCCCATCGCGCGTTCGGGGGCATGGGCAGCGCAGCCGTTGTGCCGCCGCCGGTTCAGTTGAACGGAGCCGCGACTGGCACTCGCGCAGTGCCTGGGTTAGGGACAGCCAATGTCGTGCCTCCTCCCGTGCAAGTTGGCGGTGGCTCGCTGGCGCGTTCAACGATGACAAGCTTGGGAGGCGGAACGGCCGTGGTTCCGCCACCTCCAACCGTTTCGGGCGGAGGCTCGCTCTCCGGCATGGGCAGCGGAAACCGCGGCGCGGGCTTGGGTGGTCCGATGGACGCAGGCTCGGTGGCCGCTCCCCCGAGCAACAACGGCGGCAGCGGCAAAGGGACGGGAATCGTAGTGTCAAGCCAGCCGGGCTCGAAGATTGGCATGCCGGGCAACGCCGGCGCAGGCTCGCTCGCGATGTCACCATCGGGCGGAGACAAGCCTGGGTTAGGCGGATCCGGCGGCGGATCAGGCATCGGTCGTGGCACCGGAACGGGCAGCGGCTTATCCGGAGAAGTTTCGGGCGCGGCGAAAGCCGACGCAACCAAAGATGGCCCAGGCCGTGGATCTGAAACTATGGCGCGCGGCGGAATCTCTCCCTATCCCGGCCCTGGCGGCGCGGGCAACGGAACCACGGGCAAACCGCCAATGCCCGGAGTCTCAGTCAACGGCGGCAGCAATATCGTGACCCTCCCCAGCTTCGGCGCCGATGGTGCCGGACCCAACATCATCGCTCGCTCTTCCGCGGGTAAAGATCAGCAAGGACCCGGCATCACCGTAGTCGGCAGCGCCCGCTCGGGAGGCGCTTTCAATTATTACGGCATGCTCAAGGGCGACAAGAACTACACCATCTACATCGACACTGTGCTGGGCACTGCGGTCATGCAATATGCGGATCCGTCGTCGGCGGCTCATCCCTACGCCGAAGATTTGGTCGCACCGCAACCCATGCGCTCGGATTTGCCGGCCAACCTGAAACCCTCGCGGTTGGTAATTGCCTGCATCCTCGACCGCACTGGAACGCTTCGAAACATGCAGGTTCTGGATGGTGGCGGAAGTGCGATGACTTCCAAAGTTTTAGCCGCACTAACCAACTGGAAATTCCGCCCCGTATTTCGGGGAGAGCAACCGGTAGAGGTAAACGCAATCCTGGGCTTCGACATCGACACCCGATGAACCAGGTCCATGCGGCCCCGGTCGCCCCGTCCGGGCGTCCTTGGCAAAAATCCTTTGACATGCGACCGGCCCGAATCGAGGGCTAACCGCATTTCGACAAACGTCACTCTTCGTTTTTTTCAAACCTGAATAGCTTGGCCAAAAAGTCATGCTTCGACACGAATGCTCCCAAACTGTATGCCACTCCGGCGTAGAACGGTGCTGTGACGAGCATCTGGGCCGCGACCCGGACCGGGTCGCTGGCCAATGGGTTCTCCCAGGTTGGCATGACCTTCTGTATATCGAAAAAGTATTTTATCGCTGTCATCGAAATCCCGAAGAGCACAGAGGAAGGGGCGTGGTATTGAAGCATTTTATATGAGAGAACCAGCGCGGGAATGCTCCATGCCCATGTCACAGCAGAGTCGAAACGAGTATCCCAAATGGGTCTACCGACGGTGGCAGGAACAAAGCGCACCAAATTGATGTAGCCAGCGATCAGCGCGGGGATAATAGTTACCAGCTCGAAATGCTGCAGGTACCAATCCCTGGGCGGCACGCTGCTTGAAATTTGTAGTATCGGTGCGACCCAGGCAAACCATCGAGCGACCAGGGATCCAGAGACGCGTAAAGCACAGGTATAGACGATGGCTGTGTGAAGGGCAAAGGCTGGGATAGTGCCAAACCACGGCGTCTTGGCTTCCGGGACGGCGATGGAAGGCGCTTCCATGTGAACCGGAAGCTACCACTTGCATCTCTCCGAGGCAAGTGGCACTCACTACATTTCGTGGTGAAACAGCGCCGCCGTCCCATCCCCATGAATGAGCTTCCATCCCGGAGTTTGCTCAAGCATCGTCTCCAGCGCTGAACTCTTTTGCACCAGCACCCAGTTCGCTTGCGTCTGTTCCAGCACTTTATTCCAGCCAGTCTGGGCGAACATTACTTTCTCGTAATCCTCGAAGAAATGACTGCCGTACAAGTCATGGCGATCGTCCACTAGAACCTTGGTCTGAGGATAAAGTCGGTAAATCAGATACCCTCCCCACTGGTCTGGGCAAAAGATTGGTTCCCTGATATTGCGCTCGGCAATCACTGCGGCAGCTTCCACTGGAAATTGCTTGTCGTCGAAATATGCGTTGAACAACTGCTCCGAGCCGATTCTTCCGCCGTGCATGCAAGCCCATAAACCGACGGCGAAGACCAGCACCATCCAAACGTGACCTTCAAGATGCAACTCCAATTTCTCCATGCGCATGCCGAAGCCGTGCAGCCACGAAAACAGCGAGCGCAGCCAGAGCAAAATCTCTGAATTCTCAGCCCCCTTCGCGACTGTCTCCGAGAGCAGCGGAGCAACAATGAGCGTAAGCAGCATCGATGCCACCGGAAGATTGCGCGAAGCGTACAGCCCGCTGTAAGCAGCCAGCAGAATTACCAGCAAGTGGGTAAGCGGCACTTTTCGGCGCGCACTGGCTAGCGCCGCGATCGTCACCAGCAGCATCACCACAAAACATTGCTGCGCCACGCCGTGAAAATCCGGCGACTGAAACTCGTTGACGTGATCCATCAGAAACCGGTCCGAGAGATACCGGTAAATATGAAGGTGCAGCTTGTAGCCGTAAGCATTGACGAAACTCGCCACCAACGAAAGCACGCTGACAAGGCCCAACCGCTTCAGCCACGTTCCGACAGCCTCGCGCCGATCTGGAGAAGTAAGGTACTCAATCCCGCTGCCGACCAAGTACACCGCTAACAAAGCGAAGCCGAGAAGAAACCCTCCATGCAGGTTGACCCAGAGAAGCATGAGCAGAGGCAAGAAAAATACTCGGCGGGCTTTGCCGGGTTCAGCCGCGAACGAGGCCGAATCGAGCAACTCAAACCAAATCGCAGTGAACAGCCAACTCACGACGTGAGGCCGCGCCAAAAAATGGACTGCCGATGCACCAAGCGACAGCACCAGCATAAAAAGCGTAATCGGCAGGCTGCCGCCTCGGCGCATGGCGAAGTGGAATACGAGGACAAACGTCGCCGCCATAATCGCAGCCGTGTAAAAGACCACGCCGTTCAATCCCAGCGAGTGGTGAATGGCCGCGATCAGCACGTCGTACAGCCATTCCCAGGCATACCAAGCTTGTCCGCTCATGGTCGCCGAGAACGGATCCACGCGGGTGATCGAGTGCGTCTGCAAGATTAGCTGCCCGTTGCGGATGTGCCAGCCCGTTCCCCCGTCGCGCAGCAAAAGTCGACCCAACGCGCCACAGCTGAAGCCCAGAAGCAAAGCAGCAAAAAGGAGATCGGAGACCGACGGCATCAACAGCCGAAGCCAGCGAGAGCTAGCATCGGACTGCGCCGGAGTATCGGACTGAGGATCTGTTTGCGGAGGTTTCAAAGGCAAAGCGTCTGCTCGCGCCTGACCCGGTTCATGTTACCCGATTCAGCGCAGCAACGGGTCGCTCACTCATTATCGCCAGCGAGTACCGGTTGCACCTTCAGGCGTTCTCACGGACGATACAACAGATAACCCAATCCTACGTGCATGTGATGAAGCAAGCTGTCAGGAAGGCTCGCCGCAATGGTGAGTCCTATCGCAGCATGAATCAACCCCAAGGGAAAGATATTGCGATAGCGGCGAAACATCTCGCAGAACAACAGGCCGCCGATAAGACTCAGCCCCGTCAGCAACGGGCTCGGCACGTGAGTGGCGGCGAACAACAAAGCCGCGGCCATCACGGCACGTCGGCTGCCCAACAGTGACTCGAGCCGCACAAAGAAAAACGACTGCAAAATAAATTCCTGCTCCAGCGCCCAGATGGCATATTTCCAGGCTCTTCGCCAGGGCACAGGCTGAGCCGGCCCAAGGTCATGAAGCAACCAACCCGCAAAGACAATTGCAACGATCAACAATATTCCAGAAACGAGTATCACCGTCGCCCCGGACCCCGTCCGGCTGAGCCCCATTTCGCGAACGGAAAAACGGCTGCGCACGGCGAACCACAGAATGCAAAGTGTTGCCACTAGGCTGACGATCGTGCTGCCCCGGCCCGGCGGCGTCCACACCGCAACCATGATCAAAGTGAAGACGACCCCAACCTGCACGGCGTTCGACAGACCAAGTGGTCGAGTCCGTGTCGAAGCGGCCGCATTCGCCGAGATCAGTTGGCCTTCAGGCACGATCTCGGAAATCAAATGTTTCGACTCGACTGCCATAATTCGCGAATCTATTCAACTGAGATGCAACTTTTCCGTGCGCAGGATATCTTAATGGCCATGAACGGCAAACCCACGCCGCACATCGTGATCATCGGTGCCGGCTTCGGAGGTCTTAACGCCGCACTGAAGCTCATCCGCCATTCCGTCCAAATCACTATCATCGACCGCAGAAATCACCACACCTTCCAGCCTCTGCTTTATCAAGTCGCAACCGCCGGCTTATCTCCCGGAGAAATTGCATCTCCCATTCGCGGGATCTTTCGTGGCCGTCGCAACATCGAGGTGGTACTCGGAGAAGTGCAAGACTTCGATCTTGATCGACGGGTAGTAAAGCTCGCGGGTCGCGAACTCTCCTACGACTACCTGATCGTAGCCGCGGGCGCAAGCCACGCCTATTTCGGGCACGACGAATGGCAGCCATTGGCACCCGGCCTGAAGACGATCGAAGACGCGCTCGAAATCCGGCGGCGAGTATTGCTCGCGTTCGAACTAGCCGAACGCCGTGCGGCCAGCGGCGGAGGCCAGGTGCAGCTGAATTTCGTCGTCGTCGGAGGCGGTCCTACAGGAGTGGAATTGGCGGGAACACTTTCCGGAATCGCCCGCCGCGCCTTGGCTGACGAATTCAATTCCATCGACCCCAAGCAAACCCGCACCATTTTGCTCGAAGGCGGACCCCGAGTTCTGCCGGCCTACCCGGAGGATTTGTCTCGCAGCGCGGAAGCGCAGCTGCGTGAACTCGGAGTCGAGGTCCACACTTCCGCAATGGTCACGGGCATCGAACCAGCCGCGGTAATCATGGGGCAGACTCGTGTGCCTGCGGCCGTAATTATTTGGGCTGCCGGAGTCGCCGCATCGCCCTTAGGCAAGAAACTCGGCGCCCAGACCGATCGCTCCGGGCGCGTGCTAGTGAATCCTGATTTGAGTATTCCCGGGCACGACCACGTGTTCGTAATCGGAGACCTGGCTTCATTGAAACAGGACAACGGTCAGCCGGTTCCCGGCTTGGCGCCCGCCGCAATCCAGGAAGGAAAAGCCACGGCTCGTAACATCGTGCGCGACCTGGAAGGAAAGCCACGAAAAGATTTCCATTACCTGGACAAAGGCAGTCTGGCCACCATCGGTCGCGCCGCGGCCGTCGGGGAGTTCGGCAAGGTTCACATTTCCGGCTTCCTCGCCTGGGTCGCATGGCTGTCGGTACACATCTTTTTCCTCATCGGATTCCGCAATCGCATACTCGTGCTGATTCAGTGGGCCTGGTCGTATTTCACCTACGAGCAAGGAGCCCAATTGATCACCGGAGACCAAACTCTCCCCAGCTGGACAGAGCTAACCCGCGAGGAGCAAAGCTCCAACAAAGAAATACCCGTAGATCACGCGAAAGCTGGCTGAACCCTATCTTCGAGATTCGCCAATCATTTTTGTGTCGCGTCTGCCATAACCTGCTGTGAAGCAGGCGCAGACTTGCCCGCCGTTGAGATATTCTTCGATTCCGGCTGCCCGAACACTTCCGGATGCAAATAGTATCCTTGTTCCGAAAGAGCCTTATCCTCCTCCACCGGTATGCGATAGCGATTGGCATAAGCGTCGTGCCGGACGCCCGTCACCTGCCACGAAACTTCCACCTTCGGCTTATTCGTCCGAATCACAAGCCGATTGGCCGAGATCTTCTTGGCCACGATCGCCTGCGCGAATTGCCCAATCACCGTCAACTGATAACGGAAGTCGCCATTGAGTGCTTCAAAATAGTCTGGCAAATTCACCGTGGCGAAACCATGCTTGTCGGTCGTGATGTTCCCGTTGTACACGTTCATCATGTCCGGCGATTCGACGAACGAGTGCGACAGATATTTATTCGCCGGATCCAGCGGATGGTCAATTTTGAACGACCCGCTGCCCTTAGTCAGCTTGCCCGTGACGTTGAGGTTGCCGGAGAACGAGCCGTTTCCGAGGGCGTCAACGCTAAAGACCTGCTGATAATTGCTGCCAGACTGGCCCAGCAGGATGAACCCCGAACCCGCAGTGTTGGCGAATTCCCCGGCTATCCCGCCTGCAGCCTGGGCCTTGCCAATTACTCCGACGCCCCCCGTGCTGTGGTTATCGCCAAACACGCCGACCGTAGATCCCGTGACGGCACTTGCATCTCCATAAACTGCATACCCGCTTGTGCTTGTTACGTTGGCGTTCAGCCCTCGGGTGTTTCCGGTCATTGCCCCCTCGAACGCGTTAACCCCAGCCGCACCGTCGGTAACGCTACTCGTCGATCCGTTCACGCCAAAGACCGCGCCTGTCGTGGCAGGCTCGTAGCCGTTTACGGCGGCGGCCCCGCTGGTCGTGCTGTTCGATACCCCGACCACACCGTAGACTTGGCCGGTCGTAGCACTCGCATTCCCACTCACGCCGGCAGTAAAATTCGTCGCACTCGTGGTTGCTCCGAAGACGCCGAAAACCTGCCCCGTCTTCGAGCCTTCGTAACCGTTTATTCCGCTGGCGCCGTTCGTGCTGCTGTTCGTTCCTCCAGTGACGCCATAAACTAGCCCGCTGGTGGCACCTTCAAAACCGGTCAAGCCCGCAGCAAAATTGGTGCTGCTATTGGTTCCGCCAGTGACCCCATACACCTGACCGGTCGTTGCTGCCGCAAAGCCGCTCACGCCCGCAGCGCCTGTCCCAGTGCTCGGCGTGCTCCCATTGACGCCGTAGACCTGTCCTGTAGTGGCGCCTTCGTAGCCGTTGACCGCGGCCGCATTGGGGCCGGTAGAGCTCGTGTTTCCGCCAACCCCATAAACCTGTCCGGTCTTGGCTCCCTCGTAGCCACCCACGCCCATGGCATTCGTGGTTGTGCTGTTCGTCGATCCAAATACACCGTACACCTGTCCAGTAGTGGCGCTCTCGCTACCGACAACTCCAGCACTCCCGTTGCCAGTACTCGCGCTCTGCCCGGACACGCCGTAAGAGACACCAGTCGTTGCGTTATTAAGGCCCTGGACGGCGGTTCCGCCCGCGCTCGAACTAGCCACCCCCTGAACACCGAATCCCGCGGCACTCGTGGTCACGCCCTGGACTCCGGGACCCGTTTCCGAATTGGCCACCCCCGTAACTCCGGCCGCATTGCTGCCTTTGCTGGTATTGCTGGCAAGACCATACACGGCCGTGTTTGACTTCCCGGTGATAGCGCCCGCGACCGCCGCGTGCGTAGTAGCGGTGGCCGCTAATCCGACTCCCGTACCCTTCTGAGTTACTGTCACAATTTGAGTCGTATTGGTTCCCACAAAACTTGTCGGGCCATTCGCCGCTGAGGGCAGCTTCGACCCACCGGCGGTATTCAGGATAGCCGGCGCATTACCCGCCGCTGTCGGGGCACCTGCGGTCTTGCTCAGCAGCACGAAATCCGAGATGCTTCTTCCTGAAAGGGTTTCCGCCTCATGCGCTTTGAACGCGTAGGGAACACTGACCAGCAACACACGCGCTTGCGCAGCCTGGCCTTGGATCTGAACTCCCAACCACTGCGCTTCTCCAGAACTGAACAGGCTCAACGGAACTCCATCCGTGCTCGCCGAACCCAGCAGTGCCGTGTAATGCCCCGTTGCATCGGCTTGGACGTTCTGCGTTTCGATCCACAACGGACTGCCGCCTTCCTGATCTTTGTACAGCGAGAATGTAATGCCAACCACGCCGCTCACCGGCTTGTGAGTTGCGTCCTGCGCTAATCCTGAGAACTTGATTAGGCGTGGAACTTGGGTAGAACCTGGACCTGAGTTAGGGGCCGCTGTTTGGGCCTGAGTTGTACAAATTACTGCACACAGAAAACTGACGATGACAAAGTATGCGCGGAGCTTCACGTGAGCACTCCTCTCGTTTTGAGTTGTACTTCGATACTGGGAGCAGCGGACAGAACGTGCGCCCCCATCGGCCATGGGCCATCCTTATATCACCGAAGAAGTACGCTGACAATGGCCCTTGCTGCTATTGGCTTCGCGACCGGAGGACAGTTTAAGCAGAACATCCAGAGTCTTTCAACCCACACGCCTTCTCCCGATATAATCTACTTGCCTTGAAATTTCTCCACCTCAGCGTAATCCTGTTCCTTTGCACCGCCGCCGTCGCGCAGGCACCAGCCAACACTGGTCTGAACGTGCTAGTAGTTCCTTTTGAAAATCAATCCAAAGCCCCAGGAATTGCCTGGATCAGTGATTCTTTTCCGGAACTGCTGCAAGAGCGCTTGAATTCCGCCAAGCTGTTCGTATTGCCGCGTGAAGACCGCATCCGCGCCTACGACCGGCTCGGCATTCCTGTCGAACTTCATCCTTCACGCGCCACGCTCTACCGTATCGCCGAGCAGTTAGACGTGGACTACGCAGTGCTTGGCATGTATCGCTTCGATGGCCGAACGTTCACCGCAACCGCGCAATTGCTCGACATGCGCCGCCAACACTTGCTGCCCGAGATGAATGAGTCCGGTCCACTGATTCAATTGATCGATATTCAGACCGCGCTGGCGTCGGACATTTTGCACGCGCTTCGTCCGGACATCTCTGTCACGAAACAAGCCTATGTTGCCGCCGCTCCTCCCACCCGCTTGGACGCGTTCGAGAACTATATTCGTGGGATCACTGCTCCAACTGCGGAAGCACAGATTCAGCACTTTCGTGAAGCCGTTCGCCTCAGTCCCACCTACCCCGAAGCACTGCTGCAACTGGGCAAAGCTTACTATCGCGGACGACAGTACGACCAAGCTGTCTCCACGCTCGCTCGCGTGCCCGAAGATAATCCGCTGGCGCGTGAGGCGAACTTCTATTTGGGACTTGCCGCCTACTACCAGGGAGATTTTCCGCGAGCCGAGTCGGCATTTCACTTCGTCGCCGCCCGCTTGCCCCTGGCTGAGGTTTACAACAATCTCGGAGTGGTCAGCTCTCCCGGAGACCGAAAAAGTGCCGCAGAATATTTCCAGAAAGCCATCGACGCCGATCCGAACGACCCCGATTATCACTTCAATCTGGCTATCGAACTCTACCGCTCCGGCGACTCGTCGGGCGCATCTCGTCAACTGCGCGAGACGCTGTCGCTGCGGCCCAGCGACCCCGCTGCCAAGTCTCTACTCGAAACGATCAGCAACGCTTCAACTCAACGGGCAGTTGTCCCAGCAATGCAAACAATGCCCGTCGAACGCATCCGCGCCAACTACGACGAAAGTTCCTTCCGTCAGCTTGCTTTGAAAATCGAAGCGGCCGCAGAGCAGCGTCTCAGCAAGACCGATCCCAAAACTCACGCGCAATTCCACGCTGATCGCGGACATCAACTGCTGGCTCAAGGTTTCCTCTCCGAAGCAGAAAATGAATTCCGTGAGGCGATCGCTCTCAACCCGTCGAACCCGGAAGCCCACGCCGGCTTGGCCAGCGTGCTCGAAGCAGAAGATAACCCGACCGCAGCTCGATCCGAAGCCAACGACGCCTTGCGCCTGCGTGAATTCCCGGAACCTCTTTTAGTGTTGGCGAAGCTTGATTTGCGAGACAATAGAGCTGAAGCGGCCGCCGAGAACATCGATCGAGCCCTGCGTTTGGAACCCACGAACGCATCCGCATTGGCGCTCAAGCGTGCCGTTGCAGCCAAGCTCGCGCAGGAAGCGCAGCCACTGCCCAACCGATGAAACTGTCTTCCGTTTCGCGCATTCTGTTCTGTCTGCTGAGCCTACTCGTCCTTTCCGCTGCGTCCTCTGCCGAAGTTTTGAAGATCGTAGTGAACGACGCCATTCATCCCATCACCGACGAATACATCGGCCGCGCCATCGCCGAAGCCGCGCGCAATAAGGATCAGGCTCTGTTGATCGAGATCAACACTCCCGGCGGTCTGCTCGATTCCACCCGGGACATCATCGAAAAAATCCTGGCCTCGCCCGTGCCAGTAATTATCTACGTCACTCCCAGCGGCAGCCGTGCCGCTTCTGCTGGATTCTTCATTCTCGAAAGTGCCGATGTGTCGGCTATGGCACCCGGAACCAATACCGGTGCGGCTCATCCCGTCACCCTCGGCGGCGGCAAGATGGACGACACGATGAAAGAAAAAATCGAGAACGATACGGCTGCGCTGTTGCGATCCGTCGTCTCGAAGCGCGGACGCAACGTCGAAACCGCCGAAACCGCCGTGCGCCAATCCAAATCTTTTACCGACCAGGAAGCCCTTTCACAAAAACTAATCGACTACGATGCGTCGAGCGAAGAAGATCTGTTCAAACAACTGCAAGGCAAGCCGGTGAAGCGTTTCAGCGGCGAGACCGTCACCCTCAACCTGGTCGGACAACCCGTCCGACCTTTTGACATGACTTTGAAGCAACGCATTCTTGCTTATCTTCTCGATCCGAACGTGGCCTTCATCCTGCTCGCCGTAGGCGCGCTCGCTCTTTACGCTGAGTTCAACCATCCCGGCGCAGTCGTGCCCGGAACGGTGGGAGTCGTCTTCATTCTTCTCGCAATTTTCGCGCTGAACTTGCTGCCCACGCGCTTCGCAGCGGTAGTTCTGATCTTCGCGTCCTTCATTCTGTTTGCACTTGAAGCCAAATTTGCTGCCCATGGCGTGTTAGCCATCGGCGGTATCGTCACCCTGACATTAGGCGGACTGCTGCTGGTAGATGCTCCCATCCCCGAGATGCGCGTCCACTTGCTGACCGCGCTCGCCGTCAGCATTCCACTGGGAATCATCACCGTCTTTTTGATGAGCATCGCCCTGAAAGCGCGAGCCAACAAAGTTGTAACCGGCGTGCAAGGACTCATCGGAGAAATCGGCCTGACGCAAAGCGCTCTGTCGCCACAAGGAAAAGTTTTCGTCCATGGCGAACTCTGGGACGCCATCTCTTCAGCCAATCTACCCGCAGGCCAGCCAGTCGTGGTGCGGCAGGTAGAGGGACTGCAATTGTCAGTCGACCCAGCCCCATCCGAAACGACGCAAGCGTAATCGCCGATCCTTCGTGACCCTTCGCACGCACCTCAGCAGGCAACCCCGCAAGCTTTTGAAATCACTCCCGGCCAACTCAATTGCGATACAATCCGCTTCAGAGGCATTCCTGACAATCAGGACGGAGGCCCAAGATGGAGCTTGGCTTTGGTTTCACGACCATCGTAATTATCATCTTCGGTATATACCTGCTAAGTTCGATCAAGATTTTGGCGGAGTACGAGCGCGGGGTAATCTTTCGCCTGGGACGTCTGCTTCCCGAAGCCAAAGGTCCCGGCCTTATCTTCGTGTTCGCTCCGCTCGATCGCATGGTGCGCATCTCGTTGCGTCAGGAGGCTCTCGAAGTGCCCCCGCAAGACATCATTACTCGCGATAACGTCACGCTCAAAGTCAACGCCGTGATCTTTCTGCGCGTGATCGAGCCGAGAAAAGCCGTTGTCGAAGTTTCCAACTACGTGTACCAGACTTCGCAGTTCGCTCAAACAACTTTGCGTTCCGTCCTCGGCGAACAGGAACTCGATGAACTCCTCGCCCATCGCGACAAGATCAACTTGCGCCTGCAAAGCATTCTCGATACGCATACCGCGCCTTGGGGAGTCAAAGTTGCGAACGTCGAAGTCAAACAGGTGGACATGCCCGAATCCATGCTGCGCGCCATGGCCAAGCAGGCCGAGGCTGAACGCGAAAAGCGTTCCAAGATCATTCACGCGGAAGGCGAGTTTTCCGCCGCTCAGCGGTTGGTGGATGCGGCCCATTTGCTCGCCACCGAACCCGTGAGTGTGCAATTGCGCTATCTCCAAACTTTGACCGAAATTGGCGTGGAGAAGAACACCACGGTCGTCTTTCCTGTTCCCGTGGACTTCTTCTCCGGAATACAAAAGCTGTTTGCGAAGCCCGATGGAGACGCTTCTCCGGCCAAGAGCTAAGCGGCCGGCATCGGTAACAATGACGAGGTTGAAATGCCAACAGCCACTTCTCAAGACACGGAAATCACTCTGGGCACGGGCAAGATGCTTGCCTTGTTTTTCGGACTCGTAGCAGTGTGCGCGGTTTTTTTCGGCATGGGCTTTTCGCTGGGCAGAAGTTCCGTAAGAATTGCGTCTCCTGACGTCCCTGCCACGACGACCGTTACGACTGGCGGCCAAAGGCCATCCGCAGTCAAAACCAACAATGCCGCGGCTCCCGCCGACATGACTTTTTACAAAGCGGTCGAGAGCAAGGGCGGGGATAGTCAACCCGTCGTGAAGGAAGCCGCAGCCGGCACTCCGGAAACCACACCGCCCACGACCGCTGCTGCTGCCCCTGATCCAACCCCACCAGCCTCGTCAAACAGCTACTTTGTGCAAGTCGCCGCGGTCAGCAAGGCCGAAGACGCGGCGGCATTGGTCGATGCGCTTAAGAAAAAACAGTATCCCGCATTCTCGACCAATACGCCGACCGATAAGCTAATCCATGTGCAGGTCGGGCCGTATGCCGACATCAAAGATGCCGAACTGATGCGCGGCAAGCTGGTCAGCGACGGCTACAATCCAATCCTGAAAAGATAACGAGCACACCCATTTCCCATCAGCAAATTGTCATCCCGAGCGAAGCGAGGGATCTCGGTTCTAGCCCGCGCGACCAGTGTTGTCACCGCAGGCAAACACCCAGATCCCTCGCTCCGCTCGGGATGACAACATGGTAATTGAGATTAGTTAGTCTCTGAACCTCTATACGTTCCTCGGATCTCTGGTGCATATACGCGCCAATTCGCACATATTGACAACCATCGATCCCCGGTTTATTGCTATCTCACCATGTCTGATCCCGAGCAAACCCTGAATCGTATGCTGCACGCCGTCGCTGACCCGACCCGCCGCCGAATTCTTCAGGCTCTCAAGGAACGCGGAGCTTGTTCTATCGGCAAAGACGTCGGTCTATGTGCCTCTGATATCGAGCCGCGAGTTCATCTGTCGCAGCCTACGATTTCTCACCATATGTCGATTCTGAAAAAAGCGGGATTGGTGGAGGTAAAGAAGCTCGGACAGTGGATGTGGTACCGCCGCGACGAAACCGCCCTCCGCGACTTCGCCCGCGCTCTGCGCGAGAGCCTTTAGTGGCGCGAACAATATGCGGGCGCAACTTGGGTGAATGACGTTGCCGTCGAGGGCTTGCGGCGTTGGCTACGGCTTGAATCTGCGCAATGATTTGCGCTGATTCCTCTTCGGCTCCGGCTTCGATTTCGGGAATCACTTCTTCTGCGAACCATTCTTCGTCGCGGCCAACGTCTTCGACTTTGGCTTCGGCCGGTTCGCGCGCGGCATCTTCTGCTTCTTCTTCCTCAAAATCCTCTCTGCGCCATGGATCCTCGCCGAGCGGGGTTTGATCTACGGTGCGGGGATCGATCACTACGCGCGTTTTTACTGTGGGCTCGAAGTTGATGCGGCTCAGATTCGAGGATGCAGTTTGCAGAGCGTAGAGCAGGAGGCCGGCGGTTTTCGTGTCCATTTGTCCGCTCAGGATCAGGCGCATGATTTGCATGAGTGAGACCTGGATGGCGTTGGCGTCTTCGAGCACGGGAAGGTCGAGGGCCGCGCGGCCGCGGCGGGCGCGGTTGGCGTTAAGAACAATGCGGGTTTCTTGCCAGCGTTTATGAAAATAGCAAAAGTGATTGCGCTTGAGCGCGGGCGATCCGCACTGGGTGCCGTTGATTTTCACGTGTTCGCAACGGGGAATGCTATCGGGATAAAGCGACATGGGAATTCTCCACCCCCCTCCCCCTCTGATCTATTGCAATCAGAGGGATAGCGGGGGACTAGGGTTGAAATCTTTGAGTTGAAAGGAGTTACGGGGAAAATCTTGGAAACAAACGAGTTGTGGTTGGGGGAGGGCATTTCGGTTGATGAGCTATATATTGGTTATCGTTTATAGCTAGAGTGAAGTCAAGGGAATTGCGGAAAAAATAGTTAGTGCTTCCCGAAATGGGAAGCGAAAGGGATGCGCCGATGCCTTACTCGTCGTGCGGATGCCTTAGCCGAGAAAAATCCCCGCCCAAGCGAAGCTTGGACGGGGCACCCTCGAGAGTCAAATGAACGCGATAGAGTGGGCCACCCGTCCCGGCATCTCCGGTTGAGAGTTTCGCGTCCCACCCTTTCCGCAACGAACGCGGAAAAGGATGGGGCACCCTCATCTCCGTTGTTCGATCAATTAAGGATGTTAGCTGGCGCTGGCGGCTTGGGCTTTTTGCATCAGGCGGCGGGCGTGGGTGATGAGGTCGGCTACTTCGAAGGGTTTCGCCAGGCAGGGCACGCTTTTGTCCTGAAGGAAACTGCGCACGTCGGGCTCGGCTACGCTAGAGAAGGTGAATAGCAAATGCTTCTCCATGCCGGGACAGTTGTCCGCGAGCCAGCTGTATATTTCTCTGGCGCTGCCATTGCCCTGGGCTTTGCCGTCGATGATGACGGCGTCGAACGATTGCTTGGGCAGCAGGGATTTCATTTCTTCGACATTCATCGAGGTCACGACTTCCGCTCCGGCGCCGGTGAGGACGTCGCGCTCGAATTCGAGCACGGCTTCTTCGTTCTCGATGAGTAAGACGCGTCCGGCAAGCGCGGCTTGGCGACGAGCGGCGGGCGCGGCTTTCTCTTCAGTTGCGCTTTGTCCCGCGGATGGAAGCACGACTTCGATGACGCCGCCGCCGCTGGTTCCGTTGTCGGCGCGGATTTGTCCGCCATGCTCTTGAATAATTCCGTAGCAAATGCTCAGGCCGAGGCCAGTGCCTTTGCCCACGCCCTTAGTGGTGTAGAAGGGCTCGAAGATTCGGTGCGGTTCCTTGATGCCGGGCCCGGAATCGTGAAATTCAGTGTGCACGTTTCCGTCTTTGATATAAACACGAACCTTCAACGAGCCACCCTGACCGGCTTCGAGCATGGCGTCCACGGCGTTGTTGATGATGTTGAGAAACACTTGCTCGAGTTGGTGAGGATCGGCCGTGACCGCCGGAGCGGGAAGTTCGAATTCGCGCTGCAGGCGAATGTCGTTCACTTTCAGGTCATAGTCGCGGAGCGCGAGAGTTTCGTCCAATACTTTGCAAATGTCGACGTGCTCTTTTTGCGGTTTGCGCTGACGAGCGAAGGACAACAGGCTTTGCACTACGCGGTGGGTACGCTGCGCCTGCTTGAAGAGCTTGCTCACGAAGTCGGACGCGCGATCGTTCAGCCCTTCACTTTCGAGCAACTGGGCGTAGCCCAGAATGGCGGTCAGGGGATTGTTGAGTTCATGCGCGACTCCGGCAATCAACTGTCCGACCGCAGACATTTTTTCACTCTGCAGCAACTGCTCTTGCGTCTTGCGCAAGTCTTCGTAGGCGCGGCAAGTCTCTTCGTAGAGACGGACTTTTTCGATGGTGGTAGCCAACTGGCGGCCGATCGCGACTAAGAGGTTTTCATCGTTGCTGGTGTACACGCGATTCTCGCGGCTACTGATTCCCATCATGCCAATGGGCGCATCTTTGCTCCACAGCAGCACCCAGATCCAGGAATTCGAACCGTCGGCGCGGATAAAGTCGGAAACCAGCGAAGGAAGATGCGGCAGGTATTCGGGTGTGATCACTTCGGTGCGGGAGCGGGTGACCAGATCGCCGAAGCCGCCGTGAAATTGGACTTCGGACAAGCGGGCGCGGTCGGCGCTGCGCTGCCCCCAACCGGCGCGGCGGCGGAAAGTAGTTTGGTCCGCGTCTCCTAAATAGATCGATCCAGTCTGCGCGCCCAACAGCGAAATGACCTGGCGCAAGGTCAGGTTGAGGATCTCGTCCAGATCGAAGGACTGAGTCGCGATCACGGCCATTGCGTTCAGCGCGTTCAGTTCACGGTTGCGTTTGCGGATTTCGTCTTCGGCTCTTTTCTTCTCAGTGATGTCGAGCAGGAATCCCTGATAGCGTTCGATTTTGCCGAGGGCGTTGCGGGTAGCAAAGCAACTCTCGAGCACGGTGATCGCGGTCCCGTCTTTTCGACGCAACGTCATTTCAAAGTTGCGCACATAGTTGTGAGATTCGATCTCGCGGTGAAAGGCGTCGGTTTGCTCGACCGAGGCGGAGAGTTCTGTGTCCAGATCCATGGCCATCAACTCGGCGCGGCTAGCGTAGCCGAGCATGGCCACGAAAGCGTCATTGCAATCGAGCAATTTGCCGCCGGGAGTGGCCACGAAGACGCCCTCCTGAGCCTGCTCGAAAATCAGGCGGTACTTTTCTTCCGCATCGTGGCGGTCGGTGGTGTCGTGCACCACGTGGATAGTGCCCTTTTGCTGGCTTCCATGCTCGCTGTAAGACGAGGTGGAAATCATGCAATTGCCACCGAAGCACGGGTCTTGAGCCTCCTGAATTCCTTCCTCGGCGGCGACGCAGTAGGGGCATCCGCTCCACTCGCCTTTGCGCGGAAGCACGAATTCACAGGGCTGTCCGATTACGTCGGCGGGCGCTTGCCCGAGGCGTTGCAGCAAAGCCATGTTCGCCTTCATTACAACGAACTCGGCGTCGTGCACCAGAACCAGATCCTGAATCGAATCAAAGGTGTTTGCCCATTGCCGATGAGAGCGCAGAATCTGTTCGACCAATCGCAGGTTCTCGACGGCAAGTCCGAGCTGGTGCGCGCTGGTCACCAGAAATTCCATGTCGTCGGGAGTGTAAGAGAGCCGATGACGGCTGCCCAGCGACAAGGTTCCGATAACCGACTTCTTACCGGACACCGGCAGGGTCACGACATGGTGAAAGCGTTCGCGCTTCAGATGGGGCCGCGCACTGTCGTCCGCACTGGAGGTTTCAATCACCATGGGTACGGTTTCGGCGAGCATGGCCTTGGTCGATTCGTCCAAGGGCACGGAAAAGCGATCCCGCACATAGTCCGCGGAAAGCCCGATCTGAGTCGTGAGCACCAGCTTCTCACTTTCCAGCAGTCGGAACCAAGCGGCTTGAGCTCCCATCAGGGTCTTCAACTCGCCCAACGCGGTCTCGGTCATGGGCCCGTGCTGCTGGGAACGCGTGATGGTCGTAGTCAAGGCATTCAGCACGCCCAGACGCCGGGTCCGCATTCTGGAATCGTCGAAGACCATCAGAAGCATGCTCAATCCAAGGAGCAGGTCCACGGCCAGGCTGAATCCGGGTGGCAAGTGAATGTTTAGCGGAGTCCAATCCAGATGCACCGCGAGCAAGCTGATGCTCAACATCCAGGGACCGATTTCCCAGCGCGCCCAGCGGTAGCGGATCAGTTGCAAAGCCGCGCCGAAAGTGATGATTCGGTAGGAAACTTCAAGCACTACACGAAGGGCAAACGAGTCCGGCCAAAGCAGCACCCGGACGGCGGCAAAGACAGTAACCGCAATGGAAAAGGCCAAGATCGGCACCAAGACCTTGCGGGCATTGCTATAGACAAAAACTGCCGCGGAAAACAGGCACAGCGCGAGCACAAACTGCGATTGGGAAACGGCGACTGCATAATGCGAGGCGGAGTCGATGCCGGGGTGGTGAATGGTCCAATTGGAAACGAAGTATGCCAGCCATCCCAAGATCCAAATCAGCAGGTAGCGCTCGCGGAAGGTCCGAAATACCAGCAAGCCCGCAGCCAGAATGACCAACGCTGCTGATTCCACCGCCACGAACTTCGGGACAGGAAGTTCGAGCAAAGCGAACCAGCCAACTAAGGATGCAAATAAGGCAGAGCTATTCATCGCGATAAGGGGGCCAAGCGCTACCTAGTTCATAACATGCCTTCCCCGGTGGGCAGCGAGCTTTCCCTTGGGAGGTGATTACTTTAGGAACCGCCACCTTTGTGCCTCCTAATTCGTGCACAATTCGCGATACACTACACTGAGCCATGCCATCCGAACGCATTTTGGTTGTCGAGGACGAAGACGCCATCCGCGAAATTGTGTGTTCGATGCTTGCCGCGGCCAACTATAAGACGCGGCAGGCTTCTTCCGGCCTCAAGGCTCTGGCCATACTCGATGCTGGGGAAGAATTCGAGCTCATGCTGTCCGATCTTATGATGG
Source organism: uncultured Acidobacteriota bacterium (assembly GCA_963696705.1). Taxonomy (GTDB): domain Bacteria; phylum Acidobacteriota; class Terriglobia; order Terriglobales; family Acidobacteriaceae; genus JABDBE01. The sequence goes on from CAVOLD010000003.1 coordinate 101,752, forward strand.
CGGACCTGGATGGGATGGGTCTGCTCGAACGCACCAAAGAAGGATATCCGGACATGCCTGTGGTGATGGTCACCGCGGTGCATGACATTGCGGTAGCTTTAGCTGCCATTCGCAACGGCGCCTACGATTATCTGCTGAAACCTTTTGAGCGCGAACAACTGCTGGCGACGGTACGCCGGGCTTTGGAGAATCGCCGCCTCAAGATGGAGAACCGCAAGTATCAGACCGAACTGGAAAGCCTGGTTGACGCGCGCACCGAACAATTGCGAAATGCCATGGCCGATCTGGAACGCTCCTACAGCATGACGCTGGAAGCACTGGGCGGTGCGCTGGACCTCAAGGATGCGGAGACCGAAGGCCACTCGAGACGCGTTACTGTATACACCATCGCCATCGCCCGTGCCATGGGGCTGGCGAAAGAGCAAATTGATGTGATCGCTCGAGGCGCTTTTCTGCATGACATTGGCAAAATGGCGATTCCGGACGCCATCCTGCGCAAGCCTGGCAAGTTGGATCCAGAGGAAATCAAGATCATGCGGGAGCATTGTTATCACGGCTACCAAATACTGAAGAAGATTCCCTTTCTCAAAGAGGCCTCCGAGATTGTTTATGCTCATCAGGAGCATTTCGATGGAAGTGGTTACCCGCGACAACTGAAGGGCGAGGAGATTCCGCTGGGAGCGCGATTATTCTCCGTCGCAGACACGCTCGACGCCATGACGTGCGACCGGCCCTACCGCAAAGCCCAGTCTCTGAGCGCTGCCTTCGATGAGATTAAGCGCTTTTCCGGAAAGCAGTTCGATCCCGAGGTGGTTGCACTGTTTCTCGACATGCCAAAGGATATCTGGCCCGATCTGCGGAAGGAAATCGACTCCCAGGTCAATCGCTTCGCCTACTCCACCGCCAAGAGCTGATTCCGACGCTGGAGCATCTCGTCATCCGCAAGTTGTCACTGGTTTTCCGTTCTTCTAATAGCTGAGGCTCAGGCGTATAACTTTTCTTTACCGCTGTGCGGGAGGCCACTATGAAATCTGCCGTCACTCTGCTTGTGGTTCTACTTTTCGTTGCCGGGTTAGCTCTGGCGCAGGATCGTCCTGCGAACACGGCGCAACCCAACACCGTCTTCGTTGGAGCGGATGGAAAATTTGAGGCCAACCCGGATACGGCGCTGGTGCAATTCAATATCTCGGCGCAGCAAGACAATTCGCGCGCGGCCTACGATCAGGCCTCGAAGGCGGCGGAACAAGTACGTCAGATCTTGCGCAACAACGGCATCGACCCTGCGGCAGCTCAGATCGGCTATTTCTCCATTGAACCTGTCTACGACTACAAGCCAGCGAAACGCAAGCTGGTCGCATACCGGGTCAACGTGAGCGTGTCGCTGAAACTGAAGGATTTTACGAAGATTGCACCCATCGCGCAGCAATTGACTGACGCAGACGTCAGCGGCGACCAGTCGATCAGCTACACCCTCGATGATATCGAGGCTGCCAAAACGAAAGCTGTCGAGGATGCCTATCGCCGCGCCCGCGCATCTGCGGAAGCTGTGGCCCACGCCAGTGGGCGCACTCTGGGAGAGCTGTCGTATGCTTCGGTGGACACGTTCGAGAATGTCCGCCCCATCGGTATACAGCCCATGGCGAGAATGTCGGCCATGGCCGCAGCGCCCGCGCCGACACAAGAATTCAGCCCGCAAACCATCTCAGTGACGGCCCACGTCAACGCAATGTTCGCATTGAAGTGAGCAGTCAGCACTCAGCAATCAGCACTCAGAACCTGGGGGCCCGGGCTTCTTCGCTCATTCCTGCGTTGCAAAGAACGCCGTTCCGTAACGTCGTCCCCGCAGAGCTATTCAAATCGGTGTCTGCCCGTTACCAAAGACCCGCCGTCATTGCTGATCCGGCTCTGTACCATGTGCATCTGGAGCCGGTCCGGCGCGCTCTTTAGACTTTCGCTGATACGAGCCTCGATGAGCGGTTCATCGCGGGTCAGAAATCGACCTTGACACTTCAGTAATCACGATTGCGGTTGCCCGGTGAGGAGCCAAATCGGTTCTATGCAGATGCAGTCGATCAATTCCCATAACGTCGCAATTTTCAGCCTGGTCAACTACATCCCGCTCGTGGCGACAGTAGTTACTTGCGTCCTCAGCGTGATTCTTGCGCGTGCCACGCTGCGCTACGCCGAGGCCACTGACAAAAGTCTGGCCCTCGCCCGCGAGGAATTCGAACGCGAATGGTCGCCCGAGCTGCACATCAAGTTGGAGCGGCTTTCCGCCAGCGAAACTCGAATCGTAGTCACCAATCTGGCCAAGATCTCAGTTCTGCTTCAGCTCCTGCAGTTGCGCAAGATTTCCCACGCCGTTCCCTTTGAGCGCTGTTTTCTCAATGATCCATTGGTCGGGGGCATGACGTGGACTCAAGATGTCGGGAAGCGCCTCGTAGTATGCACCGGGCCGGATTTTCAGGGCCTCATCGCAGCTTCGGTGACTTTTTATTCCTCGGGCCGCATGTTTCGCACCGACTGGTTTCGTTTTTATATCGAAGTAGAGGATGGACGCGTCGTTCGTTTGAATCCGACGAATGTGCCTGCCCGGAGAGTTCGCGTGCTCGAAAACCGGAAAGGACCGGAACGACGCCGGGAGATGGCTCAGGATGTCACCGCGACCGAGAGCAAGCATCCAGTACCCTGATCATTTCGTAACAGATCGGAATCACGAAAATCGCCCGTAAACCGTCAGCAGCACGGTTGGTGTCAATCGGAGAGTAGGGTCAATTAGTGTAATTCGCGCTCTTATTCGAGCGCACGCTGTAGGTTGCACTAAAGTGCTTGACACCGCCGACATGGTCAGAGACGCGATTTTTCACCAACTAACCGACTGCGCGCAGTTCGTCGTTTCCAGAACTAAGAGGCACGCGTGCGTGGATCACGGTGCCTCGCCGGAGCTGCGATGCGATTGAAAGTGTTCCGTTCACTATTTTTAACCGTTCCTCCATGCTGGTTAGACCAAGCCCTCGGCCCTGCTTTGCTGCTTCCCAGTCAAAGCCCAGGCCGGAGTCCTGTACCGTGAGATGAATCACCCCTTTCTCTGCCCACAATCGAACCGCGAAATGGCGGACGCCGCTGTGTTTTGCCGAGTTGTGGAGAGCTTCCTGTGCAACTCGGAAGAGGTTAAGAGAGATGTCGGTCGCCAAAAGGCGTGGCAGGCCGTGGGAGTTGAAATCAATCTCCGCTTCTTGCTGTTTTTCGAACTCTTTGCAAAAGCCTTTGAGGGCAGCGGCCAAGCCGAGAATCTGCAGCTTCGCTGAGTGCAACTGATGCGACAGAGCTTGGGCATCGTTCGCAATCTCGAATGTTTGCTGTTTGAGTTCATTCAGACGGCTGCCGACTTCATCTGCAGACACATTAGGAGTGTCTCCCTCGAGCAGTTGCAACCCCATGGCCAACAGCGCCAGACGCTGACAGATGTCATCGTGAAGTTCTCTGGCGATCCGGGATCGTTCCTTTTCTTCAGCCTCTATCAACTTACGGTTCACACTTGCGAGAGCCAGTTCGACGCGTTTGCGCTCCTCCACGACCACCGCGAGAACCATGAAAGGCGCTGCGATGAGGAGCAGGAATACCTGTATCGACGGCACATTATGAGATGCCTCGGGCCCTACGAAGGGACCTCGTCCATGGACCGCGCCCCAGATCGCCAAAAAGGCCACAGCTATCGTGAGACTACTGACGCCGGTTGTTCCGAAGCGCAACGCCGCCCAGAGCAAAACCGGCACAATAGTCAATACAGGCGCAACGATCGTTGAAGGTGAGACAAAACTGAAATATCCGAAGACTAACAAACCAGCCAGCAGAGCCGCGGCTTCAAGGCAGCGAGAAAGCGACGCATGTGCCCATTCCGATTTCTTGCTGACCCAACCCAAAATGGCTGGCATCAGCGTGAGGTATCCCAGCGCCTGTGCTAAAAAAGCAATGTGCCAACTTCTCCAATATTCCCCGTATGTGGCAAACGCACTGAAAAAAGCTCCGGCGAATGGCGCGAGGAGCACAGCGAAGAATGAATACTTCGCCAGGGCCTTCACGCTGTCTAGTTGGGGCACACCGCCAAAGCAATAGCGGAGACCCAACGCGGCGGTCAGCACTTCGGTTGCATCAGACAACTGGAAGAAGATTACGGAACGAATCGATATACCGATGCTCAGATCGTAGACCGTAAATGTCGCGAGAGCTGCCGCTATTAAGATTGGCCAGGTTCTGCGAGGCGTCAGCAATAAGACACATACCAGGAGAATGTTGCCGGGCCAAAGTGGCCAATCCAAATGCGGGCGCAGTACAACTGTCGTTCCCAATCTCGCGGCGAGGTAGGACATGAGCGCCACTAGGCACACGAGTATCGCTATGCGGAACGAGGAACTTGGATTCGCTTTGCTCGACGGCTGGCACGTATCGATAGAACTCATAGGCCCATGGAACAGGGACTGCCACGAATGGTGCTCATTATCCGTCAGACAGGATCGATGGTCAATGTTGCGATTTCTCAACGGACTCAACCAGACCAGTACACGCGTCGAGACACTCGCACTTACCTTACGAGACCTCAAGATAGGTTAACGGCATGGGGCGGAGCCGGCCAATGCTTCACGGCTGAGGCGAAGAGTACGCTCGCGTGGTTGCGGGTACGCGGCTGGCATCGAGCGGAACATCGCGCTGGATGACGATCTCCAAAGTTGTGCCGGCGTCGAGTTTCACATCATTTCCGCGGGTCAACATCGCGATCACAGTTCCAACTGCGCCACCGACGCCTGCGCCAATCAATGCACCTTTGCCACCGTTGCTCAGCCCACCAGCTACGGCGCCAGCGCCCGCGGCAGTGGCTACCGTCGCGGCTTTTTCGCCTGTCTGGCTGTCGGAGCGGATCGTACCCTCGGCGTCCTTGACCGATGTCTTATCGACGCCTGGAGCATTTTCCACGGCACCCGGCAGGAGAACGGTATACCCGCTGGGATAGATCAGCGTTGTAAAGTGCATGAGAACTTCCGCGCGCCCTTTGATCCGCCCACCGCGCTGGATGTGGCTAATCCTTCCCTGCACATAGGTTCCCGCAGGAATCAACACTCGGCCATTGGCCACAACCGGGAACGTTGTCTCGGCGTAAACGCCGTCGCCCTCATGCGTCCCCTTGCTCGAGACCGCATGTTTCAACTCGACCGGCACTTTAGTCCCCGCAGGAATTGTGAGCTCGCTCGCAGCTGTTGGAGACGGGGCAATAGCCGCTGCATCGGGCTTGGCTGCAGGGCTCGATTGACCTGCAGCAACAGAGGCCAATAACAACACGCCTAAAATCACGCGCATGAAACACCTCTTAAAGAGATTCGTGCCCCAGAGTCAACTTCCCGATGCAAGTACGATGCGCGAAAGATCAAGAAAGTTAGTCGCAGCCGATTGAGATCGAAGCTTTAACCCGCGGATCGCCTGAGGTCGTTTTCTCGCACATTGCCCATGTACTGCGACTGCAGCTTCTGCGCGCAAAGCTCCCCGCAAACATGCAGCGTGCCTTCGCGGGCTGCTATTTCTTCGTCCCACGGACACAGATACAGCAGCGGCCGATTGTATTCGCCGAAAGACGTCCACATCAGCCACCAGCGGTCGGTCGATCGTTTCAGCAGGCCGCAGTTCGGACCGGCACAGCGGTAAAAGGGATTCGGCATCGGCATCTTCGGACTGGCGGCTGTCATCGCGGTTTCCGTCTCCTAGTCGAGTAGCTGCAAACAAGGCGCAACCATTCTAGCCAATATGGGGGCCAAGCGCACTCCCGCATTTAATCGCGGCACACGTAGACCCGGACGCCCCCGTCCAAGTAGAGTGCAACGCCGCTATGGCTTATTTGTAAAGCAGATATTTCTGCCGAGCCTGCATAAACTTCTCCAGCGGCTCGCGCCAGTCTTCCGCAATCCGTCGTGGGTCGTCGCCTTTCGCAATTGCGTCGAACGCTGCCTGATCCACCAGCAGATCGGCCATTCGCTCCATGTGAAATTGCTCGGAATACAGCTTGTGCAGCGCTGATGCCAGTTCCACTCCGAGTTCCGGCGCGTCGAACCCATTGCGGTCCACCAGAATAATGTTCACCCCTTGACACTTCTGCCCGGCGTACACGCTGGCGGTCGGAGTAAAACTCATCGGCACGAACCGCACTCCAGAAATATCCCGCGCATTCAGATATTGAGCCAGCTCGCCGCCATTGATCCAGGGCGCGCCCAGCAATTCGAACGGAGTATCGGTGCCGCGTCCCACCGAAACATCTGTGCCCTCGACGAGCGCGACACCCGGATACAACGTCGCTTCCGTAAGGCTGCGAAGATTGGGCGACGGATTCACCCACGCTAGGCCAGTCGAATCGTACCAATCGCCGCGCATCCATCCTTCGAGCGGGACAACTTGCAAACGCGCATTGATGCCCCGCTCGCCATTAAACATTTTCGCCAACTCGCCCATGGTCATGCCGTGACGCACGGGCAGAGAATCATAGTTGGTAAAACTCTCATGGCCGGGATCGGCGATCGGTCCCTGTACAAACGACCCGGTAATTGGATTGGGCCGGTCGAGCACGATGATTTCAATCCCCGCCTTGGCTGCGCCTTCAAGGAAATATCCCAGCGTCGTTTCGTAAGTGTAAAAGCGCACCCCCGCATCTTGAATATCAACGACGATCGCATCCAGCGTCTTCAAGACATCGAGTGAAGGCCTCCGCGCCTCATCCGTTCCCCCGTACACGCTGAAAATGGGCACGCCCGTGGCTGCGTCCTTCGAATTGCCAATGTCGGTGGTGTCCAGAGATCCCGTGACTCCGTGCTCCGGACTGAAGATTGCATCGAGCGAGACTCCCGGCGCTTGAGCCAACACATCAATCGTGCGGCGGCCTTGCGAATCCACTCCGGTCAGATTGGTCAGCAATCCGATTTTTTTCTTTGCTGCTGTTCCTTGAATCAGGTCAAAGCCATGAGCCTCGAGTACATCGATTCCCGTTCGCACTTCGCCGTTGCGAGCCACGACTCGGCGCACGGCCGTCTCGGCCTCGTTGTACCCCGTGATGCTCCGGTATTGCAGCGCGTCCTTTTCAGTCGAAGTCAGAGGCAGCGCCGCAGCCACTGCTGTCGCGATTTTCGAACGCAACGCGACCGCGCTTCCCTTCCCTCGCGGATGCACCGCGTTCGTCAGCACAATGATGTACGTCCGGGTCGTCGGATCAATCCACAGCGAAGTTCCCGTGAACCCTGTGTGCCCAAACGATCCCACCGGCAACAAATCTCCCCGATTGCTCGAGTACGGAGAATCAATGTCCCAGCCAAATCCGCGGAGCACTTCCGATGTCGGAGGCTGCTCGGGCGTGGTCATTTTCTCAATCGTTAGCGGAGAGAGAATGCTGCTGCCACCCAACAAAGCCTGGGCAAACTTGGCCAGATCGTCCGCCGTTGAGAACAGCCCGGCCTGCCCAGCCACTCCGCCCATCCGTCGCACCGTGGGATCGTGCACCACTCCGCGCAGCATTTTGTCGTGCTCGTCATACTGCGTGGGCGCGATCTTCGGCAACCAGGATGCCGGAGGCAGAAAGCGTGTGTGCGTCATCTTCAGCGGAGCAAAAATATTCTTCTCGCAATATTCTTGCAGAGGCATTCCTGAGACGCGCTCGACCAATGCGCCCAACACAATGAAGTTGATGTCACTATAGAGGAATCGCGACCCCGGCGCGTAGATCGGCTTCTCCGCGTACGCCATGCGCAATGCGGCTTCGCGCCCTTCCCATGGCTGGGATAAATCCAAATCTTGGGGCAGTCCGGAGAAATGTGTAAGCAGTTCGCGAACCGTGATTTCCTCTTTGCCATTTTCCCCGAACTCCGGAATATATTTCGCGACCGGCTCGTTGACGCGAATCTGTCCCTTCTGCACCAGTTGCATCACTGCCGTGGTCGTCGCAACTACTTTTGTCAGCGAGGCCAGATCGAAAATCGTATCCAAGGTCATGACTTCGCGCCGCGGTTCCAGTGAGCGCTCGCCGAATGCCTTGCGGTAAATTACCTGGCCGTCGTGGCCGACCAGCACGACTGCACCTGGAATTTGCCCATCTCGGATAGCCTCTTGCACAATTGAGTCAACAACGCCGAGACCGGCCGAGGGAACTGCTTTTCGCGCGACGGTGAGCGCAGGCAGCGTACAAAAGAGAAAGGCCACCGAAACAAAACCTGGAAAGTACCGTCGGAGGGGTGAACGCGGACTATTCATTCGTATACTTTGACTCTACACAAGCCTCGCAACCCGCTCAACAAACCGAAGTAAGGGAGTGCCATTTGTGCCAAATGGAGGACGCACGTTCTCACCCGTCAGGCATGTTAAAAAAGATGATGGATCGACCCATGAACGTCATTGTCCGATTCCGTTTAATTTCACTTCTTCTCTTTCTGTTTTTTTTCTATGTCCGCTGCATGCGCAATCCGAAGCCGAGCGGCGCAATTGGGACTTCGCGGTTTGGGCCGCCGGCGAGACTGGCGAAGAGAATACCAACTCGTTTGCCGAAGCGCAGATTTTGACCGCGGGAGTCTTCGTGGGCAAAGAACTCACCGATGAAGCCGGCAAGGGTTGGCGGCGCGGCCGCCTGGAATACGGAATCTCCGTGTTCCCGCTATTCCGTCAATTCCGCGCCGAGTCAATCTACGGCGGAGGCTTTGAGCCCGTCATATTGCGCTGGAATTCCAGCCTCCACACCAGTCATCTCGCGCCTTACGTCGAATTGGCCGGAGGCGCCGTACGCACCAACACCAACTTCCCCGCCGGAGATACTTCGGATTTCAATTTCACCGCGCGCGGCGGGGGCGGAATTCAGCTCTTTACCAAAAGCCGGCAATTTGTCGATATCGGCTGCCGATGGTCGCATATCTCGAACGCGAATTTGGGTATCAGGAACACCGAGTTCAACGGCGTTCAGGTAAGCGTGGGCTACCACTCGATCCGCTAACTGAGAACCGAGAACAATAAACTGACAACTGGCTCTTGGTTGCCGGGTTTGCTTTAAAGCCCGGCATCAGCAGTCATCTTTACGCGCCCAGAGAACTTTGTTATAAACCGAACATCGAGTACACAACCTCCTCGTCGAAGCCTTTTCCGGGAGCGAATTTCGCCGCCGCGGATCGAACGCGGTTCCCTGCCTCTGCCCATCAGCAGCAGGATGCCATCTTCGCGCCTGCGTTTGAATTACTACGCCAGGCCATCGCGGATCGCGTCTTCCCTGCGGCTTCGGTCGCCGTCACGCACCGCGGCAATCTTGTCGCGCTGAAAGCATTCGGCCAGTTCACCTACGAAGCTAATTCTCCTGTTGCAACAGTGGACACCGTATTCGATCTCGCTTCGCTCACAAAAGTGGTCGCTACCACCAGCATGGCCATGATTCTCTACGAGCGCGGATTACTTGACCTGGATTTGCCGGTCGTGGCCGCGGTCGCAGAGTTTGCCGGAGAAGATCCCCGCCGCGATGCGGTCACCCTGCGCATGCTACTGGCGCACACCTCGGGATTGCCCGCGTACGAAAAATTGTTTCTGCGTGCCAGAACGCGAGACGAACTTCTTTCCGCCGCATTCGCCACTCCACTCGTGGCCGATCCCGGCGCCAGAGCCGTATACAGCGACATCGGTTTCATCATCCTCGGAGTCGCGCTTGAGCGCATTGCAGAAGAATCTTTCGACCGCTTTTGCCAGCATGAAGTCTTCGGGCCTCTGGCCATGACGCACACAGCGTTTAATCCGCCGTCGGCGTGGCGCGCGTCCATCCCGCCGACTGCGGACGATCAATCGCTCCGGCATCGTGTTATTCAAGGAGAAGTGCAGGATGAAAATGCCAGCGTGATGGGCGGCATTGCCCCGCACGCAGGCCTATTTGCCAGCGCTCGAGATCTCGCTATCTTTGCCCACGCCATGCTCTCCGGCGGGTGCCCCATCCTTCGCCCCGAAACCGTGACACTGTTCACGCGCCGCGAATCTTCTCCGCCGGGCACATCCCGCGCTCTGGGTTGGGACACTCCGTCACCCCCATCCCAATCCGGAAAATATTTCTCAAGCAATGCATTCGGCCATCTCGGCTACACCGGAACCTCGCTCTGGATCGACCCCGATCGCCAGCTGTCGATAACAATGCTTACCAACCGCACCTGGCCCGATCGCAAGAATGAAGCCATCAAGCAACTACGCCCCAAGTTCCACGACGCGGTAGTTGAATCGCTAGGAGGCACATAACGCAGCCCATGCACACGTAGCCCCGGACGCCCTCGTCCGGGGAGCCGAGCAAGGCTCGGAAGGTTTCGCATGTTTAGATTTCTACCGCTGGCCCGTGACAGCTACGAGAGGAGTAGCCCGGCGCTCTTGTTGCGGGGATTAGCGCTTTACGAGCGAGAGTGCCTCGGAAGGTCGCAATAAAAACACTCGTCGTCCCCGCCGAACTTCTTGCCGCACTGCGGACAACGGATCGACATCATGCGCAGGTTGGTTACCAAGTCGTAGCATGCGATCAAACCAGCGTAGAGGACTGACAACGCAATCGGGATGCCCCATAAACGATTCTTGGGATCACGAAGAATACCGATCGCAAAGACAATTGCCGCAAATGGGGCAAGGGCAAAGCGCCGGTATTTCCGAAGGCGCTGACTTTTTCGGCTGAGGTGAGCGTAAGGTTCAGACTGCTCAAGACACCTCAACTGTCCACCTTGAGATGGTTCCTCATCATTACGAGAAGTTTTTAGCTCCTCTGCAGTGCCGATTCTTCGCTGGCCAAGCTCAGCATCGAGGGCCGAGCTAGCTTCGGGAGTCAGTTGCACCTTGTTGCGTGCCAATTGCAACAACTCCTCGTCCGTCTTGCGCTGGTACTCCCGTGCGAGTTCGTCAATTTCCATCAACCAAATCTTATCGTTGCCTAGGCCCTCGGACAAGCGAGTTCCGTATCCTTTGAACGGGAGCTAATCGCCTCTGCTAAGCTAGGACTTCGGATCGAAATGACTCGTCGGCGCTCTCTTCTTAGGCGCGAAAAGTGGGTCGGGGAACCACGGAGACAAACGGTTGAAACGCGTAACCAAGAAGTCCTTCTCGAAGCTAAGCCATCTCCCGACCGAGCAGCCCAACCGCGCCGCCAGGAATCTCGATCAGAAATCCTCCCTCGAAATCGCCAGCATCATCAACGCTGAAGACGCCGAAGTTGCCGCCGCCGTGAAAGCCGCACTACCGCAGATCGCTCGTGCAATCGATCTGATCGCAACCGCCATTCAACAAGGAGGCCGCCTGATCTACGTCGGCGCCGGAACCAGCGGCCGCCTCGGAGCACTCGACGCCTCCGAGTGTCCGCCCACCTTCAATACTGATCCGAGAACGGTGCAGTTCGTAATCGCTGGCGGAATCAAAGCGCTGCACAGCGCAACCGAAGCCAGCGAGGATTCCCGCCAACTCGGCCAACGCGAAATGGCGAAGAAGAAATCCGGCAAGCACGACGTCGTAGTCGGAATCGCCGCCAGCGGGCGCACTCCCTTCACTATCGCCGCCCTCGAATACGCCCGCCGTCACGGCGCCAAGACCATCGCCGTCACCTGCAACGCGTCCTCGCCCCTAGAAAAAGCTGCGCACCTCGCCATCGTCGCCGACGTCGGTCCCGAAGTCATCGCCGGATCCAGCCGCATGAAAGCCGGCTCCGCCCAAAAGATGATCCTGAATATGCTCTCCAGCGGCGCCATGACTCGGCTGGGCTACGTCTACGGCAACTTGATGATCAACGTCCACGTAAAGAACTACAAGCTGCGCGAACGTGGTCTGACCATTCTGGAGCAAGCCGCCGGAATCACACGCGAAGCCGCTGAGCAAGCCCTGCAAGCCGCCGGAAACGATGTTCCCGTAGCGTTAGTAATGTTGGAAGCAAATGTCAGCCGCACTCAAGCCGCCCGCGCCCTGAAATCAACCAGCGGCCACGTTCGCCAAGCCATCAACGCCGCCCGAGCTCTGTAAGCGCCCGCATCCACAGGCCGTGCCCTTCCGATTAATAAATTCACACCCACCACAAACCCTTTTCACCCGTACAATAATTCAGCGCCACAGATTGGACGAACCCCATGAGCCTCGCCGTTGCTCACGGTCTACAGCGCACGACGTGGTTACAGGAAAATCGTGATATGGATAAATTCGTAATTCGCGGCGGCAATCCGCTGCTGGGAACAATTCGCGTCAGCGGCGCCAAGAACGCCGCGCTTCCAGCCATGGCGGCCGCTCTGTTAACCGAAGAGCCGGTCATCCTCGAAAACGTTCCGCAGGTCCGTGACATCGAGACCACGCGCAAGCTCCTCGCCGCCATGGGCGCCGAAGTCGAACTCGGATACGGCCGCGCCCAGCATCGCACAACTATCTCCTGCAAGAATCTGACTTCGCCCGAGGCGTCCTACGAATTAGTCAAGACCATGCGCGCCTCGACCCTCGTGCTCGGCCCACTCGTAGCGCGTTGTGGCCGCGCCCGCGTCTCGCTCCCTGGAGGCTGCGCCATCGGAGTTCGCGGCATCGATTTGCACATCAAGGGATTGGAAACTTTGGGCGCGACCATTACCCAGGATCACGGTTATGTCGAGGCCTCGGCGAAGCGCTTGCGCGGTGCTGAAATTCTTTTCGATAAGATCACTGTCACCGGCACCGAAGACCTGTTGATGGCCGCGACTCTCGCCGACGGTGAAACCGTCATGCTGAACTGCGCCCGCGAGCCTGAGGTCGCCGACCTTGCCGACTTGCTTAATAAGATGGGCGCGCGGATCGAAGGCGCAGGCACATCGACCATCCGCGTGAAGGGCGTCGACAAATTGCACAGCGCGCGCCACCGCATCATTCCCGACCGCATCGAGGCCGCCACGTTCATCATCGCCGGCGCCCTCACCGGCGGAGACCTGAACGTCGCCGGTTGCGATCCGCACCATCTCGGCGCGTTGCTCGATAAGTTGAAAGAAGTGGGAGTGAAGACAGTGCACACTGCGGACTCGGTTCGCGTCATGGGCGACAACCCCCCGAAAGCCGCCGACATGGTCACCGAAGAATATCCCGGCTTCCCCACCGACGTGCAAGCGCAGTACATGACCCTGGCAACCCAGGCAGACGGCGCTTCGATCATCACCGAAAACATTTTCGAGAATCGTTTCATGCACGCCCAGGAACTGGTGCGCATGGGTGCGAACATCAAGATCGAGGGACGCCGCGCCGTGGTTCGCGGCAAAACGCCGTTGAGCGCCGCCGCCGTCCTGGCTTCCGACTTGCGCGCTTCAGCATCATTGGTGCTGGCCGCGCTGGTCGCCGATGGAGAAACGATTATCGATCGCGTGTATCACATCGACCGCGGATACGAACACATCGAAGAAAAACTGCGTGGGGTGGGAGCACAGATCCGCCGCATCGGCGAAATCCTGCCCAAAAAAGCAGCTGCGCCCTCCGCCAGAGGATGAATCCTCATGGCGGATGACGCAGCTAGAAGAACACCTGTGAAGCGTGGGGGAAGGGAAACTTTATTTTGGGGGGGCGATCGTGAGGGTCGAACGTCAGCCTCGCTGAACACTAACCCATGACCGCCCTGAACTAGCCGTCGAACTTCGCCTACCTTAGCCGAAACCTCTGGCGTCGCCAATACAGTAAATCCTGTATTCGCCCCTTGAGAATTACCGTATGCCCGGAACACGTCATCTTCTTGAAGAGAAACTAATTGAAGAGCAACTAAAACCCTGAAGAGAAATTATAATTTTGTCATCCTGCGGGTGAAGGATCTCGCGCGCAGTGGCTACGCTGCAAGTGGCCCACCCTTCACTCCGGCAGCCAACAAAAAAGCCGCGATCTGGATCGCGGCTTAACTCTCTATCGACTGCGATTACGCAGCTTGTCTCGTGGCCAACTCCTGGGCGTAGTGGCGTGCCTCTGACGACGATCCAATGACCTTCATCTCTTTCCAGTCATAAGGTAATTCTTTGCCGCAATCTAGGCAGACCACGTACATACCGGTCAGCGCTGCCGCCTTGGAAGGCCGGAAACCCTTACGGGAAGCGGGCCTCACGGTAATAGGAAAACTGTAACGATTATGCCAACAACCGAAGAAAGCATCCACCAACTTCGCGATCATGTTTGACCTCCACAGCCAAGCCTTGCTTGCCCTTCCACCCAGGAATCAAACTGTCTTTTTACAGACATTCACTTAGATTCCATGCCGTAGGGAAAGGTTTCGTCAACTTTCCATAGTGACAAACCCGGCGCGAACGTTACAGTTGCGCAGCTGCAAATATGCCTGTGGGATAAGGGTTTACGCAGGAGAGCGAAAGCTCAGGCGTGCTCGGGACCCGTCTTCTTTCGCGCATGACACTTGGAAACGATGGCGGTACGTAGGCGGGTGCGAAGGTCTTCGGGAAGCTCGTACAATTGGGAATCGCGATAAATCTCGATAGTTTTTTTGGTCGTATCGCAGACCACGTAGCAGTTGTGGCACCAGGCCAGATGATCTTCCAATTCAGCTTTTGTGCGCGCGTCAATCGCACCATCAAGGTAGTTGGTCAGCTCATTCAGAAATTCTGCGCACTTCACTGGTTGGTGTCTCCGATTTCAGGTTTTTCTTTGCCGTTTTCGCGTCGCTGAAAAAAACGGCTGAGGCGCTCGCGTAATTGCAGGCGAGCCCTCAACAACCTTGACTTCACCGCCGGGATGCTGAGATCCAGCGCCTCGGCTGTTTCTTCCGTCGAAAGTCCCTCTACGTCACGCAACACGAACACCGTGCGGAAGCTCGCGGGCAGCCCCTGGATGGTCCGGGTTAAAATCTCCCGCAACTCCGCCTGGTTGTACTGCTGCTCCGGATTCGGAGTCCAGTCCGCGACTTCGCGCGGAAGCGAGTCCTCCTCGGTCTTAACCTCTTCGTCGAGCGAAACCATGCGCTCAGGGCGACGGCGGCGCAACCGCATCAGCGCCTCGTTCACCGCAATGCGCACCAGCCAGGTATAAAACTTCGACTGCCCCTGGAACTGATGAAGATTGCTGTACGCCTTCAGGAACGCATCTTGCACCACATCTTCCGCGTCTTCGCGGTTCTGCGTGATGTGTTGCGCAATTCGAAAAACGTTCCGGTCGTACCGCCGAACCAAATCTTCAAAGGCTCCGACGTCGCCGGCTTTCGCCGCTTGCACGAGAGCCAGCTCGTCAGAAACCGGCTCGTCTACTTTGGGTTGGATGGTACTCATCATTCATCCGATGCAACAATTTTGACGCGGCGCGCAAGCAAGAACTGTTATTTTACTTGGTTACCCGCGTTCGCGCGTAACTCTTTTGACGCATGCTGAGTGCAATAGTTTAGCAGGATTCCGCAAACGGTGAAGAAACATCGAAAGCGAAGCCCGAAGCGGTGTTGATTCGACAGCGCTTTCGATATGGATGGAGAGTCTGCGGAAAAAACTCTGGTTTCGGGTGGCGCAGAGCTTCAGCTCTGCGGTAACTGCCCTTGAATGACTAAGGGTTTTAGCCAGAACTGGCAACCATGCATTTTCCGCACCTCTGCAGCCATATCCGGAAACCATTCGCCAGTCCCTCTCGGCCCAGCTTGGCACTAAATTGATGGCGGAATTTCGCGATCAGAAGACGTTACTTCCGTCATCCACGAAACTCGCCGATGTGGACTTATAATCAGACTCTTGCTGGATGCATAGGGGACACGGCCGTTGGGAGGACACGACTCTAGTCGTGCCGTCCAAAGCCAAAAACACATTGGGGGCTTCAGCCCCTGAGGTTACGAACTTCACGACGTAATCAACGGTTGCGATACTTTGTTAGTGCGATGAACGCGGACTAGTTAGGGCAACAATGGCACATAAAACTCCGATTGATCAAATTGTCGAGAAGGCCGTCTCTCAGGTGCTGGAAGGCCATCTTCCGCAGTTGCGAAAAGAACTGGTTCGCCGGGTTCTCGAAGAAGTGCAACCGCATCTGGGAGAAGCTGCCGGAACCGCCGGGAGTGGGGCTGCCGATCTCTTAAGCGCAGTCTCGACCATTCATGCGGGGACGACGCAAAAAGAAATTTTGCGCGCTCTGCTCGAAAGCACTGCCGCTTATAGCGGGCGAGCGGCGCTATTCGTGATCAAGTCGGGATCGGCAACGGGATGGCAGGGACGTGGTTTCGATAACAGCGAAGACGTCAAAGATTTTTCCTTGGACGTCAGCAGCCGGGCGCCAGCACGCGCTTTGCAATCGCGAGCCGCGGTTAGCGCGGGCGGGTCAGAAATGGATCCGCGGTTCGTCTCGCAATTCGGCGCTCCCGCTGAAGATTCCGTGTTGCTGCTTCCTCTGCGTTTGAAAGACAAAGTGGCGGCGTTGGTTTATTGCGACGCGGGAACGGCAAAAAGCGGGAAGATGGAAGCTGCCGCACTCGAGCTGCTGGTCGCGGCCACCAGTGCATGGCTCGAAGTGGCTTCGCTGCGCAAGCAGGCATTGAAAGAAGGCACAGCCGAGGCCGGTGCGAGCGAAAAGTTCGAAGCGCCTCCGGTGCAAACTGTCTCGTCTTTTTCAGATCCATTCGCCGGGCACGCGCCCAAGCATGTCGCCGCCCCTCCGGTTGCAGTCGAGGAACCAGCCATGGCAGAGGCGACGGCCGAAGTGGTCTCCGTGCCCACGGCTATGGCCGCAGCAGCAGCCGCGCCAGCGACCGACGCATTTGCGCACATGTCGCCGGAGGATGCCGAGGTCCATCGCAAAGCGCAACGTTTCGCCCGGCTCCTGATGGATGAAATCAAGCTCTACAACCAGGCAAAAGTCGCCGAAGGCCGCAAGCACAAAGATTTGTACGACCGCCTCAAAGAGGACATCGACAAGAGCCGCTCGACCTACCAGAAGCGCTATGGCAACACCGTGGCCGCCAGCACCGATTACCTCAGCAGTGAACTCATTCGCAGCCTGGCCGAGGACGATGCTTCACTCTTGGGCCCGAACTTTCATCGCTAGACCTGCCACACAGTTAGTATCTTGCATTAACCGTCATCCCCAGAGCGATCGGCGCCGGGTGCGTCACACTACATCTGAAAACGGTCGGATTTCCGCACGCCCAATTCTCCCTCGCTCAAAGGACGCACAAGGATGGCCCACCCTTTATGTGCTTAGGATTTGTGCCTGAAAGGATGCCGGCTGCTACGAGGGCTCCAGCTTTTCGCAGAATGCCTGGATCAGGTCGCTCTCATGGGGAAGCACGCCGATGAATTCAAAACCGTGCAGAAAGCCCATGCGGTGCCGAACCACCGATCGCATGCGGAAAATCTCGGGAACGTCAGGAATGGAGAATTCTAGAGTCACCATTTCTCCCGCCGTCAACTCGCTGGTAATGACAGCGCCCAGTCCGGCCGCGGCAATCTCGAAGCAACGGCCATGTATCCGGAGATAGCCGTCCGGCCCCAGAACCTTCACAATAACCGGTATCTCCGTGCGAAACCGGGCATAACGTCGGGTAGCAGACTTGTGCATTCCTCCAGCCTTAATCAATCTTTCTTCAGAATTCTTGTGAGATGCGACTACGTAGAATAATAGATTGTCCGCAAGTCTGACAGTAACTTTAGGACGACACCTCCAACCATCTCTCAGCCCCGCAATCCAACCAGCCCCGCTCTCCGCATGGCTTTTAAAACCTGAGGGGTTTAGCGTCGACGAGAGTACACTGTCACCAGAAGTGAAGGCATTGTCACTCGATCACGATCAACCGTGCCGCTCGTCTTCTCAACCTGTAAGATGACTTGGCACTTGTATTTTCGTCGACTTGGGAGCACACTTGCTCACCGATTCAGAAGGGAGAGGGACAATGAACAGCAAAACCTTCCGCAACCTGTGGGCGGATGACCAAGGCCAGGACATAGCCGAGTACGCCGTCATGCTCGCGGTCATTCTGGTACTCGTTGTGGGCACGATCCGATTAATTGGTGGAAGTTCAAATAACGTATTCTCTTCTGTGGCCAGTTCCATCGGCCAATAGCTAGCCGCCTGTCTCGCGCGCAGAGCCAGACCGATAAAGTCTGGCTTGTTTTTTCGCTGGCCAGCGCCGAATCCTGGGTTCCCTCGCCCCGAACGCACGCCCGTCTGACCCTCCCCACAAGTAACCTTCGACGGCAGCCGTTCCTCTGGTATGATCTTCCGAACAGTTTGATCTGGCCAGATGGACTTGACCATGTTCATGCCGCATCCCAATCTCAGCGACGAAGTGAATGGCAACATTGTCCGCTCGGAAATCGAAGGCGGCGTTTCTCTCGGCGACCTGCCGCCGTCGACTGTGCTCGAGATCCAGACGCAGCATCATCGTTACACCGCCGTGTTCCTCGGCGAAAGCCAGGCGCTGATTTCCGGCCATCCTGAATTCTGCCCCGAGCCGGTGCTGGTCGCGATTGCAGGCTCGACCTGGGGAGGCTCCATGCTTAAGCTGCGTTACATCGGCCGCGGCATGCACCTGGAATTCTGTCATCCCGAATATCGCACTCCGATCGTCACCTCCCGCATTGAGGAAGTCCGCGAACGCATCGATCTCGGATTCGACGAGTCTTCCACCACCAACGAGAACTCAGTGACTTCTCCGCAGGCAATGCCCGTCAAATCCACGGCAGCGCCAAGCATGTTAGCCCGCGGAACATTTACCAAACCTTCCTGAAACATACTTCCTGAAACATAAAAGATCAAAGCTTCGCCACGCCGAATTTTCGTCAAAAACCCGTTTTGGGCAAAATCTTGTCAAGCCCCCTGAGGCCCACTTTTTCCCCTAATCGACTCATTCCATGGATAAAATAAATCCGAAAACCATGGCACTTTTACCCCCTGCAATCTGCTAGTCTGGAAATAGAGCAGAATTAAGGCGCGGGTCTCATCCCCGCGCCTTTTCTATTTTGCGCGCAAACCACTCTGAACCCGTTCCAAACCAATTCCAAAATCATTAAAAGGAGAAAAGACAGGCGCAGCCAGCCGCTGACGCCATCTTGCATCGCCATGAAAAAACAATCCGTAGGTCGCCTTCGTCGCTCGCCATCAGGTCTGTCCAAAGAAGCCGGCAACTGCACTCGTAAACGTCAAGGAGAGTTATCCGAGATCGCTTTCGCCCTCAAGGCTACCGAGCTCGGTTTCAAAGTCTACGAACCGATTGGCGACAGCCAACGCTACGACTTCATCCTCGATACCGGCCAGCACCTCTGGCGCATCCAGGTCAAATCCACCGGAGGAGGTCTCGGCCACGACGCCGAGAACAGCTGCTACATCATCAGCGCCTACTGGGCCTCCAAGAGCCACGTCCCCTACACCGCCGACCAAATCGACTTCCTCGTAGCCTACGTCATCTCCCTCGGCGTCTGGTACATCATCCCCGTCGAAGCCTTCACTCCGCGCACCAGCCTCCCGCTCTATCCCGCTCCAGACAGCAAAACCGTAGGACGCTACGAAAAATACCGCGAAGCCTGGAGCCTGCTGACCAATCCCAAACCAGCCCCAACCAAAACCCGACGCTAACCAGGCAGGGACAACGACTAAAAGCAATCGTTTCGATCCGGTTGTTTCCTCCCCAACTCTGTCATCCGTTTAACTCTGTCATCCCGAGCGGAACAGAATCGCCCGCGCAGCGAGCGATTCTGTGGAGTCGAGGGACCTTGTGTTTGTTCAGCGCCGGATAAGCAGGAACGAAACGGCAACTCCGAGGCGTACGCAAACACACGGTCTTTCGACTCCGTGAATGGACTCGCGAGCGAGTCCATTCACTACGCTCAAGATGACAGGATGAAAAGAGAGACAGAAAAACCGCCGCCCTCAACCGGGTGCCCCACATCTCGCGCTTTTCGAGATGTGGGCGCAACCAGCACCCACAAATCCAATCGTGTCGGCGGACACTCCTGTCCGCCGCAGTTGCGGCTGGTGTGGACTTTCAGGCCACACCACTAATCTGTCATCCCGAGCGGAGCGTGATCGTCCGAAGGACGCTCACGCGTAGTCGAGGGACCCCGCGTCCGCCCGCACCCGGCAACGAACCCGCAGGGAGTTCTCCGCGCAAACATGCCCGGCCGAGTTGGCGACAGTCGAATGAGTTAAGCAACGACGTTACTTCAGTGACGTAGCCCCACCCGATCTTGCCGCGTAGGTTAAACTATATGAGTAACAAGGACGCGCGTTCCAGGAAAGGCTCTTCCATGGCGACATCTGCCGAGAAGCCAAAATCCGCGATGGCGGCTCTTGCCGAAAGCTTCGAGAATTTGGTCGAATCCCAGCGCAAAAAGCTCGGCAAAGAAGAATTCAAGAAGGCCGAAGAACACTTCGAGCGGATCGTCAATAAAGCCCGCGCTTCTCGCGCACGGCGGCGCGAAACCGCATAACCCACTCCTGCAGCTCTTCTTTTGTGATATCCGGCTTGCAACCCTAACTGCCGATACGAAATCGTCCTCCCCGAGATTCTCGACGATAAGTTCTAGTTTTTCAGCGAACTCCTCCGACGCCTTTCTGCCTCGCGTTGCTCGTCGGTTTTGGGAGGTCTAGGAGGTTTGGCCATCGATTTCTGCCTTCAACCTTCTGCAACAGCGGGCAGCCTTCATGTGTTCCTTATGCGTGGGGCTTTCGAATCTCAGCGACCGCCTCCTTGACCAGTTTAACGATGTGGATGAATACGATCAGCGCTACAACGACCAAGCCACCGAACTTGATCACCTGCCACTGAAAAAGGTCTAAGTCCCATCGCATTGTAGTCACCCGCTTCTAGCGGCTCGCCTTTCTCCCTCAAGGCACCTTTGCCGCACCACGCACGTCGCTCCCTTGGCATTTCGGACCAACATCAGTCGCGCCTCAGGTATTTCTCAGGCAAGGTTAACTCGAACATCTTTTCCTTCGCGTTCCAGGTAGCCAATAGCATCTCGCGACGTGGAGCTCTCCATCCGATGTGAGCCACAAATGCCTTAGCTCGGAGGCTACCTGAGTACTTGTCGGGAGAAAGAGAGACGGCATAGGCGTTCTTATCCCCCTTTTGCGCTGCTTTCACGGCCATTTTGTGATTAGCTTTATCCCAGAGCAGCAGGACTGACTTCACCCCGGCTTCAATCAAGAGCCTGGCTGCCGCCGCGTTGATGACCATCCTCCCGTCCGCAGTAATCGATAAGGCGGGCACTTCAACCCTTACCCCGGTCCTTTGGAACACTTCGTAAGCCATACCGACTGTTACTATAGCGCGAACTACGCCACCTGTGCAACACCGACATAGGCGTAAATATGAGCGCCATACCTGACTTGACACGGGGCGGGACCGGTGGCCTAGTCTTCCGCGCTCTTTGTGAGGGTCGGAGTGGAGAAGCTCCCCTAGCCACTCTGGCACGATCCCAACGCGAACTGGGCGGTTGCAGAAGTTTTTGATGAATGACGGTGGCGTTCGGTCCCTCGTCGACGTTCTCGGCAATCCAGAGGAAGTGTAGGGAGCGCGTTGGGAGTCGACAAGAACTCCTCAAATGGGGAGGCGCATGGTAGCATTTGGCCGTGCTCATCACGGACACAAGCGCTGTGGTGCAAGGCGTCCAGCTGGAAATTCAGCGGGCGATGACCGGGGAAAAACGCCTGCTGATCGCGCTTGAAATGAGCCTGTTTGCCCGCGAATTGGCCAAGGAGCGGATTCAGCGAGAACATCCAGCGTGGTCTGAAACGCTGGTCGCGCGGGAACTGATTCGACTGGCATTCCTGCCGAAACCGATACCAGCATGGCTGTCTCGGCAGTTCGCTTCACGATAAAAAAAGTAAGGCCCTCCCTACTTCGCCTTGGAGAAATCTTCTACCGCGTACAGTTGGCCGTTGCGTTCGGCTACGCCGATGCCGGCGGAGTCCATGTCGGGGTCGAGGATGTTGGCGCGGTGTTGCGGAGACTTCATGAAGCTTTGATGAATGGCGGCGGCGTTCGGTCCCTCGTCGACGTTCTCGGAAATCCAGGAGAAGTGGGCGCCGGCTGCTCGGCCTCGGGTGAGGAGATTGGGCTCGCCGGGAAGTTGATGCGAGATGGTTCCCTGCTCGGCCATGCGCTGGGCGTGGGCGCGGGCGGCGGTGGCCAGGGCTTCGTCGTACTTTAGCGCGGGTAATCCGTGGGCCTTGCGTTCCTGGTTCACGGAGTTGAAGAGTTGGCGCTCGGCGTCGGAAGTTTTCTGCGCGAGGGCGCTGGCAGCGAAGAGAATCAGCAGAGCGATCAGTGCGGGTAATCGAAGTGGAATGCGCATAGGCTCCTATTGCGATATACGATGTTCTCTCCGTTTGTCTAAACCCGAATCATCCTCTTTCCACTCGGCGAAATGCACCTGCGAAAAAGCCCTCTTGCGAGGGCCTTCTGCGATAGGGGAGAAACCAAGTCTAGGCCGCCTTCTCGTGAATCGTCCGGCGATACTTCTTTACCGCACTCTCGATACCGGGTCCCGCTTTCCTCAGGTCTTCAAGGTTCATGGCGGGATGAATCTCGACATGCGCATCGAAAGCCAGAAACCAGGGCTCGGCCACGGCGGGAATTTGCGAGGGATCCTTCAGGTCGAAGAAGATGAACCCGCTTCGCTGGCCATGCTCGTCCATAAAATAAGCCGCCTCGGGTTTCAGGTCACTCAGAATGGATTCGATAGTCTTGGGCAAACTGCCATCGCTAATCGCAGCATTCCCGGTTTCGACCGGGATCAACACCTTGAGCAAACATCGCATAGGAGAACCTCCGGCGTCGAGTCTAGTCGCGGACTTGGGACGGGTCAACCGGGAGCTTCACTCAATCCCTAGCTCTTTCCATTTCTTGTCGACCAGGGCTTTGGTTTTTTCGTCCATGAGGATTTCGTCGGGCCAGGGACGGGTGAATCCCTCGCTCGACCATTTTCGGGTGGCGTCGATGCCCATCTTCGATCCGTAGTTGGGCAGGCGGGAAGCGTGGTCGAGGGAATCGACGGGGCCGAGCATGAACTGAATGTCGCGCTCGGGATCGATGTGGTTGAGGACCTTGAGAGTGACTTCGGCGATGTCCTGCACGTTGACATCTTCATCGACCACGAGGATGCACTTCGTGAACATGGCCTGACCCAGCGACCAGACCGCATTCATGACTTTGCGGGCTTGACCGGGATAAGACTTCTTGATGGAAACAATCATCAGGTTATGAAAGACGCCTTCGACGGGAAGGTTGATGTCGACAATCTCAGGAATCGTCAGCCGCATGAGCGGAAGAAAAATGCGCTCGACAGCTTTGCCCATCCAACCATCTTCCATCGGAGGCTTGCCAACAATCGTCGTCGAGTAGATCGGATCTTTGCGATGCGTGATACAAGTGAGATGAAAAACGGGATAGAGATCCTCCAACGAGTAGTAGCCGGTATGATCGCCGAAGGGGCCTTCGGGGTTTAGTTCTTCCAGGTTTACGTGGCCTTCCAGGATGATTTCTGCGGTCGCGGGAACTTCTAGATCGACCGTTTCGCACTTTACTAGTTCTACTGGTTTCTGGCGGAGGAATCCGGCGATGAGATATTCTTCGACGTCGGGGGGAGCGGGGACGATGGCGCAAAAAGTGATTGCGGGATCGGTGCCAATGGCTACGGCAACTTCCATTTTGCCGGTGGGACGATTGCCATCGGCGAGTACGGAACCGCCGGAGGAGCGCGCCATTATGTCGACGGCTGCACGGGCGGGAACGTGCGCGCCTAAGTTTTCTTTTGCGGCGGCGGCTCGCATCTGCTCGCGATAATGTTCGGCTCCGACTTTTTGTCTTTGCCAGTGCATCCCCGTGGTGTGCTGGTCGTAGACCTGCATTCTGTACATTCCGACATTTCGCTTGCCTGTTTTTGGATCGCGCGTCACAACGCACGGTAGTGTGATGAAGCGGCCAGCGTCTTTGGGCCAGCATTGCAGGATGGGGAACTCGTCGAGCGAGAAATTGTCACGGCGTATGACTTCTTTGCACGGTCCGCTGGAAACGGTTTTCGGAAAGAACTTCCCCATCTCCGCAAGCATGGGCAACATTTTTACTTTGTCGAGGAAGCCTTGCGGGGATTTTACGTCGATGAATTGGCGGATGCGGTCGGCGACTTCGTCGAGTTTGTCGACCTCGAGCGCGAGATTCATGCGGCGGGCGGATCCGAATTGATTGATCAGGACCTGGGCGCCGGGATGGCCTTTGACGTTTTGAAAGAGCAATGCGGGGCCGCCGGGCGAGGACTCCCGACCTCCATTATTTCTGCCGGGCATCTTGGAGACACGGTCGGTGATCTCGGCGATCTCGAGAATGGGATCGACTTCGGTACGGATTCTCTTGAGTTCGCCGGCGCGATCGAGCGCGGCGATCCAATCACGCAAATCTTCGTAGGCCAAAAGCCCTCCGGATCGGGAAACGCGATTATAAAACAGGACTCCAAAGAACGCCTGCAAACCATTGATCTGACGGGCAATGTAGTTTGAATCCGCAGAGAATGGGCCACATCTTATCTGCTGTTGTTCAATTCCGTGTAAGCCCTACCACAAGCCGCTTCTGGCAAGTTTCAGCTGACGACAAAATGCTCCAGGCCTGAGCAGATTCAGGAGGGAGTGAATAAACCATGAGACACCATTTTCGCTTGGTTGCGATTCTGGCTGTGTGCCTGATCGCGTATGCGGTGCTGGTGGGTGGATTCCACCTGATGAGCCAGCCGCGGGATTCCGCGCTGCTGGGCGGGATCGCGATCATTTTTGCTTTGCTGATTTGCGTGCCCCTGGTGGTGCGCATGATTTGGAGGAACCTATGACGCTATTCAACAATGACCGCGAGAAACGGACACCTCCTGTTATCGATCATGCATGGAATGGAGGCTCGCGCCGAAACCTGATCGTGCTGTTGCTAACAATTGCCGGCGCCGTAATCGGCATCTGGTTAATCTTCAGCTTCTTGATCGGCGTGACTCGAATCGAGGCTGGCTACGTTGGAGTGGAAGTTAACCTGGCAGGCAGTCAGCGGGGAGCGTCGGAGATTCCAGTGCGAACTGGGTGGGTTTTCTACAGCCCGCTTACCACGCAGATCATCGAGTTCCCTACTTACGTGCAAACCGTGAAGTGGACGAAGAACGTGGATGAAGGGAATCCACTGAACGAGGAGATGGGATTCAATAGCAAAGAAGGGATGGAAATTTACGCCGACGTTTCCTTGTCGTATGCTATCGAGCCCTCGAAGGTCCCGGATTTCTACGTGAAATACCGGGTCAACAATCTCGATCGTTTTACGCACGGCATTCTGCGGGACATCGTGCGCAATTCGCTGAACGAGGTTGCCTCCACCTATACGGTGGAGGATGTATACGGAGAAAGGAAGGCAGAATTTCTGAGCCGAGTAGAAAAGCAGATTCAGGATAAGGTTACCAATGTCGGTGTGGGCGTCCAGCAATTCGGCTTCATTGGAGCGCCTCGAGTGCCAACGGTGATTGCGCAAGCCATTACCGCGAAGGCGCAAGCGATCCAGGAAGCGGAACGGGCGAAGAATGAACTGGCAACGACACAAGCTGAGGCGGCCAAGAAAATCGCCGAGGCTGAGGGCGATGCCAAGTCGCAGGTCACGCGGGCCCAAGGTGAAGCTGATTCGAATCGTATTCGGCAAAGTTCGCTTACGGCACAATTGCTGGAACTGCGACGGCTAGAAAACCAGCGAGCTTTGATCGACCGATGGAACGGACAGTTGCCGTCAGTGGAAGCGGGGCAAGGCAGCGGCCTGATGTTGCAGTTACCGCATCCACAGTAACGATTCGGGGACGAGATAGCGGCGCTCGTCCCCTTTTGTTTCTGGGCGCTTCCTGCATCCAAACCTGAAGGTGCCGTTGGATTGTGGTCTATACTTCGAGCTGGGGGCCGGATGTTCGACGATCGTGACGGCGCGGCTTAACTGTCGGCGAAAAACACATGTTTGCTAATCCAGGGTTTGAACCCTGTTCTTTCGAGGGCGGTTACCGCAGCGCTAGAAGCGCTGCGCCACCCAAAATCGGAGTTCTTAAAATGTTGCACGATCGCGCCAGGGAGGCAAGGATTTGAAACGACGAGTCGTGATTACCGGCATGGGAGTTGTGAGTCCTAATGGCGTGGGGAATGCTGCTTTTTCTGAGGGCACTCTTCTCGGCCGGAGCGGAGTGCGGCGGATTTCGCGGTTTGATTCGGCGGAGATTCCCGTTCGGATTGCTGGGGAGGTTCCGGATTTCGATGAATTGGCCTGGGTCGAAAAGCGCGAGCGAAAGCATGTATCGCGCGTGCTCCCGCTGGCTTTGGCGGCGGCTACCGAGGCTTTGGGCTCGGCCGGGCTCGATCACGCTTCCCTTCCCCTTGAAGAGAAACAGCGCTTTGGGGTAATCATCGGTTCGGGTGGAGGATCACAGGAATTTACCGAGGAACAATATCGTTTGTTCTTTCATCAGCAGTACAAGCAGATGAGTTTGTTTTGCGTTCCCACAGGAGTCATGGGCTCGCTTTCGAGCGAACTGAATGTGCGTTTTGGATTGCGCGGGGCAAGTCATGTGATCACGACCGGGTGCACTTCGTCGACCGACGCGTTCGGATATTCGATGCGGCAGATTCAATCGGGGCGGCTGGACATGGTGTTGAGCGGGGGTGCGGATGCTCCCATTGCGCTGGGCATTATTAAAGGCTTCATCCTGATGAAGATTTTGACCGACTCGTGGAATCATGCGCCGGAGCGGGGATCGCGTCCGTTCTCGGTGGACCGCGACGGATTTGTGCTGGCTGAAGGCGCGTGGATGTTTGTGCTGGAGGAATACGAACACGCGCGGGCGCGTGGGGCGAAGATGCTGGCGGAAGTCTGCGGGTATGGGTCGACGTGCGAAGCGTTTCATCGGGTGCGATTGCAGGAGTGTGGTGAAGAGCCGGCACGGGCGATCGGCCTGGCGATGAAAGAGGCGGGCATCGCGCCTCAGGATGTGGACTATGTGAACCTGCATGGCACTTCGACGCAGCTGAATGATCGCATCGAAACGCGGGCGTTGAAGTTGGTGCTGGGAGAAAGGGCGCGGGAGGTTCCGATGTCGGCGTTGAAGTCGCAGATCGGGCATCCGCAGGGGGCTTGCGGGGCAGCCGGAGTCGCGGCTGCGATTGTGGCCATGCAGAGTGGGCGGATCCCGCCGACGATAAATCTAGAAACACCTGATCCGGAGTGCGATCTGGATTATGTGCCGGAAGTTGGAAGGAAGAGATTAGTCGAACATGCGGTTTGTAATTGCATTGCGTTTGGGTCGAAGAATTCGGCTTTGGTTTTGCGGAACTGCGCTTGAAAGGCGGCCACGGATTTACGCGGATTCTCACGGATAATAACAAAGAGTTTTGACGAGCGGGAACACTCGCCTCTCCATCTTTACTCTAAGTGAGCAGGCGGCGGACCGTGTTTTCTACTGTGGGCCAGGCGGTCGAGCGGGGATCGATCAGGTCGAAATGGCTGGCAGTTGAGATTTCGGTGTAATGGACATCTTCTCCGCGGGTTTTCTTTAGCTCAGCGTACTGGCGACTGAAATAGGAGGGGACGGTGTCGTCTCCGGCTCCGTGTATCAGCCACTGCGCCGTGGCGTGGTCGATTGCCAACTGCATGGGATCGGCTTCGCGGTAGTGCTCTGTTACCTCGCTGGGCTTGCCTCCAAGAAAAGCCACAACCGCGTCGTTACTGAGATGCTGTTCCCACGCCTTCTGCAAATCCAATACTCCCGCCAGCGAGACCACTCGTTTGAGCGACGATTCGTGAGCTGCGAGGCAGATGGCGAGCTGGCCGCCGGCAGAGTGGCCCATCACAAGAATTTTTGTGGAGTCGAAGTCATAGCGCTTGGCAATTTGCGGGAGATATCGGTGCGCGTTGCGAATGTCTTCGAAAGTGCCGGGCCAGCCTCCACCGGGGTTTCCAACGCGGCGATACTCGATGTTCCAGGTGGCGATGCCTTTGGCGGTCATCGCGGCGCAGAGATGGCCTAAGTGGGCTAGATCGTACTTGGCGCGCCAGAAGCCTCCGTGGATGGCCATTACCACCGGGAACGGGCCTTTGGTTTTGGGAAGGCGCAGGTCTGCGAACTGATTGGGATCGGTCCCGTAGGACAGACGGGCATCTGCCGGGGGTGGTGGGAGGGTGAGGATGTCTTCGGAGGATGCCATGCTTCTTCAGTCTTAAATCAGTGTCGGTCTTAAATCAGTGTCGGTCTTAAATCAGTGGTCAGTCTTAAATCAGTTCTTGGTTCCTGGTTCTCGGTTCTCAGTTCTGGTTAACTCTACTATCGTACCTTCTCCCCAGCCATATTTTTTGCGGGAGAGTTCGGCGATGGCGCGGTGCAACTCGGACTCGGTTTCGGGAGAGACGATGCGGGCTTGGGCCGCGAAGTTTTCACCGGCAACGCGCGCCTGCGCCTGCGGATGCGCTTGTAAATTCTGGATCCACTGCGAGGTGGGGTATTCGGCGATCAGGTAGAAACGATCGTCGCGATGGGTGAACCAGATTTCGATTTCGCGGGGCAGACCACTGCTCCGGCCTCGCGTGGTGAGATAAAGATACTGCTCGCGGTCGAAGCTATTGGTCTTTGAGCTTGAGTTTCGATTTGTTTTCTTCAAGGAATTCGCGAAGCTTTTCGGCGGCGTCCAACAGGCGCGTCCATTGTTCGTAATACAGCGTGACTGGAAAGCGGCCAAGGCCATACACGCTGACTCCGCCTTTTTCGCTCACGCGAAATTCCAGGCTGCCGGTGCGGCGCGGGCCTTGCTTCTCCAGTTCGGCTAAACGGGCTTTCAATTCTTCATAAGTTGGTTCGGCCATATCGTTACCTCGATCTAGTGGGATGTCTTCCATGATAGGGATTGGGTGGGAATTCGTCGAGAGGAAGAATATTTCGCGGCGGCACGGCGGATGACGAGATTTCGTCACCGGGACAGCAGGTGGGCATGTTGGTTTCGGGAAGGCGCACGCTGGGCGGTGCAGCCTGATGCATTCAAAGTGGTTCGAGTGGCGCGCAGGCCATCGCACTTCGGACCTTGGCGTGCATCCGCAATGCTCGCCCTTGACTTAGATCGGCATTTCGGAGGTTGCACCGGTGCTGCACAAATGCGCAAATCCAGCCTGTCTCGTCCCGTTCCGCAAGCTGAGACAGGGGAAACTATTCCTGGTGGAAAAGGAATCTCTCGAAGAGTCTACGCTGCGGCGAGCGCACCGGGGCCAGTTGGCGAATCGCATCGAATACTACTGGCTCTGCGACCAGTGTGCGTTCGCCCTGACTCTGTCATACGAAAAGGGCCGAGGAGTGGTCACAGTTCCGCGGTTTGACGTGGCCAAGAAGAAACCCGCGGAAGCTGAACACGGGCAGGAAGCATCTGCGAACGCAACGAGCCGGACAGAACAGTCCGCATAAAAAGGACGTATGGATAACCCAAAGATGCAGGAGTGCACGATCTGCGGCGAGGAAAGATCAGCGGGGCAGGTATGGTTTCTGGTGGCGGAGAGCCATTGGGAAGACAAGCTGAAGGTTCTTGAATGGCAGGACGAACTGTCCAGTCGACGGGGTATTTATGCGGCATGCAGCGGTGGACACGTGGAGGAGCTGGTGGTGCACTGGATGACGACGGGGAGTTTGGACTATCCGTTTGCCACGGTTGGACATGAGAAAGTGGATCGCCGCAGACAACGGCTGGGCTGGATTCTTCCCGTTGCGGAAGAGCCCAATATTCAAGGTGCGCGGCTGATTGGCGAATTAGCGGTTGACCGGGAAAGCGTGCGGCGTGCGTTCCGAGAAGATCCAGAATCGCTGCAGGTGATCCTGGACGAACTGCTGAATGCGCTGAGACGCGAAAGCGCAGGAACCGCGGCGCGGCTGGAATCGGCAGACGCAATTTGCTATGGGTTTCCTCGGCAGATCTGATGGCTGAAACGAATGCTTCAGGAGCCCACAGATTTTTTCCAGGTGCGCCAGTCCCCGGCAACCGCCTCTTCCATGCTCTTTGCGGCTGTGTAGAGCCAGCTTGGCTTGAGGCGGCTGAGGTGGCGACGGATATATTTGCAGGCGTCTACGCTTCCTAGGTGAATGTTGCCGGTTTCCCATCCCATGGCAGAAAGAAGGCGGAGTTCGTCGCGGTCGGTGGGCAGAACGGTTAGTTCGATGCGGGAACAGTGTGGTGACAAGCGACGGACAATCCAGCGACCTCGCAGTTGCACAAAGGGGTCGGGGTCGCGAACAGCGCGGCTGATGATGGCCTGGTACATGATCTCGGAAGGACCGTCATCTCCACTGGCCCAGTAAACTGAGGAGGGTACGAGCGCTTTGGCTTCGCGAGCGATTTTGGCACTACGGCAGAGCGCGATTGCGACCACGCGAACGTGCCCCAGACTTCCCAGACCAGCGACACGGCGAACCGTTCTGTAGTTGAGAGAGTTCTCCGGCATCAGGTGCTCAAGAGCCTCCCGCGCACTCACGGGGACTTCACCACGAACCTTCGGCAAGCTGTCCATTTTGCGCCAGAAGTGAACTGGATCACGCAACACTCCAGTTGCGATTTGCCGCAGCCAAGCATTGTTCTCTTCGAGCACAAAGGGCTGGCCGCCGTGAACGAGGCATTCCTTGTAACCCTCAAGAATCGATGCGCACGCCTCCTTGGGCTTCAGTGTGAGGTGGCCGGCGGCAATAGCAAACATCGCGCTGGTGGCGAGCCGCACCAGATCGAGGGTGCAGGGCAGAATGGCGGCCTCGTCGAAGTCATTGATCCCCCAGACCAGGCGGCCTTCGACGTCCCGCCAGGTGCCAAAATTCTCCACATGGAGATCGCCCACGGCGAGAACCCGGGGAGCTTTGGCCAGATCAGGACAAATCTCAGGCCAGATCTGCATCCAGCGATAGAATGTGGCGCGAAGAAAAGGAAATGGGGCTTCCGCCATGCGCTGATGCTTGAGGCGTAGATCCGCCTGCACCAGCGTCGTGTGGCGGCCCAGCCACTCTTCGAACCGGTGAGTTGCCTTGACAATATTCATTGCTGTCCGGGTGGCAACGATAGAACCGGACCTGCTAAATGTCAACGCCGGCGAGAGCTGACAGCGCTCCACCGCCGCGCGATCCGCACACGGAACATAACCGTTTCCCGCGCAGAACATTTCGGAGGCGAAGGGCAAAACTGGAAATGCAAGCTGGCAGCGGGGATGAATCTTAGCGATGGCCCGTTGTGCAAAATTAGTTGCACAACTGCAGTGTGGCTTCGATGGCTAGTAAAAATTACATAGCCGCGCAGGTTGCTACGCCACTAAGCTCAGGAGTCTACAGGATTTCCCGATTTGGCAAGGCTGATGCTTTAGGAATTGAAAGTAACTTGTAATCGCGCTGCCGAAGTCTCTCTGGCGGAATTTCCACGGAAGGTTGGGGTTGACTGCGTCCAGGTGCAGGCAATCACGAGGATGGGTCGGCGCCGTCTGGCGCTGCCTGGGGTCAAAAACAGATTCCTAGGAGGTGTTCTGTGGCAGCATTTCGCATCTTGGTAGCTGACGATCATGAAGTGGTGCGCAAAGGTTTGATCGCGATACTCCAGCAACAGCCAGAGTGGCGAATGTGCGGGGAGGCATGTAACGGGCGCGAAGCAGTAGAAAAAGCGAAGCAGTTAATGCCTGACGTCATCGTCATGGACGTAAGCATGCCGGGCCTGAACGGACTGGAGGCGACGCGACAGATTGTGAAGACGAATCCGGCTACAAAGGTCCTCATCCTCACGCTGCATGATTCTGACCAGGTCATCCACGACGTGCTGGATGTTGGCGCCCGCGGGTATCTGCTGAAATCTGATTCAGGATGTGAGCTGGTGGCTGCAGTGGACGCCTTGCTGCGCGACAAGACATATTTCACGCCGAAAGTAGCAGCGATGGTGTTGCAGGGCTACCTGAGGGGTGGGACATCCTTTTTGCCGGGCCGCACTCCGCTGACTCCCAGGGAGCGTGAAGTGGTGCAGTTACTGGCGGAGGGCAGCAGCACCAAGGAAGTCGCGGTGACTCTGGGCTTGAGTGTGAAAACCGCGGAAACTCACCGCTCTAATATCATGCGCAAACTTCAGTTTCACTCGGTGAGCGATTTGGTGCTCTACGCTGTGCGCAACAACATCGTGCAAGTAGTTCAGCCAGGGATGTGACGGCTATAACGCGAGTGGAGCAGCGCTGGTGCTGCTCCTGCCCGCGGCCACCCGACGAATCTTTCCAAAATGGAACCGACAGTCTTTTTTCTGAGCTCCGCGTGGGGCACCCTGTACAGCGACTAAGTAAAATGCCTACAGCGCTAACCGTATAGATTGCGTGTGCGCTAATCCTTACCCTGCGCTAGGGTTGCGCGTTCGCAGCTAGTCGGGTTGGTGCGGAGCTGTTATCGTTATGCTGCGCAGGCAGAGGATGACCCGGCGCAACATAGTGCTCGAGTCGGGGTTTGTGTTGTGTGGCACGAAGATTTTAAATCTGCCCCAAAATGTGGGGCCAAAACTTAGCAGGTACGAGGAACCATGAAACGAATGCGATGCAGTGCTTCAGTAGTACTGTGTTCGATATTTTTCGCAATTGTGATGATGGCGCTGCCGGCGACATCGGGCGCGCAGATCGGCATCGGCGTCTCTGTCAACTTCGGTCCGCCGGCGTTGCCGGTGTACGAGCAACCACCCTGTCCCCAGCCCGGTTATCTTTGGACGCCCGGGTACTGGGCTTACGGTCCTGATGGCTATTACTGGGTGCCGGGTACATGGGTAATGGCGCCGCAACCAGGGTTCTTGTGGACTCCGGGATGGTGGGGTTGGGGCGGCTCCGCATTCCTTTTCCATGTCGGCTATTGGGGTCCGCATATCGGATTCTACGGTGGCATCAACTACGGATTTGGCTACTTCGGTAATGGCTATCAAGGTGGTGAATGGCGAGGCGGACAGTTTTTCTATAACCGCTCTGTGAATAACGTGAATGTCACGAACATTCACAATGTTTACAACACGACCGTGATCAACAACACCACGGTGAACCGCGTGAGTTACAACGGAGGCAATGGAGGGCTCACGGCGCGCGCGACGTCTCAAGAAGAAGCGGCCGAACATGAGCGACATCTACCGCCCGTCGCCGCCCAGACTCAACATGAAGAAGCGGCTCGCAATGACCCGCAACAACGGGCGTCGGTTAACCAGGGCAGGCCACCGGTCGCAGCCACGGCCCGACCCGGAGAACTCAAGGGTGGCGGAGCTGTGCCGGCCAGAGAAGCGGGAGCACCGTACCATCCGCCCGCAGGAGAGCGTGGCAACGAGCAGGCTGGCCGTCCCGAGAACAACGTTCCTCGTCCGCCGAATGCTGGAGAACGGGGTAGCGAGCCGGCAGGTCGTCCGGCGAACAATGTTCCTCGTCCGCCGGTGCCGAACGACGCCAAGGACCTTCAACCGCACGAGCGTCCTGCTGCTCCAAACACAGGGAACGCTAAAACGAACCAGAAATATCAGCAACAGCAGGACAAGCTGTACGCGAAGCAGCAGCAGGACCATCAAAAGCTGGCGCAGAAACAGGAGCAGGAGCATCAGCGTCTAACGCAACAGAACGCGAATGAGGCGCAGAAGCAGCAGACCGAACAACGGCACCAGCAACAGACGCAGCAGATGGAACAAAAACACGATCAGCAACAACAACACATGCAGCAAAAACAGCAGCCAGCACACTCGGCGCCGGAAAAGAAGTAAAGGCAAATCCGTAGCGGCATGGCCCACCCTTATTCGTGTTCGCACGAAAAGGGTGGGCCAAATAATTTTGGTGCAGGGAGTGCGGGGAAAAAACTAAGCGGCTTGCCCAATCCACCAGAGGATCTTGGCGACGATCCGCCAGCCATTGATGGATACGGCAGTGGACTCATACTCCCGGTTTTCCGGGACCAAAACCTCGGTGTGATCAAAGCGTTGCAGGCGAGATACGATAAGTCCGTGATCTTTGTGGGTCGCCACCACGATCTGTCCATAAAGCTTGGCCCGATTGGTCTGCGAAGTGTCGATCACGATGATGTAGCCGTCGTGAATGAGTGGCATCATGGAACGGCCATGAACGCGGAGACAACTGGTATAGGCCGGGTTGGGACACCACTTGCTGGGCGCAGCCAACATGGTCTCCGGAGGGATATCATTGAGGCTTTCCACCGGATCGCCCTTCCCTCCATGAGTGGCTGCTACAACCGGCAGAAACGGGATGGCTACCAGGTCAGCTGAGCGGTTGGGCGTGCGATGGGCTCCAGCCTGGACGACCTCCAGCTTTAACATACGATCTTTGCGCAAGCGGGAGCGGGCGGCAGGCAAAACTCGCATTAGATCGTCGCTGCTCAATCCTGCGCGACCCCAGAAGTACCAACACTCGGGATCGCCAGTGATGTTACCAAGTTGAACGTAAACGTTGGCCGGAGGCTCCTGCACACCACGCTCCCAGCGCGATACTGCCATCGCGGAAGCATTCATCTGCTGACCCAGTTCAGATTGGCTCATCTGGAGGCGACGGCGAAGGGCGATGATCCGCTTTGCCCACTCGAGCTTCGCATCTCTTGTGTTGCTCATGGTGCGCCTGCTAGACTGTAACTAACGCGTCTGTTTTAACGCTCGCGTTAGGCGGCACCCTGTCGCCAGTCTACATGAAAGGTTGTCATGTACCGTGACAATTCTAACACAAATTTAAATCCGAAACTACAATCCCCGCAAACATTGTATCGCGGCCTATATGTGAGAATCGCGCGCAAGCTTAATGTAGATCCTTCCTATGTGAGTCGGGTTGCCCGCGGGGACCGGCGTTCGAGCGAAATCGAAAGCGCTCTTCGTCAGGCGCAGGAAGAAATCAGCCAACAGTTGGGGCGGGGATCATCCGCCGCCGAGAATCGGCT
This sequence comes from uncultured Acidobacteriota bacterium, assembly GCA_963696705.1. Classification (GTDB taxonomy): domain Bacteria; phylum Acidobacteriota; class Terriglobia; order Terriglobales; family Acidobacteriaceae; genus JABDBE01. Next base: position 136,644 of record CAVOLD010000003.1, read on the forward strand.
TTCGCGTTCCGCAGGCGGGGCCAAGCGACTCAAGATGCTGGTGACGCAAAATCGCGGCCGGATTCGCAGGCAATGGCTGGCGCATAGCGAGGCCGATCCAAACCTCAAGCGCGTCAAGCTAGCTGCCGGGAAACGAACCGCTCCCATCCTGCCGGTGATTGACGAAACCATGAAGGTCATGAACCTGGATCTGAAGCAGATGGCAACCGCATCCATGAAAGCCGCCTTGCGGCACGGCCGACTGCGACAGGCGCAGGGGTTTACGGCGATGGGATTGGTCGAAGAGTACAACCTGGTCCGGCGCTGCGTTTTTGCTTTAGCGCTCGAACATCTTGAACATATGGATCCGCATTCGCTGCTCGAAGATCTCACTCAATTCGGCGAAGCCCTCGATCTCCAAACCCAGCGGGCGTTGCAAGACTATCTGGCTGCGAATTAGCAAGGCTGCGAATATTTTCAGTCTGCCGCGGACGTCTTTGCCCGCTGGAGCAGATAGATACCCTTACTCGGCCCGCAGGAGCGAGGACCTCGCGCCTACGTTACCCGGCTCAGCAGAGCCGAGGCCTTGCGGAACCAGGGACGCTCACGGCGGCGCAAATATCCCGGCATGTTCGGCTTCTTATCCAGAATGCGCTGGGCCCATTCGCGGGCCTCGGCATTGCGTTGCTGGTCCGACAGGAAGCAAGCGTAGTTGTAATAAGTTTCGGACGCAGTGGAGATTTTCGTGACCTCGCGAAACAGAGCCTCGGCTTTCTCGGGTTGGCCGGTGTTGCCATAGGCGTGGGCCAGCAACGCGGCGGCGCGCTGAAAGTCGTACTTGGGGTCCTGCGCGACTACGCGTTCAAGATCGGGAAGGGCGGCGGTGAAGTCGCCCATGAAGGTGGCGGCCATGCCTCGGCGATAAAAGGGGTCAAGCGAGTCGGTGCGCGATGAAATTGCTTTGTCGTAACACTGGCGGGCCCGAGCATATTTTCCTTCTTCCAGATACAGATCAGCCAGTTCCTCGTAATTTCCGGCCGATGGATTGTCCAGAGTGGCCGATTCGAGTTCGTGAATTCTCCTGCGCCGGGGAAATACTTTGAATGACTGGCGCATCAGGCCAGCGTCGGGAATTACTTCGACAGCAATGTAGATCAGAGCCCCAAGTCCCCCGAAGAAGATAATGATCCACAACCAGTAGCCGTCGGGGCGGCGGCGAATGAAGTGGACAATTGCTACTGCCTGGAGAATCAAACCCCAGGGAAAAAATAAGAAGATTAAGGATCCCATGCGTTTGATCGGACTATAGCATGGGGCGGCGAGAGCATGGTGAAGGCGAGTCCAGCTGCGGCATTGAACGGGTCAACATGATGAACGTTTTGTCACCTTGCTCGGTGGGAAAACTGTGGTACTCTAGTGCGCAATAGGGCCCGCCTTGAACGATAGCAAGCTCCATGGGCAAGTCTCCATTTCGCGGCATCAACCAGCCTCTCCGCGCCAAGGGAGGACGGGATGAGTGCACGCTCGAACGAGTTCCCTTTCTGACCCATGTAGACTTGTGCCACTCAGCCCAGCGCCACGGGCCGGGACGCGAGAATTGAAGGGCGCAGCGGACTCAGATAAATGGGAACAGAGCAGATGCTTCCAGAGCAGCAGTTAGTGACACAGCTCCTGCAACAATGGGGCAGCGGGAACAAAGCGGCGCTTGACGAGTTAATGCCGGTTGTCTATGAGCAGCTTCGCAAGCTGGCGTCGCGTTGTCTGCGCGCCGAACGTCCAGACCACACTCTGCGGGCCACAGCCCTGGTCAACGAGGCCTACTTACGCCTGGTCGATGCCGACATAGCCTGGCAGGACCGGGTTCATTTCTTCGCTGTATCCGCTCGGCTCTTGCGCCGCATCCTCGTCGACCACGCGAAAGCTCATAACCGCGACAAGCGCGGGGGCGGGGCGGAGAAAATCTCGTTGGACGACGCTGTGTTGGTTGGTCCGCAAACGAGCGGAGGCATTGTGGAGTTGGACGAGGCGCTGCAGCGCCTGGCCGTCCACGATCAAAGAAAAAGCGAGCTCATCGAGCTGCTTTTCTTCGGCGGGCTTACCTACGACGAAACTGCGGAAGCTCTCAAGATTTCTCCAGCTACGGTGCATCGGGAACTGAAAATGGCGAAGGCCTGGTTGCATCGCGAACTTACACACAACGCCTCCTAGGAAATACTGATGGCTTCTTCCTCCAGTTCCGACCGCTGGCGTCGGCTCGAAGCCCTATTTTATGAGGCTGTCGAGTTGAAGCCCGAGGCGCGCGCGGAGTTCCTCGACCAGCGCTGCGGCGGTGACACGGAGCTGCGGAAGGAGGTGGAAACTCTTCTGGAGTCCGCCGAGAAACCCATGGATTTCCTGGAAAAGCCGGTGCTCGAGGCGGCGCATCGCACGATGGAGCAGGATCATCACGATAGCATTGCTCCGGGCAGACGCCTGGCACATTACGAAATTGTTTCCATGCTTGGAGCTGGCGGTATGGGCGAGGTCTACCTTGCCGAGGACACACGCCTTAGACGGAAAGTCGCGCTTAAGATGCTTTCACCCGAACTGACTCGCGATGAACGCGGGTTACGTCGTTTTGAGCACGAGGCGCACGCCGCTTCAGCGCTTAATCATCCAAACATTCTTACCATTCATGAATTCGGGCAGGCCGACGGAATGCATTTTATTGCTTCCGAGTTCATCGATGGCGTGACCCTTCGCCAGCGACTGGCAAAGGGGAAACTCGAGTTGGGTACCGCGATTGAAATCGCAATCCAGATTGCCAGCGCTCTGGCTGCGGCGCATGCCACCGGAATTATTCATCGCGACATTAAGCCGGAAAATGTGATCGTGCGATCCGATGGGATTGTGAAGGTCCTGGATTTCGGAATCGCCAAGCTGAGCGAGAAAAAGGTCGGGGGAACCATTCGTCGCTTGGCTACGACGGTTGGATCGTCGACCAGTGAACCGGGAATGGTACTGGGCACGGCGAAGTACATGTCGCCGGAGCAGGCCCGCGGGATTGAGGTTGACGCTCGCAGCGATATCTTCAGCCTGGGAGCCGTGATCTATGAACTTGTCACTGGAAGATCGGCATTTGAAGGCGGCACCGCCAGCGACATCATCGCCGAAATCCTGAAGGTCGAGCCCCCGCCGCCAGTAGAATTTGTCCCGGATGTGCCGCATGAACTTGAGCGCATGATCAGCAAAGCTTTGCGCAAGGACCGCGAGACCCGATATCAAACGGTAAAAGACTTGCTTATTGACCTTCAGGACTTCAAGAAGGTGATGGAGTTTCAAGCGCAATTGCAACGCTCGGTACGCCCCAGCAGCCGGTCAAGTGGCGCTAAGAAGATCGTGCAAGGAACGCTGAAGGCGCTTCAGCTTGAACCGAAGAAGTCAGGCTCGGGCGGTCGCACACTTGCCCAAGCGGATGGTACGGCTCTCGATTCCGATGCTGTTTCGTCGCGCGGAAAATTCCTGGCGCTGGCCGTGATCCTGGTCGCTGTTTCGGTCATCGGTTACTTGATTGTAAAAAAATCGAACCCAACTCCTACAGCCGCTCGACCGCGGAGCCTGGCGATTCTTCCCTTTCGGAATCTCAAGCAGGACCCCGAGACGGACTTCCTGGGGTTTTCACTCGCTGATGCCGTTATCACCAAACTCGGCTACATCAATGCACTTACCGTTCGTCCATCTACTTCGGTCGATAAGTATCGCAATCAGATCATCGACCCCAAGAAAGTTGCAGCCGATTTGAACGTCGACACGCTGCTCACAGGGAGCTTTATCAAAGACGGCGACGACTTACGGATTACCACCCAACTGGTGGATGTGAAGCCGGACAAGATTCTCTGGCAAGACACGATGGATTTCAAGTACGACAAACTATTGACCGTACAAGATCGCGTGGCCCAGCAAATTATCAAGGGACTGGAGTTGAACCTTTCACCAACAGAAGCTGCAAATCTGAAGCCTGACAATCCCGTTAACTCGCTGGCTTATGAAGACTACCTGCGGGGAGTTGATCTCTATTCCCTAAACGAGTTCGCCCCGGCGATTCAACTGCTGGAAAAGTCCGCTTCTATCGACCCTAACTACGCGCTCACTTGGGCGCATCTCGGACGGGCGTACACAACCAATGCTTCATTAAGGTTTGGAGGGCGCGAGGATTACAGCAAAGCGCAGGCTGCGTACGAGAAGGCGATCGCACTAAATCCGGGGCTGGTCGAGCCACGAATCTACATGGCCAATTTGCTGACCGATACCGGAAGGGTGGAAGAGGCTGTGCCGTTGCTGCGTTCAGCATTGCAGATTAGTCCCAATAATGCGGAGGCGCACTGGGAACTCGGCTACGCTTACCGCTTTGGAGGGATGCTCGAGGAGTCGGTAGCAGAGTGTGAACGAGCGCGCCAGAATAATCCCGAGGTCAAAATCAACAGCTCCGCGATCAATGCCTATCTGTATCAGGGTGAATATGAAAAGTTCATGCAGAGCTTGCCGAGCAATGATTCGATTTACATCCTCTTCTACCGTGGCTTCGTCGAATACTACCTGAACAATCGCGATCAGGCGGCCAAGGATTTTGATCGGGCTTTCGATATGGAGCCTTCCCTGCTTCCCGCAGACGTAGGAAAAGCGCTGAGTTATTCAATCAAGCAGGAGGATGCGCGTGGCTTGAAGCTTCTCCATGATACTGAAGACCGGATCGAAGAGCAGGGAGTCACCGATGCGGAAGGCATTTACAAAGTGGCCCAAGCTTATGCTGTATTAGGCGACAAGAAATCTGCGCTACACATGCTTCGGCACAGTATCGGGGGCGGGTTCTTTTGCTATCCCTATTTCGTGCGCGATCCTTTGTTACAAAATATTCGCAACGAACCCGAATTCCAAACTCTTATGAACGAAGCACGCCAGAGGCACGAACAATTCAAGGCCCGGTTCTTCTAAAGCAGATCAGGCTGCGGTGTTGACTTTCCCGTTTGCTTGTTTCGTCCTTCCCTGCTCAAAATCGCTAATCTTCATCCAGGTATTCGGCGGGAACGTCATCCTCGGGCACTTCGTGCGTGTGTACTTCCCTTCCATCCTCGTCGTCGGCTTCTTCGACGCCTGACACTACGCCGGCTTCAAACGCGTTGCCTTCATCGATCAACTCGTCGACACTTTCCGAGTCTGCGCGTTCGACGTTGGACAATCCCTGCAAGTCTCCCGATTGCCCGGCTGAATCCGAGTCAAATCCCGGCTGTCGGAATGACCTGTCAGCCCGTTTCGGATTTCGCCTGGGCACTCGTCGCTTAGCCGGTCGGGCAGACTGGACGCCGCTCGTCTTCTTCTTATTCTTGCTAGCCACGCCTTTCGTTTTCGTGACACTCTTGTTTCTTGCCGCTGGCTTCTTCGGGGCAGATTTCTTCGCGGCCGGCCGCTTCTTAGCCTTGGCCTTAGCGCTGGCAGCACGCTTTGGCTTTATCAGCTTCTTCGATCCGGTCTGCTTGTTCTTCGTTTTCTTCGTCTTCTTTTTGGTGGCCATTGGCGCAGTCTAGCACCGACGGATGCGCACCGCAAAACTTACCGGTCGCCCTGACGAGTATCACGTGGGACCGATTGAGAGGGCCTCGGTAAGAATCAGCGCACGATCCTCGATACCCCATAAATGATCGCGCCCCACAGCGCCGCCGGTAACGGACTCCAGCGTATGAACGTCGCTATGAGGTTCGCACTCAACCCTGGCTTTGCCTCTCGATCATGGGCGATGGATCTCAATTCCTACCCCCCTGCGTGCGCGCCGTCCGGTGGCGTTGCTTGGATTCCGGAGGAGGTTGGCGGTTTGCCTGTGCCCGGCCGGAAATCCGACCAGCGCTAGCCTTCCCGATTGATTTGTTGCGACCCAGGACAGCACATTGCGAAGGTCACGGATTCGAACACTCCGAGCAAAGGCAGAAAACGACATCAGGGGCGATGTTTTCGCAGCAGGTAAACCCGCTCTGAAGAGGGGCTCTCCCGAGTCTGGCAGAGCCCAAAATCTTCGGTCAGTATTGATTTAGTGGCACCTTTCGCCATCGGGGACAACGGCAGCGCTCGTTCCCGTATCAAAAGTGCAGAGGGCGTGATGAATCAGCATCAACCGAAAAAACAGCCAACCCGGCAGGCCTACGCCTCGGCGTTGAAGACGATCCGTGCCCAGTTGCAAACCACAGAATCGCAGTCCGACACCATTCTCCGTCAGAACCAGTTCATGGTCATGATGCGGATGAAGGACCGAAGGCCCGCCAGGCCCAGGAAGCCTGAAGTTCCGTGGGGATTGCCGAACGGATGGGTTAACTGAGGGCAGTTACTACTCGTTCAAGTCCAAGCCGGGCGGAACGTTCAGCGCCCGATGCAATGAAGTGCCACGGGCACACGCAAGACCATGTAATGTGAAGAACGGAACCGCGAGTGCACCCGCAGCCGAGGTTGTATGGTGAGCGCGGATGGACTCCAACCCATCGACCCATGCCTTAAAAGGGCGCAGACTGAGTCCTGTCGCGCGGATTCACCACTTCAGGTCGCTACCCGACCCTGCTAGTTGGGGAGAAACCGGGCTATTCGGCGCTTAATTTACACCCTCATCCATAATCTGAGCAGGCGGTCTGTAGCGGCGAATAAGTCTTCCCCGGCAACGAACTCAGACGACTTCCGTGTGCGCTGGCAGTTTTGCCAGTTTCTTGTGCTGGTGCGGTGCTTATACTGTTCTCGGCAAAGCGGCGCAGATTCTAAAACCATTGCACTACAAAAGCGAGGGTCAATGAAAAACTCTAAGCCTGTTCTCGGGTTGTTAGGCACTTTGTGTCTCCTGATGTTCACCGCGCCAACCATGCGCTCACAAGACAAGACTGCTCAAGGGGTTCAAGTCCACCTGGTTGCCACCAACGAGGCCCAACGGGGTGACGAAATTCCCAAGCTGCAGCAGGGCGACGTAAAAGTAAAACAAGGGAAGAATTTTCTGAAAGTGAACCAACTGATCCCTGCCAACGGCGACAATGCCGCGCTCCAGTTGTTTATCCTGATCGACGATACGCTCGACACCGGGGTTGGAAACAATCTCAACGACATTCGGGATTTCATCAAGGCTCAACCTTCGACAACCGTGATTGCCGTCGGTTACATGTCGAATGCCGCCGTCCAAGTCAGCCAAAACTTCACTGCCGATCACGACCTTGCCGCCAAAGCGGTTCGCCTGCCTTTCGGGAGATTGTCGACGATGGACAGCCCCTATCTGTCTTTGATCAGTTTGGTAAAAGGGTGGCCTCAGCAGAATGTCCGGCGTGAAGTTCTGATGGTTGCTGACGGCATTGACCGGCTTCGCGGAGCGCAGCCCGCGCGCCCGGTAGGTCAGCCCATGACCCCTCGTTCGGGACGCGTCCCAGTAGGATCTCCGCTCCTGGGCCCTGACTATGGAACGGTGTATCACAGCATGCCCACCATGAGTCCCGACGTGAACTCCGCCAGTGAAATCAGCCAGCGCTACAACGTGATTGTCTACTCGTTATACGCTGTCAGCGTCGGGCGAGCGGCTCGAAGTTCCTGGGATCTCGAAATTGGCCTTTCCGGCCTCACCAAGCTTGCCGATGAAACAGGCGGGGACTGCTTTTCTCTCGGTACTTCATCTCTGGTTAGCTTCAAACCCTACTTGGACCGCCTGCAGAGGATGTTCGACAACCAGTACTACGTAGTTTTCCAAGCCACTCCGGGAAAGAAAGATGGCTTGCAGCGTGTCAACCTGACCACGGAGGCGCCGAATTCCGAGTTAGCCGCTGCCGACAACGTCTGGGTTGCGGCAGCCAAATAGGGTGGCAGAGCGGCACTTCGTAAGTACCGCAAGAATGATTTCGAGTTGGAATGATGAACAGCAAACTTTCTGCGCTTCGCTGAGTCATTGACGACGAATGGGACATGCTCGATACATAGGCCGCTTTTCGGGCTGAGCATTGATAATGACGGAGCGAGGTCGTTTTCAGCGGCGGAAGTTAGGCTGCTTTTTATGAGGCGTTTGCTCAGCAACTCGACCGGCCCACTCCTCGACTGTCACTTCTAACAGTTCTTGCCAGTCGTGATCGCGGATTTAATAACAGAACCAGTTGGTGAGGACGAAAATCACGCCCGACAGGACCTCGAACAAACATCAAGCCGCGCGAGGAGTTCACCGGCTATAAAAATTGGTTGCGAGATCGGCATGATTACGGTTGCTATGAACCAACTAGCTGAACATCTTTCGCCCTTACCTGATGTAGCCGAGGAAGTCCGGGACTTTTACGACCGTTACCCCTACCCTCCACCGGTCGATAACCTGGAAAAATATCAGCGGCTTTGGCAAGACCCACAGCGACGCCGCGCGGACTATCATCTGTTCTGGCCCACCAAGTCTTATCGGGAAGACCAATCCGTTCTCATTGCCGGCTGCGGAACATCTCAAGCAGCCAAGCACGCATTGCGCTGGCCCGCGGCTAAAGTCACCGGCATCGACTGCAGCGCAACCAGTGTGCTCCGCACGGAGGAGCTCAAACAAAAATACAACCTGACAAATCTGGAGGTTCACTGGTTTCCCCTTGAGCGAGTGAGCGACTTGGGGATGAGCTTCGACCAGATCGTGTGCACTGGGGTCCTCCATCATCTCGCCGACCCTGCCGCGGGCCTCGAGGCTCTGCGCAACGTGCTTAAACCGGACGGAGCCATGCACCTCATGGTCTACGCGCCTTATGGACGAGCCGGCATCTATATGCTGCAGGATTTCTGCAGACGGATCGGTATTCGTGCAACCGATGCAGACATTCGAGATCTCAAGGGCGCGCTGAGTGCGTTGCCTCCCGGACATCCACTTGAAACCCTGCTGAGCCAGGCTCCAGATTTTCGGCATGAGGCGGCGCTTGCCGATGCACTACTGCATCCGCAGGACCGCGCCTATTCCGTTCCGCAATTATTCGACCTCATCGAGAACGCGGGACTGACATTCGGCCGCTGGGTGAGGCAAGCGCCTTACTCTGTTTACTGTGGCGCTCTCGCGAAGATCCCTCAGGCCACCCAACTGGCGCACCTTTCCCTGGCAGAGCAGTATGCCGCCATCGAACTGTTTCGGGGCACGATGGCTCGCCATAGTGTAATTGTCTACCGAGGCGACAACGCGAACAACCCGCAGCAACTTAGTTTTTCGGGCGATGCCTGGCTGCGCTTCGTACCCATTCGAATGTCCGACACAGTTTGTGTTCAAGACCGACTGCCTCGCGGGGCCGCAGCTGTTCTCATCAACCAGACTCACACCTACAGAGATCTTTTCTTGCCAATCACTCCAACGGAAAAGCGCCTGTTCGACACCATCGATGGAGTTCGCAGCATTGGCGACATCGTGGAAAAAACGTTGCCGCCCGCAGACCGGTCCAGGGACCTCGACATGGCCCGCTCTTTGTTCGAACGACTATGGTGGCATGATCAGGTCGTGTTCGACCGGTCAGCACGTTCAGCGATTTAGAGAGGACGGGGAAGGCAAGAAGCTGTTTTGCTTGTTAGGAGAGTAAGGCCGTTTGAGATTACTTCGGGATCCATATCTGCCGCCGGAATGTCCCCGAGATCATTCGTCCCGATCACCGGCGTAAACAACCGAGTGTTCGGCACAGATTCTTTCATAGATATGGCTTTCCTCTTCGTGCTGAAAGCTGCTCAGCACATAACCGCAAAGAACATCGATGTTAGTTGTCTTGGTTATTTCGTCCCAGAGGTGTTCGACCTGAACCGCAGCGTCCGCATTACCCTGCGCCCACAACGTGGGTGCACATTCGCCACAGGCTGCGATTCGGGGATTTTCTCCCTTCGCTGCCTTGGCCGCTGTTGCTAATAGTTCGCTCGTAACCTTGCGGAACCGGACTGATTCGGGCAGACCGCCCACCATGAAAGTCGAGAGCGCCTCTTCAACATTCAGCGGGATATAAATCCCCTGCTCAATGGCCGCACCAAGATTCAAACCCTGTGCCCGCAATCGCTGCAGAAGATCGTTCTGATGTGACGCGGTCGCGAGTACGATGACTGCATTCCCGACCTTCAGTGCGGCTTCGATGAAACGAGTGAATCCAACCAAGAGAGAGTCATCGTCGGCATAGAATTGAACTGCGTGGCTGCCTGCGCAGTTTCCGCGCGAAGGCGACGGAATAGGCTCCTGGTCGAACACGGAATTTTGCGTCTGAGTGAAGCCAGTGCGATTGGGAACTGAGATTCCGCTTCCGATGTATTCTCTGCCCTGACAAAGCGCCTCTACAGCGGCCAAAAGTTCGCTTCCGGCGTGTGTCTTAACGACGTAACCCAGCCCCCCCGACGTGAGAGCCTCCTGCACTACATCCCATGAGGATTCCTGACTTACGAACAGAATTTTGGATTCAGCAGAGAGCGCTCGGATTCGCCGAGCCGCTTCGATTCCATTCAGCGTTGGCAGTCCGATGTCGAGAATAATCAGATCGGGTTGCAGTTCCTCGAACGCACGAACCGCTTCTAGCCCGTCTGACGCCCCCCGAACGATCTGCAACTCCGGTCTTTTCCCCAGAGTCGAACGTACGAATCGCCGGAATGGTTCATAGTCATCGACCACTAATACGCGGACGGATGACACGAAGGTACCAGCCTTTCATTTGGTGGAACCGCACATATTGCAACCGGCATCAGTCGATCATCGTCTGATTTGGTTACAGCGTCAATGGCCATAAAGTCGCAGTAATGCTTTAGCCTTGTAGTGATCTCCCTGATCGGGAGACTGCCAGTTTTAGCACAAATTTCGCGCGCCCCGTTGCATCGGCTCATGAACTCACGTTCTCTGTGATGCGATCCGCTTTGCGGTCAACAAGCTAAAACACGGGAGAAGAATATTAGTCGCGCAGTACTTGTTATCGACAATACCGCGGGTACCACTAACGCAATTTCTCTCGGGAGCTCGTGGCCGGGGTTCAATGGCACGACCCATCATCCTCAAACTGGCCGCTGGAGGCCATGGAGGCCAGCGAGCGCGCACAGGTTAGGATTTGCTGGTATAGGGGATCATTCTTCAGGGTGTTTGGAGCAACGTAATTCATGTTCTCGCGGGCTGCGACAATCTTATTGCTCAACTTTTGCATGTTGTCGAATTCGTTGCTGAGCAATTGGAAGGCTTGTTGATCGGAATCTGTCGACGCTGCTACAGATGCCAATCTCAGGTTCGTAGCCGCTTGCCCCTGAAATCCGGCGACAACAGCGTCCGTTACCGGATAGCCGTTCTGGACGGCATTGAGAAGTGTGCTGCGCCATTCTCTGATCACAGACATTTCTTCGATACCAGCCTTGATGAACTCCTTCGAAAATCCTGGATTTGACGGTTGGCTGCTGGATGGGGTTGACGGCGTAGCTGCAGCGTAGCCAGGCAAGGTCAAGGTAATCTGAGGCCCGTTAAAGTGAAGCGTGCCGTTCGTGAGTCTTGCCAGTGCTTCGATGTCGACGTAGGATCTGCCATTGATCTGAGTCACCGAAGCATCCCCGGGCTGGCCGCTTATCGTGAGCTTTCCGTTCTGCTGCACGGTCTGAGGCGACGCCAGGCATGACACTGCCAGAAAGCCGAACAGAATTAATGATCCCCTCGTCAGTCGCCTGCTCATAGCTCCACTCCATTTTTTATTACGTGATATCAGCCGCGGTTCTTAGATCGTCGGAAACCACTGGGTTCCGCAGACACGTACAGCAATCAAAATTCCTTTTTCAGGTTAACGGGCGGGGGAAGCCGGGACGACTGTCAAAAATGCCAGTGCGACGACAGTCGGCTACTGTGGAGTCAGGCCCCGGGCGAGGCTTATCAGGTTTTGCGGCTGTACTCGAATGATCCCTCCGCGCGGGCTGTCAATATCGGCTATGAGAAAGAACGAGACGGAGACGGCAAGCGGCAAAACTATAAACAACGCGCTCCTTCGATGTGCGCCATAGCCGATTAACATGTTGCAGCCTACGGATATCAATACCAGCAGAACCCAGGCCTCGAGTGGGATGCGGTTCCACCAGGCGGCCTGGGTGTAGCCCTGCGAATTCAATACGTCGTTCATCCCCGCCAGGGCGAGGGCAGTCAAGGGCGTTGGCTGAACTGGCGCGTCAACCTCCACGGCGGACCACAACTGGTTCTGCAGTTTGGCGGTGTCGGCGTTGATCTGCTGAAGCTGTTGCCCGTTATGAGCGGTATAGAAAAGCACGCGCAGGTCAACATAGCGTCTAAGTAGTTCACGCAGTCTCGCGGCATCCGCGGCAGGCAAAACATCGACGCGGACGTACTCCGTGCCGATTGCGTTGGCTTCTGCCTCTTCGTAATTTTTGCGCTGATCGTAACGGCCGATGGCCATCGAAAAAGTGAATCCGATAAGCAGGCCGAGCAGCGTCAGGGCGCCAGCCTGGACGACGTTGAAGTCGTCCCGCTGGTCATCTTGCAACGGTCGGCTTTTGGCAAAGAAGAAACCGACGCGGGCTGAGAACCAAAGTGCCACGAAACACAAGGCAGAGACGGTGAACGGGAAATCCATCGTGTTCTTCATACGGTGCCACTGCCGTCACTTTCGCGACAAATACCGCGGTAGCCTTCTCTGTGCGCGGCGTCGCTCCATGATGCAGCAGATTCGACGACTATGCTACCGCGAGATCCGCTTGGAGGCCAGCACGTATCACTGCCAGATTGTCAGCTTTGTTCGTTGTGTAGGTTTGTCGAAATTTGGTTCGTGGAAATTCTTGGATCACTCCGGTACCACAGTCCAACTGCCATCGGGATCGAATTCAGTCATAGCAGTGGCTGTTTGCGTCGTGGTCGTTCCCAAGTCCTTCTGGAGAAGCACGCCGTCCTGGTTGATGATGAAGGTCATCACTCCAGAATTGCGGTACTCGGCCGGATACGCGACGAAGGCGAATCCACCGGTCATCTTCCCATCGACTACATAGTCCTTCGCGCCGCCATTGGCGCGACTGCCTTGCTTGGTCAGCATATGAAAGAAGTAGCCATGGAAAGGCAGGTGAGAATTTGGCTTTACGCTATATCCTTCGTCAGTCGCGAATGCTACCAGGGGCCCGAGTGGGCTTTGAGGCTGATCGCCTGCCGCCGCCCAATACAAACCGTTCTGCTGACCATTATCGCTGATGAACTTCAAGGCATATTGCTTCGTGCCTCCATTTTCGCCACGCTCTAAGAAGTACTCAGCTTGGGCGTCAGCCAGCGCTCCACAAGCGTTGATGACTGCGAGTTCATTCCGGCCAATGCGGCGTGCCAGAATTTCATCTCTTCCCGCGGCCGTGTCGAAGAACCACTGCCCACGGTCATTTTTCTTCAACGGGATCGGGAAAGCAAAATTGTCAGCCCCCACTAGGAGGATCTGGCTAGCATCGGGCATCTTGCGCCAGCGGTGCATCTGCCCATACCCCGCAATAAATGCATCGACGGTAGCCTTGTCTTGCACGGCATCGCCAGAAGAGATAAGGTCTTTCGATTCCGGACCAAAAATTGCCAGAAGTGCGTTTTGATCTCCCGACTTTCCCGCTGCTAGCAGCGCGTTGCCCGCGTCCTCGGGGGAAGCAAACACTTTCAACGAAGGCTTATCGGACTTGCTGCATCCGACAAGGAGAACGATCAGCCCCAAGAAAAGCAACCAGTTTTTAAAAGCAATTCTCCCGATCTCGCGCGACATACTCTCCTCCGGAACATCGAATGTAAGAAACTTCACAAGGCGAAGCCCCTGGCTTTATCTTCGAAAACTACCGCCGCCAGAGCGGCCGCCCCAGCCACCACCACCGCCCATGCTTTCCGAACCGCGAGCGCTCGCGGTCTTGTTCTCCCACCCTCCGCCGCCACCGCCGAAAGCCGACGATCCGCCGCTTTTCTCTTGTTGTCCCCAACCGCTGGAAGAGCTGCTGGGTTTCTGCACATTGTTCCAGCTTCCACCCTTATTGCTCTCCAATCCGCTGCCCGTATTCTTGTACTGGGTGCCGTTCACGGACGCGTACTTGTTGCCATTTGCGGTCTGACCAGCCGCCGCGCTGTTGTACTTACCCGATGCGCCGTAGGCGGAGCCACCATTCGTGGTGTGCACCTGACCTGTCGTTCCCTGAGAGGTCGTTTGATGCTGGCCATATGCAGTGTTACCGTTTTTCGAAGCCGTCGAGGCCCCATAGCTGCCATAGGCATTGGAACCCTGCACGGTCGAGGCAGAAGCGCCGGTTCTTGGGTTGTATGCTTGACCGGCACTTACACTGCCGTAGCCGTTCGAGGCTGTGCCTCCACGCGCATAAGTCCCTGTGGATGGGTTATAGCCACTGCTGGCATGCGCGCTGCCGTATGGTCCATACGCACTCGCACTGGAGCCATAGTAGCCGCCGTGCCACGCAGCATTTCCGTAGTACGCACCACCGCGATACACCACCGTCGTAGTGCCGTGCCAGCCACAGTTCCAACTGCTATATCCCCACCCACAACATCCGCCACTCATCATCGCGCCCACCGCAATACCGGCCCCGAACGCAAGAATGCCGGTCGCGGCGACAGTCGCGGCGCTGTATCCGGGAGTTACATACGGGTAGCCATAAACCACCGCGGGGTTGTACATGGGGACATACACCACCTGTGGATTCGGAGATTGAATCACGATTACTTGCGGCGATTGTTGCACGACCGTGAGTTGTGATCCTGACTTCAGGTTTCCCGCAGCCAACGCCTTGGCGCGCAAAACCTGGACCGCCGCCATAACGTCGGCGGCCTGGGTGTGATACGCCTCGCCTAACGCAGAGGTCCAACTGAGATTCTGCGCCAAATTGCCGAGCACTGACGGGAATTGTGTAAGCGCCTTCACGCTGGGATCCCACTGCTGCGCATCAACCGCCTGCATGAGATTCTTTCCCGTGAGATTGCTGTTCTGTTGCAGCCAACTGGCGGCGAAGGCAACTTGATCGGGGAAGGTCGCGGCCGCCAGAGCCTGCGCCACCAGCGCGTCCGGGTACAGCGCGATCGGGGCAACCAGTTGCTGCAATTCTTCCGGGGATAGCGGCGCACCTTGTCCAGAGTAGCCGCCAGATGCGGGCGGCGCCGGTTGCTGAGCTCCAGCTTCAAATGGCGCAATAAGGATCAGCGGAACGCATAACGTCGCGCACAGAAACCGTTTCACAAAATCTTTAAACATGGCATTTCTCCCCACCTGGACACACCCGGTTCTGCATAACGATTTCCGAGTGCGACTGGAGCTTTTGTCCGGCTACCATGCTCGGCGGGAGGCTCGCTCCTGGCAACTGTCAGTTTTGACAAAAGTGACTGGAGAACTTACGTACTAAAACACCCATCCAAGGCTGGAAGTGGATCCGTAGTCACTCTTGGGCAGGTTGTCCGGCGGGCGGCTGTCGAAATTGAGATAGTAGCCAAGCCTCCAGTACAAATCCTTGGCCAGTCTCAATTTCAGCGAAGCATTCAAGTCAAAACGGACTCGTCCGGGATCGGTCAGACTCGGATAAAGGCGAGCGTCCGCCAAAATGTTGGTTGTCTTGAAGCGGAAAAAATTCACCTGAGTTCCCAGGATTGCTTCTGCACTGTTTCCAGTCCGGTCGACCGTCGCTGCGGCGGAGTAGCGTTCGCCGTTCCAGTCCGCACCGACAAATGCGGCAATGAAACTGTTGTTCGTGTAACTGAACATATGCCCCACCGCGCCCCCAAGAGTCGTGCGCAGATCGAGTTGCTGTTCGTCACTCTGTAAAAAATCTGCAAGTCCCCCATAGAAGTTCCGTGGCGATAGCAACTGTCTTGTAATATTCAGTCGCACCTCGTTGCGAAGATCGGAGATATTCCCTCCGCCACTGAAACTGGATTCATAATTCCCGGAAGCCAACCACTTTGCCCGTTCAAAGAGTGCATTCGTTTGAAAGTTATACTGCGTGCGGTTTTGTTGTTTGGAGTAATTGACTCCGGCATCAATTCCACCGTGCAGGTTCTCCCAGAAACCCGCGTCTGTCGTGTGAAGTTCAACCACGTCTTTGGCCGGGATCACCTCGCTTGCGGAGGGTTCCGTCACCTGCAACTGCACTTCTTCTGGAGCCTTTCCTTCAGCCGTACTCTGCAGGCTGCCTGTGTAGCGCACTCCTGTCTTATCCGCAACCACAAAAGTCTGCGGACTCTCGATGTGGTTAATCTTGGACCAATCCAGCGAAACCGTGCCTTCTCCAACTGCCAGCTTGACATACAAGTAACCCTTTTCGAGCTTCACGATCTCGCAGGTCATGCGGTCACCGTTGGCGAACTGGACAACGTCTTTTTTGTCTCGTGCTGAGCAAATTGGGTTCAACGTCAAGACGAGCAACACCAGCAAAGTGGGGGGGCAATGTGAATACCAACGGTGATCGTGGACACTCATGTCTTGCATTTTGTTTCCTCTTAAGTTGTCGACTGGTCGGAGTGCAGCTGTCCATCGATGGGCTCATGCTCTTAGGACGCGCAGGTTCCCCTTCACGCACTCTCAAACAAATTAAGTGGCATCGTCCGGGCACACACCTGTCAGAACTGGCAGTTGGAAGGCGCTACAAGGGCAGCTAGTCTCGCATGACGAAAGTGAAAGCTATGAGAGAGCGGCGAAATCTTAAGTATTGGCTCAAAATCGCGTTTTTCCTTCTTTTCACCTGCGCGTCGTTGAGCGCGCAATCGGTTCAGTTCCTGCCCGAGATCGATAGCTACCTCACCCTCAACTCAATGATTCGTACTTATTTCCAGGCAAAAGACGATCGAGAAGGCGGCGATCCAGCCCAAGCCACAATCGGACCGAGTATCCAGTTCTACCTCAAACCCCTGCTCAAGCTTAAGAGAATCACTGCCTTCGACCCGGACGAAGCCAAGCGCAGACCTCTGGTGTTTGAAACGGGATACCGATACATCACCGCTCCGAATGCCGCTCCCGAAAATCGGCTCTTGATGTCCGTAACCTTTCACCTTCCCCTGACGGCCCGATTTCTGATCCTCGACAGAAACCGCGCAGACCTCGACTGGAAAGATGGAAAGTTCTCCTGGCGTTATCGCAACAAGCTCACTCTCGAAAGGACAGTCGCAATTTACTCCTATCATCTAATACCCTATGCCGCCGTCGAACCATTCTACGAGAGCCAATACGAGAAATGGAGTACTACGTCCATTTACGCCGGAACCCTGCTCCCTGTGGGAAAGCACGTGGAGTTCAATCCCTACTACGAGCACGACAACAACACGGGAAAGCGCCCGAATCAGCAAGTGAACTCAGTCGGCCTTGCGATGTACCTGTATTTTTCCGTGGAAAAGAAATGAAACTAGCATGTCTGGCTCCCTATTGTGGCTAGAAGTTGCTGACTTGTTTTCTGATTTCTCTCTGATTAGAGAAACTTTCGCCGGAGATCGGGCCCAAATTCGGAGAAAACGACTCTCGCCGTTCCGAAGATGATGCCGACACCTGCTCGGGAGAACACCTATCCCCACGCTGCGATCTTCCGCACAACTGCGCGCGTCTGCTTGGAATACGGCCATCCGGTCGATAGCGGCGGGGGTGGTCCACCGCTCTACGCTCGGGGCAGCGTGATGATGTGGTAGACCGGAAAGCACAGCAGGAGAGCGGCGATCACTAGCAGCCCGAACCGGACGCCACGAGTCTTGAAACGCTGGCTGACCGCTATCAGCAGCAGCACGGTCGCTAACGTCACCGTTATTCGCACATATTGGTCGGACAGTTGCCGGTCTCGAGTGCCTTGCTCGAATACTTCTGTGGCTTGGTCATTCAACTTGGCCGCCTCTTCCGTCTTGGAGCTCCGGTATTCCCCCATCAACTGAGGACCCGGCGGAGCATTGGGGTTGTTGGCCGGGTCAGTCTTCTTCCAAGCTTCAAAGGCCGGACGAAACTCGGGGAGGAAACGCCGTTCAAAAAGGTCGGCAAGCTTCTTGTCGCCGTGAGCTTCGGCCTTCAGCCACTCAACCACAGTCGACGCATTATACAAGCGCTCCTGATTCGCGTATGTGGCAGATCCCTCGGCTTGAACCCGCAGTTTACTCGCTTGGCCGTACAGCTCTGACTGATGCCCAGTCCAAAGCGCCGCCTGATAGCCGCTCCAGGCAGTGGTGACCGCGACCACGGCGAGCACCAAGGCCTCCGCGATCTCCAATATTTCGTGTCCCAAAGCCTGCGACGATTCTTTGTGTTCGCTAAGGTGATGAGCGACTTCGATGTTGGAACCCCCAGCTTCAGACATTGAGTAGAACTCCTAGAAAACGCATTCGGCCAATTAAATCAAGCTTCGAACATCAACCTGTAATTGCCTCAATGGAGAATGCGACCTGTTCGTTGTCTCCGAAGTTGAAAGCTTATAATCGAAGCAAGCACGAGCCGCAGTAGCAGGAACATGCAAAACCTGACAGAATACTTCTTTTCGGCGACCGGCCATTGTAGTTTCCACAGTTCTCATTCCGGCTGCCGCGGCTCCAGGTCGAGATATTTGATGAGCACGACTTCATTGCCTTGCTCGTTGTAGACGAGCTGATCGACGAGCCGCTGTGCCAGCAGAACCCCGAACCCGCCCGGGCGCATGCCCTGCGCATCGCGAAACTCGAGGTGCCGTAGCGGATCGTTCGATGGATTGGCTATGGCCGCATGGGGAATCTCGTCCAGCGTAAATCCTTCTCCCGGATCGCTGATGCGGCACTTGACCATGTGGCGCGCTCGTATGTAAGAGATTTCGACTTGCTGGTTCGGATCGAGGCGTCCGCCGTGCTCAATCGCGTTGACCAGCATTTCCCGAAAGGCCGTACCCACTGCAGTTCTTTCCGGGGTAGGCAATTCGGCAATCTCATCAAAGAATTGCAGTACGCGATCCGCCGTTTTGAGGTCGCAACGAGCCAGGATACGAATCCATTCCGGAGTTGCCGAGAGTACGTCGATACCATCATCCCAGCAGGGCTCCTCCATCGCGTGGTGAATCATAACGGCTAACGCGTCGGGGGAATATGGCTTGGAAAAATAACTGAAAGCATGTTCGCGCATCGAGGTGATTACGTCCCCCGGCGTACTTTCGTCGGCCAAAATGATCAGGCGGGTATGAGGACGGATGCCCCGAATCTTGCGCAGCAGTTCGATGTCCTCTTTCCCCGAGGTCTTTTCGCTGGTCAAAATCAGATCGAAACCCTTTTTCTGAGCCATCAGGAGCGCCGTCGCATTGTCCGGCGTGCGCTGGATCGCCCAGGCGTCGGGTTCCAGAATGTCCCGCAGCCGCGCCTCAATTTCCGAGTCACCGCCTACTAGCAGTGCGGTCCGAACCGGGAAGGGACGCAATTCCATCGAGGAAACGGCGTTCATTTCGGACGCTCCAACATTGCCTAACAATGGTCGCAGGGATGAGGCCCTATTGCCTCTTGCCAACAATAGGCCAATAGGCGCGGTCTCGCGACGCGCGCTCCTGCCATCGGCTCAAGCGCCAAACTCGAGGCTATGCTTCGAATGGAGGTCAGGAATCCACCGCAGACATAACAAGGGCCATATGTTGCCCATTGCGGTGCTCCAACCATTCAGCACAACCCCGAGTCCGGCGGTCACAGAAGTAATCTGCATGATTGATCCGCCAATCGAAGCCTTATGGCAAACGAGTCGTCTAAGCTCCGCCTGCCACTCCGCGATTCACCAACACCTTGACTTCCACGCGGCGATTCTCCGCCCGTCCGCTGGCTGTCTCGTTAGGCGCCGAAGGATCAGCGATACCCATCGCTCCCGGTGCAACAATGTGCCGCAATGGAACACTGCAGCTCTGCAACAGGTATGCGACCACCGCTTGAGCTCGATCCATGCTCAACTGCTGGTTCATGGCGGCCGTGCCGGTGGAGTCCGCAAAGCCCTTTACCTGGATGATGTAGCCCTTCTGGCTGACCGCGCTCTGCGCCAGCTGCGACAAAGAGGTTTGGTCCTGCGCCGAGAGTTTGGCGCTTCCGGTATCGAAGAGAAGGGTTGCAGTCCCCTTTGTGTCGTACTCCGAAAGCTCGGAGAAGCGCTGGGTCGTGGCCGCAATGTCCTGCTGATTCGCCGCAGTCTGCTCCTGGTTAGCGTTGATCTGCTCTTTGTTGGAAGCTGTTTGTACTGCGTTCGCGGTAACCCCTTCTTTATTGGCCGCAACGCCCTGTGCGTTATCGGCTATGTTGGCCTTGTTGACCGCCTGCTGCGCCTGCGTCGGGCTTAGGCCAGCCTGGATGGTTTCCGCCAGAAGTAAATCGCTGTTGGAGAAGGTGATGGTTTTCGCCACCACGTGGCTGTCGTCGCCCATCCCGTCGACTTGAATCTTCAGTCCCGGGATCAGAGCGGTGACCGATTGCTCAGCTTTTCGCAAGCCTAAGCCTTTCGGCGTTTGAACCTTCGTCTCGTCGGTCAATACCACGACGACGTTCGCTTGACTCTTTGTGGCCTTCAGTGTGAGATTTTCTCCGTCTCGCCCGGTAATCAGTCCGCTGACTTTGACTTTCTTGCCGTTCGACTCGCCATACGCCAAGCCGGCAGACAGGACGAACAAAAGTGCCGTGCAAATTACCATCCATTTATTGTTCTTCATGATCTTGTCCTCTCGTAAAGGTGTCGTTTTTCAGATTGCGCGAGCAAATTCGCTCGGGGGGTTGTCGCGCACTACCTATGCGAAATCCTAAGCACCTTTCTTTGCAGTGGCCACTGTCAATATTGACAGCGGTGAGTTAGCGCTTGGGCCGGGAGCAATTCGGCAGCGAACAGAACCCGACACGCTGCTAGACTTGCTGACGTGCAACACTATGGAGCCCAGAAACATCTCACAGAGTTCCCGCACTTTTGTGGAATTGACACTCTACTCAGTGAGGGCGATGATGGGATCGGAACAAGCTGATTTTCTTGCGACAAGGAAAAAATGGCGCAGCGGAGAAAGTCTAGGTGAAATGTCCGCTCGGCGTTCTCCTGGTCGAAGATTTCGCGCCTTTTCGCCGCTTTGTTTCGTCAACCCTCGCCAAGCGGGAGAATTTGAAGGTCATCTGCGAAGTGTCCGATGGTCAAGAGGCGGTTCAGAAAGCAGAAGAGCTGAAGCCGGAGTTAATTCTCCTCGATATTGGACTCCCGACTCTGAATGGAATCGAAGCCGCTCGACGAATCCGAGAACTTTCTCCGGAATCCAAGATAATCTTCCTGACTCAGGAATCCTCCCCTGAAGTCGTCGAAATGGCCCTTGATTTGGGGGCGTGGGGCTACGTTCGGAAAATGACGGCTGGAAGCGACCTGCTAGCCGCCGTGGACGCGGTTCTCGCAGGCCGGCGGTTTGTCAGCGGCAATTTGTGATCCAACCCCAGATCCATAGAAATCTGCCTTGTGTCGCGGACTCTCTTGCCACCCACCCTAGCAATTTTGACAGGTTCAACGACCGGGTTTGAACGGTACCCTGATTTCACTTCATCAGGTTGCTCTTCGTCCTGAAAGGGACGGAGAGATTTCTCTACCCTCGAAGCCGTGGAAGATCACTCCACTACCGCGGCTTCGCTTTTTTGAGTCGTTTCCATCATTGCGGGAAACACACCGTACTGCCCCGTCGGTTCTCATTTGATGCTTCAGCAGACGCAAAACTTGATCATGCTCGAGGGAAGGTCAATATCCCTCCATGCAGTCGCGACCGCTACCATCGCCAGCACGACCGCCTCCAGAATCTCCACCCATCGCTCCCGGATGTCCGAGCCTGATGGGTGATGGTGCCCTTGCTCATGAATCTTGTGAGCAAACTCGACATTCGACGTTATTTCAGACATGAGTTGTCACCTTTGATCTCGCTTCGTTAGAGCGTGCCTCTATCTGAAAACACTGCTGAATCGCGCTGTACAAAAACGCTGTGGTCAGCCCGAACAGCAGCCACCCGCTCAACGCCTCGATCGCTCCCATAAGTCGCCAGGGGTCCTCCAGATGCAGACCCGACCCATAGGTTGTCATTGCCCCCAGCGAATAGAGCATTGCGGACTTGAAGTCAGGTTGAGTGCCGAGAAACTTGTAGCAACCCGCCCATAAGCCTGCCTCCACTGCATGCAACAAGGTGGCAAACAAGATCACGCCGCTTATGACCAGCGCGAAAACGACTGTGGGATGGTGATTGTCTCTCTCGCGGGTATACAGGTTGACGCCTTTAACGTTCACAAACCGGAGTCCCAGAACATGGATAACCACGGTTATCACGATCAACGGCACGCCCCACTCCCAATCGGCGCGCCATACCGTCGGCAGGGAAAAACAGGAACTGAGAGCGTCCAGTTCAATTCTCATTGAGATCTCTTTGCTGGTCCTCAGCCACGTCGATCGCAGGATTTCCCGGGCGAATCAAGAAGCGTCGGGTCCGGCCGCAAATCAGTTTTCCAATCCCTCTCGCGTTAGAACGTCTACTACAGCACTCCAATACCTTTCGATCTCAACATCCGTTTTCCGCGCATTCATCAAGGCCAATGCGATTGCAGTCTGAAGATCATCGTCGGTCTCGTCCAAAAGAAACATCGCCTGCAGCGCAGGGTGGGGGAAGTAGTGCATGTTCATGATCATTCTCCAATCTCGCCAGCGCTCGCACATGGACCTTCCGGGGCAGCCACGTCGGTCATACACTGTGCTTCGTCGAGACGATACGCTCGCTAGTGCATCACGGCTGCAAATGAGTGCCTACTGTTACTTGTTACAGGACAGAGGTTGAACGAACCGTATCCTGTTTGGGCGGCTGGGTCAGAGGTCTTCGTTGGTTCATGAGCCCAAATACGAAGTAGACGATTGTGTAGAGAACAACCGTGGCATCCATCGCCGCGCCGGCCCAGAAGCCCCGCGAATAGGGACGCCGTACGTTCGCCATCACCAAGTAAACAAAGAAAGCCTTCTCGAGAGCGCTATAGATGAGAATCGGGTCGCGCCAAGCCGTGGAGTAGGCTGCGACAATCATGAACACACCCATCAATCCGAGCAGGATTCCCCAGTGCTGCAAAATAATGGTGTAGTCCTGGCTGAATCGAATTAGTTCGATCCTCTCTATTGTCCACCGTGGCCAAAAGGCATTGAGAGCGCCCAACGCCGTCACCGCCCCCGTGAGAATAAAAAAAGGGCGGAATGTCAGATCAAACCAGCGTTTCATACTCCATCAGCCTTAACAGATCCAGCCTCGAACTCCTACTGTCAGAACAAACAGTCAATGCGCTTGGGGCAAAGTCAAAACGACGATTACCCGACCTGGACGCCCTTTCCGGGCAGCCGTGCGAAGCCGGGGAAAACCGGTCTCAGAACACGTCCGCGGGTTAGCTGTAGAGCTCTCGCTTTGCCTTCCCGATAAGTGCCGAGCGTTTACGGATTTGCAATCCGCCGCTTATGCCCTGTCATCTTTGACAGTTCTCAGCCCGGAAGCCCCCCAATAGTATTTCCATGTTAGCCACCGTGGAGGCAGAGATGGCTAGGAAGTCCGTTAGCTTTAGGAGGGCAAACAAATGCGTTACAAGGGATATCGTTACTGTCTGATCACCGCCGCGCTTCTTCTATTCGCGGCAACCGGATCTTTCGCGCAGAACGCTAAGGTGCGAGTCATTGTGAAACCCCATCAGGCGTACATCTTTGTCGATGGAACGCCGTTCGGTGACAGCAGTCGCACCATTACTGTTCCGCCGGGCGATCACACCATCACCGTCCATAACTATGGCTATAAGACGGAGGTCCGGCAGGTTTCGCTGAGTCCAGGGAAAAATGCGGACCTGAACTTCGAATTAGTCGCTGTCGAGGGGACAGTTTCGGGTCCTTGGGGACGTATTCAGATCGAGGGTGCTCCTCGCGCTGCCATCTACCTGAATGGCAAGACGCCCGAGTATTTTGTCGGGCACGGAGACGAATTCGACAACTCCGGAGCCTTGTTTGCCTGCTGTACGCAGGAACTGATTGTTCCTGCTGGGACTCACGAAGTCACGGTAGTGAATCAAGGATCGCAAGAATTATGGTCTGGTTCGGTCAACGTTCCCGCCGATGCGCGCGTCATTTTGTACGTGCCGAGCGGCAAGCAGAAAACCAAACTCTGGCACGGAGGCGCGACCATTGATTCCCTTGCTCGATTCAAAGCCGGTGTGGCCAGCGCAACCATCGCTATCCCTCCGGTCAGCGGGAATATTAGTGCGACGCCTGCAAAGATCAATTGCGGAGACTCAGCTAGCGTCTCCTGGCAGACCTCTGAAACTGTACAGCGAACCATTACCGCCGACTCGGAAACTCTGAAACAAGTTGATCCGAGCGGAAACCTGTCTGTACAGCCGAAGAGCGCAACGACCTACCATCTTGTCGCTTCTGGTCCCGGCGGAAGCGTAGCCTCGTCCGCGCCGGTTGATGTCGACTCAACGATCCAGAGCTCGATCGACGCATCCCCGGCTCAACTTCACTATCGCCGAATCGGCGACAAAGTACTGGAGCAGGGTTCCGCAAATTTGGGTTGGACGGCGACCAACGCCAGCTCGGTCAGTATTGATCCCTTGGGATCGGTAGCGACAAGCGGGACGCAATCTGTTTCTGCCACGCCTACGCAGGAAACCGACGGCCCGGTCGACGAGGTTAAGACATTCACTCTCACCGCCAAGAACGATTGTGGCGGCACAGATACACATACCGCGTCAATCCATGTGACCGGTTCGATCGAACCGATACCCGACGTTCCGCTGGTGAGCGTATTCTTCCCTACCGGCTATCCCGAAGCGCGCCATCCCGAGGAGGGTTTGGTACAGAGTCAGAAGCAGTCGCTCGATCGCACCGCGGACGGATTCAAGAAGTATCTGGAATACAACCCGGATGCGCACCTCACGGTCGCGGGCAATGCTGACGAGCGCGACTCGAACGCCAAAAACAAACCCCTCAGCGAACGGCGCTCAAATCTGGTCAAGCAATACCTCGTGTCCCAGGGGATTCCAGATAGCAAGGTCGAGACGGAGGCATATGGAGACACGAAGCAGCTAGACGCAAGCACGGTTGCCTCATTACACGATCAAAATCCCAACAAGCTCGCCGGGAATGTCAGTCCTCAAGCGCTCGGTTGGGCCTACAACCGCCGTGTCGACATAGTGCTGCTGCCCAAGGATGTGCGCTCAACCCAATATTTTCCTGGTGATGCGCCGGATGCCAAAATCCTGGCAGACAGCAATTGGCCCGGGCAGAAAGAGGTGGTAACTCTCGCGGCGGAGAAGAGCAAGATTCCAGACGACCAGGCGCCAGCTCACTAGAATTTAAGGTTGCGGAAAAACGCCAGTGCCGGACGCTTGCTCTCGGCGGTGGATGCAGAACAACTCCGATTTCGGTGTGGCTGGCGCTCCTCTGGTGTCATCAGTGACAGCTTAGAATTTCACCGACACCGTGGAACAAAGGCCGCTAGTTTTAGCCGCACAAGCGGCGTAAGAATGCAGCCCACGGCGCAAGCCGTGGGCAAAATTGGGATACGGCCAAGCCCCAACGCGGTGAAAGAAGGTTCTCTCTCGCACAGCATTTTGAAGCCACGCTCAAAGCTTCGATCCGCTGGCTCAGCAAACATCTGCCTTTCGGCGGCTCGTCTGCGCCGGACGGAGCCGTGCAAACGCACCCAAACTCGTTTTGTTTCCTCAGAAGGCCTCGCCGACGCCCATGCTCCAGGTCCAACTATCCCTACCCTTGGCAAAGTCGGTGCGAAGATTGACGTGGTACTTCTTGCTTAGCTCATATCGCGGCCCTCCACCCACATCGGGCAGGAAGTGGTCGTCTTTGAACAGCACTTGACTCGAACCGGCGATCACTCCGCCAAGCCCACCGAACACAGCCAGACCAAACCCCTTCGGCAATGTCAGGCGATACTCTACTTGTGTCGCCGCCATGTACCGGTCGAGGTACTTGAAGGGCGTATATCCTCGCAATTCGTTCTGCAACCCATAAATGCAATTTCCATAAAACGGTGGCTGACCGCTGGTCCCGCAGGCAAATAAATTGTAGGCAAGGACTTGATTCTTACCCAGACTTTTGTATTTGTTGAAGGTGAATCGATACGCCTGGAAGGAATATCTGCTGCCCAACGATTGCATGAAAAAATCGGAAGTCAATTCGACTTTTTCTCCCGCCGTCGGAAAGAACTGATTGGGCCGCGTGTCGCGGATTACCCGCAGGCCCAACGCCCTCATGGTCGTGTGGAGTCCCACGTCCGACGGAATCGGAGGAATTTCACCATTTTTCGGGGCCAGCGTAACAAACGAGTTCCCTGTCCAAAATCGAGGCCCAACAAAGACTTTCCACCACGTCCGGCGCAAAACTTCTGCGCGAAAAAGCTCGCCAGTTTGGATCAGCGGCAGCTTAAGTTCTTTGAAAACTTCGCCGCCGTACAGGTTGTAGTTCACATTGCCGCGAGCATATATGGTTGTGACCTCATAAGTGTCCTCTTTCATATATAGGTCCGCTCCCACGCCGAAACCGCGGCTTCCGTTGTTCGTGAACATGCCAGCCGCTCCGATGACGGACGGGGGAGAAACCTTATCGTTCCGGCTGAACGGGAAGATGTAGCCCAGCGCCGGAATAATTCCGACGCCAATCGCAGGGCTGGAAATCGGAAGAGGAGCAGGAACAAGAGCCCCCCGAGGCTGTTTTTTTTTGGTCTTTTCAGGGGCTGGTTTGCTTTCGACAGCGAGCGATTGACCAGTCGCTCCGCTGGTCTGAGGGCTGGGCGACTTCGCTTGAGGTTTCGCCGCGGCGTCGGGCGATTCTGGTTGCGCAGTTTCCTGGCCTTCGGGCTGGGACTGAGCGTGCAGATTCACAGGTCCTAAGAAAGAAAACATTATCCCGCATACTAGACCAAGCCTGAGCACCCTATCGATGGACCTTCGCCCGTTATATGGCAATTCGCCATCACGCTCATCGTGCAACCGCGGTTGCTCTGCTTTGACCTTCCGGTGCTGGAAACACGCCAACGACCATTGCGCGATTCGCACAGGTAGCGCTTGTCGGCAACAGAGATTCCCCAAGCTTTCAGCCAATTGGTTCAACGCGATCTTTTTTTGAACCGAGAGGAACCGATGACACGCGACGCCAACCGTCTTCACAGCCTCCTTGCCTGCCAAGAGCGCGACCTCTACAACGGAACGACACGCCGGGCCGCGGAATCTCATCAAGTGCGAGAAGCTCCCATCGCATCTAGGTCGGAGTTGTTGTTCGGATCGGATTCGCATCGTACTCACAAATTCCTTCCTCAACCTCGGCGGGGCCGATACGATTAACTCTTCGAAGGCGGCATCTTTGGAATCTTCAACGTCCAGGAAAAGCCGATGGTCATGAGTGCGAGCGACCAGATTATGGACTTCATTCGTGATGACATTCGTTCTTCCTTTGCCGATGTGCAGGCAATAACGTTCCGACCCGCATTCCTTAGCCTCCCGGCTATTTGCAAGGTGAGGTTTCGTTTAGATCATTTTTTCTGGTCTTATTGAACTCGACATCGGTTCCACTTAAGGGGACCACAAGGTGCGATTCACGGTAACTGTCACTTTTGCCAGTTTCTCAAGAGACGAGAACCTTCCAGATTCAAATGCCCGACGTCTATGCGGAGTTAGTAAGGATCACGAAGAGGAACTAAAAAGCGGCAGGGCTGATACTGACATTTCTCTCGCGGAACGGAGAATCGGAGAAAGTCGCCGACCTATCTGCACAGAGGCAGCCAGCTTGCGGAACAACATTTGCCTTCAAGTAGGTCGTGAATCTCACACTTTTGACGTACTGGCAAGTTCGGTGCCACAGTTTTGTCATTTGCTGTATCATTCTGACGGCTGCGCTTTGTCATCTTCCGCACTTCCTAGACAGTCACTCTCGGGCTCAGGCCTGTTTTGTTGAGTGACTCGTGTACGTAACATTTTGATTGCGAGTGGGCGAGAAGCAAAGTTCCGCATGCCTATGATCAGTCGGCTGGAAATCGTTGCGCATAATCGAAGGTGTGTATGAATTCCGTCCGGGATCGCCTATCGTGGAGCAAAACGAATCTTAATTCACCATTGCACTCCACGATCCTGGTTTGCCTCGTCGCTTCCCTGTCCTATCTAACTGCCCGGCTAGGCGGTTTACTCGTGGTACGACCTCAAATGCTCTGGGCTCTTTGGCCTGGCTGCGCGCTCCTGGTCGCGGTTTTGCTCCTAACACCGCGCAGACTGTGGCCAATTTTGCTGGCGGCAGGCCTGGCAGGATTTGTTCTCTACGATGCACAAACGGGATTGGCACTTCGCCCAACGGTTATATTGATTGTTTCCGACGCAGTCGAAATTCTCGTCGCAGCTCTCGGAGTAAGTTACTTCCTCAGTGGTCCGGTTCGGCTGAATAGCGTAAGCTCGCTCGCACGGTATTCACTCTTTGCGGTTGTCCTCGCCCCACTGGCGGCAGCATTTATCGCCACTGCCGCTTTCAGCGGGAACTACTGGATTCGGTGGAGGATTGGTTTCTTTACCGAGGCGTTGGCCTTACTCACCGTAACGCCGGCCATTTTGAGCTGGGCGAGCGTAGGCCGGACATGGGCACGGAAGCCACGCGCCTTCTACCTGGAAGCTACCGCTTTGATCGCTGGGTTGGGTATTTTGGGTTACGTGGCTTTCGCGGCTCCTAAGCAAATCAGTTCGCCCGTTCTGCTGTATTCCCTTCTCCCAATTCTGCTCTGGTCCGCTTTGCGTTTTGGATTGGCGGGAATCAGCACCTCGATGGTCATGGTTGCTCTCCTGTCAATTTGGGGCGCAGTCCATGGGCGCGGCCCCTTCACCACGTCAGAGCCACTCACCAATGTGATGTCGCTGCAGCTTTTCTTGTTTTTCACCACGGCAACTTTCATGCTTCTTGCTGTTTTGATGGAAGAACAAAAACGAACCGAACGCGCCTTTCGCGAAAGCGAAAAACGCTTCCGATTGATGGCCGACACTGCGCCTGCGCTAATTTGGATGGCGGGCCCCGATAAGCTTTGTAGCTATTTTAATAAGCCGTGGCTGGACTTCACTGGGCAATCCATGAACTCCCAACTCGGTAATGGTTGGGCAGAAGGAGTTCATCCTGAAGATTTGCAAAGATGCATGGACACCTATATTCGAAGCTTTGATGGTCGTGAAGAATTCAGGATGGAGTATCGGCTTCGACGGTACGACGGGGAATATCGCTGGGTTGTCGACATCGGCGTGCCGCGCTTCGATCAGGATCGCTCCTTTATCGGTTACATCGGGATCGGCATCGACATCACTGAGCGCAAGCGGGCGGAAGAGGTGCTCACAAGCGTGAACCGACAACTGATCGAAGCGCAAGAGAAGGAACGCACCCGAATTGGCAGAGATCTTCATGACGATATCGGTCAGCGTCTCGCGCTGTTGGCCGTAGAGTTGGAACAACTCCACCAGGACCCTCCCAATTTGCCGCAGATCCGTTACCGTATCGGCGAACTTCATAAGCAGACTTCGGAGATAGCCGCGGATATTCAATCCTTGTCGCACGAGTTACATTCGGCAAAACTACAGTATCTGGGGATTGCTGCGGCTATGAACGGTTTCTGCCGGGAATTCGGCCAGCAGCAAAAAGTGGAAGTGGACTTCAAAACTCACGACTTGGCCGACCATCTGTCGCCCGACATTTCTCTTTGCCTGTTCCGGGTCTTGCAAGAGGCCCTGCACAATTCGGCGAAACACAGTGGCGTTCGTCGTTTCGAGGTGCGATTGTGGGGAACTCCAGATGAGATTCGTCTGACCGTTATCGATTCGGGCGTTGGCTTCGATCGCGACGCGGCGAGGCAGGGCCGGGGCCTCGGGCTCATCAGCATGGAGGAACGTCTGAAATTGTTGAACGGAACCCTCGCGATCGAGTCTCAACCCGAAAAGGGCACCGCAGTCCACGCGAGAGTGCCGATTAGTTCGGAAAGCGATTCGATGCGTGCGGTTGGATAAAGAGCGACTTATGCCGCTATCACGTGATTCCTGACCGCGTACTTGACCAATTCGGCGTTGCTTTTAACGCCAAGTACTTCCATCATTCGATACTTGTGATAGGCAACTGTCCGGGTCGTCATATTCAGAATGTCGGCGACTTCCTTCATTGCCTTTCCCTCGGCGAGCAACTGAAGTACCTCCCGCTGCCTTTCTGTGAGACGCTCGTCTTCCTGAACCAGTTCCTTGTCTTGCCGTCGCAGGAAATTGATCGTGTCGCAAGGCAAAGCTTTCGACATATACGATTTGCCTCGCAACACGTCGCGAACCGCGAGCACAATGTCTGCCGCGGCACAAGTCTTTAGCAGATATCCCGAGGCGCCGCGGCGGAATGCTTCCGCAGCCACTTCCACGTCAGGATTCATCGTCAGATACACCAACTTTACAGAGGGCAGCAGTTCTTTCAGTTGCCGCCCAGCGTCTAGACCGTTCAGAACGGGCATGGCGATATCGAGCACGACCACGTCTGGTTTTAATTCTCGGGCCGCGCGCACCAGGGCGCGGCCGTCGCTGACCACTCCGATTACGTTAAATTCAGTCTCAAGAAGTCGCTTGCACAACTCAGCTACCAGAGTATGGTCGTCGGCAATCAGGATTCTGGAACGGTTGATCATTGCGCTACCCTCAAAGTGAACATTCAGATCGTTACGGAAGTGTGGTCCCTGACCTTACTCCCGCAACCCACTTCCGTCAACAGGCTCATCTGGCAGCTTGTAGATGCTCCAAGATAATATCCCCTTACCTGGAACCAGACTTGACCATCGACGAGGCCAGGTTCAATCAACATCCCGATGAGAAGCTCTTCACACCTAAAGGCATGGAGAATTTGC
Organism: uncultured Acidobacteriota bacterium; assembly: GCA_963696705.1. Classification (GTDB taxonomy): domain Bacteria; phylum Acidobacteriota; class Terriglobia; order Terriglobales; family Acidobacteriaceae; genus JABDBE01. The sequence goes on from CAVOLD010000003.1 coordinate 167,451, forward strand.
CCGCTACTAAACAATCAGCTTTTCTGTGCAGTAATCTCTTTTTGCACTCCAACTCTCGTTAATTCAGGTCCGCAGCCAGCAAACTCATCGCCTGTCACATTTGACAGTATGTCTAGACCAACCACCGTGTGATAGTCCAACGATTGCTCGAATTCACCTGCTCGCCCTGATGGAGGAACGTATGTTTGAAACACCCGGAACCAGCGTCATGCGATTCGCTGTGCTCTGCTTCTTAGCGTCCCTTGTTCTCCCACCGGTGAGTCGAGCCCAGGCTCCTGTTTTCAAGATCACGACGGAAGACAGTTCCGTCAAGTTTGCCGTAAAGGCATCGGTGGCCATAAACGGTACTTTCGACAAGTGGGACTCCACTTTAACCTTTGCGAATACCGACCCGACGACTGGCGTGTTAAGCATCAAGATTCAGGCCGACAGCGTTGATACCGGAAGCGGGATGAAGGACGGAAAGCTGAAGAGCAAAGACTTCTTCAACGCCGATGAGGATCCGTCGATCACTTTTCTGTCAAAGAAGATCGTACAGACCGGCCCCAACACCTTCGATGTGCTGGGCGATTTCACGATCCGTGGAGCATCGAAACCTCAGACGCTGACGCTAACCGTTTCCGGCGCGGGGACAGGCTCCGGCCACATTCGTGGGACCATGGTCTTCGACCGTAAGGACTACGGGATGAATAAAGGCATTCCCTTCGTTCACATCGGCGACAGCGTCGATGTGACGGTCGACCTCAAGGGGACGCGGATCAGTGGACCTCCAATGGTTTTAAAGCAATAACCAGCCTACAATACTCCGTGCCGCCGCCAATGTAGCCCAATGTGTTCGCACTCCTAAAAAAGTGGTGAGCGAGTTGACGCGGCCGGGGCATCTTGTATCCGCGTGGGGCTAGACGCAAACGCGTTTTTCGCTTTAGCACCCTGTTTGGTTATTCCCCGTTAGATCCTTCATCTTCTGCCGCCGGCGCTGGGTTCATTCAACAGGCTGGCAGACACAAATATCTTGTCGGCAAGCGCCGCATTGATGGCGGAAAACAGGTCCAGGCTCAGGCGTGATTTCACCACGTACGCCGAGCCACCTGCACCTATAGCGGCGTTCATATAATCGGTATCCTCATGCACGGTGAGAAAAACGATCTTGGCGGTACTCCCTGAATCTCGCAGTTGTCGCGCGACATCAATCCCGCTCAGTTCCCCCATCGAGATGTCCAGGACGATGATATTGGGTCTTAGCTGCAGGCATTCGCGGACGATCTTTGCCGGCTCGGATATTTCGGCGACAACCTGATAATTTTTATCTCTTTCGAGCATATGGCTGACGTGGGCAAGAACCGAACAGTTGTCGTCGGCCAGGATTATGGTCGTTCTCGGCACAAGCCCTCCTTTGAGAGTGGCGACCGCGAAATTCGTACCCGGCCAACCACATTGACGCCAGCCTGGTTGCTGGGAGGCGCGGATCCAGAGAGCAACCTTCGGGGATGCTATACGGCCTCAATAGGCTCGACCACTGTCAGAATTGACGGTCGATGACAGTTGGCCCTGAGGCTTTCGATCACTCGCGGGATCGTCCACTTTATTTTTCTTCGCGGCGTTGTTGGCAACCGGAACCCGCCCTTCCACCTGGGTACCAAGGAATGGCCTTGACCAGATAGAGAACTCCCCGCCAACGGAACGCATCCGCTCCCGCATGCTTACCAGTCCGAGCCCGTGATTGCCTGATACCTGCTCAGGATTGAATCCAACTCCATCGTCGGAAACACGCAACTCAATCACACTCGCTTGGGAAGTCAATCCCACTTTCACGTGATGGGCTCGGCTGTGTTTGACCACATTGTGCAACGATTCTTGCACTGTACGGAACAAATTGAGAGAGATGTTGTCATCGAGGTCTACAGGCAGATCCTTGACCGTACACTCGACCTCAAGCTTGTGTTGCTGGGCAACTTCCTTGCAAAGATCACGAACGGTCGCGGCGAGTCCGAGGTAATGCAGCTTGGAGGGGTGCAACTGATGGGATATGTGTTGAACATCAGTCGCAATCTCATTGGTCAGTCGCCAAATCTCCCGCAGTTCATTCTTCTGCAACGAATTGGTATGCGCTGACACGGCCTGGTCAGATTCCTGAATTCTGTTGGCCAACAGCGCCAGCCTCTGATTGATGTCGTCGTGCAACTCGCGCGCGAGGCGCTCTCTCTCTTCCTCTTGCGCACGGATCAGCCGGCTACTGAGGTCGGTGAGGACGGCTTTTGCCGCTTTCTGATCGCTAATGTCGATGCAGCAGCCCACGTATCCTGCAAAAGAACCGTCGCCGTTGAATCTGGGCGCGCCTATGTCGAGCACCGAGCGGTATTTGCCGTCGTGGCGGCGAAGCCGGTACTCCATCCTGAATTCCTTATGGGTATCAAAATTTCGAGCGTATGCATCTAGGCACGGCTGCAAATCTTCCGGGTGTACTCCCTCAGCCCAGCCATTGCCAAGCTCCTGTTCCAGGCGCCGACCGGTGAATTCCAGCCAGGACTGATTGAAATAGTTGCACATCTTGTCTGTGCCAGACATCCAGATCAGCACAGGAGCTGTATTCGCAATCAAACGAAAGCGCCTCTCACTTTCTGCCACAGCTTCTTCCACGTTGCGACGCTCGGTGACGTCCCTGATGATCACTGTGAACAGTTTCTTGCCCGCATCTTCGACGCGTGAGATTGAGGCCTCAATAGGAAATTCCTCACCGTTTGAGCGCAAGGCCCAGAGTGCACCGAACGTACCCATAGTTCGGTTGGTGTCGCCAGTCTCGCCGAAGCGGCGAACATGAGCGCCGTGTTCGAGTCGGAAACGATGGGGGATAAAACGGTCGATGGAACTCCCGATGGCATCGCGCGCTGCGCAACCGAAAATCTTCTCCGCAGCTGGGTTGAACAACAAGACGACCTGCCTGTCATCAATCGCGATAATGGCGTCCATCGCCGAATCAACAATAGCTGTCAGGCGCCGCTGGCTATCGCGAAGTTCAGCCTCGAACTTCTTATGATCAGTGATGTCCTGAGTCGTGCCACGAAAATGAGTGACGCGACCGCTAGCATCGCGTACCGCTTCGCCGCAAGCGCTAACCCATCTTTTGCTGCCATCCGGACGTACGACCTCCAGTTCGATTTCTGGAATCAACCCCGTCGTCTTAGCTGCTTTGATCGCAGCATTCAACCGCATCATACTTTCCGAACTGAAGAGCCGCTCGATTTCCTCGATCCTTGGTACGGGCATTTTGGTATCAATTCCGTGGATACGGTAAAGCTCTTCCGACCAGGTAACCTCGTTACTGGCAGGATCCCACCGCCAGTTGCCGATTCGTGCCAGCCGCTGTGCTTCTGCAAGTTCTTTCTCTTTTCGAGTCAGGTCAACTTGAGCCCGCTTCCGCGTCGCCACATTACGAAGCAACAAAGCGATCAGAAGTGTTTCGATAAGCAGGACTGCCAAAAGGCCCAGGATTCTCCAACGGTAAAGCTCCCACGGAGAGTATTCCCAATCGCGAACTTCGGTTCCCTTCGGAATCTGAGTTGCGGGAATTCCCCACCGGTGCAGTTGGCGCCAATCTACCACATAGTGCTGGAAATCCCCGGTTGCAACCGGGATGCTTTCCGGCTTCGCTCCCTTCAGAATCCGCGCCCCATCATTACCCAAGGCTTGTCCCACCTCGCCCAGATCCGCTACGCTGCCACCCACTACCCCCCTGCCTACGACGGAGGAGAACATTCCGTAGATCGGCCGATTCGCTTGCTTTGCAATGTCAGGGAGAATGCGGGCCGGGATAAACTGCTCACCTCGGGAGTCCGTTATGAAATCGAGGAATACGATGACACTGTCTGGCGGCACTTGCGCCAGCCGTGGCCCCAGTTCTGAGAACGGCAGGTCGGTCAAGTATTGAAAGTCCAGATTCGATCCATAGGCGCGAAATTGTTGCCGCGCTAACTCCAAATCGGATTTCTCGGCGTCGGACGAACCTGAAACCACAATCACATGAGAAGCGCTCGGGTTTTGCCGTAGCGCCAACTGAAGGGTAAGTAAGGAATTCATCTGCCGGACGACTCCCGACCTTCCCGCTTGCGGCTTAGTCCAGCTCGAAGGTTCTTTGGGGTCCGCCACGAAGAACAGCAGGGCCGCATCTGGGAACAGTTTTTGTCGAATCTGTTCCGCAACAGCCACTGTTTCCTCGTTGATGGCAATTACCAGGTCGAAGGTCTGCCCCCCGTACTTTTCGAGCAGATAGGAAGCCGTTGCCCGTTTCTGGCTTGGGTCCGAGAAAGATGAAGGAGACTCAAGGTATTCAAAGGTAAAGTGGACCGGCTTTTCGGAACCCGCAAGAATGTGGGTCTCGGCCTGTTCCACCATGGCTGCGACATCTGGCAAGTCCGGGTCTAACGACGAAAGGAAGAGTATCTCAATTTGCTGTCGTGCAGGCGGTGGACCGGCTTTGGCCCTCGCTGATGCGCTCGAGGGAATTATCGCGAAACACAAGACGCAGATCAGCGCGTACCGGAGGGTTACGGACTCTGGCATCACGTCGTAGATTTCGCACAATGAAGAGTCCAAAATATGCTTTCTGTTTTATCAGGATCAAGAAAACACAGACTCGCCAGCCGGATTACTGCCAACTAGCACTGGCTTGCGAGGCTCGCGCGATTTACCTCTGCCGGCGTCGTTCAACCCAAATTTCCCAACCGTCAAGTTGAAGACGGTGCCAGAAAATGTACGAGGAGCCTGCGGGGCTTTCTTCCACCTTGTTTTGTGCGTCCCTGCCCAAGCCACATAGACCAGGCTGCTGAAGGATGCAATCACGATCAGCGAAGCCTTCCCGATGGCCCAGGCAAAAACAACTTCGTCGGAGTTAACCATTTTTTACCCCCTGCAAAAACGAATCAGATCTAGCCAGAATTCGCGGGCACTTTGAGGAACGACGCTCTCGGTCGAGGCCGGACTGAGAAAGAACGAGGCGCATTCTGCGCGCCGCTACTGAATTACGCTCCTTGCGGTAGTAATCAGACGCGGCGCGCACTGCGGATCTGAGCAGTTGCGGCTTCACCACAAAAATAGTTCTCTATGCTCCTCCTGCCACTCCCTTGTTCACCAGCACCATGACCTCCACGCGGCGGTTTTCTGCTCTCCCGCTCGCCGACTCATTAGGCGCCGCAGGGTCAGCGATGCCCATCGCTCCTGGCGCAACGATATGCCGCAAAGGAACATTGCACTTCTGCAACAGAAACGCGACCACCGCTTGGGCTCGATCCATGCTCAACTGCTGGTTCATGGCGGCAGTGCCTGAGGAATCGGCAAAGCCCTTTACCTGGATGATGTAGCCCGTCAGGCCGGTCGCGCCCTGGGCTAGTTGTGACAAGGAGGCTTGATCCTCTGCCGAGAGTTTGGCGCTTCCGGTGGCGAAGTGAAGGGTTGCGTTCCCCTTCGTGTCATATTCCGACAGTTGGGAGAAGCGCTCGGTCGTCGCCTGAATGTCCTGTTGATTGGCTGCGATCTGGCCCTGATTGGCGCTTATCTGCTCTTTGTTCGACGCATTCTGAACGGCGTTCGCGGCGACGCCTTCTTTGTTAGCCGCAACTCCCTGCGCGTTGGTCGCAATGTTGCCTGTGTTGGTGGCCTGCTGCGCCTGCGTCGGGGCTAAGCCAGCCTGAATGGTTTCGGCCAAACGCAAATCATCTCTAGAGAACCTGATGGTGTCAGCCACGAAGCGCTTCTCGTCCCCGATTCCTTCTGCTGTGACCTGTAATCCCGGAATGAGGGCGGTCACAGCCTGTTCCGAATGCCGGAGTTTGAAAATGCCTTTCGGAATCTGAACCTTTGTGCTGTCGCTCAAGGCGACCACAACGGTTTCTGATGTCTTAGGATTTTTCACCGTCAGATTTTCTCCGTCTCGGCCGGTAATCAGTCCGCTGATCTTGACTTTCTTGCCGTTCGACTCTCCATAGGCCACTGCGACACAAAGCATGCAGAGAACTGCGGTGCAGACCACCGTCCATCTACTGTTCTTCATGATTTTGTCCTTTCGAGTGTGCTTCATCAGTTTGTCCTTTCGTGAGCTCTTGTCCCTAAACTGGCGCGAGCCGACTCGCCCAGTTGCTGCTCGGAACCAAATAATGAGGAGATGCTAGGGAACTTTTTCCGCCCTGCCCACTGTCAATAATGACAGCGCGAGCCAGCGCGAAAGTGTGTGCGTGAGCACCAAAATGTCGCCCACACCGTGAAATAAAGGCTGTCTGTTCTAGCCGCAGGGCGGAGTAAGAATGCAGTCCACGGCACACAAGAGCCTGCTACGAAACTCGATCGAACGCCGACGACAACGGGAATCAGCATTTGTGCATCGAATCCACCCAAACGGCGAAACGGCTTCCGGACCGCCTGTGCTCCCGACTTCTACTGAAGGCCGGAAAGCAGCACTTTTGGGCAATTGACAATTCTTAACCATCGGAGATGATGGGTGTAATATGAAAAAGATCGACCCCGTCTCAGGCATGAAGAACGTTCAAGATCGATCAAAAAAAAATGGCTCTTGGATGTCACCAGTTCGCGTCCTCGTGGTTGAGGATTTTGCTCCGTTTCGGCAATTTATCGCTTCGGCGCTGGCAAAAAGATCTGACCTGCAGATCGTCGGTGAGGCAAGCGACGGAGAAGAAGCGGTTCAGAAGGCCAAAGAGCTTCAACCGGATCTGGTTCTTCTTGATATTGGCCTCCCCACTCAGAATGGGATTGAGGCAGCTCAACAAATTCGACAAGTCGCGTCGGAATCCAAAATAATTTTCGTGACCCAGGAATCTTCTGCCGACGTGGTGCAGAAAGCTCTCAACTCCGGGGCACAAGGCTACGTCGCAAAAACCAAGGCTGCGACCGAGTTGCTGGCCGCGGCGGAAGCGGTTCTTGACGGCAAGCAGTTTCTCAGTAGCGGATTGTAATCGCGCCGATCACGACTCCACCAGCTCGCAGCCTCCAATTTCCTTTGTGCGTTAAGCTGCGCGCTGCATTCGAACATCTCCAATCCTCAAACGTGCTGGTAGTTTGAGTTCTGAATGGCAATGTTCATTTGCTTGCTCACTCCGTCGATCACCATATTGGAGACGTGATTCGGCCCACCCGGAAGACGGCTGAACTGCACCGTCAAATTCATCGCATCCTTCGGATCATCCATGTAGGAAGCAATCTGAATCTGAAGCAACTGCTTCTGCTCTCTGTCGAAGACCAGGGTCATCGAATCCTGCGGTTTCAGGTAGTTATGGATGACGAGTTGAATTACGTTAGGAGCGCCCGCGGCCGGACCCAACGTGATATTCCCGTTCGCAAAGGCCTGCTGCAGCAGATCCTTGTCCGGTGGCACATACTGCTGTGCCAATGCCTTCATCTGCTGTGCGTAGTCCTGGTACTCTTCCTTTTTTTTCGCGACGATATGCTGCTTCAGCCGCCCACCCTGGGGAGCCGCTTCGGCAGGCGGATCAAGGGAAGTCTTCACTGGCTTCAAGTCTGGTCCCAGCCGCACCTGGAAGTGCTCCTGCTTTTTCTGTTCGCCCTTCAGACTGATCGTGACCTGTTCGATCCAGCTATATGACGCGAGGGCCTCCCTGTTCTGCGCGGCTGCCTCTTTGACCTCTGCAACTCGCTGCTGTAGTTCCGGACCTTGTGCATTGACTGGACCGATGAATCTTGTTCCAGCAAATAGAACGATCAGGGTTAGTGTGTTCCTGAAAACGTGCCGTGCCCTCTGTCTCATAAATGATCTCCTATGTTTCGGAAAGTGGCGCCGCGGCCCAAAGCGGTAGCGACTGGCTTGGCCATTCGATAGAAGACCACGACGGAATTACAACTTACCGCCGCAAGTTAACCACTTGAAACAGGGACTTCCCACTGTCAGAACAAACAGTGCGGGTTTTTTCACAACCTCACATCCCGAAGTCGTCTGGCCCGGCACTCATGAACAATTCTCAAGGCCAAGGCGCTCTCTGTGAAGGCTGTCAGTTCTGCCAGTTATCGCGGCGGACTCAGCGCCCATAGACTTGCTGAGTTCCGCGGACAGACAAAACCGAGTGACACTACTGCAGTGGTGCCTGCCTCTCCAGTTTGGTGCCACTTCTCGGCGGCGTCTTCTTACATGCAAATGAACATTTTTCGCGCTAACGGGTACGCAAACAGAGGCCAGCCATGAAAACAACAATGCAAGCCCTCCTCGCCGCCGCGCTGGTTTGTGCGCTGGCGGTGACGGCAAACGCTACCACAGATCCCAAGATCGAAAAAAAACAGCAAGACATCCGCAGCATGGCGCAGGGCACGCTTAATCGCCTCTACAAAGCCGAGCCCAACGCCAAGTCGGCAGTCGATGGTTCTGCTGGGTATGCGGTCTTCAGCAACCTGGGCATCAAGATTCTGGTCGCCGGCTCCGGCAACGGAAAAGGCATTGCGGTCAATAACAAGACCAAGAATGAGACTTTCATGAAGATGCTCGAGCTCCAGGCCGGACTCGGAATGGGCGTGAAGAAATTCAGTGTGATTTTTGTCTTCGACAACGAAAAGGCATTCAACAGCTTCGTGAATTCCGGGTGGCAGTTCGGCGGACAAACCACAGCCGCTGCCACAACCGGAAACAAGGGTGCATCGATGCAGGGCGCAGTGTCGGTATCGGATGGTGTTTGGATGTATCAGCTCACTGACAAGGGCCTTGCGCTCGAAATCACCGCTAAGAGCACGAAGTACTACAAAGATGGTGATCTGAATTAAGGCGCGTTGGCTGCCACGGTTGCACTCCGTATAGTTTGGGACGTGCTTCATCCGCGCATACCAGAGCTGAGTTGGCACAGTTTTTTTGGGATGGTGACGTGGCAATCGCGAAGATTGAATCAATGCTGAAATTCGATTTGGGGACCAAGATGGTGGCGTGGAGGGAGCGGCACGCCGGAGGCAAGGTGCTCCGCCGGCGCGTCCCGCGCGAGTTGCATGCGGAGTGGAAGCCGGGGAAGAACCGGCCGGATCCGCTGAAACTCCTGGCCGTCAGCAACGAGGGAAGGCAGGCGCATCTCGTCCCGTTGCGCATGGGACGGATGGCGGCCTCGCCGTTCGCATTTCTGCGGGGCTCGGCGTGTGTGATGGCGGCTGATCTGTCCACCTCACCGATCAGCGGGATTGCCGTGGTGATGGACGGCGACGCCCACATCAACAACTTCGGAATGTATGGCACGCCGCAGCGGGAAGTGGTTTTCGACTTGAACGATTTTGACGAAGCTACGGTCGGTCCCTGGGAGTGGGATTTGAAGCGACTCGTGGCTAGCGTCAACGTTGCGGGTCGGCAGAATGGTCTGAATCGTCGCGAGCGGGCCGCGGCAGTGCGGCGCGGCGTTGAGGGCTATCGGTTTAATGTCAATCGCCTGGAGAGCATGGGAGTACTCGACGTCTGGTACCTGCACGCGTACCCCGGACGCGATAACCCCATCGCCAAGGTCGATCCGAAGTCCAAGGCGATTGTCGCCAAGACGTTGGAGAAGGCCCTGCGCACCGACAACCGCACTCTGATGCCCAAGGTCGCGGATCAAGACGGCAATGGAAAGTGGATCTTCCGAAACGATCCGCCCATTCTCACCACCGTCCCGCGTGCGACCAAAGAGAAAGTAATCGAGGTGCTGAATCGTTATTCGCTCACCCTGTCGCCGGAGCGGCGAATGATGCTGGGCCGCTATCACGTTGAAGATGTCGCTCACCGTGTCGTCGGCGTCGGTTCGGTGGGGACTAGAGCATACCTGGTACTGCTGTTCGGGGTAGGCGATGACGACCCTTTGTTCCTGCAAGTAAAAGAATCGGTGTCTCCCGCGGCTGCTCCATACCTTCCGCGTCTTCCCGAAGAGTTCCGCCACCAGGGCAAACGCGTTGTGGTGGGACAGCGCGCTCTTCAAGCTTCTTCCGACCCTATGCTGGGCTACACCGATTGGGACGGTCGAGATTACATGGTGCGGCAGATGAAGAACCTGAAGGCGTCGATTCCAGTCGAATTCCTTACGGGCGTGACGTTCAACTTCTACGCATGGGCATGCGGCGGGATCCTTGCCCGAGCCCATGCGCGAACGGGAGACCCGGCACGCATTGCTGGTTATTGCGGCAACTCGACCGCCCTGGATGAAGCGTTGGCCGAGTGGGCCGAGAGTTATGGAGATCAGACTGAGCAGGACCACGAAAGATTACTGGCCTCCATCAAACGGGGCCAAACCAAAGCCGACCTTCAGTCAGACGATGGGAGTTAGGAGACCCCGACATTTACGTCGACAGCACGAAACGGATTTTGCTGAACGTCGAAAAAGTGATGTAGCAGTAATCAACCGAAACTAGAGAGGACACCATTATGAACGTCAGTAAACGCACGTTACTTATCGCTGCCACCATGCTGGCAGCTGTCGTCCCTGCAATCGCCCAGGCCGGTGGGGGACCGGTCGCAGAGAAATTGGCAGCGGTGAAGCAATCGGTTGCGGAAAACCAGCAAAAGCTACACCAGTATCAATGGATAGAAACAACTCAACTCACGCTGAAGGGTGACGCTAAACCTCCCAGCCAAGCAAGCTGTATGTATGGTCCGGATGGAAAAGTACAGAAGACCGCGATGACTCCGCCGCCCCCGCCTCCAAGCGGAGGAAGAATGAAGCAAAGGGTGATTGCCAAGAAGAAGGGAGAGATGCAGGACTACATGGGAGAGGTAAAGGTCCTGCTCGCCAAGTACGTGCCACCCGATCCCCAGAGCATGCAACAGGACTTCCAAGCCGGGAAAGTCTCGTTGACTCCCAATCCTAGCTCCGGAATGACGCAAATTGTTTTCAAAGACTACGCCCTGCCTGGCGACCAAATGACACTCTCTTTCGACACTGCGGCAAAGAAGATTTCCTCCGTAAACGTGAACACCTACTTGGATGATCCGAAGGACGTGGTTACGTTGGCAGTTCAATTTGCCAGCCTGCCGGACAGCACGAACTATGTGCAGCAGACTGTCCTCAACGCCACCGCCAAGAACCTCGTGGTGACGACAACGAATTCCGATTACAAGGCGCTTGGACAATAACTGAGCCCTGATTTGGCAGCAGCAGGGGCAGAAAGGGCATGTCGACTTGAGGATGGGATACCTTCGGGGGCTCGGAGTGGCGACGGTTTTGCTGTTATGTCTGCCGCCGCTTCTTCGAGCACAGGACCTTGCTCCCCGCGCCTATCTCATCACGCCGATCCATTCCAACGCAGTGCTCCTGACCTACTCCTTCTTCGACGGCAGCATCAATTTCAATGGCGCGCTCCCGGTCAGCGACGCAAAAGGGACTTACAGCATTCCTATTCTTAGCTACTACCACTCGTTCAGCCTCTTTGGCCGCTCGGCCAACATCCTCGCCGCGGTGCCTTATGCGATAGGAAACTTCCAGGGAACTGTGTCGGGAGCGGGGCAGCATCTCTACCGCTCCGGTCTTGCCGATTCGGTCTATCGCTTTTCGGTCAACCTCAAAGGCGGCCCGGCAATGACACCTCAGGAGTTCAGCAAATGGCATCAGAAGCTCCTGCTAGGCGTCGGCCTGAAAGTGATCGCTCCGACCGGCCAGTACGATCCTACGAAGTTGATAAACTGGGGCAGCAACCGCTGGTCCTTCAAACCGGAGTTCGGTTATTCCCAACGCTGGGGCAAATGGGTTCTGGACGGCTACGCCGGAGCTTGGTTTTTCACCACGAATCATGATTTCTGGTCGCGCAATGCCTACTATCCGGGGACCAGATCTCAATCGCAAAGCCCGATGGTGGCCTTCGAGGGACATCTGAGTTACGACTTCAAGCCGCGGCTCTGGGTCTCGCTCGATGGCAATTTCTGGGTCGGTGGGAGCACGAGCGTGAATGGCATAGAAAACCCGCTTACCAAACAGGAGAACTCTCGACTCGGAGGTACTGCCGCGATCCCGGTCACCAAGCACACGTCTCTGAAATTCAGCTATAGCAACGGCACCTACATCCTGTTTGGCGGCAACTATCAGACTGTCTCCGTTGCGTGGCAATACTCATGGCTGGGGAGACCTCGATAGCGCAAAGGAGTCGCAGAAACTGGCAGTTTTGCCAGTGGGAGAGGGATCAATTTATTGCGCTAATAGTCCGTGGGGCAGAAGCGCGGATGATCCTCCGCTCTTGGACGCACGAAAGAAAAACATGACACTCAAAGCACTTCGCCATTTCACAGTCCACGCAGTGTCGACTTCTAATGACTAGACCGGGAGCAAACGCGATACCGTCTGATGCCGAGAAATTATCCGCACACAGCGCAAGTTCCCCGAACCCGCGCGGCCCAGCGAGCCTCCCGCTGAAGCCCAGGCAATTCTTGATTGTCGAAGGTGGTCCGTTGTATTGCTTCCAGCTTCGCCTGGGACTCGTGACGCAGCGGGCGCCTCGAATCGTCAGAAGAGCAATGATTTTCGCGCTGGTTAGCTGGTTGCCCTTGCTGATCCTTTCAGCGCTGCAGGGACTAGTCCTCGCGAACGTGAAGATTCCCTTTCTCTACGACCCCGCTGTTTACAGCCGTTTTCTCGTGGCAGTTCCACTGCTGATTGTGGCGGAGGTCGTGATCGGTCCCCGGCTAGCCGCAGCTACAAATCAATTCATCGCTTCCGACCTGGTGCTTGAGGAAAATTTCGCCGAATTCGATGCCGCGATAGCGGACAGCCTCCGGCTTCGGGATTCCACGGTGGCGGAAATAATCATCCTGGCAATCACCTGCGTGAGCGCTTTTGAAACGCTGCGGATCTTTTCGCCCACGGTGTCCGCATGGCATTCGTTGCTTTTGGGATCGAGTCACCGGTTCACCTGGGCCGGCTATTGGTATACGTTAGTTTCGATTCCGATCTTCCAGTTCCTGGTTTTCCGGTGGCTGTGGAGAGCATTCATCTGGTACAGGTTTCTCTGGCGAGTGTCCAGACTCGATTTGCAATTGGTTCCGACCCATCCCGATCAGGCAGGTGGGCTGGGTTTCCTGGGAGAGGCCAACCGCCTTTTCGCGGTCTTTATTTTCGCCTACGCCGCCACGGGTGCAGGCGTGTTCGCTCGTGAGCTTCTCTTCGAGAAAGTGCCCATCCAAAGCTTCCGGATTCCCGTTGCCGCGTATGTTGTAATAAGCCTGCTGCTCTTTTTGGGGCCGCTGTTCATGTTCGCACCCGCACTCCTGCGGACCCGGCGACTGGGCTTGCACCAGTACAGTACGCTGGGGGCTAAGCTCGGACGCCTCTACGATCAGAAATGGGTAAAGGGAAATCATCCCGCAGGAGAATCGTTGCTTTCCACTTCGGACAATGCGTCGCTCGCCAACTACAGCCACGACTACGAACTGGTCAACCAGATGAGAGTTTTTCCTTTCGAGCCCAGAACCGTCGTCGTTCTGGCGTTAGCCGGTCTCCTCCCCATGGTGCCACTTCTTGCCACAGTTATGCCTATGCAAGAAATATTCAAGCTCCTCTTGAAAGCATTAGGCTGAGGCCTGCTCTCTCGATCAGTAATTGAAGGTAAACAACTCTCTGCCGAACGACACCACTTCGGCGCGGCCCCCGTCAATGAGTAACCGCGATATTCTGTCAAAAATTCCCGAACGCGAGATACGCCACCCCGGGTCCGGTCGTCCTTCCGGGGAAAAACTCGGGCCCGGCGCGAGAGCTGGGTCTTCGGCAAGAAGTTAACGTTCCGCTGGACGACTCCACGTCATAGCAATTCTCTATGCGGCATCCCGTTCTGGAAAGCAAAGCGAGGGCTGTAGGTCGAGTCTGGTTACTGCCGGCTCCACATTGATGTGGAATGACGCTCGGTCTAATGCGAGCTTCGCACCAATTACACCAGTCAATCTCTCAACGGCCGTGGTCAAGCCCTTGGCGTTCATCTGCTGCAGTTCAATCGTAATTGTGACGTCGAACAACCCGCCGCCCCGCTGTGCACTATGCGCGAGCAAACTCCCCTCGAGCATCCGAGCCAGGCTCACAAGTGCGCGGCTTTTGCAGGCGGCGCATTCGTCACCTCGACCGTTGCTGATGACCTCGCAATCCAGGCAGAAGACTGCATTCCAGAGAGGAAGAACTACTGCTTCCGAATGGTTACTTGTTCCGGTGAACATATCCACCAACCCCCGTTCGCTGAGATGGGCAGCTAGATTGAATAAGAATACACCGTCATTCTCGTTGGCCGGCTACAGCCACTGACAATTCACTAATTTCAGCTTCGTCCTGGAATGTTGCTCCCCTGTCACTTTTGCCAGTTCTCTGCACGTGCCCTGTGCCCATAACATCCTTGCTCAGCAGTAAACAGCTAGCACTTGCGCATAGCGCATGAGAATGGAGGAAGGACTTATGATCGGTAGACGAATCGGTATTGCGGTGAGTCTTTTGGCAATGTGCCTCTTGAGTTTGGGATCGGCACAGGCCGGCGACAAGATAAAAGGCAAAGGAGTAATCACCCAGCGCTCAGGAAACGCCCTGACCGTGGAGACTGACGATGATGCAGCTGTAACCGTAACTCTGACGTCCGACACGAAAGTGCAACACCCCGTGGGCCTCGGTGCCCGGAAAAAGCAAGTCGGTCAAGAAGTCCTGATCCCCGGACTCAAACTGAAGTATGAGGGAACGGGTGATCAGACGCAGGTGACGGCGGACACCATCACTTTTGACCGGGACGATCTCAGCCTGGCCAAAGTGATCCAGGCCGGTTTGAACCCAACCGCTCAGCAGCAAGCCTCGAACATGCGGGTCTACCAAGCCAATAAGGAGGCGACCGATGCAGAAATCGCGGCCAACCAGGCAGCCAACGAGGCGTCCATCGCAGCGGCTAAGCAAGAGATTGCAGCCAACCAGGCGAACATTGACCAAGTTGCGCAATCCACCCAGAAGCGCTTTTCGGAGCTGGGCGACTTTGTCGTGAAGGGCGAACATACCGTGTACTTTGCCACCGGGGATTACAGCATTTCAGGGCAGGACAAAAACGCACTTGCAGATTTAGCAAAGAACGCCCTCACTTACGGAAAGGGCTATGTGATCCAGGTTGCGGCCTTTGCCGACTCCGTGGGCACAGCTTCCAGCAATCAAGTGCTGAGCAAGGAACGCGCTCAAGCAGTGGTCGCCTATCTGCTTCAGGAGTGTAACGTTCCAGTTGGTCGCATCGTCGCGCCTGGCGCAATGGGTGAGACCAACCCCGCAGCCTCCAACGAGACTGCTTCCGGGCGAGGCGAAAATCGCAGGGCCGAGGTCAAGCTGCTGGTGAACAAGGGCATCGTCGTCGCTAGCGCCGGCGGAAACTAACGGTCGTTCTTTTTCGATTAAAACGGAGGCGCCGAGTGTGCGCCTCCGTTCTCTTTTCTCTTTGGACCCGCTTCGCGATGCCGTAAGGGCCTTGGTGGCATCCTCCCGGGCCGCGGCTAGCCACGTCTCGACGACCAACTCCCCAAGCCGCCAAATCCACCAGCGCGCCCTCCCACTCCGCTGAAGGCATTCGACCTTATGCTTGTGAGCGATTGGTCGGAAACGCCCTGTTCAGCCGAAGGTGCTGATGAGTTCTAGTAGCGGCCGACTGCGGCGGAACTCGCGAATCTCGATTTCCCGGTTTCGCGTGGGATACCAGTTTGTAAGCTGCAGATGACTGTCGGATACCGGATCAAAGTCGTGGCGCTCGATCTCAAGGAAGGATGGAGAAGGACGAAGAGTGATCCCCGTGCCGTACGGGTCAAGTTTGGCAAGCGCCCAGCGATGTTCGTCGGGCCTGGGCAGAACCTACTCGCTTTGCTGCAGCCCCGGTTCAATCCGTTTTGGGTCCCAAACGCAATTCTGTCCGACTACACCCTTCAATTCGTGCAGAGCTGGGTTTCTTGTTAGGGATGTACTCACAGTAATCCGTTGGAGAGTCCAGATAGTAGATCTCCGACCACACAAAACAATCACCAATCCGAATCGTTTCGCCGCCGACTTCTTCAGGGTCCGACATCTCGCGCATGCATCAACCTAATAAACTAAGGATAGCGACATTTGCATCGTGTCCGAAGGGAGTACCTGGGTGCGCGTCAAACCACGGTTTCTGCAGGTAGACTCCCTTGTCGGAACGTATTGAGCGTGGAACCGATTGGGGAACTGCGGACAGTTCCCCCTGACTTTGAGTTGTGCAGCGCCTATTTGCCGAAGTTGAACACTACGCCGGCTTGATACCGGAAATTGCTTTGAGCGCCGGTTTGCGAGTTATTGAAACGTGTGTAAAAGTAATCGACCTCGGCCGGCCGTATTGCGATAGTGCCCGAGTGGTTCACCGGAATATCGATGCCACCGCCAAAAATCATCGCGAAGGTGTTCCCCGCCGGAGCAGTGGCGGCGGCACCGGCTAGGCTGTGTACGTTCGCGTAGAAGTTGGAATGGGCTCCCCCGAATAGGAGATTGGCGAAGGGCCGGAATTTTCCCTTGCGAATTCCGATCTGCGGTCCAAAGAGATAGGTAAACATGTTTGCCTGGACGCTTCCGGCGCAACCGGTCGGACAAACGACCGACCCCGGAGGGGCTGAGTAATTTTGGGTGTTGCTGCCGTACCCCTCGAATTCTGCCTTAACACCGAGATACTGGGTAAAGTTGTAGTCGACGGCCCCACCGGCTCCGTTCAGGCTATAGCTGTTTTTGACATACGCGTGGCTCGGGCTATAGCGAACGTAGCTATAGTCCACAGCAACCTCGAATTTAGGGTAGTCCTGAGCGAGCGCTGTCAGCCCAAGCAACATAACAGCGCCTACAAAGAGCACGCTACGTAGTTTCATTGCATTCCTCCGACCTTAGTTTTTGACCACGATTGTGATGGCTCCACATTACTCATGACTCCGCGCGTCGGAGAACTGTCACTTATGACAGGGTGCATTGACGGCAACTGGCAACAGCACAACGAGGGTCTGCATATTGCCTCTTCCGCTCGGTGTAGCAGGAATTCTCGTTCCACCTACTAAGAAGACGAGCAAAGCAGGAATCACCAGCGGCCTACACATGCTGTATCCGCAAGCGTTTCGCGAAGAGTAGGCCGTGAAATATCGTTGCCAACCGGTAAGAGAGAATCGCGCATGGAGATCCGGATTACGCCAACCCGAAACGTTTTGCGGACAACGTTGTGGCTTGCGTTGACCCACTAATTAACACCGGGCGTCTTCCAATCGATGAGGTCAACCAGTTTGCGAGAGCTAGCGCCGGAATCAATCGCAGTGATTGCGCAAACAATCAGGAGGATGGTCGATACGATAATCATCCAACGAGTTAGTTGTCGATTTGCCATCTTTGTCTCCTCGGTCGCTGCCCACTAGCGTTGGTTCGACATTGCATCGATCAACCGGTTTCCTCAAGGCGCTAGCAAGCTGTCAGCGCAAAGAAGGCTTGGTCTGTCTGAAACTGTCAACAATTACAGCAGCGGCGCTGCGCTCGAACTCGTCTTAAGGGGAACTTCGACCTCACAACTGTAAGAAGTGACAGGTCCCAAACGGTCGCAATCGTAGTGAACTGTCTACCCGATGGAAATACGATGAAAACGCAAATAACAACTGAACGCGGGACAGCCGACACGGCGGCCAATCCACAGCACTCAGGTATGGCTTGGATCCCCGGCGGGACGTTTCGCATGGGTTCCGAAGACTTTTATCCTGAGGAGCGGCCCGTTCATGAAGTGACAGTGGACGGCTTCTGGATAGATTGCTATGAGATTACGAACGAACAGTTCGCGCTGTTCGTGGAGGCGACCGGCTATATCACGCTTTGTGAACGCCCGCTGAATCCCGCCGACTTTCCTGGCGCCCCTGCCGAGAATCTCGTGCCTGGCTCCATGCTTTTCCAGAAAACCGCCGGCCCTGTCGACTTACGAGATTACTTCAACTGGTGGGCTTGGGCGCCGGGAACGAGTTGGCGCCATCCGCTAGGGCGGAAATCTTCGGTCGAAGGTCTAGCGCGACATCCCGTGGTTCATGTCGCCTACGAAGACGCCGAAGCTTACGCACACTGGGCCGGGAAAGACCTGCCGACGGAAGCAGAGTGGGAGTTTGCCGCTCGCGGGGGGCTTGACGGAAAAAAGTTTACCTGGGGCGATGACCCTTCGCCGGGCGGTAAAGCGATGGCCAACAGTTGGCAGGGAGAGTTCCCCTGGCAGAACTTGGTCGAGGATGGTTTCGAAGGAACTTCTCCAGTCGGATATTTCCCGCGTAACGGTTACGGTTTATATGACATGGCGGGGAATGTTTGGGAATGGACCAGCGATTGGTTTGTCCCGCGCCACGCCGACGAAGTGGTCAAGCCCTGTTGCGGTCCGGCAGTCAATCCCCGGATTCTCTCGCCGACTAAGAGCTTCGATGCAGCGCAAGCGCAGTTCCGGATTCCGCGCAAGGTTGTGAAAGGTGGCTCGCATCTGTGCGCGCCCAATTACTGTTTGCGTTATCGTCCGGCGGCACGCCAGCCGCAGATGATCGACACGAGTATGAACCACATCGGATTCCGTTGCATTTCACGCCATGCGGCCACAGACTAAGACTGAGATTGGAATGAAGCTCGCCCCTGTCAGATGTGACAGTTGTAGCCTCGATCCCTCCGCCTTACTCTCCGCATGATGACACCTATCTAGTGTCTTGCACGGAGTTCTCCGCCGGCCGGGACAAGGAACCTCGCAGGGTTCAGGCTGTGCGGTAAGGAATAAACAAAGTGCGCGAATGGATCGAATTGTCGTCCCAGGGAATCCAGGATGTGGCGGTGGTTATCATCGTCGTCTCGATCCTCTATGGTTCCGTTCGCTTTCTTCTGCAATTGTTGAGGCGAGTCGCAGATCCGTATCCCGCATATAAGAAACTACTGGGCCGTTCACTTTTGTTATCGCTCGAGTTCCTGATTGCGGCAGACGTAATCCGCACGATTTTGCTTGATGAGACAGCAAGGAGCATCGGCATCCTCGGCGGGTTGGTGTTGGTCCGGACATTCCTTAGCTGGTCCGTGGTTGTCGAAATCGACGGCCATTGGCCATGGCAATCGGCGGCGGCCACACCTCAGCGCGAGCAAGCAGAAGTAGTTGATGCTCGAAAACCTGTTTACGCGCCGGCGGGGAGGATTGATATGCCGGCCTGACAATTGGAAGCGTCGAGCTGTTCCCGAGGAGGAGCTGAAATGACTTTACCGAACTTTCCACAAGTCGACATGTTCTCCGCCGGCGTTAACTCCCTGTATGGAGTGCTCCTCGCCGGACAGCCGTCACACAACCGCGGCTATACGCTTATGGGGCTGCTGATCATGGCCTTCTTCGGCGGTATCGGCGGCGGCGTGACGCGCGACATTTTGCTCAATGACGTCCCATCTCCACTCCAGGATCCGAGGTACCTTCTCGTGTGCCTTGTGATGGGTCTATTGGGGTTGGCGATCTATCGCTACTCCGCAACCAGAGAGGAGCGGTTCCGCACACGGACGTTGGCGTTTTTCAAGTCTTTCTCATTGCCTTGGTTTGCGATCCTGGGTGCGCATAAGGCGCTCGATCACCACCTCGGGATCTGGACGGCGATCCTCGTCGGGCTCATCGCCACCACGGCCGGCGGGGTTTTGATCGATCTGTTTTCCGGGGTCACGCCGGAGATCGTAAGGCCATCGGAGCAACTCGTTACGGCAGCGCTATTGGCAAGCACGGTCTACACGCTGCTCGCGGTATGGGAAAAGGGACGCGACTCATTCTTTCCGGTTACGCTCACTGCGGTTGCAGTTTCGTTCATCTTTCGCATCCTGGCTGTCCGGGAGCACTGGCCGTCGATTGTGCCGGTCGGTTGCCCCCCCGAAAACTCGGAGGTCGTGCCCATTGCCGCGCCCACTGCCGGCAACGTCGCGCGGAGGTGAACGTTTTCTGGAAACACGGCTGACTCGAACTGATCTGTCGCTGTCGGTTGATTAAGTAAGGAGGAAATCTCATGGATGGCATGTGGGAACGCGTCGGAAATCAATTGCTGGCCCGTGTCACCGGGCCAATGAAGTTCAGACTAGTGCTCCAGCCCTGCATGGCAGCGTTCTTCGCGATTCGTTCGGGGTTGGCCGATGCCAAGGCGGGCAAGCCGGCGTGGTTCTGGGAGCTGCTCTCGAATCCCCCGGAGCGCGAAGACATGGTGAAGGAGGCTTGGAAGCGTATTGGCAAGGTGTTCATTCTCGCGCTCGTGCTGGACGCCGTGTATCAGCTCATCGAGTTGCACGCCGTATATTTCGGGGAAATGGTAATCGTCGCGTTCATCCTGGCGATCGTACCTTACGTGATTCTGCGCGGGCCGGCCATGCGAGTGGCTC
This sequence comes from uncultured Acidobacteriota bacterium, assembly GCA_963696705.1. Taxonomy (GTDB): domain Bacteria; phylum Acidobacteriota; class Terriglobia; order Terriglobales; family Acidobacteriaceae; genus JABDBE01. The sequence goes on from CAVOLD010000003.1 coordinate 187,778, forward strand.
GGTTCATAATTATGCGGCGTCAACACGATAAGCAAACGCCCGCGCCTCTGAGGAAAGTCTCATGAGCTCCGTCGACACACCCCCAAAAGATAGGGGAACGATTCTCGCTGAACAGCGAACCGACCTGGCTATCCTGCGCACAATAAACGCGTCGGAGAGAACGCTGATGGCATGGATTCGAACTTCCATTTCAATGATCGGATTCGGGTTCAGCATTTACAAATTCTTCCAGTACTTGCCCGAAGAAATCGCCGCCGGTAATATCCGGCGACCGCAGGCCCCGCGTAATCTGGGACTGACCCTCATCGCTCTCGGTACTGTGGCATTAACGGCCGCTGCTTGGCAGCACCGGCGTTTTCTGAACGATATTGGGGCATCGCAGACGCGGCATGTGTGGTCTATCTCTTTCATAGTAGCGATGGCTGTCATCCTCATCGGAGCCGTCACGTTTTACGGGGTGCTGCTGCGCCACGGACCGTTTTAGGCAGGAGTGAGATTCCTTCGCGGGGCGGCCGGTGTCGACCAGCGTCTGGCAACGTTAATGCCGGGATAACGTTTTAGCGATGCGGGCCAGTCGCTCGATCAGTATTTTCACGTCGTGGGCGAGCAGAACTATTCCGGGTTTTCGCGGGTACATCGTGGGCGGAGGGGAAAAAGCAGCGGGGGCAAGTCGCATTTTTTGTGATTCCCTTGCAGCGCCGAATGTCTCTCATGGGTCTGAGTAAACAACCCGGGCCTTCGGAGACTAGCACGCTTTATACTCGCACCAGGGATGTGTTGCAACTGTCAAAACATACAGGTCTATCAATTACGGTCCGACCCTCAAGAAGCACTGCGAGGGTCCGTGCCCGCTGTCAGATTTGCCAGTAGCGGCGCCGGGGACCAACTCGTAGGGTAAGTGGAGATTTTATGGCGGACGGCGACTTCGTTCGAACCAGGAACTCGACTCTGTGGCTGGCTCCCAAGATGGCTCGATCCGAATCTGCATTTGCAGCGAATTGGAAACGACGGGCGCAACAACTCCAGAAAGAGGCGCATGTTTTCTATTTTGTGGTTAAACATCGTCGCTCGCGCTGGTATGCAAGGGTGATAGCAGCCTGCGCGGCGGGGTATGTGCTGAGTCCCATTCAACTCATCCCGAACTTCATCCCGGTGATAGGAACTCTGGACGATTTCGTGGTTCTGTTCGTGGCAGTAAAGCTGCTTCAGAAGCTTACGCCGGCGGACGTACTCATCGAATGTCGTCAGCTCGCCGATGCCGCCGAGACGCGCAGGCTAGAAGAGATCGGATGGAAAGCTTCCCTTTTTGCGCCCATCGTAGTGGTAGCGGTGTGGATCCTCGCCGCCATCACCGTTAGCGCGCTGATGGCGGCCTACATTTACGAACGGATCGCTGTTGTACTCGCTGCAGTCCTCGGCGTTACCGCTTACTTACCGCAATAGACCATCGCCCGACCCGGCCAAATAAACACGAAATCGGTGCTGTTGACCGTAACCGAAAAACGTATTGTTCCTTTCGGATGGCAACCTTCCGTCGTGCACAGAGCTGAATAGTAGCGTGGGTCTTTAGCGACCAATGAAACCGTCAAGGCCTTTTTTGGAGTTACAGTAAGGGCGTTCGATGAGGCGTCCGGAGACAAAAAAGTCTGGTTCGGAAGAAAGCCGCTGGAGAAGCAATTCATGCTGGCAAGCTCCCGGACCTGATTGCGCTGTTTTTTGTTGAGACCCTTTTTGGTATGCACGACCGCAAGCGGCATAGCGATGCGCCCGTCAACGCTGGCTCCGGCTTGCCGTACGGAGAGGTCAGACTCCGTGTTGTTAACAATCGTGGTCGTGAAACTCAGCAGTTCTCCCGCTCCCCCGGAGCCGACGGTCTCGAATCCAGCCCTCGAACTAACTTCAACTCCTCCGTGATTCAGCTTATGAATCGCATTGCCAGTTACCGGATCCAGAACGCTCGAGGACACAGCCCCTGGGGGGCCGTCCTCACCCCACACAAATGCGCTTTTGGCTTCCGTCTTGAAAACGGGCAAGTCATCTTGGGGATGCAGGGACGGCAACGCAAGAACGAAGAGCGCGAATGCAGCTACGTATCGCATTGTAGTTCCATGGAACGACGGCGCACCACGCTCGACTTGAGTTGCCGATAGTTTCTCCGTCCTGCGCAGCAATATTGATCCGAGCAGTTACGCGGCGGTTGACGAAGGTAGAGCAGCAGCTTTTGCCCCGGCTTGTCTTATGGCTGCAGGATTCCAACGGCCATCCAACGCTTCTGCTTTAGGTGCATAGAGCCGCATCGTGACCCCTAGTTTGCCTTGAGCAGGGGAGGGTAGCCAGTTGGATTCCTGGTCGGAGCCGGGGCTTTCGTGTTGGAGATATAGATCGAGCGAACCATCCACGTTGTATTTCAGTTCGTCCCGATCCCCAATGGCGAAGCGGTTGATTGGATTCGCTACTTGAAATCCCGCTTCGTCATACATTGTCACCGACCAGAAAGCATTGACGGGGGGCAGTTCCCCCTTGTTAAAGTGCAAGACGTAGTTGTGCTCACCCACTAGAGGCCTTCCGTCTGCATCGGCAAGGTTCATAGGGTAGATAGCGTCTTCCGCCGGATTCGCACCCAGACCAAGCATCGAAACTATTGCACGCTTCAAATAGTAGATGCCGTAAACACCCATCGTGTCGGTGTTCATCGACCAGCCATTGGCAACACGCGCAATCGTGGGTATCTTCGCGTACATCCCCTTCAGACCATCGATGGCGGCTTTTTCCAACGCTTCCTGAACGCTCGGGTCGAGTCGTTCAAAATCAAAACTCTTTCCAGGTTCAATTCCAATGTGCTTCAAGCGGGCGACAATCGACCAGTCGGTGACATGGGGCGAGTGCAGTTTCATCAGTTCAGCAGCGTAGTTGAAGTACGTGGCGCCAGTCATCTTGTTCACTTGGTCGAGTGGCGGAGTCTTCATGTCCACGGAGGGGTCAATGACCACCTTCGCGGGCTTCGGGGTCTCGCCCCATCGCGAGAGTGGCGTGAGAGTGTAGCCGTCCTGTACCTTGTGCACGGCCTCGTAGTCCTTGGGGCCGTTGGTCTGAGTTCGGCCAATGATCCATACGTAAGGAGTGGGTGCCTGAATCTTTTCTACACCTGCTATTAGCTGCCCCTGCCATCCTGGAGGCACAACCGCAAAGTTCCCCGGCTTTGTACCCGACGTGCGTTTTCCCGGATTGGCGAACACATCCGTCCACATGTCGAGCATGGGCAACATATAGTAGCGACCCCCGGTATCGGGCGCGGAGACGACCAGCGGTTCCTTGGTCAGGTCGAGCCAAGCCACGGAATACAGCGTGTCGAAGTTGGGTCGCACCACCACTTTCATGTCAGCGGGGGGATAGGCCCGAATATGGGTGAATGTGTTCATGGGACCACGACCCATTACCTTGCCGGCTTCGATATTGGTGAACTGTTTTCGGCTGACGTCCATCGTCACAAGTGAATAGAAATAGACGTAAGCTTCAACGCCGATTTCGTAGGCTTCCTGCTCGGTTGGCTTCGGCATAGGGCTGCCTCTTTTTTGCGAAGTTTTCGGATACGGGATTTAACCCTACCAATACGATCGTCTGGATGAAACTGGTAGTTCTTACAGTCGGAAATTCTTTCGCACGGAGAGCCGCCAGAAGCCAATCACGATTCTCGTTCTGCCTTAGAGCACGGGTTTCTTGCGGGGGTTACTGTAAGTTTTGCCAGTTCACCAGCCTCATCGGCGAATATAACTTTCCTTCAAGCTCTGAAATCCTCAAAAACTCAAGGATAAAAGGAAATTATGAAAATGAAGGTTACGCCCGCCGTTCTTCTGGGAATGGTGCTGCTGGGAGGAGCCATCGGAGTTGCGCAAACGGTGATTCGGGTTGCACCACCACCGCCTGTCCGAGTGGGAGTGGTTGGAGTCGCGCCCGCACCTGGCTATGTCTGGGTAGGCGGATACCAGAGTTGGAATGGGACCAGATATGTATGGGTAAACGGGAGGTGGGTTCGTCCGCCGCGTGCTGGAGTCATCTGGGTGTCTCCCCGCTGGGTTTCGAGCGGGGGCGGTTGGGTGTTTTATAAAGGATACTGGCGCTAGTAGAAAAATTGAGGTAAGAAGTTTTCGGTTTTCCAGGAGCACGCCTGGTGAACCGTTCTCAAGAGGCTGGGCGCATGCCTTCTGGTGGCGAACTGAAACGCTCGATTTCGCGGTGCTTATTCCCCAACTACGAAATGCGCACTCGAACCCGGCTTCGCCGGTAGCAAGCCCTGCCCATCAACTCCGAGGCCACCTCATCCGGGACATAAGAAACCACTTGTGCAGGAGTCCTCGGCCCGTCAGATTACAAGAAGTATCGCCAAGGGGATTTGCTATTCCTCAGGTAACGATTAAGACGGGCCTCACGACTTCGGACGGGAGCGAAGAGCTGCTAACAGAATATCTCTGCGACCACCCCGGCTGTCCAAATATTGCCACCCGTGTGCTCGGTTGCGTGAAAGAGGTCGGCGCTATGGCAGCCGTTTGCGACGAGCACGCTCCGAAATCTCCGTCCTAAAATGCGATCGGCCCTTTTTGCAGTCCCTTTAGCCAGGGTTCTTGCGTGACCCGCACATAATTCGCAGACCACGCGGGGCTGCCGGTCCGATTCACAACCAAATAAGAAACAGTAACCTTCCCCACCCCATGGCGTCTTCCCTTCCACCCGTCGCGTTGCTGCGCTTTCGTCCTGCTGTTGGCAAGAGCACATAGCGGCGACGCTTACCCGTTCCAGATCCCCGACCCCCACCCTGTACGTTTTGACAGTTACGCAACCACAGTGCCCAGATCTAGTCTGTTGCCGCGCGGACAACCCAGGCCGCAGTGGACTGGTTGCCGCGACGCAATGGGGTACTCAAATGGACATGATGACTGACGACACTTGGCCGGCGCATGCACCTCCAGCTTTTCACCTGCTCGCGAAGCCGAGCGGTTCCACGTGCAACATCGATTGCACTTATTGCTTCTTCTTGTCCAAGGAATCGTTATATCCGAACGAGAAAAATCGGATGTCCGATGCCACCCTCGAGGCATACATCCGCCAGTTGCTGGAATCGCACCGCACACCGACGGTAACAGTGGCGTGGCAGGGGGGCGAGCCGACGCTGATGAAACTGGAGTTTTTCAGGCGCTCGCTTGAGCTCGTCGAAAAATACCGCCAGCCCGAGCAAACCGTGGAACACACCTTCCAGACCAACGGCATCCTTCTCGATGACGAGTGGTGCCTCTTTTTCAAGGAACACAATTTTCTGGTCGGATTGAGCGTCGACGGCCCGCGTGAACTGCATGACGCGTATCGGCTGGATCGCAGCAAGAAAGGCACATTCGACCGCGTCATGCAAGGGTGGGCTTATCTGCAGAAGCACGGCGTCGAATTCAACATTTTATGCACAGTAAATGCCGCCAACGAGAAACATGGTCGCACGGTCTACCGTTTTTTCCGTGATGAGATGGGAGCGAAGTGGATGCAGTTCATTCCGATCGTTGAGCGCGCATCGGAGGAAACGATCGACATCGCGAATCAGGGCTGGAGCGAGCAGCCGGGCCGCAAGCGTTTGTTCTACACGCAATCCGGCAACCTGGTTACGAAACGCTCGGTCGGAGGCGAACAATACGGCCGCTTCCTCGTGGATATCTTCGAAGAATGGGTCCGGCACGACGTTGGCAAGGTTTTCGTTCAGATGTTCGACGTCACGCTGGAAGCTTATTTCGGCCGCCATCTTCTGTGCATCCACGCCCCCACCTGCGGATATGGCCCTGCGCTCGAATACAACGGCGACGTGTATTCCTGCGATCATTTCGTCGAACCGCGCTACAAGCTCGGCAACATTCACGAAACGCACCTCGTGAAACTTGTGGCCTCGGCCGAGCAGCGAAAGTTCGGCGATGACAAACGCGATTCGCTCACGGCACAATGCCAGCGTTGCGAGGTCAAAGGGCTTTGCAACGGGGGTTGTCCAAAGGATCGATTTTCGCTCTCGTCCAACGGCGAGCCCGGCCAAAACTACCTTTGTGCCGGCTTATATTTGTTCTTCACCCACACCGGCCCCGCGATGCAGACAATGGCCAACTTGCTGAAGCGGGGCCGCCCACCCTCCGACGTGATGTCACTGACCGCTGCTGACGACGCGAGGCGCGGTCCTTATGAACCCTGTCCCTGCGGAAGTGGCCGCAAGTTCCGCTTCTGCCATGGCAATCGCGAACCAGATTCACCTTTTAGCAGTCGGGGGGCAAGTTCGCCACTAAAGGGAGCAGTCATCCCGCTGCAGACTGTAGTTCCACCAATAGCATCGCCCGGCGGCGCCGATGGAGGAATCAAGTGAGAGCTCGACGGCGCGTTCCAATTCTGACGTATTTTTCACCGGCTAGAGCCGGCAACCTTAACACAAATTAAATTAAAGGAAGGAACAAATCATGGCTACACAGCAACCGAACATCCTGATCCTCTGGGGTGATGATATTGGCATGTGGAATATCAGTTACCACAGCCGCGGCATGATGGGCTACCGTACCCCCAATATTGACCGCATCGCCAACGAAGGCGTCAACTTTACCGACTACTATTCCCAGCAGAGCTGTACCGCCGGGCGCGCGTGCTTCATCACCGGCCAGAACCCCATCCGCACCGGTCTCACCAAGGTCGGCATGCCAGGCGCCACGGTTGGTTTGCAGAAGGAAGACCCGACCATCGCGGAACTGCTGAAGCCGCTCGGCTACGCTACCGGTCAGTTCGGCAAGAACCATCTGGGTGATCGCAATGAATACCTGCCGACCGTGCACGGATTCGACGAATTCTTCGGCAATCTTTATCACCTAAACGCCGAAGAAGAACCGGAGCTGCCCGACTATCCCAAAGTGCCTGGATTCAAGGAGAAATTTGGACCCAGAGGCGTAATGCACACCTTCGCCAGCGACAAAGACGATCCGACGGTAGATCCCCGCTGGGGCCGGGTCGGCACGCAGATGCTGAAAGACACCGGTCCGCTGACCAAGAAGCGCATGGAAACCGTCGATGAGGAGATCACCGCAGGCGCCATCGGCTGGATCGAAAAGCAAGCCAAAGCGAACAAACCCTTCTTCTGCTGGTACAACGCGACGGCAATGCACTTCCGGACCCATGTCGCCGAAAAGAATCTCGGCAAGAGCGGCCAGGATCCTTACAGCGATCGCATGGTTGTCCACGACGAACAAATTGGCCAGATACTCGACAAACTCGATCAGCTGGGTATCGCCGATAACACCATCGTCATGTATTCCACCGACAACGGCCCGGAGAACGACACCTGGCCAGATGGCGCCACCACGCCGTTCCGTGCCCAGAAAGACACCAACTGGGAAGGCGGCTGGCGTGTTCCATGTTTCATGCGCTGGCCAGGCAAGATCAAGCCGGGCACGGTCCTGAACGGCATTGTCTCACACATCGATATGTTCCCAACGTTGCTGGCAGCCGCCGGCAATCCGGACGTCGCCAAACAACTGGAGGCCGGCGCCACGGTGGACGGCAAGCCTTTCCACGTTCATCTCGATGGCCACAACCAGCTGGACTACATCACCGGTAAATCGAAGGAGAGCGCGAGAAACGCCGTCATGTACATGAGCGACGACGGGGATGTGATGGCGATTCGAGTTGGCGACTATAAGTTCAATCTGGCGGTGCAACGCGCACACACGATGCGCCTGTGGGCGGAGCCTTTCACGAAGCTTCGATTGCCGTACATCATGAACCTGCGACGCGACCCGTTCGAACTGGCTGAGATCAACTCGAATACCTACTTGGACTGGATGGTCGATCACGTGCCCCAGTTGTACTTGATGCAGGCGGTGGTGGCGGGGGAGATTGGGAACTTCGCCAAGTTCCCGCCGCGGCAGAAACCCGCTTCGTTCAACCTGGATGCGGTGCTGGCCCAGCTGTCGGCGCATGGCCCCGCAACTGGTAAGTAGTGCAGGACCCGCCGAAAGGGAGGTCGAAAGATCTCCCTTTCTTTAATTGCTAGCGCCGCTCCATGAGTTATCGCCAGTGTTTCGAAACTACGTCAATTTCCGTGGTTGAGCGATTACTCCGGAGAGACGGCTTTTGGGAGATGCTCCACCCTTTCGATATCACGGAGAGGACATAGCAAGGCTTTCCGAAGCCGCCCCGCCAGGAATTTCTGGCCCTTCTTGTGGGTTCGCCTGGCCAGCGGGTCGAGGCTGTGTTACACGCCCGAAGCCGGACCGTCTGCAATCAATCGTACTCCTCAGACTTAAAGCGGCGGAACGACTCGATTACATCTTCCTCTTCCCGTGTGAGGAGCACCATTCGTGCTTCTTCCCTTAACCGGCAGGCTCGCCCATAGTCCTCAAGTACTTTAATGTCCTTAAGCAAATCTGGCATTCCCGGTAAGATCATCTGCTTGTCCTCCTTAAGTATTATTGCCCCCGTGAAGACCTGGCAGCCGCTCGCACCCTCAAAAGCGATTAACCGCCACCGTAACCGCTAGGATAAGCGAAAAATACAATCACCAAGTGTGAGAGTCAAGATATGAGAGCCACGAAAGGATCACCGAGGTAACTGCTTGCTACCAGGCCCAGTGCCGCCTTTCGTGCTGCGCTGTCATAACTGACAGTTGCGTGAGGCGATCTGTCCCTAATGCTCAGCTACAGTAAGGAGAAAAGCACGACGCAAATCGGGAGCAAAGAATGAAGCAAATCGAACCGGAGTATGCGCAAAAGTGCGCAAGGTGAGTTAGGAGCCTCTGAAAAAGGGAGGCCGAAAGATCTCTCTTTTCAAGAAACACCCACCAGCCGTGATTACTTCTCGTGTCCTCATCAGTCGGCCCTGAGACAGCTCGCGTGGTCTCCCTGTGGACTGGTAGTTTTGCCAGTTTCGGGAGCGGCATGGTGTTCATTACGGTGGCTGTGTATTCGGCCAAGGACCTGAGGCTGGCTCTACGCTTCACGGGACTTCACGGGACGTTGTTCGCATGGCGGAAGCCGATAGAGACAACAGCCGTGATCAGATCAGAAGACATTGGGTCGCTCACAAACTTTAGCAGAAATACGAAGGCTCATCTGAAAAGGCTCAGGCGAATTGGTCGCCCTGAGCTAGTGACGGTTAATGGGAAGACCGCAGTGATCATACAAAATGCTTCGACATATCAGCGGATGATCGAGTCGCTGAAAAAGTTCAAACGCGAGTCAACACCAAACCAAGAGGTGAAGAAGGGAACAAGATCATGAAGAACCGTTCGCGCATTCTGATTGCTGACGACCATAATCTCGTGGCAGAGATGTGTAAGCGACTCCTTGAAACGGAGTTTGATGTCGTCGGAGTGGTTAGTGACGGTCGCGCCCTGGTGCGGGTTGCCGCCGAATTGCGCCCTGACGTAGTCGTGCTTGATATCGCCATGCCCATCCTGAATGGTTTGGACGCAGGTCAGCGGCTGAAGGCCATGTTGCCCTCCGTCAAGTTGGTCTATCTGACCATGAATCCCGACGTTGAAGTGGCCGCCGAAGCCTTCCGCCGTGGAGCCTCGGGATACTTGCTGAAGACCTGTACCGCCTCTGAGTTGGTGCTCGCGGTTCGGGACGTGCTGCGGGGCAAATCGTATATGTCGAAAGCTCTGCCTTGCGACTCAATCAATTTCTTGCGGCTGCAAGACAAGGAACTGGTTCAGGAAAACGAGCGTCTCACAGAAAGGCAGCGGGAGGTGCTTCAATTGCTGGCCGAAGGAAAGGTAATGAAGGAAGTTGGCGATCTTCTGCGGATGGCCCCCAGGACAGTTGCTTACCACAAGTATCGAATGATGGAGGTACTCGGCGCTAAGAGCAACGCCGAATTGATTAAGTACGCCTTAAGAAACTACATCGTGGCCGCCTAGCACCGTATCTCCGCGAAGGAAACAAATTTCATACCCCTGGGTCTCTCGAAGAAGGTAGCACGAAAGGCCTGCTCATTTCCTTGGAACTGACAGTTTTGCCAGTTTCCTGATCGGCAAGGTGCTTATAGCCTTGCGTATCGCGCACAAGTGCGTGTGGCCGACGGAACCGTTCCTGCGTAAAGGGTGCCGTCCTCGCAGAGCGATGCCCGGTCCCGTCGACCTAAGTTGGGCAGTATCGACGCTATGGAACGCATGGGTGGGCACAAAACTGGGCACAGTGATGCAAAACGAAGTTTTGAATGGTCACGAAGGAAACCCCGCAAGTACATCCACAGCGGAGGCTTATGTGGTGAGCGCGGATGGACTCGAACCATCGACCCATGCCTTAAAAGGGCATTGCTCTGCCAACTGAGCTACGCGCCCACATTATTAACAATCTATCACAAGCGAAAGCGGCGATTGCTTCCCGACACCTGAAGACCGGGTTACACGAGTGGCCATAAGAACACGGGTTGCAGGCAGCACTTTCATGTCCTGCTTCTCCGTGAGTTTACGCTTGACACCTGCGCACCAGCATTTAATATAAATGAATGTTTATGCATCATGATGCATAATTATTCATAATGAATAAAACCTTAAGACAGCGAGCCATCCTTAGTCTCTTGAAGCACGGCCCCGTCGCCAGCCAAGAAGAGCTGCAGCGGGCTCTGCGCAAACGGGGACTCAAGGTAGGGCAAGCAACTCTCTCGCGGGATGTTCGCGACATGCGGTTGGCAAAGACGGCGGATGGGTACTCTCTGTCGCAAGGGGAGAGTTCGTCTGCGCCGGCGTTGCCACCTGTATCACGACTGGTGCGGGAATTTGTGCTGGGGCTGCGCCCAGCACAAAATCTGCTCGTGATCAAAACCAGCGTGGGCAGCGCGCAACCTGTCGCCGCTGCGCTAGACGACGAGGAATGGCCGGAAGCAATTGGCACGATCGCCGGCGATGACACGATCCTGACGATTTGTGCCGACAAGGACGATGCAAAGCGATTGGCGGCCCGTATCGAGGAGATGCTCGCCTGATGCCGGCAAAGCTTAAGACCGCAGTGCTGGGTTCGACAGGATATACCGGTTTGGAGCTTACACGGCTTTTGCTGCGTCATCCTCGACTAGAACAACCTGCTTTGCTGCAGCGCGAGGGACAAGCCGACACAGCCTGCAACTTGGCCGAAATATTTCCTGTGCTCTCGGGGAATGGAAGTTATCCGCTGCAACCGCTGTCATGGCCGGCACTCAGGCAACAGGGTGTCGAGTTGTTGTTTCTGGCCACGCCGCACCAGGCTTCGCGTTCCCTGGTTCCCAAGGCCATCGCTCAAGGGTTGCGTGTCATTGATTTGAGTGGGGCCTGGCGGCTTAAGGGGGAACATCATCGGGCGGTCTATGGCTTCGAGGACGCGGATTCAGTGGCGGCGGCGGATCTCACCGAAATGGCGATTTACGGACTACCGGAGTTGCACCGCGATCAGATTTCTGGCGCAGCATTAGTGGCGAATCCGGGGTGCTACGCGACTTCGGTAATCCTGGCTTTAGCACCGCTGCTCGGGGCTGGCATTCTGGATCGCGAACATGGAATCATCTCCGATTCTAAATCTGGTGTATCTGGTGCGGGCAAGGAACCGAACTCGCGCACCCACTTTGTTTCTGTTGCCGACAACCTTTCCGCGTACTCGGTATTCGGTCATCGGCACGTGGGAGAGATGCTCGAACAGTTGCAACTGAATACATGTGATCTCATTTTCACTCCTCATCTGCTCCCGATTCCCAGAGGAATTCTTTCGACTATCTACGTGCACTTGAACCGTGAGATGAAGGCAGGCGAAGTCGAATCTTGTTTTCGTGACTTTTATGCTGGCCGGCGATGGGTGCGAGTTTTTGCGACGCCGAAGCTGCCGCAGATTCAGTTTTCTTTGCACACCAACTATTGTGATCTTGGTTTCTGTCTCGCGGAAGATGGCCGGCGTTTGGTGCTGGTCTCTTGTGTGGACAACTTGCTCAAAGGCGCCGCCGGACAGGCAGTGCAGAACATGAACCTGATGTACGGATGGAAGGAAGAGGAAGGTTTGCAGTGAAAATCGTAGTCAAAATCGGGGGCGCGGCGCTCGAGGATAAAGCGAGATTGCGCCAGTGCGCGCGGGCGATCGTCGAACTGGCGCAGGATGGCCATCACGTCGGCGTAGTTCACGGTGGAGGCAGCGCGCTAACACGAACTTTGAAACTACTGGGCAAAGAGAGCGACTTTGTAAACGGCCTGCGCATTACAGATGCTGAGACGCGCGACGTTGCTCTCATGGTCCTGTCGGGGATCGTGAATAGAACCCTGGTCGCGGCCATCGTTGCGGCGGGAAGTGCGGCCGTGGGTCTGTGTGGCGCAGATGGGATGGGCTTTCGGGCGCGCAAAAAGCAAACTCCTGGCTGCGACCTCGGTTTTGTGGGCGAAATCTGTTACGCGGAGCCGCGCTGGATCGAAGCCATCTGGAGCGCGGGGGGCATTCCCGTCCTGTCTTCGGTGGCGCTGGGCTCCGACGGCGAATACTACAACATCAACGCAGATCAAATGGCGTCTGCCTGCGCCGTCGCTTGTCATGCCGACACGCTGATTTTTCTTACGGATGTCGCCGGAGTAAAAGGTGCCGACGGCGAAGTGATTCCCTGGCTGAATACGAAGGAAGTGGCCGCCTTGATTGCTGCTTCCGTCATCGGCGGCGGCATGCTGCCAAAGCTCGAAGCTTGCACTCATGCGCTCCATAAAGGCGTGGGTCGAGTGAGAATTCTACCTGCGGCGCAGGTCGAGATTTTGCCGCAGTTCTATTTCACGAAGATGGCATGTGGAACGGAGGTGATTGGCGCATGAGCCTCGCGTCCGTCATTCGTTCCGAAGAGAAATTGCTTCTCCCGACCTACGATCGTCACAAGATCCTGTTCGAGAAGGGCCGTGGCGTGTATTTGTGGGACTCGCGCGGCAATCGCTATCTGGATTTTCTGAGTGGAATTGGCGTGAATGCGCTGGGACACGCGCATCCTGCGATTCAAGCGACTTTGAAACGCCAGGCGGGCCGCCTGATTCACGTTTCCAATCTGTTTTTCCATGAGTACCAGGCAGAACTCGCCAAAAGGTTGACCAAGATTTCCGGCATGGATCGGGCTTTCTTTTGCAACAGCGGAACCGAAGCGTGGGAGGGCGCGCTGAAACTCGCCCGCATCTACGCCCGGACCATGAATACGAATGGCCACCGGCCCAAGTGGCGCATTCTGGCTCTCGACAACTCGTTTCATGGTCGAACTTTCGGATCACTCGCGACCACGGGCCAAGCCAAGTATCGCGACCCTTTCGTGCCGCTTCTGCCCGGAGTCGGCTTCGTTCGGTTCAACGATGTGGAAGACCTGAAACACCAGTTCGACGCGGGCGTATGTGCGATCTGCATTGAGACGATTCAAGGGGAGGGCGGAATCTGTCCGGTCAGCCCGGAGTTTTTGCAACTCGCCCGCAAGTTGACTGACAGCAGCGATGCGTTACTGATCCTTGATGAGATTCAGTGCGGCCTGGGACGAACCGGCCGCTACTTCGCTTACCAACATTATGGTGTACAGCCTGACATCGTGACGATTGCGAAACCGTTGGCAGCGGGATTACCGCTCGGAGCGATTCTCACTACCAATCGCGTAGCCAGCAGCATGCGCCCGGGTATGCACGGTACTACCTTTGGCGGAGGGCCTCTGGCCTGCGCAGTCGCGATTGAGTTTCTGCAGGTGTTGGAGGACTTGCTCGATCACGTGCGCGACATCGGCGTTTATTTCCAGGGACAACTTGTAGCACTGAAGGTCAGACACGATTGTATACGCGAAGTTCGTGGGATGGGTCTCATGCTCGCGATGGAGTTGGACTCTGCGGACACGGCGAAGGCCGTAGTTTCCACTCTGCTGGCAAAGAGAATTCTGATCAATCGCACGCATGAGACCGTTCTTCGCTTTTTGCCGCCCTACATCATTCAAGAAAAGCACGTTGATGAAGTGATCCGAGCGCTCGATTCAGCCTTGGCTGTGAAACGGCGTCGCGCAGCAACACACGCGGTAAATCGGATTCAAAAAACGAAAAAAAGGAGTCAAAGTGAATAGTCCGTCATTAAAACGAGCGCCTGTCGTCCCCACTCGGGTTTCTGGTACTTTCTGGGGCTCCGATCTGGTTTCGACCCGTGATTTAGGCCGTCCGGGGGTTGAGGCTGTGCTTCATCTTGCCGGAATTATGAAGGCACGTCCGGCGGATTTTCGCAGCGCGCTTGCCGGCAAGCAAATGGTGATGTTTTTTGAAAAGCCTTCGTTGCGAACTCGCCTGACCTTCGAAGCGGGGATGTCGAGTCTGGGTGGCGCCACGTTCTTCGTGGACCAGACTCAAGAGCCACTGGGCGCGAGAGAGAAGCTGAGCGACATTGCGCACAACCTCGAGCGCTGGGTGGACGCGATTGTGCTTCGCACTTTCGCCCAGAACACGATTGTCGGAATGGCTGCACACGCCTCCATTCCAGTGATTAACGCCCTCAGCGATCTGGAGCATCCATGTCAGGCCTTAGCCGACTATTTCACGTTGCAAGAACGCTTTGGCGATCTCAAGAATATCCGCCTGGCCTACGTTGGCGACGGCAATAATGTCGCCCATTCGCTGCTGCTCACGTGTGCGTGCCTTGGATCGAAGATCCGCGTGGCCACGCCAAAGGGTTACGGTCCCAACACCCAAATCCTCGCTGACGCACAAGCGATAGCCGAGGAGACTGGCGCTGTCATCGAGGTACTTTCCGATCCACAGGAGGCGGTTGAAGGCGTTGACGCGGTTTATACCGACGCGTGGGCCAGCATGGGCCAGGAGCACGAAGCTGGCAAACGCGCCAAGATCTTTCCGCCTTACCAGATGAATCAGGAACTCGTCGCAGGAGCGGCGCCTCACGCCGTGTTTATGCACTGCCTGCCGGCTCACCGTGGAGAGGAAATTACCGACGCGGTGATGGATTCCGAGAGATCGGTCGTGTTCGATCAAGCGGAAAGCCGGCTGCACGTGCAGAAAGCCATCTTATACTTATTGCTTGGCGGCGAAACGCGCCTGCCATCGAGGAGTGCTCATGCCTGAAAAAGTTGTGCTTGCGTATTCGGGAGGTCTGGATACCTCCATTATTATTCCATGGCTCAAAGAGAACTACGCCTATGACGTGATTGCGATGGTGGGCGACGTGGGCCAGGGAGACGACATTGAAGCTGTGGTCGCGAAAGCGTACGCTACCGGCGCGTCGAAAGTCGTGGTCGAAGACCTTCGCGAAGAATTTCTTACCGGCTACGTATTCCCCGCGTTGAAGGCGGGAGCAGTGTACGAACACAAATATCTGTTGGGCACGTCGTTAGCCCGTCCGGTGATTGCAAAACATCAGGTAGAGGTCGCGTTGCGCGAGGGAGCCACGGCGGTCGCGCATGGATGCACGGGCAAGGGCAATGATCAGGTGCGATTCGAATTAGCCTACCAGGCGCTTGCGCCTGAACTGCGCGTGATCGCGCCCTGGCGCGAGTGGTCGTTGAAGTCCCGCGAGGATTGCCTCGATTATGCCGAGCAGCACGGAATCGCTGTAGCCGCAAGCCGCGAGAAGATTCACAGCCGCGATCGAAATCTCTGGCACATCAGCCACGAGGGCGGTGAGTTGGAGGATGCGGCCAACGCGCCATTGCCCAGCACTTGGCAGCTCACGTGTTCGCCGCAAGATGCACCGGACCGCGAAGAAAAGGTAGCGATCGGCTTTGAAGCTGGCATTCCGGTCTCGGTCAACGGGCTGGGGCTTGATCCCGTTTCATTGGTCGACCTCTTAAACGAAGTCGGTGGCCGCAACGCCATCGGGCGAGTCGATCTGGTAGAAAATCGGTTTGTTGGAATCAAGTCGCGCGGCTGCTATGAAACTCCTGGCGGGACTCTGCTGATCACGGCGCACCGCGAACTGGAAGCTCTGTGCCTGGAGCGCGATGTCACGCACTTCAAGCAACACATTGGGCTGAAATACGCGGAACTCGCCTACTTCGGACTCTGGTTCGCACCGCTTCGCGAAGCGCTCGATGCGTTCGTCGAAGCCACACAAAAGGATGTCAGTGGCTCGGTCACACTTTCTTTATATAAGGGCAACGTCTCCGTCGTGAGCCGCCAGTCCGAGCATTCGCTGTATCGCACTGATCTGTCGTCGTTCACTATGGGCGACAGTTACGACCAGAAGGATGCAGCTGGCTTCATTCGCATTCTTGGTCTTCCCTCGCGCTCCCGCGCGCAGGCTCGCAAACAGGCCGCGAGATCGGAGGTCGCGCAATGAAGATGTGGTCCGGCCGTTTCCGGCAACCTCTGGATCCGGCATTTGAGCGTTGGCAGCGTTCCTTTGAGTTCGACCGGCGATTGTTGGCGCACGAGCTTGCGGCTAGCAGCGCCCATGCTCGCGCGTTGAAAGGCGCGGGCATTGTGGATTCGAACGAGCTCATCACAATTCTCCAAGGCTTGGAGCGGATCAGCGAGCAAGCAGCTTCGTCACCTGCGTTTCTTGAGGACGACGAAGTTGAAGATGTGCATCATTTCGTCGAGAAACGGCTGGTCTCGCTGATTGGCGACGTTGGATACAAGCTGCACAGCGGGCGCAGTCGAAACGAACAAATCGCGACCGATTTGCGTTTGTATGTCCGAGCCGCGATCGATCAGGTACGCGCCGATCTGGCAAAGTTGGGGGGCGTCCTGCTGGACCGTGCTCAGCAAGCCGGGAATGCGGCAATGCCTGCATACACCCATCTGCAGCGTGCGGAACCGGTGTTGGTGTCGCACTGGCTGCTGGCTTACGTCGAAATGTTTTTGCGGGATGCGGATCGGCTGGCCGATTGCCGGAAGCGGTTGAATGTCTGTCCTCTCGGATCTGGTGCCGTCGCGGGATCCACGCTGCCTCTGGATCGCCCGGCCATGGCGAGTGACCTCGACTTTGATCAGCCGACCGCGAACAGCATGGATGCGACCTGCGATCGCGATTTCGTCATCGAGTTTGTGAATTCGCTCTCTCTGCTTGCTCTCCACCTGAGCCGGTGGGCCGAGGAGATGATTTGGTTTTCATCCCAGGAATACAGCTTCGTGCGTTTGCCCGAAGCTTATTCCACGGGAAGCAGCGCCATGCCGCAGAAGAAGAATCCTGATCTACTGGAACTCACACGAGGAAAATCCGCGCGCCTGATCGGGGATGCGACCGCGCTGCAAATCTGTATGAAAGGCTTGCCCCTCGCCTACAACAAGGATTTGCAGGAGACTCAGGAACCGCTGTTCGATGCCACCGACACCGTGCTTTCGCTGCTGCCCCTCGTGACTGGCTGGATGAAAGCCGTGGGGTTCAACTACGAAGCTATGCAGAAAGCCGCGCAAACGGGATTTATGAACGCGTGGGCTGCAGCGACTTACCTGGTACAACGCGGGGTCCCTTTCCGTCTGGCCCATGAGCAAATAGGAAAAGCTGTGCAGTTGTGTCTGGAGAAGCATTGCGAGCTTCAAGATCTATCTTTGGAGGAACTGCATTCAGTGAACTCGAAATTCGACGACGATTTCTACGCGTGTCTGAAGCTGGAATCGGTGCTCGCGCTTCACGACGTTTCCGGCGGCACTGCGCCGACACGAGTACGGCAGGCGATGGTTGACGCTCGACAGAGAATCGAATCCATTCGGGAGGATGTTCATGCGCACGCGTAAAGCGATCCTGCCTGATGCCCAGCGGATTCATGCTCTAATTACCGCGTATGCCGGCGACGGCACTCTTCTACCGCGCACTTTGGCCGAGATCTGCGAGAACGTGCGCGATTTCGTGGTGCTGGAAGACGGCGGTGCGATTATCGGGTGCGGCGCGCTCCATCTCTATGGCCTGCACCTGGCCGAGATCCGTTCCATCACTGTATCGCCTACGCAGCAAGGCAAGGGCGGCGGGGGCCATTTGGTGAAGGCATTGTTGGCAGAGGCGAAAAAACATCGTGTTAGCTGCACCTGCTTGTTCACGCGCGCTCCCGACTTTTTCGCTCGCTTGGGCTTCTCCACTGCACAACGAGAGGATCTGCCCGACAAGATTTACAAAGATTGTCACGTTTGCCCCCGATTTCACGCTTGCGACGAAGTAGCGATGGTCCGCGGCGAATTGCCAAAGTTTGCGATTCTGCCGGAGCCCGCGAACTGGCTGGTTAAGCTTCAGGTATGAGCGCGGCGTTTCGGCTTACGGGCGCAAGTTTTCCAAGGCCGCCCATTCGCGATATCTTAGTCTTATGCAACTTCGAGGATGCGGTACAGCTCTCGTAACGCCCTTTCGTCAGGACGGTTCCATCGACGAACCCGCCCTGCGCAACCTGGTGGCGTGGCAGGTCGAGTCCGGAATTGATTTTCTGGTTCCCTGCGGCACCACCGGCGAAACACCTACTCTGTCGCACGACGAGTGGCTGCAGGTTATTGACGTTACCATCGAAGTCGTGTCGGGACGCGTGCCCGTCATGGCTGGGGCCACTTCGAACTCAACGCACGACGCAGTTGAGAAAGCGAAAGAAGCCGCGGCGCGCCCGGGTATCGATGCCATCCTCACAGCTTCGCCTTATTACAACAAGCCGACGCAGGAGGGCCAGTATCGGCATTTTCGAGCCGTTGCTGAAGCTGTGGACAAGCCGATCATTCTCTACAACGTCCCCGGTCGCACGGGCGCGAATATCGAACCGGCTACTCTGGCCAGGCTCGCAGAGATCCCGAATATTGCTGGAGTAAAAGAAGCCAGCGGCAACATAGGGCAGATGGCAGAACTCTGCGCGGTCGTGCCGGAAACTTTCTTGGTCTTTTCTGGTGACGATGCGGTTACCTTGCCAATCATCGCACTGGGCGGCGTGGGGATCGTTTCGGTCGCTTCCAACGAGATTCCCCGCGAGATGGCGGACATGACGCGGGCTGCTCTGACCAACGACTGGGACACGGCGCGGCGCATTCATCGCAAATACGTGCCGCTGATGCAGGCCAACTTCATCGAGTCCAATCCGATGCCGGTAAAAGCGGTGCTGGCCATGATGGGGAAAATCGAAGAGGTCTATCGCCTGCCGCTTCTGCCGATGCGACGCGACACACGATCCAAGTTGCAAAAGATTGCTACCGAAGCCGGCGTGATTGCCAAGCCAGCAACTCCGTCTCCCGACGCAGTCAATTTCTACATCTACGAAAACTGGCTGGCAGGACCGCACAAGATCGTGCTGCACCGATCCAGTTGCGGACAGTGCAACCACGGCAAGGGCCGTCCCAGCGGGCATGACGCCAACCACGCGCGCTGGCATGGGCCATACGTCACGCTTACGGAAGCTCGCGAAACTGCACACGGGATGGCTGGTGTGCTGATTCGCAGCGAGTGCAAATGCATCTGACCGTTTCCCATTGATTGTTTCTTACCCGCGCCAAGGTAGGAATTGGCAATAGCAGTCCCAGAATCCCGTATACTTTCTCTGGATGGAATCCCTCAGATCCGCGATCGAACGGCTCGCCTCTCTTGAAGTTGAAAGCAATCCGGACGCCCGTCAAATCTTCATGGACTTCCGCGATGAGCTGACCCAAGGCAAGATTCGTGCTGCAGAAAAGATTGATGGGCAATGGGTGGTGAATGTCTGGGTGAAGCAGGGCATACTGCTGGGCTTTCGTCTGGGCGAGCTTAGCAAGATGGGTGAAGATGTGAGCCTCTCCTTCGTCGATAAAGACACCTTCCCTGCCCGGCGATTTACGGTCCGGGATCGCGTACGCATCGTGCCGGGGGGATCGTCCGTGCGAACTGGTTCTTATGTCGCGCCCACTGTGATCTGCATGCCTCCCATGTTTATTAACGTGGGCGCTTACGTGGACGAAGGAACGATGGTCGACTCGCATGCGCTGGTGGGTTCCTGCGCGCAGATTGGCAAGCGCGTACATCTGAGCGCGGCTGCCCAGATCGGTGGAGTGCTGGAGCCGATCAATGCTTCTCCTGTGATCGTTGAAGATGACGTCCTCGTGGGCGGCAACTGCGGCGTCTATGAAGGCACGCTGGTGCGGACACGGGCAGTGCTGGGCGCAGGCACCATCCTGACCCGCTCGACTCCCTTATATGACATTGTTCGCGGGCAGGTGTACCGAGCCACGGACGACAAACCGCTTGAGGTACCGGAAAATGCAGTGGTCGTGCCCGGGTCACGCGCGGTGACAAAAGGTCAGGCAGCGGAGTGGAATCTATCGCTCTACACGCCAGTCATTGTGAAATATCGCGACGAGAAGACCGACCAGCGAATCGAACTGGAAGAATTACTGCGCTAATCAGGAGACCGACCGCGTTGGGTTCGCGAGTAATGGCAGAGCTGGCTCTGCCATACTTTTCCGGCGGCGAAGCTCCAGATGCTTCTGGCGGAAGTGGGATCGAGCGCGGTCGCCCCAGGCGCGGACAAAATAATAATTGAGCCCCGCACCAATGGCCGAACTCGCGATCGGAATCACGCGCCCCGCCCATTTCTCAACAGCTTCTTTGCTGGCTTGCGCTGCAATCCGCTGTATTACCTTCGGCACGAAGCGATTGATTACTTCTTTTTCCAGAATCTCGCGGCTGATGTCGACACCGGCGGCGCTGGCTGCCGCGATCCAAAGCTCGGCGGTCTCTTCGTCGGTGTTGTATTCGAAACCGTAGATCAGGCTGAGCTTCTGAATCGTGCGCAGCGTGATGCCAGCGAGAATGCTGAGGTCTGGGACCATGGTCAAGATCCCACCTAGGCCAAACCCAGCGCCTTCCGCGGCAGCTAGCTTCATTCCACTGCGGATGACGCTGTTGGCGAGATCATCAAGAACGCCGATGTCTACGGAATAAATGCCTTGAAAGCTGTTGATGGGCACGCCATAAGCCGCGCGAAGCTGAAGGAGAAACCTGTTCGGCTCCACCTTCACGGTCTCGTAGGCGTGTTGGAAGCCGCGCCGCAGACCGCTCTCCACTCGGCGCCGGAGCCACGATTTGGGTTGTTGCTCAGCCATCTGAATTGACCTTAACTCAAGAAGCTCGGAAAAACCAGTTCCCGGTTCTCGATTGAGCGGTCTCGGACTGGCGCGGTCCGCCCAGCATTCGTATGCTACGATCAATGGACACCTAAAATGCCAACTGGAAAGCTGCACATCGTACCCCTCGGCGGCCTGGGCGAGTTCGGAATGAACTGCATGGCTGTGCGCTGGGGCGACGACATCATCGTCATCGACGCGGGCCTGATGTTCCCCGAGGCCGAATTGCTTGGCGTAGACATCGTGGTTCCGGACATTTCCTATCTCATCGAAAACCGACAGCGGGTGCGCGCCATTATTCTCACTCATGGTCACGAAGACCACATCGGCGCGTTGCCGTGGATTCTTTCTGAACTCAACGTACCAGTTTGGGGCACCGAGTTCACGCTCGCCCTGCTGGAAGACAAACTGGAAGAACACGGACTGCTCGAGAATGCCGACCTGCGCGAGATCAGGCCCGGAGAGCGCTTCAAGGCAGGTCCATTCACGATTCATCCCATCCACGTGACACATAGCCTCGTCGATTGTGTGGCGTTGGCTATTCATACTCCGCTGGGCGTGCTCATTCACACCGGCGATTTCAAAGTCGACCCCACGCCCACCGACAACAAAATGTTCGACCTGCACGCTTTTGCGGAATATGGCAAAGAAGGAGTGCTGGCACTTTTTCAGGACTCGACCAACGTTGAGCGCAAGGGATACACGCCAAGCGAGCGAGCGGTGCGGCGGAAGTTTGATGAGGTGTTCGCCCATACCCAGCGGCGGCTGTTTATCTCCTGTTTTTCTTCGTCCATTCATCGCATCAAGCTGGCCGTGGAATTGGCGTGGCAGCACGGACGCAAAGTAGCATTTGTCGGGCGGTCGATGACGAATACGTCCGAAATTGCTGAAGACCTTGGCTACATCGAAATTCCCGAGGGTCTGCTGATTCATCCGGGTGAGATGAAAAATTATCCACCCGAGAAAATGTGCGTGATGATCAGCGGCACCCAGGGCGAGCCTATGTCGGCGCTTTCGCGGGCTGCCGTGGACAATCACAAGCACGCCAAAATCGAGAAAGGCGACACCGTCGTTCTGTCGTCACGAATCATTCCCGGCAACGAGAAGGCGATCTATCGCATGATCGACCATCTGTTTCGGCGACAGGCGCACGTCATCTACGAAGACGGATCATTCCCACCGATTCATGTGAGCGGACACGCAAGCCAGGAAGAGATCAAGCTCATCATCAATCTGGTGAAGCCGAAGTATTTCATTCCGATCCACGGCGAATACCGGCAACTGAAGCTGCACGCGGAGATGGCGGGTGCGATGCACAGTTCGGTCGGCAATGTGATGCTGATCGAAAGCGGCGACATTCTGGAATTCGATGAACTGGGCGCGCGCAAGGCGGGCCGTGTAAACGTGGGCCGGGTCTGCATCGATTCGGGTTCACGAACAGACGTAGTCGAAGACCTGATCATAAAAGACCGTCGCCACTTGAGTGAAGATGGTATCGTGCTGCCGATTATCGCCATCAACAAGCTTTCCGGGCGGGTAGAGAGTTCGCCGGAAATCGTGACCCGGGGATTCGCCCCAGGCGAAGACGGTTTCGTCGAAGGCGCACGCCAACTGGTGATGCAGACGCTCGAGCAGTCAAGCGAGGAAGAGAAGGCCGACTACGGCGTGATCAAAGAAAAAATCCGTGCGGATCTGAAGCGTTACATCTCGAAGCAAACGCAGAAAAGGCCGTTGATTATGCCCGTGATATTGGAGATCTAGCGAGAACGAATGAAGCTCGGATTTCTTGCCGATGGCTCAACGAAAAGGGAGAAATCTCGCTGTTGCTGTCGTCCACGGGAACTTGGTGAGCGCGCAGTAGGTATGCACAGCCTACGCTATTGAGTAGTTTCGACCGTGAGCCTGAGTCCCACCGCTTTGGTCACGGCAACCAGAGTCGAGAGGCGAGGGTTGCCACGAGCCGATAAGGCGCGGTACAAGCTCTCACGCTCAATGCCAGCGGCTTTGGCTATCTTGGCAATTCCGCCTCGCGCCTCTGCGATGCGACGCAGGGCGATCAGGAGCACACTCGGTTCGTCGTCATCCTCCAAGGCGGCCCGAAGGTATTCTGCGGCAAACTCAGGATTTTCACGCAGTTCACGAACCGTAGCATCATCGTGGGATATGCTCGCCTTGCGTTTCATCGTGTCCTTCTCCTGTAGTCCGTGAGATATTCCAGCGCCCGCTTGATGTCAGAAGTCTGTTTGCGTTTATCCCCGCCACAGATGAGCAAAACACAACTACGGCCCACGACAGCGTAGTAAACCCGATAGCCCGGTCCCCAGTCGATCCGCAGTTCAAACAGACCGTCGCGCAGCGCCTTGGCATCGCCGAAGTTCCCGGCCGAAAGACGATCAATCCGGGCCACAATCCTTGCTCTGGTTCGAGCGTCTCGTAGTCGTGACAGCCACTCGCCGAAAACATCTCTGCCCGATGCGGTCAGATAGCGGCGAAGTTCCATCGTTTAGCTATTGTAACTTATGGATTACATATATGCAACAGCTGGTAACTTCGTTTCCGAAGGCCTGCACTAACGCGCCCGTCGCGATGACACCATTTATGGCATCATGATGTCAGCACAGCTTTTATCGTGATCACCCTTAGCGACATTCTCGATGCCCAGGCTCGCTTACGCGGCGTGACCGTGCGTACCGGGCTGATTCAGGCGTCGTTGGCTGAAGATGGCGCTCAGCCCGGCGACCGCAAACTCTATCTCAAGCCCGAAAATCTGCAGCCCATCGGGGCCTTCAAACTGCGCGGGGCGTACAACAAAATCGCATCTCTTTCTCCGGAAGAACGCAGCCGTGGAGTCATTACTTATTCCAGCGGGAATCACGGGCAAGGCGTCGCCTACGCGGCACGGGCGTTGGGAGCGAAGGCGGTCATCGTCATGCCGAGCAATGCGCCCGCCATCAAACGCGAGGCGTCGGCGTCTCTGGGCGCCGAGATCGTGTTGGTTGGTCCTGGCAGTTTGGAACGCCAGATCAGGGCAGAAGAACTATCCGCACAATATGGTTATGTTATTGTGCCCCCGTTTAACGATGAGAAGATCGTCGCTGGTCAGGGGACTATGGGACTCGAGATTCTGGAAGATCTACCGGAAGTCGAGACCGTATTGGTTCCGGTTGGCGGCGGCGGAATGCTTAGCGGCGTGGCAACGGCTATTAAGCTGAGCAAGCCAAGCGTAAAAGTCATTGGAGTTGAGCCGGAGCTTGCGGCCGACGCGCAGGCCAGCTTGCGGGCCGGAAAGATTGTCCAGTCTACGGCCGAACAGGCCTCGCAGACTATGGCCGATGGATTACGGACGCAGAGCATAGGCACCATCAATTTCGAGCATATTCGGCTTTATGTCGACGATATTCTGACGGTCAGCGAATCCGAGATACGGGAAGCTATGTTGTGGCTGGCGACGAATCCCAAAACTGTAGCCGAACCTAGCGGCGCTGTAGCAGTAGCTGGATTTCTATTCCACGAGGACCAGTTGCCAAAAACGACCATGAATGTGGCAATCATCAGCGGCGGAAACGTGGATCCGAGTGTGTTGCATCAGATGAGGCAGGTGTGAGACGTTGCAAGCAACGTCTCTACGAGGGTTCGCCGTCATACTGTAGGAACGTAGCTTGTTACGTTTTTGAGGGCGACCTCCTGTGAATTTGATGACTATGCGACTGCGATTAATGGTTGTGGCCGTCACCTTGCTCAGCGTCGCAGCCGGAGCGGAAACGGTGCGGGGCACGCCAATACAGGTTGGATCCATCTATCTGTCGCCGGATTCGAGTTCGAACAAGCTTGCCGACATCGACCGTGGGCGCGAGGTCGTGATTCTCGAGACCAGCGGAGACTGGCTACACGTGGAAGCAGTGGTCACGGAAGAGAAAATTATCACTGGCTGGATGATGAAGAAGTTCGTGGTGCAGGGTTCAACGCCAAACGGCGACGGGATCGTGTTTGGCGAGGCGGTGGAGTCCGAAGACCAAGCCAGCCAACGGCACGGCCGTCGTGGTGCAGCGCAGGATGCCATGCGCCTCTACTACCGGACAGCCGAATATTTCCCTAACTCGCCGCTCGCGGCTCAAGCCATGTACCGGTCAGCAGATATTCGCTGGCAGATCAACAAGGCCGATGTAATGTCCCTCCCTTCCGCTAAGGAGAAGGAATCCTATCTTCGCCAGAGCATGGACGAACAATACATGAAGGAAGTGATGAAGAAATTCCCCGGAACGAAATGGGCTGATTTGGCCGCCTTTCACCTGATTGAGAACAAGATATGCGGTGATTGGCAAGGCTCTTCCAAATGTCCCGAGAAGGAAGCGGAGATGTATGAAAAGTACGCCAGCGAACATCCGCAATCGCCGGCGGTAGCGGAAGCCTTATATGATGCCGCATGGCGCATGTCGGCCCTGATTGAAATGTACAAGACCGACGGCGAGTCGAAGAAATCCGACGAATCCAGAGGCAAGGCCATCGCCCTGGCACAGAAAGCCGTGACGCAGGGCCCGCAAAGCGACTGGGCCGCTCGCGCTCAACTACTTTTGTTCATGATCGAACAGAACATTCCAACCTACGGGAACGGGGTAGAATAACTTGCCAATTTATCAGGTTGTGGTTTTAGCCATCGTTCAGGGGCTAGCAGAGTTCATTCCAGTTTCAAGCTCAGGACACCTGATTATTGTCCGTCGATTACTGGGCTGGAACGAACTTTCGCCTGCACACGAGCTGACGTTTGATGTTGCCCTGCATTTTGGGACGCTGCTTTCGGTCCTCTTCTATTTCCGGCGAACCTGGGTTCAGATTATTCGGGCGGCACTGGGCGGCAAGGTTGTCCGATTTTCCGAGGCGGGCGGCACCGACCAGAACCTCACAGCCGACGAACAGCGAGAAGAACGTTTACTTCTTTGGTTTCTCGCAATCGCGACCATTCCAGGGGCAATTGCGGGAAAACTTCTGGAACACTCCGCCGAGGACTACTTTCGCGAACACATCTTTCTCATCGCTGGGGCCTTAATCGTAGTAGCTCTGTTGATGTGGTGGGGCGAAAAAGTCGGCGAACCGAAGAAGCCCCTCATCGGCATTAACTTTGCAGATGCCGTGATTGTCGGTTGTGCGCAAGCTTTCGCGCTGATTCCCGGCGTCTCGCGCTCGGGATCGACCATCACCGCCGGTTTGTTCCGCAATATGACGCGAGAGGCTGCGGTTCGGTTTAGTTTTCTGCTTTCGACCCCGCTCATCGCGGGCGCGGCTTTGCTGAAGGCTCACGAACTGAGAAAAGAAGGTTTGCCAGCGGAGATGCACATGCCCTTTCTGGTAGGGGTGCTGGTTTCGGCAGTCGTTGGATACGTCGCAATTGCCTGGCTGATTCGCTATCTTCAGTCCAATAGCCTGAAAGTCTTTATCGTTTATCGCATCGTGGTAGGCGTGATTGTGATCGGTCTGGCGTTTATGTGGCACCTTCAGTAGCCGAGGCTTCGCTTCCCCACCGGTGCTGGCGTTTGCGCTCCGCTTAGCGCCACAGGTGGTGTTTGTCATTCTGGGTACCGCTAAGAATCCTGAGTTGTAGGCTCGCCTCATTCTTGTCATAATTGACAGGCTCTGGCATAGATCTGGCACCACTGGCAGGAGACTTCTTCCTGCGTAGCACCAAATCGCCTATGAGGTATCTCTCACAGATCTTTGCCCCGACCAACAATCGCCGGCTGAACGAACTGGTCGGCTTTTTGTTGTGCGTCTCCGCGCTCCTTCTTTTCCTCGCGTTAGCCTCGTATTCTCCGCTGGATCCTTCGTTAAACAGCGCCTCGGTGCTGACTGGTTCGCGAGCGGCTCGCAACTGGATTGGCGTTGTAGGCGCCCTGATTTCCGACCTGGTCTTGCAGGGTTTCGGGATCGGAGCGTTTCTGCTTCCGGTGTTTTCTGCCATGCTTGGGGTCCGCTGGTTTCGTTCGCGCAAAGTCGGTTCTCCGATCGCCAAGGTTCTCGGCGGAGTCTGGCTGCTGATTTTTGTCCCTGCTCTGCTGGCGCTTTTGCCAGGCCATTTGCGATGGATGAATGCGATCCCGATTGAAGGCCTGTTTGGCAGGGTGGTCGGAGATTTCCTTATCCATTACTTCAACCTGGCAGGGGCGTATATCGTTTGCGCCAGCGTCCTGGCGGTCGCGTTGTATCTCTCGACGGCGTTCTCTTTTGCTGCCATGCAGGTCTGGGCGCCGACCCGGTTCGCTTTCGCGATTGCCCAGTGGGATCGTTGGAAAGATTGGCAGGATGCGCGCGCTAAGAAGCGCATGCAGAAGGAACTGGAGAAACGCCGCGCCGCCCCGAAGCCAGTCATCACCACGCAGATGGTTCCGGCTCGACCCGCGAATCCACAGGTTCAATCGCAGGCGCGAGTTTCCGAGCCAGTTCGAACCGGTATCGACCGGACTTTTGCGGAAGAGCACGAAGATGAGCCGGGGGCCGAACCGTCGCGTGAACTGCAGGCGGTTTCTCCGGAAGTCACCGAGCGCGCTGACAGTACGCAGAAGCCGAACACCACCTTGCCCCGCATTGCCGCTGGCGGTTTCAAGCTGCCTCCCAGTTCCCTGCTGCATCGTCCGGATGAACAGCAGGCTATCGATGCCGATGAGTTGAAGCTGCTTGCCCAAGTATTGACCGGAAAATACGCGGAGTTTGACGTGCATGGGCAAATCACCCAGATCAATCCCGGCCCCGTGGTCACGACGTTTGAATTCAAACCCGAAGCGGGCATCAAGTACAGCCGCATTACGAACCTGACGGACGATCTTTGCCTTGCGCTGAAAGCGGAGAGCATTCTAATCGAGCGCATGGCCGGCAAGTCGACCGTAGGCATTCAGGTACCAAACCGCGAACGCGAAATCATTTGGTTGCGGGAAAACATAGAATCCACGGAGTTCATCGGATCGAAGTCGAAACTCACGCTGGCGCTTGGCAAAGACATCAACGGACGCATTGTGACAGCCGACTTGAACGGCATGCCGCACCTACTCATTGCCGGATCGACTGGAGCGGGCAAGAGCGTGGCCATCAACGCCATGATCATGTCGATTCTGTACAAGGCGACGCCCGATCAAGTGCGATTGATTCTCGTCGATCCCAAGCGGCTGGAACTGGGCAACTACGAAGGCGTTCCGCACCTCTACACACCGATCATTACAGAACCGAAGTTGGCGGCGAACGCTCTGCGCAATGCCGTGCGCGAGATGGAGCGGCGGCTCAAACTGCTGGCCGAAAAGGGCGTGCGCAATATCGATCAATACAACAAGCTCTTCGACGAGAACGGTACGCCCAGTCTGTTCGGCGACAATCCCGAGGAACGTCCGCTGCCTTACATCGTCATCATCATCGATGAATTAGCCGACTTGATGATGCTCGATTCGAGCAACGTGGAAGAGTCCATCACGCGGCTCGCACAGATGGCGCGCGCGGTTGGTATTCACTTGGTCCTAGCCACGCAGCGGCCCTCGGTCGATGTCATCACAGGTCTGATCAAGGCGAATTTCCCGGCGCGTATGTCGTTCCGAGTGGCTACCAAGGTAGACTCGCGCACGATTCTGGATGCCAATGGCGCCGAGGCTCTGTTGGGCCGGGGCGACATGCTCTATCTGCCGTCCGGATCGGCTCGGGTTCATCGGCTGCACGCGCCGTTTGTTACGGAAAAGGAAATCGCCGCAGTGGTTGAGTTCTGGCGCGCTCAGGGGCTCGCCGAATACGAAGAGAAGTTCCTACAGGCGCCGAGAGAAGAACGCGAAGACGGTGGATCTGGAACTGGCGGTGAGGGCGACGAAGGAGCAGCGCACGACCCGCTCTACGAAGATGCCGTCAAGTTGGTAGTTGAATTCGGTAAAGCTTCCACTTCCCTGCTGCAACGCCGCCTACGCATTGGCTATGGGCGCGCTGCGCATCTCATCGACCTGATGGAGCGAGATGGCATTGTCGGCGCGGCGGACGGTCCCAAGCCGCGCGAAGTGCTGAAGCGGCCCGATTGGTTGTCCGAAGTTGAAGAGTCTCTTCGATAATATCTGCCTTATGGCGTTTCAGCTTTGCGCCACGCTCTGAGGTTGGCGGCGTACAGCACGATGCAAAATAGATTTGCTGGAACAAAACCCCATTGCGATGTTCTCATGCCGATGAGACAGATGATTACGCTGTTCAGGCCAGCCAGAACCCAGCCTTCCCAATGCCTGCGTCCAACTAGAATGGTCGAAAAGATTGTAAGCACACAAGACAGATAATCGAGCCTTAGCCCCACTGAAAACCACCTCCGCAGTTATTATGCGGCAGCTGCGTCGATTTTCTCTGTGCGCCAAACCCTCTCGTAACGTAACGTCGGTACGTGCCCAACAAACGCTGGCGTCCAACGCTCGACATGGTCGAAGGTCACTATCATGCAGAAATAAAAAAGGGCGATCTCCTGAGAGATCGCCCCGCTTTCAGCAAATCACGTCTCTTAGAACGTGATCTTGCCTACCAATTGAACCAACCGCCCGGTTACGCCAGCGGTTTGAAATGCCCCATAAATGCTGGTGGGGGTTGGAGCGGTCGCGTAGATTTGGCCGAATTGGCCGATGCCTCCGACCAGGTTGTTCTCCGGTGTGGCGAAATGAGGATGGTTGAGGATGTTGAAGAAATTGGCGCCCATGGTGAACTTGACTCGTTCGCCCACGGAGAAGTTCTTCATCAGCGCCGCGTCCATATCGAAATACCCCGGTCCGCGGAACAGATTCCGGCCTGAGCCGAAACTGGTCTCTGCGCCCGCGGGAACGAACATGCTCGTGGTCAAGCACTGATGAGCATCTCCCGCAGGGCCATTTCCCGGACTACTGCAGCTTGGAAAGCTTTGGTTCGGGTTAAGCAGCGTGGCGTAAACTCCCCACTGCGACGGCAGACCTCCTGCACCGGGAGGGATGTTGGCGATCGGTGCGCTGCTGTCGATCACCGAATAAGGCAGACCCGACCGGGCAAAAAGAGTACCAGAGATCGACCATCCGCCCGCAGTCTCGTTCACCAAACGATTTTGGAATTTGAACGGCTCCTCCCAAACGAAGTTGCCTGTGAAGTTGTTGCGCACATCCAGATCCGAATTGCCGTAATTGAGCCGCAGGTTATTCGGATCCAATTGGTAGGGCACAGAATTAAATAGAGAAACGGGAGTGTTGAAAAGGCCCGTGGTTTCGTCGAGGGCATGGCTCCAGGTGTAGCTGGCGCTGCCGCTGAAACCATAGGAGGCTCGCCGTGTAACCGAGGCTACCAATCCGGCATAGTTCGACACGCCGCCGCTGTATATCTGCGTGACCGGTCCGAACCGTGCATCGGGCTGTGTATTCGGGATTGGAAGCGCGCCATTTGGCGAATAGGCGTTGACAGCGCCGTTTTCGATCAGCTCGTCATAGCCGTGCGTGCCAACGTAATTCAGGTCGAAAGAGGTCTTGGAGCCGAGAGCTTGTTGGACCTCCAGGTTCCATTTCACATAGGTGGGATTGCTGATTTTGCCCGTCGAGAAAAAAGCAGGCGGTGCAAAACCCGGGACGGCTGCCTGCAAGTCGGCGAGCGTAGCTCCAGATGAGAATCCCGAGTTGAAAGCCGCGTTGGAGTGGATCGCCGTAGTTTGCGCGTCGTTAACGCCACCGATCGTAACCCCGGGAGCGATAGGAACTCCACCGGTAAGAGACGTGCCCGTGAGCTCCAGTGCGTTGAGAGTTGGGGCGTTGGCCTCAATATTCGTCACGATCACGCCCTGGTAGAGGTCGGTGAACATGCCGATTCCGGTGCGGATCACGGTGTTCCTGCCGAACGGACTCCAGCTCGCACCGAACCGAGGCTGGAAGGCAACTTTCTGCAGTTCACTAAACGCCCGATGCTGGTCGGATTGAATTGCCTGGTTGTACGGAATTGTCGCATCGTGATCTAACGAGGTAAAGGGGTCCACCAGGCGAGAGAAGCAATCCGTCTGGCAAACCGCATTCGAGTTGCGATCGGCGCGAATGGCCGCGGTCAGCTTCAGGTTCGGACTAACTTTCCATTCGTCCTGGAAATAAACCCCCAGGCTGTAAATAGCAATAGGGTTCACTGGGAAGTTGGTGAAATTCTGCCCGTACGCGTCGCCGGCGGCGGGCGTGAGCACTCCGTTCGCGAAATCTGCCAGGTTTCCAAAGACGACGGTTCCAAACGCGTTGAACTGGTTGCCGTAATCGCTGATGTCATTGCGCCGGAAGTTCACACCGACTTTGAAGGTGTGATTCCCGTGATTGATCGAGAGATCGTCCAGGATCTGGTATTGGGTAACGTTGCGTCCTTGAGGGAAGTTCGTGTTCGCCGCCGAGGTTCCCCCCAGCGTCGAAAGCAGACCGTTGAAGGTTACGCTGTTGTAGGGCAACGCACTGAGCCGGTCGCCGACTGGAGTGCTTTCCTTGAAAATAGCGCTATACCACATCCCGGAAGCAACCAGTTGGTTCACCACGTTGGCACTGAACACGTGGGTTTCGTTGAGCTGACCATCACTTGTGGGTTGAACACTCAAAGTATTAAAGAGCGCTGGATCGATGAGGTCGGTGCCCGTGGGTTGCTGTCCCCGGTCGAAGTGCACTCTGCCGAACAGCTTGTCGTTGTTGCTGATGTTCTGGTCAACGCGGGCTGCGATCAACCACTCCTTGTTGAGATTTGTTCCCGCGGCATGATCGAACAGGGCACAAGGTGCTGCGCCCGCTCCAAAGCCGGGTAAAGTCGTAAGGTCGTGGCATCCTTGCGTGGGATCAGAGGCAGCAGTTACGGGACTGAAATTAGCGTATCCCGGAGCCGCGTTGTAGAGAGTAAACATTTGATTGTAAAACGGGACTTCTGCCCCGCGGCCGTTGGCGGTTAGGTTGTTAAGGATTGCCGTCTCGAATCCCTGAGTGGGAAGAAAAATGTTCTGTACCGACGGCAAAACATAACGCAATCCTTCCGTGTCGACGAAAAAGAAAGTCTTGTTCTTGATGATCGGTCCGCCGAAGGAAGCTGACCATTGATTGTTGACCGCGAAAGGTCTGGGCGTGTTGGTGGAGGGATTGAACCAGTCATTGGCATTCAGCGTCGTACCATTCCAATAGTAATTCGCATTGCCATGGTACTGGTTGCTCCCTGACTTAGTCACCGAATCCATCTGCACGCCTGCCATGCGACCATACTGAGCGGTGTAGCCATTTGTGACGACTGCGACTTCCTGCATTTCGTTGGCGCCCAACGTCAGATTGCTCGATCCGCTGTTGTTCAGGTTCAGGAACGGGTCGTTGTTGTCATTCCCATTGATAGTGAACAGATTCGAAGTGGGAGGCAAACCAAACGCGGCGAAATTACCGTAACCGCCTGCATTCCCGCCGACGTTCATGACTACGCCAGGGGTCGTTTGCGCATAATACGTTGTATCGTTCCCCGGATTCGGCTGCAGTGCGATTTGCTTCTCAGTAATCGTCGTCGTCAGGTTGGGGTTTTCAGTCTGCAGAAGCGGCGCCTCTGCGGTTACTTCGATCGTCTGATTCTCGCCATGGGGGCTGAGAGCCAACGTAACACTCGAGATTTGTCCGAGTTGGACGTCAACAGAACGTCGAGTCTCCGACATGTTCGCGGCTGTAGCGGACACTACGTAGTTGCCCGGTTTGAGCAGCGAGAAGTGATAACTCCCGCTTTGATTTGACACCGTTGTTTGGCTGGTTCCTTCCGAAGTACTCCGCAGGGTGACCGTAGCTTGAGGGATCACCGCGCCACTCGTGTCAGTCACCGTGCCCGTTAAATCACCGGAGGTAACAGACTGTGCGAATCCGTACAGTGCAGAAAGCGATAGCAGGAACAGCGCTAACGCCAGTGAAGTTCTCATCTTTGCAACACTCATGAATTTCCTCCTACGATTGTTGGAAGGCTTGCTTACAAACCAGCGGTGCCTTGCCTCACCAATGTCCACGCCGCACGATGCATCCGACACACCAAACCGAGTGGTCAATTCGCTCGTAGGGATGGATCGTTCTTCTCGCGTGACGACTTTCAATCGGAGATGGACGAAAGAAAATTTATGGGTCTTCCGTAAGCTCGGGCTTTCGCCACGATCGCCGCAGGCCTACGGGAATCTATAAAAGTAGGACGCAGATTATACGGAAATCAGTACACGGGGTTCTCTTGCCTCTGGAAAGACAAGCGCAGAAACAGTCACAACATGTCTTATCACGATGTTGTGTATGGACTTTGTTGGCTAGTTTGTATTTCCTGTTTGTCTCGGCCTGGCGTCACACTTGCTGTTCTACCTCGGGCCCGCATAACACAGAGCTGGTGCGAATCGCACTCAGAAAGATATCAATGCGCTGAACTTTGTGACAAACCATTTCGTATTTTGGAGCGTCAAACTGTTGTATGGGATGGTCTCCGCAAATCGAAACGCGTCTGCGTGAAATTCGCATGATGATTCCTCAAATCGACGTCGTCATCGCTGATGAAGAAGCAGTGGTCCGCGATCGGTTGCGACTTTTGCTGGCGGAGGAAACCCGAGTCGAGATCGTCGCAGAATGCAGCAACGCGCTGCAAACCATCGCCGCAGTGAAGACCTACCAACCTGACTTACTCTTACTCGACATCGAAATGCAAGACGCCGACGGCTTCGCAGCACTGCATCGCATTGCTCAGGAAGATATGCCGATTGTGATTTTAACCAGCGTCAGCCATCAGCACGCTATGCGAGCGTTCGAAGCGCGCGCACTGGACTTCTTGTTGAAGCCTATCGATGAGCGAAGGCTTCACGCTGCCATTGAGCGAACGCGCGCGGAGCTTCTTAGTGCGCATGATCGGAAATTAACTCACCGCATTCTCGACTTGCTGGCCGAGGCCAAGACCGGGCCGCAAACTGAGCGACGATTGGTGATCAAAACAGCTGGGCGTGTGGTGTTCGTCGACACGAATGAAATCGCCTGGATTGAAGCGGCTGGGAATTACGTTGAGGTGAACACCAGTAGCGGCCGTTACTTATTGCGGGAAGGAATCGGCAGTCTCTCCAAGAGGCTCGATCCCAATGAGTTTGTTCGCATCCATCGCTCAGTTATTGTGAACGTGCGGAAGATCAAAGAATTGCAGCCCTGCAATCGCGGTGAGTATCTAGTGGTTCTCCGCGACGGCAAACAACTTTCGTGCAGCCGCGGCTACCGCGCGAGACTGCAAGAGCTGATCGCAGCGCAGTAGCTACTCGCCAGTTGACGCGCGGACACTATTGCCCAAAGCTGTCCACCCTCGCGGTTGGGTCCGTCGCCCCACCCAACGCGAAATATTGCGATGGCGAGATCATGTACAGAATCTCCGATGTGCTTCCTAGTGTTGCGGTAAATCTGCCGGTCGCGGCATTCGTTAAGGCCGTGGCTCCGGTTGCTTGATTTAAGCTAAGTCCGGTGGCATTGCTCACGTCCTGCGTGATGGTCAGGGTGTTCAATCCCGCCACTGCGACGGTCACTACATTGCTGACGCTGGGATCCACGGGCGCGAGCGATCCACCCGCGTACGTTCCCGACAGAGAAGCAGTCGTAAACGGCGAACCGGACTGCGGCGTCATGAATCCGAAACTGACCGCAGTGTCTGTGCCGATGATAAATGCCTGATTCGTCGTGACCAGGTAAAGGACAGGCAGCGAATTCTGAAAGCCAGATCCGCTCAGGGTAACGCGACCGCCCACAACGGTGTAGCCTCCGGTCCCTGACGGGGATGTCAGCGCGCCGGCGGTATTCTGGTCTGAGGTCAGACTGAAGCTCCCACCGCTGGCCGTGAACTGACCAATCTGGCTCTCGGTCGTGGTGCCCTCCAGTCCTGCCACTTCGAAAACACTGTTTCCTGAAAGATTGCCGTTGCTCGTCTGTTGCAGCATCATCCCGCTGACTAGCGGGTGCAAGCCCGGAGAGAACGGATCTATCTCGACGGCGAGCAACTGACTCGCGTTGACAACGTAGAAGACGTAACTGTCAGCCCCAATCGTTATCGTACCTCGACCGTTCGATGCAATCGTGTACGCGCCGCTGAAGCTAACGTCCGAAGAGACACCCTTAACAGCGTCATCGGAATCCAGCGAACCACTGATTGTCTGGTTTGTCGTGTCCGTCGTAAACTGCCCCGCCTCGCCAAAGCGATTCTTGCCCGAGTCGATTCCCACAAAGCCGAATGCATAACTGCCGGTCGGCGAAGTAACGGTTTGTTTCAAAAGCGTCCCGGAATTACGGGCCGAACCGTTGATGAATCCGCCCGTGCTGTCATCGAACTCAATGATGTTTGCATTCCCGCTGGCGGTCACCGATAGGGCGAACATACGGCTGCCGGTTGGGCTGATATTGAAGGTCATAAATCCTAGCCCGCTTTGGCCAACCGAATATGTGCCGGTGAAAGTTTGATTGATCGGAAAACTCCCTGTCGTATCATTTATGTCCATGACACCGGCGGAAATGTTCCCGGCGCCATCCGCGACAAAGCTGCCCGCAGCTACGAAAAGTCCACTGACGTCAAAGCCGCGCACGGAGAACGCGTAGTTGCCGCTCAGTCTCCCGTTGTTGGTAACTCCTGGATTTATGGTGATGCTCAGATTCGCGGTAGCAATCTGGGCCTTGGGCGTCGACGAGTCAGTCACCTGAACTGTGAAGGGGAAGCTTCCAGTCGCAATGGGAGTTCCGGAAATCACACCGTTTGTAGCATCAAGTGAAAGCCCGAACGGCAAAACCGTGCCGTCCACAAGGCTCCAGGTATAAGGCTGGACTCCACTGCTCGCCGCCAACGTCTGGCTGTAAGGTGCATTTACGATTCCATTTTGCAGCGACGCGGTTGCCACTGAGAGCGGCGGCGGTTTATTGATCACAATACTCAGTGCCTGGGTAACAATCGCGTCCGAGGAATCCTCAACCTGGACTGTGAAATTGGAAGTGCCCAAGACGGTCGGCGTACCAACGATCTCGGCGGAGGTGCTGGTGCTGGTCGTCTGAAAGGTTAAGCCCGGGGGAAGACTGCCCGATATGATCGTCCAAGTAAAGGGTGCGGGTGCACCGGCGGCGTTAATAAATGAGTCATAGGCCACGCCCAGAATACCTCCGGGCAGCGACGTTGTGGTGATCGTAAGCACCGCAACCAGCGAAATCGATTGGGTCGAGGTTATAGTCGTGTTCGCCACTGAAGTTGCCGTGATCGTTGCACTTGTGGCGACCGCTACGGTGCTGGGGGCGGTATAGACGACGGACGTCGTCGTGTTGCCGCTTAATGTTCCGGGACCGGTAAGCGTCCACGTCACACCTGCATCGGTCCGGTCATTGGTAAGGGTGGCAATAATCGTCGCCGTTTGGCCAGGATTCAGCGACGTTTCGGAGGTAGACAGCGTAACCGCGATCTGGCCGCTGCCCGAACAACCTGAAAAGGCCAGCGAATACACAAGGATACCCACCACCAACAAGCCAAGAGGTCTGAATTTTCTCACGGTTTCTCCACTGAAAGTTGTAACAATATCCTTGCGAAACAGCAAGCCGCTAGAACGAGAACAGAACCTGCAGATCAATCCTTCGAGTCGCTGAGCCGAACGAGTAAGGCCCGCCGGCGAGCGCATTCGATTCGCCGAATAACGGCGAATTGAGATTGCCAGTGGGTGGCGCCAGGTTCACCCGATTAAGAACATTTCTTGCGGAAACGCTGAATGTTAAATTATACCGCCGATTGGTCGTGGCTCCCATACTGAAGGGACCGCCGCCACCTCCTCCTCCCCCCAGACCGCGGCCGCCCAAACCACCGCCAATTCCCCCGCCTCCCCGTCCACCGCCGCCGCCTCCGCCGCCACCTTGTCCACTCCGAGGCCCGCCAGCGCCGACTCCCACTTCTCGTCCAAACCCAAAGGTCTTGCTAAGTCGCAAATTCATGGTGAACAGGGTTGGGCCAGTACCAATATTGATTGGAATGGGTGTGTACCCTGAGGTTGGTGATAGGTTGAAAGTACCTAAAGGTGTGCACGCGATGCCGGAAGTGTACGGCGGCGTATTGCTGCACCGCGACGTCGACACCAACGAAGGCCGATCATTGAAAATAGAATCGCCATTCAAATCCTGACCGACCGTGACGTTGTAGGGCACGCCCGAACTCACGATAATAAAAGGGTTCAAACGGAACGCGTAGGGCAACGAAACCGTTCCACCGAGAACTCCACGGCTGCGGACATCGAACTGCGACCGGCCATAATCGACCATCGGGTCATACGAATTCGACAGAAAGTTGGCGCTGATCGTCGAGGTGCCCGGAGAAAATCCTGCAGCACTGCCACCTGAACCGGCTCCCAAGTCGCTGTGGGCATAATTGAGCGTATAAAAGCCGAAAAGCGAAAGCTTCGATCCAATGCTGGTCCGTAAATTGACGATCAACTGGTTCTGCCGGAATATCCCCTCAGAGTCGTACTGATAAATGTTGTCCGTGCCTCCGAAAGGCCGTATACCGGGAGGATAGGTACCCGGCAAGGGAGCGTTCGCGTTGCGGAGGAAAAGCTGATGCTCCCCATAAGAATTTATGTAAGTGACGGCCGCAGTCGTGCTTTTCGCAAGTTGACGCTCCACGCCGACTGCTGATTGCATGGTGTATGGCGCTCTCAGGTCAGAAGCGATTTGATAGCGAGTTGGAGAAGGCTGCTCCACGGGAGTGTTTCCAAACGTGAGCCCCGGAACAATCGTTTGTTGTTGGGTAAACCCATTTAGACGCTCTGCCTGCAGCACAAGGTTGTATGGGAAGCGATCGTAGAAGATACCGTATCCGGCGCGGAGCACCGTCTTTGGGGCCGCCTTCTTCCCTCCGCCGCCCAGTCCCCAGGCAAAGCTTAGTCGAGGAGCGAAATCGGCGTGATCGTGGATGTCGCTCTGGCTTTCAAAGCGCAGGCCATAGCTGAGCGTCATGTTGGGACGGATTCGCCAATCATCCTGTGCGTAGAGGCCGACATCCACAAGATTGACCTCGGACAGCGGCTGCCCGGTTGTAATTGAGAATTGGCTGGCGCCGCAGTTGGCTAACGCAGTGCTCGTGGGTACAGTCGGCAATGCCGCTATCAGCAACGACAGGCATGAGGTTCCCGGCTGCACATTGATCTCGTAGTTGGACAAAGTAGAGAACGTAAATGCGCCGTTGAAATTTTGGTTCGAGACGTTGGAGTCCGTCATGGCGCGCAGCCGCCCACCGAATTTTATTAAGTGGTTGCCGTGAACGATGGAAGTGTAGTTCTGCAATTCGTAGTGGTTCTGTGTGTCGGAGCTATTTCCGATCTGATTTCCTCCCCCTGTAAACGCTCCCAGCACGGATATGGTGGGCGAGAAATTCGGCACCGTCTGACTGTTGTCGTCGCGGAGATACTGGAATCGCGTTTCATTCACAATGTTCGTGTTCACGACCTGCGTGTCGCTGATCTGCACTGTGTGCTCGACCGAAGTCGTGTTGTAAGCCTGGGAAGGAAGAGAAAACTGTCCGACACCATCATTGGTCTCGCTATCCCGGTAATACTGATAACGGACAGTCAAGGTGTTGCTCGGGCTGAGCTGAAAATCGAATCGGGGACCGAGATTGATTCGAGTCTCGGGATTAGGAACGGCCTGTGCGAAGTTGGCGCTGGTTGGATTGGGGTCAGCAGTCGTGGGCACAATCGCATTCACAATATTGGAGTCGTTGATATCCCTGATCTGAGCGGTGAAGAAGAACGAAGCCTTCTTGCTAATTGGACCGCTGACGCTGCCAGTAAAAAGCTCCGAGTGAAAAGACGGTTGGTTTGGTGCGAACGGGCTCAGCGCGTCGAAAGCGGAGGAGTTGCCGTCGAGCAGGAATTGGCCGTGAAACTGGTCGGTGCCGGGTTTGGTAAAGATTTCAATCCGGCCATAGCCTAGCTTGTCATACTCCGCAGAAAATGGATTCTGATTGATGCGGATCTCGCGGATCGAAGACTTTGGTGGGAGCTGTCCTGCCGTGAATCCGTCGATATAAATCTGCCCGCCATTCGGTCCGGCCGAAGGCCCCGCCAGCGCTTCCAGTTCCTGCTGCAACTCGTCGGGATCATCAGAAAGAGCTTCGAGGTCCTTCCCCTTGATCACGATGGAGCTGGCATTTTCCGACGGGCTCACGCTCACGGTCGTGCCTTCTTCTTGCACTTCAACCTTTTCCTGTTCCACCTGGATCTCGAGCCCGATATCAAAATGTTGCACTTGACTGGC
This sequence comes from uncultured Acidobacteriota bacterium, assembly GCA_963696705.1. Classification (GTDB taxonomy): domain Bacteria; phylum Acidobacteriota; class Terriglobia; order Terriglobales; family Acidobacteriaceae; genus JABDBE01. Next base: position 227,045 of record CAVOLD010000003.1, read on the forward strand.
AGAGATCGCGAAGTCCTCCTCTGTAGAGACCGCGAAGCCTTTCGCTGAAGTCGTGATCGTGTAGTTGCCTGGCGGTAATCCCTTCAGCTCGTAGTTTCCCTGGTTGTCCGTAACGGCGGTTGTCTTTTGCCCGTCAGGTCCGGTGGCCGTGACGGTTGCTTGCGGAATGACTGCGCCGGTAGGATCCGTGACCTTTCCCCGAAGTGTTCCTGCCGTTGTTTGCGCAGCAAGATAACCTGCCAGCATAAGCCAAGCGCACAGCGTGACAGATACGAATGCAAAACATCGGCGGGACTTCATCAATTCTCCTGAAGCAATTCTATGGGGCCGTTCAGCTATGGGTTTGCACCTGGTGCAGCATCGCCGCCACCGCCCCCAAGATTCCAGGGAGAAAGAAGCATTGCCGCCTGATTGCCAGTGGGCGAGGCGGACAGAATGGGCTCCACGCCGGACAATAATGTTATCGCGGTCGGTTGGGTGCTGGCGCTGCCTTCCGTGGTGACAACCATCACAGCGTCGCCCTTCTGCAAATCAGCGAGCGTTACGGGAGGCATTCGCTTCAACATTTGCTGGAAGTCGGGTGGCCCACCCGCACGAGTTCCTGCAGCATTACCAGAGGGCGTGGTCTGACCTGTCTTGGCAGCGGCTGCCGAATCTGCACCGGGTGCCGGCGGATGAGCTGCGGCGTCAGAAGGTCCGCCGCGCAATCGTTGCGCAACCCGTTGTGCGACCATGGGAGGCAATTTTCGGAGCTGCGAGTCAGCAGTTATTGCGAGCGTTACGGGCTTTTTTGTTGCCAGGTCCATCACGGTAATCGTGTTGGCGCTCGGATCCGTCGCGGTGACTAAACCCGCAATGTTCCGAAATGCGCCGGAAACCACTTCATCCGCGGTTAGTTCAGTGCCGTCCGCGCTGCGCGTCCCGCGTGCTCGCAACTGGTCTCCAGGGTGAACCTCATCCAGGCTACTCGGCTTCGCGTCGTCGAACTTGATCGAATCGGGAGAGTATCTGCGAATAATTGTGGATTTCGAAATGCGGATCGTAACCGGCTTGGCGTCGCTGGCTGGCGGAGCCGACAGCATAACGGTTCCGTTCGCCGCATCGACTTTGCTGACCAATCCTCCCACTCCGCGCTTCTGCCAATCCTCGCGATCGCGCTCCTGCTTCGCGGTTACGTCGGACTCTTTCATGAGAATCACGGAGGAAGCTGCGACCGACTTGCCGTCGTCTGACGCTTTGCCACGTGCCAATATCCGGTCTCCCACCTGCACGTCCGATAACTGGATGGGTGCCGCGTCTTTCAGATCTTTCTGCCCGGGGGCAATGCGAACCAGGCGGGTGGAATCCTGAACTACGACGTTTACCGTTGCCCCTGTGTCGGTGGTCAGCGTTATGGTGTTTGCGGAAAGAGCTTTCACCGTTCCAACGGGTTTCGAGATCGCTGGCGATGCGGACGCCGCGGTGTCTTGGCTTTGGACAGCGGAGGCGTGGCTCAGCGAAACGGGACTGAGGCAGGCCACGCCGAGAGTGATCCAGCCAGCAAGCATTAGCGCGGTTGTTCGTTGCGATTTCATTACCTTGCGTCTCGCATCCTGCAATTCACATTGTTTAGGACGGAGCGATGCCGCTCTTCCTCTTTCGCTGTTGAAATGTCGCTGAAACTACTAATACATATTGCAACACAGTCAACCGCAAACTGAACGTAAAGAATCGTCAAACGACTGTAAATTTGTGGGGTATGGGAACCTGGGATCGCAACACGACTGATAAGATGATGGAGCGGGAGACCGGGATCGAACCGGCGACATCCAACTTGGAAAGCTGGCGCCAACCCCTCGGCCAACGGCGAATCGGCGAATTACAGCGCGCAGAGTGGGGCACAGTGGGCGCCAATGGTTTGAACGGGGCTGAGATGGGAACCCAGACGACTAACGTCCTTTACGTTCTGCTGTTGGCGGCCGTTATCGTCGCTGTAGATTTCCTGTTCTTCAAGAACGTGTTCTGGGAACGGCTGACGGTGAATGTAGGAATCGTGTTGATATTCGTCGCCTTTTACTTCAGATTCCTGAAACGACCATGAGGAAGGCCGGTGCCGCGGCAGTCGCTCTGAACTCGTCTGTGCCTTGTCGGTACCTTGCGCTCAAAACTCATTGCCGCGCCATTTGAGTGCCATGGCGATTTTTCACTAGTTGACCTTCAAGCCATCACAAACCAAGCGAGATAGGGACGTGAAACTTCAACGATTTTGTCCGTCGGAAGCTCTCCGTCACGGCTCGAAGCTGCAAACTTCACATCAACCTTGATGTACGGGCACTGGCGATAGACATACGTGCGGTCAAAAATCCCTAATTTGCCGGACGTGGGATCATGGGGTGATCTTGAACACGACGCCGCCACTGTGGGTCCCATCATCTCGGGTTGTCCCATACACGTTCCCCTTTTTGTCGAGGACGAGTCCTGCAATCGGGAATGACCCATCCGCACAGTCGTTCTGCGCACAGAAGCTGTAGAGGACTGTCTCCTTGCCTTTTGGCGTGAGCTTGAATACGACGCCGCATCCCGCGATGTACGGGTCGCAGAGGCGGTTGTTGTAGGCACCGCCGTAGGCGGTCGTTCCATACAGGTTTCCCTTTCGGTCGAAGACCACCCCTGCTGCGGGCTCAAGCCCGTCGACGCACTTACTCTGCGCGCAGAAGCGGTGGAGAACTGTCTCCTTGCCTTCCGGCGTGAGCTTGAATACGACACCGCATGTGCCGAGGCAGTAGGTCTGGTTGGTTAGCCCGCCCGCGACGGCGGTCCCATAGAGGTTTCCCTCCTGGTCAAAGACCAACCCTGACTCGGGATTCGCCCCGTCGGTACAGTTCTTCTTAGCACAGAAGCGGTATAGGACTGTCTCCTTGCCTTCCGGCGTGAGCTTGAATACAACGCCGCAACCAGCGGGGTGGCAGACGCGGTTTTTGTTGTTCCCCCCCGAGTAGGCCGTCCCATACAGGTTCCCCTTCTGGTCGAGGACCACTCCGGCATAGGGCTGTGCTCCATCGGCGCAGTTGGCCTGCGCACAGAAGCTATACAAGACTGTCTCATTGCCCTCTGGACTCACCTTGAATACGGCGCCACATCCGAAGTCGCAATCGCTGTTGTAGGCAGCCCCGCCCTTCAGGGTCGTCCCGTACAGGTTTCCCTTCTGATCCAAAACCACTCCTGCCGAGGGATTCTCCCCGTCGGTGCAGCCAAAGCCGCCCTGCGGACAGAAGCTATACAGCACTGACTCCTTGCCTTTTGGCGTGAGCTTGAATACGGCCCCCTCTTGGTAAGCCCCGCCGTAGTAGGTCGTCCCGTACAGGTCCCCCTTCTGGTCGAAAACCAGCCCGGCGACAGGCCACTCTCCATCGGTGCAGCCGGTCTGCGCACAGAAGGTGTAGAGGACCGTCTCCTTGCCATTTGGACTGACCTTGAATACGACGCCGGTTCCGTAACCATGGCTTTGGCCCCCGCCCTGCTCGGTCGTCCCATACAGATTTCCCTCCTGGTCGAAGACCAGCCCTGCGTAGGGAAACTCCCCATCGGCGCAGCTGGCCCTGGCACAGAAGTTGTGAAGCACGCTTTGGGTCTGGGCCCACGCCGCACCAAGCAACACACCAAAAACCAGAAGCAGCATGGCACTTCGCTTCATAAGAGAGGTTCTGCGTAGCATAATTTTCCTCCAGTGGCAGTCATCGAAGCAGATTGTCGTTTTCTTCTATCAGGGCTGAAGATCACAGGCACGGCTTGCCTGACGTCCGCAAGTCTAAGCATATACCGATTGTCCGCCGTGAAAGTGAGGACTCCATCGCAGTGTGCAAAAATTTTGCCCCCCTGGCCGGTTCATGTGTCGCTACCCGGCGATTACACATTTTGACCCGTTTTGAGTGAAACAGGATGTTACGCCAACAATCGGCTTGATAAATCAGTTGGCTGCGAGTGCAGCCGCCGCTGATTCCTTGCGCCGCCAGATCGACAATCCTGGCGCTCCTAGCGCCAACGCGCCCAGGGTAGCTGGTTCGGGAGTGTGGCTGCTGAAGGTTGCTGTTGGTTCGGCGTCGTCTGGTCCCTTAGTCGCGCCTGCGATGATCGCCTTGCCAGGGATCGTCTCGTAGGCGTAGCCGGTCAGGGTTGCGGTAAATGTGAAGTGTTGTACACTCACCGCCAGCCGCGCCCATCCGAAGTGGATTTTCCCTTTGATGACGAATTTTAGACCGAGATAGCGGGTCACGTTAAGCCAAGAGCCGGTCCGATACCCATGGATGTCACTTGCGGCCATGACTTCACCCGTTGGGTAGTCCAGTCGGAACGATCCTTTTGACCCTATTTTCGTGCCCTTCGGTAACGCGGCGGCACACAACCGGACAGTGCCGCTTGTGCAATGCTGTGCTGCCCAGACCTCGTTTGCGCTCCTTTTTGGCAGGACATTTAGAGAGCCGCCAGAGTCCCCACTGTTCGTGGCGAAAAAATCCTTCAGCACAAAATCGGCAATGCCATCGTGGTTGAGGTCGAGCCGGTAAGTTTGGTTGGGATTGATCACATGATGCGCTGGCGTGTAAACGATCTTGGCCTCTACAGGCTGCGTTAGCGCCAACACGCCAACCCCCGCCGCAGTTGCCGCAAGAGCGTACGGGTTGAGTTGTCGGGTGATTGAATCGGAGAGCTTGGTGACTTTGCGGGGCCGGGAAGAGTGCATAAAATCCCTTCGAAAACGAATCATTATCCATCTGCTCGGTTCGGGCGTCAACCCACGTTTAGTCGCTCCCCGCAGATCGATCTCTCCAGTCATTACGTGGGCATGCAAACGGTACTTCCCACCGCGAGCCCTCTTGCTAACTGGTTGGAAAAATGGAGCGGGAGACCGGGATCGAACCGGCGACATCCAGCTTGGGAAGCTGGCGTTCTACCGCTGAACTACTCCCGCTCACGAGCAAAGCGCCAAGGCTTACTCTTATACGCGCGACTCAGAACGCAGTGCGACGAACCTACGATGGAACCCCTCCTGATGCGACCTTGGGTGAGGTGATACAAATTATCATCCTTGGGGAACTCATTTGCAAGGAATGTTCGTTCGCCACAGTGTGTCGGCAGTTGGATTGCCGCCGATCTGTTCATACCATCCGATCCCGGGGATGGCATGTGATTGCGCAGGAAAATTACAGCAGGAATAAAGCGCCTGAGCAGTTTGCCTCGGAGCGCGGCGAGTGTTAATTGCGAGCGGTCATGGTGCCGTCGACTGCGTGCATAGCCGCGCCAATTACGCGGCCCTGGCCCGGTTCCTGCACGAAAGTGATCAGCCGTAGATTATGGGCATCAGTGCCTGGGTCCAGCTTGATTTGAATATCCTGCGCAAAAGCTTGGCCTTGCCGAATGCTCCCAACCCTCACGATGCTTCGGACTACCGCGGTGTGCGTGAGCGTGCGCCCAGCATTTTCGCCGTGAGCGACTTGCGATTCCGCGCGGTTGAGAGCGACAGCAACATAGACATCTGCCACATGTAACCCGAAGGACTCCTGAAGCGCACCCGTTTCCAGGTGAGCGAGTAAAACATCTGTCGCGCTGATCGAGATAGACGTTAAGCGCATGGTAATCTTCGGCTTGGTCAGCGCCTTGGCGAAGGCCTTGTCGGCCAATGCCTCGTCGCTGCCGACAAATTGACTGGTTCCGTCCACAATTATTTGAGGCGTGTAAACGTCGCTCAGTCCGAGGCGTCTGGCATAAGCACTCTGCCGCTCGCTATAAAAATGTGAAGAGTATGGGTCCTTCCAGCCAATGTGGTTCCAATAGTCGACGTGTTCGCTGAGAACAATCATCTCTTCGCCAGAGATGGGCTGCACATCTAGTTTTTGCAAGAACGCATCCGCCGGAGGACAACTCGAGCACCCCTCGGAAGTGAACAATTCGACGAGCACCGCAGTCCGCGCATGCGAAGCCGATTCAGCCGGCGGCGTTGACACTCCAAGAAGAAAGGCTATTGTAGAAATAAGGAGAATCTTCATGGGCTCGGTTTTCACTTAACCTCGGCTGTTGGATGCGCAAGGGCGACAAAAGTTACTCCACCCGGTTCGCTCAATTCGGGACGCCTTGAAACTTTCATTCGTCTCGCGAGTCTAAGAAGCCTGAGCCTGCGCAATACGTAAGCGAGGGTCTGGAGGAGTTTATGACTGGCTTTTCACGCATGTCCGCACTGCTGTTGATACTAACGCTTGGCGGTGCAATCGCCTGCAACGCTGGGGACAAAGCGATCACTGCGGTCCCGAGTCCAACTGCGGATGCGGCAGTCGCCACGACCAAAGGAGAGCAGACGGCGGTGGTCGCGGGCGGTTGTTTTTGGGGCATACAAGCGGTGTTCCAGCATGTTAAGGGTGTGATCAACGCGACTTCGGGATACTCTGGCGGCGCGTCCAAAACCGCGGAGTACGAACTGGTGAGCGCTGGCGACACCGGCCACGCAGAATCGGTGAAGATTACCTACGATCCTTCGCAGATTACTTATGGCCAACTGCTTCGTGTGTTTTTCTCCGTCGCGCTCGATCCTACTGAGTTGAACCGGCAGGGCCCGGATTCAGGCACACAATATCGGTCCGTTATTTTCTACGGCAATGATGAGCAAAAGAGGATTGCCGAAGCTTATATCGCGCAGCTTGATAAGTCGCACGTGTTCCCGCGTCCAATCGTGACTCAGGTTGTTCCCTTGAAGGCGTTTTATCCAGCCGAGGCTTACCATCAGGATTATGCTGCGAACCATCCAAACAATCCTTATATCGTCTACAACGATGCTCCGAAGGTGGCTCATCTTCGTCAGGAGTTTCCCGAGCTTTACACCGGCAAGTAGCATTGGAATAGGAGTCGCGCATGTTCGAGTCTGAAACGGAAAAGAATGAAGCATCGGGCAAGTTGAGGCGTCGAGGGTTTCTGGTGAGTTCGGCTTCGGCATTAGCGGGACTGGCAGTGTGGTCGTTGAGGAAGCCTCGCCTTGCAGAGGCTGCGTCAACGGAAACTGTTAAGCAAGTCACGATTGTTATGTTTTCCGATGCGGGTGAGCGGCTCAAAACGGTTCAGGTGCCGAAAGTGATCAAAAGCGATGAGGAATGGAAAAAGCAGCTGACTCCCAACGCTTTCGACATTACGCGGCGCGCCGACACCGAACTTGCGTACTCGGGAAAATACTGGAACCTGCACGACAAGGGCCTCTACCGCTGCATTTGCTGCGACAACGCGTTGTTCAGCTCAGACACGAAATTTGATTCTGGAACCGGGTGGCCCAGTTTCTGGCAGCCGATTGCACGGGAGAACGTCATCAGTTCGAGAGACATGAGTCTGGGCATGGCGAGGACGGCGGTGTCATGCACAGAATGCGATGCGCATCTGGGCCACGTATTCGATGATGGCCCAGCGCCTACGCATCTGCGATATTGCATGAATTCCGCGTCATTGAGATTCGTCGCGCGGAAGACTGGCTAGGAAGGTTTTCGCGAACCCGCCACAATTGGCTTCTGCCCGCATGAGCGTGGACGCGCCTACACAGGCAACGCTAGGTCCAGCGGAACCAACGCAAGGCAAGGAGAAAGGAAATCCCTCCCCAGAGAAGAAGGATAAGGAGCCGCCCGGCCTGCGTAGCCAGTGGAGCGCCCTCTAGAATCGTAGCCCGCAGAGCATCATTGAGTGCGGTCAAGGGTAGCGCCTTGATGAAGGGTTGGATGACGGACGGAAAACGCTCGTAGGAAAAGAACACGCCGGAGAAGATCCACATGGGCATCATCATCAAATTGATCAGCCCGCTGACGCTCTCGATCTTTTGCGTGCGACTGGCCGTGAGCAGGCCTAATCCAGCAAATCCCACCGCGCCGATTGCACTGAGTATGAGGATCGAGAGCAACGACCCAACCACTCGTATATGAAAAACCAGAGCGCCGAAGCCGAGCAGCAGTCCGACCTCCACAATCATCAGCACTAAGCGGCCAGCGGCCAGCGCCAGGAGGAAATCGCTTCTCCGCATGGGCGTGGCAACGAAACGTTTGAGCAGTTTGCGTTGGCGCATATCTACTAGCGCAAATCCAATGCTCCACATGCCGGAGTTCATCAGATTCATCCCGATCAATCCCGGAATGAGGAAGTCGATATAGCGCGACCCCGGTTCGTTGGAGATGACGGATGAGGTGGGCAGTGGGTTCTTGCGGCCCGCTGCAACTTGCAGTGCGTCGTCGACCTCGGCCCGTGAGAGCACGCTCTCGGGACGCGCGGGATCGTAGAGATATTGAAAGCCGCCCTTGCCGTCAGATTCGACAACAAGATCGTACTTGCCGAGGCGGAATCCTTTAAGTGCAGCCGGCTTGTCGAGCACTTCGGCATGGATGGAAGACTTCTGCGGCGAGCGGTCGATGAGGGACAACGCATCTTGTGCGCCTGAGCCTTGGACAATGGCGACGAAGGTTGCATCAGCCGGCTTGTTGCGAAAAGCAATTCCAAGTCCAATGCGAGCAGCAATGGAAATCCGAACACCCAGAAGACAACCTCAGGCTCGCGCTTGAGTTCCTTCATTCGCACGACCACGAGGTGCGTGAAAGCCGACCAGCGGCCGTTGCGCCGTACGGGAGGCCGAGCTGGAGTTTCTTGAGCGAGACTCATAGTATGGGTTCCACTGATCAACAATCTTTCTCTTCGAGCCGGACGGAGCGAATCCCTTCGCCACACATTTCGAATCCGCCGTTCACTGCTCCCTCAAGTGGCGGCCGGTCAGATTGACAAACACATCCTCAAGGCTCGCCTGTCGCGTCGTGAGGTGCAGAAGTTGCGAGCCGTGTTTTTCGACCGCATCAAGCAACGCAGGAATCGTCAAGTGCGGCTCGCGCACCGTCAGGCTGACCAGACCATCGTCGTGACGCACGGACTCCACGCCCGGCAAAGCCCGCCAGGCGGCGAGGGCCGTACCGTCGCTGGAGTTACCGCTGGCCTCAAACTCCACCACGTGATGCCCGCCGAGACGCTCGATCAATTCGGAAGGCGTTCCTTCGGCAATAATCTCGCCATGGTCGACGATCGCCAGACGATCGCAAAGGCGTTCCGCCTCGTCCATGTAGTGCGTGGTTAACAGGACCGTTCCGCCGTTTCGTTGAAAACTGCGAATAATGTCCCAGAGCTGGCGGCGGCTCTGCGGATCGAGTCCAGTCGTAGGTTCGTCGAGAAAAAGAATTCTGGGATTCCCCACCAACGCCGTTGCGACTGCCAAACGCTGGCGTTGTCCTCCGGAAAGCTTGCCCACAAAGGCATCCGCCTTCTCCCCGAGTTGCAGGTCGTCGAGTACATCGTCGGCGGAACGAGGCTCGCGATAGAAGCTGGCAAACAGATCGATGGTCTCGCGAACGGTCAATTTTTCTGAGAGCCGGGTCTCCTGTAACGAAATACCGAGCCACTCGCGCACCTCGCGTTGATTCTTTTGCTCCTTCAAGGATTTCGATTGTCGTGGTCTTCCCTGCTCCATTCGGACCCAAAAGGCCGAAGCATTCTCCACCTTCAATGCGCAGGCTCAGCCCGCGAACGGCTTCTACTTTGCCGTCGTAGGTCTTGCGCAAATCGCGGCATTCGATGGCAGCAGGCACGCCAAGATTTTAACGCAGCCGTTGTGAATTTTTGTCAACGGTGCGTCTTCGTTAGCCGCATTGAAGCGCCCAACTGAAAGTGCCCTCTCTCGTTTAGAATATGAGCCTGGCTTGCCCGACTTGAGGGATTCTTCTGATGCCGGTGGCATGACGCGGACTTACTTGACCGCGACCAACACCCGGGTGTCATTTTCGTTTGAACCGTTTCGTCACTGTGAAAGGAAGCTGCTCATGCGAGAGAAAGTATTGCTGTTGGCGTCCCTGCTACTGCTCACACTTGCCGGGATTGCGTCGGCACAGGATACTCGCCATTTCACCTTTCATTATGCCTTCACTGTTAAAGATGTTTCCTCTGGTGAGAAAGTGCGAATCTGGATTCCACAGTCGCACTCGGATGCTTTTCAGACGGTGAAGGTCATCTCTGCGACGGGTGACTTGCCGCTCAAGAAGACTCACGAGTCGAAGTACGGAAACGAGATGTATTACGTCGAGACCTCAAAGGCTAAACAGCAGGAACTGCATTTCGAGGTCGTCTACGATGTCGTCCGTCACGAGCGGCTCACATTTGGAATCTATTCTCCACATCTCGAGGCAGTGAAACTTAGCGACCGGGAGAGAAAGGAATATCTTGAGCCGGATGCGCTCGTGCCCACCACCGGATTGCCGGCGGAACTAGCGGTAAAGGTCACCGAAGGCAAGACCACGCCTCTCGAAAAGGCACGCGCCATCTACGATTACGTATTTACGACCATGCGTTATGACAAGACGGGCACTGGCTGGGGACGCGGCGACGTGCTCTACGCCTGCGATGCGAAGAAAGGAAACTGTACCGACTTTCATTCCTTGTTTATCGCCATGGCGCGGTCGCAGGGAATTCCAGCTCGGTTCGAAATAGGGTTTCCACTTCCGCCCGACAAGCGCTCAGCCGAGATTGCGGGATACCACTGCTGGGCTGAGTTCTTTGAGCCGCAGCACGGATGGATTCCGGTAGACATTTCGGAAGCGTGGAAGCATCCGGAGAAAAAGGATTACTTCTTTGGCGCACACGACGACAATCGGGTGGAGTTTACGATGGGACGTGATCTGGAGTTAAGCCCGAAGCAGGATGGGAAGCCGCTGAATTATTTTGTATACCCGTACGTCGAGATTGGCGGAAAAGAATATCCCAATGTCTCGAATGCGTTCTCATTTGCCGATACCGATGCCGGACTAGCGGCCCGGCGTTGAGGGTGGGGCCGACGTCCTCGTTAGCCCGCAGACGCGAACCACCCGCGAACGACGGACCCGTGGACAACGGCCTCCATTTGACCGCAGTTGATAGGTCCAATCCTATGGAGCGAGGCAAGACCAGGCTCCGGGATTCGAAGTGGTTCTGCTCGACTCATGTCACGATAGATCAGGCAACTGGCCAAGTGCAGAGCCATGTGGAACTCTTCGATCCAGAGCCAAACCAAAATCAGGCTTCCCCAGCTTTGTTCTGGCTTCATTTCTATGACGGCACCCGGATTTTGTCTATCGAAAGACAGGTATGTATCTCGTTTCTCCCGGAAGGAGCTCATGCCAATTACGATTGAGGCGTCGAAGTGGTGGTCAAGGCGTAGGTTCAGTATTGTGTCTTTAATGTTGTCTTTGGCGTACGCAACCATCATGATTTGGGCGTTCGTTTCGGTACAGATGTCAAAACAACCGGCAACTCCTCACACGGTGAATCAGATCGACACTGCTTGGCTTGTGGGGGGACTGATTTCGTTCGGATTTGCAGTTGCTGCCCTAGTTGCTGATTCCGACCGAAGGGCGGCGATTATCGCGATGATTGTGGCTGTGATGGTTTCCTTGATTTGCGGAGTTCCACTGATGGTGTCAGCTTGAGGCAGGGACCGAGACCTTTGTAGCCGCAAACGACGGACTCGCTTCGCTCGTAGCCGGACGCGGCCGGGCCCACGCGATTAAAGGCGGATCAATCGTCATTGGGCTTGGACTGGTCGCGGAACACTTTATGTTGGGCGGCCGGCATCGGCTGGTTCTTCTTTCGATCGCGCCACAGGATTGCATTCAGCACCGCGGGATTCGCCGCGTCTGGATGAGAAAAATCCATCTGGGCAGATTCCCTCGCGCCTTGTCCTCTTTGCGGGTTCGTTTGATAGATCAAACCGCTATCGCGATTGCTCCAATCGGCGGTGAATGGCGACTGATTGCCCGTTCCTGAAAACAGCGCCGACATCAGAGGCGCGTAGCCGTCATTCTGATTCATCGGCGGCAAACCCAGCAATATCTCGATGGTATGGATCAGGCTCACCGTGGTGTAGAAGTGGTGGTCCAAAAAAGGATGATCGGCGGAACCGGGCGAATATTTGCTGATCACGAAGGCAATGGATCGGTGTGCATCCACGTGATCCGCGCCATTCTGAGCGTCGTCTTCCAGAATGAAAATAGCAGTATCGTCCCAGTAAGGACTGTGCGAGATCGCATCGACGACACGACCGACAGCGAGATCGTTGTCGGCGACGCTCGCAGCTGGCCGGGGCTTTCGAGGAGTTGTGCCGTGCGTGTGGTCATTGGGTAAATAAAGCAGAACGAATGCAGGAAGTTCGGTTCCTTTACCTTCCTTGCGAGCGCGGACGAATCCGTCAAATTCATTGAGGAATTCATCGGCGCGAAGCTGGTCGGGATACTCCGTGTTGAAGTCGGGAAATAAAGAGTCAAAGTGATCGCGCAACACGGCTTTCGTCGGCTTCGTGGCTTTCAGCATTGGAACCTCCCACGGCCAAGGGCTAGCCGAGCCGTGGGGCTGGCCAACGTTCGGCGGCAACGCGTCTCCTTTATTCACCACGTTTTTGGGACACGATGAGTTCGGCGCTGGCGTGCCTTCGTGAACTGTCACCTTGCTCTCGGTCGCCTTGCACCAGACGCCGTAGATGAACTCTCCGTAGTCGCGATAGGTCAGGCTGTGACTGGCCACGTTGTCCCAGATGTAACCTGTACCCGGTTCGTTGACGTCCGGCTCATTCTCGTCGAGCGGAATCTCGTCGGTCACGCTGCCTTGAAAATCGTAAGTGCGCTCTTTGCTTCGGTAGCTGACCTGCCAGGTCTGCTCGTTGTAATCGCTGGTAATCGCGGCGGTCGACCAATTATGTCCATTGCCCGAGACTTCGCCGCTGTCGTAAAAATTGTCGAGCACTCCGAACTGGAGCGCGAGTTTGTGTTGGTTGGGTGTGACGTCCGCACCATACATGGTTAACGACGGATCGCCGTCGCCCGGTTTCAAGTCCCCCAGCACCTGATCATAAGTGCGATTCTCCTTGATGATGTAGATCACGTGGTGGATCGGGGTCGAATTCTGCGCGAATTGGATTCGGCCTTGGCTGGAATGCAGAAGATTGCTTTCTTCCACCTGGCGCGTAAGGTTCGAGAGTTGCTTTTCAATATCCTGGATCTTCAGCCGCGCAATCGAGCCGTAGAGCAAGGTTGCGATGTAAGGATGATCACGATGCCTTTTCTCGTTTTGTAGATTGTCGGGACCGCTGTTGGGCCCGGTGCCCTGCCCTTTTGACGTGGCAATCAAAAGGTCGTCGCCCACTGTGCTCAAAGCCGAGGGATACCAATCCGTGGGGATAAAGCCGATGGCACTTGTCATATTCAACAGATTGGGAGCCGCATTGCCGGCGCCCAAGTGGGAGGTATCAAACACGGCAATCGCATCGAGGGATGCGCACGCGGCAAATAGTCGCTTGCCATCCTTCGATTGCGCGAGCGCAACGGGATAGGTTCCGTGAGGCATCGCTGCGTTGGGCAAAGTCGCCAAGACCCACTTGAGCAAACCGCTTTCGGTTTCGATCACACCCACCTGGTCGGAATTCGACAATGCCACGTAGAGCAGCCTTTCATCAGGACTCAGCAACATCGCCGTCGGATGCGAGCCCGCCGAAGTCGGATCTTTCGGCTCGCGCAACGGAGTCCAGCGCGCGATAGTTCCCTTCTCCAGGTCGAGTTCAGCCACGCGCGATGCATTCCACAAACTGCACCAGGCGCGACGGCCGCCATGCGATGCAACTACTGTGTAAGGAAACGAAGACGGAATCAGCTCGTGGGTGCTCAGGTCAATCTGCTTGAGAACCTGGCCACTCGCCGAATCGATGAGAACGACGTTATCGGAGAGGTTATTGGCGACGAGCAACTTGTCGGGAGCGTTGGCGCTGGAGATAACCGCAAGGCCGGCGGGATAAGGCAAGACCGTTCCTTTGTCGGTTTTTTGGACGCCCTGGGCCACCTTTTTTCCTGCGGGAACCTTCTGCGGCGGAATCTTTATAAAGCGATCCCAACTGACCTTGCCCTCATGAAAACGATAAACTGCGATCCCATTTCCGGTGTCACCCGGCTTCTCTCCAGTGGGGTCGGTAATCGAACCAATCGAAGCGTAAAGGTGCTGACCATCGGAGCTGAACGCCAAACCGGCGAAATAGCTCTGATGCGCCTCCTCGGCCAGGCGGTCTTCCGGGAAATCGGCAAGCTGGTTGGTATTCAGATCGAGGATCGCGATGGACTGATGCGCCTGATTTTTCTGCGTGCCATAGCCGTCGTTCAGAATCGCAGCGTAACGCGCGTCGGGGCTAACGGCCATCGCGGTGGCGAAACCGTTCAGAGAGCCCAGAACACCGGGTGAAGGAAGCGTCAAACTCTTGCTCGTGGGAAGCGAGACCTGCCGCGTCTCTTTTTGGCTTTGTGCGGCCAGCACTCCGAGCGCGGCAATAAGAAAAAGCACAACGAGAAGATAGAGGATCCTGCGCAAGCGCTGCCTCCTGGGTGGTAGATGTTTTAGCCTATCACCGGAAAAGCAAAACCGGTCAGACAAGCTGACCGGCCTCTGAACGAACAAATCATCCTCTATTTAATGAGTGTCAGTGCTGGCCTGATGCAGCGGGGTTTCGGGCGCAACGTTGTGACGAACATCGGCTCCACGCACCCAGAAAATTACGTCTTCGGCGATATTTGTGGCGTGATCCGCAACGCGCTCCAAATTGCGGGCGACCAGCAACGCGTCCAGGGCCTGGCGGGTTACTTCTGGCCGCTCGTTCATGGTCTTCACCAACGTGATGAAAGCTTCATCTTTCATGCGGTCGACGACGTTATCCATTTCGAGCACAGCCTGAGCTAGCTCGGCTTTGCCCTCGATAAACGACTCCAGGGAACGCCTCACCATGGCCGAAACCGCCGCGGCCATGCGCGGAATATCGACGGGAAGCTCCGCCTTGGGGAGTTCCACCAGATCCATGGCTCGTTCGGCGATGTTGACCGCCTGGTCGCCCACCCGTTCCAGGTCCGAATTGATCTTGGTGACCGCGAGAATGAAGCGCAAGTCCACCGCGATCGGCTGTTGCAATGCGAGCAGGTCAAACGCCAGTTCGTCAATTTCTCGCTCGGCGACGTTGATCTGGAACTCGCCTTCGAGCACCATGTGGCAACGTGCCAGGTCGCGGTCGATATAAGCCTGGCATGCGCGATCAACGGCCTGCTCGGCCAATCCGCCCATGCGGAGCAATCGTGCGCGAAGATCGTCCAATCCTTGCTGAAAGCGGGTGCGCATTATCCAAACCTGCCTGTAATGTAGTCTTCCGTACGCTTGTCGGAGGGCGTCGTAAAAATCCTCTCCGTCTTGTCGAGTTCGATCAGCTTGCCCAAAAGGAAAAAGCCAGTGAATTCAGCCACGCGAGAAGCCTGCTGCATATTGTGCGTGACAATAACGATTGTAAACTTTTCCTTGAGCTGGAAGATCAACTCTTCAATCTTTCCCGTAGAAATGGGATCCAGAGCCGAGCAGGGCTCGTCCATGAGCAGGACTTGTGGCTCGACCGCCAGGGCGCGCGCAATGCAGAGCCGCTGCTGCTGTCCGCCAGACAGGCTTGCGCCAGACTTCTTGCGAAGCGAGTCTTTCACCTCATCCCACAACGCGGAGAGTTTCAGCGAGCGCTCTACGATCTCATCCAGACGCTTGTGATCGTGAAAGCCATTGAGTTTTAATCCGGCGGCCACGTTGTCGTAAATCGACATCGTCGGAAACGGGTTCGGCTTTTGAAACACCATGCCGATGCGCCGCCGAATCTGGACTGCCGATGTTCCGTTGTACACGTCGAGTTCGCCGATTTGAACTCTCCCAGCAGCACGAGCGTCGGGTACAGTCTCGTGCATGCGATTGAGACAACGCACGAACGTAGACTTGCCGCATCCTGAGGGTCCAATGATGGCGGTGGCATGGTTGGCTGGCGCCTCCATCGTGATGTCATAGAGCGCCTGTGTTTTGCCGAACCATGCGTTCAGCTTGTCGACTTTAATGCCTACGCCCATGGCTCAGTTCGCTCCCTTGAGCATACCGCGACCCGCGACGAGGCGCACCGCGCTGACCGCGAACACGATCAGCACAATCAAGATTAATGCTCCTGCCCAAGCCTGACGATGCCATTCATCGAATGGCGAAATCGCGTAGGTGAAAATCTGCAATGACAACGCAGCCGTCGGCTGATTGATTTTCCAATTCCAGTATTGGTTGCCGAAGGCTGTAAAAAGAAGCGGGGCAGTCTCGCCCGCTACGCGCGCAAACGCCAGCATTATACCGGTGATCACGCCTGACGTTGCGGTTCGCAGAGTAATCGACAACGTAGTACGCCAGCGCGAGACACCCAAACCGTAAGCTGCTTCTCGCACAGCGTTGGGTACTAGTAAGAGCATTTCTTCGGTGGTGCGAGTGATGGTCGGAATCATCATGATGGCCAAGGCAACGCCGCCGGCCAGAGCCGAGAAATGTCCCTGCGAGAGCACAACAATCCCGTAAGCCACGATACCGATCACGATAGAGGGAACGCCGTTCAGCACGTCCGCAGTGAAACGGATTATGTTTCCCAGTTGGTTGCGTCCGTACTCCGCCAGATAAATTCCCGCGCCGATTCCGATGGGAACACCAATGACGCTGGCAATCAATAAGATGAACGCAGAACCGGCGATTGCGTTCGCCATACCGCCGCCGGCTTCGCCGACTGGTTTGGGCGTCTGCGTAAGAAAGGCCCAATTGATAGAGCCGATCCCCTTGTAGACCAGGTATCCGAAAACGGCACCGAGGGGCAGCAAAACCAAGATCACAGAAACTGCGGCCGCAAGGGTCGCAAAGGAATTCATACCACGCCGCCAGAAACTGATGGGGGCAGCTGCAAAGTCGGTGGTGGCCGTCACATTTTCAGGCATGGCTTCTCGCCGGAGTGCCGCGAATTACTGTCCACACCAGAAATTGGGCCAGAATGTTTACGATAATAGTAACGATAAACAGAGCCAATCCGATCTCAATGAGAGCGCTCAGATAGGTATCGCCCGTGGCTTCGCTGAACTCGTTGGCAATCACACTCGCCATGGTGTAGCCGGGAGCGAACAGCGACTTTGCAATCTCCGGCCGATTTCCGATCACCATCGTGACCGCCATGGTTTCGCCAAGGGCGCGGCCCAGACCAAGGATCACGCCGCCCAGAATCCCGGCTCGCGCATTTCGCAGAACGCCAGTTCGAATCATCTCCCAGCGGGTCGCTCCAAGCGCAAGTACAGCTTCGCGTTGCTGCTGGGGCACGGCAGTCATTACTTCGCGCGTAATAGAAGAAACAATCGGCACGACCATGATGGCCAGAATAATTCCAGCCGCGAGCATTCCGATACCGTAGGGCGGTCCCTCGAACAATCCCGTCCAACCGAAATAGCGCGCGCAAAAAGGCTCCCCATATTGGCGCAGAAGCGGCACTAACACGAAAATCGCCCACAGCCCATAGATCACGCTTGGTATCGCTGCCAGAAGTTCCGTGGTAAACGCCAGCGGTCCCTTGAGCCAACGCGGGCACATCTCGGTGATGAAGACGGCGACACCAATGGCGAGAGGTACGGCGAGAAGGAGCGCCAGGAATGAAGATACCAGCGTGCCATACACGAACGGCAGCGCGCCGAACTGCTCGTTCACCGGATCCCATTCACTCTGGAAAAAGAACTTTAGCCCAAAAGCATGCCACGACAGCCTTGATCCTTTAACAAGTTCATACAGAATCACTCCCACCAGCGCGAGCACACACAACCCGCAAGCCAGCATCGCGAAGTGAAAGATACCGTCAGCAACGTGGCTGTTTCCGGCTCCGAGAAGCGGCTGATTTTGCACGCCGGAATTTACTGCAACCTCTGGTTTTGCAATGGGTTGCGGTCCTGTCAAACGTGGCGCTCCTAGAGCTCGGTTGGCCATCTATAGGCAGGCTAGCAGAATCGTGTTACAGCAGTGTTAAAATAGCCCCTTGCTGTTGTGGGGCGAAGCTTGTTTGACCGCGGTTGCTGAGGAACGAATCCCTCGAAGTTCCTCAATTGCATTTTGTTGGATTCCCTTGTAGCTTTCGTTCTCGGTATCTCAGAGCTGGATATGCCTGTTGACTTAAAACGCAGCCGTCTGGTTTTTCAAAGATTGGCTCGCGAGCTGACCAAGCTTGCGAAGAATCCGGCTCCAGAAAGCGTGCACAAATTTCGCACCAACAGCCGGCGTGTCGAGGCTCTGCTTAGCGAAGTGGTCCCGCAGCTAAACCGCAATGACAAAAAGCTGCTCAAGCTATTGTCACGGCTGCGCAAGAAGGCAGGGCGAGTGCGCGACTTGGACGTGGAAATCGCCTCATTACGAAGTTTGAAGATTCCCGAAGGCAATGGGCACAAATCTGAGTTTGTGAGTGCTCTGGTACAAGATCGCGCCAAGCACGAACAGAAACTCGCGAAGGCTTTCAATCGTAAGACCGCCGACGAGGTGAGGAAGCGACTAAAGCGTGCCGCCAGCGAGATCGATATTCCCAAGGATACGGAACCTCTGACGTTGACCCTCAGCAAGCTCGCCAAGCTTGGGCGAGAGCATGTGATGCTTACGGAAAAAACGCTCCACCAGTACCGGATCATCGGAAAGCGAGCTCGTTACATCGCGGAACTGGCTGACCCCGACGCAGAGGCAAAGCGCGTCATCGACCAACTCAAGCACATGCAGGACGTCATCGGCGACTGGCACGATTGGCTGAAACTAACTCAGAAAGCAGAAGCGCTTTTCGGAGGCGTTCGAGATTCGGCATTGGTGGCCATGCTGCGAAACGTGACTCAAGCGAAGTTCCGCCAAAGCGTGGACGCCGTGGCTGAGACCCGCTCGGCACTTTTCAGTGAGAAATCTGAGCCGATTCGCGCCACTGCAGTGCCAAGCCGCAAACCTTCCGCAGAATCCGCCGGAGCAAGTGCCGCGGTTGCCTGAGATCCAACCTGCCTATTTGTCAGCTAGTTACGGTCGATCTGGCGTTTGCTTCTAATTGACTAGTCATCTGACTAGTTATATAATCAGGGTTTGTGGAGGTGCGTAGTGGCTTCTTGGCAGGTGCAGGATGCTAAGGCTCGTTTCAGCGAATTCCTGGATGCCACGATTAAGAAGGGCCCTCAAATCGTTACCCGCCGTGGTATTGAGACCGCCGTTCTAGTTCCGATCCAGGAGTGGCGGCGTCTGCAAGACTCAGCCCGCCCCAGTCTGAAAGAACTGCTGATCGGTCCGGGGCCGCGCTTTGAGAATCTGATTCCTGAACGCCGCAGATTTAGCCGGCGTCCGATCGTTGAATTCCGGTGAACCGTTATTTGCTCGACACCAACGTGGTTTCGGAACTGCGGAAGCCGAAACCTCACGGCGCCGTACTCGGCTGGCTGTCTGAGCTACAAGAGAGTCAGATTTACCTGTCCGCGGTGACGATCGGCGAATTACAGGCCGGAGTGGAGAAGACCCGCAGTCAAGATCCTCAAAAAGCTGCGCAGATCCAGTCCTGGATTGACCTTCTGGAAGACTCCTACCAGGTGCTGGCAATGGACGCTTTGTGCTTTCGCGAATGGGCCCGCTTGATGCACGGACTGCCAGATGAGGTGCTAGAAGTCGTAATGATCGGCGCAACCGCACGAATTCACGAACTCACCGTGGCGACGCGCAATGAACGGGATTTTGCCTCTCTCGGTGTGCGGATATTCAATCCATTCAAAGCGGTCCGTTAGCCAGACAACTCGGCCGTTACATTTTTCTCGAGCTCATCCCTCTTCGGCGGTACACTGTTGCCCTTCCGCCATGCCGACCCTTGCCGCCGTTGATATCGGATCAAACTCCGTCCGCTTGAAGGTTGCTCGCCTCACCAAGCACCGCCTCACCAACATTCTTGAGGATCGGGAAGTCACGCGCTTAGGCGAATCGGTATTCCGGAGCAGTTTTCTGTCTCCGGAGGCGATCGCCACCACAGTGAAGGTGCTGCGCCGGTTTCATCGCGCGGTCCAGAATGCGGGCGCGGATTCTGTGCGAGTCGTTGCCACCAGCGCATTGCGCGACGCGCGCAATGCCAGAGCCTTTCTCGAATGGGTGCGCTCGACCACCGGTTGGGATGTCGAAATCATTTCAGGATTGGAAGAGGCCCGGCTCATCCATCTTGGCTTGGTTTCAACCCTGCGAGTGAACTCCTCCCCGGTGCTGATGGCGGACCTGGGCGGAGGCAGTTGCGAGTTAACCATCTCCAGCCAGGGTCACATTCGAAACACTGTCAGCCTGCCGCTCGGCGCCGTACGGTTGACCAATGAGTTTCTGCGTCATGATCCACCGCGTAAATCCGAGATGCGTCAGTTGCGGGGATTTATCTCGCGCGAAATCGAGCGCACCGCAGACCGGATTAAGCGCGCCCGCCCGAAGGTGGTCATTGCGACGTCGGGGACGGCGGAATCATTGGCTGCGATCTGCCACGGCCTCTACAAAACGAAGGGCTCGCGCGCGGCCACAGTGTCCAAAACACAAATGCGACGCATTGCCAAACTGCTGGCGCGACTGCCGCTCGAAGAACGCAAGACACTCTCGGGCGTGGGTCCGCGACGTGCCGAGATCATTGTGCCCGGGGCAGCGGTTTACCTTGGACTTCTTGAACGTTGTCAATTGGCTGGATTCCGCTATTCGCCCCTCGGACTGCGCGACGGGTTACTGGCTCAGATGGCGGCCGAATATGACCGCACGACGCGATCGGGAAAGCAGATCGAATCGGAACGCTGGGATTCCATCCGCGCGGCGGTCTCGCACTATCGAGTCGACATGGACCATGCACTACACGTCCGTGCCTCAGCGATGCAGTTGTTTGCCGCGCTGAAATCCGTACACGGCTTGCCACCACAGTATGAGGAATGGCTTTCCGCCGCTGCCATGCTCTACGAAGTGGGCGACTATGTGAATCGCAACGGCAGGCATCGGCACGCCTACTACATCATTTCTAACTCCGAGATTCTCGGCTACACCCCAGAGCAGAGGCGAATCATCGCAGCTATTGCGCGGTATCTGGGGAAGTCGCGACCGGCGCCTGGCGACGCTCCCATCAAGGCGCTCCCGACTGCGGATCAGGAGTATGTACTCAAGGCTTCCCTGCTCCTCCGGCTGGCCCGTGCGCTCAACCTTAGCCGGACCGCAGCAATCCGGACAGCGCGCATTCGCCTGCACGAAGGCGAGGTGAAGTTGACGCTCGTCACCAAGCAAAGAAGCAGCGTCGACCTGGAATTGTGGGCGGTGGAAAAAGAGCAAAGCTATTTTCGTGAAGTCTTCGGTCGCGAACTCTCAGCCGCGGCAGCATAGAGCGCACGCAGGACTTTCGGAGTCAGGCACCAATGGAGGAGCGCCGAGTTACGGCCCATTTCCACTTTCGCTACAGCACCCTTTTTCAATTCCGTTCCGGCTTCACACCCCGTTTCACTGATGCTGCGCCCTAAGAACTCGCTCAGGTTTGGATTGTGGCCGACAACCATGATCGCTTCTTGCTTGGAATATTTCTCAACCAGCCTGCGAAAGTCCGCGAAAGTAGCGCCGGGCCGAAGGGCATCCTCGAATTGCAACTTGCCCTCATAGCTGAGTTCATTGCCTACCAGCGAGGCGGTTTGAACGGCGCGCTTCAGTGGACTGGAAATCATCGCGTCCACCTGAACATCCAACGCTGCCAGAGCTCGCCCGACGATTCCGCACTGTGCGATTCCCTCTTTGTCGAGAGCGCGCTTCTCGTCCTTTTTCGGATTAGCCATCGGCTCGCCCGCGTTGGCGTGACGCAGAAAGTAAATGATCATGCGTTAACGCTCCCTTCCCATCGTCGCTCTTCGGCTCCTAGGACTCGGCGCAGCCGGAATTGCATCCAGCCCTTGTCGGCCTTCCGCCAGACCAATCAGGAAATCCTGGGCGCTAAAAGCCGCTGCTCCAACCGGCGGCTTTCTCTTGCCCTGCGCGCGCCAAGCACGAACGTAGCTCCCGTCCTTCTGCAGAAGACGGGCTTTCAAATTGTCGGCCAAATACGATGACAAAATCTCCTGCCGCACACGCTCTCGCAGAAGCTCATCCTTTACCGGAAACATAACTTCCACGCGCTCGTAAAGATTGCGCGGCATCCAGTCGGCGCTCGAGAGATACACTTCCTCCTGGCCCCCATTCGCAAAGAAGTAAATCCGGCTGTGTTCGAGGAAACGGCCGACAATACTGCGCACGCTAATGCGATCGCTTACGCCACGCACCCCCGGGCGCAGAGCGCACATTCCGCGGACAATCAGATCGATCTTCACCCCATCCTGCGAAGCTTTATACAAAGCCATAATTATGTTTTTGTCCAGCAGCGCGTTCATCTTGGCGATGATGTGCGCCGGACGGCCATGACGCGCGTGTTCCGCCTCCCGTGCAATCAGATCCAGGCAATGCTCCGCCAGATCGAGTGGCGCAACCATGAGCGGGCCGTAATTTGGATGTTCGGCGTAGGCCGTGAGAAAGCTGAACACATCGTGGACGGCGCCGGTGATCTCCGGGTCGGCTGTCAATACGCTTACGTCGGTATAAATCCGAGCCGTGGTGGTGTTGTAATTGCCCGTGCCGAGATGGGCATAGCGGCGCATTACACCGTCTGGATCGTGGCGCACCAGCAACGACAATTTGCAATGTGTTTTCAATCCGACTAAACCATGAAACACCTGCACTCCAGCATCTTCCAGATCGCGCGCCCAGCGGATGTTCGAGGCTTCGTCAAATCGAGCCTTCAGCTCCACGACCGCCGTGACTTCCTTCTTAGCCGCCGCCGACATCAGCGCGGGAACGATCAACGAGTGTTCGCTGGTCCGATACAGCGTCTGTTTTATGG
Source organism: uncultured Acidobacteriota bacterium (assembly GCA_963696705.1). GTDB lineage: Bacteria > Acidobacteriota > Terriglobia > Terriglobales > Acidobacteriaceae > JABDBE01. The sequence goes on from CAVOLD010000003.1 coordinate 249,861, forward strand.
AGAGCACATGCGGATCCTCTGCCGCTGCTTCAATGAACGAAACTACGGCATCGAAAGAGTCGAAGGGATGGTGCAGCAGAACATCGTGGCGGCGAAGCTCCTCAAAAAGGTCTTGCGATTTAGCGGTAAGGCGAAGCTCACGTGGAAGAAAAGGCTTGAACTTCAGCTCAGGGTGCTCGGTCTGCTCGTAAATATTGAACAAGCGCGAAAGGTTGACCGGTCCGTTGACGGAAAACACCTGCCACGATTCGAGACCGAAGTTGGTGCGCAGGCGCTCGATGATTTCCGGATCAGCCTCGGATTCGATCTCCAACCGGACGGCATCCCCTTTTCGCCGATTGTGCAGCTCGGTGCGTACCGATTCAAGCAGGTTGCGCGACTCTTCCTCCGCCAGATAGAGATTACTGTTGCGCGTAACCCGGAACGCCGCCGAGGAAACTATGTCGTAGCCGTGATACATCTGGGAGGCGTGGTAGGCCACGAGATCGGCCAGAAAAATAAAATCGTCGGTTCCTTCAGAGGGCAGGCGGATCAGCCGCGGCAAAGCCCGCGGTACCGTAATGACCCCGGTATAAGTCATCGACGACCGGCGCCGCCGGCGCAGCAGAAATGCCACGCACAGGGCCTTGTTAATCACGCGCGGGAAAGGATGCGCTGGGTCAACCGTGACTGGGGTGAGCAATAAATCCAGTTCGCGTTCGCAATAATCGGCGATGAAAGCTCGCGCCTTGGCATCCAGTTCATGCAGGCCCAGCACGCGAATGCCATTTTCGGCCAGCATAGGCCGCAGCTTTTCGTTCCAACAAAGGTACTGGTCATCAACGAACTCATGGGTTTCCTGCGAAACAACATCGCGCTCTTGCAGCAGCGTGAGTCCGTCCGGCCCCGCCTCTGTGTATCCATCTTCAATCTGCTGTACCAGGCCAGCCACACGTACTTCGAAAAATTCGTCGAGATTGCTGGCACTAATGGCGAGGTATTTAAGTCGCTCCAGTATCGGATTACTCTCGTCCTGCGCTTCTTCGAGCACACGCCGGTTAAAGGCCAGCCACGAGGCTTCGCGGTTAAGGTAATAAGCCGAATTATCGAGTGAGGCGCGAACCATAACCTGGAAAGACGACAAAATCAATTGGATGATCAAACCGCAACTGCGGTATCACTTCTTGGGAGAAGGGGGCTCTGATATTGTCTGTGCCGGCGCCGCCATGCGTTTCATAATCACAAATTGTAACTCCGTACCGGCCGGACGCATAAGATACATATAATGCCGATCGAGCCTGAGCCGGACCTCCGCTTGGGGCACGTTCCACTCTTCGGGCAAAGCATCCCCCGCGTGGCGCGGACTGTAGTCACCAACGTAAATCGTATCTTTTACCTGCACTGAGAGTTCGTAATAGGGATCTTCCTTGGTAACGGGAGTGTCAACCTGGTAGTAGAGAATCCGCGTTTTCGTTTTCTGCTGGATATCCACGATCTTGCCGGTTTGGTACAGTGGCTTTTCAGCCGCGCTCAAACTGGGCAACGAGGCCACTGCCAGAAGGAGAACGAAACAGAATTTCATGCATACCAGTATAAGGCACGCACTTGCCGCAATGTCCGACGCAAAAAAAGGGCTCCAGTTGTTTAACTGGTGCCCTTGATCGCATCTCGTTGCTTCTTCGCGGCTTAAGTTTTTAGCAGCGGCGGTCTCAGAATCCCGCTACCGAACTTGTTTGATTTCGTCTTTGACCTTCTTCGCGACGCTCTCGGGCAGTGGGGCGTAGCTCAGATCGGCCGTCATCTTCTGACCGTCGTCCACCATCCAGTTCAGGAAATCGGCGAGGATCTTGCCTTTCGCAGCATCCTTGGATTGGGCCGGAATCAGCAGCCAAGTGAAACTCGAAATTGGATATGCATCTTTTCCTGGCGCGTTCGTAATCGACACGCGAAAATCCGCAGGCATGCTCTTCACCGAGGCGGCCGCGGCCGTTACACCAGGCAAGCTTGCCTTCACAAATTCCCCAGCCGCGTTTCTCACGCTTCCGTAAGTGATATTGTTTTGCACGGCGTAGATCAGTTCGACGTAGCCGATCGAACCTTTCATCTGGCGGATCAGGCCGGCAACGCCCTCATTGCCTTTGCCTCCAAGGCCCACCGGCCACTTCACCGATGTTCCTTTGCCGACCTGGCTCTGCCACTCCGGGCTGACCTTGGATAGGTAATCCGTCCAGATGTAGGTCGTGCCGCTCCCGTCTGAACGGTGGATCACAATGATCTGATCACCGGGCAATTTGACGCCGGGATTCGCATCAGCGATGGCTTTGTCATTCCAGTTTGTGATCTTGCCCAGAAAGATACCCGCTAGGGCTTCTTGCGTAAATCGCAAATCGGCCGTTACTCCGGCAATGTTGTACGCAGGAACATCCGCGCCCAATACCGTCGGCACATGCAGTATCTTGATTTTGGCTTCCGCCAACTGCTGGTCCGTCATCGGGCCGTCACTGGCGCCAAAGTCAACAGTGCCGGCCAGAACCTGGCGAATGCCGCCGCCGCTGCCAATCGATTGGTAGTTGATTTCAATTTGCGGATGTTCCTTGTGGTATTCACTAAACCACTTGGAATACATCGGATATGGAAAAGTTGCGCCAGCCCCGTTCAATGTGGTCTGCGCAACAGCGGGGACTGACAGGGCAAGACACAAAAGCGCGATGCGACGAATCACGCGATGATTCCTCCTTGATAATTTTTTATTCAACCCTAGGCTCTGTGTTGATTGTTACAACACGGTTACAGAATTGTAAATTTCTAATGAATCCCCAAGCAGCACTTGGACTTACGGTCGGTTCGCCGACAACAGTTTTGCCGGGCTGTGCGATCTCCTGACCGATTCTACTGCAACTGAGGAACGTGCCATAGCACCGTTTGACGCGCTTCTGCCCCTTTGCTAGGTTAAAGAGTTTCCTCTTCCTTATTTACCGCGCCTGTTCAGAGCGAGAAACAGAAAGAGAGTTGTCATGGCACTAAAGTTTCGCGGGGTGGACTTCATCGGATTCGACGCGCTGCTCAGCGATGACGAGCGGCTGGTTCGCGATACTTCCAGAAAGTTTATCGAAGACAACCTCATTCCCATCATCGAGGAGTGCAATCGTGCCGGGCGATTCCCTCGCGAACTGGTTAAGCCCATGGGCGAACTCGGCTTCTATGGCGCCAGCCTAAAAGGCTACGGTTGCGCCGGAATGTCGAACGTTGAATACGGTCTGGTGATGCAGGAGTTGGAGCGCGGAGACTCAGGGGTGCGTTCGTTCGTGAGCGTGCAGTCCGCCCTGGCCATGTATCCCATTTACGCGTTTGGCAGCGACGAGCAGAAACAAACATGGCTGCCAGCCATGCAGAAGGGAGAGAAACTCGGCTGCTTCGGGCTCACCGAGCCCGATTTCGGTTCAAATCCCAGCGGCATGCGCACCCGCGCCCGGAAGGTTGGAAAAGAATACGTCCTGAATGGCGAAAAGATGTGGATCACTTCTGGCTCCATCGCCGATGTCGCAGTGATCTGGGCCAAGGTGGAGGATGAAGACGACAAGATCCGCGGATTCATGGTTGAGACCGATCGCCCCGGTTTTCACGCCGAAGACATTCACGGTAAGTGGTCGCTGCGCGCTTCGGTAACTTCAGGTTTGTCTATGCAGGATGTTCACATTCCCGAATCCAACCTCTTGCCAAAAAGCGGTGGCCTCAAATCTCCGCTGATGTGCCTGAATCAAGCCCGCTACGGAATTGCGTGGGGCGGCATTGGCGCGGCCATGGCTTGCTACGACTGCGCGTTGCAGTACGCGCAACTGCGCAAGCAGTTCCACGATAAGCCCATCGCCTCGCACCAACTGGTCCAGGAAAAACTCACGTGGATGATCAATGAAATCACCAAGGGGCAGTTGCTAGTCTTGCAGGTGGGACGGCTTAAGGATCAAGACAAAGCTGGAGCGCAGCACATTTCGATGGCCAAACGGAACAATGTCTGGATGGCTCTGGAGTGTGCCCGCATGGGCCGGGACATTCTCGGAGCTAACGGCGTCGCCGACGAATACCCGCTCATGCGTCACATGATGAACCTGGAATCGGTGAAGACGTACGAGGGAACGCATGATATTCACACGCTGATCATCGGGCAGAGTGTGACCGGGATTGACGCGTTCTGAGGAGGCCTCAAGTCTCTCGATACTCTATTATCCGCATAAGTGCCGTGATCTACCGTCTTACGAATTGCTTGACATGTTCGCATATTGCGAACTACAATGAAGTTCGCGTAATGCGAAGTCTTCCTGGGGCATGGCTTGCACATCATTAGCCGTAAGAGGCTCAAAGAAGCAGCGACGCGTCACGGTGATCTCGAAGCCCCACTCGATGTTTGGTTCCGGATCGTCAAGAGGGCGTCGTGGCGGAACCTGGCGGATGTTCGCAAGACCTTTGCTAGTGCGGATTTCGTGAATCGATGGACGGTGTTCAACCTTAAGGGCAATCGATACCGTTTGGTCACAGAGATCAACTACAGATTTCAGCGCGTATACATTCGCCACGTATTGACTCATACCGACTACGACAGGGAGGAATGGAAGCAATGAGCACGGCAACCAGCCGACCAGAATACGCGACTCTTCTCGCCAAGACTTTACCTGCGGTTATTCACAGCGAGAAAGAAAATGAGCACTACGCCGCCCTGCTTGAAGAACTAGACCGCAGGCCTGGGAAGCTCACGACTGCCGAGCAACATTTGGCCGAATTGCTCACCCTATTGATTGAAGATTTTGAGGAAAAGCACTACTCCTTGAAGGGCTCTACCGCGATTGAAGTACTCGAAGAACTGATTCAGGCGAATGGGCTGAGGCAAAAAGATCTAGTGGACATTTTCGGCACTCCCAGCATCATCTCCGAAGTTCTACGTGGTAAGCGAAAATTTACTACTGAGCACATCCGCAAACTCAGCCGGAGATTTCACGTGTCCCCAGAACTATTCTTCTAAGAAATACACCGATCTTAAACCCCATTCGCCCGATTGCGGATCAACGACAGAAATTCCGTCCTGGTTTCCTGCTCATTGCGGAAGCAGCCCAGCATGGACGACGTGACCGCGGCCGAGTGCTGCTTCTCGACCCCGCGCATCATCATGCAGAGGTGTCGCGCCTCGATCACCACTCCCACTCCCTGCGGCTCGATGGCTTTCTGAATGGTCTCTGCAATCTGGGTCGTGAGCCGTTCCTGTATCTGCAAGCGGCGGGAGAAAATTTCGATCAGCCGGGGAATCTTGCTCAGGCCAATCACTTTGCCATTCGGGATATACGCGACATGCACCTTGCCAAAAAACGGCAGAATGTGATGCTCACACAAACTGAACATCTCCACATCTTTCACGATGACCATCTCATCGTAGGTCACAGTGAACAAAGCTTTCTTGAGCATTGCCTCGGCATCTTCCTTGTAACCCTTTGTCAGGTGCTCGTAGGCGCGGTGGACGCGATTGGGCGTACGCACCAAGCCCTCTCGCGCTGGATCCTCGCCCAGTCGAACGATCATCTCGCGTACGAGGTCTTCAAAGCTGGCGCTGGTCAAGGTCGATGCTTCAACGGATGGTGTCATGGTCTCCTTACTCGATTACCCGATTCTCGCCCCAGTATTCGAACGAATTCATCATCGTCTCTTCAAACCGTACCTTTTCAAGATGAGCATGGCGAAAGCCGCGCTGCAAAATATCGTAGACAACAATGCACAAATTCTCCGTGGTTGGAACAGTTCGCGCGAATTCCGCAATCGTGTTCAGGTTCTGGTGATCGAGGCGTGCGAGAATTTCGCGCTGCACAAAGCCGTCCAAGTCCATCAGATTGCATACCATCCCTGTCCCCTCATCGACCGGGCCGCTGACTGTAACTTCAAGCGTATAGTTGTGGCCGTGGCCGTAGGGGTTGTTGCACTTTCCATAAGTCGCAGCATTCTCCGCCTCTGACATGGAATCGCTGTGTAGCCGATGCGAAGCGGAAAACATGTATCGCCGCGTCAGATACGCCTTCATGCTTCCCCGTAAAAATCAACGAACAGTTCCGGCGTTTCGTACACCCGCACCCGGTGCAGATGGGCAGCCTGCAACTTCGGCGACAGGCGCTGCCAAATCGTTATGGCAAGATTTTCCGTGGTCGGGATTCGAGTGAAAAACTCGGCAACTTCTTTGTTTAAGAAACGGTGGTCGAGAGCCTCCAACACCTCCCGGCTCATCGTTTCCTTCAACTGCTTGAGATCCACAACGAATCCGGAACGCGGATCCACCTCGCCCTTCACCGTGACTTCAAGAGTGTAGTTGTGCCCGTGGCCATTGGGGTTATTGCATTTGCCGAAGATGCGCTGGTTTTCCTCCGCGGTAAATTCCGGATTGTGATAGTAGTGCGACGCAGAAAATTCAGCTTTGCGAGTTAGATAAACCATGCTTGACCTTAAATTGACGTAGCGTGACTTGGAGCACGACCGGCGTCCTGCTGGCTGTCGAGGGGGCGTCCTGCTTCCACTTGGTTCGTTTCGACGGAAGCGCACGTTCGATTCCCCATATAGCGGCGCCCCTTCCACGTGACGCTTCCCTTCTGATAAGCATTCCTCGACCGCAAGAGCAGATAGGAAAACAACGGCAAGCCGATCAGTGCTAGGACGGTCGCATCCCAGGAGAAATGCGCTTTGCGGATTCGCCTGAGAAAAAGATCTGTCAAAGCAAGGGCAAGAAGACCGACCGCGGCCGATGCTGGCGTTCGACCCTTCATTTCCATCACGATGGCTACCGTTACGCTGCTTACAATCAGCACAAACTCCGTCAATCGAAGCAATGCCAAACGTCCGGGCGACGGAAACAGCAGCGCCAGATTCTTCGTCCAGCCTTCCTTTAGCTGCGCAAAGCTGCGATACATGCGCGTTCGCACGGCATCCTTGCCATAGCGAAAGAATATCTTGCGCCCCGAAGCCTTCACCGCGCGAGCCAGCGCTACATCTTCCAACAAGCTCGTGGCAATCGTTTCATGTCCGCCTACGGCGTCGTACGCCTCGCGAGAAATCAAGATGTACTGTCCGTTCGCCGCCGCTGCGGAAGACGCCGGATCGCTCACGTCCGACGGACGATAACTTGACGCCAGTTCAGCAAAGATCACCGGCATTACAGCTTTCTCCCAGAAGCCATGAACTTCCTGTTCCGGAGAATACGAAAGCAAAGCAGCTTTCTGCCGGCGCGCTTCCTCCACACTGCGCGCCAAAGATCCGCCCCGATGAACTGTATCGGCATCCGTGAACAGCAACCACTCTCCCCGCGCCGCTTTCGCACCAGCCACCAGGGCGTTGTTCTTGCCAATCCAGCCCAGCGGCAACGGCGCCGGTTCCACCACCCTCACACCCGCAAAAGACTTCGCGATCTCACGGGTGCGATCAGTAGATCCATCATCCACAACAATAATTTCAAACTTCACTCCCGTTTGGGCCACAAGCGATTCCAAACAAGCTCCCAGGCAAGCTTCTTCGTTACGCGCCGGCACGATTACCGACACCGTCGGCCGTTCCGATACTGGATCTCCCGCCGCCATCGCCTGAATTAGGTATTATAGCTTTGTGCGACGCGCCTCCGTTCTCCTCATCCTTGCGGTTCTGCTGTCCGGCTGCTATCGCGGCTCCCGGCCACCTCGAATCGGCACCGCCGCTCCCGAGTTCACGATCCAGGACGCCGACCGCAAAGTCACACTGAGCGACTTCCACGGGAAGGTCGTACTCCTCAACTTCTGGGCTTCCTGGTGCGCGCCGTGTGTGGAGGAAATGCCCTCGCTGGTGCAACTGCAACAGCGCTTCCAAGACAAGGGCATAACTGTCCTGGGAATTAGTGTGGACGTTGATGGCGATGCCTACCATAAGTTCTTGAAAGACTACAAGATAGACTTCCCAACCGTACGTGATCCGGACCAGAAAACCAGCAACCTCTACGGTACTTTCAAGTGGCCGGAAACCTATGTTATCGATCGCAATGGCATCGTTCGGCGCAAGTTTATCGGCGCGGTGGAATGGAGTCAGCCTGAGATCGTCGATTTCTTGAGCAAGCTGTAAGTCCAGACCCGAGCAATTCCGAGCCTTAGCCCGTTCGTGCACGGTAAGGGCCCTTTCGTGTAGTGCCTTCGGTAACTGCAATCGGGTAGAATCCCCACTGCTTCAAGCTTTCGGAGGATGCGCTATGGCTGCTTCCCTACAACCGAGCGTCGCAGAAAAAAACTCCGTTTCCCTGCGCGGATCGAGTCCGGAGTTCAACTTTAGTGGGACCGACTCTAATAGGACCCTGGAAGAGATAACACGCAGTGCGCTACACGCGACGGGTGCGAGTGGAGCGGCTCTGGTCCTTTCGGATGGAAAGGTTATGTCATGCCGGGCCTGTTCCGGAGAGCTCGCGCCCCCTGTCGGGACGCGTTTGAATCCCGATGCAGGGTTCACTGCAACCTGCGTGCGGACGGGAGAGATCGTACGCTGCGACGACACCGCGACTGACCCGAGGATCGATGGTTCGAGTTGCATCCAGTTGGGCATAGGCTCGATTCTGGCCGTGCCCGTCTTCGATGGGCCGAAGGTAGCAGGCGTTCTGGAAGTGCTTTCCACAGAGACTAAGAAGTTCGGGGAGCGACACGTCACAGCCCTGAACCTACTTGCCCGATTGGTTGAGACCCTGGTCAACTATGCTCCGCGCAATGGCTCGCCCGATTCTCGAATCGCTAACCCGACACCCGCGGCCGCGAATTCCAATAGGGCAAGCACGGGTGAGGCAAAGGTGATGTGCCTCTCCTGTGGGCACCGGAACCCGCAGGACAGCCAATTCTGCAACCGGTGCGGAGTGATCCTGCTGGTGTCTCTTGGCCACACAGAAACGGCACAAGATCTCGTCGAATCGGAAACGGCGGAATCGGGTGCTAACAAGGGGCTCAGAGAGATTTACAAGATCATCTCTGAAAACGCGGGCCGGGCTACGTGGACTGAGATTGATGCGAAGCTGATGGCGAATCTGCAGAACACGTCGGCACAAAATCAGCCGCGACCGGCGGCAAAAGAAGAACCGGCCAACGGAAAAGAAGATTCGATCCATGGACTGGGGAATGCGCGGGAAGCAACTGAGCTGAAAACCCGCTTAGGAGCGGCCGTCCGCCGAAGCCTGTGGCTTTAAGTCTTAGGGATCAAGGTCTCTGCAACTGGAGGATCGAGAGCGGTCCGCCGAATGCGGCCGCCGGGGGGGATGAAAATCAGTTTGACTTCTGGGCCAGCACGGTCATAATGCTGAACTGGCCTGCCCCAGGCGCCCGCAAAGAGAGTAAGTCAACCCAAAGGAGTGAAAGTGATGTTGGATAAAGGTGACGGTATTATGGCGACATATATCGGTGCGGTGGAAGACTTCCGAAAGTCGGCCACAGCGTTCATGCAACACGTAGATCTTTTGGCCCAGGCTCGCGACGCCTATCAGCAAGCTATGACAGCCAGTGCGGACCTGCGAACCGTTTTGGACGCCGGCGATGAGAACCTGCGGACCCTCATGACCCAGTTGGAGCAAGCGCTCAACCTGCACATGGGTAAGCCAGCTCTTGAGCGGAAGAAACCGGAAACCCTGAAAGTGGAATCGATCAAAACGAGCACGGAAGGGACGAGCGCGGTAAGGGCTTTTCCATAAGAACCGCGTGAAGGCGTTCGCGCTCCTTTACTGCCGGCTTCAATTTGCGGTGCGAGAAACGGGAGGGGCACGGCTTCAGCCGTGCCGCTAACGCCCGAAGATTCAGGCCTTTCGCCGCTCAGGCACGCCCTCGACATCCCATGTGCTCACGAACGTTAGGGCGCAGTGCCCTGCTATGTGGTCGCCAGTTCTTTCTGCATCTCCTCTAACGTGAGTCCCTTGGTCTCCGGATAGACAAACAAGACCACGAAGAATTGCAGCACCATCATCACCGAAAAGAACACGAACGGATAAGCACCGGAAGAGGCAGCCATTAAAGGAAATATGGCTGAGATCAAGGCGTTCATAAACCAGTGCGAGAAGCTGCCCAGGCTTTGTCCCTTGGCCCGAACCGAGTTGGGAAAGACTTCGGAGAGATAAACCCAGATCACAGCCCCTTGTGAAAATGCGAAGAAGGCGATGTACCCCACCAACAGCCACACCAGAAGACTCTCATGGCTGTGGGTGAAGAAAACCGCGGAGACTCCAGCCAGGCATATTGCAGTTCCCACCGAACCGACCAGCAGCAAGGTTTTGCGGCCAAGCTTGTCAATAACCGACATTGCAATCATGGTGAAGGCGAGGTTGGTGGCTCCGATGGCAACGGCTTGAAGATTGCCAGAGATACGGCTGAATCCAGCGTGAGCGAAAATGTCATTCAGATAATAAAGAATAGCGTTGATGCCAGACAGTTGATTGAACATGCCAATGCTCACCGCAAGGAAAATCGGAAACGCATACTTTCTCGTGAACAATTTCTCGGCCGCCTGCTTCTGTTCGACGTTGATGGATTCGACGATCTCTTGCAGATCGTGCTCGTAATTCTCATCACCGGTCATCTGCAGAACCGATCTTGCCTCGTCCACGCGTCCTTTCTTGACCAGCCATCGGGGACTGCGTGGGATGGTGAACAACATTACAAAAAATAGCGCGGCCGGGAACGCCGCTACCCCCAGATCCCACCGCCATTCACTTGCGCCCAGATGTGCCAGGGCAATAAGGTAGTTTGAAAAGTACGCGAGCAAAATGCCGAATACTACATTGAACTGAAATAAGCCGACCAATCGTCCACGCCATTTCGCGGGGGAAATCTCGGCGATGTACATCGGAGCCAGCACGGACGAACCGCCAATTCCCAGGCCTCCGATGAAGCGAAACACAACCAGAGACGACCAACTCCAGGCCAAGGCGCAGCCCAGCGCTGAGACTAAATAGAAGACTGCCAATCCCCGCAAACTATCGCGTCGTCCAAAACGCTCCCCAGGGAATCCGGCGAGCATCGCACCCACGACTGTGCCCCAAATGGCGATGGAGACGGTTAGGCCCAAGCTTTTCGACGAGAGCCCGAATACCTGCGACAGCGCGCCCGTTGTCCCAGAAATGACGGCTGTATCGAACCCAAATAACAGACCGCCCAGGGCAGCTACGACCGCGCTTTTCAACAAAACCGAGTTCAACTTCATGCCGTCTCCAGGCGTCCGATTTTTGTTTCGAGGGCATTGGCTTCTGAAATTGTCCAATCGGGGATTGCCCCCCTGCGGCTAGCGACCAGCGCTCCCACGCGATTCGCGAAGTCGGCAACTCGGGGGGTGGCCCACCCGCTGCCCAATCCGTGCAGGAAGGCAGCGGCGAAGGCATCGCCCGCACCGACCGTATCCACGACTTGAACCGGATAGCCGGGCGCTTCGATGAAGTGCCCGCCCATCAGAACTGCGCACCCGAGGGAGCCACGAGTTACGCAGACTCCAGCCCATTTGTAAGAGTTTGTGTAATTGCGGCAGAACTCCTCGAGCGAACCATGCCGGGTGCCGAACATGTGGGCAATGGCTTCGACCTCCTCATGATTCAGTTTCACGATGGTCGCTCGCGACATGAGCAACTGAATCAACTCTGGCGTGTAACCGTCGGAGCGAAGATTCACATCGTAAAAGCGGCGCGCTGCCGCTGCCCGGCCGAGAAGGTCTTCCGTCAATTGCCGAGCCTGCGGATAAATCTGATGCAGTGTTCCGAAGTAAATCCAATCCACCGGACGCGAAAACAATCGATCAGACTGAGCCGTCGTAAGCTCTGGGAAATCGTAAGCTGCTGGGCGATGAAGAACGAACTTCGGTTGCCCGTCGCTAGCCAGCGCCACCGAAGCAGTACCGGTTGGATGATCTTTGTCGGTACGAAGATAATCAGTCGCGAGGCCAAGTCGGGACATGTTATCGATGACCTTGCGGCCCAGTTCATCCGCACCAACTCCGCTGACGAATGAAACCTGGTGCCCCAGCCTGCTGAGGTGGGCTGAGAAATTAAAGGTAGCGCCGCCCAGGTGTTCTTCTTGTCCAACGACGTCCCACAACACTTCGCCGACGCTGATAACGTTCACGCAATATCCTCGGAGTCCGCGTCTGGCGTGCGCATGGCAGCTCGAAATTCTGGCACAGTATACACTCCCGTCCCGAGTTGACGACGCGGGAGCGGGTCAATTGGCTGCGTAAGCCTCCGTGAGTGACATAACTTTCAGCGCACTTTTGAGCTGATCGAGGGTAGCGGCAGACTTGACTGTGATCGTGGCGGGCTCTCCTGGAAGCAAATCGAAGTAGTTGTCGGAGCTTTCGACGTCAAGGTCTCCGAAAGAAATGTAGACGCCGCGCGCGAGCTGCGCTGACTGCAACGTAATCGTGTAGTCTCCAGCGGTTTTGCTAAGCGTGGTTTCGATCTTGGGCATGACCGGCAAATCCAGGCTGTGCATCGCATCAAAGAAAATTAGATTTCTGGAAACTTTCTTCCCGCCAAGTTCAAGATCGAACACCAAGAAACTACGATGCGGATCACCCTTCGAGGCGAGATCCGCTTTGTCGAGGGTGAGGTAGATCGCGTTCGATTGCGCCGGGATTTGAATATCCTTGGTTTGATCCAGCAAAACACTTCCGGAGAAATCGAGAAGCCGCGTGTGAATCGTTCCAGAGAGTGGCTGAAGCTTATCCGAGACGACGTATACATCCACCTTGTCGTCGTGCAAAAAGGGCGAGATCAGCAAATCATCATAGAAGCGCCGGGCGTAGTATTGAAGCGCCTTCCAACGTCCGTAGTAATCGATGCTTGCCCACGACGCCACGGGCCAGCAATCATTTAACTGCCAGTACAGTGAACCCATAGTGCGCGGCCGCTGCCGGCGCAAATGCTCGGCTCCAATCTTGATGATCTCCGCCTGCTGAACCTGGCTCAGATAAACAAACGATTCGAAATCCTTGGGCTGGCGGTATTCGCGCAACATGTAAGTCAAAATGCGTTCATTGCCGCCCTTGTTTTTCTGGTGTGCCTGCATGACCGTCGAGCGAATATCGAAATCTTCGGGCTTGTTGGCAAATGCGCGGATGGTTCGCATCTCGGGGAAAGACTGAAATCCGTACTCCGTCATAAAGCGTGGAAATTGCAACGTGTAATCGGAAGCAGGCGCCTGAGCATGCCAGACCTGCCAATAGTGCATATCGCCATTGTGCTGATTGTCGGGAATTTCCTCAAAATCTGCGCTGGGAGAACTCGGCCAGTAGGGCGTCGGATCCGTATATTGATTTACCGCGCTTTTCAGGATATCCGCGAACATGATTACGTAATCCTGCCACACGCGGTCGCGGGCCTCCGGCGAGATGGAGTTCTTGAATTGCTGACGATCGCCCCAGTGATACCAGCCGGTTTCAACCTCATTATTCCCGCACCAGATCACGATGCTGGGATGATCGCGGAGCCGCTTGATCTGATCGATCGCTTCCAGCCGGACGTTCTCCTGGTACGCTACGTCCCCGGGAATCATGTCGCCGCCGAAGGCGAATTCTTGCCAGACCATAAGCCCGAGTTCATCGCAAATGTCGTAGAAATCGTCGGACTCATAGTAGCCGCCGCCCCATTCGCGCAGCATGTTCATGTGGGCGTCGCGAGCAGCCTGGAGAATCTTGCGATGAATCTCGGGTGTGACGCGGTTGGGAAAACTGTCGAAGGGAATGACATCCGCGCCTTTAGCGAACACCTCGATGCCGTTAACCACGAACTCGAAACTCTTTCCCCATTGATCCGGAACTCGGCGCAGCTCGATCGAGCGCACCCCGGCTTTTGCTTCGGCGCGGGCTGCAACGTCTTTACCGGTGCGGATCGTGGCGGAAAATCGATATCGGCTTTGCGCTCCATAGCCAACCGGATACCACAATTTCGGTTTAGCAATACGAATTGGAAATGAAACGTGATTCATGCCAGCGTCGAGTTGCAGCGCCTGGCTTCCATCATTCGTCTGAGCTCCAGACAATTCGTCGTGCGCTAAAGCCAGAGTAACTGCGGTGGGTTTGCTGGCGTCGATATCCAACTCCGCAATCACGCTAGCTGAGTCACTCGTAATTTTCTCTTGATGAATATGGATATTGTCGATGCGCAGTGCATCCCAGGTTTCAAGACGCACCGGCTGCCAAATACCCTCCGTCACGAAACGCGGACCCCAATCCCAACCGTATTGATACGGCGCCTTGCGGGTGTAAGGGGCGGTCGCGACATTTTCCTCGTTGCTCGAAATATTAGTTGAAATCGCAGGCAAAATGAACGGCAGCGACTTCACGTAGGGAATCATCTTCGTGATTGCGGAATGGAAAACGATACGCAGCGTATTCTGACCCGGCTTCAGCAGCGCCTTTGCCGGGATTCGCCAAGTGCGAAACATATTGTCAGCATGGAGAATCGCTTGATCATTTAAGTAGACATCGGCAAATGTATCCAGGCCATCAAACACCAAATCGAGGTGATCGTGTCCGAGTGAGGCCGCGTCGATTTGAAATGTAGTTTGATATTCCCAGTCAGCCAAGCCGATCCACTGCAAGCGGAATTCGTTATCGCGATCGAACGGGTCAGGAATGAGATTATTTCGCAATAAATCGGTATGCACTACTCCAGGGACCTGTGCCGCATGCCATTGCTGGACGTCGGGTTTGTCTGTGCTGCTTACGGCGCGAAATTGCCATCCCGAATCAAGAACGCGGACTGAAGGTTCAGCCGCAGCCAGCGGCAACGTCATAAGCAAACAGGAGATGAGCAAGGAAAAAACATTTGTGCTGGGACGCGGAGAGAATCGCGGCAGGGTCAGTCTCATCATCAGGGCTCCTACTTGAGTTGTCAGAAATCTGGTCAAGAGCTTTACGGAATAGATCCGCTCTATTGTTTGTGCTAGTCCGCATATCCCGAGCACAACGCCGCTCCACCCGCAATGCCAGCGTCCGCACCGTAGTATGCCTTGAGCAGGGGAATCTCCTGGCTTCGCGAATTGACGCAGTATTCCACGAGCCACTTGGAGAGGTCACCGAAAAACGGGTTCAGCATCGCGGCAACGCCGCCACCGATAATCATCACATCCGGCTCCAGCAGGTCAACAATGTTGCTCAGCCACAGCGCCAGCAGTTTAACGGTCTCCTGCAAAATTTCTTTGGCCAGAGGATCGCCGGCGGCATAAGCATGGCCCACCATTTCACTGGTTACGGCGTCGATATTCCCTTTAGCACGATCAAGAATTTTCGAGCCGGAACTCTGATCGGCGGCCAACTTAGCTCGGGCTCTTCGCGCTATCGCCGGTCCAGCAGCCAGAATTTCAATGCAGCCCGGCTTGCCGCATCCGCATCGCGGGCCGTTGTAATCGATACTCATATGCCCGCCTTCGCCAGCGGCTCCCGTCCGGCCGTTATAAATCCGTTTATCGCAGACCAGACCAGTGCCAATGCCGGTGCCGATGGTCGCGTAGAAAATGTGATGAAAGCCACGTCCCGAGCCCCATATGGCCTCGGCCAGCGCCGCCGCGTTGGCATCGTTCTCCACTTTTACGGGCACGTCATAGATCTTCGCTACTTCGGCCGCGAGCGGAAAATTACGCCAGCAAGGAACATTGGGAGGATTAACGACAACTCCGGTGTGTGGATCCAAAGGTCCGGGCGCGCAGATGCCAATTCCTCGAATCAAGGTACGAGCTTTAGCGTCTTGCGCAAAGAGGGCGTCGATCGCAGATATTACCGCCGCGAGACCCTCACCCGCTTCGCGGTTCGCTACCATGGGAGTGCGAGTCTGAGATTTGATTGCGCCCTCGCGGTCCACCAAGCCGGCGGCGACTTTAGTGCCGCCAATATCCACGCCAACCACGAGAGTATCGTTAGTTTCTGTCATCGCCGCTTTCTCGGCGAAACTCGTCGAGCGAGGCTTCACTCCGAATCTCGTGCAGTTGGATTTGTACTACGCCTTGCTCTGTCCCGCAATGCCGCGTGCAATCCCGCATTCAGAATTCGCAGTATACGCCGCCTCATTGCACCGCGTGGAATCCTTCTCGCTGCGCACCGCTGAACGCGTCGCACCTCTCAGTAAATTCATTGGACGCAAGACTGCGAAAAAAGAGACTATGAGAATGCAGGGAGGGTCCAGTGTCTGTGCATCTTAAGGGTTCCCGGACTATCGGTGCGGTAATTCTTGACTACGGCCAGGTGCTGGTGCGCTGCCCTACGCCGGAAGAGTTCGGGCGCATGGCGGAAATGTTCAATGTGAGTTTTGAGTTATTTCTTGAGCTGTGGGAAGCCAGCCGAGGTCCTTATGACCGCGGCGATCTTACCGCTGAAGAATATTGGCTTCAGCTGGCAGCTCAAACGAATTCTTCAATCGACAGCAAACAGATCGAAATCTTGCGCGAAGTGGAGGTTGAAATCTGGGCTCATCCCAATCCGGGCATGTTCGAATGGGTGAGCCAAATGCGGGCCGCAGGAATCAAAACCGGTTTGCTATCGAACATGCCTTGGGACCTGGTGAAACATGTGCGTAATAATTGCGGGTGGATGGAGAACTTCACATTCAAAACATTGTCGGCGGAAGTGAGATTGATCAAGCCGGCCCCCGCGATCTATGAGTACACGCTTCACGGCCTCGGTGTTTCAGCAGAGGAAACGTTGTTTGTAGATGATCGCGAACCCAATATCCGCACGGCCCGCACAGTGGGGATGCACGCGATCCAATTCCAATCGGTCGCACAACTCAGGGATGATCTGGAAGCGTTCGGTTTTGCTGTATTGCCAGAGCGTGCCGGATCGCAAACTTCAGACTCCGGCGCAGCGAACACCACCGATCAACCGGATCGAGTGCGAAAGTTTTCTCCCTTGTTGTAACTATGAGCCTGTCACAGCCACGACCTAATGGGGTGCTTCTTGTTTGGCTGGCGCCGGTGGCTGATTAGACCCGCCCTGCAATCTTTGGAACTCCTGCATTTCGTGCTGCGCGGCTTCGGTCTTTCCTTGTTTCCGATAGAGACCGGCGAGGCCGAAATGTGCCTGCGCTGCGAGAGAGCTTTCTTTCTCGATTGAAAGAAGCCTGGTCCATGCTTTTTCAGCAGCGGCGGTGTCGCCTTCAAGTGAAGCCGCCTTTCCCAATGAATAAAGCGTTTCGGGCATTCCCGGCATCAGCTTGTCGGCGCGCAAGAGCTCCGCCCGAGCCTCGTGCGCTTTGCCCTGTTCGAGCAGCGCCGTTCCCAGGCGGTACGCTGCTTCGGCGTTGCCAGGCTGCAGTTTAGTTTGCGCGCGAAATTCTTCTTCCGCCTTCGCCCATTGGAAAGCGCCGGCATACACTTCGCCCAGTTCCAGGTGGACTTCCGGTATCTCGGGACGCAGTTGCAAAGCCTCGCGATACTCTTTCTCGGCATCTGGCATTTGCCGTAGCACAAAATAGTTTTCGGCCATTGCCTGGTGCGCGCGAGGCGAGTCAGGATAAGCGGCCAGCAAAGTATCAATCGATTGCTTCGACAGCAGGCCGCTGGCGCGACCGAGGTAATACAAGAGATCGGGATCATTCGGACGATCGGCCAATGCCGCCTGCAGACTCGCGATCGCCTCTGGCAGTTGGCCAGTCTGAATCTCAGCAATTCCCAACCCGGTCTTATCGCCCACTCGCTGCAAGTGGGGAATAGCCTCAGCCGCGTAGCCTTGCGCCAGCAGCGCGTAGCCAAGCAATTGATGAGCCGGCGCCGAATCTGGAGTGATTTCGAGAGCACGCTTTAGCGGGGCAACCGCAGAAGCTAGATCGTGCTTCTCCATGTACGTCTGGCCCAGGCTGATGAAGCCATCGACGAAAGTTGGCTCCAGTTCGGTGACCTTTCGAAACTCTGCAATGGCAACATCGAATTGCCGTTGTTTGTCAGCCGCGGCTCCAGCCTGCATATGCTGGATGGCTTCCGGTGACAGATTCTGCCAGGCAAACCACAAGAGTAAAAGGGCGCGAATCACGGTTTCTCCGGCTCACGAACATCTAAGAACTGGTCGGCGTGAACATCATCCAATGTCTGGTGAATGCCTGATGGCCACACGATCTCCACTTTAGCTTTTTCGGCTGTTCCGAGTCCAAAATGAAGACGCTTGTCGCTTGAGGAAGCGTAGCTTCCCGCGGAAGTCGCAAACCGGGTTTGTCCGTTTACTTTGACCCGGGCGCCGAATCCATCGCGATTGCTGCGGGTGCCGCGCAGTGAAATCACCAGCCAGTGCAACTTGCCGCCGCGGTTCATGAACACTTGAGGATGCCCGCCGAGATAGGTCATTACAACGTCCTGCCAGCCATCGTTGTTTAAATCGCCGAACGCAGCTCCGCGCCCCGCTACGGGAGTTGTGCTTCCAGAATCAACCCGTTCGAAGCGGCCATTATGATTCATCGCCAGCAGTGGAAGTTCGAGATAGTGCAGCGAGGGATCGATATGTTCGACGTTGTCCAGCACGTGGCCCTGGGCGACGAACAAATCCTTCCAGCCGTCGTTGTCGAAGTCCTCCAAACCGACCCCCCATCCAGAGCTCCCACTCGAGAGCACGCCGAGGCCGGTTTCGAGACTGCGATAAGTGAACGACCCCCCGCCGTCGTTGTGATAGACACCGTAAATTTCCCTGGGCAACTCTGTCACGATAACGTCTGGCCGGCCGTCATTATCGTAATCTTGAAAAACAACTCCCATGCCCGATAACCGCCGACCGTCCTCGGAAAGAGCCGCGCCCGCTTCAAGACCCACTTCGGTGAAAGTTCCGTTTCCATTGTTATGGAACAAATATTGTTGCATGCCGTCGTTGGCCACGAAT
This sequence comes from uncultured Acidobacteriota bacterium, assembly GCA_963696705.1. Classification (GTDB taxonomy): domain Bacteria; phylum Acidobacteriota; class Terriglobia; order Terriglobales; family Acidobacteriaceae; genus JABDBE01. Next base: position 268,686 of record CAVOLD010000003.1, read on the forward strand.
ATGTCGGTGTAGCCATCTTCATCGTAATCTGCAAAAGCCACGCCCAACGCTCGACCCTTTTTCGCGGCGATGCCAGAGCGTTGGCTCACGTCGGTGAAGGTCCCATCGCCGTTATTGTGATAGAGGATGCTGGTCGTGGCGGGAAACTCTTCCGGCGGACAATACGTGTGGTAATTACCGCCGCAGTCTTTGCTGTGCTTCGTGTCCCAATCCATGTAGCGGGTGACGAAGAGATCTAATTTTCCGTCATTGTCGTAATCGAAAAATCCGGCAGAGACGGACCAGCCTCCCCCGGCCACTCCGGCCTTTGCAGTCACATCTGTGAATGTGCCGTCGCCGTTGTTGTGATACAGGATGTTCTTTCCATAATTCGTGACAAACAAATCGGGGTAGCCGTCGTTGTCATAATCGCCCACCGCAACGCCCATTCCGTAGTTTCCATCTCCGGCATTCGCTAATCCAGCTTGCTGGGTTACATCGGTAAAGGTGCCATCTTTGTTTTGACGGTAAAGCCGATTCCAGTAGCGCGGATCATGGCGATCGAAGTTTTCCGGCGTCTGCATTGGACTTGTTATTCGGCCGCCGTTGACGAGAAAAATGTCCAACAAGCCATCGTTGTTGTAGTCCAGCAGCGCAACCCCTCCGGGCATGGTTTCGATCAGATACTTCTGAGGAGTGGGAGAGTTCTGCAGAATGAAATCCAATCCATGGGGCAAGTTGACATCGAACATCGGCGCCACGATGGCAGCAACCGACAGCACCGATGTCATTAGAAGCGATATGCGCAGCAGAGTCTTCAGCAACCTGGGTTTCCCTTAGTGGCCTAGCATATCGTGCTCGCGGCTTTCATTGCACGCGGGTCAGGCTTGAACTCCGGGAAATACGCGAATCAAGAGATGGCATCGACAATGCCAACATGCCGTGGATCTAACTTGGCTATTAACTAGTAAGTTATCGGCGGGTCGATTCGCGTTCTATCAGCTTGGGCGTGATCAGGATCTTCTTGGGGCGGGCTGAGCTCTTCGGCATGATTCGCTCAATCAAGAGCTCGGCTGCTCGCGCTCCAATTTGGCAAGTGCCCTGATCGACGGTCGTGAGTGGAACCGTCAGAAGGTCGGAGTAGTGAACGTTGCCAGCCCCGACCACGGAAATATCATCGGGCACCTTGAGGCCAGCGTCCAGGATCGCCTTCATAGCGCCGATCGCGACTGGGTCGTTGTAACAGAAAACTCCGTCTGGAAGCGGACGCAGTCGCAACAATCGCTGCATGCCCTCATAGCCCGATTCAACCCCGCGACCGCCCGAGACCACGTAACCTGCAGGCGTGCGCAAGCCCCGTTTCGCCAGCGCGCGGCGGTAGCCTTGCAAGCGCTCGACTGAGATTCCTATTTCGGGACCGCGCAGATGGGCGATGCGCGAGCAACCGCGCGCGATTAGATGCTCTGTCGCCAATCTGCCGATGGCGTTGTTGTCGACCCCGACGAAAGATGCCTGCGCGCCGCTGATGGGGCGGTCGATCAGAACATAAGGGACATTGCGCGCTTGAATTTGCCGGAACAGTTCCAGGCAACGCGTCGGCTGGGCAGACGCGATGATGAGGCCGTCCACTTGGCGGGCCAATAAGGAATCAGCCTCACTCCGTTCCAATTCGGGATCTTCATCGAAGTACGAAATGATCACATGATAGCCGTGCGGGCGCACTGTCTGCGCAACCACCCGCGCAATCTCAGCAAAAAACGGATGAGTGAATTCCGGCAGAAGCAGGCCGATTGTATAGGTGCGCCGGGTCACCAGGCTGCGCGCCACCCAATTCATCTGGTAGTGCAAGTCCTTAGCACGGCGCAGCACGCGCTTGCGAGTTGCCGCGCTGATCCGGCCCTGGTTGCGCAAAACCTTGGACACTGTGACCACTGAGACCTTGAGATCTCGCGCAATGTCCATCATGGTCACTGCCATGGCGCAAGGATCATACACCAGATCGGAGCAAGTAATCGATTACCTACGGTAAACGATTACCCTCGCGTAAAAAACGATTACCCTCATGATTCAAATAATCGATGCCCTAATGCAAAAAGATTACTTTTTGCTTGACAACCACTACCCATGTATTTAAAACTTTCGCCGTTCCACAAAATGTGGTGTGGGGGTGTGTATGCCGTCTCGCAAGCTATGGACGCTGATTTTTTCAGCCGTCCTCGTGGTCACGACTTCTCTTTCCCTTCACGGTCAAAGTACATTCGGCACGGTCGATGGCTCGGTGGTCGATTCCTCAGGAGCAGCCGTTGCCGCAGCGCAAGTCACTCTTACCAACACCGGGACTCAGGAAAAGCGTGTTCAGCCCACGGGCGACCAAGGCTTGTACAGTTTCGTGAACGTGACGCCTGGAAATTATCGCCTCGACATTGAGAAGGCGGGATTCAAGCACTTCACCCGAAGCGACGTCGTGGTTCAAGTGCAGCAGGACACCCACATTGACGCCACCTTGCCGGTTGGCCAAGTCAGCGAGACGGTGGAAGTAACGGCCGAGACTCCGTTGCTACAGGTCGAAACCTCGTCTCTGGGCCAAGTCGTTGAGCAGCGGAAGGCAAACGAATTGCCCTTGAACGGTCGCAACATTTTTAACTTGATCACGATCTCTCCCGCAGCCGTTGCGCAAGGCGGATCGGGCGGAACGCCGGTCGGCCAGAATCCCTTCAGCTGGGGTAATTATCAGGTGGGAGGCTCGTTCGGGAACCAGAGCGCCGAGTATCTCGACGGCCAACCCCTCAATATCGGCTACATCAATCTGCCCATCGTCATTCCGACTCAGGATTCCGTTGGCGAATTCAAGGTGCAGTACAACAACCTGGGACCGGAGTTCGGCAAGTTCTCCGGCGGCATCATGAACTTCAGCACGAAATCGGGTACCAACGCCTTCCACGGAGAGGCTTACGAATTTATCCGCAACAAGATTTTCAACTCGAACGACTATTTCATTAAGCAGAGTCAATTGGACAGCGGCCAATCCAACACAACTGCTCCCTATGTTCAAAACCAATATGGATTCAACGTCGGCGGTCCGGTCATTAAGGACAAGGTGTTCTTTTTCACGAGTTGGGAACAGTTCCGGCAGCGCTTCGGTAATCCGATTACGACCACGGTTCCAACTTTGGCGTTCGAGCAGGGCAATTTCTCCTCGTTGCTCCCGGCACTTCAGCTCTACGATCCATACACCGTGAATACGGCTACGGGAGCGCGGTCGCCTTATCCGGGTAACATAATTCCGACATCTGAATTCAGCAAAGCGGGGCTGGCGTTGTGGAATAAGTATTACGCGCCGGTGCAATCAGCGAACAGCTTTGCGGTCGGCAACTACGTTGCAGCCACCAGCGCGGGGGGGAATAACACTCAGTTCGTAGCCCGTGGCGATGTGAACATCACCGACAAAACGCGCATGTTCGCTCGTTTTACTTACTTTGGCCTGCTGGATCTTCCAACCAATCCCTTTAACACTGGATTGTGCAACGACCGTTGCGCCGAGGACTATCACACCAAAGCTCTCGCGATTGATTTCAACCACGTGTTCAGCCCCAACGTCATCGGCGATTTGAATATTTCAGCAAGCCGTTTCATTTACCTGCGCGCGCCGCTTCTCGCCGGTTACGATCTGACTGCGCTCGGATGGCCGTCGAGTTACAACAGCGAAGTCCCCGATATCATGCGGACGCCTCCCACTCCTGCCTTTCCGTTCCCCGGCGACGTAGGCAAGAGCCAAGGCAACAGCGCGATTGGTGACCATAATACTCAGTACAATGTGTCGCCTTCGGTGACGATCATCCACGGCAAACACACTTTTCAGGCCGGCGTTCAATGGGAGTTAGGTCTGGACAACTACTACCAGACCAACATCGCCAGCGGCGCATTTGGCTTCTCGGGTGGGTGGACATCCAACATTGGCGGCCCGAATTGTACGACCGCCAACGGTTGCACCGCCGGCTTCCCGTTTGCGGATTTTCTGCTTGGCTTAGCCCAGTCCGGACCTGCTTCTTTCGTGAACCAGACGGAAGGTGCTGCCCAAGTTCCGGCACAAACGGCCGGTCGTCAGACCTACCGCGGCTTCTACGGTGCTGACACTTGGAAGGTAAATACGAAATTGACCTTGAACTTGGGACTCCGCTACGAGCTTCCAGGAACATGGTCTGACCGTTACAACCGCTTGAGTTACTGGGATCCGACGGTGACCAATGCTACCGTCACAGGCTGCGGGACCAGCTTTAATTCGGTGACCAATCAAGTCGTTGGCATCCCGGGATCTCCATGTCTCGGGGACGCGCTGCTGGTTGGCAACGGTCCAAACACGAGCAGGAACAACCTGCCCTTAGATTATAAAGAGTTCTCTCCGCGCCTCGGATTTGCATACAGCTGGGATCAAAAAACGGTCATCCGTGGCGGCTATGGCATCTTCTGGATCCCGAACTACATCTCTTTCAACCTGAATCCGGACAACGATGTAGTCAATCTTGCAACCACGCCTTTCTTTGCCACCCTAGATCATGGGGTGTCGCCGAGTTCAACTCTTGACGAGAGCGCATGCACTTTCAATGCTGGCAGCGGCGGGGCGGCGGGTACACTCACCGGTTGCACGCCGGGTCCCTTTGTTAATGGAATTTTGCCGCCGCCGGGACGTACGTCCTACCCAGCCGCAACGCCAAACCTCTCCAGTTTTGTAGCTAGCAATGGTTCCCCCACGTTGGCGCCGTACACTGATCCTAAATACGGATATGTGCAGCAGTTCAATCTCGATGTTCAACGACAGTTAGGAGCGGGATTCTTTGCGGATGTCGCCTACGCGGGCTCGCACGGCGTCCACCTCCAACAGTACTCGACCAACATTAACCAGATTCCGGATTCGTACGTCGCACAGGCAGAAGCTCAGTCTCTCGCTGGCCAACCGGTGGCAATTGACCAGCCGATTACGAATCCCTTGGTGAGTCCGAATCCATCGATCGGCAACCTCGCAACTCAAAGTCCGACGATTCTTGCCGGTCAACTGCTTCGCCCCTACCCCCAGTACACAGGATTGAGTCTGGGCGGATACGGATGTTGCGGTAGCACCTATAATTCCTTGCAGGCTACCGTTACTCGCCGATTCCAGGGCGGTGGCACCCTCCTGGTGGCGTATACGAACTCCAAGCTGTTGACCAACACGGATTCGCTCACCAGTTGGCTCGAAGGGTCGGGTGAAACGGGCGGGGTTGGGGCCGTGCAAGACTATAACAATCTAAATGGAGAGCGGTCGCTTTCTTCGCAGGATGTGTCCCAGCGCCTGGTCATCAGCTACGTGCTCGATCTTCCCTTCGGACACGGCAAGACATGGCTCAGCGGTGCTACAGGAGCAGAGGACAAACTTGTGTCCGGCTGGGGAGTCGACGGTATCACCACCTTCCAGCGCGGTTTCCCGCTCAAGATCACTTGGGCTGGCACTTCGACTCCTCTGGAAGGCGCTGGCTTGGGCATAAGCAATATCCGTCCTGACGTTGTAGCCGGTTGCAGCAAGGGTGGTAACCGCAGCCTCACTGAGTTTTTCAACGTCAATTGCTTCGCAGCACCTCCGGCGTGGGGATATGGAACTGAAGCGCGTGTGGATTCGTCGCTGCGCGCTCCTGGAATCAACAACTTTGATTTCGCCATCTTCAAGCGCACGCAGATTACTGAAAGGTTCGGTGTTGAGTTCCGCACCGAATTCTTCAACCTGTTCAATCACCCGCAGTTTGGCGTCCCAGGAACCGCCTTCAACGGTACCTACACCGGCGCGGGGAATAACGGATTTGGTCAGATTACGTCCGACAACGGCGACGCCAACCCACGTCTGATTCAGTTCGCGTTGAAGTTTATTTTCTAAGTAGTAAGAGTTTGGACGGGCTGGGCAAATTGCCCAGCCTGTTTTTTTTGCTTTTACGATGCTGCTTTACGAGACGGCAAAGGTTGCAAGGCCGCGTCTGCCCAGCGTTTGGTGTCCTGTTCCCCAACCCCATGAGAAATGTTCCTGCCATCGACTACTCCGAGGCCAAGAAAATCGTTGATCTGATCGTAGAGAAGGCCGCGCAGCTGCAGAAATCCGTTGTGGTTGCCGTTGCCGACTCGCATGGTGAACTAATCGCGTTCGCGCGCATGGACGGCGCTCCCATTTCTTCGATCCGCGTTGCTGCCAACAAGGCATGGACCGCTGCGCGGGAACGGAAACCGACCAAAGAAATTGGAGAAAAGGTACGCCACCCCGATAAGGGACACGACATTGCTTACTACGGTGATCCCAGATTCGTGGGTTGGGGCGGAGGCATTCCTATCTGGAAGGACGGCGTCGTTGCCGGGGCAGTCGCTGTCAGTGGCCTTTCGTCTGGCGAGGACATTGAGTTGGCTGCGCTGGCGCTGGAATTGCTTGGCGGGCAGAGCAGACCGTAGGATGCATTCGCTCAGAGCGCTGCCTACCCAGAGCGCCCATCGACGCTGACCCATCCACCCGAGGCAGAGGATAGTTCCACGACATGCAGGATTCGTTGCACTGCGAGCGCATCTTCAAAGTTCACGTGAAAAGGTTCTTGCCGGGCCATGGAGTTAAGAAAGTCCGCCAGGGTTGCGATGAACGGATGCTCGTATCCCAAAACGTGGCCGGGCTTCCAAAAGTTCCTTCCGTAAGGATGATCCAGTCCAGTAACGGCTATGCTGCGCCGGCCCTGTAAATCAGCCGCTTCGGTCGCGTCGAAGAAATCAAGCTGGTTCATCTCGTCGAGAGTAAAACTTAGCATCCCTTTCGAGCCGTTGACTTCAAAGGTATTTCGATTCTGGCATCCCACGCCATAACGAGTTGCCTCGAAAGTGCCAATGCTCCCGTTGGCAAAGCGCGCCATCAGGAGCGTAGCGTCGTCCACATCGCGGCCGGGAGCAAAAGTATGCATCATTGCAGACAATTCCCTGATCGGTCCGTTCAGGTAAAGCGCCATGTCAATTGAGTGAGAGAGGAGATCTCCCGCCGCTCCCATTCCCGCGTCACTCTTCTTGTAACGCCAAGTGTTCGCCTTGGCAGGATCGTTTCCGGATTGATTAAGGTAGAGGGCGCGATAATGAAAGACCTGACCCAAGCGGCCTTCCGCGATGAGTTGCTTCGCAAAAACGACCGCAGGAACGCGCCGAAAGTTGAACCAAACCATATTCGGCGTGTGCTGTACCGCTCTGGTCATTCTTTCGGCTTCCTCGATAGACGAGGCCAGCGGCTTCTCGCAGAGCACGATCTTCCCTGCTTCAGCGGCGGCAATGGCGATCGTGGAGTGTAGTGCGTTGGGGACCGCGATATCGACGGCGTCAATATCTTTTCTCGCGATGATTTTCTGCCAATCGGTCTCGACGTCGCTCCAACCCCATCGCGAAGCTGCCGTTTCCAACTTCGTCCGGTCGCGTCCGCAGATGACCTGGCGCCGAACTTCATAAGGAACGTCGAAGAAATGGCTGACCTGGCGAAAGGCATTCGAATGCACTTTGCCGATGAAGCCGGACCCAATCATCGCAATGTTTAATCTCTTTTTGGACATAGGCGCTCCCTATACGGCCAGCAAATCCCGCCGCACACACGATGAACACATTGGGAAAAGATTAAGGCAAGCGATTGATCTGGCTGCCCCCCAGGGATTCGAACCCCGATAACCTGCTCCAGAGGCAGGTGTCCTACCATTGAACGAGGGGGCAACGGATTTATTATCTAGTAGCTCAGCGTTTGAGTCAAAGCAGTATTGACGCGTGGTCCTCGATGCCCTCGTGGCGCTGTTCTTTACCAACTTTACGGTTTAAGATTCACGCAGGAGGAGATTCATGGCTACGGCCCTCGGCAACATCATTCCCTTGACCAACGACTATAGCGAAATCGCTCGCACTCCTCTCGAAGCCGACCGCTGCGCGCTTCTGGTGGTCGACATCCAGGAAAAACTTCTCCCGCCAATCTTTCAAAAAGAGCAACTCCTTAAGAACTCCCAACTCCTTATTCGACTCGCGGGCATCTTGAAGCTTCCTGCTCTGATGACTACGCAATATGCCAAGGGACTGGGCAATACCGTGCCGGAGATCGCTTCCCTGCTGCCGGAAGCGCACGCCATCGATAAACAGATGTTCTCGTGCTTTGGTAGTGACGCGTTTTGCTCCGTGTTAAAGCGACTGCCCGGAAACCGGAATACGGTCCTGATATGCGGAATGGAAAGCCACATCTGCGTGACTCAGACCGCGCTGGGAGCGCTGCGCGAAGGTTACATCGTCCACGTGGCTTCGGATGCCGTAAGTTCGCGTACTGAATGGAATTGGAAGATTGGATTGGAACGCATGCGCGCCGCTGGCGCGGTGATTTCATCCACCGAGATGATCGTTTACGAGCTGTTACGTTCGTCGGGCGCGCCTGCGTTTAAGGAATTGTTGCCCTACCTCAAGGGCTAGCAGCGGGCGGTCTGCGTTAGTCGTCGTCACTCTTTCTGCTTCACCTTCACCACGGTGATTTTGGAAAATCCTTCCTCAAACGATGGCTGCTTCAGTTTCCCCGCCATGCGTCGCATAGCGTCTTCCGGGACCTTGCGTTCGCGGCGCTGGTTGCGAGCCAGGCAGACTTCAACCGGCACGTCGAAGAAGACCGCCTGGACTTCATAGCCGTAGTCCTTGGCCAGTTTGATCCATCCGCTGCGCTCGTGAGGCGACAGATTAGTAGCGTCCACGTAATTCATTGGACGCTTTGCGATCAGCCTCGCCTTTAGCATGGAGCGCAGGTTGGAGAAAATCAGATCCTGAAAGCGCTGTTCCGTAGGGTCGTCAAACAGGAGAGCGCGCAAGAGATCGCTGGAGAGTGGCGTAACGTTGTGGCGTTTGAACCACGAACTCTTTCCGGAGCCAGGCAACCCGATCGCCAGAATGACTACGCCCTTGGAAGGACGCTGCGGCGGAGCCTCAACTTGGGGAAGCGGTGCTGCAGTCCCTTCACGGCCATGCTGGGCGAGCACCGCCGATGCTGGTTCGACTGGGGAAGCATCATTGCGGCTCCGTCCGCGTCCCCCTCTGCCCCGCCGACGGCGTCGTTTGGCCACATCTCCATTTGCGGGCTCTCGTGGCTGCACCGCCTGAGGCTCAACCGACGCGTCGTGCGCTGCCTCCGGCCGCAGCGGGGCCGGAGTCGCCTGCACCACCTCGGCGACCGGCTCTGGGTGGGAAGGCTCGGTATCGTAGAATGCCGGCTGCAGCGGGGCAGGTGCGGCCTCGCTTCCTGCTTTCTGAGGCTCTTTTTTGCGGCGCTTCAGGCGCTCGCTCATCCATTTGCGCATGTCTGGCTTGTAACACACCTGGAGCCTCGTGAGCAACGCATGCCGTCACCGGCGTACCAAGCCGGTTAGCGCGTCTTTGCTGGTTCCGACATACGATCCTGACACTGCGGCTGTGGAAAAGCTTAAAGCTTGAGGACAGCAGGTGCTCACCGACACGCGTCGCGTTTTCAGCAACTCCGAGCCTCAACTCCCCGTACAATATACCCATGCCCATCCCCCGCGAGCTTGACGGCCAGAATTACATCAGCCTTGTGACCTTTCGCAAAAGCGGGGTCGCAGTGCCTACCCCTATCTGGTTCGGGGAAGATGACAACAAAATTTACGTGATGACTCGGAGCGACTCGGGCAAATACAAGCGCATCCGGAACAATCCCGAGGTGCGAGTCGCTCCTTGCAGCATCCGAGGTAAGATCACCGGCCCTGAATTCGAGGCCAGAGCGCGCATACTGCCTGCCGAAGACTGGCCCCGCGCCCGCAAGACAATCCAAAAGAAGTACTGGCTGGCGCGAATTCCCTTCGTCTGGAGCAAGCAGAACGTTTACATCGAGATCGATGGGTTCACATCACACTCTTAAGTTTCCCCTCACGCAGCTTCCCGATCTGGTTCGGAATAGCATCTTGCGGGGACTTTCGCCCCATGTCGCATTTGCTGCGCTTGTCTTTCCCTGTTAACATTTTGTGTTCCCGGCCCCGCACTCTTTTCAGCTGTATCTTCATCATTTTTCACGGAGGAAAGATGGCTATTAAAGTAGGCATTAACGGCTTCGGACGTATCGGTCGTAACGTAATGCGCGCCTCGCTCAAGGATCCGAACATCGAATTCGTCGCCGTCAACGACCTGACCGATCCCAAGACGCTTGCCCACCTGCTCAAGTACGATTCCATTCTCGGCAATCTGCATAACGATATTTCTGCCGGAGCCGACAGCATCACAGTCGACGGGAAGACTTTTAAGGTTTTCGCCGAAAAAGATCCGGCCAAGCTTCCTTGGGAGTCCGTTGGTGCTCAGGTCGTGCTCGAATCGACCGGCCGTTTCACCGACGCCAATGACGCCAAGAAGCATCTCCGCGGGACGGTCAAGAAGGTCATCATTTCCGCTCCGGCCAAGAACGAAGACGTGACGGTCGTGCTCGGTGTGAACGAGCAGGTTTACGATCCGGCGAAGCATCACATCATTTCGAACGCATCTTGCACTACCAATTGTTTAGCACCGATCGTGAAAGTAGTGCATGATAATTTCAAGATTATTGTCGGCTCGATGACGACCATTCATTCCTATACCAACGACCAGGTAATCCTCGATTTCCCTCACAAGGACCTACGCCGCGCCCGTGCTGCCGCACTTTCCATGATTCCGACCTCGACCGGTGCGGCCAAGGCGTTGAAGCTTGTCATCCCCGAGATGGCGGGCAAACTCGATGGTTTCGCCATGCGCGTTCCGACGCCCAACGTCTCGGTTGTGGACCTGGTCGCCCTGGTTGAAAAAAAGACTACTAAGGAAGAGGTCAACGCCGCCCTAAAAAAAGCATCGCAGGAAGGTCCCCTCAAGGGCTACCTCGGATATGAAGAGAACGAACTGGTCTCGGCGGACTTCCGGGGAGACTCGCGCTCGTCGATCGTGGATGCGGCCATGACCCTCGTGGTCGGTGGAACGCTGGTCAAAGTGATTTCATGGTACGACAACGAGTGGGGCTACTCCTGTCGCGTACGTGATCTGATCAACTACATCGGCAAGAAAGGCTTGTAAGGGTGTTCGCAGCACCGGCATCTTGCCGGCTGTCGCGGTGGAGGTTTTGGTCTCGCCGGCAGCCTGTGCGATGCCGGACGGCCGCACTCATCAAGGAATCGATAATGTCCAAGCTTTCCATCCGCGATCTCAACGTCAACGATCACCGCATTCTCATGCGCGTCGATTTCAACGTGCCCATGGAGGATGGACGGGTCATGGACGATACCCGCATCCGCGAAACACTTCCGACCATCGAGTACGCCCTGCGTCACGGCGCGCGGCTCATTCTTGCTTCCCACCTCGGTCGTCCCAACGGCAAGCCCAATTCCAAGCTGAGTCTCAAGCCCGTGGCCGAGCGCCTGCGCATGCTTCTTGACAAGGAACTGGCGCGCGGTGAGAACGTTGGATTCTCTCCCGAATGTGTCGGCCCGGAAGCCGAAGAAATCGCTGGCAAGCTGGAAAAAGGACAGACTCTGCTTCTGGAAAACCTCCGCTTTCACGCGGAAGAAGAAGCCAACGATGAGAAGTTCTCCAAACAACTCGCCAGCCTTGCCGATTTCTACGTGAACGACGCCTTCGGTACTGCGCATCGTGCCCACGCTTCGACCGTTGGTGTCACCAAGTTTTTGAAGAAGTCCGCTGCCGGACTTCTGATGGAAAAGGAACTTCGTTACCTGGGAAAAGCCCTACAGCATCCCGAAGAACCTTTCGTCGCCATCCTTGGCGGCGCGAAGGTAAGCGACAAAATCGCCGTGATCCGGAACTTGATGAGCAAAGTGGACACCCTGCTCATCGGCGGTGCCATGGCTTATACGTTCCTGAAAGCTCAGGGCGAAGAGGTTGGCAAGTCACGCGTAGAGGGAGACAAACTCGACCTCGCCCGCCAGCTTCTGCAGGAGGCCAAGGATCATAAGCTGAAGTTCTTGTTACCGCTCGATCACATTGTTGCGGACCGAATTGATATCAACGCCGTCGTGCACATTGTGAACAGTGGGCAACCGATTCCACCCAACATGATGGGCCTCGATATCGGACCGCAGACTGTCGAACTGTTCTCTGAGGAAATTTCCCGCGCCCGCACCATCGTCTGGAATGGTCCCATGGGAGTATTCGAGGTTTCTCCGTTTAGCCGGGGAACTTACAAGATCGCTCATGCCATTGCCGAAAACGTGGGCGCTATTTCGATTGTCGGCGGCGGCGATTCGGTATCAGCGGTACACGCTGCCGGAGTCGCCGACAAAATGACCCACATTTCGACCGGTGGCGGCGCGTCGCTAGAATTTCTGGAAGGAAGAAAACTGCCCGGCGTGGAAGCACTCACCGAGAAGCGTTGACCTGTGGAGACAAGTTTGTCCCGTTCCGAAATTCGCATCCTGCTGGACCAAGGGAGGACGATAGAGTTTCACGGTCCGGCCGACATTACTGAAGAGACGACCGACGCTGTAGTCAACGCAGCCAACTCATCGCTTCTGGGCAGGGGCGGAGTGGATGGCGCCATTCACGAGGCCGGTGGACCGGTAATTCTAGCTGAATGCCGGCGGATTGTCGGTCGGATCAAAAGCTTGCCTGCGGGGCAGGCGGTCATCACTACGGGTGGGCGCCTGGCGGCGAAATATGTCATTCACACCGTTGGCCCTATTTATCGCGGTGGGAAAAACGGGGAGGCCGAAAAGCTGGCGAGTTGTCATCGCGAATCAATCCGGCTAGCCGACGAGCACGGTATTAACTCTCTTTCCTTTCCAGCTATTTCAACGGGAGCTTTTGGATATCCGGTTGCAGAAGCCGCATCGATCGCAGTTTCCTCCACAATTGAGGCTCTAGTTTCGACCACCCATGTAATTGCCGTTCGATTTGTGCTGTTTGACGTTGCGACTTTGCGAGCGTACACGCGAGCCGCCGAAACGCTGCAGAATCAAAATTCCGTTCCTTCATACCGAATCGAAAAGAGATCCTTATGAGAAAGAAACTAATCGCAGCTAACTGGAAGATGTACAAAATACCCGACCAGACCCGCGACTTCTTTCGCGACTTTCTTCCCTTGGTCGCGAATCACGATCGCGATGAGATCGTCGTCTGCCCGCCAGATATCGACCTCTGCGCCGCAACGGAAGCCGTTAAGGGGTCGAACATCGCGATTGGCGCGCAAAACTTGTATTGGGAAAAAGAAGGCGCATATACCGGCGAAGTCAGCCCTGGCATGCTGCTCGCCGTTGGCTGCACGCATGTGATCATCGGACATTCCGAACGCCGCCAGTATTTCGGCGAAACCGACGACATGGTGAATTTCAAGCTGAAAGCCGCTCTGGAAGCTGGACTTACGCCCATCGTTTGCGTTGGCGAAGTTCTCGAAGAACGCGAAGCCGGGCTGACCGAAGACGTACTTCGCCGGCAATGCCTCCGTGCCCTCCACGCCGTCTCCGGCAAGAAGGCCGGTAAACTGGTCGTCGCCTACGAGCCCGTCTGGGCGATTGGAACCGGCAAAACTGCCACGCCGCAGCTCGCCGCCGAATCCCACAGTTTGATTCGCGGAGAAGCCGCCAAAGCTTTTGGGCAGGAATTCGCGGACAACCTTCGCATTCTCTATGGTGGCTCGGTGAAACCCGAAAATGCCAAGGCACTGATGGCAGAAGAAGAAATCGACGGAGCCCTGGTAGGGGGAGCCAGTTTGAACCCAAAATCGTTTGCCGCAATCGTAAAGTATTAGCCGTATTTCACAATGGAGGCACATAGACACGGAGTAAACAAAATCCTAGGAATAGAAGAGTCTTTGGGCCGTTCTAAAGAGGACTTCAGATTTTGTTTTCTCAGTGACTCTGTGTCTCTGTGGTAAGCAATTCGGTCTATTTTGGCGCTGCGGCACGTTGTCTGACCGTAGTGATGAACGTAGTCGTGGGACGCGTGTGGGTGCGATCGCGACGGTAAGCCAATCCCAGTTCCCGCCATAGCTCCACGCCTTGCAGTGGAATCAGCTTGACGCGTTCCGCGAGCACCTGATCCCGGGCAAAGCTCGCACTGATCAACGAGACACCCAGCCCAGCCGCGACAAAGCTCTTGATCATCCCAATGCTGGGTAATTCCATTCTGACTTGCAACTGAGAGCGGTAGGGCCGGAATAGCTTATCCATTACCCGGCGACTGTAACCCGTTCTTGGCAGCAGCAGCGGCTGCGTGATGATGTCTCCCACGGATACGTGCTTGTGTTTTGCCAAAGGGTTTTGCGGACTGACCATCAGCATAAGCTGGTCGCGAAAAATCGAGTGCACCTTCAGACTCGGGGATTTGACGGGCAAGGTCACGATGCCGACGTCGATCGAACCGTTCTCCAGCTTTTCTATGATCTTGTAGCTGAAGTTGCGGTAGATGCTGATTTGGACTCCGGGATAGAGCCGGCAATATTCAGCGAACACTTCCGGCAAAACGTACAGGCAGGTAGCTTCGTTGGCACCGATTAACAAGGTGCCGCGAGGCGTCGCGCCCTGATCTGCAACCGCCAGCAGAGACTCGTCGCGCATCCGTAAGAGCCGTTCTGAATAGGAAAACAGTACTCTTCCGGCTGGCGTGAGCCGCACAGATTTTCCCGAGCGATCGAGCAGTTTGTCTCCGTACTCCTGCTCGAGCAATCGAATCTGACTGCTCACGGCCGATTGTGAGCGAAAGACCTTTTGTCCGGCACGCGAAAAGCTGCCGAGCTTGGCGACTTGCAGAAATGTGACGAGTTGGTCAAAGTCCATAATTAGTGTGTGATTATAGCGGACCAGGAGAGAAGCTTCCGCAGCTATGGCTATCGATTACCAAATACGGCCCGCTGCTTGCGATATGATGGCAAGCCATCGAGCGGAACCACCCGTGCGACATCGAAAACTGGAGTTTGGTGTCTGCCGAAACGCGTCAAAATCGCCTCCCACGTCTCGACGACTGAACAGGCTAGAGACAGTGGCTCGACGCGGGTAAATGGCAGCGGCCGGTCGCTTCGCAATAACTGTGCAGCCCGCGGACTTCCTGTGAGACGTTCGTGCCGGCGCAGGACGCGGCGAAGCCACAACTCCTCCTTGAGTTCAACGGGGACCATCCTGACGGATTGGTTATTGATCACGTGTCCCGCGACGGGATCACGTAGCAGGTAGGCCAAACCGCCCGTCATCCCAGCTCCGAGGTTTATTCCCGCGGGCCCGAGAATGACGGCCACGCCGGCAGTCATGTACTCGCACGCATGTTGGCCCACCCCTTCGACCACGGCCAGGGCCCCACTATTCCGCACGGCAAACCGCTCCCCTGCCCGGCCTGCGATGTACAATTCTCCGCTGGTAGCGCCGTACAGCACGGTGTTGCCGGCTAGCACGTCTCCGCGCAGCGAGGCTTCTTCGCCCGCCGAGATAACGATGTTGCCGCCCGACAGACCCTTGCCGACGTAATCGTTCGCTTCGCCAAACAATCGGAGGTTGATTCCCTGGATCAGAAACGCACCAAAACTCTGCCCCGCCGTCCCAGAGAAATCGCAATCAATACGCGTCGGAAACTCACAATGCTGGCGCAGGATCTCTCCGGACAAATGGGCCCCTACGGCTCGATCCGCGTTGGTAATCGGGAAGGATCGAGAACGATTCGTGGTCTGTTGCGCCGAATTTCGGCTCAGAGCGATCTGAAGAGAGCTGGCGGACTGTCGCGCACAGGCCATCTGGGTCGGCGCCGAAATCGGCTCCAGAAGTTCTGCCAGGGCACGCGCAGCCTGCGCATTGCGCGGCTGAAGGCGATCGGCGGCACCAACAATCGCATCGATGGAGCGTGCGCCCATGTCTGCGAGCAGTCCTCGAACCTCGGCGGCCACGGCACGGAAGTAGTCTTCCACCATTTCCGGTTTTCCGGTAAAGCGCATCCTCAGCTTTTCGTCTTGCGTCGCGATTCCAACCGGACACGTGTTCAGGTGGCATTGGCGAGCCATAACGCAGCCGAGGGCGAGCAACGCTGCCGTCCCGAAACCAAATTCGTCGGCCCCAAGCAGCGCACCCACGATAACGTCCCGTCCAAATTTGAATCCGCCATCCACGCGCAAGCGCACGCGGCGACGCAAACCGGCCCGCACCAGTGCGCCATGCGCATCGCGTAATCCAATTTCCCACGGCATGCCGGTGTTCTTGATGGAAGTCAGAGGAGACGCACCTGTACCGCCATCGTATCCGCTGATAGTGATGACGTCCGCCCCGGCCTTGGCAACGCCTGTGGCAACAATGCCGACGCCCGCGCTCGACACCAGTTTGACTCCAATGCGCGCCTGCGGATTCACGGCTCGCAGATCGTAGATCAATTGCTCCAAATCCTCGATGCTGTAAATGTCGTGATGGGGCGGAGGCGAGATCAGCATCGTGTTTGGCACCGAATGCCGCAGCCGTGCAATGTACTCTGTCACTTTGCCCGCTGGCAATTGGCCGCCCTCGCCCGGCTTCGCGCCCTGTGCGATCTTGATTTCCAACTCGTCGGCGTGGACGAGGTAGTCTGTGGTCACGCCAAATCGCGCTGATGCCACTTGTTTGACCCGATTGTTGGCTTCCGGTTGTTCACCATACACGTCGGGATCCTCGCCACCCTCGCCCGTATTACTGCGCGCTCCCAGCCGGTTCATAGCGATGGCCAGCGTGCGATGGGTTTCAGGAGAGATCGCTCCGAGCGACATGGCCTGCGTACTAAAACGGCTCAGTATGGAAGCGTCGGACTCTACCTCTTGCAAGGGCACGGGAGTAGCCGGCGCGATTTCCAAAAGATCGCGAATCGCCACCGGCTCTCTCGTTGCGGCAACTTCTGTATACGCCTGGAAGTTTTCTAGAGTTGGCGATTTGATGTACTGATGCATTCGCCGCACGAGATCCGGCGATGTGGAGTGGCGTTCTCCTTCGCGGCGGAAGCGGTACAATCCGAGATCCCTAAGTTGGGAATTTTCAGTCCCAAATGCCGAAGTGTGACGTTGAATGCAATCTTCGAGGAGTTCGTTGAGTCCTTTTCCGCCCAGAGCTCCGCCCGCGTCTTCGAAGAAACTTGCTCGCAGTTCTTCGTCGAGACCGATGGTTTCAAAGAGCTGGCTATTGCGGTAGCTGGCAATAGTCGAAATGCCCATCCGCGCCATTACCTTGCGCAGACCCTTTTCCACCGCGAGACGATATGAGGCCACACCATCTGGACGCAGCCTCGCGGCTTGCTCCAACGCGGCATATGGCAAAACAGCGCTGGCCCCAGCCGCAATCAGCAACGCAATATGATGCGTGTCGACGACCTGCCCGGTTTCGATGATCAGGGGCACATTCCAACCTCCCGCTGTGACCATCGATTTCCAAAGCGCGGCTAAAGCCAACAATGCTGGCAGGGCAGCATTGTTCGCATTCACGCCACGATCGCTGAGCAGAACGAGTCTCGAACCCGCGATTGACAATTGTTCGAGGGACTTTAGAGCCGACTTCGCGCCGTCAACTCCATCAGCAATCGGAAACGTACAATTAATATCCTTAACCGGCTGCAGCTTGTCCCGGATCAATTCCAGTTGGCCGAAGTCCACCAGCGGAGAAGGAAGCAGCAAAGTATCGCCCAGATGAACATCAAGCGACATCACGTGGGCTTCGCGCAGCGGGTCGATCGGCGGATTCGTGACCTGCGCGAAGCGCTGCTTGCAGTGCTCCCACAGCGGGCGCCGCATGTTCGACAGAAATGCCGCGGGTGCGTCGTCCCCCATGCTCCACACCGCCTCTTGGCCATTTTGAATGAGCGGCTGAAACAGCAATCGAAACTGATCGTCGCTCCAGCCCAGCGCCGCTAAGACTTTCGTTGGGTTGGGCGTAGAAGACGCAGAGACTTGATTTGACGGGTTGACAAGCTCAGCCGAACAATCAGAAACAAATTTCCGCCATTCGCCGACCTCCGGCATACTTCCTGGACGAAGAAACATCCCATTCACCGGATCGACCACCAGCATTTGACCGGGACCCAAGCGCTGGCGTTCAATCACGTTCTTGTCGTGCAAATCGGCAATCCCCACTTCCGAACCGGCCACGAGCAAACCATCCGAGGTCAGCGTGTACCGAAGCGGCCGCAAACCATTACGGTCGAGCTTGGCGCCCACGGTAAATCCGTCAGTAAAGATCAGCGCAGCGGGACCATCCCACGGTTCCTGCTCGCGAGCGTGGGCTTTCAGAAAAGACTCAAATTCCGACTGCACGTCGGAATCGCGTTCGCGCGCCGGAGGAACCATGCGCCACATCGCAGCCGGCAGGTTATAGCCTCTGCGCAAGAACATTTCCAACCCATTATCGAAGCTCGCAGAGTCGCTCACCTTTTGCTCGAGCAATCGCACCGTCGCCGGCAGTCCGAGTGTCGGACGCAACGACACTTCTTTGGCTCGAAGCCATCGGCGGTTCGCGCTGATAGTATTGATCTCGCCGTTATGGGCCACGAAACGGAACGGTTGCGCCAGCGACCAACTGGGATTCGTGTTCGTCGAATACCGCTGATGAAAGATCGCGAAAGGGCTGACAAAATCCGGGTTAGCCAGATCGGAATAAAACGCGGGCAATTGCTCGGGCGTCAAGAGCCCCTTGTAGACCACGGTTCGCGAGGAAAGAGAACAGAAATAAGTTCCGCTGGGGGCGGCGGATTCCACTTCCTTGCGAAAACGAAAGAGGTCCGATTCAAGATCGGCCGATTCTTCCATCGGGGCGAAAAAGCATTGCTCGATGACGGGAAGAGTTTCCAAGGCGCGCGGGCCAACCATCGAAGGATCCGTCGGCACGGCACGCCATTTCAATAATTTCAGGCCATGGCCGGCTGCCACCGTAGCAATCAAGTCGCGCGTGACTCCCGCTTGACTGCTGGGCAAGAAAACCATTCCCAATGCATACACGGGTGGCAGTTCAATCCCAGCTTCACGCGCACATCTTCGGAAGAACTTATCCGGAACCGGCGTAAGCAGACCCGCTCCATCGCCGCTTCGGCCGTCCGCGTCCAGGCCGCCGCGGTGGCCGAGCCGGCGCAGGGCTTCGAGCGCCCGCTCCACCACCTCGCGCGAACCTGGACTGCCAAGCTGCGCCACGAACCCCACCCCGCAGGCATCGTGATCGACGGTAGCGAAACTCCGACTCATCCTACATTGTGTACCCTCTCGAAGGCAGGTAAGTACAATCAAGAATTTCGATGAGCGCAATGCATTTTTCGGGGAGGGCCAGTATCTACCTATCTCCTGCCCAGAAAGGCATTCGCTTAGGGATTGAGGGGTTTCACGGCGGGGGTAAGGCCTTGCGCAAATCCACACTGCAAAGCTTCTTGTAATGCGGTCTCTACCTGTTTCAGATGGTCGCCCTCCAGTTTTTCTCGGTTTGCAGTGAGATAGAAAACGTCAATCGCCATCTGCCCTTCAGTGTCGATCAGCGCAATTTCGATATTGCACTTGTGATGGGCGAAGCAAGAGGCCACCGTGTACAAGAGCCCAGGACGGTCCTGCGCAACCACCTGCACCAGCGAGGTGTTCGAGGAGCACAGGTTGTCCAACTCAATCGAAGTTCTTATCTTTATCTTGGGCGTGGCTTTCTTCTCCTCGGCTTGCATCCGACTCTTTAACATGCGATCGAGGTCCGCTTCTCCCGTCAACACGTCGCTGATGCCGCGCTTGAAGCGCTCCCATTCCGAGAGATTCAGTTCCAGGGTTCGGAAGCGATCGGTGAAATAAAACGTATCGACGACCGTTCCCACCTGGTTCGAAAAGGCGTTCGCTTTCACAATGTTCATGCCCCACGCGGCCAACGTTCCTGCCACGCGGCCGAAAAGGAAAGGACGGTCGTTTGTAACCAGCGTCAGTTCGAACCAGTGACGGCCGCGCTTCAAATCAAGCGCAATGGAATGCTTCCCCAAGCTCTCCGCCATTTCCAGATGCCGCAACACGTCATTGGCTGCATAAGTTCTCAAGTAGCGCTGCGGCAACCCCTCCAGAAAAGCTTTTACTTTCTTGCCCGCGATTGGAGCTAGCGCGCGCAAACGAGTTATCTTCTCGTTATCGAGATCGGCTCCGGAGTGCAGTCGCTGATCGACATTGCGGTTGAGTTGATTGGCGGCGGCAATGTAAAGCTGCCAGACGTTCTCCGCTTTCCACGGAGTCAGCGCGTCGGGGTTGACCGCCTTGATGTCCGCGTAGGTGAACAGGCAAAGCATCTTCAACCGCTCGGGCGTGCCCATTTTGTCTGCGAATGCGGCCACGGTCGGCGAATCGAAGATATCGCGACGTAGTGCGGCCGACATTTCCAGGTGATTGCCAATCAGAAAGAGCACGGTTTCGCGCTCCGACGACTCCAGATCCAAACGCTCCAAGCATTGTTCCGCAATGGCCAGACTGCCGTCGACGTGATTCTCGGACTGAACGCCTTTACCGGTGTCGTGCAACAAAAGAGACAGGAACAGCAATTCCGGCGCTTCGAGCTCGTCCAGAATTCCGGCGTATGGCTTTTCCCATTCCGCGTGAGATTGCCGCAGCCGGTGCAGGTTCTCGATCGCCAGAAAAGAATGTTCATCGACCGTGAAGCGATGATAGAAATCGCGCACTACCAGCGCGTCGATCGCCTTCAATTCCGGTAGAAGCAGCGTGAGCAACCGCAGTGAATGCATGGCGCGCAAAGCCTGAGCGGCATGGGGCTGAGCGAGAATCTCTCCCAGGTAGAGCCAAAGTTCCGCTCCCCTCGGCGGGGTCGCGGCCAGCGATGGCAACACTTGCTCAATCTTATATTCCGTGGTCGTGCTCAACAGCACGTCATGATGCGCCACGAAATGGAATAGGCGAAGCAACACCTCTGGATCGTGCAGAGAAGTTTGGCGCAGAAAAACCAGGCCATCGACGACCGAAAAATCAGCGTCAGTGACGCGCGCCCGCAGGTTGTTAAAATGCCGCGAAAGCAAAGACCACGCCGCCGGAATTTCTTCCAGCAACTGCGTCGCGGTACGGTGGACTGAGCGAGCGTGACTGAAATAGATGCGCATCCAGTCCGCGGGAGCGAGTTCGTGCGCGTCGTAAACTCCGATGCCGCGCTTGGCCGCTTCTTCCTGCGCTTCCCAGGACAGCATGTTGTCGTCGCGGCCGTACCGAAAATGCAGGAAGCACCGGACCGACATCAGAAAATCGAGCGCGGGATCGAATTGTTTGCGCGCCGAAGATGACAGCAACGCCTTGGGGTCGGGCCAGTCATGCAGCTTCTCCATAGAGGAAAGCAGGCCGAGCCAAAGCGCCACGTTGCAATCCCGCAGACCGCCGGGAGTGTCCTTGACATCAGGTTCAAGATGAAAGATTGTATTGCCGAATTTCTCATAGCGCTTACGCGTGACATCGGCCAATCGCTGCACCAGAGGCTGTGCCTCCCGGATCATCAACCTGGGGATCACTTTGTCGTGCAGCCGTCTGAACAGATCCCGATCGCCCGCAAGATAGCGGCAGTCCAGCAGAGAGATAGCGAACTCAACATTGGCGGGATCGAAGCAATCGCATTCCTGCAGAACGCGCGTAGCCGGACTCACCTTCAGTCGCAGATCCCACAAGCCCTGGGAAAAGCTACGAACCCGATCCTTAAAAGCTTCTTCGGCTTCATGGTCGGCGTGAAGAAAAAGCAGGTCGATATCGGAATGCGGAAAGAGCCAACTGCGTCCGAATCCGCCTAGAGCGACAATCGCAAACTTTTGTGGGCCTTGCTCCTCCGGAGAGACGATTCCTTTCCAAAGATGAAGACTAATCTTTTCGACCAGCGCAGTGCGCTTTGAAATGGCCGCCCGGCCGTCGCCCGTGGCGGCAAAGTCCTCCCGGATTCGCGCCGATTCTGTTGTGTAGAGATCCCGGAGTTCGCTGCCGAATGAGCCTGCCGTGGTCATAGCGTTTGATCCGGGCCGAACCTCACGCACTTAGCAGCATTCTTGTGGCTGGGGGATGTTGAGTCGATCTAGGCTCCTCGCTCGTGCCGCTTCACAGAGCATCTTCTCCGCGCTCGTCGTTACGAATGCGAATGATCTCATCGATGCGCGAAAGAAAAATCTTTCCGTCACCGATTTTGCCGGTTCGAGCGGCCGCAGAAATTGCCTGCACGACTTTCTCAACCATCGGATCGGCGACGACCAACTCGAGCTTGATCTTGGGGATAAGATCGACGGTATATTCCCGTCCGCGGTAGAACTCGGTGTGTCCCTTCTGTCTGCCATGGCCGCGAGCCTCAAGTACGGTCATGCCTTCGATGCCAATCTCGTGCAGCGAATTCTTTACGCTTTCCAGCTTGGAGACTTGGATGATGGCTTCGACTTTGGTCATCGCGATTCTTACAATCCTACGCCAAAATCTCCGAAGCTGGTGAGCCCTTATTAGTTCTCGTTCCTTTGCAGTATCGCGGACTCGAATTTCATCGCACTCGTTGAACGGCTAGCCGGTTCGTCCGCCACATCAACCGACGTCCCGGCGGAAGAGATAACATATTCCGGATACGCGGAAATTCCGTGTTCGTGCAAATCTAAGCCGTAGAGCTCTCCTTCGCGCGACACCCGCAGTGTGCCGGTCGCATTCACGAGGTACATGACGGCGTAGGCAACCACGAAAGTTGTCGTCGTGATAATCAGACTGCCGAGCGCCTGTGCCGTCAGCACCTGCGTGCCGCCGCCGTAAAGCAGTCCCTTAAGCGCCGTTGAGTTGTCGGGCGCGACCGGGCCAGTGGATCCGTACTTGCCGCAGGCAAACAGGCCAAGCGAGAGCGTTCCCCAAATGCCGCACATCCCATGCACGGGAACCGCGCCGATAGGATCGTCTATGCGCAGCCACTCCAGCAACTCAACCCCTGCAACCACCACAACACCAGCCACGCCCCCGAGAAGAATCGCTCCCGTCGGGCTGACCCAATAACAAGGGCAGGTGATGGCTACCAACCCGGCAAGGAATCCGTTTATTGTGAAGC
This sequence comes from uncultured Acidobacteriota bacterium, assembly GCA_963696705.1. GTDB lineage: Bacteria > Acidobacteriota > Terriglobia > Terriglobales > Acidobacteriaceae > JABDBE01. The sequence goes on from CAVOLD010000003.1 coordinate 291,683, forward strand.
TCACATCCCACTTTTTACTCGGGATGTAAGCGTAAAGCATCGAGGTCAGCCCAGCCGCGCATGCAGCCAGCGTAGTATTTGTTGCAACCCGTCCGATGCCTTCGAAATCCATCGCGGAAAGTGTGCTGCCCGGATTGAAGCCGTACCAACCGAACCACAACAGCAGTCCGCCGGTGGCAGCGATCGTCAAATCGTGTGGCAGCATTGGACCGCCGCCGTCTCGCTTAAACTTTCTGCCGAGCCGCGGTCCAAGAACGATGGAGCCAGCAAGAGCGATTACGCCTCCAATGGTGTGCACAACCGTGGATCCGGCGAAATCGTGAAAGCCTGTGCCCAGCGAAGGAAAGAAATGACCGTCGCTGCCCATCAAAGCCAGGAAACCATCAGGGCCCCACGCCCAGTGACCGATGATCGGATAGATGAAACCAGAAACGGCGACGCTATATAGAAGATCGCCAACGAATCCCGTACGTCCAATCATTGCTCCCGAAGTGATCGTTGAGCAGGTGTCGGCGAAAGCAAACTGAAAAAGCCAGAATGCCAGAAACGCGACGCCGGTACTTTCGTAGGTTGCAGGAACGTCTTTCAGGAAAAACCAGTGGTATCCGATGAAGCCATTGCCGTGGCTGAACATGAACGAGAACCCGAAAGCCCAGAAGAGCAAGCCGCACAGGCACGTGTCGACGATGCATTCCATCAGAACATTCACGGTTTCGCGGGAGCGGCAGAAACCGGCCTCGAGCATAGTGAATCCGACCTGCATTCCGAACACCAGGAACGCCGCGATCAGTGTCCAAACGGTGTTGATGGGATTGACAATGTCCGCGGCTTTAACTTCGGCATCCGCCGCATAGACGCGTCCGAAGAGCAACCCCGAAACGACGATGATGAATAGCAGGACCACGGCAATGCCGGCTGCTTTCCCGAGAAGCAACAGCTTTCCGTAGCGCTGCCATTCCGGATCTCGCATCCGGACGGCTAAACGGGAGAATCTCTCGGTCAGAGACAGTTTCTTCCGGCTCTGCGGAAAAGCACGCATCGCATCGCTCCTTGACAGGGCTATCGGGGGAACCGCATTTCACAAGCACTGCTCACGTTCTACCCGAACCGCGTATGTGCGGGTAAACTCGGTGAATCCGCGCATAAAGCACGACAGTAAAAGACCAATCGAGCATCGTCCAATGCATAGTTCTTATCACACGCATCGGAAATATCTCTGCAATTTAAATTTATAGCGGGCATAAAGAGGATTTATGTGGGCAACAGAAACTCGGACCGCGATGAAGCGGTCACTGCAAACTAAGGTGGGGCGCAATCCCTACTAGGAAACTTTGAAAACGGACTTGGGGGGCACGCAAATGGATTCGAACCAGCGGCTGATATAGACCTGAGAGTGCGCTTCTCCACAGAAATGCCTGGCTGTGGGGCTGCTGGCGGCAGTCAGATCCCACTTGATGATTGCAAGCTTCTGATCTCCGCACTCGATCACAAACCAACGAATCGGATTGTCACTGACAATCCCGCAAATCTCGCATTGAAATTCCTTCAGACTCGACATGCCTTCTCCGTTGAGCGATAGCTCGGCAAAGCCAGTATAGCGGCAACTCGGCGTGGTGAACATCGTCGAGCGTAGACGCAGGAAGGGGTGCAGAGATCCTTCGTTGGGATCCCTTCGCGAGCGAAGCGATCCGCTTCCTCAGGATGACAGCTCTAATCAGAGGACTTCATGCTGTCGGCGGGCTGATCTCGAAAGCCCTGGACGCTCGTCCGTAGCGGCCCTTAGGCAGAGTGAAGAGAATTATTACGGTGATAAGGGCTAGAACCGCAAGGATGAAGATGCTGCCTTCGGGGCCGGTGGTCCCGCCGCTGAGGATAGGCTTGCCTATGGGGTGGTTGGCCAGAAGATGGTGCTGAACCATGAGTCCACTGTCGGGGACGCCGTAGAGAAACGATTGCCCCCAATCCCACGAGGTGTGGAGGCCAATTGCCCACCACAGCGAGCCGGTACGCCAAAGGCTTAAACAGAAGACCATGGAGGCCAGGCCGGCTGAGAGAAGCCCAATAGGAGATTCTCCAGGATTGCCTTTGTGCCCCATGCCGAAGAGCAAGGACAGGATGACGGCCGAAGTCCAGAAGCCGAAGGCTGCGCTGTGGCGGGTCTTGAAGGCCCACTCGTAAAAACCTGCGAGTCCGCGGCTGAGCGTGTACAGGACATAGCCGCGGGTCAAGTACTCCTCGAGCAACCCAACCAGGAAAAACCCGAGCAGCCAGATGGCTCCGTAGCGGAGAATGTCTCGGCCAAACACCAGGCGGCCGTCGAAGACAAGGAATCCGCTCTTCCAGAGGATGAGAATAAGCACCGAAAGACAAGTGACTCCCCAAGCCAGGCCAGCGAGAAAATGCTGAAGCATGCGGCTGTCGCCGAAGCCATAAACAGAGTTGGGACGGCGCTCGATCTTGGACATGATCCAGGTCACGAGAACGGTTATGAGGAACGGAATCAGCTCGGCGATGTACCCGAAGCTCGGAGATATTTCGGTTGGGGCGTCCGTCTTTGGAGGGGGTGGATAGAGCTTGTGCCCGATAAGGTTTGCGCAGAAAGCTATGGCCGCGAAGATAGCGATGAAGATCAGCAGGCTCCAGCCGGCGCGCAGTCCGTCTTTGCCCATGAATATCTTGTGGAGGGTTGACGGTTGCGCAGGTTCGGTGGGGATCAGCGTTGCGTTATCGGGAGCTTGGCCGTAAGTCTCATTGTTCAAGGGTTTCCTCGTGTGGCAACAGTATATATACGTGGTTTCGAATTCGCCGGTTCCCCCAAAAGCACCAGCTGCCCTGCGTCCGTGGCTTTTCGCCTCTTTATTGTGGGTTAACCAATGAGTAATACAGCGAGAACTGTAAAGTCTTCGTACGCAGGTTCGTAGATAATACCTGACTGCTTCCGTACGAAATGCCATGAACCTCAGCTCCAGAAGGGTTAGAAGATGAGTGCCGTCCGAATTCTGATCGCCGATGATCATGAGTTATTCAGGCGCACTGCCCGATCGTTCGTTGAATCTCAGCCCAATTGGCATGTCTGCGGCGAAGCTGGGGATGGGATCGAAGCGGTTGAAAAGGCGAGGCAATTACGTCCTCAGATTATCCTGATGGATATCAACATGCCTCGCATGGACGGATTGGAGGCAACTCGAATCATTCGGCGGGAGCTTCCCGATTGCAACGTCATTATTGTTACCGAGAATCACGAAACCATCGCCCGCCAGCACGCTGCCGCGGTCGATGCGAAAGGCTCGGTGACGAAGTCGGAACTTGCCCAAGAGTTGCCCAGCACCATCAAAAAGCTGTTCGACAACCCGACCTCAAAAACAATCGAAGGCACGAGGGAAGAAACTGCCCTTCCGCCCGGATGGGTGCGCGGCGGCGGGGCGTTGGGTCAATTGGTCCGTACATTCGATTGGAGCAAGACTCCACTCGGTGCTATCGAAGGATGGCCACAAAGCCTGAAAACTGTCGTCCGCACCCTGCTGACATCACGCTTTGCCATGTGGATGGGCTGGGGACCAGAACTCACCTTTCTCTATAACGATGACTACGCCCGGATGACCCTTGGGAAGAAACACCCATGGGCATTGGGAAAATCTTTTCACGAAGTGTGGAAGGAAATCTGGGACGACCTTGCTCCGCGCATTCGGCGAGTTATGGACACTGGTGAGGCGACATGGGATGAAGCCTTGCTCTTGTTTCTGGAACGGAGCGGATATCGCGAGGAAACTTATCACACTTTCTCGTACAGTCCTCTTTTTGGAGACGACAGCAAAGTGGCCGGACTTCTATGCGTAGTTACAGAAGAAACAGATCGCGTGATCGGAGAACCTGCTCAAAACGTTGCGCTCTCTGGCAGGGGAGTTGAATAAGACGATTACAGAAGAGGACGTAGTGGCCTGTATCGCCCGCTGTCTCGGCGAGAATCAAAAGGACTTACCGTTTACCCTCCTGTATCTGTTCGCCGAAGATGGGAACGAGGCCCGCCTTGCCTGTCAAACCGGAATGGCGGAAGGTCATCCGGCAGCGCCGGCGTCGATTCCATTGACCGAAAAGAATCAGTCTTGGCCAATCCGCGACCTGCTCGCTGGGAAAGATTCCATCGTCGTTGGGAACCTGACAGAAAGGTTTGAGTCGGTCCCTTCTGGATCCTGGGACAAGTCACCCTGGCGAGCGCTTCTCCTGCCCATCACGAGTCAGGGTCAGGACAAGCCTGCTGGAGTAATAATCGCCGCCCTTAATCCATTTCGTCCGCTGGATGTCAGCTACGCTGGATTCATTAATCTCGTCGCTGGCCAGATCGCCGCCAGCATCGCCAACGCCCGTGCCTACTCGGCGGAAAAAAGACGCGCCGAGGCCTTGGCCGAAATTGACCGGGCAAAGACTGCATTCTTCAGTAACGTAAGCCACGAGTTTCGCACTCCCCTGACTTTGATGCTGGGGCCGCTCGAGGATCTGCTGGCCAGAAGCCAGACTCACCTTTCCCCCACCGCCAAAGAACAACTCGACTTGGTGAGTCGCAACGGATCCAGGCTGTTGCGACTGGTCAACACGCTGCTGGACTTCTCACGCATTGAAGCTGGACGAGTACGGGCGGTCTACCAGGCCACGGACTTAGCAAGTTTCACTTCTGAGTTGGCGAGCGTATTCCGTTCTGCCACGGACAAAGCGGGATTGCAACTGGTAGTGGATTGCCACGATCTTGGCCAGCCGGTTTACGTCGATCGTGATATGTGGGAGAAGATCGTTCTGAATTTGATATCCAACGCCTTCAAGTTCACCTTTGATGGAGAAATTGCTGTCAGTGTACATCGAGTGGGGAGCACGGCTGAGCTTCGCGTCCGGGACACGGGAGTGGGAATCCCCGCTGAAGCCATACCCAAATTGTTCGAGCGATTCAATCGTGTTCCAAATACGCGTAGTCGAACCCACGAAGGGAGCGGGATTGGTTTGGCTTTGGTCCACGAGTTGGTGAAACCGCACGGCGGATCGATAAGCACCGAAAGCACTCTGGGGCGAGGCTCTACGTTTGTCGTCAGCATTCCCTTTGGGCAAGATCACCTCACGTCTGGCCAGATGGGGGGATCTCGCAGCATGTCTTCGACAGCTGTGGGCGCGAAGCCGTTTGTGGAGGAAGCTCTCCGGTGGCTTCCGGACACGGCCGATGCCAGTGACGAGATTTTTTCCGTGCATGACGAGTTGTTGCCAATCCCATGTCCACCGCTGTCGCAGGCCGCCGTCCGCCCTCGCGTCCTTATCGCTGACGATAATTCAGACATGCGGCAGTATCTGGCGCGTCTCTTGTCGGAACAATACGAAGTAGAAACTGTTGCTGACGGTCATGAGGCTCTTCGGGCTGCGCATGAACACCCCCCGGATCTCATCGTTAGCGATGTCATGATGCCGAACCTCGATGGCTTTGAGCTGCTGAAGGCTCTGCGGGCAGAGGAGCAGACCCGCACCATTCCAGTGGTCCTTCTTTCGGCACGTGCTGGGGAAGAATCGCGGGTGGAAGGCATCCAGGCGGGTGCGGATGATTACTTGATAAAGCCCTTTTCTGCGCGCGAACTGCTGGCTCGAGTCAGCGGCAGACTCGAGATTTCCCGGCTGCAACGGGATCGAGAATCGCAACTCAGATTAAACCAGGCGGAGCTGGAGCGGAGAGTTCAGGAACGCACGCTGGAACTGCTGAACGCGAGCCAGGAACTGCGGGAGCTATCTGCCCGCATTTTGCAAGCTCAAGATGATGAGAGACGGCGAATCGCGAGGGAGCTCCACGACGGCGCCGGACAACTTATTGCCGCGCTCGGCATGGAGGCCTCCAATTTAGCCATCGAGCGCGACCGGCTGAGTTCACGCGCTGCCGCGTCGCTCAGCAACATTGAGTCGCTGGTCGCACAAATGACTCAGGACATACGCACGATGTCTCACCTTTTATATCCGCCGCTGCTGGATGACGTCGGCCTGCAGAGTGCGTTAAGGGAATACGTCACCGGGTTCGCGGAGCGGAGTGGAATTCAGGTATCGCTCGACATCCCATCCCAGATCGAGCGTCTGGATCGCGACTACGAGCTGTCCTTGTTCCGCATCGTCCAGGAATGCCTCACCAACATTCATCGCCATTCAGGAAGTAAGACCGCCAGCATACGCATCGTCCAGGATGACGAAGCGATCGCCCTGGAAGTCCGGGATAAAGGTGAGGGCATGCCCGTCGAACGATTGTCCGAGATTCAATCCAGAGGTTCGGGTGTTGGGATCCGAGGCATGAGAGAACGGGTTCTCCAATTGTCGGGGACGATGAGCATCGAGTCCGACGGCTCGGGAACTCGAATACACGTGGTTATTCCCACTCCCAAGACGACGCTGCGGGAAAAAACGGGCAGTGATGAACCGCTGCAAGCCGCGGTCTAACGGTTTCCCGCGAATCAACTTACCATCAATAGGCACTTTCCGCAGGTCCATGCGGCCACGATCTAGTCTTTGTGCCGGATCAAGGAAGGACAAAAGTCGATCCGGCATTATTCCAGCGAATACTGCACCTGAAGTTCGGCGTCGGCTCTGCTCGCCGTCGCGGTTAACGCCGTAGCTCCGTACTCCAGTCCTTTTTCGAAGGCCTTCAGGTTCAGCTCTCGAAAGCTTGGCGGAACGGAATCGGCGACTGCTTCGCGGACAGCGTCGGCGTCGAGCAGGTGTGTGACGGCGGCGAAGAATCCCACCATCACTGAATTCTGTACCATGCGCTTGCCCAGCACTTCGGCGATATTGGTAGCACCAGATCCTACCAAGGGCCACGCAACAGGCTAAGGGCTGACTACCTAGACCACGCAGTCATTGGACTGGTCCACTGCAACCCACAATTCTGTTTCTTTCTGCCTTGGACTCTTCAGTTGGCTCTTCCTTCTTGGCAGGGCCAATCACAAGTACTAGCCCACTCGGTACTAAGCTCTATTGCTCGTTGTGTCGATATAAAAGAGGTCGTGAACCAGCCTGTCCAGGCCCTCGAATCAAGAATGCACATGATGGCGGTGGCTGAGGTTTGCTGGGAAGATCAAGCCGGAGCATCGCATCTTGCTCCGGCCAGAATCGAGGACACGTCCCCCTCCGGGGTCTGCATTCGAATCAATACCCCGATCGCGGTTGGATCCAAACTCACGATTAGATGGCAGAGGGAAATATTTTCCGGTGTGGCTCGGAATTGCCGGAGCGATGGAGTGGCATTTCTGATGGGAATCCAGCGTGATGCAGCCGCTGGCCATACCCAAAGCGGCTCGCCAAACGGAAACAGCTTTGAGCAGGCGGCCACACTGGCGTCCGCCGAACTGTGGTGGCAAGATAAAAATGGCACTGCTCACCATGCTCCGGCAAGGATGGAATCCAGGGTTCCATCGGGCACATGTCTTCGGCTCACTACACCGATTCCGGTTGGGTCCACACTTAAAATCAAGTGGCAGAAGGAGCTATTTTCTGGCGTCGCCAGCTACTGCCGTTGGGATGGCAGAACATATCTTTTGGGAATTCAGCAGGAGGCTGATCGAGACAGTCGTGTCCAAGCGAGACCGGCACCCGATGCTCCGATTCCCGAGATTCCTTCCCTTTCGCCTACGAACCTCCGAAAGCGCCCGGCAAAACAAGAAGCCAACCGGGATAAGACTCCTGTATCGAGTTCCCCGCCCGAGCCCGCGGCGGCGTCTGCGGCAGTCGTTCCAGCGGCGAAGCCTGAGCAGCCTGGCGACAGAAGTTGCCTCCCAAGTCATGCCAATGATAAGGATGATAAGAAGTCTTCCGGGTCCGAACCGGTTCGACGCCTTGAATCTCAAAACCGGGGCTCGTCACTTCGTCGTGAAAGGAAAGTTATGCCATCCAAGAGCCTTTTTCCAAAATTCTGGCGTCAGCCGCCGGACGACACCGTCGTAACGGACAACCCCACACCCACGGAGGTTCCAATGAATAAGTCAAGCGCCAACGCAGCTGAAGGCTCGAGTGATCCAAAGAGCGATCTCCTGTCCTGCGACGACATCTACCATGCATCCGGAATCCTGGGTGCGCGTTCCCGATACGGCATTAACAAGATCATCGAGATGCTCGCCAGCAAACACATTCGTGACCTGTCAAAAGACGTCAAGCGCGCATCCGTGCTCATGGCCCTCGATGCCGCTGACTCTACGGTCGACGAGGTGCTTCAGGACGCGGCGCGGCGACAACATGCCCTGGGTGCTTATGAAGCTGGCCAGCAGAAGCAGTTTGCGAATTCGAAGCGCGCAATGTTCGGGAAAACGCCCAGATTCAGGTCGAAATGGAGCGCGTCACATCGCACTACGCCAACCGCATCAAGCACAACCTGGATCTAGTAGCGCAAGAGCGAGCGGCACTTTGCAGCTGGCAGGCCATGAAGGAGCAGGAGAGCCAGCGGATATCCGAAGCGGTGGGACTGTGCGGAAAACAGCCTGTCCCCGAGTCACCGAGCGACGCTCAAGCGGCGCCGTCTGGACCACGCGCTTCCGCTGCAGTCATGTAGTTTCATCGCACAACCGGATCGCCTGCTCGTCCTCTCGAACGCCCGTTCATCGGCCGAAGATGTCGAGAAAGCTCTCGACGCCGCCCACGCAGTGAAGGGCGGGCAAGTTACACCCGCCCTGCTTTTTCATGCGCGGAATAACTCGGATCTCCTCATTTTGCGTAAGAAGTACGCCAGCGATGGGCCACCCTTGTAACCCTGCTCGCGACCGATCTCTTCCAACAGCCGTGAAACGCGGATCAGTACTGCATGCAAATCCGCAACTGGTGATCGGCTTCATCAATCGCCTTGATGGCATCCACGCGGTGGCCGCCGAAGTCGTGAGCTGCTTCTTGCAGGTGGTCTTTGGCGCCTTTTAGGGCGCGGAGCGCGTCCTCGATTTGCGGGTGATTACCATAGGCTGGCGATGGAGAGGACAACGCTACCACCATTGCGATCAAGGCAAAGGAACTCAGTATTCTCTGTTTCACAATTCCTCCTGGATTTCTGTCCAATGGAACAAGATCGTTGGCGCAGTCAGGCTAATCGAACCCACGTTCGTCTCACAAGTTGCGCACCGTTATCATGCGGGTACCGGGGCGACTGCCAGACTAGATCGGCACCTGCTGTTCGGCCTTATCCAATTGCTGTTGGGGGGCATCGCTGGAAACGAAACCCAATCGTCTGCCGCTCAGCGTCAGTAAAAATGCTTCGGATGCGCCCTCACCTTTCCTAAGAAGTAGGCTAGAGTCCGGGCTTCTGCAATCAGTCACAATACTGTAGACTTCTGACTTGAAAGAACCGCAGCATCGAACAGGCTGGAGCCAATCATAGAGATCCTGAACGACTGCAGGGGCAGGGGAAATCCAGCGTTCAGCGCGAAGACCCAGTCGGACGATGAATCGAAATAGCTTGCTTGTATCTGAAGCCTACCGTCAAAACATTACTCGTTGGGGGGCTAAACGGTTTTGGAAGCAGGACTCATGGCCGAACTCAAAGCGACTGAGGCACCGCATGTCTGAAGGCGCGGCAGATTCACAACCCACGACACTCAATCCTTCTTCCTCAGGATCGCCTTTTGAAGGCAGGCGCTCCTTTCTCGGAGTGTTGCTGGGGCTCGGCTCAGTATGCGTAACCGTGCTGCTTTCGGCGCCACTCATTCGCTTTGCCCTGTTCCCCTTGATACGCCGCACCACTGAACTTAAGAGTTCGCCGGTGGGAGAGCTCAGCGAGTTCTCGTCCCTGGCCGAGCCCGTCATGCGCACCATTCAGATTGAGCAAGTGGATGGGTGGCGCAAAGCGATATCGGAAAAGGCAGTCTATGTGACGAAGGATAGTCAGGGCAAGCTTCGCGTTCTCACCTCTATCTGTCCACACCTGGGTTGCACAGTTCCTTGGAGTAAGGAAAAGAGCCGGTTTGTCTGCCCGTGCCACGGCGCCATTTTTGCTGCCGACGGAACCCGCGTGAGCGGCCCCTCGTTGCGGGGCATGGATGCACTGGAGACGTCGGTTCAGGACGGCCAACTGCTGGTACGATTCCAATATTTTCGGCAGCTGGTCTCTGACAAGGAAGTCATAGGCTGAGAGGAAATGCATTCGGCAGATAAAAGTGACGAAACCCTTCGGGCACGGCCCGGGCCCGGATTATGGGGATGGCTGAACCGCCGAGCGGGACTGGACGATTTGCTCCGCAGTGCTCTCGATGAACCTATTTCTGGGGGCGCACGTTTCGCTTACATTTTTGGCTCTGGGTTGCTTTTCATTTTCATTTCGCAAGTGATAACCGGTGTATTTCTGGCGTTGTACTATGTTCCCTCCGCCGATCATGCGCACACAACGATCTCTTACATTACGAAAGAAGTCACGGCCGGGTCTTTTCTGCGCAGCCTGCACGCCTATGGCGCAAGCGCGATGGTCGTCGTGCTGTTCCTGCACTTTTCGCAAACGTACATATATGGATCATACAAAGGACGCCGCGAGCTTCTCTGGCTCTCTGGATGCGTACTCTTCAGTCTTGTGCTGGCGATGGCCTTCACCGGTTACCTGCTGCCCTGGGACCAGAGAGCTTATTTTGCCAGCGCTGTGGGAACCAACGCGGCCAGCGAAATTCCCTGGATTGGAGAAAGCATCAAGCGCCTAATGCGTGGTGGCACGGAGATGGGTACGCTTACGATCTCGCGATTTTTTGTGGCCCATGTTTTCTTTATTCCCGCATGCATCTTCGCCCTGGTGGCCTCCCACATTTTTTTCTTCCGCAAGGCTGGAGCGGCCGGCCCGATTAACGAGGATCCTTATTATCCAAAACAGAAGACCGAGCCCTTCTACCCGCGCCAAGTGTTGATGGACCTTTCTCTGACTGCGCTGCTAATCGCGGGGCTGGGCTTGCTGTGCTTTTTCGTCCCGGTGCAACTGGGACCGCCTGCCAACCCAGCGGATGCGCAGTACGTGCCCCGCCCAGAATGGTACTATTTGCCCATTTTTCAATGGCTAAAGTATTGGCATGGCACGGCCGCGATCCTCGGCGTGCTTGTAATTCCGACGCTTCTTGTGCTGACGATCATTGCGCTTCCGTTTCTGGATCGTAGCGTCGAACGGCGACCGTGGAAACGGCCTGCAGCTATGGGAGCGTACGCGTTCGTGCTGTTGTCACTTGTTGGCCTCGGGCTTCGGAGCCAATATTTGGATAGACACGACCCTGGAGTCGCTCAACAACTGGCGAAGCAGAAAACCGAGGAAGACGAATACATGCACAAGCCGTTTGAGCCGGAGCTTTCCTCCGCATCCCTCGCTGCGGCAAACGCGACGCTCGCCGATCCGCTGGCTGCGAAAGGGAAAACTCTCTTCGGGGGGCAATCCTGCAACGCCTGCCACGGTGACGGGGGAGTGGGTACGGCCGCTGCCCCGGCGCTGATTGGCATACGAACAAAATTCTCACCTGATCAACTGGCGGAGCTTTTTAAACATCCATCCGCGAGAATGAAGTCCGGTGGCATGCCTCCCATCGATCTTCCCGCGGATGATTTTAAGGCCTTGGTCGCCTACGTGGAGAGTCTCGAGTAACCTATGACTGCCAGGGCTTACACATTTGACGCTGGCCTTGATGGAAGAGCTGGCCACGGCTATTTCTTCAGGGTACGAATGTACGCCACAAGTCCCTGAATGTCGTCCGCCTTCAGAGACTTCCCGAACGCGGGCATCTTGTCTCTGCCATTCGTGACGACATTGGCGAGCTCCGCGTCCGACATCTTCTGTACCTCGGCGCCGTGCAAATCGAGAACTCCCAGTTTCTTTCCCATCGCCGAACCGGTTCCGTCCGCGCCGTGGCAGGCCGCACATTTCGATTTGAAGAGCGCGGATGCGTCTTGCGCATGCACGGATAGGGGAAGGCTGAGAACAACAGCGAATGCTGTTGCGATTGTCAACAGTCTGACGTCAATTCTCTTCATCTTCAGGCTCCATTCGAGTTTATTGGTTCAACCATGTGCCACGAATATCGTTGCAAAATGCAATATTGAACTTCCCGAGTCAGATGAGTCCGTGATCCCGGTCACATATGCATCTGATTGTAAGCCCTTTGCATTCAGTGCGCGCGTCAGCCTGTCGATGGCATCTCCTGTCAATAGCGAGGTTCCCACGGATGAAAAACACCTCGCCTCACGCCAAGCAATACCTTGCGGCGACACGGCGATTCCTTATAATTATGCCCTGTCGGCTCTCTGTTTGCTCTCAGCCAGTGCGGCTCTCAGACGTTGAGGAGTAAACGGCAAATGCCGCAGACGGGCGCCGGTTGCATCGAAGATGGCGTTTCCAATTGCAGCAGGAACGATCGTGATTGCGGTCTCTCCCGCCCCGGTCGCGGGCACATTGGCAGGTGTTACAAAGAACGTTTCGACTACGGGCATCTCGTAATCAAGATGCAAACTGTTGTAAGTCTCCCAGTCGACAGAGGTGATGCGCTTGTTGTCCCACGTGACTTCTTCCACCAGGGCGCGGCTCATCCCCTGCAGGATGCCGCCTTCGGTCTGATTTCTCAGACCATCGGGGTTGGAGACAGGACCGCAGTCCAACGCAACTACAAAGCGCCTCGGCCGGACCGTTCCTGTTTCCAAATCTACATCGACCTCCGCAACCAGCGCGGCATAGCCATTGTCTCCCTCATACGCAACGCAGGCGATACCGCGGCCGCTTACCGTCTTTGCCAAAGAGACACGCGCCTTCGGCGAAGACCGCGCCTGCCAGCTCGCGGCGTGCGCGGCAGCTTTGAGAACGCCAATGGTTCGTGAGTTCTGCAAATGCAGCAGCCTGAAAGCCACAGGGTCGGCCTTTGCGTGCGCACAAAGTTCGTCCATGAAGCATTCGTTGGCAAACGTATTTTGAATCCGCAGTGGTGAGCGAAGTGGTCCGGTAAAGAACGGCGAACGCACGGTATGCGTCAGAACCCGTTCACTCCGGATCGTTCCATCGCCCTCGCAACTGCCACCAACGCATCCTGCGAAGTAGGATGGCACCGTATTGCTCCGGTTGCGAAACTTCCCTGTCGGCGGCTTGGCTGCGCGAGGTTCCTGCCGCTCGGGTTCAAACCCCAATAGCATGCCAGTGATGACGTTCCCCGGCTGATCGTAGCCTGGGCGATTGCCCAGGGAAGCAGCCCAGTCCTCACGATCCCAGGCAACGATGCGCCCATCGTGCGCAAGGCCGGCACGATGCTCTATAACATACGCAGAACCTAAGTTCTCCCACATCATTTCGTCTTGGCGGGAGAACTGCAGCCGGACGGGCTTCCCCACCGCTTGGGAGAGTATGGCCGCATCGAACGACACGGCATCGGCGCCATTGAGTCCATAGCAACCCGATCCTCGCACGTAGATCACGCGCACCTTATCAACTGGGATATTGAGAAGCTTGGCAACGATGCTCCTGGTTGGATATACCGACTGCGTTGCAGACCACACAGTTGCACTCTCCGGCTTGACGTCGGCCACCGCGCACGATGCGCCTACCGATCCGTGCATCTGGTAGGGATATGTGTACCTGGCTCGGATGACGCTGCTCGCGCCAGCGAGCTGCGCGTCAATGTCGTGTGAATCAACGCTGAGCACGTCGTGCCCAGCCTGCTTCTGGAGATAGTCGAAGAAGTCATTCTGCGACGGGAGGTCGGGCCCGGGATTCCACCGAACCGCTAACTGACGAGCCGCCAATGTTGCTTGGTACTGTGTTTCAGCGACGACACCAACCAGATCCTTGCGTATGACCACCTTCACGAGACCGGGAACGTTGCGCACCGATTGCTCGTCCACGTGGGCTACCGTTGCTCCCATCTCCGGAGGCCGCACGACGCGTCCGTGCAGCATTCCCGGAACTCGGACGTTGTGAACGAACTCAAACTGGCCGGTCATCAGAGCGGTTCTATCCAGTGAAGGGATTGGTTTGCCTAGCACCGTCCATTGTTCAGGAGATCGCCGCTTCGCGGTTGCCTTCAACGGGAGACTGAAATGCTTGTTTCCGATAAGCTCTTCGTAGGTGACGCGGCGCCCGGACTTGCCTGCGATGACACCATCCGCCAGCGTGAGATGCTTGAGCGGTTCTCCCAATTTGTTAGCAGCGAGACCGAGCAACGCTTCCCGGGCGGTAGCTGCGGCGAGTGCGAGATTTTCCGAATTAAAGTTCGTCGGAGTCGATTGGCTTCCAGAGGTTATTCCCTGGTCCGGACAGACAGATGTATCGCACTGGATGAGCTTAATACGGCCAACGGAAACGCAAAGCTCCTCCGCCACGAGCTGGGATTGAGCGGTAAACATGCCCTGCCCGAAATCACATTTCCCGGTATATGCCGTGATGACCCCATCGGCTCCGACGGCTAACCACGAATCGAGCTTCTCTGGGTCGATGTGGGAGGGATGGGTCCCGAACGGTCCTTGAGTCTGTGCCGACAGCACACTCAACGAACCTGCATTGAAGCTGACAATCAGGACACCACAGTTTTTCAGAAAGTCTCGCCTGGACTGAGTCATGCGCGTACCGCCTCGGCATACTTTCGAATCGCCCGCAACATGCGAGTGTGCGCGAAACAGCGGCACAAAACACCCGCCAGGGCGTCCCGCATTTCCTGATCAGAGGCGCTTGGTTTTACGTCGAGAACGGCCTTCGCCGTCAGGATCACGCCGCTCAGGCAAAACCCGCATTGGGCCGCTCCTTCCTCAATAAATGCCTGCTGGATTGGGTGAGGTTTTTCAGGCGTGCCCAGCCCCTCGAGCGTCGTGACTTCGTCTTGACCAACCGTACGGACAGGCACGACACAAGACCGAACGACCTGGCCACGCACTAATACGGTGCAGGCCCCGCACTGAGCCATCCCGCATCCGAATCGAGGTCCGCGCAACCTTAGCTCATCATTTAGAACAAACAGAAGTGGGGTTTCAGGATCAACCTCTGCGACGTGCTGCCGGCCGTTCACATTTAGAGTGATCTTTTCCTTCATCGAATCAGTTTGCTCCTGGCGTCTTGCTACAATTCTCAAGCACTGTAGGTTCGCCGCACTCTCCAATCTCACCCGCTTAGCCCAGCAATTCGAACCGCCCAGCTTTCTGAGCGTCATCTAAATAATAGTGGAGTCCGTGCCCAGGAAAAGAAAGGCTGGTGAAATAACGGCCGAGCTCATGAGATTCCTGGCAGAGCTGGGTGGCTGGCGCTCTGTCTACAGTAAAACCTGTATATGGGACGGGAGCGCTGAGTAGTAGAGTAAGGCGTCGATCGGCACCATATTCTCTTCCCGCCCAGGTTCACAGATTGCAGGAAAAAGTGCTCGAGATGCAGATGCGAACGATGAAGGCTGTCCGAAAGATGGCAAAAGAAGATCGTAGTCTGCCCAAAGCCCCTACTGGCATTCAGGGCCTGGATGAGATCACCGGAGGCGGCTTCCCGCGTGGGCGTCCGACGCTCATCTGCGGCAGCGCTGGTGCGGGCAAGACTCTTCTGGCTATGGAGTTCCTGGTTCGCGGAGCCACGGAATATAACGAGCCCGGCGTTTTCATGGCATTTGAGGAGACCGGCCCAGAGCTAACCCAAAATGTTCGCTCGCTTGGTTTCGACCTGGATGAGCTGACGAACGAAAAAAAGCTGGTCATTGATTTCGTCCGTATCGAGCGGAGTGAGATTGATGAAACCGGCGATTACGACTTGGAAGGCCTTTTCATCAGGCTGGGCGCCGCTATCGATGCCATTGGCGCGAAGCGCGTGGTCATGGACACCATCGAAAACCTGTTTGCCGGCCTCCAGAATGAGGGCATCCTGCGAGCGGAGTTGCGCCGCCTGTTTCGCTGGCTTAAAGATAGGGGCGTAACCGCCGTCATCACCGCCGAACGGGGCGACGGCTCCCTAACCCGTCACGGGCTGGAAGAATATGTATCCGATTGCGTGATCCTGCTCGACCACCGGGTGACCGACCAGGTTTCGACACGCCGGCTGCGTATCGTTAAGTATCGAGGAACTGCTCACGGCACCAACGAATATCCGTTTCTGATCGACGAAGACGGTTTCAGTGTCTTGCCCGTTACCTCTCTAGGACTGCTGCACCAGGTGAGCGAGGAACGAATTTCGAGCGGCGTTCCCCGCTTGGACACGATGCTGAGCGGCGAGGGATTCTACCGAGGCACCACGATTTTAGTTTCAGGCACAGCAGGGACCGGCAAGACCAGTCTGGCAGCGAGCTTCGTCGATGCCGCTTGCCGGCGCGGCGAGCGCTGTCTCTATTTTTCATTCGAGGAATCCTCGGGCCAGCTTATTCGCAATATGCGATCTATCGGCTTGAACCTTGAGCAGTGGACCAAGAAGAAGCTGCTCCAGTTTCACTCTAGCCGCGCTACGTTCTATGGGCTGGAAATGCACCTGGCGATCATTCACAAAATCGTGCAGGAGTTCGAGCCGAAAGTGGTAGTGCTCGATCCTGCTGGCAGCCTCATTCAGGCGGGAAACCAGCGCGACGCGCACACCATGATGATTCGCCTCATCGATTTTTTGAAGCAACGGGAAATTACGGCTTTTCTCACCAACCTCACGTCCGGAGGCGAGGCGTTGGAGAGAACCGATGTTGAGATCTCATCCATTGTCGACACATGGCTTTTCATGCGTGATATCGAGCTTGATGGCGAGCGCAACCGCGCCCTGTACGTGCTGAAGTCGCGTGGCATGGCGCACTCCAACCAATTACGCGAGTTCCTCTTAACTCCCCAGGGCGTCGATTTGCTGGATGTGTACGTGGGGCCGGACGGGGTGCTCACGGGATCATCGCGCCTTTCCCAAGAAGCGCGGGAGAGGGCCGTTGCCCTGGCGCGCCAGCACGACGCCGAGCGCCGGGATCGCGATCGGATGCGGAAGCGGGAAGCACTCGAAGCGCGAATCGCGGCGCTTCGCAAAGAGTTTGAAGTGGAGGAGGCGGAGGCAGAAACCGCCGGCGTAGAGGACGCTTCGCGAGAAGAGATGATTGCGGACAATCGCGAAGCCATGTCCCGTAGCCGGCAGGCCGATATGGTTAAAGATGGGATCATTAAAGATGGGATCAATGGAAAGCGACGAAAGGGAGTCCGATGAAGAAGTCAGAAAGAAACAAAGAGGCTAGACCTCTCAGTCTTCAAGAGATCGCAGAGAAGAACGAGCCTGCTGCGAACGAGGTGTGGCAGCTTCGGCTATACGTCGCGGGCCAGACGCCGCGTTCGGTGGCCGCTTTCGCCAATCTCAAGAGAATATGCGAGGATCATTTAGCAGGGCGGTACGATATCGAAGTTGTGGACCTGGTGAAACACCCGCAGTTGGCGGCTGGGGATCAGATCCTGGCCATCCCCACGTTGGTGCGAAAGTTACCCCAACCCCTACGCAAAATCGTTGGCGATCTTCGTGACACGGAACGGGCCTTGGTCGGTTTACAAATCCGTCCGGCTGCAATGGGAGAATGAAGTCGAGTGAATTTGTATTGATGAGGTTCATATGAACAGCGAATTGCCCGAATTTGTCAGCAGTAGGCAACTGATGGAAGAAGCCGAACAGACACTGCGCGCCATTCAGTACGGCACCGTGGACGCGTTCGTCGTCGAGGAACCGGAAGGCCATCGCGTCTATACGCTGGAGGGTTCCGATCTTCCCTACAGCACCCTGGTTGAAAAGATGCAACAGGGCGCGGCCATGCTGGACGCTCGCGGGTGTGTTGTTTACTGCAATCTCAGCCTGGCGCAGTTGTTGGGTGTACCGCGCGAGACCGTCATCGGGCGCCTCTTGCTGGATTTCGTGGCTGCTGAAGACCAGCCCGCTTACCAAAGGTTGTTGCAGGAGAATCAGATCGAATCAAACGAAGGAGAAGTGCGGCTGCATCTCGCCGACGGCAGCCTCATTCCCACCAATTTCTCTTTTAGTCTTTTGTCACGAGACAAATCGGCAACCGGAGTTCTGATCACCGACCTGACATCACAGAAACAGCAGATGGAGTTTGCATCGCGTCTTCAGGCTATGCAGGATGAGGAGCGCAGACGATTGGCTCGCGAGCTGCACGACAGCGTCGGCCAGAATCTTGCAGCTCTCGGCATGAACATTGCCATAGTTCAGGCTCAGTCCCATAAGCTCGATTCGCTCGGAGCCAGAGCCGTTTCTGAGAATGCTCACTTGGTCGAACAGGTTTCGCGCGAGATTCGCACGATTTCGCATCTGCTTCATCCACCACTCCTCGATATTGCCGGCCTTGCCTCTGCCCTTCGCTGGTATGCGGATGGCTTTTCTGAACGTAGCAATATTAAGGTGGATCTGGAAATCCCCAGCGATTTCGGCCGGCTGCCAGACGAATTGGAAATAACCATCTTTCGGATCGTTCAGGAATGTTTAACCAACATCCATCGTCATTCTGGGAGTAGCACGGCTACAATCCGTCTCCATCAGGAAGGCGACCGCTTGACTGTTCAAGTTCAAGACAGCGGGAAGGGTATACCCCTGGAGAAACAACACGAACTGATTGAATCGGGCCGCGGCGGTGTGGGACTTGCTGGAATGCGAGAACGCCTGAGGCGCCTCGGTGGCACGTTGGAGATAGAATCCAACGAATCTGGAACCACGGTCAGCGCGATTCTTAAAGTGGGATAAAGAACTCGGGAACTGATTCTGCCGCACCACGCGCCACGCCCGGGACATGATTCAGACGCAAAGGTGGGCATACAAAACTCTTCCGGTGACGCTAAGCATCTGATAAGATGCGAGATAGTTTCCGTATTAGCAGACTTTCTGTTTTCCTCTAAGTTATTGATTCTAAGGCGGAAGTGGTGGAACTGGCAGACACACCATCTTGAGGGGGTGGCGCCGAAAGGCGTGGGGGTTCAAATCCCCCCTTCCGCACCATTTTAGATTATTCATACTGAGCAGTTTGTGAAGCACCGGTGTGTCCCGTGTGATCGCGCAATAACTCCGTAGGAAATACGACTTCCGGTGGCATCTGCGGCAGCCGTTTCTGCTTATGGTTGACCCTTCTAAGTAGATCGAACCCCATCGCCTTACCGTTGTGCACACCCAAGAATGTAGTGATCGTCGGAGTCGACGCGCGTCATCTCCATGGGAAATTACCGGCTGCAGTCGCTCGAGCTCAGAAGCTGAAGCGTTCGATTCGCGACGATGTCGCGAGAAATCTTTTCCAATTAAGGGAACCTGGAATTGCTTTCGATACTCATATAAAACATCAAGGGGAGGGGGTACTGTGGGGAATCCTGTTTATCAGCGTCGGCGGATGATCGTTCTGGCGAGTGTAGTCATTGCGGGAATGTCTGTCGCGAACGGCGAGACCTTCCCAGCGTTCTTCGCGGCGCAGCAGTCTGCTCTTGCGGGTCAGACGTTGTCTGCCTCGGGTGTTCCTGTGCTCCACGCTATTGTGGATTCAGGTCGTAATGCCGATCTTCGCTGGCCCGACTTCACTCCCTACAAAACAGAGATCGCCAAACTCTACGAGGCCAGCGGTTATTCTTTGCTTTGGGTTCAGAACCTCCACGTCCGTCCTCAGGGGCAGGCCGTGATCGCGCTCTTACAAAATGCGGACTCCAAAGGACTCGACCCCGAAGATTATGACGGCTCGCGATGGCAGGGCCGTCTCCTCAAGCTGGCACAAAATCCGACGGAACCAGATTTGATCTCGTTCGATACCGCGCTTACGGTCTCGGCGATGCGCTACATCCGTGCTATCCACTGCGGGCGCGCAAATCCCAAGGAATTCAAGTTTCAGCTCGATATGGGGGGAGAACCACTCCCGTTGGCGGAATTCATTCAGACCCAGGTCGTGAACGCAGGCGATCCAGCCGCCGAAATCCAGAAGCTGGAACCGCCCTTCCTGGGCTACCGGAAGCTGCTCGCGCTCTTGCCGGTTTATGAAGGATACGCAAATCAAGTTGAGGGAGAGAAGCTGCCAACGATCACGAAGACTGTGCGACCAGGCCAACCCTACGCTGGCGTCGTCCAATTGGGGCGGTTTCTTCAAATCATTGGCGACATTCCTTCAGGGGTGCAGCTCGATCCAAATGCGACCGTCTATCAGGGTCCGATCGTTGATGGCGTGAAGCATTACCAGGACAGACACGGGGAGTCTCCCACCGGCAACCTTGACGCGCGCACGATCAATGAGTTGAATACGCCTCCGGCGGTCCGCATTCGCCAGATTAAGTTGACGCTTGAACGGTGGCGCTGGCTTCCGCATTCCTTTCCGCAACCGCCCGTGGTGGTGAATCTTCCTGAGTATCGTGTACGCGCGATGAACCCGGATGGCACCGTCGCCTTCTACAAGAACGTCATCATCGGAAAAGCCTACGGCCACAAGTCTCCGATCTTTGAGAAAGAGATCCAATACGTCGTCTTCCGGCCCTACTGGGACGTGACGCCCGGCATTCAGCGGAGCGAAATCGTGCCCCATATCGAGAAGGATCCGACTTAGATCGCCAAGCATAATTTTGAGGTGGTCACGCCTCAAGGCGAGGTCGTAACCGACAATCAAGTGAGCCCGGAGGTTTTAGAAGGCATCAGATCGCTTCACCTGATGGTGCGGCAAAAGCCCGGCGACACGAATTCGCTGGGCCTGGTGAAGATCATTTTCCCCAACCCCGATAATGTGTATCTGCATGGCACGGATGCTCCGGAACTGTTCACGCAGGACGTCCGCGATTTCAGCCACGGATGCATTCGGGTACAGAAGCCTGAGGACCTGGTTGCTTGGGTGTTGCGAAACAACCCCGGCTGGGATTTGGAGCGGGTGAAGGCCACGATGAACGGCGAGAAAAACAATATTCAGGTGAACCTAGCCACGCGCATTCCGGTTCTGATTGTCTACGGCACGGCGGCGGTGAACGAGGAAAATCAGATTCGTTTTCTCGACGATATCTACGGTTATGACGCGGAATTGGATAAAGCGCTGGCTGCTGGCTATCCCTATGCCTGGTAGGTCTTTGGATCGGTGGCCAGCAGACCGCATCTAACATAAAATGGGGTTAATGCGGCAGTACATTTTGAATGGGAATAAAGCAGCATCGGTGTCATCGCCGGGGAAAACGAGCAAATCCGGCCTCCGTTATTTGGCACTGATTCTCTTGTTTCTGCTAACCCCGCTGCGCGGGCACGGCGGCACAGAATCTGCGTCCGCGGCCACTCGCGAGTATCGGCTCCGCTTTTATCACACGCACACGGGCGAGCGGCTGAACGTCGTCTATCGTCGTGGTGATCAATATATCCCCGAAGCGCTAGACGAGCTCGACCATTTTCTGCGCGACCACCGTACCGGAGATGTGCGACATTTCGATCCTCATCTCTTCGACCTTCTCCACGACCTGACCGCGTCGCTCGGCGATTCCGGTGGTGAGATCGATGTGATTTGCGGCTACCGTACGCCCTGGAGCAACGAATTCCTGCGCGCGCGGAGCCCGCACACCGGCGTGGCGCAGCAGAGCCTGCATATGCAGGCCGAAGCGATCGACATTCGCCTGCCTGGGATTCCGACGTCGGAGCTTCGTGACGCCGCCCTGCGCCTGCATCGCGGCGGAGTGGGTTACTATCGCAGCTCGGACTTCGTGCATGTCGACGTCGGACGTGTCCGCCAGTGGTAGAGCTTTTTCTCTCTACAGCGACAGCCAAACGTAGTCATTCTAACCTCGGTCCTGCGACGTCTCGGATCGGCTCACACAGCCGTTCAATCACATCGTTCATTCGTCGCCGAGCAAGTTGAAGCCTGCGCTTTGCCACAACTTGGCTAATCCCCAGAATCATGGCCGCGTCTGCAAGGCTGTGTCGTTGAATATCGCAGAGCAGAAAAACTTCCCGGCAACTCCGCCGGAGCTGGAAAGCGTGCATCAGCACTGCCTGCATCACTCCCGCTGGAATATTTCGCTGCTCGCCTGATACATGCCGCTGAACATCCTTTGCCTGAAACGGTTCGTCCATAGTTGAAATCAAAGTTGAGGTCAAGGTTGAGATCGAGGTTGACATCGACGTCCGGCCGCTCCCTGCGTGTACTTCTCGGTGAATTGCGAGGTCAAGCGCTCCCGTTTGTTTTGTGCGCGAGCGTCCCGAATCGCGCCGAAGCCGCGAAGAAAACGGCTCCGGCGAAGCTGAGGAACGATGCCATCCCCCCGGCGGCAGCGTCCTCCATCGGGATGCTGGTACCCGGCGAAGCTGGTTTGCTTCGCGAGTGGACCCGCGAACAGGAACCGGCACATCTCCCAGAACGTTTGCCCCGGTTCAATGTTCATTGGAATGGTGCATCGGAAGCGAATTTCGTTTCACACTGAGCGTGACGGAAAGAGTTCACCGGACACCGACCCGTAGAATCGCTCGGTTTGTTCCGTCAAGGGCGGTGTAGAATAGCTGCCACTTACGTGCACTTAGGGGCTAGTGTCTTGCAATTCTACAAGTTCGACGAGGCTTACTTAGAACGGCTATGTTCGGGCGACTTCCGGACAGAAAGCCATTTTGTTGCCTATTTCAGTGAGCTGATCCAATTGAAACTGCGTTCCCGGGTAAATTCTCCCCAGACCATCGAAGACCTGCGTCAAGAAACTTTCGCCCGCGTCTTTGTCGCTCTGCGCAGCGAGGGGAGATTGCGACAACCGGAACGGTTAGGAGCTTTTGTGAATTCTGTCTGCAATAACGTCCTGCTCGAGTACTATCGGTCCGCTTCCCGGGACAATTCGGTCGAAGAAGACGACGGCGCGAACGTTCCTGATTCATCGCTGGATGTCATAGCGATCTTGTCACACAAAGAAATGCAACAAAAAGTGCGTCAGGTCCTCGACGAATTATCGGAGCGCGACCGGCGGCTGCTGCGGGAGGTCTTTCTGGAGGAGCGTGATAAAGACAGGGTGTGTAAAGATTTTAATGTTGACCGGGACTACCTTAGAGTCCTGCTTCACCGTGCCAAGCAGGCCTTTAAGGCCATCTATTTGAAGAATACGCCCGCCGAGGAGTTGAGGAGTAAAGGGGCAGACTAACACTATGAAACGATTTGTCCTGTTTTTTCACCATCCATACGAGGGATATTTGCGGACATGGACCACACCGAATCGATCCGCTTAATGGCTGCGGAGAAGTACCTGCTCGGCGAGCTTACGCCCGAGCAGCGGGAACAATTCGAGGAGCACTTTTTCGACTGCCCGGAGTGCGCTCTCGATGTTCGAGCCGGAGCTGCTTTGGTCGAACACAGTAAAGTCGTGCTGGCGGAACCCGTCGCCGTTTCTCCGGTGAGGACGCCAGTTGCCGCCAAAGTGGGCCGATGGGCATGGTTGCGTCCTGCTTTTGTGGTGCCGGTTCTGGCCATTCTGCTGGTCGTGGTTGGGTATCAAAATCTGGTGACGTATCCGCAATTGAAGCAGTTAGCCAGCAGCCCACAGATTTTGCCCTGGGCCTCAATCAACGTCAGCACCCGCGGGACGAGCACGACTCAGATCTCGACCCACCCCAGAGAAGGCTTCCATTTGCTGGTAAACATTCCGCCGGACAGCCACTATGCCTCTTACACTTTTGACTTGTCTAGCCCGTCAGGAAGACTAGAATGGTCGCGCACGACTCCTGCAGCCTCGTCCGATGAGGCCCGGTCAATTTATGTTCCAGGAGCGAATCAGGAGCAAGGTATTTACACACTGGCGGTGCGCGGCAACACAGCCGCCAACCAGAGTTCAGACCTCGGCCATTATTCGATTGAAGTACAAATTCAGAAGTAGCTTAATCGAGCGGAGGGAAACATGGCTACAGCAATGAAACCACCAATGCCGAGAGGAGAATCGGCAAAAGAGCCAACCCACACTTACTATGCCGACGCGGACGTTCTCAGTGCCGATTTCGAAGAGCCTGTGCGCGAGAAAATCAAGCCTCGGGCGCAAGTAACATTGTCCCCCGACGGCCATTATCAATTCAGGCAGGCGGAACCCTTCCGGCTGGACGGGTTGATCTCCTATCGCGGTGGCTACACCCAGGTCGCGGGGCACCGGAGCCCCAAACACCTTCACGGCTTCGCCACGCTCGCAACTTCTGTTGTCGAAGATCTCAATGTTCTCGACGTGCTCACGGCCGATCGCGTGGTGGCACAGATTTTCACGGAGCATCCTCCGTATGACCCCGAGAACGGGCAGTCTGATGCGGTGCCGACCGTCTCTTTCTTGGGTACGCGTTTCGACAATCTTAGGATTGACGGACACAAGGTCGAACTGGAGCGGGAGCCGGATATTCTTGGGCCGAAACCTGCTGGCGCGAAATCCTATTTTGAAGACACCGGTGTCCTCAGCCGGATTTCTCAGCAGTATACCGACATAAACAACACCACCGGCCTTCCGGATTGGGCGACTGAGCGATATCGCTGGGACCAGGCCTCGGCCCAGCAGCAGGACCGCCTGAAATGCTCACTAGTCAAGCGCGTGACCAAGGCTCCGGGAACACCATTCGGGCACGTGATTGACGTGCCTCATTTCGGCAAGATATTCCTGGCCGAGTTAACCCTGCGGCGTGAGAAAAACGGCAGGCCGGGCCCCGAAAAATACGCCTTCCACTTGACCATGATTCGGCTGGAGCTGGGCTGCCCGGTACAGGGCAGCGGCAGCGTCGCCACCACTGAGTCAAACGGCACAGGCAGCGGCGGAGGCCACTAGAGCGGCCACGACACGTCGTGTGCTTTATTACGTACATTTCTCTCGATGGCTTTCCGCGCTAAACTTTAGCGACCTCGGAATCAGCCATGCCGTCAGCACGGAAAGAGCATCGTCGCACTGATCGGAGAAAACCCTTCGCGGGAGCACAGGCGCTGAGTGCGCTCCTGCTTGCGGTTGCCTTCGGTGGCTTGCCGGGTTGCTCCCGCCGAGACCCCCAAGCTGCTTTCGACCAGGCGAGGCAGACTCTTCGCAAGGGAGACGCAGTAGCTGCCGGCCTAGAAGCGGAGAGAGGCTACAAAGATTTCCACGCATCTGCCCCTGAGTGGGCATGGAAGTTCACGATCCTCAGGGCGAGGGCGCTGCATATGCGCGGCATGAATGAGGACGCTCTAAGGATTCTTACCTCCGAACCCGTCCCGCTGCCTTCAAGGGAATTGGCAGTCCAGCAACTGATGTGGAAGGGCCTAGCGTATGTTTCCCTGCACAAGTTTCGAGAAGCAGAGCAGAACCTAGGGGAGGCGGAACGGATCTGTGCTGCCTCTGACAATCCCGATTGCGCGGATGTACTCAATGCTGAGGGCGCCCTTCAAATGGAGCGCGGCGACTATGCCCAAGCCCACGGCCTTTTCGAACGTGTTCTTGCTTCGGCCCGCGCGAGCGGGGATCCACTATGGGAGGCTAACGCGTTGCTCGACTTAAGCTGGTCCGCTGTGGCGCAGGAACACTTTGATGAGGCGCTCTACCGGGCCGATGCCGCTCGCCAAATTTCGTTACGTCGGAACTTTGGGAACGTCGCGCAAAAAGCGCTGGGAAACATGGGCTGGGCGTACTACAAGCTTGGCGATTCAGAAAAAGCTGAAGGTATGTTTGTCGAGGCCGGAAACCAAGCCGAGAAGCTTGGCGACATCCCCGACCAAGTGAAGTGGCTTACGAATGCCGGGTACATTTACCTCGACGCAGCGAAGTTTCTCGTTGCCGAACAGTCATTCCAACAGTCACTCGAGCTCTCGCGCCAAATCAACAGCCAGGAAGACATCATCAATTCGTTAATTGCGCTGGCTTTCGTCTCCGAACAAACCGGAAAGCTGGAGGACGCGAAGCGCTACGCGGATGAAGTGCTCACGATGGTGCAGACTGACAACAATCGGCACGACAAGATCTATGTCAGGCTCGTCCAAGGTCGAGTGGCCGCGCAACAGCATGACGTCGCCGGCGCGGAGAGCGCGTTCCGCAAGGTCGCACAGTCTGACGATAGCCCGGTGTTTCTGAAGTGGGAGGCTGAGCGATCGCTCGCCCGGCTTTATGAACACGAAAATCAGCCCGACTCGGCCGAGCAGGAATATCGAACTGCCCTCATTACCTTTGAGACCGCCCGCTCCTCACTCCAGCACGAAGACTCCCGCCTGCCATTTCTTACCAACGCCACACGCATTTACGACGACTACATCCATTTTCTGATCTCGCGCGGAAAGACCGACCGGGCTTTGCAAGTTGCCGACTACAGCCGCGCTCGGACTCTCAGCGAAGGACTAGGATATTTGCCCAAAGGAACTGCATTCGCCCCTGATCCGCTAAATACCCAACAAGCGGCGAAACGCGCCGGCGGCGCAATCCTATTTTATTGGTTGGGCGAGAAGCAATCGTATCTCTGGGCGATCACGCCGCAGAAAACCACCCTGTTCGTTCTTCCTCCAGCGTCGGAGATCGATGCGGCGGTGCAACGATATCGAAAGGCTTTGGTTGGGCCGCAGGATGTCCTCGAAACCTCGAATGCGGATGGCACTGCGCTCTACACAATGCTCATCTCGCCCGCACAATCTCAGCTAGCGAAAGACGCGCAGGTTTTCATCATTCCCGATGGCAGTCTGAATAGTCTGAATTTCGAGACCTTATTAGTGTCCGGCCCGAAGCCGCACTATTGGATTGAAGACGCGACCATCGCCGACGCCAACTCACTCCGCCTGCTGGCTGCGTCCCAAGGCTCAACGCATGACCGAACGAAGACCGGCGCGGGAAAACTACTTCTCATCGGCGACGCCGTCTCTCCCAACGCCGATTATGCGGAATTGCCGAAGGCCAGCGTAGAAATCGAAAACATCGAAAAGCATTTCGCTCCAGCTGGGCGCGAGGTACTTACGCGTGCTCAAGCCACGGCCCCGGCTTATCTTGAAAGCGACCCCGAGCAATTTGCTTACATCCATTTCGTTGCACACGGCACAGCCAGCCGATTGAGTCCGTTGGATTCCGCCGTCATATTGTCGAAAGCGTCCGCCGAGGAAGACTCTTTCAAGCTCTACGCGCGCGACATCATTCACCACCCCTTGCACGCACAATTGGTGACCATTTCGACCTGCTACGGCGCAGGCGCCCGCGCATACAAGGGCGAAGGATTAGTGGGACTCTCCTGGGCATTCCTGCACGCTGGCGCGCACAACGTGATCGGCGCGCTTTGGGAAGTCAGCGATGCTTCGACGCCGAGGCTGATGGATCAACTCTACGGCGAACTCGACAAAGGTCGAAGTCCGCGGGCGGCGCTTCGTTCCGCGAAACTCTCCTTACTTCACTCCGGCAGCTTCCGCAAGCCATTTTACTGGGCGCCATTTCAACTTTATACCGGCACATAAGATGGCGTGCCCTGGACCGATCTGGCACGGTCCCGCGTCCTACGGCAACACTTCGTAGGATACAAAAGCAAACTTCTTCGAATCGGGAGACCATGAGTTGACGTTGATAGTTCCCTGTCCGCCGAAAATCTGCGCCAGGCTTTGAATTGATCCAGCCGCGCCATGCCCGGCTGCGGCTGGCGGCATCGCTATCATGCGAAGCTGCGCGTTGGTTTTGACGTTGTGCCCGGGGGTGCCCTTCGGAAAAGACAAAAAGACCATCCACTTTCCATCAGGCGAAGGATGGGGGAACCAATCTTCAAGTTCATCGCTCGTGATTCGCTCCGCCTTGCTGTCACCCGGTCCGGCGCCGTCAGGCGGAAATCGCCAGATATCCCAAGTGCCGGAGCGGTTCGAATTGATATAGATCCATTCGCCATCAGGCGAGTAGTCAGGACCATCATCGGCAACCGGGCTTGAAGTCAGCCGCTGTTCGCTCCCACCGCCTACCGGGACGCGAAAGATATTGAAGTACTCGCCGCGCTTGCCGACGAAGGCGAGCCACTTCCCATCGGGCGACCAGCCGTGGAAATAACTTGGACTATTCGGAGTCAGCAATCGGGGATTGGTACCGTCGGAGGAAGCGACGGACACTTGCGACTCTGGAGCCGAGCCAAACTTCGCGGAAAAAGCTAGCAGCTTTCCATCGCGGGTAATGCCATGGTCGTTATTGCATTGATACGCAGCGTCGAGAGCCAGTTTCTGTGGCTGCGCTTTTCCATCCGCGTCAAGCGTGAATCGGTAAAGTGCACCGCCGGAATTCGCCAGCAGATACTTGCCATCAGGAGACCAATTCGGCGCCTCCCAAAGTTTGTCCGCCGTATAAACGACGCGAATGCTCTTGCTCTCCAGATCGTAGATCGAGATCTTGCTGCGGACGTTGCTGGGATTCGGATCTGCAGCCTTCTGCGGCGAGAGAGCTTGCGACAGTGCGTTGGAGTGGAGAATCAAGATCGCCAGCGCAAACGCTAAACCAATAGATGCAGAGGATTTCAATTTCATCTCGAAGCCACCGATACCGCGTAGCATACTCGTAACCAGCAACCGCAGTCCACATCCGTACCTGTTAGGGAACGAGCGATGCCGGATAACAACTCGTTATAGAATGCCATCGGCTCGGTAAATCAGAAGATGAAATCCTCGTCGCGGGGCACGTTGCCGATCGAATACACTCGCCGTATCGCGCGCTACACTCTGTTGGCGGCGGTTGGCCTGACGGTTGCGTTCTTTTCTTTCGCAGCTGCGGAAAATTCCAGTCAGCATTGGGTAGCAACGTGGAGCACGTCAAACGCAGCGGTCCCGGACCCCGCGACCTTCAAGAATCAGACCCTCCGCGAGATCATCCACACGTCTGTCGGCGGAGAGGCCGTGCGAATTCGCCTTGCGAACACCTTCGGCACCCAATCGGTCACATTCGAAAACGTCTATGTGGGTCTGCAGAATAGCGGAGCCAGCCTCGTTCCCGGCTCCAACCATGCAGTCACCTTCGGAGGAAGCAAATCGATTACGATCCGTGAAGGCGCCGAAGCTCTCAGTGACACGATCTCTTTGTCTGTCGGCTCCGAACAGAATGTTGCGGTGAGTCTGTTCACTTCCGGCTCAACTGGCCCAGCCACGATCCATCCTGTGGCTCTTCAAACCAACTACGTTTCCGATGCCGGAAACTTTGCCAGCACTGAGGCAGCAAGCCCGTTCGCGAAAACCTCGCAATCATGGTACTTCCTGAAGTCAGTTGAAGCGCTGGCATCTCCCAACGTGAACGGCGCAATCGTTGTGCTCGGAGATTCCATCACCGATGGCGTCTCTTCCCGCCCTGACAAATATGAGCGCTGGACCGATGTGCTGGCTCGACGTCTGCTCAGCAACAGTTCGCAGCCTGTCATGTCTGTTCTGAATGCCGGGATCAGCGGTAACCGCGTGCTGACCAACTCACCTTGCTGGGGAGTGAATGCGCTCGCTCGTTTAGACCGCGATGTCTTTTCGCAAACCGCGGTGCG
The DNA here is from genome assembly GCA_963696705.1 of uncultured Acidobacteriota bacterium. GTDB lineage: Bacteria > Acidobacteriota > Terriglobia > Terriglobales > Acidobacteriaceae > JABDBE01. The sequence goes on from CAVOLD010000003.1 coordinate 321,012, forward strand.
CGCCGTGATCCTATTTGAGGGCACTAACGATATTGGCCAGCCCGACACTCCGACCGCACCCCTGGCGCCGCAGGTTGTTCCATGCCTGAGCAGGACTCAGATTAGCGCCGACGAACTGATCGCGGGTTACAAACAGATCATTGCCCAGGCGCACGCGCGTGGGCTCAAGATTTTCGGGGCACCCATTCTCCCGTACCAAGGCTTCGGCGGTTGGACGCCACAGGGAGAGGCTAAACGCGTTGCCGTCAATAGCTGGATCAGAACTTCCGGCAGCTTTGATGGAATCATCGATTTCGCATCGGTGATAGCGGATCCCGCGAACTCCGAGCGAATGAATCCAAAGTACGACAGCGGAGATCACCTGCATCCCGGGCCCGCTGGACATGAAGCGATGGGGAATGCAGTGGACCTGGCTCTATTCCGCTGATCTTGAGGGTGCCACGCTTTGCACCACAACCCAGCGCGGGGCAAAGACGCTCCCCGATGAGGTAATCGATTACTTCCCAAGCAAGAAAAACGATGCACTTCGAACTCTCGATGTTATATGCTGAAGCGCGAACCAGGGAATCTAATGCCACTTGCAAACCTGAACAAGCCTGCCACGGCGGTTGCGCCCACTACTTCCTACAAGGGCGCTCTGATAGTGTTGACCACTCTGTTCTTCATGTGGGGTTCGCTTACCTCACTGAACGATGTGCTCATTCCCTATGTGCAGCATGTGTTCAACATAAGACTCGGCGCGAGCATGCTGATTCAAACCGCGTTTTTCTCGGCTTACTTCATCTTTTCGATTCCAGCCTCCAAGATCATCGATTGGATCGGATACAAGAAAGCCATCGTGGTTGGATTGCTGACCATGGTTGCGGCCTGTCTCGCTTTTTACCCTGCGGCGAAACTCCCTTCTTTCCCATTCTTTCTCGCAGCTCTTATTATTTTGGCAACCGGAATCACCATTCTTCAAGTCGCCGCCAATCCGTACGTCGCGGTCTTGGGGCCGCCTGAGACCGCTTCCAGCCGGTTGAACCTGTCGCAGGCCTTCAATTCTTTTGGGACCGCGATTTTCCCCTGGATCGGTGCCCGCCTGATTCTTGGGACATCAACTTCAGCCATAGCGCCAGGCCAGGACGCGGACGCTGTGGTTAAGCTCTATGTATATTTCTTTGCCGGCGCCTTACTCCTGTTGGCAGTCGCCATCGCGTTATTCAAACTCCCCAGGATGGAGGCGGCAGAGCGCCACGGCCGGCAGGCAGTCAACGATTCTCTCTGGAAACATCCGAATCTCATTTTCGGCACAATCGGCATCTTCGTATATGTCGGTGGCGAGGTTGCAATTGGCAGTTCCATCTCCAATTACCTGGCGCTAGACAATATTGGCCACTTTGTATCCCCGTCTGTCATCCCCGACGCAGCGGCCCGTTATCATGCGGCCCTGGGAGAAGCCGCTCGCTATATTTCTTTTTACTGGCTGGGCGCAATGATCGGTCGATTCATTGGCTCGGCGCTCCTGCAGAAGATCAAAGCTGGAACCTTGCTGGCAATTTGCGCCGTCGCGGCCGCCTTACTGGTCACTATTTCGGTGCTCGCTAACGGACACACCGCGATGTGGTCCATTCTCACTGTCGGACTCTTTAACTCGATCATGTTCCCCTGCATCTTTACTTTGGGAATCGCAGAATTGGGCCCGCTGACCGGAGACGCTTCGGGCATCCTCAATATGGCCATCGTCGGTGGAGCAATAATTCCCTACCTGGTTGGCCAAGCTGCGGACCTGATCAACCGCAGCTATTACCCGGCGATGATCCAGGGAGAAACCAGTTGGGGCCAGGGGATTCATTACGGCTTGGCGATCGCCACCATCTGTTATCTCTACATTCTGTTCTACTCAGTAAGCGGATCGAAACCAAACAGCGAGCGCCACGCATAGACTTGGCATCTAATGGCTGCCGAGGAATCCTCGAAGTGAAATCAAGAACACTGGTTTTGTCGGCTGTCATCTCGTTGAGCCTAACTTCGGCGTTGTTGGCACAGAACGCAACTCTCGCGCCTACGCCGCCGATGGGATGGAATAGCTGGAACAAGTTTGGCTGCAACGTCAGCGAAGACTTAATCCGGCAAACTGCCGATGTCATGGTGAAATCTGGCATGAAAGACGCGGGCTATCAGTACGTCGTAATCGACGACTGTTGGCAGGTTTCGCGGGATAAAGACGGCAACATCGTTGCCGATGCGCAGCGCTTCCCTTCCGGGATAAAAGCACTGGCCGATTACGTCCACTCTCTGGGCTTGAAGTTCGGAATTTATTCGGACGTTGGTAGCAAGACGTGCGCTGGCCGGCCGGGTAGCCTCGGACACGAATATCAGGACGCGCGCCAATACGCTGCCTGGACTGTGGACTATTTGAAATACGATTGGTGCAACTCGACCACCCAAGATGGGCCCTCAAGTTACGCGCTCATGCGACAGGCGCTCGACGCCTCGGGCCGTCCAATCGTGTTGAGCATCTGCGAGTGGGGCACAAACAAACCGTGGCTTTGGGGCAAAGAAGCTGGTGGCAACCTGTGGCGCACCACCGGCGACATCCAGGACCGTTGGCAAGGCCGCGTCAAATGGCCGGCTGGAGATTGTTGTTCGAACGGCGCAGTCGATATCGTCGATCTGCAGGTCGGCCTTGAAAGCTACGCCGGCCCCGGTCACTGGAACGATCCCGACATGCTTGAAGTCGGCAACGGCGGGATGACCGACACCGAATACCGCTCCCACTTCAGCCTGTGGGCCATCCTTGCTGCTCCGTTGATCGCGGGCAATGACTTGCGCGACATGCGCCCGGAGATTCGCGACATTCTTACTAATAAAGAAGTGATCGCGGTTGATCAGGACTCGCTTGGCAGCGAAGGCAAGCGAGTAAAAAAGAATGGCGACCTGGAGGTGTGGTCAAAACAAATGAAAGATGGCAGCCGCGCCGTTATTCTGTTTAATCGCGGGAGCGGGGATCATGAGATCACCGTGAACTGGGAAGATCTAGGATATCCCGATCATTTGGAAGCAGCGGTCCGCGATTTGTGGCAGAAAAAGGATTTGGGCCGGTTCACCGGAAAGTTTTCGGCTTCAGTCGTGTCGCATGGCGTAATGATGGTTACCGTCAGACCGTAGCGCGCAACTTCGGTGAAGCGAATCGACAGATCGACGGGCGAAGCCACTCACAGACTAAAAACTCTATTCGCCGAATTGTACGGCGGGCATCCCACGCTTCACCGGGCGCCCGGGCGGGTCAATCTCATTGGCGAACACACCGACTATAACGATGGCTTCGTTATGCCGGCGGCTCTCAATCTGTACACATACGTTGCGGTTAGTCCGCGGCCGGACCGCCGACTGCGCGTCTATTCCGAGACTCTGGGCGAAATGCGTGATCTCGACCTCGATTCGATCCGCCCCGGAAAGTCTGGTCACTGGAGCGATTACGTCCGCGGCGTGGCGGGAGTGCTTGAATCCTCTAGATACAAACTGCGTGGTGCAGATCTCGCCATCACTAGCGAAGTGCCGATGGGATCGGGCCTGAGTTCGTCGGCCGCTCTCGAAGTTTCAATGGCATGGGCGCTGCTGAGCAACTCCGAGATCGACGTCGATCGAAATGCAATCCCGCGAATCTGTCAGCAGGCCGAGCATCTTTATCCAGAAACAAAATGCGGAATCATGGACCAGTTCATCTCATGCCATGGTCGCGCTGGACACGCCTTGATGTTGGATTGCCGATCGCTCGATTTCCAACTTCTTCCCGTGCCCAGCCAGGTGCGGCTCATGGTGTGCAACACTATGGTCCGACATGAGCACGCGAGTGGAGGCTACAACACCCGCCGGCGCGAGTGCGAAGAGGGTTTGCGGGCGCTGCAGCGGGTCCTACCAGAGATCCGCGCCCTCCGCGATGTGACCGTCAATGAATTGGAGAAATATCGGGACCGGTTGAGTCCTGTCATCTATAAGCGCGTCCGCCATGTCGTAACAGAAAATGAACGCGTCAAGATGGCAGCCAGCGCGCTACAAGCAGCCGAAATGGCAAGGTTGGGCGAGCTCATGGCTGATTCCCATCGTAGCCTTCGTGACGATTATGAAGTCAGTACGCCAGAACTCGATCTGATGGTCGAGTTGGCAATCCGCCAAAATGGTGTATACGGCGCGCGCATGACAGGCGGCGGTTTTGGAGGATGCACAATTAACTTCGTGGATTCCGCCCATGCGCGAGAGGTCCAGCAAAGACTCGAACAGAATTATCAAGCGAAGACAGGCTTGAAGCCTACCATCTTGATCTGCGAAGCTTCTGATGGTGCCGGAACCGTTGCAGAAACCTGACGAGCAAACGGCAGAGCGTAACATTGGAAGGTCGTTATAAGCGCAGTTGCGAGCAATGCACCCATGAGCAGACCGCTGACCTTTGTCTTTATTATTGCTGCAATCCTGAATCTGGTCGCATGCACCAAGGCGCGGATGGAGTCTAGTGTGGAAAACCCGCCTGAGCAGGCGCAGGCCATCGTTGCCCTCAGGGGCGCGTATGCGGCGTTCAACCGAGGCGATATCGACGCGGCCGTAAAACCGTTCGATCCGCAGATCGAGTGGTCCGAGCCTGCAGAATTTCCCGGAGGCGGCGCCTACCACGGCCGTGATGAAGTAAAAAAGTACCTGGCGCAATCGCGCGCCCCTTGGGCTGAAGGCAGCAGCGAGCCCGAGCAGCTCATCCCATCCGGCAACCGGATCGTAGTGCTTGTTCACGCCAGGTTTCGGGCTAAAGGCAGCAACGAATGGACGGACGTGCGCCTTGCCGATGTCTACACAATCCGCGACGGAAACATTGTCGAGATGCGAGCCTTCGCCAACCGGCAGGAAGCGCTGCGTTGGGCTGGAGCTAAAGACCCACAGAGCCCCTGAAAATCTGAATGAAATATCCGCCAACGCCCGACTCGATCGACCAGACGATGCCGAGTTCCCCGCATCGACGATTTAATCCTCTCACCCGCGAGTGGGTATTAGTCTCGCCTCATCGGACCGAGCGGCCATGGCAAGGCCAGACCGAACCCCCTGAGCAGCAATCCAGCCAGCCCTACGATCCCAATTGCTATCTCTGCCCCGGAAATATCCGAGCAGGGGGCGCACGAAACCCTTCCTATTCCCAAACGTTTGTTTTCGACAACGATTTCGCGGCGCTGCAGCCTGATCCACCTCCGTCGCAACTCGATATCGAAGGGAGGGGCATTCTTGTCGCGCAGACTGAAAGCGGTATCTGTCGCGTTGTCTGCTTCTCTCCGCGCCACGATCTAACCCTTTCGCGAATGTCACCGTCAGAAATTCGCCCCTTGGTCGACACCTGGATACAAGAATTCCAGAGCTTGGCTCGGAATCCCGGCCTTAACTATGTACAGATATTCGAGAACCGCGGCCTGATGATGGGCTGCAGCAATCCTCACCCGCATGGCCAAATCTGGGCGACCTCAACGATCCCGAATGAGCCGCGCAAAGAGCAGGAAGCATTTGGCGCTTATCAAAAGCAACATGGGACTTGTCTACTGTGCGACTACATCCGAATCGAAGAAGCTTCTGGAGACCGCTTTGTCTGCGGCAACGAACATTTTCTTGCCGTCGTGCCCTTCTGGGCGGTTTGGCCATATGAGATTTTGGTGCTTTCCAAACGCCACGTGGCCGACATAGGTGCTCTCGATGAGGAGGAACAGTCCGCACTCGCAGATATTTTGAAGAGCGTCACCAGCCGGTACGACAGCTTATTTCAAGTGCCTTGCCCATATTCGATGGGATTCCATCAGCGACCGACCGACGAACAGGAACATGAGGAATGGCACTTCCACGCGCACTTTTTCCCGCCTCTTCTCAGATCTGCCAGCATCCGAAAGTTTATGGTCGGCTTTGAAATGCTGGGGTCACCGCAACGTGACATCACGCCGGAATATGCGGCCGAGAAACTGCGAGAGGCAAAGGCCAAACCTTAGCCACACGATTCAGATCAAGCACAGCAGCGACCGCCTATGCTCTATTGACTACTCGGAGCAGCTTCCGAGGCCGACGCTGTCGCAGTTCCCGCAGTGAATCGATTGGGTTGAGGACGATATCCGTTGCGCGTTCGAATGTGGTACTTCTTCGCGCGGTCGCCGACCAATTTCACGGTGATGCCGCGCCAGCCGCGGTTTGGATTTGCCTGAGGATAGTAGCTGAGCGAATAAAGATGTGCCAGGTCATCGCGAATGGAGGCAAAGGCTCGCTGTTCGTCCCTCCACGTCTTGGCAAAGTATGCCTTTCCTCCCGTCGCTGCGGTCATGCGTTCAAAGACTGCCGTGGAGACTGGCTCCAACTTAGCCAACTGCGTGCTGATCATGTAAATGGCGATCCCGGTCGATTGCGCCAACTCGGCCACGTCCTCGGGAGGCACCATGCTCGAATTGTCCGGACCGTTCGAGAAGACCACGACCACTTTTCTTCCGGTGTAGTGCGCCGCATCTTTTATGGTAAGCAACAAACAGTTGTAAAGCGCGGCATCGTCTCCGGCAACAGTCGCGCGCACACCGCGCAAGACCTGGGCGCGGTCGGGAGTAAGCGGGGCGGGTCTGGAAAGGTCGCGGCTGTAAGAATAGAAGGCCACTTTGTCCGCGCTCTCCAGAGAACGCACGAAATCGGCGATCGCATCTTGCGCGAAGACAAAGCCTCGATACATATAGTTGCTGGTGTCGAAAAGCAGAAAAACATTCGCTCCCGCCACCATCGAACCAAGACTCTGAAGCGGGTCGTCTCCCGGCTTTTGATCCGCTCCGAGCGGTTGTCCGGTCTGCGCCGAAGTCTTGCCATCTGCCGGAAGGACGTCCACCACTTTGTAAGCGGGTTCGTTGCCTTCTCCAAACGTAGCCAGCTTTTGTGGAATGTTGTCCTCGACGATAGCAAAATCTGAGGGATGAAGCCCCGTAATGTAGTTCCCTTTGGCATCCGTTACCGCGACATTCAACTGCACCATGTCGACAACCACGCGAATGTTCGGTTCGCTTTCCTGAGCGACCATCCGGGTTCCGGGGCCGGAGAAAAGAGTCAGCACTAACACGGGAAGTAGAAAGTAGTTCTTTGTCATATATTCCCTGACCTGTAGAGACGTAACTGGCTACGTTTCACAACTTGCATCAAAACTGGATCTTGGCGCCGATCGTTGATGACGAAGCGATCTTACCCTGCTTAAATTCTTCGCCTGTTTCTCGCATTGCCCGCAGCATGGCCGGCCAATCTTCAAAGTCGCTGGCAAAAATCTTTTCGACCATGCGATGAGTCAGTTGGGGAACCAAGACATTTAGCGTGACCGGCGAGTAGCCTTTTTCATCCACCAGGCGAGCCCAATACAAGTTGCTGGAATCCCAACTCTCGGCCAGCAAGCGGCTGGAATAGCCCTCGAAAGCAGGAAACGGTTTGAGATTGAGCAATTCGCGAGCGTAACTCTGCGTCAGAATCGGATGAGGCACGCCGAAGTCTTGCGACAAGCGCTCCCAGTTGACCTCTGCCGGATCCCGGCGGCACAGGCCGTCCAATTCCTGACTGGCCGTGCCTAAAGAATTGCTCTCCCCAGAAAATCTTCGGCGAAACTCGGCAGCCAGATAGAACGTGTCCGCCGGCGTGATTTGAGGATTTGCGTCTGTCGGCCGCCCTTCAACCAGAGCCCGCTCCACTCGCTCTGAAGTTTCCGGATCCATGCGCTCCGACAGAATCGTCATCACCTTGATCCGCAATTGTGGATCGCGCACCGAAGCGGTTAAAAGCTCCTCTCCCGATCGCTGATAAAGCGTGACGGCATGAAGCTCACTCGGGCTGACGCTCCACCAGCGCGGCAATGTCGCATTGATCAGGAGCCCGGGAACCAACTCCCTCCAGATCAGAGCCTGAACGTTTTCCGGTGCGATGAAATCTTGCTCCACCTGCGCCAGGACATACGGCAAGTCGGCGAGCGAGCCAACTAAATGCGCACCGCCGCCCGCCGGCGATCCCTCGCCAAACAACTGAGAAGCTTGCCAGACATGTTCGACACCCGCGACCGTGTCTCCCGAGAAGTCGTGGGAGCGGACGAAAAGCGGATTATTATGCAGGATCTGCGCTCCCGGCGGTTCGTAATAGGCATAGTTCAAACCAACCAGCGTATCCCTCAAAAATGGGCAGAGTTGGCCGCGCGCTTCCTCCATTTGTTCGCGAGAACCGGACTTGAGCACTCGGGTCAAGTCGGTGCGCATCTGCAATTCGGTGTGACGATTGTTGTAGACGCCGGTCGCCCATTGCGTTCTTTCACCACTGCTGAAAATCGGACGCGGCATTTCGAATTCCCGAAGCCCGCCAGCCAGCGGAATTAAATCGTCGGCCTTAGCTGTCCCATGCGCCACGGCATCCAAACCATCACCCAAGCCCAGGATCGTATCGAGAGAAACCAGGCGTTGGCCGTCCAACACCGATCGCATTTCGTTGGCTATTTCGTCGTGCATCCGTTGGCCTTCGGGAGTCGTTTGCCGCGGTCCCGCCAGCAAATCGATGATTTCATCCTGCGAACCATTGCGTTTGCCCGTGGCCGCGAGCAGCAGTTCTGCGAGCGAATCGCGGCCCGCGTCGAAGAGTTGGGGAGACGAGCTAACCTTGCCAAAGGGCTTAATCACTTTCTGCCAGGAATCGTTCAGCGCAGCGGTCGTAATCTGTCCCTGACGGGCCAGGATCTGCCACATCCCGATATTGGCTTGGAATATCCCCATGGCGTTGCCGCGCAATGTGTGGTTAGGAATCCTGCCTAAACTCTCGGCCACATTCAGAAACTGTGCGATGGATGTGTCAGTCAACTCGGGGAATTCTGAGAACACCAGGTATTGATTGCTGAACTCTGTGAACCTGCTCGCCAATAAGAGGGCGGTTTGCGGACTCAAGCGATTCTCCGGTGAACGCCTGATGTCCAGTTCACTCAACATCAGATAGATCTGCAGCGGCCCGGTCTCTGTCTCCACCCGGCAAAGTCCGAACATCGCTTCCGCAAGCTGCTCGGGACTGTTCAAGTGGCCGGCGCGTTTCCCCCAATCACGAACAATCTTGGAGTCGCTTTTCTCGCGAAGGATTTCTTTCCATACCGCGAGACCGCCAGGGACGTCGGGTTCGCCATTAGACTCCCATTGCATCCTGGTCACTAGAAGCAAGAGTGCCGGAGCCGGCCGGAATGCCGGCCTCGCCGCGTCGGGAGAAATTGTCTGACCACGAAAAGCTACATAAAAATGCCGCAGCCGAGTTTCGGTAAAGTGCGCCTGTTGAGTTTGGCCAACCCGCGATAGAGCGTCAAAATATGCGGCCAGCCAGCCGTTATCCTTCGCCAGCAATCGGGGTACAAACTCATCGGGTGTGTCCGGGTTCGCCCCGACTAAATCCTTCCACGCAGATTCCGCACCGTTGCCACCGGGTACGATGACGCGTCCGGAGCGAATGCAGATGTGACTCCCGTAAAAATCAAGTACGGCGGCGAACGGAACCAGTTTTCCCAGCCCCACCGATTGCCGCAGCGCCGCTCTGGTTTCAGCATCGCTTCGAGCCAGCGCCCAATAAAGGCGAGCTACCACGGGATCGCGCAAAATCGTTTCGATCAAGTCTCCGGAATTTCTGCTGTCCTTGCTTAATACGGTCCAGTCTCTTTCCGTGAATATCACGGGAACTCGAGAGGCCGGGAATGGGTAATTGAATGGCTTGCCTCCCTGCAGCGTCTCTTCGAGTGCAGGCAGGGGAAAGCCGGAATCAATGGTCACGAATGCCCGCTCCGGGTCGGCGGTCATTAAAGAAGTGTTGCTCTTTCCGCAGTCCTGCCGCACCTTGTAGCCAAGCACGTGCAGCAGAGGTTTCGCATCTTCACAGTTCGAAACGTGAATGCTCCCGTCAGGACTCAGAGCTGCCAGTTCCCTCGCCTGATGGACGTATCGGCTGAGCAGGATCAGAAACTCGGTGGGCCGGCCCCCATCTCGAGAACCCTCGTATCCTTGTGCGAATACGTTATGAGCCAGCAGGGGAACGACTTCTTCCGGCGAAATCTTCTGGCTGATGCCGGCCATCCGCAAAAAAGAACGCAGAGGGCCAGGAATGACCACGCTTGCCTGGGAAACCGGCGCGTTGCCTTCATCTGGGCCGGCGGCGCTCCACGCATTTGCACCCGGGCAACCAGCAAATACACATATCGCTACAAGAGCCACAGAAGAAAAGGCAGGCAGACAACGAGGAGATTTCATGGCTGGACCTCTCCGACCTTGGAGACATCTTCCTACTAAATGTTGACCACGCCCCGCGACGAAACGATCGTTGCCGCCCGGGAGTGGTTCGGCTCACGCATTCCGTTCTTTACTTTCGTGTCGGCCACGATAACCCATCTTTCGCTGTAATCCAAGCTCTTTTCGCACATTCAGCTCTAAGAAAAATATGTACGTCTCATAATTCGGGAATCGGCGCGGCTCATCTTCTCCTCACAATCGCCCCTAGGCAATCGAATTTCTAAGACATGCCGAACACAGAACGCAAGTCTAGGCAGGCCAATTCTTTAGCGCCTTCGCATTAAACCAATTCTCGAATTTTGATCAACAGGAGCCATGGACGGTGGGAGGCACCTGCTTCACAGCCAAGATCAGAGTTTTGCTCGTTAAGAGCGGTGGAAAACGAAAAACGGGGAGATAGGAATGAAGAGATCGGAATGACCACTCACGTCGGGAAACGGTCTTGCAAGATGACTTGCTCTCAATACAGCCGCGAAAGATTGTTAGCGACAAAGCCGCCCTCGACCGCAAGCATGGTGCGCGTCGCAATCCGTTCGGCCGTGTAGTGATGAGTCCTATGCAGCAAATATGCTGTCCCGACAGCGAACCCAAAACCGAGTCCCGAAGCCGCCGCCTCACCCGCCACACCACGAGTGACCAGGGGACGAATGATTGGGTTGGTCTCTCGCATCCCTTCACTCAACCCGTGCTGGGTCGTAATCGCGTCAACGGTGATCTGTCCTGCAAGAATCGAGAAATCGACCTTGTTCTCCATGCTCCAGAATTTGCGCGCGCTCGGAGCGTTCGGCAAAGGGTTGGCGGCCATAAAACTCTGTTGCGCCTGCACTGCGCCTGCGAGCAATAAGACGGTGAGGAATGCCGACTTCATGAAGCCTCCAAGGCGATTGAGAAAACCTGCGCCAAAAGCAACTCGGTCCCAACAGCGCAGCGTAGAGCAAGACTAGTCGTTGCCGTCCCAGGAGTACATGGCCTAAAAGTACCTTTGAACCAGGCTTTGGTAACCCCGATGGTAACGCGAAAACTGGTTACCGCATGGCACGGAGGTATGGGCTCAGGCTCGATTGCAAGGACCATGGTTATGCCCGGTCGATCCGGTTTTTTATGTTCATAAATTGTCGTTGTGGGTGAATACTTGTGCAGGGGAGAAACTTCGCATGCGCAAGACGGGGAATCGATTTCACAAACATTTCCAACTGGATCCGGTCAAAATCACAAAGGGCGTTGCGGGCGAACACGGAAACTGAAGCCATCGAGCGCGCTCTGGATTTGGTCATTGCCGAGCACAAGAGCAATCGATTAGAGGCCGAAGCCAACGATCGCTTCGTGAAGAGTGGCATTGAGATCAAGGATGTGTACGGCAAGCTGGACCAGTAGATGGAACCAGTTCTGTTTAACTTATCGATCTACATCACCTCGCCGACGTTCGTAAAATTAGGAATTGCAGAGTCGGGGATCGCTGGCGTAGCAAGCAGCAGAAACGCAATCGAATCGCCTCTACGCCCGAACCGAATTCTTCTTCGCCGAAAGTTGCAGCCAGTTGCGCTGTAGACAAAGGAAATTGCGAGCAACAGCACGCCCAGAACGATGAAACTCAATATTCGATACGCGCGGTCCAATTCGGATACGTCATAAATAAACACTTTGACAATCGCGACCGCGATCAACACCGGCGCCTGCCAACGCACAAACGCGGATCTTCGCCACAAACCGATGACCATCAACCCGGCGCCATAGGCCATCCCCAAGGCCGAGTAGGCGAAGTCCCTCGCAATCTCCACTCGCCGCACTTCTACCCAACTGGTTGAAGTCCACCGCCCGAGTCTCGGATGAAGCTCGGCCATCTGCCATGCGTAGTAATCTGCGATCTCGTGCCCAAGCGCAATCAAAGCCAGAAAGTTGAGCGCAACCAGACTAGCCTGCCGCCGTTACCAAAGTGTGGTGTAGAATCCGCCGTAGGTCAGGGCTTAGGGGCCTCTAGACGGACCAGGTGGTCGGTTCGGATAATTGTTACGTGCAGAGTGGATCTATCGCATTCCGGTTGCGTAGCTTGGGCTGCCTTTTAGTGGCGCCGGCCATCCTCACGCTGGCCGGGTGTCAAGGCATTTCTTCTGCCTCAAAACAATCATCGGGCGGCTCTCCGGGCGCCGGTCAGCTCGCCGTAGCACCCACGACCATGAGTTTTGGGAATGTGGCCGTCGGCGCCGACTCGGTCAAGCAAGGGACGTTAACCGCAGGCAGTTCCGATATTAAAGTCTCCTCCGCAGCCTGGAACGGTCAGGGATATTCGGTCAGTGGCATCACCTTCCCGGTCACTGTGCCCGCTGGACAAAGCGTTCCCTTCACCGTCACCTTCGCTCCACCGGCAACTGGAAGTACGCCCGGCACTATCGTGTTCGACAGCGATGCAACCAATTCCCCAAGCACGGAAACACTTACGGGAGACGGCACCCAGCAATCTCAATCCGGGCACAGCGTAGGTCTTTCCTGGGACCCAAGCACATCGCAGGTGATCGGCTACAACATCTATCGCGGAACTGCCGCCGGCGGCCCCTATACCAAGCTCAACCCCTCGGCCACTACTACTACGGTTTATACGGACAGTTCGGTGCAGAGCGGGCAGACCTATTACTACGTGACCACCGCCGTCGATTCGAGTAACGTAGAGAGCGCCTACTCAAACCAGGCGACAGCCGCAATTCCCTAGCCGTGAGCGACGGGTTTCGCCGTGGGCTAGAACACCTTTTCCTTCAGCAACTGCAGTAAATACGCGCCATACCGATTCTTCTTCATCGAAGACGCCGTAGCCTCAAGTTGCTCCGCGCCGATGTATCCCAACCGGTAGGCAATTTCCTCCGGACACGCAACCATCAGTCCCTGACGAGTCTCGATCGTCTGAATAAACAACGACGCCTCCAGCATCGACTCATGGGTCCCCGTGTCCAGCCAGGCCATGCCTCGACCCATCACCACTACATCCAGTTGCTTCTGTTTCATGTACTGCTTATTGACATCAGTGATTTCCAATTCGCCCCGCGCGGATGGTTTCAGAGACTTCGCGATGTCCACCACTTGGCTGTCGTAAAAATAAAGTCCGGTGACGGCGTAGCGGGACTTCGGAACTGTCGGCTTTTCCTCCAGGCTTAACGCTTTGCCTTCAGAATCGAACTCAACCACACCATAACGTTCGGGATCCTGCACGGGATAGGCAAATACCCGGGCCCCTACTGTCTTCTTCCCTGCTTCCTGCACACACTTCACCAGGTCATGCCCGTAGAAAATGTTATCGCCCAGAACCAGCGCACAACAGGAGGAACCGATGAACTCCTTACCGACGAGAAAAGCCTGCGCGATGCCTTCCGGCCGCGGCTGCACCACATACTGAAAATTCAAACCAAACTGCGATCCGTCACCCAGAAACTGCTGGAACCGCGGCACGTCTTCCGGCGTCGAAATCAGCAAGATGTCCCGTATTCCCGCCAACATCAGCGTGGACAGCGGGTAATAAATCATGGGCTTGTCATAAATCGGCAGCAGGCTCTTACACACCGCATGGGTTACGGGATAAAGCCGCGTGCCTGATCCGCCCGCTAAAATGATGCCTTTATAATGAGAACTGCGCCTGGAATCGTGAGTTCGCATTCGTCGTCTAGGGACCTTCTGATGTGTCAAAATTCATTATGCTGTCATCCCGAACGAAGTGAGGGCCCCATGCAAACCCGCCCCACCCGCACCGCTGCAGGGAATTTCCACTGCAAAACTCACACCGAGTATTGCGTCGCAATCCACTCTCGGTAATGTCCGGTGGTCACTTCCCGAATCCATGCTTCGTTGGCCAGATACCACTCCACCGTCTTCCGAATTCCCGATTCAAACGTCTCCCTCGGTTGCCACCTCAACTCCCGCTCGATCTTGCGCGTATCCATGGCATAGCGCCGGTCGTGGCCGGGACGATCCTGCACATACGTAATCAGCTTGCTGTGCGGAACAACCGGATCGGCAGACCGCAGTTCATCGAGAATCGAGCAGATCGCATGCACGATCTCAAGATTCGGCTTCTCGTTTCGTCCGCCCACATTGTAAGTCTCGCCGATTTTTCCACGAGCAAGAACCGCGCGGATAGCGTCGCAATGGTCCGCCACATACAACCAGTCGCGAACATTCTGCCCATCGCCATAAACCGGAATCGGTTTGCCATTCATGGCGTTCAGAATGGTCAGCGGAATCAGCTTTTCCGGAAACTGATAAGGCCCATAATTGTTCGAGCAGTTGGTGGTCAGCACGGGCATGCCGTAGGTGTGATGGTAGGCCCGAACCAGGTGGTCAGAAGCCGCCTTGGTGGCCGAGTACGGACTATTAGGAGAATAAGGAGTCATCTCCGAAAACGCCGCGTCTTTCGGCCCCAGCGATCCGAAAACCTCGTCGGTCGAAACATGAAGAAAGCGAAAACTCTTCTTTTGTTCCTCAGGTAGTTCCGACCAGTAAGCTCGCGCTTCCTCCAGCAGACTGAAAGTGCCGTTTACGTTGGTGCGCACGAAATCGTCTGGCCCATGAATCGAGCGGTCGACGTGGCTCTCCGCCGCAAAATGCACGATGGCACGCGGACGAATGCGCCCTAAAAGACCGCTGACCAGCTTTCGATCGCCAATATCTCCGTGCACGAAGCTGTAGCGCGAATCCGCAGAAATCTTCTCCAGATTCCCCAGATTCCCCGCATAGGTAAGCTTGTCCAGATTCACGACCGGAGTGCCCTCGGCCGCGAGCCATTGCAAGATGAAATTGGAGCCGATGAAACCGGCTCCTCCCGTCACTAAGATAGGTTGGTTTTGTTCCAGAATCGAAGCCTCTAACCAGCTACCTCTTCCAGCAACTTCTGATCGATATCGAAATTGGAGTGCACGTTCTGCACGTCGTCGTGCTCTTCAAACGCTTCCATCAACCGGATCATGGTGCTGGCCGCAGGCCCCTCGAGCTTGATGTAATTCTGCGGGATCATAGTTACCGAACTACTTGTTGGCTCGATGCCAGCCTTCTTTACTGCTTCCAGAACGGCCTCATATGCGGATGTCTCGCTCAGCACTTCCCAGTTCTCGCCATCGTCGCGTAAGTCTTCGGCGCCCGCGTCGAGTACCACGGCCATCAGGTCGTCTTCCTTCGCCGCGGACTTCGGAATAATAATTTCGCCCTTCTTGTGGAACATATACGACACTGCTCCCGCGTCCGCCATATTGCCGCCGTTCTTGCCAAAGACGTGGCGAATTTCGCTGACCGTGCGATTGCGATTGTCGGTGTTGATGTCGAGCAGAACCGCGACTCCGCCCGGGCCGTAGCCCTCGAGCGAGAACTCTTCATAGGTCGCACCCGGCAACTCGCCCGTGCCCCGCTGGATCGCCCGCTTGATATTATCCTGCGGCATGTTCTCGGCCTTGGCGGCGAGAATAGCGCCGCGCAATCGCGGGTTGGTGTCAGGATCTCCGCCGCCATTCTTGGCGGCAATCGAAATTTCTTTAATCAGACGGGTAAAAATCTTGCCGCGCTTGGCGTCGAGCGCGCCCTTCTTATGCTTGATTGTGGCCCATTTAGAGTGCCCGGACATGGCTATACCTCGCGTTCAATAAACTTGAATTGAATTGAGCTGATCTTGATTACGCTGGCTTTAACTATACAGGTCGTAACTGTAAAAGACGCGCCCGTAGAGGAGATCACAGAATTACCCTCGGGATTGCCTCGAAAACAAACGCAGGCGACTCAAAAGTATACCACGGAGCCTTGGCCGCCGGTAAACGCAGCCACTCGATATGATCATCTGGTCCCTAAGCCAAGTTGGCGTGGATGCCAAGAGCTTCCGCGGCCTTCCGAAGCGGCTTATCTTTCGTCCATAGAAGTACGGGCGCATTGATAAAGACAGACGCGATCAGATGTGCGTCGGTTAGACCGATCCCGAGGCTGTACAAACGGCGAGCCTCAACCATGAGTCGTACTTCGCTCATCTGCGCTATTCGCACTTGTGGCAAGTAACCCAGCAATGCAAGCGTCAGGGCGCGCTTCTGCAACGAGCCAAGAGCAAGTTCTGCCACGATGAAGGGATGGATCACAATCTGCCCTTGGTCAAGGTGCTTGCGCATCTCTCTGTTTCCGGAACGGAGATGATCGATCCAAATCGACGTATCTGCGAGAATCAATGCCGCCGCCTGCGGCGTGGAATACTCTTCAATTCGGGCATTGTGCCTCCCAGGGACGCCAGTCTGCGGGCGCTCTCCCTCTCGATAAGGGCCTTGAGAGCCTCACGGATCAACGCCGTTTTCTCCGCGACCCCAGTAAACTCCTGGGCGATACGTACGAGATCGTCATCCAGCGCAACGGTTGTTCTCATGGGAAACTCCAAGCACCGATTATAGCATCAAATGATGTCATAAGATGTGCGTTACAAGTGGAGGGAACTGCTGGTAAGTCCGCCGACGAAACGGCCAAAACCGCTCTCGCCCAAAATCTTGTCAAGCCCCCTGCAGCCCTCAATTCCCTCTAAGTCGTTGAGTCGACACATGAAATAAATCTGAAAAGCATGTCATAGTTACTGTCCGGGTTTGCTATTCTGGAAATAGAAGTGAATTTTGGCGCAAGCTCCCGAGCTTGCGCCTTTTCGTTTTCCAGAAAGCCTCTTTCAAGGACATCTTTCAGCACTCATGCGCAAAGACAGGGGCGTTCCCCGCAGACGCATTCCAGCGTCTGAGGATATCCCTGTCCGGAGAATGTATCAGCAGCGCGGAATCCAAAACCGCCGGAGCGGTGATCTTGGTGAAGTAGCCTTTTTGCACACGGCGACCGAGCTCGGTTTCATGGTGGCCCAGCCGTACGGCACCATGCATCCTTTTGACTTCGTCGTGCAGGGAGGACGGAGCCTCTGCCGGGTGCAGGTAAAATCCGCCGCCCACATGAGACGCGGCTTATACGCGGTGAGCATTTATCGCACACTGGGCCGACGGAGGCTAGCCTACCGCGAGTGCGAGGTTGACTTCGTGGCTGTCTACATTATTCCTGAAGATACCTGGTACATTCTGCCGGTGCGCGAGGTGGAGGGCCGTCAGGTGCTTATGTTTCGTCCCAAGGGATACTGCCGCCGCGACCCCTACGCCCACTACCGCGAAGCGTGGCACCTGCTACGCGAGCCCGACGGCCTAGTCTTCGGCTGAAGTTTGCGTAGCGGCGGACACTCCTGTCCGCCGTCCTTGAGGTGTGACCTTCGTCGGCCCCGGGCGGGCTGTCCGGATGGCCAGGGTGCGGGGGGTAAAGTGAAGATGCAATGCAGGTGGGCCGCGCGAAGGCGCGAAAGGGTGTCAGAGAGAATGTGCCCAGCAGCAGGGCTGCTCCGCTCAAGCCAAAGACGGCTCGAAAGTGGGCCACCGGCTAAAGAACGACGCAAACAAGGCGCCGCCTGACTTCGCAAACGTCGTTCTAGATGACTTTGAATTTCTTGTTGCTCTTAAGCGTGCCGACGGGAGTAGCTACGGTGACGAAGCCTGTGGTAGCCCCCTCGGGGACTGTGGCGATCAGATAAGTATCGGAGACGACCTTGAACCCCGCGGCAATTCCGTCGAAGAAGACGCCGGATGTGCCTTCGAAGCCTTGTCCGAGGATCTCGACTTTGCTTCCGACCTTGCCGGAGCTTAATGGGGGCAAGAAACTGACGAACTGTCTCAAACCCGTATTCAGACTGAACACTGTGCCTTCGTTCGATGTGCCACCGCCGGTCAACCCGTAAAACTTACCGTTAGTATCTTGAATAAGCCGAAAAGGTCCCGCACCGTCAGAACCGTCGAAGGTGTGCACCGTAGTCAGCACGTCGTTTGCCGTGATTTTAAAGATAATTCCTTCCCCGTTCGCCCCGCCCGAGGCCGTTCCGTAGAAACTTCCGTCAGTCGCCTGCACCAATGGACCCCCGGGGGAGTATCCATCAGCTCCAGAAAAGGCGTAGAGAGTGGTAAACACTCCTCCAAGCGTAATCTTATAGACTACGCCGTCGTTGTCAGTACCCCCGCCATAGGGCGTTGTGCCGTAAAAGTCGCCATCCTTACCCTGGACGAGCCGTGTCACAGGGAAGTCCGGGTCGTAGGCATGTTCGCCAAAACTATAGAGGACCGTGAGCGCCCCTTGAGGTGTCATTTTGTAGACTGTACCGACGCCGTAGGCTCCGCCACTGTAAGTCGTCCCGTAAAAATTGCCATCGCCCGCTTCTATCAGCCCGGCGTAGGGCTGAGCTCCGTGGGTAAAGTCGAAGTCATATAGCGTGGTTAGGGTGCCTCTGGGCGTAATCTTGAAAACCGTGCCGTAGCCAGCGGACCCCCCGCCATAGGTTGCCCCATAAAAATCGCCGTCGCTACCCTGCACGATTCCCACCGGTCCTGGCAGATTGCTGCCGCCAAAGTTATAAAGCACCGTTAAGGAGCCACTCGGCGTCAGCTTGAATACTGTGCCACCGCCGCCAGACCCTCCGAAGAAAGTGACACCGTAGAAGTCGCCGTCAATGCCCTGAATCAGCTCTCCGGGTTCGTCGCCGTCGGGACCGTCGTTACAATTAAAAGTCAAGGGTGTCGTTAAAGATCCAGCCAGTGTCGTCTTGAAGACGGTGCCGCAACTGGTCGATCCGCTGCCATCCGTGGTTCCCCACAATTTACCGCTCGTGGTCTGTACTATGTCGTCAGGAAAGGCACCATTCGAGCCATTGAAATTTACCAACGTCTTGAGGGTCTGTGCGGGAGAAGGAATCGTCGCGACAACGCACAGGACCAACACGCGATAGATGCGTTTCCAGCCGTCAAGTTCCGTCACTGAATCCCTCTCTGCGTGAATGCGGCAGAATCTTTCAAAAGTGGCGAATGATGCGATAGCCCAAACGGGCGCTATTGTGGCTTACTGATCAGTCAGTGTCAACGACATTTTGCGTGGTGCGTCAGCTTGCGTGGTGCGTCAGCTCGGCCAGTGGATTTTGCGCGGAACACAGCTCTTCTTGAGGAAGATTAGCACTAAAGATAATGCGCTGGAGCTACGGGCTAGGTTCAACCGGCAGCTTCTGCTTTTCATGCCACGCTTTGTAGGCATAGACCACCGCCAGCAGCGGCGGCGCTAGCAGGACTCCCCAGAACGGGATCAGAATGCCCAGCACGATCGGAGTCAGCAGCGACGCCCAGATCGGCACCCTGGCCACGCGCTTCATGATGTAGGGTTGCAACAGGAAGCCGTCCACCACGGCGATTCCGGCGTAAAGCATCAGAACGTACAGCGGATGCTCCCAGTCTCCCCAGCGAAAAGTCGCTGCCAGAACAGGACCAATTACGCCCAGCACCGGTCCCAGATGCGGGACAACCTGCAAAGTCGCTGCCAGCAGCGCCCACAGCGGAGCCCACGGCACCTTGAGCACATAAAGGCCGATCAGCCACAGCAAGCCCACCGCGATCGGATCCTGGAGCTGCGCGATCAGCCAGTTCTTAAGCGCGCCGCTGGTGATGCGAAAATGTTCGCCCAAGTTCATGCGTTAGCTTTGATGCTTCCTGGTAATTCGACGAAGCGCGAGCCCATGTTAGACTCGCAATATACCCTTCGGCGAGGAAACTCGGATGAAATTCGGCGTCATCATTTTCCCCGGATCGAATTGCGATCACGATGCGTACTGGACTATCCAACAGGTGGCGAAGCAGTCGGTCACGTTCCTCTGGCACGAGTCGCATGACCTGCAAAGCTGCGATGCCGTCATTGTTCCCGGCGGCTTTGCCTACGGCGATTATTTGCGCACTGGCGCCATTGCTAAATTCTCGCCGGTGATGGAATCAGTAAAGAAGTTCGCCGACGGCGGCGGCCTGGTGCTCGGAATCTGCAATGGCTTTCAGATTCTGTGCGAGTCCGGATTGTTGCCCGGCGCCCTGATGCGCAACGTCGGCCTGAAGTACGTCTGCAAGCCGGTTCACGTAAGAGTGGAGAACACCGATACTCCCTTCACCCATGCTTGCCGCGAAGGAGAAGTTCTGACCATCCCCATTGGCCACATGGAGGGTAACTATTTCTGCGATGAGGCCACTTCGGCGGAATTAGAACGAAATAAGCAGATCATATTTCGCTATTCGAGCCCGGACGGCGGGATCACCTCGGATGCGAACCCGAATGGTTCGCTAAACAATATCGCCGGCATCTGCAGTCCCGGCCGGAACGTGCTTGGCATGATGCCGCATCCTGAACGCGCGAGCGAACCCGAACTGGGGGGCACCGATGGCTTCAAAATCTTCGAATCGCTGGTCGGCGCCATGGCGGAAAAATAGCCCAGGCATAGATTGGTACGCGTTTTCCTCAACATTCGATCGCCTGTGCTCAATTAACACTTCCCTTTCACATTCTGTTTTGCTAGGTTGAAGTCCCCTCGCTTCCCCGGACTGCCCGGTCTGTGAATTAGTGTGTTTATTCACCGGGAGGAGTCCGATGACCGCACGAGAGCTGATCGACAGTCTCTCTGGTACCCTGTTGTGCGACGAGCGCATTCTCAGCGTGCCCGAGAGAGAACTGCTTGCCAACATACTGCAGCGTACAAAAACCCATGGCAGCGCGTCGGAAAATGCCGTAGCCGAGGCGATCACTCGCACCGTGGGCGAAATCGTCGCCGAACGAGCCCTCGGAGTTCTGGGCGAAAGCATTACCAAACAACTGTTTCAGCAGCAGTTGGGGGCGTCGTCGAGTGATTTAAAGCGAAGCTCGGTGATCCGCGCTGGATCTCCACCGACCACCCCACCGTCCCCATCGCCCTTGCCACCTCCGCGTCCACCCGGCACCAGTCCGCCGCCCATCAGCGCCGGATCGCCGCCCACTACGCCACCGAGTCCTCCACCGGGACAACTGCCCCCTCGTCCACCCGGCACCAGCCCGCCGCCTATCTCGTTCTCGACCACGTCGCAACCAAAGACGACGCAACCGAAGACTGGGAGCGTCGCCGTTCTGGAAGCGGACGACTATGTGCCCGCCCAATGTGTGATTCTCGACGAATTCCTTACCCCCGCAGAGCTGAATGAATTGAGCCAGTACGTTCTCGAAAACGAAATGCAGTTTGAGGTCAGCGAGGTGATCGCGCCCGGCGTCACCGGCGGAGCCGTCGACTATGACCATCGCCGGTCGCGTGTCCTGATGAATCTCAACGGGCACGAGAAGGTGATCACAGATCGTGTTCTAACCTGCCTGCCGCGGGTCCTGAAAAAGTGGGGACGCGATCCGTTCGCCATTTCGCGCCTGGAGACCCAAACCACTGCCAGCAACCATGGCGACTTCTTCCACTGTCACGTCGATAACGGCACGGAAGCGGTTGCGGCTCGGGAAATCACCTTCGTCTATTTCTTCCATCGTGAGCCCAAACAGTTCAGCGGCGGCGAACTGCGCATCTACGACTCGCGACGGGAAAACGACAACTACGTCCCCACCGCAAACTATCGCACCATTGTGCCCGAGCAAAATCAATTGGTCTTGTTCGCGAGTGAACTCTCGCACGAAATTACCCCGGTCGACTGTCCCTCAGGACAGTTCGCCGACAGCCGTTTCACCGTCAATGGTTGGGTTCACAAATGAAAGACGCGGTTTGGCTGGCGTGGATTGAGCAGCTCGCAGTCGCACCTGCCTGCAATGACCGGGAAAACGAACTGCCCCGATCGCTCTTCCACTGCCGCCTGGACGATCAGCCGGACCATCTGGTGCCAGAACGTCTCCTCCGACCAGTGTACTGGGAGGGTCTGTCTGATCGTCCTCTTTGTTTGAATTCTGATTGCTTCTTTGCCCCCGGTGGAGAATTACCTGCCGCCGCTCCCATCGATGGATTCGCTCAGCAGGGCCCGATGGTTTGGATCAGAGACGCCGGAAGCAATGCTCTGCAGCCCTTCTGGCTGGGCCCCGAACTCGCCACCGCGCTCTCCGGCGCGCAACCGGGCGACCCCGCTCCGGCGCTTTCGCCGCAAGCACGCCGCACTTTAATAACGGCAAATGTTTTGGTGCCGTATGACTTCGCTTCTCGCCGGCGCAAGCAATGGGCTGAGATTGTTTGCGTTACCGGCATGCAGTTCCAGTCGCAGGGCTATGCTCCCGTGGGACAACTGATCCACCCTTTTCATATCGCAGCGCTGCGTCGCTACTATCGTCATCAACTCCGCACCGGAAAACTGCATTTCGGCGACAGCCAAAGCCCACTGCGTTATGTCTCTTACAATGATCCTGTAACCCGCTTCTTTCATCAGCAGTTAACGGCCGCGATCACAGCATTTGCTGGCGAGCCGTTAAAGCCCTCCTATGTGTATCTGGCTTCCTATAAAGAAGGGGCCATCCTTGAGGAGCACACCGACCGCGCGCAATGCGATTTCAGCGTGACTCTGTGCCTCGACTACTCACCTCAGCCGAGAAATGCGACCCCGTGGCCACTTTATCTTCATAAACAATCAGGAAAGGTCACCGTCTTTCAGGCGATCGGCGATGCCCTGGTCTATCGCGGATGCCGCGTACCCCACTCGCGCAACGCCCTGCCCGAAGGACATACTTCGACTTCAATCTTCTTTCACTACGTGCGGGAGGATTTCACGGGCAGCCTGGGTTAGAAGCCACTGCCGATCTAAAGATCAACAACTCACTCCTTTAGGCTATAATTGCGCGCACTGATGGCAATCGCCTCTGGCACGAAACTGGGTCCCTACGAAATCCTGTCACCGCTGGGCGCGGGCGGAATGGGCGAAGTGTATCGTGCTCGCGATACCCGCCTCGATCGCGACGTAGCCATCAAAGTTCTCTCTGGACATTTCATTTCCACTCCAAGTTTGAAGGAGCGCTTCGACCGCGAGGCGCGAACTATTTCGCAGCTTTCTCATCCCAACATCTGCCGCCTGTACGATGTCGGCTCCCAGGATGGCTCCGACTATCTGGTGATGGAATGTCTGGAGGGCGAAACCCTGGCCGATCGCTTGGTGCGAGGACCGCTGCCCATTGAAGAAGTACTACGCTACGGGGCGCAGATCGCCGACGCGCTCGATAAAGCGCACCAGCAAGGAGTGATTCATCGCGACCTGAAGCCCGGCAATATTATGTTGACCAAAGCTGGGGCGAAGGTGCTGGATTTCGGGCTGGCCAAGCAGGCGCAAGCGAACAACGCCAGCGCCAGCGTCCTCACCGCGATGACCGCGGGGAAGCCGCTCACGGTTGAAGGAACGATCGTCGGCACTTATCAGTACATGGCGCCAGAGCAGATTGAAGGATCCGAGGCCGACACGCGTTCGGACATTTTCGCGTTGGGATGTGTGCTCTACGAAATGGCCACCGGAAAGCGCGCGTTTGCAGGCAAGACCCAGGCCAGCGTGATCGCTTCGATTCTGGCGACCGATCCGCCGCTGCTGTCGCGAGTCGCACCCATGACCCCTCCAGCACTGGAGCGATTGGTGCGCTCCTGCATGGCCAAGGAGCGAGAAGAACGTATCCAGAGTGCGCACGACGTGAAGCTGCAACTGGAGTGGATTGCCGAGGCCGGCTCGCAAGCGGGCATTCCCGCACCTGTAGTGGCGAGGCGGCGGATCTCGCAGAAGCTGGCATGGATTGTGGCGGGCGTGGCCGCCGCACTCGCCGTCGCTTTTGCGATTGGATTTGTTTTGCGCGCACCTGTACCTGCCAAGCCACTGCGAGTCAGCATTCTGCCACCGGCGCAACACGATTTCGATCCGCTCAGCATTGCGATTTCTCCCGATGGCACCAAGCTGGCGTTTGTGGCGAGCGGCATCGGAACCTCGGCCCAACTTTGGGTGCGTCCCCTGGATTCGACTGCGGCTCAGCCGTTGGCCGGGACCGAGGATGCTGTGTCCCCCTTCTGGTCGCCGGACAGCCGCAGCCTGGGATTCTTTGCCGACGGAAAACTTAAAGAGATCGACGCCAGCGGTGGCGCCGTTCAAACTTTGGCTGACGCCCCGCAACCGCGAGGGGGCGCATGGGGCACGGACGGCACAATTTTGTACACTCCCGACGCCACGTCTGCGCTGCTTCGCATTCCCGCAGCGGGTGGAACGCCATCAAGAGCGATCGGCCAGGAGAAGGCGGCGGCAGGCGTCGGTTCCCCACGCTGGCCCGCGTTTCTGCCCGACGGGAAACATTTCCTCTTTTTTCAATTCGCACCCGACAGCCAGGGAGGGGCGAATATCCATCTAGCGGCGCTGGATTCGCAGCAGGACACAGTCCTGGTGGCATCGGAGTATCGCGCACAATATGCCAATGGGCATTTGGTGTTCGTCCGCGGCGGCAACCTGATGAGCCAGGCTTTCGACGAAAAGAAATTGAAGTTGACTGGAAATCCCGTCCCGAATGCCGAGCAGATTCGTGGCGAAGCTCGCGGTGCGGCCGCGTTCTCACTCTCGAATGAAGGCAAGTTGATTTTTGCCGGGGGACAGGCGACTGCTCTCGACCTGGCATGGTACGACCGTAGCGGGAAGAAGGGCGACGTCATCGACACCGGAACCTTTCAGGATGCGCACATCTCGCCCGACGGGAAGAAGGTTTCGGCGGCGCGGGCCGACGCCGGTGGACACCTGGAGATTTACATTTACGATCTAGCCCGCGGCACCAAGTCACAATTCAGCTTCTCACAGTCCAGAGATGACGATCCCGTCTGGTCGCCCGATGGGAACACAATTGTTTTCGACTCCGCGCGCAACGGAAAGATCGACCTCTATACCCGGCCAGCCAGTGGTGCTAGCCAGGAGGAGTTGCTGTATCACGACGATTTAGATAAGTACCCTAGCAGTTGGTCGGCAGATGGAAAATACATCGTCTACGAAACCGTAGATCGCGCCAACGGCTCGCACTTCGACGCCTGGGTCATGCCGATGTTCGGGGATCGGAAGCCCTTTCCATTTCTTCAGGAAAAATATAACGTCCGATACCCCGCGTTTTCGCCGGACACAAAATGGCTTGCCTTTACTTCGTTCGAAGCCGGACACAGCCAGGTTTACGTCGTGGCTTTCCCCAAACCCGGCGGCAGGTTTCTGGTGGGAGACGGATCGTTCCCGGCTTGGAGCAGCAACGGCAACGAGATTCTTTATATGGATGACCACTCTCACATTGCCTCGGTATCAGTCACTCCGCACGGCGACAGCGTGGAACTGGGTAAGCCCCAATCTCTTTTTCCCGCACAGCCAAGCAACTTCGAGGCCACGGCTGACGGCAAGCGCCTGCTCTTGATGCAAGCGCCGGTGCAGAACTCGCCGAGCCTGACCCTGATCGTGAATTGGCTGCAGGAACTGAAGAAGTAGAAGCTGCGCGCGATTCCTTGAGTTTTTTGTCATCCTGAGCGAAGTCGAAGGACCCCTGTTCTGCTTGTCACAGCGTGAGTGTTTGAGGGCATTCTCACGTCAGGTCGGCGAGCTCACCGCAAAAGTCGCTTCCACAGCAGGGTGATCACAAGAACGACGATGCCGATCACCATTCCGATGGCTCGTGCTTTGTTAGCCTTTTCCGTCATGCGTTTCATTTGAACGTAGCAACTATTCTGTCTAAATTATCTTCTTGCGTGGCCGATGGTGATTGAATCCAGGTCGTGAATAATGCGATCCGGCTCTTCGTGTCCCAGGAAAACTTCGCCATTGGTCGTCTGGATGCGGACTCCACGGTTGCACCAAACGTAGGCCCGGCGGTTGCCCACGCCGCGAATCCCGTAGCCGCGAAGCAGGTTCCAGGGCTCGACTGTGTACTGCTGAATCTGTTCTCGCGGAATGGACTGCAAGCGGAATCCCAAAGTGCGTATCTCGAGCCCTGCACTGGTGAAGACGTATTGGAATCCGGTCCAGATGTGGACCGCGATCACCGCGAACAGCATTACAAATACGATCGATGCGATGCGGAACGGCGTCGCCGGGATCGCGACTGCAGCCACACACTGCGCCAGTACGATCGCGATGAACAACAGGCTCCAGATGCGCGAGCCATGGGTTTCTTCGACAATCAATAGTGCGGGCGGTAAGCTGTCGCCTCTTTTTGCACCAAGGAAGATGGCGACCAGCGCGAGAATCGCAACAGGAATAAGGACGGCCCAGGGATCGATTCCGATGCGCTGTCCGTCTAGGTTGTACTGGACGACTCCGCTGTTCACGGCGTACACGAAGCCCGTAACCAAATAGAAAAAGCCCAGTAGCGCCCAGGAAAATGCTTCGGGAGCGCGGGTCTTGTGGGCAAAGTAGGACACGATTGTAAAAACCGCGAGCACAAATGCGGTAATACCGAGAGCGAAATAAAAGGCGGTATCGCGTGCCATCCATCCGTTGGGCTGCCAATTGATATCGAAATGCGTTGCCATCAGAAGTGGCAATCGGGCCCACGCCACCCAGAAGCGAAATGCCGTGAGAGGCAACGCCAGCCACATCAACCAAATGAATGCCTGAAATACTTTACGGTTCATCGCATGAAAACCTCGGCGACTCGCATATCGGTCCGCGACCGGTCGCATCGCTTGCTTCGCGACGCAATCAACGCGTCGGTCCGGCCAGGACTTCGTAGTGGAGCACGCGTGGTCCTCTTTCCACTAGGAACTTTTCGTCTTCAGGATAGTAGACTGCATTCTCGTATTCGGGACCGGCGAAGGCTTTGATGGCTTCCCATGAATCCCAGAGCGAGATCAGAGTGAACTCGGATTTGCCTTCGTAGACACGCCGCAAAACCCACACACCCTGATTGCCGGGGATGGACGCGTATTCTTTCAGGCCGGTTTCCTGGAGGTATTCGAAGTAAGTGTCTTTATCGGCTTCGCGGGTCGCGCCTCGCCAGATGCGTGCGATCATGATTTCTCCTCAGTGGTACGGACTAGCGAATTGGATGATCAGAGCCCGGCTTCGATTCGCGAGCGGGGATCGAGGAAATCGCGGAGGGCGTCTCCGATGAAATTGAACGACAGCACTGCCAGCATCACCGCGAGGGCCGGGAAAATTACCAAGTGGGGCGCGTCGAAGAGGTGGGCGCGGCCGTCGTTGAGCATGGTGCCCCAGCTTGCGGTGGGCGGAGGGACGCCGAGTCCGAGAAAGCTCATGGTGGCTTCGGCGAGGATTGCACCCGCCATGCCGATAGCGGCTTGCACGATAATGGGCTGAATAATATTGGGCAAAATGTGGCGCACGATCACGCGTAGATCGCTGGCTCCGAGGGCGCGTGCGGCTTCGACGAATTCGCGCTCGCGAGCGGAGAGAACCTGAGCGCGAACCAGGCGGGCGTAGCCGACCCAGCCCCCGAGCGAAAGCGCCAACACCAGATTGAAAATTCCCGGTCCGCGGAAGGCCACAAATGCGATAGCCAGCAGGATTCCGGGGAAAGATAGAAACGCATTCATTACGACGACATTAATAAAGCGATCGATGCGGCCTCCGTAGTAGCCGGCGATTGATCCCACGATGAGGCCCATGGCAAGCGAAGCCGCGACTACGCAGCTGCCGACCAGCATGGAGATACGCGATCCGTAGATGAGGCGGGAGAGAATGTCGCGTCCAAGTTCGTCCGTGCCGCACCAGTGGGATAATGAAGGCCCGGCAAGACGCGTTGGGAGGTCGATGTGTGCGGGGTCTTGCGGCGCGATCCACGGGGCGAAGATGGCACAGATTACGAAGACCGTGACCAACACAACTCCGGTCAATGCCAGAACATTGTGGCGGGCGGCGCGTTGGAGCGAAATCGCAGCGGTCGACATAATGGAATATTAGATTGCTACCCGGTCTTGTAGCAGTTCGAAAAATATGTTCTGATTATTGAAGACTATCGCTGCGGGCCAAACCGCATGCGCTCCATAAACCAGCACCTCTAGCTTACATTCTGAGGAGAAAAATCATGAGCAAAGTTTCGTATATTCCCAAAGACTACAACTCGGTCACACCATACCTGATCGTTAAGGATGCAGCCAAAGCGATTGAATATTACAAGAAAGTTTTCGGAGCGACGGAAACCGTTCGCATGAGTGGCCCGGACGGCAAGGTCGGTCACGCGGAGTTGAAGATTGGCAACTCGATCATCATGCTGGCCGATGAAAATCCCAGCATGGGTCCGGGACACACCAGCGCCGCCACCGTCGGCGGAAGCCCGGTGAGCCTGTACGTTTACCTTCCCGACGTCGATAGCGTGGTTAAGCGCGCGACGGCTGAGGGCGCGAAAATCCTGAAACCGGTGCAGGACCAGTTCTATGGAGACCGCAACGGCTTCCTTCAGGATCCGTTTGGACATCTGTGGGGCGTCGCCACGCATGTGGAAGATGTATCGCCGCAAGAGATGAAAGAACGGATGAAGAAAATGATGCCGGCGGCATAACTGATTCACCTGAAGGCGGGGCAGCCATGCCCCGCCTTATTTATTTTCTATTGCTCTCTCCGTTCTGCGGTCGCTTTAGCGAGAGTATCTGTCGTAGAGCGAGGCGAACAGCTTCGGTGCGCGATTTAGCTCCGAGAACTCTCGCGGCCTCGTCGGCCAGTCGAGTATTTAATCGGATCGATGTCTTAGCTGCGGCCGTCTTCTTTCCTTGGTTCCCTTGCGAATTTCTAGCCATGACGATGCTCCTCTCAGCTACTTCGTCAGTACGGCAGAAGAGTTTAATTTTCGGCCTTGAAGTCGCTCGGGCAGTAACATTCACTGCCTGATTCTCGGGTTGGCCACCGAGTACAACAAGTCGGTGAGAAAGTTCACGGCGATGTAGGTTAGGCCGATTGCCAGGATGCATCCCTGGACCAGGTAGTAATCGCGGTTGCCGATGGCTTGAATGGTGAGACGTCCGATGCCGGGCCAGGAGAAGATGGTCTCGGTGACGATGGCGCCAGCCAGGAGCGCGCCAAACTGCAATCCCAGCACCGTGATTACCGGGATCATCGCGTTGCGCAGGGCGTGGCGATAGACTACCGTGCGTTCGGGCAGGCCCTTTGCGCGGGCGGTGCGGATGTAATCCTGGCTTAGTTCTTCGAGCATTGAGGTGCGGACCATGCGGGTGAGGATCGCCGCAAGCGCTCCGCCCATGGTGACGGCCGGCAAAACCAGGTGGGCCAGCGAGCCCGAGCCTGAGACCGGCAGCAGTCCCAGCTTGATGGCGAAAAACAGGATCAGGATTGGACCAAGGGCGAAGTTTGGAAACGACAATCCGAAAAGGCTGACCACACTGATCAGGCGGTCGTCCCAGCGGTTGCGTCTTTGGGCGGAACGCACGCCGGCGGGAATCGATAGCAGGATGGCTACGAGCAAGGCCGCCAGTGTCAGTTGCAGCGTGTACGGATACCGCTGGGCAATGAGCGTGCCAACGTTCTGATTGAAGCGCAGTGACGGACCGAGATCGCCGTGGAGCACGCCTTTCCAATAATTAAGGTATTGCTGGCCCAGCGGCACATCGAGACCGTAGGCGTGTCGCGTGGCTTGGATATCGGTAGCCGGCGCGCCTTCGCCCAGCATTTGCAGGACGGGATCGCCTGGCACGAGATGGATTAATAAGAAGACGAGCGAAACTACTAGCCAGACTACCGGTAGCGTGTACAGCACGCGTTGGGTCAGGTAGCGGAGCATCAGGGGTCAGGCTTCGGGCTTCCGGTCGTTTACCTGAACACCGATGTGCTTCAGGTGATGGACCATGTGGTCGATGTAGTCTTCGAAAACGAATTTCAGCGTTAGCGGCAAGGAGTCGGCGATGGTGCAAGTTCGCGACCAGGCTGGATCCGGCACGGCTTCGGCGGCCGCCAGCAGTTGCTGATTGAGGTCTCGCCAGAGATCAATCATTTCCTGCCAGTTGCGCTGCTGATAGTTGTGCAACTCGACCCATGCATTGCCGTCATAGCCGGGCATCTTCGGTTCGTGTTCGAGTTGGGTGCGGACAATCCTTTGGTGGTTGTTCGCGGCGGAGTCCAAGAGATGTCCCAGTTCTTCCTTGGGCGACCACTTTACCGGCGAGGGTTTGAGCTCCAACTGGGAGAGTGGAAGTTTGCTTAACTTAGGCGGGACTTCGTTGATCAGAGCTCGCAGATGTTTTAGGCTTTGCATTCTGGATCTCTCTTATAGCCAGTTGTCAGTTCTTGGTTCTCAGTCTCCGGCTTTGCCTACTGCTGCAGGTTGCAGTTTTTCGATTTGCACTTTGGCGATGCGATGGCCTTCCATTTCTTCGACGGTGAAGCGGTGTCCTTCGTAATCGAAGGCGTCGCCGACGCGGGGAATCTTCTGCAAACGCGCAAGCACGAATCCGGCCAGGGTTTCGAAACCACCGTCACGCGGCAGCGATAGCTGATACTGCGACTCGAGATCCCGAATTCCAAATGAACCTTCGAGGATCAACGCAAGCTTGCCTGGGAGTACTGGCTGTTCGGGAGGAGCTATGTCGAATTCGTCTTCAATCTCGCCGACCAGTTGTTCCAGAATATCCTCGACCGTAATCACGCCAGCGGTCGAGCCGAACTCGTCCACAACCACTGCCAGGTGGCGCTTGCGATCTTTAAATTCCTCCAGCATTTCGGTAAGCACCTTGGTCTCGGGCACTACCAGAACATCGTGCATGATCTGGCTGATTCGCATGGACGGTCGGGCCGCCATAGGCTGGGTCAGGCGCAGGCGGGCCCAACGCATCAGGTCCTTGGAGTAGAGGACCCCGACGATGTGTTCCGGACCTCGTTGTGGATCATAGATCGGGATGCGGGAATGCTGCTCTTCGACGACGCGTGCCATGGCTTCGTCGAGTGAGAGATCAGCGGGGAGCGAGAAAATGTCGGGCCGCGGCACCATCACCTCGCGCACCGTGATGCTCTCGAGTTCCAGGGCATGGTGGATCATTTCTTCCTGGAACAGTGGAATCTGCCCAAACTGGCGGCTGGCGGTAACGATAAGCTTGAGTTCGTCGGGTGAATGGATGGGTCCCTGTCGCACTTTGCGGGAGCCGAAGATCCGCAGCACGGAACCAGCGGCCGCGCTCATCGAGAAAATGAAAGGCCGGGTCAAAGTAAGCCAGAATTCCATGGGAGCGGCGACCGCTAACGCTACTTGCTCGCCGCGCTGCAAAGCCAGAGACTTCGGAACCAGTTCGCCCAGAATCACGTGCAGGCAGGTGATGAGGACGAAAGCGACGCCGATGGCAATCCCATGCGCGTAGACGTTAGCGTGGTGTATCTGGCCGAGAGGCTCCTCGACCATGCGGGCCAGGAGGGGTTCGCCGACCCAGCCGAGGGTCAGGCTTACGACCGTGATGCCCAACTGAACCCCGTTGACCACTTCATCAAGGTTGCGGTGCAGCTTCTGGACAATACGGGCGCCAATTCGGCGGGCTTCAATCAGCTGCTGTATGCGGGTTTCGCGGATGCTGACCAGGGCGAATTCGGCCGCGGCAAAGAACGCGTTGGCTGCGACCAGGAGCAGAATCAAAAACACCCGGATCAGCACAAAGGCGATCATGGATGGGTAATTCTAACATTTCAAAGGCAGTATCGCATTCCCATGCGGGCAAAGGCGTTGTAGAATGGTTGTCAGCCCACGGAAAGCTGCGATTTGTGGTTTGCCTCTGGCACTGCAGGTTCTCGCTTCGCGAAAAGATTCTCTGCTTCCATTTCTGGAGTTGGACGGTCTAACGCAACGGCCAGCCGGTGTTGAACCAGGCTGGGGTAAGAGAGCGGCAAGAGGAACAAAACCCGAACCACCTTCGTAGTAAACAATAGAAAGCTAAAGAAATTGGTCGAGCGCAGGAGGCGGACGTGAACGGCAACAGCAATGGGAAGAAGAAGCGGCGCAAACGGATCATAATCATCGGCATCGTGGCATTAGTTCTATTGATCTTTGCGGGTGCGCTTTTCGCCTTTACCCGCGGCGGCACCAAGATTGATCCCACGAAACTGGCCAAGGTCGAGAAGGGTGATCTGGCCAAGAGCGTAGTTGCGACCGGTAAGGTCACTCCCATTACCAAGGTCGAGGTTAAGTCCAAAGCCAGCGGCATCGTGAAGAAACTCCTCGTGGAGTATGGTGACACGGTGAAAAAAGGGCAATTGCTGGCCCAGTTGGACAAGATCGAGATCGAAGCCCAAGTCGACCAGTCTCGGGCCGCATTGCAGGGGGCGCAGGCCAATTTAGCTAGCTCTCAGGCCGACTACGAACGCGCCAAAGTCGACGCTGAGGGTCCCGACGTGCCTTTGCTGAAGCGGGCCTATGATCGCGCGCTTGAAATGGAAAAGGATGGCGTTGTCTCCGATTCCGCACTGGATGATGCCCAGAAAAACTACCAAATGGCCCAGAACAAACAGAACGTGGCCAAAGCTCAAGTTAGGGTTTTGAGCGCGAAGATCGCTCAATCCCAGGCGGAGATGGTGCGAGATCAGGCGAATCTGAAGCAACTGGACGAGCAACTCAGCTACACCGATATTATCTCGCCGATCGATGGCATCGTGCTTTCTCGCGACGTCGAAATGGGCGATGCGGTCAGCTCTATTCTGGTACTGGGCTCCTCGGCGACTTTGGTCATGACCCTGGGCGACACCAGCGAGGTTTACGTAAAGGGCAAAGTAGACGAGAGCGACATCGGCAAGGTCTACCTGGGCCAGCCGGCGCGGATCAAAGTGGAATCTTTCAAAGACAAAACCTTCAATGGCAAAGTGACCAAGATCTCGCCGATGGGGGTTGAGAAAGATAACGTGACCACCTTCGAAGTGCGTGTGTCCATCAATAACCCCGGCGGCGAATTGAAGGCGGAGATGACAGCCAACGCGGAAATCATCCTCGAAGAACACAAGAATGTGCTGCAGATTCCGGAAGGCGCGATTATCTACGACAAGGACAAGAAAGCCTCGGTCGAGATCCCTGACCCGAAAGCCAAGGACGGAAAGACGAAAGTCGCGGTCAACATTGGCATTTCCAACGGGGCCAAGACCGAGGTTCTCAGCGGGCTGAAGGAAGGCGAACAGGTCGTCCTGCAGTAATGGACTGCCGATCTCCGCGTTCTCCGCGGCTGTTCTCAGCGTCCTCAGCGATTTAAGATTTTGTTGTTTGGCCAGACTCACTTAGAACCTTAGAACGCCGAGGACGCCGAGAACTGCCGCAGAGGGCGCAGAGAAAACCAATCGCCTTTGTGAATTCGCCAAACATCCGTGCCGTCTTAATTTTGTAAACTCCTGTACCAATCCGAATCCTAAAGTTGTATCCTCCTTCCAAGCATTCAATGGAGCTCCCCCGATCCATGAATCTCCTGGAGATTACTCGCCAGACCCTGGCCACGTTCAAAGCGCACAAAATGCGGGTTTTCCTCACAATGTTCGGCATTGTGTGGGGAATCGCATCGGTCATCCTGCTGGTCGGGTTGGGCCGCGGATTCAGCGTGGACCAGCAGAAGCGCATGGAGACGTTAGGCAAAGACCTGGTCATCATCTGGGGCGGTCGCACGAGCTCTCAAGTGGGCGGGTTGGCCGCGGGACGCGAAATTACTTTAACGGTGGATGACGCCGAGATCATTCGCGATGAATGCTATCTGGTCAAGAATGTCAGCCCTGAATTAAGACGCGCGATTCCGGAGGTAAGCCAGTTCAACTCGGCCAACCGCGAAGTTGTCGGCATATGGCCTGCCTTCCAGAGTTTTCGCTCCCTGAGGCTCGGCGACGGCCGGCTGATTACGGAAGAGGATGAGGCTGAGGCGCGCCGCGTTGTGATACTGGGCGACGCTGCCCGCAAGCAACTATTCAGCGGAAAACCTGCCATTGGCGCCAACCTTCAGATCAAGGGCGTTCCCTACACGGTGATCGGCGTCCTCAAGAAGAAGACCCAAAACTCCAACTACAGCGGACCAGATAATGATTTTCTATTTGCGCCGTATTCGGCCGTGGCCCGTGATTTCCCTCGTCCTGAGAAACCGGGGATCGTGCGCGGCTACGTGAACGATATCGTCTTCGAAGTGAGCAGTCCCGACGAGCACGAAGCAACGGTGCAGCAGGTGCGCCGTTCGCTGGGTCGAGCCCACCACTTCGAGGAAAACGATAAAGACGCCCTCTTCGTGTGGGACACTATGGACGGGGCCAAGCTGGTCGCGAACATTTTCACTGTGATTACGATTTTCTTTGGGTGTGTCGCGATTATCACTTTGTGCCTGGGTGGAATTGGCGTGATGAATATTATGCTGGTCTCGGTAACCGAACGAACCCGCGAGATTGGCATTCGCAAAGCGATGGGGGCGACTCGCGGCGACATCCTGCGTCAGTTTTTTGCCGAGTCCGCGATTCTGACCGTGGTCAGCGGTGTGCTGGGAGTGACTGCCGGCATGGTTCTGTGCGCGGCCATGTCGGCAATCCCTCTGCCTGACTTTGTGCCCCACCCTATTGTTTCTGGTGCCTCAATCGTGGCTTCGGTGCTCACCCTTTCTGTGATTACGCTCACCGCCGGCATGTATCCGGCGCAACGCGCCGCCGAGATGGCTCCCGTCGACTCGTTGCGTTACGAATGAAGATCTTCAGTTTCCAATTGACAATTGGAGTTTCCCGAATTCAACTGGCTGCATGTTTCTTAAGGAACTGATCTCGCAAAGCTGGCAGGCTCTGATGCGCAACCGCCTGCGCTCGGTGCTGACCATGCTTGGTATCGTGTGGGGATTGGTCTCGGCCGTGATCCTGCTCGCCTATGGGCAGGGGTTGGGTGGAAGCGTTCTGCACGCCTTCATGAACATGGGTGACAACGTGATCGTGATTTTTCCTGGACAAACGAGTATGCAGGCCGGTGGAGAGCGGGCCGGGAAGAAAATCAAGTTTGAATACGAGGACGTTGCGGCGATTCGCGAGGAAGTTCCGATCGTGCGCGCGGTTAGCGGCGAAGTGAACCGCAACCTTCCCTTCAAATACGGGACGCGGGTGGTATCGCTCAAGGTGCGAGGAGTGGATTTGCCTTACGGGGCTATGCGAAGGCTTGATATTGAAGAGGGCCGTTATTTTAGCGACCTCGATTACGTGAATCACAATCGAGTCGTCATCCTCGGGAACATTGCAAACCAAAGGGTTTTTCAGGGCGCACCTTCGGTGGGACAGTCGGTGAGCATTAACGGTCTGGATTTTGAAGTGATTGGAGTCTTGAGAAATAAGATCCAGGATTCCTCCTACAATGGCCCGGACAACAAAGACGGATTCGCTCCCTTCGATGTCTACCGCGATTTGAAGAACATCCGCGACCCCGACCTGATCGTTATCCAACCGACTGCTCCAGAGCTGAATAAAAAGGCGCTGGCCGCGGTTCGCGAAGTCCTGGCGCGACGGCATCACTTTGACCCGAAGGACGAAAAGGCAACGCCTGTGTGGGACACGATCGAAGATCGCGACATGTTGAACGGATTCTCTCTTGGGCTGCAAGCGGTGCTCGGACTAATCGGGGCAGTCACTTTGGGAGTGGGCGGCGTGGGCGTGATGAACATCATGCTGGTCTCGGTTACCGAGCGTACGCGGGAGATTGGGCTGCGCAAGGCGCTGGGAGCGCGAAGACGGCAGGTGCTGGCACAGTTTCTGCTTGAGGCCCTGGTGCTGACTTTCTCTGGCGGCCTCATCGGCATGGGAGTTGCGGTGTTTCTAACCTGGGTGATTCCGCCGATGCCGCTCTACAGTGAACTCTATAAGACCGCCAATCACGAGGGTGACATTTTCCTGCATGCCTCGTTTCTGGTGATTGCGGTTTCGTTTACCATCCTGGCTCTGGTGGGCGTGATTTCGGGATTCTTCCCCGCGTTGAAGGCTTCGCGCCTTGATCCGGTAGAAGCGCTACGCTACGAGTAGCGCCGAAAATTCCCCGGGATGAGATCGGTCTACGCCTGGGAAATGCCCCACTCAAGCCAAAGTGCGGCTTGAATGGGCCACCCGCGAATCCAGTCTCTAGTCGCTGCAGCTGTCTTTCTTGCCGAACGTTACTACACCAATGTCGGTGAGCCCAAGGTAATTGAAAACGCCTTTGCCGATTTGGCCCTTGCTGGCGGGAGCGGTGAACATCTCGAAGTCACAACAGTCGCCTTCGCCCGATGGAAAGGTGAACGTTACAGTCATGAGTCCGTCGACGACCGTGAAATAGCCGGGATACCCGTTGTTCTGGCCGTTCAGCACGGCCTCGCCGCTATGAGGGAAGCCGTAGCTGCCATCGTCGGTCAGAGATATGCAGCTTTTGCCGTTGTCCCGCTGCGAGTGGGTCACAGTCGCCCGCCAATCGCCGGTGTAGCTCTGCGCCATGGCAGCGCTGGTCGTGAAGGCGAAGGCTGCAACCACAAAGACCGTTGCAATGGACCCGATGTGTCTAGTCATTTTGCTACCTCGGACTGGGAGTCGAAGATTTCTCTTCGCGCCCTGGAACATAACCGAGGAAGACTAAGCCACTTGTCATCGGAGTGTAAAACTATTGTAAAAGCCCTGAGAGCTGGCGCAAATTGTCGAAAACACGATTACGCTCAAAATCCCTCAATGCGTGTAACGGTGATTTTGCAACAGCTAGGAGTCATGATTCGGTCTCCGGCCACTCGGTGCTCACACCCCGAGCAGCCGGAGAGACCAGCTTACGGCGTGATCTGGTGGCTGGCCCACCTTTGCGGGTTTTGCGAGGGTGGGGACTAATCCAGTCTGCCTCCCGATTTTCCACCTGCGACCAACGCCTCATCGTTCCCGCCTTTACAAGGAACGTAAAGGTGGGTCAGCCCCGAGCTCGGCTTACGCTTGGGGAAACGCTTCACTCAAGCCAAGGTACGGCTTGAATGGGGCACCAGCCGACAAATTTCTTGGCATCTGGCTTCTCTGGCACACAACCCATTTGGCTTGGCACAGGCGATTCGTTTAGTTTTTCGTTAGCCAAGTTCGCAGCTCATTCAATGAGCACACGGCACGTAGTCCCGGTTCCACAAATCTCAATGAGTAGGGGTCGGCAACATAAACCACTTGCGGCGTGCAGACTACGGGAATGATATCCTCGTATTTCGAAAAATCATAGTTTGGGCCTTTTGGATGCTTCTTAACATAGGCCACAACCTCGGCCCAATACTGGACCGCTTCCTCGGCGGTCGTCCTCATATTTCTCACTGTAACGTAGTTGCCAGAATCATAGCTGCCCGAGTAGACCATACTCTTGCATGAGACCAGAATTAAACGTTGACCCTTCTCACCGAGTGCATCAAGGTCAGTTAGTTTCGTTTCGTCCGCCTTCTTAATTTCCCTCGATATCATCTGGGCAAGCGCTGGGCCTGGAGCCCAAGACGTTGCGTTGATTGTTTGCTGGGTCGTTCCTTCGAAATGATCGGCTCTCGCATTGCCTACGCCGCCATCGACGATTGGAAACTCCAAACTGCGTTCAAGAATCGCCGTGCATGCAATCACATCTATCCATACTGCGCTCCCAGCGCGCCTCACGATCGGTCTCGGAGAAAGCGGCCATAGCGTGGGCTGGAACGCCACTAACGAGTCGAAAAGCGCTGCAGGCGAATTTGGAATTGTTGCGCCGGGTACCACTCGAAGGACATCTTTGAAGATCGCATTCCAGCCATCTCTGAAGATCTCCAAGAAATACTCTTCTGTGATAAACACATAACCGTAGCGCAGCAGGCTCACAAAACTGTTGCCGCTTGACGCCAGAATTCTGAACATGCCCCGAGATAATGCAAGCACTGCCGTAGCGGATGGGCTCCACCACGCGAGGCCATCTAACCTCGCGTCCTCATTGAGCTTCGCAAGGCCGTCGAGCGATATCATTTCCGGCAGGAATCGCTTAAGAACTTTTACCTCAATGTCCTCGCCTTGCACGTGTACCGGAACCTGAACCCATTCCGCATTAGAGTAAAAAGAGACCAAGAATCCATTATCAGGCATGTCAGTTTCTGTGCTGATCGCCGTACCGACAGTCCCAAAGAGTGTCAGCGATTTAGCAAACCGATCATCGTAGAGTTTGATGCATTCATCTTGGTCCTTCGTGGGAGCCGGCGCCGGAAGAGTCGAACGTTGTTCGAATCGAAAACGAACCCCTTTGCCTGAGAAACGCCATAAGACGTGGGATTGACTCAGCCACGTTACAAGCTCAGCAAATCTTAGGAGCCGCGGTAGAGCTGATCCGTCGATCTTAAAGCGGATGGAATGTTCCGGATCTTCGAACGGGAGTTCGGGGTTGTCAGACCCGAAAGCCCCTGAAACCGCGTCCGCGAGTGCAGCCTGATAAGGTCGCGTTGTCGGGACGTTTCCTTCGAAGACAGGATCGGGCACCCTTCGCAGCATCCAGAGCCAACGCGCCTTTGAGAACCGGAGGGCGTCGTCGGTTAACA
This sequence comes from uncultured Acidobacteriota bacterium, assembly GCA_963696705.1. Lineage (GTDB taxonomy): Bacteria > Acidobacteriota > Terriglobia > Terriglobales > Acidobacteriaceae > JABDBE01. The sequence continues at coordinate 359,580 of CAVOLD010000003.1, forward strand.
TGCGCTCGATAGTCTGGCGCATGCAAGTTAAATAGGGCAGAATCGCTTGCGCGTCGCAGAAACCTGTGGTGTCGACCTGCGGACGTTGGCAATTCAAGAAAAGTTCGGTCTCAACATCTTGCCTTACTCTCTTTCGAATGCTAGAAAAATGTTCACTGCAATAGGCATTGATTTCCGCCAGATCGCGGTCCATTAGTATCTTGTCGGTGGACTCGGGCTCCATCTCCTCGGTCATTTGTCCGGCTCCAGTCACCGTATATTCTACGCACAGCGGCACGACCTCCCTCAGTCCCCCAATCGTTGCCCCATGGCTTCCTCAGGTGGCGGGTGGCCCATTCTAGTCGCGTTCTTTGCGACTAGAGTGGATCCTCTGACGCCGAGAACAGCCCCACTCAAGCCAAAGTGCGGCTTGAATGGGCCACCCCGATCCTGTTTGATTGGAGTAAGTCTCGAACGTCCCCACTCTAAATTTCGCAAAGGGCGCGAAATTTAGAATGGGCCACCCGGGGTTGGGGACACCGCCGGACGGGAGTGTCCGTTGTACGGGTGGGGATTGTTGGTCCCTGCGGGGCCTGGGTCGGGTTTTTGGCTTGGTGGCACGGCTGAAGCCGTGCCCTTCCCTTTCGCCCCTCGGCGGACGCTTTGGAGGGTGTCGTGCGGGCGGCAAACAGCAGATTCCTCGCTTTGCTCGGAATGACAATCCTAGGACTGATGAGATGGCCTATAAGTACAGAGATCCTTCGTTGGGAGTCGCTTGCTTTCGCTAGCGACTCCGCTGCCTCAGGATGACGGCGTGCGAGTGCGTCCTTTCGGTTTCAGCCGAAGACTTCATCCGAAGACCAGGCCGTCGGGCTCGCGCAGGAGGTGCCAGGCTTCGCGGTAGTGGGCGTAGGGGTCCGGGCGAGGGTATCCCTTGGGACGAAACAAGAGCATGAGACGGTTTTCCACCTCGCGCACTGGCAGAATGTAGCAGGTATCTTCGGGAATGATATAGACGGCCACGAAATCAATCTCGCCCGCGCGGTAGGCGCAATGCTGGCCACCCGGGTGGCGCTGAATGCTCACGGCGTACAAGCCGCCTCTGAGGTTGGCGGTGGCTTTTACCTGAACGCGGCAGAGACCCATCCCTCCCTGCACGATGAAGTCGAAGGGATGGCCCACGCCATAGGGCTGGGCCACCATGAAACCGAGCGCGGTCGCTTTGTGCAGGAAGGCCACCTCGCCCAGATCACCTTGCTTACAGTTTCGCCGCCCGCGTTCCCGGGCCGCTTTGAGGACAGGGCTCTCCTTGGACGCTGGAATGCGTCCGCGTCGGGCCCTGTTTTTGCGCATGGGTGCTGAAAAACGTCCTTGAAGAAGGCTTGCCGGAAAAAGAAAAGGCGCAAGCTGGGAAGCCTGCGCCAAAATTCATCTCTATAAGTCCGGAGGGGAACTATGACATGTTTTCCGGATTTATTTTGGCATTAATATATCACGCTAACCACAAATGTGCTAAGTTGTTGAGGCCACGTCCGAGAAGCCAAAAAGTGCGTACTTTTGTCTCATATTGTCTACACGGTGGTACCATACAGTTCTCCCCTAGGTAATCCCGTTGCAAAGAATTTACATTGCTGGGACTTAAGATTATGTTAAGTTACTCACAGCCGAAAACGAAGGCGTTGTCCGAGAGTTCACTTCGTCAGCACATCGCGAAAGCGTTATCTAAGGGCTGGATACGTGAATCATTCCACAGTGAAAATGAACGGGCTCACAGGAACATCTCTTTCGACGATATTATTTTTGGCCTCGAAAAATCAGATTGGGTCTTGGCCGCTCCCCCGAATTACGATGACGACCACAAGGGTTGGGAGTACCTAGTTGAAACCACAGACATCGACGGCGTCGAGCTCGAAATAAAGATTGCTGCTAAAGCTGCCGATGGAACTGTGATAGTCATCAGTAAGTTCTGAAGGGATGGAAACCATGCAAGTTCTCGATAACCCTACTGCAACGCACTGCTGCGACCAGCAGGCGGAAAATCGGATTGCAACGACCGATGCTCCATACCGCTTTGTACAGTCGGGATTGCCAAATGTTTTTTTGGTTGGCATCAAGTACGAAGTGTGCAAAGAATGCGGGCAGCAGGCTGCATGGATTCCAGCAGCCACAGAATTATTTGACGCGCTAGCGAGAATTATTGTCTCAAAGGTCTCCCCACTCACGGGACCGGAACTTCGCTTTTTGCGGAAACGATTGAGGATCAAAGCTGTAAAGTTTGCACCAATGATAAGCCTCAGCCCGGAGTATGTGTCTTCGCTGGAAAACAATCCAGATCCTATCGATCCGGGCCGCGACAAGTTGGTACGCATAATTTACCGCGCTATGACTACCGACAAAACACTCAAAGGAGTGTTCGGAAATAGCGAAGACTTCCAACGCTGGATAACCGCTATCCATAAGGGCGCAACGGGAGAGCGGATAGTAGCGTCTCGTTTAAGAAATAATCATTGGAAAGTTGAATCCGAGCCCGTAGCCGCCTAGCGTCTCACCAATTGCATGGCGCGGAGAAATTCTTGCGTGTCCCCGTAGAATCCTGGGTAGGCTTGCTCCACTTCTTTTAGGGAGTGAGCTTTCACTAAAACCGTGCTGCGATTGGGATAATTTGCGTTCTCTTTCTCGGAAGCCAAGTACTTGCTGTGAGCGAAAGCGAGAAGCTCTGGCGGATACGGCGTGACCTGCGTTTTACCGGCCTCGACATCCAATTCGATCAGATAGGAATAGCGATCTTCAAGATCACGTGGCCGCATACCGAGAACGTCGTGCATGATTCCCGACCAGCCCTGCAATCTCTCGACAACACGTAACTCGCTAGCTAAATTATCCACCTCGTATCTGAGATCGGCTAACTCTGCAGGCGTGTCAGGAACGATGGCCCGATTTTCCTTTATGGCGAATATGCTCGACGCAAGTGCAAAAAACCGACGCCACCGTATATCGCCACCACCTGTTTTCAAAGTCTGACCAGTGAATAGGTCAACGGTCTCTAGCGCAGTCGCCCAACGATGTTGCAGCAGTGAGCGAACCTGAATTTCGATTCGCCGTGGCTTCCCGATGTCTTTTTGGTAACGAACCACGAAGTGAATGCTGCGGTAACCATCAGGCTTTGGAGAAGAGATGTAATTGTCCTCGCTGACTTGCCCGCCAGCGCTCAACTTGGGCTCTAGATGGCTTCGGACGCTTGCGGCCAAACACTCGGCAATCTCAACGCTCTGCATCACTGCTCGACATCCCGCAATGTCTTGCATCGTGGTGAGCGCCATTGTGGGTTGTCTCTCCAGTTTGGCGATAATCGAACGTATTCGCTTTGTGCGTCCAGAAATGATGGCATCCCTCCAGCCTTGTGAGTTTGCGTGCCTCCTGAGCATCGTCATAACCCTGCTCAGTGCGTAGTCGTACTCAGATCGCCAATCGCTGACGATCAGAAGCATCTGCGAAGTCGCGTCGCCCAGTGGCGGATTGCCCCGCAGGAAGTCTCCGGCTTTGTTCACCTCTCTGTTGCTTCGGTGCATAACCGCAAGTTCCGTTTCGGGCGATATGACGCCATCGCGTGTTAGATCGAAGTAAGGTTGACTGGCACAGTCCACTCCTGTACCCTCATTTCTGAAGGCTCAACGTGGCTCAAAAGCTAACTCGTCCCGACTTCCCCGGCAGGAATGACAAAGACGAATATGCTACGTTTGAAGCGGCACTGAGAAAAGTTTTATCCGTACCGCACTCGACCATTAAGGCTCAACTCGACGCCGAGAGGCCGGTGCGGAAACGGCGGAAGAAACGGGCTTCCGGCCACGTTTCCCGCGATAAGGATTAGAAGGGCGTTTCACCCACCTTACCAGTCACCTCCGCAAAGGTTAACCGCTTTCCCGCGATCTGCGATAAAGCTAACTGGAATCTATCAGAATCATTCAGCATATTGCCAGCCGCATCTTTGCGATGGTTGAAGCGGAACGCTTGCTCATCGACGTACCGGAACAAATGAAACGGCTCCACGGAAACGTAAGTGCCACCAAGACTGCGTTTGAGCAGCGACCAGAAATTCTCAATTCCGTTAGTGTGCACGTTGCCCTGTACGTAACGCTCAAGATGATTCACGACATTATGGGTGTAGTTGTCCGAAAGCCCGTCATAGTTGACGAACTCATCAGTCATAACCCAAGTGCCCGGAAACACGTTCTCGCTGATGATTTTGTGCATGGTCTTTTTCTCGCGTTTGTATCCGAGAAACTCAGCACGCACTTTTCCATCGCGCTCAAGCATACCCATGACGACCGCCTTACCATGGCCGCCCTGCATCCCCCCATCGCGGCTGAGACGTTCCCGCTTGGCGCGGTGCATGTTTCGCGCTTTGCCCCCGATGTAGGTTTCATCAATCTCAACTTTGGAGTTAGGACCGCCGAGCTTGCCGCCATCCTTGCTCTGTATCGCATAACGAAGCCGGTGCAGCATGAACCATGCCGATTTTTGGGTTACGCCGATAGCGCGGTGAACCTCGTAGGAACTGACACCATTCTTGCAATTGACCAGCATCCAAAGAGTGACCAGCCACTTGTCGAGTCCAAGAGGCGATTCCTCAAATACGGTGCCGACTTTGACGCTGAACTGTTTCCAGCATTCCTTACACTTCCATCGGCGCTGAGTCTTGAGATACCAGAGTTCCTGCTTGCCACAGGCGGGGCAGGTCGGCTTGCCATCGGGCCAGCGCATCGCGGCCACAGCGTCAATGCAGACTTGCTCATCGGAGTAGTATTTGATGGCTGCTTGAAGAGTTTTGGGATGTTCCATGATCGTAAGGTAGCACGATCACCATGGTTTGTCAACTATATTAGTGCCTTTATTTTATGTGTTGAATCATCGACTTGGCGGGAATTGGGTGCTTTGGGGGGCTTGACAAGATTTTGGGCTAGAGGGCTTAACGTCAAAAGCCTTAAAACGCAGAGACCGCTGAGGACCTCTCCGCTGAGAACGCAGAGACCGGCAAGACGCGGACAGTCCAATTACCTACGTGCCTTGACGGGGCTCTTCGCGGCAGGTTACTTTCGAGTTTTGCAGGGAGAACCCTGTTCCAAGCAAGGAAGAACATTGGCGAACCGTCCTCTTATCACTCTTACCACCGATTTCGGGCTCAACGATCATTTCGTGGGTACGATCAAAGGCGTCATTCTGGATATTGCTCCCGAAGCTGAAATCGTCGACATCTGCCATGCTGTGCAGGCCTTTGACATCCTCGACGGCGCTCTGGCGATTGCCCAGGCGTACTCTTATTTCCCCAATGGCACGGTTCACATGGTGGTCGTCGATCCGGGCGTGGGAACGGCACGACGGCCCATCCTTTTGAACACGGGACGGCACTACTTTGTGGCCCCCGACAACGGCGTGCTGTCGCTTATTTACAACCATGCGGAGCGCATTCAAGTACGCCACATCGTCGCGGAACATTACTACCGGCAGCCGGTGAGTAGCACCTTTCATGCGCGCGACGTGTTTGCGCCCGTGGTTGCGTACCTTGCCAAGGGCGTGGAAACTGCGAAGTTTGGCGAAGAGATCACCGATTTCGTACGCTTCAACGCACCCCGGCCTAAACCGATCGACGCGCAAACTCTAAGGGGCGTTGTGCTGAGGGTTGACCGTTTCGGAAACATCGTCACGAACTTCTCCCCGCAGGACATTCCCGCGCTGTTCCAGGCTGACCCGCCGGCATTCAAGATCCGTGTTGGCAAACAGGAAATCACCCAGATTCATAGTAACTACGCCGAAGGCTCGCCGAATGAAGTCTTCGGGATACTCGGTAGCATGGGGTATTTGGAGATATCCGCCAATCGGGGGGCGGCCGCGCAAATCATTGGCGCCAGCAAGGGTAGCGAAGTTGTGATTGTGATGGAAGGCGCCGTCGCCGCCAGCAACGGGCAATAGTTTACGAACTCTTCGGACCGGGGTGGACGTAGCGGTCCATTTCGGCAGTCCATTTCAGAAAGCGCCACAGATTCTTTCGTTCCCGCCAGGTGAACTCCCAGAATTCGAGGAGGCCGATTTGCTGCATCTTCACTCCACAATAAGTTTCGATTCGCCATAGCAGGTAGGGACTGCGCCAGGGGGCGAGATGATGGCCGCGAGTCGCGTTCCACAAGAATCGGATCATGTGGCGCATGTGGCTATCTTAACTGATCGCCCCCGAACCGCTGCGAGCGCCGCCGCGCTTGATCATCCACGCGGCCACAATCGTCAGCAAGGAAATGACCGTCACCAGAATCACGCCCGTAAGGAACAAGGGAGCGGTGTAGTACTCGGGCCGACGTATGAAGACGGCAATGGATGCCGGGAGGGTCAGGAGGACGATTCCGTTCACCATCAAGACACGCCTCGCCCACGCAGCATTACGATTCTGAGCGGCGGCGGCGAGCCATGTTGTATAGCCCAGAGGCAGGAGAAGAATACCCATTAACACGTGATTCAACAAAGTCGGACCGACCGCGCGCTGGTAAACCTCGGAGGAACTGTCCCCCAACAAATCTCGGATATGCGGCGTGGCTATCGTATGAACTACCCCGAGAACGACTAGCAGCACATCGACGGCACGCAGAAATCGGGCCGCAATTTCTTCTGAGCGCATGATCGCTCTCCCACAACTCTGATCACTATATCGCTCTCTGAGGTCAAATCGTCCAGTGAAATGGGCTCCGGCGTTATCTGGGGGGTCCAACGCACGTGCTAGAATCCATTTTCCGCCCGAGGAATTCTGTCTCTATGGCCGAAGCCCGCCAGCAAGCCGAAGACCATTACTACGCGGCACTGGACCTGGTTTCTGAGGGCGAGCAGGAACGCGCCGTCGAAGAATATCGGAAGTCTCTGGAAGCGGATCCCACCTTCACCGAAGCCATGCATGGGATGGCTCGGGCTTTGCAGGATCTCGGACGGCTGGATGAAGCCATTGTCATAGCCAAGCGTATCGCGGAAATCGATCCTGATGACGTGTTGGCCTACACGAGTCTCTCTCTTCTTTATCAGAAGAAGGGCATGATTCCGGAAGCGGAAGCCGAGGGCGCCAAGGCTAGGGTGCTGGGGTGGAAGCAACAGTTGAAGAAGGGCGGCCGTTAGTCGTGGGTCGTTAGTCGTTGGCTTCTTCAGGCAAGATTGGGCCAACGACCAACGACTACAACTCGTACTTCTTCATCAAATGCCGGAACGACCGATAGGAAATCTTCAGCAAATCCGCCGCGCGAGTTTGCACGCCGTTCGACTGGGTCAGCGCAGTCAACAGCAGCGACTTCTCGATGTCCGCAACATATTTTTCCATATCCATTCCATCGGGTAGCGTGCCGGCACTTATGGCCGCGCCTGGCAAGCCTACCCCGGCAGCGGCGGCTCGGGCCTTGGCTTTTTCCGCAGGGAGATCGACGCGCAGTTCATCTCCGGTTTCCAGAGCCACCGCGCGTTCGATTGTATTTTCCAGTTGGCGGACATTGCCCGGCCATTCGTAACCTCCCAGCGCTTCGAGCGATTGGGCATGTACCCGCTGAATGCTCTTCCCTGCTCCTGGTGCGTACTTCTTGAGGAAGTGGTTGACCAGAAGTGGAATGTCTTCGCGACGTTGGCGCAGCGGCGGGACAGAAACTGGGATCACGCTGAGCCTGTAGTAAAGATCCTCGCGAAAAGTATTTTCGGCCACTTGCTTGTCGAGGTCGCGATTGGTCGCGGCAATCACGCGCACGTCGATGGGAATTTCGTTCGTTCCTCCCACCGGACGCACCGAGCGCTCTTGCAAAACTCGCAGCAGTTTGACCTGCATGGTCAGGCTCATTTCGCTGATCTCGTCGAGAAAAATGGTTCCTTTGTCCGCGACTTCGAATAATCCGCGCTTGTTCTGGTTCGCTCCGGTAAATGCGCCTTTGACATAGCCAAACAATTCGCTCTCGAGGAGCGTCTCCGGAAAGGCCCCGCAGTTGATGGAGACAAATGGCTCAGCCGCGCGCGGAGAACACACATGCAGGGCGCGAGCCACAAGTTCCTTGCCGGTTCCGCTCTCGCCGTAGATCAGGACAGTGCTTTGTGTTGAAGCGACGGTGCGAATCGTCTGCTTCAGTTTCTCCATCGCGGGACTGACGCCGACAATGTTGTCGAGAGAATTGCGCGTGGCTGCATCGCGTTTGAAAGCGAAATTCTGCCGGCTTAAGGATACTTTCTCCAGCGCCCGATTAATGGCCAGCTTGATTTCATCGACTAAGCCCGGAGACTTGCGGATGTAATCCGTGGCCCCGCCAGCTTTGACCGCTTGCACTGCGGCTTCGTAGTCATCGACCGCCGTCATCAGAATCACGGCGGAGTCGGGAGAAATCTGGTGGGCGTGACGCAGCACCTCGATGCCGTCAATATTCGGCATCTTTATGTCCGTGACGATTACGTCATACAAAGCACCGTCGAGTTTTCGTTTCGCGGCTTCGCCCGAATTTGCGGTCTCAACCTTGTGACCTTCGCGGCGCAGGGCGATATCCAACATCTCACAGATGGAGCGCTCATCATCGCAAACCAGAATGTTACCCATGCGCCCCTCCTCCCACCGTGACCGCGGCGGCACTGGTGTTGTCGGGAAGAGTCGAGTGCGACTGATGTGCACCACCCGTTTGCGCAGCAGCCAGAACTTCTCCCACCGCGTAACGATGCAAGCGCAGCACGAACACGCTGCCCTGTCCCAGGTTGGAGCGGGCCCAGACCTTGCCTTCGTGAGCCTGCACGATCTGGTAGACGATGGCTAAGCCAAGACCGGTGCCACCCTCGAATTGAGACTGGAACGGCTCGAATATCTTCTCGATGACCTGCTGGCTCATTCCTGGACCTGTGTCGGCGAAGTTGATCTGCCAGTCTTCGCCGCTGGATTCCAGCGAGACCGTCAGGATGCCTCCCGTTTTCATGGCGCGAACCGCGTTCTCGCAGAAATTCCAGAAGACTTGCTTGAGTTTGTCTCCGTCCGCCGAAGTCCAGGCTTCTTTCACTCCGTATTTTCGCTCGACGCGTATGCCAGCGCTTTGCGCAGCCAGACGATGTTCGAGCAAAGTGAGCGTGTCTTCGAGAAGGGGAAGCAAATTCACCTTGGTGAACCGGTACTGGCGTCCGCGAGAATAGGCGAGAAAATCGGTGATGATGGTGTTGAGTCGCTCCGACTCCCGGGTCACAATTTGCAGCAGTTGTCGATGCTCATCCCCCAAATGTGGGATTTCTGAAAGCATGCTGACAGACCCGGCGATCGAAGTCAGAGGATTGCGGATCTCATGCGCGATCGCCGCCGCCAGCCGCCCTACCGCAGCCAAACGGTCCTGCATGCGGACTTCGCGCTCCAGTCGCCGGATTTCCGTCAAATCATCGAAGGTATATACGAAACCTAGTGTGCTCCGCTCCGGTACGGCCAGGGCGGAAACCAGTACGCGAAACGTCTTGCGATAGCCGTTGGGCGCGAGACATCGGACTTCACCGTGAGCCGGCCCAGAACTGACGTGAGGCAGGGGATCCAAAAAAAGCTGGTTGACTGGCTGACCGAGAAGACCTTCTTCAGAACGATCTAGCAGTTCCTGCGCCGCAGTGTTGACCAGCGTAATGTGTCCATCGAGCCCGGTGGTGATCAATCCTCCGGTGATGGACTGAATGATGTTCTCGTGCAACGCCTGCAGATTTTCCAGCGCTCCGCTGGTGTGCGCTAGTTTTACGTCTACCTGACGCAACTTGTTTGCCAGCAATCCGGCAAGGTACGAAACCGCAAGGTAGCCGAACAGGTTGACGAAAATAATGGCTTGCAGGGCCTTCAGCTTCGGATGGGTGGTCGAGTAAGAAGGAATAATTGCGAAGTACGTAAGCTCCAGAACCGTGCCGTACAGGATGAAGGCGAGCGCAGCCGTAAGATAAGCCCAGATCCGGGGCAGGAGAATGCAAGCTACGATGATGACCAGCGGATAAAGAAAATTGAGTGAGCTGTCGACTCCTCCGGTGGCATAGACCACCAAGCTGACAAGCGCCAGGTCAGTAAGCACCTGCAGCACAGCCTGGATCCGGTACTCCTGCCAAAAAGACAACAGCAACACGTAGAAGATTGAGACCGCATACCACAACAAGATGGCATCGACGAACAGCCGTAGTGGCAAAGGATTGGGAGTGAGCCGCGAAATAGCCAGCTCAATTCCCAACAGAAATGTCAGGATAAGAATCCGAACCTTGACCAGCCAGGCCAGCCACAGCCGCTCATCGAACATGGATTGCATGCCTAAACCAATTCCCCTGCCCCTTCCCTCGGGAATGCCATTGCGGCGTGCCAGCAATCAAGAACCCCTTGGTGGAAGAGCTTCTCCGCTGGGCGGAGTCCGCTGGCGTATCATTCTCCAGCCAGGTACTCCGCCCAGGATGTTTCGTGCTTAGCCGGCCATCTTGGCGATCAGCGAGAATAGCGGCATATAAAGCGAAACAACGATGCCGCCGACTGCCAGGCCCAGGAATGCGATCAAGACAGGTTCCAGCAAAGCCAGCATGTCCTTAGTCGCGGCGTCGACTTCGTCTTCGTAGAAATCGGCGACCTTTTGCAGCATGGCATCCATGGCGCCGGTAGCTTCGCCTACGCCGATCATCTGAGTAACCATGTTGGGAAAGACTCCGGATTCGCGTAGTGGATCGACGATGGTGCGGCCCTCTTCGATCGCCTTCCGCACCTTCATCAAGGCCTCTTCCAACACCGCGTTTCCCGAGGTTCTGGCGGTGATGCTCAGGCCCTCGAGAATAGGCACGCCAGAGGTGATCAGCGTGCCCAGAGTTCGAGTAAAGCGAGCGACCGCGATCTTGCGCAGCAGCAGGCCAATGATCGGCATCTTCAGCATTCCGTAATCCAGATAGTAGCGGCCTTTGGGATTCTTACGGATCTGCTTGACGCCAAAAACCATACCTCCGATACCGATGATGAAGAACCACCAGAACTGGCCCACGAATGCGCTCAGCCCGACCGTTATGCGGGTCGGCAACGGCAAAGCTACGCCCAATCCGGCGAAGAGGTTGGCGAAGATGGGGACAACCCACTTCAGCAGCGCAGCCACAATCAGGACTGCCATCCCGATGACCGAGACGGGGTAGATCAGAGCCGATTTCACCGCCCCCTTGAGTTTGACCGCCTTTTCGACGTACTGCGCCAGGCGTTGCAGAATGATGTCCAGAATACCGCCAGTCTCTCCGGCTTCGATCATGTTGGTGGAAAGATCGTCGAAGATCTTCGGGTATTGCCGCATGGCGTTGGCCAGGGTCGAGCCACCTTCCACAGTGGTTCGTACGCCTGTGAGCGTCTTCTGGAATGCCTGGTTCTCCTGGTTTGCGCCCAGGATTTCCAGACACTGCACCAGCGGCAGACCGGCATCGATCATGACCGAGAACTGACGGAAGAAGATTGCAATCTCCTTGGTCTTGACCTTGCCTGAGCCGAAGGTCGGCATGACAAACTCTTTGCCTTTTTCGCGTATTGCGCCCGCGTTGATTCGCTCCTTGCGCAATTGCGTGGCCAGAGCCTGTTTATTGGGCGCAACTCGCTCGCCGCTGATTTTCTCTCCGTTTTCGCTCTTCCCAGAAAATGTGAAAACTGGCATGGTGAACTTCTCCTTGCTTCCCTAGCGTTTGCGGGGTGTGCGAGTCGTTCGCGCACCGCATTACTGCTCTCGTAAACCGACTGCTCGTTCCGGACTACTACTTCGTTCGAAACTGCCTACCGCTTCCCTGTCGCTGCACCCTTCACGGCGGTCGCGGACTGGTTGCGATTCATCAGTCCTGCGCCGCGGTTGATCATCTCCTGCAACTCGTCAACGTTGCTGGAGCGAGCCATAGCGACCTCAAGTGTGATCTGCTTCTGGAAGTAAAGTGTGGCCAGTGCCTGATTGAACGTCTGCATACCGAACTTGTCCTGACCCGATTGCATGGACGAGTAAATCTGGTGGATCTTGTCTTCGCGAATCAGGTTGCGCACGGCGGCGTTCGGCACCAGGATTTCCATACCCATCGCCCGGCCTTTGCCATCCGCGCTGGGCAACAAGCTTTGGCACATGATGCCTTCCAACACCAGCGATAGCTGCGCTCGAATCTGCGACTGCTGGTGGGCTGGGAAGACATCGATAATTCTGTTGATGGTGGACGACGCTGAGTTGGTGTGCAGCGTGCCGAACGTAAGGTGACCGGTTTCGGCGATACGCAGCGCCGATTCGATGGTCTCCAAGTCTCGCATTTCGCCGATCAGCACGACGTCGGGATCTTCACGAAGCGCGGCTCGCAGTGCGTCCGTAAAGCTCTTGGTGTCGGCGTGCACTTCGCGTTGATTGACCACACAATTCTTGTTCATGTGCACGAATTCGATCGGGTCCTCGATGGTGAGGATGTGGTCATGCCGCTCGGTGTTGATTTTGTCGATCATGGCGGCGAGAGTGGTGGACTTGCCCGAGCCGGTCGGTCCGGTAACCAGGACCAGACCGCGAGGCTTGTCGCACATCTTGCTGACCACAGCGGGAAGGTTCAACTGATTAAAGGACTTGATCTCGAAAGGAATCAAACGGAAGACGGCCGATGTCGCACCCCGCTGGTTGAACACGTTGGCACGGAACCGAGCCAGACCTTTGAGTCCGAAAGAGAAATCCAGTTCCAGGTTCTCTTCGAAGCGATGCTTCTGCGAATCAGTCATGACGCTATAGGCCAATTGTTTGGTCTCAGCCGGCGTCATCTGCGGCAGGTCCAGCGGCACCAAGTGCCCGTGTACGCGGATCTGCGGTGGCGAGTTCGTCGTAAGGTGAAGATCGCTTCCCGACATCTCCAACATTCTTTTCAACAGATCACTTAGTGCGAGCGACATCTTTTATTCCCTTTCTTCCTCGTTGCAAACTTTTAGTGAATAGTCTCGCGTGCCACTTCCTCGAGCGTCGTCATCCCCGCAGCAACTTTGATCAGCCCGCTGCGGCGCAGGGTAATCATTCCGCGTTCGATTGCTTTCTTTTTCAATTCGACCGCCGAAGCGCCCACTAGAACCAGTTCCTTGATTTCGTCATCCACTTCCATGACTTCGTACAAACCGCAGCGGCCTTTGTATCCGGTGTTGTTACAAATGCCGCAGCCTTTGCCCTTTTGGATCTTTACTGTCTTGGCTTCTTCCGGGCTGTAACCCTCTTCGATCAGGGTTTGATGGGGAACGTCGACGACCTCCGTGCATTCCTTGCAGATGCGGCGCACCAGCCGCTGAGCACAAATCAGGTGGACCGAGGTCGCGACCAGGAAAGGTTCAATGCCCATGTTCATAAGTCGGGTGATGGTTTCCGGGGCGCCGTTGGTGTGGAGCGTGGAGAGCACCAAGTGTCCGGTAAGAGCGGCCTTGATGGCAATTTCAGCAGTTTCAAAGTCTCGGATTTCGCCGACTAGAATAATGTTCGGGTCTTGCCGCAAGAAAGCACGCAAGGCGGTGGCGAAGTTTAATCCGATCTGCTCCTTCATCTGCACCTGGTTGACTCCAGCCAACTGGAATTCGACCGGGTCTTCCGCGGTCATGATGTTGGTATCGGGTTTGTTCAATGTAGAAATCGAGGAGTAGAGCGTATTGGTCTTGCCCGACCCGGTTGGTCCGGTTACCAGAACCATGCCATAGGGCTTGAGGATGGCCTTCTCGAACTTGACCAGCGATTCCGGCTCGAAACCCAGCTTGGTCATATCCAGGCGGAGGTTTTCTTTGTCGAGCAGGCGGAGCACGATTTTTTCTCCCCACAGTGTGGGCAGCGTGCTGACGCGGAAGTCGAGTTGCTTCTTGCGCCCGCCGATATTCATCTTCAGCATGATGCGGCCGTCCTGCGGCAGCCGCTTCTCGCTGATATCCAGCTTCGACATAATCTTCACGCGCGAAATAATGGCATCTTTCAACTTCAGCGGTGGCGTCATGATGCTCTGCAGAACGCCGTCAATACGGAAGCGCACGCGGAATTCTTTTTCGTACGGCTCCATGTGGATGTCGCTAGCTCCCCGCTTCACGGCGTCGGTCAACACTAAGTTAACCAGTTTGACGATAGGAGCTTCATCGGCAGCCTTCTCGAGGTCCGCCAGTCCAAGCTCTGCCTGATCCGCTTGCAGTTCGACGTCGGATTCGTCCATCTCCGACATCGACAACATCACTTGCTCGAGATCCTCTTCCTTGGTGGCGCCGTATGCCTTGTCGATGCCTTCGAGAATCGAGCTCTCCGACGCGACTACAGGCTCGATATTGAAACCGGTCATGAACTTGATATCGTCCATGGCGAACACGTTGGTCGGGTCGACCATCGCGATCGTCAAGGAAGCGCCAACGCGGCTTAGGGGCAGGATTTGATAACGTTTGGCGGTTTCAAATGGAATTAGTTTGACTACCGCAGGGTCAATTTCGAAATAGGAAAGATTGATGGCGGGAACGCCATACTGCCGGGAAAGAAAGTTGGTGACGTCTTCATCAGTCAGAAATCCCAACTTCACCAGGGCCGCGCCCAGGCGAACGTTGGTCTCTTTCTGAGTCTTGGTTGCTTGCTCCAACTGCTCTGGGGTAATGACCTTCTCTTTGACCAGAAGATCACCCAGCCGTTGAGACATACCTCGATCTCCTATCTGAGCGGCAGAGGGATGACGTCGACTTCACTTTGCTCGCGCGATGCTGCTTATTTAAGGGGAGAAACACAGCCTATCGCGTTGACACAAATTGTCACAGCAGATGCGTTACTTCACCAGTAACTTAAGTACTTGTACTCCGCGACGACCAATGCACAACGCCTTTGTGGCTCGTCAAGTCCGCGTCAGATGTGTTTTCCATAAGTTAGGGAGTTCCGACGGGCATGAACTTAGGTAAGCCCAAGGTAAATGACCATCGATCCGTCCGGACCATTAGAGTTCTCTGAACTTGTGACAAGCTGGGCAGGGCGATGCTGGCGTTTTGGCTGGCTGGCGTTTTGGCTGGCCGGCCCTTCGATCTTGGGGATCAAAGGTTCTGGCTTTCAGTCTTTTACGCTGGATGCCGCGACAGGTCGTGACCACCCGGCGGAATTGGCCCGTCGGGAACACGCTGTCCATCCGGTCTAGAGTGACGGTTAAAAGCGACAATCCCCTTCAAGGGCACGTCCGCTTATAATGGGGCCGAAGAAGCCTGCCAAGCTTCAGACCAGAGTTTGGCTGCCGATGGGAATGTCTGCTCCTAATCCAACTCGACCCGATCACAAAACTTCCAGCCGAAAGAAGGTCATAATCCCCTTGGCGGTGGGGCTCGCCCTGCTTTTTTGGGTATTGCTTTCGCTGACCTCTTTCGACCTGCCTCTCAATCCGAACACCAATCAGCAGCTTCTGATTTTTGCATCCCTTTCCGCATTGATCTTTCTTCTGTTCGTGGCACTGACGTTCGTCCTCGCCCGGAATCTACTGAAACTCTTTGCGGAGAGAAGGCTCGGCGTTCTTGGATCGAAATTCCGCACCCGTCTGGTGGTAGGCAGTCTCTTGCTTTCGTTTCTTCCAGTCATTGGCATGTTCTTCTTTGCCTATGTCTTGATGAACCGATCGATTGACAAGTGGTTTTCCACACCGGTGGAGGAAGTGCGGCGGGATACGGCGACCATGGCATCGCTGCTTTCGAACTATGCTGCACAAAACACGCGAGCCGAGGCCGAAGCGATCGCGACTTCGCCCGAGACCCAATCTGCGTTTGCGAGCCACAGTTTTTCTGCCCTAACAGAGGAACTTCAGCGTCATGCATCCACGCTGCAAGGCGGTTTTGCTGTCGCTATGGTGGACGGTGAGGCCCAGGCCAGTTTTGGCACGCCCGTTTCGTGGCCGCAATTGAAAGCCAAGCTTCCGCGATTGCAATTGGACACTCCAACTTCTTTCACTTGGGAGCAAACCGACTACATTCTGGGCAGTGCGCCATTGGGCAATCATGGTTTGATCCTGGTCGGCATACCCTTGCCAAAACAATTCTCCGAGACGGTGAAGCAGGTGGAGGCCAGCCAGCAGCGTTATCTAGACCTGGCGCGCGAACGAAGACTGGTTCGCCGGACCTATATGGAAGTGCTGCTTCTGCTCACCGTGATGGTACTTTTCGCTACCACGTGGTTTGCTCTATTTCTCTCCAAGCTGGTGACGCGTCCCGTGGTCGCACTTGCTGAAGCGACGCAGGAGATTTCTCGTGGGCGGCTCGACTATCGAGTGGAAGTCCGTGCTGCCGATGAAATCGGCGATCTGGTGCATTCGTTCAACCGGATGGCGGAGGAACTGGAATCCAGCCGCCGGCAGATTGACGCCTCCAGCCGCGACCTTAGCGCGGCCAACGTCGCCTTGGAGCAGCGCCGCCGTCATATTGAAACCATTCTGGAAAGCATCCCTAACGGCGTGCTTTCGCTGAACGCCGAAAGGCGCGTCACCCATGCAAATCACGCACTGCTTCGCTTATTCCATCCGGCTGCTGCGGAATCCGGCACGCCGGGTGTGCTGATCGGCGCGCCCTTGAAAGACGTCTTCGCTCCTGAGGTCCTCGAAGATCTTGAACCCCTGTTGCGCCGCGCCGACCGCATGGGAACCTCGACTACGCAGATGGAAATGGTAGTGCAGCGGGCCAACTTAAGTGTCGCGGCTACCGTGGCCACTCTCAAGCACGATGGACAGGGACTGGGATACGTCCTGGTGTTCGAAGATCTCTCGGAGTTACTCAAGGCACAGAAGCAAGCGGCATGGCGCGAAGTCGCGCGACGCGTCGCGCATGAAATCAAGAACCCGCTGACCCCGATCGCATTGTCCGCAGAGCGCATCCGCCGGCATCTGCATCGTGGCGCACGTCCTGATGCCGCTTCGGTGGAAGTGCTCCATAGCTGCGCTGAGACCATCGCCTCCGCCGTCGAAACCGTCCGCACTCTTGTGGACGAATTCTCTACTTTGGCGCGTTTTCCCACGGCACGTCCGCAATTGGCCAACATCAATACCATTGTGGAAAGCACGCTGGCCATGTTCAACGGCCGCTTGGATAACATCCGAGTGCGTACGTTTCTGGCCCCCGATCTGCCCAGTGTGATGGCTGATCCGGAAGCTATTAAGCGTGCGTTGGCCAATCTGGTAGATAACGCCGCCGAAGCGATGCAAGACGCTCTCTTTCGAGAGATTCAGATTTCCACCGTGCTGGTCGCTAGCCGCGACGTGGTGGAGATCACTGTCGCAGATACTGGCCACGGCGTTACCCGGGAATTGAAGGAGCGGTTGTTCCTGCCGTACTTCTCCACCAAAAAGCGCGGCACGGGCCTTGGACTTGCCATCGTGAACCGTATCATCGAAGACCACCACGGCTCCATTCGCGTAGAAGAAAATAAGCCCGTCGGCGCGCGCTTTGTGGTTGAACTGCCGATGGTCGTGGATGCGGTCGCCGCACCCGCCATCAATTAGCATGCATAACATTCTTATCGTTGACGATGAACCCACCATTCGACAGTCGCTGAAGGGCGTGCTGGAAGATGAAGGGTTCAAAACCTCGATGGCCGAGAGCGGCGAAGCTGGTCTGGACATCATCAGCAAACACTCATTCGACGTAGTCCTGCTCGATGTGTGGCTACCCGGCATCGACGGCCTGGAAACCCTGGAGAGGATCCGCGAGAAAGAAAATGCTCCCGAAGTCATCATGATTTCTGGGCACGGCACTATCGAAACTGCGGTTCGCGCCACGAAACTCGGGGCTTATGACTTTCTGGAAAAGCCGCTCTCGATTGACAAAACTCTCATCCTCATCAAGAACGCGATCGATGCCAAGCGATTACGCGAAGAGAATCGGGATCTCAAGAAACAACTCATACCGAAAAGTGTGATCGTGGGCGACAGCATTCCCATGAAGGCGCTACGCCAGCAAATTCAGATCATGGCTCCCACCAACGGACGCGTTCTCATTTATGGAGAGTCTGGAACGGGGAAAGAATTGGTGGCCCATGCTATTCACGCACAGGGTCTGCGCAAGGATGAGATGTTCGTCGAAGTAAACTGCGCCGCAATTCCCGAGGATCTGATCGAGAGCGAACTTTTTGGCCATCGGAAAGGGTCGTTCCCTGGAGCCACTGGAGATAAAGAGGGGACATTCCAAAAAGCTCATGGTGGCACGCTTTTCCTGGATGAGATCGGCGACATGAGCCTTAAAACGCAATCAAAGGTTTTGCGGACGCTCGATGAACAGAGGTTTGTACCGGTCGGCGGCGACGAACCCATCACCGTGGATGCCCGTGTGATCGCTTCCACTAACAAGGATCTGGAAGAGGAAATCTCCCGAGGGAACTTTCGCGAGGATTTGTTTTACCGACTCAATGTGATCCCCTTTTCGGTGCCGCCGCTGCGCGAGCGCAAGGAGGACGTTCCGTTGCTCGGACGCCACTTTCTAAAAGAGTTTTCTGCCACCTATGGCCGCCGCATGCGCGAGATCACCGATGACGCTATCGACACACTGATGCGCTATTCCTGGCCGGGCAATGTGCGGGAGCTGCGGAATGTGATCGAGCGCATCGTAATCATGAATCCTACGACTATTCGGTTCGAACGCAAACATCTGCCTCCGCTGGTTCATCGCGATGGCACGCGCCGTGCTGCCGGCAATGAGTTCTCCAGCCTGCACCAAGCGCGAGCCGCTTACGAGCGTGACTATATTTTGAAAAAACTCGACGAGAATCATGGCAACGTTACGCGTACGGCGGAGGTGCTGGGCCTGGAACGCAGCCACCTCTACCGCAAAATGAAAACCCTGGGCATTGCTGCCAAAGAGTAGGTTAGCGTGGTTTTTTGTTGAAAGGATCTACCGCTTGATCATGTGGATTTCGGTCCCGTTCTTCAGGAACTTCACTTCGTCCATGAGCTGAGTAATCAGATAAACGCCACGACCGTGGCCCGAAAACAGGTTCTCGCCAACTACCGGGCTGGGGATGGACGCGGGATCAAAACCGTCTCCCGGATCGCGCACCACGATCAGCAGGCTCCGGTTTGCATCACAGGCAATATCACATTCAACGATCTTCGAGGCGTCGGATTTGGCTCCGTGCACGACCGCGTTAGCCAGCGCCTCTGAAAGCGCCAGCTCAATCTCCGCTTCCTTTCCGACGGCACAGTCTTTCGATCGGACGCACTCCATGATTCGCTGCACCACCGCATCCACCGCCGCTTTATCGGCAGCCAGCGTGACCTGGAGCTTGAAAAGTAATTTGTCGGCCAGGAAATCGTAAGTCGGTTCGGAATTGGTGGACATCGATGAGGATCGTTCCCGATGATTAGTAGCGGCTTACTGCTTTGTGATTCTACAGGCGAAATGCAGCTCCGGCAACGTGAAACGCAATCGCCGCGAAACCACAGTAACACTCGCATTCTCATGTTTTCTCTGTATGCGTTAACAACTCCAATTGCCGGCGCCAATCTAACTCTTCAATAAACGTACGCGATTGACGCCATTCTGGGCTCACTTTCACGAACAACTCGAGAAACACGCGAGTGCCGACCATCTTTTCGATCTGCAAGCGCGCTGCTGTGCCAATTTTTTTTAACATCTGCGCCTGCTTGCCGATCAGAATCCGTTTCTGCCCTTCCCGCTCGCAATAGATAGCTGCCGCGATTCGCGTAAGCTTCGCACCTTCCTCGAACTGTTCAACCAACACGGTCGTCGCATATGGAACCTCTTCACTGGTTTCCAGCAGAACCTGTTCCCGGATGACCTCAGCCACCATGAAGCGCATCGGTTGGTCGGTTACCTGATCCTCTGGGAAATAGCGCGGCCCCTCCGGTAAGGCGCCAATTATCTTTTCTATTAACAAATCTAAGCCTTCGGGCTTGCGCGCCGAAATTGGAATAATTTCTTTGAACGCGTGAAGCTTGCGGTAACCATCGATGATGGGCAGCAGCTTATCTTTCTGGTTCCGAAACAAATCAATTTTGTTAAGTAACAGGAAAACTGGCGTTCCGGATTTCTTGGCCATTTCGAGTACCGACTCATCAGCCTGACCAAATTTCCTGGTTACGTCCACAATCAGCAGAAGCAAGTCGCAACCTTCCAACGCCTCGCGCACCTCAGACATCATCTTGCGGCCAAGTGAAGTGTCTGCCTTGTGTACACCCGGCGTATCAATCAGCACAATTTGGCCGGCCGGAGATTTCTTTCGCTTCGGAATCTGGACAATTCCCAGAATGCGGTTGCGTGTAGTCTGGGGCTTGGGGCTGACGATGGCCAGTCTCTCGCCCACCAGGGCATTCAGCAACGTGGACTTGCCGGCGTTGGGACGCCCAAGGATGCAAACGAATCCGGAGTGAAAGGCCATAAGAATTAAGAGATTCAGTAATTGGGCATTTGGTAATTAAGAAATTCGCAATCGGCCGAATTACTTACTTTCTAGATCAACCGCATCTGTTTCGGCTCGACTGCTGAGATGCGAACTCGCTGCACTCGCCGCTCAGTCGATTCCAGCACTTCAAAGCGCAGGCCATCATCTTCGATGACGTCACCTTTTTGCGGAATGCGGCCTGCTAACTCACTAACTAATCCCGCCACCGTCGCCGACTCTTTTCCCTCGGGACGGGTGCCCAGCAACTGATCCAACCGATCGACATCCATGTTCCCGGGAACGATGTAGGAGTGATCGTTCTCACGCACCACTTCAGCTTTCTCGTGTTCGTCAGCGATCTCACCCACGATTTCTTCGACCAGATCCTCGATCGTGACCAGTCCCGCCACTCCCCCATACTCGTCTACCACGATCGCCATGCGGATATTGTTCTTTTGCATCTCGCGCAGAAGTTCGCTTCCCAGCTTACTTTCGGGCACGAAATAGACATCTTTCCGCATGAGCGTATCCAAGGTCCGCGTGCGCGCCTCAGTGTCCGGCACCTGCAGAACATCCTGCGCGTAAACGATTCCCTTAATGTTATGAATCGTCCCTTCGAACACCGGCACTCGGGAAAACGGTTTCATGCGCAGCAACTCGATGAACTGCTCGACCGTGGTATTGGTGGGGACGGCGACGATTTCCGGCCGCGGCTTCATCGCCTCGCGCACCGTTTTCTCGCCAAATTCCACGACGGACTGAATCATGTCGCGGTTGCTCTCATCCAGGATTCCTTCCTCCTGACCTGCTTCAATCAGCGCATCCACCGCTTCTGCCTGAGTTTCAGGCTGTTCATCCGAATGCCCTTTGGTCAGAGCGGCCACCGACTGTAAGAAGCCCAACACCAGGGTCACCGGCAAAACCAGGTAGATCAGGATGCGCAAGACCAGCGTCCATCGAATGAGCCACTGCCCTTTCGTCCGGGAGAAAAAAACGAATGGTAAAAATCGGTTACAAACGACGACAGTCAAGATCAGAGTCAGCGTAGCCTGCAGAATTTCGTAAATGCTCCAGGCCCGGTCCCGGAATACGGTGAAGCCCACGAGCATGGCAATGGCGGCTGTGGTTAGTTGAGTCAACACCGCCATCGACAAGGCGGCACGAGCTCGACTTACACGCAGCCTGGGCTCGATGTCGTGTTCGAAGGCGTCAATATTGTCTTGGAACTCGCGGGAAAGAAATTTGCCAATCTCGGTATAAAGACGCTCCACATAAGAGACCAGGGTCAGCAGCCCAAGCAACATCAGCAGCACAATGGCGATGACGAAGTTCATCTCAACACTCGCACGGCGCGAGAACTCTTTTCGCGGCCTTGCTGTACTCTTTCGATTAGCCCCACGGGCAATCCGAGCGACTTCCGCAACCGTTGCTCCTTGCGCTCCATCTGCCCATTATCTTGCTCGTGATCGTATCCGGAGAGATGGAGTACTGCATGTAAGGTTAGAATTCTGATTTCATCAGCAGCCGTGTGCCCCAAGCGACGTGCATTTCGAGCCGCAATCTCCGCCGAAATAGCTACATCCCCGGCAAATCCCCGCATCAACCCGGGCATCGCGGGGAACGATAGCACGTCGGTTGGCTTATTCTTCCCCCGAAAACGGCGGTTCAATCCCTGCAACTCCCGGCTGCTTGTCACCAGCACGCTGACGGAGCCTTGAAGCCCAGCCGCTCGGCGCGCGCGCGCCACAAACTTCGCCAGCGCGGCCTCACTCAGCCCGGCTACTCGTTCTTGAATGATGACCAAACCTTCTCCGTGGAAACTCGCCAAAATAAACAGGAGGGCCGTAAACCACAGCCCTCCGAGCCAATCACACCCGTTTTATTCTTTCGCGTCTGCTTCCGCCGACTGCGCAATATTCTTTTGCACAGGCGTGCTGTCCGCACCGTTGATCTTGCCGTTTGCATTGCCCTTCGGTTCGAGCAGAGACAATTGCTGTTCCGCCAGTTTGGTCTTGTGCTCATCGTAAGCCCGAATGATGCGCTGCACCAAGTGATGCCGGACAACGTCGCCCTCGTCGAAGTAAACGAATGTCAATCCTTCAACGCGTTTCAGAATATCGACCGCTTCCAGCAGCCCACTGCGGCGGGCATTGGGCAAGTCGATCTGGGTTACGTCGCCGGTGATCACTGCCTTGGAATTAAACCCGAGGCGTGTCACGAACATCTTCATCTGCTCCGAGGTTGTGTTCTGCGCTTCATCCAGAATCACAAATGAATCGTTCAATGTTCGTCCGCGCATGAACGCAATCGGCGCAATTTCAATGACATTCTTTTCCAGGTAGCGATCCACTTTTTCGGGGTCCAGCATGTCGTATAGCGCGTCGTAAAGCGGGCGTAGATACGGATCGATCTTGTCCTGCAACGTCCCGGGAAGAAATCCCAAACGCTCGCCGGCTTCGACCGCTGGACGCGCCAGAATAATCCGGTTCACTCTCTTGGCCAGCAACGCCGATATCGCCATCGCCACTGCCAAGTAGGTTTTTCCCGTACCGGCAGGACCGATTCCGAAAACCATGTCGTGGTTCTCAATGGCCTCGACGTATCGTTTCTGATTCAAGCTCTTCGGCTGAACAGTGCGGCGTCCGAAGGAGCGCTGGCGCCCAGCTTCCGCCAGTCCGCGCAGGGTGGCTTTTGGGTCCGCCATCAACACACGCAGCATGCTGTTCAAATCACCGTTATTAAAAGCGTGTCCGGAGCGTTGCAGGTGGTTGTAGTCGGCAAAGACTTGCTCGGCCCTGGCAACATCGCGGGCCGCCCCTTCCAGTTCGATCGAGTTGGATCGCAGGTCGATATTGATGTTCAGACCGTCTTCCAACACATGCAGGTTCTCGTCCCTGGTTCCGAACAGGGCTTCAATGTGAGGAGTAATCTCGATGCTCTTCTTCATTCAGCTTTGGCGTATCCCTCCGTCGACGGCTATGCTTGGTTTGCCGCGATAGCGCTTAGATGGCATTGCTGCCACGCAGGCACACCCGTGCCGGCCTTTGCGACAACAAAATTCTTCTCTCTGCAAGTGGAACCAACCGGAATGCTCGCTCCCGAGGTGCAAGCTACTACCATTGCGTTAAGGGTACGCCGGGGGTCGGATAGGAGTCAATGGCGGGCGAGACAACATCATTTAGCTCAGATCCGTTTGACCCGCAGCGACTTGCTCCCGTAGAATAACTCAGTCGTACCCACTCGAATCTCTTGCTGGAATCCAAGCGAGAGAAAACCAGAGACGAAGGTAAACGAATTACATGGCAAATCATTTTTCGGCGCTGAAGCGCGCCCGTCAGACTGAGAAACGCACCGCGCGCAACCGTGCGAACACTTCCCGCCTGCGCAGCGCGTTGCGCGACTTACGTGAGTCGCTCGCCAAAGGCGAGCAGCAGAACGCCGATCAGGTTTTTCGGCAGACCGTCTCCGCTCTTGACAAGGCAGTTCAGAAGGGCGTGCTGCACGCGAATACAGCATCGCGCTACAAGTCGCGATTGAATGTGCGCTTGAACGCGGTCGGCAAGAAGTAGCTAAGGTTCGCCGACAAATCTAGAGATCGCATGGCCACTTGCCGAGCTTGGTTCGGCTAGACGACTAGGGGCGCCTGTTCCCACGTGATCCGCATTACACCGGCAATTCTTCCTGCATCCAACCGACTTCGGGCTTCGGCTCTGAGGTCAGGTCCAGCACCAACTTCTCCAGGACCATTCGCTTGCTTGGCGGGTTCGAACGCAATGCCAGGTCGGTTTTCGCTACCAGCCGGATGGCGCGCGTCAGCTCTCGTTTCGACTTGTAGCGTCGAGCCTGCTTGATGATGTCGTCGGCGGCAAACGGAGGAACGCGGAAGCCCTGCCATAGCGCGGCCCACAGCATGCGCTGGTCGCGCACATTTCGCTCCAGAATCACCAGCATCTGGCGAAAGGTCTTGGCCAGCATGTAAAGATGTCCGATGGCGGCCTCGTCGCCCTCGCCCGTGGTCAGAATCGCGTCCAGCATTTCTAGCGCCCGCACCCGATCTTTCGCGGAGATTGCATCGGTCAGTTCATACAACGATCTTTGCTTTGCCGCCAGTACCATGGTCTCGACGTCGCCTAGCGTAATGCGTTTCTTTTCGCCCACGTATAGAATCAGTTTCTCCAGCTCGTTCGAAACCATCATCATGTCGCCACCGAGAGCGTCGACCAGTTCGCGCGCGGCGTCGGCATCGATCTTGACGTCTCGCGTGGCGCCGTATTCGCCAATCCAGCGCACCGCCTCGCTTTCTTCGACTCGCGCCAGTTCGACGATTGCGCAGTACTGACCCAGAGTTTCTCGGATGCGTTCATAACGCTCTTTGTCGGTTAGTTCCATGCGGCGCGGATCGGCGGGAATGTTGATGTGATCCGCGACAAAGATCAATACCGCGGCGGGATTCGGATCCTTGCAGTACTGCTCGATCGCCGCCAACTTCTCTTCATTCGAACCGCGTCCGAAAAGGCTCTTGACGCCCCGAACGAAGAAAACCTGAAAGGGCGCCATCAGGGAAGGTGTACGCGCACGATCGAGAACGTCGACCAGATCAGTTTCCGCCAGATCGAATTCGAACAAGCTGAAGTCGCGCAAATCCGGTGTGACCAGGTGTTCGAGAATTGCTTCACGACAACGTTTGCGAAAGAAAACCTCAGCCCCCACGAAGACATAAGCCGGACGCAGCTTGTGGGCTTGCACCTCGGACACAAAGCGGTCGGCCTGGGCGAAGGCTCGCATCAGAACCCCTCCAGAATATTCGACACCAGGCTTTGGGCAAAGTCGCGCGACAATCGTTGAAATGCCGGCGTATCTTCCTCGAAAAAACTATTTATGTCACGTGGAACTTCGTATTGCTCGCGAAAAAGATACGAGGAATTCTGGTACAGCGCCTTGCCCTGCTTATCGACTAATGCCACTTTCATGGACACTACAACCATTACACTCGCTGCGCGTCCAGTCTGCGAATCATAGATTAGCGGCGTGGTGTAGGTGGCAAGAACGGTTCCATGCAACACCGCGTCAGCGTCGTCGTTGACCTGGTTGACGACATGGTAGTGCGTGCGCGTGATAAATTCTCTGACCACCGCGGCGGTGAGCATCTGCTCAATCTTGAACGTCTGAGTCTGATTCACGAATGCCGGGATTGCAACCGTTCGTACGTTGTCAGGAATGGTTACCGCGTGGCCAGCAGTGTGGTAGCCGCATCCTGCGCCCAGAAAGCTGAGCAGCACGGCCAAAGCCACTCCACGGCTCATTGGATCTTGCCCCGCGGCCGAGTTGCAGCCATAGTTTCCGCACATTCGACCGCCGTCGTCGCTGCAATGCGAAGATTATCGGACGCGGCCCACAGCCAAGCGCTATTCGGCTGGCTTGCATCCGGCGCGATCGACACCTGAATATCCGCCTGTCCTGCAGCGTTGACGTTCGAGGGAGCGTCCTCGGCTCCGCGCGTCAGTTTAATATGCTCCCCGGCGAGCGCTTGTGAAATGCTTTCGACATCCGCAGTCTGTTCGAGTTCGACGTGAACTGCGAAGGCGTGCCCGTGAAAGATGGGGGCCTGCACCAACAGCACCGATGGCAGCGGAGCATCCTTGCCGGCAATTCGCTGATAATGCTTGAGGACACGGCTTTCGACTGTCGCCATCGACGTCACCGAATGTTCGCCGTATCGCTCCACCATGTTGAAAGCTACCTGCGTGTCAAAAATGTTCTTCGGCAATGGTTGAAACGAGAGCAGGTTTACGGTCTGCTCATGCAGTTCGTCCATGCCCTTCTGACCGTGTTCGGATGCAGGCTCGAACACCGTAGCTACTGCCCGCCGGACTGCTCCAGCTTTCTGCACGCGGAGGAGAAGCAGGGCGAGCACGACCGCTGCGGGATGCGCCACTACTGCCGGGCCAGGCTGCAACTCAGGTATCAAAGACTGCCCCAATTGCCGCTCTATCCAAGGCGAGCGCACGACGGCGTCCGGCTCACCTTCCAGAGCAGAAGAAAGGTCGATGATCGCGCTGCCGGCGTTGCGCGCCGTTTTCCAGTTCTTGCGCGTGGATTCCGCGTCCGAAGCAAAGAAAGTAAAATCTATGTTCTGGAACTGCTCGGTGCGAACATTCTGGATGAATGTGACCTCGTCTCCGACCGATTCAAGCTTCCCCAATGACTCATCGTCGTCTAACAGCTTGACATCAATCGAAGGGAAGTTGCGATCGTTGAGCACGTCCGCCACTTCCTTACCCTTCAGCGAAGCCGCACCGACGATAGCGAGACGGTAAAAATTTCCTCCGCGCACGGGTTCGGTTGGCGACCCCGGAGCAACCTTTAGATTCGAGCTCATGAAGTCTGCGAGGCCTCTTTGTATTGGGGAGGAGACGGATTCCGCTTGCGGCGGAAGATCCATTGCAAGCGCCAGAAGACTCCCGAAAACATGTAGCTCAGCGCGATTATGAATAGTACCCACTGCGAGAAAACCCAGACTGCCGCGAACAGTAAGCCCAGCAGAATAACCAACTGAAAGGGCTGCCGCGAGCGGAAATCAATGTCTTTGAAACTGTAAAAGCGCCACGTGCTCACCATGAGATATCCCGCGGCCACGATGATGAGCATCCATGTGATGCAACTCCACAGCGAAGAAATCGGGTCTCCACCGGAGAAGTGCACAACCGCAGCGATGACTCCAGCTCCAGCCGGAATGGGCATTCCAACAAAATACTTTTTTCCCGGCCGCCCCGGGTTCGAGGGCTGCGGATTCAACGCGATGTTAAAGCGAGCCAAACGGCTGGCGCCGGCCATTAAGAACAAGAAGCTGGAGATGGAGCCAAACTGAATCATCTTGCCGGTTAATTCGCTCGAACCCAAAAAAACAGGCAACTGGCGGAATCCCCACATCCATGCCAGCAGCGCGGGGGCAACGCCGAAAGTGATGACGTCAGCCAACGAATCCAACTCCCGGCCAAAGTTACTGCTGGTACGCGTCATGCGGGCGATGCGGCCATCCAAACCATCGAACAGAACGGCAAATCCAATCGCCTTGGCCGCGAAATCAAAATGCCAGGGTTCCGCGGCGGTAGCATGCGTAACCTGCAGGATGGCGTAATAGCCCATGGCAATATTGGCCGCCGTGAAAAGCGAAGGCAAAATATACATGCCCTTGCGCAACCGTCCGGAGGGCCGGTCTTCTTTACGTCGCCGCGGAACCACTGGAACTTCTGGCTCCATTACCGTGCTCCTTGCCGAGTTTGTCCTGCACTGCCGGCCACGAGTGTTCGCTCGGCGTTCAGATAGGCCAGCACACTCGATCCGCCTTTTACACGATCGCCGACTTTAACTTCGACGGCCGCAGAGGCATCCAACAAAACATCCACGCGCGATCCGAATTTGATCAAGCCCACGCGCTCACCGCGTTCTACCCGGTCGCCAACCTTTTTGTCGAAGACGATCCTGCGTGCCAGGAGGCCTGCGATCTGCTTGAAGACGACAACCTGGCCCTCGCCTTCAACCGTCACTACATTCTGTTCGTTCAGTTCGGCCGAGGCCGCATTCATGGCGTTGACAAACTTCCCCTTCTGATACTGGACGCTGCGAATGACGCCGGTGACCGGAGAGCGGTTCACGTGCACATCAAACACATTCAAAAATATGCTGATCCGAAGGCGCGGAGCGCCATTCAAAATCAATGGCGAGACGTCTGTAATCTTCCCATCTGCCGGTGACACGAGAGCGCCCGCATCGCCAGGGATAACGCGGTTCGGATCGCGAAAAAACCAGAGAAAAAAAATGACCAGTAACAACACCGGCACCGCCCAAAGCGGACCGGCAAGCCACGCGATCAGCGCGGCAGCCGCCAGAAGCGGGAATGCGTAATAGTAAGCGTCACGAACCATGTTCGGAGATACAGAGAATTATAGTGCAGACGCGGTGCGCGGCTTACTTTTTCAGTTAAATGCAAATGAAAAAGGCGCTTACCAGCGCCCTGATTGGAGACAGATGATCCCGTCGGCGGCTAAGCCGCAAAAGATTGGAGCTGGATTAGGCTACCTGGTTTTGTGGCTGTTGCCGATACTGCCGTTCAATACTCTCCATCTGGTCCTTCAGACGGAGCTTCAGCTTTTTAAGTCGCACTTCTTCCAGTTTTTCGTCGTCGGTGAGATAGCGCTTTTCGGTGAGTGAATCAAGGCGTTTTTCGTAGAGCGTATGCTCCATCGCCAGTTTGCGAAATTCATCATGACTGGCGTAGAGCTGGTCCCTAGAAGTTAGCATCCAGCAGACCTCCTAACCGGGTTTTCAGACTCCAACTTACCACACGTCTTAGTCTGCTTCAACGCGAAATCTCGTCGGGCATCCGCTGAGCTCTCAGCGATTTCCCGGTACTGCACCAAGGCTGGTGCAAATCAGGCAAACTCCAAGCGGTAAACGATTGCATCCTCTTGTGGTTCGCGGTAATAACGCTTGCGTCGGCCGGTCTCGGCAAAGGCATGCTTCTCATAAAGCTGACGAGCCGCTAGGTTCGATTCGCGAACTTCGAGGAAGACGGACTGTGCCCCTCGGCCTCGCGCCAAGCCAATAAATTCTTCGAGTAGACGCGTGCCCAGCCCACGACGGCGCGCGGCCCCTGCGACCGCGATGTTCTCGATTTCCCAGTCTTCACCGACCGCCCTGCCGATGATAAATCCTTGCACGCGGGCGTCTTTCAAGCGGGCATCTTCAATGGGGGAATCCTCAATGACGAGCACTACACGCGATGGCCCTTCGCTGGAAAATGCGGATTCATACTGCTCCGGCGACCAATGCGCCGCAGTCGCAGATTGCTTCTCCAACGCTATCAGGACAGGAATATCCGTAGGGATGGCACGGCGAATTCGCATTCGTAGCGCCGGATTCACTACCATTTGCTTCTAGCTGCCCTTCACGAAGAGGTCCGTGTCGGAGCGCCCAATGTAGTTGGCTTCGAGCGCCTCAGGGGAAATGGTTACTCCGGACAAAATCTTTCTCCATCCGAGCTGCGCGATTGCATCGCTCCGCGGCCGCTCCGCTTTGATGATGCGCAATCCTTTGGCTCGCGCCGCTTCCGCGAGAGGATCGTCCGCTGTGACGATCACTGCGCCGCGAGCTGACTCCAGCCATTCGTCTCGCGTCACCAGGCGTTCACGAGTCAGATGTGTGCCCGCAGCACCAACTTCATACTCACCCAGAAAAATCTCGTTTCTCCCGACATCGAGCGCCGCTAGAACATGACCGTCAAGATGCGCTGCACTTGCCAGAGCCTGCAGGAGCGAGACGGCAACAATCGGTTTTACGAGCACTTCTGCAAGTCCCTTGATGACCGCCAAGCCTATGCGTAACCCGGTAAATGATCCCGGCCCGGAAACCACAGCAAAAGCGCCGATGTCCGCTTTGCTGAATTTGCGTTTAGCGAGCAAGGCGGCAATTTGCGGAACCAGCTCCGCCGAGAACGTCCCTCCCGAGAGCTCCGCGACTTCGATGACCTCACAAGCCTCACCCGGGCCGCATGACGCGAGTGCGATGCTGCCCTGCTTGCCGGAAGTGTCCACAGCGAGAAGAAGCATGATGGAGAATTGTGACCTACAGATCCGTATTAATCCGCGGGCCGCTTTCGGTCAGTGCCCGGCCTCGACCAACTCCAGCAGCACTCCGCCCGCGCTCGAAGGATGCACGAATACGTAACGATGGCCGCCGGCGCCCGTCTTGATTTCGTTCGAGACCAACCTCACGCCATCTGTCTTCAGACGTTCGACGACTGTAGCCAAATCAGGCACACGCAGGCAAACGTGATGCAGCCCTTCACCCCGTTTGGCAATGAATTTCGCCACCGCCGAGTTTTCTGATGTCGCCTCCATCAACTCCAGACGGCTATCTCCGACAGGCAACATCGCAACCCGGACTTGTTCGCCTTCGACCAACTCTTCCGCGGACGCAGTCAGCCCCAGCTTCTCGTAAATATCTTTCGCCACTGCCAGCGACTTCACCGCAATTCCGAGATGGTCGATGGTCAACATTCCAATATCTTCTCCGCAATCAAAGCGCCCCGAAAGTCCAAAATGTCATCCTGAACGCAGCGAAGGATCTATGCACTCTGCTTGCGCCACCCAAGCTGCACTAGCGTTTCGCCATCCCGTTAACAATCTCTTCCACCAGAGTATACGGATCGCGCTCGTGCGCTGCGACCTCCGCGGCGTACAGCGCGAGATTCCCATCTTCCATTTGCGCGCGAGCCTTCTCCAGCAGCGAATCACGTAGCATCTCGATCAACCGCTCCTGCCAGTTTTCAATGCTGTGCTGCAAGACCAGGCCTTCCTTTTGCAGATACGCTTCGTATTCCGCAATGGCAGCGACCAATTCACCGATTCCAGTTCCATCGCTGGCTACAGTCTTCACAATCGGTGGCGTCCAATGATCGCTGCGAATCGCCAGCGATTGCAAGGCACGAATCTCACGCTCCACCCGCTCGGCGCCGTCGCGGTCGCTTTTGTTGATCACAAAAATGTCGGCAATCTCCATGATTCCGGCTTTGATGCTCTGGACATCGTCACCCATCCCCGGCACCAGAATCACAACTGTCACCTCGGCCAGACGCACGATATCAACTTCATCCTGCCCGACGCCGACGGTTTCGATCATGATCAAGTCGCGTCCGGATGCATCCATTACTGTGGCCACATCAGCGGTCGTGCGCGCTAATCCGCCCAGTGAGCCCCGCGTAGCCATGCTGCGAATGTAAATGCCAGGATCAGAAAAATGATCCTGCATGCGAATGCGATCGCCCAGAATCGCCCCGCCAGTATAGGGACTGGTGGGATCAACTGCGATAATCCCGACGGTGCGATTGTCTTTGCGATAGTGCTTGGCCAGTTGATCAACCAGCGTGCTCTTGCCAGCGCCGGGCGCACCGGTAAGCCCTAGAATCCGCGCATGTCCAGTCTGCGGAAACAAGGCCTTCAGCAGATCAGACCAGCCTTGCGAGCGGTTCTCCACGATGGAGATCGCGCGGGCCAAGCTCCGCGGATCGCCAGAGCGGAGTTGCTGGACCAACGGTTGGAAGTCGGAGCTCAATATGTCAGTGTAAAGCACATGATGGAAAAGGAAGAAATCACGGTTCTGCCGTGGACATGGCAGCAATCACCAAAGGCCCCTGGATGCGCTGTGGTCATACCCTAGTTCATACTTTGTTCATACTGCGCTAGATGATATAATAAGCAATCGTCAGGGAGTCCAGATGCCACGATCGAGCGCAGCGCGCAAAGCAAAGAAGACATTCTCTCTTTCCCGCCAATCTGTGATGTACTTGGAATCTCTTCGCAAGGAAAAACGAAGCAAGTCCGTTTCCTCGGTGCTGGATGAAATCATCCGCGAGCAGCAGCAAGCAAAAGAGATCGAGCGCATCTCTGCTTCGGTTACCCGCTACTACGATTCTCTCACTCCAGAAGAGATCGCCGAAGATCGCGCCTGGGGCGAGTTTGCCACAACCCAATTTCCCAGCGAGGACTAGGTATGAAACGGATGCCTTTGCGCGGAGAAATCTGGTATGTCAAGCTTCCCACCGACCCGCCAGACAAAGCCGCCAGACCCGTGATCATTGTTTCTCTGGATGCCAGAAACCGGCATCCAAGCGCGAGCACGGTACTAGTCGCACCATTGACCGGTTCTGTCGAAAAGGACTTCGGAACCCACATCCACCTCTCAGCGGGGGAAACCGGCCTTCATGCTTCCAGCATCCGCTGTGAAGATCTGACTGTTGTGAAAAAGGAGTTCCTGATCGAACCGAAGTTCCCGCTCCGCACTTTGAGCAACACAAGGGTATGCCAGATCGCCGACAAAGTGCGCATAGCGATGGGCTGTCCCGCGAAGTGACAGTAAATATGACTGGATCGCACGATCCGCGTTGATCCGTGGCGAATTTAGGCTTTAATCCTTCAGCAACTGGCGCGCGATCACCAACCGCTGCACTTCGCTAGTACCCTCGCCGATGGTGCACAGCTTCACATCGCGATAGAACTTCTCCGCCGGATAATCCTTGATGAATCCATACCCGCCGTGAATCTGCACGCCCTCGTTGGCGCAACGCACGGCCACTTCGCTGGCGTACAGCTTTGCCATGGACGATTCCAAAGTGCTCTTCGATCCCGCGTCTTTCATCGACGCCGCGCGGAACGTCAGCAGCTTCGCCGCCTCGATCTCCGTTGCCATATCCGCCAGTTTCCATTGGATCGCCTGAAATTCACTGATCGCTTTGCCAAACTGTTTGCGCTGCTTGGAATACTTCAGCGCCGCTTCATACGCGCCCTCAGCCATGCCCAACGAAAGCGCTGCAATCGAAATGCGTCCACCATCCAGCACCCGCATTGCGTCGATGAATCCGTCGCCTTCTTTGCCCAGAAGATTTTCCGCCGGAATAACACAGTCTTCGAAGATCAACTCTGCGGTATCGCTCGCGCGCAGCCCCAGCTTGTTTTCTTTCTTCCCGGGACGAAATCCCTTTGCTCCCTTTTCCACAATGAACGCTGACAGCCCGTGGGTGTGTGCCGCGCGATCGGTCACCGCAATCACCACCAAGGCGTCGGCGTAGTGTCCATTGGTACAAAATGTCTTCGTGCCGTTCAGCACCCAAGTGTTTCCCTTGCGCACCGCCGTCATGCGCGCGCTGCCGGCATCCGACCCCGACGATGGCTCCGTCAGGCCCCACGCGCCGATGTATTCGCCAGTCGCCAGCTTGCTGACGTATTTCTTTTTCTGCTCTTCAGTCCCGGCGAGAAAAATATGGTTCGAGCAAAGCGAAGTATGCGCGGCCACGATGATGCCTACCGACCCATCCACGCGAGAGAGTTCCTCAATCGCGGTGACGTATTCGATGTAACCCATCCCCGCCCCGCCGTACTCAGTCGGAAAGACTGTGCCGAGCAAGCCCAGCTTGCCGAGCTCCTTGATCGTGGCCAACGGAAATTCGCCAGCCTCATCCCATTTCATGACATTGGGCAGGATCTCGCGCTCGGCAAATTCGCGCACGCTCTTCTTCAGATGAAGCTGTTCTTCGTTCAGTAGAAAATCCAAGAGTCCTCCGGTCGGGCAAGCAGGCCGTGTCGAGGATTTGATCCTCACGCAGCAAGTGCAAAACATTCGATTAGAACATAGCGGCAAGCTAGAGTAAAAGTTACCCTCCGAGCGTGTTCAATCTCCGCGAGAAGGCTGACGTACAGTCCTCCTTATCGGGCGGGAACTTCATCTGTCGCGAAGAGAAATTGCTCAAACACCTCGTTGGAAAGAAGTCGACCCTTCTGGCTTAGACGGATCACATTTCCTTGACTTTCCATCAAACCAGTCCGCACGAAATCAGCAATGGTCTCGCGAAATTCTGCGATCGCATCCTCACCAAACTCCGCCGCAACCTTATGCAAGTCAATGCCGCAATTCAGCCGCAGACCTAGAAAGAATGTCTCCTCAAGCGCGGCAGCGGGAGAAACCTCAGTGCGATTCGGCGGGCCTCCAGCGACGAAGGCCTCGAGTGCATCTGGACTAGAAAACCGTACCGCCTCTGCTTCGCCCCCGAACACCGGCAACATCGAATGTGCGTCCACGCCAAATCCCAGATACGGCTGCCGCGTCCAATACTTCAGATTATGCCTCGACTCGTACCCCTGCCGCGCGAAGTTGGATATCTCGTACTGTTGCACACCCGCGGCTTCCAGTCGCTCGCAAGCCATGAGGTACAAATCCGCGGTGACATCTTCATCGGGCACGAAGTGAGCATGATATTTTGTACCGCCCGCGATCACTTCCCTGCCGAGGCGCGAATCTTCATCTACCTCTAGCATGTACACGCTGGCGTGCGGCACTTTGCTCGCAATCGCCTGCTCGACAGAAAATGTCCAGCTGTCGGCGGTCTGATGCGGCAGCCCCGCGATCAGGTCGATGTTGATATTCGTAATGCCGGCGGCGCGCAGGTTTGCGATATCTTCAAGCACCGTCGTCCGATTGTGCAACCGCCCGACCGAGGCCGCCTCTTGATCAATGAACGACTGCACGCCCAGGCTCACGCGGTTCACACCGCAACGCCTCAGAGCTTCGATTACACCGGGAGTCAGCGTGCCCGGAGCACATTCAACCGTGATCTCGGCGCCTGCCTGGACCTCAAAATTTTCCGAAATAGAGACAAATAACTGCTGCAGTTGCGCTGGATCAAGTACAGTAGGAGTTCCGCCGCCCAGGTAGATGGAGTCGACAATCCGGTCGGTGTGCCCGTTGATCTGTGCTAGAGTCGGGTTGTCACGCTTCATGTCAGCGCACACGCGGTCTACATAGCGCTGGAAGACGGAACGGGAGAAGACGTCCGAAGCAAAGTTGCAATAGCTGCACTTGGTGCGACAGAACGGCACGGAGATATACAGTCCGAGCGACATCTCAATGATTATCCCACGGGTGGCACGCGACAACCGCAAGTCGAGCTTAGAGCTTTCGATCGTGTTATTGAAACTAACCTTCGGCGGTTGGGTTTCTAGATTGTGCGACTCCCGCGTAGGAACTACAAACTGATGACGCTTGCGCGCGTAGTGATCACCGGCATGGGCGTGGTCAGCCCAAATGGCATCGGCAAGGAAGCCTTCTGCCGTGCCATTCTGGCGGGGAAATCAGGCGTGAAGCGCATTTCGCGCTTCGATCCGTCCGAACTTCCGGTACACATCGCTGGCGAGATTCCTGAGTTCGACGAACTCGCGTGGGTCGATGCACGCGAGCGCAAGCACGTTTCTCGCGTTGTCCCCTTGGCCATAGCTGCATCGAGCGAGGCCATTCAGGACGCCGGCCTCGACCCAACGGCAATGTCGATGGAAGAGAAACGCGAAATCGGCGTGATCCTCGGCACCGGTGGCGGCGCACAGGAGTTTTCTGAGGAGCAATACCGGCTCTGGCATTCCGGCCATATCAAGCAGGTCAGCCTATTCTGTATTCCGAGCGGAACCATGGGGACGATCCCCAGCGAGATCAGCATGCGTTTCGGTTTTCGCGGCTACAGCCACGTGGTCACAGCAGGGTGTACTTCGTCGACCGACGCCCTCGGCTACGCCTATCAGCATATTCAAGCCGGGGTGCAGCCAATGTTTCTCGTCGGCGGTGTGGACTCGCCGATCACCGCCGGCATCATCAAGGGCTACACTTTGCTGCGAGCGCTTACGCAATCATGGAATCACGCGCCCGACCGCGCCTCGCGCCCGTTTTCAGCCGACCGCGACGGCTTTGTAATCGCCGAGGGCTCGTGGATGTTTATCCTCGAGGATTACGTACACGCCCGTGCGCGCGGCGCTCGCATCTACGCCGAAATTAGTGGATACGCTTCTACCTGCGAGGCTTTCCACCGGGTCCGAATGAGCGATTCGCCCGAAGAGCCCGCCCGCGCCATCACTCTGGCTCTCGAAGAAGCACGTATCGCACCCGTGGACGTTCACTACGTGAATCTTCACGGCACTTCCACCGAAATGAATGACCGCGTAGAAACCCGGGCCCTGAAACTCGCACTCGGCAAGCACGCGAGTCGTATTCCAATGTCCGGACTCAAGTCGCAGATCGGACACGCCCAGGGCGCCTGCGGTTCGGCCAGCCTGGCCGCAACCCTTATCGCCATGGAGCACGGCAAGATTCCCCCAACCATTAACCTCGACGTCTCGGACCCCGAATGCGATTTGGATTACGTCCCCGACGTCGATCGTAGAGCTCAAATCGAGCATGCGATCTGCAACTGCGTGGGATTCGGATCGAAAAACTCGGCCCTAGTTCTGCGAAAAATCGCGTAAAGGCATAGTTGGCTATGTCTCTGCCCTGAAGCGACGCCAATGTAAACGTAACAAGTTACGTTTCTACAAAAGCATCGAAAAGCTTTTCATCTTCCTTGGCTTCTTTCCCATCTATCTAGGGTATCTTTAAAAGAGAAGCGCCAACCTAGCCGCCCATGGCCTCAGAAGAAGAAGTATTAGGCAAAGCGTATGACAGCCGTTTGATGAAACGGCTGCTCACTTACCTGCGTCCCTATAAGTGGCAGGTGGGAATTGCACTGGCCTCCATTTTGCTGAAGGCAGGCGCTGATGTTCTCGGCCCCTATCTCACGAAAGTCGTCGTCGACCGCTATCTAGCCCCCGTTCGCGGACTGCACACGCCGCTGGATCACTTCTTAAGCAATAAGTCGCTGGTTGGAATTGCGCAGATTGCCACCCTCTACGTTGGCCTTTTGCTCTTCAGTTTTCTTTTGGAATATCTTCAGACTTATTACATGCAGTGGGCGGGGCAGAAGACGATGTTCGATATGCGCGCCCAGATATTCCGTCACCTGCAGCGAATGCACATCGGGTTCTACGACAAGAATCCCGTCGGCCGCCTGGTCACTCGCGTGACCACCGACGTGGATGCGGTGAACGAAATGTTTACCTCGGGCGTGGTCTCGATTTTCGAAGACGTCTTCGTGCTGGCCGGCATTATCGCCATCATGCTGCACATGAACTGGAAGCTGGCCCTTATCACGTTCGCTGCGTTGCCGCTAATCGGCATCGCGACCAAGATTTTCCGCGACAAAGTCCGCGATTCCTATCGACGCATTCGCGTGGCCATTGCCCGAATCAATGCGTATCTGCAAGAACACGTGAGCGGTATGGTCGTCTTGCAGCTCTTCAATCGCGAAGAACGCGCCTATGACAAGTTTTCCGAAGTGAACTCCGTCCACATGGACGCGTACAAAGACGCGATCATGGCCCACGCCGTCTACTATCCGGTCGTAGAAGTTCTCTCTGCGATTGCGATTGCCAGCGTGATTTGGTTCGGCGGCAATGACGTGATCCGGAACACTACGACGCTTGGCGTGCTGGTGGCCTTCATTCAGTATGCGCAGCGCTTCTTCCGACCCATTCAGGATCTCAGCGAGAAATACAACATCCTGCAATCGGCCATGGCTTCCAGCGAACGCATTTTCAAGCTGCTCGACACCCCGACTGAGATCATTTCAGCCGCCGTTACCAAGACACCGAACGGTCCCGGCCGCATCGAATTCGATCACGTGTGGTTCGCGTATCGGAGTGTTCTCAGGGAAAACGATGGAGGCCATGCGTCCTCGGCCGGCGTGCTAAAGACTTCTTCGCCGACGGCCACGGACGCCCGTCCTCCACGGGCCGAAGATGCCGATTGGGTCCTCCGCGATGTCAGTTTCGCGATCGAACCCGGAGAGACCGTTGCCTTTGTCGGCCACACTGGAGCCGGCAAAACCACAATCATCTCGCTTCTCATGCGCTTCTATGACGTGCAGAAGGGCGCGATCAGGATCGACGGAGTCGACGTCAAGGAAATGGATCTCGTCGATCTCCGCCGCCGCTTTGGGGTCGTTCTACAAGACCCGTTCCTGTTCAGCGGAACGGTCGCCAGCAACATTCGTTTAGGCACGTCCGACATCAACGATGAGGACGTCGAAAAAGCCGCAGAAGACGTAAATCTTGCCGACTTCATCCGCACGCTCCCGAATGGATTCGACGAAGAAGTACGAGAACGCGGCAGCACGCTTTCGACCGGACAAAAGCAGCTCATCTCGTTTGCTCGCGCCCTGGCGCACGATCCTAAGATTCTGGTGCTCGACGAAGCTACATCCAGCGTAGATACCGAAACAGAATTCCGGGTTCGCGATGCCCTCAGCCGCATGGTTGAAGGCCGCACGTCGGTCATCATCGCCCACCGGCTTTCGACCATCCAACGCGCCGATAAGATTGTCGTGATGCACAAAGGCCAGGTCCGCGAAATGGGCTCTCACCAGCAACTGCTCGCGCAGCACGGCATTTATTACAAGCTTTATCAGCTGCAATACAAAGATCAGGAAGTAGCTTCCGGTTCGCAAGTGACTGCCGGCGCAGACGACTAGGCAGCGGTAAGGCGCTTTCGTTCTTCCTTGAACCTTTCCGAGTTGGTTGGTGGCGCCCGTAGTTTGCAGCACCGACGGCCCAACTTTCGTAACTCTTCTCCGACTTTCTCCGCAGATTAGAATCCGTACAGTTCACCAGCAAGTTAACCGCATGGATGAGCAGGCGTTTAAAGAAGTAAGTCAGAATAGCCCCGAGGCAATTCCCGCGCAGATGCGCCAGATCGAAGGGCGCGAGTGGTGGCTTTGGGGATTCGCCATAGCGGTGACGCTGGCCTTGACCTTGGGCATCGTCTCGTTCACTTTTCCCTGGTTTCGCTGGGACAAGGACGCATCGTATTGGTTCGACCTGAGGGAGTGGGTACGCGGGCTGGCGGCTCTGGTTTTACTCTTTGACTTCTACACCGTCTATCAGCATTTTCAACTGCATCGCATTCGACGCCAACTGGCTGAGCGGGACCAACTGTTTCAGCTCATCAGTGAAAATGCCGCCGACATGATCGCGCTGGTAGGCAGCGATGGTCGCCGGCTATACAACAGTCCGGCTTATCAAAAGGTGCTGGGATATTCTCCCGAGGACTTGAAAGACAGTTCGTCGTTCGACCAAATTCATCCCGACGATCGCCCGCGAGTATTGAAAGCGGCGGAACAAGCCCGACTCACCGGTCACGGAGAGCCGATGGAATACCGAATCCGTCACAAAGACGGATCATGGCGCACTCTGGAATCGACTGCCAGCCCGATCCGCAATGCCAAAGGGCAGACCGACAAGCTGGTCATCGTGAACCGCGACATCACCGACCGAAAGCGGGCCGAGGAACTGCTTGCGCACAATGCATTTCACGACGGGCTCACCAATCTGCCCAACCGTGCTCTCTTCCTGGACCGGTTGCAGCACGCCCTGACTCTCTCGAAAAGACATGCGAATTACAAGTTTGCGGTGTTGCTGATCGACATCGACGAATTCAAGATCGTCAACGACAGTCTGGGGCACACGGCAGGGGATGAGCTGCTGATCAAAATCGGACAGAGATTGAAGGACGCAGTTCGGCGAGCCGATACCGTTTCGCGTCCGCGTGGTAACGGCCTGGTCGATAAGCCCGCCAACGACGACACCCTGGCCAGACTTGGAGGCGATGAATTCACCATCCTTCTGGACGACATTCGCGATCCCATTGAAGCGGTTCGCGTGGCGGAGCGGGTGCAAGCGGAACTAGCGACGCCCTTTGTAGTAAACCAACAGGAAATCGTAATTTCAGCCAGCATCGGAATCGCCGCCAGCACCACCCCGCATACGCAGGCAGAAGATCTGCTGCGTGACGCGGACATAGCGATGTACCGAGCCAAGCGGGCAGGCAAAGCTCGTTGCGAAGTGTCGGACACCGCCATGCACGAAGCTGCGGTGAAACGGCTGCGCCCGGAGACGGATTTGCGCAAGGCCTTCGATCAGGGAGAATTCCGCGTTTTCTATCAGCCTATTGTGTCGTTGCAAACCGGCAAGATCACGGGCTTCGAGGCGCTGACACGTTGGCAACGGCCGGAGGGCATCGTTCCACCGATCGAGTTCATTGCGGTTGCGGAGGAGATTGGGCTCATCATTCCCATGAACCGGCAACTGCGGCGCGAAGCCTGCCTACAACTCCAATTTTGGCAGTCGGAGTTTCCCGCAACTCCGCCGCTCACCATGAGCGTGAACATCACTCCCAAAGAATTCGCGCAGCCTGATTTGGCCGGCGAGATCGGCAAAACCCTTGCGGAGATCGGCTTTGATCCCGGCTGTTTGCAACTCGAGATTATCGAGACCATCGCCATGGGAGATGCGGAGAAATCTGGTCAAGTGCTGGCGCAATTGAAGGCGCTCGGAGTTCGCTTGAGCATCGACGATTTTGGCACGGGCTATTCCTCGCTCAGCCGCTTGCGTCGTATTCCCGTCGACACCTTGAAAATCGATCGAGCCTTCATTATGAACATGGACAGCGATCCGGAAAGCCACGAGATTGTGCGGGTCATCATTATGCTTGCCCACAATCTCGGTTTGAAGGTCGTCGCCGAAGGGACAGAAACCGAAGAGCACATCAGACTGCTCAAACAGCTCAATTGCGAGATGTCACAAGGGTACAACTACTCGCGGCCCGCCGACGCCCAAGCCATGTTGAAGCTGCTGGCAAGCAACCGCACCGCAGTCGCCGCAGCGGCCGGAAGGTAGAAGAGCACAGCCGCAAGGACGCGCACCCAAAAAGTCACCGCCCCCTAAGTTCCCACATGCACCGTTACAATGCTCGGGTGCGAATTCTCATCTCAGCTGGTGAGGCTTCTGGTGAAATGTACGGGGCTCAGCTCATCGAAGCTTTGCGGCGACGTTTGACTCCGGAGCTTCGATCCGCTGGACAGCCGGCCGCTGTCCGACCGCAATCCGAGGTTGAATTCTTTGGTGCTGGCGGGGATCGCATGCGGGCTGCCGGGTGCGACATTGCCGTGGATGCGAAAGACCTCGCGGTGGTCGGCATTTCTGAGATCGTCAGCCATCTGCCGAGAATCTATCGCTTGTTTCACAAGTTGATCACGGAAGCCGATAAGCGCCGACCTGATCTCGCGATCGTCATCGATTCTCCGGCCTTCAACTGGCGCGTTGCTCGCCAAATGCGCAAACGCGGTGTTCCCGTCGTGTACTACGTTTGCCCGCAGTTCTGGGCGTGGCGGCAAGGCCGGGTCCGGCTGCTGCGCAAGTATGTCAACAAGGCTCTGGTGATTTTTCCTTTCGAAGAAAAGTTTTACCGCGACCATGGAGTAGACGCGACTTTCGTGGGACATCCGCTCGCGGATCTCTCTCTTCCTTCCGCTGATCGCGCGGCCTACGCGACGGCCAACAACTTGGACGCGGCGAAACCATGGGTCACCCTTATGCCGGGCAGTCGGAGGAAGGAAGTCCGAATGAATCTGCCCGCGATTCTGGAATCGGCTTCAAAGCTGGGTTTGGGATACGAATTCCTGTTGCCGGTTGCACCGACATTGGATCCCAACTTCCTCGAATCGCTGATTGGCCGACATCCCATTCATTTGGTCACCGATGCGCTGCCTGCTTTGGCGTACTCCCGCGCCGGCATCATTGCCAGCGGCACGGCCACGGTAGAAGCCGCGATGATGGGCACGCCGTTCGTGATGGTCTACCGCGTGTCTGCGCTGACCTATTTTCTGGGACGGTCGCGGGTCAAAGTGCCACACTTCGCCATGGTGAATTTGATTGCCGAGCGGGAAGTTGTGCCGGAGTTGGTCCAGCATGACTTCACGTCCGGGAAAGTGGTCGCGCGGCTCAGCGAGATTCTTC
The DNA here is from genome assembly GCA_963696705.1 of uncultured Acidobacteriota bacterium. Lineage (GTDB taxonomy): Bacteria > Acidobacteriota > Terriglobia > Terriglobales > Acidobacteriaceae > JABDBE01. Next base: position 401,185 of record CAVOLD010000003.1, read on the forward strand.
AGGACGGTCCAGCACGCGAGCGGATGATTGAAGGGTTGGCGGAGGTCCGAACCTTGCTGCGAGGGCCGAGTTTAGAAGTGGCACGTCCGGCAGAGCGGGCTGCGGAGGAAATTATTGCCTTGCTACCGAAGCCGTTGGCGCGGACGTAACCTCAGAGAGATGGTGCCAAGAGAGGGATACGGGTTTGCCGGAGTCGGGAACAGCAGATTCCTCGTCGCTTCGCTCCTTCGGAATGACAAGGATAGACTAAACTGAGCCCTTCTCGGAATGACAACGGGTAGAGTGAACCCGAATGGCAATAATGGGTCAAAAATACTCTAACCCTTGTCCTACCAGCATCTTTTGCGTAACAATCTTCATCATAGAGTTTAGAGACCTGCGGGATTGCCCGGGAGACGCTCCTGAATGTTCTTAGAACCTCGACGCCAGCGTCGGGCATTAATTAAGTTTCTGGTCCCATTACTTTTGTTAGTTTCGCTACCCATGTGGGCAGCCGAGAAAAGTCGGCTGCGGGTGGACGACTATCAAATCGACGCCGAACTCACGCCTCACATTCATAAAATCTCCGCCCGCGCCAAAGTGAAAATCACCGCTTTGGAGGACCTCAGTGCAGCCACGTTTGAATTGAATAACGGTTTACGCGTCACCAAAGTGACCGACGACAGCGGGCAAACGCTATCCCCGGAGCGCATGACTCAGGATTTTACGGTGCGAGTGCAGCTGTCGAAGCCGCTCAGCAAAGGCAGTTCAACTACCCTGACATTCGAATATGATGGCACGCTCGATTCCGCTGACGACAGCCCGGTGCAGGGACTGAAGCTAGCCTCGATCAACGACGACACCAGTTACCTGCTCTATGCCGGGCGGTGGTTTCCGGTGAATGCTTATGGGATCAACCGCTTCACGGCCACGATGAACATCACCGTGCCTGCCCACATGGTGGTGATTGGCAGCGGTAAGGAGACGGCCGGCGGTACTGCTCCACCAAAGAAGGCGACTGCAAGCGCCTTGCCCACCAAAACCTACGGCTTTACCTGGGACAAACCGAGTTTCCCTGGGACGATCATTGCGGGAACTTTTCAGGACTTCAAGAGTGACGAAGCCGGAGTCGACCTGCACGTCTTTTTTAAGCCGAACCACCAGAACCTGGGCGCGATGTACGCGGAGACGGCGATAAAAGAATTCACTTACTACGTGACGCTTTATGGAGTGGCACCTTCATCAAGCCTGAAAGTGGTGGAGATTCCGGACGATACCGTGCCTTCGGCGTGGGCGCCGGAAATAGCGGCGATCGCGAGCCGCGCCGTGACCGACAAAGTGAATTATCGATTGCTCGCAAACACTATTTCACATCAGTGGTGGGGAGTTTCAGTGAGCCCGGCGACCATCGACGACTGGTGGTTGTGCGATGGCTTCGCGCGCTACTCCGAGGCTCGCTATGTGGAAAACGCCGCCGGAAGCAACGGCCTCGAAGAAGTAGTGAAAGATATGTCGGTAGGAGCGCTGGCCTACGATTCGGTGCCACTGGCGACTATCGGCAAGCTGGACATGTTCTCGCCTGAGTTCCAATCGCTCGCGACCGACAAGGGTGCGATGATTTTGCATATGCTGCGTTGGGTGGAGGGAGATCAGAAGTACGACCTGACGATGCGTACTTTTGCCACAAAATACGCGGGCAAGTCAGCGTCACTGGATGATTTCGAGGCCGTCGCGGAGCAAAGTTATGGCGACAAACTCACCTGGTTTTTCACCCAGTGGTTGGATTCTACTGGCGCTCCCGAATTCAAGACCAAATACACGGTCTACAGGCTGGGTACCAGATGCCCTACGGGTCAACGTTGCGCGGGCTTCCGCATCGTGGGCCAGATCACACAGGATCTCGATCTTTTCCGCATGCCGGTTGAGCTGAAGGTGGACACCGATGGAAAAACCGAAGAAAAGCGCATTGACGTAGTGGGAACTGATTCCGCGTTCACGCTTGAAACTTTCGGCAAGCCGCGGCGGATTTCGATCGATCCGGAGAATCGCGTGCTACGAAACTCGCCTGACGTAAAGTTGCGGGCATCCATTCAGCGGGGGCAGGCCTTAGTTCAGCAAGGCGATTTCGCCGGAGCGCTCACGGAATACAACAAGGCCCTTGAGGTCAACAAGAACAGCTCGCTGGCGCACTATCGTATCGCCGAGGTCTTCTTCGCGCAAAAGAACTATCAGGCATCCGCGAACGCTTACCGCGATGCGCTGAACGGCGACGGCGATCCGCGTTGGACCGAGGTTTGGAGCCACATTCAGCTAGGCAAGATCTTTGACATTACCGGGCAGCGCGAACGCGCCACCAACGAATATCGCCAGGCCTTGCAAACCAACGACAACACGCAGGGCGCGTTAGAGGAAGCGCGAAAGTACCTGCAAAAGCCATTCGAGCAGCAGAAGAAGAGCGACGGCGCGAACGGCGAGTAGAAGGGTTGCCTAATAGGCCCAGCGCAGCAACGTAGCTCCCACGGTGAATCCAGCGCCTACCGATGCCAACAGCACCAAATCACCTTTTTTGAGCTTGCCTTCCTGGCGCGCGGTATCCATCGCCAGCGGAATCGTCCCCGCGGTGGTGTTTCCGTAGCGATCGATATTGATGACGACACTCTCGGGCCGCAACCCGAGCCGGTCCGCAGTGGCGTTGATGATTCGCATATTGGCTTGATGAGCGATGAACACATCGATATCGGAGGCCTTAATCCCGTTGCGTTCCAGAATCTTTTCGCAGAGTTCGGTCTGCTTGCGTACCGCAAATTTGAAGACCGCCTGGCCGTCTTGGTGGACGTAGTGCATTTTCTGGTCCACGGTTTCGTGCGTCGAAGGATTGAGACTGCCGCCGCCGGGCATATAAAGCGAGCATCCGCCCGATCCGTCGACTTCGTGGATGAAATCAATCATGCCCAAAGAATCGTTTTCGGCAGGCTCGAGGATTACTGCGCCGGCCCCATCGCCGAAGATGATGCACGTGGCTCGGTCGGTATAGTCGATGATCGACGACATGACGTCGGCCCCGATCACCATCACGCGTTTGTGCGCGCCCGTGCCCACGAATTGAGTTCCGACCTGCAGCGCGTACAAGAAGGCCGAGCAGGCTGCCGAGAGATCAAATCCCCAAACCCCTTTTGCTCCCAGTTTGTTCTGTACCAGGCAAGCGGTGGACGGAAAAAACATGTCCGGGGTGACGGTGCCCACGAGGATTGCATCGAGGTCGCTAGGGCCAATGCCGCGTTGGGCCAAAGCTTTCTTGGCAGCTTCCACCGCAAGGTCGCTGGTCGCGACGCCTTTGTCGACGATGTGGCGTTCACGGATTCCCGTGCGCTCGGTAATCCACTGATCGCTGGTCTCCACCATCTTTTCCAGGTCCGCGTTGGTTAACAAGCGAGGCGGAACGTAGGCTCCAAGAGCGCTGATCTTAACGCGCACAAGTTGGCTCACTCTATGAGTTCTCCAGGATGAAATGTGAAACGGTTATTGTGACCTACGCGGACGGCAATGTCCAACTTAATGAGGCTGAAGGAGCGCGCACACGTTCAAACTGCCGCGGCTTTCACCAAACGGATTCAGCGAAACTGAAAAGCCAGACACCGGCGACCCACTGCACACGCAAGAGCCCGTTACCGTTGCTTCCTTCCGGACCTGGCGGGGTTGGCGGGAATGCGTCGCGCGGGACCGATGCCTGACCTATTTGATTCTAGCATTCCGATGGTACTCTTCCCTTTCACGGCGGAATCGCCAACAATAGACCCAGCCCATACCTGATTCATGACTCTCGCTCGCAGCCTGCAATCCGAGATCGTTCCGTTGCCCACCGCGGTCCAGCGCTACTTCGAAGTCGCGCTATACCTGCTGGTACTGTGTGGTTTCGGAACGCTGGTTTCAACCGGGGGCTTGGACCTGCCTACGGTTCTACTCGTGGGCGCGGCAATCTTGTTTCGTGGATACCTGCTGGCTGCGCGCCACACTCTGCTCATTCCCGAGAACTGGACCACTACCCTCACTCTGGGCTATGTGGCGTTCTATCTCGCGGATTACTTCGTGTTTTCCGGTTTGTTCGTGACCGCCACGGTCCACCTCGTACTTTTCGTCATGGTGGTGCGGCTGTTCTCCAGCCGCCGTGACCGCGACTACTATTTCCTTGCGGTCATCTCTTTCCTCATGGTGCTGGCGGCCGCGGTGCTCACCGTGGACAGCACTTTTCTCCTAGCATTCGCCGTATTCATGCTGATGGCGGTCGTGGCTTGCATACTGATGGAAATGCGCCATGCTACCGGCCAAGCTACGGTTCGAGCGATGTCATCGAATGATGACTCTCATCGGCAGATGGCGTTTTCGCTTGCCGGCGCTTCGCCGTTGCTCGCGATCCTCATCTTGCTGGGCGCGACTGCGATTTTCTTCGTGCTGCCCCGCACATCAACCGGGTATCTCAGCGCCTTTGCCCGGAACCACGTGTTCAACACCGGCTTCAGCGACCAAGTACAACTCGGCCAGATCCGCGAGATACAACAGTCCAACTCGCTGGTGATGCACATCCAAATTGATGGCGATACGCATGGCGCTTACGACTTGAAGTGGCGCGGTGTGACCTTGAGTGTCTTCGATGGCAAGACCTGGTTCAATCCGCAAGCGCAGCATGTGGTGACGAGCGCAGGCAGCGGCCGTTTTCTCTTGTTGCAGGACAGGGCAAACTGGAGAACGCTTCCCGCAGCAGGCCCCGCGCAACCAATTCACTATCGCGTTTTGATGGAGCCCGTGATCAGCAATGTTTTTTTTCTTGCACCAATACCCCGGCTCCTACAGGGCAACTACCGTTTGCTGTCGATGGACAACGGGGATGCGGTTTTTGATCTCGATCCCGAGCATCCCGTTGGCCGCTATGAGGCGACGTCTGATATTGGTCAACCAAGCCCCAGCCAATTGCGCACGGCGTCCAACGATTATCCGCCCGAGATCCTTTTGAACTATCTGCAACTGCCACGGGTAGATGACCGCGTGCTGCTTCTAGCTAAACAGATCACAGGTTCCGCTGGAAACAGTTACGATAAGGCCGCGGCCATGGAGCGGTATCTGCGCACGCATTTTGGATACACGCTTCAACTTCCGCGCAGCGTTCCCCGCGATCCCGTAGCTAATTTCCTTTTTGAGCGCAAGGAGGGGCACTGCGAATACTTCGCCTCGGCGATGGCCATCATGCTACGCACGCTGGGCATTCCTTCGCGAGTGGTGAATGGATTCCGCACCGGCGAGTTCAACGACCTTACGTCGCAGTACCTGGTTCGGGGCAGCAACGCGCACTCGTGGGTGGAAGCATATTTTCCCGGTTATGGCTGGATCAGTTTTGATCCCACTCCAGCGGCGCCTATGCAAATGCACACTGGCTGGAGCAGAAGCATGTTGTACGTGGATGCCTTGGCATCGTTTTGGCGCGAGTGGGTCATCAACTACGACGTGGGCCATCAGTACAATCTAGGCCGTGCGGCCACCCGCAATAGTCTCGAGTTGCTGCAGCAGGCGCGAGGTTGGGCGCGACAGCATCATGAAGCACTGTTGAATGCGGCTCGTCGAACTTCGCGGACAGTTTCTGATTCCCCGGTGAAATGGGGCTTCGGCGGAGCTGTCATAGCACTTCTCCTTTTCTTGGCAGCTAACGCAGGAAAACTATGGCGAGTGTTTCGCACCCGCCAGCTCGCGGCTCGTCCGGAGAAGTCTCCGAGCCTGGCCGCAACCATTTGGTATGAGCGTATGACGCGAATGCTCGCAAGAAAGGGATGGAATAAGGCTCCAGCTCACACTCCGAAAGAGTTTCTGGTCTGTATTCCAGATGAAGCCACCCGAAAGTCGGTGGCAAAGTTTACCCAGCATTACGAATCAGCCCGCTTCGGGGCTTCGGCAGAAGATGCGCAGCGTCTGCCCGAACTATACGAAGAAATTTCGACTGCAGGACGGCGCTAGACCGGGTCAGCGCGAGGTTTCCGCCAGCCACCAGCGGCGCACCGCGACCACCGACCAAATCGCCTCGACCACTCCGAAGGGCCAAGCGCCTTGGAGAAATCCGTAGACCGAACCCAACAGGCACGCACCGGCAAAGGCCAGGATGAACCATCGATTCCGGTTCTCGAAGGCGTAACACACCAGCATTGCCGTGACGGCAAACAGTCCAAACCACGTCAGTCGACTCACGCCACGCTCCTGCGGCTTTATTCTCCATTGTTTCAGTGATCCTTCCAAGCGCCAACCACGATTCCATAGAGCCCGCATGTCCCGTCTCGCACGGCGTTGTGCTTTTTCAGAATGTAGTTGGGGGAGCGCACACAGGGCGGCTGATCGCTCCTGAGTGTTAGAATAGAGAGATTCCATGCCACTTCAAAAGCCCACTTTAGCCATCGAGGACGCGCCCAAAGACACAGGATCCTCGCCTATTTCCCGGCCTAAAGTCGGTTTTGTCAGCCTGGGCTGCCCCAAGAATCTGGTGGATAGCGAAGTCATGATGGGCATGCTGGCCCAGGCGGGAGCCGACCTGATTTCGCGCGCGGAAGACGCTGACGTGATCGTGGTCAATACCTGTTCTTTCATCGCGAGCGCCCAGCAGGAATCGGTAAACACCATCCTGGAGATGGCGCGCCACAAAACCGATGGCCGCGCCCACAAACTGATCGTTGCCGGATGCCTGGTCGAACGCTTTCGCGATGACATTCGCAAGAATATTCCAGAAGTGGACGCGGTGGTGGGTACAGGTGAACTGGAAAAAATTCTCGCAGCAGCGGGAGTCGCACGGGCTCCAGCCAAAGCTTCCCCGTTCAACATTTTGACATCGCGCCCCGAAGGTGATGCGCGAGAAGCGCAAGGCAGATTTTCGCGCGAGACCTGGGACGGCGCTATCGCCGATCTCCCGAACTATCTCTACGACGAAGCTACGCCACGCGTCCTGGCCACGCCGAAGTACACGGCATACATCAAGATTGCGGAGGGTTGCGACCATCCCTGCAGCTTTTGCATTATTCCGCAATTGCGCGGCAAATTCCGCTCCCGTCGATTTGAATCTGTCATTGCCGAGGCCGAACGCTTGGCCCGCTCTGGCGTCCGAGAGATCACGCTCATCGGACAAGATACAACTTGCTACGGCGAGGATTTCGGCTTGAAAGATGGGCTCGCGCTTCTGCTTGAAAAATTGGCCGGCGTCGAAGACTTGCGCTGGATCCGTTTCCTCTACGCGTATCCCAACAAGATTACCGGCCGCCTGCTCGAAACCATTGCCGCTCACGAAAAGATCTGCGCCTATGTGGATGTGCCGCTGCAGCACGCATCTGCTTCTGTTTTGAAGCGCATGAAACGCGGCGGTGGCGCCGACGTATTTTTGCGTTCGATTGAGAAGATGCGGCGTACGATTCCAGAGGTGACGCTGCGAACGTCGTTCATCGTCGGGTTTCCCGGCGAAACGGAAAACGAATTCGAGCAACTCTGCGAATTCGTGCGCGAGGCTGAATTTGATTGGATGGGAACATTCGGCTACTCCGATCAGGAAGGCGCACATGCCTTTTCGCTGGACGAGAAGCTGCCAACCCGCGAGGTCGAGCGGCGGCGCAAACACCTCATGCAAATTCAGCGCCGCATCAGCAAAAAGAAAAAGAAGGCGCTGGTCGGCCGAGAGCTCGATCTGCTGCTCGAGGGAGTCTCGGAAGAGAGTGACCTGCTGCTCGAAGGACGCACGCCAAGACATGCTCCTGAAATCGACGGGAAAGTATTTGTGAACGATGTTCCTGAAGGACTCCAGCCCTTGCCGGGCGAGTTCTACCGCTGCCAGATTACGGAAGCCCACGACTACGATCTGATTGCGAAAATCATCTAGTGATCTATGGCCAGCAAGCGAACTTTGAAGCTGAAGTGCCCGACCTGCAAGAATCCCGTGAAAAGCAAAGATGCTGAATTTCCCTTCTGCAGCGAGCGCTGCCGTACGATTGATTTGGGCAAATGGGCGAGCGGAGCTTACGTGATTTCAGCGCCTGTACAAGACACATCAGACAGCGCCGTGCCGGACAATTCCGATGAAGACTGAGTCGGACACGAAACCCGACTCCAATCTCCCTCCGCCTCAGTCGTCCCGCCACGCGCCGCTCTGGGCCAAGCTGGTGGCTACTTTTTTTGGCGCCGGTCTCCTCCATCCCGGGCCGGGAAGCTGGGCGTCAGCAGCTACGGTCTTTCTCTGGTGGTTGCTGAGCGCGTGGATCAATCCGCATTGGCAACCCGTAGCCGTGGTCTTGCTGGCGGTGGCAGCTATACTCATCGGCATTCCCGCAGCTACGCATATGGCTCGCTCAACGGGCCTGAAGGACCCTCAATTCGTTGTCATCGACGAAGTCGCCGGCCAACTGATCACTCTCATTGCGATACCGGTCTCATGGAAATCTCTGTTGCTGGGCTTTATACTTTTCCGAGGATTCGATATCGTGAAGCCTCCGCCGGTGAGTCAGCTTGAACACCTTCCGGAGGGATTCGGCATCGTAATGGATGACGTCGCGGCCGGCCTTTACGCCTTGGCGTTAATGCAACTGGCGCTGCACTTCGGCCTTTTGCCGCGATAGCTTTCAAGGGGCGCTGACGCAAGGAAGTGGAAGTCCATGGGAATTTCTGACCGCTTGCTGGGCAAGACAACCGTCAATGGGAAGCCGCACATCGAGGGCGTTCTTCCGGCTGCTGCCTTGCCGGGCGGCGAAGTTCGAATTGTCGGCCACGGTTTGCGTCCTCAGGATTTGCGACGGCCTCGCGTGCGCTTTGGCGAAATTGAGGGCGCGGTGGTCATCAGTTCCGACGAATTCCTCGTCGCTCGCGTGCCGCAAGGAGCGTCCTCAGGGCCCATCGTGGTTTCGACCAACGGGCACTCCAGCAATCCTCACCAGATCAAAGTTGCAGTGCCCATCGCCGAGAATCTGCACCCGGTCACAAACCCTGCGCTCGACGCCGAAGGCAACATCTACGTCAGTTTTTCCGGCAGCCGCGGCCAGAAAGTGCCAGTCGCCATTTACAAGATCGACACCAACTACAACGTCAAGCCGTTCCTCGCGGACTTGATGAACGCAACTTCCATCGCCTTTGACCGGGCCGGCCAAATGTACGTTTCATCGCGTTACGACGGAACGGTGTACCGCGTCGCCCCGAATGGGACCATGTCGTCCTATGCCGAGGGCATGGGCGTTGCCACGGGTGTGGCCTTCGACCGCGCACAAAATCTTTATGTCGGCGACCGCAGTGGCACCATTTTCAAGATCGGCTCTGACCGTCAAATATTCGTATTCGCCACGCTTGAGCCCAGCGTTTCCGCTTACCACCTGGCTTTTGGCCCGCACGGCGACCTCTTCGTGACCGGACCAACAACCTCTAGTTTTGATTGCGTCTACAAGATCACCTCCCAAGGCAACGTCTCGACTTTCTTTCGCGGTTTGGGACGTCCGCAGGGTATCGCCTTCGATGCGGAAGGCAATCTCTACGTGGCTGCTTCCCTTTCGGGCAAGCGCGGGATTGTCAAGATCAATCCTGCCGGCGAAGCCTCACTGGCGGTTGCCGGAGCGGGACTGGTTGGCCTTGCTTTCGCTCCGGGACGTTCCGTCGTTCTAGCGACCAATAGCGCCGTCCATCATCTCGCCTGGAATATTCAGGGATCGCCGCTAGCCGACTTGCCAGCGTAGTGAAGCACTCAGCATTCAGCAATCAGTAGAACCATCCGCGCGGATCCGTGTAAATCCGTGGCCGATCTTGCTTGGCCCTGCAATCATTTACACTTTTACTGGTGAACGCTGAGATCATTGCGATCGGCTCTGAGCTTCTGACTCCTTTCCGTCAGGACACGAACTCGCTTTATCTAACCGAGAAGCTTAACCAGCTTGGCGTTGAAGTCATCTTCAAAACCATCGTCGGAGATGATCGTGAACGCCTGACGGGAGCGGCCAGTCTTGCTGTATCGCGCGCCGAGATTGTTATCTTCATGGGCGGCTTGGGCCCTACTGAAGACGACCTCACGCGGGAAGCGTTAGCCGACGCTCTTGGACTCGAACTTCATCGCGACCCAGCGATTATCACCAGCCTCGAACAGCGCTTCGCGGCCCGCGGCTGGAAGATGGCGGCAAATAATCTGAAGCAGGCGGATGTCATCACGGGCGCAACCGTTCTGCCCAACGCCAACGGCAGCGCTCCAGGACAGTGGATGAGCGGCAAGTATGAAGGCCGCGAAAGAATCATCATGCTGCTTCCGGGTCCTCCGCACGAATTGAAAGCTCTCTTCGAGGAGCAGTGTCTGGCGCGTCTTAGGGCAAAGCTTCCACCGCAGTTCATTGCCACTCGGGAATTGAAAATCACCGGACTGGGCGAGTCGCAGTGCGATGCTCGAGTTGCTCCGATTTATAAGCTCTATACGGATGTGCAAACTACGATCCTGGCTGGGGCGGGCGAAATTCAACTCCATCTGAAGACTCGCGCCGCTTCGCTCGCAACGGCACAGGCGCGAGTCGATCAATTGGTTGGGAAGATCGAAGAAGAACTCGGGGATTGTGTCTTCTCCGACAATGGCGATTCCATGGAACAGATCGTCGGCTACTATTTGCAGATGCGTAACGCGACGCTGGCAGTCGCGGAATCCTGCACCGGCGGCCTGTTGGCCGAGCGCATCACTTCGATCAGCGGAAGTTCGCGATACTTTCTCGGCGGCGCAGTAGTTTATTCGAATCAATTGAAGACCGCCTTTGCCGACGTTCCCGCGGACCTGATCGAAAAGCATGGCGCAGTCAGCGGCGAAGTAGCCTCTGCTCTCGCCGATGGCATTCGCCGGCGTACCGGCGCAACCTTAGGCTTGGGGATTACCGGCGTGGCCGGGCCGACGGGAGGAACTGCGGAGAAACCGGTGGGGCTGGTTTTCCATGCCCTGGCCAGCGACGGAGGAACCGAAGTCGCGGAGCGCAGATTTCCAGGAGATCGCAAACGCATTCGCCGGTTCGCCAGCCAGCAGGCGCTGGATATGGTCAGAAGGAAGCTGATGTAGAGTGGTCGTTGGTCGCTGGTCGGAACGGTTTAGCCGACGACGAAACGACTGACGACCAACGACCATCATGCGCATTTTCATCGCCCTTGACATCGACGACGCCATCCGCCAGCGCCTTCAGCGCTTCATGGAGGGTGTCAGCGGGTTCGCGCCGGACGCCCGCTGGGTCCGTCCGGAATCGCTGCATGTTACGTTGAAATTCGTAGGCGAGAAGCCAATTGAGACGGTGGAAGAAATCAAGAGTGCGCTATCCAGGATCCGAGCCGAACCTATCGAGATTTCGTTCCGCGGCTACGGCTTCTTCCCCACCGCAAAGGCCGCTCGCGTTTTCTGGGTCGGAATTGAATCCGGACCGAAGCTTCCATCTCTCGCCAAGGCCGTCGACGAGGCCACCTTCGCTCTCGGGATTCCCAAGGAAGACCATCCTTTCACTCCGCACCTGACGCTGGCGCGTGGCGGCGGACGCTCGGGCGCAACCAGCCATCGCAAGGAAGACGCTTCAAACAAAAACTTCCAACGCTTGCAGGAGAAATTGGCGGCTTTGCCCACTCCTGAATTTGGTACCATGACGGCCCATGAATTTTTTTTGTACCAAAGCCAGCTTTCGCCGGGAGGTTCGCGTTACACGAAGATCGCAACCTTCGCGCTAGAGTAGCATTCAGGTAGCGTCGGCATCCCTTGGGCTGTCGCTAGGGCATCTGTGCTCGCACTCGTTGGCTAAGACATAAACGAATGACTGCCTTTGTTCTCACTGCCGCCTATAGCTACCTCCTGGGTTCCATCCCAGTTGGGTATATCCTGGTGCGCGCATTTCGCGGACAGGACGTTCGCCAAACCGGCAGCGGCAATATTGGCGCAACCAACGTGTCCCGCACTTCAAAAGGATTGGGCGCACTTACTCTAATTCTCGACGCACTGAAAGGACTCGCCGCCGTTTTCATTACACGCATGATTTTCCCCGCCAACAAAACGCTGCTCGGCACAGCGGCACTGTTCGCAATCGTGGGTCATATGTTTCCGGTGTGGCTGCGTTTTCGAGGCGGCAAAGGCGTCGCGACAGGATTGGGTTCCTTTGTGATTCTCACCCCTAAGACGATTCTGGTAATGCTTTTTGTCTTCGTGGTGATCTTCTTGGCGTTCCGTTATGTTTCTCTAGCCTCAATCCTCACCGTGGCGCTGTTTCCGCCACTGGCGTGGATTCTCGAGCCCGATCACGCTTCCCGCGTACTCCCCTTCATTGTGGCGGCTTGCATTCTCATCGTCGCGAAGCATCACGAAAATATCCGCCGTCTGCTGGCTCACACCGAATCCCGGTTTCAGTGGAGGCGCACATGAGCGAGATTGCCGTCGTCGGTGCCGGCGCCTGGGGCACAAGCCTTTCCATCGTCTTGGGACGGAAGGGCACACATCGCGTGCGCATGTGGGCCCACGAAAAAGAAGTACGCGATTCAATTTCCTCGCGCCGGGTCAATCAACTTTTTCTCCCGGAACAAACCATTCCCGACTGTGTTTCGGTCACCGGAAGTTTTGAAGACGCTCTTCAGGACGCCGAAATCATCGTGGGCGTTATGCCATCGCAACATTGCCGTAGTCTCTTTCAGAAAATGCGGCCATTCCTGAGACCCGCCATGCTATTTGTGAGCGCCACCAAGGGTCTAGAAGAAGGAACGCTGCTGCGCATGACGGAAGTGATCTCGCTCGTAGCCGAAGCTGACCGAGGCTTCCAGCCCCGTATCGGCGCCTTAAGCGGTCCGACCTTCGCGAAAGAAGTAGCCCGCGGCGATCCCACCGCGATCACCATAGCGTCCAGTGACTCCACACTCGCCGAAACCATTCAGCGAGAATTCAGTGATCCGCGTTTCCGGGTTTACACCAACACGGACGTGGCTGGAGTGGAGCTCGGCGGTGCGCTCAAGAACGTCATCGCCATCGCCGCTGGAGTTTGCGACGGCCTGGGGCTCGGACACAACTCGATCGCAGCTCTGATTACCCGCGGCCTGGCAGAGATGACGCGCCTGGTCACAGCGTGCGGCGGGCGCCAGGATACGATGTCGGGACTCGCGGGCCTGGGCGATCTCGTCCTCACTTGTACCGGCGGCCTGTCACGCAATCGCACTGTGGGAGTCGAACTAGGCCGCGGACGCAAGCTCCCCGAAATCATCGCCGCCATGCGTGGCACGGTGGCTGAAGGAGTCTTCACCACTCACGCCGCTGTCGAACTTGCGCGCGCGCGCAGCGTTGAAATGCCTATCACCGCACAGATGGATGCCATCCTCAACCACAGCAAGTCGCCCCGCGACGCCATCCACGACCTGATGACCCGCAGCGCCAAGAGCGAAGCGCCAATGTAGGCGCGAGCACGAAAATTGTCAGGGGAGGACGCTCGAAGGTCGGCCAGAAGATTGGGCGCGGTTTTTCAATTCAGGATTATGGTCGATGGAGATCCACCAGCACCACCTCGGAATGCTCTTGCGCTCGTTCGAGGACAACTTCGGAGCCGTTTGCGGAAATGTCGAAGTCGCGAATATCAAAGTCCGCGGGGAGGTAAGTCAACTGCCGTTCCGCGCCCGTCCCCATATCCATTGACCAGAGATCCTTATGTCGAATATCTCCACGCACGAAGACGAGTTCCCGCCCTCCGTTCAGGAGCGCCAAGTGGCGCGCCCCGCGAGTCAGTGTCAAGGCAGGCAAGGGATACGCCGCGGCATCAGCAGTAGCGGCTTTAACCGGATACAAGGTGCCGATGTCAGCTCCCGAGTAAACAACGAACCGGCCGTCAGGCGACCAGGAGGGATCGACAGAGTACTCTTGCACAAACGCAGTCGGCGGCCGACCATCGACCGGCACACGGAAAAGGTGTGCGATGCCGTGATCGTTCGCCGCCGAGGTGATCGACTGACCGTCGGGTGCCCAGGCTGGAGCACCTTGCAGGTCGAGCGCATCGGTCGCAACTCGTGCGTTCGCGCCATCGGCTTGCATCACGTATAAGAATGTTTGCCCGCGCTGGCGGACCGAGAATGCGATGTGATTTCCATCGGGAGCGATTGCGGGGCCTCCGAAGACTTGCGCTTCCTGGCCACTCCATAACTCCGCGGTCGCCCCGTCCGCGAGCTTCCAGATGTTCTGGCTCGTACTCGTCGCAGAAACATAAAGAAAGAAATCTGGACCGAGTCGCGGTGAGAAACCTGTGCCAGTCGTCAGCGAGATTCGAGCAGGGGCCAACGCTTGAGCGGGTGAGTCAGCAATCCGCGACCGCCAAAGCGTACTCATCGGACTTGCGAGCGTGACCACCAGACGGCGCCCGTCAGCGCTGGCCGCCAGGGACTTGTATCGCTCAAGGCCAGAACTTAACCGGTGAGGAATGCGACGTTCGACATCCATGCTATAAATCCACGCTCCCCTGCCTTCCGGATCGCCCACCAGGTACATCAAAGTCCGTCGGTCAAGGAAAACAGGGTGACTCACGTGCCCCGAGTGGGATGTGATCCGTTCAGGGGTTCCGCCGGATGGAGGGATTCGCCAAACATCCAATTTGTCGGGGAGAGCGCCCTGGACGAAGTAGATAAAACGATCGTCGGGCGACCACAACGGAAAATGCGCGTGAATCCCCGCCGGCGCGGTGAAGATGCGCCGCGCCTTGGCCTGCCGGTTGCCGTCTGACACGAACAACGGATCTCCCGATCCTGTCGTGTGGTAGGCAAGCCGTGAGCCGTCGTGCGACCAGTCGAACTCAGCCGCGCCTTCAAGGTATGGCATCGGCTGTCCTCCAAGCGTCGGAACCGCCCAAATGCTGATGTCACCTTCGCCGGAAGAGTCTTTCTTGCGAACCCAAAATGTAACCTGAGAGCCATCTGGCGAGAACCCCAGAGTGCGGACCGATGGATTCACCAGTTCCGCCTGGCTCCCGTGGGTCAAGTTGTGGAACCGGCCCGAACCCACCTGTGTGACCCAAACGTCCATCTGTCCGTCCCGATCGGAGAGAAATGCCACAAACTGTCCGTCGCGTGATACCGCAGCGGCCTGCTCCACACCCTCGAACTCCGTGACCGTCTGGAATCGCGCCGCCGCGATCGGGTCTTGCCAAAAATACTCCGTCCTCTTAAGCCACAGACCTGCGCTCACCGCCAATATCGCTGCTACCACGAGCAGCACCCAGACGCGGATAGAGAGAAACCTCTTTTGACTAGATAAAACCGCCAGCTCCGCAGGTACCTGAGCCGGCGGTGGCGGCTGTACTTGCGGATTCGAATCCCCATTGTTGCAGATCACTGTGGCGGCAAACCGGTATCCCTTCCCGACGACGGTTTCTACGAATCGAGGCTTCTCGGGGTCGTCCCGCAGCGCCACGCGGATTTTGCGGACGGCAGTGTTGATGCTGTGATCGACATCAAGGAAAACGTCCTTGCCCCAAAGGCAGCCGGCAATCTCCTCGCGTGACACTAACTCCCCATGGCGTTGAACCAACAAAATCAGTAATTCCATAGGGAGCTTTTCCAGGCGCAGCAAACGTGTACCTCGCTGCAGCCGGTAACGCGACTGATCGAGCGTGAAATCTCCAAAATGGAATTGTTGGGGCGTAAATCCTCTGGATGTTTGCTGCCTCGCGTCGCACGAAATTATGCGCCAAGAATCCGAGAAGAAGCAACCGCACCAGCAACTTAGGGGGTTATCTAACCTTTATCTCTTCTTGATAGCACCTGCATTGCTTCGCGGACAGTCTTGAGCGATAAGCGCGCGAGCAATTACTCAGACTTGGAGGTCTGTTATGAAGAGCAAGCATTTGCGGTGTGCGGCGCGGATTGGACTTCTCGTGCTGATGGCAAGCATCGGCGCAGTGGCCCAAAATCGTGCGCCTGAAAGACTTACGTTTAGCGGGATCATCAATGCCTATTCACCCCAAACCACAACCACAGGTCCCTATGAGGTTCGAGGTCCATGGAACTTGCAGCTAAAGGGAAACTCGGGCAAGGCGGATTTTACCGCGGCGTTGAACATGGTGCTATCTGACGGTTGGGTGTTGACGTTAGGAGATGGGAACTTCGATCCGAACGGCAGGGGCGCCCACACTCACCACATAACCATGCTCAATGCCGCTGTCACGCCGATTACAGGCGGATTTAAGATAAACGGTACGGCCAAGGTTACCCTCAATGGAAGCCCCGCGCCCATTTCACCTACACCGTTGGAAGTTGACGTTACGGGCGGCACGACCGTCAAATTTTCCAATGTCGCATTGACTTTCGGGACGCCGGGCTCAATGCATTTTGGAACCGAGCCTCTCCCCGGCGTAGTTCGGAGACCCTGAGAACAAAGGTTGTCGTACCGAGCGGTTGGCGGCATGGCCGACTTGGGTTCCGTGGAATCAGCCCACTGGACGCGCTGGCTGGATGCGCGTCCATCATTTTCACACAGCAGTCAGCACCCTGGAGTTCTTCCAGCATTCGTTTTCCGCGACCGTGAACCGCTGTAACTGCGATTGGTGAGCTTCTCCAACACCGTCAGGAGCTGAGCTCTGACGCTGCCGGGGATAACTGTCGCGAACAGCCATAGCACTCAAAACCCTCGCTCATCCCGAAGATGCTCTCCTGGAGCCCTCTTGAACCTTGCAAACTGCCCGAAGGGCACCGCGTTTCGGGGTACCTTCGTAACAATTCTCGACCGCGATATCACGCTACACTTTAACAGTATTTCATTGGACTTTTCGGCTCGCAGAAACCGCTCGTAGGGGTAACTTGTCGCTGAATTTACCGACGCCATCTCGCCTGCCTATTCTGTACGTCATTCTAAGTGTGCTCGTACTGATCAGCGTCGTTCCCATGTATTTTTACTCGGCGCGCGTCGAATCCATCAACCGGGACCGCCTGATTACCAATGAACGGCTGCTGCAGAATACGGTCACCCGCTCGCTCGCGGATGACATCTCGCAGCACCAGGAATCGCTGCGCATGATGCAGGCGAACCTGGCCTCGGCGCTCCAGGTCGCGAGTGGCGGCGACATCACTTCCGAACACGTGGAAGCGCCCGAATTGCGCGCACTGCTGGAGAATTTTGTTTCCTCGTCCGATGACCTGGCGTATGCCACGCTGCTGAATTCCGATGCCAAGGGAATCTCCGCCGGACGCATCGCCCCCGACGCTTTCCTGCAGCGCGAGCTGGAGCGAGCCTATGCCGCGGCCCGCGAAGGCCGAATCTACAACGGGGAGGCATTGGTCGTCGGCACCGGAAAATCGGCCCGCACGGTCATGCTGGTCAGCACTCCTGTAACGTACAGTGGCAGTTTTCTGGGCATGATTGGTTCAGTCGTAGATTTGCAGTTTCTGATTCGCCGCTTGCAAGAGGTCAATCGAGGCGGCCTGACCCCGTATGTGGTGGACAGCCAGGGCCGGTTGGTCGCGGGCGCCACTTCGGACTACGCCACTGGACAGGACATGTCCAACCTCGAAATCGTGCGGAACTTTGTCGAGGCAGGCACCAAAGTCCAGTTGGTGGCTGCGACCCGGGAATTCAACCTTCGCAGTGGCAATACCAACATCAGAATGCTTGGCACCTACAGTCCGGTCACGAATCTCGACTGGGCCGTGGTCGTGCAAAAGCCGCGCGCCGAGGCCTATCGCGGCGTATATGAGATGCAGCGCAACGCCCGCACCCTGGCACTGATGGCGATCGCTCTTAGCGTGGCGATCAGTATTTTCGCCGCCCGCCGGATCACGAATCCACTGCAGGTGCTCACTCATTTCAGCCGGGCCATTGCGGCTGGGGATTTTTCGCAGCGCGTTCACGTCAAGAGCCGCACTGAAATCGGCGAACTAGCCGACACGTTCAACGTCATGTCGGAAGAGCTTGAGCACTTCGTGCTCGACCTCAAACGCGCCGCCACCGAGAACCGCGATTTGTTCATGGGTTCGATTCAGATGCTCGCCGGCGCGGTCGACGAAAAAGATCCTTACACTCGCGGCCACTCCGACCGCGTCACCCGCTATTCCCTGATGATTGCCAAAGAAATGGGGGTGTCGGAAGACTTCATTGAAACCGTCCGCATTTCCGCCCAACTGCACGATGTCGGCAAGATTGGGATCGAGGATCGCATTCTAAAGAAGCCGGGCGCACTCACTCCGGAAGAATTCGACATCATGAAAACCCACACCACCAAGGGCGCAAACATCCTGCGCCCGGTGGCGCAACTGAAAGAAATGATTCCGGGAATTGAACTGCACCATGAATCGCTCGACGGGCGGGGTTACCCACATGGCTTGAAGGGAGACCAGATCCCTCTTTTGCCGCGCATCATCGCGGTCGCCGACACCTTCGACGCGTTGACCACCAACCGTCCTTATCAACAAGCGCACGACCCCGTGGACGCGTTGAAAATCATTCACAATCTTTCCGGGAAGCGCCTCGATCCCACTGCGGCTTCGGCCATAACTGCGATTTACTATCGCGGCGATATTCGCATCCCGCGCCCAACATTGCCGGCACCGCCCATTCCAGTCAAATCCACCATGCCCGCTCCTGCGCAGCCTGCGACACCAATTCCGGCCGTCTCGGAAGCCCCGGTTTAGTTTTCGTTGTTGTTCGCGTTCCGTGACTCCGCTGAGTGTCCCTTCCCGTCCAAATCAGCACCTACCGCTATAATTGATTCTTAGCGCGAGACTCAACATTATGATTCAGACTCTTTTTGGCAGCCTGGACGAGAAGCAGAAGCCCGGCCTCTTCGACCGCATGAAAGAGGCGGTGACGCGTACCCGCGAAAACCTCAGCCAGCGCATCGAAGAAGTTGTTTCCTTCGGCAAAGAGATTGATCGCTCAACACTGGACGATCTGGAAGCCACTCTGATTGGCGCCGACCTCGGCAACACGACCACCCGGGAAGTGCTGGACAAGCTTCGTGAAAAGGCCGATCGAAAGCAAATCAGGAATGCTGACGAACTGAAACGCCTGTTGAAAGACGAGCTGCTGGCGATCCTCGATGCCGCCAACACCAGCCCGGTCAAGAAAGTCGATGGCATCCCTGAAGTAATTCTTGTGGTCGGCGTCAATGGGACAGGAAAGACAACGACCATTGGCAAGCTGTCGCAGGTTTTTCGTTCGCAAGGCAAAACCGTCCTGCTGTGCGCAGCTGACACTTTCCGTGCCGCCGCCATCGAGCAACTGGAAATCTGGGGCGAGCGCACCGGAACCGAAGTCATCCGAACGAAAGCCGGCGGCGATCCCGCAGCCGTGCTCTACGACGCTCTGCAAGCCGCGTCCGCGCGCCACAGCGATTACGTCATCGTCGACACGGCCGGACGTCTGCACACTAAAACCAACCTCATGGCGGAACTGGACAAGATGCGGCGTACCGCGCAACGGATCATTCCCGGCGCGCCCCACGAAACCTTGCTGGTGATGGATGCCACGACCGGCCAAAACGGCCTGCAGCAGGCGCGCCAGTTCACAGAAGCCGCTGGCGTAACCGGAATCGTGCTCACTAAGCTCGACGGCACTGCAAAGGGCGGCGTGGTGGTTGCGATTTCCCGTGAGTTAGGTCTGCCGGTGCGCTACGTGGGCGTCGGCGAAAAAGCCGGGGATCTGCTTCCGTTCAACGCGAAGGATTTTGTCGACTCCTTGTTTGCCTAAGTTCTCCACCACGGAGACACCGAGGCACAGAGAAGAACGCAGTTCTGATCATCTGGTCCGTGCCTTCCTCTGTGGCTCTGCGACTCTGTGGTGAATAAACGTAAAATGCCCGCTCGGAAAACTGACGAACTCTACCTCCGCCAAGTCCTGGATCTGGCTCGGCAAAGCATTGGTCTGACGTCGCCTAATCCCTGTGTGGGCGCCGTGATTGTGGACACGAATGGCTCAATTGTCGGGAGCGGTAGCCACACCTACGATGGCCTGAAACATGCCGAAGTCCTTGCCATCGAGCAAGCCGGAGAAAAAGCGCGTGGCGCAACTCTCTATATCAACCTGGAGCCGTGTTCCCATCAAGGACGCACCCCACCTTGCGCCGATGCCGTCATTGCCGCCGGAATCTCCCGCGTGGTCGCTTCCATGGAGGACCCAAATCCGCTGGTCGGCGGCCAAGGATTTGCCAAGCTTCGCGCTGCCGGCATCGACGTCTCTTCCGGCATGCTTGAAGAAGAAGCAAAAGCGCTGAACGAGGCTTTTGCAAAATACATTCGGCATCATGTTCCTCTGGTCACGCTGAAGGCCGCGATGACGCTCGATGGAAAAATCGCGCCCCCTCCAAGTCGATCTCATCCCACAGAACACTCAGTTCTGACTAACTGGATTACTGGGGAATTAGCTCGCGCCCATCTGCAGGAGCTTCGTCATCAGCATGACGCGATTCTGGTAGGTGTTGGCACGGTGATTGCCGATGATCCGCTGCTCACCGACCGCAGCGGGCGTGCCCGGCGTCGGCCACTCCTGCGCATAGTCCTCGATTCGCGCCTGCGCCTTCCTCTTGAATCCCGCATAGTCAAAACTGCCACGGATGACCTGGTTGTGCTTTGCTCTTTTGCAGAAGAGAAAAAGAAAAAGCAACTGCTGAAGCTGGGGGTTCGCGTGGAACAATTGCCTAGGGCCAATTCCGAAGGCCATCCCGACATAGCCGCCGTTCTCCGTTTTCTCGGCCAAACCGAGATTACGAGCCTGATGATCGAAGGCGGATCCATAGTCAACGCGGCTGCGCTTTCAGCGGGCATCGTCGACAAAGTCTTTTTCTACTACGCGCCCAGAATTCTCGGAGGCACAACTGCCGTGCCGTTTGCAGGAGGCGCGGGTTTCGCAACCATTAACACCGCTCCCCGCGTAAAATCGATCCGTCTGCATCGCTTTGGCGAAGATTTCGCAGTGGAAGGATACTTGAAAGACCCGTATGGAGATTGAGGGCTAGGCGTCAGGCTCTAGGCGTCAGGCTCTAGGCGTCAGGCGCCAGGCTTCAAGATTAAATATTCGACCGGAAGCCCGAAGCCTGACGCCTAACGCCTGTAGCCTGAAGCCGAACGCCATATCAAGGAGATTCATGTTCACCGGCATCATTGAAGAAGTGGGACGCGTCACCGGGATCGCTCACGAAAACGAGAACCGCCGTCTTACCGTCGCCGCATCGCATCTCGCGAAGGAACTGAAAAAAGGTGACAGCATCGCGGTTAGCGGTGTTTGCCTGACTGCCGTCGAAATTACGCCAACCTCGTTCGGCGCCGACCTGGCCGAGGAAACCTGGAATCGCACTTCGTTCTCCCGTATCAAGCCGGGAGCATTGGTGAATCTCGAACTCCCCATGCTCGCTAACGGACGCTTTGGCGGACACATCGTGCAGGGCCATGTCGATGGTATAGGAAAGTTTGCCGCACTCGACGAAATCTCCGGCGCCGACAACTATTGGCTACGCATCGAGATCCCGCCAGAAATAGCGCGCTATGTCATCTTCAAAGGCTCACTCTCGATTGAAGGCATCAGCCTCACGGTCGCGAAAGTCGAAGGAACACAGGTAACCGTCGCCATTATTCCGCACACCACCGAGATGACAAATCTGAAATCGCTTAAGCCCGGCGAACCCGTGAATCTGGAAGTGGACATAATCGCAAAGTACGTGGAGAAGATGATGCGGGGAGATTCCGCGAACCGTACACTGACGATCGAACGTTTGGTACGAGAAGGATTTTAAACACTGAAGCCTGATACCTGAAGCCCGATGCCTGAAGCCTGATGCCTGAAGCCTAATACCTAACTACCCTTTCAGACTCATCTCATCCAGTTCCAGGAACTCCTTCACGATCGGCTCATCACTTTTCTCCATCTCGGGATAGGTGCCAAAGAAGATCACTTTGGCTTCATACAGAAATACGATCCGGTTCGCCAGCTTCTTAGCCAGCCGCATATCGTGGGTGACGACTACGC
Source organism: uncultured Acidobacteriota bacterium (assembly GCA_963696705.1). Taxonomy (GTDB): domain Bacteria; phylum Acidobacteriota; class Terriglobia; order Terriglobales; family Acidobacteriaceae; genus JABDBE01. The sequence goes on from CAVOLD010000003.1 coordinate 423,125, forward strand.
TGGTCAGGTGCAACTGAGTCTTCAGGCGCTTGATCAAATCACCCAGTAATTGCGCCATCAGAGGATCGACCATGGTGGTGGGTTCGTCATAAAGAACGCATTCCGGCTGCGCCGCCAACGCGCGGGCGATGGCGACCGACCGCTTCATCCCCGTGGACAAATCCGAGGGCAGCAAATCGCGCATTTCTTTCACTCCCACCATCTCGAGCAATCCATCGACGATCTGGAATATCTGATCTTCCTTGAGATCGCGACGCTCGCGCAGCGGGAATGCCACATTCTCGCCCACGGTTAGCGAGTCGAACAGCGCGCCGTTCTGGAATACCATGGTCACTTTCTTGCGGATGCGCTGCATCTCTAGCTCGGTGTAGTCGGTAATGTCCTCCCTGGCAACGATCACGCGGCCCGAGTCTGGCTTGATAAAACCCATGATGTTCTCCAGAGTGACCGATTTGCCTACACCGCTGCGTCCCAGGATGCAAACGGTCTCTCCCGCCATAACATCGAAGCTGACGTGGTCGAGCACGCAGTTGCTGCCAAAAGACTTGGACACTTCCTTGAACTCGATGTAGGGTGCCAATTGTGCGTCGCTAGCCATATAAAATATTCAGCTCTCGGCCGGATTCTTTTCGTTGATAGTCCTTCGTAATGTTAAATAAGCGTAATGTTAAACAAGCCGTAGATCAGGTCATCTCTCCAAATGCAGACTTCTTGCCATCTCGAACTCCTCCGGAGTGTTTAAATTTCGGAACATCACGGCCGGGAAACCAGCCCGCACTAACTCGCTCTCTTCGATCATGCAAGTTGTAACTTTCGCGAATAGTGAATCAATCTTGTTTTTCCCTTCGCGCAATGACGTTTCCGCAACCTCCGCAAAGCCGCGCCGATAAACGGCACAGAGCGGCTGCAATCCTGAGCCCGCTCGCGGAACGGTCACCATTGCCCCGGATTCCCGTGCCCGCACCAGCAGATATTTCAGGAACTTCGGTACGACGAAAGGCAGATCGACCGCCAGCATCAAATTTAGTTCGGTCGTCGTACCCGAGAGGGCCGCATGAATCCCGCCAAGTGGCCCCCGATCGCAATAGGTATCCTCCACGACCCGGCCCAATGCCGCGAATTTCTTGCCGTCACCGACAATCCGCACTTCTTCCGCGACAGAGCCTGCGACCTTCAATGCTCGGGTCAGAAGAGTTTCCCCCTGTAATCGGAGGAAAGCCTTGTCGCTTCCCATGCGAGAGCTCTTGCCTCCGGCCAGGACGAAAGCCGTGATCTCGGACTCCACCCCAACCTTCACGTGCAAATCATACACAGCTCTGCGTAATCCGAAAAACATGCCACAACGCGATCGAAGAAAACCTCACAGTAGCACTAGCGTGATTCCCTTGTTGCCGCGCCCCACATCGCTGTCGACCACCAACTCCGGCACTCTCGTAAAGAGCAGCTTACTGCGCTCATCGAAACTGGACCAACTCTCCCCATTGACGAATGCCACGATCTCTTTTTTTTCTTTTCGCTGACGCAAGTAACCGCGAATTGCAAACCGCAACACACCGCCGGCGCCCGTCGAGCCATAACCGTGAATGACTTTCAGTACCGCGATACCGTCCTTGCGTGCGCGTGCGAGCGCCGCCTCAAGCTTTTGGTAAGCTTGATCGCGAGTAGGAAATCCATCTTCGAGGTTGACGACTCGTACTCTGCCCGACATAATTCTTGCTTAGGCGAAACGCGCTCTCCACCACTCTACTGCGTTGCGTCTTTAAAAGCTGAGGCAAAAACGGCGCGACCCGGTGGTTTAAAGCTTATCGAATCAGCAGGACGTGAATGACACGAAAGTAACCTACACAAAATAACGCCGCCGTTAGATGATGTCCTTTCCGGCGAATCCCGTCCCGGAAAGACCAACATGCCCCAGAAGTTATTGGATGTGCTCATGCTAGGCCGTTGCTCCCACGAATTCTCCTGGCCGCGGCGCGGCGCCGATGGTCATTTCTACCAGGTGTGCCTGCTGTGCGCGGTCGAATACAGTTACGACTGGGCGACCATGCGGCGAACCGAGCGCGTCGATCACAGCCAGTCCAGCGACACGGAAGGCACCGGCGCGCGTCGCAGTCGCACTCGCGCTCGTAAACCTACGTGGGTTCCGCGAGCCCGGAGGCTGAAGCTTGACACTCCTGTGCGTTACCGGGTGAAGAACCTCGGAAGCTGGTATGAGGGTACGATCGCCAACCTCAGCCAGTCCGGTGTTCTTTTGCAAGGAGCCCAGCACTTTCCTGATAACACTTTAGTCGAGATGGTTTTCGAAATGCCGGAAGAGATTTCTGGTCAAAAGAACAGTACCGTGCTCTGCCAGGGACGCATTACTCGCACCAAAGATGTGCAAGAGAAAAAAGGCGCGCAAGCGGAAACCCAGCACACGAAACTTGCCGCCAGCATCCTCGATTATAAATTTCTGCACCAGAGTTAGCCTGTTTCGCGCGAAGATTTGGGCTTACCCAGCCCAGCGATTTGTCGAAGTGCAAATTGCACGACTGCCATTAGCCTGCTAGATTGATTCCGTACTGACGCGTTAGTTTTCGGACGGTCGAGGCTCGCGCACACCTCCCTGTCGAATTGCTCGTTCGTCTCTCGTTCCCATGACTCCGCCCCTCATTGCGCAATCCGACCCTGGCGGGACGTGGCTTCAGTGGACGCTACGCTACAGCGTTGCACTGGCCGCGACCGGCGTTGCCCTGGGCATCTGGTTTCTGTGGCCGGTCATGCGGCAGGATCCATTCGCCATCTTCATCACCGCAGTCATTGTGAGTGCCCGGTTTGCGGGCTTCGGCCCGGCGCTGCTAAGCACTGCCGCTTCCAGCCTCGCCATCGACTACTTCATCTTCGAACCGCGCTTCAGTTTTTCCCTTTACGCCAATGACTATGGCCGCCTAGTGATATTTATTGCCGTCTCGATTCTTACCGCTAGCCTGGCTCGCCAACGCTCCCGCGCGCAGACGCGCGCCGAACAGACACAGCGCCAGTTGGCGGCAATGGTTGAATCCTCGGACGACGCCATCCTCACCGGGGATGTAAATGGAATCATCACCAGTTGGAATCCCGGCGCCGAACGGCTGTACGGGTACTCTGCCGCGGAGGCGATCGGGATGTCGGTTGATGTGCTTGGTCCGCCCGAGCGTCCCGACGAAGTGCCCGGCATCACAAGAAAAGTAATGCAGGGCGATCCTATTCAGCATCACGCTTCCGAGCGCATTCGCAAAGACGGCACACGGATCACTGTCGACATCTCGCTTTCGCCGATCCGCAACGGGCGTGGCGAAGTGATCGGCGCATCCAGCATCGCGCACGATATCAGCGCGCAGCGGCGTTCGGAAGAAGCGTTGCGCCGCAATGAAAAGCTAGCCACCGCGGGACGTCTGGCCGCCGCGGTCGCGCACGAAATCAACAACCCCCTCGAAGCAGTCAACAACCTGATCTACCTCGCGCGCCACCGGCCCGAGAGCCGCGACCAATATCTGGAGATGGCAGAAAAAGAAGTGCTTCGTATAGGCGCCATCGCTCAACAGATGCTGGGTTTCGTCCGCGAAAGTTCAGCGCCGTCGCCACTGAATGTCGCGGCCACGCTTGACGATGTTTTACAGCTTTACTTGCGCCAACTGAACGATAAGCACATTCAGGTCGACAAAAGGTACGACGACAGCGTCGAAATCCGTGGCTTTGCGGGAGAGCTCCGACAGCTTTTTTCGAACCTCATTCTCAACGCTCTCGATGCCCTCAACGAGGGCGGCCGATTAACTCTCCGCGTGGCTCGCGGCCGCGACTGGTCCCACGGAAATGGCAGCGCGGCCCACATAACTGGAGCGCGCGTCACCGTTGCCGACAACGGCAGTGGCATCCAGCAAAGCGATCTGACGCGCATCTTCGAGCCCTTCTATTCCACCAAGGGTGATTCTGGAACCGGGCTGGGCCTGTGGCTCTCGCACGGCATTGTGCAAAAGCATGAAGGAACGATCCGCGTCCGAAGCCGCACCACTTCAGGCTTCAGCGGCACCGTCTTTTCCATTTTTCTGCCGGACAGCGTGGGAAGAGTTCAAGGCGACTTGAGCGCGAGTCCATCGGCGGAATGGATTCGCGGCTAGCGGTTCCAATCGCCGGATTCAGATCCTGCCCTTGCGCGCATTTCCTTTGCGCGCATTTCCCTTGCAAAGCATGGCCCGGATCCGTCGCAATATTCCCGGCTGCATCAAATCTCCACCCGGCGCCATGAGATCCCAGGCCTCGCGATAGGCCTCGAAGCGACCACCGCCTCGCCTGCATCCTGAAGGATAAAAGCACAGCGCAGTTGAACCAGCCACGCATCTGACGGGGATTAAATACCAGATGCCTAGTGGAGAGAGATAAGCCGCGACGAAATCAATTTCGCTGGCGTTATAGGGTTTCTTATCGAGGCCGTACCCATGGCTGACTGAAGTCTGATAGAGGTGACCGTGGACTTGGCAAATTGTTTTCACCTGCACGCGCCATAGGCGCTCGCCCGAGTCGACGATGAAGTCATAGCGCTCGTTGTCGCCGTGGGGTTTAGCAACGCCGAAGCCGAGCGACGCCGCCTTGTGCGCGAAGGCGAGTTCTCCCAATTCACCTTTGGCTTTGTAGTTTAGCGGTCCGCGGACCATGGTTGCGAGCTTCCTCTGCTTTTTGCGTGACTTTGCTGCTTTTTTCAATTTGGACTCCAATAAAAAAGGCGCGAGCCGGATTTCCGGTCGCGCCTGTTTGTTTCGAGATTTAGTCCCTATTTCAAGAATAGCAAATTGGAGGGGGTAAATAGGCTATGGTTTTCATAGTTATTTTATGAACAGAATCAGTGAGTTGCGGGGAAATGGGTGCGTTAGGGGGCTTGACAAGATTTTGGCTGAAAGGTGGTCTTCGGGTGCGCGGTGGGATGCCTTGAAACGTTCCTGGTGCTACGGGGGAACACGGGGTCCCTCGACTGCACAGAATCGTTCGCTGCGCGAACGATTCTGTTCCGCTCGGGATGACAAATCTTAAGTGGGATTCGCTTCGCGAAGCAGTTGCTGCGCTGGGCTGACAAGTTTGGGATTGGTTTCGTTGTGCGGGCATTCTCACTTCCTGCCTGAGTCGTGCACTACCGGGTGAGTCGGGCGTCTAGAGTTATGTTAGTTTGCTGGTGTCGCCACTTTCCCCCGGAGGTCCGTATGCGACGCGCTGGATTTCTGCTTGCCTTCTTCGCGATGCTGCTGTGTTCTCAGGTCTATGCCCAAAGCTCCTGCAGCGCGATGAGTCTCGGGCGGGACGCCAGCTTGAACGGTTTCATTCCCTTCCCTGCGGACAACGCGTGGAATCAAAATATCTCCAACGCGTCGGTCGATCCCAATTCGGACGCAATCATCAACTTCATCGGCGCCAATACTCCCTTGCATCCTGACTTCGGTGCGGGCTTATACGGTGGCTCGACCATCGGCATTCCTTACGACATCGTCAGCGGCTCTCCGTTTGTGAACATTCACTTCACCGCTTATGGCAGCGAGAGCGATCCCGGGCCCATGCCGATTCCTCACAATGCGCCGATTGAGGGGTATCCGCACCCCGGCAATGGCGACCGCCACGTCCTGGTGCTCGATCGCGACAACTGCTGGCTCTACGAGCTTTACTATTCTTTCCCGCAGAAAAACGGAAGTTGGAACGCGGCTTCTGCCGCAGTGTGGGATCTGCTGAACGACGAGCAGCGTCCTTACACGTGGACGTCGGCCGATGCGGCGGGCCTGCCCGTTTTCGCGGGACTCGCTCGCTATGACGAAGTTGCCAGCGGCCAAATCCAGCATGCCTTGCGCTTCACGCTGCAATTCAGCCGCGAGGCGTTCACTCCGCCGGCGTCGCATTGGGCGCCGAATTCTACGAATTCATTCGCTGCGCCGATGGGCATGCGGCTACGGCTTAAAGCCAGTTATGACATCTCTTCGTTCCCGCCGCAAGCCAAGGTGATCCTGGCTGCATTGCAACAATATGGAATGATCATGGCGGACAACGGCAGCTCGATGTTCGTGACCGGCGATCCGGACAATCGCTGGAGCAATGACGATCTCGGAACTTTGAAGCAGGTTCCGGCCTCGGCGTTTGAAGTGCTGCTCATGGATCCGATCTACACGCCAAGTAATGTTCCCCAGGGCCAGGCGCCGACGATCGCGAGTTTCACCGCAAATCCGCCGGTCAGTCCTCCCGGACAACCGGTAGCTTTGGACTGGACCGTGAGCGGGGCCTCTTATTTCATCGTGTCGCCACAGGTGGGCGCAGTTCGAGGCAGTACCGTTACCGTCTATCCCACCGCGACCACCACCTACACTCTGTACGCGACCAATCAGTACCATCGCTCAAAGAAGACGGTCACGGTTACCATCCAATAATCCGCGAACGTGTCGGCAAGTCCGTTATTGCTCGATCCTGGAGATTGCTCTGGGATCGTCTCCGGGGTAAACTGCTTTAGACTTCCAGACATGAAGAGTATCGTTCGTATTGCATTGGTGTTGGCTCTGGGTTTTCTCAACGGCTGCGGCAGCGGCGAAACGCCCCTGCCCTCCTTGACGGGAACATGGGTGTTCACGCTGACGCCGGCTAATTCGCCGTCGGATGTTATTCAAGCAACAACGGCGCTGACCCAATTCAACAATAATTTGCTGCTCGGACAGGTAACTTTGAAGGGAAGCGGAACATCTTGCGGCACGCAGGCGCAGATGACTGGGTCGCTTACCGGCAATAGATTGGTCCTGCAGCTCACACAGTCACCGAGCGAGCTGATTTTGAAGGGCACGGCGACCACGACTCTGACTGTCAATGCGTCGGGAGCATACACGGCGAGCAGCGGACGGTGCCTTCAGGACGGCGGCTCAGGAACGTGGACGGCGTTCCTCTCTTCCGGCAGCGCTCAACTTCCGTAACCGGCAGAATTGAGTTGTGGGCGCCGGTCCTAACCTGGATCCGTAGCCTGTCGAGCGCTTTTAGGATCTTCGATGGCATCTTCGCCGCGATGCGCATTCTTCACGTGGGCGTCAAACGCACTTTGCAGTGACTTCTGATACTCCTCGCGGTTCGGGCGATGGCTGATGGGCTTTACGTTAAACCGGACGCCTGCGCAAACCGTACATTCGGCCTCGACCGGAATATCTCCCATCCATTTGGAAACGCGCAAAGAAGGCTTTTTCATTCCGCAGCTCGCGGAAGAAGATAGGCCTCAAGAAGTGCCCTAATCAATACACCGAATACAGTACACTCCCGCAGTGCGCACCGTAGATGCGGGCGACCGTGGCGTGTGAACCGCGGGTCATGGGTGCCGAAACCGGCTGGGGTTTCGGCAGCGCCGGCAAGGGCCGACAGCCAGGCTAAGACAGCGTTCCCTCGACTAAAACTAGAATTCTGGCGTGTACTGAATTTGGAAGGCTAACTTGTAGACCAGCTCCATTTACTACGCAATCACGGATTGGTCTGTTGCAATAGGGGAAAATCGGCTGCAGCGTCGTGATGCTCTACGAAAAACCATATCAGTGAGGCATCCTCCTCCAATTACTGGAATCTACAATCCCGTAAATCCATAGTATTCAGCGATTCCGCTTTGGCCAAGTTCTTGCACACTTTTCACTTTCCAGGGAGCCCCCATGGCGCAGGAAATCTCTGTTTCCTACCAGGCAGTCAAGAGTAAGGTGCATAAACTTATCGATGCTGCCGTGGAAGGCGAAAAAACCGAGCTCGAAATTCGCAATTCCATGTATCGGTGGTGGACGCTGATTCACCCTGCGGACCGGGCCGTCGCCCAAAAGTACCTCTTGCGAGTCTTGGCAAGGTCTAGCGCCAGCCTGAACGCCATGACACAAGCGTTTCTCGATACCGCCGAATGCGAGCCGGCCAATGGCGCAGCCCACGAAGATGTCGCCGAGTCCCAGCCCTTTCGCGAAACCCAATTCCCTACTGTATAAACTGTCTGAATTTCGCAGAAATAACAGAACGTGCCAGCGTGCGGAACCGCCAATCGAGAAGCCACAATCAAGTCGATTCGCGGATACGATGAAGGCTTTCCCCCGTCTTCAGCTCATAGACCATGTACAACACGATTGCCACGTTAATGAGCAGGACGGATATATGGAACAGGTTCTGCCGGTGAATCACTTTGTAGATTTCGAACGGAAGGTAAATCGCGCCGGAGATCAGAGCGATCCACTCTGCCCAGGCTCTGGCGTACCAGAGTCCGTAGGCTTCCACGAATCGCAAAACGGAATATGCCGCTCCGGCTCCGGCTACCGTCCATATCCTCGCCGCGGTTAGCGAATCGGCCCAGTCCAGGAAGACTTGCGCAACATGGTGATCCGGACTGATGTGAAGCAGTTTGAGCAGACTGTCGGCAATATCCCAGGGATCTTCCCGGCGTATAAGCAAGAGCACACCGCAGGCAGCCAGCAAAACGATCAAACCTTTGGCCAGTTCGAACGACGCGACCGTGCGTAGGACCGGGAGGCTGCTCCGATGCATCGGTTCCGCTGGCGCGACTTTGCTGTGCACGGTAGAACTCATTACAACATTATCTCCCTGGCTGCAAACTTAATTGTTGCGCCGCGGTAAAAATCCGGTCCCGAATCAGCAGTGTACTTACCAAAGAAGTCAGTCCCGAGGCGGCAAAAATCATGGCCAGCACCACGAACTGATATATCGCCGCATACACTGGCCGGGCGCCCGAAAGCAGCATACCCGCCATCAAGCCGGGAATCCAGACGATTCCGAGCGAACGCAGGGAATCGATGGCTGGGATCAGACTGGCTTCAAAAGAAGCCTGCACGTAAGGGGAAACACTGTTCCTGGCTTCGGCTCCCAGAGCCAGCGCGGTTTCAATTTCGCCCGTATGGGCGAGAACATCCGAGCGGAAGCGGTTGAGCGCCAGTCCATTCGTGTTCATGGCATTGGCGATCAGCATACTGCCAACCGGGACCAATGAAGTGATGGCGGTATCGATGACGCCGAGCCAGGTCATCAGCGCGATGATCGAACCGGCGCCGAGCGCAATGGACCACGCGGAAACGCGAAAGGCCTCGGGCATACCTTTGGCGCGGCGCGCAGAGGTTGCGCCAGCGGCAACGATCATCCCAGCCAGGAGAAATCCGCCGGTCCAGCGCGGACTGCGCAGCAATAACAAAAGGACGGACCCGACGGCAACAATTTGAACGAGGCCGCGGACCATCGCGATGAGAGTTTCGCTCTCCAGGTGAATCTCGCGTTTGCGGGCCAGCAACACGACCGACATAGCGGCGAGCGCCGCGACCAAAGCTTGCGCCAATCCAAGATACAGTTGATTGTTAAAGAATAACCTAAGCATGCAACACCTCGTTGATCGGGCCGATGCGCACAATGCGCCCGGCTTCCAGCAGCATAGCTCTTGTGGCAAGGCGCGCGGCCTGGGCAGTGTCATGACTAACGAGTACGCAGGTAAGTCCCTGATCATGCACGATGTTTCGAATCGACGATTCAACCTCCAGCTTGGATGTGTCATCGAGCGCGGAGGTAGGCTCGTCGAGCAGAAGAACCAAGGGTGAGTTCGCAAGCGTACGCGCAACCGAGACGCGCTGGGCTTCGCCTCCGGAGAGATTCGCGACGTCGCGCCTGGCATAGCCCTTCAATCCGACACAGGCCAGAAGCTGTTCGATCGACTCCTGCGATACCGACTCTCCGTGTTGCAAAGGACCGAATCGCAGGTTCTGCTCCACTGTGCCCGGAAACAGGTAAGGGCGCTGATTGACCAGACCGAGCTTTCGGCGCAATGCGCGAGGCGGAATTTGCCGGTAGTCTTTTCCTTCCAGGTAAACTGTGCCGCTGGTGGGTTCATCGAGCCGGTTCAGTAGTCGGAGCAAGGAACTTTTTCCCGCGCCACTGGGACCGACGATGGCCAGAACTTCCCCGGCATGAACCTCGAAGTTTGCGGCTTGGATCAGGACTTTGTCTTTCACCGTGCGGCCCAAGTGCTCGGTTCGCAGGATGGGATCGGAGGTGGCGCTGGCGATCACGGGAATCGGCTGGCGGCGTCTGGAGTCATTCCGCTTGGGAGCGCACCGCGGCGCGCAGTTCGTCCACAATCTCGTGGGCGGCGATGCGCGCGGCTTCCTGCTTGTTGACATCGAACGAGATGGCACCCACCCGAGCATGCCCACCTCCTCCGTAGCGCTCGCAGATCTTGGCCAGATTGACCACCGGCTCGGAGGGTGCCCAGGGATTCGATCCCACGGAAACTTTCACCCGAAAACTGCTCTTGCTCAGTCCCACGCTATAAATCGATTCCGGATGCAGATAGTATGGAACGAATTTGTTGTAACCCTCGAGTTCCTGATCGGTGACATCGAAGAACAGGGTGCCATCTTTCGATTCGATGCGATCGCCGAGAATGGCCATCGACCGCTGATGACGCTCCAGAAGCGGCGGCAAGAGCGAGGCGACAAAAGGTTCTTGGATAATCTCAGCCAGAGGCCTGCTGGCGAGCAGCGGAATCAGCCGAGGTACAAAATCGTGTGTCTGATTCGATTCAATCACCATGGTCAGTTTCATGGCTGGAGCTTGCATCTCGACCGCGGTGCGAGCATCGGGATACATTGCACCATCAATGACGTCGGTCCAGTGAACCAGATCGGCGACGGGCGCGGGATCGAAACCGAAGCGCTCCTCGGCGATGGTGGCAATGAAGCTGGTACAGGATTTGAAATCCGGATCGTAGAACTTTTGATTGCTTTGATCCTGCTCGAAATGAGCGGCATCCGCGGACGAAAGAAACGCGCTCTCGTGATGGTCGAACCACCAGGTAATCTTGGGGGAGCTGGAATACTTGAAATCGACGATGGCGTTTTCGTCGCCATCAAAGTTTTTCTCGTCAAACAGCGCACCGGCACGGTGCAGCAAGCCGGAGAAAACGAACTGGACGTCGTTGCGAATCCGTTCGCGATAGAACCGGGAAAAGAGCGCGGCCGATGAGGCCCCGTCAAAACACTTGTCGTGATAGAACACCCGAACTCTCAAACCTGTCTCCCCCCGTTGGCCAGATCAGACAGACTACCCGAAACCGGGCCCAAATCAAAAACAAATAGGAATGGGATCGCACATCAGTTTGGCAATTGATCCGCTATCAGGAATGCCGATGCTGCAAAGGCGGATGACGCTCGACTATATACAGCCACATCTCTTCAGGCGAAGTCATCCTCAGTGGCCGTCAGTTCGCGAAGGATCTAGCGTGATGCGCAGGGCTGATGGTTTGTGAAGATTAGGCGCCAGCCTGTTTTTCAGCCATGTCCCCGATGACGGGCAGCTTCCACATTTGCCCCTGATTGGCCTTGAGCAGCAGAACGATCCAGATTACGAGGCCCGCGAGTCCGATCAGCGGCCAGATCAGAATGGTCAGCCAACCGAGGAAAGGAATATGAACAATGAAGCTCAGCACAACCCACAGCGCAGTCCAGGCAATGGCGAAAAAGATGGACTGGAACGCGTGAAAACGGATGAAGCGGCTCTTGTTATACGGTTCGATCACCAGGAAGATGATCGCTGGAATAATTGTGACGTAAGCCAGCATGCCCGCAACGTTGTCGGTGAGCCCGCCCGCCGCAGCTTGAGCCGGTCGAACTGCCGGAGCTCCGGCGCGGCTGCATGCTGGACAAACGCTGGAACCATCTGGTGTCTGAGCGCCACACACGGTACAAAATGCCATAAACGATCCCCCTTGGCATTCATTTTGGAATGCGACCCGAGAACGGGCGCACGTTAGCAGAAATGAACCGCCAAGGCAAACGAAATCGCAATGGCCGCGCAGCACGGCCCCTGTGCAGACATTAAGTCTCCGGGTATCGAATTACTGGCCCGGTGGTGGCAGAGTTAACGGCGCGGACATCCGGAAGCTCAACGCCGACTCGGCCGGGATTTCAATTTGCTGGTTTCCGGTCATCGCTCCACCCAACAGTCCCGCCCCAGCGCCGACCAAAGCACCGATGCCTGCTCCTTTACCTCCGCCCGCGATCCCGCCAATCAATGCGCCGCCGGCCGCGCCGCCGCCGGTCGTGACCGCTGTTCGTTTGCCCTTCCCTTTGACCGTGTTGTCCAGCACGGCAGTCTGGATCGGGTAGGTCTGCCCCTTCACGGTCACGCTCGTGAGCTGGAGAGTGAGTTCGCCTTCACCCTTTATCTTGCCTTTGGCTTTCGCGGTCACCACCGTGCCACTCAGGGTTGCTCCGGAAGGAATCGCTCTCATGCCTCCGACGCTCACTGGCTGCGCCAGCGTAGCAAGAAACGTCTGGCCCGTCTGGCTGGTCTTGGAGCTCAAAGCCTGGCCCACCCTTACGGTCAGCATAGTTCCAGAAGGCACAACAATGGGCTGAGGTGTCGGCGCAGGTGGAGGCGGCGGAGGCGCCATCGCCTGGGCGGGTGCAGGTGCGGCTGCCGCATCGGGCTGAACCGCAGTCTGATCATCGACGCCGGTCTCTCCCGGCTCGTCCTTGGCAATCTGCTCCACCTTCTGCTGCGCTGCCGGCGTCTTCACTTGGCCGGTCATCGTAACTTTACCCTTCTGGGCGGTTACGTTGACCTGGGAATCCTTTGTGTCCGGATCAGCGGCGATCTTAGTCTGAATGTCCTTCGCCATCGTATCGTCACTGGGACGACGCGAACAGGCGATCGATAAACTCAAAGCGATCAAGAGAGCGATTGAAATAGAGATCTTCTGTGTGCGCATGTTGCCTCCTCGTTTGAGCTGGTTTATTTGACGCTTAGGTGACGGAATTCCCTAGCCTCGGAACAAGTCGAAATTATACTCGCACTCATTTGATTCAAGTCTGAATGTTTCCTTAGACTTTCACCACACACACGAACGAGTGCTACAACGATGCAACTCCGTTCTAGATTCATAGCACTTGAGCATGATCGAGGCGAGGTGTACATTTCGTTCGGCCGCTAACGCAGATTCTAAGGAGGGTCAACATGGGATTTATCGCATGGATCGTGGTTGGACTGATTGCAGGTTGGCTTGCTGGCAAGGTGATGAAGGGTGGTGGGTACGGAGTACTCGTCGACATCATTCTCGGCATCCTCGGCGGTGTCCTGGGCGGCTGGGTCTTCGGGATGCTGGGAATCTGGCCGGGCGGCGGCATGATCGGGTCCATCGTCGTGGCGTTTGTTGGCGCCGTAATTTTGATCTGGCTTACCCGCTTGCTGAAAAAAGCCTGATCGTGCCTCTGCTTTCGCTTGTGGTGAAGCAGGTAGCCCAGCGAGGCAACGGCTTCAGTTCGGCCGCGCCGAGAGCCATGCTGCTGTGATCAAACATGCTGTAATCACAATTGAGAAAACGATGGGGAGGATAAAGAGGTATCTCCAGCTCACAAAGGTGATGGCGGCAAAGCAAGCCGCGAACGTCCACGCAGTACTGCGCATGAGCGCTAAAGTTTGTGCCGAAAGGCCACCGAGTTTCCACGCCAATATCGCCGAGAAGAAATAAAACACGCCGATAGAGAATCCAGCCGCCTCGAAAAGGTCCCAATAGGTCCGGCTAAACCCCTGCACGTCGAAGTGAATAGACTTCATGGAGCCAAGCAGAGTATCAACTCCCCAACTGGGATTCGGACTGGCGAAAACCGAGGGTATGTCCGACGGCAAATAACAGCAGAAGGACAGCGGCGATTCGATAAAACAGAGAGGCCTTCATGTCTTCCCTCCAGAGATTTAACGGCTGGAGTGTACCAGAGTGAGTCGATCCGGACTTGCGTCCATTCCTCGGAGGTAATCTGGGTTGAGAAACACTCTCCCGGATGGCGTGGTCCACAAGCCGAGTATTCGATCGCCGGGTGCCCCAAGCCTTAGCGGGAAGGGGGGGAAATTGGGTGCCCCGTTCCTTGCGTTTTTGCAAGGGGCGGGTGTCTGCGTCGCTACACCGCCTGCTTTCTTACGCTCATCTGCATGAGGTCGCAGTCGTTGAGGCGAACCAAGCCTGCCTCTCCGTATTTGTAGTGACGGAAACTGCTCCATGTCCACTGCTCTGGCTCTTGCACCAACCCGCGCTTCACCGGATTGCGATGCATGTACCGTAACTTTTCCACTCGTTTACGCTCGGTGTAAACATTAAAATCGTAGAAACGTGGCTGCCATACCGGCATGGTTCCGGTCTCCTGCGGCAGCCCCTTATCTTTCTTGCGGCGGCGGCGACGTGGCACGACTCTCTGGGCAAAACGCTGTTTCACGCTCTGCATCGCGGTAGAAGGATTTCCCACCTGGGGCTCGCTCATCAGCAGGTGGAAATGCTCAGGCATTACCACTTAACCCAACACTACGAAACGGTGCTCGTTCCGCACTTCTTCGAGAATCTTTAAGAACAAATCACGTTGCTGATCTGTACCGAGCCAGCGCTTTCTCTCGTGACAGCTGCAAGTAATGTAATGCAGGTCTCCGCTTCCGTAGTATCGCTTGAGCCTCTCTGGCATCTGGCTATGCTATGACAAAAGATCAGCAAAGGATGTGACGGTTGAACGCTCCCGCCCCTTGCAAAAAACGCAAGGAGCGGGGCACCCCCGTTGTCGCCCGCTTCAAACTGCCGTTAGTTGCGCTACTTCCTGCAACGCCGCTGCGAATGCGTCTATGGCTTGATCGATTTGCTGGCGGGTGATGATTAGCGGGGGTTGGAAGCGGATCACGTTGCCGTAGATGCCTCCTACGCCGACCAGGACGCCGTTGCGCAGCAGGGCGTCGCGGATGGCTTCGGCTTCGGCGGTGGCTGGGGTTAGCTTTTCGTCTTTCACCAGCTCTACGCCGATCATCAGGCCGAGGCCGCGGACTTCTCCTATGAGTGGGCCATGCTTTTGCAGAGCGCGGAGCTTGGTCATGGCGTAGTTGCCGGTTTCGGTGGCGCGGGCGGGGAGATTTTCTTTCTCCATGAAATTGATGTTGGCGAGGGCGGCGGCGCAGGAGATGGGATTGCCTCCGAAGGTGGAAAGATGGTCGCCGGGTTTGAAGGCGGCGGCGATTTCGGGGCGCGTGGTGAAGGCGCTCAGGGGGAATCCATCGGCGATGCCCTTGGCGGTGACCAGGATGTCGGGGACGACTCCGTAGTGCTCGATGGCGAACATTTTGCCGGTGCGGGCGAAGCCGGATTGGACTTCGTCGGCGATGAAGAGGATGTTGTGCTGGTCGAGGACTTTCTTTACCTCTTTGAAATAGTTCGGCGGCGGAACGACGATGCCGCCCTCGCCCATGACTGGCTCGGCGATGAAGGCGGCCACGTCGCCGGAAGTGGCGAAGCGGATAACGTCGTCGATGGCTCTGGCGCATTGGCGTCCGCATTCTTCGGGGTCGTTCCGCCATTGCGAACGGTAGGCGTAAGGAGCAGGGGCGAAGGCTACGCCGGGAGCGTAGGGCCCTCCGCGTTTCTTGCGTCCCTGGTTGCCCGTGATGCTAAGGGTGCCCCAGCTGCGTCCGTGAAAGCTGGCGTGCAGCGAAATGTATTCGTGCTTGCCGGTGTAGAGGCGAGTCAGCTTCATGGCGCCTTCGATGGCTTCGGCTCCGCCGTTGCCGAAGAAGGTCTTGGTCAGGCCGTGCGGGGCGATGTGCGCGATCTTTTCGGCTAGATCGGCTACCGGTTTGACGTGATAGATGTAGGACGAACAGTGGACCAGCTTGTCCATTTGCGCTTTGGCGGCGGCGATTACTTGGGGATTGCAGTGTCCGGCATTGACGACTGAGATTCCGGAGAAGCAGTCCAGATACTGGCGGCCGTTTTCGTCGGTGACCGTTGCGCCGCTGGCATGATCGATGACAATGGGGACAACCTGCTTCATGAAGCCGGTCATTACGTAGTCTTTGTATTTCTGAATCGTGTCGGACATTAGTTCCTTACTCCCGGTGCCTCGCTTCGCCACTTGATCGATCAGAACTTGCGTGAGTGTTCTTTGGCCCAGCGTTCTACCACTACTTTCTTCTCGGTATAGAACTCGACGGCGTCGCGGCCTTGTCCATGCAGGATGCCGAAGAAACTGTCCTTCCACCCGCTGAATGGGAAATAAGCCATGGGCGCGGCCACGCCGATGTTGATTCCGATGTTGCCTGCGGGCGCTTCGTAACGGAAACGTCTAGCCGCCGCGCCGCTCGATGTAAACAACGACGCCTGATTGCCGTATTTGCTGTGCTCGAGAAACGCGAGAGCTTCGTCCAAGTCGCGAGCATGAATAAGACTCAGAACGGGGCCGAAGATTTCCGTATCGGCGACTTCACTTGTCGGAGAAACATCATCGAGGATGGTCGGCTTCACGAAATTCCCTGCTTCGTATTTCTGTATTTTCGGATTTCGTCCGTCAATTAGAACTGTCGCACCTTGTTTCTCACCCGCTGCGATCAAGGACTCGATTCGCGATTTGCTCTGACTTGTGATCACAGGTCCCATCTGGACGCCTTCGTCGAGGCCGTTGCCTACACGTAAATTCGTGGCGGATTCTGCGATTGCGTCGCGGAACGTTTTTTGCGCTTCTCCGATGGTTACCGCGACCGAGACTGCTAGACATCGCTGGCCGGCGCAACCGAAGGCGCTGTCGCTGATGATCTGGGTTGCCATCTTCATGTCTGCATCGGGTAGAACGACGACGTGATTTTTCGCGCCGCCCTGGCACTGGGCGCGCTTGCCGGTCGCGCCTGAGCGTTCATAAACGTATTTCGCAACCGGTGTCGAGCCAACGAAGCTGATCGCGCGCACTTTGGGATGATCGAGCAACGCGTTGACCACAGCTTTTCCGCCGTTTACGAGATTGACGACTCCCTTGGGCAATCCTGTCTTAGCGAGGAGTTCATAGGTTCGCTGAATGGTGAGCGGAACGCGCTCGGATGGTTTAAGGATGAATGTGTTGCCGCAAGCGATGGCGTAAGGCAGAAACCAGAACGGCACCATGCCGGGGAAATTGAATGGCGTGATCGCCGCTACAACGCCGAGCGGTTGCCGGATCATCATTTCGTCAATGCCTCGGGCGACGTCTTCGAGGTTGTAGCCTTGCATCATCATTGCAATGCCGCAGGCGACTTCGACGTTTTCGATGGCCCGACGCCACTCGGCTTTGGCCTCAGTGAAAGTCTTGCCATTTTCCTGGGTGATGATGCGGCTGAGCTCGTCGATGTGATCTTCCAGTAACACCTTGAGTTTGAAAAGCGGCTGGATGCGGTCTTCCGGCGGAGTGCGGCGCCACTCGGGATAGGCGGCAGCCGCGGCATCCACGGCGGCGGCAACTTCGGAGGCGCCGGAGAGCGGAGCTTTCGCGATAGTCTCGCCGGTGGCGGGATTGGTGACGTCGAACCATTCTGTCGCCGTGGATTCGACCCACTGACCGTTGACGTAGTTGGGAACTTTGGTGATCGGTGGTGCTGCTATGGTCATTTGTTTAAGGCCTCTGCTCTCGAAAACTGAAGTAAGATTCTTGTGGTGCGAGACGTTTCAAGCGACGTTTCCACAGTCGCTGTTTTCGCCGTGGAGACTTAGCCTGCTATTTTTCCGTTGCTCCGTTGCTCCGAGGCTTTGCTGCCGGACGAGGCGTGCGCCGCTACGTGATCATTGCACTGACTACGCCCCGTTTCTCGGAAACCGTGTGCAGAGCGGATTCCAGCACGTCGAGACCTTCATGCATCTGTTCGTCGGTCACGACCAGCGGAACCAGAAGGCGGACCACGTTGGAATAGGAGCCCGCTGTAATTGTAATCAAACCGTGCTCATAACAGTACCGCGTCACTTCTTTGGTATCTTCAGCGGCGGGTTCATGCTTGTCGGAGGACTTCACGAGCTCGATCGCTTGCATACCACCTAAGCCGCGTACATCGCCGACGATCGGCCAACGCTTCCGCCATTCGTTGGCGCGCTTCTGGAATCTGCTTCCAATTTCGTTGGCGCGAGTCAATAGATTTTCCCGCTCGAAAATATCCAAGACAGCCAACGCTGCGGCGCAGGAGAGTGGATTACCGGCAAAGGTGCCGCCGAGGCCTCCCGGTCCCGGGGCGTCCATAATTTCGGCGCGACCGGTGACCGCAGCCAGGGGCAAACCACCGCCGAGCGATTTCGCTGTAACCAGAATGTCGGGTTCGATCCCGTAGTGCTCGCTGGCAAACAGCTTACCAGTTCGTCCGAAGCCGCTTTGGACCTCATCGGCGATGAAGAGAACGCCATGTTTATGGCAGATATCGATCAGTACTCGGAAGAAATCAGGCGGAGGGACGACAAAGCCTCCTTCACCCAACACCGGCTCGGCAATCACGGCAGCAACATCCTCGGATGCGACCACTCTCTTGAACGTGTCTTCGAGATGACGCGCGCAGAAAAGATCGCAGGACGGATATTTCAGCGAGTAGGAACAGCGGTAACAGTACGCGTAGGGAATACGGTAAACGTCGCCGGGAAATGGCGCGAAGCCTGCCTTGTAGGGATGGGTTTTGCTGGTGAGGGCCAGAGTCATCATCGTACGTCCGTGGAAAGCGTCTTCAAAAGCGATGATGCCCGAGCGTCCGGTATGGGCGCGGGCGATCTTGACCGCATTCTCTACCGCCTCGGCTCCGCTGTTGACGAATAGCGTTTTCTTGGGGAACTTGCCGGGGGTAATTTGGTTCATCCGCTCGGCGAGGCGAATGTAGTTTTCATACGGCGTAACCTGCACGCACATGTGCAGAAAGTTTTCGAGTTGTTCGCGCACGGCAGCGATCACGGGCTCGCGACGATGTCCGACATTGAGGCAGCCGATGCCGCCAGCAAAGTCGATGTAGCGGTTTCCGTCCACGTCCTCAAGCCAGGCGCCTTCGGCTTTCGTGACGTAGATCGGCGTTCCATGCGAGAGGCCGCGCGGAACCGCGCTGTTGCGGCGGTCCGCGAGCGCTTTGGACTTTGGTCCTGGAATTGTGGTTTTGAGTTGAATGGTGTTCATGATGCTTCCTGCGTTATGGTGCGAATTCCCTGATGCCTTGATCGTCGTATATGTGACGCAAGGTCCTTCGACTTCGTAACTGATTCGCTCCGCGAATCAGTTGCTGCGCTCAGGATGACACTTTTATTTTCAGTACCAGCCAATCGGGGCTTCATTTAAATTAATGTGCACCTGTTTGGTCTCGAGATACTCTTCAATTCCCCATGGGCCCAACTCGCGACCGAAGCCGGATTGCTTGTAACCTCCCCAGGGGGCTTCGACGTAAGTCGGTTGCATGTGGTTGACCCAGACAACGCCCGCGCGAAGCGACTTCACCACGCGGAACGCTTTGAAGATGTCGCGAGTCCAAACCGCAGCCGCGAGGCCATACGGTGAATCATTCGCAATCTTGAGTGCGTCTTTCTCGTCTTCGAATGGAATCAGGGCGGCGACCGGGCCAAAAATTTCTTCGCGGGCGATGCGATCGTTGTTGGTCACGTCGTAGAAGATAGTTGGTTCGATGTAGTAACCCTTGGCGAACTTCTCGGCGCGTCCGCCGCCGGCGGCCAGCTTTGCTTCTTTCTTGCCGAGTTCCTGATACGACCGAACGCGATCGTATTGGTCTTTGCTGACTACTGGGCCCATCTTGGTGTCGCGATCGAGAGGCGCGCCCAGCTTGATATTCTTGGCTTTCTCGGTCATTGCATCCACAAACTTTTTGTAGATAGGCTTCTGGACCAGGATGCGACTGCCGGCGGAGCAGACCTCGCCTTGATTGATGAACACGCCGAAGAGCGCGCCGTCGATGGCCGCTTCGAAATCGGCATCAGCGAAAAAGATGTTGGGTGATTTGCCGCCGAGTTCGAGGGTGACTCGCTTCACCGTATCGGCAGCCTGTTTGACAATGATTTTGCCGACGGCAGCGCTGCCGGTGAAGGCGATCTTGTTCACGTCAGGATGCTGGACGAGAGGTGCCCCACAGCTTTCGCCGAAACCCGTGATCACGTTGACAACGCCCGGCGGCAAGCCGACGTCGGCGAACCAATTGGCCATTTCGAGTGCAGTGATGGGCGTTTGCTCGGCGGGCTTGAGCACGCAGGTACAACCGGCAGCCAGCGCCGGCGCGAGCTTCCACGCTGCCATGAGCAGAGGATAGTTCCAGGGAATAATCTGTCCGGCAACGCCGATGGGTTCTTTCAGGGTCAGGCTCACGGCGTTATCTGGAACCGGGTTTACGTATCCAAGAATTTTCGTCGCCAAGCCGCCGTAATATTCGAAGCATGTGGCTACGTCAGCGATGTCGAATTCGGCCTCGACGATTGGTTTGCCCGTGTTGCGGGATTCCAACTCTGCCAGCATTGCCGCGTTCTGGCGGATTTTGTCGGCGAGACGGAACAGGACGCGTCCGCGTTCCTGCGCAGTGGTCGACGCCCATCGTCCGTCATCGAATGCGGCTCGGGCGGCGGCGACGGCGCGATCGACGTCGACGGCATTCGCCTCGGGAACCTGGGCGATCACTTCTTCGGTAGCGGGATCGTAAACCGGAAAAGTTTTGTTGGACTTGCTGTCCACCCATTCGCCGTTGACGTACATCCGATAGGTGCGAACGTCCGCCTTCACTCCGCCTGGCATAATGTTGATCTCCTGACTACTGCCTCAGGGCCTAAAGGCCCGACATTGTTTTGCTTCAGTGGCACGACTGAAGTCGTGCCCTCCTGTTTCAATTTCAGCGGCACAACTAAAGTTGTGCCCTCCCGTTTGCTGCCCTTGCGGGCGAGTCTGTTGCGCCAATCGGAACTGCTTCCGGCGTTTTCAGGCGGCTGTACCCAAAGAAGAAAAATACCGCCAGTGCGATAAAGCCGAGCGTGATGCCGAACATACTGACTTCGTATTTCCAGAGTGACGTGATCTGCCTGGCCGGAAAAAAGGCCACGACAATCGCCAGAATCGTCGTAACGAGTCCAGCTACCCCCGCGAACATCAGCGTCCCCCTGCCATAACATCCTTGGAGGGAGCCACGCACTGCAAACTTGATCAAGGCTCCGAAGACGTAAAGAAACGGAATCAGCTGTAACACAACTGCTGCCGACAGCATTTTCTGAAACGCTTCCTGCACGCCGCCCGAAAGTGTGAAGTTGAGAACGATCAAAACCAGCGACACCAACCCCTGCACAATCAGAGCTACGTGAGGAGTGCCGTATCTGGGATGAACCTTGCCCATTGCCGCAGGCATGTACGAATCGAGCCCGGCAACGAATGGGATGCGGGCTGAGCCACCCATCCATGCGGAACCGATTCCCGCAATCGACAAACTCAGCATGACCGCGAAGGGTGCGATGATCCAAGCCACTCCGACTTTGCCGGCCATGTGGCTAACCGCCTGTACGATTCCTTGTAGTACGTTGATGTCATTTTTTCCGATGGCGACAAGGAGCGTGAGAGTGGCGCCTACGTAGAGAGCGCCAGAGATCACGCCTCCCCAGGCAACAGCGCCGGGCAGAGTTTTCTGGGGATCGCGGATTTCGTCACCCATCACGGAAGCGAGTTCGAGTCCGACCAGGCCAAAGCAAATCACGCCGAATGAATTTAAAACAAATTTGGGGTCTGCTGGAATCTTGAAATCCGTAGCTGTTACTGGCGTTCCAAACCGTGACCATACCGTCACACCCAGCCCGATGAGCACAGCGGCTGCAACGAAGGTGCCGATCCCGCCCAAATTGTTCAGCCACTTTCCTACACTGAGGCCAACGATATTGAGCACGGTGAGCAACACCAGCAACGCAACCGATGCGACCATGGCAAAAGTCTTGTCGTCAGCAAGCGCCGCGTGGCCCGGGCCCATCGCGAAGACGGAGACGCCGACGAAGTAGAGCATCACCGTCGGAACGTAGAGCATATTGTTCGTCCAATAACACCAGCCGGAGAGGAAGCCGTGAAAGTCGCCAAACACTTCTTTGGCCCACAAATACACGCCGCCTTCTCCGGGATAGCGATGAGCCAGTTCGATGACGGCGATTCCCTGCGGCCAGAAAAAAAGAAGCAAGGCGATAATCCAGAGCCAGACTGTGACGCCGCCGTTAGCTGCGATCGACGGGACTACGTTCAAGTTGAAGACGGCGACCACGAAAAGCAGCACCAGGTCGCCGCGGCCGAGGACGCGCTTCAGGTGAGGCTGGTTGGCGTCTTGGGTGTTAGCTGACAAAAAGCAGTCCTTGGTTCGTATCTTTCTGTTGTTCCGGCCCGGATGTCATTCCTCGCGAAGCGAGGAGTCTGCATTATGCGGGTGCCAGAACAGCAGATTCCTCGCTTCGCTTCGGAATGACAATTCACTAAAAAATTGTTGATGCAACCCCTGCGGAGCTTTGCTCCGTGGGGGCAGCTGGGGGCGGCTGTCCCGACGCAGTTTTAATGCGCTACTACTTCCGCTGTCCGTTCCTGCTGAGCTTTGGCCAGCGCGGGTGCGACATCTTCGAACGCTGCCAAATGCTTATCGATATCGGCGTCGGTATGTTGGACCGAGATCGTCCATTGTTCATCCCACCAATAAGGTTGCGGCATCACGCCGCGGTTCACCATGGCGAACCAATAGTGACGCCAGAGGTCGATGTCGACCGTGGTCCAATCGCGATAGTTTCGGATCTCTTTGGGATAGAGCATGAGAGCTCCGTTGGCGCCTGCGCTGGCGATGTACGCTTGCAAGCCAACTTTCGCAATCGTCTTGCGATAGCCCGTGGTAAGTTTTTGGCTCAGCTTGTCCACGTGCGCGTAGTTCGCACGCGTGAGCACCTCGTGAAAGGTCGCGAGGCCTGCGGCCATCGAGACCGGATTTGTGTTGTAGGTGCCGCCGTGAAAGACCTTGTGCTCGGAGATCAGATTCATGACGGACTTTTGGGCACCGAATGCGGCAAGCGGAAAACCGCCACCGATTGATTTGGCGAGGCAAATCATGTCGGGCTTCACACCGAAGTATTCGGAAGCTCCGCCCCAACCAAGCTTGGCGCCGGTCTTAACTTCGTCGAAGATCAGCAGAGCGCCATTCCTGTTGCAGATTTCGCGCAAGCCTTCGAGGAATCCGCGTTGCGGAATGCAGAGTCCGACGTTCATCATGATGGGCTCAAGAATGATGGCGGCGATTTGTCCAGGGTTCTCTTTGAACCGAAGCTCGACGCTGGCGAGATCGTTGAATGTGGCGACCGGGATGTTGGCGATGCTGGTCTTGGGCACGCCGAGACCGCCGGGCACCGAGATGGGCGCATTCACATCACCGAACTCTGGGGCATGGGGTTTCACGCTGACCAAGGCGGCGTCGTGCAAGCCGTGGTATCCGCCTTCGAATTTAAGAATCTTGTCGCGGCCTGTGGCGGCGCGCGCCAGACGTATCGCGTGCATGGTGGCTTCTGTACCGCTGCTGCCGAAGCGAACCATCTCAACTGGAAAGCGATCGCATATTTCTTCGGCGAGTTCCCACTCCATGTCGTGGGGCATGCCGAACATGGTTCCGGTGCTCAGACGTTTTTCGACGGCCTTCATGACCGCGGGATGACAATGCCCCGCCATGAGCGCGCCGAAACAAAGGTTGTGATCGATGTAATCGTTGCCATCGAGATCGCGAAAATGAGAGCCGCTGCCTTCTCTCACGAAGATGGGATAAGGATCGTAGGCGCGGTAGTTGCTGGCCACACCGAGTGGAATGCGTTTCAGGTTTTTTTGGTGGGATTGGGCAGACTTGGGCGTGCGACGCTCGAAGGTTTCGAGCTCCTTTTGCAATTCGGGGTACATCCGGGTCTCCAGGAATCTCAAGCCGCCTGTGCGGCCATTAGAGTGTCCGGGCAGCCGCAGCCGCCCGGTTTCAGGCTAGAACATGAACTTTAACGCAAACTGCACCAGGCGCGGATCCTGGGCTTGTGTGATTTTACCAAACAAAGTCGGGCCGTCGGAGAAATGACCGTCCGGATTGTAAAAATTCGTATGGTTGAAAATGTTGAACATCTCCGCCCGGAATTGGAAATACTTGTCCTCGGTTAGAGCAATTTTCTTGTGAACCGAGAAGTCCCATTGGTCGAGCCCCGGACCGCAGCAGATACTGCGCTGCGTGCCGATATTGAAGTGACCGAGTTGGGGATCCTGAAAGTCGTTGGGGTTGAACCAAAAGGCGCCGTTGGTCTTGGGGTTAAGCTTCTGAAACGGTGCTACCTGCTGCGGCGCTTCGGTGCCAAGAAAGAAGATGCTGGCAATCAACTCGTTATCGTTTTCGGTATCCAGCCGAATAGGAAAGCCGCTCTGAAATTGCGTAATACCGGAGACGGCCCAGTCATTCAAAACCTTCCCGGCAAAACCTTTGTGCTCCGGTATCGGCAGTTCCCAGTCGTAGCTGACAACAAAACGTTGGTGGGAATTGAATAGCGACAGCCCTCGGCTGGCAGCATAGTTGAAGGGATCAAGCGTTTCCTCAAATGTCGAGCCATCATCCAAAGACTTGCTCAAGGTGTAAGAAGCCTGGAACTGCAAGCCATGCGAAAAGCGCTTTTCGAGCATGGCTTCGAAGGCGTTGTAACTGGAATTGGCGATTGTGTCCTCGGCGAAGATATCGCTGAACACGGGAATTCCGTCCGCCGGGCAGCCACCCCCTGTGAACGGGTTGCAGCTCGGTGACGAATAAGGACGGAGCCCCACGAACTGCAAATTCTGCCCGGTGCCAGTGACTACCTGCCCGCTCGGCATATGGAATTGAAAACCCTTGGGAACGGTCACGCTCCATTGCGTGTCTTCGAGGAACGGGCCACATTGCGTCGGTGTTCCAAATGAAGTCACGTTGTTCGGATTCAGGTTGTAAAGGTTATACATGTCCAGACAGGTCTGAGGGCTTGATGGATCTATATCGTGCGAAGCCAGTAAACGATGTCCCTCGGACCCCACGTATCCGAGCTGCAACATCATGTCTTTTGTAAGTTGGCGCTGAATGGTGAGGTTGTATTGAGAAGTGTATTGCGTGCGCAAATGCGGTTCGAACTCACCGTAGAGGAGCAGGGGGCGAAAAAGAGAATAGTCCACGGGCTGTCCGGGGGTCGGGGTGAGAATTCCGTTGAACGGGTTCGGAGCGGGAGGTCCGCCAGCCTGGTAAACGAAAGGCGTATTAAAAAAAGTGTTGAACAGCGACGAACTGCCTCCGAAGGGTGGTTCGGCACCGAATTGCGCGAGCACCAGTTCTTCCATGGGGTTGTAAAACAGCCCCCACCCAGCGCGAATGCTGGTCGCGCCATTGTTGCCAAAAAGCTTTCCCAGGAAACCGCCGCTGGAATTCGGGCTGTAGGCAATTCCGACGCGGGGCGCGAACGCCTTGTAATAAGTACTCGTCATGGCCGCCGGAACGCCCTTGTCCCCCGGCACCACCAGCCCGGTTGGCGTTACGCCGACGGCATTGCAGTTGGAGGTACCGACGCCGAAGTACGCCTGGCTTAGAGGCGACAAAGCGCACGGGTAAAGTGCGGAATTCTGTCCGGGCCGGAAGGTCTCGACCGTTCCGGTAATGTCGGTGAGCGGAGTATTCAGTTCCCAGCGAAGGCCGTAGTTGAGAGTCAGGTTGGGCCTG
Organism: uncultured Acidobacteriota bacterium; assembly: GCA_963696705.1. Classification (GTDB taxonomy): domain Bacteria; phylum Acidobacteriota; class Terriglobia; order Terriglobales; family Acidobacteriaceae; genus JABDBE01. The sequence continues at coordinate 448,643 of CAVOLD010000003.1, forward strand.
ATCTTCCAGCTGTCCTGCGCGAAGGGATAAACCGCGGTGGCGCGAATGTCCTCGCGCTGTCCAGATCCTTGCGTGTAGGTATCGGTCAGACCCAGAAGGAACTCGGCATAGTTATCGCCATCTCCGGGGAGGATTGCGTTTGGCCCGGAATTGTTGAAGGTATATTCACCATTTACGTCGAAATAGTAATACTGATCGAACCGGGCTCGACGGATATCGACACCAAACTTGAAGGTGTGGTTCCCTTTCACCCAAGTCAGGTTATCGGACCACTGAAAGCTGTTGCCGACCTGCGGAAGAAAGCCTTCGAAATTGTTCCCAAACGAAGCTCCGCCACTGATGTTGACGTAGGGAACTCCAGTAAGGTTTGCGGGCAAGCCGGGAGTGATTCCGCCTTTGCCAGCTGGAATGCCCGAGCCGGCGAGGAGCGCGTTGATTGGAGCAGAATCCGAGGTGCCCGTGAAGCAAAAAGCGGCAGCCGCGCCCGTGCAGGAGTCAGTTACTGCATTCGTAGTCTGCGGCTTCAGAAAACCAAGCTGCCCCTGCCGCATGTAATTAAAACGTGCCTCGTTCACGAGAGCATTGGTAATGGTCCAGGTGTGGCTCAAATTCCATTGCTGGTAGCGGTTGTCGTTAAAGTTGCCGAACCCAGGAACGGTCGCACCCGCCGCTTCAAACTCGTTGTACGGCTGCAGCTGCCGGATGTCGTTGAAGTAATAGTAGACGCTGAAATTCTGTCGGCTGTTGATCTTCTGATCGAAGCGCACTGTGAACTGATCTCCATTATCGGTGCTCACGGGCACGGATTGGTTCAGACCCGTTCCGACGTTCTGCGACGGAACAAACTGCTGCATCAGGTTTGCGGCGACAGTATCCTGGCAGGCGGTGGGAATCACTCCGGTCGGAAAGATGGAGGACCAGGCCACGCCAGCCGCTGGCGTCGTGCCGCCAAGCGCGTTGATCGCATTCGGACAGCTCGTGCCGCCATTGGCTCGCCCGTTGAGAGCGCTGGCCACAAATGCATCCGAGATTCCACCCCCGTTGGCGAAGCCGCCCACTCCGGAGAAATCCCCGCCCCTTTGCGCCGCGGTAGGAACATTCAGCACGTCGCCAGGAATTCCCTGTCGGATACGACGCCCTTCATAGGAAACAAAGAAAAAACTACTGTCTTTCTTGACCGGCCCGCCGATAGTCCCGCCGAACTGATTCTGATTCCATTGCGGTCGCGTCGAGTTGAAGTAGCCTTGCGCGTCCAGGATCGTATTGCGAAAGTACTCGAAAAGATCACCATGAAAGGCATTGGTACCGGATTTCGTGATCACGTTGACGACCGAACCTGAATTGCGGCCGTATTCTGCGTCGAAAGTATTCGTGATTACTCGGAATTCCTCGACGCTATCCGGTGATGGCTGGATGGTCGGAAGGTTTACGAACTGATCGTTGGCATCGCCGCCGTTCACGCTGAAATTATTGGCGCGGGTGCGGCCACCATTGACCGAGACCGAGCCCGTGTCCTGCGATCCATAGAATAGGCTGCCGTTGCCATTTCCGAGCTGCGCTTGCACGCCGGGCTGCAGTTGCAGGAATTGATAAGTGTCGCGCGTGTTCAGAGGCAACTCATTCACTGAGCGATTATTGATGACGGCGCCGAGTTGCGTGCTTGTAGTGTCAACCTGAGGAGCCTCGGACGTAACCTCCACGACTTCTTGCGACGCACCGATTTGCAAAACCGAGTTGAGCGTGACTACCTGATTGACATTCACAAGCACGCTGGTCTGCACATTTTTCTTGAAACCAGTGAGCTCAAATTCGACGCGATAGCTGCCGGGCACGACTTCGACAAAATTAAAGTCGCCGCTTGCATTGGTCTGAGTGTCGCGACTGGCGCCGGTAGCCTCGTTTATCAACGTGATCTTCACGCCCGCAAGAACAGCGCCCGTGGGGTCAGCGACACGCCCGACAATCCGGCCGCTGGTGCTCTGTGAGAACGCAGGAAGGGTGAATAAGCCGAGTGCGAACAAGAAAGCCAGCACACGATGCGTCAGCGACGAATGCATTGAGCACCTCCCGATTCGGGGTGGAAGATTGCCTACTAACAATGCTTGCGCGAAAATCAAACCTTGCTATAATCGCGCAAGGTTAGAGAACCTTCAGCATAACTGTCAAGCAAAAAATGGCGTTGTGAGCAAGCCTGCGAGAAACATAGGAGCGTAGTCTTAGCAATGAAGGCTGCCGATCCAAAACCTTATTTGAAAATCGGCGATGTGGCCCGCCTGGTGGGCGTTTCTTCGTCGGTGATTCGGTCATGGGAAAGCCTGGGCCTCACCCGGCCTCACCGCAGCATCAGCAAGTACCGCCTTTATACACCGGAGGATGTAAAACTGCTCAAGCGCGCGCGATTCCTGCGAAAGGTGCGCGGGCTGAATGCGCCGGCTATTGCGCAATTGCTCAAGCGCGAGGGCTTGGTGCGCCCAGCGGCGAATGGCAGCGCTGCCATTGGTGTGCACCTGCGCCAAATGCGTTTGCGGCGCGGATTGTCTTTGGCGCAAGTGGCAAAACGTGTTGGCATCTCCGTGGGATTTCTGAGTGCCCTGGAACGTTCCCACATGAGCGCGTCAGTGAGCACTCTACGAAAGCTGGCGCGATTCTACAAGACCAACATCCTTGATTTTTTCGATGCGGCTGAGTCGAATAGCCGATTGGTTCCTTCGCACAAACGTAAAGTTCTCGAGGCCGGGCCGGGCGTGCGCATGGAGTTGCTGGCGTGGGGAAACACGGTGATGGAGCCGCACCTGTTTCGTATTGCTCCCCGCGCAGGGAGCGGCGAATCTTACACCCATGAAGGCGAAGAGTTTTTGCACGTCCTGCAGGGGCGGTTGCATATTTCAGTAGCGGAAGAGGAGTATCGGCTGAAGCCGGGCGACAGTTTTTATTTTGAGAGTGCCACGCCGCATCGTTGGTTTAACCCGGGCCGGACTGAAACCCGGGTGCTATGGGTGAACACTCCGCCAACGTTTTAGGCAAAAGATGCGCGAATGCTATTGAAAAGGAGTGTGGAGGCTTACTGATGATCCGACGTTTTCTGATCATGCTGTTGGCGGCGTCCGCTCTCATGCTGGGCGCTTGCGCCAAGAAGACGCCTACGCTCAACCTGCTGGTCTGGGAAGGTTATGCCGACCCGTCATTCGTGCGTGGCTTTGAGGAGCAGAATCATTGCAAGGTTACGGCTTCGTATATGGGTTCGAGCGACGAACTGGTCGCCAAGCTACGCGGCGGCAGCGCGGGCAACTACGATGTGATTTCTCCGTCGAGCGACGTTGCCACATCGATCGCTAAGGCTGGATTGGCTGCCCCGCTTGATCTTTCGAAGTTCGCGGCCTACGGCCAGCTTTCACCCCAGCTCACTTCCCTGCCCCTGGTGCGCGTCAAGGATCAGGTTTACGGTGTGCCCTTTACATGGGGGCCGAACCCGATGCTCTATGACACCACGGCGTTTCCTCAACCGCCGGACAGTTGGAATTTATTTTGGGATCCGAAATACCGCGGCAAGATTTCGGTGTGGGACGAACTGTCCACGATCTACATGGCGGCACAGGTGCTCGGCTTCGACAAACCTGATCCCACTCATCTTTATAACCTCAGCGATGCCGAGCTCGAAGCGGTCAAGAAAAAGCTGCTGGAGTTGAAACCCAATATCCGCAAGATGTGGTCCACCGGGGGCGAGCTCACGAATTTGTTTCAGAACCACGAGGTTATCCTGGCCATGGGGTGGCCGCTGATGAGCAACCAGCTTCGCAAACTCAATTTTCCAATCGGCGAAACCATCCCAAAAGAAAACACAACCGGCTGGATCGACCATTTGATGGTTACCGCCGGAAGCGAGAACAAAGAACTGGCCTACAAGTTTCTCGAATACATGATCGAGCCGCAGACCCAAAAGCAAGTCGCGGATCTGACCGGTTACACGCCCGCGAATCCGCAGGCGGCGCAATTCATGACGGCCGAGCAAGTCAAGAGCTTGCATCTTGATGACGTGGACAATTATCAGAGGCACATCTATTTTTGGCAGGACGTTCCGCGGCGGGCAAAGTACGTTGAGGTCTGGAATGAGGTAAAAGCAGCGCAGTAGTTCGAACTGCGTAGCGCCGACGTCTTTCCTCGGATGCGGCGGCGCCACTAGGAGAAATGGCTACCACAACCGAACCCGTTACTCGTTCCGTCGGATCTGGCCTGCAACAGCTGCTAACCATCCGCAATGTTGCCAAGTCTTTCGGAAAGAATCCTGTTCTTCGGGACGTCTCACTGCAAATTGCGGAAGGCGAGTTTCTGACCATTCTCGGAGAAAGCGGTTCGGGTAAGACGACGCTGCTGCGCATCATCGCAGGTTTCGAGAGCGCTGATTCAGGGGAGATCCTGATGGAAGGCGAACGGCTCGATCTGTTGCCACCGTACCGGCGCCGAGTCAATACGGTGTTTCAACACTACGCTCTCTTCCCGCATTTGACGGTGGAGGAAAACGTGGGCTATGGACTGCGCGTGGCGAAGTTGCCGAAGGACGAGATTGCGGCCCGCGTATCAGAGGCGCTGGCCATGGTTAAAATGGCAGCCTTCGCCAAATCGAAGCCAGCCAAAATCAGCGGCGGACAGCAACAGCGCATTGCCTTGGCTCGCGCCCTGGTAAACCGGCCACGACTGTTGCTGCTGGATGAACCGCTCTCCGCGCTGGACGCCAACCTCCGCCGGCAAATGCAGGTAGAGCTGAAGTCGCTGCAAAGGGAAGTCGGCATTTCATTCGTGTTTGTGACCCATGACCAGGAGGAAGCCATGGTCATGTCGGACCGAATTGCGCTCTTGCGCATGGGCGAATTGGAACAAGTGGCGTCGCCACGCGAAATATACAGCCATCCCGCAACGGCGTATACGGCGCAGTTCATCGGCCATACGAATCTTCTCCGCGGAGAAATAAAGGGTGGAATCGCTCGTTGCAACTCGCTTTCGTGGAGAGTTGGCCTGCCGGAGGGTCCCGCTTTGTTTAGCTTGCGTCCGGAGAATATTCGAATCGTAAGCGGAGTTGGAAGCGGCTCGGATGTTAACGTTGTGAGCTTCCACGGCAAAATTCAGCACCAGGCTTTTCATGGCGCTACGGAGTTATTGCAAGTTGTCTGTGGAGATGGACTCACTCTATCGGTGAGAACTGCGACTCGCGAGAACCGGGTAGGAGATTTGCATTTGGAATTCTCTCCGCCCGATGCGGTGCCGGTCCGCGAATCCCCGGAGAGAGGTTAAGCAAGAAGATGTTTTCCCGCGCATATCGCGCCGCCGTCACCTTGCCGCCGCTGCTCTGGGTAGCGCTGTTTCTGCTGGTCCCTTATACGCTGCTTTTGTGCTACAGCTTCTGGTCAGTCTCACCGTCACAAACGATCATCCACTCCTGGACATTGGACAACTACCGCGAGCTCTTCCGCGTGAACGTTTACTTGCAAACTCTTTTCCGATCGATGTGGATTGCTGCTCGCGTCATGATCTTCTCCCTGCTGCTGGGCTATCCGTTGGCTTACTATCTTTCGTTTTATGCGGGCGCGAGAAAAGATCTGTTCTATCAGCTGGTAATTATTCCGCTCTGGGTCAGCTATCTGGTTCGCGCCTATGCGTGGAAGACGATTCTGGGCAGCGACGGCGTACTCAACACTCTACTGCAGTACGTGCACCTGACGAAACATCCGCTTGAATTCCTGCTCTACAGCCCATTCGCAGTGGTGCTTACGCTTACTCACATCTACACGCCGTTTGCGGTTTTGCCGATCTATGCTGCGCTCGAACACATTCCGCGGAATCTTGTTGAAGCATCGCAAGACTTAGGAGCATCTCCCCTGCAGACATTCTGGAGAGTGATTTTTCCGCTGTCGATTCCCGGTGTGCTGGCGGGAGCAACTTTTGCGTTTGTGCTCAGCCTCGGCGATTTTCTCGCGCCGCTGCTGCTCGGCGGCCCGAGCGGCATCATGATCTCGAACATCGTGGTCAGCTTGTTTGGCGCGGCTTACAACTGGCCCTTGGGAGCTGCTATTTCGTTGTGCATGCTCCTGCTCGTCGTTACGCTACTCTTTCTCTCAGAGAATCTGGAAAAGAAATGGAGTTTTCGATGAGCACCGGACGCAGTGCTTCCCGCTGGTTGCCATGGCATGCCATTGTTGTCTTCGCATTTCTTTATCTCCCGATCGTCACCCTCATCGTTTACTCGTTCAATGGATCGGGAGTTGGCGGATTCCCTCCGCGCAACCTGACGCTGGATTGGTATCGTATGCTTTTTGCCGACGACGCCATCTGGGAATCGGTTCTCAACAGCCTGATTGTTGCGTTGGCCGCGATGGCGATTTCGCTGACGTTTGGCATCCCGGCTGCGCTTGCTCTGGATCGCGCAAACTTTCCAGGCAAAACTCTTTTCCGCCGGCTTGTCCTGCTGCCGCTGATTCTTCCGGGAATCATTACCGGGCTTTCGCTTCTAATGTTGTTTCGCGAAGCGGACGTGAAGCTAAGCCTGTTGACGATTGTGTTGGGCCACGGCACGGCGTTGATCTCCGTCGCCACCACGGAAGTGTTTGCTGGCTTGCAAAAACTGGATCGTGCGCAGGAAGAAGCCTCGCTTGATCTCGGTGCTAATTACTGGCAAACTTTTTGGCGAGTAACGATTCCCAACCTGCGCCTATCCATTATTGGTGCCGCGTTGTTGATTTTCACGCTGTCGACGGACGAGATCGCAGTCAGCTTCTTTCTGATTGGGCGCGACAACACGTTGCCACTGGAAATCTGGGGAAGGCTTCGGAGGGGGATTACGCCGGAGATCAACGCCATTTCCACCATCATTTTTATTTTTTCCCTGATCGCCATCGTGGGCTGGTATCGCCTGCGGATGGGTTCGGAGGGAACGCCGGAAGCTGCTGCCGCGCTGGTCGAGACGGCGGCTTAATTTAGGCAGCGCCGACAGGATTAGAAACGGAACTCTCATATGACTCCAAATCGAAGGGACTTCATCAAATTCGTGGTCGCTGGATCGGTTACAGCGGGTTGTCCAATTGATCTTTCTCTGTTGGCTGCCGAGGCGCAGCCCGTACCCGCAGTGGATGGGGAAGACAATCGCATCTGCCACCAGGTGCGGGATGGCAAAGTTTTTTCGCGCCCGCCAGTCTCCGCGCGTCACGACGTCGTAATCGTCGGAGGGGGCGTCAGTGGGCTCACGGCAGCATACTTGTTGCGTGGCCGCGATTTCCTTTTGTTGGAAAAGGAACCCCATTGGGGTGGCAACGCTTACTTAATGGAGTATCAGGGAAACGCCTATGCCACCGGGTCCGCATTCCTCGCCAAGAGCGAGTACGCATACGCCTTCGCCAAAGAAATCGGACTCGAGCCTTTGCCCATTAACGATCGAGACAGCACGTTTATCAAAGGTGAATGGATTGCAAACACCTGGGCTGAGGGTCTCGATAAGTTGCCGTATCCCGCGTCTGTCCGTGAAGGCTTCAAGAAATTCAAGAAAGACATGCTGGCGATCGACCTGGAGAAACGCGCCACCGAGCTCTACAACGTTCCGTTTTCCGATTTCATGAAGGGCTACCCAATCGAGGTAAAGCAGTGGTGGGATAACTACGGCCCTTCCAACTGGGGAGCCGTGACCGAGGACACAGCCGCTGCACTCGGTATCGATGACATGCAAGAGATTGGTGCGGACACGCCACCGGACTTCTACACCTGGCCCGGCGGATTGGGCGCGATTACCAAGAAATTGACCGACATTCTGCAGGCCAAATTCGCTGACCACATGCAACTGGGAGCGACTACCGTGGCCGTCGTTCCTGACTCCAACGAAGTACAAGTCACTTACATGCGGGGAGCGGAGCTCACCACGGTGGCGGCGAAGACCGTCATCATGGCTAGTCCCAAGTTCATTACCCGCCGCATCGTGCAGGGTCTCTCGGAAAACCAGAGCGATGCCATGCACCAAATTCGCTACATTCCGTACGTCGTGGTGAACCTGATTTTCGACAAGCCGGTGTTCAACAAGAGCTACGACACATGGTGTCCGGGAAACACCTTTACCGATTTCATTGTGGCCGATTGGACGATCCGCAATCACCCCGGCTATAAGCAGAAATACAACATCCTTACTTGTTACACACCGATGAGCGAAGACGACCGCGGATACCTGCTTACCGAAGGGGGCGCGCGGAAAAAAGCGGTCAGCGTGCTGGACGATTTTCAGAAGCTTTTTGCCGGCTCCAATGTCGACCCCGTCGAAGTTCATATTTATCGGCGGGGCCATCCTCTTTATATGTCGACGCCAGGGCTTTACACCAAGGTGCAGCCCTTGGCGCGGCAATCGATGGACCGCGTGTTCTTCGCCAACACGGATTCCGAAGGCCCCGAATCGACTACCAGTAAAGCAATCGTGTCGGCGCGCCGAGCTGTAAAAGAAGCCGAGAGCCGCCTGGCAGGAAAATGATTCTCAAACAATGGAGGACGGGCGTCCCCGCCCATCCCGCCCAACCGGCCGGGGATGCCCGGTCTCCACTGTTCTTTCCATCGTCCTATTGGTCTCGCCGCTTTGTCCCGCGCATAGTAAAGTGGTAGTAGTCCGCTGTTTGTCGGTTTCAGGGAAGGAAGTCTGATTTGAGTTCCAGCATTCGTAATATCGCAATTATTGCCCACGTCGATCATGGCAAAACCACGCTCGTCGACGCCATGCTGCAGCAAAGTGGCACTTTTCGCTCGAACGAACACATCATTGAACGCGTGATGGACTCGAACGATCTGGAGCGCGAGCGCGGCATCACCATTCTGGCCAAGAACACGGCTATTCTCTATCACGATGTGAAAATCAATATTGTCGACACACCCGGCCACAGCGATTTCGGCGGAGAAGTAGAACGCGCCCTCAAGATGGTCGACGGCGTCATGCTGCTGGTCGATGCCAGTGAAGGCCCGTTGCCGCAGACGCGATATGTCCTCAGCAAAGCGCTGGAGGCTCATCTTGCGCCGATCCTCGTAATTAATAAGATTGACCGCTCCGATGCTCGCCCTCAGGAAGTGTTGAACGAAGTTTACGATCTCTTTATCGATCTCGACGCCAAAGAAGAGCAACTCGACTTTCCGGTTTTGTACACCAACGCCAAAGCTGGAACGGCCTCGCACGATATAAAAGGAGGCGGCGTAAACCTGCAGCCGCTGTTCGAGACCATCGTCAAAACGATCCCTGTGCCTACGGGTGATGCGACAGGTCCCCTGCAGATCCTGGTGGCGAACCTCGATTACAGCGATTACCTGGGGCGCCTGGCCATTGCGCGTGTTTTCAACGGAACTATGTACACCGGCGAAGACGTGGCGATCGCCAAGCTGGACGGATCTTTCCATAAAACGAAAATCACGAAACTGTTTTCGTTCTCCGGACTGAAGCGAACCGACATCACCGAGACCACACTGGGCGACATTATCGCGGTGGCCGGAGTCGAAGGGATCACGATTGGCGAGACCATCACCGATGCGGAGAATCCTGCGCCGCTACCGCACATTGCCATCGACGAGCCTACGATTGCCATGCTGTTCACGGTGAACACGTCGCCGTTTGCCGGACGCGAAGGCACCTATGTGACCTCCCGCAATCTGCGAGAGCGATTGCAAAAAGAATTGTTGACCAATGTTTCCTTGCGGCTTGAAGAGACCGACACTACGGATTCTTTTGTAGTCATGGGTCGAGGCGAGCTGCAGCTTTCGATTCTTATCGAGATGATGCGACGTGAAGGCTACGAACTTATGGTCGGAAAGCCAGAGATCGTGACTAAGCGCGTGGATGGCAAGCTCATGGAACCGGTCGAGAAGTTGACCGTGGACGTGCCAGAAGGGTTCGTGGGAGTGGTCATGGAACAACTTGGTGCGCGTAAAGGCGAAGTGCTGAACATGCACAATCACGGCTATGGACGCGTGCGCATCGAGTTCCGCGTTCCCAGCCGCGGATTAATCGGCCTGCGCAGCCAGTTGCTCACCGACACGCGTGGCACCATCGTAATGAACTCTCTCTTTGACGGCTACATCGAATGGCAAGGTGAGATTCCGCACCGTCTCACTGGGGCGCTGGTGTCTGACCGCGCGGGAGTGACTACGCCGTACTCGCTTTACAGCCTGCAGGAGCGGGGTGAGCTCTTTGTCGGCCCCACGGTTGACGTTTACGAAGGCATGATCGTTGGCGAAAACGCGAAGGACAACGACCTTGATGTCAACGCAGTCCGCGAAAAGAAGCTTACCAATATGCGGTCTTCGACCTCGGACATTGCGGTTCGCCTGGTGCCATTTCGCAACCTCAATCTCGAGCAGGCGATTGAATTTATTGCAGACGATGAATTTGTCGAGGTCACTCCCAAATCGCTGCGGCTGCGCAAGAAGATTCTGCAAGCCAATAAGCGCAAGAGAAGCTCGATGGCGATGGCGGAAGAAGAGCGCTGATGGCACGCGGCCGCGAGCCGAGTTCGAAGCTGGATGCCGACTTGAAGTTGTACCTCGTCCCCTGCAGTTGTGGAACGACGTTCGCAGTTTCTGAAAACTACGATCGGCAGGGTACGGCCTGGGGACGTTATCTGAAGTGTCCCAACTGCGGCAAGCGTCACGATCCCAAGAACCGCCTTCTGCAACTCGGTTTTCAACGCGATGGGTACTGGAAGGTCGATGGGTGCTAGCCAGTTGTCATCTTGAACGAAGCTCTACTTGCCAGCACGGAACCTACGCAGCGGAAAGATCCATGCGACAGGCTCTTGTGGACTGAATCCGCGTTGGGCGCGGCTTTCATCTGTCCACGCTTACTCGCGCTCTGCCCGGCCGAACTGGAATCGCTCCTCCCCAGTAGTAGACCTGCTATACTTCCTGCGCATTTGACTGTTCGTCAACTTTGGCTTTCGGCTTGGCCAACCAGCCTCCCAGTTGCGCCGAAGTCGCCCACGCTCAAATAGCTCACTCAGAGGCAATTCGCGTGAAGAACATTTTTGTTGGGAACCTCGACTTCAACACTTCGGAAGACGAACTGCGCAAGCTTTTCGAGGTACACGGGCAGGTGGACCGGGTCAGCATTATGACCGACCGGGATACCGGGCGCTCTCGCGGATTCGGCTTCGTGGAGATGACGAGTGCGGAAGACGGAGAAAAAGCTATCGCGGCGCTGAACGGCACTCAGATCGGCGGACGCACTTTAAACGTCAATGAAGCGCGCCCTAAAGTCGAGCGTAGTGGTGGCGGAGGCGGAGGCGGGCGCGATCGTGGCGGTCGCGGCGGACACGGCGGGGGCGGGGGCGGGCGCAATCGATACTAGCTTTCCGTCGTTTCGGCCGCAAACAAACTATTCAGTTCGGCGTAACGGCTCACTGACGCCGACTTTCGATCCATCAATTGATAGGGTAAAGCTCCGCATGTACACTGGAAATACTGGTGTGCGCCCGTAGCTCAGCTGGATAGAGCGGCAGCCTCCGGAGCTGTAGGTCGGGAGTTCGAATCTCTCCGGGCGCACCATTTCTTCTCCCCGAACCCTTTGCACAGTCGTAAAATCTGTTTTGTCAGGTCGCCTCATTCCGATAAAATCCTCCAGTAATGAAGCGTGAGCCTCAAGACGCGAACCTTGGGAAGCGGGAATCGCTGAAGCCGCACCAGCGAGCCGTAATAGTATGTTTCGCTTCCTTTCTCGTGCTTCTAGAATTTGTCATCCTGCACGCTACCTACTCTAATAAGCATTACGTTGCATTCGGGCTGCTTCTGATTCCGTTTCTCATCTTGGGTAAAAAGGGAGTCTTGCTTTTGAGGGTTGCTATTGTTTCGCGCCCGGCAAGCCGTAGCTCAACCTCCACTCGCTGACTTGCCAAAACCCTCTGGTCTTCATTTATCATTGCTGCAATCCAAGGGGGCATCATGAAAACCTTCGCCGTACTTCTCCTAACATTCGTCAGTCTTTTTGCGGTTGCCGCGGATCAGCCTCAACCGCCCGCCGTGGGCAATCAGGCCCCGGCTTTCAGTCTGCCCAACCAGGAAGGCGCGCAAGTATCGCTCGATCAGTTCAAGGGCAAGTGGGTCGTGCTTTATTTCTATCCCAAAGACTTCACCTCGGGTTGCACCATCGAAGCGCACAATTTCCAACGCGACCTGGGCAAATACACGCAGATGAATGCCGCGATCGTAGGAGTGAGCGTTGATAATGTGGATTCTCACAAGAGCTTCTGCACCAAAGAAGGCTTGAACTTCAAGCTGCTCGCGGATTCCAATCACGCGGTCGTCGAAAAATACGGCTCGATCATGGAATACAACGGGATGACTCTGGCCGCGCGCAATACTTTCTTGATTGATCCGACGGGCGTAATCAGAAAGGTCTATCTTAAGGTGAGTCCACAAGGGCACAGCGAGCAAGTGCTAGCCGATCTGCAACAGTTGCAGTCAACAAAGTAAGTGCTTCCAGAGATTTTTTTTGGGTTTCGGCGGTTTCCGATTTATCCCGCATCGGCGAGGACCGTGCCTACATTCGGCGCGGTGCGCCTCGCTCGATTCAAACCTCAGTCAACACTTAACCCTCAGTGATAAAGGTTTAGCTGGTTTTCGTTGTCGTCTACGAAGTAAAGGCCCTGACCCGCAACATCGACGAGTCCGAAGAGAGCGCCCGCGCCGGGTGGGTTGCCCATGTCATCCAGCAACGCTTTTTTCACTTGATGCCCATGTTGGCCAACCACTTTAGTCTCGACGAGGTATCCATCGTCACCGTTTACGGTCAGGAGGTCTCCGTTGGTCGCGATCTCCAAGCCAAGCGGACCGTTGAATGCCCCGCCTTCGGAGACAGTGGTACCGGTTCCGTCGGAAGTATTGCGTTGCAGCGGGTCTTCGATGGCGACGATACGGTTCTTGAGGGTGTCGGCGACATAGAGTACCGGGCCTTCGTGGTTAGCTTCTGCATCATGACCGGTGTGGCTCAGGGCTAACCCGGTCGGACCAATCACCAGTGCCGCCGGATCGGTCCGTTCCGCGAAGCCCGAGGCAATGATTGTCATCTGATCGAGAACGGGCATTGCCCCGTGTGGAATATTCAGGTCCAAGCGGAGAACCGTGCCTTCGTGCACGATCTTGCCTCCACCAGCCACGGTACCGTTTAAGACATTGGTCACGAAAAGGCTGGCGCGGTTGCCAGCGTCGAATGCGGCCATATCCCACGGACCGTTGATCAGCGAACCGAAGAACGTCTCCACCACTTGACCGCTGCTGTTCAATACCAAAAGACATCCTGCTTGCACGGTGTCTGACATTCCGTCGGTTGTCGGCACGCTGCCCACGATTACCCATCCTGTTTTTAGCGCGACCAGTGCGGTGCTGAGACCAACACCACCGGGGCACGAGCCCGGCAAATTATTCGCATCGATCTGGGCAAACTGTGTGACTTTCCCGTTCGGACTGATCTCCACGATGGTCGTGCCCGTTCCTTGCAGGTTCTGACTATTGTTGAAGTTGCTGATCAGGATGTTTCCCTTGGTCAGCGAGCCTGTGGTCGTAGGCACGAGGGCGACGCCATATGGGTTGAGATCGCCGTTACTGGGGATGGTGGAAGCGATCTTGGTGATGGTTCCAGCTTGTGCAGTGATCATGGCCAACACGACCACCGGGATCACGCAAAAGCCACGATTAATGATACGAAGGTTTGCGCGGAACATCCGATTAAGCGCTTTCATATTGTTCTCTCTCCTCGATTAGCAAGACATTCGTGGCCGCAGATTTTGATCTTGGGGACAATCCGGAACTTCGCGGCCACGGGAGAGCAATGTTATGTAGTTCAGGAACGGTAACTGTCATCAATTTGTCAAAACTATGTCATTTCGCGCGGGCAATCGGGCGAATGCTGGGCCGGTTGGGTTCCGGCATACTTTGCCGGTCGACAACATCTAAGGAGGCAAAGATTGCCCGAGTGATTCAATCGTCACAAGGTAGATTGTTCTACGCTCGAATGGAATCAGCGGCTTCAATCCGGTTGGACCCGAGGACGACTCTGGCAAGTGGCTTGCATTCAAGAGATCGGCTCGAAGCAAGGAGTTGAACCCATGTCAGTATCCGCGATTTCTTCCAGCAACGCACTGAATCAAGCCAACATGCTGCAAAATGCAAGCCAGCAACCGGGAACACAGTTTCAGCAACTCACGCAGGCTCTGCAGACTGGCAACTTAAGCAATGCTCAGCAACTTTTTAGCACGCTGAACAGCAGCGCCGCGAGTTCGGGTCTCCTGAGCACACAAATGAAGCAAGATCTCAGCAAACTGGGGTCGGCTCTTCAATCCGGCAATCTAACCGGCGCACAGCAGGCTTACTCGTCGGTGCAGCAGAATTTAGACAGCTCGAATCACATGGCAGCGCATCACAACCGCCCGGTTCACGGCGGCGGAGGGTTGGGCTCTCTGATCTCCGGTTTTCCAGACGCCATCGGCACATCCGCCGGCGCTGCCGGCAAGGTCTTTCAGGCACTCAGCTTGTTAGCTTGAATTTCGGCCAGCGGACAGGGGAACTGCCAAGCTCGCGAAAGCGTCCTGTTTTGTCGCTCGCAAAAGAAGTTGTCAGCTCAAGCTCAACCGACGAAACGCTCTGCCGATGGAGTATCTGCAGAGCTAAAACCGGGGATCGAAGCTCCTCGGAAACCAAGCAATCGACTTTTAAAAGGAGAAAATAATGTCCGCAATCAGTCTTTCCACGGTAACTCCTCAACCTTCGCCGACAGCCCCCGCGGCCTCAACCTTCTGGCAAAAATACATTAGCGAGCGGCATCCGGAAGTACAGCAATTGAAAGACGCGCTGGCGTCGGGCGATATAGCCGCAGCCCAGCAGGATTACAAAAACCTGGTCGCATTGGGTAACAAAGTACTGGGCAAAGATAACCCTTTCGTCCGACCGGATCGAGCTTTGGATTTCGATGCCGTCGGAGGGGCGCTGCAAAATGGAGACCTGACCGGCGCGCAGCAGGCTTTTGCCACACTGGAGAACACCTTCCATGAGAAGGTGCCTCAAGAGACGAACCTGGCCCCTTCAACAACCACCGCGGGTAACGCAGCCGATGGCAACTTATCGAGCGGGCTTAACATCACTGCGTGACGGTTTCACTCGAAAATTTCGACTGCGGGCGGCGGCAAACCCCGCCCGCCGTCGAGATTCTGGGCCGGGGGCAGGTTAGAATCTCTGCTGTATGGAGAAGCTCCAGCTTTGGGCGCAGCCTTGGTGGGTCAATCTGCTGGTTCTGATTCCGTTCGCCACTTACTTCGCGTTCCGCCGCAAAGGACGGCCACTGCGCTGGCGACAGCTCATGATTCTAACGATCTTTGCTACCGCTTTTGGGTTTGTGGAGGCTGCAGTCGTCGTCTACCTGCGTGCGGCGATTGGTCTGCTACCCGGTTACATGGGGACCTTCGCTGAGCTCCGGCATTCCTCGCTGGGCTACACGCAGACTTCGTCCCTCTCTCAGTTTCCGCAGAGCCTGCTTACTATCGAGGTGTATCGCGAGGCCGCGACCATGGTCATGCTTGTGGGTGTGGCGCTGCTCTCAGCCTCGAGGGCAAGCGCGAGGTGGGCAGCGTTCCTCTGGGTTTTTGCGCTTTGGGATATCGCGTACTACGCAGGCCTCTGGCTTACCGTGCGATGGCCGCCTTCGCTCACCGATCTTGACGTGCTGTTCCTGATCCCTACGCCATGGATCGCACAAGTGTGGTTCCCATTGCTGGTAAGTCTTTTGACTGTTCTTGCGATTGCTCGATCCTGCTTCCGGCTCGCCAGGAAATCTGCCGGCGATAACGAGACCGCCGGTATTGGTTACTCATAACGCTACACTACGGTCATCTTGCCGGGGCGGCAATTCTGCTTCACTCTAGACTGTGGGAAATCCCGCGAAATCGAGCCAACCGATCGAATGAACGAAACCAAGATCTCTGCGCCCGGAGCGGACTGGACCAAGCTCCTAACCGATCCCGACATCGCCAGCCATCTCGGAGAGCTGTTGCAGGCTTATCGCGACGCCGAACCAGCCCGACGGGATCAGGCCTTACGCGACACCATGCGCAAGATCAAGAACGAAGCAGCGAAGGCGCAGTCAGCATCGTCATCTCTGAAAGTATCAGTGGAACCGCCAGTCGTGACCGCTCCCGCCGCGACCCCACCGTTCGAACCGGACATTTTTACTCCCTGCTGGGGACAAGATCGCCGCCGTTATCCGCGCATGAAGTGTTTTGTCGCGGTCGAGTTGCACATTGATGGCTCGCCCGCTCCGGTTTGGGGCAATCTGTCGAATACCAGTCTGGGCGGCGGCTTCGTCGAAACTGTGACTCCGGTGAAGACCGGAGTAAAGCTCGAGATTGGCCTGTGGGTGGCCAATGGAAAAATCTGGGTGAAGGGTTTGATCCTCAATGGAATCGTGACCCGTAGCAATCCCAGCTTTGGAGTTCGCCTCAAGTTTGACAATCTGGAACCCGCCGAACGCGAGACGTTGCGCCAATTCTTGAAATTTGTGGAGAGCACGACCAAGACCTACGAAAGCCAGCAAGGCTATCTGGCGCAAATGAAGCGATAGCAATCTAACCGGAACTGTGTCCATCCTTAAATGCTTCTAGCCAAACTCATGCAGCGCGAACTACTCGCCACGACCTAAACCTGTCCAAAAGAAATGCACTTCCGCTGTGCAACTTTGTCTCGTCCGCATCATCCTAAAGACTAATGGTATTTGCCGAGATGAAAGATCCAGATCGAAGACATTTATGGTTTTCTGCTTTGATCGCTCACACGCCCCACCAAACCTTGATAAACTGCCTGATGTGGGGAAGTTTCTCTGTTCTCGGCTAGCTGAGACAGGGCCAATACGCATATGACCGGAACACTCTGATCACTTCGTCCCGAAAGGAGAAACTTCTATGGTGGCGAGCGAACAAACGTTGCTGACCAGCAAGCAAATCGACACTCTGAGCATCAACACCATCCGCACCCTGGCTATCGATGCGGTGCAAAAGGCAAATTCCGGACATCCCGGCGCACCTATGGGGCTCGCCCCGGTCGCCTACTGCTTATGGCAGCAATTCTTGCGCTTCGACCCGGCCGACCCCACATGGCCGAATCGCGACCGCTTCGTGCTGTCGAACGGACACGCTTCCATGTTGCTATACGCGACGCTCTATCTGTGCGAGGTTCGGGGAGTCAATCCCGAATACGAGACGACCGGACAATTCGCGGTCACGTTAGACGACATCAAGCAGTTCCGCCAGATTGACAGCAAGACTCCTGGGCATCCCGAATACCGCCATACCGCTGGCGTGGAAACCACGACTGGTCCTTTGGGGCAAGGCATCGGAAATACAGTAGGCATGGCGATTGCGGCAAACTGGCTGGCGGCAAACTTCAACCGGCCTGGTTTCGAGATCTTCAACTATAACGTGTACGCTTTCTGCGGCGACGGCGATCTGATGGAAGGCGTGGGATCAGAAGCTGCGTCGCTGGCCGGCCATCTGAAGCTCCCCAACCTTTGCTGGATTTACGACAACAACCACGTCACGCTGGATGGTCCTGCGAACTGGTCATTCAGCGAAGATGTGGGCGAGCGCTTTCGTGGCTACGGCTGGAACGTGGTTCACGTGACCGATGCCAACGATCTCGACGCGCTAGCGACGGCTTACAGCAACTTTCTCCAAACCAAGGACCGGCCGACGCTGATCATCGTAAACAGCCACATCGGGTACGGATCGCCGCACAAACAGGATACTAACGAGGCGCACGGCGAGCCCTTGGGCGAAGAAGAAGTCCGGCTCACCAAGAAAAATTACGGATGGCCTGAGGATGCGAAGTTTCTCGTCCCGGACGGAGTGCTGGAAAATTTCCGCCAGGGGATTGGTAAGCGCGGACACGATTTGCAACAAAAGTGGCAAGCATCGTTCGCGGAATACACCAAGAAATTTCCCGAGCTTGCGGACCAGATCAACCGCATGCAGCACCGCGAGCTTCCCGACGGATGGGACAAGAATCTTCCAACTTTTCCCGCTGACGCCAAGGGCATGGCCACGCGCGACAGTAGCGGAAAAGTGCTGAACGTGC
The DNA here is from genome assembly GCA_963696705.1 of uncultured Acidobacteriota bacterium. Taxonomy (GTDB): domain Bacteria; phylum Acidobacteriota; class Terriglobia; order Terriglobales; family Acidobacteriaceae; genus JABDBE01. The sequence goes on from CAVOLD010000003.1 coordinate 466,751, forward strand.
TTGCTCAAAATATGCCGTGGCTCATGGGAGGTTCGGCGGACCTCGCAACTTCGGACCGCACGCGACTCAAGTTTGAGGGTGCCGGCGACTTTCAACCTGGCAGCTACGCTGCACGCAATTTGCACTTCGGAGTTCGCGAACACGGCATGGCTGCGGCGCTGAACGGTTTAGTGGTATCGAAGATTCGCCCCTATGGCGGAACGTTTTTCAACTTTACCGATTATATGAAACCGGCTGTGCGGCTGGCCGCGCTCATGCAAATCCCCTCGATCTTTATTTACACCCACGACTCCATCGGCTTGGGCGAGGACGGTCCCACTCACCAACCGATCGAGCAATTGGCGATGTTGCGCGCGGTCCCCGGCTTGTTACTGCTGAGACCAGCAGATGCCAATGAAGTCGTTGAGGCCTGGAGAGTGGTCATGCAACTAAAGCATGAACCGGCGGCTTTAGTTCTGAGTCGTCAGCCGTTGCCGACGTTCGACCGGTCCAAATATGCACCAGCCGCTGGCGTCGCCAAAGGAGCGTATGTCTTGGCGGATGCGCCAGACGGAAAGCCGGACGTCATTCTCATGGCGACTGGAAGCGAAGTTTCCCTCTGCGTAACAGCTTACGAGCAACTTAAATCAGAGGGAATCAAAGCGCGCGTAGTCAGCATGCCGTCGTGGGGCATCTTCGAAGCGCAGAGCGATGAGTACAAGAGACAGGTTTTGCCACCTGCTGTGAAAGCACGAGTATCGGTAGAGGCAGCGGCAACCTTCGGCTGGTCGCAATACGTGGGACCGACGGGAAAGATGATCGGAATGCACAGCTTCGGTGCATCCGCACCGATCAAAGACGTGCTGAAGAAATTCGGCTTCACCACGGAGAAAGTTGTTGAAGCAGCGCGGCAGGCGATTGCGTTGTCAAAGTAAGATTTTGACGTCATCCTGAAGGACCGGAGGTCCTGAAGGATCTCGCGCGCGGGCGGCACAACTGTTAGATATAGCAAGAGTTTCTAGATACGGGAGGCATTATGGCAACCGGAACCATCGAGACCGCAAAAGCAACCAACCCCTTGAAAGATCTTCTGAAATATGGCCAATCCGTTTGGTTCGATTACATCCGACGTGACTTGCTGACGAGCGGCGAATTGAAACGCCTGATTGACGAGGATGGCCTTCGTGGCATGACTTCGAATCCATCCATCTTCGAAAAAGCGATCGCCGATAGCACGTTGTACAGTGACATTCTGCAATCCTTGCGACCTAGAACCGATCTCGATGCCAAGGGCCGGTACGAGATTCTTGCTATCCGCGACATCCAGGAGGCCACCGATATCTTTCGCCCGGTGTATCAAGACTCGAAACGTCGCGACGGTTACGTCAGCCTCGAAGTCTCGCCCTATCTCGCTCGCGATACCCAGGGCACTCTGGCCGAGGCACGCAGACTCTGGAAGACCGTCAGCCGCGAGAATCTGATGATCAAAGTTCCCGGCACCGCCGAGGGTATTCCCGCCTTTCAGCAATTGATCAGCGAAGGCATCAACGTTAACGTGACCCTTCTGTTCTCGCAGGAAGTTTATAAGAAAGTAGCGGAAGCTTACATCGCTGGCCTTGAGCAACTGGCAGCGCGCGGAGGAGACGTCAGCAAGATGGCCAGCGTGGCCAGCTTTTTCATCAGCCGCATCGATGTTTCCGTGGATGCGATTGTCGAGGGACGTCTGAAGACCTCCAAAGATCCGCGCGAGCAGGAGCAATTGAAGAGCCTTCTAGGAAAGGTTGCAATCGCAAATGGGAAGGAAACTTACGTCAGCTATCAGAAGATTTCCAGCGGCGATCGCTGGAAAGCCCTTGCCGCCAAAGGCGCGCAGACGCAGCGAGTGCTCTGGGCCAGCACCAGCACCAAAAATCCAAACTATAGCGACGTCTTGTACGTTGAAGAGCTGATCGGGCCCGACACCGTGAACACGATTCCGCCAGTCACATTTAATGCTTTCCGCGACCATGGGCATCCTCGCGCCAGCTTGACCGAAAATGTGGAAGCCGCCAATCGAACTATGGAGACTGTGGCCAAGCTCGGGATTTCGATGAAAGAAGTTACCGACAAGCTAACCGACGACGGGGTCCGCCTTTTCGCGGAAGCCTTCGACAAATTGCTGCAAGCCGTCGAGAAAAGCTCCAAGTGATAGCGACCCGGGGCAGCAATCAATTTTGCGGTTGTAGACGGATGAGATAACGAGTGTTACCTGTGTCGGCATCTGAGCGTCGACACGCGAGGGCAGCTTGCCCTCGCTGCCGATTTTAAAGACTCAACTAAATTCGCCAGAACTATAAAAACGATTTAATATTGGCCAGACGTGCCCGCGAGCTGAAAACAGTCGGCTCTCGGCACGACTGGTGCTTATGCGAACCTCAACGCTACGACTTGAATCCCAGAGATATTGGCAGGGCGTGGCGCAGAGGGTCGCAATTTCATGGCTGCTCGACCTGAGCGTTCAATCTGAGAGGAAATCGTCATGGCCGTGACCGAAGCACCGCTAGACCTACAGCAACATCGCCCGGGACGGCCTGCCGATCCTTGCGTAATGGTGATTTTCGGAGCTGGCGGCGATTTAACCGGACGCAAGCTCATTCCCGCGCTTTACAACCTCGCCAAGGCCGAACTGCTCTCTCGCGAGTTCGCCATTGTGGGGACGTCACACAGCAAGATGTCGAACGATGAATTCCGCCAAAAGGTCGCAGAAGATATAAAAAGCTACGCAGGCGGGAATGTCGACCAGGACATCGTGGAATGGTTTGCTAAACGCTTGTACTACGTAAGCGGTGAGTTCGATGACAAGAATGTTTATGCCCAGTTGAAGGACTTTCTAAAGAAAGTCGACCAGGATCACACTACGCACGGTAATTTTTTCTTTTATTTGGCGACTGCCCCGAGTTTCTTCGGCCCAATCGTAGAGCAACTGGCAGCAGTCGGACTGATGGAAGAAGACAATCAACACTGGCGCCGGGTCATCATCGAAAAGCCTTTCGGGCACGACCTGGAATCGGCGAAGACGTTAAACGTCCAATTACTAAAGGTTGTCAAAGAAAAACAGATCTACCGCATCGATCATTATCTGGGCAAAGAAACCGTCCAGAACATTTTGGCCTTCCGATTCGCCAATGGAATCTTTGAGCCCATCTGGAATCGCCGTTATATAGACCACATCCAGATTTCAGTGGCGGAAACCGTGGGGGTGGAGCAACGCGGCAGTTATTACGATCAGGCCGGCGCCTTGCGTGACATGGTGCCCAACCACATCATGCAACTGATCAGCCTGACTTCCATGGAGCCGCCCATTTCCTTTCACGCCGACGCGGTGCGCGATGAGCAAGCCAAAATTCTGCACGCCATCCAGCCCCTCTCATCGGAAGAAGTGCTCACTAGAACGGTACGAGGGCAGTACGGCGCCGGGACTGTCAATGGCCAGCGTGTGCCTGGCTATCGCGAAGAAAGCGATGTTCCCCGCGACTCCAGGACTGAGACCTTCGTCGCCATGAAACTGCTGATCGACAACTGGCGCTGGGCCGACGTTCCCTTTTATCTTCGCACCGGAAAGTGCATGGCCGCGCAGAATACCCACATCGTGATTCAGTTCCGGAGGGCACCGTTCGTCTTGTTCCGCGACACTGCGGTCGAGAACCTGATGCCCAACCAGCTGGTGCTGCACATTTCTCCGGAAGAAGGAATCTCGCTGCAATTTGCCGCCAAGGTTCCCGGGCCGATTATGCGCCTGGGAGCGGTCGACATGAATTTCGAGTACGCCGATTATTTCGGAACCCAGCCGAGCACGGGCTATGAGCGCCTGCTGCATGATTGCATGATCGGGGACCAGACTCTGTTCCAGCGCGCCGACATGGTCGAAGCTGGCTGGTGTGTGGTGAGTCCTGCTCTCGATGTATGGAAGGCGCTTCCACCCCGCAATTTCCCGAACTACGCCGCCGGTACGTGGGGGCCAAAAGACGCCGATGAGTTGCTTGAGCGTGACGGCCGCCACTGGAGGAACTTCGACAAATGATCCTGGCAGGCGACATCGGAGGGACCAATGCAAGGTTGGCGTTCTTCGATGTTATCGACGGCCACTTCCGCCTGGTTTCCGCATCCGTGTTCCCCAGCCGCGAATATGCTGGCTTGGATCAGATTGTCTCCAAGTTTGTCGACACCGCGAAGGTGCGTCCTGATGCCGCTTGCTTCGGCGTGGCTGGCCCGGTTCGCAACGGCCGGGTTGAAGCCTCCAACCTTCCCTGGATCATCGAGTCTCAACGTCTCGCCGACGAACTCAAACTAGAAAAGGCAGTTCTGATTAACGATCTTGAGGCCAACGCCTGGGGAATTGCGGCGCTCGATCCCAAAGACGTGGTTGCGCTGAACCAAGTAAGAGGAAATCCTGTAGGCAACCAAGCTGTAATTTCTGCCGGCACCGGTCTGGGCGAGGCCGGCATGTATTGGGACGGGTCGAAGCACCACATCTTCGCCACCGAAGGCGGCCATGCCGACTTCGCACCCCGCGACGAGTTGGAGATCGATTTGTTCCGCTACCTCTCCGGCCGCTACGGGCACGTGAGTTGCGAGCGCGTCGTCTCGGGGCCTGGCCTGGTGAACGTATTTCACTTTTTGCGCGACACCGGACGCGGAACCGAACCGCAATGGCTCACCGATGAGATGGCGCATACCGACGCGGCGGCGGCCATCTCCCGTGCCGCACTCAACGGCAAGTGCGCGTTGTGCGAACAGGCGCTCGATCTCTTCGTGTCTGTTTTTGCTGCGGAAGCCGGGAATCTCGCGCTTAAGGTCATGGCCACCGGCGGAGTTTATCTGGGCGGCGGCATTGCTCCCAAGATGCTGGCCAAATTGTCCGGGCCGTTGTTCATGCACGCATTTGCCGGCAAAGGGCGCATGCAACCTCTGCTCGAAGCCATGCCGGTCAAAGTCATCACCAACGACAAAACCGCTTTGATCGGGGCCGCGCGCTGCGCCGCCGTGAACGGATCGGCGAAGTAGCTCGCGTATACTGACTCCGCCAGCTCTTCTTGGCGACTCATAGAACAAATCCATGAGCGTCGCAACCGTAAGCCAACCGCCGAAACTCCAGCAACCGCCAGCCATCCGTGCCATCTTGGTTGTCGGAGTGTTGCTATTCGCGGCTGGGGCTGTGTTGCCGCTCTTTGCCTCCACTCACCCCTGGATTGTTGCCCTGCGCTGGACGGGCCTGCTGGCCATCGCCGCAACCGGACTGTGGCGGCAATCGCTTACGCGATGGATTTTCTTTGCCATGCTCGTGGGTGGAGAGATTGGGTTGGACCGTCCGCAATTCGCCGAGAATTTGCGCGTGTTCAGTGAAATCTTTCTGCGGCTGATCAAAGTCATCGTTGCTCCGCTCATCTTCGGAACCCTGGTCACCGGCATCTCCGGGCATGGCAATCTGCGGAGCGTCGGCCGCATCGGGCTGAAGAGTCTGATTTACTTCGAAGTCGTCACCACGTTGGCTTTATTCCTGGGAGTCGCTGCCATCAACCTCAGCCGCGCAGGAGAAGGTCTCGCGATTCCTCAGACCGTGACTGCGGCCACGCCAACAAACACGGCTCCTCTGCGCTGGGATGATTTTCTACTCCACATCTTCCCCGAGAACATTGCGAAGTCTGTCGCCGAGAATCAGATTCTGCAGGTTGCCGTGTTCGCAGTTCTCTTCGGCATCGCCCTGGCGCGGGTCTCCGAGGTCAAGCGCGTTCCCATGTTGAAGTTCTGCGAGTCGCTCACCGAGACCATGTTTTCTTTTACCAATCTGGTGATGTCCTTCGCGCCCATCGGCGTAGGTGCTGCAATGGCTTACACCGTCGGGCACATGGGGATTGGCGTCTTGCTGCCTTTGGGAAAACTGCTGCTCACCGGATATTGCGCGTTGCTTGCGTTCTTACTCCTGATCCTCTTCCCTATTTCGCGAATTGCGCGGATTCCGCTGGGCCGATTCGTCAAAGCCGTGGCCGAGCCGGCCACCATCGCATTTGCCACCAGCACGTCGGAAGCGGCACTACCCCGCGCCATGGAGGCGATGGAAGAATTCGGCGTGCCTCGCCGCATCGTCGCGTTTGTCATCCCGGCCGGTTACAGCTTCAACCTCGACGGCTCGACACTCTACCTCGCGTTAGCCTCAATTTTCGTAGCCCAGGCCGCTGGAATGCGCATGGGATGGTCCGAGCAACTGCTGATGGTTTTCACCTTGATGTTAACCAGCAAGGGCGTAGCCGGCGTGCCCCGCGCGGTGCTCGTGGTATTGCTCGCCACGGCGGCCACGTTTCATCTGCCCACGGAGCCCATCTTCATCATCCTCGGAATCGACGCGCTCATGGACATGGCCCGCACCGCAGTCAACGTAATCGGCAATTGCCTGGCCTGCGCGGTGATCGCCCGCTGGGAAGGCGAGTTGGCAGAGAATTCCACTACGGCATGATGGAGCGCGGCGAGTCCTCGCCCGCCTCGCCGCGCGTACGCCAAGCCTCCATAACCTCGTGCTACACTGTCCCGTTTCCGAAGGAGCTAGCTGTGGGTAGATTTTCCAAATTTCTTCATTGCCGAGCGGTTCTGATCGCGATTCTCGTCACTTCTTCCCTGCCAGCGACTGCGCAGCTTCAATCAACTTATCGTCCGACCTGCGACAAAAGATTGACCAGGCCGTTAACGACGTATTGACCGATACCGATGTCCCCAGCGCCTCGGTCGCGATCGTCGAGGATGGCCGTATCGCTTATCTGCAAGCCTACGGGGATGCGCGCTTGGACCCGCGCAAGGCAGCGCGGCCAGAGATGCGATACAGCATTGGATCAATCAGCAAGCAGTTCACCGCCGCTGCAATCCTGCTGCTGCAGGAGCGAGGTAAGCTCTCGCTCGATGACAAAGTGGCGAAGTTCATTCCCGACTTGACTCGCGCCAACGAAGTCACCATACGCCAGTTGCTTTCGCACACTTCCGGTTATCAGGATTTCTGGCCTCAGGATTATGTAATGCCTATGATGCTACAGCCGGTCACTGCCAATAAAATATTGGACATGTGGGCGCACAAGCCGCTGGATTTCGATCCGGGAACCAAGTGGCAGTACAGCAACACCAACTACGTAATCGCAGGCGTGATTGTCGAGAAAGCCAGCGGCAAGACCATGCTGGACTTCCTTCACCAAAACATATTCGACCCGCTTGGCATGAAAAGCGTCACCAATACAGACCAGGAAAAATTAGGCGACGCCGATCCTGCCGGCTACATGCGATATGCGCTCGGCCCACTCCGCCCCGCGCCGAAGGAAGGCAAGGGATGGCTTTTCGCTGCCGGCGAACTGGCCATGACCGCCTCTGATCTGGCCAAATGGGATATCTCGATAATCAATCAACAGGTGTTAAAACCATCGTCCTACAAAGAATTCGAAACCGACGTGCTGCTCAAGAATGGTGTCGGCACAGAATACGGACTAGGCGTTGACGTCGCGTTGCAGTCCGGACGCCGCGTGCTTGAACACGGCGGCGAGGTTTCTGGCTTCACTGCACAGAACACGGTGTTTCCCGACGATCATATCGCCATTGTCGTACTAACGAATCAGGATGCGGTCGGGGCGCCTGCAACCATCGCCCGCAACCTCGCTCCATTGTTATTTGCCGTCGACGATCCCGAAATCACCAAGAAACTGGAGCAGGCTCGAAAGGTTTTTGCTGGCCTGCAGCAAGGCACAATAGATCGGTCGCTCTTCACCGAGAATGCGAACAGCTACTTCAGCGAACAGGCATTAAAAGATTTCGCGATCGGTCTCGCCCCGCTTGGAACCCCGCAGGAGTTCACCCAAACGCAGCAACGCTTGCGTGGCGGCATGTTATTACGTGTCTATCGAGTGAAGTTTGCGGAGAAGACGCTGCAAGTTTGGACCTATGAGATGCCAGATGGGAAGCTGGAACAATATCAAGTAGCCGCGACTGAATAGGTTAGTTTCTAGACAAACAAATCAGACTAGGCTCCCGCTGAAGCGTGATTGCCAGGCGCGGCTGCCGAAGCCTGGGGTCGATTTGCCGGGGTACTGTCGAGCCCCCACAGATCTCTTTGTGCGCCAGCTTCGAGCCCCACTTGCTGTTCAGCGCCCGAACCCACTGGCTTTGTCCAAATCACCCGGAACTCTGCTTTGTGCTGCCGATACTGTAACGTTACCACACTGCCAACTTCGAGTTGTCGCCGAACCGAACCCAGCCGAACTCCAGTCCGGCTAACGTCGAGTGTGTGAACAAGTTCCGAATAAGCAATGCCGGAAATGTCGTTACCCGAGATCCTTACCGGCAGCACCGCCTTGGATCGGTCCACACTGCGTTGTTTACCCACTCCTGCCTTCTGTACCAGAGCCGCCAGAGCTTTATTTGGAGAAGTCAATGCCACGTCCTTAATTATGCGAATGGCTCAATATCCAGATGAGCGAATTATCAGGGGAGCGAACTTCTTGCTGGACTATCAGCATATTGCGCCATCAGCTGGATTTGCACCATAGCACAAAGGTGGCGGATTCATCCTCATCCGTGCTAAGCCTTGACCAGCAAGGCCGGACGGCCTCTAACCGGCATGTGACTCGAGTAATCACATGCGGTTACAGCCGTGAACCATGCCGCCTGAACGGGCCATTGCTGAATGGCGGTCCAGGGCGCAATCTGGTGCAGTCGTCAAGAAATTGTGCAGGCGCGAACCTTACCGCTCGCGCACGCACAAATGGAGGGTGAGGAAATGGCTAAGTTTCTTAAGAGGTTCTGGTCAGAAGAAGAAGGCCAGGACGTTGCCGAGTACGCAGTTATGCTTGCAGTGATCCTGGTGATTGTGGTGGGAACCATTCGCTTGATCGGTGGAAACGCGAATAATGTGTTTTCCAGCGTGTCTAGTTCTATCGGCAGCTAAACTCTGGAGAATAGATTAGCTGGAGTCACGGCGTCATGATCTTATTATCGGCGAATCCAGGCAGAGAACCGGGGACTTCGCCCGGTTTATGCTTCGGCGGCGCCGGTGAGCGCGGTTATGGCGTCTTCCAAAGTCGGGAACATCAAGAAGAGCGGCTCCACCCTGGTGGTCTCGAATAACTTCAACACGCGATCATTGACCCCACTCAATGCGATGTGTTGCGTCGCCTTGTGGCGCCTGACGTAGGCGCTGACCAGCGATCCGAGCCCCGCGGAATCGATATAAGGAACGTCGCTTAGGTCCAGAATCACCATCGGAACGTTTTCTTCCCGCCGGATCGCATTCTGAAATGAAGACAAGTTCTCGAAGGTAAGCGGCCCACGCAGGCAGAGTACACGTGGCCCTTCCGGGGCGGACAAGCGCTCGATCGTCAACGGCTCAGTTGCCATCGGGAGATTGTATGGTGGCTTGAAGCGGTAATCAAGCGCAGGCCAGCCCGGATACGAGCGTTCCCCGGAACACCAGCCCAACGTACATGGCCAGTTGCGCGCCTGGCGACGACGCTGTCGCATCCAGACACCCGCCGTTCGGGTAACGCCATGAAGGTTTCGGCCTCAAGCTATCGCCGACGACGCCGATTTGCAATGTGTAAGTGATCGAAAGGTCGTACTGCCGTGTTTGCCTTTCTTGCCTCACGGCTCGATCGCTTTTTGCTGCTTGAAACTAAATCAGGCACTCAGAATGGAGGTCTTCACGGCTGAAATATTATCCTCGGTTCGCAGTTCCCTTTCCCCGTCCGCCGACGGCCTCGACGCGTCAACCCGCGAACACGCGCGCAGTATACCGGGCGATCAGCCGGCGCTTTCTGAGCGTGCATCTTTGAACGCCGATCCGGGCAAGACCGGCATTCGATTGCGCGTGCTGCTGGTCGAGGACAATCCGGCAGACGTTGAGTTGGAGTTGCTCACACTGCGGAAAGACGGGTTCGACGTCTCCGGCGATGTGGCGCAAACTGCCGAAGAGTTCACGGTGCAAATCCGGAGCGCTCACTACGATCTCATTCTTGCTGATTACAACCTGCCGCAATGGAGAGGAACCGAGGCGCTAGACATCCTGCGTCGTGAAAAACTGGATATTCCCTTGATCGTGGCCACAGGGTACCTGGGCGAGGAAAAGGCGGTGGATTATATCAAGCAAGGCGCTACCGATTGCGTCTTGAAGGACCGCCTGGCTCGGCTGCCCACCGCAGTGCGCAGGGCGCTCGAGGAAAAGCAGCTTCGCGATCAGCGCCGCCAGGCAGAAGAAGAGCTGGCTCAAAAGGTTGCTGAACTAGCGCGATCCAATGCGGAGCTAGAGCAGTTTGCCTATGTGGCCTCCCATGATCTGCAGGAGCCGTTGCGCATGATAGCCAACTACACCCAGCTGCTCGCGGAACGCTATCGCGGCAAGCTCGACGCACAAGCCGACAAATATATCGATTACTCAGTGGGTGGCGCCATGCGTATGCAGGCTCTGATTCAGGACCTGCTGAAGTTCTCTCGTGTTGGAAGGCAGGAAATTGAACGCCGGAGCACCGACTGCCGCCTCGTTGTGGAACAGGCTCTGAAGAATCTGCAAGCGGCCGTCCAGGAGAGCGGCGCAGTGGTGAAATGGAACGATTTGCCCGTGGTCATGGCCGACCCTGCACAGCTCGCACAGGTATTTCAGAACCTGATCGCGAATGCCATCAAGTTTCACGGACCCGAGACTCCCTTGATCCAAATCGACTCCGAAAAGAAAGACGACGAATGGGTGCTCACAGTTTCAGACAACGGTATCGGCGTTCCGGCCGAGAATTGGCAGGACATCTTTGTCATCTTCCGGCGTCTGCACACTCGCACCGAATATTCCGGCAACGGCATCGGCCTGTCGATTTGCAAGAAAATCGTTGAAAGGCACGGAGGAAAGATCTGGATCGAGGCGCAAGCCAAACCCGGTACTTGTTTCAAGTTTACCCTCCCGACTGAGCCAAGCCCCAAAGCAGCCCACGAGGCGCAGGTATGAAAACAACCGAGGTTTTGCTGGTGGACGACAATCCTGCGGATACCGATTTGACCAGTGAAATCCTGGCACGAAACGGCTCATTCAGTCAGTGACCGACGGGGTAGAGGCAATCGCGTTTTGCGCCGCCAAGGAAAGTACACCAGCGCACGTATACCCGACTTCGTAATTCTTGACCTGAGTCTTCCCGGAAAAGACGGCCGCACGGTGCTGGCCGAGGTCAAGGGCGATCCGATTCTGCGAAAGATTCCGATTACCATCTTCAGCACCTCCGATGCGAAGCAAGACATTCTCCGTAGTTACGAGCTGGGAGCGAACTGCTACGTCAGCAAGCCCGGCAACCTGCGGGATTTCATCTCCGCTGTGACATCGATCAGCGAATTCTGGTTTGGTTTAGTGCATCTGCCGCGCGAGGAGGAACAATGAAAAACGGTCATACGGATGTCCTGTTGATCGAAGATAACCCCGGGGATGCCGACCTGGTTCGGCTGCGGCTAGTCGAGAGCGATTCCGGGGTCAACATAAACTGTGTAGACCGGCTTGCGGATGGCCTCGCCTCCATGGCCAAGCAACCACCTTCGGTCGTACTGCTAGACCTGAACCTTCCTGACAGTCACGGGGCGGACACATTCCGCAAAGTGCTTGAGAAAGCGCCGGGCGTGCCCGTGGTAATTCTCTCAGGCCAGGATGATGAGGCGCTGGCCATAAAGGCGCTGCATCAGGGCGTACAGGATTACCTGGTGAAAGGCGATATCACCAGCAGCCATCTGGAGCGCGTCATGCGCTATGCCATCGAACGACAGGCCTTGCTTCGTTCCCTCGAGATGAGCCGGCACCAGCAACTCGAGTTTAAGAATCAGTTCCTGTCTCACGTTTCGCATGAACTGCGGACGCCCCTGACTTGCATTCATCAGTTCGTTACCATCCTGCTGGACGGCTTGGCTGGCGACATCAATGCCGACCAGCGCTACCACCTCGGAACCGTATTGAACAGTGTGCACCAGTTGAAGGCGATGATTCGGGATCTGCTGGAGGCGACGCGAGCCGAGTCGGGAAAAATTCGCATCGAGCCTCGTTGCATCACCATCAGCGATCTCATCCAGCAAGCGGTTTCGATGATGTCCGCCACCGCCAAGGAAAAGCAGGTGGGTTTGGAAGTCGGACTCGATAGCAGAATCCCGTTCGTCTACGCTGATCCCGACCGGGTTCTGCAGGTGCTGGTCAATCTCATCGATAATGGCATCAAGTTCACGCCGCCTGACGGGTCAGTCCTGGTAAGAGCCTGTATTGTGGAGGCCGATCCCGGTATGGTTTACGTTTCCGTGGCCGATACGGGACGCGGCATCGGCCCCGAAGCCAAGGCTTTGATCTTTGAGCGCTTGTACCAGGATCCGAATTCCATCGACAACAATCGCGCCGGGCTCGGTCTGGGATTGTTCATCGCAGAAGAGCTGGTTGAACTTCACGGCGGACGAATCTGGGTGGCCAGCGAAGTCGGCAACGGCAGCACATTTTCATTCACCTTGCCGCTGTATTCGCTGGCAAAGCTTCTTTTTCCGGTCATTACTTACGAGGGCCGCTTGCGCGAGGCCGTGGTTCTGGTCAAGGTCGAACTGACGCCACTTCCCGGTGTCATTCGATCGAGATGGAAGGAAGTCTGCGAACAGTGCCTGGAGACGCTGCGCCGTTGTGTTTACGTCGATAAAGACCTGGTTCTTCCGGTTACGGGAAGCGTCGGCCTTAGTGAAACCTTCTTTGCGGCTGCATCGACCGATCTGGAACGAGCCGAGATCATGATGAAACGCATCCGCGAGCAATTGGAAGCGGGAGCTGGATTCAAAGCCGCAGGCCTATTGAAAGTGTCTTCGACTGCGGTGGCGCTGCCTTCGGCCGAAGATGGACCGCTCGAGACCCTGCTGCAGACGACGGCGGATCGGATTACGGAGATGGTCACGCAGACGTCGGAGGAAAAACCGTCTGCGCCGAGCGCGAACGGCGATGAAAGTGCACCAACAAATTAAGGTGGGATCAAATTAGAGGGACCTAATGGAGGATTCAAAAATGGAAAAGCCGAAAATTCTGATCGTTGACGATGACCCCGATTTGCGACGAGCGCTCAAAATTCGTTTGCGGGCCAACCACTACGAAACCGTGCAAGCCTCGGACGGCTATTCTGCCATTTCGGTAGCGCAGAAGGAAAAGCCCAATCTCATCATTCTCGACCTCGGCCTTCCCGCTGGAGATGGCTACGTGGTTCTGGAGCGGTTGCAGGATAGCGATACCTTATCGAGCATTCCGGTGATCGTCCTGACCGCGCGCGATCCGCAATCCAACGAGCAAAAGACGCTGCAAGCAGGGGCGGCAGCGTTCTTCCAGAAGCCGGCGGACAATAACGAGTTGCTGGATGTGATTCGCGCCACCCTGCCGAACGCGTGGCCGGGAGTGCCCATGCCTTCGTAGTGGAATGGCCCTTCACTTTTTGGACGGGCGAGGCGCCCGTCCTCCATGGATTGGTCGGAGGTTGTCTGAATGGTCGGACAAGCCATCCGTAACCTGATCCTAGCTGGTGGTGGTGAACCGCGTGCCGATGGAATCCAGTGAGGCGCCGCCAGTATCGTGGAATTCTTCAGATCATTACATTCTCCTGATTTCATACCGCACGGGCGAGAGGGTTTCGCCGAATGACCGACCATTCCGACGCTCGCCAAGTGGAGTGGTTCAGTTTTTTCGCTTCCGCGGCCGCCATATTTTCAGGAGCGGTCGGGCTTTCGGTCCTGGCTGGATGGACCTTTGACGTTCTCGCTCTCGCTACCTGGGGCAGCGGGACGCCCATGGCTCCGAACGCGGCTGGCTGCGTCGTCTTGGCCAGCGCCTCTCTGCGGTTATTAAGAAAGAAAAATGGCCAGTCAGTGGGGACGGCAAAGAGGCTGACGGCCAAAACTGCCGCGGTAATCGTCTCTTTGGTGGGCTTGTTCAGCCTGGCGGAGTCTGTTTTCGGCTGGAATCTGCGGGTTGATCGCTTGCTGCTGATGAGGCCTTTGGCACCGCAGATCGCCGGCGCACGTATTCTAATGTCTCCGGTAGCCGCCGGCGTTTTTCTGCTGCTTGGCGCCGCTCTGCTGCTGATCGACTGGCAGACACGTCGAGGGGATTGGCCCGCCCAATTTCTGGCTATCGCTGCTGCGACCGGGAACGCATTCGGGTTGCTCGGCTTAATCCTCGGGCCGGGCATTTCCCCCATCACGTTAGCCCTACCGGCTGTGGTGAGCTACTTCGTTCTCGCTTTCGGACTACTGAGTTCTCGCGCCAACCAGGCTTTCGGCGGACTCCTGATTAGCACCAGCCGCGGAGCCCGCTTGTTGCGAAGAGCAGTTCCTGCTGCTCTGCTAGTGCTGAGTCTTATTGGCCTGTTGATATCAAAACCCCTCCTGACTGAAGGTCACTTCACCTGGATTGAAGTGAGTGTGCTCGCATTGTTTTGCAGCGTTCTGCTGGCCGGTTTCGTAGCCTGGGTGGCCTTCATCGTCGAACGCGGCGAGGCCGAACGAAAGAAACTCGAAGAGGCGCTGGACGTCGGCAAAGAGCAGATGGATCGACTCCTGGACCGGATCGAGGAACCGGAAGACGAGGCGCGGCTGCGGCGGAAGGTGCATGCTGGCTTCGCGGTAGCCGTGCTTCTGACCGGCATTCTAGGCCTGCTTTCCTGGCGCATGGCGCAACAAGCAGCGGAGGACGCGGATTGGGTCGCTCACACCCAGGAAGTAACGGCGAGGCTGGAACTAACGCTCCGACATCTGGACGACGTGGAAACTGGGGCGCGTGGCTTCGCGATGGCCGGGACTCAACCGTTCCTGGACCCTTTTGAAGCAGGAGAGTTTGCGGTCGGCGACGATGTACGCGTCCTGCGCCTGCTGGTCATGGACAATCCTGATCAGGAACGGCGAGTGGACGTGCTGGAGCAGGAAGTCAACACCAGGATAGCGGCTGCAGAGCAGATCGTGGCCCTGAGGCATCGCGCTGGAAAGGTCCCTACCGAGATCCAGCTCGAATCCGGCAAACGGATCATGGATGAAACCCGTATCACCGTCGCGCGAATGGAATCTGAAGAAAAAAGCTTACTAAGGAGCGTTCCGACCGAGTCATCAGCCTGCGGCGCTCATCTATTTCCGTTATCGCGATAGGCTCACTCCTGGGCGTGCTCTTCCTGTCCATTGCTGGAATCACAGTCAGCCGCGAGATTGGTATCAGCGCCAGGGCTCGAGCCCAGGTGGGCGCTCTGAATGCAGATCTGGGGCGGCGTGTGGCCCAGCACACGGCGGCGTTGGGCGAAAGCGAGGGCCGGCTTTCCAACATCGTGCAATCGGCCATGGACGCCATTATTACGACTGACGGGCAGCAGCGCATCCTGGTGTTCAATACGGCGGCCGAGAAGATGTTCCGCTGCCCGGCGGCCGAAGCTCTGGGCCAGCCTATCACCCGTTTCATTCCCGAGCGCTACCACGCGGCGCACGACGGGCATATCAAGAAGTTCGGCGAAAACGGGGCGACGGCCCGAGCCATGGGCGCGTTAGGCACACTCTGGGGGGTTCGCGCCGATGGCGAGGAGTTCCGCATTGAGGCCTCCATCTCGCATATCAAAACCGGAGACAAGAATCTCTTCACCGTGATCCTGCGGGACGTAACCGAGCGCGTCCAGGCGGAGGCGTTGCGCGAACACCTGGCTGCGGTTGTCGACTCGTCCGACGACGCCATTATCAGCAAGGATCTCAACGGGATCATCAATGGCTGGAACCATGGCGCGGAGAAGATCTTCGGATACACGGTAAGTGAGGCCATGGGCCGTCCCATGCTGATGCTGATTCCGCCGGAGCGGGTACACGAAGAGTCAGACATTCTGGCCCGTATCCGCCGCGGCACAAGCGTGGAACACTTCGAGACCGTCCGGGTGCGGAAAGATGGAGAGAAGATCGACGTCTCGGTGACCATCTCGCCGGTTCGAGACAGCAGTGGGACGATCGTTGGCGCTTCAAAAATTGCCCGTGACATTACCGAGCGCATCCGTACGCAGGAAGCCTTGCGGCAGAGTGACGTGAGAAGGGGCTTTGCGCTGGACACCGCGAAAATCGGGGATTGGGATCTCGACCTGGCTACCTTGCAGGCCACTCGCTCTGCCTTGCACGACCAGATTTTCGGGTATCCCACGCCTCTGCCGGAATGGAACTTTGATATCTTCCTTCGCCACGTCCATCCTGAGGATCGGGAACGCGTTCGGGAGACATTTCAGAGCAGCGCGAGCGAACAGAAAAAATGGGAATTTGAATGCAGAATCGTCTGGCCCAACGGAGACATTCGCTGGATCTGGGCATGCGGCGACCACATCCGGGATTCCGCGGGCAAAGCGACCCGAATGTTTGGCGTCGTGCAGGACATCAGCGACCGCAAGCGGACGGAAGAGGTGCTGCGAGAAAGCGAAGACCGCTTCCGGCTCTTTGTTGAACACGCTCCGGCAGCCCTGGCGATGTTTGACCGCGACATGCGCTACCTCCACATGAGCCGCCGCTGGCGGACGGATTATGGTTTGGGCGAGCGTGAACTGCGCGGCGTCTCGCACTACGCACTCTTTCCCGAAATTCCCGAACGCTGGAAGGAGATTCACCGGCGCGGTCTGGCAGGCGAGGTACAGCGGGGAGAAGATGACCAGTTCGACCGGCCCGATGGCCGGGTGCAGTGGATACGCTGGGAAGTGCGGCCTTGGTATGACCGGACGGGCGGAATCGCAGGCATCGTGATCTTCGCGGAAGAGATCACCGAGCGTAAACGGGCGGAGAAAGTTCTAGCGGAGCAGACGTTGGAATTGTCCCGGTACGCCGAAAAATTGAGCGACTCGCAGCAGGCGCTACAGAGCCAGACCCTGATGCTGCAGTCGGTGCTCGATAGCATGTCCGAAGGATTGGTGGCCGCCGATGAGAATGGGAAATTCATCATCTGGAATCCGGCGGCGGAAAGAATCGTTGGCCTCGGCGCGGCGGACGTGCCCAGCGGGGAATGGAATAAGCATTACGGAGTTTTCCTGCCCGACACGCTGACGCCTTTCCCGCCAGAACAAAATCCGTTGTTACGGGCCATTCACGGCGAGGTGTGCTCCGCCGAGATGTTTTTGCGCAACGCAGAACTCGCCGAGGGGGTTTGGATCGATTCGAGCGCCAGTCCACTCAAGAACAAGGATAACGTGGCGCGCGGTGCAGTCATCGCGTTCCGTGACATCACGCAGAGAAAAAAAGATGAACAGAAGATCAGGAAGCTCAATGACGAACTTGAACTGAGAGTGGTGGAACGGACGGCGCAGTTGGAAGCCGCCAACAAAGAGCTAGAGGCTTTCAGCTACTCCGTATCGCACGATCTGCGGGCGCCCCTGCGGCATATCGGCGGCTTTTCCAAAATGCTGGTCGAGGAATTCGGTTCCACCCTTGACCCGACCGCGCAACACTATCTCGATCGCATTCAGTCGGGAACGCAAAAGATGGGCCTGCTGGTGGACGAATTGCTGAACCTGGCGCGGGTCGGACGGCAAGCCCTCAATCGCCACCCCATCCAGTTGAACTCGGTTGTCACGGAAGTAATAACAATGCTCCAGCCGGAAAGTGAAGGGCGGCAAGTGGAATGGGTTATCGCTGATCTGTCCACAGTGGGATGCGATCCCGTTTTAGTCAAGCAGGTGTTTCAGAACCTATTGACTAATGCGCTCAAGTTCACGCGTTCGCGCGAGGGCAGTGATCGAAATGCAAAGGCGGTGATCGAGGTCAGCTACAAAGAGACCGATGGGCAGACCGTCTTCATGGTCCGCGACAATGGCGTGGGCTTCAATATGAAGTACGTCGACAAATTGTTTGGAGTTTTTCAGCGCCTGCATCGCGCCGAGGATTTCGAAGGCACCGGAATCGGTTTGGCGACTGTGCAACGCATCGTGCAAAAACACGGAGGCCGAGTGTGGGCGGAGGCGGAAGTGGATAAGGGCGCAGCTTTCTACTTCACCCTAAACGCGGGAAAACAAGTTGAATCGGACAGCAAAGCAACTGCGGCCGGAGGCCAATTATGAACTCAGACGAACTTGACATACTGCTGGTCGAAGACAATCAGGACGATATGGATCTTGCTCTCCATGCGCTGAAGCGTGGGAAACTGGCGAATAGAATCTTCGTCGCACGCGACGGCGAGGAAGCTCTGGACTTCCTGTTCTGTCAGGGAGCCTTTGCGCATCGATCGTTTGACCATCCACCCAAATTGGTGTTGCTCGATTTGAAGCTGCCGAAGGTTGATGGGATGGAAGTGCTGAAGCGGGTTAAGAGTGATCCGCGAACTAAAACTACCCCCGTCGTCATTATGACGTCCTCCAAAGAAGAGCGGGACCTGGTCGCCAGCTACCACCTGGGAGCGAACAGCTACATTCAGAAACCAGTTGATTTCGATCAGTTTCGGGAGACGATTAAGACCACTGGATTGTACTGGCTGGTGATTAATCAGCCGTTTCCAGTCAATGGCTCCCGCCCTGTAGAGAAGTAGTGCTGATCTGGCGCTCTCGGTGACAGGGTGCCGCCAAGCTTTGCTTCGCTTGCCTGGACGAACTCGTCTGGACTTCAGACAAAGCCGTGCCTTAGGTATTTCCGCTCGTCGGCTACCTAGTCTCCCGAAACTAATAGAACTTGGTGTATGGTATAGTGGTCAGACCAGGCCGCCTTTGCTGGCCTGGAACTTTCGACACAATGGCGATCGCAAGTATCAACCCGGCGACTGGAGAGCTGCTTAAGTCGTTTGAACCCTTGTCGGACGCACAAATCGAGGGAAAGCTGAAACGCGCGGCGGAAGCTTTCTCCAAGTATAAGCGAACTCCATTCGCGGAACGGGCGCGAATGATGCTGAAAGTCGCGGAGATTCTGGAGACCGACAAAGAGAAATTCGCGCGGACCATGACCACCGAAATGGGCAAGCCGTTCCGGGCTGCGGTCGACGAGGCGGTCAAGTGCGTGTCGGCCTGCCGGTATTACGCCGAGAATGCTGAGCGCTTTCTGGCGGACGAAGTCATCGACACGGGCTCGGGACGGAGCTACATCCACTATCAGCCGCTGGGGCCGATCCTGGCGGTAATGCCGTGGAACTTCCCTTTTTGGCAGGTCATGCGCTTTGCCGCGCCAGCTTTGATGGCGGGAAACGTTGGCCTGCTCAAACATGCGTCGAATGTTCCGCAATGTGCGCTTGCGATCGAAGAATTGTTTCACCGGGCTGGCTTTCCCGAAGGAGCATTTCAGACGCTGCTGATTAGCGCGCAGAAGGTGGACGGAATTTTGAATGACCGGCGAGTCGTGGCCGCCACGCTTACAGGAAGCGAAGAAGCCGGAGTACAGGTGGGAACGGCGGCGGCGAAGAGAATCAAGAAAGTGGTTCTGGAGTTGGGCGGAAGCGATCCTTTTATTGTATTGCCGAGTGCCCACATGGATGATGCCGTCGCTACCGCAGTCAAGGCTCGCATCGTGAACAATGGCCAGTCCTGTATAGCAGCCAAACGGTTTATTGTTGCCGAATCGGTTGCGGACGAATTTGAGCGGAAGTTCGTCAGCAAGATGGAAGCACTGAAGGTGGGCGATCCCTTTGACGAGAGCACGGAACTGGGACCACTTGCGACGGCAGATGGTGTGGCAAGCCTGGACGCGGATGTCCAGAAGACAATCGCGGCCGGGGCGCGGGTTCTGACTGGAGGTAAGCCGGTGAATCGTCTCGGCAACTTCTATGCTCCCACAGTTTTGACCGACATTCCCAAGACGTCGCCGGCGTATCGCGATGAATTATTTGGTCCGGTGGCCTCGATTTTCCGGGTGAAGAACCTCGACGAGGCTATTGCGGTTGCAAACGACAGCCGGTTTGGGCTGGGTGCGAGTGCGTGGACCAACGACAAGCACGAGCGGGAACGCTTGATCAACGAAATCGAAGCCGGGATGGTATTCATCAACCGAATGGTCGCGTCCGATACCCGGCTACCGTTTGGCGGCGTGAAGTATTCGGGCCACGGACGGGAACTTGGGCCATACGGAATTCGGGAGTTTGCGAATATCAAGACTGTCTGGATTCAGGAATCTGGTAGCTGAAACCGCAGGCTGCATCATCGTGACCCAGGTTTAGTGGGCAGTCCGGAGACTCAGTGTACAAAACGGTTCGCACATCACGACTGTACGAGCAAATCGTTCAACAGATCGAAGAATCGATCCTGAAGGGTGCGCTCAAGGCCGGGGACCAGTTGCCTGCGGAACGCGAACTCGCGCAACGATTCGGCGTGAGCCGCACGGCAGTGCGCGAGGCGGTAAAAGCTCTGCGCGAGAAAGGACTAGTGGAAGCGTATTCGGGGCGAGGAACTTTCATCACCGACGGGACTTCGCAGGCTATTCGGCAATCGCTTGGGCTGATGGTCAAGATTGGTCAGCCGACCGGGTCGGTTCATCTGGCGGAGGTGCGTTCGATTCTCGAACCCGAGATTGCCGCCCTCGCGGCCACGCGGATTCAGGAGCAACATCTGGCCCTGATGCGGGAGGCGGTCGTGCTTATGGATCGCGCGCAGGACGATCCTGACGCTTTTATTGAGGCCGACCTCGACTTCCACTTGGCTTTGGCGGAAGCGGCGGACAATCCTCTGATCCTGTCCCTACTGGATTCGATCGTTGGATTGCTGCGCGAACAGCGCATGCGGATTTTTCAAGTGGAAGGTGGGCCGAACCGGGGACAATACCACCACAAGCGCATACTCGATGCAGTGGAGCGGCGCAATCCCGAAAAGGCGCGGGAGGCGATGCGGGCGCACTTGCTGCAGGTTCGTGAGGATTCCAAGGCCAGCGAGGCGCATCCGGCGCTCTCGAAACCCATCTCGTAGTCGGGAGCTTGAAGCAAATGGCGAATCTAGGTTTTGTCGGTCTCGGCGTGATGGGCAGTCAGATGGTGAGCCGTCTGCTCAGCAAAGGGCACACCGTTACCGGATACAACCGGACTCGATCAAAGGCGCAATGGCTGATCGATAAAGGGATGAAATGGGCCGACTCGCCGCGCGCGGTTGCCGCCACTGCCGACGTCACCTTCGCGATGGTTACGAACTCGGCCGCGATCACATCGATTACCGAAGGGCCCGACGGCATATTGGCAGGGTTAAGCGCGGGCAAGATCTTTGTGGATATCAGCACGGTCAGTCCCAGCGTCAGTCGCGCATTGGCGGCGAAAGTGCGAGAAAAAGGCGCGGACATGGTGGATTCTCCAGTCTCCGGTAGCGTGATCACTCTGCAGGAAGGCAAGTTGTCGGTCATGGTGGGCGGGCGTCGCGAGACTTTTGAGCGCGTCAAGCCGCTGCTTCTGGATATTGGACCGAAGGTGACTCACGTCGGCGATAACGGGCTTGCCTTGGCCATGAAGATCGCAGTGAATCTAAGTCTTGCGGTCCAGATGATGGCTTTCTCCGAAGGTGTTTTGCTGGCAGAGAAAAGTGGCATCGCGCGAGAGACCGCGGTGGATGTCCTCACTCACAGCGCCGTCGCTTCGCCCATGATTCAATACCGCGGACCGTTCGTTCTGCAGCAGCCGGAGGAAGCCTGGTTCGATGTGAACATGATGCAAAAAGACATGCTGCTGGCGCTCGAGTTGGGCCGGCAACTCGATGTGCCTTTGCCTACCACGGCGGTAAGCAACGAGTTTCTGACGGCGGCCCGGGGCATGGGCATGGCAAAGTTGGATTTCGCGGTAGTGTTCGATGTGTTGGCGCGAATGTCGGGCATTTCAAAATGACAACTGCGACGGATAAATCCGCGGCGAATTTCGAAACTACAGCCGGGCAATGGATGCGGATGTACCGGCAGATGGTCTCGATCCGCTTGTTCGAAGAGCAGGTCAACGAACTCTACACGCGCGCACTGATGCCCGGGCTGGCTCACCTTTACATCGGCGAAGAAGCTGTCGCCGTCGGAGTCTGTGAAACCCTGCGGGCCGACGATTACATTACCAGCACGCATCGCGGCCACGGACATTGTCTTGCAAAAGGAGCGTCGCCGGACCGCATGTTCGCCGAGTTGCTGGGCAAGGAGGCCGGGTATTGCAAGGGCAAGGGCGGCTCCATGCACATTGCTGATCCTGCGACCGGAAACCTGGGCGCGAATGCCATCGTTGCGGGGAGCGTGGGAATCGCAACCGGAGCGGCCTTGTCTGCCAAGCGATTGGGGAAGGACCGCGTAGCAGTCTGCTTCTTCGGCGAAGGAGCGCTCGGCCAAGGCGTTCTTTATGAAGTGATGAACGTGGCGTCACTCTGGAAGCTTCCGGTGATCTATGTTTGCGAAAACAACCTCTACACCGAGTACACCCACTTTACCGAGACGACTGCGGGTGATATTCCTGCGCGTGCAGCAGCCTTCGGATTGCAAGCGGAAAGCGTCGATGGGCAGGATGTGCGTGCGGTGTATGAAATCACGGGGCGACTCGTGGATCGCGCGCGTCGCGGGGGTGGCCCATCATTTCTGGTTTGCAACACGTATCGCTACACCGGTCACCACGTCGGGGATATCAATCGCGAGTACTACCGATCGAAAGAAGAAGAAAAGCGGTGGAAGACAGAGCGCGATCCGCTGAAACTGCTGGCCGATTGGCTGGTCGCGCAGGGCCTTGCCGATTCCAGTCAGTTCAAGGGGATTCAATCAGAAGTTGAAGCAGAGATGAAAAAGGCGGTCGAGTTTGCCGTAGCCGCTCCGTATCCCAGCGTGTCGGAAGTGGAGCAGGACGTTTATGCCTGAAACTCTTACTCGTGAACTGACGTTCGGGCAGGCTGTGCGCGAGGCGCTGGCGGAAGAAATGCGCCGCGATCCCCGAGTCTGCATCTTCGGCGAAGATGTAGCTGAAGCAGGCACACCCTTTAAGGTGCTTTCGGGATTGGTCGAAGAATTCGGAACCGAGCGCGTGCTGGACACGCCGATTTCCGAAGCCGGCTTCACCGGGATCGCGGTTGGCGCGGCAATGACGGGCCTGCGGCCCATCGTCGACATCATGTTTGGAGACTTCATCACGCTCACCATGGACCAGATGGTGAACCAGGCGGCCAAGGTCCATTACATGTCCGGCGGAGCCTGGAAAGTTCCAATGGTCATGCGAACCACTCTGGGCGCGACTCGCCGGTCGGGTGCGCAGCATTCGCAATCGTTGCATGCTTGGTTTAGTCATGTCCCGGGATTGAAAGTGGTGATGCCGTCGACGCCCTACGACGCCAAGGGATTGCTGAAGACCGCAATTCGCGATGAGAATCCGGTCGTCTTCTTCGAAGACAAAATGATGTACACGAAGTTGAAAGGTCCGGTGCCGTCGGAGGAATATACGATTCCATTCGGCGTGGCCGACGTGAAGCGCGTGGGCCGCGACATTACGCTGGTGGCGACCAGCAGCATGGTGCAAGTGGCGCTGGGCGCGGCGGATTTACTGGAAGAAAACGGCGTGAGCGCCGAAGTAGTCGATCCGCGAACCCTGTGGCCACTTGACGAGAAGACGCTTATTGAGTCGGCGAAGAAAACATCGCGGGTGATCGTCATCGACGAAGGTTATGAGCGCTACGGCGTGACTGCTGAAATTGCTGCCGTGATTGCCGAAGGTGCGTTCTACAACCTGGACGCACCGGTCAAACGGATGGGGGCGATGCATATCCCGATTCCCTTTTCACCCCCGCTGGAAGACGCAACCGTGCCCACGGAGAAGTCAGTATTCGAAGTAGCGCGCAAGCTTTGTGGACGAGCCTAAGTCCTGAGAATTGACACAGGAGGTGCATCGTGGCACTACCGACGTATGGAACGATGGCGGTGGATTGGGAACAGCGAGTAGATTTTGACCGCTTGCGCAAAGAGCGTCTTGCGCGCGCGAAAGACCTGCTCGCGAAGTCGGAAATGGGTGCGCTCCTGTGCTTTGACATGAATAATGTGCGCTATCTGACCTCGACGCACATTGGCAGTTGGGCGCAGGACAAGTGCAATCGGTTCACGCTCCTGCCACAAAACGACGAGCCCATCCTGTGGGATTTCGGTTCGGCTGCCAAACATCATCAACTGCACTGCCCGTGGCTCGGCGACCGCTCGCGGCCAGGAATCTCGATGCTCCGCGGCGCGATGTCACCGGAGATGGGACGGGCGGAAGATGTGGCAAAGAAGATTCGCATCGAATTAGAGATGCGTGGCCTGCACAAAGAGCCGGTCGGAATTGACATCATCGAGTTACCCGTTCTTTTTGCTTTGCAGCGCGAAGGCATCACAGTCGTAGACGGCCAGCAATTGATGTCCGATGCGCGTGTGATCAAGACGCAAGACGAGATCGCTCTGCTCAACACTTCAGCGATGATGGTGGATGCGGCCTACGACGAACTGTATCGTGCGATGAAGCCCGGGATGCGCGAAAACGAAGCGGTCGGGCTGGTGAGCAAAGTACTTTACGATCTCGGCTCGGAGTACGTGGAAGCGGTCAATGCAATTTCCGGCGAGCGCTGCAACCCGCATCCGCATGTGTTTTCCGATCGCGTGCTGCGTCCCGGCGATCCGGTTTACTACGACATTCTGCATTCTTACATGGGATATCGCACTTGCTATTACCGCTGCTTCACAGTTGGCTACGGATCGCATGCCATGGTGGATGCATACAAGCGTTGCCGCGAATACCTGGATGCGGCTATCGAGCTAGTGCGGCCCGGACGCACGACAGCTGAAATTGCTGCTGTGTGGCCGAAAGCCAAGGAGTTCGGCTTCCCCAACGAAGAAGCCTGCTTCGCCCTGCAATACGGGCACGGCATCGGTCTTGCGATCTGGGAAAAACCTGTTATTAGCCGCCTTGTATCATTCGATCATCCGCACGAAATCAAGCCGGGGATGGTTTTTGCGCTCGAAACATTCTGGCCATCAACCGACGGCTGGAGTGCGGCCCGCATCGAAGAGGAAATCGTGGTCACGCCGACTGGACACGAAGTCATCACGCGCTTTCCAGCGGAAGAACTGCTGGTCGCGGGAGCACATTACTTTACGGTCAACGGACCGCTGCCGACTACTCGCGAGAACGAATCGGCTCCGAGCCGGCGCGTGGTCGAAATGATCGAAGAGAGTTCCAGGACCGAGCGGGTTGGAGTGTCGGATTAATTATGGCTTTTAGCGTGGTCATGCCCGCCCTCGAGATGGCGCAGGAAACCGGCAAGCTTGTGGCTTGGCGGAAGGCGGAGGGCGACAGTGTGACTAAGGGTGAGCCACTCTTGGAGATAGAGACCGATAAAGCGGTGCTCGAGGTCGAGTCTCCAGCCGACGGCGTTCTCGCTGGCCTGAAAGCGAAGGCCGGGGATGTTGTGCCAGTCGGAAACATCATTGCGTGGATTGTTCGCCCCGGTGAAGCCCCCCCCTCGGAAGTCGTACTGTCCGGTGCTCCCGCTCTCAGCGAGGCTGAACCTACGCGCGCGGCCGCGCCGGTAATCGCCAGACCGACGCCAGGAGCGGGCCCGCAAATTTCGCCCAAAGCCCGTCGCCTCGCCAAGGAGCACGGAGTCGAAATCGCCAGCTTGCAAGGATCGGGAGCTGGTGGCGAGATTCTTGCCACCGATGTTTTGGCCGCGGCAGAATCGAAAAACTCTTCCTCCTCTTCAGCGCCGGTACCTCCATCCAAGGATGTCGAAGCACCGAGTTCGATCGGACGACTGATGGCGGAGCGCACCACGCAGAGTTGGACCACGGTTCCTCATTTCTTCGTAGTGCGGGACGTCGACGCTGGCACGCTCAACGAGGCGCGCGAGCGGCTGGGATCGGCGATTCAGCAGTCGCGAGGAATCAAACTCACGCACACTGATTTCCTGGTTGCGCTGGTCGCCCGTGTTTTGGTGAAGCATCCTCGAATCAATGCGAGCTGGAACGATGGGGTCGTTCGCCTGAATCAGCAGGTAAATATTGGCGTCGCCATGGCGGTTGATGACGGCGTCGTCGCCACCGTAATCCACGATGCTAACCAAGTGGACCTCGGCGAAATTGCGGTTCAACGCCGTGACTTGACGGAGCGGGCTCGCGCCAGCCGCTTACGTCCTTCCGATATTGCAGGCGCAACTTTCACTATCAGCAACCTTGGCATGTATCAGGTCGATGCTTTCAGCGCGATTATCAGTCCGCCGCAGGCGGCGATTCTCGCCGTGGGAAGCATTACCGACCGGGTCGTGCCCATCGGAGGGCGAGCGGCAATTCGCCCGATGATGACGTTAACCCTGTCGTGCGACCACCGTGTGGTAGATGGTGCGCGGGCTGCGGTTTTCCTGAATGAGGTTGCTGAATCAGTTCGCGAGCCGGAAAAGTGGCTGCGATGACGATGCCGGTGCGTTCGGTGCGCGTACGCGCCGGCATCGTAGAATTAGGCTTATTGTAGCCAAAAGCTGGCGAATGTGTACGCACACGCCCGCCTTGAATGGAACCATCGTAACCTCGCTGTCATCTACTCCGTCACGGCAGATTAGTGAGACGTGATATACTGACGTTACGCTTAATACTTCGGTTGTATGGTGCGATTACTCTGGTGCAGCGTTTGATCTGAGAATTCTCGCCTTCAGTTTCCCCTCCGTACGTCTTCAGCGTAATCAAAACATAAGACTGGCAATACAGGTTGCCGCACGCGCTCGAAATTAGTGCGCGCGCCGCGATCGCTTATGCCAGAGAAAGCAAAATGCAGAATTTTTCAGAACTCCCGATTTCCCCTTACGTCAAAGATCGTTTGTCGTTCGCTGGTTTTTCCATACCCACGCCGGTTCAGGCCGCCACCATCCCGCAGGCTCTTGCGGGCAAGGATGTGCTCGCAACCGCGCAGACGGGTACAGGTAAAACGCTCGCTTTCCTGATTCCAATCATGGAGCAACTGCTCAAGCAAAATGCGCCAGGAATCACAGCTCTGGTGTTGGTTCCGACGCGTGAACTGGCGATGCAGGTTGCAGAGCAATATGACGCGCTGCGTGGCAAGCAACTCAAGCCTGCCGCTCTAGTAGTCGGAGGCTTGTCCGAAGGACAACAGCTTCGCTCCATTCGCAATGGAGCTCGCTTAGTCGTGGCTACTCCAGGCCGATTAGAAGATTTCCTCGATCGCAGACTGGTGAATTTCCGCGACCTCCGCGTGCTGGTGCTCGACGAAGCAGATCGAATGCTCGATATGGGATTTCTTCCCGCGATTCGACGGATAGCCGCCGTCTTGCCCAAAGATCGCCAGACGATGTGTTTTTCAGCGACGCTTGAAGCTTCTGTCGTCCATCTGGTGAACGACTACATGCGAAATCCGGTGCGGGTCGCCTTCGGGTCAACGCTAAAACCATCTGAGAATGTGCGGGTGCAAGCCTTTGAGGTCGATGCCGATCGCAAACAGGAAGTGCTGCATCGATTGTTGGCAAATGAAACAGGCCGATGTCTGGTCTTCGCGCGCACCAAGCGAGGAACGGAACGGCTGGCCAAGAATCTGAATCGCGAAGGATTCGCCGCGGCCATGATTCACGGCGACCGCTCGCAATCTCAGCGCACAGCCGCGCTCACCGGCTTTCAACAGGGACGCTATCGCATCCTGGTCGCAACTGATCTGGCCTCGCGTGGCATTCACGTGCAGGACATCGCCCACGTCATCAACTACGACTTGCCGGAAGTGGCGGAGAACTTTATCCATCGCGTTGGACGCGCCGGGCGTGCCGGCGAACGCGGCGTCGCTTCTACCCTCTTTGGCAGAGATCAGCGGTCCGATCTATACCAACTGGAGCGTACGCTCGGAATTCGAATGGAGAGAATGAGTTCCACTGTCGACGGGCAAAAGCATTTAGCTCAGAAACAGGATACGATGCCTGCCGCTCGCCTCGAATCCGGTTCCCGGTCAAGAATGGTCCGGCTGCCGGGCGAAGTTCTACAAGTTCAAATGCAGAATTGATCCGAACGCAACCCTTACAACAGACGCGAAGGAGCCATCCGCAGGCGCCACCGAAGAAGCTGAGGCCTACGCAACCACCCCGCAGCGTACTCGCTTCAACTCCTGGCTGAGCTGCGCGACTGTTACGATCCGAGCGAATCGACGCCGCAGGGCATACTCGGTTCGCTCACATATGGCGTCGACGCCCAATTCCTCACCCGGTTTATCCCAGTTCGGAATTGGAAAAGTCATGGTTGCATCGGTGACGAAGTCCACTGCGTATCCGAGATCCGCCGCAACCCGGGCGGTGGTTTCGCAGCACTGCTCCATCTGGATACCCGTGATCGTAACTCGCCGCACGCCTTTTTCGAGCAGATAAGGTTGCAGCGCGGTGCTGGTGAAACAATTGCGAGTGTTCTTGGTGAAGACGGGTTCGCCGCTGCGTGGCTCGATGAAGTCCATCAGCTTAAAAAAAGGGCTGTCCGTGGCGAAACCTTCGTCGCTGTCGGTATGAAGAAAAAAAATAACTGGTAGCTCTGCGGCACGGTAAGCCGCGATCAGCGCACTAACATTGTTCTCGAAAGCAAGATTGTTGCGGCGCTCCCAGCTCGCGCCGACTTTGAAAGAATCCTGTGCGTCAATGACCAGCAGCGCGGATTGTTCGATGGGCACTTGATTGGAATCGAGCATGAAGCCTCCCTGCTGAATTTGATGCTAAACAATCCGCCGGCGACTGATGAGTAGAAGAGTTAACGCGAGGCGAGCAGTTGCAGAGCGATTTTAGCATTGCGATTTCTATGGGCGGCCGCCCTGCGCAGCCACTTCTCGGATTCATGCAGATCGGAGGAAACCCCGTCGCCATCGCGGTAGCGGAGCCCGAGATTGTACTCGGCAGCGGGGTTGCCTGCCTCGGCGGCCATTGTCACCCAGCGCACGGCTTCGGTGCAGTTCTGACGCACGTAGTGTCCCACCTCATAAGCCATGCCTAAAGTGAATGCGGCGGAGTCGTCTCCGTATTTGGCCTGACGCCGCAGTCCGCTAATTTCAAAACGGCTTAATTGCTCCACGACAGAGGAAGTCGCAGGGTCCGTGATTCGATCATGACTGGCCGCGAAGGGAGGAATTGATGTGGGCTGCTGGGGTCCAGTGCTCTCGATCCTTTTGGCCGGCTGAGATAAGGGCCGAGTCGAATGGGCCGGGGCCGATACGTTCGCGGTCACCGCTGCCTCGGCAATTGAAGAACTCGGTGCTGACATCGCCCGCGCTCCTTGGAAAGGCTGATGAAGCCAGGTTTCGAGAAGGAGCAAGTTGGCGATCATTAGCAGCAGCCAAACGGGAGTTGCAATGGCCACGGCGCGGAGCGACCGCAGGGTGAAATTGATTCGGAAAGTCGACGTACGCGGCGTACAAGCCTCTCGCAGACGTTTCAGAGCAGCTTCCAGATTGAACGACGATCCACCCGAGGCCAGCTCTTTTTCGACTCGAATGCGGAAGGCAGCCTGATAGCGGGCGTACGTATTCCGGAGGCGCGCGACGGTATTTTGAGAATTGACGTGGGTTGCGGTTATGGTGCGAAGCGTTCGCAACACGGCTTTGGCACGGACCGTCGACACGTGCTGTCTGAGAATGCCACAGAGGCGGTTGAGGGTGGTTCCCAGATCAAACGCCGACGCACGCGGTGTTGGCTTGTGTTGATCTGGTAGTTTCTGCTGAACGGGGATCGGTTTGATGAGTTCGGGCTCCGCGGCAGGTTGCGCCGGGGGGGTCGGTTTGGGCGCAAGTGGCGCCAGCCTCAGCGGCGTGCGAACGACCGGGGTTAGGTTGGCAGGCGTGGGTTCGTGCGTCGCGGATTTCTGGGTGAGCTTGGGTGACAGCGACACCAAACGCTTCACGGTGGCGTCCAAGTTCAAAATGCCAGTTTCGATTGCCTCTTGCGTCTTAACCAGTTCGGCTAGAGTTTGGTCGTCGGAAGAGCGAGTATTGAGCGCGGCGGGTTTGCGAGGCGTTTCGATCGCTCTAGGTGAGAGTAGAGTCGGTCGCTTGATGATCTCGCGCCTGGTGATTTCCAGCGATACGGAAACTCCCCTCGCTATTTTTTCCCGGGACGTGACTGGTTGAGCGGCGACTTGGCCACTGTTGGCCGGAGGATGTAATTGATCGTGCAGACACTGCAGAACCCATGCCGCTGCCAACAACTTCTCAAACGAGGAGTGATCGAGGGTGAGTTGCTGGTTTGTACCAGAGCTCGATGCCGCAGCCATTGGCGGACGGACCTCGCAAAAGGGGATAGTAGCCGGGCGCGGAATCCGGAACCCGCAACCCATCGGAAAATCATACACCCGTTTGTTCCTCTCTGAACCCCGGAATCGCCGCTAATAGGGTTGGACTGCCTTTTCGGGGTCGAAAGCTCGTACCTAGAGGGCCCCTTGGATTGTTCGCTAAGCAGGTGGTCCACAGCAAAATCCCTACCGTTCGATAAGAAAGCCTCTTTGTCTGCGGTATTCTTTAAGGGTGCATTGTTTTTCACCCTCCCGGGATCACGCGTTGGTTCAAATCGTGGACTCTGCCCTGGCCGATGCCGCTCATAGAAGCGGAAAGTGGCTCGTCTGCCGGCCCGGTTGCACGCAATGTTGTGTGGGAGTGTTCCCCATAAACCAGCTCGATGCTGCCCGGCTCCGCGAAGGACTCGCGCGGCTGGAAGAGTCCGCACCGGGCCGTGCAGCTAACGTCCGCCAACGGGCTCGGGAGGCAGTTTCCCGGCTTTCGAAAGACTTTCCTGGCGATCCAAATAGCGGCTTGCTGGAGGAAGGCGAAGAGGCGGAACAACGCTTTGCTGAGTTCGCTAACGAGGAGCCCTGCCCTGCGCTCGATCCACTGACCGGACTGTGCGAGCTTTACGAGGCACGGCCCATGACTTGCCGCGTCTTTGGACCTCCAGTGCGCTCGGAAGATGGGCTGGGCGTTTGCGAACTTTGTTTTCAAGGCGCCACCGACGCGGAAATTACATCTTGCGAGATGAACCCAGACCCGGATGATCTGGAATCAACCCTGGTTGAGGATGTAGAAAAGGCGACCGGTGTTCACGGCCAGACCATCGTGGCATTTTGTTTAGCCTTTTGATTCTCTTCAGCTAATGTTTAGGAGTCAGTCCATTCGGGACTTCAGCGCAATCGAATGCGTCTCAGTTCAATGATCCTTAACCTCGATGACCCAGCACCTCGATGACCCAGCAATTTGACGCGTTGGTCCTCGGCGCCGGCGCTGCCGGTTTAATGTGTGCGCTGGAGGCTGGTAAGCGGGGACGCCGAGTTGCCGTGCTCGAGCGGGCAGAACGCGCTGGCAAGAAAATCCTCATCTCGGGCGGAGGACGATGCAATTTCACCAACCTTCATTGCCGTCCGGAAAACTTCATCTCGGGCAATTCCCACTTCGCGAAATCAGCCCTGGCTCGCTACTCGCCTTCGGATTTCATCGCTCTTGTCGAGAAGCATCGCATCCCTTATCACGAGAAAACCCTTGGCCAACTTTTTTGTGATCGCTCCGCTCGCGACATTACGAATATGCTCGAAGCCGAATGCAGCGATGCCGGAGTTCATGTTTTCGTGAAGACTTCAATCACGGAGGTTTTGAGAACAACGGAATTTATTGTGCGTACTGGAGAAACGGAATTTCGTGCCCCGGTACTGGTTGTCGCAACCGGAGGTCTGTCGATTCCGAAAATGGGTGCGACCGGATTTGGTTACGATCTCGCGCGCCAATTTGGACTGGCCGTTTGCGAACCTCGGCCTGCTCTGGTGCCGTTTGTGTTCGATGAGGAAAACCGCCGCCAGTACTGCGATCTGGCCGGAGTCTCCGCTGACGTGAGCGTATCCTGTGGCAAACCGCGGTTTCGAGAAAAGATGCTGATCACGCATCGAGGACTAAGCGGGCCGGCAATTCTACAGATTTCGTCCTACTGGAAACCGGGACAGGCGGTCGCGATCGACTTGGCGCCTGGCAGCGATGTGACGGCCGCGCTTCGCGAGCCCAAGGCTGTAAGAAATATCACGACGATGAAGTCGGCTTTGCACAAGTTCCTGCCAAGTCGATTTGCAAACCGTTGGTTAGATCTGCATGCACCAGCCAAGTGGACAAACTCTGGACTTGCGCAACTGGAGCGATTAGCACACGACTGGGCTGTGAATCCTGCCGGCACCGAAGGCTTCGACAAGGCAGAAGTCACCGCGGGCGGAGTCGACACCAACGAACTATCGGCGAAAACGATGGAGAGCCGTAAAGTGCCTGGCCTGTTTTTCATCGGCGAGGTAGTCGACGTTACCGGACACCTCGGAGGGTTCAATTTTCAATGGGCATGGGCATCGGGCGCGTGCGCTGGACGGGCTCTGTAGGCGCGCCCATCCGCGCCGTTATGTCGTGAATAAAAATCCTTAGGCCAGAACCGCCTGATACTCCTCGTATGCACCCTTGAAATCGGTGATCTTGTGGTCGGCCTCGAAGTGCCAGATTCTGGTGGCCACTTCATCGATTAAATCGTGGTCGTGCGTTACCAGCAGCACGGTTCCGTGATAACGCTGGAGAGCAATGTTGAGCGCATTGATCGACTCCAGATCCAAGTGATTGGTCGGTTCGTCGAACACCAGAACGTTCGGCTTTTGCAGCATGAGCTTGCAAAACAGAAGCCGGGCCGCTTCGCCTCCGGAGAGAACGTCGGTGCGCTTCAAAGCATCTTCACGCGGGAATAGCATTTGACCCAGCAGACCGCGAATCTCTTCGTGCGCCGCCCCCGGATCCCATTGATGGAGCCATTCGAATGCCGTCATGTCTCCCTGAATCAATGCTCGGTGGTCCTGGGCAAAGTATCCGACCGCAGCTTCGTGTCCCCAAATCACTTTTCCGCCGGTCAAGAACGGCCCATCGTAGCCGCTGGTTTTGCGTAACTCGGCGTCGGGCACCGTGGCTGAACCTGCCAGCAGGGCATTGAGCAGAGTTGTTTTACCCGCGCCGTTCCGGCCCATCAACGCGATTTTCTCCCCGCGAGTGACGCTGGCGGTAAAGTTGCGGATGACTTCGGCGTCGCCGTAAGATTTCGCAACGCCTTCAAGCTCAAGAATGTGTTTTCCGGAAGGTCGCTTCTGCTCGAATTTCAAGAACGGACGCTGGATGTTCGACTTTGCCAGTTCCGTGACCTGCAGGCGTTCGACTTCCTTACGCCGCGACTGCACCTGGCTGGAACGGGTACCAGCGGAAAAACGCGCGATAAATTCGTTGAGCTGCGCAATCTTCTTTTCCCGCTGCGCATTCTGTCCCTCGATCTGCGAACGGATTTGCGTCTTCGCTACCACCATGTCGTCATAGGTGCCGGTATAAGTGATGATCGTCTGGTAATCGATGTCGGCGATGTGGGTGCAAATACTGTTGAGAAAATGGCGGTCGTGTGAAATCACGATCAGCACGCCGTCATAGTTGTTCAGGAAACCTTGCAGCCAGTGGATCGAATCCAGATCCAGGTGGTTTGTAGGTTCGTCGAGCAGCAGCGCGAGCGGATGTCCGAACAACGCCTGCGCCAGCAGCACGCGAACTTTCTGTCCGCCTTGCAGTTCCCCCATTTTTCGTTCATGTAGGTCATCGGGAATGTCGAGACCTTGCAGCAGAATGGCGGCGTCAGTTTCGGCAGTGTAGCCGTCTTCTTCGCCGACGATGCCTTCCAGTTCGCCGAGCTTCATCCCGTCTTCATCCGTCAGCTCCGGCTTGGAATGGATGCGGTCGCGCTCTTCCATCGCGGCCCACAGGTGCTTATTGCCCATCATCACCGTGTCGATCACGCGATACGCGTCAAACGCAAACTGGTCCTGGCTCAGCACGCCGAACTTCTTCGGACGCACGACAGTTCCCTTCTGGGGATCGAGGTCACCGGTCATGAGCCTCATGAACGTGGTTTTCCCCGCGCCGTTCGGTCCGGTCAGGCCATAGCGCTTGCCTGGCGTGAAGGCCGTCGAGACTTCTTCAAACAGAACTTTGGCGCCGTAGCGCATGGAAACGTTGCTAACTGAAATCATGATTTCTCAAGGGAACTGCGGAAAATTTGCCCAAGGGCGGGACGCAGCTACTGTCATTAGAATATCACGGCGATAGCTTCGTTCGCCGATCACCTCATTCCAGCGCAATCGAAGGTCACATGTTAGCCTTTCCGTGCGCGATCGATTCAACGAGGAATTCATGAACGACGTTCACTCTTTTCACATCGATCTTCAGGCAACCGCCAAGCAAGTCATGCTGGCACACGGCTTCGAGCCGGATTTCCCCTCGCAGGTCGCGCAACAGCTTGCGGAACTGAAAACGCACCCGCCACAAAAGAACCCGGGCGGCGATGTTCGTGATCTCCGGAACCTGCTCTGGTCCTCGATCGACAACGACACGTCGAAAGATCTCGATCAGATTGAAGTGGCCGAGCGCTTGCCCGATGGAAATATCAAAGTGCTGATCGGAATCGCCGACGTGGATGCTTTCGTGCCGAAAAACTCTCCGATTGATCAGCATGCCTCGAAAGAAACAACATCCGTCTACACGGGCGTGCGGATTTTTCCCATGTTGCCGGAAGAGCTTTCCACCGGCGCAACGTCGCTCCTTGAAAACGCGGACAAACTCAGTATCGTAATTGAGTTCACGGTAGACGCTGCTGGCTCAGTCAGTTCGAGCGATGTTTATCGGGCCATCGTTCGCAACAAGGCGCAGCTTGCTTACAACGGAGTGGGAGGATGGCTTGAAGGCACCGGCCCCGCACCGGCAAAAGTGGCCGCGTCGACGGAATTGCAAGCTCAGCTCAAACTGCAAAACGAGGCCGCGCAGGCGCTAAAGAAGCAGCGCTACCAGAATGGCGCTCTCAATCTCGAGACCACCGAAGTTACCCCGATAATACTCAATCAACAAATCGTGGACATCACCAAGCAGGAGAAGAACCCGGCCACGGACCTGATCGAAGACTTCATGATCGCGGCCAACGGAGTCGTCGCCCGCATGTTGGAGAAAGTGTCGTCTCTGCGCCGCATCGTGAAGACTCCCAAACGTTGGGATCGGATCGTCCAACTCGCTGCCGAACACGGCGGGAAGCTGCCTCCGAATCCGGATTCCAAGGCTCTCAACGATTTTCTGCTCAAGCGCAAAGCGGCCGACCCCGATCATTTTGCGGACGTGTCGCTCGCGGTAATCAAACTGATTGGGCCGGGAGAATATGTTCTCGAACGGCCCGGAGACCCCGAGCAGGGCCACTTCGGTCTCGCGGTCCAGGATTACACCCACTCCACCGCTCCCAATCGGCGTTTTCCGGACGTCGTCACGCAGAGGCTGATCAAGGCCGTGCTTGGCGGTCAGCCTCCTCCGTACTCTGATGATGAACTGTCAGCCATTGCCTCAAACTGCACAGAAAAAGAAGACGCCGCACGGAAAGTTGAGCGAGAAATGACAAAGCGCCTCGCGGCCGTTGCAATGAGCAATCGGATCGGCCAGGTTTTCGATGCGCTCGTCACCGGCGTAACCCCGAAGGGAACCTTTGTTCGCGTGCTGCAGCCGCACGTCGAGGGATTGCTCGCGCAGGGACAGCAGGGCCTGGATGTGGGAGACAAGCTGCGAGTGAAATTGATCCGAACCGACGTTCAGCGTGGATACATCGATTTCGCTCGCGCTTAGGGGTGGCTCATCCTTTTTTCTGTTCGAGCTCGGCCCAACGCGAGTAGAGCTCGTCCGCCACTTTCTGGGCGTCATCCATCTCAGCATGCGCACGCACAAGCCGAGGACCATCGCTTGCGATCGCAGGGTCCTCCAACTGAGCACGCTTCTCCTGCAGAGCTTGCTCGGCCTCAGCGACCCGCTGCTCGATGGTTGCATACTCGCGTGCTTCCAAGTACGAGAGCTTCTTTTTCGATGCCGCCGGTCCAGCGGCAAGCGTCGCACGTCCAGGCTGGTTGCCGCTTGACCGAGCCGCCTTTGCCGGCTGTTTCCGTTCCGCCTGCCAGGATTCCCATTGCGAGTAATCGGCAAAACTGTCGGCGCTGCCCTGCCCGTCGAGTCCCAGGACAATAGTCGAAACGCGATCGAGCATGTACCGGTCATGCGTGACCAGCACCAGCGCTCCTCGATATTCGAGCAGGCTTTCTTCGAGTATGTCGAGGGTTGGAATGTCGAGATCGTTGGTGGGCTCATCGAGGAGAAGCACATCCGCGGGCTGAAGCATTAGCTGTGCGATCAATACGCGCGCCCGTTCGCCTCCGGAAAGCCGGCCAATGGGTTGATTGAGCTGCTCGCCTGTAAACAGGAATCTTGCCGCCCACGACGCCACGTGAACGACGCGGTCCTGATAAATCACCGAATCGCTGCCCGGTGCCAGAGCACGGCGTAGAGTTACATCCGGATCAAGTTGACGAGTCTGATCGAAGTACACGATCCGCAGCCAGTCGGCTCGGCGGATTTCTCCAGCCGATGGCGATAGTTCTCCTCGTACCAGTCGCAGCAGAGTAGTCTTGCCGCTCCCGTTTGGCCCGACCAATCCCACTCGCATCCCAGCCGTTATCACGAAGTTAAGCCCATCGAAAAGTGTGCGGCCGCCAATTTCGTAGGAGACGTCTTCCAACTCAATCAGCCGTTTGGTTTTCCGGTCAGTCGCGGAAAAATCAATGTCCGCAGTAGCGGTGCGCGTTCTGATGTTCAGATCTGCGAGTTCGCTCATCAAGTCGCCGGCCTTGTCGATTCTTGCCTTCGATTTACGCGTCCGCGCTTTCGCTCCACGACGCAGCCACGCGATTTCATTGAGCACAAGGTTTTCCAGCGCTTCCTGCCGCTTCGACTGCGAGTGCAGAAACTCTTCCTTCTTTTCCAGGAACGTGCTGTAGTTCCCCCGAACGCGCAGCAGCCCATCCGGATAAGTACGGTTGAGTTCCGCCATCTCAGTGGCAACATTCTCGAGGAAATAACGGTCGTGGCTCACAACTACGCAGGCGAAGGCTGCGTCTTGAAGAACTGCTTCCAGCCATTCGATTCCTGCGAGGTCAAGATGATTTGTAGGCTCATCCAGCAGCAGAATGTCCGGCCCCTGAACCAGCGCCTCAACGATCGCGAGCCGCTTTTGCCACCCGCCTGACAAAGCGCTGGCCAGTGTTTCGAGTTCGTCGAAGCCGGCGCGGCCAAGGGTTTCGGCGAAACGGGTGCCTCGCTCGGTCGCCGTGACTGCAGCGCGGTCCAGCGCTTTCTCGATCACTGAACGAACCGTCTCTCCAGACGCAAACTTCGAGTCCTGCAGAACGCAGGTGAGCCGGACACGTTTGCGAACCGCGATTTCACCTGTGTCCACATCTTCATCGCCGGCCAGAATTCGGAGCAGCGTGGATTTCCCCGATCCGTTTGGACCAATCAGTCCGATCCGATCGCCCTCAGACACGGTGAAGGAAACATCTTGAAAAAGGACTGTCGATCCGAACGACTTCGAGATTCCCTGTGCATTGATAATCGGCGCCAACGACTTTTGCCCTGCTTCCGTTTGAGTTGCGGGAGGGACTTGGTGGACCCGGTCAGGTTTGAACCGACGACCTCTTCCGCACCGTTCCCCTATGCAAAGTATATAGTGCGCAACGGCCGGTGAGGCCGAGTGGCATGAGGGGGTGTTCAGACGGCCTGAGGCATTTCACCCACATCAGCGATTCATAGGAATTTCCTGCTCGAACGGCATTTATTGGACTTTCAAAGAGGGGGTCGTGGTTGGACTGAAGTTTATGACCGAAAATGCCGATGAAGCCTGAGAGAAACATATGAGTACGCAAGGTCAAGCAGCGTCCGTTGAAACTCACAGCCCCTGCATTGCCAGGCAGCCAATTCTCACGGCCGACGAGACCGTAATCGGCTACGAGCTATTCTTTCGCGAAAGTCCGGACCAACAGCGCTTCACTTCTGATAGTGAGAGTGCAACTTCCGCCACCATTCACATGTTGAATTTTGTGGGGCTCGGCGTCTTGTGCGATGGGCGTCTCGCATTCATCAACTGTACGCACCAGATGTTGCTGTCGGATTATTTCGCTCTGTTGTCTCCCCGCGATGTCGTGATCGAGATAGAGGAAGATGTTCCCGCGGACGAAAACGTCATACAGGCGTGTCAGCGGCTGAAACAGGCAGGATACTCAATCGCTCTAGACAATTTCGTTCCGGGCGACAAGCGCGCAGCCCTCATTCCCTGCGCCCGCTTCATCAAAATCGATAGTGCCGGGGTTCCATTGCAAGACAGCTCGACCCTGGCACGGCTTTATGCCACCGACGAGTGCCGCATGATCGCAAAAAAAGTTGAACTCGGGAACAGTTTGCGAAGGCAGGCAATAGCGGCTTTACACGTTTTCAGGGTTATTTTTTTCGCCGTCCCGAAAATCTGCAGGTCAGACAGATCCCTGCAAAGCAGGCTACGAATGTTCGCCTGCTCGCCGCAGCCTCAAAACCCGAAGTGGATTTTATGGAACTTGAAACTCTCATCAAACACGAGCCTTCACTCTGCTACCGGTTGCTGCGGCACTTGAACT
Organism: uncultured Acidobacteriota bacterium; assembly: GCA_963696705.1. GTDB lineage: Bacteria > Acidobacteriota > Terriglobia > Terriglobales > Acidobacteriaceae > JABDBE01. The sequence continues at coordinate 505,211 of CAVOLD010000003.1, forward strand.
CTCCACTGCTGGGGCTGTCGTCGCCTGTGCTATCGGTTCGCAGTGCGTTGACCATGCTGGGGGAACACGAATCCGTGCGGTGGATACGAATGGCGACGACCCTCGTCATGGGAGAGGACAAGTCATTCGACTTGGTTTCGTCATCGCTGGTTCGTGCTCGCTTCTGTGAATGTGTCTCTCCGAAAGTAGAACATGGCAATTCCGATCTCTTCTTGATGGGAATGCTCTCGCTGATCGATGCTATCTTGGCCATTCCGATCGGAGTAGTGATCGAGGAGTTGTGTCTGGATCCCAACATCAAGGCACAGCTACTTTGCGCCAAGACGGGCAAGAAAACGCCCCTTTCTCCGGTCTACGATCTCATGCTGGCGGTGGAGGCGGGCGACTGGGAACTGGTTGCGCGCTTAGGCAAACAACTCAATCTGTCCTTGTCCTTCGTCGCCAGGACATCCAACGAAGCCATGCGCTGGGCACACGAAATCACAGCCGCTGCGCGCCACTGGGCGGACGCTCTCGCAGAGCAAATCTGAACAAAGGGCATTTCTCTCCGACTGTGCTTCGTAGAATTTCCATTGAGGAATGCACCTTAGCCATAATTCGAACCGATAGCTTCGCTGAGACAAGATTTTGAACCTGACGAAACTTTCCAACCTGGTATAGCATCCACTGGACAAGGTTCAACTGGACGAGGCTTAACCATGCCAACGAATGCAACTTCACCGCGAAATAACGCAACCACGGTGGCCCACCAACCGCAAGCCGCAAACGGGCTGGCAATCGTGCGCGTGACGATTGGCGCAATGCTCGTGTGGGTCTTTTTCGAGAATCTGGGGAAGGGCCTCTACAAGCCGGCCGGTTACGCAGGACTGATCGACTACTACATCAAGAACAGTCATTCGCCGGCCATCTGGAAATCGGTGATGGCACTGGCGGCAAGCCACGCCGCAATGGCTGCTCCCATGCAGGCCGTGACCGAGATCTCTCTCGGTATCCTGCTCATCATCGGTCTGCTAACCCGACCGGCCGCATTTGTGGCTTTTCTCTATCTCGGCAGCCTTTGGGTTTCGGAGTGGGGCACCGCGTGGATCTGGGAGCTTCTGGTTCCGGTGATGGCATCGCTCGGGCTCGCTGTCGGACGCGCCGGACGGAGATGGGGCGTTGACGCGTGGCTGGCGGAACGCTGGCCGTCTTCTCCATGGTGGTGATTGGGCCAAGTTAAAGTGCGCGTGTCCGTCATAATCCCTACCCACAATGAAGCGCAGGCGATTGAGCGCGTCCTGGCTGATCTTCCGTCCGCTCTCACAACGGAGGTCATCGTTGTCGACAGCAACTCGAACGACGGAACGCCCGAGATCGCCGCAAGAATGGGAGCCCGTGTGCTTCAGGAACCGCGCCGCGGCTATGGGCAAGCGTGCCTCACGGGTCTGGCTGCGGCAAATTCCCCTGATGTGGTTGTGTTCCTCGATGGCGACTACAGCGATCGGCCCTCCGAACTGCCAATTCTCTTAGCGCCAATCATTGAGGGGCATGCCGACATCACGCTTGGCTCCCGCCTGCACGGGCGGCGTTCTGCTGGGGCGCTGCCCTGGCATCAGGTGTTTGGTAATCGTCTCGCCGCGAGCTTGATTAACATGCTTTATGGTTTACAAATTAAAGATCTCGGTCCGTTTCGCGCCGCCCGCGCCGATGTACTTCGCGCGCTCGCACTCGAAGAGACCACCTATGGCTGGGCGGTTGAGATGATCCTCAAAGGCGCCCTCGCTGGATTCCGCGTTGTTGAAGTCCCGGTGAGCTACTACCCGCGTATCGGAAAATCAAAGATCAGCGGTACGCTGAAGGGCACGGTCGGCGCCGGCTGGTTCATTCTCAGCTTGATAGTGCGCTACTATTTCCGCCACCGAAGAGCCGGGACACCACGGCCAGCGTGAGTCTTGGGGGCCCGGCCGTATCACCGGCGTCTGTGTCCCCATAGGAAACTCGAACTTGAGCGGACTTGCGCTGAGTGTGGCTGGGCGCGTTTGTTTGCGCTGGTATTTGTCCTTGCTCATGCCTCAAAATTGCTCTATGAAGCTACCGTGCGTTGGTCTTGATGGTTGACAGAGGATTCCGTGAATAAGGTCGTCGATAAATCTCCGTCCATCCCATCCGCCATGAGGGCGCCGGATTCCACAATTTCGCTCGGGCTCGGCCTGACCAATGAATGTAATCTCGCCTGCAGCTTCTGCTACCGCGATCCAACTCGCGCCGATCGTCTCACCCTGGATCAAGTGAAGGCAGTGATGGAACGCTTGCCCGTACGGTCAGTGAATCTCGGCACCGGTGAGAACGGCATGCATCCCGACTTCAAGGCAATACTGGCCTACCTGCGAACGAAACCGGTCAAGCTCACCATCACTTCCAACGGGCACAGCGTTGCTGTTCTCGAAGACAATGAGCTCTCTGCCTTTCATGACATCGAGTTCTCTCTCGATTACGCCACGCAAGCCGAACAGGATGCACAGCGCGGAAACGGCAATTGGGCGCTCATCCATGAGCAGGCAGAACGGTGTCGCAGGCTGCGTGTTCCTGTAACCATTGTCGCCGTCATGATGAAGTCAAACTACTTGCGCTTGGCGGATGTGGCGCGAGTCGCCAAACACTTTGACGCTCCTTTGCGAGTGAATGTCTACCAAGCTGTGCAATCGGACGTTTATGCCCTGAGCTACGAACAGTACTGGGAAGGCTTCCGGCGCCTCTTTGATGAGACCGATGTAATCGCGATTGGCGAGCCGCTGGTTCGCGCGATGGCAGGGCTTCCAGCACTCCGAGGCGGTTGTGGCGTCAGCACCGTACGAGTGACACCAAGAGGCACGACCCAACCCTGCGTCTATTGGCCTGGATCCGGGGATGCGCTGTCGGACTTGATCTCGGCCGGACTCGATATTCTAGACTCCGCGCCATTCAGCCAAGCCCGCGCCCTTCCCGGCGCGTGCGAGCCTTGCGAGCTTCGGGAGGCATGCCACGGTGGATGTGCTGGAAGACGACGCTTGCAAGGCGCACTGTTAGAGCCTGACTCTTACTGTCCAATCATTCGAGGTCAACGCCCGACGCTGCAGATCCGCATGGCCGCCAATCGCGATCTGCCCAAACTAAGCAGTTCCTGCACCACCGTCGTGATCGCCAGGTAGTCTGATTCGTGCAGTAATCTGAATCAGCCGCCTGTTGTTTATTGCGTGTCCATCCACTTGTCAGATCCCGTCACCTTAACCGCCACATCCGAAATAAAGATGTGCAGTGGCTTGCCATCGGCGAAGCCGCGATGTTCGGTTGAAAACAGAATTGGACCGGCCTTTTTATAGCCTGCCCACGTTGCGAAGACGCGGCTTGGCGGCTTAGCCCCGCCGCGGATGTAGACAAAGTACACGACGCGGTTGTCTTTACCCACATAGAGATCCCAGGTATCGCCGGGCGTGTAACCGCCATCCGCGGGATACTTTATAGGTAGCAGCTCGGCCATGCCGGGGCCCACAGGCAGGTTAAACTTGCCCTGATCGATCGCGCTGGCGCTCTTATCCCAATAAGCGTGAAACGGGAACAGAGTCCAATAATTGTCGTTGATGAAGCTCGGGTCAATTTGATTTTTAACGGCGTCGGATTGGGTGCTGAGGTCGGTGCGTACATAGGAAACATTGACCGGCTTACCGTCTTTGTCCGGCCCTTCGTACGTGACCTTGCCAGTCTTTGGCTCCCACTCCCACTTGTGCGCAATCTTGAAAAGTCCGGTAATCTCACCATTCCAGGTGTAGCGGATGGCCTCAACCTTGTCCCACGAATCGATACCGAAAGTCTTGGCGACTTGATCGAGAAGTGGCGCGCGCGTCGGTGCCGGCGGAGTTTGAGCAAGCGCCAGCGCTCCGCAAAGCACAAAACCCATTATCGTTAAACGGCAGGCATTTCTCATAGAGTTCGCTCCTCGCTGAATTGAACGAATGAAGCCTTGGATGATGGGCAAGGGCTCTAGGATACAGGAATCGCACGTCGGCACAATCCCAACGACGGCGATTAAAGAGCGCTTCCTCGGCCGGCCGCGAGACTATACAGCAAAGGTCGGGTGATTGTGTTCCGCATGCTCAGGCGACAGGTTTGATGAGATAGGCAGAAAAGGAACAGACTCACAATCTTTATACATGAGTTTGTTCAGAATTAAGCTCTTGCTCCCTTGGCCATCTTTGGGATGAAAACATCAGCGGGAAGTTTGAACCGAGCGCTTAATTTCCGCACCTGTTCAAGGGTGAGATTCCGATGTCCCGAAAGAAACATCGAAACCGCACTCTCCGAACCAAATTGAGGAATCAGGTCGCGTTGCGTGAGATTCTGCTGTTCAATAAGAAACCGCACGACCGATGCCGGGTCAGCCGCAGGAATAGGATAATGCTCCTTCTCGTAATGCTCCACAAGCAACGTTAGAAGTTCGATTGCTTCCACTTCAGAGCGAGAGGGGTTTGCTAGCGCCGTTAGTTCGAAGAGTGCGTCGGTGTACACCTCAAGTTCCGCGTCATTGCGTATAATGCGCGGGGCACCGTGCGCAATCATTTCCGCCGGGTTTGCCAGTACTCTGCGCATTTTCTCCCAAACCTCCTATCCCAGTTACTACGGTTGTTGTATTCCTTATGCGTCAAGACAGATCGTACGTAAACATGTCCTTTGGTCTGCAGTTCTTTCGTCGTCTTCGCATAGTGGATAACGGTAACAAGCCTATAGCGGTTCCGTCTGATGTCAAAAACTACGTAGCCATCCACATTATCGGCATCCTTAAACATGCCGCACACTTCGTCAAAATTGTGCCAACGGACCCGCTCGACGATACCCACCCACGCTTCGATTTCGTTCGCCGCATCCGGATAGCGTTCCATCGCCTCGCTCAGATGCTTTCGCGTGACGACAACCACTTACCGAGAATACTTCACAATATGTGAAGTTGTCAAGATCGCAAGAGACCTGCCATTTAAATGGCTGTATTTTGATCGTTTACGGGCATGATCGCAGGTCGTGTAAAGCGGCGAAACGCAATAATTGCACCAGCGGCTGCCACGCATCCATATTCCAGCAGCATGACCCATCCAGGAAGCGATCCCCACGGACGCCCAAGCGTGCGCAGGTGCCACATGACGTAGGTAGGGATGATGCTCACAGTCCAGATGATAATCAGCAGCGTCGAGGCCGACGTCAGAAATGGCAGCAGCCAGAGAAGATACCACGGGAATACGACGGGTGCACACAATAGAGATGCTGCCATGGGCCAGGCGAATTGGTCTGGAGACCATTCAGGCCGCGTAGTTCTTTGCCAGGTTGCAGTCACGAATCCGACGAGCACCGCCAGCCCAACTAGCAACTGTGGAGGCGCCACTCGATCGAGTATCGCAAACACCGGACCATTGAAGCGGAAACTCTGCACATACGTTCCCAGCGAGCCGATCGGAATGTGACCGTGATTTAGAAACGGTACGTACAGAAGTACGATCACGGCTGCCAACGCCGCATCGCGAATGCGAATCCGCTTCCAGTAGAGGGGCAAGAGTACGACCGGCAGAAATTTCACCGCTATCGCTAGCCCAAGCGCGACGGTCGCAGTCGCCCGCCATCGGCGCACCAGTGCAGCGGCGGACACCACCAACAACAGCGCGCCAACAATATCAATGTGGCCGCTTCCCACCACCTCAACGGCCAATAATGGGTTCCAGGCGAACGCCAGAACCAGGTGTGCTGGCTGCCGGGTAGAACGCAAGACATCAAACAACACGAAAACAATTACAAACTCGCAAATTACAAATGCTACTTTGAATGCGAAGGTTGACTCCTGAATCGCGGTTACTGCGCGGAAGAATAGCTCCGCTCCTGGTGGATATGGGCTCGGCAGATCCGGGTTATTCAAGTTGCGGGTTTCCGCAGTATGCAACCCCTTAGCGGCAGGATCGCTGGGGACGACCAGATAAGGGTTGTAGCCGAGCCTCTGCAGCCGGCCATCCCAAACATATCGATGAATGTCATCATCGGCGCCCGAGGGCACCCGAAGAAATGCAATGTTCCACGCAGCAGCGAGTACGAGCCCAATGACCACGACACGCCGGGAAAGTATTGGTGTAGCGAAAAACTCACGGATCGCCAAGAGGTAAACGATGCCCGCCACCGCCAAGCAAGCCATGAAGGATGGCCCACCCCGATCGCCGAAGTTGCGGGAGCAGATCGTCAGCGCCCCGCACAACGCGACGCCTAGGATGTACACCCTCCACTCTGGGGTGAGCTTCACGATTCTCGAGTGTGGAGTGGGCATTCTTGGCCGCTAGTCGCTGTGTAAAGGATCGTCTTCGACCAGAAACAGCGTCTCATGGACGGAGGCGAGAGCGTCGCCCACTGTACGTGGAAGGCGGGGCAACTTCATTTCTTTTGTTAGTGCGAGCACAGAACGATCCCTCTCTATCGCCTGTAGGGACGCCTCGATCTCTGAGGGTAGCTCGCTAGGCTGAAGGCATTCGAAACGCTCGAACGATGACGCCAGAAAACTCGTTTCCTTTCCCCTTAGCGAGAATCCCCAGATTGGGGCAGGTTTGACGTCACCGTCCCAAATCCCTTCCCGAGTCACAACGGTGACTAGCCCTCGAAGGGTGTGGCTGGGCATCAGAGAGCCAACGAGCGTTACCGGCCTTAGTCCAACCTGCCATTTGTGCAATATCGAAAAGGCTTCATTCGGATCAATCTTCATCGGACCCATGATAGCTGTTGAGAGCACGCCGTAGCTCTCATTGAGAATCGACCGCCCGTCTGGGTCAATGAGCGGTTGAATCCCACTCTTTCAGCCACGCCGCCGTGCGTGGCGCTCTTGCCGGACACAGCCGCAACTCCTCTGCTAGTCGACTCAAGTCCTCTGCGACGTCGATGTCATAAAAACGATCTGCGAAACCTACGGAAAGCTCAAGCGCTTGCGCGCGCGCCAGGAGTCTCTCCAGCGCGCTGCTGGTGCCCATTCCGTCGCCTGTGAAAAGCGTAGGATGGGAAGCCTTTGCCCCGACGAGATAGTAGCCTCCGTCGTGCGTTGGTCCAACGACCACGTCATGTGCGGCCAGGGTTTCGAACGCATCTTCGAGAACAGAACGCGGCAGGTGCGGGCTGTCGCTGTTGAAGGCAATGATGCGTCGTCGGTGTGCATTCGTTCGAAGTGCGTTCGTTCGACGGCCCTCCGCGAAATGCGCAAACACCGAAGTCAGGCCTGCAGCAAGGCCTTCACCTTTCTGCGCAACTACGCTCGCTGCTTTGCCTGATAACGGCATGCCTGTCGACTGCATGCCTGCCAACCGCGCCAGTTCGTTTACGTCCGACTCCGGACACATGACGGCAACTTCCACACCGGCCACTTCTAATGACCGCGCCAGCGCCAGCGTGTCGTCCAGAAGACAGCAATAGAAAGCAGTAACAGCCTCAGGAGAAAGGTTGGGAGTCAGACGGGTTTTGACCGCGCCCGGCCTCGGCGCTTTCGCCATGATTACCAGAACGCGGTCACTACCTGACAAACGCATCACGATCTCACTCTGAATATTGCTTGTTCTTGCAGTCGAAGTGTCCGGGGTCACATCGTGCACTAGGACGCTGCCAAACGCGCGAAGCACTGCGTGTAGCGGGCGACTGCCGCAAACTCCGGTCGCCTGCCCAGCTTACGCTCCAGCTCAAAAATCCGCTCGTAATCATCACTTCGGGAGACGCTCGGCGGCAAGTAGTCCGACAGGACCCGTACGCCACGCACCGCAGCAACCGCGAGTGACGATTCGAGCAGCATAGCCCGCAGGCCCTCCGCCCTAAATAGCCGCACCTTTCCTCCGTACAGGGACTCATTTCCCCACTCAGCAGTGAGATTATGCTCGGCCGCGGCCAAGTCGCCGTCTTGGATTGCGGCCGTTAACACCTCACCCGCCTGGTTACGCACCAATACCGAAATGATGCTGGACGGATTTCGCAAGGCGCCGGCCGCGCTGCGCAACACCTCGCACGGGTCGTCAACATATTCCAGGACATTGTGGCAAAGAATTACATCAAACGACTCGGCGTGGAACAAGTTTGCCAATTGAGAGGCGTCACCGTGTATCAGCGCGATCCTCTCCGTAACTCCTGCGTCCCGCGCAGTGCGCATCGCCAAATCCAGCATTGGTACAGACGGATCGAGTAATGTGACGTGAAGACCAAGACGTGCAAGGCGTACCGCGGTGGCGCCGGTACCGCCGCCAATATCCAAAGCGAGCAATGACCGTGTGGCGTGCGGAAGAAAGTCCTCCAAGTTGGCAAAGGCTAGATCGAGGCGCAGTCGGCCTTCGGGCGTCTCGAGGTAGGCGGCGTACTTCGCTGCGCCGGTTTGGAACCGTTCGAAGTTGTGATTAGCGGTCGTTTCCTTCATGCGCCACTCAGGCGAAACCCGCTTCGAGTCGCAGGTGAATGCCAGAGCGATACCGAGTAATTTGGTGGACCTGGTCGGGTTCGAACCGACGACCTCTTCCATGCCATGGAAGCGCGCTCCCAGCTGCGCCACAGGCCCACTGAGGAAGAATCATGATCCGGCGCAGACATCCGGATCGGGTGAGTCAATTCTCGCTTACCGAGTAAGGTTAGTCAAACGGCGCGCGCCATCAGTCGAAACTCTGGTTCGTACAGTTTTACGAAAACCACGAAAATGGGTATGCTGAGGTCGAGTAAACTCATGAAACTTTGCTCTATTTGCGGTTGGCATTGGGTATTGCCGCTTCTAATCGCTGCTGCGACCGCCCAAGTCGCGCCTGCTCCGGCGCCTGCGGCCTCGACGACACCAGTTCCCTACGCATCGGTCAGTGAACTGAATCTGATGCTGTCGCAGTTGGAGCAGGTCGCACAACAGACGCAAGTGGATCTGGCCAAGCTGCGAATCGAGAAATGGAAAACCGACTCGAACACCAAACACGGCACGCAGTCGGATGTCGACTCCATCCAGCGCAACCTGCAAATGGCGCTACCGGAAATCATTGGTCAGGTGCGCGCTTCCCCCGAAAGCGCAGTCGCGACCTTCAAGCTCTATCGCAATCTCGACGCGCTCTATGACGTGATCGGACCGGTTGTCGAGTCGGCCGGAGCGTTCGGCTCGAAGGACGAATTCCAGTCGGTGCAGAACGACTTCAACGATCTCGAGCGATCGCGCCGCGCCCTGGCTGAGCGAATGGAAACTCTGGCCACCGCCAAAGAAGGCGAACTGACACGCTTGCGCGCCCAAGTTCACGATCTGCAGGCAGCAGCGCCGCCGCCAGCACCGGTGAAGAAAGTTGTCGTCGACGATACGGAGCCTCCGAAGAAGCCTCCGGTGAAGAAGAAGCCGGTGCCGAAACCTCCGAAGCCGACCACGCCGGCGACACAGCCAAGCACGACCGGCACCCAGGCTCCGGCTCAGCAAACGCAACCGCAACAGTGATGCAGGTTGAACCAGCATGCCTCACGGCTTGCGCCGTGGGCTGCATTCTTTGGCCGCTTCGCGGCTGGCAGACTCGGGCTTTGTCCACCGGAAGCGGGTTCAGATGCACACATTCTGGTGCAACATTTCCCTCAAAAAAAACTCTCATTTTTGCCTAAAATATAGAAAACAAAGGACTGGAATTTTTCTTGCATTCCAGATCTATGGTTCTAAAGGTACTTAGAGGCAAAATCTTGGAAACATTGGAGTTATCATTGCGTCCGACTGCTCGCAGTTCGGTTTTGGAACCGCGGGTCGGATCGAGGCTAGAGCCGTCGTCAGTTGTCAAAGAACTTAAATTATCTTATAGATAACTTCTACAGATCTAGGTTATCAGCGATAAAGAGCTTAGGCAAGAGGAAAAAATCGGAGCTGAGACCGCACCTCCCAATTTGGGAATGAACGGGAAAAGAGGCAGTTGGTCCCTGCGAGACATGAGTCGAATTTGCGGCATGGCTGAAGCCCTGCCCTTCCACAGCCGCGCCTTCGGCAGCATACCCCAAAGCGCATTGGCTTCGTGTTGAAGCGACGCCTCCACCAAGGCCCCATCGAGGCGCCTGCCCGTCTTCGAGATGACGCCTCTGGAACCAGTCCGGTCGCCGGGCTCGATCTAATACGCCCAGAAGGGACCATTGCCGTAAGGTGTTGTGGTTCCGTCGATGGCCGTGAATACCCTACGACCGTAGAAGAACGGGAGCCCCCACTCGAAAGTGCAGGCGGTCGGATTCGAGGGACTACAAGAACCGCTGCCCATCGGTCCAGCCACGTTTCTAAACGCCGCGTCTTTGGGGTTGGCACTGGTCACGTTGTCAAAATTGTCCACGCGGAAATCGACCGTGTTCGATGTGCCATTATTCGGGTCCACATTGGTTGCGGTGAACCGTGTGGTCTTGGGCGGACAGTACCAGGAGTTGTTGTCGCTACAAATATTCGGCAGATTGTCGATCTGCGGGAAGAATAACCCGTTAGAACCACTATCAATAAAGCTGGCGGTAAGGGATTGGCTTTCGAAGTTCGTCGTGAAGTTATCTGCCGAATTCAATGTGAACAGCGTTGCCGTGCTCGGAAGAGTGTTGTTTGCCTCGGTGCCAATGCCGAAGGTCAGACTACCGTCCGCCGTAGCTGCCACGTTGTGCACGGTTTGCAATGTGAGAATGACGCCATTATTGTCCACCGGGAAGTTGAAAACCGGATTGGTTACCTGTTGGTTCGGGGCCGAGTCGCCACAGAGGGTGCCGCAGGACACAAAGGTCGTAGAGCAGGCGCCGCCAGAGGAACAAAGATAATACACCGGCGGAGGCGTTCCTCCGGCGCTTGGATCGCAGGCCACACCGCAATCGAAAGGTTCCGGGCCAACACCCAGGATGCCGTTTGCACCCAAGAGCGCCTGCGTATCTTCGTTAATCCCGCTGCATCCGCTGGGTATGCTGAAGCCGGGATTGGCGATGATCTGAACGGAAGTTAGACTCGCCGTCTCCCCGCCTAACACAATCGTTGCTGGCGCCACGGCTCCCCATAGAAACGAATTGTCCACGAATTGAGCGCAGTCGTACAGCGTATCTCCTTTGCCGTCAGTGATCGGGGTGAGCGGAACTGTAACTTGTGAGCCCAAAACTCTGAGGCCGTACGATCCTGTATCTACCAGAATGTCGGGGATGGTTTGGCAAGCGCCGTTGGAAGGAGCGCAGACTTCTACGCTGACAAAAGCGGCGTTGATGTAAATCTGGGGAGGGTTCCTCTTCACCAATGGCCCGCCGTTGACCTTGATGGAAACGATGTTCTTGGGGGGATTGGCGGCCGTAAGGGTGATTGGCTCCGAGGCCGTGACGGAGGCATTCGATGTCGCTCCCATCGTCACAGTCTGCCTGCTGGTCACTGTAGGCAGGGCGGCGTAAGTTGTCCCCGTGATAGTTTCGTTGGCCAGCGTTCTGACCGCAGGGTTAAAGGCCCCGCTGACGTCTTTGCCGGTGGACTCATTGGCGACGCCAGGGGTGATGTTCACGCTCTGTCCGCTGGTTGTTTTCGATGTGGCGACAAACTCGTAGGAACCTGAAGTGCCCTGAGATGATCCCGAGCTGCCACCACATCCGAGGGCGAGCAAGAGAAACGACACGAGGGGAATGAAAGTGGTTTTCCTCATTTTCTGGCTGGCAACGCGGGAAATTGGAATTGGCTTAAAGGAAGGAGACGCAAGGTCCCTCGACTTCGCTCGGGATGGCAATTTAGATCGGGATGACAATTTAGATCGGGATGACAATTTAGATACGAGGGCGTGCCTCACGTTGTCTCCTTGAGGGCGAAGGGATCTTCAATTGGGAATGCGGGGCCCTGCATCTGGGAAAAGAAGAAACATACTCCCGGGATTTTGGGGCGTCAAGCGAGTTGCGGCGGTCGGGGCATAGGTACCCAGCGGGGCCTGCGTCGAATTTGAAGCTTGGCTGGCATGGCTGGAGCCATGCCCTTCCCCACGCACTCCATTTCGTGGCATGGCCTCCCTGGTCGTGCCCTTCCCGGGACACGGCCTCCCAAGACCTAATTGGTGCCGACGGCCTGGACGCGGGCAGGAGTATCCGCTCGAAGGACAGACGGGGGCGGCTGTTCCCACGCGTGGTAATAGTGACATAAGTAACTCTGGGTTGGAACTTGGCGGGGGTCTTTGGAGTCTATAGATATCAGGCGAATCGAGGGTTGCGGTCGGGGCTGGATTGGCGAGCAGTGCCCAAATTTTGGCGAAGGCTCTCGGTCGAAAGCACCTATAATGGAGGTTACGCCATGAGTGCCATGGCAGGAGCAACCACGGTGGGTGATTTAGCGGGAGCAATCGGCATCCGGACGCAGGAAGCGGCGATCGTCGCCGAACTGAAGGCCGGATCGGAGGAAGCGTACGCCTGGCTTATCGGAGAGTTCCACCAGCCGATTTACAGTCTGGTTTACCGCGTGGTGAGTGACCCGGCGGATGCCGCGGACACAACCCAGGAAGTGTTTCTGAAAGTTTTCCGCGGGATTAAGCATTTCCACGGAGAGTCCAGCCTGAAGACTTGGATTTATCGCATCGCGGTGCACGAGGCATCGAATCGGCGGCGCTGGTGGTTCCGGCATAAATCGAAAGAAACGTCGATTGAGCCGATGGGAGGATGCACGGAATCTGGCGTGGCATTGGCCATAAAAGACTCGTTGGTGGACGGAGCTGAGTCGCCTTTCGATCTGGTTGCGCACGAAGAGGTTCGGGCGCGAGTTGAAGAAGAATTGCGGAAAGTTTCTGAGCCGTACCGCACGACGCTCATTCTTCGCGATCTCGAAGAAATGTCGTATGAGGAGATTGCGGAAGTCACGCAAGTCTCGCTGGGAACCGTGAAATCGCGGTTGACTCGGGGACGCGAAGCGCTTCGGCAACGGCTGACGGCGTATGTGCAAGAGGTTGGAACGGAACTGGGGCTGAAGAAGCGGGAACCGAGAGCTGGGTCCCGAGTCTGTAAAGGACGGGAATTCGAGGTGGCGTCATGAAGTGCTTCGAAGCGAAATCGATGTTCTCGCCTTACCTTGATGGCGCGGTGACCGGCACCGAAATGCAGGCGCTCTCGGGGCATCTCGAAGCCTGCGCCGATTGCCAGGGGGAATATGTTTCGCTCCGTCAAACCCAGCAATTGCTTACCAAGGTAGGACGCAGAAAAGCGCCGGATGATCTGTCGTTAAAATTGCGGCTGGCGATTTCACGCGAAGTGGCGCAAGCGCGGCGTCCGTACTTCCACGATCTGTGGATTCGGGTAGAGAACGCGATCCAGGGATTCATGGTTCCTGCGACTGCAGGCTTGTTAGCAGCCGTGGTGATCTTCGGATTCCTCATGGGCTTTCTCGCCTTGCCGTTGCAGGCCGATAACTCTGACGTTCCTACAATGTTGACTACCGCGCCGGTGTTGCAGCAATCGGCGTTCGGAACGGCTCTCGACTCCATTGCGGATGATTCTCTGGTGATCGAAGCGTATGTGGATTCGAACGGGCGAGTGCAGGATTACCGTATTTTGTCGAGTCCGCACGATGCCAAGGATCTTTCGCCGCAAGTCAAGATTATGCTGACCGAGTTCACGACCTTCCGTCCCGCGACGTCCATGGGCAGACCCACGGTCGGGCGCGCGGTGCTGTCGTTCTCCATGGTCAGGGTGAAGGGGTAGAAGCCGTCAGCACTCAGCACTCAGTTTGAAACTTTCAGGCTCGGGTTTCGCTGATCCAATAACAGTTCGCGAGCAGTAGCCGATGGCTGAGTGCTGAATGCTGAGTGCTTCCTCCGTTGACCCTCTGCCCGGAACCTCTTAAACTGACAAGGTAACCCGCACATCTCACCGCGCTGCAGGAGGGTTCCTGAGTAATCGGTTTCGGAGTTCGCTGTTTGTGGCTTTGCTTGCGCTGGTGGCACAGGTGTGGGCGGATGACGCTGCCCATCAGGTAGCGTTGGACAACAACGAGGCGTTGTTCACGGTTCTGACGGCCATTAACTATTGTGGCTACGATTCGGAACTGAGCGCTTCCGATCCGCTGCGAGCGCACATTCGCGCCGAGGTTGCGAAAACCATCGATGCTTCCGCCGAGGCGAAAGAGTCCAGCCAGGTGATGTGCCAGTTTTATACCGAGCATCTGCAGCCGGACCCGGCTCATACATTGGCACAATACGTGTCTTTGGCGCTAAATCTCAGTGCTCCGCCGGAGCTCACACTCAAGGGCAAAGAGGCCGACCTTCCGCCAGACGCCGGCAATGTGTCGGGGATGGTGCCGCTGGTGCAGAAGTTTTATGTGGTAGCCGGACTGGGGGCGATCTGGAAGCGCCATCAGTCAGACTACTCTCGCCTTACCGCGACTTATCATGAGCCGCTCGCCAAAGAGCTATTCGATACCGAGGTTTATCTGAAGCTGCCGTCCGCGGGATATCTGGGCCGATCGTTTACGGTTTACCTGGAGCCGATGGGAGCGCCCGGGCAAGCCAATGCGCGCAATTACGGAAGCGATTATTACGTCGTGCTTTCTCCGGGCGTGGGGGCTGAGGCGGGGCTCAAGATGGAGCAGATCCGGCATACTTATCTGCACTACCTTCTGGATCCGATGGCGTTAAAATATCCCGCTGCCATGGATCGGTTGAAACCGCTGCTGGCCACTGTCAAGGGCTCTCCCATGGATCAAAGTTTCAGGAACGATGTTTCGCTTCTGACCACGGAGTGCCTGATACGCGCCATTGAGGCACGAACGACGGGGACAAGCAAGACGCCAGAAGCGCAGAAGCAGCAACTGGTGGAGCGATCGGTGGAGCAAGGCTTTATTCTGACGCCTTATTTTTATGATGCGCTGGAGCAGTTCGAGAAGAGTCCGGTGGGGCTGCGGACGGCCTACGGAGATTTGATCAGCGGCATCAATGTAGGCAAGGAGCAGAAGAATGCTGCACAAGTGAAGTTTGCCAGCACCGCGGATCAGGAGCTGTTGCACCTGTCGCGACATCCGCCGGCAGCGCTGCTGCTCGCTGCCCAGCAACGATTGGCAAGCGGAGATGTCGAAGGAGCGAAGAAGATTGCTCAGCAGGCATTGGATGAGAAGCAAGAGGATCCGGGCCGGGCTCTGTTCATCCTGGCGCAGGTGGCCATTTTGAATCGTGATATGCAAGGGGCGCGAGGCTACTTCCAGCAGGCATTGGGTGTGGCACATGAACCGACAGTGGTGGCGTGGTCCCATATTTACCTGGGAAGAATCTTTGATCTACAGGAAGACCGCGCGGCCGCCGTCGATCAGTACCGGGCAGCGCTGACTGCCGGGGGTTCGTTACCAGAGGCCAAGGCGGCTGCGGAGCGTGGAATTCAACAGCCTTATGAGCCGCCAAGCCATCCGCAGCAACAAAATTGACGTGTCAGTAACTGCGACCACGAAGCCAGGATCTCAAACTTTAAGGAGAAAGCATGAAGCGAGCAGCCATGATGTTGGGGGTTCTAGCGATAGCCGCATTCGCAGTTGCGCAGCAGCAGCAAACTCCCGCCCAACAGAAGCAACCTGCAGGCGCGGCGCAGCCAGGCGCGCCCGCGACGCCTCCCGGCAAACGGCCACCACAAGCGAAGACGCAGCCGGAGTTCGATGCTTATAACGCGGCGATCGCGAACCAGAAGGATCCAGCCGCAATGGAAAAGGCCGCAGACGACTTTGCGACTAAGTTCCCCGACAGCGAACTGCGCGTGCTGCTCTTCAAGGCGGCTATGCGCGCGTATCAGAATGCCAACAACGGCGACAAAATGCTGGAGGAGGCGCAGAAATTATTGAAAGTGGATCCCGACGATCCCGAGGCGCTGATTGCCTCCGCTGAAGTGACTACCGAACACACGCGCGACACCGATCTGGACAAGGATCAGCGCTTCGCCAAAGCCACAAAAGATGCGCAACACGCTCTGGAAACGATCGACACCGACGTTCCAATGCCGGCCAACATACCGCAAGCCCAAATCGATGCATACAAGGGTCTGTTGCGATCCAGCGCGTATTCGATCCTGGGCACGATTCAGTACGATCAGGACAAATACGCTGACGCGGAGGGCTATTTTCGCAAGTCGATCGACGCTTACCCGGCTCAGCCAGACCCCGTAGTTGTGCTGCGCCTCGCGCTGGCTCTGGACAAGCAGGGGAAATATCAGGATGCGCTAACACAGGCCAATAAGGCTGTTGATTTAACCCAGGAGGGAACGAACGCAGGAACCACGGCGCGTCATGAACGCGATCGGTTGATGCAGCTGACAGGTGCCACCATTCCGGCCGTCAGCACTCCGGCTCCAGCGGCCAAACCGCCAGATACCGCCGCTCCGAATACGACTCCTCACTAGGTAGGAGTTCCGGTCGGAGGCGGCGATGCGAAATTTGAAGTCGGCCATGGTCCGCCACGAGAGTAGGGCTCTAACTGGAATCCGATCAGATTGTCCAACCAAACGATGAAGCCTCGCGACATTTCGGAGTTGGAGCGGGCTCTAGGCTATCAATTCTCCAAGCCCGAATTGTTGGAGCAGGCTTTGACCCACAGCTCGCAAGCTCGCGAACTGGAATCGCTGCAAGCGCAGACGCGAGTGGGAGACAACGAGCAGTTGGAGTTCCTGGGAGACGCCGTCCTGGGGCTGGTTACGACCGAAGAATTGTTTCATCGCTTTCCAAATTTTCGTGAGGGTGAGCTTTCGAAATTGCGCGCGCATCTGGTCAGTGAAAAACATCTGATCCTGGTCGCTCGGCAACTGGAACTCGGACATTACTTGCGGCTCGGCCGAGGCGAAGAAAAAAGCGGAGGGCGCAACAAAACTGCCCTGTTGGTAGACGGTCTTGAGGCCGTGCTGGGAGCGATGTACGTGGATAGCGGGCTGGAAACCGTGCGGCGGGTGGTGTTGCAGCATATTGTCACTCCGGAAGTGGAAAACCTGGCGCGGAACGGAAACAGCTTGCCGCTTTCCGACTATAAGTCGGCTTTACAGGAAAGGCTCCAGGCCACCGGCCGTTCGCAGGCATCTTATGTATTGGTGAAGGAGCTGGGACCGGAGCACAGCAAGACTTTTACGGTTGAAGTTC
This sequence comes from uncultured Acidobacteriota bacterium, assembly GCA_963696705.1. Lineage (GTDB taxonomy): Bacteria > Acidobacteriota > Terriglobia > Terriglobales > Acidobacteriaceae > JABDBE01. The sequence continues at coordinate 522,276 of CAVOLD010000003.1, forward strand.
GATTGCATGCGATGGGCAATCATGGTGAGACTGAGTTCGTAGGCCGAGCCGAGGGATCTACCAAGAAAAACGCTGAACAAGCAGCGGCGCACCAGGTTCTGGAACATTTGGCTTCGCTGCCGGTGGATTCGGCAAACAAGGTACCCGGCAAAGGACGCCCCTAGCCGGAATTGCGATGGGGAAAACGCCACAGCCGGACTGGTTGATTTCGCTGCAATCGCTGTTGACCACGGTGGTAATTGCAGTCTTTGTAATCACATTTATTATCCAGGCTTTCCAGATTCCGTCCGAGTCGATGGAAAACACGCTGCTGATCGGGGACTATCTTTTGGTGGACAAGTTCTGCTACGGCGGAAACGGGGGATTTCTGGATCATATTCTTCCGTACCGAACTGTGCATCGCGGCGACATCGTCGTTTTCCACTACCCGGTTCACCCCAGCGAACATTTCGTAAAGCGCGTGGTGGGAGTTCCGGGGGATCGAGTACGTTTAATCAATCGACGAGTGTACGTGAACGGCACTCCGCTGACAGAACCGTACGTGCGTTACAGCTCCCAGGTGCATGACGTTTTTCGGGACGAGTTTCCCCGTGTGGACATTCCCGTTCCTGGCTTGGAAGGGGGATGGTGGTTGCAGATGAAGAAGCTGGTGGAAGATGGTGAACTTATCATTCCCGAGAAGCATTATTTCGTGCTCGGAGATAACCGGGACGAAAGCCTGGACAGCCGCTATTGGGGCTTCGTTCCGAGGGAAAATATTATCGGGCGGCCCCTGCTGATTTATTGGTCGGTGCGGAGTGCAGAGGATGACATGCCAGTTTCGGCCTCGCCGGGTGATAAACTTTATCACTTCGCCTACGCGGTCAGCCATTTGTTTCAGCTCACTCGCTGGGATCGGACATTTCGAGTAGTGAACTAAGGGCGGACATCGCCCAACTAACGGGAAAAATTCTAGTGGCTAAAAAAGAAGACATGCAGGCGGAAAAACCGCGCGAAACTACAGTTGAGTTTCTCGCGTCTCTGGCGGCGGTGCTGGTAACCGGTCTGTTCATTATTACCTTCATCGTGCAGGCCTTTGAGATTCCTTCCAGTTCGATGGAAAACACGCTGCTGATCGGCGACCATGTGTTTGTGAACCGTGAGCAGTTCGCGCCGCGAACTCGGTGGCTTGGTCCCATTCTGCCCTACCGCCAGATACAGCACGGCGACATCGTCGTATTTCTCTCGCCTGCCGAGCCTGGCCTTTATGTGGTCAAGCGAATCATCGGTATTCCCGGAGACCGAATCCACTTGCGCGACGCTGTGGTCTACCGCAACGGGGAGAAGTTGGATGAGCCCTACGTGATCCATCAAGGCGGTGAGGCCGGTTACAATCCCTACCGCGATAACTTCCCTGCGGTGGCGCCCTCCGAAATGAACAATGTGACTCCGGATTGGGAGCTGGCTTTGCCGCAGCATATCCAGGGTGACGATATCGTGGTTCCTCCAAACAGCTACTTTGGCATGGGGGATAACCGCGACGTCAGTCTCGACAGTCGCTATTGGGGATTTATTCCACAGGAAAATGTGATTGGCCGGCCTATGTTTATTTATTGGTCGTTTGAGACACCAGCGGGACAGTATCTGGAGAGAGAATTCAGCCAACGAGTCGGGTTCCTTGTGCATGTGGTCGTGCATTTCTTTGATGAAACTCGCTGGCGGAGGACGTTCAAGGCGGTGCAGTGAGGTTGGGCGATTGAAATTCTGGCGATCGAGATTCTGGCGATCTAAGCGCGGGATTCTTACGCTGAGCGTTGTTGTGCTGCTGGCGTTGTTTCTCGTACGTCCCGGAGCGAATCGACTGCGCGCCCGGATTGTCAATTCCATTAGCCTTGCCTTGGGGCGCCAGGTGGATGTTGCGGCAGTGAATCTGCGACTTCTTCCCCGGCCTGGATTCGAACTTGAGAACTTCGTGATTCACGACGACCCGGCCTTCAGCGCCGAACCCATGCTTCGCGCCCAGGAAGTGACGGCTTCGCTGCGTATAATTTCGCTCCTGCGTGGACGCCTGGAGATCTCGCGTCTGAACCTGACAGAACCAAGCCTCAACCTCGTCCGGAATAATGAAGGACATTGGAATCTGGAAAATCTTATCGAGCGAACCGCCAAAATCGTCGTCGCACCCACGAGCAAGGCGAAGACTGAAAGGCGGCCCGGTTTTCCCTACATTGAGGCCGATCGCGGCCGTATTAATTTCAAATTCGGAGCGGAAAAAAAACCTTACGCCTTGACTGAAGCAGATTTCGCTTTGTGGCAGGACTCGGAAAATGCATGGGGCATGCGTCTGAAGGCGCAACCGGTGCGGACTGATTTCAATCTCAGCGACACGGGCACGGTTAGTGTGAGCGGATCGTGGCAGAGAGCGGCGAGCTTGCGCGACACACCGTTGCAGTTCAGTCTTCACTGGGATCGCGCTCAGCTTGGTCAAGTCACGAAGCTGACATACGGCAACGATAAAGGCTGGCGCGGCGGCCTTGAGGTTTCTGCAACGCTGACTGGCACTCCGGCGAATCTTGCGATTCTAACCGCTGCGTCGGTGGAGGATTTTCGCAGATACGACATTTTCGGCGGCGGAGATTTGCGATTGGCGATCCAATGCGCCGGCCACTACAGCACAGTAGATCGTGCGCTCTCTGACGTTGGCTGCAACGCCCCGGTTGGGGATGGCGCCGTTGCGCTCACTGGTAGAGTGGACCATCCTTTCTCATCCCGAACTTATGATCTCGCATTGACCGCTCAGGATCTGCCAATTCAGTCGCTGATCGCGGTCGCGCGCCATGCCAAACAAGGGGTGCCGGATGATCTGATCGCAGCCGGCCGTTTGAATGGCAATGTGAAACTTCGGCACGGGGCGGATTCGCATGTGAGCGAAGTAGCGTGGGAAGGAAGGGGCGAAACGGCTGGCTTCGAGCTTCGATCGAAAGTCACGAAGACGGAACTGGTGCTGGGAAAAGTTCCCCTCTCGGTATCTCCCGCTGTCGATTCGAGATTAGCCAGCCAAATTGTTGCGTCTCCGCTGGAGACTTGCCTGGTTGTTGGTCCTTTCAATCTGGCACTGGGCAGGCCCGCGCCTGCAGTGGTACGCGGATGGGCTTCGCGCTCGGGATACAGCTTCACGGTCCGAGGGGATGCGCAGTTGCAACGAGTATTGCAAGTAGCCAGGACGGTCGGGATTCCGGCTCCCCAAACCGCCGCCGAAGGCCTGGCTAAGATTGATCTGCAAATCGCCGGTGGTTGGTCCGGGTTCGCGGCGCCGCGAGCTACGGGGAAGGCCCAACTGCGTTCGATTCGCGCGGACGTACGCGAATTGAATGCTCCTTTGGAAATTGTTTCAGCGAATCTTACGCTCGCTCCAGACGAAATTAGTGTCCAGAATCTGGCCGCTGCGATCGCCGGAACATCGTGGCAGGGATCGCTATCGCTTCCGCGACCGTGTGCCGCACCAGAACCCTGCTCCGTGCACTTCGATTTGCATGCCGATGAAATTGCAACGGATCGTCTGAACCAGCTGATCAATCCGCATGTTCGCAAGCAGCCGTGGTACGGATTCCTGTCTTCATCGGCCGCCGGTGTTCCCTACTTGCTTGCAGTTCACGCTGTGGGCAAGCTCACGGCCGATCACGTGGTGGTCCGAAAGCTTATTGGCAACCGAGTTTCGGCCAATGTCGAACTGAACAGAGGAAAACTGCGAGTGTCCGATCTTCGTGGTGATGTTCTTGGTGGCAAACATGTCGGCGAGTGGGAGGCTGACTTCACGACGAAGCCTCCGGAGTACAGCGGGAGCGGCACGCTCGAGCGGGTTTCGCTGGACCAGCTTTCCGCGAGCATGAACGACGATTGGATCACGGGCTCTGCAACCGCAAGCTATCGGGTGAAAACATCGGGCCTGGATGCGACAGAATTATTCGCGTCGGCCGTCAGCACACTAAAGTTGGAGGCGGGGGACGGCCTGCTGAGCCACATTGCGCTGACGGAAGGAACCGGACCGCTGCAAATGCAACGTTTGGCAGCTCTGTTGTCCCTTCGCGATGGCAAGTTTGAAATTCAGGAAGGCAAGCTGGAAACGTCAGCGGGTATTTTTCAAGTAAGCGGCACGGCATCTCTGACTCGTGTTCTAAATTTGAAGCTGACGCGCGAAGGAGCTCCGGGATTCAACGTCACGGGCACGTTGACGGAGCCACACGTGTCGCCCATCGTGTCAGCGGAAACGCAAGCTGCCCTCAAGCCGTGAGGAAGTTTTACAGAGAATTTGTGCCCGGACTTCGTCGCCAACCCAAGCCTAATCCCAGCAGAATCCAGACTCCCAACGCCAGCCATTCATATGCAGTGAAATGACCGGGAATGCCGGGCACAATCTTCATCAAGATCATAAGCGTCCCGACAGTCGACCCTACCAAAGCGACAAACCGCTCGCGCGGCGCCGGACGCATTCGATAATAGGCTGCGCACGCCGCCAGCCATCCAATCGCAGAGGCCACCGAGCCAACTTCGGAAATGGGTACGAGAATTGCATCGCCCAAAAACATGCACGCGCCCGTCGCCAGTCCGATGCAGACCACGGCGATTGAGGGCGTCTGGTTGCGGGGATGCACGTGGCCAAGGCGCCGATCCACCAGGCCGCGGCGACCGATGGCGAACAACAACCGGCTGGCGGCCACGAAGTTTCCGTTGAATACTTTGAAGAGCGAAAGCAACGCGGCGGCGAGAATCACGCTCACAATCCAACGCGAACCCACGGCATGCTCGAAGGCAACCGCGGTCATGAATTTCTGTCCGGTAAGTTGTTTCCAGGGGGCAACATAACCAACCGAAGCGATCACGATGGTGTAAAAGAGAATGCCAACCACAATCGCCATCCAAATTGCCTTAAAAAAACCTCGAGATCGAAATTCGGGGCTCGCCTCTTCCGCGCCTTTTACGACCGACTCGAACCCCGTCATGAAATAAGGAACGATCTGCATCACCAGAAGCACAGACACGAACGGGCTATGGGTGAAGAGCGGCGGAAAATTTCGTGTTGAGCCTTTGCTCACTCCGAAGGCTACAAACAGCACGAACAACGCCAGCGTTCCGAAGGCGGTCCAGTTCTGAAACGTGGCGCTCAACCGGATCCCGCGATAGTTCAGCAGCGTCAGCAATCCGGTCAGGCCCAACCCGATCAGCAAGTGCGGCAGGTAAACTGGCCGGCCTGCGATTCGGTAGAGTTCCATCGAATCCAGCGGCGGAAAGATGTAGCCTGCGATTCTGCCGACCGCGACAGCTTCCCACGGGCACACGATAAAGTAGGCCAGGATCATCATCCAGCCGGTGGCAAAGCTGATCGATTGCGGGAAAACTTTGGCGGTGTATGCGACTTCACCGGCCGCATCTGGCATAGCCGTGACCAACCGGCCGTACACATAGCCGATTGGCAACAACAGTGCCCCACCAATTGCGAATCCGAGGATCGCGCCCAAAACTCCGCCACGCAGCAGCCAGTCGTCCATCACGACCAGCCATCCCACGCCGACCATCGTGCCCCATCCTAAGGCAAAGTAATCCACCACGCGGAGCTTGCGGGCTAGAGTGATCACGCGGCGCGAATTATAAAGCATGGCGGTCGAACAGGCGGTGATGGCGGTGCCCAAACCCCGTAATCTGGGCGCATTTCGAATCTCGCGTGTTAGTATCAACTTCAACGTCTGATGACCCTGCAACATGTTGACATCCTATTTCAGCTGATCGTTTTCCTGTTCGCGATCAGTGTCCACGAATCGGCGCACGCCTGGATGGCGAACCGTCGTGGCGATCCGACCGCGCGAATGCTGGGCCGGGTCACGCTGAATCCCCTCAAACATATCGACCCGATTGGAACTGTTTTGTTGCCTCTAATTGCGATGATCAGTCATCTTCCCGTGATCGGTTGGGCGAAACCTACGCCCGTGGATCCAAGAAATTTCAAGGACCCGGTGCTCGATGACATTTTGACTTCCGTGGTCGGACCGATCAGCAACTTCGTCGTGGCAACCGGCGCGGTGCTGATTTTGATTTTAATTTCGTTGAGCTCGCGGCTGGGCGCAGCGATTGTCCACACCATTCCTCTTGTATATCCGAATCACTTCGATATCCTGGCAAGTCAAACTGATTCGTTTCTGATGCCGGCCAGTTTGTTTTTCTACGAGCTGATGGTGATCAATATCATTCTCGGCGTTTTCAATCTGATTCCAGTTCCACCACTTGACGGCAGCCATGTACTGCGCCACTTTCTGCCTCCTAACGCGCTGCGGATTTACGACACCCTTGGCATGTTTGCTTTGATGGCGCTCGTGTTTCTAGGTGGAGGACTTTTGGGCAGGCTGATCTTTCCCGTCATTGGAATTTTTAACGACATCCTTTTGAGAATCTGATGCCTTCTGAATCCAATCAACGTAAGCGCGTCCTGAGTGGGATGCGTCCTACCGGCAAACTGCATTTAGGCAATTATGTCGGTGCCCTGCAGAACTGGGTGGGCATGCAGGATCAGTACGAATGTTTCTTCTGCGTGGTTGACTGGCATGCCCTCACAACCGACTACGCGGATACATCGCAGGTTAAGCCGAACTCAATCGAAGTCCTGCTCGACTGGCTGGCCGCGGGGCTCGATCCGGAGCGGTGCACTATGTTCTTGCAGTCGCACGTGCCGCTGCATGCCGAGTTGCATCTCCTGTTCTCGATGATTACGCCACTGGGCTGGCTGGAGCGTGTGCCAACTTACAAGGAGCAGCGGGAGAACATTACGGACAAGGATCTGAGCACGTACGGATTTCTCGGATATCCGGTGTTGCAGGCGGCGGACATTCTTATCTACAAAGGCGACTTTGTCCCCGTGGGCGAGGATCAGGTGCCGCATGTGGAATTGACTCGCGAGATCGCGCGAAGGTTTAACAATTTCTATAGCCTCAACGGAAGGTCCGTGTTCCCTGAGCCGCAGCCGCTGTTAACGCGATCACCCAAGCTGCCGGGAACCGATGGCCGCAAGATGTCCAAATCGTATGGGAACACGATCATGCTTACCGACCCTGAGCCGGTGGTGCGGCAGAAGCTGAAGACGATGGTGACGGATCCGGCGCGCGTTCGCCGCAGCGATCCCGGCAACCCTGATCTTTGCCCGGTCGGGGACCTCCACAAGATTTTCAGCGATCGCACCACCATGGCAAAGGTGAACGAAGGTTGCCGGTCGGCGGGTATCGGCTGCATTGAATGCAAGGGCTGGGCGGCGGATGCGCTGGTTAACATCTTGACTCCCATGCAGGAGCGCCGCAAGAAATATGAGGACAATCCACGGCTGGCTTGGGATATCCTTGAGGCTGGTTCGGCGCGGGCAAGTAAAGTTGCGGGAGCGACGATGAATCAGGTGCGCGACGCTATGGGCATGTCGCTTGAATACGAGGCGCCGGGCGCTCCGCAAGGTACAAAGTAATCACGATGGGCGAAGAAACAAAAATCGCTTTCGATGGAACGGCAGCGTTGGATCTCGGTCCCACGCTCGTTGCGAATTCTGCCCCGCGCGGTCAAGAACGATCCAGAAATCAGGAAAGCGACTTCCCTTTTTCTGTCACTGTCGGCGATGTCTACGAAGGGCCGCTGGACCTGCTGCTGCATCTGATTCGCAAGCAAGATATCGACATTTACGATATTCCGATCGGACGAATCACCGCGCAGTATCTGGCTTATGTAGAAAAACTGCGCGAACTGGATGTGAACGTGGCGGCCGAGTTCATCTATATGGCCGCGGTTCTGATTCACATCAAGTCGAAAATGTTGTTGCCCCGCGATCCTGCCGCGGCGTCCGACGCTCAGGACGATCCGCGCGCAGAGCTAGTCAATCGCCTGATCGAGCACGAGAAATTCAAGGCGGCGGCGCAGATGCTGATGCAGAAACAGCAAATCGAAGACGCGATATTGTCGAACCCCGCGCTCAAAGAATTTCGCGACGCCGAAGGCACAGAGCCAGAACTCGCGGCCGACGTCATTGATCTGGTAAAGACTTTTCAGCAAATTCTCGATCGTGCTCGCAACCGGCCGATGATTCAGGTGGACGAAGAAACCGTCACCGTCGGCCAGATGATCGAATACCTGCGGCGGCGACTATCGCTGGAAGACCGGCCGATCCGGTTAAAGCAGATGTTGCGCAACGTCGAGTCGCGACAGGCGCTGGTTTGTATGTTTCTGGCCCTGCTCGAAATGGTACGTTTGCAGGCGATCCAGTTGCGGCAAGACCGCTTGTTCGGGGAAATCCTGCTGCGCAAACATGTAGGATTCGAAGCGGTCATGGCGGAACAGGCCGCCGTGCGCGATGATTGGAGATAAGAGCGGTAGCTAGCCAGGAGCCCATGAGCCTTAAAGCCAAACTCGAAGCGATTATCTACGCGGCGGAAACGCCGGTGACACTCGATCAACTGATCGAATTGGTTAAGGAGTCGGTTCTTAGTGAAGGTGCTGCCGACGGCACCGAAGTTAAGTCGCGCGTGCGCCTCGCGCTGGAGGAATTGGTCGTCGATTACTATGCTCCGGATCATGGCATCGAGATTCGCCAAGTCGCCGGCGGATATCGGATGTCGACAAAGCCGGAGCATCACGACATCGTGCGCGCCTTTGCCAAAAGCCTGAAACCGCCGATTCGTTTATCACTAGCAGCGCTCGAAACTCTGGCGGTGATTGCGTACAAGCAGCCGATCACGGTGCCGGAGATCAGCGAAATTCGCGGCGTGGATTCGAATGGAGTGATCGCGACTTTGCTGGACCGCAAGCTGATCACGACTGCCGGCCGCAAGGCCGTGATCGGGCGGCCCATTCTTTACAAGACTGCGAAGGAATTCCTGATGCGGTTTGGCTTGAAGGATGTCGGCGAACTTCCCAGCATGGAGGAGTTCGAGAAGTTGGTTGCGGAATCGTTCCAGAGCGATTTGTTGCCGGCGGGAAACGAAGAAGCAAGGACGAACGGCGACCTTGACTTACCTGTGACCGAAACTCACGATTCTGAACCGGCCGATACAGCCGATGTATCCGAGTTGGCTACCGCAAAGCACCAAGAGAGCGATCCGGCCGCTTGATCGGCAGCTTGCTTTACCATCCCGCCGATTTCATAAACCTAGAATCTTATGCCTGCTGAACGTCTACAGAAGATCATTGCCGCTGCCGGAATCGCGTCTCGCCGCAAAGCCGAAGAACTAATTACCGGTGGACTGGTGTCAGTGAACGGGCAGACGATCACGGAACTCGGCAGCAAAGCCGATCCCGAAAGTGATCATATCCGCGTGAACGGAAAGTTGCTGCACGGTCCCGAGCGTCATGTTTACTTGCTCATGAACAAACCCAAGGGATACGTTACGACGCTGCGCGATCCCGAGCGACGGCCGACCGTGATGGATCTGCTGCACGGCGTGAAAGCGCGAGTGTACCCGGTGGGACGCCTCGATTATGCCAGCGAGGGCCTCCTGCTACTGACGAACGACGGAGAGTTTGCCAACCGCCTGATGAAAGCCGCGTCCCACGTGCCCAAGACGTATATGGTGAAACTGGCCGGCAATCCGACCGGCGATGGCTTGGCGAGGTTGCGCGAGGGTATTTTTATTCCGTCGGATCGCGGAAAAAGAGTGAAAACGGCTCCAGCTAAGATTCGGGTGATTCGTGAATCTGCCAATCCTTGGTATGAAGTCACATTGATCGAAGGTAAAAATCGCCAGATCCGGCGCATGTTCGAAGAGATCGGGCACCACGTGGAGAAGATCAAGCGGGTACGCTACGGTCCTCTCGAATTGGATGTGCATCCCGGAAAGTTTCGCAAGCTTACGACCGAAGAAGTTTCTAAACTGAAATCCCTTGCTAGATAGCCAAATTCCGCGAGCAGGAGCGTCCGCGCCGCACGAGACACTGCTGCGGGTGACACGGATTGATCTACATGTAAAGATTAGAAATCGAAAAAATGAGTGACCTCAGCCAGTTTGTGCCCGAACACGTACGGAACCTGAGCGGGTACACGCCGGGGAAGTCGCTGCGCCAGGCGCAACAGGAGAGCCATGTGAACTGCATCAAGATGGCCTCGAACGAGAACCCGTTTGGGCCTTCGCCGAAAGCGGTAGAGGCAATGCAGGCTGTACTCGCCGAGAGCAATTTTTATCCCGACAATGACGCCATCGAACTCCGGCAGAAGTTGGCCGAACGCCATAATGTTCTACCGGAGCAAATCGTTCCGACGGCTGGTTCTACCGCGCTGCTGGGCATTATTGCGCGCACTTTGCTGTCGCCGGGGCTCAACGCGATCACCAGCGAACGCTCGTTCATCGTGTATCCGATTGCCACGCAAGCAGCGGGCGGGCAACTGATCCAGGTTCCGATGCGGAATAATGGATTCGATCTGAATGCCATTGCGTCAGCGGTCGATCAACACACCCGAATTATCTACATCTCCAATCCGAACAATCCGACAGGCACGCTCATTCCCGCGAAGGAACTCGATCGGTTTTTGGATGAAGTTCCCGAACATGTGATCGTTATCCTCGACGAGGCGTACTACGATTTCGCCGAATACTTTGCCAGGATACGCGGGGTCGCATGCTCGCATGCTCTCGACTATGTGAAACGGGGACGCAAGCTGGTCGTACTTCGCACATTTTCTAAAGCGCACGGCTTGGCCGGAGTTCGCGTTGGTTATGGAATCGGTTCCGCCGAATTGATGGGCTACTTCGCCCGAATGCGCACGACATTTTCGATTTCGACCGTGGCTCAGGCGGCCGCCTTGGCGGCTCTTGACGACGAAGCTCACGTCCGGAAAACGCTTAAGAACAACGCTGAGCAGGCCGAACGGCTTATCACAGGACTCGTCGAATTGGGATACGCGCCGATTCCAACCTGGGCTAACTTTGTTTATTGCGAGTTGGGTGATGATGCGGCGACCGTCGCTAAGCGATTCCAAACTGAGGGTGTGATCGTGCGTCCGTTGGGTCCGTGGGGTGCGCCGACAGCCATTCGAATCACGATTGGAACACCTGAGCAGAATGGAATTTTTCTGATGGCGTTCAAGAAAGTAATGGAGCGGACGACGGTGCGCTAGGCAAGATTTATTTTTGACACTTTGCGCAGTAGTGGCTGCTTCGCCCGGCAATCACCACGCGCTTAATCGGAGTCTTGCAAACCAGGCACGGCTCGCCTTCCCGTCCGTAGACGCGATGTTGCAGTTGAAAGAATCCTTCCTCGCCGTCGGCATCGACATAATCAGAAATGGAAGAGCCGCCCAGCTCGATGGCCTCTCTAAGCACTTCCCGGATGGCGGAGTAGAGGCGCGACAACTCGTTGCGTGTAAGTGACACAGCCCGGCGCCGGGGCCGAATGCCAGCGCGGAACAGCGATTCATCCGCATAAATGTTGCCGACACCGCGCAGGAGCTTTTGGTTTAGCAGCGCGCTCTTGATGGGGGTTTTGCGCCCGTGAAACAGTTCGACGAAGCGATCCAGTTCGACTTCAAGCGGTTCAGCGCCAGCGGCTTCAAATCCATGGGCCACGCTTAGACGTCCGAAGCGGCGTGGATCCACGAATCTCAGTTCCCTGCCTGAAAGCAGCTTCGCAACCGCATGCGTGTGTTTCTCGATGGCTTGGTCGGGGTTGCAGACGAGCATGCGCCCGGTCATGCCAAGATGCACGATCCACTGCGCTGTGTCTGGTGAAGACACCGACGATCTCGAAGATTTTCGGTTGGATTTTCGCTTGACGCGCGAGGATGCCCGTCCTCCATTTTCCAGATCGAAGACGATGTGTTTGCCGATTCTGCGCACGCTCACAATGCGCTTCGATTCGAGTGTGTTCGCGATTTCAGACGCGGTGGACTTAAGCACTTCTGGCTTGGATCCAATCCATAGGGATTCGATCACGTCGCCCGTGACTCGGCTAGCCAAGCCACGAGCAATAGTTTCAACTTCGGGCAGTTCAGGCATGAAATCAGTTTACAAGGCTTCGGGCTGCAGGCATCAGGCTTCAGGAAAACCTGGTGGCCGACGCCTGAAGCCTGATGCCCGGAGCCTGACGCCTAATTGCCATCTCTCGCCCGCCGGGGTTATCATTACAAGTACACCTCTGCTCCGCTTATATCCTTTGTAATTCAGCGACTCGTTGGTTCACTGGGGCAACGAGTGTGTGCGACCCTGCATTGCGGCTAGGGTAGCCGCGCCATTCATGTTCCAAGGAGTTCGCATTTGAAGAAGGGCAAAGCTGCGGTCATTGTCGGCGCCCAGTGGGGCGACGAAGGGAAAGGCAAGATTGTCGACGTGCTCTCGGAGAACTTTTCCATCGTGGCACGTTATGCGGGCGGGCATAACGCCGGGCACACCGTGATTATCAATGGCAAAAAATTCATTCTGCAATTGGTGCCGTGCGGAGTGCTGCGCGAAGGCTGCCGCAGTGTAATCGGCAATGGGGTTGTATTCGATCCCATAGCCTTTCTGAAAGAGGTTGCCGCTTTACGCGAAGCCGGAGTCAAGGTTGATGGCAGCCTGTTCGTCAGCAACCGGGCTCACGTGATTTTGCCTTACCACCGCATGATCGAGTTGGCGTCGGAAAACGCGCCGGGACGCGTGAAGATCGGAACTACCTCACGTGGCATCGGCCCGACATACGAGGACAAAATGGGCCGTCGCGGTCTGCGAGTGGCTGATCTGCTCGACCTTAAACTGTTAAAGACCCACATCCAGAATGCCTGCCACGAGAAGAACATGATCGCCCATGCGCTGTTCAACTCGGAGCCGCTCGATGCGGACAAAATGTACGAAGAATATGCTGCTGCGTCTGAGAAAGTTGCGCCGTTCGTGTGCGACACGGCTGCTTTGTTGGGCAAGGCCCTGGCTCACGGAGAGTCGGTCGTGTTCGAAGGCGCGCAGGGCACGATGTTGGACATCGACCACGGCACATATCCGTTTGTGACTTCTTCGAGCGCAACTTCAGGAGGAGCTGTGACCGGAACTGGCGTCGCGCCTACGGCAATCGATACGGTCATCGGTGTCACTAAGGCATATTGCACGCGCGTTGGCGGTGGGCCATTCCCCACCGAGGCAACCGACGCCAATGGCGACATGCTGCGCAAACGGGGCAACGAATTTGGCGCAGTCACCGGACGGCCACGGCGTTGCGGCTGGCTCGATTTGCCACTCTTGCGATACGCTGGCATGATTAACGGAATCTCCTGGCTGGTTGTGACCAAGTTGGATGTGCTGGATGAACTGGCGGAGATTCCGGTATGCGTTGGTTATAAAATCAACGGCAAGGAAACGTCCGAGGCACCGGCGCAGGACAGCGGCTATGGCCAGATCGAATGCGTCTATCGGAAAATGCCCGGATGGCTCACCTCGACGCAGGGGATTACGAAACTGGAGAAACTGCCTAAGGCGGCACGCGAGTATTTGGATTTCGTCGAAAAGGAAAGTGGGGCACAAGTCGGGATGGTCTCGACGGGCCCCAGGCGCGAGGAAACTATTTTTCTCGATGAGTTTGCGGGGAAACTTCGAGACTTGACGGAATCGAGAACAAAAGCTCAGGCAAAAAATTAAGAACGGAGCAAGCGATGGTCGTTCTGGTTGTGACGTGGATGGCGAAGGCCGGTCGTGAAGCGGATGTGATCGGCGTATTTTCCAAGCTAACTGAAGAGTCTCGCAAGGAACCTGGATGCCTGGTGTATCAGGTTCATCGGCATAAGACAGAGCCGCGCCGATTCTTCATCTATGAACAATATAAGGATGACGCCGCGCTGGAGGCCCATCGCGCCGCGCCCCACTTCCTGCAGTACGCTAAAAAAGAACTGCCCAAGCTGGGAGAGCGAATTGAGGGGCAACTTTATGAACCGCTAGGATAGCTTGTGTGGCGCGGGGGTCTCGCCAGCGGTCTTCTTTCGGCACAAGATCGCTGCAGGTGTCTGCCTCTACTTCCCCTTGTCCGCCATGAGCACGCCACCCGAAGCGTAGCTTTCTTTCGACACTTCGTGAAATGCGACCACAACCGCTTCGCGGCGAGCTCCTGCTTCTTCCACCATGGCATCGGTGATGCGTTGCGCCAGCTTGCGTTTCTGGTCGGCGCTGCGCCCGGTCAACATCGTGATTTGCACTAGAGGCATGACAAAGATCCTTCCCTTCGTTCCGGATGAAACCGGTTACGTTCGGGGCGCCCAGCAAACTGCATCACTTCGCTAACTCGTACCCGGCAAAAAAGTAGCTCAATTCGAAGCGAGCGGTGTCGTCGGCATCAGAGCCATGGATGGCGTTATGTTCAATATCACTCGCCCATTTCTTTCGGATTGTGCCTTCCTCGGCGCTGGCGGGATTGGTTGCGCCCATGAGCTTGCGCAAGTCGGCGATGGCATTTTCTTTTTCCAGCGCTAGCACGACGATGGGCCCGCTCGACATGAAATCGGTCAACGACCGGAAAAATGGTCGGCTTGCATGTACGGCGTAGAATTGCTCAGCCTGATGTTTTGAGATCTCGAGCATCTTCATGGCCAGGATGCGAAAACCATTTTTCTCAAACTGCTCAATGATGTCGCCAACGGCGTTTTTGGCCACCGCGTCGGGTTTGATAATAGTAAAAGTGCGTTGCAGAGTCTTCATAGTTCGATCGTTTGTCCTTGATGTATGGTCTTAAGCCTTCGCCGCAATACCCATTGCCGCTACGACCGTTTCGCCAATTTCAGCGGGCGATTTCGCGACGCGAATGCCCGCCGCTTCCATTGCTTTGATCTTTTCAGCCGCAGTTCCCTTCCCACCGGAAATGATTGCGCCGGCATGGCCCATGCGGCGTCCCGGAGGCGCCGTCTGGCCCGCGATGAATCCCACTACTGGCTTTTTCATGCGAGACTTCACATATTCCGCAGCCGTTTCCTCGGCGTTGCCGCCGATTTCTCCAATCATCACGACGACTTCAGTTTGAGGATCCTTGTTGAATAGTTCGAGGGCATCGAGGAAGTTTGTGCCGATGATTGGATCGCCGCCGATGCCAATGGCGGTGGATTGCCCGATGCCCCGAGTGGTCAGTTGATAAACCGCCTCGTAAGTCAATGTGCCGGAGCGCGAAACGATTCCAACCGACCCTTCGAGATGAATTCGCGCGGGCATAATGCCGATCTTGCACTTGCCCGGCGAAATGATGCCGGGACAGTTGGGCCCAATCAACCGCGAGCGCCGATTCTGCAGATACTCCCACGCCCGCACCATATCCAGCGTGGGAATGCCCTCGGTGATGCAGACGATCAACTCCACCTCCGCATCGGCAGCTTCCATAATCGCATCAGCGGCAAATGGTGGCGGCACAAAAATCACCGACGCATCTGCCCCAGTCTTATCGACCGCTTCCTGCACGGTGTTAAAGATGGGCCATCCCTCGTGAGTGGTGCCACCCTTGCCAGGAGTCACTCCCCCAACAATCTTGGTTCCGTACTCTGCGCAAGCTTTGGCATGGAAAGTGCCTTCCCGCCCAGTCAGCCCCTGCACGATAACTCGCGTCGATTTATCTACCAGAATGCTCATAAGATTGTTCTCTTCGTAGAGGCGTAGCTGGCTACGCAGCGGCCGCCGCTACGACTTTCTCGGCTGCGTCCTTCATGGTTTCCGCGACAATGAAGTTCAATCCTGACTGCTTCAAAATCTCTCGTCCGGCCTCGACGTTGGTGCCTTCAAGACGCAGCACGATAGGCAATTGAATTTTGGTCTTCTGCGCCGCTTCGACAACACCCGTAGCCAGCGTGTCCACGCGAAGGATCCCGCCAAAGATATTGATCAGCACGGCCTTCACGTTTTTGTCGCTCAGCAGAATCTCGAAGGCATGAGTAACCTGTTCGGAATTAGCTCCGCCACCCACATCAAGGAAATTCGCCGGCATTCCGCCAGCGTACTTGATGATATCCATGGTCGCCATCGCCAGCCCGGCGCCGTTCACCATGCAACCCACGTTTCCGTCGAGCTTGATGTAATTCAAACTGTACTTTGAAGCCTCGACTTCGAGCGGATCTTCCTCCGTTGTGTCGCGCAATTCGCGAAGGTCAGGATGGCGGAAGAGAGCATTGTCGTCAAAATTGATTTTGGCATCAAGGGCAAAGAGACGGCCATCGGTGCAACTCACGAATGGGTTGATCTCAAGCAGCGACGAGTCGGTTTCCTGGAACGCGCGAAATAGTCCAGTCATGAAACGCACGGCCTCGTTAATCTGCGGTGGCTTCAGGCCCAGTTTGAAGGCCAGTTTACGCGCCTGAAACGCTTCCAAACCCATCCCCGGCGCGATGTACTCTTTAAGGATCGCATCGGGATTCTCGGCCGCGACCTGCTCGATTTCCATGCCACCCGCGGCCGACGCCATGAAGACAGGCTTGGCTTCGACGCGGTCGATCACGATTCCCAAGTAGAGTTCCTTTTCGATGGGCAGAGTCTCTTCCATGAGCAGGCGCCGCACTTCTCGACCCTCGGAACCAGTCTGATGGGTCACCAACGTCATGCCCAATATCTTCGAGGCGAGTTCTGCGGCTTCCGCGACCGACTTCGCAATCTTCACTCCGCCGCCTTTGCCGCGTCCTCCGGCATGGATCTGGGCTTTGACCACGACCCCGCTTGCGCCTGCATCAAATAGTTTTTTCGCGGCGGCCTCCGCCTGCTCGAGGCTTTCGGCCATTTCGCCGCGTGGCACCGACACACCATATTTTTTCAGGATCGCCTTGGCCTGATACTCATGAATTTTCATAACAGTTCCAGATTCACTATGATTTTGGGCAGGCTCGCTTGCAGCTTTAGAACCGCGGGCAGCAAACATTTGATTCTATAGAACGGTTGCCCGTTGGGCAAACGCCACCGGGTCGCGCGGCCTGCATTCTGCCTCCGCAGTTTCATTTCGGAGCGCGAGTCTTTCGCCTGAAATCAAGTCTCGACGATGCTAATCTATTGTTCCATCGATGATGACTGACTAGATGATCACGGACGCACTCCATCGCATTGCCAATCATCGCCAATCGCTTTCCCGCGAAGAGGCGCGTGTCGTCATGGCCGAGGTTCTGGCCGGCAAATGCACCGACGCGCAGATTGCTGCCCTGCTCGTCGCATTGCACATGAAAGGCGAAACCGTGGATGAGATTGTAGGTTTCGCGGAAGCTATCCGCGCTGCCGCCGCTCCGCTTGGCCTGCACCCTAACCACACGGTGGATGTCAGCGGCACCGAGCGCGACGCGTTGGTAGATACCTGCGGAACTGGCGGGGACGCCAGCGGCACCTTCAACATTTCAACGGCTACTGCTTTGGTGGTCGCCGGCGCTGGAGTGCGCGTAGCCAAACATGGAAACCGCAGCGTGACCTCAAAGTGCGGTTCGGCCGACGTCATGGAAGCGCTGGGCGTCAACATCAATCTGCCTCCTGCCCGGCTCGCTGGCTGTCTGGAAGAAGTTGGCATCGCGTTTCTTTTTGCTCCGGCTATGCACTCGGCGATGAAGTATGTTCAATCTGCTCGCCGCGAACTGCTCTTGCGCACGGTTTTCAATCTGCTTGGACCGCTTACGAATCCGGCGCACGCATCGGCCCAGGTGGTCGGCGTATATTCTGCCGCCCTTGTCGAAAAGCTTGCGGAAGCGCTGAGCATGCTGGGATTGCACCGGGCCTTGGTAGTGCACGGATTGGATGGATTGGACGAAATCACAATCACCGGTCCAACCCGGATCGCGGAAGTGCGCGAGGGAACAATCCGCACCTATGAAGTCACCCCGGAAGAGTTTGGCATAGGCCGAGGCACGATTGATGACATCTCCGGGGGCGATGCTGCGGCCAATGCCACGATTATTCGCGACATTCTCGCGGGGAAGAAATCGGCTAGACGGGATGTGGTGTTGCTGAATGCGGCTGCAGCCCTGGTAGCCGCAGGCAAAGCAGACCACCTGACGGATGCTCTCCCATTCGCATCAAGATCGATCGACTCCGGCGCGGCCGCCGAAAAGCTGCGCGCGCTAGTGGAGTTCACTAATGCGCGGCAGTGATCTACATCCCCGCTGCTTGCTTTTTCAGACGTTCAATTTGAGCCAGGTGGTTCACACCGTGGCCCCCCATCTTCTCTATGTAATCCGCGACTGTGACATCCTGTTTGAGTTCGGGGTGGTAGGCAGATTTCTCCAGGTCGCTCGGTTTCAAGCGCCGCAACAATTGCACAGTGTGATGCCGATTCAATCCGTAGAGCGCAATCAACTCCGGCGCGGGAGTTTCCATGTAATCGAGATGTTGCGCCCAGGCATCCTGATCCATGGGTGCAATCACCGGTTTTGTGTCGGCGAGCATCTGACGGAAGCGGTGTGCGTACACAATTTCAATGTCGGCGAGATGACCGAGAACCTCGAGGATGCACCACTTGTCCGCTGACGGTTTGTAGCGCATAGTCTTGTCGGGTAGTCCTGAAACCGCGGCCGCTATTTCTTTGGGGCTCTTCTCGGCGGCGTCAAGATGTTTCTTCAGTTCAGCTTCTGTCATGGAAACCTCTAAGTTTGTAATTGTGTAATCGAGCAATTTATTGAGATAGCGTGAATCTCAAAACTGTCCGATTGATTAATTTCTCGATCTAATGTTTTGCCGCGTCGGACGTCGGAACCTTGAAGACATTATTGCTCATGTCGCTTTCCGGGACACTACCATCATTAACGACGACTTCCAGCGGTACGGAAGCAGTCTGGACGCGGACTGCGGCTTTCGACTTCGCGCGCACTTCAAGCCGCTTTATGATTTCTCCCGTTTCCATTCGCAGGATTACCGGCACCTCCGCCCCGGCGCCTCCCAGATTCTCAATCGTTACTGTTACCATGTAGCCGCCATCGACGATGGGGCGAGGGTAGACAGAATCCACGCGGAAATCGGGCAGCCCGCGGTCACGATAAACCCAGTCGTCGAAAAACCACTGCAAGTCGCGCTGGCTTTCTTTTTCAATCACGCGCTGCAGATAATTTCCGTCCTTGTCTTCAGAGGAGTGGTAATTGAGTAGGGTTCCGGACAGAGCATTCCCTAACATGTCTTTCAACATCCACCAAACGTACATAGCTTTGGTCTGCAGGTACAAATCATCCGGTGCATTAATTAGCGAGTGCGATGCTTCTTCGTCGGCGGTGTGCGGTTTCGCTTTCTCAGCTTCAACCAGTGGGGTTCTGTGGGCATTCAGATAATCGAGAGCAGCCTGCCGGCCATCGTCATCTGCAATGAACGCGGCTTGCGCGTAATGCGCCAGACCTTCCTGGATCCAGGCTCTCGGGGATAACACCGCATGGCGGGCCTTAGCGTAAACGATGTCGAGCACTCCATCATTGGCTATGGGTGATTTAAGGGGGCAGAGCAACATTCCGTAGCTCACAAATGATGCTGCGTCGGGATCAGGCAGGCCTAAAATCTGCAGACTGCCGGAACCGCCTCCTATCGGCGGCAAGGTATCGATGTTTGCCGCAACCTCGGCATACTCTTTTGCTCCATCTTCCTGACCAGGCAAATACTGAATGGTCAGCAGATCGTTAGGCGCGAGCTTCTGGTAATTCGCAATCACAAAAGTGGGCACGCTTACTCCCAAATTGGCCGCGCTGAAAACGCCGACTTTGACGATGCCGGGTTGCTTGCTCACCGAGCCCGCGTCGGGCGTGCCGGTAAAGAATATTGGCGCGTCAATCGTCGATTCAAAGATCAGCGACATCGTGGCAAAAGCAAATCGGGCCTTCCATCGGCCAATTGTCTCCGCCACGCTGTTCCCTTCCGACAAGTTCGCAGCCTCCGTAGACACCGGATACCACACAACGTATCCAATTCCGCGGACCGCAGTGAATGACTTGCCGATCTGGTCCCACTCCGTGTGTTTGGCCTTGTCTTCCGGCATACCAATTCGCGTGAGCCGCGTGACATCAAGCGGGATCACGCCTTCATATCCGACATCGAGTTCGATCGTGCCCTTGGGTGGAATTTCGCGCGGCAAAGTCACAATTGCTTCAGAGAGTGCGCCGGTGTGATCGATATCGGAAGTATATTCGTGAGTAACAAACTCTGCGGCGTTCCCGCCGATTTGAATCGAACTCCAATCGAGCGTAGACGATACTTGCAGCGCGACGTTTTTCTGGGAAGCGGTTGAGTCGTTGCGCAGCGTAATCTTGCCACGCACGCCCAAACGCTGCTGCTCGGGCTCCACGCGTACGTTCAAGTCATATTTCGTGAAAGCGAACGCCTCGCGATCGAGGGCGATGCTCGGAACCACCAAGACACAAAACACGCACACGATGCGGAGCAGCTTCATGCAGACTTCTTTCTCCGCTGGCGCACGATCTCATACAGCATCACTCCGGCCGCAACCGAAACATTCAGAGACGGCACTTTCCCCAGCATGGGAATCGAGACCAGAAAATCGCATTTCCTGGCCACCAGGTCGTGCAGTCCTTTGCCTTCGGCTCCCAGAACAATAGCGCAGTCCATTTGATAATCAAGCGAGTCGTAAGATTGCGTGCCGCGTTCGTCGAGGCCAACCATCCACAGATTCTGTGCCTTCAATTCCTCCAGTGTGCGAGCAATGTTGGTCACCTTCGCGATGGGCAGATGTTCGCTGGCCCCCGCTGAAGTCTTGGCGACGATCGCCGTCACTCCAGCGGCTCGGCGTTCAGGAATCAATACTCCGTCTGCTCCGGCCGCGTCGGCGGTGCGCAGAATCGCACCCAGGTTATGCGGGTCTTCGACTCCATCCAGCACGACGATGAGCGAATGCTGCCCGCGCTTGGCGGCGACTATATCTTCCAGATCGTTGTACTGTTTCGCCGAGGTAACGGCGACCACGCCCTGGTGCGCATTGTTGCCCGCCAACTCGTCGAGTTCCGCTCGCGGCAGGACGCGCACGGCAACTCCCTGCCGCCGGCATTCATCGACCACGTGCTTCAGGCGGAGGTCGTGACGCTCCTTGGCGACTCCTACCCAAGCAAAAGTGCGTCCGCGCGCCTTCAGTGCTTCGGCCACGGCGTTGATCCCATAGATATAATTCATGCTCTCGTAGTTTAATTCAGTAGGCCAACGAGCGTCTTAAAGCGGAGCATGAGCGCACCGGGCAAAGTTCGAGAATCGGCTAGACTGAACCCATGTTCAGAACCAGATTTAAGAAGGAAATCGTGGCCGAGTTCTCGCCTCCGGCTCACCCGAGCAAACAACAACGAGTGATCATTCTCTGCGACGGCATGCCTTCGATCCCCAGAAAACAGGCCTTGGTCGAGTATCTTTCCACCAAAGGGTATTGGGTTTTCTATCCCCGATGGCGAGGAGCATGGGAGAGTGGCGGACAATTTCTCGAACGCTCTCCTCACGAGGACGTTCTCGACATTGTCAGCGAGCTACCCAAAGGATTCGAGGAATTGGCATTCGGACGAAAATTCCGTTGTTCGCCCCATAAAGTCTTCGTCATCGGCGGAAGTTTCGGTGGCGCGGCTGCCATTCTTTCTTCCCTCGACCCGCGGATCACAAAAGTGATTGCCAACTGCCCGGTTGTCGATTGGGCTATCTTGCGCAAGGAGCAAAAGAAGGAGACGTCGAATCCTAGCTATCCCGCCTACATCCGCGCCGCGTTCGGCAACGGATACCGGCTCTCCGCGAAGAATTGGAACAAACTGCATGGCGGCGTATTTTACAACCCCGCGCATCATGTGAAGGACCTCACAGCTTCCAAGATATTAATGTTTCACGCCAAGGACGATCCCTATATTCCGTGGAAACTTGTCGACGCGTTTGCCAGGCGCGTTGGCATACGGCTCAAACTTCTATCGCGTGGCGGCCATCTCAGGACGGAATATGTCGTTCAAAAATATTGGCCCCAGATTGAAAGGTTTTTCAATTCGTAACCTTCTACGCTGGCGCACGCCACGAAGCGTTGCGCTGCATCGCCGCATCTAAACCGGTGTTCATCGAATGCTAGACTGAAAATGGAGGCTGCGTTGCACGACGTTTACATTCTTTCTGCGGTACGTACGCCCATCGGCAAGTTCGGAGGCTCGTTAGCCTCTATGACGGCCGCCGACATGGGCGTCGTGGCAGCTCAAGCCGCGATGGAACGCGCCGCGGTCCGTCCGGATCAGGTCGAGGAAACGATTTTCGGCAATGCGCGCCAGGCCGGCGGAGGCCCGAATGTCGCTCGCCAGATTTCCATCCGTAGCGGCGTTCCGCAGGAGGTTCCCGCTTACACGGTAAACAAGGCATGCGCATCGGGACTCAAGTCGATCGCACTGGGATTTCAGGAGATCGCCACTGGTAACCTCGGTTGCGTTCTAGCCGGCGGAACTGAGTCGATGTCTCGGCTGCCTTATTATCTTGACGGCGCGCGCTGGGGATATCGCTTGGGTAATCAGGAACTCGTCGACGGCATGTATCGCGATGGCTTCTTCTGTCCGTTGGCCAAAATGTTAATGGGTGAAACAGCGGAAGTGCTGGCCGAGCAATACAAGATCACGCGCGAAGAGCAGGATGAATTTGCTCTGTGCTCGCAAACCCGGGCGGCGGCCGCCATCGATGGCAAACGATTTGATAGTGAGTTAGCTTCGGTCACGCTTGAAACCAAAAAAGGCTCTCACACTTTCAATCGTGATGAGCATGTTTTTGTCGGAGCCACGATGGAGAAGTTGGCCAAGCTTTCTCCTGTGTTCTCGAAAACCGGAACCATTACGGCGGGCAATTCTTCCGGCATCACGGATGGCGCTGCCGCAGTCGTGCTCGCGAGCGAAGACTTCCCCAAGAAAAACAATCTCAAACCACTGGCTCGTATTCTGGCTGTAACTTCCGTGGGCGTTGATCCGCGGGTCATGGGCATTGGTCCGGTACCGGCATTACGCAAGATGGAGCAGAAGCATCAACTGCGCTTGGCTGATTTCGACTTGATCGAACTGAACGAGGCCTTCGCCGCCCAAGTCCTGGCTTGCGACCGGGAGTTGCATTTCGATCACTCAAAACTCAACGTCAACGGTGGCGCCATCGCGCTCGGTCATCCCATCGGCTGCACCGGAACGCGGATCACCGTCACGCTGTTGCATGAAATGCTCAGGCGAAAAGCTAAGCGGGGTGTCGCAACTCTCTGCGTGAGCGGCGGCATGGGCATGGCGCTGGCGATTGAGAATGTGGCATAGAGTATGAAGCGTTGGTTTATACATCTGGCACAAACAGCTGCAACTAAGCAGCTTACTTCGATTTAATTAAACTGCGCACGAAGCCTGCATCTTTTTCCTCCCCTCGACCGTATATCCGTTAGCATGAACGCCGCGGCCTGTTATTTCGTGAATGGCATGGAGTCCGAGACGAGCGCGATCGCCCGTGGTCTTCGCCGTCGCGATCCCGACCTGCTTGATCGTTTAATCGAGCAGTATCAGCACCGTCTGCTGCGCTACTTGATTTATCTGACCAGCAATCGCGAACTCGCTGAGGACATGTTCCAGGAAACCTGGATTCGGGTGCTCGAGCGCGGCCACCAATATGACCCCAAGTACGAATTCAGTACGTGGCTGCTTTCCATCGCACGTCATCTCACAGTGGATTACCTGCGGAAGAAGAAACCAGCGAGCCTGGATGGATTATTGGATGAGGAAGAAGGAGTTTCGTTAGATCCGCCCGACCTTCGGCCTTCGGCTTTGGAACTGATCGCTCAACAAGAACAGGCCGAGCACATCAGCGCCGCATTGGTTGGCATCGCAGCCGAATACCGCGAAGCCATTGTGTTGCGTTTTCAGGAAGGACTGGCGCTGGACGAGATTGCAGCCATCACGGGCGCGCCGCTGGGCACGATTAAATCTCGGCTCTATCGTGGCTTGAATGCTCTGTTGCCTCGGCTGAAAGGAGCGCAAGCTTGAACCGCGACCCGCACCAACAAGCGCGCGAATGGATTTCCTGGGGTTCACAAGGCCTCTCGGATTCTCAGCAAAAATGGTTGCATACGCACCTCGACCAATGCGCATCCTGCCACGACTACGCCCAAGCTGCTGCGCAGTTCGTCCGCTCGTTGCGGTCGGTACCGCTCGCCGCCGATCTATCTCTGGTGCGCTCGACTCAAATGCGAGTCCGTGCACACGCTCAGCAACTGCAGCAAAAGCAAGAACGTCTGTGGCTGGTGTGGATGTCTTGCATTGTGGTCGGTCTTTCCGCTGCCATCACCACGCCAATCTTGTGGCGGGGTTTCGAGTGGGTGGGAGAGTGGGCGCACGTGTCTAGTCCGGTTTGGCAAGTGGGCTTCATGGTTTTTTGGATTTCGCCCGCACTCGCCGCCAGCCTGATTTTTCTGGCCCGTGGGATTCACTTGACCGACACGAACGGAACGTCGTGCGGTTGAGGGTGGGAAATGGAGAACTTATATGCAGTTAAGAAGCGACATACGAACGCAATTTACCGAGGAATTGCGTCTCATTCCCAAATGGGCCTACGCCGTTGCTGTTCTTCTGTTTGTAGGCGTCCAAATCCTCTTCGCCACTTTAATGGCGATCCAGAAAGATACCCCATCGCCCGCAGTCCGCAGCCTTCTTGGTTTTTTTGCCGGAACCATACTCGGCTGCTATTTCTTGCTGATCGTCTACGTTAATCGCGACGCTGCGCGCCGAGGGATGAATCGGGTCCTGTGGACGATCGTTGCGGTTGTGATTACTCACGGCCTTGGCATCATCCTGTATCTAGTTCTGCGACAACCTCTGCTCAGTCGATGCCCGCAATGTGACACGGCGGTGCAAGGCGGATTCAACTATTGCCCAAAATGCAATCATCAATTGCATCCAACCTGTCCCCATTGCCAGCATGCAGTTCAGGGGAATGATGTTTATTGCCCTTATTGCGGAGGAGCCGTCGCGGCTCCGGCGGCCCAACTGTCACCCACACCAACAGAGGCCCGAAGCTAGAAGACGTTGCAAGCTACGTCTCCGTTTTTGGATAGTGTTTCGTCTGGCTGGGTTTCTCTGCCTACTCTGCGGCTGTTCTCAGCGCTCTCGGCGTTTTAAGGTTTTTGCGAGGGCTCGGCAAACATGAATTCTTAAATCGCGGAGGCCGCAAAGAACAGCCGCAGAGTGCGCAGAGAAACGCGATCCGAGACACGGCCCTTTTTCCACCAAGTTGCACTCACGCTGTACGCGCTCCTATACTTCTAAGTAGCCTAACGGAGCCTTAATGTCGCTATCCGCTGTAATCGTGGACGACGAACAACTTGCCCGCGACGAACTCGCCTTCCTTTTGAAGAGTACCGGTGAGGTCGACGTGGTGGCCCAGGGCAAAAACGGGGTCGAGGGCGTGAATCTCATCCGCGAACACAATCCCGACCTGGTTTTCCTCGATGTGCAAATGCCCGGCCTCGACGGCTTTGGCGTCATCAAAAAGCTTCTGGATCGAAAAGTCCTATTGCCGAAGATCGTATTCTCGACCGCCTTCGATCAGTATGCTGTGAAGGCGTTTGAAGTGAATGCGGTCGACTACCTGCTCAAACCTTTTGACAAGAAGCGAGTGGCTCAGTCGGTAGAGCGAGCGCGAGCCAAAATGGCGAACAACGGGCCGTCGTCGGAAAAACTAGACACCCTGATGCGGATGCTGGAATCCCAGAAGCCGCAGACGTCCAAAATCCTGCTGAAGGCTGGCGGACGCTTGTTCCTGGTTAATCAGAAGGACATTTGTTTCGCTTCCATCGAAGATGGCGTTATTAGCGTCGTGACCAGCGGGGCCAGCGGCATGGAAGGACAATCCAACTGCCGTACGCTCGAAGAGCTGCTGGATAGCCTCGATCCTAATCTGTTCTGGCGGGCCCACCGTTCGTACCTGGTAAACATTAACCGGATCAAAGAGGTCGTTCCCTGGTTTAAGAGCTCTTATCAGTTGCGCCTGGACGACAAGAAGCAAACCGAAATCCCGGTCAGCCGCGCCCAGACCAAGCGCCTGCGGGAACTGTTCCGCCTATAAGCTCGTCTTGAGCTGCGCAATTGCTTCGGCGTTATTTCAGATAAGACTTAACCATCGCGATTACTTCGTCAGCGGCCAATGCCTGCCCGGCGCTGGATTTTTTTCCGTTAAGCACATGATTGCGGACGTGTCCCTCCAAAAGCTCAGCCATCAGACTATTCATGGCTCCCCTCGCCGCGCTCATCAACTGCAAGACCTCTGAGCAGTCGCGCTCTTCCGCGAGCGCACGTGCCAGCGCTTCCACTTGACCCTGAATGCGTTTGGCTCTAAGAACGAGCTTTTCTTTGTCCTTGATGGTGTGACTCATTGTGTTATACGATACCCCGTATGGTATCACTTTCTTGTTCGCGTAAGAAATGAACCGTGCCCGGAGAACCTATGAGTATTCCACAACCGATCGCGAAACTCGACTTAAATGCCGCTTCTCCCAATCAAGACGGCCCGGAATTACTTCGGCCAGTGAACCCTCGCGAAACACCGCATGAGCACGACTCCGAATGGATCGAGCTCGTACGGATTGCGTTCGTGGCGTTAGCCGCAGCAGCAGTTTGGTTTCGCGTTTGGGAGCCTTTCCCCCGCATCAGTGTAATCGGCATTTTAGCCACGCTGATCGGCGGATATCCGATATTCAAGGAGGCCTTCGAGAACATCGTCGAGCGAAAAATGACGATGGAACTCTCGATGACTATCGCTCTTCTTTCAGCCTTGGCTATCGGCGAATTCTTTACCGCTTTGGTGATCACTGCCTTCGTGTTAGCGGCGGAAGTCCTAGAGGGCATGACGGTCGGTCGAGGTCGGCGTGCCATCCAAGACTTGCTCGATTTCCTCCCCCGAACTGTCGCCGTCCGACGCAACAACGAAGTGGTTGAAAGACCTGCCGAAAGCCTTCAAGTGGGGGACTCGGTAGTGGTAAAGCCGGGCGGACGCATCCCAGTCGACGGCCACGTATTGAGCGGACGATCCTTTGTCGAGCAGGCCGCCATTACGGGCGAGGCCATGCCAGTCGAGAAAACGGCGGGAAGCGCGGTTTACGCAGGGACCATCAATCAATCGGGAGCGCTGGAAGTAAGAGCGGACAAACTGGGACGCGATACGACCTTCGGGAAGATCATCGAGGCCGTCGAACGCGCCGAGAAATCGCGGGCTCCGATCCAGAAAACGGCCGATCGTCTCGCCGGCTACCTCGTCTACTTCGCCCTCGGCGCCGCAGTTCTAACCTTCGTCATTACTCACAACGTGCGATCAACGATTTCGGTTGTAATCGTCGCCGGAGCCTGCGGCATAGCGGCAGGAACGCCGCTCGCCATCTTGGGAGCGATCGGCCGAGCTGCTCATCACGGCGCGATCATCAAGGGCGGTCTTTACCTGGAAGCACTTGCCGAGGTCGACACTGTGCTGCTCGACAAAACGGGCACATTGACTTTCGGGACTCCTCAGATTCGGGAGGTGGTCTCTGCCGACGGTTTTTCTGAGCGCGAGATTTTGACTGCCGCTGGCATCGCGGAGCGCAAGTCCGAACATCCCCTCGCCAAAGCAATCATTGCGCGCGCGAACCAATTGGGTATACCCGCTGCAGAACCGGACCAGTTCGCCTACACTCCTGGAAAAGGCGTCTCCGCGGTTTACCAAAATGAAGAGATTCTCGTCGGCAGCCGCATGCTCCTTACCGAGCATGGCGTGAAACGAATTTTGCCCGCCAATGGCCACGGCACGGGAGTGTCCGAAGTCTATGTCGCCAGACGCGGAGAGTTGCTGGGTTCTATCAGCATTGCCGATGTCCTGCGTCCCGAAGCAAAAAGCGCGGTCGCCGCGATGCGAGCCATGGGTCTGAAGACGATCTTGCTCAGCGGCGACGCTCAACCAGCCACTAAGTCGGTGGGGCGTGACCTGGGCGTCGATGAAGCTGTGGGAGAGCTCTTGCCGGATCAGAAAGCACAATGGGTCACCAAGCTTCGCGGAAGCAATCACGAGGTTGCGATGGTCGGGGATGGCATCAACGATGCGCCCGCACTGGTGCAGGCGAATGTCGGAGTTGCCATGGGATCGGGCACGGATGTCGCCCGCGAGAGTGCAGACGTCATCTTGATTGGAAGCGATCTCGCAAAATTCGTCGAAGCGTTGCGGATAGCGCGGCGCTGTCGCGGCATCATCATGCAGAATTTCGCCGGCACACTGATCGTGGACAGCATCGGCGTGGGAATGGCGGCTTTTGGGCTTCTGAATCCGTTGCTGGCGGCCTTTATTCATGTCACCTCGGAGCTGGCTTTTATTCTGAATTCCACCAGATTGTTGCCGCGGAATTCCGGAGTCGGGCAGTGAGTTTGGATCTTATGAACGCACACCTGGAATACCCACTTAAAACGAAGCGCCTCGTGATCGGGCAGGTTACGATCTGCCGCGGTTGCTGTTGCGGCAACACCGAGCGGGGACTGCCAGAGGTCCCGGTTGAATGGCTCAAGAGCGAGTGGCGCAAGCGCGGATTGCTAAAGCGAGTCCAGTTGACCATCAGTGGTTGCGTGGGACCCTGCGATGTGCCGAATGTGGTTGTGATTTCGACCGCAACCGGCACGGAGTGGCTCGGGAGCATTGAAAAAATTGAGCAATACCGCAGTTTGCTGGAGTGGGCTGTCCGATGCAGGGACGCAGGCGAGATCGTAGCTCTGCCCTCGGAGTTTCACGATCGTAGAATCAATCCCTTTTTGTTCCTGGGACAATGACAACCTGGTGGTTCTTGCGTGCATCGTAGGACCAAGCCGTGGTATATCTAAACAGTGTGATCGGAATGGGGCTTTCCGTTTGATTTCGTTCGGATACAAATCGAGCAAAGACACGGCGAGGTCGGCTCTGTCTTTGTTGTGTATCCTACTCGTCGCCTTTACCGGCATCGTTCAAGCAGTCCACGTACACACCGACAACTCCAAGTTGCCAAGCCACGAGTGCTCGATCTGTTCCGTGGCCCATGCCGGAGTTCTCATCAGCACGGTATACCGCCCGGTTCCGCTCTTTGTCCGCCGGGTTCTGGTGGCGTCGCCGCAAGTCGAACACAGCTCCCTCGGTTTTGTCTCCTCTCTTCGCATCCGTCCTCCTCCTTCAGCCTAGGGAATTCGCACCCGAAAATTGATTCGGGCTTCTTAGCCCGTTGATCAACCCTGGCTCTCGTTCCTATGGAGGAATTCATGCTGGCTTCTTACAAGAAGTCGCTTTCTGCGGCTTTTGTGGTGGTTTTCTATTTGGCGTCAGGTCTTCACGCCAATGCGCAATCCAACTCTGCATCCCTCAGCGGCGCTGTCCTGGATTCTTCCGGCGCCGTCATTCCCAATGCAACGGTTGAAATTCATAACCCGGTCAGCCATTTTGACCGATCGACCATCACGGATGGCTCCGGACGTTTCAGCTTCGGAAACGTTCCGTTCAATCCCTACCATTTGAGCGTGGCAGCCGCCGGGTTTTCTGCCTACGCACAAGATGTTGACGTTCGCTCCTCTGTGCCTTTGGAAATCAAGATCAACCTGCAGGTAGCGGCATCTTCGGAAACCGTTACCGTGCAGAGCGAAGCTGGAGAAGATTTGCTGGAGAACGATCCGACCTTCCACTCCGATATCGACCGGAACCTGTTCGACAAACTTCCACTGGAAAGCTCTTCGTCATCTCTGAGTTCACTGGTTACTCTTTCGACGCCGGGAATTGCGGCCGATTCCAATGGCCTCTTCCACGGCCTCGGTGACCACGCCGAGAATTCGTTCTCGGTCGACGGCCAGCCAATTACCGATCAGCAGAGTAAAGTCTTCTCCAACCAGATCCCCCTCGATTCGGTGCAATCCCTGGAAGTCATTTCTGGCGCACCTCCCGCGGAATTCGGAGGCAAGACCAGCGTGGTCATTGTAGCGACCACACGCTCGGGCCAGGGCGTTACTAGACCCCATGGCAGCGTGAGCGCTTCATACGGATCATTTGGGTCATCCAACCTGGCAGCCGATCTTGCCTACGGCGGAAAGAACTGGGGCAACTTTATCTCTGTGAACGGTTTGAATAGCGGTCGATTCCTCGATCCGCCGGAATTCGCAGTGCTACACGACAAGGGAAACGAACAAAACGCGTTCGACCGCGTGGATTATCAATTCTCAGCCAACGACTCGATTCATCTCAACTTCGGCTACAGCCGCAGCTGGTTTCAAACTCCGAATTCATTCGACGCTGAAAACGCCACGCCCTGGAGCGGACTCAACGGCGTCCTTCCATCAGTAGAAAACTACGGAGGAATAGCTCCTAACGGCGAAGTCGTTGGTCCGTCCGACCAACGCTCCAAGATTGGAACCTTCAACATCGCCCCCTCCTGGACGCATGTTCTCAATCCGAGTTCCGTGCTTACTTTGGGACTATTCGTGCGCCGCGACGATTACAACTACTATCCCAGCAGCGACCCTTTCGCCGACCTCGGGCCACCGAGTCTGCAGAGACAATCCGTGGGCCAGAACCGAACCCTCACCAACGCCGGAATTCGATCCGACATCTCCTACGCCAAGGGCATAAACAACGTCAAGGCGGGAGTCACCTACGAACAAACATTCCTTAACGAAAATGACAAGCTTGGCATTGTCGATCCGGCTTTCAACGCACCCTGCATCACTGCGTCGCCAGTTACAGCCCTGAACCCTTTCCCGTTCGTTGCCGTGGCGGGTTTCACCGATCCCTCGCAGTGCATCGGCGCCAACCAGCCGAACACAGCCGCGAATCCGAACGCTCCCAACAGTGCTTTGTACCCTAATTTCAATCCCACCCTGCTTCCCTACGACCTAACCCGTGGCGGAGGCCTGTTCACATTCAACGGTCACACTGATGTGAAGGAACTGGCTCTGTATCTGGAAGACAACATCACCAAGGGAAACTGGTCCTTAAACCTTGGCATACGCGGCGATCTCTACAACGGTCTCACGATTGCGCGGCAGGCTGAGCCTCGTGTTGGGATCGCGTACAACGTGAAGAAGACCAACACGATTCTGCGGGTTTCCTATGCCCGCACTCTGGAATCTCCCTTTAACGAAAACTTGATCCTTTCCAGCTTGGGATGCGCCAATCCTGTCTTGGATCCGCTACTTCTCTGCACTTCACCGGTGGCCGATCGCCTGAGTCCCGGCTTCCGCAATGAATTCCACGCCGGAATCGAGCAGGCGTTCGGCAAGTACGTGGTCTTTTCTGGCGAGTGGATTTCCAAGTACACGCACAATGGCTACGATTTCAGCGTGCTCGGCAACACTCCCATTACCTTCCCCATCGAGTGGCACAACTCCAAGATCCCGGGATACGCAGGCCGCGTCAGTGTGCCGAATATCCACGGATTCTCCGCGCTCATGGTCTTCTCCAGCGTGGCTGCGCGATTCTTCCAGCCCCAAATCGGCGGAGCGGGTGCAACGGTCGCGACCGCTGCCGGCCTGCCGTTCCGCATCGACCACGATGAGCATTTCAATCAGACCACCCACCTGCAATACCAGCCCTGGAAGCGCGGCCCGTGGATGGGCTTTAACTGGCGCTATGACAGCGGACTCGTCGCGGGCGCTACTCCATGCTTCGGGAGCCCGGCGAACTTCAACGATTGCCCAGGATCGCTCCTCATCGGCGGCGTGCCGAACGTGAGCATGATCGCTTCCAACGTGGGCGGTGTCCCGCTTTCTGCCGATCAGGAGTCCGCGGCCGGGTTCACCTGCAACGGCATCCGCGCAACTCCCACTTCGCCGCTGCCGTACAATTGCGCCGCCTCGCAGTTCGGATCCTCTCTTATCAAGGTGCCGGCGCCAGGAACCGAGAACGATGACAAGAATCCGCCGCGCATCGCATCGCGGAATCTCTTCGACATCTCCGTCGGCCACGACGATCTTTTCCACGGCGACCGATACAAGTGGAGCCTTCAGCTCACCGCCATTAACATAGCAAACAACTATGTGCTGTATAACTTCCTGTCCACCTTTAGCGGAACCCACTACGTCACGCCACGTACCCTGACTGCGCAGTTAGGGTTTCATTTTTAGGAGAACATCGGTGGGAGATAGACGGCCGGGGAGGGGATCCGGCCGTCTATTCAGGCTGCATCCGTCACTATGCAGCCAGCGCTTCCAGCGCCGTTCGATTGCGGATCACCAGAGTCGAGCCATCGAGGCGAATGAATTCCTTCTTCTTGAGATCGCTCAGTAACCGGGTGACGGTCTCCCGCGAGGAACCAATCATTTGCGCCATCTCTTCATGGGTCAGGCTCGCCCGCACGCGAATTTCAGGAGGCTCGAATTGTTCCCGGATCGGCGTCCAGGAAAGCAGCAATCTCGCCAGCTTGCCCGCGGATGAACGCGCCAGCACCAGATCATGGATGTCCCGGTATGCCGACTGGAACTCCCGGCTCAGCGCCTGCGACGCATGTAGACCGAATTCCCCATTCTTTTCGATCAGCCGCACGAGTGCCTCCCGCTCGACGAAGTTAATCTGGCACGGTCCGGCAGTCTCGGCGGTTAATTCAAAGGGCTCACCCGAAATCACAGCGCTCAGCCCCAGCACTTCCCCGGCTTCGGCGATTTTAAGAATCAGCACCTTGCCGTCACGCGAGGTAGTCGATAGCTTCGCTTTGCCCGAGCACAGCACAAAGGCGCCGCGCGGCGTCTGCCCTTCGACGAACAGAACAGCCCCGCCGGGATACGTGCTCAGATGGCTTGCCGAGCTCAACAACTTTAATACCTCGCTCGAGAGCCCGCAGAACCAGCGATCCTTCCGCAACTTGCAGGTCAGGCAACTCTCCACGATTTCCAGCCCATACGGTGTATTCATTCCATCCACCTTGCTCGGCGTCTGCCCCACGGGGTTGTCGACGCTGAGTGCAGCCGGCTTAGTGACACGAACCCGGGCTCGACGCAAATCTCGAATCAAAAGGCGCGCATGTTCCGTCCTCGCCAGCAACGCGGCCGCAATCCCCCGTGAGCCTTTGTCTTGCGATCGCAGGAATTGAATCAATTCCCAGCCTGCGCTGGCATCCCGCTCCCGGTGCCACATCACGCCGCAGGAAAACAAATACAAGGGATCGACCGATGCGCAGAACGCTTGCGCACGATTGCCCTTCGGCGCCAGTCCGGCCAAGCCCTCCAGTTTTGCTGAATCGGTTTGAACCAGTATCGGAAATGATGGCCTCACTCCGGTTGCGTCGTACCGTTTCTGAGAATTTCTGCCGGATAGTACTGGCTCGACACTTCCCCGACCTCTCGTAGCGCCCAATTGGATGAGCACACAATTCTCCTCTTGTCTCCTCGAATCCTGCGCAAGCTTCCTTGGGGATAGGCGCTGCGCAGCCGTGCCACTCGAATTCTCTCGATCGCATTAGCCCTCGATGTGAATTGAGTAACCCTAATATTCTCGGACCGATGAGAATGCTCGATGGCCCCCTCGCAGCTCACATGCCAAACTCGAATTAGGCCGCAACTGTCAGCAAAGGCTTGGGAAACAAAGATGAGATCGAACTTAGAATGCACCATTCCCGAGGCGATTCTGCCGGGGCTGCGGCAGAATGCCGACATTTCGTCAGGAAAGCACGACGTAGCCTTACCGGTGGGTACTGGGAACTTAGTTTTCGTAGTCTACGCGGGAGATCCCCATCTTCTGCATTCTTGACTGCAGGGTGGTCCGCTTCATCCCCAACCGCGCTGCAGCCCCGTGCAAACCGGAGATCACTCCACCAGTCTCGCGAAGTACGCGAAGGATGTGCTCCCGTTCCAGGCTCTCCAGGCTGGTATCGTGGTGAGCGCCGACATAGGAGGGCCTCAACTCCGATAGAGGAACGTTGAGAACCGTCCCTGCGGAGAGAATCACTGATCTTTCGATAAAGTTTTCCAGCTCTCTCACGTTCCCCGGCCACTCCCAGCGTGCCAACGCATTCATGGTCTCTGTGGGAATGGTTTCGATCTGTTTGTTCATGCGCCGGGAGAACCGTTGCACAAAATAACGTACGAGCAACTCAATATCCCTCCCCCGCTCACGCAAGGGCGGCATGTGTACGGGAAAGACATGCAAGCGATAATAGAGATCGCTACGGAACTCTCGCGCGGCAACGCTCTTCGCCAGATCGCGATTGGTAGCCGCGATCAGGCGTATGTTCACCCGGATCGTCCGGACCCCGCCCAGCCTTTCAAACTCCTGATCCTGCAGCACCCGCAACAGCTTTGGCTGCAGTTCCAGTGGAATGTCTCCCACTTCATCCAGAAACAGAGTCCCCTTGTCGGCCAGTTCTAGACGCCCAATCTTGGCGCTCACAGCACCAGTAAATGCCCCCTTCTCATGTCCGAACAGTTCGCTTTCTAACAGTCCGGTAGGGATCGCGGCACAATTCAACTTGATGAAACTCCCATCTTTCCGCGAGCTCATGCGGTGAATCGCACGAGCGATCAATTCCTTACCAGTTCCCGTTTCGCCCAGGATGAGCACCGTGGCATCGAGCGGCGCCACCGTGTTGACCTGCGCCAGCACGTGCTTAAGAGCCGGGCTTTCGCCTACGATCTCTTCGAAGTTCAGCACCGAGCGGATTTCATCTTGAAGATAGAGCTTTTCCTTTTTCAGTTTGTCCGTCAGTTCCGCGATTTCCCGGTACGCCCGGGCATTATCCAGGGCGATGGCGACCTGGGCAGCCACTTGTTTCAAAAAGCTGATGTTTTGCGCAGCAAACGCGCCGTTCGTTGCGCTGCCCAGGTTCAGGGTTCCCAGCTTGCCCTTGCGAGTGATCAGGGGAATAGAGCAGAACGACTGAATTCCAAGCTCCAGCATTCGAGTCACGATGGGAGAGTCGATCGCGACCAGATCCTCGCGATTGCACACTCTGGTCTCTCCTCGTTGGAATAGCGACCCCGGAGCAAACTCCGTGATCGGCACTACCGTCTCTGGGCTGAGGAGTTCTTCCCCTAGCGGAGAATCCAGCGCATACACTCGCAGCGAGCGGTTGCCCTCCTCATACAGCGCCACGCTCGCATAGTCCTGGTGGCTTACTTTTCGAATGAGATCTGAAATCGCGGGGAACAGTTGCCTCACGTCCAGATTCGACATCAACGTCGTGCTCACTTCCAGCAACACCTCCAGCCGTTGCTTCTCCTCCAGGAAAGCATCCTGCGTCATCACGTTTTCTAACGCCAACGCCACTAGTTCTGCCACTCGCCGCAGAAGCTCTACGTCATCATCGCTGTAGGCGTTTGGACGGAAGCTTCCCAACCCCAGCGCTCCGAATCTTTTTTGCGCGGTGGTTAGCGGCAACTCGCAGTAAGAACGAACTCCTTTTTCTTTGAGAAGATTCACCGCACGCTGAAACCGGGTCTCCTGATGCAGGTCGGGCAACACCACCGGCCGTTGCTTTTCCCACACGAATCCGCAAGCTGATTCTTCCACCGGCAATTCAGCAAGGTCCGAAAGGCGCTCATTGCCTTCCCAGAAATGCACCCGCATCACATTTTTTTGGGGATCGTGCAGACAAAGACTGGCAATTTCAAAAGAGGCCACGTTACGCAACCGCTGCGCTAATTCCGGCAACAGTTCGGGCACGCTGCGATGATGAACCACGAGGTCCGCCATCTGCAGCAAAGCTTCGTAACGCCCGACATCTCCATCTACTTCGAAGCGGCGACTAGGGTCCATTTGCGCGAGTCCAACGTAAGGAAGCCCCCTCGAGCAAACCTTCCCAGCAAAAACCCAAATACAGCTGTGGGAAAATCATAACCCCAAAACCCCGCTACGCAAGCACTTTTATTTTTGAGGATGACACGGTTGGTGCCAGGTTGGCACTTTTCGTGTCAATTAGTGGCCGATTTCTTAGCAGTGGCGTCCCTGCGACTGACTACACTCCCATACGAGATGTCCAGGAATTGGACGAAACCCGCCCTCTTCACCGCTCCAGAGCAGTTATAATTTCTGAGTGGCCCGAGGATGGGGGAGCAAATCGGTTGAGGACCAGCAAGCTCAAGCGCTTTCCACTCGCGGCCCAGCCAAGCCCCCGTTGACTCCCGCGCAAATCGCCATCCAACGTCAACGCCAAAGCCTGCTTTTGTCCCGCCGCCACGTGCTGCAACAACTCGAAGCTGCCCAGAACCCGCGCCACCGCGAAATCCTGCAAAACGCGCTCGCGGACCTGGACTCGCAAATCGCACGACTGGTCTAAGCCGCTCGTGCGCCACGTTTCCCCTCTTGCCTGACGTATAATGAGGAATCCCCCATGAAAGCCTATGTCTATGTTTCGCTGAAGAAGAGCGTTTTGGATCCTCAAGGAAAGACCATCCAGGGTGCGCTCAAGAAGATGGGATACAAGGGCCTGGAGGAAGTGCGCCAGGGCAAGTATTTCGAACTCACGCTCGACGGCGGACTCACCCGTCCCGAAGCGGAAGCGGAAGTTGCGCGCATGGCTCGAGAAGTGCTGACCAATCCGGTCATCGAAGAATTCCGCTTCTCTCTTGAGGAGTAAAAGAAAAGTCATCTGAGAGTGAAAGAAAAACAGACTAAAAGAAAAATGTCATCCTGAGCGCAGCCGATCCTCCGCTTGGCGGAGAATGGGCGAAGTCGAAGGACCCCCAGCGCTGCGGCTTTCGCTCACACAGCACCAGGGAACTCGCACCCAACAGCGCGGTGCGAAGAGTTCATCGGAGCAGTCCATGTGCGGCATTGTTGGATACGTAGGCAAGAAAAGCGTGGTGCCGGTCATCATCGAGGGGTTACGCCGCTTGGAATATCGCGGCTACGACTCCGCCGGAATCGCAGTCTGTGGCAACGGCGATGGTCTGCAGATCCGTCGCGCCGAAGGCAAACTGCGTAATCTCGAAGAAGTCATCCGCCTCAACCCCCTGGATGGAACTTATGGCATCGGCCACACCCGTTGGGCTACCCACGGCCGTCCCACCGAAGAAAATGCTCATCCGCATCGCGACTGCACCGGGCGGATCGTCGTCGTACACAACGGCATCATTGAGAACTACGTCACGCTGAAGAAACAGCTCATCGAAGAAGGCCACAAATTCACCACTGAAACCGATACCGAAGTTATCGCCCACCTGGTGGAAAAATATTTTACCAAGAGCAATGGCACCCGACCCTCGCTCGAAGAAGCCGTGCGCAAGACGATTGGCCAACTAACCGGCGTCTTCGCTCTGGGAGTGATCTCAGCCGACGCCCCCAACACCATCGTCGCTGCCCGCAATGGCCCACCCGCGGTCATCGGCTTGGGCAAGGACGAATACTTCGTCGCCTCCGACGTGCCCGCAATTCTGTTTCACACCCGCGATCTATTTTTCCTCGGCGATGGCGATCTAGCAGTCGTCACGCCCGAAGGCGTAAAAGTCACCGATTTCAACGGAAAAACCGTAACCCGCCAAGTCCAGCACGTCACCTGGGACCCAATTCAAGCAGAAAAAGGTGGCTTCAAGCATTTCATGCTCAAGGAGATCTACGAGCAGCCGCGGGCGGTGCGCGACACGACGCTGGGACGAATTTCGCAGGAGACTGGGCACATCTTCCTCGATGAAATGGAAATCAGCGACGCAGAATTCAATGCCGCGAAGAAGATCAACATCGAGGCTTGCGGCACCAGTTGGCATGCTGGACAGGCGGGCAAGTTCATGATCGAGAGCCTGGCGCGCGTTCCAGTTGAGGTGGATTACGCCAGCGAGTGGCGTTACCGCGATCCCATCGTCGCCCCCGACACGATCACGGTGGTGATTTCACAATCCGGAGAAACCGCAGACACCATCGCGGCCCAGCGCGAAGCCAAGGCCAGAGGATCGAAGACACTGGCCATCTGCAACGTCGTCGGCTCGATGATCACACGCGAAGCTGCGGGAACGATTTATACGCACGCAGGTCCGGAAATTGGCGTGGCGTCTACCAAGGCGTTTACGGCTCAACTCACCGCTCTTTATTTGTTCGCGCTTTATCTGGCGCAAGTGCGCGGCACCATGAATCAAGAGCAAGCCGCAGAGGCGGTTCGTGAACTCACATTGATTCCCGGCAAACTCGAGCACTTACTCACGCACGACCGAGCTTGCGAAGATCTGGCAAAACAGTACGTCCGGGCGCAGGATTTCCTGTTTCTTGGCCGCGGCATTCATTATCCCATCGCTCTCGAAGGCGCGCTGAAGCTGAAGGAAGTTTCCTATATCCACGCGGAAGGCTATCCCGCGGGGGAGATGAAACACGGCCCCAATGCCCTCATCGACGAGAACCTTCCCGTCGTAATTATTGCAACGCGTGACCCGAAGAATGAATTGTCGATGGTGCGCTACGAGAAAACATCGTCGAACTTGAAAGAAGTGAAGGCTCGCTCGGGCATCGTGATCGCGCTGGCCACCGAAGGCGATGAAGAAATAAAGGAAGCCGCCGACCACGTGCTTTACATCCCGCCGGCGCCGGAAGCGCTGTCGCCGATTCTTGAAATCGTTCCGCTGCAACTGCTGGCTTATCACATCGCGGTGCGTCGCGGGTGTGACGTGGATCAGCCGAGAAACCTGGCGAAGTCGGTCACGGTGGAGTAAGAAGGCTTTCGGCTTTCGGCTTTCGGCTTTCGGCTTTCGGCTCGGGCTTCTCCTAATTGCGCAGGGATAAAATTCCCTGAAATAGCGCTGGTACTGCGATCGGTCGCCGGGTCCTTCGACTGCGTGGACGCTCGCATTCGCGAACGTCCGCTCCGCTCGGGATGACGGAGTGTTTGCTCATACGATGACAGGGTGTTTGCTGATCTAGGGTGGTCGCGTCGTCGGCATACTTTTCGTCATCTACATTAGCGATGCCATTTCAAACTTTCA
Source organism: uncultured Acidobacteriota bacterium (assembly GCA_963696705.1). Classification (GTDB taxonomy): domain Bacteria; phylum Acidobacteriota; class Terriglobia; order Terriglobales; family Acidobacteriaceae; genus JABDBE01. The sequence continues at coordinate 561,028 of CAVOLD010000003.1, forward strand.
CGGCACGTCTTGTGCACAGCGTCGCGCTTTCTGATCTCACCAAGCATCTTGAATTCGAGATGAATGGCGTACCCCACTTCGGCTTTGTGGCAGGGCAATGGCTCTCGTTCAAAACCAACAAGCCCGACGGCGAAGAGATCATTCGCGCTTACTCGATTGCTTCTCCGCCCAACGGCGACAATAAATTCGCCTTATGCCTCAACCGGGTGCAGGACGGCTTCATGTCCAACTTTCTTTGCGATATGAAGGAGGGCGACGAGATCGGCTGCCAGGGACCGTTCGGCGATTTTATTTTGCGTCCGCCGCTGCGCGATACGATTTTCATCGCCACCGGGACCGGGATTGCGCCTTTTCGTTCGATGCTGCGCTGGCTTTTGAGTTCCAATCCAGACTCGGCGCCAGACGGGCGAGCCAGACATCAGGGCAAACAGCTTTACCTGATTTTCGGCAATCGCACAGAGAAGGACATCTATTATCACGACGAATTTCTGCGATTGGCCAAGAAGCACGCAAACTTTCATTACCTGCCTACTTTGAGCCGCGGCGGGCCCGACTGGCAGGGCCTTCGCGGCTACGTGCAGGAACACGTCTCCGCCATCGTTCAGGGCCGGACCGACATGCATGCCTACATCTGCGGCCTGGACAAGATGGTCAAAGCCAACCGCGAACTGCTGAAGTCGCTGGGCTGGGACCGTAAGTCGATCCTTTATGAGAAATACGACTGAAGAACTGGTAATGCCTCAGTGGGCCAACGAGAACTCAGCCGCGTTGCTCAGAACATTTCCCGCCTCTTTCGATCGTCCCCACACCGAGAATTGAACTGACATGGACAACACGTAAAGTACTGGCGATACCAAGGTCCTATTGTCGGGCTCCAACTCTTCTGGTCTGATGCCTTCACACCGAATCAATCGGAAATCTGCACAGCGAAGGATAAAGGAGCTGAAAAGTGAAAATCCGGGTTAAGCAAGCATCAGCCATGAAGCGCAACAGCAAGCTCACGATTGCGATTACGGCAGCGCTCGCCGTCCTCGCCGCCACGGCCGTTTACGCGCTAGGCCAAGCCAAGGACAAGTATTCGCTGATATCGCCGAGCGGAATCGCGTTCTCCGACTTCCGCGGCTACGAGGACTGGGCGACGGTCTCCTCCGCCCACACCGACGAAGTACTCAAGGTGATCGTCGCCAACCCGGAGATGATCAAGGCGTTCAAGTCCGGCATTCCCGGCAACGGCCAGCCTTTCCCGGATGGCTCCATGATCGTGAAGCTGCAATGGAAGCCGAAGAAAAGCACCGAGGCCCCCTTCGTCGTCGATGTCCCAGACGTCTTTAAGCAGGCTTTCGTTATGGAAAAGGACAGCAAGCGATTTTCTAAAAGCGGCGGCTGGGGATACGCTGTGTTTAACTACGATGCTGCCTCGGACACGTTCTCGGCCGATGCCAAGAGCCTCTCAGACTGCGGATACGCGTGCCATACGCCAGTGAAGGCGAAGGACTACATCTTCCACCCGTACCAGAAGCGTTGAACCGCGCCGGCCCGGATCACAGAAACCGTGGATTAAGGTATCCAGGCCGGACGCGTCCGTTTTGCGGATCATCGGAGAGGCCAGCCGAGAGACCAGTAAACAAGAATGACGCGTCCGAAGTTCGTGGCGCCAGCGAGCTCCAGGCTTCGCGATACTCTTCGTAGTGGCCGCAGCGCGCTCCGCCGTAGGGGAAAAAGAGCAACCATCGATTCTTGATCGCTTCGACCGGAATGATGTACCACACGTCGAGCGGAATGAGGTAGGCGGCCAGGATGTCGATCTCCCCGGACGTGTACTGGGTCTGTCCCCGGTTGCCGCACATTCCATGCAGGCCATAGCGGCGATTCTGGTGATAGGCTCCCGACTTGACCTGCACCCTCCAAAGCCGCTGTCCCGAATCCAGGATAAAGTCGTAGCGTTCGCTGTCGCCCCAAGGCTTGGCTACGCCAAACCCGAGGCTGGCGGCCTTATAAAAGAACGCGAGTTCCGACAGTTCGCCGCGACGCTTCGCCGCCAGGGGCCCGCGCACCATGGTCTCTTTCATGCCGAGCAACGCCTCCCGGTTGGCTTGCCGGTCGCGCTCCAGGTTGGCCATGATCCAGGGCGTCGAAGGCGGAGTTCGCGGCCTTGCAAACGGATTTCCAGCGGCGTCGAACAATGGCTTTTGCGGCATTTTTCCTTTCAATACAATAAAAAAGGCGCGAGCCGGATTTCCGGTCGCGCCATCTGTTTTTGTCTTCTACCTCCAGACTATCAAATCGCAGGGGGGAACTATGACATGATTTCAAACTTTATTTTCATAACCGAATCAGCGAGATAGCCGGAATTGTCCACTCCAGGGGGCTTGACAACCTTTTTCCCAAATCGGGAAAGATGCCAATCGTGCCTGCTCAAATCCCTAAAGCCGGGATTCGCGAAATAACCCTGTCATCCCGACCGGAGCGAAGCGCAGTGGAGGGACCTTGTGTTTCCGCCGGGTGCCCCATTCTAAATTTCGCGCCCTTTGCGAAATTTAGAATGGGGATTTGGCGCGTGGCCCACTCAAGTCGTTCTTCGGAGGCAGGGCGTATCGCGGCGATTGATCGGCCAGGAGGAGCATTTCTGGCAAACGCGCTACTACGATTTCAATGTTCGGAATGAACCTCAGTTCGTGGAAAAACTCCCCAACTCTGTCATCCCGACCGGAACCGATCATCGCAAAGCGATGATCTGTGGAGTGGAGAGCCCGCCCCGAGCGAAGCCGAGGGGGATCTTGCGTTGAATGTTTCCATCGAGCGGTGGGGATTGAGCCGCAATAGACGACATGCAAGCGAGAAAGAGCGGCAGGGAAACTCGGCCCAGCCGCAAAGCCCCACTCAAGCCAAAAAACGGCTTGAGTGGGCCACCCGCCATGATACGATTGCTGGGAATCAATTAATTAGTTCGAGGAAACATGGGAACTGTCCCCGAATCTATTCCGAAGATCATTTCCGCGCTGGCGGCGCGGACCCAGCTTGGACAAATCATGCGGAGAGCCCGCCTCGATCAGGCCCGGTTCGTTGTAGATCGGCGAGGGGAACCGCAGATCGTAATTATGGGCATCAAGGACTTCCTCAAGACTATCGCGCCAGAGAAGAAGGTCGTCGCCGCCGTCCGGGCCGCAGCCCGAAAGCAGGGTAAGAACAAACTCTCCATGCGCGACATCGACCGCGAAATTCGCGCTTATCGTCGCGAACGCTCCCTCTAAAACCGATGAGAAAACTCCGGGTTGTGCTGGATACGAACGTTGTCGTTTCGGCACACTTGAATGCGGAAGGCTACGAGCGGCATGTGTTGGATCTGGTGCTCGCGGGTAAGGTGCAGATCGCAGTCTCGGCTGCGATTCTCGATGAGTATGACGGTGTGCTGCGGCGGCCTAAATTTGGGATCGCTCCGAGGCAGGTTGGCCGATCCTTGCGCCTGCTCCAGAATGCGGCCCGCGTGGTCCGTCCTCGTCATCGGCTGAAAGTGAGTCGCGATCCGACCGACAACCGCTTTCTGGAGTGCGCCGAAGCGTCCAAAGCGGATTATCTGGTGACGGGAAACAAACGCCACTTCCCCAAGCAGTGGCGGCAGACCGAAGTGGTGAATGCCCGCGAATTGTTGGAGTGGGTGATTCCAGAACTGAGGCGGTAACAGGCCGGGTGGCCCATTCTAAATTTCGCGCCCTTTGCGAAATTTAGAGTGGGGTTAAGAGCCCCACTCTAGTCGCAAAGAACGCGACTAGAATGGGCCACCCGTCCGGCAGGCGCCATCCCGCGCGCAAGCCATTCGGACCAATGAAAATTCGCTTGGTTGTCGAGTCCGCTGGCGGGGTCTGAGGATCATGTCGTATTGTCATTTCTTGAGCTGTCATTGATGTGCCCCCAACTGCTTTTTACGGAACAGGGCTTCCATAAGTTTCAATAGAGAAAAAATCGCCAGTACGCGGCGGTTGCGCAGGGACAGTGGAGATCGAATGCGAATGGGCAGCGCGGAAGCGAGAAAGAGCGGCAGGAGGCTCGGCCCAACCGCCGCCTGCCCGCCCAGGCTTGTGCCTGCCGATGACTACTGTTAGACTCTCGCCCTTATGATGCTAGTCGAGTCCGTATCTATTGTCGGTCTCTGGGGCTCTCGGAATCTCGACGCTAGCTTTTTCGAGGATTCGAACTTTCTCATTGGACCGAACGGATCAGGGAAGACGACCGTAATTAACCTTATTGCCGCCGTATTGACTGCAGACTGGCCGACACTTAGTCGAATTCCCTTTGCCAGCGTTCGGCTCGTCCTAAACGATCAGGAAACGGCATCCAAGTCGACAGTCGCGGTCGACAAGTCGTTCGACCGGCAACGAAGATTTCCAATTCTGAGTTACCGATTTGAGGATGACAAGGGGCCGCGCGAATATTCAGGCGATGACATCGACAGGCAGCTGAGGCACTACCCTGCTCGAAGGATGATTGGCGCAGTTTCCGAGGAGTTGCGGAGCGTAGTGAGGGTTCAATGGCTTTCTATTCATCGGAGCCCGCTACAGGGCGGATCGCGAGGATGATGATAGCTACGAATCAACGGTTGACCGAAAACTCGACGAACTAAGCCGCGAGCTAATCAAATTCTTCTCAAAGCTCGCCAGTGCGGGAGAGGCGGAATCGGAACAATTTCAGAAAACTGTCTTTACATCCCTCCTTTATGGCCAGACCAGCCAATGGGACCTCCTCACATCGGTCAAAAGCCTGAATCTGGAGCGCGAAAAAACCGCGCTCGAAGAGATCTTTCGCAAATTCGGCGTTCCAGAGCGGGCTTACTCCGATCAACTCACCGAGCACTTCAACCTAGTCTCTGCCGCACTATCGTCCGGCAGTCAGCTCACTACGCCTCATCTCATTGCGCTGGTTAGCATGCGGTCAATCCATCGTGTGGTTACGGATTGGCAATCGACTCTCGAAAAACAGTTGGAGATTTCAAAGCCCAAGGAGCAATTCTTGAGCCTTCTGAACGAGATGATGAAGCCAAGAAAGCGATTTTCTGTGAACGAAAAGAACGAGCTTCAAAGCTGGGTTGGCGATAGACCGATCGGCATTTCTGAGTTGTCTTCCGGTGAAAAGCAGATGCTGATCCTGCTTGGCGAAGCGCTATTACAGGAACGGGAAAATTGGGTCTATATCGCTGATGAGCCCGAATTGTCTTTACACGTTAAGTGGCAGGAATCTTTGACCGACAATTTGAGGCAGATCAACCCAAATGCACAAATTATCTTTGCAACGCACTCTCCTGACATTGTTGGGCCGCATCAAGATCGAGTCCTTAACGTGGAGGATTTGTTGCGTTGAGCTTTCGACGGTCAAACTCAGGACTGAGCAATCTCTGCCTGTTCTATCGCGTCGACGCCGTGGTGTTTGTGGAGGGCGGCGGGCGCACTTTGACCCTCGAAGAGGTGGCCGGGGGCGCGTTTAACGAGATCGCACATGACGCGAAATTCTGGTCGTTGATCTTCAGGAAACTCTTGCCGAGGTTCAGGTTCAAGTTCCGTGCCGTCGGCTCTAAGTCCACCCTGCTCGAACTCGCTTCCCTCGTTGCGTCCGAGCAGGTGCTTAGAGTGATCGTGTGTATGGATCGAGATCTCGATAACTACTTGGGGCGAATCATCTCCCATCCGCGGGTGGCCTACACCTACGGCTACAGCTGGGAAAACGAGGCTTGGTCGCTCCACTCAACACTTGGTGTATTCAGGAAGGTCGGCAATGTAACCGATATGGCCTCCGCGATCAGCGAAATCAAAAGTTCCTTCGCTGCGTTCCGTAGGCGGCTTCAGTGGCCTCTCGTCGCGCACGCGCTGTTGGTAGCCGGTGGGATTCTTGACGTCACAACGGCCGATTTGGAGCAGACCGTCATCAGGGGCGCTGGGCAAATTCCCGTGCTGGATTGCGCGAGATTACGGGCCGCGGTGAAAGATGCCCGTCGCAAGAATCCTGGGGCAGTCGTGAGATTTCCGAACCCGCGTCGTTTTTCCGTATTCGATGATTGTTATGGCCATCTTCTGGCAACATTCGCGTTTCATACGGTTGCGTATGCATTACGTAAGCACTGCAACATCAGGGCCTTTGGCAAGGACGTTGCTGCCTCGTTGGCGATAGAGAGCAGCTACGTCGCAATCTCAGCAAACAAGGCGAAAAAACTACACTACCGAAACCAGGCGGATGCCATATCGCGAGAAATTACTTGAGGGGCCTAGGCTGCCTCCCCTCCCGGAGAGGTGGCCCGTTCGAGCCTGCATTTGGCCTGGTGCCCCAGGTTTCGCGTCCGCTCTTTTGGACCTGACCTGTTGGGAAAGCGTGCGGGGACCCGCCCTCTGTCCTTGTCTCCCGATCCCCCGTTCGCCTGAGACGCGACGTTTGTTTTTTTGTAGATAGGCCGCATCCTCCTCATCTCCTCCCGCATCTAAACCTTGACAACGATTCACTCAAGTCTTAGGATGGGGTCGTTCGTAATCATACATCTACTGATTACACAGGACTTATCTAGTTTAGGAGGAGCCAGCTATGGCCAAGATTATAGGAATTGACCTGGGAACCACCAACTCCTGCGTCGCCGTTATGGAAGGCGGCGAGCCGAAGGTGATCCCCAATGAAGAAGGTGGGCGGACCACCCCGTCGGTGGTTGGATTTACCAAGACCGGGGAGCGGTTGGTGGGGCAGGTGGCGAAGCGGCAGGCCATCACCAATCCGGAGAACACGGTTTACTCGATCAAGCGGTTTATGGGACGCCGCTACGACGAGGTTGGCGAAGAAATAAAGATGGTGCCCTACAAGGTCGTGAAGCAGGGCGACGGCGTCGCGGTGCTGGCGCAGGGCAAGGAATATACGCCTCCGCAGGTTTCCGCCATGATTCTGCAGAAGCTGAAGAAGGCGGCGGAAGACTATTTGGGCGAGAAGGTAACCGACGCGGTCATTACCGTTCCGGCGTACTTCAACGATGCCCAGCGGCAGGCCACGAAAGATGCGGGCAAGATTGCCGGGCTGGACGTAAAGCGCATTATCAACGAGCCCACGGCGGCGGCGCTGGCGTACGGTCTCGATAAAAAGAAGGATGAGACCATCGCGGTCTACGACTTCGGCGGCGGAACGTTCGATATTTCGATCCTTGAAGTTGGCGAAGGCGTGATCGAAGTGAAAGCCACCAACGGTGACACCCATCTCGGCGGCGACAACCTTGACCAACGCATTGTCGATTGGTTGATTGACGAATTCAAGAAAGACGAAGGTCTCGACTTGCGCGGCAAAGGCAACGAGATGGCTCTGCAGCGTCTGCGCGACGCGGCCGAGCGGGCGAAGATCGAACTCTCGACGACCATGGAGACGGAAATCAATCTGCCCTTCATCACGGCGGATGCCGGCGGTCCGAAGCATCTGGTAAAGAAGCTGACCAGGGCGAAGCTGGAATCGATGGTGGAAGACATCATTCAGCGTTCGGTCGGACCGTGCAAGCAGTGCATGAAAGATGCGGGCGTCGACGCCAGCAAGATCAATGAAGTTGTGTTGGTCGGCGGCCAGACTCGTATGCCTCGCATTCAGGCGCTGGTGAAAGAGCTGTTCGGCAGAGAGCCGCACAAGGGCGTGAACCCGGACGAAGTGGTTGCAATCGGCGCAGCGATTCAGGGCGGCGTGCTCGGCGGCGAAGTCAAGGATCTGCTCTTGCTCGACGTGACTCCGCTGACCCTGGCGATTGAAACCCTGGGTGGCGTAGCGACTCCGATGATTCCGCGCAACACGACGATTCCAACCCGTAAGACGGAAACGTTCTCGACTGCGGCCGATAGTCAGACTTCGGTCGAGGTTCATGTGTTGCAGGGCGAGCGTCCGATGGCGGCGCAGAACCGCACTCTGGGCAAGTTCCACCTGACCGGATTACCGCCGGCTCCGCGTGGCGTGCCCCAGATTGAAGTGACGTTCGACATCGACGCGAACGGCATCCTCAACGTGACCGCGAAAGATATGGCCACGGGCAAGGACCAGAAGATCACGATTACGTCGTCTTCCGGCCTGAGCAAGGAGGAAGTCGAGCGCATGGCAAAAGAAGCCGACGCACATTCGGCCGAGGACAAGGCCCAGCGCGAAACGATCGATGCCAAGAACCAGCTCGACTCCATGGTCTACGGCGTGGAGAAAATGCTGCGCGAGCAGGGCGATAAAATCTCCGGCTCGGAACGCGGCGACGTAGAAAACGCAATCGCCGACGCCAAGAAAGCATTGGAAGGCGGAGACAAGGCAGCCATGGACAAGGCTCGCGAGACGCTAACGCAGGCCTCGCACAAACTGGCCGAGCAAATGTACAAGGCAACCCAACCCCCGCAAAGCGGAGCAGGTCCAAGCGCAGAAGCAGACGCATCGTCCAACGGCAATGCCAAAAAGGACGAAGGCGTCATCGATGCAGAATATGTAGATGTAGAGGACAAGAAATAAGAACAGCGGAGAGCTTGGCCACGGATTTACGCGGATCATCACGGATCTAGAGACCAAGGGCAGCATCTGTGAGAATCCGTGAAATCCGTGGCTTGTTTTTTCGAGGCATTTTTTCGAACCAAGGGGAGATTGAAATTGCAATTTGAAGCGAACGGGCAAACATATTTTCTTAATTTCGCGGAAGATGAAGGGCGCTGGTACGTCTTCGCGCAGACGTTGACCGGAGTGAACCGTATTCCGGTCTACGTGGATGCGCCGAAGTACGAGCGCATCGGCGTGCTGGAAGCAGGAAGACACAAAATCCAGAACTGATGTGTGGTTAGGATGCACGAATAGAAATGGCGACCGCCGCTAAGAAAGATTATTACGACATCCTCGGCGTGAAGAAGTCGGCCTCGGCCGAGGACATTCGCAAGGCGTTTCGTAAACTTGCGCGCAAATATCATCCGGACGTCAATCCCGGCGACAAAGGAGCCGAAGAGAAGTTCAAGTCGCTCTCTGAGGCCAATGATGTCCTCAGCGATCCCAAGAAGCGCAAGATTTACGACCAGCTCGGGTTTTATTCGGACAACATTGATCCTGCGACGGCCGATGCGTACGCGCGGGCGGGCGGCGGGACAGGAGGGACTTCTTCCGGATTCCCCCCGGGCGGATTCACAGGGGGACAGCCCGGCAACGCGGGCGGACAGGGCGCGAATTTCGATTTTAGCGGCTTCGATTTTTCCGACCTCATCGATGGCGCTGGTCGCGGACGCAAGAGTGGTAGCGGCGGAGGTTTCAAAGACATTTTCTCCGGCATGTTCGGAGGGCGCGGCTCGGCCGCGCAGGAAGTGCCCGAACCCGGTTCCGACCTGGAGTACCAGGTTAACGTGCCGTTCTGGACCGCGATCCGCGGCGGCGTCATGCGGCTGAACATTACCCGGCAGGAGGTTTGCGGAACTTGCCACGGCAATGGCTACACCGAGTCCCCAGGCAAGTGCCCCGAATGTGGCGGCAGCGGCCAAATCACCCAAACCGGCGGACGGATGAAGTTCAATACGACTTGTCCGCGCTGCCACGGCACGGGTAAGAACATTTCGACCTGCCCGACCTGCCACGGAGTGGGCACGGTTGAGAAAACCGAACCGCTCGAGGTCCGTATCAAGGCTGGCACGCGCGATGGCCAGCGCATTCGAATTCCTGGCAAAGGCAATGCCGGCTCTCACGGGCAACCCCCCGGCGACCTGTACGCGATTATTCGCGCGGGAGATCACCCTATTTTTCACCGCGAAGGTGACGATATTCACCTCACTGTTCCGGTGAGTGTTACGGAAGCGGCGCTCGGAGCCAAGGTTGAGGTTCCGACCATCGATGGCCGCGCCATGCTCAAGATTCCTCCCGGAACGCAATCTGGCCAGAAGCTGCGGCTGCGCGAGAAGGGCGTGCCGTCGGCGACCAAAGAGGGCGCCCGCGGAGATGAGATCGTGGAGATCAAGACCGCAGTCCCTATGCCTCACGACGAGCGCTCGAAGGAAATTCTGCGAGAACTGGCAAAGTTGAATCCCGAAGATCCACGCGCCGAACTCTGGAAAAACGTCTAAGGTGCAATTGCTGCCTTTTTGGCATCAAACAGCAGATGGAGAAAGTGACGGCACCAGCGCCAGCCATTCTTATCTCGAAAACGGCGATCTTGACTGTACTGCTGTTTGCTTGTCTCTACCATGGGCAGAGCGCCGGAGCCCAGCAGAGCACAAATAGCAACACCTCTCAGGCCTCGCAGCCGCAGATGATGTCGCGGGCAGAAGTGACCGCCATCATCGCAGCCTCTCGAAAGATCGTCTCGCCGAACGGTGTCGATCAGCTTCTTCCGTTGCAGATCAATGGGTCAACGCAGTGGGTATCCATCCGCGGGAAAGATCGTCGCAACCCAATTATTCTTTTTCTGCATGGTGGTCCCGGGTCGCCGACGATGCCCGCAGACTATACCTTCCAGACGACATGGGAAGATTACTTCACCGTGGTGCAGTGGGACCAGCGTGGCACCGGAAAGACGTACGCCGCTAATGACCCGAACGCACTGGCTTCGACGATGACGATCGCGCGGATGACCAGCGATACAGAAGAGGTGGTGCAATACCTGCTAAAGACATTCAGCAAGCGGAAGATTTTTCTGCTCGGACACTCATGGGGGAGCATACTCGGTCTGGCCGTTGCACAACGCCATCCCGAATGGCTCCATGCATATTTAGGCGTCGGACAGATGATCAATATAAGACGTAGCGAAGAGGAGGGCTATCGCTTCGCGCTGGACGAGGCTCGCTCGCATCACAACTCCGACGCTGAAAAAGAACTCCTGTCCATCGCTCCTTATCCCGGCACAGCTGAGCTGACTTTTGCCAGAATCGGGATGCAGCGTAAGTGGATCATGTTCTACGGCGGCCTCACTTACGGACGCACCGATTTCTCCTATGACGGAAATGCGTGGAATCTTTCGCCGGACTACACGGACAAAGATCTAGACCTGGTTGATGAAGGCAGTTTGTACTCCCTGACTCATCTTCTGAACGCCGCGGAAGAACTGAACTATGAGAATCTTGTTACGTTCAAGTGCCCAATCTTCCTTTTTGAGGGCCGACACGATTACGCAACTTCTCACACGGTTGCTGGTGAGTGGTTCCAGCGCGTCCATGCGCCGGCGAAGAAACTCGTGTGGTTCGACAATTCCGCCCACATGGTAATGCAGGAAGAACCAGGCCGTTTTCTTTATCACCTTATTACCGATCTGCGACCGATCGCCGTGAAAGCGGGCGACGGCCCTCCGATCGAATAAGCCCACCCCAAGCAGCTTCAGGTTCGGTTACTTCTTGCTGGGATCATCCGCGGGGTTCACATAGTTGAACTGTAGCGGTGACATGCCATGCACCTGAACCACCGTTGGTCCTGAAGCCATCCCGTAGTGGTGCATTTCGGGATCCAGATAAGCGAAGCTTCCAGCAGGGAAGGTCCCCATTTTCGCCGCGTCGAATTTGTCCCCCATACCCACCTTAAAGCTGCCGGAGATGACGGTGACGTTCTCCCGCTTGGGGTGCCAGTGAGGTGCGATCTTGTATCCGTCAGGCATCTTCAGCCGGATGGTGTAATCCCCAGTGCTGGCGGTGGGATCGCCTTCCAGCACCGCGAGTTGCGCGCCAGCAGCCACGAACGGCGGAGGCGGCCCCCACTTGATTTGATTTGGCGTAAAGGTATTCTGCGGTTTTCCTGATTGGGCGAGCAGGATGACGGCGCTCATCAAAAAAGCAGCAACCAGCATTTTCTTCATCGAATTTCCTCCTGAGAGAAACGGTTTTCGAAATTGCATTATTTATACCAGATCGTTCGAGCTGGTTTTTGGACTTGCTTCGCGGGCGGGAGGCGCGTCGCCCCGTTACCTCCGTCGCAGCCCCTCCGAGAAAAAATAACTCGAATTCTGATCACTTTTTTTCCACAACGCATCTAAATTGCCGTATTCTCACGAATGCGAACTAACTTCAGCGCAGCTTCCGGAATCTTAGTGCACCGGGAGGCCCAGAGCGAATGTAGGCGCGACGGGGTTGGCTGAGAGTGATTCGCCCAAGGGAGGAAGACATAGAAATTGGCAACAGCTAGCGCGCCACGTCAACAATTCCAGCCACCCACGATCGTCCCCCATCGGAAGAAATCGGTTCGCCTCACCTTGTGGCCACTCGTCGCCGCCACCTTTTTTATGGTGTCGGGCGGCACTTATGGCACCGAGGACATTGTGCGCGGCGCCGGTTACGGCAAAGCTATCCTTATTCTTCTGCTGACTCCGATTCTGTGGAGTCTGCCTACTGCTTTCATGATCGGCGAACTCTCAAGCGCCCTGCCCTACGAAGGCGGCTACTACGCCTGGGTGCGCCGCGCTATGGGCAACTTCTGGGGATTTCAGGAAGCGTGGCTCTCGCTAGTGGCGTCGATTTTCGACATGGCGATCTATCCGACTTTGTTCGTCCTTTATCTCACGCGCCTGTTTCCATGGTTCGCCGAGGGATATCGCGGATGGATGGTCGGGCTTGCTGTGGTCGTCGTCTGTGCTTTGCTAAATGTCGCAGGCGTGCGCGTGGTTTCGACGACTTCGCTTTGGCTTCTGATTGTTCTGTCGGCGCCTTTCATTCTGATTGTAGCTATCGCGCCCTTCAAGATTGGAGCGCTGGCCCACGCCGTAACCAAACCAACTACATCGTCCGTCGACATTCTTACCGGCCTGCTGATCTGCATGTGGAACTACATGGGCTGGGACAACGCTTCGACTATCGCCACTGAAGTCGAGCGACCGCAGCGGACGTATCCTCGCGCTATGCTGGCGGCGGTCGTGATCGTGGCCTTGAGCTACATCGTTCCTGTAGCCGCCATGTGGATGACTGGACTTTCATCGAGCGCATGGGAGACCGGATTCTGGGCGGACATCGCCGGATTGCTGGGTGGGCCACTGTTACGCGTTGGCCTCGCCCTCGGCGGCATGATAAGCGGCTTCGGCATGTTCAACGCTTTGGTCATGAGTTATTCGCGTCTGCCGCTGGCGATGGCTCAGGACGGAATGTTGCCTCGCGTCTTTGGCAAGCTGCATCCTCGATCACGCGCGCCGTGGGTCGCGATTGTGGTTTGCGCAATCGGATGGGCATTGTGCCTTGGCCTAGGTTTCGAGCGCCTCGTGACCATCGACATTCTTCTCTACGGGGCCAGCCTTTCGCTGGAGTTCATCGCGCTCATCGTTCTACGCGTACGAGAACCTGAATTGCATCGGCCGTTTCGGGTTCCTGGTGGAATGTTTGGAGCCGTTGCCGTCGGGATTGCTCCCATGCTGCTTCTTGGATTCTCAGTGGTGCGCAGCGAGACCGAGCAAGTGCTGGGGATGAGTTCCTTCGCCTTCGGAATGCTGCTTATCGCGGCGGGGGTATTTGCGTATTTTCTGAATCACGCGCTTAAACCGCAGGGATGGACTCCGGCTGCCGTAGAGAAGCCGGAAGCGGTCGCCTAATAAAAGCGGCCACGGATTACGCGGATTGACACGGATCACGCAAAATCCGTGAGCATCCGCAAAATCCGTGGCCGCTTTCTTTTTGTTGTAGACTTTGAGGCGATGACCAAGCGCAAATCCAAGGGCGCGTACATGATTTCGGCTGTGGCTGAAATGTATGGCATCCATCCCCAGACCTTGCGTCTGTACGAACGCGAAGGCTTGCTGAAACCGTCGCGAACCGAAGGCAATACTCGGCTTTACACCGACGAGGATTTGCAGCGGCTGGATTTCATTCTGACGCTCGCCCGCGACTTGGCCGTGAACATCAGCGGTATCGCCATCATTCTGCAGATGCGCGAGCGCATGGAAGAAATGCAGCTTCAGATTCAGGACTTCGTGAAATACATCCAGGAAGAAGTGCTGGCTCGGGCCAGCGCCGCCGCCGATCCGGCTCGCGGTGCGATTGTTCCGGTTCGCCGCGCGATCGTTGCGACCCAGCAGCTTAATCGCAAGAAGTAAGATCGCTTAGCGAAACTCTAATCAAGTGCGACTTTCATCCGAATGCCGCACGGGCGAGGACGCCCGCTCGGACATGGAAAATCCGGTTGAAGAGTACGCTTTCGTCCGGATGGTTGCCAATGCGTGTTACTGTCGAACTCGAAACTTCTTGTGTGAAAAACACGGCTCAGGTATCGACCGTCTTGGCAATCCTTCGCCAGATGTGTCCCCGATGTCGTGCCGCCAGAATCTTCCGCAAGTCGATCTTCACTGGATTTCCCCGCATGCAGGAACGCTGCCCGAATTGTGGACTGAAGTTTGAACGCGAACCGGGCTACTTTCTGGGCGCCATGTACATCAGCTACGTACTGGCTTTGATCACGATCGTGGCGCTCGCCCTTCTGCTATGGGCAGTCACTCCGTGGTCGTTGCAGAGGGTGACCGTATGGGCGATTCTGCTGTTCTTACCGCTTGCGCCGACGCTGACGCTCTTCTCGCGCGTGCTTTGGATTTATTTGGATCGGGCGATTGATCCGGAGTAGGAATCGTTTCCCCCCTAGGCTTCGCGCAAAAAGCGGCAGCCTCGCGGCAAGCTACGGCTCGTAGACCGCGTTCCCCAGTCCTGCTTTGCGGGCGGATTCTTGCATGTCTTGCAGCTTTTCCTTTTGCTGGTCGAGTTGCTGCTGCATGCGTTGCACACTTGCCAGCTTTTCAATTTGCATTTCATTGTGCTGCGCACAGTTGTAACAACTCACCCCCGTAAAGCGGATCGAGGCATTTACTCTGTCGATTTGGTTTTGCAGAGACGTGATCGTACGTTCTTGAGCGACGATCTTTGCCTTCCACTGTTTGGCGGCGCGCGTGTCGTTGGACGCTGGCGTTACGGGCTCGACAGGGTGCGGGACTTTATGACGCCGAACCCGGACCGAAGGGGTTGATTCTGATCCGTCAGTTTCCGAAATGTCCTCATTCGTGACTATTTTTGCTGGAGCGGACCCATCTGTTGCCAGCTTCTCGCGTTGCTCGCGGGCTACGTCTCCCAGCGATTGAGCGTGGCCGCAGGCCAGCATTAAGAACAACGCTCCCGCAAGGGCGGCGATTTTGGGGGCAGCACGCACGAAGAACTCTCCATTTACAAATGCAGATTCGTCTCCCATGCTATCGCCCTCGGCTTGGGTTGACGACGTTACCGTCGTCTAGGCACCAGCGGGCTTTCGGACTCGGCGAATTCCAAAGTTCGTGCGAAATCCGCCGCCGTTTCGACGTTCCGAGTGGTACCATCCTTCCGACAACCATGAAAAAGCCATACTACTTCCCTGCCCTGGCCGCGTTTCTTCTGGCCTGCACCCTCGTCTCCACCACCCAGTCTCAGACCGGAGCAGCCCATCCCATTGTGCTGCACGCGGCTCGACTGCTCGAGGTTGAAAGCGGACGCATCGTGAAACCCGGCGAAGTGCTGGTGCAGGGTGAACGTATCGTCGAAGTCGGGTCAAAGGTGGCCCACCCGACGGGCGCGGAAGTCATCGATCTCGGCGATACCACTTTGCTGCCCGGGTTGATTGATGCCCACGTGCATCTGTTTCTGCATCCAGGTGCCGAGGATTTGCAGACAGTGGAAGAATCGGTGCCGCAACGGACCATCCTTGCCACACTCGCAGCACGAGCCGATCTCATGGCTGGATTTACTGCTGAGCGGGACATGGGCACCGAAGGCGCGGGTTCGGCCGACACCGCGGTGCGCAACGCCATCGATCAGGGTCTGCTTCCGGGACCTCGCCTACGCATCAGCGGGAATGCCGTCGACATTCTCGGCGGACACGAAGACGCCAATCGCTTCAATCCTGCGCAACATGTGCTTTCGAACGCGACTTACGCGAATAATCCCGCTGAACTGGTAACCGCGATCCGCGAGCAACTAAAAGAAGGCGCAGATTTTATCAAGATTTATGAGACTGGCCCAGACGTGATTCGCGACGGCCGCTTCTCCACGATTTACCAGTACACAGAATCTGAACTCAAAGTGGCTGTGGATGAGGCCGCGCGCTCGGGCAGACATGTCGCGGTTCATGCCACGGGCGAACCGGGCACCCTTTATGCGGCGCAGGCCGGCGTAGTTTCCATCGATCACGCGAATCAGCTCAGCGACGAGACCATGCGGATCATGCGCGAGAGGCAAATCTTCGCCGTGCCTACGTTCACCATCTTCGAATATTTCTCGGAACATGCCGACTCGCCCGAGCAGAGAGCGCACGATCGGCAGATGCTCGACTTGCATGCCATCGAATTTCGCAAGCAGCTTGCGGCCGGCGTGCCCATGGCAGTTGGATCGGACGTAGGGCCGTTTCCCCACGGCACCCAAGCCCGCGAACTGGAACTGATGGTGAAATATGGCATGACCCCAATTGCCGCACTGCAAGCCGACCTGCTGAACGGAGCAAAGCTGCTAGGCTGGCAAGGACAAATCGGCGAACTCAAACCCGGCTATCTGGCAGACGTAATCGCCGTCCCCGGGGATCCGTCGCGGGACATCAGCGTGCTCGAAAAAGTCAGCTTTGTAATGAAGGGCGGCGTCGTGTATCGGAAATGACCTATACACCACGAATCCGCCTGCGCCCTAGAGGTGTCCGGCAATGCTTTGGCAGCTCCACCCTAGGAGCAACTGGTGTGATCCCATATTATTGTCAGTTGAGGGGTAAAATAACTTCGTTCTATTCGCCCCTATCTCGGTACCAGAACTCAGAAGATCGCCAAGACGCGCAATGATCGAACAATTGAGGGCTCCCGTTACGGCGCAGAAGGTGAAAGGAGGCGGAGCATGTCCTTTTCGGAATCAAAACGTGGGAAACGCATGTCTGCTCTAGCGCTCGCCGTGTCCCAGTCCGTTCTTGCCTACTTGTTTGTGCCGTACGCCACGTGGGCATTCGCCGATAGGAAGAAGATGGATTTTGGGCAGCGCAATGCGGCAGTGGAATCTCTTAAGAGGATCGAGCACATACTCAAAGACCGGTATTATGACGCGTCATTTCATGGCATGGACTTGAAGGCCCGCGCAGCGGAAGCGATCGACCGCGTTGACCGAGCGGAAACACTTAGCGAGACCTACGGAATCATGGCCTGGATGCTGGAACCGCTCAACGATTCGCACACCTTCTTTCTTCCACCTCGGCGTCCTTACGACGTCCAAAACGGCTGGGAGCTCGGTTTCGTCGGAGAAAAATGCTACATCACAGCCGTCCAGCCCGGCTCCGATGCGGCGGTCCAGGGCATAAAACCGGGGGATGAGGTTATTTCGCTGGAGGACTATGCCGTAACTCGTGAGAATCTCTGGAAGCTGCAATACGCATTCGGAGTTCTGGCGCCGCGCGCGGGTATGCATTTAGTGCTACACAGCCGGGATGGGAAGACACGCACCCTGCTTGTAAATGCCAAGGTTGAGAAGCTCGCTAGAATGTGGGACCCTGAGGGACCGGAAGAGTACTCGCGATGGACGTGGTACAGGCGAGCATCGGAGTCGAGAATTGTTGAAACCAGCGATGACCTGATGATCTGGAAGTTGCCGGTTTTCCGATTCGGAGACGATATCGACAAGTACATTCGTCAGGCGCGCACACATCAAAAGCTCATTCTGGATGTGCGGCACGATCCGGGTGGCGCGGAGTCTACGGTTTCACGGCTTCTGGCGGACGTGTTCGACAAGGATATAAGAGTTGGCGAGCGAGTCGAGCGCGGTGGCGCGAAGCCCTGGGATATCAAGTCGCGCGGGCCCAAAGACGTGTATTCGGGAAAGCTTGTGGTATTGATTGATAGCGAATCCGCCTCAGCCGCCGAGATTTTCGCGCGGGTTGTTCAGATCGAGAAACGCGCCGTGGTTGTAGGCGATCGGTCCTCAGGGAAGGTTATGGAGGCAAGGCACGAATTCTTTTCCGCTGGAAATTACTCGCCATTTACTGCGGGCATGAGCGTCACTGTGGCGGATATCCACTTGGCCGACGGTAAAAGCCTAGAGAACGTCGGTGTAGTGCCTGATGTGACTGTGCTGCCAACGGCGGAAGACCTTTCGACGGGTCACGATCCCGTTCTCGCACGGGCCGCTGCGGAGCTCGGCGTCTCGCTGACCTCCGAACAGGCCGGAAAGCTGCTTCCGATGGTTTGGCGAGAGAATTGATAACGGTCCCTCGGCGCAACATCGCGAGGGATGACTATCTATCGGATGACCCCTGCCCCGAGCGGCCCAGCACCTGGCGCAGGATCAGATCAATCTCTCTGCGTGATTGCCGGATCTCCTGAATCTCGTAACGCCAGCGTTTGATCTCCATTTCTTTTTGGTGGAGGTAGGCTTCGTGCCTCTTAAGAAACAACGCCATGGCCTCGTCCTCGCCGCGAACCGCGGGCGTGGCTAGAGAATTGAAGTTGGCGTCAACTTCCACCGGCTGCACTCCCGCTAAGCCGCCGGCTTCGCCCGCCATCTCGACAAAATCTGTCTCGCCGTTTTCGCCATCTTCGTTCGGTAGCAGGCCCAGAAATTCCAGTCCAAAGCAATATCCATTTCGATCGCGCACCGACGCGGCCACACGCAGGCGATTGAAAGTCTGGAACTCGACCTCCATCAGATCGCCCGGCTGCAGCGGCACTCCGCCGTAGAGAGCCATGCCACCGCGGCTGATCTCGGTGGTTAGCCCGGGTACAACAATTTCTGAAACGTCGTTAGGGGTAATGATGCGGACAGGCAGTTTTACCTGATGTCGTGGCCAACGGCGAGTGTTGGGGGAAACCATCGCTGTTTTAGTGCATGTACCGAATGAAATAAAATGCGCAGCCCACACCAAGTATTCCCAGGGCAAGCGCACCGCTCGCAAACTTGAGCATCCGTCGGCGCGGCCGATTCTCGCCGCTCGATGCTGCCCTCAGCTTCTCCATCCACTTCTGTTCGGCAGCGTCTTTGATTAAGAGGTGTTGGTTCAACGTTGACTGAATCGCTGCTCCCAATCTGCGGCGATCGTCGACAGGAAGCGAAACAAAGCGAAATGGTTGTTGCGTGCTGGTCATCGGGCTGAGCATTTCCGCCGCGCCCAGCACGGGCCCCGTGTGAGTCAGGAACATCACCTTCACCTGCGAGCCCTGATGAATCGGCCTCGGCAGGGAAAGCAATCCACCGTTCACGGAAAGGACCTGAAGTTTACCGGAAGCGCGTTGACCATCCTGAAATCGAAGCACCGCGGGAGTGAAGTCTGCGAGGTTGATTCGCGGTGCGCGCAATTGAGCGTGCAGTTGGGAGAGGCCGTCCATAGTCCAAGCCAGTATGGTACGCACTGGCGACGAGCGGGAGATTACGAAAGGTGTTGTACGGATTCCATCCGCTGAATTCGGACCTGCGGACTGCTTTCGTAATCTGCGCAGGACTCGGCCCGCGTGAGATAGTGGAAGCGTAATGGCAGACTTCCCCCACCCCGGAAGAAAAATCCGCGCCCCTCGCGTCAACCTGTGGGGAACTGTCTCCGCAAGCATTCAGCTCGAAAATGGACGCCAATGCTGGGCCAAGACGCTTCGGCTTTCCACCACCGGCGGCTTGCTCGAACTGCCCAACTGCCTGGACGAGGGAGTCTCCGTTAGCCTGACCCTGCACCTCGGGACCCGGCCGGTGCGCGGTAAAGCGGCGATGTTGTTCCCCATGAGGGCCACACAGGGATATTTGCAGCCTTTCCGCTTCACCGAAATGCGTGACGAAGAATGTAGCGCGCTCGACGTGGAGATCCGCGAACTGCTCAGGCAGGCCCGGCCGTTTTCACGCGGACGCCGCAGCTTCGCTTTCCGCCCAGCCCGATTCCTCGAATCATCCTAGCCCATCAAGAAGCGTCTAACACCCGCGAAGAATGGCGGAAGCGAGTGGGAGTCGAACCCACCGGCGACATCAGAGATGCCGCCCAACGGTTTTGAAGACCGTGACGATCACCGGACCACATGCGCTTCCGTGCCGCAGAGCCAATTCATAACGCGCTCCCATGTTAGCTGGGCGACGGGTTGGCTGCAAAAGGTCTCAGCTCTGCTCGCGGGAATCCCTCACCCGGCTGAAGTTCGTCAGGTGAGGGATGACGTCAACTGAAGAAGGATCGACGGAGACTGCATTACTTCGGCTGGGGGACGATTCGGAGATAGGGCTTGGGCGACTTCCAGCCTCCGGGATATTTCTGCTGCGCCTCATCGTTCGAGACTGATGGCAGAATAATGACGTCGCCGCCTTGCTTCCAGTTCACGGGCGTAGCGACCTTGTGTCTGGCGGTAAGTTGCATCGAATCGAGCACGCGCAGGACTTCGTCGAAGTTGCGGCCGGTGCTCATAGGATAGATGAGCATCAACTTGATCTTCTTGTCGGGACCGATGACGAAGACCGTGCGCACGGTGGCGTTGTCGGCAGCGGTGCGCCCTTCGGAGGTGTGCCCGCTCTCGGCGGGCAACATGTTGTAGAGTTTCGCGATCTTGAGTTCAGTATCGCCGATCATCGGGTAGTTCACCTTGTGTCCCTGGGTCTCCTCGATGTCGGCGGCCCACTTGCCGTGGTTGGTCACGGGGTCGACACTCAGTCCGATGATTTTCGTGTTTCGTTTGGCGAATTCCGGCTGAAGTCCGGCCATGTAGCCGAGTTCGGTGGTGCAGACGGGAGTGAAATCTTTGGGATGCGAAAAGAGGACGGCCCAGCCATCCCCGATCCATTCGTGAAAGTGGATTGTACCTTGCGTGGTTTCGGCGGTGAAATCGGGGGCCGTGTCATTGATGCGAAGAACCTTAGTGCCAGTTTCGGTCAAAGTATCGGTGCTCATAATTAATCTCTCCTTAGTGAATAGGGTTAGTCGGGACCAGCAGGGCTTTTAAAGGTAGTGTCTCAGTCATAAAAAGGAAACCCACCTTCAGTTCGCCAGGTGGGTGTGAGAGAACCAGTCCGCACTACCCACACGCAAAGGCCGACACACAACAACGAAGTGGCCGAGGCGTGGAGCGAAAGCTCATACATTAATCAGGATACGCGGCACCTAGAATCCAGTCAAACAAGCGCGGGAAATCGACAACCATAAAGGTACTGAAAGGAAAATCAGTTGCATCCCGAGCCCTGCCTCACCGCTGGCGATACAATAGCCAAGCCATGGCAGACCTACGGCAGCTTCGGTTCGTGCAATTAGATGTCTTCACCGCGTGCGCTTTTGAGGGAAATTCTGTCGCGGTCTTCCTCGACGGCCGCGGCCTCAGCGACCAGGAAATGCAGGCATTGGCGCGGGAGATGAATCTATCCGAAACCACATTTATTCTGCCGCGGGAAGCATCGATCGAGCGGGAGCGTGGCGTGCGGGTGCGAATTTTCACGGTGCAGGAGGAGTTGCCGTTCGCGGGTCACCCGACCCTTGGAACCGCATTTCAATTACGCGGGTCGTCGGGAGCACGGGAAATCGTGCTCGACCTCAATGTGGGCAAGGTTCCGGTACAGTTTGAGGAAAAGCCGGGGCAGCCGGTTTTTGGTGAGATGACGCAGGTCAATCCCGAGTTCGGTCCGCGCCATGATCGCGAATCCGTGGTGCGCGCCATTGGTCTGCGGGACGGCGATATTGATCCTTCCCTCCCCATTGAGACAATTTCCACCGGCCTGCCCTTCACCGTAGTTCCGCTGCGCGGGCTGGAAATCATCCGCAATCTGCGCGTGGACATGAAAGGCGCAGACGAATACCTGGAGCGTTCGGGAGGAAAGTTTTTCTACTTTGTCAGTCGTGAGACGGTGGACCCCGCAGCCCGACTGCACGCGCGAATGATCTTTTACAACGGCGAGGACCCGGCGACGGGCTCAGCGGCGGGATGCGCGGCGGCATGGATGGTTGCGAATGGCGTCGCACAACCGGAGGAGCACGTATTGATCGAACAGGGGGTGGAGATGCAGCGTCCGAGCCGGATTTTTGTGCGCGCGTCACGCCGGGATGACAGAGTGGTTAATGTGCGTGTCGGTGGAAATGTTGTCGACGTGATCCGCGGAGAAGTTACTTTCTGAGAGCGTGGTGCGCGAATGTGCAGGAAAAATGACGCCATGCACAACTGCAGAAATTTTTCAATGGTGCAAATCTCCCATTAGCATCGGCGGCACTTTACATCTGATGAGTTCGCCTTTACGATTCTTCTCGCTCTGAATTCTCTATCAGGAAAGTTTTTCGGATTTCCCCGGACTCGCGGGCGGGACTGGCATATCGTTTCGGAAACAAGAATGAAACCAAAAAGAACCATCCTCTGCGTTGACGATAACGAACAGTCGCTCTCCATTCGCAAAGTCATGCTGGAAACGCGGGGCTATCGCGTGGTCTCCTGCACCGGCGGCGAGGAAGCCCTGGAGCGATTCAAGAAAGGTGGTGTCGACCTCGTCCTCACCGATCTGATCATGCCGGGGCTGGATGGAAACAAACTCATCGAGGAGATCAAGGGCCTTTCGCCGCAGACTCCGGTAATTCTTTTGTCAGGTAAAGTCAAAATCTACGACCGCGACAGCAAAGCCGACGTGTTTCTGCCGAAAGGAATGTACGCGCCAGCTGAGTTGCTGGAGCGCATCCGCCTATTGCTGGTTCGGAAGCGTGGTCCGAAGCGCGCGCCCGCGCAAATAGCATCGCAATCTCCTTCCCGCACCAGCGCGGCCTGATCTAATTGAACAATGAATGGGAGCTTCGTGCTTAGAGCGGTTGTTTCGATCACAATGCTCGTGTCCTCCAGCCTGGCCAGCGCACAGAAGTACACCGGGCCAAGATGCCTTGGGCCCTATTGCCTGAACCGAGACGCAGTGATTAGCCAGTTGTTCAAGCAACTAGGACCGGCACCAAGGAACTCTGAATTCGCGCCCTATTGTTACGAATCTAAGGATCATGGAGTGTTTCTTTACTTACGGTCCGCTGAGGGGGTCCCTCCGACTGTCGACGCCGCTTTGCTCTCCGATTTTCCAAACTGCATGCACATGGCGACAGCATCGACAGCCGACAATCTGAACCGATGGAGAACTCCCGAAGGAATCGGGCTTGGAAGCTCGGAGCAGGACGTCTTGCACGCCTACGGAAAGCCTTCGCGGGAAGGAAAACCGGATTCCAAGACGTACCGGGAGCTTGTCAAGGGCTACCAAAAGGGCGACACGTTGCCAGTATTGGGTGACAAAGAACTGCAATACGGCGCAGGCCCGGCGATGGGAGATCTCAGCTTAGCCAAGTTCGGAATACGCAACGCGAAGGTATCTTACATCTGGCTGTCCTATAGCGACTGAACGCATCGTCAGGCCCGGACCCAGCGGTGCAGTCGAACCTCCTTCCAGGCTGTGTGTGCCTGATTCCCCCGACGAGAACAGGCAGACGAATATCCACACGGTCTTTCAGCAAGGCTCTCGTTCAGCGAACGCGACGGCTGTTGCCGGTCGAGGCTTCGTGTAATATCGATTGTTTGGATGGCAGTTCTCATCGAAGCCGTGGATGTGCACAAGACGTACAGCGTGGGCAAGGTGGAAGTGCCCGCGTTGCGCGGGATTTCCTTCAGCGTGCAGAAGGGTGAGTTCGTCAGCGTGGTCGGCCCTTCGGGCAGCGGCAAGTCTACGCTTTTTTATCTTCTGGGCGGACTGGCTCGCGCCGACTCGGGCCACGTCATCATCGATGGAGACGACTTCGCGCAACTGTCTGATGCGGAACGCACCCGCCTGCGTAAACGCAAAATCGGGTTCGTATTCCAGAAGTTCAACCTGCTGCCCACACTCGATGCACGTTCGAACATCAATATCGCGGTGGACATTGCTGGGGCTAATGGAAATCGTGATGCTGCGTACTTCGACAAGATCGTGGGCTTGCTGGGTTTAGAGAAACGCCTGCAGCATCGGCCATCAGAGTTGTCCGGAGGCGAGCAGCAACGGGTCGCGCTGGCACGGGCGCTGATTAACAAGCCGGCGATCGTGCTGGCAGACGAACCCACGGGCAATCTGGATTCGAAGAACTCGGTGATTGTCCTCGATATGCTGCGGCACTCGAACCGGGAACTCGGCCAGACCGTGCTCATGATCACGCATAACCCGGAAGCCGCCAGCTATGGGGACCGTATTATTCACATGCGGGACGGCGAGATCGTGGCACCGGAAAAAGATCCGCAGTGGACCGGAGCAAAGAACTAGTCAGTCACGCGAGTTGATTCGCCGTTATCTGGAGACGAGTAGCATGGATGATTTGAAAAAACCGATATTGCCGGGCAAGGGAGCTTCGGACTACGAGCGTTACTTGCACACGGATGAATTGCTGTCGCTGCAAAAGCTTCCCGAAGAGTTTCTGCACAAAGATGAGATGACGTTTCAGGTCGTGCATCAAGCCTCTGAGCTACTGCTGAAAGGGGTTGCCTGGGAACTGGACCGGGCGCGCCTGCACATCGACGAAGGCGAGTTCTCGAATGCCGCGCGCTTGATTCGCCGCGCCAACCAGATGCTTGAGTATCCGATTTCCATGCTCCATGTGCTGGAAACTATCACGCCTTATGACTACCACATTATCCGCGCCGGCTTGGGGCACGGGAGTGGGTTGGATTCGCCGGGATTTCTCTCCATGCTACATATTGGACCGCGGCTGGGCGAAAGCTTTCATGCTCAGTTGCGCAAAGCGAACCTCAGCGTGGATGACGTTTACCGGCGACATGATGAATTCTTCGGCCTGCACGATGTAGCGGAGTGTCTTCTGGATTTTGACGAACGCATACACCTTTTTCGCTTTCATCATCTCAAACTGGCGCAGAGAATCATTGGCGGCGGCGTGATCGGTACGATGGGAACGCCGGTCGAGGTTCTCCATCAAAGGATGGAGCACCTTTTCTACAAGGAACTTTGGGATGTGCGAAACCAAATCACCGCCAAGGCGAACGAAGCCATGCTGAAACCCAAGGCGGGTTGCGCATACTGAATTCTGGACGGCGGACGGTGCGAGCCAAACCGTGGCCACCGTCATCAAATTCTGGCAGGAGGGTGAAGAAAGATGTTTCACGTGCGCCAAGAGAACCTGCCTTTTGTTGGTAGTTCGCATGAGTTTATCGGAGCTGAGCAGGGCAACACCGGTGTTTCGGTGTTCCTGTTCCACGGTAAGCCCGGATCGGGGCCGGGTCCGCACCGGCATCCTTACGACGAGATCCAGTTCATTCGTGAAGGCCGTGGAGTGTGGACAGTAAGCGGCAAGACCTTCGAGGGCGGCGCTGGAGACGTTTTTGTCATCAAGGCTGGGGAGATCCACAGTTCTAAGGTGGTTGGCGATTCCCCACTGGTCCAATTCGACGTTCACCTCAGTCCCCGCTTTATCCAGGAGAACCTTTAGTGCAGTTGGGTTTCAACCTTGCGCACTCTGAAAACTGGTCAGAATTGATCGCTCCACAAACAGTGCTGTTGGGAGCCCGGCTTACTGGGACGGAGTTAAGTTGCAAATCGAGGGCATGGCGTCCTATGGGGTAGGAGAAGGTCAGTCTCGGTTCGCTGCTAGAATTGGGTGGTGCTACTCAAGTCCGTTCCAGCCCGGATCGCGTCTTATGCGACGCACGGGGCGGGAGTGATCATATTAGTGAACGTCATGCGGATTCCGTGCCTCGGACGTAGGATGACCATCGGGCGAGCTTCAATCGTTTGCCCCGGAGCTAACTGAAAATCGTACTTTCTAAGCAGATCGCCCAAAATCATGAGGATCTGCAGCATCGCATAATTTCCGCCGATGCAGCCTCGCGGTCCGGCTCCGAAGGGAAGGAAGGTGAAGGGCGTGCGCAGCTTGTCGTTTTCTTTGGTGAAACGCTCGGTATCGAAGTTCTCAGGATTCTGCCAGTAGCGCGGAGCATGATGCGCACCGTACACATACACAATGACCATCGATCCGCGGGGTATGGTGACGTCGCCTACGCGGTCGTCAGCAACTGCCATGCGGTCGACCATCCAAAACGGCGGGTAGAGGCGCAACGCCTCCATAATTACCCGAGTCGTGAATTCGAATTTGGGAACGTCGGCGTACGTAATGGGCGCGTCTCCGAGCACGGAGTCAAACTCCCGCCGCACCCTCTCGAGACAATCAGGACGCGAGCTCAAAAGATAAAAAAGCCACGATAGTGCATTCGACGATGTTTCATGTCCGGCAACCAGAAGTTGCATGCTCTCGCTCAGGATGAGCTCATCGGGCATGCCTTTGCCATCGCTGTAACGCGCGTCCATCAAAGTCTGCAGCAGATCGTGGCCGGGCGGTTCGTTGCGACGCTTCCGTATGTATTCGAGCAGAACGGCGTCGGCGCGGGTTCGCATGTCTTCGTGTTTGCGCAGTTCGCCCGAGACCGCGAACCAGGGATTCAGATAGGGCTGAAGGGTTTGCCGGACAATGAATTCCTGGACAGTACAAATGGTATGGCTGACAAGATCGATGTCTTCATCCTTCAAGCGCGCGCCAAATAGCGATCGAGCGACCATCGCGAAGGTGATTTTCATGAGCTGCGGGTAAATATCCACGGGGCCGCGCCGGATCTGGCTGTCGAAATCACGCAACGAATCGGCAAGGGAGTCCTGCATGATTGAAGACAACGCATCGAGTTGCTTTCGATCGAAGCCCGTCTGGATGAGACGGCGCTGCGTGCGCCAGGCTTCTCCGTGGGTCGTGAGCAGGCCCTTGCCCAGGAAGTGGCCCATCCGCTTCACTTGAATTTCAGATTTCTGGTAGTTCTCCGCATTGGTCTTCAAAACGTGCTGAATGACGGCGGGGTCGATGGTAACCATCGCCTCCTTGAGACCGCCTATGCGGATCCAGAACGTGTCGCCGAAGACTTCGTTGTAGCGGGACAAAATCTGCACCGGATTGCGCGCCATGGCGCGAGAATCCGCAAAGCATCGAAGCCGGGAAACAACGGGAATAGGCACAGGCATTGATGAACTCATAGCCAGGCGTCCCGATAGTTGCCTCGAACCGCAGAAGATTTCATGTCACTTTTAGGAAGTGGTGGCTGGGCCATGCGCAAAATATAAAACGCTCAGAATCAATTTTCGTTCCCTAGTTGCTTCAAGAGTATCAGATGATGCCGGATTGCCAGCGTCATGGTGGAGTGCTGCCTATAGGGAACTCCAAACTCTTTGGCAGTCTCCTTCACGATCCTGGTCAGCGGAGCATAGTGGGTATGACACACGAAAGGACACAGGTGGTGGACGACGTGGTGGTTGAGCCCGCCCGCGAGCCAACCTACAAGCGAGTTTTCCGTCGCATAATCCGCCGTTGTCGCGAAGATGTGATACACGCCGTTTTCAAACTCGCTGCGATCCGAAGGAAAGTAGGTGCTGTCGACGGTGTGCGTCGATTGGAATACGAGCGTTACGGCTAAACCGACGATCAAATGGACCAGGAGGAACGCCCCGGCGACCAGCAGAGGCGATTTCCCCAGAACCATCACCGGCAGGATAAGCATGTAAGTGAGGTAGAAGCCCTTGCCCGCAAAGAGAATGGCATATTCGCGCAGAGAATGTTTGGTACGTCTCAGATATTCATGGCTCGGAAAGAAAAAGCACTGAAAGTCCCTGAAAAACACATAATCGAGAGAGAACATGGCGTAAACGAACAGCACGTAGATGTGCTGGAACCGGTGCCATGGCGCTCGGGGTTCATAAGGCGTAAAGCGAAAGATGCCGCGTCCGGAAAGCGCGTCGTCTTCACCGTGAAGATTGATGCAGGAGTGGTGACCCCGATGATGGAGGATTCGCCACATGTACGAGCTCATTCCGCACAGATCAAAGACATAATTCAGGGCTTTATTGACGTGCGACCGAGACGAGATGGCGTTGTGATTGCTATCGTGGGCAATGTTCAGTAAGAGGAATGTCTGCGCGAGGCCGCCTAAAACATAGAGGGCGACAAATTGCCATGAACTGGGTTTGAGCGTATAGAGAGCGATCCATGCGCCCCCGAGGACTGCCAGACCCAGTGCGATCTTGACCCACATTGCGCGGTCCGCTTTGGGAGAAATGCTTTGATCGGCAAAAAAACTATCCAGGCGGCTACGCAAGACTTTCGGGAATGAAGACGCACCAGCCGATTCGATAATCGGCGATGCTGAGGTTTCCGATCGTACGAGATCCGCGATGTCCGGCTGATCGGCAATCGTCGGTACGGCAATCATCGCTTCGGGTTGGAACGTCAACGGCGCCTCCGCAATCATGGTAAATTGGACCCGACGCGTTCCACAAGATGCACAAACGGCCCTGACCCGCGGCGTAATTGTTGCTGCGCTGTTAACAGTGTCGCCGCAATATTCTAGTGCGAGCCATTAAGGGCAATCAAGAAAATTCAGAAGGGACCGAGTATGAATGCTGGTGCCCCATCCCAGTAAAGCGATTCCGCATGGTATTGTACGAGCGGTTTGCTAATATATATCAACCAATGAACCATTAGTGAATGGGTCTCCTGCATGTGGTATAGGAGCTCCACAAGTCTGCTTTGCGTCCTGTGCAAGGCTAACTTGCGTTCTATTTGACCTTGGAGGATCGCTGCTTAATGATTGTGTCAATTCTGGGCCACCTAGATAGGCTGGCGGATGAGCACCCGGACCAACTCCTTTATTCATTTCTTGACGTAAACGGTGATCCGATCGAAAGCTACACCTACGCGTCGTTTCTCCAGCGAACGCAAGCGATCGCCGGACATTTGCTGAAAGATGGTCGTTTCGCGGCGGACGACCGGCTTCTGCTTGCCTACCCGCCGGGGCTGGAAATGATCTGCGCATTTTTTGGTTGCGTGCGCGCCGGATTGATCCCCGTGCCGGTCTATCCCCCCAGTTCGCGTGGCTTCCAGAGCGCTCTATACAAGACAGTCCACATCGCAAAGGATTGCCAGGCCGCTGGGATCTTAACGAGCAGAGATTACCACGCATCTCTCAAGACGAATCTCGCCAGACGTGGAGTCTCGACGTCGGGCGTCGACGTAGATTACATCTCCGGTCTTCCCTGGATCGTCACGGAAGACTTTGTGGATACGATTTCGGACCGGCTGCCTGTCGATTCTTCCGAGATATTGTTCCTCCAGTACACGTCGGGTTCGACGATGGAGCCCAAGGGCGTGATCGTTACGCACGAAAATATTCTGACCACCTGTCCGCTGGTGATCGACCATCCAGAACCAGTCGTCGTTTCATGGCTTCCGCAGTATCACGATATGGGGCTGATCGGGTGCTACCTATATCCAGCACTGAAAGGTGGCACGACCTACGGGTTCGCTCCCATGGATTTCATTCAGCGCCCGATCCTATGGTTCAATGCGATAACCAAATACCACGCCACTGCAGCGGCTGCCCCCAACTTTGCCTACGACTATTGCCTGCGCGCCGGGAGACTTTCCAAGGAAAGCCTGGAGGCTTGTGACCTGAGTTCGCTTCGCGTATTGATGTGCGCCGCGGAACCCGTAAAGCCGGATACCTATACCCGGTTTCTAGAAGCGTTTCAGCCCTATGGACTCAAGTCCGAAAGTTTCCATGTTGCCTTCGGACTGGCCGAAAATACTCTGGCGGTCTCGCTGGGCGGTCGCAACATCGTTTCCGTCAACAAGCGTGCCCTCGCGCTGGGAACGGCCCGAATGACTACTGAAGTCTCAGAAATCGGCGGGGCCACCCAGATTGTCAGTTGTGGAATCCCACTCCCCGGTCTCGACCTGAAGATCGTGGATCCGGAAGGACATTTCGCTCTTAAACCAGAGCGCACCGGCGAAATTTGGGTCTCCGGAAGCGGCAAGTGCCAGGGCTACTGGAATAATCCTGAATTGACTCTGAAGCAGTTTCGAGCGCGGCTCGTCGACGACACTCCCTATGACGATGGCTACCTTCGGACCGGCGACATAGGGTTCATTCACGACGGCGAACTGTACGTCTGCGGCCGCATCAAAGACATGATTATTCTCCGCGGGCAAAACTATTACCCGCAAGACATCGAGAGCATCGTCGAGAAATCATCCAATCTGATCCGGCACAATTGCGTCGTCGCGTTTCAGATTCAAGAAGACAGCGAACCTGCGTTGGCAATCGTCGCCGAAGTCAAAAATCCCAAGTCTCTTCCCGAAGCACGAAAGATTGCCGCGGCGGTCCGGAATTATCTGAACCTGGAAGTGGCGGTGATTTCCCTCATCGCTCCTCGTTCGATCCCGAGAACGAGTTCGGGGAAGATCATGCGCCATAAGACCAAAAAGATGTGGCAGCAAGGTCAATTCACTGTTCTCTCCGACTTTTCGCGGGAGAAGGACGCCGGGAACTCTGCGTCCGATATGCATTCCACTTTCGCCCAATTGAAAGCCAAATACAACCTGACCGGTCAGGAATCTTACAACCTCGTCGAAGCCGGGCTCGATTCCCTGGACCTGGTTGTTTTCGTGCATGAACTCAAGGAACTGCTGAAAGATAAAGACGCTGAGATGCTGGCGAGACAGGTAGATATTGGTGTCATTCAACGCGTCAGTGTAGCCGAGTTGTTTGAGCTAGCCGAGCAACTGGAGCGCGCTCCCGAGGAAGCACTGGTTCACCTGCGCAATTCCCTTGCGGCTTTCCGTGAAGAGCAGTGCGCCGCCGAGAAAAAGATGATGAGCGACGACAGAAAGCTCATCTTCGAGCCTTCGGTGCCTGCGCCCCTGCCGGACATACCGATGCCGAAACGAGTGCTGCTCACAGGCGGCACCGGATTCATAGGGCCCTTCCTGATAAAAAGCCTGCTGGAACAGACACGGGCGAAAATCTATGTTCTCGTCAGGTCTTCCGACGATAAGCAAGGCAAGCAAAGACTGAGAACCGCAATGGCTTCAATGGGGCCATGCGGGGCAGCGCTGATGGAAATGTTCGAGGCCCGCGTGTTCCCCATCTCCGGCGATCTAGGGCAACCCAAGCTGGGATTGATGCAGGACGCGTGGGATTTTCTCGCGAATGAAATCGACACCGTCTTCCATAACGGCGCAACCGTGAACTACCTGCTCAATTACGACCTGATGCGCGACGCGAATGTGCTGGGAACTAATGAGGTCCTAAGATTGGCGTTCGAGGGAAGGCCCAAAGAGTTCAATTATGTTTCGACTACCTTCGTGTTCGGCTGGGCGGTCAAATCAGTTTTGTATGAAACCGACCTGAACGAGAACATGGAGCTTCTCGATTTTGGCTACAGTCAATCGAAATGGGTAGCGGAACAGGTGGTTGTCGACGCCCGCACTCGGGGACTTTCCGCGCGGATTTTCCGGCCGGCACTGGTGAGTCCCTCGGTCATGGGCGGAGGTAACAACTTCGATATCGCGGTTCGATTGGTTGCCTTTATGGTGAATCACGGGATCGGCGTCGATACGCTCAACCAGGTCAGCTTCGTTCCGGCCGATATTGTGGCGAACAACATCGTTGCCATCTCTACCACTCCCGGTACGGCGAATAAGACTTACCATGTCGTTCGGGACGATTATTCGAACATGCTGGATATCACCGGGCTTATTACCAAAGCGACGGGCCGGCAATTCGAAATATTCAGCCTTCCCGATTTCGTTCCCGAGCTGATCCGAAGGTGCCGGAAAGAAGATCTTCTCTTTCCTCTGCTGGATTTTCTGGTGGGCTCTGTCGACAATATCTCCTCAATGGAGTTCAAACGGTATGACAGCTCTTCCTATCAAATGGCTCGGGATGCCTCCCTGCAGGGCAAACCGGACCCGTCTCTGGAAGATACGGTCAACGGCATTCTGAAATTTATGTATCGCAAAGGGATTATTTCGGTCGCCGCTCGTGAAGCCAGCGCGGTGCCACCGATGAGCGAGCGCGACCTGACTATCGAGACCCATCGTCGAAGTATAGATTGCGGTGCGGACTGTCTCCAATGCATGGCTGCCGCCGGAGATCCTGAGTGTGTCGAGGAGACCGATCCCGAAGATCGAAGTCTCGGAGCAGCTGTGAGTTGATCGCGGGGTCAATCAGCGTATGCGCCTGTTTGCAACCAGCTTCCCAGTCTAGAAAAGCTCGCTTCGCGCCCACCTAATCTTTACTGGCAGTTCCCTTTTTTGAGTCTGCGGCCGATGTCCGCGGCCAATCCGGCGAGGCCAGTTCCATGCGCCACATCGGCCCTCCCATGTAAGACAATGTCTCGGACTTTAGAAAGACCGGAGCTTCCCCGCCAAGAATCCAAATCTGCGAATCTGGCGGTTGTTTTCCTACGATTGGCGCCACCACCCCGGCAACGCCGCCAATGTCAACCTTCGCGATATAGTGCTTGGCTTCGCGGCTAAATCCCCCGAAGAAAAAAGGCTCTGTTCCCTGGGCATTTACCACGATCTTCACCAGTCTCGGCTTCGGCGCAGCCACCACCATGGGGATTTCAATTTGTGGCGTGCCCTCTCGCATATTCGTCAGGAGCATGGGAATCAGCCCGTTGCCTAAATCCGGCGGCAGATTGAGATGCTCGTTCACTATTTTCTCCTTGCCATCGTCGTCGGTGTAGCGAACCGTGACCTGGCCAGTGGCGCACGTCACAGAGAGATCGCTTGCGTTCTTGAACGACGGCCCATTCTGCACCATGTGATAGGAAATAAGCCGGAAGTTGCCGCGCTGCGAAAAAACGGTGGTTTCCTCTTGCCGCGAACCGTCTTTGAAGCGGAACACGAGTTGAGTTGTAACTCGATCACCGCGAGCAACCTGGGTTAAGTCGCCTGCCGCGATCGCCTCGCCATCCAGCGTGCTGAGCATCAGAAAGCCGTGAATTAGGCCTTCTTTATAGCGCACCGCGACCGGGGAGGCTGACGCCGCGACGCCGGAAAGAATACAGGCGGAAACCAGCAGAACGACGAGAATTCGAGAGCGCAAAACCATCACCTCTTGTGCCCGACACCGAAAGAGAAAGAGGCGGCACTGTCGTTCGATGCGGTTCCTGCCTATGGCGGTTCGCATAATCGCTGGACGCATCGAGGAGTGCCAGGCGGCGCGTCCCGAATCGGCAAGCGTGACCTGAACATTGTGACCTATCGCAGAGGTATAGATTGCGGTGCGAATTGCCTCCAATGCATGGCCGATGCAGATCCAAAGTGTACCGAGGAGATTCCGAAGATCGAAGTCTCGGAGCAGCTGTGAGATGATCGCGGGGGAAATCGCGGGGCCAATGAGCTTATGGCCCGTTAACAACAGCCACACTAGAAACAATCAACCAGAGGTGTGCCGCGCTACTTTCCGTTCCAGCCTAAGAAAAAGTACGAAGAGAAATAATGACTCAGCAAATGCGAGTGGAACCACGTACAGCGTGCCCAGAATTAAACGCGGTAAAAGCTGGCCGAAGATCACCCACATCACAAATACATGGAGAAGCAAGCACGCCGCCCAGAAAAACCAGAACATCCGTGAGTTCCGCTCTTGCCGACCCCATATCAGAACTCCGAAGAGCGCAAGAAACGTCCACATGATTGCCGCATGCCACTTGTGCGGCGGACTGCCTTTATCAAGGATGATCGCAGCTATGAGTCCGAGCGCGATCCCGATCCAGCCCACGGCGTCATCGCTCAATGAGGTTTTCCTAGGGGCTCTGTGCATTTCTCTTCATGCTCCAGACCGGAATCGTAATGCAGTATTCACGAAGAAACATGGACTTTTCGTTAGCTGGCGATAAATCCCAATCACGCTCATCGACCCCCGAGCGATCGGCCTCTGGCCAGCGCAGCTACATTCTCCCCTACTTCTTAAACACGAGTTTCTCCGTTAGCTGCTGGCCTGATTCCAACGTGCCTGTGCTCGATAGCGTCATCTGCTGCCCATCCGCCGAAACCACCCACATATCCTTTTGAGTAACCTGGCCGTCCCGCTGGTAACTCGCATCCACGGTGTGAGGATCGACAAGTTCAAGCGTCACGGTATCGTTGCGCGAGTTCTTCAGATCGTACGGCTTTCCGTCAAAACGGGCGGTATAGCTGAAGTCGCCCACAAAACGGACTCCACCGCTTCCGTCCGCCTCGATCTTGAGCACCAACCCTCGCCGCAAACGGGTCTTGCTGAGATCCTGCGTCCACTCGCCGACAAACGGGTCGACGGCGAGCTTCGCACCTCCGGTTCGCGTCCACACCGTGATCCGATCGGGATGGCCCACCGTCGTAGTTGTGGCCGTCAGCTCCTTGCCATCCTTCGAAAGTTGTTCATGAACCGTAGCCACAACAGCTCCGTCCTTTTTCTGCGTGACCTCAGCCTGCCTCTTATCGATCCTATGCAGATCAATTTGATTGAAGCCGAGATTGCCGGGTGCGGGCGAATCGTGTCCGTTCCGATTCGCTGTGAAATCGAAGTGGGTTTCGCCCGACATGACAACATGCACTCCGCCGCCCTGCACGTGTGTAATGGAAAGCCGGTTCGGAGGTTCCAGGCTGGACTGGGCAGAGAGGAGCGTCCAGACGCCAATACGAGGGTCTGTCACTCCAGTTTGGGTCACCCCAGGTTGGGCGGCGGCAAGCAGTGCAAACAACAGTAAGGTGCGAATTGATCCTCCCACGATGATTTCGAAAGTTTAGCAGATTCACCTAGCTCGTTATTGTGAATGGTACTCCCCGCAAGAGAGCTTCAGTGGCGACGAGCTTCTATGCCATGATGGGTGCTATGGATGCGCGCCGTTTATGGGTGTCAGGAATCGTTCTCGCAGCAGCCATGGTACTTCTTCCATTTTCTTTTCATGCTGAGCGCCACTTGGAGACCGCGACCCGTGTCGAAGGAAGCCAGGCTGAAACTGTCCGACAAGAGTTGGCCGACCGTTTTCGGTCGCCGTTCGTGGACCAAGTGGTGCTGGTGATCGAGGGACTCCCGCCTGTGGATTCAGAGGAAGGCACGCAGGCAGTAGTGCCCATCGTGACAGCACTGAGAGAGCAACCCGGCGTTTCGGGAGTGGTGTCCTATCTCGACCTTCACGATCCCATCTTCGTGGGACGCGGAGGGGGAACATTTGTTATCGTCGGGCTCACCTCGACCAACGGTCCGCTGGAGTTGCTTGTTCCGCAGCTTCACCAACTGGCAAGCTCGCTCGAAAATCAACTGCGGGGCCGTTATCCGGCGGTGAAGATCGAACTCACCGGCGAGATTCCACTGAATTTCGACATTCGGAAAGCGAGTTCCGACGACGTGGACCGCGGGGAAAGCCTGGTGATTCCCGCGACCCTCGTACTTTTGCTGGTGGCTTTTGGAAGCCCGATCGCCGCCCTGATTCCATTGGCGGTTGGCCAACTTGCCATCGCGACCACTCTGGCGATTACGGGATTCCTCGCTCAGCGCTGGCACTTATCCATTCTGCTTCAGAATTTGGCCACCATGCTTGGCCTGGGCCTGGGCATCGACTACGCACTCCTCATGGTTAGCCGCTTCCGGGAAGCGATTTCCGCCGGGAACGACGGACCCGCCGCCTCGCTCATCGCGGCACGGCAGGCAGGTCGCACGCTCCTGGTTTCAGCCTCAACGGTAGCCATCGGATTTCTGGCCCTCCTGACGGTCCCGATCAGCGAAATCCGTTCCATCGGTATCGCGGGATTCCTGGTGGCCGGGATGAGTGTGTTGCTTACAAATAC
The DNA here is from genome assembly GCA_963696705.1 of uncultured Acidobacteriota bacterium. Classification (GTDB taxonomy): domain Bacteria; phylum Acidobacteriota; class Terriglobia; order Terriglobales; family Acidobacteriaceae; genus JABDBE01. Next base: position 596,560 of record CAVOLD010000003.1, read on the forward strand.
TCTCGTTCCGGCAGTGCTGGGGTTGCTCGGGCCGCGGATTAATATCGGCCGATTGCCTTTTAGTCCAAAGTTGGATGAGCATCGGGCTGAGTGCACTGGCGTTCGCTGGCGGCGATGGGGACACGTGATCGTCGCGCACCCATGGCTGGCCCTTGTTCTGGCGGGCACTCCTTTGCTTCTGCTCGCCTGGCAGGTCCGACGATTGGATACGAGTCTTCCGCGAGGGGATTGGCTTCCGGCGCAGGCTGAATCTGTCCGTGCCCTCCACACCCTGCGCCGGATGGATCGTGAAGGCGTGGTTGAATCGTTGCGCATCATTATCGAGCTTCCAACCGACTCCATTGCGCAAACCGACGCTGGGTGGAATGTGCTGGATCGTCTCACCAAGCGTCTCGCCGCCGACCCTCGCTCCGACCGCGTGATTTCTATCGCTACGATTGCGGAGGGCAACCGGTCTTCCCTCCTCGACATATCGCGGGACACCCGCCGAACATTTCTGAGTAGTGACGGACGAGCCGCGCTGATTGAGGTGTTGCCTACGAGTTCGGTCTCCCTGCGCGGCCAAGTCAACTGGGTGCGGGAGATTCGCAAGACAGGAGCGCTAGCGCTCACCGGAGTGCCTGGCGCAACCCTTCTCGTTGGGGGCATCCCGGCACTCAACGCCGATTATGAATCGATTATTAAGAACCGCCTTCCGCCGGTAACGGGGCTGGTGGTAGGGGGGACGCTGCTTGCGCTACTCTGCGGATTCCGATCTGTCTTCGTCGCCGTGAAGGCTATCGCACTCAACTTGTTCTCGGTTGCCGCGTCCTTCGGAGCATTGGTTTTGGTTTTTCAAGACGGGCACGGAAGCAGATTCCTGGGAGTTCCCGGAGGAACCGGTAGCATCTTTCCTCTGGTTCCGATTGTCGCTTTTGCCATCGTCTTCGGATTAAGCATGGACTACGAGGTATTTCTGGTTGCACGCGTTCTCGAGGCCAGAAGAAGCGGTCTAAGTGAATTGGATGCGATCCCGGAGGGCATGGCGAGAACCGCAGGTCTGATTACGAGCGCCGCCGCAATCATGATCGTGGTATTTGCGGCATTCACTTTCGGAAGTTTCCTGGTGGTCAAGATGATCGGATTTACCTTGGCGGTCGCGGTGTTGATTGACGCCACACTCGTTCGTATTGTGATCGGTCCCGCACTCCTTCGTCTTGCAGGAGATTGGAATTGGTGGCCTGGGGGCTTGCCAAAGCAGGGCGCGCTTGGCGAGTCGCGGAATATATCGGCGCGGTAGGCGCAGTGAATTGTCACGGAACGCGCAAGTGCAGTAAAATGAGGCAACGAGCGGGAGTAACTCAGTGGTAGAGTGCGACCTTGCCAAGGTCGAAGTCGCGGGTTCAAATCCCGTCTCCCGCTCCAGAATTTTGTTGCCGTCCCACTCGGTCAGGCCGCCTCGAAAGCTTGGGCCTTCGCGGAAAATCAAGTAACATAAATAAATGCCCAATTGTTTTTGTCTCAATCATGCGGAGGGTCCTAATCCCGCATGAAGTCTTCCAGTCTGCACTTTAAAACCTACCTATTGATCCTGTTGATGGTGATCTTTGGCCCCCTGGGCAATGTGCTGCTGGGAAAGGGCATGAAGCGGATTGGCGCAGCGAGCCTGGGAACACCGGCCGAGGCATTTAACGCTCTTTCTCGCGTGCTAACGTCGGGCACCATTTGGCTGGGCATCGGGTCGCTCATTACGTTCTTTGTGGCGTACACGCTGGTGCTGTCGTGGGCGGATTACAGTTACGTGCAGCCAGCGTCAGCGATTGCCTATGGCATGGTGGCCCTGCTGGCCCATTTCATGCTGCGCGAAGTAGTCACTCCCATGCGCTGGCTGGGGGTTCTAGTCATTTGCCTTGGCGTTCTGGTGGTTGGACATACACCGCCGCGCACCACGGAGTCCAGCTAAGTGCGCGAGGTTATTTTCTATTTTCTGATTATATGTGCCGGAACTGGAGGCGAGCTCTGCATCAGCCGCGCCATGAAGGCGGTGGGCGAGGTCAAGGACTTTCGGCCGGCCGCGCTGATTGGCGTCTTCGGCCGCGCGTTGCGAGTTCCGTGGATGTGGGTCGGCGTTTCGCTGATGGGAACGGCGTTCTTCGCGCTGCTCGCTGTTCTATCGATGGAGAACGTCAGTTTGGTGGTTCCGGTTACGGCACTGAGCTATGCTGGCGGCGCTTTGGGCGGGAAATTCTTTCTTGGCGAGCGGGTCACGCGCAGGCGATGGGCGGGCGTCCTCTTAGTGTGTGTTGGCGTGGCTTTGGTGATTGTGGGCCGTCGGTGATACCGGCTTTGGCTTTTGATTGTGCATCATAAAAAAGGTAGGATTGCCTTTCATCCAGCCAGTTGATGCCTTGGTGCGCGGAGTAGCAGACTCCGCAGGCCGATCTGCAGGCTGATTTCAGGAAATAGGAAGAGGTGCAGGCACTTGTGTGGAATCGTCGGTTTCACCCACAAACGTTGGGCGCCTGATCCCGATCGCATTCGGAACGCCACCGCTACCCTGATTCACCGCGGCCCCGACCAGCAAGGCGTGCTCCAGTCGAGCGTGTGCTCGATAGGGGCAACGAGGCTGAAGATTATCGACCTCGGCTCCGGCGATCAACCTATCCTGTCGGAAGATGGCGATGTAGCCATCGTGTTCAACGGCGAAATCTACAACCATCAGGAACTTCGACACGAACTGGAAGAATTAGGACATCGTTTTCATTCGCACTGCGACACGGAAACGGTTCTTCACGCATTCCTCGAATGGGATACAGAATGTTTCGCACGTTTGCGGGGTATGTTCGCGATTGCGTTGTGGACGAAATCGACCAAGCGGCTGGTGCTGGCTCGCGATCGGATGGGGATCAAGCCGCTTTACTTCGCGCGACACGGAGACGACTTATTCTTCGGCTCCGAATTAAAAGCTATCCTGATCCATCCCGAGATTGAGCGACGATTGAGTTTGGACGGCCTCGATTGCTATCTGTCCCTGAATTATGTGCCTTGTCCGTGGACACTGGTCGAAGGAATCGAAAAGCTTCCTCCCGGACAATGGCTGGAGTGGAAGGATGGCAAGGTTTCTTTCCAGCCCTACTGGCGTTTGCCGCTAGGCGTGGTTCGTGAACGGACGCTGGAATCTGCGAGGGAGGAACTTGACGGTCTTCTGCGGCAGTCGATCCGCGAGCACCTGATTTCCGATGTCCCGTTGGGCATGTGGCTTAGCGGCGGCATCGATTCGTCTACGATTTTGCACTACGCGGCGACTGAATCCAGCGCGCCGCTGAAGACTTTCTCGATTTCATTTCAAGGGCGGAGTTTCGACGAGACTACGTACATTCGCGAGGTCGCGCAGCGCTACCAGACCGAGCACGAGGAACTGGATCTCAATCCGGAAGTTGACCTCCAGAGCGCAATCGAAGAATTTGCCTACTTCTCGGATGAACCGTCCGCAGACGCCGGAGCTCTTCCCGTTTGGTTTCTATCTAAACTGAGCAAGACCAAGACCACTGTAAGCCTGAGCGGTGAGGGCGCCGACGAACTGTTTGGCGGCTATCTTACTCATCGGGCGAACCGTTTGGCTGGGCTCGCTAGAAGATTGCCTCGACAAGCTCTACAACTGGTGCTCGGCGCATTGCAGATGTGGCCGGTTTCCGACGACAAAATCAGTTTCGAATATCAGTTGAAACGATTTCTCGAAGGCTCGTTGATGACGTCGGATCGTGCGCACGTCTACTGGAACGGAACGTTTTCTGAAGAGCAAAAGTCGACTCTGTTGCGCACGGAACTTCCTCACGCGCTCGACGGTATTTTGGGCGAACTCCGCGATCGGTCTCCGGCGCACGATGATCTGGCGCCGTATTTGTGGTTCGATCAAAGATATTTTCTTCCTGACGATATTCTGAACAAGGCGGATCGCATGAGCATGGCGCATTCTCTGGAAGTGCGGCCGCCGTTCCTTGATCACCGGATTGTCGAATTTGCCGCTTCCCTTCCCGCATCGCTGAAGATTCGTGGTTCGCGGCAGAAAGTTCTGCTGAAGGAATTAATGCGTGACAAACTGCCGGCGTCGGTACTTCGACGGAAGAAGGTCGGATTCGATATTCCTGCGCACGATTGGCTTCGAGGCTGTCTGCGCCCGTTCATGCAGCAAGTTTTGATGAACGGTGTGTCGGTTCACGGGGAGCTTTTCCGGCAGGACGTAATCGAGAAGCAGATTCAAGATCACCTGGAGAGACGAGCGAATGTTGGATACCACCTATGGGGATTGATGGTGCTGTTTCTGTGGATGACAAAGTGGGGCATTCAGGCAGCAGCGCCCCGAGAGACGAGTGTTTGGATACAGGAAAAAACTGGTACCTATATCTAGGAGTATTGCTCGTCGCCGGGGCTGTGTACCTCGGGTGCATTGTTTCTCCTCCGTCTCTCATGGACGACGTGGACGCCGTGCAGGCGCAGATTGCACGGAACATGCTGACTTCAGGCGACTGGGTCACGGCGCGGCTCGACGGCGTTGTCTATCTGGAAAAAGCTCCCTTGATTTACTGGGCCATGGCTGCCGGCTACGCGATCTTCGGCGTGCATGACTGGGTCGCGCGCATTCCGATCGCGTTGTCGGCCATGGCGCTTTGCCTGCTCACAGCGGCTTTCGGCGTATGGGCTTTCGGCAAGCGTGCGGGATTCTACGCCGGGCTATGCATGGCCACGTGCATTGGGCTGTTCTTATTTACAAGAGTTCTGATCCCTGATGTCATGCTGACTTTCACGGTCGCTCTTGGCATGTGGGCCTTTCTTCGCGCCCTGGACGACGAGGAGTCTCATCCCCGATTTTGGGCTTTCGTGCTGGCTGCGAATCTCGGGCTAGGCCTTTTGCTGAAAAGCTTGATCGGAGTGCTGTTTCCGCTGGCTGCTGGCGTCATTTATCTTTGGATCACGCATCAGCTCTTTTCTGCCAGGACCTGGCGAAAGCTGCATCCCTTCAGCGGATTGCTCATCATCCTGCTTATCGCCGCACCGTGGCATATTCTCGCAACACTGCGCAATCCACCCTATTTCGCCTTCACGCTGCACAGCGGGCCCGGGCAATATCATGGATTTCTCTGGTTCTTCTTCATCAATGAGCAACTGCTCCGCTTTCTAAATCTGCGCTATCCGCGGGATTACAATACCGTCCCGCGCCTTTACTTCTGGCTGCTGCATCTGGTGTGGCTGTTTCCCTGGAGCGTGTATCTTCCAGCCATTGCCAAACTTTCTTTCAAACCCACCGATCGCGCGGGCCGAACTCGGCTTCTGGCGCTGTGTTTGACTGGCTTTGTGCTGATCTTCTTCACGTTTTCTACCACGCAGGAATATTATTCGATGCCTTGCTATCCCGCGCTGGCGCTACTGCTAGGTTCGGCGATGGTGACAGGAGGAGACTGGATAAAACGTGGCACACGCGCGCTCGCGGTGATTGCTGCGTGTGCGGGGCTGATTACCTTAGCTCTGTTTTTTCTCACCCGAAACATCCCCGCACCCGGAGATATTTCGCAGGCGCTGAGCCAACACCCGGGGGCCTACAAGCTCTCTTTGGGACACATGCAGGATCTTACGCTGGCCTCCTTCGCGTACCTCCGGACGCCGTTGCTCGTTGCTGCTATTGCATTCTGCATCGGCGCCTTGGCGATCTGGAAATTCGCTAGCCAGCGCGCATTTCTTGCGGCTGCGCTGATGATGGTACTGTTCTTCCATGCCGCCCGCATGGCGATGGCTGTGTTCGATCCGTTTATGTCGTCGCGGCCGCTCGCAGAGGCGCTCTTGAAATCGCCGGATGGCACGCTGATTATCGATCACCACTATTACACGTTTTCTTCCATCTTTTTCTATATGAACCGCACCGCGCTGCTTCGCAACGGCCGATTCTTCAATCTGGAATATGGGGCCTACGCTCCCAACGCGCCGGACGTGTTTATCGACGATGCACAATTCAAGAATCTCTGGCTCAAACCGGAGCGTTCCTACATCGTCGCCAAGCAGAGCGTGGTGCCTCAACTGGAATCTCTGGTGGGCGCAGCGGACCTGAATCTGGTTGCGGAAAGCGGCGGGAAGGTCGTTCTGACCAATCATCCCATCATTATTTCTCGGGCCGAAACCCCAAAGACAGCAGCAGTGTTTTAAAATATTTGTTAACCTCAGGTATCGGAAAAACGTGGGGCAGGACAAAAAACTGTTCGACCCTAGTCCTTTCAAGTGCATCTCAGTTCGGTAAGGACGGCTGATTTAGCATCATCATTTTCAGTAAACATTACGGCGAGGGGGCCAAATGAGAGTTGCGGTGCTGGGTGGCGATGGCTACTGTGGTTGGGCAACCGCTTTATATCTGTCGAGGAAGGGTCATTCCGTTGCGATAGCCGATAATTTCTCGCGGCGGCAATGGGACCACGAACTCGGTGTGCAAACCCTGACGCCAATTCTTCCGCTTTCCGATCGTCTCAGAGTTTGGCAAGAGCTGACCGGAAATGCCATCGAGCTTTTTGTGGGAGATGTGATGGAGTACGACTTTCTCTCCGCACTTGTCGAGGATTTCGAGCCCGAGGCCGTGGTCCATTTCGCCGAGCAGCGCTCTGCTCCCTATTCCATGATCGACCGCAAACATGCGGTTTTCACGCAGGTAAACAATGTTGTAGGCACGCTCAATCTGCTGTTCGCGCTGCGCGAATTCCGGCCCGATTGTCACCTCATCAAACTGGGCACCATGGGTGAGTACGGCACACCTAACATTGACATTGAAGAAGGCTACATCACGATCGAGCACAATGGGCGGCGCGATACGGTGCCATATCCCAAACAGCCGGGCTCCTTTTATCACCTTTCGAAGGTGCATGACAGCCACAACATCATGTTCACCTGCAAGGCGTGGGGACTGCGCGCCACGGATCTCAATCAGGGCGTGGTGTATGGAACCACGACGGACGAAGTAGCTCTGAGCGAAGCCCTCATCAATCGCTTCGACTACGACGAAGTCTTTGGCACGGTACTCAATCGCTTCTGTGTTCAGGCAGCTATCGGACACCCGCTCACCGTGTATGGCAAGGGCGGCCAAACCCGAGGATTCCTCGATATCCGCGACACTGTTCGCTGCGTCGAGATCGCCTGCTTGAATCCCGCGGCTCAAGGCGAGTGCCGGGTCTATAACCAGTTCACCGAGCAATTTTCAGTCTTGGATCTGGCTCGGCTGGTCCAAACTGCCGGAGAGAAGTTGGGCCTGACCGTCGAAATCGAACACCTAGCCGATCCGCGCGTCGAGGCACAGGAGCACTATTACAACGCGAAACACTCGAAGCTGATTGAACTCGGCTTGGAACCGCATTTGCTTTCCGACTCTCTCCTGGACTCGCTGATGAATGTGGCATTGCAATATCGCGACCGGATCGATGCGAGCGCGATGATGCCGCAGATCAACTGGCGTCAGCCTCGCAACCAGCGCCGGGCGCAAAGCAGCCGAGAACCCGTGATCGTAGTTGAACCATCGCTTGAAATCGTGGCTGGATCGGCCGGGAAGAGTAATGGAAGCCGTCGCGCGACGAAGAGGGGACGCGGCGAACTACAGAGCAAGGTAGGACGCTGACGGCCGAGCCGACTCAGGCAGCCGGCTCAACACTGGGTGGAACCACGGGCACAAGCCGGCCGTCGCGGATGTAGTATTCGCCATCCCTCCAGCGGATGCTCTTGCGCGCAAAACTCGTCGTCCAAATAAGAAAAGCCAAGGCATCCCAGACAGGGATCAGTCCTAACTTCTTCCAAAGCGAATTTTGCTTCAAACCCCAGATACCGACCATCGAGGTCATGGCAAATCGCAGAGTAAGGTACGTGCCGAGGTAACCAAGCGCCACTCCCACTGATGGATGGATCGCAATCGCTGCCAAAGACCATGGCAACCCCTGAGTGAGAAGCAAGCCGAGATGTCCCCAAGGCCGCATATGGCGCATGACCACGATCCAACGCAGGCGTTTATGGAATAGGTCACGCAACGACCCGTAATCGGCGACGGTCGAAATCGTGTACGGTAAGAGTTCGACTTCATAGCCCTGTTCGGCGATGAGGCGGCCTACCAACAGATCGTCGGCGGGGCGGTTATCAATCGCTTCATAACCGCCGAATCCAGCCAGCCGCGTGCGGGTCGTGGCGATGGTCGGTCCCAGCGCAAACTTCACTCCGTCGAGCTGACGCGCGACCAGGATGCCGGCGTAGAAGTCGGAAAACATCCCAATGGTCTGCAAACTGTCAGTCAGTGTTTTATCTTCGATCGCCGCGTAGAAGCAGGTGACCGCTCCCACCTTGGGATCTGCCAGAGGAGCAACCACGGTCCGCAGGTAATCGGGCCGCACGCGAACATCGCTATCGCTAATGACAACCACTTCGTGTTGCGCTTCGCTTACCAGGCGAGCCAGCTTGACTACCTTGTCGTTCGATCCTCTTCCGCCTGAGCCGAAAAGAACCCGAATGCGACCTTCCGGAAAATCGCGAGCCAGCTTTTGCAATACGGGGACAACCGGGTCATCCTCGTCGCCCACACAGAAAAGCAGTTCGTAATCGGGATAGTCTTGCTGGCAAAAACTAGCGAAGTTCTCGTAGGCGTCAGGATCCAGCCCGCGAATCGGCTTCAGATTACTCACCGGTGGAGTAAAACTACGATTAGCAGCGCTTCGCGGTCCAGTTCGCCGAAAGAATTGCCACGAACTGAACAGGGCAATCAAATAGTAGATGAATGGGATGGCGGCGACGGCAAGAAACACATCGCTGATATTGGGAATCATCGGGCTCCTCGCGTGTCGAAGACAAACCGCATCGCCAACGAGACCGAGGGGGAGGCCACGTTTCGGACCCTGGCGCCTCTGCAGCTACATATAAGGAGCGGGTCCGGCGTTCGTCGTGCTGTTTTGTAATCCGGATATCTCAATTGCGAGCCGTGTTCAAACCGTTCTCGCCCTTGCCGAGCCAAGCAAAAGCTTTCGTATGCGACACTTAGGTAAGCGATTTCCGTTCATCCCGCCGTTGGTCGGACGCTCAAGCTATCCTCAAAGCATCCCTGAATAAGGCCGACTGTGCCCGATTCTCTGTAAATCGAACAGCGTGGAGCAGGAACTATAACTATACAATGCTCTCTTGCATTCGCATAGAACCGGATCGACCGCTTCGCGTATGCGAGTAGACTTTTGCGCCGTATCACGCTAATTTAAGTCATAGGGCGCGGTACCCAAGTGGTAAGGGAGAGGTCTGCAAAACCTTTATGCGTCGGTTCGATTCCGACCCGCGCCTCCAGTCTTTTCACGCAATGCGATCCAAACCGGGCCCTTTTAGACACCTTTACGGTTCCTGCGCGATCCGCTAGCATTCGGCGCGACTGACAACTCCCCGGCCCAGCCCCGCCTTCCTAAAGTCCTGTCACCCTCTGCCGATGTATCCAAAAGCGAGCGCTTAAGGGCGTTTCGCCAAATACAGCTTATGTCCATACGTGCTCTTATCATCGACGACTCCTCGGTCATGCGGAAGATCGTGGAGCGTTCACTACGCCAGGCGGGCATCGATCTCGCTCCGGTCCTGGAAGCCGGAAACGGGGCCGAGGCACTGGTTGTCCTCCAGGAAAATCAGGTTGATCTGATCCTCTGCGATGTCAACATGCCGGTCATGGACGGACTGGAATTCATCAAGCAGCTTCCGGGCGTGCCCAACGCGAAAGACGTTCCCGTGGTCATGATCACAACTGAAGGGAGTGAGTCGCACGTGGTCCAGGCCTTGTCCTCGGGCGCCCGCGGCTATATTCGCAAGCCATTCACGCCGGAACAGGTTCGCGAACATGTGGTGCCGGTTCTGGCAGGTAAATCATGAGCTCGCACAGTCCAGTACAGGACGCCAACCGGAACCACGAAAATTGGACTCCCCTGCTCGAAATGGCGGTGCGGGAAGTCTTTGAACTCATGCTGGGCTGCCAATTGACCGCACCGACAGACGGCGAACACGCAACACCGGACTACACCGCCATGGTGGGTCTAGCGGGGCAACTGTGCGGACTGCTCAGCATCCGCTGCCACGGGAAAGCGGCCGCGCTGATGGCCTCCAAGATGCTGGGCGTGGACCTGGACAAGGTAGGCCCCGAAGTGTCGGATGCACTCGGTGAAGTTTGCAACATGGCGGCTGGCAACTTCAAAAACAAGATTGCCGGTCTGGCAGAAGGTTGCATGCTCTCCCCACCCACGGTGGTCACCGGCAGTGACTATACGCTTCACTCTTTGTCTGACTCCCCTACCATCGAGGTGAGGCTGTTCTTTGAGGGCATGCTGATCGTGATTTCGCTTCAGATCAACAGTTAAAGAATCTGGCGTGACGTGAACCTCGCTCCGCGAAATTCAGATAAAAAGCCTGCTTTGGCTGAAAACCAGAGATTGAACCCTCGCGTTCAACTTATTTCCCGCCGGACTAGCACGTTTTTGGTATAGTTCCCCACTGTCATGCCCCACCCCGCGACGAACCAGCCGAACCATTCTGTCTCTGCCCTATCTCCATCTCCAGCTCTCACTCGGAATCAGATTCGCGGCTTCTGGGCGTCGTGGGGAGGGTGGACGCTGGACGGAATGGACTCGTTTGTCTATGCGCTGGTGTTGGTACCCTCGCTGCGGGAATTGCTCCCACGCACCGGCATTCTGGCCACCAAAGGCAACGTTGGACTTTACGGAGGCTTGCTGTTCGCTTTGTTCCTGGTTGGTTGGGGACTTGCCTTCCTCTGGGGGCCGATTGGAGACAAGTTTGGCCGCGTGCGCACTCTCATGCTGACCATCCTCTGGTATTCGGTATTCACTTTTCTCAGCGCGTTCGTTACCGGGGTGTGGCAACTTGCGATTCTGCGCCTGCTTGCCGGTGTGGGCATTGGCGGAGAATGGGCCATGGGCGGGACGTTCGTGGCCGAGGAGTGGCCGGAGAGTCGGCGACGTCTGGGCGCAGGGCTGATGCACACGGGATATTACGTCGGTATATTTCTCGCTGCGCTGGCAAACTATGCCATTGGCAGCCGTTTCGGCTGGCGCGCCATGTTCATTGTCGGGGGATTGCCAGCACTGCTATTGGCCTGGGTGCGGCACGGAGTTAGCGAGCCTGCGGCGTGGACGAAGAAAGAAAACGTTGTTCGCGCTTGGGCGGTTTGGCGTCCTTTGGCGACGCTATTTTCACCCGCTTGGCGCCGTCGCACCATAATCAATTCTTTTCTCATGCTGGTTTCCATCTGTGGTCTATGGGCCGGAACGGTTTATGTCCCGGCTGCCATCACGTCGGTCGCGGAAGCGGGTGGCCGCGCGGGTCCTCAGGCGGCGCAGCTTGCCTCGTGGGGCATCATGCTGGTCTCGTTTGCCACCATTCTCGGGTGCCTGGCCATGCCGTGGCTCGCAGAGCGCGTGGGGCGGCGCGGGGCGCTGGCGGTTTTCTTCACTCTCATGATGGTGTTCATTGCGCTCACCTTCGGCAAAGTTTTCTATCTGGGAGCCGTTGCCCTACCGTGGTTTTTCGTTTGTCTCTTTTTTCTGGGATTGGGCGGGGCCAACTTCGCCGTATACACTCTTTGGCTGCCCGAGCAATATCCTACGGAGTGCCGGGCCAGCGCCTTCGCGTTTTCGACTTCATTTGCCCGATTTGGCGGGGCTGGAATTACCTTCCTGGTAGGAGCGGGTGTCCGACACTTCGGATCGCTCGGAACTCCTGTTGCGATGACTTCTATTGCTTTCGCGCTTGGACTGCTTCTGATTCCGTTCGCCGCGGAGACGCGCGGCAAAAACTTGCCAGCATAGTTCAGCTTGGGCAATAACGTTTCGAGTACATCCCTTCACTCCTGCCCAGTTAAATCACTGCCTCTAAAGCTTCTCTTGCATCGCGCCGATAAACACTTCATCTAGGACAATCCGTCGTGCAAGACCGTGGAAACCGTGTGAGGCCGGACAAACCTACGCGCCACCGGTGGCTCGTCCATGACGCTGATTCAGGAGAATTGATTATGACTACATGGAAGAAAGCGCTTACGCCGTGTTTGATGATTTTGATCTGCGTGATCGCCAGTCTTGGCCAGCCTCCGCCCGAGATCAAGGCGAAACTGGATGCAAAGATCAAGCAGTTGGCAGCGTTCAGCACCGACTCGGAGATTGTGAAAGAGGTAAAGGCTCACAATGCGGCTCCTGCCAGTGCCGAGGCTGCGGCGATGACCAACGACAAGTGGCACAGCCTCACCGTGCTCGATCCGTTCGTCCGTGCCGAGGCGAAGACGCCACTATCTGAATACCTGAAAGCGAAAAAGAGTGCTGACGACACGATTGCAAAAATCTTCGTCTCGGGAGCAGACGGCTCCAAAGTCGGATTCGACGCGAAGACCGAACACTGGACACACAAGGGAATGCCCAAACACGAAGTTCCGATGACTGGAGCGACCTGGATTGGTTCGGTCAAGGTGGATGATTCTACGGGCCAGCAGCTTATTCAGGTTGGGCTGCCGGTGCTCGATGGTGGGAAGCCTATCGGATCGATCGTCTTCGGTTTGCGAGTGGACAAGCTTCACAATTAGACCCGCAAATGGAGCGTCCCAGGTTATGAGAAATCAAGGCATAGCTCGCCGCATGATTTTGGTGGTCGGGGCATCTGTGGCGATCACGGTGGCCGCTGTTCTGGGATTGGCATACTTACTCAAGGTTTCTGCTGGCTCGGCCCAAAGCGTTGCCGCAGCCGCGCGCGAGCAGACCCAGCATTCCTTCGAGCTGTTGGACTTGGCGGTGAGAGTTCAAGGGATCACGCAGAAACTGGTGCAGGCGAACGATCCCGACGTCATGGAATCGCTGATCCAACAAAACCAGTCGCTAGTAAAGGATGGGGAGGCAAAACTCGATCAGGCGGGCGCGGGCGACGGTGGAGTAAAGACCGCGTATCTTGTCCTGGTTCGGGCCAACCAGCAAGTTATCGACTTAGTGCTGCAAGCCCGTAACGCTGAGTCGCACCAGGCCATCATCGAAAAATCGAACCCCGCATTTGAGGCGTTGCTGAGGGCCATTAATGGCGAACAGGATCGAGTAGCCAAAAAGCTTAGTGACGATGCTGCCACGGTAAGAACGCACTCCGCGCGGCTTGAGTTCACCATCTTTGCTTCGGTGATTGTCGGGATTCTTCTGCTGATTGTCTGGGGCCTGGCCCTGGTACGCAGCGTTTCCAAAGGACTAAACAACATGATCCGCATGGTCGAAGACCTGGCAGAAGGTGAAGGCGACCTAACCAAGCGGCTGGAGATTGTCAGCCACGATGAACTGGGTGAACTGGCGAGGTGGTTCAACACATTCCTGGATCAGATCCACCACATCATTTCTCAGGTGGCGGGGACGGCCGAACAGGTTGCCATCGCAAGCGACGCATTGAACACCACCAGCCAGCAGATCACTGCCAATTCCGAGGAGACCTCGGCCCAAGCCGACGTGGTTTCGAAAGCGGCGCAGGCAGTCAGCCAGAACCTTCGGACCGTCGCAACTGGAGCCGAAGAGATGGAGGGCAGCATCAAAGAGATCGCCAAGAACGCCACTGAAGCTGCGAGGGTGGCAACCTCGGCGGTTAAGGTGGCTGAAAGCACGACCGCCACCGTGTTCAAGCTGGGCGAGTCCTCGAGTGAGATTGGGCAGGTCATTAAAGTCATCACCTCAATTGCCCAGCAGACCAACCTGTTGGCCTTGAACGCGACCATCGAAGCCGCCCGCGCAGGTGAGGCCGGCAAGGGATTTGCCGTAGTCGCCAATGAGGTCAAGGAACTGGCGAAAGAGACCGCCAGGGCGACCGAAGATATAAGCCACAAGATCGAAGCCATTCAGGCTGACACAAAGGCAGCGGTGGATGCGATTGCATCCATTAGCGTGGTGATCAACCAGGTCAGCGATATCTCAGGCACGATCGCCACCGCGGTCGAGGAGCAGAACGCGACCACCAACGAGATGTCGCGGAATGTAAACGAAGCCGCGCAGGGCAGCGGAGAAATCACCAGCAACATTGCAGGAGTAGCGGAGGCGGCGCAGGGTACCACGCACGGAGCCACCGATACTCAGAAGGCGGCGCAGCAACTGGTAGAAACGTCCACTCGACTGCGCAAACTAGTGGGGCAGTTCAAAATCAATGCGGATGGGACTGTTTCTGCAGCAGCCACGAGGGAGTCAAAACTCGCCTGCAAAGGTATGGCTGCTCACGCATCCGCGTGATTAGGCTGGAGAGGCTCTCCTTTGAAGGAGAGCCTCTGCCATTTCCATCGTGAAACTAAATTACGCCACGACTCGCGTTTTTATCGGTGAACCAGTAGTTACGCCGGCTCCCGAAGCTGCTTGTTCCGACGTTTTGACAGCACGCCGTGCCAGAGGTTTCAGCCAGAGCAAAGCCATGAACGCAGCGATCAAGTCGCAGATAATCATCGCCCAGAAAACCTTTGTCCACGACCCGGTCTTAGCGAACAACCATGCGGCGCCGGGGCCGGCAAAACCGGCAGCCACTCCCTTAGCCGTGTACACGATTCCATAATTGGTCGTGGCCCATTTATTTCCGTACAAATCTCCCGTGATCGATGGGAACAACGAGAAAATATTTCCCCAGGCGAAGAAGCACAGGCCTGACAACGCAACGAACCAGACCGGACGGCTAATCAACTGGAGCAAGGCAAACACCGCGATTGCCTCCAGGACGAAGGCGATGAAGATGGCGTTCTCACGTCCGATATTGTCCGATACCCATCCCCAGAATGGACGCGTCAACCCGTTTAGGATCCGGTCGACGGTAATAGCTAGGACCAGGGCCGTCATACCCCACACCACAACGACCTTATCCACATGGTAGGAGGACGCCATGGGATTGAGTTGCGCGGTAACCACCAAACCACCGAAGGCCAGCATGGTCATCATCACATAGATGACATAAAAGGATGGCTGGCGCAGCATCTCCAGTGGCGTCATGTCGACCGACGATGTGTTCACCTTGGCTTTGATCTTCGCTTCTTTCTCTTTCCAGTTTGGCGGCGTCCATCCAACCGGAGGTCGGGCCAGGAAAAGGGACGATGCCAGCACAACCACTCCCTGGATAATTCCCCAGACGATGAATGTGTGCTGGTAGCCTGACACTTTCAGCATGTCGGCAATCGGAGCAATCGTCGTCGCAGTGCCTATGCCAAAAGCTCCGGCCGTCAAGCCGACGCACAGTCCGCGATAGTCCGGAAACCATTTCAGCGCGTTCCCAATGGCGCCCCCGTAGACGACTCCGGCGCCAATACCGCCGACGCCGTACCAGAAGTAGAGGCCGTTGATGGTCTCGGCATACCCAGATCCGACCCAGCCCAGTCCGACCATGATTGAGCCCATTCCGAGCATGAACCGCGGTCCAATTTTATCGACCAGGTATCCTTCAAAAGGCACAAGCCAAGTTTCAAGAGCCACAAATAAAGTGAAGGTCCACTGCACCGCAACCAGCGAGACGTGCAGATGGGCCTGTATCGGCTTGGTGAAAAGAGTCCACGCATACTGCAGGTTCGCGATGGCCATCATCGCGACGATGCCTGCCATTAACTGGATCCAACGGTTGGGAATACGAGAGGGGTGAATCAGCGAGGCTGGAGATGCAGCCATTTAGGTATACCTCCGTGACAGCGCGCTAGACTTTAACAATACTCAAACACAACCGCCAGCCCCAATTCTGACTACAATTCGATTCCATAGATTCGTGGGTCTCGACTTCGGTGCCAGCAGGGTCGAACTCGATGGCACTTCCTCGGGATCCACTTCTCCGGACGCAATTGCACGGGGGACGGGTACTCCTCGCAAACATAGGCCTTAACCGCTAAGAAATCGACGTTGCGACGAACTGTGTTAAACTGGTCCAGTGATCGAACCACTTTGCGGCAGCGAATCTATCACTCTCGTACGCGAATGTCAAGGATTCGTAAACCATGGCAAAATAGACGTTTGTCCCGTCGATCCGCCCGAGAAAACGCGCTCCCGCAGAAGAGATCGCAGTTCTGATGTGCGCGTTGGTTCTTGACGGCAAGTTCCCGCAGAGCCAGCCTCTGCCTGGCAAATAATTCTGAGACGCGACCGATGGATCAAACCCTGCAAGCCCAGATCGAGACCTACCTTGCCCACCTCGATGGCCTGATGCGCCGAGGGCTTCAACTTCGTGACGGGTTGGCGACTGATGCCTCCAACCAATCGAATATCGCAAGCGCCCGCGCCTGGCAGGAAGATTGCGGTGTCACCATCAATCAATTGTCTGGAGGCAGCAAAGCTCATTGGCTCGCCCGATCGTTTAGTAATGCCTTCCTGATGCGCTCAGCGGACGGTCGTGCGGTCGAAGGGGCAGCGCCAGCCGAGATTGTGAAACGACTGCTCGATGTGCTCGAGCAAGCGGTTGCCTCGCTTTCCCGAACGGACGATGGCGCGGTCATTTCTGCTTCATCGGCGGCACCGCCTCCTCACCGCTTCGACTTCGTTCACAACCCTGAACTCCGGCCCGTCGTCGAGCAAGCGTACCTTGATAGTCGGCGGGCTCTCGAGGACGGGGACTACGACTCGGCTCTGCAAACTTCCTGCGGGATTCTGGAAGCTATCGTGACCGATGCATTGGAAAACAAGGGTCTGGCCGCGCTGGTTGCCGCGGGAGCGCCCGCAGGAAAGATTGCGGATTGGCCGTTTGAAACGCGGATCGCGGTCGCCGAGCGATCTGGACTCATTCGCAGCGGCTGTGCAAGGCTGCCAGCGGTCGCGTGGACCTATCGGGATCCGAGCAATGACAATGGCGTAAAGGCTGCGGTATCCGAGCGCGATGCTCGACGGACAGGGCAAGTGCTTCACGTGATCATGAGAGATCTGGATCCCGGCCGGTAGAGATGCGAGTCCCTCGTGCGTTCTTATCATGAGTCAATCTTCGAGGTCCTCGCGGAAGACTGGTTGCGATGGATCGAGGCTCCCGTCAATTACGCCTACAATCAGACTTCCGTATGCAGTTACGGCCTCGTCCAGCGTGGCGTAGCCTCGCTCTCGTTGTAACGCTCCGCCGTCCGCGTAGACCAGCGTGAAATAGCGCCCCGACGAATATTGAAGTTCGAGCAACTTGTTGGGCATCTCGGGATCGCCTTGCTGCCCCAACACATCCATCAGCGCCACGGTCCACTGCCTCCCTTTCGGGTCGGTGACGACCTCACGCTCGACGTATTGCCAGTCGTCCATGTTCCACAAAGGCATATTTATTCAAGCAACCGTTTCAATGCGTTTGCTACCTGAGATCCGGTGAATGGTTTTGGGACAAGCAGGACTCTTCGGGCTTTCCGCGAGCGCAAACCCGCGTCGGCCTCTTCCGGCGTGTCACTGATGATGACAACTGGAAATTCGGCATGGTCCGGGTGGTGGCGCACGCTGTCAAAGAGTGCCGCGCTCATCTCGAAGACCGAGCAGTCGAGCACGACCGCGTCCGAGTGTTGCTCGAGCAGCAATTCGTTGACGCTCTCGGTAAATCCCGAGGCGAAGACCTCATAGCCATGATCCCGCAGTGAGAACGTCAGAAGCTCGGCAATCTCCGGC
The DNA here is from genome assembly GCA_963696705.1 of uncultured Acidobacteriota bacterium. GTDB lineage: Bacteria > Acidobacteriota > Terriglobia > Terriglobales > Acidobacteriaceae > JABDBE01. The sequence goes on from CAVOLD010000003.1 coordinate 614,172, forward strand.
GTGTCGTCAATGAGCAGGATGCGGTGCAACCGTACCCTAATTCTTGGCGGCAACCGGCTGCCGCGGCTTCTTGCCTTCCGCAGGCTCCAGATCCATGACCCACACCCGCCCACCGGCGGTGTAGTAGGCGCGGCGGTCGTTTTCGATCATCGCACCCCAGGCCTCGAGGGTTCGCATGGCGAAGGTGCGTCCCTCGAAATTGTTGCGCGCGTGGCTCAGGACTTCATTGGTATGCCAGTTGTCGGTAAGGATCGCGTCGCCGGGATGCACGCGCAGAACCGTGAAAAAACGATTGAAGGCTGCTTCTGGCCGCACGTCGCGGGTCGACCCACGCTTCTTGCCTTCGGTGACGATGTAACTTTCCTGTCCCTCTGGCTCGGCTTCCGGTGCGGACTCAACGGGATGAAAAGGAGCACTCGTTTTCGTGTTCATAAAGTTTGCGCCACCGCCTCGGCTTCAGCTGCCGCTGCCATATTGGTCAGGTTTTTCGCGTCTGCTGCATGAATAAGTGCCTCAGGCAGCTGGACACCCATCATTCGCCATTGCTCGTTGGCAAACTTCTGCAGCGTAGCGATGTGCTCGGCGTGCAGATGGCCGAAGCGTCCCTGCAGTTTCAAATACTCGGATACCGGCCGCATACTCGCGGGACGGAAGCTGTAATCAAAAGCACGCTTCTCAGGATTCCACTCCCAGATCGGATAAAGCCCGCATTCGACGACCAGCCTGCCAAGATCGATGGAGCGCGGGGTCTCGTAGACGAAACCCTTCTGGCAAGGGGTGTAGACCATCAGATAAGCGGCGCCTTTGTGATTCAGTCCCTTGCGCACTTTGTTCATCAAGTCGATAGGGTAGCCCACGCTTGCGGTTGCCACGTAACAGTGAGGATGACCAGCTGCCATCATCCGAGCAAGATCCTTAGGAAACAATTTCTTGCCCTCTGGAACCAGCGGGCCGGGCGGCGAAAACGTCGTCATGCCGCCGTAGGGCGTGCGCGACGATGCCTGAATGCCGGTGTTCGCGTACTGCTCGTTGTCGTAACAAATAATGAGACAGTCGTGATTGCGATAGAGCGCGCCGGAAATGGAGGCAAGACCGATGTCCGATGCGCTGCCGTCGCCCGCTTCGCAGATAATATTTGGAAACTGGCCCTTCCACTTGCCCTTGCGAATCATGGCTTCATAGGCGGCGGCCACACCCGCAGTGAAGCTGCCCGCGCTGCCAATCTGGGTGTGCGCCCACGGCACGTTGTACGGCGTGCACAAATACGAACTATTTGCCACATACATGCAGCCCGTCGGCCCGACCAGGATGGTGTTGTCGCCCGAAGCCTTGCTCGTCATCCGGTATTGGATGGAAGGTCCGCAGCCTGCGCAAGTGCGATGGCCGGGGACGAAGGGCTCGCTCGATGGCAGCTCAGGATTATAGAAACGCGCTCCCTGATTCGGACTGCCGAGAATCGGCAGTATCTGGCGTTCAACTTCAATTGTTGCCATATTGGTTCTCCAATGGCAGAGTTCAAACTCTGCGTGAAAACTTGATATAAGGCGGACGGCTTTTGAGGTCGCCGCAAGAAACTCATCTACTCTTCGAATCCGACCCAGTGAGTGCGCTTTTCGATTTTGCCGCGTTTCTGCGCTTGCATCATTTTCTCGGTCATCCAGTAAAATTCTTTCAGCACGATGGCCTCGCCGCCCATGCCGGCCATGAATGACATAACCAGTGGGCGTTTTTCGCTCTCGTACAGGGCCGCGGCCGCTTCGCCATAGAGAACACCACCGCTACTAACGCTGCCGAGAGCCATGTTAGTTTCGATCACGCCGACCACTTTGAACTTGCTGAGGACTTCTCTCACGCGATCGGTTGGGTAAGGCCGGATGGTGCGCAGCCGCGCAAGACCGACCTTCAGGCCTTTCTCGCGCATGTGCTGGATCGCGAAGCGCGCCGTGACCGCGTGGGCGCCCTGAATAAAAAAGACCACCTCGGCGTCATCGGTCATGAACTCTTCGACCCAGGGATCGTATCGTCGGCCGAAGATTTTCGCGAACTCATCATGCGCCTGCTCAATCACTCCCATCGAGTCTTCCATGGCGCGAGCACGCTCCAACTGGAGCGGCGGACCTTGCTCTGGCATGATCTGCGGGCCATGTGACACCGGATGCCGCGGATCGAGCGGGTAAGGATGCTTGTAGGGCGGCAGGAATTCCTTTACCTGGCTCGGATCGGGCAAATCGACATCACCGGTGATATGAGAGACGAAGAAACCATCCTGGCAGACCATCTGAGGCAAAAGCACGCGCGGGTCCTCGCCGATGCGATAGGCGATCAAGTGATTGTCGAATGCTTCCTGGGCATCGCACGACCAGCCCATCAGCCATCCCATGTCACGGGTGGACAGCGCGTCAGTATGTTCAGAACCGAAATCACCAGGAGGATCGAGCGTGCGGTCGGCGATCATCATTTGTACCGGCATACGACTGCCGGAGATCGGCGAATATAATTCGTATGCAAACTGCACTCCGACGCCTGAGCTACCGGTAAAAACACGCGCGCCGCTCGATGCCGCGCCGTGCGCGATACTCAACTGTGAGTGCTCGCTGTCGGCCACGATGTACTCGGCGTCAAGTTCTCCATTGGCCACCATTTGTGCGAGCGCCATCATCGTCGCTGTGTAAGGACGAATCGGGTAGGCCGCAATTACATCAACATCGGCGTACTTGGCGGCCTGCGCCGAAGCGACGCAGCCGTTGATCCTGACCGTTTTCTTTTTTCTTTCAATAGTCGTTGCCATGTCTTACTCCGATTCTAAATGTTCTTCGCTGGCCGGTCCGCGAGATTCTTCAACTCGACTGCCTGCCGTCCGTGAAGTCCAGGCGAGATCGCGAACGCTGTGTCCATTCGCACTACGCCAGTGTCAAAGTCGAGTTCGGGCACGCCCTCGAGGCAGCCGGTCGGACATTCCTCGATGCATACTCGGCAACCTTTGCAATAGTCGACGAGAATCTTGTAAAGGCCGTTCGAGCGCTCTGGACGCGCGATACACGGCTCCGGACAAACCAGATAACAATTGTCGCAGGCATTGCAGGTGCCGCAACTGAAACAGCGGCTGGCCTCTTCGACCGCCTGCTCTTCCGAGAGCGCTTGAATCACTTCGTCCTGCGTTCTGCGCCGGCTCGTCGGCGGCAGCAGAGTCTGCTGCACACGCGGGAAGTGTGGGAAGTACGTCATGTTCATGCGATTCAAATCGACGATGACGTCAATGGGAATCGTTCGCGGCTGTAACGGCTCTCCACGCAGCACTTTGTCGAGATTGAACGCGACGCGCTTGCCGTCGCCAACCGCGTTGACCACCATCAGCGGCTGACCTGAACCCAGTTGGACGATGTCACCGGCTGCAAAGAAGTTCGTATCGCCGAGGCGTCCGAAGCGGTCGATCTTGATGGTGCCGCGTTCGTTCTTGAACTCCTGCGGCAACCAGGCGAGCGATGGGTGCTGTCCCACCGCGATAATTACGTTGTCACAGGCGAAGCGCTCGGGAGCAGCTTCGCGATCTATCGTGATCGGAGAAGCATTGATAGCTCCCGAGAAGCGTGCCGGATACAACTGCAAAGCCTCTACTTTGCCTTCGCCGAGCACCGCGGTGACAGCTCGCCCGTGAAACAGCTCGACCCCTTCCTCGAGCATGTCGTGCAGATCTTCGGGCACGGCCGGCATTTCTTGAGGGTTGGCTTCTACCGTGATCATCGTGACTTCTGCTGCGCCTTGGCGCAGGGCTTCGCGGGCGCAATCGATCGCGGTATTTCCGCCGCCGATGACAACAACACGAGCGCCCAGCTTCACTTTCGATGTGCCCATTCCGATGTCGCGAAGAAACGGAAGCCCGTAAAGCACGCCGTTTTTGTTCTCGCCCTCGGCTCGTACGCTGTTCGGTTCGGTGAGACCGACGGCCAGCACGCAGGCGTCATAGTTCTTTTTCAAGTCGTCCCAGCTGACATCTTTGCCGACTTCGACGTTGGTCTTGATGGTAATTCCGAGTTCGACCAGGCGTTCGATCTCGCGATCAAGCACGTCGGCGGGAAGAACCCAGTCCGGAATGCCGCCGCGATTCAGCCCGCCAGCTTTCGGGGATTTCTCGAGGATCGTTACCTTGTAGCCAAGCCGTGCGAGTTGGTAAGCCGCGCTGTGTCCGGCTGGACCCGAGCCGATGACGGCGACTTTCTTCCCGTTAGGCTCCCCGGCCTTGACAACGTCATGAGCCAGCGCCTGTCCCAGGTCGCCGAGAAAACGTTCGACCGCGCGAATGGAGATGGCTTCATCGTACTTTCCACGGTTACAGGCCGTTTCGCACGGGTGATAGCACACGCGACCGGTGACCGACGGGAACGGCATGTCTTCCTTGATGAGCGCATAAGCATCCAGATACTTGCCGCGCTTCACCAGGTCGAGATAGCCCTGGATCTTTTCGTTGGTGCCGCAAGCGTTGTTGCAGGGTGGCAATTTGTCCCGGTACACCGGCCTGATCGAACGCCAGTTGCCAGTGGGAAACAAGTCCTGCCCCTTTTCTTGCGAGGGCGCCGGGGTGATGCCGGCGAACGGGACGGTAAGCCAATCGGGAATGCGTGTGCCTTTGGTCGACATGTAAATCCTTCCCTAAACCGCCACTGGATTCAGTGGCATGATGTGCAACGCTTCGAGTGCCGCATTGAACGCGTGTTTGTTCGAAATCATCGGCTCAATCGTCGACATTTTGACGATGCCGGTGGCCTTGACCACCGCTGCAATCAGCGGAGCAGCGATGTCGGGCGCGACGGATTTGTTTCTCTCCGCGGCGCCTTCGGTCGAAAGCCGGTCAAGGCCGAGTTCGCCCAGCCGGTAATAGAGCCATTTGTGATCGGCGAGGTGAGCGGCATCGACACAGACGAGCTGAGCCAGACGATCAGCTCCAGGCACGAAACGAATCATGTAATCCGGAGTGTAGTGAGTGTTGATCACAAGCGTGCCGCCGGGAGGCATTCCTCGCATGTAGTCCCAACCCTTGACCATCGTTCCTTCAACCAGCACGACGATGTTCGGGTGCTCATTTTCGTAGGTAAGTTCGTTCTCGAGAATGCTGTCGCTCACGCGGCAATATTTGCGCGTGGGAGCGTTGGTGCGATCGGGATTGTCGACGTAGTTCTCCATCGCTTGCGCGAACTTGCCCTCGATGCGAGCGGAATTGGAGATGGAATTGACAATGTCGCGGCCCTCTTTGTCCATGATGATGCCGCGCGTCCAAACGGTAAGCTCGGTATAACTCATGCTCTAACCTCGTTCATCACTTAGTCGATGCGTCAGGGCACAAGTCCCCGGCGCCGTTGTTTAATGGGTTTGCTGTTTTAAGTTGCTCGGGACTCCCGCGATCCGACTGAAGAACCGCCAGAAAATCGTTTGCCAAAACAACGAAAGGCGCACCGCGAGTGCCATCCTGAAATTTTGCAATTGCTGACAGTGTGGCCTTCTTGCACAGGCTCTCGATGTCGGCGCCGGTCAATCCTTCCGTTCGACCTGCGAACTTCTCAAAATCGACATCGGGCGCCACGGGTACGCGCCGGCAGCAGAGGCGCATGATAGCCGCACGCTCGGCAACGTCTGGCTTGGCGAACGGGAGTATATAGTCGAAGCGCCCGCTTCGCAAGAGTGCTGGCTCGATCCGCTCGGGGCGATTGGTGGCCGCGAGCAGGATCACTCCCTTCACGTCACGCAAATTATCGATCTCACGCAGGAGCTGGCTGAGAATTCGCTGATAAACGTCGCTGCCGAATTGATCGGCGCCGAACTTTGGGGCCACAGCGTCAATGGTGTCGAAGAACAGAATGCAGGGCGCGGCCCGTCGCGCCTTCTTGAAAACTTCGCGCAGCGCTCGCTCAGATTCGCCCAGCCACTTCGAATACAGTTGCGGGCCTTCAATGGCGATCAGCGGCAGTTGCATTTCACCCGAGAGCGCTCGTGCCATCGCGGTCTTCCCGGTGCCCGACGGTCCGGTCAGTAGAATGCCTCGAGGCGGGGCCAGCCCAACTTGCTCGTAGATCTCATCGCGCATGTGCGAATGCTCAATCACAGCGTGGAGCAACCGCTTCACCTCATTGAGACCTCCGAGGGATGCAAACGTCGACGAACTTTTCTCAATGAAGAATTCGCGAGTCGCACTGGGCTCAACTTCCTTCAGACCAGCGAGAAAGTCGTCGCGCGTGACTTGAAGGGATCCCAAGTCAGGCGATGTAGCGCCATCGGCATCGAGTGGGACGGACGACAGGAAGCGGCGAAGCGAGATCATTCCGACTTCTTGTCCCAGCGCCTCAAGATCGGCGCCGACGAAGCCGTGAGAATGTTCTGCGATCTCCGTGAGATCAACGTCGGACGCGAGTGGCATGGCACGGGTATGGATTCTCAGAATCTGCAGCCGCGCCTGCGTGTTGGGAACACCGATTTCGATTTCGCGATCAAAACGACCGGGACGCCGCAGAGCGGGATCCAAAACTTCAGGGATGTTGGTCGCACCGATGACAATGACCTGGCCCCGAGCCACGAAACCATCCATCAAACTGAGAAGCTGTGCCACAACACGCTTTTCGACCTCGCCGACCACTTCGGTGCGTTTGGGAGCGACGGCATCGATCTCGTCGATGAACAGGATCGCCGGCGTGTGACGCGCTGCCTCTTCGAAAACTTCGCGGAGTTTGGCCTCGCTTTCGCCGTAGAACTTCCGCATGATCTCGGGGCCGTTGAGATGAATAAAATGAACTCGGCTTTCAGCCGCTACGGCGCGGGCAAGCAGTGTCTTACCCGTGCCTGGCGGACCATACAAGAGCACGCCCTTGGGCGCGAGAATTCCCAGCCGCTCGAAGATGCGCGAATACTTCAGCGGCAGCTCAACCATTTCGCGTACGCGCGCCACTTCACGCTCCAGCCCGCCGATATCTTCATAGGAAACTGCTGGAGCTCGGGCTGCCGTCTGCTCCCCTTCAACGACCCGGATGTCGGTACGTTTCCCAATCACAACCGGTCCCGCGGGAATCGTCCGCACAACCTGGAAGTTCACTGCTTTGGCAAACGTTGGCACACGCACTGCGCAACCCGCGATCACAGGAACGCCGATCAGATCTTCCAGCATTCGATCTGGCGCGATAGTCGCTGGCGCAGCCCCAACCCATAGCGGCGAGAGGCGAACCGCGACCGCCTGCTCGCTTTCAATTCGCATTACCGTCACTTGCTCCTGCAGGCCCGCACTGCAATTGCTGCGGCACGTCCCATCGATCTGGATCATGCCTTCGTATCCGTCGTCTGAAAGTTCAGCGCGTGCAACCGCGACAGCTCCACCCGTGACCTTGAGCACATCCCCAACACGTACACCCAGGCGGTGCAGGTCAGCCGGCGCCAGGCGCGCAAGCGCATGCCCGACGTCATCGACGCGCGCCTCAGTGACGCGAAGGTTGAGAGTTGCAGCGAGTGGAGATGGAGAGTTTTCCGGCACAGCGCGATTCGCAACCTGCTCCTCGCGGGGGAATCCGTCGAAAAGCTTTACCTTCGGCTGGTCCATGCGATCCGGCTCGCGAGGCGTTGCACGGGTCTTGTCATTTGCCAGGTCAGTCAAACTGATCGTCCCCAGATTGGTGAGCGTAGTGGCCCACCCTTAGCCCTAGTAACCGCCAGGTTCAACGCGATGCGATTCGCTTCCCCACCCTGTTGCAAATCGCGAATGGCCGACCCACCATGAGAGCCCGCAGCGGGTCAGAACTTGTCAAGTACGATCTCTTCTACGTCCTCAATGTGCCGCCGCATGGCCGCTTTCGCGGCGTCCCCATCGTGGCGTTTGATCGCGGCCAAAATCCGCCGATGTCCAGCGAGCGATTTCTGCGGCCGACCTTCCACCTGCAGCGAGCGTTCCCGCGTGTCACGCAGCAGGTCCATGATGATGTCGAGAACTTTCAACACGACACCATTGCCGGAAGCCAGGGCAACGCTGTAATGGAATTCCGCGTCCTCAGCGACAGAGCCTTCCCCTTGAGCTTGTTTTTCTTCCTGGCGTTGCAGAATTTCTTCCATTTCGGAAATTTCGTCGGGGGAAGCGTGCGTGGCAGCACGCGCGGCCAACGGCGGTTCGAGCATCTTGCGAAAATCCAGAAGCTCGCTGACCATTTCCTGCCGGCGCTTCAGTGCGTTGGCAAATGGATTTGCCGGCTGCTCGGCTGAGGGTTCGCGAACGATCGTCCCAGCCCCTTGCCGCGGCTCAACCAATCCCCTCAATTCCAAACCGCGAATCGCATCCCGGATGGAGCTGCGGCTTACCTTTAACATTTCCGCCAGTTCCCTTTCGGAGGGCAGTTTGTCACCGGGGCGCAGTTTCCTTAGAATAAGACGTTCGATCTGCTGAGCGACTTCCTCGTAGACCTTGTTTCGTCGGATTACCTCAAAGCCCGGGTTGGTCTTGGCAAGCGCCATATTTAAAGTGGTCCGATAAGTGGACCAGCCACCGAACGGAGTATACGCCCGTTCTCGGGTCTGTTGTCAACCCCGTACAAATATTTTTATTGAGGGGCTTCAGAAAGTCGATGATAGCTCTTTTGCGGCTGGGCAGAAAGTCAGTAACCGTTTCATTTCGATTGCTGTGTAGCCGCACTCTCGGCCCGTAGCTTCGTGCAACTGTAGACGGTGCGCGTGACGGGCATTGGGACGTCCATGCGTTCCCCGAGTTCCACGACAGCCCCGACCAGCGCTTCCAGTTCCATCGACCGCCCGGCTTCGAGATCTTGCAGCATGGAGGTTTTGTGTTCTCCAACTTTTTCCGCGCCCGCAATTCGTTGGTCGATAGAAACAGGCAACTCCATGCCTAACTTGCATGAGACTGCTTCCACTTCCTGCATGATGCTTCGGATCACAATGGAAACGTCCGGGTCCCGCAACATCTGGGCCACGGTTGCACGGGTGAGCGCGCTGACCGGATTCAAAGAAGCGTTGCCCAGGACCTTTACCCAGATTTCGTGCCGAATACGAGCCGTGACCGGACAGCGGAAGCCTGCGGCGATGAGAGCTTCGGCAATTTGGCGGGAGCGTTCGGAGCGCGTGCCGTCCGGCTCGCCGAGTGTAATGCGATTGCCCTCAATGTGCTGAACAACCCCTGGCGCGGTAATCTCGGTTGCAAAGTAAACGATCGATCCAACCACACGGCGCGCTTCGATCGCCGCGGAAATGACGCCGTCGGGATCGACACGCTCAAGGCGCATTCCTTCGCACGTGCCGCCGAAACCCTGGAAGTACCACCACGGAATTCCATTCTGCGTGCTGACGACTGTGGTGTCCGGGCCTAGCACTGGCTTTAACTGCGGTGCCAGTTGCGGCAGGCCGTGCGCTTTTACCCCAAGAAAGACAACGTCCACTGGTCCCACATCCGCGAGCGAACCCGCGATTACGGGCCGCGCGACGAAATCTCCATCGACACTCTTTACCTGCACACCGTGTTCTTGCATGGCGCGAAGGTGTGGGCCGCGGGCGAAAAGAGTGACATCGAATCCGGCCTGGGCCATGCGGGCGCCAATATAGGCTCCGATTGCGCCGGCTCCAGCGATCAGGAATTTCATGGCTGGTCTTTCATGGGACAGTCTCATGAACGATCTTCCGCGAGCGCGGAAGCGACAGCGCGCCGTCGAATTTTTCCGGTCGCGGTCGTGGGAATGCTTTCCACCAGATAAATCTTGGTCGGACATTTATATTCTGCCAACGACTCGCGGCAGTACTTGATCAATACTGATTCGGTCGCTGCGTTGGGTTCGTGCAGGACTACCGCGGCGGCCACTTCCTCGCCCAGCGTCGGATGCATACAACCAAATGTGACCGCAGCGGCTACAGCGGGATGCCTTAGCAATATCTCGTCGACCTCGTGAGGAGCAATATTCTCGCCTCCACGGATGATGATGTCTTTGATACGTCCGGTCAAATGCAAGTAACAGTCGGCGTCGAGGAATCCCTCATCACCCGTACGAAACCATCCATTCACGAAAGCACGAGCGTTGGCTTCGGGATTATTTTCGTATCCACGAAATACATTGGCTCCCTGAATGGCAACTTCTCCCCGCTGGTTGGTGCCGAGGTGATTGCTTTCCTTGTCCATGATGCTGATGCGCAGCCCGGTGCCTACGCCCACAGAACCGGCCTTCCGGTGCCGCGGAGGCAGAGGATTCGAGGTCATCTGATGAGCAGCTTCGGTCATTCCGTAGGCCTCGACGAAGGGTACACCAAAAAGATTCTCGATCTTGCCAATGAGTTGCGGCGAGAGGGGCGCGCTGCAAGAGCGGATGAAGCGTAAGGATTGAGCTTCGACCGGTTTGTCGTGGGTACGCGTCAGCAAGATTTGATGCATCGTGGGTACGCCTGAATACCAGGTCACACGATGTTCGCGAACCGTGCGCCAGAAAGAAAGCGCATTGAACTTGGTGGGAATTACCACGGTTCCTCCAGAGAGCAGTGTCGCCATGGTCGATCCGATCAACCCGTGAATGTGGAAAAGCGGCATGATGCAGAGCGAAACATCTTCTTCGGAAAGAGTGTAGGTGTTCGCGATATTCGCGGACGAGACTGCGAGATTGAAATGCCGCAAGGGCACGCGTTTTGGCCGTCCTGTGCTACCGCTGGTATGCAGGATCAGAGCAATGTCGTCGGCCGTGGGCTCGGTTGCCGACGCTCCCGTGGGAGCATTCGCGATGTGAACATTCCCCTGCTCATTCATTTCGACCGAAAACACTGGGATCTTGCGGTCGGCCGCTGCGGTGCGCACGAATTCCGCGCCTACGGGCGGGCAAAGCAAAATGCGGGCGCCGGTGTCACCGAGAAAAAAATGAAACTCCTCATAGGGGTACGCCGGATTCAAAGGAGCTGCCGTCCCAGCGATGGACGCGGCTAGAAAACTCACAAGCGCAGGCAATCCGTTCGGCAACGCGATAGCCACGGCATCACCGCGACGGATGCCCACAGACGCCAGAGCGTTTGCCATGGCCCAGACTTGCTGCCGGAGCGAATCGTAGGTGACACGGATTCCAAGCTCTGGGACGATAACTGCCGTGTGACTGTCTGCAAAATGTAAAACGTCGAGCAGTGTCTGAACAGACTTCAGAGTCATTCGTTGTTGCCTTTGGCGCGAGTCCTTGGATGACGCGCCGATTTAGTCCGTTGTTCGCGCAACCTCAAGGAATATGGGTGCACACCTCAAGCCCGCTGTCCTCGGGGCAGCAGATCAGATCGAGTAGCCCTCCGCCTGCATCGCCTTACTAAATTCTTTCAGGAAAAACTGCACATTCTCCTCCGTGGCCAGCGGCCCCATAACCCCGATGCGAAAGACTTTTCCAGCTAGCGGACCGAAACCACCGGCGATCTCAATGCCGGATTGATCGATCAGGCGTTTCCGAATTTTTGCTTCGTCGATGCCTTCTGGAACCCGCACCGTGTTCAAGGTCGGTATGCGGTACTTCTCGGGAACGTGCATGCGCAAACCCATCGCCTCGATGCCCTTAACAAAAGACTGATGGCACCGGCCATGCCGCTCCCATCGTTTCTCAATTCCCTCTTGCGCGATCACCAGCAGCGCCTCGCGCAAAGCGTAAAACATCGAAATCGGCGCGGTATGGTGATAGCGGTGTGAAACAGTCGAGTAGTCGTGAATCAGTTTGAGGTCGAGATACCAACTGCGCACGGGGGTACTGCGGCCGTTCAAGAATTCCATCGCCCTCGGTGACATGGCCATGGGAGACAATCCCGGCGGGCAGCTCAACCCTTTTTGCGTGCAGCTGTAAGCGACGTCGATACCCGTCCGGTCGAAATCTATTTGCAGGCCACCGAGTGAGGTCACACAGTCCGCGATTACCAGCGCGCCGACATCGTGAGCGGCGGCGCAGATCGCCTTTCCTGATTGCAACGCTCCAGTCGATGTTTCGGCGTGAACATAAGCCACAACCTCCGGCTTCTCGCGACGAATGAATTCGGTTGCCTCATCGTCTGTGAAAGTCGCTCCCCACGGTTTCTCAAACCGTACGACGTTCGCGCCCTGGCGCTTTGCCATCTCTGTGAGGCGGTCGGAAAAATACCCATTGGCAAAAATTGCCAGCTTCGTTTCCGGTTCCACGAAGTTGGCGACTGAAGCTTCCATGCCAGCGCTGCCAGTGCCAGAAATGACCAGCGTAGCGCCGTCAATGGTTCCGTAAGCCAGTTTCAACAACTGCTGAACGTCTCCCATCACCTGGATGAAGTAGCGATCCAGGTGGCCAACGATCGGTTTCGCCAGCGCCTCATAAACACGGGGATGAACCATACTCGGCCCCGGTCCAAACAGGTATCGCTGAGGTGGTTGCAGGGGAGGAAGCAAGTTAAGTGCAAGAGCCTGCTCTTCGATAGCGCTCATAACCCTCATTTCTTTGCGGAATAGTTTAGATATTACGTGGGGGAAGCAATCTCCAGAATCTCATCCCGAACTCTGACGTTCGAGACTCGATGTAATCTGATAGTGGGCACTGATAAGGTAAACTTCGTCAAGCTGATTCTCTTGATCTAATCGATCAGAGTTTTTTATCAGCACATTTCTCCTCCCATCAGACTAAATCGGCGAATGGTGACCCTGCACAATCATCGCTTCTGCGATGCGTCGGGCTTCCGGGAGTGTCTTTGCCGCCCTGGAATCAATTTCCGCCGGCAAATCACGTTGAAGTTTCGCCAACTCCTCGTCAAAAATGCGGGTCACCAATTCGGGGCTGTGCTCGACCGGCTTGCCGTCGTCGCCAGGAACTTTGACTTTGTGCCGAACGCGCTGCGCAATCATCAGCCGGTAGATACGGTCGGTCGCCAAATCCTCCATATAGCCGTCGAGCAAGCTGGCGCCCTTTCCGTTGAGCACTCCGTTGCGATAACGAATCACGGTACGTGCGGCGGCTCGTGTTCCGGCAAGAGTCGTTTTGCCAACACCTTCTGGGACGGGACGCAGGTCGGGATGCGGGTTCGCCTGCTTGGGACGTTTCGAAATCTGATTGGGGTACGGAAATTGCGCCACGGCAATTTCGTTCTGATCAGGATGACCAGTCCACGCTCCATCCATCAGGCATTTGGCTTCATTCTTCTTATCTTCCTCCAAGGCCTTTAGGGCTCGCGCGTTCAATTCAGCATCGGAGCGGCTGGGATAGAGCGCAGTCATTCCGCCAATCGCGTGAGCTCCATGCTTGTGGCAGATTTCAGGCATAAGCATACGAAAGTTTTGGAAGAATGCCACATCGTGCGGGATCGTGTTCCTGTCGGGCAAAATCCAGTTGGGATCCTCAGACATGAAATCGATCAGCGAGGCCATGTAATCCCATCGCCCCAGATTCAACCCCAGGCAGTGCTCGCGCAGATTGAAAAGAAATTCTTCCATCTGGTAAGCCAGCGGGTGTGCCTCTACCAGCGCCATGCATTTTATGTAGTTCGTAGACAATCCCTTGTGTTTGGCAAAAGCCTGGAAAAGATCGCGCCACCAGAAAGCCTCATCGGCAGACTCGCTCTTGGGAATATAAACGCAGAAATTATGAGGCAACCATGCGGGATCGATCTGGTACCAGATAAGTGCCAGATCGAACAAAGAAGCCGAGATAATCTCATTCTTGATGACCCCGCCCTGACTCACGTGCAGCCCACGGGGCCGTACCCAGGTCACAGTCTTCGAGCGTTGGACGGAGACTTTTTTCCTCCGCTTCTTGTCCTCGTAACTGAGCTCGTACTTGTAGGCAGCGATCGTATTCTCCACCGCCAGCATGATGTGCTCCCAGACGTTCGCCGTGGAATCTTCAAGGTCAATCATGACGGCTGGTGATCCAGAGTTGAGTAGCTTTACGGTCAGTTCACCGTCGTCAGCGGGCCCGGTCATCTGGTTCCGCTGATCCGCGCACCATTCGGGGATCTCGATCCTCCAGTCGGGCTTGGTCGCTTCGGACGTCGGCAAATAGCTTGGCGGCTGTCCGCCATGCGACAAGCGCAACACTTCCGCGCGTTTTGCTACCAACTTCTGTTGCCACGGAGTGAATTGTTTGTGCAGAGGCAAGAGGAAATCGAGAAATCCCTTGGGAAGATCTTTTTGTGGATTCAAATCCGCCGGGGCGTAATTCATCTGTTGCGAGACGGGTTTCTTGGTATGAGATGCCATGGGATGAGATCCTTCAGCGTGCTCGACGGCAGCCGACTGGCCAAGCCATCGGTGTCTCCATACACTTTCTTAAATCTTATTCGATCAATTCTGAAATCCAGACAACGGTGCGGCTTTGTTCAAAGAAAAATCAGACTGACATTAGTGTCTCGCCGCCTCAAGTTTACAACTTGCAGGCTACACGCGGAACCTAACTTGCCAACATCGCGGTGCAGCGTTCGGTGGCCCGCGACGAATCTCTATTCTAAGATTCCCTCCAGCAACACAACATCGTCGCAAGGCATAAATAACGCAGACAATTGCTTTTGCCGGTTGGCGGATTAAAAAGCTTGCGATGTGATCGCGATCACAAAAATGCCGTTTGCCTTCGTCAAGAATGTATCGCATAGCGTGAGGGCACTGAGCGCGAACTGATTATGGTTATTCTTGCGCCAATTCTCGTCCGCTGCAAAATCCCCACTACTTCCCTTCTTACGCGAATCAAAAATAAAACTTTACTTGACTCTCTTCAAAGATATGTGTTAGATAAACGCGCCAGCGGATTGGTCCGCTTTTCATACAAGTTATCGATTTTTCGAATAGGCGGTGTAGTGATTTGCGGCTTCGAGGCAGCCCGCGTGTGAGGTTCTGCACGTGCACGCTTGCTCTGCGCCCAGGCCGGTTGGTCGCCAAATCATGGTCGGAGAGGAAAACATGCGCTCGCTAACAATGCTTTTCGTGCTTCTGGTTGTTTTCATGGCACCGGGTTCGCTCGCCAACGCTCAAGCCACAGAACCCGCGAGCAAGACCGCCGCACCGACCTCCGGGAGCGCCAGCAAGGAAGAGGTCAACCAGTTGCGCAGCGAGGTCGAGGCGCAACGCAAGACCATCGAGGAATTAAAAGCGATGGTTCAGCAATTGGTTGATGGCAAGACCGCACCCGCCGCTGGCACATCAGCCAGCGTGAAGCCTGCGGCCGCGACCGATTCGACCGGCGCCATCCCCGTTGCGGTGACCACTCCGCAACCCGTCAGCAGCAATAGCACCGACAACGTCCATTTGGTGAATACGGTTATGGTCCAGCCGGACCCTGCGATCGAAAGCGGAGGCATCGACCAGGCACAACCAGCGCCCGCACCCAAGAAAGACGCGCCCCTCACGGCAGGATGGAATGGAGAGCATTTCTTCATCCGGAGCCCGGACGGACAGTTCAGCATCAGCCCGTACGGCTACGTAGACACCGACTATCGCGCCTATAAGGGCGATGGCGCTCCCGCTGACACGTTCCTGGTTCGACGCGCTCGCTTCGGATTCCAGGGTAATTACGGATCGCACTTCGACTTCGCCCTGTTGACCGACGCTAACTCGACGACCGGCGCAATCGTTCGCGACGTCTATCTCAACGTCAGGATTAAGCCCGAGTTTCAATTCCAGGCAGGCCAATTCAAGGAGCCGTTCGCTCAGGAAACCGGAATCGGCGCGACGAACCTCGACTTCGTTGAGCGCGGGTTACAGGCGATGCTGTATCCGTGCGCGGTAACTGCATTCCGTTGCCCCGGAATCACATTTCACGGAGACATTGACGGTGGTGTTTTGCAGTATTGGGCTGGAGCTTTCAACGGCAGAGGCGGCGTTACAGCTAACGTCACCAATGAACCCGAGTTTGTAGGAAGGCTCCGGTTGTATCCCTGGCGAAAGACGAAAAACGAATGGCTCAGGCAGTTTGCCGTTGGCGGCTCGATCACCCACGCTCGCTCTCGAGGACTTTCCAACGACGTCAGCTTCAGCGGCGCACTCCCGGATGGCACCTATACGTTTTTTCCCCAGTTACCCATCAATGGCCCGATCGAGCGCTACGAGGGTGAGTTCACCTACATCAAATCAGGGTTCGCGCTGCGCGGCGAGTATGTGCAGGCGCAGTATCAACGCGACAGTGTGGGCTCTTTGCAAGCCGGCGGGCTTGGTTTCCTGACCCTTCCAGGGATCGGCGCCAAGGCGTGGAACATTGGGACGACATATTTGCTGACCGGTGAGAAACGACCTGAGAATGGCACGCCTCGCGTAAGGCACCCGTTGTTTGGACCCGATACTCCTGGAGGAACCGGGCGAGGCTGGGGAGCTTGGGAAGTAACAGCTCGTTACTCCGGCATTCAGGCGAACGCGCCCGCTGCGAATTTCTTGACCTATTACACCCCAGGGTTCGTCCCACAGTACAACGATCACACTGACCAGGTCACGTTCGGTGTCAACTGGTACCTGAATTATTGGGTGAAGTACCAGTTCAACGTCAACATCAATCAATTGCACCAGCCCAGCGTGATCGGGCAAGTGCCGCAGAATTTCTACGCATTCACGCAGGAGTTGCAGTTCCGCTTCTGAACATCCCGTTCGTGACAGGAATCACGAATGGACGGTAAAGATTTGGTACTACGCCAGGGCCGGTTGCAGCCTGCTCTGAAGGGAAAATTGCAGGAGGAGATTCGATGAGATCGAGAATTCTACTTACTGTTCTTCTGACCGCGCTGATCGTGCTGGCGAGCAGTTGCGGCAGTACGCCGAATTGTCCCACTTGCGGCACTACGCTGAACGGCAGCTATGCCGTTATTAACACTATAAGGGTTCCGGAACACAATAATACCGGTGAGCCGGGCGGTCCGTTCAACTCGTTCGACGTTAGCTGGATTTCGCCTCCTCCCTCCGCCGGAGCGTCTGGAACGGATAATCTCGACTACGTCTCGGATCGCATCGGTATCGCCGTCCAGGTTATCGACACGGCCCAAGACCTCGCGGTGTATTCCATCGCCGGCTCCAACGGTATTTCCGGAGGTGGAGACAATGCCAGTCCGTGCAAGGCGATTGATCCCGCGTTCCCGATCCCTCCCATCGTCTCCGTCCTCGGTAATTGGACAAGGTTCGGCTGCAGGACGACAAATCCCCCTTTGAATACTTTTACTTTCCATATTCCCGGCTTCGGCGCCAATGGGAACTTCGGTGGATTTGTGGGTGGGCAGTGCTGTGCAGCCCGCGCCAACCAAGTGAACCCGTTGTCTGGCCCGAATGGAATAGTGGCAACGCCTGACGGCAATACGCTTTACGTCGGCAACGGCAGCAGTTCGTTGGTAGTCTTCGACCTCGCATCAATGAACCTGTCAACCGGTGTTCAACCCAACGTCATCGCCGTTATCCCAACCGGATTGTCCCCCGACTACGATGGCCAAATTGGCAACGCAAATCCAATTCCCGGCTTATACCCGAATGGCAATACCACGGGTGTCGCCGGCTGCATACAGTCCGCGAACGGACGTGCATTTTCCGATCCGAGCTGCGGAGATCTCCGCGGGGACGAACTCGCCTACGACCCCAAGGACCAGATTATCGGTATCATTGATGGCGATCCAGGGCTTCCCTACATTACGTTCATCGATGTTTCGGGGGTCAACGCCCGCACCTCCAACTGCCTGCCGGTTGTGCCGACATTGCCGTACGGTCCGCCGTTGGGCAACGCTTTAGGTTCCATCAATCCATCGACATGCATCCTTGGCCAGATCTATTATGACGGCGCTCCGCAGAACGATGTGGGCGTTGCAGTTGACAGCGGAGGCCTGAACGCGACTGCAGGATTCCCGTGTCCTGATCCATCCAACCCTCAGGTGAACTCCGGCGTCTCTGGTACGCCCCCATACATTACTGGCACGAAGTCCATTCCTTGCCATCACGGGCCGATCATCGACAACGCCACGGGCAATTACGATCCGACTTGCAATCCGACGGCTACGGGTGCGAGTTGTATAGGTGCGATTGGCCCCGCGGGCTTGGGCGCCCCTGCGTATAACCCCAATACTGGCCATTTCCTGCTTCCCAACTCGAATTCCACGGGCGTTCTCAACGTGGGCTCTATAGATGAGATCGATCCCAGACCCGGCAATCCGAACGGACCAGTGGTCATCAACAGTGTGCCGCAGCTGAATTGCATGCCCACCAGCATCGTTCAGGGTCCTGGAGACAATTTCCTGGTAGGTTGCGCAGATCACGACGGCGAAGCCTTCCCAGCCAACGAAATTATCATCAACGGAACCACTCTCGCGACTATCGCCACCACCAATAACGTCGGCGGCGTCGACGAGGTTTGGTACAACCCGGGCGATAACAAATACTATCTCGCGGCGCGCGACATGCTCCCCAATCCGGTGATGGGCGTCATCGATGCCAAGACGAATCTTTGGCTGGCCAACTTCCAGGTCAATACCAATTCGCATAGCATCGCTGTCGATCCCAAGACTAATCATGTTTTTATGCCTCAACAGGCTGGCGCCATCTGCGGATCAATAGCCAGCGCAGGTTGCATCGATGTCATTGCGCAACAGTAAGAAATAGTCCTCGCGTCAGTGCTATAGTTTGTACTGGCGCGAGGGTCTGGTTCTCTCGTCTGGAGTAGTGGAGTAATTTATGAAGGGTTGTTTTAGAAGGCCGCTACGGACTTATGGACCTGCGTTATCTCTCTTCCTCTTGAGCAGTTTGCTGACCAGCGCAGGCGAGAATCCAGCGCAAAAGCCCACTGACGTTCCCGCGACCGTGATCGCCCACCTGCCGTTACCACTGGGAACCGGAAACCAAATGTTGCTGCAGAAGGAAAACTCGAAACAGTATTTGTACGTTCAACAGGCCGGGAAGCAGGGCTTCATGATCGTAGACGTCACCAAACCCGAGAAGCCCACTCTGTTGAAACGAACTGCGGAATCGAATCAGGCGACGCAGGGAAACCTGCAGATCGTTAGCCCCGATGTCGCCATCGCTGTGGCTCCGGAAAAAACGCCGGCAACAGTGACCAGCAACAACCATCCTACCGAGACCGTTCGCGTGCTGGACATGAGCGACTCGCGCAACCCAAAGACACTGGAGACCTTCAACAACGTCACCAGCCTGCTTCCAGACAGTCACCGTGGCTTGATCTTCCTTACCAATAACGAAGGCCTATGGGTTCTCCGCTACATTCGCCCCGCCCTGCTGGAGCCAGCCAAGCACAAGAAGCCGTGTAGCTCTGAAGCCGACATTCAGGCCATGCCACCGGATTGCGACTGACCCTCGCTCACTGAGCCGAGACTTGGTGCGCCGGACATTCCTTGTCGATGGTCTTGATCGAGCTGATACTCAACGTCACCGGGGATTGAGCCCTCGCAGCGTCGGAGCTCGTGCTTAACGAAGGTGCCTGCGTCCCGCTCACTTCCACTCGTTGCCCCAGATACCGGCTTAGCTTTATTTTGCCAGTGGCATGAAGTTCATAAGTTATGCCGGGATCTTGCTTAATTAGCACGAAATCGCCGCTGGATCTGCTTACGCAACCCTGTATCGTTACCTGGCCTTTGGGAGCTTTTGAGCTGTCCTGACTCATGGCGCTGGAGTTGTTGTCCTGTGCCACAAGAAAGCTGCCCGAAAACAGCAGCAAAACGAACAATCCCTTTTTCATTGAGATTTCTCCTATCACTGACTGGGATGGCAACACGGGTGCAGCGGTTGCATTAAATTCTAGGGCAAGGCCCCAAAAGGCTACTTTACGTGGGTTTCCTGATAGTGAAGCTCCTTCCATTGCCCGTCGCGCTTCACCCAGAGTTCCGTGATATAGACTCTGGAAAAATGCACCACCGATTTGGGTGGAAACTGCAGAGTAACTTCGTAGATGACGAAAGCAGCGTCCGAACATAGGGGAATGAATTTGAAGCCCCACATTGTGTAGTTGAAAACGTTGCCATTTTGCAGTTCATTGAGGGCTTGGATCTTGGTGCGCTCACCCTGGGTGTCGACTTCGACGCCCTGGTAGTCGTCCGCTAACAATTCGCCGTAGGTTTTCTTGTCCTTATTCTTTATCGCCTCCCATTCGGCCTTGATTTTTGCTTCAAACATCTCTTTGAGGGCCGAGTCGGCGGAGACGCTGCCAGATTGACGGCTTTCGCCGGGTTTATTGGGCGCCGCAGGCTGTTGCGCCGAAGCCATGGCCATCGCTCCCAGAATACAAACAAAGATCAGAAAAGTTCGCATAGTTCCTCCAAGCGAAATGTCGCTGATTCTAGCGGATCGCTGGGCGTTGTTCCGATGATAAAGTTATCACTAGTTCTCGAGTGAGCCCGACCGCATGACACGAGCCATTGTTGTCAGACTAGGAACGGCCGCAAAGAAAAAACCAGATGACCGATCAAGCCATCTCGCACCTTGACGCCGAAGCTCTGGCGCGGGAGCTGCTTTCCGCACAAGAAGCGGACCAGATGGTTCCAATTCTTCCCTCTGCGCGCCCTGGCTTCGATCTCGACACCGCATATGCCGTGAAAGCGGCCCTCAAGCGGTTTCGCGAAGCAGCGGGACACAGAGCTGTCGGCCTCAAGGTTGGTTACGCCAACAAGGCTATGTGGCGTGTGCTTAAATTGGAAACCCTGGTTTGGGGCCACATGTACGACGATACCGTACACTACAGCGTCAACAACTCTGCAACGCTGACGCTTCCCCATTGCCGCTCGCTGAAGATCGAACCCGAGATTGTTTTCGGTCTGAAACAACCGATCACCACCGAAGGTCTCGATGCCATCGCCGCGCTTAGGGCCACAGAATGGTTAGCGCTTGGATTCGAAATCATCGATTGCCCCTTTGCTGATTGGAAGTTTCAGCCAAGTGATTTCGTTGCATCCTTCGGGCTGCACGCGGCGCTCGTAATCGGAGAGCGTTTGTCAGTCCGGCCTGACTCCATCGAAACGATGGTGGATGAGCTCGCACGATTGAAAGTCCGAGTGTCCAAGAACGGGGAGTTTGTGGAAGAAGGATCCGGAAAGAACAGCCTGAAGAATCCAGCCTCGTGCCTCGCAGAACTCGGGGCAGCCGTCGTGCGCCGTTTCCCAGACGAGCCATTGCGTAGTGGGGAAATCATCAGTTCAGGAACCCTCACGGCCGGACATCTTACTGAACGAGGCGATCGGTGGACGGTTGAAGCCGAAGGGTTGTCTCTGCCGCCACTGGAATTATCGGTAACTTGATGCTTTCACGGTTCGGATCTTTTTCCCCGGCCGGTTTCGTCTGAAGGATTCGGTAGCGATCGGCGAAGTATTTTATTCGATCACTTTGTCTCGCTGTTGTGTTGGAGCTGCCCCCTGGAAATCTATCTAGTCGACGGTACATACGAGTTGTTCCGGCACTACTATGCTCTGCCATCCGCGAAGGATTCGGACGGACGGGAGGTCGCCGCGGTCCGAGGTGTCCTCGCTTCGGTTCTGGGCATGATCAAAGCCGGCGCCACGCACATCGCGGTTGCGACCGATCACGTTATCGAATCCTTTCGTAACGAACTGTGGCCAGGCTACAAGACCGGTGAAGGCATCGAGCCAGACCTGTGGGCACAATGCCCATTGCTCGAGGACATCCTCTCGGCGGCTGGCGTTGTCGTCTGGCCTATGGTTGAGTTTGAAGCGGACGATGCGCTTGCTGCGGCGGCGGGCGCGGCTGCCGGGGATGCGCGCGTCGAAAGGGTGATCATCTGCACGCCGGACAAGGACCTCGCGCAATGTGTCCGTGGCACGCGCATTGTCCAACTGAATCGCCGGACGCGTGTCACCTTGGACGAGGCTGGCGTGATCAAGAAGTTCGGCGTTTCGCCGGTATCCATCCCCGACTATCTGGCCCTAGTGGGCGATGCGGCGGACGGTTATCCGGGACTGCCCGGTTGGGGCGCAAAGTCGTCGGCCGCCGTGCTGGCCAAATTTGTCCATCTCGAATCCATCCCTTTGGACCCTCGCGAGTGGCGGGTGAACGCCTCCAACGCGAGCGCGCTCGCGGAAACTCTCCATCGCGAACTGAATCGCGCCCTGCTCTTTCGCACGCTCGCAACCCTACGAACCGACATCGCACTCTTCGAACACGTTGACCAGTTGCGCTGGAACGGCCCAACAGCCGCCTTCGACGCGCTCGCGGCTCGATTAGATGCGGCGCTCACCGAAAGACGACGGCCGGCGGATCGCTGATCAATCGCAAAGATGCCAGTCCACTTATTGAGTCGGCAGGTAAAATGGAGGCGAGTTCCTTACTGCAGTTCATTTCCTCGAACGCTGCCAGGCCGGGTCGAGCAGAAAGGTTATGCGGATGTTTAGCAAAGGGATCGCTTTCAGAAACGTGGCGTTAACTGTCGTTTTCTCCTCAACCACCCTGCTAGGTCAACAGACGCCCCCGCCGCGCAGTTCATCGGCAGGAACCGAATTCCCAGTGATCATGCGGCAAAACGTAACTGCCGGAAAAACGCCGGTTGGAGCAAAGGTTCGGGCGAGTCTGGTAGTTGCGACGCTGGTAAACGGGGTAGTAGTTCCGAGGGATGCCGTTCTGTTAGGAGAAGTGATCCAGTCCGTGGCGAAATCCGGGGCCCAGCCTTCACGTCTTACCCTCCGGATGGACTCGGTGCAATGGAAGAACGGCTCAGCGACGGTCAAGCTTTACTTGACGCCCTGGTTTTACCCGGTGTCGGAGATGGCTCCTCAGAATCTTTCCTATGAGCCACCGGACGCCGCAAACAGTCCGAAAAACTGGAACGGTGCGGGCACCTATCCTGACCCCAACAATCCGGCTTCGCAGCCATTTCCGGGCCGTGACATCGGCCGTGACACGTCCAACGCGCCACTGTCGCCGGCGTCGAGCATTTCCAAACATCGAGTGTTGATGAACAATGTCGAGTCTACGCGAGACAGCGACGGAGCCGTTGCCTTGACTTCCAAGCGTTCAAATATCAAGCTCGATAAGCTCACCACTTATGTGCTTGCAACAAGCGATCTTCTGTCGCTGAATTGACCGACAAATGTTTTGTTATGGGCCGAAAGCCGACAACTGCGGCATCGGCGATTCTTTTGAACTAGGGCGTGCGAGTACACTTGTAATCCCAGGCACACGTGGTAATATACCAGATCGTTAACGTACACGCTGATTAACGGATCCAAAGAAAACCATGATTCTGCCGGCCCGGTGCCGGCAAGCAAGGCAACCGAGTGTATCTTCTGGGAATCGATGTCGGCACTGGAGGTACACGCGCCCTCGTTATTGATGCCGAGGGACGCTTGCTTGCCTCCGCCACCGAAGACCACCGAGCTTTTGCATCGCCGCAAATTGGGTGGGCCGAGCAGGATCCTTGCGACTGGTGGCGCGCGTGCGGCGTGGCCGTGCCTAAAGCGCTGGCGGCCGCCCGACTGCGCGGCGATCAGATCGCTTGCGTTGGTCTGTCCGGACAAATGCACGGCGCAGTCTTGCTGGACCAGCAAACGCGCGTCATACGACCCGCCCTTATCTGGTGCGATGTCAGAAGCGAGAAGCAGAGCCGCGATCTGACTGCTCTGATCGGGGCCGAACGTTTGATCCAACTGACCTGCAATCCAGCGCTCACCAACTTCACGCTCACCAAATGTCTCTGGGTCCGGGAGAACGAACCGGAGAATTGGAAGAAGAGCCGCTCCTTGATGCTGCCCAAGGACTACGTCCGGTTCCAGCTGACTGGCGAACGAGCCACCGACATGGCAGACGCTTCGGGCACGCTGCTACTCGACGTAGCTCATCGACGGTGGTCGAAAGAACTTTTAGGATTGGTTCAGATGGAAGAGGCGCTTTTGCCCACGTTGTACGAATCGCCAGAAATCTGTGGGCAAGTCTCGCCCTCGGGTGCCGCTGCGACCGGCTTGCGGGCTGGAACACCAGTTGTGGCTGGTGCCGGAGATCAGGCCGCCGGCGCAATTGGGATGGGAGTTGTTTCGCCAGGGACAGTCAGCGCCACGATTGGAACCTCGGGGGTAGTTTTTGCGGCGACCGATGCACCGGCGCTTGACCCGAAGGGACGGCTGCACACATTCTGTCACGCCGTTCCGGGTCGTTGGATGGCCATGGGAGTGACGCAAGCCGCAGGGCTCTCGCTTCGTTGGTTCCGGGATCAGTTCGGATGCGGTACCAACGGTCACGGCGAGTCCTATGAAAGGCTCATTAGTGAAGCCGCTAACGCTCCTCCCGGATGCGAGGGTTTACTCTGGGCCCCTTATCTGATGGGCGAACGCACTCCTTATCTCGATCCGGAGGCGCGAGGGATTCTGGCAGGCTTGACTGCTTCTCATACGCGAGCTCATGTTATCCGGGCAATCCTGGAGGGAGTCGCGTTCAGTTTGCGCGACACGTTCACGATATTTCAGGAGATCAAAGTTCCGGCGAAAACGATTCGGCTGGGCGGTGGCGGCGCCAAGTCTGCGCTTTGGCGGCAAATTCAAGCCGACGTTTACGGACAACGCGTGGAGACTGTCGGAGCGGAAGAAGGCGCTGCCTACGGCGCTGCGATTCTGGCCGGCGTAGGCGCTAAAGTGTGGCCGTCCGTTGATGCTGCCTGCGAAGCTACAGTACGCGTAGCCGGAACATTGGGCCCGAACCCCGCAGATTCCGTTGTGATGGAAAAATCGTACGCGGCCTATCGCCGCATGTATCCCGCGATGAAGTCTATCCAAAGTTGATGGCAGTCGCGGCATGGAGAACACGCTATGACGAGTGCAAATGACTACCAGCCCCGCGCAGAGCATAAGTTCTCGTTCGGGCTGTGGACGGTCGGCAACCGGGGACGTGACGCGTTCGGCGATGCTGTGCGGCCGATGATTTCGCCGATCGACATCGTTTCCTTGCTGGCAGAAGTGGGAGCCTGGGGAGTCAACCTGCACGACAACGATCTGGTCCCGATCGACGCCACCTCCGCCGAACGTGACGCGATTGTCCGCGCATTCAAGAAAGCATGCGACGCCAACGGGATTGTGGTTCCCATGGCGACGGTCTCGCTTTTTTTCCATCCGGTATTCCGCGATGGAGCTTTCACGGCCAACGATCCTGAAGTACGCGCTTATGCTCTTCAGAAAACCATTCGAGCCATGGATATCGGCGCAGAGCTGGGCGCGAAGATATTTGTGTTATGGGGTGGCCGCGAGGGTGTCGAAACCGACGCTTGTCGCCGTGCCGATGAGGCGATCAAACGACTGCGGGAAGCGGTGAACTATCTTTGCGAATACAACATCGATCGTGGATACGGGTTCAAGTTCGCGTTGGAGGCTAAGCCCAACGAGCCGCGTGCCGACATTTATATGGCCACCACGGGCCAGTATTTGGGCTTCATTCCCACGCTTGATCATCCTGAAATGGTCGGCGTCAATCCCGAAGTCGCGCACGAACAAATGTCAGGGCTGAACTTCATGCATGCGGTGGCGCAGGCGTGGGAAGCGGGAAAACTTTTTCACATCGATCTGAATGATCAAATGCCCGGACGATTTGACCAGGATCTTCGCTTTGGCTCGGCTAATCTCAAGTCCGCGTTCTGGCTGGTGCAGTTTCTCGAAGAAGTCAGCTACGAAGGCCCGCGTCATTTCGACGCGCACGCTTACCGTACCGAGGACTACGAAGGAGTAAAGGATTTCGCGCGTGGCTGCATGCGAACCTACTTGATCCTGAAAGAGAAGGCGTGCCTCTGGAGCAGAGATGCGGAAATCCAGGGGATCCTTGCCGAACTCTCAGACAACGGGAACGGCACGGGCAAGATCGGCGTCTACTCAAAAGCGAACGCCGCACAATTGCTGGCCCACACCTTTAACAAAGAGGAAATTCTCAAAAGGCGTTTGCCGTACGAGCGTCTCGATCAGCTGACCGTTGACCTGCTACTGGGTGTTAGATAGAAGCTGTCGGCCCGCTTCTGCCGGCGATTTCATCTTACCGATTCACGCGTGTGAAAGAGGATCGTCCCTCGAAGCAGCACATTTCGAATGGGACCTGACAAACGAATGACACTGCTAGCGACTGCTGTGCCGACTCACCTGGTGCGTCTTGCTCCCGTCGATGTGGTCATCGTAGTTTTTTATTTTGCTCTGGTTCTGTCCATCGGTTGGTACTTGAAGGGCCGGGCGAACACGGGCGAAGATTTCTTCATGGCCGGACGGGAGATGACGGCATGGGTTGCCGGTCTCAGTTTTCTGTCGGCCAATCTCGGCGCTCTCGAATTGATGGGCTGGGCCGGTTCTGCTTACCAATACGGCATTCTGGCAACCCACTGGTATTGGATCGGCGCCATCCCCGCGATGCTGTTCCTGGCGCTGGTCATGATGCCGTTCTACTACATTTCCAAAACCCATTCTGTGCCCGGATATTTGAAGTTGCGTTTTGGCGAACCTGTCCGAGCTCTATCTGCAATTTCGTTCGCATTCATGACCGTGCTCATGAGCGGCGTCAACATGTTCGCCATGGCCAAGGTGATGCAGATCGTGCTGGGATGGGACATCAATTTCAGCATCTGGGTGTCGTCCCTGACCGTCGCTATTTATGTGACGCTGGGCGGCCTGCGTTCCGCGATCTTTAATGAGGTACTGCAATTTTTTCTCATCTGGGCAGGCGCCCTACTCATTCCGATCTTGGGATTGTACGAAGCCGGCGGCTGGACGAACCTCAAGTTGCAGATTGCGCAGAGGGCCTCAGTTCAGTACGTGCATCTGTGGGCTGGATTGGGCTCGTTCAGCAACAATCCCATGGGCATCAACTGGGTCGGTATTGTGTTCGGACTCGCGGCAATTATTTCGATGGGCTATTGGACGACCGACTTTCTGGTCGTCCAGCGCATCCTGGCCGCGAAGGACATTCGCAGCGCGGAAATGGCTCCGATCATCGGCGCCGGGTTCAAGATGTTTGTGCCTATCATCGTGATTCTCCCCGGCCTGCTGGGCCTGGCAGTCTTGCCCGAGAAGCTGGTTCCGGAGTCGGTGGCTGCGATCACTGGAGGTCACAGCTACAACGATGTTCTCCCGCTCATGCTGGCGCGTTATTGCGGCCCCGGGTTGCTCGGCCTCGGAGTTACGGCGCTGATTGCGGGTTTCATGTCTGGCATGGCGGGAAATGTCAGCGCGTTCACAACGGTATGGACATACGACATCTACCGGCCGCTCATCAATAGCAAAGCCACTGACCATCATTACGTCAACATGGGGCGCTGGACCACGATCATCGGCGTGCTGATCAGCGTGGGCACGGCTTACCTCGTGATGCAGTTTGCGAGCATTATGGATTACGTGCAGGCGCTGTTCAGCTTCTTCATTGCTCCACTGTTTGGCACGGTTGTGCTGGGGATGCTGTGGAGGCGGGCGACCGGCCCCGCTGGATTCTGGGGTTTGCTCTGCGGCACGTTGTCCTCGATCAGCATGTGGACGTGGGTCAAGGTCGATCCTTCGGCGCTGCGCTATGTGGCGCTGTCACCGCACGCGAAAGCGCTTGCCCAGGATATGTATCAGGCCCTCTGGTCTTTTCTGGTGTGCGTAACCGTGACCGTGGTGGTGAGTCTGGCGACCAAACCAATTCCTGACAGCCAACTGAAGGGCCTGGTGTATGGGTTGACGGAGATTCCCTCGGTAGGTGAGGTGCCTTTTTATCAGAAGCCCCTTTTCTGGGCTGGAGTGGTGACAGTTGTTTTTATCGCATTGAACATTATTTTCTGGTAAGCGGAGAGCAGGATGATTTCGATCTGGTTTTTTATTGGCATCTCGCTAGCGGTGAATGGCGCCCTGATCCTCGGCGAGGGGATTTATCAGCTGATCCGTCCCCCTCAGAATCCTGGGGTGGTGCTCTTCAACCTGCACCCGAACGTATGGTGGGGTGCGATGCTCTTGGTCTTCGGCCTCGTCTATTGCGTCCGGTTCGCTCCGAGGCGCCGACATTGAACGTGGCAGTTTATTGAGGCATCGGAGGCGGCGCAGCAATCTTTGAGGCCAGCGAATCGTCGGACTCCTGGTGCAGTTCTTGAACTTTGGCATACTCCTTCTGTGATTCGGGAATCCTTCCCATTGCCTTGTAGACGCGGGCTAGCCGATAGTGCGCGTCGGGCTGGCTGGGATCCAACTCGACGGCGCGTTGCAGCGCGGATACGGCATCCTCGTACTGGTCCTTCTCGGTAAGCACAGCGCCTAAGTCGATGTAGGCAAGCTGAATATCGTTCTTGATTCCGATCGCCTTCTTAAGCAACGAGAGAGCTTCATCGGGATTATTTTCCTTCATCGCAATGTCGCCCAAATAGGCGAGCGCGAGAGCTTGCTTGGGATCGACCGTGAGTTCGTTCTCGAACTCGCGCTTAGCTTCGTCGAATCGGTGGGACTTCCAGTAAAGGTAGCCGATTCCGAAATGCACATTCGGTTCGCGCGGTGAAACTTTGGCTGCGGCCTGGAATTCGGCAATGGCTTCCGGTGTTCTCTGCAGGCCGTCGAGCGCTTCCCCGCTCAGCATGTGGGTTGCGGCAGAATCCGGATCGTGTTGCAGAATCTGCCGGAACTCGTCCGATGCACACAAGTAGTTCTTTGCGAAAAGACAGCTCTGTGCTAATACCTGATGGAGTTCGACGTTATTGGGATCGGACTTCGCCGCGGGCTCCAGATACTGGACTGCCTCTGCGAAGTGCTTTGCCCCGTAGTAACTCAGACCCAACAGAGTTGCAGCCTGAAGATTGTTAGGATCAACCGCTAAAACAGCGCGGAACGGAGCTACGGCTTCTTGAAAGTGTCCCTGCTTGAACTCTGCGAGACCCAGATTAAGTTGCACTTCCGGCAATGCTGGATTCAGGGCGATCGCCTTTTCGTAGGCCGCTGCCGCTTCGTCATATTTTCGTTCTTTCGACAGAACCACGCCGAGGCTCGCGAACGCCGCAGCGTCGCTCGGATTCTGCTGAACGATGGTTCGCCAAACTTTGGCGGCCTCGGAGAGCTTTCCCTGTCGCTCAAGAGTGATGGCGGAATCGGGATCAGGACCTTGCGCCTTGGCGCGGATCGGCAGCAAACAACTCATCAGCAAAAGCGCCACTGCGGTCCATTCCGCCTTTGATTTCCTCATAGACCACAACACTGTATCAGCACTGCTGCCGAATCATTCGGAGCCTCTCATCGTAATTCTCTCGGGGAGCGAGAAGGCCGTCTCCAGCCTCCGGTGGATTGAGAGAACGTGTGGGGGTCTGTCAGGCCAACCGGGCTCCCCGATTCTTTTGCGGAGGCGGCCAGCCGCACCGCTCCAAGCTTGTTTCATTTGTAATGATCGCGCTCTGCCTAGAGGGCCAGCACATCGCGAATCGGGCCACTCGCAAAGGCGATGGCGCTTCCAGAGACGCCCCGCTCCGGCGTGCGCACCGTGAACGGGGCACAAAGAACTCCTCCCCAAGCAACTAGAAAATCAACTTCATTCCGAGTTGGAATTCCCTCGGGTCGAACGCAGCCGTAACCGCGCCGAAGTTACTGGCTCCAAAATTCGTGCTGATCCCTCCATTGTTGTAATCACCCTTGAACTGAGTGTGGTTCCAGGTGTTGAAGCTCTCCGCCCGGAACTCCAGCCGGCTGCCACGCGCTTCGCTGAGGATGAAGTTCTTATCCAATGCCAGATTCCAGTTGTCGCGGCCGGGACCACGCACCACATTGTGGCCCAGGTCGCCCCATGTACCCGGCGCCGGTGCCGAGAAATCCGAGGGATCGAACCATTCGTTGGCCGTCTTGGGATATTGGACCGGGCCGGTCGTGTTCGGCCGATTCGCAGTATTGGGAATAATGCTGCTGACATTGTCCCCATTCAAGCCGATGTTGAGCGGCGCTCCCGTCATCGCCATCACGATCCCCGAAAGCTGCCATCCGCCGAGGGCCGTCTTCAGCACGCGGCTGTCGCTTCCCTTGAACAGTGGAATGTCGTAGACGAAGTTCGCAAACACGACGTCGGTGCGATCGTAGAGAGACGGCCCTGAATCGTACTTCCAGCCGACATAGGGGTTGCTGACATTGTTGAGATCGCCACCACTACCGTTGCTCGTGGCGGCGTCGATGGCGCGGGACAGAGTGTAGCCGAATTGCACTTGCAGATCGCGCCGCACATTTCCGTGAACGTCGATCTGCATCGAATTGTAATGCGAGTTTGCCTCATCATAAGACAACCGGACGTTGCCGAACCCCGGGTAGGTGACCAACTGATTCATGCCCGAGCCGTTGCTGGCAACCAGCGCCGGCAAGTCAGCCGCCGGCGGAAGGTTGATCACTCGGTAATCGTTCAGGTATCGGCCCTGGTTTCCGACATAAGAGACCGCTAATACGGCTCTGGCTCCCAAAGCCTGCTGGACGCCAGCGCTGTACTGATAGGTTGTCGGAGGTTTGTAGTAAGTGCTAATGCCAGTGATGCCGACGGGGAGAACCGGCAGGTTCGCGGAACTGATGGTATTCCCGCTGAGAATGTTCGTCCCAGGATTCGAGAGCAAGACCCCGTTGAGCGTGGGGCTGGCATCGAACGGAGTATTGGTGGCTCCGTTGTACATGTCGTTTCCCTGAATGCGGTCGTACATCATGCCGAAGCCACCGCGGACTACGGTCTTACCGCGTCCCGTGAGGTCATAGGCAAAACCAACGCGTGGTCCAAATGCCGGCCAGTAGTTGTTCACCAAACCTTTCGGAATTCCGTTCTTTCCGCCGATGCCGATGCCATTTTCGTAGAACTGCAAGCCCGCAAGGATCGGGTTCGGACTCGTGCCCAACCCCGGACTCGGTGCGGTGCAGCCTGGATCTGCCGCCCCGCTGCAAATGTTGCCGTTGTTGTCAAAGGTAGCCACGTTGGCCCGGTTATACAGGTTGGGATAGAAGTTTGACGATTGCTGGTTCGCTTCATACGTATGCGGAGCTCCATCCCAGCGCAGCCCCAGATTCAGGGTTAGACGGCGGTTTACCCGCCAATTATCCTGAACGTAGCTCGCCCACGAAACGTTGTTCCAGTGACCCGAGGACTGCACCGCGTCTTCTTCGTATTGTTGCGCGTAGCCGAGCAGAAAATCCGCAAAGTCATTCCCGGTGTAATTGCCGTTGAACGTAAAAAGCCCTTGGGTGCTCGCGAAATAGGTTTGCACTTTCTTGTAGAGCGCCCAACTAAATCCGAATTTGAGTTGGTGCGCACCCTTCGTCCAGGAAAGGTCGTCGCGAATCTGGTGATCGTTCGCGGAGTTCGTCCATGGCGTCCAGTTCGATGTGTACCAGGTTCCCGTGCTGCCGGCTAGATGGATCGACGGAATACGATCAAGAGCGTTTGGACCCGTAAACAAACGGTTAAAAGTGAAGTCCGAGGGAGCTGTAAGCACGCCTTGAGGGGTGATATTGATGCGATTGCCGTTGTAGTTAAAGGCAACTTCGTTGAGCAGCGTCGGACTGATGGCATACGTGGTATGAACCACGGCGCTATAGGAGGGATTGTTAAAGACATTGCCGACCGTGGGCACGTTGTCGTTGCTCCACTGCGTTTCCCCATAAGTCTGCGAAACCTGCTCCGAAACCCAGTGCCCGAATACGGAGAACTTATCGGTGAACTGGTGGTCGATGCGGGCAATTTCCTCCCGCACGTTTGTAGGCTGATTACCGCCTCCGATGAATTGAGCTCCGCTCGTGGGAGCGGGGAAAATACCCGCTTTCAGCAGCGCCTGCGCATTGGGATCGAGCAAATTCGAGGGAATCGTGTTGTTCGGGAACGGCGCTCCCAGAGTAAGTCCATCGCCAAGAAGTCTCTGTTGCTGGGCGGGAGATAGTTGGGCGGCGGTGGGTACATTGATTGTCGTGGCGCCGAAATCTCCGCCATAAGTGCTGGCCAGAGGAACCGTTTGGTTGAACAGACCGCCCTGCACAAAGCGGCGCCATTCCATGTTATAGAAGAAGAAAGTTGGGTGCTCCTTCCACAGTGGAACTTGTCCGCCGGCATTGAAGCCAAACACGTTGAAGCGCAGTTCGGCAACCTTGTTGGGCGCGGGATTGAAATAATTGCGGGCATCGAGCGCGTCATTGCGCACAAATTCCCAGGCGGATGCATGGAATTGTTTGCCACCCGACTTGATGACGTTCGTGATAGTAGCCGCCGAAGTAAGGCCGTACTCCGCGCTGTAGTTCGAATTCAGCGTACGGAACTCATCAATGGCATCAATCGAGGGCATGACACTAGCGCCGGTGCCGCCACGATCGAGGTTCTCCGAGCCATCGAGAAGTTGCAGATTGTGTCCCGCCCGCTGTCCGTTAATGCTGACGTTGTTATCGCCGCTCACCGGGGTGGGAATAATAAAGTCTGCCTGAATGCTGGAGGCTCCTGGCGTCAGGGCGTAGAGCGAATAGATGCTTCGTCCGTTGACGCCCAACTCGGCCAACTGCTTACTAGTAATCACGGTGCTGACTTCGCCGGTATCGGCTTGCACCGTAACTGCGTTGGCTTCGACGGTGACTTGCTCCCGCACCGTGCCCACCTTCATTACGAAATCCACGCGGGTGCGATCGTCCAGGTTCAGGACGAGTCCGTTCCTCTCGGATTGACCGAATCCCGCAGCTTTGCCGTTAACGTTGTAGTGGCCGATCGGCAGACCGGGCATGACATATTGCCCGTTATCATTCGTGGTTCCGCTACGGCTCTCGCCGGTTTCAACCCTGGTGACAGTGATCGTCACTTTGGGAACGGCGGCTCCCGATGAGTCGGTGACCGTCCCCACGATGGTCGCTTCTTGCCCGAAGCCGTAGAGAACGGCCATCATGAGAAACGCAAAAAGAGCCGCGTAGTAACGTGTTCGACGTTGCACCAGGGCCCGGGTTGCAATCCCCAAAATCCTCGAGGACATCATGTTGGTCGCTCCTTCGACAGGGTTGATTTGGACCTTAAACCGCTGCCGTTAACGTTAACGTTGATCGGAAATGGAATTTAGCCCTGCTGTCCTCCGTTGTCAAGGAAAATTTGAATGCAACCTAGCGATCTAACAATTGGGACGATCCGAACAGTGGTTCCAGAAAACCATAGTTCCCGGAGAAGGGCCCTGGACAAAATCCCCTTCTCGCCGATTGGGCGACGAAGGCAGAGGAGATTTTCGCTGGTTTTCTATAGTTACTCGTGCGACAGGACTTGACCGCGGAAAACCGAATCGTTCAGCGTCACGGGTGAGATTCGAATCTCCCGGAACAGTTGCAAGTTCGACGACATCACGACCCCAGGACTGAGGTGAATGGTCGGGGGAAAATTGACTCCGCTGGTCAAGTGGTCCGCCATGAGGCGCACCGCAATTTGCCCCTGCCGATAAGGCTGCTGATAAATCGAGGCAGAGATCGTTCCTTTCTTGAAGTAAGGAGCCATCTCCGCAAAGAGATCCGTGGTAATCAGCTTCACCTTCCCTGCCAGTTGCCGGGCGCCCAGGGCACGACAGACGGGAAGGCAGTTGACCGTGTTCACGTATAGCCCAGCAAGCGCAGGCTCGCGACCGAGCAGGTCGAAGGTTTTCTGGAAACTCTCGTCCTCGTCCTCATGCCCCTCGATAATGCTGACAATCTCCCCGCCCGGACAATGCAGCGGAAACGCATCGGAGAATCCATCGGTTTTCTTGCGATGATCCAAGGCCGTCAACATACCCGCTACGACCGCAACCTTCGAATTGGGCGCGACAAACTTGCCCATCAACTCACCGGCAAGATGCCCATTCAGCCACGGCTCTACACAGACGATGCTGGATCGGCGACTCTGCGGTGCGTCAGTGGAAACGCAAACGACGCGAACTCCGTTTTCCTCCGCTTCGTCGATCAGCGGTGACAAGCCCTTGGGATTTCCGGCGGCCACGACGATTCCGTTGACGCCTGTTTTGAGGAGTCCCTTCAACGCCTTGGTGTCATCTTCACCCAAAGCGCGGACCGGCCGATACTCAAACTCGACACCGAGTTGCGCCAGACGTCGGCCTTCCTCGAGGACGCCGCTCCACATCTGATCATAGAAAAAATGGATTTCGCGGGGTAGGCACACACCAATCCGGGCACCAGCCTTGGAAGCAGACAAGGCGCGTGCCGCCAGGTTCGGGGTGTAACCGATCTGCCGTGCGATCTGCAAAATTCGATGGCGGGTGGACTCATTGATCCCATTGCGTCCGTGCAGCGCGCGGTCAACGGTGCCAATCGAGACATTCGCCAGTTCCGCGATCCGGTGAATTCCGCCTCTCTCTTTTTTCATCCCCCGCGCCCTCCTGCCCTGGCGACGCCGCAATTACCCGAATACATCTTACGCTCTGTCGTGCTCGCTGAGCATCAGCAGGCCTCCGAAGCCGTTTTTACGTGTACGTTGACGGTGCTATACTCAGTCGCTTTAAAATTACACGCGAATCGGCGCTACGGAGCCAGAGTTCCATGTTCGATAATCTGCGAGTATTTTTCGTTCGCGCTGTCCTTGTTCCGTTTGTCCTCGCTTGCGTTTCCCTGGCGCAGAATGGGGAACCTCCCGCAGTTCCACTCTATTTGGATCCAGCCCAACCCATCGCTGCGCGAGTTGACGACCTGATCTCGCGAATGACTCTGGAAGAGAAAGCATCCCAACTGGTGAACCAGGCGCGCGCAATCCCACGATTGCAGGTCCCGCATACGACTGGTGGAGTGAAGCCTTGCACGGAGTCGCCAACGCCGGGACCGCCACCGTTTTCCCCGAGCCGATTGGACTGGCGGCAACCTTTGATGCTCCCTTGATCCACGAGATGGCGGTGGTGATCAGCACCGAAGCCCGCGCGAAACACAACCAGGCGGTCCGCGCCGGCCGGCGAGACATCATGGAAGGTCTGGACTTCTGGTCGCCGAACATTAATATCTTTCGCGATCCGCGCTGGGGACGTGGCCAGGAAACTTACGGCGAGGATCCATTTCTTACTGGACGCATGGGCGTCGCTTTCGTCACCGGAATGCAGGGCGACGATCCGAAATATTTCCGCGTGATTTCTACTCCGAAACATTTCGCGGTGCACAGTGGGCCGGAACCGTCGCGACATTCGATCAACGTTGAGATGTCGAAGCACGACATGGAGGATACGTATTTGCCCGCCTTCCGCGCCGCCGTTATCGAGGGCAAGGCAGAGTCGGTGATGTGCGCCTACAACCGAGTCAATGGCGAACCGGCCTGCGCAAACAAGTTTCTGCTCACGGATCAGTTGCGACGAGCATGGATGTTCAATGGATATGTCGTTTCCGACTGCGACGCGATTGTTGACATCTTCAACGGCCATCACTTCACCAAGAGCATGGCTGAAGCCGCCGCGGTTTCGATGAATACAGGCATGGACAATGAATGCGCGGACTTCTTCACCGAGGCCACCGACAACTCCGACTATGTGAAATATCTGGACGCCGTGAAGCAAGGTCTTCTTAGAGAAAAGGATATCGATGTTGCGCTGAAACGCTTGTTTACAGCGCGCTTCCGGCTGGGATTGTTCGATCCTCCAGCGATGGTGCCCTATGCACAGACGCCGGAATCGGAGATCGATAGCGACACGCACCGGGCGCTTGCACTGAAGACAGCGCGGGAGTCGATCGTGCTGCTGAAAAATGACGGCGTGCTTCCGTTGAATGCCGAACGTCCGAAAGATTGCAGTGGTTCGGGCCGCTCGCAGAATCTGTCAGCGTGCTGCATGGCAACTACAGCGGCACGGCCTCGCGTGCAACCACGGCGCTGGATGGCATTCGCAAGCAGTTTTCCAACGCGCAGGTCACATACTCGCCGGGGATGAATTTTCTGAGGCAGCCAGAGCGTCGATTCCGACGCCAGTACTTATCGACCGCCGACGGACAAGCGGGTCTGAAGGGAGAATACTTCTCAGGCAAACAATTTGAAGGCGCGCCCGCAGTGGTCCGCGTGGACAAGACGATCGATCTCCAACTCTTCCATCCGGATCCTTCTGCGCTTACGCCGCCCGCCGGCATGAAGGACTTTTCGGTGCGATGGACCGGCTTTCTGACGCCCGACGAGTCGGGCGCCTACCAGATCGGTCTCGCGGGCTCCATGAACCGACTTTGGCTCGATGGGCAACTTATTGTGGATGACTGGAAACTGCACGATCCCAACCCGATGAGCAAGACACTCCAACTAAAAAAGGGGCATCGCTACGCCGTGAAACTGGAATATGCTCGCGGAGGTTTTGGAACAAAACTGGTCTGGCTGAAACTCATCGCCGATCCGGTCGCAGAAGCTGTGGCTGCGGCAAACCAGGCGGACGTCGTTGTCGCAGTCGTCGGCATCACTTCCCAACTTGAGGGCGAAGAGATGCAAGTGGATCAGCCCGGCTTCAAAGGAGGCGACCGCACCAGCCTCGATCTTCCAAAGGAGGAAGAGGATCTCCTTGAGGCAATGAAGCGGACTGGCAAGCCGCTTGTTGTTGTCCTCATGAATGGCAGCGCACTCTCGGTGAATTGGGCAAACGAACACGCCGACGCCATTCTCGACGCTTGGTACTCGGGAGAAGAAGGCGGAACCGCCATCGCGCAGACACTCGCAGGCGTGAACAATCCGGCGGGCCGGCTGCCGGTAACGTTTTACACGGGCGTCGACCAGTTGCCCGCGTTTGAAAACTATTCGATGAAGAACCGTACTTACCGCTACTTCAACGGCCAGCCTCTTTACCTTTTCGGCTACGGTCTTAGTTACTCAAAATTTGAATACAGCAATTTAGAACTCTCAACCACAGAAATGAACGCTGGGGATTCGCTCAACGTGGAAGTGGACGTGAAGAATACAAGTCCGAAGGAAGGCGACGAAGTGGTGCAGCTTTACCTGAGTTTCCCGCAAGTGGAGGGTGCTCCGCTTCGCGCCCTCCGCGGATTTACTCGCATCCATCTTGGGCCGGGCGAAACGCAGCACGTGAATTTAGCGCTGAGTCCCCGCGACTTGAGCCTGGTAAATGCAGCAGGAGATCGCCTGGTGGTCGCAGGCACGTATCGTGTCAACGTGGGTGGGGGACAACCGGGGACGCCTGCGCCCAGCGTGAGCACGCAGATTTCCGTCCGAGGCGAGCAAAAACTACCGGAGTGACGTGCGAGGGTTAACTTTGTTAACGCCGATGATCGTCCCGCAACACTTGAGACCGTCGAATTCAAAACGTAAAGTTCAAGTGAGAGCCTGGGAGCCGGCATTCGCAATTGCCCTGCTGCTCTTGTCATTGTCATGCACGGTGCCTTTGTACGCCCAGAGCCCTGGTCCGTCCCCCGACAGTCCCATTCGGTTCGAGTACCAGCCGATTTCATTCGAACTCGACAGTTGCGAAACGCCGGAGCGCCACGCGCCTGAAACCATGGCTGGAGGCGTAGCCGTTTTCGATTACAACAACGATGGCAAGCTGGACATTTTTTTTACTAACGGCGCCAACATCAGGACGCTCCGGAAGTCGTCTCCAAAATACTCCAACCGTCTTTTCGAGAACGACGGCAAGGGGCATTTCACGGATGTTACCGAGAAGGCGGGCCTTGCCGGCAGTGGCTACGATATCGGTGTCGCCGTCGCCGATTATGACAACGACGGGTATGAAGACATCTTTGTCGCCGGGGTTTACAAAAATACGCTTTATCACAACAATGGCGACGGCACGTTCACAGATGTGACGGCCAAAGCCGGACTGAACAGGCCCGATCCCGAGTATGGCCCGCTCTGGTCAGTCGGGGCGGTCTGGGTGGATGTGAATAACGACGGCCTGCTCGATCTACTCGTCATCAATTACATGAAGTGGGATATCGAGCACGAACCATCCTGCCCGATCGACGGCCACGCCGACTATTGTCATCCCAAGATGTATAAGCCAACTCCGAACCAACTATTTCTCAACAACGGAAACGGGACATTCCGGGACGCTTCGGCGGAATGGGGTCTCCGCGCACATCCAGGGAAAGGCATGGCGGGCGTCACCGCAGATTTCGATCTCGACGGAAAAATGGACGTCTTTGTTGCAAACGACAAATCGTTCAATTGGTTCTTTCGAAATAAGGGCAATGCTTTTGACGAGATTGGATTCGACGTTGACGTCGCGCTCCGCGAAGACGGCGTGTTCATCTCCGGCATGGGCGCCGATTTCCGCGATCTTGATAACGATGGCTATCCTGACATTGTGCTCGTCGCCCTCGACAACGAGACATTCCCCATCTACCGCAATACTGGCAAAGGAAGCTTTGTTGAAGTGACGGAGAAAAGCGGCATGGCTTTGCAAAGCCTGAAAATGGCTGGGTATTCTCCCACGATCGCGGATTTTGACAACGATGGATGGAAAGACATTTTTGTTTCGCGCGGACACGTTCAGTCTCTCCTATCCGCAAACCGAACTGCCATCGAACAGCCGAATACAGTCTTTCGCAACCTGGGTGGCATGAAGTTTGCCGGTTTGACGTCTGAGGCCGGGCTGACGGCCGTCCCTCCGGCGCGACACCGAGGGTCGGCGATCGGTGATCTGAACGGAGATGGGCGAATCGATGTAGTGGTCACGGCGCTAAAAGCTCCCGCCGAAATCTGGTTGAACGAAAGTCCAGGCAACAACCACTGGCTGGAGCTAAAATTCGAGGGAACAAAAAGCAATCGCGACGGGATCGGCGCGCGCATTAAAGTCGTCACCAAAAGGGGCACCCAATACGATCACATGTCCACTGCGGCCGGTTATGCGTCGTCCAGCGCCGGCCCCGTGCATTTTGGACTTGGACCGAATGCTTCCGCCGATTTGATTGAGATCCGATGGCCATCAGGGATCGTCCAGCAACTGCACGACGTGGCTGCCGACCGCATCCTGAAGGTAAAAGAACCAACTCCTTCATCGCCGTAGCTAGACCCGTCGGTTATTTCGCCGGGAACCCAAACAAACACACCTGCACTGGCTTGATCCGGTCTCCGGACTCTTACCTTTCGCCAAGGCTCACTTTCGCTAGATCTTTCCACGAGATCAAGATGAACCCTTGATCCTGCAGAAACTGCCGGAACTCCCGACTCCGCACCATGTCCAGGTCGTTTTGCCGCCACTCTGCGCCCCAGTCAGGAATATCTGACGTTGCTCCGCGTATCTCATCATTGTCGTACGCCAGATGAACTACGAGTTCATATGTGCCTGCGGGCAGCGGAGCGAGCATCTTCTTGTAGGTGTCCACCCATTGGGACTTCGGCACTCCTGGACTAATCTGAAGGTGGCGATCTAAAAGGGCTACGCCTGGCGCGGCCTGTAAGCCGTGAAGGTCTTGATCCCGTTCTAAAAGCACCGGCAACTTGTAATCCCGTCCCAAGTTCAGATACACGTTGAGCAGGTCTGCTGTGCTAAAGAGCGTCTCCATGTGCGCATCCAGATGGCTTATGTGAATGCCAGCCGCTTGCGCCTTGTCGATCTGCGCGCGGGTCTCGACGCTAACGTCCTCCATCTTGGCATGTGCGTCAACGAACTCAGTGGTCGAAGGCAAGTAGCCGTCTTCATCCAAAAGACTGGATCCTCTTGCTTGCGGCGACACTGAACCCCAGCGATAAGTTACCCACTCGGAATTTAGAGCCAGGTGCACTCCGAGATCAGCATTGGGATGTTCCTTCGCCCAGTGAACTACCTCGGGAAACCACGGGCACGGCACGAGAATGCTAGCGGACGTAACCCAGTGTTGTTCTAGAGCCTCCATGATGGCCCGATCGATTGTATGCATCATCCCGAAATCGTCCGCATGGATGATCAGCAGCCGCGAATTTGCAGGATACCCAAGCCTCTCAGCAACAGTTTCTGGTTTGGCGGATGGACTGTCCTGAGCGAAAGAGCACGAAGATATCAGGATGGACGCCAGCAGGACCAGTATCTTCTTCAACATTTATAGTTCCTCCTACCGCGGCGGATGCATGTTAGGATACGCACGAAAGAAGCGTCAGCGCGATTATTGCGCTGCGCACCCGGAGGCAACACGGGCTAGGGCTTCTAAGAAATCCTCGTCCACTTCAGTGTCAACGATCTGAACCTCGCGTCAAGCCTTCTTCGCCCTCGCGGGAGCAACCAGCGACACGGCAGCCTCGCCGGTCAGCAGGAGGAAAGTGAAAGTCTCCTGCAGATACAAACGGACGGCGGCATCAGTATGGCTAAGATAACCGATGGAGACGTCCTGGCCGATGTGCAAGTCGAAATCGCCACCACGCGTGGTCAGCACGAAAGCACCGGCAATGGCGGGCGCCCAGATGATTTGATCGTTGACCAGTCGCTTGACGTGTTCCAACACCGGGTATCCGTGGTCGCTGGTCTCGGCGAGTGCGGTGTAGGCGTCAGCCCCGAGCAGCACGGAGTAGGGGCCGTTGACGCCGACCAGACGCAACCGACTCAAGCCTTGGGCGATAGCTTCCGGATACTGGCGCACGTCGGCAGGGAGCGTCATGATCGGATTACTGGTTCCTTGACGGATACCCCCGATGCCGGCGGCGGCGTAGCCCTCGAATATGGCAGCGTCCTCGGCAAATGCGATCTGCCGCGCGGCGTCCTTCGCCGGTTGCCAGTCAGAATCGTTCGCGCCACGATCGACGTCGTCGATCGCCTGGCGATCCAGTTCGAACGGAACACGCAGCTCGACCAGCGCCTTCACCTCGCGCTGCCTCGCGATGATGCCTTTTCCCGGAGCGGTGATGGTCTGCAGGTGCCCGGTGCCAACCGCGGAGAGACCGGAGCCACTTGGACCGTGCACGTCGACGACGCGCCGTCCGGCAAGGTAGCGCTTAAGCGTGCGCGAAGTTTCCTCTTCGATCTGAGCCCATGCGGAATCGGAAATAGGGGCGAGCTCGCGATGCAGATTATTCATGTTGTAGGTCTCCTTTGAGAGAACCGATGCCGAGTGAACCGTCGCGCACCGATGGCATGGATGGAGAGGATACGGGTGACGCTGAGGGTTCCGCGTTTACCGGCTGGTCTCTTACCGGCTGGTCTGTGTTCGTTTGATCTTCGGCCACGTTCTCCAGAAACGTCGCCGACGGCACGAAGAACAGACTTCCAGTTACAGCACGGCTGAAATCAAGTATCCGGTCGTAGTTGCCGGGTGGACGGCCGACGAACATGTTGGCGATCATCAACTCGATGGTGCGGGGCGAACGGCTGTAGCCGATGAAATAGGTGCCAAATTCGCCTTCCGAGGGACGGCCGAAAGGCATGTTGTCGCGCAGGATCTTGATCTCTTTCCCGTCCTCAACGATCGTCGTGAGCGCGTTGTGCGCTGAAGTTGGTTTCACGGAATCATCCAATTCGATGTCGGAAAGCTTGGTCCGTCCGATGATGCGTTCCTGCGCTTCAGTAGAGAGCGTATTCCAAGCCCCCAGATCGTGAAGATATTTTTGCACAATCACGTAGCTGCCACCGGCAAAGTTGGCATCTTCGTCGCCGATGAGGACGGCCTCGACCACTGCCGTGCCCCTCGGATTCTCCGTACCGTCGACGAAACCCAGGAGATCGCGGTCGTCAAAGTAACGGAAGCCCTGCACTTCATCCACCGCGGTAACAGCGCTCCCGATACGCGCCATAATCTGCGTGGCCAATTCAAAGCATAAATCCATGCGCTTGGCGCGGATGTGGAACAAGACGTCGCCCGGCGTGGAAACAGCGTGCCGCGCTCCAGAGCGAATCTCCCGGAACGGGTGGAGTTCCGCCGGCCGCGGCAGCCCGAAGAGGCGGTCCCACGCGTCGGATCCAAATCCCATGACGCAGGAAAGTCCGCCTTCCAGGTCACGAAATTCCACTGCGCGCAGCAGTGCGGCGAGGTCTCCGCAGAACGAGCGCAAGGTGTCGCGATTCTCAGAGCCAGGGTTGATCGTCGCGGCCAGGAAGATCGCGGCACGGGTAAGCGGCGCGTCTACCGGCTGCGCGAGGGCGGGCAATCTACTTGTCGTTTCGGGCGCGTTCATTGGATCGGTATGGACATCGTCCTCTATCGAGTGCTATCCATGAAAACACAACAGCGGCTTGACTCACAACCGGCCTAAACAATTTCGCGTCCTTTCTAGCCGGAAATCACGGTCGTCAACGATCAAATCTCAGGAATCGCGACGTTTCTGCCGCCTATGCGTTAAGTTTCTGCCCGCAAGAACGAAAGCCGCTAGCTGCCTGGATCCCTTCGACTACATGTCCAATTGCAGACACCACAGTGTAAACTTCCGGCAACGGGTCACTCGTTCTGTCGAAGCGGGTGACGAAGACAGTAGCTCGCAGGCTCCTCTGAGATTGGCGGCGCCCGTGTTCGCAAGCAGTGATGGAGAGCAAATGGAACGGACAATCCTGTCTGTGGTCGGGTGCTTGATGTTATGTGCCTCGGTATTTCCCCAGGAGCAGCCGCGGGAATTGAGGGGCGGCGGCCACTTGCTCGGCGAGACCGCCGGGCAGTTCTTCTCCGAAGGAATTGTCGGGGATATGCTACGAGCGTGCCAGGGAAAAGACTGGAAAAGTGTGAACCGGTTGTCCAAGAATGCGGGCAATGCGTCTAAAACCAACGCAAAAGATTATTGTGCGAAAGAGATGCTCGCCAAGGAACAAGCAACGAGCGGGACACGTCTGGAATACGATGGCCGCGGCGACGAGGAGACCATGAGAGCAGATACGTTCACCTTCGACGGCGGCCATTTGGTTAAGATAGACATAGTCTACGTTGCCCCGAGCGCGAACGTTCAAGGATATCGTCCGAAGACCTTTGGCGAGCTCTTCGCCGGATTGCGGGAAGCCTACGGACCGCCCTCGAAAAGCTACAGCGAACCGGTAGTAAACATTTATGGCGTAAAGTACGACGCGCACCGCGCCGTGTGGATGGGCAATCAGAACGTAATCAGCATCATCGAACAGCCAGGCGAAGGCGGACGGACGGAAATGATCGCAGAAACACTTGCAGAGTTCAATCGCTCCGCACAAGCACCGAAGACCGCGAATCCTCTGCAATAACCGAGATCTCCTTGACGGGTTACGGGGCAAA
The DNA here is from genome assembly GCA_963696705.1 of uncultured Acidobacteriota bacterium. Lineage (GTDB taxonomy): Bacteria > Acidobacteriota > Terriglobia > Terriglobales > Acidobacteriaceae > JABDBE01. Next base: position 657,090 of record CAVOLD010000003.1, read on the forward strand.
CTGGAAGTTATGACCTTCTTTTAAAGAAGGTTCTCCCGACGAAGAGATCGATTGTTGATTCCACCTGTCGAGCGAGTAGAAGACGGCCCGCCAGACCTATGATTCCGACCGTGGATAATAACGCAGAGAAACCCAAACAGTAATCGCGATCCTGACCAGCCGTCAAAACGTTTAAATGACCCTGGTTTCGCTAGTTTGCACAGGTGGTTTCAGGAGTCAAAGGTGTTAGCTTTAGCGGCGCAAGCTCGAGCACGCGCCAGCAATAGCTCCACCTCGCGTGAATTGCGCGTCATGGACGCAGCGCGTTCGAACTCACCCTGAGCCTCCGTATTGCGGTTGAGTTTCTGCAGAAGATCGCCGCGCACGCTTGGCAAAAGATGATAGTGCTGGAGCGAGCGCTCCCTCACTAGAGCGTCGACAAGTTCCAGTCCCGCCGCAGGCCCAAAAGCCATGGCGACCGCCACGGCGCGATTCAACTCCACAACCGGGGACGGCGTAACTTTCGCCAGAGTGCCATAGAGATCGACAATCCGCCGCCAATCGGTTTCTTCCGGCGTGCCGGCTCGCGCGTGGCAGGCGGCGATTTCTGCCTGCAACACATACGGACCGGGCGCTGTGCGAATTTCATGCGCGCGTTGCAAAGCCGCTAGGCCGCGATGGATCAGAAGCTGATCCCACTGTGCGCGACTCTGATCGAGCAGTAAAATCGGTTCGCCCGCCGGACCCACGCGGGCTTTCGAACGCGACGCCTGAATTTCCATGAGCGCGACGAGGCCATGAACTTCCGCCTCACCGGGAGCCAACTCAGCCACAATTCGGCCCAGCCGAAGTGCTTCTTCGCAGAGAGCGGGTCGCATCCAGTCGTCTCCCGCAGTGGCGGAGTAGCCCTCGTTAAATATGAGGTAGATTACTTCCAGCACGGACGACAATCTTTTGGCCAACTCGGCGCCGCACGGAACTTCGTACGGAACCTGCTTTTCCGCCAGCGTGCGTTTTGATCGCACGATGCGTTGCGCGATCGTCGCCTCGGGAGCGAGAAACGCTCTTGCGATTTCCGTGGTGGTCAGGCCGCCGAGCAATCGAAGGGTAAGAGCCATGCGGCCTTCCGCGGGCAGCACCGGATGGCATGCCGTGAACACGAGGCGCAGAAGATCGTCTCCAATGTTGTCGTCGAGAGCGGAATCGAAATCCGGCACAGCCATTTCTCTCTCTTCGAACTCGCGGCCGAGTTCTTCGTGTTTCTGCTTCAGGCGGGTGTTTCGGCGGAAGTGGTCGATGGCGCGATTTTTTGCCGCAGCCATGAGCCACGCGCCGGGGTTTTGTGGGATGCCCGATGCCGGCCACTGCTCGAGCGCCGCCACCAGAGCGTCCTGCGCCAAGTCTTCGGCGAAGTCGATGTCGCGGACGATTCTAGTCAGGCTGGCGATCAGCCTGGGAGATTCCATTCTCCAGACTGCGTCGATCGTTCGATGGAGATCGGTAGTCGTCACTTTTACCGATCACATCATCTTTGCATCCGATGCGCAAGCGGAAGCGCGTGCCGGTGTGGTGCAGGTTGATTGTCATCAAGCCGACAGCGGCTCCAGCTTGCGCTGAGGAGGTCGTCGTTAACGTTGTAGCTTGACCTCGGAAGCTAACCTTGGTGGTTGGCCGCGGATGTTAGCTCAGGGGTGCTTCTAGCGCAATCTCCGGGATCCACCATGGCGCGGACTTCGGTTTCGCCCTCCCATTCGGGCCAATACTTTTTGTGCAGCTCCATAAAGCTGACCGCACTTTCGATTGCTTCCTGCTTCGACGCCAGTTCCAACTGAGCGTAGCCGCCGATGATTTCCTTGGCCTCAGTGAACGGACCGTCGATCACCGTGATTTTGCCTCCGGAAAGCTTGACTCGCGCACCCTGATCGGTGGATCCAAGTCCGCCGTTGCCCAGCATCTTTCCGGATTTCGCGTCCTCTCCGGCCAGTATCATGATTGCGTCAATCAAAGCCTTCGGGGGCTTGCCCTGTTTTTCCGCATGTTTCACAATCATCATGTATCGCATGGTCTGAATCTCCTTATGAACTTTGCAGTTTGAGTTTGTCGTCCGGATTGATTTTCATCCACCGGATCGCGCTGTATCTATATGTCGAATGAGAACGGTCGAAATCGACACCAAACGCAAATTCTTAATCACTCGTGCTTGGCGTCAATCTGGGCCCGCAAGCGTTGCCCCCGCTCTTTCATCTCAGGAGTCAATTCGCCGCCGAAATCCTCCGCGTCGAATACCTGCCGGATCTCGACCTCTGACTCGCCCTCATGCGGATTCGGGCAGCGCTTCACCCACTCAACCGCCTCTTCCATTGACCGAACCTGCCATATCATGAAGCCGGCGATGAGCTCTTTGCTCTCGGTGAACGGGCCGTCGATCACGGTGCGCTTCTCCCCGGAAAATCGAACCCGCTTGCCCTTTGAACTCGCCTGCAGTCCGCCGAAGGCCAGCAGCACCCCCGCCTTCACCAGTTCCTGGTTGAACTTGCCCATATCCTCCAGCCCCTTTTGTTTCGGCATGATGCCGGCTTCAGATTCTTTCGTGGCCTTGCCGATTACCATGACTCGCACTTGAAGCCTCCTTTGTTGGCTCAGTTTTCTGAGCTTCTACTCTAACGTCGAATGAATGGGGACAAGATCGACAAAGGTTTTAAGATTTCTCGTGGCGTGGCTTTTCTTTGACGATGGTTTGTTCGGGCCGTTTGCTTTGGAGGGCGCTGGCGGGGGCTGAATATGGCGGACGGATTCGAATCCGCTCAGTCTACTTTATATAGAACGACTTACATAGCACAGACGGGTGCCGAAGTTCATGGAAAGCAGCGTTGGGGAGAAATCTTCGCCGCGATTATCGAGGCGGAGATGGATGGTATGTAATTGTCTCCAGAACCGCGCTTGTCTTACTGCCTTGGCTGGGGCTCAAGGACATACTTTTCCTATTCAATAGCCGTTGCAACTCGGCATATTTCGACTGCCGCTCATCAGGTCCGACCTTAGCGGAGACCTCGAGAATACTACCGGCTGGCCATTGCCACAGCTCCAGCGCAAGTTTGTGGAACGGGGGCTGAGTTGTCGTTTCCCAGTCCCTGGACGTGATGTTGACAATTCTCGTCGTACGTTCCCAATCAATCGAGACCCTCGCGTCCCGTAGCAGTTTTTTCTGCGATGGGTTAAGCAGATCGAAAATGTCTACGCCCGTTTCCGGCACCTGCCGTGTCTTGTACTTGCGCTTTACTGAGTAATCGCTGTCTTCTCCGGCTCCAGTCCGATTTACTTCACACGGAAAGTGACCGCGCAAACTTGAGGCGTCAATCTGCTTACCGTCCTCCGGCACGCGTACTTTCACCGTGAGATCGTTATCCACGCCCTGCCTGACTCGCACGATCACGCCCTGTCTTTGGAGATCACGCGTGTCGGTGTCGAAGAAATATACTTGACCCGCCGTCTCTTTTGCAAAAATGAGAGATGCGATCGCTTCTTGGATGGACGGCGGGGAAAGCAAAAGCTTGACTTCAGCCGAACACTTCTTTTCCGCATGCAAATGGGACCCCAGAAACAGGACGGCACTAATAAAAGCGAATGCGCCCTTGCAATGTTTCCAGATGCTCATTCTCTAGCGACGCGCACATGAGTCGACGCCGGGCGTTCCCTTCCAATCGAAAAATGTCAACTAACTTCCAGGCATTCTGATTGAGATCCCACTGACAAGGTTGTGCGACACAACCAACCGGAGACTTCGCGGCCAGAGTCACGAATCCACGACAAAACTTCACCAAGCCCCGAAGTTGATAATTTTATTCAATGCTTTTCGCGATCTCCGTGGAGAGCCAATTCTTCGGCTCCCTTGGTGTTGTGCTTCTCGAACTCAGCGAGCAGACCTTCGTCCGTCAAATCGAGAGGGTGGGAATGCTCCCAGTCATGGTGAGCAATTTTTGTTATGCGCTCAACGATATCATCATCTCGCACCTCGATGGCCAACTCTCTGCGAGTATCAAAGCTGCCCGGCGCAAGATTAATAGATCCGACGATCGCGCGGACATTGTCGCTGAGGAGCATCTTGGCGTGAAGTTTGAGGTGCTTTAGCTTGTGAATCTTGACACCGACATCTTCCATCATGCGCATCCCTCCTACGGCCTCCACGAGTTTTTCCTTCTTGAGCTTGTGAGGCGGGCGAGCCATGACATGGATTTTTACACCGCGGCGCGCGGCCCGGACTAACCGCTCGATGATCACCGCATCCTGGTAGCGCTCATTCTGAAGGAAGAGAGAATGCTTCGCGTCGTCGATAAATTGGGCGATGCGCTCCCGGCCGTTACCGCAGCACCAGATCAGGTGAGAGTGTTCGTTCCCCAAGAAAGTTTTTCGATGCCAGTCGGATTCAAAGCACTCGATGATTTCGGCCACTTCGTGAGCATTCGAGGTAACAATGGCGTAGTCGCGGGTTTCGGTCAGGTTTTTTGTTTCCCAGTTTAGAGACTTCACGAACGCCGTAGTATCATCCACGACCATTGATTTCTCGTGGGTCACATCGTACGTGGGATCGCTGTCGATGACCTCGACTCCGCCCGCCTCAAGCTTTTTGCGAGATTCAGTATTTTCAGACTCGCCATCCCGGCGAGCGGGGTTCAGCATAATCCTCACCTTTAAGCCGCGCTGTCGGGCGGCAATCACGGCCTGCAAAAGTGATGGATCGGAGAAAATGAACATCTTGACGCGCAAAGATTTTTTCGCGCCGTTTATGGCATCAAGAATCGGCTTGGCGGAATCATCGGGTAGCACAATTAAGGAACGTGACATACATCCTCCCTATCGAATTCATCCCGCGCATGCCGTTTTTCCGCCGCTCTGATAGTCGTAAACGATTTCTCAACTACCGCGCGGTGACGTTTGGGGATTTCTGTGTTGCGTCAGGCCGGCGAGGGACTAGAACCCCCGCCGGCTCAATCGCTGTCGGCTTGCATGGTTGCGCAACAAAACCGGCTGCTTACATGGCTCCCGCAACGCCGCGATTCACCACGACCTTGACGTCCACGCGACGATTGTCCGCGCGTCCGTCGGCTGTCTCGTTGGGGGATGCAGGATCAGCAATGCCCATGGCACCCGGCGCGACGATGTGCCGTAGAGGAACACTGCAGTTCTGTAACAGGTACGCGACCACCGCCTGGGCTCGATCCATGCTCAATTGCTGGTTCATGGCGGCATTGCCCGACGAGTCGGCATACCCTTTTACCTGGATGATGTAGCCCGTCAAACCAGTTGCGGCCTGCGCTAGCAGCGACAAAGCGGCTTTATCGCTATCGGAGATTGTGTCTTTTCCGCTGGCGAAGTAAACAGTTGCTTTCGCTTTGGTGTCATACTCCGAAAGATCGTTGAAGCGCTGTGTCGTCGCCTGAATTTCCACTTGATTGACCGCGACGTCCCCCGCGTTCGCATCGCTGGCTGCTTGATTGGCCGCGCCCTGTTGCTGGTTGGCGGCTACGCCCTGTGCGTTAGCGGCTACGCCCTGTTGGTTGGCTGCGATGTTGGCCGTGTTGGTCGCCTGCTGCTGCTTCGTCGGATCCAAGCCAGCCTGAATCGTCTCGGCCAGGAGCAAGGCATCCTTGTTGAGGTTGATGGTCTTGGCAACTACCCGGGCGTCAGTGCCGGTGCCTTCGACTTCAATCTTCAGGCCGGGAATCAAAGCGGTGACTGATTGCTCCGAATGACGCAAGCCCAAGCCTTTCGGCATCTGAACCTTCGTATCGTCCGTCAACGCGACTATCACGTTGCTTGATGTCTTGAGATTCTTCACCGTCAGATTTTCTCCGTCTCTCCCGGTGATCAGTCCACTGAATTTGACTTTCTTGCCGTCCGATGCGCCATGCGCCAATCCGGCGCACAGGATCCACAGCAATGCGGTGCGGGCTAGGGTCCATCTGCTGTCTTGCTTCATAGTGATTGTCCTTTCGGTGGCTGTCCTTCTTGACTTCCCGCGATCGGATCCATACCGGCGAAGCACAAGTCGTGACGAGGGGGATGTTAAGCAACTTCTTGATGCGCAGATACTGGCAAAACTAACAGCCGAGACTAACCTGCAAGAGTTCTTGTGAAGACGAGGCCGCGAAACATTGTTGTCAACTCGTAAGACAGAATCGGGCGGGAACATTCCGACCTTCGTTCTGATCTGGAGCAGATCGAGAGATCCTTAGAATTTGGTCAGTTCCTGCCCGCCTACGCTGTTCCAGCCGTCACCCGGGTTGTACTCCGCCACGGCTACGGCGACGCTTTCCGTCTTTTCTCCCAAATCCTTCTGGTAGACAACGCCATCAGTGCCGACAATGAAGGTCATAATTCCCGAGTTCCTGTATTCCGCGGGGTACGCGATAACTGCGAATCCGCCTGTCATCTTTCCGTTCGCGATGTAATCTTTGACGCCGCCTTGCGCCTTATCGCCCTGCTTCGTCAGTATCTGGAAGTAGTAGCCGTTGAACGGTTGTGGCCTGTTGCCTGCATTGGTATAACCTACGGCCTTAGCAAAGTCACCAAGGTCGCCCAGCGGACTTGGAGTCTGACCTTGCGAAGCCTGCCAATACAATCCGTCTTGCTTGCCTTCGTCGCTGACAAACTTCTGGGCGTATTGCTTAGTGCTGTCTCCATCGTGAGTCGCGCTGAAGTATTCCCGTTGCGCATCGGCAATAGCACCGCACGCTGCGATTGCAGTCAACTCGTCCCTGCCGATACGGCGCGCAAGGATCTCATCCTTGCCCGCCGCAGTGTCAAAGTACCACTGGCCTGATTGATTCCGCCCTAAAGGAACTGGAAAAGGATAATTGTCCGCGCCAATGTACAGCACCTCGCCGCCAGCCTTGATCTCCCTCCATCGATTCATCTGCCCGTATGCCGCAACGAAGTTCTCCAACGCAGTCTTGTCCTTTACCGCATCTCCGGAGAACAGGACATCCCTGGCATCGGGGCCGAAGATTGCAAGCAAAGCATCCTGATTGCCCGACTTCGCCGCTTCGAGGAAAGCTGCGCCTGCGGCTGCCGGCGACGCGAATGTTGCTTGCGTCGGTTTGGGCGTCTCCGACTTGTTACAGGAGGCCAGCGAGAGGATCAGCGCGAACAGCGCCAGTCGCGTAGCCCGAATCTTGTGGTGCCAAGTAAAGTGTGACATAGGCACTCCTCCAAACTTCTAGTTCCGTTCTCTTTGTTCGCGGCAGATTTCGCGGAACATCAGCGACGAAAACCGCCCCCGCCGCCGCCCCCACCCCCGAATCGGCCGCCGCCGAAGCCGCTCGAAGCCATGCTGCCCCAACCGCGACTACTGTCTGCTCTCGACGACCAACCGCCGGAGCCGCCGGAGTGTCCTTCCATGCCGCTGAAGGCCGTTGATTTTCCGCCGCCCCAATTGTCGTGTTGTGCCCAGGAACTAGATGCCGAGGGATGATTGGCGCTGAAGTTCTGAGCGCTCTGCCGGTTGACGTTCACTGTGTTTCCGCTGACGTTTTTGTTGTAAGCGTTCCCGCCGCCTCTGTAGCTGTTGTAGTTGTTCCCGGCTCGGTTATATGCATTGTTGTAGCCATAGCCGTGGTAGCCCCCGTTGTAATAACCGCCGTGCCATGCCGAATTGCCGTAGTAGCTCCCGCCGTGATACACCACGGCCGTTCCGTGCCAGCCACAGTTCCAGCTGCTATACCCCCAGCCACAGCACCCGCCGCTCATCATCGCCCCAACCGCGATTCCGGCTCCGAACGAAAGCACGCTGGCCGCTACCAGGTCACCAGTGGAGTAAGCCGGCGCAACATAGCCGGGAACCACATACGGATACCCATAAATCACGGCCGGGTTATATTGCGGAACATAGACGACCTGAGGATTTGCTGATTGAATGACGATCGTCTGCGGCGTCTGTTGCACAACGGTGACCTGCGGACTGGACTCGAGATTGCCTTTTGCTTTAGCTTGCGCACGTAGAGTCTGAATTGCCGCCATCACATCTGCCGACTGGTTGTGATATGCCTCTCCCAGCGACGAGGTCCAGATAAGATTTGTCGCTAGATTGTCGAGCACTGAAGGAAATTGTGTGAGCGCCTTCACACTCGGATCCCACGATTGATGGTCAACCGCCTGCATCAGAGCATTTCCTGTTAGGTTCTTGTTTTGCTGCAGCCAGTATTCGGCAACCGCGACCTGGTCCGGGAAGGTCGAACCCGCAAGAATCTGGGCCACCAACGCATCGGGATACAGTGCGATGGGTGCAACTAATGCTTGCAGGGCGCTCGTGCTCAACGGGGCAGGTTCCGTAGGATTCCGGGAGTCATTCGCGGGCGGTGGGCCCGAAGTTTGGAATCCGTACAAGATCTGTGGTGAAACGGCGGCCAAAATGAAGCTAAGCGCGGCCGATAGGACTTTCTTGATCTGTTTCGAGTTCATATAACCGCTCCACGATCATTCGCCAATGGATGTCGCTGCGTCCTGGGGGTTCTCGCTGAAACTGGCATGGTTAGAATATTCAGTCGCCGTCGGTCACGACGAACTCAGCATTCGCTGTTCCGCACATCCCGTAAGTTGCGCCGGATTGGCAAGCTCCCGCGGAATACTTAAAGCATCCCGGCCGTTTCGCTACAACAGAAACGGAGCGATCGGAGCCGCCGATAATGGCGCCCGGCGGCTCGAACGGAGAGGCTGGCCCGACATCGACAACAAAGCCGTTATCCTTGCCCGTGCTGTTCCATGTAACCGTTGTTCCTACTTTCACGCAGAAAAGTGAATTACCCTTTGCGTTCGCAATGCTGGGAGTGGCCGACGCGGACTCCGACGTCTTTTTCACATCTACGCTGCAAGGGTTAGAAGCGGATCCGCATGTGTTGGCGCTCGTACACGATTGCGCCGGATTTACTTCCGCGCAGGCGTACTTGCTGTTCTTCGATTGAGCAGTTGCATTGCTTACACACAACAGAAGGGCCAAACATAGCGAAGTACAACTGATTTTGAAATACTGATGAGCTTTCATATTCCGCCTCAAGATTCTCCGTTCAGCGCACGGGGGAGATCCGAATTACGTCGACCCGGAATGGCTTACGAACAGCGTCGCGGCCCGGACTGACCCGCTAATTGACGCCGGGCGTTCCCTGCCAGTCGAGAACGTCAACCAGTTTCCACGGGTTCTCTCGCAAATCCCACTGCAATTCGCCTTGGCTGTCGATGACAAGTTGAGCCGCCGGGTACAAGACTCCCGTGCTCTTACTCTTATCCTGGTCGTTTAAATCGAGTATGCCGGCAGTGAGGTTGAAGGATTGAGACTGAGTATCAAAGAACGCTTCGCCGAATCTGATCTGGCGATTGGTCACAAAGATAATCTTTCGTCCCGTCGGCGTCGGAATCATCCTTATAAAGGAACAGTCATTACCGAGCGTGCCGGTGATCTCGACGTGGCCTACAGCCTTCATTCTCTGCAGGGCGTTTACCAGCCCCTGGTTCTGGCCCTTCTGGTAGGCCTGGACCAGTATCTGTTTGTCCGCAGGAGTCGAAAATTGGTAGATGTTTAATGTCACTCCAATATTTGCCCCCAATTGCGTGCCCGTGCCGAACGCTGTGGCGTCGATCGTTTCATTCTTTTCTCTCGCGATACTGAGAGTGCTTCCCGCCACGAGCAATCCCAACAGAAGCACGGCACGACTCACTGCCTTTGCGATCTTTACTTGTCCGTGCATAAGATCCTCCGGTCCGATGAATTTGAGCTGCCTTACTGCGGTATGGCTATTTCGAGGGATGCCGCGATTGCACACGCTGTGTTCTTCTCGGCGTCCTGATTGGCGATCTCTACTCCGGCAGCATCACCGACAGTCATGGCTTGCACAACTGTCAATTGTGACAGCGTCTCGGGGAGGCTTGTGGAATCTGAGCTGGTCATTGTGCTGCTGTTTCTGGCGCTGTTTCCGTAATGACTGCCGCGCCGGGTCGCACCGGAGACACGACATAGCAAGGCAAAGGGTTCTGCCAAGGCAACGTGAGAGAAGGAAAATTTTTGGCGTAGGTTAATGCATACTTCATTTCCACGAAGCGACCGCGCGAATCAAATATGAAGCGCCGTGAAATATTTTCCAGCGTGTCATCGCATTTCTCGTCCCTTGCCGCGGTGAGTGTGTAGAACTTCGAATAATCGAGACCCACGTTCGGCAAATGCGGCTGATATATGAGGAATGTGTTTGACACTGTCACAAATTGCGTCCCGAATGGCGAGAACTGCTGGAAAATATAAGTCTGCTGATTCAAACCAAAACCGGTCACCGGAGGGCCGTCCACTTGGGCTACAAACCTGCCGGACAATGACGGCGGTGGCTGTTTGCGAGAGCTCGCACCAGAATCAATCGCGGTGAACGCGCAAACCATCAGGAGGAGCGTCAATACCGTAACCAGCCAAGGAGTTAGTTTTCGATTCATGATCTTTATCTCCTCGGTCGCTGTCCTCCAGCGTTGGTTCGACATTGCATCGATCAACGGAGCGGAAACGACATTTCAAGCAACTTTCGCGGCCTTTTGATACTCCTTCGACGGGCACTTCGCGTCGTAGGTCACCTGCATCTGCCGAAGTTTGAGCACGCCGTAGAACACGGTAAACGCCATGGCAACAACCAGAATCCCGCCGAACCTCTTTTCCATGCCGTACGCACCCTCGCGGTTGGCGACATAGCTGGCAACGATCAAGCCGAAAATGCCGATGTTGATAGCCCAGTTCACCGGCCTCGACACGACGTAGTGTAGGGTGCCAAAGCCGGCGAGCTGGTAGAGCATGAACGGCAAGATCGCAACCATCGGAAGCAACTCGGAGGCACCCAGTGAGAGGTCAACAGAGCCGGGGGCCACAGCGTGCAGCAGCCGACTGTGCGCCAGTTGATGGAACAGCGATGGAATCGCACACAATAAAGGAACCACCGCGAGCAACTCGAGCACCAGTGACCCGCTCCAGGCGCCGATCTGAGAGGAATGGTCGGAGCCTCCTCCCGATGATTGCGCGCCGATGTATAGTCCACCGACAATGGCCGCCGCACTCGACAGCATTAGCAGCTCAACCGTGATACCAAAGGCCTCCGGTTCGCCTGCCTTGAGCAGGAGCATGGCCAGGAAGCCGGGGGTATAGAACATCACGCGCACGAGTTTTGCCCAAACCCGCTCGTCGCGTTCCGGCGGAAGAATTGGGAGTGCAAGTCCGTCGATTCCAAGAGTGGGTCTAGCTTTATCTTTCGACATTCAGGTTTCCTCAAGGTGCGAGCAAGCTGTCACAGTAAAGAGGGCTGGGCGCAACTGAAACTGTCAAAAGTTACAGGGGCAGGCAGGTGCGAGTCGCGTGGGTATTTAAGCGGAGATCGCATGCTTCAGTACAGGAAGACCGACACGCCGCAATAGATCCTGGAAACGCGGGTTGTCCCGCAAGGCGTCCATGCTTGGATCTATGTGAAGATAGATAAGCCAGTGGGAATGCTCTTCGTAGGACTGCTCCAAGTATTCGATCGCGCGCTCGTTTTCCCCTAAACCGACGTAGATTCCGGCGAAGAAGTACGGCGCGACATATTTTTGCTTTCCTAGTTCGGTCAGTTCATCGAGGATCTGAAGCGCTTCCTTGTTCCTACCGGCCGTGCCAAAGGTGTGCGCCAGTGCGGCGCGCATTAGAGGGCTTCCGCCTGACAGCTTCACCCCTTCCTCGCCCTCGGCAATAGCGAGTTCGAAGCGGCCCGTCTTCCTCAGCAACAAGCCGAGAATCCAATACGTGACCGGATAGTTTGGATCCAATTCGACAGCCTGGCGGAGTTGTTCTATGGCTTCGTCGTATCGGCGGGCAAAGTACATGGCCCAGCCGACTGCGACGTTGATAATGAGCGACAACGGATCGAGTTCCTGGCCTTTCTTCATTCTGGCCATAACTTCGGTGTGCCGTCCCATGGTCATTACGTATTCCGCATACCAATGGTTTGCAGTCGCGTAGGTGGGATCCAGTCCGAGGCTGCGCTTGAATTCTGTCTGAGCCTCTTCCCATTGCCAATCGTAAAGCCACAGCAGGGCCGCCATGGGGGTGTGGGCTTGTGCGAGATCTGGGTCGAGCTGCAGGGCAGTTTTTGCGGCCGCTTTACCTTTAGGGAACACGGTCTTCGGCGGCAGATAGCTGTTCCATCCCAGGAGCACGTAGGAGTCGGCCAAACCTGTGTAAGCAAGGGCGTAGCCGGGGTCTATCTCGACTGCCTGCTGAAAATAGTCGATCGCCTTGTAGAACCCTTCTTCAGTCCACTTGTTCCAGTAGTGACGGCCCTTCAGGTAAAGCCGGTACGCCTCGTCATTCTCGGTGTGACGCTTGGTTAATCGCTTCTTTTCTGCCCGGGTCAACTGCAACCGCAATTTTTCCGCTATTTCGTTGGAAATTTCGTCTTGAACCACAAAGATGTCGCCGGGTTTACGATTGTATTGTGCGCCCCACAGCAAAGAGCCCGTGGCCACATCGACTAATTCAGTCCCAATGCGCAAAGAGCTCCCGCTCTGCATCATTCTTCCGGTGAGCACTGCGCGCACGTTGAGCTCACGACCGATAGCTTGCGGATCAATTTCTCGGCCCTTATAACGAAATACGGTGCTTTGCGCTATCACTCGCAGTTTCGGTATCGTCGCCAAAATGTTGATGAGGCTTCCCGTGATCCCCTCACTGAGGTATTCGTTGTCGGCATCGCCATTCGTATTTTCGAAGGGCAAAACCGCAAGCGAGTCGATGATCTTGGAGACTCGTTGTGGGCGGAGGACAGCGTTGTGTGCTGAGGAAGTCCGTGCCCTCTGCTTGCTGTCCGAGGACAAAGGACCGGTGCTCGGTATCAGAACCGATTCTGTGTCTTCTAGCGAAATCCTCCTGCCCGACTCTGTATCTCGCTTTAACCGTTGCAGCTCGGCACGTATGTCAGCAGCGTGCTGATAACGCAAGTCTCTGTCCTTCTCTAGGGCTCTGTGAATCACCTCTTGGAGCGCGACCGGGATATCGGGATTTATGCGGATAGGAGCTACCGGATCGCGGTGGAGGATGGCTTCCGTGATGAGGCCCGAACTGGCTCCTTGAAAAGGTAATTTCCCCGTCGCCATTTCGTAGAGAACGATACCGAAAGAGAATAAATCGGTGCGACCGTCCAGTGCCTTGGCCCGTACTTGCTCGGGGGACATGTAGGCTACCGTTCCCAACGCTATCCCCGGGCTGGTGAGATGTTCTTCGGGGACGTAAGAGAGAGATTGTGTCGCTTGCGCTGCAATCTGGCTTGCACGATCCTCCGGCAGAACGCTCTTCGCCAGGCCAAAGTCGAGAATCTTGGTCCGCCCCCGCTTCGTGATGAAAATGTTGGCGGGTTTGATGTCACGATGAAGAATGCCTTCGCTATGAGCAGCATCGAGCGCATCTGCAACCTCAATCGCAATAGCGACCACGCGCTCTGTATCCAACGTGCCTGCAGCGATCAGGTATTTCAAAGTTACGCCGTCCAGGTACTCCATGGCAATGAACGCCTGGCCTTCGTGTTTGCCAATTTCGTAGATCGTGCAGATGTTTGGATGATTGAGCGCGGAAGCTCCACGTGCCTCACGGCGAAAGCGTTCCAGGGCAACGGGGTCCCGGGCTGCATTCTCAGGCAGAAACTTCAAAGCGACAAAGCGTCCAAGCTCATTGTCCTGGGCTTTGTAGACGACACCCATGCCACCGCTGCCCAGTTCCTCGAGGATGTGATAACGCGAGATGGTTTGCCCGGTAGCGGAGTGAGCTTGAGGCATGGTCGATGATAGGACGCGGGCAGTTGAGCGCATACTGGTAATAATGCCAGTTAGGTGGGGGAATTCGTGCCCCAGTGACAGACCCAACCAGCGCTTTGATTGTCGCGCTCTGTGGGCGCCCACGCCGCGCCGCGCGTCGACCACTCCTCGTTCCATGGCCGCTTTCACCTTGAGGGACGGGTTGAATGGTTTGCCAGCTTCCATCCCAATCGAGGCAAGCATGCCCATCATCACTCCGTCGCGAGGGCGCGCGTCTCGTTTTCATGAAGCGTCTCTTCTTTCATTTTGCTGACGGTTGCTGTTCCATTTGCTTCAGCTTTTGCTCCATCATCATCTTCTCTTGCTGCTTGGTTAATTTCGGAAACAGTAGTGCAAATGATGCCCGCACCGTCCAAGGCGAGGCTCCCGGAACATGGACGGCATTGCCATAAGCCTGAACGCTGACGTTCACCGGCTGAAATCCAAGTTTCATGATTCTTCCTATGCCGCCACCAAATGGCACCGTCCACACGCTTCCGCTGGATGCGGGCGTGTTCCAGTTGGCGGTGAGGATAGGTTGCGTGGTGAGATACCATCCTTTTTTCATGTTGTAGTTGACGAAGTATTGCAGCAGCAATTGATTGATGTCTGGGCGACGGCCTCCGCCAGCAACCGACCAGATGTTGTTGACGAGCACGCCCAATACGAAATGGCCTGGCATCGTCAGGGCGACGATGTTCGGTCCGAGGGCGAGCTTCCCTTGCCCCAGGTACTGGCTGGTCGCAGTGGGCATTTGGATAATCGGGCCTACGCCCCAAATCAACTTGCTTGCTTTACTCGGAGAGAACAGGAAAGTGGGCTGCATGTCGCCGAGGCCGGAAACTCCAACTTGAGGCAAGGGGGCCGGCGCGGGAAGCGGCTGATAGATGATGGGAGTAATCCAGCGAATGATCAGGTTCCAGTTGTCGTTAAGTTTCAACGGAATGACCGGCTGGATATTTACTACATCCTGCGTGCGATTTCCGGGATCAATCCCTCCGTTGTTGTTGTTCTGAATGGGAACGCTAATGAGGCTGGCGACTGGGTTCTGCGCCTCTTTTCGCAACTCATCGGCATTGGACGCAGCCGCCGGCGTTGCCTCGGTGGCGACTTCTGCTCCCACCGGGCCAACGGGCGTATCTTGTGCAAACAGGGACACAGTGAGAGCGAATAACAGAAAAACGGGCAGTGTCAGGACGCTTCTTTTTGCGAAACCGATCTTGACACCCGCTAATGCAGTCGTGTGGTATTTCATAATTTCTCAAGCAAGCCACAGATTGTGGCTGAATGAGAACTGGCAATTGTTACAGGGGTTGAGGCGACACGGTGCACAACTGGCTTCCATCAATCTGGCGAGGATTTTTTCCTGTTCTTCCGTCTCTACGGTCCCGCGAAATCAGTCTATGAAAAGATTTGGACGATGGCCGACATCGAGAAAGTGAAGTGACAAACAAACAGCCGCCGCTACACGTTCTCCCAGGACGACCTGCTCGCCCAGGTTGGAGGTCGATTACGTCAATTGTCCACTACTTTTTAACCGGCAAGCGCCGCGCCGCGCGCAGCAACGTTTCTAAAGTCCCTCGGCAAGCTGACCGCATTTCCGCTGCCTGTTGCGGCTGGATCGTCTTTGCGATCAGCAGCATTGCAGTGCCGTGGAGCAGAGCCCACAGCGCCAGCACAAGGTGCACGTGGTCCTCCGGAGCGCCGCCCAACTCTGCAGCCAGCTTGCCTTTCATGAGTTCCACCGCGGGCCTCTTCGGGTTAAACGTCTGGCTCGTCGTTAAGCCTCGTTGCGGGTTGGCCGCAAACAGCAGTTCGTATTCGTGGAGATAATAAAGTTCGTATTCGTGCGCATGGGTCAAGGCGAAGTCCAGGTAACGCTCGCAGGCTTCTTCCACCGAGGCCGCACCCGCCAGTCGTCGAAAAATCTCTTGCCTTGTTTGTTGCAAGAGCGCGCGCAGGATGTCGTCCCGGGTGCGGAACCGACGGTAGACCGCCGGGGCAGTCGTGTGCGCTGCCCTGGCCACCGCTCGCATGGTAAGCGCCTCCCCGGCTCCTTTCTTCCAGAGCTTGCGTGCTGTTTTCAGAATGCGGTTCTCAAGATTAGGATCGCTGTGCCGTGCCATGTCCTCCTCTTTCGGACAGCCCTCGAACGTTTTTGATAGTGTATCTCGCCCGATCAACTCGGATACGGAGCGGTAATACTTGCAAACCCGCCGATCTGATAACGGAATGCACTAGGAGTCTTCACTGGAAGCCTCCTGTTCACCGAATCGCAATCAAGCCCCTCGGGAATATGTTTACAGCGTGAACGTAATGATGTATATTACGTTTACATCGTTAACATAATTCCCTATACGTGTAACTGGGGTTGCTTTTGGAAAGTTCAATAGTCCGGATTCTCGTGGTCGATGATTACGAACCGTTCCGCCGATTTGTACGGTCGACTCTCCAAAAAAGACCATCCTTGCAGATCGTCGCCGAGGTCTCAGACGGGTTAGAAGCGGTTCAGCAAGCGCAAGAACTGAAACCAGATTTGATTCTCCTCGACATCGGGCTCCCAACGCTGAATGGAATCGAGGCCGCTCGAAAAATTCGCAAGCTAGCCCCGGAATCCAAAATAATCTTCGTGACCCAGGAATCCTTTGCTGATGTGCTGCAAGAGGCTCTCAGCACAGGGGCGCAGGGCTACGTTTTGAAAGCAAGAGCCGGAATCGACCTGATAGCTGCCGTGGAAGCGGTTATCGAGGGCAGGCAGTTTCTCAGTGGCACCTTGTAGTACCTAAGCGGGTATCTGTGCGCTTGAATGAGGAAGCCTCACTGGCACCGCCGCTTCGATTTCGGTGCCCAGCCCCGGGGCCGAGGAGACCGTGATCTTTCCGCCTACAAGTCGGAGACGCTCGCGCATGCTAACGAGACCAAGACCATCGGAGACTTGCACCGGATCGAAGCCCTTTCCGCGGTCTTTAATTCGCAGTCTGATTTCATCTTCCTCCGTAAGCAAAGACACCTCAACCTGAGCCGCCCCACTGTGCCGGGCCACGTTGTGAAGCGCCTCCTGCAACACGCGGAACATGACTAGAGGGACTGGCTCGAGGAGTGGGCCCATGGAGCCTTTTTGCGTGAATTCCACTTTGATTCCCCGTTGTTGCGAAAACTCACGGCAATAGCCCGCCAACGCGCCAGGCAGGCCGAGGATTAACTTGGAACTGTGCAATTGAT
The DNA here is from genome assembly GCA_963696705.1 of uncultured Acidobacteriota bacterium. Taxonomy (GTDB): domain Bacteria; phylum Acidobacteriota; class Terriglobia; order Terriglobales; family Acidobacteriaceae; genus JABDBE01. The sequence continues at coordinate 674,124 of CAVOLD010000003.1, forward strand.
GAGAAATCAGCCGGACGCTCTCTGAGGCCTGCTCTATTTCCTTCAGGATGTCGGAGAATTCTTCCGCTGCGGAGATTCCTTCGGGGAGGCTCTGATGCAAAATGTGCATTTTATTGCTGAGCAGGGCAATTCGTTGCGCCACATCATCGTGCAGATCGCGGGCGATGCGCCTGCGTTCCTCTTCTTGTGCAGCGATCAGTTTGCCCGCTAAGTCGTGAATGACATCATTACTCTGGCGCAGCAACTCTTCTTGCGCTAGCCGCAGATCTGTAATGTCCTGAAAGGTAACGACGCTCGCAACTATGGCTCCTGTTTCGTCCCGGACGGGCGCTGAGTTCGTGAACAACACGCGAAATGTGCCATCCGGACGCAGGTACCTTAATTCTTCGCCCATCACAACTTCCCCGTGCAGAATCGAGCGGGCGAGAGGTTGTTCTTGTGTGTCGTATGCTCGCCCGTCCAGCCTGAAAATCTGGTATTGAGAATATTCTTCAACACAGCGGAGTTCCCCGACAGACCGTTGCAATATCTTCGTTGCCTGGCTGTTGGCGAGCACTACTTCGCCGGAGGGGGCTTTGGCGATCACGACTCCCGCAGCCATCTGGTTTAACACTGTTTCCAGCAGCGCACGTTGTGAATCGGCTTCAGCTCTCAGCTCCCGCTCACGCTCTGCTGCTTCGCGCAGCCGCCGCTCGGCCAATACTCGTGGGTGGTTTCCTGCGTTACCAGCAGCACACCACCTATACCCCCATCGTCGTCCGGAATGGGGCTATACGACCAAGTGAAAAATGCTTCCTCCACCAATCCATAATGATCGAACATCAGTGGTTGATCGACCGACCAGGTCGCTTCGCCGCTTTTGAGTACCTTGTGCAACATCGGCCCAACTGTCTCCCACATGTCCACGAGAACTTCGCGTGCAGGTTTCCCGAGTGCATAGGGATGCAAGGAGCCGATTACTTCGCGCTCCGCGTCGTTGTAAAGGAAAACCAGTTCCGGCCCCCAATAAATCGCGAGCTGAAAGCGCGAGCGCAGGCAGATGTTCAGAGCCATCTTCAGACTTTGCGGCCACTGCGCTGAAGGACCAAGAGGAGATCGTGACCAGTCGAACGACTCAATCAGTTTGGCCATCTCGCCAACAACAATCGGGTGCGCCCCATCGCCGCCAACATACGGAGAATCAGCCCGGTTTTGCTGCGCCTGCTCCACTCGTTGGTTCCTCTGATAACCCGAACCAAGAAACTTGGCTTTGAAGTCATCAGAGTGTGAAGTCATCGGTTTTTTTCTCAAAATATTAGCTTTAGCGCGAACTGGATCTGCCGCGCACTGGTAACGGTACTGAAAATACGGCCCGCATTGCCTGCTAGGATACCGCATCCAAGGGAGTTCGTTGCTGGATTGCAGCCACTCGCCCTTCCGACGAAGATTGCGTCTCCGTTACCACCGGTGCCATTAGGACCCTGAGTGTTGTCGGGAACATCGAAGTTGGGGTGGTTGAAGATGTTAAAGAATTCTGACCGAAATTCCAGGCTCACGCGTTCACTTAGTTGCGTGCGCTTGATCAGGGAAAAGTCGAACTCCTTGAGAGATGGACCGCAGAGGCTATTCCTGCCAGCATCGCCAAAGATATTGCCTGCTGCATCTGGTGTGTTAGGCAATGTAAAAATATTCGGATCGAACCACTGGTTGACGTTACCGGTCACAGCATTGCACGGATTTATTCCGGGTCTTACATCAGGGCGATCCGCCGGGAACGAAGCGGCCGTGAGCGAGTTGTTGAACCCCAATACAGGCGTAAAAGGCACTCCTGAAAGTAATTGACCAATTATGGCTGCCCGCCATCCACCCACCAACTTGCCAATGGCGCCCTGCTCGCCGCGACCCCAGCGCTGTCCAGGTCCGAACGGTAAGTCATAAAGCAAGTTGCCGATGAAAACATTGCGTCGGTCAAAAGCGAACTGCCACGCTCGGCGTTCAGGTCGAAGAAATTCTGCGATACTCCGGGCTCTGAGACCCAGTCGCTGGGGAAGGCCCCGCTCGCAGTGTCGATCGAGTGGGAGTACGTGTAGGATCCCTGGAATGAAAACCCTTTTACGAACCGCCTTTGTAAGCTGATTTGTAATGCGTTGTAGCTCGAAGTCGCATCGGTGACGATTTGCGGGGTTGAGCCGAAGTTGGGATTTAAGTTGTGTCCCAGGGTTGGTTCATAGGGGTTGGCTTCGCCAGCGCGCGGCAGGTGCACGCCGTGGGAACCGACGTAGGCGATCTGGAGCACCGTGTCGCGTCCAAGTTGCCGCTGAATGTTGAGGCTCCACTGCTCGTAATACGGAAACTTCGGATTAAAGGTAATGCCAAAGACCCCGACCGGCGAGGTCGATCCTCCCAGAGCGGCAATGCTAGTTGGTGGTGCAAGGAAATTGGGAGACTCCGAGATTAGAGCTCCAAAAAATGGCCGGTAAAAACGCACATCAAAATACAAGTTCGACCAGATCTGGTCGCGCATGATCCCAAACCCGCCACGAACGACTGTCTTTCCATCATGAAACGGGCTCCAAGCGAATCCGAAACGCGGCGACCACAGGTCCAAGGGAACGCTCGACCAGAGCGGACCGACTATTGGGGCTTTGTCCGTGAATACATCGTGGAAATTCGAGATGAGCCCTTCTGCTTCTGTGGGAATGCTTGAGTATTCCCAACGGAGTCCCAGGTTCAACGTCAGACTAGGAGTGATACGCCAGTCGTCCTGCGCATAGAGTCCTATATAAGTTTGACGAAAGCCACGGTCAGAATCGCTCAGCGCAGGATCGGTTCCGATATAGAAGGCTGGGGTTCCCTGGAGGAACGACTCGAAAGTTGGGTTGCTGGTAGTGCTTGCAGCCGAACCCGTGAACGAATACTCCCCGTTAGTGCCAAAGTCGAAAGGACCATCGATTTGCATCCGTTTTGCGTCAACCCCAAACTTCAGGCTATGGCGTTCATGTTCCCAGCTCAGATTATCGATACCCTCGAAGGTATTTGAAGTGCAACCAAGGGGATAGACAAGGTTATTGCCGAGTGCGGGCAATCCTACAATTAAGATCACTCCCAGAGCCCGATCCGGAACCAGAGAGATAGAGAGGGGGTATGTGTTGTCAACTTCAGCTAGATAGCGTGTGCGATTAAAGTTGAACTTGGCTTCGTTGAGCAGGTGGTTTGATATCGTCCGCTGCCAGCTAAGCATGAAATATTGATTGCGAATCGGGCGTTTGCCAGGAAAACCCGGAATCGCCGTGCTTTGAAAAGGAAAAATACCCACGCCGTCATCGAACACATATCGGCCAAATATCTGGTCCTTGTTCCCGATGATTTGATCGATCCGCAGTACTGCGTAGTCCTCCTGCACAGTTTGCACTTCGGAACCGGTAAAAAGCGCCAGCCCGCTGGGGACGCCATCGTTGATAAGCTCGGGCCCGTTTGGGTGCGGATATAGGCCAATGAAAAGAGCACTCGTGGGGTTGACCCCTACGTTCACCAAGCCGCTGCCGTTGACCGAGGGAAGCAATCCTTGACGGGCGTTATCGTCGGGTACAGAAGTGTTGGTCGTGATACCTTTTCGTTCGCGTAGCCCTTCGTAATTAATAAAGAAGAAGGTGTGGTCCTTTACGATCGGTCCTCCCAGCGTTGCCCCGAATTGGTTGCGCTCGTAAGGGGGTTTACCGAGCGTATCGAAGTAATTGGCGGCGTCGAGCGCAGCGTTGCGGAAGAACTCGAACACCGAACCGTGCAGATTGTTAGTTCCTGATTTAGTCACAAGCTGGACATTAGCGCCTCCATTGCGACCGTATTCTGCACTGTAGGTGTTCAGGATCACGCGGAACTCGCGAACTGCCTCGACTCCCAACTGTGCGCCGGCGGGCCCGCCTGGCGGAACGTTGTAGCCCGGATCGTTGATATCGCCTCCATCGAGCGTGACGTTATTCATGGTGGGCCGCGCGCCCTGTGCCGAAGCCTTGGACATGCTGCCTTCGCTCCAGAGACTTGATCCGCCATTGGTCGAGGGCACAACGCCAGTCTGCAACTCTGTCAATTGGAACAAGTCACGCCCGTTTAACGGAAGCTCGCTTAAGCCGGTCCCGGTGACCACGCTGCTCATCTCGGCCGTCGTAGTTTCAACTAGTGGCGTCTCTCCCACAATCGTGAATTCTTGATTGGTAGAGCCAACTTCGAGGGTCGCGTCCAATACCGCTGCCTGGTCCACCAGTAGCGAAATGTCGGTCAATTTTTTGACCTTGAAACCTGCGTGTTCGATCTTTAATTGGTAGCTGCCTGCAGATAAACCGTCAACGTGATAGCTACCACTGCCATCAGTCACGGTTGATCTCGCCATACCGGTTTCCAGATTGGTCGCGGTGACGTCGGCGCCGACTATAACGGCACCACTTGGATCTTTCACTGTTCCCTGGATTTCGGATGAAACACTCTGTCCGGCGCTCGGCAGCGCCACAAGGCTCAGCAGAACATAGAGGGGCAACAACGACAATGGACGCGTCATTCCAAGCCGTTAGTCCTCAAAGGGTGATCGCCCCATACATCGAAGGTACAAGCGACGGAATGGAAGAGATTCAGCCTAGCCAGACCCCAGATGAGTGATAGAAAAAACCGCACCCCCGGATACTGTTAAAACTGCCAGTTCGCCAAGTTTAGCAAGACTGCCAGATTCCATCCAAGTGGCGACCCGCAGCGGTCAATGCCGGGGTGCTGGGCGTCTTGGTATTCCCGAACGTTGCCGTGTGCCCAGATTGCGGCGTGGCGGAATTCACCGTTCCTAAAGCCGAGACGCGCCTACTCATGGAAGCGCGCGATTGGGTCAACCGCTGCGCGATAGTTCGAAACATCCGCCATAGCGCTCATTGAGGGGTTTTGAGCGCGCTATGGCTTGTTCTCATCACCCGAGCCAAACTGAACTGGCCGGAGACCGTTGTCACGGCTCGAAAACATCAATTCTCATCGAGCTCCAGTGAGCCGTGACTGCGCAACCATAGTCCTTTTGTTCATCGGTGCACAGAAGATTGACATCGACTAGATGATTTTGAGTACTCGAGTTTGTCACCGTCGCGACGACGGAAGCCGGGTACGATTGCCGGGATGGGACGTCAGTGTCTGACGCCACATATCTGCCGAAAATGTAATCTCCATGATCATCGGTCGGCCCCGGCGCGGGAGCAGCACCATCAACTAGAAACTGATAAGAGTTCACGGAGCCAGACGGTCCTAAGCAATCGAAACCACCACAACGAAGATGCACGGTGACCTTCGCGTCGAGTGCGATGTGGAGCGTACAGGTTGAGCCGAGAGCAGCCGGACACGTGACCGGTATCGACGTTAACATGGGCGATTTTGTGCTACATCCCGCCTTGCTGCATTTCGCGGTCGCGTCGGTTTTATTGATCACGAAAGTTGTCGTGACCAGGGTTTCGTTGCTAATGATAGTTTGGGCTTTTAGCGTGATCGTCGTGCACATTACTGCGGCTGCTAAGACTCCAGCCGTGAGCGGAAAACGATGTGGGTTTCTCATTTTCATCATCCCTTGCCCCGTCTAAAGTCGGAAATCTGGGGGGGCGGAACCATCTTACGCCGAAATCTGGTTTCCTTAGAGGTGTGTGGTCGGTTGGAACGGTTGGGAGGTTGTTGCAAAATCGCATTAGCGCTCATTGACCAAAGGTCGCCAAAACGTATAATCACGTGTCAGCAGCAGTTGTTGGAGAGGATACATCCCAGGCGTAAACTCGCGACCATACAGAATCGAATTGCCGCGTAGCTGACGGTCACTGAGCTGTCACTTTTGCCAGTTGATACGGCAAGTGAATATCCCTAGCCTGTTCTCGCGCCCGGAATGGCGCCAATAGAGACTGCCCTTTAAAAATCTCGGAGGAAACAATAATGCGGAAGAAGAGTTTCAGTCCTGTCCTGGTTATTGCCTGCGTACTGTTAGTGCCCAACCTATCGATCCTCGCCTTTTCCCAGACGCCTGCGTCGCAGAGCGTTCCGGCAGCTGGCGCAGCGTCGAATAACATTTCGGACAAAGACATCGAGATGCTGCGGGCGGACTTGCGCGCACAGCGGAAGCAGATCATGGCGCAAAACATGACCCTCACCGCCGACGAGGCCACCAAGTTTTGGCCTATCTTCGACCAGTACAGACAGGCGGCGATCAAAGCCAATGACGAACGTTGGTCGGTAGTCAAAGACTATGCAGCGAACTACGCCACCATGACCGATGCGCAGGCGCAGGATTATATCAAGAGAGCGAACGCGGTTGACGAGCAACTCCTGGAATTGCGTATGAGGTATGTTCCGCTGTTTGAGAAAGTGATTTCGGCCAAAAAAACTGCGTTGTGCTACCAGATCGACCGCCGTATCGACCTTCTGATCAATTTGCAGTTGTCCTCGGTGATTCCGATGGTCGATACCAGCAGCAAGTAAGCTGACAGAAGTCGCCACTTCACTCATCGCGACCAGAAGTCCTGACCGCCGCGGATGGAGCAGTCCAGCGCGAAAATCGTTGGGCTAGCCCTGGACAAGGCGAACTGATCGCCGATGCAATCAGTTTGAGAGTATAAGTGCTTTAAAATCTGGCGGAGAGAGATTCGAACCCGCCTGAAAACGTAGACTGAAGGACTTGCAGCGCACAGGTAACTGCTCACGCAAGGTAGAAACTGCGTAGTTGTCGTCGTAGAGTGGTTCTCCTAAGTGCAGCAAGCCGCATTCTTCCGCAGAAAAACAGAAAGACGAGCCGCATCATCACAGTCAAAGCCGCATCGTAGAGGCCTTCTCATCTAAGCCCTTAAGCAGGATGCGGCCGCTGTCTTGATCAAGCCGGTCAAACGCCTGGATCAGTACTTCCCGCATCGCGAACCTGATCGCCCAACTGGTTGGTGACTTCTTGTTGGTCCTGAGCGCTCTCTTTTAGCAGCGCCAAGAGTGTGTCTGACGGTGCGACACCAAAGAAACGGCTTGTAGACAGAAGCGAGTGAAAAGCACGAAGAGTGATGGGTTCATCAATCCAGAGTGAGGCATACCAAGAGGTGAAGCCGGTAGTGTCCCCACGGGGCGCGAACACCAACATCCATTCCTCTCCGTTGGTCACGAATCCCAAGGGGACATCAGTTGCGTGGAGCAACTCCATCATCCGAGTGCCGGGAGTCGCCTTCCAGTGCTTGCCGGTCACGGGCTTATCTAACGACTGCTCTACAGGATAAAGACTGATCAACAACTGCGGCTTTCCTGCCAGCTCGCTGCCCATCGGTCCGAGGAGCACAAGTTCCGGTCGCAGAATTTCGCCGTACTCCGCCATAGTTGCCGTCAAACCAGGCGGGAGACTGTGGGCATAAGGCAAGCCCGCGTGAGATCAAAACGCTTCAGCCGAAGGAACCCCTTCATAACTCCGCTCACCGCCCGCGTCAGCGGCGACGATGGCGGTTTTGAAGGCCAGCGACAGTGCCGTCTTGTGAGGATCATTCAAGCGCAAGTCTTACTTCTCCTGAAGTTGCTGATAGATTACCTCGGCGTTGTCGGCAAATGTGGCCTGATATTTCGGATACTGCCGGAAGTCGGCGTATTTCTCCACGTGAATCTGGCGGACGGCATCCTCTACCTTCACGCCGCTCCGGTAGAGAGAACGAACCTGAGTGAAGAGATCACTGAGATAGTCGCGAAAACGTTGCAGTTCGACCTTCGTCGCGAGCTCAAAGTGGCCCGGTACCACTTCGTTCAAGGGAAGGGCCAGCGTTTGATCGAGGGCTTTGATCCAATTTTCTACGCTGCCCTCGTCCATGGCGGGAGAAGACCTGTTCAGGAATAGATCCCCCATCGCGATAGCGTGTTGACGCGGGAAGTAAACCAATGCATCTCCGGAGGTGTGGGCCTTGCCAGGAAAATAAACCTCGGCTGAATAGGGTTCTAGGTGAATCTTGATCTTCTGATCAAACGTGACATCGGCCGCTTGGAGTTGGAGTTGAGGAGAGGACTGCATCAATGCCAGCGTTCGCTCCCGCGTGAAGTCGGTCGAGATTATCGTTGCGTTTGGACCTACCACGGAATTTCCGCCCTGATGATCCGGATGGTAGTGAGTGTTGATCACGTACAACACCGGAAGCCTCGAAACTTTGCGGATTTCTCGCAGAAGTTTGCTGCCCTCGGTCGCGTCAACCCCGGTGTCGACGACCAGGATCCCTTTGCTCCCGACCAGGAACGTCGAGTTGGCGCTGCCATCATTATCCGAGATGTAAGCGTACAAGTCGGGTCCGATCGCGGTAACTGGAGGCATTGCCCACGCACCCGCCGACAGGAGCAGTACCACTAAGACCCGCCCGATCTTGCGGAACGTTGGTTGGTTACGATGTGTCGCTGCTCGCAATGCTGCTCCTCTACCTGTTCTCGACTGGCCGCAAACCGTTGGAAGTTAAATTACGCTGCCAATTGAATCAGGCGTGGACGGCCTTCAGGATACGACAACATCGGGCTGGAAGGCACCTGAAGGTGTAGTCGCGGCCCACATTCAGGACAACGTCGGAGTCCGTGCTCGACGCAAGTTCCAGTAAGCCCGTTAGAACGAAGCCGCTGGCGCGGCGGACGCTGCCGCGTGGGTGATGTCGGCAGTCCTGAGTTTTGGCTCAGATAATTGTGGGTCACAAGGAGGTCTCGGTGACCCATCTACGCAAAATGATGCTGGAGGAACTCCAGCGACGTCATTACTCTGAAGCTACCACACGACGTTACATTCGCTTCATCGAGCGGTTCGCCCAACACTTCCACCGCTCGCCCGATCGCCTGGGACCGCAGCACATCCGCGAGTACCAAGCCCAACTCTTCACCGTGCACAAACTGACTCCCGGTTCGGTAACCAATCATCTCTGCGCCCTGCGCTTCCTCTACATCCAGACGCTCAAGAGGCCCTGGAGCATTGCCGACACTCCCTATCCCAAGAAGCGCTATCGCCTGCCCACCATTCTCAGTCAAGAAGAAGTAACGCAACTCATCGATGCTGCGCCGACTCCCTTCTATCGCACCATTTTGATGACCCTCTACAGCACCGGCGTACGCCGCGCCGAGCTCACGCGCCTGAAGGTCAGCGACATCGATAGCGGACGCATGGTCGTGCACATTCAGGGCGGCAAAGGCGGGCAAGACCGCGACGTGATGCTCAGCCCCGTCCTGCTCGAGGAACTACGCGCTCACTGGCGTCGCTTGCGCAAAAAGTCAATCTGGTTATTTCCCGGCAACCGCTGGCACAGTGGCGATCACCCCACCGACACCAAGACTCCCTACCACGCCTGCGCCGCAGCCGCTCGCTGCGCCGGGATCAAGAAACGTGTCTATCCCCACGTGCTCCGCCACTGCTTCGCCACGCACTTGCTCGAAGCCGGCGCCGATCTCCATACCATCCAGATCCTGTTAGGCCATCACGATCTGAAAGAAACCGCTCGCTATCTCCACCTCTCGCAACGGCACTTGCATGCCACGCCCAGTCCGCTGGACGCGCTGGTGCTGAAGAAAGGCAGGTCGTCCGAGGAGGAGTAAATGAGTCAGCCACAGTTAGAGGTGGCCGACCTCATTCGCAGCGCAGGAGCAGACTTCATTGCGCGCAACCGTCACTGGCTCCGCTGGACCCATCTCAAGGTCCTGCTGGCCATCGCGCGCTGCCGCACCGCCGCTCTCGGCGGTCATATCGATGAGTGCACCGGCTGCGGACATCGTGCCACCATCTCCTACAACAGCTGTCGCAACCGGCACTGCCCGAAGTGTCAGACCGGTGCGCGTGAACGCTGGATCGCGGCGCGTCGTCTTGAACTGCTGCCCACGCCCTACGTCCACGTCGTCTTCACACTGCCGCCGCAACTGGCTGCGTTGGCTCTCCAGAACAGGAAACTCATCTATGATTTGCTGCTTCGGGCCAGCGCCGAAACTCTACGGGAAGTGGCTCGTAACCCCGCCCATCTCGGAGCCGAGATCGGCTTCTTCAGCGTGCTGCATACTTGGAACCAGAAACTCCAACTTCATCCCCATGTCCACTGTGTTGTTCCCGCCGGCGGACTCTCGCTGGATCACCGTCGCTGGATTCGCTCGCACCCACGCTTCTTCGTTCCCATTGCGGTACTGCGGCGCGTGTTTCGTGGCAAGTTCGTCGCCGGCCTGAAGGCTGCCTTCGAACGCCGTCAACTGCACCTGGCCGGAGAACTCGCACCGCTCACCCATCCCAAGTTCTTCGCTGCCTGGCTGCGTCCGCTCTTCCGCAAAGATTGGATCGTCTACTCCAAACCACCCTTCGGCGGACCCGAGTATGTCCTACAGTATCTCGGCCGCTACACCCACCGCGTCGCCATCTCCAACCATCGCTTGGTCGCGTTGACCGACGATCAAGTCACCTTCCGCTGGCGCGACTCCGCCGACCACAATCAACAGAAACTGATGACCCTGTCGCGCGATGAGTTTCTCCGTCGCTTCCTACTTCACCTGCTCCCAAAGGGCTTCGTCCGCATCCGCCACTTCGGCTTCCTCGCCAACCGAAGGCGCGCCGCCCTGCTGCCACGGTGCTTCGCCGCTCTCCACGCCACTCCCCCGAAACACCAATCGGAAACATCGACCGCTCCTACAGCGCACCCGTTGTGGCGCTGTCCCAAGTGCGGCGGACCGATGGCCGTCGTCGAACGATTCACCGCGGCACAACTCCAACTCCGTTCTCCACCACTCCTGGCCACCGCTGCATGAAATCACTCGCCCACACACCGCACCGTCGGCGCGCTTCAGAGCGTCTCGCCGAAGTGTGTCTCCGCTACACCCAGACATCTTCTTCCTGTCCCCGCCTAGGCTCCCTTCGACCATCAACTCGTCTTTGCACAGGTGCGCCGGCTCCTCCTCTACCGGCCTTGACTACTCCCGCCAACTGCTACACCCCTCGCTCGCTCCATTCAATTTGCATATGGCCCGCGTCCGCCGCGCCAGCGGCTTCCTTCTGACGGCTTTTTCGAACGCGACGCCTCTCACCTTTTTTCAGCCTTGAGCACTCATCCCGGCGTCGCGTCCGAAAAAGCACTAGCGTTATCCACCCGCAATCCGAGACCAGTGCAAAAGGAGTTCCTGCTATGATCGTCCGTCAAACGGAGCAACCATGCGCAAGCTGATTTTTCTTTTGTTTGGTCCGCGTTAGATCGTCCTTGTTTTGCCGCGAACCTCCCATGGCGCTGCACGCTCAGAAGTTTGCACAGCGCCACGGAGTGCGATCTGTGGTTCGCAATTGTTGGTCAGTTTGTTATTTGGCTACTGCTTGCTTCATCAGTTTCTGCATCATCGGATGGTGTGCCAGCCCGATGTTCTTCTCGGCGGGTGCTCCGAACAGTTCGGGATGCAAGTAAAGTCCCCGATCGGCCTGCGCCTTCTTCACCTCAACCGGAATGCGGTGAGCGTTAGCCCACGCATCCTGGCGAATGCCGGTCACTTGCCAGGAGACTTCCACGTTGGGCTTATCCGTCTTGATGGTGAATTGATGGTTCGCCACCTTGCTGGCCACGATCGCCTGCGAGAATTGGCCGATGGCCGTGAGTTGATAGCGAAAATCACGGTTCAAAGTTTCGAACCATTCGGGCAGGGTAACCACTGCACTCCCTGACGCATCGGTAGTCGCATTCCCGTTGTAAATGTTCATCATGTCGGGCGATTCGACGAAGGAGTGATAAAGGTACTTGTTTGCGGGATCGAGCGGGTGATCGATTTTGAACGAACCACCTGCCTTGGAGAGGTTGCCGTCGACGTCGACATCGCCATCGAAAAACGCGGCATAGCCTCCGCTCTGGTTGTAGGTAAACAGTGCATCGCCGGTGGAGGAGTTGCCAAAGCCCCCGCCGCTGCCGTTAGGACTGCTGGATTCGCCTAGAACTCCCCAAGTGTCGCCACTTCCGGAGACGCCAGTAGCGCCCAATCCCAACACTCCCACGTTCGCGCCAGTGCCGGTGCTGTTGCCCCACACTCCGGTGGAACCGCTACCATATGTTCCGTAGCTGCCAGTAATGGTGCTGTTGCCCGCCACGCCAGTCGCACCATAGCCGACCACGCCATTGCTGCCAGTGCTGTTTCCCCCATTGCCGTACAGTGCGATGCTGCCGGCAACGCTCGTGTAGCCCGCTAGGCCGGTCGCGCCGATGGCTATTATCCCATTACTGCCGCCACTGGAACCGGCATTGGCGTATACCCCGGTACCGCCTGAACTGGAGGAAGTAGCCGTGATCGGTCCAGCGCCGAGACTGCCGTCGACCGTCGCGTTGCTCCGAATCACGGCCGTGCCATTGACATCGAGGGTGGCGCCGGGGGCCGTCGTGCCGATGCCTACCTTGCCAGCTGAACCATCGAAGATATTCGAGTTTCCCAGCTTCGTCGGGCTTAGCCACTTTGTAATATGGTTTGCCGTACCGGTGCCAGTGATCGCCGCACCAGGCGTATTTAAGTTGGCGGACGATGCACCTCCCGGTGCCGCGGCCTTCACAAATGCTGAGGGCGGCAGGCCGCCGACGGTCTCTGCATCCAGTGCCTTCAATGCATAGGGGACGCTCATCAACAGCGTGCGGGGCTGCTCAGTCTGACCCTGGGCCTGCACTCCTAACCAGCGCGCTTCCCCGGAAGCAAACACATCGGCAGGGATCCCCTGGCTGGTGGTGGATCCCAGCATCGCCGTATAGTGCCCAGTCTTATCGAGGGTTAGGTTCTGCGTTTCGACCCAGAGAGCGGCGCCGCCCTGGGACTCTTTATAGAGAGAGAAAGTGACCCCAACGGTTCCCGTCACGGGCTTGCCGTTGACATCGGTTAGAGCCCCACCAAACTTCACGACCGGCGGGACGATCCCGCTGGCTGCTGGTTGCTGCGCGGAAATCTGGAGTACGCAACAAATCAGCGAGAGGCAAAGTGTCATGCGAATCATATTTCGTAACATCGGATTCTCCTTTTATTTATTGGTTGTTGGATTTTCTTTCTTGTTACTGCGATTGACCGGGGGAGCGATCTCGCGAAAGCCCGCTCCCCTTTGCTACAGAGGTGATGATTAGCGTCCGCCGCGACCGTGCCGGCGTTGGCCATCATCGACCGCCCACCTGTCGAAGTTGCAAGAGCCGCCGCCCGTTCTAGGGTCTGGGGGAAGCCGGGTTCTGATTACTCGCTGCGGCTTTGGTCCTGGCTTCCTTCCACTGCTTCATAGCCTTTGGATCACGCGCCCACAGAACACCCTTTTCTTCTGGCGCGCCGTAAAGGCCAGGATGCAGATAGAATCCGCGTTCGGCCGCCGGCTTGTCCTGTTCGACGGGAATGCGATGGGCATTGGCCCAGGCATCTTGACGGATGCCGGTCACCTGCCAGGAAACCTTGACGTTGGGTTTGTCCGTCTTGATACTGAATCGGCCGTCCGCTATCTCACTGGCCACGATGGCTTGCGCGAACTGGCCGATTACTGTGAGCTGATAACGGAAATCGCGGTTCAGGGTTTCAAACCAATCCGGCAAAGGAACTACGGCATCGCCCTGCGCATCGGTGATCACGTTGCCGTTGTAGATGTTCATCATGTCCGGGGATTCGACGAAGGAGTGGTAGAGATATTTATTGGCGGGATCGAGCGGATGATCGATCTTGAACGAACCGCCGGCTTTGGAGAGATTGCCGTCGACGTCCACATTTCCGTTGAACCACGCAGCCCACCCGGAGGCGCTGCCAGCAAGAACCCCGGTCGCGGTTGAAGTGCCGTAGGCGTCCACGGCCCAAGCCGTGGCCGATTGCGCAACCACTCCCGGGCCGCTTGAGCTGACGCCGGTCACGCCGGTGGCACCGCCGGAGCCATAAACGCCAATGTAGTTCGTACTGGTTCCGATCACTCCGGTGCTGGTCGTGCTTACGCCGTAGACTCCGGCGGCGATGCCGTTGGCGTACACTCCGAGGTTGCCGCTGGCAGATACTCCAACCCCGTCCTCTCCCGCACCGGTGCCCAACAGCCCGGTGATGCCGGTAGCTACAACTCCAGTACCGTTTGTGCTCGTACCGTTGACTCCGGCCGAGCCCCCACTGGTGTTGTCGTACCCCACAACCGCGGCGCTACTGCCGCTCGTCGCTGAGGCACTGATTGGTCCGGTGAGGCTTGCACTGCCGGCGACACTAAGGGTCGAGCCGCTTTCCGTAATGATCGAGTCCTTGACCTTGGCGGCTCCGCCATTGCTCGCAAATACGGGAACGTGGCCTGACTTGCACGCGGACGAAGTCGAACAAGTAATGGTGTTGGCGATGGGTGCGTTATTCGAATTGGAGGAAGCGGAACCGCCACCAGGCGCTGCCAGTTGCAGTGCGGAGAGCGGTTTGCCGCCGATGGTCTCCGCATCCAAAGCTTTCAGAGCGTAAGGAACGCTCATCAGCACAGTGCGTGGCTGCTCGGCTTCGCCTTGCGCTTGCACACCTAACCAGCGAGCTTCGCCCGAAGCAAATATATCCGCAGGCAGTCCTTGGCTCGTGGTAGATCCGAGCATGGCTGTGTAGTGGCCAGCCTTATCGAGCGTTAGGTTTTGAGTTTCTACCCAGAGAGCAGAGCCGCCTTGAGACTCTTTATAGAGGGCAAAGGTGACACCAACCGTCCCCGCCAAGGGCTTGTTGGTGGCATCGGTTAGTACGCCGCTATACTTGACCACGGGCGGCACGACCGCATTTGCTACAGCCAGAACCGCCTGCTGTGCGGAAAGGGAAACGACAGAGCAAGTCAACAGAAACCAGATACATAGATACAATCTTGTGCGGAACATAAAGTGCTCCTTTATATTTTCGGAGTGCCAATTTAGTGATCTTCGAACGTTGCTGCACTTGGTACGAGGCGCATAGTGCTGTAAGCTGGCGCGACCTGCAATAGTCGGAAACTTAGCGTCTCCTTGAATTTTCCTTAGCGTGCAAGTGACTGTCGCCGAAAGACTTGCTGCGGGAACCGGGAGTCGGTGTAGAATTTCGGGCAACGCTTGGGGGACATGATTGTGGTATCCAATCCCATCACGCCGGCAAATTGCATCCGTTTCGGAGACGACTTCGAACTGGATCTGCGCGCCTACGAGCTACGCTCGGCGGGAATCCCCATAAAACTGAAGCCGATTCCCATGGAGCTGCTTCTTTTCCTGGTGCAGCGCCGGGGCGAGCTCGTGACCCGAGACCAGATCGTGGAACGGATTTGGGGGAAAGGGGTCTTCCTTGATACCGACAACAGCATCAATGGCGCCATCAGCAAGATCCGCCAAGTGCTGCGTGACAATGCGGAGCAGCCGCGCTTCGTACAGACCGTGAGTGGAAGGGGTTACCGGTTCATCGCGCCGGTAGTGGAACCTAGGCCCCCCGCGCCCGTCCCAACCGCAGCCCCCGCTGGCGATAGCCTTCTGGGGAAGAAAGTATCCCACTACCGAATTCTGCAGCTGCTTGGCGGCGGGGGCATGGGAGTCGTGTACAAGGCAGAGGATCTAAAGCTGGGTCGCCAAGTCGCGTTGAAGTTTCTGCCCGGTGAACTGGCCACCGACCCGGTGGCCTATGAGCGATTGCAACGCGAGGCCCGCGCAGCTTCGAGTCTTGACCATCCCAATATCTGCTCCATTTACCAGCTAGGCGAGCACGAAGGTCAGCCCTTCATCGTGATGCAGTTGCTGGAAGGACGAACTCTGCGGGAGTGGATCGATTCAAAATCGCATCCAGCGCCGGTGGAACAAATGAGCGAATTACTGGATCTGGCCATCCAGATTGCGGATGGTCTGGATGCCGCACATCAGAAAGGAATCATTCATCGCGACATCAAGCCGGCAAACATTTTTGTTACGACTCGTGGACAGGTTAAGATTCTCGATTTCGGTGTGGCCACGCTGGTCGATGCGGCGGACCTTGGCACAGGCGAGAGTCCCCCTCTATCAGCAGAAAACGAGAGCGGTAACCCGAATATCCATCTCACTCGCACCGGTGCTTCGGTTGGCACTCCGTCCTATCTGTCGCCCGAGCAAATTCGCAAGGAGACCCTGGATGCGCGCACCGACTTGTTCTCCTTCGGATTAGTTCTCTACGAGATGGCAACCGGCCGAAGAGCCTTCCCGGGAAGTACCATCACAACCATTCGTGAAGGCGTTCTGAACCTCCCTGTGGCGCCCGTACGTGAATGGAATCCTGAGATCCCCACCGAACTTGAAAGAATCATCGATAAGAGTCTCCAAAAAGATCGCGAGTTGCGCTACCAGAGTGCAAGGGAGTGCCAAAACGATCTCGAACAAGCCCGCTTGGCACGCGTGAAGATTGAAACGCCGATTTCCCCGGCGACGATCATTCCGCGCCGCAGATACGTGCGATGGCTTCTGTCGATCGCCAGCCTTGCCGTGATCGCGGGTCTGGTCTTCGGTTTCTTGCATCGTCGTTCGGTTCGGGCCACCAAACTCAATGAGAAAGACACCATCGTATTAGCGGACTTTGACAATTCCACCGGGGATACCGTGTTTGACGGCTCGCTCAAGCAGGGTCTCAGCATTGCGCTCGGCCAGTCTCCATTTCTGAACATTGTTTCCAATCGGAAAGTCCGGGACACGCTCAAGTTGATGACGCAACCCGGGAATGCGCCGCTTACCAGCGATCTCGCGCAGGAGGTCTGTCAGCGCACGGGCAGCAAAGCGTATGTGGCCGGCACGATCGCGGCTCTTGGCAGCGCGTACGTCATCGGACTGCGCGCAGAAAACTGTCAGAATGGCGAGATCCTGGCACAAGAGCAGGCAACGGCCAAGACAAAAGAGGACGTGATTCCGGCGCTTGGCACCGCCGCGTCCCGCCTCCGCAGTGCACTTGGCGAATCGATTTCGAGCGTGCAGAGACTCGATGTCCCGCTTCGCGAGGCTACCACCAGCTCCCTTGATGCTTTGAAGGAATACACGCTCGGCGGACAGGCCGAAAACGAGAAAGGCCCCAGCGCTGCCATTGAACACTACCAGAGGGCAGTCGCTCTGGATCCACTGTTTGCGCGAGCCTACAGCAGCCTTTCGGGAAAGTACTTCGACGCTGGCGAGAGTGCATTAGCCGCGAAGGCTGCAGCCAAAGCCTACGAATTGCGCAGTCACGGAACCGATCTCGAGCAAGTTCAAATCTCATCTTCGTACCACGCCTTCACCACGGGTGATCTGGAAAAGGCTGCGGCGGACTATGAGAGTTGGGCAGAGATGCGGCCGCGGTCGCCAGCTCCACACTCCAGCTTGGCCTATGTCTACAGTCAACTTGGCCAAAACGACAGGGCTTTGTACGAAGCGTTGGAAGCGCTGCGTCTCGCTCCCAGTACCGAGCAATATACGAATGTAATCTCGGCGTACATCGCGCTGGGACATTTGAAGGAGGCCAAAGCAACCGTCGCTGAAGCTCGCTCTCAGAACTTGGATATGCCAATCAATCACAACAACTTGTATTTGATCGCTTTTCTGGAACGTGACCGCGAGGCTATGGAACGTGAGGCTGCATGGGGATTGGGAAAACCTGAACTTGAGGCCATCTTGCTTTATTCCGAGTCGTGCACCAGTTCCTATTTTGGCGAGTTGAAGGAATCCAGAGAAACCCTAAAGCGCGCCAGCAACTCGGCAATCGCTGGAGACCTGAAAGAAGCTGCCGCCAGTTACCGCGCCGATGGTGCCATCCATGAAGCGCTGTACGGTAACTCCGCAGAAGCGGAACGATCTCTTCGATCCATTCCGATCACGACCAGCGGCCAAGATGTGCAAGCTGCCGCGGCGATGGCGTACGCATTCGCTGGCAACCGTGCGCGAGCGCAGGCTTTGGCCGACAACCTCGCGAAACAGTATTCGGAGAACACCCTCGTGCAGTTCAACTATCTGCCCGTCATTCGCGCCCAGATCGCGCTGCTTTCCAAGAACCCCACGCAAGCCATCCAATTGCTGAGAGACGCGCGGCGATACGAACTGGGTCAGCCGGCACAGGTCATCTCGCTCAACGTATATCCCGCCTACGTGCGCGGAGAAGCGTATCTGGCCGCGCACGACGGCCCGGCAGCTCTCGCCGAGTTCCAAAAGATTCTGGATAACCCAGGAATGTCCCTCAACGAGCCCATTGCTGCGCTTGCCCACCTGGGGTTGGCGCGGGCGGCTGTTCTGAAGGGCGACAGTAATGCTGCTCAATCCTTTTATGAGGACTTTATCCGGCTATGGAAAGACGCAGACCAGGAGATCCCGATCCTGAAGCAAGTGAAGGCGGAATACGCACGGTTGCAATCGTCGCACTAGTTTTGTGATCTACATCGCGCTCAGGGGCGCATCGGAAGAGAGCGAAACGCTCCAAGGCAAGAAATATGCTTCGACTAGCTGATTTGGAGCAGTCGAAGAATGCGGTTCTTCACTCGCTCGGTGCGGCCAGTGCCCAGCTTCCCTATTTTGGATTCGAGTCACCTCGGTCGCTGTATCGCCCACGTGGTCATAAGTCGCATCGCGGCAGAATGGTTCTGACAGGGACTGATTGTTTTTGCCGCCTTATCCGCCGTGCGAAGCAAATCAGAAAAGCGACTGCTGGCGCGAGAGCAACCGGTTGCCAAAGCAGCGCGTATGATTTCTCTCGCGGTGGGTTCCTGAGAGGGATATAGAAAAGCTTGCGGCCAGAAACAGATGGTATTATCGCGGCGGGAGTCACCAATGGAACCGACAGAACCCAAACTTCCGAGCGAGGCCATAGAGCTCTACACCGATTTCATTCACGGTGAGATTAGTCGCCGCGCCTTTATGGAGGGCATTCAGCGGCTAGCGGGCGGTCTGGCGGCAGCCACGGTTATCAATGCATTGATGCCTAATTATGCGCTGGGCCAGCAAGTTTCCCGCACCGATGACCGGATCAAGGCTACTTACGAGACCGTGCCCTCTCCGAAGGGCAATGGAAGCATCAAGGGCTATTTTGTGCGGCCTCTCAGCGCCGACACCCGCTCCGAGACGGTAACGAAGTTGCCCGGCGTAATCGTGGTCCATGAGAATCGGGGTCTGAATCCGCATATTGAGGACATCGCGCGGCGGTTTGCATTGGCCAACTTCATGGCATTTGCGCCGGACGGACTCACATCTCTGGGCGGCTATCCGGGCGACGACTATAAGGGCGGCCAGATGTTCAACAAGATCGACAAGAGCAAGATGTTCGAGGATATGGTAGCGGTGGCCCTGTGGTTGAAGTCGCGCCCCGACTGCACGGGAAAGATTGGCGCTACCGGTTTCTGCTATGGGGGCTCGACCGCGAACATGTTAGCGGTGCGCCTGGGACCCGACCTGGCGGCAGCGGCGCCGTTCTACGGCAGTCCTCCCGCCCCAGAGGACATCCCGAAAATTAAGGCGGCGATCCTGGTGCATCAAGGGGAGCTGGACACGCGACTGGCAGAGACGTGGCCTGCTTACGACAAGGCCTTGAACGCGGCGCACGTTCCGCACGAAGGCTATATTTACCCGGGCGCCGTACATGGCTTCAATTGCGACGCGACGCCGGAACGCTATAACAAAGCCGCGGCCGACCTGGCCTGGCAACGCACGATCGACTGGTTCAACAAATACGTGCGTGGCTGAGTCAGCCCCCGCAGGTACAGTTTGCCGTGTAACGATCGCTTTGGACATGCCGACTCTCGGTACTAATAGTGCTGCGCGGTATCGAAACATATTGCGCAACGACCGGATCGCGAGTTCCTATTTCTCTCATTGCTGTTGTAGTTCATCTTATGCGGCGGGAATCTGAGCTCCTCTGGTCTCGACAACGTGGTGCGCTGACGCCGCGGATGAGAACAAAGATGTGAGACCTTCGACCAGGGTTGGGTGAGTCAAAATGGCATCGCGTAGCGCGGTGTAGGGCAGCCCGGCGATCATCGCAATCTGGACGGCGGCTAAAGTCTCCCCCGCACCGGCACCGAACGCCGTGAACCCGAGGATGCGATCGCTATCAGCCTCCACGAGGGCCTTCACAAAACCGCGAGTCTCTGAAAGCGTGTGTGCACGCAGGTTGGTTTCCATCGGGACTTTAAATAAGCGATACGCTATCCCTCGAGCCTCCGCTTCCGTTTCACTCAGGCCGATGCGAGCAAGTTCGGGGTCGGTAAACAGACAATAGGGGACTTGCCTGCCCGTGGTCACACGGTTGCCTCCGGTTAAATTGGAATGGACTACGCGGAAATCGTCGATGCTGATGTGCGTGAATTGTGGGCTACCTGCGACTTCGCCGATCGCCCAGACGCCGGGCGCGGTGGTCTGCAGCCGCTCGTTGACTTTGATGTATCCCCGGTCGGTGAGCTCAAGGCCGGCCAGTTCCAGGCCAAGTCCTTCGGTGTTAGGAATGCGGCCTGTGGCGACCAATACATGACTACCTTTTAGCACTTTCTCAATTCCATTCTGCTCGACGACGACACTCACCGAGTCGCCGGATTTGCCCGACACTTGCTTGATTCGTGCGTTCAGGAGAATGTCGATGCCTTCATCTGCGAGCAGGCTGAGAAGAGCGTCGCATACGTCCGGGTCTTCTCGGGACATCAATTGCGCATTGCGATCAACCACAGTCACTTTGCTGCCGAATCGCCGCATGGCTTGCGCAAACTCTACGCCTACGTAGCCACCGCCGATAACGAGCAGATGTTCGGGTATTTCATCGAGTTCAAGAGCCTCGACGTGCGTGAGCGGTTGTGCTTCGCCAAGACCAGGGATTTTCTCCAGCGCGGCCCGTGTGCCGGTGCTGACGATCACGTTGGTACCGTGTAGTCGACGTATGGTCCCATCGGTCAAGGTGACTTGCACTGTTCTCGAAGCTATGAACCTTCCGGTTCCGCAAATGAACTCCGCTCCCGTTTTTTTGTAATTGTCCAGATACATTGCGTTCAGGCCGGACACCATCTTGCGCTTGCGGTCACGGACGCCCGACATGTCGATCGCGAAGCCGTCGCATGTGATGCCAAATTCCTTGCTTCGGCGAAGGTAGTCCACGACTTTCGCACTATGGATAATGTTCTTGCTCGGAAGGCACGCAATATTAGGGCAAGAGCCGCCAATATACTTGCGATCGACGACTGCGACACGCTTGCCTTCGCCAGCGAAAGTCCACGCAGCGATGGTCGAACCCGTCCCGCCACCGAGAATCACCAGATCAAATTCTTCCGGCTGCGTCTTCTTCAGTACCTGAGGGGATGAGGTGCTTTCGGCGCGTGTCATGCAACTTTTCCCTTCTGAGCGACGGGTTCATTCTGTGCTCTCATTGATTTCATCAGGTCAGCAGCTGACGCTCCCTCGAGCGACAGTCCATAGCCGACTTCTCGCACGATGCGTTCTTTCAAGGGCTGTATGAAGTGTATGCGCGTGTTGCGGCGAGTCACTTCCGGAGCCTTCAAGTACAGCGCGGCCAGTTCCCGCGCCCGACTGAGCGCTTTACCGTTCGGCACAACTTCGGCAACCACTCCCCATTCATATGCGGTACGCGCCGTTAGCGGCTGTGAGTTAAGCAGGAACGCCTCCGCTCGTCCCGCTCCAGCGCGGTAGCTCCAGGTAGTGAAGATTCCGTCACCAGGCGCAATGCCCGCCGAGAAATGCGCCACATCCTGAAAAGTCGCGCCCTCCGCTGCCACAATTACGCTGGCCAGCAGCGCGTAGTCGGAGTGCACGTGAGCGCGTCCTTCGATAGCGGCGATAACCGGGACGCGTATGTTGGCGATATTTTCCAACACCTGAACACCTTCGTCGTGAACCTGGCTCCAAACGCCGGGATCGGCAACGTCGCCAAAAGAGGACCAATCGACATCAGTAATGAACTCCCCACCGGCGCCCGTAAGAATTACGATCTTGTTCGCTCGGTCTTGCGAAATCCGGTAGAACCCATCGACAAATTCCGTGTGAGACTGCGCGGTCATAATGAACGGCCCGCCATTGCTGTGGAATTCAGCGACCAGCACACCTTTGTCATCTCGTGTCAGCTTTAGGTTGTGATAAGCATTGAAGTAGTCACTCTGAACTTGCATCGTATTCTCCTCTCTGGGTTGCTCTGACTGCGTTGTTATTGCGAGGTCAGCACATTGCTCTCAGGTAGCCACGACGAGACCGCCCGCGGCACGAATGACCTCTCCGGTGATCCAGGCTGATTCGTCTGATGCCAGGAACACCGCCAGCGGAGCAATATCCGTGACTCGACCGAGCCGGCCGAGCGGCGTCTTCCCAGCCAGAACGGCGCCGGCACCACCCTCAAAGGTCCCCGCGGCTACATTGCCTTCGGTTTCTGTATGACCGGGAGCGATGGCATTGACGCGTATCTTGCGCGGTCCCAGTTCGAGCGCCAATCCCTTCGTCAGCGTTTCGATGGCGCCTTTCGTGGAAGCGTACAGCAGCGCTCCCGGTACCGGATGCGAGCCGACGATAGAGCTGAGGTTGATGACGCTACGACCCTCGGCCCCGAACCGCTTGAGCGCCTGCTGCACGGTGAGAATTGTCCCGAGAACGTTGATGTTGTAGTGGAGATGAAAGCTCTCTTCGGTGATCTCCGCGATGGCACCGAAACGGAATACTCCGGCGTTGTTAACCAAAACGTCCAGTCTTCCGAACGAAGAATCCACTTCTTTGAATAACCGCGCAACATCTGCGGCCTTGGACACGTCGGCCCCGACTGCGATCGCCTCACCCCCGTTGTCGGTGATCGCCCGAGCTACGCGTTCGGCGCCTTCCCGATCGGAGGAATAGTTCACGGCCACACGCGCGCCCTCAGCTCCAAAGGCTGCTGCAATCCCAGCGCCTATGCCTTTGGACGCGCCGGTTACTATTGCCACTTTCTCAGCCAGTCCGCTCACAATTCACCATTGTTCTTGATCCGATTCGCCGTATTCCCGAACCTCGCTGTTGAATTGCCCTCGCGGGCAAATTGCCTAAACGACGATTTCTACTTTTTCATTTTATCTCCTTTAACCCACGAATCTCGGACGAGAAGCTTTTCGATCTCCATGGCGCTTGTTATTGGCGTGATGCAGCTTTGCGCAGTACGGAGGGACGCGTCGGCGGATTCGAAGAAGAACATTGACGATTCTGCGCGTGTTGCGGCCAACTGGAAGTTTATCCAGAAACGCTAGTGCTGTATCGGACGCGCCCCATATGGAGTGTCAGGTAGATTTCTGGAGGCGTGCGGGGGCGCGTCCGATACAGCTGTTTGAAGGAAGCCGCCGGTGAGGAAGCGCTTATGCAAATTCAATGGTGTGGCCGTGGTGAGAAAGACTCGGGGAATCGGACATGGAGGTAACCGGAGCGCAGGCAGACTTGGTTCGATTGTAGTTTGCGAGCGAAAGCTCGAAGCCAGGAGCCTGGTAGAAGGGCAACGAAAGCGCACGAGGCCTGTAGGTG
This sequence comes from uncultured Acidobacteriota bacterium, assembly GCA_963696705.1. Taxonomy (GTDB): domain Bacteria; phylum Acidobacteriota; class Terriglobia; order Terriglobales; family Acidobacteriaceae; genus JABDBE01. The sequence continues at coordinate 697,505 of CAVOLD010000003.1, forward strand.
TTGGGAGACACCGAGGGAGCAAGATCGGAATGGGAGTTTCATGCCGCGACTCCGGCGAGCCAGGGCGGAGAACGAAGTTGGAGTTGGGCCGCAGTAAGTCTTTCGAGAACCACCATGGGTCCGCCACATTTAGGACAGCGCCAAAGAGGGCGCGGTTCCTTGGCAGCCGATGCTTGTTGTTCTACCTGCGGGATCGCGCCGAGTAGTTGAAAGCAAAGCGGCAGGAGAGTGGCGCGGCGGCGGTTGGCGAGGAAGCCGAAGTGGCGGATGCGAACGAAGCCTGTGGGGAGCAGGTGCAACAGGAAGCGGCGCAGAAACTCATCGAGCGCTAGGGTTATCAACTTGTGTTCATTGTTGTGAGTGGAATCGCGCCAGCGAAAGGTGACTTGGTCATCGACGAAAGAAACGAGTCGATGGTTGGAGATGGCGACGCGATGGGTGTAGTGGCCTAGATAACAGAGCGCATGCTCGGCACCTCCGAAGGGCCGTTTGGAGTAGACGTGCCAGTCGTTTCGGAACAGGGTTCTGATCCAGCCGGAGAAGATTTTGGGGTGAGCGAGAGGTCTTAGGTTGCCATGGAAGCCCAGCTTGCCCTGCCGGAAGTTGCGTTGGAGAGCGGCAACAAACTTACCGCGAAAGACGCGACTGAGCACCTTGACGGGAAGAAAGAAGCGCGAGCGTGATGGAATCCAATGGGTGCGAGCGAGCGATAATCCGCCGGCGGGCACGACACAATGCACGTGCGGGTGATGTTCGAGTTTTTGATTCCAGGTGTGGAGCACACTGAAGAAGCCGATCTCCGCGCCGAGATGTCTGGGATCGCGAGCGACTTCGAGGAGAGTTGCGGCACTGGTCTGCAGCAAGAGATGGTACAGGAGTTTCTTGTTCTGCAAGGCGAGCGGCGCCAGTTCATGAGGTAGGGTAAAGACAACATGGACATAGCGCGTGGGGAGAAGCTCCTGACGACGCGCTTGGAGCCAACGAGCACGGGCGTTGGCTTGACACTTCGGGCAGTGCCGGTTGCGGCAGCTGTTGTAAGAGATGGCCGGACGGTAGCCACAGTCGGTGCACTCATCGAGATGCCCACCCAAGGCGGCGGTGCGACAGCGTGCGATGGCCCGCAGCACGGTGAGGTGTTGCCAGGTGATCCACCTGCGGCTGCGTTCGATGAAGGTGCGTCCCGCGGCGCGAACCAGATCGGCCACCTCAAGCGGCGGCCGGTTCATCTACGGGTTCTGCGGTGACTTATCTTTCAGCTTGAGCGAGTCCAGGGGACTGGCGGTAGCGTTAAGATGCCGTCGCGAGAGATGAAGATAGATCGTGGTCTCCTTCAGATCGTGATGTCCCAGGAGTAGTTGAATGGTGCGCAGGTCAGCTCCGTTTTCCAGCAAGTGCGTAGCGAAACAGTGGCGCAGCGTGTGGGGATGAACCCGGTTCTGCAGGCCTGCCCGCTGGGCAGCCCGTTGGCACGCATACCACACGGCTCGGGGAGTGATGGGACGGTTGGAGGTGTGCCGAGATCCGCCCGGAAATAACCATTCCGTGGGTTTGCGCTTCAGGCTACGCCAGTAGTCGCGCAAGGCTTCGAGCAGCCTGGGACTGAGCATGACATCGCGGTCCTGACGACCTTTGCCACTGCGGATGTGGATCACCATGCGTCGGCTGTCGATATCGGAAATTTGCAAGCGAGCCAACTCTGCGCGCCGTACCCCCGTGCCATAGAGCGTCATCAATACCATGCGATGAAACCGAGTCTGGGACGAGTCGATGAGGTGGGCCACTTCTTCCGGGCTCAAGATGCTGGGTAGGGGTCGCGTCTTCTTCGGGTAAGGTGTATCGGCTACGCTCCAGGCTTTCCTGATCGTCTGCGTGTAGAAGAACCGCAGAGCCGCGAGCCGTTGCGTCACGGTGGACGCGGCCAGCTTTCTCTCGCGGAACAAATACGCTTGGTACTCGCGAATGTGCTCCGGAGTCAGCTGATCCGGAGGTTGGTGAAAGTGGCGCGCAAAATCCTCAATCGTCTGGATGTAGCAGTCGATGGTAGTCTGAGCGTAATTACGACGCTCGAGTTCTTCGAGCATCATTTTGCGAAGGTGGGTCATAGGGGTTCTCCTTATGACCCAACCTTATCCGCTCACCGGCACACTGCTGATACCGGGCACGCGAATGCGTCTGCCGCTAAGGCTTCGTTCAAACGCTAGTGCTGTATCGGACGCGCCCCATATGGAGTGTCAGGTAGATTTCTGGAGGCGTGCGGGGGCGCGTCCGATACAGCTGTTTGAAGGAAGCCGCCGGTGAGGAAGCGCTTATGCAAATTCAATGGTGTGGCCGTGGTGAGAAAGACTCGGGGAATCGGACATGGAGGTAACCGGAGCGCAGGCAGACTTGGTTCGATTGTAGTTTGCGAGCGAAAGCTCGAAGCGGCCGGATACATCCTCAGAGAGAGCAGGACGTATCCCTGCTCTCTCAACCGCGGCGCTTTCCATCGCCTCTGGTCATCGGACACTGGCGCTAAGCCAACATCACTATCGCAGCCCGATAAACCGGGTTCCAGATCGGCCGTAGCGCACTTGTTGCTGAAGCAGGTTGCGGGCATTGTCGCTGAGAGTTCTCCGGCTTATCACGTCTTGTGCAGCGCTCTCGCTGGTCACAACACTGTGTGTCGGGGTCGCCAGATAAGTATGAATTTGGCCGGTGCTGGTCATACCCAAGCCAGTGATTTCCCCGCGCGAATTGATGGAGCAACCCGTCATTAGATACAGTGGAGGATGACCCGCAATCCGGGTGTTGAGGTCGGTCATCACGCCCTTCTCCCATAGAAACGCCCGCGGATTGAACTTCGCGTCCAGAGACCCACCAACCGCCGAGCCGGCATCGTTAATGCTGATGCTGAAGCTCGCTACGTCACCGGAGAGTGTGCCCAGATCCTGCATCCCAGTTGCCTTGGTCCAGAGAAAAGCGTGAAAAGTTTTGTCGCCCTTCAGGTCCGAGTTACCGACCACCTGGCCTTGGTTATTAATGTCGTAGGCGATGTTTCCGCCGGCCTGTCCCGTTTTCCCGCCGAGGTTGCCGAGGTCAGTCGCTTTGCCTTTTTCCCAAAGCAAGGCATGAACCGGCACGAGGTTGTAGAGGAAATTCGCGTTGAAAGTTGCGCAAGTACCCGACCCCCCGACAACCTCTCCGTTGTCGTTGATCTGCTGGGCGACGCCATCGGGATCGCCCCCAACCGTAGGCAGTTTGCGAATCTCTCCTTTTTCCCAGACGACAGGCTCAAAGTGGAGAACTTGGGGAGCCGGGCAGCTAGTGTCTGGTGTCGAGTTCTCGGCAAATCCGGCCACTTCTCCTCGATCGCTGATCGCCATAGCCACGCCGTTGTTGCCACCGAGTGCCGGGAGTTGAATCATTTCGCCGTCCTGCCACAGGAAAGGCAGGCACGTGAGGTGGGTACCGAATCCGCAAAAATCTTCACCGTTAGGATCGGAAGTAGAGGTTTCAGCTTCACCGGCGGATTGGAATCCGTCGTTGTCGCCAAACGCGATGCTGTTCGGTCCCCCGAGTCCGGGTGCGCCGATATCGACCGTCAGTTTTTCCAGCCAAAGGGTTGCGTGTTGATTGCCGTCCGCGCGGTTCGAGGAACCACTCACGAGTCCATACCTGTTGATAGCAAATGGTTGGCTAAACGTTCCACCCTCGAGCGTGCCGAGGTCGGTGATGGTATAGCGAGTAGGCTCTGGCTTGTTCGCTGACTGTTCCTGTGCGACTACCTGAGTTGGCATAGCCATCGGCGCGCATACGCCGAGTGCCACGATCCACGTAAACATGCTGGATTTCATTTTTTTCTCCTTCTTTGCTTGATGTCTTGCCGGGCGACTTCCATCGCTCTCACCTGAATATGCGCAAACGGAGGGTCAGAACTATCACGCGAAATTAACTTTTCTCGAAGGTGCTGGGGTTGTGAGTTAAGATTCCGAGGCGTGGGCGCGATGGAGAAATCAACACTACCGGGAGACGACGAGGCTCAGAAGCCGCCAATCGGTGAGGTCAGCGGACTGCTTCGCGCATGGGGTGATGGAGACCGAGCCGCGCTCGACCGGTTGACCCCGATCGTCTATGAGGAACTCCGCCGCCTCGCAAGTCACTACATGAGAGGCGAGCGTCCGGGCCACAGCCTTCAGGCGACAGCTCTGGTCAATGAGGCCTACGTGCGCCTGGTGGATTACAAAGGAATGCAGTGGCAGAATCGCGCCCATTTCTTCGCAGTTTCGGCTCAGTTGATGAGGCGCATTCTAGTTGATCATGCGCGGCGTCATAACCTGAAGCGAGGAGGCGGGGTGCAGCATGTTTCGCTAGACGAGACCGCCATCGTGGGCGGCGACCGAGCGGCGGACCTGATGGCGCTCGACGACGCACTGGACGCGCTGGGGCGGTTCGATTCCCGCAAAGTGCAGGTCGTCGAATTGCGCTTCTTTGGTGGCCTCAGCGTCGAAGAGACAGCCGAAGTTCTCAAAGTATCGTCCGTCACCGTGATGCGGGACTGGAGTACCGCCAAGGCCTGGCTCTACCGAGAGCTCGCTGGCGGATCGACCGATGGACGCTGATCGTTGGACACAAGTCGAGCGTCTGCTCCAGGCTGTGCTGGAGCGTAAACCCGAAGAGCGCGATGCATTTCTGCGGAACGCTTGCCGAGCCGACGAAGATCTGGAGCGTGAAGTCCGCTCTCTGCTCACGGCACAGCAGCAAGCAGGAAGCTTCCTGGAGACTCCTGCGATCGAAGAAGCCGCGCAGGCCCTCGCCCAGCAACAGAAGAACGACAACGAGCGACAAGCCGACGACTCCCCGATCGGCCGAACCATTTCGCACTACCGCGTAATCGGGAAGCTCGGCGCTGGCGGTATGGGAGTGGTTTACGAGGCGGAAGACATCCGTCTGAACCGACGCGTCGCTCTGAAATTCCTTCCTGACAATTTGGCGCACGATTCAAGAGCCCTGCAGCGCTTTAAGCGCGAGGCCTATGCTGCCTCCTCCTTGAACCACGCGAGCATCTGTACTATTTATGAGGTGGAAGAACACGATGGGCAGCCAGTGATCGTCATGGAGCTGCTCGAAGGGCAAAGCCTGAAAGAGCGAATCCGCAATGGACCGCTCTCCGCCGACGAACTCCTCGATCTCGGTATTCAGACGTCCGACGCGTTGGCAGCGGCACACGCGAAGGGAATCATCCACCGGGACATAAAACCGGCAAACATTTTCGTGGCGAGTTCGGAGCGGGTGAAGATTCTGGATTTTGGGTTGGCCAAAGCCGTTCCCGGCCATCGACCGGAAATCGAGCCCGACGAGGAATCGCTCACGGTGGAAGGTGTTGTCCCCGGCACAACCGCCTACATGTCTCCCGAGCAGGTACGCGGAGAGGAGATCGATGCGCGCAGCGATCTGTTTTCCTTAGGGGTCGTGCTATACGAAGCGGCGACCGGCAAGCGCCCATTCATTGGTAAGAATCGCGTACTGATGATGAATGCCATCCTGAACGAGAAGCCCGCCACACCCAGCCATGTGAACAAAGAACTACCAACTGGCATAGATGGAATCATCGTAAAGGCGCTGGCAAAAGACCGTGAGCAACGCTACCAGCATGCGTCCGAGATGCGAGCCGAGCTGCAAGCGATGAAGCGGGAGACGGATTCGGCGCGAGTGATGACGAGTGTGAAGCCTGCACCCGCAACGGGTGTCGCGAAGCGCTGGAAGGCCATTGTTCCCGCTGCCGCAGTACTGGTGTTGTCATTAGGCGTTTACTTTTATTTCCACCGTACCCCAAAGCTCACCGATAAGGACACGATAATACTCGCAGATTTCACTAACACGACGGGCGATACGGTCTTTGACGGCACGTTGCAGCAGGGCATGGCGGTGCAACTGGAACAGTCACCTTTCCTAAGCCTCGTCTCAGAGCAGCGTATCCAGCAGACACTCCGACTGATGGGCAAGGCAGCCGATGCGCGTCTTACTCCGGAGGTCGCTCGGGAAGTGTGTGAGCGCACCGCGAGTGCCGCAGTCCTCGACGGCTCGATTGCGAATCTCGGAAGCCAGTACGTATTGGGATTGCGCGCAAAGACCTGTCGCACCGGGGACATCATCGACGAAGAGCAAGTGGAAGTGGCAAGGAAAGAAGACGTACTGAATGCTCTGACTCAAATTGCGAGTAAGTTCAGAACGCGCGTCGGAGAATCCTTGATCACTGTCGAAAAACACGACACCCCGCTCGCCGAGGCTACGACTCCGTCACTGGAAGCGTTAAAGGCCTATAGCATGGGCTGGAAAGTTGTCGCCTCCCAGGGTGGGGATGCCGCCGTTCCCTTTTTCAAACATGCCGTCGAGATCGACCCCCAGTTTGCGGCGGCATACGCGTCGCTTGGGCTCATGTACGGTTCCATGGGCGAAACAGAAGTGGGTACGGAAAACATTAGGAAGGCTTATGAATTGCGGGACCGCGCCAGCGACAATGAGAAGTTCTTTATCACGGCATATTATGATGGGCGGGCCACGGGAAACCAGAAAAAGGCACAGCAGACCTGCGAGGCGTGGGCACAAGCTTATCCTCGTGAGTGGACGCCCCACTCATTTTTAGCGGGTTTTATTTATCCGGTGCTCAGTGAATATGAAAAGGCAGCTGCAGAGGCTCAAAAGGCGACCGAACTCGCTCCAGACTTTGGTGTTGGCTATGCCCTTCTTGGTTTCAACTCTCTTAGCCTTGACCGTCTGGGTGAAGCCGAGGATGCGGTTCGCAGAGCCTCCGAGCGAAAAATCGAAATCCCTCCGTTGGCTCTCTTGCGATACGATATCGCCTTTTTGAAAGGCGACGACGCCGGCATGCAGCGCGAAGTGGCCGCGGCGCGCGGGAAAGCAGGAGCCGAAGAATTAATTTCCGACCATCAGGCCTTTGCACTCGCATATGCCGGTCATTTGCAAGAGGCCACAAAGATGTTAAGGCGGGCGAGCGATTTAGCCGAACAGGCGGCGCATCGAGAACAGGCCGCTGTATATGAAACCCGAGCAGCCCTTTGGGAAGCTTTTTATGGGAACGTGCAAAGCGCAAAGCCGGCAGCAATGGCAGCCCTTGCGCTTGCCAAGAACCGGGAAGTGCAGTATGGCGCGGCCCTCGCGCTGACTATCGCGGGGGATTCTTCGCAGGCTCAAGCACTGACCAACGATCTGGAAAGCAGCTTTCCCGAAGATACGTCGGTTAAGTTCAATTACCTGCCAACCGTGCGCGCGTTTATCGCGCTGAACCACGGCGATCCCGCAAAGGCCATCGAACTTCTCCAGGTCGCCGTGCCCTACGAACTGGGACAGCCACGCAGCACTCAAACCGGTTTCTTCGGGGCCCCCTATCCCATCTATGCGCGTGGTCAGGCGTATTTGGCCGCGCGCCAAGGCGCTGAGGCCGCCAGGGAATTTCGTAAAATTCTGGATCACCCCGGCATAACGGTCGGGGATCCCATTGGTGTACTGGCTCATCTCGAACTGGGTCGAGCGTATGCCATCCAGGGCGACGCGGCCAAGGCGAACGCCGCCTATCAGAAATTCCTGACCGACTGGAAAGACGCCGACCCCGACATTCCCGTCCTGAAGCAGGCCAAGGCCGAGTACACGAAGTTGCAATAGCGGCTGCTATCAAGAACAGTCCTTCCACGTCGGCCACTTGGCCGTGATGATTGGCGCAACGGCAGTTTAATAAACCTAGCCGACGATTTTGGCTGGATAAAAGCTACGCCTTTCAACCATCGATAATAGACGCCCGATCTTGATCCGAGCGTCCGACCTTAATGACTTCCTGCGGGCACGTCGGACAAGAAAACTGGAGTAGGTAAAACCGTCATCAATTCGATGCCGACCAACACGGGTGCAGAGCTCCACAACCATGCCCCTATCGCGTTCGTTTCAGAGCTTCCTTGCGCAACTGGACGGTCCTTTCCGGACGATGGCTCTGGTCTGCATATCGTTTAGGCTGCGGATTAGCGAATGCCTCGCGTTGAAAATGGTCCGATGTGGACTGGCTCAACGCGAAGCTCACCGTCGAGCGCGAAATCGTCCGGCAGGTGGTCGGCGACGTGAAAACCGAATACTCCGGACGTGCCATGAGCATTGATACCGCCATGCTCGCGGTGCTGAAAACCTGGCGGCAGGAAACACAGTTTGCCGGCGACGGCGACTGGGTTTTTGCCAGTCCCCTGAAACTCGGCCGTCTGCCCTGGTCCTATCCGTGGGTCTGGCGGGTGTTCACGAAGGCGGCAAGGGATGCTGGCATCGGCAGTTTGGGCACGCATACAATGCGTCACAGCTATAGCTCGTGGCTGCACGCCATGGGCACGCCGATGGCTGTGCAACAGAAACTCATGCGTCACGCCTCGATCACGACAACCATGAATATCTATGGTGATGTGGTGATCGATGAGATAGCCCAGGCACTCGAAAGTGGCGCAGCTGGCGCTCGCAAAACAGTGAGAGGTTTCAGCGGGGTTTCATCGTTCGCAAGCCGTTGAAAATATGGCGGAGAGAGTGGGATTCGAACCCACGTTACCCTTTCGAGTAAACACGCTTTCCAAGCGTGCGCCTTCAGCCACTCGGCCATCTCTCCCGCGACGAATCTGCCGCAGCCCTGCGCGTTGGTGGGAAGCTACTGCAGGAGTCTCTCAATCGACGGCCGAAATATGCCGCCATCAAGTTCCCCTTGATTCTATGGCCCGAGCCGCTGAAACCGCAAGGCGCACACGTAGAATCATCTGGAAGAAATTGTCATCCTGATAAAGCGGACGCTTCGCGAAAACGAAAGCTCCCTCGAAGGATCTATAAAGGTGCCGGCCCGGAACGGTGGGCAGGCGATTGTCGCGTCTCGTGCTCTCGGTTGCTCTGTGGTAAATTTGAATTTTCCCCATGAAAGATATTGCCTCTTGGGCTCTGAACGTCGCCGCACAACGCGGTGCTTCCTACGCGGACGCGCGTATTGCTGACGATCGCAGCCGCGCCCTCTCGACCAAGAACGGCAAGGTCGGTGGCGCATCGGATTCCGAGTCGTTCGGCGTAGGGATCCGTGTCATTGCCGACGGCGCCTGGGGATTTGCCGCCTCTGACGATTTGAGCCGCGCCGCCGTCGAAGCCACGGCCGCGCGCGCCGTCGATATCGCTAAAGCATCCTCGCAGGTGAAGCAGCGGGACATTCAGCTTGCTCCCGAAAAACCTGTAACAGCCGAGTGGACTACTCCTTTTCAGATCGATCCTTTTACCACTTCGGTCGAGCAGAACATTGATCTACTGCTGAAGATCGACGCCGACTTGCGCTCCGTCGCGGGTGTGACCCTGGCTGAGACCAACATGAATTTCCGCCGCGAGGAACAATGGTTCGTTTCTTCTCAAGATACGAACATTCATCAGACGAAATACACCACCGGTGTCGGCTACGCGGCTTACGCGTTTGCTGGAAGCGAGATTCAGAAGCGCTCATACCCGAATTCCTATGGCGGACAGTGGCAGAATAAAGGATACGAACTCATCGGCGAGTTGAAGCTGTTGGAAAACGCCCGCCGCGTGGGCGAAGAAGCCGTTGCGCTGCTGAAAGCGGAGCAGTGTCCGGAGGGCACGTTCAACATTATTCTCGACGGCTCGCAACTCGGACTCCAAATTCATGAATCCGTGGGCCACCCTATCGAACTCGACCGCGTTCTGGGCATGGAAGCGAACTTCGCCGGGACTTCCTTTCTCACTTTGGACAAACTCCGCACCCTGCGCTATGGAAGCGATCTGGTGAACATCGTCGCCGACGCCCGCCAGGAGCACGGCCCGGGGCTGGGAACCTTCGCGTTCGACGAGGAAGGAGTGCCCGCGCAATGCACTCCTATCATCACCAACGGCCTGTTCACCGGATATTTGAGTTCGCGCGAAACCGCCCACAACATCGGCATGAATCGATCCGGAGGAACCCTGCGCGCCGAATGCTGGAACCGATTGCCCATCATCCGCATGACCAACATCAGCATCCTTCCCAGCGAGAAGCCGCTGACTCGCGAGCAACTCGTTGCCGATACCGACGACGGCGTTTACCTGGAGACCAATAAATCCTGGTCGATTGACGACAAGCGTTACAACTTCCAGTTCAGTTGCGAAATGGGATGGGAGATCAAAAACGGCAAGCGCACTCGCATGTTGAAGAACCCGTCGTACTCGGGAATCACGACGGAATTCTGGAACTCCATGGACGCGATCTGCTCCCGCGACGAGTGGGTAGTGTGGGGCACCCCGCACTGCGGCAAAGGTCAGCCCCAACAAGTCATGGGAACGGGACACGGCGCGGCCCCGGCAAGGTTCCGCAATATTAAGGTAGGAAGCGCGTATAAGGGAACGTGATTTCTAGAGGAGCATTCAGCACTCAGCATTCAGTCCCGCGTTGTTTCTGCAAAGCTGAGGATTCATGAATTGCTGGTGCTGAGTGCTGACTGCTGAGTGCCGAATGCTTACTAACAATCAAGCCGCCGACATCTTCGAACGCATCAGGAAGCATGCGACCGCCGACGAGGTCGAAGTTCTCTTCTCTGGCGGCAAGAGCGCCCTTACTCGCTTCGCCAACAACGTAATCCATCAGAATGTGGCGGAAGAAAACTACGTCGTCTCGGTGCGAACCGTGTTTGGCGGACGCACCGCCCGCTCAACAACGAACAAACTTGACGATGAAAGTCTCAAGCGAGTCGTGGAATCATCGGAGAGCCTGGCAAAAGTTCAGCACCCTGATTCCGATCTTCTGCCCGTGCCAGACTCATGTGGCGCGAGCGCCCGCGAAGCATTGCCCAGCCGTCACTTCGCGGAAACCGCCGCGGTCACGCCCCAGCAACGCGCCGAGACCGTGAAGAAAATTGTTTCAATCGCGGATAAACATAAACTCACCACCGCCGGCATCGTCTCCACTTCCGAATCGGTCGAGGCAGTCTTTAACTCTCGCGGCTTGAACGACTGGCACACGCAAACATCGTCAGAAATTTCCATCACCATGCTGGCCCCTGATTCCTCCGGATGGCAGAAGGCCAACTCGCCCAGCGTGGCGAATCTCGACGCCACTGCCCTCGCAGAAATCGCTGCCCGCAAAGCAATCGAATCAGCCAACCCGCGCGAGACTCCCGCCGGGAAGTACACTGTCATTCTCGAACCCGCCGCCGTTCTCGACATCGTCGGATTCATGTTCTTCGATTTTGGCGGACTCGCCGTCCTCGACCAGCGCTCGTTCCTGAATAACCGCGTCGGCACAAAACTCTTCGGCGATAATATCAATATTTGGGATGATGTCGCCCACCCTTTGCAATCGGGCGTTCCCTTCGATGGTGAGGGAGTGCGCCGTCAGAAAGTGCAACTGGTCGAGAACGGCGTCATCAAACGCCTGGTGTATGCCCGCGCTACCGCCGAAAAGATGAAGCACTCGGAACACAAAGACAAAGTCGGCCCCGTCGCGCCCACCGGACACGGCTTCCCCCTCCCCAACGAAATGGGCGAAGCCCCCATGAATATCGTGTTCAGTGAAACCCCCAAGCCAAGCTCAGTCGACCAGATGATCTCCTCCACCGAACGCGGCGTCCTCGTCACCCGCCTCTGGTACATTCGCGAAGTCGATCCCTACGAGAAAATCCTTACTGGCATGACCCGCGACGGCACCTTCTATGTAGAAGACGGAAAGATCCGCCACGGAGTTCTCAATTTTCGTTTCAACCAAAGCCTGATTCACATGCTGTCCAACGTCGAATCCATGGGCACTCCAGTCCGCGCCAGCGGCGAAGAATCGTTCGACATGGTTGTGCCAGCCATGAAGGTCCGTGATTTCAACTTCACGGAAGTAACAAAATTCTAGAACCAGCAGTTAGCATTTAGCACTCAGCCCTCAGCCCGCACGGCGCTCCGCCTCTACCTTGCCCGCTAGCGATGCCAGCATTCGCTTCACTTCAACTACTCCATGATTCAACTTCTGATAATTTGTTACGCTCAGAAAAGCAAGATCGCGTGCGAGTAGAAAGTGATATTCCAACTCGCTTGCCGATCCGCAAGCGATATTCAAGAAGCGCTGAAACTCGCCGTTCCCTCGTTTTCCGCAACCCTCCGCAATGTTGGCGGCGATCGATGCCGCGCATCTGCGTATCTGGATCGTCAATCCATACGTTTCGGCCTTCGGAAACCCGTCGGTAGCTCGGTAAGAAGCCAGGGTCAATAAATGCGCCTTTTGCCAAACGTGCAGGTCTCTGAAGTCTTTCATTCGGGCATCCCTTTACTGGCTGAATGCTGAGTGCTGAATGCTAACTGCTCGCCGGCGAAATGCTTTGTGACCGATGTCACACCCCATCAACTCCACCCGCAAGTTCATGACCCAGAAGAATTTAGCTCTAATAGTTCCATGACTTCGGTAACTTTGCGTCGCTGGTTCCGGGGTGTAGTCTTCGCTCGTAATGCATAACATTGGCCCATTCGTCAAGAACGGGGATTCCACCAGTTTCCCGGAAGAAAAGGACGCCTCGCCCAACCCGCAGGCCTCAACCCCGGAAACCGCCGACCCCAAGACCAGCCGCGCGCCCTATGAGGAAGTGCAGAGTGCGAAGCGTTTTCCGATCAAGCTGCCGATTTCTGTAAAATCGAAGTCGGGTGAGAGTCTTACGGAAACCCAGAATATCTCCGCCAATGGCGTTTTGTTTCAGATGGTCGATTCCGAAATGCCGATCGGTTCCATGGTAGACTTCACCATTTCGCTGCCCGCCGATGTCGTGGGCGCGGACGCCGATGTTCGGCTGGATTGCCGCGGCCGCGTAGTCCGCAGTTTTGAAGACAGTGGCCGCCGCGGAGTTGGCGTGGTCATTGATGAATACCGTTTCGATCGCGCCCAGCACCGAGGAGACTGATGGCAAGCACTCCAGTGACAGCGAGAATCGTCGAGCAGCCTCACGAGGGTGACGGCAACGGCCAGTTCATCCGCGTGATCGTGGCTGATACGCAGGCGATCTTTCGCGCTGGACTGCGCAAGATTTTTGCTTTGGAAGACGACGTTCGCGTCGTGGGGCAGGCCGAAACCCTGGCCCAAACATTGACCGCGGCTAAGAAGTTTACCGCCGATGTCCTGCTTTTCGAAGCCGCCATCGCCTCCAATCCCATCGAAGCAGTTGCCGACCTGCTCCGGCAGAACCCCGCGCTCCGCCTCGTCGTCGTGACGACTGAACCCGATCAAGATTTGACCCTGGAACTGTTCCGCCGCGGCGTGCACGCTATCGTCTCCCGCGAAGTCGAGCCTGAGCTGCTGATCGACTGTTTGCGCAAAGTATCAAAGGGTGAGCCATGGTTAGACGGCCGCGCCACCCAGTGGGTGCTCGAAGCCTATCGCACCCAGGGCTCGCGCGCCGGCGCCCCTCGCCCCAAGGTCCAGTTAACCCCCAAAGAAACCCTGATCGTCTCCTGCGTGACTCAGGGCATGAAGAACAAGGAAATTGCCACCCGCGTCGGAACCACCGAACAGGTAGTCAAGAATTACCTTCGCAAAGTTTATGACAAACTGGGCGTCGCCGATCGTCTCGAGCTCGCCCTCTATTGCCTGAACAGCCGCATCCTCGACACTTCAGCCAAAGACATTCCACTAAAGGATGGCCCACCCAAACTGCCGGCCATCCCCCAGCCCACCAATGGCAACGCCACAGCCATCGCACTCCCAATCCCAGGCACAACAGAAAACCTTTCCTAGTAACTGTAGGCGTGAGCGTCTCCGCTCGTGCTCCTGCGTACACCCCTACGCTCGCGAAGAACCGCTGTCATCCTGAGGAAGCGCAGGCCTTCGCAACGCGAAGTCCTGCCGACGAAGGATCTCTGCACCACCACCTCGTCCTCGGAAGCCGGGCCGATCAGACCAGCGAGACTTCAGGCCTCAGCTCCGGAAGACCGCCAATTTCTTCCGCGCAAGCCTCAATATCCACCGCCTCGCCTCGCAGCAAATGCCAAGCCTCCTTGTATATCCCGTATTTTGACTTCTTCAGATTCGGATAAAGCCCAACGCTCCCCCGCATCTTGAAACTCTCCCCCGGCAGGATGTACCAAATATCCAGCGGAATCAGATACGCCGCCACAAAATCGAACGGATCGCCCGTGTACTTCCCCTTCCACCCGCGCACTGTGACCACGTAACCACCACGGTCGAGAAACATCGTCGACTTCACCTGCACCCGCACAAAACGGCCCTTATACTCGACCGCAAAGTCATACCGCGACATCTCGCCCCAGGGCCGCGTCACACACAACCCATGCTCCGCCGCCCGTGTCATAAAACACATTTCTGCCCATTCCCGCCGCAACTTGGGATGCTTGATCTTCATTCCGTTATTTTTCATAAGATATTCGCTATCGCTACCCAGCCCTTCCCCGTGCCAAGAAATCGTCCCCAAATAAAAACGCGGCCCGCAAAGGCCGCGTTATTTTTCTTCGACGCGATTTTAACTATGCCACGGCGGCCAGCCCAAACCAATCAAATAACAACGAAAATCACTTCTCCATCCCAAAACGGGAACAATCACACACCGTCCGTTCGCTCATCACAGACGGCAACTCTCCCGTGCTGCCAGCATAAGTTTTGTCATTCCGACCGAAGGGAGGAATCTGCTTCAATATTTGTCATTCCGACCGAAGTGAGGAATCGGCTTCCCATGTTCACACGTCACTGACTGCAATCCTCTGCGCAGTAATTCTAAACAAAAATCATTGTCATTCCGACCGAAGGGAGGAATCTGCTTCTTGCCACGAGAAAAGCGATACTACGTCTACATTCTGGCCAGCAAGAGCCGAGTGCTTTACGTCGGCGTTACCGGCTTCCTGATGCCTCGCGTAATCCAGCACAAAACCGGTGAAGTCGTCGGCTTCACTCGGCGATACAACATCAACCGGCTCGTGTACTATGAGGCGTTCCAGTACGTGAACAATGCCATCGCCCGCGAAACCGAGATCTAGAAATGGCGCCGCGAGAAGAAGGTCGCATTGATTGCGCCCTCAAACCCCACCTGGGAAGACTTGGCCGCTGATTGGGCCAATCCGATCCAGATGAAGAAGCAGATTCCTCCCTTCGGTCGGAATGACAAATGACAAATGATGCCGGTCGCGTCGCGCCGTCAGCCCGACCAGTCATTCCGATCCGCCCTTTACGCCCTTGTCATCCCGAACCACCTTTTTACTTTTGTCATTCCGAACCGCGCTCTACACCTTTGTCATTCCGAACCGCGCCAGCGGCGAGGAATCCGCTGTCCTCGGCGGACGTCTAGACTCTTCATCCCACCCGCCCTTTGTGACCGAATCGCCGTTTACACATTTGTCATTCCGAACCACGCCAGCGGTGAGGAATCCGCTGTCCTCGGCAGACGCTCAGACTCTTCATCCCACCCGCCTTTTGCGAAACGCGCGAGCGAGGACGTTCGCGCCCAAATCGAACCAGTACAACAAAAGGGGCGGCAAGCGCCGCCCCTAGCCTCCTGAAGCCTAAAGCCCGAAGCCTAGCCCTACGTCCCCTCACTCCAACCCGCCAGATACTCTTCCTGCTCCGGCGTGAGTTTGTCGATCTTAATCCCCATAGACTCGAGCTTCAGTTTTGCGACCCGTTTGTCCAGGTCATCAGGCACACGATAGACCTTCTTCTCGAGCGACTTGTGGTTCTTCACCACGTAATCGACCGAGAGCGCCTGATCGGCAAAGCTCATATCCATCACCGATGCCGGATGCCCCTCGGCTGCGGCCAAATTAATTAAACGGCCTTCGCCCAGCAAATTAATCTTGCGTCCATCTTTCAGCGAATATTCTTCGACCGAAGTGCGAGTCGTGCGCTTCGACGAGGACAGTTTCTCCAGCGCCGGAATATCAATCTCGACATTGAAGTGTCCGGAGTTCGAAATAATCGCGCCATCTTTCATCAATTCGAAATGCTCTTTGACCAAAACGTTCTTGTTCCCGGTCACGGTGCAGAACACATCGCCGATTTTTGCCGCTTCCGGCATCGACATCACGCGGAAGCCGTCCATCACTGCTTCCAGTGCCTTCGTGGGATCGACTTCCGTAATAATCACTTCAGCTCCATTGCCGCGAGCGCGACTGGCCAGCCCGCGTCCGCACCAGCCGTAGCCGGCAACCACGAACTTCGATCCAGCCAGCAGGAAGTTGGTGGCACGAATAATGCCATCAATGGTGGACTGCCCGGTTCCGTAACGGTTGTCGAAAAGATGCTTGGTATCGGCATCGTTCACCGCGACGATGGGGAAGCGCAGCACGCCTTCCTTCGCCATGGCCCGCAGCCGGATCACGCCCGTCGTGGTCTCTTCGGTGCCGCCAATGACATCGGTGAGCGCGTCCTGCCGCTTAGTGTGCAGAATGGTCACCAGGTCAGCGCCGTCGTCCATAGTGATGTGTGGCCGGTGATCGATGGCCGCCAGAATATGGCTGTAGTAAGTGTCGTTGTCCTCGCCTTTGATGGCGAAGACCGGAATATTGTGGTCGCGCACCAGGCTGGCGGCGACATCGTCCTGCGTGGACAGCGGGTTCGAAGCGCATAGCACCACGTCGGCCCCGCCGTCACGAAGGGTGATGGCCAGATTCGCCGTCTCCGCGGTCACGTGCAGGCAGGCGGAAATGCGGATGCCCTGCAGCGGCTGGTTCTTGATGAATTCCTTGCGAATGATCTGCAGAACTTTCATCGACTGGTTGGCCCACTCGATGCGTTTTTTGCCCAGATCGGCAAACTCGATGCCTTTGATGTCAGAATGCACTTGCGTTGGTGTCGTCGACATACTTCTCCTGTGGCGCTGAAATCGTGACCCTTATTTTATTGCGGATTCGTTACTTTGAACACCCAGTGATCGTACTTTTGCCTGTTGAAAAACTTCTGTGTCCTAATCCTGAACCCATCTCATTCCTATTCAACTATTGTCATTCCGAGCGTAGCGAGGAATCTGCTGCCGGCCTAAAACCGGGTGCCCCACCCTTTTCGCGTCCTTTGCGAAAGGGCGGGCCCGCCATGGTCTACTTGTGCGCCGCGACCGGCTGTCGCAAGCCGGCATCGCTGGCCAGCTTCGCCGCCTTGTCGGTCGACTCCCACGTGAAATCGGGATTGCTGCGCCCGAAGTGCCCATAAGCCGCCGTCTTGCAGTAGATCGGCCGCCGCAAATTCAGCGAGTCGATGATCCCCTTGGGAGTCAGCTTGAAGTTAGCGCGAACCAGATCCGAAATCATCGTCGGATCGACTTTGCTCGTCCCAAACGTATCCACGAGCACGCTCACCGGATCGGCCACGCCGATGGCGTACGCGAGTTGAACTTCACAACGATCCGCCAGCCCAGCCGCCACAATGTTCTTTGCGATATGACGCGCCATGTACGCAGCCGACCGGTCTACCTTGGTCGGGTCCTTGCCGCTGAACGCGCCCCCGCCGTGCCTTCCCATGCCGCCGTAGGTGTCGACGATAATCTTTCGTCCGGTCAGCCCGGTATCGCCCATGGGCCCGCCAATCACAAAGCGTCCCGTGGGATTGATGTGGTACTTCGTATCCTCGTCGAGGAGATGAGCCGGAATCGTAGCCTGAATTACGTGCTTAAGAATGTCGCTGCGAAGTTCGTCGTTGCCAACTGTCTCGGAATGCTGGGTAGAAATCACGACCGCGTCGACCCGCACCGGCTTGTGATGCTGATCGTATTCGACGGTGACTTGCGACTTGCCATCCGGACGCAAGTAAGGAAGCTTCCCATGCTTGCGCACTTCCGACAACCGCATGCAGAGCTTATGCGCAAAAGAAATAGGCGCCGGCATCAATTCCGGAGTCTCATTGCAAGCGAAGCCAAACATCATTCCCTGGTCGCCGGCGCCGCCGGTGTCTACGCCCATGGCGATATCGCCGGATTGTTTGTTGATGCTGGAGATGACGGCGCAGGTGTTGGAATCGAACCCATAGAGGGCGTTGTTATAGCCGATGGAGGCGATGGTTCCGCGCACGAGGTTTTGGAAATCGACGTAGGCTTTGGTGGTGATCTCGCCGGCGATTACTACAAGGCCGGTTGCGGTCAGGGTTTCGCAGGCTACGCGGCTGGAGGGGTCGTCGGTTAAGCAGGCGTCTAAGATTGCGTCGGAAACCTGGTCAGCGATTTTATCGGGATGTCCTTCGGTTACGGATTCACTGGTAAATAAATGGCGATTCTTGGACAAGCTTGTTCTCCTTGCAAACTATGGACGTTACGTCTGGCGGGGAATCGATCAGCACGCATCAATTGGCACGCGTTAATCAGCATGCGTAATCCACACACGACGGCCACACGAAATGCGTTTTCTTTGCGGTCCGTAAAAGGCTACCAGAGAACCAGTGGAGGCGCAATCTTTTTGGGCGGGATTGCAGGTACGGGCAGCGAGCGGAGTTTCTTCTGGTGTGGGGGGTCGCGGGCAGGGATTCAACGGGAAATCGCGGGCGGTTGGTACGGCACGTCATGATGTTCTCGGGTTCTATCAGGATTTTGTGTGGGTTTGTTCGGGTATTGCGGGCGGAATTCGCAGGAAAAGATTCTATCGCCCCTCTGGGCCTCGTTTGTTTTTCAATTTTTACGCACGGCTTGCACCGTGGACTGGATTCTTCTGCCGCTCGCGGCTGGTAGCACGTGGACGCTCGTTCTGAAATCGGCGACTGGGGTCTTGAATGGTCTCGGTTTCTGGCGTCGCCTTACATCTTTTTCAAGGCCTTACGGCACGGCTGAAGCCGTGCCCTTCCACAACTCCCAACGCCGAGAGTTTGTTCCGCAAGTTGTGAAGCGCTGTGCTACCCAAAGGCGGAGTGTCGCGGGCATTTACTGGGGCGATGGAGCGGGGACTTCTGGTTTTTGGACTTCTGGTTGGGGGGCTTCTGATTTGGGGGCGGCGGGTTGCAGGCCGCGGGCGTCGAAGGTCAGAGTTTTCGCTTCGCCGTAGTCGCCTTGCGTTGGCAGTTTTTTGCCGTTGAATTCGAAATCCAAAGCGCCCACGTTGCCTGCCCGAACGACGATTTCATTCTGTGCTCGAATCGACTTCTGCGCCGGTGCAGTCAGGAGGGTGCGGGTAACGATTTCGCCATCCACGGAAACGGAAAGCCAGGAATCTTCACGGGCCCTGACGACCAGTTGAAGCGGCGGGTTTGTGCTGGCTATGAGGTGGGCCTGGGTGGCGGGCGGAGTTGGCGCAGGTACGCTGTCAACTGGCGCCGCCGTCGGCTCAGCCACGCTTTTGGTTGCGACTGGTTGCTGGTCAGGCTGCGGCATGGTGGCGGAGGAATCCGCCGGCTCGTCCGGCTTTTGCACGGACGGAGAAGTTTCCGCACCCGCGGCAGGCGTGGCGCCTGAAGAGTTGGCGACGGGCGTCGTCGCGTCGCGAGCCGTCCGTTCCGATTCGCGGGAATAGAATCCCCACGCCGCGAAGCCCAAGGCGACGATCAGGAGCACGACTGCGAAGGCGCCCCAGGGAAGGCCTGCGGCGGAGCTGTCGTCTCGCGGAGGGGGCTCGAGGATCGGAGCCTGGTCGTTGTTCTCGAATTTCTTGGGCGGAGAGGTGGCTCCGGTGGCGGTGAGGTAGTCGGCGACGGCCTGGTCTTCGTCCATGCCAAGGCAGCGCGCGTAAGCACGGATAAAACCTTTGTTGAAGATGCCGCCGGGGAGTTGATCGAAATGTTCTTCTTCGAGTGCGCGCAACATGCGCGTGCCAATTTTCGTGGACAGGGAAATTTCCTCGAGAGTGACTCCTTGCTTCTCCCGTTCCAGTTTGAGTTGGGCTCCGAACGTTGCCACGCGTTTCTTCTCTCTGTTCACCTATATGTTATGCGAGTGTTGGGGGCGGCGCAATTTTTCGGTAGGAAGTTCGGCCACGGATTTGCGCGGATTGGCACGGATTAATTCTTTGGCGCCTCTCGGATGGCTGCAGAATGCTGTCTTGTTCAATGCCGTCACCCAGAATGGTGATATGGATCACAGCAGAGGTGTCCGGAACCGGCAGGCGCCCGTTCCCCACACGTGCAAAAAAAGGCTGCTCCTAGGGTCATCTACAGTGTGTATGGTATCGAACATAGCGACGTGTTGTGGCATGGTAGCCGGGGTATGGCCCTCTCCCGTTTACAAGAACGCATAAGTCTGCTTAGTAGCAAGGCGGTCACGGTAGATGACCCTGAGGAATTCAACCTTGTGTTCGCCGAGCTCAGGAACGCGCTGCGCGGGCAGCTGTCTCATCTAAAGGAAATGGTGGACGAAGCCAAGCAGACGATTTCGCATCTTCCTGGGGAGCTTCGGCTCGAAAAGCGCAGAGTTGAGAGGCGTAGAGCGGACAGGCGGAAGAGCGAGCGCAGAGTATCAAACTAGAAGGCCAATTTTTCCCGGAAATTAGCGCGATTTCTTCACTTCTTCGCTGAGGCTGTAACAGCGCCTTGCTTGGCGGAACGGGCGTGACGCCCGTCGCTCCATCGGACGGTAGTCTCGCCCGTCACTCCACAAGCCACAGCTAGACGTGCCTTTACGGGTTCGGGTTACCAAGGTTCGTTGCCGCAGGTTCTGGAGGCCGCTTATAATTTTGACACTCCCGCTCTAGATTCGAGGTTGCTGTTGATGACCAAGGCCACCGAGGCCGATCACAATCGGCAGAGTCAAGAACTGACCATCTTTCACGATGTGGCCAAAGCTCTAACCTCGTCGCTGGATCTCGACTCCATTCTGCAGACCATCATGGAAAAGATGGCGGAATATTTCCGTCCGGACACCTGGTCATTGCTGATGGTGGATGACGAACGCGACGAGCTTTATTTTGCCATAGCGGTGGGAACGGCGTCCGAGGCTTTGAAAAATATCCGGCTTAAGGTGGGCGAGGGCATCGCCGGGTATGTGGCGAAGAACGGGCAAAGGCTGGTGGTGCCGGATGTGATGACGGATCCGCGTTTTGCCAAGCGCATTGACGAGATGACCAAGTGGGAGACGCGGTCGATCGTGTGCTTCCCGGTGCAGTCGCGGTTGCGCGTGCTGGGCGTGATTCAGTTGGTGAACGTGGACATGGAGCATTTCGGGGATCAGGAGATTTTCTTTTTGCAGTCTTTGTGCGATTACGCGGCCATTGCCATCGAAAATGCGCGGGCGGTGGAGAAGATTCAGGAACTCACCATCACCGACGATTGCACCGGGCTTTACAACGCGCGGCATCTTTATAAGACATTGGAAACTGAGGTTTACCGGTCGTCACGCTTTGGGTACGAGTTTACGGTTGTGTTCATCGACCTGGATCATTTCAAGCAGGTCAACGACACTAATGGGCATTTGGTTGGAAGCAAGTTGCTGGCTGAGATCGGGTATTTGATCAAGGCGCAGCTGCGGTTGATTGACTACGCTTTTCGCTATGGGGGCGACGAATTTGTGGTGCTGTTGCCGCAGACTGGGAAAGATTCCGCTTTGGTCGTGGCGAAACGTCTGCGTGACAGCCTGCGCACCAGCATGTTCTGTAAAGAGGAAGGATTGAATCTGAATGTGCGGGCTTCGATGGGCGTGGCGACGTACCCGCATGATGCCAAGACGCCTCATGACATCATTCGGCAGGCGGACGAAATGATGTATCTGGTGAAGAACACTTCGCGGGATAACATTGGGATTGCGCAGCGCGGGGTGATGAAGTAGCTATTAGCTCTCCAGCGGTTAGATCCCAGCTTGACGTTCCTCCCGCGAAGTGATGCCCGGCTTGTGGAGTCGCTGTAAAGAAGTTACGCCGGTTAGTGTGTCGCGGCCGGTGTTTGCTTCACCCGCCATGCCGACATTGCTGAGGCGCCACGCGCCAGGTTACCGAGGCTGGCGGGTTCGAGCGTGATCACATCCGGGCCCCTGGTCTTGCCAGTGATGATTGGCTTGCCGGGGATGGTTTCGTAGGCGTAGCCGGTCACCACGGCAAGGATGCCGCCGTGTGGAGATAGTGAAGGCACATTCAGTCGCGCCCAACCGTAGTGGATCTCTCCGGCAATGACGAACCTCAGCCCGAGATAGCGGCCACTGGCGTAGGGAAACTGTCCCCCGGTTCGGCTGCTGTAAGATCTGCTCAATACGCTGGCCATCAACGCTGGGGCTCCGGCTGCCTGAAAATATTGCTTGTTGGCACCTACTTTGCGGCCCGCCTGCAAGTTGGACGCGAATCTCTCGCCGTTTTGGCCTTTACCCCACACCCCGTTGCGTGAGCGGGCAGGGCTGACTTCCAATGCGAACATGGGGTAACCGTTTGCGCCGCTGTTGCTTGCGAAAGAAAAATCGGCGACGCCATCATGGTTCAGGTCAATAGGAACACTGGAGTTCGTAGGAATCTGTATGTGCGCGGGAGTATATACAATTTCGGCATCGGCCGATTTTGTTACGGCTAGAAGGCTCACTCCAGCGGCAATGGCGCAGCCGGTGTAGGCCGATAGTCTCTTATCGAATTCATCTCTGAGCTTCACGGCGGGTCTGGGCCTTCCCGATCGTTTTGTAGTCACGTCGTGGGAAATCATGTTCGCCTCCTCAAGTTTGGTTAACACTAGGGTGTAATTTCGTAGACCGTCCCGCACAAGTTCTGCCCTTCTGAACAGGTCGCTGTGCCGCCTTGCGATGTTGTGCCGTAGAGATGACCGTTACCGTCGCTCACCAGCCCGCCCTCGGGATACGAGCCATCAGTCCCCCCGGCAAAATCGTGAAGTATGGTTTCGTTCCAGTGGCCCTCCTTCGTGAGTTGAAGCTCGAAAACCATCCCGGCTCCACCGACGACTCCCCCGCCCTCGATCGTGACGCCAAACAGGTTGTGATTGCTGTCCGTGATCAACTGGCCCACGGGGGATCTGCCATCCCGGTTCTCGTAGAAGCGATGCAACACCACCTGCTTCCACGTCGCATTGTTCGACTCATCGAGCGCAAAGATGGTGCCAAGGCCGTCCCCGCCCTGGAGAGTCGTTCCCACTAGATGATCCCCGTCTTCATCTATGAGCAGCCCGGCAGATGGGCTGACAGCAAGGCCGTTCCCCCGGGCAAAGTTGAAGAGTACGGTCTCCGTCCAGTTTCCTTTGCCATCGGGCGTTAGTTTGTAGACAACTCCGCATCCGGGAAAGCGTTGTAGAAAACAGTGATTCGATCCGCCGGCGACTGTCATTCCATAGAGATTTCCAGCGGAATCGAGCACCACTCCCGAGGAGGGTATTCCACCATCGTTTGGCGGGCCGGCAAATTGGTACAGAGTTGACCCGGTCCAGGAACCGTTGGATTGCTTAATGAGCTCGAATACGGTGCCGCAGGCAGGCGCCCCCTCGCAACTATTGACCCCGCCAAACAGGGTAGTGCCGTAGAGGTTTCCGTTAGCATCGAAGACCAGATCCGAAGATGGATACGCTCCTACTACAAAGCTGTAGAGAATGCTGTGGGTCCAACCTCCTTTTCCATTCGGCGCTAGTTTAAAGACGGTGCCTAAGTCGCCCGGGCCGCCGCGCTCCGTTGTGCCGTAGAGATTGCCGGAGGAATCGAAAATCAAACCTGCCTGGGGATATTCGCCGTCAGCCCCGTCTTGGAAGCGGTAAAGGACTTGTTCCCTCCAACTCTCGCCGTTACGCTTTAACTCGAATACGGTGCCATATTCATTGGCGCCACCGCCGTTGTTGGTTGTGCCGTACAGGTTGCCAGAGCTGTCCAAAACCAAATCGGACATCGGGTTTGCACCGTCGGTGCCGCCCTGAAACGAATAAATAACTTTCTCTTTCGCGGTTGGCGCCTTGCTGTCCTTATTCGCTGTCGCGCCGGAGGAAATCACCGGCAACAAGACAAGTAGCGCTAGAATTTCGATTCCACCGATCCAGCAGTGATTGCGTCGCATTGAACGACCTCGCGTCAGAAATCCCAAGAGACAGATTCGGAAAAGCTACAGGGGCCCCGCGTGCTTGCAGCAGGCGGTGATTATGTTCTCAGATGCGGTGCGTGTCAATGTGCAAAAGAGTGCGGTGATGCCAGCGAGCATCCCTTGGAATTAATTCCCGGTGGCGGCAGGAACAGCAGGTCTCTCGCGTTCACGCCTTGCTTGACTGGACAGCCGAGGGCGGCTCTCCGCGACATGGTCTTTGCTTAGCGCTTAGTCTGCGGGGACTGCGGCTGGTTGGGTTGCGCGGGCTGCGCGCTGACGGTGTGGTTCCTCTTGCAGCCATTTGCGGATTTCCGGCAGGGCGGCGCGGGCGGCTAGTTCTCCGGCTCGCACCAGTGCGACGCTGTGTTCGAAGGCGTCATATTTGTAGCCGTTCACATCGGGTTCGATTACCAGGTCGGCGGCCGACTTCCACTGACTGCTATTCATCTCCTGCGCGATGGCGAAACATTGGCCGATGACATCGAAAAGATGCCGCGGGCCCTCGCCGTCCGTCCATTTGCCTTTCAGGTGCACGGCCAGCACGCGATCCGCTCCCATCTGGCGCAGCGGCCGCGTGGGCACGGTGTGCGACAACATTCCGTCGATGAGGAAACGGCCGCGAATCTTTACCGGCAGGAACATTCCTGGATACGCACAACTGGCGCGCACCGGATCGGTCAGCGGTCCGGAGTGGAATACCACGCCCTCGCCGGTGGAGAAATCGGTTGCCGTTACGGCGAGAGGGATACGCAGCTCTTCGAAAGTCTTAACCTTCAGAAGTTGGTTCAGGAATCCGATCATGCGCTGGTTGCTGGCGAAGCCGTAGCGCGAGAGCGTCCAACGAGCGATATGTTTGAAGCGGACGCGGGCCGCGACTTGCTCAAGCTCCGCGGCCGAAATCCCGCTGCAGTAGGCGGCACCGATGAGGGCGCCTACGCTGGTTCCGGCAATGCAGCGGATGGGGATGTTTTCTTCTTCGAGGACTTTGAGGACGCCGACGTGGGCGATTCCGCGAGCAAAGCCTCCGCCCAGAGCCAGGCCTATGCCGACGTTGCTTAGTCGTGAACTCAGGCTCGAAGGCTGCCCGGAAAGGCCGCGGCCAAACGCCTGCACCGAACGAATAATCTTATCCAGACTCTTCACGGGGACCTCACACCATCCCGGCT
Organism: uncultured Acidobacteriota bacterium; assembly: GCA_963696705.1. Lineage (GTDB taxonomy): Bacteria > Acidobacteriota > Terriglobia > Terriglobales > Acidobacteriaceae > JABDBE01. Next base: position 722,581 of record CAVOLD010000003.1, read on the forward strand.
CTGCCCGGCTAATTATCTAAACCCAACTCCGCCACATTTGGCCCAACATCCCAAGCCGAGCGTGCAACTAAGATGCCAGTTCAAGATCAATCGTTTCATGGCAGGCGTGGCTGCGCCAGATTACGGACATCGGGTTACTCCGGGTTACCATCCTGGCTGCTGTTGGTGACTAACTCCTGTGTTTCTGATAACTTAAGAGTATGGCGCGAGAGATTTCCGCGGGTGGCGTAGTGGTGCGGCGTGCGCCCGAGGGATGGCAGTTGGCGGTGATTGAGCCTCGGAAAGAGCCTGCGGCTGACGTACCGGGTTCGACTAAAAAGAAAATATCGCAAAAAATGTTACTAGCTCTGCCCAAGGGGCTGGTCGGTCCAGGAGAGAAACCCGAGGAAACGGCTGTCCGCGAGGTGGTCGAAGAAACGGGCCTAACCGCTATTCCGGTGACGAAGCTCGGGGACACGAAATACACATATGTGCGCGCCTGGGGAGGCAAAGAACGGGTTTTCAAGATTGTCAGTTTTTATCTTTTTCGCTATGAGTCTGGCCAAATCGACGAGATCGATCCCGAAATGCGCATTGAGGTGAAGCAGGCGCTGTGGATTTCTTTGGAAGACGCAGCGCGAAAGCTGGCCTATCGCGGCGAGAAGGATATGGTTCGCCGAGCGCAGACTTATCTGGCGGCTCACCCGGAGTTCTAACGAATTTGTATCGCCAACCCGTCACGCACACGTGTGATATGTAACCTTGACTCCAACTCGACTGGAGTCTATCTTCAACTCAACTTGATTGAGGCGCGTGCCGCTGCCATCCTCACCCCACATCTAATGCGGCACGCGCCAGCTGTATTTTGGGGTGTTCCCTGAGACCGATGCCTAACCCGCTGGCTAAAACAACTGCGTGCTAGATAAACTGCTTGAACAAGTCTTTTTTCCTTTGTTCTGTAGAGACGCAGCTCGCTGCGTCTGGGTTTGTCCGGCTGCGTCTTCGGGATTAGGAGTGTTCGATCGATGAAACAGATCCATAAAGTTGCTGTCCTTGGCGCGGGAACCATGGGTGCCCGCATCGCTGCGCACTTCGCGAACGCAGGTGTCCCCAGCTATCTGTTCGACATCGTTCCAGCTGACGCCGACGGGCCTGCTCGCAATAAGATCGCCGCCGCCGGGCTCGATGCGGCGAAGAAAGCGAAGCCCGCCGCATTCATGGATGCTTCACTCGCACGGCTGATCACCGTTTGCAACTTCGACGATGACCTCAAGCGGCTGGCCGAAGTGGACTGGATCATCGAAGCCGTGGTCGAGAATCTCGATCTCAAGCGGGCATTGTTGAGGAAGGTGGAAGCCATCCGCAAGCCCGGAACCATCATCACGACGAACACCAGCGGCCTGCCGGTGGGAAAAATTGCCGAAGGTTTCTCCGACGACTTTCGCCGTTCGTGGTTTGGGACACACTTCTTCAATCCGCCGCGCTACATGCGGCTGCTGGAGATCATTCCTACGCCCGACACTGACCCGGACGCGATCGACGCCGTCTCTCGCTTCTGCGACATTCATCTCGGAAAAGGCATTGTTCACGCCAAGGACACTCCTAACTTCATCGGCAATCGCATCGGGACGTTTTCGGTTTTGAATGTGATGCGGCTTATGCAGGAAATGGATCTGAGCATTGAAGATGTCGACGCGCTGACCGGGCAGGCGGTGGGCTGGCCAAGGTCGGCTACGTTTCGCACCATTGATTTGGTCGGGCTGGATATTTTGGGACACGTGGTCAGCAATATGGAGAAAATCGGCGGACAGGAGTCTGCGCCCTCGACGAACTCACTCCCGGATTTCTACAAGCAGATGCTGGAACGCAAATGGCTCGGGGACAAAACCAAGGGTGGCTTCTACAAGAAGGTGAAGGGCGCAGGTGGAGAAGACGAGCGTCTTGCTCTGGATTGGAAGACGCTGGAATACCATCCGCGACGGAAGCCTAAGTTCCCTGCCCTCGACATGGCGAAGAATGTCGAGCAAACCCCAACTCGGGTTCGCATGTTGCTGGGATTGGATGGCGGCAGTCCGCAGAAGAACGACAAAGCTGGCGCGTTTCTGTGGTCGGCTCTATCCGATCTTTGGACTTACTCCGCCAATTGTATTCCGGAGATTTCCGATTCCATTGTTGAGATCGATCGCGCCATGCGTCTTGGCTTCAACTGGGAGTTGGGGCCTTTCGAACTCTGGGATGCGGCCGGCGTCGAAGCCACGGTCGAGCGCATGAAGAAGGAAGATCGTCCGGTCGCGGCTAACGTCGAACAATTGCTGGCCTCGGGCAAGAAAACCTGGTACCTGGACGATCCCAAGGCTGGCTCGGGCCGTGCCTATTGGGATTTGAAAGGCGGGACCTATGAAGCGGTAAAAGTGCCGAGCGGCGTGTGGTCGGTCGAGGTGGCGAAGAAATCGAACGGCGTGGTGAAGAAGAACTCCGGCGCATCTGTCGTCGACCTCGGCGACGGCGTAGCCTGCATCGAGTTTCACTCCAAGATGAACACGATTGGCAGCGATATCGTGCAATTCATCTCGCAAACATTGAAACCCGGTGGCCCGGGCGATGCATTCGACGCGTTCGTTATCACCAACGACTCGACGAACTTTTCAGTTGGCGCTAATCTCATGCTGCTGCTGATGTCGATCCAGGAAGAAGAGTGGGACGACGTCGATCTCGCCATTCGCGCCTTTCAGGGCATGACCCAGGCTATCAAGTTTTCGCCGAAGCCGGTGGTGGTCGCGCCTTTCGGCTTGACCCTTGGCGGAGGCACGGAGATTTCGCTGCACGCTGCTGCTCTACAACCCCACGCCGAACTTTACATGGGATTGGTTGAAGTGGGCGTAGGCTTGCTCCCCGGAGCTGGAGGCTGCAAAGAGATGCTGCTGCGCGCGGTCGACAGCGCTGCGTCGATTCGGCCCGGCGGTAGAGGCGAATCCGTCGAACTGATGGAGGCGATGAAAAAGATCTTCGAAACCATCGGGACCGCGAAAGTAGCGACGTCGGCTCACGAAGCGCGCGGACTTGGATTTCTGCGGGATTCCGACAGCATCACCATGAACCGAGAGCGCGTGCTGAGTGACGCGAAAGCGCGTGCGCTGGAGATGGTCCGCGCGGGATACGAGCCTCCGCAGCCCCGCACCGACATTCCGGCACCGGGAGAAAATATCCTCGCCGCGCTGAAGATGGGCGCGCACCTGATGCGGCAGGGGGACTACATCACCGAATACGAGGTCAAGCTGGCCACGAAGATCGCCGAAGTGCTGTGCGGCGGGAATGTGACTCCGGGCACTCCGGTGAGTGAACAGTACATCCTCGATCTGGAGCGCGAAGGCTTCAAATCGCTATGCGGCGAGAAAAAAACCCAAGAGCGAATTCAGTTCACGTTAAAGACGGGCAAAACGTTGCGGAATTGACTGAGGTTTCGTTCCAGTTCGGCACCGAAGCAGGATTGGTGTGATGTACAACCTTGCTAACGCTAGCCCCCGTCCATAACCTGCACTGGGGCCCGTGGTGTAATGGGAGCACATCAGCCTGTCCAGCTGGAAGGTACGGGTTCGAATCCCGTCGGGTCCACAGCCTCCCTGGTTGGTAGGGAAGCTGCAGGGGAGCTTTTGGACAGGCGGGCTCCTCAAAAAGTAATGTTGACTTCTATCCGGGCGCTGCCGATAATTAACTCGATAGCTGGACAGGCTGATCCCCGGACCGGAAACGGTCCGGGTTTTGCTTTTTACGCGCACTCACCCCGCCGCAACAGGCGCCAACCTCCGCACCGCTGGTTGGCCGGCTTGCCAGGCCCGCCAGAGGTCGTACTGGGACTGCATGTTCATCCACAGTTCCGGGGAGGTGCCCAGGGCGGAGGCGAGACGAAGGGCCATAGCGGCGGAGATTCCCGCTTTGCCATTCAACACACGCGATAGAGTGACACGCGTGACCCGGAGATGCGCGGCTGCCGTGGATACGGCCGTTTTTCCCAAATACTCGCGGAGGAGCTGACCGGGATGAGGCGGACTGTGCATGCGCATGGGAGAAACTCCTCAGTGATAGTCTTGATAATCGGCGTGTAGTGTAACGCTACATGTTACATGCAGTCAAATCATTGAGGGGCTAACGTCGGGCCGACGAATTAATCATTCAATCCAAAATGGTCCATCGACAATCTAAAATGATTTGAGGAGTTTTCTTATGCGCGAAGTAGTTATCGCTTCTTCTGTCCGCACGCCTGTGGGACGCGCCTTCAAGGGCACGCTCCGCGCTACCCGTCCCGATGAACTTGCCGCGCTCGCAATTAAGGGCGCGCTCGAGCGCGTGCCGCAAGTCGATGCCAAAGAAATCGAAGACGTCATCCTCGGCTGTGCCATGCCCGAAGCCGAACAAGGGATGAACGTGGCTCGTATCGCCTCGTTGCGTGCCGGATTGCCGGTCGAAGTTTCGGCCCTCACCATCAACCGCTTCTGCTCATCTGGCTTGCAGGCGATTGCCATGGCGGCCGAGCGCATCATGAGCGGTGGGGCTGAGATCATCGTCGCTGGCGGGACGGAATCCATGTCCATGATCCCCATGGGCGGCCACAAAATCTCGCCGAACCCATGGCTTGTCGACCACTATCCCGACGCGTATCTTTCCATGGGTCTAACAGCGGAGCGGTTGGCCCAACGCTTCGGCATCACGCGTGAAGCGGCGGACGAATTCTCGTATCGCAGTCATCAAAAAGCACTGGCGGCAATTCAGACCGGAAAGTTCACAGAGGAAACGGTGTCCGTACCCGTGAGCTTCACTACTCCCAATGGCTCGAAACCGAAGCGACAGGAGATTACCTTCAAAGTTGACGAAGGCCCGCGCGCCGATACTTCGCTCGAAGCGCTGCTTTCGCTCAAGCCCGCATTCCACGTGAAAGGCACCGTAACCGCGGGCAATTCGTCGCAGATGTCTGACGGAGCAGCGGCTGCGGTGGTTATGTCCGCTGATCGCGCCAAACAGTTAGGCATTAAGCCGCTGGCCCGCTATGTTTCATTCGCCACTGCCGGATACAAGCCTGAAGAAATGGGCCTCGGCCCGGTATTCGCGATTCCGAAAGCGTTGAAGATGGCCGGACTTAAGCTGGCAGATATTGACGTGATCGAACTGAATGAAGCCTTCGCGGCGCAGTCCTTGGCGGTGATCAAAGAGGCGGGACTCGATCCTGAGCGCGTGAATCCCAACGGCGGTGCGATTGCGCTGGGCCATCCTTTGGGCTGCACCGGCGCCAAGCTCACCTCTACGATTATTCGCGAGATGAAGCGGCGTAACGCAAAGTACGGACTGGTTACCATGTGCGTCGGCGGCGGCATGGGAGCGGCGGGCATCTTTGAAAACCTTTCGTAAGCACGAAAGGCCAGGCACCTCCATTCACCTCAGAACCCCAGAGGCACAGAGATTTATTGATTCTCTCGCTATAGAATTAGAGCTATCTCTGTGTCTCCGTGCCACTGCCGTGAAATTTGTTGGTTGAGGGGATTTGATCAAAAATGGCGACGACTGCAATTCCGCAAACCAAAGTCTCCGGCGGCAGCTTTCTTCTGGAAGAGCGCAAGCCCGACGAAGTTTTCACGCCCGAAGACTTCACCGAACAGCACATTCTCATCGGCCAGACGGCAGAGGAATTCGCGGTCAACGAGATCGTCCCGAATATCGAGAAGATGGAGCACAAGGACTTTTCCATTACCCGCGATCTTTTGAAGAAAGCCGGCGAACTCGGGCTCAGCTCGGCCGAGATCCCCGAAGCTTACGGCGGTCTTGAGATGGATAAAGTCACAGCAGCCGTGATCGCCGACCACATTGCAAAGTACGCCGGCTTCGCCACGACCTGGGGCGGACACACCGGCATTGGCACGCTGCCCATCGTTTATTTTGGAACCGAGGAGCAAAAAAAGAAATACCTGCCTCGGCTTGCGGCCGGGGAAATCGTTGGCGCTTACGCTTTGTCAGAGGCCTCATCCGGCTCGGACGCACTGAATTGCCGTGCCCGCGCCGAGCTCTCGAAAGATGGCAAGCACTACATTCTCAACGGCGAGAAGATGTGGATTACCAACGCCGGCTTCGCCGACTTGTTTACCGTTTTCGCCAAAGTTGACGGAGAAAAGTTCACCGCGTTTCTGGTCGAGAAAACCTTCCCTGGATTTTCTATCGGCGCGGAAGAGCACAAGATGGGCATCCGCGGGTCGTCCACCTGTCCCATCATTTTGAACGACTGCAAGGTTCCGGTTGAGAACATGCTTGGCGAAATTGGCAAGGGGCATGTCATCGCCTTTAACATCCTGAACGTTGGCCGCTTCAAGTTGGGCGCCATGTGCGTGGGTGGGGCACGCTTGTCGCTCGAGAACGCTATTGGTTATGCCAAGCAGCGCAAGGCTTTCGGCAAGGTAATCGCCGACTTCGGTCTGGTTCGCGAAAAACTGGCAAACATGGCGGTGGGCATTTACACCGGCGAAGCTCTCGTCTATCGCACCGTGGGCATGATGGACGTTGCACTTTCCGAAGTGGACAAATCTCGTCCCGACGCTGCAAAAGAAACTCGCAAGGCCATCGAAGAGTACGCCGTCGAGTGCTCCATTATCAAAGTGTGGGGCTCGGAGATGGTGGATTTCGTCGTCGATGAAACGGTCCAGATCCACGGCGGCTACGGTTTTGTCGAAGAGTATCCTGCCGAGCGAGCCTATCGCGATGCCCGCATCAACCGCATTTTCGAAGGCACCAACGAAATCAACCGCCTCATCATTACGGGCTTTTTGCTCAAGCGCGCCATGTCCGGCCAGTTGCCGCTTATGCCCGCCATCAAGAAATTGATGGACGAAGTTTTATCCGGACCCTCGCTTGGCGAAGAACTCGAAGGCCCGCTGGCGGAAGAACGGAAACTCGTGGCATCGGCCAAGAAGCTTGGCTTGTTCGTGGCCGGAGCAGCCACGCAGAAATACATGCAGGCCATCCAGGATCAGCAGGAAGTCATGGGTGCGATTGCCGACATGGTCATCGAGACCTACGCCATGGAATCCGCAGTGCTGCGGGCGCAGAAGATTGCGGAACAGAAAGGCGAAAGTGCCGCTTCCCTGCCCATCGCCATGACTCGCGTTTATCTTTCCCAGGCGATGGAGAAGATCGAAGCCGCAGCCAGGAAAGTAATCGCCGCCGTCGCCGACGGCGACATGCTGCGCACGCAGTTGGCGATTCTGCGCCGTCTGGCGAAGCATGAGCCGTTCAACACGATTGAGTTGCGCCAACAGATCGCGCAGAAAGTGATCCAGCGGGGAAAGTACACCCTCGCGTAGAACCTTTCACCATAGCGAGACAGAGAACCATACAGATTTGTCGCGGCGCCACGCCACCCCATTTTAGATTTCAATTGCGGACGTGTTCCCGTGAGCGCACAATTGGTTGTTGATTAAGGATTGAGGGACTGCCTAATGCCTGTAGGTACATTCACGGCTGTGTTGCACAAGGAAGGCGAACTCTACGTTGCGGAATGTCCTGAAGTAGGTACGGTTAGCCAGGGTAAGACCGTCGAAGAGGCGGTCGCCAACCTTCAAGAGGCCACCGAATTGTATCTGCAGGAGTTTCCACTCGTCGATCACGGCCGGCCGTTCGTCACCGTGTTCGAGGCCCGATTTGCCTAAGTTGCCTCGCGTCTCTGGCGCACAGGCAATCCGTGCCCTGGAGAAACTAGGCTTCACTCAGGTCCGCCAGCGTGGAAGCCACATTGTACTCAAGCGCTCAGACGCCTCAGGGACGCGCGGCTGCGTCGTCCCACTCCATCCGGAATTAGCTACCGGAACACTACGAGGCATCTTGAAGCAAGCTGATGTATCAATCGGGCAGTTCGTCGAGAAAATCTAGCCGCATCAAGGGCGCGACGTCCCGCACAGATTTCGGTCACGCTGTTTTCAGCTTCTCCATCACACTCTGGATCAGCTCTTTCGCGTCGGTCAAATTCTTCATCACCATCTGAATATCCATCACCGGCTTTCCGGGCCAACGCTGGCTCTGGCAATAGACGCCATGTTGTCCGACCAGTGCCATAGCGTCGGTGATCATGTCCATCGTGACCGCGAGTCGTCCCCGGGGCACGCCCATCATGGTTTCATAGTGCTCCAGTTCTTCCTGTTTCTCGTTGAATACCGGCATGGTGAGATTGTAACGCGGTCGGGCGTGGCGCATAATTGTGGGGCTTTGCTGTCCAAGTCCTCGATCACTACGTCAAAACACATAGCAATCAGCACTTAGCATTTGGCACTTGGCCACTCAGGGTTCGTAGGGTGGTTGTCGCGAGGGCTCAGAGCCAAATGCTAAGTGCCAATTGCTAAATGCTCAAAGGAGAGATGATGCGCAAACAAATTGTATTTCTAACTTCGCTGTTGCTCGCGTTCACCGTGCTCGCCGCATGTCAGGACAAAGGCAAGCGCCCCAGCCCGCCGGCCCAAGCGCAGTGCTCATTTTCAGATGGCAAGACCGTCAGCGTGAATTATTCCAGCCCCCGCGCCAAGGGTCGCAAGATTTTCGGAGATCTCGTACCCTACGGTGAAGTCTGGAGGACCGGCGCCAACGAAGCAACCACTTTCGTCGCCGGTACCAACCTGAGCGTCGGCGGCAAAGATGTGCCCGCGGGCAGCTACACGATTTTTACTGTCCCGAATGCCGACAAGTGGACGCTGATCGTCAATAAGAAAACCGGCGAGTGGGGCATCCCTTATAAATATGAAGCGGACGAACTGGCGCGCGCGGACATGAAGGTTTCGCCGACGCCCTCGACGGTGGAGAACTTTACCATTACGTTGGCCGCAATGGGTAGCAGTTGCACCATGACCATCAGGTGGGAGAACACTCAAGCGTCGATCGGCATCAGCGAGAAAAAATAGGGTGTCAACGCCCCTTCGCGCCTGACTGCAACATAATTGTCATCGCGCCTGACTGCAACGCCTTTGTCATCCCGAGCGCAGCGAGGGATCTCGGTTCTTGCTTGCATACCGTTGCCGCCGCAAGCAAGGACCCAGATCCCTCGCTGCGCTCGGGATGACAAAGGTGTTGTAGTTTACGCGCCCTTAGTGGCTAATGCTGGCTTCCATCGCAGCACGGGTTTCCTTGCGGCCGCAGTCTCATCCAGGCGCGACACGCGCGTAGTGTGCGGTGCGGCCAGTACCATCTGCGGATCTTCTTCCACTTCTTCCGCGATCGACTTCATCGCGTCGATGAACAAATCTAATTCTTCCTTGGGCTCGCTCTCGGTCGGCTCGATCATGAGCGCGCCCGGCACAATCAGCGGAAACGCCGTCGTATAAGGATGGAAACCATAATCGATTAACCGCTTAGCGATGTCCATGGTCTTCACCCCTTTTTTCGCCTGCACTTTATCGCTGAAGACCACTTCATGCATGGTGGGCGTGGAATACGGCAAATCGTAGACGCCTTCGAGCCCTTTGCGAATGTAGTTGGCGTTCAACACCGCGTCTTCGGTAGTCTGGCGCAAGCCGTCCGGCCCGTTGGCAAGCGTATACGCCAGGGCACGAACAAACATTCCGAAGTTGCCGTAAAAAGCGCGTACACGTCCGACCGACTGCGGCCGGTTGAATTCGAAGCCCAGCGTGCCGTCCGGTCTGGTAATGACCACCGGCGTAGGCAGAAACGGCTCGAGTATCTTCTTGATCGCAACTGGTCCCGACCCCGGCCCTCCGCCGCCGTGCGGCGTCGAAAATGTTTTATGCAGATTCAGATGCATAAGATCAACGCCAAAATCACCAGGACGCACTTTGCCGACCAGCGCGTTCATGTTCGCGCCGTCCATATAGAGTAGGCCACCCTTAGCGTGCATGATATCGGCGATCTTGTGGATCTCCTGCTCGAAAACGCCCAGCGTGTTGGGATTGGTCAGCATCAGCGCCGCCACTTCTTCGTTCATCTGCGACGCAAGCGCAGCCACATCGACCATCCCACTGGCATTCGACTTCAGATTCTCCACCGCATAACCAACCATCGCGGCGGTCGCCGGATTGGTTCCGTGAGCCGAGTCTGGAATGAGAATCTTCTTGCGCGGCGCGCCTTTCGATTCGTGATATGCACGAACCATGAGCAGGCCGGTCAACTCGCCGTGCGCCCCGGCCGCAGGCTGCAACGTGATCGCGTCCATGCCGGTGATTTCGATCAGGCATTCGCTGAGGGTTTGGAGAATCCGCAACGCTCCCTGCGAAACTTTCTCCGGCTGATACGGATGCCCGTTGGCCAATCCGTCCAAACGCGAAACCACTTCGTTCACCCGCGGGTTGTACTTCATAGTGCAAGAGCCCAGCGGATACATGCCCAGGTCGATGGCGTAGTTCCATGTCGAGAGCCGGGTAAAGTGGCGGATGATTTCGATCTCGCTCACCTCGGGCATGTTGCCCAGATCTTTTCTTTCACTAGACCCAAGAAGCTTGGCCGTATCCACTTCCGGCACATCGAGCAGAGGCAGCTTCCACGCGGCTTTTCCGGGCGAGGATTTCTCGAAGATCAATCCCTCATTCTGGTTGACATGCTGGGTGGCTTTGCGAATCGTCGGCTTCATCGCACCACCTCCTGAACGACGGCTGTTTCTTTGGTAGGTTTCACCGAGCGCTCGCCTTTAGCTACCAAGCCCGCCGCAGTATCAATCGCGGCACGCGTGGTCATCTCAGTGCAACACCACAGCGCCGCGTTGCCGAGTTCAGGATAAAACTTCTTCAGCGGAAGTCCCCCGACGATTTTGTGCTCCAGCAGCCGAGCATTGATTGCGTAAGGATCTTTGCTGGTCTGCACGACAAACTCGTTGAAGCGAGGCGCGCCGGAGAATAATACTTTCGCATGCTTACCGAACTGTTGAGCTGCATATGCCGCTTTCGCCAAATTCTGTTTTGCCAACTCCCGCAGACCAACCTTGCCATAAATTGTCATGAAGATATTGGCCATCAGCGCAATCAAAGCCTGATTGGTACAGATATTCGACGTCGCCTTCTCGCGCCGGATGTGCTGCTCGCGCGTCGCCAGCGTCAGCACGAATCCGCGCTTGCCGTTTCTGTCGGTAGTTTGCCCCACCAACCGTCCGGGCATTTGCCGCACATATTGCTCGCGCGTAGCGATCACGCCGCAGTACGGCCCACCGAATCCAAGGGGCACGCCAAACGATTGTGCTTCCATGGCGATGATGTCAGCTTGCCGCGGCGGTTCGACGATGCCCAGCGATACCGCCTCTGCAATCGAAACCACCAGCAGCGCTCCATGTTTGTGCGCGATGTCGGCGACAGCGACCACGTCTTCAATCGTGCCGAAAAAATTCGGCGACTGAATCAGGACACAGGCCGTGTCCGGAGTGATGGACTTTTCCAGTCGATTCAAATCCAGTCGGGCGTTCTCGTTGAATGGCACTGTGACCAGTGGCATGCCCTGATGATGCGCGTACGTAGCCAACACTTCGCGATACTCCGGATGAACACTTCGCGCAACCGCAACTGCACTGCGCCCGGTGACGCGGCAAGCCATCATCGCGGCTTCGGCCGCGGCCGTCGACCCATCGTACATACTTGCGTTGGCGACTTCCATGCCGGTTAGCTCGCAAATCATGCTTTGGAACTCAAAAATGGATTGCAGCGTGCCTTGGGAAATTTCCGCTTGGTACGGAGTGTAGGCGGTGAGGAACTCGCCGCGCGAAATCAGTGAATCGATAATCACCGGGCGATAATGATAGTAAGCGCCGGCGCCGAGGAAATTGACGTAGCCGTCCGCGGTTTCGCGTGAGCGCTCGCGGAACCAGTCCACGATTTCGGATTCGGCCATCTGTCGCGGAACTTTGAGATCGCGATTGAGCCGGTACTCGGCCGGGATAGGGGCGAACAAGTCATCAATCGAACGCGCGCCGATGGCTTTCAGCATGGCTTCGCGGTCGGCGGGAGATTTGGGAAGATAGCGCATGGGAATTAGTTTAGATGTAACCGACGGTCAGTTCGATTGATGATCGCAATCTTCAGCTTATTTCACCACAGAGACACGGAGGCACAGAGAAGATAAATAAAACTCTCGGTGACTTCGAGGTGACTCGATAAAAGGCAATTGGCAATTTCTACCCGCCTTCTTCGGCGACAAACTTTTCGTAGTCTGCGGCGGAGAGCAATCCGTTCAATTCATTCGGATCTTTTAGAGTGAGCTTGATCATCCAGGAGGCGTGCGCATCTTTGTTGATCTTCTCCGGGGACGTGGCCAGTTCGCCATTCAGTTCAGTCACGGTGCCGGAAGCGGGAGCGTATAGATCGGACACAGCCTTAACGGACTCGACCGAGCCAAACGTTTTGCCTGCGGTTATGTCGGAGCCCGGTTTGGGCAGATCGACGAAAACGATGTCTCCGAGTGACTCCTGCGCGTGATCGGTGATGCCGATGGTTGCGTTCTTGCCGTCGGCTTTGATCCACTCGTGTTCTTTGGTGTATTTGAAGTCGGTTGGATAAGGCATGATTTTAGCTCTCGGCTCCTGGCTCTTGGCTTCTGGCTTTCAGATTCTCGCGCCCCCGCACGTGCGGAAACGCCCGCGCCTACACTTGCTTTTTCGGACGCTTGTAGAACGGTGTGGGCACGACCTGCGCTTTCACGCCCTGGCTGCGGCACTCGACCTTTACATGCGAACCCATAACCGCGAACTCGGGCGGAACGTAGGCCAGCGCAATATTCTTCTTTAAGAACGGCGCGTAGGATCCGCTGGTCACGTAGCCTATCTCGCGTCCGGTGTCATCGAAAACTTTATAGCCATCGCGGGCAATGCCGCGCTCAATCATTTCGAGTCCAATCAATGTCCGCTTCAGGCCCGGGGCCTTTGCTTTCTCCAATGCTTTGCGACCGAGGAAATCTGGCTTCTCCATCTTACAGAAACGATCGAGGCCCGCTTCCCATACATTGATCGTATCTGAAATTTCATGTCCGTAGAGCGAGAGAGCGCCTTCGAGCCGCAGAGTGTTGCGAGCGCCGAGGCCGCAGGGGATAAGGCCAAATTCTCTGCCCGCGTCTAGCACCTGGTTCCAGACTTTGGCGCCGGTGGCTTCGTCGGCAGGGACGTAGATTTCGAATCCATCTTCGGCGGTGTAGCCGGTTCGGGCGATCAGGATATTCTTCAGCCCGCAGACCGTGCCGCGAGTTACCCAATAAAACTTCACCGTGGAAAGATTCGCGTCGGTGAGCTTTTGCAGAAGATCCACGCCCTTCGGCCCCTGGATCGCGATCTGGGTGAAGTCGTCGGAAAGATTTTCTACTTTGCAATCGAACTGTGAGGTGTTGTCGCGCACCCAGTTGAAATCTTTTTCGCGCGTTCCCGCGTTGATCACCAGCAGATATTCGTCTTCGCCCAGTCGATGCACGATCACATCGTCGACGAACGTCCCCTGCGGATAGAGCAGCGCCGAATACTGTGCCTGTCCGATAGCGAGCCGCGAAGCATCATTCATCGAGATGTGTTGCACCGCGGCCAACGCCCCGGGGCCTTGCAGCCGCATGTCTCCCATGTGCGAAACGTCGAAGATGCCGACGCCGGTGCGCACCGCGTTGTGCTCGGCAATGATGCCGCCGGCCGAAGGGTATTCGACCGGCATATCCCAGCCGTTGAAATCGACCATTTTCGCGCCCATCTGGCGATGGACGGCGTTCAGCGCGGTCTTGCGAACGGTCGGTGTGGTGGTTGAAACTGTGGACAATGATCCCTCGGTCAGAGCAGTGGGTGGTGCTGAAACTCTTTACCCTAACATGAGGATGGCGAGAGCATCAACCGGAGGCTTCCAGGGCCCGAGCCAGGGAGCGCCGGCCAACCCGAAATGCTATTATTGTCACGCCTTTTGGCCGAGGGGTTGTTTCGGTGAGCAATGGATCAAGATCACTGTGGGAGACATTCACGACGCCGTTGTTGGTGGGATTGATCTTAGCGGTTGCCACGTAGGCAATTCCAAGGATCTTTGAGGCGGGTAAGCGCCTAAGCTTCAGTGTTGAAAAACCAACGAACTACCTAAGTCACAGGTTGCAAGGGGTGACGGTCCAAGTCAATGGCGTTCCAACGAGCGATCTTTTTGTCGAGAACGTGAGGGTCTGGAACTCAGGGAGCATCGCTCTGAAAAATGTGGGTGTTGCTTTTGTTTTCAACACCAGTGATCCAAATTTCAAAATGCTCAATGTGTCACACTCGACGAAGCCAGAACGGGAGTTCGGAGAGATAACCCAGACAACGCCCGACGACAGGTCATGGAAGTTTGCATATTCTCTTCTAAATCGGAAGGACGAAGATGTCATTTCCTTTTTGACGAACGAGGCCGTAATCCCCTCCGTTTTTTGCAAGGCCGAGGATTTGATAGTCACTCAGGTGTCGCCAAATCGCGAGGAAACAACGGGAAGGCCTTTTGGGATGTCCATGCTAATTTGGACCGCGATTCTGGGCTTCGTGGCTTCCTTGTTAAGTATTTCGGTAACCGTTATTCGGCAGAGGCACCACGCAGAAGTAGACGAGCTTCGTCAAACCGCCCTCAAAAGGGATGGCGCCGTTCGTCGCTATTGGTAGAGTTTGGTATCCGAGGGCTACCAAACTATTTCCCCTGTTGGGCCGTCGGTGGAGTAGCAACTTGGATGGCCTCCTTTTGAGATACGTTTATAACCTGGAAAGTCGTTTCAGCAGTGACTTCAGAGGGAATTGTCAGCCGGAAAGTTAATGGCCCAGGTTCGCGGACCGGGATTCCCTGAAAGTTGATAACTACTCGCGCCAGTCGGTTGGTCGTGAAATTGATAGGAACGTCAAGTCTTGCGACCAAGGATTTGTTTGCGGTGATCTCCAAAATTCCTTTCACGTTGCTATCGCCATCTTTATCGCTTTCAATTACGGAAACGAACGTAACAGCAGGAACATTGATAGGGAAGCTGGATACCGGAAGATGGTCAATGACATTAAAAATACTCACGCGGTTTGTAGTGCGATCAATTGATGCCGTCTGGGCACACAATGCGAATTGGACCTTCATGGCTTTGACGGAGAGGATAGAGTAAATTCCAGTGTGGTGGTTGGAACAGCGTCCGCGCAGATAAGTCGGCGCATAGTCTCTCCCCATTCTAGACGCGACAAATCAAGCGAACGAATCTGCTTCCAAACTTCCTGATCTCGCGGGTCAACGCTTGAAAGAGCCACCAGATAAACGTAGAGCGGTACTAACGCTGTGACATCTGTTGGAGGGGTGGCCAGTCCGTCCTGGAGAGCGCGGACAATCTCAGGCGGCCCCATGTTGTCGAGTACAAACTGGACAGCAATGTCCTTTCGCAGTCGATCTAGTAAAAACGTCGGCGTGTTGGCCACGAGCACGGCTTCCTTCGCGGAAGGCGTAGCTATACCGTAAGGACCAATGGCTGCGCTGGCTTGGTTGAGGGTGGTGTCCATCGCTTTAATCTGTAATACCTCGTGTAGTTGCCTTCATCTTCTAGATACGGGCATTCCCCGATCTCGTGGAGTCTCTCGTGGCCTTTGCCCCACTTGCTCCAGACCATCGGAATCACGCTCTTAGTACCCGGAACAAGTTCTACTGATTTTCGCCACACAATGAATCCCGAATGTATGACCTCTCCCCGCGCGCTGCAATAAACCACAATATCGCCGGGACGCACATCTTTTTCAGACGGCAAAATATCGAATCCGTCATCGTCCAGAATGGGGTAAACCACGTCGGTTACCTGTGTCCGGCGACTGCCAAATGTCAAACCATGACAGTTGTATACCGGACAAGCCTCGCTGACGCATTCAGCATTTGCAAAACGTCCCAATAGCTCACCCAAGAGGTGCCATTCAAACCGCGAATGCTCCCATACCTGCATGTTGTCAATCGGGTTGCCCGCCCGCGTTCGCAGTTCAATTTCAGTGTCTTGGTATCGACCAGAGGCGTCAAGGACTTGCGTCACACATCTCCTCACCGAGGGGGAGCACGCATTTTGACATCCCCATATATACCTGTCAACGCTAACTAGTTGATAATCATCACTATGAGCTCACCTGCCTCCAGAGCGCAAGTAGGATGCGGGGTTACGGGAGTATGTTGTACTAGATGCAGCTTCGGGGGTGAGGATTCCGATTGTCTGTGGAGAAATTTCGCCGCCCAAAATATTTCGTTCGTTCTGGCTGGAGCGTGGGCACCTGGAAGACAACGCAAGGTCCCTCCGCTTCGCTTCTCATTCCCTTCGGAGATGAGAAGCTGCGGTCGAGATGACGGTTCGTGATGGGCTACAGCTGCGGTGAAGGCTTCTTAGCGTCCGGCCTTGGCGGCGCGGGACTTTTCTGGTTTGCCGCGGAGGAGGTGCCAGGCTTCGCGGTAGCGTTCGAATTTCGAGGTCTTCAGATGGGGTGAGAGATGAATATGGTATTGACCCTCGAATACGTGACCTGGAATGATGTACCAGATGTCCAGCGGAATCACATACGCGGCCACAAAATCGATCTCGTTAGGCCTGTAGGGCCCACTGCGCGTGAACACGCTACAGGTGTAGGCGCGACCGCGCAGGTACTTGGTTGACTTGACCTGGACGCGCACGAAGCGTCCCTCATGCTCGATGGCAAAGTCATAGTGGGACATTTCGCCCCAAGGCTTGGTGATGCATAGGCCGTGCTCGGCGGCGCGAGCCATGAAGCGCAGTTCTGCCCATTCGCCCCGCTGTTTGGGGTGTTTGATGTCGATTCCTCGATTTTTCATGAAGATGTTTTCCTGGGAAATGCTGGTTTGCGGTTGGGTCGCGGACAATAAAAACGCGGCCCTCGCAGGAGCCGCGTCTCAGTTAATCGGTACACCTCTGCTCTCGAAATAGAAATCGGATCTCGTTTTCTATCCCAGGTCTCGAAAAGCGCGAGACCCGGGGCACCCGCATGTTGATCTTTGGTCTGCGACAATATTATTCTCGGGTCGTGTGATAACGAGAAGTCGTGTGTGGGAGAAATAAAGATAAAGGAGAAAAAGCAATGACATCAAAATCCAGTCAAACTAAACCTAGCATCGTCTTTTGTCACGGGCTGTGGGCCGACGGCTCGTGCTTTAGCAAGGTGATCCCAACGCTTCAGGCAGAAGGTCACCAGGTGATCGCCGCTCAGTACGCGCTCAACACAACCGCGGACGACGTCGCCACTGTGAAAGGCGCGCTCGCACGGGTCAGCAGCCCTGCCATCCTCGTCGGGCACTCTTATGGCGGAAGCGTCATCACGGGCGCTGGAACTGACGACCGCGTTGCGGGGCTGGTCTACATCGCTGCGCTCGCGCCGGACGCCGACGAAACATCGCAGACCCAGCTGTCTAAGTTTCCAACCACGGACGTCTTCTCTTACATTGAAGTCGCGGACGGACGAATCTGGCTGCGGCCGGAGGGCATCGACTCTTTCGCCGGCGATCTGTCCGAGCAGGAAAAGAAGCTGGTTTGGGCGACCCAGTGCGTGCCAGATCCCAACCTGTTCAACGCGAAAGTTGGAGGGACGGCCTGGAAAACGAAACCCAGCTGGTACATCGTCGCCAAGAACGACCGTACCGTCCCCCCCGACATGGAACGCTTCGTTGCGAAGCGGATGGGCGCCACCACGACGGAAGTCGCCAGCAGCCACGTTATTATGCTTGCCCATCCCGACGTGGTGATCGATGTCATCCGTGCCGCTGCAAACGCGGTTCAAGGAGCCAGCGCGGCCGCGTAACCGAGAGCGCGCCATCGTCCCAGATCGGGTTCGCGAGGCTGGACTACGGACACTGCCCGGACGGGCGACGAATTGCTCCGTCGCCCGTTTCCGTTTTCGATTCAGCCCACACATGCTCGCTTCGTGCGCTCAACTTACGGTGGCGAGAATGTTCGCGGCCAGGGTGTTCAGCGCATCGGTCGAACTGGTGTTCAGGACGTACTCGCTGAGTTTTTGATGGAGTTCGGCGGCGGTGTCCATGATGTCGTTGGCCATGCCTACGAGATCAAGGCTTTCGCCGGGTGGAGTCGCATTTTTGGCGATGCGGGCGGCATTGGGCGTTCCGGCAGCAAGGGTTTTCGAGTCAGTTAGTACCGCGACTGAGTTTGCCATGGTTGTGTCCTGCTTTCTGCCCGGTCGGGCGGTGGTTGGTGGTTAGGGTTTTGCCTCCGCAAGCTCCTTCGGAGAAGCTGGGGGCGGGTTGCGCGAAGCTCTGGTCGGGATGACAGTTCGTAGTGGGTGCAACTCTGGCCGTCAAGAATCTGGTGCAGAGATCCTTCGTTGGGAGTCGTTCGCGAGCGCACGACTCCGCTGCCTCAGGATGACAATCGCGTTAGCGTGCGGCTTTGGCGGCGCGGGACTTTGGCGTTTTGGCGCGGAGGAGGTGCCAGGCTTCGCGGTAGCGGCCGTATTTCGATTTCTTCAGATGAGGTGAGAGGGAGATGTACCATCGGCCGCGGAACGCGTGCGCCGGAATGATGTACCAGACGTCCAACGGAATCACATACGCAGCCACGAAGTCGATTTGGCCTTTTTTATACGGCTTGCGACTTGTGATCACATTGCAGCAATAGTGGTCTTTTCGCTTCCGCATGGTGGATTTCACCTGCACCCGCAAGAACCGTCCCTGATACTCGATGGCGAAATCATAGTGCGCCGAGTCCCCATAAGGCTTGGTGACACACAATCCGTGCGCGGCAGCTCGCGCCATAAAACACATCTCTGCCCACTCGCCCCGTTGCTTGGGGTTCTTGATGTCGATTCCTCGATTTTTCATGAAGGTGTTTTCCTGGGAAATGCTGGTTTGCGGTTGGGTTACAGCCAATAAAAAAGCGCGGCCCCGGAGGGTCGCGCTTCAGTTAATTGGTATATTCCTATTATATCAAGCTGAAATAGGTAACTATGACATGGTTTTCAAATTTATATTTCCCATGGATACAAGAAGATAGGCTAAATCGGGTGTGGTTTGCCTATTGACAAGAATTTGACGATTTCGGTTAGCCAAGCTCGCCTATCGGGCAAATAGTATCGTGGCGTGGCCCTTGTAAATCGTGCGCTGGGATTCTCTGTAGCCGCATTTCTCAGCGACACGAATGGACGCAAGATTCTCAGGATGGATTATGCAAACCGTCCGCGCCGAGGCAAAGTGCGCTTCTCCCCAAGTGAGCACCGCACGAACCGCTTCCGTGGCGTAGCCTTTGCCATGCGCTTGAGAGGCGAGCGCCCAGCCCAGTTCCGGCACACCTTTTAGAGATGGCTGGATGTCGCGTTTGTAATCGGCGAATCCCGGCTCGCCGACAAAGCTGCCGGCATCTTTTTCCTCAATCGCCCAATAGCCGAAGCCCAACAGCAACCAATGTCCTGCGTAGCGCAGGAGCCTTGCCCAGGTCTCCTCTTCCGAGAATGGCTTGCCGCCGATATGGCGAGTCACGATGGGGTCGGCCCACATCGCTGCGCAATGGTTGAAATCGTCAAGCCGGTGGCCGCGCAGAGTAAGCCGCGGGGTTTCGATCACGGGGATATCCATTGCAGGACGAGCGATATTGGACATTAGGGGCCTCTTGAGCTCAGCAAGCTCCAAAAAAGTAGCGCATCCGCGACGGAACCAAAAGCTCGGGTTACCAACGGAACTTTCCCGAATGCGTCCGGCGCGTTACAGTTCGCGAATGACTACCACCACGACCAATCGGAAATACCGATGCATGCAATGCGAGATGACGGAAGAGCGTTGCGACTGCGAAAAATACTGCTGCCTCTGTCAATCGCTAGTGGAGGTACGCCTTTGCGAAGATGGCCTCTATTATTGCAAGCCTTGCCGCGACGCTTGCAACTATAAAGTTTCGGGCGAGACCGCGGCTTCCAATTTCTAGCTCTGGCTGACCATCGGCACGCCCGGTCGCTGCCAAGCACCTGCTAACTTTCTCGGGCAAATTTACGTCTCACTTAAGAATTAAAGTGTAGTATTTCGGTCGAGAGGAACGGCTATGTCTTCGACCTTATCGTCGCAGGCGGTCGGGGTTGCTGGCGCGCCTGCGCCCACCTCAACCCTCGGAGCAGCTGGCGCGGGTCGAATTGTTTCCCTCGATATCATGCGCGGCCTGGTGATGGTCATCATGGCGCTTGACCATACGCGGGACTTCTTCACCAATATTCCCTTCGAGCCCGAGAATTTGGCCCAGACTTATTACGCCCTGTTTTTCACGCGTTGGATTACTCATTTCTGCGCGCCTTTGTTTTTCTTTCTGGCAGGAACCGGGGCATTTTTCTACGGCAGACGAAGAACGCCACAGGCGCTGACGCGCTTTTTGTGGACACGCGGGCTTTGGCTCATTGTCGTCGAATTCACTTTGGTCGGAACTGCCTGGACGTTCATGTTCCCCTGGGGATTTTTCGGCGTGATTTGGGCCTTGGGTGCGTGCATGGTTTTGATGGCTGCCATCGTGCGGATGCCTTTGCGCTGGGTTGGAGCTTTCTCCGCAGTGTTGATTCTCGGGCACAATCTGTTGGATCCCATTCGGCCGCGGCAATTCGGTTCATGGGCGTGGCTGTGGACGATTTTGCATGTTCGCGGAGGCGCTTTGCTGCCGTTTGGACTGCGAAAGTTCGTCCTGTTTCCACTGGTTCCCTGGGTCGGGGTGATGGCGGCGGGCTATGTTTTTGGCTCGATTTATCTGCTCGATAAGGATCGCCGCCGAAAGTTGATTGCGCAAATCGGGCTTGGTCTGACGCTTGCGTTTGTTCTGCTGCGTCTCACGAATCTGTATGGAAATCCGCCGGCCGGCTTGGGGGTTTCTCAGGGTCCGTGGCATGTTCAGCCCACCATCGAAAAGACGGTGATTCTTTTCTTTGATGTCGAAAAGTACCCACCGTCGTTGCAATTTCTTTTGATGACGCTAGGCCCATCTTTGCTACTCTTGGCGTGGCTCGACAAGAAGCTTGATCAGCGGGATGGAAAGCAATTCGTTTCGCCCTGGCTGTCGCCGCTTCTGACCTTCGGGCGAGTTCCATTGTTCTTCTACATCCTGCATCTCTATCTCATTCACTCGCTCGCTATCTTGGCGGGAGTGCTGTCTCACCAGCCTGTGGCGTGGCTGTTTCATGGCGGGTTCATGTTCGGCGCCCCGGACGAGTGGGGATTCAATCTGCCGTTCGTTTATCTGATGTGGATCACGGCAGTCGGCATTCTGTATTTTCCGTGCCGGTGGTACGAGGGGGTCAAGCAGCGTCGGAAGGATTGGTGGCTGAGTTACATATAGGCGATTCAGTTTCCGGCTCCTCAGCGCTCTCTGCGGAAGTTCTCTGCACCCTCTGCGTTTTTGGGGTTTTTCCCTCTGAGATCGAGCTAACTCCGCCCGCCAACCGCAAATCTTAAAATGCAGAGTTCGCAGAGACGCCGCTGAGATCGCGGAGACTTGCCAGCCGAACGGCAGAAAGTTAAATCACCACAGCTTCTTTGTATTCCCCAAACACTTTTCGCATGGTGTCGGAGATTTCGCCTACTGTGGCGTAGGCTTCGACGGCGGCGACGATGTGCGGCATTAGATTTGCGCCGGAGCGGGCGGCGTCTTCGACTTTCTTTAGAGAATCTGCCCAAGGTTGAGCATCGCGGCGGGCGCGCAGGGCACGCAGCCGTTCGACTTGCTTGTGTTCGAGGGATTCGTCGATGTGGAGTGTGGGGATGGGCTTTTCTTCCTCCACGGTAAAGCGGTTTACTCCCACCACAACAGCCTCGGCACGATCTACCTGTTGCTGATATTCGTAGGCGGCGTTCTGAATTTCCTGCTGCACATAGCCGCGCTCGATGGCTTTCAGCATTCCGCCGAGAGCTTCGATCTTGTCCAAATATTCCAGGGCGCTCTTCTCGATCTCGTTGGTTAAAGTCTCGATGTAATAAGACCCGGCGAGCGGGTCGACGGTCTGGGGCACTCCCGACTCGTAGGCCACGATCTGCTGCGTGCGCAACGCGGTGCGCGCCGCAGATTCGGTTGGCAGGGCCAGTGCTTCATCGTAGGAATTCGTATGCAGCGACTGCGTGCCGCCGAGAACCGCAGCCATGGCTTGAATTGCCGTGCGGACGATATTGTTTTCCGGCTGCTGCGCAGTCAGCGTGGAGCCCGCGGTCTGGGTATGAAAGCGCATCATCCAGGAACGCTGATTCCGGGCTCTGAAATGCTCGCGCATGATGCGAGCCCACATGCGGCGGGCGGCGCGGAACTTCGCGACTTCTTCCAGAAAATTGCTGTGCGCGTTGAAGAAGAATGAAATGCGAGGCGCGAACTTATCCACATCAAGACCAGCGTCGATGGCGGCCTGCACATACGCGATGCCATTGCCCAGGGTGAAAGCAACTTCCTGCACCGCAGTCGATCCAGCCTCACGCATGTGGTAGCCGGAAATCGAAATCGTGTTCCACTCGGGAACGTTCTCGTTCGTCCATGCGAATAGGTCGGTAATGATGCGCATGGCCTGCTTGGGCGGGTAGATGTAAGTCCCTCGCGCGATGAATTCTTTGAGGACGTCGTTCTGCACCGTTCCGGAAAGCTTGCGAATGTCCGCACCCTGGCGGCGAGCGACTCCAACATAGAGCGCGAGCAGGATCGAAGCTGTGGCATTGATCGTCATCGAGGTGGAGATTTTGGTTAGTTCGATGCCGTCGAAGAGGCGCTGCATGTCTTCGATGGAGTCGATGGCGACACCAACTTTGCCGACTTCTCCGACGGCGAGGGGGTGGTCGGAATCGAGGCCGATTTGCGTAGGTAGATCGAAGGCGACCGAGAGACCGGTAGTGCCGTTGGCGAGCAAATATTTGTAGCGTTTATTGGATTCCTCGGCGTCGCCCATACCGGCGTACTGACGCATGGTCCAGAGCCGTCCGCGGTGCATGGTGGCCTGCACGCCGCGAGTGAACGGGTACTCGCCGGGATAGCCGACTTGCCGGTCGTAGTCCCAGGCTTCAAGATCAGCCGGGGTATAAAGTGGGCGAACTGCAATATGGGATTCGGTTTCGAGGTCGGATTTCTTCTGGGTCATGATAACGAATCGTTAACTACCCTTCGACTACCCTCAGGGCAGGCCTGGACATGAAGGCTCAAAGAAAAACTCCCTTTGATATCTGTTAAAGGTCTTGGTTCCTTTTGCGCACTCTCCAGAACGAGCTTACGCCGAACCATCCAAATAGCCCAGCGAAGCACACGGCTAGCAGGGCGCGGCTGGAAGTAGCGTGGCCAGCTTGATACTTGGCGTACTCGCGAAAGAAGGCGATCGCTCCGATCCCCGCTAAGGCTAAGAAAACAAAACCTGTGACTTCAAGCCAAAGCTGCCCGAGTACCCGTCCGAAATGGGATGCGGAGGCGCGCACTCCTCTGGTCACCGCGCCGACGCTTCGGGAGTTGCGGGCGTGCTGGGAGATGACCCGGCCGGCGACCCGCGCGGCTATGCCAAGCTTTCGACCGGTGGTAACGCTCGCCATTGCAATGAGTTTACCAATATTTGTGGTGCAGGGTTTCGTTTGACTGGCTTCGGGGTTACAATATCGCGGGCGCAACAGTTTTGACGCGAAGCATTGTACTTGCCGCTGCATCTAAATGGTTAGAAGGCAGGGTGAGTTTTGCTCCGTGCAAGGGTAAACTTTAGGGCGTCAGTCGGATCCTGCAAGGGGGTTACGTGGACCAGCAATTGAAGCAGTTGATGAAGGAACTGGGCGAGGCGATCAATGAGTCGCTGGCTGATTCCGAGCCCATCGCCGACGTCGTTTCCCGAATCAAAGAAGGCGGTTACGATATCTTTCTGGTGCTGGAAGCCACGATCGGAGTCAGCAAGCCGGGCGAGAAGTCGAGCGAAAAGCCGGCGCTGATGACGACGGAGTTCAAGATCAGCGATCAGGACCTCAAGTTCCTCAAGTCGCTGCGCATCAAGGTTGAGGACGACGCCGCGTAAAGTTGCGGCTAGACAATTCTGCTTCCATCCATTCACGATTTCGCACAAGATTGAATTGTAAAGACGTAGCTAGCTACGTCTCTACATCCATGTCGCCGAGAGCTTAAGCGCGGACGCTCGCGCCTACACTGGCTGATATTATTGATGAACATGTATCGACCCGTAGCAAAAGTTCCTGACTTCCCCGTCATGGAGCGCGAGATCTTGCGCTTCTGGGAGGAGAACCGTATCTTCGCCAAGCTGCGCGAGCAGAATGCCGAGGGGCCGCGCTGGTCTTTCCTCGACGGGCCAATCACCGCGAATAACCCCATGGGCGTGCATCACGCTTGGGGCCGTTCGCTGAAAGACATGTACCAGCGCTATCACGCCATGAACGGCCAGGCGGAGCGCTATCAGAACGGGTTCGATTGCCAGGGATTGTGGGTCGAGGTCGAAGTAGAAAAGAGCCTGGGACTCCAGACCAAGCGCGAGATTCGCGACTACGGCATTGAGAAATTCGTTCGGGCCTGCAAGGAGCGCGTGCTGACTTACGCCGCGCGGCAGACCGAGCAGTCGATCCGACTGGGCTATTGGTGCGATTGGGACGATCCCGCAGTGTTGCTCGCGTTACGCGACGGGCTGGCTGACGGAGATCGCGTGGTGACCGTGAAGCTTCCCAGCGGGCTTACCGAAACCGCGCGGGCCAGCGAGATCGTTCGCAAGCTGGGTTCGGCTGAATATGGTGGGAGCTACTTCACTTTCTCCGACGAAAACAACTACACGATCTGGGGATTTCTCAAGAAGTGCCACGAAGAGGGTTTCATCTACCGCGGGCACGATGTTATGCCATGGTGCGGACGTTGCGGTACGGGACTGTCGCAGATGGAAGTGGCCGAAGGGCGCCGTATCACTCAGCATACTTCGGTGTTCGTTCGGTTCCCGGTCGTTACTCCGGGAAACCGGAGTGAAGACAAGACTGCGCTGCTGGTCTGGACGACTACTCCGTGGACGCTGGCATCGAACGTCGCCGTCGCGGTAAATCCGGAGATGACATATCTGAAAGTCCGGCATGGCGATTGGATTTACTACGTCGCCAAGGCGAACTTCGAGCGCGACCGGGTGCAAGAGTTGCAGGTGGAAGGCAAGCACGAAGTCCACAAGCTGCCTTCGATTCGTACGATCCTGAAAGGCAGCGGCACGATAGAAGTGTTGCAAGAACTTCCGGGACGCGAGTTGTTGGGGCTGACCTATACCGGCCCGTTTGACGATCTGCCCGCCCAGAATGTTCCCGGCGGCGTATTCCCGTATGGTCAGACTGGAGCGGGCAAAAGTGCGGCCGAATCCCACCGCGTCATTGCGTGGAAAGAGATCAGCGACGCGGAAGGCACGGGATTGGTGCACATTGCTCCCGGTTGCGGCGCGGAGGATCAGGAACTTGGCAGAGAAAATAATCTGCCGTTCATTGCGCCACTTGATGAGAGCTCAGTTTTTCAGGAGGGATTCGGCTCGCTCACCGGACGCAATGCCAATGAAGTGTCCGACGGAGTAATTGCAGCCTTGAAAGCTAAGGGGCTGCTGGTCGCGCGTGAACGCTATCCCCACGTGTACCCGCACTGCTGGCGTTGCAAGTCGGAACTGGTCTTCCGCCCGGTCGATGAGTGGTTTATCCGCATGGATTGGCGCGATCGCATTGAGCGGACGGTGCCGACCATCCGTTGGATTCCACCTGAGGGCGAGGCGCGCGAACTGGACTGGCTGCACAACATGCGCGACTGGATGATCTCGAAGAAACGCTTCTGGGGTCTCGCGTTGCCCATCTGGGTTTGCAACGAGTGCGAGCACTTCACGGTGATCGGCAGTCGCGAGGAATTGAAGGATCGTGCGGTCGAAGGCTGGGATACGTTCGAGGGAAATTCGCCGCACCGGCCGTACATCGATGCGGTCAAGATTCGCTGCGAGAAGTGTAGCGGCTTGTCTACTCGCGTGGCTGACGTCGGGAATCCGTGGCTGGACGCTGGCATTGTGCCCTTCAGCACCATGCGTTACTCGACCGACCGGGAATATTGGGAGAAGTGGTTTCCGGCCGATCTCGTGCTCGAAAGTTTTCCCGGGCAGTTTCGTAATTGGTTTTACTCCATGCTGGCGATGAGTGCGATGATTGACGGCCGGGCTCCGTTCAAGGCTCTCTTGGGACATGCGCTGGTTCGCGATGCGCGTGGAGAAGAAATGCATAAGTCGAAAGGCAACTCCATCGCTTTCGATGAAGCCGCCGAAGCGCTGGGCGCGGAAGTGATGCGCTACATCTATGCCGAACAAAAGACCGCGCAAAATCTTAACTTCCCTGACTTGCATCCGACTGGCAATGTTGGTCAGACGATTGATGGCGAGGCTCGACGAAAGCTGCTGACGTTCTGGAATTGCTACAGCTTCTTTGTCAGCAACGCTCGCTCGGACGGATGGACGCCGGGCACTCCGGTGCCGATCACGAATCAATTGGACCGCTGGGTCTTGAGCAGGTTGCAACGATTGGTGGACGCGGCGCGCAACGCTTTTGACAACTACGAACATTACCGGTTGATCGAGGCTTTTCAGCTTTTCGACGATGAGTTTTCGAACTGGTATCTGCGGCGCTCGCGGCGGCGGTTCTGGGCGAATGAGAGCGATGCGTATCAGACGATCTACACGGTGCTCACAACTGTCACCCGGGTGATGGCGCCGGCGCTGCCATTTCTGACGGAGGAGATTTATCAGAATCTGGTCTGCTCGGTCGATCCATCGGCTCCGGCGTCCGTTCACCTGACCCTCTATCCTCAGGTGGATGCTTCGCGGATTGACGAAGAGCTGGAGCGAAGCATCGACACGGTCATCCGGATAAAGAATCTTGCCTTGAGCCTGCGAACGCAGAGTAAGACCAAGATCCGCACGCCGCTGGGAACTTTGTACGTCCGTCCTAGAGATGCTGCTGACCGCCGGGTGCTGGGAAATTCCGAGTATGTCGCGCAGATTCTGGAGGAAGGGAATATCAAACGGCTTGTTCTGATCGAGGACGAGACGACGTTGGTGAAAGTGAGCTTTAAACCCGATGCTAAGAAGCTCGGTCCACGTGCTGGGAAATACTTGAAGGCGATTGCGCAGGCTTTGAGTCAGGCTGACCCGAAGGCCGTGTCAAAGGGTGGGACATACACGGTGCAAGTCGATGGGCAAAGCTTCGAACTGGCGGCAGATGAAATCCTCCGGTCCTACGAAGGGCCGGAGAACCTCAAGTGCATGCTGGAGCAAGGCACATTCCTTGCACTCGACACCACGCTCACCCCGGAACTGCTGCAGGAAGGCCTGGCAAGAGATTTCAACCGGTTAGTCCAGGATCAACGCAAAGCGATGAACCTGAATATTTCCGATCGCATCGCGGTCAGCTATTCCGCCTCGCCCCGCATCGCCGAAGCCATCGTGGCGCACGAGTCGTATCTTCGCCACGAATTGCTTGCCGAGCGACTGGAACCGAGCGCCACGCAGAACGGCGGAGCCAAGCTCTCGCTGAGCGGCGAAGACGTCTTCGTTACCATCACCCGGGCGTGATCGGCAGTCCTCGCATTTACACGACGGCTGTACGATTTACCGGGACGCGGCATTTACTTTCTCCGCAGCCCCCGCTGACGTGGTATAACTGTTATACTCATGCGATTTCACTTTGATGAGCGCAAGAGTGGGCGGCTAAGAGCAAACCCCAAAAGAGGCATCGGGTTCGAAGAGGCTCAGGAGATCTTTTCGCATCCATATTATCTCGACCAGCGCTCGGATTGGCCTGAGCAGCACCGCGCGATCGGTTGGGTGGGAGAGCAATTATATGCCGTAATTTTTGAGGCGCGGGAGGGCGTCGACGGAGAATATTACCATCTCGTTACTCTCTGGAGAGCTACCAGGCAGGAGTAAAGACTTTATGAAGAACACTCGTAAGCGAAAGCCAGTGCCGGCGGAAGCCATCGCCCGTCTTGCCGAGCGAGGCGAAGACGTGTCCCGGTTCTTCACTAACACCGGCCGAATGATGGGGCCGATCCAGAGGGTGAATGTTGACCTGGCGTCGGGCATGCTGGAAGAACTCGACCGGGCCGCAAAAGAGTTAAACATCAGCCGTCAAGCCGTGATCAAGACGCTGATACGACAAGCGCTCGACCAGCAGTATCTGGCACGAGGAATCCGCCCCTCGCGTCGGCATCGGTAGGGACCCATCGCACTTTTCCACTGTGCTAGTATTTAGCGTTTCCCGGTGCGGGGTGTGATTCGCGTCATCCGTGACAAACTACGATGCATCCACAACGCCCGGAACTGTCATCCAAAGTTTCAGCCCGATGCCCATGAAAGATACGCTCGGAGTTTTATTAGCTGGAGGAGCAGGCGAGCGTCTTTATCCTCTCACTCGCGACCGTGCCAAACCCGCCGTGACCTTCGGCGGTATTTATCGCATCATCGACATCACTCTCTCGAACTGCCTCAACTCCGATCTGCGCCGGGTCTACATTCTTACCCAGTACAAGGCGCTATCGCTGAACCGGCACGTCCGCGAGGGTTGGAACATTCTGGGGCGCGAGGTTGGTGAGTTCATCGAAGTGTTGCCGCCCATGAAAAGGGTAAGCGAGGAGTGGTATCAAGGCACGGCTGACGCGGTCTACCAGAATATTTATTCCATCGGTTCGGAGCAACCGCAGCACGTGCTTATTCTCTCCGGCGATCACATTTACAAGATGAATTACGGCCGCATGCTCAAGCAGCACACCGACGCGGGCGCGGACGTGACCCTGGCGACCATCCAGATTGATCCCGCAGAGGTTGCCCGCTTCGGCGTGGTGGATATTGACCGCGATCATCGCGTGAACGGCTTCGAGGAGAAACCCAAGCAAACGGATTTGCGGTCCCCGTACAATCCCGAGAAAGTTTCCGCTTCGATGGGAATTTATCTGTTTAACACCGATGTGCTGATTCCTGCGCTGCTGAAAGATGCTGAAGACCCGAACTCCAGCCACGACTTCGGCAAGGATATTCTGCCCAAGATGGCGGACGAGTACCGCGTGTACTCCTTCGACTTCGTTGATGAGAACAAGAAGGAAGCACTCTACTGGCGCGACGTGGGAACGCTCGAGGCTTTCTACGAAGCCAACATGGACATCACCTCGGTGTCGCCGGTGTTCAATTTGTATGACGCGGAGTGGCCCATCCGTACGCACCAGCGGCAGTATCCGCCGGCCAAATTCGTGTTCGCCGAAGCTGGACGCACCGGAACTGCGCTCGATTCCATCGTGTCCGCTGGCTGCATCGTTTCCGGGAGCACGGTAAAGAACAGCGTGCTCTCCCCGGATGTGCGCATCAATTCCTACAGCGAAATCGACGACAGCATTCTGTTTTCGCATGTGAACGTAGGCCGGCATTGCCGTATCCGCAAGGCCATCATCGATCGCGACGTGCATATCCCTGAAGGAACGACCATCGGCTATGATGCCGAAGCAGACCGGCAACGCTACTTCGTCACCGACAGCGGCATCACTGTAGTGACGCGCGATTATTCATTGTTCGAAAATCCGGTCACGGTGGATTACTTCACCAGCGAGTGACAAGCCGCGTTCGCCAGTCAGAATCCTTATCGTGTCAATCGCGATTAGAAAACACCTTTGTATCCTGCCGTCGGTCCGTTCTTGACCGCTTGGTATCCGCCGATGACCGTGCTCTTGTCATTGAGCCCGGTAGCGTAGGTTTGCACCGCCTTCGGATAATCAAACTTGTAGTATTTCCCTGCATGGAGCAGGGCACCGTGGAACGCACTGGCGCTGTCGAACCATGTAAAGCTAATATCGCCCTCGTTGTTAAGACCGAGAGCTTCGGAGCCCGACGGCCCGGTTTGAGGGACGTTTATTTTCTTGTAGGTTTTGCCGTTGTTCGAGGTCATGGCTCCTCCGACCGTACCCTTGGAATTAACGGCATAAAACAGGACAATAACCCCTTTGTCGTTGACGCCGGTAGCCACGGTACCCAAGCCTCCGGGCACGTCCAAGGTCGCGTACTTCCCACCCTTTAACAGAAATCCGTGGGTGACCCCGCTCGAGTCAGTGTAGTTTCCGACGATCGCCGACTTATCGTTTATTGCGTTAGCCGCCGCGCCGACGTTCCCCGAGGGTCCAGGAATATCCGTATATTTCCCAGCCTTGTACAAAAATCCAACTGAGACGCCGGCAGAATTTGTGTAGGACCCAACTACCCCCGTGCCGTTATACTGGATGCCGCTACCTCCAGTGGTGCCACTCTCGGCATTCGGATCATCCAGTGTAATGAGCTTCTTGCCGCTGAGGATGTAGCCATGGCCAACGCCTGCGCTGTCAATGTAGTTCCCCACCGATGTTCCTGCGTTATTGATTCCACTGGGAGTGGTCTGCATGGCTCCCGTCACGTTCGCCTTACTAAACTTGAAAGTCAGTGGCCGCTCATCGCCTCCCAGTGCCACGAGCGCCACCACGAGCACGAACCCAATTACGCAAACAACCAGCTTCGAGTTTTTCATAACTAGTTTCCTCCTCAAGTCGTGATGCCGCTGAAATGTTGAGTCTGGCGTGAAGTGCTCTCGTCAGGGGCCACTCTCGCAAAGAACAAATCAACGGGCAATTCATCGGACTCTCTTCTTATTGACTTAAAGAACGCCAGGGAGCATACACCTTCCTCGCCGTTCATCATACTGTGAAAGGATTTTCGTCTAAAGTGCAGCGAATCGGCGATTCTCAGCTGGCTGTGATCACATAACGCTCAAAACCCGTCAATGAGCCTCATGCGATTATCATCAGGAATGCTAGAAGGGCTATTGTGTGGTTGCGACCGCTTCAGCGGACAACCTGAAATGCCAAAGGGCGTATACATTGTTACTTCAGTAACTTTGGCGCCCAGTACTGCTCAGGAATAATGGCTTGCGGGAGGTCCAACCTCCCCGACCGGGCTGAGCCGCGGTAGGAGTCGCATGTCCACAGGTGTTCCGAGAAGAGCGAAAGAAGACAAGCCGGCATCGGGAGCTTTAGCGCTGCTGAACGAGAGCGTGCTGGGGTTGATCCGAGCCCAGGCCCCGCTGCGGAGAATCCTGGAAACCCTGTGTACGCACATTGAGAAACAACATCCCGGTCTACTCTGCTCTGTTCTTCTGCTGGATGCAGACGGAAGCACTCTGCGCCACGGCGCCGCTCCCAGCCTGCCCAGAGAATACATACAAGCAATCAATGGAACACAAATCGGCCCCTGCGTCGGCTCCTGCGGGACTGCCGTTTATCGAAAGCAGGCGGTCGTGGTCGAGGACATCGCCACCGACCCGCTCTGGGCAAGCTTTCGACACCTGGCGTTGCCTCATGGTTTACGAGCCTGCTGGTCAACCCCAATTGCTTCGCAGGACGGCGGAATACTCGGCACCTTCGCCATCTATTATCGGGAGCCTCGCACGCCCGACGCCGAGCATCTCCAACTCATCACCCACGCCACTCATCTCGCGGGCATTGCGATCGAGCATGACCGCGCCCGGTCCGAACTTCGTGCAGCCGAAGCCCGCTATCGCACGTTGGTCGAGCGCCTCCCCGCCATTACCTATATCGCCGAACTCGGCGCCAGCGGCCCCTGGCATTATGTGAGCCCTCAGATCGAAACCATGCTGGGCTTTTCGCCGGGCGAATGGCTCTCTGACCCCATGAACTGGATGAACCACATCCATCCCGAAGATCGGGAGATTGCTTTGGCCGCGGAGAAACTGTTCCAGGAAACTCACGAGCTGTTTCATGCCGAATACCGCATGTGTGCTCGTGATGGCAAGCTTCTGTGGTTTCGTGACGAAGGCGTCCTGCTGCAGCAAACCGACGGCAAAGGACTGCTGATGCAGGGGGTGATGTATGACATTACCGAGCGCAAGCGACTCGAAGATCAGCTGCGCCACTCGCAGAAAATGGAAGCCGTGGGCCAGTTGGCGGGAGGCGTAGCCCATGACTTCAACAACCTGTTGATGCTGATTCAGGCGCACAACGAAAACCTGCGCGACCGGCTCGCGGAAAGTGATCCAGCTCGCAGAGACGCTCTGGAAATTGAAAACGCGGTTACCCGCGCGGCTTCGCTCACGAATCAACTGCTGGCCTTCAGCCGCAAGCAGGTTCTTCGGCCCAAGGTGCTCGATCTGAATATGGTCCTCGCCGAAGTGGCGAAAATGTTGGACCGCCTGATCGGAAAAGATATTGAGCTGCAAGTAGTGCCCGCCTCGTCGCTCAGTCGGGTTAAAGCCGACCCCGGACAGATGGAGCAGGTGATCCTGAATCTTGCAGTTAACTCGCGCGATGCCATGCCCAACGGTGGAACGCTGACCATCGAGACCCGCGACGTTGAACTGGATGAAAACGATTCTCGAAACCACCAGGGAGTGCCGGCGGGCAGGTATGTCATGTTGGCGGTCAGTGACACTGGCGACGGAATGGATACTGAAACGCAAGCCCGCATATTTGAACCTTTCTTCACCACCAAGGCGCCCGGTAAAGGCACGGGCTTGGGCTTGGCGACGGTTTATGGAGTCGTCAAGCATAGCGATGGTTGGATCTGGGTCGACAGCGAGCCCGGCCGCGGAACTACGTTTAAAATTTACCTTCCACGAGTCGACGAGTCTCGGGTGGAAGAATCTGAGGTCGAGTCGGACTTAGCAGAATCGCGGCAAGATAGATTTGAGGTTCCGAAATCAAGGCCAGTGGAACTGTTGTCCGGCCCAACGACGCTCTCCGTCTCGTCCGCTTCAAAAGGCACCGAAACTGTTCTAGTGGTGGAAGATCAGGATGGCATTCGCGA
This sequence comes from uncultured Acidobacteriota bacterium, assembly GCA_963696705.1. Lineage (GTDB taxonomy): Bacteria > Acidobacteriota > Terriglobia > Terriglobales > Acidobacteriaceae > JABDBE01. Next base: position 755,309 of record CAVOLD010000003.1, read on the forward strand.
TATCGTCCGGGAATCCCTGCGCCGCAACGGCTACAAAGTGATAATCGCGGTCGATGGCAATGAGGCTCTGCAAATCGCCAGCAGCTATCCCGATCCAATTCACCTGCTGGTGACCGATCTTGTCATGCCAAACATCGGAGGCCGCGAACTGGCTCAGCGCCTGACGCCACAGCGGCCGGCGATGAAAGTCCTGTTCATGTCGGGCTACTCCGAGCACTCCGCCCTGGATATCGAAGAGGCCGGCGCATCGGCCGCCGTCCTGCAAAAACCTTTTTCCCTCGATGTCCTGGCGCGCAGCGTCCGTCGCGTGCTGGATGAGCCAGCGTTATAGTCAAAACCAAGACGTTGCAAGCAACGTCTCTACAGAAATTCATCAGCCACGAAGCAATCTCCGCGCACTCTGCGGGCTGTTCTCGGCCGCCCCCGCGTTTTAAGATCTTATCTTCTTTCAGACAAATCCTAAATCGCGGAGGCCGCCGAGAACAGCCCGCAGAGTACGCGGAGAAATACCATGATAGACGCTTAGGATTCGCTCTATCTTCGCCTACTTTACATCACTGTTACAATGCCTAGTCTCATTGAATGCAAGAACTTTTGGGATCATAAACACGTATCTGTCAGGTAGTGTTAGGGTTGAGGTGCAAGGGCGCTTGAACGCCGCATTCGCCTCAACTGGGATGCCGGGAGTTCCAGGAGTGCAAGGTTTTGGAAGACGCGCAAGTCGCCGCCATGCTGGTACGCCGCTGTCTTGCGGGCGACGCCTCTGCGTGGGAGGAGATCGTGCAGCGCTACCACCGGCGCATTTACAACATCTGCTATCGTTTTGCCGGCTCGGGCGACGATGCCCAGGATCTAACCCAAGAAGTCTTCATTAAAATGTATCGTACCCTTCAGTCCTACGACGTCGAGCGCGGGGCGTTCATGACTTGGGTAACCACCATCACGCGCAACCTGCTGGTCGATCACTTCCGCAAGAGCAAGCAGGATCGCATGACGGATTCGCTGGACACACCGGCTTCCGAGCACGAAGATGCCATGCCGTTGAGCGAACAAATCCACGATAATACGCAAACCCCGGACGCGCGCGCCCAGAGCCGCGAGGTCAAGGAGACAGTGCACAAGGCGCTACAGAAGCTGTCTCCCGATCTGCGCGAGGCCGTCATCTTGCGAGATCTGCAAGACATGGATTACAAGGAAATTGCCACCGTCCTCAAGGTTCCGGAAGGAACCGTGAAGTCCAGAATAAACCGCGGGCGAGCGGAACTTGCGCGCCTGCTACAACGTACATATAAACAGGTGATGTAATGGCGGCTGATCACAAGAACGGGATGCAGTGCAACGAGTTCGACGCTCTTCTGAGCGAAGCTCTCGACCAGCGCTTAACCGGAGAGCAACTGGAATGCTTCCAGGCTCACGCCCGCGGCTGTGCGACCTGCGGGCCGCTGCTGGCGGAGGCCGATGCCGGCCTGCGCTGGCTACACGAACTGGTCGAAGTGGATCCTCCGGTCACCTTGGTGGACAACATCCTGGCCGCAACCACCGGCCTCGACACTGCCCGCCAGCACGGAGCCGCTGCGGCTCAAACTCAGATTTCCTGGTTTGAGCGCATGCAAGCCTGGGCGAGCGCCGTGGCCAGCCCAATCCTCGGCGTCGCCAAGCAGCCACGTTTTGCCATGTCGTTTGGAATGGCATTCTTTTCTCTCTCCATTACCATGAGCATGGCCGGGGTCAAGCTCGGCGACCTGCGCCATGCCGATCTGCGCCCGAGCGCCATCAAGCGCAACTATTACGAGACTTCCGGCAGACTCGTGAAGTACTACGAGAATATCCGCTTCGTCTACGAGCTCGAATCGCGCGTGCGCGACTTCAAGCGAGCCACTATGCCCGCTGAGCCCGCACCGCAAGAGCAAGAGCGAGAAGAAGAGAAGGACAAACATCGCCGGAACGACAACACCAGTGGACAGCCCGAACCCAAACAGGATCGCAACTACAGTCAAGAAGGGAGCCAGGTGATACTCGCTTCCGTTAACGATGACCCACCTGTAGTGATACTGGCCACACACAGGAGGTTTTCATGAACTGCGCCAACCATCCCGATACTGCGCCCGTCGCGTATTGCCGCACTTGCGGCAAGCCACTGTGCGCGAATTGTACCCGCGACGTGAAGGGCGTGATCTATTGCGAGAACTGCCTGGCCGAGCGGCTGCAGGGTGTGCAGCCCGCAGCCGTGCCGCCCGCTGCAGGATTCGTTCCGACCGCCGCGCCTATCGTGCCAAGTTCCGGCCCGAATCCCACAGTCGCAGGCATTCTTGCCGGTTTCTTTCCCTTCGGCGTGGGTGCGGTGTATTGCGGGCAATATGCCAAGGGCCTGGCGCATCTAGTGGTCTTCACACTTTTGATATGGGGAGAGTCGGTTACAGATAACAGTGGCGTAAATACAATTCTCGCCCTCGGCATTGCTTTCTTTTACGTGTGGCAGATCATCGACTCGATCCGTACCGCAAAGGCCCTTCAGTTGGGGCAGCCCGCGCCTGACCCGTTCGGACTCGCCCAAGCTTTTGGAGCAGAGCCGGCACAACCCGGACCGGCGATGCAGCCTGCGCAAGGAGGAGAAGCTGCCCAGCCCTCCAGGATTCCCACGGCGGCCGTGGTTCTTATTGGTCTGGGCATCCTGTTCCTGTTGCAGACTGCAGGCGTCTTTCAGTTCGGATGGGACCGGCTCTGGCCTTTCTTTCTGATCGGCCTGGGACTTTGGATGTTCGCCGTTCGCCTGAGCTGGGTTAATTCGCGGCGCGGTTCTTATTACCGGACTGGCCGCCGAAACAGTTTTGTTGGTCCGGTTGTGTTAGTGACCGTGGGATTTCTTTCGCTTCTCGAGGATATAAATGGCCCACGCTGGCACCGCACGTGGCCAGTGCTGCTTCTCGCCATCGGCATAACCAAGCTGCTGGAGAGCAAGACTCCACCACCGCCGACAATCCCACCTGACTCGGGACCAACCGGCCCAGCGACGACTGATGTTCCCATGCCTTCGAGCGAGGTCCGCAATGGTTAGCCCCGTACAAGTGCCTCCGCCGCCTCGCCACCGGCGCTCGATGTCAGGCCCAGTCATTCTGATCGCCGTAGGCATTGTCTTTTTACTGGGCACGATGGGCGTGCTCAATTGGCAAAACCTTGGTCACTGGTTCGCCCACTATTGGCCATTGCTGCTCATCATCGCGGGCGTGATCAAGCTGATTGAATATCAGCAGGCGCAAAGGGAAGGCACTCGGACTCCCGGGCTCAGCGCTGGTGGAATTTTTCTGATCATTGGCATCATAGTTTGTGGACTGATTGCGACTCAGGCTTCCCACGTCAATTGGGGAGAACTCGGAAATCAAATTAATATTAACGACGGCGACGATTTCCCCATCTTCGGATCGAAATTTAATTTTGACGACCAGCTTACTCAAACCTTCCCTGCCGGAGCCAGCCTACGCGTTACCGATACGCGCGGCGCGGTGAACATCAGTGCCTCCGAGGATGATCAGATTCGCGTGGTTGTCCATAAGCGCATCAGCGCGGAAAACGAGAGCGAAGCCGACAAGTGGAATGCCGGCACCAAGCCGCAGATTAGCGTCAGCGGAAGCGTGGTCACTCTGAATGCGAACAATCAAGGCGCGGGCGATCATTGGGTCGCCGAGGATCTCGACATTTCCCTTCCCCGCAAGGCTGCGGTCGCGCTTTCCACCCACTACGGCGACGTCAGCGTGATCGGCCGCGAGGGCAACGTCGACATCACCAGTCAACACGGCGACGTCACCGCGACGGACATTAACGGCAAAGTCAGCATGAATCTGGATCACAGCGCAGCCCGAATTTCCCAAATCGCTTCCGACGTCTCAATCGAAGGTCGCGCCAATGATGTTTCCATCGAGGACGTCAAGGGCGCCCTGCACCTCGATGGCGAATTCATGGAGAGCTTGAAGCTTTCGAAGATCAGCCAGCCGGTCATGTTCAAGTCGTCGCGCACGGATATGGATTTTTCCCGGCTCGACGGCGATCTCGATCTGGATTCGGGCGATTTGCAAGCGTCGGACGTAATCGGTCCGCTACGCCTGAATACCCGATCGAAAGATATTCGCTTGACCGGCGTCTCCGGCGACATACGCCTGCAGGATGAAAATGGATCGATCGAACTGCGGGTGAACAAAATCGGCAGCACGCAGATCGACAACCGCAAAGGCGACGTCCAGATTTACCTTCCCGACAAAGCAGCCTTCCAGGTCGATGCGCGCGCGCGCAATGGAGAAATCCAGACTGATTTCGATCAATTGAAAGTCGACGACTCGAACGACCAAGCCGTCGCCACTGGAACCGTGGGCGGGGGTGGGCCACGCCTGATAGTCAACAACGAGCACGGAACCATCGAAATCCGCAAAGCCTCGTCGGCGCCGCAAGAATCAGAAGAAGCGCCAGCCGCGCCGAAGGCACCAAAAGCACCTCACGCCCCAGCCGCCCCGAAAATCCCGCAAGTCACAGAGAACTGATTCGGTTCTCTTGGAGCGACGGGCGTCACCGCCCGTCCAGACGGAGCCGAGCTCCACGCCTTCGCCAAATTGGGAATGAAGCGTTCGGAGCATTGCTTTTGGGTGGCGCAGCGGTTCACCGCTGCGGTAGCGTGCTAATGAGAGCCGGCTTTAGCCGCCGAGGCACTTATGGCAGCTCCTCCCAGGGGCAACACCGGGCACAGCGTATACTTCATCAGAGCTTCCACTTTCCAAGGACAAAGTCTTTTCCAGTCGCAGAGAATGGCCGAACTGTTTGTGAAGGTGCTGTTTGACTATCGGGAAAAGAAGAAATATCTGCTTCATGAATTTGTGCTGATGCCCAACCACTTTCATTTGCTGATCACTCCAACATTGAGTCTGGAAAGATCTCTGCAATTGATCAAGGGAGGGTTCTCATACAGAGCCAAGAAAGAGCTGGGATTTGGAGGCGAGATCTGGGAGAAGAGCTTCTATGATCGCCGGGTAAGGGATGTGGAAGACTACTTCGCTTATCGCGACTACATTCGTCAGAATCCGGTTAAGAGAGGCTTAGTGGCTATAGCAGAAGAATACCCTTACAGTTCGGCTCGATCGGAATTTGTGATGGACAGAGTCCCCCAGCGGCTAAAGCCGATCGACCTGAGAGCCTGAACCGCAGCGCTGGAAGCGCTGCGCCACCCGAAAGGCCAAATTACTTCTTCACCTGTATCCCCAAATCTTTCAATTGTGCCTCGCTCACCGGCGTCGGAGCATCTACCATCAAGTCGACCGCTCGCGCTGTCTTTGGGAACGGGATGACCTCGCGCAGGCTCTCCGCTCCGGCCAGAATCATCACAATCCGATCCAATCCCAACGCAATGCCGCCATGCGGAGGCGTTCCATATTCGAGCGCTTCGAGGAAGAAGCCAAAGCGGGCCCTGGCCTCGTCATCATTCATGCCGAGCGCATGAAAGATTTTGCTCTGAATATCCTGGCGATGAATACGAATCGAGCCGGAACCTAACTCAGTCCCATTCAACACGACGTCATAGGCCAGCGCGCGCACCGATGCCGGATCCGACTCAAGCTTGTCCATGTCGTGGTCGTGGGGCGAAGTAAATGGATGATGCGCCGCGGCCCAGCGTTTGCCCTCTTCATCCCACTCAAACATGGGAAAATCCGTGACCCAAAGGAACCGAAAATCCCTGGTGGGATCGGCGCTCTTCTTGAAAGCACCGTGGCGCTCGGCATACTTCTGAGCCAAGGCGAGACGCAATAACCCCGCAGCAGTATAAACCGCGTGATCGTGCTGCTTGACCTCAGGCTTCACGCCGCCTTCGGATTTGTGCTCTGCCGGCTTACCATCTCCGGCGACGACCACGATCAAGTCGTCAGCGTCAGCGGTGATTGCTTGGCGAATCTTGGCCGCAGCTTCCGGAAAGTTTTTCTCCAGCCGCTTGAAGTCTTCAAATAGTTTCGCTCCACTTTTTGTCGTGAACAACGGCTTGATCTCGTCGCGATCCTTCCGCGAAAGTTCACCGACCTTTGGAATACGAATGGCGACGACAGGAAGAGTCGAACTCACAGCAAGCGTCGCGAGATTATCCGCTGTGAATAACTCCCGCACATCGGTCATCGCGGGCAAACGCATGTCAGGCTTGTCACTACCATAAAGCCGAATCGCCTGGTCATAGCTCATCCGGGGAAATGGAGTCTTGATCTCGTGGCCAGCAGACTTGAAGGCCGCCGTCAGAAATCCCTCAACCACTTCCCACACGCGCTCCGGCTGCGGATACGACATCTCCAAATCGATCTGCGTAAACTCCGGCTGACGGTCGGCGCGCAGGTCTTCATCGCGGAAACAGCGCACAATCTGGAAATACCGATCGAAGCCCGAGATCATCAGAATCTGTTTGAACAGTTGCGGCGACTGCGGCAGGGCGTAAAACGAACCCGGCTGCACCCGGCTGGGTACCAGATAATCACGAGCCCCTTCAGGCGTCGAGCGAGTCATAAACGGAGTTTCGATTTCGAAAAATCCCTGCCCCGACAGATAACTACGAATCGCGATTGCAACTTTGTGCCGCAGCTCGATGTTCTGCTGCATGGCGTCGCGCCGCAAATCGATATAACGATACTTCAGCCGCATTTCTTCGTTGGGCAGAACCGTGTCGCCGGGAAGAAACGGCGGCTGCTTCGACTCGTTCAGGATTCGCAGCTCTTCCGCGATCAACTCGATTTCCCCGGTCGGAATATTCTTGTTGAACGTGTCCGCCGTCCGTTGCTTGACCTTGCCAATCACAGCGACGACGTATTCGTTGCGCAGCAGGCTGGCCTTCTCGTGCACCGCCGGATCACGTTCTTTGTTGAACACAACTTGAGTAATACCGGTACGGTCGCGTACGTCAACAAAGATGAGGTTGCCCAGGTCGCGCCGCCGGTTCACCCATCCCATCAGCACGGCCCGTTGGCCGGAGTCGGAAGCGCGCAGAGCCCCACAGCGGTGGGTGCGTTGCAGTTCGCCTAAGAAGTCGAGCAAGTTGAACCTTTCAAATAATAGGAATTCCAAATTATAAATGGAATCGCTGTCATTCCGAGCGAAGTCGAGGAACCTATGTTTGGCCACCGCGAGCAGTAGGGGAGGGACGCCTCAACTACCCGAGTGAATCTTCTGCGCCAGTTCGGCGCGAGGAACAGAGATCTGCTCTCCACTCTGCAGATTCTTCAGCGCGAAGGCCCCGGCCTTGACTTCGTTCTCGCCCACAATCAGGATGAAGCGTGCGCCGAGCTTGGTTGCCGTCTCAAAAGATTTCTTCAGGCGAAACGTCTCGTCCCCCAGGTCGGCGATGATGTCGTGCCGTCGCAACTCGCGCGCCAGACGAGCCGCCTCGCGATCCATGCCTGCACCGAGTGGAGCGACATAAACATCGGCCTTGCTCTGCACCGCATCCGCCGATTCCTTCAGCGCCAGCACCAACCGGTCCTCGCCGATGGCAAACCCGATTCCGGGAGCGCTCGGCCCTCCAAGCGATTCAGAGAGCCCATCGTAGCGCCCGCCGCCCAGAATCGCATTCTGCGCCCCCAAGGCTCCGTGGGTAAATTCAAACGCCGTGCGACTGTAATAATCCAACCCGCGAACCAGACGGTTGTTCAATTGAAACTCAACTCCTACCGACTTCAAGATTTCCTGCACTTGCTCGAAATGCCGACGACAGGGCTCGTCGAGGAATTGGCTGATGCGCGGCAGCGTTTCGATAATGGGCTGATCGGCGGGGACTTTGCAATCGAACACACGCAACGGGTTTGTCACCGCGCGACGCTGGCAGTCGGCGCACATTTGTCCGACGACAGGCTCGAGCGCTTTGCGCAGAGCTTCGTTGTAAGCTGCGCGATCGTTCGGGCAGCCGACAGAGTTTAGTTCGAGCGTCCAGTTTTCGATGCCGAGCCGGTCGAGCAGCGTCGCCAGCAATTCCAAAATCTCGGCGTCGCGCGCCGGAGATTCGCTACCAGAGCTTGGCGGACCGATAACCTCCGCGCCGATCTGATAGAACTGCCGATAGCGTCCTTTCTGCGGACGCTCCCGCCGGAACTGCGGCCCAATGTAGTACAGCTTGTTCAATCCACGATCCCAGAGTTTGTGCTCGATGTAAGCGCGAACCACGCCAGCAGTGTTTTCCGGACGCAGAGTCAACGACTGTCCTTTTTCGCTCTCGGCCCGGGCGCGATCTTCCCAGCTGAACATTTCTTTGGCGACAATGTCGGTCTCTTCGCCGACGCTCCGCGCGAAGAGTTGCGTTTCCTCAAAGATCGGCGTGCGGATTTCGTGAAAGTTGTACACGCGAAACACGTCGCGGACGGTGGCATCGACGAAGTTCCACAGCGCCGTATCCGGCGGAAGAAGATCGCGGGTTCCTCGAACAGCTTTAATCATTGGCTTAGACCGTGTCATCCTGAGCGCAACGAAGGATCTCTGTACTCGCTGGCACAGGAAAAATGCAGAGATCCTTCGCTTCGCTCAGGATGACATCACTGGGGAGCTGTTCAACGCTCCCGCAAGTACGATTCCTTATATCCCAAGTAATTATTGGCGTAGCGCATGATGCTTTCTTGGTCCTTCGCTTCCAGCTTGCGACGAACTTTTCCCGGAGAGCCCATCCACAACGATCCCGGCTCGACGATCGTCTTCTCGGGGATCAAAGTTCCAGCCGCAATGATCGAGCCAGCGCCGATGCGGGCGCCATTTAGAATGATCGAGCCCATCCCAATCAGGCAGCGGTCTTCGATTACGCAACCGTGCAGCGTCACCGAATGGCCGACCGTGACGTACTCTCCGAGGAAGACTCCGTATTGCTCTTTCATTCCGTGCAGCACGCTGCAATCTTGCACATTCGAGTGCGCACCCACGCGAATGGAGTGCACGTCGCCGCGGAGCACGGCATTCATCCAGACGCTGGCGTGTTCGCCGAGAACCACGTCGCCGATAATTTGCGCCGAATCGTCCACGTAACACGAAACCGGAATAGTCGGTGTGATGCCCTTATAAGAACGGATCATGTTTCAGACTGTCCCTTTAACGTTGAACAAACAAGAAATTAAACATACCACGGGCGCAGGTAAACACGCAGACGGCGAGGTTATCGAAACACAATCCGCGCTCATCCGTGCGAATCCGTGGCCGGCTTTGCTTTGTCCTCTCGCATCTGCGAAACTTGCGACTGTACCACCCATGGGTAGAATCCACGTTCTTTCCGAATCCGTTGCCAACAAGATCGCGGCTGGCGAAGTGGTGGAGCGCCCTGCGTCTGTAGTCAAGGAACTTCTGGAGAACTCTCTTGACGCTGGTTCGACCCGCATCAAGATTCAGGTCGAAGCCGGAGGCAAAAAGCTCATCCAGATCACCGACAACGGCTGTGGCATGGTTCGTGACGACGCCCTGCTGGCCTTCGAACGCCACGCCACTTCTAAAATCAAGAACGCCGAAGACCTGCTCAGCGTGGCTACACTCGGCTTCCGTGGCGAGGCCTTGCCCTCGATTGCTTCCGTGTCGCGTTTGCATCTGGAGACGCGCGCTGCGGACGAGGACTCTGGCACTGTGATCGAAATCAACGGCGGCAAAATCTTTAAAGTGGAAGAGGCCGGCCTGCCGGCGGGAACTTCGATCACCATTCGTGATTTGTTTTTCAATACGCCAGCGCGCAAGAAATTTCTGAAGGCGGAGTCCACCGAACTTTCGCATATCGCGTCGCTGGTCACACATTACGCGCTGGCGCATCCCGACAAGCATTTCGAACTGCACTCAGCGACCAACGCGATTCTGGTTGCGCCACCAGTCGCGGGATCGAGCGAGCGCGTGTATCAGGTGTTTGGCAAAGACGTTCTCGATCAGCTTATTCCGGTGGCTGCGGTACAGCCTCTGGCGCACGTGGGCTTACCACAGCCACCGCCATGGAGGCGCGAGCAAGAGGACGACGAAGATCAGGGCCCAGTCGAACCCGGCGAGATGCGCGTCCATGGCTTCGTTTCGAAGCCGGAGATTCAGAAACTCAATCGCAATTCGATTTACGTCTTCGTGAACGGGCGCCTGATTCGCGACCGGCTCATCCAACATGCGCTTACCGAGGCTTACCGAAATATTCTGCCGCCGACGGTCTATCCGGTAGTGCTGATGTTCCTCGAGTTGCCCAGCGGCGAAGTGGATGTGAATGTACATCCGTCGAAAACGGAAGTTCGTTTCCGTCAGCAATCGGTCATGCATGATTTTGTGCGCGACTCAGTGCGCGCAGCTCTGATGAAAGCGCGTCCGGTGCCGCAGTTCATGACCGAGATCGGCGCGCATCCCACAGCGAGTCCCTCGCTCACGCCTGGATCGCGCTCCGTCTCGGCCGGGTGGGGCACCCTTTCTGCTCCCGTCGAGGCACAAGCATTTGCCCTGCAAGCGCCGGTGCCTGTTCCCATCAATGAGCGCTTCCGCTTTGGCGTCGATGGAATTGCAGTCGACGGCAACGCCGCGCTGTCTCTGGTTCGCGCCCCACAAGCGGTTTCCGAGGTGATCGAAAATGACAGTTGCGCTCCGCCGTTGCCGGAAGAGTCAGAAGAACACGGTGACCTCACTCCATCGCTTGCCTCGCTCAAACCGCTGGGACAGATTCGCGAATCGTTCATCCTCGCGGTAAATCATGAGGGCCTTTGGATCGTCGATCAGCACGTCGCTCACGAACGCGTATTGTTTGAAAAGATCCTGAAGCAGAGAGCAGAGCAGAACGCAGAAAGCCAGCGGCTGCTCATGCCGCTGCTGCTCGAACTCACGCCTGCTCAGCAAGCCGTATTTGCTGAGATCTCAGAAGAACTTAACCAAAATGGCTTCGAGGCCGAACCGTTTGGGGCGCGAAGCGTTGCTATCAAAGTCGCTCCGGCGGGCGTCGAGGCTGCGCAGATCGAACACATGCTGCACGAATTGCTCGATCAGTTTTCTCGCGAAGAGCAAGCGCTGAACATGGAAAAAGTTCGCGCGCGGATTGCGGCGTCCATCGCCTGCCACGCGGCCATCAAAGTCAACATGCCGCTGCAGCAAAATAAAATGGAGTGGCTCCTGGCCGAGCTAGCTAAAACCGAATGCCCAATGTCCTGCCCGCACGGCCGGCCGGTGGTTCTGCGCTACTCCATGAAGGACATTCAAAAGGCGTTCAAGAGAATATAAATCGCGATAGAACCCGTTAAATCGAGCGAAAACCGATTTAAAGCGGCGAAGATCGTCTCGTCTTCGTATGTCCGGTCTAGAGCGGCTCTCTTGTTCGCACTAAGTACCTGCCCTCAGCGGCTAAAGCCGAAACCTCTTGGAGTCCTGATGGCAGGGCTGAAGCCGTGCCCTTCCCATCCTTGGCCTCCGTCCCATTCTTGGCCTCCGTCTAGATCAGCTCGACGAACGCTGTAGCTTCTTGTCGGTCCCTCAAAAAAAACTCTCTGTTCCTCGCAAAATGTAGAAAACAAAGGACTGAAATTTTTCTTGCCTCCTAGATTTATGGTTCTAAAGGTAGTTACAGGCAAAATCTTGGAAACATTGGAGTTGCGGGGTTTGTTGGCACCGGAAAAACTCCGGTTGCCCCGCAAAATATAGAAAACAAACGATCCAAATTTGATTGCCTCCGGTCGCCGGAGGCAAAATATTGGAAACATGGGAGTTATGGCGATTCCGGGCCGCTCACGGTTCCATTTTGGGGAAGGTCAGATTGTCAAAGATCGCATATTATCTTATAGATAATATGTTTGTTATTATGTTATCGCAATTGGAGTGGCGGGGTCAAGGAGAAAGCGGGCGGGCTGCGGAGCCAGTTCCAAATTGGGGAATCTCGCACCTCAACCTTAGAGTCATGCGTTGATCTCAGGCAGCCTGCGCGATGCAAGCGCCGGCCGCTTGCCAGAGCGGGAAAACCGCGCTAGGGTTATAGGCGTATGAGCGATTTACGAAACCAGATAAATAGCCTCTCCGCCGCGGAAAAGGCAGAACTACTCGATACCGTCTGGGAAAGCCTGGAAGCGGACGCGGCATCGCTGACGGATGCGCAACGGGCGGAGCTCGATTACCGCATCGCTCGGCATGAGCAAAACCCTACCGATGTCATGCCTTGGGAACAAGTTAGGGCGGGGCTGTTTAAGAAGCCGTGACGCTACCGGTCGTCTGGACACCAGAAGCAAATGAGGATTTGCAGGAAGCGCGGGCCTGGTATGACAACATACGCCTGGAGCTTGGGGAGCGTTTCGCGCTGGCGGTCGAGGTCACGGTTGAGGCAATCGCGGAGCGTCCATTGCAAATTCCCTGTAGTCTACCGGAACCGTCGTCGTGCGGGAGTGCGGCGGTTTCCCTACGGAATATTCTTCCAGTTTCAGGAGCAGCGGATGCAGGCATCAGAGGCTCCGGCTGGCACCGGACCTTTTCTGTTTGGCCTTTCTCTCTGTACCTTCCACTATGAATGAATTGTCGCCAACCCTGATCATTTCCCAAGTGTATTTTAAGTTTGGATCCTTCTCTGCTGCACGCATTAGTTGCTGAGCATCACCGTTGGTCATCTCGGAGGCTTGCTCCCGGTTAAATACAAGCTGGAACACTCCTTGTATTAACCTTCCCTGATCTGGTGTGAACAGCCATGCCTTAGCCATGAACGCGATTATCTCACCGATCGTCAAGCTCGACTCTGCTAAATTAGGACACCTGTTTTCATGGAGAACGAAATGCGGAAAATGTTGCACCATGTCTTTCGGTCTCTCGTGCTTCCTTTCTTGACCGTTTTAGCGTGCTACTTCATCGTTGCTTGGTCCGTTGGTACGAAGGGAGCATGGTACGTCCTAGTAATTACGCTGGGTGTGACCTTCGGCAACTTGTTCGGTAGCTTGCTCGGAAAGGAAATAGAAGGGTTTCGATCAGGTCGGAGGTTAGAGAGGCATGAAGAACGTCACAGGCAGCTAGAGGCATTTCTGGCATTACCAGAGGATCAGAGGGCACAGGCAAGACGTGAGAACTGGTATCCGAAGGCGTTTCCAGATAGACGCAGCAAACGTCTTGACGAGGCTGAAGAAGACATCGTGAGCAACGGGGTAGAATTCAATGTGTTACTACTCGCGGAACTTCGAGGGATCGCAGAGACTTTGGGAGAGGTTGCTTACCATGTTTCTGGACCCGCCAAACGCGACGGAGAAGAGACTGACGCTTTTCTCAAGGAAATGAGGAAAGACGCGGAAGAAAGCGAACGTAAGTGGCAGGCACTGCCTGAATCCGAGAAGCGATCAAGGTTAGAGGCCAACTTAGCTCAATCGGCCACAAAAGGGGATGATGGCGTTTGGCGTAGCAAAAAGGATGGAACCATAATAGAGCTAAACGAGGACGGAACTGTGGTTCGGAGAAAAATCAATGAATCCCATGATGTGTCTTAGTCTCGACTTGATCTGACATTTGCTAAACTCTCGCGATAGCGGGGGAAGGAGACTGTCAGATGAGCACCGACGAGAAGATCATCAAGAACAAAGTGGGGTTGCTGAAGCTCAGCGAGTTGCTGGGCAGCGTCTCGGAGGCCTGCAAGGTCATGGGCTATTCCCGCGACAGCTTTTACCGCTTCAAGGAGTTGTACGAGACCGGTGGCGAGTTGGCATTGCGCGAGATCAGCCGACGCAAGCCCTGCCCCAGAAACCGGGTCGAAGAGCACGTCGAGAAGGCGGTGGTCGAGATCGCCCTGGATAAGCCGGCCTTCGGCCAGGTGCGCGTGGCCAACGAACTCACCCGACGCGGCTTGTTTGTTTCCCCGACTGGGGTGCGTAGCGTGTGGCTGCGGCATGACCTGGAAACTTTTCGTAAACGACTCAAGGCATTGGAAGCGAAAGCTGCGCAGGAACATCTCGTGCTCACGGAAGATCAGCTGCGCGCCATGGAACGAGCCCGCGAGGAAAAAGAAGCCCACGGCGAAATCGAGACCGCGCATTCCGGCTATCTCGGCGCCCAGGACACGTACTATGTCGGCACCATCAAGGGTGTAGGGCGCATCTATCAGCAGACCTTTCTCGATACTTACGCCAAGGTCGGCTTCGCCAAACTGTACGACCGCAAGACTGCCCTGGTCGCGGCTGATCTGCTCAACGACCGTGTGCTGCCGTTCTTCGAAGAGCACGAAATTCCGTTGTTGCGCGTGCTCACCGATCGCGGCACGGAATATTGCGGCCAGCGTGAGCACCACGAGTACGAACTGTACCTGGCGGTGGAGAACATCGATCACAGCCGTACCAAGGCTCGGCATCCGCAGACCAACGGTATCTGCGAACGCTTCCATCGCACCATCCAGGAAGAGTTTTACGCCACCGCATTTCGCAAAAAGCTCTATAACAACCTGGACGAACTGCAGATGGATCTGGATGATTGGCTGGCCGAGTACAATCGGACACGACCGCACTCCGGCAAGTATTGCTATGGCAAGACCCCGATGCAGACTTTCTTAGATTCGGTTTCTTTGGCACGGGAGAAAATGCTCGACTCATTCTCGATTCCAGCGCCGGAGCCGGAGCGGAGCCCTGCGGAGCGGAGCGCAGGCGGAGGCGCGGCTGCGGAAACAGCCGCTTAAACCATAACCAGAGTGTCAGATCAAGTCTGAGCTATTACACATGATGGCTGACGAACACACGTGCATGTAATATCGTCCTTATCGCGCATGGCCGACCTACGTTTGGTCAAGAGCCAGACGCGTCCGCATTCGCAAGTATTCTTGCCTTCGACGCCAGCGCTTGCAGCCATGCATAAACGAATCGACCTCGTCGGAATCCCCCTGCTGCGAATCAGGCCCTCAGTCACAACTTCGGAATCGGCACCAGTGTACGCCCATCTCACCCCTTCGCATACTGTGAAAGGTTTTTCATCTCTGCTCTGTGTGGTCTAATGAATTCATGACTGATCTCGATCAATTGCGGCGGGAGAAGTGGCATTTGGATGGACATGCCGTCCGCACGTTCGACGATGCCCGCTTGTTCCTTGAGTCGGTCGGGTTCTGTTTGATGTATCCCATGCGGCAGCAGGTGTTGGTGCCCACATTCATGGGAGCGTGGGTTGGTTCGGATCAAGGGTTGCCCACGTGGCAGCATGCATTCGCCGATCCGCGAGCCCAGGAGGCGACCGAGGTGATGGTTCGTCTGTTGCGGGACCGCGCAGCTTACGAGGCCAACCGGTTCGATGAAAACAACGCTTTCCTGATTGCGGCTTCCATCTTTCCGTATTTCTATGCGCTGGTCGGAGAGCGCAATCCCAAGCTAGCGCCGAAACCGAAGCCGCACTCGGATTACTCGCAGTTGGCCTGCGACGCCTTTGCGTTGATCGTCCGCGATGGTCCCATCTCCAAGCAGAAAATGCGCGATGTGTTGGGCGGCAGTGTATCTTTTGGGGCGCTCGATCATGCGCTGGGTGAGTTGTGGTCGCGGCTGCGCATTACGCGAGTTGATTACAATCCGGAGGAAGGCGCGTTTTGGGATGTGCTGTATCGCTGGTCTCCGGACGCGGTGCGCGAAGGCATAAACCTTTCGGTGGGCGAAGCGCTCACCGCACTGCTGTCGAAATACCTGAGTTCCGTTGTTGCGGTGGATCAACAGGAACTGGAATCGTTCTTCGGCAACTTCGTTCCGCGCTCGCGGGTGAAGGAAGCTGTTAATGCGTTACTGGCGGCGCGCGAGTTGAGTTTCATTCGCGTGGGCAATCGATCGCTGGTTCAAATCACACCAGCGAAGGTCGAGGCAGTGCCGCGGCTTTCGGGGCCGCGCGAAAAACCGGGGCCGCGGAAGACTTCGACGCCGCGAGCTTGATGCGCAGGATTCAAATCTTTGTGCGGCGCGGCGAAGCATCTCTGCCTTCCGCCGGAAGCAAATTGCATAGGTCCTTCGCTGCGCTCAGGATGACATTTTCTGGAGAAATACGGCACGTTCCCATTACCATATCCGGTCGTCGGTTGACGCTTTCACAGAAACCAAGTCCAAGGTAAATATGAACAGAATCTTTGTGTTCTGCATCGTCTCTTTTTCGCTCGTCGTGACGTCTTCTTCGACAGCTCAGACGCAATCGTCCGGCGAGCCGGCCTTGCCGTATATTCCCAGCCTTGATGTTTCGGCGATGGATAAGTCGATCGATCCCTGCGTCGATCTTTATCACTATTCCTGCGGAGGCTGGCAGAAGAAAAATCCCATTCCTCCTGACCAGACTTCCTGGAGCGTTTACGGCAAACTTTACCAGGACAATCTGACATTTTTGCGAGGCATTCTGGAGCAGTCGGGGCCGAGTACGCCGCAACGCGATGCGGTCACGCAAAAGATTGGCGACTTCTACGCGTCCTGCATGGACGAGAGTGCTGCCGACAAGCGTGGCGTCGCAGCGATTCAACCGCAACTTGACGCCATCGCCGGCCTCAAGTCAGTAAAAGATATGGCTTCGCTGGTCGCTGGTGTTTCCCTTCCCTTTGGCCGGACTCTGCTCTTTGCCGCTGGATCAACGCAGGATCCTGATAACTCGGAGCAGGAAATTGCCGATCTCGATCAAGGTGGGCTGGGATTGCCCGACCGCGATTACTACACAAAGGATGACGCCAAGTCGAAAGAAATTCGCGAGCGCTATGTGCAGCATGTCGAGAAGATTTTCGAGATGCTTGGCGACACGCCTCAAGCCTCGAAGCAGAATGCTGAAACCGTTTTGCGCATGGAAACCGCGCTGGCCAAGGCTTCCTGGACTCAGGTGGAACGCCGCGATCCTTACAAGCTGAAGAACAAAATGAAAGTGGCGGATCTGAACACGCTGGCGCCGAACTTCGATTGGCAGACTTACTACCGCGAGCTGAAATATCCGAAGTTTGAAATTGTGAATGTCGACGCGCCGCCGTTCTATAAGCAGATGAACACGGAGATCGCCAGCGAACCTCTGGAGAACTGGAAGGATTATTTCCGTTTTCACGTGGCCGATCAGTACGCTCCG
The DNA here is from genome assembly GCA_963696705.1 of uncultured Acidobacteriota bacterium. Taxonomy (GTDB): domain Bacteria; phylum Acidobacteriota; class Terriglobia; order Terriglobales; family Acidobacteriaceae; genus JABDBE01. The sequence continues at coordinate 772,298 of CAVOLD010000003.1, forward strand.
TTTCTGTCGTCAAGTTTCGTGGAAGAGAATTTTGAGTTTTATCGCAAGTATCTGCGCGGAGCCAAGGAAATGCAGCCGCGATGGAAGCGCTGCGTGCAATACGCGGATTACAACCTCGGGGAGGCGCTGGGGCAGGTGTACGTGCGCCGAGTGTTTTCGCCCGAGTTGAAGGCGAGCACGTTGGATATGGTCGACCGCATCGAAAAGGCTATGGGGGAGCGCATCCGCGAACTCGACTGGATGAGTCCAGAGACCAGGCAACAGGCGCTGGTCAAATTGGCCGCGATTCGCAACAAGATCGGCTATCCCGACAAGTGGCGCGACTACAGTTCGGTGAAGATCGTTCCTGACGACTTCGCCGGCAACATTCAACGGGCTGCGGAGTTTGAACTACATCGCGACATCAATAAAATCGGTAAGCCTGTCGACCACGGTGAATGGGACATTTCGCCGGCAACGGTGGACGCTTACTATAGCGCTCAGATGAATGACATCAACTTTCCGGCGGGCGTGCTGCAGCCGCCGCTTTACGACCCTAAAATGGATGACGCTCCGAACTACGGCGACACCGGCGGTACGGTTGGTCATGAACTGACTCATGGTTTTGACGACGAAGGCAGCCAGTTCGACGCCCAGGGAAATCTAAAGAATTGGTGGACTAAGGAAGACCGCGAGAAATTCGACACGCGTACAAAATGCGTCGCCGATCAATATTCACAATACGTCATGGTCGATGACGTTCACATTAATGGTGAACTAACTCTGGGCGAAAACGTGGCCGACCTCGGCGGAGAAATCCTGGCATTCATGGCTTGGAAGGACGCGACGAAGGACAAGACGCTGCACCCGATCGACGATCTCACTCCCGAGCAACGTTTCTTCGTCGGCTTTGCGCAGTGGGACTGCGCCAACATGCGCGACGAAGACCTGCGAGTGCGCGCTATGACTGATCCGCATTCCCCAGCGGAGTATCGTATCAACGGCGTGGTGGTCAACATGCCAGAATTCGCCCACGCGTTTTCGTGTAAAGCGGGCCAGCCCATGGTAAAAACGCCTGATAAAGCTTGCAAGGTTTGGTAAGCGCAACGGCCGCGGGTTGAGTTTTCGTCTCCCATCCTTTCACGGAGAACGGAGAACGTGAAAGGATGGGGCACCTCAGTGTTGGGATAGCAATTTACCAGCCTTGAACCTGGACATTCACCTCATACGTGAGATTGTCGGGATTCGACACCGGGATTGTCAGCGTGAGATTCGTGTTAGCCAGCACGCGAACCGAAAAGGTGACAGCAGAGGGGCCGGCGTTGGTTTGTGTGCCTCCAACTCCTCCATAAGCTTGTAACGGCTGAAGCCATGGTCCGTAGGTTTGGGATAACGCGCATTTCTTCGGCGTGCCATTCTCATTCCATGGGCACAGGCCGTTACCCAACTGCTCGGCTCCCAGGTCGTCCGTCCAACTGAAATAGGGGCTCACGGTATCTTTAACGCCTGTAGAAGAAGTGCCGGACAGCGAGTAGTAAATCGTAATCAGGTAGCTCCTGTCGGTGGTTGGCGGGGTCATCAGATCTGTGGTGCTGAGGGTCGTGGTGCCGGTAAAGGTCTGACTGAAGACTTCGTGGATGGTTCCGGCCCGCAGCGGTGCGAAGGCCAATACGATAAACACAAGTAGTAAGGCGAATCGGCGAAACATGGAGTTCCTTTTCTGCTCCGAAGATGTCTAAGCGGAATCGAAGCTATAACCGATTGCCCACGTTCGCAAGCCCACTAAAGTAGTGCCCTCTTTTGCAGGCGGGACGGCTGGGCGTCGTTTGAGACGTTCATGCCGACCGTCTTTCCTCAGTATCGAACTGGTACTTATCCCTCGCGCACAGGTCCCTTACGATGGTGACGACGACTGGAGGACTGCATTGAAATTCGCGTTCTGCTGCGGATTGGTGATCTTCGCCCAGACCATGATGCTCGCTCAATCCAGTCCTGTTCCATTCATGAATCAAATTCTGGATCCGGTCAGCGTCCAGCCTGGGGGCAAAGAGTTCGTCTTAACCGTGAACGGCACGGGCTTCGCATCCACGGCAGTGATCAACTGGAACGGATCGCCAATTCTCACGAGCGTAGAGTCCTCCAGTCAGTTGAAGGCAAAAATTCCCGCTGTGAAGATCAAGAGAGTCGGCACCGTTTCCATCACTGTGACGAATCCTACTCCGGGCGGAGGAACGTCCAACGTGGTTTATCTGCCGATCCGGCAGCCTTTTTTCACCGTGGCCATGGCAACCAGCTCTCCCTTTGGGGGGACCGGGCTCACCGTTGGCGATTTCAACAACGACGGCAAGCTTGACATCGCTGAGGGGGAGGACTACCCAAATCAGTTTATCTATGTTTTGCTGGGCACTGGAGCGGGTGGGTTTGGGGCCCCGTTCTCTACTCCATCGCCCTTCTATCACCAAAACTCGATGCTGGCGGCGGATTTCAACGGTGACGGACGGCTCGACTTAGCGGTCTCGGAGGTGGGGAACGAGATTGGCATCTTCCTGGGAAAAGGAAACGGTACGTTTGGCGGAGGGAGTACTCTGACGAACCCTTCTACCGTGCCGGGTTTTATGGCCGCAGCCGATTTCAATGGCGACGGCAAGCTGGATCTGTACGCTGCAAGCGAGTACTACCCGTCGGAGTTCGTGATCTACCTGGGCAATGGCGATGGCACTTTCCAAGCCATGCAGCCGGTAAATACTTCCGGCAACTACGGTGGCCCCGCTGTTGGTGACTTCAACGGTGATGGCTTGCTCGACCTGGCGTTGGGGGCTGGAGAAGGTTCCATCAGCATTTTTCTGGGAAATGGCGACGGTACTTTCCAGCCGCCGGTTAATTATCAAGCTGGGTACGGAGGTGTTTCCGTGACCGCTGCGGACATGAACGGCGACGGGAAGCTTGACCTGGTGAGCTACAGCGATGCGGGAGTGTCCATCCTCTTGGGAAAAGGCGATGGCACATTCACTTTAGGCGGAAATGTCGAATACGCATCGGAAACACAAACCTTCAACGACATCAAAATCGGCGACTTCAACGGCGACGGTTTTCCGGACGTCGCAGTCTTTTATCCGATTTATTCAGGACCCGATCAAGTTGCATTGTTTCTTGGCAACGGCGACGGCACGCTGCAGAACCCGCTTTCGTTCACCAGCTTGTATACCGTATCGGCCGGCCTAGGATTCGGCATGGGCGACTTCAATGGTTACGGCCTGCTTGACCTGGTTACAAATGATGGCACTCTATACTTACAGGTGCCAGCTACTGCTTCTCCTCTATCTCTCGAATTTGGTGACCAGACGGTCGGGACTGCAAGCACCCCCCAGACCGTCACCGTCACAAACCTCCAGCCCTCCGCGCTCAAGATAAAGAGCATCGGTATTGGCGGAGCAAACTATAACGATTTCTCAGAGACCAACAAATGCGGTACGAGCCTACCAGCGCATGGCAGTTGCCAAGTACAAGTCACTTTCTCCCCACAGGCGACCGGGGATCTCTACGCTTCTTTGAATGTCAACTACCAAGGCTCGGGCGGCTCACTATCTGTACCATTGAACGGAACCGGAGTGACGACGACAGTCACGCTGACTCCCCCAAGCTTGCGCTTTCCGACGCAGTTGATTGGCACCGCCAGTGCCCCCCAGGCTGCCACTTTGATAAATACGGGTACTGGGCCAGTAACGATTTCATCGATCTCAACTAAGGGACTATTCACCCAGACGAACGATTGTCTTGCCAGCCTGCCGGCTGGCTCGAACTGCGACATCTACGTGCGGTTCGCCCCGCGTGTCAAAGGTCCCGCGAAAGGCACGCTTTCGGTTAGCGACGATGCTACGGGAAGCCCGCAGACAGTCTCTCTTTCGGGCGTTGGCACCGTGGTGACGTTTTCGCCCGAGGGCGTGAACTTCGGCGATCAAAAAGTTGGCACTTCAAGTCCCCCGGTCGCGATCGAGCTTTTCAATAAAGGAGGGACCACCCTTTCGATAACGCAGATCACAATCGGAGGAACAAACTCCGGAGACTTCGCGCAGAAGAACAACTGCGGGCAAAGTGTCCCGGCCCGTGGTCACTGCACGATGACAGTCACATTCAAACCCACAGCCACAGGGCAACGGTCGGCGTCGGTTTCCGTCATCGACAATGGAGGCGGCAGCCCGCAGTCGGTCCCACTGGCGGGCACTGGAACTTAGCGTCCTGAGTCAGAAATTAGCTGAACAGATAGTCTGCGCAGAAATGCCGTATTCGACTGCTGAGGCCTTGAAGGGGCGCTGTTTCAAGCGTCGCCTTACATCGTTTTCAGGGGCGTGCGGCACGGCTAAAGCCGTGCCCTTTCACAATTTCCAAAAGCAAAACTCAATTTCCAAAGCAAAACTCAATTTCCAATGCCAAGGCACAATTCCCAAAGCCAAGAGTTTTTCCACAAGTCCTTCGCAATCGTGCCCCTTCAAAACCCCAATGCACGACAAATTGCCCGGCTCCCACTTCATCAGAATGAAAACTTGAGCGAGAACTGGATCAGCCGCGGTGTGCCGTTGGTTTGGGTGATCTGGCCAACTTGAGGACCAGCGGCAATGTTCGCAAATCCAGTTCCTAACGGATTCTGGAATGACGGATGGTTGAACAGATTGAACACCTCGGTACGGAAACGCAGGTTCATCCGTTCGCCCAGCTTAAATGTTTTGCCCAGGGTGAAGTCGACGTTCACCTGGTCCGGGCCGTAGATGCAATTGCGTGGAGAGTCGCCATACCCGGTCGCGCCGTCCGGAGAGAACGGAACAACGGGGGCGGATTGATACGCAAGCGGGTTGACCCAATTTGCGATCTTGGTCGCCATGCTCCCCGAATTTAAAGCGTTGCCGCAATTGAAGCCGGGAGCAAAATTTGCGGTAGCCACCGGAGCGCTCGCTAGTTGGTACGCGGTTGCGCCATTCGAATCCATAATCGTGATGGGCGAACCCGATTGCGCGATAATCACGCTGGTGATCCCCCAGCCACCCAACACGTAGCCCGCGGCATCGTGGCGCTCGGCCCAGAAAGGCAAGTCGTAGTTGAAGCTGGTGACAAAGCGCTGGCGGTGATCGAAGTCCGATAGTCCCCGCGAGGCTTCCGCACTGTTCTGATCGTTGACGCGCGTAATGAAGGCCACGCTGGCGGTTGATACGTTGTCAATCGACTTCGCAAACGTGTACGCGCTTTGAAAGTACAGTCCTTTCGAGAATTTGTGCGAGACCGTAGCTTGGAAACCGCTGTAGGCGGAATCAGAGTTGGGATAGAACGCTTCCAACAACGCGGGATTCACGCCAGGATAAGGTGCCCGAGCGAGGGCGTTGGAGGTCGTATTTTCCGTGATCGTGTACGCGGTGCCGTTGGGCGCGGTCAAGGTAATGGGGTTCGATGGACTGGCCAAGGCCGGTTGGTCCGGATCAAACGTCGAGCGCAAGTGGCTGCCCTTGGTGCCTACGTATCCGATCTCGGCTACCCAATTTCCGCCCAACTGACGTTGCACAGTCAGGTTCCACTGCTGCGTGGTGGGCACACTCCAGTTGAGGGGGACGGCAAGACCAAACAAGCCGTCGATATTGCCGGAGTACACCGGCGAGCCGGTAGTGGGACCTCCACCAAAGCCCTGAAAGACAGAAGGCTGCGGCGCGTAGGCGCCGTTGATGGTACCCAGGGCTGGGAGCGGGAACGATCCTGCGGTTGGGCAAACCGAAGTTGGCGCGGCATTAAACATACAGCCCATTCCGAGGCCGCCGCTGCTTACTGGGGTGCTCGGCCCTCCGGACAGCGGGAAAAACGGAGCTGTAAACGACAAATTGTCGACGGCACCAATATCTTCGCGAACGCTGTAGATGCCATAGCCGCCACGAACCACGGTCTGGTGTTTGCCGCCGATGTCATAAGCGAAGCCGATGCGTGGCTCCGGCACCCTGGCGTACTCATTGTTCAGCGCGGCACTGTTCAGCGTCGCCGCGGCGCTCACTGTGGGGAAGCCATATTGCTTCGCACAACTCGGATACACGAACGGGTTGCTGGTCGGAGGGTTGGCGTTCTCAAGCACTGAGTTGCCTAGATGGCAAAGTGAGTCGTAGGCCGCGCCCACCCACTCCGTGCGAATGCCCAGGTTGAGCGTCAAACTTGGCGCCACCCGCCAGTCGTCCTGAATGAAACCGCCGTAGGCGGGAATGTGGTACTCGTGATTGGCAACGCCGCCGCCCGCTTCTCCAAGGAACGAGTAGCCGTTCAGGAAGTTCTGGAAATCACTGATGCTGGGCGCCGCAGGACTCCCGTTGGAAAAGTACAAGAGACCATTGTCCAGCACCGGCAGGTTGCGGCGAATCGAAGTGCGGTCGACTTCAACCCCGAATCGCACCGAGTGGTGACCGCGCGTCCAACTAAGCGTATCGAGGTAGACGAACGCGTCGGATAACGCCGATTGCAGTTGGTTGGGGAAAGGTCCGATCTGAAATGTATTCAGCTGGAACCGGTACATATTCGGCGCGCCCACGGCGCTGATGCCCAAATCGGCCGGCGAAGTTCCGGGTACAGGTACGTTCTGCAGGGAGTCGCTAATCACGTTCAGACCGAAACGAAATTCGTTGATTAGGTTATTGCTGAACGAATGCGTTTCCGCGATGCTGCCGAACCTTCCGCGCAACGGGACACTGAGAGGGAAATTCAGGTTCGTCGAATAAGCGGGATAGCCAGTCTGAACCTGTAAGTTATCGGCCCCGAACGGTTCGTAGGTTTGGGAATCTGACCAGAAGAAACGCCAGGAGAGGCGATCCTTGCCTTGGTTGAAATCGCGGTCCCAGTTCGCCGTGAACTGATCATCCCTGTATCTTCCAGGGTCGGTGATCTTCAACGGGCCATAATTCACCGTTGAACTGCACGTACCAGTGGCGGCGTTGAAAGCCTGCGTGACTCCGGGCGTGCCCGGAACCGTGGGGATGAGATAGCCGCCGCCGCCCCCAAACTGGTTGCCGGTAGCATTCAGCAACGCCAGCGAGACCGGATCGATCGTGGTGAGCGTAACCGCAGGACAGTTAGCAGTCGCGGGACTGCTAAAGACCGACGCCAGGTTTGCCGCCGAGCGATTCGTCGGCAGGATGGGAATCGATGTGTTGATATAAGTTCCCAGAGAATCGCCGCTGCGCTGGCGTGTTCCCTGGTAGTTCACATAGAAGTATCCGAGCTTGGCCTTCCGTCCGACCGGCCCACCGAAGTCACCGCCGAAAATATTCTGCTGCAACCGAAAGCGGCCAATGAAGTAGTCGTCGGCATCCAGCGAAGTGTTGCGGAAATACTCCCAAAGATCTCCGTGGAAGCTGGAAGTTCCGCCCTTCAATATGGCGTTGATATTGCCGCCACCGTTCCGGCCCTGCGAAGCGTCATAAAGGCTGGTGCCGACTTTGAATTCCTGAATGTCGTCGGGGTTGGGAACCGGCGTGTACGTGAGTTCGCCAAACGAATAGTCAGAGGCAGAAACTCCCTCGATCAAATAGTTGTTGTTATCTTCTCTGCCACCGTTAACGTCGATACGCACATCGCCGCGGCCGAGCGCGGCGGCATTGTTCAGGTTCGAAGAAGCGCCTGCGGAGAGCGAAAGCAACTGCTGAAAATTCCTCGTGGCCAGAGGTAGGCTTGTAATTGTAGCGTTGCTCAGCGACTGCCCGGTGGTAGCGTCGGTGGTGTTCACTGGGGCGACTTCTGACTGAACTTCCACCACCTCGGCGACCGACGTCACCTTTAGCGACGCCGTCATGCGCGTGGTTTCCGTGATGTTTACAACCACGCCTGGATACTTAGTGGTCGCGAATCCGGCGGCGCTCACTTCTACCAGATAGCTCCCGACGGGTAGGAGGGTGGCGGTAAATATTCCGGAGGAATCCGTCACCAAATGGCGCGCCAACTGCCCCGTCGCCTGGCTCACAATATCGACTTTGGCCCCAGAAACTACGGCTCCCGATGCATCTTGCACCGTACCGGTAATGGCTCCCGTTGCGCCGCCTTGTGCGAATGCCCACCCAGTGAAGCAGGCAATCAACACGCCCGCAGCCATCGTCTTTCGGATGCTGAACATGTGAGTCACCTCCTGCAATTTGTTGTGAGGCGGCCAGTATATTCCCGCCGGCCAACGGTCGGCGATCAAATTTTTAGCTTTGCAGGATCAACGATCGAGTGTTTTAAATTCTGCTTTAATCATTGACCGTCGCGCTGGACAGTGCCAGAATATCGCGCGCAGGTCAATGTGAACAAAATCATCCCATTCGTGTTATGTATGCTGGTGGCGGTGAGTGCTCTGGCGGTTGCACAGGACAGTCCGGTCGACGCACAGGCACCCGCTCCTCCCTCATTTTGCAAACCGTGTTTGTGGTACGCCGGCGATTTTGACCCCAAGAACTCCAAAGCCAACGTCGCCCCAAACGAGAGGGACCTTATCGTCGGCCGATCCGTCGTCTACGTCCCCTTCACCGTGCCTAAGGGAAAGATATGGAATATCACCGGCGCATTCGGAGTGGTCCTCGCCGAAATCAACTTGATTGATCCGCCGCAAGCCGACTGGTCCTTTTCTAAGGATGTTAGTACGGGAAAAGCTGGGAAGCTGATCAAGTCTGGGACTTCCCGAGCCACGGTGACGAAGCTTGGTTGTGATAAAGGGATTGCCTTATTCTGCCTGGGAATTCTGGTAAAAGGACTCAAGGTGACGCTCCCGGCCGGTCGATACCGGTTATCGGTCGTGCCCTACTGCACCAACAAGAACGACTCGGCGTGTGACTCACAACGCTTTTTCTTGGCGGACGTCGAAGACAATCCCCCGATGAATCACTACGGTCCCAAAGACGTGCTGGACGCGTCCTACATTACCTCGAAGGATCTTGGGCTTTATTTCGATCCCACCTGGGGATCAACCGGGGAGTGCCGCGGCCACGGCTAAGACATGTTCTCGGCTGGCTTGCTGGGAACCTCCAAAACTGATGACGATTTTGGCAATCCATAGATGAGCGATCGATAGATGAGCGATCGATAAATGAGCGGTCGAGCAGCCGACTGCTCGCGCTGTTGCTGACTCCCTCTCTGTACGGCCGCACACCAGCCAAATCCCCGCTCCTCGCAGCGTGTACAATTCATAGCTTCGCAATGAACGATCATTCCCAGCGCAAACTCATCATCGCCATCGACGGACCCGCGGGCGTGGGCAAGAGCACCATCGCCTCGCGCCTGGCCCGCAAGCTCGGCTACGCCAACCTTGAAAGCGGAGCCATGTATCGTGCCCTCGCGCTGAAGGCGATCGAATGGGATATTTCTTTCGACGACGAAGCCGCGCTCACCAAGCTGGCACACGATTCACGCATCCAGTTGGAGCCCACCTCGAGCGGCACCCGCGTTTTGCTCGATGGAAAAGATGTAACGCAGCGTGTGCGTGAGACCGACGTAACTGCCGGAGCTTCGCGCGTTTCGGTTCATCCCAAAGTGCGCGAGTGGATGGTCGCCCGCCAGCAGGAACTGGGCGCAGGCGGCGGAGTAGTGATGGAAGGCCGCGACATTGGAACCAAAGTTTTTCCCAATGCCGACGTAAAGATATTTTTGGATGCCGATCCCGTAGTCCGTGAGCAACGGCGCTTGCAGCAACAGAATCTCCGTGGAACCGCCGCCGAAGCGACCGCTGCCGAACTGCGCGAACGCGATCGCCGCGACCGCACCCGCGCGGCCTCACCCCTGGCGCCGGCGAAGGACGCTGCGATCATCGACTCCACAAGCTTGTCGGAAGACGAAGTCCTGAACCGCGTAGAAGAGTTAGTGCAGCAGAAAATGTAGATTTGTAAATAATGGAGCGACAGGCGTCCCCGCCCGTCACGTCACGCCTAACGGAGTCTTGTCATTCCGAGGCCAGCGGGGAATCTACTTCCCGGGCACAACGACGGAGCTCAAGGGGTGATCTTGAACACGGTTCCGCAGCCCTGCCCGTTGCCAAATTTACAGCTAAGGTCACCCCCTTGGAGGGCCGCTCCGTATAGATTGCCGGACGTGTCCAAGGTTAGCCCGGAATACGGATATGCTCCGTCCGATCCACCAGTGAAGGTGTGCAGCACAGTCTCCTTCCCTGTGGTATCCAACTTGAAGACGACGCCACACCCTGTGTCGTTGCATCCCGAGTTGCCGCCCCACATGGCCGTGCCGTAAAGATTGCCATTCGCATCGCGAACCAGAGGCCCCTTCCACGGCACACTCCCGTCGGTACAATTCAACAAAGAACAAAACGCGTAGAGCACTGTCTCTATCCAACCTCCGCTCTTCTGTGGGGATAGTTCGTACACTACTCCACAGCCGTCGCCACCTCCGCAGGACAAGTTCCCCCCTTCCTTAGTCGTGCCGTAGAGGTGTCCCGCCGAGTCCTCCAGCAAAACCGAATCGGGGCCGCATCCGTCAGCCCCGCAGGTAAAGCTATAGAGTAGAGTTTCCTCGCCAGCGGAATCCAACCTGAACGCGGTTCCGCCGCCATACTCGCCCCCTGCGTCGGTTACCCCGTAGAGGTTGCCGGAGTGATCTCGAATTACACCTGTATAAGCATATGCGCCGTCCCCGTCTCCGTCCGGCGGCCCCGCGAAGCTGTGCAGAATCCTCTCACTGCCTTTTGCGTTCAGCTTGAACACCGTTCCATAGCCACCGGATGCGCCACCCAGATAAGTTGTGCCATAAACGTTCCCGGTCGAGTCCCCAGTCAAGAGAGTTTCGGGAAAGTACCCGTCTGGGACCCCAGCAAATTTGTGCAACACAATCTCCTTCTTGCCCGCTTCGTCCAGCTTGAACACGACACCGCAACCCTCCCCGTCCGTGCAGATGTCGTTATTGATCTTGCCCCCATAGACCGTGGTCCCATAGAGATTTCCGGCTGCGTCGCGCAGCAAACCGGCAAGGGGAGCCCTACCGTTCGCACCGCTAAAGCTGTATTGCCAGAGCACCTTACCAGTCTTGCTCATCTTGAACGCGGTTCCGCAGCCGAAATTCTCGCACTTGCCGGACCCGCCCTCGCCAGTGGTGCCGTAAATGTTGCCCGCTGCGTCGAGGACTAGCTGGCCAATGGGGTTGACGCCGTCGCTACCCTTGAACGTGTGCAGCACCTTGAACTTCGTCGCCTGCGTCTGAGCGGGAGCAATCGCTGACGCAAGCGAGAGCGTCACGAAGATCACAAAAATCGACTTGGCCGCGAAGCCGGACTTCTTAGATCGCATGGTTCGTTACCTCTATTTCAAGCAGTGGGCCGGAGAGGAGGGAGAAGCGGGTCAAGCGGCATCCTGCGCGGAGACTATAGCATGAATTCACGTTTACGCTGGGGGTCTACAGCGGTGGGCGCGGCGCTGGGGACTGCAGATTCCTCGCTGCGCTCGGAATGATAAAAATAGATTTGATAAATGACAAGGCGTCACACTTAGCCCCGAGCTCACGCTACTCCCAAGAACCAGACCGCAAAGTTTTTCATCTTTTATTAACGCGCCAGGCGTTGACTTCCCCACCCAGCCGACGGATAATTTCGAGCGCGCGTGTGGGAGGATTTATGAAGCGCTCTCTCCGGCCCCGCAAGACTGCTACCCTTCCCGAATCTATTCAACGACAACTCAATATGTATGCCCTTGCCGCCAGTGCGGCTGGAGTTGGAATCCTGGCCTTGGCCCTGCCCGCCGAAGCCGAGATCGTTTACACGCCCGCCCACCACAAAATTACCCATGGTGGCAGTTTCAAGATCGATCTCAACCATGACGGCATCACCGATTTCACATTAATAAACACCTTCTCGACCACCACTTCTACTTTTCGCTCCAATCTCTCAGTGAGGCCTGCGGCAGGCAATGGCGCCGAAGGTTGGACGGGCGTCCGTCCCTACGCCTCTGCGCTCAAGCTTGGCGGTGGGATCGGCCCGGCGCACTACTTCCCCGGAAAACAGATGGCTTCCGTCAACGTCGGCCCGGCAGCGGTCTACTACGTGGGCAGTTGGGTGAATGTGAAGGACCGTTACCTCGGGCTGCGCTTCAAGATCAAAGGGGAAACCCATTACGGTTGGGCCCGGCTTAGTGTTCAAGTGCAGAATCACACCGTAGTGGGTACCTTGACCGGCTACGCTTACGAAACCATCGCGGGAAAGCCGATCAAAGCTGGCCAGACTAAAGAGGAAGACGCTGCAACCATTCAACCCGCGAGCCTCGGCCACTTGGCGCGAGGCGCAAGTGCGCTATCGGCATGGCGCGGGAAAGAACGCCTGGAAGCGTTTCAGCGCAGGCAATACACCGAGTGAAGTTGTTGCCATCGCGTTTATGCTTCCAGTTCAAGAGGTGTTTATGCAATCCGAACAAAAATTAACGATCTGGGCTCGCCAACTGGCCATCCTTTCGCTTCTTCTGATATTGGCTCCTGCAGGCTGGGCCGGGAGCAAATACAAGGTCCTGTACAACTTCAAAGGCGGAAACGACGGAATTGATCCCCACGGCAACCTGGTCTTTGACGCAGTGGGAAATCTTTACGGCACAACTGCCCAAGGCGGCGGCACGAGCGCCTGCCACGGCCAGTACGAGGGCTGCGGCATTGTCTTCCAATTGGTACCCCAGTCCAGCGGAGACTGGAAAGAGAGCATCCTCTACAGCTTTTCCAACGGATCGACCGGAGGCGTTGGCCTGGAGGGCGATCTCGTTCTTGACGCGGCGGGAAATGTTTATGGCACTGCGTATTGGGGTGGCAGCGATTTTGAGGGTACGGTGTTTGAGTTGATACACGGCTCCAGCGGCTGGACCGAGAAAACCATTTATGCCTTTTGCCCCTCGGGATGCGCTGACGGAGGGTCACCCGCCTCGGGCGTGATTTTCGATGACGCTGGCAATCTCTACGGAACGGCGACCGCAGGCGGCGCGGACGGCGGCGGTGTGATTTTCAAATTGGTTCCGAGCAAGGGAACATGGACCGAGAGCGTGCTTTACAGCTTCTGTACGCACAACACTTGCGGAGGCGGATGGTATCCCTGGGGATTAACCCCAACCGCGAACAACGCCTTCTACAGTACGACCACCTACGGCGGCAATTTTGTCTGGCCGTGCGTTCCCGGCGACGGCTGCGGAGCCGTCTTCAAATTCGACCCTAAGTCCGGCGACTATACCGCCTTGCATCGCTTTGATGGACGCGACGGCGCCTTCCCCAATTCCGCCGTGGTCGTGGACAGGCAGGACAATGTCTACGGCACGACCGTCAACGACGGCGCTTTTGGATGCGGCACGGTGTTTCAATTGTCCCCCAAGGACCAGGGCGGCTGGACATATAACGTCCTTTACAATCTCCGCGTCACTGCGACCGCGGGTTCGATGGCAACCGACTCGGCAGGCAATCTTTACGTCGCCAGTTCCGGAATCGTGGGCGGGACCTGTCAACAGCAAGCCAGCGGCGAAATATTTAAGCTGGCGCCAAGTAAGCAGGGCCATTGGCAATACAGCGCCATCCACACCTTCGGCAGCCCGGCACAGCCGGGCAGCGGCCTGATCTTCGATAAGCAAGGGAATCTCTACGGAACCGCCGCCACGGGAGGAGCGTACGGCTACGGCTTCGTATTCGAGATCACCCCATGAATTAGAGGCGGCTGAGGTCTATTACCAGCGTCATATGATTCAGCTTGTTGGCTCTGGTCGGTATGCCTGACCCGGCATAATCTGGAACCGTGCTGTCCTCTATCCTTCCCTCGAAAGATAAGTTAGTCGACTCTGCGGACGCTGCGCAATGCCCCGGTCCGCGTCCCGATCCTCTTTGCCTTGGCAGCGTTCCTAGTGGGCTATGGTTGTAGCGCCTATGCTGTGCGGGTGTCTGACCTATTCGCGCACCGCGGGGAAGGGATTTACTGTGTCCAAAATTGCCAAGGGGCGTACGAGTCGTGGTACAGGCACAACCAGGAGGCGGCGACCCACACTGACACGTTGCGTCAATTCGTGGTACTCAGCTTTCCAGCCGCCATGACGCTGGCCATCATTTTCGCCATGAGTCTGGGCTGGCTGCCGAATATCAGAATCCGTCGATTGGTGCCCGCTCTCGGGCTTATATATTGTTGCAGCATCGCTGCCGCACTGCTAGGAATGCTTTCGCTCGTCCTCTCTCTGTCGGGAATCACGCTCCCACTCGGAATCGTCTTTGGGCTGCTCGCGGGTGCCGTCTATCTTTACTCCCTGGTATCGGCTCGTGCAGTCCTGGCGGAAAAAGATCCCGATCCACGAAGCGGCGACAATGGCAGTATCTTTGTCGTGCTCTTCCTGTCCGGTCCTTTCGGATTAATCATTGGAGCGGCGCTGCATCAAGTTTTCCCCACATTCATCCTGTCCTACGGCGTACACGTAGCCTTGGGCGCGACTTTTGGAGCTTCCTTAGCGTCACCTCAGGTTTCACCTCAGCCGCCGCCCATCCGTCCTCGTGTCTTGACCACCCAGCACGCCACAATCGAGCGCCTGGTTCTGGCCCTGGGGGCACAGGTCGCGGTTAGCGCCATCACGATGTTCCAGCGCGCTTCCCGCCCACTCCTGCCGGGCAGCCCCACCACCAACTTCATTGCTCCGTTCATTCTTACTCAGCTGCCATTCGTGATTCTCATTTGTCTTCTGTTAACACAGCCCGGCCGTCGTGCCTTCACGTTCCTCACTGCGATGCTGGCGTTCGGCCTCATCGAAACCTTCTTCAACCCCACGGTCGTGCTTTCCTACCGTCAGATTTATCTGGATCACCCGATCGGACTGATGTGGCCGGCGTTTTCTGGGTTGATCTACATCGTTACCGGCGTACTGGCGTACATGGTCATTCAGAAAACCGGACTCAGGCCCAGGCTTTGGGCCGTGACTCTCAGCATGCTAGGGATGTTTTGCTACTTCATCTTCATCGAGCAAATCACTCCGCATCTGAATAGTCTTTGGCAATAGGGAATCAAGGCCCACGAAAAACGTTCGCGCAGGGCCGACTTCTTTTTTTCCTCGTGTCCCTAAGCCTGCCCTGATCGCGCTGACTTATTCGCTCCCATAATTCCCGCCTCGGGACAAATCCAAAAAGAAAGACCCGCTCGTCACAGACGTCCGAACCCACGCGGTGCTATAAGAAACTGTCTCCCGTCGAGGCTGGACTCACCTTCGTCCTGATTGATTGCAGGTGACGTCCCATGCCGCGCAGTTTTTATCGTGCTTCGCTCATCTTCTTTTCTTTACTCACTATTTCTGTGTCCGCGCAGGACACGGGCGCGATTCGTGGCACCGTGAGCGACTCCACCGGGCGGCGCATTGTCGATGCCTCCATCGCTTTGGTGGATTCCGCTCAGGACTTCACCTACTTCGTCACCAGCGATGCCGAGGGAAAATTCGTCTTCGAGTTCCTGCCGCCCGGCGATTACCTGGCGCGCGCCGTCGCCCCGGACATGTCCCCACAAATCACTCCCAGCCTGCACGTAAACGCGGGCGGAACCACCCAACTCGAGTTCACGTTGCAGGTCGGCGGAGCCAAAGAAATGGTCACGGTTTCCGGCGACCCTCCCTTAGTCGAAACTCAATCTAACGCCGTCTCTTCGATGGTCGACAAACGCGCGATTGAAGAATTGCCGCTCGACGGACGCCGCTTCACCGACCTCGCCCTGCTCACGCCCGGAGTGACGCAAGATCCGCGCGGGCTGACTTCCGGTTCGAACGGCGACTTGGCTTTCGGCGGCATTCGCGGATATCAGTCCAGCTACCTCGTCGACGGCGCCGACAACAACAACGCATTCTTCGCCCAGGCCCGCGGCCGCTACCGCGCTCCGTACCAGTTCTCTGAAGAAGTTGTCGAAGAGTTTCGGGTTTCGTCAAATACCTACGGCGCAGACCTGGGACGAGCCGGCGGCGCGGTTATAAATGTGATCACGAAATCCGGCTCGAATCAGCTTCACGGGACCGACTTTTATTTCATTCGAGACAGTGCATTCGGCGCGACCCAGCCCGACCTCGATTTCAAACCGCACTCGCAGCAACAGCAATTCGGATTCACCCTGGGCGGTCCGCTGCATCGCAACCGCATCTTCTTTTATGGCGGATTCGATCAGCACATCTTTCACGTGCCTGCGGTAGTCCGCTTTCTGGATGGCAGCGCGCAGGTTGTTCCCCAAGCCGGACAGGAGCCATTGCACGCCGGAGACTACGAACCCAGCGATCAGGCAATTGTGTTCGTTGCAGCCGCCCAGCTGTCCACGCTCGCCGGTCAGTTCCCTTCCACCATGACCGGCAATGCCGGATTCTTCAAGTTGGACTTCACGCTCACCCCGCACGAATCGCTTTCCACGCGCCTCAGCACTTCTCGCTACTCCGGGCTGAACAATGTTTTTCTCGATCCCTCCAGTCCGCTCACCACCAACGCCATCAGCGAAAACGGGCAGGAACAGGTGAACACGGAAACCGGATCGGCCGCCCTGACCAGTACCCTTTCCTGGCGGCTGATCAGCCATTTGCGCGCCCAATTCTCCCGAGATCTGCAGCAATCGAGCACCAATGCGACGATCCCTCTGACCGTAGTCCGCAGCATCATCGACGGCTTCGGACGCTCCAATCTTCTGCCACGCCAAACTCGCGAGCATCGCCTCCAGCTCGCCGAGACCATAAGCCTGGAAGGCAAACGAAACTCGTGGAAGCTCGGCGACGCCCTGCTCACCTGGATCTACAACTATTTTCCCGCGCAGTCCGGAGGGGAATACATTTTCGATCAGATTAAAGTCGACCCGTTTACTTTCGAACCGCAGGAAGCAGGCTTGCAGCTCACGCCGCTGCGCGCCTACGCGCACGATGTCCCGAAGTACTACATTCAGAATTTCGGCAACCAGTCGAGCCATCCCGACACCAATGAATATTCCGGCTTCCTCCAGGACACGATCCGCGCCACCAGTCACCTTGCCATCAGCATCGGAGCGCGTTACGACCTGCAGACCTTCACCAAGAAAGGATTGCTGACCAATCCCCTGTGGCCGGACTCCGGCAAGATTCCTTACAACCCGAACAACTATGCTCCGCGCGTCGGAATCGCATACTCGCTCGGGAACGAGCGCCCGCTGGTCGTGCGCGCTGGATACGGCTGGTTCTACACTCGCATTCCGCAGATTTATACTTCCACGGTTGCCACCGACAATGGATACGGCTCTGCCAATCTGTTTCTTGAAAATTCCAACTACTACGATCATCAGATCTTTCCGCAATATCCGAATCCGCTGGTGAACTGCCCGCTCAGTGCGACTTCCTGCACCTTGCCGTCCAGCCTCGCTCAATACGCGCAAGCCGGAGTCTCCGCCTTCTCGCCCAACTTCAAGACGCCGAAAGTCGAACAGGCAAGCCTCGGTCTCGAGCGAGAGGTGGCCCACCGTTTAGCCGTTGGCGTTTCGTACATGTATGTCCATGGAGTCGACCTCATCCGCGCGCGCGACGTCAACCTGCCGCCGCCCGTAAATGTCGAGTATCCGGTGTACGACAGCACGGGCACAAACTTCCTTGGCACCTACTACGACGTGCAGTCGTTTTCTACCTGGCAGCTGACTTCCTCTTTCACCTGTCCGTACCCGCCCTGCATCAATCCCCTCGCCCGTCCCATCCCGCAACTCGGCGCCATCGACGTTTTCGAGAGTGCCGCATCCAGCGTCTACAACGGCATGACCGTCTCCATCCACCGCCAGATGACCAGCGGGCTCTACATCCGCCTCGCCTACACGTTCGCCAAAGCCATCGACGACGGCCAGGACGCGTTAGTCGCGGGCGTCCCCGCCGTCGTGCAGAATTCCTACAACACCGCTGCTGAACGAGGCCTGAGCGTAACCGACCAACGTCACCGCCTCATGTTCGCCTGGATCGCCGACCCCAAGCCTTTCGGCCGCGAACAGCCTGTGATGGAGAAAATGTTCAACGACTGGAAGCTCGCCGGAGTCCTCACCTACGGCAGCGGACGCCCCGAGAACGTAATGGTTTCGGGCGATCCCAACCAAGACGACAACGACACCAACGACCGCCTTCCGGGCGTGGGCCGCGATTCCTTCATCGGACCCGATTACGCCACCACCGACCTGCGCTTGACTCGCCGCCTGTTTATGCGCGAGCGCCTGAAGCTGGACTTGATCCTCGAATCCTTCAACCTGCTCAATCGCGACAATAAGCGCGTTCTGATCACCGAAGACGGCATGGAGACCGACACCGCCTACTTCGAAAAGATCAGCAACGAAATCGGAGTGAATTACTATCCCGGCCATTTCCAGATTCCCAGCAACCCCTTGCAACCCACTAGTTCGTTTTCTCCCAGGCAAGTGCAGCTAGCCTTGAAAATGACCTTCTGAGCAAGCTCACACAAAGGGCACTAACCACCCAACGTCATCCGCAAAAAAAATCGTTTCGCCATGAGGGAATTCGTTCGACCGCGTCGCTTTTAATAGTGAGCTGGAACTCAGCTTAATTCTAAAAACTTCATAGATGGGGAAACTCAGATGAATTTCGCAAGAAACGCTGCTGTGTCTTTGGCTGTCGCGCTTTTATCCTTTGTAGTGGTGACGCCGTCCCTGTCGCTCGCTCAAACCACGCCGAGCGCGCAGAAGCCGGCGATTGTTAGCACCGACGCCAACTTCCAAACCAACCAAATCACCATTGTCGGATCGCACTTCGGCAATGCGGCCCCTTACGTCACTCTTGACGGTCACGCCGTGACCGTCGTAACCCACACGCCCACCAACGTCGTGGTCGACCTGCCGACCAATATCGCGGCTGGGGCTTACCTGTTGACCTTAGAGAACGAGTCTGACGCGCTGACCGGTTCCTTCGACGTCACCATCGGAACCGTCGGCCCTCAGGGTCCCCAGGGAATTCAGGGTCCTCAGGGTCCTCAAGGCGCCCAAGGTCCCCAGGGTCCGCAAGGAACGCAGGGCCCTGCGGGAACCGGAGTCGCCTTGCAACCTTTCTATGTCAACGAATTCGCTGCCTACGGAAATGAGGCCTACGAGGCCGATGTCCAGTGCAGCGCCGGTGGCGAAATGGTCAGTGGTGCCTGCGGCGAACCGTCGCTGAACCAAAGTGCGTTCAGCATCTTTGTCATCTACGATGGACCGAACCCGGGAAATCCATCCGTTGATTGGGAATGCGTCCTGCAGAACACCAGCTCTAACACCATTCCAGTCTGGTACGGCGGGCTTTGCGCCTATCCAACCGGCAATGGCGGCCATAGATATGCACCGGCGAAGCTTCTCTCCATCAAGAGCGAGCGCAAGCTAGCCCAGTAAGCGTATCTGCAAAGTTCATTGCCATCCCTCCTTCTCCAGGCGGGATGGCATTTTTCTTCAAGACCAGGTTTCGTCCGAAATCTTGTCAAGCCCCCTGAGCGCCAAATTCCCAGCAAACCGATTCCACGGAAGAAATAAATCCGACGTTGGTGCTTTTACCCTTCCGCATTTGCTTCATGCAAATAGAGACGGTAGGCGCAGGACATTAATTTCTAAGAGCCCGCGTCATAACTTTAGTAACGCTGAAAGTGATATTGATCACACCGCGGCGTGCTAGTGACGATCACAATACGCTAGCCTCCCTTTTGTTGAGCAGTAAGTTATGTCCAAGCAGTACTCACCTATACGAGCATGCCCCTGCGCGGTTATCGCCGAGGCGGGGTTTGACGGACTGAAGCGAGCAGTCTTTCCAAACCCTGGCCCAACCAGGACAGCATTCACCAGGAGTTCGGGGTGAAAAACAAACACATCGGGTTGCGTTTGGGCTTGGCGTTCATTGTCCTGATTGCCATCTTGGCCGGTGTCGGGCAGCTAGGCCTTCGCCGCATGCATGAAATCAATGACACCTTTAGCGACATCACTGGCAGGCGGTCCGACAAACTACAACTCGCGCGAGAAGCGTTGGCGTTATCCAATGGCAACAGCCGTATCACGATGGAAATATTCCTCGTGCAAGATCCCGCGCTGACGGGCGAGCTGCTGGCTGCAAGGCTCGACAATACCCGTAAGATCTCAGAACTGATGGCCGAGATCGATGGTCGCTGCGAGTCCGAAAAGGAGAGGCAGCAGTTATCGGCGATAAACCAGGCGAGAAAGCCGTATGTCGAGAGCTACCAGCGCGCTCTGCACTTGCTGGTCGATGAAAAAAAACATGACGCGGCAGCAACGGTCATAGTTAATGAAACACTTCCGGCGCTGTTCAAGTATCACGCCGCGTGGGACGAATTTGTGGACTTTCAGAAGGGCCAACTGGATTTGGCTGCCGAGCAAGCCCAGCGTGACTACGCCAAGGCCCGGCGCCTTACTTCTTCACTGGTTCTGATGGCAGTAATCATCGCTGTCTTGATCGCGCTCCTGGCGACCCGGGTGACGGCTCGCGAGATGGCGGCAAGAATTGCCGCAAAGAACGAAGTCAGTAAACTCAATGCCAGTCTCGAAGACAGAGTAACCCAGCGCACACGCGAACTCAGCGACGCAAACAAGCACCTCAACCTGCAGGCGGCAGCACTCGAAGCGGCTGCGAATGCGATCGTGATCACAGATTCCAGCGGCACCATCATGTGGGTAAATCATGCGTTCACCACCATGACCGGCTACAGCAAAGAAGAATCATTGGGCATGAACACTCGCTTGTTGAAATCGGGCGAGCAACCTGACGGCTACTACTCCAATCTTTGGTCGACCATCTTATCCGGCAAAGTCTGGCAGGGCCAGCTTGCCAACCGGCGGAAAGATGGAACAACCTACACCGAAGAAATGACAATTACACCGGTGACCCTGGACCCCGGGAGTGCGACCTTCGCCCACTTCGTCGCCATCAAGCAGGACATTACGGAGCGCATGCGAGCGCAAGATGCCGTGGCAGAGAGCGAAAAGCGCTATCGCTCGCTGTTTGAAAACATGTTGGAGGGATTCGCTTACTGCGAGATGATTTTCGACGATCACGGCCGTGCCCAAGATTTCGTCTATCTCGCGGTCAACGGTTCATTTGAAAAGTTGACCGGCCTGAAAAACGTGATAGGCAGAAGATTTAGTGAGGTTGTCCCCGGAGGCGACAGGTCGCAACCTGAGTTGATGGAGAAATACAGCCGAGTGGCACTGACCGGCGAGCCAGCTCGATTCGAGATCGAAGTTCCAAGCTTGGGAATGTGGTTCTCCATCTCAGCCTATGCCGCGGGGAACCGATGTTTTATCGCTACTTTCGATAACATCACGGAGCGCAAGCAGGCCGAGGAGGCCCTTCGGCAAGCGGAAGAAAAGTATCGGGTTATCTTCGAAGATGCCGTCGTCGCCATCTTTCAGAGCACGCCCGACGGGCGGTATATCACCGCGAATCCGGCGATGGCCCGCATGCTGGGCTACGACTCTCCCCAGGAGCTGGTCGCGAGCATCACCGATATTTCTCGGCAAGTTTACGTCGATCCCAAGAGCCGGGAAGAGTTCAAGCGACTTCTGAACGAGCAGGGAACGGTCAGCGACTTTGAATGCCAGATCTACCGCAAAGACGGCAGCAAGATGTGGATCTCCGCGAGTGCGCGAGCTGTCTCCAAAGCTGGCGTACTGGTGGGATATGACGGAATGAACGAGGACATTACTGCCCGCAAAGTCGCCGAGGAACGGGTCCAATACCTGGCCTATTACGATGCTCTCACCGATCTACCTAATCGGACCCTCCTCCAGGATCGATTGTCCAAGGCCATGGCCAGCGCTCGCCGTCAAAAAGACAAGGTTGCACTTCTGTTCCTCGATCTCGATCAGTTCAAAAACATCAACGACTCGCTCGGGCACGCGCTCGGCGATCTTCTACTACAAAAAGTTGCAGAACGACTTAAGAGGTGGGCACGCGAACAAGACACCGTCGCCCGGCTCGGCGGAGACGAATTCCTCATTGTTCTGACTCGCATCAGAGATGTTGCCGACGCCGCAGTTGCCGCCGAGCGGCTCATGGCTGTAATGACCAAGGAATTTATCGTGCAGGGGAACCCACTCAATATCAGCTGCAGCCTCGGCATCACCATTTTTCCGGACCACGGTGAGAGTGCAGAAAGCCTGATCAAGCATGCTGATGCCGCCATGTACAGCGCCAAAGAGAAAGGACGCAACAACTTCCGATTTTTCACCGACAAAATGAACGCCGAGGTCGGAGAACGACTGACCCTGGAGAACAGCTTGCGCCTGGCGCTCGAGAAAAATGAACTCTTTCTGGTTTATCAACCGCAGATGGACATGGGTACGGGAAAGATCATCGGCTTGGAGGCGCTACTCCGCTGGCAACATCCGGAATTAGGCCTTGTCCCTCCCGATCGGTTCATACGAATCGCTGAGAACAGCGGCCTGATCATGCCAATCGGTGAATGGGTCCTCAGGACGGCCTGCTCTCAGACCCGGAAATGGCAGGAGGAAGGGCATGCCGCCGTGTCGGTAGCAGTGAATGTATCAGCGGTGCAGTTTCGTCAAGAGGACTTCTGCAACCTCGTCAGGAGGGTTCTCCACGAAACTGGCCTCGCCCCGCAATACCTGGAACTAGAGCTCACGGAAAGCCTTTTGCTGGCGAACGCCGACGTGACCGTTTCAGTCCTTCAGGAGTTAAAGGCGATGGGGTTGACACTCGCCATCGATGACTTCGGGACTGGCTATTCCAGCTTCAGTTACCTGCGACAGTTTCGGGTCAGCAAGCTCAAAATCGACCGTTCATTCGTGCGCGATGTTGCCGTGAATCCTGACGACGCTGCGATCGCATCCGGAATCATCGGCATGGCAAAAAGCCTAAATCTTAAAGTAATCGCCGAAGGGGTCGAAAACGAAGCGCAAATGTCATTCCTGCGGGCCCACCAGTGTGACGAAATCCAGGGCTACTACTTCAGCAAGCCTTTAACCGTCGACAAAGTTGCCGAGAAATTGTCCAGCAACCGTTCCGATCCCAACTTCCGGGCACAAGCAAGCGCAGGACAATCATGAGAGAAGACATGTGACGTATAAGGAGTGTATTTAATTATGGCAAACGGACTTGCGCTCTTGGTGTCCGCTGATCCGGTGACCATTCAGCAGTTCAGCGTGGCGCTGCATGAACTATCGATTTCGTCAGATGTGTGTCAAGAACTACCTGCAGCGGTTGGTCGGCTGCACGGCCAAAAGTTCGATGCCGTGATCGTTGATCTCCAGCTTGGAGAACAGTCCGGCCTCATCTTGGACGAGGTACATCTCTCTCCAGCAAACCGCACCGCGGTGACATTTGCTATCAGTAGCAGTGGGGCGGAGGGTGCAGCCTTCCGCAAGCGCTCTGAGTTTATCTTCGAGAGGCCGCTCTCGGCGAAGTCAATCCGCAGCACACTCAAACCCGCCTACGGCCTCATACTCAGAGAACGACGGCGCTACTTCCGCTGTCCCGTCTCCATCCCCGTGCTCCTTCTAAGGCAGGCGCAGCCGGAAGTTCACTGCAATAGTGTGAACATCAGTGAAGGCGGCATGGCCATCAGCACCTCCGTCTCGCCCAACCCCGGAGAAAAGATACACGTTCAATTCACTTTGCCAGATCACGAAGTGCCATTCCTGGCAGAATCAGATGTCTGCTGGGGCAAGCCGGGCCAACTCGGAATTCGCTTCCTCGATCTTTCCCGGGAGCACAAATCCGTGCTGCAGACCTGGCTCTCGCAAAAGCTGGAAGACACTCTTCCAGAATCCGTTGCCGGGAAATTTCGCAAGACAGAAGACCTACCTCCCTCAGAGGATTAAGAGCCAGAGCAGAATTAGCACGGGACGATGACCTTGCGGGACGAAGTCCGCCCAAACCGGTGCGCGCCATTGGACGAATTAAGAAACACCGCCCGGTTGGGTCGTTGCACCTCGGGCATGAGCCCGCGCAACCCACGATCCCATCCAGTTACTAAAGTCCCGAAATGGCACAGAAAAACACCCTCCAGCGTTTGACGCTGCTCTCCTTTACTCTTTACACTCAGACTGTACGCCGGTGGCTTGGGGGCTGACCGAATTGGGCATGGCTCCGATCCGCGGCTGACACCGAAAGGCAAACGTGAGCCCCACTGAAACCAGCAGCACGACCAAACGGGAGATCCAGGTGGAGATCCCGGCGGACGAAGTCGCCCGCGAAACCGAGACCCTGATCCAGAAATACCAGAAACTTGCCCGCATCCCTGGTTTTCGCACTGGCCACGCCCCGGCCTCCATTATTAAGCAGCGTTTCTCCGAAGGCATCAAGAGCGATGTAGTCGATGCGCTGGTTCCGCGCTACTTCCGCAAAGAAGCCGAAAAACTTGGCCTCACGCCCGTATCGCAACCTCAAGTGACCGACCTGCACGTGCACGACGGCGAGCCTCTGCGCTTCAAAGCCAGCTTCGAAGTCATGCCGACGATCCGGGTCGAAGACTATAAAGAGCTGCGCGCCGACAAGCCGGATATTTCAGTGACCGATGAAGAAGTCGAGCAGTCGCTGAAAGGCTTGCAGGAACAACGCGCCACGTTTACCACAATCGAAGGAAGCCCATTGGGAGACGGCGACTTTGCCCAGGTTTCCCTCGACGGAAAACCAAAGGATGCTGAAGGTGCGGCAAGCCTGGCGAAGCCCGGCCCGACGGGATCAAACCCGGTTCACATGGATGACATCCTGGTCGAAATCGGCGGCAAAGGCACGATGCCCGAATTCACCGAGAATTTGCGCGGCGCCTCCGCCGGAGACGAACGCACATTCGACGTCCATTATCCGCAGGATTTCTCCGATCAGCGGCTCGCCGGCAAGACTTTCACTTACACAGTGCAGGTAAAAGCCGTGAAGCAGAAATCCTTGCCCGAATTGAATGATCAATTCGCAAAAGACTTGGGAGAATTTGCCGACCTCGCCGAAGTGCGAAAACGAATCCGCGAAGGCATGGAAGCCGAGAAAAAACACGACGCCGAGCGCGAAGCCAAAGACAAACTCGTAGCTGAACTGGTAAAGCGCAACGATTTCGAAGTACCCGAAGCATTGGTCGAACACCAGATCGATATCCGTCTCGACCGCGGATTACGCGCCCTAGCCGCTCAGGGGATGAAAACTGAAGACATGAAGAAAATGGATCTCAACCGCCTGCGCGCAGGTCAACGAGATCAGGCCGTGCAAGAAGTAAAAGCAGCATTGTTGCTCGAAAAAATCGCCGAGGAGGAAAAGCTCGAGGTCAGTGATGCGGAAATCGATCGCGAAGTCGAAGCTCTGGCTGAGCAGTCGAAACAAACTCCGGAAGCTATCCGGTCGCGTTTGACACGCGATGGGGCGCGGGATAGAATCCGGAATAGAATCCGCAACGAAAAGACCCTCGACTTTCTGTATCATCAGTCCGCGTAAGCCGCTTCCGATCCCCCAAGAAGCCTAAACTGCAGGGAACAGAAGTGTGAAAGGCAAAGGTGACCAGTGCTCGTTCCTATGGTAATAGAGCAGACCGGTAGAGGTGAGCGGGCTTATGACATTTACTCGCGCCTTCTGCGGGATAATATTATTTTCATCGGGACACCGATTGACGACAACATCGCCAATCTGGTGATCGCGCAAATGCTGTTTCTGGCGCAGGAAGATCCGGAGAAAGACATTCAGTTATACGTGAACTCGCCCGGCGGTTCGATTACGGCGGGCATGGCGATTTACGACACCATGCAATACGTCAAGAACGATGTGACCACGATTTGCATTGGCCAGGCGGCTTCGATGGCTGCGCTTTTGCTCGCAGCCGGAGAAAACAAGAAAAGGCTGGCTTTGCCGAATTCCCGCATTTTGATCCATCAGCCTTCGATGGGCGGACTCTCGGGTCAGGCCACGGATATTGACATTCACGCCCGTGAAATCCTGCGTATGCGGGAGATTACAAACCAGTTACTGGCCAAGCACACGGGACAGAAGCTGGAAAAGGTGGAGAAGGACGTGGAGCGCGACTTCATTATGAACGCCCAGCAGGCTAAGGAATATGGAATCATAGACGATATCATCTATAAGACCAGATGAAGGGTATGATCGGCATTCGCCGATTGCATTCGGGAGGTCTCGGCGCAGAAAGATTTCTTCCCCGATTGCCCAAGGGCAATGATCGCTAAAGTGCCGGGAGGTTACGGTAACAATAAGGAGTTAAGCCGAGTGAAAAACAGAACAGGCACTGAGGAAATCCTACGCTGTTCGTTCTGCCATAAGTCGCAGGACGCAGTCGCCAAGCTCATTTCATCGCCGAGCGATTACCCCAGGGCCTACATTTGCGATGAGTGTGTGGCGGTGTGCAATTCGATCCTGGAAGATGACCGCGCCGCGACGCCGCCGGCGGCAACGCCCAACACGCTGCCCAAGCCGCAAGAGGTCAAAACCTTCCTCGATGAGTACGTAATCGGCCAGGAGCAGACCAAGAAAAAGCTGGCAGTCGCGGTCTACAACCACTACAAGCGCATTTACATGAACCGTCAGCGGACCAGCGACGGGATCGAATTGACGAAGTCCAATATCATGCTGATCGGGCCGACCGGGACCGGGAAGACGCTGCTGGCGCAGACCCTGGCCCGCATGTTGGATGTGCCCTTCGCCATTGTCGATGCGACCACCTTGACCGAGGCTGGGTACGTGGGCGAGGACGTGGAAAACATCATCCTCAAACTGCTGCAAGCGGCGGATGGGGATGTGGGACGGGCGCAGACCGGCATCATTTATATCGATGAAGTCGACAAGATCGGGCGCAAGGATGAGAACCCATCCATCACTCGCGATGTTTCCGGCGAAGGTGTGCAGCAGGCGCTGCTGAAAATTCTCGAAGGCACGATTGCCAATGTTCCGCCGCAAGGCGGGCGCAAACATCCGCATCAAGAATTCACGCCCGTAGATACAACCAACATTCTGTTTATCTGCGGCGGCGCGTTCGTTGGCCTGGAGAAAATTATCGGGCGGCGGGCGGGCAAGAAATCGCTTGGGTTCAAGGTAGGAGAAGAGGCTGAAACGGAAGAACCGGCGGTCGCGCGCAAGCGTAATTTTGAGATGCTCAGCGACGTGCAGCCTGAGGACTTGATCAAGTTTGGTCTGATTCCAGAGTTTGTCGGACGGTTGCCGGTTGTGGGCGTATTAGAAGACCTGGACGAGTTCGCGCTGATCGAGATTCTGACCCGGCCGAAGAACGCCATCGTGAAGCAATATCAGAGGTTATTCGAGTTTGAGAATGTTCGGCTAAAGTTCAGCGAAGACGCGCTGCGAGCGGTTTCGCGCCAAGCCATGGCTCGTAAAGTTGGGGCGCGCGGCTTGCGCATGATTTTGGAAGAACTGATGCTCGATTTGATGTACCATTTGCCCAGTCAGAAGAAAGTAAAGGAATTCGAAGTGACGCAGCAGATGGTGGAGAAGCATACGGCGTCGTTCGCGATGATGGAAAAGGCTGGCTAAGGCTTTAGGCGTCAGGCTTCGGGCGTCAACACCCGAAATCGGGCGCCTGGAACCGGAAGCCTGCAGCCTAAAGCCGATTTTTGGAGAATCAGTGACCACACCCAAGGAAAAATTCGAGACTAAAAAGTTGCCCATGATGCCCATCCGGGATGTGGTCATCTTTCCGTACATGATGACGCCGTTCGTGGTAGGACGGGAGTCGAGCGTGCACGCGCTGGAAGAAGCGCTGGCCGCGGACAAGAAGATTTTTCTGGCCACGCAGCACGACGCCAGCATCGACGAACCCAAGCCCAACGAGATTTATCAGGTGGGCACAGTCGTCAATATCGTGCAGAGTCTCAAGCTGCCGGACGGCAATATTAAGGTTCTGGTAGAAGGCATTGAGCGCGGCAAGATTCTGCAGGTCACCGAGACCGAGGGGTTCATGCAGGCTTCGGTTCGCCTGGCGCGCTACGCCACCGAAACCAATCCGCAGATCGAAGCCGGGATGCAGCGGGTGACCGGCCTGTTCGAGCAGTATGTGAAGCTTTGCCAGTCGCTGAACTACGAAACCATGATCGCGGCCGTGCGCATGGAAGATCCGGCGAAGCTTACGGATACCATCGCCGCCAACCTGCAACTTTCGATCGAAGAGAAGCAGGAGTTGCTGGAGATTTTCGATCCCGCTGAGCGGTTGAGCAGGATCGGCGATGTGCTCGACATCGAGATTGAGAAGCTGAATATGGATCGCACCATCCAGTCGCGAGTGAAGCGGCAGATGGAGCGGGCGCAAAAAGAGTATTACCTCAACGAGAAGATCAAAGCGATTCAGAAGGAACTGGGGCGCGGCGAAAAGAGCGAATTCGACGAACTGAAAAAGAAAATCGACGCTGCCGGGATGCCGAAAGACGTGCGGGACAAGGCGATTCAGGAACTGAAAAAGCTGGAAGCCATGCCGCCGATGTCGGCGGAGTCTACCGTGTCTCGCAATTATCTGGATTGGCTGCTGGCAGTACCGTGGAAGAAACGGTCAAAAGAAATTCGCAATATCAGCCGCGCGGAAAAGGTTCTCAACGAAGATCATTATGGGCTGGAGAAAATCAAGGAGCGCATTCTTGAATTCCTCGCCGTCCGCCAGTTGGTAAAAAATCCCAAAGGCTCGATTCTTTGTTTCGTCGGACCCCCCGGAGTTGGCAAGACTTCGCTGGGTATGTCGATTGCGAAGGCAACCGGCCGAAAATTTGTCCGCATGTCGCTGGGCGGGGTGCGCGACGAAGCCGAAATCCGCGGCCATCGTCGGACCTACATCGGCGCATTGCCAGGACAAATCATCCAGATGATGAAAAAGGCTGGCACAAAAAATCCGGTCTTCATGCTGGACGAAGTCGACAAAATGTCGATGGATTTTCGTGGCGACCCGTCGGCCGCGTTGCTCGAAGTGCTCGATCCCGAACAGAATTTCATGTTCGTCGATCACTACCTCGACGTTGAGTACGACCTTTCGCAGGTATTTTTCATCGCCACGGCGAACGTTATCCAT
Source organism: uncultured Acidobacteriota bacterium (assembly GCA_963696705.1). Taxonomy (GTDB): domain Bacteria; phylum Acidobacteriota; class Terriglobia; order Terriglobales; family Acidobacteriaceae; genus JABDBE01. The sequence continues at coordinate 801,224 of CAVOLD010000003.1, forward strand.
ACCATTCCACCCGCTTTGCAAGACCGCATGGAAGTGCTGCGCCTGCATGGCTACACCGAGCAGGAGAAAGTTGAAATCGCCAAGCAGTTCCTGGTGAAGAAGCAGATGCAGCAGGCCGGCCTCACCGACAAGAACATCAAGTTTTCGGACGAAGCCATAGCCGGGTTGATTCGGTCTTACACTCGCGAGGCTGGGGTTCGCAATCTGGAACGCGAAATCGGAAATATTTGCCGCAAGATCGCGCGCAAGGTGGTCAAAGAGGGCACCGAATACAACATCGCGATCGCGCAGGATAACGTGAACGACTACCTGGGCGTGATCAAATTCCGCGATACCCTCGCGCACGAACGCAGCGAAGTGGGACTCGTAACCGGTCTAGCGTGGACCGAAGTCGGTGGCTCGATCCTGAGCACGGAAGCGACGGTCGTGGATGGCAAGGGCAAGCTCACGCTGACCGGCAAGCTGGGCGATGTCATGCAAGAATCAGCCCAGGCGGCGATGTCCTACGTGCGCTCGCGGGCGCAGCGACTGGGATTGCCACGCGACTTCTATCGCAGCATCGACATTCACGTTCACGTGCCGGAAGGCGCGATTCCAAAGGATGGGCCATCCGCGGGCATCACCATCGCCACTGCAATTTCGAGCGCGTTGAGCAAGATTCCGGTTCGCCGCGATCTGGCCATGACCGGCGAGATCACGCTTCGCGGCAAAGTATTGCCGATTGGCGGGCTGAAGGAAAAACTACTGGCTGCCCATCGGGCGGGTCTCTTTGAAGTGATTCTGCCTCAGGACAACGAGAAAGATCTCGCTGAAGTGCCAGAAAACTTGCGTAACGCGATGAAGCTGCACTTCGTCGATACCATGGATCAGGTGCTGGCCGTGGCTTTGGAGCAGCCGTTGCCCGAGCCCATACCGCAAGTCGAAGGCGCACAAACGATCACGCCGCTGCCACCTTCAGCGGAAGGATCCACAGCTCGTCAGTAAAATAAGCTCAATAAAATAAGGGTGCGGTGAGAATCTTGAGATTCCAACCGCACCCTTTCTTGCTGTCGTTGCTTCCGTCGAACCTACGGAGTGTTCAGCGGTTCCACGCGGACCACGTGCCGGCCACTGGTATTGTGATTGCTGGCATCAAGAGTCGAGGCGAACGTATCGCCATAAGTTTTCGTGGTGGCTTTGAAACCAACTGTGGCGTCTGCACTGTTCACGTAACGTCCCACCATTTCGAGCGTGTCATTGACTCCGTCTGGTTTGGTTTCGGTCGTGGCTTTCGGGTCGATGACATCGTAGTACTTGCCGCCGTGGTACAGGAAACCAATCTCGTCGCTAGCGGAATTGAAATAGGCGCCCGCCACGTCGCCCTTATTGTTCAGGGTGCGAGCAATTGTTCCGGTTGTAGCCGCCTTTGGATCAGCGATTTTCTTGAAGGTCTTGCCGTTATAGACGAAGCTTTGGTAACCGCCGGACGAGTCAATGGCAAACATAAGGATCTGGCCGGCGTTGTTGATATCCCAGGCGTATGGCGTGGTATCGCCGGTCACGTCGATGCTCGTGTACTTGGCGCCTTTCTTCACGAAGGCGTGCTGGACGCTGGCGGAGTCGAGATAGTCGCCTACAACATCGCCTGCGTCATTAATTCCGATGGCCTGGGTTCCATTTGATTTGGGGAAGTTGATGGCAGTGAATTTTCCGGCGGAGTGCACGAATCCTATGGCTAGGCCAGTCTTGGTGCTGGTGCAGAAGCCGGCGGCTGCGCCCGCGCTGTTGATACCATAGAAAGAAATCGCGGCGGGGTAACCGCCGCTGGTTGTGCAATTCGGGTGATTGACTGTAGTCAGTTTTTTCCCGGCCAGGATCATCGCGTGCTGGACGCCGACGGAGTCCACGTAATCGCCGGCAATCATCCCCGCATTGTTGACGCTAAAAGTATCCGTTTCTGTGGCTGTCTTGTTCGCGTGAACGTCCGAGAACGTAAAGGTTAACGGCGGCGCTGCCGCGATACCGACGGCAACGAACATGAGCACTAACAACACGCCAAGAATAGATTTTTTCACTGATTTCTCCTGGAGAAGGTATGGTGACCGCTCGGCCCGTGGTGGAAATTGGTGAGGCGGGTCAGGCCGAGAAATTATCGTGCCCGTGCTCCCGGAGGTCAAGATGAAAGGTTTTGCACTTCTGAGCGCCGCAGGCCAAGGCGCGGCTGTCGGTAGCAAGTTAAAATGTCCGCTTTTTGTAGCAAGTGAAATGTCCGGTTTCAGAGTTGTGCCCTCGCCGTTTGGGTTGGGCTGATTTTGGGGATGGGGTTGCAGGGGAAGGGGGCAGTTCCCCTTCCCCTGCTCAGTTCTGTAGAAGCTTTGGGCGACAAGGGAGTTCCGCCGCCGTCATAGCGACCCAGGCAATGCGGTCCGTGGGTGAGACTCAAGGTTCCATTCAGGTGTTGATGCACCACCACCTGGCAACCCGCCAACGTCGCCCGCCAGCGCACCCGCTCGATCTGCAAGCTCAGATTCTGAAAGCTCACCGTGTTGTCGCGGTTGACGTTGCGTTCGAACTGCAGCGAGAAAATGCCTTCCAGGTCTCGACTCCGGCAGGGCACAAAAGCATGGCCCCGTTGCCTGGGCGCGACCTGAAAACGGCGATTGAACTCGACGATGTAATCTTCCCGCAGAAACCGGTTCGCCGCCTCCAGCGTCCCCAACTGGCGCAGCCGCAACTCCTGCGGCAAGCGGCCCTGCCAAGTCGAGAAGTTGCGCTCACTGCGCCCGCGCGCTTGCGGCGAGTAGGCCGGGATCATCTGCACTCCCAACTCGTGCAACGCCCGCCCCACCTGCCTGCGGCGATGGTAGTCCACCCTGCCGCCCACCTTCGGCGTCAGCCAGAAATGGCTTCCCCGATCGCTGTACAGCGCGCAGAACACGCCTTTGCGCTCGATCACGTCCTTCAGCCCCGCCATCACCGTCGCCGTTGATTCCTCCTCCACCAACTGCGCGTAGTAAATCTCGCTCGTGGCATCGTCCAGAATCACGATCAGGTCGTACCAGCGTTCATCCTGAAACCATTGGTGGCGGCTGCCATCGATATGCAACAGCATCCCCGGCAACGGCCGCCGCTCCCGCCGCTTGCGATGCGCCCCGCGCTTGCGTCCTCGCGCCACCAGGCCCGCTCCCTGCAGTGCCTGCTTCACCCAGGTGTAACTCAGTTCGATCCCATGCTCGTCCTGCAGCTTCTCGTGAAAGTGCTGCACGTTCAGATCGAAATACTTCTCCCGGTACAAGGCGAACACTTTCTCCACCGTCGCCACCGGCACCCGCCGACGCGAGGGCCGGCCCCGCCGCCGGTCCAGCAACCCGTTGTAGCCCTCTTCGACGTAGCGCTCCCGCCACCGCCGCATGTGCCGGTCGCTGATGCCCAGGATCTCCGCCGCTTGCCACCAGGTGATCTTCTTCGCCATCGCCTGCAACATTACGTCCTGCACTTTCATCGCCCGCTCCATCGCGGCCCTCGGGTAAGAGTCCATGCTTCGCATGGTCTCCCATCCTCACCGCCTGCAAAGCGGACATATCACCTCCTATCTCAACCGGACATATCATGTGCTACCGACAGCAGGCCAAGGCGCGGCTTGACAGCGAAGCCGGTCCGCCGTAGATTGACAGCACTTTCCAGCCTAGAATGAGGAAGGCCTCGCCGCCTTTCAATATCAAGCAACACCAGGAGCTTTGAATCATGTCCAGTTCCGAAGTAAAGGACAGTGAAGTGGGTTTGTTTGGAGAGTTGCCGAGTGCGGCAAGTGGGGAACGGACTACGGGCATCCTCCCGTCGCAGTCTATCCGCGAATTGATTGCGAAGGGGCGAATCGTCGGCAACCGCGCCATCACTGAAGAACAAATCCAGCCGGCGAGTCTCGATCTGCGTCTGGGCGACATCGCGCATCGGGTGCAGGCTAGTTTTCTTCCCGGCCCCGGTGGCAAGGTTGAGGCTAGGGTGAAGGACCTGCGCATGGCGCGAGTCGATCTCACCAGCGCTGCGGTGTTTGAAAAGGGTTGCGTTTACATTGTTCCTTTGCTCGAGGAACTTGATTTGCCCCGGGACATTTCCGGGAAGGCAAATCCGAAGAGCACGACTGGGCGGCTGGATGTTTTCGTTCGGCTGATTACGGACGATGGAGTGGAATTCGAGCGCGTGCCGCCGGGTTATAAGGGAAGGCTGTACGCCGAAATCGTTTCCCGTACATTTACGGTGGCGGTGCGAGCGGGGATGCGGCTGAATCAACTGCGTTTCGTTCGTGGCAATCCGGTGTCTTCTGACAGTCGCATTCGACGTTTGGATGAGGAAGAAAACCTCACGTACATGGACGAGGAGAGTCCGGTAAAAGCGTCGGTCGACCGCGGGTTGAGGATCACGGTGAATCTGGAGGGCGCATCGGCGGATGAGGTGATTGCCTACAAAGCGAGGAAACACGCGCCCGCAATCGAATTGGATCGAATCAATTACTATGCGCCGGAGGAATTCTGGGAGGCTCGGAAGCACGGCAGCAATCGGTTGATTCTTGAGCCGGGAGATTTCTATATTCTGGCTTCGAAGGAAAGAGTTCGCGTCCCTCCTGAATTTGCGGCCGAGATGGTGCCGTTTGATCCATCGGTGGGGGAGTTTCGCATCCATTATGCGGGCTTCTTCGATCCCGGCTTTGGATACGGATCGAGCGACATCAAAGGGACCCGAGCGGTGCTGGAAGTGCGGGCGCATGAAGTGCCTTTTTTGATTGAACACGAGCAGTTCGTCGGACGGCTGACGTACATGCCACTGCTATCGAAGCCGGAGAAGATTTACGGCTTGCAGATTGGTTCGTCGTACCAGCAGCAGGCCCTAACTTTGAGCAAACAGTTTCGGCGGCAGACGTTGTAGAGGCGTCAGCGGGGGGCTGTATGGAACCTAATCTTCAGCCGGCACAGCACAAAATCACCTTCAGCGGGGCGACGGGTCTAATCGTTGCTGTCGTCGTGGTGGCGATTCTTCTGATTGCGTTCCCCGCGTATCGCTGGTTTTTCCTGATCAGTCTTGGCATTGGGCTGGTGGTGGCCGCGATTCTTTTTCTGTGGCATAAGTTCCGACCTATCCGGGAAGAAGATGTCCACAACAAGCGGCCGCTGGGGTTGGGATAGGTTCGCGCGCTGAATTTCTGGGTCCCCTTGCGCTTTTCCCTGTTAAACCCGCACACTGTTTCATGCGCGTTTTGGCACGATTCATGATGTCGGCAATGGACGCCGCCCACTTCCCTGCCCCCGTGCTGCCGGAAGTTGCCTTTCTGGGACGATCGAATGTGGGCAAGTCGAGCGTGATCAATTCGCTCGTGGGGGCGAAACTGGCCAAGACCAGTTCGACTCCGGGACGAACGCGAAGCATCAATTTTTTTGAACTGCGCTGGGCGGGAAAACCTCAGCCTGAGTTGATTTTCACTGATTTGCCGGGCTATGGGTATGCCAAGGTCTCGCGCGAGATTTCCAGCCAATGGCCCACCTTTATTGAGCCCTACCTGCTGCATCGTCCCGTGTTGGCGTTGTGTTTGGTTTTGGTGGATGTCAGCGTGCCTCCGCAACAAAGCGACCGGCAGTTGCTGGAATTTCTGGTTTCGACTGGCCGGCCATTTTTGATCGTGGGGACGAAAAGTGACCGTCTGTCGGGAAACCAACTGCACAATTCCATGCAGACGCTGACGCGAGAATTCCCTCAGGCTCGAATTGTTCCCTTCTCCGCCAAAAGCGCCGCCGGGCACGAGGAGCTATGGAAAGAAATTCGGACAGCAGTCGAGAACCGTCGCGCCTGAATCCGTTATCATCTAGCAATCCATGTCTACCTATTTAGTTACGGGAATCGCGGGATTTATCGGGTCGTCACTGGCGCGTGCGATTTTGGTGCAGGGCGACAACGTGCGCGGCATCGATAATTTCTCCACCGGTAAACGCGGCAATATCGCCGAACTGCTGGATCGGATCGCTGTACGCGAAGCCGATTTGCTTGACCTCGAGGCAATGCAGTCGGCGTGCCGGGGCGTCGACTATGTTTTGCACGAGGCTGCCATTCCGTCGGTGCCCAGGTCCGTGCTCAATCCTTTGGAGAGTAATCAAGCCAATGTCGACGGCACCCTAAACGTGCTGGTTGCGGCTCGCGATGCGAAAGTCAAGCGGGTGATTTATGCGGCATCGTCTTCGGCTTACGGAGACACTCCCACGCTGCCCAAGCGCGAAGACATGTCTCCTAATCCGATTTCTCCATATGCGGTGGCGAAGCTGGCCAGCGAGTATTACATGGCGTCGTTTTTTCGCTGCTACGGCTTGGAGACGGTGGCGCTGCGCTATTTCAATATCTTTGGACCGCGCCAGGATCCGACTTCTCAGTACTCGGGCGTGCTGGCCAGATTTATTACGCAAATGCTCAAGGGAGAACAGCCGACCATCTTCGGCGATGGCTCCCAGAGCCGTGACTTCACTTACGTGGACAATGTCGTGCATGCAAATTTGCTGGCCTGCAAAGCGCCTGCAAACGAAGTCGCCGGAAGAGTATTCAACGTGGCTACCGGCACTCGTATCGATCTGAATGAAATGTTCGCGGTGCTCAAGAAACTCACCGGCTATCCCGGCGAAGTGAAACATGGTCCGGAGCGCGCGGGGGATGTCAAGCATTCGCTTGCCGATCTGTCGCGGTCAGAAAAACATCTGGGATACAAACCACAAGTGAACTTTGAAGAGGGATTGCGGCGCACGGTTGATTGGTATCGCGCTCAGGAAAAATCAGCCAGGGCGTGATGGCTTCAGGCTTCAGGCGGCAGGAGGGCAAGTTGTGAGTACGCGAACTGTGGTTTTGAGTGCCGCTGCCAGCAACCTGATAGTCGTGGCAGCCGCATATGCGGTTCATGGCTGGAACGTGGCGGGGGCTCATGCGGCTGCGCGCAACAGCGCAAGACTTTCTGCGCTGTGGTTCGCGCTGGCATTCGCAGCCCCGGGCTTAGTGCGATTCTTCCGCGGCTTGCCAACGCCGACGACTCTCGTCTACTCGTTCTTCGCAGCTCACCTTGTCCACTTTTTGACAGTCGCTGTCCTCCTTGTGAGGTTTGAATTCTCCCACGTGATGCAAAACCCGGCGCGCGCTGCTGCGGTCGTGTTAGGTGGATTCACCCTGGTCCTCGTGGCGGCGGTGACGGCCAAGCCTAACGCGTCCTGGAGCTACCGCTATCTCCATAAGACCGCGCTTTATGCGATCTTCCTGATTTTCTTTCTTGCCTTCGCGAGGCAATCGAGTAATCCTCTGCGTGCGTTGGCCGCGGTTTTGGCACTGTCACTTTTTCTCCGCCTGGCCAGCGATCTGAAACTTTATTCGCCGCGCGTCAAATCCGCGGCCTGAATGAACAGCCGCAAGGTCTCTTCCTGAAGCCTGAAGCCCGCAGCCCAGCGCGCGAAGCTGAGACCTTCATTACCTTCGTTATCTGTGGCCGGGGTACGCCTGCGGCTACAGTTGCGGTATGACACTCTCGTCTATGGTGGTCTCTCGCGATTGGGCTGAAGTCAGTGTGTTGGAATGCATCCTCGGCGGCTTACACATTGGAGTGGATGTCGAACCGGAACCGGTGAAGGCTCGCGCCAAACTGGCGAAATCTAAAATCGATGCTTTGATCGTTGACTGTGATCTGGATGGGACAACCAGTTTTCTGCGCGGCCTCGGAACCGGATTGAACGCGGTGCCGTTAGTGATTGTCAGCGGCTCGAACGGCCACACGAATTTGCAGGACACGGGCGCAACCTTTGCTTTCAAGAAGCCCATCTCCGTGGAACAGGCGGTGCGCACGCTATCCGCGGCGCGCAATATGATTCTCGATGGCAGGCTCCGCTACAACCGTCACGCTCTCGATCTGACGGTATCTCTCGCCTACGGACCTAAAAAGAAAACCGAGGCCCACCTGATGAACCTCAGCCAGGGCGGCGTCGGAATCCGGTTGCCCCGTCCGCTTGCATTGCCCGGCACGGTGCGAGTGAGCTTTCAGCTTCCCGAAAGCGAGATTCAGCTCAAAGTTCAGGGCGAAGTTGCCTGGATCGACAAACTGGGCAACGTCGGAATCCGCTTCCTGCAGATGAGCCCAAGCGTAAAGCGCGACTTGCACCTCTGGCTGGCTCAGCAGTACCTCTCGCATTGAGAGTCGTGGGTCACTAAATGTTAGTTGGTATCGGCGCCCCACTGCCGCGCCTTCGAACTCCGGACATTTCAGAAGACTTGCAGGGCGGGAGCGTTTTTCCTGTCGTGATGCGGCTTTACCACGATCTCGACATCCTGATCGAGCGCCACCAGGAAGCGCAGAAGGCGCTCAACGGAAAACTGCCGGAATTCTCCCCTCAGCATTTTGGAAACGTCGGGCTGGCGAACGCCAAACAACTCTGCGGCCTCAACTTGTTTGAGACGGCGCTTTTTCAGGATCGCATCGATCTTGAATACAAGCTGCGCCTTAACGAGGTGCTCCTCCGCATTCGGCACGCCGATGTCCTTGAACACATTGCGGCTCCCGAATTCATGTCCCTTTTTGCTGATAGCCTCGTCTCCTTGGCAATCTGTTCCGCCTCGCGCAGCCGTCGCTTGATCATTTCCAGACCCCGACGTGATGTTTCCCTTCCGGTCTTCGATTTCTTCTGGAAGGCGTGTAGGACGTAAACCGCACTGGCGGAACGTAACGTATAAATCGCGCGAAAGGTTTCGGCGCGATAATCCTCGATAATTTCCACGACCCCAGCCCCGCCAAAGCCCTTCAGCGCTTTCGCATCGCGATGCTTGCCGCCGCGCTGCGCGACATACAGCGCATAACCCATGTGATCCTGTACGAGTTCGGGGAACTCGCGCAGGTCTTTACGACTCGATCCAACCCAATCACCGGCTTGGGAGAGGTTCATCGGCCATCAGCGCCTACATAAGTATAGTGAATTCACTATATTGCGTCAAGGGGAACTTAGCGGAATCTTGCCTGGTCTTCTTCTTCGCCGTACATCCCATTGCCCAATTCGAGGCAGGCCATCCTGGCCAGGTGTTCTCCGGGGGTACTGCTGAACCAGAATGCAAATAGAAACCAGTACACTGCTCCGAAAATAGCCGCGACAGCCATAGCGAGAGGGATGGTGATCAACCAAGTGGGGAGAACGTCGGTGAGGACCATCGACATCACTGCAAACAGCAGAACCGCACAAAGCAATATCAGTCCATCCAGCATTTTCGCAAGCGCGCGCAGGGAAATTGGAATCGGACACCAATGCAGCCGGACGCGTAACGGAAGCGTCGTCGGAGCCGGGATCGTAAGCGGAGCAGCGGTCTCAAGCTGGATCGCCGGCCGCGGAGTAGCCGAGAACAGCAACTCAGTCGCGCCCTCAGCACGATTGCCTTCAACCGCTACCGATTCGCTCGGGGAGAACAAATAAGCGTTCGAAAGAATCTGGACGAAAATCCATTCCTTCAGCGAGCGTTGCGAATGCTCGGGCAGATCGACAAATTGAACTCCCGCTTGTCCCCAGGCATCGGTCCAGGCAATTCGGCCCGCAGCTTCAATGCGCACGCGCGGAGCCGGCAAGTCAAAGCGCAGATGAACTTGTTGTTCGAGAGTCAGCGGAGAGACGGTTTGCATGGCGATCCCGAATTCGCTGAGATCGCGCAGGATGGCTCCGCTCGCGGTATCCAGATTCACGTGCGACAAGCTGCGAATCTTCTGTCGATACGCGCGCGCGCTGTTCCTTGCGGCGCTGACAACCGGGGATTCGATCGGGTTCGACCGAGCGTCCATGACTAAATCTTAGCCTCGCCTCGGAGGCGCCTCAGTAACCGCGGTGGTTCCGGCCTTTCGAAAGAGCAGGTTCAGGAAGCAGTACGGTGGACGGTAGGCTCGGTTTGGGGAAGAGCCTCTTTGCTGCGAGCCCGGTCCTGCGCGATGAGTTTACTGAGATCGTAGCTATAGGGTCCGTAGGCGCGGAAGGCTTGCTCGTCAAACAGACGCTTGATTCCACAGCCCAGGCAAACCTGATAGGAATGATCCTCGAAACGGACCGGCCAACTCATCTTGCTATGCCAGCAACCGCGGAAGACTACGACTCCAGCCGCTCCCAGCCCCGTTGCAACTACACCCAGAGGCCACAGCCAACCCGACTTCTTTTTCACTTCACTCACCTGCCACAACCTGTAAGTCCTTCCAACGATTAAGGATATGCTTAATTCAAAGGGCACGCAACGGTTTTCGGAAAGCTATGAATCGGAAAGGCTTGGGCGGCTTACGAAAGAGCATGGCGCAAGTCCTTACCTTCGTGCGCCTAAAATATTGCGATTCGCGCCAAACCCTTGTAGCTTAAGAGTAATGCCTCGGCCGAAGGCAAGAAACTCGCAGAGATCAGCTGCGAGTTGCAAATAGGTTAATAACAAGCATTCTCCCCAAAGATTGACCGTCGGGTTAGCGGTCCTGGCTAGCAGTATGAGACCGACTGTCCCGAAAGAGATTTTTCCGCCACTTCCATGAGTGCGAGTTTGAACAATGCGGGACTGGAACTGTTAAAAGACGAAACCGCACCTGTTCCCGCACCTGCACCTTCATCCCCAACCGACAGCATGGGCCACGAAGCCTTGCAGGCCCTCCTCGCCTTTGCCGCGTTGCATGAACAAGTACGGACACGGCGGGCGCAGCAGGTGCGTGACGGCGGCCGCTCCAGTGCGGAAGACGATTGGCAGGTCGAACACTTCCTCCTCGACGAAGTGCTGCAACTGGTCGCGGAGCGCGCTCTGGCAATCACCGGCGCCGATGGAATGGCCATTGCATGGGCGGAAGGCGATGCCATCGTTTGCCGCGCTTCGGCGGGAAGCATCGCGCCCGACGCGGGTATTCGTCTCGATCCGAACTCAGGGTTTTCCGGAGAATGCCTGGTCTCGGGGCGCATCGTTCGCTGCGACGATACCGAAACCGACCCGCGCGTAAACCTGCAGGCCTGCCGCCGTCTGGGCGTCCGCTCCATGCTGGCTGTGCCTATCTCGGCAAAAGAAAATGTGATTGGCCTGCTGGAAGCTTTCTCCAACGAACCCTACGGATTCAATGACAGCGACGTTAGCAGTCTGTGTCTGCTGGCTGAACTGATTCTTTCCGCGATGAAACCGGAAGAGGAAGATCGCCTGCGTGAGATTTCACGGCGCGTCGTTCCGGCGGTCGCAGCCGAGCCCGAACCAGTTCCTGCGCCTGCGCTTGAAATTGCGGCGGTTGAGGCTGAATCGGCGAAGGAATCAGCTGACAGCGCTCCGCCCGCGAGTTCCGTTACTGGCCCGGAGTTAGTTTCAACCGAGAATTCGAAATCCAGCGCTGTTGCCGTCGTCGAGCCAACACCCGTAGAGGCTGAACGACTCAAGTCCCCGCCGCCCGGCCTCGCGGTTGTGGCAGCAGTGGTGCTGATTGCCGTGGCTCTGGGTGCGGGAGTGTGGTGGAAGCTCGGTCGCAATGCGCGCTTGGCAAAAGCGAACACATCGTCGGTCGTGCCAGCCGCGTCGCCAATCGTGCCGCCTGCAACCATCGCGCAGCCCGCGGCAATTGCGCCCGCGATCGTAGAAACCGCAACGCAAACCGACGACGAAAGCGATTCTTCCCCCGTAACTCCCGAAGAAGCCGGCGTGTTGCCCAAGATTACTGGCATCCGTCATTGGTCGTCTGCCGAATCGAGCACGGTTGTGATTGATATGCAGGATCAGGTCCAGTATGAAGCTCATCGGCTCCCAAATCCGGAGCGAATTTATTTCGACTTGCACGACACCACGCTCCCTGCCACGTTTACCAATCGAGTGATTCCTGTAAACGATGCGCTGCTCGAGCGCATTCGCGTGGCTCAGCCCGTTGCAGGAGTGACTCGCGTTGTGCTCGAAACCAATGGCGCATCGGATTTCTCCGTGAGCCTGGAGCCCAATCCATATCGTCTGGTCGTCGAAGTTCGCAAGCTCGGGACCAAGCCCAGCGCCCGCGCCAAGATTGATCTTTTTGCTCCCGCCAATCCTGCTCCGTCGGATCAAACTGCAGCGAATCAATTCGCTGCGAATCCGAAAACCCTCGACGCAATTGCGCCTTCCTCGAAGCCAAATCCACTGAGCCCGGCAGCGACCGGCGCAAATGAAAAGCAACCGGCAGCGACCTTAACTCCGCTCAACACCGTGCAAAAGCCGACGGCCGTCTCCCCACAAAAGCTTCGCATCGTGCTCGATGCTGGTCACGGCGGTTGGGATTTGGGAACCGTCGGCCGTAAGGGCCTGCTGGAAAAAGATCTCACGCTCGATATCGTGGAACGCCTCGGCCAACTCATCGAGAATCGCCTTGGCGCCGAAGTCATCTACACGCGCAGAGACGACAGCTATCTTGCGCTCGAAAAGCGCGCTGAAATTGCGAACCTCGCGCAAGCCGTCCTGTTCGTTTCCGTCCACGCCAATTACAGCGACTTCCCCTCAGCTCGCGGGGTGGAAACCTATTACACCAACACCTACTCATCGGTGAAGGCGCGAACCGAAGAAGCAGACGAATCCGCGGCGGCAGGACTGAAGACCATCGACTGGACCAGCATCGACATTCGCGAAAAAGTTCACGAATCGCGCCGGGTCGCAATCAGCGTCCAGCGCGCGTTGTATGCGATGTTGTCTGCGAAGAATCCCGGCCTTCCTAATCGTGGCGTCAAAGAAGCGCATTACGTCGTTCTGACTGGAACCTCGATGCCGGCGATTCTGGCTGAAGTTTCATTCGTCAGCAGTCCCACCGACGAAAACAACTTGCAAAGCTCGACGTATCGCCAGCAAATCGCCGAAGCCCTCTACGCCGGCATCGCGCATTATCAGGCCTCCAATCACAACGTAAAGATGGCCAGCACCTCAGCGAAGCCAACGGGACAATAATCCGCTGAAACGTAGTCTGCTACGTTTAAGGCCACAGCCACAGCCAACCCCTCCCGGCCATTCCAGAAGGATGGATTGTGTCATCCCGAGGAGCGCAAGCGACAAGGAATCCAAGTTCATGCCGGGGACGCGATGAACTCTGTTTTCCCGACATCGCGCTCGATCGCGTGTTATACTCCCGCACCGTTACGCAGATTCGTATGTTCAGATCCCCCTCAACCCTGGAGACACTTGCAGAGCCTTTAACCAACTTGCCCGAGATGTTCAACGTCGCGACTTATTTTGTGGATCGCAATGTCCTCGACGGACGAGGCGAGAAGATTGCGATCGAGTGCGCTGACGAACAGGTAAGCTATCGGCAACTGCTCGAGCGGACAAACCGCGCGGGCAATGCGCTTCGCCAACTCGGCGTGCGCCCAGAAGAACGAGTTGCTCTCTTGCTGTTGGACACTCCGGAGTTTCTGTACTCGTTCTTTGGGACTATCAAGATCGGCGCCGTCGCCGTGCCCGCTAACACTCTGCTGAAACCGCCCGAGTACGAATATCTTCTCAACGACACACGGGCGCGAGTGATATTGGTGAGCCAAGCTCTGCTTCCGCAACTCCAATCCATACCGCGGGAACGGCTCCGATATCTACGAGAGATTGTGGTCGTTGGAGGAACGGACCCAAACGATCGTCACTTCGATGAATTGATGGAAGCTGCCTCTCCGCAACTCGATGCCGAATCCACCAGTAAGGACGACGCGGCTTTCTGGCTCTACTCTTCGGGAAGCACAGGCGCCCCCAAAGGCTGCGTGCACCTGCATCACGATATGGTCGTGTGTTTCGAGTTATACGCCCGGAACATTCTGCATATGAATGAGAGCGACCGTTGCTACAGTGTGGCGCGATTATTTTTTGCCTACGGTTTGGGGAACGCCGGCTACTTCCCGTTAGGCTGCGGGGCGACAACTATTCTCTCGCCGGCGCGTCCCACACCCGCGACGGTCTATGCTGACATTGAGCGCTATCGCCCAACTTTATTCTTCTCGGTACCCTCAAGTTATGCTGCATTACTTGCGTGTCGGCAGGAAGATCGAAAAGAATTCGATCTTTCCAGCGTTCGCCACGCTATCTCCGCGGGTGAGTCTTTGCCAGCCCCGCTCTTTGAGCGTTTCAAACAGCGCTTTGGCGTGGAGATCCTGGATTCGCTGGGCTCCACAGAAACTTTGCAGATGGTGATCGCGAACCGTCCGGGCGAAGCGAAGCCCGGATCGAGCGGCAAACTCATTCCCGGATATGAAGCCAGGATTGTCGATGACGATGGCCAACTGGTGGCTCCGGGAGAAATTGGCAATCTGCTGATCAAGGGAGATTCGACTTGCTCCGGTTATTGGAATCAGCACGAGAAAACCAAGGAAACCTTTGATGGCCATTGGTTCCATACCGGCGACAAATATTACCAGGACGACGAAGGCCACTTCTGGTACGCTGGGCGCGCCAATGATCTATTCAAGGTCAGCGGTCGTTGGCTGAGTCCGGCCGAAGTTGAGAGCGCATTGATCGCTCATCCGGCAATTCAGGAAGCTGCCGTCATCGCTCGCGACGATGAGAATGGACTCACCAAGCCAGCAGCATACGTCGTGGTAAACGATGAGTTCACGGCCGGCCACCAACTAACGCGGGAACTGCAAGACTGGGTGGCTCAAAGGATCGGAGCCTACAAACGTCCCCGCTGGATCGAGTTTCTGCCGGAACTCCCCAAAACAGCTACGGGGAAACTGCAACGGTTCAAGCTGCGCGAACTGCAAGCACAAAATCAGAACTTCTCGAATCGCTCTGACGCCTGAGTTGTTCGATATTGCCCCAGCTAAAATGTTTGATATTGGTAAACGCTGGGGACCTGACGAGGCTTACCCAAAATAACCAGCAGCCGTCAGTGGGAGTCACCCCTGACAGCTGCTGGTAGTTTTGCCCAAAACGCTCTTAGCGTGCTGCGCGGGCCGCATCGATCGCATCGTGGAGTTCGTGCTCCGCTCTTCGCAGATCGTCTTCCGCCTTGACGCCGTGTCCAGCCATATCGTAGTGGTTGGCTGCGCGGGCAACTTCCATCTCGTGGATCGCTTCCTGCACATGGTTATGAACGTCTTCCAGTTCGTGCCAGTCACGGACCCTGTCGGCAACCGCGATTCCGGCGGCAAACGACAGACTCAAAGAAACAACGGCAGCTGCAATGGCTTTGGTCATAATTTTCCTCCTAAGATTCTGGATCAATCCCACACGATCCTCTCCGACCATGAAGCTCCTGTCAAAATGAAGGAAGGGCGTGTACGAAAGTAACTTTCACTTTTCCGGCATCGGGGCCTGGGCCAGAAAGTGACGGCAGAAAGTGGCGATATTTGTGCTGGGCTTCGGCGGGACAAATCTTTTTCGACCAGCTGAGAAAACCGATGGTGCAAGGCTGACACGCCGTGGAAGCAGCACGCACGCGCAGAAGGGACAATCGTTTACTCGTAGCGCAATGCTTCGACAGGATCCAGACGCGAGGCTTTCATCGCGGGATAAATACCGAAGAACAGGCCAACGCTCATCGAAGCCGTCACCGCAGCGATGATCGACCACAGCGGTACGGCCGAAGGCAGACTCGGCAATAATTTGTTGATCAGGAAACTGATCCCCCATCCCAGGGAGACACCGATGATTCCACCAGTGCCAGTCAAGGTCATGGCTTCGGTGAGGAACTGTCGGATAATGTCCCGGCGTCGTGCGCCAATGGCCTTTCGGACGCCGATCTCACGCGTGCGCTCCGTCACCGACATGAGCATGATGTTCATCACGCCAACTCCGCCAATAAGGAGTCCGATGGAACTGATCACGACCACGGCAATGGCAATCGCTCCCGTGATCTGGCGGAATTGGCGCGCAATTCCCTCCGAGCTGGAAATCGCGAAATTGTTCGGGTTACTAATACCAACCGCTCTACGCCGCCGCATCAGGCCGATGATTTCATCCTCCGCCTGCGCCTTTCTACCGGGATACGCCTGCGCGCCAATGAAGTTTTCATCATCCTGCGGATTGTGTTTGCGGTATGCCCCATAAGGCACGACCACAACTTTATCCGCCGACGCATCTTTGAAGAACTGGCCTTTGCGTTTTTCCAGCACACCGACAACCTGGTAGAACGCGCCTCCGACCTCGATAGACTTACCCAGCGGGTCCTCCTCGTGAAACAATCCCGTCGCCAGGTCGTGCCCGATCACCGCGACGTCCATGTGATGCAAGTTCTCCGCCTCCGAAAAGAATCGGCCTTTCTCCGGATTGGCGTTGTAGACCCATTCGTAAGATGGAATGGTGCCCGTAAATTGAATCCCGTAAACTTCGTTGCGTTTGTAGCGTGCCGGAACTGCGGTAATGGGTCGGCCCGGCTCAATCCTCGGGGAGATTTCAACAGTTACATCTTTCACATCGGGGCACTCATCCCGGATCGCCATAGTGTCTTCCCACGTCAGCGGTTTGCGGTTGCGTTCTTCCGCCGTGAGCGTGCCTCGAAACCCGAAGTCAAAGCGAAACACGAACAGCGTGTCGGTGCCATATTGATCGAGAAATCCACGAATATCCTGGTCCAACCCCACCATGATCGAAGCTACCGCAACGATGGCCATGATTCCGATCACCACGCCCAAGACGGTCAACAAAGACCGCATCTTGTGCTGGCGAAGCGAATCAAACGCCAGCCGTGTGCTCTCGCCGATTTCAAGATGCATGGTTACAACCTCTGTAAGGATCCCTCAAGAAACCCGCTAAATCTCGAAACGCAAAGCCTCGATGGGATCCAGCTTGGAAGCCCGGCTCGCGGGATATAACCCAAAGAACAGTCCGACGATGGTTGACACTGCAAGTGACAAAATCACCGCGCTGATTGGCACCTGCGATGGCACCGGCGTAAGCAGCCTCACCAGCGTGGAAAGAAGATAGGCAATGGCAATGCCCGTCGCACCTCCCACAGCCGCCATCACTGCAGACTCCACCAGAAATTGCATCATGATGTCACGCCGTCGCGCCCCCAGCGATTTGCGCACGCCAATCTCGCGAGTGCGCTCGGTCACGCTCGCCAGCATGACATTCATGATCACAACCCCGCCGATTACGAGAAACACCGAAACAACTCCAACCATGGTAGCGGCGATAGCTCCGGTCAGGTTCTTCCACAAACCCATAATGGTGTCAGACGCCAAAATGCCAAAATTGTCATCCTCTTTCGGATCAAGATGGCGGCGGGCGCGCATGATCGTGCGAGCTTCATCCTTAGTCTCTTGCATCCACTCCGGCCCGCGCGCTTGTACGTTGATGGCAAGATCCAAACCCTGTCCGTGTTCACCATAGCGTTTCAAAAGCGTTCGCACCGGGATGTAGACAAAATTATCCTGTGATTGTCCGAAGACGGTTCCAATCGGCTTGGCTACGCCCACCACCTGAAAGCCCATGCCGTCGATATAGATCGTCTTGCCGATGGGATCAACAGTGGGAAACAGTTTCGTGGCCACGTCTTGTCCGATGAAAGTGATCTCCGATCTGCTTTCATTGTCTGCGTCCGTTATATAGCGGCCGGTCTCGGGCTCTTCCACATCCATGTCGGCGATGTTGGCCGTCACTCCACGAATATTAATGTCGTCCAACGCTTGGGTTCCCAGGCGAACTTTGCCGTTAGTCCGCGTTTCCAGGCCGACGGCTTTAGGCAACTTCATGCCGTCATGCAGAGCCTGAAAATCATCCCAGGTAATAAGCCGATTCCGGCGCATCGCTTTGAAGAAGTCCTGCTGATTGGTGATGATGGGAAAACGCATCACGAGACATACATTAGATCCGAGATTGGCAACCTTATCCTGAATGTAAATGTTCGCGCCAGTGATAATCGACACGACCAGAATGAGGACGGACACGGATAAAGTTACGCCCAGCAGCGTCAGCGCAGAACGCAATTTGTGCGCGCGCAACGCCCCCAAAGCTTCGACCGCAGGGTCGCGGAATGCAGTACCGTAACGCCTGAGTTGTTCTCGAATCGCCGGGGCATTGAACCTTCGAACCGTTCCCGGTGGCACTGCGGCGAGCGTACCTGTGGGGTGCATTGGGTCCACGCTGTAATCGTATACGAGCTTGGGCTAGAAATGGTTCCACAGACTCCTGGATTCGCAAGTCTTCGCCCAATGGCGATATTGCCCGGACTGCCTGATTTTACAGTCCGCCTACCGCAGAATTTAATTCGCTCTCTCTTCGCCTTGCGGCTACGCGCTTGCCCTCATAATGGTGCTGGCGCAATAGGAGATCGAAATTCTGACTAGTATTAGTTTGATAAGACTTCAATTTGTGAGGGAGATGCGTCAGAATAGGCCATATGAAGGCAGCCCCAGACGTAATCGATGCTCCGGTCCAGCTCTCGCCGCGCTCGCGATTTCGCATCGCCATGATTCTTGCCATAGCGGCTGATGCACTTCAAGTCGTTTTGTTCCCGTTATTCGCCGAAGGCGCTTTCTCGCCCGCGGATGACGTCCTCGACTTCGCCGTTGCCGCCGTAATGGTTCACCTGCTCGGATGGCAATGGGAATTTCTGCCTACGTTCTTTGCCAAACTCGTACCCGGAGCCGATCTGGTTCCTTTCTGGACTCTCGCTGTCGCTAATGTATATCGCAAATGGAAGCAGATCGAGATTCCCAGGAAAGAAGCTTCTGAGCAGCAGAGAGCGCTTCCAGGGCCGCAAGAGTAGCTCTTCTGCCTTTTCAAATCGGACCTTATTATCGCGACACATTACGTCAACAACGATCCAACGCAAGGCGTCCAGTTTACTCGTCCGCTCTGTTCTTATCCGCAAGAGGCGGTATACAAGGGCAGCGGCAACACCAACGACGCTGCCAACTTTGTCTGCAAATAATGCTTACTCGATTCGAACTCTAATAGAACTCCCCTCGACACCCTAGGTGCCGAGAGATGCCGCTCTAGGCAACTGGCTGTATGGTAATGAATTCAACGCTCGGCTTTAATAGCGTCCATGAGTTCAGCAGACGCTCAACAAATTTTCGCAGCCGCGTTCACGGTTTTAGAACGCCAACAGTCTTCAACCCCCAGTAGACGCGCCAAAGCTCTCTTGGATCGCAGGATGCCATTGCGCGCCCAGTTCGAGACTGCTGAAAACCAGCAAAGGCGAATCCTGGAAAATGCTGCCGAGGCTTTATCAAAGTTGTGGAAGCGATCCCGCTAAGGCGCGGCGGTTTCAGAAGATCCCACGCGAAGGACGACCGGCTCGGGCGACTTCGGCTCCTAAGCTCTGACCCCGAAAACAGCATTCATTTTTTTAATGCCAACTCCGTATGCCGGGGAAGGTTTCGCTACAGCTTCGCTGCCTTGTTTTTGACGGAGCCCGGACCCATGCTGCTACCGTGTTCGCTGTTGCACATATTCCGGTGCAGAAAATACCTCAAAAAAACTCTCAATTCCGCGCAAAATCTAGAAAACAAACGATCGGAAATTTTTCTTCCCGCTAGATCTATGGTTCTTAAGGAAGTTAGAGGCAAAATATTGGAAACATTGGAGTTAGCGTGGTGCCCGATCGCCTGCGGTTCCATCTTGGGACTGCGGTAGAGCTGGGCGGAAGTGTTCGTCTTCGCCATGATTGGCCGCTTGTCGAGAATCTTAGATTATCTTACAGATAACATCTACGCTGATATATTATCGCGGATGGTAGGCGGAGTTCAAGAGGAAAGTGAGCGGACGGCGAGGCCGATTCCCAAATTGGGAATCTCGCGCGGCTGCCGCGCATGGTTCGCTAACTCAAGACGGGCGTCCCATGAGTTGGGCTTACGCATGAGAAGTGCCCCACCCAAGCCAAAGTGCGGCTTGAATGCGCCACCGGCCGCGCGGCCCTCTCACGGGGAGATCTCAAACACGGTTCCGCAACCACCTTGACACGTCTGCCCGGTACCGCCCCATTCTGTCGTGCTATAAAGATTGCCCTTGGCGTCGAAAACTAGACCCGCCGTCGGGTGGTCAGCGTCGGGGGATTTTGTGAAGTTGTAGAGCACAGTAAGCGGCCAAGAATCCCCGCGCTTCGGAGGCTTAAGGCGAAAAACGACACCGCCGTGGGTCTCCCCGCCGAGAGCCGTGCCATACAAGTCACCATGCGCATCGAAAATGAGGCCAGCTTCTGGATCGGCACCCTGCTGGCCGTCGCCAAAACCGTAGAGCACGGTTTCGACCCAATCCCTCGCTCCTTTGGAAGGTGGTCTCAGACAGAAAACCGTGCCATATTGACCGGGGCCGCCGTTGAGGGTGGTTCCATAAAGGTAGCCCGCCACATCGAACCGCAACCCCGCCATAGGATCCCCGCCGTCGGAGGAGTCCCGCTTGAAGCGATGAAGCACCGTCTCCATCCATTCCCCTCCCTTCTTTGTTGGCGGTTGGAGTTCAAAAGCCGTGCCGCAACCCTGATTCGAATTATGCGGGCAGTTGTAGCCGCCATAATAAGTCGTTCCGTAAATCGTTCCTTTGCTATCCAGGATCAAGCCGCCGTTCGGTTCCGCTCCGTCAGGGATGTTTGCGAAGCTATGCAGCGTCTTCTCTGTCCACGCGCCGCCCGGCTTCTTCGGCGGACTTAGCTCGAATATCACTCCGCATTGCCCGCCATAGAATCCGTTGCAGCCTCCATCTTTCGTCCCGCCAAACGTGGTCGCTCCATACAGGTTCCCCGCTTTGTCGAACACCAAGTTCCCATTTGGCAGATAGCCTTGCTTCGTCGTAGGGAAGCTGTACAGAATCGTCTCCGTCCATGCACCGCCTTGTTGCTGCGGCGGAGAAAGCTCATAAACTGTGCCGCAGCCCGCAGCCACTCCCAACAGCGTGCAGTTTCCCGTGCCGCCGTAGGCGGTTACGCCGTATAGATTCCCGGCCTTGTCCATGATCAAGCCGCTGTTGGGTAGCTCGCCGTCGTTCGCTCCCTTACCTTGGAACTCATAGATCAGGGCTTCGGTCCATGCACCGCCTTTTTGTGCAGGTGGGCTGAGCTGATAAACCGCCCCGCAATCGTTCCCTATGGGGGTGCAAGACCCTGAACCGTAGCCTTGGAGCGCACCGTAGATGTTGCCTTGCTTGTCGAACACGACTCCCCCCACAGGGACTGCACCATCATTCGTCCCGCCCTGGAAGCTGTAAAGCACTTTCTCTTTCCACTCGGCGGAGGCGGCAGAGGCGATAGCGAGAATCAGCGTGAGGACAGTCGACACAGCGCGATATTTGCGATTGCGATTCATGGATCGGAATCCAGGCGTACGTGGGTCGCCAACGTTGCCAGTGGGGGAGACCAACAACTGCGTAGATCGCCGCGATAGTACACCAGGTTGGCCGGGGTGTCCATTGGTCGTGCTAGTGATTGCTCCGGTAAAACCTGGATTCGCATCCCTGATACTGGCCGCCCACTCTTTCCGCAAAGAATAAGGAAAGAGTGGGGCACCCTATGTTAGATAGAACAGAGAAGGTCGGTTCCGTCACGACTGAAAACCCCGCCCAAGCGGAGCTTGGACGGGGCACCCTCGAGTGTAAAACGAACCCCATAGTCTGGGCCACGCGCGAACCATCAGTCCTCGACCCGCTACTGCAGACACCCACCCTGGGTTTTGCAAAGTCCGAAGACATTGACCTTGGTTTGCGTCCCCACGTAGACGTGGCCGTTGAACACCGTCGGCGTGCTAAAGGTGGTGGCTGCGCCGAGCGATGTCTGTAGGCCTCTGCTGCTGTAAAGCTCCGGCGCGGAAAGGTTGGCTGCGTTGAATGCGTGCAGCGCCGCTGGCAGAGTGTAACCGTTCTGGAGGCAAGCAGGGGTTCCGCTCCCCGGATTTCCGGTGTTTTGGTTCTCGATCTTCCACACAATGCCCGTCGTCGGATCCTTGGTGGTACCGTTCCAGGAACCTGAGGGCGTCGATGAATAGTTGCAGAATAGGATGCTGGTGGTTGCGGTTGGCGTTTGAGAAACAGGGCCGGAGGGCCCGCCCGTCGCCAGCTGGTACGCATTCACGGGGTAGGGGTTGGCGGTGTTCGTGTCGGAGGACGGCGCAAGGTAAAGCCAGTAGTGCGTGCCATCGTGCCAATATGCGGGGCTAGACCAGTAGCCCTGCTTCGGGTTTTGCAAGGGGAAAGGGGTTTCGACGGTCTCAACGTTGTTCCCGCCGGTGGCGTTAAACCCTCCCAGGTTCGCTCGATCCGCAACATACAGGTTGGACAGCTTGTCTGCGTTGATCACTACTCTGCATCCGCCGGTGCAGTTGCCGCTGCCGCCGGTGCGGGTGTAAGTGTAGTTCGTCGGCAGTAGAACCCCTCCTGCGCCGAAGTCTTCATCTGTCGCGCAGCGCCCCTGGTTGTTGTGGTAACTGAAGACGTTGTAGGGGGTGTAGGAATCAGAAACTGCGAGGTTGGAGGGATTGAGCTTCAGCAACGTGTTCCCAGCGTCGCTGGAGAGGTTTTGTACGCCTGAGAGATCGAAGGTGCCGTTGCCCGTAGCCAGGTAGATGTAGCTGCCGTCGGAGGCTGGTGCGGCGCCGCTCTGCCAGATGCCGCCACCCGAGCCATAGGGAGTGCTGCTGAAGACTGCCGTTTGGGAAAACGTGCTGCCGCTGAGCTGGTAGCCAAACAGCCAGCCGCTGAGAAACTCGCTGTGACCGTTTCCCGGGCCTGCTGAGAACCCCATGTAGACCACGCCGCTTAGCAAAAGCAGGGCCGGACGCTGAAGGTGCGAGGCTTCGAAGGCCCGGGTGCCGCCGGACGAGGTTCCGCATAACGTTGAGGGAGCCGAGCCAGCAATGGAGCCGCTTACGACGGTCGAGGCTTTTATTGTCCCCGATGTGATGTCGACAGCGAATAGGTACCAGTACGCTAGGCGCTGCGACGGCTGAACGTGCTCGGTGCTCTGCACCACCACCGCCGCTGCGACATACAGCGTATTGCTGTCGACATCGATCACCGGTGTCCCGGTGACGCCCATGTATTGGCCGACAGAAGCGTCCCTACCGCACCAGATGAAATTAGAGGGAGGATTCGCACAATTGATGGGGGTGCCTCCCACCGCCGTGGCCGCCGCGAGATCGAGACTCCAAACTGGAGTTTGCGAGTTTGACCCCGCGTTAAACGCGTAAAGCATGTCCCGCTCCGTCGCCACGAAAACCAGATTGACCGGACTGCACGCGGACTGGCAGTTTGGCAGATTAATCTTGACGTTCGCGACCGTTAAAGGCTGAGCGTAAACATTGCCCGTCACTGGCCATTGCCAGAGCAAGCCAAAGCTGTTGGCTGCACTCACATTGGATTGCGTCAGAACGGTTTCGTTTTGCTGCCATCCAGTTCGGTTGTTGTCATTGTGCCAAGTGGTTACGCTCTGGCCTATCGATAATGTGGATAGCGATGCGAAGGCGAGTATGCAAAACCCGATTGCCCGCAGATTGCGAAGGGGAGAACGCACGGAGGCCTCCAGAGGCTAGAGATTCGAAAGGGGCCCGAACTACAGAGGCGAACGGTATCACCGCACTGGGCGCTTGTCAACGAGACAGACTCAGTGGGACGTCTTTATTGCTCCGGTAAAACCTGGGTTCGCATTTCTGATACTGGCCGCCCACCCTTTTCCGCAAAGAACACGGAAAGAGTGGGGCACCCTATATTTAGATAGGACAGAGAAGGTCGGTTCCGTCACGACTGAAAACCCCGCCCAAGCGGAGCTTGGACGGGGCACCCTCGAGTGCAAAACGAACCCCATGGTCTGGACCACCCCGCCCGAGACGTTTTGTAAAAGGATGTCATGAGACAGAACACAAACGACGCGAGAAGGACGGGGCAACCGCTTTTTTATGTCGTGAAGGCTTGGGCCTGACGCCGTGTCGCGGGAACAGGGACGGGTTAGATCAGGCGCACTGGTCGCGCCAATCGCCAATTTCCTTGAGGCCCTCGCGACGGCTTTGCTCGAAGAGGCGGACACGATGGCGGATGTGCTCAAATTCATGGATATCGGCCCACACTTCAGCCTGCCAGTGTTCCTCATGAACGGCGGATTCTCCGCAGGTGGCGCAGCGAGTGTGAAGCTTGCGGATTACGGGACCGGTCGGGGCCTGGTGAGCCATGGGCAACTCGATGAAGATGCAGCGGACTTCCTGGATGTTTTCGTTGGCGTCGATGACGTGCTCGTAGCGCAAGAGGAAGCCGAATCCTAGCTTGCGGGCTTCCGCTTCGGCCTCGGCGCGGGTTTGGAAGGGTCCGTATTCGGCTCGCAACTGTTCGATGGAGTCACAGGCCATCCAGAAGCTTTCTTTAGTGGTCATTTGCTACCTCGAACCTCGAATCGCAACGGTTGGCGGGGGACGCACCTAAAACCTGGGTACAACCCCGGTGGCAGTGCAATTGAGATGCCGCGGGCTTATCGTAAAATGGCTGTAAAACCGCGGTTTTTGCGGTCAATCTCCACGAAGCAGAAAGCGTTTATGCAACCTTTTGCAGCGTTTTCCCTCATGCGGATTGCAGGGCTGGCTGGTGGGGAGGGTCCATCCGTTCATTGGGCGAGCGCAGATATCTGAAGTAGAATCACATCACCTGCGGCCCAAGGTATCTTGGAGGATTCTGGTCAGGTCATGGGTAAACGTCGCGAGCCACGTAAGGAAATCAAAGTGCCCGTCCGAATCTTCGGGACTGACAGTGGGGGGGAGATTTTTTCCGAGAAGGTATTCACAATCAACATCAGCCAACATGGGTTGGAGTTGGAGGGGGTTCAATCCCGGCCCAAGGTGGATGAGATTGTCGGGGTCACTTATGGGGCGACGAAGACTCACTTTCGGGTGAAATGGGTAGGGGAGCGGGGCAGCGCCAGAGCGGGGCGGATGGGCTTGCTGAATCTGTCGCCGGAGAAAAGCCTTTGGGATTTCCCTTTACCGCCGCCGGGTTTCGATGGAGCGGTCCGCGATGCGCGAGATCGCCGGACTCAAGTTCGGGTGAAGTGCACAAACTCGGCGGAAGTTTACCCCGCTGGCGCAACGGCTCCCATGCGGACCAGAACGGCGGACCTCAGTCTGGGAGGATGTTTCCTGGAGATGCCCAACCCTCTACCGAAAGGAACGCAAATCAGGATTGCTCTTTGGGTTAAAGATTTCAAGTTGTGGGCGAATGGCGAAGTGGTAACCAGTACACCCGGTTTTGGGATCGGAGTGAAGTTTATCGAACTGACCGAACAAGACAGGAATCAACTTAAGCAATACATCGAAAGCATGATTCGAGTCAGGCTTTAGATTGTCGAACAGAGGTTGTTGCTCACAGTGGGCTAGGCGATGGCAACACGAACAGTTGGGCTCCCATAAGGTCGCTCGGGCGTTTTGCCATATTGTCCGTGAGGCAGCGTTCAACCGCGGCCGAAAGATACAGATGTTGGACGGGCTTCAGGAGATAGCCGTGCGCACCCAGCGCGGCGGCCTCGCGAATCTTGACGGGATCGTCGACGCCTGAACACATGATGACTTTTGTATTCGACCGGAACTCTTTCAACCTGCGCAAAGTTTCCAGACCATCCATTCCGGGCATCTGCAGATCGAGCAAGACGACATCGGGACACACATCGCCCAGCCTCTGCAGGGCTTCGTAGCCGTCGCTGGCGGTCTCGACCCGGTAAGCGTCAAGCTCCAATAATGCCCGCAGGTAACGTTGGATCTCAGGGGAATCGTCCACAACCAGGATGGTGGCTTTGACCGAGTTACGTCTGACATTAGCCATAGGGGGAGCGAGACAACTGGCTACTGAATATCGCTTAGCCGATTTCTGATCTAATTTCCCATCTATTGGTTCGCAATTCTTCGCTGCTCCATTCCGTTAGCATAGCGCTTCGACAACGCTGCTGCTGCGCTCACAATGGCGAATGGCTACAGCGAGACTGGCCGCAGGTTGAGCATGAACAAAAACCTTGCCCCACCCCAAAACAGGACTTACGAAATCGTTTTCAGTTCTTTCAAGCTCTCGTTCCAATGCTCGGTGCCCTGGGAAAACGCTTCCGCAGCTAAAAGATTTACGGTCTCAATCGCGAGCGTCCCAGCCTTCTTTCAGCGACAAAAGCCGCGCAAAATCGCTGGAGGTGTGTACTCCGAAGGATGGCGGTCGTCAACTAATTTCAGCTCATTGCAGGCTATTTGTTTTCAGAGACATGCATTCCCTCCACAGGGTAGTGCACCATTTTTGGTGCAGTGCTCGATGGCCGGTGAGGCAACGCCAGTGCGTAGGCGCGCACTAACAGCAAACCAGACTCAGACTCCCAGTCGGAGCGTCCCCTCGGGGGGCTAATGTTGACCTGTGAAAAACTAGGCCGAAACCAGTCGTGGCAGTCCTCTTGACTTATTCCGAGACTTGGTTGACCCATGGTCATTTTGTTCGCCAGGCACAGCTGTCTGTAGGGTGGTCTCTCGCAATGGTGTCTCGGAGGGCGCCAGTACAGGAGCCGGTGGCAAGGGTACGGGTTCGCGCCATTGCACGCCGCCGTGAGCGGCGACATAGAGCGCCAATTCAAGACGGCTCCAGACACCGAGTTTATCGAAGGTATTGCGCAAGTAATTCTTAATGACTTGCTCGGTAGTGCCGATTACACTCGCGATTTCGCGATTGGTCTGGCCTTCCCAGACCAGCGTCGCGACTTGGATTTCCTTGGCGGTTAGACGATCACATGGTTGCATGAGACTCCCTCTGCTCTCTTTGGAAAACGGCAGTCGCGAGTTTCACGCGCTTGCGGCCATCTTTGATTCCCGCTCGCAGAAACAGCGTACGCAAATGTTGTTTCACGGTGCGGGGGCTGATGTTCAGTTGCGCGGCGATGTCCTTGTTGCTGCATCCTTCGACAAGCAACTTGAGAACCTGTTCATCGCGTTGCGTAATCTTGATGTCGCTGAGATCCAACATGAAATTTTTCCTTTCGCCCGGCTGGCGATACGTTTCGCTGTTTGCTTCTGTGACTCCAGCTCAATGGCTGATACGAAAGCAAGTGATTCGCCAAACTTTCGCCTGCCTACACTTCGGGATAAGGACCTTTGCTTGCCGCACTTGCTAGAAGGTGTGAGCGAACTCTAATGATTTGCAAAACCCAATAAGGGAGATGCCGCACCGATTCGGGTCCGGCCGCGCCGCCAGCCATAAAAATCAGAAGTACGAGTATCGCGCGGCGGAAGAAGAGTTGCGCTAGCGCGAGCCTAGCTCCTCCAGACGACGGAGTGGCCCACCTTCGTGGAAACGATCCTGGAAAGTGCAATATCTTGCGCATCCGCCACGTGCTCAGCGGGGCTCAAGAATCGTTGGCCTTCGCCCGACACACACCACAGATTTCGCATCCAACGGTGTCACCTGCTTCGAGCTCATAATCCCAAGAAGGGCAAGCACTTGAGTGCATCCACAGGGGTCTGGTCGGGGGAAACCACGGCTGCTAGAATCAGGGGGGTTGCGGGATTGAGCTCAGCATTGTGGACGTGGAATTGCATTGGCCATGGCAGAGTCGCACAAGCCCGGAGCACCTCACCACTTGGAGCAAGCGATCATAAGCGAGCGGGAAAAGCCGGCGCTGGATGAAAGCACATTCCAGCAACTCCTGGAGGCCGCCCATGTGCTGCAGGAGCAAAAAGCATTTGAGGTCGCAAACCGTCCGCGACCCAATCCCGCGGAGGCGCTGGCTGAGATTGTGGAGACGCAGGAGTTCCTCCGGTCGCAAGCCAGCGATTTGCAAGTTGCCGCGAACGTAATTGTCGAACGGCTGCAGAAGATCACCCACGCAAGCGGAGTAGCAGTCGCAGTGGTGCGGGAGGATCGGCTTGAGTATTGCGCCGCCACGGGAGATGCTGCGAATCTAGCCGGAACCAGCTTGCCCATGGATTCGAGTCTGTCCGCTGACGGCCGGCTCTCCACCGAATTCAGCCGCGAACACGCGGACAAACAATCGATCGCCCTGCCTCTTTATCACGAAGGCAATTTAGCTGGCCTGCTGGAAATTCGTTTTGCCGATGCTGATTCCATTCAAGAATCCGAGATGCGGAGTTGCCAGCTCATGGCGGGATTGATGACGGAAGCGATCGCCCGCGCTGTGGACCGCGAGTGGAGACAAACGCTCGCGGCGGAACGCGCGGCCATGCTGGAAGCTCTCGAACGAATCAAACCGCAGCTGGAGCGACTCGCGGTAGAACCAGCGAAAAACGCTGCACCCGCGCATGAATTTGTCGAGCCGCGAGAGGACGTCATCGACCTGGCAGAAGAGACTGCAGAAACGCAAATTCGGATTCCAATCAGCGAATCCAGTGCGAAATCGGGCCGAGAGACGGTTTGTCCGCAGTGCGGATATCAGTTTGGTGAGCAAGAGCTATTCTGCGGCCGATGCGGGACCGCACGGCCGGCAGCATCTTCGCCCTCGGGCGACTTGCAGAGCAAATGGGCGTCGATGTGGCATCTGCAACAGGCAGCGGAAAATAAGCAGCACGAAGAAATAGAAGCAGCGACCGACGAAAACGAAATCGATCTGTCGACGTTCGCTGAAGATCGGCCGTCTCACGAAGCCTCTCCGGAGCTCTCTCTTGAGCTGCGGAAGATGATGGAGGAACTTTCGCATGAACCAAGTGAAACGGAGGTAGAGCCGGTTGGCCATTCCGCGTTAGTGATCAATGGCGAAGTCGCGGAGGATGCCCTTGCCCCGGCGGTTCTTGAGCCAGGAAAAACTCAGTCTCCGTGGGCTTCTGCCACCAAGGCTAACAAGTGGCTGGAATCTCTGAATCCGAAATCGCCGGTTGGGATCTGGCTTGCCAAGCACCGCGCGGACCTTTACGTCGCAGGGGCGGTCGTTCTGCTGCTGATCGTGCTATCCGGAGTGGGTATGCAATCGACCGAGAGCCATGTTCAATCGAAGAATCCAGCTCAGCCGAATCTCACTCTTTTTGAAAAATTACTGATCAATTTGGGATTGGCGGAACCTCCGCCAGCGCCGGTTTACCTCGGCAATCCCAACGCCTCGGTATGGGTCGACCCGAAACACGCTCTTTACTACTGCTCCGACTCCGATCTCTATGGAAAAACTTCGGGAGGGAAGGTTACGACGCAGCGTGACGCGCAGCTGGATCAGTTCGAACCTGCGGCTCGGAAGAACTGCGACTGATTTCTTGTCCAACCTTCAATTCAGCATCACCAAAAGCAAACAGCTTCCCGCGTCGATGAAGGAGTCAGCGATGTTCCGTTCCAGTCAATAGCGATTCAGGGTGACGCTCACTAAGGAGTCAAACCTGAACCAGCGACTCGTGCCGACGCGCCTCGTACCAGAGCGCGAGTTCGACGCGATTCCACAGTCCAAGTTTGTCATAGATGACGCGAAGGTAATTTTTTACGACATGCTCAGTGGTGCCGATGGCTTGTGCGACTTCACTGTTTTTGAGCCCTTGGGCGACAAGCTCGATGACTCGCCGCTCCCGTTCGTTCGGAACTCGCTTTCCGTAGCGTTCTCCTCCAAACATAGCTGCCTCCGGTATAGGGTTGTCGCGAGTTTAACCCGCTTGATACCGCTGTCGATTCCAAAGCGCAGGAAGAGACGATTGAAGTGCGCTTTGACCGTGCGCCGAGCCATTTTGAGTTGCGCCGCAATTTCGGTGTTGTCACAGCCCTGCAACAGCAGCTCGGCGATTTGCCGCTCGCGTGGGCCTAGACGAACCGGCTTTTCCTCCATGTCCTCTCTTCCTCGGGGTGAGATCATAACTGACGCCGCCCAGGGAAGTTTTCCACAGGTCCCTTGCTGCAAGCGCCCTTCGCCGTCCAGCCGATAGGGAAGCACAGAATTTTGGCTGGTCTCCAGTAATTCATAGCATTCACGCTGCCAAGTGGGTCGGATTTCCTCAGTGATTTCTAGTATTGGTTCTCACAGTCTATGGTCACAGAGACGACCTGTGGCAGGCCGCACAGGATGCAGTCGGCATCCATGTTTGAGAGGGGGGTGGGGGGTCTGACATTGCGGGGAACCTATATCTAAGTAGCAGAAACTAAAGCGCAAGCGCGAATTTCGTGAAACGACCAATCCACTAGCTTTTTGCTGTGAATAAAAAAGCTGGCAGAAAACCGCTGCCGATCCGTGCCGAGTCGTCGGCAACAACCTCGATAACTCGCTTTCCCTCCAGCACCTCGAATGACTTTTAGGGCGAAGACCTTAGGACAAAATTCCCCGATCATGTAAGCCTCATGGGAACTAATTACACTTCTTGACGATTTCTGTGCGGACTCGGATAACTCAACTGTCTGATAGAAGTTGAGAGGCAAGACAGCGGAATGTTCTACACTAGGGAAACCTTTCGCGTCGCCATGAAACTATCGGTCGTCATTCCCGTCTACAACGAACGCGCCACGTTGCGGCAGGTGGTGGAACGCGTTTTGGCAGTCCCGCTCGAACTCGAAGTCGTTTGTGTGGACGATGGATCGAGTGACGGATCGCGTGAAATCCTCGCCGAGCTACAGCATCAACATCCGCAAGTCCAGGTCTTTCTTCAACCGCGGAACATGGGTAAGGGAGCGGCGCTACGTCGCGGAATTCAGCAGGCCACGGGAGATTTCGTGGTTATCCAGGATGCCGATTTGGAATACGATCCTGCGGATTATTCACTGCTTCTCGATCCCCTGGTTCAAGGCAAAGCGGATGTGGTCTACGGCTCCCGTTTCCTGGGCGCCGCCCCTCACCGCGTTCTGTACTTCTGGCACTCGGTGGGAAACCGACTGCTGACGCTGCTTTCGAATTGCCTCACGAATATCAACCTGACAGATATGGAAACGTGCTACAAAGTTTTCCGCCGTGAGATCATCCAGTCGATTCCAATCGAGGAGAGCCGCTTCGGATTTGAGCCGGAGATCACGGTGAAAGTTGCGAAGCGCCGCTTGCGCATCTACGAGGTTGGCATCAGTTACTGGGGGCGTACCTACGAAGAGGGAAAAAAGATAGGCTGGAAAGACGGGCTGCGCGCCGTGTGGTGTCTGCTGAAGTACTCAATGAAGGAGTCTCCGATCGCCGGCCGCGACGAGCAGATGGAGTCCCTGAAGAATTCGTCGGCTGAAAAGCGAGTCTCCGGAAGCAGCAGTTAAACCTGCGTGGCGCTCGGGAGAGGAACTGCAGCTTGAGTGCAAAGGTTTTCACATTCTTGAACAGTGCTGACGCGGGGAACTGAGTGCCTCGGCTAACCCTTCCATTCAGAATCACATAGCCGCCGGACGACTACCCTGCAAAGGTACGCAAATTGCTCGTACTGATGCTTGACCAGCTTTAATCAATCTAAACTTGCTGCCCCGCTTGTATCGCGGTATTCTGTTTGGTCGCTCGTCTCGTTCCCCCCGCGAAGTTTCAGTGGGCCGCAAACTGCCACCGTCAAATTGCCTGCATGGCAAGCAGATACAACTATTGTCCTAAATAACTTGTAGTTCAAGGAGCCAGGATTTGATCGCTTCAACAAGCCACATTATTGCGCCGCACGGCGGTGAACTTACCGACCTGATCGCAGCGCCGGAACGCATCGCAGAACTAAAAGCCCATTCGCGAGAATGGCCGTCGTGGGATCTGACGCCACGCCAGATCTGCGATCTCGAACTGCTCATCAGCGGAGGGTTCTCGCCTCTGCGAGGATTTATGACACCGGCGGATTACGAGGGCGTCTGCCACAACATGCGTCTCAGCAGCGGAGTTCTTTGGCCGATGCCGATCACGCTCGACGTCAAAGAGGACTTCGCAAAGTCGCTGACGCCGGGCAGCAGCAAAGTCGCATTGCGTGATGGGGAAGGCGTCATGCTCGCGGTTCTGCACGTCGAAGCAGTCTGGCAACCCGACCGCAAAGCGGAAGCGCAGTCAGTTTTTGGAACCACCAGCGCCGTTCATCCGGGCGTCGATTACTTATTGAACAAGGGGAACTCATGGTACGTAGGCGGCCGGATAGAAGGCGTGCAAGCCCCTTCGCACTACGACTTCCGCACTTTGCGGCTTACGCCCGCTGAATTGCGTGCCGAATTTGCGCGTCTGGGCTGGCGACGCGTGGTTGCGTTTCAAACTCGCAATCCCATGCACCGAGCCCACGTGGAACTGACGTTCCGCGCTGCGAAACAAGTCGAAGCCAACTTGCTCATTCATCCATCGGTCGGAATGACCAAGCCCGGCGACGTCGATTACTTCACTCGGGTGCGCTGCTATCAATTGCTTCTTTCCAAGTTTCCCGCGGGCAGCGTGAAACTCTCCATGCTGCCACTGGCAATGCGTATGGGCGGACCACGCGAGGCCATCTGGCATGCCTTAATCCGCAAAAATCACGGAGTCACACATTTCATCGTGGGCCGCGACCATGCTGGTCCGGGAAAAGATTCCGACGGCAAAAACTTCTACGGCCCCTACGATGCCCAGGAGCTATTCAAGAAGCACGAAGCCGATATCGGCGTGACCATGGTTCCGTTCAACATGATGGTCTACCTCGAAGACAAAGATCAGTACGTGCCGGATAACGAGGTAACCAACGGATCACGCGTTCTCAACATCTCAGGTACCGAACTACGGGATCGCCTCAACGAAGGACGCGACATTCCCAGTTGGTTTACTTATCCCGAAGTGGTGCAGGAACTCCGCCGCAGCTATCCGCCACGCCACAAGCAGGGCGTAACTATTTTCTTCACCGGACTATCGGGTTCGGGCAAATCGACCATCGCCAATGTCCTGGTGACCAAATTTCTAGAGGCAGGCGGGCGTCCGGTAACTTTGCTGGACGGAGATCTGGTGCGCAAGCATCTTTCGTCCGAACTCGGATTCTCCAAAGAACATCGCGACATCAACATCCGTCGTATTGGTTACGTCGCTTCGGAGATTACGAAGAACGGCGGGATCGCCATCTGCGCCCCCATCGCTCCGTATGACGCCACCCGCAAAGCCGTGCGAAGCATGATCGACCCCGTTGGCGGCTTCATCCTGGTGCACATCGCGACATCCGTCGAGACCTGTGAACAGCGAGACCGCAAAGGTCTATATGCTAAGGCTCGCGCCGGTATTCTCAAGGAGTTTACGGGTATTTCAGACCCGTACGAAGAACCCAAGGATGCTGAAGTCGTCATCAACACCGCCGACCTCAGTCCCGAAGAAGCAGCGCAAGAGATCATTTTGCATCTGGAGCGCGAAGGCTTCATCGGGGTCAACGGACATTCGGCCTGATCGGGAACGAGAGGGTCCCGGGAACTGTATGGGATTTTAATGCTTATCGAAAAAGTCGTGATCGGATTCGTAGTCGGTACCCTGATCGGAATGACTGGGGTGGGGGGCGGTGTGCTCTTGCTCCCTGTCCTGATTTTTGTTCTGAAAATACCGCCGATTATTGCAGTGGGATCTGACGCCCTGTTCAACTTCGTAACCAAGATTGGTTCGAGCTGGGTTCATCTCAATAAGGGAACGGTTCGTAAGAAAGTCGTTCTGGCCTTGGCCTCAGGCAGCGTTCCCGGATCGATTCTTGGGGTAAGTCTGCTCGGCCATCTTCGAACCGTGTACGGCACGGGCGTCAACACATTCATTACGACGGCGGTTGGGGTCCTTCTGATTTGCATTCCGACCCTTTTGCTGTTCCAGAGCCGGATCGAGGAGCACGTCGCCCATCGTTCTCCGACTCTGCAGTCTTTCGTCGGCATGTCCGCCATCGGGCTATTGGCGGGCTTTCTGGTGGGCATGACGTCGGTGGGCTCGGGCAGCATCATTATGATGCTCCTGCTCTTGTTCTATAGCTTCTCGCCCAAGGTGATGGTCGGCACCGACATTGTCCACGCCGTCATCCTCACCGGCGTGACCAGTCTGCTGCATTTCCGGCTTGGCAACATCGATCCGTACCTGGTGGGTTCTCTGGTGATAGGCTCCATCCCAGGAGGATTGCTTGGTTCGCACTTGAGCACCCGCCTTCCGGTACCCTGGCTAAGACGTCTACTGTGCGCCGTACTGCTGGCAACCGGCGCGCGCATGTTGTGGGCCTGAGCCAACCTCAAAAATACTGATGAGCGATAACGCCAACGCCGAAACTCTGCAACGCATTCAGTCCGCCATCGAAGCCGCTCGCGTAGTGTTCAGCCGGTTCACGGCAGGTGCGATTGAAACGGAATACAAGATTGGACACGATCCCGTTACAGAGGCCGACCGAGCGCTCGACGCGGTACTTCGCAAGGAATTGCTGCGTGATGGCGAAGGCTGGCTCTCGGAAGAAAGCGTGGATGATTACACACGCCTCGACAAGAGCCGGGTTTGGGTAGTCGATCCTCTCGATGGCACCCGCGAGTTCGTTGCCGGTATTCCCGAGTTCTGCGTTTCTATCGCCATGGTGGAGAATGGCCGGCCCGTCGCTGGAGGAATCTGCAATCCGGCCACCAACGAAGTGTTCCTCGGTTCGCTCGAATCAGGCGTGACCTACAATGGCAAACCCGCGCAGCCGAGCCAACGAACGACTCTCGATGGCGCCACGGTGCTGGCCAGCCGCAGCGAAACCAAGCGCGGAGAGTGGAAGCAATTCGAGGGCGCGAATTTCAAAGTGCGCCCCATGGGATCGGTCGCTTACAAACTTGCTTTGGTCTCGGCTGGTCTGGTCGACATCACTTTCACGCTGGTTCCGAAAAACGAATGGGACGTGGCTGCGGGAGTCGCGCTGGTAACCAGCGCCGGAGGATTCGTCAGCACGCTCGAAAACGGTCCGCTGCGATGCAATCGCCGTGACCCGCTGATCTCAGGCCTGATCGCCTGCGGCCCTAATCTGCGTGAACCGCTGCTCCAGTTACTCGAAAATCATATGCGGCCCGTGGGCTCTCAGCCGACTCCGACGCAGCGCTGAGCCGTGGTTCAGGCGGTGTCGCTAGCAACTGGTTGCTCCATCAGGGCATCCGGTTCGGACGCATAAATCTCTTTCCATCCTTCGCGAACGACCATTTCGCAATGGGAGATCGTTCGCTTACAACTGAGAACCCGCCGTCCATCGATTTCCACATAGCTGCCATTGCAGAAGATCAATAACTCTTCTTCACCCTCGCACTTCTTTTGCCAGCAAGCGAATTCGGCGTCGCTAGCGAATCTGCCGTGATTCCAGGGCCGTCCATTCTCGGCAAAGAAGAACGAGTGTTCTTCGGTGGGCGTGCTGTAGACATACACTTCAACGGGAACAGACGTGACCTTAGTTGCGACCCGCGTCAGCTTACCGGGAATTTCGCGGATTTCTTTCAACGGGACCAGCAAGGTTACAAACTCCGCAGGCAAAGAAGTGTTGGCCCCGAAAGTGAGGACGGTGATTGGCTCTTTTCTGCCATAGACCGGCGACCAGACATCTTTGCGCACCTCTTCCGACCATCCATGTTTCTCCGCGCACAAAATCGAAAATCCGCTGGAAGTCCCTTTCACTCCGAATCGATGTTCAGCGTGCATCCGCATTTCAGGCCCTAAATGCCAGTCAATATCGAGCCGATGCTTGCCTGAACCCTGAGCGACATCACGCACCAGAAAGAACCCAGACTTCAACGAGAATACCCAGCGCCGATGCACGACCGGAGATGCGATGCTGCCATAACCATCGTGGCTTCCGACGAACAGATCGAAGCTTTCTCCGTTGATCCATTGCTCGGCTCTGGCGCGAGTGAACTGCTTCCACGCAAACGGGCCCGCCGGTTCCGATTGGCTCTCGCTGTCTACTCTTAGTGCGTTGTGCATTGCCGTGCTGCGGAACAAATCGCGCTCCTGGCCGTCGCCGACGTACTCGAACGTGCCCGGATCAATGAGCAGAGCGTGCCCCTGAGAATGCAGGCAAACGCTGAGTGCGTCGGCATGGCTATGACAGCCGCTCTGGGCGCTTCGTGGGCCGCCATCGATCACTAGTTGACTTGGTGGAGTCGGAGTCGCAAGCAAATACAGACCCACAGAGTGCAAACTGGCAGAGGCCGTGCTTGGTTGCGCCGTCTCAAGGAGATCCCATTCGGCAACGCCCTGTTCTCCCAAGAGCCAGATCATCTCCTCGCGTAACGCGCCAGCGGCAGCTTTGAAATCTCCACGATGAAAAAGCACAGCCCCGGTGGCAAGCGGATCCAGCAGGTGCTGGCTTCGATTGCGTCTGGGATCGAACAATCGTCCTCCATCGCCGTCTCCCAGGAGTGGTGGCGCGCCCGCACGCCCCAGCAGCAAGAGAGCATCCATCATTTTCTCGATGGCCTTCTCGAATTCAGGTGGGATAGGGAGTTCATTGAGAGTGGCGAGAACGACAGCGTGCAGAAAAAAGTCGATTGCGTAAACATGATAGTAAGTCGATTGCTCGAAATGAAAACCGTCGGCTTGGATCTGATGCTGCGCCTCCCGCAAAATGATTTCCCATGCCAAGGACTTCCAATGTTCCGCCCGAGAGATTTCCGGGCACAGCATCCCGAGAAAGAGCAATGCGACCGCTTCTCCCACCAGATGCGTATTCGGCGAAAAATAGGTCGACAGGTAACGCTCAATATGGCAGCCGTTCAGAGCTTGGGCACGAAGCCATTCTTTTCGGAATTCTCGCGGCATGACTGGCGTAGCTTCCAGCAACTGATACATCCATATCCAGGAAAGAGTACGAAACGCGACCTCGAGACTGCTGACCCAGTTGATTCCGAACGGGTAGGGATTCTCCGCTTGCCAGTGCCGCCATTGCCCGAATATTTCGTCCGCGTAACGCCGATCTTCGGTAAGACGGTAGGCTTTGGCCAAAGTGACCAGATGCTGATGACGGTTCAGTTCCCACGTGACCTTGCAATCTCCAACCTCGGTGAAGTCGAGATAACGGATCTGGTGGAAAGCCTTTGTGGGAGCCCGTTTCCCATGCACCGCGTCAAGATGCCAATCGATGGGATCGCCATATTCCAGATCCTCGTAGCCGAGAAGATCAAACTGGTGGCGGCAGATTTTGTCGGCCTGGCGAACGATGTGCTCAGCCTGTTGCGGAAGTCTCTGCCGAATTAGTTCGAGCACAGCCGGCACTGACTTGGATGCGAAGAAAAACTGGCCTGGCCTGACGTTCGCAGACCTGACTAAGCCGCGCGCAAAATCGAACCCAACTCGAGAGAGAAGAGTGTCGTACCGTTTGGCCAGTTCTTGCCGAGTACGACTCAGAAGTTCGCGTCGATCCATGGCCGCCAGACGCGACGCGGCATGACGCCAGCCCTTATCCGGCATGACAAAGTCCGAACTCAGCCGCATGCGGCACAATCATAAGTTCATCATCGCATAAGCGTCCGACCGTGATAGATATTAGCTATGTCGTCAGAGGCACAGAGTGCGAAACATTCAGCTAGGCAACAGAATGGCGTCGTGTTCCTGATGTATCACGAACTGGAGATTCCGGGTCGTCCACTCTGCCGGCCCGAAGCAGGCTATTCGCGGTATGCGGTGCCGGAAGCGCAGTTTCGCTCTCAGATTCATTGGCTACAAGAGGCCCGATGGCGTGGCCTGAGCGTGGGTGAAGCGCTTGCATTCGCGCTGCGGAATGGCTGCGAACCCAAGAGCGTTGCGGTGACCTTCGACGACGGCTGCGAGTCTGACCTCATCTCTGCTGCTCCGATCTTGAAGGAAGCGGGATGCAACGCCACTTTTTATGTCACCGTGGGGTTTCTCGGGCAGCGCGGGTACATGAAGAAAACCCAGCTCCGTGAGCTAAGCGCTTTGGGATTTGAGATTGGCTGTCACTCGATGACGCATGCCTATCTGACCGATCTCGACAACCGCGGATTGCAACGAGAAATCGGCGAAGCTAAAGCGGAGCTGGAAGAAATTATCGGCAAGCCAGTCGAACACTTCTCTTGTCCGGGCGGGCGTTGTGACACGCGTGTGATTCAAGTTGCCCAGCGCGCTGGTTACCACTCTGTGGCCAATAGTCGAGCTCGTCAGAACAGGCCTGCGACGGATACCTTTGACCTGGGGCGCATCGCGATTTTGCGCGAAACCGAACTGCGGGCCTTTCAGGAGATTTGTCGAGCAGAGAGCCTGTGGAAGATTCAAGCGCGTAACCGGCTGCGAGGTGCAGCTAAACAGATCCTAGGAAACTCTCTCTATGATCGCAGTCGCGCGTTTTTGCTGCGGTGAAAGATGTCCCTTCGAGGGGATGCTAGACTGAAGCCGATGGAGACGTCGAGTCCAGTAACGACCTCATCGCGGAGCACTTCGGCGTCCGATTTGAAGATTTCTCCGGCATGTAGTTCGACTGTCGAACGAAAGTTGCGGCCCGTCTTCGTGATCGGCTGTCATCGCTCAGGCACAAATTTGCTCTACGACACGCTCCTCTCTGCTGGAGGTTTCGCGGTTTATCGCGGATACTTGCCGGTCTACAAAATGCTCATCCCTCGATTTGGAGACCTCTCCGAACCAACCAATCGAAGCAGAATGATGAATGCGTGGGTTCGCAGCAAGGGCTTTCGCCGGTCGGGTCTCGATGCCGAGCGACTGACGGCCAGAGTGCAGGATGAATGCAGCAGTGGGGGAGATTTCATACGCATCGTGATGAGTGAAATCGCCCGCAACCAGAATGTCGCTCGCTGGGCACTGTACGATCCCGATAATCTTCTCTGCATTCCCAGGATTCGAGCGGATATTCCCGAGGCCCTTTTCGTTCACATCATCAGGGATGGGCGAGACGTCGCGCTGTCTCTCAGTAAGATGGGCGGATTCAAACCCCTCCCGTGGAATCAAGCGGCAGGCCTGCTGCCGACCGCGCTTTATTGGGAGTGGATGGTTCGCAGAGGACGCCAGCACGGGCTGCGCATCCCCGATGATTACATCGAGGTGCGCTATGAAGAACTGGTCTCCGATCCGCGAGCGACAGTACGAAAACTGGGGGAGTTCCTGGATCACGATCTGGACTACGACTGCATCCAGAAGACCAGCCTAGGTAGGCTTCGCGATCCCAACTCTTCTTTCGGGCAGGAAAATGAGCAGCGCAGCCCACTCAACCGCTGGAGCGCAAAACTATCACGCAGCGAAGTTATGTCGCTTGAGGCAACGGTCGGCGAGTTACTCAAGGAGTTGGGCTATTCCTTAAGCTCGCCGGGAGGAGCGCCGAAATCGGGCTTCGCAGAAAAAGCCATGCGAGCTTTTTACTTCAGCCTACTCAATACGAAATTGTGGCTGAAGACCCAGACTCCGGCGGGGAGGCTCGCTAACCTCGGAGCGCTGGAAATCTTCGACCATATAGAATCAACCGAAGCAGAATGATTCGCATCGTGACAGCGGTGATTCTTACGAGCGCTTCATTCGCGGCAATTTCGTCAACCACGGTTGCCGCGCAGCTGGGCAGTTCGCCGGCAAAAACCTGCGGTCCTCCGAACTACTGCGCTCGAACCGATGTGCGGGTTGAGCCCTATCCAAAAGCGCCGCCGGCGATAGGACCAGCCGGTTCTATTATCAGCGACCCGACTTTTGGTTCGCGCATAGTTCGCGCGACGGATGCGAAGACGGACGCCCGACGGCCCTCCGAGTCTTACGCCACGCCATCATCCGCAGAACAGAATTCGTGGAACACGGACGACACAAAGTTTTATGTCCGCAGCATTGACGGCGGCTTGGAATTGTTCGACTTCAATCCGGACACGCTGGCGGTTCACGCGAGGGGCCGGCTCGATGTCTCTTGGATCGGTGAGCCGCAGTTCAGCTACTCGCAGCCAAACGTGCTTTATGGGATCGCGCGCGGCCAGCCAGTATTTCAGCAATACGACATCTCGACAACTCGAACCACGAACCTGCATGATGCGTCGGGGTGCGTGAAGCTAAAGTCGTCCGACGCCGGTCATGCAATTTCGGTGAGTGCAGACGACCAGCGAATGGCGATGGCTTTGGGTCCGCAACAAGACACCGACTACATGGTTTACATTTACGACCGCGCTAAGGGTTGCCGCTGGTACAACACGCAGACTGGCGAAATTGGCGGGGAATGGGGCGCCAAAGGGATCGTTCCAATCCCTGATCGTTTTCTGATTCACGACGTGCGCATCAACAAATCCGGGCAATTTATCGAAGTCATCAGGAGCGGCGCCTCGGTGCGCGGAGTCGCGCCGCCGCTAAACTCAGCTCCAACGTTCGTGTGGAATGTGGACACGATGGCGGTTGCGCCTTGTGGCCCGAAGGGATGCAAAGGGCACCATGCGCTAGGCTATTCGCATCTTCTGAACCCTTCGGAGCAGGAGCATCCCATGGACTTATGGATTCGTCCGTTGAACCAGTTGGATGCGCCGTCTGCATTGATCAAGCAGTTGCCGGCAGTTCAAGGATGGTACGACCTGCATATTTCCTGGAACAACGTGGACGCGAACGATTCGAACCCCGCGTGCCTCTCCACCTACCGTCGGGATAACCCGAATGCGCCGGGAGCGCCACCGAAAGTCGTTGGGCCTTGGGAAAACGAAATCCTTTGCATCGAGACGGATCGAAAGGATTCCAAAGTCTGGCGGTTTGCTCACACCTACAGCACGGCGCAGAATGGTTTTTGGTCGTCGCCTCGGGGAAACGTTTCGCAGGATGGCCGATTCTACATGTTCACCTCCGACTGGGAGGATCAATTGGGACGGGCAAGCGGAACGTCAGCGTATCGAACTGACGTGTTCATCGTAGAGTTAAAGTAATTGGACCTGCCGCATTCGAAGTTCACATCCTTGGAGCGGAAGTACGATGTTAAATGCACGGGACGTCGCAGAACCTAAGTCTGACCATCCCGCAGCAGAATCTCCTGCGGTCACTTCCGAATCGACACGCAGGATGGATCGCTCCCTCGCCCACAGCTTGGCCTGGAGGGCGGGAGCCGACTGGTTCAGCCAAATACTGAGTTGGAGCTCCTTCCTCATTGTCGTCCGGATGCTCACACCGGCGGATTTTGGAATTGTGGCGATGGCCATGGTGCTGTGGGCTTACCTGCGTTACCTCGGCGAGTTTGGTATTCCCCAGACGATTGTCACGTTGCGTGACTTGACTGAGGATGAACTCGCACAGTTAAACACGGTCGCTCTTTTGCTCGGTCTCGGCTGCTTCGGACTCGCATCCCTGCTCGCCTACCCGCTGGCGGCGTTCTTCAAAACTCCGCAAGTGTTTTGGGTAGTCATAGTGACTTGCAGCGGACTGGTTCCGCTCGGGCTTCGCGCTGTTTCGGAAGGATTGCTGAATCGAGACATGCGCTTCCGAACTCTCTCCTTGCTGGATGCAACGACTTCGATCATCGCTGCAACGGCAACGCTGGTAATGGTTTTTCTAGGCTTGGGATACTGGTCTCTGGTTCTGGGAAATCTGGCCGGTTACGCAGCGCAGTCGGTGTTGACCGTGGCTGCGCGACCTCACCGCTTCGCTTTTCCAAGATTGCGGAGTCTCCGCAGGCCCCTGCTTTTCGGGTGGCACGTTTTGGTGTCGGTGGTTGCTTCTTCGGCTTACGAGAAACTGGATAACGTCACGGCAGGGCGAGTGCTGGGTCAAACCGCCCTCGGCGTCTATGGCATGGCTTGGAATCTGGCTAATGTGCCCATGGAGAAACTAACCACGCTGGTGACTACTACGATTCCCACATACTTCGCCGCGGTACAGAACGAGCCTGCTGCCTTGCGGCGGTATCTACGCACTTTGACCGAAACTCTGGCGATGGCTACCTTCCCCGCGACCATTGGGCTCGCATTGGCTGCGCGCGATCTCATCCCGGTTGCGCTTGGGCCTAAATGGAATGGCGTGGTCGTGCCCCTGGAGATTCTTTCTGTTTATGTAACCTTCCGATCGATCGTCGCGCTTCTCGGCAAACTCCTGACCGCAGTGGGCAATCCGCGATTCGTAATGTGGAACGATTTGGCCGCCCTGATCATTCTTCCCACCGGGTTTTATGTAGGCAGTCACTGGGGAACACAAGGAATCGCCTGGGGCTGGGTGGCGGCCTATCCTCTCGTTGCCCTGCCGCTTTACTGGAAGACTTTCAAGACCA
Organism: uncultured Acidobacteriota bacterium; assembly: GCA_963696705.1. Lineage (GTDB taxonomy): Bacteria > Acidobacteriota > Terriglobia > Terriglobales > Acidobacteriaceae > JABDBE01. The sequence goes on from CAVOLD010000003.1 coordinate 843,121, forward strand.
TCGAAATGCCAGTCGGAGACTACTTGCGGGCTTTGCGCCCGGCCCTGCACGGAACTGTGGTGATGGTTCTGGCCGTGACTCTGCTTAAGTCGACGCTCGCGGCGCAGCCTTTCCTGTTGCGACTGATTCTCGAAATTGCAACTGGTGCGGCGGCGTATGTTACAACCTTGCTGCTCTTGCACCGCGAACGCATGATGACATTCTTGCGCGCGGCGCGAAACTTTCGCCAAACCCGGGCGCAGGGACGCTAAGCACGCTTTCGTTCGCCTTGCAGCCAACCCAGGAATCTCTGCTTTCGCTCGAACATCTTCTTGGCCTCGTCGCGCAGTTTTGAAATCAGCTCGAAGCGTGATTTCGTGAACCACGGTAAGCTATGCGGCGCGCATCCATATTTCTCTTTGTATTTTCCTTCGCCGCCCCAATCGTAGATTTCAATTCCACGGCGTTTCCAGTAACGCATCGCGTACCACTGCATCAATTCGTTCGGACGCAGGCTCTGGCTGGACCGGAAGCTGGCATTGCCCCAGAACTCGGCGATTTTATTGAAACCGGGGAAGATTCCGCTGGCAATGCAGTTCCCGTCTGAGTCTCTTGCTCGCAGCAGTAGAATTCGGCCGGCAGGCTCGAGATGTTTGATCAACGTCCGCACACGATCCACGTTGTAGGTCGGGACCAGCCTCTGCTTGGCAAATACATCGATTAGCTGTTGGTAGTACTCGTCAGCGAAGGCGAGATCGTGCGCCTCTTCGATCGTCACGCCGCTCTTCTCTGCTTTTCGAATGCAACGACGACAGGCACTGCCCATGCCCTCAAACAGCTCCACTTCCGATTTTGTCAAATCAGTTCGATAGGAAATGTAAAACTCACGAGCAAACCCCGGCGGCCCATCCTCAATCGCGAAATAGGGGTCGGACACTTCCATGTGCAGACATTTGAGATCGCTCCAGGCCATTTCTTCGACGGCAGCGAGCACCGTCGCTCGCGGTGCGCCAGGCCGGAGATTAAAGCCTATGTAAGGAGTGGTCCAACCCGGGAAGGAGCTTCCCAGTATTTTTATTCCGAGGCGGGTGAAGGTGAGTCCGGTGAAGTATCCGGCGACTTCCCTTCCCTCACGCAATTCGGCAATCACTGGCGTGGCATTCTGGGACTGACGGATGAATTGAATCCATTCGCGCGTCTGAAAAACGGTTCGGTCCGCGAATCTGTCGAGAACACTCCAGTCAACCGCGTCAAATTCGATGATGTGGCACTTCATCCGTTGTTTGATTCTATTGTCGTATCGCCCCTACTTATCGATAAGACTGGCCGAGTAGTCAACCATGAGACGAGACAGCGGCGTGTTGATCTTTGCCCACTGCTTGAGATCATAGTAATTGCGATAAATAAACCGCATCCTTCTTACCGCAGGCGAATGCGCTGCATGTGGACTGTTATTATCCGAGAGAGCATAGCCTAGCTGCTGCAGATAATCTCCTACCAGACTCTCGAACAATACCAACTGCTTGGGAGGAAACTTATTCGTATCTTTCCATCGCCCTACCGGCGCGAATTGACCTCGCTTCAGATCTTCTTTGAATGAAGTCAGGGGAACCTTGACTGAACCAACAGCGGACCGCTGAATGCGCTCGTAGTTCAAATCGTGGTCAATAAAATCGCCCAATCGATGAAGCGTTTCAGCCGGTTCCCGGACCAGATCCTCATACATTATTTCCAGGTAATCGGATTGCAGCATAGAACCGAACCCTCGGCCTTTGCGGACGATCCACTCCCAGTAGAGTCCCGCGGCCAACAATCCGTTGGCTCGGTCCCAGGGCAGCGGACGACTCCAACCGCGCTTGTCGAGGGACAAAGCAACGTCGCGACCGTCCCGGATGATATGAATGATGCGCGCGTCCGGAAAATCTCTCTTGATTCGCAACAGGTGCGGAATGTTGGTTGGAGTTGAATCAATCCAGCGGTCAACTCCCTGATTGCGTCCGATCTCTTCCATCACGATTCGAAGAAAATCGCTGGCGCTCCGGCATTCCGATAACACCTTGGCTTTAATTTCGTCCGCCTGCAATCCTGAAAGGACGAAGGCTTTGCTCCGCAGCCATTCGTTCATCATCTTAGTTTTGTTCTTGACGATGCCGAGATCCCCATAAATGGGCTCCAGAACGTCGAAGACATTCATTTGGGTACGGAACTCGGCGAACCCGCCGGCGGAGAGCAGCAAGTGATACAGATAGCTCGTGCCCGAGCGCGGACAACCGACGATGAACACCGGCGCCTTCATGGCGATGCGGTCACCAGCAGATACCTTGATAGGAAGCAGGTTTGTCGGGGCGATTAGCGCGATCCAGATTAACCAGATCCAGAACAATCTGGTTTGGCTGCAGGTACTGGAGGAGCAGATCCTTTTTAATCGACTTGTTGCCGATGATTACTACTTCCGCGCTTCGCACTACTTGCTCAAGGTCGGCGGAAAGCAGCGAGCCGATATGAGGAATCACCTCCTCGATGTATTGACGGTTGGCGCCTGCGAGACGTCCAACCGAAACATCTTGATCCCAGATTCGCAACTGACATCCCTCTCCGAGAAGCCGCTTGACCAGTTGCACCTGTGGGCTCTCCCTCAAGTCGTCTGTACCGGCTTTGAAGCTCAGGCCTAGCAGCGAGACTTTTTTCTTGCCTGCATGCACCACCGTATCCACGGCGCGATTGAGATGTTCGGCGTTGCTCGGCATCAGGGCTTCGAGCAACGGAAGGTTCAGGTCGAGTTCTCTGGCTCGATAGGCCAGAGCCCGCAAATCTTTTGGCAGGCAAGAACCGCCGAAGGCAAAGCCTGGGGATAAATAGGCAGATGAGATATTCAACTTTGTGTCCGAGGAAAAAATCCTGCTCACGGTTTCGGTGTCTACTCCCAGCTGTTTGCAGAGGGTTCCCATCTCGTTGGCGAAACCGATCTTCACGGCGTGAAACATATTGGAGGCGTACTTCACCATCTCCGCAACCGGCATAGTCGTTTCGAATCTCGGGCTCCGCGTGCCGTCATATAGTGTGCGAAGCAATGAGAGATGCTCCGGGCTTTGCGCGCCCAGAACGATGTACGGCGGGTCAAGAAAATCCTCGACCGCGCTACCCTCGCGCATGAATTCTGGGTTGTAACAGACCGCGAAATCTGTGCCTGCTCGGTGTCCACTCGATCTCTCCAGGATCGGAATCACCAGAGATTCGGTCGTCCCGGGAAGCAAAGTGCTGCGCACAACAACCGTATGATGAGATTTTTTCTGCTTGAGAGCCGTGCCAATTTCGCGAGCAACGCGCTCAATGTGCCCCAAGTCAACCTTGCCGTTGCGCAAGCTGGGAGTGCCAACGCACACAAACGAGATGTCCGAATTGTGGACTGCGGCAATTCCGTCGGTCGTGGCAGTTAACCGAGCCGTCCGATGTCCCTCATCGACCAAGTTGCTCATGCTCGGCTCCAGGATCGGACTGCGTCCCGAGGCCAACATCTCAACCTTTACGGAGTTGATATCCACGCCAGTCACGCGATGGCCCGCGCGCGCCCAGCAAGCGGCGCTTACTGAGCCCACATAACCCAACCCGAAGACGCTGATCGACAGGCTCAAATGCCGGTTCTCCTTGTGCCGACAGACTTCATCGCTTCCATAGTACACATAGATAATTCACGTGCAGGTCCGATAGATCTTCAACCACTCTTCTCGAACAGTCTCCCAAGAATAACGGCGCAACTCCTCGCGAGCGTTGAACGCCAGACGCGAAGCTAATTCCGGTTCCCTGAGCAATCGGACGACGTTATCGGCCAAGGCTCGCGCATCTCCCAGCTGTGAAAGCAGTCCAGTGTGCTCGTTCTGAATCAGATAAGACATGCCTTCCGGGGCGGTTGTGACCACTGGTGTCCCGGAAGCGAAGGCTTCGAGGATTGATACTGGCATGTTATCCAGACTCGAGGCGTTGATGAAAATATCGGCGGCGTCGTAATACTGAGAGATCTCGTCATGCGGCACGGTGCCGGCGAAATTCACTCCTGACAGCTTCAACTCGTGTACGAGACGTCGAATCGGCGCTTCCAATGGACCCTTTCCTGCCAGGTCTAGCACGGCCTCAGGAAACACTTGCTGAATCTCCGCGAACGCGCGGACCACCACATCCAGGCAGTAATAAGGATGGAATCCTCGGGTACAAACCAGGCGTGGACGAAGCGGCTTACGCTTTCGAAAGCGAAATCGCGTCAAGTCCACAACGTTCGCAACTACCTGGGCTTGTAGTCCAAACTCGCGAAGAACGTCGGCGAGATATCCCGATGGAACCACCAACTGGTCTGCGTCCTCGAGCACCGACCGAACGCCGCGAAATCGTTGCAGATGATCTCGGGCTTCTCCGCTGTGATAGTGGATCACTGTTTTCACTCCACGCAGCCTGGCGATAAGCCACGCCGGAAACGGCGCGACCAGAAACGACCAATAGGAGGCGGAAAAGATGTGTGCGATCTCGACGTTCTTCAAACCACGCCACAGCGAAGCCAGATATATAGGTTCGCGAATCATGGTACGAAGAAACGGAATACGCTCCATCCATGCCAGCGGCCGCGGGAGCGGAGGATCAATAGGGATAAATTGAGCTTCAATCGCCGGATCGTTTTGCCAGTTACGTAATAGCAGCTCTGCCTGTACTGATTGTCCACCGATGTAGCGCTGCGAAGCGGCCACTAGAGCGATACGAATGCTACTTTCGCCTCCAATCGATGAGCCGAGTGACCACTCTCGATTCGCGATCCATCTTTTCTTTTCGAGCAGCTCGGGGTAGAGCTCTTCATAACGACGACGCATCTGTTCGACGGTAAAGTTCGCTTGTGCGAATCGTTTTCCGTTGCCGCCAAGAGCGACGCGGACCCCCGGGTCCCGAAGCAAACCCTCGATAGTATCGGCAAGAGCTTTGTCATCGTTTGGTGCAACCAGCATCCCTCGATCTGCACCAACCAGTTCAGGGTTTCCCCCGACCCGACTGGCAACGACGGGCACTCCCGCCGCCATGGACTCAAGAATCGCATTCGAAAGACTTTCCGAAGATGAGGGCAGCACCGAAACATCCAACGAAGCTAGCACCGCCGCAACGTCCTGCCGATCGCCGAGAAAGAGAGCATGGTCCTTCAAACCCAAGCTCTCGGCCTCGCGTTCGAGTTCCGGGCGCAGCGGTCCGTCTCCGACAAAGACAAATTCCAAAGATGGAAATCTGCCGCAAAGTCGGGCTGCCGCGCGCAGAAATACTTTGTGATTCTTGGATGGCGTGTTCATTCGCGCAATCATTCCAACCCGGAGGAGTGCTTTGCGGCGCGGCAGGGCAGGCACAGTTTCGCAAAAAGCTGATGCTGGCAAACCGTTGCCAATTACGACGATGCGAGATTTCCTCAAACCCTGCTCAACGAGCCGGTCCGCGGCCGCGTGCGAGTTGCACACCACCGCATCGCACCAACGAAAAACGGCTGCTTGAGCTCGTGATTTTGAGCGGCTCAGGAGATCGCCTAGTTGACGCTGGCTTCCAATGACCACGGGCACACCGGCGAGCCTCGCGGCTGGGATCAGAGTGAGGTTCGTGTAGAAATCGAAAGCATGGGCAACCGCGACCCGATTCCGCCGCAGGTAATGGGCAAGCCGCAGGCGCGTCCAAAGCGACTTCAAGCCAAACAGGCTGCCGCCAAGCGGAAATTCTGGCACCCGTCCCAAGTCATCGAGAAATGCTCCGCGCCGCTGAATGCAACCTAAGCGCACGTGGAACGCCGTAGGATTCAGTGATTGAGCCAACGCAACAAACTGGCGCTCGCTGCCGCCAGTTTCGAAACTGTCGGTCATTAAGAACAGTTTCGGAATCGAATCTCTCGGGTGAAGATGCTTTGCGCTCCACTCCGAATCCGCGCTACAGTCGCCAATGTGCTCGTCTCGGTTCATCCTCCTCCCCGCAAGGAGGCGGCTTGATTCGCGTGCCCAGTCGCATCTGTCATCCCGACGTTAGCGAGAAAGTTGCGATGCCACAATTCGAACATCAGGAACCGCCAAATGCGGGCTGAGTGATCGCGTCGTCCCTCGAAATGCTCGTTCAGCATCCGCTGGACGCCTTCTGGGTTGAAGTAACCACGCTGTCGAGTGGACGAGTCAAGCAGGACGGACACGATCAGATCTTTTAATTCGTTCCGCATCCAATGGCGAAGCGGCAACGCGAATCCTTGTTTCGGCCGATCGAGAACTTCCCTTGGCACGCCCAACTTTTCCGCGAGCTTGGCGAAGATGTACTTTTGTTTCTTTCCCCGCATCTTCCATTCCGCTGGCAAGCCCGTGATCCACTCGAGCAAAAGATGGTCGAGAATTGGGACCCGCACTTCCAACGAAGCGAGCATGCTCATCCGGTCAACCTTCGTAAGAATGTCCCCCGGAAGGTAAGTCTTCGTATCGAGATACAGCACACGGCTCAACCGATCGTGGGCCGGGGCTTCCGCGAGGATTCTACGCAGCATGGTCATTGGATCCGCGCCTCCAAAGGCTGCGGCTCGGAAGTCATTGGAGAGAAGAGCCATATCGCGGTCGAAGGGTTGAAGAGAAATGCCTTCCATGTAGCGCTCCGCCCACGGCAATGAAACGCTGTAAGCGAGGTTCCGTCCCAGCAGACCCGACGGCAACTTAGAGTGAAGGTGTTTGCGATAAGCATGCCCCACCCATTCCGGAATCCAGTTAATGTTTCGACGCTGCAAAAGGATTTGATAGCGTTCATACCCGGCGAATACCTCGTCGCCGCCATCCCCAGACAGTGCCACGGTAACGTGCTGCCGAGCCAGACGCGAAATGTAGTAAGTCGGCAGGATGGAAGAATCTCCGAAAGGTTCTTCCATGGATTGCGGGAGGCTCTCGACGGTTTCGACTACGTTTGGCTCCAAAATCAACTCATAGTGTTCGGTGCCAAACCGCTCGGAGACGAGCCGCGCATAAGGCGCCTCGTTGAAGTCGGCGTGGCGGAAACCGACTGAAAATGTTTTGACGGGGCGAGAGCTGACGCGAGCCATCAGTGCAACGATCGTCGATGAGTCAGTACCACCGCTCAGCAACGCCCCAAGAGGGACGTCCGCGATCATGCGGATGCGGACCGCTTCCGTCAGCCGGTACTCTAGTTCTTCGAGGCATTCTCGTTCGCTGCTGGGCTGGTGCGTGCTGTATTCGGGCAAGTCCCAATACTGGTGGATACTGACCTTGCCTCCTTCAAACTCGAGAACGTGCCCCGGCGGCAGTTTTCGAACTGGCAGGAAGGCAGTGGCGGGATCGGGAATGTAGCCGAAATACATGTATTGCCACAGGGCAGGCTCATCGATGGTCGCGAGCTCGGGCGCCACTGCAAGAATCGATTTGATTTCTGATGCGAACAGCAGACGTCCTTCAGCGAAAGCATAATGCAGAGGCTTGACGCCCAATCGATCACGCGCGAGCAGCAAAGACCGCCTGCGCGTGTCAAAGATCGCAAAGGCGAACATTCCGCGCAGCTTCTGGACGCAATCACGTCCCATCTCTTCGTAGAGATGCACGATCACTTCGGTGTCAGTGTGGGTGTGAAAGCGATGGCCGCGACCTTCGAGTTCCTGGCGAAGATCCTGGAAGTTGTAAATCTCTCCGTTATAGACAACGCAGATACTCTTGTCCTCGTTGAAGACTGGCTGGTGACCACCGGCAAGGTCGATAACGCTGAGCCGCCGTACCCCCAAGCCTGCCCCATCCTTTACGAAAATGCCTTCGTCGTCAGGTCCACGGTGGACGATACTCTGGCACATTCGGCGAATCGTGGCAGCATCGACTCCCTGTTTCGAGTTGACGACTCCCGCGATTCCGCACATGGCTATCGCTTCACCACGGCCGAAGCAACGTCAAGTGCTCGCTCAGGAGATGTCGCCCGTAGACGCTTGAAGCGGTAGGCTCTGTATTCCCCGGGATTACCTTCGCGTCCGTCGCAAGCCGCCAGGATGATGTTTACCATCTCGCGCGCCGAGACAAAATGGAGGATCTCGCCTCTTTGCACTGCGCCCTCCACCAGTTCGCGTAGAAATTTACGCATTGGTTCTCCGAGAACAACATCGTGCTGCGTCGGATCCATGCCATGGCAATGCAACTTGATGAACAGCCAGTCCGGCTTTCCGCGCACTGAGATTGCCGCCTGCTTCCACAATCGCAATCGAGAAAGACTCAACGGATTCCGACGGGTTATCGCACCGTTCTCGATACCAGCAATCCGCGATCGCGACGGACTCACGCCCAACATGAGTGGTCCCTGGACTATTAACGGAAAAATCTCCGGCGATCGCCCTCGCTCCAAATCGCGCCCCTGGCGATGCGGAGCTCGCTGGTTTAGTGGCATCGTGCATTCATAAAGTGAATTCGTCTTCGCAATCTGTGCCAGATGAAAACGTGCGGTGGGTAGCGTGAAGTCCGCGTAGCAGCCTGTCTCTGCGAGAATCTGCATCTCGTCGTCAACCCCACAAAAGCGTCCATCGGCCGAGTTCGCCAAGGCAAAATTGCCATGGACAAAAGCGTATTTCGGAGGTCCCACACCATCGAGGTACGACAAGCAGCCATGCTCCGAGACAAGAGCATCGCGAAACTCCAAGAGCTGACGGCGAGCATTCTCTGCCGTATCGGGCTCGACCACTCCGTGATGCAGATGAATCTCAATCTCTCCCCAACCTGATCGAGTGTATTCCGAAAGCTGTTGTAGCAACTGACGGTCATACTGTTCGGCAGGATAGAAATAAGTGTGAACGAATGGATGGCCGTCGCTATCGCGCCACGTGTCGGCCAGCCGAGGATACTCATGACACCAGAGGTCGAGGCGGCGTTCCTGCTCGTGACTGGGAGCGCGCAACATTCCATTTTCTGGAATGATCGAGGGCTCGAAGTGATCCGCCATCGCAATCATTAAATGGACGGGGCCGCGAGGCACGCGTCGTGTGATTCGTTGCCAAAAATAGCCGGGGAGAACGCGGAAACCATAAGACACCTTTTGGCGAAGGCCTGGGCGCAGACCTGCGCCCGACGTTGGTCGCGTGGCCGCTGGAGTTTTCAAATCACCAGGCATAAGTGAAAGTGGGTTTTCGATCTCGCCGAGTCTCGCCGGTTCGACGCCGTAGTCGATTCGATCCTACTGACGATTCCGCTTCCCGCTCGATTGCGAGCAGGACCGCGGTGTAGGCGACTGCGAAATACGGGAAATACTGGTAGGCCTCCGGGGCGAACAAGGCGCCTACTAAAAAGCCGACTAGTGAACTGTGCAAGGCCCCGGCAAACAATTTCACTTCGGGGTCGCCGTCGATGACGCGCGCTAGCGCTCTGAGATTGGAAAATCCTCGCCCGAGAAACAAGAGATAGAGAATCAGACAGAGAATTCCGCCTTCCACCGCAATTTGAAGGTAGGTCACGTGCACGTCTCGCCAAACTCCGGAATAAGTGGAGAAGTTGTGCAGCCCAATTCCAAGGACGGGGTAATGCTCGATTCCGTCTAAGCTTCGGGAAATGAGAATGCGACGCTGCTCGTACGATCCGTAAGCGCTGCTCTGCGAATCGGTGTCCAGTCCTTCACCTGACACGGCCAATAGCCGATCCTTAAGCGGGCCGCCCACCGCAATTCCGACGACGATTGCAATCAGAAGCGCCGCTCCAATCAAGTACAGACGTCGACCTTTGATACCGAAATGCCACAGGCTAGTAACTCCAGCTACAAGAAAGGTAATGAAGGCTCCGCGCGATGCCGTCAGAAACAAGGCGCTAATCATGAGCAGCAGCGAAATAGTCCAAGCTGACTTGCGCAAGATGCTGCCAGTTCTCAACAGAAAGGCGAGACAAAAAGGAAGAGACAGGACGATGGCGAATCCCAAGTCATTGGGATTCGAATAGATTCCGCCCAGAACGCCGTCAAGCCGCGGATGAGAGGCGCCCTTTACCATCGAAACAATCGAGATCACGGCCACGGAAGCGGCCTGGATGAAGAGTACACGACGGAGCCTTGCCAGGCTGGTAACAGCCAGGAAGGTGAGGACCCAGGCGACGAATACTTTAGAGAAGTCCAGAGTGCGAAAGAATGCACCACCCTTCCACACGGGAGAGAACGCCGCTGACAGGAAGAATATCCCAATCATAAGCAGCAAATACAAAGCTTCCCTCGGAAAGTCTCGAAGGCCGCGTTTCGATCGGCCCACACTCAGCAGTAGCCCGATGATCGCGAACACTCCGGAAATCTTGGCCAGCGGCACCGAATGCAACCCCGGGATCCAGTCTTCCGGGCGTGCACAATACACCACAAAGAAGACTGTCAGCCAGAAATACGCACCTTTCAACGGCTCTGACTCTTTGACAGAGTCAATGGATGGCGCGGAGGTGTTTGCGGCTATCGCGTAGCGATCAAGCGAGCCAGACAGCCTCGGGGTAGCAGTTCGAAGTTTGTTGTTCGCAAACACTACTTCCCTCTCGTACTTCACCCGCGAACGTTGCTAACGCAGGCGATCTCGGCATACCGTGAACTGTCTCGCGATGCAGTGCCCGCAACCGTTTCCAGGACCTGAGCAAACTTATCTCCAATCGCGGCCCAATCATATTTGGCGGCGAGTGCTGCAGCTGCGCGCTGGTAGCGACGCCGGAGTTCCACATCTTGAAGCAACGCAGTGACGGCTCCCGCGATAGCAACAGGCCCGTCCGCCAGTACAATATCCTGGCCGTGATGCACGTTTAAGCCTTCCGCCCCGACGGATGTGGAAACCACAGCCTTGCCAGTGGCCATTGCCTCGTAGATCTTGAGCCGCGTGCCGCCTCCCACACGCAAGGGCACAACCACAACAGCGCTCTCCCGCAAGTGGTCGACGATGGAAGGCACCGATCCTGTAACTTCGACCGAACTCGAAGCTAGTCTCTGCACTCGGCGATGCGGGTTGCGGCCTACGATGCGGAATCGTGCTCCGGGAACTTTGGCCTGAAGCAAAGGCCAGATATCGTGGCAGAAGTACTCCGCCGCATCAATGTTTGGCTCCCAATCCATCGCGCCCACAAAAAGCACCAACGGTTTAATCGCTCCCGTAGCCGGTCCAGGACAGTATTGCTGCAGGTCAACACCAGTCGGCGCAACTGTGATCCGTTCAGAGTCTGTCCATTCACTCATCAAGTGTCGATCATGTTCCGAAACCGCGACGATGTGATGAACCGTCTGTACCACGTTTTGTTCGTAGCTCAACATCTTCTTGAACTCCAGGCGATACAGAAGTCGCTTTGCCCGATTGCGTTCAGTCACGGCATGTCGTCGCCAAATCTCGCTCTCTACGTTGTGTTGAAAAAGAATAGTGGGAATTGTGAGTCGACTTGGAAAATTCACCGTCGCATCAAGAAAATCACAGACGGCAACGTCGAAGTGCTTTTCCACGAACCAAGTGTTCAGCTCTTCCTGAACCCGAGCCGACTCAAATCGACTGACCGCATACGGAACCGGCAAGGCTACACGAAGAAGATAGTCCAAGCCGCGCCCAACCGAATTAAGTCCGCGTTTTCCCGTACAGAGGCAAACTGCCCCAGGAAACTGACGCGAGAGTTCTGCCTCGTATTCGGTATCGCGCTCTCCGTCGTAATAGGAGAAAAAGACGAGTTCGTGGATCGAGGCCAATCGTCGAAGGATTTGGTAAGAGCGGATATCCCCACCACTGTGCGCCGGCAGAATCTTGTTCGCCTTGACCCAAAGAATTCTCAACCGTCATTCCTCAAACTTGCACCTCGCAGGATTTCCATCATCCTCTGGGCCTTTAACGAATCCATGCCGCTTTGCGTCCGGAAACAAAGTTGACAAACGCCACAACAGCCGCAGTATTGAGCACAACGAAAGTGAGCACGGCATCGGCCATGCGGGCCAATGGGCCTTCCTTCACTTGCGCGACCGCCAGTCCGCTCAAGCCGTAAAAGGCGGTCTGCAAAGCCAACGCCACGCGGTAGACGGGTGACCGGAGAGCTATTGACGCCACCAGAGTGCCGGCAAGCGCGAAGGGCACTATCAACCTGAGCAACTTGTGGCTGAAGAACTCAAAACGAATCGGATTGGCGCTGGTCAATAGCCATGGAGCAAGTTGCAGCAACTGGTAATTGCCGCTTAGCGTTCTGACCTTTCGCGCGAATTCGTGCGCGGTTCCGAGATCGCTATCCCACACCCGAACTCGAGAATCAAACACCACTCGAAATCCCTGCCGCACCACTTGCATGGGCAAGTAAACATCGTCGAGAATCGTTTCCGGTGGAAGCGGCATGAGCAAATTCCGACGTATCGCGTAGAACGCGCCTGTAGCCCCGACGACCGATCCCGAAGCCGATTCCAGTTCGCGAATACGTTTCTCGACCCTCCAATAGACCCCGAGGCCTTCTCTAGTTTCCCCCTTCTCAGGATCACCCAGCATCAACTCCCCGCTCACACAACCAACCTGAGGATCGGCAAAATTCTCCAGCAACAGACGTAATGCGCCGGGCTCGACTTCCTGGCGGGCATCAGTGAAAACCACGATCTCTCCCTGGGCGAGTTCGCAAGCGTCGTTTAGTCCCGAAGCTTTCCCTCGGGAAAGTTGGTTCAACACGACACTCACGCGAGGGTTGCTCGCATAGCTGTGCAGAATGGCCTCAGTGCTATCCGTTGACCCGTCCGAGACCACTACTAGCTGTGTGAGTTCCGCTGGATAATCCAGCGACAGCAAATTCTCTAGCTTGCGTTCCAGTACGCGCTCCTCGTTCCGGACCACCATGACGATCGAAACAAACGGCACGTACGGGCCTCGCATTACATCTTTTCGTCGCCAACGACCGCGCAACCAGAGCCATCCTGGATAGCCAAAGTATGTGTACGCGATTACGGCAACTGATCCCCAGAAGATCCAAACCCAGAACATCGGGGCTGCCAAGATCCATTTCATTGCGCGCCTCGACCCAGGGTTACAATCTTGATGGTCTCGAACATGATCAGCAGATCGAGCCCCAGAGATCCGTTCTTGATGTAGTAAAGATCGTACTGTAACTTCTCGCGCGCATCGGCCAGCGTGTTGCCGTACTTGTATCGAACCTGCGCCCAGCCCGTAATCCCGGGGCGCACCGCGAGCCGAACGGGATAATACGGAATTTCCTGGCTGAGCCACTCGACAAATTCCGGACGCTCCGGACGCGGTCCCACAAAGGCCATGTCACCCGTGAGGACGCACCATAGTTGAGGAATTTCGTCCAGCCGCGAAACGCGAAGCATCCTTCCAATGCGGGTGATGCGCGGATCATCGTCAGTCGCCCAGGTTGCGCCCCTATCGGCTTCGGCGTCGCGGCGCATGGTACGAAATTTGTAGCAATAGAATGTAGTGCCAGCCCGCCCCATGCGCTTCTGCCGGTACAGTACCGGACCGCGCGAGTCCAGTTTGATCAGCAGAATTACGAAGGGAACCAAGGGCAAGACCAGCAATAAGAGGACCGCCGCAGCCGTCGTCGAAAGGAATCGCTTCATCATGCGTAAGCTGCTGCTAAAGCGGAATCCTTCGGTAAAGATCAGCCAACTCGGATAAAGCTGCTCGACCTCAATTCTTCCAGACATCCGTTCCAGCCACGAGGTAGCTTCTTCAATCTTTATGCCGTTCAGCCGCAACTGCAGCAACTCATGCACGGGCAATGTACCCCGTCGGTCGGGCATGGCGACGATCACTCTGTGTACCCGCTGCTGTTTGATCAATTCCAGCAGGTGCGAAGCCACCGAGTCGCGAGTGACCGCGCCCTCGACGTTGCCGCTCCAGCCAACCACTTCGACACCCATTTCCGATCGTGAACGCAGGCCGTTGACCAGGCGCTGAGCGCGCTCGCCCGTGCCCAACACATAAACTCTCTCTCTCAAATAAGGCCATTGTGCCAGCCATCCGTACGCCGCGCGCCAGCCAAACATCGCGACCGTCAATATCACCAGTCCTGCCAGCGCGGAGTTGTTACCTGGAAGGAAGCGTGGGAAAGCATATCCTACCGCCGCCAGCATGAAGGCGAGAATGCCGGGCACGAGCAGGACCCGGAAATATAGTTCGCCCTTTTCGTCGAAGTGGCCGGGATCGTAAAGATCAAACCAGTGAGAGAAAACCAGCACCAGCAGCGTCACTGCCAGAATCTTCAGGTATCCGCCTTCGTAATTCAGCGCGACATAAAGGTCTTCGCGATGCTGCAGAGCCATGCCCAACAGAAACGAAGTCCATACAATCAGGGCCTCGCCCACCAGCAGAATCAGCGTGCGGATCGGATAATAAACATTAAAGAGCCGGATCACCCTTTACCTCGAACCATCTTTGCCGTATGCGCCGTAATACCGCCGGTATTCCGCGGGGTCGTGCTTCATGCCATTGAGCACGACACCGAGCAAGAGTTTGTCGTCAAATTCCGCCCGAGCTTTGCGCGCCACATCGGACGGCGTAGCAGTCGAGCGCACAACCATGAGCACGCCATCACAATGGTTGCTCATCAGCCCGGCGTCGGAGACGGGAACAGCGGGCGGCGAATCAATGACAATCCAATCGAAGAGAGACTCGACACGGCTCAGCAGAAGTTTCAAGCGGCCGTTCGCAATCAGTTCCGCGGGATGAGAAGTCGACCGGCCCGCGGGGATGAAGAACAAATTCTCCATCGCGCCGCGCTGCATGATCCCGAACTCATCCACTTCGCCCAGCAGATATTCCGCAAGCCCCGGCGTCAAAGCAGTTCCCAACGCAAGGTGCAGGCGCGCAGCGCGCAGGTCCCCATCGATCAACAAAACGCGACGGCCGTGTTGGCGCACCATCGCCTGTGCCAGATTTGCCGCGACGAACGACTTCCCTTCCTTGGGCAGCGAACTCGTCACCAGCACTTTCTTCAGCGGCTGCTTCTCGCGCATCTGGTAAAGGCGCGACCTTAATGTACGGAATTCTTCCGTGCCGGGTCCCTGCTCCGAGTTGTAGAAGAGCATGGTCTTTGCGTCTGGCGACCAGGTACAAGGAACGCAACGCGACAACAAAGTTTCGTAGGTGAGCTGATTTGAAAGAGATGGAACTGTTGGGATGATCGTGGGCGCGCCCGCGGGCGGAATTTGGGCTGAGATCTCAGCAATCTGCCCTGACTCACTGTGACCCGCTTGCGCTGTAGCCCGGTCCTGTTCCGCGCGCTTCAGCGCCTCGTGAATTCGGCTCACAGCTTCCTTTCCTTAGCGGCTTCTCGCTCGGACTCTCGCAGGCGGTCCGCCAGGGTGACCAGCGTTTTGAGTGCTGCCACCAGATCGAGCTTTTCTCCCGACGGAGTGGTGAGCACGGTAGGCTGCGCAGTTGCCGCCTTGTTCGATATGCTGGTTTCGCCCAAATCAAAATCTCGCGCAACGGCCTCCACCACGCTGCTCCGGATTACTTTCTCGTGATCCACGAAGGCACTTACCAGGCAGTGCTCGCAAATCAGATTCACCACGCGCGGGATCCCGGCCGAGTACCGATGGATGACGGCCAGCGCTTCCGGATCAAAGATCTGTTGCCCGTTCGATCCTGCAATTCGCAGTCGTTGCGCCACATAGGCTCGGGTCTCGTCCAGAGTTAACGGATGCGTCTTGGCTCGCAGAGTCAGCCGTTGCCGCAACTGCCGCAGATTCGGCTGCTTCAACTTTTGCTCCAGTTCCGGCTGTCCGACGACGACGATCTGCAGCAATTTCTCGGTGAAAGTCTCCAGGTTCGTCATCAGGCGAATTTCTTCCAGCACTTCGTCAGAAAGATTTTGCGCCTCATCCACGATAAGCACCGCGGTTTCACCCGCCCGATAACGGTCCAGCAGCCAGTTGTATAGCTTCAGCAGGATTTGGCTTTTTGATTTGGAATCGCACGGAATCCCGAAATCCGCCATCATATATTCCAGAAACTGCGGCACGTTCATCTGCGAGTTGAAGATGAAAGCAGTCGCGACCTGCTGCACCCGCAGCCACTCCATCAGCTTATTGAGCAGCGTGGTCTTGCCCGTGCCCACCTCGCCAGTCAGCAACACGAATCCCTTGCGGCTCTGGATTCCGTAGGTCAAACACGCCAGAGCTTCTTCCGTGTGCCGCGTCAGAAAAAGGAAACGCGGGTCCGGATTGACGTTAAACGGATTCGCCTTCAGTCCAAAAAAATCCTTGTACATCAGCTCTTGACCTCTACCGCTTCTCGCTTGTCTTCTTCACTCTTGGCCTGCAAAGCTCGCTTCGAATCGCTTTGTGGCTTCCCATAACCGTTTCGTTTGGCCATTTTCTCATCGATCCACGGCACCGATACCAGCATCGGCATTTCCAGAGCCGCCACCACGTCGCGCTCGTCGCGGATCGAGTTGTCCCGCACTTCCAGCCAGATTGCCAGGCCGAGTCCAAACGTCAGCCCGGCTGCCAAGCCTCCCCCAGCAAACAACAATCGATTGGGGAAACTCGGCGCGTCAGGAGGGTTGGCGGGATTCAGCAAACTCATTTGCTCGCCCTGTTGGCGGCGCTCCATGTCAGTTTGCATTTCTGACTCATTCTTTTTGGCGAGCAAATCATTGTAGAACTTCTGCGCCGTCTCGTAGTCCCGCATCAACGCCTTGTACTGTTCTTCTACGCCGGGACTGAGCGAGAGCCGGCCTTGATAAGTCTTAATCTGATCCTGCAGCAGTTTCTGCTCGCGAGTAGCTTGAGCAATCGATTGATCGTATTGATGGATCTGCAAACGCAATTGCTTGATCTCGGCCGGCTCCGATGCGCTTCCCTTGTCCGTATTTCCTGCATCCGGCGCAGTCGCCGAGTTCATTTCGGCTAACTTGCGCTTCAGTTCGGCGATGTCGTTCTTCGTCTTCACCACGTCGGGATGGTCGTCGGTATATCGCGCCTGCAAACTAATCAGTTGGGTTTGCAGGTCGGCCAACTGCTTCTGCAGGTTCTCGGGATTCATCGAGGTCTGCGACGAACTCCATGCCGCCAACTGCTGCGAAAGCAACGATTGCGCGTACGCTCGATCCTGCTCGGCGCGATTCAATGCTTGGGTATAGGCATCGAGTTGTGAATTCAATCCCGCGAGCAGTTTCATGGTGTTTTCTTCGTCGCCGGGCAACTGGCCCATATACTGTTTCTTGAAAGAGGCCATCTTGGCGTCCTGGTTGTCCAAATCATGCTTTGCCAGATCGACCTGCCGGGCGAGGAAATCCGTCGTGCTCTGCGCCACCTGCTCGCGCGTCTTTAAGTTCTCCGCCAGCAGCATCGACGTGAGCTCGGTGCAAATCTGTTGCGCTTCTTGAGGGTTGCTCGCCGTGTAGTTGACGTAAAAACCGGGGATATCGTTTTGCCCGGGCCTGTGTTGCTTGACTGCGGCGGAGTCAGCAGATACCCACTCAATCAGGGGATTCTTCCGAACCTCTTCGCGTATATCGTCGATGGCCTCTTCGACGCTCTTGCCTTTTGCTAAGCCAAGCCGTTCGACCATGGCGTCTAGTTCTTTTTGGCTGAGCACTTGCTGCTCCATGGTCGCGATGCGTTGCACAATATCTTCAGTGACCACCGGCTGCACGTAGCCCTCTGGAACCTTTTGCGTCTCTACCAGAATCAGGGATTGCGAAGTGTACCGGGGCGCAAATGCATACGAGATCAGAAAGCCAGCAAGCGTCGCCAGCAGTGCCGGAATGAGAATAATTTTCAGACGCCGGCGCAGCATCGCCAGATAATCGTCCATGCTCAATTCGCGATTTTCAATCATGCCGATGTCCCATCCCACTGCCCACGCGCAAACTCCGAATCAATCGAGCCGGATCGGTCGAGGATTCCAATCCAAACCAACCGCCGCCACATTTCGCGGCACTGAGCCGCAGACTCCTCCCGTATTGCAGGAGGAACCATTGAACCAAAGATCGTTGTATTGATAACTGAAAAACAAAGCGAAGTGCTTTCCCAGCGGGCGATGCACAGCCGCTCCCGCGTACACGTACTGAAACGAAGTGGTAGAAGCTGGGAGCGGACCCGTCAGACTCGGCTGCACCGCGCTGCTGTATGCATAGCCGATGTCCGCTGTCGCGCTCCACAAACGGGTTAGCGGACGTGAGACTGAAAAACGCGCGACGTTGCTGACTGCTCCGGCGAAATAGCCCGATCCACTTGAATCGTAGCGGTCGAAGTAGATTCCAATCGAGGTGCGTGGGAAACGGTACCTCAACATCCCGCGAACGCTCGCCGTAATCCGATCGCTCGAGCCCCCAAATAAAGGAGAGTTGTGAATGAACGTAAATTGTGGACCCGCGCCGATCAAAAAATCCATCCGTCCGGAAATGCGGTAGCCATACATCAAGTTCACCACCTGCGTGTTGAACGAACTTCCCGGAATGTTGGGATATTGAAAATCCTGAAATCCGTAAATCACCGCAAGCTGGCTCCGTCGGCTGAGTTGATAATCGTATCCGACTTGGGCGGTGATCTGGTTGCTGTCGACAAAGTTCGCCGTATTATCCGTGAAGTGTGCGATCTCGTATCCGCCCGCGGCTGTGATCGACGAACGTGCCGACAGGCTCTGGACCACATCCGCAACCGACAGGTTATCTATGCGAGGCGCTTGACCCAGACTGCCGAACTCGCCCAATCCAAACAATCCGCCCAGTCCCTGCCCTAGAGTTCCGCCCACATATCCGATTCCGCCTAATCCGAGGTTATAAGCGCCCGACTCTCCGTAAGCTCCGAACCCGAACGATCCTTCGGGCAGGTAGCTGAATCGATCTCGCAATGTCAGTACGCCACTACGCCAAAGAATCTTCTCTTCTGCGTCGAACTGTTGGATCTGGCTGACGCTGGGGCTGATCCCGGTGTAAAACGCAACCCCGCCGACGTAGTCGAGAGCGGTCTCAAAGCGGCCGCCAATCTTCTGCAGCATCAGGCTACCCAGGGCCCGCGTCACTCCAGTAACGGCCGAACTTCCCGAGCTTTCGCCCGCGTTCGTGTCCAATGCTTCGCTTATATGCGCTCCCGGGACGAGGAAACTGCGGGTCGGAAACCGGGCGCCCAGGGACGGTTGATCGAGCCCGGAAATCGGCCGATTGTCAGGAGATTGGGTTGGCGGATTGTCCTGGCTATCTGATGCTGTCCCAGTTGTGCCAGACGTTTGTCCACTCTGGCTGCTGTCATTTTGCGCCCAACCGGTGCGCGCCAAACTAAAACTCATCATCAAGCCAATCCACATCCACCTCAGCGCGTTTCTCTTCATCGCATGTTCCTCACGGGACAACAATCGTGTCTCCTGGCTTGAGGATGATGTTTTGGTCGATGGCCTGGCCCTTGACCAGGCGCTTGTAGTTTACGGGGATCTTTTGCTGGCGCCCGTTTTCTTCGCGCAAAATATAAACACCCTTGGTATTCGCGAACTGCGTGAAACCCGCGTCGGCCAGCCCCTGCAGCACCGTCATGTTCGGCAACAACTGAATCGCTCCCGTATGCAGCACCTCGCCCGTAACGTAAACTTTTTGGCTGTTGATCTGGGTGACGATTACGGTTACTCGCGGATCAGCCACATACTTCTTCAGTTTCTCAGTAATCGAAGCTGCCAGTTGGGTCGGCGAGAATCCCGCAGCCGGCACGTCATTCAACAAAGGCAACGAAATGTTTCCATCCGGACGAACCGGCAGCGTAATCGTGAGGTCCGGTTCTTTCCACACCGAGACCAGCAGCACATCATCCGCGCCGATCACATAGCTCGGCCCCGCCACAGACATGGGCTGACTGGCAGCCTGGCTGGGCGACGAATCGACTGCAGACTTTTCTTTTCCCTGTGCAGCGTTTTGGGCTGCGACCGGCGTACTCGCCGACCCAAGCAGCATCGCAATTGCGATGACGATCATCGCCTTCATCGATTCTCCTGCTGACATTGCATTCCCAAAGTCAACGGCGTCATCCTGGCAAAGCGAAGGATTCGCGCGTTTTGCCCGCTGCACACAAATTTAAGCATTCGATGGGACGACAGGTGCTCTGTCAAAACCTATTATGGAGCACAGTTCTATCCCTCTCTACGCCTCTTACGGCGTCAGAACCCTTTAAATACACCAACCCCTACTTTCAGCAACTTAGAACTGCCAAAATGGGAATGCCTGATTTCTTGTATTGCCCTACCCTACCGCAAATGGAACTCGCACTGAACTAAAAAGATGGTCCTGCTTCTCAAATCCTGTGCAAATCCCATGCGGCTGTTCTCTGGCGATGGGGCTGGGGACGGAAGCGCCAAAACTTTTAGAAGCAGTGAAGAGTAGCGCTTTAGGGTTGGGCGTAATAGCCGGTGCGCGTTCTGGCCGTAATTCCCGGCTTATTGATCGTCACCGCAAGGGAGTGGTACTCGTTCGCCTGATCCGCACGAGCTGCGTCGAACGAGATGACGTAAAAAGCATCTGCATCTGCGACACAACGCGCGATCTCGGCCGTGAGGTCGTTACTTGAATTGAAAACGCGCCCGCCGCTCTGAACCACAAGCACCTGCAATCCCAGATTGCCGGGCAGCGCATGGCTAGAGGAGCCTACGCCTTTCAAGAATTCCTCGTAATACGAAATCCGAATGCTAGCGGCATCCGACAAACCGAGTGGGTCAACGCTATAGAGAGTGATGCGAGCTTGCCGAAGCCCAGTAGAGGCCGCGACGATGGAGTTGAAAAGCTGCAGCTGGCCTTTATGGGAAAGCTCAACGTTCGGTCCCGAAAGCAGGGGCCATCCCGGGCTGAACCAAATCATGAGCTTTCTACCCGGTCGCGGCTGCTCATAGTCGATAACCGAGGTCAAGGTTTTGATCGACAGATCGAAACGATCGGCTGCGCCGTAAAATCCCTGAGATCGATTGATGGACCGCAGCCCGGTCTCGTATTGATCGTAGAGCGCCGCCAGAGCATTCCCATCGCGCGAGGAGCCGTCCTGTATCTTCGCTCCAGCGTCGGTAAAAACGATCAGCGATGCCGGCACGGCTAGCTTGCCTCCGTTCTGGAGCAGGAACTTCTTAAGTTCATTTCGTTCGTAATTGACGGTCTGGAAGGTAGCATTGACTGCGTCGACGACCAGAACAATTTCCACGGGCGGATCCGTAGGTGAGCCCGATGTATTATCCACAGCGTGAAACGAGAGGATATTCTTTGGCTGCTTGTCGTCGAGAAGCGTGAAGTCTTGTTTCTGCAGCCCGCGGACAGCTACGCCAGATTTGTCCGTAACCTGCACGTCGAGTGTGATTTGCCTGTCCGTGGTGCTCGGCGGTGGAAGCGAGGGCCCGGCGGGTCGGGGTTGAAGCTGCGGTGGGGCTGGATTTTGCTGCGGCGGGGTGGTGCTTTGCTGCATCGAAGGAGCGTTTTGCTGCGATACGGCAGCGAGTGGCAAAAGCAGCACCAGAAACCACTGAAAGAACGTCCTCATCCCGACTCACCTCGCCAGCCAGGCTCCGTCCAAAGGCGCGGAGCTGTTTCTCCATTCCTACAAGAAAGTCTAGGCCCAGGCGTCCCAGGAAAGCAATGACAGCGCAGACGAACTCTCTGCTCGCCTACGATTGAGCAAACATAGGCGTGGACAGGTCCCGATCGCGTCTACCGATGACGATAGTTCTTGACAAATTCCGGAACGGAATCGGCCACGTGCACTTCTTGTTTCGTAGAATATGGCAGCGTGACCACAACCTTGTCGGGATAGTATCGATCGGGAGCCCAGTCGTAGGCATACTCATAGACACTTCCATTTGCAAATTCTTGCCGGATCACAACCTCCGACCGATACCAGTTGCGAAGCAAGACCTTCCCGTTTTCGTCCGCAATTCTGGTCATCCGGGTTCCATCGTAGTCGTAATGCCGCTCGCGGCCAGACGAGAAGATAGCGGCTGTTAGCATTCCGTCGGAGTTGTACTCATACCGTGTCCAGTGGCCTGCGTCGTCCTGAGCGTGCTTGATGCGCGAAAGCTCGTCGTAGCTGAAGGTCATCCCATGTCCGTGCGGCGTCCTGATTTCCAGCAAATTCCGCTGCGGATCACGGTGCAGTTCAAGGCGGTTGCCGTTGGGATCTCGCATCTCCGTGGGCGCGCCTTGCGCCAGATTTCTGGCGTGGTAAGACTCGGGGAAACGAATCTCTGAACCGTCGGCAAGTCTTGTAGTCCACCCGTTGCCATTCCAACTAGTTGTGGCTTTATAAAACCTGGTGGAAGTCTCGGTGTGCTGGAACACGGAATCAGCGTAGCCTGTGCCCTTTGACACACGATCGAAGTATAGAAAGTCGCCATCTTCAAGGACGATCATCTGATAGGTGTAGGGATTTCTGGTGCCGATCGGGGCGATGTCGAAAGGATGATTCGCGTTCCGACCAAAAGCATGCACGGGATTGGCGGACACCCAATCGTGGGAACGGTACGAGCGTGTGAGAGGAACTTCAAACACATCATTGAGGTACAAGTCCGACTGACGCATGACAAAGTTCCCGTTACGGAGATCGACCTCGAAGCGATCGATGGCCCCGGCGTGTTCGGTCGGCATGGCACATTTCCCCAACTGCGGTACCACGTTGCTCCCGGTTACTGACGCGAATACACAGGGAAAATCACCGTCAAAGCGCGGTTCAGCAGCAACCGTGTTGACGTACTCCGGCACGACAGAAGTTTGCGTGTGAACGTCGACGTAGGCGTTGGGATCGTACTCGACCACACGCCCCGACACGAGGTCCACTTTCTGATGTTGCCTCTCAAAATCTACTTCGAAGGTCGTGAACACCCACGGACCCGCTCCTCGGCCGCCAATGATATGCGCTGTCGCGTCCCCCAAGGGGCCATGCACGGGAATCGTAAGATGTGCTTCCTTCCATCCGGTCTCGTCCTGCTTGACCTCCCCCCGCAGCCCAGGCGCGATGCTGATAGGCGTTCCCAGAAGCTTGGCTATGTCTGCGTTGGTCGACATCCGCACAACAGCCTCGTTGGCCGCCGCGTTTCGTTGTGTCTGTCGCGATCTGTAGACAAAGATGCCGCCCGCGATGCTGACAAGCAGGCACGCTAACAACAATCCGAAGAGCACGGTCTTGCGATGCGAGTAAGGTACTTCTTTGGAGTGACCACAGAGCGGGCAAACCCCTGCCCTCTTCTCAGCGTCCTTGAGGGAAGTTTGTAGAATCTGGTCAACCGAAGCGTTGACCTGTTCTTCGGAGGGATCGAGTTCAACCCCACAACCGTTGCAATTCATGAACCCTCCCCGCTAACCGAAACCTCGTAGCAGATTGGAAGTCCTGCGAGACCAATCATAAGTCAGGCCGGGGGCTTGTTCCACGTATACCTTCGACAAGGAAGCATTGACCGCGTCGACCATTAGAACGGTTTCAACCCAGCGGATCGATCGACGAGGCCGCTGTGTTCTCCACGGCGTGTCTAGGCCCGGATCCACCAAGAAAGCAATCAATCCATCCGCTCAGACGACCCCAAAACTTAAGAATGCCCCTCGATAAGAGTGAAGGCTCTATCAAGGGGCATCCAAACGGTTTACGGAGCAGACAATTAGAAACTGCTTAGCCCCGTTTTTAGTCGAGAGTTCGTGCTGATTTTTTTAACTTCTGCCGAAAATCAACACCATTCTGGGCACACACGCCATTAGCCGGCGTCCCGGTGCTTTTTGTGTAGATTGGAGTGGTCGAGCATGAATAGCCACTAGGGATGAATTTGTTACCCCATGCGGTGCAATCACTCAAGGTACACATGGGACCGGTGGAGCCAGTATATCCACCCATGAGGGAGGCACACTGCGAAGAAGATCCACAAGTCCAGTTATCCCAATAATAGGGTCCACCAGTGCCACCACCACCGCCGCCTCCGCTACCACCGCCACTTCCCCCACTGCCGCCGCTTACAGGCGTAATGCCGGTCAAGGTGAGCGGAGTTTGAGTTGGAGTCTGTGAGAAATTGTCTGCGTTCCCCCAGAAGATGCATCCGACGCAACCGAAGGTATACGCCTGGCTCATGGTGATTTGGGGCCAGGCGGGAGGGGTGGCAGTTAACGCTAGGTTCGAGTCGCACGCAATTGGTGCTCCCGAAGCAATATCAGACCCACAAATGTTCGGATTCGTGACCGTCTGTGTCCCTGGATCCGAATATGCAACGCAATTGGTTGTCTCTCCGGTCCCGCAAGGAGTGGCCGTCAAATCGGCCATGAACACGGCGTGCGTCGCCGTCGTGCCGACGACGAGATTGGCATAAATCGAATCGTAGCCTGTGCCGTTGGCCGTAAACGCAGTTCCGATCGGCCCCTGAGTCGCCGCATATCCGGCTTCTACCAGGGTCGGGGCGAGCAACGTCTTAGTGTAAGCATCGACCTCGGTGAGGTCGGACAGAATCGTTTGTTTGTTCGCCATCGCATTGAGGTCTTGCGCCTTCCCCGTGCTCGATAGCGCCGCCGCAATGGCTGTAGTCCAGGGCGTGATGTTGACGGTGTTGGTCGTGGAAGCGGTGACCACATCTTCCACTGACCAAAGAGTAACCGCGGCGCTGCCCACATTGCCGGTCGCAGACAGGACGAATGGCGCGGTCAAGCTCGAAACATCAATACTGTAGCTGCCGTCGGTTGCGGTGGTTGTGGTCTTCTGCGCTCCTAAAGAGTCGCTTATGACAACGGCGGCATTCGTAACTGCGGGGCCATTGCCAACCACGACCCCGCTCACGAGAGTTGATGCGGCGGGTGGATTGGAGGAACTGCCTCCAGTTGCGCCCACACACGAAGAAAAAAGAACCGCAACCACAATCAAGAAAACTGCCAGTGTTACCCGTCTTTGGCAAATGTTCATAATCACCTGTTCGAGTTCTGGAAGGAACTCGTATCCCCATCTTTTTTATTTGGCGTTCCGTGAGATCAGGGGTGAACGTACCAGCCCGATGTGGGCCAAGATAGATTACGGTGGTAACAATTGCGTTATAACCCAAACGTTGGTTTTGTCGAGACGACGGCCGCTTCACACTATCGTTTGGTCTGCACAAGAAAGCCGGATACTGCGGTGTTCAACTCGCCGTCATCAGATGGCACGAATGCGTCTTCACGATCAGCCAGACTTCGCGTCCAGGCTGGAGTTGCAGGGAATCGCGTGCGGCCAGGGTGAGATGAACTTCCATCTCCACTCCGCACCTCACTCGCACTACCACAATCACATCGCGCTGCTCAACGGAAAGCACCTGTCCGGAAATTATGTTGCGAGCGCTCAACCCTGCGGGTTGAACCGTAGCCAGCAGAATATCGCCGGCGCGAATTCCGATGAGCAGAGTCGATCCCACGTCCGCTCGCACCAGCGGCGTTTCCAGTTCCACATCGCTTTCGGCGATGCGGCACCGCATGGTACCGCGTTTTTCCTGGATGGCAATCACGACGGCGTGGAAAATGTTCTCGAAGCCGATAAGCTGGGCCAGTGATTCCCGACGGGGCGCGGCCATCACTCCATGCGGCGTTCCATCGGCAATGATGCGGCCGTTTTCGACCACAAGAACACGGTCGCCCAAAGCAAAGACCTCTTCGCGGTTGTGCGTTACGTAGAGAATGGGAATGCCGTGAGCGGCGTTCCACACGCGCAGATCCTCGATGATCTTAGATTTGGTTGCCGCATCCAGCGCCGCCATTGGTTCGTCGAGCAGCAGAACGCATGGATCGGTTACAAGGGCGCGGGCGAGCGCCACCCTTTGGCGTTCGCCGCCAGAAATCTCTCCCGGCTTGCGCTTGTGTAGATCCGCAATTCGGAAAGATTCGAGGATGGCGTCGCTCTTTTTCCGGCGTTCGTTCTGGTTTACTCCGGCAAGGCCGTATTCGACATTTTTCTGTACAGTGAGGTGAGGGAAAAGCGCGAGATCCTGAAAGACGTATCCGATTTTTCGGCTTTGGACAGGGAGATTCGTCTCGCGGTCGAACAAAACACGCTCCCCGACCACGATCTTTCCCGAGTCAGGCGTCGTCAAGCCCGCGAGGCAGTCGAGCAGCGTCGTCTTACCTGCGCCAGATGGGCCGAAGATAATTGTGATTCCCGGGGCGAGGGTAAATCCGACGTCGAGCGTGAAATCGCGCCCGGCGTTGGCAAAGCGTTTATGGATCTGAATTGTCAGAGCATGCCGCAAACTGGGATCAGCGGGAATGTCAATTCTTGCAGTTTGCGTTGTCATCTGGCTTTGTCGGAAAAGCTTGAACCACTAAAGGCACAAAGGTTCACAAACGAAAACATCGGGCTGCATGTGCGAATTATTTCCATGGCCACGCCGCTCCCACTTTTCGATTGACGCCATACACTAAGGAGAGCACGGCAAAAGAAATCACGAGCAGCACTAGCGCCGTCCGATTGGCGCCGGCATAGTCGAGCGCCTGAACCTTATCGTAAATGTCGATGGAAACCGTCTTAGTAACGCCCGGTATGTTTCCTCCAACCATTAGGACCACGCCGAACTCGCCCATGGTGTGAGCGAAGCTCAGTACGACTCCGGTCACCAGTCCAGGAAAAGAAAGCGGCAGAATCACGCGAAAAAATGTTCGCAGCCTGGATGCTCCCAATGTCGCCGAAGCTGCAATCAGTCTTGGATCGACGAGGATGAATGAGGCAGCGAACGGCTGAACTGCAAACGGCAAGCTGTAAATAATCGAACCAATGACCAGCCCCTCAAAAGTAAATGCAAGCGTGTGCCCGGTCATTGCTTGCCACCAGCGTCCCAGCGGACTGTGGGACCCAAGCGCAACGAGCACGTAGAACCCCAGCACAGTGGGAGGCAAAACGATCGGCAAGGCGACGACAGCCTCGACGAGAAACCGCCAGCGCCGGCGCGAATACACGATCCAGTAAGCGACGGGCAAGCCCAACACCACGAGCACTGCCGCCACCAGTACTGCTAATCGGATTGTCAGCCAGAATGCCTGCCAGTCCATATGTCTCCGTAAAACCCGGAAGAAACAAAGGCCAGTATAGCCAAAGCCGAGGTCGCCCAGTCCCATTGTGGGCTAAGCTCGCGCCCAATGTTCATTGATCACAACGGCCCGCCCCATCTGCCGGCTACCATACGTCCTCGGGAGGTTGTGGAATGGAGATTCAGGAAGCCATCAAAGTGATCCGCGCGCTCGCCGACGGAGTGCATCCGGAAACCCGCGAGGTACTCAAAGAAGACGCGGTTTGCCGGAATCCACAGGTCGTTATGGCATTGAACAGAGCGCTGGCGGCGCTCGTCACCCAGGAACAGCGCGAACTCAAGAAGCCCGCCAGCGCGGGTCAATACTGGTCACGAGCGGAAGATAAACAGGTCTGTGAGGAACTGCGCAAAGGAATGAGTTTTGATGAAATCGCGGTCACCCATAACCGCAGTGTGCCCTCGATTATCGTGCGCCTGGTCAAATTGGGGAAGATCGCTCCGGACAAATCGGGTTCGCTATTTCCACCGCAGGTGGCATGAGGAAAACATTTGCAACTGCACGACACCTTATTTTGTCGCGGGATAAACCTTACAGCTCGAATCGGGAGCACGGGCGAGGACGCTCGCGTTTACATTGGCTTGTATTGTTGTTGATGGCGTTGTTCCCGGTGAGTGTTTGCGCACAGGATTTGACACCTCGCTCTGAATCCGAACTCGCCGGCCGCGCACAACGAGCGTTACGCGAGCAATGGTTCCTGCGCGGACGAAGTTCTCCAAGTCAATCGGGCGCAGCTCAGCGATATCAGGCCTATCTGCAGAAGATGCGAATGCGGGCTGCGCGAGCCGCAAGGACACAGAAGTTAGGGGATGCAGTGCCGACTGCGTTGGTTTGGAGCCCACTCGGCCCGGCTCCGTTGGCGTCGGATGCGAGCGGCGTCGGAGAGTACAACTACGGCTGGGTATCCGGACGAGCCACTGCGGTGGCAATCGATCCCGCGGATCCGACCGGGAGCACGGTTTACATTGGCGGGGCGTACGGCGGAGTTTGGAAATCTACTAACGCCACGCAGGCCGTAACGCAAAATTCGTCAGGCGTGACTTGGACTGCTCTCACCGACAACCAGGCTACGCTTGCCGTGGGCGCAATCGCCATTCAACCGGGAAACAACAATCCGAATAACAGCGTGATTCTGGTGGGCACGGGCGAGACCAATAGTTCCGCCGATTCTTACTACGGTTTGGGAATCCTGCGGTCGCCGGATGCTGGCACGACCTGGACACTGATCACAGAAGACAGCACCCAGACGCGGTCTTTCGCAGGGATGGGGTTCAGCAAAATTGCCTTCAGCAGCAACGCTCCCAGCATCGCGGTAGCCGCCGCTGCGGGCGCGTCGGAAGGAATCATTGAAGGCCTTGCAAATCCGTTGACCGCAAATCTTGGACTGTATTATTCCGGCGACAGCGGAGCTTCCTGGACATTCGCAAATGTAAATGACAGCGGCACAACCACAGCACCCGGTTCCGCAACCTCGGTCGTCTATAACCCGGGCGCAGGACTGTTCTTTGCGGCATTGCGGTATCACGGCTTTTACTCGTCGCCCGATAGCATCAATTGGACTCGTCTAGCGAATCAACCCGGAGGTGGGCTCACCGCGGCCGCATGTCCCGCGAGTCCAAGTTCGTCGACCTGTCCAATTTACCGCGGCGAGATTGCCGTCGTTCCCGGCCGCAACGAAATGTATGTCTGGTACGTGGATGCAAACGATTTCGATCAAGGCATCTGGGAATCGACCAACGGCGGCAGCTCCTGGACCCAGATCAGCGACGCGGGCATTATCAATTGCGGCGACCAGCTTGGTTGTGGAACCGAACAAGGCAGCTACAACCTGGAGCTCGCGGCGGTGCCGAATGGCAATAGCGGTGTCACCGATCTCTACGCGGGAACGATCAACCTGTACAAATGCGAAATCGTCGGCACATCGCCGACCTGCAATGGTACGGGGTCGAATACGTTTCTGAACTTGACGCACGCGTACGGATGCAGTTCCATCGCCGAGGTTCATCCGGCGCAACACGCAGTGTCGTTTCTCGTCAACAACAGTACTGAAGACGTGATGTTTTTCGCCAACGATGGCGGGATTTACCGCGCGCTGAATGGCTATACAGATCTGACCACCGGCACCTGCGGCGGTACCAATCAGTTCGACAATCTGAATATGACGCTGGGATCGATGACCCAGTTTATTTCTTTTTCGCAATCGCCCAGCGATGCCAGTACGCTTCTAGGAGGAACCCAGGGAATCGGATCGCCGGGCACTCAGTCGACCGGCAGCAGTTGGCAGAATGTGAACTTCGGGGATGGCGGCTATACCCAGATCAGTCCGGCCAACGAACTTCTTTGGTTTGTTTCCAATCCTCCCGACGCAACCTCGGGGGTGAACATATTCCGCTGTGCGTCGGGAATCAATTGTCACACCCAGGATTTTCAGAACACGCCGGTAGTCACCAGCGCAACCGTCGGCGGCGACACTGGGCCGTATTATCCGCCGTACATTCTCGATCCGCTGAACGCTGGTGAAATGATGGTCGGCACTTGCCGGATGTGGCGCGGATCGAGCACAGGCGGCGCATTCACGGTTCTCAGTCACAGCTTTGAAACCGGTGGAGACGGCATCTGCACTGGGGCCGAGATCAATCTGGTTCGTTCATTCGCCGCGGGAGTTCTCGACACGAACACCGGCTTTTCCAAAGTAATTTACGCTGGAACCGACGGCGATGGGCCGCTCATTCCGACCATTCCGCCCGGCGGACACGTGTGGGTGAGCACGAATGTCGCAGCGGGCCCTTCAACCTGGATTGATCAAACCGGTTCGATCAATCCAAACAACTTTCCGATTTCTGGCATCGCAATGGACCGTTCCGATCACCAGGGCCTCACGGCGTACGTCAGCATCATGGGCTTCAGCAGCACGAGCTTTCCTACGTCGCACGTATGGCAAACGTCTAACGGCGGATTCTCCTGGACCGATTTCACCGCCAACCTTCCCAATGCGCCAGCCAATGCGGTTCTCGTCGACCCCGGAACGGTTCCAACTAATGGGACAATCTACGTCGGCACGGACGTCGGAATCTTCTCGAGCAGCACAGCCGTGCCAAGCTGGACAGAAGTCGGGCCCGCGCCGAACAGCGGCCAGTCTGGATATCTTCCAAACGTTGCCGTGACCGCGCTGGGTATGTTCATCGACGACGCTGGAAACAAGTGGCTGCGCGCATCCACCTATGGACGCGGGGTGTGGCAGTTTCTTCTCACTACGATTCCGGATTTTTCCCTGTCCGTCTCAAACACACCCCTGACTGTGTTTGTAAGCCAGCAACCCGCGCAATTCAATGGTTCTGTTTTCGCGCTCGATGGCTATAACTTTTCTGTCACCATGAGCTGCATCGCGGGATCCACTCCGCCGCCTCCCACTTGCTCGGTTGCTCCCGGAAGCATAGTGCCCTCTCAGCCAGGAGCTCCGTTCACCGTCACGGCGAGCGGGACTCCTCAGAGTTACGCCTTTTTCGTGCAGGGAGTTGGAACCGACCCGGATACACTTACCCACGATTCTCCCGTGACCCTGAATGTGGTGGACTTCAATCTGACTGCGCCGTCACCTGGGGCCATCACGGTTGCTCCGTCGAGTACGTCCCCCCCAGTTTCGTTCCAGGTCACGGGGCAAGGGCCTTTCAATGACACAGTAAATCTATCTTGTGGAAATCTGCCCTCAGGAGCAACCTGCAACTTCCTGCCTTCCGGTTCGGTGATTGTGACTTCCAGCAGCCCCGTCGCGGACACGTTGACGATAAGTACGACATCGAACGCAAGCGCGGGCACCGTGCCGATCACAATTAACGCGTCAGTGACGAATGGGCCGACGAAGACGCAAAGCTTATCGCTGACGATCACGATGGACTATGCGCTCGCAATCACTCACCCGGCCCTGCAAGCAGTCGTAAACAGCACAGTAAATTTCAACGGAGTGCTCACTTCACTCAATGGCTATAACAGTTCGGTGAATCTCAGTTGCGGACAGGGCGCTCCGCCCACTTGCTCCGCCGCGCCGGCAAGTGTAGTACCGACCACGAGCGGCGCGCCCTTCATTGTGACGGTCGGCAGCCCCGTTTGCGGAATATATAGCTTCAATATTGTGGCCACGGGTACAGATGCACTCAAGACCACACATCTTTTCCCGCTTACCTTCACGGCAACTTCGTATACCACGCCGAACTACACTCTGGAGATCATTCCACAATCCCAGACGGCTTCTGTAGACACTGCGACCATCTTCAACGGCACTCTGCAAGGCACGAACTGCTACAACAGCGCGGTGAATTTGAGCTGCGGATCGAACCATCCACCGAGTTGCACGGTGTCCCCAACCAGCCTTGTGCCTACAGTGAGCCCCGCGCTGGCTGCGCCGTTTACCGTAACCGTGAGCAGCAACGTGGCGCAGACTTACAACTTTAATATTGCGAGCGTGGGTACAGACGCCAACAAAACGACACATTCCTTCCTTCTGGCTTTTACCTCGACGGGCAGCGGCTCGGGTTCCGGTTTCGCTTTCACCATCACATCGAATCCCGATGTTGAGTCCGTGCCCGCTGGGCAACCGGCGATCTACGACCTCGATGTGGCCCCGACGGGAGGCTCGTTTCCCAATAACGTGACGCTCGCGTTCTCCGGAAATTGCCCCCCGCTAAGCACGTGCGCACTCAGTTCGACGCAAGTAAGTAAGGGCAGTGGCGATACGCACGTAACTTTCACCATCACAACAACTGGTCCGGTTATTGCAAGGTTGCGACGAGCCCGCGCCCTGCGACCGCTCGTCTATGGGCTGTGGCTTTCCCTACCGGGGTTGGTCGTGGTTTTCGTTGGGGCGGGTCGAAGTCGGCGGCGTCGGAAACGATCGGTGGCTCTCTTCATGCTCATGGTTCTTGGACTTTGGCTGGACATCGCCTGCGGTGGCGGATTGCAAGGCAACGGCAACGGCGGAAATGGGCAGGCGGGCACGCCGTCTGGAACCTACACGATGACCGTAAGCGGTACGATAAACTCCTTCCCGCAGCAGACTGCGCAGGTGCAATTGACGGTTAACTAGCAAAGCATCCTCCTGGCTTGCCGAGCAGCGATTCCCATCTCTGCGCGCTCTGCGGCCGTTCTCAGCGACCTCCGCGATTTAAGATTTTGTCTCGCCCGAGTCAAAATCAACGTTTCAAAACGCAGAGCCCGCGCGGAAAGCAACCCCCACCTACATTTCGCTTTGAATCGCCTTTCCATTTATCTTGTTGGCAGCGTTCTCGACGTTCTGATCGAGCGCGTATTTACAATGCCCGATCAAAGCTTTGACATTGTGGTTATCGGCGGCGGAATTGTCGGCCTTTCCACCGCCATGCAACTTTGCCGAACCTTCCCGAGGCTCCGCCTGCTGCTGGTAGAAAAAGAAGATCGCGTAGCGCGTCATCAAAGCGGACACAACAGCGGCGTCATCCACTCTGGAATCTATTACAAGCCCGGCTCGCTGAAGGCGAAGTTGTGTGTCGAAGGCGCGGCCGCGATGGTGACCTTCTGTCGCGAGCATGCAATTCCGGTCGAGATCTGCGGCAAGATCATTGTGGCGATCACTGCGGAAGAAATCCCTCGCCTGCAAGGGCTGCTGGAACGCGGACAGGCCAATGGAATTACCGGCTTAAAATTAATGGACAAAGCGCAAGCGCTCGAGATCGAACCTCATTGCGGAGGCATGGCTTGGCTGCACGTGCCGGGAACCGGAATCACCGATTACGTCGCCGTCTGCCAAAAATACGCCGAGCTCATTACCGCACAGGGCGGCATAGTGAGCACGGGAACCGAAGTCACGGGCATTGCCCGGGGCAATGGCGAAACTGTGATCGAAACCAACCGCGGATCCCTCGGCACAAAATATTTAATCAACTGCGCCGGACTACACAGCGATCGCGTTAGCCGGATGGCTGGAGAAAAAACCGAAGTCACGATCGTCCCATTTCGTGGCGAATATTATGATCTGGTTCCAGAACGAGAGCATCTGGTTCGCGGCTTGCTGTACCCGGTGCCCGATCTCCGTTTCCCATTTCTCGGCGTCCATTTCACGCGCCGCATCAGCGGTGGCGTAGATGCCGGGCCGAACGCCGTGCTGGCATTCAAGCGCGAAGGTTATCGGCGATCCGATTTCAGCTTGCAGGACGCGGCCACTACATTCGCATATTCCGGCTTCTGGCATATGGCTGCCAAATACTGGCGCAGTGGCGCCGGAGAATTCTATCGGTCCTTTCACAAGCCAGCCTTTGTGCGCGCTCTGCAAACTTTGGTCCCCGACGTTCGCAGCCCTGATTTAGTAGCCGACGGCGCGGGCGTGCGCGCGACTGCCGTCAGTCGCGACGGATCACTGGTCGACGATTTTCAATTTGTCTGTTCGCAGAACATGCTGCACGTGTGGAATGTTGTGTCCCCAGCGGCGACGGCCTCGCTCCCCATCGGGCGCGAGATTGTGCGCATGGCGCAGCAAGGATTCGGATTGCAGTCGAAATGAGGTCTGTCAGCAAGCTCGCCCACACTCTTGGGGGCCTAAAACCGATTTTGTCCAGCTTTTGGACTCTATCCACCTCGCAAACTCGCCAGCTGAGGCTGCTTACCGCCTGTTTAAACTTAAGATTCAACAACTTACACCGAATCTTTAGGGTTACGGTTTGGCTTTTCTTTTGTGGCACTAAAGTGCCATTTACCCTGTATAGTTATGAGAATAAAGTCTCGTTAGACAGTCGCCGGGGTGGCGGCTGATAAGGGTGGGGCATTCTCCTCCGTGCATTTGTGACCCGTCCCGCAGTGATTAAACTTCTCTGGCCCAGTGAAGACCAACCTTGCGAGAAGAATCTATCTCGCGGAGTTTGGTCAAACAAAATGGACAGTCTGGAGGAACCCGCTCCAGACACGTGGTCTTTATCCTTATGGCTCACGCTATCGCCTTACCTGACGTTTCTCCAGTGATCCGAGTGCTGGCCGCCGACGCTACCAGAATGAACAGCCAACTTCTGGCTGCTGCCCTGGAGCGTGACAAGCATTTTCAAGTGCTGGAACCGGTGTCCGATGCACGCGCAATTATTGCTACCGTGGCTAAGGAGAAGCCGGCTGTGGTGGTGATCAGCGCCGAACTCGACGACGACAAGCGCAAAGGCTTCGAGGTAGCACGCGAACTGCACGCTTTGCACGGCGAAACCCGCGTCGTGATGCTGCTTGACAGTTCGGAACGCAGCCAGGTTGTAGAGGCTTTCCGCACCGGGGCGCGCGGAGTTTTCAGCCGCAGTGAATCGCTGACGTCGTTGGCAAGATGCATTCAGTGCGTGAGCGAAGGTCAGATCTGGGCAAACAGCAAAGAGCTGCGTTACATTTTGGAAGCGCTCGGCGAAGCCCTACCTCTGCGCGTGGTCGACACTCGGGGTGCTGCATTGCTTTCGCGGCGCGAGGTCGAAGTCGTGCGCTGCGTAGCCGAAGGATTGTCGAACCGCGAGATCGCCCAACGACTCGGCCTTACCGAACACACAGTCAAGAATTATCTGTTTCGCATCTTTGACAAGCTCGGAGTCTCCAAGCGGGTCGAGGTCGTTCTCTACGCGTACAGCTTGGGCAGTGCGGCTGAAGTCGCGGGTCCCAACAACGGCAACGGTAAGAAGTTGGCCCCGATCGCCGCGAGCAAGGTCGTAGGCACATCCCAGACCCAGACATTGTCACAGTTCCCCGCGCCTGCCATCTCCCGGCTGGCAAAAGCATAGTTGAAAAACCAAATTTAGGGGCGCTACAGAACTAATCCTGTAGATTGCGTGCGGACGCACGACGCCTATAAAACGCGAAAACTTCTCTCCCGGCAATCCTCACTGTTCTCGATCAGTGCGGGCCCGAACCTGATGTCCTAATCGCGAGCTGCTGATGGTTTTATCCAAGGAATCCTGCCAGTTCTTCAGCTTCGCTGCGACCTGCTGCATGTAAGCCGCAGCTTCCGAGGGACTCAAAATCTCATGATTGTTTTGCCCGTTGGAAGCCGGCGAAGACATGGGGTTGCGCGGGTAGGCCAATTCGATCGGGTCGGACGGAACGTCTGAAGTCAGCTTTGAAATGTCGAGGTCGGCGATTACCTCACTCACGGTTTCAGAGTCGACGATCTTCTTCTGCAATGCGCAGGCGAGTGACAGCGCATTGAAACAGAAGTTATTGATGTTCCGCGGAATGCCCTCGGTGAATCTCGCGATCTCCTCGTAGACCCCGGGAGTGAAAAGCGGTTCGCCTTCATAGCCCGCAATGCGCAGGCGATGCTCGATGTAATTCTTGATCTCCGGTGCGTTCAGCGGTTGCAGACCATGAACAATCGAAACGCGCTGGCGCAACTGCGACAAGCCCGGGCTGGCTAATTTGTCGGCCAATTCCGGTTGTCCCGCCAGGATGATGTGCATCAGCTTGGCGCGCGGAGTTTCGAAGTCGGAAAGCAGTCGCACCGTCTCCAGGACCGAAGGCTCCAGATTCTGCGCCTCGTCGATGACAACGATAAAGCGATTGCCCGCGCGCGCCTCCTGCAACAGTCGGCGGTTGAATTCTTCGTGCATGCGCACGAAATCATGACCATCGCTTTCGTAGCCCAATTCAGCCAACAGGAAGCGCATGAACTCGCGTGAACTGCATTGCGTCTGAAACAGAAACGCGGTGCGCGCTGTATTGCGGAATTTTTCCAGCAGATGAAAGAGGATGGTCGTCTTGCCCATACCGGGCTTGGCGATCAGGCCCAGAAATCCCCGATTGGCTTCGATGCCGTAGTAGAGGGAGGCCAGCGCTTCGCGATGGGCCGCGCTAAGGTACAGGAATCGCGGGTCCGGCGTTACGCCGAACGGCTGTTCCCGCAACCCAAAATACTTCTCATACATGCCGCTCTCCTACACTCTCAACTATACCCATCGATGACGGCGTGGCGCCGCGGAATCCGGATGACCATCAAGCTTTTGATAATGAACACAATAGATGATGTCGCGGGTAAAAATCCTCGGACGGGGAACATCCGAGGCGAGCAGACTGAAATCCGCCTGCCTACACTGTGCCCGAAAGACCGACGAGTCAACAAGAGGATAAAAGTCATGGAGCCAAACGTCTCAGTTTTCGAGTAGCCGACAGTTGAGGCTGAACTCGAGTTTTTCGACGAATACCGACTGATTCTACGACAATTAGGCGAACGCTCCAATGTCCCGGTCAAAAATGCAACAATCAGGGTCCGACGACTCCTTGTGACCCTGAGCGATTGCAGGTAGAATTTTTGGGTTCCTCCCCTGTTTGAAGTGCGCATTTAGAAGTGTGTATCGAGTTTCCGTTGGAATCCGTCTCCAATTCGGGCCTTAAGACTAGAATCCTAGTGGCAGATGCTGTTGCCATGAGCTGCCAGCTCCTGGTGGATGCATTGCTGCGCAGCAAACGCTTCGACGCGGTAGCGGCTACGACCCCGGAAGAGGTTGTACTCGCGCTGGACCGCGATCGATTTGACGTCGTGCTGATCAGCACCAGCTTTTCTCCGGAACCTCTGGACGGATTGCGCTTTGTGAGCGAGATCCGGGACCTTTATCGCGACGTGAGCATCGTCGTATTGCTGGACACCGTGGAGCGCAACCTGGTAGTGGAGGCCTTTCGCTGCGGCGCGTATGGCGTCTTCTCGCGATCCGACTCCTTCCAGGCGTTGTGCAAGTGCATCCTTTGCGTACAGGAAGGTCAAGTGTGGGCCAGTTCCGCGGAACTCCAATTTGTGCTGGAAGCGCTGGTCAACCCGATCCCGATCGAGACCCGCGCCATGCCCAACTCTAGGCCACTCAGCAAGCGCGAAGATGAAATCGCTCACATGGTCGCTGAGGGATTCAGCAATCGAGAGATTTCCGAGCGGCTGGATTTGAGCGAGCATACCATCAAGAATTACTTGTTCCGGGTTTTCGAGAAACTCGGAGTCTCTACCCGAGTGGAGCTGACGCTCTACGCCCTCAAGCGCGGCAAAGTTCCGCGGACCCGGCCACAAAGTACTGCCAAATCCGAGCCAAGGTTGGTAGGCAGCGAGAACTAAGCAAACTGAGAACCAACAACTGGTTTTTGTTATCCGATTCGCCTGAGGCTGCCTTTGATTTCCTGCACGAGAACTATCCTCAGAGTGCGTGGTCTGCAAAGACGAAGCATTACTATTAACGCGCGACTTACCTCTTCAAGGCAGTCTGAAACTCACCGTGATTTGAGTTTGAAATTCTTCCGGTGAGCCATTGCGGAAAAAAGGCTTGAATCGCCATTGCCGGACTGCGTCGGTGGCTGCTGCCGCCAACTGCGGATCGCCACTCACCGTGTTGAGTTTCTCAACCGCACCTTCCTTGTCCACTAGAGCATCGAGAACCACTGGTCCCTGAATGTGCTGCTCTCTGGCGGATTCGGGGTAATCGGGTTCAACTCGCAGCATCAGGTATTCGTCGGCAACTTTCGACGGGACTGTGACTGGTCCGGTGCTGGCCTTCGCGGTGTGACTCGTGCCTTGCGCCGTCGTCCGATAGATGACCTTCCCGTTTTCATAAACCACCAGGCCGCCCGGTGCAAGCGTACCAGCTCCGTTCTGCTCGGAAGCGCCTTGCGGAGGGACAGTCGGAGCCGACGCGGGGCTCGTAGATGTCGGCTGACCGGTAACACGGGCCGCCGCATTCGCGCCCGATGCCACAGCTTCGGCCGGCTTGGGCTGCGCCGGCTGGCTAGCGACATTCTTCAAGGTCCTAGTTTTAGTTCCAGGGCTACGCACGTATCCCATCATCCAACCCAGAAACAAGGCCAAGGTAATCACAGCAAGAGTCAGAACACCCATCGAATAGTCGCGTGGCCGAACCTGTGACTCCGGCGCTGTTTCTGACAAAGAGTCAACCACCGGAACAGGAACGTCCTCGTGCACGACGTCGACCGGCTCGGGACTAAGCTGCACTGCATCGAGCTGCGCTGCATCGAGCTGAAGATGATCGATGCCTTCGACTTCGGCCACTGTAGCTGCGGCCGCTGCCTGCATTGAGGAAGAAGGCAGTACCGGCGCGGGCGGCGCGACCACATCGGCAGCGCGATCCACATTGTTCACAATGCTGCGTGAAAGCGCCTGCAGGGTTTGAATCTCTCGATCGCTGAAAGCGTTGGGCCGGGGCGAGAAAATCTCGAACACGCCCAGCAACTTGTCTTCCCGGACCACGGGAAAGACGAGTATGGACCGCACTCCTAGATCACGACATATTTCGGCGTCCACGCGCGAATCAGTTTCCGTGTCGTCGCAGCGCTGCCAATTCTTGCTTTGGACGCACGCGCCCGAAAGGCCCGAATGCACATCCAACTTGACTCCGAGATCAGGAGCGTTGTCGCCCGTGGTGGCGCGGCAGACGATCTCATCGCCGCGCACTAAGGCGATTGCGGCAGCGGTCGCGCCCGTCGCCAAGCGAGCGTGCTCAACAATTTCATTCAGCACCAGGTCAAGCGCCAAGTCGGCCGACAAGGCCCCGCCGCCATGGGCGGACAATGCCGTCGCCAACTCTGCCAGGGACAAGCCTTCTTCAAGCTGCCCGTCTTCTTTCTGGACGAGAGGGTTCTGGCCCAGGGAGATTGGCGCAGTACTCGGCCGTAGAGGGTTGAAAGGATCGGGCTGAGATATCGGATGATGAGCCATTGAACCAGCCCCAACAGCGCCGCGCGCGAACATGTGGCTTCCGAGCAGGCATTTCCTGCCTCGAGCCACTGCTTAGTTTAAACCTTGAGCGGAGTTTCCCGCGAAAAAAGCACCTTGTCAACCCCAAAAGGGCTCTGTTCGCGAGCACTGTCGTCGACGAATACAGGCCTGGCGTGGGCTATGGGGTGGACGGCTCTTCTACCATTGCCCAGATTATGGTGCGGCATACGCTTGAAAAAAACTCCCGTTTCCACGCAAAATCTAGAAAACAGTGGAAGTAACCCCTAGTTTTTGCAGATCTGCGCGCAACTGTTCCGCGGTCTTCATCTGGATGACTTGCATTCCCAGTCGCGCGGCGCTGTCCAGATTCAGCGGGCGATCGTCGATGAAGCAGCACTCTTCGGGAGGCCGCTGCGTGATCTCCAGGGCGAGACGGTAGATGCCTTCCTCGGGCTTGCGCAATCCCACAAAGCACGAGCTTACGAAGAGGCTGAAGATTTCGCGCAAGCTGAAAGTTTGGATGCGGTACAAATCCAGCTCCTTCGATTCGTTGTTAATGGTGGACATCTGATACTTGCCCGACCGGCTAAGCTCTTTTCCCAGCTGCAAGGTCTCGGGAATTGGCGTCGACAGGGAGAACATGTGCTGGGTGAAAGCTTCGGCGGTAAAGGGGCGTGGACGATAGAAAACGGTGCGCTCCAGATAGTTCTGAAGCGTGATCTTGCCGCGCTCGAAGGAGGAGACCAGCATTTCGTGGCGGCTCTCGAATTCGACTTCGTCGAGATTAAATTCCTTCAGAGTGCGCCGGCGCTGCTCGTGATCCCATGCGTTGCTGAGCAGGACGCCGCCGACGTCCCAGAAAAGAACGGTGATCTTGGGCAAGAGGACCCTCCGGAGTGCGAATGGGATATCTTACAGGTTGGAAGGGGCCCGGGCTAAAACCCTTATTCATTCAAGCGGTGGAAATCGCAGCGCTGAAGCGATGCGCCACCCAAAACCGCAGTTTTTCCGCGGCGCCTTCCCTCGGCTGACGCCTTGTTCCTAGAAGTGAAAAGCCCCGATCCTGGGCAGCAGGATCGGGGCGGTTTGGGTTACGGCCTAGTTTAGT
Source organism: uncultured Acidobacteriota bacterium (assembly GCA_963696705.1). Classification (GTDB taxonomy): domain Bacteria; phylum Acidobacteriota; class Terriglobia; order Terriglobales; family Acidobacteriaceae; genus JABDBE01. The sequence continues at coordinate 882,869 of CAVOLD010000003.1, forward strand.
AGCAGCCGGTGTGCGGGGTGAAGCTTTGCCGGTAGGTCAGGTTGTCGATGTCGCGGAACATCGGCGTGCCCGGCGGCAGTTGCGACGGTATGGTGAAGTCCGGATCGAAGATGTAGTTTCGAGTCGGCGGCACATACACGGAGTAATTGCAGCACTTGAATACGCCGGTACCGTAGGTGGCGTAGTAAAGGCTTACCAGCGAGCCTTCGTAGTTGAGGGTTGAGCCGCTCCAGTCCTCGACGAAGCGAATGAAGTTATGCACGCCGCCGTCGGTGCCGAAGCCGTAATCGTTATTGTTCTCCCATCCCGGAAAGGGGAAGTTCATGTTCTTGCCGGCGGCGACCGCGACGCGGTAATAACTCGTCGCAGCGGTACGCGCTGGGGCAGGAACGTTGAACCCAACCGAATCTACGCCAGTGTAGGGGTTGGTGGGCCAGACGTTGTAAAAGCTGTTCTGATCGAGCCAGGCGTTGGACAGCACGGTGACCGCATCGGCAACGATGCCTGCCGCAGCCATTCCCGCCCCATCCGCTCCAGCCGGGGTGTTCCAGATAAGATCGCCGGGATTGGAGTTGTAATCTCCAAAAATGTAAACGGGATTTTCCGAGCCCACAGTGAATCCGCCTTTGCTGTTGTCGGGACGGAGGGGCAGATTGCCCAAGGTTCCATCGACTAATTTCAGCACGTGGCGAGCACCGCTGACCCAGTTCTTCTGTCCTATGATGCAAACCGGCATACGATTGCCGGTAAGGTAGGGATCAGGCGCGGGCGCCGCGTTGACGATCTGGCGGTTCACACTCTTGGTCAAGCTGTAGGCACTGCCAGTACCGTTGTAAACGCCATAACCAAAACCCAGGCCAATATTGCCGGCGCCAAAGTTGTCCAGGTGTCCGTTCAGGTTTACGTCCTCGGGCGAATTCGCTTTGTTCGGAGGGATGGGGTCCAAAAGTCCGTCGGGATTACCGGCGGCACTGGCGCTGTTGATGTCATCTTCCAGGCCGGAGTCTCCGGTCTTCGTGCCCGCGGCATCGACTTGCGTGCCCCAGGGGTTGGGCAGCATTCCTCTGCGGTCAGAGAAATAGAGAATGTAGCCGTTCTGCGAAATGTAGTCGACCTGTGCGCCGCTGACGCCGGTGGTGCCGGCCAGCCACGCCTTGAGGTTGCCTACGTCGAGTTCCACGGCGTTCATGACGCCGTTGGGCGTGCAGCTGTTGTTGCTTTGCTGGGTATCGCGCGATTCGCCTTCTCGAGGATCGTAGAAGTTGATGGGATACCAGTTGTTCATGCTGACGCTTTGCACGGCGGCTTTGCTGTCGCCATACCAGGCATAGAGCGTGGTTTGGTCGAGTGAAACCTCGGGTGGCTTGGCTTTGATGCATTTCCACCCGCCGGAATTTACGCAGCCAGTGGGCCCGGCACCTGTCTGGTCAGGCCAGCCGCCGCTTCCGTTACGATCCGCCGGGTACTGGAAAATCAGAATCGCATTGGGGTTGATTGGGTTGCTGCCAGCGGTCAATGGGGGCGTCGGGCCGCGGGCGAATCCCAACTGTAACCATTCCGCAGTGACTGGGTGATAGTTGCCGTTGACGTCGCGATATTCGACCCGCAAGTAGCCGTCGATCAGGTTCCAGGTGTTAGTGAGATTGGCGGCCGTCGGCGTGTAGTAGGGATAAGGTGCATGGTAGTAAGGCACAGGGGTTGCAGGGCAAACCGGCGGATTGGTATTGGTGCAAGGCGTAAGCGCAAGCGTCGGCGGCGCAGCAGTCAGGCCATTGTTGTTGGCGTTCGCGACCAGCGTAGTCAACGGTGCGGCTGGCGGACCTTGATCATTGGTGAAAGTAACGTCGGCTGCGATTGGCTGCACCGGAGCATAGGGCCAATCCGGAGCTAAGGTCGGGCTGACGACCGAGGCAAGCGCGTTTGTCCAGGTACTCGTGTCGGGGTATGCAGTGGTTCCAGCGGCAAAGTAGGTGTTATAGGTGCCGCCGCTGGCTAGGACCGGTAAAGCTGGGGTCGATGCCGCGATCCCGTACGGATAAACTCCACCGATGACGTTGGCCAGGCGAATATTGTTGGGATCGCCTACGCCGCCGGGAAGGTCGGCAGGCGTATCGGAGAGCAACACGCGAATTTCCGCTTCGTTGTAGAGTCGAGACGCGCCCAGAGCGCTGGTGGATACTTCTCCAGGCGGAGGGCGGCGGACAATTTCAAAAGGTTGCGGTCCCGCATTGGTTCCGGTGGTGCCATTGACGAACGGCAGCGTGAGGTCGGTAGCTCCCGTACCCAGCACGGTGTTGCCGTAGTCGCCATCGACGACAAAACCGTTAAAGTAGGCTGCGCCTAAGGAAATTGTCTGCCACGAGGGGGGGCCGACGGTCGGTCCCGAGGCCGGCGGGTTGCCACCGGCTCCAATCACGCTGCCCTCCGTCGCCGTGATGGCTCGACACTTCGGCTGCGCAGGAAGATCGCAGCCGCTAGTCGCGTAGGGAATCAACACCGTTCCGGAGTCGTTGAAGTTTGCGGCGGCCAGTCCATTGGGAAGCACCTGACGGATGACGTTCCCCCACGCCGAAAGCTGGTCGTGAAAGGTGAGCGTTGAGCCAGTGGACACGCCCAGATACAAATCGCCATTGGTATGAACCCGGCCGGCGAAGTTGAGATTGGGGCTGCTGTAGAAGCCCAGATCGCTATCGGAGAAAACACCAAACTGGAATACAGGGATCAACGCCACTTCGATGGTGCGTGACATGTTAACTTCATCGCCCACCGTCCCTAGCCCGGCGAGCGAGGTGGTTGCGGTTACCTGCAGGCTGACGGGAAGCAACTCTGCGTAGAGGCCCTGGTAGGTTCCGCTGGCGATTTGCCCCCAACTGGTAGCGAGGGTTCCGTTCGCATTGGTTGCCGGAGTCAGCGTGTAGATGGGGTAACTCATGAGGCTATTGCTGACAGGCGCATCCGCGCTGAGCCCTGTGATTTGCGCCGCGGTGGGCGATTCGATGTTCTGAAACATGTTGGCCAAGTCCGAGGTCATGTGTTCAATACCGCCTTCAGCGGCGTGGAAAGCCAAGTTGTTTTGCACATCCTGGCCACCCACTCTGCCTTCGGTGTTAACCATCATGAGCAGACCAATCGCAATCCCTGACATGATCATCAACAGCATCAGGGTTGCTATCAGAGTGAACCCTCGTGAATCAAGTTTCATGCTACGCATCGTGTCGCTCCTCATTGCCATACAACTTTCTTTGTTTCCGCTCCTGATTTCTCCCCACGCGCCTCACGGAGTGAGGATGTAGCGATTCTGGTAACTCAGATTTCGCGCGCTGATGGAAGTCTGCGTGTCGAAAGTCTGATAGCCTTTTGAAATCATGAGACCGCTCCCGACCCCGGACATCTGGCCGCGGGTAGTCAAATGAATCACATTGATCTTGCGAATCAGATTGAAGGATGTGCCGGTTGAATATCCTCCGTCGCCCACCGCGTTGAGCAGAGTGCCGTCGGTGTTGTAAGTGTCGTAAGTGAATTTCAGATTGACCACGCTCTCCTGTACGGGGACGGGAGTTTGCCCATTCACTTGCCGCATCAGGGTTGGTGTTCCTGCCCCGACGCCCAGAGGATCGGGCATCATCCAGAGGTAGTAGGTGATTACGAAAATGCGAGTTGCCGTCGCAGTCGTAGGGCAGTTGGGCGACACGCATGCCAACTGCGCTAAATCGCCCGAGGCCGCAGCGGGCTGGTTGAGGTTCAGCGGATCCCCGGCAGCGAAGGCGATCGTATAGTTATTGCCTCCGTTGTTGGTGACATTGGTGACTTCGCCGACTGCAGTGGCAGAGTTTCCTCCCACTGTGCTCTGAACCAGAACGAGATCGCCAGGGACCAGTTCCGGGGCCAGGGGTGGAAGCGTGGTCACGGGCTGAGGCGCCACCAGCGGCGCGGTTAGAACGCAGCTAGACGGCAGCACAGCGGGCAACTGTACCGTTACGGCAACAGTGGTGACAGTCTGGATGGTGTAGCAAGGCAGAGCGAACACAGTGTCGGAGTAGACCACGGTGATCACATCAGTTTTGCCCGGGCTACCCGCCGGCTGAATACCCATCTGGAAACCGGGAATGAGTCCATACAAAGTTGGATCGCAGGGATTTGCGCCTGCCGAAGTGCACGGGTAAGCAATACCGTTTCCGGGAACGCAGTTGTTTTTTGCCACGCAGCTGGGGGCATAACCGTAAATTGGCTTCGTTCCCGACTGCGGCAACGCGATGCCTGTCGCCGTTGGTAAGCCAGCGCCCGCCAAGCTGATGTCTTTGATCAGCAAGTCAGTACTGGCGCGCAGGTCTTGCTGCATTTCGGCTCGCTGCGAAACCACAAAAGTCGCGCCCATGGCCTGGCTGAACAACTTCACCGCAGCGCCCAGAACCAGAGTGCCAATAGCCAGTGAAACCAGCACCTCGATTAAGGTGAAACCGCGCCTCGAATTTGCAGACGTCCGACTCATAGTTTTCCTCTTTTACCGGTACGGCGAAATGAAGGTGTTGAGGATGTATTGTTTGGGGACCTGAAACCCGGGGAGGGTGTACTGGATCGTGATCGTGACCGAACGCAGCGTCTGGCTCGCAGGACCACCACCGGGGGGAATAACCGGCGAAATCAAGATCTGGCGTGTAAAGCTGGTCAAAGTGTTGCACGCATCGGGCGGGCAGGTTCCGACGTAAACTCCGGTTGGTCCAGGCTGCTCGAGAATTTGAGGTCCGCAGGCGGCGTCGTCGGCGGTACCAATAATTCCATCTGCTCCCGCACAATCGATTGGTAGGAAGCCAGGCAGGAAGATGCCGCCAGATCCGGTGTTGTTAATCTGCGTCCAGCTGATGTTGGCGGTTTCGCGCGCGGTTAAAATGCCTTCCATGGCCTCATCGGCCAATAACTTGGCGGTAGCGTTTTCCTGCGAGCCTTGCGTTGCAGCCATCGCATACCCGAATACGCCCAGCAGGCTCAGCAAGCCGATGGTGATGAGGGCCATCGAAATCATGACCTCAATCAGACTGAAACCCTGATCGATTTTTTTGCCGCGTGGCCGGAAAGCGTTGTGGATCTGAGTTTTCACTGTTGCCTCCAGTACCACTGTGCCGCGTTCGAGTAGATATGCCATCCGCGCAGACGGCCCGTAGCACCCCACAAGGTGATGGCTCGCGAAGTATTTATGTATGCGTTGTTCCCAGTCAGCGCGAGGTAGACCACCCCGTTGTTGACGTTCCCAATTGCGTCCTGTGCTGAGCCATCGGGATAGAAATAGATCACGTTCTTTATCCCGCCTGCCACGCCTTGGTCGAAGTCAATGGCGGTTGTGCCTATGCCGAAACCATCCGGCGTCATGGGATAAGCAACTGGCGATGTCGGAAGGTTCGGCAGAGCAACAAAAGCCACATTGTTGGGTAGGAAATAAGTAGCCGTCACAGTTCCGGTTGAACCCTGGGTGATGGTGATCGAGTTGGGAATGACGACGTTGCTCAGAGTCACGAAATAAATCTGGCGCTGAGCCACCGAAATGTCGCGCGCTTGCCGCAATGCCATCAATGTCTGGTTAAAGCCCTCAGTCACGTTGGCCTGCTTCAGCGAGGGTTGGATCGCCATGATGGAGAAAGCCAGCACGATGACGATCATGGCAATGACGATCATCATCTCGATCAGCGAGAACCCGCGCATTTTGCGTGCTAGCATGAATCCTTTCTTTCTCCGGGGAGATCGTCCGAGGCCAGCTTTAAGGCAAAAAGCTTTTTCCGGCTCTTTTCGCCCGCCGTCTCGGGGGTGAGCACTGGCATCCTTCACCGCGTGTTACGCCGAAGGAGGAGTTTTCCCCTAGGGGAAAGACCAGTGGCTAACCCGCATGCAAGCTCATCGTAAGGAGGGGCAAGGGAGAGCGTCAAAGTACTAAAGGGCGGGTCACTACTGCTGGACCTACGTAACGTAATTCGACCAGGTAACTCTGGTAACTTTGGCAGTGCAGCGTGCTGGAGAAGCGTGCGCGAAACGGCGACAGTGGCTAGGCGCCCCGGGCATGCGCGGCCGAGTTCCTGCCGGTCTTGTTGGCGGTGCGGGTGGTCGGCACGTAGGCGCAGGAGCGAACATCGTAGTGCTGAGCCAGACAGCTTCCACAGAGATGAAGTTGGTGGACTTTGCATTGCACCGCTGGAGCTTCGGTGCCGCACAAGTCGCAGCCGCCCCGAACCCGCTGATTCGAAGCCGAAGATTCCTTTCGCGGTTCCCCGGCCGCGATCGCGAATTGGATGGTTCGCGCCTTGGCATAAATGCCCGCAGCAATGACGAGAGCGCCCAGCGAGAACTGACACGCTCCGAACTCCAACATGTCCGGTTCAGGATGATCGCTCAGGAGAGCGGAAAAAAAGCATAGTCCAACAAACATCAAGACTACGCCTGCTCCGATGATCCAGTTGGCTGTCTTCGAAGACATGAATCTCAATCCTTGAGGGAGCGCATCACTTCTTAGTTGGTACATGCCGAACATAGCCGGTTACCTGCTGAAACTCCAGATGACTAAAGTCACGCCCTGCGCGCTGGCATGACCCCGGTAACTTGTGAGCGCCGGGCAGCGCACCTAACATGGCCATGAACATGGCGCTCACGTCGCTACTCGTGTGCTCGGATGCGCAGACTGTGCAGGTGCTCAGAGCTAGTCTGCAGGATATGGGCATCGCAGTGGAATCGTGCGGCGACCTGCGCATGGCCCGAGCCCGGCTTGAAGATCGGCACTTTGACGCCGTGCTGGTTGATTGTCAAGATGAACCCGCCGCAATCGAATTGATTGCGCAAGCCCGAAACACTTCTACCAACAAGACTGCGGCCGTAATTGGCATCGTAAACGGGCAGAACGATGTGCGCGCCATTTTCGCGAAGGGCGCAAACTTCATGCTCTACAAACCGATTTCCCGCGAGCGCGCTGCCCACAGCATGCGCGCGGCACGTGGATTGATTCAGAGCGAGCGGCGGACTCGGCCACGAATCGCGCTGCAGACAAACACTTCCGTTGCGTATGCGGGAGAAGAAAACGTCTCCGCAGCTCTCGTGGACTTGAGTGAGGATGGCATTGCCTTCCGGTCTGATAGCAAATTGCCTCCGTACTGCAAAGTCTATTTCCAGTTTTCACCGCCGCAAAGCACTTCGCTGATTCGATTGTCCGGGGAAGTCATGTGGCAAGACTCGTCAGGTCGGGTTGGAATTCGTTTTTCGCAGGTCCCGCAAACCTCACGCCGGGTGCTGAACGATTGGCTGCAAGCGAATCTGACTACGACGTCAGAGCCCGTTCCGGCGGAACCGCAGATTCCAATCGGCGGGGACGACCTGAACTTGAGGCTTTCTGCCAGTCTCGGCTTACTATCGGTTTCCTCCGGTGATCGCCGTAACCTCTCGCGGCGCGCCTGCTGCCTGGGGGCCGAAGTCTTCCGTGCCAACAGCAGCGTTCCCACTCGCTGCACCTTGATCGACATCAGCCCCGGCGGTTGTTACATCGAGACCATCGAGACGTTTCCCACTGGAACAACTCTGGAAATCGTGGTGCGGACGGCGGACCTAAAACTGCGCGTCCATGGGAAGGTGCTGAGCACGCATCCGGGATTCGGTATGGGAGTCGAGTTCAGTTTGAGAACTGACGACCACCGAAAACAAGTGCAGCAGCTGATTTCACATGCCCAATCCGAGCCGAAGCTGATCTAGGGGTTGGACAGTAGCTTGTTCAATGCCGCAATTTCCTCTTGCTTGGCATCGATGCTTTTTCGGTAATCCTCTCGTTCCTCAGGAGTAGCATCCGGTGGAGGGCTGTGCTGCAACAGGTCATCGAGTTCTTTGCGACGCTGCGGCAGACACTCATTCTTGTAGTAGTCAAGAAATTCATGGTCCGATGGCACGAACTTGCCATTCTGATACACGTAGATGTGTTCCATGTATGGAGTCGGCGCAGCCGTGCCCGCAAACGGTTCCAGCGCAAGGCTCAACGTGATTTCATTCCTTCCGTTGTGCTTGAGGTCCCGAATAATAGCGCTGAGCTCGCCCAGGCCCAAACCGCCCTCCCCGCCCGTTAGATAGGCAGTTTTGAGATGGCCGTGATCGTTTTCAACTGCCATTAGTATGGTCGGACGCATGCGACCGGTAATGTCCAACAGACACACAAACTGCACGCTGCCATCCCCTTTCAAGTCAACAAGCCTGTAGTCCACGACGACTTCCCCATCAACGTCTAGCTTATGAATGTTGTCAGGGTCCTTATGCGGCTCCGCCATGAGGACCGCTGTCGCGAACTGCTGAGCGGCTTTCTGATCAGGAATAAGTTTTTCGAGTTCTGCAATCGATTGCTTGTTCCAGTTAGTCTTTAGGATCTCCTCCATGGTGGAGGCTTTACATTGTGAAGGCACCATGAAAGTCAACGCTGTCGTGAACACGAGTCCGATGTGCTTCAGCATTGCCGTCTCCTACTGATAAATTGATAATCCACTTTATCCGTAATGTCGGTGGATAGCGGAGAACTTGTTCAAGTCTCTATAGATGGATTTTAGACAAACAGGATGACAGGAGGATTTTGCTTCAGCCTTGGAGCACTTTTTCTTCGAACACTGCTTTCTTGAAATAGTCCAGCGACATCCGCAGCCCGGTCTCGAGATCGATTTTAGGATCCCATCCCAGCATTGTCCTGGCCTTGGTGATATCGGGCCGTCGTTGCTTGGGATCGTCCTGGGGCAGCGGTTCGTAGCGTATCTTGCTTTTCGAGCCAGTGACCGCAAGGACCCGCTGAGCACATTCGAGAATGGTGAACTCGGTGGGATTTCCGATGTTGACAGGTAAATGCTCTGAAGACTTGGACAAACGGATAAACCCGTCGACCTCATCGCTCACGTAGCAAAAGCTGCGAGTCTGGCTGCCGTCGCCGTAGACCGTCAAGTCCTCGCCGCGAAGCGCCTGTTTCATAAAGTTGGGGACGACGCGTCCGTCGTTGAGTTGCATGCGCGGCCCGTACGTATTGAAGATGCGCACGATGCGCGTGTCCACATTGTAATAACGGTGGTAGGCCATGGTGACGGATTCGCTGAAACGCTTCGCTTCGTCGTAGACCGAACGCGGACCGATGGGATTCACGTTTCCCCAATACGTTTCCTTTTGCGGATGCTCCAAAGGATCGCCGTAACACTCTGAAGTGGAAGAGGTCAGATATTTCGCGCCGTACTTGCGGGCTACATCCAGCGCGTGAAACGTGCCCAGAGATCCGACCTGAAGGGTTTCGATTCCATGTTTGGTGTAGTCGACCGGACTGGCCGGGCAGGCGAAATGGAATATGTAATCCACCTTGCCGCAGTCGAAGGGCTGGTTGATGTCGACCTGTTGGAATTCGAATCGGGGTTCGTTGCGGAGATGATCGAAGTTGGATCGCCGACCCGTCAGCAGATTATCGGCGACAACGACGGAATAACCTTCCCCCAGCAACGCGTCGCAGAGATGAGATCCCAGGAAGCCGGCTCCGCCGGTCACCAGTGCCCGCTGCTTGCTCATGAATGGCTGGCTTTCCTCGGCGGGACTGCGGCCTCAACGGGCACAGATACGGGCGTTGCTGCTGGCCTCCCGACGCTATAGTAGGTGAACCCATGCGCCGCCATAGAATCGGGATCATAGAGGTTGCGCCCATCGATCACGATGGGATACTTCAACTCCCGGTGCAGGCGATCCAAATCCAAGCTGACGAATTCGTCCCATTCGGTGAGAATCAGTAGAGCATCTGCACCGCGAGCCGCTTCGTAGGCATCACTGGCGTATTCGATGCTCGAATTAAAAACTTCTTTCGCGCGTTCTTGTGCCGCGGGATCGTAAGCTGCGATCTGGCAGCCTTCCTGCAACAAAGTCTGCACCAGTAAAACGGCCGGTGATTCGCGAATATCGTCCGTTCCCCCTTTGAACGCGAACCCGAGCACGCCCAAGCGCTTGCCCCGCAGCGTCCAAAGGGCGTTGTGCACTTTGCGCAAAAAGCGCTGGCGCTGGTCCTCGTTGATGCGCATCACTTCGTCGAGCAGACGGAATTCGTATCCGCACTCCCGTGCTACCGCACGAAACGCCATGAGATCCTTGGGGAAGCAGGACCCGCCATATCCAATTCCGGGGTTCAGAAACCGCGGCCCAATTCGGCTATCGGTACCAATGCCCTGGCAAACCTGCTGCACATTCGCTCCCACTGATTCGCAGACCGATGCGACCGCGTTGATGAACGAAATCTTCATCGCAAGAAACGCGTTGCAGGCGTGTTTGATAAGTTCTGCGCTCTTGGTGCTGGTGATGATCAACGGCGGCGGAATTTGCGCTTGATCCGGGCCCGGGATTGCATCCGGACGCTTGTAATAACTTCCATCTGTCAGCGGCGCATAAATCGTCCGCAGAACTGCGGCGCACCTTTCGTTGTCAGCGCCTACGACAATGCGGTCGGGATAGAGGAAATCGGTGACCGCCGTTCCTTCCCGCAGAAACTCAGGATTGGACGCCACATCGAACGAATCCGGGGGCGCGGCATTGCGAAGGATGATTTTGCGGATCCATTCGCTGGTATACACCGGAACCGTGCTCTTCTCGACCACGACCTTGTAACCATTGATCGCCGAAGGAATGATCCGGGCCACCGATTCCACATAAGAAAGATCGGCGTGGCCCTGCTCGGTAGGCGGTGTTCCTACCGCGATGAAGACCGCCGCACTGGCCTCCACAGCGGCGCGAAGGTTGTCGGAAAAAGTGAGGCTGCGTCCGCGATGACGCTCCAGCAGCTCTGGCAGAAACTTTTCATGAATCGGGACCTGGCCAGCATTGAGCGCCGCCAGCTTCTGCTGATCGTTGTCCACCAGGATGACCTGATGGCCCATGTCGGCAAAGCATGCCCCGGCCACCAGTCCGACATATCCCGATCCGACTATAGCGATGTGCATCTAAAGCTCCTGAAAACCTAGGTCCCAACGCAAGAATCTAAGGGAAATTCCAACCGCAAAAATTACTTTATCAGTTTTTTCCGCTAGGCAGGGTATTGCCAAGTAGGTTCCGACGAATTCAGTCCGGGAATGGGAAAGCGAGCCGCTGTTGATGCGTCTGGGTGAAACCTTATCCCCGCGGTGTGCAAGACCGTTCATCTTGACGGCCTGGACATTCGGGATAAGACTGAACCAGAACTCGCGAAAGGATCGCCATGCGATGCAGCGTCTGGTTCGTAATATTGATGGTGCCACTGGTGGACGCCTCGGCGGGCCAGTTTCGCAACGCGGCGCATTAAACGCGGCGCGTTAAGTGTTGTATCTCCATCGCAGTTATTGATCCCCACGCCCCAGGGGTTTTGAGTGTAATGGCCTGATCTATAAAAGGGGATGTCAAGAACATTTTTTTCCCTCCACCGGGGGCGCGGTATAGTTCGCGCCATCCAGCCCTCTCGCCATTGGAAGACGCTGGTGTGGTGTCGTGCCCTGGGTTTAGGTTGTTCCATCTCAGCGGCTGCATCTTCTTTAGTGACGACGACGCCGATCAGTTCTGAAACTGAGCAAGCCCTGCGGTTGTACGGTGTCAACCATGGATCTATCTGAGGCTCGTGGCCTAGTGCTTTTTCGGGTTGTCCGAGGGGGCATAGGGATTACACAGAGACTGGGTGCTATCGGCACCGTGTTGTCTACAGGCCATTGTCATACTCACCCTCGAACCCGAGCGTCTCCAGAACCGACTGGCCACCACCAGAAAAAGATCACCGGAGATGGAAGGGCTTCACCCCAGACGCTCAAGCGGCTTGCGCTTTCAGTTTTTCGGCGTCGAAGTTTTCTCCCTTCTTCCAAAGTGTCAGCGTAATGGCGGCAATCTTGCGTGCCAGCGTGAGCCGCGCCATGGTTGGCTTTATGCCTTTGGCCAGCGCCGCCTGGTAGAAGTCCTGGAAGGGCCCGGAGCGCACACTGGCCATGGTGGCCGCACCTTTGAATAGACCCTTCAGATCATGGTTGTGGTCTTTGTTCAGGCCCCGAATGCAAAGCAGTTTTTTCGAGCGTCGCACTTGACCTTCGACAAAACGGTACTCCGCGCTCGTACGCGTCTCCAAGGCCAGTCCACTATAGGCCCAGAGTTGCCGCTTAGTGCGGAAACGATGCGGGGTCTGGATCAGGGCCACCGCCAGCGCCACTCGAATCGGTCCGAGATACGGAATCTGCCGCAGCTTTGCAGTGATCGCATGCTTGCGACTTTCCGCTAACAGTTCGCGGCGGGCTTGCTGCCGCAAGTGTTGCAACATCTCCAGTTGCTCATACAGTCGTTCGGCGCGACGCCGCACCCCGGCTTCGCGGATCTTGGCCAGCCATTGCGCTCGATGCCGGCGGTAATAGACGTCTCTGCCCGCACAGGGAATCGCCCAGCTGCGGTACACCGCTTTCAACCGATTCATCACTCGCGACAGATCCTTGACGATGGTCAGATAGCTTCGCGATAGTTCGCGCAACATGCGCACGCCCGTCTCGCCGTGGTAGACCGGTTTGAGTTGGTTGCCGCGTAACAGTTCGGCCAGCTTGCGCGCATCAATGCGGTCGCTCTTGTTCCCGTCCTTGAGCAGCGCGTTCTTCCGCGGATTGCACACCACCAGTTTGTCCACCCGGGAGTGGAGCAGATCATACAGCCAGGCGGACCAGGTTCCTTCTTCGAAAGTCACCGATAGAGTTCCGCGCAAGCCTGCAAGGAACTGAAGAATGGTCGCCGCTTTCGTCTCCAGAATGGATTCCATGACCAACTTCCCCGTCGAATCCATGACCGCGACCACGATGGTTGCTTGATGAACGTCCAGCCCAATATACTTTTCATCGTTCACGAGGGTGCTCCTTTCTGTAGGTGATGATGGGAACGATCACAACCTACTCTAAAAGGGCGCCCTTTTATAATGCGATAGCGTCAGTTACCAGAAGGCTTTCGATTCTGTGCTAAATTCAGGTACTCGGGTAGATGCTGATGGTGGCTCGAAGCCTTGTTTTCGCGCTCGTTTTGCTCGTGTGCCTAGTTGCGCTCGTCCCGCCGATCCTTGTTGATGCCCGTCACTGGTGGCCACGAAAACCAAAGGGTGAATTTGAGTGTAATGGCTTGATCTCGTTACTTACAGTCGTTGCGCGACATTTTTGGGTATAAAATCTTGGTGCTCAGTCGGGTATTCTGAGCCCCTGGAACGCCCTTACTGGCAATGTCTCCCAACAGGAGGAAGTTATGTCATGCAATAGAAGTTTGGGCACCTTGGGTGCCGTTTTGCTGGTCATGGTCGTGATTCTGGCGGTGCCGACCACTTGGGCGCAAACCAAGTATAAAACGCTGTACAAATTCACGGGCGGCGCGGACGGAAACGTTCCCTATGCGGGCCTCATCTTTGACGCGGCCGGGAACCTTTATGGTGCGGCGCGAAGTGGCGGCGCGAACAACGGCGGCGCTGTCTTCGAGCTGACGCCGACGCAAAACGGACGCTGGACCGAGAGCGTGCTGTACAGCTTTTGTTCGCTCGCGAACTGCAGCGATGGCGACTTACCCAATGCCGGGCTGATCTTTGACCAGGCGGGGAATCTCTATGGGACAACGTTTAATGGCGGAGCTGTCGATTCGGGGACGGTCTTCGAGCTGACCCCGAAGAGCGACGGAAGTTGGACCGAGAGCGTGCTGCACAGCTTCTGTGCCTTAGCGGGATGTGGCGACGGGAGTAATCCAAGTGCCGACCTAATCTTCGACGGGGCTGGAAATCTTTACGGCACAGCAGGTGCGGGTGGCCCCAAAGGTGTCGGGGTAGTCTTCGAGTTGACCAATGGAGGCTCGACTTTTCGCGTGATCCACGGTTTCACCGGCCACCAAGACGGAGGCTACCCTGAATCCCACCTGATCTTTGACTCGGCAGGAAACCTGTACGGTACAACGTTCGGGGGTGGCAAGACACGAGGTGGGTGCGGTTTTTCGGGCGGCTGCGGCGTCGTCTTGAAGCTGAAGCCGAACACAGACGGAAGCTGGACCGAGAGCGTCCTTTACAGCTTTATCTTCGAACGCGGAGGCTACTCTGAGGCTGGACTGATCTTCGACCAAGTTGGCAACCTTTACGGCACAACGTTTTACGGCGGCCCTCTCGATGGGGGTGCGGTCTTTGAGCTAACCCCGAACAGCGACGGAAGCTGGAAACAGAAGGTTCTCCACAATTTCAACCGTTTCCAGCAGGGAGTTGAGCCCAATGCAGGCGTGATCTTCGACCAAGCGGGGGATCTCTACGGCACGGTTAGATTCGGCGGCTCTAACGGTTGCGCCTACGGCAGCGGATGTGGAGTAGTCTTCAAGTTGGTGCAGAACCCAAAGGGCGGATGGAGTGAGACAGTGCTGCACCTCTTCTTCGATCATCCAGGGGCGGATCCCGTTGCTGGGGTGATCCTCGACGCCGCAGGGAATCTGTATGGGACGACTGTTGGCGACGGCACTGCCACTTTCGGTTCGGTGTTTGAGATAACGCCGTAGCGTGGCCTCTCAGGCGATTTCACCCACTAGTGGGTTAGGGAGGTCTTCATCGCTGTCGTAACATCTCGATTGCGCTCATTGACCCGGCTAATTGAGTGATCTTCAGTGGTGTGGGGATGATCGTCCATCTTTAACTTGTGCCAAGGCTTAAGATTACAGCTTCTCACTCCCACGACTACAGTGTGTTCCCCATCGAACGTTAGAAGGCCAGAAGCTCATAATGTGCCAGAACGGGCGGGTGCAGTCGCCCGAAAGGTGCATCATGGCATGCAACAACCTTCGTATCGATCTGGGTGATGGTTCTTCTGTGGTTGACTACCGAATCGAAAACGACTGTGTGGAGACCCGTACTCTGGAAGCCGAAAACGAAAAGCCCTGGCAGCGGCTCACGCCCGAGCAACTCACCTCTCAGGTAATGGCGGACACGGTCGTTGCCCGCTGGCTGCGTCGCAGGATGGGAGTTCACCGACTGCTCCGAGCATGCACTCACTCCTTATCGTATGCAGTCAACAGTGTGAAAGATAGCTCAGATCGAACTGCAGCGTGAAAGCTGGATGTCCAGTGTCGAATCGCAACCGATCGCCCCGATGTGCGCCCCGCAATAACTCGAAAACCGATGATCTTTCGTTCGCCTCCATACTCCGAAAAACCTAAATGCAAGTTGCAGCCACGACCTTGTACCACCCCCGCTTGTAACCCAAAACGCCAGCCAATTCTCAAAACGTGTAATGGCCTGTTAGCGACACTTTTCCCTCTAGGTAACTGTGTTGCGACCGGCTCGAACACCTTGAGTTTGGAGTCGGGGTGAAGAATCTTACGGTCGGGGGGATTTGGAATCTGCCCCTGTTGCCTGCGTCTTTCACTTCAGGCCGAAGGCGAACGTGCCTTTGGGGGGGGCGAAATAAAGCACTCCGTTCACCACCGAGGGCGAGCCGTACTGTCCGGAATTGAGGAACGCGTGGCCCCACAGCTTGACACCGGTGCTGGCATCCAGCGCGTATACATTGTTGTCGAACGAGCCGACATACACCACTCCATTCGCCACAGCGGGCGAGGAGAACACCCGGTCGCCCGTGTCGTAGCTCCACAGCTTGGCACCGGTCTTGGCATCTAATGCGTACACGTTGTGGTCGTCTGATCCGACATACACCACCCCGTTCGCCACGGCCGGCGACGACCACACTGCACCGCTGGTTGGGTAGCTCCAGAGCAGGACGCCGGTGCTGGCGTCCAGCGCAAACACCTTTCCACCGAGCGCGCCCACATACACCACCCGATTCGCCACGGCGGGTGAGGAATCCACTCTGTAGTCGCCTCCGCAGCAGAGCTCCCACACCTTGGCGCCCGTGCGGGCGTCCAGCGCGTGCAGGTTGGGGCCGCCGACATACACCAGCCCGTCCGCCACGGCTGGAGCAGCGTTGTCACCGCCGACAATAGGGGTGCTCCACTTCAAGCGGAGATTCCCAACATTGTGGACTTTAAGCACATTCTCACACCTGTTCCAGCGCTGCATATTCTGCTTGTGGAACTCGGCCCAGAACGGAGAGTGCTTGCATGTCGGCTTCTGTGCCCATGCCATTGACGTGAAGCACGTGCAGAACGCCAAAACCACGAGGCTGATGCGTTTCATGACGACCCCCCCGGAGGGATTGTACGCCGGAAATATGTTTTTCCGCTTTTGGCGTTGATGGCTGGCGATAAATCGCGTCTCTGACAATGTCGGCCCGTGTCAAGCACTTTTTGAGCGCACGACTGCATGCACTCAAAGAAGAGCGCCATTTCGCTCTCGTTGATGGTGTTGCCTTTTCCAACCGTAGGCTCGCTCGTAATCGTTTTCAGGTCAGGACTCAGTCCGACCCATGCATCTCTTCGGTCGCAACCCGCGATCATGATTACTACTTCGAACTCCTCGTTATCGAGGAGCGGGACACCCAATCAATTACTCGGTGTTTTACTGCACACCATCACGATGTCCGGGTTGTCCCGCGTGCGAACCGAACTTGCTCCACTGCTGATAATCCCATCCCTTGCGCATCATCCAGTAGAGACGAACCGCCAGCTTGCGGGCCATGGCGACCTTGGCGGTTTTCCTTCCTCGCCGCATCATCAGGTGAAGATACTTGCTGCGCCACTCGGGCACACTACGCACTGTTACCTGCGCCGCTTCCACCAGCAAGAAACGCATCATCGAACTGCCTTGTTTGGTTATGTGCCCCAGCCGTCGCCGGTTCCCACTGGAATCTTCCAGCGGCACCAGTCCCAGATAACTCGCCACCTGCTTGCCGCAATCAAAGCGATCGGCTTGGCCGATGATCAGCACAAAAGCCAGTGCGGTTAAGGCACCGACTCCGGGATGCGTCTGCAAGCGCTGCGCTGCGGGACACTTCTCGGCCTCTTGCTCGACCGCATGACTCAGTTCCGCGATGGTCGGGTTCAGACGATCCAGCAACTCCAGCAGATCACGCCGCCGCCGGCTCGCCCACGGAGCCAGGCGGAATGACTCTAATTGCTCCCGCCCATGCTGCCGCCACAACCGCTTCTTGCAGCGCAGTCCTTCGTTCAGCGCTACCGATTGCAACTGATTCATGATTCGCGTGCGCGCCTGCACCATGCGGTGCCGGTGCCACAGCAGTTGCCGCAGGTCTCGATTTTCTGAGCTCGGTACCCAGATCTTCGGGAAGCGATCTTCCAGCAGCAACTGCAGAATCAACTGCGCATCCTGCCGATCCGTCTTCTGCTTGCGCACTCGTTTCGTCCGGATCTTCGCTGCATCTCCGATCCACAGCTCGAAGTGCAACTCCGAGAGCAATCGTTCAAACCAGCGCGCCTGCCCGCTGGCTTCCATCCCCACTCGCACCTGCATCCCCTGGACCGCGAGCTCGCGATAAAACTTTTCCGCTTCCTCACGGTGTTGCAGTCGCCGTTCCTGGAACTCCCCACTGTCGGTATCCACAAACGCAATTTGCTGAAAGCCCGGGTGGTAATCTGCTCCTATAATGATCATGTTCGGCTCCTTTCTCCGAGCCCTTTGGTTGGATTCAGCACCCCCAAAGTCTACTCGGGCATCGGAGCCGACATTGTCATGGAATCAATTACGCTCAAAACCCCTCAATAGCGATATCGCCTGGTTTCGTAAATTGACGAACGGCTAAGGGCTTCCGCCGGGGACCGGCTTTCTAACCTCATCCGGCAGCGGTTTCGAAGCCGCCAGCTTTCTATGGAGTGAACTCGAAGGCGACGCCGGCGCCGTAGGTGCCGCCGGTCGTAGTGGTGCCATACAGGTTGCCCTTGCCGTCGAAGATGAGGTTCGCGCCGGGGGCCTCGCCGTCGTAGCCCTGAAACCGGTGCAAGACGGTGTATTCCCACTGACCGTTCTTGCCGGGCGCGAGCTTGTAAATCACGCCGCAATCGCAATTCGGGTCGCCGCCCGCTCCGGTCACACCGTAGAGATTTCCAGCCTTGTCCATAACGACGCCAGCGCTCGGTGCAGCTCCGCCCGAGCCCTGCCTAAAGCTGTGCAGGATGGTCTCTTTCCACCTTCCGTTTGCGCCCGGCGCCAGCTTGTAAACCGTGCCGCAGGAGCACTGATCGCGATATTTGCCGCCGCCGTCCGTAGTTCCGTATACGTTGCCGGAGCTATCAACGGACAGGGCGCCAAAGGGGGGCTTAACCCCGTCGGTCCGAAAGGAACCGAAATCGTGGAGCACGATCTCCTTCCACTTTCCGCCCGACATGGGTTGCAATTCGTAAACGAGACCGCACCCAGGCGGAGAGCAGTCGCCCGTCCCGCCTTCCGCCGTAACGCCGTACACGTTACCGGCAGCGTCCAGGACCACGCCACCGACAGCGCCGCATCCATCGTGATTGCGACAAGTGAAACGGTGAAGGGCGGTCTCCTTCCAGCCATTCGATTTCGGTGACAGCTTGAAGGGATAACCGGCCGTACCATAGAAATTGCCTTCATGCTCATGAACCAAGCCACCCTCAGGGGCGCCTCCGTCGCTGCACTTTGGCTTGGAGCAGAAGCTGTAGAGGATGGTTTCGGCCCAAGTCTCGTGCGCCAACTCGAAAACCGTCCCACCATTGTGAACTCCGCCGCCCACAGCGGTGGCGTAAAGGTTGCCTGCAACGTCCAGGAACGGCGCGCTCATGGGGCCGCTCCCCGCTGGGTCGCCGAAGCTGAAGCTATGGAGGATACTCTCAGTCCAAGTGCCGTCCGGTTCGGGCGTCAGCTCGAAGACCGTGCCATCGTCATGGGCCCCGCCACCGCTTGTGGTGCCGTATAAATTGCCCTCTGAATCGAAAGCTAAGCTGGCCCAAAGGCCGCCGCCATCGTTGCCCGAGCCAAAGGCGTGCAGGACTTTTATCCCGGGCGCGGCGAGGGCTCCGCC
Source organism: uncultured Acidobacteriota bacterium (assembly GCA_963696705.1). Classification (GTDB taxonomy): domain Bacteria; phylum Acidobacteriota; class Terriglobia; order Terriglobales; family Acidobacteriaceae; genus JABDBE01. The sequence goes on from CAVOLD010000003.1 coordinate 901,774, forward strand.
CGCGAACATGAGAACGGCTAGGAGGACAGAGACCGCTTTCGCAACCGTCGACGAAGGACTCTGAGGCATGGGGAACCGCCTTTCATCAAGCGGCTGCGAGGACGCCCTTGCTAGCCGGTCATAACTATCACCAAGTTCGTGCAAGTACAGCAGCGAGTGCCGGTTTCGCGCTGAATTCGGCACCCGCTACGCAGCGGTAACAGATCCCTAATCCGCATCGACGTTGTCGGCGTCAGGATCAAGGGGCGTAAAGCCGGGACCGAAGCAACTCGAAACCGTGGGCTCGATAAAGCATTGTCCTGGGTAGTTTACTCCCTGGGTAATGGGAGTAAAGGTCCGCAGCGGGTTCTGAAAGTTGTTCGGGAAGAAGTCCGCGAGCGAGTACGGATTTGTCCCTTTTGTCTCGAAGTACCCGTCCGGGGCGTAGTAGTCGGCGTAGGGGTATGCTGGATAAATGCCTTCGGCGCTGGTTATTGGCTTCCCGCCTTGCCCCAAGGCATACTCGACGAAGTTAAGAATGCTGCCGAAGTCGTGGACGTAGGGCTGCTGCTCGCCGGGTCCATACGGCGGCAGCGCGCCTGAGATGTAGCCGGACCAGTTAGGTTTGCTATAGGTCCCGGTGTATGCAGAGACCACCAACAGCGGGACGCGGAACCCGTAGACGTACTGTTGACTGTAAAAGCTATCGCCCGTGTAGCCGCAGCAGTCGGGCCCGTTCGAGTTCCAGGGCTCGACATGATCGTACCAACCACCCCAATCGTCCCAGGTGATGAGCACGACGGTATTGTTCCAATAGCTGCAACCGGTGGAATGCTTTTGTCCGCTAGTATCGTAATAGACACCGCCGACTGCGTTGACAATGGCTGCAACCCACGATGGTCCTGCGCCATCCGGGTCCTCCCCGGCGTGGTCGGACCAATTCCCGTCAGGAATGACCCAGCTGACGCCGGGAAGAGCGCATTGGCCTGCCTGATTTGGGGTGCTCACCCCTAGATCGGTGAGAATGGGTGAGTAGCTGTTGAGGTAGTTCCCCTGTTTGGGGAAAAAGCTCGCCACCTTCGCGTTCCACTCTGTGCCATTGCAGTTTCCTTGTTCGTCCAGTGGCACGCAGATGGCTGAAATTGCGTTTGGCGCCGTCCAGAGGCCGTCTGCCCCACTGCGAGTAGAACTTCCAGGTGATCGGGGAAACGCCGCTGGGCGGGTCATCAAGCACGGTTGCCAAAGTCGGGTGATTGTAGCAGGGGTATCCGGCGTAAGCGTTGTTGTATCCAGGGTACCCAGGGTACTCGTCGATGGTGTCGTCGGGCTTGACCTCAACTATTACTGTGCTCGTGCTCTGGCCGGGGCATCCGTAGTGCATGTTCTTATTTGGAGCATTCTCCGCAGCGAACCACTGGTGGTAGCAGGGGCCGCCAGTGCCACAGTCGTCATATTGGTCGTCGATCTGGTCAGGCGCCGAGGTTCCAGAGAACAGGAACTGGTGAGCGAGGAAGCTCGGCCCCTGGCTCGTTTGAAACATATAATTGCCGTAGCCGTATTGCGAGGCGATCTGGAAATACGGGACCACGTCTGAGGATTGGACGTAACTGTAGTTCTGGAAATCCAATTCCGGGGAATAGGTCATCGTGCAACCGGAGGCGCTGATCGTGCACGCTCCGTCCATCGCACCGCCGTCGTAGGTCGGGACCCAAGATGTCTCGTGGCTGTGGTTCGGGTCGCAGGCGTTTCCCAGGTTGATGGGTTGCAGCGCGATCGCGTAAGGCGGTTTTGGAGGTACGTTTTCGCACGGACCGCCGCTCACCAGGTCGGCGCCAGGCAGTTGGCGGGTCTTGGCGAAGACGTCGCTGCCGAAGAGGTTGTCCGGCGTGCGATTTTCCTGGACTACGATGATTACGTGCTGAAATGGAGTGTTGGCTTGGGCGACGGCGAGCGTCGCGGAGAGGGCGAGGGAGAATAGACACAACTAGCGGAACGGTTCATATCGGGCCTCCGTGAGTTCAGTCCCAAACTTCGGGGAATGGTAGGTGGCCAGCTGTTGAATGAGGTTGCGACGAAGGGGTCCCAAAAACCGGAGCAATATATCACAGTTGTGAGATGATTTCTTGTTAGGAAAAACGAACACAAAACGTTCGCTACGATGCTTAGATCTTTGGAAGGTGCTCTTCGATTTGGTCCCTACTCAGAAAAGCCGCCAGTAGGTTGGCGTAACATCGCCGTTACGCTCATTGAGGGCGGGCGGCCCGGACAATCGCGCTACTTTACTCTCAAGTTTGCCCCGTCCAAGCTCCGCTTGGGCGGGCCTTCTTGGCTCAGTCCATGCCGTGCAGGAAAGTACTCCTTTCTTGTGTTCATGAAAACGGCAGGCGCAAGATTCCCACTTTGGAACGGAGCTCAGCGTCCAGCCACTTTCTTCTTGAACTCACTGTGCCATTCGCGATAATATCGAAACGCAGATGTTACCTGCAAGATAATCACGTTCTTTGACAATCCAATCACAACACCTCTGGCTGCAGCTCCAAAACGGAACCGCAGGCCGCTGGCGGGCACCATAACTCCAATGTTTCCAAGATTTTGCCTCTAACTACCTTTAGAACCATAGATCTAGCGGGAGGAAAAATTTCCGGTCGTTTGTTTTCTAGATTTTGCGCGGAAACGAGAGTTTTTTTTGAAGGTTTTTCTGCACCAGAATATGTGCAATCCGAACAAGCTCAGAGAGCCAAGGCTCCGGCTCGTTAGCCGCGAAGCGGCGTAAGAATGCAGCCCGCGGCACAAAGCCGTGGCTAAGAGCGCAACGGAAAACCCAGCGGCGAAAGACGCGAGCTTACGGGCCTTTGCGCGGGGGTTTGAAGGCGGGATTGGGCGGGCTCTGCACATTCGGCTTGGGAGTGGCCGAGTCCATGTTGACTCCCAAACTCAAATCGCTTGACCAGCAGTCGGCGAGGATCTTCCAATCGCCCGCCTGTCGCGCCAGAGTTAAGAGATATTTGCCGCGTTCTTCGCGGCGTTTGCCCATGGTAAACGGAACCAGCATCTTGCAACGTCCGGCTTCGTAGGCAATGTCTCCGAAGACTTCCACGCGCAGCGGCTCGAGATCGACTTCGCCGAATCCGGCATCAAGCACGCTGAAGAAGAACTCGCGAATCGCCGCCGTGCCGCGAACCGGCGGCACATTCGGACGCAGCACAATAGCGTCGGCTCCATAGAGTTCGGCCAGATCGTCGAGCTGTTTGCTGTTACAGGCCTGCGCCCAATCCTGCGTAAGCTTGCGAACCGCCGCTTCCCCGCGGCTCAACGACAGCCCGCCCGGAGCGCTGCGGGCGCGGGCATCGCGGGCCACAGGCGTACCACTCGAAGCCCGCGGCTCAGAGCCAACCAGCGGCGCGCCGCGTTCGGGCGAGGCCAGGTAGTGGTGGTGGTAATGATGATGGTAGTGATGCTGACCGGCCGCCTGGGCGGCGGGTTTCGCGCTGGGCGCGATAGAAGCGTTCAGCTCCTGTGGCGGAGCATCTGCTAAGGGAACGCCGCAGATGGCGCAGAAGCGGTTGTCCGCCGGGTTTTGACTGCCGCAGGAAACACAAGTTCGCGACTCTAAGCTCTCGGCAATGGTGCCGGCGGAACCGTCCGCGTCCACCTGCGAAGCCAGCCGTTGCACCGCCTGCAACGCGGCAGCAATGGCTTCCGTGCCGGGCTTGGGATGCAGGTCCTGTTTCAGTCGCCGGAAGAAGTCGTCGACCGCGGGGTTGGGAGCGAGTTCTCCCTCCGACGCAGATGTGGGCAGATTGCGGATCGGCCCAGTTGGTTTTTCATGATCCATAGCGCTGGCTCACCAGCGGTCATTTTAGTCGAAATAAACGCCTATTGGCCGGAGAACTCGATCTTGCCTTCGGTTTCGGTGGCGGCGCCGTTGCAAAGAGCCGGACGATAGCGCCAGGAGCGGACCGTATCCAGGATGGTTCGGTCTTCGGCAGGACCTGCGCTCTCGAGGATGAGAGCGGAGTGAACCCGGCCATCGGTGCCAATGATGAAACTGACGCTGACCTTGGAACTCGGGTCGGCAATGTCGAGCAGCGGATTCGGAGTGGCTAAAGGCTCAGGAGGTTGTGAAGCCTCGCAATTATTGTTGGCGCTGGCGCGCATCATTGCGGCGAATTTTGAGTCGCGGAGCGGAGCGGCCCATATCTGATTCTCGCGGACCGCCAAGGTCGATGTCGTCGGTCGTGTCAAGCTGGATCCGACGGTTGAAGCCAGGCAGGTGGAAGCGGCAGCCACCAGAAGAAACGAGCACGCTCTGCGGACTTGCATGATCCAATTCTCAAGAGCATGGCGGAATTGGAGGAGCCGCCACACTCAGAACTCAGGTTCATAAAGGGCAATCCAGATGCCAGCAGCGATCGATTGTATGTTATTGATTTACAGGCACTTACTTCAAGACTGGGATATAAACAACAAGGCGAAGGTGAAAACCATTGCAGCTTCGAATCGAAGAGATGGGCGAACCCGAGCCGCTCTGCATTGCCCGCATTGAAAGACGCGCCTACGAATCCGAGTAGCTGGGAGCGGGGTTGCCCACCTTTAGCGGCCACTTGTTCCTCTCGAGCGCCGGCGTCCATAGGAGGTCGGGTTGATTTGCGGCACGATCATCGCCTGCCTCGGCGTGGTCGGCAAGCAGGGGAACGACGATGCGAAGCGCATCAACTTCGGTACGCAAGCGCGCCAACCGCATCTCTTTTTCTCGTAACACTTCGTAGACGTTTTTCATGGGCCGCCAAGCTGGGCCAATCAAGGCCCCAAAATTGTTCTTGCGTAGAAATGTGCTTCTTGCTGCGGCTGGATTGCGGCAATTCTAATACACGCCTCTGCAAACCGCTATGTTCAAAACCGTTACTTTGCAGCTTCGCCTTGTCCGTGATATCTAAGCCTGTGGACTCAGAAGCGCTGCTGCGTCTCGATGGCATCTTGCCGGACGAGGAAGTCCACGTCTGGCAGGTTGACCTCGTCTCATGGGATAAGGAAGCCGACTGCTTGTTCGAGCTACTCGATTCAGACGAGCGAGAGCGGGCCGCGCGCTTCAAGTTTCCAGAGCCGCGCAATCAATTTGTGATCAGTCGAGCCTTGCTGCGGCAGTGTCTTGGCCGGTATCTTCACATCGAGGCGCGTGAGATTCGTTTCCGAACAACCGCGAATGGGAAACCGGAGCTTGCGGGGAACGCTGATCAGCATCTTCAGGATTCTCCCGTCACTGATTTTCCCGTCATCGATCCTCCCATCAGTGACCTTCGCTTCAACCTGTCACATACGCATGGAGTGACCGTCTTCGCCGTGACCCGTCACCGGCAAGTGGGAGTTGATGTGGAGAGGATTCGCCAAAACACGAATGCGTTGGAGTTGGCCGAACGCTTCTTTTCGCGTCCAGAGGTGGAGTGGCTGCGATCGCAACCGGCCTCTGAACATATTCCATCGTTCTTCAGTTGCTGGACCGCGAAAGAGGCTTACATCAAGGCGCACGGGCAGGGGATGTCCATGTCGTTGAGCAGCTTTGGAGTACTACCGATCGTTGGTGCAGCGGACTCTAAATTGCAATTGACCGTGTATGACAATCCGCAAGAGTCTCAACGTTGGTCCATCTGGCGATTGGACCTGGGAGCAGATTTACGGGCCGCGCTCGCAGTCGAAGGCCAGACGTGCAGAGTGCGACTTGGTCAGTGGCCATCGCCAGACGTGGACGCAAACCAGCGAGGGTAGCTCTGGTTGGACATGCTGAGGGACTTCGCGGAAAGAGACTTCGTGAGTTCGAGAATATCGGTGGAGCGTTCGGCTTTATCGGTTGACAGGTCGCGGAGCCTGACCGAACCTGCCCAATAAGAAACAACTTCCGCAAATCGCCGCACCAACCGAACCTGCCAAGGTTCCAATTTTGGACATGTCCAGCAGACTTCCTTCTCCGAAGGCCAAGATTGCGATGAATAGCGACATGGTGAATCCAATGCCGCAAAGCCAACTGGCGCCAAAGATCTGTCCCCAGGAGACAGTAGCCGGCCGGGTTGCCAATTTAGCCTTGGTCGCCAGCCAGGCAAAGAGCGAAATTCCTATAGGCTTGCCCAGAAAAAGCCCGAGTGCCACGCCTAAGCTCACTGAATTCTTTGCCGCTGCCGCCACATTTCCGAGAATGTGTACGCCGGCGTTGGAAAAGGCGAACATCGGCATCACGAAAAAAACCACCCACGGCTGAAGACGATGCTCAATACGGTGCAGGGGCGATTCGACCAGTTCGCATTGCTCTTCCAGGGTGTGAATCGCCGCGTGCTCTTCAAAAGAGTCAGGCGGAGCCGCTTCAAACCGGTCAAGCAGGCCGCGGCCGCGTTTTAGAAAATGAGCCCGATCGATATAGGTGCGCGCTGGAATGGTGAAGGCAAACGCAACGCCCGCGACAGTAGCGTGTACTCCCGATTGGAGCACTGCGGCCCAGACACAAATCCCGAGAAATGCATAAATGGCTGGTTTGCGGATGCCAAGGAGGTTTGCGCCGAACGATATAGCGATTCCGCCAAGGGCTATAGCCAGACTGGCCATGCGGATTTGCTCGGTATAAAAAAGCGCGATTACCAGAACCGCAATGATGTCGTCCACAATAGCCAGAGCAGTCACAAAAATCTTAAGTGAAGTGGGAATGCGGTCCCCCAGCAAAGCGAGCATTCCGAGAGCAAACGCGATATCGGTCGCCATCGGGATGCCCCACCCTTTGTGGGCAATCTCGCCCCGGTTGAGCGCTGTATAAATGAGGGCCGGAACGATCGTTCCGCCGACCGCTGCTATCAGCGGGAAAGCCGCCTGCTTTAACGAAGACAGTTCACCGATCAGGATCTCGCGCTTGATCTCGAGTCCAACCAGAAAGAAGAAAGCAGCCATCAGCCCATCGTTAATCCATTCATGACGCGTTTCCGATAGAAAGTAGTGGCCAAAACCGATATCAAACTGGGCCGTCCACATCCCATGGTAAGCATATTCCCAGCGTGAATTGGCCCACACGAGAGCTGCAAAGGTGCTGGCCAGAAGAAGAATGCCGCCAGCCGCCTCCATGCGCGCGAACCGCACGAATGGACTGGTAAGGACTTCAATCGGTAGGACGCTCCTCGAAGCTCCGCTATCCGTCGAGCCTTGAGTTCTCATATATCAGCAAGCACTTTCAACTGACCTCTTTTCAGCGTGGGGTGTTGAGCTCACAGGAGCTTTGCTTTATGTAGACAGAATTTCCACAATCTAAGGAATCCCAGCTTTTAAAACTTATCCAATGCTAACTGAAACCGAGCACAAAGATTTCGCATCACAAACGATAATGCAGGATCAAACTAAGAGCAATTGACGTGTCGGAATTCAACCGTCCCCAACTCTTGCCTCCGCGGCGTAGGCCATGGCGAGACAATTTACGGCTGAAGGAATGTAATCTCAAACCTAAGGATGTTCCGATGAGCACGAAATCTGTCATCAAAGAGCCTGTCAACGAAAAAGCGGCGACGGTTGTCCAAATGGCGTCGTCCGAAGATCTTGCCAAACTTCGCCGTGACTATTTCGTTGGTCCGGTTCACTTGATGGGGACGGAGAGCGCACTGTATGAACGGCATCTCCTGTTCGACAACGTTATCGATCTCGCGGATGTCAGAGAGAGAGAGCGTTTTGAGGCTGTAGCTCATTCTGTCCGGGATGTTCTCTCGCAGCGGTGGATTTATACCGATAAGATCTACGAGCGAGCGAATCCGAAGCGCGTCTACTATCTTTCGATGGAGTTTCTCATTGGCCGTTCGCTGGCCAATAATGTGATGAACCTTCGGCTCGATCCCATCATGCAACAAGCCGTGAAGCAGAAGAATCTTGACTGGCCTGACGTGATCGAGCAAGAACCCGACGCGGGCTTAGGAAACGGCGGCCTGGGGCGGTTGGCAGCATGCTTTCTTGACTCGATGGCGACCATGGAACTGCCCGCGATGGGCTACGGGCTACGCTATGAATACGGCATTTTCAAACAAACCATACAGGATGGCTGGCAGCGCGAGCAGCCGGACAATTGGTTGCACCGGCCGGACCCATGGGAGATCCGGCGCCGGCACGAGCATATTGAACTCAAGCTGAACGTTTCGTTCCGAATGCTCGAGGGCAGCCTGCATGCGATGGAGGGTCGTCCTTCAACCCTGCTCGGTATTCCGTTCGATCGGCCCGTCGTTGGTTATGGCGGCAAGACGATCAATACGTTGCGGCTTTGGAGCGCAGTCGCGTCCGACTACTTCGATTTTCAGGAATTCAGCAGCGGCGATTTTGTCGGAGCGCTAGCCGAGACTCTCACCGCCGCGTCGCTCACGCGTGTGCTCTATCCTGACGACTCCACAGCCCAGGGGAAAGCCCTGCGCTTTGTGCAGGAATATTTTCTGGTTGCCTGCTCGGTGGGCGATCTGCTGCGCCGATTCCGGCGCGACAACTCCGATTGGAATACGCTTCCGGAGAAAGTCGCCATCCAGCTTAACGACACGCATCCGACGCTGGCCGTCCCTGAGTTAATGCGGATTTTGATGGATGATGAACACTTGGGATGGGATCACGCCTGGAATATTACGAACAAGACGCTGGCATACACGAACCACACTCTGCTGCCCGAGGCGCTGGAGAAGTGGCCGGTCGCGTGGTTTGAAAAGATCCTGCCGCGTCACCTGGAGATCATCTACGAGATCAACCGGCGTCTGCTGGATGCTGTGCGAACACGCTTTCCCGGCGACGAAGGCCGAATCCAGCGCGTGAGTTTGATCGAGGAAGGCCCCGTCAAGCAGGTTCGCATGGCCAACCTCGCAATCGTTGGTTCGCACAGCACCAATGGCGTGGCTGAGATTCATTCCCGGTTGCTGCGCACGATGACGGTCAAAGATCTGGCGGAGGTGTTCCCGGAGCGTTTCAACAACAAAACTAACGGAGTCACGCCGCGGCGTTGGCTGCTGCTGGCGAATCCGCCGCTGGCGCGGACCATCACCGACGCGATTGGCGATAAATGGGTCACTGACTTGAGTCAACTCAGCAAGCTCAAGCCGCTTGCCGACGACAAAAACCTTCGTGCCGCCTTTCTCAAGGCTAAGCGCGAGGCCAAGACTGAGTTCGCTGGCTGGCTCAAATCGAAATCCGGTCAAATAGTCGACGTCGACACCATTTTTGATTGCCAAATCAAGCGTATTCACGAATACAAACGGCAACTGCTAAATGCGCTTCGGATCGTAGTGCTCTATAACCGGATCCGCAAAAATCCAGACGTCACGATGCTGCCGCGAACGTTTCTGTTTTCCGGTAAGGCAGCGCCGGCGTATCAACTGGCCAAGCTCATAATTAAGTTCATCAATAATTTGGCAGTAACTGTCGACGACGATCCCATCGTGCGCGGACGGCTCAAAGTTCTGTTCCTGCCGGAGTACAACGTGTCCCTGGCGGAGAAACTGATCCCCGCGAGTGATGTTTCCAACCAGATCTCGACCGCGGGATACGAAGCCAGCGGCACGAGCAATATGAAATTCATGATGAACGGCGCGCTCACGATCGGTACACGCGACGGTGCGACCATAGAGATGGCGCAACAGGCCGGAGAAGAAAATTTCTTCTTGTTTGGCCTGACTGCACAACAAGTCGAGGATAGCCAGGGCTGGTACAATCCGCAGTGGCACTATGAACATGAGCCCGAGACCCGCGAGGCTCTGGACTTGATCTTCTCCAATTATTTTAGCCGCGACGAACCGGGTATCTTCGAACCATTGCGCGATACGCTTCTGATTCACGACCACTACATGCATCTGGCTGACTTGAAATCGTATCTCGAGGCGGATGCGCGGCTGCTTGAGCTGTACGCCGATCCGGACGCGTGGGCCCGCAAGGCCATTCTGAATGTGGCTGGTTCAGGGAAGTTCTCCAGCGACCGCAGCATTCACGAATACGCAACCGAGATCTGGAAGGTGGAACCATGTCCAGTGCCTTAGAAACCCGTCCATCTGGAACTAGCGCGAGTAATAATAAGGTTAAGATCTCGCCGCTGGCAGGCTTGCCCGCGCCGAAGTCGATGCTGGTGGATGTGGCCCGGCTGGTGCGTGAGTATTTCGAACGCCGACCGGATCTTGAAGATCCCAATCAAATGGTCATCTTCGGCACCAGCGGACACCGAGGCTCACCGTTTCAAGGCACGTTCACCGAAGCTCATATTCTCGCCATCACGCAAGCGATCTGTGAGTATAGGCGCAGCCAAGGCGCGGATGGCCCACTCTTTATGGGCAAAGACACGCACGGAGTGTCTGAACCGGCTCAGCGCACTGCGCTTGAAGTGCTGGCTGCAAACAACGTCGAAACCGTAATCCAGCAGAATGACGGAGTAACTCCAACGCCGGTCATCTCTCGTGCCATTCTCGTTTATAACAAGGGGCGCAAAGATCACCTCGCCGATGGCATCGTGATTACTCCATCGCACAATCCGCCGGAAGATGGGGGATTCAAATACAACCCGCCGAGTGGCGGGCCGGCTGATACTCATGTGACTCAGTGGGTTGAGAATCGCGCGAATGAATTGCTGCGCGGCAATAACGTCGACGTCAAGCGAGTTCCATTCGCATCGGCCATGAAGGCCAGCAGCACGCATCAGGAAGATTTCGTTCTGCCCTACGTTCGCGACCTGAAGAATGTGGTCGACATCGATGCAATCCGGAGCGCTGGCCTGAAGCTGGGGGTTGATCCGCTTGGCGGCGCGTCCGAGCCCTACTGGGAGCCGATCAATTCGATCTACGGCCTGAATGTGATTGTCACGAATCCGGTAATCGATCCGACTTTCTCGTTTATGACAGTGGATCACGACGGCAAGATCCGCATGGATTGCTCGAGTCCATACGCGATGGCCCGGCTGGTCGCTATTAAAGATCAGTATCGCGTAGCTTTCGCCAACGATACCGACGCAGATCGGCACGGCATTGTTACACCGGGCTCTGGATTGATGAACCCGAATCACTATCTGGCAGTGGCCATCGGTTATCTGCTGGAACATCGTCCGCAGTGGGGTACGCAGGTAGCGGTGGGCAAGACCCTGGTGAGCAGCAGTATGATTGACCGGGTTGTGAAAAAACTCGGCCATCCACTTTGCGAAGTGCCCGTGGGTTTCAAGTGGTTCGTTCCGGGTTTAGTCGACGGCTCGCAATGTTTCGGCGGAGAAGAGAGCGCTGGAGCGAGCTTTCTGCGGATGGACGGGACAGTGTGGACAACCGATAAAGATGGGCTGATTATGGACCTGCTCGCGGCCGAAATTACAGCTCGCACTGGCAAGGATCCCGGCGAGCACTTCCGCGAACTGACTGCGGAATTCGGCACGCCGTATTACACGCGCATCGATGCTCCCGCAACTCCCAAACAAAAGTCGCGTTTGCAGAAGCTGTCGCCTGATGCCGTGAAAGAGTCGAGCCTGGCTGGTGAGCCGATCACGGCGAAGCTGACAAGCGCTCCATGCAACAACGCGGAGATCGGTGGTCTGAAAGTCGTGGCCGGCAGCGGTTGGTTTGCCGCGCGTCCGTCCGGCACAGAAAACATCTACAAGATTTACGCGGAAAGCTTCAAGGATGAGGCTCACTTGAATGCCATCATCAATGAAGCGCAGGCAATTGTGAGCAACGCGTTGCGGGGGTGAGAAGAACTTCGCATGAGAGTGCTGGTGCTCGATGTCGGCGGAACGCACGTGAAGATCCTCGCGACTGGGCAGACTACCGCGCGGGAATTCCCATCGGGTCCGAAGATGACGCCACAACAGATGGTCTCCGGTGTGAAGCGGATTCTCGGAACGTGGGAATATGACGCGGTCTCGATTGGCTATCCTGGGGCTGTCCTTCACAATCGACCGATTGCTGAACCCAATAATTTGGGAAGGGGCTGGGTCGGTTTTGATTTTCGAGGAGCGTTCGGGCGTCCCGTCAAGATCATCAACGACGCCGCCATGCAGGCTTTGGGAAGTTACAAGGGCGGCAAGATGTTGTTCCTCGGCCTGGGCACGGGGCTCGGTTCGGCCTTCGTTGTAGATGGCATCGTCGAGCCCATGGAACTCGGTCATCTGCCTTACAAAAAGGGAACGTACGAGAGCTACGTCGGGCTCGCTGGACTGGAAAAACACGGCAAGAAAAAGTGGCGGCGCCACGTCAAGGACGTGGTGGCTCGCATGATCGCCGCTCTTGAACCTGACGACGTGGTGCTGGGCGGAGGCAATGTTAAGAAGTTGAAGGAAATCCCTCCGCGTTGCCGGGTAGGAGACAACTCCAATGCGTTTGCAGGAGGATTCAAACTCTGGGAGCAAGATGGGACTCAACGGACGCCAATTCGCGTAGGCACCGTTTCAGCTAAGCAAGACGGACGAAAGGAAAATGGACATGGCAGCACGCGTGGAATCAATCACCGGAAACCCGGTCGTCAAACGGCAAGCCTGGAAGGCTCTCGAAGCTCACTCTAAGCAGATTCAGAAGTCACATCTCCGCAATCTTTTTGCTGACGATCCCAAACGCGGTGAGCGCCTTACGTTAGAGGCAGTAGGAATCTATTTCGATTACTCAAAGAATCTGATCACCGACGAAACCCTCAAGCTTCTGCTTCAACTAGCGGAAGAATCAGGCCTGCGGGCACGGATCGATGCGATGTTCCGCGGCGAAAAGATCAACGTCACGGAGAAGCGGGCGGTTCTGCATGTGGCTCTGCGCGCTCCGCGCGGCACATCGATTGTCGTCGACGGCGTGAACGTGGTGCCCGAGGTTCACGCCGTGCTCGACAAGATGACTGATTTTAGTAACCGTGTCCGGAGCGGCGCCTGGAAAGGTCATACCGGCAAGCGTATTCGCAATGTGATCAATATTGGGATTGGCGGATCAGATCTTGGACCCGTAATGGCTTACGAAGCGCTGAAACATTACAGCGATCGAAACATGACGTTCCGCTTCGTTTCCAATGTCGATGGTACGGACTTTGCGGAGGCAGTCCGGGATCTCGACCCATCGGAAACTCTTTTCATCATCTCGTCAAAAACCTTCACGACGTTGGAAACGATGACCAATGCGCACAGCGCTCGCGATTGGTCACTCGCGGGTTTGGGAGGCGACGAAAAATCGGTAGCGAAACATTTTGTCGCGGTATCGACGAACACTGCAGAAGTAGAAAAGTTCGGCATCGATACGACCAACATGTTTGGCTTCTGGGACTGGGTTGGCGGACGTTACTCCATGGATTCTGCGATCGGTCTTTCCACGATGATCGCTGTCGGTCCAGACAACTTCCGCGCCATGCTTGATGGCTTTCACCAGGTGGACGAACATTTTCGTACGACTCCGTTCGAACGCAATCTGCCGGTGCTGATGGGACTACTCGGCGTCTGGTACAACAACTTTTTCGGGGCGCAGACGGTTGCCGTTTTGCCGTACGAGCAATACCTGAAACGTTTTCCCGCGTATTTGCAGCAGCTCACTATGGAGAGCAATGGCAAGCATGTCACGCTCGACGGGACGCGCGTCAATTACGATACAGGACCCATCTATTGGGGCGAGCCCGGCACTAACGGCCAACACTCGTTTTATCAATTGATTCATCAGGGCACGAGGCTGATCCCCTGCGACTTCATCGCATTCATGCAACCGCTGAATGCGCTTGGCCAGCATCACGACATGCTTCTGGCGAACGTGTTCGCACAGACCGAGGCGCTGGCGTTTGGCAAAACACCGGAGCAGGTAAAGGCCGAAGGAACACCGGATTGGCTGGTGCCGCATCGCGTTTTCGAAGGCAACCGTCCGACGAACACGATTCTGGCGGAGCAACTCACGCCGGAGGCATTGGGTAAACTCGTGGCGCTATACGAACACTCGGTCTTCACCCAGGGAACGATCTGGAACATCGACTCGTTCGATCAATGGGGAGTCGAATTGGGCAAGGCTTTAGCGCAGCGCATCATTCCAGAGATCGAAAGCAAAACCGAACCCGCACTCAAGCATGACAGTTCGACGAACGCTTTGATCCGTCGTTACCGTAAACTAAAAGTGGCCGCTTAACGCGTATTTTTGAGAAGCACGAGCGAGAAGTCGCCGCCGCGTAAGGCTGAGCGGTCTAACAAACTTTCCCTTTCAAAAGGAGTTCTACATGCAGCTCGGAATGGTTGGTCTGGGACGAATGGGAGCAAATATGGTACTGCGCCTGCTCAAGAATGGCCACAGTTCCGTGGTCTTCGACAAGTCACCGAAAGCAGTCGAGGAATTGGTTCAAGAGAAGGCGGTTGGTTCTGCATCGCTGCAGGACTTCGTAAAGAAACTCGAGAAGCCGCGGGCAATTTGGTTGATGGTCCCGGCCGCAGTGGTCGATGACACCATTGCCGGGCTTCTGCCGCACCTGGAAGTGGGAGACATCCTCATCGATGGCGGCAATTCTTATTACGTGGACGACATCCGCCGCGCCAAGGAACTTTCCGCCAAGGGCATTCATTATGTTGATGTGGGCACGAGCGGGGGCGTGTGGGGCCTGGAGCGAGGCTATTGCATGATGATTGGCGGCGAGAACGATATCGTCAAGCATCTCGATCCGATTTTCGCGACGCTCGCGCCCGGCATCGGAAACATATCGCGTACGCCCGGTCGCGACAAAGTCGGCGGCACTGCCGAGCAGGGATATCTGCACTGCGGGCCCAATGGCGCCGGACATTTCGTGAAAATGGTTCACAACGGAATTGAATACGGAATCATGGCCGCGTACGCGGAAGGGCTTGGAGTTCTGCGCGCCGCCAACGTCGGGAAGCAGGAGCACGCGTCTGATGCCGAGACCACGCCATTGCGCGATCCCGAACATTATCAGTATGACCTCAACCTGCCTGACATCACGGAAGTGTGGCGGCGCGGCAGCGTGATCGCGTCGTGGCTGCTTGATCTGACCGCATCCGCCCTGCTTCAGGATCCCGCTTTGTCTCAGTTTGCCGGCCGAGTTTCCGACTCTGGCGAAGGTCGTTGGACGATCAAAGCGGCCATCGATGAGGCTGTGCCAACGCCCGTTCTGACCACGGCGCTCTACGAGCGATTCAGCTCTCGCGGCGAAGCCGACTTTGCCAACAAGCTTCTGTCGGCTATGCGCTTTCAATTTGGCGGACATCATGAGAAACCGGGTGAGAAATCGCAGGCCGCCTAGCCGGAGACGAAGAGAGCCGTTATGAAAGTTGAAGTATTTCCTGATGCAGATGCAGTCGCACGACAAGCTGCCGCGCTGATCGCAACCGAAGCGCGCGCGGCAGTCGCTGCTCGCGGCCGTTTCATCGTGGCGGTAAGCGGCGGCCACACTCCGTGGGCAATGTTGCGTGCGCTAAGTGGGGAGGATGTTCCGTGGCCAAATGTTTATGTAACGCAGGTCGACGAGCGTGTGGCGCCTGCGGGAGACCCGGACCGGAATCTTACTCACATTCGCGAGAGCCTGCGTGCCCCGTTGCCTCCCGAGCAGATTCTTGCCATGCCCGTTGAGGCCCCAGATCTGCAAGCTGCGGTTGCACGATACGCCGCATCCCTTCAGGAGATTGCAGGCTCGCCGCCGGTGCTCGATCTGGTTCATCTCGGCCTGGGGCCGGATGGTCACACGGCGTCTCTGGTTCCGGTAGATCGCGTCCTCGAAGTGACGGACGCGGACGTTGCGCTTACTGGCATCTATCAAGGAAGACGTCGAATGACGCTGACGTATCCGATGATCAATCGAGCGCGCCGCATTCTCTGGCTCGTAACCGGAAGTGAAAAGGTGGAGATGCTTGGACGTTTGCGTAAAGGCGATGCGTCGATTCCGGCCGGCAGGATTCGGCAGGATCGAGCAATCGTGTTTGCTGATCAAGCTGCTGCCCAGCAGGTGGCAGCGTAAGCAGAGCCGACGGTCCGCTCAAACAAAACATCCATTGGGCAGGAAATGAAATCATGAGCATCGGGCTGGATGATCCCGTCGCAAACCCGGATCAGGACATCTCACCAACAACTCAAAGTAAAAGCCGAAGCTCTCCGCTCGGAAGCACAATTCGCGATGGCGGGGTTAACTTTAGTATTTTCTCTCGTTCCGCAACCGGGATGGAATTGCTTCTCTTTGACCGTGAAGATGATGCCCGGCCGGAGCGCATTATTCCGATAGATCCATCGCAGCGAACCTATCACTACTGGCACACGTTTGTCCCCGGCCTACAGTCGGGCCAGATTTACGGCTATCGGGCGTACGGCCCCTACGATCCCGCGATCGGGATGCGATTTGATTCGAGTAAAGTCCTTCTCGATCCCTACGGCAGGAGTGTCGTGGTTCCTAAGAACTACGGTCGCGAGGCCGCTAAACACGAGGGTGGCGACGCCGCGAGCGCAATGAAGAGCGTCGTGGTGGATGTGAGCGCGTACGATTGGGAAGCTGACGCGCCGCTTCACCAACCATCCTCGCAAACAATTATTTACGAGATGCACGTGCGAGGCTTTACCCGCGACTCGAGTTCAGGTGTTTCCGAAAACATACGCGGCACTTTTGCGGGATTGATTGAGAAGATGCCATACCTCCAGCAACTTGGCATTACCGCGGTTGAGTTGCTGCCGATCTTTCAGTTCGATGCTCAAGATTGCCCGCCCGGGTTGGTCAACTACTGGGGTTATGCGCCTGTTTCGTTTTTTGCGCCGCACCAGGCATACAGTTCGCGCCAGGGCGAACTTGGGCCCATCAATGAGTTTCGCGATATGGTGAAAGCGCTTCATCGCGCTGGCATCGAGGTCATCCTCGACGTTGTCTACAACCATACCGCCGAAGGCGATCATTCCGGTCCAACGCTGAGTTTCCGTGGACTGGACAACAACGTCTATTACATCCTGGAAAAAGATCGCTCCCGCTACGCTAACTACAGCGGCACGGGAAACACACTCAACGCAAACAATGCGATCGTCCGTCGCATGATCCTCGACAGCCTGCGCTACTGGGTCGAGGAGATGCATGTGGACGGATTCCGGTTCGATCTCGCGTCAATCCTCACCCGTGATTCGGAAGGCCAGTTGCTGGCAAGTCCGCCTGTGCTTTGGGACATTGAATCCGACCCCGTGCTCGCGGACACCAAGATCATCGCTGAGGCCTGGGACGCGGCCGGTCTGTACCAGGTCGGCAGCTTTATTGGAGACAGTTGGAAGGAGTGGAACAGCCGCTTCCGCGACGATGTTCGCAGTTTCTTCCGCGGCGATCGTGGTTCGGTGGGAAGCGTGGCCGATCGATTTCTCGGCAGCCCCGAGATCTACGGCCACAAGGATCGCGAAGCTGAGCAGAGCGTGAACTTTGTGACTTGTCACGACGGCTTCACGCTGAATGATCTGGTTTCTTACGACCACAAGCATAATGAGGCGAATCGCGAAAACAACGCCGACGGCATTAACGATAACCGGAGCTGGAATTGTGGGGTCGAGGGGCCTAGCGATGATGCGGCGGTTGAGAAATTGCGCAATCGGCAAGCCAAGAACTTTTTGAGCATCACTATGCTCTCCCTCGGTATTCCGATGTTTGCCATGGGCGACGAAGTCCGGCGCAGCCAGTCCGGCAATAACAACGCTTACTGCCAGGACAATAAGATCAGCTGGTTCGATTGGACATTATTGGAGAAGCATGCTGACCTGCATCGCTTCCTCCAGCTTCTGATCAGACGGCGACTGCTCCGAGATTTGGAGAGCGAACTCCAATCCAAGCCCCTGCACCAACTGCTGCAGGAGGCGACGAAAGCCTGGCACGGGGTAAAGCTGAACCAGCCGGATTGGAGCGACGATTCCCACAGCTTTGCCTTCGGCGCGGAGCTGCCAAAGGAAAACCTGCTCTTTCATCTGATCGCAAACGCTTATTGGGAGCCGCTCGATTTTGAACTGCCGCGGGCGAACAGCAGCCGAGATCCTTGGCGCCGTTGGATCGATACCTCCCTCGATTCGCCGCAGGACATCGTTCTGTGGCACGACGCCTCGGCCGTTCCCGGCTACACGTATCACGTCGGGCCCCGCTCTGTGGTCGTACTTTACTGTGAGTCCGCGGCAAATCGAGAAACTTGAAGGCGCTCCATCACACAAGCATCGCAGTGACTGCCAGGAGTTTCTCTACGAACACGCGCCCGATGTGTACTTGACTTGCCGGGCGGATGTCGATTGACTGTCGTTCGCTGCCCAGTCAGACTTTGTGCGGCTTTTTGCGATGACGCACTACAAGGGGGCGAATCCCAGCCCTCACCCCGCGTTCCGCTTTCCTGGGATCCTCATCGTAATCAGGGTCGAACATCGCGATCACGGTGACCGCGCGACTGGTATACCGTCTTGCCCAATCACTTTGAATCAGCGTGCGTTGCACCACTTTCCAATGCTCAGCTTCGCTCTCCGGAGTGCTTCCGAGTTGCGTTGGGTCGCGGTAGCCCAGGTCGTTGATCGCGCTGAGAAACTGAGTAAACTCTTCAAGATTCACGCCCATCTGAAACACAAGTTGGCTTAACGCCATCTGCTGGAACGAGGTTAGCTGATCGAATGCGCGGCAGTAAGCTCGCGCGTTGTGAACGGCGAGTACGACCGAGATCTGCAATAAGTTTGTAGCTTCTTCTTCGGTGACTTCCGGCGCCAGTTGCCGAGTCCTGATCTTCCGGCGAAAGTTCTTTTTCTTCCATGCCTTCAGATCGGATTCAAACTGGTCCAGTATAAGCTGCAGCCGCGCGGCATCAAGTCCCATCGCCCGCCACAGTTGAGCACTAGACGGCTCGATGAACGTATGCGGGTTGAGAGGATCGCTCTGCAGGTGTTCCGTCGCTTTAACATCGAGACTGAATCCGGCGCCGATTAGCGGTCGAGAGGTTTTGGGATCGGGATAAGCGGCTAACACCCAGCTTTCATGCCTGCTGTCACGCAGGATATCCATCAAGGTCTCCAGTTTGAACCTGAGGTCGGAATCCACGAGGTTAAACAACGTCGGGGAGGCATAGGAAATCTCGGGCATCGCAATGGGAAGCGACGGATCCAGATTTTCCTGAGGCTGGTTTTCCTGAGGCTCATTTTCCGACCGTAGGAAAGCTGAAGGCGCAGTGCTCGCTTGCGCCTGAGTGCGTTGATGCCCAGTCGGTGAGGGCGCTGTTTGCCCAATTGCTCCTGGAACCGGGAGTGCGATCACCAACGCAAGTGTCGCGGCTAACAAACATTGTTCGGTGGTTGTCATCTTCACCGGCCATGCTGTCGGGAGTCTGGCCTGGACTGCAAAGTGTAAATCCCAGCTTGTAAAATCATCCCCTTGGTGTGGAGCTCTGACCACTGTCGTTTTTTACAGTCGCCCATTACCACCCAAGGTTTGCGAGTTTCGCGGATCGAGAGCCAATTGGTGGAGGGTTTTTTAGATTACGTGCGTAAGGTGCAGAGCGCCGTACCAGATCCAGGCATTCACGACTGCCCAGAAGAAGGGCCAGGGATTGAGTTTGAGACCGGGGGTCAGGCTACGGAAATCGCTCTCGTCCACGTTCTCCAGCGCCTCTTCCAGCGTTTGACTCTTGCGATGATCGACCAAGGGAAGGTTCGAACATAAAAGGGTCTGAAGGAGCTTCAGACCCTCCCCAGAGCGAGAGCCTCCGCTGCCAGATGTCGGATCTGGCCGCACCAATGTGGGCGGAGGATCGTCCCGGTTTTTACGAGGGTAGTCCAACGAAGGCCGGACCCTGCCGCTCGCCGACAATCGTTGAACCAACCGAAAGAGACGGTTGCGCATCTGCTGGGGGCTGCATTGCTACGAGAGGATTACACGCCGCAGCGGTTCGGTCGTTGCGCCAAGACAAACATGTGACTGCTTCAGAGCAATGAGGCGGAGACGAGTAACGAAGGAGATCTAAAGTAGAGCGCTCAGGCTGCCTGCAACGACAGCCGTTCCGGCGAGCGAAGCAGGATTTTGCCGCGGCTCTTGAGTATCGCGCCGTTCCGTTGCCACTCGCTCAGGAGTCGGCTGGCGGTAAACACCGTCACGTTGGCTTCGTTTGCCAGGTCCTCATTCGTGACGTCGACTTGAACTCCTCCCGGAACTTCGTGGCCAATGCCACGGGCAAAGTTGATCAGGATTCCGGCAACTCTTTCTCGGGCGCTGTTTGAAACTAAGGCTGTGTGAGTCGCAACATAATAGGTGAAGTAGTCCCAAGCGATGGACAAAGCATTATCGTGCAACCTCGGGTAGCGTACCGCGAGACTCCTGATCGTAGCCCGGTCCCACACCAGCATCCGGCTATCCTTCACTGTTTCTACGTTGACGAGAAATGAAAGAGGCTGTTCCAGCAAAGCGCCACCGCCAAAAATATCTCCGGGACGAAGCCACAGGAATAGAATCTTCTTCCCGTCTTCCGTAAGGTAAAAGTATCTGGCTCGGCCGCTGGTGAGCAGAAACAGACGGGTGGCGGGTTCTCCCTGGTTCTGTACTACAGAATTGGCAAGCAACCGCCGGTGGAAGGCTGAAGCTAGAATCGATTCGAGTTCTGCCTTCTCCAAGCCCTGCAAGAATCGAGATTTCAACCCGCGCACTGGGACCAGCGATGTTGTGGCATTCATGATGTTCTTGCCTCGCGGATAGTACGACCCGCATGTTAGCAGGGTTTCATCGCATCGCCTAGCAACCTTGGTCGTTGTAGGTTGGCATGGTCAAAGTCAAAAGTGTTCAAGATTCACCCTTATTCGACACTTCGTCGAAGCCAACCACGTCGCGAGCCATTTCAACGGGAACCCGGATTACGCTGCGTGAGCTTTCTTAGCGCGTCGAAATCCGCTTCTGGGCTCCTTTGGGAGTTGCTTTGATTGGCGAAGAGTAAAGACGAAGGAAGTAGGCCGGGTTTCAGCGGGTTTCAAAGCAAGTTAAGTGCTCTAAATTCTGGGGTGGGAGACGGGAATCGAACCCGCAACGTCCGGAGCCACAGTCCGGTGCTCTGCCAGTTGAGCTACTCCCACCGCGTCTAGCGATTATAACAACTCGCGCCGAGTGCCGTGAACGGACTGGCAGGGCCGGCGGCTTTGGTACTGCGCGTCAGATACTTCGGGACTGGAAGTCTTCAGGATGACGGCGGAGGAAATAGACCTAGAGATTGGAGGAGCGCGAGATGCAAACGCTGGTTAGCCGCGGCCTACCCCGACGTATTCGAATCCCATGGCGCGAAGGCGGACGGAGTCGAGCAGGTTTTTCGTATCCACGATGAGCGGGCGGCGAAGCATTTGTTTAATGCGGCTGAAGTCGAGGCCGCGAAATTCCGGCCAGCCGGTGCCGACCACCAGGGCATCAACCCCTTCGGCCGCGGCATAGGGAGACTCGCAATAGTGAACCGAGCCGTTTAATTCGAGCCGCGCGTCTGGAAGAGCGACTGGATCGTAGGCTCGCACCCTCGCACCTTGCGCAATCAGATTCTTAGCCAGCCGCACCGATGACGATCCGGCCACGGAATTGGTGTTGGGCTTGAAGGCCAAGCCGAGAATCCCCACGTCTTTGTTCTGCACCGACTGGACGCACTTTGAAATCTTCTCGATCACCTGGTCGGCCAAGCCGTGATTCACTTCGCGCGCGGCGCTCAGAACTTTGAGCGAAACTCCGTTGCGCTGGGCTAGGTCGGCCAGCGAGTCCATGTCGGATTCCGCGAACAAGCCGCCCATGCCAGCTCCGGGCTGCAAGCAACGCGGCGCGATCTTCTTGTCCAGTCCCAAAGCCAGAGCGAGGCTGACCGCGTCCGCGTTCACCCGTTCGCACAAGCTCGCCAACTCATTGATGAAGGAAATCTTGGTGGCCACAAAAGCGGTCGCGGATTCGCGCACCAGCTCAGCCGTCTCGTGATTGGTCACGATGACCGGAACGCCACGCATCACCAGGGAATGAAAAATCTGTTTGATGGCGAGCACGGCGTCGTTCGAATCGGTTCCTAGAATGATGCGGTCCGGCCAGTTGAAATCCTCAATCGCGCATCCCGGAGTAAAGAACATGGGCTGCGAAACAGTGGTGGCCCGCAAGCCTGCCTCGGTAATACGTTGAACGATCGTCGATGCAGTTCCCACCGGAACTGGCGTGACTAGCGACAGGATCGGAGGCTTGCTAGCGGCGCGCGCGATGCGAATGGCTAGATCGATCAGATGCTGCGGACTGTCCTCGGCGAGAAAGATCACTTGCGCCTTGCGCGCGAATGATTCAATGTCAGTGGAATAGGCCAGCCGCCCCGAGCGTACGTTACGTTTGATGACTTCCGTGAGGTTCTTTTCGTGAAACGGGACGCTGCCCTGGGCCATGGCGACCATCTGGGAGCTATCCGGATGGCAACAGCTAACTGGGGTGCCGAAGTCCGCCAGACAAGCGGAGACGACAGTACCTAAGTACCCTGCTCCGTAGACCCCAATCTGCATGAAACCTCCCGAAACCCACTATGAACTCGCTGGGGGAAGGTGCCCGAGACGGCTTGCGCAGCGACTCCAACCTCTTGTTTACGCTCGCCTTCAGCACTTGGCAACGCACGGGAGGGATTTGTACTTGAGGACATGACCTAGCGGAGAAAACAGGAATTTGGACAGCCGGAAGGTCACATCGTGACTGTCTGAGGCGCTTGTACTCGAGGTTTAAATCGTTCCCACGTTGGAATCTTCTAAGGTTTCACCAAACTGCGCCCTAACGGTATTCCAGCCAAGTCCACCCAACGGTTCTGCTCCTGTTCGCGGACGAATGTCAGTTCATTTAATGGGATATGGCGGCTGCCTTGGAACAACGCCCAACGGTCGCGGGCGAAAATGTATGCCTTCTGCGCCAGTTCCTCGGTGTTGACTTTCACAATCGTGAGATGCGGCATGTAAGGCCACTCTTCGGTGGAGGCGAGAGCGCGAGTGTTCAATCGATCGTGCAGCTCCTGCATGCGGTGGGCACATCGAGCTACCCGGATGAAAACCGTAGGAGTGACGGGGACGAAAGTTTCAACATCCCCGAGGGTGACTTCGAAGGGCTCGGCTTGGCCGCAGATATCTTCGAGAGTCTCCAGCGCTGATAGTTCCCCGCCCTGCAATCGCCGGGGAGGGAGGATGGTCACATGAGCGGCCAGATGGGGCAGATCGGGATGCAGTTCCTGCCGGAGGTTTTCAACTAATTCCCCGACGGCATTCCTCACGTAGGCCACCAGGGCGTAACGAGGACTTTGCATGTCAACCAGAAATTATACCTCCGGAAGCAGGCCGCGTGAGTTACTGATCGGAAGTGGTCGGCTATAATCGATACAGTCGGGGCGTAGCGCAGCCTGGTAGCGCACCTGCCTTGGGCGCAGGGGGTCGTAGGTTCAAATCCTATCGCCCCGACCAATTTTTCAATGAGTTGTGGACGTTGGAATCAATCTGGAATCAAAAGCCAAGCCCACTACCTTGGATCCTGCCTGTCTCATCTCATCGGTTACCACGTCCCCGTAGATGTTGAGAGTGGTTTGGATGTCCGAGTGCCGCATGAGTTTCTGTTGCACTGTGATGGCAGTTCCCACAGCATCGAGCCATGAGCGGTACGTGTGCCTCATGCTGTGCGTCCCGAGCTTGCCGATGCCTGCCGCTGCAGCAGCGTTTCGTAAAATCCGCTGATACCCTGTGTAACTGAAAGGCAGCCTACCCAGCTTAACCGGGGAAGCAAAGATCCAATTCTCCGGACACTGGAACTCCGTGGTTTGTTTCCATCCTCGTAGGACAGAAATCAGGTGAGGATCCAGAGTCATCGCCCTCCGGGAGCCTTCCGTCTTGACGGTATCGAGATGTTGGTTAACGATCCCGTGTTCAACGTTGAGCTTCGAGCCGATCCAGTCCACATCATTCCATTGGAGAGCGAGCAGTTCCGAGACACGCAAACCGAGACAGAGCTGCAAGAGAACCATCGTCTTGAATGGCTCTCTCAGGTGCTTTGATAGCGTGTGGAACTCTTCTACCGTGAGACTTCGAGGTTGCTTCTGACGCTTCGAGGAACCCCGCACCGTGACGAGGGATATGGGATTGGTTCCGACAGGGATCGAGCCGCACCACATGGCGTAGTCCACCAAACGGTGTAGCAGTTCCCGTAAGTGTCCTCGCGTCTTCGGAGCAAGATGCAAGGACTCAAGCCATAACTCAACCGGGCGCGGTCGCAAGTCGGTAATCAGCGTTTCACCCCAAACGGGCTCAATGTGACTCCTCAGCCATGAGTTGTTGGCTTTCTGAGTGGAGTGTCGCAATTTCGACAGCTTGTCCGTACGGTACCGGTTGATAATGGTCAACACTGTGGGTGCGTTCCTTTCAACTTGGAGCTTCAGACTGCGGAGCATCTCCAGCGCTCGCGCATCAGCTTCCAGTTGATTAAGTTCGTTAAGGTTTCCGAGCTTCCGTGTAGTGCGTTTTCCGTGAATCACCGGAAAAAACACCCAAGTGCCTCGGGCTTCGTTGCGAACGGCTTTTACTTTCCGTGCTCTTTTCATTCCAATCCCCTTCCGTTGAGCACGGCTGGCGACGCCGATCCTACCACATTCGCAAAAAGCGCGGAATCTATGTCTTCTCTGCGGAACCTCCAAATTCGCCGCTTTGTTCCGGACAAAGCGTAGCCCTTTATCTTTCCCTCACGGACCCACAGTAATAACGAACGCTTTTTTACCTTCAGGTATTCCGCGGCTTCACTCGCCGTCAGCCAGTCGGATTGGAGAGCCATGGTCATTTTTCTTTTTTCTAGGAGTAGATATCAAAAGGACTGGTACGGACCATTCTTCGAAGGGCCGACCGCGAAATTTTGAATCGTGCTTGGGGTCCTAACTCATTTTCGTTTTCCTCGACTCTGATGTTCGGAGCATCGATGCTCCTGAACCGGTACTCGCCGTCTGCAGTTTTTTCTCGCCGAATGCAGGCCCCTATAGCGATGAGAACGTCGAGAATGAAAGCAGTGCGGCCTGCCCTTTCGTCGTCCCAAGGGTCATAATCAAGACTCGCTTCCTTCCACAAGCCCGAGGCTTTAAGCCGGGTCGCGATCTGGTCAACATACTCACTAGGGTAGACCCGTGAGTTGAACTAGACGTTCCACATTCGGTCCTACGAACGCGGCTCCTACCAACACCATTGCTGCCCGAGTCAAGGGATCGTTTTCGTCGTCGGAGCCCTGAATTTCTAGCACGGCTCGTGAAACCAGTTGCCGTTTCTCTGTTGCCGTCGCTATCAACTTGTCGGCAATGTAATTTTTGTCTGGCCATCGACTATTCCCTTCCTTACTTGGTTTCTCACTGAATGAGTGATCGCACTAATTTCGACGCTTCGGTAGCGCTATCTGGCGCAACGGCGAATGATCACTTCGGTGGTTTCCAGCCCGGCGAAAGCCACGGTCCGTGATAACGACGGGCCCACATGACTTCGAAGAATTGTCTGTCCCAAGAGGAGTGATACGAGGCCTTCATTGCGCGCTGGGCGTCCTGCATAGGCATCGTGATCAACGCGTACACCAAGGTTTCGTCTCCGAAATTCGTTCCCGAGTGAATGCTGATCTCTTCCACCGTGCCGTACTTCTCGAATTGATACCTCAGATTCGCCAACGTTGTGCCTTCTCCAAGATTTTCGACGCGGAGCTTTACGCTCCCCTTAACCTGTTCTCGGGTTTCTCGCGCTGAATCGTCACTGGATGTTTCTTTTTGCGGAAACTCGGATTCAATTTCCAAGGTGTCCTCGTCGTCCATCGTTTCCACTCTGGTTTGGCAAAAGGTTTCGTGCTGTGGAGGATCGAACCTTTCGATGCTGGCTTTTCCGCCTAACTGTTTCCATCGAGAGGCCCAACGATCCGAGCGGGTCCGCAAACCCCCGATCCAGACATGGAACTCAGGCCGCGTTTTCATCAACCGGGTTTCCCCCACGCTGACCCAATGAAAATCTTCCGCCCCTTCCTCACGTCTAAGGCTGGCGATCCAAGTGTCGAACATGTAGTCTCGCCGTATCCAGTTCGTAGTCGGCGGGAGCCGCAGGTTGGCGGCGAGGGACCACGAATATTCCGTCAACCACCTTCGATACTCCTTGGCGTATTGCTTCCTATTCATCTCCACGTGATTTCTCCGATGTTGTGCAACCTGTCCCCCAGTCAGCGGACTTCGGCTGATTCAACTGTTGTACCCGTCGCCGTTGCACTTACTCTTGTTCTCCACGAGTCTCATCTCCGGGAACCGATTCATTCTGATCAGCGCTATGTGGCTCCAGTTCCAACTCTTGATTTTGTAACCATTTCCAATTCGCGATCGCTTCTCTCAACACCTCTTTCGTCGATGGATTGCCGCCCATCGCAGCTTTGGCATCGGACATGAGTTTCATGTATGCGCTGGCTGGTTGGTCATCGTAAAACATCAACTCAACCAACTCCTCGTGCCCTTCAGGAAAAATTGTCAGATGGAATGTTTGCGCTTCGCCCTCGCCGTTCGTCGTTACAATGCGTGTGTCAATCCACGTGTTCATGAGGTCCACGATGTCCTCGCCATGAATTAACGTCAAGAAGCCGAGTTGGGGCGCTGTAAGTCGCTGCTCCCCGATCAGGTCGAACAGCATGAAGAGCGACATGAAGCTGGTGGTGCTATGCCCATCCGCTTTGAAGTAATCGGAAAAAATGTGCATTTTCATGAAAAAGAGTTGGTACTTGCTTAGCTTTACTGGCATATATCGCTTCCCATATGGTGAAATCTTTCTTTTCCGTGCCTTTGTTCATTCCACAGCCCCGTTCTTCAGTTCCTTCCCGACTTCAACAAATCGGATTGGAAAACTGCGGTCATTTCACTATTTTTCCCGTCGTGGTGTTCGCCATCGCTGCTGCCAACGATTGCCGATGTATCTCGTTCCGCGCTCATCGATCAGCAAGCTTCAGCCTGAGCCAGTAACCCCAAAACACGCGCTAGTTCTTTTCCTCCATTGCCTGTTCCGCGCCCTGTTGGTCCTTGAAGGTCAAGACGGCATATTTGCGCGCCTTCAGAACCACGGCTTCAAGACCGTATTCTTCAAACATCTCGATGAAGTCCTGCTCGGTCGTATTTGGGTGGAAATTTGAAGCGACCAGTTTCTTCGTCATCAGTTCTTGCCCCGATCCGACACTGCCGTGCCTGTGGTCGCCTCATCCACTCGTACCGAGTCGGATCGCCGATCCACTCTTTGCTTTTTTCCTTTGGACCGACTCGCCGCGTAGATAAACGCATTCGCCGTTACGACAATCGGACGCCCGGAATGACGGGCCTCTGTCGTTTGGCAGCCATGCGTTGAAGCCACTATGAGTGTTTTTCCAGTGGACCGCGATGGGTGAGCCTTCTCCAGAGGCAATTGAATCGTGAGTGACTTTCTGTGCTTGTCAATCCTTGCAGATACCAGCATGTTGTCGCACTTCCTTTCGTCATGAGTTAGGTATACGAACTCGACCATTCTGCCCTTTAACTCGACGCCAGATTCGGACGCAAAGCGGTTTTTGTTGGGTGTGGTTGCGTCCGGGAAGAAATCCTCGGAGAAAATCACAGATCCCGTTCGGAAATCGCAACCCAGCGCTCCGCAGTTCGGCCCTTCGTAGCCTGTTTCCGCGGTGCAGCGATTCCCTTCTCCCGCAAGCGTTCCAGCGCCGAACTGATGGCATCCGTGGCATGGTGATGATTGAGTGCAGAGCTGATTTCGGTCCGCGTTAATCCTTGGGGTGCATCTCGCAGAATCTGCCGTAATCGGTCATCCAACTTGATCACGGACCGACCACCGAAGATGTACTTGGCCGAATCAAAACAGAATCTCCACACCGCGAGAGCGGCACGCAAATGCTGGATTAGGACTTCATCGCTTTCATCCATCAGCGCGTAGATGGCCGCGATCCTGCGCACCTGAGCTTCAGCCCTCGATGTTGCTGCGCCAAACATGCCCGGTACGTCGGCGGTCAATTTGGGATATTCTGCGCCCCACAACTGCCGCGATCTCTCGCTCAGATTAATTTTCCCGACGGTTCGGGCGAACTCGACCGCACCCTTCAATCTGCTGCCCAATGCTTCGAGCTCGTGCTTCGGGACGCGGCCTCCCTCCGGCAACAATTTCGACCGGCGAACGCATGCCCAACAGAATCGATTCGAGAAACCGTTGAAGATGTCGGTGCGATCCAAGTATCGGGACACGTCGTCCAGCGTGGTTTGCGCAATGATAGAGATATGCGGCCGCGTCGCCTTCAGGGGGAACCGTCTGGTGGATACTTTTAAGTCGCCGCCGTCCCACGCTTGCCGCACTGTCGTGGATAAGCTATTTCCGTGTCGTGCCATCACCCGCAAGATCGCGGCCATCTCGCTCTCGAATGCCAGCAGCCTTTTGTCTAAGACGCCGGTCTCGCCATCGGCTCCGTCACAGACCGCCCGTACCAATCCTTCCCCAGTGCGCAGCCCAGTCTGGATTCGCTCGTTTACCCATTTCGAGTCGATCTGCTTGTAGAGCGCGGCAACGTGGCCCCAGCCCACGCCTTTCCGGCCTTTTCCGCTTGGGCCGACTTCGGCTACAAAGACGTTGAGCGCGTGGCGATCCGCTTCAACTATGAAATGAGGTTCGTTGCCAATGACGTTGCCGAATGCCGCAAGATTCTGGAGCACCAGCCCTGCCGGGTCCGCTTCAGTGTGCGGTCCTATAGTTTCAACGATATCTCCTGAAATGCCCTGCTTCGCCGGATCTGCCATGGGTGCCGGCCAGCCATCCTGGATTGGTGCGGGATTTGGTATCGATTCCGGTGTTGACTGTTCCACGTTCAAGACTCGCCACCTGTTCAGGGTCAGGATGTCTTGAACGTAGCAGTCGAAAACAACGAAATTGTGGACACAAAAAGGTTTATTGGGGGTGAGTTACGTCCGGGAGAAGCTAGGAGTTTTTGACGGGCCGGTTCTCAAAATCTTCTTCAGCTTGTTCAGCCCACAGATAAGCGTCGATAGGATGGTCGTTCCAAAACCTTCTAACTGCTTTACTCAGGCCTTTTGCAGTGTCATCTAAAAACGAGTCCCGATCGCGACGAACAGCGGCAACTAGCGGGGCGATTTGATCGTAAACTTCCTTGGTGGGCGTTTTGCCTCCGCTTATCAAGTAAGCAAGGTAAACCAGATAGTGAGTCCGTCCCGAAGTAATCGCAAGTTTACTTCTTGTGATGGTCTTTGTTTTCTTGTCTCTCTTCTGTTTGCCTCCCACCCTGACGTTGTTAACTCCGCTCTGGAAGCTTCTCGCCACAGGCAAGACAACCGCGGCGAACGATCTCATCAGGGAAGGAAGCTCTCCGTCCTCTAACCCACGAGCATGCAGAGTGTAACCTTTCTCCTCAAGCTGTTTTGTAATTCGCTGCACACGCGCTGCACCCTTTCTCAGCTCTCGCCAGCAATCATCCAACTCGTCTGCAAACCTTTTTGCTAGTTGTAATCCACCGCTCACCTGCTCCTCAGTACCACCGCAATAGGCATACACGATCTGTACCAAACTCTTTTCATCGAATCCTTGATCGATTAATCTCTTGAGCGCCTTGCTGGCTTTTGAATTTGACTTTATTCCAGCGAGGGCCTGATTCACACTCCGATATCCCGGCAACCTCTCATCATTCTCTTGTTTCTCTAATTTCTCTTTTTTCTCCATCACCATCATTCTCTTCTTTCGCTAGTTCGCAACACTAGAACAATAATCCAAACATAAATATTAAATATGAGAATTAAGAGAAGAAAGAGAATTGATTTCTGAATAAACCAAGGGAGAAGAATAGGGGCGCAGCCCAAAACCTTCAAGACCGAGGTTACCGCAGGGAACCAAGGGGTTGAAGGTTTTGAATAAAGTCATACGCTGAGAAACAAGTTCAGGTTTGTAAATCGGGCCATCGATGCTGGTGATGAAGGTTCTGCTGCTCTCCATCCCCAATTCGGTGATAGCACGTGTCCTGTTTAAGATCACAAGTATCTCCCCAAGACCAAACCACCACCACCACCCCCCCCCTTACCCACGGGAACGGGAATAAACTCCACCACGGACCTCCTAGCCCCCTACAAATCGATTTTGGAGACCCACTCGATCGACTCGATTACACGTCAGTTCTGGAATTCTTTGGCTGGGATCGTTGATGGACTAGTTGGTATCAAGCTCGGCAGATATTGTCGTTGACATCTTCAGCATGTATTGCTTCCCGAGCTCGACGTTTACGTTTTCCAGCCAGATAGCCTGATTCATGCCCGCACGGCCTTCGACAACGAGCAAGTAGTGGCCGGGAACGTTCGTGGTAATTGTGAAGACGCCTTCCTCGTCTGCTGTTGCCTCTTGTATTTGCTCCGGTGCGTTCTTGCCTTGCACGGGTGCCATCCCCTCCTTGAAACAGCAGAGTGGGGAATTCTGCGCTGGTTGGCCGCTGGCCCAGTACGCGGCCACCATCAAGGCGTACGAAGGGTTGCAAAAAGTGACGGTGCTCTCGGTCTTCTTCCCTTTATTCACAATCAACGGAGGACATCGCCATTTGTCAAAGACAGTTCCAGCGGTGGTGAGCTGCCCATTCGCAAAGGCTTGCGAGTCCGTCTCCGAGTGATGGTAGATTAGGTAGACGGAGGCCAATCTCGCAGGTTTGAGGTCCCCGCCCTTTGTGATTGCGAAAACTTTGCCCGAGATAGTAGCAGAGGCCCTCTTTCCTTTTTCTTGCTGCGGCGCCGCTGTCCTTGGCGCAGGCCCAGACGAAAGTTCAGGCCTACCTCTGGCCGCTTCTTCAGTTCCGGTGCAACGAAGATCGTCCTCTCCGATAGCCCCAGATGTAACCTCGGGTGACTCAAATCGCAGCTTCTTAAAGCCGTATTTGCACAGTGTTGCTTCCGCTCCGATGGTTTGAAGAAGTTCGTGAAAGGCTGTTCGCACCGCCTGTGTTTCAAAAAACTTCGGGTCAGCAAATATAATGATGTTGCCCAGAGTACGAACCTGCATATTGGGGAACCCCTTTGTTAGGGTGGCTTGTAGGATGCTAACCATCTGGATCAGGTCATCGTTTGAAAGGGGCTTGGTTTGGAGCTGCGAGCTCACCTCCGCGACATCAAAAGTAAATTTAGCGTTCCCGTCATCTGTGCACACAAAATACTTGAACCCCAACTCTTCAAGCTTCGATATAAAAACTGGGTTTGTCGCTAACTTATTGCACATAGGAAAAGTAATCGCGGGTCGGTGAACTATACAGAAGGTTGCATCGGGACCCTCAGCCGAGATGTTGAATCCGGGCGGCATCGCTGACTTCTTGACGGTTTCTTCCCGAAGTGTTTCCGCATAACGTGTTCTCGCGGCAGCGTCTTGTGCGACCGCGACACTGGCACAATATAGTGCGACAATCCCGATCAGAAGTATGCGGAGTTTCATCGTGCGCCTCGCTCTGTCCAGCTTGAGCACCAATCCCACCCATCGCCTCTAGCCCGTTATGGTCTGCTAACGGTACACACTATAGGTGGGTAGCACAATTGTGGTCAAGACGCGACATTCACTGTCGTGCTTCGAAAAACTACCCGGACCAGAAGGCCGGTCAATCCTAAAGTTGCGTTTGGAGCGGTTCTGCGTCGGCTTCGGGAGCAGCGTGGAGACTCCCAAGAAGCCTTTGCTCACCGCACTGGATATCACCGGAACTACATCGGCCAACTGGAGCGCGGAGAAAAGAGTCCATCCCTCAGCGCCCTATTCAATCTCGCTCAGGCGTTCGAGAAGAGACCATCTGAGTTGTTGAGGCTAGTCGAGAAATATGTTTCCCGATGATCCCGACGGATTCCATCTCAGGATCAGGTTTAAGAGTCCGATCGGGGTTCCGGACCGCCCGTAAAAACCGACGTGACACGATTTCGCATGACTCTAGCGGGGTCTTCATATCGATACCAAGGAGTCTTACCCATCACATCGAATTTCACTCTGGCGATTCCGGTGAAAGAGTCCAGCCCGGAACAAAACGCCCAGACTCATTCAAGTCGTGGGACGTTAAGTCGAACAGCTCTCCCCCGAAACCTCTTCAACAACACAATGGATCTCGGCTGAAGGTCGAAAACGGCGCGGCTGTGTTTAGCTTGCGGGACAGGTGGGCTATCAGAAACACCGGTCACTCAACGAATAAATGAATCTAGTCCTATACAATAGCCTGCGTTGTTAAATATTGAGGGGGAATCCATGGGGAACCTAGGTAGTGCGCTTCAGCAGCTTCGTGCAGAGCGCAAGCAAGTTCAGCTACAGGTAGAGCAGTTAGATAAAGCAATTTCAGTCATTGAGTCGTTAAATGGCTCGGGGACAGTTCAGCAGGCAAACCAACCGACCCGAATAATATCGCAGGCTTCACGGCGCAAGATGGCGAGGGCACAACAGGCTCGATGGGCGAAGATTCGGAAGGAATCGCAGCCAGCAATAGCGGCAGCGAAGACAACGGGCTCGGCTCCGGTGAAGCACACCATGTCAGCAGCAGCCCGCAGGAAGATAGCAGCGTTTCAAAGAGCACGTTGGGCGAAAATAAAAGCTCAACAGAAAAAGGCCGCATAGTCAGCCCGCTGAGAATCTGACGAATCCATAAGCCATGAAAATCACACTGGAGGACGCATTGTCCTTACTCGGCAAGTACGTGGACGAACGTACGCCCGTACTTGCTGTTTTTGTAACTCCCTCGGTATCAATTGCCCGAGTAACAGGACTGATTCACATTTCCGTTGTGGATGTAGTTGGTCCGCACCTGATCGTTGGAAAGGATGACGGTGCGTCCGACCAAATCAAGTTTCGACTTTCAGATTGCGAGTTTTCGTACGGCGATTTTCGTGACGCCAGCGCTGAAGATTTTGGCGCGGATAAGTTCGAAGGATTTCTGGTCGTAGGGTCCAGCAAAGGCGACGCGCTGTCCCTTTTTGAAATGAAAACGGGAGCATAGCCTTACTTCAGACCAGGCGCGAATCGCTTTCGGCCTTAGCGGCTCCCGTTTGGACTCTTTTTTCACACTCGTCTAGGGCGCGGTAAAGCTGTCCCATTAGGTCGGTGAGTTTTTCTGGGTTGCCTTCATGAATGACGGCTTGAGCGAAATACTGCCATGTTTTTCGTGGGTCGCGGGGCATAGTCCCTCCTTCTTTCAGGCATTCAAGGGATGAGCGAGATGCTTGGCAACAGTTCCCCGCCGCTCTCAAGCACAGCGTTTCATCATGTCCGACAGTTCCCGTTTGATTTCCAACAAACGGCCCTTTCCTAAGGCGAAAGCGGATTTATCCAGCACGGTATGCTGGTCCTTGCTCCAATACCGTGCGGTCGTGACTCGTAGATCGCTTATTTCTTGTCTCATGCTGCTCAGACGTTCCGAAATGTGATTCGCATCCATCATCAGCTTGGTCTCCAGTCAATTTTCAAGCGGCTAAGTCTTGGGAGACGTTTCTCGCGTTCGGCCAACATTTCAACGCGCTCCGAAGGGCGTGCAAGGCGTACATGGCGTCATCCACAGCCTGCTCTTCTTCGATGTTGTCTCCGGCTGAGTGAAATAGTTCGCGTGCACGTATCACCAGAGCCGTTTCCGCTTCAGCAATTCGATCTGGAACTTTGTCGGCGTCCAACTCGAAGAGCGCAGCCCTGTAAACTTGCGGCCAAACTCTCTTGTATTCGCGGACAGGGCGGCCCCAATTGGCCAATGTGGTCATGGCTTAATTCCTCCTTCCGAGAGAAGCTAAGAGGAAAAACTTCAGATGGGCTGACTTAGTTCAGGGGATCTGAAAGAGTAAGAAGACGTAGCTTGCTCAATTACAATGCTAGGCTTGTACGCTATCGCTGTCAATGCGACGCGAGTATTCGGTAGTGGTCGAACCGGATTGATATTTCAAAGTGCTGCGAGCAGTGAGTTGGAACATCTTGCGCACAATCCTACATGCCGTTGTTCTGCATCTCCCGCCCAGTGCTAAACTACCTTCACGCACACATTCTGTTCCAGAGACTTCGCTGACTGGAAAGGAGCCCTATGCCGGAAAAACCTAATGTTACTCTTCCGGGAACCGTGGAAAAAATCATTCCGTCTCCGCACCCGAGTGAACCCGAGAAGGCTCAGATTTCGGTCAAAGACGGCGACGATTTGTATAAAGAAATCCGAATCGAGAACGCATTGCGAGACGAAGACGGCAACGAGGTTGCGTTAAAAGAAGGTGCCGAGGTCGAAGTCACCGTCGAAGCAGATAAAAAGGATACGATGCCCAAGCGTTAGCGACTGCGGTTCCTTGTTTGGCATCGCTGGTTAACACGTGGGGGGCGGGGGTGCGGCGGTGCCCATTGCAATCGCTGGCATGATTCCCATGCTCTTCCTGATCGGCAAATGTCCTTGGCTCTTCTGCGTGCTGCCGCCAACAGGTTCCCATGCGAGTGGAATTTTGGGCGAGACCGAGAAAATCTGCGCTACCGCGAATGCTGTACCTCGTGGTAAAGCAGGAAGGAGTTCACCTGATAAGAGAGGAGGAGAGACCAGTACCGCGCCCTACTATTTCTCCTTGGGAACGCCACGACCGGGACTGACACCAACGATAGCCTCCCCCGACAACTCCATGTAGCAGTAGCCTATTGCGTGCTGCCATAACCGCATCCGGCGCGACCACTCTGGTACTCGGTAGTTCTTCGTTCGAGAAGTGAAACTATTTTGGTACGTGACGTGCCTAGTAAAGAAAGTGGAGCCAAGATTATGACGCCTGTGATGACCAAGCCTTGCCCGATCTGTAGACAGCAACTAACCAAGCAGCGGCCCACTGATACCGTGCATTGCGCCTGCGGCAAGCATGTGTGGCAGGGCTAAGGCTGCGATGTTACCCCAACCTTTGTTTCCCTGCATCTGGTCTGATACGCTCGCGTGATCGTAGGTAACTCTTTTCCCAGATGAACTTTCCGTATGCACAAGACTTGCAGGAGCGCAGTGATGGCTCAGTGGCGCACCCTGAACCTTGGACCTAAACGCGGATACCAACCTGTCACGCCCGCTTAAGAGCGAAGTCGGACCAGTCAAGACACGCGGAGACGCTTGAGCGAAGCGAGAGCCGATCCTCGACTGATGTCAGGCACAATCACTAATTCAAGAACCGTGACATCGGAGATTTCAACTCGATATTCCTCGATCTCGCGCATCGTGTCAGGTGGGCTGAAATTCCATTGCTGGCGCACAATTTCTCGAAACGAGTGTCCGCGATCCGCAGACCATCGCAAGACGAACTCTTGAGTACGCTCCGTCTCGGTTTCTTCAAAGACGAGCGCAATGCGTCTGAGGCTTTGCGGCTCGTCGAAGATTAGTCGGATGGTTTGGGTGCCAGACTCGGCGGCACGCCAGCCCCGCATTTCTTCTGAGACCAGCGCCGCCTCCACGGGATATTCCTTCTCTTCCGATGTGACCTCGACCACGGCTGCACGGTCGAGGTCCAGCCAGCCTCCGTCGAGATGCGGGGCGTCCTGCGGAATCGGACTCGAAGTGGTTAGGCGCTTACGCATAAAGACAATTTGCGTCTGGTTGTGGTCGTAATCATCCAAGGGGTGAGCCACGCCTGAACTAGGGAAACTGCGCGGCTGTGCCCGATAACTCAAGCGGCAGCGGAATAGAGAACACCTCGGGCCTTGTGAATCAGCACGGATGCATGCTCAGATTTTGAGACCACTTCCGAGATTCCAATTAACCGTGCTTGGTTCTCCGCAAACTTGTCACCAAATGCGCTGTACATAATCAGCGGGACGGCAGGCATCAACCGTTTCAGAACACGTGCCGCATCAAGGCCGTTCATCACAGGCATTAAAAGGTCGAGCACGATCAAGTCGGGGCGCAACTCCTGAGCCTTCTTAATTGCGTCCTTTCCGTTCTCTGCTTCTCCGCATACTTCAAAGTCCTCCTCCCGTTTGAACAATTCGCAGAGCGCCTCACGGACATATGCGTTGTCATCCACGATCAAGACGGATTTCTGGGCGGTGAGGGTCATGGAACTTTACTCGCGTAGCAGGGATACAGTTTCGTAACGAGACTACGATGCGGAGAAGTCCGAGGGGGTTTACTAAAGCCTGCCGGAACTCTGACGTGCCATAACTGACGAAGGTCCGCTAGGCCGCCCGTCGCTTTGATTCGACACGAAACCCAGCACTCTGCCATGCACGGAATCCGCCCTGAAGAGCCCACACATCTTTGTAACCACGCTGCTGAAGTTTCTGCACCAAACTGGCGCTAGACCCTTCGCTTGGTCACGTGCAGTACGCCACTACAGGTCTGCTCTTTGGGATTCTGGAAGATTTTCTTCGAGCTTGTCTAGCGGCACTCGAATGGCTACCGGTATCACCGTATCCGTTTCCGCCCAAACTGTGGGATTACGCACGTCAATCACTGTGAAGTCTTCTCCAGCGTCCATGCGCCTTTTCAGTTCTTCGACTGTGATTCGTGGAGCGTCAGCCATAGAGAACCTCCTTAGTGGACTTAAAAATTAGAGGCGAGACGGGCCGTCTTAGGCTGTCGAAAGAAGAAAGTGGCGTAGGTCTCGCAGCATTCGCTCTAAGCAGCCCGAAGTTTCTTGTCGTGGGAATCAACGACCGCTAGACGCTTCAATGCTTCATTAATGGCGGTCAAGACGCGGTCGTGCGAAGTCATCATTTGGTGTTGGCGCGAAGATTTTGTCCACCACAGAATGTGCAACTTGACTGCGTCAGAGTCTGGCTCCCCAAGGTCAATAACCAGAACCTCGGGAGCGGGGTCTGGCAAAACCCCGTCCACCTTCTTCACCGTGTCAACAATAAAAGACTTGAGCGAAGCTAAGTTACCTGCGGCTTTTGTCGTGAGGTCATATTCCCAGCGCCTGCTGTCAAATGCTGTATTAACCGTAACCGAATTTGTGAACAACTCCGCATTGGGAATGACAACCCGCCTCCCATCGTAGGTCTTGATGGTGGTGGCTCTGGCTTGAACTGCCTCCACTGTTCCTTCGTAATTGTTCAACTTGATTTGGTCTCCGACCCGAAACGGTTCTGCCCAGAGCAACAGTAAGCCTGCGAGAAAATTCTGCAATATATTCTGGAACGCGAACCCGATGGCAACGCTACCGATTCCGAGAATCTTTATCAAATCGGCAGCCTGAAAAGATGGAGCGACGATGGAGAACGCCACCAAAAATCCCAAAAGGACGACGGCTGCCCCCGTCAATCGTGCGAAGACCATGCCGAGATTTTGGCGATGCGCATGAGTCGCACGCCGAATTACACGGCTGACTAGAACACTCCCGAAATAGAACAACAGGAAAACTATGATCGCGAGAACCAGCGACGGGAGCCGAGCCAAGAAGCCGTCTGCCATGTGCTGAGCGGAGACCCAAATAGTTTTGAGATGAGGGTTCATTGAATCGTCCATCCGATCTAAATCGAGGGTGAATGCCTCTTGCGACGTATGGGCTTGTGATCACCGCCGCACGTGAGCATCGTTATTAACGTCGAGCATTGTTCAGGCGGCTGCCCGACTATCTCCAACCGTGTCAATCCAAGGACGCCAGTTCTGCTCACTCTCGTCTAATGCCTTAATCAATTCCTGAACCAGAGAACCGATTTTGTTGGAGTCGGTCTCGTTCACAACAGCACTACACAGATCGCGCCAATCCTTTTGGTTGCGTTCAGCCATTCCGCGCCTCCAAAGAGTAAGAGCACTTTCCATGACAAACAGCATGTCACTTGCCAATTGGTCAAGTGATTGTAATAGCGGAACGTTGGGGACAGCCTGCTTGTAATTTTGTCCTGCCTCGTGGGAACAAACGCACTGTTTTGGGGGGTACAGGATTCCCGGTATTGCCTATGAGTGAATGATTAACAAAACTAGGAGATTGGCAATTTGCTGGGGGAACTGCGGTCAGCACCGGAGTGTTCATGGTCAGGCAGTAGCAGCCATGGCTTGGTTGGGAAGTGTCAGCACAGATGAGTATGGGTCGCTAGAAAAATTTCGCCAGATCGATGGTTGGGCTCATTGGATGAAAAGAGCGGCCCGCAAGCCGCTCTTTGGTTAGTCGCGGTTCCCGAACAGGCTTTACGCTGAATCGCGCTGCGAACTTTGTTCTTTGTTTCACCGTCCGTTGTCGGGTTGCGGTTCTCGCGACCTTGGCTATCGCGAGATGTAATCTTTTTGTTTGAAACGACGCCTGCACTCTGTGCCATAATACGTCCGCCTCCCCGAAGAGCGGTTCCCGCCAGATGAGACGCAACACCCCTTGAGGCGAATGAGCAGAATCCTGCGAGGTTGGTCGTGAAGTTGAGATGCTACCTATGGTCCCTGCTGAGAATCCACCGCCCAGACTGCGAACGTTGCAAAGCTCGCGAAAAGTGCGGTATTGAGATGCGAGAACGGCTGGAAGAGTTGAACTGGCGGGCGCAGCCGAATTTGCTCAACGATGAGGATCACGGAGAGGCAGTGAAGGCCTTCGATTCTGAGCCCCGCGAACTTGTAGCAAGTCCGACTATTTCGTTGGCGCAGGAGCAGAAGAAGATTGCTTAGAGCCAACGGAGGCAATTACTCGCATCGTTCTGCATAGCTACTCTTCAGGAGAGTATCAGCAGCGTTGCTGCCTTTCATCGATGCCGCGTGCAGGAGCATTTGTGCCTGTTGACAGTTCTGGATGACTGACTGTCCTTCCAAGTAAAGGTTTGCTAGTGTGATCTCCGCGCTCACGCTTCCTCGTTTGACCGCCTTCCACAACTCGACAGGATCGGTTTCGATTGCTGCGTTGGTTGTCTGGGCGGTTCCCGGCTTTACTGCGACGATGTGACTAACTCCGCTGACTGGATTGTGGACGATATGTCGTTTACCAGCGATTTCTGGCTTGATTTGCTCTGATGTGGCCGTAAGTCCAGATGCTGGGCCGGATTCTTTAGGCAGGTTCCCTTTGCGAACCTCGTAGAAAAACGACGTAACCGCCATCAGTCCTACCAACACAACGACGACGGGGATCAATTTCCTGCGCCCCGGATGGGGAAGGCTTTGTTGACTATCAGAACTCGAAGGGCAGGATTGGTAATCGGCTCCGCTGAATTCGTCAGGAACGGATGAAAGCGGCTGGAGAGGTTCTATCGCTGGTGCTGCCGTCCCGCACATCATGCAAATTGCTTCACTCCGAGGATAGCGATATTCACACGAAGAGCAGGTGATGGGTTCGTCGCTTACAGTGTCGGACACCGTCGTCCTCCTCGGGGCGGGAGTGTTGTTGTCGTGGCAGTCCGATTATATTCAAACTTGTGAACAGTCCAGAGTAACGGAAGTAATGTCTGGGCAGTCCGCCGAACCGCAGCCGCCATGGACCCGGTTCTCGAACAAGCCAACGATACGATATTCTGCTTCACTTTTTCAGGGGCGCAGTAGGGCTACTCGACTGCTTGCGGCAACCCCTACCACCGACAGTTTCCCGACCAATAACAACCAGTTCTCAATCCCGCTAACGACAACTCAGGGAACGTTCACATTGGAAGGTCAATTTAAGTCTTCGACTTAATCCGCAGGCAATATACTCGGGTCTGCCTCCGACGCGGTTCCTGTACTTAACTGGACCGCCACGGAGGTGCCTACGAGCGGCAATTAGGAATGGAAAAACCGGTTTTGGGTATGGCCCCCGAGTCGCTACGCCGCGTCAATCCACCGCTCAACATTCACCCACAGACCGCCTCGTCGTTCTTGGAACCCAGTCAGCTTCCCGTCCACAGCAACACCTTTGCTCTCCGGGCAATGGTGAATAATGCTCGCACCAGAGGCGCTGCGCGAGTTGGTCCCGCCGATTCAGAATCAATCCGACACTCGACGTGACAGGCGTTACAAGAGAAAAAATAGGTGCTGACTATGTTCCTCATTGTAACTGATCATGTGGAATCAGGCAGTCTCAGCGGGCGAGGAACGTCTGGCCTATTGTTGCGGGGTTTCTGCACTGAATAAAACAGTGAACGTGCACTAGGTTTTTCAAGACATCGTCGTTGGATCAGGCCGCTGGACGACCCACCTTGTTGTCACGGCTCAGGAGGCGTTCCAATACTAGGAGTACCTCCAGAGCGTTTGACATGTCTCGCCGTTCCTTCACGCCAAGATCAGCGCGTACTTGCAACAAGCGTTGGTCGATGGCGAGCCTCGTTTCATCGATTTTTGTCCCGAGTTTTGTGTCATCCAACTCGAAGACTGCCGCCTGATAACAAACTTCCCATTCAGTATTCGTGTTCATTGCGCGGATTTCCCCAACGCTTGAAATCAACCTATGTCAGTCTGCCTTTTTAGCAGGATTCGCGGTCACCGACTCGGGAGCCTTCGCCACACACTGGTGCTTCGCTTCCAAGAGTCGGTCAATCTCCCCAAGCAAAGCCATCAACTTTCTGGGGTCCTTTTCCTGCGCGGCCAACTCGCACAGTTCCATCCAACTTTCTTTATTGTCCCAGACCATAACTGCTCTCCGGGCTCATGAAAGCAACTTATATCACATCTGTTTGAACAGTTCTGTTAGAAAGAGCCGACTTCAGAACCCTCCCACGAACCGCCCCGATTGCCGAACCGACCGCCACCCCGCCTCTACAGTAAACCCTGTAGAGCATTAAATCCTTGTTATGTTAGGCTTTGCAGAACAATACTCCTCCTCCCCCTTAACATGCGGAGGGTCGAATGAGCGCCACGGAAAAAGTTAACATCCTCATGGTGGACGACCACCCCGACAAACTACTCACCTATGAGGTGATTCTCAGTGAGTTGGGCGAGAATTTGATTAAGGCCACTTCCGGGCGCGAAGCCCTCGAACAACTCCTGAAGAACGACATCGCTGTCGTGCTCTTGGATGTCAACATGCCCATACAGGACGGCTTCGAATTGGCGCACACGATTCGCCAGCATCCTCGGTTTGAGAAAACGGCAATCATCTTCATCTCTGCCGTGCATGTGAGCGACATGGACCGACTTACTGGATTCGAGCGTGGAGCGGTGGACTATATTTCCGTGCCGATTGTGCCGCGACTCTTACGCGCCAGAGTCAGCGTGTTCGTGGAGTTATACCGAAAGACGCGAGAACTGGAACGGCTGAATGGCGAGTTGCGGCGTATTTCGAGCCACTTGTTAAGGATGCAGGATGAAGAGCATCGGCGCATCGCACGGGAGTTGCACGACGGTCTGGGGCAGGAACTTGCCGCACTCAAGATGACTCTCGCGCAGATTCCAAAGCACAACTCGATTGAGGCGAAAGATAAGGCGGCGAATGAGGCAAGTGAAATCGCGGCTCGCGCAATCCAGCAAGTCCGCAGCATGTCCCACCTCCTGCACCCACCGTTGCTCGACGAGGTAGGTCTGTTACCAGCAGTTCGGTGGTACTTGGACGGATTGACAAAGCGCAGTGGCATTGCGACATCATTCGAGGTAGAGCCCGC
Source organism: uncultured Acidobacteriota bacterium (assembly GCA_963696705.1). GTDB lineage: Bacteria > Acidobacteriota > Terriglobia > Terriglobales > Acidobacteriaceae > JABDBE01. The sequence goes on from CAVOLD010000003.1 coordinate 943,140, forward strand.
TGATTTTCCACGGCTCGCGGGAGACTTAGAAACTGCAATCTTCCGCGCCATTCAGGAGGCGCTCACCAACGTCTTCCGGCATTCGGGAGCAAGTAAGGCAATTGTCGCGCTGAGTCAGCGAGACGGACACGTGATGGTACGGGTCGGCGACGATGGCAAAGGAGTCGGTCCTGAGATTGCGGAGATGCGCCCCGGAAGTTTGGGCGTTGGTCTGGCAGGGATGAGACAACGCGCCAGAGAGTTTGGTGGGAACTTGCGCGTGACCAACGCGAATCCCGGTACACTCGTCGAAATTGTGGTTCCTGTCGAGTGCTTGGTTCGGCAGGAAGCGCATGCCACCACGTGCGCTCAGTCGGATTGACCTCAGTCTGCGGCCATGTCATCTTTGCGGAAGCGATACTCGCGCTCCATTTCTTGCGCCACTTCTCGCCTAAGCCTTTTGTAGTTTTTGTGAAGGGCCTCTCTCAGTTCGTTGAGTATCCTTTTGAGGCGTCGTCATTTTCTGCCGCTAGAAGCCGGGTACAGAGTAGGCGGATTTTGCCTTCGGGCGTCACGAAGTGGTATCGGGGGAATTCCGATCTTGGATGCCGCATTTTGCTTGATCGTTGTATACAGAGAATGCGGTAGGAAAATCACGTCGAATCTAAGAGTGAATCTCGTGAGCCTCAGGAATAGAATAGTTGTTGCTGTGTCTGAGTCCTGCTGTCTTCCTGCGAAGGTTGACCACCCCACGGCTGCCAAGGTCACTGGGGTCGGACCCAACGCAGCAATGATAATCCGCGTGCCCACGGCCCGAAGGTACAAACGGTTAGTATGCGCAAACGTCTGATTTCGTCGATGCCGCACGACCCCCTACCATTTGATGGGGCGGGGGCTTGATCTGGCCAACTTGGCGACGGTCGAGATTACATCTGAAGATGAAGCGCATCCCATCGAATGGGCGCTGCGACTCGGTGAGACACGCGGCTGGCGCGCTGCTGAGCCCGGACCTCAAATCATCAGACTCCTGTTCGACCAGCCACAAAAGCTGAAACGTATCGGGCTGGTTTTCGAGGAAACCGAAATCCAGCGTACACAGGAGTTCGCCTTGAGATGGTCGCCGGATCGCGGGAATTCCTTCCGGGAAATCGTTCGTCAGCAGTGGAATTTCAGTCCACCTGTGACCGTACTGGAGACTGAGGACTACACCGTCGATCTGTTCGATGTGACCGTGCTTGAATTGAAGATTATTCCTGATAAGAGTGGCGGCGAGGCTCGTGCGTCGGTTGCAAGCTTCCGGTTGGCTTGATCCAAGGAGAGGGCATCGCCGGGCAAAGGAGGAGAAACGAGGTGCTAAGGAATGACTGAGAAGGTTGTATGTTGTCCGTATTGCATGCTGGGTGATCAGAGCGAACCAATGTTGCAGCGGCCGGAATGGTTCATTTGCGAACTATGTGGGCACGTAGTGATCCCCGACGACCCAGATTTCAAGTGCTGCTGCCGCAACTGCCTAAAAGTGAAGCGAGCGGCTTGAATTGTTGTCCTCATTCAGATGATTCGGTTCGGGCCACAGTGGGGTCACGGAGACGCACGGGAATCCAGCCGCGAGCAGCGTACACCGGGAAAGTGTCCCCTCCTGACCCGCGTTGTTCTCGGATGGCTCTTGAGACGCGGTCTTTCGAATCGCTAGACTTCCCGTGTTAGATACCGAACGGTAATAAACAGGTTTTACACCGTCGAAAGGCGAGTAAAATAGTGTTGTTACTTTTCCCATCCTTCCGCCGTGCCCTCTTGGGCGACGGTTCCTTGCGAAAACTGACGTATGTGAAGCAGGGAGCCGGAAAGGCTGTCACACACCTCCATCCGGCTCGGTGCTAGAGCGACGATGCGTTTCTCATCCGCTCTGAGAGGAACGAACCATGAGAGCCGATTATGTTTGGGATGAATCGTACAAGGCTGCCGTCCTCGAAACCGACGATAAGAAACTGCCCGACCGCATCCGGGCGGCGAAGGGCGCAATCGACACCCGCCTCCACGAATTGCAAGCAGACCATGGAGGTACCCCGGAAGAACGGTTGGCCATCACCGATGCGCTGGCTGGACTGAATGTGCTACGGAGAGAGTTGGAAACACGCCTGAAAGCGAAGGCCGACACGAGCAATGAAACCAAATCGGGCTAAATTCTGCGATGCTGTATCAATCTTCCGCAATTTGTGTAACACTGTGTCATGGTTCGTGACACACTATTGCCGGCACGTCGCGAACAACTGCGGACCGAACTGTCGGCCTTGACTGAAGCGCATTCGAAAGCCTTGCAAAAGGCAATATACATATTGATGTCCACCGAAGACGCTACAACCTACGACCAGCAACGCCTGCGCATGGTCGAGATCCAGAGTCTTCTGGAGTATCGCGAGCCGCTTGCGTTGGCCCGAGGAACCAAGTGACGCCTAGCGATTACTCCATGGCCGAGTGTCTCTAAAGGGCGCGCGCTCTCCCTTGCACTCGTGCTGGTTGAACTTCTCACGTAAATACGTCTCTGCGCCCTCTGCGTCTTTCCTAAGGTTGGAGGGTGTGAGGAACTTATAATGGCAATTCTTACAAGTCGCCATTGATGGAACACGGCTCGCGAATCTCAAAATAACCTCAAACTTACGCTCGGCCATCAGAGCGACGCCTCACGCCCGAAAGTCTAAGCCACTAGGCTCATGGTGTCCAGCGTGAAGCCTAAGGAGACTCTGATTAGGTGCTGCCTTTCCACAGCCAGTATAGATAAAGTCATCTGGCATGAGCTCTTTCAATCAGCAGAGGACACTGGCGATGATGACGGGATTCGAGCGGTACACAAAGAAGACGCGGCGGGCGATGTTTCTGGAAGAGATGGAGCAGGTGGTGCCATGGGCCAAGTTGTGCGTGTTGATCGAGCCGCACTATCCGAAGCCGGGCAACGGAAGACGGCCGAAAGAGTTGGAACAGATGCTGCGGATTTATTTTCTGCAGCAGTGGTTCAACCTGTCGGACCCGGCGGTGGAAGAGGCTTTGTACGACTCGGCCACGTTGCGGCAGTTTGCGGGGATTGACCTGGGATCGGGGCCGGTGCCGGACGAGACCACGGTGTGCAAGTTCCGTCATTTGCTGGAAGCGCACAATTTGGGAGAAGAGATTTTGGGCAGGGTGAACCTGCACTTGCAAGCCAAGGGAGTACGGATCACGACGGGTACGATCGTGGACGCGACTCTGATCCACGCGCCCAGTTCGACCAAGAACCGCGAGCAGAGCCGGGACCCGGAGATGCATCAGACGAAGAAGGGGAAGAACTGGTACTTCGGGATGAAGGCGCACGTGGGCGTGGACAGCAAGACGAAAATCATTCACACGGCGGTGGCGACGGCCGCCCACGTTTCCGATGTGGCCATGTTGCCGGAACTGCTGCATGGCGAAGAAACGCGGGTGTGGGGCGACGGAGCGTATCAGGGCCAAACCGAGGTGATCCGCGAGTGCGCGCCCCGAGCGCAGGACTTCACCCAGCGGCGCTGTCGCTACAAGGGCCAGGTCGTGGATGAAGTGGCGTGGGCGAAGAACCGGACGAAGTCGAAGGTGCGGGCGAAAGTGGAGCACGTGTTTCAAGTGATGAAGCTGCAGTTCGGATTTGTGAAAGTACGCTATCGCGGACTGAAGAAGAACGCACACCGGCTGTTTGTCACTTGCGCGCTGGTCAACTTGTTTGTGAGCCGCAAAAAGTTACTGGCAGCGGCGTAGCCAGTCCTGCATCACCGGATGCGCGCAGAAACGGCAGCGGAACGAGTTCCACCACCCGCGAGTCGCAGCGGAAGTGGTATTTCCTGAGCCTTGCAAAATTCGCTCCGTTAGAAACACTGCTTGTTCAGAGTGTCCCTAAAGAAAAACTAGCTCCCATGGCGTGGGAGCGTTTTGTTGTTTGTCTCAACCTCCGCTGTCTAAATCGCGAGGCATATGAACTCGCAACTTCGGAAGGAAACCGACCCTATCTGGGTTACTTGATTAAGGCGTACCGCAACAAAGAAATAGGCCGCGAGTTTCCTGTTGCCAGTCACGCAGCCCGAAACAACTTAGAACGTTGTTGGCACAATGATACGCTGTTTGCAGTCCCGTACCGCTGTGGAAAAAGGCGGTCGTGAGGGTACGAATGTCGGCTCCCAACCGACGCTAACCCATGACCGCCCACGAAGCGTGCGTTATCAAAATAGCGCACTCAATCGGAGGCGGGGAATACAGAGAATACTGTAGTCACGTTTGGTGACAGGCAATGCTTGCCTGCTTGACGCTTCTGCCCCAAAGAAAACCCGCGTCTCAGGAGCCAATCCAGAGGACGCGGGTCAGCGTGGGGGGAGGGAGCGGGAGCAACCCCGCGCCGGAAATGCTACACCTGAGAGGCCGGACGCACGAAACGTGACAACTCAGCGGGGCGCAAACCGCTCTCCCGCACGCCAGACGCTCTCACGATCTGCCATAATCTCCCAATGTGCGGTCGTTATCGATTGTCGCGTCGAAACGAAACTGACCTTGTCCGTGATGGCTTCGCCGTCCTTGAGAGTTTCGTGAACAAGGTGGAATTGAAAAAGATTGCTCCCCTCGTCGAATCGGACCTAACCTCCTCCCATGAACTAGCCTGCACACGCCCACACAATACCCCCGTACCGCTGCGATGGAACGATCCTATCGTTCGGTTGCTGCTGAAATCCGACCGCAGAGTGCAAGGCTTGACAGATGTCTTACGTGCGGACGATCTTAAATGGATTTCCGGGTACGTGAGCACCAAGGAACCGCACAGCCCACCCTTGTGGTGGCATCAGGATTGGTGGTGCTGGGATCATCCGAGGAGCTATCGGCGAAGCGCCCCACAAATAGCAGTTCTTTGTTATCTGGCGTACACAACTGAACAGAACGGTGCTCTGCGGGTCTTGCGGGGTTCTCATCTCAAGAGCACACCCATCCATACCGTCCTTCCCGAGGCACATGGGCAGGGTGCGGACGGACTAGAGTCCGGACACATCGCTGTGAGTGACCTGCCCGCCCAAGTGACGTTCTGCCTGCGAGCGGGTGATGCTGTAGTGATTGATTATCGACTGCTTCACAGCACGCATGGCAATGTGGGCAACACCCGACGCGACTGCATTCTTCTCTCCTTCACGCCTTCTTGGCGGGGATTGCCGAACGATATTAAGGCTCACCTGATAGCCCACCCCGCACAACCGTCCGACGATGAGGCGTTAGAAACTTTATCTACGCTCGCGAATCTTTTCCCAAAGTTCAGCGGCTCTCGGCAAGACCTTCCGCTAAACCGGAATGCACCACCGAACTTTGAAGTTGTCGATGAGATAAATGTCGCTAAATGACGACGCGGGATGAAGCCGCGAAGTCTGCGCTCTTCCATGTCTACGCCGGGGAGCTAAGTGTTCGGCCACTCAGTCATGGACCGTAACTCATCCATGATCTGCTTCAGCCTTTGGTCATGTCGCGCATTGTCGTTAATCGCGTTGAAGTCCGGTCTGGGCGTTTGCAAATACGCCAGGTTCAACTTCTGGATGTCAGCAATCTCTCGCCTGAGCGCTTCCACGCGTTCCCCGATATCACCGTCCATGAAGCTAGATTATATCTTCAGTCTCGAATCCAAAACAAAACGTCCCAGACTCATTCGAGTCGTGGGACGTTAGGTTGAACAAGCCCTCCCCCGAAGCCTCAATCACAATCTACCGTGAGTGAGTCCGAGTCGGGAAGGTCCCGTTAGAAACAGGGGTTTGCCCTCAATGAATTGGTCAATCTCTAAGGCGGCCTGATGTTCATTCTGCCACGTACCGAGAATGACCGGCATACCCTTTTGAGGGCGTGGACACCTAAGTTCAAAGAGAGCAGTACCGAATTCCTCCAACGTTTCAAGCCCGGTGGCTTCCGGTAACAATGAGCGCAAAAGATTGTGTGTTGCTTAAGTCGTGTGCGTACAAATTAAACTAGCGTTCCATCCAATGGCAGCGGCTGTTACCCTGGACAACAGACTCGCGCTCAAGAACCGCAATTGTACCCCGACGCGATGAAGGAATCGCGCGTGCTGGTAATCAGGCTGGATGTCGAGTGCCTTCTTGTACATCTCGACAGCGAGGTTCCGGCTCCTGGTTTGCTCGTACCCCCCAAATCGAAGTGACGCCTGAGCATCAGAGGAATCGTGCTCGATTGCCCTAATAAGCTGCTCACGAGCGGCAGCTAGGTTCCCTTGTTGCAGGAACAATGCAGCTAAATCGCACTAGTGAGGCGTCCCGGTGATTTGGTAAGCAGCGTTCCGTTGCCGAGTATCCGGCTTGAACTAGGATCGACGGCTATGGCCTGGTGATAAGCTTGCTCAGCGGCAGGCTTGCCGTTGCTTATGGAACCAGCTCTAGGCAGCATCGAGAAGCTTCGAGACACTCTGCAATGGAATCCGGAGCCAGGACGGCCGGTTGTTGAGTTCATACCCGAGCTCATACACGGCCTTGGTGATGACGTAGGTATCCAATAGGACCGCAAGTTCCTCACGGCTCTGAGGAAGAAAAGAGGCAGAGCCCGAAGTTCTCAGATACGTTTTCAGGAAAGTAGCAGAAACCCACGTTTGCCAATATTGCGCCCAAACATCCAAGGCATTCAGTCTTTCTTGCGTAACTTCTCCGCCCCTGATTTCTCCGAGAAGTGGCGCGTACGCTGCGTAGTGAAAAGAGCGCAGCATTCCGGCAACGTCTTGCAAGGGAGAGTTTTTGCTTCGCCTCTCGCTCAAAGGCCGGGCGGGTTCTCCCTCGAAATCGATGATGACAAAGTCGTCGCCAGTGAAAAGGACTTGCCCCAGATGGTAGTCGCCGTGGATGCGAGTACGCATCGCGGAAATCTTGGACCCTTCCAGCAAATGGACCCGCTGGCATAGTTCCTCCTCAAGCTTCACGACTCTGCTGGCTTCTTCCCGCACACCCTGCGACAATCTTTCACTCTGCTGGCGAAGCGATTGAAATGTCCGGGCGATAAGATCCAGAGCGGATTTCACTAACTCCCGCTGGTTCGCTCCGGTAAAGGGCTCAGGCGCAAAAGCAGCCTGGTCCCGGGTTGTAGACAGGGCAATATGGAGCTGGGCGGTTCTGACTCCGAGCAACCGAGCGGATTCAAGATAAGAGCCAATTCTTTGTTCTGCCTCCGGCGGAAGCTCCCAGTCAGCCAGTGCCAGGATTGGGGCATGTGGCAACTTTTCGAGTCGAATCCCGGCTGCGGATTGAGCCTGTTCATAGTATGGTGCGAGCGCCTTCAGGGTGTACTGCCATGCATCCCCGTGATTTGGAATGTACACCTGGAGGATCCCCAGTGTGATTCGTTGCCCCTCGTTGCTGACATACTCCAGATGACCCGCCAGCATGGGCACATTTCTGAACTCAGTCCTTTCCGTCAGAAATGAGCTAATCTCGAGGTCAGGATTGAGCCCTTCTTCCAAGCGGCGAAACAACTTGAGCACTAAGCGGTTGGCATAGACGACAGAGCTGTTGCTCTGTTCCGCTTTCATCAAAGATGGCGCCAGTGGATCCTGCGATGGCTCCCAGATAGAGCGAAGCGCAGCACCTGAAACCGCCCGAACTTCACCGCGAACACCGGGAAAGCGATGCCCTCGCGAAATTGCCCCCAGCAGAAAAGTTAGGAATGGCTGGTTAGAGAGTGCGTCATACAAAACCATCTTCCCTGAACCGCTCTCCGAATTGATTCTTAGGGATGGAGCCGACTCTCCATCGAGGGATTGTTTCTCATCCAAGGCTAATCGCATAGGAAGCGCATACATTTCGCCAAGCCCGGTCGCGTACTCAATGTGAATCAGAAACAGGTAAACCTGTGGAGTGGAGAGAAGCAGTACCACATCCGATATTTCGATGGATTGAATCACTCTCGCCTTGCTACCGAACCAGCGACGCTGCGCTAGGAAGTCCGGGAGAATCGGCGGCAGACTCTTCCCAAAGCCCGCCAACAATTCATTCGTCGCGACTGAATTCGACATGTTCCCCCGGACCTGCTTCCCCAAATCTCGCTGTTCTTCCGTCATAGAAAATAATCGAAGTCGCGCTCAGTCCGCACGAGTCGCCGGATGCGGAAGATGTGCGCCGGCATCATTTGCGGATTGAGCTCGACGTAATTGTGAGTCCCGTGCCAGAAGTAGCGGGCATTGGTCAGCAAATCATGCACTTGATACGGCTGGTGCGGATCGAGTTGGAACAACTCGACCGGCAAGTCGACCCAGCCAGACTGAGTGTGGTGAGGGTCGAGGTTGACGACCACGACGATGATGTTGGCTAGATCTCCGGTCGTCTTGCTGTAAACAATCAGTTGATCGTTGTCAACCGGATGAAAGCGCAAACTCCAATCGCTTTGCAGAGCGGGATTTTTCCGACGTATGCGGTTCACACGTGCAATCAGGGTTCTAAGGCTATCTGGGTTATCAATATCCCACTGCCGTATCTGGTACTTCTCAGAGTCTAAGTATTCTTCGCCACCCGGGCGGATAGCCCGATTCTCACAGAGCTCGAAGGCCGGCCCGTAGATTCCATAGCTCGCCCCCAGAGTTGCCGCCAGAACCAATCGGATCATGAAAGCGGGACGACCGCCGAATTGTAGAAATTCCGTAAGTATGTCCGGGGTGTTGGGCCAGAGGTTTGGCCGGAAATATTCACGTACCCCCGTCTGCGTGAGCTCGGTGAAATATTCCGTGAGTTCCGACTTTGTGTTCCGCCAGGCAAAATACGTATATGACTGCGTGAATCCCATCTGACTGAGCCGATACATTACTTTCGGTCGCGTGAAAGCTTCGGAAAGAAATAGAACCTCAGGGTACTCGGTCTTTATGTCGGCGATGAGCCATTCCCAGAAATCAAAAGGCTTAGTGTGAGGGTTGTCCACGCGGAAGATACGTATGCCCTGTTCGATCCAGAACAGCACCACGCTTCGCAATTCCTCCCACAGCTCGCGGTTGTGTTCATTTTCGAAATACAGCGGGTAGATGTCCTGGTACTTTTTGGGAGGGTTTTCGGCATACTGCACAGTGCCGTCCGGCCGCATCCGGAACCATTCCTTGTGCTCCGATACGTACGGGTGGTCCGGTGCGCACTGGAACGCGAGGTCCAGTGCCACCTCCAATCCAAATTCCTTTGCGCGTGCCAGTAGTCGGCGGAAATCCTCGAGCGTCCCAAGTTTCGAGTCAATCGCTTTATGTCCACCTTCCTCGGAACCGATGGCCCACGGGCTTCCGACGTCCTCCGGAGTGGCTTTTTCGGTATTGTTCTTACCCTTACGGTGCGTGCGACCTATGGGATGAATAGGCGGAAGATAAAGAACGTCAAATCCCATGGAGGAGACGTACTCCAGCCTTCTCTCGCAGTCCTGGAAGATTCCGTGTCCTCCGACTTCTGCCCCGCACGATCGCGGGAACATCTCGTACCATGTGCTAAACCGAGCTCTTTCACGATCGACCACCACCGTAAGTTCTTTGTCATAGATCGTGGCTTGGCTGCGATCTGCGTGTAATACCATCAGGGCGTTGAGGTCGCCATTTGAAATCATTTGCGCTGTTTGGTTGAGGTTTTGTTTCGCGAGGCGGGAGAGTTCCCTGGCGCAGGCCTCCAAACGCCCTGCATCCTCACCGTTTGCACGCCTTGCAGCCGCTTGGACCAATTCCACTCCTGTCAGCAGATCCACAGAGATGTCTTGGCCGGCTTCCAACTTCTTGGAGAAATCCCTTCTCCAGGTCTGAAACGGATCCACCCAGGCCTTAAGCGTGTAAAGATGTAAACCCTCCGCGCCGACAATGAACTCTGCCCTCCAACTATCGTTCACCAGCGGCTGCATCGGCACTTCTTCCCAGTTCCGCTGGGAACCAGGGCGATGCAGCAAAACGGCGTGCAAGATATCGTGTCCATCGGCGTAGGTGTCTGCCGTGACTTCCACATGCTCACCGATCGTGCGCTTGATCGGAAAACGACCGCCTTGAATCTCCGGCGTGACATTTTCAATAACCACTCGCATCACGAAAGTCGATACATCGTTATCATCTTTGTCGAGTTCATGGACTTCCATCACAGCCTCCGAGAAGTCAACGGTCAATCGAGGCGTCAGCACGACAAGACATGAATATTTTCCAGCTGTGTGCTGTGGGACTGGCACGAATTTGTTTAACCTATCACATCGCAGTTCCAGACTGGAATCGGCCCGAGGCCTGGGTCTCGAAATCTAATTATGGCCAGCTTCGGCTCTGCTCCAAGCTTGCTTTCAGCGCGTGTTACGCTTACGGAAATTTCCAAGCTCCTCTTCCAAAAGGTCTAGGCTCTGGCAAATTCGCACATTGAGATGTCGCCGCGGTAGATCGTGTTGCCTTCGACAACATCACACGGGTATGGAACATCCAATGCGTTTTAAGCTGATTGCCGCGTATTTACGTCGACATCGTGTCTTTTGTCGTATTGCGGAAGAAAACGCCCCGACGCATGCTCAACACCCGCAAGGGGGGACAGAACAATGAACGAGCCAAAGCAGAGAACATTACAGGCGACGAGGAACGGTCAGAGCGCAGGCGTTATTCGCAATGACAGTTCGTTGCTGACCGCTGACGACTTATTTCTGTTTAACCAAGGAACTCACTACCGCCTCCATGAAAAGCTGGGATCGCACTGCACCAAAATGCAGGGCGTGGAAGGAACCTATTTCGCGGTATGGGCTCCCAATGCCGAAAACGTTTTCATTATGGGTGAATTCAACGGGTGGGACAAGACGCGGCTGCGCCTGGGTGCTCGGGAAGGGTCGGGGATCTGGGAAGGATTTGTGCCGGATCTCCACGCTGGCGTTCCGTACAAGTATCACATCGTCTCCCGCTATAACGGTTATCAGGTGGATAAGGCCGATCCGTTTGCCTTCGAGAGTGAAACACCGCCCAAGACGGCGTCCATTATTTGCGACTTGAGCTACGCATGGGGAGATGACAGTTGGATGCGCGACCGCCATCGGTACAACAGCCTGCAAAGGCCGATGGCCATTTACGAGGTTCACCTAGGATCATGGAGGCGCGTGCCCGAGGAAGGAGGTCGTTCCCTAAGCTATCGCGAACTGGCTCCCCGACTCGCGGAGCATGCCCAAAAGTTGGGCTTTACCCACCTTGAGTTTTTGCCCATCATGGAACATCCGTTTTACGGTTCCTGGGGCTACCAGACGACAAGCTATTTCGCTCCTACAAGTCGCTATGGTCGGCCGGAGGATTTCATGTTCCTGGTCGATTACCTCCACCAGCACGACATTGGTGTCATTCTCGATTGGGTCCCTTCCCACTTTCCTAACGACGAGCACGGGCTCGTGTACTTTGATGGATCCCATCTGTTCGAGCACGCGGATCCACGCCAGGGAATTCATCCAGACTGGAACAGTTACATCTTCAATTACGGCCGGAACGAAGTGCGGTCCTTCCTCATCAGCAGTGCCATGTTTTGGCTCGATCGCTACCATGTGGACGGTCTGCGCGTGGATGCCGTGGCCTCCATGCTCTACCTGGATTACTCCCGCAAAGACGGACAGTGGATCCCCAATCAACATGGTGGACGCGAGAACTTGGAGGCGATTCTCTTCCTCAGACAGCTCAACGAAGAGGTCTATAAAGCGTATCCGGGCACTCAGACCATTGCCGAAGAATCCACCGCGTGGCCCATGGTGTCGCGTCCTCTCTATGTCGGCGGCCTGGGGTTCGGACTGAAGTGGGACATGGGATGGATGCACGACACCTTGCAATACATGTCGTTGGACCCCATCTATCGCAAGTTCAATCACAGCAAGCTGACTTTTAGGACAGTGTATGCCTTCGCAGAAAACTTTGTTTTGGCCTTGTCGCACGATGAGTCTGTCCATGGAAAGGCTTCGCTCTTGGGGAAGATGCCTGGGGATGATTGGCAGAAATTCGCCAACTTGCGGCTGCTTTTTGGTTACATGTACGCGCAGCCGGGCAAGAAACTGCTGTTCATGGGCGATGAGTTTGGGCAGTGGCGGGAGTGGAATCACGACGGCAGTCTGGATTGGCAGTTGCTCGAATATCCTCCGCACCAGGGCCTACAAAAGTGGCTCACAGACGCCAATCGTCTATACCGAGCACAGCCAGCGCTGCACGAGATGGACTGCGAGGCCGGCGGTTTCGAGTGGATCGACTGTAATGATAGCGAGCAGAGCACTCTGACCATGATTCGAAAGACGAAGACGACGGACGATCTCATCCTCATCGCTTTGAACTTCACTCCCGTGCCACGACAGAACTACCGCGTAGGAGTTCCTAGAGAAGGGTTTTGGAAAGAAACCTTAAACAGTGATGCTTTGATTTACGGAGGCGCAGGTTGGGGAAACCTGGGTGGCGTAGAAGCCGTACCAGTGCGTTCTCATGGACGCCCCTTCTCCGTGTCCCTGACCTTGCCACCGCTGTCTGCCCTTTTCCTGACCAGCGGCAAAACCTAGAACCGGCGACCGAGTTCCCGATCGCACCGATCTTGGGGTGCGAAATTCGCATCCAAAAACCTGTCAGAGAAAGTTGTGGAGGGCGACTTTGTCGGTGAGATGGCGTGGGGGTATTGATGGTGATGACGACCGCGCGACAGGGTAAAAACAACGGGGCTGAGCGGCAACCGGAGCTCTTTCAGCCCCAGTATTGCCATACGTACGAAAGTCCGCATCGAAGCGCCTACAGTGTTTCCTTTAGAACCCTCGAGAAAATTTGTCGTTTTGAAGCGGGCGAAAGTGGACGAAATTACCTGCACGTGAGACCCGCCAGTATTCATCAGCAGCAAAACAAGGCCTTGGTAAAGTGGCATGGTTTTTGCGGGCATAAAAAGAGGATGCTGCTTCGTCTTTCATAAGAGTGTTCGTAAGAATTAAGAATATGGAGAGATACTTGTGAAAGATGAAGGAGTGAAAAGGGAAAAAAGTGGATCGACCCATATTCTCCGGTAACGTTCCTCTTAGTTGGCCTGGGTCTTGGGGTAGTTTTCGGTATGGTCTTCAATCCTAGGACGAAACAAGGAGTCAGGGCAGAAGGGATCAACAGTCGGCGCTCTCGGGAGTGCAAACCACAAGAAGAAGCGAAGGAGCGACTCGGGGTGCGAACGTGACCACCGTTCGTGGGAAATTCACAAGCCAGCGCAGAAAATGGGAGCCAGCACTGGAAGATAGGCTGAGCGGGCAGAAAAGAGATCCAAGCGTCCGACGGCGCACTGTGAGTGTAAAAGACGCACTGGTGCTTACCTATGCTGATGTGGTTCAGAACCATACGATGCAGATGGCAGCTGCGCTTGCGTACTATTTTGTTTTATCCTTCTTCCCAGCTTTGATTTTTCTGTCCGCGGTAGTCGCATATTTACCTGTCCCTGATCTGTTCAACCAAGCTTTAGCTCTAATGGCAAGTTTTCTGCCAGCTGACAGCATGGGCCTCGTTCACAGGGTCCTAGGCGATGTAGTTACTCCGAATAGAGGGACATTTCTCTCTTTCGGAATTCTGGGGACTCTCTGGGCAGCATCAGGTGGTTTTGCTGCAATCATTGAAGCGTTAGATACGGCCTATCAGGTCAAAGACGACCGCCCGTTCTGGAAAACGCGGCCTTTGGCTGTCGGTTTGGTCTTCATCGTCGGAGTCCTAGTGCTGATTTCCTTATCCGTAATGGTTGTGGGACCAAGATTTGGAGAATGGCTCGCTGGTAGGGTTCACCTTTCTGGACTGTTCGTTCTGCTCTGGCCTTACATCCACTGGACCGTTGCAGTGGGGTTTACCGTGCTTGCAATTGAAGCTCTCTATTTCCTCGCTCCAAACGTCAAGCAGCGTTTCCTCGCCACGCTGCCCGGAGCGGTTCTTTCTGTGGGCTGCTGGATCGGCTTGTCGTATCTGCTCGGCACTTATTTTCGCCACTTCGGCACTTTCAACAAAACCTATGGAACGCTCGGTGCCGCCATTGCACTGATGGTCTGGTTGTACTGGACAGGCTTTGCCATGCTGGTGGGTGCGGAACTCAATGCAGAACTGGCGAAGATAAGCAACGAAGGCAAGCTGCAAGAGAAGCACGAGCCTCCGGCGGTTACAAGAATTAATCTTGCGGCTTGAACTTTCCGTTCTGTAGCACCTTTGCTTATCTTACGCAGTGTGTTTTTGTCGCTCGCCAATCAAATCATCGAGAGGGGTAAAAAGAAGACGCAGATCGAGCAAGTGTTCGACGATCTGTAACAGGTTCGCGGGAGACTCGCTCTTGGACACAAACACATCTACCAATTCCAACACGCTCTCTGGTAGCTCATCATCGGCGGACAGCAGCACGATCGGAATGTCGGGTTGACTAGCTTTCATGCACGCTGCCACCACATCGCCGCGCATCTCCGGCATGTGATAGTCGAGAAGCACCAAGTCAATGGGATGGGAAGCAAAGAGCTGCAGAGCTTCCACTCCGCTTGTGCTGGCTAGAACTCTGCAGCCGCTTTCTTCAAGCAGCATCTTTCGCCCTTCAAGTCCGTTCCACTCGTCATCAACGCACAGGATTAGAGGTCTTTTTGGCATGGCAATCCTCGGATTTGTCAGCAGACAAGCACGAGAAGACTTGCCTTTGGCCGCCTTCCCGAAAGCAGCGCCTCTTCGCGAACAGTGGCACGAATCGTGCCAAACCTGCAAAGGACAGCGGAGCACAACTTAAGTCCAACAGGAGCCTAGGAATGTAAACATTACTTAGTAACGACGGACACCACGTGTGTAAAAACGAGCCCGGAGGTGCGTGAGCATCATTTGGCACACAGACAACGATCGGCAATTCTCCATGCGAGACTCGCGAAGGAACCTATCGATTCGGGAGTCCTGACTTCCAAGGCTTCGAGATGACGTGTTCCTTGCCGCAAGCGAGCAAGCGGGATTACCTTTGGCGCAAGACTTGGTCAACACCGCCGTGTTGAAGACGTTCCTTTCGTTATTCGCACCAGTGGGTAGGTCCCTTGCTCTGGCCACACGCGACACCGGTGCTCAAAGTCTTTCCCGATGCGATCGAGACGGCGGACGGCTAGGATCTCGAGTAACGGCTTCGACCGCGGATACCAGGGTTCGGTCTTCACGATTTAGCATCGAGAAGAACGGTGTCGGACCCGGCGGCGGCTGAAGACCCACAGGCCGAACACGCAGTTCCTGAATACGCTCCGTCTCTGGTCGCATTCGGCCGCCTGCCGCTGGCAGAGTCAGTAGAACTGAGAGTAAAGTTAGATCGTGTACGTTGAAATGCACGCCTTTTTCGGACCGACAACTCCTGCGCATTCAAGCGCATCACACATCAGCCTCTTGTGATCGGTAGGGCTCGCGAAGCCGCGCTACTTCGCTCGCGGTAAGGCCGACAGGTCGATACTTGCTGAAACTAGGTCAATCGTCTTCTTAATTGTTATGCGTTTGTCAGCACTGCTTTTTCTTCTATTCAGCGCGGCCGGCACTTGGGCTCAACTCCCATCCCAAGGTTCCCAAGCCGTCTATGAAGGCCAGACCGTAAGCACAGTCGACCTGATTGCGAACCCCCATCGGGATGTGGAGCCCTTGCGCTCCTTTGTGGCTCAGAAAGCAGGACAGGCTTATTCACAGGCAAACGTGCAAGCGAGTATTGCCGCGCTTGAAAAGAATGGGGGCTTCAACAAAGTCGAAGTCAACGTGATCCAAGACCCCTCTGGACTGCGGCTCAATTTTATCCTCGAGCCCCCCTATTACCTTGGCATGATCGAATTTCCCGGCGTTGACAAATACTTTCCCTACACGCGTCTTTTGCAGGTGGTGAATCTTCCGGATGAAGACCCCTACGACAAGGCTCGCATTCCGGGCGCTGAAGCAGAGTTCCTGAACTTCCTTCAGAAAAACGGATACTTCCAGGCCCAAGTGCGCGCTGAGTCTCAGATCGACGACGCGAATCAGTTGGTGAATATCAGCTTTTCCGCGCAAGTCGGAAAGCAGGCCCGCATCGGAAAAGTTGAGGTGCGGGGTCCCGCCGACCCCGAGGACGCCCGCTTGCTTCACACGCTGCGTTCACTCCGCGCCAGATTCACCGGAGCACTCCTGAAGCCGGGAAAGCCCTACACTCCAGAGCGCATCAAGGCTGCGACAACACTGATCAAAAGAACGCTCGCACAACAACACCGTCTGGCCAGCACCGTTCACGAGGATCCGCCGCAATATCATGCGGACACCAATCGGGTGGATGTGTCCTTCCAGGTTGAACTGGGTCCAGTGGTAACCGTTCGCACCACTGGTGCCCGCCTTTCGGCAATTCCTTTCATGTCCAAGCGGCAAATGAAGAAACTCATTCCCATCTATTCCGAGGGCACCATCGATCGCGACCTGGTGGAAGAAGGTCAGCAGAATCTCGTCGACTATTTTCAGAAGAAAGGCTTCTTCGACGTCGAGGTAAAGACCGATTTTCAGCGACAGCCAGGCCAGATCTTGCTCGTGTACGAAATCGATCGCGGGAAAAAGCATAAAGTCGATCGCATCTCCTTCCGCGGAAACTACCAGATTCCCGAAAAGGACTTGCTCGCCCAGGTTGCGGTAAAGAAGTCTCACATCTGGTCGCACGGCAGTGTCAGCCAGAAACTGCTGAAGCAGAGCGTGAATAATCTGCAAGCCCTTTACCGGGACAGGGGATACGAAGAGGTCAAGATCACTTCCCAAGTCACCGACCGCGAACCCAAGATCGATGTAGCATTTGAGATCGAAGAAGGTCCGCAAACGTTGGTCGACAACGTCCGAGTTACCGGAAACGGCAGCGTTCCCTACGACCAGCTCACCGCTCCCAAAGGCTTCGAGCTGCGATCCGGTGCGCCGTTCTCTCCACGGCGCCTGTCCGAAGACCGCAACCGAATCTCAGCCACATATCTGAACCGTGGATATCTCAACGCCGAGGTAAAGACGGCGGTGAGCCGCCACCAAGACGATCCCCACCGCGTAGATGTTACATACGCCGTCACGGAACGGCAGATGGTGCGCGTCAGCCAAGTGGCATACCTGGGACAAAAGCAAACGCGGCTCTCGCTAATCAGGAAAACAGCACAGATTCCTCGCGAATCTCCCATGGGAAGAGGTCAGTTGCTGGAGGCGGAAACCCGCCTCTATGACCTCAACGTCTTCGACTGGTCTAGCGTAGGCCCGAGAAAACCGATTACTGATCAGACCGAGGAAGAAGCGCTGGTCAAAGTGCACGAAGCCAAGCGCAATGAGATCATCTATGGATTCGGTTTTGAGGTCTCACATCGTGGCGGGAATATCCCCTCCGGCTCCGTGGCCGTGCCGGGGCTTCCCACAATTGGCCTAGGCAACAATCAGATCGCACCCAGCCAGTCCACTTTCGCCAGCCCGCGTGGCTCGATTGAGTTCGCGCGCCGAAATATGCGGGGGCTGGCAGAGACCGCGAGCGCCTCTCTTCTGCTCTCGCGCCTCGACCAACTGGCGGTTGCTGCCTACGCACAACCGCACTTCCTGGCTTCGCAATGGAGTTCTCTGACCAGTTTCTCGGTTGAGCACACGACGGAGAATCCGCTCTTCGCGGCTGGCCTCGGCGATGTATCGTTCCAGGTCGAACGGCTGGTGAGCCGAAAGACCAACACCCGGCTCCAGCTTCGCTACGATTTCAACAAGACCATCCTGTCGCATTTGCTCGTTCCAGAGCTCGTACCGCCGCAAGACCGCAACATCCACCTCTCCACACTCTCTGGCACTCTTATTCGTGACACCCGCGACAAGCCACTGGACGCGCACCATGGCGTTTACACGACCGTCGATCTGGGAATCACCCCTGTGGCTCTTGGCTCCAGCGCAAGTTTCGCCAGGCTCTTCGGACAATACGCCTTCTACAAACCATTTCATTCCACGGTATTCGCCAATAGCGTCCGTTTGGGCCTGGTCAAAGCTTTCGCGGGGAGCTTCGTTCCCACTAGTCAGCTTTACTTCTCCGGTGGCGGCACCTCTCTGCGCGGCTTCCCAATCAACCAAGCCGGTCCACAAAGCCTGGTGCCCTTCTGCAATGTTCTGACGGGTCAGTCGGGATGCGTCAACGTCACTGTGCCCCTAGGCGGACGGCAACTCTTCATCTTGAACTCCGAACTCCGCTTTCCGCTTGGGATCATGAAAGCTCTCGGCGGAGTCGTGTTCTACGATGGTGGGAACGTCTACAGCGCGATCAACTTCAACAATTTCGTAACCAACTACACCAACACGGTTGGAATTGGGCTGCGATACTCGACCCCGATAGGCCCCATTCGCATTGATGTCGGGCGCAACCTGAATCCTGTACCCGGCCTCAACCCAACCCAGTACTACATCACATTAGGTCAGGCCTTTTAGGAGAAGTTATGCCGTGGCGGCGCACAATTGGTTGGACGTTCGCAGTTCTCGCAGTTTTAGTTTTCGCCGGAGCGGTGGGTGGATACCTGTTCCTGAAGAGTCGCAGCTTCCAGGAATACGCGCTTCGCACAATTGTGCAGGACACGAACGACGCAACTGGCGGCCGAGCCGAGATTCGCAACCTCGATTTCGAACTGTCGACGCTCACTGCCCATCTCTACAACATCACCCTTCATGGCAGCGAGCGTCCCGACCAACCACCACTCCTGCAAGTCGACAAACTTACAGTGGGTCTCAAGATTCAATCCCTGGTACATCGCAAGATTACGCTGAACGAACTTCTCGTCGACCACCCTGTGGTGCACTTGGGGGTCGATGGTGAAGGCAAGAGTAATATTCCGCAATCTCCGACGAGTAAAAACAGCGGCCACGCCAGTGTTTTCGATTTGGCTGTCGGGCATGTGAATCTAACCGACGGCGAGATCAACTACAACGACCAGAAGACTTCGTTGGTTGCCGACCTGTACGATCTTGGCGCCGAAATCCGCTTCGATTCTCTGGCGAGGCGTTATAGCGGTAGGATTTCGTACGACAATGGCCATCTGCGCTATGCGGGGTACTCTTCTCTTCCGCACAGCCTGATTGCGAAATTCAACGCAACGCCCGCTCGTTTATCGCTCGAATCGGCCGAGCTCAAAGTTGGCTCTTCGGCTATCTCCCTCCGCGCGGATATGACGGACTACACGAATCCTACAGTCGAAGGGGACTACGATATTCGGATTCACACGCAAGACTTTGGCGCGATGTCGCGGGCTCTGACTCCAGCTGGAGATGTCTCGCTATCAGGCAGGATCCGTTACCACGGAACAAGTGACCAGCCACTGTTGCGGAGCGTGTCGATCGATGGCCACATCGCCAGCGAAGCGCTTGTAGCTGCGTCTTCCGAAGGCCGCCTCGAGCTTCGCCGGCTCCAGGGACGATATGAGCTCGCGAATGGTACGTTGCAGGCGCACAACATCGGCGCTGAGCTGCTTGGGGGCCAAATCAACGCCGATGTCAATATTCAGCATCTAGACACCGCGGCCGTGTTTCGAATTCGAACCGCTTTAAAGGGCATCTCGCTGCAGGCTGCGGAGCAAGCCATCCGCAGGCCGGAACTCAAACCTGTGGCTCTGTTGGGCCAGCTCGACGGTACTGCCGACGTGGCCTGGACGGGCAGCGTCCGCAACATCAGCGCCCGTTCCGACTTGATGCTGCGGGCTGTTGCAAACAGTGAGACGAATCGCTCCTCCGCCACAGTTCCCGTCAATGGATCCATTCACGTGACTTACGACGGCCCGCGAAATATCATCTCCTTCCGCCAGACCACCCTCCACATTCCTTCGACAACGCTCGCAGTAGAGGGCGAAGTCAGCAACCACTCGAACTTGCAGATTCAGGCCAATACTGACGACCTGCATCAGCTTGCGGCATTGGCTTCGGGTCTCCACTCCGGTCAATCCGCACCGATGGCGATCTCGGGTGCGGCCTGCGCTGAACGCGGTAATGCAAGGCTCCGTGCAGGAACCTCGCCTCGCCGGGCAATTGAGCGCCCAGAATCTCCATGTGCAAGGCAGTCAGTGGAGCAGCGCGAAAATCATGGTCCAGGCGAGCCCCTCGCAGATCGCGTTACAGAACGGATCCCTCGTAAATGCCCATCAAGGCAAGGCTACCTTCAGCGCCAACGTGGAACTGCGAAACTGGTCTTATCTTCCTTCCAATCCGATCGCTGTTAGCCTTTCCTTGCGAGAAATGTCCGTGGCTGACTTGCAGCGGCTAGCGAACCTGCAATATCCCGTTTCCGGTGATTTGTCCGCGGACATTTCTCTTCACGGCTCAGAACTCAATCCCGTCGGAATGGGGTCTGCGAGGATCGTGAATGCTCGTGCTTACGACGAGCCCGTCCAGAAGCTCATGATGAAGTTCCACGCGGACAAAGGCTCTGTGACTTCCACGCTCGAGGTCGGCCTGCCCGCAGGCTCGGCCAAGGGGAACCTCTTCTTCACTCCGAAAACCAAGGCATACACCGTCGGCCTGGACGCTCCGTCGGTTGTTTTGCAAAAGCTCCATGCCGTGCAGGCTAAGAATCTGCCGCTTACCGGGACTCTGACGGCGTCTGCGAGTGGAGCGGGAACATTGGACAATCCCCAGTTGACTGCTGTCCTCGAACTGCCTCAGCTTCAACTTCGGCAGAATTCAATCTCCGCAGTGAAAGCAGAAGTCGACGTAGCCAATCATCGCGCTGATCTGACTCTGCATTCCCAGCTCGCGAACGCTTCGGTTCAGGCACATGGCTCGGTGAATCTCAGCGGCGACTACTACACCGAAGGAACGATTGACACCACCAGCGTTCCGCTCGATCGTGCTTGCAATGTACTTACCCAGCTTGCCTGATGGCTTCCAGGGCCAAACCGAATTCCACGCAACGCTGAAGGGCCCTTTGAAGGACAAGTCCAGATTCGAGGCTCACCTTACAGTTCCCACGCTGAGCGCCAGCTACCAATCGCTGCAAATCGGCATCGCAGGCCCGATTCGTGCGGACTACTCGCATTCCATCGTGACACTTCAGCCTGCCGAGATTCGCGGCACCGGCACATCTCTTCGAGTGCAAGGCAGCATTCCCCTCGACGGAACAACCGCCCCCAACCTCACCGCGCAAGGCTCCATAGACGTTCGTGTACTGCG
Organism: uncultured Acidobacteriota bacterium; assembly: GCA_963696705.1. Taxonomy (GTDB): domain Bacteria; phylum Acidobacteriota; class Terriglobia; order Terriglobales; family Acidobacteriaceae; genus JABDBE01. The sequence goes on from CAVOLD010000003.1 coordinate 964,228, forward strand.
TATTGTTGAGCCTGACGTGCGGAGCTCGGGAATCCTTTCTCTCGACATTCGCACAACTGGATCCGCGAAAAGCCCGGCAGTTCATGGGCAGGTCCATCTGGAAGACGTCGCTTTATCGACTCCCAGTACTCCCCTCGGCGTCGAGAAACTGAACGGAACCCTCGACATCGGCAATGACCGGGTGCAGATCTCCAGCCTTACGGGTCAGGTCGGAGGCGGCCAGGTATCGCTGGGAGGCTCCATCGCTTACCGGCCAAACCTGCAATTCAACGTCGCCTTGCAAGGCAAATCGGTTCGTTTGCGTTATCCCGAGGGTCTAAGGATGTTGCTCGATAGCAACCTTGCATTCACCGGCACGACGCAGGCTTCAACATTGAACGGGCGCAGTGCTGATCGACAACTTGTCGTTTACACCCGACTTCGACCTCGCGAAATTCAGTGACCAGTTCGGCGGCAGCACAGCTACCTTCCCAACCGGGCTTTGCCGATACCATCAGGCTCGCCGTTAGCGTGCAGTCGACAGACCAGCTTAGCGCGACCAGTTCGCAGGCCAGCGTGGAGGGAGATGTGAACTTGCAAGTGATCGGCACGGCCGCGAACCCAGTGATCATCGGCAGAACCAACCTGACCTCCGGTGAGCTTTTTTATCGGAATGTTCGCTACCAGCTTCAGCGCGGCATCATCACCTTCGACAATCCCAACGAGACTGAACCGGTGATGAATGTCTCGGTGACCACAACCGTAGAACAGTACAATCTGACCCTCACCTTGCGAGGCCCCTTCGACAAGCTCACCACGTCGTATGTTTCCGATCCTCCACTAGCTACGGCTGACATTATCAACCTCATCGCGCAGGGCAAGACCACACAGGAGGCGAACGCCGTCAGCCAGAGCACAGATTCGATGATTGCTTCGCAGGCCGCGGGCCAGTTCAGCAGTAGCGTGCAGAAACTCGCTGGCATTTCCAGCCTGCAGATCGATCCGCTCGTCGGCGGGACCAATCAGAGCCCCTCCGCTCGCGTTGCCATCCAACAACGCGTCACGAAGAATTTTCTCTTCACTTTTTCGACCGACGTCTCTCAACCCGGAAACGAGATGGTCCAAGGTGACTACCAGCTCAACAAGCGCTGGTCGGTCAGCATGACACGAGATCAGACTGGAGGGGTTTCCGTAAATGGTAGGTATCACACAAACTTCTGATGGCGGTTGACGGCGAGTGGGCGATGCATTGAGGCAGTTGAACCGTTCGGACCGCTACAATTTCGTGGTCCGGCTGCTATCGAAGAGGCATCACAGTTGCATATGCGCAAACGTCTGATTTCGCCGATTCCGGGCGACCGCACACGTCTTGATCGGGACGGACTCGATCTGGCCAGCTTGGGAAGGGTCGAGATCACATCGGAGGATGAAGCCTATCCCATCGAAGGTGCGCTGCAACTCGGAGAGAGACGAGGCTGGCGCGCTGCTGATGCTGGACCTCAGATTATCCGACTTCTGTTCGACCAGCCACAAAAGCTCAAACGTATTCGGCTGGTTTTCGAGGAAACTGAAACCCAGCGTACACAAGAGTTCGTTCTGAGATGGTCGCCGGATCACGGTCGTTCGTTCCGAGAAATTGTTCGCCAGCAATGGAATTTCAGTCCGCCTGCGACGATCCGCGAGACTGAGGACTACGCCTTGGATCTCGCCGACGTGACCGTGTTTGAATTGAGAATTGTGCCTGATCAGAGTGGCGGAACGGCTCGCGAATCGCTCGCAAGTTTGCGCTTAGCTTAATAAGTGGGATGTGGAGTTACGTTGTCTTGTGGATTGGATTTCCCACTCCTTCGCCATTTTCAGCTGCTTGCAGGTTGTGGGTCGCTAGGAATTCCACCGAGTCACCCAAACATTCTTAACTGGGTAGCATCCGTCTGCTCTCTGGTCCTGCCCCTCGAATTGAACGCTCTCGGACTTCTCGGGAACTTCAGCATACGTTTAGGCGGGGTGAATTGTCGGGTAGCAGGATTGATGAGCGTAGCCCGCTGGCTGGGCAGCATCCCGCCTAACAGACGCGAGATGTTGAATAGGGAGCGGCTTCCGCAAACCAGACAATGATCATGCGGGCTGTCGCTGACGACATCCCATTCAACGCACAACACAGCATTCTGCGCAAGGAGATAGAATTTAGTGGTCGAAGTTCTTCAGCACGCATATTGACCACAGAGCCCTTCATACTCACCTCACAACCCGACATCAATTGTGCTGAGTCCACAATCCGGCACAAGGAAATCGGTGGGTTCGGATCGTCTTCGACCTGGTGCTTCTTAGGGGTTTTGGCGCGCTGACACCCTACACATTTCGCGGTCAGCCTCGACGTGTGGAAGATGACGGGGCTTGCCAGGTTGTAGAAATCGAACGGCGTCCCGTTGCGGCCCGCAAATATCCATCCCTCGCGTAGATTTCCGCTCTTTGCTCGCCGGGCGCCAGCGGCCGCGGTAAACCTCCAGACTGATACCGGTGATACCGTTTTCCATGAAACTGAGGCCTATTGGAGAAACTATAGAAACTCCAGCCTAAGATCGAATCCGCTTGTAACCCGCACAAACACAGGCTATTATCGCCGAAGTGTAGTATTCATCGGCACTTGCGCTAGACGGCGGTAATCGAATCCCACTCTCTCCGCCAGCGCCCTCAACATTACCGAACCACTCTGGATGCCATCAAGAAAGGGTCTGTTTTTCTGCCCCTCTAAACTATTGATTTGCAGGAAACGAAAATCGACGATTCGCCCATCCTAAAAGGAATACCTTCTTGGAGCCCAGCTGGCTTGGAAGGACCCGACCACCACCACCCCGGCTCAGTCTCAATGAGTTCTATAAAAAGGGATGTCAAGAAAAAAGTTTTCCCTCGACCGGAGGGCGAGATTCTTTTCTCGAGATCCAGCCCACTGACTGTAAGCGCCCCCGCTTTCGGCCCCGGGGCTTTGCTCTGGTTTGTGTGCCCTTCCTGCGGGGTTCATCTTTCGCTGGTGACGACGCCAATCGAGTCTTGAAACTGGGCAAGCGGACCTGGTCTTGGAGTGTCAACCATGGTTCTATCGGAGGCTCGTGGCCTATCGCTATTTCTGGTTATCCGAGGCGGCATACCGTGTAATGGGTGACTTGGTGCCGAAGCACACAGGGCCGATCTCATTGACTGATACTCACCTCGAACCGAGCGTCTCGAGAACCGACCGACCACCAGCGGAGAGAATCACCGGAAATGGAAAGGCCTCTTACCAGAGACGCTCAAGCGGCTTGCCGATGCAGTTGTTTGGCGTCGAAACTGACTCCTTTCTTCCAAATGGTTAACGTGATGGCGGCAATCTTTCGTGCCAGGGTGAGACGGGCCATCGTCGGCCGCATTCCTTTCTCCACCAGAGCCGTATAGAAATCGTGCAGCGGTCCGGGCTGAGTACTAGCCGAAAGAGCAGCACCTTTGAACAGATTCTTCAGATCGTGATTATGATTGTCATTCAGACCGCGCACCGTGATGCGCTCCCGGTTGCGTTGTATCTTCCCCCCGACATAGCGGTACTCGCCGCTGTCGTGGGTCTCGATGGCCAAACCACTGTAGGCCCACAGCTGGCGCTTGGTACGAAAACGGTGGGGTGTTTGCAACAAGGCCACCAGCAAGGCGGCACGAATCGGACCGATCGCAGGAATCTGCTGCAGCCTTTTCACGGCCTCATGTTTGCGGCTCTCTCGCAACAGGTCGCGGCGCGCCTCCTGCCGCACCGGTTGCAGTAGATCCAGTTGCTGATACAACCGTTCCGCCCGCAGACGAACTCCAGGTTGCAAAATCTTCGCCAACCACTCCGCGCGATGCCGCACGGCATAGACGGTCGTACCACTACAGGGAATGGCCCAGCTGCGGTACAGCGCTTTGATCCGACTCATCACCCGGGTGACATCTTTGGTGAGCGTCTGATAGCTGCGACCCAACTCCTTCAAGGTGCGCACCCCGTGCTCTCCGTGATACACCGAATGGAGCTGGTTGCCGCGTAACAACTCGGCCAGCTTGCGGGCATCGATCCGGTCACTCTTGCTGCCATCTTTCAGCAGCGCGTTCTTTCGCGGATCGCAAACCACCAGATGGGCAACATGCGGCTTCATCAGATCATGTAACCAGGCGGCAGAAGTTCCTTCTTCGAAGGTCACCCATACCGTTCCCCGCAGCCCATGGACGAACTCGAGAATCGTGTCCGCCTTCGTCTCCAGAATGCATTCCATGATCAGCTTGCCCTTGCCATCCATGACCGCAACCGAGATCGTTGCCTGGTGAACGTCCATGCCAATATACTTTTCCTGGTTCATAACGGCGCTCCTTTTGGTGAGTGGTGATCCCAACAATCACAACCTACCGCAAAGTGGGCGCCTTTTATATTGCGTGAAATTGATTCCATGACAATGTCGGCTCCGATGCCCGAGTAGACTTTGGGGGTGCTGAATCCAACCAAAGGGCTCGGAGAAAGGAGCCGAACATGATCATTATAGGAGCAGATTACCACCCGGGCTTTCAGCAAATTGCGTTTGTGGGTACCGACAGTGGGGAGTTCCAGGAACGGCGACTGCAACACCGTGAGGAAGCGGAAAAGTTTTATCGCGAGCTCGCGGTCCAGGGGATGCAGGTGCGAGTGGGGATGGAAGCCAGCGGGCAGGCGCGCTGGTTTGAACGATTGCTCTCGGAGTTGCACTTCGAGCTGTGGATCGGAGATGCAGCGAAGATCCGGACGAAACGAGTGCGCAAGCAGAAGACGGATCGGCAGGATGCGCAGTTGATTCTGCAGTTGCTGCTGGAAGATCGCTTCCCGAAGATCTGGGTACCGAGCTCAGAAAATCGAGACCTGCGGCAACTGCTGTGGCACCGGCACCGCATGGTGCAGGCGCGCACGCGAATCATGAATCAGTTGCAATCGGTAGCGCTGAACGAAGGACTGCGCTGCAAGAAGCGGTTGTGGCGGCAGCATGGGCGGGAGCAATTAGAGTCATTCCGCCTGGCTCCGTGGGCGAGCCGGCGGCGGCGTGATCTGCTGGAGTTGCTGGATCGTCTGAACCCGACCATCGCGGAACTGAGTCAGGCGGTCGAGCAAGAGGCCGAGAAGTGTCCGGAGGCGCGGCGACTGATGACGCATCCCGGAGTCGGTGCCTTAACCGCACTGGCTTTTGTGCTGATCATTGGCCAAGCCGAACGCTTTGATTGCGGCAAGCAGATCGCGAGTTATCTGGGACTGGTGCCACTGGAAGATTCCAGTGGGAACCGGCGACGGTTGGGGCACATCACCAAACAAGGCAGTTCGATGATGCGTTTCTTGCTGGTGGAAGCGGCGCAGGTGACGGTGCGTAGTGTGCCCGAGTGGCGCAGCAAGTATCTTCACCTGATGATGCGGCGAGGGAGGAAAACCGCCAAGGTCGCCATGGCCCGCAAGCTGGCGGTTCGTCTGTACTGGATGATGCGCAAGGGATGGGATTATCAGCAGTGGAGCAAGTTCGGTTCGCACGCGGGACAACCCGGAAATCGCGATGGTGTGCAGTAGAACACCGAGAAATTGATTGGGCGTCCCGCTCCTCTTCACTGAGGAGTTCGAAGTAGTAATCATGATCGCAGTTGCGACCGAAGAGATGCATGGGTCGGACTGAGTCCTGACCTGAAAACGATTACGAGCGAGCCTACGGTTGGAAAAGGCAACACCATCAACGAGAGCGAAATGGCGCTCTTCTTTGAGTGCATGCAGTCGTGCGCTCAAAAAGTGCTTGACACGGGCCGACATTGTCAGAGACGCGATGTTACAACAGTCCCCTTGCTTTAGTGTGGTTGCAGGGGCTGAGAGAGGCTTATCAGATTTTGTGGTTTAACTCGAATCAGGCCTCGACGTGGACTGTCAATGTCGGCTATGAGAAAGAATGCGAGAGCTACGGCAAGCGGCAAAGCAAGAAACAAAAGGCGGTTCTTTCGACGAACACCGTAACCGACCAGTAGGTTGGAAAAGGCGGCGATCAGTTCCATCAGCGCCCATGCCTCAACCGGGATGTTATACCCCCATGCGAACCGAGTGTACCCTTGTGAATTCAACACATCGTTCATTCCCGCAACAGCGAGGGCCATCACCGGCGTCGGCAACGCCAAAGCTGGAGTTTGAACGCTGGACCACAGGTCGGTCTGCAATTGAGCCGTGGAAGCGTTGATCCGCTCCAACTCGGACTTATCTCGGGTCACATAAAATAAGATCCGCTGGTCGAGATACTTCCTCAGTAGATCACGTACTGTCGCAGCACTGGCGGCGGGCAGCAGGTTTGCCCGGACGTATTCCGTCCCAATCGCGTTGGCCTCCGCTTCCTCGTAGTTCTTCCGTTGATCGTAGCGGCTGACGGACATCGAGAAAGTAAATGCGATAAGCAAGGCCAGCAGTGTCAGGATGGCAGTTTGGACAACGCTGGAGTAAGTTTGAATACGACACCGCTCGCCGGCTCATCGGTGCGAGCGATTCCATGGTGCTTTCAAACGTCTCAGAACGCCCTGTAAAACGTGCTTCATTGCGCTGAGATGGCTTCCGATGCTTTTGCCGCATCCAAAACGTTCTCCACTGCCTGAATCAGGGCTGATGAACTGTTCTCTAACGATTTCTCTGACTTCATAAAAAATGCTGCTGCGCCTTCTTTCAAGAGTTTTGTCTCATTGCCTTGACCAAGTCCGCTCAACACGATGACGGGGATGTGTTTTACGAGCACGTCGCCTTTGAGAGCGCGAAGAACATCGAGTCCCGACACTTTGGGCAACATCATATCGAGCAGGATAAGATCGGGAATATCCTTGCGAGCGACGCGGAGGCCCTCTTCGCCGTCTCCGGCTTGGATAACACTGTACCCAGCCTTGACGAGTACCCGTTCATTTGCAATCCGCTGGAATTTACTGTCTTCAATCAGAAGTATTTTCATTTTCTCTCGCTTGTTAACCTTGTGCTGATGTGCGCTTTCTAACGAGCGTGCCACACCCCGTATGCAGGGGCGAAGCGGATGCGGGGCGGCTATGCTCTGTCACAGCGTGCTGGTTCATTGCTCTAGCTGCTTGGGTTCGGAGGCTGCCGTTCTGGCTGCTGAACTCCGATGTCGTGACCGAGTGCTTACAACGTGGACAAGTGAACGTGGTTAAGCCATGGATCATCTTGATGCTGTAATGTCTCACAGCTTCAAGTCTAGTCCCTTATCCCGCTACGACCATGGAACCACCATTACTAAAGGTTGGAATCGGCATCCAACGTCACCCTTCATTTTGTGCAGGCAGGTCGCGTCGGGATGCGCCAAGGCAACAGTGCAGTAGGTCAAATATTCGTTATACCTCCCCTAAAGTGCTCTTCGGGATCGACGCCCGAACGCTTTAACTACAACAAACGATTCATTTCTCGCCCATGGCATGGCAGATGCTCCAAATACAAGAGCGATGTGAACGGGACAGCGGTTTTTTTCTTGCATGGATATTGCAGTTAGGACAATGCCCTATGCTGACATGCCCCCACTGCGGCAAGGAGACCACTTATCCCTTCGCCGCCGAGTTCAAGCGAGCCGATGCTGGTCGCTTCATCTGTGGCCACTGCAAGAAGGAATTCTTCGTCCTCGACAATGTACCGATGACCAAAAGGCAATACGCCGTCAAGATCAAGTCCCACAACGACGCACAGGTTGACCTAACTTATGCACCTCAATCAATTCGGAGAAGGGGTGTATAACCAGCCATCCGCATGTTGGAAGCCGAGTACATCAGCGTGCGGCGAACATCGCCCTTGACGCCTTGGGTCAGCGATAGCCAGTCAGCCGCGTGACCAGAAGCAGCAGCGACAATCCGATGGCAGCGATGCCGTTGGCGCGAATCCCACGACAGTTTGCCGCCCAAGGGAACATCAGGATTTCGAAAAGCGGCATGAACTTGTCTGGCCACAATAGTCCCGCGAGCCCGAATGCCACCCCGAGTTGGACAACAAAGCACAGTAGCAAATTGTTCACGATAAGGATTCCAATGCGACAATTCTTTTTCATTGGAACGTGAGAGAGGCATCGAAGGGAAGTTACCAAGGTTTCGTTGCGGGATGGCAAGCCACCTATTCGCCGGGCAGCCTGTCCTCCAATGTCTGACTCAACGATTCAATCGAGGTGTTGTAGCGGCAACCGACTCCTCTCGCCGCCAGATCGACAATCCGGGCCCGCCCAGTGCCAGTGCGCTCAGCGTGGCGGGTTCGGGAGTCGGCATGGGAGTCGTTCTCGATTCCTCCGCGCTGCTGTCCTCATCTGGTCCCTTGGTCTTTCCTGTAACAATGGGCTTGTTCGGTATGGTTTCGTAAGCATAGCCGGTCAGGCTGGCATGCAGGGTCTTCGGAGAAATGCACCTAACATTCAGGCGCGCCCAGCCGAAGTGAGTTTTCCCTTTGATCTCAAATTTCAACCCGAGATATCGGTCGTGAGCGTCCTTCCATGGACCGTTCTGGCACTCATTAGAAACCAAAACGTCAATAGAGCGCAGCCGAAAATGTCCTTTGGGTCCGACCTTCACACCAGCAGGCAAGTCGGCAGCATAACTCAGGTGCGAAAACGCCCCATTGCCCTGGTTGCCAGGCGAGACCCACAGGGCAATCGTCGAGCTTGTATTACTGTAAAAATTAGAAAAGAAAAAATCGTTGATTCCGTCGTGGTTGAGATCCAAGGCTAAACCCTCCCCCGGTGGGATCTGCGCATGGGTCGGCGTATACACAATCTTCGCCTCAGCGGGCACGGTCAGGGCCAGCATTCCAACTCCTGCTGCGCTGGCTGCAAGAGCGTACATGTTGAGCCGTCGATGAACCGATTCGGGAAAGCTGGATATCTTACGGGGTCGGGAGGAACGTCTCATAGCGCCTCCTAGAAGAGCGGTTGATTATCCGTCTCCGAGGATCAGAGAGTCAAGGCAGCCGTTCTCAAGTGACGAAATCAGGCCATTACACGTTTTGACCATTGGTCAATGAGCGACATCGATATTTCAACAGTCGCCCTACAGAGTGCCCATTCTCACTTTGGAACGGCGGGTGGCGGAAAGTTGATTCCCCAGAAATTCTTTTCCACAGCGTCTGCTTCGAGAAACTCGACCCCATATGTACAGACACCCTGACGTTGTGCGCTGATCAGGGTGACTACTCGGGCCGAAAGTTTAATCTGGCGAGTGTTTTGTAACAAGATGGTTGAACCCACCAACAGCTCACGATTCAGTTGAATGGCAGCCCCATGTCGGTTCAACTTGGTTGCGTTGGCGGGCAGAGTGAAGGCGCACTTCGTGCAGTCGTCGCCTGACATCGTTATACGAGCTTTGAGCGCCATGCGACTACTTCGGCGCTTTAGTACCTGCATCCCATCAACAGATCTAGTCTTCACGGTCCCTCCTTCGCTTACGTCTTACGAGCGGTGGAACGATCGTCCAGAGGTGGTTCTTTGAGATACTAGGCTACAGCCTTGCCCGGGCGGTATGTACCGAGGTCAACTATTCCCAGGTGACCTTGTGAAATGCCATAAACAGAAAGAGATCATGGACCTCAGTGATCTTGCGACTGGCCCTAGCCGAAACCAGCTTAGCGGCGATCTTGTCCACTGAAGTAAACACGCCATGGCGCTCAAACCCCGCAAGGCCGTATTCCTCCCTTAAGCAGACTTGCATCCTTCAGGCCGTCTGGCGTACCTCGAATGCCTACGGCATGGGAGGCCGCCGCCAATGAGCAAAAACAGAATCAAGCCGAATTACCATCGTCGAGTGCTTCGCCTACCCGATCTGGATCATTGCAAAGCGGCGGTGCTCAATAGCCTTGGATCACCAGCATCGCGCCGCGTCTACGAGTATGCCATTGACCAATTTATTGCCTGGTACTGCTCCGAACCTCGACTCGCCTTCAATCGTATCGTCGTCGTTCGCTATCGCATGTACCTGGAGTCAAGAAGGCTGGCCGCGAACACCATCAACCAGCAACTCGCAGCCGTGCGCCGTCTTGCACACGAAGCTGCCGACTCAGGCTTGCTGAGTCCTGAGTTGGCTGCAGGAATCGGCCGAGTCAAGGGAGTTAAACAACTCGGCTTTCGCGTCGGAAACTGGTTGAGCGTGGAGCAGAGTTCGGAAGTGCTCAAGCATGCGGGGGGAGACACCATGCGTGCCAAGCGCGATTATGCGATGTTGGCCATGCTATTCGGTTGTGGCTTTCGCAGATCCGAGTTGGTCGGCTTGGAGTTGGATGAGATCCAGATGCGTCAGGGTCACTGGGCAGCCGTGGATCTGATCGGCAAGGGTGGCCACATCCGCACCGTGCCCATTCCAGAATGGGTGAAAGCCGCTCTCGATCAATGGACACGAGCCGCTGGCGTTTGTGAGGGCAAAATCTTTCGAGCGGTCGCCAGGCGGGGAAAGGTGTGGGGCAGCGGCCTCTCGCAGAATGTCGTGTGGTATGTGGTTTAGAACCTGCTGCGCGAGAGCAGGCTTGGAGCACATTGCACCGCACGATCTGCGGCGGACCTGCGCGAAACTCTGCCACGATCGCGGCGGTGAACTAGAGCAGATTCAGTTTTTGCTCGGGCATGCATCGGTCCAGACGACGGAACGCTATCTCGGTTGCAAACAGAATCTCGGCCATCCAGTGAACGACCTTTTTGATCTCAGAACAGAAGGACGGCACTCGCCGGAAAACGATGATGAATCCGCCACAGTGAAAGCGTCCGACCCTGTAGAAAAGGCGACTGGACAGGGGATAGAATGCAGCCACGGAGGAGCGGAACATGACCATCCCGTCTGCGACTCAACACACCTATCCCTACCAGAACGAACCGATTTGGTCGAAATCAGAAAGGCTGATCGCCCGCACAGCCTTCGACGCTGCCCTGGGGCGAGAGCTTCACGAAGTGATTCAGGAAGTAAAGAAGATGGCCAGCCAGATCCGACAATCGTCGGATCTGTGGGACTTGGAAAGTTACCTGACGCAACGTCGTAAGGAGATCGACCGCAGTACGACTATCGGTATTAGCGACTCACGCACGTGTTCGGGAAACTTCTGCACGAAGGCCGACTCCGGGAGGAAGAGCTGCGCGGCTTACGGGAGGACAAGCTGGACGCGATCCGTTCTTGCGCCGAGTTCCTGGCCCGGATGGACGCGGCATGACTGGGTTTTGAGCGCTATGGCCTGATAACAGAAATTACCGCTCAACCGCCGTCTGCGTAATCGCAAAGGAAAGGCCGCACAGACATCAGGCGGCCTCTGTTCCGACGAGGTCAGAACATCATTTCGTCACCCGAAAAACCACGTTGCTCTTGAGCGTTCTCTTGGGTGTCGTCACCTTAACAAAACCGGTAGTCGCGCCGCTCGGTACCGTGGTCGTGATTTCGGTGTTGGAGGCGGTGAAGATTGCTCCGGTGCCGTTAAATGTGACGCTGGTCGCGCCCTTCAGATTGTTTCCCAAGATGATGACGGCGGCTCCCACCTTGCCGGAGGTGGGCCGTGTTTCCACGAACGGGCCGAGCCCCACGGACAGGCGGAAGATCGTGCCCTCGCCGTCGGCTCCGCCATTGATAGTTGTCCCGTATAGCTTCCCATTGGTGGCTTGAACGAGGCCGCCGACAGGGCCGGATCCGTCCGTAAAGTCGAAGCTGTGCACCGTGGTCAACATACCCTTTGAAGTGATTTTGAAGATCGTGCCATCGCCGTTGGCCCCACCAAGGTTCGTTGTTCCATAGAAGTCCCCGTCGGTGGCCTGCACCAGGCCCGCTTCGGGATTGGCACCGTCCGTGCCGTCGAAGCTGTGCACCGTGGTCAACATACCCTTTGAAGTGATTTTGAAGATCGTGCCATCCCCGTTGGCCCCGCCAAAGTAGGTTGCTCCGTAGAAGTCCCCGTCAGTGGCCTGCACCAGGCCCGCTTCAGGGTCGGCACCGTCCGTGCCGAAGCTGTGCAGCGTGGTCAGCTTTCCCCCGCCGGTGATTTTGAAGACCGTCCCTTGTCCATTGGCCCCGCCACCGGAGGTTGTCCCGTAGAAGTTGTCGTTGGTGGCCTGTACTAGCGCCGCGGAAGGTCCTATGCCATCTTTGCATTCAGGCTTTGAGCAAAAGTTATACAGTTTGGTCAGCTTTCCCCCGCCGGTGATTTTGAAGACCGTCCCTTGTCCATTGGACCCGCCAGCGAACGTCGTTCCATAGAAGTCCCCACTGGTGGCCTGCACCAGCCCGCCTAAAGGGTAACCACCGTCAGCGCTGTCGTCGAAGGAGTGCAGCGTGGTCAGGGCTCCGCCGCCCGTGATTTTGAAGACCGTGCCATCGCCGTTGGCCCCGCCAAGGTAGGTTGTCCCGTAGAAGTCCCCGCTCGGAGCCTGAACCAGCCCTGCCGCAGGGAGGGCGCCGTCAGTGGTCTCGAAGCTGTGCAATATTATTAGCTTGCCTCCTAGGGTAATTTTGAAGACCGTTCCTTGCCCGTTGGCCCCGCCGTCGTAAGTTGTCCCGTAAAAGTTTCCGTTAGTGGCCTGAACCAGCCCCGCTTCGGGATTGGCACCGTCCGTGCCGTCGAAATTCACTAGAGTGGCAAAGGTTTGTGCAGGCGAAGCAATCGCCGTCGCGGCACAGACCAAAAAAACTGCGCCGGCAGTTTTCCAACTAGAGAGTTTCCTCACTCTGAGTTTTCCCGTTTTCATGTTGCCTCCTGCTCAATCGGGCGATTACACGATGGGGGCTGTAGCGGCGAATGGAATCCAGGCTCAGTCTCTTAGCAGCCCATTTTCTCAGAGGGCGTATGGATAGACACGAAGGCTAGAAAGCGTTCCCCCAAACCTGGGCAGGGAGTATGTGCCTGACCAGAAGAATTGTCAATTGAATTTGCACACGGTCAGGCATGCCTGTCGTAATATCTCCATTTCACTCTTTGACCCCTGCAACCGGGGGATTTGAGTGTAATGGCCTGTGGGTGTTGAAAAAGTCACTGTGATTAGGGATCGGAATGGCGGCAGAAGCATGGTAAATAAGAAGGAGGAATGCTTGCCATGCAGTGGATCGCCATTCTCGGAGGCTTGCTAGTCATGATGGGGCAACACGACCGCTCCGAAGCGTTGTTCTACTATTTTCGCCTGGAAGATCAGGTTCCTGAAACCCACCTGCTGCGGCTCATCGAAAAGCACATCAGCTTTGCTTTCGTACGCGAACAACTGAAAGGCAGCTACAGCGAGACCGGACGACCGTCGATTGATCCCGAGCTACTGCTACGCATTCTCTTGATCGGCTACCTGTACGGCATCGGCAGCGAGCGCAAGCTGGTGGAAGAACTGCGCATGCACTTGGCCTGGCGCTGGTTCACGGGTCTGGGCTTCGATCAGGAGATCCCGCATCACTCTACATTTTCCAAGAACCGTCATGGGCGGTTTCAGGAATCGAAGCTGTTCGAGGAGCTGTTTGAACAGATCGTGCGGCAGTGCGTGGAAGTGGGGCTGGTGCAGGGCCAGCACCTGTCGGTGGATGGCAGCTTCGTGGAAGCGAACGCAGCCAAGGAGAGCCGCATTCCACGGGAGCAGTTGGGAGAAGCAGCCCAGGTCCATCACAGCGTGCGCCAGTATCTGCAGGAGCTGGAACAGCAGAACCCGGTGGAAGAACCGGTGCATGAGCAAGACAAGGTATCGACCACCGATCCGGATTCTACCTATGCCACCAAGGGCAATACGCCGGCTCGCCTCGGTTACTACGACAACTATCTGGTGGACAATGCAAGCTGCGTGATTGTGGGAGTGCAGGGCACAGCGGCGCGCATGAGTCAGGAAACCGTGGCCGCGCAAGACATGCTCACCCGTTTCGCCGAGTGGCAAGGACGAGCGCCCGAATCGGTGGCGGCTGACACGACGTATGGGAACGGGGAGTTCTTGCAGTGGTTGGCCGATCGTAACATCACTCCCTATATGCGAACCCGCGACAGTATTCACAGAAAGAGGAGTCCCTACTTCGGTCCCGATCGTTTTATCTACGAACCGGAACACAATCGCTATCTCTGTCCTGCTGGCCAGTTCCTCAACTATGGTGGCCGAGTTTATCGCAATCGAGCCTTCAACTACATCGGGACACGCAAAAAGTGTGGCCCGTGCTCGCTCCGACCACAATGCACCAGCGCTGCCTTCCGGGGCCTTATCATCCACCAGAACGAGCCAGCACGACAACGTGCGCGGGAGTTGGTCAACACGCCAGAGTTCGCCAAGGCACAGCGGCAAAGAAAGAAGGTGGAAGCCTTATTCGCGGAGCTGAAGAATCAGATCGGATTGCGGCGCTTGCGTCTGCGGAGACTCAAGTTCGTGCGCGAGCAGTTCTTCCTGGCAGCGGTAGCTCAGAACATCAAGCGACTGGTGCGCTTCCTTAGTCAGCCGACGACACCGGTTCTGCCGGCCACCACCTAGTCGAACAGAGACAAGAAAACCCGCAGCGGCATGCTCGCAGGTGAAAAGGCGTTCTGTCGAGGGACTTTTTCAACACCCACGCCTGTTTACATAAACTGGGGGACGATAGCAGGTCAGGAGCAGTCACCGGGGCGATGATTGTAGATGCTAACTCGCTCCTACGGCGAGACCTCAAACACAGTCCCGCAGCCAACGAAACTGCAGCCTGTACCACTGCCTCCGTACTGAGTCGTACTATAGAGATTGCTTGAGCTGTCGAAAATCAAACCGGCAGCCGGATTTGAGCCATCAGGAACGCCTACGAAATCGTAAAGTACGACAAGGCCCCACTGCTGCCCTTTACTCTTGGGCGGCTTCAACCGGAATACATTACCGTACGCAGCCCCGCCGCTGCCCGTACTTGCGGCGCTATAAAGGTTGCCAGAGGAGTCGAAGACAAGCGGGGGTCGTATCCGAAGGTGTTGTTGCCGAAGGCGTGCAGTACCGTCTCGGTCCAGGGCCCGGTATTCTTGGGACGCGGCGTCAACCGGAATACATTGCCGCCACCGTCGGGACCGCCGTTCAGAGTGGTCCCGTAAGGCCGGCCTTTGACGTCAAAAACCATGCCAGCCATGGGATTGCCGCCGTCGGAATTAGACCGGTTGAAGTGGTGAAGTACCGTCTCTCTCCAGGCTCCGCCCTTCTTTGTTGGAGGCTTAAGCTCGAACGCTGTGCCGCAGCCCTGGTTTGAGTTATGGGGGCAGTTGTAGCCGCCGATGTATGTCGTCCCATAGACACTGCCTTTGCCGTCTAGTACCAACCCTCCGTTGGGATTCGCGCCGTCGCCTGTTTGTTGGCCATTGGCGATGCCCGCGAAGTTGTGCAGCACCTTCTGGGTCCACGCGCCGCCCTTCTGCTTCGGCGGACTTATCTCAAACACCACTCCGCATTGCCCGCCGTAGTATGGGTCGCAGGTCGTGCCTTTCGTCCCACCGAATATGGTGGCTCCGTAGAGATTGCCTGACTTGTCAAATACCAGGTCCCCGTTCGGCACATATCCTTGCTTGCTGGTGGGAAAGCTGTACAGGATGGTCTCGGTCCACGCGCCACCCTTTTGCTTCGGCGGAGACATCTCATACACCGCGCCGCAACCCACCGAGTCGCCCAGCAGAACACAGTTTCCCGTGCCGCCGTAAGCGGTTACACCATACAGATTGCCGGAACTATCCATGACCAGCCCGCCCCCTGGAGTGGCGCCGTCATTGTTCGCATTTCCTCGAAATACGTGCAGAACATTCTCTGTCCAAGGGCCTCCCTGCGTGGCCGGCGGGACAAGTTGGAAAACCGTGCCGCACGGATACGGCGATCTGCAAGTGGTCACCCCACCCTGTTGGGTGGCTCCATAAATGTTTCCAGCCGAATCACGTATCAGACTGCCGATCGGAACTGATCCATCCGTTCCACCCTGAAAGCTGTACAGCACCTTCTCTTTCCATGCCGCCGAGGCGGGGATAGACAACGCGAGGGCAACGGCAAACAGCAAATAAATGCGAATCCGGCCCGGAGAACACTTCTTGTGGGTCATGGCGCGACGGTATCCTAGCCTGGATTCCTAGCTGGAAGCTGGAAGCTAGGAGCAGCGTGGCTTTTCGCGATGTTACACCCGAGCGTACGCGGCGTCCACTGTCTGTCCTCGTTGTCAACTGGCGTAACATCGCTCATCATGGGCCGTACGCTGGGCACTTGAGTGTAATGGCATGTGGGTGTTGAAAAAGTCACTGTGATTAGCGATCGGAGGCGGCAGAAGCATGGTAATAAAGGAGGAGGAATGTTTGCCATGCTGTGGATCGCCATTCGCGGAGGCTGGTTAATCATGATGGGGCAACAGGATCGTTCCGAAGCGTTGTTCTACTACTTCCGCCTGGAAGATCAGGTTCCTGAGAATCATCTACTGCGGCTCATCGAAAAGCACATCAGCTTTGCCTTCGTGCGGGAAAAGCTAAAAGAGAGTTACAGCGATACGGGGCGGCCGTCGATTGACCCTGAACTTCTGCTGCGCATCCTGTTGATTGGCTATCTGTACGGCATCACCAGCGAGCGCAAGTTAGTAGAGGAACTGCGCATGCATCTGGCGTGGCGCTGGTTTACCGGGCTGGGCTTCGATCAGGAGATTCCACACCACTCTACATTTTCCAAGAACCGGCACGGACGATTCCAAGAATCGAAGCTGTTCGAGCAGTTGTTTGAAGAGATCGTGGCGCGCTGTCTGGAAGCGGGATTGGTGCGAGGAGATGACTTGTCGGTGGACGGCAGTTTCGTGGAAGCCAATGCCAGCAAGGAGAGCCGCATTCCACGCGAGCAACTGGCGGAAGCGGCGCAGGTGAACCACACTGTGCACCAGTACCTGGTGGAATTAGAGCAGCAAAATCCGACCGACAAGCCAGTGCATGAGCAGAAACTGGTGTCCACAACCGATCCCGATGCGACTTATGCGACCAAGGGTGGAACTCCGGCCCGGCTCGGTTACTACGACAACTATCTGGTGGACAACCATAGTTGCGTGATCGTGGGAGTGCAAGCAACCGCAGCCCGGATGAGTCAGGAGACGGTAGCCGCACAAGACATGATCGCTCGTTTCGCTGAATGGCAAGGCCACAATCCCAAGTCGGTGGTTGCTGATGCTACGTACGGCAACGGTGAGTTCCTGCAATGGTTAATGGAGCGGGATATCACACCGTATATGCGCACACGGGACAGTGCTCTCCGCAAGAACAACCCCCTCTACGGTCCCGAGCGATTTACCTATCTACCCGAAAGCAACAGCTATCTCTGTCCGGCCGGGGAACAGCTCAACTATGTCGGTCTGAATGTTCGCAACCGGGCTCACGCCTATATCGGCAGCGGCAAGCGTTGTGGGGCATGTTCGCAAAAAGCGCAATGCACAAAGGGACGATATAAGTATCTCGCCATTCACATGCATGAACCCGCGCGACAACGTGCCCGGGACCTGGCAAACACACCAGCATTCGCCAGTGCACAACGGGAGCGGAAAAAAGTAGAGGCGCTGTTTGCCGAGCTGAAGAATCTGATCGGGCTGCGTCGCCTGCGCCTACGTCGGATGAGGTTCGTTCGTGAGCAGTTCTTGCTCGCAGCGGCGGCCCAGAACCTCAAGCGACTTGTCCGGTTCCTCAGCCAACCGACAGCCCCTACGGTGGAGGCTACTACCTAGCTGAGGGGAGAAGAACAAACTCGGCAGCAGCGATAATCGCAGCCAAGAAGACATTCCGGTCAAGGAGTTTTTCAACAGCCACGCCTGATTTCGACAGTTATCCCTGCAAGACTTGCGCTTCACTTCAGGCCGAAGGCGTACACGTGGTTGTCGTCGGAGCCGACGTAAACCATCCCGTTCGACACCGCGGGCGAGGATTCCACGTAGAAGTTAGTGGTGTAACTCCAAAGCACGGTACCGGTGTTGGCGTTCAGCGCATAAATGTTGCTGTCGTCCGAGCCGACATAAACTACCCCATTCGCCACGGCCGGCGATGAAGACACGGTGTCGCCGGTGCCGTAGGTCCACACTAGCGCGCCGGTGCTAACGTTCAGCGCGTACACGTTGCCGTACCACGAACCGACATACACCACGCCATTCGCCACGGCGGGCGACCCCGTAGGATAGCCATCGACGGCATAACTCCATAACGTGGCGCCGGTGCTGGCGTTCAGTGCCCGCAGACTGTTGCCGCCGACGACATAAACCGCCCCATTCGCCACGGCGGGCGAGGAAAACCCTGGATCGCCGGTGGTGTGGCTCCACAACAGGGCGCCGCTGATGGCATTCAGGGCGTACAAGTTCTGGTTTCCCGAGGTGACGTAAACCACTCCATTGGCCACGGCGGGGGAGGAATACACGGCGTTGCCAGTGGCGTAGCTCCACTGCAGCGTGCCGTCGATGGCGTTCAACGCGAACACGTTGGAGCCATCGTGGTTGACCGTCCCGACATAAACCGTCCCATAAGCCACGGCAGGCGAGGAATAAACGTCCCCGCCGCCGGCTAGGTAGCCCCACAGCTTGGCACCATTGCTGGCCTTCAGCGCGTACACATTATTGTTCCCCGCCGAGCTGACAAAAACCACTCCATTCGCTACGGCGGGCGAGGAATACAGAAGCCCTCCGGTCTTATATCTCCAAAGCCTATCACCGGTTCTGGCGCTCAGTGCATATATATATCCGGGAGCCGCGCCAACATAAACCACACCATTGACCACAGCCGGCGAGGATTGCACGTGGGCGTTAGTGTTGTAACTCCACTTCAACTTGAGGTTCCCCACATTGTTTACGTTAAGCGTGTGCTCGCACCGGTTCCATCGTTCCATGTTTTCTTTGTGGAACTCGGCCCAGAACGGGGAGTGCGCGCACGGTGGCTTCTGTGCCCACGCAACCGATGTGACGCACGTGCATAACGCCAAAACCACGATGCTGATTCGTTTCATAACTCAACCTCCAGAGGACAAACTCCTATGCTGAAAAGCCGCGAATGAGTGCACCCAATCGTGTTCGCCCTCTGCCGAATTGTCAATGGTGCAAAGGATTGCGGTTCTGCGAGTTCAAGCGGGTCTCATGATGGTTGGCGAAAAATCGCGTCTCAAATCCCCTCACTGAGCGCGCTATTGCCTGATTTCGGCAATTGGGGCTGCGGGCTTCAGAATGCGTGCAGCGGCTTCAATTTCATGATGTTTTCAATTTCCTCAGCCCCTTCCAAGTCAGGATTGATCATCCGAGGAGGTTCCGCAAATACATACTTCGCATTCCGATCAAGCTCTCCCGGGCCAATCGGAGCTGGACTCACAACGAACTTACCTTCTTGGACGGACTTCCACTGCCTGTGAGTGAAGATCATGATGTAAATGTCCTGATACTGATCAGATTCCTTCGACCGGGGGTTGACAATCCTGATCTCAGGGCCGCGTTCAACCGTTTCCTCACCACGGTCAGTTTCCGTGTAGCCTCGCCAGGTGTCCTCGACGGTCTTGCACCCTTTCCATGTAGCAGGCAGGAAGAACTTGAACCCATACTTTGAGTTCTCATATTCGTATGATTTTGAGTCTTTGTGCGTAGGCACTGCGTTTGGCTGTTGCCTTGTCGTTTGCGGAAGAGCGACGTTGGAGGACCAGTGCAACAGTCCCAAAACACAGACCGCACCAAATATTCTCATGACGGAATCACCGACGAGATTAGATCAATAGGAAGTAGAGAACGTCAACTCGCCGCAGTTTTGCATGGCTGACGTAATATCC
>CAVOLD010000004.1:2500-385413 GCA_963696705.1 uncultured Acidobacteriota bacterium
GAATTCAATCGTCGGTCGATTGTTGTCTTGCTCGGCCGGATAGGAAGACGAAGACATGCGATCGATAACCGACCTTGGAATCTGGCTGATTCCGATCGTGGCCATCGTAGTCTGGGGCGCAACTGAGATCGTGAAGACGATCATGCATCATCAGGAGCGGGCTCAGATGATTGCGCGAGGCATGGATCCGGACGCTCCTCATCGAAAGCCGGAAGCGAAGTAGAAGCAACTATCCAATTTGATGTTGGGCGTCAATGCGACAACCGATTCCGTATCACGGTTCAAAAGTCGCTTGACGCCGAACATTGGGTTGGATGACTGAGGGGTTGCACACCCCGAAGTCGGGACAATCCATACCCGCTTAGGCGGGCAGCCAGTGAAAACTGGCGAGGACGATATTTGACAACTGAATAGATTGGGCAAATTACAAGGCGTGTAAATTTTTATGAGTGCCTGAATAGAACCCTGCTGGTGTATGTGGCGCGGATTTCTTTTTGCTTCTGAAGATTTCTTCGGCGAGCAATCGCTGTGAGGAGTACGAAGAGGCACGAAGAGAACCTATGTTACGTGCGATGAGCAGGATCTAGGCCCATAGAGTTTGCGCGGCGTGTGGTGGTTTGCTGAGGGTTTTGTTTTCCGAAAGGAAAGCAGGTCCCTCGACTTCGCTCGGAATGACAATTGAAAGATTGCTCATTGCGGCGAGAGCAAGCTGCCGTGTGTCGAGTAAATTTTATGGTCAAGCTACTAAGGGCGCATGGTGGATGCCTTGGCAGAAGCAGGCGATGAAGGACGTGGCAAGCTGCGATAAGCCTCGGGGAGCCGCAAGCAGGCATTGATCCGGGGATTTCCGAATGGGGAAACCCACGTGGGTAAAACCCACGTACGGCCCGATGAATCCATAGTCGGGTACGAGCGAACCCAGGGAAGTGAACCATCTCAGTACCTGGAGGAAAAGAAAGAAACCTCGATTGCGAAAGTAGTGGCGAGCGAAATCGCAACAGCCTAAACCAGTACCACCCTCGGGTGTTATTGGGGTTGTAGGGTCGACAACAGTAGAGTTACCAATCTGGTGGTTAGCCGAAGCCCTCTGGAAAGAGGGGCCATAGAGTGTGATAGCCACGTAGGCGAAAACTGACCAGACTCGAAGTCGATACCTGAGTACCGCGGGGCACGAGAAACCCTGTGGGAAGCTACGGAGACCATTCCGTAAGGCTAAATACTAGCTTCTGACCGATAGTGAACCAGTACCGTGAGGGAAAGGCGAAAAGAACCCCTGCGAGGGGAGTGAAATAGTACCTGAAACCGTGTGCCTACAAACGGTGGGAGGA
The DNA here is from genome assembly GCA_963696705.1 of uncultured Acidobacteriota bacterium. Lineage (GTDB taxonomy): Bacteria > Acidobacteriota > Terriglobia > Terriglobales > Acidobacteriaceae > JABDBE01. The sequence continues at coordinate 3,829 of CAVOLD010000004.1, forward strand.
CTATGCGGCGTAAGCCGAAAGTCTGACCGCGTGCCTATTGCATAATGAGCCGGCTAGTTATTCTTGTCAGCAAGGTTAAGCGAAAGCGAGCCGTAGCGAAAGCGAGTCCTAATAGGGCGAATCAGTTGGCAGGAATAGACGCGAAGCGGGATGATCTACCCTTGGCCAGGCTGAAAGTAGGGTAAAACCTACTGGAGGGCCGAACGGGTGTTTGTTGAAAAAAGCTCCGATGAGCTGAGGGTAGGGGTGAAAGGCTAATCAAATTCCGTGATAGCTCGTTCTCTCCGAAATAGCTTTAGGGCTAGCCTCGGATGATTTGTCGTGGTGGTAAAGTACTCGATGGACTATGGGGCTTTCCAGCTTACAGAACCCAACGAAACTCAGAATGCCATTGAACAACCAATCCGGGAGTCAGACGGCGGGGGCTAAGCTTCGTCGTCGAGAGGAAAACAGTCCAGATCGCCTGCTAAGGTCCCCAAATCCAAGCTAAGTGGGAAAGGAAGTCGGAACGCCCAGACAGCCAGGAGGTTGGCTTAGAAGCAGCCATCCTTTAAAGAAAGCGTAATAGCTCACTGGTCAAGCGGTCCGGTGCCGACAATATAACGGGGCTCAAGCTTGGTACCGAAGCAGCGAATGCATCGATTAACGTCGATGCGTGGTAGGAGAGCATTCTCAACAGTTTGAAGCTAGACTGAAAAGACTGGTGGACGGTTGAGAAGAGACCCTGCCGGCATAAGTAGCGATAACGGAGGTGGGAACCCTCCGCGCCGAAAGTCTAAGGTTTCCTGAGAAAGGTTAATCCGCTCAGGGTCAGGCGGTCCCTAAGGCGAGGCCGAAAGGCGTAGCTGATGGACATCCGGTTAATATTCCGGACCTCCCTTGTGTTCGTTATCACGATGGGGTGACGCAGGAGGATAAGCAGGCCGTCCTATGGCTATGACGGTCGATGCGTGTAAGGTGTTTCTCGTAGGCAAATCCGCGGGGAAGTTATCACTGAGACGCAAAGCAGTAACCCGTATGGGTGAAAGCTGCCGATTCCACGCTGCCAAGAAAAACCTCTAAGGAGAACGTAAGGGAACCGTACCTCAAACCGACACAGGTAGACGAGGAGAATATCCAAAGGCGCTCGTGAGAACACTTGTTAAGGAACTCGGCAAATTAACCCCGTAACTTCGGGAGAAGGGGTGCCTCACTAGGGTGTCAAAGCCCGAAGAGGCCGCAGAGAAATGCGCACTGCGACTGTTTAACAAAAACACAGGTCTCTGCAAAGTCGAAAACGACGTATAGGGGCTGACGCCTGCCCGGTGCTGGAAGGTTAAAGGGAGAGGTCAACCGCAAGGTGAAGCTTCGAACTGAAGCCCCAGTGAACGGCGGCCGTAACTATAACGGTCCTAAGGTAGCGAAATTCCTTGTCGGGTAAGTTCCGACCTGCACGAATGGCGTAACGAAAGTGCGACTGTCTTAATGAGTGACACGGCGAACTTGTAGTGCCGGTGAAGATGCCGGTTGCCCGCAACTAGACGGAAAGACCCCGTGCACCTTTACTACACTTTTACTATGAACTATGGCACTTGCTGCGCAGGATAGGTGGGAGGCTTTGATTTCAGGCTCTCGGGCTTGGAGGAGCCACCGGTGAGATACCACCCTGCGAGTTCTGTGGTTCTAACCTACTCCCATAAACTGGGAGAGGGACATAGTAAGACGGGTAGTTTGACTGGGGCGGTCGCCTCCTAAACAGTAACGGAGGCGCGCGAAGCTACGCTCAGGCTGTTTGGAAATCAGCCGACGAGTGCAAACGCATAAGCGTGGTTGACTGCGAGACCAACAAGTCGAGCAGGTACGAAAGTAGGCGTTAGTGATCCGGTGGTTCTGCATGGAAGGGCCATCGCTCAACGGATAAAAGGTACGCCGGGGATAACAGGCTGATCGGAGCCAAGAGTTCATATCGACGCTCCGGTTTGGCACCTCGATGTCGGCTCATCGCATCCTGGAGCTGTAGAAGGTTCCAAGGGTTAGGCTGTTCGCCTATTAAAGCGGTACGTGAGCTGGGTTCAGAACGTCGCGAGACAGTTCGGTCCCTATCTGTTGTGGGCGCAGGAGATTTGAGAGGACCTGTCCTTAGTACGAGAGGACCGGGATGGACGAACCTCTTGTGTTCCAGCTGTCGTGCCAACGGCATAGCTGGGTAGCGAAGTTCGGTAGTGATAACCGCTGAATGCATATAAGCGGGAAGCACTCCTCGAGATGAGATCTCCCAACCCGTAAGGGATAAGAAGGGCCCAGGAAGACTACCTGGTTGATAGACGGGAAGTGAAAGAGCAGCAATGTTTGAAGCTTACCCGCACTAATCGCCCGTTCGGCTTGACCATAAAATTTACTCGGTGCAGGAACAGCCGTCAGCTTTCAGCACTCAGCACTCAGTCAGAACCTGGACTGAGCTGAATGCGAATCTCAACCGCCGCCAGAACTCGGGCGGGGATGAGAAGCAAGAACTGACGACTGTGCGCCGACGAAAAGCCGAAGTAACACGTGGTTGAAATCGGAAGTAAACAAGGATGAAAGTAAGCCACACCCAATCTATTCAGTTGTGAGGCATCGTCCTCATGATCTTTTACAAGATTGCAGCGAGGTTTTTGGCCAACGACGAACCGCCGAAGACTAACGACCGCTGCTACGATTTGTCGGTGATCTTACCGCGGGGGCTCCACCCGTTCCCATCCCGAACACGGAAGTTAAGCCCCGCAGGGCCGATTGTACTGCACGCGAAAGTGTGTGGGAGAGTAGGTCGTTGCCGGCATAAATAAAGGCCACGTTCAGAAATGAGCGTGGCCTTTTCCGCTGGACACTTACTGATTTCGCACTTCTTTCACTGCCTTCCTAAAAGACAGCCGAATCCAAATCGTGGCCCAAGTGGCAATAGTGCGCCAGCGGTCGCCTTCAGGTCTTTGCAGCTTAGCCTTATAGCACCTTGTTCCCCGGTAGTGCTCAAGAATTCTGTACTTGCCTGATAAGAAGCCGGTGACGGCATCCAAGTATTTCTCCACGCGACCCGATTTTGTGCACGGGAACACCTCGATGTAAAAGTGACCCGCCGAAAAACCTAGCTCGTCACGATTCTGCAGGCACAGCCACACTTCGTGGGTGAGCCCGGGTTGCACTGGCATCGTGATGCTGATCTCCACGGGCTCGCCATGATTCTCGACCATCTTCAGAGACGGGAAGCGCTGCGCAATTTCAGCGAATACGCCCCTTGCGATGGTTTCAGTGTCGGACGTGTCCATAGTCAATATCCTCCCTCATCCCCGTCCATCGCCGCCTCCACGGTAAGTCGGCGAAGAGATCCCTCGCAAAGAACGCTTCGGGATTTCGGCTGCGGGCTCCCGCTGCGCTCACGCCCGCAAGACGCCTCAAGTTAAGCCCCGCAGGGCCGATTGTACTGCACGCGAAAGTGTGTGGGAGAGTAGGTCGTTGCCGGCATTAAATTAAAGGCCACGTTCAGAAATGAGCGTGGCCTTTTCCGCTTGGGGTTCAGGCTCTTCCTTGGAGTATGGCGGCGATGACGCGAGGGTTGCGTCGGCCGTGCAACACGGCGATCACCATCAGAGGTGTCTCGTCGGGCGTGTAGGCGACGACGTAATCTCGTACGGAGTGAAAAAGCAACGGGCGTGAAGTTAGGTCGGGACGTTTGTGGCCCTGATGCGGGAAGTCGACAAGGGACTGAATTGTCTGGAAAATCTCTTCGAGCACACGGTCGGCGGCATCGAGATTGTCATCCGCGATGTATTCCCAGATTTCGTCGAGGTCTGCGTATGCCTCCGGGTGGAGGACAAATGCGCTCATGAACGATTGGCACGACCGTCTTCACTCTTGCGGCGCAGGTTGGCGAGGGCGTCTTCGCCATCGATGGGCTTCACGCGGCCGCTCTTGAGGTCGTCGTAGCGGGTGTCCAGGGTTTCGCGCGCCTGGGAGAGTTCCTGCAGATATCCGGCCATTGCGTCCTCGACAAGGTCGTCGGGGGCGCGTCCGGTTTGAGCGGCGAGCTCTTGCAGGCGGGACTCTGTTTCGGGGCGGAGATGCACTGCCATAGGCGCTAGTCTAGAGAGTTGCATTCGGTGTGTCAAAGCCCGAAAGTGTGTGAGAGAGTAGGTCGTTGCCGGCATTAAATAAAGGCCAGTCTGAGAAATCAGATTGGGCTTTTCCTTTTGCGGGATGGATGTCCGCAGTCAAGCGGCGACGATTTCTTTCGAGTCGAACAGCTGACTACCAATCGATGCGCTTGACCCCGGCGACCAAGTCGAAATGGCGATCTCGGCTCACGAGGGAAAGAGAATGCTGCTGGCACAGGGCGGCAATCCAAAGATCATTCGTTGGAATGGGCTTGCCCTTGCGCTTTAGTTCGAGGCTGATCTCGGCGTAATAATGCGTGGTCGGCTCCTGAATGTCCAATACCAGGCAATCGTTGAGCAGTTCTTCCAGCCAGTTTTCGTAACTGGCCCGATTGCGCGACTGGGCGATGCCGTGGCGATACTCGCCGAGCACGATTACTGGGAGCGCGATCTGTTCGGCGCGGGCGAGGACGGCCGCCAGGCTGGGATCGTCGTCGGCCGCGGCCGACAAGGCATTGGTATCAAGGATCATTTCCAGGGGATCATTTCCAGAGAATCATTTCCAGAGAATCATTTCCAGAAAATCAGTGCCAGACTTCCCGATCGATCTGCTCGAAGGCTTCTTCTACCCGGCTTTCGATTTGCTTGCGCTCCTTATGCAGGTGTTTGAGCTTTCCGACATGCTTCATCCAAGGCTTTTCCTGGGATGTAGTTTTCAATTTTTCCTGGACCGCCTCAGTGACGAGCTGGCGCAAAGGGATACCGCGCTGGGCGGCGGCGGATTTCGCGCGGCGAAACAGGAAATCGGGGATTTCGAGGGTCGTCTTCACGGTCCCATATTACCATATTTATGGGTCAAAGCGCGAAAATTTCCTGTTTGCGTCGCGCACACGGAATCCTGTCCCTGCCGCATAAATAAAGGCCACGTTCAGAAATGAGCGTGGCCTTTTCCGTTTTGATGTGAGTTCGAATGTTCGCGCCCGCCAGCAGAGGACTGTTAGTTTCGTTTCCTTCCGCCGTCAATTCCCACAAGGAAGGTCGTCCACTCATCGAGGTGTGAGAACTCTTTACACGAGCGGTCTTTGGCGGAAGTCTTCAGCGCTCGGCTTTGCTGAACGGTCTTAGCCATGAAGTTGACGCGCAAAGCACTTGTAACGCATGGGGCTGTGTCGTCGATGGCCAGAATCTCCTTGTCGTCCCAGCGAGCAATCTCAAAATCCTGTACCACCAGCACTGTTGTCGATGATGATGCAGACGCGACAATTGCCCCGAGTCGCTCGCAGAATCTGAAGGTCTTGAAGCACCTTACTTCGGCTGACATCGGCCCAAGCAACGGTGAGCCCCCGGACTCTTCATCCGGCGACCATCGGCCAACCGCATCTAATGTCGTTGTGGCGGTTCCCTTCGATCCGACAACCACGTTAGCTACGTCGAAGCTTAGGGGCGACTGTCCGAAAAGCCGCACACTAAGCAGAATGAAGGCGAAGGCGAAGGCGAAGGTGGATTTCATGGCTTGGAGAAGGATAGCAAAGAGTTGAAGGCCGCGGCTCCGAGTCGCCTGGGATTCCGAGTTTGCCTTGGGATGGTAGGTCGTTGCCGGCATAAATAAAGGCCACGTTCAGAAATGAGCGTGGCCCTTTCCGCTTCTTGAAAGTGTGGCGCGGGCGCCCTCGGCCGCGAAAGTTCGCGCCACTTCAGCGTTGGGGTAGACTAAATGCGGATCATGGACGTTGGAGTGTTTATGGCCAAAATGAACTGGGACCGAGTGGCGAAAAGCAAGCGAGACTTGCAAGCGCAAGTTGAGGGCCTTCCTCATGCGGCGAGCAATGAGCAGCGGCGGCAGCGCCCCCTAAAGAACAAGGAGATTCTCTATCAGGAGGGTCTCCGCCATACCAACTAAGAAGAGGTACGAAGCCAGGGTAAAAGAGATGAACTTCCAGCCGCCTGTCAATTCTGCTTCGATCAAGCCGCTTCCGAAAAAGGGTACATAAGCGGCCTTTTCCGCTTCGAAGGTCAGGCTCGCATAGCAGATGAGTTCCTCAGTTGTGACAATCCAGACTCGATGTCGGCGACCATGGCCGTGAGTTCCGGCTCATAATAGATTCGTGGTGTCCGGTTAGGCTTGGGCAGATTCGCGACACGGCTTTTCCAGTGTTTATCCAGTGCTGCAAAGTTTGCGAACCCACACGCCATGACCGCGTGGTGGAAGTCCATCGCGTCACCGTCTTTGACCTGGTGTCCTCTATCGCGTATTAGCCCGCGTAACAAACCCCAGTAGGCAAACGTAGCAGCTTTAGCTGGGCTGAATTGTGGCTGGGGCATGATCTGATCCAGCCAGTCCGGTTTTTCCTTGTGCTTGGCGCGAAGCTTAAGAATGTAGTCCTTCAAGAGCTCGTCAAATCGTCGCTTCTGCTCGAGAAAGTGATTCCTCTGGGGAGCCAACCAGTCAACGAACGCACCCAATTGAAAGAAATCGCTTGACAGGTCAATTATTCTGCCCGAACCGGGAGTGTGTGCGCACGTCCGATTGGAAAAAAACGCCCGAATAAGGTCCTTATCAATGCAACAAGCGTCTGGAGGCAGGCCTCGCTCTTCGCGGGCCATCACTTTGTCTGCCAACATCTCAATCGGATACCAGTTAGGCCCCAGTTCGTTAAGGAAAGCCTTGACCGCTTCGGACGAGGAGCCAGTGGCACCGCTGATTTCTACTGCATTCGTGGTTGAAAAAAGAAGGTCCGCGCCGCCGTTAATCGCTGCGACAAACCGTCGTCGAATTGAACCGTCCCCTTTTGCTAGTGACTTGAGCGCGAATGTATCGAGGTAAATCGCTATACCTCTAACGCTAGACTCAAACGTAAGCTGCCCGTCTGCGATAACTGCCTTGAGCATCGAATGGCGTCTCCTTTCACAATTCTGAGTTTATATTGTCTGTTCTGTGCTGCGCCGACGATTTCTGGTTCTCGCGCTGCGAAGCGCGGCTCTGGCTGCCCTACATGTTTTGTCTTGACTTAGCCTTGCGATATTTTGTATTGTGATCTTATAGCCTTCATGGGTTTATGAGGCCTCTTCGGACTGGGTTGTCCGAAGGGGCTTTTTGTGTCTTGGGCATTGTCGCGGGGAAGAAGCAAATCCCTCGGCTTCGCTCGGGATGACAATTTGTTGGTGGGGGAAACGCAAGGTCCCTCGACTTCGCGTCAGATTCGCTTTCGCGAATCTGATGCTTCGCTCGGGATGACAAATTGAATTTAGTGATGGAGTCAGGAAAATAAGGAGAGTGTGGTTATGAGCTTGGGTGTTTTGGTTGGGGATTTGTTTGGCGCGGCGGAGGTTGGGGATTTGTTGGCCTCGGCTGCTCGGCGAGATAAAGGCGGAATGGCTCGGTTTACCGGGAAGCGGCGCGGGGAGATGGCGGAGGCGGCGTTTGTGGCTAAGGCGGTTAGCCTGGGATTTGGGGTGGCTAAGACTTGGGGCGATAGCGATCCGTTTGACTTTATTGTGCAGTCGGGTGGGAAGCTGTTGAAGGTGCAGGTGAAGTCGGCGCATTGCGTGGGCGAAGACGGCACTTACAGTATTCGGGCGCATGGGCATGACATGAAGGCGTACCGAGCGGATCAGATTGATGTGCTGGTGGCGTTCGTGGTTCCGCTGAATGTGTGGTATGTGTTTCCGGTGCGGGCGCTTCGGCGGATGCGGTCCTTGAAGTTGTTTCCTGGGAGCCGGAAGCGGCGGTCGAAGTATGAGAAGTATCGCGAGGCTTGGGGATACTTGCGGGAGGTTAGATAAGGCTGGGCCAGAACGGAGCCGGCATTCAATAAAGGCCGTGGAGAGAAATCTCGACGGCCTTTTCCTTTCTGCGCTAGACTTGCGCAGTTGTTTCGTAATTCCCAGAGAGAGACGGTCTGATTTATGACAAAACCTCGGGTGCTTGCCCTATTGGTTGTCGTGGCGCACTGGATGGATGCGGTTGGGCACTTGTTCCTTGCGGCAAAGATTCTTCCAGCCCCGAACGACCAAGTGAGTTGGCTGGCCGTCATCCTGATCACTTCGGGGCATTTGGTCGTATCCGTTGCGCTTTGGAAACTCGGCGACCGGATCGCTGGGTGCATCACGTTGATTTTCTTCATGGCTGCTTTGAGTGCTGACTTGTACGAGCACTTTCTGCATGCGTCGGGGAACAACGTGTTCATGGTGGCATCCGGTCATTGGACGACCTGGTTTGACGCGAGTGTGGTTGTGCTTCTTGCGCTCGAGATCCTGGGATGCTCCATTGGAACTCGGTTGCTGAGCGGCAGGACGAGGAGCGGGAATACAGCGGCTGAAGCCAGTTCAGATGTCAAGCGGCGGGGCCTTCGGTTCTCCGTTGGCCTGTCGTAAGACTTTTTGGGATTGAGAAGCGGGCGGAGGGTCCTTCGCGAGCACGCAGGATTTCGGCCATGGGCTCCCGCTTAGCTCGTTCCTAGCTGCGCGCGAAAGTGTGTGGGAGTCCTTCGGCTTCACCTCAGAATAGAATCCGGTCGTTGCCGACATAGATGGCATAAATAAAGACCACGTTTAGGAATGAGCGTGGTCTTTTCCGCTTTGTCATCGGTTCGTTAGAGCCGAAAGCACTCGGATTCCATGAGAAGTCAAATGAACCGCTCCGGATGCTTGTGCACAAGCGCCGTCTTCAACTCTGTATTCGTGCATGCTCACGGCAGTAGCGGCTCCAGATAGCGCGTTAGGCAGGTTCAATTCAGAGATTCCGGTCAGAGTTGCGTAGCGTTGGATGGATTCTTTGGCCGAAATCAGCTTGATACTGGGGCTCCGAGATACTTCATCCGGGTCTAAGAAGAGAACCCGCCCACTGAGCCGATCTGAGTTCGTATTTAGAGTGACCCGTTCATGGTCCGGGCGAGTACCAATCGTTTGCAGGGAGAATGATGAGGAAGGGATAGGAATTTGTGCCGTCACGATTCCACCCGCCCCGGCAGGCAGGCTAGCAATGGTGACAATTTCTTCGTTGCCGAGAAGTTCGGATCGCACGCTCTGGGTCGTGAACGTCAGGTTAGGGGTAGTTTCAATCGTGACCTCTTCCGGGGAGACTGAACAAAAAGGCGAGCCGCGAGTTGGTGGCTGCAGAACTGCCGCCGTTATACAAGTGGGCTTGCGAGAACAGCTCTCCCGGTGGGTTTTCTGGTTGCGGAGTGGAACGTGGTCTGGCTGAATCGAATAGGCTGACCAAGCAATGGTCGCGGACGTCGTATATCGCAGTCGATTCGCGAATCACGTTGTTTGCGAGATCTTCCCCCTGAACGACTACGAAGGCCGCCACGAGCAACTCTAGTTTAGGCTTGTAAAGCGAAACGAAGGATTTTCCGACCATGGTCTTGGCTGCCGGTGACAAAAATGCGGCGACGACCAGGCTCGGAATCGCGAACAAAAATCGGCGGCCTGGTAAGAGCTTGCGCCGCGTAGCCGCCAGTGGGTTGACAGACGAAGGTTGTTTCAAAGTGGACGAGCGATCAGGTGGAACCATCTTAGACTTAAATCGTTTCATAGCGACTCTTTCCTTTAGCGAGAATTGTGACGCGTTTCGATTTTGCCGGTGACTACTTGCAGTCCGCTGTGAGGAGTGAACATGTCCACGCACTTTGGGACGCGCCCCATAGTGCCGTGCTGAGATATTGAGTCGGCTATCGCATCGCGCCCGCCACCGAGGATGGAGGGCCCGTACCGTCGGCCATTCGCGGGCGAGGGCGCTGGCCTCACACTTGTGTCGGGCGCCGAAAGTGTGTGGGAGTCCTTCGGCTTCACCTGAGGATAAAATCCGGTTGTTGCCGGCATAAATAAAGGCCACGTTCAGAAATGAGCGTGGCCTTTTCGGTTTTGCATTATTCTTGATCCGATGCTCGCGGAAGTCGCGACCCGTTGCGGACAATGCGCGGGTAGCGACGGAAAAACCCTTAGGCCATGGAGGAATCTTGAAAAGGCTGGGAGTGGTTCTGCTGCTTACGGTCGTCGCTCTTGCTCAGAATTCAGCACGGAATGCCGGCTCGCCGGACGCCAAGCCAGCGAGTTCGGCGCAGGGTGTGGACTTGGCTTCGGAAGTTCCGTCTCCGCGCGCGGACGATGTGAAGTCGCTGGATAACATTTTGCTGGCGATCTATGACGTGATCTCGGGTCCGGTGGGTGATCGCGATTGGAAACGGTTTCGGTCTCTGTTTGTTCCTCAGGCGCGATTTACACAGACGATGAAGGCGCCGGACGGCAGCGTGGTGGTGAATTTGTTGGGGGTCGACGATTTTGTGATGATGGCGGGAGATGTGTTCAAGAAGGATCCGTTCTACGAAAATGCGATCGTGAATCGAGTGCAGAGTTTTGGAAATGTGACCCAGGTCTTCAGCAGTTACGAATCGCGACGCGCCCCGGGAGCCAAGCCGTTTGAGCGGGGCATTAACAGCATTCAACTGATCAACGATGGGAAGCGCTGGTGGGTGCTCAGTATTTTATGGGACGAGGAAAGGCCCGACAATCCTTTACCTCCGGAGTTTGCGGGCGAAGCTGCGAAGAATAAATGACGAAATCAGCGTGAGCAAAAGGCCACGTTCCGAAATGAGCGTGGCCTTTTCCGTTTGGTTCCCGCGCCGGACTGCTTACGCGGCTGCCTGTTGTCGATAGGCTGGGACGAAGACTTCGGCGACGAAGTCTTCATAGGTCGTCGGAGTGGTGTTGCGGGATGTGCGCGGCTCGAGCGCGCGCATGTGTCCCGAGTTCAGGGCGGCTGCCAGTTCGAGGATCTGTCCGGCAAATTGCTCGGACATCCCAGACTGAACCAGCGCGGGCCGCACCTGTTCGTCGGGCGGTTGCATGTATTTGAGATCGGGCTTGCCAATCGCCTTGGCGATAATCGTGACTACTTCGTTGTAGGTGAGGTCGCGCGCGCCCAGCAGTTCCTCGGTTTGTTTGCCCCGGAAGTCGAGGCGTAGAAGCGCATCGGCGGCAAACGCTCCGATGTCGCGGCTCGCGATCATGGGAAGTTTGAGGTCGGGGCGAACGGGCCCGGCCGCAAAGCCCATCTTCGAAATGACAGGGACCTGCGGCAGTGTGTTCTCCATGAAGTAGGCGGCGCGGAGAAAGAGTACGTTGACGTCACCGAGTTGGTGGAGTTTTTGCTCGAGTTTGTAGAGGCCGACCACTGGGCCGGTTCCTTTACTTTTGTCGGCGCCAATGCTGCTGAGCACCACCACGTTCTTGACGGCTGAGTTTGTCAAAGCGATCGCGATCGCATCGCCGACGCGTTCCGAATAAGCGAGCGGATCGTTGCTGGTGGGATTGGGTGGAATCATGACGTAGGCTGAGTCTGCATTGTGAAAGGCTTTGGTGAGAGCGGCCGCGTCGGTGACATCGGCGATAAATACCTCCGCACCTTGCGCCGCGTGAGCTTGCAAGTGAGCTGCGTTTCTGCCGACGACGCGAACCTTTTGCTGGCGAGCCAAAAGATTCTGCGCCACAATGTGTCCAGTATTGCCGCTTGCTCCAAGTACAACGTGCATTGGTTCCTCCTTTTATATAGGGAATTGGATGCGCGAGGATGGGCGGAAGGCTCCGCCGTTTTGGTCAACTGGAAGAGCAGGTCTTTGCCGACATCGTGGCAAAGGCCATCGAAAATGCGGTGATACCCATCCAGTTGGCCCGCTTCTACGCGGCGGTCTGTTCAAAGAAGTCTTCGATTTCGCTTATTTCCTTGTCGCTCAGTTGGAACTCTCCAGCGCGCATCACGCCATCGGCTTGCCGCGCATTGCGGGCGCCGACAATTGCGCCGGTCACAGCGGGATTCCGCAGCGTCCAGGCAATCGCCACTTCACCCGGCGAGCGCCCGTGACGCTTCCCGATCTCGCGTAGCTGGTCGACTAGCGCAAGATTTCGCGACAACCTTGGCTCTCTGAATTCGGGATCGCTGGCGCGCCAATCGTCCTTTGGCAATCGGGCGGTACGCTCGCGAGTCATCGCACCCGTCAAAAGCCCGGACGCCATGGGTGAATAGACGATGACGCCGATTTCCTCACGCAGGCAGTAAGGCAGGATGTCCTCCTCGACGCCGCGATTGATCAGCGAATAGGGCGGCTGCAGAGAGGTAATAGGAGCAATGCTTTGCGCGCGGCGCATTTGTTTGACGTCGAAATTGGAAACGCCGATCCAGCGCACTTTGCCCTGCTTTTGTAGGGCTGAAAGAATGGACCACCCTTCTTCGAGGTCGGACGACTCTGGATCTTCGGGCGGCCAGTGGATCTGGTACAGGTCAATCGTCTCCACGCCCAGGCGGCGCAGGCTGTCTTCGAGCTCGCGGCAAATTGAATCCGCGTGCAGAATCTTCTGGATGTTGCCCTGTTCGTCCCAACGCAAACCGCATTTGGTGAACACGTAGGGCTTGGCACCAGGCCACTCTTTGAGCGCGCGAGCGACGACTTCTTCAGAATGCCCAAGGCCGTAAACCGCGGCCGTGTCGATCCAGTTGACGCCCAATTCCAGCGCGCGATGAATGGCGGCGATGGAATCGTTGTCATCCTGCGTCCCCCAGGCGAATTGCCAGCCGCCGCCGCCGATCGCCCATGCTCCATATCCGACGGGCGTGATATTCAAATCGGACTTGCCAAGTTGCCGGGTTTCCATTTTCATCTCCTAGGTCAGGTTTGCAGGTTTGTTGGTTATCTTAGATGATCGCTCCAGCATGAACGTCGATTCCGTTCGAGGCTATTGTCTTTCTTTTCCGCAAGCAAGAGAAAACTTGCAGTGGGGCGAGACGGTCTGCTTCAAAGTATCGGGGAAGATCTTTGCCATGTTGAGCCTGGACTCGGTTCCGCCGAGCCTGTGCTTGAAGTGTTCACCAGAAAAATTTGCAGACTTATGTGAACAGGAAGGGATCAGACCAGCGCCGTATGTGGGCCGCTACAAATGGGTATTGCTGGAACGTCTGGATGTATTGAGTGATGAGGAGTTGACTGACCTGATTTGCCAGTCCTATGGGATGGTGGCAATTAAGGCAAAGCCAAAGCGAAAGTCGAAGCGCAAGTCAGCCCGCTGAATTTGACTCCCACTCGCTCCCTACGCTAGCCTCAAGGGTCTGCCCACAGATTTAGATTCCATGCGATTCAAGTGCGAGCGATTAATCGTGCTGCTGGCAGTGCTGGTGGCTTTGGCCGCTGCCGCGCCGGCGGCCGTGCAGCCTGTCCATGCGCCTCATGCTGTAGTGGTGAGCATTCATGAACTGGGTTCGCGGGCCGGATTGGACATTCTGCGGGCAGGGGGCAACGCCGTTGACGCCGCTGTAGCTACGGGATTTGCTTTGGCCGTGGTTCATCCGCAAGCAGGAAACCTGGGCGGTGGTGGATTCATGCTCATCCGTTTAGCGGACGGACGGACGCACTTCGTCGACTATCGCGAGATGGCTCCCGCGGCAGCGGCGGCCAATATGTATCTCGACGCTCAAGGCAATGTCATCGAAAATGCCAGCCTGATTGGTTATAAAGCTGCCGGAGTGCCGGGTTCGGTGGCGGGCATGGTTTACGCCGAGAAGGCCTATGGCAAGCTGACTCTTGGTCGGGTGATGGCCCCTGCAATCAAGTTGGCACAGGACGGTTATCCGCTGGCTTGGCAGGATACGCGGGATTTTCAGGACGAAGAGTTGGCCAAGTTTCCCGAGTCTCGGCACATCTTTCAGCGAAATGGAAATTACTATAAACAGGGCGAAGTCTTCCGACAGCCAGAGTTGGCACGCACACTAGAGCGGATTGCGCGCGACCCGGCCGATTTTTATCACGGAGCGATGGCGCATGAATTAGCGGCGTCGATGCAGAAGGGCGGCGGCCTGATCACCGCCGAAGATCTTGCACACTATGAAGTGAAGGAACGCGAGCCGATTCGTGGAACCTATCGTGGCTACGAAATCATTAGCGCGCCTCCTCCGTCATCGGGGGGGATTGCTCTGATCGAGATATTAAATATTCTGGAAGGATACGATCTCGGCAAGGCGGGCGACCGATCCGCGGCTTCGGTACATTTGACGGTTGAGGCATTCCGGCGGGCGTTTTATGATCGAGCCGAGTTTCTGGGAGACCCGGATTTTTCGAAGATTCCGGTCGCGCAACTCATCGACAAGAAGTATGGGGCGGCGTGGCGGGAATCGATTGATCCGGCGCAAGCCAGCGTCAGCAAGGATCTGAAGCGGCCAGCGATCTTCAGCGAGCTTGAACAATATGCGTCGCAGCATTCGCAGCCCTTGGCCGTGCGCGAACCCGCACACACCACGCATTATTCTGTTGTTGATTCAGACGGCAACGCGGTCGCAGTGACGACCACGTTGAATGACAGTTTCGGTTCGCGAGTGACGGCGGAGGGATTGGGTTTTCTGCTAAACGATGAGATGGACGACTTCGCGGCCAAGACGGGTGTGCCCAACCTCTATGGATTGATTCAAGGGCCGGCTAACGCCATCGGACCGGGCAAGAGACCGCTTTCCGCCATGACACCGACCATCGTGCTGAAAGATGGAAAGCTCTTTCTGGTTCTTGGTTCGCCAGGCGGACCACGAATTATCACGACGGTGGCCAACATCCTGATGGGGGTGGTCGACTACGGAATGAATATTCAGGAAGCTGTGAACGCTCCGCGATTCCACAATCAATGGTTGCCCGATGTAGTGAATGTCGAGCGGTGGTTTTCTCCGGATGCCGTGAGGTTGCTCGAGCAAATGGGACACAAGGTCGAGAGCGGAGAAACGGCGGGCGGAGACACGGCCCCCTACTGGAGCGATGGCGAGTGCATTGCGATCGATCTGAAAACCGGCGAGCGTTTGGGTGCAAGCGACGTCAGGAATAACGGAAAGGCAGTGGGCTACTGATGCTGAAAGCGATATCCACGCTCGTTTATGTGAAGGAACGGCTGCATCCCGGCCTGTTGGATGGGTTAGTGCGGGGCGGGGCGCAGGCCATTGAAATTTTTGCCGCACGACAGCACCTGGACTATGCCAATCGCAAGCAGCATGTCCGGGAAATTGCCGACTGGTTTCGCACCAGCGGAATTATTCTGAACTCGGTTCACGCACCTCTTTACGCGGATTATGAATGGGGACGAACCGGCGCGCCGCAAATGAACATCGCTTCAACCGACCGGGCAAGCCGGATCGAAGCTATGGACGAAATTAAACGTGCCCTCGAATTGGCCGAGCACATTCCTTTTCGGTTTCTGGTGCAACACATCGGGACGACCGGGGAGTCGTTCGACGATCGCAAATTCGAGGCTGCGATGACTTCGGTCGAGCATCTGCGAGCCTTCGCGAAGCCGCTCGGAGTGCGAATTTTGCTCGAGAACACCCCTAACGAATTGTCCGTGCCCGAGAGGTTGGTGGAGTTTATTCGCGCTGCCCACTTTGACGATGTGGGCGTGTGCTTCGATTTCGGTCATGCACATATGATGAGTGATGTGCCGCAGGCGTTCGAAACTTTGAAGAGTTACATTCATTCCACACATGTTCACGACAACTCTAAGATTAACGACTCTCATCTCTGGCCCGGCGGAGGATCAATCGACTGGAAGCAGGCCATGGAGTTGCTACGGTCGGCCCCGCAAACTCCGGCACTGTTGCTTGAGATCGAGAGCGACGAGAAGATTAACCCGGTTGAAAAGATGAGTGAAGCATTCGACAAACTAGAAGCAGCGTAGCGCTTCCCTCCCCGCGGCCATCGCGGGGGCGCTGCAAGATAAAAACTATGTCATCTCCCGTAACCACGATCGTCGACGTTGGTAAACACGAGGGCCAGAGTGTCACTATTCGCGGCTGGCTTTACAACCTGCGCGAGAGCGGGAAGCTGCTGTTCCCGCAGCTTCGCGATGGCTCCGGCGTAATTCAGGGTGTTGTGCCCAAGAATGCAGTCGCTCCTGAAGTCTTTGACGCGCTAAAGGGTCTGACCCAGGAATCAAGCGTGATCGTTGAAGGCAAGGTCCGCGCCGACAAGCGCGCGCCTGGCGGCTATGAGCTGGATATCTCGAATGTGCAGGTAGTCCAGAAGGTCGCGGAAAGTGATCCCTATCCAATTTCTCTGAAAGAACACGGCGTCGATTTCCTGATGGAGCACCGGCATTTGTGGGTGCGAACGCCACGCCAAGCCGCCATTCTTCGCGTGCGGGCTGAGATCATAAAAGCTGCGCGCGATTTCTTCGACGAGCGCGGCTTCACGCTGACCGATCCGCCCATTCTTACACCAGCCGCGTGTGAAGGCACGACGACACTTTTTCCGGTGGATTATTTCGACGAGCAAGCCTACCTTACGCAGTCGGGACAGCTTTACATCGAAGCTACAGCGATGGCACTGGGCAAGGTGTATTCGTTCGGGCCTACGTTCCGCGCCGAGAAAAGTAAGACCCGCCGTCATTTAACCGAGTTCTGGATGGTCGAACCGGAAGTCGCCTATGCCCAACTCGAAGACATTATGGAGTTGGCCGAAGGGCTGCTCAGCTTTCTGATAAAACGTTGCCTCGAACGCCGGCGCTCAGATCTGCAGACTATCGGCCGCGACGTTTCGAAGTTAGAGAAGGTCGAGGCTCCGTTTCCCCGCATCACCTATGACGAAGCAGTGAAGATGTTGCAAGATGCGCACGCTAAAGGCGCGCTCGAAAACAATTTCGAGTACGGTGGAGATCTGGGCTCGCCAGACGAAACTTACATCTCGTCGCAGTTTGACCGGCCTGTGATGGTGCATCGCTATCCGGCCAAGATAAAAGCGTTCTACATGGAGCCCGATCCCCAGCGGCCGGATCTGGCCCTGTGTGTGGATGTTCTCGCTCCCGAAGGCTACGGCGAAATTATCGGCGGCTCGCAGCGTATGGCGTCTTACGACTTGCTGCTCAAACGCATTCACGATCACGGCTTGCCGGAAGAGGCGTTCAAGTGGTATCTCGATTTGCGGAAATACGGAAGCGTGCCTCATGCGGGCTTCGGCATGGGAATCGAGCGGGCCGTCGCGTGGATCTGCGGCCTGGAGCATGTGCGGGAAACAATTCCATTTCCGAGAATGCTGCACCGGTTGTATCCATAGTGCCGTTTCACCGCCGAGCACGCCGAGGTCGCCGAGAATGGACGAAAAACGCATCGTTAATGAATTTCCGGACTCGGCGACCTCGGCGGTGAGCTAGCCTGAACTTATGACCAACATCACTCCATCCTTCTCCAGCATCACGCCCCGGAAGATTCGTGTCATCGGGGTACCGCTTGACCTCGGCCAGTCGCGACGCGGCGTGGACATGGGTCCTTCGGCAGTGCGCGTTGCCGGCCTCGAGGCGCGATTGGAGGCGCTCGGCCACGTTGTTGAAGACGCCGGAAATGTGTCCGTCGCTATTGCCGAGCAGAAGAAGGAAGGCGATGCGCATGCGAAGTATCTGAAGGAGATCACCGCAACCTGCACCAAGCATGCAGAACTCGTGGTCAAGACGCTGGAAGCCGGCAAGGTGCCGATTACTCTGGGTGGCGATCATTCCATTGCTGCGGGAACGGTTGCAGGCGTCGCGGAGTTCTATCGACGTCAGAACCAGCACATCGGCCTTATCTGGATTGACGCTCACACCGACGTCAATACACCCGACAGCTCTCCCAGCGGAAACGTGCATGGCATGCCGCTGGCCGCGATCATGGGATTAGGTCCCCCCGAGCTGTCCAACATTTTCGATTTTTCTCCCAAGGTGAAGCCCGAGAATTGTGTGCTGGTTGGCGTACGTGATATCGACGCCATCGAAAAAGAAAATGTCCGTAGAACCGGAATTCACGTTTTCACCATGCGCGATATCGACGAGCGTGGCATGCGAACCGTGATGGAAGAAGCGTTGCGCGCGGCAGGACGGGGCACCGCAGGCTACCACGTTTCGCTGGACATGGACTGGGTCGATCCCGAAGACGCGCCGGGTGTGGGTACGCCGGTTCGCGGAGGAGCGACCTATCGCGAAGCTCACCTGGCGATGGAAATCATCGCCGACCACGGCCGCATGTTGAGTTTTGAAATCGTCGAAGTGAATCCTGTAATCGACGAGCACAACCGGACCGCCGACTTAGCTGTGGAGTTAGCCCTGTCGGCGTTCGGGAAGAAGATTCTGTAAGGCACATTCAAGCCATGAAAAAGATTCGAGTCGGCATCCTGTTTGGCGGGCGCAGTGGGGAGCATGAGGTCTCGCTGCTCTCGGCTGCTTCGGTTTTCAACGCCATCGACAAGAACAAATACGAAGTGGTGCCCATCGGCATCACCAAAGAAGGTCGATGGGTGACTGCTGCGGATGCGGAACGGTTGCTGCAGGGAAAATTTGAGGAAGGCAAGCATCTACGCGCAGGCGATCCCGAAGCAACTCCTGGCGCGGCTGTCCTGGCTAAGGGCGAATCGGTCGTGGTCCCCCCTGAGCCGCAAAGACATGGGGCGATGACGCCGTTCGAGACTGACGCATCCGCTCACGCGCTGACTCGCCGTGCAGCCGATCGTGCTATCGACGTCGATGTGATTTTCCCCGTGCTTCATGGCACGTTCGGCGAGGACGGAACCATTCAGGGCTTGCTGGAGTTGGCGGACATGCCCTATGTGGGCGCGGGCGTCCTGGGCTCAGCCGCGGGCATGGATAAAGACATTATGAAAGCGCTTTTTCGCGCGGCGGGATTGCCGATTGTGAAACACGTTACGGTTCTACGCGGCGAGTGGGAAGCGAACCGGAAGAAAGTTCAGAAGCTGGTCGAGAGCAAGCTGAAGTATCCCGTGTTTGTGAAGCCGGCGAATCTCGGATCGTCAGTGGGAATCTCCAAGGCGCATGATGGCAAGGAACTTGGCCCAGCGATTGAGGAAGCAGCAAAGTTTGACCGCAAGATTGTGATCGAGCAGGGAGTCGGCGGACCTAAACAAAAAGCCCGCGAGATCGAATGTTCGGTGCTCGGGAACGACAAAGCCGACGCTTCGTTGCCGGGAGAGATCGTTCCCAGTACCGAGTTCTACGATTACAAGGCCAAGTATCTTGATGAAGGGTCGCAGTTGATTATTCCCGCCAAGCTCAGCAAAACCGAGACGAAGGAAGTGCAGCGGCTCGCAGTGGGGGCGTTTAAGGCGGTGGACTGCTCGGGGCTGGCACGCGTGGATTTTCTGATGGAGCCTAAGTCCCGAAAGATTTATTTGAACGAGATCAATACCATGCCGGGATTCACCGCTATCAGTATGTATCCCAAGCTGTGGGCGGCTTCGGGCGTGTCGTATTCCGATCTGATTGGACGGCTGATTCAGCTCGGGTTGGAACGGCACGAAGAGAAGAAGAAGAATCAGTACAGCCGGTGAACGGCGAAGCAGATTCCTCGCTTCGCTCGGAATGACAATCTGGACTATGGTGTTTGTTTAAAGCCAACATTGTCTCCTGCCTCGAATAAACTCGATGGTCTTCGCGTGGTATTGGTGGCCGCGCGCAATCCCCTTAATATCGGCGCGGCCGCGCGAGCGATGAGCAATTTTGGATTTCATCATCTGTGCGTCGTCAATCCCTACGACGCGGGGTTTCGCGAGGCTCGTTCGGCGGTCGGGGCTTCGGAACTGCTGGCGAATGCGGAAGAGTATAAGACCGTCGCAGAGGCGGTTGCAGATTGTGCGCTTGTCGTTGGCACAACGGCGGTCCGTCACCGAGAGTTGCAGCATCCGCTCCGGCGATTGGAATATGGCGCGCGCCTCATCCGCAAGCACCTGCCGTCGAGCCGGGTAGCTCTACTGTTTGGTTCGGAGAAATTTGGCCTCTCGAACGCTGCCCTCAGTCACTGCCATTGGTTGATGCGCATCCCCACGTGCGAGGAAAACATTTCGATGAACCTGGGGCAGGCCGTGGCAATTTGCCTCTATGAACTGGTGCGCGATGCGAAGGCTGTGCAGCCGGCGGACAAAGTGAAGCGTGCCACGGCGGCGGAATTGGAGCGCATCACCACAACCCTGCTCGAAGCCATGCGCGCCAGCGGCTACCTCGACCGGCGCCCCATCGCGGATGTGGAAGAAAGAATGCGCCGCCTGGTCCGCCGTCTCAACCTGCCCGCCCGTGACGCGGTGGTCTGGCTCGGAATTCTCCGGCAGATCCTATGGAAGCTGCGGTCAGGCAAAATACCGCCCCAATGAAAAACCGCGTCCTCTGCGGGGCCGCCTATTTCTCGAAGCTGCTGTCAAAGCAGTTCCTGCAACCGCCCATTACCCAAACGAGAGCCGAGCCTCACACTATGGCGGGGTAACAGTGACACAAGCAGTCGCGGAACACACGCCTTGGGGACATCCAGTCGCCTGCATCGTGACAGTAAGAGGTACGATGGAAGCGTTGGGGTTCCCGTTCAACGTACACGAGTTTTGCTCGTATTCGGCCGTCGACACATCGAGCGGTGGTGTGTACATCAGAGGTGCTGATGGTGTGTCGCTTGTGAACTCCCCAGTGCCACAAAACTCAATGTGTTGATGGCCAGAGTTGAATGCGACGCAACCCGGACCGTCCTCATGGCCCCGCTGCGGCTGGCAGTTGCCGTTTGGCGCACCGTCCCAATCCGAGATACATCCTAAAGTCCAGGTCAACTGCGTCGGATTGGCTCCCCCGATAACGGCAGTGTACGAGAACGGACCAGTGCCCGCTTGGACTGACGTCGGACCGTTGATGTCGATGGTCGGCGGTACATTTGAGATAGTGACGTCGTTGTAGTTGTTTGTCTGCGGGGCGTTGGGATCGCCCACGGAATTGGCAGTTACGACCACATCTGGGTTCGGGGGTACGGTCGTTGGTGCGGTGTACTTTGCCGTGAAAATCCCATCGGACCCGCCCGTGGGCGTCAACGTTCCGCATATGGATCCGTTGCTTACACTGCAATCTTGACCAGTGCTAGTCAAAGTCCAGTTAATCGTATCGTTGGAGTCGCTGTCGACCGCCGTGTATTGCACAACGTTGTCGGGCGGCTGTACCTGCACCGACTGTGGGGAGTCCGATCCTGGTTCTAGCATTACCGTAAGAGGCGGTGGAAGAATTGTCACTATGGAGGCCGGAGACGTTACACCATCAGCGGTTGCAGCCGTGACGGAGACTTGGTTGGGATTAGGGACGATTGAGGGAGGATCGTAGCTCGCCGGGCTCACGCAGCCAGTCGGTTGTCCGGGGTCGATGCTCCCAATAGGAGAACCAGAACCTCCTCCGTCTAATTGGCCGTCCACATACCAGCTCACGGCAATATCGCCATCCCCCATACCTTCGACCGTAGCCGTAAAATCGACCCCCATGCCCGTCGCGTAAGCGTTCGCGGTGAGTGGACTGAGCACGACTTTCGGAATCGCGGTCGCGCTGATAGTAAATGGCACTGTCGCGCTTGAGAACGGATCTGCGACTGAAACCGCACCTACGGTGACCGTCGCCGGAGTAGGTATATTGGGGGGAGCTGTGTAGACGGCTTTATTTGTTGTGCCAACTTGAGCTATGGTTCCAATCGCGGCGTTGCCTCCGGTGATTTTATTGACCTGCCAGGTGACCTCTTGATTGAGCGATCCGCTAACCGATGCCGTAAGATTCACCTGGCTCGTGACCGGTACCGCGTCTATGTTAGTGCACACATCGGGAGTCAGCGTGACGATCGTTGGCTGGGCCGGAAGCACGCCCACCTGAATCGACGCATGGGCAGAGGGTTGTGCGTTTGAGACTGCGGTTACGGTGACTGTGACAGTGGATGCCACCTTCTCGGGAGCAGTATAGAGCGCTGAATCGTGCGGTCCGGTTGCGATCGTCCCTACACTGGCATTGCCTCCAGGGACAGCGTCGACCTGCCACGCGACTGTCGTATCACTAACACCAGTCACGCTAGCCTGAAACGGAAGCGTTAGTCCCGCTTGCACGCTCGGACTTCCAGTAGGACTGGTGATTTCGACCACCGCTCCACCCACTGGTGCCTCCGATATCGTTACTACAGACGAACCGGCTTCCAGAGGATTGGCAATGGATTGAACGGTGACCTGTACCCGGGCGGTCTGGAGGCCACCGGGCACCGTCAGCGGAGCTGTGTAAAGCATCTGCGTGGTGCTACCCGGCACCGGCGAGAGTGTACCCACATCTGCATTCCCGTTTAATACATTATCCACCAACCAGTTGACAGCTTGACCCGCAGGCGCGGCGCCCGTGAACAGCACATTGCCTCCCACATCCACACTTGCGGAGGTGGGTAAAACTGAAACTGGTGACGGTGTCCCGTTGATCGAAACTGTGGCGTTTCCGCTGGCGCTATTGTTGGCGTTGGCAACCGCCGTGATGGTGACGGTCGGCGGAATCGGGATGAACGGAGGAGCTGTGTAATTCCCATTCTTATCGATTGTTCCGAACGCTGAAATGCCATTGGCGGGATTTACGCCGCCGGGAAATCCGTTGACCAGCCAGGCGACGCCAGTTTCACCCGTGTTGATTACAGTCGCCGTGAAAGGTTGCGTCGTTCCAGTCGCGATGGTCATGGTCTGGGGAGACACGCTGACGGCAACTCCAGCAAGAGAGCCGTTATTGAGCGGGGCCGCACCCACTCCCCCGCAGCTCACCAGGGCAACGGTCGCGCTTAACACCATGGCAATCAAAAGACCGATTCGCGTATTCTTCAACATGCCACACTCCCAGTTCATTGAGCCACTGCTCCCGAGAACTTAATCGTTGTCTCTCGCTTGGTCATGATTCGAGTCGATAGTCTTCAATTCAACCGATTGCTGGCCTGCCTTGGAACTCTGTGAATCTCGAACGACAGGCTGTGGCTGAGGTGCCGTCTGGACTTGAGACTTGACCCATTGCAACAGCCTGTCGCCTGACTCCGCACCGGAAAACTGCCGCGTGGTATGGAACCTGATCCTCTGGGCCGTTCGCGGGGCGGCCTTCCTGATGCGCTGCTGCACCGCTTTTGGGGTAATTGAGTCATCGAGCACTTGTTGTAGGCGAATGTGCTGCAAGGTCAACTGCGGCAACCATTTCACCGGGTCGAGAGGCGCGACTTTCTTCAAGAATTCCGGGGTCAGATAGCGGGGCCGCTCCACTTCTGGAATCAACGAAGATTTCGCCATCCAGTCGGGCCAATCTCCCCAAGGATCGATCACGTCAATGGTCTTGATACGCGAGTCAGCCGCGGCGGCAAGAATCGCGATCGTGCCGCCCGAGCCCACTCCAAACATGCCAATCCTGCTCATATCCAGATCGCCGCGGGTGGCGAGGTAGTTCAAAATCATCTGCACGTCATGCACCGAGCTGCCCAAAGCCTCTTGCAGTTCGCTGACAAACCACTGTTTCATCGGCCGATTGGTGTATCGATGGCCGTTGAGAGCCGACACAAACCCAATCGCAGCAAATCCGCCCTTGGTGACATTCGTACAATAGGTATCGCCACGAAACACTTCGGTTTCGGAGGGGTAGCTGTAGAGATATAGAATGGCAGGAGGGTGGGCCACCCCCTTGGGACGAATGACGTACAGATCAATCGGATCGCCTTGGCGCCACTTCACTTGCAGCAACTCGCGGGTGAACTGCGGGTTGTCATACTTTTCTCCGAGCAACGGCGGCTCTGGGACCAACTCGCTGTTGGCCAGGGAAAGTGAACTCCAGTCCTCCAAGTTGCCCACGGAACGAGCTGTTACCGGGCCAGTCTGATTCGACCCCGCAAGATTCAACCTGGCTTGTTGAGCCCATCCCATCGTGACGTTTGTCAACAGCAAGAAAAACAAACCTGCGAGAAGCTCGCCGTAGCGATTTCTCTCGCACCCGCGCCGCATTCCACCCTCTTTTCGCGAAATTCTTTTTAGGGCCATTGGTCGTCCAGGTCAATGTTCCTGCGATTCCCTCAACTCAAGACCGAATTACTTGGGAGAGTCTGATAGACCGCTGTTGAGGAATTACGGTCACAGAACTGAACCCGAAAATCTCACTGGCAATAACTTCAGCGATCTCACAAGCCAGATCCTCAGGTTGCTCAGCGGCCTCGAAAACTTCACAGTCCGGAATCTCAACGATGAACCTCATACTTCATACTTCCTGCCAGAAACCGTTCGCCGAGGCCGGCTCTGAAAAGGGGCAAACAGCCCGGTACGGAACTACAAGAAATCTTTTTGATAGAGTCGGGCTGAATATCGTCGAAGTTTGTTGCAGGAAAACTACCAGCTGATTAAAATCCCGTGAATTTCTCACGATGGGACGCGGCTGAGGAAGCGATCCTGAGGAAATCAGCGGCGACTCCCTACGGAGGAAACGACGATTCCACGCAGTCTGCGAAGCGCCAACAACATCCAGCGAGGCTGAATTTCCTTTCGCAGAGTCGAGCGACGCTTTTCATCTGAAATTAATCTGCCCGTCACAATTTCGTCACAGCTTCTCTGTAACCATGTGGCTCCTTTTACTCCCTAACGAGGACGGATGAACCCTGTGAGATTTCTGAGAATCTCTTTGTGCATTGTTGCCGTCACTCTAATTGTCTCGGCCACGGCACTAGCGCAAGGGGCAAGAACTTCGGCCAATTCCGCTAAAGGAAAATCAGCCATTACCGGCACCGTCACCGATCAGACGGGCGCAGTGCTTCCCGGGGCAACCGCAACTATCACCAACGGAACCGGGCTAACCCAAACGTCAACCACCAACGATCGCGGCGAATACTCCCTCGAAGGATTGCCTCCCGGAACTTATACCCTGACCGTTTCCGCTCCCGCCTTTAAGGAATTCCGCAGCGACGGATTGGCTTTAACTGTAGGTCAGAGCATCGCCATCGACGCCGTCCTCGAACCTGCCGGGACGACGACTTCGGTCAACGTAGAAGGACAAAATGTCTCTCAGGTGGAAACCGAAACTTCTCAGATCGTCGGCACCATCACGCAGAAAGAATTGGTCAGCCTGGGATTGAACGGCCGCAACTTCACCCAGTTGATCGCCCTAACTCCCGGCGTGAGTAACCAGACGGGGCAAGATGAAGCCAAGGTCGGAATCTTGGGCAGTGTCCGCTACAGCGTGAACGGTGGCCGAGTTGAGTACAACTCGTTCAACGTCGACGGCGGCGATGTCTTAAACGCCGGACTCAACGGCAACCAAAGTACGTTAATCGTCTATCCCAGCCTGGATGCGCTCAGCGAAGTGCAAGTCCTGACCTCGAACTACGGCGCCATGTACGGGCAGAGCGCGTCCGGCACAGTCATAGCGACGACCAAATCCGGAACCAAGCAGTTTCATGGCGTGGCGTACGAATTCATCCGCAACGAATTCTTCAATGCCCGGAATTACTTTGATGAGACCACAAAGGCGCCTCTGTACCGCAGAAATGACTTTGGCGGTGCCATTGGCGGCCCGCTCTACATCCCGGGGCTGTTCAACACGAACAAGGACAAAACCTATTTTTTCTTCTCCGAAGAATTCCGCTTTGAGCGTACCCCCACCGATTACAATCAGGCGGTTCCGTCTTTAGCCGAGCGTGGCGGAAACTTCAGCGATCTTTGCCCATTCGTACTGCCCGGGCTGCAAGCCGATTTCTCTCGTACCGCTTATCCGGATTGTCCCGCTTTTGGCACTGATCAGAATACCGGCAAGCCGGAAACCTTCCCGGGGAATCAGGTTCCCATCGATCCCAACGCGCAGGCCATTCTCGGCACCAATATTATTCCCGCGCCGGATGCGACCGGGGGGTGCACCACGACTGAAGGGTCGTGTTTCAACGCCGCAGTTTCTCCGAGCACCTACTGGCGCGAGGAGCTCTTTCGCATCGATCACAACATCACTCCGAACATGCGCGCCAGCTTTCGCTACATTCATGATTCGTGGGACACCACCATCCTCTCCCCGCAATGGGGCACGGTGCAAAACACGTTCCCCACCATTCAAAGCACATTCACCGGGCCGGGCCTGAGCATGCTGGCTCACCTCACCAACACGATTTCACCTTCGTTGCTGAATGAATTCGTTTTCAGTTACACAACGGATCACATTACACTCCAAAACATCGACGCCAACGGAGTCCAGTGGCAGCGGCCAGCCGGTTTGACTGCAGGCTACCTATTCAATAATGGATTCGGCGGCAAAGTGCCGGGAATCGTTATCGGCGGCACCAATGCAGCCTACGGCGGATTCGGATTTGGCGTCGATCCCGGCTATTTGCCCTGGCATCATTCCAACCCGACCTACAACTTTCGCGATGACCTTAGCAAGGTTGTGGGCAAGCACACCCTCCAGTTCGGAGTTCAATTCGTCATTGCCCAACGAAACGAATTGAATCAGGCTGTGGGAGCGAATACCGGAGACCAGCAAGGAATCTTGACCTTCAGCAATGTCAGCAGCTTCAACAGCAAAGGCAATGCGTTTGCCGACTTCTTGCTCGGAGAACCGACCGGCACTCCGGGAATTCTCGAGGGCGGAATCAAAACCTTTCAGCAAGACAGCACCCAGCGCAATTACTTCAATCGTTACCAAATCGCCGAACCCTACTTTCAGGACGACTGGCGAATCAGTCCGCGCCTTACCCTCAACTTAGGTTTGCGAGTGAGTCTGTACGGAAATTGGCACGAGAAATACAACAACGTCTATAATTGGGTGCCCTCGGTGTACAGCAAGTCTCTCGCCGCTCAAACTACTGTCGATCCTTTCACCGGCGTTCTGCTCAATGGCCCGCCGTCGAATTGCGATCCGCCCCCCGGTTCGACTGCCAGCCCCTGTTCTCCGATTCCGCTGAATCTCAGCAATCTGGACCCGCGAATCACCAACGGCCTGCAGCGATGCGGCGTGAACGGCATTCCCGATGGTTGCATGACCAGCCATATCTTTAATCCGGCTCCGCGCATCGGCTTCGCCTGGGATCCTTTCGGCGATGGCAAGACTTCCATCCGCGCCGGCTACGGAGTATTTTTCCACCACGGGATTGGCAACGAGGCCAACACCGGCTCGCTTGAAGGCAGTGCACCTCAGGTGCTGGACATGACTCAGAACCATCCCACCAGCTACGAGTGCATTGGTGGCGTGGGCCAGGGTTGTGGAATATCCGGAGCTTTTCCACTGAATGTCACTGCGATCCCCACGCAAGCGATTTGGCCCTACGTTCAGCAGTGGAGCTTTGGCGTGCAGCGTGAACTGACCAAAAACACAATCACAACTCTTGGCTACGTCGGCAGCAAGGGAACCCATCTCACCACCGAACTCCAAGTCAACCAACTGGTCCCGGCGGTCTCGACCGACAACCCGTTTGGGCCACTCGGCCTTGCACCCGGTCAGCCTATTACAAGTACGATATGCAATTCCTATAACGGCAATAGTTTTACTTTTGTCACTCCAACCAATCCCGCTGGAGCCGTCTGGGACAATACGAACGTGAACTTCGTCAACCTGGAGGCAGCGTGCTTCGGCACGCCTGGGAAGAACTTTCCCGATCCCAACATCCTTCGGCAATTTGCCCCCGGCTTTGGTCAAATCTTCTCGCTGCAAAACGTGGCAAATTCCGACTATAACGGGCTGCAGTTTACTCTGCGCCGCGCGACCGGTCCTCTGACTTTCGGCCTTTCCTATACCTATAGCCATTCGATCGACGACTCCTCGGATCGGTCGGATACGACCCTGGTCAACTCCTTCAATCTCAGCTCGAACAAGGCAAGTTCGAATTTTGACCAGCGCCACATGCTGAATATCAGCTACGTCTATAAACTGGACAGCTTCGTCAACAAGCTCCGCTATTGGTTTTCGGATATTGGCTACGACGACTCCGGCTCCACGCAATCCACGCCAATGCCGGAAAGCTCATCGGGTTGGGTCCGCGCCATGGAGAATGGATGGGAACTTTCCGGCATCACTCTCTTTCAAACTGGAACGCCGTTCAGCATCATTAACGGCGGCAGCAGCACTGGCATCTCGGTGCTCGATAACGCCGGCGTAGCCAACGGGACAGGCGCCGGATCTTATCCCGACATCATTGGAGACCCCCACAGAACTGCCCCGTTTGGTGCAAATAATCCGGAGAGTATCGGCCCCATCCTCGGCAACCCCGCTGCATTCGGCGCTCCTGTGGGGCTGACGTTCGGAGATGCCGGCCGCAATTTCATGAACAATCCCAACCGTTTGAACTTTGATGTTGCTCTTTTGAAGCATTTCAAAATCACCGAGGGCAGCAATCTCGAGTTTCGCGCGGAAGCGTTCAACGTTTTCAACCACACCCAGTTCCGCATTTACGATCCCGACAAGGGCAACACTGGCAGCAACACCATCACCTGCTACGGCGGCGCGAACAATTCTGCCGGCGACCCCAGTTGCCTTGAGGGCAGCTCCTTCCTGCATCCCGTGGACGCGCATCGCCCTCGCACCATGCAATTCGGCCTGAAATACAACTTCTAATCCAGTTTTCGGATGCCTGCAGGTGCGCGGCTGGTTAAATCGAGAGTTTTTTTTGAGGTATTGTCTGCACCAGAGTATGTACAGGGCGGAACTACGAAGCAGGTCTTCTTCGGCGCTCGCTCGACGCTAGACGTGACGCCCCCGGCGGCGTCGTGCACGCAAGGCATGTGCATCCGTCGTTGGGCGTGAGTTGCCAGGCGGCAACCGCGTCCAGGCGATAACCAACCCCGCGAATGGTCTTCAAGTAGGTCGGACTGGTCCGGTCCGGTTCGATCTTCTCGCGGATTCGCCGTATGCACGCATCCACGCTGCGCGGGGTCACGAATTGCATGTCCCCCCAGACCGCGTCGAGGAGAAGGTCGCGAGTGAACACCTGGCCGCGATGTCGCGCCAGGTATTCGATCAGACGAAACTCCAAACTCGTAGTCGACACTTCGCTGCCGCGAACGGATACCTTCATCGCCAAACTGTCGATGACCAAATCCGCCGTCTCGGCTCGGGATCGTCCGTTTGCGGGCCCAAAGCGACGCAGAACCGCTTGTACCCGGGCCACCAGTTCACGCGGGCTGAAAGGCTTAACGATGCAGTCGTCCGCGCCAGACTCGAGTGCCAGCGCGCGGTGCTCCTCCGCGGACTCCGGAATGAGGAAGACGATCGGCATTCTTGCCAGCGCCCGATTCTCGCGAATCTGCCGGCACAAATCCAGTCCATTTCCGTCCGGCATCATCATGGTGATCAGCATTAAGGAAGGATGGTTGTCCTCCGCATCCTGAATCACGTTGGACGTGGAAAACGTACGTACCGCATAGCCCGCCTCTTCAAGACACCACTGCGCCAGCTCTGAGACCTCGATCTCATCTTCCACAACGAAAATGAGCCGCTTCATGAACGCGTCCTCATCCACTCTCCGGGCACTCACCTGCACACACGCCATGCCGCCACACCTGCATCAAGAAATAAGGAAGCGCGACAAGTTGTCGCGATGCCGAGAGCCGCGCGGACATACCGCAACCAGTCTGAGACTTGACTTCGTACGACGCGAAAGGAAGACCACAGAAAGTCAGTGACCTATCCTGTCCTGTTCGGTGTCGTAGTTTAGGCCGTCGTCTGTTACGAAGTCGTGACCGCAAGATGAATAACGTGTAAATTCTCGCCAAGCGTTGTACGGTCAAACGGCACCGTCAAAGGGCACGCTTGCCATGGTTTCGCGGTAGACGCTATTCTGTTTCCTCAATCTCCAAAGAAATCCCTGAGCTCTCCTACCAGTGCCGATGCCTCGACCAACGCCCCGCAAGTTCGACCGTGAAGCCAGACGAAAGCACACGGGACCGGACCACCTCGTGATCAGCCGCTCGCAGATTGATTCTGAAGGCTGTCATACAACCGCTCCCATCACGAAGGGTACCGTCGTCGTGGAATACACCGGACCTCGCATAACCATCAAAGAAGCCGACGCGCTCTACGATGATCACCCGCGCACCTATTTATTCGGAGTGACCGATGGCAAGCACGTCATCGATGGTGAAGGTGTGGCCGCGTTCATCAATCACTCCTGCGATCCCAATTGCGAAGCGGACGAGATTAAAGGCCGGGTGTGGATCATTGCGGCCCGGGACATTCAGGCCGGCGAAGAACTTACCTACGACTACAACCTTTACGATGGCGATCTGGATGACCCATCACCATGCCTCTGCGGTACACCCAACTGCCGCGGAAGCATGTATTCAGAAGAGGAGCTGGTAAGGCGTGCGAAGGCGTTTCGACGCCGCAGCAAGAAGGCGAAAAAGCAAACCCAGCCGCGGAAATCCAAAGCGTAACCGCGATTTCACTGACCTGATTTCACTGGCCAGGCGGAACCGGAGTGCGCGACTCCATCTTTACCGTGGATAAACTGGCCGCATCCCAGCCACCGCCCAAAGCCTTGATCAGCAGCACGCTGGCAACCATGCGACGGCCGGAAATCTGAACCGCCGTGCGCTCGTCGGCAAGAGCTGTGGCTTGCGCGGTGATGACCTCAAGGTAAGTTGTCACGCCGCCTTTGTAACGATTGTTCGAAAGAGCCAGCGAATGTTCCGCCGCCGCGACCGCTGCACTTTCCGTGTTGGATTCATCTTCCAAAAGTCGCAAAGCTGCAAGATTGTCTTCCACTTCCTGATAAGCGGTGAGCACGTCTTGACGATAATTGGCTACGGCCTGGTCGTAAGCGGCACGAGCTTGATCGCTGGCGGCCCGCCGCCGTCCAACATCAAACGCAGTCACTACGGCCGAAGCCCCGACAGAGGCAAACGTGCTTGGACTTGAAAGCCAATTCACGATGGTTGTGCTTTCGAACCCGGCGCTGGGAAACAAGTTGAACAAGGGAAAGTATGCCGCCTTCGCTACGCCAATGCCGGCACTCGCGGATGCCATCAGGCGTTCGTTAGCGGCGATATCGGGACGGCGCTCCAGCAGCTCCGAGGGCAATCCGGGCGGGATCACTGGCGGGATTGCCTTCAGCACGACAAATGACAACGTGAAAGTCGAAGCCGGTTCCCCGATCAGAACGGCAATCGCATGTTCAAACTGAGTTCGCTGTTCTCGCACATCAATGGCCTGCGCGCGCGCCGTCTCCAATTGCGTTTGCGCCTGCGCCACATCCACCTGTGATGCCACCCCACCCTTGTAGCGATAATCGGTCAGTTGCAACTGCTTTACATAACTGGCTACCGTGTCATCGAGTAGTTGGGCTTCAGCATCCAACTCGCGTGCCTGATAGTAATCGACTGCCAATTCCGCATGGACGCTCAGTCGTACCGACTCAAGATCAGCCAAGGTAGCTTGCGCATTCGCCCGCGCCTCTTGCACGGTACGCCGCACGCTGCCCCACACATCAGGTTCATACGACATATCCACTGGAATGACAAGGTCATTTTCAGTTTGACCAACGCCCGGAGTCGTATTCAACGGACGATTCCCCGAAAAATGTTCCCGCGTAGCCGAGACTCCGGCCGTGATCGTCGGATAATAATTCGCGCGGTTGTAGCGCACCGTGGCGCGAGCTTGATCAAACTGGGCCTGCGCCGCCTTCAGAGTCTGGTTCGAAATATTGATCTTCTCTTCGAGTGCATTGAGTTGAGGGTCCTGATAAACTTCCCACCATTTTCCCCGGAGCGTCTGATCCGCTGGCTGGGCCGGTTTCCAGTTCGGGGGCGTCTCTTTATACTCGGGGGCCGCGGGCGCCTGCGGCCGTGAATAGCGCGGGCCTACGGCGCAAGCGGACATCAGCATCAAGCCGGCGAAGAGTGCCCCACCCCGTAGCAATGACAACCGTTTTCTGAAGGTGGAAAGCATGTGACGGCAGCCAATCACTTTTGAGACTCCCCTGTAGCTGCCGGTTTCGCGATGCGGACTTCTTCTCCCGACACCAGCGAATCCGGAGGATTCGCGATGATGGATTCATCGCCGGTAAGCCCGGCAACTACCTCGACCTCGGAACCGAAATCATGACCAAGCGTAATCGGCTTCAGTTCGGCATGCTGGCCGTCGGTGACTGCGGCCACGCGAAGTCCTTCCGACCGGAATAGCAGCGTGTTCACCGGAAGAATGAAAGCCGACGTCGCGGTTGGCAGCTTCAAACGGACTTCCGCGTAAGCTCCGCTGAACAGCGTGCCCGTCGGATTATTCACGCGGATTTCCACCAGCAAAGTTCGCGTTGACTGATCGATCGCCTCCGCGGTTC
The DNA here is from genome assembly GCA_963696705.1 of uncultured Acidobacteriota bacterium. Classification (GTDB taxonomy): domain Bacteria; phylum Acidobacteriota; class Terriglobia; order Terriglobales; family Acidobacteriaceae; genus JABDBE01. The sequence continues at coordinate 36,013 of CAVOLD010000004.1, forward strand.
GCACCAGCGTTCCCGGAAAAACTCGCCCCGGAAATTCCGGCAGGACCAGGTCAGCGCTCAATCCAGGCTTCATCGCCTGCGAGTAGACCTGCGGCACGCTGACATAAACACGCAACTTGTCTGGTTGGGCAATGTGAAAAAGCTCAGTCCTCGTTCCGCCGCTGCTCCCTGAGTCGATCAATGCGCCAATATCAGTGTTTCGCGCTGTGATCACACCATCGAACGGCGCATAGATCGACTCGAAGGATTGCAGCTCTTCCAACCGCTTCACGTTGGCTTGCGAGGATTGAACTGTGGCCTGTTTGGCCGCCAGATCTCCCGTGGCATTATCCGTGTCCTGTTTGGATACGGAATCGGTTTTCAACAAATCCTGATAACGAGTGGCGGTGATCTGCGAAAGATTCAAGTTCGCTTCCGCGGTGGCCAAATCAGCTTTAGCTTGCCGCAGTTGCTGGTCGACTTCCGGGGTCTCAATCTCGGCTATCAATTGACCTGCCTTTACCCGCGCACCGATGTCTGTGTACCAACGCTTCAGATATCCGTTGGTGCGGGCGTAAATCGGAGAGTCAATATAGGCCTGAACGTTCGCTGGCAGCACTACCTCCTGCGTCGGCGCGCCGCGCTTGGGGGTGATCACGGAGACGGTTGGAATGGCCATCTCAGCCGTCTCTTTCTCGAGGGCCGCGCGGGCGTTGATTCGCGGCAGAATTCCAGAAATAACAACTGCCGCCACAATCACGAAAGCCAGAATGGCAATCCACCAACGGCGAGCTGGTTTGCCCGGCGGGTTTGCCAGTTTTTGTTCGTGGATCGCCACGGGCTTCTCAACTTGCACGGGCATCTCCGTTTCGCTTTGCGGTTCAACCTTCATGAAAAGACTCTCCCAACTTCACGAGCAAAATCAATTATGAACTGGATCAATGCTTTGCTTCTCCCCGCGCCAGCCGTTGCCTGCGTCCGTGCAGGATACTGAAGAACACAGGAACGAAAAAGAGCGTTGCTACGGTTGCGAATAACAGACCGCCGATCACCGCCCGGCCCAGCGGAGCATTCTGTTCGCCGCCCTCGCCTAATCCCAGCGCCATCGGAACCATACCAATGATCATGGCCAGTGCGGTCATCAGCACCGGCCGGAAACGCGTGAATCCGGAATTGAGAGCCGCGGCCAGCGCGTCTTTGCCTTCAGCCAATTGCTCCTTCGCAAAGCTTACAACCAGGATGCTATTGGCGGTCGCAACTCCCACGCACATGATGGAACCAGTCAACGCAGGAACACTGAGCGTGGTGCGGGTGATGAACAGAAACCACACGATGCCGGCAAGGGCCGCGGGCAAGGCCGAGATAATAATGAATGGATCGAGCCACGATTGGAAATTCACCACGATCAGCAGGTAAACCAGCACAATCGAGAACACCAACCCGCCCAGCAGCCCTTCATACGAAGAGATCATGGTCTGAATCTGCCCCCGCACGATTAGCTGTGACCCGCGAGGCAACTCTTTTTTGCTGTCCTGCAGGATTTTATTGAGGTCGCGCGCCACTCCACCTAAGTCCCGACCTTGCACCGAACCATAGATATCGATCAGGGGTTGGATGTCGTAGTGCGAGACGACGGCCAGACCAGCGCCCCGGTGAATGGACGCAAGGCTGGCCAGGATCCCCGCGGGAGCGCCGCTCGGCCCGGTAACCGGGATGTTCTCGAGATCCTGCAAGGAATCCACGCGGTACTGCGGCGTCTGGGTTGCGATGGAATAGCTCACCCCGGTTTTGGGATCGACCCAGAACTCAGGCGTTGTCTGAAAACTGCCGCTAAGCGAAACCAAAAGATTATTTGCAACGTCGCGCTGCGTGAAGCCGACTTGTTGCGCCTTCGTGCGATCAACATCGACGTGCAGATAAGGCTGATCAAAAGGCTGCTGGATGCGCAGATCCACGGTCCCGGGAATCTGCTGGACCCGCTCCAGCAGCTTGTCAGCAAATGCGCGGTTGGCATTGACGTTGTAACCCACAACCTGAATATCGATGGGCGCGGGAAGACCGAAGTTCAAGATCTGGCTGACGATGTCCGCCGGCAGGAATGAGAAAGTCACTCCCGGAAACTCCTCCGGAAGTCTTAAGCGCAGATCGTGAACGTACTGCGCCGTAGGCCGGTGGCCCTTCGATAAGCTGACTAGAATATCGACATCGCCCGGCCCGATGGGCGCGGAGTTGCTGTACGAAAGATTGATGCTGCTATAAGGCAGGCCGATAGTGTCAATAATGTTGTCGATTTCCTTGGGCGGAATCTGCTCGCGAATCGACTGCTCCACCAAATCAGAAAGACGCGCCGTCTCCTCAATGCGAGTGCCGGTCCGCGCCCGCATGTGCAACTTGAATTGACCCGCGTCCACCGCCGGGAAAAAATCCTGGCCCAGCCACGGAACCACAAACACCACCGAAGCTAAGCACACGCCGAGAAAGACAAGTAAAAAGGCCCGCTGATGATGAAGACAGCGTTCTAACAGCTTATGATAGCCTTCGCGGAAACGTTCGAAGGCCTCTTCGAACTTGATCTGCATCCGAACCAGAGGATTTCGGCTTTGACTTGCCGCCAGGCTCTCCGCTTCATGGCCGCGCAATAAATACTTCGCCATGGTCGGCACCAGCGTCCGGGAAAGCAGATAAGAGGCCATCATCGCGAACACGACTGCTTCCGCGAGCGGTACGAACAGAAACCGCGCGACCCCGGAGAGGAAAAACATGGGCACGAAGACGATGCAGATAGCGAGCGTCGAAACGAAAGCTGGAACCGCAATCTGCTGAGCGCCGTCGAGAATGGCGTGCTCGACCTCTTTGCCCTGCGCCAAATTCCGGTTAATGTTCTCGATCTCGACTGTGGCGTCGTCCACCAGGATGCCGACTGCCAGCGCCAACCCACCAAGCGTCATGATGTTGATGGTCTCGCCCAGCGCGCTCATGACGATGATCGATGTCAGAATTGAAAGCGGGATGGAAACCGCAATGATCACGGTGCTGCGCCAGTTGCCCAGAAAGATCAAAATCATCAAGCCGGTGAGGCATGCGGCGATCGTCGCCTCTTTTATAACGCCATCGATCGATGCCCGCACGAAAAGCGACTGGTCAGCCAATGCGTTTATGTGCAGTTGGGGCGGCAAACCCGCCGCAATTTGCGGCAGCAGCGATTTGACACCGGCGATGATGTCGAGTGTCGAATTTTGCCCGCTCTTGAGAACAGTGAGCAGAACGGAGCGCTGCCCATTCACCCGCACGATATTGGTCTGCGGCGGGAAACCGTCGCGCACATATGCCACGTCGCGGATGTAAATGGTCGTGCTGCCCGTTGTCTTGATCGGTAATTGGTTTAGTTCGGCAACCGTGGTTGGACTGCTGTTGGTATCGACGGCATATTCAAAAGCCCCGATCTTCGAGGTGCCGGACGGCAGAACGATATTTTGCGCGCTGATCGCGTTGACCACGTCCAACGGCGACAGCCCCTTCGATTGCAGAGCGTTGGTGTCGAGGTCAACCTGCACCTGGCGCTGCTTTCCGCCATAGGGATACGGAATTGCGCACCCGGGAATGGTGATCAAGCGGGTCCGAATGAAATTGACGCCGTAGTCAAACAGTTGCTGTTCGGAAAGGCTCTGCCCCGAGAGTGCCAACTGGATAATGGGCACGCTGGACGCGCTATAAGTAATCACCAACGGCGGCGTCGTTCCAGGCGGTAATTGCCTGAGCTGGGTCTGCGAGATCGCCGTGACCTGCGCGATTGCCTTGGTAATATCCGCATGCGGTTGGAAAAACACTTTCACCACCGCAATACCATTCAGCGATTGCGATTCGATGTGCGAAATGTCATCGACCAGCGTGGTAAGCGCCCGCTCCGTCTGGAAGACGATGCGGTTCGACATATCGTCGGGATTGAGGCCCTGGTAGTTCCACAGGATGCTGACCACAGGAATATTGATATTCGGGAAAATATCCGTGGGGGTGCGAAGAATGACGATGGGACCCAGGATCAGCAGCAGCAGCGCCAAGACCACAAAGGTATAAGGCCGCCGCAGTGCAAGTCGGACAATCCACATAATTTCCTCAGGATCTACAAAAACGGCGGCTGCGCACAGTCAATCCGCAGATAAGAATATTCGAGAAAGAATAATGCCTGGCACCGCTATCCTTTCGGACAGCTTCGGATTGTGCCCTGCGCGGCCGACGCCGGATCATCAATATTATTCTATTGGATTTAGTTTCCCAGCCGGAGATGCAAGAGTTTTGATTGTAAAGATTTGTATCGTACGCGGGATAAAAGAGAAGAAAGTTTGGAGGCAATTTAGGGGATTGTATATAGACTACTAATTTGATAGACATAATTATGTAACACTCATGCGGGCGTCGGTGAGGTACCTCCAGCCGTAACTACACCGGGGCCCGCGCCAGAGGACGGGTAGCCAAGTGGCAAGGCGTCGGTCTGCAAAACCGATCATCGTTGGGTTCGATTCCCACCCCGTCCTCCATGCTTTCGAGGGTGCAATCGACCTGGCTAGTGTGGGATTTGTCGAAAAGACTTGTGTAGCTTGCCGGAAACGGTCTGCCAGCTTAGTTCGGTTTACGAGCCTTGCCGTCGGACAGATATTGCAGTAGCGCAGTGTCGGCGGCGCGTTTGAACTTCTCGGCGGCCGCCACTCTCGGGCTGATCATGCCCTCCTCGGCTGGATTCGGGGCAAAGCCCTGACGCAACTTGTCGCCTTCTTCGGATTCATTTGTCATGACCTGCATGTAGAACCAGAGGAAGTGGCGCATCTGATCGAGGGCCGACCTCAGTACGTGCAGGGATTCGATCTCGGGCAACTGACAGAGAGCTTCCATGAGTTCCGGATCGCCCGGCGCTTGCATGGCTGCGCAGTTCAACGTCTGCTGAATGGCCCGCAGATCTTCCGTGACCCGCAGGATTCGCACATGAACCTCGTCCAGAAAATCACCTTTTTCCATGGGTAGCCGGCTTCCTCAATCGAGAAATACAAGCTCACCATCTCACCCGTGACCTTGGACTAACAGATGTCCCACGTGCATGCGCTTTGGTAATTCGAGCCATTACTTTGGTCTGAAGAGAAGTTCGTTTGGCAAATGGGCGACGCAGAGGACCTTGCTTGAGGCCGAAAGCCGCAAGAGTAGCCTGTTTCGAGCACTGCTATGTCAGCTAGCGAACGAAGGTGCCCACGAAAGCGCTGCGCCTTCCGTGCGACTCCCAATCTACATCGAGCCCTGGCCCCCGATAGGAATCCGTGAGGGCGACCGCAGGCATCGAGTGGGTCAGTTGGGTGAGTGGCGGATAGAAAGTCACTTCGTTACCGCAGACATGGTCTTTCTCATTCACGGGGCGGGTTTGCACCGTAGCGAACTGTCCGGCGCGCAGCAGCGCAACTCCGTGCCGCTCGGGATTGACCGCGAGTTCCATGGGAGCTGGGATTATCCTGTCGGCGTGACGCAGAAGTTCACCTCCCATTTGGTGCGCAAACGCGACCAGCGCTGAGATCTGCTGTGGAGTCGCCTGGTCATCGACGAGCAGGACGGCCTGTGCTGGATAGGGGTTCTCGTAGGGGTCGCCCAAAGTGGCATGGGCGTGAACCGCAGCGGCGACCGTCAAGCCGTCCAGAGGAACGCCATCCCAGCTTCCGCTCTGGACGTGCCACGCGAGAATCGCTTCATCGCCTACGAGGTTGACCTCGCCATTTGCGAAACACTGACCGGTGTAAACGTCGGCGCTGCGAGTCTCGACGTAGTCGCCGCGGATCTGTTGAGCGAAAGCCGATGTAGCAAGAGTTAAAAGTGCAACGCAGAGAAGTTCAGACAGGTTATGCCGCATAGTCACCTCACCCGGAAGTATTTAACTATTGTCCTCCAATAGGGCTGGTTGTGGAAGGTGGGGCCGGCCGTGCGTAGTGGGCTGCTTTCAATTCACGGGCATGCAGCGATCGTCGGGTGATAGGTGCAATGCCACAGCCAAACGGCCAGCATCCTCTGCCGGACCAAGAAATCCAAAACAGCCCACAACCTGGCCGTGGGATTGCTCGACGATTCGTCAGAAGGGGTTGTTGTCTTCGCGCACTCTGCGGCTGTTCTTTGCGGTCTCTGCGTTTTAGGATTTTGAAAAAGTTGTTGCACAAAGTCTTAAATCGCAGAGGTCGCGGAGAACGGCCGCAGGGTGCGCGGAGAAACCCAACACCAATCAACCCGGGAAATCGTTCTGATCGCTATACCCTACGACAGACTACTGGATCTGTTTCGAAGGGGTTGCGTTTGGAATCAGGACCAGCAGGTCGTATCCGAAGATGATGCGTTCCATTTCTTTGTCGACCGGTTCGAGAGAACGAAATCCTTTGCGAAGGCCACGGAGATCAAACATGGTCCACCCTTCGGATTCAAGGTTGTCGAACATGGGCTTGAGGAATAAGAAATCGGAGTCTTTGTCTTCGGCTAAGTTAAAGTCCGCGGGTTGATAGGGGCGCCCGATGCCGGCGAAACGCAGTTGGGAACCTTTCACTCCCAAGATCGCGATGTGCAGCGAAGTTGCGCCCTGACCGTCGGCTAATTCGGTGACGAAGTTTCCCATATCGTTGTTTCTCAGTGGATTGATCCCGGTGTACATATGCCAGGCGCCGAACTTGAGCAATACTTTGGGCGGGGCGCCATCAGCCTGTGTGGCTTGCTTGTAGTCGCTCACGAAATTCGATTTCATTAACAGCGCCCGCTCCCGATTGGATTCGTAGCCGGAACCATTCATATTTTTCTGGTAGATGTCGCGGCTCTTGATCAGGGCTTCGATCAACGCTTGGCTGGTCGGATTTCCTTCCTTGTGGAGCAGATCTTTGAGATTGTTAAGTTCGACATCGGAGGCGGTCATCATGAAAATGTCGCCTGGACTGCCACTCTTGACCGCGGTTGCGTGGGCATCGTTGTTTTTCTGCAGCAGGCGTTGCGCTTCATCTGAAGCTTGTTTGCCGGGATGTGTTTCCAAGATGCGGGTCAGGATGAGGCCGGATGCGCCCATCAGTTCCTGGTCAAGTCCCCACAAACGGAACTGCTCGCCCTGCGCGGCGCGAGCACAGTGGGTCAGCAGGTCGTACTCTTCTTGAAAATTGTAGAAGGCAATAGTCTCCGGGAATTTCGTTTCGAAATCGATCAAGCTTGCGCGTCCCGAATCGCCGGTAATCCAGTGCTGGAGTTCGTTCGCCGCCAGCGGCCCAGTTTCAACGGCCATAGTACGAAATCCCTGAGGGCCGATCAGATCACAGACAGCGCCGGCAAATTGCGGAATCTGCGAAATGCCGTGATCTTCGCCGATGAGGACGAACTGCGCTCCGGCGAGGGCATTTTGTAGAACGGGTAGACCGGTTCCTGACAAACGGCCTTCCTGAAAATCGATCTGGTAGCGGTTTTGGAGCAGGCGGGCGGTGAAATTGTTTTCCTGGGCGAGCGCGGGAGAGAGCGTGAGCGCGGCGAGACCGAGGACAAGTGCTGTGCATCTTTGGAACATAGTTCTCCTTTAACTGTTCTCGCTGGCACTGGCAACGCCTGGTTTGTGCCCCGACGCGAATCCCGTGCTTTGCGTCGCGTCGGACGGGGCGTCCACGGCTACGTGGGCATCACGGAGTTCGGCAGGCTCTGATTCAGTTTCGAACGACTTGGAATAGTACGCGGGCAGGATTGAGTTTGTTTCATTTCTTTTGGCGGCTCTTGATGAAGATCTTGGCTGAACGTAGGAGCACTTTTTTGCTGTGCCGCACGCGCGGGCACGCCCGCGCCTACATTTGACCTTCCTGAATTGGAACTTTAGTCACTTTATCTTTTCAGAAGACGGCCTCTGGTAGCGATGCTCCAGCGCCCGACCTCCGATGTAATCACTAGCGGGATATAGCGGGAATGGGAAAACCAACAATCTCGGAGACAGGCAAACGGCAATTGCAATTGCTGCTGGTAGGAGGTGGCGATCGCGACTTCGCCGATCTGTGCCAGTTGCTGGAGAAGGCTAACCATGGGCAAGTACATTTCGAACATGCAACCTCGCTGGAAGATTCGATCAATCAGTTGCGCCAGCGAAGCTATGACCTTCTGCTCTGCAGTGACCATTCGACTGACAACGTTGCGTTTCAGTTGTTACGGCAGATGCGCCAACATTATTCTGGCATTCCGATCATTTTTCTGAGCGATCCAGTAAACCAAGAAGTGATTGAGACTGCGATTCAAACGGCAGGCTGTCACGGTGCGGGTCAGGGCAATCGCCTCGAAACGAGTCCGGAATTTGCCGCTGCAATCGACGCGCACTCCGCGGAGCGGCACCAGGAACCCGACGAGACCCTTCGCAAACTCTAGCGTTCGGTGGAGCAGATGGCGGACGTGTTAATCATTATGGATCGCTCGGGTGTGATGGAGTATGTGAATCCGGCATTCGAAGCTCTCACCGGATATTCGCGGGACGAAGCTATCGGCCAGTCGTTCGAAATACTCAGGTCGGAGCAATATGCGGACGAGCCCTATCAGGAGATGTGGAGCACCGTTCGTGCCGACAACATTTTTCGGGGGATTGTGACCAACCGCAAGAAGAATGGGGAAACTTTAATCATTGAGAAAGCGCTCACCCCGCTGCGAGACAGCGCTGGCGAGATTACCCACTTCATTTCTACAGGCCGCGATATTACCGAGCGGCGCAAACTGGAATCGGATCTGCAACAGGCGCACAAGATGGACGCTATCGGGCGACTGGCTGGCGGAGTAGCGCATGACTTCAATAACCTGCTGCTGGTCATTAGCGCTTATGCCGAGCTCATGCTCGACTCGCTGGCCGAGACGGATCCTCTTCGTCGAAACGTGGCCGAGATCATGAGCGCATCGCGGCGCGCGGCGGACCTGACTCGACAGTTGCTGGCGTTTGGCCGCAAGCAGATGCAGTTGTTGCAGATCCTCGATCTGAATACAGTTATCGGGGAAATCGCGAGGATGCTACCACGACTGATTGGGGAAGATATTGAGTTGGTGTTTGCCCCCGCGGCAAATCTGGGCAAAGTAAAAGCCGATTCAACACAAATCGAGCAAATAGTAATGAACCTGGCGGCGAACGCGCGTGACGCTATGCCGGGCGGCGGCAGGCTCAGCATCGAAACTGCCAGAGTGCGAGTCGAGGAGTCCTATGTTCAGCGACACGCGATCGTGCCTCCTGGCGATTATGTATTGCTTACCGTCACCGACTCGGGCCAGGGTATCGCGCCGGAACACATGGCGCGCATCTTCGAACCTTTTTATACGACGAAAGAGGCGGGCAAAGGAACCGGCCTGGGGCTGGCGACGGTGTATGGCATTGTCAAGCAGAACGGCGGTTTCGTGTGGGTATACAGCGAGCCCGGACTTGGCACCACGTTCAAAGTTTATTTGCCCCAGGTACAAGGGCTGAGCTGCGAGGTCCCGATCATGAAGTTGGCCGAAGGGTCTCCGCGTGGTTGCGAGACCTTGCTGCTGGTGGAAGATGAAACGTCGGTGCGGCTGGCGTCGTCGCAGTTTCTTACTCGAAGCGGTTACAGCGTGCTGGAAGCTAGCAATGGAGAAGAAGCACTACGCGTGTCACGGGCGCACGTTGGCCGGATCGACCTGATGATCACAGATGTGGTGATGCCGAAAATGGGTGGGCCGATGCTGGCGGAGTGGTTGGCGGATGAGCGTCCAAACATGAAGGTGCTGTTTGTCTCCGGCTACGCCGAAAACCCTGGTCTCCGACATGGAAAGGTTGAGGTCACTACGCGGTTTTTGCAGAAACCTTTCTCGGGAAAGATGCTGGCGAGAAAAGTCCGCGAGGTTGTGGAAGAGAGTGAGGCGGATGGGTTGGAGACGGCGTCTCGCGGCCTGGGGGAAAGCTGACTGAGTTCAAGTTGGCGCCGCACGGGTGGGACGCCCGCGCCTACATTCTTATCAGCTTGCCGTTTTCTAATCGGAATTGATCTCCGCGCCAGACGATTTTGTGACCGGCAAAGCTCACAATCCAGACCAGCAGCGCGAAAGCATCGCGAACCGGAACCCATGGAAGGAAGCGCACGACTTGGCGATCGTGCAGCACAAGCCTGCCAACCACGATGGCGACGATGACGCGCATCACTGCTGTACATGCGAACAACGCCCAAGCCCAACTCGCGCCTCGGGCGAAAATCAATGCGAGCGCAGCCCACGGCAAACCGAACGTCAATCCAAGTCCCACATATCCCCAAAAGCGGGAATCACGAACTGTGCGCGCCCAGCGCAGTTGGTGATCCAGGAAGCTGCTCAGTGTGTAGCGTGGCAGGAAAGTCTCGACCACGATGTCGGATAATCTCACTTTCAGTCCCGAGGCGGCGATACGATTGCCCAACTGATAATCGTCGGCCAGGTAGTCGACGAGAGAATCGAAACCGCCGATGGCCTGCAGATCGCGGCGGCGAAACGCCAGGGTCGAACCTAAACCAAAGCGGATTCCCTGCTCGATGTTTTGTGCGACCAGCACGCCAGCGGAAAAGTCGGTGCTGATGCCAAGAGACTCGAGCCTGGAGCCCAGCGTCGAGTTGGCTACTCCGCGATAGAGACAAGTAACTAAGCCAACTGTGGGATCGGCGAGAGGAGCAAGTACGCGGCGCAGATAATCGGGCTCGACGCGAATGTCGCTGTCATTGACGATGATGTATTCGTGACGTGACTGGCGCACCATCTGTGCAAGATTGCTGACTTTGGTATTGTTGCCCAGCTTCTCGGGGCAAACCATTAAATGAATTGCGTGGCGCGGGAATTCTGCTTTTAATTGCTCGACCAACTGGACGGCGGGATCGTTGGTGTCGCTGACGCCGAAGATGATTTCGTACTCCGGGTAGTCTAGCAGGCAGTGACTGCGGAAGCTTTCGTACATTTCAGGGTCGGTGCCGCGGAGTGGTTTGAGGATGGAGACAGGGGTCTGGGGGAGGGCCTTGTGCGGCTCCTTTCGCGCTCGCAGAAATTTTCCTGCGCTCCAAAGACACAGGGCGTAGTAAGCGATGCTCGCAGTGGCGCCAGCAGCGGTCAAAATTTGGATAATCTTGGCGGTTTGATGGATCATGGTAGGCTTGAAGTGCTTGCCGCGGGGCTAGAGCGCGTGCGTGAAAACGAATCTTGCCTGATACCCCACTTTACCAAATCATTATCGCAGCGTAGCAGCGCCGTGTTTCCAAAATCGAAGGGGTGCCAACATCGCATGTCGCAGGATTGGGCCATTCCGGCCGGATTGGAAGGGCGCAAAAGGTCCGCATGCCGCGCTCGCATCCTGTCACTTTCCATCGCTTGCCGCATCCAATAGAATCTCCACACTCTAAGAATGGGAGTCATTTCTATGGCTAAAGCTACTTTTGCTGCAGGCTGTTTCTGGGGAGTCGAGGCTACCTTCCGCCAACTGCCGGGTGTAATCTCGACCCGGGTTGGCTACACCGGCGGGCAGACCGCAAATCCGAGCTATAAGGACGTCTGCACCGACCGCACTGGTCATGCCGAAGCGGTGGAAATCGAGTACGATCCAGCAAAGCTTTCTTACGACAAGCTGCTTGAAGTGTTCTGGGAGAACCACGATCCGACGCAGCTCAACCGGCAGGGGCCGGACTGGGGCACACAGTATCGCTCGGCTATTTTCTTTCACACTCCGGAACAGGAAGCCGAAGCCAAGGCGTCGAAAGAACAACTGGAAAAATCACGGCGCTTCAGCAAGCCAATCGTCACCCAGATTGTGCCGGCGGTGTCATTCTTCGAGGCCGAGGATTATCACCAGCAGTATCTGGAAAAGAAGGGCCTGGCAAGCTGCCACATCAAGGCGTAGCCAGAATCGCGTAACCCCAATCACCCTGATCCGGATGCGGACGAGGGCGTCCGCACCTACGTGATTCGAGGCCGCCGCGGGCCGAAGAGGAGCATGAGGGCGAAGCCCACGACGTAGAAGGGCGCGACCTCGGAAAGCGTAAAACCCATAAACCGCAACACAAGTCCGAATAGGGCTACTGTCTGGCACAAGGCATAGGTGAAAATGTAGCCTCTGCACCGGCGCTTCAAGGCGGTCCTGTCTTCGGCGCGATCCGCCAGCGTAGCCTCGGAGCGCAACACAAACAGCCGCCACACTGCGAAGATGATGCCCACCGTCGTGATCGCGACCAGAGTGACGACGAAATAGATGTTGCGGTCCGGCGCCGCGGACGTACTCCGTTCTATGCGCTCGCCGATGAAAACATAAAGGGCGATACTCACCAATAGGGCGATGCGGACGGTTTGCAGCAACTTCCGCTGGGGCTCCATGCACTAATTGTGCGCGGATCGCGCGGACTTGAGCGCCGAAATCTGGGATGTATCCGAATTGACAATACAACACTCCTGCCTTAGTGCATGGGCTCCATCAACCCTGGCCGCACTCGAATGAAGACATGCAAAGAAACGGGGTTGTCTCCGTAAAAGGGGTCCAGCACCGCGGGCTTCGAATAGAAAGTTACATCCCCGCCGAGCCCAACCTGCCAATGCTGGTTGTGCACGAAATCGCGCACTCCTCCGAAGGTGTACGCGCCAATGCGGTACGACGGATGCGTCGCGGCCTCGGGAAACAGCTCGTCTTTGTCTACCAGTTCCAGGCGCGTGTAGGCATAATTCCGGGCGAAAAAGTTCAGGGTCGATTCCAGCAGGTAGCTGTTGAGAGGAAAAAGCTCGAACTCCTTTTGCACCCGGCCCCAGATCAGGGATGTAGCCCAGTATCCTTTGCCCATCCCTGCAGAAAGCTGCCGATTGTATTCAAGCGACGCAGTTTGCCTTTGCTGGTCGCCCGGTTCGAGAGCCTCTGGATGCGACAGTCGTCCGTAGCTGTACTGTGCGGTCCAGTTGCGCGTGGGGGCTGCGGTCACACGGAATGACCAGGAATCGAGCGCGGCCAGCTGAATGCTCCAGCGCTGTTCGTTGGGTTCGTGTCCGTTGAAGGCTGAACCTTCAACCTTGAGGAAGCCGAGCTTGGACAGATCAAGCTTGGAAAGATTAAAGATGAAGCCGGTCGTCACCACGCCAAAACTTGTATGCGTGGAATCCTGCAAGTGATGGCCCAGGGGCGCTTCCGGATCCTCTGACGCGGACTGCCGATGCATAAACGTCACTGGCCCTAGCGCGGGCTCAGCCGATGGGCCGCCATAAAGCAGCCAGGTAACTTTCTCATTAACCGGCAAGGTGTAGAGCGCAGCCAGTTCGGCAAAAACATTATGGGGATGCTGATGATCGACCAGCGGCAGCCCGTGATAAGTTTCACCGGTTTGAAAGAGCTCGGGAAAACCTGGATGAGGCGAGGTCAGTGACTCCGCCGAAAACATCTGCCGCAACAGAAGTGTGCCTGAGAACAGCCGGTGCTGCTGCATGGTCATTAAGTAATTCGTCGATTCCGCTTTGCACTCGCCGCGCGGCCCACCCTGCTGGTTGTAAGTGATGAATACGGTTCCGTGAAACATCAACTCCCAACCGCCGCGAGAGATCATCCACATCGGGTCCGTAACCGAGGCCGGCTGCCATGCCGTGCCGGAAGAAGCGTGAAAGGAAGGCATCGAGGCTAAGGCAGCGTCATTCATATTCATTCCCGACACGTTCGGCATCGTCTGCGCTGACTGGTTCTGCTCGGACATGTTCTTGTCGGGGTCCGCATTCTGGGCTAAGGACGAAATCACCAGGAGTGCAATGACCGGAAAACATAACCCTGCTCTTCGCATAAATGACTCTCGTGCGTCGACATGTTTTCCTTTGTGCACTTTTTGTGGTTGATACCTCAGAAACGTTGACCACAAAGGACACAAAGCCACACAAAGGAATGCAATTCAAAAAAAAGACATTCGCAGACGGATGATTCCGGAAGCTAGACGCGCAGGGGTGACGTAATCGGCGGATCGCCAGACACGATGACTACATTCCGGAACCCGGCCAACCAAGCCGATGCAACGGAATACGGGAAGAAATCAATCTTAGTTGAGCGTTGAAAGGACGTTAGCGAAGCGGAAGATTGAAGTATTGCGGGATGATGCGCACCCTGACAGCAACTGTGGCTAGCGGGTTCGGGCGCGGGAACGCTCCCTCCATCGTTATGGCACCCGGCCGGTCGCTCGTGCGATGCTGCATCCGGGAGAAAATCTAGAGCTGCCAAAGGGACGATAGTTACCGCCGCTAGCAGCAAAAGCCCGACAGTCCTGGAAAAGGGCTGCATATGTTTACGAGCCAGTAATCTTCAAACGCAGTTCTTCGGGAAGGCGTTCACGAATTTCCGCTGGCAGGCGGTCATGCACATGGCGTGCGCCAATTCTGGCCACGTCCACCACCGCCATGGGCGCCGGCGTAGCCACCGCCACGATCAGCCAGATCAATGCTGACAACGCAAAGCCGACCAGGGCTGCAATCTCCAGCCAGAAGGCGTTTCGCGGACCAAAGTGCCGAATCACTCCAAAAGCCAGAAGGAAGAGCCCAGCGGAAACCGATGCCAGGGCAATCAACGCGATGTCAATGGTGCGATGCAGGCGCTGCCGGCTGCGGCAGTGTTCGCAGGCTGCAAAATGTTCCTCGTAGTCGCCACCCATCTCCGGCGCCAGGCCGGAAATATCATACCGCCAGCCCGCCAAAATCTTGCCTACGATGGGATCGATACACTCACTCATATGAACTACGGATGCTCTTAGTCTCACCCACAAGAGATCAATTTACAAGCGGATAGGTTGCGTAGGCTCGGTTTGTGCCGCCAACATGACCCGATTCTGCAACAGGGTCCGGCGGCCCGCCAGCGCTTTTTCCGCCTCCCGCAAAGCGCATTCAGGATGATTATTCTGCTCCGAGAGATGCGCCAGCACTATATAGGATGCGTGCCCGTCATAGCCGGTGGCAAAGAATTCCGCGAGTTTCTCGTTGGATAGGTGCCCGGTCGGACTGCCGACGCGTTGTTTCACCGACCAGGGATAAGGCCCATTGCGCAGCATTTCCAGATCGTGATTAGATTCGATCACCAGCACATCGCAGGCCCGCAAATTGTCTTTCACATTTGCGAGCAGCCGTCCGAGATCGGTGGCAATCGCGATTTTGATGCCCTCAGCACGGAAGGTAAAACCCACGGGATCGACCGCATCGTGAGGAATGGTGAAAGGCGTAATGCCAATGTCTCCGATGTGGAAGCTGTGGCCGGAAGAGAAGAATTCCAGCCGCTCCAGCTGCGGACGCTGGCCAGCGGCGTCGCGCATGGATCTTGACCAGGCCTGGTGGGTGGCTCCCGTCATGTACACAGGAACTTTTAGTTTCCGCGCCAACACCAGGAGACCCGACACATGGTCAGTGTGTTCGTGGGTGATCACGACGGCGGAAAGTGAGTGCGGGTCGTCTCCGGCATCCTTCATGCGCTTGAAAGTCTCGCGGCAGGAAATGCCCGCATCGACCAGGATCCTGGTCGACGAACTTCGCACAATCATGCTGTTTCCCCGGCTACCGCTGGCCAGCACCGAAACCGACACACCCATGCGCGCAGCATACTCCCTTGCGCTGTGGAAACAGAAGTAACTTTCTGGACAGCCGGTACCTTTGGGTGGGGCAGCCGTCAGCAGTCAGCACTCAGCATTTGGCCAAAAATCTGTGCCCCGACAGAAATCCAAAGGGCCAAACGCCAAATGCAAAGTGCTCCGGGGCTGAATGCTGAGTGCTGAATGCTGATTGCTCCCTACAGAATCACCCGCTCATCCCCGACCCTGCGGGTCACATGCTCGCGGTCGAGATACTCCAGCAAAGGGATCGCATATTTGCGGGTCACTCCAGTCAAGTCTTTGAAGCGCGCTACATCCAGCTTGGGAGACTTCGCCTTCTCCAGAACTATCCGTTTGCGTAGATTGCCCAGCGCGTTCTGATGAAAGACCAGATCGTCGGAAATCTTCACCAGAACTTTGTCCCGTAGCAGTAGCGTGACAATCTTCTGCGCCCGCGTCTTATCTACCTTCAATCCCGCCAGCACATCTTTCAGCGCGGGCACTTTGAGCCCGGCGGTCGCAAATGCGGCTTCGATGATCTTCTTCGACTCGGCTTCTTCATCTTTCATCACCACGCCGCGTCCCGGCAGGCGGACCAACTCGCCCGACAGTTCAATCTTTCCGGCGCGCGCCGCCTCGTTGAACACGCTGTCAAAGACTTCGGGCATGACGTCGGAAAATCGTCCTCGCAACTCCTCTTTGCTCATGCCGGCAACCAGAGCATTGTATTTATGAAACGTGTCCAGAGCCGAAATAAGATCTTTCCGGACAAGGTCCAACGCCGGCTTCGAGATGAAAATGTCACGGATACGGACAACTTCGGGATTCTCGGAGACCCCTGCAACAATCTGTTGTGCAGTCCAGCCCGTGCGAGCGACAGCTTCCGCGATGCCCAGACCCCTTGCGCCGCTTGCCATCACCCGCGTGCGCAAACTGCCCGCCCTGAGTTCTTCTGCAAGGATCCTCAGGAACCGAGCGTAGTCTGCCGAGTTCTTTACCTTACGCGGCGGAGTATTTTCGACGACCACACCGCCGCCACTGGTGATCACGGGCGAAAACTGTCGAATGATGAACCGGTCCCCCGGAAGCAACAGCACGGGTTCGCTCAATCGCAGTTGTGCGAGAGCGCTTTCGCCCGGTTCTACCTGCATCTTCCCATATAGCACGACGGTGGCGATGGTTTCGGAGGTGTAAGAGTGAAAGTGGACGCGAGCGCGGTCCTTCAGCGGTTTTGCCGAAGACAGAAGCGACAAATCCACATCCAGTCGCGAGGTGGCATGAAAAGTCGAAACCGGAGCCAGCATCATTCCTCGCGCCAATTCGTCGGTGGTCGCGCCCGCGAGGTTCAGCGCTGTGCGTTGTCCAGCAACCGCTTGTTCGGCCGATTTCCCATGTACTTGAACACCGCGCACTCGCACTCGCCGCCCGCTGGGAAATACTTCAAGCTCGTCTTCTCTGCGGATGACCCCGGAAATCAGCGTTCCGGTCACCACCGTCCCAAAACCTTTCATAGTGAAGACCCGATCGATGGGCAGGCGGGCAATCGCGTTTGAATTCTTCGCTGGAATCTCGCGTGCGACTCTCACAAGTTCGCGCTTCAGCTCGTCAATCCCTGCGCCAGTCAGCGAACTCACGGCAACGATGGGGTTGGGTTGACCAAGACTGGGTTGACCAAGACTGGGCTGACCGAGACTGGGCCGACCGAGACTGGGTTGACCGAGACTGGGGTGACCGAGACTGGGGTGACCGAGAAACGACTCGCGCAGGAAGTCTTCGACCTCGGCTCGCACTACCGCTAACGTCTCTGGATCGACCGCGTCGGACTTGGTCAACACCGTGATGCCGCGCCGTATCGAGAGCAGGCGGCAGATGTCAAAGTGTTCGCGCGTCTGCGGCTTGATCGATTCATCCGCCGCAATTACCAGCAGCACCAGATCAATGCCGCCAACCCCGGCCAGCATGTTGCGCACGAAGCGCTCGTGTCCTGGCACATCGACAAACCCAAGCCGCAGAGTTTCGCCACCGGGCAGGGGCAACTCAAGATTGGCAAAGCCGATATCGATTGTGATCCCACGGCGCTTTTCTTCTTCAAGACGGTCGGCATCGATGCCGGTCAGCGCTTTGACCAGTGTGGTCTTGCCGTGGTCGATGTGGCCTGCGGTGCCAACGATGACGGATTTCATTTGTGGACAGTATAGTTGGGATGTAGCGTGACGGAAGCACTCAGCAATTAGCACTCAGCATTCAGCCGGCAATCTTTCGACAAGAAAATACACTCTCGAGACGACCAAATTCAGTCTTATAAAGTGTTCTTCCCTTACTCTCGTTCCAGATGCGACAATAGTATTTCCTCATGACCACAGTCTCCACTCTTGCCATTACTCCAGAAATTGTCCGCGAACACGGCCTCACCCTGGACGAATACGAGAAGGTAAAACAACTTCTTGGCGGACGTGAGCCTACGATCACTGAGCTGGGAATTTTCAGTGTGATGTGGAGCGAGCACTGCTCTTACAAATCTTCGCGCGTGCATCTGAAGCGGCTGCCAACGCGCAGCCGTCTCGTCGTGCAGGGGCCGGGCGAGAACGCGGGCATCATCGACATTGGCGACGGATGGGCTTGCGCCTTCAAGATCGAATCACACAATCATCCCTCGTTCATCGAGCCATTCCAGGGAGCAGCTACCGGAGTGGGCGGAATTCTGCGCGATATTTTCACCATGGGAGCGCGGCCGGTAGCAGTAATGGATTCGCTGAGATTTGGGCCGATTGTTGCATCAACAGCGGTCGACGAGGCGATGGACAAGAGTGTCCGTCCCACAGAAGCCAATTCCACACGAGCCGAGATCCACAAGAATCATTCACTGCTCGAAGGCGTGGTCAGCGGCGTTGCCTCTTACGGAAATTGCTTTGGCGTTCCCAACCTTGGCGGAGAAACTAAATTCGAAGCTTGCTATTCGGGGAATCCACTGGTGAATGCTTTCGCTCTGGGACTGGTGCGGCGCGACCAAATCTTTTATGCAAAGGCCGCGGGCGAAGGCAATCCTGTGATTTATGTGGGGTCGAAAACCGGACGCGACGGCATTCACGGCGCGACCATGGCCAGCGAAGAATTTAGCGAAGCGTCCGAGGCGAAGCGTCCCAATGTTCAAGTCGGCGATCCCTTCCTCGAAAAGCTGCTGCTCGAAGCTTGCCTCGAAGCCATGCAGACAGGCGCCATTGTTGGCATCCAGGATATGGGCGCGGCGGGCCTGACTTGCTCGACTTGCGAGATGGGAGCGCGTGGCCACGTCGGCACCGAGATCGAACTCGACCGCGTGCCGCAACGCGAAACCGGCATGACCCCGTACGAGATCATGCTCAGCGAATCGCAGGAGCGGATGCTGCTGGTGGCGCAAAAAGGCCGCGAAGACGAAGTCTTCCGCGTATTCGAAAAGTGGGGTCTCGACGCGGTCGAAATCGGCCGAGTTACGAAGGACGGCAAAATGCGTGTGCTGCATCACGGAGAAGTGGTCTCCGAAATTCCGAACGAAGCGCTGACCGATGATGCGCCTGTGTACAAGCGTCCGCTGGAACGATGGGACCCGCCGGTGCCGCGGGAAATGCCTGAATCCATCAAGCTGGCTGAATTGGGCGATTTCACGAACAATCTGAAGCGCCTGCTCGCCAGTCCGAATATTTGCGGCAAGCGTTGGGTGTGGCAACAGTACGATCATATGGTGCAAACCAATACGGTCGAGGGGCCGGGAGCGGGCGATGCTGGCGTGATCCGCATAAAAGGTTCGCAACGTGCACTGGCGATGGCGCTCGATGGCAATGGCCGCTGGTGTTATCTCGATCCGCAACTGGGCGCGATGCATGCCGTCGCCGACGCGGCACGCAACGTAGCCTGCTCGGGCGCGACTCCAGTCGGCGCAACCAATTGCTTGAATTTCGGCAATCCGGAAAAGCCGCATATCATGTGGCAGTTTTCGAAGGTGATTGATGGCATCACCAAAGCGTGCGAAGAACTCGATGTCCCGATAACCGGCGGCAACGTGAGCTTCTATAACGAAACCCTGGGCGAAGGAATTTATCCCACGCCCGTGATCGGAATCGTCGGCATTCTGGAGGACGTTCACAAGGCCGTCTTTCCGCACTTCCGTGAGGCGGGACGTGTCATCGTTCTCCTGCGGGCTTCGGAGCCCGGCGACCTCACCGACGCCGAATCCGAGTTTGGTTCGTCCGAGTATGCAAAGGAGATTTTGGGATCGTTGTGGGGATTCCCTCCGGCGCTTGAACTAGAGCGAGAAGCAGCGCTGCAGAAAGGGCTTGTCGAAATGATCGAGGCGGGCTTGGTCGACTCCGCACACGATTGTTCGGAGGGTGGCATTGCAGTCACGCTGGTGGAATCGGCGTTTGGCAAGGGTATCGGCCTCAGGGTGAATCTGCCATCGATGGGTTTGCCTCCGGAGTTTGTCTTATTCGGCGAGGACGCAAGCCGGGTCGTCATCTCGTGCGACCGGAGCAAGCTTTCGGGAATCCAACAAGTAGCGGCAAAATATCGGCTGTCTGCGGACCAGATCGGCGAGACTGTTTCCGATCAAGTAGAGATCAAGCTGGATGGGCGGGTGGTAGTGTCCGCGTCCGTCAGCGAGTTGCGTGGTTCGTTCGAAGGTGCACTGCAGGCGGCTTTGCGGGCTGATTCGGAATTGGTTGTTTGAAGGCTAATTGCTAAATGCCAACTTCTGATAAATTTCGCGATGAGTGCGGCGTAGTTGCGGTTTACTCCCACCTGGAGGCGGAGAAACTTGCCTATCTTGGCCTGCACGCTCTGCAACACCGAGGTCAGGAATCGGCGGGCATCGTGACCTCCGATGGCATGACGCTGCACATGCACAAAGCCATGGGCCTGGTCGCAGACATTTTCCAGGAAGCCGTTCTAGCCAAGTTGCCGGGCACGCTGGCCATCGGTCATACGCGTTATTCGACGGCGGGTGATTCGGCGCTGCTGAATGCGCAGCCGATCATGGTGCAATCGAACAAAGGTATGGTGGCGCTGGCGCATAATGGCAACCTGGTCAATGCGCCGGATATCCGCCATCGGCTGGAGAGCCAAGGTTCGATCTTTCAGACCAGCAGCGATACGGAAGTCATCGTGCACCTGATCGCGCTCTCGAAAGAGCAGACGCTGCCGGAAGCCATCGCCGATGCGCTGCGCCGGGTCGAAGGCGCGTTCTCGCTGGTCATGATCAGTCCCGACCGCATCTTTGCGGCGCGCGACCCGCGCGGCTTTCGGCCGCTTGCCATGGGCAGGATTCCGGCGATCGATGGCGAAAAGCAGGACACCATCGTGTTTGCCTCCGAAACCTGCGCGTTCGATCTGATCGGAGCCACTTTCGAGCGCGACGTAAAGCCGGGCGAGTTGATTGTCGTCGGTCCCGAGGGAATTACTTCGCGGCAGTACACTCCGGCGCTGGCACAATCGAGTTGCATCTTCGAGCATGTGTATTTCTCGCGGCCGGACAGCCGCGTATTTGGGCGGGCGGTGCAGGAAAGCCGCGAGGAACTGGGCCGGCAACTGGCGCGCGAAGCGCCGGCCGAGGCCGACGTCGTGGTTCCAGTGCCAGATTCCGGCGTAACTGCGGCGGTTGGTTACGCGGCGGAGAGCGGCATTCCTTTCCGCTTCGGACTGATCCGCAATCACTATGTCGGGCGGACATTCATCGAGCCGCGTCAAAGCGTGCGCGACTTTGGAGTGAAGCTGAAGATTAATCCGGTGCGCAGTTTGCTTGAGGGCAAACGCGTGGTGTTGATTGACGACTCGATTGTGCGCGGCACCACCAGCCGCAAGATCGTGCGCATGGTTCGCAGCGCCGGAGCGAAGGAAGTTCACATGCGCATTTCGTGCCCGCCGACAATCTCGCCGTGCTTCTACGGAGTGGACACGCCTTCGAAAAAAGAACTGATCGGCGCCAACAAGTCCGTGGAAGAGATTCGCGAGTTCATTGGCGCCGACTCGCTGGCCTATCTCTCGCTCCCGGGTTTAAAAAAAGCCTGCGGCGACGGCGAGAAGACCTCCTACTGCACAGCATGCTATACCGGCGTTTATCCCACCAACTGGGTCGATGTGGAAGAGATTCAGCCGGCCAGCGTGGGCAAGCGCTGATTCAGGCTTTGGGCTTCGGGCTTCAGGTGTCTCTGGGTAGCGCCCGCCCGACGTCCAGCATCCCCCTAGTCGCATCCACAAAAGAAAAAAGGCGTCAGCAACGCTAACGCCTTCGGCAAACCAACCCAAAATACTTTCTAGTAAACGTTCTTGCAAGCGCCGGGGATGTTGCCTGTCCGGCTCTTGCTGGTCAACTGCAACATTTCCTGCATGACATAATTCTTCGTGCCGACAGTGTTGGTGTAGTAGTTGCCGTTCTTGTCGGTCTTCACGGTGCCGAACAGCCAGGCGCAGCAGTCGCCGGACTCGCCGCAGAAATTGCCGGCCCAGGCGGTTTTCAAGTTCACTTCCGGGTCGCTCGAGCTTTCTGAGAACTCGTGCCACATGATGGCCGTCGCTCCATCGGCTCCGGGATCCATATTGGGGCTGCCGCCCGTTCCGTGATCGCCCAGGACCGCGCTGGTTTCGCAGCCGCTCGGGCACTGATCGGGATCGCCAACCATCGAATAATGGATGACTTCGCCAGTGACGATTGAGGTTGACGGACCATGGTATCCGCAGAACTGCGAGCAGAAGCCGGAATCGGTCACGTCCTTATAGGTGAGAACGAAATAGATTCCGTTGGTGTCGTTGGGCAGGTGCTTGCCCTTGATCGTATTGTGGACAATCGTTTGGATATTGCTGTCGCCATTGAGGCTCTTTCCCAGCGAATAGTTGTCGTGGTAGTCGTTCTTGGTGGAGTGGTTCACGGCATTCAAGATGTGCTTGCCGGTGCTATCGCTGTAGGTGGTGTTGATCTTTTCCTGCGTTGTGCCACCCAGGTGCTCGAAGTAGTAATCGATAATGCTCTTGTCTTTGGCGCTCCAGTTGCCGTACCAGATGATGTAAACGGTGGGAGCTTTCTCAAAAACGGGTCCGCCGTTGTAGTTGATGTCGCAGGGACTGCCATTGCAATTTGTCAGCGCGTGTGGCGTCTTGTCATATGGCCGCAAAGCGTGGGCAGTATTGTCTTGGGCGGAAGCCGAGCAGGCAAGGCACACCGCGATCACAAGGCCTAGGCATAGCTTTTTCATTTATGTTTTTTCCTCAGGTCAGATTTGGTACCGATCCCCAAGCAAGGGAGGTGGCCATTGTCAGTGGAAGCGGGTTCCCAGTCAAGATGAAAGAAATTGCACAGGGCTGTTGTTTCTCGCGCCTTGGAATTCAATCAGCCCCGTTCAAAAAAAACCCGCTCCAGAAGGAGCGGGCTTGGTCTTTACGCCAGGTGCGAACCTACTGGCCTGGGCAGACACCTATGTCGTTCTGGAAGGCGTACCACTTGTTCGCCGAATCCTTCGCTGGGGCGCCAAAGTAGCTGATAAACGTCAGCGACTGAAGGTTATAGCTAAACCCATTGAGCTTATATGGGTATGCTCCGAAGTTGGAAAGACCTTCGATCGGGTCGCCTACTTCCAGGATGTTGCCATCGGCGGGGCAATTGACAAGGTTATCGGTGAACGGGTCATCGATCCACTCGCCGAGTTCGTGAGACATCGCGGAGACGTCCTGCGAAAATACGCCGACCACGTCTGCATACGACGCATTGCCGTAGGTCTGGCCGCCGGGCTGGGCGCCGTTGGCGCCGTGATAGCCGCCGATGCAGCATCCGCCCTCGGTGAGGTAAATGTCATTCCAAATGAAGAATGGGTGAACGTCCGGAGTGGCTCCAAGCTTCTTCATGAAGCCCTGCACCAGGCCGTCGTAATAGTTGATATCGGCTAGGCCAACGGTTATCGATGGGCCACCAAAATTTACGGTTTGGACTGAACAGCTGGAGTCAGTGCAGTCGATCGTCTGCTCTGGCTTGACAACGGTCTTCAGGAGGACGTGGTATTTGGTGTTTTTCTTAACGTTGTCTCCCCACCAAGTGCCGCGCTGGAAGGCGTCTTCGTATTGCGTATTGCCGAGATTTGTCGCGCCCTGTTTAAAGTCGATGCCGGCGTTGAAGAGGGGTGACTTCAGGGTATTCTGAGTCACGGTTCGCCCATTGGGCAGTTTCTTCGTATTCGGATCGAAAGTCTTATCGCCGTGGCTAGCGTTGTAAACGAACTTGACTGGAATAATCCAGACCGTGATCGTCGAACTGACATTGGTTGTGGCAGGATTGGTCCCGACCATGGTGAAGGTATGCTTTTCCTTAGTCTGGTCGGTGAAGCTGCCATTCCATTGGATGAGTTGCTTGCCGGACGGCGAGACCGACGGTCCCGCGTGTCGAATGGCTGTAAACAATGGTTTTGGGTTGGCGACTTCGGGGTAGTCCTGGGCGAAAGCTAAGCTGCCGCAAACCAGTAGCAATGTGGCGAGCAAGCTGAAGGTAACAAAGCGTCTGTTCACTGAGACATCTCCTTTTGATTTCTTGGAACGGGTTTGGATTTCTAGTTCTACTACCACTTCAGCCACCAAACGCACATCAGAAAGGTGGCGTTGCAGATCTCATCACGGCACAGAAATATCCCGGCAAGGTACTTCTCAGCTTCGAGAATGACGACCCGCGGGGGAGCTACAAAGGGCGAAACGATTTTCAATGGCCTTCTGCCAGAAGTCAACGTGAAAGTTGTCAAATCTCCTGGGTTGGACAGATTCTTGCAGCCAATGTGCAAACCCGTGCGTAGTTGCGAGCCAGACATAGCTAAAAGGTCACCCGCACTCCGAGCTGTGCGGCAAAGGGAATGCCGACGGTGGTGCCGGGGCCGAAGAAGTCTCCCAGGGCGCCCTCGGGTATCTCAAGCTGCTTCAGGCTGGTGATGGGCGCGGTCTGCGAGCAGCTTGCATTCGCGCAAACGCTGGTGACATTGGTGATCCCTGTGACTGGATTTGGCACCATCTGGGCGGCCGGAACCGGAAGCTGGACAACGTTCACTGCGAAGTTCGCGCCGGGATTATTCCGGTTGAAAAGATTGAAGAATTCGGCGAACGGAATCACCGACCAGCGGTCGTGGAAGTTGAAAGGCCGGCTGACGCGCAGGTCGGACTGGATGTAGGGCGTGCCGCGGAATTCGTCGAGGCTGGTGTACGCTCCATTCACATAGATACGTTGCACATTGGCAGCGTCCGTGATCGTGATGGGACGGGCGCTTTCGATTTGTGTGATCGTACTCAATTCGAATCCGCCGGGAATGTGCACCGTGCCGGCCAGCACGAAGCGGTGAGTGACGTCTTCGCCCGAAGGCCCGTAGTCGCCCGGTCCAAAAGCATTCAGCAACGGTGGATTCGGCGGTTGTTGCGGGCAGACGCCATCCACATAGTCAAACAGCTCGCCCAGCAGGCAACCCCAAGTCTTCGCCTTGGAAAGCGTGTAGTTTGCCACCAGATTGAAGCGGCTCATGTTGCCTTGCAGGTGCAGCATCAGAGCGTTGTAGCTCGAACGGTTGTCAGACTGGAACACGTTGACGTTCGGCACTACGGTCGCCTGATCGGTAGCGTAATTCGGGTCGGTCGTCGGAATGAGTGGGGTGAATAGATTGGTGCCGCCGGCATAAGGGAAGGCGCGGTATCCGTGATTGCCCTGCTCGTGCACGTAATCCGCACTTGCCAGCCAGTGTTCGTTGAATGCGTGCTGCACGCCGCCGGTGGTGTGAATGGCGTAAGGCGTTTTGTAAGGCGAGCCGACCAAATTACCGGTGGCCCCGGCGCCGCCAATCAGGCAGCCCGCGCCGACGAGAGCGTAAGTGCCCGGACCTCCGGTCAGGGCGCAGGTTCCGGTGGTGAAGTTTGAGTTGTTGACGCCCTGGAACGCAGTGGCCCATCCGTTCTGCGCCAGGTCATCGTAATAAATGCCAAAGCCGGCGCGAATTACGGTCTTCTCACTGTCGCCGGGCGAGTACGCGATGCCAATGCGCGGCGCGATTTGCTTGTGGTAATCCTGCGGCAAGCTGGGCACGATTGGAATCTGCAATGCTTTTAGCGTCACGTATGCGGCGTTGTCGGCCTCGCTTCGGCCCGACCCCGTGAATAGCCCCCAAGTGGTCTGATAGCGCGCGCCGTAATTTACCGTGAGTTGGCGCGAGATGCGCCAAGAGTCCTCGGCATAGAACGCGAGACGCTGAACACTCTGCGAAAAGGTGCCGTCGCCGGCGGGAGTGAAACTGCAAGTTGAGCCATCTGAAGCGGTGAAGTTGACGCACTGCGGAGCGAAGGTTCCGAAGACGCCGGGGTTTTGAATGTAGAAGGTTGGGTTATTGACGTAGTTGGCGAGAGTCTCGGCGGTCGAAGCAAACGCCCCGCTCAGCACCGGTTCGTGAATAAAGTCGACTCCGAACTTGAGTCCATGGCTACCTGAAACGTGGCTCACGTCGTAGCGGAATTGATATTTCTGCTGATTGCGCAGGTCGGGGAAAAGAGTAATTGGAGTAGCGAATTGATTGTCGCCAAAAGTTTCGAAGCCGGATATGGTCAGCGCCGTGGAACTGAAAGGAAAGGCCAGCGCGAAGCCCAGGTCTGAGTTCCGAGTCTGCGTGAGATGCAGCAGGCTGGCGTCAAGAACGAGATTGCCCAGCCATGTAGGACTGAAAGTGTAGGTATTGCTGAGCGCCACATTCCAATAATTGTTGTGCGTGAGCAGACCCGTCGATGGCAATGTGCCTTGTTCCACCAGGTTGTTATGCGTGAGATAACTGTCCGACGATGCGCGCAGGAACCAGCTCGATTTTGAGGATTGCGCCCAGTCAAAACGCACCGAAGAGATGTAGTCGCGAAACGGAATCGGAACGTTGGGGGGAACGGCGATGGATGGAACCCCGGCGATCAATCCCTGCGAGGCCAATTGCGCGAGGGCTTGAAATTGCGTAGTGCTGGCTGGGCTGTAAGCGATGCTTGCATCTTCGTGCACGGCCTCGAAGGAAGTAAAGAACCACACCTTGTTTTTTGCGATCGGACCGCCAATCGTACCCACGTAGTTCTGGCGTGAGAACGGCTGCTTGGGATTAGGCGCAGGATTTTCAATTGGGAAGCGGGCGTTAAGCGCTGCCGCGCGCTCGTAGAAAGCCGCGTCGCCGTGCCAATCGTTGGTTCCGTGCTTGGTAGTGATCACAACGGAGCCGGCGGTGGTCCAACCGGTATCCGCGTCTTCGTTCGAGGTGCGTACGGCGAATTCCTGGATGCCGTCCGGCGAGAAATTCTGCAGAAAGCCGCCGATCCAATCGTCGGAGTTGTCAGCGCCGTCGACTGAAAGTTCGTTGTTCAAGCCGGAACTTCCGCCGGTGGAAACTGCGGTGATGCGCGCCTTGGTAGGATCGGAAGGCTCGACCGGCTCAGTTCCGGGCACGAGGTACGCGATGTTGGCAAAGCTGCGTGCGGGCAGCGGCAGAGCTTCGAGGTCGCGGCTGCCAACTACGCCGCCACGCACGGCGCTCGACGTGTCGATTGTCTGGGTCGTAATCGAGGAAGCAGTCCCTTGCACGTTCACCGTCTCGTGCCCGGTTGCGAGCGTGAGCGTAACGGCGATATCGCGCACGACGCTGACTGCGACATTGACATCGGCAGTGGCTTCCGCGAAACCTTTCGCGGTAACGGCTACGTGATAGGAGCCGGGCAGCAGGCCCTCAATGCGAAACTCCCCGCGATCGTTGGCCACGGTCTCGCGGGTGATCGAGGATCCCATGGACTGGACGACGATCCGAGCACCAGCTACGCGTGCGGAGCTCGCGTCCTGGACCTCTCCTCTAAGCGCGCCGTTCGGATTCTGGGCATAGCCGGCGGTCGAGAGCAGCGCCGTTGCCGCGAAAACGAGAAACCGGCGGAGCATGACAGTATGTTTTAGTTCGAGACGCGTTCGTTTGGATTGCATAGGTTAGTTATCCCCAAATAGTGCACGTGCGAACTCACGCGTTTCAGTGCTTGCCGCGTTCGTAGGTCAAACTGCGTTGGGGTCGCTGCCAGGGAGCGGAAGCGAGATGGAGGAGATTATCCCGCACAGAGAACTACTACCAGAGCTCGTAGGAAACGGCGGAGAAAACTCGGGGGTGACGGGCGCACGCGCAACATGCTCAAGGCTTTTGTGCGAAAGCTACGCGCGGAATGCCGCGCAGGTCATTAGTGATCTGAACCTCTTGCCATCCAGAGAATAGCCGCTTTACGCCGTCCACGATGCTTCCGCTGATCTCGATGACCAGCCAGCCACCGGGCCGCAGAGTGGCGTGCGCTTGCGGGATAAGGCGTTCGATCACTTCTAATCCGGTCGGCCCGGCGAAAACCGCATTGCGCGGTTCGAACTTGCGCACTTCAAGTTGCACTTCGTCTTCTTCGGATTCTCCAACATAGGGAGGGTTGGACACCACGAAATCGAAACTGCCGGGATCGAGCCCTTGCAGCAAATCGGTTTGGTGAAAATGAATCCGGCTTTCGAATTGGTGGCGGGCGGCGTTGGCATGGGCCACCTCGAGCGCGCCGGCGGAAATGTCGGTTGCATGGATCTCGGCGTGCGCGAGTTCTTTGGCGAGAGCAAAAGCGATGCAACCGGATCCCGTGCCTACGTCGACAATGCGAGTTGGAATGCCCGGCGAGGAGGGCTGGTCTCGATCTGTCTTGTTGGCCAATTGCAGCACGGTTTCGATTACATGCTCAGTTTCCGGACGCGGAATCAGCACCGCTGGTGACACAATCAAGTCCATGCCCCAGAATTCCTGGTGTCCAGTAATGTATTGTGCCGGGATGCCGCGGGCGCGCTGGCTCAGCGAATCGTCCAAGCGAGCTTGTTCTTCAGTCGTGAGTTGGCGTTCGGGATGAGCGAAAAGATAGGCGCGGTCGCAGCCCAGCGTGAACATAAGAAGCAACTCGGCGTTCAAGCGCGGCGAGCCCACCTGGGCGGCCGTGAGACGATCGACGGCCGACGTGAGTGCGTTTTTGAGAATCACGCGTAGAGTCACGCGACTATTTGAACATAAGAACCTTGGCGGCTTGAACCGTTGCTCCGGCAGCCTTAAACTTAATTCAGATGCACATGCACAGCCACGGCGGCGGCGAACGCACTTCCAAAGTTCTGCGCATTTCGCTGGTTGTCACTCTTGTCTACATTGTGTTGCTGGTAGTTGCCGGGATTCGCGCGCATTCTCTGGCGTTGCTCTCCGAGGCCGGGCATAACCTTTCTGATTTCGTTGCGCTTCTGCTCTCGCTGGCTGCGGTGTATTTGGAATCGCGTCCGCCGAGTGCTACCAAGACCTACGGATGGCATCGTGCAGGAGTACTGGCGGCGCTGGTAAACGCAGGCTCGCTGGTTGTGGTTTCGTTCCTGATTTTTTATGAGGCTTTCCGGCGACTGCAGAATCCGGAACACGTGCACGCCGGCATGATGATCTGGGTCGCGGCTGCTGGCGTTGTGATGAACGGAGCGATTGCCCTGCTTCTCTATCGCTCGGGTCGCGACGTCAACATTCGCAGCGCGCTGCTGCATGAAATTGGCGACACGGTTTCTACCGCCGCAGTCATCGTTGGTGGCTGGGTGATTTTAGCCACGGGCCAGTATTGGATTGATTCCGCGCTGTCGTTTGGCATTGGCGCACTAATTCTGTGGTCGGGATTTGGAATCTGTCGTGAGACCCTCAACATCCTGCTGGAAGGCACGCCACGCGGGATAAAGCTCGATCGTGTCGAAGCTGCCATGCGGGCGGTCGAGGGCGTCAACGATGTGCATGACCTGCATGTGTGGAACATTGGCTCTGAGACGCGGGCCTTGTCTTGTCATATCTCGATCGAGGACATTCCACCGTCAGTCAGTGAGCGCATTCTGCGCGACGTGAAGGAACGGCTGCACCAGGAATTCCATATCGATCACACCACCATCCAGTTCGAGCATGTGATTTGCGAAGTGGCGCATGGCTGCGTGATTCCGGTCAGCGAAGAAGAGCACCACCACGGGCATGGGCACTGATTCTGCAGTTGCACTTAGCATTTAGCACTTGGCACTCAGCACTCAGTCGCCAGGCTTGTCTGGCGGGCGCCAGGTCAGCTAAGTGCTAACTGCCAAGTGCTAATTGCTGGTTTCTCGACTCTGCTTCTCGTAGATTTCTTGCGCTCTTTCAATCGTGTCGGCTTCTTCTGGTGATTTATCAGTTCTTATCCGTACAATTCTTGGGAAGCGCAATGCGTAGCCGCTTTCGAGGCGGTCGGATCGCATCATGTTGTTGAATGCGACTTCCAGCACGACTTTCGGTTCGACTACGAGGCGGAATCCTTGATCTTCAATCGTGTGCTCGAGAAACCATTTGGTCATTTCGGCGATCTCGGCGTCGGTCAGCCCTGAATAGGCTTTGCCGATGTTGACGAGGCGCTCGCCGTCATGCACGGCGAAAGTGTAATCGCTGAGAACACCGATGCGCTTGCCGTGTCCGTATTCGACCGCCGTGACTACAACGTCAAGTGTGGCCAGTTCGTGTTTCAGCTTCAGCCAGGATTTTCCGCGACGTCCTGGCGTGTAGGCCGACTCGGGGTCTTTGATCATCAGTCCTTCGTTGCCGCGGGTTTGGGCTGCTTCGAAGAGCTGATCGAGTTCCTCAGACGAGGCGGCTCGAAAAACGGTAGCGCGGAAAACCTGGGTCGTGATTGTTGGGTCGTGTACAGGCGATCCCAACATTAACTGACCCTGCACTTCGATCAACCTTGCTCTGGTCGGAATTCGGGGAGCTACCAGCAATTCATCGAGCAGCTTGGCGCGCTCGCGCAGCGGGCGATCGATCAGCAATTCGCTTCCGGCGTACAGGATGTCGAAGGCGAGATAGGCGACAGGCACTCGCCGTATCATCGCACCACTTACTTTCTTACGGCCGAGCCGCTGTTGCAATGCGCTGAAGGGCAGAGCGCGGCCGGTCTCGCCGGATTCGGCGGCCAAATAGCTCCAGGCGACGATTTCACCGTCGAGGATTACGTCTCCGGGCAAGCCAGCGAGCGCGTCCGGCAATTCAGGGAACGATTCCGTAATTTCGTCTCTAGTGCGTGAAAAGATGCGCACTTCTCCGCCAGAGCAATGCGCTTGCGCACGGATTCCGTCGTACTTATCTTCGACCAACGCGTTGTCAAAATAGCTGAGCGCTTCTTCCGCGGACTGGGCGGGGCTGGCCAGCATGAATCCCAAAGGATGGAAAATGCGCATCCTGGCTTGATCAAGTTTTCCTTCAGCGCCGAGGCGGAGGGTTTCTCCGATATCACCGAGAAGCATGTTGGCTCGCTGGGTGTCTTTTGCTGAACTCCCAAAAGCTTTGGCGATGGCTTCTTCGACCAGACTCTCCTTCAGCCCGATACGCAGGTCGCCAGTGATGATCTTGATGATGTATTTTGCCTCGATGGGAGGCACTCGCGCGAGCAGTTCGCGGAGGAGAAGTGACTTGGCCGTAGGACCACGAGCGGCAGAGATTCTTCGAAACTCATCCTCGACTTCCTGCAGGCTTAAGCCGGATTCATGGACTCGGCCTGGACGGGCGGGGGCACCCGTCCCCAAACGACCCGTTGATAGAACTTCTGCAGCTGCGGCACCTAGATCTCCGTGTTTGCGATAAGCGGCGGTCAGTTCCTGAGGGCTTTTTCCAGACAGTTCCTCGACCACTCGCCAGAGCAGCCGTCCTCCTACCTGCAGCGTGGTCTCCTCCCATGCAGGAAAAGGTCTGCCGGAAAGAAATACCGCCGCGACCGCGGCTTCCTCAGGCGGGCACGACTTGAGGTAGTCGGCAACGATGGCAACCTTCTCCAGCTTCTTGGTGGTCGCTGAGACGCGTTCGGCGGCTTCGGCAAATTCGCGCATGGTGAGTGTTTGGGACGGGCAGTAATTTTAGTCCATCCCCGTCAAACTGCCGAGTTAGGCCGGCCTCGAACGACTCGGAGACCAGGTCCCCGCGCCATTGATTCTGTGCCAGCGGCGTTGTAAATGCCTACGAACCTATTACTTAGGGCATTGGATAGCCGGTCCTAAATCAGTTCAGGCTGTGATACTCTTACCGTGGTACTTTGTCGCCGGAAAGACATCCAATAACCATGCGTTTTGTGCGAACATTGTGGCGCTTTTTTGTGGCTGTCCAACTGCTGCCCGCGCTCGAGGGTGGCGAGGAAACCCTTGTGGGCGGACAGGCCGTACTCGAGGGCGTTATGATGCGTTCGCCGCATGCCTGGGCCATTGCGTGCCGCAAACCTTCGGGCGAAGTTTCCACCCACAGCGAGCCGCTCGAACGTCTTTCCGAAAAGCATAAATGGATGGCTTGGCCCGTCGTGCGTGGCGTTATTACTCTCGGGCACGCAATGACGCTGGGCTTTCGCGCGCTGAAGTTCTCCGCGAATGTAGCCCTTGACGAGTTGCAGCCTCAACCCGCGCCTGGTGAGCCTGAAAAAAAGAAGCTTGAAATCAGTGGATGGATTGCCGCCGTAAATATTGTCTTTTCTGTAGGCTTCTTCATTTTCATGTACAAGTTCCTGCCCTTGCTGGCGACCACGGAATTGAAGCGAGTGAATCCGGTTTTCGGCGAGCAGATTGTTTTCAATCTGGTGGATGGGATCATTCGGCTGATCTTGTTTCTCTTGTTTATTTGGGGAACGTCGTTGTGGAAAGACATTCGGCGCGTATATGAATATCACGGAGCCGAGCACAAAACGGTATTCGCATTCGAGAACGGCGATCCGCTGGACACTCCGTCGGTGCAGAAGTATTCGACTTATCATCCGCGTTGCGGAACCAGTTTTCTGATGACCGTGATGATTATTTCGATTTTCGTTTATATGCTGGTGCCGGTCACGACCTTCTGGGCGCGGTTTGCGGTTCGTATCATTCTGCTACCGGTGATTACCGGCCTGTCATACGAAATCATTCGCTTTGCCGCCAAACATCGCGGATCGCTGTTTGCGCTAATGACCGCTCCTGGATTGTGGATGCAACGCATCACGACGCAGCCTCCTTCGGATGAGCAAGCCGAATGCGCGATCGTCGCTTTGGACCAGGCGATGTCGCTTGAGAAGCAGCGTGGTGGCGAACTAGTCATCGCCTAGCGGCCCCGCCGCGAAACTCTTTCTGCCTCATCTCCCATTTCTACAACTAGAATAAGCAGTGGAGACTTGCACTTTCTGCGTCTCTGCGCAGCCGAAACGTAGCAAGCTATGTTTCCACGGGGCACACTATGTTTGAACGGCTAGATCAAATCGAGGCGCGTTACGAAGAGCTTACCCAGACGCTGGCGTCGCCGGAGATCATGAACGATTCGGCGAGATACCAGAAGACTGCCAAGGCGCATAGCGAAATCAGTCTCATCGTGGAGCGATACCGCGAGTATAAGGACTTGAAACGAGGCATTGCCGAGAGCCGCGCCGTGCTCGCCGATGAAAAAGATCCTGAAATGCGGGCCTATGCGCAGGAAGAGTTGGACAAGTTGGAAGGCCGCGTCGGCGGCGTGGAAGAAGAACTCAAGGTTCTGCTTTTGCCCAAAGATCCCAATGACGAGAAGGATGTAATTCTCGAAATCCGGGCGGGTACCGGCGGTGACGAGGCTACTTTGTTTGCCGCGGAAATGTTTCGCATGTACACCCGATACGCGGAAACTCAAGGTTGGAAAGTGGAGGTGCTCTCGACTTCCGAGTCTTCAGCCGGCGGATTGAAAGAAGTCATCGCCCTGATTGAAGGTCAACGGGTCTTTTCTCGCTTGAAATATGAGAGCGGGGTGCACCGCGTGCAACGCGTGCCGGCAACGGAACAGCAGGGCCGCATTCATACTTCGGCGGTCACTGTTGCAGTTTTGCCCGAGGCGGAGGATGTGGACGTCAAGATCGAAGCGAAAGACCTTCGCATCGACACATTCTGCTCGTCCGGGCCCGGCGGGCAGTCAGTGAACACGACGTACTCGGCGGTGCGCATCACGCATATCCCAACCAACACGGTTGTGAGCTGCCAGGACGAAAAGTCACAGATCAAGAACCGCGAAAAAGGTATGCGGGTGTTGCGCTCGCGGCTGTATGAAATGGAAATGCAGAAGCAGCAGGACGCGCTCGCCAAGGAACGAAAGTCGATGGTTGGATCGGGCGATCGCAGCGAGAAGATACGGACCTACAACTTTCGCGACAACCGCGTGTCCGATCACCGCATTGGCTTGACCATCCATCAACTTCAGGAAGTCATGGATGGGAAGCTGCAGCCGCTGATCGAAGCACTCACTACACACTATCAATCTGAAAAGATGAAGCAGGAGACGGCCAGCGTCGTCTGATTCGTGCTTGGTGTGGCGAATGTCAGCGTGCGCAGGTATTGGCAAAAGACCGCCACTTTCCAGCACAACAAAAAAGCCTCCTGCTTGCGCAAGAGGCTTTTCTGGGGGGAGGGCGTCCGGGTTTTGGTACCCGTCGTCCTTAAACTATTTCGCTGGGGATTGATCGGGAGTGCTCGACGTTGCCGTCAACTGTTCCAGATCGTTCTTCAGCAGGCTGATTTCTACGCGACCGCCGCTGGTTCGCTTGGTCTTGGATTGGTCATCGGTGCTGGCGCTCGGAACAGGGGCGTTGCCCATGCCAACCACATAAATCCGGTACACCGGAACGTCGTGGTTCAGCACGAGGTACCGCACCACTGAATCCGCCATCTTCTGTGAAGTCGCGATGGCAGCCTGGCCGTGGCCCGAAGAGAATCCCTGGACTTCGATG
The DNA here is from genome assembly GCA_963696705.1 of uncultured Acidobacteriota bacterium. Classification (GTDB taxonomy): domain Bacteria; phylum Acidobacteriota; class Terriglobia; order Terriglobales; family Acidobacteriaceae; genus JABDBE01. The sequence goes on from CAVOLD010000004.1 coordinate 70,332, forward strand.
ATGTAGCCCCGCTGATCCTTGAGCGGCGTGGCCATGTCATCGAGGGCGGTCTTGGCGTTCTGGCTCAGAACGCTCTGGCCCGGACGGAAGCGGATCTCGGTCTGGTTCGTCGCCTTGTATTGATCGATGTTTCCCACTACCTGCTCGACCGTGGTGAGCCGGGTATTGGCCTGAGTCGCGGTCTGCTGGGCGGCCTGGGCTCGGTTGCCGGCGTCGACGGCATGCTGATCGGCCTCATTGGCCTTGGCCGAAGCGAGCTGAATGCCTTGCTGGGCGCGAGAATCAACATCCTTGATCATCTTGCTGTTATTCGCAGTCAATTCGTCGAGTTCATTGACGCGGTCGGCGATGGGCTGGGTCTGGCGCTGCACATATTTCTTGCGGGCCCACGGATTCATTTTGCCCCAGAACCCTTGGCGAGTCTCAGGCTGTAGAGGCTGCTTGCCGGTCGCGCCGACCGTCGGTGAAGAAGTGGAAGAGGCTTGGTTGGAACTTGACGAAGCCGTAGGCGCGGTCTGCGCAGGCTGGCTGGTGGTCGATTGATCCTGGGAGGTCGAACTCGTCTGCGCAAAGGCTGGCAAAGCGAGCACGACTGCAACGAACAGCGCTACAAGTGCACGATTCTTCATTTTCAACATCCTCCGACGAAGGGAGCATCCTGGAGGCCCCGTTCGGCACGCCTTACGGGCGTGCGGCGTGATTTTTGATTGCGTCCGCTAACCGGCTGACTGAAAGCAAGCTCACTGCGCATTGCCGGCCAACGCTGACGCCGCGATGGCCAAAATCGGAAATCCGGGCCGCCGTTTGACTCCGGCGCCCACAGCTCTCTATAACAGTTCGATTGCCAAACTGCTGCAGGCCTAACCCCTTGACTTGCAATAACATTGTAGCCCCGCGGCGCCAAAGGCGGAGAATAATGTCCGCTTCCAAGGTAATTTTGGCAAAGCTGGTATAAAAACTGCGTGCCCAAAAACATAAGAATCACCGGAGATTGGATGCCCAAAAGGAACCGGAAAGTTTGTTTGTTCGGGTTCGTTTTTGCCATGGTTGCCACACTCGGATGGTCGCAAACTGTTGCCGCGAGGCACGGGCTTGCCTCGGATAACATTCCTCCAGAACGTCTGAAGCAATATGCCGACCTTGCGGTGCAATGGCAGCGTGAGTATTTGCGGATCGACACTACAAACCCTCCGGGCAACGAGGTTCGTGCGGCGGAATTCTTCAAGAAAATCTTCGATCGGGAAGACATCGAAAACCGGGTATTCAACTATGCACCCGGGCGGGCCGATATTTGGGCGCGAATTCCGCATACCACATCGTCTGCCCAGCGGCCGATCGTGTTGCTTAACCACATGGATGTGGTCACCAGCGATGCGTCTCATTGGAAGGCTCCGCCGTTCAGCGCGGAAATCGTGAATGAATCGATTTACGGCCGCGGGGCGCAGGACATGAAGAATGAAGGCCTCGCGCAATTCATGGTCATGGTGATACTGAAGCGCGAGAAGGTGGAACTTGATCGCGACGTGATTTTTCTGGCCGTAAGCGATGAAGAAGTCGATGGCACGGGCAGCGACTGGTTTATCGAACATCAGCGCGACCTGTTGGGAAATGCTGAATTCCTGATTAACGAAGGTGGCGAGAACCTTCTGGAAGACAACGGCCATGTGAAATACGTGGGCGTGGATGTGGGCGAGAAAGCGGCATTCTGGTTGCACATGGTGGCGCATGGACGCGCGGGACATGGCTCCCTTCCCATCGCAGACTCGGCGCCGAACCGGCTGGTGCAAGCATTGAGCCGGATCATTGCCTACCGCACTCCGCTCAAGGTGCTCCCGGTCGCGGAGGAATTTCTGCGAGCGATGGCGCCTTACGAGTCTCCGGAGCGGGCCGAGAAGTTTCGCAATATTCGCAAGGCACTGGAGGACAAGAATTTTCAGCGAGAGGTGGAACAGGACGAGTCACTTAATTATCTTCTGCGTGACACGATCGCGCTGACCATGCTGGGTGGGTCGGAGCAGACGAACGTCATTCCTCCGGAAGCGTGGGCCAACCTCGATGTGCGTCTGCTGCCGGGAGATGATCCAAAGCAGTTTCTGGAGACAATTCGACAGGTTGTGAATGATCCGAATGTGAGCATTGCACCGCTGAACGCGGACTTCCGTCTCGCGAACTCCTCGCCCACGAACACGGCCTTGTTCAGCGCAATTCAGAAAGTGTCGGCTGCGTATTTTCCGGGGACCCCAGTAGTGCCGCGGCTGGATAGCGGCTACACGGAAAATCAACGATATCGTCCTCTGGGAATCGACTCCTACGGATTCACTCCGTACACTTCGACGGAAGATGAAGGCAGCACGGAGCACGGAAACGATGAGCGCATCCGGGTGGAAGAGGTGCGGCGTGGATTCCGCGTGCTGTATGACGTGGTTATGACCGTTTCAAGCCAGTAGAAAACCTGGCCACGGATTTGCACGGATCTTCACGGATAACCTTTTTTCTTTTTATTTTCTGATCCGTGTGATCCGCGCAAATCCGTGGCGAAAGGTTTCGATCTTCTCAATGCCCGCAATATTTCTCGTACTGCTCGTAAATGTAGTTATCAGTCATGCCAGCAATGTAGTCGCAGACGATTCGTGCGAGTGGCTCTTGCGTGGCCTTCTCCTGGTAACTGGCCGGTAGACTTTCCGGTTTTGCCATCCAGAGCTTGAACAGTTCGCTGACGACTCGTCCCGCGTCATCTTTTTCCGGGTTGAGGGTGGCACTGAAATAGAGATTTGTATAAAGAAATTCCTTGGTCGCTCGCCGTTCCTGTTCAACCGGTGGACTTAGCGTAACCAGCCGATCAAGGCAGGAGCGGACATCTTCGATATCTCTTACGCCCGCCAGCCGAATTTGTTCTTTGGTGTGCCCGATTAGATCTCCAACCCAGCGGTCGAGGATGCGTTTAACCGTCTCGTTGAATTTCAGCTTGTCGATCGCGTCCGGATACATCGATTCGACCTCGCCGTAGTAGCGCTCGAAAACCGGGACGCCATTCCGGATCTGTTCGAGCGTGAGCAGGCGGGACTCGTAGCCATCGTCGAGATCGGCCGTGCTGTAGGCGATTTCATCGGCGACATCGATGAGCTGAGCTTCGAGCGGCGGACGAAGGTCAAGCAAATATTCGGCGAGTTCGGGAAACTTTTCAGGAGCGTAATCGTGGGAGTGTTTGATAATGCCTTCGCGAACTTCGAAGGTCAGGTTAAGGCCCCGGAAAGCGGCATAGCGCAACTCGAAATCCTCCACGATGCGCAACGCATGCAGATTGTGGTCAAAAGAGTAGCCGTGCTCGCGCATTGCAGTGTCGAGAGCTTTTTCGCCAGCGTGTCCGAAGGGCGGATGGCCAACATCATGGACCAACGCCAAGGCCTCAACCAGATCGACATTCAAGCCGAGTTGAGCCGCGATGGTTCGCGCGATCTGCGCGACCTCAATGGTGTGAGTCAGACGATTGCGAAAATGGTCGGAGTAGCGGCGGGTGAAGACTTGGGTTTTCGCCTCAAGCCGTCGAAAAGCTCTTGAGTGTATGACGCGATCCCGGTCGCGCTGAAAGTCGTTGCGGTAGGGATGTTGCGGCTCGGGATAACGGCGTCCGCGGGATTGCTCCACCCGCACGGCGTAGTCGGCGAGCATGAAGAAAGTCTAACAGAAGCAGCACTCAGCAATTAGCAGTCAGCATTCAGTTACAAAAAGGTTTCGCCGCATGCCACGAAGATGTCAAGGGGCTGAATGCTAAGTGCTGAATGCTGTATTCGCTATTTGTTTCCCGGATCTTCCTTAGCGAGTTTCACTTTGGCCGACTCAAGCTTTTGCGTCACTTGGGTCAGGCTGTCGGTGTCCACTTCCGCAGCCACGGTTCTGTTCCACTCATTGACCGCTCTTTCCCAGTGCGCGGCGGCTAGCTTCAGACGCCCCGTTTTTTGATAGAGGTCGCCGAGATGGTCTTGGACGGTTGGATCCGTAGCCATACGCTGCGAGGCTTTCATCAGATTGTCTTCGGCAAGTTCATACTTACCCAATCTGAAATAGGCCCAGCCAAGAGAATCGAGATACGCTCCGTTCGCGGGTTCGAGCTCGACCGCCTTCTTGATCATGATGAGCGCTTCGTCCAGCTTGGTGCCGCGGTCGGCGAGCATGTATCCGAGATAGTTAAGCACGGCAGCGTTCTGCGGATCGGTGGCCAGCACTTTGCGAAATGTTTCTTCAGCCTGCTCGTATTTCTTCTGGCGCTCGTAGGTCGATCCGCGCAGGAACTCTACGTATTCTTTGTCCTCATCCTTGGTGGAAAGTTGAGCAGCCTTGTCCAGAGCCGCTTCAGCTTCGGGCCAGCGCTTTAGCCGGGTATACATCTGGGCCAGGTTGATGTAGACGTCGCGATCGTCAGCGTTCCCCTTGAGCAGGGACTTCACTTGATCGAGTCCGGCGTCCACTTGCCCCATGTCAGCGAGTTGCGCGGCATAAACCATCTTCAGGCCGCGATCATCGGGCAGCTTCTGAGTTGCTTCCTTGGCAACGTCGGTCGCTTTTTGCCACTGTTTGGCTCCCCGATAAGTGTCGATAATCTGTTGGTAGCCGCGCTCGGCGTTGTCGTCACCCAGAGGCAACATCTTCTGGAAGGTCTCTACGGCAAGCTGATCGTTGCTGTTGTCGCGGTATACCGTTCCCAAGCGCTCAAGAAACACCGCCCGGTTGTTTTTCTCGCTCTGGCTGTAGCTGTTGTCAGGTTTGTCGGTTTTCTTGACCAGGTCTTGCAAAATCTGCGCCGCTTCGTCATAGCGCCCCTGCGCTTGGTAAACGGCGGCGATGTTGTAAGGCACTTCCATCGAGTCCTGCACCATGGACTCGGCCTTCTTCAAGTTGTCCAACGCAAGATCGAACTGGCCGTTTCTGCGGTAGATCTCAGCCATGCGCAGGTAGGTTTGCGCATCCTCGGGATTCGATTCCGCAATGATCTTGTATTGCTCGAGCGCGGCGTCGGTCTGCCCGTCGTTTAACAAATTCTGCGCTAGACCGCGAATTGCGTCGAGATTATCGCGATCGAGTTCAATCGCCTTTCTGTACGCGGTAATCGCTTGTTTGTATTCCTTGCGCTGCTCGTAGGTGTAGCCGAGCGCAGAGTAGAGCTTTGCGGAGCGCGCGGCGTCTGGGACCGAACTCAAAGTTTCGGCCGCGCGAGTGCTGTCGCCTTCCTCGTTGTACAGGTACGCAAGCGTGGTGACGGCTTCCTCTGAATCGGGTTGGAGCTTAACCGCTATCTTGAATTCGCTCTCGGCTTTTCGCAGATCGTTGTTTAAACGGTACAGACGGCCGAGGAGCAAGTGATCGTCCACATTATCGGGCTCGAGCTTGATGATTTCTTCGTATTGCTCGATGGCCAGTTTGAGCACGCTATCCGAACCGGTTCCGCTCTGGACATCCCCCAGAGAGCGTAGATAAATGCGGCCCAGCAGCTTGTGGGCCTCCAGGTTAGTGGGATCTTTCTTGAGAATATCCTGAGCCTCAAGCACGGCGTCACGGATGCGCCCGGTTTTGGCGTACAACTCGGCCAAACCCGAGGTCAGATATTCAGAAGTGGGGTCCGCGTCAATTGCCAGGCGGTATTCCTCGATGGCTTTTGTGGCGAGATCGCTGCGGTTGTAGACCGCGAACTGATCCTCGTACATATGAGCCACGGTGTAATGGTAATAGGCAGCCGCGCGATCCACTTTTCGCGGAGCAACTGCAGTCGCCGGCTTTGCAGACGTGGCGGGAACAGTGGAGGGGGAGGAGGCAGATTCCTGCCCCACGGCGGCGGCAGCCAAGAACAACACAAAAACAAAAATATACCAGCGCATACTTTTCATCTAAGACCTATCGGATTCCCAAACCTAAGGCGTTTAGATGCCGGAGCGCAGTAGGTGGGTGCTCTTCGCTATTGTAAACCTTCGTCAACGAGGATAGCGAAAAAGTGCCTGCAGATACAGCATCAGGAAGATTCGGAGGTACAGGGGCGGATGGTTTGAAAAGACGGCATTAAGCAGTTGGCAATTGGAAGCCTTTAGTCGCTCGTCGTCGGTCGTTGGCAAGGGATATGGCGCTGCGCCAGCCAACGGCGAATGACCGACGACCAATGACCGACGACCTTTAATGCCTAAAATGCCTTACCCCCGTAAAAATCATAGCCAGACCCAGCCGGTCCGCAGCCTCGATTACCTCTGGGTCGCGCACCGATCCGCCGGGCTGAATGATAGCTGTCGCGCCGGCCTTTGCAATTTCTTCGACTCCGTCGGGGAACGGGAAAAAAGCATCGGAGGCGGCAACCGTCCCTTTCAACGGAAGCACCGCCTTCATGGCTCCGATCTTGCACGAATCCACGCGGCTCATCTGCCCAGCTCCGACGCCCACAGTCTGCCCGTCGCGGGCATAGACGATAGCGTTCGACTTTACATGCTTGCTGACCTTCCACGCAAAGAGTAGTGCTCGCTTTTCTTCCGCCGTGGGCTCGCGTTTAGTGACCACTTTCAGATCGCTTTCCGCGAGCGAGTGCACATCGACATCCTGCAGCAGGATTCCGCCGGAGACGTTTTTCAACACCCACTTCTGCCGAGCATCGTTGACTTCCACCAATCGCAGGTTCTTCTTGGATGCGAACTTGGCTTTAGCGTCGTCGTCGAAGCTGGGCGCGGCGATCACTTCGAGAAAGAGCTTCGCCATCTCTTCAGCAGCGACGCCGTCTACCGGGCGATTCACGCCGATGACTCCTCCGAAAGCTGAAACCGGATCGCACTGCAGCGCTTTCTTGTAGGCCTCGACCAAAGTCGCGCCCGTCGCGGTCCCGGCAGGATTCGTATGTTTGATAATCGCGCAAACTGGCCCGTCAAATTCCTGGGCCAGTTCCCAGGCCGCTTCGAGATCGACGATGTTGTTGTAAGAAAGCTCCTTGCCTTGGATCTGGCGGCCATTGGCAACGCCTTTGCCCGAGCCGTCGGAATACATGGCAGCCTTCTGGTGCGGGTTTTCTCCGTAGCGCAGATCCGTCACCTTCTTGAAGGACAAGCGCAAGTTTTGCGGGAAGCCACTTTCTTCATGAAACTCGAAACGCCCGTTGGCACTGACCCGTTCCAGGGTGGAAGCAATGGCGGAGTCGTACGCTGCCGTCGTCGCGAAGGCTTTCTGCGCCAAACGCCATCTCGTGGCAGACGACAATTCACCCCCCGATCCCGCCAACTCTTCCGCAATCTGGTCATAGTCACTGGGCGAAGTAACGACGGCGACGTCCTGAAAGTTCTTGGCAGCAGAGCGGATCATCGAGGGTCCGCCAATGTCGATGTTCTCGATCAGGTCGTCAAAGAGCACGTTCGGTTTGGCCGCGGTCTTTTCAAAGGCATAGAGGTTGACGACGACCATGTCGATCGGCAAAATTCCGTGCTCTGCGACCGCCGTGCGGTGCGCCGGATTCTCGCGCCGATGCAGGATGCCCCCGTGGACCTTGGGATGCAGAGTTTTGACCCGACCGTCGAGCATCTCGGGGAATCCAGTTAGGTCGGAAATATCTTTTACGGCAATGCCCGAGTCGCGCAGCAGTTTGGCGGTCCCACCAGTCGAGATGAGTTCCACGCCCAGACCGGAGAGTTTGCGGGCGAACTCGACGAGTCCAGTTTTATCGGTGACGCTGAGAATGGCGCGCTGGATCTTTCCTGGGGACATGAAGGCCTCGGATAACAAGATGGTGTGAAATAAAAGTTTATCAGTTGAAGGCTCTGGCGGGAAAAGTGAAGCTGGGCTTCGCTCGGCCGCTGGACGAGGGCGTCCGGGCCTACGCGTCGCGGACGGCGAGTCGCCCGTCACCACACGTGAATGCTAGGCCTTGGCTTTCGCTTTGAGCCGGACCTGCCCGTCCTGCATCTCGACGGTGTATTCCACGGATTGGCATCCGTGCTGTTTTCGGATCTGGTCAGTTTTCTTTTGCACAAACGATGCGAAGCTTTCTATGTTGCCGGCTACCGACTCGCCCGCTTTTTTCTTGGCCTCGGTCAGCGCGTTGTAAAGCTTCTCCACTTGATCGTGTTCCGCGCGGGCATCGGAACACTGTATGGTGAGCGGCCCCTCACCTGCACCAGCGGCTACCGCGGCGACCGCGCCACGGCTTAATCCGTATGCCGGGCGGTGCGCGGGTTCATGTTCCGGTGTGGGACGCACTCCTTGCACGGAAAGCAGCGCGTCCTGCGGACGCCGGTAGCCCTCCTCGCGAATGCGGCCTTTCTTTCGCCACAAGTCGCTATAGATTGCATAACGTTGCGCCATTTCGTTGTAACGGAAGCGCTGTTGAAAGCTCATCCGTCCGCCATCGCTGAACTTGCGCAGCATGCTGAGCACCTTCCACTCGACATCCGTGGGCGGCTTCTTGGTCGGGTTGCTGAAGTAGACTTCGTACTCAATCTTGAGCCGGCGCAGCTGGGTTTCAAGAAGAGTCAGTTCTTCGTCGAGAGTCACTGAGAGATCTCCAAATCACAATATAGGTTGTATGTAGCGGGCGGGCGAGGTACCCATGGGTCACGGGAGGGATGGAACGGAAGTAACCAAAAGAGCTTCTGGCTTCTAGCTCCTAGCTCGCTTCGAGCGGTCGCCTGAAGCTGCACTACTTCGCATTTGAGGCCATCTTCTTGACCATCGCCAGAACTAGCTTGCGATCGCTGTCGTTCAGGCTTACGGAGTAGCGGCGGATTTGGCTCAGAAAGCGGACTTCATCATCGGAGAGTTGGGGCGATCCCTTGCCACCATTGCTGTGTCCGGACTCCGCAAAGAATTGAGACAGCGGAAGTTCCATCGCTCCCGCGATTTTGGAAAGGGTGTCGAGAGAAGGGATGGTGTGGCCGTTCTCCACTCGCGACAGGTAGCAGCGCAACAGCCCTGTGCGCTTTTCTATGTCGCCCTGGGACATACCTTTCCCCAGCCGATAATTTCTGATCGTCTCACCGATGTTCATAGAAAAAACGGCCAAGTCGAGTTCTCCGAGATGGTGAATAGTAACCAGAGTAGTACCGTCTGGCAAGTGGAAATTTTGCTGCACAACGAGCGGTGCATGCGTTTTCCAGCATTCAGGACTTGACGTTCAGCAGCGCTGCGGCTTTCGACTAGGAAGACCGGTTTACGGATCGAAGATGCAGACTCTCAGGTCGTGCGCGTTTCGTTTTTTCAACTCTTAATATGGTTGAGCGCAAACGGCTTTGGTTTCAGTATGCAATTCCAGCGCAGCGTAACGCATCCGGTGATACCGGGTTACATAAAGGTGCCTACTAGCAAAAAAGATACTTTTGCCTAGAATCGGTTCTGGCCAAAACGGAACCGCGGAACTTCGACCGTGTGTCGATAACGCGCGCCGTCGGAGTGTTCCGGCCTCCCCCGAAGCTGCCGAGCCACGCGATCTCAACCCCGCGAGTGGTCGCACGTGAGGGGTAGGCTCGGCAGCATCAAATCTCGGCTCGTAGTGGGCTTGGATTCCCGAATTCGGAGTCCAAAATGGTTGTGCCTCGTTGGTAGCTGTTGATTGTGTTAAACCGCATTGCAAAAGAGGAAGCTGATGGACACCAAACGATCGGTGGTTTTGTATGGAGCCAGCGGTTTTTCCGGACGCCTGGTCGCGGAATTCCTGCGCGAGTATAACGTCCCTTTTATTGCCGCCGGCCGGAACAAGGCAAGGATTCAGGACGTGATGAACCACGTCCCAGGAATCGAAACGGCCGACTATGAAATCGCCGAAGTCGGCGGCTCGGTGGATGAACTCACTGCTCTGTTCAGGGGCTCGAAGGTCGTCTGCAACACCGTCGGCCCTTTTATCTATCACGGCCCGCAGGTGCTTGAGTCGGCATTGAAGGCGGGATGCCACTACCTCGACATTAGCGGCGAGCAAGCGTGGATACGACAGGTGGTGGAGAAGTGGGGTGCGAAGTTCGCAGCCAAGGGCCTGCTCGCCGCGCCGGGAACGGCGTTCATGTCCGCGGTCAGTGACGCCGCTGCGCGCCTGTGTCTCGAGTCGGGAGCGATTGACACCCTCGAGACTCTTACTATGTTCAAGGGCATTCCCACCTTCGGCTCGACGCAGACAATCTTCGCGGTCATTCAAACCGATGGATGCTATCTTGAGCAAAATCAGTACAAGCCCTGGCCTCGCGCCACTCGCTACGATGCGGCAGTTCCAGGCTACATTCAAACTCAACTTGCTCTCGCGTGGGGTGGATTTCCGCAACCTGTTTGGTTCAAGGATCATCCGCAGGTGGCAAATGTGCGATCCATTGGCGGACTTCTCGACCGGCAAATTATGGAGGGGGTTGCGGCAACCGAGAAAATGTTCGAGGAGCAAATTCGCCCGCTGCCCAAAGAAGAACGAGAGCGTAAGCTCGCGGAAATGGCTAGTTCCGTGCAAGGCAGCACGCCGCCCCGAGAGAATGCACGCGAACAACGCACGATCGACGTTGTGGTTGGACGCGGCAGCACCGATTTCGTGCAGTGTGTCATCTTCGGCACTTGCTGCTACCGGCAAACTGGATTGATTCAAGCGTTCGCCGCCCACAACCTGGTGCACACACCACCTCGAAAAGTGGGCTTCGCATCGGCGGCCGAAGCATTCGGACATCGCGAACTGCTCAAGGTGGTTGAGAGCCATGGGTTGGCCAAGGCAAAAATTTACTCGTAAACCACGACGGAAGAGTTCGTCTCCATGAGAGCGATCGATTACTTCGACAAAGGCGCTGACGCGCATCCTGATCAAACCGCAGTCGTCGATGGAAACGCCCGTTATTCCTACCGAGAAATGCAGGCCGTCACGCATCGCATCGCTCGCGCTATGTGGGCGGCTGGGTTGGTTGGTGAACAGTCTGCCGCAATCTACTCGCACAACGACGCCCGGGTTCTGTTCTGCATGTTGGGCATCATGCGGGCGGGCGCGGTATGGGTCCCGGTCAACTATCGGAATGCTATCGACGCTAATGTCGAGTACATGAACTATGCGAAGACAGCGTGGCTTTTTTATCACAGCGATTTTCGAGACAGCGTCGCAGAGATTCGCGCGCGCGTCCCCTCGTTGCGCCACGCAATCTGCATTGATCGCGAGGAGGACGATTCTCCGTCGTTAGAGACCTTCATGCAACGAGGAACCGAGGCAGATGAAATCGATTGGGCGGATGCCTACGGCAACCTCGATCGCCTCGTAGGCCTGGTTCCGACCGGCGGCACAACTGGACCCGCAAAGGGCGTAAGAGTAACCAGCCTGGCATGGGGAACGATGACCGAAATGGCATCGCACTACTGGCGGGGCGACGTCGGTGATCCGGTCTGCCTGAACGTAGCGCCGCTTTCGCACGCGGCTGGCGTGGTCGCTTTCACCATGTCTACCTTGGGCGCAAGCAACGTCATCCTGCCAAGGTTCGATGCGCTGGAAGTCTTGCAGAGTATCGAACGCTTTCGCTGCACCCATCTGTTTTTGCCACCGACCGCGTTTTACGCGCTGCTCGCGCATCCCGACGTCGGCAAATTCGACTGCTCAAGTTTGCGGGTGTTTCTGCTGGCTGGGTCGCCAGTGTCACCGGACAAACTCAAAAAGGGCATCGAGATTTTCGGCCCGTGTATGTGTCAGTCCTACGGCCAGACCGAGGCGCCGATGCTGCTCACCTTTTTGGACGCTAAAACCGTTGCCGCCGCTGCTGCCGGCGACCGCCCCCAACGTTTGCAAAGTTGCGGTAGACCTACATCGGCAGTTCGTCTGGCGATCATGGACGATGGTGGACATATTCTGCCGGCGAATGAGCGCGGCGAAATCGTGGCGCGCGGCACTCTGGTCACGGCTGGCTACTACAACCTACCCGAGGCGACCGCGGAGATACGAACGCACGGCTGGCATCACACGGGCGACATCGGCTATATCGACGAAGACGGATACGTTTACATCGTCGATCGCAAGAAAGACATGATCATTACTGGCGGCTTTAATGTTTATTGCGCGGAGGTCGAAACCGGAATCATGGCGCTGCCTCAAGTCCACGAGTGCGCCGTGATCGGAGTTCCGCACGACACTTGGGGCGAAGCGGTCAAGGCTATCGTGGTGCTGAGGGGTGGCGAATCTTTGACCGAGGATGCGGTGCTCGCGCACTGCAAGGCAAAGCTTGGCGGTGTAAAATCTCCCAAGTCCATCGAGTTCCGGCCAGAGATTCCGAAAACCCCCGCAGGCAAGACGGACAGAAAGTCTCTCCGCGCGCCTTATTGGGCTTGTGTTGACCGCAGCGTTCATTGAATTGATGACGGGCGAGCAGGACACGAAGAATGTTGGAGGAACGGTGCGCCGGGGAACAATTCTTGTCGTCAGTCTTTTCTTGCTCGTGACGCTCGCAGGCTGCCGTCGACAAGACCAGAACCACCAAGCAACTGAAAGGCCTGCAAACGTAAACGGTGCTCGCGTCGCCGCCGATCGCGAGCCGGAAAACTGGATGGTCCACGGACGCACCTACGACGAACAAAGATTTAGTCCTCTCAAACAAATCAACGATCAAAATGTCTCCCAACTCAAGCTGGCTTGGTTCTACGACCTGGACACGCGCCGCGGCCAGGAAGCAACGCCGCTGGTCATCGATGGCGTCATGTACTTCACCAGCGCATGGAGCAAAGTTTTCGCGCTGAATGCGGCAACGGGCGCGCTGCTGTGGTCTTACGATCCGAAAGTTCCTGGTGCCTGGGGAGTCAACGCTTGCTGTGATGTAGTCAACCGTGGCGTGGCCGTTTGGAATGGGAAGGTTTTTGTCGGATCCCTCGACGGTCGTCTCATCGCGCTCGACGCGGCAACTGGAAAGCTTCTTTGGGAAACACTTACCATCGACCGTAATTTCCGCTACACCATCACCGGTGCTCCACGCGTGGTTAAGGGCAAAGTGATCATCGGAAACGGCGGCGGAGAGTTTGGAGTGCGCGGTTACGTTTCCGCGTTCGATGCCGAGACTGGCAAACTGCTTTGGCGCTTTTTCACTGTGCCAAACGATCCTTCGAAGCCTTTCGAGAGTTCCATTCTCGCGCAAGCGGCCAAAACCTGGAGCGGCGATTGGTGGAAATCGGGCGGCGGCGGTACTGTTTGGGACGCGATTGTTTATGATCCTGAGCTTGATCTGCTCTACATCGGCACCGGCAACGGTGGACCTTGGAGCGAGAAATATCGCAGCCCGAAAGGCGGCGACAATCTTCTCACCTGCTCGATCGTTGCTCTTAAGCCGGACACCGGCGAGTACGTCTGGCATTATCAGGAGGACGCCGCCGATGACTGGGACTACGATTCTGCGGAGCAGATCATTCTGGCTAATGTGTCGATCGATGGGCGGCCGCGTAAAGTCCTGTTCCAAGCTCCGAAGAATGGATTTTTTTATGTGATCGATCGCACTGACGGCAAGCTGATTTCTGCCAAGCCTTTCACCTACATCAACTGGGCAACCGGCGTGGACATGAACACTGGGCGACCGATCGAGACCGCCCTCGCGCGATACCCGGGAAGCGATCCCGCGCCGGTGGTTCCCGGGCCTTTAGGTGCACACAGCTGGCAGCCCATGTCTTACAGTCCACTTACCGGCCTAGTCTACATTCCAGTAAACGACTTAGGTTTTAAATACAAATCCGCAGAGGACTTCGAGCCCAAGAAGTTAGCGGCAAACTACGGAATCGACGTGGTCGCCGCCGGAATGCCGCAGGATCCGAAGATCAAAAAAGCGATTCTCGATACGGTGAAAGGAAAACTTGTAGCGTGGGATCCGCTGCACCAGAAGCAAGCATGGGTCGTAGAACGGCCGGGTCCGTGGAACGGCGGGACGCTTTCGACCGCTGGAAATCTGGTCTTTGGAGGCACAGCCGGTGGAAATTTCGAAGCTTATCGGGCCGACACTGGGGAGATGCGATGGTCCTTTGCGGCGCAGACGGGCGTGATGGCGGGACCGGTGACATTTGCCATCAATGGCGAACAATACGTTGCGGTGCTTGCCGGATGGGGCGGCGTGTTTCCACTGGCAGCGGGAGAAGTCTCATTCAAGTCTGGCCGAGTGAGGAACATCAGCCGCATGCTCGTTTTCAAACTTGGAGGCACGGCGACTTTGCCAGCGGTCGAACCGTTTCAAGAACCCGGCCTCGTGCCCCCGTTACCGAGCCGGGCGAGTAATGAAACGGTCCACAAGGGTGAGGCACTCTTCCAGCGATACTGCGCCGCCTGCCACGGCGACGTCGCAGTCAGCGGCGGAGTCTTGCCAGATCTGCGCTACTCGAGCACTCTCGACGACGACGAGTGGTTTTCCGACGTGCTGGGAGGAATGCTGCAATCCGAAGGCATGGTTTCCTTCGCCAAAGAGTTGTCACCCGAAGATGCCGCCGACATTCGCGCATACGTGATTTTCCGAAGGAACCAGAGTGCAAGGCAGAAGAAATCTGTGGCAAAGGATTAGGCGAATGTCCGAATATTCCGAGTCTTCAAGTTGATCTCTTGTACTTGGGTAGAAGCAGTTTATTGCCGTTCGTTTCAAAATAAAATCGCGGGTCGTAACTGGCTGAAGTCAAATGGCTACACTCAAGTTTCACGCTCCGCTGTTCGAATTTGTCGCTTACATTTCACTTGTGGCGCCTACTGTCTGGGAGTAATCTGATGCGCGCTCAAGCCGGTTGAGTTTCTTACCTTCAGTTTTGTCGCCGATGGTTCTTGCGAGTTGTGAAACGGATGTTATGGAGTTGAAGGAGGCCCAGGTGTACCGAAGCGATGTGGTAGGAAGTCTCTTGCGCCCTGCGTACTTGAAAGACGCACGCGATCGTCACGAAGCGGGACAACTCAGCGAAGCAGATTTTAAGCGGATAGAAGACCGCGCCGTGGATGAAGCGATTGCTCTGCAGGAGCGCACTGGCATCGCGGTCATCACTGACGGTGAAGAGCGGCGCTATGCGTTTTATGGTCACCTGATTGACGCCGTAGAAGGCTTCGATAAATTCGGCGGTTGGGCAATTCCATTTCGCAACGAGAAAGGCGAGGAACTGGTTTTGTCGAGGCCCGTAGTCGTTTCCAAGCTCCGACGAAAGCGGCCGATGTGCGCGGAGGAATTTACCTACGTCCGGGCTCGTACTCATCATCCCGCTAAGACAACCATGATCAGCGCACAGCAGGCGGCGGCTTATTACGACAGCAAGAAATCCGCCGGAGCGTACCCCAAAATCGACGCTTACCTCGCGGACATCGTGGACATCCTCCGTGACGAAGTGCAAGAGCTGGTCCGTCTGGGCTGCACTTACATTCAGATCGATTCGCCCCAATATGCTGCGCTGCTCGACCCGCAGTTGCGCGAAGGATATCGGCAGCGCGGAAATGATCCAGACCGGCTGCTCGACCTCTCGACCGAAATGGACAACGCTGTGATAGGAGATTTTCCCGGCATTACATTTGGTTTGCATCTTTGCCGCGGAAATAATCAAAGCAAGTTTTACGCGTCCGGGGACTACGGTCCCATCACGCGAGTTTTTCGCCAGACTCGTTTCCAACGGTTCCTTCTCGAATACGACGACGAGCGCTCCGGCGGTTTCGACCCGCTGTGCCAGGTTCCGGAGGATCGCACTGTAGTGCTCGGGCTGGTCAGCTCGAAGAAGGGCGCGCTTGAAAGCAAGGCGGAGTTGAAGCAGCGCATCGAGCAGGCCTCGGCGGTCATTCCGCTGGACCGATTGGCGCTCAGTCCGCAATGTGGATTCGCGTCAACCATCGAAGGCAACCTGTTGACCGTGGCCGATCAAGAAGCGAAGCTTCGCCTGGTGGCCGAAACGGCGAGGGAAGTCTGGGGCAAGCCTGTGATCGCTACACGCGTGCCCGCATGAGAGTGCGGGAGAAGGCGGATTGCCGAAGGCGTTCGCGTGTTGTGAAAGTGGCTCTTCGAGAGAGAAAGATCGCGAACTAGCGCCTACACCAGGCAAACGATTTTTTGTTCTTGACAGTTGAGCGAGATTGTGAAAAATACTCGGGCTTAGGTGACTGAACGGACGTTCGATAGGTATCAAAAAGGGTACCACGTCCCCGGTTCAGACACTTGGGATCAAACTGCTTTATCGGTGATAAGTAGAACGGACGTTCGCTCCGGAAAGGCCTACTATGACACCGCGTCGCGATTTGACGATCGTAGCTCTGTCGCTGACTGTTGCTCTTCTGGTCTCACCCGCGTTCCCACAAGCCACCATCAGCTTCGCTCAACTAAGCGGCACGGTTCTTGACTCCAGCGGACGTACTATTGCCAACGCCCCGGTCACGGTGAGAAATGTCGGAACAAATACTACTTTCACGGCCAGGACCACGGGCGACGGCTATTACGTCATACCAAATCTTCCACCCGGAAAATATGACGTATCGGCGGTCTACAGCGGGTTCTCGAAGACCACGCAGACGGGAATTGTATTAACGGTCGGCGAAACCGCAACTGTCAATTTGACATTGAAAGTTGCCGCTCTCGGTGAAACCGTCGTGGTCACGGGCGAAGCTCCGGTCATCGAGCCGACCAAGACCGAGATCAGCCAGGTGATCGCGACCCAGCAGATTCAATCTCTGCCCATCAGCGGTCGGCTATTTACCGATTTTGCTCTTCTAACACCCAGCGTTGCCAAGAGCCGAACCAGTCTCGGAACCACGTTCACTGAGTTCGAGGTCACACAAATTTCCTTCGGCGGGATGCGTTCATTCAGCAACGAGATCACCGTCGACGGCGCCGATTTTGTGAACACGATCAGTGGAGTACAGCGCGCTACGCCGCCTCAAGATTCCGTGCAGGAATTCCGCGTGGTCAACAACAGTTTCGGCGCCGAATATGGTCGCGCGCTCGGGGGCATCGTCAATATCGTCACGAAGTCCGGCACAAACAGCCTTCATGGTTCGATCTACGATTACCTGCAGAATAGCGCGACCGACGCGCGCTCTCTGTTGCAGCCTGCTCCACTTCCGCATGCCCTGCGGCAAAACCAATTCGGCGGCACTCTCGGAGGCCCGATTCGCAAAGACAAAATGTTCTTCTTCATGAACTACGAAGGCAGACGAACCGGCGAATCTCCCACGTACGCTCCTGACCTTTTCAGCAATATCGCAAACATCGATCAGGCGAAAGCGTACCTGGGACTTTCGCCGGAAGGCTGCAGCCTGCCTTCAGCGCAATGTACTTTCTCGCCTACCCAATATCTGCAATCGGTTCTCAAGACGATAAACAACGACTACGGTTTCGCCCGATTCGACGATCAAATCAACACCAACAATCGTCTCGCGATTCGCTACGTCGTCGAGGATGCTCGTGACACTGGCGAATTGATTGGCAATACCGAAGACGGCGGCGGCATCGGTAGTCCTAGCGGCGCGCGCAATCTCTTCATTCGCGATCAGTCCGTCGTCGCGACGGAGACCGCGGTTCTGAAGCCCAACTTGGTCAACACGGTTCTGGGCCAATACTCCAGGCGGCACTACAATTTTCCCGGAGCGACCGGCGAGCCTGATCTCAGTGTCGTGAATGATTTGGAATTCGGACACAACTTCGGCACCTACGACGCGATCTATGAGAGCCGCGCACAGGCCTCCGATTCAATCGCCTGGGTCAAAGGCAATCACGTCGCAAAATTTGGATTCGACGGAAACTATGTTTGGAGCTACAACAACTATCCCGGGTTCACACCCGAGCGGATACTGTTTCCGGATCTCAATTGCTTATACGCGTTCGCTGACGCCGTGAGCCTCTTGACGACGGGCGCATACGGAACGGTTCCTGGAGCTGCGAACTGCCCGCTCGCACCGCAAGCCGACGGCGTATCTTTCCTCTACTGGGGCGTGGCGCTTCCGCGAACCGGTTTCACCAACGGCTATGTTCCATCGCCTGCAACCGGCGGCGGATTCGGCAGCGGTTGGCCCAATGCCTTCCCCACGAATCAGTATTCCAATTACGCATATAAATTGAATCACGGATACTGGGGCGTATTCGCGCAAGATCAATGGCGCGTCACTCACAACTTCACCCTCAACTATGGACTGCGCTGGGATTTCGAATCCGGTCTGGGAAGCACTGTTAATCCAGACTACCGGGCTTTCCAGCCGCGCGTCGGATTTGCCTGGTCGCCCGACGCTAAGACCGTCATCCGCGCCGGTACTGGGATATTCTTCGATCGCAACAACCTGACTTTCTTCTTCACCACTGGAAATCAGAAGACCATTCCCGGATACTTCTGCAATCCCCCAACCGCCGGATGCGGTGGGCTTACGCCCATCAAGGTTCCGATGATTCAAACTGGCGCCGCCGGCGGTGGCTGGCAACTGGCCGCGGACCCAGGCTATCCGGGGACGCCTGCGCTGCCGTGCCCGCCTTTGCCAGCGGCCTATTGCGCTGGCGCTCCCGGTGGGGCCGTGAGCTTTGCCGCGCTCACCGCTCTCGGCATCCTCGCCAACAATCCCTATCCCCCAGTCAGCCTCACCGGGCCCTGCGTGCTCACAGCGACTGGGCCTTCCGGCGCTTGCGGCGTGGGCTCAGGAGGAATTCAGCGCAATGGTCGGCTTCCCTATGCGGAGCAAGCGAGCCTCGAAGTTGATCGTCAGTTCGGCAAAGGACTTACTCTTGAGCTGGGATATCTTTTCGTGGGCGCACACAAACTTGTGCGCGGCAATAACATAAACGTCCCTTGCCCTCTGGGCACCAGCAAACCCGGCAATCCCGCGGATGCCCAAGGATTACTTGATCCCAGCGGCACGCTCACACCTTGTTCGGGCACGCCGACTCTGGGTCCATTCGGCTTGGGTCCATTTTTTGGAAACTTAACGAATCCCTCTGGATTGGAGTTCGGAGTTCCCAGCGCCGCTGCGCCCGCGCCTACGATCAGCGGCGGCCTTCTGGACTACAACAACAACGTCGCCGACTCGAACTACAACGGCCTGACTGTAACTTTGCTGGAGCGCCTCGGCCAGTTGTTCAACCTGACCGCGAATTACACTTACTCTCACACCATCGACAACGGCAACTTCACCACCTTTATCAATCTGCCACCCAACCAATTCGACTACGGCTCGGAACGCGCCAACTCCAACCAGGACATTCGCAACAACCTGGTGGTGAACTTTACGGCGACGGCACCGCACGACAGCTTTGTAAGGAACTTCGAATTCAGCAGCATCGTCACATTGCAGTCCGGGCGGCCTTTCACATTGTTTGCCGGGCAGAATGTTTTTGGCGATGTCGCCGGCCTCAGTACAGATCGTGTCGGCGGGGCGCCCATACAGAGCGCCTGCCCCACCGTGACCAATTGCACCACGACCATCGGCCGGAACACCTACGTTGGCGATGCCTTGTACGCATGGGATTTGCGTCTGTCGCGATATTTCCAGCTTACCGAACGCTACCGGCTGGATTTCTCCGTGGACGCTTTTAACGTCCTCAATCGGCCGAACGTGGACGAAGTCAATTCCATCTACGGCTCACCCGTATTCTGTGGAAACATTCCCCAACACTACAGAGACGCAACCTCGCGAGCCATTCAGAGCGGCGCAGGCTCCGTGACTTGCCCAGCAGCGCCGCCGCCCGTCTGGCTGGCCGACGGATTGTTGCCGGTTACAGTTCCAGGAACACCGAATCCAGTTTTCGGCACGCCGAGAACCATGCTGAACCCGAGGCAGTTTCAGTTCTCGCTGAAGTTTTCGTTTTAGGACGTTCCGGACAATGTAGGCGCGGGTGTCCCCGCCGCGCGGGAAGCGTCTGGAGCCGATTGCGGACCGTAGCCCGGCCTATCAGAGGCGAACCGCATGGACGCCGTCTAGTTACCGCTCCCACTGCCAATCCTGGTAGCGCCGCCGTAGCTCAGCCTTGAGAAGTTTCCCGGTCGAGGTGTGCGGCAACTGATCCACGAATAGGAACTCATCGGGCAATTGCCACTTGGCAAATTTGTTGGCAAGGAACTCGCGCAGCATTTCTGAAGAAATTGTGACTCCGTCTTTCGCGACGACGACAGCGACGGGCCGCTCTTGCCATTTGGGGTGGGGCACGGCGATGACGGCAGCTTCACGCACATCGGGGTGGGCCACGAGAGCATTCTCCAGATCGACCGAGCTGATCCATTCGCCGCCGGACTTGATCAGATCCTTCGTCCGGTCGACGATCGCCAGATAGCCCTGCGGATCGAGCGTGCCCACATCGCCGGTGCGGAACCAGCCATCCTCGGTCCATTTGTCTTTTTCTTCCGGTAGTTCGTAGTAGGACGCAGCGACCCAGGGGCCGCGCAGTTGCACCTCGCCCATCGTCTTGCCGTCGCGCGGCACCTCCCCGGAAGCATGGGCGGTGGAAGAGTGGTCGGCAGAAGAGTGGTCGGCAGAAGAGTGGACCACCCTTAAGTCGACCAGCGGAACCGGAATGCCGGCCATGGATTGCACCTCATGCTTTCTCTCACTGGGCCAATCCTTCATATGCGCCTTCAGCTGGTTCGTAGTCGCCTGCGGACTGCTTTCGGTGAGGCCCCACCCTTGCTGCACTTGCAGGCCATAGTCTTGCAGCTTGCGAATCAACGCCACTGGCAGCGGCGCGCCGCCCATGATGATCCGCATGCGCGGCAGCTTCCAACGCCCGGGATGCTTCTCCAGACAGTCGACCACGTTCAGCCAAATTGTGGGCACGCCTGCCGCGGCGGTGGTGTTCTCCTTCTCAAACAATTCGAGAAGACTCTCGGCATCGAGATAAGGACCGGGAAGCACGAGCTTGCACCCCACCATCGCCGCAGCGTAGGGAAAGCCCCAGCCGTTCACGTGGAACATCGAGACGACAGGTGCGATGACATCCGCATGACTAACGGCGAAATTGTCCGCGGTAGTCAGAAGAAATGTGTGCAGGAATACGGAGCGGTGCGTATACGCAACCCCCTTGGGTACGCCAGTCGTGCCCGACGTATAGCACAGGGTCGCAGCTTCGTTTTCGTCGAGTTGCGGGTACGCGAAATCATCACTGGCCGTGTTCAGAAAGTCTTCATATTTTTCGGTGCCGGGCGGAATCGCATTCTTGCTCAGAGCCACAACGAACACCCGCTCAAACCGAGTCGAGTCGCGGATTTGTTCATAAAGCGGCAACAGCGAATCATCGACGATAAGAAAACGATCCTCCGCATGATTGGCAATGTAGGCAATCTCGCGCGGCGCCAGCCGCAGATTCAGCGTATGCATTACCCCGCCCGACACCGGAATGCCCAGATACGCTTCCACATGCGCAAAGTGGTTCCACATCAACGTGGCTACGCGATCTCCGCGCTTGAGGCCAGCTTTCTGCAAAGCCTCCGCAAGGCGGCGAGCTCTGCGGTAGATGTCGGCGTAGGTGCAGCGATGCAAGGAATGATCCGGCAGGCGGGAAACGATCTCTTGTTCAGGGAAGATCCGGCCCGCTCGCTCGAGGATGTGCGCGAGCGTCAGCGGGTAGTTCATCATCGTGCCTTGCATCGAGAGCCTCTCGCGATCAAGAAAAACTGCCGCCTGACATCCATCTCAGAGAATCGCAGTAATTAAGGATGAACGGCCACTTTCGACTTGCGAATTATAACGGACGTTCGATAGTGTGTTACGGCGTTGCCGACGCAAGCGTGGTTGGACCATGGCGAATCCGGATACCAGGTTCGAAAAGGATCGGGACGCGAAATGCTTGCCCGTCTTACCTGGTTTTGGCTATGATTAACGAACGTTCGATAGATGAGCAGCGGCTCCGTCACCTCCGACCTGCGCAATTCGCGCGAAGCTACGCGCTTTGACCGGCGCTTGTCGAAAATTCTCGACCATGCCACCGCGGTGTTTTACGAAAAGGGTTACGAGGGCGCCTCGATGCGTGACTTGTCGCGAGTCACCGGCCTTTCGCTGGCTGGACTTTACTACTATTTCGAATCCAAAGAAGAGTTGCTTTACCTGATTCAGAAACACTATTTCACGGTCGTGGTAGATCGACTGCAAAAGCGTCTGGAAGGCATAAGCGACGCTGAGGCTCGGGTGCGCGCTTTCATCCTGAACCACTTTGAATATTTTCTTGCCGAGAACTACAAAGCGACCAAGGTGCTTTCTAAGGAAGACGATGTGCTCGCGGGCAACCTCGCCACCGAGGTGACCACCCTGAAGCGCCGCTACTACCGTTGCTGCGCCGACCTGGTTGATGCGCTCAAGCAGAAAAAGGGATTGGAGTTCAACACGCGCGTCGCCGTGCTCAGTCTGTTCGGGATGATGAACTGGATTTACACCTGGTACAAGCCGCAGGTTGACCCCGAGGCAGGGGCTCTATCCCGCCAGGTAGGCGACCTCTTTCTGGCGGGGATTAAATCTTCGGTGAAGCGATGAACGAAAAGTAGTATGGGTTAAATTGGAGCTGGCACTGCGTTTGAAACGTGCGGCTCAGAGCTGACGACAAACTTGATCACTGACTGTCACATCCATATTGCGCCGATGGAGATGTTTCATCCCGACGCTTTGGAGTTGATCCGCCGCAAGCGGCAGAATTACGAGCAGATCGCCGAATTCTGCCGTTCGCCGAAATCTTTTCTCAAACACATGGATGCCGTCGGCATTGATCGCGGCGTGCTCATCAACTACGTAGCTCCTGAAGTCATCGGGTTTACGGCTGCGGTCAACCAGTGGATTGCCGACTACGTCAAGGAAAACCCTAAACGTTTAATTTCATGCGGCGGTCTGCACCCGCGTCACAGCCAGAATATTCTGGCCGACGTCGAGCACATTTTGCGGCTTAAGATCCGCATGATCAAGATTCACCCTCCCCACCAGCTTCTGTTTCCCAACGACTACCAGAATGGCGTGACCGAACTCGAAGTCATCTACCGGGCCGCCGAGGCCAATGGAATTCCGGTCATGTTCCACACCGGCACATCGATTTTTCACGGCGCCCGCAATCGCTACGGGGATCCAATTTACGTTGACGATGTCGCCGTCGATTTTCCGAAGATGAAAATTCTGCTCGCCCACGGCGGCCGTCCGCTGTGGATGCAGACCGCTTTCTTCCTGCTCCGCCGCCATCCTAACGTCTACCTCGACATCAGCGGCATCCCTCCCAAGACGCTGCTGAAATATTTCCCGCGTCTGGAAGAGATTGCGCACAAAACGCTTTTCGGCACAGATTGGCCGGGGCCGGGCGTTCCCGACATCAAAAAGAATCTTGATGATTTTCGTGCGCTGCCCTTGAAAGAAGAAACCAAGCAGCAAATTCTCAGCAAAACCGCGCTGAGCATCTGGCCAGCATAAGAAATTAGCCGTTCTCCTTTCCCAGAATGCGCCACCCAGCACGCCGAAGCATGTTGGGTGGCGAGCTTTTGGTCGGTGAGACCAGTTACCTTCGGCTAGACGGCGGAACAATTCCGTTCATACGAAGATATTCCACCATCTGGCCGTAGTGATCGTAAGAGTGGGCCACCACATCCTCGGCGAGCTGAAGACGGGTCTTCTGTTTGGGGCTGGGGTAGACCGGCATGGGCGTCAGCAGGTTCGAGTCGTTGATGGAGGCCGTAGCCTGATGCAGCGCCTCGAACGAGCCTTTGACGTAATCCATGATCTGAGCTTTGGATTGGACTGCGTCGGGCCCGGTCTCGGACTCTTGTTCAGATGTAGGCGACTGGGAAAGGATGTAAGCGGCCATGCGATAGTTGTTAGCCGCCAGGTGTTTGACCTGATTTGCGAAGGTACGGACGCCAGTAAATTCGCCATGGGTTGGCGCGAAAGAATATTTCTCCTCCGGCATGGCCTCGGCAGCTGGGACCACCTCACTTTCGGCAGTGGTGATCCAGAAGTCGAGCGCCTGGCCGACCGTAAGCCTGGTTTGCGCCAGGGCAACCCGGCTGGTGACGGCGAGAAGCAGGCAGAACAGAATGCGAAAAGCAGTTTTCATGATAGCTCCTTGAGAACCAAATTCAGACGTAGGACCAAACGCACGAGCGAGACACAGGTAGCTCAATGCGCACAGGGGGACTTGGGTTTTCAGGAGCGGGGTGGGCCACGGTCGGTTTCAGGAGAGCCGATCGAGGAAACTATGATCACTGCGTCGGGCGGCCTTGAGATGTTGCCAGCTGCGGGCTGGAGCGGAGCAGAAATCTGGAATGCATGCAACGCCACAAACGGAAATTGGACAAAACTTCGCATGCCACACCTGCCCGGCAGCGATTGCAGGACGTGGCCGCATCCCGCCCCCGCAGGCTTTGCGATAACTTGCTTACTCTGTGCGCAAGCTTGTCGGCCTCTCGGATGAAAACAGGAAGCCGCCTGCTGACCCCATCCTGCCACGCAAGCTGACGCCGACGCGGCGAGTACCAGGATCAGCAGCACGGAAGTGATGAAAGTTCGGCGCACGAGATCAGTTCTTAGACGTTCCAACGAATGAATAGTTACTTACCCTAACGAGATCGTCTACGCTGATCGGCACTCGTGCGACTTCAATTTAGCTGCTCGCCATCGATCGCGCCAGGACAATTCTCCAGCAGCAATGCGATTCCCTGGCCCCCTCCGATACAGGCTGACGCGATTCCATAGTGTCCGTTCGAACGCTTCAGTTCGCGTGCCAGGGTGACCGCTAAGCGCACGCCTGTCGCGGCCAGGGGATGCCCGATGGCGATGGCTCCGCCATTGACGTTCAGCTTGGCGTGATCCAAGCCGAGTTCGCGCTCGCAGGCTAAAGTTTGTGCGGCGAAGGCCTCGTTGATTTCGACGCAATCAATCTGGTCCACACGCAGCCCGCTGATTTCAAGGACAGCTCGAATCGCCGGAACTGGACCGATGCCCATAATTTCTGGAGGAACGCCAACCACCGCTCCCGCAATAACTTTGGCTAACGTCGGCTTGTTGTGTTTGCGCGCGAATTCGCTCGAAGCCACAAGAGTCGCAGCAGCGCCGTCCACAATGCCGGAACTATTCCCTCCGGTCTGCACGCCACCGAAAGCGGGAGGAAGCTTGGCCAGCACTTCAAGCGGCGAGGGCCGAACGTGACTGTCCTGGCTGAACGATTCCACCTTCTTCGGAAGGCGGATGCCGCGCGGGTTGTATCCGGCGCACTCGAACGATTCACTCACGACGGGAACAATTTCTCCGCTCAGGAAGCAGCTCTTTTGGGCGGCGATCGCACGGCTGAAACTCTCGGCCGCAAACTGATCGGCTTCTTCTCGCGAAATCTTGTAACGTTTGGCCAGCGTTTCGGCCGAGTCCCCCATAGTCACGCCGGGACACGGATCGAGCAGAGCCTCCCACAGGAAATCTTTAAATTCCACCTGCCCCATGCGGAACCCGCCGCGGTGGGTGTAAGCAGCGATGGGGTTCTTCGACATCGATTCGGTTCCGACGACCAGCGCTAACTCGACCTTACCCAGCTTGATGGAATCGGCCGCTTGCAGAATGGCTTCGATCCCGGTTCCGCACACACGCTGCACCAGATGTGCGGGTACTTCGATGGGTACTCCGGAGTAAATGCCGATGTGGCGAGGCAGCATGTAGGCATCGAAGCTGGCTTGCGCCATGTTCCCGGCCACAACCGTACCAACTGACTGCGGAGAAACACCGGAGCGGAGAAAGATCTCCCGGGCGACCTTAATGCCGAGATCAATGGGAGACACCAGCCCAAGCACCGTGTTGTAGACCGCAAAAGGTGTGCGGACACCATCGATGAGCCAGGCGTCGTCATATTGCGACAGCAACCCTTTGGCACCAGTGTTCATGCAAGTCCTTCGCGATGCAACAGCCGAACTTCCTGAAAAAAAATCAGCTCGCAAGCGCCTCTTCTACAGATGCCGGCTGCCGCTTGATGGTCGCGGAAGTCTTCGGAGCGCGGCTCTGAGCTTTCGGGATTCCGTACCGGGCACGGTGCTTCGTTCCCCATGCCGACATCAACTTAAGAATTGGCTTGAGACTTTCGCCGTGGCGGGTCAACGAGTATTCCACCTTAGGAGGCACGACCGCGTAAACCTTGCGATGAACGACTTGGTCGCGCTCCAACTCTCTGAGATGTTGCGTGAGCATTTTTTTGGTCAGGCCGGGGATCCGCTTCCGCAGTTCGCCAAAACGCTTCGTCCCGTCCTCAAGATAAAACAGAATCAGCGGTTTCCATTTGCCGCCAATGATGTCGGCGGTCAACTTTACCGGACAATAGAACTCTTCCATCCCAAGCCTCCAAACGAATGCCAGGTTACAAAAAGGTGCCTACCCGCAATAAAATACTGTAGCCTAAATCGCCTCCGTGCACCAGAGCCTAGTCATGCGCTGAAATAGCCCGCATTAGACCGAAGGTCCCCGCCCGGGGCAAGCGGGCAAAGCCGGTCCGATTATCATCGGAGCGTGCGACCTCGAAAGGTTTTGTCGGTTCGCGCGCGTATGATCGGATACAAGGGCGGGTAGGGGATCGAGCAAAACAAGCGCTATTGCAGTGGCGGCGCGAGCAAGCCGAGGAATGTCGTCCCCAGAAATTTCCCCTGGGCATCGAAGTTCCAGTTGAACAGGGCAGATCCAGCGCTCGCGCAGGCGTGGCATCCGTTACGCAACGGATAGCTCACCACAAATTGGATTCCACCATTCGGCCCAGCCTGCGAGTTGGGCCAAGTCTTTCCGTCACGATCCCCCGGCCACAAATTGGCCTGGGGAAATTGATTCTTGAGATCATGAAATTGAAAACTCCGCTCCATGGTTTTGGTGTCGAGCAACTGCAGATCCTCGACGTTGATAATGGGGGGCTGTCCATTCACGAATAACAAACCGTAATTCGTGTTGGCGCGCAGGGGATAAGTGATCCATGCGAAGGCAACCGGAGATTGATTCTGGAAACCTGTCATGACCCCAAAATCCCCATGGCTCTGGTTGTAAAGTTCGCGGGTAAAGCTGACTGCGTCGGCCGGAGCGCCAGCTTTTGCCATTTGCTCGATCATGCATCCCGCGGACGGGGATGAATTGTCGCAGGCAGTGTGCGCGGTTGCGAGGAACTGCGGCGATAGCGGCCACACGGCGGATGAACCAATCTTCGCCGGGCCGTTCTGCGACTGTGCGGCACAGCCAGCCAGACACGCTAAAGCGAGAAGTAAACGGGCATAGCGCATGCGCTTCCTCTTCGAGCCAACATTCTATACGTTGCGACTTCGCTATCCGACCTCTTCGCTCCAGTTCTCGAGTGTCTTCTTCACAAAAGCCATGAACTGATCTGCAACCGCGCCGTCAATGAGGCGGTGGTCGTAGCCCAGCGTCAAGTGAACAACCGAGCGGATGGCAATGGAGTCGTTGCCATCGTTGTCAGTAACTACCAAAGGCGCTTTAATGATTCCGCCGACACCCAAAATCGCCGAGTTCGGTTGGTTGATGATGGGCAGTCCGAAAACGGCTCCAAACTGTCCGGGATTCGTAACCGTGAACGTTGAACCTTCCACTTCTTCGGGCTTGAGCTTCTTCGAGCGCGAGCGCTCGCCTAAGTCGGAAATCCCGCGTTGAAGGCCAAGGAAATTCAGCTCATCAGCATTCTTCAGCACGGGGACGATGAGGCCCCAATCGAGCGCAACCGCAATCCCCACGTTAACGTGCCGGTGATACCGGATGTTTTCGCCTTCGATGGACGCATTGACAATCGGGAATTGCTGCAGCCCGATGATCACGGCCCGGACGAAGAACGGCATGAAGGTCAGCCTCGCACCATGGCGCTGCTCAAAAGCAGACTTGGTTTTGTTACGCAGTTGCACGATGCGAGTAATGTCCACCTCGAACATGCAGTGAACGTGAGCACTGGTGCGGCGGGATTCGATCATTCGCTGAGCGATGATCTTGCGCATCTGCGTCATGGGCACGGTGTCGCCAGGGAATGCCGCTGCTGTCGGGGCGGCTGACCTCGGCGAAGGCACGGACGATGAAATCGCGGGTGCATTCGCGCGGGCAGAAACCGCGGGAGATCCGGCAGCGGGTGCCGGCTTCTCCAGGAACGCCATAATGTCCTGCTTGGTAATGCGTCCGCCCATCCCGGTACCCGGCACCTGCGATAGGTTCACGTTGTGCTCGCGAGCGATTTTGCGGACCAGCGGCGAGGATCGGGCGTGCTCATCATCATCATCGTGCGCAGGCTCGGCAGTGGCCGGAGTTGCGACCGCAGGGGAGGACGGTGCACTACTTGGTGGTGTCGCCGGCGAGACCGGTATGGAAGCGGAGGCCGTCGAAGGAGCGGGCGCGGATGCTGCGCTTTCGCCATCGCTGGCAATCGTTCCTACTACCGTATTCACCTGTACGGTGTTGCCCTCGACTACCTTGATGTCCTGCAGAATACCCGAGGCGGGCGCGGGGATTTCAGCATCAACCTTGTCGGTTGAAATCTCAAACAACGGCTCGTCGCGCTGCACCTTGTCGCCAGGCTTCTTCAACCACTTTGTAATAGTTCCCTCAAAAATAGATTCGCCCATCTGGGGCATAACGATATCAGTAGGCATAAGTTCCTTCCACGTGATCCCGGTGGCGAATCTCGCGCCACGCGTAATCTTTTATTATATCCAAGGTCCGTTGTTGGCCGCCGATGACTACTTGTCTTCGTCTTTTTCCGCACCCGCAACCACAGGACCAACTCCAAATGATTTTTTCCAATAGTCCTGGACACCTGGTGGCAGCTTTTGTATTCGTGACAGAAATGCCGTGACTTTCCAGATATCCTGGTCGCTGAGAGCTTTACTCCAGGATGGCATTCCCGTGTAGCGAATTCCCGTGCGGACCGCATAATAAATGTGCCACTCCGGATCGTCGAGCGGATCGAGGATCAACTGCGGCACCGGCGGATAAAACGACTTCTCCAGAGGGCTGGGCTTGTTGTCGAGCGTTCCGTGGCAGGTGGAGCAGTTCATTGTGTAAACCTTCATACCGTCGATCAAATTCTCGTCAGTAGGAGGAATCGGGTTACTGACTCGCGGTGCATGGCGCTCCATGGAAGCGTCCAGCGCGCTCATGGCGACGCGGTGCTCCAGTCGAGGGGGAATCGCATCCGCGTTGGTCGGCATCAGGCCCAAGGTCGCAACCGCCAATCCACCCAGGCCGAGCACCAGCAGCGTAACCACGACTCCGACAATGAAATTGCGCATCACTCCTCCTCGCTCTTTTGTGATCGCCAGTCGATTAACTTATACGCGTCGTGTAGCAACTGCGTCGTACCAGCAGCTTTATGCCAGGCTCACGTTTTCGTGAAATCGCAGGGTAAACGCAGCTAATACGCTTTTAGCCGGCGCGCCTCCCGCACGACATCGCCGACGTTGGGCAGAAAATAC
The DNA here is from genome assembly GCA_963696705.1 of uncultured Acidobacteriota bacterium. Lineage (GTDB taxonomy): Bacteria > Acidobacteriota > Terriglobia > Terriglobales > Acidobacteriaceae > JABDBE01. The sequence goes on from CAVOLD010000004.1 coordinate 99,624, forward strand.
TCCTCCTGCGGCGGAGAAAATGGTACAGGAGAATCCTGCGCCGTGAGGCGGACAATCGGACCATCGAGATTGTCAAAGGCCTCTTCATTGATAATCGCCGCGATCTCACCCGCAATGCCACCAGTGCGCACGTCCTCATGCAGCAGGATCACCTTGTTCGTTTTCCGCACTGTCTGAGCAATCGCGTCACGGTCAAGTGGAGAAAGGGTGCGCAAGTCGACCACTTCGAGTTCTGTTCCCTCTTTCGCCAGAATGTCAGCGGCTTCAAGTGCAACGTGCACCATCGCGGCATAAGTAATGATGCTCACGTCGCGACCCTCCCGGGCAAGTCGCGCCTTGCCCAGCGGCACGATGTAATCTTCAGCAGGAACGTCTTCTTTGATCCGCCGATAAAGATACTTGTGCTCGAAGAAGATCACCGGATTGTTGTCGCGAATGGCGGCCTTGATAAGACCCTTGGCGTCGTAAGCGCTAGCGGGACAAACGACCTTGAGGCCCGGCGCATGCACAAACCACATCTCCGGATTTTGCGAGTGAAATGGACCGCCATGAACGTTCCCGCCACTGGGCCCCCGAATAACCATGGGAGCGGGCGCACCCCAGCGATAGTGAGCTTTCGCAACCATGTTCACAATCTGGTTGAAGGCGCAACCAACGAAATCCATGAACTGAAATTCAGCGATGGGTCGCATGCCAGTGAGCGATGCGCCGAAAGCCGCGCCAACGATTGCGGATTCCGCGATGGGTGTATCAATCACGCGCTCGGGCCCGAAACGATCGATGAAGCCATCGGTCACTTTGAAGGCACCGCCGTAAATGCCGATGTCCTCACCAAGGCAAAAGACTGTAGGATCGCGCTCCATCTCCTCCCAGATGCCCTGGCGTATGGCTTCGAGATAGGTAAGTTGAGGCATAGGGTTGTACTTGCTTCTCTCTATTCAGCCTATCGGAGGCGTGAACCAGATTCGCCGCAGCAGTGCCGACGTCGTCCGCCAATGCTTCCCTGACATCGCAAACCGGGAGACAGATGGCGGAGAGAGCATTGTAGTGCAACAGCATAAGAAGCCGATAGCTGCGGGCGTACAAATCGGGCCATGCCATCGGCATGGATATGGCGAAGCATCTGCGCTCGACTTGACTCTTCGAAGTTACAACTCGCTACAGCCTTTGGGCGAATCGCCAAGCGCCAGAACCTAACCATGCTATTCTGAGCCAATCCCATGAAGGTCATTTATCAAGACCTTCCACCTCTGGAAGTCGCCGGACGAAAATTGGTGGGCCAAGTCCTGTTCGGCCTGCTGGTATTGGTGGCTGCTCTCGTGGGCGCTACCGCCGGATTGTTGCTGGTCTATTCCACCGATCTTCCCCAAGTCGAAGAGCTGGAACACTACCGTCCCAGCTCCATCACCGAACTTTATGACGGGCAGGGCCGCATCATCGGATCGTTCGCGCTGCAGCGGCGAGTGGTGGCGTCATACAACGATTTTCCGCAGGTGTTGCGCGATGCCCTGATTTCGATTGAGGACAAAGATTTCTATCGTCACTGGGGAATCAATGTGTGGCGAATCGCTGGCGCGGCATATCGCGACATTGAATCTGGCGGGAGAGTGCAGGGTGCGTCGACTCTCACCATGCAACTAGCGCGCAACCTATTCCTCTCGCCCGATCGATCCTTTCATCGCAAGATCGAGGAAGCCTTGCTGGCCATTCAAATCGAGCGCCGCTTTACCAAGGAACAGATTTTCACTCTCTATGCCAATCAGATTTTTCTTGGACATGGAGTCTATGGGTTCGAAGCCGCGTCGGAATACTACTTCGGTAAGCCAGCGAAGAAACTCACCCTTGAAGAAGCCGCGCTGCTGGCGGGGCTGCCGAAAGCGCCGGGATTTTATTCTCCCATTAACCATCCCGATCGCGCGATCAAGCGCCGCAACCTGGTTATCAATGGCATGTTGGAGGACGGCAAGATTACGGCGCGACAAGCCGTCGAGGCTCGTAACAAACCCATAGAGCTAAGGCTGCAGCACGATCCCAACTCGCTGGCGCCTTATTTCGTCGAGGAGATTCGGCGCTATCTGGAAAACAAATATGGCAGCAATCAGGTTCTCGAGGGCGGATTGCGAGTTCATACTTCCCTCGACATGGATCTGCAACGGACCGCGAATCAAGCCGTGCTCGACGGCCTATCCACATATGAACGCCGCCATGGGTGGAAAGGCCATCTGGAAAATGTGCTGACCGAGGGCACAACTCTCGCCAACTATCAGCATCCTGACTGGGACGAGGAACCCGAGGTCAACGGTTACATCCACGGTTTGGTGATGGCCGTTGCGCCCGGATCAGCGACCGTCAAATTCGGCCGATATACCGCAACCCTGCTGCCAGCCGACGCAGTCTGGACTCAACACAAATTTCTGGAGATTCTGAAGCCGGGTGACGTTGTGTATCTGAAAATCGTCACCCTCGGCAGCGAGGGCAAGGCGCGAGTGAGCCTGGAGCAGGACTCGGGCACGCAGGGTGCATTGATCGCAATCGACAATGCCACCGGCGAGATCAAGGCGATGGTCGGCGGGCGGGACTTTGAGTTGTCCAAATTCGATCGCGCTACCCAGGCGCTACGACAAGTCGGATCGTCGTTCAAACCTTACGTCTATACTGCTGCCATTGATCAGGGAGCCAGACCGGACGACACCATCCTCGATGCCCCTGTCACTTTCCAGACCGCATCCGGTCCGTACACGCCCCACAATTATGATGAGAAGTTTGAAGGCACGATAACTCTGCGGCGAGCGCTCGCGCAATCGCGCAACATTCCTGCGCTCAAGCTCGCGGACCGTGTCGGAATTAGGACTGTGATCGATTACGCGCATCGCTTCGGGATTACTTCCAATATCCCGGCGTACCTGCCCGTGGCATTGGGCGCGGCCGAAGTTACCTTGTTCGAGCAGACTTCCGCCTTCAGCGTTTTCCCGAATGACGGCGTTCGCATCATGCCACGCTACATCACGAAAGTTGAAGACTACGAAGGCCGCGTGCTAGAGGAAGATTTTCCCGACGTGAAAGACGTGATCAGCGCTCGCACGGCTCGCATCATGACCATCATGCTACGGGAAGTCGTGCTGCACGGAACCGGAATTGCCGCGGCCAGCATGAAGTATCCGCTGGCGGGCAAAACCGGCACGACCAACGATTTCACCGACGCCTGGTTTGTTGGCTTTTCACCCGCAATGACCACCGGAGTCTGGATTGGTTATGACGAGAAGAAATCCCTCGGAGCCAAGGAAACCGGAGCCCGAGCCGCGCTCCCCGTCTGGATGGATTTCATGAAAGTTGCCTTGGCTGGCAAGGATCCGGGAGAATTTCAGCCGATGCCTGACTTGCCGCCAAGGCCGGTACAAGTGGACACGGCGGATACGGCGCCAGCCGCCGAAGAAGCGCACTGATGGTTTGGGATCCGTGTTAGCCGACGCAATCCGAGGCGAATTTTACTTCTTGACCGCTTCGAAGCTCTCGTCCAAAATGCGCATGGCCTCGTCGACATCCGCCTTTGAAATATTCAGTGGAGGCGACATGCGAATTACATTGCCATAGAAGCCACCTTTGCCGACCAGCAAACCGCGCTTGCGAGCTTCCTCCATCATTGCGTTTGTCCCTGCCGGCGATGGCTGCTTCGTGGCGCGATCTTCGACCAATTCGAGCGCCTGCATCAGGCCCATTCCACGAACATCGCCAATTAGCGAATGCCTTTCTTGGAGATCTTCCAGTTTTTCGCGGAAATAGGCGCCGACTTCCGCGGCGTTAGTTCGCAAGTCATCTTCTTCGATCACATCGATGACAGCCTTGGCAGTCGCGCACGTGACAGGGTTTCCGCCGAACGTCGAAATCGTCAGCCCTTGAAATGAATCGGCAATCTCGGGCTTGGCCACGGTCAGCCCGATCGGTATGCCGTTTCCCATGCCTTTGGCTGCGGTAATCATGTCGGGCTCAACTTCCCAGTGTTCGATACCGAACCACTTTCGACCCGTGCGTCCCCATCCGGTCTGCACTTCATCGGCAATGAAGTCGCCGCCATATTGCTTCACGATGTTGAAAGCGATCTTGAAATATTCTTTCGGAGGCGTGACAAAACCAGCAACGCCCTGGATCGGCTCCGCCAGAAACGCGGCGATGCGTCCGGAGGTCGAGAACTGAATCGTGTTTTCGATATCCTTGGCGCACGCGACTTCGCAGTCGGGGTACTTCAATCCCAGCGGGCAACGGTAACAATATGGATTCATGGCATGAACAATGCCAACTTCGATCGTGCCGCGCCGCCAGGTGCTCATGCCATTCAGCCCGCGCGCCAGCGACGAGCGTCCGCTGTAGCCGTGGCGCAGCGCGACCACTTCGAAGTTTCCGGTATGCATGCGCGCCGCCTGGATCGCGGTCTCGTTGGCCTCGGTGCCACTGCTGGTAAAGAACGATTGTTTTAAAGCTCCAGGTGTGATCTGGGCCAGCTTTTCCGCCAGCGTGACCATCGGCTCGTTGGGGAAGCATGTGGAGACGTGCTGCAGTCGGTCAATCTGCGCTTTAGTGCGCTCGATAACACGCGGATTGCAGTGGCCCACGCTGATGGTCACGATGCCGCCAAAGAAGTCCAGATACTTTTTGCCCTCGACGTCCCAGACGTGCTGCATTAGAGCGTGATCCATGGGGAGCGGATCGGAGAAGTAATTCGTGACCGAAGGAAATATGTATTCCTTCTGCTTGCGGTTGATCTCTTCGCGGGTCAGGTGTGTTTTCTCTGCGGGAATCGTCGGAGCACTCATAGTGAAGCCTCAGGGCCGGACACGAAATTAATCAAACGCCAACCAGCCATCATAAACCAGCGCTAAACGCCTGGCGGCGGGCCGAGCGTCTTACGCTGTCTTTTCTCGCTGACTATGAAGTCTGGCGACGACCAGGCGAATCTCTTCGTAGGTGATGTCGGTCGGAAGAGCGTCTTTGAGCGGCTTGAGCGCCCGGGTCCCAAGCCGAGCGCAGACTTCTTCAATGCTGGCCAGTTTGGCTTCGCCGACCCACGCTGGCTGGAATTGCAACTCTCCCTTTTCAACCAGATTAGCGATTAAGCCGACGACGGAACCGAGGTGGCGGCCGCGAAGGTTTGCAATCTCGAGGAATGAGCGCCCTTCGCCCAGCAAGCGGATGGTTTCTTCGGCAGGCTTCGACTTTACTTCAAGAGGCGCGCTTGCGCGTGCGCCGTTCTTGAACTGCGCCAGGACCTGCAGAATTTTCTGGCCGTAGCGTTCGGTTTTCTTCTCGCCGAATCCAGGAATGCCGCGGATGCTTGCCAGCGATGCTGGGCGACGGCGGCAAATCTCGTCGAGCGAACTGTCATGCATGACTACGAAAGAAGCAACTTTGTCTTCTTTCGCTACTCCCCGACGCCACTCTCGAAGATACTCAAGCAATTCAGGATCGACGTCCGAAGGAGTTTCCACGCGCGGTGGTCCTGGCGCAGCGACCTGCCGCTGCAGAACACTCGCATCGCTGGAACCCTTGCGCCGCCTGGTTCGCCCAGTGGGTGCAGGTGCCGACAAGAACGCGGGCAAGCCACTACATACATCACAGGCGTCGCATGAGGTCCACTTCGGAGTTTCCCCGAAATGCAGGCAGATTTCACGGTGACGACAACTGGCTGAATCCACAAAGCGGCGGATCGTGTGATAACGCTGCCAGGCCCGGTCTTTCTCGGCCGCGTCGCTGATCTTCTCGATGAAGTAAACCAGCAGGCCGGCATCGCGTTTCTGCCACAACAGCAGGCAATCAGCGGGTAGGCCATCGCGACCGGCGCGTCCAGCTTCCTGATAATACTGCTCGATCGACTGGGGCAGCGAGAGATGGATCACGGCGCGCACTGTGGCCTTGTTGATGCCGAGCCCGAAGGCGATGGTTCCAACCAGTACGCGCACCTCGTCCGCCATCCAGCGTTCCTGATTGAGCCGCCGCTGATCTTTTTCCATCTGGCCGTGATAAGCGATGGCCGGTATCCCCTGCTCCTCGAGGAAGTCAACCGTCTCTTCCACCCGCGCGATCGTAGGCGCATAGACGATGATGGCGCCGTCGGCGTAGTTGCGGACAGCGTTCACTAGCAGAGTCGGCTGCTCTCCATATTCACATTGCCTCGCCACATATCGCAGATTAGCTCGATGGAAGCTCGCAATATACTTGGCCGGGTCCCGCAGTTGAAGCTGCGTTAGGATGTCGTGACGGACCCGCCCGGTTGCGCTAGCGGTGAATGCGGCGATGGGGAGATCAGGGAAGTTGACGCGCAGCGAACTCAGCTGGCGATATTCGGGGCGAAACTCGTGTCCCCATTCTGATATGCAGTGGGCCTCGTCAATGGCAAAGTATGCAATTGGGATGCGCCGTAACAGTGTGGTCGTGTCTGCGCGCGCCAATCGCTCGGGCGAGAGATACAGCAGTCGATATTCCCCCGCGCAAGCTTTTTTCGTGACGTTCGATTGCTCCCCGCTCGTCTGGGTGCTGTTTAGAACGGCAGCGGGAATGCCCATTTGCGCAAGCTGGACTGCCTGATCCTGCATCAGCGCGATCAGTGGCGAGATTACGATTGCGGTCTTGCCCGAGGCCAACGTCGGCAGTTGGTAGCACAGAGACTTGCCGCCCCCGGTAGGCATGACCACACAAGTATCGCGGCCGCCGAGCAGGCTGAGCACAATCTTTTCCTGCAGCGGCCGAAACGCGCTGTAGCCCCAGTAGCGTTGCAGCAGCGCGATAAGGTCAGTCTCGGGCGGCATCCCCACAGTATAGGATGACCGGCCAGTGCGGGTGGGCGGATGTTTGCGAGATGACGACTACATTTTCAAAGCTGGAGGGCTGCCCAGGACCTCCTGAGTTCTGGCTATAATTGCAAAGCGCAATGAAGGCCTTCTTTCGATTCATCTTGCTAACGCTGGTTCTGCTGGTGGTTGCACTGGTGTCGGCATTAACGGCGATGCGATTTGCCATTCATGGGCGCGAGGTGTCTGTCCCCGATCTGGTTGGCAAGACGCCGGCTGAGGCGCGGAGAATCGCCGACGCGGCCGGCTTCCAAATGGAAGTCGAACGGCAATACTACAGTGCTTCAATTCCCGAAGGAAGAATTCTTTCGCAACTCCCAGCTCCGAGTACACAGGTGCGGCGAGGCTGGCAGATACGGGTCGCCGACAGTCTGGGGCCACAGCGGGTGGAGATTCCCAATGTGCTTGGGGAGAGTCCGCGTGCAGCACAGATCAATATTCTGCGCCGAGGATTGGACGTAGGTTCAGTAGCGCGGATCGAAATGAGTGGCCCACCCCCAGACCAGGTACTGGGACAGAGCCCTGCTCCGAACGCCAGCGGCATCGCGGCGCCTAAGATCAGCCTGTTGACGACCGAAGCTGCATTGCCGCAGGCGTTTTTGATGCCCAACTTCACCGGGCAGGCGTTGGGAGGCGTGACTCTGGTTTTGCAGGATTCGGGCTTCCGATTGGGGACGGTCAGCATTACGCCATCAGTTGCATCGCCTCCCGCCCCAACCGCAGAATCTCCAGTCGGAACACCGCCCACCGCACCGTTACCTCCGCCCGAGCCCACGCCTTCCAGCGTCATCGTCTCGCAGAATCCTGCGCCCGGAGCGAAGATCGTCGCGGGTTCGGCGGTCAACTTCGAAGTGCGCTAAGGTCCAGCCACGGATTTTCGCAGATCAACGCGGATCATAAAACCAGTTCCTATTCGAGTACATCTGTGAAAAGCCCCGGCTAGATTTTTTCCAGGATTGCCGCGAAGAATCCATCGCAGGGATGCACCCCCGGGATGGTTCGCAAGTACGGTCCGCTGGTTAGCGACTCGATGTCCTTCCACGCTAGTTCGCCTTGCGAGCGAAGGCGCTCCAGCTCAATCCGGCAATCGAGTACGCGGAAAGAGTGGTCGGCGGATATTGCATCCACGACCTCCGAGTTCTCTTCCTTCTCCAGCGAGCAGGTCGAATAGACGATCCTCCCACCTGGGGAGACGCGCTGCATGGCGGATCGCAGAATGGACACCTGCCGTCCCTGGAGGTCTGTCAAATCTTCGGGCTTGAGCCTCCATTTGATTTCAGGGTTGCGGGCCAGCGTACCCGTGCCCGAGCAGGGAACGTCGGCCAACACGCGATCGAACAGTGCGGTCAGTGGAAGGTTGCGGGCATCCGCAGCGATCACTTGAACATTCGGCGCGATGACGAGTTTGCGCAGCATGCGAGCGCGATGAGCATGCAAGTCCGTGGCGACGATCCTTGCGTTGGGGTTGCGCTCGGCGAGGGTTCGCGTCTTCCCCCCGGGTGCCGCACAACAATCGAGGATATTTGCTCCATGGCCGACGAGGAGCGAAACCAGTTGCGACGCTTCATCTTGGATCATTACTTGGCCGTCGCGGAAAGGTCGCGTGGTAGTGAGATCGCCTGCGACGAGGCGTCGCGCCGATGTTAGCAATTGACCCGGAGATAGTTGGATGTTTTGCTTCTGAAGTTCGTCGGCAATCGTGGCATTGGTCACGCGGATGGCGGTTTGTGGAATTCGTTGGTCGTAAGCGCAAACACCTTTAGCAGCCTCAAACCCAAATTCATAAATCCAACGCTCGACTAACCAAAGCGGGTGCGCGGAAAAGGCCGCCAGCTCCGCTGGCCCTTGGGCATTGTCGATGGCGGACACGCCAGCATTGCCACTTGCAGCTCCAGCAAACTTTCGCAAAACAGCATTGGCGAAAGGTACTGCAGACCGCTTCCTGGCGCGCTTCACTAACTCCACGCTCTCGTGCACGGCCGCGCGCTCGGGTACACGATCCAGAAGAAGCAATTGGTAAGCTGCGAGACGCAAAGCGGTAAGAACCTCCGGATCGAGTCGGGTGAGCTTCTGCGAAGAACGTTCTGCGATGTTCTGATCCAACAGCGATCGCCAGCGCAGAACGCCCATGACTAACTCGGTCGCTAAGCCATGATCGGCAGACGAGAGTCCCGCGTTGCCTGAAGAGTGCAGCAACTCCGAGGCGTAAGAGTCATCGCGGTCAACTCGAAGCAGAATGTCGAAAGCCGCGACGCGAGCGGGAGAGATAGGCATTCAGTTCTCGGTTCTCAGGCCTCGACTACAACCCCAGTTTTTCGCCACTTTGAGGACGATAGCCATGAACGAAGTCCCCTGCTGGCATGCGCTTCTTGCCTTCTGGTTGCACCTCGAACAGTGCGAGGGCCGTGCCTTCTCCGCATCCCACGAACAGGCAGTTACTCTCGACCCGAAGTTCCCCAGGCGGGAGTGAGTGTTGTGACACGGCTGCTTGCCAAACGTGAAGGTTCTTGCCGCGGAAAATTGCGAAGGCGCCTGGCCAAGGCTGGAATCCGCGAAGCCGATTACAGATTTCTTGCGCAGTTTGGCGAAAGTCGATTCGGCCATCTTGTTTTTTCAGGATGGGCGCGAGCGTTGCTTTTGCGTGATCCTGCGGGCGCGGCGCGATTGTACCGGCTTGCAGCCCGCGCAAAGTGTCGACCATCAAACCTGCGCCGATTGCAGCCAGCGCGGGAGCAAGGGTCTCGGCAGTGTCGGTGAGTTCGATAGGAACTTCTGTCTGCATCAGAATGTCGCCGGTATCAAGTCCCGCGTCGATTCGCATAGTGGTGACCCCGGTTACGATTTCGCCCCGCGCGACCGCCCACTGAATAGGCGCCGCCCCACGATAGTTGGGCAGCAAGGACGCATGTAGATTGATGTTGCCGAACCGCGGCAAGTCGATCATCCACTGCGGAATGATGCGCCCATAGCCGACCACGATAATAGCGTCGGGCTTGAGAGCAGTGAGCTGGGCACGGAATTCGTCATTGTTCTTGATGCTGTCTGGCTGCGTGACCGGTAATTGAAGCGCGAGAGCAGACTCCTTTACTGCCGACGGAGCTAGCGCAAGGCCGCGGCCTCTGGGCCTGTCCGGCTGCGTGACGACCAAACCAACCGGGAAGCCCGCGTGGACCAGCGCCTCGAGAGTAGGGACCGCGAAGCGAGGCGTGCCGCAAAAAACCAGAGTAAGGGATTGACTCATTGAGTCATTGAGCCATTGATTCAATGATTCAATCACTCAATGATTCAATTTCTACCACTCTCCCGCCTTCATCAGTTTGCGGATCTTACGCTTCATGAGGTCACGCTTCAGCGCGCTGATGTGGCTGATGTAAAGCTTGCCATTCAAGTGTTCCGTTTCGTGAAGGAAGGCGCGCGCCAGCAGTTCTTCGCCTTCTTTGGTGGTTTTCTCGTACCACTTCCCATTCACATCCTGAGCGCGAATTGTCACCTTGCGCGCGCGGGACACCGGCTCACGAAATTCCGGAATGCTGAGGCAGCCTTCGGGCTGAGTATGTTTGCCCTCGGTGTGGAGAATCTCGGGATTCGCCAGGACGAGCTTGGCATCGGGGTCTTCCTTGAAGGTCACATCAATGACCGCGAGTCGTTGCGAGATTCCGATTTGCGGCGCCGCCAAGCCGACTCCATGGGCCTCGTACATGGACTCGAACATATCCTCGACGAGTTTTTTCAGCTCGTCGTCAAAAACCGTAACTGGTTCCGCCGGTTTTTCCAGGACAGGGTTTCCAAACTTTACGATGGGATAGATCATTGAGTCGTTCGTAGTTAGTATTTTCTTAACTGCTCAGCATAGCCTTTATAGTTTCGCAACGTTTCTCCCATGGAGTCGCCGCCAAATTTTTCCAGCGCGCAGCGGGCCAGCGTTAATGCCACCATGGCTTCCGCGGCCACGCCAGCCGCTGGCACAACGCATACATCGGAGCGTTCGTAGGCGGCTTTCACGGGCTCGCGTGTGGCGAAATCCACCGACTGCAGCGGACGACGCAATGTCGAAATCGGTTTGAGGTAACCGCGCACGCGGATGTCCTCTCCATTCGAAACGCCGCCTTCAATTCCTCCAGCATTGTTACGGTTGCGAGTGAATCCGGAAAAGCCCGCGGATTCGCTGTACCCTATTTCATCATGCACCGCGGAACCGAGGGAAGCGGCGGCCGTAATGCCGGAGCCAATCTCGACTGCCTTGACCGCTTGCAACGACATTACCGCGGCCGCCAGCAGCGCATCCAGACGTTCGTCCCATTGCGCGTAAGTGCCCAGCCCGGGCGGGACATTGTGGGCAACCACTTCAAATACGCCGCCGACTGAATCTCCGGTCTTGAGCACCCGGTCAACTTCTTCCTTCATCCGCGACTCGGCGCTTGCATCGGCGCAATTGAGCAGAACTTCCTCGCGATCGCGCAACGGAGCGATACGTTCCCAGGGAATCTCAGCGCCTTCGATCGATGCATCGCCCACAGAAACAACGTGGCTAAGTACTTCAATCCCATATTCGCGCGCCAGCAGTTTTGCCAGGCCACCGATCGCTACTCGCGCTGCCGATTCGCGGGCGGAAGCGCGTTCGAGAACGTAGCGGGCGTCCGTGAAATTGTACTTCAGGGCACCCGCAAGATCCGCATGGCCCGGTCTCGGCGACGCCACGCGCTTGTGCTTCGTGGGATCTCCTTCTTCCACGGGAAGCGACTCCTGCCAGTTTTTCCAATCCTTATTCTCCAGCAGAACGGCGATGGGTGAACCGATCGTGATGCCGTGGCGGACTCCGGAAAGGATATGAGCGGTATCTCGCTCGATCTTCATGCGGCCGCCTCGTCCATAGCCCTGCTGTCGCCGCCAGAGTTCGCGATCCACGAAACCCTGATCGACTTTCAATCCAGCGGGCATGCCTGACAAGAAGGCGACCAGAGCTTCCCCATGGGATTCGCCCGATGTGAAATAGCGGAGCATTGCTCTGGATTGTATCCGATGAAGGAGCGAGTTACCTTTTCGCTCCAGTGCCCAGGGTTCCAACACAACTTTTCGCAGTGACGAATGGGCTAGAGACTTGTACAATACTCGTAAGCTTTCTGAACCCGTCTTGGGCCGTCCGGCGCGCTTTTTGCCGCTGGAAGCCCTCCTTGCATTTACTTTGGCCAAAGGGAGTTGTGTCTGTGGAGCAGGTCGTCGTGAATTCACGCCGTTCCAGCCTAACGCCTCGAGAGCGTGAGGTGGTGAAAATGATTGCGGAAGGCAACTCCGCGAGAGAGATTGCTAGCGTACTGGGCCTCAGCGTTAAGACCGTGGAAGCCCACCGGTTTAACCTGATGCGGAAGCTCGATATCCACAACAAGGCTCAACTGGTGACCTATGCGATCCAGAAAAAGATCGTACACGTGCCCGCGGAAGCTTAGCTGATTCTTGAAATTTCCATCTACCTTGTTCCGTTCGGATACACCAGGATTTTGCTCGCCTCTCCCGTCTTCAAGCGCTCCATGGCCGTCGAAAAATCTTTCATCGCAATGCGGTCCGTAATCACCGGGTGCAGGTCGAGCTTGCCGTTCTTGAGCAACGCCGTCATTTGATACCAGGTCTGATACATGCGGCGGCCGTTGATGCCCTGGACAGTGATGCCCTTAAAAATAATGTCTTCGGAAAAATTGAGAGAGATTGGCTTGGAGGTGAGGCCGAGGAGGGAAATGCGCCCACCGCTCCGTACGATGTCGAACGCGGTTCGAATGGCGTCGGGATGCCCGGCCATTTCGAGGACTGCATCGACGCCAAACCCGTCAGTTCGCTCCATGAGGATGGACTTCACATCCTGTTTCGATGGGTCGAGCGTTAAATCCGCATGCATCTTTTCCGCGAGCCGTCGCCGGTGTTCGTTTACTTCGATGGCAAACACTTGGGCCGCGCCCACGGCTCGCGCCACTGCGATAGAGAACAATCCGATAGGCCCGCATCCCGTGATGGCGATGGTCTTGGCCGCAACCTCGCCTGCCAGCACGGTGTGAACAGCGTTACCCAGCGGATCGAGGATCGAGGCGTACTCTTGCGGGATCGCAGGGTCCAGCTTCCAGATGTTTGACTCCGGAATCACGACGTATTCCGCGAATGCACCATCGACGTCGACCCCGATAATCTTCACGCTCTGGCAAATATGCGCTTCCCCGGTGCGGCACTGCAGACACTTGCCGCAAGCCACATGCATTTCGGCGGAGACAAAGTCGCCTTCCTTGACGCTGGTGACTTCATCGCCAAAAGCTACGACCTCGCCACAGAATTCGTGGCCCGGGATGAGCGGCGGGTGAATCCGCTTCTGAGCCCAACGGTCCCATTCGTAAATGTGCAGGTCAGTGCCGCAAATGGACGCAACCTTGACCTTCACCAGAACGTCGTTGCGTCCGAAGGCAGGAACTTTGACTTCGCGAATCTCCGCCCCGGGTGCGGCTTTTGCTTTTACCACCGCCAGCATGGTGTCGGACATGGACCTACCTTTACTGATGAGTTCGGATTCAAAACCAAAACCTTGAATTCTAGCATCCCGCTGCGCAGGTTAACCGAAAGCGGAGTTGCGGCAGGGTCAACGGCCCTCCGAACTTTCCCGAAGCACGCCTTTGTCATATTTCTGGACGACGGCGCCAAATTCTTTTGACTTTCCCCTTGGAATGCTTAGCGTTTTCCACTCGCTCGACCGGAAGTGTTTGGCGAGAAAAACGATTTGTCCGGTGTGCTGCGCATAGTGGGCGATTTGCCGATTCGTGGCTTGCAGAACCGTATGGGGCTCGCCGCGGATCGTGACCGTCCGCATGACGTCCTCGGGTTTGAGCGCTTCGACGGCCGCGAACACGCGCGCCCAACCTTCTTCCCACCAGCGCATGACGTCCGCGCGGTTTGTCGCCGCTGTTATCTCGAATTCCTGGTCGCGGTTGCGATCCGGCTTCTCGCCATCAGTTGTCAGGAAGTCGGTAAACCGCGAGCGCATATTGCCCGCCAGGTGCTTGACCAGGATCGCGATTGAATTTGATTCGGGATCGAGCGTCACAAAAAAGTCTTCGTCCTTCAGCTGAACCATAGCGCGTTCAGCAAGGCGCTTGTGCCCAGTGAACTGGCGGCGGACTTCATCAAGATAGTGCGTGGCAATATCGGTATTCATTGTGGCTTCCCTCTCGAGTTGGTTGTCAAAATCGATCTTAATTGTTGGATTCGCTTCGAAGCGCACGGATTCTTCCGCCGTCCGCCAGGCTTAGAAAGTCACTATCGCTGACCCCATCCGCCGCCGCCCGGCGTCTCAATGCGAATCCGTTCGCCTTTACACAGCCGAGTATTGAACTTGCCAGCCATCTCTTGCAGCGAGCCATCTTTGCGAATCACCGTGGCTTTGCCCGGTGCGCCATTTTTGCCGCCCGCCAGCCCATACGGCCCATGCTGGCGCCGGTCCGACAAAAGCGTGACCTCGGCGTCAGTGAGAACTTCGATCTCCCGGATGATTCCATCGCCACCTCGATACTTGCCCTCGCCACCACTACCCGGGCGAAGCGAATATTGCCGCCCACGTAACGGATAGGCATACTCCAAAGCCTCGGCGGGAGTGTTGAGGGAGTTCGTCATGTGCGTGTGGATGCCGGAGACTCCCGGCTTCGACGGCCGTGCTCCCATGCCACCCGCGATAGTTTCGTAGTAAGCGAAGGGTTCATTGGTTCGAGGATCGATCCCGCCGATAGTCAGGTTGTTCATCGTTCCCGATGCTGCCGCTGGAATTCGCTCTGGAATCGCTTGCGCCAATGCCCGCAGCAGCACGTCCACAATGCGCTGCGAGGTTTCCACGTTTCCACCAGCGACCGCAGCCGGAGGACGGGCGTTGACCACGGTTCCTTCCGGCGCGATGACCTCAATCGGGCGCATCAACCCCGCAGTCGCAGGTACGTCTTCCGCCAGCAGACAACGGAAAACATAAAAGCATGCCGAATACGTGATGGCCCTTACGGCATTCACGCTACCCTCGACTTGTGGATCGCTGCCGGTAAAGTCCACCGTCACTGTTTTCCTGGGCGAGTATCTCCGACCTGATCTGGACGGATTAGACGATCGGCCTCGTGGACGCTTTGCAAACTTTAGCGTCACCGCAATTTTCACTGGTTTCGTGCTGATTCCATCATCGTCCAGAAAGTCTTCGGCTCGGTAGATTCCACTCGGAACCTGATCGAGGAATGCCCGCATCATCTCCTCAGAATAGTCGAGCAACTCTTGCGCAGCCTTTTTGGCTCGTTCCAAGCCGTAGCGGCGACAGATTTCGTCCAGGCGCTGCGCCCCGGTATGACAGGCGGCGATCTGTGCGCCCAGGTCACCTTCGCGTTCCTGCGGCGTCCGGACATTACTCAGAACAAGCGCAAGAACATCGGATTGCAGCTTTCCAGCACGCATGATCTTGACCGGCGGAATGCGAAACCCTTCCTGATAGATCTCGCGGCAAAGACCCATCGAACCCGGATAAGCGCCGCCAATGTCTGCATGGTGGGCACGCGCGGCGACGTAAAAATCCGGCCGCATATTCTTTGCTTTTGAACGAGAGTTCCATGGCCGCACGTGCACCGGCGCCACCAGCGTGATGTCCGGCAAATGAGTTCCCCCGCGAAACGGGTCATTCAACATCGCCACGTCTCCGGGTTCAAGGTCAAACTGATCGATTGCCGCACGCACCGACATTGGCATCGAGCCCAGGTGAACCGGCATGTGATCCCCCATCGCAATCACTTCGCTATCAGAATCGAACACGGCACACGAGTAGTCACGACGTTCTTTGATATTGGGGGAAAAAGCAGTCCGCCGCAGCGCCGCGCCCATCTCTTCCGCAATCGAGTGATAAATGTTCTTGAATATTTCTAGTTCGATGGGATCCCGTGTCGTATTGGCGGAACGCATGGCGGAATAGAAGGACGGCTGCAAGTGTACGACACGGTGGCGACTAGGTTGCTCAGATGGAACCTCGTTATTGAAGAATTCTATTGACAATGAAAGTAATAGTCCTCAATATCTTGTGGTAGCTTCGTTGCGCCTACTACAATTGGGCAACGATTTTGAATTTGGGCCCCCTTTCAAGGGAAAATTGTTCACGGAGGAAACTTCATGCCAGCAAAGAAAAAGGCTGCCAAGAAAAAGAAACACTAACCGTTCGCGAGACGATACTTCGCATACAACAGAAAGTTCAGAAAAGCCTCTCGAGAGAAGCACCTCTCCGGGGGTTTTTTATTTGATTCCCTGATCGCGAGTCCGACCAATAACGGGGTGCCCGAAATGAGGGGTTGTTCCAAGCGCCCGGTCGTGCTAGAAACGCGATAGGGAGTGAGGCGCAGTCTGCGATGCAGGCCACTTCTCGAACCTCGATGAGCTCTCGCAACAAAGCCGCGGCGAAATCTGTTAAGACCGCCGACGTGGTCATCCCTGACAAACTCTATTTCCGGATCGGAGAAGTTGCCCAGTTGTGCCGTTTGCCGGCATATGTCCTGCGGTTCTGGGAAACTGAGTTCCCTCAACTCAAGCCGGTTAAGGGCAGCACTGGACAGCGCATGTATCGCCACAAAGACGTTGAAAATGTCCTGCGAATAAAAAAACTTCTTTATGAGGAAGGATTCACCATCGCGGGCGCGCGGCAACATTTGCGCGCAGACCACAAAGGCGACAAGAAACAGGCGCCCCTGCCTTTCCCCGAACGCACTTCGCCTGATCTGAAGCAAATCCGGCAAGGCCTCCGCGAAATTCTCGCCATGCTCTCGCCCCGGCAAAAGCGGGCTTAGGTGAGCTTAGCCTCGGCTCGTTCGCGAAATCGAGAATCTTTGATCCCGACCGCGCCAATCTCCCGACTTCGAAGTCCCTTGCCGCGTGAATTCTACGATCGTGATCCCCGCCGAGTTAGCCGCGAATTACTGGGCAAAGTGCTGGTGCGCAAAGATGCGAAGCAATTTCTTACTGCGCGCATCGTCGAAGTTGAAGCTTACCTCGGAGAAAACGATCCGGCATCGCATTCGTTTGCCGGGCGTACGCCGCGTAATGCTGTACTGTTTGGGCCTCCGGGCTATGCTTACATTTATTTCATCTACGGCAATCACTACTGTCTGAATGTGTCGTGTTTGCCCGAGGGAGTTGCGGGCGGGGTCCTTTTCCGAGCGGTCGAGCCGCTAACTGGAATTGAAGAAATGGCGGAGCTACGAAATGTGTCGATCAATTCACCTCGCGACCTACGGAAGTTAACCAGCGGTCCGGGCCGGTTGGCTGAGGCGTTCGGCATTACGCGGGAACGGGATAACGGCAAGGACCTGACCAGCTCATCTTCTGACCTCTTCATCGCTGATGATGGATACCGGGTGCGTCGTATTCTCACAACGCCGCGAATCGGAATCACAAAAGCAGCCGAACGCCCGCTCCGCTACGTCCTCGCCGGGAATGAGTTCGTTTCCGGTCCGAAGATCCGCGAGCTGAAGCCGGTTCGAAGCCGCCGCTAGATCCGCAGAGATTATCTACTCTCCCTCCATGGTTACCGCGGTGCAACTCATGTACTTCTGGCATCTAGGGCGCGTCGCTCCATTCCGATAGGTTTCCCACGGGGCGTAGCGATTAGCCGGACGGACTTTGGGTTTCCTGCCTGGAATTTAGATCGTTTCCGCTCAAAATTCCCGCCGCATTTCGGAGACGATGAGATGAGTATCGCGCATAGAGTTCTCGCTGGATTCTGTCTCGCTATGTTGTTTTGCACATTGTCTGTTGCGCAAGTTCCATCCGACGATACCGACATCACCCGGCTCAACGTAAACGAGTCGCTGACTGGATGGAAGCCGGTCTGTGTGCTGCCAAGCTGTGACCCCGGAGGAAATGGAATCCCGACGAGCACGTCACACACAATCGGCCACACGCATCCTTCGAAGGACGGCCACTCGATGGAGTTCTCAATCACCGGGCCGGAGTATAGCAACGCGTTGTGGACTTTCATCGCCGGTGCCGATGATGATGCGACCTCCCTCAGCACGAGCCTCTGGATCTATCTAACCGATAAGGCTTCGGTCGCTGGCTCGTACGAGTTCGATCAGTTCGATTTCTCGAAGTCTATGGGGATCGAATTTATGTGGGGGTCGCAGTGCAATCAAGTCAACGGCCTCTGGCAAGTATTTGATCAGCTCCACGGGCACTGGATGAATACCTCGGTTAAGTGCGCGCTCAAGGCTAATGAATGGCACCATGTGCGTTGGGATGTTCACCGCGTATCAGGAGATACCGATCGATGCAGCGGCAAACCCTGCATGTATTACGACACGCTGACAGTGGATGGTGTTGTCCATCCCGTTAACGCCGTGTATCCCGCAGGCTCCTTGCCCAACGGATGGTCCAGTGCGGTCGGCTTCCAGGTACAAATCGATATTGGCTTGACCGGTCAACCGGTAACGATATACGAATATATCGATCTCGCCGACTTCTGGGCGATGTGAACGTAGTTGTGGGACAGGCTACGAATTGAACAAAGCCCGGGCGCGAAACCTCACACCCGCTGCTCGCGTCAAACCCTGCCGCTGGCCGGGGGCGAGGTTGCAACCTGGTGAGGGGCTCGTAGACGCTGTCCCACGAGGAGCACGTAGTGCATTGCAGAAATAATCGTGAAGGCAAAAGTCGCCCGCAAAAACACCAGCCGGCCAATAGCAACCCATCGCGATCTACTTATTTCGAACAGTAATACGAAAAAGACCGCCGCAACCTGCGCGAACGTGTTCGCCTTGCCGAATATGCTGGGGCGAAAGTCGCGAAGCCCGGCGATTGCGTAGAGCACGGCGCTGGCTAGCAGAATGGTAATGTCACGGCTGAAGACCAAAACCGTAAACTTCCACGGAATCTTATGTAAGATTGAGAGCACCATGAACATCGTACTCAGCAGCAGTTTGTCGGCGATGGGATCAAGATACTGCCCCAACACGGTCTGCTGCTTGAGAGTCCGGGCGAGCAAACCGTCAAGCCCATCGCTGAATCCAGCCAGCACGAAAAGAATCAACGCCAATAAGTAGTGGCCTTCCACCATATTAATCACGATGAAAGGCACGAACATCATCCGCAGCAGCGTGAGCTGGTTGGGAGCGGTCAGAAGTTGGGACAGCTTCACTTCTGCCCACCAGGCGTCTGGGAATTGATTCCGCTGTGATGTATGAGCACCGACGCTGGATCAAGACCCGTTTTACTGGCGAAGCGCTGTGAAAGTGACGGGATGCTACCGTCAGGCAGATCGAGTTCCATGCGCTCAACTCGGTGCATGGGGACGAAGACCACGCCGGGAGAAAACGGTTCACCGTCTTTGATTAGAGATATCAGGTCGTCGAATGAAGCGAGTTCAACCCCGCAGAGGCTTAACCCTTCGGAAGCTAGAGAAAGGATGGCGCCCCAAAACTTCTCCCTCGGATTGCCCAACGTAACCAGGACCATAACGCCTGGACGAAATGGATTCCCGCCTGCGGGCACGTCGGGTTGATTCACATTCTCCACCACAGCGATTGTCGCTGGGAGATAGCCACTTTGCAACCTTAGCTCGAGCCCAGGCGCCATCCATAATACGGTGGTTGGCTTGCCTCGGTGCGGTTGGGTGCTTATACTTCTTGGGTTTGCGGCCACGCACGGAATCGGTGTTCCTAAATTGCTGTTATTAATTCGTCATCATCGGAGATCGTTATGACCACCGCCACAAAATCGGTTTCGCTGGAGCAGGAACTTAATCCCACGGAAGCGCAAACCGCGCGATTTGATCTGGCCGCGCAAAAACTGAATCTGGACGAGGGAATATGGAAGGTGTTGCGGTATCCCACTCGCGAGCTCATCGTACACATCCCAGTGGCCATGGACAACGGGAAGCTTGAAGTCTTCACTGGGTTCCGCGTGCAACACTCGATCGCGCGTGGTCCTTCGAAGGGCGGCATTCGCTATGCCCCCGACGTAACGCTCGATGAAGTTCGCGCTTTGGCGGCTTGGATGACGTGGAAGTGCGCGGTGGTGAATATTCCTTTTGGCGGCGCGAAAGGCGGAGTGATTTGCGATCCGCACAAAATGTCGATTGGCGAATTGGAGCGCATGACCCGCCGCTACACGGCGGAACTATTCGAATTTATCGGGCCGGAGAAAGACGTACCCGCGCCGGACGTCAATACCAACGAACAGACGATGGCATGGATTATGGATACTTATTCCATGCATATGCGCCAGACCGTGACTGCGGTGGTCACGGGGAAGCCGATTAACATTGGAGGATCGCGGGGACGCCGCGAGGCCACCGGGCGCGGGATCATGATCGTTTGCGATGAAGCTATCAAGAAACTCGGGCTGCGCCCCGAATCCACCCGCGTCATCGTGCAGGGTTTTGGCAACGTGGGTTCGAATTCGGCGTTGCTCATGGCGCAGGCAGGGTACAAGATTATCGGCATTATCGAGGTGACGGGCAGTCTTTACAACAAGAACGGGATCGACGTAAAGGCGCTCTCGGCGTACCGGCAGAAGCATGGGACGCTGGTAGGCTTCCCTGAGGCCGAGGCGGCTGATCCGGCCGAGCTCCTGGTCACCGATTGCGACATTCTGATTCCAGCCGCGACCGAAAACCAGATCACCAGCCGCAACGCGGATCGAATAAAGTGCAAGATTCTGGCCGAGGGTGCGAACGGTCCGACTACCGCCTCGGCGGATGAGATTCTGGCGGACAAAAGAGTGTTTGTGATTCCCGACATCCTGTGCAATGCCGGCGGCGTGACCACCTCTTACTTCGAGTGGGTGCAGGATCGCCAGGGATATTTCTGGAAAGAGTCGGTAGTGAACGAACAACTCGAAACCATTATGGTGGCCGCCTTCGAAGATGTGGTGAGATTTGCCGAAGCTCACGCCGTCAACAACCGGATCGCGGCTTACATGCTGGCCATCGATCGCGTGGCATATACCATTCGGCAGCGTGGCATTTACGCCTGAGTTGGCGGCCTCGCAACGGAATAGTTAGAAATTCAGTTTCTCAGTTGTCGGTTCACGGTTTGCAAGTCATGCGTAGAGCTTGGTTGAAGCTGACGGTTGTGTGCTTGCTTCTGATCGCGGTAAGCGCGCCGGCAATAACTTTACAGGCGCCTGCAACCAACCAGTCGTCGAAACCCGCAACGATTTCGGCAGCGGACATTGCGGCTGCCAAGGCCAGCGGCAAAGTCTGGGTGAACCTCGATAGCGGCGTTTATCACCAAGGCGGACGGTGGTATGGCAAAACCAAGAACGGAAAATTCATGACCGTGGACGAGGCCAAAAAGGCGGGTTACAAGGCTGCGAAACGAGATTGAGGCTCTAAGGAGAAACCCATGGGAAAGGGTCTGATCATGCGGGTCCTGGTTGCGCTGCTCGCGCTGGGACTGTTTACCAGTGCAGGGGCTGCGCAGAGCGCGAGTCAAGCCGGAGCATCGAGTGCAACTGCCGCAAGCACGACTAAGGCGAAGCTGCTGGACATTAATTCGGCCACGCCGGAACAACTCGATGCCCTGCCGGGAATTGGCGAAGCCTATGCGAAGAAGATCGTGGATGGGCGTCCTTATAAAATGAAGACGGATCTGGTGCGGAAGAAGATTATTCCTCAGGCGACCTACGACAAGATCAAGGACCAGATCATCGCCAAGCAGAAATAGATTTACTTCATTGCTTTCGCTGTTCGTGGTGGAGGATAATTTGGTATCGCTTGTTGTGGCATTCGTGCCGGCATGCGGTCGCCAGCGGCCCCTGTGAACCTTCCCAACTCCATCACGCTCACCCGCATCTGCAGTATCCCGCTGCTGATCTGGATTCTTTCCACCAACCGTTTCCAGAGTACGGGTGGGGAAAAGGAACTGCTGGCTTCAGCTCTGTTCATTGCCGCATCGATTACGGACGGCATTGACGGATACCTGGCGCGCAAACGTGGGCAGATCACGACCATGGGTGTGTTACTTGATCCCCTGGCCGACAAACTTCTGATCGCCGCCGCGTTTGTCACTCTTGTGCAGTTCAATCCCAGCATGGTCCCGGCGTGGATCGCCGTAATTATTATCGGGCGGGAATTTCTGGTGAGCGGCTTGCGTTCGATTGCAGCCTCGGAAGGATTCGCGATCGAAGCCAGTAACCTGGGCAAGTTCAAAATGCTGGTGCAGATCGTTTCCGTGGTGGCCGTCATTCTCGACCACCGCTGGAAAGAATGGCCCATCTATGGCGGCTACTTCTTTCCGGTCGATTGGATCGCGCGGCTGGCTATCTGGTTCATGGTGTTGTTGTCCCTGTTATCGGCAGGCGATTACTTCATCGCCTTCTGGTCGAAGATTGACCGGCAGGTAGTGAAGAGGCGCCGCCGCGCGTTTGTCCTCAGCCGTCGGAGGAAGCGCGATGTCGCCGCAACCTGAATCACCACCTGACACATCGGCCACCGCCTGCACCGCCCAAAATGAATTCGCCCCTGACGAACGCGCGGTTTTGTTGAAACTGGCGCACGAGTCCATTCTTTCGGCCTTGGAGCGCCGCGAAATATCTCTGACCCCTCCTTCGCCGCATCTCGCTGAACCACGCGGCGCTTTCACCACGATTTATTTCCATAACGCTTTGCGCGGTTGTGTCGGCTACGTATTTCCAGTTGCTTCCGTCTTCCGCACGGTGGCTGAAACTGCGCGCGCGGCCGCCTTTGAGGACACGCGTTTCTCGCCCGTCACGTTTGAGGAAGCCACTGGACTCGATGTTTCTTTGAGCATTCTTTCGCCGCTGCGTGTCATCAAGCCGGAAGAAGTTGAGATCGGAGTGCATGGATTAGTTGTTGTTCAGGGCGGACGCCGCGGGTTACTCCTGCCTCAGGTGCCTGCCGAACATCAATGGGACCGCGTGACTTTCATCCGACAAACGTGCCGCAAAGCGGGCCTCCCGCTCGATGCGTGGCAGCAGGGCGCGACGCTTGAGGCTTTTACTGCAGAAGTGTTCGACGATAGAGAGACAAAATAGGTGCACGGCGCCCTATTTCGACTTTACTTCTGTTCTTCTCTTTCACTTCCGACAGCGCTCGGCTCTTGATTACAATCCTCGGAGCACTTTTACGTGAGGTTTGACTTGCAAGAGCCGTTAACCACGACTCAAGATTCGCGCCAGATTCCTGCGGCGCACCGCACCTCGCTCCTCGAACTCGCACGACTTTTCCTCAAGATAGGGATGGTCGCTTTCGGCGGTCCGCCAGCGCATATCGCCATGATGGAAGACGAGGTCGTTTCCCGCCGTGGCTGGCTTACGCGGGAGCAGTTTCTCGACTTTCTGGGCGCAACCAATCTTATCCCTGGTCCGAACTCAACAGAGATAGCGATTCATGTGGGCAGAGTTCAAGCTGGCTGGCCGGGATTGCTTGTGGCCGGCGCGAGTTTTATTTTGCCATCGGCCGTAATGGTCACCGCGCTGGCGTGGGTATATCTCCGCTTCGGGTCTCTGCCACAAGTGTCCGGTGTCCTTTATGGAGTGAAGCCCATCGTGATTGCTCTGATTGTGCAGGCCGTGTTTAAGCTGGCGAAGTCGGCGGTGAAGTCGACCTGGATTGCGGTCGTGGGTGCGCTCGCTGTGCTGGCCACGGCGCTTGGCGCGGATCAGCTTGCGGTACTCGCGGGCGGCGGCCTGCTAACTGGCCTCATCTACGGGCTGCGCTCGAGTAAACCAACGTCTTCTACTTCGGCTCTGTTGGCCGGCGGAACCGGCCTCACTGGCGTTGCGGTCGGATCCGGCGTTGCCATCCCATTCGGCCTGACTGCTCTCTTTCTTGTGTTTCTAAAGATCGGGGCAATTCTCTTTGGTGGCGGCTATGTGCTGGTGGCGTTGATTCGATCCAACCTGGTTACGCATTTGGGATGGATCAGTGAGCAGCAATTGTTGGACGCGATTGCTATGGGACAAGTCACTCCCGGCCCAATATCGACGACGGCAACGTTTATCGGTTATCTATTGGGAGGTCTTCCCGGCGCAGTAGTTGCGACTGTCGCCATGTTTCTTCCGGCATTTTTCTTCGTGGCGATCAGCGGGCCGCTGGTTCCGCGACTGCGTCATTCACCTCTCGCCGGAGCCGTGCTGGATGGAGTGAATGTTGCGGCTCTGGCCTTGATCGCGGTCGCGTCCGGGCAACTGTTTCGCACCGCCGTCGTGGACTGGACGACGCTAGTCTTGGCTGGGCTGAGCTTCATCCTGCTGATCCGGTATCGGGTCAATTCTGTGTGGTTGGTGCTGGGCGGGGCGCTGATTGGAGTTGGAACAACCTTGCTCCATCATTAAAACCCGCCCGCGAAAAACTTCGAGGAGAAGCGGGTGCTTCTCCTCGGTTGCTGCGAACCTCTTGTAGCGGAACCCTAGGGCTGGTCGAGTTCCACATCATCACCCAGATGCACGCTCTCCATGGCAAAGACAACCATGGCAGTGGAGGTGGTCGGTGTCGTCGCAATAACCACAACTTCGCCCACGGCGCGGCGTGGCAGATCGCGCACATGGATCACTGGGCCTCCGGTCTTCGTGAACATGTTGGGATCAATTGCGGCCTGGTGCGCTTGAGTATCTTCGTTGGTGGATGCTTTGAATGAGAGGGATTCGGTCGGGTCGTGCACGTCCGCTTCGTAGCTACGCACGGCGCGGAAGTAGTCGCCGGGCTTTACCCCCTGGTTGGAACCCACGTTCAAATACACCTTAACCCCGGGACCAATCTCGGAATCGAAATCTCTCGCCATTGCGATCCGTCCGGTCAATTTGCCGTTAGAGGGCATAAAGCGATCGAAGCGCAACGGAGGACGGAAAACAGGAGTTGGCTTTTCGACATACGGAATAACATAGTCTCCGGGATTCACCGGATCGCAACTCATTTCAATTTCTGCGATGGCCATTTTGCTGCGCGTATCGATAATGCGCACTCGAGCTAACTCGGAGTAGGGCTGGCCCATGGTTTTCAACAAGGCATGCTGACCGGCAAAGATTTCATAGCGGTTCGGATCACGCAGTTCACGCACGACCGTGTACTTCTGCCCCACCTGATAGCCTTTTCCTGCCAGATATACCACTTCGCCATTACTGTTCTTGGTCACGGTTGGAGTGTACAAATCGCCAGCCACAAAATTGGCATTGGGAACGAGTTGTCTGCTGACGAAGCCGGCGCAGGCCAAGTCAACAGCCGTTGGGGTTTGGACCCGCTCAAAAGGAAAACTGACTGTAGTGGGGTCGGTTCCAGCGGGCGCGGTGAGGGCCGGATGGGTGTCTGCAGGTTCCTGGGCGTGGGCCATACTGGCCAGGCACAAAATCAGCAACAATCGTGTTTTCTTCATGTTACCTCCAGAGTCAGGGCCGAAGACTACCCGGCGCTGTGCCTCCGTTGATTGCACAAAATAAAAGGACTTACAGCCCGGACAGTAACAACAGAGGCAAGGCCGGTCAAGGTTACTCTGGTGTCATGCGGGATACGTTAAATAGTTTTTTCGGGGAAAATTCGCAATCCATAGTTGCATCTGGAATTGCAGGCCTGTAATATCGCGCCACTCTCAATTAACGAATGACAGCAGCGCCCAACAATTTTGTGGCTCGTCTCCGGCCTTTGCGGCTGCCCCGCGTGTGCGTGGCGGTGACCGGCTCCGATCCGGCGGAGATGTTGGAAAAGGCCGAGGCCCTGGTTCGCGATAACACCTTTCTTGAGTTCAGATTGGACTACCTGCCGCGCCCCGCGCTGGCGCTCCCCAAGCTCAAGCAATTTGCCGAATATCACTCCCATGTGGTGGCATTGGCGACTTGCCGCCGGGTCACCGCGGGCGGCAAGTTCCGAGGTTCGGTGGCTTCCCAGCTCGACATTCTGGCCAAAGCCGCTGCTGCCGGTTGTCAGGCGGTTGATCTGGAACTGCAGAGTGCGGTGCACTGCAAACCGGAACAATTGCGACGCTTGCGCAGCCATGCCGCTCTCATCCTCTCGCACCATGATTTCCGAGCGACCAAGAATCTGGAAGAAACGCTGGGGAAAATGGTCGCCATCTCTGCCGATTTCTATAAGATCGTCAGCACTGCGACCACGCTTTACGACAACGTGGTGATGATGAAGTTCCTGGAGAAGAACAGCGATAAACAATCCCTGATCGGCGTCTGTATGGGGGAACAGGGCATCATCAGCCGCGTGCTCGGAGTCCGCGCTGGCAGTGTGTTCACCTTTGCGGCCGTGAGCCAGGACCAGAAAACCGCGCCCGGCCAGGTAACTGCCCAGGATTTACGGGGCACTTTTCGTATCGAACAAGTCGATGCCGCGACGCGAGTGTACGGCGTCGCGGGCGATCCCGTGGCCCATTCACTTTCTCCGGCGATCATGAATGCGGCACTGCGGCGCGAGACGGTCAACGGTGTCTACGTGCCATTGCACGCCAAGACGCTGAAAGACTTGCTGGCTTGCGTCCGCGATATTCCAATCCACGGTCTTTCTGTCACTATGCCTTACAAGACCGCGATTCTGTCCCACCTCGACAATACCGACACGCATACGACCAAGATTGGCGCCTGCAACACCGTAGTGCGGGCCCAGGATGGAAACCTCTACGGCTTCAATACCGATACCGCCGGAGTCGTGCGTCCGCTGGAACAGCGGATTACCATTGAAGGCGCGAAAATTCTGGTTCTAGGTGCGGGCGGCGCGGCGCGCGCAGCTGTGTTCGGGCTCAAGGAGCGAGGCGCTGAGGTTTATGTGATGAACCGCACGCCCGCGCAAGCTCAGAAACTGGCACGCTCCGCGCGAGCGCGAACCTTGAAGCGAGCTGACCTGAAGAAATTCAGCTTTGATGTCATCATCAACGCCACGCCCGTGGGCATGGGTAACTCGCACGAATCACCGTTGAATCAGGATGAAATCAAGGCGCGCTACGTCTTCGAGATGATTTACGATCCACCGGAAACTCGCCTGATGAAGCTCGCCCGGGCAGCGGGAGCCGAGGTAATTCCCGGATACGAAATGTTCGTACAACAGGCGGCGCGTCAGTTTGAAATCTGGACGGGAAAACCAGCGCCCTGGGACGAGATGCTGCGCGTAGTAACAAAGATCCTCGAAGAGCGGGCCGCCGCCAAAAACGGCGATCATGAGACTAGGAAAAAGTAACGGAACCCGACGCAGGCTGCATGGGCCCGCCATCATCCGGTGTGCGCGTTAGTTCTGCTGCCCATGGTCCTACGCGACCAGGGTTGTGCGCGTAATCACGATTTTTCGCAATTGACCCTGCGGAACATAGCCAACCACCACACCTTCATTGACTTGCCCCGCTCCCAGTCCTAAGATTTCAGCCCAATGATCGGGCAGACCATTTCGCATTACCGCATTGTCGAGAAGCTTGGGGGCGGCGGGATGGGTGTCGTTTATAAGGCCGAGGACACCGAACTAGGGCGCTTTGTCGCATTGAAGTTTCTTCCCGAGGATGTCGCTCAAGACCCGCAAGCATTGGAACGTTTTCGCCGCGAAGCACGTGCAGCGTCCGCCCTCAACCACCCGAACATCTGTACCATCCATGAAATCGGTAAGCACGAGGGGCAGCCATTCATCGTCATGGAGTTCCTGGAAGGGCTGACACTCAAGCACCGCATTGGTGGGAAGCCGATGGAAATCGAGACCGTGTTGTCGATCGGCATCGAGATCGCCGATGCCCTCGACGCCGCTCATGTCGCTGGCATCGTGCATCGCGACATCAAACCCGCAAATGTCTTTGTGACCAAGCGAGGACACGTCAAGGTGCTGGATTTTGGATTGGCGAAGGTCATTGCCGTTCCCAGTGACAGGGCAGGTGCGACTGCCGCATCGACCGAGACACTCGGCGAACACCTGACTAGTCCGGGCCAAGCAGTTGGCACCATTGCTTACATGTCGCCGGAACAAGTCCGCGCCAAGGAACTCGATGCCCGCACCGATCTGTTCTCTTTTGGCGCGGTGCTTTACGAGATGGCGACGGGCACTCTGGCGTTTCGCGGGGAGAGTTCCGGCGTGATTTTCAAAGCCATTTTGGATGGAACGCCCGCGCCAGCCGTGCGGCTGAACCCCGATGTGCCGTTAAAGCTCGAAGAAATTATCAACAAGTGTCTGGAGAAAGACCGGCACTTGCGTTATCAGCACGCTTCGGATGTTCGCACCGACTTGCAGCGGCTGAAACGGGACAGTGATTCCAGCGGTGCGCGAGCGGCTCCCTCGATGGTGCCCGCGCCGAGGCGTTACGCATGGTTGCTGTGGAGTCTGGTGGCGTTGCTGGTGGTGGCGGGAGTGGGCGCGTGGTTTGTTGCCAATCGCGCCCGGCCAGCAGTCCAAAATCCACTTTCCGGTGCCCAGTTCACAAGGCTTGCCAACGTCGATGGAGCCAAAAGCGACCCCGCTATTTCGCCAGATGGGAACTTCGCTGCGTTCATCTCCAACAGAAGTGGCATGTTCGATGTCTGGCTAATTCAAACGAACGGGAGCAGCCTGACAAACCTTACCCAAGGACGGATGGGGGACGCGCGCGCGCCGCTCCGTGCGATCGGATTCTCCGGGGACGGATCAGAAGTGTGGAGTGCGGGAACACAAGGCAGCGCGGGAACAGAAGGCCGGAGGTTGATGCTGTGGCCGCTGATTGGCGGGGCGCCATACAATTTTCTGGAGGAAAGCGCCGCTGAGGTTGCCTGGTCTCCTGACGGCAGCCGGCTGGCCTATCACACGTGGCAAGCAGGCGATCCGACATTTGTGGCGGACCGCAACGGCTCCAATCCACGCTTGATCCTGCAAAACGAGCCCGGATTACACAACCACTATCAGGTCTGGTCGAAGGATGGGCGCTGGATCTACTTTGTGCGAGGCCGGCCCGCCACGCGTGAGATGGACCTGTGGCGCGTTTCGCCGGATGGGGGAAAACCAGAACAAATCACACATCTCAATACTGATATTGCGTTCCCGACACCGATCGACGAAAGGACGGTTCTGTTCGTAGCCCACAACAAGGACGGAGCTGGCCCATGGTTGTGGGCGCTCGATCTAAGAACACGAACTACAGACCGCATGAGTTCGGGTTTCGAACAGTACGGCGCACTCGCGGCTACTGCGGATGGCCGGCGTCTTGCGGCAAGCGTCGTGAATCCTCAGGTCAACTTGTGGAGCGTTCCGATCAGCAATCACTTTGTCGAAGAACGGGAGGTCAAAGCTTTCCAATTACCCACGACGCGCTCCCAAGCTCCGCGGTTCGGGGGCGAAACTCTATTTTACTTGTCCTCGCGAGACGGGGCTGACGGAGTGTGGAGCTTCCACGATGGAAAAGCGCTGGAGATCTGGAAGGGCTCCGAAGGAGCATTGCAGACGCCTGCGGCTGTGTCTGCGGACGGGAGTGGCGTTGCATTTGCACTGAGGCGAGACGGCAAGCAACAGATGCATTTGATGGCGGCGGATGGAACACGGGTCCGCCTTCTTTCGAGCGATGTTGATGTTCGCGGTACGGCTTCCTGGTCTCCCGACAGCAAATGGATTGTCGTGGCCGGCAGCGACCGCAAGGGATTCGGCCTATTCAAACTTCCTGTTGACGGCGGCTCGCCGATTCGGATTGCAACAGGGCCGTACCTTGATCCTGTTTGGTCTCCACGCGGGGACCTGATTGTGTATAGCGGGCCGCAGTTGTTCACACTGGCACCTCTGTTGGCAGTGCACCCGGACGGTACTCCGGCGAAGCTGCCGGAGATCAAAGTCCAGCGCGAAGGTGAGCGGGCGCGCTTTTTACCCGACGGCAGAAGCCTGGTTTACATGCTGGGGAATACGCTGGCCGAGCAGGACTTCTGGCTCCTCGACCTCAGCACGATGCGCTCGCGGCGTTTGACTCGATTGAGCAGTTCTGCGGTAATGAGGTCGTTTGATATCACTCGCGATGGCAGCCGAATTGTGTTCGACCGGGCAACCGAAGATTCCGACGTATTTCTCATTGAGCTTCGGACCGGTGATCTTGGGACCGATCAAGGTCGTCGGTAGTAGCCGCCTGATACAAGCGGTTGTCAGCGTCCAGCCGTGCCCATGTCCACTCAGCTTCGATAATCCAAGAGAGTGTTCCGGTTGACGTACCAGTTGCTGACTAGCCTCCGGATCATCGCCTGCCATTGTGGAGAGGAAGCGTATGGCGCCGCATCTTGGGGCGCGGAAGCAGGCAAGCTCAGATCATCAACGACTCGGGCAGGCGAAATTCTGACGACCGAGGCTGCCTTCCTCCGCCTGGATTCTCTTCGCTTCCCGGCCAACTCTAGAACGAACGCCGGCGGGCCGACCAGCAATCCAATTCGCTGGCGAGGCCGAATTGCCCGGAGCCGCGTGCAAAGCTCGTCTGCCTCTTCAGAATTCTCCTGCGCCGCCAGCAGCACCAGATCGAAGGCATGCGTTCTCGAAAGAGACGCAGCATCTGCCACGCTGTTGGCGGTGTGCACTTCGATCTCGTAGTTCCTAAGAATCGTAGCCCGCCGGTTTTGTTTCGTGGCGTTCTGATCGATTAGTAGAATGCTTCGATGGTCACAGTACAGCTTAGTCATGGACACTTCTCCAAAGCGGTAGCAAAAATCTTCAACGATCCAGTCAACGGAGGCAAAACCGGAGGGCCTGAGATCCAGGCCCCCGGCGTCCCACGTGGTAAAACTCTCCGGCAGTAAACTGCCGATGGCATGAAGATAGTGACAGGAGGTTTAGGAAACGTTTCAGGCAGGTTAAGTTTTTGTAAATTTGGATTGACTCAGATGATGCGTAGAAGCGATGCTTTCCTCGTAGACCCTGATGGCGAGCGGTAGAACAGCTGCTGGCCGTCGGTTAGGGCTCCTCCCGCAGCGCCGCGAATCCTGTCAGGTCATTAATGCGCCATGACACGCCCCCGAGCTCTGGCGAGCAGGATCAAGAAATCGATTTCCCAGCGAAGAGTGGGGGAGGGCGTCAATATTTGACCTCGGGTCATTGTCAGCACTAAGGTGTGTAGTTTTTTCACTCAAAAGCGATGCCCCATGCCACAAATTGGTTGCATTTTCTGAGTACTGAAGTAATATGTTACTTAGGACGCGGGGGTAAGCGTTCGATCCAGTCGTGGTACCGCCCTTTCTTCCAGGTTCAAGAGCCGTAACCAACTGTCTCGTCACGAGGTGGACACTACTGCCTCGGACCAGGTTCGGAGAAACCTTTTATGGCGTGGTACGCTTATTGCCTCACTGAGCAACAGAACCTAACCAATGGAGTACGCACGCGGCGCCCTTTCCTCCTCGAGGGAATTCAAGGTGTGAATGGAGCCCCAGTCCTGAGCTATCCCAGCGGCGAATTTGCCGTGATAGTCAGCGAGTACGACCGCACAGCCGACGGCGGCGACAAACTGGAAGATAAAACCGTCCTGGAGCATGCGCGGGTGGTAAGTGTGTGCTTTCGAAATGGAACCGTCCTTCCGTTCCGTTTTGGGACCATTTTCGACAGTGATGAAGCCCTTCGGCAAGCGGTCCGAACCAACCGTCGCGCCTTTGGGATGAGCGTGGCTCGGCTGCGCGGCAAGGCTGAGATGCACCTCAAAGTACTGGTCAAGGACGGTTCCCTGCGGGCCGCCATGGCCGACGTCGTTCTCCCCGACACCGTGGGCGGCGACTATCTGATCAAGCTCCGGGAAAAGGCTTCCAAGGACCGCGAACGTCAGACCAAGGCACGCGGCCTGGCGGTGCAGGTACACAAGATGTTTAATCCCCTCGAAGAAGAAATTAGTTGCAAGAGAGTTAACACCGACGGGATGATGATTGACATCGCCCACTTGATTGATTCGAAGTCGGTGGAGAAGTATCAAAACCGTTATAGCAGTGCCGCCAAGCAATTGAAGAATTGTGAGCTGGTCCTTAGCGGCCCCTGGCCACCGTATCACTTCCTGCCGGGCAAGCTGCGAACGGTCGCGGGCAGTTCGTAGACGCGACCCTGATGTGATTTCCCTTCAGCGGAGTAGTGTCCTGCAGCCAATGTGCAGGAATGTGCATTTTTTTGCTCCACATGAATCGACGCCGAACAGGGCAAGACAAGGTTTGGTGACTTGTTAAGTTTTGCTTTTTCAATAGCTTGAAAGAATGCGGCGTTTTCGGGTGCGGAGCACTCGTTTTGGCGTGGCAAGTGCTCCTCTAAGCAGTAAGAAAAGAGGCCGCGCTTGACCTTCACTCTCCGTTCTCGACTTCTCACTCTCGACCGATTCGACTGGCGGATCGGCTGCTTGCATCGCCTTTCCTGACATTTCCTACCCTTTGCCTCTTTTGAACTGTGGCCCCAGCAATGGGGCCGCTTTTTTGGTTGGGGCTTCGACTTCCGTTTCGGCGAGCTGAGCGGCAAATCCCTTCCCGTCTGCATCACATCTGGATACACTTACCATCAACATGCGCCTGCACATTGCCGCAGTATTGGTGTTGACCGCGACAACCGTCGTCTATTGTGAACCCGAAGCCTTTGAGTCCAGCCACACGTCGGAAAATACGGCGGTTCTGATCGAGAACTCCGATCCCTCACAGCTAAGAAGCGAGCTTTCCGAATTGCGCGATGCCGCACTATCGGACGACTACGCATATCGGCAGGTGGCGCACCTTACCGACAACATCGGGCCGCGCGGCACTGGCTCGCCCCAGGCGGCAGCGGGTGTGCAGTACGTCGCCGACGAATTGCGGAGGCTTGGACTCGAGGTCAAGCTTGAGGAAGTCAAAGTCCCACACTGGATGCGTGGCATCGAAACGGCGGAGCTGGTGGAGTATCCGGGGCAGGCGCCGGGAACACGCCAGAAGATTGTGCTGACGGCGTTAGGTGGAACCACGCCCACTCCGCCGGACGGCATCACCGCTGAAGTCGTCGTAGCCAACAGCTTTGACGATCTGAAAGCTTTAGGCCGCGAGAAAATCGCGGGAAGGATTGTCTTGTTCAACGTTGTATTCGATAAGCAGAAAGCGGCCAACGGTATGGCGGGAGAAGCCTATGGCGAAGCCGTTGCGTATCGCGGTGGAGGCGCAAAGGCGGCGGCGGAGCTGGGCGCGGTGGCATCGCTGGTGCGGTCGGTCGGAAATGCGGACTATCGTCTGCCGCATACGGGATGGAGCGCGGCAGCAGGGATTCCTGCAGGGGCTGTCACCAGCGAAGACGCTGATCTGATGGCGCGGCTCTCGGCCCAAGGCAAAGTTCGCATGCGCCTCACGCTGACTTCGCAGACCGGGCCGGATGTGTTGAGTTACAACGTGGTCGCGGATCTCAAAGGTTCAGAGCATCCCGAGCAAGTGGTTATAGTTTCCGGGCATCTGGATTCGTGGGACTTGGGAACCGGCGCGATCGATGACGCTGCAGGGGTCGCCGTCGCCATGGAAACCGCGGAACTCGTGCAACGGCTGCATCTGCATCCCAGCCGCACCATCCGCGTGATTGCCTGGATGGACGAAGAGAACGGCGGACGCGGACACGACGCTTATGCCAAAGATTACGCGGCCGAACTTGCGAATCACGTCGCGGCTATGGAGAGCGACACTGGCGCGGCGCATCCTCTGGGATTCGAAGCCAAGATCAATCCCAAAGGTTTGCCGATGCTGAAGCCGGTACAGGATGTGCTGCAATCTTTCGGAGCGAATGTAATCCGGTTGACGGAACGCAGTCCGGGCGCCGACATTGCGCCACTGGCCAAGGCCGGCGTTCCGACGCTCGGCATCCTGCAGGATGCGCGAACCTACTTCAATTACCACCACACCGCCGCCGACACGCTGGATAAGATCGTTCCGCAAGAGCTTCGCGAGAACGCGGCAGCCATGGCGGTCATGGGGTACGCGCTGGCCAATTTACCGGAGCCGTTACCTCGCTGATTGCTCCCACCTTGCACACATGCCGAGGACCCGATTCCAAACTGGAAATTTAGAGGACTAGCCCACGTAGAGCAGATATCCGCAAACGGCGCGCATGGCCCGCTGTTCCGTGGATCGCCGACTCGCGCCCGAGGCCAGGCCCATATCGACTAAAGCGCGGAGAACGGCAATGACGACCCGCTCGGTTGCCACGGAAACAGGCACTGCCACTTCGTCTCTGTGATCTTCTAATAGCTGCAGCACGATCGCGTGGAACTCAGAATTGTCACCCTCACTTCCGAGTCGTTCCTCCTCAGCTTCCAGCACGCGATTTAGTCGCGGGCGGCGGTAATGCACGGCCACGAGTGCACGCACCAGACGCTTAATGCGAGGTTTCAACTCCTGCTCAGTTCCACCTTGCACGGCCTTTAGCACAGCATCCTGCAAAGCCTCCTCAAAACTGCCGATCAAGGCGAGCACGATGGCATCTTTGTTCGGGAAATACTGATAAAGGGAACCGATGCTTACGCCGGCTCGCGCTGCAATCGCATTCGTGTTGAAGCCATGCAGTCCGTCGGACTCTAAAATGCGAGCACTTGCTTCAAGAATGACACTCACCGTCTCCTGCGATCTGGCCTGATTCGGCACTTTACGGGCTCTCGTGGTCTTTTTGCGTGGCCTGCCTCTGCCATCGCGAACGCGAGTTTTATTTGTGAGCATTTGCTCATATTGTAGGAGTGAAGGAAGTTATTTGCCAGACAAATAGTTCGCGCTGGATAGCTGATCGACCATCCGCTGAAAAGTTTCTTATGACTACGAAAACTGGGAATTCGATTTCCTCTGCTGCTCACTGTGCAATGCCCAGACGGCGAGTGCGCTCCTTCCGTTCACTTCGATGGTTGAATGGCAGCGTTCACTGGATCAGCGCGGTCGTGCTGGTTTACGCATTCCTCATTAATGGCGAAACCACGGGCGCGCTGGTAAACCCGGTCGCGATGAGAGGAGAAGTGAAGTTAGGCTTGGTTGTCGGCCTCATTTTCCTTGTCCGATTTATCTGGGTGCGAACCACACGCTCAGGTGGCGGGCGATGGGCCGGGCCGTCCGTTCGAATGTCCCACTCGAAAATCAGACAGATAACCGATTGGGGAATCTATTTCGGGGTGGCGGCCTCCGTGGTTTCTGGGCTTCTGATCGCATACCTTCGACCAGGCGCCGAACTCATCCGCGAGAGCAGAGGGTTTACGACCAGCAGCCCAGCTTTGAACGCTACGATTGATGCGCACGCGTTCGTCTCAGATGCGCTGGAATGGCTGTGCGGTTTTCACGTTGCGTACTCGCTCTGGCACTGGCTCATGAAAAGAACACAATGGGGCGGGATTGCCGAGGGTTGGGTTGGGCGAGCCGCATCTAGCGCAAGCCGCGTGGGCTCGTCGTACCTCAGAGGAAAGAACCTTCGCCTGTAGGACGACCGGGAATAGGTGGAACCGTGCAAATCTGATTCCTTGTTATCCTTCCTCACGATAGTGACGAAGCAGTCCGCAACCTGCTTGTTCTCGTCGTTACTAACCAAAGTAGCTCTGTCGCGCCTTTTGCTACGTTTCGCGGCGTGCTAGGGGTGCGACTGTAAAGTTTTGTGTCTTGGTTTTATCCCGCTATTTAAGCCACCCTCGAATCCCCAAGGCCAGTTGACGCATCTCAATTTAGGCGCATATCATCTTCGTTTGGCCTTATGGGCGTGAACGAGCTAGGAAGGGCCACAAATAGTGAAGTTATTATCCATGGATAAAAAGAAGCTGGAAGCATTCAAGAAGAGGCTGGAGACGCGGCAACACGAGTTGCGCCGCATGGTCTCGCGGACGGAACAGGATGGGCGCACGGTCGATGAAGATTCGGCGCAGGACATCGCCGACCGCGCTGCCAGCTCTTACACCAAAGAATTTCTCTTTCACCAGAGCAACAACGACCGTCAACTACTGCAGATGGTGGAGGGTGCTTTGTCGCGCATTCGCGAGGGCAGCTTTGGCGAATGCATCTCCTGCGGCAAAGAGATCAACGCCAAGCGGCTGGAGGCGGTGCCGTGGACGCGTCATTGCATCGAGTGCCAGGAGAAGGCCGAGCAGGGTTTGCTGGAAGAGACGCACGGGTAGGCCACTGCGTTGCGTCAGGTAATGGATGAGCCGCCGCTTGCTCGGCGGCTCGTGGCTTTTTGGTCTGCGAATCAGGACCCTTCGACGTAGTCCCCGCGAGATCTGTCGCCCACGCTTGAGAAAACTCAGGTGCTTCAGGATGGCGCACTTCCTTAACACTGAAGAGGGAACGATGCGTTCGACCAATGGACGCTGTGCGGCTAAAAACACATTCTTGACGGTTGACCTGACGGGGGATTTTGTACTACTGTCGGATTACACCGGAAAGGAGGTGGTCGAATGACAAGTTCTGATTGTAGTAACTGTAGTGGGAGTCTAAGACCAGGTGAGGTGGCTGAGACTTAGAGCGGGTTGCTCTAAGCGGGGCTGCTGGGCGCGCACGCGCTAAGCAGCTACAGTCCGCACACTTACCGGTGAGTTTGGATTCGTTCCGGCGTCAGGTCGCGCCGGGGCTTCCATACTAAGACCCGGGAGTTGCCGTAGAGGCCACGTTAGAGTGACCACCTCTTGGTCAATCCCAAACAGTCCACCGGGCGGCCCGTGCCTTCAACAAGCGCGGGCCGTTCTGTTATTCTGGCGGACGATTTTTTTGCGGGCAATCGTCTTAGTGAAGATCTTCGGTCAGGATTCGATCGACCGACATGGCGCCCGATCCCTTGAATAGAATGAGCAGTCCGATGGCGATTGCCAGAAGGTGATATTCGAACCCCTCTCCTTTTTGATTGCCGGTCCAGTTCATGAAAAAGCCATTCTGCGCATGCACCATGATGACGGCGACGAGCATGTTGCAGATGATGCCGAAGGCGGCGATGCGGCCGAGGAATCCGACGATCAAGCCGAGTCCGCCGAAGAATTCGGCGCAGATGGCGAGGAACGCGAGTGGCGCCGGAACTCCCATTTGATGCGTGAAGAAGCCCATGGTGCCGCTGAAGCCGTATCCGCCGAACCAGCCCAGCATCTTTTGCGCACCGTGAGCGGAAAATACCAAGCCAAACGTCAGCCGAAGAATCGCTATGGCAAAGTCGTTGCTCGTGTTGATTATTCTGTGAAACATGGTCGCCTCGCTTTCAGAATTGTACGAGTATATTTGACGGCTTAAATCAGAGGAACCGACTGCCTGACTTTTCGAAACCTAGCTTGATGACCTCCGTGGTATCTGGCGCTAATGAAAGTTGAGGGACTTCGCCGCGAGTAAACCAGCGGGCCTCAGCCGCGTCGGCCGCAGCTTCGGGCTCTCCCGCGATTCTGCGGCAGAGAAAATCAACCAGCACATAATGGTATCGAATGCGCCCGTCGGCATCGCGCAGGATGCGATCATACACGCCGAGCAACTCGCCCACCTCGACGACTAAGCCAGTCTCTTCCAAAGCTTCGCGAGCCGCCGCCTGGCGCAAAGTTTCGCCCATCTCGAGCGCACCGCCGGGAATCGACCATTCTCCGGCGAGAGGGGGATGGTCGCGCTTCACCAGCATTACGCGGTCTTGCTCGATGATGATTGTGCCCACACCTACCAGGGGCGCATCTGGATATTCGCGTTTCATTGAGCAGGAATCCGCCAGCAACCTTAAATCATGCGGGGGATTCTAAGCAAAACTGCGGGATCAGCATGCAGTTCTCAGGTATCAGTTCCTGGTTCTCGGTAGAATGGCCCGATGGCCTTAGAAGAATACAAACGCAAACGCCGTTTTGAGGAAACTCCGGAGCCTCCGCCGAAGGTGGAGAAGAAGAGCGGGCAGCGCTTCGTGGTGCAGAAGCATCGGGCTACGCGCCTGCACTACGATTTCCGCTTGGAGATGGAAGGCGTGCTCAAGTCGTGGGCAATACCGAAAGGGCCGTCGCTCGATCCCGCTGACAAGCGGCTGGCCATGCAGGTGGAAGATCATCCGGTTTCTTATTTTGATTTTGAAGGCACCATTCCGCAGGGCAACTATGGCGCGGGCACAGTCATGGTTTGGGACGTGGGCACGTGGGAACCCCTATCGCCGCAGCCGGTGAAGGGAAAATATGTGGCAGGAACTGACGCCGAAGCGGCGGAAATGTTGCAGAAGGGAGATCTCAAGATTCGGCTGCACGGGCAAAAGCTCAAGGGCGACTTTGCATTGATCCATATCAAAGGACGTCGTCCGGGGAGCAAGGGAACGGAATGGCTGCTGATCAAAAAGCACGACGAGTATGCGGTGGAGGGTTATGACATTGAGCAATACGACAAGTCGGTGCTCAGCAAACGTTCCATGGCAGAGATCGCGGGCGATGCGGGTTCGGCCGAGTGGACCAGCAGCCCTCCGGTGTTGCGGGGGAAGGTGAAAGCGCCGTGGTTGGCTGAGACGTTGGCCAAAGTCGAAAAAAAAAAGCTAAGCGCCGCGAGCGCTGAGAAGAAAACCAGCAAGACAGCTTCCCGGCGAGTTGCATCTTCATCTACTTCCGCTAAGCAAACATCCCCTGAGAGTGCGACGATCCAGTCGTTTCCGGGCGCAGTGCGGAAGTCTATGCCTACGGCCATTCATCCCATGCTGGCTACTTCGGTTGAGAAGCCTTTCGACGATCCGGAGTGGCTGTTCGAAATCAAATGGGACGGGTATCGTGCAGTTACGTTTCTCCAGGACGGCAAAGTGCGGCTGGTTTCGCGAAACCAGAATGAACTCACCGGGGAATTCCCTGAACTGCATGAACTGTCGAAGTTGATCAAAGCGAAGAATGCGGTGCTTGACGGTGAGGTTGTGGCGCTCGACGAGCAGGGCAAGGCGTCGTTCAGCTTGATGCAGCAGCGCACCGGCATTCGCAAAGGCGGGCGACGCGTGGGAGCACGGCGCGAACTGCAAATCGTGTATTACCTTTTCGATCTGCTTTATCTCGACGGCTACGACTTACGGCAGGTTGCGCTCGAGCAGCGCAAGCAAGCTCTGGCGCAGATTATTGCTCCCAGCGAGCTGGTGCGCTATTCCGATCATTTTCCCCAAGGGTTGGCTCTGTTCGAGGTGGCAAAGAAAAAAGGGTTAGAGGGAATTCTTGCGAAAAAACGCCAGAGCCATTACAAAGAACGACGCAGCCGGGAGTGGCTCAAGATCAAGGTAACGCAAACCGTCGATTGTGTCGTTGGCGGTTACACGGACCCGGAGGGCAGCCGACAATATTTCGGATCGATCGTGCTCGGGCTTTATGACAAGAAGGGCCGGCTGATTCACGTTGGGCAGGCGGGAACTGGATTCAATCAGGCGATGCTCAAGGAAATCTGGCAAGTGCTTAAAGGGTTGGAGACAAATCGCAATCCGTTCCATGGCGACGTGGATGCGGCGCATGTGCATTGGGTAAAACCGGAACGGGTCGCGGAGATCAAGTTTACCGAGTGGACGCATGAAACCGTGGAAGGCGGGATGAAGTTGCGCGCTCCTGTGTTTCTTGGATTGCGAGAAGATAAGGATCCGAAAGAATGTACGCTCGCAGACCAAACCTGACCCAATCCGATGCCGTGGTTTTGAGCGCTATCGCCAGTGGGTGTTGAAAAAGTCCCTCGACAGAACGCCTTTTCACCTGCGAGCATGCCGCTGCGGGTTTTCTTGTCTCTGTTCGACTAGGTGGTGGCCGGCAGAACCGGTGTCGTCGGCTGACTAAGGAAGCGCACCAGTCGCTTGATGTTCTGAGCGACCGCTGCCAGGAAGAACTGCTCGCGCACGAACTTGAGTCTCCGCAGACGCAAGCGCCGCAATCCGATCTGATTCTTCAGCTCCGCGAACAAGGCCTCCACCTTCTTTCTTTGCCGCTGCGCTTTGGCGAACTCTGGTGTGTTGACCAACTCCCGCGCACGTTGTCGGGCGGGTTCGTTCTGGTGGATGATAAGGCCCCGGAAGGCGGCACTGGTGCATTGTGGTCGGAGCGAACATGGGCCACACTTTTTGCGTGTTCCGATATAGTTGAAGGCTCGATTGCGATAAACTCGGCCACCGTAGTTGAGGAACTGGCCAGCAGGGCAGATGTAGCGATTGTTTTCCGGTTCGTAGATAAAACGATCGGGACCGAAGAATGGACTCCTCTTTCTGTGGATGCTGTCGCGGGTCCGCATGTAAGGAGTGATGCTCCGATCGGCTAGCCATTGCAAGAACTCCCCGTTCCCATACGTCGTGTCAGCCGCCACCGATTCGGGCGCTCGTCCTTGCCACTCGGCGAAACGGGTCAGCATATCTTGCGCGGCCACCGTCTCCTGGCTCATGCGCGCCGCTGTGCCCTGCACTCCCACAATCACGCAGCTTGCATTGTCCACCAGATAGTTGTCGTAGTAACCGAGGCGAGCCGGCGTGTTGCCCTTCGTGGCATAGGTAGAATCGGGGTCGGTGGTCGATACCTGGTCTTGCTCATGCACCGGTTCTTCCACCGGGTTCTGCTGTTCCAGTTCCTGCAGATACTGTCGCACGCTGTGATGGACCTGGGCTGCTTCTCCCAACTGCTCCCGTGGAATGCGGCTCTCCTTGGCTGCATTCGCTTCCACGAAGCTGCCATCCACCGACAGGTGCTGGCCCTGCACCAGCCCCACTTCCACGCACTGCCGCACGATCTGTTCAAACAGCTCCTCGAACAGCTTCGATTCCTGAAACCGTCCGTGCCGGTTCTTGGAAAATGTGGAGTGATGCGGAATCTCTTGATCGAAGCCCAGACCAGTGAACCAGCGCCAGGCCAGGTGCATGCGCAGTTCTTCCACCAGTTTGCGCTCGCTGCTAATGCCGTAGAGGTAGCCGATCACGAGAATGCGCAGCAGGAGCTCGGGATCGATCGACGGTCGTCCGGTCTCGCTGTAGCTGCCTTTCAGTTGTTCGCGTACGAAAGCAAAGCTGATGTGCTTTTCGATGAGCCGCAGCAGGTGGGTTTCAGGAATCTGATCTTCCAGGCGAAAGTAGTAGAACAACGCTTCAGAGCGGTCGTGTTGTCCCATCATGATCAGCAGGCCTCCGAGAATGGCGATGGCAAGCATTCCTCCTTCTTATTACCACGCTTCTGCCGCCATTCCGACCGCTAATCACAGTGACTTTTTCAACACCCACGCCAGATTGCAACATTCTCCGATTCTGGGTTGATTGGGGATCGGAAAGCGCGGATAGGGAGAGACAGAGTATGATTCCGTGCCATGGTCATGATTGATCCGGAGCACGAACGGGCGCGGCTTGCTGAGTCTTACTCTCACCAGACCGATGAGGAGTTGGAGGAGATCGCAAAGCATGGGGAAGACCTGACCGACGTTGCCCTGCAGTCGCTGCGCGCTGAACTATCAAGAAGGGGGCTGACGCAGGATCCTCCCGAGGAGTTCCCCGATGCCGATCAAGCCGAACCCGTATTCCGCAACCTGATCACAGTACGGAGTTACTGGAACTTACTCGAGGCGGAATTAGCGAAGGGCGTACTCGAGGCTGCGGGAATTGAGTGCTTCCTGTTCGACGACAACATGCTACGGATGGATTGGTTTAATGCGATTGCGATTGGCGGCGTGAAGCTGCGAGTCGATCCACAGAACGTTGACGAGGCAACTCGAATTCTGAATGAAAGCGTTCTCGCCCGGGACGATGAACCAGAAGTGCAGAGCTGAACTACATCCGGAGCCATAGCCGAGCCTGGCAATATTTTGAGTGTAATCGCCATTTTGTGAATTATGGCGATTGCGGTAACATCGCTCCGACCTGCACCACATGAACGCTCTTAGACCGCATGCGAGGATGGAAATTCTAGTTCTGTCCGGCTCACTGCGAATTGTCGTTCGACCTTCCCCAAAATTGTTGTCGATGCTGTTTCAAGCCGCGGTAATCGCTCTGTTCGGTTTCCTATCGCTTCGGCCATGGCAAACAGAGCCCTTACTTGTCCGCATCGCCGCCATTGCGGTTCTTATCGGCGGGATAGCAGGTTGGTTTGCGCAATTATTCGGGTTTTCAGAAGAGATAGAGTTCGACCAGAAGAGTCTCCGGGTCCGGACGGAGACCTTTGGCTGGGAGCGTACAAGAGAATACCCCATCGAGCAGTGTAGCGACCTCCAAGTTCAGGACCTAACTGGTGATCCTCACGGACTCCAATGCAGGATTGGTTGGAGGACTATAGAGTTTGGAGATTATCTTTCCGAGCAGCAAGCGATTGAAGTTCTTCGCGCTTTGCAAGATGCCCTACCAGACGTCGTGCCAAAGCTACTTCATTCGGTGGACATCACAAAGCTGGGCCTAGGACTAAATTGAACGGCGCTCCTTGGCAGAATGCGGAAAAGATCTATTTAATGTCTTTCATTGGCAGGAGTGAGCCGTAATCGCGGCCGCTTGGTTCGACGGCGCGGGCTACCACGCCATCGAAAGCGTCGCGGAACTCTGGATACTTCACCAGCAGCGCCTTCATGACTGCAGAGTTG
The DNA here is from genome assembly GCA_963696705.1 of uncultured Acidobacteriota bacterium. GTDB lineage: Bacteria > Acidobacteriota > Terriglobia > Terriglobales > Acidobacteriaceae > JABDBE01. The sequence goes on from CAVOLD010000004.1 coordinate 141,839, forward strand.
TCCTGAAAGGTCTGGGCCGTATTCGAAACGTCCGCTGACTGATACTTTACGACCAGATCGAAATCCTGGCCCACTGCCATGGGGAAGAGTGCGGTCAAACGAAACGTCTTTCCTGCAGCCGCGAGTTCCGTCGTACTGCCGTCAGCGGGCAGGTCCGTAGGCTTCACCGTCTCCGATTCGTCGGCCAGCTTATCGGTCAACTGCGTATACATGAATCGCACCGGGACGGCAAGGTCGCGCGCTTCGAGGTAGTAAAACCACGCATCGCGGTTTTGGCCCTTGGTTTTGAAGGCGCGAGCGCGGTCGGCAAACCAGTTTGCGTCATGCCCCGCGATTTGAGATTCCTTAATGTACAGGCCGCCAATTTTCCAGTCCTTACCTTCTTGTTGCAACACGAACGACACCGTGTCGGGCTGCTTGGCGGTTGGAACATCCAAAATCACGATGGCGTAGCTGCCCGGCGGCAAGTTCGGGATCGCGAATACGGCGCTGTCCGACGTCTGACCGCTTCTGCCAAAAACACCACAAAGAAACTCGGCACGGGCGATGGGTGCAGTGCCCTCGACCTTCAGGAGAAACGGAGAGCGCGGATTGGCTTGCGCTCCTGAAAAATTGGCTTGATTGTCTTTGACCGCCGTTTCGATGCCGGAGAAATCCGAAGAAACACTAGCAATCGAATTCTGCCGCAGAGTTGCGGAGTCACCTCGAGCCACCATGTCGAAGTAGCGCTTCGCCGTGCTCACCAAGGTGGTGCGCGTAGGCTCGTCCATGTCACCGGCGGTCAAACAGGTCTGGGCGCGAGCAAATCCAGCGCAGAGAATCAGCGCGATCACGGAGAGGCTCGTCCACAAGCGAGTCGTCGACGGCATTGTTCGAAGTGTACCCATGGGCGTCTCTATTCTACGACGCGAACCCGCGGAATTGTCGTCGAACGTAAATAGAGAATAAATTTCAGGGTTTCGATCGTCCGGTCAAGCGCGGAGCGAGGGCGTAGTTGAGTTGCACGAGCACGATGAATCCGATGCTCCAATAAGTACTGATGACGCAGAGCAAGGCGCCGAAAGCGTATAGCGATTGCGCGATCACGATGCGATTCTTGATTGCGTTCGGTACCACGTGAGGCAGATCGTTCTTCACCAATCTTTTTTCTGTCGCGCACATCCAGCTAAAGTAGAGGGTCCATCCTAGAAGCGCGATGTTCAGCCAATATGCGATCAGCGCCAGCCGGTAGGCGATGAACTCCGCCAGCAGCATCGTCGAAAACGGGGTGATCGAAACCGCGAACAGAAACACGATGTGGATCCACGAAAGACTTCGGTCGGATCGAGTCAGGTGATTGAGCTGAGTCTGCTGGCCGACCCAGAAGATGCCCAGCGTCAAGAAACTCATAATGTACATCGCAAGGCGCGGAGAGAGTGCGACCAGCGCCCGCCACAGGTCATGCTCGCTGTGCACGGCGTCTGCGGCCGGAACTCGGAGATCGAGCACCAGCAGGGTCATCGCGACGGCAAATATGCCATCGCTGAGAGCCGCGAGGCGTTCTACGCTCTGGCCGGCAATCTGGTTGTAGGACGTGGTCATTGGCAGCGAGTCTAGGTTTCTCTACTCCACCTCGAACGCCAGCCATTGCAACTGGCCGTCGCGCTCCACCTGGAGCACCACGGGCGTGCTGGGTTTCAGGTCATGCAAGACCGAGCGAAGTGAATCCACCGAATCGACTGATGTCTTGTTCACCGCATGGATGATGTCTCCCGACTTCAGGCCGGTTTCGGGGCCGATGAGGTCAGCGGCGCGGGCAATTACGACCACTCCAGTCGAAACACGCAAATTACCCACGATGGAGCGCAGTTGCTCGTTCAGATCAACCGCCAGGATTCCCAGACGTGGTACCAGGCTTTTATCCGGATCGACCGCATCCATAAGCTTGTCCATCTGATCGCGGTGCTCGCTCGCCGCAACGTACAAAGTTTTCTTTTCGCCACCGCGCAGGACAACCAGTTTCATTACCTCGTCTAAAGGATGCAGATACAATGCGGCTGTGAGGGCTGGCAGGGTGTCGATAGGCCGGTCATCGGCACTCACGATAATGTCCTGAACTTTTAACCCTGCGGCTTCCGCTGATCCTCCGGGAGTGACGTCTGCCACGATCACTCCCCAACTCCGCGAAAGTCCAAGGCCCTCGGCCAAGCTCGGCGTAATGTTTTGCGCGAGCGCCCCGATCTCGACCCGATGCACGTGCCCATACTTCCGCAAGCTCAGATAGACAAAACGCACGATGCGAGCCGGGATGGCAAAGCCTAAGCCCTCACTGCCTCCACCCTCGGAAAGAATCAGGGTGTTAATGCCGAGCACATATCCATCCATGTCAATCAAGGGGCCACCACTGTTTCCAGGATTGATGGGGGCATCCGTCTGGATGTAAACCATAGGGTGATCCGGATCGGGCTGCCGGCCCACCGAACTCACCACGCCCATGGTGACTGAATTCTGCAATCCTTCCGGACTCCCAATGGCAAACACCAACTGGCCCTGATGAATGCGGCGGGCGCTGCCCAATTCGAGAGTGGGCAAGTTCTTCTGATCAATCTTGAGCAATGCCAGATCGGAGTCTTTGTGAATGCCAATCAGCTTTGCCTCAACGACGTGCTCCTTGCCGACCGGCTCAACCTGCGGGAAGTCGAGCGAAGGCATGGGCAATACGACGCGGATGCGATGCGCTCCCTCGACCACGTGCGCGTTGGTCATGATGTAGCCGTCTGAATCGACAATCACGCCGGAGCCCACCGCGTGCTGCCGCGCGATCAGGGCGGTCTGGCTGCGATTGCTTTCTTCGATGGGTCCATAGCCGGTGACAAGAATCTGAACCACAGCAGGTGAAACTCTCGCGACCAGACTTTCCAGCGCGGAATTAAGATCTTTTAAAACCGTCGGAGCTTCTGATGGACGCGCACCGACGGCCTTCCCCACCTCGGCCTCGGGATTTGCCTTCTGCGGAACGCTTCCTTTCGAAGGCGCGGAGGGCGCGGGATTCGGCGTCGCTTGTTGAGCTCGGCTCGCCGAAGAGGAAAGAAGAAATATGGCAGCGATCGCGAGACTTAGCAGGAAAAGGCGGGAAGGATTCTTCGATGTGCCGGCTGGAACGAGCATGGGAATTGGCTCCTTGGAACAGTGACTAGTTTATCGGAACAGCAATGGCGCAAACTCCGCAAGATTGCGGCGCCATACCATCCAGGTGTGCCTTCCTGGGGTTTCGATCTCGGTCGCCTTCACTCCCTTGGCCTTAAGCCATTGACGCAGACTACGGTTCACCGTGATCAGCTGATCTCCGGTGCCACATGCGATCCACAGCAGGTGAAGTTGCTGGTTTGCTTTTGCGTCGAGAGTGGGAAAATCTTTTTGAAAGTCCTCAGGAATTCCGCCCGAACTGAATGCGCCGATCCAGGAAAACCCGTCAAGATTGTTCAGGCCCGTGAGCAGAGATTCTGTGCCGCCCATGGATAATCCGGCAATTGCCCGCGCATTGCGACCTTTCTTGATCCGGTACTGACCTTCGACCTGCGGCACGACCTCGTTGAGCAAGATCTCGCGGAAGTTCTCGAAATTACGATCCCGCATTTCGGGGTGCGTCCACGCCTCCCATCCCTGCCGCACGAACGCCATGGTCCCGTAGCCCAGCGGCATCACCACGATCATGGATTTGGCTTGGCCTCGCGCAATCAGATTGTCAAGAATCACATTTGCGCGTCCGACTGCAGTCCATCCGCTGGCGTCGTCACTAAAACCATGCAGCAGATAAAGCACTGGATACGTCGTCTTCGACGCCGGATCGTAGCCCGGCGGAGTGTACACATAGTAGTCACGATCATCGCCAGCGACCGCAGACCTGTAGAAATGATGATGGATAATGCCGTGAGGGACATCGTTCAGCTCCCAAGGCAACGACGACGGTCCGGGAACGTGGACCTGATTTTGGGTAGTGAGCAGATTCGGCTTGAGCAGGGGATTCTCCGGATCAATCAGGCGCACACCATCGGCGACGAAATCATATCCGTAATAGTCCGGAGCGAGCGGGGCGGTCGTCACGGTCCAAACGCCGTGGTCATCCTTCCGCGTCGACACTGGATCAGCTCCCTCAAGAGAAAGCTTCACATCGACCGCATTCGGATCGCGAAAACGGAAGGAAACGCTGCCGTCTGCGTGCACTTCGGGCGAGACCAGCGGGGCCGGCTGTGAAGGAGAAGGTTGCGCCGGTTTGCTCTGCTGCGCCATAGACGTGACTCCAAGCATCGAAATAATCGAGAAACACGAATGAAGAAAAAATGAGGTCGATCTCATAGAGTTCATCGGAGCGGAGACTGACTCGGTGGGCTTGATTTTAATGATTTTGTTTCTCTTAAGGAAATCCACAAACCGGGTTCGATCCCCATCGATGGCGGAAATCCGGCTCGTTCGACCAGGGGGGAACCTAGTTTCTATCATGTTACGTTAGTAACTCAGGCCTTTGACTGAAGTGCCTTCCGTGATATAAGGGCGAGTAAGTAGAAATTCAGTAGAACCCTGAAGTTCGTCAGGAGATGCCACAGTGGCGTTGGCTTTTGCACGCAAAGAAGGCCAGGAACTAGGAGGAAATGTGTCCGAAGCGCGGACGGGAAAACGGTTCCCTCTGGAACTGCCGATCAAGATTCATAAGGCAGACGAGGCGGGACAAGCTAGCGGAGTAACTGGAAATCTGAGCGCCGCCGGAGTTTACATTCGGGCGGATGCGGCGCTGGAAGTGGGCTCCAACGTGGAGTTCGAGATCGTTCTGCCGCCCGAAGTCACCGGGGCTAAGGAAAACGTTACGGTGCAATGCAAGGGACGGGTGGTGCGCACCGACGAACCTGCCACCGGCGGCAGCAGTCCCGCGGAGGCTCGAGGCGTGGCCTGCGTGATTGATTCGTATGATTTTATTCGCCACCCTTAGAAGTTGTGTCACTTACGTCGTTGAACTGGCAATGAGGTGCTGAAGCGATGCTTAAATTGATTCTGGCCGACAATCAGGCAATCTTCCGCGCAGGAATCGCCAAGGTCCTGGCGGTTGAAGACGAGATGCGCATTGTGGCGCAAGCGCAAAACCAGGAACAGATGTTCATGGCGCTGGATAAGTTTCGCGCCGCCGTTCTGGTCATCGCTGGCGGATTCCATGGTGACTTTCTAGCCGTGCTGCAAGCGGCAAACAAAGCCAAAACCCGAGTCGTAGTACTGGCCGACACCGGCGAAAGCACGCAACGCTACATGGCGGCGGGCGCGCACGGCGTCATCTACCGCAACGTCACCAGCGCAGCGCTGGTGGACTGCGTTCGCAAAGTGGCTCGCGGCGAAACCTGGGTGCAGGACATTGCCGTTCCCAGCGAGCTTACCGAAAACGACATGGTCGGAGTGCGGGTGCGGGATCGCTTGACTGCGAAAGAGTTGCGGATCGTCGCGCTGATCGTGCAAGGCTACAAAAATAAAGAGATCGCCACCCAGCTCGGGACCACCGAGCAGGTAATCAAGAACTATCTGCGGAACGTGTACGACAAGATCGGTGTATCCGACCGGCTGGAGTTGGCGCTGTTCACCATTCACCATCGGATCCTGAATGAAGCCGCCGCAGCCACGGCCGCAGCCGCGCCGCAGCAAGGGCAGGCCGTACCATCGTAGAATTTTCGTGTATGCGAAAAGGCCGCCTGCAGGCGGCCTTTTTAATTGTTAGCAAAATTCAGTTCTTTGTCGTTTCAAACCATCCTCTGTTGTCATTCCGAGGAGCGAAAGCGACGAGGAATCTGGTCTTCGCGGGCACGGCAGGAACCTAGATCCCTCGCTTTGCTCGGGATGACAATGGCGAGCGCATTGCTTTGTCCACTACCTGATCTTTTCTGCTACCGACTTAGCCTGCGTAAATAAGTACAAATAATCTGGGCCACCGGCTTTTGAATCCGTGCCTGACATGTTGAATCCGCCGAAGGGATGGGCTCCGACCATCGCGCCTGTGCATTTGCGATTGATGTAGAGGTTGCCGACGTGAAATTCTTGCACGGCGCGATCGATCTTGTCTTGCGAACTCGTGTACACGGCGCCGGTCAGACCGAACTCGGTATCATTGGCAATTTCGAGAGCGTGCTCGAAGTTCTTCGACTTGATTACCGCCAGTACCGGGCCGAAGATTTCCTCCTGTTCGAGCTTTGACTTGGGCTTAATATCGGCGATCACTGTGGGCTGGATGAAGTAGCCTTCGCCTGCGTTCTTTGCTGTACCTCCGCCGGTAATCAGGCGTCCGTCTTTCTTGCCGTATTCGATGCATTCAAGAATCGACTTCATGGAGCCTTCGTTGATCACCGCGCCCATGTTCGGATTGTCTGCGGGATCGCCGACCGTGATCTTTTCCACGCGAGCTTTGAGCTGGTCGAGGAATTTGTCGTAGATGCGCTCATCCACAATGGCACGGGAGCAAGCCGAACACTTCTGGCCCTGGAAGCCGAACGCGGCCTGGGCAACGCCTTCGACCGCGGCGTCAAAATCACCATCTGCGTCGACGATAATCGCATCTTTGCCACCCATTTCGAGGACGGTCCGCTTGATCCAAAGTTGACCGGGGGCCTTGTCGGCAGCGCGTTTGTGAATGTCGAGGCCAACTTCGCGCGAGCCGGTGAAAGCGATGTAGCGCGTCTTAGGGTGGGCCACCACAGCATTGCCAAAGGTAGCGCCGGCTCCGGGGCAGAAGTTGACTACACCGTCCGGGATGCCAGCCTCTTCGACGAGTTCGATGAATTTCGCAGCGATGGTGGGTGAATCGCTGGAGGGCTTCAAAATGACAGTGTTGCCTGCGACGACGGAGGCCATGGTCATGCCCGCCATAATCGCGCAGGGAAAGTTCCACGGCGGAATTACGGCGCCGACGCCGAGCGGAATGTAGCGCAGAGAATCGTGCTCGCCGGGCATTTGTACGTCGGGCTTGACCTTCGCAAGTCGCAGAGCTTCGCGGCTGTAGTATTCACAGAAGTCGATGGTCTCGGCGATGTCGGCGTCAGCTTCCGCCCAGTTCTTGCTGACTTCAAAAACCAGCCAGGCGCAGAACTCGAACTTGCGTTCGCGAAGCAGATCGGCGACGTGGAACAACAAACTGGCACGTTCCTCAACCGAAGTGCGGCTCCACTGCTCAAAGGCGCTGAGCGCGGCTTGCATGGCCGGTTCCACCTGTTCCTTGCCGGCCTTCTGGTGCAGGCCTACAACCTGCGACGGCTTGGCCGGGTTTAACGATTTGATCTTGCCTTCAGTTTTGATCCGCTTGCCGCCGATGATCAGATCATATTCGCGGCCCAATTGGCCGCGAACTTTCTCGATGGCGGCGCGCATTTTGCGAGCGTTCTCTTCCTTGCTGAAATCGGTCAACGGCTCATTGACGAATGGGCCTTGATGAAGGCGAATTTGGGGTCGTGCGGGAGCTTCAACGGTTACCATAAGTGCACCTCGAAAGCTATATGGATGCTGCGCGGGCAGGCGCGGAACTACTTATTCTAGCACCGGGGAAGGGCAGTGGGGATCTCACGCCCTGGCCGTTCCTAGGAATGAAGCGAAGAGGAATCTCGGTTTTCGTTGGGCCCGCCAAACCCAGATCCCTCGCGTTGCTCGGGATGACAACAAGCGGATTTTATCAAGATCTACTTCGAGCGTTGCTCGACCGGACAGCCGGGGGTGGCTGTCCTTACCTGCGCAAATGCTACTGGATTTTTCGGTTGGTGAGGGCCTTTAATTCTTCGACAATCTGCTCCAACCGGCCGCGGCGCTGAGCGTGATTCTGCTGCGCTGGCAAGGTTCGTCTCTGCTGGGCGTACTGCTCGTTGAGTCTCTGGATGTCACTAATCTCGGCTTTTAGGAGGTGGACACGACTAAGGATCGCTTCTCTTCCATTTAATAACATGTCTCTAGCATACCCTAGTTCTCGAACATCCGCTCAGCCTTGTTGTGTGACTTTGGGCATCCACAGCCCGATTTGAGAACAAATCCTTTGCGGTGGAAATTCTGGTGGGTGAGACATGACAAATTACGGCACTTTCACCGAATCATGAGTTTCGCTGGGCCGGAAACTCATTTTGGCGGTGCGTTCGAGTTTGTCCCAGGCGAAGCGTTGGCCTTCGATGGCTCGTTTCACCGTCTTGAACAGCACGACTGAGAATAGTTGGCGGTAGGCGAAGCGTTGCAGCCATACCTGGCTAAGCAGCCAGCCGTCTTCGCGGGCTTCGGGCTGGCGACGCTCGAGGGCAAACGCGATGGCGGAAGTAATGAAATCGATAACCAGAAAAGCAGCAAAGAAAAGGACAAGCCGCTGGATGCTGGCCGGATCAGTGGAGTCCGGATGGAAATGTTTCTGAATGAAATACCAGATTGTGCCTACGGCAAACATCAAGTCAATGAAGGGCGAAACCAGGGGCAACAAGATTTGAAAGATGACGATATTGGGCAGGGCAACCCAACCGAGCGCCCCCTTGCGCGCGAACACAGCCCGGTGTTTCCAGACTGACTGCAGAATCCCAAAAGACCAGCGGAAGCGTTGGCGCATGAGGCCATTGGCACTGACCGGCGCCTCAGTGTAGGCGAGCGCCAAATCTTCATACTGCACACGGTAACCAAGCCGCAGCAGCGCCATGGTCAGATCAGCATCTTCGGCCACGGTATCAGTGTGGTATCCGCCAGCTTCGCGTACCGCGGATGTCCTCCAGGCGCCGATCGCTCCCGGGACCACGCTTACGGCTCCAAGAACGTTCAGCGCCCTGCGCTCGAAGTTCTGGCTGGTGATGTACTCCAGCGCTTGCCATCGGGTCCACAGGTTCACGCGATTCCCCACCTTGGCGTTTCCCGCGACGGCCGCGACTTTGGGGTTGAGGAAATGCGGAACCAAGCGCGAAATGGCATTGCGGGCGATCACCGTATCGGCATCGATGCCGACGAAGATTTCTTCGTCGCTCAAGTGCTCAAGACCGAAATTGAGGGCCTCGGCTTTGCCGGAGTTCGGCTTGGTCAAGATGAGCACGCGCCCCGAGGCTTCTTCTTCCGCAAAAGCTTGGCGCGCCACTTCCAGAGTGTTGTCTGTAGAACCGTCATCAATCACAATCACGTGCAGGCCGGGGTAATCCGAGTCCAGCACAGCGCGTACCGTGCGCTCGATCACCTTTTCTTCGTTGTAGGCTGGAATCAACACTGCGACAGCCGGTTTGTAGGAAGCTGCCTCGGCCGGCGTGCCGTAAGATTGCTGCCGCAGGCGGTCGTAAATCGCGAAAGCTCCGACGAACAACAACCGTCCAGTCATCAGCAAGTCACCAAGAAAAAATATCCAGGTGATAGCGTGCGTGCTGAAGTCCCAAATCGCGAACCCCATCCAGTCAAATCGGGCGGCCCAGCGCTCGTTATAGGGAATCGGAGGCATGACATCGGCCCTGGTCTTGCCAATCAAATCGCTAAGAGCGACGATCTCATCCCCTTTCGCGCGAACACCCTCGATAATCATGGGCAAGGCGCGAACGGTTTCGCTGCGATCGCCGCCGCCATCGTGCAGCAGGATTACGCTGCCGCAAAGCCGGTCCTTGGGATCGCAGGGCGGGATGTGGGCAAGGACGACCGCAGCGATGTGCTCAGCAGGATTACCCGGTTCCTTCCAGTCATTGGGATCAATCTTGTTGCCCACGCTGATGTAGCCCATATCCTGAACCACCTCGAGCGGCCGCACCTGGTCAGCAGTGTCAGGCTCCTGATCGATGGAATAGGGTGGGCGGAAAAGGATGGTGTGGATACCCAGGCGGCTGGCGAACAGCTGCTCGGTGAGGCTCAACTCCACCTTCATGTAGCTCAGCGAAATGTTGCTGATGTCAGGATGAGTGAAGGTGTGATTCCCGATTTCATGCCCCTCGCGGTAGACGCGAGAAGTGACGCTGCCGAAATCTTTGGCCTCAAGCCCGATGAGAAAAAACGTTGCAGTCGCATTTTCTTTTTTCAGCACGTCCAGAATTTTCGGCGTCCACTGCGGATCGGGGCCGTCGTCGAACGTGATAGCGACGGCTTTCGGATTGTAGCCATAGCGAGCGACGCGGTAAGGCTGGGGCAGAGGGTCGATGTTCTCATCGCTGATGATTCCGTCGGGGTCAACCGTGATCTCGCGCGTACCATTGGCCGGACGATCTTCGATGCGCAGAATTTCGCCCTGACCCTCCATGTCCACGTCTTGACCGGGAAGAACGTCTTTCAACTTATCCGGAGCCGCAGGATCTCCGGGAACGTCCCAAACCCGCCATAGCGAGCGATCTTCAGCACCCAAGCGCCACAGTGCGAAAGTCTCAATCCCCAGGCGTTGGGCTGCGCGCATCTCATTGAGCGCGGTGACTGCATCCAGGAACCAGACGTCATGGCGCCGGTTTTGCTCATCCATGTAGCTGAAGTGCGGATTGCTGCTGTCGCCGTCGAAGTCGATGTCTTCTTCCGAATCGCGCGCGCCCAGCCATGCTTCCTGCACTGAAACGTTTGTGTCGCGCACATCAGGCGGCAGTTTGCCGTGTTTGGGCTTACGCACCCAGTCATAACCGTAGTTGCCAATGGCGCAGATCAGCTTGTCCGGCGGAACCGCTTTGCGCGCGAATTCCAGGTTCGCTACAAACCAGTCCTGGGACGCGACCGGACCGGGCGTTCCTTCGGGATAGTGTTCGTCATAATTCATGAGCACCACGCCATCCACATGGCTGGCTACGGCGGGATAGTTGAAATCCTCATTGTGTGGAGGCACGCTGACATAAAGCCTCATGCCTTTGCTATGGAGGTCGTCGGAGATTTCCTGCAGCAGCGCCATGTAACCCGGCTGAGCTTCGGGAGCAATCTCTTCGAAGTCGATCATCAGGCCGCGGTATTTGTCAGTGGCGAGAAACGAATCAACTTGCTGCCGAAAGCGCGCGCGCGAGCCCGCGTCATTCAGGAACGATGTGATATCGACCCAGTTCACGCCATCGGAGTTGTTCACCATGGGGAACACTTCCATGCCGGTGTCTTCGGACTTCAGAAACTTCATGACCTTGTCGTCCACCGGATGGATGCTTGACCCCTGAATCACATCGAAGTACACGTTGGTCTGGTCGTCGACGCCCTGCAAGTGACCATCGGGGGTTAAAACGTGAAGCCAGTCCGGATAAAGCAGGTCAACCTGGCGAGCGTACTCACGCAACGACGAGAAGCTGGCAGCATCCCAAGGGGCGTAGAAAGCGGCGCGAACGCCTTCATCGGAGTTGAGCTTCGTCAGCGACGGATTGGTCTGGCCCTTATGGCTCCCGCGCAGCGCGGCCTGCTTGCGCCGCCGCTCTCGGGCTTTTTCTTTTTCGTTTTCTTTCAGAGCGTGGTATGGCTTTTTCTGGCTTTGCCAAATCAGTTCGGGCAATTGCTCGCCGCGTAAGGCGTTATAGATAAAGAAAATAACCAGCAGCATGACGCTGATGCCGAGAACGTCAAACAGGCTTCGTAATCGCTTCCAGCGAGCTTGTCGAGGATCGTAAAAAACCGGTTGCGCCATGGGTGAGTTAGAACCATCCTAAGCTGTGGATAAGGTCGGGTCAAACTTTGAAGGGCAGCTTTGGGGCAGAGGCTTCAGGCTTTCGGCTTCAGGCTTCACGCATGAGCACCAGCCCGAAGCCCGAAGCCTGACGCCTGAAGCCTGAAGCCTTCTGCTATATTTCCTCCGTGCGCGAACTGTTGCGCAAACATCTTCGATTCTTTCTGTTTGCCACCCTGGCGGGCGCTGCGCTGCGCCTTCTATTCATTTTCCGGTTTCCCGGAGTCACCTCCGACTCGTTCGTGTACGGCGACATTGCCAAGAACTGGCTGCAGCACGGGATTTACGGCCTGAGCGGCATAAATGACATTTCCCCTACGTACATTCGGCTGCCGGGATATCCCGCCTTCCTGGCCGCGATATTCGCGATCTTCGGCATGGAACACTACCGGGCGGTGCTGGTCGTGCAAATGTTCGTGGACATCGCCACGTGCTTCCTTATTGCCGACCTTGCACGCCGTTTGATTTCGCCCCGCGCGGCGCGGGTTGCCTTTCTGCTAGCGGCCCTTTGCCCCTTTCTGGCCAACTATGCCGCCAACGCGCTCACTGAAACCTTGGAAGTCTTCTTCACCGTTCTGGCGCTGGACTTGGCCATCGCTGGACTCGATCCGCTCGGCGATTTGCAGATGAAGCCGTGGGTGGGGTGCGGTCTGGCGATCGGAGCAGCCATATTGCTGCGCCCTGATGGTGGATTGCTTCTGGTCGCCCTCGAGGCATATTTGGCGGTGCTCTCGGTGCGTAGCTGGACGCACAAAACGCGGACAGAAGTGTCCGCGCCACACGTCCGGCCTGGCTTGATTCTGGCGGTCGTCGCGCTTGCGACCCTCGTTCCCTGGACCATCCGCAATCTGCGTGTATTCCACGAATTTCAATCGCTCGCGCCGCGCTATGCCAACGAAGAAAATTCTTTCCTACCACTGGGATTCAATCGCTGGGTGAGAACCTGGATCGTCGATTATGCCTCGGTTGAAGAGATTTACTGGGCGGTACCGGGGAACAAAGTCGACGCTGAGAAACTTCCCTCGCGCGCCTTTGATTCTCCCGAGCAACGCGAGCAGACGCTGCAATTAGTGGACGATTACAACGACACGCTGCATGTCACTCCCGATCTCGACGCGAGGTTTGCAGCGCTGGCTACCGACCGAGTGCATCATTCTCGGCTCCGCTATTACATGGAACTCCCGCTGCTACGCATTGCGGATATGTGGTTGCGGCCGCGGACAGAAACCTTGCCTTCGGACACGCGCTGGTGGGAGTTTGACGACGATCCTGAATGGCTGGCGCTGGCGATCGGCTTGGGGATAGTTAATCTTCTCTATGTGGGCGCGGCTTTCGCAGGGCTGATGCGCAGACAATTTGCGCCTCATCTTGGCTTGTTGTTGGCATTCGTAATTCTGCGATCGGCCTTCCTCGGCACTCTGGAAAATCCCGAGCCACGCTACACGCTCGAATGTTATCCGGTGATAATTATTCTCGCGGCCGCGTTGTTCCAACGGGAAAAACAGCCCGCAGACATTTGACTGTCCGTTACACAATTATCTGGAGTAGAGCGGAAACCTTTAGGCCAAGGGAGAATCGGTCATGCGGAAGCGCGTGCGCACATGCTCGGAAAGAAGCTCAATCGCCTCACGGTTCGATACCGGATCTGCTTGCGCCAGGTATCTCATGGCTTCGACCAATTGCCGCTGCCCGTCAACGTAGCGAGGATCAGACGTTCGCTCACGTCGCTTACGTCCTATCTGAGGAGCGACCGGGATTGTGAAAACCTTGGCCATAAAAGAGTATTACTGCGATCGGAGTCTTTTTGCCCTCTCCTCTTTTCTCTAGTAGCGTCTTTTTGGCAGTATACCGTCCTGCTGTCAGTTTTTCAGCCTTTATCTTTCCACAGGAGAAACGCACTGGTCGGACAACCATACACTTCCTCCGACTATTGTCCCGACCCCCTTACTAACAATGGGCTACCCCTGAGGCGATACAAATTTGGTTTTGCCCGTGGTCTTCAGCTTAAATACGGAATCCGGAATCCTCTGATTCAATTGAATATCGGAGTACTTAGCCACGCGGTAATCGCCTGATGGCTCGAAGAGTTGCTGCTGAACTGATACGCCGCGGGAGGTGTCGACCCATAACCAGATGTGATCGAACATGTTGCGGCCTTTTACCGATTTAGGCACCAGTTCCAGTTTCGCGGTATCAATTCCATTTAATTTCTCAGCATCGATGTACTTCACATCGAAGGAGTTGAGCATATCTTTCCCGCTGCCGCCAAAACCCAGCACCATGAAGCTCTCAACTGCGGCGCGATCCTTGCTGGTATTAAATGTAGTCACTTGATCCATGCTGGGCTGATAAAACTGAACCTTGCCTTCTGAAAAGACCACATACTTCAGGGCGGGCTCCCGGATGTCAGCGGCCATTTGAATTTCGTTTCCTGTACGACGAAAATACACCGTCCCCTTTTGTACGTCGTGGTCGTCCACCACTTTCTGATATTGGTCCCAGACAAAGCCAGCTTGAGCGGTGCGGAAGCTTGCTGCAGTCTGATCCATCTGACTGAGAACGCGTTGTAGTTCGTTCGAGTCTGGTGCCTGGGCCGACGCAACCACCAGGGAAATAATGACGACAAAACCCCAGCTCATCTCGCGGCACCATCCCAACATCAGCAGAGGATTCATTTTTCAATCCCAGCGTCGACTCGGACCTACTGTCGCGCCACCCAAACTTTGTAACTCAAGACGCGCCCTGAGCTGTCATGCACCGGCTCAATCTTCGTAATGCTGACTTCACCAGAAATGGGTTCGATGATTTCCAGTAACTGGTCATGAATCGCGTCATCGTCTTTGCCCGTGACGGCAATCGCTTCAATCTGGTAGATCAGTCCGCCATTGCCGTCGGGCACAACCGCGACTCCCGTACGATGCGGATTATGCTCAACCGGTTTGTCTTTGAAATTGATCAGCCGCGGAGAAAGGAAAACGAACAGCAGGATCAACGTGACCATCACATCGTACTGGATGGTGCCGCGCTCGTAGGACCAGAAAATGTAATCGCGGATTGTTCGCCAGATCCCACTCATCGGAACAGTGGGAGCAGCCATAACCGTCGCATTCGCTTTTGCCCTGTCCAAGTCTATTTTCTACTCCCCGTCTTTGCAACGCGCAATCGTACGAGTAAAAGAAGCGCTACATCTTCCGCGGCGTCAACCGGTCCGTTCCCATGTACGTGCGCAGAGCCTCCGGAATGACTACGCTGCCATCTGCCTGCTGGTAATTCTCAACAATCGCTACCCATGTGCGGCCTACGGCCAGGCCGCTGCCATTAAGCGTATGCACAAATTCCGTTTTGTTCTTGCCCACTGGACGATAGCGGATGTTCGCCCGCCGCGCCTGAAAAGATTCGAAGTTCGAGCACGACGAAATCTCGCGGAACAACTGCTGCCCCGGCAACCAGACTTCGATGTCATAAGTCTTCGCGGACGAGAAACTGATATCTCCCGTGGACAACGCGACCACGCGATAATGCAGCCCGAGTTTCTGAAGCACTTCTTCGGCATCATGCGTGAGCTTTTCCAACTGCTCGTAAGAATCTTCCGGCCGTGCGAACTTCACCATTTCGACTTTCTGGAACTGGTGCTGGCGAATAATCCCACGCACATCTTTGCCATAAGATCCGGCCTCGCTGCGGAAACACGACGTATACGCAGTGAGCGAGACTGGCAGCTGCGCCGCATCGAGGACCTCGTCGCGATAAAGATTGGTCACCGGAACTTCCGACGTTGGAATCAGCCAGAGGTCCTTATCCCCGTGCGGAACTTTGAAAGAATCGGCTGCGAACTTAGGCAACTGCCCTGTCCCGTACATTGATTCCGAATTCACCATGTACGGCGGCAATACCTCAGTGTAACCATGCTCGCGAGTATGCAGGTCAAGCATGAAGTTTGCGAGCGCCCGCTCCAGCCGCGCTCCCAGATCCCAATAGACGGCAAACCGCGCGCCGGTGATCTTCGCAGCTCGTTCCAGATCGAGGACGCCGAGTTGCTCTCCAATTTCCCAGTGCGGCTTGGGAGCAAAATCAAACGTCGGCGGCGTGCCCCAGCGGCGGACTTCCACATTGTCGTCCGCGCTCTTGCCCACCGGAACACTCGCGTGCGGAATATTGGGAATGCCGACAAGAATCTGCTGCAAGCGGGTTTCGTATTCTTCGGCAGCTTTGCCCAATTCCTCGACGTGCTCGCGCAGTTCCTTGGTCTCGGCGATCAACGCAGACGCGTCCTGCCCACTCTTCTTCAGTTTCGCAATCTCTTCCGTGGCACGATTACGCTGCGCCTTCATAGTCTCGGCACTGGTGATCGCCTGCCGGCGCTGGGCATCGATTTGCGCGAAGTTCTTCAGAACCTCGGCTGGCTTCATGCCGCGCTGGCGCAGCTTTTCCTCGACCAGCGGCAGATTGTCGCGCACAAAACTCAGATCAAGCATGGGAATAAACTACTGTAACGGAAAAGTGGGCGGGAATGCACGTCCATGGTTGTCTCCGCGCCCTCTGCGGCCGTTCTTCGTGATCTCTGCGATTCTAGACTTTAGGTTCGGACAGCAGAAATCTTAAAACGCAGAGACCGCTGAGAACAGCCGCAGAATCCGCCCAGCAAATCGTTTTGGTGTCGCCCCCGCCGCGGGTTACACTACAACCGCGATGACCGCTTCCCCCGCCACCGTCAGGCGCACGCCCGAGCTGTCCGTCAGCTTTGCTGGCCTTGAACTCAAAAATCCTGTAATCGCCGCCAGTGGCACGTTTGGCTACGGGATCGAGTTCGAAGACGTCGTTCATCTGGACAAACTCGGCGGCTTCGTCGTCAAAGGTCTGTCGAAAGAGCCCATGGCCGGGAACCCGCCGCCACGCCTTTACGAGACCGCAGCGGGCATGCTCAATGCCATTGGCTTGCAGAACATCGGGGCTCGCGCTTTCGTCGACGAGAAACTTCCGAAGCTGCGCGAGATCAAGAACATCGTCGTCGTCGCCAATGTCTTCGGTTACACCCGCGAGGATTACGAGCGCACCATTCAGATCCTGAATGAAGGCGAAGGCATCGCCGCTTACGAGTTGAATGTGTCCTGTCCCAACACCGCCCACGGCGGAATTCAGTTTGGCAGCGATCCCCGTTCGCTCGACGAAGTCGTCGCCACGGCCCGTCATTTCTCGCAGCGGCCGTTGATTGTGAAGCTATCCCCCAACGTGACCAGCATCGCGCAAATGGCGTACGTGGCGCAGGAAGCGGGCGCCGATGCGGTTTCGCTGGTCAACACTTTCGTGGCGATGGCGATCGACGCTGAAACGCGCAAGCCGCGCATCGCCAACGTCACCGCCGGACTCTCAGGCCCAGCCATTAAGCCGATCGCGCTGCGCATGGTTTATGACGCCGCCAAGGCAGTGAAGATCCCGGTCATCGGCATGGGCGGCGTTTCGACTGCGGTGGACATTATCGAGTTTATGCTGGCGGGCGCCACTGCCGTGCAAATCGGCACTGCCAGCTACTGGGATCCGGTAGCCACTGAAAAGATCGTGAACGAACTTCAAGACTGGTGCGCTGAGCACCGCATCGAGCGATTAGCCGATCTAACAGGCGGGCTGGTCCTCGAATAGCTCATACCCCTCGCACCCATCTGGAGGAAAGGAGCTCGAGAATGACAACTGAATCGCATCCGACAGACCCCGCAGGAGGAAAACCTCCCTCGTTCGGATTTGGACAACTCGTGTTTTCACTCGTTCTGCTAGTTATCCTTCTCTTGCTCGGCCAGAGCATGGTTCATCACCGCTTCTTTCGAGGCGGCCGATACCACCAGAACGGCTCGGTCGGCCAGTAAGCAGGACCGGAAACGACCCGCGGTTTTCCTTTCCTCAGACTGCGGTGGGCCATCTTTGTTCTAGCGAAGCGGCTTTATGTGCTGGCGAATCCAGTCGAGGATCTTAGGGAAGCGAAACTCGCCGCAATCCATCGAACCGTAGATGAACTCGTGGCCTGCTTGCGCATCGACTTCGATGTAAAAGCCGTTGCGTCGCAGGAGGACGTCGGAGGCAGTGAAGGCGATCCGTTTGTTGCCGTCGAGGAAGCCGTGGTTGTTGCCGAGCGACTCCATCAGCGCGGCGGCTTCTTCTTCCAGCGAGTTGTAGTAGCCCGTCTGCGGACGGAACACGGCAGCCTCAACCGCATTCTTGTCGCGAACCCCGTGCATGCCGCCGAACCTGTCGATCAAGAGGTGTTGCATGTGATACACCTCCGCGACCGTTAAGTAGTCCGCCATTTACTTGGCGAGGCGCTCCAGCAGATCGCGGTTACGATCGACCGACTGCTCAAAGGCATCCATCACCTGTGGACGAACCAGGTGCTGCGACGGAACCACATTGTGCAGGTAGTGATCCAGGGCCTGCTCCAGCACGTACCGCTGCGACTGCCCGTTGCGTTTCGCGACGGCAACGAGCTCGTCCCAAAGCTCGGCGTCGATCTCAGGAGCGATTCTTTTGGTCTTGGCAGTTGGCATGGTCTTCTTCCAGATCAAGTTCTATCTTAGAGGCCTGTATTGCCATGTCAAGAAAAATCTAGATAAGTCTATAGAATGACCCGGTCCGGAATTTACCTCAACGCGGAGTGGGTTGCGCGGCACCCATATGAGCCCAGTGCATAGATCCTTCGTTGGCAGGCCTTCGCGTTGGAAGGTCTGCGCTTTCTCAGGATGACAGCGCACGTAAGAGCTACCGTTCAAACTTATTGGGGAACCTAGCGGCCGGTGGTGTACCAGATTGAGCCAGGGGAGCGGAAGTTTTGGCCTTCGCCCCAGACGGCTTGGGTGCGGCCTTGGTTATCGATGCCGATGCCGAAGTAGTCTCCGAAGGGGAAGCTGAAGCCGCCCAGGCGAATGTAGGGGTAGCCGGGCGCGAAGCTCGACATCTTCGACTCACCGGACCAGGTTGCGCCGCCGTTGGTGGAACTGCGGTAAAACGCGTTCCATAGGGCATGATTTCTTGTGTCCATTTTGCGCGAATCCATCCAGGCGATTCGAACGTCGCCGGCGTCTCCGGCCGCGAGAGCGGGAAAGGCGTGCTCAACGCTCGAAGCCGCTGTTGAAATGTTCAGTCTTGGCGACCAAGTCTCGCCGGCTGTGGTCGAGGAAGAGAAATAAATGCGCGCGGGGCTCTTGTCGGCAGCGCCGGAATTCCACAGGGCGTACAAAGTACCGGCCGCATCAGAGGTCATCGTGATCTGCGCGCCCAGGTAGCCCCACTCGCAGCGGTAGGCTCCGCAGTCGGGAGGTGCGCCGGAGGCATCCATGAGCCGAGTGGTCCAGCTCTCGCCGCCGTCGGACGACTTGCTGATATACAAGTTGACGCGGCCGGTGGCGCCGTCTCGCTGCGTGTATCCGGCCCAGGATAAGTAGACCGAGCCGTGGGGATCTACGGTCGCGCCACCTGCCAGAGCTCGCACCAGTTTGGATTTCGGACTTACGTTGGCGGAAGTGAACGTAATCCCGCGGTCGTGTGATGAGGCTATCAGGATATGCCCGTCGCGATTGAATCCGATGTAGACATCTTCGCCGCGAACTGCGAGCACCGGCTTGTCGGCATCGAGCAGGCCGCGGTCGGCTACAACAATTGACCAGCTCTGACCGAAGTCGACTGACTTGGCCACAACCATGTCCAATTTCTTGCGTTGGAGCCAGGCCGCGTATACGGTGCGGTGATCGGCGGGGTCGACCACGATCTGAGGATCGTACTGGCCCGTTCCCGGCGGAGTGATCTCGCGAGGCGGCTGCCAGGTCGCGCCATTGTCATTGCTGACCACCAGAATCATGGAAGGGAGTGGGCAACCGCGACATCCCGGGACGCGCCCGTATTGCGGATAAAGAATGTAAGTGTGGCCGAATCCATCGGTTGCGATGGCAGGCTCCCACTGATCGCCCACAGTGAAGCCGACCCGGGCTTGCGGCGCGAAGCCAGCTTTCGCGGCAAATGCGGCGGGAACGATCGCGCATACAAACAAGATCGCGAGAGCGAGCCGGGAACTTCTGTGGGTGCGGTGGAAAGCCAAGGTAACAAAACCTCAGGCGAGCTGGGGGGCAAAGCCGCTAAAGCAAGATATCGCGGAAAAGCGGGGTTCGTCAACCAGAATGGCGGGCAGGCAAGTCTCCCAAGTCATCGGCTGGCCCAGGGCTTGTCAGTCGGACATTCATCTGTTGGCGGCTCCGGCCATCCGCATTGAGATTCGGTTAGACCCAGAGGAAAATACGTCGGTCCGGCTCCCGGCGGCGGCATCGCATATATCGCATATAATGATCTGGTAGGCAGCTGGACCGGATGGTCGCTCTCGGCGCTTTCGGGCGGCGAGGGAGGAAAGTCCGAACTCCGCAGAGCAGTGTGCCGGATAACGTCCGGGAAGCCGGGTTCAAGCCCGGTTGACGGCTAGTGCCACAGAGAACATACCGCCTTGGCGGCAACGTCGGGGTAAGGGTGAAAAGGTGCGGTAAGAGCGCACCGCCGCGGCAGTAATGCAGCGGGCAGGGCAAACCCCACACGGAGCAAGACCAAATAGGGAGGGATTCCGAGTTCGCTCGGATCGTGCCGGCTCGGCGCGTCACAACCTCCGGGTAGGTCGCTTGAGCCGCGCAGTAATGCGCGGCCCAGAGGAATGACCGTCCTGCGGGAGCAATCCCGCAGACAGAATTCGGCTTACAGGTCCGGCTGCCACAACGTTCTTATAGTTCAATGACTTACTGAATTGGAGTCTGGGATTGTGACACGGGTGTGACCGTGGATTCGAGGCCGGAGTCGGTTTCGAGGATCGAGCGCACGCGTTCCCGGAGTTCCTTTACGAAGGGTGTGTAGTGTTTCTCGACCGTCTCGATGGTGTCTCCGAGCATCTTTGCGACGTCATAAGGACTTGCACCACGACTCAACATGTCCACCGCTAAGGTGTCCCTGAATCTGTGCGGATGTGCATTCGCGACACCTGCTCTCTTGCCGAAAGCCACCACCCGCTGGTAGAGACGTGGACGAGAAAGCGGGCGTCGGGTTGAAGGATTCAATAGAACCCGGTCAGTAGGCTGTGGTCTTCTCCGTTCGTGATCCGATTCCAAAGCGAACAGCAGCTCTTTGTGGATCGGTAGTAATACTTTCTTCCTCCGCTTTTGTGTGACGCGTTCAATCTCTTTAGTCTCGAAGTGAACTTCCTCCCACGTCAAAGAGACCGCAGGCGTCACTTGGCTGACAAAGCATTTTGGGCGCACTACGCTCTGGAGGTGTTTGCGGGTAAGCCCGAAGAAAAAGACATACGGGATTACATGGACGCTGAAGGAATTGTTCCTGATACAAAACCTGCATCTCGACACTGGTCAGGCGAAAAAGGTTTCATCTGGAAAACGATGACGACAGAACACCCGCTTGACGGCACGGTGACTGAGAAGCGTAAGAAAATCTCTCATGCGTCTGATTACTTCCAAACATCTTCGTTCGTGCATTGTTTTCTGCCTGCGATTGACAATTATGCCGCTGATGAATGGACGGCATTTCAGGTCTCAACGTCCACCAGTCATCGTGAGACGAGTCAATCCACCCTGTTCACAGTCTTCCTATATCTGCACAGCACCATCGCTTATGCGCTGTTTGGCATGAACATGGATCGTCCGCCAAAATTGCAGGAAGTATTCCAGAAGACGCTGGACACGCTGAAACCTTATGAACGGCGTTACGGACCGCGATGAAAGGCAGGGATTACATCCGTAACTTGCCGGGTAGCGGCTGGCGATAGTCCACTACTGGTTGGAGGCGTTATGAAGTCACCATTTCTCTGCGCGGCAGTTCTTCTCGCGTGTGTCGGCTGCAATAGTTCTAACACTCCCCAAGCCGTCGCGCCCCAACCCGTCCCAAGAGTGTTCAGCGAAGCCGATGTCGCGAAGGCTCAAGAAGAGATTACACACGACTATCAGAACAAAGGCTGGGAGGTAGAACAGGTCTCGCTGATTAAGGATTCTGACCGACACATGTCCGGCTACGCGAAGATCAGGAAAGCATCAGGGATTATCCGACCGCAGTTGACCATACCCGGCTCGGAGATGCTTGTCAATGTGAAATTTGTACAGTGAAAGCAAACTGCGAGCTGACCTGATAAGTCACTCCAATCTTATACAATAGCCTCCGTTGTTAATCTTGAGGGGGAACCATGGGAAACCTAGGTAGTGCGCTTCAGGTACTTCGTGCCGAGCGCAAGCAGGCGCAGTTGCGGGTGGAGAAGTTAGCCAACTTGCAAGGATCAACAACGTGCCCAAGCGTGAATTCATGCGTAGAGGAATCAACCAGCACACGCTAGAAAAAATCTGTAAGCCAAAACCTGTGCGGGCTAGCAAACTTACGAAGTGCCTGAAGGCACTAGAAGAATATGAATTGGAATCAGCGAATTGTCGATGAGCCTGTACTGCCATCCCGGTGGTGTGAAACACTTGACAATTTGGGAATCCTAGCTGAATATTTGGGACATCGTTCTTGAGGGGGGACGAATCGAATGGGAGGTGAGCTATGGCTCGCTTCGCGTCTGGGTGTCACGCCTACTCCTCAATACAAATCATTGCCGCGATTGTGATCCTGCTTCCTTGCCCCGGCGTATGGGGCCAGTCCCTTTCGGCCAAGTCAGTAGACAATGGAAAAAATACGTTAGTAGTGCGCCATGATTCAGTCTGGGAAGTTGCTCACGGGACAACTCACCCATTGCGCGACCTTGCCAGGCATTACGTCAGCGCGCGACTGCCGGAGTTTTCTGGAGAGAACGAGGGTACCTCGCCGCCGATCCGCGAACACATAATCCAACCGGACGGGGCGTTGCAGACACGAAACTCTGCCGACGATCTATCAGCCACTGTCGGATCCGGCTTCGATGGGATTGGTACCGGGGCTTTTGCACCCGATACGAACGGTGCCGTGGGAACAACTCAGTTCGTGCTGCTTGTGAACGAGGCAATAACGGTTTTCGACAAGACTACGAAGGAGGCTCTCGGGCTTGCTACGCCGACTAGCGCCTTATGGTCCAACCTCAACGGAGAATGTGGCGAAGTAAATGACGGCGATGGCACTGTAGCTTTCGATAAACTAGCGCAACGCTGGGTTATACAACAGTACGCGCTGGGACCATCCCTTGGGGCCGAAGACGGTCCCTATTACGACTGCGTTGCAGTGTCGCAGACTGATGACGCCACGGGCAGCTGGAATGCCTACGAGTTCGGGTTCAATTTTGGTTCGACTTATTTCATCGATTACCCTAAGCTCGGGACATGGCCGTCTTCCTATGCTGGGCTGCCTCAGGGAGTGTACCTGCTTTCGTTCAACATCTTCAACGGTCCACCTGTTAACGGTGCCGGTAACTACAACGGTCCCGACGCGTGCTTCATAGATCGTGGCGCAATGCTTACTGGAACGTCCGCAACCTCAAACGAATGTTATGGCTTCTCGTCCGGATTTAACGCCATTTTGCCATCGGACCTAGACGGCTACACCCCGCCACCAGCGAATGAGCCGGCATTTTTCGTGACCTGGGACAATAACGAAAACTCCGTAGATTTGATTAGGTTCGTTCCTTGTTATCCCGATTGCAGTCAAGCCACGGTGGTACAGGTAGCGGTTCCGGGATTTACTCCCTATTACGCAATTGCCGCGCATGGAACGAATTGCGGTGGTCATGATGCAAATGGTCAATGCGACATTCCCGAGGCCAGCGCCGATGGAACCTACCTAGATTCTTTGAGCGACCGTCCAATGTACCGACTCGCCTACCGGAACTTCGGGAGTCACGAATCATTGGTCTTCAATCACACAGTGCTGGCTTATTTCGACCAGACAAATGAGGTTGCGGGAGTACGGTGGTATGAAATTCAGAATCCAAACGGCACGCCTGCGGTTGCCCAGGCTGGGACATGGTCGCCGGGGGGTTACGAATGGCGGTGGATGGGCAGCACGGCTATGGACTCGGCTGGTGATCAGGCACTCGGTTATAGCGTCTCGCTGGGCCAGCTCAATGGCTCGCCGGCGCCTCAAATTGCGATTACAGGGCGGACTCCGAACGACCCTGAAAATACGATGGAGGCTGAGGTGGTGGTGGCCCAAAGCAACGGTTATCAGAACGGCGGAGACACGCGGTGGGGAGATTATAGCTCTATGCAGATCGATCCCGCTGACGACTGCACGTTCTGGTACACACAAGAATACCTGCCGACCCCTGGCTATGGCACCGGCACTTGGAGCCCGCATGTAGTTACTTTCAAATTCCCCAATTGCGTGAGCGATTTCTCTCTGTCCCCCACTCCAGCTAGTGCAAACGTGGTACCTGGTTCTTCGGCACCATTTATGATCACAATCGCCCCTCAAGGCGCTTTTGGCAGCCCTATTACCCTCGCTTGTAGTGGACTACCCATGCTGGCATCTTGCGCGTTTAGCCCAGCGATGATCACCCCATTTACTAGTTCGGCGACGACTCAGCTTACCATCAGTACCGCCGCAGCGACCGCCTCTTTAGAACCACCTGTGCTCGGTCGTCGGTCGAGTGCGCTGTATGCAATATGGCTCGCGCTACCCGCGATCCTGTTTAGCTCGGTGGAATTTGGTAGGCGTAGGCGTCGATTTCTGAGCGTCTTCCTCATGTGCCTGCTTGTAAGCGGGTGTTTATTTGAGGTTGCCTGCGGTGGTGGAAACGGTGGCGGTGGGAACAGCGGTAGCGGGGGGGGTGGAAGCACCGGCACTCCGGCAGGAACGTATACGATCACGGTCGCAGGTACGGCCGGTTCAACGCAGCACACGGCGACAGTTACTTTGACAGTCCAGTGAGAACCCTCACTTGTGGGTCATACGTTAAAGGTGCTGAAGTGGATTACTCCAGATCACTAGGAGCGAAATCAAAATGAAGAAAACTGCGGAAGTTTGCGCTTTTGTGTTTTTCCTATTGACTTTAGTGGTAGGCCAGCAAGCCTCCACCTCTAGCCACGAAGTGAAGAGTATTAACACGAGCGGGGACCTGATGTCGCTGAACGTGGCCGACATCGAGGCAGAGATCAACTATTCAGACAGACCTCTTGCCACCATTATATTTAGCCTATGTGAGGCCTTAAATTGGTCTTACAGTGCAGACTGGGCTGATGGACAGATCACTCCACCTTCCGCTGACAATACCGTAAGCCACATCAATGACAAAGGCTACCGCCTGCGAAACAGAGGAACGTATTCCCTCTGGTTTTCGCATGAGTATCAAACGGCAAACACAACTCCGGGGTATATGGTTGTTCTTCACGATGACGGGCAGTGCGCTGGTCTCGTATACCCGATAGGTGTTTTTCACAATAGTTTTCCCTCAACTACTTCGCGTTTGGGGTAGAATACCCGTCCAAAGCGTAACGGTGACTCCTGCGAGGGCAAGTCGAGGCTCGACCATAACGGTTGACATTCAACTAGATTCGGAGGCACCGGCACCTGGCACACGAGTGTTTCTTGCCGTCCCTGATAAAATGTTCGGCAATGTTCCTGAATATCTCGTCGTTCCTCCTGGAGTAAGCAAAATAGACCCCACGCTCACACTCTTGACTACAGCACCGCTTGGCGAACACCAAGTCGGAGCTTGGACAGCCAAGACCCAAAAGTCCAATCCGCCGAGCGGCTCCTTTACTATTCACTAAAGCGAGTATGAGGGGGCATAAAATAGTGAGGCACGCGGCCCCCCTTCGCTTCCCCTTAGTGCATCTCTTTATTCAACCTTAGGTTCGTCAACAGTCTGGAAACTTCGCGCACGATGTTACTCCTCTGCGGTTTGCATTGCACGATCACTCCACGCTCAGACTGGGGGTTCGTTTTGTGGGGAGTGCGTGGCTGTAGCAAAATCCCCTCAGGTCGTAGTACCCCCGGCGTTGATTGACTTGCCCGTTTCGCAGACGTAAGATTCGCGCCAGCCATGATCGGCCAGAACATCTCGCACTATCGCATCGTCGAAAAGCTCGGCGGCGGCGGGATGGGCATTGTCTACAAAGCTGAGGACCTGAAGCTCGGACGTTTTGTTGCCCTCAAGTTCCTGCCCGATGACGTGGCCAAAGACCCGCAATCTCTCAGCCGTTTTCAGCGGGAAGCCAAAGCTGCCTCTGCACTGAACCATCCCAACATCTGCACCATTTACGAGATCGATGACCACGGACAAACGTTCATCGCCATGGAGTTTCTCGACGGACTGACGCTGAAGCACCGTATTGCGGGAAAGGCGATGGACAGCGAAACCGTGGTGGCGCTCGCAATTGAGATCGCCGATGCACTCGATGCAGCCCACGCAGAAGGCATCGTCCACCGCGACATCAAGCCTGCGAACATCTTTGTGACCAAGCGCGGACATGCCAAGATTCTGGATTTCGGATTGGCCAAGGTCACTTTCAAGCCGGAAAGCATTGCCATGAGCTCCCTGACCGTGGAGTCCGAGGAACATCTGACGAGTCCTGGCAGCGCGTTGGGAACCATCGCCTATATGTCGCCGGAACAAGTGCGGGCCAAGGAATTGGATCCACGTACGGATTTGTTTTCCTTCGGAGTCGTCTTGTACGAAATGGCGACCGGGACGTTGCCTTTTCGCGGCGAGAGTACGGGGTTGATCTTCGACGGGATCATGAATCGAACTCCACTGTCTGCCTTGCGGCTGAACCCCGACCTACCGCCCAAGCTGGAAGACATCATCAACCGTGCGCTGGAGAAAGATCGAGAACTCCGCTATCAACACGCCTCCGAAATGCGATCCGAATTGCTGCGGCTGAAGCGGGATTCAGAAACGGGACGAGGCGCCGCGGCGAGTTCCAGCAGGGTGCCGATCGCGCAGGAAAGCGGCGCGCAGGCCACCCCACCGCTGTCGCCGGCATCCGGTTCCCCCTCTGCGCTTGCTCCATCTCCATCATCGAGCGCCGCGAAGGTCGTCAACCTTCCCGTCGCGGGCAAAAAACTCAGGAAAGTCCTTGTTACCGCCGCAGCCGGACTGGTTCTACTGGTCGGCGGGGGAGCGTTGTGGCGGATGAGCAGAACCGTACCCGAACCAGACCAAGAGGTGGCTGTTGTTCCGCTTACCGCCCACCCAGGGGATGAACGCGATCCAAGTTTCTCACCCGATGGCAGCCAGGTGGCTTTCGCGTGGGCGCCCGAGGGCGGAAATCCCGACATCTACGTGAAGTTGATTGGCCCTGGAGATCCTATTCGTCTGACCAACACGCCGGAAGACGAACGGATGCCACAGTGGTCTCCCGACGGCAAATGGATCGCTTTCCCCCGAAGCAGTGGCTTGGGGGGCATCGTGGCGGTTCCGGCGCTAGGCGGACCAGAAAAGGTGATTACCCGAGAAGCGGCCAGCACCTATGTCTCCTGGTCCGCCGACAGCCAATGGGTGACTTACTGTGTGGGAAATCCACGAAGTTTGTATTTGGCGCCGCTGAACGGCGGTGAGAAGAAGCTCCTGCTTTCGTTGCAAGGAAACCTTCCTGTTATGGCCGGCATCCTGTCTCCTGACTCCCGGAAACTCGCGCTCCTTTACGGTGGTGATGCGCTGCAGCTTCGAGGAGGCGAAGGCCCCCATCCCGGACTTTACGTCGTCGCGCTGTCGGCGGACTATAAACTCGAAGGCGAGCCCAAGCCATTGACCCCGGCGGATTGGACTATTGTTAGCCCAGCATGGACGGCGGATGGCAAGGAGATTCTGTTCATTCGAGAGCTCGGCTCCGCAAACGCGGGAGGTGAAACGGCCATGTATCGTGTCGCCGCCGATGGCGGAGTGCCGCGACGGATCAGCTTTGCAGGCGACAATCCCTGGTTTCTCGGGATTGCGCGGCGAGGCAATCGGATGGCGTTTACGCGACTGCACCGAGACATCAACATTTACCGTGTCACATTGGAGGCCAATGGCACCATCCGCGACCCTGGCCAAGCGATCATCGCCTCTTCGCGGCGTGATGACACGGCGTACTATTCTCCCGACGGGTCTCACATTACCTTTGCCTCGAACAGAACTGGCCCCATGGAGATCTGGATTGCGCAGGCGGACGGCAAGGACCCGGTGCAACTCACGAACGCTCCGGACTGGGCCGACATTGGCGACCCGCGGTGGTCTCCCGACGGCAAATGGATCGCCTATCGCGGCCAGCCCAAGGCCGATGCAGCGACTAATATCTTTGTCGTCCCCTCCTCTGGCGGGTTACCTCGGGCCTTGACCATCGGTCCCGCAACCGACGCCCGGCCCACCTGGTCGCACGACGGGCAGTGGATCTACTTTGCATCATCCCGTGGTGACACCTTGAGCTGGAACATTTGGAAGGTTGCCTCTTCCGGCGGACCAGCAACACAGGTGACGCGGAGCGGCGGCATCTTCGGCCAGGAATCGCCCGACGGAAAGTGGCTCTACTTTACGGCCTTGGATGGCGTGCTTCGCAGGATGCCAGCCGATGGGGGCGAAGAGACGGACTACGTGCGCGATCTGGTGGATTTTAACCTGGCACTAGACGTGCCTGCTGTCCTTGTCACGGCCAAGGGCGTTTACTACTTGGCTCCTGGCCCTCACCAGCGAGGTGCTCTCATCCGATTCATAGGTCACTCGGGCGGCGCGTCGAAGACAATCGGCAGCATCCCGCGCACACCTTCGGCGGGCCTCAGCCTTTCGCCGGACGGACGTTTCTTGCTCTATTCGCAATACGACCAATCGACCGCCGAGATTCTGGTGGTAGAGAACTTCCATTGAACCGGTTCGAGATCAATACCGGGAGGGGGTGCATATTCCATCCCGTTGTATTCTCACCCCCCGCGCAGTTTGACGGGTCTGTGTATACCGACGGCAAAATGCTCCCTCCCCCCGTCTCCCTAGCCGCAAGTGAAACGAATTGGGCTCCCTGTGGGTCTTCAAAGTGGGGGTTCTGAGCGAGTTCCTGCATCAACTCCTTGTTTTGCGTTTTAGCAGCAAGGTCTGAGTATTTTTGATAAAGAGAATCGAAAGACTTCCGAAAACCGTCAGCATTCGTTTTATTTTCGTCGCGCTCCAAAGTGATTTGCTGAGTCAGTGTGCCAATCT
The DNA here is from genome assembly GCA_963696705.1 of uncultured Acidobacteriota bacterium. GTDB lineage: Bacteria > Acidobacteriota > Terriglobia > Terriglobales > Acidobacteriaceae > JABDBE01. The sequence goes on from CAVOLD010000004.1 coordinate 170,536, forward strand.
GGGCTTTGCTCTCCACCCCTGTCTTTTCAGCAGCCTGTTCTTTTTGTCGCGCTTCTCGCCTACTGCTGTGAGTGTCGTATAGCGTCAACGCGATGACGGCAATTGTGAATAGCAGCAATGCCCAGCGAAGATGTCTGAATCGTCCAAATTTGTTGCCGTAGTCTTCCCAGTCTTTTATCGATCCGAATAGCGCAACGGTTCCAAGCAGAACTTGAAGGATGTAGGGATAGATGTCGTTAAAGATTTCCCCTAGCTTCATCGGGCAGATTGTAATCTTCGCAACACCATTTCTCCCTACGATTTCTGACTATTTTTATCGGAAATTGGGTGTCAGAATCGACCTTACGGGGGAAGAGAAAACCTCAAGTACCGCAAAACACTGCATCTTGCTGAGGCTGATGGAGCGCGAAAAGCGGTTCAAGAAAATCCCCCTCCCGGCACCCCTCAAGAAAGGGTCTATTTTTCTGCCTCTGTAAGTCGCTGATCTGCTGGGAGCGGAGACTGACCTTCTGCCCCTCCTGAAAGGAAATCCTTTCTTGAGCCCCTGCTGGCTTGGAAGGACCAGACCATTACCACCCCGGTACCCGGTCCGATGAGTGTAATCGCGAGTGGGTGTTGAAAAAGTCACTGTGATTAGCGGTCGGAATGGCGGCAGAAGCGTGGTAATAAGAAGGAGGAATGCTTGCCATCGCCATTCTCGGAGGCCTGCTGATCATGATGGGACAACACGACCGCTCTGAAGCGTTGTTCTACTACTTTCGCCTGGAAGATCAGATTCCTGAAACCCACCTGCTGCGGCTCATCGAAAAGCACATCAGCTTTGCTTTCGTACGCGAACAACTGAAAGGCAGCTACAGCGAGACCGGACGACCGTCGATCGATCCCGAGCTCCTGCTGCGCATTCTCGTGATCGGCTACCTCTACGGCATTAGCAGCGAGCGCAAACTGGTGGAAGAACTGCGCATGCACCTGGCCTGGCGCTGGTTCACTGGTCTGGGCTTCGATCAAGAGATTCCGCATCACTCCACATTTTCCAAGAACCGGCACGGACGGTTTCAGGAATCGAAGCTGTTCGAGGAGCTGTTTGAACAGATCGTGCGGCAGTGCGTGGAAGTGGGGCTGGTGCAGGGCCAGCACCTGTCGGTGGATGGCAGCTTCGTGGAAGCGAATGCAGCCAAGGAGAGCCGCATTCCACGGGAGCAGTTGGGAGAAGCAGCCCAGGTCCATCACACCGTGCGACAGTATCTGCAGGAACTGGAACAGCAGAACCCGGTGGAAGAACCGGTGCATGAGCAAGACCAGGTATCGACCACCGACCCCGATTCTACCTATGCCACGAAGGGCAACACGCCGGCTCGCCTCGGTTACTACGACAACTATCTGGTGGACAATGCAAGCTGCGTGATTGTGGGAGTGCAGGGCACAGCGGCGCGCATGAGCCAGGAGACGGTGGCCGCGCAAGATATGCTGACCGGTTTCGCCGAGTGGCAAGGACGAGCGCCCGAATCGGTGGCGGCTGACACGACGTATGGGAACGGGGAGTTCTTGCAATGGCTAGCCGATCGGAGCATCACTCCTTACATGCGGACCCGCGACAGCATCCACAGAAAGAGGAGTCCATTCTTCGGTCCCGATCGTTTTATCTACGAACCGGAAAACAATCGCTACATCTGCCCTGCTGGCCAGTTCCTCAACTACGGTGGCCGAGTTTATCGCAATCGAGCCTTCAACTATATCGGAACACGCAAAAAGTGTGGCCCATGTTCGCTCCGACCACAATGCACCAGTGCCGCCTTCCGGGGCCTTATCATCCACCAGAACGAACCCGCCCGACAACGTGCGCGGGAGTTGGTCAACACACCAGAGTTCGCCAAAGCGCAGCGGCAAAGAAAGAAGGTGGAGGCCTTGTTCGCGGAGCTGAAGAATCAGATCGGATTGCGGCGCTTGCGTCTGCGGAGACTCAAGTTCGTGCGCGAGCAGTTCTTCCTGGCAGCGGTCGCTCAGAACATCAAGCGACTGGTGCGCTTCCTTAGTCAGCCGACGACACCGGTTCTGCCGGCCACCACCTAGTCGAACAGAGACAAGAAAACCCGCAGCGGCATGCTCGCAGGTGAAAAGGCGTTCTGTCGAGGGACTTTTTCAACACCCACTCACGATTACACTCATTTGACTCGGATCGGTGACTGGGAGCGCACCCGGATCGGTAACCGATGCGCAGGGCCGGTTCGAAATCACGTGGAGAACAAGTGACTCTCGCAGCTTTTCATAACGAGTCATTGTTGGAATTCGTAGACTGATCCAAAACTCGTCACTCCATCGCCTCCCGTAACGCCATAGATGTTTCCCGAGCCGTCCAATATCACATTTCCCCAAGCCCCAGGATCACCGGCGTCGAAATCGTGCAGGTCGGAGTAGGCCCAGCCGTTCCCTTGTCTTATCATCTTGAATAGCTCACCTTTCCCGTTCGCGCCCCCTTCTATGACCCCGTAGAGGTTCCTGTCGGCGTCTACTGTGATCCCAGATACGGGAACATCCCCGGCAGTAAACTTTTCTAAGAAAGTGCATTCCCATGCATTAGCAGTCGGGGATTGCTCATAGACTGAGCCAGCATCTCCGCCTCCCTTGGTGGTGACTCCGTAGAGGTTTCCGGCACTGTCGAATGCCAAGCCACCGTAAGGCTTTATGTAGCGGTATTTGAACTTGTGTAAAAACTGGTGATTCCACTTGCCGTTAACCAAGTAGAGCTTGAAGGCTACGCCGATGCCGTCGTACCCCTTCTTGCCTTGGCCGTACATGGTTGTGCCATAGAGGTTCCCCGCCGCATCCAGCACCAGCGGGCCATCGGAAAGAAAGAACAGATCACTAAACTGAGCGAGCACTTGGAAGGTCCACTGGCCGCCGGTCGCAGTCAGCTTAAAGATGGTGCCGCAGCTGGATCCGCCGCAAGTCGTGGACAATCCTCCTGAGACGGTAGTGCCATAGAGATTCCCCGCCGCGTCAATCGCCAGTCCCGCAGCCGGCTCGCAGCCATCCTTGCCCTTGAAGGTATGGAGCACGGTTTCGACTCCTTGGGAAATCTCGAATACTATTCCGCAGCTATTCTTGTTGCCGCCAACTTGGGTGGTTCCATACAAATTGCCATCGGAGTCGAACACTAACGGAGCTTTCGGATACGCACCAGCCGCGCCGCCTTGGAACTCGTAGATGGTCGTTTTGGTCCATACTCCATTGACCAGGGATAGCTCGAAAATGGTCCCGCAGCCGTCAATGCCGCAGCCGGGGCCAACGATGCCGCCTTGTACGGTCGCGCCGTAGAGATTGCCTTGGGCGTCCAGGATCAGTTGCCCCGAGGGTATATAGCCGTCCGCGCCCCCGGCGAAACTGTAGAGGGTGGTGAAGGTTTGGGCGAACAAGCCAACTTGCAGGCCCACAAAGATTACGAGCGTCGTAAGTAGCCGTTTCATACTTATCCTCATGAGCACTGGCACATGCGTGGCATTCCATGATGCTCTAGCGTTCACACTGGAACTGCTCTTGGGGGGAGACGAAACGATCTGTCGGCAGCAAATATACTCCTTTGGCTAATCTTTGCAATAGCAGGTATCACAGTTCGTGTGATGAATGCGGCTGGCCGCGAATGCGAATCGGCAGGAATCCACTACAATCTTTGCCTGTGACCGGATCGCCATTGCACGCAATATAAAAGGCGCCCACTTTGCGGTAGGTTGTGATTGTTGGGATCACCACTCACCAAAAGGAGCGCCGTTATGAACCAGGAAAAGTATATTGGCATGGACGTTCACCAGGCAACGATCTCGGTTGCGGTCATGGATGGCAAGGGCAAGCTGATCATGGAATGCATTCTGGAGACGAAGGCGGACACGATTCTCGAGTTCGTCCATGGGCTGCGGGGAACGGTATGGGTGACCTTCGAAGAAGGAACTTCTGCCGCCTGGTTACATGATCTGATGAAGCCGCATGTTGCCCATCTGGTGGTTTGCGATCCGCGAAAGAACGCGCTGCTGAAAGATGGCAGCAAGAGTGACCGGATCGATGCCCGCAAGCTGGCCGAGTTGTTACGCGGCAACCAGCTCCATTCGGTGTATCACGGAGAGCACGGGGTGCGCACCTTGAAGGAGTTGGGTCGCAGCTATCAGACGCTCACCAAAGATGTCACCCGGGTGATGAGTCGGATCAAAGCGCTGTACCGCAGCTGGGCCATTCCCTGTAGTGGTACGACCGTCTATGCCGTGCGGCATCGCGCGGAGTGGTTGGCGAAGATTTTGCAACCTGGAGTTCGTCTGCGGGCGGAACGGTTGTATCAGCAACTGGATCTACTGCAACCGGTGCGGCAGGAGGCGCGCCGCGACCTGTTGCGAGAGAGCCGCAAACATGAGGCCGTGAAAAGGCTGCAGCAGATTCCTGCGATCGGTCCGATTCGTGCCGCCTTGCTGGTGGCCTTGTTGCAAACACCCCACCGTTTTCGTACCAAGCGCCAGCTGTGGGCCTACAGTGGTTTGGCCATCGAGACCCACGACAGCGGCGAGTACCGCTATGTCGGGGGGAAGATACAACGCAACCGGGAGCGCATCACGGTGCGCGGTCTGAATGACAATCATAATCACGATCTGAAGAATCTGTTCAAAGGTGCTGCTCTTTCGGCTAGTACTCAGCCCGGACCGCTGCACGATTTCTATACGGCTCTGGTGGAGAAAGGAATGCGGCCGACGATGGCCCGTCTCACCCTGGCACGAAAGATTGCCGCCATCACGTTAACCATTTGGAAGAAAGGAGTCAGTTTCGACGCCAAACAACTGCATCGGCAAGCCGCTTGAGCGTCTCTGGTAAGAGGCCTTTCCATTTCCGGTGATTCTCTCCGCTGGTGGTCGGTCGGTTCTCGAGACGCTCGGTTCGAGGTGAGTATCAGTCAATGAGATCGGCCCTGTGTGCTTCGGCACCAAGTCACCGATTACACGGTATGCCGCCTCGGATAACCAGAAATAGCGATAGGCCACGAGCCTCCGATAGAACCATGGTTGACACTCCAAGACCAGGTCCGCTTGCCCAGTTTCAAGACTCGATTGGCGTCGTCACCAGCGAAAGATGAACCCCGCAGGAAGGGCACACAAACCAGAGCAAAGCCCCGGGGCCGAAAGCGGGGGCGCTTACAGTCAGTGGGCTGGATCTCGAGAAAAGAATCTCGCCCTCCGGTCGAGGGAAAACTTTTTTCTTGACATCCCTTTTTATAGAACTCATTGATCCGGATTGGGTGGCATTGCTGCGGAGCAACGACAGCGCCAGCAAAAGAAGCTACCTTCGATTTCGGCTCGGTCTGTTTGCTGCTGCCCGTTGAGGGGGTGGGTGTCGCCACACGGCGCCCCTTTTGCTACTCCGGGTCCTCCCGGCAGCAGGCCGAGCATTTTCGCCGCGATAACCAACCACTTCTCGCTGGTATAGATGTTGCAATATGGCAATTTCACTTATTGACTGGGTTGCCCAAAAGATCCGTTTGTCAGCCTAGCCACCATCCACTGACTGGTCGAGAAATCTTTCGCCAGTCTCCGTACACTCGTTCCATTCGACCGCAACTCTCGCATTCTTTCGATATCAAGTGGCTGAAACGTCCGCAGGGCCGGTCTCCCAACGTGTTTTCCAGTTCGACGTGCCTGTGCCATTCCTGCCTTTTACCCTCTCCCGCAACAATTCTCTTTCAAATTCCGCAACCGCTCCGAGGATTTGAAATGTCAACCTGCCGGCCGGCAACGTCGTATCGATGTTCTGCCTCAACGAAACCAAATCCACCCCCAAAGACCGACACTCCTCACCGATGATCAACAACTGTTTCAATGAACGTGCCAACCGATCTAGTTTCCAGACGACCACAACATCGAATCGCCTTCTCCTCATGTCACTCAACATCTGCTTCAGCGCCGGTCTGTCGTTCTTTGCTCCGCTCTGAGCCTTGTCCCGATATAAAACACAACTCCAACCGCGCTTTTCACAATACTCTCGGAGTTCGACTTCCTGCATGTCGGTCTCCTGCTCGTCGGTCGAAACTCTCACATACATTGCGGCTTTCTTCTCACTCATGGTCATTCATCCTTTACGCTTCCGCTTGGCCCATCGTGCCTTTGCAGCATTCCGAGCAATCTGCTTCCGTCGTCTGGCCGAGACTGTTTTCATTCTCACTTTCGCCGACTTGCGACCCATGGCGGCGAAGTATTCTGACAGCCTTCTGTCGATCATCCCTTGCATTATATACGCAGCGGCTGAGCATTTCAACGCAGCACTGGCTGTGCAGACACTAACGAGAGTGATCCCAATCGGTGGATTATGGTTCCTTGGAGTTCTCTTTAAAACCACCGGTGGCGCCCTCTAGCGTGACCGTAGCGAGGACTTCGGACGGGGATCGGGGGTTTACCCATCCACACAGCGAGCTCGTTTCTAGCCCTATCGTTGGACAATCTCCTCGGTGCCTCCTGCGAGCGGAATTGGGACTCTCCCACACAATTGCAGATTGCACCGCCACTCACGTGCTATTTGGGCAGGCACCCCAAGGCCATTTCTCTTAATTGGGCAGAAGATGTAGCTTTTAGAGCGCTGACGGGCTAGGTATGCGCGACACCGTTTGTCGTTCTCCGACAGCAGTTTCGCTTGGGAGGACCAAAACCCGTCAGCTCCACACCTCGCGAGAGCTTGGAACTGGAGTCATTATTCCCCACAAGTCTGACTCTGCGACAGGTCCCGCCGAAATGTTACAAAAACGGAACGTTACAAGACACTCAATTACGCTGCGGAAAGAGCGGCCTTTGGCAGCAACCGAATTGGGTTAAATTTCGCTGTTTTTGCATGCTTTCCGCCAAACGTACACCATGGAACCCAGAGTATGCGGCGCCTCATCTGCGATGCATCCTATCGAAGCAACGAGTTGCGCGGCCGATGCAGAGGGCCACCTAAATGCAACAGTTACGATTGAGGTGGTTACCACCTTCTCCTCATTTCAGGTTCTCTGAACTAAGTCAGCCCATCTGAAGTTTTCTTTCTTAGCAACCCCAACCCTAGGAGGTTGCAATGTTTTCACGCCATGTCTCGATTCATCTGAAATCCAATACTCTTTCCGATTACACGCAAACGTTTGAGAAGGACGTCCTTCCTTTGCTTCGCAAACAGAAGGGTTTCAAGGACGAAATCACGTTCGCTGGTCCCGGCGGAGTTGATGTGACTGCAATAAGTCTGTGGGAAAACAAAACCGATGCCGAAACCTACAACACCAATGCCTATCCGCAAGTGTTGAAGACGATGGCAAGATTTATCGAGGGAACGCCCAAGGTTCAGACTTCTGACGTCGTCACCTCGACCCTCCACAAGCTCGACGTTTACGCAACAGCGTAGAACTGTGATCTTCGCACGGGAGGGCGGTTAATTCCGCCTTCCTAATTTTCTGTGAGGTGCACTCTGCCGTCATACCTGTTTCACTGCCGTGATTGCCTGAAGCCTTTCACGAAACAGGTGAGTCTTCACGATTACGAAATCGACGGTGCCGTCTGCCCATCCTGCGGGAGCTGCGACGTGGAACTGCAACAATCCATTTTCTACCCTGATGCTTTAAAGGAGAGCGCTTGATCTCCCACCGGCGAAGTCGTCGTCCCGCTTCCACGATGAAGGCTGTTTCAGTTTGATCAATGCCCTCAGTAAGCTCGGCGTCAGTGCATTCCCAAATGTCACGTTTCTAGCCTCCAGCGTTGGGGAATTTCACCAGATCTAGCTAAACTTGTTGTTGGTCCAATTTCTGGGTGTGGTGGCCCACTGTTTCATTCGGAAAATCTGACATCAACAAGTTGCTTGCGACGGGGTTTGTTTTGGCGACTGATTCCTAGGATGGCTTTCAATTTATGGGGTTTACAGCGAATCAGTATCGTTTCTTTTCGATAGCGTTTGTTACACTTGGCAACCAAACATCAGCACCAGATACAGGAATCATGGATGAGTTGCGCCATGATCAATTCCTCGTTCAGACGGCAGTCCCGCATATGCAGGCGCCGCTCCCGTCGATTCTTACGATGCGCAAGTGATCTCTATGGCAAATGCACTCGAAGTGTGACACCAGTGTGACCTAAAGCCTCCCGACACTGACGAAGTTGACATCATTGACAGTTCGCGCAGGTTCCGATTCAATAACTTACGTGGCTGCAACGTGACCCGGCGAATTCGGCTTACAGGTCCGGCTGCCACAAAGCTTGGAATCACAGATATTGGGTTAGAAATCACAGATTAAGGATCAGGAGCGTAATTCATGTCCGCACCCAGCCGTCGTCCGGAAATTCGCCGTCGTCGTACCCGCAAAGAGAAAATTCTTAAGCTGCGCAAAAGTCTGGCCGCGGCTTCCTCAGAAACCGATCGTGCTCGGTTCCGCGCGAAGCTGCATCGCCAGGGGCTGATTTCGCCGGGAACGCCGTTGCTCAAGGGCGACTAGGCGACACGTCGCGGCTACTCTCTGGTCCAATTTCGCAGTCGTGAGTTTTCGTGGCCTTGCACGGGCGGACGCCCGCGCCTACACCGCTTTGACGTATTGAATTTCTCTCGCTGGTTTTCCTGCCACGGCTTCGTACACGCCGAGAATCTGCCGGGCTGAAGCGTCCCAGGAGAATTTCTTTACCTGCTCGTAGGCTCGCTGTTTGAACTTGTCGCGAACTTGCTGGTCGAGCAGCACGCGGTGGAGCGCGCGCATGATCTCGAAGACGTTTTCCGGATTCACCATCACAGCTGCATTGCCCACAACCTCGGGGAGGGACGAAGTATTCGACGTCACGACCGGAGTGCCGTGGGCCATGGCTTCAAGCGGCGGCAGTCCGAAACCTTCGTAGAGCGACGGGAAGACGAATATCTTTGCCGCGTCGTAGAACACTCGCAACATTTCGATGGGAACGAATCCCATGAAGCGTACGTCATTTTGTACGCCGCCGCGGATGACGGTTCGACGCAAGTCGGGATGCTTCGAGAGTTCGTCGCCGATAATGATGAGTTTCAGATCTGGGAAGCGCCCATCCTTTTCAAGTTCGGCTTTCAAGGCCGAAAAGGCTTCGATAATCCTCACCAGATTCTTAGGCGGACTGATACGCCCAGCATAAAGAAGAAAGGGATAAGTCACCAGGTAGCGTTCGGCGAGGACTTGCCGCTCGGAGTCGGAGGCGTGGCCGCGAAGGAAGCGCTCATCGATGGCGTTGTACACAACCTCGATGCGGGAACCGGGGATGCCAAACAATTTCTCGATCTCGCTCTTCGTGTATTTGGAAACCGCCAAGATTCGGGCTGCCCCTCTCAGGACGCGGCGCGTAAGGTGAAAATGCAGCGAGCGTCGCATGCTGGAGCGGTCATGGGCGCGATACATGTGTTCAAGAACGTCGTGGACGGTCATTACATAGGGGCAAGGCAAAGTGCGCGGCATCCAGAACAGGTGCGGGATGTGCACCAGATCGCAATTCACACGCTTGAGAATGGCCCGACATTCGAGATACCCCTTCGCAGTGGTGCCGTCGTCCAGCAGCGGAATTGCCTGAAAGTTTGGCGGGAGCGGGTCCATCTCCGCTACTTTCTGCGGTGAACCGATCAGGAAGTACTCATTGGAGTGATCCAGTCGGCCGAGCGCGCGCACTACATTGCGGGTGTAGGTGCCGACGCCGAACTCAGTCATGCGCCGGATATCAATGGCGACCTTCACGGAGTGATTTAATCACAAAGGGGATGAAGGTACACAAAGGAAATCCAGATTTCGAGAGAAGCTCTCAGGCCCTCGCCTCTGCTTGTGCCTTGGCCCTCCGTTCCGGGTACAGCGGGAAAGTGTCGGCCAGTTCCAGCACCTGTTTGCGGATTTTTGCCAGGACGGCGTCGTCGGTTCGATTGTGAAGGACTTCGGAAATCCATCGGCCAACTTGCCGCATGTCGGCTTCTTTCATCCCACGCGTGGTGAGCGCCGGCGTACCAATGCGGATGCCGCTGGGCTTCATGGGCGGGTTGGTGTCAAAAGGAATGGCGTTCTTGTTCACGGTGATGCCGGCTCGATCGAGCGCTTTCTCGGCCTCGCTTCCCAACATGCCTTTCGAGAACACATCCACCAGCATGAGATGGGTGTCGGTTCCACCGGAGATGATGCGGAAGCCTTCCGCCGCCAGCGTATCAGCTAATACTTTCGCGTTGGACACGACCTGGCGAGCATAATCGCGGAAGTCTGGCTGCATGGCCTCGCGGAAGCACACCGCCTTGGCCGCGATAATGTGCACGAGTGGCCCACCCTGCATGCCGGGGAAAACTACTTTGTCGATTGCCGCGGCGTAGTCCTGCTTGCACAGGATCATTCCGGCGCGCGGTCCGCGCAGCGTTTTGTGCGTGGTGGATGTGACAATGTGGGCGTGCGGAACTGGCGACGGATGCGCGCCACCCGCGACCAGGCCGGCGAAGTGCGCCATGTCCACCAGGTAGATTGCGCCGACCTTGTCAGCAATTTGCCGCATGCGCACAAAATCAATAATCCGGGGATACGCGCTGCCGCCTCCGATGATCATCTTGGGATGCTCTTTTTCGGCAAGCTTTTCCAGATCGTCGTAATCGATGGTCTCGGTTTCCTTGGTCACTCCGTAAGGCACGATGCGATAAGTCTTTCCGGAAAAATTCAGGTGGAAGCCGTGCGTGAGGTGGCCGCCGTGCGCCAGGTTTAGCCCGAGGATAGTGTCGCCGGGCTGGAGCACCGCGGCGTACGCTTCCATGTTGGCTTGTGATCCGGCGTGCGGCTGAACGTTGGCATGTTCAGCTCCGAAAAGCTGTTTCGCGCGATCGCGCGCCAGGTTCTCCACAACGTCGGCAAACTCGCAGCCTCCGTAATAGCGCTTGCCCGGATATCCCTCAGCGTACTTGTTGGTAAACACCGAGCCCATGGCTTCGAGCACGGCTTCGCTGACGAAGTTCTCTGAAGCGATCAGTTCCAGGCCTTCATGCTGGCGGCGGACTTCATTGTCGATAGCTGAGGCCACCTCGGGATCGGCTTCGTAGAGCGGGCGCGACATGTCGTTGCTGTTCATCTCAGTCTCCGCAAAAAGCAGGGTTTCACTCACCGGTCTGCTGATAAACGTCCGGACGGTGAAGTTCCATGTAGTTCTGAGGCTTCTTCAGAGGCTCGAAGCCGAGCTTCGAGTATAGCCCGTGAGCGTCTTGCGTGACCAAACTCCAGCGGCGCAATCCCTGCAGGCGAGGATGCTGTAAGACGCATTCCATAAGCCATTTACCCAGGCCGCGGCCCCGAAACGAGTAGAGCACGAATACATCTCCGATATAAGCATAGGTCGCATAATCTGAGATCACCCGCGCAAATCCTATTTGCTTGCCCTCGGTGTACATTCCGAAGCACAGTGAATTCTCGATGGAGCGGGCCACAACATCCCGCGGGATGCCCTTGGCCCAGTAGCAACTGGTCAAGAAACCGTGGACGAGATCCAGGTCAATCAGCGCGCGATCGGTGCTGATGATGAACTCGCCTTTGCGGTATTCCAAATGAGCATTTGGCATTTGGCACTTAGCATTTGGCCTCTGAGGTGTCGTATCCCTTCCCTAATTCCTCAAGAATTGTCCCGAACCCTTTGGGCTAAATGCTAATTGCAAAGTGCTAATTGCTAGCCTTCGAACGCGGTTCGCATGAATGACGCCAGATTCCAGCCGTCGATGTATTTGTAAGGCGTCTCTCCGGTTGTGTAATGTCCGCAGGGCAACACCACTACTTTGTGATCCAGACCGTGTCGCGCAAACTCATGCACGGCGCTGCGCGAAAACTCTGGCAGGAATGTCAGGTCGTACTTGGCATAAATGACGAGCGACTTCTTGCGCCAGCGGGCGAACTGTTCGAAGTAGGACGCGGGGCTCACCGCGCTCCAGAGAATCCGCAGACGTTCGAGATCGATCTGCGGTTCCAACCCTTCCCGGATGTGCCGTGTGGATTGTCCGTGCCACACGACATCGGCAACGTAAGTTGCGGCATGATTGAAAGCTGCCACTTGAATCCGCGAGTCGTGGGCGGCGGCGAGAAACGCGTAACACGAGCCAAGACTCGTGCCCAGGATGCCAAGGCGCCGATAGCCTTGAGATTCGAGCCAATCCAGACAGCAGCGCACATCGATCACAGCTTGGCGGCAGGCGTCGAGCGTTCGTCCAATGTTGGCAGAAACGGCGTAGTCTGCGCGGAGGATCTCGGGAGGGGTTCGAATGTCGTGGTAGGGCATGCTCAACCGCAAAACCGAAATCCCGAGAAGATTGAGCACTCGGCACAGGCTGTTGTACGCGAGGGCATCGGAGTTCCAGTGCGGCAAAAGCACGATCGCACGCTTGCCTCGCGCTGGAAACCAGCGCGCGTTGGCCAGGTTGTTTTCGGGAAACGGTGTGCGCACCGGCGAGGTGAACCGCAGAAAATCGGCGTGGGTGTCTCTAACTTTTTCTTCTAACGCCGGATCGGGCACGGCGCGCGTGCTGAAAACTTTGACCTCTCGCCGCTCCAAGCGGAAATCGGCTGGCTTGATGTAGGAAAAGAATTCGTCGCTCGATGCGATGATTCGCCGGTTGAATTCGCGCAGGTAGCTCTCACTGTCTCGCGGAATGTGCCCCAGAGCGTAGCCGTTGCGGCAAGGCCAGTCCCGCGCCCATTCCACGCCCCATTCCAACGGACGCACCACGCGATTGTTGTCCACCGACGTGAGCCGGGTTTCCCAATCGTACATCCACTGTGCGTAGCGTGAAGGCATGTAGTTTTAAGGATAACAAACAGTTGGGTGAACGATTAGGGTCCCGCAGTGAAGCGTAACAACGAGCATTGGATGGGAGTTTGGGAGACTTGAAAATTGTCTTAAAGAAATGCGCCGGTCTGTCTGCACTGCCCGACTCTACTGTTGTTTTCGGGCGCAAGAGTCTGATTTCCTGTTTTGAAACCGTCGTCCATTTATCTGGAAGGTCTCGGTTCGGCGACCGTTTTTTTATTCTATCTCGTGACATCCTGTGATCTGTCGCACGTGGGAGAACGCCGAATTCAGCGGGTTTGCTTGTAACTACAATTGGAGTTACAATGGTTTTTGAATGGGACGAAGCCAAGAATCGGGCCAACATTCGGAAGCATGGCTTAGACTTTTCGGACGCGGAAGAGATATTTCGAGGCTTCCTTCTTGTTCGTCCTGACACGCGCCAGGACTATGGCGAGGAGCGGTGGATCGGGATTGGGATGATTCGGGGGCGCGTCGCCTTTGTAGCGTTCGTTGAGCCGTCGCCCGACATCGTCCGCATCATCTCGCTAAGAAAGGCCGATCATGAGGAACGGAAAGAATACGAAAAAGCAATCCAGGACGGACTGGACGCGAGTTGACGCGCTCCGTGATGAGGATATCGACTATTCAGATATACCAAAGCAGGGAGCAGACTTTTTTGCGCATGCGATCATCTGGCCCGGACCGAAGAAGCAGATTACCTTGCGGGTCGACCCTGACGTTCTGGCGTTTTTCCGCAAGCAAGGCCGGGGCTATCAGACCGTGATCAATGCTGTGCTGCGCAAGTATATGGAAGCAAGAAAAGAGCGCACGGTTTGAGATTGCGCGTTTGGGTTTTCGGTGAGACTGACTGACGTGTCTAGCTTCCGTACTTTCTCGGCACCCGTTTGGAGATTCCGCACAGAATTTCGTAGAGGATCGTGTCCGAGAGTGATGCGTGTTCCCTGGCATCGACGCTCAGGCCATCGGTCGTGCCGAGCAGAATGACTTCGTCTCCAACGGAAACTCCAGGCAGACCGGTTACGTCAGCCAGGGTCAAGTCCATGGAAATCCGTCCTACGATGGGGGCATAATGCTCGCCGACGATGACGCGGCCTTGCGAAGAGATCTTGCGATTTAAGCCATCCGCGTATCCGACTGGAAGGACTGCGATTCGGGCCGGAGCCTTGGTGACGTAGATCCCGCCATATCCCAAAGCCTGGTTGGCACGCATGTCTCTTAGCGAGAGAATGCGCGTCTTCCAGGTCAAAACCGGTTTCACCTTGAGCCGCAACCCGGTGCCACTGACTTCTCGGCCGGCACGCTCGAAAGGCATGTAATAGCCATAGAGCGCAATCCCCGGCCGCACCATCGTGTTCCAGGATTCCGGACGCGAGATCACGGCTCCCGTATTAGCGGCGTGGATTAGTGGCGGATTGAATCCCTCCTTTCGGAGAACGTTGCGGGCTTCGGCGAAGGACTTTAACTGCGCTGCCACCGAGGGCTCATCAAGGACCTCGGACGAAGCCAGGTGGGTGGACAATCCCTCAAGCACCAAATGTGAGGAAGCCTTCAACGCGGAACAAATTCGTGGCAGGTCCTCGGGCGCAACTCCCAGCCGTCCCATGCCAGTATCCACTTTCAAATGGATCGGATGTCTTGAAACGCCGACAGCGGTCGCGGCTCTTTCGAACAATTCGATTTGCCCCGTCTCCCAGATGGTCGGAGTCAAGCCCAGGCGAATGATTTCTTCTTCTTCGCCGCGCCAGAAACCAGTCATGAGAAGGACACGTCCGTTAATGCCAGCCTCGCGAAGAGGGATAGCCTCATCCAGAGAGGTCACGCCGAACCAGCGTGCGCCTTCCTCCTCGAGCGCTCGCGCACACTCGACCGCGCCGTGGCCGTAGGCGTCGGCTTTTACTATGGCGCAAACTGTCACGGCAGGACTGATGTGCCTCTGCACAGCGCGAAAGTTCTGCCGCAAGGTTCCCAGCGAGACTTCTGCCCAGGTCGGCCGGGTCGCAGTTCGCTTGGCAATTTCGATAGTAGCCACTAGCCTGATTATAACGGCCTCAATGGACGCAATCAGGTTACTGCCGTACTACTCCCTGCCTGAGTCCTCGGCGCTTCCAAGACCGTTTCAGCTATCCGCCTGAGAGCGTGAAGTTCACCGTCACTTGGGTTTCCACTACTACTGGCTCGTTGTTCAAGTAATACGGGCGATAGCGCCACTGCAGAACGGCGTCGATGGCGGATTTCACCAGCAGGGGAGGGCCGCTGAGGACTTGCAGGTTTTCAATTTTGCCTTCGCGCGAAATCATGGCACGAAGAACTACGATCCCCTGCACGCGCGCCTGCCGCGCCAGGGCTGGGTATTGCGGCTGCACGCGATAGATGAGATTTCCTTCCATCATGCGGGAAACGCGAGGCGGATGAGCGGACGGCGTCGGTGGAGCCGGTGGCACAAAGGCCCTAAGCCCATTGCCAATCGAGTTAAGCACGCCATTGCGAGCTGTCGGATCGCCGGTCCCGCCGGACACTCCCAACCCATCCAGGTTGACCGGTGGCGGGGCGATCGGTTCGTCGATGTTTAAGATCTCACGCGGCACGGAAGGTGGGGCAACGATGCGGCCATCGGGCGACAAGTTGCTGCTGGCGCGAGTGTTCTGCGCAGGCGAGGGAGCGGGAGGTGCGGGTGGTGGAGTTGGCGCGACCAAAGATGACATCAATTGCAACTGCGGCAGACCCTGCGTGTAAAGCAGTGGGAGCAGAAGCAAGCCTCCGACCCCCGCGGCTTGCATGGCAAACGAAACCAGAGTTGTCCAACCGCGTCGAGAACGGTCCGTCCAGGGAGTGTCGATTAGCGAATCTGCAAACATGGTGACCTCCAGAATTTGTTTCTTCTAAGGACACCGGCATGCAGTCTGAAGGGCGCAAAGCAACACTGATTCCGTTAAAAATAAAAAGCCGCCTTGTGGGCGGCCTTTTGGGAACTTTCTTCGTGTTCAGGTGTCGCGGCTTTACTTAGGTGGCGCAGTGGTTGTCGCCGGTTTGGTGCCGCCGGCGGGAGCTGCAGGCCTGGTGCCCGTAGTTGCCGTCGGTTTGGTAGCGGGCCTCGTCGGCGCAGGAACCCCAGACTGCAGATTGTAGGCGTCGACGATTGCCTTGGTGATATCGACGGAAGGTCCCGCCCAGAGTACTGGTCCTTGCGGCCAGGGATTGGAAGTATCCATGATCAGGCCGAATCCCTTGTCGCCCGCATACTTCACGATGATCGGCGCCATCTTTTGCAGAATGCGCTGTGCGATCTCATTCTGTTGTGCCTGAGCGTCATCGCGTGCATCCTGGACGCTGCGCTCAAGTTTCTTCTGCTTGTCCTCGACCTGCTTGACGAGCGTGGCGCGGGAATCTTCGTTGAGCTTGTCGTTGGTCAGCTGTTTCTTCAAACTCTCCACTTCATCGTTCATACCTTTCAACTCGGTCTGCTTCGGTTCGAGCTTCTTGCTGAGTGCTTCGAAGTCGCGCTGGCCTTCATTGCTGGCGAAGATTGCCTGCTCGATGTTGATCGTGCCAATTCTGTTGGAGGTGCTAGCGGCGGTAGTATCGGGCGTGTTCGCAGCCGCACTCGGGGCTGCGGGCAATCCGGGGTCCGCGCTAGCAGTTTGAGCCAGGGCGGTAACCGAGATAACGAACACAGTGGCCAGAAGAAATCGTGGAAGCTTTCTTGTCATGGGATTGCTTTGAACTCCTTGGAAATTGTTTCGGGAATCTCGCTTGAGGTCTTTTTCACGGACCATGCTGGGTCCCGCCCTGAAGCTAACCAGGCCGTGTGATCAAACGGGGAAGGCAGACCTTAACCTCCAGCGTCTCACGCCAAATATCAAACGTGATGACCACCCCGTACTATTCGATTTTCAGGGTGCTGTAGATAGCATTATAGGAACACTGTCGCCCCAGCGTCAAACGGTAAACCTCGACGCTCGGCCCTCCTGACAAATGCTTAGAAGGTCGTCGCTACGGTGAAGCGGAAGGTCTTGCGCGGCTCCCTCAGCTGATACGGGGGCGAGAAAGAGTTTCGGGCGAGTTGATACGTATAATCTCCGGCGGCGCCGGCGGGGAACATGCCGCGAGTGATTGGAATCGGAGCATTCACGATCGTGTCCAACCGCAGCGGATTATAGGCCCAGTAGATGCGGAACGGCGCGTTGACCACGGGCAAGAATACTTGCAACTCCAGGCCAGTGGACATTCTGGGCGTCCAGTTCGTCCCCGGCACAGGGTGCAGGTATTGCGAAAACTTCTGCGTGGATCCGCCTACGCAATTAAAACCAGCGTCGAGCGCGGGGCAGCCAAAAACCGTGCTGTTGATCAGGTCGAACTGCCCGTTGTTAATTTTGAGCTGGGAATCTCGGAGGATCGGTTCCACGCCGAAGTCGACGAACGGCGCCAGGGCTACGGGACCGGCGATGGTGATACGGTATTCCAAATTTCCGACCAGGCTCAAGTCGCCACCAGGGAAGACAATCTGGTCCAAGGGGACGGGGATAGTGTAAGCGCCTTGCAGAGGATTGGCCGGATTCTTGGGCACAATCGAGCCATCAGGATTGCGCAACTGGATCGAGGTTGTGTTTGGAAGAAATGATACCGGCGAGATGGAGCGAATATCAAAGCCACGCAAATCATTTTCGCCGCCATCGTAGAAGCGCTGGAAAGGCGGAGGCACCAGGCCGTCATAGCCAGTTAGAAATGACCCCTGAAAGTTAAAGCCAACCGTATTGCGGCGATTATTCATCGGCCTCCAATGCGTGTATTTCACGATGGGACGAATTGTTTTGACCGTCCCGCCAATGCCGGCAAATTCGCTCGCCATGTAGAAGCTGCTGCCCTTGTGCGGGTACAGGGCCCTGTCCAGGGAGTTTATAGAGAAGCTGGGAGTGATCTTGCTGGTGATGATCCCGTTCAGTGCGTTTGGCCCGCTGATTCCGCTGAATGACAGGTAATTGAACAGCGTCTGCGACGCCGTGGTGAGGGCGACGATGGAAGAGTCGTCGTACGAATAACTAATCCCAACCCGCTTGAAGGAGCGGTGCAGCGGATACGCCAGGTTGATGGCAAAGCCTCTGCTTGACTGCGTGTAGTTCTGAAGATTCTCCTGCAGTTCAGCCGGCAGATTGATCGCCTGGCCGCTGAGGATGGCCGCTTGCCGTGCCTGATCGTAAGTGAACTTCGTGAAGTAAACCGTAAAACCTAACTGCAGAGGACGATCAAACAGGTACGGTTGAGTGAAGCTGAAGGAAACGTTACGCTGGAGGTTGCCGATGTTCGCTTGTATGCTCAGGGTTTCGCCCAAGCCCAGAAAGTTATTGGTGCTGTAGCTGAGGCCAACGAATGTACCGGACAAACCGCTAACCCCACCGCTCAATCCGATGCTGTTCTTCCCCTTTTCCTTGACTTTGAGAGTGAGATCGACCGTGCCATCCTTTTCGTTCAGGTGGCGTTCGGTGACGTTGGGATCATCGGGCTTCAAGTTGTCGAAAAAGCCCAACTGATTCAGCCGCTGGATGCTGAGCTCCCAAAGCTGTTGATTGTAGACCTGGCCTTCCTCCAGAACGATCTCGCGGCGTATCACCTTGTCGCGAGTGGTGGTATTGCCCTGGAACTCAATTCGCCGCACAAAGAACTGCTTGCCTTCATCTACGTCAATGTCGAGGAAGACAAGTTTCTTTTCTTCGTCGAAGGTCGTGTTCGGAATGGAAGTGAAGTTGATGTAGCCGATTTGGCCATAGGCCTTACCCAGGTTTTCTAGGCCCTTCGCGATTTTGCTTCGGTCAAAAGTATCGCCATCCTTTATCGGGAAAAGGGCGCGTAAGGCCTTGGTATTCGACACTGCTTTGTTGTTCTTGAAAGTGATTCCGCCCAAGTTGTATTTGTCACCTTCCTCAATGGGCATGGTGATGTCGACGGCCTTGCCCGGCCCTGCCTGGATCAGCGGGATGTGAAACCCCTTATGTCCGGTATCGTGGATTACCGTCTTGGGTTCCTGAACCAGCACTTTGAAGTAAGCCGCGGTTTTGAAACTCGGCGCGAACTCGCTCGGTGTCTTCATCGAGCTTGGTGGCATCGTAGGTCTTCGAGAACAGATTCTCCAGAAAGATCGAGTGCGGGATGCCGATGGGCTTAAGGTTCTTCATTGCGCCACGCAGAATGCGGCTTTTGACGTGCTTATTGCCTTCGAAAATAATCTTGCCGACTTTGACCTTAGGCCCTTCCTTGATTGCGAAGGTGATGCTCACAGCGTTGGGCGGGATTGGATGAATCTCGGTGCGGACCGTAGAGTACTGTCTCCCGTGCTCGGCCAGCAGTTGCTTGATCGTGACTTCGGCCTTCTTCACCTTGGTTGGGTCGTATTGGCTCTCGACTGACAATCCGACCTTAGCTTCCTTAAAGCGGTCAAGCACGTCACTTTTCGAGACTGAGTTCAGGCCTTCGTAGTTGATCTCTCGGATCGTCGGGCGTTCTTTTACATAGATATGCAGAACCCAGCCTTTTGGAGTCTGCTCTCGCTCAAAGCGAATATCCTGAAAGTACCCGGTATTCCACAGTGAGTTGAAATCGCGCTCGATGGCTGCCGGATCGTAGACATCCCCGGCGTGGGTAAAAATTCGCGCCTTAATTGTTTCAGCCGGAATACGGCGGTTGCCGTGAACCTCTACGCCGGAAATCACATCCTGCTGTCCGATGGCCGAGGAGCAGAGCAAGAAAAAGGCCAGCAGGAAACTGAAGAGCGAAGCTCTCCTACCTGCACAACGCTTTAAAAATGAAGGAGATGGCCTCGCTGCGACAACCGAGGGTCGCCATGCGCGGCCGTGCCTGCCCTCGATAATCGCAGGGCTATCCTGATGAGTGCGATGAATCGCCACTACCTCAAGTTATGGGAGTGTGGAAAACCGCAATTATACGGTAGAGCAGTGGACACCGTCCAAGCACATGCGCCTTAATCGCCCTCAGGATGCCGTTTGGAAAAGCTCTACTTCAACCAAGACGGAATAAAAGGTGGCGGAGTTGCCCAAGTCAGTAAGTTTTTCCGAGGTAAGCACATTAATGTTCCGCCCCTGCGGACTGAGCTTGGCCCACGAGAGCCGCGCACAAACCACACCGGGTTGCACCGCTCCGTCAACGGTTGCCCTTAGAAGTATATCGCCACGGCGGTTGAAGACGCGTACCCGGTCGCCGTTTGCGATGCCGCGCGTTCGGGCGTCAGTGGCATTCATTTCAAGCAGGCCTGCTTCCTCCATCTCCTGGATCACGGGTAAATTGGAAAAGGATGAATTGAGAAAATTGTCAGACTTACGAGCCAGCAACTCCAGAGGAAAAATTTTCGCCTGCTCGCTGTGGCGCGATTCGCCTGGCGGTTCGAAGTGAACCACCGGATCCAAACCTTGAGCCTTGAGCGCTTGGCTGTACAATTCCGCCTTGCCGCTCGTCGTAAAGAAGTTTCCGTGTGCAAAAGGCAAAAAGAAACCTGAGGAGTGGGAACTGTCATCTGCAAACGTTTTTTCAAAACTAAGCCTTATGTGACCTTCCCGCTCCAGTCGCTCCCGGCTGATTCCTTGTAGCCATGGGTGGTCAGAGTCCAACGCCGCATCGATCATCTGGTCCACAGATTCTCGGAAGCACTCATCCTCGAATCCCATTCTCTGGGCGAGCGCCCGAAAGACTTCCACGTTCGAGCGACATTCGCCCAACGGCTCGATGGCCTGATTCGAAACTTGCAAGAAGTAGTGGCCGTAGGCGGTCTGCAGATCCTTGTGTTCAAAGAAAGTAGTCGCGGGCAGAACCATGTCCGCGTAATCGGTGGTGTCGGTGAGGAACTGTTCGTGGACAACCGTGAGCAGATCGCTACGCTGCAACCCACGAATCACTTCATTGTGATTAGGGCAAGTAGCCGCTGGATTGCAGCCGTAAACGAATAATGCCTGGATGGGCGGATCACTCAACGAGTTCAACGCTTTGCCTAACTCCACCATGTTCACTTCCCTGGCGTGGCGGCCAAGAGGCTTGTGCATCAGGTCGGAACGTTTGAGAGCTTCTTTGTTTAACTTAAACGAACCGCTGGTGGAAAGCTGCAGCCCGCCGCCGACTTCTTTCCACGACCCGGTAATGCATGGCAGCATCGCGACGGCGCGCGTTGCCATTCCGCCACCTTCCGAGCGCTGGACTCCGTAATTCAAGCGAATGACGGCGGGATGGGTGGTTGCGTACTCGCGGGCCAGCTTCACAATGTCAGAGGCCGCGATTCCCGTCCACTTGGCCACGCGTTCCGGGGTGTAATCCCGAACTTTCTCGCGAAGCTGCTCGAATCCCAGCGTATAGCGCTCCACGTAATCAGCATCGTGAAGATTCTCGCGGATGATCACATGCATCAGGGCGAGCGCCAATGCGGCGTCGGTGCCGGGATTGATCGGCAGATACCAGTCCGCGCACGCGGCTGTGCGAGTGCGATAGGGATCGATCACCACCAGCTTCGCACGCTGGCGACGGGCTTCCGCGATGAAGGGCCACAGATGCACATTGTTGCCGTGGATGTTCGCTGCCCACGCGATGATGTAGCGCGAATGGCGAAATTGTTCGGGCTCGGTACCCAGTTTTATCCCAAGGACCGATTCCAACCCCGCCTCGCCCGCAGCTGAGCAGATGTTGCGCGCAAGCTGGGAAGCGCCTAGCCGATGGAAGAATCGGCGGTCCATGGAAGCGCTATTCAACATCCCCAGCGTGCCGCCGAAGGAGAAAGGCAAGATAGCTTCGCTGCCAAATTCATTGATGATTTTCTTGAAGCGAGAAGTGATTTCGTCGAGAGCCTCGTCCCACGTAATGCGCTGCCATTCTTGCGTAAGACCGGCCCCCGCGTTCCGCGGTCCCTTCGGTCCGACTCGTCTCATGGGATACAGAACCCGGTCGGGCGAATACACGCGATCCAGGTACTTAGCCACCTTGGCACACAAGAAACCGCGCGTGGAAGGATGCGCAGGATCACCCTTGATTTTGGTCGCGCGTCCATCCTCTACGGTAATCAAAACCCCGCAGGCATCAGGGCAATCGTGCGGACAGGCGGCGTGAACGACCTTCTTCATGGCTTCTGATTATAGAATGACCTGCCTGGCTCAACCAGCGTGCATACGACAACTCGTTTGTGGGCCTCTCCGCGCACTCTGCGGCCGTTCTCCGCGGCCTCAGCGTTTTAGGATTTTCGATTCTGGCCAACGGAAGTCTTAAATCGCGGAGTTCGCCGAGCAGGACCGCAGAGTACGGTGAGCCAAACAAATCGCTCCTCGAGCTAAGTCCAGAATTCTTGGGGACGAAGAAAAAAGGGCGGCTTGCGCCGCCCGCTCCACACTGCGGTTCTTGCCTTACGGCAGTACGCGCACCCGTCCCGCCCACACGATAGGTTTTTGCGTGTTGGGATCGTAGAAGACCAATCCGCGAGAGATCAGATTGGTCGCGCCCGCCGCCTGCAATCCGGCCAAGCCGTTGATGTTGACAAATGTTGTGAGGTTGCCGGTATACACGGTGAACGGTCCACCCGCCGAGTAGCTCATCAGGGCATCGTTCTGCATCTGATAGTTTCCCTGATTGCCATTCGTGATTTTCACGCTGTTGGCGACCAGCGATCCGATCACGCCCTGTCGTCGCAGGGAAACCATGTCGGGAGTGAACGCGTTGCTCTGATAAGTGCCGCCGACGAAGACGCGTTGACCGACCACCAGAGATGAACCGCTGAACAGCTCGTTGGTGAACCAGTTGTCGATGAAGCAAATGTCGTACTGCGACACCAGGCTGAGGTCGACTGTGTAGACGCTATCAACGGGGATGCTCGCCGAAGTTCCAAGCTCTTCACCCACGAACATAGTGACTACTGGTCCGGGGCTAACAGCGAGGATTCTGCCAGAAATGAATGCTTTGTCGATCGTGACCAACTCGACGCTGCTGGCCAGAATCGCGCCAGTGGCCTGCACCGTGCCCTCGACGGAAACAATGCCGTTTGCCATTAAGCTGCTCAAGCTATTGCTGCCGTTGTACGAAGTGCTCGAGTTGACGTCGATGGTCTCCTGGAAACCGTACGGGCTCTGCATCACGAATGAATTCCCCGAAGTACTTACCGAAACGATGTTACCGGTGAATTCGGTGATCTGGCCCAGATCGCCGGAAGCCGAGACCGCCATCACATCCAATACTGGTGTGACCGCAATCGTGCCGTTGTTAATGGTCAGGTTCCCAGTGCCATCCATGGCCAGCGACTGACGCAGATCGAAGTCCATGTGCAAACCGGCCAAGCCGTTACTTCCCACCACAAGCGGAGCCCCTGCCGGAAATGCGACCGTTACTGTGGGGCTGCTCAAGGTTCCGGTTGCGGTGCCGATTGAAGGTGGATTGGTTGTGAGGTCGACGTAATTAATTGAAGGCGCCGGGTTGCTGGTCGCGAAAGTAAAAGTGGCACTGGTGTAGGTTCCGGGCGCGACCGTATTGAATCCCAGCAGCGAACGCAAACCGATCAGCCGGCCGAAGTCTACCGTGGTCGGCGTAGAAAGCACTTGTGCCGTGGTCGAGCCATTGTTAAGGGTGATGCTGTTAATGGTGATATTGAATGCGACTACCGACGACACGGGCGCGTCCTCGCCCGTAGCGAAGACCTGACCCTGGGTGTTCGATGGTGGCGTTGACGACGAGGAATTACTTACTCCGTTGCAAGCACCGAAACTCAGGGCTAACGCAAGCAGCCCGGTAAGCGATAGGAACCTTTTCATGGTTGCTCCTGTAAATCAGAATCTGTGGGGGAGCTGCGAATTCTTGATTCCAGAATGAAAACATGTGTGATTGCGGGAAGTCTTGATTACCTTAGGACAGATTACGGACGTAACTGCGCGGCTCTGGCCGCGGGGATTAGAGGGAATGACAGAGAAGGGGAGTACTACTTCAGGCCAAGGTACAGGTCCACTTGAGAATCCTGCGGGTTCTGGCTCAGCTGGTCGTAGACCTCGAAGTCTGCTTTGTAGGCGCGTGCGCCTCCGAGCTGTTTGTTATCTTCCAGAGACCAGACCCGTTGCCATGCCTGCGGGACAACCTGCGCCGCTGGTCCCTTTGGGCTGGTAACGATCGCGTATCTCCCGCTGGGCACCTTTTTCACAACCATCCCAGGTGGAACATCAGATACGTTCCTGACTTTCATTCCAATGATGAAATCGTATTCGCCGTTGCGGTCGCTGGCGTAGTCGGTATAAACAGCGTAGATCGTGGAATCTACTTTGTTCGGAATCTTATCCGCGATGCCTTCTTTAAAAAACTTGGCCCATTGTTTGGGGATCGCGCCACCGCCAGTCATTTCGTCAGCATTACTGGTTCGCGCTTGAATTCCGATCACCGAGAACTCTGGTAGTTTCACGACTCCTGGTTCCATTGCAGCCCCCACGGGGAAGGTTGTCACGGCGAGGACGACTGCAACACACATCAAACCCAGCAATCCGCTGGTCAAACCCAACCCAAGACGGGCCGCTCTGGAGAAAGGCTTGGTGAGCCCGATCATCAAATCTCCATCACTTCTTTTTCCTTGCCCTTGCTCATCTCTTCCATCTTCTTGATTTCACCATCGGTGAGCTTCTGGATCTCATCCATGGCGCGCTTTTCATCGTCCTCAGTGATCTTCTTGTCCTTCATCGCCTTTTTGATGGCGTCGTTGCCATCGCGCCGGATGTTGCGCACCGCCGTGCGATGCTCCTCGAGCACCTTGTGGAGATGCTTGACCATATCCTTGCGCCGCTCTTCGGTCAGCGCCGGCACCGGCACGCGAACGATCTTGCCATCGTTCATCGGGTTCAAGCCGATATCCGCCCCGCGAATCGCCTTCTCGATAGCCGGCAGCGAGGTCGGATCAAAAGGCTGCACCGTGATGAGTTGTGGCTCTGGCGCATGTACTTGCGCCAACTGATTCAGGGGCATATACGAGCCATAGTATTCGACGTTGACAGAATCCAGCATATGCACCGATGCGCGCCCCGTGCGCGTAGACGCCATCGCCTTGCGAAAGTCCTCGACCGCTTTGTCCATTCGCGTTTTGAGTTGAATGTAAGTGTCTTTAAGGCCGGGAATCGCGGCCATACCAGCTTGAGCCATGATCAGCTCCCCTAAGGATGAGTTACCAAAACTGTGAATTATAAACCTTTGAAACGAACGGTTGGCTCAGAACGAGCAATCCGTGAAAATCTTGTTGCGGATCTGTGGCCCGTCTTTACGCGCTGACCAGCGAACCGATCTTCTCGCCGGTTACGACCTTGCGGATATTTCCCCTCTGGTTGAGGTTGAAGATAATGATCGGCAGATTATTGTCTTTGCAAAGTGAGATGGCGGTCGAGTCCATCACTTTAAGGCCTTTTTTCAGAACGTCCATGTAGGTGATCTGAGTGAATTTCTTGGCATCTTTCACCAGCACCGGATCGGCGTCGTAGATGCCGTCGACTTTCGTGGCTTTCATGATGACGTCGGCCTTGATTTCCATGGCGCGCAGCGATGCGGCTGTATCCGTGGAAAAATATGGATTGCCAGTGCCCCCGGCAAAAATCACCACCCGGCCTTTTTCCAGATGACGAATGGCGCGGCGGCGGATAAAAGGCTCGGCGACCTGGTTCATCTCAATTGCTGATTGCACGCGGGTGTAGACGCCCTGCTTTTCGAGCGCGTCCTGCAAGGCCAGCGCATTGATCACAGTGGCCAGCATTCCCATATGATCTGCCGAAACCCGATCCATCTCTTTCGCTTGCTCAGCTACGCCACGAAAGAAATTTCCCCCACCGACGACGATCGCGATTTCAATCCCCAAAGACCGCACGTCCGCTAGCTCAGCGGCAATCTCGTGGATGCGAAAAGGGTCAACGCCAAAACCCTGGGTCGCAGCCAAGGCCTCGCCAGAGAGTTTAAGCAAGATACGTTTGAAGACGGGAGCTGTCATCCGTAATTTAGTCTAGCATCCCGAGAGGAATGTGGATCACTAAGGTGGGCCTTTACAGAATCAACTGGGGACAGCCTTCGGCTGTCCCCGCGCGAGCTACTCGGCTTTTTGTTCTGGCTTGGTGATGGCGATGGTCTCGCCTGCCTCGCCCACCTTGAATCGGGCGAAGCGGCGTACCGCGATGTTTTCGCCCAGCTTGCCAATCTTGGTGGCAATCAGTTGCGCGATGCTGACTGTTTGATCCTTGATAAAGGGCTGCTCCAGCAGGCAGACTTCTTCGTAGAACTTACCCATCTTGCCTTCGACCATTTTTTCCGCGATGTTCGCAGGCTTGCCGCTGGCGATCGCCCGCGCAAGCGCGATGTCCTTTTCGCGGGCAAAATCTTCCGCAGTCACGTCTTCCCTGCGAATGTACTTGGGATCGCTGGCCGCGATGTGCATGGCGATGTCGTGCACCAACTCCTTGAAGTCCTCGGTGCGGGCCACGAAATCACTTTCGCAGTTGATTTCGACGAGCACGCCGATCTTGCCTCCAGCGTGAATGTAGCTGGCCACCGAGCCTTCGCTGGTCACGCGGGTTGCCTTCTTTGCCGCCACGGAAACACCCTTCTTGCGCAGGACGACAACTGCCTGTTCCATATCGCCCTTGGCTTCGGTCAGAGCCTGCTTGCAATCCATCATCGGCGCTCCGGTCTTTTCCCGGAGCTCTTTCACTTGCGCGGCTGAGATGCCAGGACGCTTGCTGTCATCTGGTTCTGGACTAATTGTTGTAGCAACCATAATCTTTTATGAATCCCTTTCACTCCACAAAACTCGACCCGCGCCGGACGACCCGCGCGGGTCTGAATCCCTCTGGGGCTAAAGCCCGGAATCTGATCGCTGCGACGACTGAAGCCTAGAGCCTGATGCCCGCTCTAGTACGTTTGGGTTTCGACCTGGGGCACATCGTCGGCAACGCTTTCCTTCGCGGCTGCCGGCTGCTTGCGCGTGCCCGCTCCCAGCACATCTTCCATGCTGATGTCTTCCGTCCCGGCGTCTTCAGATGCGTCAATGTCTACTGTCCCTGTGGCCTCGCGCGCCGCCGCATCCCGCTCGGCCTGCTGCGCCGCGCCGGCAGCTGCAGCCAGATCGGCAACTTGCTTGTCGGTCATGAGCTGCGTGCCTTCAGCAACGGAATCCGCAATCTTCGAAGCAAACAAGCGGATCGCCCGCAGCGCGTCGTCGTTGCCCGGAATCACATAATCCACTTCGCTGGGGTCGCAATTCGTATCGACAACCGCGACCACCGGAATACCGAGCTTGCGAGCCTCGCGTACCGCGATCTGCTCTTTGTTCGAGTCAATGATGAAGATCGCGTCGGGTAGGCGGCTCATGTTCTTGATGCCAGCCAGGTTGGCCTGCAAATGCTTACGCTCGCGCTCGAGCTTGATGACTTCTTTCTTAGGCAGCAACTCGTAACGGCCATCCGTGGCCATTTCGTCGAGTTCTTTCAGGCGCTTTACCGACTTCTGCACCGTCACCCAATTGGTGAGCAAGCCGCCCAGCCAGCGCTGGTTCACGTAGAATCCGCCACAGCGCGTCGCCTCTTCAGCAATCGCGTCCTGGGCCTGGCGCTTGGTTCCGACAAAAAGAATGATCTTCCCTTGGCTGGCCAAATCCTGCACAAATTTCGACGCTTCTTTAAACATCTTCAGCGTCTTCTGTAAATCGATAATGTAGATCCCGTTGCGCTCTCCGAAGATGAATTCCTTCATCTTGGGATTCCAGCGCTTGGTCTGATGCCCGAAGTGTACGCCCGCTTCGAGCAACTCCTTCATGGTGATGTTAGCCAATTAACCTCCTCATTTGGTCTGCATCCGGCGCTCACCCTGAGGCTGCCCCGAATTGCCATTCCCGTCCCCGTACCGAAGCACGGGAAGAATTGAACACCTCAAAAAACTGTCGTTCGTCTTTGGTCGTTTGTCGTTAGCTAACCGCCGTTGCGAATGACCAACGACGAAGACCAACGACAGGACTCTAGCGCTTGCTGTACTGGAACCGCTTCCTCGCGCCCTTCTGACCGTACTTCTTGCGTTCCTTGCCGCGCGAATCGCGCGTGACCATGCCTTCGGCCTTAAGCTTCTTCCGCAACTCCACATTGAACAGCATGAGAGCGCGGGCAATACCAAGTTTTACCGCGTCGGCCTGCCCGTTGACGCCGCCGCCGGAAACTCTGGCGACCACATTGAAGGTGCTTGCAGTCTCGGTCGAGAGCAACGGTTGCTTC
This sequence comes from uncultured Acidobacteriota bacterium, assembly GCA_963696705.1. Classification (GTDB taxonomy): domain Bacteria; phylum Acidobacteriota; class Terriglobia; order Terriglobales; family Acidobacteriaceae; genus JABDBE01. The sequence continues at coordinate 198,569 of CAVOLD010000004.1, forward strand.
GCGCTCGAACGCTGCGCCGGAGTCACGAAGTACTCCTCAAAGGCCCGTCCGTTAATCTTGAATTCGCCGCTGCCCGGCCGCAGATAGACACGCGCGATCGCCGACTTGCGGCGTCCTGTCCCGTAATATTGCACTAGCTCTGCCATTCTTAGCCTTTAGCACTTAGCACTTGGCATTCAGCCAAACCGCTCTCGTGCAACCTTTCAAATTTATCTGTAGGGACGTAGCCTGCTACGTCTCGCCACCAAACTCTTACGCCCTTACTTCGAGCGCCTTCGCTTGCGGCTTCTGCGCTTCGTGCGGATGCTTCTCGCCGCGATACACATTTAGCTTGCTGATCATCTGCCGCCCCAGTTTCGACTTGGGCAGCATGCGCAGAACCGCAGCCTCGATGATCGATTCAGGCTTGCGCTCGAACCGCTTGCGAAACTCCTCGGTACGCAACCCGCCCGGATAGCCGGTGTAATGCTGATACACCTTCTGCTCGGATTTAAAGCCGGTTGTCTTGACCTTCTCGGCGTTGATCACGATCACATGATCGCCAGTGTCGAGAAAGGTCGTGTATTGCGGATTTTCTTTACCCATCAAAATGCGGGCGACCTGTGACGCAAGCCGGCCGAGCGTCTGCCCGTCAGCATCCACGACGTACCACTTGCGCACAATTTCCCCCGCTTTGGGGAAATAGGTTGACATGCAAAATCTCCCAAGAAATATAAAAACGCAAAGAAGACCGCTGAGCTCCCAGTGAGCGCCGAAGGCGCAGGGCTATCAGGCGGGCAACCGCAGGACTTGCAAAGTCTTAAAGATAACGTAGCCAGCGGGATATTGTCAACGAAGTAGCTGCTGCGTTAGCGGTTACCGTAGCAGAGAAGTCAAGAAGGATCGCAAACGCCCTGGAAAATTGCGGTCTGCGCTCTACTCGTATGCCTGTATTACTCACAGGCTATTCATACGCCAGCGCGTCAATTGGGTCTTTCTGCGCTGCCTTCAGCGCCGGATAAACAGCGCCCGCAAGGGCTCCAACCAGAGCGATAACAGTTGCGCGTAAAATCCATCCGACCGTTACCTCGACTCTGATCAGCGGCATCCGATAGATGATTCCTTTCTCGGCAAGCAAGCTGAACACGATTCCCAAAACAATCCCGGCAATAGCCAGCAGAGCCGTTTCTCGCAGGATCACATTCACGATGTAGAACTTCGACGCGCCCATCGACTTCAAGATTCCGATCTCGCGTGTCCGCTCCATCACTGCCGTGTACATGGCTTGAAAAATGACGATCAATCCAATGGTTACGGAAACTCCAATGACGACATCGATGAAGCTGCCCAGGTAGGGATAGCTCGTCGGCGTCATCAGCGACAGGTACTCGCGCATGGAGCGGATGTTGTAGCTCTGCATGCCCGGGACGGCCTTGATTTCGTCGACAACCGCAGGAGCATTATTGGGATCGTCAAGCTTGAGATAAAATCCCGACACTTTGCCTTGCGCCCCCATCAGGCTCTGGAGCGTGCCCATGGGGAGGAACTTGCGCGCGCCTCTGCCGTGCTCGACGATGCCCGCGATGCGGAAGCTGTTATTTAGGAGTTCAATCGTGTCGCCCACTTTCACTTGCTTCGATTTGGCAAAGACATCATCGACCAGCACATCATTCGGTCCTTGAAATGGTCCCCCAGAGAGATAGTGAAACGGTCCGCCCAACTCTTCGAAACTCTTGAGATCGATTCCGTAGATGAGCTCCAAAGTTCCGGCAGTCGAGAACTGCATGACCACCGGTGCGACGCTTGCGACATGGGGCAATTTGGCTAAAATGTCCGCGATCTTGATCGGTAAGGGCGCGCCGGAAACTCCCGCGATGACCGTGGACCCCGGAGGCATTACCACTACATCGGCTCCCATGCCTGCCTGGCGGGCTTTGGAATCGTTCAGAATTCCCAACGATAATCCGACAATCAGCAGAATGAGCGTCACCTCCAACGCAATCGCCAAGATGCTGATCAGGGAGCGGATCGGCCGATGTACCAGGTTCGCAACGATCATCTTGTTCATCATAGTTAGTAATTAGCACTCAGCAATTAGCACTTAGTCCTTCGGCAGTTCGAACAAAGTCCACGAGCCAAATGCTAAGTACCAATCGCTAATTGCTGATTTACCTTTCCCCTTGAGGCCCCGACGACGATTGCGCGTCCGGCTTGTCCAAGTGAACAACCTCGGCACCTGGCGGCTGCTCCAGTACGAATTTGTCATCCGGAAGCGGTTGGTTCAAGTCCAGTTTCACGATGTTCAGAGTAATGTCGTACTCTTCCTGCGGCCGCGCAATCTCGATTTGCCAGGGGAAGTCTATGCCATTCTCTTGCTTATAATTTCCGTAAACCGCGTTGGTCGCCACATTTCCCTGTTCGTCGTAGAGAAGCTGGCGGTGCGGCAGCAAGTCGGTGCGACTGAACACGATCTTGCGTGAAAGCGTCCATCCCTTATTTCCTTTGTGGATCACATCAACAATATAATCCGCGCGCGATACCTTGCGGCTCTTGGCCTCGGTCACCAGTTCGGTGTCGTTTTCCAGCACCGCAATTTCATTTTCCGGATCAATATGCCGCAACAGCAGCGCGTCATAAATATGTTGTGGACGCAGGTTCTCGAGCGGCTGCGATGGATTGTGAGTCTCGACATCGTTTCGCCCCACTACGAAACGGTTCTTCGGAGGAATCCATAACCTGAACCCCTCACCATCACTCACCATGTCGAAGGCCTTGTTGCGGACAATCGGCATCAGTCCAATCATCCGCAGCATTGAGGGCTTGCGCGCCAGCACGTAGCCGCGAATTTCCTCGTAGTCCGTAACTTTACCCTTTTTCACCCCGCCGACGGTCGTATCAATATCGACCGTAGCCTGCATGGAGTGAATGCTGCCGGCCTGAGTGTTGATGTAGTCGATAAGTTGCTGCTGCGTGGCAGTTTTTAGTTGGACAGAAATGAAGGGTGGCTCGACTATGCGGGATCGAAACAGGCAGCCCGTCAGGGGGAGAATTGCCAACAGGATGAAGGCACCACGATATCGAAAGAAAAAAGACATGAGGCGGCTTTACTTCCGTGCCAAAGAGATGAGTATACCGAAGCTGGAGATTCAAAGTCGGGCTTAAGGCGTCGGGCTTTCGGCGTCAGGCTTCAGGGAACCTTCGGTTCCGTGGATAGGCGGCGGACCGATTGGTCCACATCGGGACTCGAATCCTACTGTTGCGCTGGCTTGGTGACGGCCATCACATTCCTGGTGAGAGTCGGCCAATTATTTTGGGAGTCATGAGCGGCACTTATCGCGACTTGAAAGTTTGGCAGACCGCGATGGAGATGGTCCAGGAGGTCTATCGTCTGAACCAAGCATTCCCCAGACAAGAAACGTACGGTCTGACCATTCAACTCAGGAGGGCAGCTGTTTCGATTGCAAGCAACACCGCTGAAGGCAAGGGCCGTTCTTCGGACAAGGAGTTGCTTCATTTTCTCAGCAATGCAAAAGGTTCGCTCTTTGAAGTGGAAACGCAAATCATGATTGCAGACGGACTAGGCTATCTGACCCACAAGCAGGGAGAAGAACTTCTGTCCCGGACCGCGGAAGTAGGTCGCCTGCTAAACGGATTGATGAAGGCATTTCGAACTTTCCCGGCGGCGTGAATCCGAAGGCCCGAAGTTTAGAGCCCGAAGCCTGATTCCTGAAGCCGATCCCGCTATTTCCCAATCATCGCTTTCCGATATGCCGCCACGTTCTTATTGTGCTCTTCCAGGTTCTTGGCGAAGCGGTGATGGCCGTTGCCATTGCTGACGAAATAAAAATAGTCGGTATCGGCGGGATGCATCGCCGCTTCGAGCGACGTCTTTCCCGGATTTCCGATGGGCCCAGGTGGAAGTCCCGGATGGGTGTAGGTGTTGTAATCGGAATGGAACTGCATATCGGCATGGTGAAGCGCGCCGCTGTAGGTTCCTTGCAGCAGTTCGGCATAGATTACGCTGGGATCGGCCTGCAGTGCCCCATGCTTTGCCATGCGGTTGTAGTAGACACTCGCCACCAGCGGCCGCTCTTCGGGTGCGGCAGTTTCCTTTTCGATAATGGAGGCCAGAGTGACGGTTTGCTGAACGTCGTTAGACTGATTCTGCAGATCGCTATTCTTTACATCCGTGACCTTCGCATCGTTCGTCAAACCAATCTCTTTTGCAACTAAGCGGAACTGCTTGACCATCGCTGCCGCCATTTCTTCCATGGTCTGCATGCGCGTGAACTCATAGGTGTTCGGGAAGAGATAGCCCTCCAGAGTCTTGGCGTCGGGGGCAAGGTCCGAGATCAGAGCCGTGTCTGACGTTGCAACCTTTAGGAAGTCCTCGCTTGAACCCAAGCCCGCGTTCTGGATGGCTTGCGCGATGTCGAACATGTTGAAGCCTTCGGGAATCACCACGGTGTGAGAGTAAATGTCGCCACGCACCAGTCGCCTGTGGACATCAATGGCGGTCGCACTGTTGTCGAATAGATACTCGCCAGCCTTCAAGGAATGCTTATGACGGAGGTAATGCCAGACGACGAAAGCGTCGGCGTTGCGAATCACGCCCGCGGATTGCAGTTCGTTTGCGATGCGCCGAGTGGAGTAGCCCGGATGCAAGAGCACAAACGTCTGCCCCGCCGGCGTCACCGGCTGCATCAGCGCCCAGGCCAGCCATCCCCCGCAAGCGAGGACAGCAAGCAGGAACAATGTGAAAATGAGCCGCACCTTACAGATAGTTTAGATGAGCCCAGGCCTCAGGTCGTTGGTCTTTGGTCGTTGGCCTTTCGTAGTGAGCCGGCTGCTTCCCGTGCCTGAGCAGCCCGCGAAAGCGCCACTCAACTAAAGACTCCTCTCAAAACGTGACTTTGAACACGGTTCCGCAGCCTTGAAATCCGCAGTTGTTGTCTTGCGAACCAAATATCAGCATACTGCCGTAAAAGTTGCCGGACGAGTCCATTGTTACGCCCTGCGGAGTGCTTCCGTCCTGCTCTTCTGAGGTTGAAGGGAAACTGAAGAGGATGGTGAATTTCCCTTTAGGATCTACTTTGAAAATGAATCCGGAAAAGTGCGCACCGCCGATTTGGTTAGCCCCGTATAAGTTTCCTGCTGAGTCCCTCAGCAGGCGGCTGGCGAAGTCAGGTTGCACGGTCACGGGCGGGAAGGTAAACAGCACGCTGAATTTCCCTTTCGTGTCCACTTTGAAAATGGTCCCGCAGCCAACGCCTTGATTGCATTTGGCATTTCCGCCATTCGCAGCAATCCCATAGACGTTGCCCTCCGGATCTTCGATCAAACCAAGGGGAGCACTGCCGTCCGCGTGGCCCTCGAAGGTGTGCAGCACGGTGAAGGAACCGTTGTGGTCTAGTTTGAACACGGTTCCACAACCTTCGGGTTCGCCAGTGTGACCCAAGTGCGAGTAGCACTTGAGATTGCCGCCAAGGAGCGCAGTCCCATAAATGTTTCCCTCGGCGTCGCGAACCACGCCGCCCTCGGGCTGTGAACCATCGGTCCCTTTAAATATATGAAGCGCTTCGATCTTGCCGGCTTGCGTTAGTTTGAACACCGTTCCACAGCCCAACCCGTTATATCCGCATCCGGATTCGCCAGCGTAGGGTGAAGTGCCGTAGATGTTCCCGGCCGAATCCAAAGTCAGAGGTGAGTCCTGGCAGCAGGCTACCGAGTTCTCAAAGTCGTAGATCACCGTCTCTTGGCCGTTTGGATCGAGCTTGAACACGGTGGACGCGGCGCCCAACTCGCCATTGCCTTCGGTGTTGCCATAGAGATTGCCATCGGCGTCGCGTGTCAGAGCTGCGACGGGGTAAGCTCCGTCGTTGCCTCCTTCAAAGGTGTACAGCACGGTCTCTTTGCCGTTCGCATCGACCTTGAAAATTGTTCCGCAGGTGAAAGGTCCGTCGCAGGGTGGGCCACCCCCGCGGGTCGTGCCATACAGATTGCCTTCCGCGTCCTGAATCAGTGCACCTGGAAGTGCTCCATCGGGCGAGTTGGTGAAGGTGTGGAGCAGCGTATAGGCACCGGCTGCTTCGATTTGCGCTTGCGCAGGCAGGGTTGCTGCCGCAGTCAGCAATATCAGTGTGACGATCACGGCGAAACCTGCGCTACGAATGTCGGCCAACGAACATTTTCTAGGCATGGCTGCCCTCCCTGGGGTCTGCGTGGCGGAATGCTGAATCCACGGAGCCAGGACATTAACGCGGCTCCACGCCCGAATTGTCATGAAAATGTCAATACAGCGTCAAATTTCAGGTTCTTGAGCGATGGCTATCCCTGGCGTCCATCCAGCTTTGCAGAATCAGGACTGCAGCCATCTGATCGACGACCTGCCCACGGCGCGCAATCGACATTTCAGTTTCGCGCAGCAGGCGGTTGGCTTGGGCCGAGCTGAGGCGTTCGTCCCAGAGGTGAATCGGCACGGGGAAGCGCTGACGCAGCTCTTCTGCGAAGCGTTGCATCTTCTCGGCCTGGATGCCCTCGGCCCCGCTCATCCGCAGCGGGTAGCCCACGACGATCTCGGTCACCTCGTATTCGCGGATCACCTTTTCCAGTTGGGCGAAATCCAGGCGCTTGTTTTGCCGGTGAAGGGTTTCGAGTCCCTGCGCAGTAATGCCGAGTGGGTCAGAGATAGCAAGGCCGATCCGCTTAGACCCGACGTCTAAACCCAGAACTCGGGCGAGACTACGCGATGCCAAGCCGTTCTGGGAATGGGTTGGTTCAGAGGGCACGTGCGCATTATAAGTCCCGATGAAATAGCCAGGAAATGGATTACGATGCTGAAATGGCGACCGGCGAAGCTCAGGCTCAGACCCCGACGATACCAGTTCCGTCGTTGCCGGTGCCCAATCCCAAAGTGCGCCCGCACTGGTCAATGAACATCATCGGCATCGCTGGAATACTCACGCTCTGCTATGTCGGCGAATCGGTGCTGGTGGTAATGCTGGTTTCCGTGCTGCTGGCATTCATCCTCGCTCCCATCGTGGATCTGCTGACGTATCTTCGTCTCCCGCGCGGTCTGGCGGCCGCGATCGCGATTCTGTTGTTGCTGGCTGCGCTGTGCGGAATCGTCTACTTTTCCTACAATCAGGCGGCCACACTGCTGCAGGATCTGCCCAAATACACCAGCAAAGTTCGCGACGAGGCGTCACGGTTCCGCAAGAGCGCAGAACGCTTCGAGGTCTTGCCTCCGGAGCACGAGAAAGGAGTTGTGAGCGTCCGGACGGCGACCGATTGGACCGACATTCTGACGCGCGGCTTCGGTTCAGTCAGCGCAGCCGTTCTGGCGGTGTCCTTCGTGCCCTTCCTGGTCTTCTTTATGCTGACCTGGCAGCAGCACGTCCGCTCGGCCACGGTGATGCTTTTTCCCTTGGAGAACCGCCACACCGCCTATGTCACCCTGGGCCAGATTTCGGCCATGGTTCGCAGCTTTATGGTGGGAAATGTTCTGATCGGCCTCTTGCTGGGGGCAATCAGTACGGTCGTCTTCTGGCTGATTCATTTGCCCTTCTTCTATTTCGCCGGATTTGCCAGCGGCTTTTTGAGCTTAATACCTTACATGGGACTACTGCTCGCCCTGGTGCCGCCGATATTTGTGGGTCTAGGGCACGCGGATTCTCAGGACATCCTGCTGATCGTCACAGCAGTGCTTCTGTTGCACGTTGTCGCGCTGAACCTGCTCTATCCGAGAATTCTTGGTAAGCGCTTGCAGCTCAATCCTTTAGCGGTGACTATGTCGCTCCTAGTGTGGGGTGCATTATGGGGGGCGATGGGCTTGCTCCTCGCTATTCCAATTACCGCCGCCATCAGGATTATCTTTGCCCACGTGGAGTCGTTGAAACCCTACGGGGCCTGGCTCGGGGAATGAGATTCTGCATCGGCGGCGGCTCACGTAATCCTCGCGCTTAAGGCTAACTCTCTGCGTGGCCAAGGTTTGCGCAAGGTTCGCCTTCACCTTCGTTATCTAAGCAAGCCCTTGGCTATTGTAACGGGCGCATTCTAAATTGCCTTTCCGTTCCGAATCGGGTAAACTGAAGGTGAATTTGTTCCTCGCGTTCCCTCCGACTGTGGGTGGTTCTTCATGCTGAATGGTGATGGCAATTTCCACATAGGCGACAAGGTCGTCTATCCCAATCACGGCGTTGGCATTATTGAACAGATCAGCAGCCGGACTATTGGCGAAAGTGTGGAAAACTTCTACCTGCTCAAGATCAAGTCCAGCAGCCTCAAAGTCATGGTACCTTTCCACAACGTCGTCACCGTCGGCCTCCGGCGGGTGGTTAAGAACGGCGAAATCCAGAAGATCGTGGATTTTCTTGAAGATGGAGCCTGTGACAACAATGCCGACTGGAAATATCGCTTCAAGGAAAACTCGGAGCGCATGCGCACCGGTTCCTTGTTAGAAGTCGCCAATGTCTTGAAGGCGCTGCTGGTGCTCAACCAGTCGAAGTCTCTGTCTTTTCGGGAAAAGAAAATGTTGGAGCGCGCCCGCTACCTTCTGGTCAGCGAATTGGCGATGGCGAAGAACTGCGAAGAGCCCCTTGTCGAGGAGTTGCTGACCAAAGCCCTGTCCAAATCAAACCTGCGATTCCCTGAAGCCTCCGAATTTCAAGCTTAAGTTCCGGGGCCTACGTAAGACCAGCCGTTCTTTTTTTAACTGTTTGTTCCCCCATCCTAGCAAAAAGTCTGCCAACCATGCGAGTCTGCAGCTGGCGCTGGGTTTATAATCCGTGGAAGCATGACCGAGCAAATCAAGAGGAAGCTACAGGAGGAAATGAATCAGCTCGAACACGAGCTGGTCCACGAGCTCCCCAAAGAGATCAAGAAAGCCGCCGCCCTGGGAGATCTCAGCGAAAATGCCGAGTATCACATGGCCAAGCAGCGCCAGGAGTTCGTCAAGGCGCGTCTCCGCCAACTCGGCAAACGCATGAGCGACCTCGCGCTGATCAACATGGACAACATCCCCCGCGACAAGGTGGGTCTGGGATCGACTGTCCGGGTTTACGACAACGACAAGAACGAAGAAGTTGAGTACAAGCTGGTGACCAGCGAAGAGTCCGACTTTCCTTCCGGAAAGATTTCCACCAGTTCCCCGATCGGGCGCGCATTGCTGAACAAAAAAGTGGGCGACACCGCTATCGTAGTCACGCCGAACGGCAAGCGCGAGATGGAAGTCCTGAAATTAAGCACCATACACGACGAGGCCGCAGCCGGGTGACGGGCACGAACAGATCTGAGTCTAGATCTGGGCCTCGAACTGGGCCTCGAACCTGGACCAGCGCCTTCGGACGCGCCTGCGGCGTCCTGCTGGATGCCATCGTGCTCTGGCTGGCACTCGCCCGCGTCAACCCGAATGTCCTCACTTTCCTCGGGTTGGTGGTCAACATCGTCGCCGCGTTTCTGTTTGGCTATGCCAACGGCGACAATCAGGCTCGCATGTTCCGCTACGCCGGGCTGGTCATCATCGGTTCCGGTTTCTTCGACTTGGTTGACGGCGCCGTCGCTCGAGCCAGCAATCGCGTGACTCGCTTCGGTGGCTTCTTCGACTCGGTGGTCGATCGCTACAGCGATGCCTCGCAGTTCCTCGGACTACTGGTCTTTTATGCCCGTGGCGACCGTTTTTTCTACGTCGTGCTCACCGCCATCGTGATGATCAGCGCGATCATGGTCAGCTACACTCGCGCCCGTGCCGAATCGCTCATCGGTTCCTGCCGCGTAGGTTTCATGGAGCGCCCGGAGCGTTTGGTGCTGGTCATCATCGGCGCCCTGTTCAACCGCATGGCTCCGGTGCTTTGGATCATCGCCGTGCTCTCGACCATCACAGTCGTCCACCGCATCCGCTACACCTGGACCCGGACCGAACTGGTAGACCGCGCCGCCGCAGCCACTCCCGGCCAAGCCGCCTAGCCCCCATCAACAGTCATCCTGAGGCAGCCGAGTCCTTGACAAGGCCATGGACTCCCAACGAAGGATCTCTGTACTCCGCTGCTGACGCCACAGGCAGTTGTCGCATATCGGCACACTTTCTTCCGACCTCATCCAATCCGCCTACCTGCGAGATCGACGATTGCACAGGAGGTCCCAGGCTTCTTTATAGGGCGCCCAGCGACTTGTCGGGGTCGTCGTATTAATCATGATGGCAATCTTTTTGCCGTCGAGTACAAGTCTTGCTGGAATGATGTACCAGAGGTCTTCGGGAATTATGTATACGGCAAGGAAATCGAAATCCCGTCGCTTGTAGGGTCGGCCGGTCGAGGGGCGGATGTTGCATTTGTAGCAGCCTCCGGGCCGGATGCAGGTAGTGGATTTCACTTGGACGCGCACGAAACGGCCGCGAATCTCGATCACCGCGTCGTAACTGGCCGAGTCGCCCATCGGCTTGGAAACCCGCAGGTCGCGCTTGGCGGCAGCAGCAATAAACTCCAGCTCCGCCCACTCTCCCCGGCGCTTGCAATTCTTGATTTTGGTCTTGGTTGCGATCGTGAATTTCATAGGGCAAATAAAAAACGCGGCCTGGAGAGGCCGCGTCCCTTTCTGTGACTGTCTTCTTCTATTATATCAATCCGAAATAGGTAACTATGACATGTTTCCCAAAATTATATTTGGCTTGATTGCAACGAGTTAAGCCAATTCGTGTAGGTTTTGCCTATTGACAAGATTTCGAGGAATCCCTGCTCCCGTCAAATCATTCGGCCGCGCAACTCGCGAATCTGAATGGGCCACGTCCGCGATCCGTAATTCTTCTTGACATCACGTTCTGGATGAATACTCTTAGGGCGCAGCCCTCCCCTGATTCACTACCGTCCGCGAATCTCGCGTGCTCAAAAATGCCATAACCAGGGAGAACATGTCTCGCTTCCCAATCCAACTCTTCGCGAAGCTGTTCTTACTCTTTCTCTGCATCTCCGCCGCCGCGCAGGACAGCCTGAAGACCATCGACAACCCAGGTGGCGGGCAGATTGTCTACGGGTCGACCGCCGGACAGACCTCAATGCAAGGCGCGATGGGCACCCTGCTGCGCGATATCCACAGCCGCTTCGGCGAGCGTCCACAGATCGGCAGGTTCTTCCAGACCGGGGGCACAGACTCCGTGGCAACCTTTTTCACAGTGACGGCAAAGAGCCAGGGCGGAAAACACATCGCCGGCATGGTCATCGTTTCTATGCCCGGCGGAACCCAACCAACCGGCGCATTCATTTACGACGATGCACAGCGCTTCGGCACTACTGCCAACCCCATGTTGAAAAAGCTAAACGAAGTCTGGCACCCGGATTCCGCGAAACCGGCCGGGCAATCGTCGTCAGGAACGGCGCAAGCTGCCTCCGTCCCACCCCTGCAACAGACACCCTTCCCTGATGGCAGCGGCAGCATCGGATTGCCTCCGGGATGGCAAATCACCAGCGCCGCTAAAGGCACAGTGAATGCCGTCGGTCCCAATTCAGAATCGATCCATTTCGGATTATATTTCCCAATTCTCGATCCAAGGAGTCCACAAACTCAGATGTCGCTCCGGAGCGGCCGCCCGCTCCCCGGGATGTATACCGCCTATCCCTCCGGCGGTGATCTGGTGCAGGCATTTCTGGCCGTGATTCAGCAAGTTCATCAAAAGCAACATGCTGCGATGCCCACGATCAACATAACCAGTTCGAAAAAATTGCCGACATCACCAACCGAGACTGACTCGGTCCTCCTGACGGCGGACATCGATTCGCACGACGGCAAGGGACTGATGGCCTCGAGCCTTCTTGTCTCGGCACTCCGGCCCATTACCGGTGGGACTTGGGCGATCACAGTAAATCAAGGAAGCATACCGAAGCAGCTCGCGGATAAAGAGTGGCCAACCATAACCGCCATTGCCAACAGCTGGCGCCAGAACGGCGCTGTCATTCAAGCGCAGACGCAAGCCGAAATCGGGAGAATCAAACAAATCGGCGCCAATGCCAAAGCCCAGGCCGACGCCGCCCACGCCGCCGAAGACACCCACAACGCCAGTGTCGAAGCCCGATGGGACAGCCAGGCCAGAAGCAATCAGAATTTCTCCAACTACCTTCTCGACCAGACCGTCGTTCAGGACAACAACACCGGCGGCCATGCCACGGTATGGAATCAGTACGCCGATTCGCTGGTGAAGAACGATCCCAATCGTTACCAGTACGTGCAAACGCCCGACTTTATGAAAGGGATCGACTACTAATGTAAAAAAGAAGTTCTCTGTGACTCTGTGTCTCTGTGGTAGAAAACAAGCGGGCCGCGCAATCCGCGCGTGAATTTATTCGACCGCAGCATTGCCGGACATCGCCGGATGCTGCGCCCTCCCAAACATAACCCCGGTTTCCACTTCAACCGGCTTCCGGTCCCGCAGGTACGGCTTGAATTTCCATTGTTTGAAGGCATCCGTAATGGCTTTTGCCTGGTCGGGAAAAGCGCTCAGAAAGTGGACGTGTTTTACCTTGCCTTCTTTATCGATGATGATTCGAACCGGAACCGCATTGAACCGATGTTCGGTGAAAACCGGATCAGCCCGCGCAATCACGTTTTCTCCCTGCGCGTAATCCTTAATGCATACCGGCACATCACCGCCGCCCGTCCCCGCCGTCGGGCCCGCGTCCGCGGGCAACTCCATCTTGTTGAGGTCGAGCATTAAGCTCGACAGCAGCTTCGTGTCCTGACTGCTTAGCACCACTTCCACAGTGTGGCACCGGATTTCGGTCGCTAGCACATACCAATGCAGCTCTGCCACGGGAGACCAATAGGCAAAGAAAGTAAAAGGACGGCCGTCGATTTTGGTCGGCGTAGGCGCTAGCTCCAATTTGTAATCAGCCTGCAAGTTGTCCTTCGAGTAATTAACGACCTCCAGCGCGTTGGTCGCGGGCAGAGTGGTAAAGAACATATCGTCCGCCGTGATCAGGATGCTGCCTCGAGCTGGCCCTTTAAATGTGTCCCCAGGACTGATCTGCGCCAGTATGTAGCGGCCGCCTTCTGACGGAGGCGGTCCCTTGTATTTCTCCCTCCAATCCTTGGGCAGCGCATAGGTCATGCCGAAATACGAGTCGCGGAACACGTCGTTGGTCACGTTGCCATCTTCGGGCACGGGAGTTACTGAATCACTTGCACTCGACCACGCGCCCTTCACCAGGATGACTCCAGCAGGCACTTTCGTCAGCGGCTGCGTGTTGCTGGAAAAGTCGCCGCCATTCTGTGGGGCGTTCTGAGATTTTGCGGTTTGGCCCCACGCCAGCCACGACAATGCGAGACCAACAAACAAAAACAAAAATCTACGATGCATACGACCTCCGACCCAATCTAGGCGCGGCGTCCCGCCCGTGCGTCCTCGCCACCAACCCACCATTGTCATTCCGAGGAGCGAAGCGACGAGGAATCTCGGTTTCTGCCGGCAGCGTGAAAAACGCCCGGACACCCGGCAAAACTCCGGCGAGACGCTCCCGCGTCTCGCCAGAATCCGCAAACTACAGCGATCGCAGGAAGTCCAAAATTTCCTGCTGTTGATTAGTGTTGAGGTTGGAGAAATTCTGCTCGACTGTAGTGGCCTCGCTCCCATGGCTGGCGTGCGCGGCGATAGCAGCATTCAGGTTTGTGGTGCGGCCATCGTGCAGCAGGTAGATCCGCTGCCCCAATCCCCACAAGGGAGCGGTGCGGAACTGATCTCCCCCCGCACTGCCCTGCGAGACATTGTCCGCCAACCCGCCGCCCATGTGATGGATTTCGATATCCGAGAACGCGGGCACCGGGGCATTGCTCAACGCGGGAACCATGTTCGACACTTGGGTCGTGCCCGGGGTTGCATTGTGGCAGGTTGCACAGCCGATGGAGCTAAATAGCTGGCTGCCAGCGGAGATCGAACTCGCCGGAACCTGTTGGCCGTTCAGCACCACCCCACCAGCCGGAGGCGGAGCCAGGAACCGCATGAAGTTGGCAAATGCCGATACGTCATCCAGAACCGCTGCGTTCGACGTTTGCGTTGGGTTGGATGTGTCTTCCGGATAACCCGTTCCCGAGAGATTCAGACAGTTCGAGGGCAATCCGGTCAGGCCGCTACCGCCTCCGCCGTCTTCCCCAGGCAGCGGACGGTCCTGGGTGAACAACAGATTCGTGATGCCCATCTCCACGTTGTAGGCCTCGGCGGCAAAGATGTGCAGCGATTTGTTCTGCGCCTTCCAACCGAAGCGGCTGATCGTGCCGTCGTTGCCATTGTGGTTGAAGGCGCCAGAAATGCCAAAGTTGTTGTTATTGTTCGCTGCCTGGTTTTTCAACAAGGTTGAATCATCCAGGTTTTCGATCAGTCCCGCGCCGAAGGTCGGTGTGGGAATGCGGAAGATGATGTCGTTCGCCTGCCCTGCAGCACTAAAACTGGGCTGCTGCAGACTGCAACTGCCGGCATCGCTGCGGCCGCTGACCGTGAACAGGTCTTCCACTCCGCCATTCGGAGCACTGGTGTTCACCGTGCCGTTTGCGTTAAAGAAGAACGGAAAACGGGCTTCACGCGTGGGCCCATTGGCGGTGATGAAATATGGGGTCGCGTCTTTAGGGGCGATTGAGCTGCCGGCAAACGCGAATTGAGGATTGTTGGCGGAACCAGTCCCGCCAATTGCAGGTTGTGCGTGGCAAGAGCTGCATTGATTTGAATTGAATCGTGGCCCCAGGCCGACGTTCGCGGAGTTGGAGACATTTTCCAATTCCTGAAAACGGCCCAGACCATCCGTGAAAAACGGCAGGAAGCCGTTCGGGTCGCTCGTAATGATGGTCGCGCCGGTACCGCGATTGCCCTTTTGAACTCCCGGATCTGTTTGAGCCAACGCCATCCCCGCCAGCAACAGCGCCGCCCCAGTCGCAACTGACGCAATCTTAGCCATCTTGATCACAATGCTTCTTTGTAAAGCCTGTCGCGAATTCCTCATTGCTTTCTCCTTGATCCGTGTCCCGCAAATACCCAGGGGGATTTCCGTCGCGCAGACCACCTTGGAGGCGGACCATCAAAAAATGCGGCGGCTAAAGGGTTTTTCGGTGGGCAACTTCAGACACAAGAATAGCGTATGAAGTTGCTTCCAATCATGGAGCAAGCCCCTGTGAAATCTTCTTGACTTTCAACGCGGAGATTCCCCAACGCAATTTTGCTGAGGCGGCGCGCACCCGACGAAGAGACGTGGAAGCAGCGAAGAAACTCGGCTGCGTGGCGGCAAACCAAGTGGGGCAGACATTAGTACGAAGAAGAATGGGAGTCAACAAGAAAGTGCGCCCACGTGCACTTACTATTTGTCGTTCCACAAATCTCTTACAAAATGTTCGAGGTAGCGCCTTTCCAATTTGGGATTAGGCACCCTGTGCACGTCCAGATGCTAGACTATCGGACATCGGAAAGGCTCTCTATGGGGGATGTGCCGCAGGTAAACGCAACCATTCAGAAGACGCTGGAACTTGCGTCCCGTTGTACCCAGCTTGAAACCAGCGACAATTATGGCGCTTTGGGCGATCAGGTCGAAGAACTTGAGGGTCAGGCGCGACAGGCATTTCTGGCAAAAATGGAAATCTCCGCGTTGTTGCCAAAACTGAAAACGGGAAAGCCACTGACACCCGAAGACTTGAAAACACTCGAGCTGCTCATCGTTGGCGACGCCGAGTATTTCTTGAAGTATGAAAATGATTTGGAACAGTGGAAGAGCGAGATCAGGAAGTTGGTCGGAGAGATATCGAATTTGCAGTCATCTGATTTGGATGTGGACGACTTGATGCATTTGCGCGCGCTCTGCGCCGAAGTCGGCCGCGTCCTGCCCGATGTCGTCTATTACCTCAATCAGAAAGAGCGAACCAGCAAGTTTCAGGCGGCGACGCGAGAACCACTCGATTCTGAAGGCTATCGCGTGCTCGCCGAAATTGTCGAGCAGATGCTCTCAGGCAGGACGTAAAGGCACAACCGAGAACCGAGAACCATGAACTGACGACTGGTTTTTCTTCTCCTTCAAGCTTCTGCCAAATCTAATCTTGTCAGGCACAATGTTGCTTACCCAGCGCGCTTGGTTATGCCAGCGCACGCGTTATGGGTGGCCCATGCTTACGCAAGGACGAGCACGTTGCCGTGCGCCGGTGTTAGACTGGTCGGTCGTTTTCGGGGGAGGACTTTCCTTGTCGATGGATCCTGTACTGCTTGTCCACGGCGGCGCCTGGGCTATACCGGATGACATGGTCGAAGCTCATCTCAATGGTGTGCGCAACGCCATGGCAGCGGGCTGGCAGGTGCTGAACCGCGGCGGTTCGTCGCTCGACGCGGTCGAGGAAGCGGTCGTGGTCATGGAAGATGACGAGACCTTTGACGCTGGACGCGGCAGCTTCCTCAACCGCGATGGCAAAGTGCAACTCGACGCGCTGATCATGGAAGGCGCAACCTTGCGCGCCGGAGGCGTGGGCTGCGTGGAGCACCTGCGCAATCCGGTCCGCGCCGCCCGCAAGATCCTGAGCGAGAGCCCGCACGTGTACTTCGTCGCCGAGGGCGCGGAACGATTCGCGGCCGAGCGCGGCATTGCGTTGTGCAAAAACGAAGACCTGATCATTCCGCGCGAGGTCGAGCGCTTGCGCGAGTTTCAAGCCCACAGCGCGGAAGAGAAGCCCGATCTATTTGCCGCGACTCTTTCCCACGACACCGTGGGCGCTGTCGCCCTCGACTCCAAAGGCGACATCGCTGCCGCGACCTCCACCGGAGGCACACTCAACAAAGCTCCTGGCCGCTTGGGAGATTCATCCTTGATCGGATGCGGATGCTACGCCGACAACAAAACCGCGGCAGCTTCGACCACGGGATGGGGCGAGCCCATTATGAAGTTGGTGCTGGCCAAGTGGGCAGCGGATCGCGTGGCCTCAGGCAGTCTGCCCGAATGGGTGGCGGCGGAGGCGATCAACTATCTGCAGGCGCGCGTGAATGGACATGGCGGCATGATTTTGCTCGACGCTCGCGGGCGTTTTGGCATCGCACACAACACACCGCGCATGGCCTGGGCATTCAAGACGATGAGCGAAGAGCGTTCCGGCATCAGTCGTCAGGAGTGAGAAGCGTTCCACGGGGAACATATTGTAGTTACGGTCCCATGTGTACAAAAACATACGTACAAGCGAAGAACACGCGTTGATTTCGTGGAGTTAGCACCGAAGGGCCAGTAAGTTACTAGAACGTGAATCGGGCTGAAAACTGCAGCACTCGTGGAAGGCCGTTTGGGCTAATTTCCTGGAGTGTCCCGAAATTACCCGGGCCGGAGTTGGGCACGAGATAGCAGGTCTGCTTCAGGGTTGCGCCATCGCCGCAGTTGGTCCCGATCGGGTTGTATTGCAGTTGGTTCACGCCGTCGCCATTCTGCACATAGTAGTTGGCGTGGTTGAACACATTGAACGCTTGCACCTGAAATTGCAGTTCCTTGCCCTCCCTAATTGCAAAGCTCCGGGACAACCCAACATCGATCCTTTCCAGCCACGGACCGTAGAAAGAATTCAGGCCTATGCCCGGAGTGGGACCAGCGCCATTGATGCCGCCGGCGGTGTTGGCGGTGTCTTGATTGAAGGCGCTGTCGTTCAGGTTGTCATTGGCGCCATTGCAATTGCCGAACGACAAAGTCGAACTGGTGCACGCTGGACTTAACAACCCTGCGTATGGACGGCCGGAAGAGAACTCCATGACGCTGCTCAGGGTCCAACCGGAGAGCAACGCGCGGCCGGCGTCCGATCCCGTCAGTCTTTCAAGCTGGGGACGGTAGACTCCTGCCAGGCTGATTCTGTGCCGCTGATCGAGGAGCGAAGGCGCGTGCGTATTGCTGAAGTCGAACTGATTGTTGAAGTCCATGCCATCGAGCATGTTGCTCTTGGCGAAGGTATAAGAAAATTGCAGCGAAAGGCCTCGCGACATGCGGCGCTGCAACTGCACGAAAAAGGAGTTGTAGTAGTTTTGCGCGGGACTGATGAGCTCGTTGATCTGGCCTAGATTGGGATTGATGCGGCCTTCGGTCAGAAGGTCGTTATCCATATTCGGCAGGGTAATAGACTGCCCACTGCACGGCGCTGTGGTGGCACCGGGAGGGCAGACGATGTAGGTCGTCGTACCTTGCAACGGATTCAGGTTCGCGTCATAGGCGCTGCCCGAAAGAATGTGCACTCCGTGATTCCACATGGTGCCGATACTCACGGTTGTGTTCTCGGAAATCTCGCGCTCTATCTGCAAACTCGCCTGCAATATATAGGGCACGCGAAACTGCGGAGAAACCAGAGAAATATCCGGTGAAGCGGAAAACAAAGGAGAGTTTCCGGGGAGGATATTGGGAAAGGTCGGGAGTTGCTGGTTCGGCGGCCCCGCAGTGTAACTGACGCTTGCCGACGACTGCTGTGAGGCCAGTCCGTTCGAGACCACGGCGTTGCGGTAGTTCAGGCCATTCATATTGTCATAGAACTGCCCGAACCCTCCGCGGACCACGGTCTTGGATACGGGCTGCCAGGCAAATCCGAAGCGCGGGGAAAGGCGGAGAAACTGGTTCGGATACCGTCCAGTGAGAGGAAACGCGGGATTCTCCGCGGGCTGCGGGTAAACCTGAAAGTCCTCGCGCAGGCCCATTTCGAGGGTCAACTGGGGCAAAGCTCGGAACGAGTCCTGCACGTAGAATCCGTAGTAAGGCACCGCAAAAGAGAAGGTCGGATTTCCCGAAGACTGACTGAAAACGTTATATTCTCCCAGCGCAAGCGCCTCGAGATTGGAAAATTCATAACTGCCGAGGAACGATCCGAAATCGATGGCCTCGTTCGGGTCGGCGCCGCCATCGTTATTGTCCGAATCCCAAGAACGATTCCAATCGAAACCGAACTGTAGTGTGTGCTTGCCAATTACATAGTCGACCCGGTCGGAGAAAGAATACTGTCTTTCAAAAACCTTCCCGACGGAGAAAGGCGCGTTGCCCAGAATGAATGCGGCCGGACTATCCAGAATCAACGTGGGGATGTTGGGCGCAAGCCCGGTCGGGGTAGAGATCTCGTTGTCCTGCGAGGTGCTCACGTGAAATTCGTTCAGCAGCGTGGCCGAGAAGGTGTGCGTCCATCCCACACTGGCCTGGAAAGTATGTACGTAAGCGTTGGCCAGCGTCTGCGTTCCATAGTTTCCCACGGTCGGGTCCGTAATGACGCCACCAGGCGAATTGAACCGGTTTAGATTGAGGCTGAAGAACAGGCTGTCACGGGAGGTGGGCTGATAGTCGAACCGGGGAGTAATGACCCAATCATTGCGCTTTCTGGCTTTACTGCCGAGATTGGAGTTGAGCGCGTTCACGGTGTTTGCCACTTGCTGGAGATACACGGGATTGGTGGGATCGGGCGCGGTGTCGGTGCCGGGCACCGGCAAGGGACCGTTTGGCGCCGGCAAAGTGGTGCCTGCGGGAATTCCAAAATTAGCGCTCAAGAAGGCGGGTAAGTTCGCCGGTGTCGTGGCCAATACCGGGTTGATGACGGAAATCGGATTGTTGCGCAGTTGCTGCTCATAATCCACGAAGAACCAAAGGCGATTGCGAATGATCGGTCCGCCCACCCCGGCGCCGAATTGCTGCAAAGCATCTTCAGGCTTAGGGAATCCGCTAGCTTTGTCGATGGCGTCGTTGGCTCCGGTGGCGGAGTTCCGGTTGTAATAAAAGGCGCTGCCGTGGAAGGCGTTGCTTCCCGACTGGGTTACAGCGTTGACGAAGCCGGCTCCGCCTCCGTAGATGGCCGAGTATGGACTGACCGAGACTTGGAATTCCTGGATCGCGTCCTCCCCAAAGAGGTACGGAATGCGGTAACGGCCGATAATGTCGGAGAAGTAGTTGTTGGTGGCGTTGCTTCCATCCACGGTGAAAGCATTGCCGCCGTTTCCGTTGGCGTATCCCGAATCTTCTCCGCCCTGTTGTCCGGCAATGCTGACCAGGCCAGTGTCGCCGTCGTAGCTGGTATTCGGCGTAAGCACCGTAAAGTCGGTGTATTTGCGCCCGTCGAGGGGTAGGTCCTCGATAAACGACCGATCCAACACATTGCTGGCGGAAGATTCGGCAGGCCGCAGCAGCGGGGCAGTTCCGCTTACTTTAACTGCGTCTCCACTGGCTCCCACCTGCAGCAGGATATCCAGCGAAGTCGTATTTCCGACCAGCACCTGGACTAAACCCTGGGCATCGCGAAAACCCTTGAGACTTGCCGCGATGGAATATGATCCCGGGGTAAGCACCGGAAAGCGGTAAAGCCCGGCACGGTTGGTTTCGACGGATTGTTTGACGCTGGTCTGGAGGTTGCTGATCACCACCGACGCTCCCGGGACTACAGCTCCACTCGGGTCGGTGACTCGGCCGCTGAGCGCGCCCGTCAAAACCACATTCTGAGCGGTCAGCAATACACAGCCGGTCAACAGGACCAGCATGCTGCACGCCGCCAGGCGATGGGGCACAGGACGGGCGGGTTCCTTTTTCATTTTGGTTCCTGGCAAGATTCGATCGG
The DNA here is from genome assembly GCA_963696705.1 of uncultured Acidobacteriota bacterium. Taxonomy (GTDB): domain Bacteria; phylum Acidobacteriota; class Terriglobia; order Terriglobales; family Acidobacteriaceae; genus JABDBE01. The sequence goes on from CAVOLD010000004.1 coordinate 219,098, forward strand.
CCTCCGGGAAGGCGATTTCAGAGCGGGGTTGGAGCCTTCGCTTGCTTCGCATCCATTCCCTAGCGACTTGCTTAAGTACACTTTACCGTGCTGCCTTGCAGGCTGCAACGAATCCATGAGGATAGCAGGGCGGCTTCTGCTACTACCAACCCTAGGAGTTGCCATCCGTGCACGTTGAAACGCTTTGATGTGGGACGCCGAGTTGGTGGTTGCTGCTTCATAAGCGAGGACGCTCGCGCCTATCGACTCGCCCCCGCATTTAACCAATGCGATGCTCCTACCTGATCTGGCTTGCTTTCTTCTTATGGCTTGATGTACAAAGCAGCCGAACGCGCTTTCTCAAGAAATGTTTGCCCTGAAGTCTGCCGGCGAATTCGGACTGGCCGTGGTCCTCTGCCCGCAAAAGCCGGGCACCTCCCTCGTCTGTCATCTCCATGGAGAAAGTTTATGACAATGCGGAAGCTGGTCTCGCTATTGGTCATAGTGCTGGGATTAAACACCTTCGGCTTCAGCCAAGGCGCGACTACCGGCGATCTTCGGGTTACCGTGAAAGATCCCAAGGGCAGCCTGGTTACCAACGCCACGGTTACGGCGCAAGATCAGGCAAAGGGATTAGAGCGCTCGGTCACCGGGAACGGCCAGGGCGACTACCGCATCGTCTTGCTACCGCCGGGGACTTACCAGGTTACGGTCGAAGCCGCGGGCTTCGCGAAGACCACGGTTGAGAATGTGAGCATCACGGTGGGCCAAGTGTTGGACTTGCCCGTCGCACTCTCAGTCGCCGGCGCCCAGGAGGTGGTCAACGTTAGTTCCGCGGCGGAACTGATAGAAACGAGCCGCACTTCGACCACTGACACTATCGGGCAGCGGAGCATCGATAACCTTCCCATCAACGGCCGCAACTACATTGACTTCGCTATGACGGACTCGCAGGTGTTGCGCGACAACGCTCCGGTCACCGGCGCGGCACCCACCTCTGGGCTGAACATTAGCGGACAACGGGCGCGTTCAAACCTGGTTAACGTGGACGGTGCGGACTATATCGATAACGCCACCAACGGGGTGCGTTCGACGGTCTCGCAGGAAGCAGTGCAGGAATTTCAGATCATCGCCAACAGCTATGCGGCGGAGTATGGACGCGCCGCAGGTGGCGTGGTCAATATCATCACCCGTTCGGGCTCGAACGACTTTCACGGTGACGTGTACGGCTATCTGCGCGATCGCGACTTTCAGGCGGTGAATCCGTTCAGTACTACGCCCAACCCGGCTTATACGCGGGTACAAGCGGGAACAGCGTTCGGGGGACCGATCAAGAAAGACAAAACATATTTTTACTTTGCTTATGAAATAACGCGACGCCATGAGACTGGCTTTTCCAGCATCGGGCAGAACAACTTCGGATTCGTTCCGTTCGACGCGTCTCCGTTCTTCGGCGCTCCGGCAGGAACTTTCGACATCCAAGCAACGCCGCAGCAGGCGGCATTTCTGGGAAGCTTTATACCGGCTGTCCCGGCGGGGTTGCTGCCGACACTACAAACTTATTCGTTTATGGCGGGCGCGTCTTCCGGCATCGCTCTCAACGGGAAATATCCGGCCTCGTTTGCGCGTCTTCCGCCAGCCTTTGTACCCGCGGGTTTACAGCAGTTTCCCTCCACATGTAATCCGGCGTTTGGCATAGCTGGAGGCTTCGCACCGGTTTGCGCTGGGTTGCCGGCTTCGTTCCAGACGCTGGGTGCGCAGGTGGGAAACTTTCCGGTTTTCGAAGGAACCAGCCTGTATTCGTTGCGTCTCGATCACAACATCAGCAGTAACAATCGGCTCATGCTGCGGGCCAACGTTAGTCCCAGCACGGTTACCGGCATCGAGGTGAATGGAGAAAACCAGGTATTCGGACAGAATTCCTACTCCCGAACTTCAGTACAGAGTTACCGCGACGTCGCGGGCGTGGCTCAGGATACGTGGACAATCGGCAACAACAAGGTGAATGAATTCCGCTTCCAATATGCCCGGCGCGGACTCCTCTACAACTATTCCAGCGCGCCAGGAGGAGGCGACGTCGCGGTAGATATCCCCGGGTATGCTTTTTTCGGGCGCGAACCTTACTCCTATATTGACCGGGTAGAGCAGCGTTACCAGTTCACCGACAACTTCTCCTGGACGCTGGGACGGCACAACACAAAATTTGGGGTGGATTTCAATTACATTCCGACGACCGCGACATTCACGGTGAACTATGGCGGCGTTTATGATTTTGGCGCTCTCAGCCTTTTTCCGTCTCCTTTCCCCAGCTTCTCTCCAGTGCAAGCTTATGGCTTGGGTATTCCGCAGGATTTCATTCAAGGCATTGGCAATCCAACGGACTCTTTCACGAACAAACCTCTAGGCGTCTACTGGCAGGATTCCTGGCGAGCTTCTCCCAACCTGACCTTCAACTACGGCTTGCGTTATGACATTGAGTTTCCGCCGCAATTCTCGCAGCCTGATGCTCTTGCGTTGTCTGCCTATAATCAACTCGGCCTGCAGAAAGGCATTCAAACCGATACCCGCATGATTCAGCCGCGGCTCGGCATGGCATGGGATCCGAAGGGCGATGGGAAGACCGTGATTCGGGCGAACTTTGGCATATTTTATGACCACCCTCTGCTCGGTTTGTATTTCCTGGGCGATGCTTCCGACGGGTCCAAGAGTGGTCAGTTGTTGTTTTTTGGCGGAACGCCGGGATGCAACCCTGCGGCACCGCCACTCAGCATGACGGCGAACAATATCTTCCAAGGGATTGCTGGAACGTGTTTTCCAGCGGCGAATTCCGCGTTTGGATATCAGGGCAGCCAGCAGCGGTTTAACTCATTCGATCCGACGTCGCTATTCATCAATCAGGGATACCTGACGAATGGAGTGCCACTGGTATCGCAGCCGTTCGGTTATCCGCAGGGCAAGGGATTCGTATACGCGTATTCGCAGCAAGCGAACTTTACGGTGGAACAGGATTTGGGCGGCGGCTTTGCCTTGAGTCTGGCTTACAACTGGAACGGCGGACGTAACTTGAACCGTCCGATCAATGCCAACACGGCGCGCGGCGATTTGCTGACAGCAAACTGGCAGGCTGCTGTTGCGGCAGGCGCGGCTTCGCCGACGGAGAGCCCGCTCTCGGTGGCGTCTTGTGGCGCGAACCCGATTCCAGGATCGAAACTTCCGTATTTCGTTCCCGCGGCATTAGTGAGCTTCTTCCGACCTTCGGGACTGAATCCTTCTCTGGCGGGCGGCGCGTTTACGCCGTGCATCCAACCGGCGTTAGCGGATTTGGCAGCGAACGGACTCAACACGGGATGCAACCCCGGCGTTTCCGGTCTGGCAAATTGCGTGCCCTTCAGCGATATGGACGCGAATTACTCGAGTGGCACTTCGAACTACAACGGATTCACCGCGAATTTGCGCAAGAGGTTCTCGCGGCACTACCAGTTCCTGGCTTCTTATACATGGTCGCATTCGATCGATGACTCGACCGACCTGCAGTCTCCGCTGGCACCGCAGGACAGCTACTACCCTAATCTGGAACGCGCCAACTCTTTGTTTGATCAGCGGCAGAGCTTTGTTTTTAGCGGCGTGTACCAGAGCGGCAAGCTTAGCGGCGACAGTTTCTCCGATAAGTTTTTCAGCAACTGGACGGTCGCGCCAATCCTTGAAGTCGGCTCTGGACGGCCTTTTAACATCCTGACTGGAACCAGCGACAATTTTCAGTTTGACCCGAGTGGCAGCCGTCCGAATGTGGTTGCGGCGGGAACTCCGGCGAATGCTTGCGGCTATCCCACAGTTGCTTCCAAGTATTCGCCCAGTGGTTATCTTCAAGAAGTTTGTTTTGCTGACCTCACGCCCGCGCAACTGGCTTCGCCGAATGCGCTGCTTTATCTGGATGGGAACCTGGGCCGGAATTACGGATTCCAGCCCTGGACTGTATTCAACGATTTGCGCATCGCGCGGCGGATTTATTTTGGCGAGCGCGTGAACCTGGACCTAATCGTGGACATGTTCAATATCGCAAACAAATTCAACGTAGCCGCAGTGAACGAGCTGTATACCAATGCGGGGCAGCCAACGGCGGCTTACGATCCGAGACAGTTTCAGTTCGCGATGAAAGTAAATTGGTGAGAGAAGCACTCAGCCGGCAGCATTCAGCACTCAGCTTTGTGTGAGCGAGTGCGTCCCCGCCCGTCCGGAGCGAGGATCGATGCGGTTGGAACAGGGTTTCTTGCTTTGACTGAATGCTGAGTGCTGAAGGCTGAGTGCTGACTCCTCTGCTACACTCTGTTCATCCTTCGCGATTGCCGGGAGCTTTTCCTGAATGGCACAACCCTCTGCTCCGAGTGCGCGGACTCGCCTTGTCCGCGAAGCTGATCGTGCGGTTTACGATCGAGACGCTGCTTACAAAATTCTGGATGAAGGCTTCATCTGCCACGTGGGATTCGTGGTCGATGGGCAACCCTTTGTGATTCCGACCGGGTACGGCCGGGTTGATGACAATTTATATATCCACGGATCGGCGGCGAGCCGGATGTTGCGCCGCGTCGATGAGGGTATCGCGATGTGCGTCACGGTTACGCTGCTGGATGGATTGGTGCTGGCGCGCTCGATTTTCAATCACTCTATGAATTATCGCTCCGTCGTGATTCTGGGGGTGGCTCGTGCAGTGAACGATGCCAAGGAAAAGCTGGAAGCTCTGCGGCTTTTGTCGGAGCATATTTTGCCGGGACGCTGGGTTGAGTCTCGCCAGCCGAACGAAAAAGAGCTGAAGGCTACTTCGGTTCTGCGGTTGCCGATCGAGGAGTTCTCTGCGAAGGTGCGACAAGGCCCGGTTGTGGATGATGAAGAAGATTATGCATTTCCCACCTGGGCCGGAGTGATTCCCTTAACTCTTGTGGCAGGCCAGCCGATTGATGATGCGCGGCTCGTGGTCGGCCAAAAGGTGCCGGAATACGCGCGAGGGTATACTCGCCAGCGCTGACACAGCCGTTGCCATCTCCGATTGCTGCAGCCTGCGAGAAACAGCAGGTCCCTCCACTCCGTTTCTCATCCCCTTCGGGAATGAGAAGCTCCGGTCGGGAGGACAGTTCGTGGTTAGGTCGGGATGGCAGTCCGGTAGCTGCGTAAGGGCCAGCTGCTTAGGTGTTTTGACGATGCTCGCGAATCTGATATTCCTTAACTGTAGGCTGAAGGGGCGGAGATGGGGAATTCGAGCGCTATCGGCAGTAAAGGTCGAGTGACTGTCTCGCGGGAAATTCGCAATCGCTCTCTCCGCAGCGAAACCAATCCTTTTCGGAAATATAAAGGAATATTGAAGTCGTTTCGCGGGTGGAAGGAGATCAATGCGTGGATTCGTGAAATAAGAGGCGGCACGGATTAATCTCCATGCGCAAGGTCTTCCATTGCGACTCGCCATCCGGCCAGTATGTGGCCGATGCGGCCGTTCTCTGCTGCTTCGATCACCGCATCAGTACGGCTGTTCGAAAGTTTCTGAAGAAGCAGGGCATCGAGCGCGCCGACATGATTATTGTCGCTGGAGGAGCTAAGACTCTAGCTTCGCCACGCAACGATTTCGAGCAGGACTTCATCCTTGAACAGGTCCGCATGTCCATCCGGCTGCATCAGACCGCACGTGTCCTGGTGATGAGCCACTCCGATTGCGCTACCTATGGCGGTTTGGCGCATTTCAACGGCGACCGTGACGCCGAGGCCGAACATCACCGCGCCGAGCTTCTCCGAGCCAAAGATCTGCTCGCCGCAACTTTCGCAAACATTTCCGTCGAGCCTTACTTCGTGAAGTTCGATGGAATCTGGCGGGTGAACGAGCCCGATCACCAACAATCGGTGCCGGTTGCGGATGGGGCACGCAAACTCGCGTAGCCAGCCCTCGCAGGTCTCTCCGAATCTGACTAGGGAATCAGCAACAACTTCCCGGTCGTTTTGCGCCCCAGTAGACCCCGATGTGCGACGGCCGCATCGGCCAGGGGATAAATGTGCTCGATCCGCAGCTTAAGCTTGCCTTCAGCGATCATCTTGAAAAGAGCGCTGGATCGCGCCTGCAACTCTTCCGTCGTCGCGGTATAGCTGACCAGGGTTGGCCGCGTCACATAGAGCGAGCCCTTCTGCGAAAGTTGAATCAGATCGAAGGGCGGGACGGCGCCGCTTGATCCGCCAAACAATACCATCATCCCCCGCGGACGCAGTACGTTCAGACCTTTCTCAAATGTCGTCTTGCCCACGCTGTCGTAAACCACGTCTACGCCGTGGCCACCGGTCAGACGTTTGGTCTCAGCCTCGAAGTCCGTCTGCGTGTAGAGAATCACCTCGTCGGCGCCCGCCTGCTTTGCGAGCTTGGCCTTTTCGTCGGTTGAAACCGTGGCAATCACGCGGGCTCCAATGTTGTGGGCCAACTGCACCAGCAGAAGTCCTACGCCACCTGCCGCCGCATGCACCAGAGCGGTTTGTCCGCGCTTGAGGGGAAAAGTATCGTACACCAAATAGTGCGCAGTCATGCCTTGCAGCATAGTGGCGGCCGCTTGCTGATCGCTCACACTTTGTGGAACGTGCACCAGGCGTTCGGCGGGCACGGCCGCGTACTCCGCGTAAGAGCCCAGGATGCTGCTCCAGGCCACGCGGTCCCCCGCTTTCACCGATTTCACCTCCGAGCCGACAGAACTGACCGTACCCGCACCCTCCTGCCCGAGCACAAACGGCAGTGGGACTTTGTATCTGCCCTCGCATTGGTAAATATCAATAAAGTTGACGCCCGAAGCTGCGATTTTCACCACCGCTTCGTTCGGCTTGGGCTGAGGAACCGGCAAATCCACAAGCTGCAGAACTTCCGGCCCACCGCATTGCTTGACTTGGATGGCTTTCATGTTTGATTTCGATTCGCATCGTGCCGAGGGAGATTCATTAGACAGGCCGAAAGCTGCCGTAGTCCTATTCGGAATTTTCAGACACTCTGTGTTCCCCAAAGAAGCCGTCCCCAAAAACGACCATCCCGTCACACAGTGGTTGCAGCGGCCGGGGTCGCTGAAGTAATATTCCCGCCTGTTCCTAAAGTAACCCTGACCAACTCGCTTGCGGATTGACCCATCAAATCATGGGTAGTAGCATGAAGTGGGCTTCCGTTAAGCCAGGGGTTGATCGCGGTAAGTTATAGAGAAACATGAGGATTCGGAAACTCTATGTTCTGATCGCGCCGGTGTTTGCCCTGGTTTTGGGCAGCCTTGCGTGTCAGACGGCGCAGCGACAGGCGACGCTATTGCCACCTGGAACCGCCACCGCGCCATCCTTGAGAGCGGCTCCGCCGCCCAGTCCTCAGGCTAACGCGAACACCCAGACCGTCCCCCCTGTGCAAACTCAGGTTGAGGTTACGCCTGATCCCGTTGCTCAGTTGATCGCCCAGGTTGAAAACGAATATCAGGTCGGGCAGGACAACTATAAAGCTGGGCACCTCGAAGCTGCCAAAGAGAACTTCGATCGCGCCTTCAATCTTTTGTTAGGGAGCTCTTTGGACTTGCGCTCGGACGAGCGATTGGAGCAGGAATTTGACCGTGTCCTCGACGGGATAAACGGTTTCGAGCTGCAAGCCTTGCAAGAAGGCGATGGGTTTACCGAGCAGAAGTCGGAGCCCGCGCCGATCGACGAAGCTAACGAGGTCACGTTCCCGGTTGACCCGAACCTCAAGGCGAAGGCCGAGGCCGAGGTCAAAGCTACCCATTCCGATCTGCCTCTGATGATGACGGACCCGGTAGCCGGCTACATCAGTTACTTTTCTACGCGTGGGCGGGGAACTCTGGAGCGAGCCCTTGCCCGCAGCGGGCAGTATGACGAAATGATTCGCAGGGTTCTGAAAGAAGAAGGCGTCCCTCAAGACCTGATCTATCTGGCCCAGGCCGAATCTGGATTCCATCCCCTGGCGCTTTCTCGCGCTGGGGCTCGTGGGATGTGGCAATTCATGGCCAGCCGTGCGACCGGATATGGCCTGGAACGCGACTGGTGGGTCGACGACCGCCAGGATCCCGAGAAATCCACGCGAGCGGCAGCGCGCCATCTGAAAGATCTCTATAACGAGTTCGGCGACTGGTACTTAGCCATGGCCGCCTACAATTCGGGACCAGGCACGGTGCAGAACGCGGTGAAGCGCACCGGATATGCCGACTACTGGCAACTCTACAAGCGCAATGTATTGCCCAAGGAAACCCGAAACTATGTGCCCATCATTCTAGCCGTAACTATTATGGCCAAGAATCCGGCACAGTACGGGCTGGACAAGGTGGTCACAGAGAAGCCGGTGCCGTACGATGCGGTCAAGATCGACTATCCTGTGGATCTTCGCTTAGTTGCGGAATGCGTCGATGTATCGGCAAGCACTCTGCAGGATCTCAACCCAAGCTTGTTGCGCTTGACCACGCCAAAGGACCGCGAGTTTGAACTACATCTCCCGGCTGGGACAAAGGATCGCTACCTCACGGCGATTACCGCCATTCCGCCGGACATGCGAGTGTGGTGGCGCTATCACAAAGTCGCGCCGGGAGACACGCTGTCCTCGGTCGCTCGAGCTTTTCATACCAGCCCGCGGGCTATCGTTCAGGCCAACAACCTCGACGGAGATGAGAGTCTTCGGGCGGAAAGCGAACTGATTATTCCGGTTGCCCCCGGAAAACATTCCGCCGACGAGATGGCCAGCTATTCGCGCCGCGCCACCGCGTACAAGGTTCGCAAAGGAGACACGGTCGAAACCGTGGCCGACAATTTCGGCGTTCCGCCGGCAATGGTTCGTCGGTGGAATCATCTGAAGGGCGACAGTCTAGGGGGACGACATCTCTTGTATGTCCACCTGCCGATAGCCCCTGATGCCGCTGAAAGCCATCAAGCGGCTGCCTCTAAGTCGCACTCCAAAAAGAAGTTACAGGCGAGCGCTCCAAACAAGGTCGTGCATCATAAAGTGCAGCCCGGCGAAACCCTCTCTTCGATCGCCAAGTCTCACAACGTCACCGTCGACGACTTGAAAGAAAACAACGGGAACCTGGCCAACCTGAGGCCGGGTATGGTTCTCGTTATCGGCACTCCCTCCAGATAGTTTCGTTGCATCCAACCGCTGACCGCATTCCGCTTTCGAATCTCAACTCGCAATGCACGCTTTTTTTGCACAGCGGATAGACAACTGGAAACAGGAATTCGACTTCGGTGTAATATGCATGGGGCAGGTGGGCAGCAGCTAGTTTTCGTCACTGCATTGCGAAAAACTACTGTGCTATAATCGCGGCCCATTCAGTCTGGTAACAACTTTCGGTGTCTTTTTAATTCTTGTCGCATGCAGTGCGAGCAGAAAATCCAGGAGGAGAAATGAACGTTCACGAAACCCTCTATTTACGAGACGACGAAATGGATGAGTTTGGCGACAGCGGCGCCTATGGCGAATCGCTGGAAGAAGATTACGAAGAAGAAGAGGAAGAAGAGGAAGCCGAACTGCCGGGTGTAGGTGACTCCGAAGTAGGAGGCGAACTGCCGATCCCCGCGCCGGTGACGCCTGTCGGCGGCGGCGGTGGTGGAGGCGGGTCGAAACCGGCCGCGAAGAAGTCCCCGCCGAAAAAAGCGGCCCCGAAAAAGACGGCGAAGAAAAAAGCGCCGAAGAAAGCAGCGAAGAAAAAACCCGCCAAGAAGAAAGCTGCGCCGAAAGCTGCGAAGAAAAAGGCTGCCAAGAAGAAACCGGCAAAGAAGGCAAAGAAAAAGGCGGGCAAGAAGGCAGCACGCCGCCGTCGCTGAAAGTGAAGCAGGGTGACTTAGGATTGAGCCGCAGCGGGTTGCTGCGGCTTTCTTGTTTTTAGGAAGCGATCACCTCGCACTACTTCTTGCGCTGCACCGCTTCCAGGCATCGTCCGTAAAGTTCGAGCAGATGAGTGGCATAGTCTTCCGGCTTTGACGCTGCCCCTGAGCCCTGGAAGCCGACACCCGACGAACTGGTCCGGCCATAGCCGGTGGTCATTGCGACAAATTTCATAAGGTCGAGGGCGATATCTTCGTTACGGCGTGAACCGGCGGTGCTGGCGGATACTTCGTCCATGAATTCCTCCGTGGGAACGCGAATGCTGGGTATTTCGTCGTCCATACTTCACGAAATAAGTGCAATAAAAAATGATAGCAGAACTCCGGCTGAAAGAGGCCGCGACTGCCTTTGAAACAAAATGCAGTGCGTCACCTTGCGATGATCCTGAGGGTTCGCCGGGGCGCCTTCGTGTCCTTTGTGGTTAGGGCTTTGAGATTTCCTGGAGCTGCGTGGCTTCAGTTCTTGAGCTTACTGCTGCGAGACCGTGATTGGTGGAACGCGAACCGCCTTAGCGTTTAATGCTTCGATTCAAAACAGTGCAGATATGCGTCAGGGACGACCGATGGAATAATCTTGCCTTCGTAGAACCGTTTTTTGTTTTGGCGCATCAAGTCCGCCGCTTTGATCAGATCAAACGTGAAGGTTCTGGTGACGCCGTCGCGATTCACGACCAGCGTCATCGCTTTCGGAACTGGGCTGCTGAGAAGCGCCTCCAGATCAGGCACGGATTTGCCCAGCGGGTTGACTCCGTCCACGGAAACAATTGCATCTCCGTAGTGCGCGCCCGCTTTCCGGGCGGGTCCACCATCTTCCATTGCCCAGACCACGATCTCGTGCCGGTCCTGCAAGACCAATGCCTCGAATCCCGGATAGTAGAGTTCCACATTCTTGGGGTAGTGGTGGTCGAAGACGCGATCGCTGGCGGCCGGCTCCTTGATCGCCGCCACACGCTTCATCTCTGCGTCGGTGGCGTCCTCGGCATATACGTTGCCGTCTGGGCCAACCTTCCATCCATCTCTCTTCAGCAGAATCGATTCTTTCAGGCGCCTAACCGTAACGGTATATTTGCCATGTTCGCCCTCAAGTTCGAGCGTGACTGGCTTCGAATCTTTCGTGTGAAGAAGCGGACGGGCCTGAGCAGCGTCGATTCCGCGATGACCATCAATGGCGAGCAGCAGGTCACCCGGCTGGATTCCAGCCGCAGCCGCGGGAGTATCCGGCTCTACGAACCAGACTATCAGAGGGCAAGATGGTCCCGCGCCCGGCGCGCCGACAGCAGTCATTCCCGTGACGTATTCGTTGGCACCGGACTCTTGCGCCGACACGAACGCGCTCGGCAGACAGCAGAGAAACACAAGAAAGATCAGTTTCGACATCGCTAGGTGTTGATCGAAGTCTTCAGTTTCACTTCGAAAAAATCTTACGTCCGCGCTATTGATCGGGACGTTCTTCGTCAGGTCTCGATTCCGACGTAACAGACCCGCCCGACCAGATAACTGCTTGCGTTCTTATCTGCCTCGATGGGCATGATCTCGACCGGGTAGGCCTGGTTGTGTGGACGCAGGACCAGATTGTCCCCGGCGACTTCCACGTACTTTACCGTGCACGTGCCGTCTTTGTTTATGGCATACATATTCGATTCGCCCTTGCGGTAAGGCTTGAGCGAATTGTAATGGCGGTCGATAAGCACGGTGGCTCCGGGAAGAAGCCGCGGATACATGCTCATGCCATCGCGGCCGTCGACCTGAAGCACGACAAAGCGTTCCCAATCGTCACGGCGCCCTTCGGTCTCTGCCCGAAGGCCCGCGAGGAAACTCTTTTTGAACTTGAGAATCTCCTTCACGTTCATGCTCATGACGAGAGGTTCGGTGGCGGCAATGGCTCCGTCGACGACCAGAACATTCTGGAACTCGTCCTCGCTCGGCGGCAGAATGCTGGCACGCTTATTAACTTCATTCGGGTCCAGCAGGTCGAGCACGGAAAGGTGTTGCACTCGCAAGACCTTATCCATGCCCTCGAGACTCAAGCCCCGCTTGCGATTGAGGAAGTTCGAGATATGCGCTTGTTTGAATCCGGTCTGCTCCGCCAGACGCAAACCGGTCAAGCCTTCCTCTTCGATGCGGTGCCAAAGAGTTTTGCGAAGGTTTTCTTGCAAGACTTTGAATTTCATGAAGCGAAGTATACCATGGTTTATAGCGGATCGCTATTGATAATGCTATTTTAACATCTCAAAGGAAACGGCGTGGATACAGTCATTTGGAACCGCGACGCCGGGTTTCCACAGCCAAAATGCCCCTTTTGTGCAATAGCATCTGGCTATTGTGATGGCCATCACACAAATCTGACAGAAAAATAGTTCTTGACTTTGTTGTGAGCGCGAAGTTATATCATAACTAGTTTGTTATAACTACTCTGGTAAGTGGGAATAAATCAATGACCAGCAATGCACAACCCGAAAATGAGGCAGGGGGCTTCGTCGAGTTTCGCCGCAAGATCCGCTCGGCCGAAGTACTCTCTGCCGCCATGGAACAACTGCTGCGGATGCTGCAGTTTACCGGTAAAGTCAGTGTGGTCGTGCAAAACGGCCGCGTGTTGAAATCCGGATACGAGGAGGGCTATTTTCGCCAGCCGCTGACCTGATGAGCCGCGCGGCTCGCGGTGCATTGGTTGGTTGCAGCAATCTACTCATAGCTAAATAGATTCAACAGGTACTCCGTAAAAGAAACGGGCCCTGTGACCGAGAAATCGGCACAGGGCTTTTTTATTTGGGCTTGTGGCGTCCGCTCGACGCCCGAAACGAATTCATTGCCATGGAGGCAATCATGGAAATCGAAGGTTTAGAGATCGTCCGGCTGGAATTGAAGTATTGCGAACGATGCGGCGGGTTGTGGATGCGGACCTGGGGCACGGAAGACGTGTACTGCCCCAGCTGCGCTACGGAAGTGCTGGATCTTCCCATCGGGGGCCGAAGGCGAAAGCTGCGCTTGCTGACGAACGATCGAGTCGACCTCAAGAGCCAGTTTGAAGAGTGGTCAGGATTCTGCGGCGAAGGGGGGAACGCATGAGCGCCACCGTGCTCGCCCTGCTTTATGCGGTTGCCGACACATCCGGAATGCCACCGGGCGTTCCTTCTGAGTTCGAGACCGAGTCTACGCCGACTGATCTGGTAGAGGCCGAGGCGATTGTTGAAGATGCCGCGCAGGAAAACTCAGTCGCTGCCGCGGGCGAGCCAACGATGTTGCCGGACACCCAGGCTCCTGCCGCCGATCCCGATCTCTGGCTGTATCGAAAGCGTACGGTTGGGTTGCTCCGTCGCTATATGCGGCTTTCGATTGAAGTAGGCCGGCTGCCGTCGCTGCTGGGGCGGGAGTTTTTTCGCACTCGAGTGACCTCGTATCGAGCTGGTACGTTCGAAGACGCGGCGATCTTTGTGCATGACGTAGAGCGAAGCCTGGAAAAGTTGAGCGAGTTCGATAAGAAGCTGATTGCAAAGATTGTGCTGCAGGAGTATCCCCAGGAAGAGGCGGCACGTTTGATAGGCTGCGGACATCGTCACGTGGCTCGCTGTTACGTCGAGGCTTTGGATCGAGTCTCTGAAATATTCCTGAAGAGACGATTGCTCCTCCGGTTACCGTCCGTGAAGCCGGAGACGAAAAAATCTTGTCAAGGGGGTAAAACCGATGAATTCAACGTAAGTGATTCAGAACAAGCCGAAAATAAAGGTATTAATATACTTGACTGACTGCGAGGGGAAATGCAGAATGAAAATGTCGTGACAGGACAGGTTTTCAGTAATCAGGCGGTTTTGGTGGCGAAATCGTCCATCCTAACTCCTGAATCACCTGCACTACGTTGGCCGCGATCCCCCGAAACAAAAACTTGGTTCCGGGAGAAAAGTAGCAAAGCGAAGTCTGGGCGGGTCCACCGTCATAGAGAATCTGGCAGTCGATAAATTTGCAGTTCTCGAAGCGTGTTCCATCAAGTTGGACAGTTTTTCCGGTGTAAGTCTGGCCAGAGGAAACAGGTAGACGAAAAGCTTGTGGTTCCATAAAGAAATCCTTGAACGGGCCCCTAACTTTTGTCGGATTTAATGACGGCGCCCACGGTGACGCCGAATAGAAACACGGCCAGAACCTTCCAGGCGGTGAATAATGCATCCCATTGATCCATCGTTAAGTGGAACAATCCCACCTTTGGACCGCCAAGGAAAGCAGCGATGAAGTACAGAACTAACGTGCCAACGATGGCGGATAAAGCGAAGGTCTCAACCTTCATAGCGCCGTGAATTATAAGCCTTTAAAAATGGCTGAAGTATGCAAGGTTTTCTTCTGTTAATTTGGTCGCTTTAATTTCGACGTTGATGATTAAGCGCACGTTATTCTGTTCATGCTCGGACGGTGGGGGATCCAGAAGTCTGTCAGTGGTGACCCGAAATCCGGTTATCAGCCTGTCATCTTCGGTAAGGCAGAAAATGATCTTATCGTGAGGGGGAATGCCGCGAACTTCGTTATCGTCCTGCGGGATTCGCAGTGCATCGAAGAGAACCTTAATCCGGTTGTCAATGTCACCACCACCAGAAATCAATTGACCAGGGTTTTCTCGGCGTAAAAAGAGAATGTCCAGATCGCAGACGAGGTTCAGTCTTTCTCTAACCAGCGCCACAAAAGTAAGATCGCCTTTTTTTTTAACCATAGCGTGGAAATCTTCCCATGGCATATTCTGCCATTCTTTTTCTGTGACATCGCTGCGATGGCTTAAGAGTTGATTCAATTGCTCACTGAAAATAAGTCGTATCGCGTGTTTTTCCAATCTGCGGGTTTCGCTTTGGCTTGCTGCTTTAAGCGGGCCATCATAAGTAAGACGAAAGTTCACTTCATCCCCCAAGCGGAGCGGACAAAGCAGGCGGTGTTGACTTTTGACGCACGACATAGCACACTCCTAGTGTCGTGCCACAAAAGTCAACTCGCCCGACCCACTCCGCCAAGAATGTTACGGGTGATTTTGGACAGTTCACGAAGTTCATGCGGCGACTTGTGGCCGTCCCGCATTCCGAGATCAAAGCTAAACTCGACGCTGAGAAACGAGTACGGAAACGGAAGGCCGTTTCCCGCGCTTCCGACGCAAAGGATTAGAAGGTCGTTTCTCCCACCTTGCCAGTCACCTCCGCAAAGGTTAACCGCTTTCCCGCAATCTGCGATAAAGCTAAATGAAACCGATCCGCATCAGTCAGTGGATTGTCTTTCGTCGCGCGGTTATTGTAGCGGAAAGCTTGCTCGTCCACGTAGCGAAACAAGTGGAACGGCTCGACAGCGACGTAAGTGCCATTCAGCCCGCGCTTCAATAAGCTCCAGAAATTCTCTAGGCCGTTTGTGTGAACGCGACCGCTAACGTAATTCTCCAAATGATTCACGACGCTATGAACGTAGTCCGGCGAAATATCCATGTAGCCATTGTGCTCATCGGTGTAAAGCTGGGTTCCTTTTTCGACGGTCTCAGCAATGGCCGCATGGAGTGCGGGTTTCCGGCGATTGGCAACCACTTTCGCCTTGACGTGTCCACCGCGCTCCAGCATTCCCATAACGATGGTCTTGCCCCAATTACCTTCGCGGACCTTGGTTCGGATGCGTTTCTCTTTGTGCATGTTCCGCGCCTTCCCGCCGATGAAGGTTTCGTCCACTTCAACTTCAGCGCCGGGACCGCCGATCTTGGCGAAGGACTTCGACTGCACAGCAAGGCGAATGCGATGAAGCATGAACCATGCGGACTTCTGGGTTACTCCAAGGTCTTTGCCCAGTTCGTAGCTGGAAATTCCATTCTTGCAATTCACGACAAGCCACACGGCGGGAAGCCACTTCTCAAGGGGAATGGGCGAATCTTCAAACACGGTGCCGACCTTGAGCGAGAACTTTTGCTTGGGATGGTCGCCATAGCAGCGATACAGCTTCGCCTTCGCAAGATAGGTAACTTTTTCGGAGTTGCAGTACGGGCAGCGCACGACCTCATCAAGCCAGCGAACCGCAATCATGAACTTGCGGCAGTTGTCGTAATCGCTAAACCACTGGATAGCTTCTTGCAATGTTTTAGGAGTGTATGCCATGACTAGTTCACATCCTCGTTCTTCTGGAGCAGTTTCAGAAGTCCTTCAATCGCTTGTTCCGGTGATTGATCACGAAATGGAGAGAATCGTTCGCGAATCATGCCCCGAAGTTTCGGGTCCGCTTTCGCGGCCGCAGTTAACCGATCAGCCAAGTCCCGCGCCTGCGGAGGTAAGTGTTTCAGGGTCGAGTTGTACGCCCGATTCTCGATGAGCAGGTCTTCCAGTACATCGAGTAGTTGGTCAATGAGAGTCGGGTCTATGGCCATGACCCAAGAGTAGCAAATTATACGTAGTCAGTCAAGTATATTATTACCAAAATAAATATTGAAATCATGGCATAGTTACCTTTTCAACCTGATATTCTGAATATAGATCGTAAGAATTTCAAAGGGCGCCCCGAGCGCCCTTTATTTTTTGTCCATCGATCGGGTCGAAGTCCAGGGGATAAATGAACAAAGCTAAGGCGAGCAAGGCGCGAAAGCGCCCGAAGAAAGCTCCGCGCGTGTCCAAGAAAGCGCTGAAGCGGGTCGATCTCGGAGTGGTCGGAGAGCAGATCACGAATCTGGTCGGGAATCGTGCGATCGAAATGGTCGAGATCACGATGAACGAAGTCACTAAGGGCCACTATCTGGCGATGAAGTATTTGTTCGAGATGATTGGACTTTGTCCCGCGACGGCTCCCGAAGGAGCAATCCAGGAAGATTCGTTGGCAAAGACTTTGTTAAGACGATTGAGATTTCCGGAAGAGAGCGATCCCAGCACTGAAGTTACTAAAGAGTGTGTCGCGGAGCCGGTGGAGCAAGAGGGTGATGCCGTAAAATGAAAGCCAGTGACTGGTCAAAAGTTACACAGAGCTTCTCGTTGGCCGCGGGGCGTTGGTCGATGGCTTTGGGGAGCCGGGGCGACGCCCGGTCATGGTCTTCGGCGCCACAGAAAAACCTGCCACACAGGACTTTCATGATGGATATGAGTTGGGTGACTGGTCGAATAGCGGTCGGGGGAGGCATCTGGTTGGCGGAGAACATGACGCAAATAGCGCGCGCCGAGGTAACGCACATCATCGACATGCAGATTGAATTCGACGACACTCCGCTGGCCCTACCGCATGGGATTGCGGTGCTGTGGAATCCGATTGAAGACGACTTCCAGCCCAAGTCTCCTGAGGTCTTTCAACGGGGCGTGGATTTTGCGCTGGAAGCGCTTGCCCAGCCGGGAACAAAACTTTTTGTCCACTGCGCGGCCGGAGTACATCGCGCCCCGATGATGACTCTGGCAATTCTCTGTTCCCTGAGTTGGAAGTTGGAGGACGCGCT
This sequence comes from uncultured Acidobacteriota bacterium, assembly GCA_963696705.1. Lineage (GTDB taxonomy): Bacteria > Acidobacteriota > Terriglobia > Terriglobales > Acidobacteriaceae > JABDBE01. The sequence continues at coordinate 236,361 of CAVOLD010000004.1, forward strand.
CCGGTTGATCGAAGCCAGACGTCCAGTGGTCGACTTCGCAGATGTGTACGTGAACAGCGTGAAAAGGTTTTTGCAGGAGCAGGTAAGAGCCGCGAAGTAGGATTTCAGTTCTCGGTTCTCAGTTCTTAGTTCAGAAACGCAAATCAACTTTCGCACTTATTCCAAAACAACTCAGCGTGCTTAACCTTGTGGCCTGCCACGGGGACGCTGAAGTGTGAATTGTTCCAAGCAACGGAGGAGTTATGTTCGAAGCGCGCCGCCCTGCAGGGTGGCTTTTTCTTTTGCTGCTGGCTCTGGTTGCATCAGCACAGACGCTCACCACCACGACCATTAGCGAAGTTCACTATCGGAGCCTCGGTCATGCACTGGCGCGCATCACGAATCCGGCGAGCATCGCTGCTCAGCGGCGTGGAATCGACAACGGTCTGCACGGCGCAGTGCGTCATCCCAAAGAGCCGCCCGCGCGCACCGACGCAGATTGCGAAATGGCTGCACTGGCGCTTCTGGATGACGCTACCGGTCCGGCGTGGACGGGTGAGTATGACGTCTGGAGCGATTTCTTGCCGGGAGGCGCCAGCGATGTTTTTCCCGGAGACGGGTTGAACATCGCCGCTCCTTCACGGGGTGCAGCATTTTCCGCTGTCGTGAGCGACGTCGAGATTACGTTAAACAATCCGGAAGGCGAACATTTCAGCTACAAGATCAAGTTTGCCAACGACGCGGCAAAAGCTTTGGCCTTTGAATTCGAAGCAACAAAGGGCACGACCTCGTTGTTCGTGAACCAATACACCAATACACAGGTCGGGGTGACGTACCTCGCCGATTTGACGGCAGCACAAATCACGCAAGTCACTTCGACTGCCATTAGCGTCGATGCCGGCTCAACGCCAGTCAGCGGCGGCGGAATTGAAGTCCGCTGGAGTGACGCTGGATGGGGCCCCGGCAACGATCGCAATCTTGTGGGACGATTCACCACGCAAGCGTTTACGATTCCGCGGCTGTCTGATGTGCAGGACTGCTATTTGCAACAATACGACAATTCCGTGCCACCCAAATATTCACGATATAGCGCCGCGCTGCACGTAGATTATCCGCTTTAAGCGCAAGCACAAAAACTTCACAAGAAACATGTGCGTCCCGAGAACACAGACGCTAACCGTCTAGTTCGCGAATAACAAATTTCAATGAGAGCTGCCCCATGAATCTGAATGACCAATGCAATTCCGTCTCCCTAAAGGAACACCTGCTCGCCTTGATGGCCATCGAGCGCGAATCGGCCGACCGCGAGAGGGCTTTCGTCGACCTACGTTTTGAGTTAGCCGAAAGAGCTCTGCAGCTAGACCACGTTGAAATGCTTCGGCGACTCGATCTGCTGAATCACGCGCACGAAGATGCTCGTCTGAAAGAAGCGAGCTTCGTGGGTCGTGAAGTGTATGAGAGTCAGATAAAAGACCACAACAAATGGCGAGACGAAGTCAACGCCTCGTTGTCCACCCGGCAAGGCAGGACATCGGTGACATCTGGCCTTGTGGGCGCGGTCGGGGGATTGGCCCTGAGCGCGCTGTTCGGACTGATCATGTTTCTCGCTAAGGCGGCATTCAGCGGCCTCCCGAAATAAGCTCGCTGCTCAAGATTGTCTTACGCTCGCTCCTGTTGCTTCCAAAACATGTACGCCTTGTGTCGAATTTCAAGAGGAATAACCATTGGACTTTCTAGCCACACTCCTACAAACGATTGCCTTCGTTCCAGCGCTAGTGAATGGGATTGAAGGTTTGTTCGGACACCGCTCAGGAACAGAGAAGAAAGACGCTGCCTTGTCATTCTTAAACACGGCCTTGTCCATGAGCAACGCCGTTGCCACTCGACAGATCGTCGATCAGGGAATGTTCAAAGACGGAATGGGCAAGGTGATTGACGGTGTGGTCGAGTGTTTGAATGCTTCGATCTGGGCAAAGGCCAAGTAGCGGAATCGCGCGGTAGCATTGTGGGGGACTCATGCCTCTGCATGCACGGTTTATAAGAACAGAGCAGTTCCCCCAGCGTTGTGCCGATTGGCGCATTTTACCCAAGGTGAAGCGCCGTAGCACTCTGGTAAAGCTCTTGGATTGCGGAAAAGCGCCACCGGCAGAAATTGCGTATACATGAGCGGTAAGTGAAGGAGGATCGGTATGCCGTCACTTCCATTTCAAGGAACTGGCCGACCGCTATCTATCGCTGGGCTCGAGGGCATCGGCCACAAGTTGGGCGTTCACGCGGTTGAAATTTGGACCGTGCTGGCGGTCGAGACGTCGGGCTGCGGATACATGCCCGACCGCCGGCCTGAAATTCTCTACGAGCGTCATATCTTCCACCGCCTTACGAAAGGCAAATATGACGATGGTGATATCAGCGCCCCAACGGCGGGAGGATATGGAGACTCGGGAGCACATCAATATGATCGGCTGGCACTCGCCATCGCGAAGAATCGCGCTGCCGCGTTGCAGAGCTGTTCCTGGGGCATCGGCCAGGTTATGGGCGAGAATTATGCCCTGGCGGGGTTTTCAGATGTGGAACACATGGTCGCTGCCATGTCCGAGTCTGAGGACCAACAACTCGCCGCGATGGGTAATTGTCTGGTCGGTTCTCGACTTGACGTGTCCCTACAAGCGCACGATTGGGCGTCGTTCGCTCGCGGCTACAATGGCCCGAATTATGCCATCCACCGCTATGACATTCGCCTGAATGCTGAATTCCAAAAGTATTCTGCCGAGGGTCTTCCTGACTTGAATGTGCGTGCTGCGCAGCTCTATCTCACTTATCTCCATTTTCATCCGGGACCGGCGGACGGCATCGCAGGAAAACGCACTTCCTCAGCTCTCGCCGATTTCCAGACCCAATATCGACTAACGAAGACATCCATCATCGACCCGGAGACGGACGCACAATTGTCTTCTATTCTCGCAGCCACTTCGCTTCTTCTGTGATGGCTTCTTGAGCAGGATAAACGCGCGCGAATTTGGATAAATAATGTTTTTCTCGAATGCAACCGGTTGCCGCGAATTCAACCGGGCTAGGGACTGGGCAAGAATTTCAGCGGAAACGGTGAACGCTGCCTGATTCGGAAACTCGGCGGTTGTAGTCGTGCCCCGATGCCTGTTGGCTGTCTCGTGACGAAATCGCGGGATCTTATCCGACTTGTTCCGTGGCCGCTCTTTCCGGGGCCTCGGCTGGAGGATACGCATCAAGTACGCCTGTCCGGTCGGTCAATTCCACATAGGAGTGTCCAATCTCAGCAGCGATCCGCGGCCACAAATAGCGCTCCCGAACTCGGGCTTGGCCATTTCGCCCTGCCACCGTTCGAGTCCGCGCGTCGGAAAGGAGAAAGCGTAGCATCCGCGCGAGGTCGGTTGCGTCCCCAGGTTCAAAGGTGAAGCCAGTGCCATCGATTACTTCCCGGTTTTCAGGAATATCGCTAGTCAGTACGCAGACGGCGGCGCCCATCGCGTCCAGGAGCGCCAGTGAGAGGCCTTCGAGGTCGGAGGGCAATACGAATAGCGCAGCATTGGTCAGCAATTCATCGAGGGCAGAGCCATGAACCCAGTCAAGGAATAGAATCTGGTCGCTCTGATGCTTGCGCAATTCATCGACGTAAGCGTTCGTGTAACTCGATCCGCCAGCCAGCACGAGCTTGGCAGATGTGTCGAGTTTTTCGTAGGCCTCAATCAGCAGATGGCAATTTTTCTCGGGTGAAAATCTGCCCAGAAACAGAATGTAATTGTCGGGTTCCAGCCGCCACTCTGCTACCTGCGACGGAGCGACGCGTTTGCGAAGCACCGAGCCGTTAGGCACGTATGTAGTTTCAACACCGTACGTTGCCTGGTAATGGCGCTGAAGAGCTCGCGAAACGACCATGGTGCGGTTGGGCAGCCGCGCGGAAGCGAGTTCTCCGAGGCGAAGGGTAAACGAGGCAAACCGCCCCCACTTCTTTCGCTGCCAATCTTGTCCCTGAACGGTGACGATCGTCTTCTTCCCAACCAGACGCGGAAAGAACGAAAACAGCGCCGGACCCTGCGCATGGTAGTGCACGATGTCGCAACCGCGAAACATTACGTGGACTGTGCTCAGCCAGGTATGCACGAACGTCTCAAGGTGCTTCGAGCGAAACGTAGGCAGGCGGACCAGGCGCATGCCCTCGTGCTTGGGTAGCGCCGGAGTGAAGTAACTTCGACAATACACGGTGACATCGTGGCCCATTTCTACCAGCCGCTTCCCGACCTCTTCGTAATAAGTCTCGATTCCGCTGTATTTTGAAACGGTACTGCGCCCGCCAATAAATGCAGATCGCCGAGGTCGTAGCGCTCGAAATCATCGAGTGGGTGAGGCCGCGGCCCCACCAGGCTCATTTCACCGCGCACTACGTTCCAGAGCTGCGGCAGTTCATCCAAGCTGTAGCGGCGGAGAAATCGTCCGGCACGGGTAACCCTGGGATCGTCGACCATTTTGAAAAATGGTCCTTGACGCTCGTTGCTGGCGCGTAGGTGTTCTTTCAGCTTGTCCGCGCCAGCGTTCATAGTGCGGAACTTGTAGCATCGGAACCGCCTTCCTTTTAGTCCTACTCGTTGGGCCCGATAGAGCACTGTCCCTGGTGATTCCAATTTAATCACCAGTGCAATGATCGCCAGTAAGGGTGCCGAGACTGCCAGGATCGTTGCTGCCGTCACCGTGTCGACTACGCGTTTGAGGAAGAAGCAAAAGACCGGCATGCGTTCCGCGCGCAAGGTTAGAACCGGAATATTGCCGAACTTCTCAAATACCAGAGGATCGTCCGGCTCGAATCCAAAGAGATCGGGAACCACGTTTACGTCCAGCTGGTTGCGCCGCGCCTCTCGAATCACCCGCCGCGCTAAGTCGGGCTGGTACGGGGCGGTGAGAATAATCTCATCCACAAAATCAGTGCGCGCGATGCTTGCCAGATCGTCGAACCGCCCGTGCACATCGCCGCCGATGGGCTCATTCTGGTCAAGAAAGCCCATGACCGAGCGACGGCAGGAGATGTCCTCGCTTATGTAAGCCGCGAGTTGGCGGCCGACCTGTCCGGCTCCTATGATCAGAACGTTCCGCACGTCACGCCCGCCCTGCGATGATTGAGCTGGCACGCGTCTCCAGCGCGATCTCCATGCGAGCATGATTAGGAAATTAAGGGGAGCACTTGCGGCTAAGGTTGTAAGAGAGATCAAGTGAGGCCCGGACCATCGCACCGCGGCGATAATCAGTGCCGCGGACCAAAAAACTACTTTTGCCAGCACTAATTGTTCCTGCTGCGGTATTTGAATGGTTTCGGGGTGATAAAGCCGTTCCGAAAAGCCCAGCAAAGTAAAAAGGGCTCCGTAGAGCAGCAGCAATCCAGGTCCGGCAGTCGGAAAGGGTTCGGGACGAAGCAACGACGCCGGATCACGGTAAATCGCGAACTCCAAAAGCAATATCAGATGGCCAACCGCGGCAAAGCCAAAGATGATTAGGAAAAAGTCTGCACTGACTTGCCGCACCAGATTCCAGCGCTGGCCGTGAACCGAAAGTCTCGGAAAGAACGCCTCAGCGATGATTTCAGAAAGATGGCGCTTTTTCGGTTCTCCGAGGGCGTCCTGGCCTTGCCAATCCCAGAATCGCCCATCGACCGTGACAGAGGATTTCTTCCGGGAAACCTCGCCGGCCACTGCTTGCGCTCCAGGAATCAGGCGGGAAGGAGACGCAAATTTGCGGATCGGGGTTACGGGCTTGATTGTTAGGGGGGAACGCACTTCAGATCATCTCCAGTTCGTATCCTTCTATTGTGATTGCAACCGCGCGCTGGATAGATTCAATGGAGATCACCAGATTCTTTTCTCCGCGCTGTTCCAGGATTCCTTCGAGGCCATCCAGGCAGCCACCTCGAATCCTTACCTTCTGTCCGACTTTCAGAAAAGCGTGGAGGGCACAGGGGACCTTCTGGGATAGCACCTTCTGCAGATCATAAATTTGCTTAACTGGAATCGGAATTCCTACCCCTCGGAAGCCAACCAGGCCAATGATCCCTTCGGTGTGCAAAAGTTCCATTCGCAGCCCGGATGACAAATCAAAATGCGCGAAGGTGTAACCCGAGAACAGCGGAACATAGACGGGTTGGCGGCGATCACTCCATCGGTGGAATTCTTCGAGCAGCGGAAGGAACGTCTGCAAACCTTTACGTTGAAGTTGAGCCGTTACTTTTCTTTCAAAGCGGTACCGGGTTTGAATTGAATACCACTGTGCTCCGTCAAGGGTGAGTGGTATAGAAAGGTTGGGTACAGCTGTCATCAAGACGATTCTTTGAGCGCGGCTCCGCTAATTGAGTCCCGACTGATTGTTGGTCTGTTTCTCACGAAGTTTCTAAGTTTCCTCCCACCAGAATTCTTGTTTCGCGCGTTTGCCTAAATGATGATCCAGTCCATCTCGTGGTTCCGCGGACCGACCAAACCGAGATTCTTACAACTTCCGATAAATCGTCTCGGGGATGGGGAACGTCCGCTCACTGAGCACCGCTCCCAGCAGACGAGCATTGGCCGCGTGCAGTTTTTCCTTCACTTTTTGAGCAGCCACGCGTCGGGTGGAGTTCGCCTCCACAACCAACACCATGCCGTCACAAAGACTGGCCAGCAATGCGGCCTCGCTGCCAACCGCGGCGGGCGGGCCGTAGAGGATTGTGTAGTTGAACGTATGGCGTAGTTCGGTAAGTCGTTCGCGCAGCCATGCGCCCGACAAACCATTTTCGTTTTCGCCGACAAAGGCCATCCGCGGGATCAGCCACAATTCGTTGGAGAGTTGACAGGACGGATCCCGGAAAGCAGAAGTCTTCTGATTCGCGATTAGACCGTGGCCATTTTTCTCGACAACCTGTTCCAATCCAGGACTGTTGAGATTTGCTTCTACAAGGCATGTGGTTCCCCGTACTTGTGCGGAAAGTGCCAGACCGATCTGCATGCAGATCGAGCTAATATCAGTCTCCTGATCTACCGGACTCACAACAACCTGATGCGCAGGTTTGGGCCATCCTGGAAGAAATACCTGCCGCACTAAGCCGCGGATCTGCTCTTCGGCGAAGGACTCAGAATTCCAAACTACGGGTCTGGCCTGGCGGTATTCTTCGCGTTCAACTTCGATGGTGGATGGCTCGTACACGTCATCCAGCGTCTGCGGCAATAAATCGACAAATGTGCTCATTGTCCCTTTCGTGGAGCGAGTCTTCTGGCGAAGTTTGGCCCGGTCGTCCGATCAGTCATATACGAATTTCTGATGTGCTTCGATTTCCGTTGTTGTCAGAGCGCATGGTTTATTCGTTTCTACGCGGCAGCGAAGCCAGCACGGGACTTCCCAAATAGGCAACGATCTCATCCGGAGTTCGAAAAGCGGGATTCAGGTAGTCGGCAACAAAAGCCACCGTGATACCTACTGTGCTTGCACCCGCCAGGCCGATGAATCCGAAGCCCAGCGCGGAAAGCTCAGGCAGCGCGGGGATCGCAGGCTGCTCGGCGATGGTTACATTGAGAATGCCTCCCTGGTCCAGCGCATCTCCAATCCTTGCCTCCTCACGTTTGTTGAGGTAAAGGAGATATTTTTCTTCGGTCGCCTTCAAATCGTGCATTAACTGTTCCTGCTCGATCGCACGATCGCCCAGTTGACCCGCCGCTTCCCGGTAGTGCACCAGTAAAGTGTTCTCGGCCTCAGCGTGTGCGCTCATCGCTGTCAGTTCTACCTGAGTCTTTAATAATTCTCCTCTTGCCCATTCGTGATCCGGATGCTGGTCGCTGCTGCGCTCCCGAATTGGAGCCTTATCTTCGGCCGCGATGGAAGCTTTGGTTTCCGCAATCTCCTGGTCGATTTCCTGAACCGGCCGATAGGAAGGTTCGTATTTGGCAAGGAGTTCAGTCCGATTCAGCTGCAACTCCAGCAGTTGCGCTTTCATTTTTGCATCAGTTGGGGATTGTCGGAGTCACGCATTACTGTAGTGATCCGATCAGGCAACAAGCTCAGTTTCTTCTCCAGGATGCGCGCGCTCCGTGGAGACAGCGATCGATACTTGCGTTTGGCGAGCATCCGCATCTGCTTCGCTTAGTTTTTGCAGCGCTAATCGCGCTCCAGAGCCGCTGAAGTCACCCCTTGATCAGCCCCGAACCTCATGAGTTGCAACTCCGTTTCCTCCAGAGCGCTTGAACGACTTGCTGATCGAAGAACTTGAACTCTCCCGAGGGGCGGTGCAGTTGTTCGTGGCGCTCCAGATACGCGGAAGCCAGAGAGCGAAGCACGTTGGCCGCCTGAACTGGATCGGAGTATTTGTAACTCACGGTGATCAGGGTTGCTTTTTTCACCGGTTCGACTGTCAGCCGCTTATCGATGCGGCGCACCGCTCGAGCCAGTTGTCTTTCCTGGTCGTCACCGAGCAGGCTCCAGAACCACGAATGCCCTTCAGAAATCAGGCCGGCACGCCGCACAACTGTCCGCAAGATTTCGTCGTCGTGCAGCAGTTCCACTTCTGAATTCAGTTCTTCCTCGGTCACACTCTCGCGTTCAAATTCCGCCTGGCTCGGCGTCGAAGTGACCACGGGATCGACGCGACCCCGACGGACCAACACCTTCATCTCTGACTTGTAAGGGGGTGCGATCAACCCGTAGAGAAATATCGCCAAAAAAATACCGACGAATGACTTCAGCGCTAGTCGACGTTGTCGAAAAACCACCGACAGCAGGTCGCGCAGGGTGGGGGGAGGCACATGCGCCGATCTTGGGATAATCCTAAGCTCCTCCGGCATATGAAAGTCCAAGTGCTCATTTCTGCTTCTATCGCTTTATTCGCGAGGACAGGTCCCGATGGTTGCGAACACAGTGTCCCTAAAACTGTGTCGGACTCGCGTACATACTCATGCTGGAAGTAGGCAAATACTGTTTGATCTTGGAAATCAGATTTTGCGGCACGAATAAAAAGTCGCCGGGTTTGAGGCGAATGTCCTCCGCCAAAGTCCGTGATTTCATGATCTCCTTTACATCCAGCAAGTGCGATTCGACGAGATCGTCAGAAACGTGTCGAAACAGCACGATCTGGGAGTGTTTGGCCCGCGGGGTGAGCCCTCCCGCAATGGCAACCGCTTCCGTCACGCTGATATCCGAGCGCAGTTCGTATTTCGCGGGATGATTCACTTCGCCACCCACGATGAAATACGGTTTGTCAAAATCCTGGAGCGCGATGGTGACCTCAGGGTCACGCAACACGCCGGTATAGGCCCGGCCAATGGCCGCTTCCAACTCGGGAACCGTTGCGCCCTCGGCAACCAGCTGCTTCACGCCCCTTAAGGTGACGTACCCATCCGGCTGCACGCTCACGGTTTGGTCAAACTCGGGCGAGAAGGTGAAAGAAACGACTACGACATCACTTTTGCAAAGCCGGTAGAGCGGACGACGCACCCCCGTCAGGGCTGGATTCGATTTAGGATTCCTAGCACCGTCCGCCACACCGGATTTCGTGGTTACCGCTGGCCCGGTCTGTACAACAGCCGTGCTTGGCTGCTGTTCTTGAGCCACAGCCACCAACCCCTGCTGCACAGAGCAGCAGCTGAGAGCGAGAACGCAATAGACCACACTAAAGTTGATCTTCATTTTTCCGTTCAGGCCTCGACCCGCTACCGAGGAACTGCAACCTTTCCATAGGAGTGTCGAACGTCTTCAACTTATCGTGGTGTGCTATGAGTGGCAAGACATGGGAAGCGCCGTACACAAAAGTATCCAGTTAAGACGAAGGCCGCCAAGATCTCCCGTTTCTATCGGACGGCGTTGCAGCTATAAACACTAGAGCTTTACCGAGCAAAAAATTGAGATACTTCTGCTTATTGACCAGTTCAGCGCCTACTACCTTGGTTGCACCCGCTAAAGTGGACTTGACGAAAGTCGTTCATGAAGGGGCGCTGAGTTCCCCTGGGCTGTGAGCAGAGCTCCTATCAGCCGTAGCGCGTGCAATAACGGGAAAAACTCGGATTCGTTATGGGCCTCGGAAGGTTTTCCACACAAATAAGGCTTGCTGGGGCGTCCCCATGTCACAGCATTCCGATCGACTCAACCTCTATCATTAACGGATCAGTTATAACGAGGATGTGAGCTATGGAGTCTGCACGCGTTAGCATTTCGACTACGATTGGGGTTTTAGTAGCTGACTCCAATCAGATGCAGTGCCAGCTACTGGTAGGCGCGCTGCGCCGACGCCCGGAGTTCCGGGTGAGTTCTTGCGGCGTGGATATGAACCTGATCCTTAGGGCCGTGGCAGATTTTCAGGTCGATGTAATCCTCATGAATGCCGATCATCCGAAACTAGCCGGCCAGGATATGGCCAACGTTCGACGTTTGCATCTGGCTCATCCGCAAATCGCCAAGGTTCTGGTGCTGACCGAATCGAATCGCGCCTCGGTTGTGAATGCCTTCCGCTCCGGCGTCAAAGGACTGTTCTGCTTTGCCGACTATCCCTTTCGCTTGCTGTGCAAGTGCATCCAGAGCGTTCATCAGGGACAAGTGTGGGCCAATAGTCAGCAATTGCAGTACCTGGTTGAGACGGTAACTCAGGTTCCTTCTCTGCGCGTGGTGAATGCACATGGAGTTGGGCTGCTCACTCCGCGCGAAGAGCAAGTCGTGGCTCTGGTTGCGGATGGATTGAGCAATCGTGAGGTAGCGCGCGAGCTCGGGCTCAGCGAACACACTGTGAAGAAATACGTATTCCATATCTTCGACAAGCTGGGAATGTCCAGTCGTGTCGAACTCGCCCTCTATGCGGTCAGCCATGGTGACACTCGGCAAGCCGAATGGGTGGCAGGCGGAGGGGGATAGAATAGTTGGTCGAAAGTTGAGTTGAGTTTGAATCCGCCGCCAAACCCCTGTATAAACGAGGAACTAAACCTCGTGGCCGACAGCCGATCCTATTCTCGCCGCTGGACCGTGATTGCTTCCGCCTTGCTATGCTGCGGGCTCGGTGTGGTCGTGCTGTATACGAGGCGCAACGCCTTCTTTAGCCCACTGGCCGTGGTAGTTGTGGCTGCTATCGGATTGGCCGCGGTGCTGCTTCAACTGCGCTTCTATAATCGTGGGCACAGCAACCCGGTGCACGCGCCAGTGTGGCTGAACATCCTTGGAGTAGGGTTTGCCCTCGCTGCATTCTTCGCGGATTTCCTGGGTTTGAGTTGGCAGATGGCCGAAGTAGTGGCCCTCGGCGCCGTGGGCAGTTTCGCGATCAGTAGTGCGATGATTCTACATGCTTTTCGCAAGAATCGCATGACGCCCAAATAACCAACTCAGCAGAAGTTCACCAAATCATTCTGGAAAGACGTTCGCGAGGGTCGACCCAAGATGGGGAAGGGCAGCGCTCAATCCCCTCGGAATTCCACTGCCAGCTTGGTTTCCACTTCGACGGGTTGGCCCTGCGCTTGATACGGCTGGAAGCGCCACCATTTCACGGCATCGACGGCTGCGGGGGTGAGTTCGTCGGGGCCGCTGATCGGGTGTACGTCGATGACGGTTCCGTCGCGTCCGATGACGGTGTCGAGGATCACGATACCTTGTATGTTCGTTTGTCTCGCGGCGTCGGGATAGATCGGTTCGATCTTGTGGATTAATAGCCTTTCCATCGCTTCGGCGGGAACATAGACGGGAGGTGGTTGCGAGGGCTTCTGGCTTGCCGGAATCTGCGATTCCAGTTCGCCCCACGCCTGGCGCCAATGCCACCAGCCGCCCGCTGCTAACAGGAATGTTCCGACCAACGCCACCCATGCGGCGCGCCGCAACATCGGCTGGACTCTCTTTTGAACGGCGATCTTTTGACTGATGACTTGACCGGGGATGGCACGCGATTGTGCAGGTATGGCTGCCGGCGTCGCGGGTGTAGCGCCGGGAACCGCAGTGGTGGGATTGGCGACGGACTTCCGTCGCGTCCAGTGCTCGATCAGCGTTTGTTGTTCCGAGGTCAGATTTACAAACTCAAGGCCACAATGGAACAGCGCCTGATAGCGAACCACCGCCTTGAGGCGAAACGGCCCGCCGGCGTCGGGCAATCGAAACTCAATACCAACCGAATCGCCAGGATGAAGCTCCCCGGCCAGCACCAGACCGACACCGCGCTCCCCGAGAGTGACCGAGCGTCCTGGAATCGAATAGGGAATTCCTGATCGTAAGACAGTGACATCCGCGGGAACCGCCAACGGGAAGCGTGGAACGCGGCGAGTGTTGGTGAAGACTCGAACCGGTGCCTGCGTCGCTGCCGCGCTCATGGCTTCACCTCTGCCTGTCTCGGCACACCACCCCCGCGTCGCCTTGAATTAAGGCTTAATGAGGAATGCTTCGGCCAGAGTTATTGCGTGGAGTATAGCATCGCTCGGTGGGAGATTTCCTCAGCAGTTCGAAATCCGTTGACGGCGCAGGACACAACAGTAACAACGAAGGTTAGCAGAACTTGGCCAATTTGCCCTGATTGCCTTCGCTTACTTTTGTGTCCTCACGAACTAAATCCCTTGATTTCGCGGACGAAACAAATGACGTCGTCACTAACCCTATGGCCAGCGTTTGGCGGTGTCTTCCCAACCTGCGGCGCGCGCCGGTTGCGGGCTGGCATTGACGGCTGCCTGCGGGATGCGGATAGGCTGCTGCGTGGTTGTGGGACTGGCTAACGTCGGTTTGTTGCTGGTTGCTTCCAGCATCGATTCCTTATCATCGGACAACAAGGGGGCGGCCACTCGTAAGGCCTCAACCTCCTTCTCCAACCGTGCCAGTTCGAGTTCCTTCTGCCTCAGAACCTCGTAAACATTCTTCATACCAGGGTCCCTTCCTCAAATGTGCTTGGGAGAAGCCATTTGGCCGCACTCTAACAGGTATGTTGCTTTTGTCAAGGAGGAACAGGTGGAAAACGGGTTAGCTTGAAGAGACGGCTTCTCCCGCCGGTTGATTCCGGCCTTTGTGGGCTGCCGGCACATCCTCTTGTTGCCACTTGCGCGCCAGTTGGTCTAACTCCCCGAGCACCTTCTGAATGTCTTTCATGCGCTTGGTAATGCCATAGGTCACGGAGGGCGGAATGGTCGGTTCGTAGTCGCGATAAATAAATCCCTTTTGCTCCAGCAGTCGCAGCCGCTCCGTCAATACGCGGGACGAAATGCCCTCGACCTGGCGTCGAAGAACCCCAAACCGAGTGGGTCCGTTCGTCGATAAGGCCCACAGAATGTGCATAGTCCAAGGACGCGTGAGCACTTCGAGCAGTCCACCCATGGGGCACGGAGTAGGCGATTGAGCATAGCGACGCATAGATACCTCACTTAGTTACTTTAAAGTGCCTACTTTACAAATACAAGTAGTTATTTAAAGTAACTTTTAAACCGGGGCTCTCATCTATTTTCGAGTACCGGGCGTTTCGTCCCAAAAATTCTTAGGAGGGTTTCGTAATGGCGAGCAACTCAATTTCGACTTCATCGCAGCATTCGACAACTGCCAGCGCATTGAATAATCCATACTCGAGAGAACAGACGTCGGTGAACTCTCTGGTCACGGTGGCGGGGCGGATCCTGTTTGCCACCATTTTTATCCTATCGGGATTCTTCCACTTCTCCCATCAAGACATCGCCTATGCCGTGCAAGCCGGTGTGCCCATCGCCAGTTTCTTAGTTCCCGCATCAGGAATTCTGGCGTTGCTGGGAGGACTCAGCATTCTGCTCGGATACCGAGCTAAGATCGGCGCCTGGCTGCTCGTGCTATTCCTGGTTCCAGTCACGCTCACAATGCACAACTTCTGGGCAGTGAAAGACCCAATGATGGCTCAGATGCAGATGGCCATGTTCATGAAGAACGTGAGCATGCTTGGGGGCGCCCTGCTGATTTCCCAATTTGGAGCGGGCCCGCTAAGTCTGGATGCGAAGCGAAACTCCTCGCGCTGACTTTTTACAGACCTTAGCACTTAGCAGTCAGCACTCAGCATTCGGCCCTTGAATATCTACGCCACGGCCGGCGAGCACATATCAGACTGAGTGCTGAGTGCCGAATGCTAAGTGCTAAGCTCTGCTTCATCCTCGTGGAAGCTGCATTCGTCCGCGCATTCCGACCACTTGTCACATTCTTGTAAACAGCCTCACCTTTCCCGAGTCCTAACGTCAAACTAAGCAGTCAGTTTCGGCCTGGACGAATTCCATCTCGTCCCGCAACCCGAGCATGGTGAACTCGCATGATCACATCCGTTTCTCAAATTTATCTCGAAATCAAACTATGGAACTCAGGAGCACGTCGCTGCGTATCTAGGCGCAGGAGTGGTGTGCAAGGCTAGAGCGAATTAATAACGAGACTGGTCAGGCAAGTTCGGAGGGCGGAGTTATGGAGCACGGAGCGAACGGCAGTAACGGGACGGGCAACGGAACCCTTCTACACACTGGGGATCCTCATGTCCAGGAAGTAGTCAAAACAGCCCATGAAGAACTTCGCCAGCTAATGCGTCAGCGGGCTGAAATCATGAAACGCATCGGCACCCTGAAGCAGACAATCTCAGGGCTCGCTAATTTATTCGGCGACGAAATCCTGGGAGAAGATTTGCTGGAGTTGGTCGATCGCAAAGCCGGAGGACGCCAGCCGGGCTTTACGAAAGCATGCCGCATGGTTCTGATGGAGGCTCGCCGGCCGCTGGCAGTTCGCGAGGTCTGTGAGCAGATTCAGCAGCGTCTTCCCAGCATCTTAGTTCGTCACAAAGATCCGCTGGCCTCGGTGACTACTGTCCTCAACCGGTTGGTGGAATACGGCGAAGCATTAAGCGTGGTCCGAGAAAATGGCCGGCGGGCTTGGCAGTGGGTATCGGATCCGGTTCCCAGCGACCAGCATAGCGCGTCGCTTTCTCAACTGTAGAGACGCGGCTTGCCGCGTCTTACGCGGGTATCGTCGAAGTTGACGTCATCCTGAGGGGCCGTTAGGCCGCGAAGGATCTAGCGCGGATTGCCAGGAATCTTTCTCCGCTACGCGGGCAGCAGCATTCCTTTTTCCAGGTGCCGCGTCACATGCGCGTAAGACGCTGCGTGCGGATCGTGCGTCACCATCACCACGGTCTTGTGGAAATCTTCATTCAGGCGCTTCAGAATTTCGAGCACTTCCGTGGCGGAGTGACTGTCGAGATCGCCGGTAGGCTCGTCGGCGAGTAACAGCGTGGGATCGCTGACGATCGCGCGGGCAATGGCCACGCGTTGTTCCTGCCCGCCTGAGAGCTGTTTCGGAAGGTGATTTACACGTTCCTCTAATCCAACCAGCTTCAGTGCAGTCATGACGTGGTCGCGACGCTCTTGGGCATTCAGTTTGGTGAGCAGCAGCGGGAGTTCGACATTTTCAAATGCAGTGAGCACAGGAATCAGGTTGAAGGTCTGGAACACGTATCCGATATGCACGTTGCGCCAGTGGGCGGACTGAGAATCGGTGAAGCGGAAAATGTTCTCGCCCAACACCAGCAGTTCTCCCGCGGTGGGCCGGTCGATGGCCGCAATCATATTCAGCAACGTCGTCTTGCCTGAACCGGACGGCCCCATCAGAGCCAGAAACTCCCCGCCGCCGATTTCGATGGAAACGTCATCGAGGGCTCTGACCTCGAACGCGTCGCGTTTGAAGACCTTGCTGACGTTGCGGGCCTGGACCACCTTGGTTTGCACTGCGGTATGGGGAATGGTAGCTGCGCTCATGACTGTCCTTTAATCTTGATTTTTTCGCCGTCTTTCAGCTCTGGTGGCGCCGAAGAGATAACATCTTCGCCGCCGTTGAGGCCTTGCACCAGCGCGCCGCCGTTGCGTTGCGCCTCGATTTTGACTTCCCGTGCCAGTGCCTTGCCGTCAAAGGCGAGGAAGACGAACTTCTTGCCATCGCGATCGTGAATCGCGCTCGTGGGAACAAATACTCCCTGCGGCTGTGTATTGGTTTGTTTGTTTTCGTCCGCCAGAAACTTTACTGTGGCGTTCATATCCGGGCGCAAGTGCGCATCCGGATTGAGAATTTGCACTTTTACCTGGACTGTCGCCTTAGCCCGGTTGGCTTGAGGCGAGATTTCTGAGATTATTCCATCCCACTTGAGGTCAGGATACGAGTCCACGGAGACCACGCCTTTCTGTTTGGGACCGAGCCTGGCGAAATCGTCCTGTGCGATATCGAGTTCGACTTGAAGATCGTTCAAGTCAGCCAGAGAAACGACAAGGCCCTGCGGACCGCCCTCGGCGGTGCTGGCGAATCCAGAAGTCACGAGCTCACCTTTTTCGGCGGCGCGCTCCAGAATGGTTCCCGTGACTGGCGCGCGGATCAAGGTAGCGTCGAGCAATGACTTGGCATAGTCCGCCTGCCCTTGGGCTTGCTCGAGAGCGCCGCGCGCCCGCGCAATTTCCTCCTTGCGAGGACCCAGCTTCGATAACTGGAACGCCTTGTCCAGAGAATTCACACGCTGCTGGTCGGCTCCGAATTTGCCTGTGGCGTCATCCAGGGCCTGCTTAGACACGACTCCTTGACTCCACAAATCTTTCGTGCGGTCCAGTGTAAGTTGATCATCGGCCAGAGTGGCTCGGGCTTCATCCAAGTTATGCTGCGCCTGCTGAATTTCCTCGGGACGAGATCCGTTTTGCAGTTCTTCAAGATAAGCGCGGGCATTCTCGGCCGCGCCTTTCGCCTGTTCATACTGTGCGCGGAATTCATCATCTTCCAGCCGTACGAGAACCTGGCCTTCTTTGACGTGGTCACCCTTTTCCACGCCGATCCAGGCGACCCGGCCGGTGACCTTTGAATTCAGATTGATTTTGTGGTGAGCCACAATGTAGCCGCTGGCCGTAAGCACTATGCCGCCGACATCGTTGCTTTGGGCCGAGGCGCGAACCACGTCGACCTCCGGCGCATCGTGCGACAACAGGCGGTAGGCAGTGGCAACGACACCCAACAGAACCAAGACTCCGATTCCGATAAGGATGTACCGCCGTGCCCAGACTGGAGGCTCGCCTTCGCTTCCGGCGCGAGCCGTGCGATCGATTCGCAAACTTTGCAGGTCTTCGTGTTTTGCGTCAGTGGGCATTTTGCTTAAAGATGATTCCCTGCGTATCGCTGATGCAAATTCCTTCTGCAAGTAGCGCGGGCATTTCTAATCCCGCAGAGCGCTCAGTATGTCTCGACGCGATGCATGCCAAGCGGGAGCAAACCCGCCTACGACGCCCATGATCAGGGCAAACACAATGGCGCTGAAGACCACGACCGGCGTCATCTGCAGGCTGAATACGACTTCACTGAACGTGACCTGATTTTGCGTTCCCGTGGTCATGCCGTTGAACGGCAACATCAATACGATTCCGAGCGCGGCACCCAACAAGGACAACAGCAGTGACTCCAGCATGAACGAAGTTAGAATGCTGGGACGCGAAAACCCAATCACCCGCAGCGTGGCAATCTCGCGGCCGCGATAAGCCACCGCCGCATACATCGTGTTGGCGGCGGCGAAGCAGGAGCCGACTGCCATGATGAAGGCCACAATCCAGCCTACGATTTTTATCGGTGCACCTGACTTGGTCTGCGACGCATAGTAGTCGGGTTCCAATAGGCCATTGAGTTCGAGCCGCTGATCGTCGTTCGCACGGTTCTTCAGAGCTTGGGCGGAGGCCGGGTCGGTTGCTCGTACCAGAACCGAGGAGTATACCGTGCGTTCAAAATCGGTCACCAATTGGTTGATGTCGCCCCATATTTCGGAATCGTGCGCGGTGCCGCTGCCGTCAAAGATGCCCACAATCGGCCAATCGCCTTTACCGATATGCACCATGTCGCCAATGTTGGCGTGCTCGAATCTCCGGTTGATCGAGCTGCTTACTACCACTTCGCGTTGCCCTGGTGTGAACCAGCGACCGGCGATCAGATGAATCTTCGGGCGCATTTCGATTCCCAATGGCGTTAAGAATCGCGTAGTAACGTTGGTTTCTCCCGTCCCACCTTTGCGCGGCATCACCACCACCAGAATGTCTTCGCCCGAAACCAGAGGCTCGCCCTGGCTGTTCTTGGCGACTCCTGGCAGATCTTTCAACACTTGCATTGCATCGCGCGAGACTCCACCGGCGGCCAGTTCCGAGTCCGAACCTTTGCGCAGCATCAGCACGTTCAGAGGATCGCCGGTCGTGGCAAAGGCGCGGCCCAATCCCGCCAGGAGCGCCATGATAAAAACCGCCGTGGCTACGGTGAGCGCGATTCCCAGGGCGGTCATGACCGTCAGGCTTTTGCGCAGCCGCAGATTGCGCACGTTATAACTGAGAGGGATTGCCATTTCTATTCTCGTCTTTCAAGTCGCTTCATCCGATGTGACGCAAACCGTCGACAATATTGATCTTCGCAGCGTGGTAGGAAGGTATGAACGAACTGGCAAATCCCACCACTGCCGCTATCAGCAGTGCCGCCGCTATCGTGATCGGAGTGACCTTCATGCCGGTGAACATTCCACCCTGACTCGCCATCGCCTTCACCACCAGGAAGGCGAGCAGCGACCCAATCAGTCCGCCCACCAGCGCAAGCGAGACCGCTTCGCCGACGAACAATCCCAAGATGCTGTTGCGGGTAAAGCCCAGCGTCTTCAATACCGCAACTTCCCGCGTCCGCTCGCGAATCGACATCGCCATGGTATTCGCCGACACCAGCAGAATGGTAAAGACCACTGCCAGGCAAATGCTCATGATGAAAGCCTTGATGTTGCCCAACATCCCAATGAAGCCCAACTGGAAAGCGTGTTCGCTCTCGGTTTTTGTCGGACGATCGGCGTTGCGGAATTCTTCGTCAACCGCGCCCGCGACGCCCGGAACAGAATCGGGCGAATCGGCCAGAACCGCGAAGAACCCTTCCTGTCCTTTGAGTCTGGGAAAGCCTTCGTCAATATAGTCTTTGTTGAAGTAGATCGACTGCGTGGGATCCGGCGGAGTGAAAATTCCGCGGATGGTCAACTCCAGGTTAACCGGAAAAATCTTTCCCGTAATGTTCAGGCGGTCACCGACTTTCCAGTGAAACTTGTTCGCCAGCCCAACATCCACAACGGCGCCGGCACGATCGTGCTGCCAGGCTTCGAGTTGGTCCGCGGGTATTTTGAATTCGGAATAGACCTTGAAAACTTCTTGCGGATCGGTGCCGAATTGCGCAAAGTAGTGTTCTGGCTTGTCGTCCATGTATTGCCCGCCAAACCATTGCTCATTCACCACTTCCTTCACATGCGGGATGGCCTGAATCTTCTGCCGGTAGTAGCTGGGCAAATTGAAGACCAGCGAAACTTTATGGCGCACGATCAGGCGCTGTGCCGACTCTTCGCTGGGCTTACTGTCATAGAAACTCCGCCAGATGGTAATCAAGAAGGTGAGCAGCAGCAATGATCCGCCAATACTCAGGATGGTCAATATACTGCGGCGCTTGTTGCGGAACGCGTTTTTCGTGACGAAACGGGTCAGGGTCATGAACAAACTCCGGGAGAAAACTTATCCTGCGAAACCCCAAGGTTGCCCTAAGCATAGCCGATAGGCGCAGACCCGGACAACCTCAGCGCCTTCCCCAGTCCCAGCATCGCCGATCGAGACCGCAGATGCCAGTGGAGATCGTCACCGGGACGGAATGACAAATGTCACCCCGAGTGCTTAACGCGTGATTGGAGCCGATCCCATCTCGGCCGCCCGAGTAGACCAGCACTCAGTCACGCCTTGCCTGATTCCGGCGGCATTCAACGTTTGCGGATGGTCAAGCCTTCACGTGCGCGGTCAAGGAGCATTCTCGCGGAATCAGGAGAAGCGTCGTTCAGGACGATGCCCTTGTTGCCAACTGGCACCGGGGAATCTTCTGGTAACAACTCTCCATAGATGATCATGAGTTCCGTGCGACGATCGGCAGTTGGCAGATGAAACATGCGAACCCGTGCCGCCCTCTTTGGAAACGAAAGATTGTGCTGCGCCAGTAGCTTGGCGATAGCAGCCCCGTCCGAAGCGGGATCGTCGGTTTGGACAGCCTCATAGTTGGGGAAGCTCTTCACGTCATAGATGAATTGCAAACCGCCGATATCGGTAGTCCGAGTAAGCGCATAGTCATATGTCATCTTGTTCGTGGGCAAGAAATGCTCGAATTGAACCCAGTAGAAACTTCGGACCATTCCACCACTCTCACCGGAAACGAACAGATGCTGTTCAGCATCAGCGTTTCCGTAAAGATTGACCACCTGCCCACCTAAATACTGGAAGTTTTTACCGAAAGTTAGCTCAGCCGCCGGCAATTCTTTGGACGTGATGGTTTGACCTTGGACCTCGCGCTGCAAATGCGCAGCGCTGGCAGCGGGCACGCCTTGCGCCATCCCTACAGAGGTAAACAAAGCACCCAGAGCAAGGAAAAGGATTTTGTTCACTTCGTTTACCTCGCACGAGAAGATTCGGACAAAGCGGTACGGAACTGATGCTTTGACGGTCAAACCCTGTAGTAGTGAGCCAGCGCATTCCTCGCCCTCAGAATCGGCACATGGGTTCACCGCAACAGTCAATCATCAATAACTCGGTGGCGCCTGAAAGGTCACGCTATGACGAGGTCTGCGTTCCTGATCTCATGCCTGCCTACTTCAACCGGACGCGTCGGTCCTCACGGTACTAAAGTTTCTTCAGTCCGCCCCGCAATCGAATTTACGAGCACTTTCGTAACTCCACTTTCGCCCTACTCCCGGACTATCCTGATCACGTCACTTCCCCCAAGGACGTGCCCAAGGTTTTCCCCACCGAGGGAAGGTCCCTGTTTGTCTTCATGAGGCTACGAAGATAATGTCGAACAAAATCGGGCGCTTCGAAATACTCAGCGAAATCGCGCACTCAGACACAATTTCCGTCTACAAAGCCACGGATCCTGAGAGCAACCAAACGGTGGCGCTGAAGACTGTCAAAGTGGAGGCGCTGGGCGAGCAAGCGCCTGCTCTGGTGAAAAACCTCCTGGACGAGGCAACCGCCAGCAAGATTCTCAACAGTCACAATATTGCCGTGCTCTACGGAGCCGAAGAAGTCGACGGAGTTTTCTGCGCCTCTTTGGAATATGTCCAGGGCAACAGTGTAGCCACTATGCTCGCCCGCAAAGAAGGATTTTCCATCTGGGACCTGCAGGACATCGCGCGCCAAACCTGTCAGGGTCTTGATCACGCCCACGCCAAGAACCTCGTGCATTACACCCTCGAGCCTGCAAAGATTATGGTGTCGTGGGACGGCACAGTAAAAGTATTGGGATTCGGAATTTCTACCATGAGCGCCTTCGCCGCGCAGGCCTCGGGGAATGCTCCGGGAGTCCTGCATTACATGTCGCCGGAACAACTGCGCGGAGATCCGCTCGGCGCGCCTTCGAACATCTTTAGCCTTGGAGCGATTTTTTATGAGATGGTCACCGAGCGCAAGGCTTTCGATGGGGAGGATGCGGATCAAGTCCGGCAATCGATCTCGGAAATGACACCGGTCGCTCCCGATCAGATCAATCGCAAAATTCATCCTGCGCTGAGCCAAGTCATCATGAAGGCGTTGGCGAAAGCACCTGAGGAACGATACCAATCTGGACAAGATCTGGTGAACGATCTGGAGAGGTGCAAGGAAAGCGCGACCAAAGCTGCAGCCGCCGCGAAACCGGGGCAACCCGGACAGAAGGCGCCCGCCGCGCAGAAACCTGCGCCAGCCGTCAGTGCGCCGACAGTGAAACCAGCGGCTCCGGCAGCGACTTTGCAACCGAAACCTGCGATCAGACCGTCAGCGCCGGCACCGGCCCCGCAACCGAGCAGACAGGTTACGCCGCCGCTCGCGACGAGGGCAGCGGCAGCGGGACGGGGCGCCGGAAACGATAGCGCCACGAGCGCCAGCGGTCTCATTACGCCGAATCTTGATCAGGCAGCCCCGGTCATCAACAACTCTGAAGCCGGCGCGGAGGCGTTCTCCGTCGAATCATTTTCCGCTCCATCCGCAAACATGTCGGCCGCGATCGTCGAGCCTGAAGTGGAAGCTCCAAAGATCCACGTCGATCCAATGATGGCCGAAGGCCCGAAGCCTGGCGCAGTCGCGACTCGCAGCTTTTCCGAGATCGATGAACTGCCGCCTCTCAAAGAGGTACGCATCGCGCCACCCCCGCGACCGCCGGTAGAAGAAATCGCCGAGCCCGATGTGGTGCACGCCGCGGTATTCAAGGGCGCTGCTGCTCCGGAAAGGCCAAAGGTGCAGCCGCGTGAGGTAGCGAAAAAAGCAGTCTCGGAGATCAAGAAGACGCCGCCGCAACTTTTCATGGTTTCGATTGCGGCCGCGATACTCGTCATTGCGGTAGTTGTGGCCGGGATTGCATGGCATATCCACTCCGAGAATGCGGACGACGATGTCACTCCCGCGCAAACGCCGGCTCCAGCCGCGAGCGCGCCGGCCCAGCCGAGTGCAACCCCGACGCCCGAAAGCTCCGCGGCGAACCAAACCACGACGCAGGTCGCTCCAGAAGCTGTCACCGTAGTGCCGCCGCCAGTCTCGGTACAACCGAAATACAACAATAAGAAGAAAGCCAAGCCCAAGCCTGTGGCTCCGACGATTGTTCCCGGGCAGCTGAGCGTGACTTCAACGCCAGCGGGCGCGCAGATCCAAATCGATGGACAAAACGATTCCACCTGGGTCACGCCCTTTAACCTCGCCGGACTCAATCCCGGCCAGCATACGTTGACGATCAGCAAGCCCGGTTACGCGGCTGAAACTCGCACCATTGATGTTGGCTCGGGGAGCAAATCGTTTGTCAGCGTACAACTCGCCCAGCTCTCAGCCACGGTTTCCGTGAGCAGTGAACCCGCCGGCGCAGCTATCTGGATGGACGGCAAAGATACCGGCCGGGTCACTCCCGCCCAGTTCTCCGTGGACCGCGCCGGCAATCACAGCTTCGTTTTCAAGAAACAGGGATACCTGGATGAAAGCACCACCGCGAATCTCCAAATAGGACAAACCTTCCGCGTTGCGCAGAGCCTGAAGGCGCTGGGCAACACCGATGACATCAAGATGGGCGGCAAGTTCAAGAAGCTCTTTGGCAACGGCGACACTGCCGGAATGGGCGCAGTCAGCATAAAAACCTCGCCGAAGGGCGCGCAGGTCGCGATCAACAACCGCATTCTCGACAAGAATTCGCCAGTCGATCTATTCCTCGATCCTGGCAACTACATGCTCGACATCACCATGTCAGGATTCAAGAGCATTCATAAAGTCATCACGGTCGAGAAGAACGGCAAGGTCGCGATCGATGAAAGCCTCGACCGGGAATAAACGAGGCGCGACACCCGGGTTTTGCTTTGCCCAGCCACCCCCCTGTCTAGTGACGCGAAGAACTAGGAGATGCGCGCCATTTTGTTCCGACGGGTTCAGCGATGCGAAAGAGCGAGCGGAAACCGACAGACCTGATCTGCAGGATTAATGTCACCGGTTTCCTCAGCATCCAGGTCGCACTCCTTGCAATGTTTATTGCGATGGCCGCGCCACACCCGCCGACCCTGCCCACCAGCAAAACTGTCGATCTCGCAAAGGTTGAACACGCCGTTCCGATGCCGGGTGCAAGGAGAGAGGACGCCTTAGTCGTCACGATTGAGCGGGACGGCCAAGTCTTCCTGGGCAACGATAAGGTGATTGTCAGCCAATTGCATACGAAGATTAGCGAAGGCCTCCAGCGCGGTTCGGAAAGAAAAGTTTATATCCAGCCAGACAGGCACGCAAAGTACGGCTCTGTGCTGGAAGTCTTGAACGGCATACGCTCCGCTGGAATTGAGAATGTCGCGTTTCTGGTTTGGGAGCCGAGGGTTCGTCTTTCGGCGTCGACTGCTAAGATGGACCACCCTTCTCGCGTCCCCTAGCTGCGCTCGATCGAAAATACAGCCAAGGCCCCGTTGCCTCTTCTTCGCACTCGGGAAGCCATGCCCGAGGTGTTAGACTCTGAAGTTTTCCTATTGTGTGCAGGAGAAGCCCTCATGAATATTCAACGAGTCGGGGTTGTCGGAGCGGGAACGATGGGCAACGGCATTGCGCATGTCTTTGCCCGCAGCGGCTACGGTGTCGTTTTGTGCGATGTGGAGCAGCGCTTTCTGGATCGAGGTCTCGACACCATCGGCAAGAACCTCGACCGGGAAGTTGCAAAGAACAAGATTTCTGCCCAAGACAAGGCCACCACGCTTAAGCGCATTGAGCCGGTCATCGATCGCGGAAAGCTTGCTGGGTGCGACTTCGTGGTGGAAGCGGCTACCGAGAAGCTCGACATCAAAGCGGAAATCTTTCGCGATCTTGACCGGCTTTGCCGGCCGGAAATCGTTCTGGCCTCGAACACTTCGTCGATTTCGATCACCAAGCTGGGCGCTTTGACCAAACGACCGGACAAGGTCATCGGAATGCACTTTTTCAATCCCGTGCCGGTGATGAAACTGGTGGAAGTCATCCGCGGGCTGGCTACCTCGAATCAAACTTTCGAGACGGTGCGCGAGCTGGCGCTGAAACTGGAGAAGACTCCGGTCGAGGTGAACGATGCTCCGGGCTTTGTCTCCAACCGCGTGCTGATGCCGCTGCTGAACGAAGCCATGTTTGCGGTGATGGAAGGCGTGGCCACGCCCGAGGCGGTGGACGAAGTATTCAAGCTGGGGATGGCCCACCCTATGGGGCCACTCACCCTGGCGGATTTCATCGGCCTCGACGTCTGCTTAGACATTATGCGCGTTCTGCACGATGGCCTGGGCGACCCAAAGTACCGTCCATGCCCGCTGCTGATCAAGATGGTAGACGCAGGCTGGCTGGGAAGAAAGAGTGGAAGGGGTTTCTACAAGTATTAGCAAGGAAGATGCGCCCCGTCGAATCGCCCAAGTTTTTATCTGCGAGATGTTTAATGGCCGTCTTTCGAACCGAGAGCACCGCTGTCTGATTCAGGCAACGGACAGTGGCTAGATATTCGGTACCGATTCCGATTAAACCACCGATATCCCCGCCAAAGGATCCAATTAAAACCCGGCAAGCTGAAGATTGCGTAGAAAGGCCACGCCCACCAGATTCGCCGAGTTACATAAAGATAGGCGTCAGCGCCTGATTCCAATTCGACGGAGCGTGTCAATACCTGTATATCGTCGAGCAAATTCTCCTGCGAAAGTTTCAAGCTACCGTCGGCATAAGCAGTTTGCAGGTCTTTCAGCGTGAAGCCTCGGCGCTCAACAACTGTTTCCCATAAATGAACCCAACGAAAGCAGAAGCCGCATTCGCCATCGTAAAGTATCCATTCCTCACGCGGAACAGCGGACGCCGATTCTCGATTTGGCGTTGTCATCGAACTCGATTGCCCGTGGAGACAATCACAGGCGAACCCTCCGCGACGAACGCCGAGTCCGGCCGGCGTTGAAGAACCGTTGCCAATTCATTACCGTAGAGCGCGCTGGTTTCTCCTTCAAATCCGCCGTCAACCGACGCCCAAACTCGCCAGGGATCATGCGTTACGTGGTATTCGACACAACCGCCGCCTCGCTGTATCGAGTAGCCCCAAAAATGCTCAGTAATAAACTGTTCAAGACTTCCCTCTTGAGGATGATTCGGAAGACCTGCGGTCTTAGCGGAGAGCCTGCACCACTCGTTGCCGACTTGCCATTGATATTCGATTGTCTTATCCCGCCCCTGCGCTTCAATGCGATGTTTCATCGGAAGGCATGAGTAATTCTCGCCGTATGCCAGGCGAGCAGTCGTGGCGATTGCACGTCTGGGAACCACCTCGGCGATGAAAACGACGCCTCTTCGATCATCGTCGCCCTCTTTGCGGCGGACGTAGAAGCGCAAATTTACTTCATCGAAATTCGTGTGAAACGGCACTGGGAAATACCCAAACAGCCTGGTACTGCAAAACCGGAATCCGACGAGCGAGATGTATGTTCGACCGTTGAATGAGTCGAGCAGCGTTCCGCGCGGAACATATCGACCCAAAAGACTGGGTTCAACCTCGTAGTTCAACATAACGAGATCTCGCCATTCTGCAGAAAGAAAAACTCGTCTGGACTCCGCCATTTAAGTACATCGAATAAGAAAGGCTAATCTATCAGGGGTTAAGCAAAAAGCGCGAACGCTGTCCGCTCGCTAATGCTTAAGAAACCGCCCTAGACCTTCTCCTCCGGGAACTCCACCTCCAAGCCAAGCGGATCGGTGAACCTGTTGGTCAGATTCGCCAAGCCAATCAGCAAATGCAAATCCACAATCTCTGCGTCGGAGAAATGCTTTTTCAGCCTTTCAACGTCGGCGTCCGTGATGTCGTGCGGAGCGCGGGTTAGCTTTTCCGCGTAGGCCAGAGCCGTCTGCTCTTTCGCGGAAAAGCGCGCGTAGTTGCCGTCTTTCAGTGCCTGCCAATCTTCTGCGGCCAATCCAACTCGCTTCGACGACGCTACGTGATGTTGTTGGCAGTAATGGCAGCCGTTGATGAACGAGACGCGGAGATAAATCATTTCGTAGAGCTTGCGGTCGAGCGATCTTCCCACGCTGGCGTAGAACGGCAGAAAATTCTTCAGCATCTCCGGACGATGAGCCAGCGCCTTTTGCGCGTTGCCCGGTTTGCCGCGCAGCGTCTTTTCGTAAATCTCCTTCACTTCGGGCGGAGCGTTTTCAGCTTCGATTAACGATATACGCGCCATGAGAACCTCGCGGGGATAAGAATTGCAGTCCGTATAATAAGCCAGCGGCAGCAGAGAATGCTTTGTGAACCCACTAGTCAAAATCATCGGCGCGGGACTCGCGGGATCCGAGGCGGCGTGGCAGTGCGCGCGCCGGGGAGTTTCCGTCGAACTCTCCGAGATGCGTCCGGCACGCTCAACGGCGGCGCATCAGACAAGCGACTTTGCTGAATTGGTCTGCTCGAATTCCCTGAAATCCGATACGGAGAACACGGCGCCGTGGCTTTTGAAAGAAGAAATGCGGCGTGCCGGATCGTTGTTGCTGGAGATTGCACGGGAATGCGCTGTTCCCGCTGGGCATGCGCTGGCCGTGGATCGCACGACCTTCGCCGCTCGTGTGACCGAAGCCATTTCGCGTGAACCGCTGATCACGATTCGTCGCGAGGAAGTTGCGCAGATCGACGAAGCTCAGATTACGATTGTCGCCACCGGCCCTTTGACGTCGGATGCACTTTCGCAGGAAATCGGACGGCTGAGCGGGGCTTCGCATCTATTCTTCTACGATTCGATCAGCCCGATTGTTGAGGCTGATTCGATTGACATGACGAAAGTGTACCTGGCGGCGCGCTATGACAAAGGCTCGGCCGATTACATTAACTGCCCAATGTCGCGGGAAGAATACGATCGCTTCTACGATGCGTTACTGGCGGCGCAATCGGTCGAAGAGCGCGAATGGGAGAAGCTGAATTATTTCGAAAGTTGTCTGCCCATTGAAGAAATTGCACGCCGCGGTCGCGACACCCTGCGCTTCGGCCCCATGAAGCCTGTCGGATTGAAAGACCCTCGCACGGGACGCATTCCTTATACGGCGGTGCAATTGCGGCAGGAGAATCTGCGGGCGGACTCCTACAATTTGGTCGGATTTCAGAACCACTTGAAGTTCGGCGAGCAAGCACGCGTGCTGCGGTTGATTCCGGGCCTCGAAAATGGCCGCTTCCTTCGTTACGGCCAGATCCATCGCAACACCTACATCAATGCGCCCACGCTGCTTTCGCAAACATTACAGATGAAAGAGCATCCGCACGTATTGTTTGCGGGACAGATTTGTGGGGTCGAAGGCTACGTAGAATCGATCGCAGCTGGACTTATGGCAGGAATTCATGCGGCTGCGCTGGCAGCTGGTGCGGACCCCGTTGCTCCCCCTCGGGCGAGTGCGTTCGGATCGCTGATGAATTACATCACCCAGGCCGACCCCAGGAAATTTCAGCCGGCTAACATAACATTTGATCTCCTTCCGCGGCTGGATCGGAAAATCCGTGACCGCCAGGAGCGGCACCGTCTCCAATGCGAGTTGGCGTTGAAAGAATTCGAGGCCTGGGTTAAGAACGTTGGCTGCAGCCCTGTAGAGACGTAGCCGCTACGTCTCCCACCCCGGTAGTCAGCAAGCCGCGCCTCTACAGACTCTCTGAACAAATCCCAAGCCCGCCTCGTATCAACCATTAAGACGTTTTTCCCGGCTTACGTTCAGCTGACCGGCGCGTCCAAGGAACAAGGATGGTCCTCAGCGATCTTATTGGCGATGTTCTGCGTACGCTCTGGTCGCACAAGCTGCGGACATTTCTCACGATGTTCGGCATCGCCTGGGGGATCGTCTCCATCGTTCTCATGGTGGCGGCTGGAGAAGGTTTGCGCAAGGGTCAGGAAGACCAAGCCAAAAACCTGGGCAAGGATGTGATGATTATTTTTAACGGCCGGACTAGCTTGCAAGCCGGGGGAACGCGGGCCGGGCGAGTCGTGCATTGGGAGGATCCGGACGTGGCTGCGGTCCAGGCTGACGCACCGGATTGCCAATACGCCATCCCAGAATTGGAGCAAGAGGACGTCCGCGCCCACAGCAATTTCAACAACGCCGCTTTCTTGGTGACCGGTTCCCAACCTCCGTTTCAGGAGATTCGCAGCCTCACGGTCGGACAAGGGCGGTTCTACGACTGGGACGACAATCGCGAAGGCCGGCGGGTCGCGTTCCTGGGCAGCGAGGCGTCGAAGCAATTGTTTCCCGGACGCAATCCCGTGGGCGAGAACGTTTATTTGAACGATTTCCCTTATATCGTGATCGGAGTGATGGCTACCAAGAAACAGGATTCCAGTTACGACGGCTGGGATGTAAATAAGATTTTTATTCCCTTTGGCGCGATGCGACGCGATTTTCCCGACAAGCCTCCGGGAACTTCCACGACTTTTGACTATCTCCTGGTAACGCCCAAATCCGTCGAACAACACGAGAGTTGCAAGCACGAGGTGCGGGTGGCGCTGGCGCGCATGCACAATTTCGATCCCAACGACAAAGAGGCTTGCCCTATCTGGGACACAGTCCAGGAGGCGCAGGCGTTCCGCCAGATGACGGATGGCATGAAGTATTTTCTTGGAGCAGTCGGCATAGTGACATTGCTTCTAGGCGGTTTGGGTGTGATGAACGTAATGATGGTGGCGGTGCGTGAGCGCACGCGCGAAATTGGCGTCCGCAAGGCCTTGGGCGCGCCGGCTCATACCATTTTGCGGCAGTTCTTTATCGAAGCGCTGCTGATCGCTTTTCTGAGCGGCGGAATTGGATTGGGCGTGGCTTACGGAATTTGCTCGCTGGTCGACTTGTTGCCCATGCCGGATTTCTTCGCAGGATTGCTTCCGACATGGAAGACGGGGCTGCTGGCTTGTGGGCTGCTGGGAGGCGTAGCAGTGCTTTCCGCGTTGTATCCGGCGCGCAAAGCCGCGTCTGTGGATCCGATCGAGGCGTTGAGGTTCGAGGCGGGTGGATAGCAGAATCTATGTTGATCGAAATCATTCGCGAAGCCTGGATCGCACTCAAGCGCAACACCACGCGCAGCTTGCTGACTATGCTGGGGATCGTTTGGGGCATCACGACGGTCACGCTGCTCATCGCCTACGGCAGCAGCTTTCGACAAATTCTCGCGGGCAGCTTCGACGCCTTCGGCAAGAGCGTAGTCATCTGCTGGCCCCAGCAAACCAGCGAACAGCCCGGCGGACAACGGGCGGGCAAGAAAGTTCTTTTCGAGCAGGCGGACGTAGACATGGTGAAAGAAACCGCGCCTCTGGTAAGGCATGTTTGCCTGGAGACCCACTCCCGCCCCGGAATTGCTTACGGTGACAGATTGGTCGGGACTGCGGCCATCCGCGGCGTGTGTCCTGAATATGGAGAAATGCGCAATGAAGTGCCAGCGCAGGGACGCTGGATTAACGCCAGTGACGAACTGGAACGGCGGCGGGTCGCCTTTCTCGGTGGACGGGTTCGCGAGCAATTGTTCAGCGGGCGTCCCGCAGTCGGCGAAACCGTGACGATCGGCGGCGTGCGTTTCACCGTGATCGGCGTGATGGCCCGCAAAATTCAGCTCAGCAATTACTTCAGCAGCGACGACGACTCAGTCTGGATCCCCTATTCAACGGCGGGCGATCTCTGGAATACGCGGAAGGCCGATGTCCTGATCTTTGCGCCCATTGCGCCACAGTTCGAAAAGAAAGCTATGGCGCAGGTGCTCGCGGCCGTCGCAACGCGACAACAGTTCTCGCCGACGGATCCGAAGGCGATTCAGATGTTCGGGCGTGATGAATTCCGTCCAGTCATCGACGCGCTGACCATCGGGTTGCAAGTTTTGCTGACGTTCATCGGAGCTTTGACCCTTGGCATTGGGGGCGTCGGAGTCATGAACATCATGTTAGTTTCCGTCGATGAACGCATCCGTGAAATTGGCCTGCGGCGCGCCCTGGGCGCGAGGAAGCGTCACATCAAAATCCAGTTTTTGGCCGAGACGCTGCTGATCATGGTGCTCGGCGGCGCGATCGGCGTGCTTTTGTCATACGCCATCGCGGCGGCCGTGGGCACGTTGCCGTTGATGGGACCGCTGTTTGAAGACACTTCCGGCAAGGCTGACATTCATCTGCAAATCTCATTAATGACGGTTACGCTTTCAACCCTGGTGCTGCTGGTGGTAGGCGTGATCAGCGGGTTGGTGCCGGCGCTGCGGGCTTCAAAGCTGGACCCAGTGGAAGCGCTACGCTACGAATAGCCGCCACGGATTTTCACAGATCAAACGGATCTACGAATCGAGAGAATGAATGATGGGTGCCAACGCGTCATCGTTCTTATAAATATCATTTGACCCCACTTCCGGTTAGCGGTACCTTGCTGCCAGTTCCTGCGAACTGCGTGAGGTGCTTGCTTGCCGATTTCCGCGATCGATGCCGTTGGTCCCGCCCTCCAGCATACCAAGGAGCAATTGCTGCGCCCATTCCGCGTGGCGCAGTGGGTGAAGCTTGCGTTCGTGGGTTTTCTTGCCGGTGAACTCAGTTCCGGGGGATGCAACGGCAGCAGCTTCCGATCCCCAACGCGTCCCACTGGCGGGCAGCATTTTCCGTTTCCTCACCCCAATCTCATGCTGTACGCCTCCTTGATTGCCCTGCTGATCGTGCTGGCCGTGATCTTCTGGATATTACTTCTCTACGTGAGCAGCGTCATGCGCTTCATCTTGTTTGACAGCGTGGTCGCGAAGCGTTGCGAAATCCGACGCTACTGGTCCCGTCGAAACGGGGCCGGGCTGCGCTATTTCGTATGGCAACTCCTTTTCATTCTGGCTATGACCGTCGGTATGACCGTGCTGATCGGAGTTCCCGCGGCGTTCGCCCTCGCCGCCGGTTGGCTGAAGGAACCACGCCAGCATTTGCTTCCGCTCATACTGGGCGGCATGTTGTTGTTCTTCGTCGTGGCGATCTTCGTATTACTCTTTCTGTTGATCCACGTTCTCACCAAGGATTTCGTAATCCCGGAAATGGCTTTGGAGAATATTAATGCGTTTGAAGGATGGCGGCGTCTTTTGCCCAGACTGCAATCAGAAAAGGGAAGCTACGCCGCCTACATTGGTCTGAAGATCGTGATGGCTTTCGGAGCGGCGGTAATTGTGGGGATTGTCACTTTTATCGTCATTCTCATTTTGCTGATTCCTGCTGGAGGCTTCGGCGTCATCGCCGTCGTGCTTGGAAAGGCTGCCGGTCTCACCTGGAACTTGTACACAATTACACTCGCAGTCGTCGTAGGCAGCGTCGTGCTCGCGGTGCTATTGTTCGTGATGTCGTTGATCTCCGTGCCGGCAATCGTATTCTTTCCTGCCTATTCGATTTATTTCTTCGCGTCGCGCTATCCGCCGCTGGATGGGCTCCTGCATCCGCCGCCAGCAACGGCTCCGCCAGTTACGCCACCGTGGTCGCCACCGGAACCGATTGGCTAGGGAAACGCTCACTGGCTTGAGTCTTGCGCTCGGCAGTCACGGGCGCCAGCGCCTGTGTTGGCGGTTCAACGCTTGCTGTGGTCGCGTGTCCAAGAAAAACGCCGACCAATAATGCACTTAACAATCAGATGATCGGTGGAAGCAGTCGCGCCTATGCCGACTCCAAAGTTGAACTCCCACTCTGGCCCCAGATCGAGGTCAATGGCAGGAACGAACTGCTGTTGCTGATCGTGGAGCGGACTGAAATCCGTGATCGGTCCATAGGAAGCGTAGTACTCCAGCCCGCCTGCGATTCTTCTTGTGAAGTCATAACTGAATTTGAAATTAGGAGAGAACACAAAACCCTGGTGCACGCTGGGGCCATGAAACGACCGGTCGAGCGCGGGGTTGAATGCCAGATACCAACGACCGATTTTCTTGTCGATAATTGGACGGATTTCCCAAGTCCAAGTATCGCGTGAAAACGCGGCGCGCTGATAGCCGATTTCGTTCGACAAACTTACTCCCACCGGCCAGTGCCACGATTCCGGAACGCTGAAACGTGGCCGGATGTGATCGCCCACCCACCGCCAGCCGCCATCGGACTGAATGCTGGTGAAAATATAAAAGCCGGTTTCGAACCAGTCGGTGATGCCCTGCGTGATTTCGACCGTTTCGTGCTCAGCGTGGTTCGTGGGCAAGACGCCATCCATCGTCGTCTTCGTCCCTTCAAACGTGAAGTTCGAATGCAGCTCGACCATCGTGTGATCGCGCGCAACCAGATCCGAGCCGTAAACCTGAATTTCATAGTTTCCTTGTGCCCACGCGGGAATTGCCGCGGCGAAGAGCGCAATCACTCCGAAAGCGATCGGCGCGGAAACTAAGTGCAGTCGAGTATGCATTTTTGCTCAGGGAAGCTTTTTGAGCACTACGATTTGATCCTTTAATAATGCACGGCCTGAACAAAGGTGTGCAAGCGCCTGCGGCTGATTTTCCCGGTGGAACTTACTTGCCAAAGTAGGTGCCAAATGTTCTCAGACACGCGTGCCTGAGAGGAGCAAATTTCAATGGCGTTCTCAATGGCAGGCGGTGGTCCGTCCAATCCACAAATCAACGTTACCCCGTTGATCGATGTGTTGCTGGTGCTGATTATTGTCTTCATGGTGGTCGTGTCGATGTCGAAGACAAAGGGTCTCGACGCGCAGATTCCTCAACCCGCGCAGGACGACAAAAGTCAGCCCGTCCCCATCGACAGAACGATTGTGATTCAGGTGGTCTGGAGCACGCAGGGCCAGGCCCCCGCGCTCAAAATCAATCAGGAAGAAGTGAAATGGGACGATCTACAAACTCGTCTGCACGACATTTTCAAGATTCGCGCCGAGCGAATAGCGTTCGTGCGCGGCGACGATGATGTCGATTTCGAATACGTGGCTGACGTCATTGACATAGCGCGGGAAGCGGGTGTGGACCGTGCGGGATTGCTGACAAAGGCGCAGTGACCAGTGGTAGGCTTCCATGGCAGGATGTAAGCGGCATATCGTGAGGAAAACGTGGAAGCGTTTGAGAAAAAAGTGCGAGACAATTTTGGGCGGCAGAGTTTCATGTCCACGATCGGAGCCGAGATGGTTTCGGTTGGCCGCGGCACCGTCGAGATTCGATTCCCTTTCAGCACCAAATTGACTCAGCAAAACGGATTCGTGCACGCAGGCGCGGTCACAAGCATTATGGATTCCGCCTGTGGTTATGCGGCTTTGAGCGTTGCCCCGGAAGCAGGCGACGTTCTTAGTGTGGAATTCAAAGCGAACTTTCTCTCGCCGGCAGTCGGAGAATCATTCGTCGCGCGTGCGTTTGTGAAACGCGCTGGCAAGCGACTTGCGGTGTGCACGGCCGATGCTTTTGCAATCCGAGCGGGCAAGGAGAAACTGATTGCAACCATGCTGGCCACGATCATGAATATGGATTCGAAGCCAGCCTTAAGAGAGGCTAGTCTCGCGCGCGGTTCTTGATCCAAATCGGCGAGCCCACGAATCCGAAAGCCTTTCGAAGCTGATTCTCCAGAAAGCGCTGGTAAGAAAAGTGCAGCTTCACTTTTCGATTTGTGAAAAGCACAAACGTTGGCGGAGATACGCCCGCTTGGGTCATGTAATAGATTTTCACCTGCTGACGTGCAGGTACTGACGCACGCTCGAAATCAATGTATTTGAGGAATCGGTTCATCTCGGCTGTCGGAATGCGCTTCCGTCGTTCGGCTGCGACTTCTACCAACGTAGGAAAGATCTTCTCCACACCTTTCCCGGTGGCGGCGGAGACGAAGAGCACGGGCGCGTAGCTTAAGAACTTGAGGTCGTAACGGACTCTTTCTTCGTATGCCTCGCGATCGGTCGGGGTCTGACTCTCGCGAATGCGCGTCGCTTTCGTCTCTCGGCCAGCCTTCTTCTGACCAGTTGTAACCAGGTCCCATTTGTTCACGATGACGATCACGGATCGGCCGCTCTCGTGGGCATAGCCCGCGATCGTCGCATCGAGCGCACTCACGCCCTCTGTGGCATCAATGACCAGCAGGGCAATGTCGGCGGCATCGAGATGCTTGCGCGCCATCACGACGGAAAGTTTTTCCGCCATCAAATGCGTTTTGCCCTTGCGCCGGATTCCGGCCGTATCGATAAAGCGGAAATCCTTGCCATTGATTTCGACCACTTCATCGACTGCGTCACGGGTCGTTCCCGGAATCGGCGAGACGATCGCGCGAGACGTCCCGGTGAGCCGGTTCAGCAACGTCGATTTGCCGACGTTAGGGTGTCCGATAATCGCGACTTTGACTTCCTTCGACTCGGGGGCGATTTCAGTCTCAGGAGCATCCTCCGTCTCCTCGCCAGTTCCGACGATTTCCGGTTCGGCGGTTTCAACACTCGCTGTTTCGAGCTTTAGAGCTTCAAAGACCGCTTCGAGAACATCGTCCACTCCGCGGCCATGCTCCGCGGAAACGGGAAATATCTTTCTGATCCCCAGCCGACGGAATTCATCTGTGAGCGACTGTTGTTTTACGCTGTCAATCTTGTTTACGGCCAAGAACAGTGGTTTGCCGCCGCGTAGCAGCAGCCGAGCGACGTCGAGATCGGGGGCAGTGAGTTCGCTGCGTCCGTCCACAACCAGGATGATCGCGTCAGCCTCGGCTAAAGCGACTTTGGCCTGGCGAAAGATTTCCGCGGGGATCAAATCCTTTTCGTCAGGCTCGATTCCACCAGTGTCCACAATGCGCAGGCGGTGTCCGCGAAAGTGAGCTTCGCCGTAGAGCCGGTCGCGCGTGATCCCAGGTTCGTCGCCGACAATGGCGCGCCGCGAGCCAACGATACGATTGAACAGCGTCGATTTCCCAACGTTGGGGCGGCCAACGATAGCAATGGTCGGGACGCCGGTCGTAGCCGGAGCGCTCATCGAGTTGGAATTAATTCGAGTCAAGATTTACACAAATTGTGTAGGAGGCTGTAGAAACGTTGCTTGCAACTTCTCCGCCCTCTGCGGTCCAGTGGCTTATTATAGAGACTCCGTGGCTCCAACCTCTCAGCCCGCATCTCCCGCCGTCTCCGCCGGCAAGAAACACGACGTCTCGCTCTACCAATTCTTCGCCCCCGGCGGCGTGCTCTCGCGCACCCATCCCGCGTATGAATTTCGCCGCGGACAGCTTCAGATGGCCCAATCCGTGGAGCAGGCCCTCGAAGAAAAACGTCATCTCATCATTGAGGCCGGTACCGGAACCGGGAAGACTCTGGCGTATCTCGTCCCCGTAATTCGTTCCGGCAAGCGCGTAATTATTTCGACCGGCACTAAGAATTTGCAGGAGCAACTCTTTTACAAGGATATTCCTTTTCTTGAACAGGCGTTGTTTCCCGACGGCGGGGGGCGGCTGAACGTGTGTTACATGAAAGGTCGCAACAACTACCTGTGCCGCAAGAAACTTTATGACCTTACCGACCAGCCTGTGTTGAGTGGTCTGGAAGAGATTGAGCACTATCGCGCCATCGCCGCCTGGGAAAGGACCACGCAGACCGGGGACCGCGCCGAACTCGCGGAACTGCCCGAGGCCAGCGCACTCTGGCACAAGATCGACGCTCGCTCCGACGCTTGCATCGGACAGAAATGCAGCTCGTGGGACAAATGCTTCATCACCGAGATGCACCGCCGGGCGATGGAAAGTGACATCATTATCGTCAACCATCATTTGTTCTTTGCCGATCTCTCGATCAAGCAGCAATCCGAGTACGCACCCGATGCCGGCATTTTGCCGGAGGTTGGCGCAGTAATTTTCGACGAGGCCCACGAACTGGAAGATGTCGCCGGAAGCTACTTCGGCGTCTCCGTCAGCAATGGACGGGTCGAAGAACTGTGCCGGGATGTGGAAGCGTCACTGCACCGCAACCACATGCTTTCGGTCGCAATTTCGAGCGCGGTGAAGAGTCTGCGCGAGCGCTCCATGTTTTTCTTCGCCTTGTTGCCCCAAGGCGAAGGACGGTTTTCTTTTGAGAACCGCCGCGATTTTCTGGAGGAAAACGGCGAAGAGTTCATGGCCTTGCAACAGTCGTTTACTCGGTTGAACTCGGAACTCGAAAACCTGCCGTCCAAGCCGGAGGAAGTGTTCAACTATGCCCGTCGTGCTCAGGAGTTGCAGGTCCAGTTCGGTTTCCTGATGGAGTCGGAAGACCATAATACCGTCTTCTGGATCGAGCGGCGCCGCGGCGGGCGCGACAAACTGAACGTGTATCTACAAGCCACTCCGATCGACGTGGCGCCAATCCTGAAAACATACCTGTTCGACAAACTGGAGTGCGCCGTGCTGACTTCGGCCACGCTCGCCGTGGGAGGCGGTTTCGAGTACATGCGCCGCCGGCTCGGGCTTGAGCATGCAAGAGAATCGGTTCTGCCCTCGCATTTCGACTACGAAAATCAGGCACTGCTCTACGTGCCGCCCGACTTGCCCGATCCGCGCACGCCGCAGTTCGCGGCGAAGGCGGCAGATCGCATCCGGCGTTTGCTCGAGATCACCCGCGGCCGGGCCTTCGTCTTGTTCACCAGCTACGCGCAGATGAACGATGTTTACCAGCGACTGCTGGGTGAGCTAGATTTTCCCATGCTATTGCAAGGCGACGCGCCGAAAAGCGCGTTGCTGGAAGAATTCCGCCTGACTCCGCACGCCGTCCTTTTCGCGACTTCATCTTTCTGGCAAGGCGTCGACGTGCAGGGAGAACAACTTAGTTGTGTGATCATCGATCGCCTGCCGTTCGCGGTGCCCAGCGACCCAGTCGTAGCCGCACGGGTGAAGTCCATCGACGCTGA
The DNA here is from genome assembly GCA_963696705.1 of uncultured Acidobacteriota bacterium. Taxonomy (GTDB): domain Bacteria; phylum Acidobacteriota; class Terriglobia; order Terriglobales; family Acidobacteriaceae; genus JABDBE01. The sequence continues at coordinate 273,615 of CAVOLD010000004.1, forward strand.
AGGCGGCAACGCTTTCTTTCAGTATCAGGTACCCGCGGCAGTCATCACGCTGAAGCAAGGCTTCGGACGGCTTATCCGCTCGCTTCATGATCGTGGCCTGCTCGTATTGCTGGACAACCGGATCTTAAAGAAGGCCTATGGAAAGGTGTTTGTCGAGAGCTTGCCAAATTACCAAAAGACAACGGACTTGGTTGCAGTTGAGAAATGGTTCGGCGCAGAAGGGGATTTTCAGGAGGACCTATGATCGGTGTCGTGCGGAGTTTGTATCCCTGCCGTATGTGCCCCCTGAGAGCGGGCTAAGCACCGAAATCAGTGAAGGAGTTTCATGCCCGCGCCCTTAGCAGCGTTACGGTCGAAGGTCACAGTGTACAGGCATTCCGCCGCGTGGCCGCTGCGCTCAATCAGGCAATCTGCAAAGTCGGCCTGACTGGCGCTGAACTTGCGCAAGGCCTGCAATACGATTTCCGCTCGCTCGACTACTAATTCCTTACTTCGCAGTAAGGTCTCCAAGACGTGTTCAATTTCGTTCTTTTTAAACCGGTAGGAAACCTCCAATACCCAAACCAGTTCAGCAATGACGATCAGGGAAAGGAAACCCGGTGAATCCGACGAGAGCGAGTCGATCAATCTCACCGCCGGCGCTGTTTGGCTGAGGTCGTCGTGAGTAAGATAACGGACAATAACATTGGTGTCGAGGCCGATCGTCGCCCTGGCGATCATCGGAGTCCGGCTGCCCGCTTCGCAATGGCAGCGTTCATCTCTTCAATCGATACCGGCTTGCTTCGTTTGCCTTGAAACCGCCCTTTCAGTTCCTGCACTGAGCGAGTGGCCGCCACGATCGCAAACAGCCCCTTGCCCTGCTCCACGAATTCCACACGATCTCCCGCCTCCAATCCCAGGGCATTGCGTACCTGAGCGGGAATTGTGATTTGTCCTTTCGAGGTGACAGTCGCGGTTGCCATTTTGTAGTACTTACATGATAGTAAGGAATAACGATAATGTCAAGGCGGTTCGACTCACGATTTCGCGACAGATGACGAAATTATCGGCGCCGCAGCAGGGCCGGGCTGCCGGACGGGAACCAGACAAACGGTTTCTTCACGATACAATTACAGATTCAGCCAGAGCGTCGACGAAACGGGCGGGTCAGACTGCCCCATTTGGATTGGTGCGGGCAGCAGGAACAATAATTCGAGAGGAAGCCGAATGCTTAGAAGATCATGGATTGTGGTTGCGGCATTATTTCTATTTACCTCGCTGGCGCTCAGCCAAGATGACGGTCGTTTCGACGCCAGCATCAACGGCGGTCCGGTTATCACCAAGTCAACCAGTGGAAATGGCATTCAACAAAGCGCAACCATCGGCTCGAACTTTTTCGGCACCTTCCGCTTCAAGTTCAGGCCCAAAATCTCGATGGCGTTCAACTTCGGTTCGGGTAAAAATTCTCAAATCTACCAAAGCAACGTCGACTTCCACACCTTGGACTCGATCCGGGAACTCAGCGGCACCTTTGCTTACAACGTGTATGAAAAGGGCAAATTCCAGACCTTCGTGCTGGCGGGTGCCGGAGCGCTCAGGTTCGCGCCCAAAACCACATGGCTGATTCTTCCCGATTTTATCGTCGACGTTCCCAATCGTGTCCTGACCCCGCTCAATACGACCAACGAGACCGGAGTTACGTACATCTTCGGTGGCGGAGTGGATTATCGGCTGCCTTGGAGATTCGCTCTCCGGATGCAATATCGCGGGCTTGTCTACAATGCCCCTGATTTTAATGTGACGGCGGTTTCCGGAAGCTCCGTAAGTTTGGCCACCGGAAGAAAAGGCTATATGTCCGAGCCTTCGATCGGGATTGTGTTCAAGTTCTAGCTTACAGAGGGAACGAAATCACGGATGTGCAGAGATCGCTAGCGAAGTATTTTGATCCGTGGAAATCCGCAAAATCCGTGGCCAACCTTACGAGTTGAGCGCAGCTTTGCGTAACTTCCGGCTCTCCGCCAGCAACGCCATCGAGTGCATCAGGTTCTGCAGGGTGACAATGCCAATCAGGCGTTCGTCCTCGACAACGGGGATAATGCTGAGATTTCGCGCAGTCAATTTGCGGAAGGCCGAGGCTAGCGATTCCTTCTTCTGTGCCACTTCGAAGATACGGTTCATCACCGCCTGCACATATCCGTTTCCCTCGGCCCGCAACGCCGCCAGAATCTTCTGCCTCGAGATCACGCCGACCATATCGCTACCTCGAATGACGGGGAAATCATCCTGCAGCGAGTGAACGGCTTTGTCCAGTGCGTCCTCCAGAGTATCGGCTGGAGAGAGCGTGGCGAAATCGGTGAGCATGATGTCTTCCAGGCGCACGGTCTCGAGCACGGACTGAAATACTGCCGAGCGCTCCTCGAGTTGTGCCGCGATGAAGAGGAAAAACCCAATCATGGTGAGCCAGATATTCCACAACATGCCCACCAGCATGAACAGAGTCGCGAAGGCCTGGCCGATCGAAACCGCGCGACGCGTGGCCCGTACCGGATCCATAGTGCGGCTGAACCAGGCTCGCAGCACTCGACCTCCATCCATCGGATAGGCAGGCAGCAAATTGAATAGCGCCAGTCCCAGGTTCGCCCAGACCAGACTGCGCGGCAGGTTACCCGAGTAAACATAGGGCTTCGCCCAGAGGTGAATCTGGGGAGCTACGGCCAGCAACGCGCTGCCCGCGATCACAGCGATGGCGATATTGACCAAGGGACCGGCGAGAGCGATGCGGATGTCCCGCTTCCACGTCAGGATGCCCGGTTCGAGGGGGCGCTGGGTTTCGTCGAGCAGGGTTACGCCACCGATGGGCAATAGAATAATTGCCTTGGCAGGGATTCCGGCGCGCATGCTGACCAGCGCATGTCCCAGTTCGTGCAGTACGACGCTGCCGAAAATAATCCCCACCAGAGCCAGACCGCGACCAGCGTTAGCGGCACCATGTGTTGTCGACTCGGTCAGCCACACGAATATCAACAGAAAAAAGAAGGTCAGATGAATGCGAAGCTCGACTCCGAATATCCGACCGGCCGGGATGGACCAATTTCTCATTTGAAAACTCGCAACCCTCGCTCACTCCTATTCTATATAGTTTAGACGCTGCCGCGTGGCCTGAAGATGCGGCCTCCACAATCGAAAGGGCTGAGGCTGAAGTTGGTTGCGTGGGGACAGCCGCCCCCGTCTTGTCCAGCTAAGCAAGAGCTGGCAGGTTTTTGTTCGGGGACTAGGACAATCGCGTCTGATCATGTATGAGAGTAATTGCAGGAAAATATCGGAGTCGACCACTAAGGTCGCTGCCTGGCTTGGAGATTCGTCCCACCGCTGATCGCGTGCGAGAGACGTTGTTCAATGTGCTCACGGCGGGAAACCCGGCGGCCCTCGAAGGAACGGTCTGGCTTGATCTCTTCGCCGGAACTGGAGCCGTGGGCATCGAGGCACTGAGCCGCGGCGCCAGCATGGTTCAGTTCGTGGAGTCGTCGGCACACGCGGCAGAGCTGATAAAGCAAAACCTGGCCTCGCTCGGGATCAAAGCAGGTTTTCAGATCCTGAACCAAAAGTCGATTCGCGCCCTGCGTGCTCTGGAATCGAGTGGCGTGGTCGTAGATTTTATTTTCCTTGATCCTCCTTACGACATGGTAGAGGCCTACCGGCAGACGTTGGAGACACTCTCGAAATCACGGCTGCTGAAGCCCGAGAGTATCGTCATCGTCGAACATCAGAAAAAATTTGATTCCGGAAAAGCGTTCGAGTCGTTGCGTCGATACAGAAAGCTGCAGCAAGGGGATGCGGCACTCAGCTTTTATCGACTCGAACAGAAGACCGCTAACGCACCAATCGAATAATTAATCCAGGTTTCTGCCTATACCGACGAGACCAGATTCCTCGTCGCTTCGCTTCTCGGAATGACAAACTGGGGGGGTATCGGATGGCACATGGAGCGGTAATAACAAGACTACGGCGGTAATAAAAGTTCTTACATCAGAAGTTCGTTCGTACGCCGAACAATCGGGTGCTGCATTTCCTGCAGGTCATTCTTCACCTGATTGAGTCCGTAAACGCACTGCTCGAAATGGCTGGACAGGCTGGCGAACAGCGGCGCGACTTTCGTGTACTCGAAATGCTCGAACTTGGAGACGATGTAATAGCTCTCCTTGCCGGCTTTTATCCAGTCCACGAAGTTCTCCGTCCGGTGGCGGCGCAGGCGGAAGTGATTGATGCTCTCCGGAAACATGCCCGTAAAGAAGAGCGTGTAATCTCCGATATGCTTGCGAACCTGGCGCTCGCGATCGAAAGAAGGCGCGGGACCATAGACAGGATTGGATTCGATCAGCATCTCGCCCACATCGGTAATTGGCTGGTCAGCAGCGCTGCGTATTTTGAACAACTGCTCGACTTCGCAGAACTCGGCCATGAGATGCGCGACGTAGTTCACGATCTGAGGGTCGCGAATCCCAATCTCCTCGGCGTAGTGCCGGCCAATCAGCTCAATAAACAGCTGCTGCAGCGGATGCGATTCCGGAATCATCGTTTAGGGCCCCCGAACTCCGCCTCCAATGCGGAGTTCCTATCTGTTGCGTGATGTTTTATCCCGATCACGCCAAGAACGCAAGTGACTTTTGTAAGTCACAGCTATCTACTTTTCTTATGGTGCGCAATTGCTGCAAAAGGTTTCTTGGCAATGATTGGCAGCCGTGAAGCGTGACTGCTGATCGTCTACGCTGGCCTCAAGTTACAATCACCGGCAGGAGGGGTTTTCGCATTTATGGAACGACGAAACATTTCCAGCGGCACACCCTGGGAACCGATTGTCGGTTACTCTCGTGCGGTCAAGGTTGGTTCTTACGTCCACGTGGCCGGGACCACCGCTACGGGCGCTGACGGCAAAGTGGTCGGGCTGGGCGATCCCTATGCCCAGACCGTGCAAGTCCTGAAAAACATCGAATCCGCTTTAAAGAAGGCCGGAGCTACATTGAAAGATGTAGTGCGCACCCGCATGTACGTGATCAACATCGCCGATTGGGAGAAGATCGGCAAAGCGCATGGTGAGTTCTTCCGCGACATTCGCCCTGCGACATCGATGATCCAGGTAAGCGCGCTGATTTCTCCGGAGATGCTGATTGAGATTGAAGCCGACGCTGTGATCGGTGCTTCTCAGGCGTAGAATGCGCTGGACATTGCACTGCCTTTGATCTTGACTCGAGGAGCACGGGAAATGAAAAACTGTTGCTGGGTCTTCTTTCTTGCGATTGTGATTTGTTGCAGCGCTCAGGAAAACAACACCAGCCCGGTCTTGCATCCCTTCACGGTGATCCGTGCCGGCGTGCTCATTGACGGCAAGTCCGATTCCCCCCGCCACAATCAAGTCATCATAATCCGCGGCAACCGCATCGAAAGCGTCTCCGACGCGGCTACCGCGAAGGTTCCCGACGGCGCGGATTTGATCGATCTATCCCACGCGACGGTGCTGCCCGGACTGATCGATTCCCACACCCACATTTTCCTGCAAGGCGAAGAACCCGCGCAGGGCGGATACGACGTAAACATTCTGAAATATCCGTTGGCCCTTCGCGCAGCGCGGGCAACGGTCTCAGTGCGGCGTGCGCTGGAGCAGGGTTTCACTACGCTGCGCGACCCGGAGACCGAAGGCGCGGGCTACGGCGATATCGGCATCAAAGAAGCCATCGAGGGTGGATACATTCCCGGGCCTCGGCTCTTCGTCTCGACTCGCGCAATTTCCACTACTGGCGGCTACCCGCTCGAGGGCTATGCGCCCGAACTAGATATGCCCACGGGTGCACAGCTCATCGACGGCCCGGTTGAAGCACGCAAAGCCGCTCGCGAGCAATTGTCCCATGGCGCTGACTGGATCAAGGTTTACATGACGCATCGCTCCTGGGTGGGAAAGAACGGCGAACTGGTTTCGCAACCGACGCTGACGGTCGAAGAACTGAAAGCCGTCGTCGATGAAACCCACGGCTGGGGAAAAAAAGTTGCCTGCCATGCTTACGGCGGAATCGGATTGCATCGTGGGCTCGACGGAGGCTGCGACTCGATCGAACACGGTCTCGACCTGGATGACGCTGCCATCGCGCAGATGCTCAAGCAGGGAACCTGGTACTGTCCAACTCTGAGCGTACTACCACGATTGGGCTCCGGCAGATACTCCCGAAGGCCAGCGTGATCGAAAGCGCGTGGCGGTGCATGAAGTATCGTTTCCCAAAGCGCTGCACGCGGGCGTAAAGATTGTGTTCGGCACCGACATCGGAGGCATTCCATGGAGCGAGCCCATCGCGCAAGAGTTTCCCCACATGGTCGAGCTCGGCATGTCTCCCATGGATGCGATTAAAAGTGCCACCTCACGCGCCGCTGAGATGCTCGACATGCAAGGGCAGATTGGCGTGATCGCGAGCGGGGCCTACGCGGATATCGTCGCGCTAAGCGGCGATCCTCTCAGCGATATCAAGGTCCTGCAAAACGTCCAATTCGTTATGAAAGACGGCAAGGTGTTCCGAAACGAAACCAAATAGTCCGCATCGAAAAAACTGTTAATTAATCCACTTGACACCGGCTCCGCATAGGTCATAATGCCCGAATCGTTTTTCCCCTGAACTCGGAAAAGGGGCAGCGCGGGTACTCCCCGGGAGGCGAGTATGAAGGTGCTTGATCTATGCGATCCCGAAGCAGCAGCGGTTCCGGTAGAAGCCAGCGTGGCGGAAGCCATCAAGAAGATGCTCGATTTTCACGTCGGCGCGGTCGCGATTATTGACCGCGAGCGGCGCGTGGCCGGCATCTTCACCGAACGTGACGTGTTGCGCAAGTTTTCATTGAGCGGGCGCGACCCCGCCCAGACGCCAGTTCGTGAGCTCATGACCACGCCGGTGGAACTGGCCACTTCGCAGACGAGTCCGGGAGAAGCTTTGATCACGATGGTTGAACGTCATTTTCGCCATCTCCCCGTGATCGATAACAACGGCAAGCTCTTGGGGATGCTCTCCATTCGCAATGTTCTGGAATGGCGCATCGAGGACTTGAATCGTGAAGTCGGCTCCCTCGAACAATACGTCAGCAACGACGCTCCCGGCGGAGACTAGAAGAACACGGGCTTGGATATCCATGCGCGACGCGCGAACGGGCAGTTGGGTGATTCCCTCTCAGATAGTTACGGAACAATAGCCCGCATCAATACAAAAGGCCGACTTTTCAGCCGGCCTTGGTTATCAAGCCAACCCGACAACTACTTTTTTGCGGGAGGTGCGATCGCGTCCTTGGTAGCTTTCGCGACGCGGAACTTTACCACGGTCTTTGCCTTGATCTGGATGGGTTCGCCGGTCTGCGGGTTGCGTCCCATGCGAGCCTTGCGATGCGCCTTCACCAGACGGCCCAGTCCGGGGATGACAAACACGCCATTCTTCTTGGTCTCTCTTACGGCGACATCAGTTAAATTTTCAAGAAATGCGGCTGCGGTCTTGTTGTTGCTCTCAAGTTTCTCAGCCAGATGCCGGACGAGTTGAGTCTTGGTCATGCCTGAAGCCATGAATCCTCCTCTAGGTGGAACGTTGAATTTTCCTGCGATGCGAGCATGTTATACCATGCTTCCTGTGGAAAAATAGCGTTTCAGCCGCATTTTATGCGGTTTTTTTCATTTGGGAACCTCGAAAGCCCACAAATATCGCCTTTTTTGCAGTCGTAGCTTGCCGAACCGCCCTCCTGAGCAGCTTTGGGCCATTTTTCGGAATGCTCGTCAGGCCCAGCCAGACAATCGATTTCGCGTGTGATAATGATTTCAGGAGCCAACCATTTGTGAGTTGTGCGATCTGCGAAAAGCGAAAGGAAAAACGATTTTGTCCCGCTGTGCATGGACGCATCTGCCCGCAGTGTTGTGGCGAGCAACGCGAAGTGACCCTCGATTGTCCGAGCACTTGCGTCTACCTCCAGCAGGCACGCGTGCATGAGAGGCCGCGTCCCTTGCAGGATTTGGACCAGGCGGCCTTGTTTCCCCAAGTCGAAATCGCTGAGCAATTCCTCTATGAGCACGAACACCTGATCATGGGCCTGAGCTATGCATTGGCCAAGAGTGCGCAGGCGGATCGTGCAATCACAGATGCCGACCTGATTTCCGCGCTCACATCGATGGCCAAGAAGCAAGAAACGCTGGTGAACTCAGGCTTGCACTACGAAACCCCGATCGCCAGCCTGAGCCAGCAAGAGGTGGTCGCCGAAGTTCACAAGATGTTGAAGGAGTATCGCGAGGCGGAGCAAAAGCACCTCGGTTTCAGCCGCCTTCATGATTCCGATGTGCTGGGCGCGCTCGTCTTCCTCGTGCGCATGGGCTACGCCCGCACTTCAGGAAGGCCAAAGTCGCGAGCTTTCGTCGATTTCGTCCTATCCCAATTTCCTGAGAAGGAAGCGGCGTTGGTTGCTCCGGGAGACGCCGGCACCCGGTTCATTATTCCGTAACAACAAAAACCGCCCACGGATCACACGGATTCTCATAAAAATAAAATAAGAGAGTCTTATCCGTGTTCATCCGTGCGATCCGTGGCTAGCTTCTTTTGTCTTGCGCACTGTTTGTCCCGGCGGCAACGCATCGAGCAGTTCCCGAATCGTTCGATCGAGCACGGGATGACGCACATCCGGCGCAATCGCGGCGAGCGGTTCCAGCACAAAGCGGCGCTCTTGCATGGCAGGATGAGGAATCGTGAGGCCGGGATCGTCGACAATCAAATTGCCAAACAAGAGAATGTCGATGTCGATGACGCGCGGCCCTTTCTTCTGCGCTCGGCGTCGGCCCATCCGTTGCTCGATGTCGAGAATGCTGGCGAGCAGTTCTTGCGGCGTCTTCTCCGTATCCAGCGCGATAGCACAATTCAGGAACCACGCCTGGGCGGTAAATTCCACGGGTTCGGTTTCGTAGAAAGGCGAGACTTGAACGATTTCACCGACGGCGCGCAGCCGGTCGATGGCGGCATTCAGATTTTCGGCTCGATCCCCGATGTTAGAGCCGAGCGAAAGATAGACGGGAGTACGCACCCAAACCAGTTTACGTAAATGAACTTGAATCACAAATCATGGCCAGCGTGTTTCCTCTAGTGCGCAGCAGTACAGACCTGATACACCACCACTGCCATCATAAATAGAAGATAGAGACGAAGCGCCCAAAGCACGGCCAGTTCGGGACCCTTGAGAATCCGCCGCGGGATATGATGCTTCTTCGCCCGAACCAACTGATCGTGCTCGAGTGACGACAAAACCAGGTTCCGATCAGCTTCTAAATTCGGCGCTTCTTCTTTCCTCACCATAATTTCCTACTTCCCGCCCAAAGCGGCGAAAATGTTCGGCGCAATCACGCTGGTTCCGAAAAGCACTCCCGCCGCCGTCAAGATAAATACGACGCCGCTCGCCAATACGTTTGCCCACGGCGGACTAACCAGATCGCCCATGATCTCCTTGTCATTCACCAGCATGAACAGAAATACCAGCGCCGGCGGCATAGCCAGGACCGCGACCACATTCACTAACAGGACCACGTACACCAACGGTAGTCCCGGGATGAGGACGATCCCAGCCGCAGCCACAGCGCACAGAGTCAGCACCGAATAAAAGGCCTTGCCTTGTCTCATGGGAAGATTCAGGCTATGCGGTTTGTGCGTGACTTCTCCGAAGGCGTACGCCGAAGAAGTTGAGATCGTGATCGAAGCTACGATTCCAGCTTCAACCATGCCGAGGGCAAATAGCGAAGCCCCAAATCGGCCGATAATTGGCTGGAGAGCTTGCGCAAACTCGGCCGCCTGAAAATTGTCAGCCGTCATCTGATGAGCGAACAACGGCGCAGTCGCCAGGATCGTAGCCACGGCGGCAGCGGTTGCCAGCGCTGCCCCTAGCGCTGTGTCGATGCGGCCGAAGTGAATGTCTTTCGTGGTAAGTCCCTTGTCAACGGTTGCACTCTGCTGAAAGAAAAGCATCCAGGGCGTGACCGTCGCGCCGATGTCGGCCAGCACGATCAGCAGAACGTCTTTGTTGAAGCCAGGCAGCGGTTGCCAGGTAATCAATGCGTGGCTCACCGCATGCCAATGTGGATGGGTCATCAGCGCAACTGGAATGAAGACCAGGTTAAATGCGGCGGCGGCAAGAGTAATCCGTTCCCAAGTCCAATAGCGATGACTCATCAGCGCCCCATACAGGATGACGAGCGCAATCAGGACTGCCATCCAAGGAGGTACGCCGAAGAAACCCAGGCCTGCGCGAATGGCAATGAACTCAGTGATGAGAGTAAGGAAATTCCCGATGGCAAGGTCGATCATCGAAAACCATCCCCAGAACGGTCCGAAGCGGTCGAAGATCAGTTCGGCGTGCCCACGATGCGTGGCGGCGCCCAGACGCACGGTCATCTCTTGTACAACAATGGCCATGACAAAGGTAAGGACAACGAAAGGAAGGAAGAATCCGATGCCGAACTTCGCGCCGGTTGCGGCATAGGCCAGCATGCTGGGCCCGTCGTTCTCACCCAGCATGACCAGGATGCCCGGGCCGACCAGCAACCACAGCAGCCGCGCTCCGTGAAAGAAGCCGCGGTGGGCACGCGCTTCGGACACTCGGACACGGTCATGCGCGCGATCCACGTCTTCGTGGGTAATGACGACGACTTCGTCGCCGGCAATGCCATTCGTCTGTGGAGGTTGGGAACCTACGCTCATGGTCGAGTTAGTTAGCGTGAGTATACAGCAAAAGGTAAACTACGGTTAATTACCAAAACAGAAATATGCAGAAATACATAGTGCGATCTTCAAGAAGAGGAATTGGAAGAAGTGCGGCGCGCTTTCCCTGGCTCGGCGGTCACCCAGACTTTCTCCGCTGCCGAGCGTCCCAGAGCAACCGATCCAGCATCTGTGGTAAGGGTCAACGTCTGGTCGTAGTTCCGCCCCGCAACATGCACGCGCGACCCGGGACGAACGCCACGCCCTTCGAGGAATTCCAGCAAACGGCGGTCACGCTCGTAAATACCGCTCACCAGGTAATGCTTTCCGGCTTCCGCGTGGGCGAGCAGCAGCAAACCCCGGCGACGTCGGCTCGCGGGACTCTCCAGTTCGCTGAGATTGCCGTGCGGACAGGCTCCGCCGCGGCCCAGTTTGGCCAGCAGCCGGGCTTCAAAGTCGGGTGACACCGCATGTTCCAACCGCTCGGCTTCGTCATGCACCCGATACCACTCCATCCCGAAGATCTCGGAGAGCATGCGCTCGATGAGGTGATGGCGAAGGGTGAGTTTGCGGGCGATCTTGCGGCCGGCAGGAGTCAGTGTGACGTGGCCGTCGCTCTGCACTCGCACCAGACCATCTTTTTTCAACCGCCGGAGGGCCATGGTGACTGCAGGCGCCGAGACTGAGAGCCAGTGCGCCAGCGTGGCCGAAATAACCGGTTCGCCTTCGCTCTCAGCCTCAAGGATTGCTTTGAGATAGTCCTCCTTGGAAACGGTGATCATTTGGGGAGATTATACGATTTAAGCGCAGTTAACTCGCGGGATTGGAAATAATTGTTGACCCGATCTGCGCCCAAGCGCGAATTCCCGAACCCGTTGAGTGCTGCCTGCTCCATGCTATTCTCAACCCCCGATCTGGATTTACAATAGGTGACGGATGGCGACCAAGACAGATCCTAAACCGGCCGGAGTGGCCGACGAGAAAATCAGAAGCGCGGACAAGACCTATGAAGGTCTTTCCCGCGCCCAACTGATCGAAGCCTACCGGATCATGTACACCTCCCGGCGAGTGGACGACCGGGAGATCCTGCTCAAGCGCCAGCAGAAAATCTTCTTCCAGATTTCGGGAGCGGGTCACGAGGCAGTTGGTCTGGCTGCAGGTTTCGCCATGAAGCCGGGCTATGACTGGTTTTATCCCTACTATCGCGATCGGGCACTGTGTCTGGCTCTAGGGGCGACACCTCTCGACATGCTGCTGATGGCCGTCGGCGCCGCCGCTGACCCGCAATCAGGCGGGCGGCAGATGCCTTCCCATTGGAGCTTTCCAAAACTGAATGTGGTCACGCAGTCATCGCCTACTGGCTCGCAAATTTTGCAGGCGGTGGGTTGCGCGGAAGGCGGACGCTACTTCGCGAGCCGTCCTCAAGCCGCGATGAAGACCGAGGGCGACTATCGCCAATTTAAAGACGTTCAGTTCCAGGGCGATGAGGTTACCTACGTTTCACTGGGCGACGGTGCCACTAGCGAAGGTGAGTTCTGGGAGGCAATGAACACCGCGTCTAATCGCAAGTTGCCGGTGGTGTTTGTCGTGCAGGACAACGGTTACGCCATCTCGGTTCCGGTCGAAGTGCAAACTGCGGGCGGAAATATTTCGCGGCTGGTGGCGGGTTTCCCAAATTTCCATTTCGAGGAAATCGACGGCACCGACCCGGTTGCGTCTTATGCGGCGTTCGCCCGGACCGTGGCTTATTGCCGGGCTGGCGAAGGACCCGGATTCGTCCATGCCCATGTAATTCGTCCGTATTCGCATTCCCTGTCTGACGACGAGCGGCTCTACCGCCCGGACGCCGAACGCGAGCGCGACGCAACGCGCGATCCCATTACGCGCATGCAGATGTTCCTGATTCGCGAAGGCATCCTCGACGAAAAGGGCATCAACAAACTGGAAAAGCAAGTAGAGGACGACCTGCAGATTGCCGTGGATCAGGCGCTGGAAGCGGCTCCGCCCACGCCCGACACGATCATGCGGTACATTTATTCGCCCGATCTGGATCCCACATCTTCGGCGCTGCAGACGGAGCCGGATTCCGTCGCACTGGCAGCAGATGGCAAGAAGGTTGCTCCGAAAACCATGGCCGATCTGATCAATGCCACGCTGCGCGACGAGATGCGACGGGATGAGCGCATCGTGATTTTCGGCGAAGACGTGGCCGACGCCAGCCGTGAACAGTATCTGAACGAGAAGCTGATCAAGGGCAAGGGCGGCGTCTTCAAGTTGACTTACGGTTTGCAGCACGACTTCGGCTCTGACCGCGTGTTCAATTCGCCGTTGGCGGAAGCGAACATTGTGGGCCGCGCGGTTGGCATGGCTACACGCGGGATGAAGCCGGTGGTCGAGATTCAGTTTTTCGATTACATCTGGCCTGCGATGATGCAGCTGCGAGATGAGCTGCCGCTGATCCGCTGGCGCTCCAACAATGGATTCTCTTCGCCCTGTGTGATTCGGGTTGCCATCGGCGGGTATTTGACTGGCGGCGCTATTTATCACTCGCAGTGTGGTGAGAGCATCTTCACCCACACTCCGGGAATGCACGTCGTGTTCCCGTCGAATGCATTGGACGCTGCCGGTCTGCTACGCACAGCCATTCGTTGCGACGATCCGGTTCTGTTCCTTGAGCACAAGCGCCTTTATCGTGAGACTTTCGGCCGCGCGGCGTATCCGGGGCCGGACTACACGATTCCCTTTGGTAAGGCGAAGATCGTGCAGGCGGGAACTGATCTTACCGTGATCACCTACGGAGCGGTGGTTCCGCGGGCGTTGCAAGCAGCGCAGAAACTGGAACGTGAGCAGGGAGTCAAAGTCGAATTGATCGACTTGCGCTGCCTGAATCCGTTTGATTGGGAGACCATTGCGGCTTCCGTGAGCAAAACCAATCGCGCGCTGGTCGCTTACGAAGACACTCTCAGCTGGGGCTATGGCGCCGAGATCGCAGCCCGCATCGCCGACCAATTGTTCGATCATCTGGATGCGCCAGTGCGGCGCGTGGCCGCGAAAGATGTGTTTGTCGCCTACCAACCGATTCTCGAAGATGCCATCCTGCCTCAGGCTGAGGATTTGCTGCGAGCGATGAAGGAGTTGGCCGAGTACTGAGTCGTTCACAGATCCTGTCCCACCCCCCCAGCCGAGGGCCAAACGGCCTCGGGAAAGGCGACAAGATGCTGGAGCTACTGGTGAACTGTAAAAAGACTGTCAAAACCGCGCGGAGTGCGTGTTTTGTCGGCCTTTCAGTGCTATAGTTCCAACCCGCTGCTGCCTCTTGCTGATCTTGGTGATCAAATCGAACGGATTTTGGAGAAGAAATAAATGGAAAGCAAACCGCGGGGATTTTCCGTAAGCAAGTTGTTGGTTGTTGCTGCAGTTGCTGTTTTTGCCAGCAATGTTTGGGCGGCCAATACGGAAAAGGTGGTGCACAGCTTTACCGGAGGTAACGACGGGATCGATCCGGCGGCGACACTCGCGCAAGATCTTGCCGGCAACCTTTACGGAACCACCGTTAGCGGCGGAACCGGCACGCTATGCACGAACGGCTGCGGAACGGTGTTCGAGCTCTCGCCAGTTGCCGGGGGCAAGTGGAAAGAGACCGTGCTGTACAGTTTCACCGGCGGCAGCGATGGTAAGAATCCCTACGGTGGAGTGACGTTGGATAGCAAGGGAGACCTCTACGGCACCACGGTATCCGGCGGATCAGGCGGAACTTGCAGTGGGGACGGTTGCGGCGTTGTGTTCCTGCTGTCGAAATCCGGCAAGCGCTGGGTCGAAACTGTGATGTACAACTTTACCGGCGGCAAGGACGGCTTCGGCCCTGGTGGCACCGTGGTATTTGATAGCGTCGGCAATCTTTACGGAACCACACCCGACGGAGGCAACCTGCAAAAGTGCAATGGCCTCGGCTGCGGCGTGGTCTATCAGGTTTCGCCGGTCCGGGGCGGCGGATGGAAGCAAACTGTGCTTCACACTTTCACCGGTGGCGCGGACGGCGCTGTGGGTTCGCTGGGCCCGCTGCTGGTCGACAAAGCGGGCGATCTGTTCGGCGTCGCCGAGCTCGGCGGCGATCCTTCTTGCCAGTGCGGAACCGTGTTCAAACTTACGGCTGTATCCGGCAAGTGGAAATTTAAGACGCTCGATGCCTTCAAAGGAATTCCGCAGGCCGGATCTCCTTACGGCGGCGTGATTTCCGACAGCAAGGGCAATCTTTACGGCACAACTTACTACGGCGGCGCAAACGGTGCGGGTTCCGTGTTCAAGCTCACCAGAGCGGCAGGCAAGTCTGCTGAGAGCGTGTTGTACAGCTTCACGGGCGGATCGGACGGCGCATCGCCGACCACGACTCTCATGTTTGACGCTAAAGGCAATCTGCTAGGCACGACTTCCGCCGGCGGTGACAGCAACGGCGACGGAGTGGTGTTCAAGCTCACGCCCAAATCGGGCGGCGAGTGGACCGAGAGCGTGGTGCATCAGTTTGGCAGGAAGGGCGATGGAGCGAATCCCTACTATGGCCTGGTGCGCGACAAGGCCGGCGTTCTCTTCGGAACAACCGCCATTGGCGGCGGTAGTGGCCTAGGAGTCGTTTTTCAAATCAAGCCGTAGATTGCGGCAGCAATAATCGCTGTGACGCCGTCCTGCCCCGTGGAGCGATCATTGCGAGCGCGCTACAAGAATGCGCCCGGCACACCAGACGCCCGCAATCTCCAGGGCCACAAGAAGAGCCACGCTGGTGTCGAACAGGATTGCCCAGCCGCCGTACCCGGCGTCAAACACATTGTTCGGGCCAGCGATGAAAAAGTGCTCGAGGCTCCCGATCACGAGTCCAATCGCGAATCCAATAATCAGGACGAAGGCCCCGATCCTCTTCAGCCGCGTCCACAACAATCCCACTCCGGCCAGCGTGAGCGCGCTGGCGTAGGCGCCGATGCGCATCGAAGCAGCCACTGTCAATGCGGGATTGAGCTTTCCAGCCAGAAAGAGGTGCAAGATCGTGAGCGCGAGGTTCGCGAGGGCAATCGTCGAGACAAAGGCTTTCATTTAAGAATCTCCGCCGGGCATTGCCCCCGCTTCATCTAGGAGCTTTGCGAGGTTCTAAGAGTTCGACTAACAGGGGTGGCCCACGCTTTCCGCTTACGCAACAGCTGGCACCCTGTCCTTCTGGAAGAAAATGGTCTGTCCGACTGCCAGTCGGCCGGTGCGCGTGACTGCGCCGTAGATTCCCGCACAGTTCTGGTTCGCGCGCACGACCGCCTTCAGCACTTCCGGGTCCGGGGTTGCGGTATCGGGATCAAGGTTCACCATCGAGCAGCGGACGTCGTGCATGGTGACGGCGATGGCGGGGGCGTCGTCGCCCTCGCCGAATGAGAGCACACCGCCCAGCCACTCGTCCTCCTGAAATGGGGCCGGTCGCAGTAAACGAACCAAAACATTCGGGCGAAATCGTCGCACGTCGAGACCCTGCACATCGAAGCTCTGCCCTGCGAGTCGTGCGATCTCGCGCACCGTATCGGAGACGATCACGGAGATGCTCGCGTCATCGAAAATGCCATGCTTCATCTGCATCATTTCCACGGGAGAGCCGTAGCGGCGTCCGACCTCCGCGGCCAAGTCCTCCCCGAAGACAGGCAGCTCTTTGCCATCCGGCGTGCGAATATGCGTGGGAAGATTTCCCTGGTCGCCGTCTTCACGCGCGTCGCCTTCACGACCCAGCGGAGTAAAAAGGATTAGCTCGGGAAGCTTGCCTGCGGTGAGCCACGGGAAGTCGCTGCGGTTATCCATCCGCCGGAATGCCAGGCGTCGGTCGCCATCGAGCCCGTGCCAGCCCAGGTTGGCGGCATCGAGTGGTTCGCCGCGCATGGACTTCACGGGATACCGGAAGATCGCCTCCACCTGTCCGATTTCTGTGAGCATGCTCGATCCGAGTCCGCCCAACAGCGTATCACTCGAACACGTAAGACCAAACCGAGCGTTCGGACTCAGGACCAGGATTGTGAGTGTAATCGCGAGATTTTGCGTCAACTGCCGGCTGAGACTCGCTGGCTAGGCGTGTAATCGCTTGTTGAGAAACCAGAATCCTACGCCGCATCCAAGCCCAAAGAGCAGCAGTGGAACACCGTGGCCGACTCGACCGAACATCGAGATGGGGTCCCAGGCTACTGGCTGATTTGATGAAACTCCAACAACATGCCTGCCTTGTAGATAGAGCAAGACGAGCAGCAAGACCAGCGAGAATACAATCGTCAACACTCCGGTGGCGACACTTCCAAGAAACAACAGTATCCAGCGCATGCCCGGATTATAGGCCTGAGGAGATTGAGGATCGGAAATTGTTGCACCGTATTTCGCCTGTGACCAAGGTGCAGCCGCAAGGCGAAAGAATGCAGCCCACGGCGTAAAGAGCTTGCGGAAAAACTATCGATTCGTATCAGGGTATGCCTTCAGGCATACCGAACTCGATGAAAAATTGAGCCCGGCTTTAGCCGCTGAGGCTCGATGGTGCAACTGTAAATGGCATTTTTCCCAGCTTGGCAAGCCGTCGGTAAAGGTAGGACGCCGAATCGATCAACTCCGTAACTGGCCGGCAAGCCAATAATCAACGCTGAACTTTCCCGGGCCAGAGCAGATCAGCCAGATGAAGAAAAGCACGTACAGGACCTCCGGAAGGTAGAGGAAATCATCGAGCCAGCTCAGAGGCGAAAGTCCTTTAGGCAAGGTGGCGATCGCGCTGGTGAGAGTGGCGACAGTCATATCGATCAATAGAGCCACGCAGGCCGAGCTCGAAAGAAGCCCCACGGTCAGCAGCGATCCGCCAACGAACTCGACACCAGCCACGAAATAAGCCGTCTGCTGCGGAAACGGGACTTTTGCCTTTACCAGCGTTTCGTAAACAGGCTTCGTGCCACCGGCGACAAACAATTTGTTCCCCCCGGAGATGGCGAAGAACAGCCCGATCGAAACCCGTACCAGCAGGATGGCATATTGTTCCAAATCACTGCTGCCCAGCAGCGCAAACTGGACCAACCGTTTCCAATCCATCTCTTATCCCTCCATCGTGAGCGAATTCTCGCGCCTCGAGATTATGAGCCCATCCGCTCGACCCATTGAGCGCGAAATGCGGGAGCCGGGAACGGATCCGCAAAGTACTGTGTTTCCCGTGCAACCTTGTCGCCCGCGAACTCCATGATGCTCACGGTATAGGACGGCTTGCCATCATAGGTCAGGATGTATTCGGTGACCCAAAGATCACCGCCGCCGGTGATTCGTTGGACAGTAAACTGCTTTTTGCTCGGCTGACTAGCGCGTTGGTTCTGTATGTTGCGTCGACCGCGGGTTCGCTCGCCTGACTGCGGGTAGTCCAGCACCGCGTCTTCGTGATAGATCAGGTGCTCCGTTTCAAAATCATTGGCATCGGACGCCGCCCAATGCTGATCCAGTGCCGCACGGATTTCGTGATCTCGCACTCTAGAATCCTGCTCCGTCTTCTGTTGATCGCTCATCTTGAGCCTTCAATTTGGCAAGAAGCTGAACGCTAAGGTTGGAACCCGTCCGCCATCCACTTGGCGAATAGTTCAATCCGAGATTGCGGCCAGGGACCTTCTCCTCTTGGTGGTGGGGGCGGCATTACGGCGCCGCCGATTCCACGAATGCGATCGTAGATGGCGCCAGCATGCTTCTTAACGTCATCGTAACTTTCCAGATTGAACCCCTTTTTCATGCCTTGAATGTCTCGCTCCGTAAAGAGCGGGCGAATATCCATTTGAAAGCTCGTCGTTTTCGTCATTGCGCCTCACAGGTGTTGGATTATACGGATGTCGCGGTCTCCTTCGTGAATGCAAACTTCCTTTCTCTCGACGTCAGGGCATCGCCTAGCCTGCGATTTGGCCCAGGTAGTATCCAAGCCGATTTTCGACATCCCCCGGTTTGTGGAAGCCGCGCGCCATCAGCGCCTTGATCCCCTCCTGGGCGGCAGGTCGCCCGAGCGAGGCGATGCACGCATCCCATCCGGCACCCAGCTCGACGTCCGGCGGCAGGCTGGTGTTGACCAGGCGCTTGGTCTGGGCGATCGCCCATTTGTCGAACTTGGCGATGCGAGTCGCGAGTGCCTCTACGAACGCATCCAGATCCGCGTCGGGCAAGGCGCGATTGATGTAGCCGTAGGCCTCGGCCTGCTCTGCCCTGATGTCTTCCGAGCTCAAGAGCACCTCGAGGGCGCGGTTTCGGCCGATGAGTCGCGGAAGCCGAGCCATCGGGCCGCCGCCGGCCACCATCCCCACGCCCACCTCCCATTGCGAGATGATGGTCTTCTCGCGGCTGGCAAAGCTCATGTCGCAGGCCAGCGTGATCTCGCTGCCGTTGCCGGTCGCACGGCCGCGGATGAGGGCGATGGAGGCCACTGGCAAGCGGGTCAGACGCGCGAGAAAGTCTGGCCAAGGCGGCAATCCTGTGGGACCTTCCGGCAGTGAGGTCAAGTCCTCGATCTTAGCCGTGAAATCGGAGTGGTTCAGGAAGTAGTCGTCGACCGCGCTGTCGAAGACCACGACTCTGACTTGCTCATCGGCCTCGAGCGCGTTCATGAGTTCCTGGAACTGCTTGACCATTTCCGGGCCCATCACGTTGATCGGCGGGTTGTCGATCGTGACCCGCCAATACGCGGGCGACCGCCGGGTCACGCGAATCTGCGTGGATTTTGCAGGTACGTTCATCTGCGTGACTTTTGTAGGTGTGTTTGCAGTTGCCATGTAATTTCCCTCCGTATTTGAAAGCTGTACCATTCAGCCAGAACAAACTGCGCTGCGCAATTGGACGATAGTATTGGGGGGTGGCGCAGACTGTCGCGTTCAGTTCACTCCCGAGCGTTCCTCGTCCAAGCTTCTGCTTGGGCGGGGATTTCCATCGGCGCACTGGACTTGGCAGGAATTGGATGCCTCAGGGGGCTTCGGACAGTCTCCTGTAAAGCGCGGAAGAAGAAAATTTCTTGGACCGATTTGTCGATTTCCGGTCCGGCCGTTCGACTATAGAGTGAAGGCAGGGCAACCGGCCGCCCGCAAAATAAAGACTAAAGAATCAAAAATAGAAATAAGGCCGTTACAGGAGAAGAAAAATCATGGCGCAATATTTGGTCGCGATTCACCATCCCGATAACTACGACCCGTCCGTCGAGGACGAAGCGATGCTCGAGGAGATCCACGCGCTCAACCGCGAGATGATCGCTGCCGGTGTCAGGACTTTCGCTGGTGGTCTCACCCCGGCAAGCAACGCTAAGTCGCTGCGGGCGAAGCCCGGTGGCAAAGTGCTCATCACTGACGGGCCGTACCTTGAGACCAAGGAGCACATCGGCGGTTTTTGGATACTGGAAGCCGCTGACCTGGACGAGGCGCTGGCGTGGGGACGCAAGGCTGTCGTCGCCTGCCGGGCGCCGGTCGAGGTGCGCCCGTTTTTTTTCAAGCCGGACCCGAAGGGAGCAACGAAATAGTCTTGCCACCGCGAGTTCGGACAAAAGGAGAAATGATGCGACAGAACTTGGTTGCGACTCACAACCCCAACAATTGCGACCCGTCCCTCGGGGGCGAAACGATCGAGGGCGAAACGATGCAACTCGAGTTGCCTTCTACTCAAATGAGCAATCAACTCACTCGTCGCGATTTCGCTATCCGCACCGCCGGCTTTGGTCTGGCCGGTTTTAATCTAGCCGGCGTTGGTCTGGCGAAGAGACTCGCGCCTGCACCTGCGCTGGCGAAGGCTGAGCAAGCCTCGCGCCCGGAAACTTCGCCCACGGTCGCGGATCCATATTCCATCGTCGATCCGGAACTTCTTCCTGTGCTCAAGCAGTTCCCGCAGCCCGTTGACCTTTCAGCGGAGATGGTCCACCAGTTCCGGCAATTGCCAGGTGCGCCCCCGTTACCTGCTCCCGCTCCGCAACCCGTGGAGCGGCGTATCCCAGGGCCGCCGGGAGCACCCGAGGTTCGTCTGTGGATCGTTGATCCTGCGCCGTCGGAGAAGGGCAAGCCGTTGTTGCTTCACATGCATGGCGGCGGATTCATGATGATCGGTCCCGGGTGGATGCCGATGCTCCAGGGGATCGCGACGGATTGCCATTGCGTCGTCGTCTCGGTTGACTACCGGCTGGCCCCGGAGACGCGCTATCCCGGCGCGCTCGAGGACAATTACGCGGCGCTCAAATGGGTTCACGCCCACGCGGCAGAGCTCGGCATTGATCGCTCCAGGATTGCCGTGGGTGGTGAGAGCGCGGGCGGCACCCACGCAGCGAACCTTGCCATTCACGCGCGCGACCGCAATAAAGAAGACGTTCCCATCTGCTTCCAGTTGCTCATCTACCCCGCGCTGGACGACCGCACGGGCAGCTCCCACGCAGCGCCGCCCGCCATTGGCCACTTTATGTGGACTCCGAGTGCCAATCGTTTTGCCTGGAGCTCGCTGCTCGGTGTTCCAGCGGGTTCGTCCAAGGTGCCGGCAGCAGCCGTCCCCGCCCGGGTAGCCAGCGTCGCCGGCCTACCGCCGGCCTGGATCGGCGTTGGTTCTATCGACCTGTTCGTCGAAGAAGACATGGAGTACGCGCGCCGGCTCGTCCATGCCGGAGTCGCAACCGAGCTTCTAGTCGTGCGTGGCGCTTTCCACGGATTCGATCTCCTCGTGCCAGACGCCGAAGTCTCCAAACAATTCAGCGCGAGCTGGAAGTCTGCGCTGCGCAAGGCATTCGCCACGGGCAAAGCTGTTTAGCAAAGAAGCTGGAAGTGTCGCGGTTCTAAGGAGGAAAACAATGCTCA
Source organism: uncultured Acidobacteriota bacterium (assembly GCA_963696705.1). Lineage (GTDB taxonomy): Bacteria > Acidobacteriota > Terriglobia > Terriglobales > Acidobacteriaceae > JABDBE01. Next base: position 295,165 of record CAVOLD010000004.1, read on the forward strand.
ATAAAATTAGCGCAATCGCAATCAAAAGCTTCGCACTATTTGTGATGTTCGGAACGGCGTACCTCGGCACGGCGAATCAGGCGATGGCACAGAATGCCACCACGCCGTATGCGAAGATGGCCCCGGTCGACCAATACCTCATTACGGATCAAGCCGCCGAAATCGCCTTAACGCGCAGTGCAGTGCCGGAGTCCATTTCACGCGATGCTGATGTCGTGGTTCTTGGACGGCATGGTTTCGAAACGGCGGTCAAAGGCACGAACGGCTTCGTGTGTATCGTGGGACGGGGGTGGACATCCGCTGCGGATGTTGACTATTGGAATCCGAAAGTGCGGGTTCCCATGTGTGTGAATGCAGCCGCCGCGCGTTCCTACCTTTTACGCATGACCAAAGAGACCGAGTGGGGACTGGCGGGGCGTACGCAAGCTCAGATCACCGAGTCCATCACCGCTGCCATCGCCAAAAAAGAACTGCCGCAGATGGAGGCCGGCGCCATGTGCTACATGATGGGCAAAGAAGGATATGGCGGCGACAGCAACCCCCACTGGCCTTCCCACCTCATGTTTTTCTATTCAGACATCGACCTCAGCTGGGGAGCGAATCTGCCGGGTTCTCCCGTTGTTGGTATCAGCGACCCTGTTGAGCACTTGACGCAGTTCGTGGTTCCCGTGCAAAAGTGGTCAGACGGAACGGAAATCGCTAAGCGGTAAATGAAACAAAATCAGAAAGGACTCGAAAGGAACTCAGCCATGAGAAATGTAATCTTCGCAATCAACCTTACCCTGGATGGCTGTGTCGACCATACCAAATTCAATCCCGCTGATGATTTACTCGAACATTACACGCGCCTCTTGCGAGATGATGCCGGCGTGCTCGTCTATGGACGTAAAACCTATCAATTGATGGTGCCTTATTGGCCTGACATCGCAAAAAGTCAGTCCGAGACAAAAGGGGATATCGAATTTGCCCAAGCATTTGACTCCAAGAAAATTGTTGTCTTCTCGCGAACATTGGATAGCGCTGAAGATAAAAAAACGAGAATTGTTCGTACCAACCTTCGCGATGAAATACTTAAATTGAAGCAAGAACCAGGCAAAGATATTCTGGTGGGCGGTGTAGATGTTCCTTCACAACTGATGGAGCTTAGCCTGATTGATGAATATCGCTTTGTCGTTATGCCAATCATTGCTGGAGAAGGGAGACGGTTGTTTGAAGGCGTCAACCTGCAAAAGAAACTACAATTAAAACTTGCCGAGTCAAAGACTTTTAAATCAGGATGTGTTGCGCTTCGTTACTTGAAACAGTGACAGAAAACCGGAGACGGAGACGACACCAATGAGAATTACTTCAATTGTTGCTCGCTACCTGCTGGGCCTTATGTTTACGGTCTTTGGAATGAATGGATTTCTCAACTTCATCCCCCAGGGGCCGCCGCTGGCGAATCCGCTGGCAACCCAGTTCCTCGTTGCCGTCAGCACGTCACACTTCGCCGCCTTCTTTTTCGCTGTGCAGGTTCTTGGCGGACTGCTGTTGCTCTCCGGCTACTTCGTGCCACTTGCGCTGACAGTGTTGGCGGCGGAGCTCTACAACATCCTCGCGTTCCACCTGACGCTCGCGCCTGCGACCATTCCTGGGGCTCTGGTGGCCTGTGCACTGTGGGTACTGGTCTTCCTTCAGTACCGCCAAAGCTTCAAGGGCATCTTCAGCGCGAAGCCTGCGACGCAGCCATAAATGTGGGGTGGCCCATGCTTTGTATTTTGCGGGCATTACCAATACAGTAAATGCCCGTTGTTTAAGCCTGATTCTCGTGAATGCCAGTGATGAGGAGCCACGCGGCTGAAATGAAAAAAGCGAAGGAGAGCACCATAGCTACGGAGGCCACGTAAAGTCCGGCAACATTTCCTGATATCAGTAAGACAGAACCTATTATCTGCGCTAAGTAGCAAGCTGTACCCACGATGAAGCGACCGACGCTGAGCCCCACAGAGCTTCTGCCGATTTTTGTGGCCTGGACGTATACCCGTATGTAAGTAATCGTCGGAACCAGCGTCACAACCAGCCATTCAACGCCGAGCCATTGATAGTTTTGATTTCCAATCAGGGCGAATGCACAGATCATGAAGACGGCAGTAAAGCCCGTCAACGTTGCTACGGCACGATTTTTATGGGTTGCATCCCGAGTGATGATCGAAAGATTCATCGACATGGCTATAAACACCAAGCCGGCGAGAGCCGCCGCTCCGCCTCCTACCATGATGAAGAAATTGTTCCATTGGTCGATACCCATGGCGCATGATACTAAAAAGAAAATAAATCGGGCAGGTGGACCAATTAAGCCGCATTTTGGCCAGCCCGCCATCGCTCAATTAACAATTTTAGGGCCGCGGAGACGCCTCTGACGGATCCCGCATTAACACCCTGGTAGCGACCTCGTGTGTTCGTCGCGCCGCTGAGACCGATGGGCCAACGGTGTGAGTACGACTGTCACAGCATAAAGCCGACCATTGCGTCCGGGCGTCGCCATGATTTGCTTAACTCTTTGAATGTGTCGATTCACTTCCTCAATCTGATCCTGTCCGAGCCAGCCGGTCACACGCAACGCCCACAATTCTCGATTCGGGCCCGAAACGGCCGCGGCGGCAGTCTCAAAGCTCTCGCCGAAATCACGGATACCCAATCGCAACATGGAGGCAATAATCGCGTTTACTTCCCGGCCATTTCCCTTTCTCCCGAGTTGATAGCAGAGGCTCAACTCAGGGGCAACTGCGCGGAACAAGGCCTCGGATCGCCCAGCGAGCCGGCGGGATCCAGCGCTGAGCACCAGTCCCACTCTCTTGAGGATGCGTAAATGGTAGTAGAGGGAATCAGCGGGTCTTGCCAGCGCGGTCGCAAGTTCGGCGACTGAAACAGTCCCCATCCGAGAGAGCACATCCACGATTTCCTGGCGGGTCGAGGCTGCGAGAGCGCGCATTTGCCGTTTGCTGCGGATGACGTAGTCGTGTTTCAGTCCGCTCATGATGTGCGATAATATCAGGTCATTGAATATTTATATATTTATTCAATAACGGGAGATGCTCTATGCCTGTACCCAAATTCGGGTGGGTCGTATTGGCACTCGTTGCTGTGCTGAGGGCGGTGGGTTGGGCCCGCACACGCGATTCGCAAAACGGGAACGCTCCTGCGGCAAGCGAGACTGGCAAGACCGTGCACGAAACGGCCCAGGATAATAAGCCCTCGAAGAACGAAGTCAATGAGGATGGACCGGACCTGGAAGTAAAGGAATTGAGGTTCGACGAACTAGAGGCGAGGTTGCCCACTATGGAACCGGGGCCGGAACGAGACTACTTCACCGGAGTACTGGCCAATGCGACTGGCCGCTTTACGGAGTCCATCCGATTGCTGAACAGCGTGCTACCCGTGATCCGGACATCGCGCCCGGACCGCGCAGCCGTCGCGCTGGAGGATTTGGCGGATGACTACACCAAAAGTTTTCAATATGCCGATGCGGTGCGAGCGGATGACGATTTATTGGCTCATTTCTCCAGCCAACTTAAACCCGAGGAACTGCAGGGCACGAAGAATGATGTCGGGGTCATGCAAATATTGCGCGAGGCACCTGCGCAGACAATCGAATGGAACGGGCCCACGATCCTGAAAACGGAACGCAATCCCATGAACTCGCTGAACGTGGAACTAACGGTGAACGGAATGCAAGCACCGTGGCTGCTGGATACGGGAGCTAATATTTCGGTCGTAAGCCAGAGCTTTGCGGAGCGGCTGGGACTGAAACTCCTGGCGGGGAACGCGCAGACGACGGCTGGCCTTACGGGTATTGAGAACCCGCTCCACGTGGCCTTGCTTCCCACCCTGCAGATGGGAGGCGCAACCCTGCACAATGTGGTGGTGATGGTGCTGAACGATGCGAACCTGAGTATCAAGCTGGGCAAAGGTTCATACCAGATCAGTGGAATAATCGGCTATCCCGTCTTTCAAGCGCTGGGGACGGTAACTTTTCTCCGCAATGGTGAATTCGAGGCAGGGGACAAAGCCCGAGCAGCAGGAGTGGGCGCCCGGATGTATATGGATGGGCTAACGCCGATCATCGAGTGCAAAGTCGAGGGCCACGATCTCCCCTTCAGCTTCGATACCGGGGCATCCGATACGGACTTGTTGGTACGCTACTATCAGCGGTTTCAAAGCGAATCAAAGACTTGGAAGAAGCGTACGATCAAGACCTCTGGCGCCGGTGGGGTGGTGAAGCGAAAGGTTTACATTCAGCGTCAAATCAATCTCGGCATTGGTAACCAGACCGTGAGCTTGAGGAACATATCGGTTCATACCTCGGGAACGGGATCCAACAACGACGAGCTGTACGGGAATCTCGGGCAAGATGTAGTGGCAAACTTCGACAGCTTCACGCTGGATTTTTCAACCATGACGTTCACCCTCGGATCGCCACTGTCTCCAAACCAGGACCACTTGAACAAGTAACGCTTGAGTCCCAAGGCTATCGCGCTCATTTTACTCCCGAGGGTGCCCCGTTCAAGATCCGCTTGGGCGGGGATTTTCGTCCGCAGAGCGCAATTTCCCTAACGCCAACGTTCTGTCTCACCCGAAGATAAGACCATCCGGCTCGCGCAATAGATGCCAGGCCTCGCGGTAGCAAGCGTAAGGGTCCATGTCCGGGTCTCCCGTGGGACGGGTGGCCCATTCAAGCCGCACTTTGGCTTGAGTGGGGCAGTTCCAACTCGTGACGGCTTTTCGGCGAGATACTTGTGCCATATTTATGGCATTATGTAATAATCGCTCTATGAAAGAGGAATCGGTTCGCACCACTGTTGATATTCCGCGGCCTCTTTATCGCAAGTTGAAGCAGCAAGCGGCGGCAAAAGGCTCCTCGGTCCGTGAACTCGTCCTCTCTGGGGTCAAAACCGTTCTTTTGCAAGGCCAGAGGCCGCGTTCGAAGAGGGTACGATTCCCGCTTATCGTCTCCAAAGGCCCGAAGGTCAACGTGACCAACGAAGGCATCTATGAATACCTTAAATTTCCTTGATGCCAACGTCTGGCTAGCTCTCCTGTGGAGTCGGCACATGCATTCGGAACGGGCCAGATCCTGGTTCGAGCAAACCGGCGATGAACAATTCCTGTTCTGCCGCTTCACTCAGATTACCGTTTTGAGGCTTCTTACAACTGAAAAGATCATGGGAAAAGATACCAGGTCCATGCCCGAAGCCTGGAAGCTGTGGGATCGCATCTGCGCGGATGATCGCGTCTCCTTTCTGGCCGAGCCCGAAGACCTTGAGAAGGAGTTCCGCAAGCGTTCACAACTGTCCAGCCGATCTCCCAAAGTCTGGGCCGATGCTTATATTCTTGCGTTCGCTTCGGCAGCAGACCTGAAGCTGGTCACTTTTGACCAGGCGTTGAAATCGCGGGGTGACCATGTGATCGTACTTTGACCGGGGCTGGCCGAGACTGTCGCGCTCATTTTACTCACGAGGCTGCCCCGTTCAAGCTCCGTTTGGGCGGGGATTTCCGTCGACACGGCGCATCCGTGATTTCCCACCCCCGCCGTTAAAGGTCCGTCGTGAACTCGGGGGCGTTGAACAACACCCGATAGATCCCGCCGCCGAGGGCTCCGCCGATTAGCGGGGCTACCCAGAACATCCACAATTGTTGCAAGGCCCATCCGCCGACGAAGATTGCCGGGCCGGTGCTGCGGGCTGGATTGACCGACGTGTTAGTCACGGGAATACAGACTAGGTGAATCAAAGTCAGGCAAAGGCCGATTGCAATGGGCGCAAAGCCCTTGGGGGCACGGCTGTCGGTGGCTCCCATGATGACAATCAGAAAGAACGCGGTGAGGACAACTTCGGCCACGAAACCAGCGAGCATGGAATAGCCGCCGGGAGAATGCACGCCGTATCCGTTCGAAGCGAATCCGTTGTTTACATCGAACGCGGCGTTTCCGCTGGCGATCACATACAGAACGCCCGCGGCAGCAATCGCACCCAGGACTTGAGCGACCACGTAGGGAGCTAACTCAGAAGCTGGGAATCGCTTGCCCACCACCAGCCCCAGACTGATTGCCGGATTCAAATGGCCGCCGGAGATGTGTCCGACCGCGAAGCACATGGTGAGGACGGTCAGGCCAAAAGCAAAGGCCACACCGAGGAATCCGATTCCAAGAGTAGGGAAGCCGGCCGCCAAAACGGCGGCACCGCATCCCCCGAATACGAGCCAGAAGGTTCCGAAGAATTCCGCAAGTGCGCGTTTGCCGAGACTCATGGGTTTTGCCTCCAGGATTGAATTAGGCGACGCGGCTGACCGGCTTTGATTTTGTTCGGCCCCCGCCGCCCTTGCGAATGCTATCAAATGCAATCGGACCCGCGCCGAAAAATATCAGCGCGAAGGCAATGGCCGCCACGGCCATCGGAAACTCGAATCCGCCCTGCCCTTTGAGCCCGTTGTGCCAATGAATCTTCCAGATGGCGACCGACATGTCGATCAGCATAGCCACGGCCACGAAACGAGTCAGCAGGCCGCCGATGATCAAGATGCCACCGAAAAATTCTGTTCCCGCCAACAGGTAAGCCATCCAGCCGGGGAAACCGAGATGTTGCACCATGTCGTGAACATGGGAAAATCCGCCGAATACTTTGCCGTAGCCGTGAGCGATCATGATGGTGCCAATCACCACGCGCAAGACAAGAAGAGCCAGAGGCTGTAGACGATCAAGAAAGCGCAAGATGTTTCCTCCAGAAGAGAAGCTGAATAGATTACCGCATTTTCGGATCGCGGGTTGCGGAACTGAGGTTGGTAACGGCGGCGGGAGTGGGTCGTGCCCCCGGCTTTAATGGCGCTTATTTTTCTGATTCTGCCCGGATTGCCCGTCCGTTAAGGCTTTCTCACCGCCCGGACCAAGCCTTTCGTACCGTCTATGCTACTTTAGTTACGGTTCCCGCGACTCGCGACCTCCTAGCGCGGGCACACTACTTCCTATTGCGTCGCCACTGCGATTAAATACCACCTATTGATATCCCCTTCGGCCAGCTTTTGGTTACTTTCCAGGAAACAGGCATAAAACCCAGCAAATCGCGGAGATTCGCCTTTAGCTCAAGTGCTTTCAGGGCTGATATATGCTCGGGACACCTGAATTCACTCGAACGCGTTTTTGTGCGGTGAATTCTTTCCAACTTAGCTCATAGCCTGCAAAGAGGCATGGGGGGTTTGAAAAAAAGGTTTAGAAACTATGGCCGACTCGCGAGAAGTCATGAATATTCGCCAGGCGTCGCAGTACCTGGGAGTGAGTCCGGACACGCTCTACAAGTATGTAGGCGAGCAAAAGATTCCCGCTTTCAAACTGGGTAACCGCTGGCGCTTCAAGAAATCGAAGCTCGACCAGTGGATGGAAGAAAAGTCCAGCCAGATGGAAGCGAAGAACAGGAACAAACCGAAGGCGGCTGCCAAAGCTGCCGGGCAACAGTAAAGGCGGGCACATGTTTGGATTCGGATCGAAAACGATTGTTGGTCTGGATGTGGGGTCCTCAAGCATTAAAGCGGTCGAGTTGAGGAAGGGCCGCAACGGGATTGAAGTCGCGCATCTGGGCCTCGAACCGCTGGCTCCGGATATTGTCGTCGATTCAATGATCGTGGACTCGGGCACGGTGTCGAGCGCGATCTCCAAGCTGTTCATCGACAACCAGATCAAGACCAAGAGCGTAGCCACGGCGGTAAGCGGGCACTCGGTCATCGTGAAAAAGATCTCGCTGCCCTCGATGAGCGATCAGGAACTGGCGGAGACCATTCAGAAAGAAGCGGCGCAGCACATTCCCTTCGATCTGGCGGATGTAAACCTCGACTACCAGATTCTTTCGGAAGACGCCGGCAACCCGCAGATGGACGTTTTGCTGGTCGCAGTCAAGAAGGACAAGATCCTGAACTACACCAACGTACTCTCGATGGCCGGCAAGACTCCGGCTATTGTGGACATTGATGCCCTCGCCTTACAGAATTGCTACGAATACAACTATGAACCGGCGCCGGGGCAGGTGGTGGCGCTTTTGAATCTGGGCGCGAGCGTCATGAACATCAACATCGTGAAAGGCACGACGCCGCTGTTCCCGCGCGACGTTAGCGTGGGCGGGCATCAGTACACAGACTCACTGCAGAAGGAACTGGATTTGAGCTTTGACGATGCGGAGTCGCTGAAGTTGGGAAACAAAGTCGGCACCGTGAGCGAGGATGCGAAGACCCCGATCCTGCAGCAGGTAACCGAGATCATCGTGCTGGAAATTCAGAAGACATTCGACTTCTTCCGCGCGAGTTCGGCGGGCGAGCACATCGAGAAGATTTATCTGGCGGGCGGTTCCTCGAAAGTTCCAGGGCTGATCGAGGCGCTGCGGCAGGAGTTTTCGTTGCCGGTAGAAATCTTCAATCCCTTTCAGAAGATCGCGCCGCCGGTCGACGGACCGGGAGTGGAACTGATCGAGCAGAACGCTGGCCAGTTGGCAGTTGCGGTGGGTTTGGCCTTAAGGAGTTTTGAAAACTTATGATCCGAATCAACCTATTGGGACAATCCAGACCGAAAAACAAGCGCGCCGCAGCTTCGGCAGCGGCGGTCATGGAGATGGGCGAGGTCGGCTCACCAAAGCTGAAAGTGGTGCTGGTGCTGGTGCTCGCGGGGGCGCTCAACTGGATGTACTGGTATCGCCTCGACAAAGAAAAACGGCAGATCGCCACGAAGATGGTAGTCGCGGAACAGAGAAACCGCGAACTGGCCGATGTGAGAGCGCGCTACATGGAACGGCAGCGCCAGGCAGAAAGCTACAAGCGTCGCGTGGACGTGATCGATCAGTTGCGGGCCAGTCAGGCCGGGCCGGTGAACCTGCTCAACACTATCGGCGACACCATCAACGGTACCGAAGCGGTGTGGCTTAACACCATGAAGGATCAGGGCGGCAGTGTGGATATCGAAGGCATGGCATTGAGCGCCGATGCCGTGGCCTCGCTGATTGAGAATCTGCAGAAGACGGGCTATTTCAAGAACATCGAAATCAAGGAAACGTATCAGGACGACACCTACAAGGAAATGCAGGCGTTTCAATTCATTCTGACCTGCGAAAAAGCAAAGTCCTAAAGGCGGGGGAATATGGGGAACTTTAGCGAATTATCGGGTCTCAAGCAGTGGGCGGCGCTGGTGTTAGGGGCGGCGCTGATCACCGCCGCGTTGCATTTCACGTTGTTCAAATCGCAGCGGGCGGCGAATGACCAGGCGCAATCGGCGCTGGACCTTAAGCTTCAAGAGAACGCCGAACTGGAATCGTATGCGCCTAAGCTGAAGGACATGGAGCGGCAGCTGGCGAATTTGAAACAGCAGTTGGAGATCGAGCGCCGCATCGTGCCCGACGAGAAAGAAGTGGACGGCTTTATCAAGATGCTGGACGCGGAGGCTCTAAAAGCGGGAATCGAAATTCGCCGCTATACCTCCCAGCCGGTATCGACTCGCGAGTTCTATACCGAGATGCCGTTTGAACTCGAGTTGGATGGGCCGTACTACTCGGTGCTGAACTTTTTCGACCGGGTGGGAAAGCTGGAGCGGATCGTGAATATGTCGAACTTGCTGGTTGCAACCATCAAGAAGCCGAGTGACGCCAAGGTGAAGCACACCTATCAATACGCGCCCAACGAAAGCATCGTCGCTACCTGCAACGCGACGACGTTCTTTAGTCATGACCTGGCGCCGCCCGCGGGCGCACCGGCCAAGGGTAAGGGAGGCCTATGAAGCTGGCGATTGGAATCTTAGTACTGACAATGGGGTTGGGAACTGCCGCGGCGCAGACTCCGAGCATCATCGACACGACCAAAGCTAAGCTGGTCTCGGCGCAGCAGCAGAATACGGCGGCTACTAACGCCGCGCTGGCGGCCTCACAGGGACAGAAGGCACAACCACAAGCAGCGGCGGGGAAACCAGCCGCCGGCATGCAGCCGAGCACGACTCAGGCGAAGACGGCATCGCCCGCGTCGAAGGTGACGTCCAAGCCAATCACGCCCAAGACTACGCCGAAGAAAACCACGGCGGTTTCGGTGAACCAGCCGAAGCCAAAAGAACCTGCGGTTGCAGTGGAAGACAAAAAGAATCCGGTTGATCCCAAGAAGGATGCGCATCCTTCGATCAGCATGGCCGGCGGGCGTCGCGATCCGTTCCTGAGTCCAGTCGTGAATCACAGCATGGGCGGCTCGGGGTGCAGCACGGGCAAGCGCTGCCTGGCGGTCGACCAGATCGCTCTGACAGGGATCGTGAAGTCGGATGCGGGCATGATCGCGGTGGTGATGAACGCCATGAACAAGGCCTACTTCCTGCGTGAAAACGATCCGGTGTTCAACGGATATGTAGTGAAAATCACTGGCGACTCGATCGTTTTCAAAGAGACTCTGCAGGATAAGTTAGGCAAATCGTTCACGCGGGAAGTGATCAAGAAGATTACAACCCCGGCGGTTTAGCCGGGTGGAAACGGCCGGTTTGATCCGGCGAGTACGGCAACGAAATTTGAGAGACAGATCACGCGGCGAGCAAAACGCCCGCCCGTGGGGAGAAGGGAAATGCGAAAGCAATTGCTGGCTGTTTGGCTACCGCTGCTGATCCTGGCCCTGGTCGCAGGCGCCGAGGCTCAGAGCACGAGCACAGGCGCGGACACGCGTGCCACCGTACAGAAGGTGGACGTAATGCACGCGGATGACGGAATCAGCGTAGAGATCACCGCCCGCGGACAGGTGACGCCCAAGCTCAGCGCGTTGGGCTCTCCGGCTCGCGTGCTGGTGACTTTGCCGAACACCGTGGCAGCCACCGTTCAGAACCACATCAGTGTGGGCAGCGACGGCGTGAAGGGCGTGCGCATCGGCACCGATGGTCACGAGCCTCCAACGACCAGCATCGTGATTGACCTGGTGCAGGCGTGCCAATACGAACTGCTTCCGGGTGGCGACAACCAAATCATTGTCAAGTTGCATCCCGCGGCCGTAAAGGCGAGCGCCAAGGCTGTGGCGCCGGCAAAGCTGCAAACTGCGGCGTTGACGGTTGCGCCTGCCTCAGTTGGGACGGCAGTCGCAGTGAGCCAGCCAATTCCCGCTGCAGAATCTGCATCCGTAGTTCCGGCTGCATCTTCCGCTGACGAGACTTCAAAGCAGACCGCTTCCGCCACCAACTTTGCTTTCGTAGAACCAACGTACCAGCAGAAGAAAGCGGACGAGAAGCAGACTGCTGACGAAACTGCTCCGTCAGACCGAGCGGCTGGCGCGGCAGCAAAGTTTGTAGACAAACCCGAGGGCGATTTGCTGCCAACGCCGAGCGCCGCCATGCAACCCCAGTCGGCTCAGGCAACGTCTCTCCAACCCATCCAACCAGCGGTGAATCTGGCGGCCGAGGGAAAAGGCGAGAGCCACTTGGTCAGCCCGGTTAGCGCTCCCAAATACACGGGCGAACCGATTTCCGTGAACTTGAAGGATGTGGATCTGAAAGATTTCTTCCGCCTGATTCATGAGATCAGCGGACTCAACGTCGTGCTCGATCCCAACGTTAAGGGTGGACTGACCATCGTCCTCGATGACGTGCCGTGGGATCAGGCACTTGATATCGTGCTCAAGAACAACGATTTGGCCCGGCAGCTTGACGGCAACGTGCTACGCATCGCGACCCTGGAAACGCTGCGCCACGAGGCCGAATCACGCAGGGCGGAGCAGGAAGCCGAAGCCCTGGCAGTTGATAAGCAGACGGTCACACGCTTCCTGAGCTATGCCCACGCCAAAGACGTCCTGCAGACGGTGAAGAAATTCTTGTCGCAGCGCGGGGACGCAGTTGCCGATGAGCGCACCAACGCAGTCATTATCTCGGATATCCCTGCGGTCATGCCAAACATCGACCGCTTACTCACGCAACTCGACCGCAAGACGCAGGAAGTGGAAATTGAAGCCCGTGTCGTAGCTGCAACCCGAAGCTTCGCGCGAGAAATCGGTACTCAGCTTGGATTTGGCTGGGGCAACGCCGCATCGGCAGTCGGCGGTGCGTCTGCCGTAGGCACCTCGCCACTTTCGACCTTTGGCATCATCCCCAAGTATCCAATTGTTGGAACCAGCCAGCCGACCGCAAGTACGGGAACGCAGATTCCTCTGTTCTCGAACTTGGGCGCGACTGGCCCAACCAGCGGCTTTTCGTTCCTGAATGCCAGCTCTTCGATCCGGCTTGATGCCATTCTCACCATGGACGAGTCGCGCGGATTGCTGAAAATTCTGTCCCGTCCGCGCGTGGTGACGCAGAACAACATCCAGGCTCTGGTCCGCCAGGGCGTGCGCGTTCCCATCGTGACTCAGGCGCAATTGGGCGGGCCGCCGACTGTAACCTATGTGGATGCTTTCTTGAGGCTGACGGTGATTCCGCAGATCACCTCCGAAGGCACCATCTTCCTGAACGTCGACGTCGAGAACACAACTCCTGACTTCGGCGAAACGGTCAACGGCAACCCCACTTTGATCACTCAGCAGGCGACCACGCAGGTGCTGGTCACCGATGGCGGCACGGTGGTCATAGGCGGCGTGATTCAGACCAATAACTCCATCAACGTGGCACAGGTTCCGCTCTTGGGCAGCATCCCGTGGCTGGGCAACCTGTTCAAACACACTACGGTCAGCACCACGAACCAGGAGCTGATCTTCTTCATAACTCCGCGGGTCATCCAGACCTAGCGACAAGTTAGCAGTAAAGACAGCCGTCGGTTTCCTGAAGAATCTGTCAGGAACCGGCGGTTTTGTTTTTGGGAAGAGAGGCGAGTAAGAGAGTGCTATTGGCCTGCGCTGTTAAACTCCCAAGCATGGACCACAAAGGCCGTCTGAAGAGACTGCAAGCTGCTTTCGAGCGCAATTCCCTCGACGCCCTGCTGGTTACGCATCTTCCCAATATTCGCTATCTTTGCGGGTTTACGGGAACATCTGGGGTTCTCGCAATCCTCGAAAGCAGCGCGGTCTTCTTTACGGATGGGCGCTACAGCGAGCAGGCCCGGGCCGAGGTCCAGGGAGCACGAGTGGTGATCGCACGCAACCCTCCACTGGCGGCTGACGCCGAATGGCTGCTGGAGAACAAGAGCAAAGTTGACCGCAAGAAACCGCGCATCCTGGGGATTGAAAGTGAGCACTTAACGGTTGCCGCGCGTTCGCAACTGGCGAGCCTCCTGCGGCCCGACTTCCGGCTGCGAGAGACGCGAGGGCTGGTGGAGCGCGCACGGATGGTGAAAGATGCGGACGAAATCGCGCTTCTGCGAGCTGCCGCCGTTTTCGGAGCAAGGTTGTTCGACCGTGCGCTCGAGGTGATCCGTCCGGGCGTGACCGAGAATGAAGTGGCGGCCGAGATGGAGTACACCGCGCGGCGGGCGGGAGCGGAGCAAATGTCTTTTCCCACAATCATCGCAGCGGGCAAGCGGTCGGCTCTGCCGCATGGACGCGCTTCGGCGGCTGTGATTCCGCCCCAGGGATTCGTAGTCTGCGACTTCGGTGTTATACTCACGGGCTATTGTTCGGACAGGACCCGCACGGTGTACGTGGGCCGTCCCACAAGCGAAGCCCGCAGCATGTACGAGGCGGTGCGGGAAGCGCAGGCAGCCGCTCTCGAGATGGTAAAGCCCGGCGTGAGCGTTGGCGATGTCGACCAGGCAGCTCGTAAAATATTGAAACAGCGAGGCCTGGGAAGACACTTCACACACTCGACTGGGCATGGTGTAGGCTTAGAGATTCACGAACCTCCACGCATCGCGGCGGGACAGACTGAGTTACTGTGCACGGGGATGGTGGTTACGGTCGAGCCCGGCGTCTACATCGCGGGTCGCGGGGGTGTGCGCATCGAAGATATGGTCGTCGTAAAGGAAGGTGGGTGCGAAGTCCTCGCGCCCGCGAGCAAGGAACTCATCACGATCTGAAGACTGGCTATTCTTGATTTCCAGCCGGGAGTAGTGCCCGGCCTCTGGAGTTGGTGCCAGAGAAACAGGAAGCAGTCCCACCGCAAACCATGAACCAGAAAGAACTGAAAGAACTCATCGAGTTCTTAATTGAAAAGGATATTGCCGAGTTCGAGTTGGAGCGCGGCGATGTGAAGGTGCGGATCAAGCGTGGCGCCGAGCATGTGGCTCCAGCCCCGCCGGTGACTCATGTTGCCGTGCACACAGGTGCAGGTTCAGCTCCGGACGTGGCCGCCATACCGGTTCCGGCCTCAGGTTCCGTTGTAAGCCCCGCTCCCGCGCCGGCCGTCGAACCCGGATTACACACCGTGCATTCGCCCATCGTCGGGACATTCTACGAGTGTCCTTCGCCGGGATCACCACCCTTTGTGAAGGTTGGCGACACCGTCGCAGTCGGGCAGATCTTGTGCATCGTGGAAGCAATGAAGCTGATGAATGAGATCGAGGCCGACGTGGCTGGTGAAATCGTGAAGAAGTTGGTCGCGAACGGCCAACCGATCGAGTATGGGCAGGAATTATTTGTAATTCGACCGCGAGCATGATCGTGTGGGGCGGACACTCCTGTCCGCCGCTTTTGATGTTAGGGGTTGGTTTTCGATTTCTTAGGTTATGAGAATAAAAGGTCAATAAAGCGGACAGGAGTGTCCGCTCCACACCCGTTTAACACATGTTCAATAAAATTCTGATTGCGAATCGTGGCGAGATTGCTCTGCGCGTGATTTGCGCCTGCAAGGAGCTGGGCATCCGCACCGTGGCGATTTACAGCGAGGCCGACCGGCACTCGCTGCACGTCAAATTTGCCGATGAGGCCATCTGCATCGGTCCTCCGCAGCTGGCGCAGAGCTACCTCAATATTCCTGCAGTCATCAGCGCGGCTGAGATCACGAACGTCGACGCCATCCATCCGGGATATGGGTTGCTGGCGGAGAACGCGAATTTCGCCGAAGTCACCGAAACCAGCAATATCAAGTTTATCGGGCCGCCGCCCGAGGTCACACGCCTCATGGGCGAAAAGGAAAAAGCCCGCGCTGCGATGAAGAAATATGGCGTGCCCATTCTGCCGGGGTCCGACGGGATTCTTGCCAGCGAGGGCGAAGCCATGGAGTGGGCGCGGCAAGTCGGCTTTCCGGTAATCATTAAAGCCTCGGCCGGTGGCGGCGGCCGCGGCATGCGTATTGTGCGCAACGAGGAAGAGCTTCCCGGCTTGTTCAAAGCGGCGCAATCCGAGGCGGCAGCGGCCTTCGGCAACGGCGATCTCTACATGGAGAAGTTCATCGAGCGGCCTCGCCACATTGAGTTCCAGATTCTGGCTGACCAGTATGGCAATGTCGTGAGTCTGGGCGAACGCGAGTGCTCGATTCAACGGCGCCACCAGAAGTTGTTGGAAGAATCTCCGTCGACACAAGTGACGCCGGAGCTGCGCGATGAGATCGGCAAGGTATTGTCGAAAACGCTCTCCGAAATCGGCTACGTCAACGCCGGTACGATTGAGTTTCTGATGGATGAAGACAAGCGCTTACACTTCATCGAGATGAACACGCGCATCCAGGTAGAGCATCCGGTCACAGAGATGGTCACCGACGTTGATTTGGTAAAAAGCCAGATCCTGATCGCTGCGGGCGAGCGACTGGAGAAAGTGCTGCAGGGACCAATCGTGCATCGCGGGCATGCCATCGAGTGCCGCATCAATGCCGAGCATCCCGAGAAGTTCACGCCATCGGCAGGAAAGATCACGGCATTCAATCCGCCGGGTGGAACCGGAGTGCGGATCGATACTGCGGCCTATGCCGAGGGCGTGATTCCACCTTATTACGACTCACTGATTGCCAAGCTGATCGTGCGCGGCAAAGACCGCTCGGAAGCTGTTTCTCGCATGGCGCGCGCACTGGAGATGTTTATCGTCGAAGGAATATTTACGACGATTCCGTTGCATCGGCGTATTCTGGCCGACCCGGATTTTCGCGCGGGCAAGTTTGATACGACGTTTATCGAGCGGTTCCTGGCGAAGAATGGGAAAGAGAAGCATTAGTTTGCGGGCGCGGTGCTTGTTCGTTACTGTTGGTCATCCTGAGCGAAGTGGCCGCTGCGCGAAGCGTAGCGGGCACGCAGTCGAAGGACCCGTCGAACGTGCGTACCGCTTGAACGCCGCAAGGCATTCTCACAACATACTTGCCGAGCAGAATTCCCTGGCGCGCCTGCGTGAGAATGAGCTTCATCGGGGTCCTTTGACTGCTTTGACGCCGCTGCGCAACGCCAACTCCGCTCAGGATGACTGGTTAGTCGGGACATCGTCGACGACGCGGCCCTTTCAACATGGATCGCAGTTATGAACTCCTGGCCCCGCCTGTACGCCATCCTTGACGCCGCTTCATTCCAGGATATCGAAGCTTTGCTTTCTGCCGCCGAGGAGCTCCTCGCCGGCGGCGTTACCCTGCTGCAATACCGCAATAAGAGCGCGAATACTCGCAAGATGCTGGAGCAAGCGCGAGAACTAAAACGTCGGCTGGGAGGTCCCGTCAAACTGATCATGAATGATCGCGCAGACATTTGTTTGGCGGCGGGCTTTGATGGCGTCCACGTAGGTCAGGAAGATCTGTCGCCAGCTAGCGTCAGGAAAGTAATCGGCGAGAAACTGTGGCTAGGCGTGTCCACGCACAATGCGGAGCAGATCACGGAAGCCGACAAGACCTCCGCGGACTATATTGCGATCGGGCCGGTATTCTCGACCGCGAGCAAAGTCAATCCTGATCCGGTGGTTGGTCTCGACGGGGTCCGCAAAGCCAGGGCCCTCACGCTAAAGCCATTGGTGGCAATCGGCGGCATTAATCGTGCCAACTGCCGGTCCGTCATCGAGGCGGGGGCGGACTCGGTTGCGGTAATATCCGATCTGATGCGGGAGCCCCGAAAATCAGCAGAGGATTTTTTTCGCATCTTAGGATAGAGTAGGCCGCGGGAACGCGGGCAAGGACGCCCGCGCCGCACAAGTTCGCAGGAGCCCTTTGAGCATCGACACGAAGCCGCCAGCGCCGATTGCCAGCGACTGGGAAATCCATAGCCACCAGGACAAAGAACTGGTCAAGGGTCTTGGCCTGACCAGCGCAACCATGCTGGTGATGGGCTCGATGATCGGCTCGGGCATCTTTATTGTTTCTTCCGAAATATCCCGCGAGGTGAATTCTCCAGCGCTGCTCATTGTGGCCTGGCTGATAACGGGCTTCATGACCATTGTCGGAGCGTTAAGCTACGGCGAACTGGCCGCGATGATGCCGCGCGCCGGCGGTCAATATGTTTACCTGCGCGAGGCACTCGGCCCGTTGTGGGGATTTCTGTATGGATGGACTCTGTTCCTGGTCATTCAAACGGGCACGATTGCTGCCGTGGGCGTGGCGGTCGGCAAGTTTCTAGGCATCTTCCTTCCATCGATTTCATCTTCGAACTGGATTTTGCATTTCTGGAAAGTCCCGCCGATTCGGGTCGGACCCATGGTACTGGGCAACATGGATGTGGGGCTGAATACTCAGAACTTCGTGGCAATTTTGGTCGTGATTGCGCTCTCGGTTATCAACGTTTTCGGGTTGAAGACCGGGGCACTGATTCAGAACGTTTTCACTTTTGCCAAAGTTTCTGCGCTGTTAGGGCTCGGCTTCCTGGGCTTGTTCATCGGGCGTAATGCACAGGCGCTTGCCGCCAACTTCCACGGGAACTTCTGGAACAATGCCGGACTGAGCGCCCAACATGCCGTGCAGGTGGGAGTCGGCGGGCCTGTCGTGCTGGTTGGCACGCTGACGATTCTGGCCGTGGCGCAAGTGGGATCGCTGTTTTCCGCCGATGCATGGAATAACGTGACTTTCACCGCTGGCGAGGTCAAGAATCCCAATCGAAATCTGCCGCTGTCTCTCGCATTGGGCACGGGTGTGGTCATCACGCTTTACATCATTTGCAATTTCGTTTACCTGAATGTGTTGCCGCTGGACGGCATCCCCAATGGCGCAACCATCCTGCAACGAGGAATTAAATATGCCACCGAAGATCGCGTCGGCACTGCGGTGATGACGCAGATGTTCGGCTCGGCAGGTGGACTGCTGATGGCTGCGGCGATTATGGTCTCCGGCTTCGGATGCGTCAACGGCCTGATTCTGGCGGGTGCCCGTGTGTATTACGCCATGGCCAAGGATGGCCTGTTCTTCCGCAGCGTCGCCAAATTGCATCCTACTTACAAAACGCCGGCGGTTTCACTGATGGTGCAGATGGTCTGGACGTGCGTGCTTTGCGTGTCGGGGAGCTACGGGCAGTTGCTGGACTACATCGTCTTCGCCGTGCTGGTGTTCTACATTCTGACCATCGTCGGATTATTCGTGCTACGCCGCAAACATCCCGAGGCCGAGCGGCCCTATCGTGCGATCGGCTACCCGGTGCTGCCTGCGGTGTATATTGTGATGGCTTTGTTCATTGATGTCGTACTGTTACGCTATAAACCACAATTTACATGGCCGGGATTGAT
This sequence comes from uncultured Acidobacteriota bacterium, assembly GCA_963696705.1. GTDB lineage: Bacteria > Acidobacteriota > Terriglobia > Terriglobales > Acidobacteriaceae > JABDBE01. The sequence continues at coordinate 313,663 of CAVOLD010000004.1, forward strand.
CATTGTGTTGTTGGGCATCCCGGTTTATTTCTTGTGGTCACGGCGCTCAGACACGCTTACGTCAGCTTAACCACGTCAGCTCAGCAACGAAGGAGAAACCAACCGGATGGCGAACCTGCTGGCTACCAAGCCACTGAATCTGCTGATGGAGGAGTCGCGCGAGACCGGCGAGCACAGCCTGAAGCGAACTCTCGGCGTTTTCCAACTTACAGCTCTGGGCGTGGGCGCGATTATCGGCGCGGGCATTTTTGTAATGGTAGGGCTGGGAGCGCAGTACGCCGGTCCAGGGCTTAGCTTGTCGTTCGTTCTATCCGGTCTGGGTTGTGCGTTTGCCGGGCTTTGTTACGCGGAATTCGCGGCCATGATTCCGTTGGCAGGCAGCGCCTACACCTATGCGTACGCCACGCTCGGAGAGTTGCTGGCCTGGATCATCGGTTGGGATTTGACTCTCGAGTATGCCATGGGTGCGAGCACGGTCTCTTCTGGATGGTCTAACCACTTCATTGAGTTGCTGAAGATCTTCAAAATCCAAATGCCGCTCTGGCTGGCCTACGATCACTGGACGGCGCTGAAGACCGCGGAAAACGTTATCGCGCGCCAAATGGCCCTGGCCTATGATCCATCCCTGGTTCCGGGCACACAATCGTTCCTCGACAAGGTCTCCGCGATCATAGGTGCGCAGTCCCCCGAGTTGTTGCAGCGTGCCCACGATCTGATGGGCGCGCCGCATTTGTTTGGCATGGAAATCGGTTTCAATCTCCCCGCCTTCATCATTGCCTTGGTAATCACGGCGATTCTGGTCGTCGGCATCAAAGAGAGCGCGCGCTTTAACGCCGGCATCGTGGTGGTTAAAGTCTCGGTCGTGCTTTTTGTGATCGCCTTGGGCTCCCACTATATCCAGAGAAGCAATTGGGGTATGGACTGGAGTTCGTTTGCCCCCCATGGTTTCGCTGGAATTGGCGCTGGGGCAGCGTATATTTTCTTCGCCTACATTGGCTTCGACGCGGTTTCGACGACGGCTCAGGAAGCCAAGAATCCGCAACGCGACTTGCCCATCGGCATGATCGCTTCACTCGCGATTTGCACCGTCCTGTATATCGCTGTAGCGGCCGTACTAACGGGGATGGTGCACTGGCAGCAAATTAACATCGAGGCGCCGGTAGCGCGTGCATTTCTGGATCGGGGTTTAACCACAGCATCGTACATCATCACGCTGGGCGCGTTGGCAGGACTGACGAGTGTGATGCTGGTGATGCTGCTCGGCCAGACGCGCGTACTGTACTCAATGGCGAATGATGGTTTGTTACCGAAGAAGTTTTTCGCCGCCGTTCATCCCAAATTTCGTACACCGTGGAAGAACACGATTCTCGTGGGACTTCTGGCAGCCATTGTCGGCAGCGTGACTCCGATCTCCGATATCGGCAAGATGGTCAATATCGGAACCCTGCTGGCATTTGTGATCGTCTCGATTTCCGTGATGGTCTTGCGCCACACAAATCCCGCCCAGCCCCGTCCATTCCGCACCCCGTGGGTGCCCCTCGTCCCAATACTCGGCGTGGTCACCAACGGCTATATGATGTACAAACTGGGCTGGGTGAACTGGGCGCGGTTGATCATCTGGCTGGTGATCGGGCTGGTGGTTTACTTCACCTATAGCCAGAAACACAGCCGGGTGCAACAACTGGCTGCGAGTGAACGGAAACCAGCGCCGTCGATGACAGACTAACGGCAGCTACAAAGTATTTCGAGGCCTTCCGCAAAACGCGGTCGGCCTTTTTGTTTTATAGTCGCTGTTTGGCGAAGGAATTATTTCCAGCATGAAAATCGTTACTGCTGCCGAGATGCGAGAGATTGATCGCGCTACCAGCCAACGCTTCGGCGTGGCCTCCCTTTCGCTTATGGAGAATGCGGGTTCGGCCGTTGCTGAGTTTGTCGTGGCTCGATATCCGTCTGCCGAGCGCGTTGGCGTGATCTGCGGCAAGGGCAACAATGGCGGAGACGGATTCGTGGCCGCGCGAAAACTGAAGGCTGCCGGAAAAGAAGTGCGAGTTGTATTGCTGGCAGAGCCAGCGGAACTGCGGGGCGATGCCGCGGAGATGTTCGCGAAACTTCCGGTAGCGCCTGTGATCGTGAGATCCAGCGAGGAGTTGAAGCAGGAAAAGACGCGGACGGTATTCGAATCTGAAGTTCTGCTCGATGCGATTCTCGGCAACGGGTTCAAACCGCCCGTATCCGGGCTTTACGCTGAGGCAATCAGGCTGCTGAATGCCAGCTCCGCGCCGGCGGTCGCGGTCGATATTCCTTCGGGCGCCGATGCTGATGTTATGGGCGAACAAACTGGCGCAGTGGCGCGTGCCGACGCTGTGGTTACTTTTACTGCGCCGCGTCCGGCGCATATTTTTGGAAGATTGACCGATGGGCCGACGCTAATTGCGCCGATCGACTCGCCAGATGACGCTGTTGTTTCCTCGTTACAACTCAATCTGATTACTGCCCGCGAGATCGCGCCCCTGATTGGCCCGCGGCCGCTTGCTGCGAATAAGGGAAACTTCGGCCATGTGCTGCTGATTGGCGGCTCCGTTGGCAAGGCTGGCTCGGTCGCGATGGCCGGGATGGCGGCGCTGCGAACCGGAGCGGGATTATCGACGGTGGCTACGCCGAAGTCGGTGCTCGCCACTGTGGCGGGATTTCATCCTGAAGTCATGACTGAACCGCTTGATGAAACTGACGCGGGCAGCATTTCGACTCGCGCTAGCGGAGCGGTAGACGCACTTATTAAAGGCAAGACAGTTCTGGCCGTAGGACCGGGGATCTCGCGTAATCCCGAGACTTCTGAGTTTGTTCGCAACTTAGTAATGAAGTGCAAGATTCCGCTTGTCCTGGATGCGGATGGCCTCAACGCGTTTGAAGGCCGAGCTAACGAGCTCAACGGCAAAGGACGCAGCCTGGTGATCACGCCGCATCCCGGCGAGATGGCGCGCCTTGCGGCTTCGACGATAGCCGCGGTGCAGCGCGACCGCATCAACGTTGCTCGTACATTCGCCCGCGAACACGAATTGATCGTGGTACTGAAAGGGCATCGCACGCTGATTGCGCATCCTGACGGAACGGTTTGGGTGAACACAACAGGAAATCCGGGCATGGCCACCGGAGGCACGGGCGATATCCTCACCGGCATGGTGTCCGGCTTGATCGTGCAGAATCCCGGACACATTGTGGAAGCAGTAATTGCCGCGGTTCATCTCCACGGTCTTGCTGGTGATGTGGCCCGCGAAAGCATGGGTGAGTATTCGCTGGTCGCGACTGACTTGGTGAAAGCCCTGCCGGAAGCCTTCCGGCGGGTGCGAGACACTGCGACAAGTTCCAAGGTGGAGATTCGCGGCTGACGCAATCTTCGCCATTACGTTAGTGCTCCCGGTAATGAGCGTAATTGGGCGCCTGAAGACGTCAACGATCAGCTACAATCTCGGCTCCGCCCAGGAGTCGGCATCCGCCATGAAGAAAAGTGTCTGGAGAGCGGTGATCGAGGTAGGTTTCATTATCTTCCTGTTTTATTCCAATCTCTTGATGGGAGAGTTCGAGCGTTCAGGCATGGGGCAAAAAAGGGGTGCAGCATGGGCCATCGGAGACGTTTTCACCGCTGCCAATTTCGAAATTGCTATCATCGCTTCGCTCATCGGCTATTGCCTGTTCGACTTTCTTCGAAAGAGATTCTAGGTAAACGTGGCTCTGATTTTGGACAGCAAAAGAAACAGCAACAATGCACCAGCGATGATGATGCCAATTCCGCCGTGCAGCCAGTCGCCTCTGAAGCAGTTAACGACATCCGCTAGAACCTGTATCGCGATGATTGTGACTGCCAGTCTCCATCCCCAAAGGCGACGCCGGAACCACCCGATTCCTGCCGTCGTGAGGGCCACACCGAGCAACAGGAAGAGAATCCCGACGATGACGCCCAGTGGCGCAAGTTGCTCGTACGCCATCGGATTGAGAGCCCATACGCGATCAAGAGCCGTGCCTCGCCAGAGCAAAGTGGTCGCGGCGAGACTGGCCATAAGGGCACCGAAGAATAGGAAAATACCGATTGCAGTAAACTCTGGAGCCTGAGGCCCGACAACGAGATCAAGGCGACCGCTGCCGTGGTCCTGCATCCGCTGCCGTGGTCCTGCATCCGCTGAATATAAGCCAACTGCGTAGCTTAGAGCGAACTCTTGGCGCCGCATCGCCTTTTCACAAGCAAACCAATACTTCCGCGATCTCCCCAAGAACCACTCTTGAGGGCCGTAAAACGGCGTTGGCTATCTAATTGGTGCTGGGGCACTTAAGTCGACCTCTCCGCTCGACAAACCTGGAATCTGGACAAGTGCTTCCGTAATCTACCTCGCGCTCCCCCGCCATGGCATAGTGGTTCTGGCTATGACACACTTCCCCCAGACTCACCCTCAGCATCGTGCTCAGCGAGTTCAATTTGGCAGCTCGATTCCCGTGGTCATCAAGCTAAATAACGGGCGCAGCGCACGAGCGAAGCTTCAGTCCATTTCCGAGACCGGTGGCATGTTGCGATTGGCCGGGGCGCTGGAGCAGGGCAATCTGGTCGAGGTCGCCTTCCAGACGGAATCGGGCGCAGTCAAAGGCATGGCGGAGATTCTGCAGCCGACACGCAAAACCAAAAACGAAATAATGCAGCCATTCCGCTTCATTGCGTTGGAAGACAACGATCACCTCACACTACGGAACGCGCTGGACACGCGCGTGGACAAGGACTTCGTAGGACTGCGCTCGCCGCAGTGGGTCGCTCCAAAGAGAAAGTAAAAGGCCCTTGCCCGAGATATCAAAAGCTCACCTCAGGCGCTAAAGCGCGGATACACTTCGCGACTTACCGGCCCGACTGAAGTCGGGCCCTTCCCAAATCGCGCGAGTCATATTTTTCAGCAGCCTGTAGATCATGTGCTCCAATAAACCGCTTCAGTCGTGAACTCTCGCTATACTGGTTCTCCTGACTGTCATGGAGACGCGAGAATTCATCACCCAATCGCCCGAGGAGACGATCGCCCTGGGGCGCACACTCGCTAGCATGCTTGCTCCACCGAAGCTTGTCGTGCTTCGCGGCGATCTGGGAGCGGGCAAGACGACGCTCGTCAAAGGCATCGCGGAAGCTTTCCATGCGGCTGCGGAAGAAGATGTAACCAGTCCTACTTTTACATTGATCCACGAATATCGCGGGCCTGAAGCCATTCTCTATCACATCGATTTATATCGCGTGGACACGCCTCGACAGCTTGAGACGCTGGGTCTTGACGACCTCATCGCAGAAAACAGTATCCTGCTGATTGAGTGGGGAGAGAAGTTTCCGCGCTTTGAACGAGAGCGTGATGTGGAGATTGCGTTGGAACGGATGGGTGAGAACGAGCGGCGGGTGCGAGTTAATCGCTAAGAGCGATCACCACAGAGACACAGAGTCACAGAGAAGCAAAAACAAACAGATCCCTCTGTGTCTCTGTGACTCGGTGGTGAATAGCGTTTAAAATCCCATGATGTTGTAGCCACAGTCGACGTAGATTACTTCGCCAGTGATGCCGGAACTGGCGTCGGACGCGAGGAACACCCCGGTTGCGCCTACTTCGTTTACATCCACGTTTCGGCCTAGAGGCGCGCGCTCGGCGTGAGTCTTGTGCATATCGCTGAAGCCGGAGATGCCGCGCGCCGCCAAGGTTTTGATAGGCCCCGCGGAAATTGCGTTCACGCGAATGTTTTTCTTGCCCAGTTCAAAAGCTAAGTAACGCACGGTGCATTCCAGTCCGGCTTTCGCCACGGCCATCACGTTGTAGCGGGGTACGACTTTTTCCGAGGCGTAATAAGTCATGGTCATGATCGATCCGCCATCTTCCATGAGCGGAGCGGCAGCGCGAGAGACTGCGATTAGCGAGTAGACGCTGACATCGAGCGCTACGCGAAATCCTTCGCGAGTTGTATTGACGAAGTCTCCTTTGAGTTCATCCGCGGGAGCAAAAGCCACGCTGTGTACCAAGACATGCAATTTGCCATAGCGTTCTTTGAGTTGATTGAAAAGCTGGTCGATCTCGGCGTCGTTCGAAACGTCGCACTGGAATGCTTCGGCGCCGGGCAGCGAAAGGATCAGGTCTTTGGCCTCGAGCGCCATGCGCTCGTTCTGATACGTGATGGCGAGCTTGGCGCCGGCATTGTGCAATCCCTGCGCGATCGACCAGGCGATGCTGCGTTTATTTGCGACTCCGAAAACAACCGCGACTCGACCTTCGAGGCTGGAGGACATGCTTGGCTCCTTGTGAATTTGAAAGGATAACGCGGAGAAGGCTTATTTACCACAGAGGCACAGAGTCACCGGGAGCACCTAGCGTGCCGAGTCAAAAGCTCATTAATTCGGATGCCTCGGATTTGTCGAGGAATCGCGTCCCTCAGGGGCTAAAGCCCTCGGCTTGCGATTAGGTTTGCGGCGCGTCTGAAGACGCGCCCTTTCAAACCTGTTCAGTTCCTCTGTGTCTCTGTGACTCTGTGGTGAACTAGGTTTTATTCCACTGGGGTAGCTGCTTCTACCGGCACCGTTGCTCGCACCGGCAAACTCGCGCAGATGAATGCAACGGCATACACCAATCCAATAATGGAAAATCCAGCGACCAGGCTTACCTGCGCCACTGCTCCCACCAGAAGCGCCAGCAAGATCTGCAGCGCCGTCCCCATGAAATAGAACGTATTCTGCACTCGCCCCATAAAATGCTGCGGCACCTGCTCCATGATGCTGGTATTCATGGCGACGCCCGCGACTCCGCGCGCCGATCCCATCGCTGCATATAGCAGAACGGCGATCACGAATACGGCAGAGAGCGGTGCCAGAATCATGCAGATGGTGAGCAGGCCCATCGAAATCGCGATCGAACGTCGCGCTCCTAATCCTGCGATGAGCCATGGAGCGTAGAGAGCGCTTATGAATGCGCCAGTGCCCCATCCCGCATTAAGCCAGCCATAACCCACGGCGCCGGCGTGAAACACGTTGTCGCTCAATGGAGGTGTGACCACAACTCCGGTCATCATTGCGGCGAGGAACAGCGCCCAACTGATTCCGAGGAAAACCAGATTGCGTCTGCCCCGGAGAAATTCAAATCCTTCGCGCATCTCGCGCACAAATCGTTCGAGCGCAGTCTCAGCGGCCACGATGTCGGCACGCAATTCAGCCGGCCGCGGCACGACGTGCCGTCCCTTCCGCACCGCGAAATAACAGAGAAATGAGACGAGGTATGTGGAGAAGTCGATGAGCAACACTCCGCCTAGCCCGATGCGGTTGTAAACAAATCCCACGATGGAGCCTGCAATGAGCCAGCCTCCCTGGATTCCCGCCAAGAGAAAGGTATTGGCGTGTACGAAGTCTTCACCCGGAGTCAGTTCCTGGATCAATGCGGTGATCGTCGGCCAGAACATCCAAAAGCCGGCCGCCACCAGCGTATTCATCAGGTAGAGTTCCCAGATTTTCGCTCTTCCCATAAAAGCGAGAATGGCAACGGCGAGAATAATGACGGCGCGAACGGCGTCGAGCCACATGACCAAGCGCCGGCGATCTTCGCGGTCGATGATGACGCCGGTGAAGGGCAGCATCAACATGGCAGGGATGGTTTGCAGGACGGCGAAAGTGCCCAGCGCAATTTCGGAGTGAGTGGCCTGCAGAATGTACCAGGCAACTGCGGCCGCATTCATGCCGCTGCCCAGCATCGAAATCACGTTGGCAGTGAAGACGAAGCGCAGCGAGCGTTTCTGCAGAATGGACCGCATGCTCTAATTTAAATTGAAGACGAGGAAGTAGCCAACTTTCGGGCGGGATTTCTAGGCCTTTCGAACTGGCCATCGGATTTGAATCTTGCTGGCCTCCCAGAACAGATACACGATCAGCAGAAGCATCTCCGGTTCGATTGGATGCTTGTAGCGTGGGAAGGGCATGACCAGATAATACGGCAGTGGATAAATCAGCAAAAAACATGCGAGCAGGAACGCGCCGCGCTTTCGATTGCGAATCGTCAGCCACAGTCCTGCAAAAGCGAATATCGCTCCCAGCAGAAAATTGGTGTGGCGCGAAATCATCAGATCGTAGCCCGCGACGATAGCCGCTTGCGGAGGCGCGATCCAGAAGTAAACGGCGCGCTCGGCGGTGAACCACAGAAATCGTCCGGGATGCTCTTGGATAAACTGGCGAACCTGTTGCTTCTTTTCGGCCATGAAGCCGAGTTCGCCTAATTCCTGAAATCTGCGCATGGCATCGGGATTGTTGCCGGGATGTTCGTTCCGAGTCCATAAGCCCGACGACTGATCGTTGTTGGCCTCGTACATTTCCAGCGGAAGATTGTCGCGAACGAAAATGAACTGGCCGAAGACCTGGTAATTGCGCACCAGCCACGGGCTCACCAACAAAGCTGCAGTGAGCACGCACAGAGCAGCTCCAACGAGTTGCCGGGGACGACGTGGCAGCCGGTACAGCAGCCAGAGCAAGCAGAATGGCATCATGCTCAGGACGGCGGTATTGCTCAGTGCGATTAAGCCCCAAACCAATCCGAACAAAATCCACGCGCGGGGCTTCGGTGGCTCGTCAGCCATGCGCAGAGTGAGCAGGAGTGCGAGGCTTAGCAAGAATGCTGTGAGACTCGTCTCCCAGACCACACGGACCGGCCAGTAGATTACGTATGGAAAAACAGCCCAGGTCCACGCCGTTGCACGAGCCACAGCAGCGCCGTAAATTCGCTCGCCGATCCGGTACAGCGTAAGACAGGTGAGAGCGGCGAAGACACTATTGAAAGCAAGAATCACCCACGCCGAGAGTGCGCTGTATACACCGAACAACTTGAATACTGCAGCGAGGATATAAGGATAAAGAGGCGGCGCCCACGCACTCGGCCCGGTCGGCAGATCTGTGGGCGAACTGAATCCTTGCCCCGTGGCGATGGAGCGGGCGAGGCGGCCCATCTCCCAGCCATATTGAAAGTGATCGCGGCGAGGCGTGATCCGATAGGTGTGGCCGACAGTAATCACGGCGAGGCGCAGCAAGAGGGCAATCAGAACGATGAAGAGAATCGAGTGATGAAGAGGCCGGCGCGCGGAATCCTCGGGTTCGTTCGTCTCGGCTGGCGTGAGCAAGTTCTTTGCGACGCCGTCTGCATCTTGCATCGGCCCAGAGTACAGCATTGAGTCTTCCCATGCCACGGAGTGAGGGGATTTCCCGGACGGCGGAGACGCCCGTCGCCATTCATCGATACCAGACTTGCAAGGTTGGCAATTCAGAGCTACGATTCCGGCGCGAACCTTGGAGGTGACTATGAAGCGCACTGGGCCGGCCGTCCTGATGTTTCTTTCTCCTCTGGTCTTTTCTGTTCTAGGGTACGGGCAGCTTGACAGGATCTCGATTCCAGCGGGAACGCCGGAAGATCAAGCCTTGACGGCGATTTCAAACGAACAAGACACGCAAAAGAAGTTGGCGATGTACCAGGATTTCCTGCAGAAGTTCTCGACAAACCCGGCCGCTGTGGCTTACGGCAACTGGCAAATTTCGCAAGCCTACCAGTCGGCAGGAGATTTGCCGAAAGCTCTCGAATACGGCGACAAGGCATTAGCCGGTTCGCCGCACAACCTCGACATTCTGGTGTCCCAAGCCGGCATTGCCGGGCAATTGAAGAACGACTCGAAGGTCATGGATTATTCGACATTGGGCGGTGAGCTGTACAACTCCATCAGCAAGCAAGCCAAGCCGGAAGGCATGAGTGACGCCGAGTTCGCTCAACGCATCGACGACGAGAAGAGCGCGGCCAAGAGCTCCTATGAGTTCCTCGAAGCGGCTGCCTTCAATGCAATCGCGGAAGAGCCCGATGCCACGAAGCGGATGGCGGATATCGAACGCTTCACGCCTACGTTTCCCAATTCGCGCTTTCAGGAACAGGTTGCATCCTACGCAATGATGTCTTTGTCGCAGTTGAAGGACACGCCGCGGCTGATCTCTTATGGCGAGAAGACACTGGTCGCAGATCCGAACAACTTGCCGACGCTTCTCCTGCTGGCTACCACCTATGTCGATGACCCCAAACCCGGCAGCTTGACCAAGGCAATTACCTATTCCCAAAAAGTAATCGAGGTTGCGAAAGCCGATGCTCCCGGTGCGGATCGCTCACGCAAAGTTTCCGCTGGCGTGGCACACGCCACAATGGGGTACGCGTATATGAAACAGGAGAAAACAGCCGCGGCGATTCCAGAATTGAAATCGGCCTCTGCGCTGCTGAAAGGATTGGACGATCAGCAATATGCAATTGCGATGTACCGTCTGGGATTTGCTTATGCCAAGTTGAGCAGGGTTTCTGAAGCGCGGGACGTGTTACAAGAAGCAGTAAAGATTTCAGGACCGGTGCAACAACCCGCGCAGGATCTCCTGGCCAAGGTGAATGCCGCACGAGCCAAAGGAAGGTAACAAAATCGGCCACGGATTTCACGGATCAAACACGAGGATTGTTGAAGAACTAAAGCCTGAGGCTGAAGCCCGACCCTGAAGCCCGACGCCTGCGGCCGTGCTTCTCTCAGTGTGCCGCCAATTCAGCCGACAACAAATTGGCTTTGACCGCGAGATTGTAAGCGCGCTGTACGTCGCCGTCCTTGGCTGCTCCTTTAGCCTGTTCCATGTAGCTCTTGATTTGCTTCACCGTGTCTTGTTGGTCAGGGCTGAGTTGACGGCCTGAGATTTTCTGCAGATTCGCATCGGTCGTTGCTAGCAATTGATTGTAGGCTTGAACGCGAGAAGCCTCTTGCGGACCCGGGGCCGGAGACAGATCCAGCGTAGGATCGGCCGCGCTTCCGTTGCGTACCACAGTCTTCGTGGGACCCCCGGTTGCGGGCGTGGCCGCAGGCGTGACCGCAGGGGTGACCGCAGGCGTGGCCGCTTTGTGGGCTGGGTGATGTTTCTTGGCCTTAGCTGCGTTAGGCTCCGCCGACTTGCAGGGCGATTTCGTCCCCGAAGCAGATTGCGAGTTATCTGGACAAGGCGGTTTAGCCGTTGATTGATCTGGTGACTTGGCTGATTGATCGGGAGTTTTTTGTTGATCGGTCGGCGGTGCGCCCGTCGAACTTTGCGAAGGCGAATCGCTCGGTTGATCTTTTTGCGATTGCGTCGACTGGCTAACGTTCGTCACTGACAGGTAGCGCGCATTCGCTGCCTCCCAGGAAGGCAAAAGCAGACACAACCCGAGGATGGCGGCCAGAGTCATATTCCGTTATTCGATACTCGCGGTGAGACTACGCGCGATCCAGGTAACCCGAGAATTCTATCGCTTCCCATTCATTCATGAATTTGGAACCGTCACGCTCGGCGCGGCGGCGCGGCCGCTCCCACCATTGGTACCGGCTCGAATTTCCGCTACTGGCAAGCGAAGGCGGAAGGTAGTGCCCTGTCCTTCCACGGTTTCGAAATCGATCGATCCGTAATGCCACTGCAGGGCTTGATACGTCTGGGCCAGCCCGATCCCGCTGCCACCTTTTCTAGTGGTGAAGTACAGTTCAAAAATCTTTTCCTGCAGGTCGTGGGGTATGCCGATTCCCTGGTCGCGAATCTCAGTGACGACGCTTTCTTCATCCCGTCGGGCGGAGATACTCAGCGTTCCTCCATTTGGCATGGCCTGCATGCCGTTGATGATCACATTCAGGAAGGCTTCCTTCATCCGGTCGGGATCTACTCTCACGCCTAGAGGTTCAGTTCCGAGGGAGCGCTTTACGGTCACTCCATGCTGCTCAGTATCAGGTATTGCAAGCATGATCACATCTTCCAGCAGCCGGCGGAGGTCGAGTTCCTCGAGATGCAGATCGCGCGGACGCGTGAAATCCACCAGAATTTGTACGACGCGATCCAGACGATGAATCTCATTGCCGATAATGTCGATGTGGCGGCGCGTGTCGGGGTCGATCTGCTGAAGCTTGCTCTGCAGCAACTGCAAGTGCAGCACGATCGCGTTGATAGGGTTTTTAACCTCATGGGCCACACCGCGGGTGGTGCGGCCCGAAAGCGACATCTGGCGTGATATTTCGAATTCATCCTTAATACGCCGCACCGACTCCTTGTCTCGCAAGGTGAGCAGGGCGCCGATTGGAGAGCCCTTTTCCTGAATAAAATCGAGCGAGACCTGTACCCGTTTGGTATTTGAGGATTCGACTTCACTCTGGGCGATGGGATTCCGCAGCTGAAAACCGTCGAGCACGAGTGCGCCGAGCGCCGAGTCTCGCGTGAAAATCTCCTTCACCGTGCGCCCCAGCAATTCTCTCCTGGGCCGGCCTAGAAAACGTTCGACAGAGGCGCTCACCAGAACGACTCGTGAATCGCTCGTGAAGAGCATCAAGCCGTCCTGTAGGTTTCCCATGATCTGATCGACGTTGTCTTTCAGCGCGGAGAAGATTTCTCGGGCATCGCGCATCTGGCGGCCCAAATGGGCGATCTTCAATGTCACAAGGCCATATTCGTCGCGTCCGGCTTCCTCTTCGGTGAGTGTTTCAGTTTCGCCGGCAGTGACATTGTCCAGGCTTCGGCTGATGCGCTCCAGCGGGCCGAGTGCGATATGCGAGAGTGCCGCGGCCAGTACCAGGGAAAGCAAAATAGAGATCGCGGAGAAGATCACGGCATGTTTCAATCGCGGAGTGATCTCGCTCCTTAGAAATATGGTCGAAATGCCCAGCCGGATGCTGCCAAAGAGTTCGCCATTTAGTCGTAGGGGCACGCGCACTTCGTAGAGCGTGGGCTCGTTGTAAACCAGGCGGAGTTGTCTGCGGAATTTGGCATCCTGCACAATCTGGAAATCGGGGCGCTCGGACACAGATTTTCCAACCAGGTCAGCCGTGGTGTGAAGAATGGCTTTTCCATCGTTATCCACGATCGCAGCGTCGTAAATCATCGGCCAGTCGGTCACAACCGATTCCAGCATCGTGTTCAAATCAAGGTTAGTCGCGAGATAGTCCGCAATCGCGCTGCGTACCTTCGCGGGTTTGGTGGTGTCAACCCGCGTGCTGGTCAAGTCTGGAATTGCATTGGCCGCAAGATATGCGAGTTGGGAATTTAGAAAGCCCGCAGTGTCGTGCGCGAAGGTAACCCGCTGGCGCAATATCTGCGAAACGTAGATATAGGAAAACGCCGACACCATTGCTGCCACCATGAAGGTAATGGCGAGCACGATCTGGGTTTTTCGGCGCATCCCTTAGTTATGGCCTCGCGCGAATGTAGACACGCGAAAACAATGGCAGGTCATGGCGAGCAAGTCAATTTGCCATCCCCGGAACGGTTCGGGCCTGTTTTAATCTTCTCTCGCCAGCGCAGCATCGGCCGCGGCGTTGCCATATTCCTTAAGCTTATTATGAAGAGTTTTCAGGCTGATGCCGAGAATTTCTGCCGCTCGCGTCTTATTGTTGCTGGTGGATTCGATGGTCTTCAGAATCAGACGCCTCTCCGCTTCTTCGACGGTCATGCCTATATCCAGATGGATGGCATCGGGATCGTCCGACGAAGTACGAATCGTAGTTTGACCGAATCCGGGCGTCAGATGCTTGGTTTCAATCACGGCTCCTTCGCAGACGATCACAGCGCGCTCCAGCGCATTGCGCAGCTCGCGGACATTTCCCGGCCATGAATAATTTTGGAACAAGTTCAGTACAGCCTCGCTCACCGCCGCCACTTTGCGTCCGTGTTTGGCACTCATGTCCTTCAAAAGCGATTCCACCAGCGCCGGAATGTCGTCCTTGTGCTCGCGCAATGGCGGCATATGAATGTTAAAAACGTTTAGCCGGTAATAGAGATCGTTGCGCAACTCTCCTCGAGCGACGGCTTCCTCGGGCACTTTGTTAGTCGCCGCAAGAACGCGGACGTCGACCGTCGTTTCTACTTTACTGCCCAAGCGGCGGAGCTTGCGATCTTCCAACACGCGGAGCAGTTTAGCCTGTGTGCCGACTGGCATTTCGCCAATCTCATCCAACAACAACGTCCCCCCTTCCGCGAGTTCAAAGCAGCCCGTGCGTCGTTCAAGCGCGCCGGTAAACGCTCCTCTTTCATGGCCGAAGATTTCGCTCTCGATCAGGGTTTCTGGAATCGCCGCGCAATTGATAGGGACGAACGGCTTGTTGCGGCGGGGACTGAGTTCATGAATGTTGCGAGCCACCAATTCTTTGCCTGTGCCGCTCGCACCCGTGATCAAGACGGACGCGGTGCTGGGCGCCACCATCTCAATCAGGCGGAAAAGCTCCTGCATTTTCTTCGACGCCCCGACCAGGCTCCCGAGAGAGCCCGCGTCTCGCAGTTTCCTCCGCGTGACTTCGAGTTCCACGCGGGTTCCGAGGAGTGCCGAGGCATTTTGCAGAATAGTGCGCAGCCGGTCGGTGTCGATGGGCTTGGTGATGTAGTCGTAAGCCCCCATGCGCATCGCTTGTACGGCGCTATCGATTGTGCCTTGAGCCGTTACTACGATCACGGCAATAGTTTTGCTGTCACCGGCAATTCGCTCCAGCAGTTCCAGGCCTCCCATGCGCGGCATTTTGAGGTCGGTTACAACGATGGAAGGTCCCCAACTGGAGACCTTGTCGAATCCCTCGGCACCGTCTCGAGCAGTCTCAGCGCGATAGCCCCAAGCTGAGACCAATTCGGCAAGCCCCGTCCGCTCGTTCTCTTCGTCTTCGACAATCAGTACTTTTTCCTGGCTCATAGCCCCGGCTCATTCCTGGTCATGCATTAGACGTAATCATTATTAAGGCTTGCCGCGATTGCCGCAAGGGGAGTGCTTTCTTGTGATGCGGGAAATGACCCGAGGGTCGGTCCATTCGGCGAGATTCTTCGTTCGCATCGGGCTTCTTGAATCGGTTCTGGGCAGCCGATGAATGAGAAGCGAAAACGGGTCGGACGCGTTTGTCTTTTGGCTCGGAGCGGCGTATATTGGTCCTTGGAAACTGTTGTGTAGTACCAGATTTTGGCGGAGCACACCAGTGGGCGCAAGCCCACTTTTTAGTTTGCGCCCCTTTTGGAACTCCCCGACAGCCCGATAACTTATTGGTTTCATGGGATTTGAGATCGATCAGGTGCGCGCGATTGTGGAGCGAGTGGCCACCGGCAGTGGGTTAGAGGTGGTTGAAGTGGAATTGCGCGGCGGGGGCAAGGCGCGCATGCTTCGCATCGTGATCGATAAGGTTCCGGTGCCCGGCGGAGATCAACTTGTCGGCGTGACCCATGAGGATTGCGCGAACTTGAGCCGCGAAGTTGGAACGATCCTCGATGTGGAGGACGTGATTCCCGGCAACTCGTATTTGCTGGAGGTTTCCTCTCCAGGGTTGGATCGTAAGCTGTTGCGAGCGGCCGACTATGAACGCTTCACGGGCAGCAAGGTGAAGCTGAAGACGCGAAACCCGGTGAATGGAACCCAGCACTTCGAGGGACGGTTGCAGAAG
Organism: uncultured Acidobacteriota bacterium; assembly: GCA_963696705.1. GTDB lineage: Bacteria > Acidobacteriota > Terriglobia > Terriglobales > Acidobacteriaceae > JABDBE01. Next base: position 329,125 of record CAVOLD010000004.1, read on the forward strand.
TTTCATGAGGGCCGTTTGACTTTGGAGGTGGGAGCGTCGCGGAAGAAGGCGCGTCCGAGTGACCCCGCGCCGCAGACCTTGGAGATCGAGTTGGCCAACGTCGAGAACGCCAACTTGGTGCCCGAAATCTAGGGATTGAGTAATTGGGAAATTTAGTAATGGGGTAATTTGAAAAGCGTTAGCCGCTGGGTTTTGATTTTTCAATTACCCAATTACTAAATTATCGAACTACTAAATGGTTTTCTATGGCAAGTGAGCTTTACAACACGATCGACGCGCTCAGCCGGGAAAAGGGCATTGATCCGCAGATTGTGGTTACTGCGGTCGAAGATGCCATCGTTGTCGCCACGCGCAAGTATTACAAGACGCAAGAGAATTTGCGCGCCCAGCTCGACAAGGATACAGGCAAGATTCGTGCCTTTGCGGTCAAAACCGTAGTTGAGGCGCCCGAGCAAGTGGAGGATCCACTTCTTCAAGTCACGCTCGACGATGCCAGAAAGCTCGACCCCAGCGCGGAAATCGGCGGCGAACTGCAAATTCCCAAAGTCACAGAAGGGATTCTGGGGCGGATCGCGGCGCAACTGGCGAAGCAAGTGATTTTTCAGAAAGTGCGCGAAGCCGAGCGCGATACGGTTTACAACGAGTACATCGGACGTGTGAATGAAATTGTTAATGCCACGGTAAAACGCATTGAAGGTCCGGATGTGATCTTCGATCTGGGCAAAGCCGAGTCGCGGATGCCGCGCAAGGAGCAATCGCGGCTGGAATCGTTCGCCATCGGCGAGCGCGTCCGAGTCGTGATTGCGCGAGTCGAAAGAGCTTCAAAGGGCCCGGCTGTCGTGGTCTCGCGCGCCGCTCCGGAACTGGTGCAGCATCTCTTCCAGACCGAAGTGCCCGAAATCTACGACGGAACGGTGGTCATTCGGGCGATCGCTCGGGAAGCGGGCGAACGCACGAAAATTGCCGTCATGTCCAAGGACAAAGACGTGGATGCAGTCGGCGCCTGCGTTGGCATGAAGGGTATGCGAGTGCAGTCGATCATTCGCGAACTGCGGGGCGAAAAGATCGACATTATCGAGTACCACGAGGACGCGGTGACTTTCGCCGAGAAGGCGTTGCAGCCTGCGAAAGTTAGCCGCGTGAGCGTGCTCGAAGGAACCGAGAAGCATCTCGAAGTTGTGGTCGACGACAGCCAGCTTTCCCTTGCCATTGGCAAGAAGGGGCAGAATGTTCGCTTGGCGGCCAAGCTCTTGGGTTGGAAGATTGACATCAAGAGCGAAGAAGAGAAGCGCCAGGAAGTCGAACAACAGATGTCGCAGCTAGTGACTCCTGCTTCCACTCCGCTCGCGGACGTGCCGGGCCTTGGCGAGGGTCTCATCGAGAAGTTGGGTGCAGCCGGTGTGACCACCGTGGAAGCTTTGGCGGACATGACCCCGGAACAGCTCGAAGCCATCGAGGGCATTGGGCCGAAGACGGTGGAAAAAATCAGCCTGGCAGTGAATAATTATTTTTCTAGCCTTGAAGGTGGGGAAGTGGCGGAGGCTGAAGGCGAGGCGACGGTCGAGGTTTCGGAGGGTCAGGAGACTTCAATCGAAGGCAATCAGGAAGCGGCGGCTTCGGAAGTGGTTGTGGAAGATGTCGTGGGTGACGAAACTGCGGAGATCGCCATCCCGATCGAACCGGCGGAAGCGGCAACCGTAGAGCAAACGCAAGAACCGGCGGAAGAGCCTGCTTCTTCCGAAGGCAAAGAGTAATGCGAACGTTACGCACTCTGCGCGCGTCGTCGAAGCGAGCGACCGAGAAGCGTGCAACCGAAAACCGTCACCGTGAGGTTGATATGAAGACTTAGCGGGATAGTCCGGAGGAAAGAAAGAGCGGATGAGCAAGATTCGAATTAACGATCTGGCCAGGGAGCTGGAAGTCAAAAGCAAAGCGATTCTCGACGCACTTCCCGAAGTAGGCGTCACTGAGAAGAAGACGCATTCCAGTTCCGTGGAAGAGCACGAAGCAGAGAAGGTGCGAGCGTACTTGCGCGCCGCCAGCGACGCGCATACAGCTGCCAGGCCGTCGCGGCCCAGCCGCGCCGTTGGAGATGAGATTAAGACCAAGATCGATCTATCCAACATTTCCCGGCCAGGCGACGTTCTGAATGCTATCCGTAAGCAACAGGCTCCGGCGACTACAGCTGCTCCGCCTGTCCGTCCGGTGGCCGCAGCTTCACCGACCATCGCTCCGCCCGTTTCCACCGTTAAGGCTCCGCCTGCCCCGCCTACTTCTTCTGTTGCGCCGCCGCCCCCAAGGGTTGTCGTCCCTCAGCCTACCTTCAGGCCGACATTTTCCGCGCCACCGCCGCCAGTCGTTCAGCCGCCAGCGTCCACTGCGGGGTCACCAACGATGCCGGTTCCTGCGCGTCCGGTTAGTCCTCCGGTTGTGCCGCCCCCGTCGCTCCAAGCTGCGGCTCCGATTTCTCTGACAGCTTCGCCAGTTGCGCCACCGGCCCCAGTAGCCGCGAAACCGGCGGCCCCAGTTGCGCCGCTGCGCCCGCAACCGCCGTCTCCGCGCATGATTGTTCCCCATACCGGACCTCGTCCTGTTTACCAGGCGCCGCTGAGGCCAGCCGCACCAACCGCTCAGGCGGGAGCGACCGCGCGTCCGGTTCCCGGACGTCCGGTTCCGGGACAGCCAATTTTCCAACGCCCGCGTCCGGGTGGTGCCGCAGCTCCGGGGACGCGTCCTCCATTACGTCCGGGAGAGCGTCGGCCGATGCATCCAACTCGACAGTCGCCCACGGGCACGCGGCCGCTTGGAGTTGGACCAGGATTGCCTCCGCCGGGCTCGACTCGCCCGGGGGCCCGTCCCGGTGCGCCCGCACGCAGGCCCGGCCAGCGCTATGTTCCACGCGGTGTGAAAGAAGGCCCGATGAAGGGCTTCGTTCCGCCGCCGCGCCTGTCGCTCTCAAATGAGCCGCAGCCGATCACGCGCAGCATCACCATTACCGAAGGAATCAGCGTCAAAGACTTGGCTGAGAAGCTTGGAATTCGTGCCAAGGATTTGATCGCCCGCTTGCTGGCTCGTGGCGTATTTGCCACCATCAACCAGACGCTCGACGCAGAACTTGCCAGCGAAATGGCACGATTCTTCGGAGCGGATACAAATGTCATCACCTTCGAAGAACAGGCCGCCAAAGAAGTTTCCGACGCCGCTGCCGGTGAGGAAGGCGCAGCCAGTGAAGGCGTACCGCGTCCGCCCGTGGTCACAATCATGGGCCACGTCGATCATGGCAAGACCACACTGCTCGATTCGATTCGTTCCACCGACGTGGCCGGAGGCGAAGCCGGAGGCATCACTCAGCACATCGGCGCCTACAAAGTGACGGTGCAGGACAAGCAGTCTCCCGCCTACGGCCGCCAGATTGTGTTTCTGGATACGCCGGGTCACGAAGCTTTCACGCGCATGCGTTCTCGCGGAGCCAAGGCCACGGACATTGTCGTGTTGGTCGTGGCTGCCGATGATGGTGTCATGCCGCAAACACTGGAAGCGATCGATCACGCGCACGCAGCGGAGGTGCCGATTATTGTCGCAGTGAACAAGATTGACAAGCCCGGCGCGCTGCCCGATCGGGTCAAGAAGCAACTGGGTGATCGCGGCCTGATGCCCGAAGACTGGGGTGGAACGACCGTATTCGTCGACGTCTCGGCAAAACAAAAGACGAATTTGAATCTTTTAATGGAAATGATCGTCCTGGTGGCGGATCTGCAGGAATTGAAAGCTACGCCCGAACATCCGGCGCAAGGGGTTGTGCTCGAAGCGAAACTGGATCGTGGCCGTGGCCCCGTAGCGACGGTGCTGGTGCAGAACGGAACCCTTCGCGACAGCGACAACTTCGTGGTTGGCAATGTGTACGGCAAGGTTCGCGCAATGTTTGACGATCGTGGCAACGCGCTTGAAGAGGCGCCGCCCTCGACGCCAGTCGAAATCCTCGGCATGGAAGGATTGCCCCAGGCTGGTGATCAGTTTGTGGTGGTTGCGGATCGCGATAAGGCGCGCGGCATTTCGGAGTACCGCGAACAGAAAACTCGCGAAGCCACGCTGGCCAAGAGTTCGCGCGTGTCGCTTGAAGGTTTGGCGGAACAGCTCAAGACGGCCGGCACCAAGGAACTCAATATTATTCTGAAGGCCGATGTCGGTGGCTCGGTCGAAGTGCTCAGCGATCTGCTCTCCAAACTTTCGAATGACAAAGTCCGCCTGAAGGTGTTGCATTCCGGAGTGGGCGCCATCACAGAAACCGACGTACTGCTGGCCTCGGCTTCAAACGCCATCATTATCGGATTCAATGTGCGTCCGGAACGCAAAGCACAGGAACTGGCGGACCAGGAGAAAGTCGACATCCGTCTGCACTCGATCATTTACGAGTTGCAGGACGAGATCAAGCGAGCCATGACTGGATTGCTTGAACCGACTATCAAAGAAACCTATCAGGGCCGGGCGGAAGTGCGAGAGACCTTCCGCATCCCGAAGGTGGGCACGATTGCTGGTTGCACCGTGATCGACGGCCTGATCAAGCGCGATTCCGAGGTGCGCTTACTGCGTGACAACACCGTTGTCTTCAAGGGCAAGGTCGGATCGCTTCGCCGTTTCAAAGACGACGCCAGCCAAGTCACCAACGGCATGGAGTGCGGAATTTCGATCGCCAACTACGGGGATATCAAAGTCGGCGACGTGATCGAAGCCTTCGCCACCGAGAAAGTTGCGGCGGAAGCGATCGCATAGAACGTTGTTGGTCGTTAGCCGTTGGTCGTTGGCCTGACTATAGATTTGCCAACGACGAGCGACCAACGGCCAACGACCCAATGATTGCTTTTCTCATCCTCGAACTGCGTATCGAAGCGGCCCAATCGCTCAAAGACAAGCGGCAAGTCGTGCGTAGTGTGAAAGACCGGCTGCGCGCCCATTTTAACGTTGCCGTAGCCGAGCTCGACGCGAGCGGATTGTGGAACCACGCAACTTTGGGCGTCGTGAGTATTTCCGACTCGCGCGACTATCTGGACGGTCTTATGAAGAACGTGGAACGCCAGGCGACACGGATCGCGAACAACGGCGGTGCTGATATCGCCGATTCTTTTTTGGAATACCTGTAACCGCAGCGGTTGTAATCCATTCCATTCATGGCACTTTCCGCTTAGCACGAAAGTACCTCGAAAGGCTCGCCAATATTGAAGCCGCGAGCCCGATTTTCTGATATTCTCATTCGTTTTACTCTGAGGGAAAGCAGTGGAAAAGCGTGGGGCTAAATATCACCGGGAAAGGCTGGGCGAGGCTCTGCGCGAGGAGATTGAGACCATCGTGGAGGGCGAGCTCGGCGACCCCCGCATTGGACTGGCTAGCGTGAGCAGTGTAATGTTCGGGAGCGATTCGCGCTCGGCTCGGATTTTCGTGGTTGTCGAGGGCGACGACGAAGAGGCCGAACGCACCTTAGAGGGACTGACGGCAGCAGTTGGTTTCATCCGCCGTGAAGTCGCAGAGCGTTTGCACTTGCGCCGTCCGCCAGAATTGTATTTTCAGCTGGATCGTTCGCAGACGTACGCGTCCAGAATCGATGAGCTGTTGAAACGCAATCAGAAAAGGAGCCGATAGTTCGACGATCGAGTCGAATTCGGAGTCTTAGGCAGACATGCTAAACGAGGTTCTCAAACAGATCGAGCAGCGCGACCGATTCCTGCTGACTTCGCACGCGCGTCCGGATGGAGACGCGGTGGGTTCGGCGCTGGCCTGCTGCCAGGTCCTGCGTTCCATGGGTAAGGAAGCCGATGTTGTTCTGCGCGACGGAGTGCCTCGCATTTATCAGCCGTTGCCTTTTGCCGACACCGTCGTGCGTGCCGACCGCGTGAACGGGAACTACGATGCCGCCATCATTCTTGAGTGCGACAGCATCCAGCGCACGCGGTTGGAGGGGTTGGAAAATCGCTTCCTCATCAACATTGATCATCACGTGAGCGGCCGGCCCTTTGCGCACGTGAATTGGATCGATCCCAAGGCAGTTGCCACCGCCGAGATGGTGTATCGTCTGGCGCGAGAAGCAGGTGTGAAGATTTCTCCTGAGATCGCAACCTGCCTTTACACTGCCGTGCTGACCGACACCGGTTCATTCATGTTTGAGGGCACCAACGAACATACCTTTGCTTTGGCGCGGGAGTTGGTGCTGGCTGGCGCCGATCCTGCGCATTGCGCCCGCAGTGTATATTTCGGACATTCCACCGCCAAGATGCGCCTGTTGGGCGCGGCGCTCTCCAACCTACATCGTGAAGGACCGTTGGCCTGGATCTGGGTTACCACGGAACAGATGGAGCGCCTTGGAGCCAAAGAAGAAGATTGCGAGGGACTTGTAAACTATGCGTTGTCCATCCAGGATGTTGAGGTGGCCGCATTTTTCCGCGAACTGCCTGACGGCCGATTCCGGGTGAGCCTGCGCAGCAAAGGGCAGTTGGATGTAGCTGCGATCGCCGAACAGTTCGGCGGCGGCGGCCATGCCTGCGCCAGTGGTTGTTCTCTGGACGGTCCCTTGTCGATCGCCGTGGCACGAATCATGACGCAGCTTCGGACGAATCCCTCCGTACAATAGCTCTCTCTGAGGAAATACTTGAAGATCTCCCGCGCCACCGCCGACTGGCTTCTGCTTGCCGGATTCTGCGGATTCCTGTTTTTCTTCGGGCTCGCATACTTTGGACTGATCGGCGCCGATGAACCACGTTACGCGCAAGTCGCCCGCGAAATGCTCGCCCGCCACGATTGGATTACGCCGACGCTGGGAGGTAAGCCATGGCTGGAGAAACCTCCGCTCTACTACTGGCAAGCGATGCTGGCCTACAGCATTTTCGGAGTGAGCGATTGGGCCGCTCGTTTGCCATCGGCAGTTGACGCGACGCTTTTGGTGGTCGCGACCTATCTTTTTCTGAAACGTTTTCGTCCCGGCTTCCAACTCGATGGCGCGTTGATGACCGCCTCCGCGGCAGGAGTCATCGGTCTCGCCAGGGCAGCTTCGACAGATGTGCCGCTGGCTGCGATGTTCACTATCGCGATGCTCGCGTGGTATGCCTGGTACGAGAGCGAATCCCATCGCTACCTCGCGCTGTTCTATTGTTTTCTCGCCTTCGGTATGTTGGCCAAGGGGCCAGTGGCGCCCGTGTTGGCAGCCATAATTATCGTGATCTTTGCTGTGGCGAAGAACGATTACCGATTGGTTTGGAATACGCTCTGGCTTCCCGGGGTTCTTCTGTTCTGTGCACTGGCGCTTCCCTGGTACATCGCTGTGCAAATGAAGAATCCAGAATTTTTCCGTATTTTTATTCTTGAGCACAACTTCGCTCGCTTCGGGACTAACCTCTATCGTCACAAGGAGCCGTTCTGGTACTACGCTCCGGTCGTGCTCCTTGGTTTAATTCCATGGACCGTATTCGTGGCGGCATCGCTGGTAGAAACCATTCGCGTGTGGTGGGCCGAACGAAGAGAAATGCTTGGGTCGGAGGACGCTCTGAATGCATTCCTCGTGATCTGGCTAGTCGTCCCAATCATATTCTTTTCTTTCTCGCAATCGAAATTGCCTGGGTACATTGTCCCAGCGTTGCCCGCGGGTACGCTCTTGCTGGCGGAATACGTCAGGCGTCGCGTAGCGGATAGCGAGCGTCCCGGCATCTTTTTGGTTGCGCTGCACTCGATCGTTGCGGCGTCGCCCATCGTTCCAGCGCTGATGATTCAATACATTGTTATGCAACATCGGCTTCCATGGGGCAGGGCAGCCACTATCTCGTTCGGCTTCGCCGCAGTGTTAGCGATCGGTATCGCCAGCACGCTGCGCACCAAGCTAGGCTTGGGCACATTGCGTTTTGTCACGCTGGTTCCGGTAGTGCTGGCCGTTGCCGCGGTGCTGCGCCTGGGATCTCCAGCACTCGATAGCACTCTTTCGGCCCGGCCACTGGCGACTGAGATCAGCCACTTGGAGAGCAAGCCTCTCCCGCTTGCAGTATCTGGTGTTTCACGCGAAATCGAATTTGGACTGGCATTCTATCGAAACCAGATCATCGATCGATATGAGCAAGGCCAAATTCCCATCGCAGAACATCTAGTAGTGGCTCCGGCGGGATTGCAGACCGCCGTTGCAAAACAAGTTGCGGGCCGCCGCGTTTCCTATCTGGGAAGTTTCGCGCCGCAAGGTTTGGATTATTACTGGGTGGCGGCAGAGGGCAGATGAGTCACTAACATGCACGCACTCAGCATTTAGTACTCAGTCGAATCTCCAGTCCCGCGCAGAGACTACGCTGTGAATCCTCCGAGATACTCCCGTTTGCCTCGCGGCGTGCGAAGCTAATACACTCAGTTTTTCGCGGCCGCAATTTGGACGCATCGCTGAGGCGCACCCTCGAGGAGCCCGCGTGGAGATTCTCGATCTCAGGCATTTTTCCTCCGTCGACCTGCGTCCCTTGTTGGAGGACGAGATCAGCGTGTGGTCGCGCCTGCTTTCCTGGGATTACGGCGGATCCGCCGACATGATTCTGCGCTACGTCGATGCCAAGATTCTGCCGGGCTATGCGGCCATCGATCGCGGACGAATTTTCGGCTATGCGTTCTTTGTTTACGAAGGCAGCAAGGGTGTTATTGGAGATCTTTTTGTTGCGAACGGTGGCCGCTTGCCTGATCCTCACGAAGTAGAATCGCGGCTGCTCACTCATGTGATCGAAACCCTACAGCAGTCCCCGGGAATTCATCGCGTCGAAGCGCAGTTGCTCATGCACGAAACCGGAGTCGTCTCTCAACCCTTTGTGCAACAGGGTTTCAGCCGTCATGCGCGGCTGTTCATGTTGTTGCCTTTGGAAAAGGCAACCAAGCCAGCGCCCCCGTCGCATCCGGAGATCGAAATTCGGCAGTGGGCGGAACAAGATTATCAACCTGCCGCTGCCGTAATTACGACGGCTTATCGCGGGCATGTGGATTCTGAGATCAACGATCAGTACCGTACCTTGAGCGGTTCGTTGCGGTTTCTGAACAACATTGTCCGTTTTCCGGGATGCGGCACGTTCGATCCTGAGTCGTCCTTCGCGGCGGTGCACAGACGAACGCGTACCCTGGTCGGCCTGATCTTGTGTTCGCGCGTGCGCCAGGACGTTGGCCATGTGACCCAGGTATGCGTGCTGCCGGAATACCGCTCGCACAGCATCGGAGAATCATTGCTGGCGGCGACTACCGCAAACTTGGGCCAGCGAAAGTTCTCACTGCTCTCGTTGACTGTTACAGAAGCGAATGCGCGGGCCGTGGAACTTTATCTGCGTTTGGGATTCGATACGAAGAGAGTGTTCGATGCGTTTGTCTGGGAAGGGTAACTGCGGGCTTCTGGCTTGAGGCTGGGATGCTTAATATGAAGCCGTAAGCTAGAAGCTAGCAGCTTTTCAGCGTCGTAAAATCCACATCACCCAACCCGCCACAAAGACTCCACCGACGAACATGGCAAAGCAATAGAGGCCGTAGCGAATCTGCTCGCGGGAGGTGCTGCGTTGCGTGATGCCAAAAACTACCGAAGCGAATACACCGAATAACACAGCAGCGCTGAAATGGGAGAGTTGCAGGTTCATGGCTTCTTCCCGATCGCGATGTGATAAGCATCGGCCGCGCTGATGAAGTTCAGGAGGCCCGCAACGATAATGTACTTGGTTCCGTAATCAGCCGTGGCGTGAGCGATGGCGCCCTGTCCCAGATCCAAGGCCTGAGTCACGATATAAAGTCCGCCTGCACCTACGTCGCCCACGAATCCGAGAATATCCAGGATATCGCCGCCGTTCGGCCTATACACGCGTCCCTGCAATGCCAGGCCAAGCAGGAACATGATTACAATTGAGCCCATGAGCAGCAGGCCGCGGATCCAGCGTTTCTGGATCAGGTGTCCCGCACCTGGAATCAGCCAGCCAATCGCCGGCGCAATCACCGACATCGCGGTCATGGGTGGGGCTGGTGTTTCTTTAATTGTCGAAGGATTTGCCATTCAGATGATTACAATCTCGCGTTGAATTTTACCCGTAACCTCGGCTGCTTTTGGCCGTACGATTATGTTGACTTCGCTGCGCACTCCAAACTCGGGCAAGTAGATGCCGGGTTCGATTGAAAAACAGGAATTGGCCAGGATCCGGCGCTCATCGTGAATTTCGAGATCGTCCATATTGGCGCCGTTGGAATGGACCTCGGTTCCAATCGAGTGTCCGGTACGATGAATGAAATAGTCGCCGAAGCCCGCCTTCTTGATGTGATCTCGCGTTGCCCGGTCCACTTCCCATCCACACATAGGGCGACCGCTGGCGATGCCTTCTTGCACCGCCTTTACGCCGGCGTCGCGCGCATCACGAACCACGGTGAAAACTTCCTGCATTCGGGTTGAAGGTGCTTTGCCGACGAAGCCGGTCCATGTGATGTCGTAATAGACAGCACCCGGGACATTTTTCTTGGCCCAGACATCGAGCAGAACGAAATCGCCTTCGCGGATGGGGGCCGAACCATCCGCGCGAGGCTCGTAATGCGGATCGCCGCTGTGGGCGTTGACCCCGACGATCGGCGGATTGTCCGTTACCAGATTCTCACGCCGGAAAGCTTCCATGAACCACTGCTGAATCTGATGCTCGTTGGTCCCGCCATTGCGCACCCGCCGCCCAATTTCCTGAAAGGCTGCCGTGGTGATTGCGTCTACTGCATCCCGCGCTGCGTAGTGCGTCTTGATCTGCTCTTCAGTAAACGTAGCCTCGAAAAGCGCCACCAGATCACCCGAGCTGACCACGTTTTTTCCCAATCCGCGAATCAATTCCAGCGTGCCGCCATCGACCAAAGAAATGGTGAACACCAGATTGTTTGGCGAGTACTGCATGGCAACGTCTCGATGCGATGACAACAGCACTTTTACTTGCTCGAATAACTCCTGCCAACCGGCATACTGAAGTTTCTTGCCGGGCAGGGTATCGAGGTGGCGCGACTCAATCTTGTGCACCAGCTTTGTTGGCTCACCTTCAGCCGGAACCAGGTAGAACCACCGCCGCGTGACCATCAGATCAGGCGACAACCCCAGCACCCGATAAGCGATCGGATCGCGGTGATGGTGATCGTAGAAAAGCCATGCATCGATATTCCGCTCGCGCAGGGCAGTCTGGATGGCAGCAAGGTTCATGGGCAAACAACTATTCTAACAACGTCGGCGAGTTTGGGCGAATCGCACAGTCCCGGCGATGGGAGGTCTACGGTCGGGATCTGGCAGGCTTCGCCAGAATCTTCTTTCGAACGCCTGTTGTCAGTGTCTCGCATGCCGTTCTCAACACCAGTCTCGGTGCACGCTCCCGTATGCTAATCAGATACGGCACCGTGCGCTTCGCGTCGGCTTTGGCAGTTTCTCGCAGCAGCCAGCCCAATCCTTTTTGAACCATGTCATCGTTATCCGAAAGAAGCAGGTCGGACAAGCGTTTGATCTCCGCGAAAAACATCTTCTGCCGCGTTCCCTGGATCAACGCCACACAAGCCGCTCGCCGATGCCATCGGTCAGGCGACTTTGCCCACAAGAAAACTCTGCAGGATCGTGATGGCTTAGCAACAACCATCGGCGCAATCAGATAGTGCACAAGTCCGTCGTGGTCGGCCCAGCACGAAATCCGAGGCAGCCAGGACTCAAACAGGCCAAACTCCGCGTCACCGAACTCGTGGGTTAGTTTTTCCAGCAGGAAAACGGCAAAGACTTTTTCTTCCAGAATCCGCCCAACGAAAAGTTTGTCTGCGACTTGCACAAGGAATTCGAGGCCGAACTCTTCTCTGATCCTTCGCCGAAAGCGGACCGCTGCGCTGCGCAACTTGGCGGTATACCATCCATGCGACTTGATCTCATCTTTGAAGAACCACTGCACACCCGCAGCGTGCTCGGCATAGCCTTCGCGCCCGAGCAAATGCCGAATCTCATCCGCGATGGTTGCAGGCGTCGGTTTTCGCGTCGTCATGGCCTGAGTTATTGCCCGAAAGCGGCACTCGGTGTTCTGAAGGCCTTGTCGTAAATCCAAAGCGCAGCCGTGGTAGCCACTCCCACCGCAGTCACACACCACCAGATTCGCTCCGGCTGGTGCAGGACTTCTCCGAAATGATGGGCCAGGGTCCCGCCGAACCAGCCGCCAATCAGCGAACCGATTCCGATTGGCAGAAATGCAAATCCCATGTAAGTGCCCTGCTGGCCAGGAGGCGCAAGCCGAGAAATATATTCGTAATAGCGCGGCTGCTGGATGATCTCACCCAGCGCGAGAACAAATATCGAGAGGATGGCACCCCAGATGGTTGGCCGGAAGGCGAGAATCAACCAAGCGACAGATGTGATCACAGTGCCGAGAATCACCGCTTGAAACGCCGGTATTTTGCGGGTCAGATAATTTATCGCAAGGGTCAGGCAGATCACCGTGAGCCCGTCAGTTACAAGAATAATCTCGACGTCCGCCTGCGGGTTGATGTACCCGTGGATGTATCCGGGCAGACTGATGTATTGCTGCCAGAATACGATCCAGTAGCCGGTGAACAGCACAAGGAACCACATGAACCGGCTGATCCCGGCGAGCACCAGCAACAGCAGCCCAGCCCAGATCCACCAGGGAACATTGAACGTGGGATAGATCCAAAGGCCAATGCGCAGCAATAAGGCGATCATCGACACCGGCAAGACAAGCCGATAATTTCCCACCACCACGCAGAAATTCCGCACGACGGTCGCGATCGAAGGCGGAGGCGCGTCTCCGGGTTTGCGCGGTTCGCGGAAGAAAAGCAGGACCACGAAGAACATAGCAAAAACACTGACTGCGGCAAGGCGGTACACATTTTCGACGCCCAAATGGCGATGAGCCCAGGAAGCGCAATAAGGCCCGGCGGCGCCGCCGATGTTGACCAACGTGTAGTAGATCGAATAGCCGATCGAGCGGACATTTTCCTTTGATGCGCGGGCGGTCGTGCCCACCACGCAAGGTTTCACCAGAGAAATGCCGAGCGCCGGAAGAATAAGAATAAATCCCACAAACAGACCGATTGGCACCGCATTGCGTATGGGAGCGAGCCACGGTGCTCCGATGGAACCGATCAGGAAATACGCAGCGGCCAAGATAAGATACGCCACCGAAAGAGCGCGACGGAAACCCAGGCGATCGGCGGCCGCACCACCGAAAATGGCGAGAAACCATACCATCCCGCCGAAGATGCCCGTTAGAGTTCCCGTTTGCTCCGTGGAAAAATTCAGCCGCTCCTGCAAATACAAGGCGAGGGACGCAAAAGCCCCGTAGTAAGAAAGGCGCTCGAAAATCTCGCTGAGGTTGGCAATCCAGAAGGGACGTTCGAAACCAGTGCGAATTTCGTACAAACGTTCGGAAAAAGTCAAAGCAGCTCCTGGCCTCTATTTTGTAGCGTCGAATCGTAGCGAGACGGTGGTGCTACATTCTCAGCCGTCGCCGTACTTCATCCGCTGACAATCCCGCGACTCGAATGATTTTGTTCCGGCTGGTCTCGCCGGACGCTATGGTAACGGAAGAGCGCGGTACATCCAAAAGATTTGCGAAAAATTCGACACAGGCTTGGTTGGCGCGGCCGTCGACCGGTGGCGCGGTCACGTCGAGCTTAAGGGCGTCCCCAACCTCACCGGTGATCGCGTTCTTTTTAGCGCGTGGGTGGACTTTGACCGCGAGTGTAGCTCCGTCAGCCGTCTCGTGGATCGGAATCATTCAGTCGTTATGTCTCTGGTTCTGCTCCCGAAGATTGCGGTTCCAACGCGCACGCAGGTCGATCCTTCTTCAATCGCAACCTCGAAATCGTGCGACATCCCCATTGAAAGCTCATTCACGCTGATTTGCGGCAATCGACGCGAAGCGATCTGGTCGCGCAATTCGCGCAGTTTTCGAAAGTACGGTCGCACCAGTTGCGGATCTTCTGAGAACGGAGGGACTGTCATTAGCCCACGAAATTCGAGATGTTCTAACTCCGCTGCTGCTGACAAAAGCGCTTCTAGGTCGAGCGAGTCTGGGGCCACGCCGCTCTTCGCGGTTTCACCGCCGATATTGATCTCAATCAAGACTTTGAGCTTTTTCCCGAGTTGCTGCGCGGAGGCATTGAGCTTCTGTGCCAGGCGCAATGAATCAATGGAATCCACAGTGTCAAACAGTTCAACTGTCTTCGCTGCCTTGTTGCTCTGGAGATGGCCGATGAGATGCCATTCGGTATCCTGCAGATCCCGGAGTGAATCGACCTTCCCGGCAAGTTCTTGCACGCGATTCTCGCCGAACAGGCGCAGTCCCACCTCGTAAGCTTCCCGAATGCTGTCTGCTGGAAAGGTCTTGCTGACTGCCATCAACGCGATGTCTTCGGATCGACGTCCAGCGCGGTGCGCGGCCGCATCGAGTCGCTCGCGCACCCGGGCAAGATTCTCTGCAATCGACATGAAAGAGCTAAGTGGCTTCTCAATTACATAATCGCCGTCGGTGGCGCGGGTTCATCCGGGCTGCCGGCGTTCGACAGCGGCACTCTCATCATCACAAAAATCAGAACTGCCATTCCGATCAGACCGGAAAATGAGAAGTCTCCAATATCAATGTGCCACAGCTGATGATTGCTCCCAACCACGCCTGCGATCACCAGTCCACACAGCGCTTCTCCGGCGATTAATCCGGATGCTGTCAGCACCCCCGCATTGTCTACTCGCGCCTTCTGGGCATCGTTGTATCCGCGCCGGTCGCGAACTTTGTCTGTAAACCAACGAATCACTCCGCCCACGAAGATGGCCGAGGTCGTTTCCAGTGGCAAGTACATGCCGACAGAAAAGAGCATGGGGCTTTTTACTTCCACCAGGATCATGGCGAAGCCCATAAGAATGCCGACCACCACCAGCGGCCAAGCCATATTGCCGCCGACGATGCCTTGAGCCAACATTGCCATGAGTCCGGCTTGAGGCGCCGGAAGAGCTGCGCTGCCGAAGTGATAGGCCTTATCGAGAATCATCAACGGGAAAAACAAAACGAGGGAAGCCACGATGGTGCCAAAGATGTCGCCCATCTGCATTTTTGCGGGCGTGCCCCCGAGAATGTGCCCAGCTTTCAAATCCTGCAACATCTCGCCTGCCACCGCGGACGACACACAGACCACCGCTGCTACTCCCAGCACAGCGGCCACGCCGCCGACGCCCGACACTCCCATCGCGACCATAAGCAGCGCCGCGACCACCAGCGTACACAGCGTCAAGCCAGATACCGGATTGTTGGACGAGCCGATCATTCCGACCAAGTTCCCCGAAACCGCCGCAAAGAAAAAGCCTAGAACGATCATCACGGCCGCGGCAACGACCGCTCCGGCGAGGACCTTGCTTCCGCTCAAGTTGTGCGCGCCGGCGATGAAATAGTAGTAAAGGCCGATCATCGCGAGAAACACCAGCCCGACACCCGCGAAAACGACTTTTGCGTTGAGATCGCGGTCCACGCGGCTGGTTGCTTTGTGAGCTTCGGCGGATTTCTTCAAGTCGGAAACTGCGCGCTTCATGCCCGCCATCAGTTGCTTGCGCATGCGGAAAAGCGTGAACCCGGCACCGACCAGCATGCCTCCCACTGCAATCGGACGAACGATCGAATACCACACGCTGAACGCGATGCCTCCCCAATAAGCAGCCGGGTTTGCGCCGGCCGCCATCGGTGGCAGAGTGGGCCCGAGGAAATAAATTAGGAGCGGAACCAACAAACCCCAAGCCACTACGCCGCCGGCGAAATTCAGCGACGCCAGGCGCGGCCCGATGATGTAGCCTACGCCTAGGTAAGCTGGACTGACCGCAGGCGAAGTGAACTGCGACATTCCGCCGGTTGCCAGCATAGGCGCGTTCGCGCCGCGGCCCAGTCGCAAACCGGTCGCCATCTTTGGAATGTTGACCAGAACATTTTTCGTGTACCAGAAAAGATTGACCTGCGACAGAAAGTACATCAACCCGCCAAAGCCCATGTTGGCAAAAAGGATTTTCGCGGCCTTGGATCCCTGCTGTCCGGCCTTATGAATTTCCGCCGCTGCCACTGACTCAGGGAAGGGCAGCTCCGGGTCTTCCACCATCACGCGCCGTAACAGGGTGACGAACAAAATGCCGAGCAGGCCGCCAATTACCATCAGCGCTACCGATTGCCAGTAGCGCTCCATCCCCAAGCTCGGCCACAGTCCGGCGAGAACAAATGCCGGGATGGTAAACACCGCGCCCGCAGCTACTGATTCGCCAATCGCACCCACGGTTCGTGCGATGTTTTCTTCGAGCAGCGAGCCTTTCATCAGCCGCAGAAGCGACATACCAATGACTGCTGCGGGATAAGTGGCGGCAATCGTCATCCCGGCCTTCAGGCCGAGGTAGGCGTTGGCTGCGCCCAGAATTCCCGTCATGACCAATCCGAGCATCACGGCGCGGAAGGTAAACTCCCGCATTTCCATGTTCTCGGGGACATAGGGCTTGAATTTTTTTGGAGGTTCGGTTGGTACGATTGTTTGAGGACTCATGGCTAAGATCCTTTATAGGCAGTCGGACTGGTTGATATAAGTGAGACGGCGCAAGTTAGCATGTTGGCTGCCCAGATTACAAGCGCAGAGTGTCACCGGTTGGTTGCGAAACCACGGAAAAAGGGCGCAGCCGCTCGGCTGTGCCCTGTTATTTAAGAAGTTCAAGAAAGATCCGTATCGCTACGGAGTAATGCGATAAACGACCCCTAAGTTTGAGGTCCCTCCGACCTCCGCCATCCCATAGACCCTTCCCTTTGCGTCCAAATAGGGATTGCCGGTGGGTGCGGATCCGTCATTCGCCCCGAGGAAGCTGTGGAGAACGGTCTCCTTCCAGATCTTTCCGTGCTTTGTCAGCTTGTAGGACGTGCCTAAATTACTGGCACCTCCGTTCAACGTTGTGCCGTACAGATTACCTTCGCTGTCCATCGCGAGTCCCCCGTACGGGTTGTTGCCGTCTCCGCTTCCGCTAGCGCCGAACTCATACAGGATGCTTTCTGAATAGCTCTTCTTCGTGTCTGAGTAAACGAGCTCCCACACCGTACCCGTACCGTTTGTGCCGCCAAACGATGTAGCACCGTAAATGTTGCCGGACTTGTCGCTGATCAGATCAATCCAGTACAACCCGGAGCCGTCGCCGTTCTGGCCGGTGAAGTTGTAGATCACCGTATCCACCCAGCCTTTCTTGGTGTGGCTCAGGCGGTAGATTACGCCCTCTCCGCTGGCACCGCCGGTCGGCGCCGCCCCATACAAGTTTCCGGCAGTGTCCATCATCAACCCCTCGTACGGATAGCCGCCGGTGGACGAGTTGTTGAGATTCTGAATGACAGTCTGTTTCCAGCCTTTGGAGGTCTTCTTCAAACTGAAGACTGTGCCCGCCCCGGAGGCACCTCCGTCCGGCGTCGTGCTGTACATAGTGCCGTCGGAAGCGATCGTCATTCCGGCTGACGGGTCGGCACCGTCGGTCGCGCCGCTGGCGCTAAAGTTGTAAAGCACCTTCTCTTTCCATCCACCACCGCTTTTTGGAGACAACTCATAGACGGTTCCCGTATTGTTGGTCCCGCCACTCTGCGTAGTGCCGTAGATGTTGCCGTTGGCATCAAATGCCAGGTGGCCATGAGGAGAGGCGCCATCTTTGTTGGCTTGACCTTTGAACTCATAGAGAATTGTTTCTTTGCCCGCAAGCGTCAGCATGAACACAACACCGTCGCCATAAGTGCCGCCGTCTCCCGTTGCTCCGTAGAGGTTGCCCTTTGCGTCACTAATGAAATAATTGCTCCAGGGGTCAGCGCCATCACTGCCGTCAAAGTTCAACATCACTTTTTCCGTGGTTGCCCCTGCTGTCAAAGCCAGCGCAAGTACCACTGCGAATATCGCGACCAATCTTTTCACAGAACGTCCTCCTCATTTTGCTTTCTGGGATCTGAGCGGTCTAACCCGCAGCCGCTCAGGGGTTCCAAGTTTAGCATTAGAACGCCATGCGAAAAGCCCCAAAACCGGGGCTGGACAAGGAATTTGCTTCGCCACACTTGTCAGTAAAGGGGATGTTGACTTTGGCGTGGCGGCCGCAGCGCTTACGACCGCGTCGATGAGTTTGCCACGCCGATTGGAATCGAGCCTTGAACTGGACAACTGATGAAATCAGATAGCGCTCAAAACCTTCAACGAGCGAATTAGATTTTCGTCTACGCATCACGCAGGCGAGCGAGTGCACCAAATGGCACGTTACCTTGGTGCTCGTTGCGCGCGGCCTTCTGCACCGCTATACTGAAAAAGATTCGTCCAGCAGAGCCCCCGTAGCGACGGCTGGGCGAGGGAGGATCGTCTTCAGCAGTAACGGTACCCCAATTCGGGCCACCGGGACCAGGGTTGTTGCGCACGATAATCCATCGGTCTCCTGGGCCAGCGGCATTGCCGCAGCTCTATTCGCCACGTTGTTCCCTTCCGATTGTCGTCTCTGCAGCGCCCCCCTGATTAATATTTCCCGGCTGCCAGTGTGTGAAGAATGCCTTGGCGCGATGCGGCCGATTGCGGGCGGACTTTGTTCGGTTTGTGGTGAACGTCTGATAAGCCCGTTCGCCTTCGCTGCAGAAGGTCAATCTTCTGAAAGTGGCGAGGCGTTATGCGGATTATGCCGTCGCCTTGAACCTCCGTACGTCAAGGCCACGGCCTACGGAAGCTACGACAGCGGCCTGCGCGAGCTGATTCATTTGTTGAAGTACAACCAGGTTCGGCCTGCGGCCAATGTTCTGGGGCGCATGGTGGTTGAAGCAACGGAAGACTTGCACCCTCTTTTTTCTGCAAGCGAGATTCTGGTCGTGCCTGTGCCGTTGCACTCGAGGAAACTACGTCAGCGGGGATTCAATCAATCGGAGTTGATTGTTCGCGCCGCGTTGAAGCTGAAGGCTGCCACAGTCCGGCTCCAACTGATCCCGGGTTTGTTGGAACACCAGCGCGAAACCAAATCTCAGATCGGACTCTCGCGGCATCAGCGTCGGGAAAACATTCGGGGCGCGTTCGTCGTGGCAAAGCCTCTAGAAGTAAAAGGACGCGAGGTCCTGGTCGTTGACGATGTGTTTACAACCGGCACAACCGTTTCAGAATGCGCCCGCGTTTTGCGGCGTGCCGGGGCGTCGAAAGTTTTTGTAGCGACCGTAGCGCGAACCTTGAAGACCGAGGCTCAGCACGCAATACGGGAGTCAGAGGCGGAGGCCCGGCTAACCATGGCCGCCGCTGGATAAGAATCATGTGGGAGCCGTCCTCGGCTGTCCACTAGCACGTTCGATAGCGCGAGAAGCAAATGTCGGGGAAGTGGAACAACTCGATGAGTGGTGTGGGACGTGCTCACCTGCCTTCCCCGCTGACCACAGCCACCCGTTCCGAAGGCGACGGTCCGCACGTGCTGCACGCCCCGGTGCTGGTGCTGAATGCCTCGTACGAGCCTATCAACGTCTGCGCTGCGCGCCGTGCCATCGTGCTGGTGCTCAAGGGAATCGCGATGACGGAGGAAGAGAACGGACACTTCCTGCACGCTGCGCGGGTGGCGATGCGCTTGCCGTCAGTGATCCGATTGCTCGAATATCGACGTATTCCTCATCAGACGCGCGCGCTCTCTCGGAAGAATATTTTGCTGCGTGATCGCAATACGTGTCAGTTTTGCGGGGAAGTGTTGGCTTCGGGCGAACTGACGCTCGATCATGTAGTGCCCCGATCTCGAGGGGGCGCTTCCACCTGGGAAAATCTGGTGGCGTGCTGCCATTCCTGCAATCGCCGTAAGGGCAACCAAATGCCCAATGAAGCCGGAATGAAGCTTATGCGCGAGCCCCGCGCCTTCAATCTCCACACTAGCCGCCACATCATGCGCTTGATGGGACGGTCCGACGACAAGTGGCGGAAGTATCTCTTCTACTGAGAGTTTGAATCTTCCGGCTGATACAGTTCCAATAGTGGCTCCCTCCGAGGAATACGCTCAGCGGCTGAAACTGCGCGAGTCCCGTGTCGCCGCATTCGAGAAGCTGCATATCCGCTTGGGAAACCTGCGCCTTCTGATTGCGTTGGCGGCGGGACTCATTGCCTGGCTGTCCTTCGGGCATCACATTTTGTCAGCCTGGTGGTTGCTCGCGCCCCTGGCGACGTTCATCGCGCTTGGCGCCTACCATTCCCGCGTCCTCAAAGCTCGTAGCTACGCTGAACGGGCAGCAGCCGTGTATCGCCGTGGATTGGCCCGCATCGCCGATCGCTGGGCGGGCACCGGACAAAGCAGCGAACGTTTTGTTGGCCCTCATCACGTTTATTCTGCGGATCTTGACCTCTTTGGGAAAGGAAGCTTGTTCGAACTACTCTGCACGGCTCGCACCAGCATGGGTGAAGACACGCTTGCGAAATGGTTGCTCTCGCCTTCCATGGTTGAGCAGATTCTGGAACGGCAATGCGCAATCGCTGAACTTCGCGGGCAACTGGATTTACGAGAAGACTTGGCTGTCCTCGGAGAAGACGCCAACACCGGCGTGCATCCCGAAGCGCTCGGAAAATGGGCGGAATCTCCCGTCCGGATGACGCCATACTGGATGCGTCCCCTGGCTATCGGGCTTGCCGCGTTGGCAGTTGCCGCCCTAGTCGTATGGTTCATTTGGGGAACTGCCTCGCCCCTCGTAGCCGTGTTTGTCGCCGAGGTAGTTGTCTCGTATCGCCTGCGATCTCAATTGGATGATGTTCTTCACGGTGCGGAGCACGCGCTTCGTGATCTGGACCTGCTCTCGGGTGCCATGGCGCGAGTCGAAGAGCAGACCTTCCAGGCGCCGCTCCTCCGGCAATTGCAAAGTCAACTTGAATCGGGCCAGGTTCAAGGCTCTCGGGCGATTGCCAAGCTCCGCACCATCAGCGACTTCATCGAGTCTCGTGACAACCTCATCCTGCGCGTGCTGGATATTCCCCTGATGTATTCGGTGCAAGTGGCATTCGCCGCCGAACGCTGGCGTCAGGCTCACGGTGCGGCAGTTCGGGTGTGGTTGAATGTGGTTGGAGAGATTGAGGCTCTGATCTCGCTGGCAGGTTACAGTTATGAACACCCGGCCGATCCGTTTCCCAAATTTATCAGTGGGCCCGCATGCTTCGCCGCCGAAGAGCTCGCACACCCGCTTATTCCCGCGGCAACTTGCGTACGCAACAACGTAAGCCTGGGCGAGACCCGCGTACTGCTGGTTAGCGGCTCCAATATGTCGGGCAAGAGCACACTGTTGCGGGCGGTGGGGATCAATGCCGTGCTAGCGCTGGCGGGAGCGCCGGTCCGGGCGAGTCGCCTGCGGTTGACTCCATTGCAGACGGCGGCCAGCATTCGCATTAACGATTCGCTGCAGGAAGGCAGCTCCCGGTTCTATGCCGAGATCACGCGCTTGCGCGAAATGTTCGATCTGGCAGGTGGCAATCCACCGCTGCTGTTCTTGCTGGATGAACTCCTGCAGGGCACAAACTCCAACGATCGGCGCGTCGGGGCCGAGGGAATTGTCCGCGCATTCCTGGATCGCGGCGCGATCGGCCTGATAAGCACCCACGATCTGGCGCTAACCGACATCGGCGGTCCGCTGGATGGCCAGCTTCACAATGTGCATTTTCAGGACGAACTCAAGAATGGCAGAATGCGATTCGATTACAGGTTGCGGGAAGGCGTGGTCACCAAAAGCAACGGCCTGGAACTGATGCGGTCGATTGGGTTGGACGTATGACCGATATCCTTCCGTCTCCACCGTGCATGAATCTGTGTTTAAACTGCAACGCCGAAATATCAGTGCTGATTATTTCGGCGCTTGCGGCTGCTGTGGCGTCGCAGCTTTTCCCTGATCCTTCTGCACTTCCTTGCCGTCATAGGTGATCTTCACGTTCGATCCGAATTTCTTGTAGTTCGTGTACTTCACGATCTCTCGAATTTTCACGTCACCGTTGGAGAAATGCAGTGTGTCGTCGGCGCGGGTGTAGACGGGGAACCAATAAGGACCATCCACAATCTGTTCCCGATAGGTAGTGAATTTGGGAAAAAGGTTCTCGCTGTCTCTCTTCTTGCGTATGTCAGGGCCGCTCTTGCCGTAGGTTTTCACAATCTGAAAATCCTTATCGTCCACCCAGATGCGTCCCTGAAAATATCGCTTCTTGCCTTCGGTCTGTTTGGGAGCGACATCGAAAACATAGCAGTGCAGGTCGTCTTCCTGCTGCTGACCGACGTACAGAATGTTGTAGTCGCCAATTTCGTCGCTGGTCAGCACAAAGGGCAGGCGGTTTTCGATATCGTCCATGTCCTGCTCGGTCATCGAGATGCGCTGCAGGGTCGATTGCGGCGCAAAAACTACGTTCTTAACCTTTTTCCCCTGATCGTCGAAGGAGACGTCGAAAACCTGCTGATACTCACCATCCGGGGTGTCGCCGTCTATTGTCTGTACCTTCACGGTCTGCCGGTAGCCGTATTGGTCGAGCGCTATTTTGAATTCTTTTTCCTTAGCGGCAAAGCGCTGAATGATTTCGTCCGGCGTGACGCCTTTGGGCTGGGCGGTATCAAGCGGTCCTTCATCTCCGAACGCGCCGAGCGAGAGTGGCCCGCACAGGACAACGGCGAGAACCACGGCGAACGCAATCTGCATCAGTTTCATAATACTAGTGTAGCGAAATCGGACCAGGAAAGCCTACCGGTTTAGATTGGCTCTCGGCAGCCGGAGTTGCCGGAAAACTGTCGAATTCCCCGCCGTGCGCGGCTTCGACCTGTGCAAAATCTCATTCCTTCCATCGCGACGTTGTAAGATGACGTGGTCCAGTCATGCCCTCCAGCCCGCGCGCCGACGTACCGGTCGTATCTCCCACGGTCCAACAAGAGATCGCGCGTCTGGCTGCGCTGCCGGAAACCCGCGTGGCGTTTGCGGCGTTTCGCGCCGAGGAAGCCCAGTTCGCGGCCTCGCAACTGGAAATGGCGCGTATTCCAGCTCCCCCATTTGGTGAGGCGACCCGCAGTGAGTGGCTTCAGGAACGGTTTCGCGCGCTTGGATTGGAAGAAGTTCGCACCGACGACGTGGGTAACGTCTTCGGCATTCATAAATCCAGGCAAACATCTAAACCGTCCACGCAATGCACCGCGCTCAGCGCTCACATCGATACCGTTTTTCCGGCTGGAACGCCGCTCAACCTGCGTCAGCAGGGCAATCGCCTCTACGGTCCCGGAGTTTCGGATAATGGCGCGGGAGTCGCAGCCTTGCTGGCCGTGGCGGCCGCGCTTCGCACATCCAAAATCGCGCTTGCCACGCCCATACTCTTCATTGGCAATGTCGGCGAAGAGGGAGAAGGCAACTTGCGCGGCATGCGCCACATTTTTTCCCAAGCCCGCTGGAAGGACTCGATACGTTACAACCTGGTCCTGGACGGCGCCGGTTCCGACACAATCGTGGCTGAGGCGCTGGGCAGCCGCCGCTTCGAAATCATTGTTCGCGGACCCGGAGGACATTCCTGGAGCGACTTCGGGATGCCCAATCCCATATTCGTTTTGGCGCGGGCCATTCATTCGTTCTCGCAGACCTCGATCCCAACCTCTCCGAAGACTACCTTCAACGTCGGAGTGATCCAGGGAGGAACTTCGGTGAACTCCATTCCCGAGTCGGCCAGCATGCGGGTCGATATTCGCTCCACCTCGATGGCCGAGATGGAGCGGCTGGAGGCTTCCTTGCGGAGAGCACTCGAGCACGCGGTTGAAGAAGAATCGCGGGTGAGCGAACGACGTACTTCATCGCAAAAGCGATTGTCCGGCCTCAGCTGCGAAGTCGTGCCCATTGGCAATCGTCCGGCTGGCGAACTCGATGGCAACGCTCGCATGTTGAAAGTAATTCGCGCCGTCGATGCGTACCTGGGCAACGCTGCACAAATTCAACGCGCTTCTACAGACGCCAACATCCCCCTCTCGCTGGGGAGGGAAGCCATCGCCATCGGCGGCGGAGGCGTAGGCGGAGGCGCTCACACCCTGCAAGAATGGTTTGACTGCAGCGGACGTGACCTGGGACTCAAACGGATATTGCTGACCCTGCTGGCGCTGGCGGGAGTGAGCGAATGATGGCTATGCAACCACGAGCGTGTGCATCCTGATCCCGACCCAACCTCGCAAGGAATTGTTACGTAGTAATCCTTTACCGTTGTTCTTGAACGAAGTGCGCCAGATTTCCGCGGGCTGAGTGGAGAGCGATTATGAGATCAATTTGCCTCGGCTGCCTATTCGCGATTCTCATCACCACAATCTCGTTGGCCCGGCCGTTCGTCAACCAACCCTTGGTTCCGACAAGCGTGAAGCCGGGTAGTAAGGGATTTACTTTGACCGTGAACGGCACGGATTTTGCCCCGACGGCGGTACTCAATTGGAATGGTTCGCCACGCGCGACCTCGGTACTCTCGCGTAACAGCCTGCAGGCATGATCACCGCTGCAGATGTGGCGAAGGTCGGAACCGCCTCGGTGACGATTGTGAACCCAGGCAAAGTTGTTTCCAATGTCGTTTTCTTCACGGTCAGGAAACCATCAAAGTCGATCGCGATGGCCGGAAAACAAGTGTTTGAGAATTGCTCCGCGGTGGCCGTGGGCGATTTCAACAACGACGGTATCCTCGATGTAGCTTGGGTCAGTCCAGGCTCCTTGAACGTTTCATTGGTAACGGGAAAGGGGGTTTCAAGCCACCAATATCAACCTCAGTAGCTCTGCCGCCTGGTTTTCAGATGATCACCGGTGATTTCAACGGGGACGGCAACCTCGATGTCGCAGGGGTGGATGGTGGAGGAGACTTGGGAGTTTTCTTAGGGAACGGAGACGGCACCTTCACTCAAAAATGGTCGGGCTACGTGGAGGATGCTGGAAGTTTCATAGCTACCGCTGATTTCGACCAGAACGGAACCCTCGATCTGTATGTAAGTGGGTCCGCGCTAGGCGTGCAGTGGTTCCAGATATTTCTGGGCAATGGCGACGGCACCTTCTCCCTTTTCCAGACATACGATATCAACGGATTCGCAATATTTGCCGGGCTTGCTGCGATCGGTGACTTTAATGGCGACGGGAAGCTCGATCTTGCCGTTCCCGAATCGGTCGGTGGTTCAGACCAGGTTTATCTCGGCAAGGGCAATGGAACTTTCAACCCGTTCGGCACGTTCTCGGGAGGGGGCCCGACAGTGGCCACGGCCGATATGAATCACGACGGCAACCTCGATTTGCTGGACAGCGGCTGCATCCTGTTGGGCAACGGTAACGGAAACTTCACGTTGAGTGGATGCGGCAACGGCGGCGGCGCAATCCTGGGTACCGGAGACTTCAATGGTGATGGCAACCTGGACGCTGTATTCCTGTCGACCCAACCGTCGCCAACAATGGCGATCCTTCTGGGCAAAGGCGAGGGCACCTTTCAGAATTCTTTCGCGTTTCCTGCTGGGAGTGGTTACGGCACAATCTTGGGAGGCATCGGCGACTTCAACAACGACGGCAAGTTGGATGTGATTGCAGGCAACGGGTTCCTTCTCCTGCAAACCACGGCCAGCCTCTCGACCAGCAGCCTCGCATTTGGAAATCAGAATGTGGGAACCACTAGTCAACCGCAGGTCGTGACCCTCACTAATATTAGTTCATCCGCGTTGGTCATTAAGCACATCGGCATCAATGGCGCCAACTCCAAAGATTTCGCTCAGACCGACAACTGCGGAACAAGCCTGCCAGCCGAATCCAGTTGCAACATCAGCGTCACGTTCACTCCGAAAGCCAGAGGCTCGCGAACGGCTTCGTTGAACGTGGGTTATCAAGGTGTTGGTAGCCCGCAAAGTGTCGCGCTCAGCGGAACTGGCATCGCGGCTTCAACTGTTTCTTTGAAGCCTTCCACCTTGACTTACGCCACGCAACTGGTAGGCACAACTAGTTCGCCTAAGACAGCGACCCTCACTAACACCGGCGGCCAGACGGTCAATATCTCAAACGTTTCAACATCCGGACCATTCAACCAACAATTGTCCTTCCAGCTTGCCGGTCGGTGGGAATTGTCAGATCCAGGTCACCTTTATGCCTACGGCAGGAGGACCAGCGAGCGGAAAGCTTTCTGTCACGGATGATGCCAAAGGCAGTCCGCAAACCGCAGATCTCAACGGTACGGGTACGGTTGTCGAACTCCAGCCCATCGGCGTGAACTTCGGCGATCAGAAAGTTGGCACCAAGAGTCAGCCCGTGCCGGTCACGCTGACCAACGTTGGTACGGCTGCGCTTTCTATCAGCCAAATCGCGTTCACGGGAGCCGACCCGGGCGACTTCTCTCAAACCAACAATTGCGGAAACAGCGTGCCTGCTGGGAGTAGCTGCACGATTAAGGTAAGATTCGAGCCGAAAGCCAAAGGGCAACGATCCGCGAATCTTGCAGTCACCGACGACGGAGGTGCCAGCCCGCAGACGATCCCGGTAGTGGGCACCGGAACTTAGACAGCTTCGATTTTCTAGAAGCCCGGCTTCCGCGTGGGCCGGAATGGAATCATGACCACGGTCTGCAGAGCCACTGGATCGCCATTCCTCATTGCTGGACGGAATCGCCAACGCGATAGCGCGGCACTGGCATATACATCGAGACGATCGTCGACTCCGCGCAGAACTCGCACGTCGCCAACCGATCCGTCGCCGCGAATGACCGCCGAGAGTATCACTGTGCCCTGAACGTTCTGCTTCATCAATTCCAGCGGATATCCGGGATCCACTTGTTGCGTGGCCGCCGGATAAACCAACTCACCCGGCTTTTCGGCGTCCTTCAGTTCGGCAAAATGCATCACCCAACTCCCGCCCGCCGAATTCAAGTTGGGCACGTTCAGAATCATGGCATACGACTTGCGGTCGCCGAAGACCTTGCGCTCGAGTTCGCTCGGGGCATTTGCCAGCATCTCGGAAGCACGCGGAGCTGCCGCAACTCGCGGCGGCGCTGCGCTCGCGATCAGTGAGTTGTCAGCAGACTTCGGCTTCGACAGTCCCGGAGCTCCGCCAGCAACAGCTGAAGTGCTTCCTGGCTTGGGGCTTGTGCCAACAAAGAGTCCAGGCGGCGCGCCGTTCGCTTTGCCGCCCGCGCCCGCTGGATCGCCGCCGCCATGGCCGCCAGCAGTAGCATGGTTGTCCCCTTGAATATCCGGTGTTCCCGCTGCGCCCGGCTTACCTTCCGGAGTGGCCGCAAATGTTCCTCGCCGGCTGCCCGCCGGAACATCGACGGGTCCGCTGGGAGCAGCGGGATGAAGGTTGAGCGCAATCAGTCGTCCATCGCGTGAAGTCCCGGAACCCTGGACCGAAGGAGGCGGCGGTACCACCGCGCCGCCGGAATTACCCATCGGCATATTCGACAATGCTCTTTGCGCGCTGACGGGCATCTGTGGCGCGGGCGCGACGACCTGTGCGTGTCCGATATTGATATCGGTCAATCTGCGCGAAGCCGCATCCGCCATTTCGGGTGCCGGCTCGACA
The DNA here is from genome assembly GCA_963696705.1 of uncultured Acidobacteriota bacterium. Classification (GTDB taxonomy): domain Bacteria; phylum Acidobacteriota; class Terriglobia; order Terriglobales; family Acidobacteriaceae; genus JABDBE01. The sequence goes on from CAVOLD010000004.1 coordinate 356,649, forward strand.
ACCGCCGGTTGCGGAGCCTGCATTTCTCGTCTCGACATCGTCGAATTGACCTCGGGCGCAGGTGCGACGACAGATGCAGGCAGCACGGGCAACTTCAGATCCGAAGGCGAAGCGGCCATAGCCGCAGTTGGAATCGTAGGCGTCGGACGCCCCATGGCGACGATGTTGGGCAAAGGCACGTCGCGATCCAACTTCACGTTTGTAGGCGCGACAATCGTCTGTGCGCGATTGTCCGCTTCCGGCGGAACCGAAATGATAGGCTGCGCCGCATGTTCCGGTTCGCCTTTGTGTGGAAGTTGGGCATGCGCTGCGCCAGTATCGAGCGGCGCGAGGTATTCCGACGCGTCGTAATAAACCACGTCTGAGCTGTGAAAAACCGCCGGCTGCATCAGTCGCGGACGTTGCGGCCAGAGCAAAGACCAGCCCCACAGCGCCGCAATCACGCAGATGTGGCCGAGGGACGATTGCAGAAATTGGGTCCATGGCATTCGCGTCGGAACGAAAACGTCGGGCCAAAAATCTGCTGGCCGGGACACTAGCTGGAGCGGCGGTTTTTGCCGGCGCCAGAATAAGTCCCCCAGGTTTCGAAGAAAGACTTTATGCCACGGGTCCAGCGCGACCAGCAAAGTCGGCGCGGCGATAGGAGCCGGCTTGCGTTTACGCGAAGTGTCGATCAGCAGTGGGCCCTGTCTCATGCGATTCTTACAACCGGCGAAAGTCCTCTTATTATAGCTGCGCTAGCGCCTTCCAGCCCCCACGCAAGAGTTCCTGGACACGAATTTCCGTGCTCTAATACCGATATGAAACTGGCAGGGATACTTCCGCTCTTATTAGTCACCTGTGGTTCGCTGTTGGCCGGGCAGAATCCCTCGCAAAACTCAACCCCCGCCGAAGACTACTCGGGAATGTACAGCTTTTTGCGTGAGGGCGAATTCGTGCAGATCACGGTTGAAGATGCGGGCAAGGTCACCGGCTTCGTGTCGCGCTATGGCGATTCGGAGAGCGATCGCGGTGCTTTCCTCGATCAGTTCTTCAAACAGGGTAAGCTCGACGGATCCAAACTCAGTTTCACAACCGACACCGTGCACGGTGTCTGGTATGACTTTCAAGGCACAATCGGCCGCGGCGAAGGCAAGACTTTAGCCGACGAGGCTTACTACATCGTGAAAGGCACGCTCACCGAATACCAAACCGAAGCCGATAAGAAAGTCATCTCAAAGGCGCATGAAGTCCTGTTCAAGTCGTTCCCTCGCGAGGCGTAGGCGCGGACGCTCGTGTAGCGCGGACACTCCTGTGCGCCGGCATTGCGGTTGGCGGTGCGCTTCGTCCCTTTCAAACGAAAAGGTATAATGTTGAAGCACTGTTACTACTGGAGGAAGTTCTTATGGACCCGCTTGCCAGCGGTTTCTGGGCGCGCCTGAAGGCGAACCGCCCAGCATACACGCTAACGATTCTGGCCACTTTGACGGTTGGCATTCTTATCGGAACGGTTATTTCCAAAGGAGTGAAAGGCCAAGAGAAGAAGGGCTCGGATGCGACCCCCCTAAGCATTCCCTCGCCACAGCAACTCTCGAGCCAGTTCTCGCAAATTTCCAAGCAACTGGAACCGACGGTGGTCAACATAAACACCGAATCGACGATCAAGAACCCGCACCGTCGCGGACGCGGTGGCAACCCCGACCAGCCTGACGATCAGGATCCCTTCGGCGATTTCTTCGATAAATTCTTCGGTGGCCAGGGCAACAACGGTCCCATTCGCGAGCACTCTCTGGGTTCAGGGGTAATCGTTGATGGCAAGGGCTATATCGTGACCAACCGGCATGTGGTCGAAAAAGCGGACCGCATTCGCGTGAAGCTCATGGATGATCCGCCGGGAGTTTTGCACGACGCCAAGGTGATCGGTTCCGATCAGGAAACCGATCTGGCCGTGATCAAGATCGAGTCTGAGAAGCCTCTACCCGTCGCCAAGCTGGGCAACTCTGACAGTATGGAAGTTGGAGATTGGGTACTCGCAGTGGGCAGTCCTTTCGGATTGTCGGAAACGGTGACGGCCGGGATTGTCTCGGCAAAGGGCCGCAACATTGTTCCCAACCGGCAATTCCAGTCGTTCATTCAAACCGACGCGGCCATCAATCCCGGCAACTCCGGAGGCCCGCTGGTCAACATGGCCGGTGAGGTCATCGGCATCAATACCGCGATTCTCACCGATACAAATGCGTACGCTGGCGTTGGTTTTGCCATGCCTTCCAACACCGTCGTGAACGTTTACAACCAGCTCATCGCGCCCGAACATCGGGTTGCGCGCGGTTCGATCGGCATCATGTTCAACGCCCAGGAAAATCCTGCAATCTCGCGTGTCTACGGCGCGGGCGCTGGCGGTGTAACGGTTTCCGCCGTCACTGCGGGCAGTCCAGCCGAGCAGGCGGGGCTCAAACTGGGTGACACTATTACGTCCGTCGATGGCAAGCCGGTAAAGAACGGTGATGAACTGGTTGCCGACATTGCTAGTCGCAAACCCGGCAGCAAAGTGACGCTCGGCTTCGTGCGCAACGGGAAGAAGCAGGATGCCACGGTCACGGTTGCCGACAGGGCCAAGTTATTTGCCGCCCGCCTCGGGGAAGACGATGAAAGCGGTGCGGAGGAAGCGCCCAAAGAGAGCAAGCTGGGCATTACGGTTCGCGGCATCAGCTCTGAAATGGCTGATCGTCTCGACATTCCCGCAGGCAAGGGCGTGATCGTGCAGGACATCAAGCCCTCGTCGTTCGCCGACGACGTCGGCCTCACCCGCGGAGACGTTATTCTTGAAATTAACAAACAAGCGGTAAATTCCGAGGATGACTTTAGCCGGATTTCTTCGTCCCTGAAGAGCGGACAGGACGTGGTTTTCCTGGTACGCCAGCGGGGTTCGGGCAAAGACGGCGGCACTATCTTCCTGGCCGGTACACTTCCGTAACCTGAAAACAGCCCATGGAGACTGGCACTCCGAGCCCCAATCGGGGATCATCAAAGAGTGCCCGCTCCGGGCTGCGAGGATTCATTGTTCGGTTGGCTAACAAGAATTTCGGCGGTCGGTTGCGTTGCGCTTTGCGCGGCGATGCTGTCGACCGCTCAAGACACCCAGTCTGACAGCAAGCCCGCCGCGACCAAACAACCTGCGTCCCATACTTCTACTGCCTCTCACAAGAAGAGTTCCAAGTCGAGCAGTACGTCAGCGCACTCGACCACAAGCAAGAGCAAGAAGTCGCGAAAGACCGCCGCCAATCGCCACGGACAACAGAAAATCGATCCACAGCGCGCCCTGGAAATTCAGCAAGCCCTGATCCGCGAGCACTACCTGACGGGGAAGCCCTCCGGCGTGTGGAATGACGAGACTCAGCAGGCCATGCAGCGTTATCAGGCGGACAATAATTGGCAGTCCAAAACCACGCCTGACGCTCGCGCGCTCATCAAGCTGGGATTGGGCCCGGATCACGATCATCTGCTTAATCCGGACAGCGCCATGACCAGCCAATCGCAAGCGCCGAGCAGTATCTCAACTCCCGCCAGCACGCCTGCTTCTGCAAAGCCTCAACAATAAACCTCGCCACGGATTCGCACAGATCGGCGCGGATATTTCATTTTTTGTTTTGTTTCGGATCCTCATCCGCGTTAATCCGTGAAATCCGCGGCGAAGGTGTTGATCTAGCTCTTCATCACGGGACTGGGAAAATAGGGCAGGGGTTGTCCACTGACAATTGCGCGGGGATTGCTGTCGACCAACGTGCGCGCCACTTCGTCTCCGCAGATTTCTGCGGCCGCGTCGCGGGCAGTGGAAAGCACCGGCGGACGACTCTTGGTGTCGTGAGCGTCAGTCGCCAGAACGTGGACGGCTTCTCGCTTGAGCAGCCATTGCGCGGTTTGCCACGCCGCCTGCCCCCAACGTCCAGTCAGAGCGGACCCGGTCACCTGAATTACGCAGCCGAGTTCGACCCACTGCAGAATCCGTTGCGGATTCCTTTGCATTATCGGATTGCGTTCCGGATGTGTAACCACCGGCGTGAGCCCCTTCTCCAGCAGTTTGCTGAAGTACTCTTCAATCTGCACCGGAACACTGTAATTGCTCAGTTCCACCAGCAGGTAATGGCTGCCTTCGATGGCATAGCGGTCTGGAAACAACATCACATCCTGCAGATTTTCGTAAGAAAGATGGAAATCGCAGCCCAGACTAAGGCGGGGAGACTGGCCGATGCGTTGGCGCAGATAGTCAAGCACCTTCGCCAGGAACTCGCGGTCGTAACGATAGCGGTCGTTGGCATGCGGCGTGGCAACAATGTGCTCGATGCCGTCGGCAACCGCCATGCGGCACATCTCCTCGGCCACGTCCCAGGACTTGGGGCCGTCGTCGACTTCGGCAAGGATGTGGCAGTGGATGTCGATCACGGTGGACTTCTTGGCTGTAATTCGATTTAAGCAGATTTTGCTTTAAAGACCAAGTCGGACGCAATCGGTTTTCTGGGATCGGAAGTGTTCTTAGTTCGAAGCGCTGGGAGCGTTCAAGTGCATCCGGTGCAATAAATCCGAGTAGCGCGGGTCCGAGCGCACTCCGTTCATCCGTCGCGTTATTCCCAGGAACGCCATTTGACTTTCCCTCTCGGAGTAAGACTTTTCCAACCAATGAAATGCATTGTCGTTTTCTCCCATGCTGGCGAAAATGGCCGCCATGTCGAAAGCGGAGACGTAGTGAATCTTGGATGCGTCGCGCAAAGTGGCTAGAATGTCGCGTGCTTTCTCGCGGTTGCCGGAGTAGCCGTATGCGCAGCCCAACGCCGCCAATGACGTGGGATTGTTCTGCGAAAGGTCAACCGCCTTTTGGTACTCGAGGATGGCCTGCGCCCAGTTTCCCTCGGCCTCGTAGGTGGCTCCCAGAACACTGTGAGCGGGCACGAAATTTGGGTCCATTTCCAGAGTTCGCTGACCGAAGTTAATCGCCTGGTCATATTGACCAGCGTCGCGGAGGCGTCCAGCCAGCGTCGCATTGATTGCCAACGAAAGCGGATCGATTTGTTGCGCCTTCAGGGCTTCTTCCACGGCTTCAGGGAAGCGTCCCATGGCTGTAAGATAATAGCTGTACCACTGGTGAGCGGTGGCGTAATTCGGGTTCAACTCAATGGCGCGCCGGAACTCCTGCTCGGATCGGGGCCAGTCCCAGTCATAATAAAACTCCACCAAAGCAAGTTCGGCGTGCCCTTCGGCGATTGTCGGGTCCAACTCCAACGCCTTACTGGCCGCGACATGAGCCTTCGAACTTGCCAATCGGGCCGGTAAGACATCCGAACCCAGAATCGAGTAGGTGTCAGCCATGCCTGAATATGCAGCCGCGAACTTTGGGTCTTGCGAGATGGCTTGCTGGAAATAATCGAGGCTCTTCTTTAAACCATCCTCGGTCCGCTTGTTCCAAAAATAACGGCCCTTAAGATAGGCTTCGTATGCAACTGGGTTTACAGGATTCGCGCTGGCGGGTCGGAAATCTGCCTGCGGGGGAGCGACTTTCCCCTGAACTTCCTCCGCGATATCTCGCGCCGCCGAGCTCTGCAGCAGCAATACATCTTTGAGTTCGTGATCGTAACTTCTTGCCCAAAGATGCCGATCGCTGGCCGAGTCGATCACCTGCATTCGAATTCGGACCCGGTTTCCAGCATGTTCCACCGTGCCTTCAACCAGCGTATCCACGCCGAGTTCGCGGCCAATCTCGGGAGCAGTCTTGGCCGTGCCCTTGTAATGCATGGCGGACGTGCGGGAAATTACCCGCAAGCTTCCGAACTGCGCGAGATCCGTGGTGAGTTCGTCGGTCATGCCATCTGCGAAATAGTCTTCGGCCGAGCTGTTGGAAAGATTCTGCAACGGCAAGACGACAATCGAGCGCGGCGGCTTGGGGGCGGACGCCACCGCAACCGATGCATTTTTCGTAGATCGAAACAGAGCAAAGAACTTATCTCGCGCTCTTGCCAGGTTAAAAACCAGTGCCACTCCAGCTAGCAAAACGAAAGCTGGCACGAGAACCAGAGACCAGCCAAATGATCGAGGAGGTCGCGCCGCAGGTCGAGGTTGAGAGACGGCGACGGTTTCCTGTACTGCATCGCTCGGTGGCTTTTTTGGTTTTGATTCGACCGTAGTCTCAACTGGAGCGATGAAGCGGTAGCCAAGTCGCGGCAAAGTCTCGATGTAGCGGGGCTCAGTGGCGGAATCGCAGAGCGCTTGTCGAAGTTTCTTGATAGAAGTGTTCAGCCCGTGCTCGAAGTCGACGAAGGTGTCGACTGGCCAAATCCTCTGCCGGATCTCTTCCCGAGTCACGACCTCGCCCGCACGACTGACCAGCAACTCGAGGATGGCGAAGGGTTGGCCGCGTAGTCTTACTGATGTCCCGTTTTTAGACAGCTCCTGCGCGCAAGTTCTTGCCTCAAACTGTCCGAAACGGAAGATCAACGAGGGCGTTTCCATGGCCAGACCCTGCATTGGGGTGCGGGTTTTTTGATCGACGGATTGTATCATTGCACCCCCAACCCCGGCATAACAAATATATCTATCTGTATTTTCAATCGCTTAACAGCTCACCTACGACTCACCTCCAATTCACCTGCGGTGCATTGCTTCTGCTAGCGACCATAGTAGAGTGCGCTGGCGTCTACACGCACCTACACAGTGTTCGGCGTCGGCGCAAATTCTTGGCGCAAAGTTCGGCAGCAACAGAAGCGCCTGTCTGCAATGAAACGAAGTCAACAGTCCAAACACCATACACAGGAGAGCGTTTACTGCAGGCCAGCTCTGAGGGCAGTTGGACTGCATCAGGTCGAATGGCACCGAGCTCGGAGTTCACGTCGGGCACTTCGTAAGAGACTGGATTTTCTCGTAAGCAAATTCTGGGTTTCTATTCGTGTCCTGGACAATTCTGTAAAGGGTTAGAGCTTTTTGGGCAAGTTTGATTGTGGCCAGGCGTCGAATGGATTCCTGCAACGTAGTGCAAGCCAACGATGCACCCAGCTATCAGGAGGTTACAATGAAGTTCCGCTTGTTTGTTCTGGCAACGCTTCTGGCGTGTGCCGTGGCTCTAATCCCTGCAATCGCCGGCGCTGAAACGGGAAGCGCCACTGCAACGAACAGTACCCTGCACCCTAACGGGCCAGAGGCATTCTCTCACGTGCCTGCACTAACTCCCGAGCAGCACGAGATGTTGGATGAAAAACTTGAAAAACTGCATGACGACATGGCTCTGCGGAAGGGCCCACTTCCTCCCGGCCCGCAGCTCCCCGTGCGCTCCAACGACCGGGAAACAAAAGCGGTGGGTGGATCGGATGACCTCAAAGAGCCCCTCCCGGCACCGGGCGCCCTTTTCATTGGTCTCAAGAGGGCTTATTCAATCGTCGGGGATGGTGAATCCACCACCGCCGAACCCGCTATCGCGCAGAGCGGTGAAAAGTGGTTTGTGACCCAAAACTGGTCGAGAGGCTACTCCAATAATCACCTGACCGGATTTACCGGAATCGCCGACGACTCTGGCCCCACCGACGCGCCTTCCTTCTGCTGCGATCAGGACGCGGTCCATGATCACGGCAGGGACGTATCCATATGGGAGGAGCTATTCGTTGATTCATCCTTGAGCACCGGAGTGATCAGGATCCACGTCCGCAACGCAGAGAATACTGCCGACTCCTGCACCTACGACCTCAACGGCGGAGCTGGGGTTTTGTTTGACTATCCGCATCTGGGTTTGGGCAACAACTACATCTACATAACCGCAAACGGCATTACGAATGGTGGTTGGAGCGGGGCGATCGTATGGCGCTACAACCTTGACCAAATGGCGGCGTGCCAGAGTATAGGCGGGAGTGTGTTCACTTGGACCGGCAGTGTTGGCCAGGTAGTTTGGACTCCGGCCCGGGGCACCACCGACACGATGTTCCTGGTGACGGTCGAGAACGGTAGCCAGAACCGTTATTTCTGGTGGCCTGAGAACTCAAATTCCATCTTCTGGACCGTTGTCAACGTGGAGTCCTCTAACTTCACTCCGGCCACGTGTACGGGAGGGTCAAGCGGCAACAACTGGTTGGCCTTTAGCCTGTCCACGAGCCCTATCGGATTCTCGCTACGGTCTGCGGTGGGCTATGACGGCTCGGCCAGTGCGCCGCCCGTCCAGTATCTCGCAACCTATTACTCGGTAAATGCCAACGGTGCGAATCGTCCACAAGCCTACGTGGCGGGCGCTATCGTCCAAATCTCCGATATGACCTTTCTGAACGGGGCTGACATCTTCAGCAGTGGCAGCTGTTTTTCCTACGCGGATGTCACCGCCAATTCACGCGGTGATCTGGGACTGGTCGTCGGATTCGGCAGTTCCTCTACAGGCGGCGGACCGGCGCAATCCTATGTGGGCGTCTCGGATGACTACAGCAGGGGAGGGGAGCGCGGGTATTTCCAGAGTGTAGCCGAGTGTGCTGGAGCCAGCGATAATCCGACTCGATGGGGAGACTACCTTACGGCCAGAGTCCAGGAACCAGTCGACCTGGCATTTAGTGCGGCTGGTTTTGGCGACGTCAGCGGAGCCGGGAAGGTCCACATTTGTGATTTCATGCGAGGCAGATACGCCCAGGCCTACTTGGACCGCAGATTCAAATGAGCGAGTTCTGACCGAACTACAATTAGGGCCTGGCTTGCGGACTGCGAATCCGGACCGCAAGCCAGGCATTTCTTTTCATGACTCCGAAACCCTATAGTTGGCAGCCACTGTTTTCCCTGACGGCTATCGTGGCGTTCACCGCTCAGGTAAGTCCAACCGGCGGAGCGCCCCAGAGCCGACCCACGCAAGGTTCAACGGTGCAGGTCCAGGCCGAGAGCAAGACTCTTGGGCCCGATCTTCCACTCAGTGCGATGCCGACAAGGGCGGTCGGAGTGCGCTTCGTGGTCGAGCATCGCTCCGCACTAAACGGCCGCACCGTCCGGGTGCACGGGATCGTTGCCGCGGCGTTTTTCGGTGCCGCAGCGTGTCCACCGGACCGAGGAATGTGCATGCCGCCCAGCCTCATTCTGTCTGAATCCGAACCTAACAAGAATCGACCCGCCTCCTCAGTCAGAATTTTGATGCCTCAAGACGCGAAGCAGCAAGATTATCCAGTTGGAAAAGCCTTAGCATTGCGGGCGACCGTGGACGGACATACGACGGGCCTGGTGCTGACCAAGGTGGATTGACGTTCCTCTTCGCCGTGGCAGGCTGGCCGTGCAGGGACAGCTATTCAAAATTGCCCAAGCCCGAAACGGACAAGACATGCATCCCGATCCCAGATCCACGGCTGTTTCAGAGGTTAGAGAAGTCGTGAGCCGCAGTATCGCCTCCCAAGGGTTTGAATGCGAGCAGTAATCCTCGCTGTTTCAACTGCTTAGTAGTTCACCTGCAAATCACCTGCAACTCACCCTCAATGCATTGTCAGTATCAGCCAAATTGGAAGAGAGTTCCCAGCAAGAAGCAGCGGGCATTCCAAACGGAGGGTTAATTCAGAGCCCCTCGCGTTTGTTGATGTGGGAAACTCCGCGTCTTCTCCCAGCCCGATGACATTCTTGATCGGACTTCGCGCACAAGTTGGGGGATTTTCGTGTGAGATGCATCAGAGCTCTTATCGTGGCATAAAGAGGAGTTGCTTCAATGAAGACCAATTCTTATACAAGGATCTTCGTGATGACGTTCTTGTTCTTCACTTTCTCAGCGATCGCTCAAGATACGAATGCCTTCAATGTCGAATGCGGCACAACCACGTTCATTGTCCACTGGACCGCCGCTCACGTGCTCGGAAGCTCCAAGTTCAAGAATGCGTGCGGCGCGAGAGCGCATGAAACGAAATCGATGTTCGCGACACTATGCACACGAAAGGGCGCGGGCGAAGAAGTGAATTGAAGCAAAGTTAAGCAGGAGCCTGTCCTGACGCGTCCGGTTTCGTAAGCAATTGATTTTCCGGAAAGCCAGATCTCGGGGGAGAAATCTGACTTCCTGAAGGCAATACGGCCTCAGGCGCTCCAGTCCTGGGGCCGCTATTCCGAATGCAGCAACCGCGTGATCGTCAGATCGTAAATAAAAGGCAGTTCTCAATTCCCGGGCAATGTATTTAGAAATCAAAAAAGGAGAACCTATGTTCCGCATCAGCGTTTGGGTATATGCGTTGTTTCTGCTTTTATGCAGCGTTGCAGTGGCTGCACAGCAATCGGCGGCAGTTTCCGCCAATGCAGTTGTGCCGTCGGTGGTGAACTTCAGCGGCGTATTGACGGGCGTCAACAGCAAGCCCTTAACCGGGACTGTGGGCGTGACGTTTTACCTTTATCAAGACTCCCAGGGTGGCGCACCGCTCTGGATGGAAACCCAGAATGTCCAGCCCGACAAGTTCGGACATTATTCAGTCGCGCTTGGTTCTGCCAGCAGCCAGGGACTGCCCGCCAACGTGTTTGCAAATGGCGAAGCCCGCTGGTTGGGTGTACAGGTCCACGGCCAGGAAGAACAAGCACGCGTCCTGTTGATGAGCGTTCCTTATGCCCTGAAGGCGCTGGACGCCGAGACCATTGGCGGCAAGCCAGCTTCTGCTTTCATGATGGCCCCGACATCCAACTCGAAATCGGAGCCGCCGGTCCTGCCTCCGGGGACCATCACCGGCAGCGGCACGGCTGACTTTGTTCCTATGTTTACAGGAGCCACAACGATCGGGAACTCGAAAATCTTTCAAACCGTCGGGGGCAACGTTGGTATCGCGACTACGACCCCAGCCGCTAAACTTGACGTTGCCGGAGCGGGTGACGTTCGCGACACACTGACTCTATTCCCCAAGCTAACCCATCCCACTCTGTCGGTTCATGGAACTGCGTTCGAAGTGAATAGTAAGGGCCTGGTGACGTTTGTGTCCGGCCAGACCTTCCCTGGTACCGGAACGGTCACGAGCGTGGGCAGCGGAGCCGGACTGACGGGGGGCCGATTACGGGCAGCGGGACGCTGAGCATCAAGTCGGGTGGAGTCACCAACGCCATGCTCGCCAATTCGTCCTTAACTGTCGGTGCGAACAGCCCGTTGACAGGAGGCGGCTCAGTATCGTTGGGCGGCAGCACCAGTCTCGGCCTGAAGAGCTGCGGCTCCAACCAGATCCTCGAGTTCGTGAGCGGCGCCTGGACATGCGTTAACCCGGCAACTGGCACAGTAACCAGCGTGGGGAGCGGTCTCGGCCTGAGCGGCGGACCGATCACAGGCAGCGGTACCCTGGCCATCAACACCTCCGTCGTGCCACAACTGGGAGCCGCGAACACCTTCACGAGTAACAACACCATCAACGTAGGCAACGACAATCCAAATCTCAGCGTGACGAACTCGCTCGGTGGCGATGGAATTGACATTTCCTCCAATACAACGGGCCTCCGGAGCACCACCGGCAGCGACGCAGTTGTGGCGTCGGGTGCTTTTGACGGCGGCTACTTCGTCGGCGATACCGGCGGCGGATCTATTGGAACAGGCGTCTGGTCGGAAAACGACACGAACGCCAGCTTCGCTTTCGCCAGCATGAGCTTTGCGGCGGGATCAACGGATGCAACGATCGGCAGCGAGGGCTACAGCGAAAGCCCAGTTGGTATCGGCGTTTACGGTCAAAGCGTTATAGCCAGCAAGACGGGAGGCAACACGGACGGTGGCTCCTACCCCATCGGAGTGTGGGGGGATAGTGGCGAACAGTTTGGTTTTGGCGCATTTGGCTCGGCCGACGACGGATGGGCCTTTGTCGGTTATAACAACAGCCCTTCCGGCTTTTCGACGACATGGTTCGAGAATCAGGAGACCGGTAACAGTTCTTCCAACGTTCTGTTTACCTATGGCAGCGGCTTCGGAGGTCAATGTGCCGCTAACGTCAGCGGCGACTTCAGTTGTACCGGCAATTTTGCCGTGATTGCTCCCGTGGCTGGCGGCTCGAAGAAGGTTGCTGTCAACGCCGTGGAATCGCCGGAGAACTGGTTCGAGGATGCCGGTACCGCCCAGTTGTCCAGCGGAGAGGCCGTCGTCAATATCGAGTCCCTCTTCGCGGAAACCGTTAACACAGGCGTCGAATATCACGTCTTCCTCACGCCCAATGGCGATTGCAAGGGGCTTTACGTCGCGCAGAAATCGGCTACGTCCTTTGTGGTTCGTGAACTGGGAGGAGGAATCTCCAGCATCGCGTTTGACTATCGCATCATGGCCAAGCGCAAGGGCTTTGAAAACGTCCGACTGGCCGACAAGACCGAGTCCTTCAGTCTCAAGAATCGCCCGATCAAGCCCGCCGGGACGCCTGCAAAACATATGCCCACCGCGCATGAAGTGCAAGAGCAAGCGCGGGAACACGCCAAGTCGCGGTCGGTCGCTCATCTAAGCGCACCAGCGGTGAACAAAAAGCAGTAGTTGCAAAGGTGTGTCGTTCGCGAGGCCCTCTGCCGAGGGCCTCTTTTTTCTTGACGGGCCAGCGAGAGATTTGGCAGTAGCAAGCTGGCTATCGGTATCTGCTGTTCATGAAGTCCCCAATCGCAGCGTAGGCGCTCGCCAACGTTTTTTCATCCGGCAGGAAGACAATGCGGAAATGCTTGGTGCCGGGCTTCTGGCCGAAGCCGGAGCCGTGGACGACCATCACGTGCTTCTGCAGGATTAGTTCCTTCACAAACACATCGTCCCCTTCAGGAATATCGATGCGAGGAAACGCGTAAAATGCGCCGCGGGGAGAAACGCAACTAACGCGCGGGGTCGAATTGCACCACTGCACAGTTAGATCGCGGCGGCTGCGCAGTTTCTTGCGGACTTCGATCAGGTGATCCTGCGGACCTTCAAGCGCAGGCTTGATGGCGTACTGCTCAGGATGATTGGCGCACAGCCGTGAGCGCAGAAGCCGCTGAATGCCTTCATCGTATTGCTTTACTGTTGCGGGATCGCCACTAACAATGCCCCACCCTATGCGCCAACCCGGAGCCAGATAGTTCTTCGACAGCCCGCCAAAAGTCACCGCGGGAACGTCCGGTGCCACAGACGCCATCGCGATGTGTTCGTCGTCTTCTAGAATGAGCTTGTCGTAAATCTCGTCTGCAAAGATCACCAGATTGTGCTGTCGCGCTAGTTCAGCAATCTGTTCGAGCATGGCCCGCGAACAGACCGAGCCGGTCGGATTGTTGGGATTGATCAGCACAATGCCACGCGTTCGCGGAGTGATTTTTCTTTTAATGTCGTCGAGATCCGGTTGCCAGCCATCTTCCTCATTTAGGTAATAAGCGTTGAGCCCAATCCCCAATTTGGCCAGCACCGCCGAGTACAGCGGATAATCCGGGCACGGCGTCAGCAGATCGTCGCCCGGATTGAGCAGCGCAGTTAGACAAAGATCAACCGTCTCGCTCACCCCGGTCGTGACGAAGACATCCTGCACCGTGGAAATTCCCTTGCGCGCCGCCTCTCCGCGAATCGCATCCAGCGCCGGCTTGATTCCCGACGACGGAGCGTAGCCGTTCTTGCCATCCCGCATTGCCTTGTAGACGGCTTCGATAAGGTGAGGAGGTGTCTGAAAATCAAAAATGTTAGGATCGCCCACGTTGAGCGGTAGAACTTTGTGACCTTGCTTGATGACCTCGTCAGCAATGCAGGCCAGATCGCGAATGGCGTATCGAACGTTGTCGAGGCGAGAAGCGGCAGCAATTTCACGAGTTTGAGTAACAGGCATGAGGGCCTCCAGGCCGGACAACATCAAAGGCCTATCGCAGAGTGCGCGGAGAAAATCCGCGGAGCCCGCAGAGGATGCGATGCTGGTCTCGGCGTCTTCTGCGGACTTTCTCAGCGAACTCTGCGATTAAATTCTTTAATCCGCTCGATCAATCTGCGCCTTCTGCAGGCGATCCGAATAATCCACATAAATCGACTTCCACTCGCTATAGAAGTCGATTGCGCCCAGCCCGCCTTCGCGATGGCCATTGCCGGTCTGCTTCACTCCGCCGAAGGGCAGATGCACTTCCGCGCCAATCGTCGGCGCATTGATGTAGGTGATTCCGGCATCAAGATCGCGCATGGCCGTGAAAGCTTTGTTTACATCTTTGGTGTAGAGCGCGGAGGACAGTCCGTACTCGATGCCATTCGCGATTTCGATAGCATCTTCGAGATCGTCGCAAGGAATGATCGAAACCACCGGCCCGAAGATTTCTTCCTGCGCGATGCGCATCTTGCGATCGACGTCAACGAATACAGTCGGCTCCATGAAATAACCATTCTGATACGCGCCTTTGTCGAGCCGATTGCCGCCGCACTTCAAGCGGGCGCCTTCGGCCTTGCCGATGTCCACATAGCTGAGGTCAGTCTTGAGTTGATTCTCATTGATCGCCGGACCCATCTCAACGGTTTCATCCAGACCGTTGCCGACCTTCAGCGCCTTCGCACGCTCGACATACTGCTCGATGAACTCGGCGTAGATGCCTTTCTGTACGATGATCCGGCTGGTCGCCGTGCAGCGCTGGCCGGTAGTTCCAAAACCGCCCCACAGGCCGCCTTCGATTGCTAAATCAAGGTTGGCGTCATCGAGCACGATCATCGGATTCTTGCCGCCGAGTTCGAGCGAACAATGCTTGAAACTCTTGGCCGCAGTCGTGCCCACAATTCGTCCCACCGCGCTCGATCCAGTCAGCGAAATGGCTCGCACGTCGGCGTGTTCAGTGATCGGAGTGCCGACTTCAGAGCCAAAGCCGGTCACGATGTTGACGACGCCCCGAGGCAAGCCAGCGTCGTAAAGTGCGCGCACCAGATTGAAAGTCGAGAGCGGAGTATCCTGCGCCGGCTTGATCACGCAAGTGTTGCCGCATACTAGCGCCGGCAAAAGCTTCCACGACGGAATCGCCATTGGAAAGTTCCATGGCGTAATCATTCCACATACGCCGATGGGCTGGCGCACGGCCATGGCGAACTTGTTCGGCAACTCCGAGGGCGTGGTTGGTCCAAACATGCGGCGGCCTTCGCCGGCCATGTAATAGGCAGTGTCGACAGCCTCCTGCACATCACCACGCGTTTCTTTGAGGATCTTGCCCATTTCGCGGGTCATGTCGCGAGAGAAATCTTCCTTGCGCTCGAAGAGCATCTCGGCGGCTCGATAAATGATTTCAGCGCGACGAGGCGCGGGTATCAGACGCCACCGGGCGAAGGCCTGCTTCGCAGCCGCGATGGCGGCATCAACATCCGCCTTGCCGGATCGTTGGAAGATGCCAACCACATCGCGCGTGTCGGCGGGATTGCGGTCCTCAAAAGTCTGTCCGGTCGAAGCCTCGACCCATTCGCCATCGATAAAGTTCTTATAAACTTTGGTCCGGGTAGCCGTGCCGAGGATGGACGGACCGGTTAAGACATCGGTTGCCATAAAGCCTCCTGGGATGAATGCTCGGGAAGAATGACTGTCTCTATGCTACAGGCCGGGGGCGAAGCGCGGCAAGCTGAGGCCCAAGCTCACGTGAACTGCCTCAACTCAGAGCACAGGCGAAGACGCCCGCGCCTACACTACTCGACTTCAAAGTCCGCTGTGCGGGCCTTGGTCGCATTTCCTACTGAATCCAGCGCGCGCAATTCAACGCGATAGGAACCAGGAGCAAGCGTAGCCACCGGCAACTTCAGTCCCATCGGCGCAACAGCGCTTCCGGGTTGATTCGCGGCCCGCGATGCGACGTCAACTTTTTTCTCCCCCGTTTTGCGATCCACCACCATGAGCTCAACTCCAACCTGAGGAGGCTTGGGTCCCATCAAAAGCGGTGCGTAGATTTCGACGAAGACGGCTGCATTGTCGGTCTTCTTAAACCGATTGTTGTCTGATGGAACAACTTGAACGCCTTGCACCACCAGCGGTGTCCGGTCGGCGAGCAATTCCGAGTCGAGGCCGGTTGACAGATCGGACACTCGATGAAATTGATTGCTGAGCGCAACCGCACTCATGCTGAATTGCTTGCCGTCGTAGGGGTCGACCATAAGCGGCACTTGCAGCTTGCCAAAAGTTTCATTTCCCGAGTTGAAAACGATCTTGAGGTTGTACTGACCGGAAGCAATCTCGAACTGGTTCTCGTAGTGGAAGGGCAGTTTCTGAAACTCCTCCAATTCTTTCTTGCCATCAAAATCAAGGTCGACGGTGTCGCTGAAGCGGGCGGCAATCGTTCCATCTGGTTTGTAGGCGATGCCGAGAATGTTGACCGACGAATGTTGCTTTCCCTTCACTTTCTCAAACTTCAGCGCGTTCGACGGAATGCCGACGGCCAGATTCACCCGCGCCGTATTTGGGGAAGTGTAAAAGAACGGAGCCTCCACAGTGCCGGTAACATTTCCGGCCATCTCACTCGAGGCGTGAGTCTCCATTTGCTTCTCAATCGGGTTTCCCGCGAGCAGGTCTTGGGATCTCTGCTTGCAATATCCACTGCGGGCCCGGACGATGGTTCCGCCTCGATCGACTTTCACTTTCAGCGTATGGCAAGCGCCTTCGGCCGACTCCGGAGGACTGTAGCTGAGGACATAATATTGGGATTGGTCGTTCGCAATTCTTTGCAGGCCGCCGACCAGATCGTTGGAATTTACGATGACAAACCCGCCCGTTCCCTCGGCTAGTTGATAGAGGAGTTGCTGATTGTCGGCGACGTTCGGAATAATGGGGACGATCTGCCGAGGTTGATTGTATTGAGGGTTTCCGTAGCCAGGACTTGCAATTGTCGAAGCTCCTCCGCTGCCAGCGCCGCCATGAGTCGCTCCTCCACCAGTTCCACCCGTTGTGCCGGTGTGGCCGCCACCACCGGTTCCTCCTCCACCAGTTCCACCGCCGCCCGTTCCGCCGCTGTGGCCGCCACCTCCCCCGCCACCTCCGCTGCCGCCGTGCTGCGCAGGATCAAAGTACGCAAGCTTCAGTGGATAAAGCGAATTCTCGTTTCCCGCGTAGGTGAAAGTCGCGGACGATAATCCGACGGACCGCGGATGCGACGGAATTTGCAAGAGCGATTGAGGCGATGCAATGCCGCCAGCAACCAATCCGCGAACGTCCAGAGGATAGACGGCAACATTGTTCCGGTTACACACATCAATCACTGCGGTCAGTTCCGACTGACGTTCCGGCGTGAGCGGAAATCCCGAAGTCAAGAACACCAGAGTCTTACGGCCAGGGACTGTGCCCAGATTTTTCGCCAAACTTCGCAGCGCCAGCATTACGCTGTGCGCGCCAAAGTCGGCTTCGGCGTTGCCCAGATAAGGCATACCAAAAGAAGTCCCGCCGACTGGAGGTGCGAGAGACGCTACCTCGACGGGTGCCGCGTTCGGCGAGACGGACGACGTTTTCGTCCCGGCGACGACCTGCTTAAGGCGAGCCGCATCTGCGGTGAAGTTCTGGGATATCTTTATGGTTCCGCCGAAATCAACGACTGCGATCAATCGATTCGGCGCGGCGTTTGCGTCAATGAATTTGGCGGCCGCCTGGCGCGCTTGCATCTGATCGCCCACATCCATGGTCGAGTTGTCGAAGAAGAGGACGAGGTAATGCTTCTGCGCTTTCTCCGGCGCGGCATTGTCGTCTTGCAACGAAAAACTCTTGATCGCTTGTTCCTTGTTGTCTTCCCAAACCTTGAAATCCTTGATGGTGAGATCGCGAATGTAATTGCCCTTCTTGTCGGTCACCACCGTGTCTACGAGCACCAATCGCGTCTCGGCGTGGATCGTGGCTGCGTCCGAAGCCGGAGCTGGCGCGGCCGGCTGCTGAGCACGCGCCATTGCCGCGAAAAGAGCCAGTTGGCAAACACAAATTTTCCCCGTGATAAGAATCGCTCGGCGAAGTTGCATATCGCGACCTCCATTACTTACGGAATTTCGATAGCGCCGTTTTCCGCGGACATTAACTGTCCATCCCCATCCCGAACCACCAGCCGGACGAGGTAGCTGCCCGGCTTCACATCGAAACTGGTCTTCAAAGTGATCCCCGAACCCAGTTTGTTCTCCAGCGTCTCATCCTTCCAGCGCATGGTGAGCGTCTTCTGCGCTCCCTGGATATAGACTCCGTTCTGATTGAAGATGGCCGAGACCAGGGTGAGTTCATCTGTGTTTCGGCCATCGACTCTTCGATAGTGAAGATGTTTCGCGTCCACATGAGCCAGCACCGCGAGTTTGGCCTCAGTGTCGCTGGACTTAAAAAACTGAGTATGCAGTTCTACCGGAAGATCGTGCATTTCTTCCTGGGAAAAGACGGCGTCTTGAATCTCTTCCTTGGCTTCCTCTGCCGGGTCCACGACGTGCTTGGGAGCGTAGTAACCGCTGCGGGATTGTAGAGTCATGCCAGCGGGTTTTTTCAGCGAAACTTTCAGCCTGTGATAGCCGCCGTCGAATTTCAGATTCTGGGGCGCGAAGCCCAAGGTGTAGAAATATTCCGGCGTGGCCGACACGCGTCTGAAGCCCTCGTCGAGATCGTTGTTGTTGTGAAAGAAAGCTCCGCCGGTGGCGTTTGCCAGATCCGACAACACGTCGCCTTCGGCTTGGGCGCTCGCAGTTCGGTATTGAAGTTCCATGGCTGCCGCGAAGCCGCTCAGGGGTACGTCCCTGGTGATGTCGCCCCCGGGAACCATTGCATAAAGGCCGCGCGCATCCAGGCAGCTGATCATTACGTCGGAGTGCAGTGCCCGATCGACAACATCCATGAACTCGGTCAGCATGTCCCCGTCGAGGGTCAGGAATCCGGGCGACACAACTACGATGCTGCGTTGCCCTGGCATCACGGAAATCCTGCGGACAACATCCTTCAGCACCGACAGGGCGACACGGCTTTCCTGGCTTCCCATCGCGAGCGCTCGCTGCACCTCGGCAAGCACCTGCATGCTCGCCGTCTGGGCCGCTGCCTGCTGCTGTGACGTCGTCGAGTTTGGAAGAGGGAGACACGCCTGCGAGTCTTGCATGGCAGTCTGCAGGGCTTGGAGATCGTGTTTGTTCTGGATTAAGTCGGCCATGTAGTAGCTGATGTCTGGACAATCGGCAACCCCGGTGGCAGCGATGGGACGCGGCTGAAGATGAAGCAGAGCGTCGTGCAATTTCGCCCGATCATCCGTGAAGTCGAGAGTGGTTTGACCGGAGGTCGAGAAAATTGCCGCGCGGTCCGTGGGCAGTAAAGTTGCGAGGTGGTGGTCGGCGGCCATGCGCGCCTGCACCAGATCGCCAAACTTTAAATGGATGTCGTCAAACACGAAGGCGACATACCGCTCCGGAACCGAGGGCTGTTTTTCGCCGGGTTTCTCTTCCGAAGTCAGCCGTTCTTTAGCCGCCTGAGTTCCCGGTTGTTCTACCGAAAAATGAGAGATGATCTGCGGCTTGCGATTGTCCGAGAGTTCGAAGTCTTCTTTGTTGAGATTCCCAACTGCGTGGCCTTGAGCATCGCGCACGACCACGCGTACCGTCACCAACTTAACGTTGACCTTGAATGTGGTTGCTTCTTCGTGAGCGGTAATTTCCGCCGCCGTCTGATCGGGATGAGACTCGGCTGCGGGTGTAGCCTGACCGGTGGGAGCGGCCTCGGTGGGCGCTGGCGGCGCAGCTTGCGATTGCGCTCCGGTCCTGACGGTGGAAAATAAAAGCAAGAGCAGCACTACGCAGAAGGACCAAGGCAACGTGGCGAAGACCTGTGCCCACCAGCGGCGAGAGTTCGTGCGCGACCCGTCCGAATTTGAAATGGTCGTCATACGAATCCAGAAACTCCCGTGAAACTTCCGCCGGCAGCGCGATTCCCGGTTAGGCAGGTAAATGTTAGCCCGTTCCCTGGGAAAGCACCAGAGCTAGCTCGCAGGCAATCCGTGGGTCGCGGCTCGCATCATTGAATACAGCGGAGAGCATATCGGGAAGACTCAGAGTGCTATACTTCCGCTCCGGAACCAATGTTGATGCGGTTTAACCAAGGAGCCACCAAAGCGGAATGAACTATACAAATGTTAAGTGTGCTGCCAGGCAAGTCATCGTCTTTCTATTCGTTCTCTCGATTGCGGCCTCGGCCCAAGATGTTCCTCCCAACATTTTGCAGGCAATGCCATGGCGCCTGATTGGCCCGCATCGAGGCGGACGGGTTACCTCTGTCTCTGGAGTGCCCAGCCAGCCATCCGTCTATTACATCGGAACCCCGGGCGGCGGCGTTTGGAAAACCGAGAACGGTGGCCGCGTCTGGAAACCCATCTTCGATCAGGTGCGTGTAGGGTCGATTGGCGCGGTTGCGGTCGCGCCGTCGAATGCCAAAATCATCTACGTTGGAACCGGCGAGCAAACCCCGGGCGACGGAGTATATAAGTCAACCGACGCTGGCTTGACCTGGACGAATATCGGCCTCCGCGAAACCCACATCATCACTGGCATCATCGTTGATCCGCGAAATCCTGACGTGGTTCTGGTCGCGGCTGCGGGAGATCATTGGTCCGCCGCCGAGCGTGGAATTTACAAGACGACTGACGCCGGCAAGAACTGGCAGAAGGTGTTGTACAAAGATCCGGAAACCGGCGTTCCCGACATCGAGGCCGATCCAGACAATCCCAGCATTCTCTATGCATCGCAGTGGACTCGTCCCGACGATCCGTTCAGCACGGATGAGCCTGAGAAGAAGAAGGAGCAGGACGGTGTGATTTATAAATCCGTCGACCAGGGTTCCACGTGGAGTGTGGTTGCGGGCAAAGGCCTGCCAACCGAACCGATGGGACGCATCGGCGTAGCCGTCGCGCCGGGCACCAACGGCATGAGAGTTTACGCCATTGTTAATCAAGGATTGTTCCGGTCAGAAGACGGCGGCGCCAGTTGGCAGCGCATTACAACCGACCCGCGCATTCTGGGAAGCAGCTATTTCAGCCGCGTGTTCGTTGATCCCAAGAATCCAGACTTCGTTTATGTGGCACAAACTTCCATGTACCGCTCCAAGGACGGTGGACACACTTTCGAAGCCTGGGCGGGCGCGCCCAGCGGCGATGACTATCACGTTCTCTGGATCAATCCTGCGAACACGCAGCACATGGTTATCGGAGTCGACCAGGGCGCGGCCACTAGCGTGGACGGCGGCGACACTTGGAGTTCCTGGTACAACCAGCCGACCGGGCAGTTTTATCATGTCAGCACCGATCAGCATTTTCCCTATTACGTTTACGGCGCGCAGCAGGATAGTGGCACCGCCGCCGTCCCCAGCCGCAGCGATTACGGCGAGATCACCTATCGCGACTGGGCTCCCACGGGTGGATTCGAGTTCTGCTACATCACTCCCGATCCCGCCAATCCCAACTTCGTCTACGCCGGAGGGTGGTACGGCACTGTGCTGCGCTACGACAAGACGACCGGGCAGATCGTGCATCTGCTGGTCCGGAATTCTCGCTACCGTACCTCCAACATGGTGCCCCTTGCATTCGCACCGCAGGATACACACACGCTTTACGCTGCGGCTCAATATCTTTTGAAGAGCAACGACGGTGGCCTCACTTGGCAGGAAGTCAGCCCCGACCTCACGCAGAAAACCGAGCCCGACAAGAAGAAGCCCGATCCGCGAAGAACCGTGATCGACACCATCGCGCTTTCGACTGTGAAGGCTGGAGTGATCTGGGCGGGCACTGGCAATGGCTTGGTTCAAGTCACAAAGGATGGCACGACCTGGCAGAATGTGACCATTCCTGGCCTGCATGAGCGAGCCAGCATCACCGCTGTGGAAGCGTCGCGCCACGATGCGGCAACCGCATACGTTGTTGTCAGCGGATTCCGCGACCTGCGTCCTCTCGTCTATCGCACGCGAGACTACGGAAAGAGTTGGCAACTCATCAATACGGGCTTGCCTGAGACTGGAAGCGCGCGAGTGGTTCGCGAAGATCCAGTGCGCAAGGGATTGCTCTACGCCGGCACCTGGAACGGCGTTTACTTTTCGCTGGACGACGGCGACCACTGGCAGGCTCTGCAACTGAATCTGCCGACCACGATGGTGACTGACCTGGACGTTCATGACACCGACCTCGTTGCATCGACCTTTGGGCGCTCGCTGTGGATTCTCGATGACATCACGCCGTTGCGCCAATTCGAAGGCAAGTGGCCGCGGTCGGATGCGCATCTACTCAGTCCGCGCAACGTCGTGCGAGTGCGCTGGGATATGTCTCAGGACACTCCGCTGCCGCCCGAAACTCCCGCCGGAGACAATCCGCCCGACGGCGCGACCATTTACTACTTCCTGAAATCCGCGCCTGCGGGCGACATCAAGCTCTCGATTTATGACTCGCACAACAATCTAGTGCACGAGTTCAGCAACGTGCCGCCGCCATATGACAAAACGCCGGCCAACGCTCCCGAGTACTGGTTTGCGCCGCAGCCGTCGCTTACCAAAACGGCTGGGCTCAATCGCTTCACCTGGGATCTTCGATATCCCTCGATGAAGGCGCTGCGCTACGGCTACTACGGCAGTCAATTGGATTACATCGAGTACACCGGCTCCGATCATGCTATTCCCGGTGACTTTCCTCGTGACTTGCAGCCGGGAGCGTTCGTGGTGCCGGGCCAGTATTCGCTTGTCCTCGAAGTCAACGGCAAGACTTATCGCCAGTCATTAACCGTGACTATCGATCCGCGAGTGCAGGTTTCACAGGCGGATCTGGTGCGGCAGTTCGAAGTCGAATCGAACGTCTCAACTCAAATGACGGCCACCTACGACGGAGATGTTCAAGCGCGCGCTTTGCGTGCGGCAATTGCCGACCGGCAAAAATCTATAGGCACCGACGCTACTAAGAAAGATGTGGCCGACGCACTCAAAGCATTGGATGACCAGGTCGCCGACGCCGACGAAGGCAAACCGGAGGAGCTTGGACTTGGTCCGTTGAATCGTGAACTGGCGCGGCTCGCCTTCATGATCGAGAGCGGGGACGCGCGCCCTGCCAGTCTGCTCGAAGCCAGCGTCGAGCAGTACTGTCAGGACCTGGGCAAACGTTTGGCGCAATGGCGCGATCTTAATCAGCAGAAGATTGCGCCGGTGAATGCTCTCCTGCAGAAGCAGAACCTGTCGCCGCTACCGATCGCGGCTAATATTCCGGCGACGCCGAAGTGCGAAAAATAGCGGACTGCCAAGAATTAGTTGGCGTGAATAGGGTGGCCCATCTTTCCTTGTTGTCTTGGGAAGGATGGGCCATGCTTGTTAGGTCCTCGCTTCGCGACCTGTTCCGCACTCAAGTTTTACAATCTTCTGACAAATACGTGACATAACCCAGGGTCGGGCAGATTAGCCTCACGAAGCACGGCAGTCGTCGGATTTTTCCGTAGCCTTATCCCATGGAGAATGAAATACAGAACATAAGCGCCAAATCGTCTGAATTGTGCTCTCAAACTGCGCTAATCGCGGTTAAGTATGCCTTTTTCTGTTTAATTCTGGCATTGTTCTCCACTGTCGCTGTATTCGGACAAGCTAAGGAGTCTGAACCCAATTCCTTTCCCGGCGCCGGCAAACTTCTGGTTCACAGCAAGTTCGGCGGGCAAATTTTCGGATTCGATATCGATCAAAACGGCACAGAAGGCCTGTTGAGCGAGGCCCAGACGCTGCAGAATGGCAACGTTCTGGCCGCCGTGGAAACGTTTGATCAGAAGACCGGCAAGATTCTGAAAGTCCTGACCAAAACAGAAACTCAGGATGACTTCGTGACGCTGGGGATTGTTGGCACCAGCGTCGGGCTCATCCTGCACGAACACGAAGTCAGCTTTCTTCACGTCAAGCGCACTTTCCATACGCTGAATCCTCTGGATTCAAATCAATTCACCGCCTTGTGGACACCTCCGATCGGATCGAAGCACCTGATCATGCCGACCGGAGTCAGCCGCAGCCAGGGCGTTCCGAACGTCGCCGTTTTTGCCTACGATAACAGCGGACAATTCATCCCCTGGGTATTCAGCGCGAACGTGGGAGCGAACACGTTTGGTCCGGTGGTCAAGATCACTGACTCGAATAATTTTGCCAGCGTGCCTCCACCGACTGCGTACGACAGCAAGACGAATCAGGCCGTGATGGGCGGCGGCAATGGATGCTTTGGCTGCCGTCCCGTGATTGGCGTGGTGGATCTCGGCAAAGCTACGTTCACCGAGTTCACCGGCACTGGATTTGGCTTCGTGAATGGCATCGCCATCGATGGAGCCGACGGCATTGTCTGCACTGACACCGAAGATGACGCCAGCGTGGAATTCTACGATCTTAAGAAACAGACCGGATTCACCGTGGTGTTGCCGAATTCAGGGGAAGCACAACAGTTCAGCGGAGCCGATGTCGAATTCGATTCCATCCACAAGCTGTTCCTGATCGCTCAGCCGGTTTCGAGTTCGACGTCGAGCGGCAGCACGATCTACGTTTACGACACCAAGGGCGACCTCAAAGAAACTCTCAACGGGTTCGATTTCAGCAATACGTTCAACATCGTCCCGGCGCACATTGTGTTGCATCCGAGCCAGCGCAGTGGATTCGTAGATGGCCCGGCCGCCAGGCGTGACCGAGATTCAGTCGTTCACGTACTAGGGCGCGCTTGGAATTCCGGGGGCCAACTGCACATATTCTGGTGCAGGATTTGCCTCAAAAAAAACTCTCGTTTTTGCCTAAAATCTAGAAAACAAAGGACTGGAATTTTTTCGTCCCGCTAGATCTATGGTTCTAAAGGTAGTTAGAGGCAAAATCTTGGAAACATTGGAGTTACGGGGTTTACCCCCACCGGAAAACCCTGGTCTCTGCGCAAACTATAGAAAACAAACGGCAGAAATTTTAATGCCTCCGTTGACTAACGCCAAAATATTGGAAACATGATAGTTAGCTGATTTCTCAGCTGCTCGTGGCTCCGTTTCGGCGCCGCTCGCGAGAGGTGCATTGGTCGGACTCAGCGGGTGAGCGGTGCAGGAGCCGCGCCCGTGTCAGGTTGTCAAAGAGCTGCGATTATCTTTCAGATAAGCTCTGCGTATCTATCTTATCGGAAGTGATGGGTGGGATTCAAGAATAAAGAGAACGAACACTCGGCCGGTTCCAAATCGGGAATCCGTGTCCACGGTCAAGCCCGCCAACTTCCGATGTTGGTCGCAGGAAACCAGGGAATGTTCCGTGCTTCAAGAAGATGATGAGAGCCAAGAGTTCAGAGTAGCCGCCCGAAGCCGCAGGTCCCAAGATCCTCCAAGTAACCGACATAATCCGAAAAGCAGGACCATTTTGGACCATTATGGGAATTTTCTGCTGCTTCGCTGCTCCTGATTCAGTCAGTAGGTGCTTAAATTGGAAGAGACGGACATGCCAAGGAAGAAGAAAAGCTGGTGGACTTGGGAACGGTTCAAGGACCTCATGCAGATCATCACACCGTTCCTTGTTCTCTTGGCGACGAAGTGGATCAAAGTCCGGTGAATGGGCCGAGGTGTAAGATCTCCAGCAAACCATCAGAAAGAGCGAGGTGACTGTCGATGAATCCGTTACAGGTTCTCACTTGGGAAGGTGACGATGCTGTGGTGCAGTATGATACGAATCCCGATTCGTGTCCCATCTGCCATAGTCATATTCACCCAATTGACTCGAAGTGCGATTGCCTTGTTGGAATGGGAATGAATCGGGTTCTGGAGCGTGTTCTTAGATGTCCAAGACGGGATTGCCAACGGCTTTTCATCGCAAGGTACCGGCCGAGGGACAACAGTAATTCCTACTACCTGCTTTACTCTGTGCCTTTTGAGCTGGCAGATCACAGCTTTGATCCCAGCCTCAAGACGATTTCTCCGGATTTCTGCAGCATCTACAACGAAGCCCAGAAAGCTGAGCAGTTGCAACTCAAACTCGTGTGCGGTCCAGGCTACCGGAAGGCATTGGAATTCCTCATCAAAGATTACGTTTCCAAACTGCATCCGACACCAGAGGATAAGACCAAGATCGAGAAAATGCCTCTCATGACCTGCATCACTGAATATGTGAAGGATCCAAAGGTTCAAGCTATGGCAGCAAGAGCTGTTTGGCTTGGTAATGACGAGACCCACTATCTCCGTAAGTGGGATGGCAAGGACCTGAAAGACCTGGAAAGTCTGATTCAACTCACCTGTTACTGGATAATGTCGGACCAGCTTACGAATGATGCGGTTTTGGACATGCCTGAGGGCAAAAAGTGAGCACTGTGCGGCGGGTGGCCCGGCCTATCTCCTTCTTTGCGAAGGCTGGGGCTGTTCGGCCGTCGCAGCCAAGATGCGAGGGTCCGCTCTAATCTGGCTTCATGCCTTGGGGCCTGAGGCGATATCAACAAATACGTCAGCTGCATTTCATCACCTTTACTTGCTATCATCGCGCTCCTCTGCTGGGCGCGGAGCAACGCACTCCAAGGTATTTTCGGGAATCGCTGTCGCCCGAAAGAAACAGCAGGTCCGTCCACTCCCCTTCCCATCCCCTTCGGGATGAGAGGCTCCGGTCGGGATGACAATCCGTCGTGAGAGCAAATCTTTCGCCCCCGCAGGGGCTGGTTCGGTTCCTGCTTTTACCCACGGCTTGCGCCGTGGGCTGCATTCTTACGCCGCTTTGCGGCTAAACCTGCAATCTTTTGTTCCACGGGGTCGGCGTAGTTCTAGTTTTCGCGCACCGCTAAAAGCCCGTGTCTTCGCGAAGAACGCGAGAGGCTGGGCCGCCCGACGGATGACATTGAGAAAAGCGGTTGTCAGTTGCCGGTTCTCGGTTCTCAGTTTGTTTTCGGAAGAGAGAGCTGGGCCGCCACGCCTCGCGGCTGACCCGGTCTCGAAAACCGCGTGACCTGGGCACCCGGCGAAACAGCAGATCCCTCCACTCGCTTCCCATCCCCTTCGGGGATGAGAAGCTCCGGTCGGGATGACAATCTATAGCGGGTTCGTTGCCTGTCTCCAACGCACGAACAAGCGCGGCGACATGGCACCAACGTAATGTCACAGTTTGATTCCCGGGTTTTGCGCTCACAGGCCTTGTGATACTCTCGAAAGTACCCCATATTCTCTGGAGTTTGGCTGGGTTTCTCTGTGTCTTCAGTGTCTTCAAACAGCAAACCGGGAATCCACATCGCGTGGAAGACGGTCACCTACCGCAGCGTGGCGCTGCTGGTGCTGGCGGTCTTGGTGGTGATTTTTGTTGGCATGCGCTTTGCCTTTCCGCAATTCACCGAGAGCGGCATCAAGGCGGCGGACAGCCTGGGAACGAAACTGCTGGAAGTGGTGGCCGGAGCTGCGGGGAATCCTGCGAAGTCGGGCGGCGCTGGAGCTCAGCAGGCGCACTTCACGGCGCTCGATGGCACGGTGCGGGTGAAAAAGGCGAGCAGCAACAGCTGGGGAACGGCCGACTACAGCATTCCGCTGGAAAAAGGCGATGTTGTGCAGACCAGTTCGGAAGGCATGGCCAAGATCGTTTTCAATGATGGCACGAACTACACGGTCAAACAGGATTCGCTGATTGTGATCGAGGAAAACTCGACTAACGATCAGCAGCAGACCAACGTTTCAGTCGCGGTGAGCACGGGCACGGTGGATCTGGCGACGGCCACGTTTGTGCAGGGTTCGAGGTCGCAGGTGGTGGTGGCGGGCGCAACGGCGTCCCTCGCGCCGGACAGCGCGGCCATGGTGCGCAACGATCCCAAGGACGATCAGCACGAAATCCTGGTCAAGAAGGGAACTGGCGACATCACGCGTAATGGCCAGACTGTGCGCTTGGCGGATTGGGAGAAAGTCAGCTTTCAGGCGGCTGCGCCGCGCATGGACAAACTGAAGGAGATTGGGCCTCCGACGCCGATTTCTCCGGCGAACATGATGCCCATGTTCGTGACCAACGATCCTAAGCCAATTGAATTTTCGTGGACTCCGATGGCCAATGCCAAAGGCTACCGGTTGCGCATTTCGCGAAACCCGTACTTTTCTTCTACCATTGTGGATCGCAAAGTGAATACCGCCGATGTGTTGGTTTCGGGTCTCGAGCAAGGGGCTTATTACTGGCTGGTGCAATCGCAGGATGCCGCGGGCAAGGAATCGGTGGAGAGCGAAAAAAACCGGTTTACGATTATTCCGAAGGGGAATGATACGGCGGCGATCAACTTGGATTTGGATCCCATGATCCAGCATGGTCATGTGATCGAGTTGACGGGGAAGACCGAGGTAGGCGCGCGCGTGATGGTGAACGGGCGCGAAGTGCCGGTGGTAGGAACTGATGGCGCATTCCACTACTTCACGCCGCCTTTAGCGACCGGAGAAAGCACGATCACGATCACGGCGCAGAATGCCAAGGGTGGAGTCAACACGCTGCAAAAGAAAGTAGTGATTCAGTGAGCGGGGTTTGGCTTGAGGGCAGGCTGCTGAAAGTCAGTTACTTTGGTTTGCTGAAAGCGACGGCAATCGCTCGTAGAATTAAGGATAGAGATTAGATTCCAGAATAACCGGACAAAAACCGGAATAAGACCGACTCCATAGAGAGAGAAAGTTTCGCATGTCATCGAACAACGGCTTTCATTCGAGCGCATCACGCTGGCACAATCTGCGGTCGCTGTTCAGCGTCTTTTCGAGCGACCTGGCTATCGATCTGGGCACGGCGAACACGCTGGTGTACGCGCGGGGCAAGGGCATCGTGGTGAACGAGCCTTCGATCGTGGCCATCAACAAGAACACGGGCGAAGTGGAAGCCGTGGGAAAAGAAGCCAAAGAGATGCTGGGCCGCACGCCTGGGAACATTGTGGCCATCAAGCCCATGAAAGACGGGGTCATCGCTGACTTCAAAGTCACGGAAAAGATGCTGAACTA
>CAVOLD010000005.1:0-137638 GCA_963696705.1 uncultured Acidobacteriota bacterium
TAATTCAGCGGGTTCGTGTCGCCGCCAGGTCCGAAGGGATTGGTCTGAGCAAATGCCGTTTCGAGACCTCCCACGTTCGTGATCAAGTAAGGCGCAATACTTTGGAAGTTCGCAAACCCTCCACCCACAATATGGTTAAAACCGAAACCGTAGCGAATGACATGCGCACCCAGGGGTTTGCTTCCGTCGTATTTGATCTGATGATTGCTTTGCAGCGTGCTTTGCGGTGCGAGGTAATTTGGTCCAGTGACCAAACCCGTGCTGCCCATCTGTATTTCTAAGGGATAGTTGGCCAGCGGCAAACTGCTGCCCACGGTCGCATCTACGATCTGATTCTGAAACTTCAGATATTCGAAGCGGATGCTGTGGTTGAAGCTCCCAGTATTGAAATCCACGCCGACCACCTGATTGCGTGTGATGTTCTTGTTGTCGTACACCGAGAACCCCAGACCCGCGTTGGCCAGCAAAGAATTCTTGAAATAGCTGAAGCGATAGAAGGCGTGGGCCGACTGGGTCAATTGGTAGTCGGCCTTGGCCATCAGGTTGTCCTCGGTAAATGGCGAGTTGAAGTAACCCGAGTAATTATTGAAAGGAGCGCCCGCCAACACCGCCGCTTGGCCGTGTTGTTCAGTTCGTTCCCCATCCAGGAAGTAGAAGAACTTGTTCTTGATAATCGGACCTCCCAGGCGCCCGCCGTACTGCGAGCGTTGAAAGTTGGGAGGCGCCAGTCCGACTGGCGTTGGCAATGCCGCAGCCAGCGAGCTATCGCGGAACAAGCCGAAAGCTTCGCCATGGATACTGTTCGTCCCCGAGCGCGTGGTCACGTTCACCGCGCCGGACGAGGTCAGTTCATTGGAAAGATCCAGGCTCGATTGGCTGAGTTGGAACTCCTCAATCCCGCTGGCAGGAATGTCCATGGTCGTAGTGCCGACGGTTTCATCGGAAACGTCGACGCCGTCGACTTCGATGCGGGCGGTGCGGCCAAATCGTCCCCCGAATGAAATCGATGAAAAACCTGCCTTAGTCGGATCGAAGTCCTGTCCATCCTGGATCTGAACTCCGGGCTCTAGTTGGGCCAGGTCAAGAAAGTTGCGGCCATTCACGGGCAGATTCTCGATCTGCTCGGCGTTCAATACACCCTGCACCGTCGCCTGTTCTGTGTTCACTTGGACGGCGGAGCCTTGCACTTCGACGACCTGACTCTCCTGCCCGATCTGCAATTTTGCGTTTGCCGTTGCCGTGTTGCCCACCAGAACGGTCACCGGCATTTCCATCTGTCGGAAACCTCTCGCCCCCACCTGCACTTTATAATCGCCGGGGATCAGCGCGCCCGAATTGAATGCTCCACTGGAATTCGTCGTAAGGGTCATCACGTGCCCAGTCGCAAGGTTGGTGATCGTCACCTTGGCCCCGCTAAGGACAGCGGCGGAAGGATCAGTCACAGTTCCCACAATGCTGCCCGTGCCGACGGTCGTCTGGGCGAAGCTTACAAGACTGGATGACATCAGCACTGCCACGAGCGCAACCGCCAACCAATTGAGCGTGCGGCTTTTGCGGGGAGCTACCATTTGCAACCTGCCTTTCGGGGAGTCCGTGGTCATGTTTGGAAACTGCGCGACAGAAGCGCAACTTGTGGGACATAACATATAACGCGATACATTTGTTGGCAAGAGTAAAGGAGAAAATAGTGTCGAGGTCCCGCAACGTCGTTCGGGATGCCAGCCAAATCCGGATCGTGTCAATATCGAGCTGGGGTGGTCATTCGACGGCGCGGATTTTTCCGTCTCGCTCCGAGGACCGTTGAGGTCTAGCGGAGCTTGCTGCATTCTCCGCATCACGCCGAAAACTTCACTTCATACATTCCGTACCCTGCTGTGCAAAATCCGGAAGTCGATGATAAAAAAGTGGATTCTCTTGTGGCGAATAAAAAGCGAATACGCTACACTCGCCGACATGGATGAAGGCAGAAAGCGGGTGCTCCTGATCGCTGCCTGCATCCTCGCAGCACGAAAATTGACGCAGTGGGACGGGAGAAACTCGCCTTCGTCGGAGTCTGCCATTTCTGACGCAATAGCTCTGGCCGAAAGGATCATGGCCAAGATTGACTCCCGGTGCCAGTGAAACAGTGATGACGAAGGTGTGAAGATGCGATGGCAGGAGTTCATAGACGGGTACGACTGGAAGGCTCGCCTGATTCCGACGGCGATCCTACTTTTGCCGTCATTCTGCACTCTATATTGTTTCTTCCCTGGAGTTCTCGATCATCCACTTCAGTTGGCCGGTTCCAGTATGCTCTCCTTCGCTTTGATCTATTTGGCTTCAATGGTCTTTAAGGATCGGGGAGTACGCTACGCCAAGCGATTCTGGGGAGAACGAGGCGGCCTCCCGTCGACTCGCTTCGGTCGAATGCGAGACTCGTTCCTAAGCAGAGATCAAAAGAACCGAATCCAGCTTACGGTCCTGCACAGGTTTGGAATAAGGCTCATGTCGTTGGAGGAAGAACGTGAATATCCCGCGCTGGCTGATCGGAAAATCATGGACGCTTTCCGGGAGATCAAGGAGGTCTTGCGACGATGCGAGGGATGCGGTTTAGTCGATAAACATGCCGCTGAGTACGGCTTCGCGCGCAATCTCTGTGGTTCCAGAATCATCTTTGTCATTCAGGCCGTCAGCGGAGCGGTCATCTGCGGGTTCAAAGGCAGCTGGCCCCATTGGACTTTGACGCGAGGGTGCCTGGCGAATCTCGTCCTGCTCATACTCTGGCTGCCTTTCTTTTGGCTCGTCCTTCCCAGAATGTTAGTGCTCAACGCGGATACGTATGCCGGGCGCGCCTGGGTGACCTTCTTGAGCTTGTCAGATGGGACTCCAAAAAAACCTAGCACCTCTTTTAACCGAGCGACCGACCATCGACGAGTGTCGACTGAATGAGACTGATAAAGCGATGGACACAAGATATGCAGCGTTGTTACGTCGCGAGTTAAGTTTTCGAAATGCCACGTACGCCGCCACCCTTGGATTGCCTCACGTGCTGAGCTACGGTGACCTGCCCGTTGTCGTCTACAAGGCCTCAGTGGCGAAACGGCGACACGGCAATTTTCTCCGTGCCAGCTACGAGTCCATCCTCGACCATCCTGGATGGAGCCGTCGCTTAGACAAGGTGCACACTCAATCCCAGCACTCGCTGCCTAAAAGCGATGAGGGATGGAAAGAACTCGACTCATCGATGAGTTCCGATGCTTTACTCATGAACGTGTTCTGCTGTCCCGGTGTCACAGAGAGTCAGACTGTGGCATTGAAGTTAGGATTCGAGGCTGGCGAGGTTCCAGTGTTCGGATTTCGAGCCGGCATTCCGCGCGATGGCAGTCGGGTGGATCGAACTGAGATCGACATGAAGCTAGGGACGCTCCTGGCAGAATCCAAGCTTACGGAAGCAGACTTTCAGATGCAGCGCCCCGAGCTCGTGGAATCCTATCGCGCTTTGAACGAGGTGTTCGACCGCGAATCCCTTCCGCGAGTCAACGGGCACTACGTTTCCTACCAGCTAATTCGGAACGTCTTAGCCGCGCATTATCTCGGCATCAGCTTCTGCGTGCTGTTGGACGCGCGCCGCCCCGACCTGATTGAGGCGTGGTTCGACATTATGAAGTGTGTGAGGATCGCGGATCTGAGAACCAGGTGCAAAGTTCTAACTTGGCAAGAACTCGCTGAAGTCCTGCCGCCAGAACTTCGACGCTTCTTGGATAAAAAGTATGGCATCGTGCCTCCCGGCCGCACTCCTAGCTCGTGCAATCACGACCGAATCCCCGCCAGACACGTCGGAACCGTTGTGTGAATGAGACTACAGCGGCGCGAGTAAGAACCCAAAACAAAACGTCCCAGACTCAACCGAGTCATGGGACGTTAGTCGAACAGCCCTCCCCCGAAAACTGCTCAATCACAATCTACTGATTGGATTGACTGGCGTAAATGGCCCAATCGGGTAGTGACGTTAGGAACGACATGCTGGTTACGATTGTGACTTGTGCTCTTTCACTTGGCAATAGACTATGCAGCCTTCTTCTGCTGTTTGATCTTTGCCCATCTTGCCCTTTGAAACGCCGCGATCTTCCTGCGGGCGGCCGCTGACATGGTGTGCTTTACAGGAGCCGAATCCGTTGGTTTTGCTGTCGTTACTCCCGGCTGCGATTCCTTCCGGGCCCTTGCCCATCTCGCCTTTTGCGCCTGCGCCATTTTTCGTCGCGAAGCTGCCGATATGATTCGGGTAGGTTGGTTTGCGTTCCGTGACGTTCCCGAACCGTTTAACGACTCGATCACTGAGATTGCTTGATCTAACTTCTCCACTTGCAACTGCGCCTGCTTGCGCTCGGAACGAAGCTCCTGCAGCGCATTGTTAAGGTTTCCCATGGTTCCCCCTCAATTTAGACAGCGCTTCATTCTAGAAGGTTGTTTGGATAATGCCTAGCAGGCCGCAACTCTTTCCAGAGGCTTTGCTGATGCGGACGCCATTCCAATGTCATTCCCAAGTCAGCTGCCTTCTTCTCCGCTCCCGTGCAAATTAGAATAAGCGGATGGAATATCTTGACGTGCTTGACTCGTCAGGTCGACCTATCAGAATGACGAAGTCCAAGTCAGAGGTACATCGAGATGGCGATTGGCATGGCGCAGCTCACGTCTGGATCCTCAACCGAAAGGGGGAGATTCTGATTCAGCGTCGCTCGCCCACGAAGGAAAACTGGCCTAATTTGTGGGACGTTTCAGTAGCCGGACACATCTCTGCTGGAGAAGAGCCCGTTGAGGCGGCGATTCGAGAAGCACGAGAGGAGCTTGGGATCACGCTTGTTCCTGGTGAATGCCGCTATCTCTTTACCATTCTCGAGCAGGTCACACTCAATAAGGGCAACTACATCGACAACGAATTTCACCACGTCTTCCTTGTTGAAAGAGATTTGGACGTCAGAGATCTCAAGTTCAGCGATGGGGAAGTCGCTGAGGTGAGGTTTGTCGCGGTTCGAGAGCTGCAGACCGATCTATCAACTGATCCAAGTGGCTTTGTGCCGCACGAGGAAGAGTACCGAAGGCTTTTCGAAGTGTGCCGACAGGTGCTAGAGAATCCTCGAATGTCTAATAAGGATGCAGCACTGAACCAGGACTAGTCATCGACCGACCGCCGGAAGCTGGTCGAACAAGCACCCTTGAACTCGGCTTGAACCAGCCGCGGCGGATTCCGAGCGTACTCTGGCACGTCTCGGGAACCTCAGTACAGGACGCGAGGTAACTGGTCGGCTAGCCGTATCGATGAGAGTGGCCCGCTTGCCGGGCGGCATTCCGCCCAGTGCGCGAGAGATATTGAATAGTGAACGGCTCCCGCAAACCAGGCACTCATCATGCGGGCTGTCGCTGACGTTATCACAATCAGCGCACAACACAGCGTTGCTGAGGGAAATGGCATTCAACTGGCGGACTCTCTCTGCGCGAATGTCGACCACAGAACCTTTCATCGCTCACCCCTAATACCTGGAACCAATTCTACTGGGTCGCAACCCAAGAGGAAATAGGTTGGGTCCGGCGCAGTCTAAAAAAAACTTCGAGAGCGTGCAGAAGCACAAGTAAGCTTGCAGCTTTTCTCACCTGAATTTCCCGATCACAGTTGCCTTTCACGGACGCCCGTTTTGCTTCTGTGCGGGAACGAACTCCTCCATCGTCGCGTTGCGCATCAAGTCCGGCGGTAACAGACCCAGCGCCAGAATGAAGTCGTGAAATCGCTTCTGGTTGAACTTTGGTCCCAGCTCCTTCTCCGTTTCCTCGCGCAGTTCGATCAGTTTCGTGTAGCCGTAGAAGTAGCTATTGGCCTGTCCCGGCGCGCGATAGGTGTAGCGCTCGACTTCTTCCTGGGCGAAGGCGTGCGAACTGACCACGTCCTGCTCCAGCACCCGATACGCATCCGCGGGACTGATCCTGCCCGCCTGCAACTCGGGATCCAGAAAAGCGCGCGCCGCCCGCAGCAACCGATAGTCCAACGAAACAAGCTGACCCTCCAGCGGCATATAAGGCTTGATGAGATATTCCGAGTACAGCCCCCACCCTTCGACGTTGGTGCTGTTGAATGCGTAGCGGACCCGCGCCAGCGAAACTCCGTGCTCGAGCATGGAGTCGAACTGCAACTCATGGCCCGGGCGCGCCTCGTGCGCCGTCAGCGTCCAGGCCGCCGCATCAAAGGTAAAATCGTCGTACTTTTCAGACTCAGTTTGCCCTGGCCCGGCTGGAATATTGAGGGGCAGCACGAACACGCCCTTCTGCCCCGTGTTGTGCAGGAACGGCGGAGGTTGCATATGCGGGGCAGGTTGCTGCGCCGTCTCTGCTGCGGTTGCGATGCGGATGCGGGCTGGCCTCTCCGGCAGCGACACGATCTGTTGGTCGACGATGATCTTCTCGATTTGCTTCAGGCGCTCTTCGTAAAACGGCAGAATAGCGTCGCCCACCAGTTGCTGCTTTTTCAATTCGCGGATGACATCGCGATAATCGCTGGACGGAAGGTTGCGCTGCTTTGCAATCTGCAATGCAATGGACTTCATCTCTCCCTGAATCTCCGTGAAGGCCTGATGCGCCATAGCGGCAACCTGGTCGGGCGGAATATCGATGCCGTAGCCTTCAAGGGCGAGCGCGTATTCTTCCGGGGGCAACCGGAAATCGGTGCGTGACTTGGGCAACACGGTTACTCGGATCCATGCGTCATAATCCGAAAGCTGCGTTTTCAGTTTGCCAAAAGGCTCCTGCCACGCCGTCAAGTTGTACTTTTGCATGAGCGCGGATATTCCATCCACGTAGTTGGAGTTGCGCGCCATCTCAGTTTCAATTTCGACGCGCGCCGGATAGATGACACCAGGTTTGGCCATCTGCTCCGTGACTCGCTGCTGCAGAATCTCGGTAATCGATTTGTAGCCAGGTTCCAAACCAGCGTATTTCCGGATGCGAACCACGGCCGCAGGGCGGCGATCCGATGACGTTTGCTCATCCAGCAGAATTCGCAAACCTTCAAAGACCATCGCACTGGCGTTCAGAAATGGCACCTCGTGCGCACGTGCAAAATCTTCCTGTTTAAAGTCAAGCTCGACCTTTCGAATCATGATCTGCAGATCTTGCTCGACTTCTTTCCGTTGTTTTTCCGCAGAGGCAGTCTTCAGCTTCACCAGCACCGCCGCAGTCTCTTGCCGTTCTTGGTCTTCATCGGCCAGTGTCGGCTGCGAGATCTTGTTATCGAACTCACTCAGGCCTTGTCTCGATGCAGCTTCGGGATCGTGTTTGAACTCGACCTGGATCACAAGGTTGGCGTAGTTGTTGCTGATGGCGATCCAGCTGTCATCGACAGGCTGGGGCTGCGTGAAAGCTGGCAGACTTAAAACGGCAACTGTTACTAGCGAAGTCACTCTGCGAATCAAGCGCCCTCCCAGGAAAAAACCGCAACCATAACATGTTTTACGTCTTACCGGGATATCTCTAGAAGGGTTTGATGCCTTGACAGTACCACCCTGATGCATCGTCACCTACTCACGATCTGGCGAGACCTTCTCTGTCTTTTCGAACAAGCTCTTTTGCATGACCATGAGCTATTCGGACAGTCAAGCGAAGCGCGCCAAGGGTCTCCAATGCTGAAATCGAGTCGGCCCCAACTTGCCGTTGAGTTGCAATAACTCCTAGGGGCGCTGCTGTAAGCTGTAGAAAAGGTTGGTAGGCGCGGCAGGAATTGAACCTGCAACCCTCGGATTAGAAATCCGATGCTCTATCCGTTTGAGCTACGCGCCCTTGTACGGACACAATTCGCGGGATCAAGGTCGATCGTCCAACCCGACCGCGAACCGTCACCGTGCGTCCTGATCCTCGATATTGTAGCGTCTAATGCTGGGCAGCGTCTTGCCAAGGAGGCTGCAGACCCATCAAAAATTCTTCTCTCAACGTTTGGGAATTCTACAGAGCAAAACGGCTGACAGCATTGGTCAGGGCAAAACCTCTTTCGCGCCAACCCCGAATGCCTCCGTCCATCGAAAGCACTCGGGTGTAGCCCATTTTCTGAAGATTGTCAGCGGCAAGAGCAGAGCGAAATCCGCCGCCACAATAAAGCACCATGGGCGTCTCCGGATCAGGCACACGCTGTTCGACATCGCGCTCGATGATTCCTTTGCCCAGATGAATCGCGCCCGGGAGATGATCGGCCGCGTACTCACTTTCTTCACGCACGTCGATGAGCAGAAACTTGTCGCCGCGGTCGAGTTTCGCTTTCACGTCGTCGATGGTCACCTCGTGAATACGCTTGCGAGTGTCTTCGACGATCTTCAGAAAACGAGGGGAATGCTGATGAGCCATGGGTCCTCCATTCGTTCAATCTATTTTAGCGGAGGAACATTCTGGCGGGTGGGAACTACTGATTTGTCACGTGGGAAACCTCGGTGATCTCCCCTTCCGCGGAGACAATTGCTGCCCCTGAGGAGTGCAGCAGTCGCTGCAGATCGGCCTGCAGATTACTCCGGTCTTCTTGTCCGAGATCGACAAATTCGAAGGGCTGAAGATAGCCTTGGGTCGCCCACATCGGAAAGAGCATGCGTGCCTTGGTACGTACCGTGCTTTCGCCAACGTGGAAGATGACTTCAACTTTGATTCCCTCGTCCAGTGGCGTTTCCAGATGCAGCAGCCCTCCGGTGACCGAGAGCTGGTGCAGCCTGCCTCGAGTTTGCCGTCCGTTTTCCAGACATACCAGAGACAAGACGGTGCCTGCAAGTTTCACTCGCGGGGCTCGGGGCTTGGCGTTTGTAGCGGCTTTGGCCATACTCTACGCTCAACTATTTCACTTCACCTGCAACAAAGGGGAGATTACGAAAGACCCGCTTTCCTTATCTGCGGGGCAGGTATCTGCCTATGAACAGGTGGAGAGCATGTTCACTATGCGGCAAAAGATCCTCTCCGTAAATTTGCGTTTTCTCGCTGCAAACCGGTCCGACGGAGATTCCTGTCATCGATCATGTGGAGATGCCTGCGGAAAATTAGATAGCTCCAAGAAATCAAGTGATTTTCGGAGCGGGGGCAGGCGAGGATCAGGGTATGTCCAAGCTTGTGATTTCAAGGGCGATCTTAACAATCAGCGCAGTTCCAAATCGGGATGAAGCTTCGCCGGGTAACGACCGATTTATTACCGCTGTTACTTTACTGAGGCAGCGGCGGGTCATAAGCTCCGGTTTATGAAACTGAATGCCTTGCTGGTATCACAGGATCGCCCGTCGCTGCGGGTGTTGGGGGCGCTTCTGGACGTCCTGCAAATCGAGCAGCAGACTTGCCACTCGTCTGGCGAGGCGGTCGAACTGTTGGTGCATGGCCATTATTCGGCGCTGCTATTGGATTTTGATCTGCCAGGCGCCAGCCAAGTGGCGCGAATGGCCCGCATGGCGTCATCCAAGCGAAGACCAGTGGTGTTTGCCATGGTCAGTGCGTTTACACCTGTAGGCGGAGCGTTCCCGTCGGTTGTGAATTTCGTCCTGTATAAGCCGCTTGCCTACGAGCAGGTGGCGCGCTCGCTGCACGCCGGGCAGCGCTACATGAAACCGAATCCGCGACACGAATCGCGCCATCAGCTGGAAACTCTGGTGTACCTTCGGTTCGGAGCGAAGGCCTTGCCCGCGATTATGCTGGATTTGAGTGAGCAAGGGTTAGCTCTGCAGGCTCCGGAGCCCTTGCCGCAGGTAGAAAATGTGCCGTTGCGTTTTGTGTTGCCGGGAACGTCCCATTTGGTGGAGGCGATGGGAAAGGTGATCTGGTCTGAAGACGATGGCCGCGCCGGAATGTTCTTTTTACGCCTTACTCCGGATTCGCGACAGCATCTCAGGAGTTGGCTGGCGAAGCGCGGCGCGAAAAGCAAGAACGCTGTCCGCGTGCTCTTGCCGCCACAAAGAGGGCGGCGCGGGGCGCACGCGTCACACTGAAATGCCGCACGCGATTTTCACGGGTCCTACCGACCTGCTGCGTATTCCCAGACACGAAAGCCGGCAAGACCAAGCGCGATAATCAAGCCAGTGACCGCGCAGGTCAAGGTGAATTGATACAAGAAACTTCGGGGATACAGCTCTTTATATTCTCTAGCCAGCCTGCTCCAACCTCGCCAATAGAGAGAATGCGGAATCCTACGAGCCAGCGGCAGTTGCTGATTCACTCTAAAAACCATCAAGTGATAAAGGCCAAGGGCGGGGACATAGAACGCGATAAAGCCAATCAAGAGCATTGTTTCGTACTGATTCATTAAGCGCGATTTTACTATGCGAATTAAACCAGCACGCAAGCGAAACGCATCGTGTGCTGTCATAGATTTTCTTCGTGCTAGACTCAGTTTTCCTCGCGCTGAGGACGCCGCATGAGTGGGCTTACCTTCCTTTCAGCTGTCACGATGGCTGAACAAATCCGCAAGCGAGCGCTGTCACCCGTCGAGTTGGTGGAAGCGCATCTTGCACGCATTGAGAAACTGAATCCGAAGTTGAACGCGTTTGTGCAGGTAGACGCCGGGGGTGCGCGCCGTCAGGCGAGGGCGGCGGAGGAGGCCGTGACCCGTCATGAAAAGCTCGGCTCGCTGCACGGGGTTCCGATCAGCATCAAGAGTTCGATTGAAGTAAATGGCATGCGCTGCGAAGCGGGCAGCAAGCTTCGAGCAGACTTCGTGGCCGCACAGGATGCGCCGCTGGTGTCGCGGCTGCGCAACGCAGGGGCGATCATTCTGGGAACCACCAACGCGCCCGAGCTCCTCATGGCGTGGGAGACTGACAATCTTCTCTACGGCCGCACCAACAACCCGTGGGATCTCTCACGCACTCCCGGTGGGTCGAGCGGCGGCGAGGCTGCAGCGATTGCTGCGGGATGTTCGGCAGGAGGAGTGGGCAGCGACGGCGGCGGTTCGATTCGCGTGCCCGCGCACTTCAGCGGAATCTGCGGGCTGAAGCCCACGCCGGGCCGTATTCCTGCCACAGGACACTTCCCTACCTCGGTTGGACCGTTCGCGTTGCTCGGTGTGGTTGGACCGATGGCGCGGACGGTCGCGGATTTGAAAGTGCTGTTCGAGGTAACGCAAGGGCCGGATGATGGCGATCCTTCGTCCGCTCCAGTCCCGCTAAGCTGGCCTCATCGTGACGAATTGAAAAAACTTCGTATCGGATATTTCGAGGATGACGGACGTACTCCGGTCACTGCCGAGACGCGCTCGGCAGTGCGAGCCGCGGCTGAGGCGCTCAAGCGGGCGGGTTTTGTAGTTGAGCCCTTTCGTCCTGAGAGCCTTGAGCAGGCGAGGCAACTTTGGTGGCAGCTTTTTGGGATCGCGGGAGGAATGCTGTTGCGGCCAATGACCCAGGGAAGAGAAGCCGACCTCAGTCCGATTCTCAAACAACATTTGAGTCGGGTTGCGGCTGAGCCATCCCACACGGGTCAGACCTTGCTCGATACCTGGATCATGCGCGACGCGCTGCGGATGCAAGTCTTTTCCCAGATGCGTGAATATCCCGTTCTGCTTTGCCCGGTTGCTTCCGTGCATGCGTTTCGTCACGGCGAACGCAGTTGGAACATTGATGGCCAGACCGTCGAGTATCTCGATGCGTGGAGCTATACGGAGTGGTTCAACTTACTGGGAACTCCGGCAGCGGCGATTCCATTTGGACGATCGAACGAAGGCCTGCCGATTGGAGTGCAGATCATCGCGCGCCCATGGAAAGAAGAGTTGGTGTTGGCGGTGGCGGCGGAACTCGAAGCGCAACGCGGAGTTTGGCAGAGACCGCAAATTGATTGAGAATAGTTTCTCCTCGGTGACGCGGTTCTCCGCCAACTCTCCAATTTAAGACTTCCTCAATCACTAGCGTAAAACTCTAGTAGATTCATACTATTTCCCCGCTCTGAAAAGACGGTAACCTGTTTCCACCCAATTTCCTGTGGGTTGTTCTGGCTGCCACAGGGATCGACATGTCTGATGGCGGATCCGACCCAATCCAAAAGCTCCTTCGTGTCCCGTGCATTGCCTGGGCTGATCGCGTTTTTGTTCGTCTCGGCTGTCTATCTCTACACTTTTCCTCAGCCGAATGTTGTCTATGCAGCGATTGTTTTGCTGCACGCGGTAGCGGGCGCCGTGGCCGCCATTCTGATGGCTGTTTTTCTTTTCCGACTGATTCGGAATGGAAGCATCGCCTCACGCCTGGGCTGGGGGATGTTGGCCGTTGGAGCAATCTTCGGCTTGATTCTAATTAAGACGGGAACACCGCGAGTGGAGTGGAACCTCCTCTATTTTCACATCCTTCTATCGCTCGGTGGCGTGGGCATCGTCGTTGCGGAATGGGCCGGGAAGCGCGGCTGGCTTTCGCCAAGCGTCGGCGGTGCGATCCTTCGCTGCGCAATTTGTCTGCTGGCACTCGCGGGACTCAGCCTCGGCGCGCGTTACTTGCGTGAGTCCCGCTGGCAAAATCAAGCTCGCATCGAGAATCCTTCGATGCCACCTGCAACTATGGATGGCGAGGGCGATGGTCCCGGTGGGCCATTCTTTCCCAGTTCCGCCCAAGTGCTTGGTAGACAGAAAATTCCCAGCAAGTTTTTCATGGAATCCGATTCATGCAAGCGCTGCCACGAGGACATCTACAATCAGTGGTTCAGTTCGGCCCATCATTTCTCATCGTTCAACAATCAGTGGTACCGCAAGAGCATCGAGTATATGCAGGATACGATTGGCACGAAGCCGTCGAAGTGGTGCGGCGGATGCCACGACCCTGCCGTTCTCTACAGCGGCCTGATGGACACCCCAATCAAGCAGATCGTTCATCGTCCCGAAGCGCAAGCCGGGCTGGGCTGCATGATGTGTCATTCGATTGCCGACGTGAAAAGCAGCATGGGGCAAGGCGATTTTTATCTCGAATATCCCAAGCTGCATGAACTAGCCGCGACCAAGAATCCGATCGAGCGCATGCTGCACGATTTTCTGGTCCGGCTCAATCCTGAACCGCACCGCCGCGTTTTTCTAAAACCCTTCATGCGAAACCAGACGGCGGAGTTCTGCTCGAGCTGCCACAAAGTTCATCTCGATGTTCCGGTCAATCACTATCGTTGGATTCGCGGCTTCAACGAGTACGACAACTGGCAGGCCAGCGGTGTTTCTGGGCAGGGAGCGCGATCTTTTTATTATCCGGCGAAACCTGCGCAATGCGCCGATTGCCACATGCCGCTGACTCGTTCGAGTGACATGGGCAACATCGACGGCCAGGTCCATTCGCATCGTTTCCCCGCAGCGAACACGGCGTTGCCCACAGCCAATGATGATGGCGAGCAACTGAAGATTACTGAGGGTTTTCTCAAGAGCGGAATTCTCAGCGTAGATATTTTCGCGCTCTCTCCGGCCACAGCGCAGGTGAATCCAGGAGTCGCCAACCAGTCCGACTTGTCGACGACTTTTGCCGTCGGCGAAGAGGCGGAGACGAAAATTACTCCTGGAGGAGAAGCTGAGGTCGCCCCGGTAACGGCGCCGCTGAACCGCGTGCAGCCAACCGTGCGCCGAGGAGATGCCGTACGCGTAGATGTTGTGGTCCGCACCAAGAAAATTGGGCACTTCTTTCCTGGCGGCACGGTCGATGCCTACGATACTTGGCTCGAACTAAAAGGCACGGATGACAAGGGACAAACCATTTTTTGGAGCGGCAGCGTCGAGGACAATGGCAAAGGCCCGGTCGACAAAGGCGCGCACTTTTACCGATCGCTACAAGTCGACGCCCACGGCAATCGCATCAACAAACGCAATGCATGGGCCACCCGCGCTGTGGTCTATGTGCATCTGATTCCGCCGGGCGCGGCCGACACAGTTCACTACCGCGTACACATTCCTGAGAACTCGGGCGATAAAATCACGCTGCACGCCCGACTTTGCTACCGCAAGTTCGCCTGGTGGAATACGCAGTTTTCCTTCGCCGGCATTCCCGGTCCGAATCAATCCAACACTGATGTCACTCCTGATTACGACGACAGGAAGTTCGCGTTCGCAGCTTCGCTGAATGGAGTCTCGGCGAAGAAAGAGAAAATTCCTGACGTTCCTATCGTCGCTCTAGCCGAAGACGAAGTTACGCTTAGTGTGGCCCCGCACAACTCTGCGACGACTGAACCAAAGACTATTCTGCGGGCCGACGACTGGCAGCGCTGGAACGATTACGGCATTGGTCTGCTGCTGCAAGGGGATCTAAAAGGCGCGCAGGCGGCCTTCGAGAAGGTGACGGAGATCGATCCCAAGAATCCTGACGGCTGGGTCAACATCGGACGCGCCGCCGTGCAGGAAGGTGACATGGATCGTGCTCGCACTGTGCTGATGAAGGCGTTGTCGTTGAGTCCCGACCTGGCGCGAGCCCATTTCTTCTATGCCAAAGTTTTGCGCAACTATGGCCGCTACGACGACGCGGCTGACCATCTGCGCAAAGTTCTCGCGCAGTATCCACGGGATCGCGTAGCACTGAATGATCTGGGGCGCATTCTGTTCCTTCAGCGCAATTACACGGAAGCCGTGAGCGTCCTGCAATCAGTTCTCGCTGTCGATCCGGAAGACTTGCAAGCGCATTATGACCTGATGCTGTGCTACAAGGGCCTGGGGGACGAGAAGCAGGCTCACGAACACGAGGTGCGCTACCTGCGTTTCAAAGCCGACGAAGCTTCGCAAGCCATCACCGGTCCGTACCGCCAGCTCAATTCCGAGGACAATAACGAGCGGCAGGCCATTCACGAACATGTTTCTGTACCGCTAGCCTCAGGTCACGTAGGGACGGGTCTTCGATCCGTCCAGGCCGACCGTGGCTCGGCTTACCGAATTGGCTTGGCTGGAGGCTCAAGATAAATGCGCATGAAGTTTTTTTTCATCCTGATTTTCTTGGCCGCATCCGCAGCTGCGCAGCAAATCCAATTTCGCGACATCACTTCGCAAGCCGGCATTCGTTTCGTCCACAATAACGGCGCATTCGGAAAGAAGTATCTGCCCGAAACCATGGGTTCGGGTTGTGCCTTCATTGATTACGACAACGATGGCTGGCCCGACATTCTGCTGGTGAACAGCGAAGACTGGCCGGGACACCAGCGTGCTGAATCAACGCTGAAGCTCTATCACAATAATCACGACGGCACCTTCACCGACGTGACCCGGAAGTCTGGTCTAGCGGTTTCGATTTACGGCATGGGCGTTGCTGTCGGAGATTATGACAACGACGGCTACGACGACATTTTCATCAGCGCCCTTGGCCAGAGTCATTTGTTTCACAATAACGGCAACGGCACGTTTACTGATGTCACGAAAGCCGTCGGATTGTGGGGGCCGAATGAGTTCTCGACCAGCGCCGCCTGGGTCGATTACGATCGCGATGGCAAATTAGATCTCGTGGTCGCGAACTATGTGCAGTGGTCCGAGAAGGGGGATCTCTACTGCACTCTCGATGGCGCACACAAATCTTATTGCACGCCGGAATCCTACAAAGGATCTTCAGCGCGTCTGTGGCATAACCTGGGCAACGGAAAGTTTGAAGACGCCACTCAGAAGGCCAAGTTCTACGATCCGACTTCCAAGAGTCTGGGCGTTGCGATCGTCGATTACAACGGAGATGGCTGGCCCGACATTCTGCTCACTAATGATACGCAGCCAAACAAGCTGTACCTGAACAAGCACGACGGCACCTTCGAAGAGAAAGCCGTCTCCGCTGGAATTGCATTCAGCGAAGATGGAGTGGCCCGCGCCGGCATGGGTGTGGATGCTGCCGACTACGATCGTTCGGGCCGCCCCAGTTTTATCATCACGAACTTCGCCAATCAGATGCTCTCGCTCTACCACAACGAGGGCAACGGCCTGTTCGTGGATGAGGCGCCCCAGTCGGAAGTCGGACGCGCGACTTTGGTGACGCTCGGCTTCGGCTGCTTTTTCTTTGACTACGATAATGATGGTTGGCCTGACATCTTTGTGGCCGACGGACACATCGAGAACGAGATCGAACGAGTGCAAAAGCGGGTGAGCTACGC
Organism: uncultured Acidobacteriota bacterium; assembly: GCA_963696705.1. Taxonomy (GTDB): domain Bacteria; phylum Acidobacteriota; class Terriglobia; order Terriglobales; family Acidobacteriaceae; genus JABDBE01. The sequence continues at coordinate 16,036 of CAVOLD010000005.1, forward strand.
GGAGCCGCCTCACGTTTTTCGTAATCTGGGCGGTGGTAAGTTTCAGGAAGTGACGGTGTCCCTTGGGGCTGCTTTTGCCAGCCCGAAAGTCGCTCGCGGCGCAGCCTATGCCGATATTGATAACGATGGAGCGCTCGACGTGCTGATAACCACGAACGGCGGCCACGCCTACTTGTTTCACAACGAAGGAGGAACCAACCGCAGCCTCCGCGTAAAGTTAGAGGGCACGAAGTCGAACCGTGACGGCATCGGTGCGGTTGTGCGCGTGACCTCCGGCGGGAGTGACAGCAAGAAAGATCAGCAGGAGCAGACCGTTCACAGCGGATCGAGTTACTTGTCGCAGAGCGAACTGGTGCTGACCTTTGGCCTCGGCGATAAAACCAAAGCCGATGCGATTGAAGTGCAGTGGCCCAGCGGGCAGGTCGACAAACTCACGAACGTAGCAGGAAGCCAGACCATTACGATTCACGAAGGCAAAGGCTTGGTCGTGAACAAAGCTTACAGCAAGCCTTGGATCTTCAGCACCCCTAAGTAACAATCGGCCGATTCGCCCGACTCTTGCGAGGTTAGCACTAAAGCTCATCCGCGGATTTCCTTTGTGTACCTTCGCGCCCTTTGTGGTTAACTGGTTTTTCGCATGACTAGGAAGGTTCCCCTCGTTTGTGCCAGCATCGTTGTGGCGGCCATCGCTATGCTTACAGGCGCTTTGCAAAGTGCGCCTGCCGCAAAGCCACCGGACAAATCCACTGAAGCCACTCGTCTCAACGATCTCGGCGCCGCTTACATGAACCAGCAACTTTTTGAAAAGGCGCTGAAGGCATTTGAACAGGCGGCAGCTCTCGATCCCAAATTCCTGATCGCTCCAATGAATCAGGGCATCGCGTTGCTTAATCTCGGGCGGATCGACGCTGCCAGCCAACTTCTTGAGCAAGCGGTTAAACAGGATCCGGGCAATCCTTATGCTTGGTACAACCTCGGAATGCTGGAAAAGAATTCCGCAAACGCGCAAGCCGCAGTCGATGATTTCCGCCGTGTCACCGAAATTGATCCGAATGACGCGGACACGTGGTATTTTCTGGGCGCTTCGTATGCCCAGAACAAACAATATCCGGAAGCGATCGATTCTTTCGAGCATGCGCTGAAGCTCAATCCGCTGCACGCCTCGGCCGAGTTCGGGCTCTCGCGAGCCTACCAGCAATCCGCCGATCTCGCCCACGCTCGCGAACATCTGACGCGTTTCCAATACGTCACGCAGAATAAGTTAGGTTCGCCAATCAGCTTGGCATATGGCGAGCAAGGGAAATACTCGCTCGCGGAAGAATCGCCGTCCGGTCCGGTTAAAGTGCTACCGGCAATTGACGTGCATTTCGTGGATGCAACTGACAAAGCTGGGTTGAAGACAAAATCATCGACTGCCAAGGATGTTAGCTCGTACGCCGGGCCGGGCGCGTGCTTCCTCGACTATGACAACGATGGTCGCATCGATATCTTCCTGCCCGACAACGGCAAAGAAGGCGGAATGTCGCTGTATCACAATCTGGGCAACGGCAAGTTCGAAGATGTAACGAAGAAGGCGGGCCTCGATCCTACATCGCATGCGACTAACTGCACAGCCGGAGACTACGACAATGACGGATTTACCGATTTGGCAATGATTTTTAACGGGCGCGTGGTTCTTCTCCACAACGAGAAGAATGGAACGTTCAAAAATATGACGGACGCTGCTGGGATCAACGTCGAAAGGTTTGACGCAGGGTTGACGTTCATTGACTACGACCACGACGGCGACCTCGACCTGTTTGTCACCGGCACTCGGGAAAAGCCGGGGACGGGGGTGTCCAGAAAACTGACCGGCGCGAATGTGATGCTGCGTAACAACGGCAATGGTACGTTTACTGACGTCACGGAGTCAGTGGGACTTGAGGGTGACACACCAAATCATTCTGCCGTCGGTACCGATTACAACAATGATCGCGCGGTCGACATTGTCGTGACGGGGATGGGTGGCGGAACACCTAGTCAGGGTTTGCTGGGGACATTGATTTACGAAAACCCTCGAGAAGGCAAATTTATCAAACGTGCCCTCTGGTCTTCTCCCAAAGCTTCCGAAACTACGGGCGTCGCAGTTCTCGATTTCAATCACGACGGATGGATGGACATTGCCTTCAGTCAATCTGGTACGCCTGCTTTGACGCTCTGGCGCAACAATCAAGGTAAGAGTTTCGAATCGATCGCACTTCCGATCACCAACTGGATTCGGGCGTGGGGCGTTGCAGCCATCGACTACGACAATGACGGCTGGGTTGATCTCGTGGCAGTCGGCGAAACCGCTGATGGACGTGGCGAGGTGCGTTTGTTCCGTAATCTTGGTCCTGACGGCTTCAAAGATGTTACCGCCGACGTCGGCCTCGACAAGATCGTGCTCAAAGAACCGCGCGCCATCATCACAGGCGATTACGACGGCGATGGCGCCACTGATCTGCTCATCACACAGAATCATGGTCTGGCTGTCTTGCTGCGAAATGAAGGCGGTAATAAGAATCACTGGCTGCGGCTCAATCTGAAAGGGCTTGCCGACAACAAGAGTGCAATCGGAACCAAAGTCGAAGTGTTCGCGGGAGGGACTCGGCAGAAATTTGAGATCGCGGGATCGTCTGGTTATCTCGGACAGAATTCGCCTTATCTCACCGTCGGCTTAGGACAAGCCACTCAGGCCGATGTTGTTCGCATGCTCTGGCCTACTGGAGTTTTGCAGGATGAAGTCGAAGTCGCTGCCAACCGCGAACAAGAATATTTGGAAATGAATCGGCGTGGAAGCTCGTGCCCCACCCTTTTTGTTTGGGACGGAGAGCGCTACGAGTTAGTTGGCGACATGCTCGGCGCCGGAGTGGTCGGACACTGGGTTGGTCCGGGGCAGCGGGATATTCCGCGGCCCACCGAATACATCAAGATTGATCGCAAAGCGATTCAAGACAAAGATGGCAAGCTCAGTTTCCGCTTCATGGAGCCGCTTGAAGAGGCCGTGTATCTCGATCAGGTCAAGCTGCTGGCGGTCGATCATCCGGCGGACCTCGAGGTCTATCCCAACGAATACTTCGCCAGCAATCCGCCGTATCCACCGTTCAAAGTTGTGATCAGTCGCAATGCGCGCCCTCCGGCCGCAGCGCATGACGAGCACGGTCACAACGTGCTCCCCAATCTGCTGGCGCATCGGTACTTCGGCGATTTTGGCTTGACCCAATTTGCCGGCTTTGCCAAGCTGCACACGCTCGAATTGGATCTCGGCGAATCTTACGACGGCGGCCCTCTGTGGCTGCTGCTTCACGGAGAAGTTGAATATTATTCCGCAAACAGCATGTACGCTGCGTCGCAGGCCGGGACCGAGTCCATTTCTCCTCACGTGGAGGCGCTCGATGCCAACGGGAAGTGGATCCGCGTGATCGATGATATGGGCTTCCCCGCTGGCGGACCGCGCACCATGACCGCCAACTTGGCCGGCAAGCTGCCGCTAGGAACACGGCGGATACGGATCTCTACCAACCTGCAGATCTATTGGAACAGCATCCTGATTGATCGGACGAGTCAAAATCAGGACGTTCGTCTGACGGCGGTTCCGCTGGCTCGCGCTGATCTACGTTTTCACGGATTTCCGCTGAAGATCGAAGGCAGCCCGCCGGGTAACGTGGCGTACGTCTACGAACAAACCAGCCTTACCGGGCCCTACACGCGTCCGGCTGGCGCCTATACGCGTTACGGAGATGTGCTCCCGCTGCTGACTTCGCTTGATGACCGGTTAGTTGTTTTTGGATCAGGCGATGAAGTGGCTCTGGATTTCGATCCGTCGAAACTTCCTGCTCTGCCCAGGGGATGGGCCCGCGACTACTTTTTTGTCGCCAACGGTTACGAGAAAGACATGGACTTCTACGCCTACGACTTCAGTGACGTCGATCCGCTGCCCTTCAGCACTATGCCCGGATATCCGTATCCCTCGGACAAATCATTTCCACTCGATGACCAGCATTTGAACTACATCTTGGAATACAACACACGCTACCTGTCAGGGAATGAAGCACGAGGCTACCGGTTTGATTATCCGTCGGCAAAATGATGCCAGCTTTAGCGGGCTTAATCGTTTTAATAGTTGACAGTTTCGCCACATCGTAATCCAATACCCGCACATGGCATCCACTCCTACTGTCACTCCCGCGCGTCTGCGGCGAACTCTGACTCTTTGGGACCTGATCCTTTACGGCGTGATCGTGATTCAGCCAGTCGCGCCGCTGTCCGTGTTCGGCGTGCTCAGCGATCGAGGTCGGGGGCACGTGGTCACAACGGTTCTGATCGCGATGGTGGCGATGCTTTTTACCGCCATCAGTTACGGCCGCATGGCGCGGGCTTATCCCAGCGCCGGTTCTGCGTTCACGTACGTCGGACAGGAGATCAATCCAGCGCTCGGCTACGTCACCGGATGGAGCATGGTGATGGATTACATGCTGAACCCGATGATCTGCACCGTCTGGTGCAGTCAGCAAGCCCACGTGTTTGCTCCCGGAGTTTCGTACGGTTTCTGGGCGGTGTTCTTTGCGTTGGTGTTCACCGGCCTCAATGTTCAGGGAGTAAAAACTTCTGCGCGGGTGAACACTGGATTGGCCGCCGCGATGGGCCTGGTGATCGTGATTTTCTTCGTGGCCGCGGCGCGCTATGTCTTTGGGCATCCGCACAGCGACCCCGGCTTCTTCACCCGCCCTTTCTACGATCCGCAGATGTGGAACACGAAAGCCGTGCTGGGCGGCACTTCGATCGCCGTGCTGACTTACATTGGCTTTGACGGTATCTCAACGTTATCGGAGGAAGCCGAGAACCCGCGACGCAACATCTTGCTGGCTACCGTGCTTACTTGCCTCGTGATCGGTATTCTTTCCGCCGTCGAAGTGTATGCCGGGCAGTTGATATGGCCGGCTTCGCAGCCCTTCCCCAATGTCGATGCGGCGTTCACTTTCGTTGCCGCACGCGCCTGGCCGCCGTTGCTCGCGATCGTCGGATTCACGCTGCTGGTGGCGAATTTCGGGTCTGGCATGGGAGCGCAGTTGGGCGCAGCCCGCTTGTTATATGGCATGGGACGCAGCAACGCGTTGCCCAGATCATTTTTCGGAGCAGTCGATCCCAGGTACCATGTGCCACGCAACAACGTATTGTTCGTGGGAGCGATTGCGTTGGGCGCTGCGCTGCTGGTCAATTATGGGCTGTTCAGTTACGGCCTGGGTGCGGAGATGCTGAACTTCGGAGCTTTGATCGCTTTTATGGGGGTCAATGCGGCAGCGTTTGTCCGCTACTATCTCCGCAGCGAAGAAAAGAAAATGACGAACCTGATTCCGCCGGTTGCGGGATTCTTCATCTGTTTGTTGCTCTGGCTGAATCTGAGCCGCCCCGCTAAAATCGCGGGCACGGTCTGGATGGTAGTTGGCATCGCGTTCGGAGCGTGGAAAACGAAGGGGTTCCGCAGCAACCTGGTCGACTTCGAACTTCCGCCGGAAGAAAGTTAGTCTTCATAGGCAGTAAGAGTCTGGAAGTCCTCTTGGTGCAGACGGGTCTCGATGAACCGGTGGTCAGTTGTCAGTTCCCGGTTCTCAGTTTGAAGGAGGAATCAATGCTAGGTTCGAACAACATTGTCGCCTTCGTTCCCACGAGGGATCCCCAAAAGGCAAGGGCGTTCTACGAGGGAGTTTTGGGACTTCGTTTCGTCAAAGATGACGGTTTTGCTCTGGTGCTGGATGCAAACGGGATCATGATACGAGTCGCGAAAGCTCCGGAATTCAAGCCCGCGCCGTTCACGATTCTGGGTTGGCAGGTTTCAGGCATCGAGAAACTGGTTACCGCACTCCGCGAAAAAGGAGTTCATTTCGAGATATTTGGCTTCCTGCAGCAAGATAAGTTAGGCATTTGGACGGCTCCCGGCGGCGATAAGGTGGCTTGGTTCAAAGATCCCGACGGGAATGTTCTGTCGGTGAGCCAACACGTCTGAGGAATCAGTCATTCCAAATACTCCGCACGAGGTATTTCCTCAACTCCGCCGCCCAGTCCCGCCTTGGTTTATAATATTTAACTCGCCCTTGTACTCCGGAGTGATTAGACGATGATTCGATTTCTGCAGACCCCTGGCCCGATCAAGAAGATTGTTCTTGGCGGATTGCTGACCGTTATTTCTGTTTTCATGGTGATCACCTTAGTCCCTGGATTTGGCAGCACTGACTTCTTTGGCACCGCGCCGACTCGTGGAGTTGTGGCCAAAGTAGCCGGCTCTGATATTACGAGTCAGGAGGTTCAGCGTCAGGCCCGGGAGATGGTTCACCAGCAGTTCCCACGCGGCGGAGCGCAGGCATCGATGTTGCTGCCGTTCTTCGCATCGCAGGCGGCCCAACAGTTAATTCAACGGCAGGCCCTGATTGCCGAGGCTGAGCACCTCGGCTTGCGAGCGACGGATGAAGCCGTGCGCGACGAATTGCAGCATGGCCGTTATAGCCAGACCTTTTTCCCAGCAGGCAACTTCATCGGCGAGGCTGCCTATGAGGAATTACTGCAACAGCACGATCTCACCGTGACCCAGTTCGAACAGAGCGTGAAGGAAGACATCCTGATTGATAAGCTGCGCAGCCTGGTCGCGGGCGGCGCCATGGTCACGGACGCCGAGATTCGCCAGAAATTCGAGAAAGAAAACACCAAGATCAAGTTCGACTACGCAGTTTTGCGCAAAGATGACATTCTTAAAGAGCTGCATCCCACGGACTCAGAATTAAAGGCCTTCTACGATCGCAACAAGGCGACCTACAACAACTCGATTCCGGAGAAGCGCAAAATCAAGTACGTGCTGGTTGATACTGCGAAACTGCAGAGTGAGGCGCAAGTCAGCCAGCAGGACCTGCAATCCTACTACGATCAGCATCGCGACGAGTTTCGCATGCCCGAGCAAGTCAACGTGCGCCAGATCCTGATCAAGACTCCCCTGCCTGGGTCCGACGGCAAGGTTGATCAGAAAGGCGTGGACGCCGCGCAGAAAAAGGCGCAGGACGTACTCGCGCAATTAAAAGGCGGAGCCAAGTTCGAAGATCTGGCCAAAAAATATTCCGAAGACCCGAGCAGTAAAGATGGAGGATCCGTAGGTTGGATTAAACGGGGAGGATTTCCCGTTCCCGAGGTCGACAAAGCCGCATTTTCGTTGCCCAAGGGCGGGACCAGCGACGTAATCAATGCAGGCTACGCGTTCGTTATTCTCCGCGTGGACGATAAACAGGACGCGCACGTTAAGACGCTGGCGGAAGTTAAGGATCAGATCGAGCCCGTCATAAAGCAACAGAAAGCTCAGCAGGCCGCGGACTCTGAAGCCAATGCGCTGCTTGCGCAGGCGCGAAGTGGCGGCCTCGACAAAGCGGCTGCCGCGAAGAACATGCCGGTAGTGGCAACGGACTTTATCAGCCGCACGGATTCGTTGCCCGGAATTGGGAGTTCGCCGCAATTCACGGAAGCCGTGTTTGCAGCGGCCGAGAAATCTCCACCCGATGAAGTGCAGGTGCCGCAGGGCTTTGCGATATATGAATTGGAAGCCATCAAACCACCCGGCACGCCGACCTTCGAGGAGATCCACAGCCGCGTAGAGACGGAGTTCAAGAACGAACGGGCTGGAGCTCTGCTGACGCAGAAGACCCAGGAACTTTCGGACCGTGCCAAGGCGGATCATGACCTGAAGAAGGCCGCGAAAGAACTCGGGGCGACGATGAAGACCAGCGATTTCGTGCTGCCAGATGGGCAGGTTCCCGACATTGGTTCGATGTCCGGTGCGGCCTCCGTCGCCTTCACTCTCAAGCCGGGTGATATCAGCGGTCCGGTCGACAGCGGCAATACTGGCGTTGTGTTGGCGATTCTCGACAAGCAAGCGCCGACGGACGCGGACTTTGCCGCGAAGAAAGATCAAATTCGCGATACCTTGGTCCAGACCAAGCAGTCGGAATTGTTCGGACTGTTCATGGCGAACCTGCGTGAGCAAATGGAGAAGTCAGGGAAGATCAAGATTAATGAGCAAGAGATGAAAGCCTTGACCAAGCAACAAGGCGGGGGCGAAGAGGGCGAATAGCGCGTGAGTAAGTAGAGAAAGCTCGTGCCTCGCTGTTGCGGTGACGGGACTCCGCATCCCGCGTGTTCGTGTCTTGGAAATTCTCTTAAGCGAGAAAACAGGTAAGTCGTGAAAGTCAATCTCGCTGCGAATCCTGATCATAGCCTCATAATTCAGAAGGAACCGTAGTCACATGTCATTTCCTCGCCTGACTGGAATTCTGCTGCATCCGAGCTCGCTGCCCTCGCGTGGCGGCATTGGCGATTTCGGCCCAGCAGCCTATGAATTCCTCGATTTCCTTGCGTCCGCACACCAGGGCCTGTGGCAGGTGCTCCCACTGGGACCGCCTGCGAACGGAAACTCTCCCTATTCTTCGACGTCGGCTTTTGCTGGCAATCCTCTGCTGATTAGCTTGGAGCGCCTGGCCGAGCGCGGTTGGATCGACGGTGCGAAGTTAACTGAACCTTCTACTCCCGTTGGTCCGATCGATTACGATCGCGTTTACGAACGCAAGATTCCTCTGCTTGAGGAAGGGGCTCGCAAGTTTCTTAACTCCGCTCCCGCAGGCGCGAAGTCGCGCTTCGATCGATTCTGCAAGGACAATACGTGGTGGCTGGAAGACTTTGTTCTCTATGATGCCTTGAGAGATCGCTATCAAAAGCAGGCATGGAACGCGTGGCCAAATGCACTGGCTCGCCGGGATGCCGCGGCGCTGCAAACCGCCCGCACCGAACTGGCGTCGGAAATGGCTGCTGGCAGGGTCATTCAATTCTTTTTCTATGAACAGTGGCGCGCCTTGCGACTCTACTGCGCGCAAAAGTCCATCCGCGTCGTGGGCGATATTGCCATTTTTGTGGATTACGACAGTGCTGACGTATGGGCCAATCGAGAACTGTTCCGTCTGAAGGGCGACCTGAGTCCGGAATTCGTTTCCGGCGTACCTCCCGACGCCTTCAGCGCCACCGGCCAGCGTTGGGGAAATCCTCTTTACGACTGGAATGCGATGCGCGCAGAAGGTTATCAGTGGTGGGTGCGCAGGTTGCGCTGGGCCACGCAGACTTGTGACTTCATCCGCCTCGACCATTTTCGCGGCTTCTCGCAGTTCTGGGAGATTCCTGCCAGTGAACCCACCGCCATTCACGGCCGTTGGGTCGACGGCCCCAAGGACGAGCTATTTAACAAGCTGCGCGAGGAATTGGGTGGGCTACCCTTTTTTGCCGAGGACCTGGGCTACATTACGCCGGACGTGGTCGCACTGCGTGAGCGCCTTCACATTCCAGGCATCGCGGTGTTGCAGTTTGGTTTTGGCGATCCAGGCGCGCACATGTATTTGCCCCATCGCCTTACCTCTGACCGTGTCGTTTACACCGGCACTCACGACAATGACACGACTCTGGGCTGGTGGAAGTCAAGCGCAACCGACTACGAGCGCCGGGCTGCGAACGCTTACGTTGGAAATTGTGGGGATGGAATCAACTGGGCCTTCATCCGCGCAATCCAGACCTCCGTGGCCAGCTTTTCTGTGGCCCCTCTTCAGGACGTGCTCGGCTTAGGGAGCGAAGCCCGTCTGAATACTCCCAGCGTAAAGAGCGGCAACTATCTTTGGCGATACCAGCCCGGTTCCCTGAAGCCTGAATTTGCCGAGCGCCTTGCGAGCCTCGCTGAAGTCGCCGACCGGCTCCCACAGCCCGTTTCCGTGCCGCCAAGCGAAGAGTTCGCCGCTTGATCTGTCCGCGATTGTATAGTGCGACATTATGAAAAAAGGTGCGGGGCTCCGAACGATTTCTCCGCTTCGTCTGTGGTCCCTGTTGCCGCAGCTCGAGACTTCGCATTTGCCTGATGCGCTGATGTTCGCGGCGGCGATTGCATTGTTTTACGGCGTTCTCGTGGTCGCGCGAACCTGGCTAGGCCCATTCACGCCGTCGGTTGAGATTTCGCAAAGTCCGCTGGCGCTTCCCGCCTACGCCGGTCTGTCGCTCCTGCGCATAACGATTGCGTATGGGTTGAGCTTGGTTTTCACCCTCGTGTATGGCTACATCGCTGCCTACAATCCACGGGCTGAGCGTTTCATGATCCCGCTGTTGGATGTTCTGCAGTCGATCCCCGTGCTGAGCTTTTTGCCCGGAGTCATGCTGGCAATGGTCGCGCTGTTTCCCAGCCGTCAGTTGGGCGTCGAACTGGGAGCAATCCTGCTTATCTTTACAGGGCAAGTCTGGAATATGGCCTTCAGTTTTTATGCCTCGCTGAAGAGCATTCCCCGCGAGATGCGCGAAGCAGCCAAGATTTACGGCTTCAGCTGGTGGCAACGCTTCACGGAAATGGAGCTGCCGTTTGCCGCGATTGGCCTGGTGTGGAACTCGATGATGTCGGTGGCGGGCGGATGGTTCGCCCTTATGGCTTGCGAAATGTTCGTGCTCGGCTCGCGTGATTTTCGGTTGCCCGGCCTTGGCTCCTATCTGCAAACCGCGGCCAGTGCCGGAGACACACGATCGATTCTGTTGGGCGTCTTTACCATGATCGCGGTGATCGTGCTGCTTGATCAATTCGTATGGCGACCGGTGATTGCGTGGGCGGAGAAATTCAAGGTCGAGCAGGTGGAAAGCGCAGAGGTGCCCCACTCTTGGGTGCTCGATCTGATACAGCACTCGCGCAGCCTGGCACAAATACAACAAAAAGCCATCTTCCCATTGCGTGAGTCGCTCATGTCTTATTTCTCTCGCCGCCACCGGGCAGAGCCGGTGGCCGAAGCTGGAATCCGGTGGAGGACATGGCTGCTCGGCATTCTGGGCATCGCCGCTTTGGGCATGACCGGATACGCCGTGGTCCGAGTTGCGATTTTACTGACTGGACTCAATCACTCCGAGGTAACCGAGCTGGGACAAGGACTGGGCGCAACGTTCCTTCGAGTGATCGCCGCTCTCATTATCGGCGCAGCCTGGACTATTCCCGTTGGGGTAAAGATTGGATTCAGCCCGCGCCTGGCTCGCGTCGCACAACCGCTGGCTCAGATCGCTGCGTCCGTCCCGGCAAATGCGTTTTTCCCGGTCATTCTGCTGATTCTGATTCGCCTGGGCGGAGGACTTGGCATCGGTTCCATTCTGCTGCTCTTGCTCGGAACGCAGTGGTACATTTTATTTAACGTGATTGCCGGAGCGATGGCAATTCCCACCGACTTGAAGGAAGTCTGCTCGGTGTGCCGCATCAGCGGCGTGGAACGCTGGCGGAAACTAATCCTTCCCGGAATCTTTCCATATCTATTGACCGGCATGGTGACTGCGTCCGGAGGCGCATGGAACGCAAGCATCGTCGCCGAATATTTTCATTTCAAAGGGCAGACATTTTCTACCATCGGCTTAGGCTCTACGATAAGCCAGGCGACCGACACTGGAAATTATAACCTGCTGATCGCAGCCACAATAGTAATGGCAGCCATGGTCGTTACGGTGAATCGCTTGCTTTGGCGCAGGCTCTACAGGCTCGGCGAAACCCGCTTCCGTCTGGAAAGCTAGACAAAAAAGCCGGGACCTTTCGATCCCGGCTGCAGTTGGCTGGTCGCCCGGAAAAAATTGAGGCGTTTGCGCGGCGTCAGCGCATCGGGAGTCTCGCGCCGAAATCCTGAGCGCAGCGAAGGATCTCCCAGATAGCGAACTCTGTTGCTACGCGCTTCTCCGCGGACGCACGGTCAAATCCCGCACCTGCGTCAGGATGCTCGACATCTGCATCCCGTTCAACTGGTTCACAAAGGGCAGCATCTCCGCGATGAACTGGTCCTGCATCAGTTCGCGGACTTCTTCCTGCCGGTTACGCTCGCCACCTCTGAGAAGATCAGGCACTGTAACCTCCAGCGCACGCGCCAGCCGCTCCAGAGACGATAGCGTGGGAGTTGCCTTCTCGTTTTCGATCTTGGAAACGTAAGTTCGCGGCACGGACATACGCGCCGCAAGCTGCCGCTGGCTGAGGCCGTTGCGCAGTCGCATAGAACGGATCGATGCTGCCAGATGCAAGTGCCCGCGCCCGTGGCCATTGGTTGGCATCATCTGGGGCGGAGGCGGCGCTGCGATTACCTCGGGCTCATCCTCATCTAACGAGGTATGGCAGCGTCGGCAAAGATCGTTACTGGTACGGAATTGAACCAGCAGGCATTTATCGCAACGAACGACTTCCCTGGAATCTACTGGGGCAAGAGTGGTGGCCATCTAAGGTGTGGGAGGGCCAGAGCGGGCTTCTCCTGGAACCGAGTGAACCAAACTAGATACGGTTCCCAACCTGCAGCGTAATCTGAGGTACAACCCCTGTGGATGTCAAGCACAATCTGCGAAGTAAAATCGAAGTATGATGCTAGAAAAGCAACATGACGCTGGGAAGTGATGGATTACCGTCAATGCTGCTGAGGTCGGTGGGCTGTGCACGGCTCCAGCCGTACCAACCAAAAGCCGCTAGGAGATGGGCTTTAGCCTTGAGGTTTCCAGTCGCGATTACTTAATGGGCGGCTACGACTATAAGAATTCAAGGAGCACGATGACGATTAATCGCGAACCAGCTTGGGGTTTACTAACTGAGTTCACACAGTCAGAAAGTTTGCGGAAACATGCCTTGTCGGTCGAGGCGTGCATGCGAGCCTACGCTCGAAAACTGAGCAGTGACGAAGCGCTCTGGGGTACGGTCGGTCTACTCCACGACTTCGACTACGAGAAATATCCGAGTCTCGACGACCATCCATATAAGGGAAACGAGATTCTGAAAGAGCGAGGCTACCCGGAGGAGATCCGCCGCGCAATCATGTCCCACGCCGAATACACCGGCGTGACGCGTGACTCCGCGATGGAGAAAGCACTCTTTGCCTGTGACGAACTGGCTGGATTCATCACTGCCGTCGCGCTGATCAAGCCAGGAAAGTCTTTAGCGGAAGTAGATACAAAGTCGGTGCGAAAGAGGATGAAAGACAAAGCCTTCGCGCGAAAAGTGAATCGAGACGACATCGTGAACGGCACCGCCGCTTTGGGCGTTGATCTGGATGAACACATCACATTCTGCATCGAAGCCCTGAAACCAATCGCGGACGAGTTGGGACTCGACGGAAGCGCCGCTAAGAGCGACTAGCACGACGCGGGGATAGTCGCACCCGGCTGTCCAGTCGAACGAAGCTCGGCCAGTGGCGGGCCGAGAGTTGGAGTTACTTCAGCACCTCTGCCACTTTGCCACTCGCGATCAACTCCGCAATTCGCGCAAAATCCCGATACATCACTCGATCTTTGTCCATGGTCGGACAAACCGACCGAATCGCAGCATAGGCCGCCATTCCACGCTTACCGGTCTTTAGCGGTGCAACGAAGTCCAGCGCTTGCGCAGCAGCCATGGCTTCGATCGCCATCGCGTTACGGGTGTTTTCGATGATTCGCTTCAGCTTCAGAGCCGCGGTCATCCCCATCGAAACGAAATCTTCCTTGTTGCCCGAAGTGGTGATGGAATCCGCCGAAGCGGGATGCGCGAGGATTTTATTCTCACTCACCAGCGCCGCCGCCGTGACCTGCGGCATCATGAAACCAGAATTGAGTCCCGCACTCGCAGCCAGAAAGGGCGGCAGTCCTTCGTTCAGCGCCGGATTCACCAGTCGCTCTAACCTTCGTTCCGAGATGCCCGCCAAGGCGCTGAGAGCGATTCCGAGAAAATCCAGGGCAAATGCCACCGGCTCGCCGTGGAAATTACCCCCCGAAATCACGTCGCCTTCGCCGTCGGCGTGCTTCGAGTTCTTCACGAAAACCAGGGGATTATCGACCGCCGAATTGATCTCAGTCTCCATCACCGCGCGACAGTGGGCCAACGTATCGCGCACCGCGCCGTGCACCTGTGGCATGCAACGCAGAGAATACGCATCCTGCACGCGGGCGCAATCACGATGCGACTCACGGATCTGGCTGCCTTCGAGCATACGCCGCAGATTGCCCGCAGTTTTCAATTGACCGGGGTGGGGACGCGCCCGATGGATACGTTCATCGAAGGCCGCATCTGTGCCGTGCAACGCGTCGAGCGTGAGCGCCCCGATCACATCCGCCGTGTCTACGAGCGTTTCCGCCGCAAGCAGCGCCAGGATTCCGACCGCCAACATTCCTTGCGTTCCGTTGATCAGCGAAACCGCTTCTTTCGCTTCGAGCACTACGGGCTTAATTTGAGCTCGACGCAAAGCGTCCGCACTCGAAATGCGAATGCCTCCGTCGTCGACGCACTCACCTTCGCCAATCAGAGCCAGAGCGAGATGGGCCAATGGCGCCAAATCTCCGCTGGCGCCTACGCTGCCCTGTGAGGGAACAAACGGCGTGATCCCGCGGTTCAGCATCTCGCAAAGAGCATCGACGATTTCAGCGCGCACGCCGGAGAAACCCTTGGAAAGGGAATTGGCGCGCAGCAGCATCATGGCGCGGACCTCGGCCGCAGCCAACGGTTCGCCGACACCAACTGCATGCGACCGCACCAAATTGACCTGCATTTCACGTATCTGCTCGCCCGCAATACGCACATCGCTGAGTTTGCCTACGCCGGTCGTGATCGCATACGAAATTTTGTTGCCCGCCACCAATGCGTCCACTACTGCACGAGCTCGGCCCACGCGGGCGCGAGCATCGGGATCCAGAAGCACGGACCGCCGCTCGACGGCGACTTCCCGCACCGCTTCCGGAGTAAGGTCATTACCGTTAATGTGAAGTGCTTTCAATGGACTTGTAGATGAGCTTTCAGAGATATGGATACACCTCTCAAGTTTCGATTCCCATCGCTGCCCGAAAGGCGGTCAGGTACTTTTCCGGTAGTGGTACTTTCTTCATTTCGGGGTCAACCACAATATGCGTGGTGTCACCCTCCGCCAGCAATGTGCCGTCATCAGCGCGCACTAATTCATATTCGAACTGCACCAGAGACTCACGCATATACTTTAAATGAGTGCGAACGATAACCTCGTCGTCATAGCGCGCCGGAGCCTTGTAGCGGCAGCGGGCATCGATGACGGCGATGCCGCAGCCATCGTTCTGCTCCATTTCACGATAGGAGAAGCCCAGTTGCCGCAGCAGTTCCACGCGGCCAATTTCGAACCACACAAAATAGTTGGCATGATAGACCACGCCCATCTGGTCCGTCTCAGCATATCGCACCCGCATGCGGGCCTCGCTGACGACCGGACGATGGTTCGATCCTTTCATTCTCCACTCCAGCGCGGCTTGCGCTTTTCGAGAAATGCGGAAACACCTTCACGGAAATCCTGAGTGGCACGGATTGCCGCGTTCTCCTGTACGGCGGTTCGTATCTGTGTATCAAGCTCAGACCGCGCATGCTCGCTGAGCAGTCGCTTCGTACATGCCAGCGATGTCGGGCTGTTTTCCATGAGTTGCGATGCCAATTCTCCAGCTCTCTGGCTGAGCTTTTCCGCGGGAACGATTTCGTTAATCAGGCCGATCCGAAGGGCTTCATCGGCGCCAATAATCCTGCCGGTCAGCAACAGGTCTCGCGCTTGCTTTTCACCAATCTGACGGAGCAGAAAAGTAGAAACGATTGCCGGGACGAATCCAATTCGAACTTCCGTGTATCCAAACTTGGCTTCCGGCACGCTCAGAGTAAAGTCGCAAAGCGTAGCGAGTCCGCAGCCTCCGGCGATAGCCGCTCCGTTCACCGCCGCGATCGTCGGCTTGGGGAAGTCATACAGTGAGCGGAAGAGGTGGGCCATTGTTTCAGAGTCTTTCAGATTCTGCGCCGGAGAGCGCCCCACAAGCGCTTTCAGGTCCTCCAGGTCCATGCCCGAGCAAAATGACTTCCCTGCTCCAGTAAGAATAAGTACCAGCGCAGAGGAGCCGGCAACCTCGTCCAGCGCAGCCAACAACTCCTCAATAAGTTCATAGCTGATCGCGTTGCGTTTATCGGGACGGTTAAGCGTGATGGTAGCGATACTGCCGTCATGCGCGAGGTGCAGTGTTTTGTGATTCATGTCAATCGGCTGCCGCTGAATTGGTGTACCTCGCGCCGATCTCCGCCGTCGCCCGCAGCAGCACATCGAACGGTTTCAGTGCCAGTAGCATCGCACCCCGCGCCGCTAAAACCTCAACCAGCTTTTCCGTTGCAATGTTGCCTATCAGCGCATCCTGAGCGAATGGACAGCCGCCCAAACCGCCGAGCGCGGAATCGAATCGCCGGCAACCGGCGTTATAGGCTGCGAGAACTTTTTCCTCCACCTGTTCGGGCCGGCTGTGCAGGTGAACTCCAATCTCAAGGTAGTCGTACTTGGAAATCACTGCGGAAACCAGTTCACCAATCCGTCCTGGATCCGCCATCCCAACCGTGTCCGCCAGCGAGACCGTGCGTACGCCGTAAGATTCAAGCAGGTCGACTGCGTCGACAACTTCTCCAACACTCCATTGGTCACCGTAAGGATTTCCGAACGCCATCGAGATGTATACGACTGTATCAAGTCCCGCGCCTTCGCCTTTGTTTTTTATCTTCTCCAGTTCGTCAATAGCTTCGTCGAGCGTCTGGCGCTGGTTGTTGCGTAAAAACGTCGGTGAAACCGAATACGGAAATCCCAGCGTACGCACCGCATTAGTGTCGATCGCTCGCTGCGCACCTTTTTCGTTTACGACGATGCCAATGATCTCGATATCATCGGGAGGATCGAGTTCCTTCGCAACTTCTTCCGAGTCGGCCATCTGGGGCACGGCTGCGGGTGACACAAAGGACATAGCATCAATGTGCTTGAATCCGGCGCTAATCAAGGCTCGCAAGTATTCCAGCTTGATGTGAGCTGGGATTTGCATTTTCAGCCCCTGCCATGCATCACGCGGACATTCAACGAGTTTGACGGAATCAGACATTCAATATCTGGCCACGGATTGCACGGATTCACACGGGTGACTGCAGTTCAGCAAACGTTTCAGGCACTATATATCTGCGTTGATCGTGAAAATCCGTGGCTAAGTTTGCAAAACTCCCACCTTGAACTCGGCCACTTCCGGATTCAGAGCCGCGGCCTCCAAAGCGAGCGTGATCGCATCGCGTGTTTCGATCGGATCGATGATTTTGTCGATCCATAGCCGGGCCGCGCCATAGCGCGGATCCGTTTGTTCGTCGTAGATCCGCTTCGTCGCCTCGTAGAGCTCTTTCTTTTCCTCTTCGCTCAACGTTTTCCCGCTGCGCTCCAGTTGCTTGATCTTGATTTCCACCAGCGTTCCGGCGGCCGAATCGCCGCTCATCACGGCATAGCGCGCGGTCGGCCACGCAAACAGAAAACGTGGATCGTATGCTTTGCCACACATGGCGTAATGTCCCGCACCAAACGATCCTCCAACGATCACCGTAATCTTTGGCACAACCGAATTTGAAACTGCGTTCACCATCTTGGCGCCCGCTTTGATGATGCCGCTCCACTCCGCGTCACGTCCCACCATGAACCCGTTTACGTCGTGGAAGAAAACCAGCGGAATCAGGTTCTGATTGCAATCCATGATGAAGCGCGCAGCTTTCTCCGCGGATTCTGTATAAATGACGCCGCCGAACTCCATCCGCTTACGGCCCTCGTGGTCGGTTGCCTGGGCGTGAAGTTTCTGATTGGCGACGATCCCCACGGCAAAGCCCCCGATGCGCGCGTAGCCACAGAGCAGCGTTTTCCCGTACTCAGACTTGTATTCGTCGAAGCGGCTGCCGTCCACGATGCGCGCAACAATTTCTTTCATATCGTAAGGCCGCCCCGGGGAAGGATCGTAGATGCCGTAAATTTCCTCCGCGGCCAGCGCCGGGTCTTCAGGTTTCTTGCGGTCCCAAGGAGACTGTCGACGGTAACCCCACTTCTCAACGATCGCCCGAATCCGGGCCAAGCAAGCCTCGTCGTTGGGTTCGCGGAAGTCCACAGTGCCGCTGATGGCTGAGTGCATAGCTGCGCCGCCCAGTTCCTCGGCAGACACTTTCTGTCCGATCGCCGCCTGCACCAATGCCGGACCGGCGAGGAAAAGCCCGCTCCCGTCGGTCATGAGCACGTGATCGCACATTACGGGCAGATATCCGCCGCCCGCTACGCACATCCCCATGATAGCCGCGATTTGCGGGATTCCCATGGCCGACATCACCGCGTTATTCCGGAAGACTCGTCCGAAATCATCGGTGTCAGGAAATACATCCTCTTGCAAGGGCAGGAAAACACCTGCGGAGTCGACCAGATACATGGTCGGAACACGATTTTCGATGGCGATATTCTGGGCCCGAATGACCTTCTTCGACGTCATGGGGAAGAATGCGCCGGCTTTTACCGTGGCGTCGTTCGCGATAATCATCACCAGCCTGGTGTGGATGCGTCCCAACCCAGTGATTACCCCCGCTGCGGGTGCCCCACCCCACTCTTCATACATGCCATGCGCTGCGAATGAACCGATTTCAAAAAAAGTGCCAGGGTCGACCAAGAGGTTAATGCGTTCGCGTGCAACCAGGCGGCCCTTATTATGCTGGCTCTCGATTGCTTTTGCACCACCACCTTCACGGATTTTTTCCTCTTCATTGCGCACCTGTGAAACCATGTCGGCCAAGAAACGCATATTCGCTTCAAAACGCGGGGAAGTTGCGTCGACGTGGGTTTCGAGGACGGTAGAACTCGAGGGCGCGCTGGATTCGTATCGGTCGGCCATGAGGAGAACAGCACCAAGAACCATTTACGGTATAACAGCATAGCCGCGCCGCGCAAACTGAGATTCAGTGCCTCGACTGAACGTAGCGCGTCTGAATCTGCCGAACGGCCTCTGCGACCGGATTTTCCGCCACAGCATCGACCAGTCCGTAGCTCATTGCGTCTCTAGCCTGCACCTTCTCAGCCACAACAAAAATCTCGAGCGCCTTCGCCTTACCCACCAGCCGCGGCAACCGTTGAGTTCCACCCCAGCCGGTGATGAGCCCCAGAGCCGCCCCGCGATGTGCGAGAACGGCATTGGGCGAAGCGATTCGCTCGTGACAAGCCAGAGCGAGATCAAGACCGCCGCCCATGCAGTATCCGGAAATCGCCGCGTACACTGGCGATGGATAGCGTTCGACCGCGGTCATCAGCGTCTGACCCATTCGCGAGAATTCGAGCGCAACTGGTCCGGTCAGAGCCATAATCTCTCTCAGATCTGCGCCAGCCGAGAAGAATCTTCCGCGTCCCGCAATTATCAGCGGCTTCGCTTTTCGTGCCGAGTCCCCGAACACCTCGATCAGCGCCATCACGCGCGCACGCGTCAGCCGATTCGTAGCGTCGTCGGATTTCAGACGCAGCACGCAAACGCCATCCAACTGTTCGAGATGGAAGAACTCAGTGGTCGCCATTTAGCATTTGGCACTAGAGCCACACTCGAAGTAAGGTTCTGGACAGAAAATATCGAATACCAAATGCTAAGTGATTTTTTCTATCCACTGGTCTAGCCGGCAGCCATCCTCCTGTAGAAGAAAGCTTCCTACTCCAAAGCACTCGCCAAAGATGCGATGCGACTCAGGATCGCGATCGGCGCGTGGGATCCATTGCTTCCCAACCTGATATTGGCTGGCCGTGAACCACTTCTGTGGCAGAACCTCAACCAGTCCTGCCTGCAGATAGAAAACGTACAGCGCGAACGCCGGATCGTCATTTCTTTTTGCTGGATAACTCGTGGGAACAATCAGCTCATCCACCGACCGCAACTCAGCTGGGACTTCAAACTTGTGCATGCCGGCATCAAGACCAAGTGGAACCTCAAAATCGGCGATTGGAGCAGTCGCAGCGTAAATCCGTTCTGACGATTGCTTGAACCATCCGGCAATTTCTGCCAGATCGAAAGCTTTAAGCTGGTCAAGATCAAAGCACGCGAGCCGAATGCTCCGTCCCTCTGGACACCAGATGCCGAGATGCGATGGCGGAACGAAAAATGGACGGCAGTAGGTATTCAGAGCCAGGCGCGGCTTGTCAGGTTCTTGCACCAAACCGAGCGAGATTACATAACCCAGCGGACCTTCGCTTCCGTGATGAGTCCACGCAAAGCGCTGGCCAGAGGCAGAATTTACGCGCGGAAAAGTTTTCCAATACCAGGGAGTGGGTCCGATCGTGCGAGCCAGAGCGTCGCGCAGACGAGAGCTGCTGATTTCGCTCATTAGCCGGCCGTCGGCACGGTTCGCGGTTTGATGTTAGCGCGAATGAATTGAACGATTGCGTCCATCGCGGTGCCCGGCTGAAAAATGGCGGCAACTCCAATTTGTTTCAGATGAGCCACATCTTGATCAGGAATGATGCCGCCCACGACTACGATCACATCGTCCATCTTGTGTTGTTTGAGCAGGTCCATTACCCGAGGAACGATCGCATTGTGTGCGCCCGAAAGAATCGACAGGCCGATGACGTTGACGTCTTCCTGCACCGCTGCGCTCACGATCATCTCGGGCGTCTGACGCAAGCCCGTGTAAATGACCTCCATGCCGGCATCGCGCAGTGCGCGCGCTATCACTTTCGCGCCTCGATCGTGGCCGTCCAGGCCCGGCTTGGCAACCAGTACGCGAATTTTTTGCTCAGTGGGCATTTTCTGCTCCCGCAGACAACAGAACTCCACGGGAATGCGAACGCTCTAGGATACAACAGGCACGGGAGAATCAACCAATTTGACGGGATGCTCTTGGCTTTCCTTCGCGTCTTGCGCGGTTAGGGGTTCCTACACCGTCTTGATATCCAAACTTCGCCATAAATACCAGCAGGCGATGCTGCGATAGGGTTCCCACGGTCTCGCGATCTTCTCCATCTGCAGCGGTTTGGGTAGCTTGCGTTTCCCGTAGTGCTTCTTGATAGCCATCTGGACACCGAAATCACCAGTCGGCAAAACATTGGGCCGCTTCAGCGTGAACATGAGAAACATGTGCGCGGTCCAAACACCGACGCCTTTTACCTGTGTCAGGTGTTTGATAACTTCTTCGTCGGTCAAATCCGGCAGGCGAGTAAAGTCGAGTTCGCCACGACTAGCACGTTCTGCCATGTCGAAGAGATAGGACGATTTTTGCTTCGAGAGTCCCGCAGCGCGCATGTTTTCGGGCGTGAGTTTGAGAATTCCTTCTGGAGTGACGGGCTCTCCCGCGAGGGCCGCGAATCGATTGAAGATCGTTACTGCGGCTTTCCCATTTAACTGCTGGTACACAATAGCTTCGGCGAGGCTATGAAATACCGGCTCCCCAAATTCCATGCGACAGGGGCCGACGCGATCAATGATAGCCCGCAGGATGGGATCTGACTTTTTCAAGTGCTGGACAGCTTTGCGCATACGAAGATTTGACGAAAGTCGCGGCTATAAGGATAGCAGCCCGAGCGGACGCACGCCATCGTGACGGTAGGGACTGGGACCGCTGACCTATTGTTCTAGAGGCTCAGCCGCATTATCGCTTCTCTGGCCGAAACAATGGGAATGCCCTCCACCGTTCGCAATGAAAGCAAGTCGGCTTTGTCGTTTGTGACCAACCAGGTCGCCCCGCCATCCACGGCGGTTTCCAGAAAAACGTCATCGTCCGGATCAGCGCTCAGCCTGATACTTGAAACGAGTTCGACTCGCTCCGTCTGGTAAACAAGATACGCGGCGATGTCGGCAACAAATTCGTCTGTGATTTTCTTGAATTTTCGAATCTGTGGATAGTCGAGCACCCGCAGATACTCTTCCACGATAGGGTCTGAAACCAGATGGATGGCTTTCCTGCGCTGAATGGCCTTTAATATCTGGGCAAGCGAACCTGCCGCGGAAATCAGCCCGCTCACGAAGACATTGGTGTCAATGACCAAGCGGGGACGGATCTTGTTGTCAGCCACGCCGATCTTTTCTAACTGCCTTCACGGCCTTCGCAACCGTGCGCTCGACTTCCGCGGCGGCAATGCCACGGTTGGCGGAACGAACTTCGGAGATTGATTTCCAGGGATCAACGTTCTTGAGAGCCCTTCTAACGATCAGGGCCTGGGCAAAAATGCCGCTAATGGAAGTGCCCCTCTCAAAGGCTTCCTTGGCAACCTCTTTGTGAACACTAGAGGAGACCCTGACATGAACCTGGCCGTTGAACGGCCTAGAGGTAATTGACATATACCACTATACCACGGTACATGTCATGTAATGCTTGCTTCAGTGTACGTTCCATACACTTCACGAAGCGCATCGCAAATCTCGCCGACGGTTGCATACGCACGCACCGCATCGACGATGTAAGGCATCGTGTTCGCGGATGATACATTTCCGCTGGAGCCGGCCTTCGGTTCCTCGGCAGCTGCTTTCTTCAAAGATTCCAGACGTCGCTGCACTTCCTCGTTCGACCGCCGCGCCCGCAGAGCTTTCAATTTCGCGCTCTGGTGGCGAGCTACGCTTTCGTCGATGTAGAGAATGTTAGGCGACTCTTCTTCGATTACGAATTCGTTTGCGCCGACAATGACTTTTTCTTTCGCCTCCGCCGCCCGCTGAAATTGGTAGGAAGCTTCAGCAACCTCTCGCTGCGGATACCCGCGTTCGATGGCTTTGACCATGCCACCCATAGCGTCAAGCTTGCCGAAGTAATCGAACGTGCCTTTTTCCATCGCCAGGGTTAAGCTCTCAAGAAAATACGATCCCCCCAGAGGATCAACTGTCTGCACAACGCCAGACTCGTAACCAATGATTTGCTGCGTGCGCAGTGCGATGCGTGCTGCTTCTTCGGTGGGCAAGGCGAGTGCTTCGTCGTAACCATCGACGTGCAGCGACTGAGTTCCACCAAGTACTGCGGCCATTGCCTGAATGGCGGCGCGCGCAATGTTGTTCAACGGTTGCTGGGCCGTCAGCGAAACTCCGGCGGTCTGTGTATGGAATCGTAGTAACCATGTGCGCTGGTTCTTCGCCTGAAACCGGTCTTTCATCACCTGATACCAGATCTTGCGCGCAGCCCGGTACTTTGCAATCTCTTCGAAGAAATCGTTGTGCGCATTGAAGAAGAAGCTGAGCCGCGGACCGAATTCATCCACATCAAGGCCGCGCCGCTGCGCCCATTCCACATATTCCACGCCGTCATAAAGAGTGAACGCCAACTCCTGTAGGGCTGTCGAACCGGCCTCGCGAATGTGATATCCACTGATTGAAATGGTGTTGAAACGGGGGGTAAATTTCGATCCGAATTCGAATGTATCGACCACCAGGCGCATCGACGGCGCGGGTGGATAAATGTACTCCTTCTGCGCAATGTATTCCTTGAGGATATCGTTTTGAATGGTTCCGGAAATTTTCTTCCAATCCGCGCCTTGGTGTTCCGCAACGACCAAGAACATTGCCCACAGCACTGAAGCAGGCGAATTGATGGTCATCGAGACTGTCGTGTTCTCGAGATTGATTCCGTCGAAGAGGATTTCCATGTCCTCGAGTGAATCGATGGCCACGCCGCATTTGCCGACTTCGCCTTCACTGGCGGGATGGTCAGAGTCATAGCCCATGAGGGTTGGCAGATCGAAGGCGACCGAAAGGCCTCCGCCTCCGTGTTCAAGTAGATATTTATAGCGCTGGTTGGTTTCCTCCGGCGAGGCAAAGCCGGAGAACTGGCGCATGGTAAAAAGTTTGCCGCGATACCCGGAAGCATGAATGCCGCGCGTAAACGGTGGCTGGCCCGGATAGCCGAGATACTGATCGTAATTCCAATCCTCAGGCAGATCGGCCTGAGTGTACAGGCGGCGGACGGGAGCATTCGAAATTGTGGAAAAGCGAGCGTGCCCGTTTTCGTCGAGGTTCGTGCCCGTGGGCGCGCCAATCGGCCGCTCGGGAGATTTCTCGAGGGTCGGCGCCAGAGTCTTTTCCGCCCACCCTTGCTCTGCCTCGGAAGGATGGCGCCCCTCGAAGACATCCGCGATCGGGCTCTCTGCAACTTGCGGCTTGGAAGGTTTCTTATCAGCCATTAGCACCCCGTCTAGTCTTGATGATAGGCGGGCAGGGCGTTCATCTGCAAGGCGGAGACGTACCAAGCTACGCTTCTACAGGGGATTCAATCTTTCAAAACGTTTGGGCCCGACAACTCCCATGCTTTCGCATACTTCCAGGATACATATGCCGAGTGGTACAGATGCAACAAAAGTCCCTCGCGTCCGTCGAGAAAGCCGAGCCGGAAAAAGTAGTTGTAAATGAAAGTCAGCAGTGGCCGAAGCACGATATTAGTAACGCTGAACCGGCGATAACCCTTGGCCACGGCGACCTCGGCGCCCATCGAAGAATAGCTGTTCATGTGGTCGATGTAGCCGCGCAGGGTTGGATAGGCATCGTGCAACATTGCGTGCTTTAGTCGCCCGATACCGCGCGTTTCGGTCAATCTGACTGTCGGGTGGGCCCCATATTCCTCAAAGCGGCCAGCGCCACGCCGGATGAGGCGCAGCTTCGGATCTGGATAGAATCCACCGTAGCGAATCCATCGCCCGAGAAACATATTTCGTCGCGGAATATAGAAGCCAACGAGATCGTCATCGAATCCGTAGCGCAGCCCTCGATTCCTCAATTCCCGCGACTGCGGGTCATCGTCGACAGGAAAGCCATCACGCTCCCATACCTCGATGCCGTTGAGCACCCACGAGACCTCGTGGGCCAGCCCCGGTTCCAGCGCCTCGTCTGCATCCAACTGCAGGACCCAATCCATCGAAGCCTTATCCATGGCCGAATTTTTCTGCGCGGCAAAGCCTTTCCACGCCTCGACGAACACCTTCGCGCCAAAAGATTGCGCGATCTCGACGGTGCGATCGGTCGAGCCAGAATCCACGACAATGATTTCTCCCTTACCATCGTTTACCAACGGCAGCACGCTTTCAAGCGTGCGCGGGAGGTTGTGCTCTTCGTTCTGCGTTATCAAAACGACGGACAGCGTCACGCGTGGAAGGATACATCGGAGATTGCGAAGACGGAAAGTGGAAAGCACTCGGCCCTGCCATTCAATGCAAATCAAGCAGAGCCGGAGCCCAATCAATAACCCGGCGGCTGAGGCTGCGAAGCTGCGCCCGGCTGCGCATCTTGACGTGGCGCGATGTAGGGAACATTCGGCATATGAGTCACCTCGCCACGTTCCGCATCGGCCATCACGATTCCGGCGTGGTCAAGCAGAAGGCCAGTAGCACGGTCCAGTTCGACTCGCGCCTTTTCGTAAGCCGCTTTAGCGGAGACCAGATTGGACTCGGCCGTGGTCAGGCCGGTTTGATCCTGCAACACCGCGGTCGGGTTGGAGACTCCAACTGCCAACTTCTGTTGCTCCGCGTCCAGCGTCTCGCGAGCAAAATCAACGGCGGCCTGCGCGGCTTGCACGCTGGCTCGATTTTGTTGCAGCGCGAACTGCGCGTTGCGCACCTCAATGCGGACTTGATTCACGAGCTGCTGCAGGCGGACCTGCGCCTGTCGATATTCCAACTCTGCACGTACCTGGTCTGCTTGCGCCTGCCGATTTCGGATCGGGATTGTAAGAGTCAGCCCAATTCCCTTGTCGGGTGCGGTGCCGTTGACGAGCTGACTAAAAGTGTTGGCGGTGCTAACTGGGCCGCCATTGCGAAACGGAGGAGCAGCGGTCGGCGGATTAAAGCACCCGAAGCTACTCGTCGCGGTCGTGCAAGTGCCGCCCAGCGACGGCGGTAACAGCACTGGGTTCACGTTTCCGCCGAGACCCGACCCGCCATAATATGCGTACAAATCGAGAGTAGGCAGCATGGCGTTGCGAACGGCTTTGTTGTTGAGTTCACGACTGTTCAAATCGATTCGTGATTCAGCTAATTCCGCCCGATGACCGAGCGCGTCACCGATCAAATCTTGCACCGGCACTACCGATTCCTGCTCAGGTAATTGCATGGTGGAGGTAGGAATCACGTCGGCGCTACCGAGCTTAGGATCTTCCAGCGTGCGGCTGAGCGCATTCTTCATCAACAATTCCTGCAGCTCCAGATTCGTTTGGGCGAGGATCAACGCCTGCTGATCAGTAGAAACGGTGCTCTGCGCGCTCACGACCTGGATCGGCGGCAAAGTTCCAAATTGCACTTGCTTCTTGTTGTCGGCAAGCGTCCTCTCGGCAAAAGTCAGCGCCTCCTGCTGAACCCGCACGTTCTCATAAGCAAATACCAGATCCCAGTACAGGTTTTCGATTTGGTCTACGGTTGTGATGATTTGCAGGCGGAAGGCAACGTCGGAAATCTCACGGTTATTCTTGGCGATTCGGATGAAGCGCGTGTTCGCCACGAAGCCAAACCCTTGCAATAGGTTCTGCGTAAGCCTGAACTGCAGGCCAGAATTTAGGCTGGGAGTGAACTCGCTGGTTGGAAGGTTGGTGGTGACGTGCGAGTTGTTGAATCCCACTGCGAAATTCGTACCGGTATGAAAGCCTTGCAGGTAGCTGAAGTCGACTGTACCCGTGTTGGTATTGGCGATGGGAACGGGGCTGAATACGCTAGTGGATTGCGTGAAGTCGCGGTCCATCTGAAGAGTGCTGTTGATCACAGGATCGAAGCTCGTGATGGGCGAACCAATGCCCAAAGTAGAGCTGACCAAACCATTCGTACCTGTGCCCACGCCGCCGGCCGCTACGCTCGTGCCGCCCGCGCCCGATCCGACCGTTCCGCTTAGGCCGCCTACGCCGCCACCAGGCGTATTTTGCACGATGCCCGTGTTAACGCCAAGAATATTGGCGCCCGCCTCGGCACGCAAGACGTCCGTATCCGCGATGTTCAGGTTGTATCGCGCCAACACCAGATCAAGATTGTTCTCCAGAGCCAGAGCTACCGCGTCGTTCATCGAGAGCATGATCTTGCCGTCGTGTATCAACTGTTGAATGCGATCGGTGTTGTTCAGGTTCGGCGGTGGCACGTAGCCCGGTTTATAGGGAGCGATCACATTGGGGAATTGGGACCGCGGTTTCGAATAGTCCACCGAGACATACTGTTGTGATTGCGGCACTGACGCCGGCATGGACTGCGGCGCCTGGGGCAATCCGGATTGAGCCGGTTGCGCGTTCTGCGCCCATCCGCTGAGGGTCAGCCCACCAGTCAGTGCGACCACCACAACCTGCCGCCTCACGGAATTCAAACTAAGCAAACGCATTTCTTTATCTCCTTGTTGTTCGTAGAGACTTCTTGTGAATATTGCGACGCTTCTCAATATCGAGATTGGATGCTCCCAAATTCTTAGGGACACACTAGAGTAGCTTTGGAAGCAGCTAAGTATACGGGCGGAAATGTAAAGATTTATAAAGGCGAGGTCGGGGAACAAGTCAAGCGCCGCCGGAGCGGATTTGCCACTACGCAGTTCGATAAGCCGCGCCGTCTCACGCTGCGGTCGCTGATTTGAAATTTTGCTGCAAACTGTACTGCCGCGCTAGTTCTGCGGCGGCTGCTGCTGAGGAGCGTCCAGCACCGACTTCACATCCTGCCGCGGTTTCACATAAGGCACATTCGGCATATGCGTAACCTGACCGCGCTCGGCGTCACCCATGACGATTCCGGCGTGGTCCAACAGCAGGCCGGTGGCTCGATCCATCTCAATACGCGATTTCTCATAGGCGGCCATCGCCGAAACCAGGTTGGATTCGTTGGTCGCCAAAATAGATTGGTTCTGCAAAACCAGCGTGCTCGTCGAAGCGCCCAGGTTCAATTTCTTTTGTTCGGCATCCAGCGACTGATGGCCTAGTTCTACTGCTGCTTGCGCGGCTGCGACAGCAGCCCGGTTTTGCACCACTTGGAACTGGGCGTTGCGAACCTCGATGCGAATCTGGTTTTCGATTTGCTGCTCGCGCATCTGCGCCTGACGATATTCCAATTCCGCGCGTACTTGCAATGCGTCAGCGTTGCGGTTGCGAATTGGAATGTTTAGTGTCAAACCAACGCCCTTATCAGGCGCCGTTGAGTTGACCAGTTGATTCAAGGCCGTCGTGTAACCGACGGGCGTGACAGGGGGAATTACGGTAGCCCCGTTCGGGGGGATCGTGGAATTGAAGCCCGAGCAGAATCCCTCCGCCTGCTCTGCGGGAGGTTGATTGGCGCAGAGGTTGGCAGCGTTTTGTGAACCGGCCAACCCCGAACCGCCGTAATAGGCAAAGATGTCGAGAGTGGGCAGCATCGAATTGCGAATCGCTTTGTTATTAATCTCACGGTTGGTCAGATCGATTCTCGACTCAGCCAATTCGGGCCGATGACCAAGCGCATCGTTGACCAAATCCTGGATCGGTACGACCGCTTCCTGATCCGGCAAAGCGATGGTTGAGGTCGGAATGACTTCGGCATCCGCGAGCACTGGATCCACTAACGTCCGGCTGAGCGCATTCTTCATCAGTAGTTGCTGTAGCTGCAAATTATTTTGCGCCAGGATCAAGGTCTGCTGGTCGGAGGAAACCGTGCTCTGAGCACGAACTACCTCAATCGGAGCCAGGCTACCGATCTGCACTTGCTTGTTTGTGTCAGATAGGGTTTTCTGTGCGAAAGCCAGCGACTCCTGCTGCACTCTTACATTCTCGTAAGCAAAGACTAAATCCCAGTACATGTTTTCGATCTGATCCACCGTCGTAATAATCTGCAGCCGGAATGCGACGTCAGAGATTTCACGATTGTTTTTAGTCAACCGGATCAAGCGGGTATTGGGGAGAAAGCCAAAACCCTGCAACAGATGCTGTGTGAGCCTGAACTGGAAAGCCGGGCTGATCTGCGGGCTATAGGTATTGAACACGTTGTTGGTGGTGACTCGTGAGTTGGTGAACCCCACCAACATGTTCGTGCCCCATTGGAAGCCTTGGTTGTAGGCGAAATTGTAGGTTCCTGTATTCTGCGATACCGTGGGCGCTCCAGTGAAGACGTTGCTTGAGATGGTATTGCTGTGGTCTTCCTGCAGCGTGCTGGTGAGTATCGGGTCAAAGCTCGTAATCGGCGACCCCAGACCGAGGCTCGAACTCACCAATCCATTGGTGCCCGCCCCGATACCGCCTGGTGCCGCTGTGGTGCCACCTGCGCCGGAGCCGACCGTTCCGCCCAGCCCGCCTACGCCGCTACCCGGGGTATTTTGCACTACTCCGGAATTCGCTCCGAGGAAGTTGTTGGCCCCGGATTTCGCGCGTAGAACGTCTGTATCGGCGATGTTCAAGTTGTAACGCGCAATTCCGATGTCAAGATTGTTCTCGAGCGCCAGCGCAACCGCATCGTCAATCGAAAGCATGATCTTGCCGTCATGCATGAGCTGATCGATCCGCGGCGTATTGGCTAGATTCGGCGCAGGCACGTGCCGCGGCATGTAAGGCCGAATCACATTTGGAAACGCGGGAGTCGCCTTGGAATAATCTTTTATAACGAACTCCTGCGGTTGCGGGGCTTGCACCGTCCGGGGCTCAGAAGCAGGCGAGGCTGAACTGGATTGAGTTGAGTCTTGCGCCCAACCGCTAACGGCCAGCGCGCCGCCGATCATCATGGCAATTACGACCCGGCAGGCGGAATTCAAAGCAGACAAAGGCATTCGCTTCTCTCCATGCATAAGAATCGCTCGTGATGGCGACAAAGGCTTCTCTAGGTCAAGAGTTATTACGCAAAACAGCCTGCCCGGGTTTCATTTTTATGTTCTTCGGGCAAGGCCCTGCGTTTCGTCGTAAAGCGCTACGTGGAATGCAATAGTATAGCTGACGCGACACTCCTGAATCAGGTCCGGCTGACTGCACTAAATTTGCAAAGACTTGCAAGCTGTTTTGACGTGACGCGCAATCTCAAAATCGTTCTAGCCTATGACGGCTCGGAATTCTCCGGATGGCAGGTACAGCCGGATGCTGCCACAATCCAGGGCACACTGGCCTCGGCTATTGGACGAGTGACCGGCGAAAAGGTTTTGCCGCAAGCATCTGGGCGCACCGACGCCGGGGTTCACGCGCTTGCGCAAGTAGCCACGTTCGTGACCGAATCGCCTATGCCCGCGCGCAATCTGGTGAAGGCGCTCAACGATATTCTTCCGCCTTCGATTCGCGTAATCGAGTCCAACGATGCGCCCCCCGAGTTTCACGCGCGCAAGTCCGCTCATGCGAAAACCTACCGGTACCGCATTTATCGCGGCGCTATTTGTTCTCCCTTTCTGGCGCGCTACGTCTGGCACTATCCTTATCCCCTGGACCACGACGCAATGCAGGAAGCCGCTGGATTGGTCATCGGAGAACACGACTTCACTTCCTTTGCAGCAGTAGATTCAGAGCGCAGTCGCAAGGATGAAACTAATTCCGACCTGGGTCATGGCGCGCCTTCAAACGTGCGGCAGATCTTCGCTTCGACCTGGGACCGTGGAAGTGAAGACGAGGAACTGGTTTACACCGTCCGAGGCAGCGGCTTCCTGCACCACATGGTTCGCAATCTGGTAGGAACATTCATGCTCGTGGGAAAAGGAACATTGAAGCCGGATGAAATAACCGGCATCCTGGCGGCACGCAACCGCTCGGCCGCTGGAGCCACAGCTCCGGCCAGCGGACTGTATCTGGTGAATGTCGAATATTGAACCGGCATGCGGGGACGACCATCATGTACTTTAGAAACGTTGTTTGCAACGTTTCTGTAGCCGGGAATGAGGCGCAGCAAGCTACGTCTCTACAGAGCATGGCAACTGATTTTCAAGTCACGACGCGCAAGGTGGTTTCGACGAATCCCGCCACCGGCGAGACCCTGCGCGAATTCGAGGTTGCCACCGATACCCAGGTTCGCGCTGGCGTAGCCCGAGCTCGCGCGGCGCAACCGGCATGGAACGAGACTGATGTGCGGCGGCGGGTAACTATCCTGCGCGAGTTTCAGCGCCTGCTCCACGAAAAGAAATCGGAAGTTGCGGCGCTGATTACGCGCGAGGCCGGCAAACCGGTCGTAGAAGCGCTGCTTACCGAAATTATGGTCGTGTTGGATGCGACACGGTTCTGTGTCGATAATGCAGTTTGCCTTCTTGCGTGAGCGGCCGGTTCCGCACGGCAACCTGGCCATGAAGACCAAGGTTGGACGCATTCTGCGCGAGCCATATGGCGTGATTGGCATTATCTCGCCTTGGAACTATCCGTTTTCCATTCCTGCCACTGAATCGCTGTCCGCGCTCGTGTCCGGAAATGCGGTGGTGCTGAAACCTTCAGAACTTACTTCGCTGACGGCATTGCAGCTGGCGTCCTTGCTGCACGAAGCCGGCGTTCCCAACGATGTCTTTGAGGTCATCGTTGGCGACGGGTCCACGGGTTCTGCGCTGCTGAACGCGGAAATCGACAAGCTGGTCTTTACCGGAAGCGTCGCCACTGGCAAGCGCATTGCCCAGGCAGCCGCAGCTCGCTTGCTCCCGGTGGTACTGGAACTTGGCGGAAAAGATCCCATGCTGGTGCTCGATGACGCCGATGTGGACGTCGCATCCAGCGGCGCTGTCTGGGGTGCGTTCGTGAATTCCGGACAAGCCTGCCTTTCGGTGGAGCGCTGCTACGTGCATCGGAGTTTATACAACGAATTCCTCGAGGCTTGCGTGCGAAAAACCAAGCTATTGCGGATGGGCAATGGGCTTGATCCGCACACTGATGTTGGCCCGCTGATCCGCGAACTGCAGGTGTGTAACGTAGAGGCGCAGGTCGAAGATGCGCGCTTGCACGGCGCACGAGTGCTCATCGGAGGCTCTCGACTCCCTGAGCTCGGCCCGAATTTTTACGCCCCCACTGTGCTGGCCGAAGTCACTCACGCCATGCAGATCATGCGCGAGGAAACGTTCGGCCCGGTCCTTCCCGTAATGCCTTTCGACACTGATGATGAGGCGATCCGGCTGGCCAATGATTCTGATTTCGGTCTCGCCGCCAGCGTTTGGACACGCAATCGTGCGCGCGGAGAATCACTGGCCCGGCGCATCCAGGCAGGCACCGTCATGGTCAACGATGCCGTCGCCTGCTTCGGCATCAGTGAAGCTCCGCATGGGGGAATAAAGGCTAGCGGGTTGGACCGCACTCACGGCATTTTCGGTTTGGAGGAAATGGTGCGAATTAAGTATGTGGACTCTGACCGTCTGCCCGAAATGAAGCAAGTCTGGTGGTACGGATACGGCGAAACATTCACGCGGCAGATGGAAGGCTTCCTTGATCTGATGTTCGCCCCTCGGCTACTTCAAAAGCTGCGAGGTGCTCTGCGCGCAACCGGTGCGTTCTTGCGAAGAGGCCGGCTCTAGATATTTTCCGCCTCGCAATTGTCCAACAGATAATGTCATTTAAGGTATTCTCTTACCGGAGAAAAGAGGCCTAGCAATGTAAACCACGGATCCCAAACGTGATTTTCTCCGACACACGCTTGCAACTCTGGCTTACCGTGGAGGCAAAGCGGTTCGCCTCGCGCCTGCGGAGTTTGCGGACTTCCAAGGAGCGGGGCGACGTCCGGCGCAAATCCTGGCTCACGTTGGGGATTTGCTGGATTGGTCGCTGTCGATGGCGCAAGGAAAACCAAAATTTGTCCCATCGCAGCCGCTGACCTGGGACAAGGAAATAACCCGATTTTTCTCGGCGCTGCAGAGCTTCGACGATTACCTGGCTTCGGCAGAGCCGTTACACGCACCCGTAGAGAAGCTTTTTCAGGGACCGATTGCGGATGCTTTGACTCACGTGGGACAGATTGCCATGCTTCGACGCATGGCAGGCATTCCCATCTCCGGCGAAAATTATTTCGTGGCCGATATGGTAGTCGGCCGCGTCGGCGCAGAACAGGCCGCACCTAAGAAAGAGTTCTAATACAAACAAACTTTCCTGTTCCCGGTTCGTCTTCTGTGGCATCGCGCAAAACGCTTCGAGTAGAATACGAAGAGTCGAAGAATCCTGCGGCGTTGGCCGCTTGAACGAGGGTGAACCTTTTGGCCACAACCGTAACCTCTGGCACGCAGACTCCTCCGCAACTTCCCAAGCACAAAGTCAAAATTAAGAAGGCGGGACAACGGGCTTGCAACGAGAAGAACGAGAAAGGCAAGTTTTGCGGCGGTCATCTCAAACGCTGGTTCTACACCACCGATGTCCTGGAGCAGGCCTGCGGTGATGTGGAGAAGTCTTGGGGCAGCGATGCGGAAGTCTATCGCTGCGAGCATTGTAAGACGCTCTATTTGCCAAATCCCGAGGAGTCAGGTGGTTTGAACGTAGCTGGAGCGGGGCAGATCTCGATTTTCGGGTTGACGGTGCCGCCAAAGAAGTAGAGTCTGCCGGGCTCTACTCGGCCGCGAACAGCCGGGGCGGCTGTCCCCACGTGATTCTCAAAACGCATGTTATCTTCCGAACTTATTTACGACTGGAACCGGATCTATCCCGCATCGTTGCGGCCGATGGGGCATGTTTTGCTCAATGATGAAACTTTGCGCGACGGTTTGCAGTCGCCTTCAGTGCGCGATCCTTCCATCCGGGAAAAGATTCAGATACTCCATCTGATGGAGACTCTGGGCATCAACTCTCTCGCTCTCGGACTGCCCGGAGCGGGGCCGCGTGCGGTTGGCGATGCGGAAGCTTTGGCGCGCGAGATCGTGAGCCACAAGATGAAGATTCGCGCCAACTGTGCGGCTCGAACTCATCAGAACGATATCCGTCCGATCGCGGAAATTGTGCAGCGCACCGGGCTGAAGATCGAAGCTGCGACGTTTATTGGATCGAGCCCCATCCGCCGCTTTACCGAAAATTGGACCGACGACTTTCTGCTCAAGACGACGGAAAGCGCCGTGAAGTACGCCGTATCGCTTGAGCTGGACGTGATGTATGTCACCGAAGACACCACCCGGTGCGATCCGGAGATGATCAAACGGCTGTACTCGACGGCCATCAATTGTGGGGCGCGGGCCATCGTCATTTGCGACACTGCGGGTCACGCTACGCCGATGGGCGCATTTGCCCTGGTGCAGTTCGTCATCAACGAAGTGGTGAAGCCATCAGGCGAGAAGATTCGCGTCGATTGGCACGGACACTGCGATCGCGGCTTAGCTATTGCCAACTCCATGGCGGCGCTGTTTGCGGGCGCGGAGTGCGTGCATGCAACCGCACTGGGAATTGGAGAACGCGTCGGCAACACGCAGATGGATCAGATGCTGTTGAATCTGAAACTCATGGGGATTCCTCCGTGGGCGGAGCAGGATCTTACCAGGCTAAAAGAGTATTGCGTGGCTGTGTCGCAGGCGACCGGCGTGCCCATTCCGGCAAATTATCCAGTGGTTGGAGAAGACGCGTTTCGCACGGCCACCGGTGTGCATGCCGCCGCCGTTATCAAGGCCTACAAGAAGAACGACATTGAACTGGCCAACACCGTTTACTCGGGCGTACCTTCGCACGTGTTCGGCCTCGAACAGGTGATCGATGTCGGTCCCATGAGCGGGAAGTCCAACGTGTTGTTCTGGCTGGACCGGCGCGGGATTCCGGCGTCGGACGATGTCGTTGAAAGCATTTACCAGCGAGCGAAGGCATCGGACCACACACTCAGCGAAGCGGAAATTTTGGAGTGTGTGCAGCGGGCGCAAGCCCACTAGATCGAGCAGACCGAACAAACTCGGTTATGACCTCCTCAAGGCTGCATGATTTACACTTGCCGGTTCCCCCCGGAGGCCGGTCATGCGCCGTTTGTTCGGCTTGATTTTGTTTGCGTTATTGGTTCTTCCCGCCCTAGCTCAGAATAAACAACAACATCCCTTCACCTTTGAAGACATGATGGCGCTCAAGCGCGTGGGGGAACCCATTGTTTCGCCCGACGGAAAATGGGTTTTGTTCAGCGCGGTGGATGTCAGCCTGGAAGCGAATACGAAGACGCCGCATGTCTGGGCGGTACCGACCGCGGGTGGCGAAGCGCACGAGATTATTCATATCCAGGATTCGGATCGACCGCGTTGGGCGCCAGACGGTAAGCGCTTTTTGTTCTTGTCGTCGAAAGAAGCTGGTTCGCAGATCTGGATTGCTGATTTTGATGACACCAAGGGGACGGTCACGGCAACGCATAAGCTGACCTCGATTGCTACCGAAGCCGATGGCCCTCTCTGGTCGCCGGATGGAGAGAACATTCTTTTCGTTTCCAATGTCTATCCCGAGTGCCCTGACGAAGCTTGCAATGCAAAGAAAGTTGAGGAAGCGGAGCAGTCGAAGGTTAAGGCTTTGATTTTCACTCATCTGCTTTATCGCCATTGGAACGCGTACAAGGCGGGGAAACGTAATCATCTTCTGATTATTTCGGTCGACGGTGGAGCGAGCCGCGATCTCACTCCTGGGGATTACGATGTGCCGCCGTTTAGCTTGGGCGGGCAAGACGACTATGCTTTCTCGCCCGATGGGCAGGAGATTTGCTACACCTCAAATCACGACAAAGACGAGGCCCTCAGCACCAACAACGATTTGTTCACAGTTTCCGTGAATGGTGGCGAGGCAAAGAAGATCACGGACAATCCTGCGAGCGATTCGTCGCCGCTTTATTCGCCGGATGGAAAATACATTGCGTATCGCGCGCAGGTTCGGGCGGGATACGAGAGCGATCGCTTTCGGTTAATGCTGTACAACCGCCGCAGCGGGCATATGAGGAATCTGACGGAAAGCTTCGACCGTTGGGTGGGCGCTTATACGTGGGATCCCGATTCTTCCAAGATTTATTTCGTCGCGGAAGACAAGGGTGATTCGCCGGTATATTCGATCGCGCTGGACACTGCGGTCATCGGCGGCGATGAAGGTAACGAAACGACCGCCCGTCTTACGAAAAACAACGTCAAGCTGATTGTGCCGGGCCACAACGACGATCTCGCCGTGACCCATGACGGAAAGAATCTTTTATTTACGCGGATGTCGGTGAGGTTCCCGAATGAGATCTTTCGTGCCACTTTGGCGCAACCCGGGGGCGCTGCAACTTCGACTGCGCCGACTGTTTTCGAATCTCAAGAAGTGTGTACGGATGCGAGCGGAAAGATCAAACCTGAGGGATGCAAGGCCCCACCCTCGGAAAAGAGCGAGGTCCAACTCACCGATCTCAATCATGCTGTGCTTTCCCGAGTTGCCATGTCTCCTCTCGAATCTTTCTGGTTCACTGGGTCGGCGAACGACAAAGTGGAGGCGTTTTTGGTTAAACCGCCGAACTTCGATGCCAAGAAGAAGTATCCGGTCAAATTTCTTCTTCACGGCGGCCCGCAAGGCAACTGGGGGGATGATTGGAGCTATCGCTGGAATCCGGAATTGTTCGCGGCCAACGGTTACGTGGTGGTCATGGTGAATTTCCATGGATCCACGGGCTATGGGCAGAAGTTCATCGACGCGGTCAACGGTGACTGGGGTGGGGCACCTTTTGAAGATCTAATGAAAGGCCTTGACGACGCAGAGCGCACCTATCCGTTCATCGACAAGGACCGCGAGTGTGCTTTGGGCGCGAGCTTCGGCGGCTACATGGCCAACTGGATTCTCGGGCATTCGCAGCGCTTCAAGTGCATCGTTTCGCACGATGGGACGTTCAATAACGAATCCGACTGGGGCACCACCGAGGAGCTTTGGTTCGAGGAGTGGGAACTCAAAGGGCCGCTTTATAACAACCGTGAACTCTATCGAAAATGGTCGCCGCACTTGTCGGCGCTGAATTTTAAAACTCCTACACTGGTCATTCACGGCCAATTGGATTATCGATTGGATGTGTCGGAAGGATTCCAGCTGTTCACGACATTGCAGCGTCTCAAAGTACCCTCAAAGATGCTTTACTTCCCAGATGAGGGACACTGGGTGCTCAAACCGCAAAACAGCCAGCTCTGGTATAAGACGGTGAACGACTGGGTGGACCAGTGGACGAAGAAGTGATCGACATTTCTGGCGACGAGGTACCTCATGCCGCATGCGCGGGGACACGAGCGCCCACACACTGCCAGCCCTATTGCGTCATCGGCCACAACGATTGCAGCTGAAATGGCATGCTCTCTGGTCCGGCCGTGACTACTCCCAGAATTGCCAGAGCGCCTTGAAACCCTCCGGTAGAGGGCTGCATGGTCACCAGGCCGTTCGCGTCAGAAGTCACAGCGGTCTGCGACATCCCAAGAATAATCGGCATCGGATTGGTCGTAATATTCGTATCTCCGCCCGACACAATCGGCGCGTTGTCGGTGGTGCGTCCCAGCAACGATTGGAACAAGACGCTGGCGCCTAGGACAGGATTCGGGGAAACTGACGTGTCCGTGACCCGAACCACAACCGGTTGAAATGCTGACCCAACAGTGATGAGTTGTAGATCACCTGCCACGGCCTGTAATAGCAGCCCTGAGGAGGGCACCGGAAACACGTGGAAGCCCAGGCAAGGATCGTTGTTTGATCCTACGCAGGCGTTTCCATCTACCTCGGCGGCGAAATTCGCGAGCCGCAAGGTGGTGCTGGCGTATCCGTTGCTATTTGTGGTGGCGGAAACAGGATTCAGCGTGCCGCTTCCGTGGTAGAGAGAAAAGTTCACTGTCTGACCATTTTGCGGCGTTCCATTCGATAGAACCCGTGCGTTCAACGCGAGCTTGACCGTCGCACCTTGCGCGACAGATTCATTTTGTGGAACGAGCGCAATGTCAAACACCGACCCCTCGCAGCTCTCGCAGCCCACCAAAGTAGTTTGCACCTGCTGAGGGCTGGTGTACGAAGCTGGTGCAAGCTGTACCGTGATAGTCATCGCGCCTGGGGTGAGCAGGATGGCATACGCCGACGCTTGTCCGGATTGGTCGGTCAGCATGGTACAACTGACGCCACCGGCACAGACTATCGGCGTGCCCATCCCCGGGCTAAAATCCACTGCGGGAGTCGATGTAAAGGAAACAGTGGCTCCGGCGATGGGAGTGATTCCGTCGGGAGCCAGGGCTTGGACTCGAATTGGATTTGGCGCCCGTCCCCCGACCGGCGTAGCGGGATTCGCCCCTGCGATCAGTCTGAGAGCATCGTTCGGGCCAGCGCCATAAGTCACAACGCCGGTGAGCACCGACGTGGCACCCGTCGGCGGATCCAATAGCGTTATATTCTGCACTCCGTCCGCTTGGGCGGACGCGGTGACGAACATCTGGTTCGCGGATGCCGCCAGTGGCGGAGCATTCCCGCTCCCAATGGCAACTGCAGTGTTGGCTTGGAATCCATACCCAGCAATGGCGAGGGCCGTACCACCGGCCACGCTGGCGCGGGTTGGAGTTATGTGGTCGCCGTAGAGCAAGCGTGCGTGGTATTTGTAGTCTGGGCGTCCGTCGCCGCGGATGTCGGCGATTCCGACGCGGAAGCTGGTCGCCTCCAGCAATTCCGCGTTCAGAATCGTCGTCCCGAAAATCGAAGAGTTGAATGCCGATGGCGTGTTGGCTGGGGCAGGAAAAGTTCCCGGGTCAGACAACTGCCACAGGCCAATCACGGGTTGAGCCTCGCTTTCTGATGGATCGCCGGATGCGTCCAGGGCAGTCACTAATACGGAAAGAGTACGGTTTGCTTGGCCCGTGAACCAGAAATAGTCGAGGCCGCCGTAGGGATCAAGCGAGGCTGCCCAGTCGCCGGGAACCGGCAGCATCGCGGGAGAGCTGTACGTCGTCGGCCCGAACCAATCGGGTTTTTCGACAGCACTGCCTTGCATCACAATATCCTGCCCGCTGTCGCCGCCCAAGGTTACGTTCACTGTGATAGTTTGCACCGAGCCCGATGGCAGCACTTGCCAAGGCTGGTAAGGGCCCACGGTCGGCGACCAGAGGGGATCGACTGCCTCGACCGTCAATTGGTACTGAGCGCTGCTCCCACCGTTGGGAAATTGCAACCCGGCCAGGTCAAAAAATCCTTCGAGCGTTGATTCGTTCGAGCCGTAGCGATTGAACGGCAGGCCCGTGGCATCGTTGAAGCCGGTGACCGTCGTTCCTACATTTCCAGCGAACAGAAAGCCGGAAACGGCGGAAGCCGCGTACGCCCCCGAAGGTAGCCCGGTACCGGGATCGATCCAGCGGGCAACGACATTTACCCCTTGCATGCCCTGGCCCGGTTGTCCGCTCGCATTCGCGAAATAGACGTTGCCGTGAATGCGGGCGGTGCTCGCGGAAAACGTCGATCCCGGATATAAGCGCGATAGTGCTGCCTGATCGTCCATTTTCGGTTGGTAGGGGTTGACTTGGCCGCCGTTCGAATAGCATGAGGTAATGGGAACGCAGCTGGGAGAATCGACGGCGTGCATGATGCTAAAGCCGACGTAGTCATCGGCAGTCGGTGGGGGATTACCGGTCTGGACGTTGAGGTTCATTTGCGACCAACCCAGGCCGAGTACCCGTCCCAACACCCGCACCAACCTGTATTCCACATCAGGGTCCGGCAGTTGGACGACGCAGTTTCCGTTGATGACGACCAGCGCGTGCAGAAAATAAGCTGCAACTCCGAAATTGTCGACTCCTCCATAGACCGCGTTGCCGAAGCACTCGGAGGCATCGCCAGCGCCTTGGCCAAGAAGCGCGTCCGTGACCGTACCGTCCGCGTCGTACCCGGACCCGCCCGCAGAGTTCCGCACAGGTGTCTAAAATCTGAGACACTTTCAGAATCGGCTTTCAAACTCTGCTTTGTAACTCTAGGCTTTAAAGCGGCAGGAAGGTTGCTTCAAGATCTATGTGGATTTCATTGAGTGGACGTAGTTTAGGAAGGAAAAAGAAAGAGGGCTACCAGTTAAAGGGACTTTGTGGCTGCCTGCTCCTCAAGTACCGATATCCAAAAGCTTCTCTGGTATCTACAGACTTGAAGAGGGCACTTATTATCACCTTACTCATTGGTCCTCGCTCTGGTGCAGTGACTCCATAACGGCCACCTTCTCCTAATACAACTTGCCATAGGTAAGCTTCCCGGACATTCCGGCTTTGCATCCCCCATGTGGTTTGTCGGATTACACTAGCACGTGTGCTAGGGAGACTCTGATTAGGTGCTGCCTTTCCACAGCCAGTATAGATAAAGTCATCTGGCATGAGCTCTTTCAATCAGCAGAGGACACTGGCGATGATGACGGGATTCGAGCGGTACACAAAGAAGACGCGGCGGGCGATGTTTCTGGAAGAGATGGAGCAGGTGGTGCCATGGGCCAAGTTGTGCGTGTTGATCGAGCCGCACTATCCGAAGCCGGGCAACGGAAGACGGCCGAAAGAGTTGGAACAGATGCTGCGGATTTATTTTCTGCAGCAGTGGTTCAACCTGTCGGACCCGGCGGTGGAAGAGGCTTTGTACGACTCGGCCACGTTGCGGCAGTTTGCGGGGATTGACCTGGGATCGGGGCCGGTGCCGGACGAGACCACGGTGTGCAAGTTCCGTCATTTGCTGGAAGCGCACAATTTGGGAGAAGAGATTTTGGGCAGGGTGAACCTGCACTTGCAAGCCAAGGGAGTACGGATCACGACGGGTACGATCGTGGACGCGACTCTGATCCACGCGCCCAGTTCGACCAAGAACCGCGAGCAGAGCCGGGACCCGGAGATGCATCAGACGAAGAAGGGGAAGAACTGGTACTTCGGGATGAAGGCGCACGTGGGCGTGGACAGCAAGACGAAAATCATTCACACGGCGGTGGCGACGGCCGCCCACGTTTCCGATGTGGCCATGTTGCCGGAACTGCTGCATGGCGAAGAAACGCGGGTGTGGGGCGACGGAGCGTATCAGGGCCAAACCGAGGTGATCCGCGAGTGCGCGCCCCGAGCGCAGGACTTCACCCAGCGGCGCTGTCGCTACAAGGGCCAGGTCGTGGATGAAGTGGCGTGGGCGAAGAACCGGACGAAGTCGAAGGTGCGGGCGAAAGTGGAGCACGTGTTTCAAGTGATGAAGCTGCAGTTCGGATTTGTGAAAGTACGCTATCGCGGACTGAAGAAGAACGCACACCGGCTGTTTGTCACTTGCGCGCTGGTCAACTTGTTTGTGAGCCGCAAAAAGTTACTGGCAGCGGCGTAGCCAGTCCTGCATCACCGGATGCGCGCAGAAACGGCAGCGGAACGAGTTCCACCACCCGCGAGTCGCAGCGGAAGTGGTATTTCCTGAGCCTTGCAAAATTCGCTCCGTTAGAAACACTGCTTGTTCAGAGTGTCCCTAGACCGCTTGGCGCTGATTATGGACTCTGCCACTCTATCTCCTTGTGTTCTTTTGTATCTAACTGCTTCTATAAGCAGTTAAAACCGTCCAGACATAGTCATCTAGAAAGTCTTAATTGCTTTTCAACAGAGCGTCTATGCTTTCCCTAGAGACAAAGTACCTGGCACCCACTTGCTTGCCTTCTATCTCCTTAGTACGGATGAGCTTTATCAAAGTAGGTAAAGACATTTTCATGCCTCCTGCTGCTAGCTTCTCCAGTGCAGCTCCGGTGGCTAGCCAAGTAGCCGTGCTTCGCTGTTGGATGATGGTTTTAATTGCTTGTCTCATATGATTTCCCTGAGCTAATTCCCAATCTACATGGCAATAGAAAACTCCTATTGCCACCTTTGCTCCCTAAAGCAGCTAGGCGGATTTGCCAACGGCCTTCTTGCCTTCCACCAACGCCTTCAGGCGGGTGTTCTCGGCCACCAGCTCTTCCACCTTCTTCTGGGCTTCACCGGCCAGCTTAAGCTGCCGCGCCTTCTCATAAAGTTTGTTGTAGGCGGTGACCACTTGCTGGTTCGTCTGGCTGGCATCAGCCTTGGCGGATTTGAAACTTTCGAAAGCGGCCTTAGCATCTGCTACTGTCATAATCTTGCTCCGTTGTCCTGATGGACGTGGCTAAGGAAAGCGGTGGACGCTAGGCATCCTCCCGGTTTATATTTCCTTGCCATATTGTTATAATATTAAATTATTGCGCGTTTTGTGTCAAGCACAATATTTGCTTTGTTATCAATTGTTTAGCAACACACAAAGGCCCCAAAGTTAAGCACATAGGTTGGGCAAACCACATGATCGCTAAATGCTTTGTTATCAATATGTTAAAGGCAAAATAAAGGCAAAATAGTCAAAAGGTAAGGTTGGCGGGTCCGGATTTAAACGACGCCCACAGGCGTGCCTGTTGCCGTTGGCATGATGTCGGCCGGCATCGTGATCGTTCCATCGCTGTTGCGATAGACGTTCGAGCCGCTGACATCTTCCGCAAGTTGTCCCGCGTGTGTGATCGATAAGGCGACGGTCGAAATGGAGGTCCACTGACTGAAGGCGTCGGCGACCAGGGCGTCCCCTTGCGGTCCCGGAACCGTCGCACTGAGAGGCCCCTGGTCGGTGTAATAGTTTACTACTCCCTGGGCCCAAGTCAGAGGTGTGCCGGCCGTCCCCTGGTTGAAGTAGCTGATTCCGGCAATGTAGCGCGGCCCTCCAGCTCGCGC
Organism: uncultured Acidobacteriota bacterium; assembly: GCA_963696705.1. Taxonomy (GTDB): domain Bacteria; phylum Acidobacteriota; class Terriglobia; order Terriglobales; family Acidobacteriaceae; genus JABDBE01. Next base: position 58,375 of record CAVOLD010000005.1, read on the forward strand.
CACTTGCATGAATGTAAGGAGCAGGAGAATTACTGCTGCTCTGAGATAAACGAACCTCAATCCAGGTGTGAATCGCCGTGAAGCTCTCGAGATTTGGGGAGGGCTTCCGGGAAAACACGACCGCGATCCATCTGCTAACTTGGGCGCACGCGAAAAGAAGGAACTTGTCGACATGGCTCACTCTTCCGCCGAGCGGAGGAAACGGACAAGTTCGACAGGGGTTATGCGGGTTCTTCCCTGCAACGAGTCTCGAATACGCGGGCGGGCCGCGAGGAAACTGATTCGTCCTGGGTTGAGCACTACTTGGCCGTCAGGGCCAATCTTGAAGCGGCCCATCGGCCCTTGCACCGGGCTGGTCAGTCCTAATTTGCTGGGAGGATAGAGAAACAGCAGAACGCGTTCGCCGAGTCGATAATTTTCGCCGGATCCCCATAGGCCGGCCCACTCGCGGACCGCCAGCACCTGCCCGGTTCGAACGCCACGCAAGCCCTGATCGACATGAAAGTTGATCTGGACGGTCGCCACGCCGTTTCCCTTGGAAGCAACCCGCTCCACTGACTTGACGGTGCCTGCGAAGATGTAACCCGAGCTTTGGGTCACGGGGCGGGGATGCTGCGGGTGTACTAATCCGGGCGGGATCACTACTGGGATCACTGGCCTCGTAGGCTGCTCCGCAACCAGCAGCGGTGAGACTGGAGTCAGGACCAGGGCAACAACAAAGACTTTCCAAATTGGAAACAACATGAGCAAGCCTCGCTTCTGAATCGAGGCCAGCCTTTGACGGGAATGGAGTCATGCTAGCGCAAGCGCAAAAAGATAGATGTGACGGCGGTCACGAGGGTGAATCGAATGGGCGCTTTTCCACAGTGGAAAACTACCGTCCTGGCAGAATCCGCTTAGCCATTCCCGGCGACAACGCAAAGCGGGATGATGGCGTTGGTCAATCTGAATGCTGAGAGCGCTAGAAACCGAATCCCCGGCCGCGCAACTCATCCAGATCGACGACCACGCGAGACGGAGGAAGAGCATGGGAAATCCGAGATCGTTTCTTGCGTTGGCCACGGTGCTGATCGGTTTTTGCTGTCCGAGCTTTGCATCGAACGAGTACGTGATCGTCAACAACGGAAACTATATTTCCAACAGCGCCATACTATACAGGCTGAACACGAAGACTGGGAGGATGGCCAAAGTCGCCGTTCTTCGCACCGGCGGCGAGGGTACCACCGGGGAATTCTACGTCGGCCAGGTTGAGCAAGCGGTCAGCGCGGAGGCTGGCTGTATTTTCGTGCTGGACGGTGGCTCGAGCGACATCGCCGCCTTTTCAAAGGCGACTTCGTACCAGCGAGTCGGGAGGTACTTTAATCCCAATCTTATTGCAGGCACCTATGGGGGTAGTTTGGCGTTGGCTCCAGGCGGCCAGCTTCTTTACGCCGGCTACTCAGAAAGCGGCAACATTGGAGTCTGGAAGGTAAAATCGGACTGCACGATTGCGCTTGCGGGCACTTATGCAGACGAGCACGGTGTGGGGCCGATAGCGGTAACCCCCGACGGCAAATATCTCGTGGAAAGTAGCGCCGAGAGCTTTGCTGCGCTGTTCCGGGGATCAACCAGAACAACGGCAGTCTCACTGCTCTCGGGGCAGTTGGCTTTAGCGACGGCGTTTGCGCGAGAGTCGGCTACTGCATCCCGCTCGGCCTTGACATCACCAGGAACAGCGCCTTGGTTGTGTTTGCCAGCAGTTCCGTGGATATTACTCACCAACATGCGATCACGGTGGCCCTTACTGCTCGCATCACCTCCAAAGGCCTGACGAACCTGCATTCTTGGCCGTTGGGAAATCCCGATAACTTGGCGGGGGCCAGTTTCCCATTCTTTGGTGCGGCGGGCTACGCGGGGTCGGGCGGCCTGTACCTCGGCGTACAACTTGGTGGCGGATACAGCCCAGGCGTGCTGACCGCAACCTTCACCGAGCGTCCGCTGAAGGTGACCGTCGCTGCGGCAAACGTAGTGGATCCGGCAGTAGCTGACATCGCCGTGACAGGAGACCTAATGGTCATTGCACAAAACCCCAACCAGGTTTCCGTGTTCCGCATCCAGAAGAGCGGCTCGCTGAAGCTGTTGAGCACGACCACCATCGACGAACAAGGCGAGGGTTTGTTCTCGCTATCCATTTTTCCGAACACGCGGTAGTCGCATTAATCGAGGGCAGACAGATACATAAGGACAGGCGCGGTTTGCACGGCGAACATCTAAGTTTCCCCAACCTTATCAGAGAGTTGCGGGAGTTTCTTTCGGTCCGTGACGCTATCTTTGTGCGGCTCGATGTTGCAGTCCGCTTTCGATAAAACCATGGGTCACACTTATTGATTTCGCTTCATTTCGCTTTATTGTGAATTCTTCTCTTGCCAGAAAGAAAATTCCTGAATATTATTCCTGCTCGTTGACGAAATGTCGGCAACGACGTTCGTTAGCTTGGGTTGAGGTTTTTGTGCATTGTTGTCGAAACTCGCGCCACCACGACAGGCTCCGGAGCTTTGCGCCGTTTTCTCCACAGACGGCGCAGAACTCAGGAGCCTTTCTTGTTGAACCAAGTTCTCGGCTGCATGCAAGTGAAGACCGTTTCGTCCACATGCTTTGAGGGGGTAAGAGACACGCGCGCGCTTCAAGAAGAATGTGGAATTTTTAATCTTAGCAGAGGCGAAAGGAGTTCATTGTGAGAGAGAAGGGTACAGTAAAGTGGTTTAACGGGGCTAAAGGATACGGTTTTATCCAGCGGTCCACTGGGGAAGACGTCTTCGTTCATTTCTCCGCCATCCAGGAGAATGGTTACCGCACGCTGAATGAGGGCGAAACCGTGGAGTTTGATCTGCTGAAGGGCCCCAAGGGGTTCCAGGCGGGTAACGTAGTCCGCGCCTGACCTAACTTCAGAATTCGCCAGACCCTCTCAGTATTCCCCTGGGAGGGTTTGTTGTTTGCGGCGCTTTTCGGGAAATTCTCTGCTCCCGCCGCCTTGCCCGCTCTATTCGAGTTCGACCGAAACTAGATCGCCGTCAGCTGTTCCTCCGGCTCTGTAATTGACGGCGACGGTGCGCCCTTTCCATTCGCAGGAAAAGTCGTCGGCTCCCATGACCATCAGCGATTTGTAATTGTCCGTCCGGAGCTTTAGCACTTTTGCTCCCCCTGACACAGTCAGGATCGCCGAAGGAGCGTGCGAACAATCGACGGAAACTATCTTTCCTTTCAGAAATTGGATTGGACGCTTGTCGGGTTGTGGTGGGGCCGGAGGTTGTTCCGGCTGATCGACACTGACTTCGTCGGATTGAGGATTTTGAGTTTGTGCCTTTGGTTGCGCTGCCGCTTGTGTTTTCGCGGCTGAAGAAGATGAGGTTGCGGAAGACGCCGGCGACGATGCTGCGGGCACCGTGCTTGCTGGCTGCGGCTTAGCCTCGGCTTGCGGCAGCACGCCATACTTCTTCAACATGGGCAAACCTTCCAGTTGCTCGGCCGCGGATTTCGCGATCTGCGGGTCCGGACTAGTCTTGAGCCGCTCAAGCAACGCGGTAGCCGCATCCCAGTTCTTTCCCGCCATGTAAATCTGCGCCATGTTCAGCAAATAACTTTGATTGCGCGGCGCGAGTTGGATGGTTGCCCGCATCGAATCCATCGCGGCGTGCACGCCGCCGCCCTCCAGTTGCGCCATGGCCAACATGCTGCGAGCCTGAACGAATTCGGGATCCCAGTCGACGACCAGCCGAAGATCCTGCATCACGTTTGGAAGGCCTTCTGTCGATCGTCCAGCAGATTGCGCCGCCCGCAACCGCACCAGCGCCAGGTAATAATGTAGCCACGGATCCTTGGGATTGAGCTCTGCTCCCTTGTTGAATTCTTCAACTGCACTGTCGAATTCCTTCTTCTGCATGTATGCCCAGCCCTGTCCGCGACGCGCGACCACGTTGTCCGTTTTTGGCTGGCCTATGATCGACTCCAGCTCCTGTACAGCTTGGGCGCGATGCTCAGGCAGACGAACAGCCATTTCCGCCAGCAATGCCTGCCCTTCCGCAAACGGAAGCTCTTGATTGCTGCTGCCAATCTGGTCGGACGGAGCCACGCCAAGCAGCGGACTTGCCCCAGCAGTCCCGCCCTGGGCCACGGTATGGAAGTAATTCTTGACCGCGTCCGCAAATTGGGCTGAACTCAAGCCATACGCCTTCTGAATCGCTTCTTCGACCGGGACATGCTGGTTCTCGACCAGGTCAAAGTAACTGCCCGTCTCCGGAAGCTTGTTCTGGCTGAGCAGGTAGTGCATCACGATCCACGACTCGGCGTAAAACAGGGTATGGCGCGAGCTTTCCTGAGCAGCAGGTATCGCACGGGAAGTCGCGAATAACTCAGGGATCGCGAGCCATACTGTCGTGTTCAGCAGTTCAGTGAACGAATCTGGGTCGCCGCCAATCAGTACTTGCTTGTTATCGAAGCGCAGGCTGGAGAAGTATTCCGCGAAGCCCTCGTCGAACCAAGCCTGCGTCGGCGGATAATTACAGTTGAGGAACACCAAAGCAAAGTCGCGCGATATCGCTCGCCAACTCTCTTCTTTCGACAGGTTCAGCACAAAGTAATTGCGGTCCTCGCCGGGAATAAAGAAGCCAGCCCCGATCCCCTGTCCCTGGCGGACGGGCACGACTTTGCTGTATTCCTCATCGTTCTTGAGGGCGATAATGTCGACCGGTTCCGACATGTTGATCCGGGTTCGCGCCAGCAGTTGGCCGAACACGGCGCGCATTTGTTCGAATCGCGCGGCCACGGCGTGTCCCTTGATATCTTCCGCATCGGTCACCAGGGAAAAGTGGCTCGAATTGACGCGGATCCAATGAGACTCGTCAGAACGCGCAGGCACAAGTGAGGCGCGGCAGAGCAGGAGCACGACAGTAAGAAAGACGAAACGTAAAGGAAGAGAAGGGATTCGAAGCGTCATGGCCCGTCGCGAAGCTTGTCAGACAGAAGAATGCTACCACGCTGCGGAGCCGAAGGATTCGCGCCGGACGATCGGAAACGGACAATCCCAAACGTGGCTTGTGGGCTATTTGCCGTAGGAATGACGGCGAACGCTATAATTCCCGAATGTCATTTCTGCGCTATCTCATGCTGCTGTCTCTCATCGTTTGGCTGGGCGGCCTCATCTTCTTCGCTTTCGTTCTCGCCCCCACAGCCTTTTCCGCATTACCCAGCCGGCATCTGGCGGGAACCCTAGTCGGACGTTCCCTGGGTGCGCTGCATTGGATGGGCATTATTTCTGGCATCATCTTTTTAGCGAGTTCGATTACCTACAGCCAATTGACCAAGGGCTCGCCCCACGTGTTCGCCGCTCGCAACCTGCTCATCTGCTTGATGCTTGCGCTAACACTGATCTCACAATTCGGCATCATTCCACGCATGGATACGCTGCGAGCGTCAATTGGCGAAATTGACTCAGTCCCTCCCGACAATCCGGCTCGCATGCAGTTCGACGCTTTGCATGTGTGGTCCACTCGAGTCGAAGGCGGAGTATTTCTGTTGGGGCTGGTGCTTGTGTATTTAACAGGTTCGCTCCTCGCTACTAGCTCCTAGGTTTTGCGGCGGATCTGCTTCAATCGATTTTTTGGAACGTCGCTTCATCATTTATCCTCACAAGGCTAGCTAGAAGCTAGCAACTAGAAGCCCTTATGAAAACTGGCATTATTGGCCTGCCTCAGGTGGGCAAGACATCTCTCTTCGGTATGTTGACCAAGGCGCGTCTGTCCGAGCAGGCGTACGCGAACCCGCGCGAGGCTCATCTCGGTGTGGCCAAGGTCCCGGACGACCGCCTCGACCGCCTGGCAGCACTCTACAACCCCAAGAAGTTGACCCACGCTTCGGTAGAATACGTGGACGTTGGCGCCATTGGACAGGATGCGCTTAAAGAGACTGCTTATCTCACGCATTTGCGTGGCGTAGATGCACTGGCCCACGTGCTTCGGGCCTTTGATGATCCTGCGATCCCGCACGTCGGCGGCATCGACCCCCTGCGTGACATCAAGAACGTCGAATTCGACCTGATGGTCAGCGATCTCGGGCAAATTGAAAAGCGCTTGGAACGCCTGGAAAAAGATCTGAAGAAGATGCGCACTGGGGATCTCGAAAAAGAATTCGACCTGCTCAAGCGGGCCAACGCTCATTTGGGATCGGAGCGCCCACTACGCGAAATGGAGATGACCCCTGAGGACAAGAAGCGCCTGCGCGGTTTCATGTTCCTCAGCGAGAAACCGATTCTCTACGTCCTGAACGTGAACGAGAGCACGCAACTCGGGAAAGATCTCGAAGCTGCGGCCGCCAAATATAAACTCACGGAAGTCGCCTCTCGGCCGAATGCTGGCGCGGCAGCCATCTGCGGAAAGGTTGAGGCTGAACTTGCGGAAATGAGCGATGCGGATGCCGCCGAATTCCTTTCCAGCTACGGCCTCAACGAGAGCGGCCTAGTTCGCCTGATCCGCACCACCTATACGCTGCTCGGCCTTATTTCTTTCTTCACCGCGGGAGAAGATGAATGTCGTGCCTGGACCATCCCCGTGAACACTCGCGCGCAGGATGCGGCAGGCGCGATCCATTCTGATTTGCAGAAACATTTCATCCGCGCTGAAACCATCCGATGGGATCAACTGCTCGACGCCGGATCAGAGGCCGACGCTCGCGCTCGCGGCACGCTGCGACTGGAAGGCAAAGACTACATCGTGCAGGACGGCGACGTGATGCACATCCGGCACAGTGGGTAGATGGGAACCGGGAACGGAGAACTGATATTATCCTCCCGCATGCATCCCGTTGTTCTCAGTCTTTTGCTCGGGCTTACCGCCGCCGCGGCCAATGTGTTCGGCGGCGCCATTATCGTCCAGAAGAACTGGGACCGTTCTTATCTCAGATATTTTATCGCCCTGGGCGCGGGATTCATGCTGGCCACCGCCATCGTCGAAGTTTTCCCTGCCGCATTGGAACTAAACGGCAAGAACGCGGCGTTCCTGGTTCTGGTGGGCTACCTCATCATTCATTTCTTCGAGCACACGGTCACACCCCACTTTCATTTCGGAGAAGAAACCCACAAAGACGAATTTGTTCACGCGCACAAGGGATACTCGATTCTGCTCGGCCTGACCATTCACACCTTCTTCGATGGCATCGCGATCACCGCCGGCTTTCTGGTTTCCAACTGGCTGGGCTGGATCATTTTCCTCGCGATTTTCCTGCACAAGATTCCCGAGGGGTTCACGATCACCTCCGTCATGCTGGCCAGCGGCCAAAGCCGTGGTGTGGCATGGGCCGCTTCGATGCTGTTGGGTGCAGCGACGTTTGCCGGAGTACTGACCATGGCTCTCTTCAAGCACCAAGTGAGCTATGGATTGCCTTTAGCGGCGGGAGTGACGATCTACGTCGCGGCGTCCGATCTCATTCCAGAAGTAAACCGCGAACCGGGGGCGAGAATGGCGTTTGTCGTCTTTCTGGGAGTTGGACTTATGTTCCTGCTGGACCACTTGGTTCATCTGCACTAAAACCTATTCCACTGTATGTTTCGCGGTGTAACCTTCCCGCGCGATCACCTGATATTTCAGATCTTTCCCCTTCTGATCTTTAATCTTGAGGGTACCTCCATCCGGCGCGACAACGTCGACTTTCAATTTGCGGTAGGTGCCATCGAGCTTGGGATTGGTGGGATGGTAGGCAATGCTGTACTGATTGCGTATATCATCGCCGATCTGATGAAAAATCTCCGGGAACTCAGCCTGGAATCGCGGAAAGTAGGCGCGGCCGCCCGTCAAGCGCGCGAAGGTGGTCATCTCGTTGTCGGCCTGCAGATAAGTCATTTGATCAACCGGGATGCCCGCTCCGTGAGGCGCTGACCCGCCGCGGGCCTCAAAATATTCCCGAACCTGCCATCCCACGCTGATTGGGAAAATCGTCACATCCTTTGTAGCTTTGATCTTCTTCATGATCTGATCGAGATTCAGCTTGCTGAAAGTATCGACTCCAGTCGTCACCAGAATGATGTACTTGTGCCCTTGAATCCGGTCCACCCGGTCCAGCGTGTCATAAAGCGCGTCGAACAGATTGGTCTCGGTGAAACCCGGAATTCGCAACTGATTGAGCGCGCCATACGCCTCTTGCTTGTCCTGAGTGAAGTCCGCCAGAATGTAGTCCCGCATATCGTAGGAAATCACCGCCAGCCAGTCGTCCTTCTTCAACGCGCTTACGAACGAGTAGGACGCATGCAGAATGTCACCCATGAAGAAATAATCGCCGGCGGCGAACTCGACTAACAGGACGGCTGTGATCGGCGCTTGCGAAATCGTGAAGTTGGTGATCTTCTGCGGCGCGCCATCTTCGGAAATGCGGAAATTCTCCTGTTTCAAACTAGAGATGAACTCCCCATCTTTGGTCGTAACCATCACCGGCACTTCCACCACGGGCACATCGACGTGGATGGAATAATCCGGCATGCCTTCAATCTTTTTTGGCTTCTCCGGCGGTGGAGGTGGCGGCGGCTCGTCCTTTTTCTTGGGAATGGCATACGGGCCGACGTCGTTCTGTGGACCTCCAGCCGCATCCGGCGCATCCGTCTGGCCTTTGGCGGGCGCCGACGACCCTTGATCCTGCGCCGCTGTCAGACCTGCAAAAATCCCCAAGACCAGAATCAGCAAGGAGATACGCCAAAGTTGGCACAGCATAATACGGCCCAAGCCCCGGCCAAACCGCCATCCACCCTGCCCTGATGGGTATGAAATCATTTGAAATCCTCGGAAAACCTTATGCTACTATAGACGCAGAGCTTCGCGATTGGGATGTTTGCTCGGCTTTGATTGAACCCTCTCCTTCCCGGCAAATCGCGTACAAAGCGCGAAGTGTCATTCAGTGGTTAGAGGACCAGTTGGCGGTTCTCGGGGAATTTGTGGGTGAAACTGTGGGTCGACCTGTACCAAAACGAGCGATTCTAGCCCTGTTTGTTTTCAGCTTTTCACTGTCTTCCATAATCCACGCGCAAACTCCAAAGCCTGTCGAGACCATTCCGATTGAGCAAATCCACGCAGGCATGAAGGGCGTGGCTTACACCGTGTTTCAGGGCACGAAACCCGAGCCCATGGATGTTGAGGTGCTCGGCATCCTCAAGAACGCAGACGGTCCCAAGGGCGATGTCATTCTGGTTCGTCTCGGCGGCGCTAAGGCGGAATACACCGGCGTGGTTGCCGGTATGAGCGGCAGCCCGGTGTATCTGGATGGCAAGCTGGCGGGAGCGCTTGCCTTTCGTATCGGCGAGTTCTCGAAGGAACCGATCGCCGGCGTCACCCCGATCGCTGAGATGCTGGAGATCAGCGCCCTCGATCGCAATCCCGCTTCTGCGCCAGTCGAAGCCACATCCGCGGCTCGCTCCCCAAGCAAGACTGCAAGCCCGGGCGTTGCGGATTCTCCATCAGAACATACCACTTTCACGAACTACCTCAAGCCCATCGAAACGCCTCTCGTCTTCAACGGATTCTCCGAAGACACCGTGCAGCGCTTCGCCTCGCAATTTTCGTCTGCAGGAATCGTCCCGGTGATGGGCGCAGGCTCGGTTAGCGACGCCAAACAGCCCGAACCCATGGAACCCGGCTCCGCCGTGAGCGCCATCCTCGTGCAAGGCGACATGAACATTGCTGCCACTTGCACCGTCACTTACATGGACGCGCAGCATCTCCTGGCCTGCGGCCATCCGCTGATGCAATTCGGCATGGTCGACCTGCCCATGACCAAGGCGACGGTGCTCGCCACTCTGCCTTCGCCACTTAACGCTTTCAAAATCGTGAATGCTACGGAAACCGTGGGCGCATTCGTGCAAGACCGCCACAACGGCATCTTGGGCGAGTTCGGCAAGAAGCCGGAAATGATTCCGGTCACACTCACCATCCACGGCGAGTCCGCCGATAAGCAGTTCCACTACGAAGTTCTCAATAACGCGCGCCTGAGCCCGGTAGCGATGATGGCCACAGTGTTCAACGCGCTGCATGGCGTCAACGAATACGGTGAAGAAACTACCTACCGCATGAATGGACGCATCAGCGTCGACGGATACCCGGACGTCACTATGCAGGACATGTTCGCCGCAGCTGATGGCGGACAGCCGGGCGCGATGCTGGCCGCCATTTCGTTAGGCGATCGCTTTAGCCGCATCTTCGACAATCCTTACAGCGTGCCCGCGATTAATGGCGTGCAGCTTGATTTCAACGTGGTTCGCGAACGCCGCTGGGCCCGCCTCGAAAGCGCTCGTACCGATATCACCGAAGCCCGTCCCGGCGATGACATCACCATTGAAGCTATGCTGCGCCCTTATCGCGGGGAGGGCGTCGTGCAACACATTCCCATCCACATCCCTACGTCGACTTCAAAAGGACCGCTGCGCATCCTGGTGAGCGATGGCGACACCCTCGACCATCTCCGGCGTGGCTCCTCATTACTCGGACGCAAACTGGATCTCGCCGCGACCATCGCATTCCTGAACAAGGAGCATGTGAACAACCGCGTCTACGTTTCGCTGCTCGAAGCCGATCCCGAAGCCATGATCGCCGACAAAGTCATGCCTACGCTCCCACTCTCCATCATGAACGTCATGGACGGCATGCGCGGCACCCAGGACATGGTCGTCTCCAGCGAATCGTCAGTAAATGAAGCCGCCACCAGTCCGCTCGACTACGTAGTCGCCGGCGCCCAAGTGCTGACCATCAGCATCAAGTAAGAAATTCCAGCTGTGAGCGTCACGGCCCCATCTACCGGGGACTGGGGAAAAGATATTCGGTTCGTCCTCGATCATCCCAGCTTGCTGCTCCGGCGTGAGCAACAGGACGCCGTAACCTTCCTTCTGGAGCGCGAGCGTCGCGAAGATTTTATTGCCCACTCGGAAATCAGCGCTTCCGAAGTGCGAGCCTTCTACAGCCTCCGGCATACTAAGCGCAATACGTCGAAAATCCGCAGCGGTCATGGCTTTCAGTGTAAACCGGACACTCTTATCTGCTGTCTCCGACTTTCATTTTCCATTCGCAGCCAGCATCCGCGCCGAGTGTATAATCGGTGCCACTTTTGAGATCGGCTCAAATGACTCGGCCATCATCGACTAGGAGCAGGTGAAATGAAACGCTTCTTTGCACTTTCCACGATCGCTGCGCTTCCACTATTGCTGGGCGCGTCCATCCTCCCATGTTTTGCTCAGATTACCGAGTCAACGGTGAACGGACACCCGATCATTGTTCCGAAATCCAGCATTCCGCGCGTGGGCCACATTAACACGAACTACTTCCTGGTCGGCCCAGAGCAGCGCATGCCGCAGCCTCCTCCCGACGCCGAAACGCCGGGATCGGTGGCCTGTGTCTACGAATTAGTCTCAGGGCCGAAGGGCTGCCCGATTGCCACCAGCACCAATGTCCCCACCGGCGGCGTGGGTGCCATTGCCATCGTGGATGCGGGAGACTACCCAACTGCGAAGGAAGACTTGCACGCGTTTTCGAGCCAGTTTGGCATCCCTGACGCAGACTTCCAAATCGTCTACGCCGATGGCCACAAGCCTCCTGTCTATTCGGAGTGGCTAGTCGAAGAAGCCCTGGACATCGAGTGGGTTCATGCCATGGCGCCAAAGGCCAAACTGTTCCTGGTAGAGTCCGTGCTGTGCACATCTAGCAAGTGCAATACGGATCCTACCTGGCAAGCGGTGAAGGTCGCGAGTGAATTGGTGGCCAAGAATGGCGGCGGCGTCATCAGCATGAGCTGGGGAGATCCCGAATGGGCCCAGGAGCGTGACTACGACCACTACATGACCACCCCGGGAGTGGTCTATTTTGCCGGGGCGGGCGATTCGGGTTTGAACTACCCGTTCCACCCAGCCGCGTCTCCGAATGTCGTCGCGGTTGGCGGCACCTACTTCAACCGCGATAACAACGGGGATTTCACCTACGAGCAGTACTACACCGGCGGCGGTGGCGGCGGCATCAGCCCGTATGAACCCAGACCAAGCTACCAGGACATCATCAAGAGCATCGTTGGAACTCAACGTGGATTCCCCGACGTGGCTTCTGATTACTGTTGTGCGGCAATCTACCTTCAGGGCTGGGGTGAGGTGGGCGGCACCAGTTGGGCTTCACCGACGTTTGCCGGAATCGTAAACGCCGCGGGTCTGCTGAAGAAGTCAACCCAGGACGAACTCACCATGATTTACAAAGAGTACGCAAACTCGAAACAGCACAAGGCATATTTCTTCGACATCACCCAGGGCGATCCGGCCTGCGTGGTCGGCTGGGATGAATGTGCCGGAGTCGGCTCCCCACGAACCTACAAGGGAAAATAAGCTATTCGTGTAGAGCAGACACTCCTGTCCGTTGGCGTTGATCTTAGGATTCGAACATCGAAGTCAACGGCGGTTTTCTGTCGCCTCTTTCGCGATCCGCGCAGCATTCTGGCTGGCATCGAGGACGGTCAATTCTGACCACGGAACATTGTGATGGATGACGACCGCGCCCTGAGTGGTCTTTATGCTGGCAGTCTTAGCCTCGTCGTCAATAGCGATAATGTAGTAAGTAACGCTACCCTCATCGCCGTCACGCACGGGATCGCCCAGTTTGAGCTTTTTGGGCATGAGGAAAGTGTTTCACAGGTTTGGACCTATTGTCAGTCCTGTGGAAGCCAGACTGCACCATTCCCCAAAGGTTGCGGACGGGAGTGTCCGCCTATGCGACGTGGTAACCTGAACTCTCCTCCTAAAACTTTGTTTTGAGGTATGAACTTGATCCGTCTGCGTTGGTTGTTGGTCATCTTCCCAGTTCTTGTTCTGCTTTCTTTCCTCTTTGCCGAGGGCACGCGCACCTGGGAACAATCCAAATTCGACGAACTGATCAAGGGCACGGCCAAAGGCGTGGCCGTACGCAGCACCGGCGGGCTGGAGCTGGCGCCCGCTTTCACGGCGCTCTCTACGACGCCATCGACTTACATCTGGTCGATCGCGGCGGATCGCGAAGGCAACATCTTTGCCGCCGCAGGTTCGCCCGCGCGCGTGTATCGAATTACCCCGGATGGCAAATCGACCGTGATTTTCGAGCCGCAGGAACTTCAGGTGCAGGCGCTGGTCGTGGATAAGAACGGAGTCATTTACGCGGCCACGAATCCCGACGGCAAGGTTTACAAAATCGACGATCATCCCGCCTCGTCTGGTAAAGACAAGAAATCGTCCGACAAGCCCGCCAGCGATTCTCTCCGGAGTTCCTCCGTTTATTTCGAGCCCGGTACGAAATACATCTGGGACCTCGTGCTCGACGATAGTGGCAACCTCTACGTGGCCACCGGAGATCACGGGCAGATCTTCCGCGTCACGCCGAAGGGGGAGCACTCCGTTTTCTTTCAAAGTGACGAAGCCCACATCCGCGTAATGGCTTTTGACAACAAAGGCAATCTGATCGCCGGTTCCGACGGCAGCGGCCTGGTCTATCGCATCTCGCCCGGTGGAGAAGGCTTCGTGCTCTACAGCGCTCCTAAAAAAGAAATTACCGCCCTGGCCATCGACAAGACCGGCAACATCTATGCCGCAGGCGTGGGAGAAAAACATGGCGGAACCGGCGTGCCAAGTTTCTCCTCCCCGGTAATTTCGATTCCTCCTTCGTCCTCACCTGCCGGCCCCGGTTCGCAGGGCGGTATCGTGATCACCAGCGCTCCCGCCAGCACACCGCCATCATCGATCAGCTTCCCTATCCCCGGTGCTGGAGCCGCGGGTGGCTCGGAAATTTATCGCATCGCGCCAGACGGCTCTCCCAGCCGCCTGTGGAGTTCTCACGAAGACATTGTCTATGCCCTCGCCTTTGATCAGCGCGGCCGTCTGCTCGCGGGCACAGGAAACCGCGGACACGTTTTCGCCATTAGTGGTGAAGACGAATTCACTGACCTGCTCAAAGCCAGCGCAACCCAGGTGACGGCATTCGCCAACGCACCCAAGGGCGGCCTGTACGCTTCGACCAGCAACCTCGGCAAAGTATTTTTGCTGAGCGCGACCCCCGAATCCGAAGGCACTTACGAAAGCGATGTCTTCGACGCCCACATCTTTTCCCGCTGGGGACGCGCCGAATTCCGCAGCGCCGGCAATGTCGAACTCTTTGCTCGCAGCGGCAATGTAGACAATCCCGACCGCAACTGGAGCCCATGGGAGAAAATTGATCTGCGAAAGGATGGTGCCGTCAGCGTTCCTCCCGCACGCTTCATTCAGTGGAAAGCCGTGCTGCGCTCGGGCGACCCTGCCCCGCGCGTCGAGAGCGTCACCCTCAACTATCTGCCCAAAAACGTAGCCCCGGATTTTGATGACGTCACGGTTCAAGTCGGAACCCGCTACCAATCCCTGCCCAAGCCCGCTGGCGGCGACATAGGTGCCGCAAACGCCCAGCAGCCGCATTTCGACACGCCGCCCCCAACCACGCATGATCGCGATTCCATTGGCGTGAAGTGGAGCGTACACGACGACAACGACGACCAGATGATCTACAGCGTCTACTACCGCGGCGACGGCGACACTCGATGGCTCCTGCTCAAAGACAACCTGACGGACAAGTTCTACTCCTTCGACGCTTCGCTTCTGCCCGATGGCGGGTACACCATCAAGGTCGTAGCCTCCGACGCGCCCTCGCACTCTCCAGAACAAGCCCTGACCGCCGAAAAAGAAAGCGCGCGATTCGAAGTCGACACAACTCCGCCCCAGATCGAAAATCTCGCCGCTTCCGTTGAAGGGGACAAGATCCACGTTACCTTCCGCGCCGTGGATAGCTTCTCGAACATCAAAAGCGCCGATTATTCGGTCGACGCAGGAGAGTGGCAGTTCGTCGAGCCCGTCGGCCAGTTATCGGATTCGAAAACCGCGAGCTACGATTTCCGCGTGGCATTACCGATACCGAACCCAGCAACCGCAAAAAACGCGACCGCTGGACAACCTGAGCACGTAGTCGTGGTCCGCGTCTACGACCGCTACGACAATATGAATTCCGCGAAAACGGTGATCCGCGGAAAGTAGCGCCTCTTCAATTACCATCGGCGAGCCGGTCCGCGTTCCGCAACTCAGGAAACCGCCACGCCCAAATCGCAATCACGACCAGAGTTCCAATCCCGCCCAACACCACAGCCGGAACGGTTCCAAACCACTGCGCCGTCAGACCCGACTCAAATTGTCCCAGCTCGTTCGACACTCCAATGAACAGCATGTCCACGGCGTTAACCCGCCCGCGCATTTCATCCGGCGTGCCCAACTGAATCAGCGTTCCGCGAATGACGATACTGACCATATCAGTCGCCCCGATCAACACCAGCGCGATCAAAGAGAGCACAAGACTTCTCGATATTCCAAAAATAATCGTGCACACTCCAAATCCGGCAACGCACCACAGCATGGTCGGTCCGGCCCGTCGCCGCAACGGCCGTTGAGCCAGCACAATCGCCATCACTACCGCGCCTACGCCGGGTGCGCTGCGCAACAGCCCCAGGCCCCACGGACCGGTCCTGAGGATTTCACGCGCATACACCGGCAGCAGCGCAACCGCGCCTCCGAGCAGCACCGCAAACATATCCAGCGAGATCAATCCCAGAAGCAGTTTCTTTCGCCAGACATAGCGGAATCCCGCCAGCACTGTATTCAAATTGGCCGCTTCGTGTGCCGGCGCCTTGGTTCGCAATTTCATCCACAGTGTCGACAGGAGCGCCGCCCATGCCATCAGCATCGCCGTCAGATAAACCATCGACGGACCGTGTGAGGCCGTGTAAATCAGTCCACCCGCCATCGGACCCAGAATGGTCGCCCCTTGAAAGACGCTCGCATTCCAGGCCACTGCGCTGGGAAAATGTTCTTCCGGAACCAACTGTGGCAGCATCACCCGAGTCGCCGGCCCGGCGAACGAGCGCACCGTCCCGAGCAGCACCAACACTGCATAAATCGCATAGATACTGGCATGAGCCGATTGCGATCCGCGCCACGCAATCGTCAATAGCAAAGCAGCGCACACCGCGAATCCGCCGTAGCATGACATCAGCAGCCTGCGCCGATCAAAGCGATCCGCTGCGTGTCCCGAAGCCAGAAACAAAACAATTCCCGGCAGAAACTGAGCCAGCCCGACCAATCCCAGATCCAGCGGCCGGTGCGTGATCTCATAAACTTGCCATCCAACGGCGACCGACATCATCTCCAGCGCGACCTCGATCAGAAAGAGCGCAAACTCGTAAACGGTGAAATCCCGATAAGCAAATGCAGACCACCCCTCAGCCTTGGGATTTTCGGCTATGGCCATTGCTTTCCTACTTTGCCATAAAAGCAGGGTGCAGGGGACAGGAGGTTCGATTCCGACCTAATCCGGACGAAAATATTTGTCCCAGCTTTGTCGATAATGAAGTAACCGGTTCGATCTACCACCAGACAGGCGAGGAGGCCTGACCAAATGCAATATCTGCTGCTTATTTACGGAAACGAAAGCCAATTCGACAAGATGAGCCCGACGGAACAGAACAAAATCCTGCAGGAATACGGGGAGTTCTCCAAAAGCATCGCCGGCAGCGGCCACCTGCGCGGCGGCAACGAACTGGACCGCATTTCCAAGGCCAAGACCATTCAGGTGCGCCAAGGCAAGCGCGCGGTCCTCGATGGCCCATTCGCCGAGACCAAGGAACAGCTTGGCGGCTATTACCTCGTCGAAGCCAAAGACTTCGACGAGGCTCTGGCCCTCGCCGCGCGAATCCCTTCGGCACGTTGGGGCTCGATCGAAGTGCGGCCCATCATTACGCATGAAATCCCAAGCTAAGATTCTGCTTCGACTGGAGGCCGGGCGTCGTCGCCTGGCCTTCCAGCGAAGACTCGTGCGCTGTTCTAAAATCGCGGCGACCCGAAGGCCGCCCCGCCACTCGTTATAATCCAATTTGGCTAAGTGCCAAGTGCTAACTATTAATTGCCGACGGCTTCTCTTATGCGCTTCGAACTCTTCGTCGCCGCTCGCTACCTCCGCGCCAAACGGCGCCAGGCCGTCATTGGCGTCATCACCGGCATCTCCATCGCCGGAGTCGCCGCCGGCGTGGCCTCGCTTGTCGTCGCTCTCGCCATCAACAATGGATTTCGCCAGGATCTTCAGGACCGCCTGCTCGGCTCCACCTCTCACATCAATCTGCTTCGCATTCAAAGTGACGGGATCAGCGATTGGCGTCCGCTCATGGACCGGCTGTCGAAAGAGCCGCACATCGTAGCCGCTGCCCCGGCCATCTACGAGCAGGTTCTAATCTCCCGTGGACCGCGCGCTCGCGGCGCCGTCCTGAAGGGAATGATTCCGAGCGAAGAAAGAAAAGTAAGTGAGCTGCTGAAAAGCGTAACCATCGGTTCAGCTGATGAATTGAACCAAGGCAGAATTACCATAAGCATCCGTGACAACGGAGCCGAGTCCGCAGGAGCAACCCAATCTCCCACCGACCTCCAAGGGGTAGAAAACCGCGTCGCCGCCATGCCTCCCATCATTCTTGGCAAGGATATGGCCAACGAGTTAGGCGCGACAGTCGGCTCTGTCGTCCTCGTTACCAGCCCGCAAGGCGAACTCACTCCCTTCGGAATGGTCCCCAAGTACGACCGTTTCCGTGTCGTCGGAATCTTCGACTCCGGTTTCTTCGACTATGACAGCTCCTGGGCCTTCATCCGTCTCAGCGATGCGCAACAATTGTTCGGTCTGGGCGATCTTGTTTCCGTCCTCGAATTCAAAGTGGACGACATCTACAAAGCCGATCAAATCTCAAAGGAGATCGAGCAGGCTGCGGGCAAAGGTTTCATGACCACCAACTGGATGGAACAGAACAAGCCGCTCTTTCGCGCGTTACGCCTGGAGCGTCTGGTCACCTTCATCACCATTGGACTGATCGTGTTCGTGGCCGCGCTCAACATTCTGATCTCGCTAACCATGATGGTCATGGAAAAAACTCGCGACATCGCCGTGCTCATTTCGATGGGCACGCGCAAATCGCAAGTGCGTCGCATCTTCATCGCCCAAGGAGTGCTGATCGGAGTGGTGGGAACTGCGATTGGCCTTGTGCTCGGTTACGCACTCTCCTTCGCTGGAGGACACTATCATCTGCTTTCGCTGGCACCAGAGGTCTACTCCATCGATTACGTGCCCTTCGCCCCGCGCGCAATGGACGGCGTGCTGGTGGCTCTCGTAGCAATCGGCATCTCGTTGATCGCAACCATTTATCCGTCCTGGTCAGCGGCAAGGATCCTGCCCGCCGAAGCCCTCCGCTATGAATGAGCCAATATCTTTCGCCTTCCTTTGTGTACCTTCGTGTCCTTTGTGGTTAATGCTGTTAAAACCGGCCCAAGAACACCAAGGCAAATCCCTTGACCCACCTTTGACCCTGTTGTGACATCTCCCATGACCCTTTATGTCATTCTGCGCTCACGGCCCAGAGAATGTGACCTTCGGTCCCACTCTGCCGGTGCGCGCGTCAGTGACTGAGGTCACATTCAGCCCTATGATTTCTGAAGTACAGTTTGTGACAGATGTATCGAAAAGCGAACGGAAACGTTTCTGGCGTTGCCGTGTTTTAATGGGAATGGCAAGCTGCCTCGGGTGAATCAAGTAGAAGTTCGAACTTGTCACTCTAGAATGCTGATTCGGGGAGCGCTTCGGGTGCATCTAACAGACAAGCCTATATTAAGGATTGAAGGGCTCAAGAAAGCTTTTCATTCGGGCAAGTCGGATTTGGTGCTCTTTGACAATTTATCGTTCCAGGTGGCTAAGGGAGAAATGCTGGCCATCGTCGGCGAGTCGGGCGCGGGCAAGAGTACCTTGCTTCACATCGTCGGCGCTCTTGATCGGGCTTCTGCAGGTGACGTATACTTCGCCAACTTGCATTTGACTTCGCTTTCGGAGAACGCTGCGGCCGAGTTTCGTAACCGCGAAGTCGGCTTTGTTTGGCAGTTCCACTACCTGTTGCCGGAGTTCACGGCACTGGAAAACGTGGCCATGCCGCTCCTGCTTCGGGGTCGCCCCCGGCAGGAGACACAAGCAAAAGCATCGCAGTGGCTCCGTGAGGTCGGATTGGACCAGCGCTCGCATCACCGTTCAGGAGAACTCTCCGGCGGTGAACAACAGCGGGTAGCGTTGGCTCGAGCTCTGATCACTCAGCCCAAGCTTTTGCTGGCCGATGAGCCGACCGGAGACCTCGATAGCCGTACCGCGGATTCAGTTTTCGAGCTGATCGCAAAGCTCCATCGCGACTATCAACTCACTTCCCTCATCGCCACCCACAACTTCGCCTTTGCCCGGCGCTGTCAGCGCGTTTTGCGCTTAAAGCAAGGCAGGATTGAGGAGGTGGCACCGGAAACGCTACCCGTGTAGCACGTCACGGCAATTGACTTTTCGTGCGCGACGTGTCGGAATGAGAGTTGCGATGGACTGGGCGGATTTTACAAAATTGGCTCATGTGTTCTTCTGTTAACGGTTTTGGGAAGGGCACGGCTTCAGCCGTGCCAATCGAGATCGAAGAACGTTGGGGCTTTAGCCCTGAGGGCACGGAGATAGAAAACGCTGCGAGTCGACTCAGGTCACAAAAAGTTGCAACCGCTTGCGGAGAAACGACAAGTAAGGTGTCTTTGGTAACTGATAACGACGCGCCAAACCTGCGATATAAAGACTGTAGCGGTTGGCACGCTGATTGCACCATTAACTTAGGGTCAGGGAGTTTCGAGGAGCAGGGCCGCCAGATGGACCTGTTTAGCTCCCCGAGAGCGCGGGGGAAAGGGCCATATGTTTGAACGTTATACGGAGAAGGCGAGGCGCGTCATCTTTTTCGCGCGCTATGAAGCCAGCCAGTTCGGGTCTCCTTATATTGAGACGGAACATCTTCTGCTGGGACTTCTGCGCGAAGATAAAGCCCTGACCAATCGCTTTCTGCGTTCGCACGCTTCGGTCGAATCGATCCGCAAACAGATCGAGGGACACACTACGATCCGCGAGAAGGTTTCCACTTCCGTGGACTTGCCCCTGAGCAACGAATGCAAGCGCGTGCTCGCCTATGCTGCAGAAGAAGCGGAACGCCTTTCGCACAAGCACATCGGCACCGAACATTTGTTGTTGGGACTGCTGCGGGAAGAAAAGTGCTTTGCGGCTGAGATTCTGCACGAGCGTGGCCTGAGACTTTCGACCATTCGAGAAGAATTGGCTCGCACCAGTCAGGAAAAAGCTCAACCCCAGCGTCAGCGTGAATCTTCTCTGCTGAGCGAATTCTCGCGCGACCTGACCCAGGCAGCGATGGATACGCAACTCGATCCCCTCGTCGGACGGGATGGCGAGTTAGAACGAGTGATTCAGATTCTCTGTCGCCGCACCAAAAACAATCCGGTGCTGATCGGCGAGCCCGGCGTCGGCAAGACCGCCATCGTCGAAGGCCTGGCGCAGCGTATAGCCGATGGCGAGGTCCCGTCGTTTCTCGCCGACAAACGCATCCTGGCGCTCGACCTATCGTTGATCGTCGCCGGCACCAAATATCGCGGCCAGTTTGAAGAGCGTCTCAAAACCATCATGAAGGAATTGATGGAGTCTCAAAATTCCATCATCTTCATCGATGAACTACACACTCTGGTCGGCGCAGGTTCGGCGGAAGGTTCGCTCGATGCCGCCAACATCCTCAAGCCGGCTCTGTCGCGCGGGGAAATCCAGTGCATCGGCGCAACCACTCCGGGCGAGTATCGCAAGTCGATCGAAAAAGATCGTTCGCTTGAACGCCGCTTCCAGGCGGTGAAAGTTCCACCGCCAAATGAGGCCGACGCTACCAAGATTTTGTTCGGGATCAAAGACCGGTACGAGAAGTTTCACGCTGTCACCTACACCGACGACGCCATCAACTTCGCCGTTTCGCACTCGAACCGTTATATTCCCGACCGCTTCCTGCCCGATAAGGCGATTGACCTAGTCGACGAAGCCGGCGCCCGCGTAAAGCTGCGCCAGACTTCGCTGCCCGAGGAACTTACCGAGGTGCAGAAGCGCATCAAGTTCATCGTTCACCGGATGGAAAACGCCATCGCGAACCACGAGTTCGAGAAGGCGCGCTTCTATTCTGACGAGGAACGCAAAGAGCGCGAGAACCTGCGCGCTCTTCGCGAAAAATATCATCTGGACGAATCTTCCACCGGCGTCGTCGGCCGCGAAGACATCGAAGACGTGGTCTCGCGCTGGACCGGCGTGCCCGTAACTTCGATCAAGGAAGAAGAAACCCAGAAGCTCCTGCGCATCGAGGAAGAGCTGCACAAGCGAATCATCAGCCAGGACAAAGCCATCAGCGCCTTAGCGCGAGCAATCCGGCGCAGCCGCGCCGGATTGAAAAATCCCAACCGCCCCATCGGCTCTTTCTTATTCCTCGGCCCCACCGGCGTAGGAAAAACCGAAGTAGCCCGAACGTTAGCCCAATTCATGTTCGGAACCGAAAAAGCTTTAGTAAGGTTCGACATGTCTGAATTTATGGAGAAGCACTCGGTTTCGAAATTGATCGGATCGCCTCCGGGATATGTGGGGTACGAAGAAGGTGGGCAGCTTACTGAGCGGGTTAAGCGGGCGCCTTATTCTGTGGTTCTGTTGGATGAGATTGAGAAGGCGCATCCGGATGTATTTAATATTTTGTTGCAGGTGTTTGAAGATGGACAGCTCACCGACGGGTTGGGCAATACCGTCGACTTCAAGAACACGATTCTCATTATGACTTCGAACATCGGGGCGCGGCACTTGCAGCGCCGCGAGGGTCTGGGCTTCCAATCGAGCAAGGAAGACATGATCTCGGAAAAGGTCGAGGACCTGGTCAAGAACGAAGTTAAGCGCACGTTCAACCCTGAGTTCCTCAACAGGTTGGACGAAATCATTCTGTTCAGCGCTTTGAGTGAGGTCGACCTGATCCAGATTCTCGAACTGATGGTCAGCCAACTGAACCAGAACCTGGCGCAGAAGGCGATCACAGTCACGGTCACCGACGAAGCCAAGAAGTGGATCCTCAGCCAGACGCTGGTGGACCGCAGTTATGGCGCTCGTCCGCTGCGCAGGGCCTTGCAGAAATATATCGAAGACCCGCTCTCGGAAGCTTTGATTCAGGGCACGATTGCTACGCGGCCGGCGTTCATCGAGGTCTTCCTCGGGGACAACAAACTGTTCTACCGTCCCGTGGATTCGAAGGAAACCGAAGGCGTTTTGTTGTACGAGAACTCGTAGAGCAGCAATTAGCGGTTAGCCGTCAGCTTCAGGCTGGCGGCTTTTATTTTTTGGTGCGCATAACGCGCTCGGAAGGCGAACTCATCCCCTGGCCGCTTTTCTGGGTCTGCCGCCTAGCTTGCCGTTTGCTCTTGAGGAAGCTTTCTTGGCGCGGCTGCGCGATTGACCGCCAAGCTGGCCTAGCCGCGACGCCATCCACTGCTTCGACCCGAGAAAGCCTTCGAGCAATCCCGGCACATATAGATCAGCGTCGAGTCGTGGAAAGTGAATTCCAAATCCGGATGGGCTAATCTCGACTTCTTCCAGTTGCGAAGGTGTCGCCTGTTCTAATCCTTGCACGTCATGAGGCGAGAAGCTGAGCGTCAGCTTTGAGCTGAGATCGATGACGAGCTTCCGGCTGGTGCGGTCGTAATAAGCACGAATTACCCGGGGGAGCGAGTCCTGCAATCCCCGAGCACGCTTCCTTGCTTCCTCAAACTGATCATGCAACACCATGAATTTTCTCCCGTGCGCCACATAACGGACCAACGTTCTTCGTCAATTCGCGCTCGAAGGTCTTGATCTGACGTCGCGTAGCGTCATAATCCTCCCGAAGCTCGACGGGGCCATCTGGACAGTTCAGTCGGAAAACCGCTTCGCATTCGCTGCCAATCACGTGAACGTGATCCGGTCGATGGTCGTTGGGGTGGACAACAACCCGAAATCCATCGAACCGTAGAACGGTTGGCACAATGCTAATGATATCATGAACCCAAGCGGTTAGGTTAGTGAGCGCAATGCTTTCGGGTTCTGGGTCAGCTTGGCGTCCGTTGTGTTGTAATCGGAAAGAGGTGAATTTTATGATCTCGCCATTCGGCCTCGCCCGACATCTTAGTGCCGTTGCTCTCTTGACCGTCGTTGCTTCTATTTCACCCCACGCCCAGCAGGCTCCGGACCCGCATCAGGTTCCGGTGATGGACGGCGAGGCTGGGCCTTGTGCCATTTCCTTTACCGTTACTGATATTAAGGGCGCGCCGGTTTATGATGCGCGCATTCGCGTGCACATTGCCTACGGATTGATGGGAGTGCGGCGGCTTGATCTCGAGGCAGCGACCAACGTCGATGGCAAGACGCAATTCAAAGGCTTGCCGGAAAAAGTAAAAGGCGGGACGCTGATGTTCCGTGCCGTACGAGGCAAGCTCGAGGGATCAGCAACTTACGACCCAGCGAAGAATTGCAGTGGTCAGCAGAGTTCCATCGTGTTGACCGAGAATTAGAGCCTTCAGCATTTGCTGACGGGATTTGTCTTTCACTACGGCGATCTGTGGGTTGAGGGATGTTCCACATTGAACAGAGAACAACCCTCCAAAAGGAAGATCGTGAGCGGCAAAGGAACGGTGCCTCGCGCGGCAAGCGGGTTTCGTCGGGTTGCGGCGTGGCTCTTGGGCTTCGCAACCGTATGCGTGCTCTTCGGCGGCCTGCTGGTGGTGTTCTTTCCGAGTGACGTGTACATTCCTGGTGTCCCCGGCCCGTACCCACCGATCATTGGCTGGTTGGCTTTAGCAACAGCTACCCTGATAGTCATTTTCACGACGGGTCACTGGGTGAAAGCACTTCCGGGCATTCTCATGCTCGCGGCTTTCAACGGCATCCTTGCCGTGGGCACGGGCCATCTCACCAATGCACCCGATGTCCCAATCTCGCGCCTAGCCGCGTCAATCATTAGCTTTCTCCTGGTCGCCAGCACCGTTCTGTCGTTTACTTTTAAGTCTCGCGGACTAAACTGGGTGGACCAGATCGCGCTCCTAGCAGTCGTCTTTGCTCTGGCTTGGGGCGTACTAGATGAGCCTAGAGCTTTCCTGTCCTTTGGGACTGTGCTCTTCGCTCTCCTTTTCGCTTGGCTCTGCGACCGTCTCGACTTTCACATACCCCCGCTTCCATGGGCTAGGCGTAGAGAACGCCCTGAGCCGCGATGAAAACATCCTCTGGAGTCACAGCCGCAGGTCGGCAGAGCTTTACGTTTCTTGTAAAGGTGGGCAGGATGACAGCCTCCAAGGGCGCACGAGCGGGACGCTCGCGCCTACATTTATTGCAACAGGTCCAGGGTCTTGCAGGTTCGGGTGATGGTTTCGCGTTCTTCTGGGGTCAACTCGGTGAACTCGAATCCGTAGCGGTACCCGGTCTGGTTCCGGACGACGCCCTTCACTTTGATGGGAGTGGTGGCGATGGGAACGGAGAACTGGAGGGCGACGGAGGTGCCGACGTCCCAGCCCGCGACAAAGATTCCTCCCATTCCTCCCTCGTTGATATTCAAAGAGCGTCCTCGCTTCTCATGGTGTTCCGGTCCGAGAATGCCGACTCTGAGTTCGGTTTCGAGTTCGTATCTTGGAAAGCGGCGACTGTTGATGGTACGTTCGGGCTGTTGGGGATGATCCATAGGGCAAGAATCATTTTCACATTTTATGGCGGGCGACGGTCGGGTTTCGCGGTATTGTTCGGAAATCGGAACAGCACTTAGGGGCATATACCTCCCGGTGTCCCGAAGTGGGGCAACGCGCGTGAAGGGTGAAAAACCTTGTCAGGCCCCCTGCGAGGTCAAATTTGACGCAAGCGCCTGATTCCATTCGGAAAATATAATTCAAAAGCATGGCATAGTTACCCTCGCGGACGAAGTAAGGCTGCCGGACTTATTCCGGGGAAGTTGTCGCGAGGGAAATTGGCGCGGGGACTTCCTGTTGTTGGGCTTGCAGTTTTTCCAGAATCATGGGGCCGAGTTGGGAGACGGTGCCTGCGCCCAGGGTCAGGATCATGTCTCCTTCCTGGGCTACGGCGACGACTGCTTCCGCGGCGTCGGCGAAAGACGGGGCGTAGCGGGCTTCCTGTTCTCCTGCTTCTTGAATGTGCTGGGCTAGGGCTTCTCCGGTGATTCCTTCGATGGGCGGTTCGCTGGCGGCGTAGATGTCGAGGATGAGCAGAGTGTCGGCATCATGGAACGCGTGAGCGAATTCATCCATGAGTAATTGCGTGCGGGTGTAACGATGAGGCTGGAAGACGACATGGATCTTGCGAAATCCGCACTGCCGGGCGGCGGCGAGAGTGGCACGGACTTCAGTGGGGTGGTGGCCGTAATCGTCGATGACGGTTACGCCGGCGGCTGCGCCTCGCATCTGGAAGCGGCGATCGACTCCGCGGAAGTTTTCGAGCGCGGTGCGGATCTGGTCGACGTTGACGTCGAGGCCGACGCCCACGGCAATGGCCGCGGTAGCGTTCAGGATGTTGTGCAGGCCGGGCACGTGCAGGCGGAACTCGCCAAGGGGCTTCTGTTTAAAAGTTACGTCGAAGAGGCTGATCGGCCGGTAATCGCCAGGGTTACGGACGGACTTGCCGGGCTTAATGTGAAAGTCGGAACCGCGACGCGTGCCGTAGGTGACGGTGCGGCGCTGAATCTGGGGGAGCATGCGGCGCAGCAGAGGATCGTCGTTGCAGACAACGACCATGCCGTAGAAAGGGACGCGATCCATGAAATCGAGAAAGGCGCGCTTGACGTTGCGCATGTTGCGATAGCAGTCCATGTGTTCGCGATCGATGTTGGTCACGACCGCGAGAATGGGCGAGAGCTTAAGGAAGGAGCGGTCGCTCTCGTCGGCCTCGGCGACCAGATACTGGGATTTGCCGAGGCGGGCGTTTGATCCGAGGGCGTCGACGCGTCCGCCAACGACTACGGTGGGATCGAGACCGCCGCCGGCGAGCACGGCCGCGACCATGGAAGTGGTAGTGGTTTTGCCGTGCATTCCGGCAATGGCGATGCCGTACTTCAGGCGCATTAGTTCGGCCAGCATTTCGGCGCGCTGGATTACGGGGATGTGCAGAGCGTGGGCCTGGGAGATTTCTGGATTGTCGAGTGCGATGGCAGAACTGGCTACAACTACGTCGGCGCCGGCAACGTTTTCGAGACGATGTCCTTCGAAGAATGTGGCGCCTAGGCTGGCTAGACGTTGGGTGAGGGCTGAGCTCTTGAGGTCGGATCCGGAAACTTTGTAGCCGAGGTTCAGCAGCACCTCGGCGATGCCGCTCATGCCGATGCCGCCGATGCCGACGAAATGAATGCGTTGAATTTTGGCGAACATTTTAAAGTCAACCGCTTTGCCACGGATTTACACGAATGAACGCGGATCTGAAAGAAATTAATCCGTTGCATCCGTGGCTAGCTCTCTGTTCCTGCTAACCGGGCTGCGATGGCTGCTATGTCGTGCGCGGCGTTTGGATGCGATAGCTTGCGGGCAGCGTCGCCCATCTTTTCTAGACCCGATCGGTCGTTGAATAACGTGCTGACCGTTTCTACCAGACTATCGCGTGTGAGGTTCGATTCCTCGAGCATCACGGCTGCGCCTGCCCGCTCCAGAGCTTCCGCGTTGCGCTTCTGATGATCGTCGGCGGCGCGCGGAAAGGGCACAAAAACTGCGGGCTTCCCGGCTGCCGTCACCTCCGCCACGGTGCTTGCTCCCGAGCGGCAAATCAGCAAATCCGCCCGGGCAAATGCACTGGGCATGTCGTCGATGAAACGGTGAGCTTCAACTGAGCCGCCCAATTTCGCGTAGGCCGCTTGAGCGTCATTATAGTCACGTTCGCCGGTTTGATGGACGATGTGAATTCCGGGCACACGCTGGCGCAGCGAGGGCACTGAATCAACGACAACCTGGTTGATCGCGTGGGCGCCCTGGCTTCCACCGAAGACTAACAGGTTCTTCGTATTGTTGGGATGCTCTTCGGCGATCTGGAAAAAGGCTTCGCGGACTGGAACGCCAGTCACCTCGCAACGACGGAAATAACGTCCAGTTTCGGCGAAGTGCACGGCGGCTGCGGAAACCAGCGGTGCTACCAGGCGATTGGCGAATCCGGGCACGAAGTTCGGCTCAAAAACGAGGGTGGGAATTCGGCGCAATATCGCAGCAAGCATGGCTGGGCCGGAGGCGTATCCGCCTACGCCGATCACGACGTCGGGCCGGAACTCGGAGAGGATGCGGATTGAATCCCAAACGGCTCGGGGCAGATCGAAGATTGTTTTCAGCCGGGTCGTGAGGCTGACTCGGTTTAAGGCGCCAACCTGGACTAGCCTCAGGGGAAATCCTGCAGCGGGGACTAAACGGTTCTCGATGCCTCGCGCGGTGCCAATGAACAGGACCTCGGCGGCATAATCTTTTTGGAGTTGTTGAGCGATGGCGAGGGCGGGGATCACGTGTCCACCGGTCCCGCCGCCCGCCAGAATGGCCCGCATGCAGTGACTATAAACTGGAATGGGCATTTGCGAGGCGGGAGGAGTTAACCCTTTAGCTCCGTTGAGGCATGGCCACATGCGGGTGAGCTTCGCTCAACTGGACAGCCGAGGCGGCTGTCCCCACGTGGCTATTCGGCTTGCTTGGAAATGTTCAGGAGCACTCCGATGCAGGCCAGGGTTACGAGCAACGACGAGCCGCCGTAGGAAACCAACGGCAGCGGGATCCCTTTAGTGGGCATCAGGCCGAGCACTACGCTGATGTTGATGAAGGCCTGGACTACGATCATGCTGGTGATTCCGACTGCTAGGAAGCGTCCGAACATGTCTTGGGTTCGCAGAGCGGTGCGAACGCCGCGCCAGAGGAAGATGGCGAAGAGCAGTACAATCACCAGCGCACCCACCAAGCCCAGTTCCTCGGCGGTTACTGCGAAGATGAAGTCGGTGTGGGGTTCGGGCAGATAGAAAAGTTTCTGCTTGCCTTCCATCAGACCAACACCTGTGATGCCGCCGGTGCTCACCGCAATCAGCGATTGAATGATATGAAAGCCGCGGCCCTGCGGGTCGGAATAAGGATCAAGGAATGCGAGGATGCGGGCACGGCGATAGGCCACGTGGAAGATCAGGAAATATAGTGGCAATAGAGAAGCTAAGAATGCGTAACCGAGGTAGCGCAAGTCGAGTCCGGCAACGAACAAAATGCAGCCTGTAATTGCGGCGCAGGCGATTGCAGTCCCGAGATCAGGTTGAAAGACGATCAAAGCGATGAAGACCAAAGTTGGAACGGCTGCTGGCAAAACCGTGTTCCGCCAATCCTTCATAGATTTGGTGCGGCTCTCGAGGAAGAATGCCAGAAACAAAATGAGCGCCGGTTTAGCCATTTCTGAGGGCTGAAAAGAGAGCGGACCCAAGTGAAACCAACGATGGGTATGGTGAGCGCGATCGAGAAAAAAGACCGAGATCAGCAACAGCGTGGTCGCGCCGAGCAATGAGAAAACGACAGCAGGATGTTTATACCGGCGGTAATCGATTTTCATCGCCAGAACCATGGCCAGAATCCCGGCGGTCGCCCAGCCCAACTGCCGCAGCAGGAAGAAATAGCCGGAACCGTAGCGCTCCTTCGCCATAACCGCGGACGCGCTGAAAACCATCACCAGCCCTATGAAGATCAAGAGCAGAGTGACGGTAAACAGCCAACTGTCGACACTGACGCGCTTCGCCATGGAGAGGATTTCATTTCACCACGGAGACACGGAGACACGGAGGGTTTTCGTGAAGGATTTCGCGCGAGGCTTAACTCTTTTGGTTCGCCAGCTCCGCTAATGTACGCACGACTTCCTTGAAGACTTTTCCTCGATGTTCGTAGTTGCGGAACTGGTCGAAGCTGGCG
The DNA here is from genome assembly GCA_963696705.1 of uncultured Acidobacteriota bacterium. Lineage (GTDB taxonomy): Bacteria > Acidobacteriota > Terriglobia > Terriglobales > Acidobacteriaceae > JABDBE01. The sequence continues at coordinate 87,278 of CAVOLD010000005.1, forward strand.
CAAGCGGGAGCGAGCAACACGATGTCCCCTGGTTTGGCAGCCCCGGCGGCATGTTTGATAGCGGTTTCCAGGGTTTCGGCGTGATCGATCTCGGCTGATCCCTTAATTTGCGATTCGATCTTCGCGGCTGCCGCCCCGATGGTGTAAACCCGCTTCACCCGCTCCCGAAGCAGGTCATTCAGGACGGTGTAGTCGCTGCCTTTGTCCTTGCCGCCGAGAATAAGGTGAATGTTGGCCGGAAAAGATTCGAGTGCCTTGATGGTCGCGTCAACGTTGGTTGCTTTGGAATCGTTGTAATATTCCACGCCGCGAATCGTCGTTACATACTCTAACCGGTGCTCGACCGCTTTAAAGTCGTGGGCTGCTTTGCGAATCCGGTCCGGTTCGCAGCGCAGGAGCGCACCAACGCAGACCGCAGCCAGAACGTTTTCGACGTTATGCCCGCCCTTCAACGGAATCTCCGAGACCAGCATGATTTCTTTCTGGCCACTGTGATCGCGGAAGAAGATGGTGCCGTCGTGGACAAACGCGCCCTGCTTCACTTCTCTTGTCCGGCTAAACCAGAAGACCTGTGCTCGGGTGCGAGCTGCCAGCTCGACGCAGGTCAGGTCATCGGCGTTGAGGACGGCGTAATCTTCAGCTCGCTGGTTTTCGAAGATGCGCGCCTTTGCGTCGGTATAAGCGGCGAACGTGCGATGGCGATCGAGATGGTCGGGCGTGACATTGAGAACGACGGCGATCAGCGGACGAAATGTCTGAATGGTCTCGAGCTGGAAGCTGGAGACCTCCAGGACAGCGATGGTCTCAGCAGTCGTCCCTTCGACCAATGAAATCGCGGGCGTGCCGATGTTTCCCCCGACCGCCGTCCGGTATCCGCCCGCGGCGACAATCTCGCCGGCCAAAGTCGTGGTAGTGGTCTTGCCGTTGGAACCGGTGATGGCAACGATACGTCCGGGGAAAAACTGGGCGGCCAGTTCGATTTCGCCAATCACGTTTTCGCCCAGGGCACGCGCCTGCACCAGCGAAGGCGCGTCGGTAGGCACTCCCGGGCTGACCACGATGAGATCTCGCCCGCCGAACGTGCGCTCGCCGTGTCCACCTGTCTCTACAACAATGCCGTGATCAAGCAGCACGGGAATTTCATCTTTGAGCTGGTCTTGGGGCTTGGCGTCAGAAACAGTTACCCGCGCGCCTTTAGCCTTCAGAAAGAGCGCCGAAGCGACGCCGGACTTCCCAAGTCCGACAACCAACACGCGTTTGTCGTTTACATTCACAAGATCTATATTGCACCACGGAGGCACGGAGACACGGAGAAATTCAGCTTATTGGGGACAAGCTCGCTTTCGTCGCCACCTCAATTTCAACCACGCGCAACTATCAGCCCTTCTCGGTGCCTCAGTGTCTCGGTGGTGAATTCTTATCTTAATTTCAGCGTCGTTAACGCGAACAGCGCGAATACAAGCGATGCAATCCAGAAGCGCACAATAATCTTCGACTCCGACCAGCCCAGCAGCTCAAAGTGATGATGTATGGGAGCCATCTTGAAGATACGCTTTTTGCGAAGTTTGTAGGACCCGACTTGCAGGATCACGGAGAGCGCCTCGATCACGAATACGCCGCCGATGAAGGGCAGCAACAATTCTTGTTTGATCATGACCGCAACCGTTCCGATCGCGCCGCCGAGGGCGAGCGAGCCGACGTCTCCCATGAATACTTCCGCCGGATGCGCGTTATACCAGAGAAAGCCGATGGCCGCGCCGACCATGGCGCCGCAAAAAATGGTCAACTCGCCGACTTGTGGCATGCGCTCCAGTTCGAGATAAGAGGCGAATGCAGCGTGGCCACTGACATAGGTGAGCACGGCCAAGGCCCCAGCGGCGATCACGGTGCAACCAATAGCCAGGCCATCCAATCCGTCGGTCAGGTTGACCGCGTTGCTCGACCCGACGATCACCAGTGCGACGAAAGCGATGAACGGCAGAAAAGCTAAAGGCCACAGATGAGGATAGTGCTCTAGAGATCCGATCACCAGATCAGGTCGAAATTGTTTGAAAAACGGTACCAGCAGCTTGGTCGAATAAAGACCGTGCGTCTGCATCACGATAAGCGCAACCGCGATGAGAACGCTGGCGGCGATCTGGAGGCCAATCTTAGCTTTGCCGGTCAACCCCAGATTTCTGCGATGCACGACTTTGATGTAGTCGTCGCTGAATCCGATAGCAGCGAAAGCGGACGTGGAAAGAACAGCAATCCACACAAACCGGTTGGTCAGGTCAGCCCATAACAAAGTTGGAATCACGATGGAGATCGCAATCAACAGGCCGCCCATCGTCGGAGTGCCAGCTTTTTTCTGGTGGGCTTTAGGTCCTTCCTCGCGAATGTATTGTCCAATCTGAAATTCGCGAAGACGGTTGATTACGAGCGGACCAACAATGAGCCCGGTGAACAGCGCCGTGAGGCTGGCGAACGCAGTCCGAAAGGTGAGATAGCGGAAGATGCGAAACGGCGGGAAATAGTGAAACAGCTTTTCGTACAACAGCCAATAAAGCAATCAGCCTCCGTTTCGTCGTTGGTCGTTCGTCGTGAGCCCCACCCGCGACTACCGACGGGCGACTGATGACTGCTGCGACTGCCACTTTTCCAAGGCTCTCTCCAGTTTCACCCCACGAGATGCCTTCAGCAATACTAAATCGCCATCGCGGGTTTCGCGGGCCAGCCAATCGCCAGCTTCTTCCGGCGTCGCAACGAACTCTGCGCGCATTCCAGCCTGGCTCGCAGCGTCGACCATCTGCTGGGCGTCGCCTCGTACTCCCAGGAGCAAGTCGATTTTCTTGCTGGCGATGTGACGGCCAGCTTCGCGGTGGAGATGCTCGCCAGATGAACCGAGTTCGAGCATCTCACCCGCGACAACGATCCTGCGCTTGGCAGGCATGGCAGCTAATGCATCAACCATGGCTTCGAGTGCTTTCGGATTGCAATTGTAGCAATCGTTGATGATGGTGATGTTGCCAAGCTTGACGACCTGCCCGCGTTTGTCAGCCGGGGCGAGCGATGCCAGGGCGGAGACGGCCTCGGAAGGGCTTAAGCCGCGCTCCAGGCCTACCGCGACCGCGGCCAGCGCGTTGTAAATGTTGTGCGTGCCGACCAGGTGCAATGTGGCTTTTTCGCGGCAACTTCCTACGACTACATCGAAGGTGGATCCGTCTGCTCCCTGGGGCTGGATATTTTCCGCCCGCACGTCCGCCGACGCGGGCATGCCGTATAGAACTACTTTGCCACGAAAGTTGCGGCCAAACTGCGAAACGTATTCGTCATCCGCGTTGAGCACGGCAGTTCCGGTCGCAGGCAGGGCTTCGATCAGTTCGTATTTTGCGCGTGCGATTCCAGCTATAGAATCGAAAAATTCTAAATGTACGGAAGCTACATTTGTGACTACGCCGATTTCAGGCTGCGCGATCTTAGCCAGCGCGGCGATTTCACCTGCGTGCGACATGCCCATCTCAATGACTGCGAGATCGTGTTCGGGCTCGATTTTGAGCAACATGAGGGGAAGTCCGAAATGATTATTGAAGTTGCCTTCGGATTTCAGCACTCGGAAGCGCGTCGAGAGCACGTGGGCAATGGCTTCTTTCGTCGTGGTCTTTCCGGTCGACCCCGTCACCCCGATCAGCGGCTTTGCCCACAAGCGCCGAACGGCGCTGGCTAACGTCTGCAATGCAGCCAAAGTGTCGTCGACGGCGATCAGCCCGGCTTTCGCCGTATAGCGTACAAGTTGGTCCTTGCGGACGACGGCAGCCACCGCAGCTTTTTCGAGCGCCTGGTTCACGAAGTCGTGGCCATCCATGCGTTCGCCCTTCACCGCGAAGAAAAGCTCGCCGGGTTGAATGGAGCGGGAGTCGATGGAATATCCTTGCGCCACCGCGTTGGGGTCAAACTCACCAGCGGCTGAGAGAAATTCGGCAACGCGAGAGAGCGGCAGCTTCATGAGTTCTTTCCCGCGACGGCGTTTGCAGCCTCGCAGTTGTAGCCGGAATCGCGCAGGATCTGGCGGGCTACCTCGACATCGTCGAAAGGAATGTATCCTTCGCGCGTGACTTGCACTTTCTCGTGACCCTTCCCCGCGATCAGAACAATGTCGCCGGGTCCAGCCTCGCCGATAGCTAGTGCGATTGCCGTTTTGCGGTCCGGTTCCACTTTGTATTTTGCGCCGGAGCGCTGCAGGCCGACCATGGCGTCGTTGATGATCGCCAGCGGATCCTCGCTGCGCGGATTGTCCGAAGTGAGCACCACGAAGTCGCTACCTCGACCAGCGGCCTCTCCCATCAGAGGACGTTTCGCTCGGTCCCGATCGCCGCCGCAGCCAAACGCCGTGATGACTCGCCCTTTCTGTCTTGCCTGCTGGACGAACTCCCGTGCGAGCACGGTCAAGTTGCGAAGTGCGTCGTCGGTGTGTGCGTAGTCCACAACTACGGTGAACGGCTGTTTGCAATCCACGCGCTCGAAACGTCCCGGCACTCGGGCCAAGGACGCGATACCCTTTGCAATCGTGTCAGGTTCGCAATCGCGCGCGTAGGCTGCTCCCGCTGCGGCGAGGACATTGTAGACGTTGACTCTGCCAATCAGCGGAGAAAACACGGGCACAACGTCTTTCGATATGACCAGGTCGAACCGCGTGCCTCGCGGTGCAATATCGATATTTTCGGCCCGCAGATCGCCATTCTTCAAACCGTAAGTCAAAACTTCAGAACCATGTTTCTTGCTGAATTTCGCGAGCTTTTGACCGTACTCGTCCTCAGTATTGAGTACGGCGACGCGCGGCGGATCAGTGCCGCAGCCTTCGAACAGTATTTGTTTGGCAGCGAAATATTCGTCCATGGTGTGATGATAATCGAGGTGGTCTCGGGTCAGATTAGTGAATACGGCCACGTCGAATGGAATGGCATAGACGCGTTGCTGGGCAAGCGCGTGCGAGGAAACCTCCATGACTGCCTCAGTCGCGCCATTCCCCAGAGCTTCCGCGAGAATGCGGTTCAGATCGAGCGCCTCGGGTGTGGTGTGCGGCGCGGGTAAGATCTTTCCTGCGACATGATATTCGATCGTCCCGATCAGCGCGCTCTTGCGATTAGCCGCGGAGAGGATTGCTTCCAGCAGAAATGCTGTCGTGCTTTTTCCGTTGGTGCCTGTGATGCCGGTGATCGCCATCCGCTCGGCGGGGCGCTTGTAGAAATTGGCGCTTAGGCGAGCCAGAGCGCGGCGCCCGTGCGGCACCTGCACCCAGGCCACTCCTGCGCGGGGAGCTTCATTGGCGGAGTCACTGACGATTGCTACGGCTCCGGCTGTGATCGCTCGGTCAATGAACTTATTTCCGTCGCTGGCCTCGCCGCGCATAGCGATGAACGCATCGCCCGGCTTTACTCGCCGCGAGTCGTATTCCAATCCGCTAACACTCGGATTACCGCTCTGAGCGAGGACTTCCGCGCCGTGCAGAAGCTGAAGAAGATTCATGGGGTTTCTATTGTGAGCTTACTCCAAATCAGCCTCGTGACTGTAGAGCCAGATGCCAGCCGACCACCCGGACGAGGCGTCCAGAGCTGCGTGATCATTTTCAGCGGCCGAACTTCACCGTCACCCGTGATCCCGTCACGACATGTGATCCTGCTGCAGGGATCTGATCCTGAGCCAGGCCGCTGCCCACCGCGTCCAGGTCCAGACTGCTATCCTCGGCGAGCTCGATCGCGCCACGCACGCTCTTGCCGGCGAACGACGGCACCACGATTCCACCCTGCTCCGCGTCCAGCACAACCGTACCGCTAGATGGAAGGTGATCGGGGCTGGCTGGGAGTGGAGGCTGCGAATTCGCTGCCACTGGAGATTGCTTCAGGTTTGTTGCAGCCGTGGCCACCGTTTCTCGCTGACGCAGTGCGGCTGGAACCACGGCGTTTCCGCTTGATTCTGGCATCGCACTGGCGAGAGCATTCGACGGTGCCGGGCCCGTACTCGCGGCAGGGGCATCGGCGACATCCAGCGCCTCGCCCAAATGGTCGGGTGAACCTTCGGCGAGATCCTGCGTTTTCACTTGACGCGAGGCCAGTAACAGCTGGCGGCTTCTAGGTAGCTCCACGTCGTGGGGAGTATGCAAGTATTCCAAGACTTGTTGCGCCACTCGCTGGAAAACCGGCGCCGAAACTTGTCCGCCTTGATGCAAGCCGACGGCCGAGTCCAGGATGACAGCGACTACGATCGCGGGATCGTTCAACGGGGCAAAGCCGGCAAATGAAGCTACATACTTGGTCTTTGAGTAGGCGTGAGTTCCGGGATCTACTTTCTGCGCAGTCCCCGTCTTGCCTGCGGAGGAATAACCTTCGAGAACGGCCTTTTTCCCTGTGCCTTCGAGCACGACCTTCTGCATCATCTGCTTCATTTCCGCCGCAGTCATCGACGAGATGACGCGTCGCCCTTCGACGGGGTGAAAAGCTACAGTCTGCGAAGTGGGCTGCGGATCAGTTGTACCCGCGACGATGCGCGGTGCAACCTGAACGCCGTCGTTGGCAATCGTCGAAGCCAGAGTCGAAAGCTGAAGAGGAGTGATTCCGATTTCCTGCCCCATGGAAATGGCGCCAATGGAAACTTTCGACCAGCGGCTTACCGGCTTGGTTAAGCCACGAGTCTCGCCGGGCAACTCAATTCCCGTTTGTTGCCCAAAGCCAAACGCTCGAATGTATTTATAGAACCGGTCTTCACCCAGGCGTAGGGCAATCTTGATCGCACCCACGTCGCTCGACTCCGCCAAAATTCCCCAGACCGGCAACAGCCCGTGCGGCCGACTGTCCCGAATGCGCATGCCATTGATGACGATCGACCCCATCTGGCAATCGAACACTTCATCAGGACGCGTCAACTTTTCTTCCAGCGCGGCCGAGATAGTTACCACTTTAAAAGTTGAGCCCGGCTCGTACACATCGCTGACAGCGTGATTTTTCAGGCGCTCGGGCGTAATTTCCTTGGTCAGGTTCGGGTTGAATGTGGGCTGGTTCGCCAGCGCAAGAATTTCTCCGGTATGCGGATTCTGCACAATGACTGTGCCGCTGATCGCGTGCGTCTGTTCCATCGCCGTGGCCAGTTCGCGTTCCGCGATATATTGAATCTGCTCGTCGATGGTCAGGACAACGTTCTCGCCCGGTTCCGGCTGCTTCTCCACACTGCCAAACCATTTCTTGTGCGCGTCGACCGAGATGAGCATGCGCCCCGGGCTGCCGCGAAGCTTATCGTCATATTGCCGCTCAATCCCGCTGAGGCCCTCGTCGTCCATGCCCACGTAACCCAATACCTGGGCCGCCAGTTCGCGCTTGGGATAGAAACGTCTGGATTCTTTCTGGAAGTAAATTCCGCGCAGATTCAACGCGCGAATGCGATCGGCGGTCTCCGCGTCTGCCTTGCGCGCAACCCAGCAAAACGTGCGCGCAGCTTTGCACTTGGCGAAGGTATCCCGAGGATCGGTTTTCGTGATCTTCGAAATCAGCGAAATCGTTCCGGCGAGATCGGGGATTTCCGTAGGCACGGCGAAAGCGGAATCCACCGAGATTGACATTGCCAACTCTTGTCCGGTTCGGTCATAGATGATTCCGCGCCGGGCCGATACTTCCTCAGTGCGCTCGCGCTCATGGATGGCTCGCTTCTCAAAGCTGCCATAGCGGAAGATTTGCAGGTAGACCAGTCGCAGACAGATTCCGCCGCACCACAGGACGAGAACCGCAGCCAGCAAGTAGAGTCTGCTATTGGTGCTGTTGCGGGGTGTGTTGGCAGCCACGAATCGCGCCCTCTAGACAAACATGGCGGCCCGCCACGTTAGGGAAGCCGCCAAAAAACTGGGCCACGGATTTCCACTGATCTTCACGGATTGCCTTTATCTTCTTACCTGATCCGTGTTCATCCCCGTAAATCCGTGGCCGATTTTTACGGAACCGAGATTACAGACACTGCAGCGCTGGCCATCACCGGCGCACCAGCATCGGGCGGAGCAGACTCCATGCGGATCACCTGGCCTGCCTGCGGCGGCTGCATTCCGAACTGCCGCGCCAGCCGGTCGATGCGATCCGGAGAACGCAGCGACGCTTCTTCCAGTCGGAGCGTGCGATTCAACTCCGAGAGTCCATTGCGCTCGTTCTTCATGAACTCGATCTTGTAGCCATATTCAATGGCCTTGAAGTGTTGCCACGTGTAAGTCATGACCAGCAGGAAAAGGCAGCTTAGCGCGATGCCGAACTGTCTCATTTCACGGCTGCGCCGAGGGTCCTCGAGCTTTACCAGGCGTGAATTGTCAATTGGCTTGGCAAAGTAGATCTCCGGCGTGCCAGTCCAGCACGGCTTGCGCCTTTTGCCACGCACTGCCCCTTGAAGAGCCATCACTGCTGTTGCCATTACGCCACCCCAAGTAACTTCGAATCGAACGCTCGCTCGCGGTCAGTTGCCACATACCAGTAGGGGAGCTTCGCTTCCTGAGAATCGCTCGCTACCCGAGCGTGCTTTTCTGCGCGCTCGACCGTTGAAATCAGTTCGTCAATCAAATTGCCCGAATACATGACCAGCCTCCGTTTTACTTTGTGTCTCTTTTTTAAATCTCTAACCAGTTGTCATCCCGAGTGAAGCGAGGGATCTGCGTTTTTGTCCGCACAAGCAAACTGCAGATTCCTCGCTTCGCTCGGAATGACAACTTTCTAGAGAACTTAAACTCTTTCCGCTGCCCTTAACTTCGCGCTGCGCGACCGCGGATTGCGATCGATCTCTTCTTCTCCCGCGGTCAGCGGCTTCTTGGTCAGCAACCTGTAGTGACCCTGCCTCACACCTTCGCGAAGGGCATCTTTCACGATGCGATCCTCCAGCGAGTGGAAGCTGATGATCACCAGCCGTCCGCCCGGTTTGAGCACCTGCGGAGCCGCATCGAGCAGCGCCTGCAAGTCTTTCAGTTCGTCGTTTACGAAGATTCGGAGAGCTTGAAAGGTTCGCGTCGCGGGATGAATTTTGCGTTCTGCCTGATTCATTGGCCGGGCCGCGGCTGATATGACATCCGCAAGTTGTGCGGTAGTTCGTATCGGCCGCGACCGGACAATGGCTCTGGCGATTCTCCGCGACCTCCTTTCCTCACCGAATTCGTAAATCAGGTTGGCGAGTGTGACCTCGTCGACCTGGTTTACCACTTGTTCGGCGGTGCGCTCGGCTTGCGGATTCATTCGCATGTCGAGCGGCCCTTCCGCCTGAAAACTAAAGCCTCGCGCCGCGTCGTTCAGCTGCAGGCTGCTTACGCCTATGTCCGCCAGCAAACCGTCCGCTTTCGCGAATCCAAACCGCTTGCCAATTTCGGCGAACGAACTGTGCAACAGCGTGATCTCCGGTGCATCTTGTTCGAAGACCAGCTTTGCCCGGGCTACTTCGAGCGCCGCCGGATCCTTATCGAGCCCAATCAAATGACCAGGTGCGCCGAGGCGTTTTGCGATTTCGAAACTGTGCCCGCCCAGGCCCACCGTAGCGTCGATATACGTCCCGCCGCGCTTGATAGCTAAAAAGTCGATCGCTTCTTTTAAAAGAACCGGAACATGGCCCGCTTCCCTTCCACCGCCATGCCCAACCCCCTGAGGGGTGTCTGTTGAACCCTCGGCCACTAGATGCCCAATTCGTCGAGCGTCTTCTCATCCTCAGCCGTGAACTTCTCGTCTTCCATCTGCTGCCGGTACGCTTGCAGGTTGCGGATTTCCAAGTATGTCTGGTATCCGCTCACTGCCACTTCGCCCTTGATCTGCGCCGCATCGCGCAATAGTTGCGGCATCAGCAGCCGCCCCTGCCCGTCCATCTCGACCACCTGTCCCCAATAATTCACTTTGCTCAGAAACTTTTTCTTCGTAGGATTGAAGGTCGAAAGCCCCGCCAACTTCTGCTCGATCCGTTCCCATTCCTCGAAGGGATACACTTGAGCAACCTTGCCATCGAGGCTGGTGATGTAAAATTGCGTGCTGTACTTCTCGTCGATGACACGCTTGAATTCCGATGGGACTTTGAGCCGTCCCTTTTCGTCGACGCGAGTTGGGTGATTGCCGCGAAACATGTGTTCTGCCCTTTACCGGGGCGGAAAGTCTGTGAGCAACAACTGCCACAGCTACGAGGGAGGTAAAAGCGGTCAGAATGCTGGTCGATTGTGGTTCGTTCGGGCTGTTTTTGGGGGTGTCAGCTTCAAATTCCACTGGCGCCTCACAGTTTCCAGTCTTGCCCACGACCTCTACTGCCACGACCACTTCTTACCACTTTTGTCCACATCTTACGCCTAACCTGTTTGTTGTCAACAGGAAAGTTACAGGTCGTCATTCTGAGACAGAGCCCCATCCAGAAACCACCAGAAATTGTGGCTAACTGATGAGGTGACCCCAAGGGATGGGGTTTAGCACTCTGGTTCGGATCTGCAACCTTCGTCATTTCTTCGCTTTAGGTAGATTGCTAAAGTGGCGAAGGTAGCGAAAATCGGCTCGGATTGGTAAACCTCGTCGATTTTTCGCTTGCAAAGCTCGGCCTTGATCTGGCCGCCGGCCATCCGGAATGACCTACCGTATTCAATTCGAGCAGTGGGTGCCGATCGGGATCGAAACGGTCTTTCTGTTCTTCGCCAATCCGAACAATTTGCCTCGCATCATGCCTCCCGACAGCGGAACCAAGTTGGCGGCGCTGAGGCTGGCGCATCCCCCGGACTCAACGGCACCGGTACCGAATCTTGATTCGCTTGCAGGCGTAGGTTCGGAGATCGTGACTTCCTTCCGCCCATTCACGTTTCTTCCCTTCCGCGCGGAGTGGATTGCATTGATTACAGAGTTCGAATGGAACCACCACTTCGCCGACATTCAGAAGAAAGGACCATTCAGGCAATTTCAGCATCGCCACGAATTCACGGCCGAGACGCGAAACGGCGCCAGCGGAACAACCATCCGTGACATGATTGAATATGATCCGGGCTTCAGCGTGCTAGGCGATTTGGCGCAAAAGCTTTTTATCGCGCCGAGCCTTAGACAGACATTCGAATACCGGCAGAGGATGCTGCTAAAGATTCTTCATTAGTCAGGTTTCATTCGCGCCGTTGCTTCTAACGTGGCCTCTAACGTGTACCAGTTAGCTCGGCCTGGTACGCTACTTTGCGGGGCTTGATCCCTTTGCCGATTCCGCTACCTTCTGCAATCCTCAGGTCATAATCATTCTGAAGGTTCAGCCAGAATTGCGCTGGCAACCCGAAATACCTGCCCAGGCGAATAGCCGTGTCGGCGCTGATGGCCCTGTCCCCGCGAACAACTTCATAGATGCCGGGAAAATTCAGCGCCTTGGCCAGTTCGTAAGCACTCAGACCTAAGGGCTCCATGAACTCAGTCTTAAGAATTTCTCCTGCGTGAACTGCAAATACTTTCTTGGATCTGGCCATATGAATTACTCCCGCTTAGTGATAGTCCACGATCTCTACGTCGAAAGCGTTCCCGTCCCGCCAGACAAAACACACACGGTACTGATCGTTAACCCTTATGCTGTGCTGTCCGGAGCGCTTCCGGCGCAGCGCCTCCAGTCGGTTGCCGGGCGGCACTTTTAGATTGTCGAGAGTAAGCGCAGCATTGAGAATAGCAAGTTTCTTGAACGCTCTTCTTTCGAGATCGGCAGGAAGAGTACGGCAACGTCCTGACTGCCACAACTCTTCAGTCTCCTTGTCCCGGAAACTCACTATCATCTTTACACTATACTAACGTACTACGGTACTACTGTCAAGCAGTAGTATGCCTATCTTGTCGGCTCAACCACCACGGCGGTCCCGTACGCCAGCACTTCTGTGACGCCTTGCATCACCTCTGTGGCATCGTAGCGAGCTCCGACGACTCCGTTTCCGCCCAGTTCAGCCGCGTGCTGCAGCATCAGGTCGAAGGCTTCGGCACGAGTCTTTTCACAGAGATTGGTAAGCAGAGTTATGTTGCCGCCCAAGATAGTTTGCAGCCCCGCTCCAATGGTGCCGAAGATGGACCGTGAGCGAACCACGATTCCGCGGACCACTCCCAGAGTGCGGACCACGCGAAATCCATCGAGTTCAAATTGTGTAGTGACCATATTATGGGCGACCATTCGTCCAGGCGCGCTGTAGCTCATGCCCATTTCGTTGGTCCTTTCTTTCTCATCCAACCACTAAGCACGACTTCCCGCAATACGCTATTCCAACTCCGCCGTAATCACAAATTCCCGTTCTGCCGGATCATACTCGATACGAAGCAAGTTCGGCTTGCAGCAGACCTGGCAATCTTCGACATAAGACTGCCGGCGGCCAGCCGACTCGTCTACCGTCGTCTCGTTAGACTGGCCGCAACCTGCGCATTGGAATCTAACTTCCACTCGGCCATTCTAGGACGAAAGCTGGAATTGACTCGCTTTTGTTGCCATGGGCGCAGAATGCTGATGGAGCCACTATAATGTCCCGCTTACCAGGTTTTGTGGAGGATGAATGATTTCGCGGCGCGATTTTATACAACTGGGCTCGATGTCCGGCGCAGTGCTAGGTGTGAGTTCATTCGCGCAGGGGGGCGTGGAAGAGTTGCAATCAGCGTTGCCCCGGTCGATCTCCGCGCTGAAGTCGATGAAGGAGCAAGCGAAGCCCATCACACTGGACGAACGTCGTGAACGCCAGGAAAAAGCGCGCCTTCTGATGGGAGCCAACCGCATCGACGCTCTGCTGTTGATGGAAGGGACTTCGCTCGATTACTTCACTGGCATCAGCTGGTGGGGTGGAGAGCGGCTGTTTGCGATGGTGCTGCCCGCGAAAGGTGCCGCGTTTTATGTGTGTCCGGCATTCGAGGAAGAACGCGCGCGTGAGCAGATCGCGGTCGCTCCTGGGAGTAAGCAGCCGGACATCCGCACCTGGCAGGAAGATGACAACCCGTATCAGCGTTTAGCGCAAGGCTTAAAAGATCGCGGGATTTCCACTGGGAAACTGGGCATGGAAGAAACCGTCCGCTTCCTTTTCACCAACGAAATAGCCAACGCGGCGCCGCAAGTAAGTATCGTTAGTGGCACGCCTATCACTGCCGGATGCCGGATGGTGAAGAGCAATCACGAGATTGCATTGATGCAGCTCGCGAACAAAGCTACGCTAGCCGCCTACGAGGCCACCTACCTCACTCTGAGAGAAGGTATGACGCAGAGTGATTTCTCGGAGCTGATCGCTCAGGCATACAAGCGGTTAGGGTTCTCCGGAGAAGCCAGCGTGCAAGTTGGGGAGTATTCTGCCAACCCGCATGGTTCCGCAACGCCCCAAGTAATTCGTGAAGGCTCAATCGTAATGGTGGACGATGGATGCACGGTCGAGGGGTACCAGTCTGACATCACGCGCACGTTCGTCTTGGGCAAGGCATCCGACAAGATGAAAGAAGTATTCGAGATCGTGCATCGAGCGCAGACCGCCGCGCTGAAGACCGCGCGACCGGGTCTGGAGTGCGAGGGCGTGGATGCAGCCGCGCGAAAAGTGATTACCGATTCCGGTTATGGACCGGATTACAAATACTTCACTCATCGCCTGGGGCACGGCATCGGCATGGACGGCCACGAATGGCCTTATCTAGTGCGCGGAAACACCACTCCCATGGCCGCGAACATGACGTTCAGTGACGAACCAGGAATTTACATTCGGGGCGAATTCGGCATTCGTCTGGAGGACGACATGCACATCACCGAAAACGGCGCGGAGTTGTTTACGCCACAGAGTCCGTCGTTGGAGAATCCCTTCGGGACCGCGTGATCAAAACATGATCCAACGGATTGCGTTTGCAGTCTTATTTGCTGCCGCGATTTCCGTGCCTGCTTTTGCCGTTGAGCCTCCCTCAGCGCCCGCCTACGGGGTTCGCATGGAAAACATCTGGATCCCCATGAAGGATGGCGTACGCCTTTCCGCCACTCTATACATGCCGGACGGCGCGAAACCGAATGAGAAGTTTCCCGCGGTCCTCGAATACCATCCCTACCGAAAAGATGATGCTATGGCTGCGCGGGACTACGGCATCTTCACTTATTTCGCTGGCCGGGGCTACGTCGGCGCTCGCGTCGACATCCGCGGCTTCGGCACCAGCGAGGGAGTTCCCACCGACCGCGAGTATTCCGAGCAGGAACAGGCGGACGGTTTGCAGATCATTTCCTGGCTCGCTCGACAGCCGTGGTCGAACGGCAACGTGGGAATGATGGGCATTTCCTGGAGTGGATTCAATTCTCTGCAGATGGCAATGCTCCATGCGCCGGAACTAAAAGCGATTCTCGCTGCGGATGCGACGGCCGAATTGTTTCATGACGACATTCACTTCATCGATGGCATGACCCACGTCGATGAATTCGAACTGAATATGGACATGGCGCCGGGTATGACGGGCGCGCCTGAATATACTCTAGACGAAAAAGTTCTCGGACCTCGGTTCGAAGCCGCACCCTGGTCGCTGCTCTACTTGAAGCACCAACGCGATGGGCTATTCTGGCGGAGCCCTGTCCGTCCGTTGAGCGAGATCACCATTCCCTGCTTCCTGATTGGCGGTTTGCAGGATGGTTACCGCGACAGCATTCCGGCCATGCTCGAACAAACCAAGGCGCCGACCAAAGCGATCGTCGGACCGTGGAACCACAGCTTTCCTGACAACGCTGACTTTGGACCACGCATTGAGTGGCGCGATGAAGCCATACGTTGGTGGGATTATTGGCTCAAAGGCCGCGACACGGGCGTATTGCAAGATCCGAAGCTCGTGATTTACATGCAGCACTGGCATCCACCCGATCCGAATCTCGAAAGTGTACCCGGCGAATGGCGCCGCGAAGAAGGGTGGCCCCCGCACGACGTCAAACCGGCGACACTGTTCTTGCAGCCCAACCACACACTCGCGAACCATGTCGCTGAGAAGGATGTTCATCAACTGAAGTACATTCCGTCGATCGGAGTGGAATCCGGTTTCTGGTGGGGCGAGTTACTCACCGACCCGCGTCCCGTGGACGCATTCAGCTTCGTCTACGATTCGGTGCCGCTGCAAGAGGAAGTAGCAATCTTAGGTCGACCGCAAGCACTTTTGCGGGCCTCGGTCGACGCGCCCTTGGCCGATTGGTTTGCCAGACTCTCTGATGTCGCTCCCGATGGAACCGTCACACAAATCACCGGCGCAGGATTGAACGGCGCGCAACGCGAGTCGATGAGCGAACCACGCGATCTCGAACCCGGCAAAGTGTACCCGCTCGACATTGAAATGCACTTGACCTCGTGGGTTTTTCCCAAGGGCCATCGCATCCGCGTCGCAATTTCGAATGCGTTGTGGCCCATGGTTTTGCCCACTCCGTATCCGATGACTACGTCGCTGGAACTTGGTGGGAACGAAGGATCACGTCTGGTTCTTCCCGTGGTCCCGGTGCACGGCATTTCTCCTCCGGCATTTCAACCGCCGCAACCCTCAGAGGAGCGCAGCGACATTCAAAGCACCGGCGAACTTTTCCCTGGAGATTGGACGACAACTAGAGACGAGGTCCATCACAAAACCACGGTCCATTGGCATGGGAAAACAGAAACCACTTATCCATGGGGCAAAGAGACCGACTACGAAAATCTGACCTACGATGCCGATGACATGCACCCCGAGATCAGTGCTGTGCAAGGCGAAGCGAAAAGCGTTTTCGAGTTGAAGGGCCGCGTGCTGACATGGCAGGGACATTTGTCAGTCACGACGGACCAGAAGAATTTCTATTACAAGTACACTCGAGAACTATTGAAAGACGGTCAGATGGTTAAGACAAAAACTTGGCAGGAAACCATTTCCCGCGACCACCAATAGATTCACTATCAGCCCTAATCCGCAGCTGCCGCCGTTTCGCCCAGTCCCGCCCTCAGATCAGCGGCCAGCAGCCGATGAAACAGATGCTCTCCCGCTTCGCGCCGCACCGAGAGCCTTCCCGCGCCATAGGCGCGCGACTTCAATCCTCGCTGCACCGCCTCGCAAATACCCAAATCCTCATCCTGAACTCGCAGACCTACAGCCACGCTCTGCTGGTTGTATTCGCGATGCGCTTCGCTCACGTCGGCAAAATAGAAATCGAAAATCACGCGGCAGTGATCGACGTCCACCGGCAGCACCAGATTCGTATCCATGTAGCCTTCGTAGCAATTAATCATCAGATTCGGATACTGCCAGAAATACCACGCGCGATCCCCTTTTCGCGTTGTTCCGGTCGCGGCGTCCTCGTTCGAAGCCACCATCGGGCTCGACTGCAGGCAATACCGGTCTTCGTTCTCGATGGTGTATTCCTTGTAGTCGAGCACTGAGCTCAGGCCCTTGTGCAGATGAGGCACGTGATATCCGCCATCGAGAAAGTTGTCGACAAACACCTTCCAGTTGCAATGAATGTCATAGGTACGGGTGTCGAAATAGTGCAACTTGCTGACGCCGAGAGGCGCAACTCGTTGCACCAACCCGCCAAGAAAATCTCGTAGCGGAACGGCTTCCGGGTCGAGATTCACGAACACGAACTTTTCCCAAGTCTCGGCCTTCAGCGGGACCAAGCCATTCTCTTGGCGCTCGAAATTCTTCACGCCGTCGAATTCCGGCATTCCCTTGAGCGAACCATCCAGCCCATAGTTCCAACCGTGATAAGGACAATGCAAAATGGAAGCCTGTCCGCACGGTTCACTGACCACGGCGGCCGCATGGTGGCGGCACACATTGTAGAAGCCCCGCAATACACCATCGTTCCCGCGGACGACGACGATCGGCTCACCCGCCACGCTTGCAGTGACGAATTGGCCGGGCTTCTCGACTTGCTCAATCCGCCCGACCATCTGCCAGGTCTTGCCGAAGACCGCGTTGGTTTCGAGCTCAGCAATACGCGAATCCACATACCAGGACGACGGGATAGTCGACGCGTCTGCGAGGCTCGCGTTCGCGTCGTAAGCGTCGAGAATGCTTTGGATTGTGCGTTGCGGGATCATGGTCGTCCAGCGAGAGGAAAGATCATGCTGGTTTGACTGACATCTTGTTTTCTTGGCCGGGTTCCACTCCGACCGCCCTTTTCAACACATCCAAGAACTGGGCGATCCGCGCTTCTTTCTTCTCCGACAAATCACCCTGGCGGCGGAACAGCCCAGGATCAAGCTCCTCGATCAGCAGCGCGTCCTGAAATCGTTCAACCACCCAATCGAGAATGGACACAACCATCTCGATATCCAAGTCCCGGCGAAGTTCACCGCGTTCGAGGCCAAAGCGGACGAAGTCCACTCGCCCGTACGGATCTTCAGCGATCAGAAAGCGGTTAATCTCTCGCCTCAGGACCAGATCCGTTCCGTATTGTCCGAGCAGATAGACGCGGTAAGGAATCCAATCTTCGCGAACCATGTGCTCCGTCCGCACCAGCCAGTAGTGCAGCACTCCGAAGAAGCCAAGCTCGCGCACCTCGGCCGGCACTTTCAAATAGGGAGCAAAGGAATAAACCGCTTTCTTGTAGGCCTCGAAAAACAAGCCGTCCTTGCTGCCGAAGTGCTGGAAGATCGAGCCCTTGGCTATTCCCAGGCCAGTGGCAATATCCCCCACCCGCGCCGCGTGGTAGCCCTGCTCGGCGAAATGGCGCATGGCGGCTTCGATGATCTTGGCTCGCTTGTCTTCGGAGCGAGGGCGCGGAGGCAGGTTTCGGTACCGCGGCGGAGAAATAAGACTGCTGCTGATGCCACTCACAGGTTGACCTCAAGTCATGGCACTTTATCCAATAGCAGTCAGAAATTCAACTACATTCTTCGGGCATAAGCGTCGTCTTGGCTTACTGCGCGCCAAAGGTTTCATGACCGACGGTCGCACATCTGCATTCAAATATCTCTCGACTCCACTCGGATTAGAAAGGAAATTCCTCTGAAGCGAGCATCGAACACTTCGGCTCGCTCAAGTCGCTGAGGAAACGATATTGGAAGACCCGGGTTCTCCGCCGTGAATGGGCCAGCAGCGGATCGCCCATTCGCGTTTTCAACATGCTAGTGTGATGCGCGATGCCAATTGTCAAAGCGGCATCACCAAATTGTCATTTTTTGTTTACGTTTGTTGCTCAGTGCCGTTCATAGGTCGGACTATCGGGAAGCGGGGGTGGATAGTCGTGTCCGTACATATTTTCGTGACCCTGTGGCATAGTCGTGGCTGGCAGACGCATGGCTCCCAGACTTGCCGCGTCCTCGGAAATGGTGACCTCTCGAGTCAGGTTGTTCAACTCCTCGGGCAGAGTCTCCTCATACCAGATGCGAAGCGTGTAGCGGCCTGCCAGCACGTTAGGAATGGACACGCGGCCGCGTTGGTCTGAAATCCCATAGTATGGGCTGCTCACCGCAATTACCACCGCGCTCATTTCTGAATGGATGTTGCAGAAGATGTAGGAAACCCCAGGCTTGTCAAAAATGACATTGCGCGTGGTCCCGGCTTCATAGAGACCGAGATCAAAGCGCTTGCCCTCAAAAAGAGAAAACACGTTATGGAAAAACGGATCCCGGTTGGGAAACTCCACCACCGAACCAACCGGCACCACCAGGACGTGAGGCTCAAAACTCTTATTCCGTTGAACCAGCCTCGGGAGATTGGACGCCTGGATCGCGGGCACATTGGGGGGCGGCACATTCCCGACCGGAATGAGCCACAGCACAACGTTACTCGCTCTGCGTGCCTTGCTTTTTTTGCTACCGCTGACCAAGGCTACATCTGCCGTCACTGTAACTGCCTGCGCGCAGGCCAAAGCGCTGCAAATGGTCAGCACGCACAGACAGTAAACAGTTGCGGTTTTCTTGATCAAAACAAAATACCCATAATCAAACTGATCTGATCGGCGCTGTTGCTCACATCGTAGAGTTGCGATGTTCGTAAGCGCCCATATTCCCCGGAAAACAGCAGGCTCGAGCGCGGACGAAAGACAAAGTTCACCAGAGCTCCGCGATTCTGCACGAACAAAGGGCCAAGATAAGACTGACTTGCCGATGCGTCTCGCACTTCTGCTGCTGTCGGATTATCCAGTCCGATCGCAGCATTAAACTCCAGCATGTTCGTGGCCTTGATTTTCAACTGCGCCCATCCGCCGATTGTATCCAGCCCTCGCACCGCCGTGGTTGGAAGGCTGGGGTTGCCGCCGAATACCACACTCTGGCTAATGTCGCCGCCAATTCCGCCAATTGCCCGCCCGCGATAAAACTCGCCAGTGAAAAGCAGTCGCGCTGCCAACGGGACCTGCCAATCAGCCATACCAGCCCAGCCATCGACGTAATGGTTGTACGACCAATCCTGCCGGCTATAGTACCCGGCGGCGCCAAAGGTCAAAGGCTGACCGTGAAAAGTGTGCGTCCACGCTGTCCGCAGCGCGTACGCTGGCTGACGAGAAAGTTCTCCGGGTCCAGGCTGCCGAAAGTATGAATTTGCCGGAAATTCTCCAACCAGATTGTCGAGAATTCCGCCCTGGATCGTAATGTTCTGATCCTCGGAAAGTTGGAAGCGATGCTCCAGTCGCACCTGCGGAGTCCAAGCCCACAGATTGCCGGCGTAGTTAAGCGCGGGCACTGCGAGCGACGCGAAAGACGTCGGTGAGAGCGGAGAAAAGAATGCGTTGTCCTGACCCACGACGACCGAGGTGTTGGTCCAATCCATCCGGGCGCTCGCCGTACGCAAACGGAAAATGCCGGAGTCGACTCCATTCCACGTACTGGGAAATCCGCCTGAAAAGTCAGCCTGCAGGCTGGCCGATGTCTTTGCGCCCGCCAAGGTAGGGCCGAACACTTCCAGCCCGATTTCCGACTGCCGCATGGTTGCTCCAAAACTTCCGGTGCCTGTGCTCGGGCCAGTCACATAACTGGGAACATCCAGATTGTCCGTCTGCCCATGGCTGTTAAAGAGATTCAACAGCACAATCCCGGACAGCCGAACGCGGTATTTGGAAGCGCTCTCAACCTTGGTCTGATACTGATCGTTGACCTTGCTGTTGGTCAGCTGGTTCGACTCTTCGAGCGATGCAACGCGCGTTTCTAGTGACGCAGTCTGATCCGCTTTTGGGGGAGCGGTTTGGGCAGGCGGAGGATCTGAATCGGCCGGCGCCGTCGATGGATACGAGTTCTGCGGCGACCGCAGAGTGGCTTCCGATGGGCCGCGAGCACCGCGGATCTCGCGTCGCAGTGCCGCATTCTCGGCCCGGTATTGCTCCGTTTCCGATCGCATCTCGGCCATCGACGATCGCAGTTCATTGACTTCTTGTTGAAGCTCATGAATCGCGGCTGCAGTCGAATCGCTCTGCGACGGTGCCACGGCTGAGCTTGATTCCTGCGACCACCCAGAGATACTACCCAGCAGCAGAAGCATCCCTGCCACGCTTGATCTCCGCATCCAATCAGGCAAACTTTTCCCTTGTTTCACAAATCGCCCTCCCGAAGAAGACTGTGGAAGTCCGTGAACGAAGTCGAGCCAGCCGCGAAACCGCTTGGACTAGGTTGCGCACTCGCTTACCGACGGGAAATCTTACTCCGACTCCGCCCTTTTTGCTCGGGCCAGCGGTGGGATCTCCGGCTTTCCCTCGCCCCCACTATCTGTGCTCGCCGATGACACGATAGGCAGGCTTATGCGGAAAACCGTCCCTTCCTCGGATGTCTTTTCCAAAATGACATCTCCTCCGTGATCCTGGATAATCTTCTGCACCACGGTCAATCCCAATCCAGTTCCGTTTTCCTTGCCGTAGCTGATGAAGGGTTCAAACAGGTTGCCCCGGATGGACTCCGGAATGCCGCGGCCATTGTCGATCAACCGGATCTCCAGTCTTCCCGTGACTTCGCGCAAATCGACCTTGATTTCCCCACCTTCTCCAGGGATCGCCTCGCATGCGTTTAAAAGCAGGTTGTAAAGTGCGCGCTCGAGCTTTCGAGTATCGAACCAGCCAGTGCTATTGCCCTCCTGACGAACTGTAATCCGTACCGTGTGGAACCGCGGATGCGTGCGCACAGCCTGTACCACGCGATCGACTGACTCCTTGACGCTTCCATAAGTCCGCCGCAAGGACTCCCGGGTTCGCGAGAACTCGAGCAAGGAATCGATGAGTTCTGTCATTTGATTTACCGCAATCCGAATTTCCTGGTACAGCTCTTCTCGTTGATCCGTCGACAAACGGCTTTCGCAAAGGAATTCCGCATTTGCGACGATGGCCGCGAGCGAATGCCGCAGGTCATGCGAGACCGAGCTGGCCATTCGCCCAATCGTCGCCAACCGCTCCGCATCGATCAACTCCTGCTGCGTCTTCAGAAGACTGTCTCGCATTCGGTTGAATGCGCGAGTAACTTCGGCCACTTCATCGCCGCCCCGAGCATCCAGTTGATAGTGGAAATCCCCTCTTCCCAAAGCACGCACGCCCGCCACCAAGTTTCCTAAAGGCCGGGTAAAGGTGTGCGAAATGAAGAACACCAGCGCGCTCCCGCCAAGAACGGCAGCTAGTCCCAGCGCCAGCAGCAAGCGGTTCAGACTGTCGAGAAAAGCAGTGGCCTGATCGTAGGATTTGAGGACAACCAGGCGAACGGAAGGTTCTTTGTCTGCAGCCAGCTCCAACGAAGTCGCCAGGAAACGTTCGTCGCCTAGCTGCACCTGTTCCGGCTCTGGAATACCCGGAGCGGAAGGCACAATCGGATGCCGGGAAAGTTCAGCTTCACGCGTTGGATCCAGCGTGCTCCTGACAATTGTGTCGCCGTAGTAAAAAGCTACCTGGCTGGCAGCAATCCGGCTCACATGCGATGCCACCGAATCGTCAATTTCGTACCCGATCACCAGGAATCCCAACAGCCTGTTATCCGCCGCTGGACCTGCATAAATTGGCTTAAGAAAGACCTGATATAAATGCTGGGCGCCGAACCACCACTGGCTCGAGCCTTCTGGACTAGAGGGATCCAACGACTTCTGCGCCATCTCCCGCGAAAAACCTGGAGTTGCCGTCTGCAGCGCCACTACTTTACCGGTTCGATCGGCGAGCACAAATAGATCGCTGCCCGCCAGCCGCCACAAATCGGTAGACCCATCCTGAATGGTGGCTTCATGCTGAGTGGTCATCAGCGCCCGCAAATTAGGCAGGTCCGCGAGCAATTCCGCCAGGTGGGTCAAGGTAAGCTCGCGTTCGTGGTAGAAGTTCTGGTAGGTGCTGACGGAGTTGTGAAGATCCGCGAAGATGCTCTTCTTCACTTGTGCTTGAACGGTGCGGCGTACCAGCAGCAGGCTGGTCCATGTGAGGCCGGCCGAGATCAATAGCATGGAGAGCAGAAACTTGGTCCGCATCCGAAGTTTCATCAAGCTCACCTCTCCCCGCGCCTCGACATCTGGTGGTGCAGTTTGATTGTCATTCCGAGCAAGCGTTCTTTGCGCCGTGAGGAATCTGGACGAGCCGCGCGAAGCGTCGCGTTCTTTGCGACACAATAATCGCGCGTTTGGCTCGCTTCCTTATCAAATGCATCACCGCCAAACATTTCGCAGCCTTGGGAGTTAGCGCACAAACTTGTAGCCCATGCCATGAACCGTCCGGAAATGTATCGGATTGGTCGGATCTTTCTCCAGCTTTTGCCGCAGCTTCAGAATGTGATTGTCCACCGTGCGGGTGGATGGGTAATTCTGGTAGCCCCACACTTCATTCAGTAGTTCATCTCGCGAGATCACTCGCTCTGCGTTTTGTATCAGGAATTTCAAAGTCTTGAATTCCTGCGCCGTGAGCACGACCACTTCTCCATTCCGGTTCACTTCCATCTTGGTGAAGTCAACCGAGATTCCGTCGAACGTGACCACATCGCCGGTTCCCGTGCGCACCGTGCGCCGCAATGCAGCCCGCACCCGCGCCAGCAATTCGCGTGGGCTGAAGGGCTTGGTCACATAATCGTCTGCCCCCAGCTCGAGAAGCAAGACTTTGTCCGAAACGTCGCTGGCCGCGCTTAGAACAATAATAGGAACCGAAGGCGCCTGTTGTTTGATCTCCCGGCAAACATCGCGGCCGGAAACGAGCGGCAGACGCAGGTCCAGCACGATCGCGGCGGGCGCAGCTCTTCGGAACGCTTCCAGCGCTGACCTTCCGTCCGCACTGATTTCAATTTCAAATCCTTCCGTCTCAAACAAACGCCGCAGGGCCTTCTGTACCGCATGATCGTCTTCTACGACCAGAATTCTCTCCATCGTATTCGCCCCCGGATTAACGTAGGTCAACGCTTTCGGCAGGGTGCCTGGGGCACGCTGTAAAGTCGCTTCTCGGGTTGTCTCTACTCGCATCATAGCTGCTCCGGAAATTAAAATTCATCGCATCAACACTGAACAAGCTTACTACCACCCCACCGCCTGGCAGCATCGCGGACGAACTGTTGACAATGTTTTTACAATCTGCAGACATTTGCAGACATTTGTCGGCTCTTTTGCAGCGAATTTAAGCTTCGGGATTGGGTCTGTAGGACCACGAGACTTGCTCGCCAGCGGGGCGCGCCTCCAGTCGGGCGCTTTCGATCAGATGATGCGTGGGCGCGAGCGTACAGACTGGGTCCGTCGCATTGGCGTCGCCGGTGATCAAAAAAGCCTGGCAGCGGCAGCCGCCGAAGTCTTCCACGCGTCGCTCGCAACTTCGGCAAGGCTCGGGCATCCATTGCTCTCCGCGAAAGCGCTGGAAGGCCGCCGATTCTCTCCATATCCATTCGAGAGAATGCTCGCGCACATTGTCGAAGCTCATGCCGTAAATCACTCCTGCGGCATGGCAAGGAAGCACTTGTCCGGAAGGATCGATCAAGAGCAACCGCTGACCCCATCCGCCCATGCACGCCTTGGGATAGCGTGCATAATAATCCGGAACCACACAATCAATTCTCATGCGGCCTGAAAGCCGCTCCTGCGCCGCTTCCACGATGCGCATGCAGTTCTGAAGCTGCTCGCGAGTAGGTATCAACGTGTCCCGATTCTTCAGCGCCCAGCCGTAATACTGAGCGTGGGCAATCTCCAGGCGATCCGGCTTCAACTGTTCCGCAAATTCGATCATTTCCTCGAGATGGTCCAGATTCTGCCGATGCACAACCAGGTTCACAGTGAACGCAATCGGGAGCCGGCGGATGATTTCCGACAAAGTAACTTTGTTCGCATGCGCCTTTGTGCCCGCAATCCAGTTTGCGGGCTCGTTTCGCGAATCCTGAAAGCTGAGTTGAATGTGATCGAGCCCCGCATCCACCAGCGCCTTTAGTCGTGCTTCGGGCAAGCCGATTCCCGAAGTGATCAAATTGGTATAAAGCCCGGCAGCGTGCGCGGCCTCAACCAGATCTTTCAAGTCGCCACGCGCCACTGGTTCGCCGCCAGTTAAATGAAGGTGCAGAATTCCCAGCTGTTGCGCTTGCTGAAACACACGGATCCAATCCCCGGTCGAGAGCTCCGCCTGAGCACCAATCATCTGCAGTGGATTCGAGCAATAGACGCAATGCAGCGGGCAGCGGTGCGTAATCTCGGCAATCAACGCCAGTGGGTTCGGAATCATTAATAGCATCTTGTAGCGCCGTCGTCCCGGCGGCGGCAGTGGGGCACTGCCAAGCGGCTCCTAATAGTCGATAATGCGCTTCTGCTGCAGAGCTTCCAGAAAACTGCCAACATCTTCTCGAATCTTCGCGGGATCTCCTCCGCTGAACGTCTCCGCAAGCGTGGTCACAATCTCCTGAACTGTGCGTTGCCCATCACATAATTCCAGGATGTTCTGCCCGGTGCCTTGAACCCGAATCATACCCTCAGGAAAAAGCACTACGCGTTCCTCGCCTTGTGTGCCCCAGCGGCAACCGGAAGCAAAACGTGGCTGGCTGGAATCAGAAGGACGCGGCACGCTCAGGACTCCTGAATCCGAAAAGCCCCAGGCGCCGGCCATCCCGGCTGCACATAGGCAAAGTAGAGCGCGTCCAACTGCGCCCACAGAATGTCACACTTCGCCCGCAGGGCCTTGATTGCCATTTCCTGCTCAGGCCGCGTAAGGGCATTCTCGGTCACCCACTGCAGCGCAAAACGCGCGTCCTCCGGAGCCTGGTCAAGACGCGCCGTAAAATAATCCAGGCCGCCCGAAAGCCACGGATAATGCAACCGCAGACGATCCATGCGCAGCGAGATCAAGTCGCGCGAAAACATCTCGGTTAGCGACGAGGCCACGGCTTCCAAAAAACTCCGGCTCCTGACCAAACTTAGATAGGCATCCACCGCGTATTTGGTCGCCGGCAGCACTTCATCGCCCTTCAGGACGCGTTCGCGCTCCAAGCCAGTAGCTTCCGCCAGCTTAATCCAGCGCTCGATGCCGCCTTCATGAACTGCATCACCGTCGTGGTCGACGACGCGCTTCCGCCATGCTCGCCGAAAATCCGGATCATCGCTGCGCGAAAGAATGATGGAATCCTTTATCGGAATAATGTTCTGGTAGTAATAGCGATTGAGCGCCCAAGCTTGCAACTGCCCCCGGCTCAACTGGCCTTCATGCATCATCAGGTGAAACGGATGCCGGTGGTGATAGCGCTCTTCGCCCACTGCCCGCAGTCGAGCTTTCAACTCCTCAGCCGAGAGCATCGGAGCGTAGCGCAACATCTCGGTAGCCGGTTTCAATGCCGTCCTCCGCACACCCAAACTGTGTCATCCTGAGCGCAGTTGCCGGAGCGCAGCGACGGCAACGCAGTCGAAGGACCCCGTGCCTGACGGTTCCCGCGACGCTGATCCAGGGAACTCCGCCTTCGCCGCGTTGTGAGAATGCCTTTCCGCATTTCTAGTCTTCCGTGTATCCCCGGCATCTTTCGACTCCGAGGGCTCCCGGGCACTTGGCCCCTACAAATCGAAGCTCCATCCGTCCTCCGCTACCTCCCAACCCGCAGCCCTCACTTCGGCATACTCAGGCCCAGATTCATCCAGCATGGGATTGGTGTTGTTGATATGAACAAAAACCTTTCGCGGACGCCGCACTCCCGCCAGCTTGCGCAAGCTTCCGTCCGCTCCAGACACCGGAATGTGTCCCATCTCGCGCGCCGTCGATCCGCTCCCCTGCACACGGATCAATTCGTCGTCGCTCCAAAAAGTCCCATCGAACAGAAGCAGATCGACTTCCTCGATACGCCGTAGCAGTGAATCATCTATCTCGGGGACCGCAGGCATGTAAGCTAATCGCCGTCCCGAAAAGGATTCCGCGATGACGGCCAGCAAAGCTTCCTCCTGCTTGAATGCGATTGATCGATCGCGTGAAACGTAAGCCGGAAAGCGATTCCCTAGCGAAAACAGGTGGCACTCGATTCCCGCCCCTCTCTCACCTTGCAAACTGAAGCCGCCGTCACAACCGATATCGACCCATGATACTTGGTCGGGCACACGATTCAGCATCGCGAACATGCTGTTGTCTTCCTGCAGAATTCGCCGGATCGAAGCCGTGCAATAAATGCGAAAGGGTTGCAATTCGCGGAGAGACAATAATCCTGCAATCTGATCGATGTCACCGCTAGTCAGCAGAACGCCAGCAATGGGAGAGTCTCGCCGTGCACTCCGCGGATAAAGAACTGGCGTCGCTTCGATCTGCAAACGCAAATCGGGAGAGGTATTTAGTAAGAACCAAGCGCGATCATCGTTGCTGACCGCGACCTGCGTTTGAGTTCGGCTCTTGCCTTTGAAAGTTCCTGCACGTACAGACTCGCAGTTGCGGCAGTTGCAGTTCCACTGCGGAAACCCGCCGCCGGCGGCCGACCCCAGGATTTTTATGCGCATCCTTGCCGAGAATTACAGTGCGGCAGAGGCGTAAGAGTTGATTTCACAATTCAAAGCAACTTCTTCGAACTTCGGCGCTGTCCACTCCATGATTTCCATCCCCTCTGATACAAAGCTACCCACGCGCACAGTATACAATCGGTCGCGGATTTCATCGACCAAAAAGTGTACGCCAGAAACGACTTCATTTTAAAAGACTTACCGCAAGGTTACCTTAGGGCATGTCCCTTATCTAGTTGGGGTCTTGTCCTTACGTCAGGCTTGCACCCAGACCTTGCTTAGTTTTAACTAACGTTTGGCCCTCCCCCAAATTCGAAGGATTAGTGCGCTGGAGCGACTGTGGTAGAAGACCCGAAGTGGGAGTTGGCGATTCTGGCGACGGTCCAAGGCTTCTACGAGAAGCTCTTGCAGGAATCCGTCCGTGGAGAAGTTCCCGTCCCGGCTGGCCTCGAGGCAATCTCGCTGCAGAGCGACGACGGTGTGCAGCAAACCTTGTCGGCCATGCATCGCTGGCTACGCTTGCTCGACATGGCCATCACGCCAGCCATGTTGCGGCGGGCCTTTACGCCCGATACCGATCCGGAAATTGCCGAGGCGATGCTCCGTTACTTTACTCGGAATCGTGAGACCACCGAGCTTCATCGCGACAAGACGGATCTGGTCGCGACCTTTCTGTATCGCCATCCGCGCGTGCCCGGCCAGTGGGAGCGTCGCGGATACGGCCTCGACGGCGCTCTGCCACTTTCTCCGTTCGAGATCGCATTACTCGAGATTCTTGCCGACGCTGACGTTCCTTCGCTCACCGACGAACACGTGCAAACCCTGCGCCTCTTCGATCACCTGCAACAGGAAGCAGAGCGCTTCCGCGATCTCAACGCGCTGCTCGAATCCGGCATCATTCCTCGCGTTCGCGAACTCAAGCAGTCTTTCGATACTTCCTTTTATCACCCCGGCGTCTTAGCCACCATCGCGCCGTACAATACCGCATTCGGCAAGAAGTTCGACGATCTCTTCCACCAATCCACAACTGAAATTAAGAACTTCGCCGAAGTGGTCGAGGAACAGGGCGGCAGCATTCTAGGCAACGTCGACGGCGTGGATGTGACGGTCGAACACGTCGCAGCGCTTGAGGAAAGCGACCTGCTTCGCATCGACTACGGCGCCGCGCTCGACAAGTTCCGGCGCATTTCGAAACTGAAAAAGACTCTCGACCAGCGTCCGCCCATCCGTCGCAGCCCGCGGCTGGTGCGTCCGCCAGCGGCAAAGGCGAATCAACCAGCGAAAGTGGCGGCCTTCCCGAGCAGGCGTCCGGTGCTCGATGTTCCAGCCATGCGTTCGGCGGTCACGCCGCAACAGATTTCTACCGAGGAAAGCAAACTTCTAAGAATCGAGGAATCGATTCGCATCTTCGTGCGCGTAGCCGATCCGAAATTCCGCCAGGTTGTTCCCATGCGCTTCTTCAATCTTCTGCTGACGCCAGCCGAAGCCGACGCCTACTGCGCCGATTATCTGGAAGAAAAAAGCGTGCGTGCCGGAGTAGCCCGCGTGGTGTTGCGCCTGGTCGCCGTCGTTGCCCGCATGACCACCGAACTGGAAGAACTCAAGCGCGCCGAAAACTCTGCATCGCTGTGGAAGCTGCATGCCGACTCGCTGGTCGTGCTGCTCGAAGTCGGCCGCTCGGTCAACCAAAATGCCGAACGCGTTATCACCCTGGCCGAACAGCGCGGAGCCAAAGTTGAAGCCGACAAGATCCGTCCGCCACTGCAAAAGCTGCACGATTGCTCTGAGCTAGTCGAGAAGACCCTGACCGGAGTTCCGCAGGAAAAGACCCTGGGCGCCAGCAACGCGAGCTGAGTTTCAAATTTCGGTAGTGTCCTAAATCTGTGTTGGTCGGTTTGCAACCTTCGGTTGCCCAAATCAAGACGACAGCGCGTGGACTTCCGGCGAACCCTTTGCGAGACCTTGAGGAGGGCCTTTAGGAACGCATCAGAGGTTGAGTCTCAGGAGTCTTGCATTCATCCTGGCGTCAGCGATACGGCGCGCGCGCGCCCTGTCCTCCGCTGCTCTCCCTCGCTCTCCCGACATAATTAGCGGGAGGAGAATGGCTATAAAAAGGCCAAAAAACATGGCTACAAAAAGGGCCATAAATCGGGCGGCTTCCATGTCAGTCTCCTCCGAAAAGTTTACGCTTTCCAGACTTAGGGACACCACCCAAATTTCCAAAATGGGAGTGTTTACTGTTTGGTACTGGACACCCCCCCCTCCCCCATTTGTCTGCAAAATATAGAAAACAAACAGTCTATTTTACGACTATGTGCTAGATCTTTGAGTTTACGGGAGTTACGCGCAAAATCTAGAGAGCATAGGAGTTACGAGGTGGCAGGCGGCGGGAAGACGGTTCCGTTTTGGAACCGGCGGCTGCGCCAGCATCTCGAAATTTGTCAAAGAACCGAGAGAGCATCGCAGTTATCAAACAGCTAACAAAATTGTCACTATGTTATCTGTGAGAATGGACCGGGTCAAGGGAAAAATAGTGTCCAAGTCTCGATAAGCGCGAGGTGTTAGGTACCCGGCGATCCTGGGTAATGAGTATACCGGCGATGTTGCGGCAGCATTTTTGTCGGGGCGCGCCAACAAATCCCAGCGTTTCATTGACTTGTCCTTTTTGTCAAAGTAAGATTCGCGTCTAGTGATTGGCCAGACCATTTCGCGCTACCGCATTCTTGAGAAAATCGGCGGTGGCGGAATGGGCGTGGTCTATAAGGCCGAGGATGTTACGCTCGACCGTTTTGTCGCCCTGAAGTTTCTGCCTGAGTCGGTTGCCAAGGACTCGCAGGCCCTTTTGCGCTTCCAGCGCGAGGCCAAAGCCGCTTCCGCACTGAATCATCCGAACATCTGTACCATCTACGAGATTGACGATCAGCACGGCCCCGCTTTCATCGCCATGGAGTTTCTTGAAGGCGTGACCATGAAGCACCGCATCACCGGGAAGCCGATCCCAATTGAGGTTCTGATCGATCTCGCAATCGAGATCACCGATGCCCTGGATGCGGCTCACAGCAAAGGTATTGTGCACCGGGACATCAAGCCGGCAAACATTTTTATCACGGAGCGCGGCCACGCCAAGATTCTCGACTTCGGCTTGGCGAAAGTTGCGGCGCCCGTCGGTGGTGTGGACCAGCAGGCAGGCGGAAATACACTGACCGCGGCGGAGAATCTTACCTCTCCGGGGGCAACCGTGGGCACCATCGCGTACATGTCTCCGGAGCAGGCGCGCGGTGAGGACCTGGACGCGCGCACGGACTTGTTTTCCTTCGGCGTTGTGCTCTACGAGATGGCCACGGCAAGGCAGGCGTTTTCGGGGGGAACCTCAGCCGTAGTCTTCGATTCCATTCTTCACAAAGCCCCGGTTTCACCGGTTCGTCTGAATCCGGAAATTCCCGCGGAACTAGACCGCATCATTAATAAGGCGCTGGAAAAAGACCGCGACCTGCGCTACCAATCGGCCGCTGAGTTGCGCAGCGACCTGAAACGTTCGAAGCGCGACACCAGCTCGGGACGAGTCATGGCCGCTTCGCAGAGTGCTCGCGACTTCGTCCAATCATCAGCTAATAGCGGGACGCTTCCAGCGAAGGAAAAGCACTCCCCGCGAAATCTGTATATGGGCGCCCTAGCCTTCCTGTTGCTTCTTGTACTCGGTGGCGTGGCCGCCTATTTCCTTCGCGGCTCCTCCAGTGGTCCCACGAAAGTCGTCCAGATCAGCCACTGGAACAAGCCCATGAACGGGGCCGTTCTTTCTCCTGACGGCCATACCGTGGCCTTCAGCTCGCCCGCTGACGGCTTTGACCAGATTTTCATCATGCTCGCCACTGGCGGAGACCCTCTCCAGCTCACCAACGACCCGGTCACGAAAATTGTCAACGCATTTTCCCCGGACGGCACTCAAATCTACTTCACCGGTGTATTTTCTCGCAGCGAAATCCACACCTTGCCGACGCTGGGTGGCGCGTCGACTGTCGTGGCTACCGGTAACAGCCTGGCGATTTCTGCCGACGGGAATTCTCTTTATTTCGTGGGTGTGTCTGCCAACGATTCCGGAACCTTTGGACGCCAAGCCGGGATTCATCGCAAGCCCAGATCAGGAACCGGGGAGGACGTGATTTTTCGCGCTCCCGCCGGACTAACGCCGCAACACATTCTGCCCTTCCCCGATGGAAAGGAACTTCTGGTCTTGGCCGGCAATGACACTATATTCGGCTCGACAGTCCTCGCACTATTCCGCGTGAACGTCGCTACTCAGGACTCGAATAAAGTTGGGGAACTCTCTGGAAGCCCTACTGGCCTGGTCTGGAGCGATCCCGGCAAAACTCTGTTGTGCAGCCGCACCATCAATGGCGTTACCAACATCTGGGAATATCGGCTTTCCGACGGCAGTCTGAAGCAAGTGACCACTGGCGCCGGCCCCGACCTCTCACCAATGCCCGCGGCGGCTCAAAAAGGAATTTATTTTGTAAACGGAAAACGCTCGGGCGCGCTGTCGGTTTACAACACGCAAACCAAGAAATCCTCTGACATCCTGCAAGAACTGGGAACGCAGCCGGCTCTCTCATGGGACGGTCGCCGTGTTGCCTATGTCGTCCTCAGCGGGAATGCCCAAGAGGGAGATCTCTGGATTTCCGATATAGATGGCTCCAACCGGGTCAAACTCGCCTCCGGCACGCAGTTGGTCACCGCGGCGTTTAACTCAGATGGTTCCAAGTTCATGTTCGGAGTCAGAGAGAATGGCACGCAGAAGTTCTATATCATTCGCAGCGATGGTACCGGTCTTCGGCAAGTTCCATGGTCAGGGATTTCGGGTGGATATGGAACGGCAAGTCCGGACCCAAATTTCCTCTATTTGGGCGGCTGGGAGCACGATTTTTCCAGAGTCATCACCTGGAAAGTGGCGGCCGACGGCTCCAGCGCAGATAAGGTTGCAGATGGTTGCGGCGCTGCCTGGGATTCATCGCCCGATGGCCTCTATCTGCTTACGTCCCTGAATCCGGGAACACAATCCGCTGGTGTGAGTGAGTTCTCCCTGGCCGAGGGCAAGTGTATTTCGTTAGTGCCGGACCTTAACACACTCGTTGTGCATTTCGCTTCGGATGGCAAGTCAATCCTTTACTTCACGCCGGGCCGCGGCGAGAGTGCGATTTACCGTCAGCCATGGCATGACGGCAAGCTTACCGGACCGGCCGTGCCCGCGGTCAAGCTCCCATTTTCATTTCGCGCCGACTATGCCGGAAATGCCTATGACTTCTCCAAGGATCTCTCCACCGTTGTCTACGCTCGCCCCAGCGGACAGGCCGATCTCTACCTTCTGAAATGAAACCGTGTGAGGCCGGTGCCTCAAGACCGGCTCTGGGTTGAGTGTCACGAAATCCAGTTTCTAGAAATGATTTATGATTTCTGAAAGGCTCGCTCTCTTAAACTAGCAGAGTGAGAAGAGAAGTTCTCTCGTTTGCGACGAATGGGGCGTGGAGATCATCCTATAAGTCGGGGCAACTGACCACACGTCCCGCGGACGACCCGTTGATCTCGGGATCTACCGAGGCTCGCATACTATTAGGGTTGCGGAGTCTGTTTGCGGAGAATGGACCGTGGGCTGCCAACATCTCCTCAGCGGCATCTTACTGAACTGGCCTTGGAGCCATTATCAATTTGAAACTGAGCTATTCAGCGCGTGAAGGCCTACTGACGGTATCGATCTTATTCTGCGCGGCTTTTTGCCATGGTCAAAGTTCCCCGCAAACTCAAGCGCCGGACTCTGCCCAATCCTCCCAATCGCCCACGCCCAATTCTTCGAAGCAGGATAAACCCGGAGACCAACCGACTGTCCAGAGCAATCCTCAGGATAAGAAAAACGTAGCCCAGGGAGATCCAAAGAAGGCCGAGGATCCAAAGAAGAAAGACGACCGGATGTTTTACGTGATGCCGAACTACTTGACCGTAGATGGTCAGGCGCAGGTGCCGCCAGTCTCCTGGAAGGAGAAGTTCGCCATGGCAGCCAAGGGCTCATTCGACCCCTATGAGTTCACGATCGTCGGCATCGTGGCGGGCATCCGGCAAGCGGAAAATGCCTATCCAGCGTTCGGACAGGGAATGGAGGGATACGCGAAGCGGTATGGAGCGGCGTTCGCCGATCAGGTGGATGGCAATATCATGGTGGGCGGGGTTTTCCCCTCGATCCTGAAAATTGATCCACGCTATTTTCGATTGGGCAGGGGCTCGTCCTTGCACCGTTTTGGCTATGCCTTCGACCGCATTTTCGTCGCTCGGAAAGACTCCGGGGGTAAAATGTTTAACATTCCCGAGTTTGCCGGCAACGCAACCGCCATCGCTATTTCCAACGTTTATTATCCCGCATCCGATCGCGCTTTTACAACGAGCTTGTCATCCTGGGGAACGCAAATGGGCATCGACGCCTTTGGCAATGAGCTGAAAGAGTTTTGGCCCGACGTTCACCGCTATTTACAGAGAAGACACGAACGCCGCGTGCAGAAACAGCAGCAGAAAGCAGCCGACTAACGCTTGCCAAGCCGGATTCCGCATTACCCGTTTTCTGCATTACCCGTTTTCTGCCGCCGGGGTGCATCCAAACGCGGAGTCCAACAATCCAAGTCTGGGTAACTGGCAGGGATTGTTTGAAAGGCACAGCAGTTAAGGCCGGGCGGGGAAAATGCGGATGTGGGGGAAGATTTGAAAGCGATTCGATTATTTTGCATGGCGGTAACGCTCGCCGGGACGTTGGCAGCGGCGTCTGTTCAAGCTCAGGAACCAACGAGCGTGGCAGAACTTTCGAGAGGAACAACGCCGGAGGGTCTGGACGATGTTTCGTTGCTGCCCCAGGACTCTCAGCAAGCGGGCAGGACAACGGATGGAAAGTCCTCTGCGCCAGACGCACCCACGCCCAGCGTTCCCCCCGCACAGGGCAACAACCCCAATGACCAGTTTGGCAAGCAACCGAAGAGAATTCTTGGGATCATCCCCAATTACCGGGCGGTCAGCGCCAACACGCAGTTACCTCCGCTGAGTTTCAAGGGCAAGCTCTGGCTGGCGACACAGGATACGTTCGACTACTCCAATTTCATTTTCACGGGGGCGCTCGCGGGAATTGCCATGGCCGGCAAAGGGCAGCCGACCTTTGGGCAAGGCGCTGAGGGCTACGGCAAATACTACTGGCACTCCTTTGTCGATGGCGGCATAGAGAACTACATGACGGAAGCGGTCGTCCCGGTTGTGACGAAAGAAGACCCGAGATACTACACCATGGGCAAAGGCGGATTCTTCAAGCGGACGGGCTATGCGGTATCTCGGCTGTTCATCACCAGGACCAACTCGGGAAAGAGCACGTTCAACCTGTCGGAGATCGTGGGGGCGGGAGCGGCCGCGGGCATCGGCAATGCGTATTATCCGGCAGAAAACAACCAGTGGGTGAAAACGTACCAACGTTGGGGAACGCAGGTGGGCTTGGACGGCGCGTTCAACGTATTGAAAGAGTTCTGGCCGGACGTGAATCAGGCGATATTTCACGGGAAATACTAATTCCGGCTTAAGTCATAGGCTGCTGTGCACCGGCAGACAGACCCTCATGCGAACAGCTCAAATGCGGGTGTCCATCCTCTCAACGATCTCCCTGTTTATCTTCTGTGTTTTCGTTGGAGGCACGGTTCGAGGGCAACAGTCGTGCTCGGTTACCTTGGCGCCGATTCCGACCGCCGCTCAGATTTTTAGCATTCAGCAAGAACGGACACTCGGTGATATCGAAGCAGAATGGGTGGAAACCGATTACCACGTCGCTCAAAATGACAAGTTCGCGGCACATCTCAATGCGATCGCGGGTCGTGTTCTTTCTCAGTTCCCGCGCGAACAAGCACGAGTTCGCGTCATCTTAATTGATTTTCCCGCTGCGGAAGCGTTCAGTACCGGCCCCGAAAGAATCTATATCTCGAGGAAAATGGTTGCGTTGCTCAGAAGCGATGATGAACTTGCCGGGCTACTCGGCCATGAACTGGGGCACATCGTAACGCATCAGAACGCCGTCATCGTGAGCCAGTTGTTTCGCGAAATTCTGGGTGTTAGCGCAGTCGGCGATCGGAAGGACATCTCGGAGAAGTTAAGAAGGATGTTGGATAGTGTCGATCGCGATAAAGAAATGCTGAGAAAGGCTGCTAATGTGATAGAGCAACGGGAAGAGATCAATCAGAAAGGGGCCGACCGCGTGGCCCTGTGTGCGGCGGCGGCCAGCGGCTTTTCGCCACGGGCCTATATGGAACTTCTTGACCGTACGGCGGAAACGAATGGAAATAGGGGGAGTGTTCTCGACGATTTCTTCGGGACGACAACCTCGAATCGAAGGCGTCTTAGGGAGATGAAGAAAGCTCTCAAACAGCTACCGCAACCATGCCGGGAAATTGTACCTTCTGCTTCTGCAGAGTTCCGCACATGGCAGGCCGCGGTGTTGTCGGACCGTGACTTGGCCCGCCGATGAGAGATACAGTCTCGAACGGCGCGATCCCTGGCGCACCCACGCTCCAAAAAGAAAAGACGGGCAAGTTGCCCGTCTTCTTAAAGGCTGATAGCTGACAGCTGAAAGCTCTCAGTTGATGTCGAACTGCTCCTGATGCAGCGCGGGATCGCTTTTCACGATTACCGTACGCTTGGTCAGTTCTTCCATCTCGGTTAGAGCCTTACCGTTGTTGCCTTTCAGCGCTTTCGCGACTTCGGGATTTACGCGCAGCATCACGTCGGCGTGATCGAGGTGTTTCGCCATCTTGCGCATTTCTACGTAGATGTCGTTACAGACCGTGGTCACCGATTTCACGTAGCCCGTGGCTTCGCAATAGGGGCACGGCGAACCGATGGTGCGTTCCAGCGATTGCTTCACGCGTTTCCGCGTGATCGCTACTAGTCCAAAATCGTTGAACTGCAAAACCTTGGATGGGGCGCGATCGCTGCGCAGCGCTTCTTCGAGCGCTTGCATGACTTTCTGGCGGTTGCGGCGCTCGTCCATGTCGATGAAGTCGATGATGATGATGCCGCCGAGATCGCGCAGCCGGATCTGGCGCACGATTTCCTTGATGGCGTCGACGTTGGTCTTGACGATGGTGTCTTCGAGGCGCGCCGTTTTGCCCACGTATTTCCCAGTGTTGACGTCGATCGCAACCAGCGCTTCGGTTTGATTGATGACGATATAGCCGCCGCTCTTTAGCCAGACTTTTGACTTGAGGGCTTTGTTGATTTCGTCGTTCAAGCTGAACTGCTCGAAGAGCGGGACTTCTTTGCTGTACAGCTTGACCCGGCGCACCAACGCGGGCTGAAAGCGATTGGCGAAGCGCAGGACGCGTTCATATTCCTGCTCGGTGTCGACCCAGATCGCGGTGAAATCGGACGTAACCTGATCACGCAATACGCGCTCGACTACGTTCAAATCGTGATAGATGAGTGTCGGACCTTTGCCGTTATCGGCGCGAGTTTTAATCTCAGACCACAGATTCTTCAGGAAACGGATGTCAGCGCGCAGCTCTTCTTCGGATGCGCCTTGCGCGGCGGTGCGCACGATGAAACCGCCGTGTCCGTTTTCGCGCTCGCTGATGATGATGCGCTTCAACCGCTGCCGTTCTTCTTCCGAAGAAATCTTGCGCGACACGCCAGTGTGATTGACGGTGGGCATGTAGACCAGGAAGCGTCCGGGTAAGGCAATGTGGCTGGTGATACGCGCGCCCTTTTTGCCGATCGGTTCTTTCGCGATCTGAACCAGAATTTCCTGACCTTCTTTAAGCAGTTCAGTTATCAACGGAACATTCTGCGGTTCGTGCTTGCGAAAGCGTCGCCCACCACCCCCGCCCCCCCGGCGTCCACGCTGACCACGGCGAGGATCAAACGCCGGACGCGGCGCGCGCTGTGTAAAAGCGGCAGTTCCGGCCGGAGCGCGAACTTCCACGCGTGCATCCACGGTGCCGTCGCCTCGGGCCTCCGCATCGAGGAGCGCTTCAGCTTCCGCCTGCGCTTCCTCAAGTTCGGCTTCTTCGGCTTCTTTTTCTTCCTGCTCTGCAACCGCTTCGTCGACTTCGATCTGGATTTCACCTGAAGGATTCTCGTCGATGCCACCTTCGATCACAAACGGTTCTGCAGGACGAGTCTCGCTGACAGTCTGTCCGACCTCTCCAGACGCCGCGATTTGCGGCACGAACGGCTCGCGATAATCCGCAGCTTCCCGAGTTTCTTCTTCCAGTTCCTCTTCCTCGAACGATGCGTCGAGGGTGAGTTCTTCGACGTACGAACCGAGATCGGCTTCGTCCTCTTCGATCAGTTCTTCCTCGATCGTGCCTTCAGCGGCCTCGGAGACCCGAATCTCATCCGAATGTTTGGGAACGGCAATCGACGGATTCTCCGCGTGGCTTTCGTCGTGAACCTGGGTTGGTTCGGCTGTTCCCCCGAATACCGCTGCAACATTCATTTCGTGAAGACGCTTTTGCTCGCGATCCCATTCCGAAGATCCGACTTGCGCATTCGCGGCGGCGCCTCTGGCTCGGTCGTAGGGCTTGTCGCGTGGTTCGGAGATCGCGGGTTGCTGGCCGGTCTCCTGTTTAGCGGGCTTAGCAAACAATGGCTCATCATCAGGAAACGCCGCCGTAACGGGTGTTGGCGCGGCATTGGGCGAGGCTGGCCTCGATTCCGCGCGAGCTTGAGTCTGTGCTGCCAGACGCTGATATTTCGAGATCGACTCCCCGGGCAACAGGATCGGTTGATAGCCCGGCGGCGGACCATACTCGGAACGCTCGCTTCGTTGCGGACGGTCGGTTCTCTCGGCGCGATCGGTTCTCTCGGGACGATCGCTTCTTTCTGGGCGATCTTTCTCCGGTTGATCCGTTCGCGGAGACTCTGAAGCTGGGCGGGCAAACTTGGATTCTGGCATGCGCTCGCCGCGGCGTCCGCGACGGCGACGGCTCCGCCAGTCTCCGCGTCCACCGCGGCTTTCTCCACCATTGGACGGTTCGCGATTCTCCGCCGACGGAGTTGTTGGCTCCGCGTGCTCCTCGGATACAGGACTCAGTTCGCTAGTGGACACGACGCTCGCGTCTTCGTGTTCCGAAGGCTGAGCCTCGGCCCGCGCCGGCGATTGATAGGGCTGCGATGGAGCCAGGTTGGTGGGGATTT
This sequence comes from uncultured Acidobacteriota bacterium, assembly GCA_963696705.1. Lineage (GTDB taxonomy): Bacteria > Acidobacteriota > Terriglobia > Terriglobales > Acidobacteriaceae > JABDBE01. The sequence goes on from CAVOLD010000005.1 coordinate 125,254, forward strand.
CCTCGACTTCGTCTTCATCTTGCAATTCCATGAAGTCGGAAACATAGAGGAACGCATCGCGCTCCAGGCCGATATCCACGAACGCGGATTGCATGCCCGGCAGGACGCGGGTTACGCGCCCTTTGTAGATGGAACCAGCCAGGGTGTATTCGTTTTCGCGTTCGAGGTAAATTTCTGCGAGCAGATCGTCTTCCACCAACCCCACCTTGGTTTCGTGAGGGGTGGTTGACACAAATAGTTCTTTCGTCATACGGACTCCGGTTCTGCGCCGTCAAGCGGCTGCAGGGTTCACCGGAACATAGGCAGGGACAAGCCGGGAGGATGGAGCGATGCGATGTCCGCCCCGCATGGGGGACGGCTCGGGCTACGGAGATTTCTCCGAGGCCGGACTCGTGGTACAAGCTTGGAAATCTTTCGCACTTATCGCATTTGCGCTTGCCCAAGGTTTGTGACCGCTCTCACAAAAACCTTCTCAGGTCTTTGGGGGGGCCGTTACCCGCCTGGCAGCGCCTTAGCTTCAATCCTGCCCGGCCGTTCACTGCTGTTTGGCCGGTCAGTGCCCTCTTTACGCGAGGGCGATCGTAATCTTGTTTTGAGCCGCAAATGGCAAGCGCGGCACCGCTCCTTGCCTTCTTCCCCTGCTTCAGTTCACGAAGCGGCGCATCCGAACATTCATCACAATGCCCAGCGCCAGAAACATAAACAGGACGGAAGACCCGCCATAACTCATTAAGGGCAAGGGTATTCCAGTGACCGGCATAAAACCGACCACCATGCCGACGTTGACCAGGATGTGAAAGCTAAGCACAGCCACCACCCCCATTACCACGAACGTCCCGGCGCGGTCGGGCGCCGTTTGTGCGTTCTGGGTCAACCGCATCAGCACGATAAAGTATAACAGCATTACGGTTAGCGCGCCCACAAATCCATGCTCCTCGGCAAAAGCCGCGAAGATAAAGTCGGTTTGTGGGACAGGTAAAAACGCCTGATGAGTCTGCGAGGCAGACGTACTGCCCCAGAGCCCTCCTGAACCTACCGCTATGAGAGATTGAATAACCTGGTATCCCGAGCCTTGGCTATCCGCCTCGGGCTGCATAAAGCTGGTCAGCCGGTCGCGTTGATACGGCTTGAGAACGTGAAAAGCCAGCGGCATCATAAGTCCTGCCAGAACTACCACCGTCAAAGCTTGCTTCCAGTGAACTCCTCCGAGAAACAAACCCATGAGTGCGATCGGGATATAGGTGAGCGCCGTTCCCAGGTCGGGCTGAGCCAATACCAGGAGCATAGGAACGCCTACGATCGCACCTGCCTTAATGAAATCTGGCCAGGACAGCTCACGCTGGTGGAGGTCGGCAAAGTATTTTGCGACCGCCAGAATCAGGATCAGCTTCACCCACTCGGATGGTTGGAAATGTCCTCCGCCGGGCATCTTGATCCAGCGCCGCGCTCCCAGATATTTCTGCCCGAAGATAGTCACCGTCAGCAGCGAAGCGATGGAGGCGATGTACATCCAATGCACTCCGTCGAGCAATTTCTGATAGTTAATGAAACTCATCAGGAACATGCCGCCGACTCCACCCGCGATCCAATAAAGCTGCTTGATGTGCGCTCCGGCGAACTTGGTATGGGCAGTGGCGCTGCGAATCTCCATCACCCCCAGCCCGCAAATCAGCAGAATAAAGATGAATAGCAGCCAGTCAAAATCGCGGAATGAAATATAGCGTGACATGAAGTCAGTCGTTGATCATTCGTCGTTGGTCGTGAGCCTCAAACTAAAACTGTCATCTTGAGCGGAATATGATCGGTCGCTTGCTTCATAACAAAACTGTCATCTTGAGCGAAGGGTGAATCGGTCGCTCGCGACCGATCACGCGTAGTCGAAAGACCCCGTGTTAAGCCGGTCGTACTTCAGTGCTACAGGGAATTCTCCCCGCGCTCTCTCCATCACTGCATTCCCGGCGCTGCCACCGCCAGCGGAGCCCGCTTCTTCGGTACATCAATCACAAACCGGCCGCCGTGCAACATGTCCTGCTCCGAGTCGTCGGGGCTAGCCGAATTCCATACCGCCCCGATTTCCACCTTCTTATTATCCGAGGCCACCTTGGTCGGCTGACGCCGTTGCTTCTCGACATAAGCCTTGACTACTTGCGCTGCAATCCGAGCCGCAAACTGCCCGTGCTCTCCGCCCTCGAACAATACCGCGACCACGATCTCAGGATTCCTTCGCGGCGTCACGCCCACGAACCAGGCATTGTCTTTGTATTTGGATTTGCCATTGGCAGTCTTCGCCTTGAGCGCATTGCTGACAGTTTGCGCGCTTCCCGTCTTGCCGGCGAAATCAATCCCCTGCAGATGCGCGCTGCCCGCCGTGCCCAACGGCGAGGGCACATTCGACATAGCGTCGGTGATGATTTCCCAATTCGCGGGATCAATCGGAATCTTCACCTGGCTCGGCGTGTCGTTTGCAGGAATGACATTGCCCGGCAGATCCCTCGGATTGGTCACGTGCGGCCGCACCAACAGGCCGCCGCTGGCGATCCCTCCGATGGCGCGCGCCAATTGAATCGGAGTCACGGCTACCGCGCCCTGGCCGATACCAACCGAAATTGTCTCGCCCGCATACCATTTCTGTTTGAAGTTGCGAATCTTCCACTCTTCCGACGGCATGACTCCGGTCACTTCCTGCGGCAAGTCGATGCCGGTCTTTTGTCCCAGGCCAAACATGGTCGCGTATTTCGCAATGCGGTCGATGCCAAGTTTCTCCGCCAGCGTGTAAAAGAAAACGTCGCAGGATTGATAAATCGCTTTGCTGATTTCCACCATGCCGTGGGTGCGATGCTCCGCGCTTACCCAGCATTTAAAATAGCGCCCGTAGAATGTCGCGCCGCCATTGCAGATCACGTGCATATCCTGCGCGATGCCCTCCTGCAAACCCGCCGTCGCCATAATGATCTTGAATGTCGAACCGGGGGCGAGCTGAGCCTGGATGGCTTTGTTCAGCAAGGGATGTTCGTCATCGTTGACCAGCTTGCTCCACTGGTCGCGCGAGACCCGCACCGCAAAATCATTGGGATCGAAAGTTGGCCGGCTCACCATGGCCAGGATTTCTCCGTTGCGCGGGTCCATGGCCACGATCGCGCCGTTCTTATCTCCCAAAGCCTCTTCGGCCGCGATTTGCAGATCGAGATCTACAGTAAGCTTGAGTTGTTTTCCGGGTTCCGCAGGGGTTTCATCGAGCCGTCCGACCTCTCGCCCGCGGCTGTTCACGACCGCTCGCCGCGATCCATTCTTTCCCATCAGAATTTGGTTGTATTGCAGCTCTACTCCCGATTTACCGACCACGTCTCCAGGATTGTAAAACTCCCAGCGCGGCTGATTCAGCATCTCCTCGCTGACTTCGCCGACGTAGCCGATAAGGTGGGCCATAAATCCGTTACGCGGATAAAGCCGCCGGTGCGCCACGATGGTATCGAGCTCAGGCAATTCGTTGCGGTGTGACTCGACAAAAGCGAGTTCATCGGGCGTGATGTCGTCCTTCAAAAAAATCGGCTGGTATTGCGGCATCGAGGCAAAGTGCCTTATGCGATCTTTGACTTCTTTGGGATCAAGGTGGAGACCTTGCGCAATAAGATCGGAGTCGGCGGTGAGATCACGCGAGGAATCGCGCAACAACAACGCCGTGAACGAAGGATAGTTGTCGACGATGATGCGCCCTTCACGATCCAGAATCTTGCCCCGCGGCGCGAGGATTGGCACATTGCGAACGCGATTCTTTTCCGCCAGCGAGGCGTACATGTCGCTCTGCACCACCTGCAGCCGCCACAATCCGTAGGCCAGGATCATGAAAATGGCCAGGACAATGTACTGCACCGCGGTAAGGCGGACCTGCGATACTTTTTCGTCGCGGCCGAACATCAGGGTGTCAGGCTTCAGGCTTCAGGCGTCAGGCTTGGGGAGCACGCCGCCGAAGTGACCACGCTGACTCAATCCTTTCGGGAAGATAAGTTTATTGTAATCCGCCAAAGCCAAGATTGCGTTGTAGTTTCGGGTAACGGAAGGGCATAGACGGTGGGAAGACAACTAAGGAGCGCGCCCGACTACGGAGCTTCGAGCAACTTCTCCACTCTTGTTGGCAGTCCAGCATAAAATTGCCGCCCCCACACGCATTCGCTGTCGGCCGCCTTAGGACAGACCGGCATCTCCGACTAAGAAACTGGCGTTCGCAATGCCCTCACCTCGAATGGCGCTGGACGAGTACACTGTTCCCGTCCAGAATGATTAGTGACACTCGCATTAGAGTGTCGATATGCAAGTTCACAGCGGGAAAGCACGCGGTTCGAGCCGACTGGCTCGGGTCGGCGTGGGACTCAGCCGGGAAGCCCGGGTCCGGTTGGCCTGGATGGATTTCTATCGCGACAGTCACAATGTGGCCCGTACCTGCCGTCACTTCGGCATCAGCCGCCAGACTTTCTATCGCTGGCAGCGCCGCTATGATCGGTTTGACTTGAGTACGCTGGAATCTCGCTCCCATCGTCCTCATCGCCGACGCCAGCCGACTTGGACTTTTCCTTTAGAGGAAAAGGTTTTGACTTTGCGTTTGCAGTTTCCCCGCTGGGGCAAGGACAAACTCGCCGTGCTCCTGCGCCGCCAGCGCCTGGCGGTTTCTACTTCCATGGTGGGTCGCATTCTCACCCAACTGAAACGACAGGGCCGCCTGGTGGAACCGCCCCGCTCCGGGGTTCCGGGATCGCGGCGCGCCTTGCGCCCCCGGCCCTACGCCGTGCGCAAACCCAAGCAGTACGCGGTCTCCCAGCCCGGCGATTTGGTCGAGGTCGATACCTTGGACGTGCGTCCGGTACCCGGCGTCATCTTCAAACAGTTCACCGCCCGCGACGTGATCTCCCGCTGGGATGTGATTCAAGCTCACACTCGCGCCACCGCCCAAACCGCGGCTCAGTTCCTCGATACTCTGCAACACCGCATGCCCTTTCCCATTCGCGCGGTGCAAGTCGACGGCGGTTCCGAGTTCGCCGCCGAGTTTGAACTCGCCTGCCAGCAGCGCCGTCTACATCTGTTCGTGTTGCCTCCGCGCTCTCCCAAACTCAACGGCGCCGTCGAGCGTGCCAACCGCACCCACACCGAGGAGTTCTACCAGGTCACGGCTTGCTCGTTGCAAATGAAAACACTCAATCGCGAACTCCGCCACTGGGAAAAGATCTACAATACCGTCCGCCCCCATCAGGCCCTCGGCTACCTAACCCCGCAGCAGTTCCTGCGGCAACTCGCACCCCCTCGAAAGGAATGAAAAGTGTCACTAATCTACTGGACGCTTGCAAATATGACCGAATCGGCGTATCTTCGCTGCGAGGCGCCGAGTCCTTCCTGTCTAGCAATTGGGCCCAAATCAAGGCAACTCGGACCTAGCGGGCTTTCTTCCTACCCGAGTCCTGCGTCCCCCCAGCTGTCCGGCCACCGGAAAACCCAAATCGCAACGAACCACAGCGCGCCACGCGACGTGGCGGGAGGCCAATATGAAAAGAAATCAATTCTGGGCCACCATGAGCAAAGCTCTGGCGGTCTTGACGGTAACTCTTATCGCAGCATCAATCCTGGCGCCCGGCGCCCGTGCAGCGGATGAGTTCAAGATTCTATATAAGTTCGATAGCTCTAGTGGGCCCGAAGCCACGCTCATCTTCGATGCGTCCGGCAATCTCTATGGTGCAACAGTCTATGGCGGGCAATACGGAGAAGGTGGGGTTTACAAGTTGACGCCAAACTCGAACGGACGCTGGACCGAAAGTGAGCTGTATAGTTTCACCGGCGGCAGCGACGGGGCATTGCCGAATTCCGCAGTGATCTTCGACGCCAGCGGCAATCTATACAGCGTCACTTACGAAGGCGGCGAATACGGATACGGCGTGGTCTACGAGTTGACACCAAACTCCGACGGAACCTGGACCGAAAGCGTGCTTCATAGTTTCACCGGCGGTAGCGATGGATCACATCCCGGGATGGGCGAGATCTTCGACGCCGCGGGGAACCTTTACGGCACAACCAGAGACGGTGGCGCCTATGGAGACGGTGTCGTCTTCGAGTTGACACCCAACTCGAACGGAACCTGGACCGAAACCGTGCTCCATAGCTTCAGCGGCGGCAAGGATGGAGCCACTCCGGATTTCGGCAACCTGATCTTCGACGCGGCCGGTAATTTGTACGGGACGACAGGGGGTTGGGATGGAGGAGACACGAACGGCACCGTTTTCGAGCTGACCCCGAACTCGGGCGGAACCTGGACCGAAAGCGTGCTCCATAGCTTTCGCGGCGGCAAGGATGGATCGCGCGCTGTAGGCGCACTGACATTCGACCAAGCCGGCAACCTCTATGGCGCCACATATTCGGGCGGGACCTACGGAGAAGGCACCATCTTCAAACTGACACCTGGTTCCAACGGCAAATGGACGAAGGATGTGATCCATCAGTTCAGGGGTAAGACGGGCGGCGACGGATCCAATCCCTATGCGGGCGTCATCTTTGACACGGCAGGGAATCTTTTCGGCACGACATATGACGGCGGCATTGGTACATGCAGCTATCAGGGTCCGGGCTGCGGCACGGTCTTCGAGCTTGTCCCGAACTCGAAAGGGGGATGGACCGAGCAGATCCTTCATCGCTTCGGCACCGTGGGAAGCAGCCCCGTAGGCGCCGTGCTGATGGACGCTGCCGGCAATTTGTATGCCGCGACCAGCAACGAGACCCTCAACGGACTCGGGACGGTGTTTGAGATAACGCCGTAACTTCACGCGACTTGGCTCTCGGCCACCGGAAAACCCAAACCGCAACGAACCATAGCGCGCCACGCGATGTGGCTGGAGGGAATATGAAAGGAAATCAAAATCCATTCGGGACCACCGTAAGCAAAGCTCTGGCGGTTAGTGCAGCAACGCTAATCATGGCTTTAATCCTGGCGCCCGGCGTCTGGGCGGCGAGCGAGTACAAGATTCTGTATAAGTTCACCGGCGGCAACGACGGCGGCACACCGTATGACGGCCTGGCTCTCGACACCGCAGGAAATCTTTACGGCACGACTACGGCAGGTGGCGCATCCGGAGATGGCACTGTTTTCGAGCTGACGAAAAAATCCGACGGAACTTGGACCGAGAGTGTGCTTTACAGTTTCGCCGGCGGCACCGACGGAGCCACTCCCTGGGCTGGAGTGACCTTCGACACCAGCGGAAATCTGTACGGCACGACGACGGGGGGCGGCGCTTCTGCAAATGGCACTGTTTTCAAGCTGACGAAGAACTCGAACGGAAACTGGACCGAAAGCGTGCTCTATAGTTTCACCGGCGGTAGCGATGGAGCAAATCCCCTGTGGTGTGGGGTCATCCTCGACGCGACGGGCAATCTTTACGGCATGACTTCGGGAGGGGGTGCTCAAGGTATGGGCGTCGTTTACAAACTGACGCCCAACTCCGGCGGAGGCTGGACTTATAACTTGCTCCATACCTTCGCGGGCGGCAACGACGGGAGCTATCCACAGGTCGGCATTTTAGCCTTCAACACAGCCGGCAATCTCTATGGCGCTACGTCTGACGGCGTCGACAATTACGGGAACTGTCCGAACGGCGACGATTGCGGCTCGATTTTCGAGATGACGCCCCAATCGGACGGGAGTTGGAAGGAGCAGGTGATCTTCCGCTTTGACGGTTCGCGGGGACGCAGGCCGGACGGCACCGTGAGTTTCGATTCGGCTGGCCGTCTCTACGGTGCGACGGCGGGCGGCGGTGGTGACTACGGCACCGCCTTCAGGTTGACGTTTGGTGCGAAGAAGGACGAATGGAACGAGCGCGTGCTCCATGTGTTCCAGGGTAACCAGGATGGAGCCTATCCTGCCAGTGGTGTCGTCTTCGACACAGCAGGGAACCTCTACGGTACAACCTTCTATGGCGAGGACCTCGATGGGGCCTGTTGTTTCGGCCAGGTGTTCAAGCTCGTTCCGCGCCCGTACTTGTGGGCCAAGTATACGCTTCATCGGTTCCACGGCCCTCCCCGGGACGGAGGCAATACCAATGCCGGGGTTGTATTCGACGCAGCCGGGAACCTATACAGCACGACCGTGGACGGCGGTCCCAACGGTGCTGGCGTCGTGTTTGAATTCATAAAGTAACTCCGCCGGCCACTCGGCGCTGGAATGCCAGGTGCCGAGTGGCCGGGCAGGTTTTCCGCGAATCAGCACTCCAACGAATCACAACGCGCCACGCGAGGTGGCGGGAGGCGAAACATGAAGAATCTATTGTGGATCGTCGTAATCAAAGGCTTGGCGGTCTTGACGGTAACTCTTATCGCAGCATTAGTCCTGGCGCCCGACGCCTGGGCAGTGAGCAAGGACAAGATTCTGTATAACTTCACCGGCGGCACCGACGGCGGCACGCCGTATGATGGCCTGGCTCTCGACACCGCAGGAAATCTTTACGGCACGACGACAGCAGGTGGCGCATCCGGAAATGGCATTGTTTTCGATCTGACGAAAAAATCCGACGGAACTTGGACCGAGAGTGTGCTTTACAGTTTTGCCGGCGGCACCGACGGAGCCACCCCCTATGCTGGAGTGACCTTCGACACCAGCGGCAATCTGTACGGCACGACGACGGCAGGCGGCGCTTCCTCGGCCGGCACTATCTTCGAGTTAGTACCAAACTCGAACGGAACGTGGACCGAAAGCGTGCTTTATAGTTTCTCCGGCGGCAGCGATGGAGCAAATCCCCAGTGGTGTGGGGTGATCATCGACGCTACAGGCGCTCTTTATGGTATGACGTCGGGAGGCGGTAGCCAGGGCATGGGCGTCGTCTACAAACTGGCGCCAAACTCCGGCGGAGGCTGGACCTATGGCTTGCTCCATACCTTCGCGGGCGGCAAAGACGCGAGTTATCCGCTGGCGGGGACCCTGACCTTCGACACGGCCGGCAATCTGTATGGCGCTACGTCTGACGGCGTCGACAATTACGGGAACTGTCCGAACGGCGACGATTGCGGCTCGATTTTCGAGATGACACAATCGGGCGGGAGTTGGAAGGAGCAAGTGATCTTCCGCTTTACAGGCGATACGAACGGTGGGCAGTCACGGAGGCCGTTCAGCCCGCTCGCATTCGATTCGGTCGGCCGTCTCTACGGTACCGCGGGGGCCGGGGGCGGTTTGTATGGCACCGCCTTCAGGCTGACGCTTGATGCAAAGGGCAAATGGAACGCACGGGCGCTCCACGTGTTCAAGGGTAACCAGGATGGAGCTTATCCCAACAGCGGCCTCGTCTTCGACACGGCAGGGGACCTCTACGGCTCAACGGTCTTTGGCGAGGATGGAAATGGGGATTGCTGTTTCGGCCAGGTGTTCAAGCTGACTCCGCACACGCACGGATGGTGCAAACAAGCGGTTCATCGCTTCCAGGGTGCTCCCCAGGACGGAATCCTCGGCGGCAATCCGGTCGTGTTCGACGCGGCAGGGAACCTCTATGGCACATCGCCGGGCGGTGGTACCAGCGGCGGTGGCGTCGTGTTTGAGGTCATTCAGTAGGGTCTGGCCCAGACCATCGCGTTCCTTTTGCTCCCGAGGGTGCCTCGTCCAAGCTCCGCTTGGGCGGGGTGTCCTCGGCTGAGCGCGGACGCTGCAGCAATTCCGACTATGACGCCCGAAGCCTGAAGCCTGAAGCCCGAAGCCTGCCTTCAAGTTCTCTGCTTGAACCGATCCAGCAAGGCGAACAGGACAACCGCGAGCGCGGCATTGGCTAGCGCCGAACCTAGCTCGCGGGGCCAACTCCACTGCAGAGTCAGTCCCACCAGCCCGCGCGCAATCGTGAAGTAGACGATCTCATGGACTACATAGAAAAAGAGAACAACCAGAAACCGCGAGCCGGCGTTTTCCACGTCCAGCTTGACCCCGAGCGAGGACGCACCATATCCCACGACGGTTTTCGCGATCCCGTATAAGCCCAGGGGATGCCCGGTGAGCGAATCCTGCAACAGCCCGATGGCGGCACCGGTCAGCAATCCGGCGACTGGACTGCGTCGCGCCACGGCAAAGAAAATCACTACCAGCAGCGGTAAATCGAAGATGGAAAAGAATTGAAATCGCAGAGGCACGAATGCCTGCAGGAAAACCGCGATCAGCGGAGTCAGAATAGCGACCGGCAGACTGAACCGGTAAACCTCGACTTGCTCATTCGATGTGTAAGTGATGGGCACGCTATTGAGGCTGTTCCTGTGGCGGCTGGACGGCAGCCGGCTCCGATGATTGATCTGGCTTCGAGGGCGCTACCGGGGTCTGGCGGCCGGGCGCAGTGGCCGGTGCCTTGTCGGTCGTGTTGTCGGGCGCTTTCAACGCCGGGCTGACAGGTTTCTTCTGTGACGACAGAGCGGACGCGCCGCTGGCTGGCTTGTTTGCGGGAGGAACATTTGCGCCATTATTCGGGCTCGTAGAAGAGTCCACGTGCGCATGGCTTGCCGCACTCACTCCGCCCGACTTCGGAATTCCTGACACTGCCGGCGTCCCCTGAGCGTTGGGCGCGGTGAAAATCTTCAGTCCGCTAGTCGGAGGCGGCGGCTTACTTGGATCATCCGGTGGCCGGTCAGGAACCGAAGGTAAACGCTGTGCCAGAATATCCGCCGCTCGCATCGGCGATGCTCCGTCGGCTAACGCTGGCTCCTTCTCTTCCTGCTGCGTGATCACCAGCACCTCTTCGAGACGGCTCAGGTCGACCGCCGGCCTCACCCGGATGTTGAGAAAGAGTTCCGGCCCCGGCGAAACCTTGGTAACCGTACCCACGGGCAAGCCTTTGGGAAAAATCTGATCGCCGCCGCTGGTCACCACTTTTTCGCCGGGCTGCACCGTTTCATCCGACATCACTTTTTCGAGCACCACCTCGCCGAGCGCCGTCCCGCGCAGAACGCCTTGCAGCCGCGATTTCTCCAAAATGGAGCCCACCCCACTGGTCTGATCGTTCATCAGCAAAACCTGCGAAGTTGTGCGGAAGACGCGCAGCACTTTGCCAACAACGCCGTCGGCTGTGATGACCGCCATATCCTGCTTGACCCCATCGCGCGAACCCTTGTCGATGTAAATCGACCGCGATTGCTCACTGCCACTCGATCCGATGACCTGCGCCCCGAGAGTCTTCGAGATGAATTGTTCTTTGAATCCGAGCAGCGCCTGCAGGCGGCGAGCCTGCTCCGCATCCTGGTTGAGCCGAACCTGCTCGATGCGCAGGCGCTCGATCTGCAGTTTGAGATCGCGATTCTCCTGGCGCACGCCACGCAAATAGAAATAGTTATGCCAGAGATTGCTGACACTGCTCTGAAACCAGACAATGCCTTTTTCAAGCGGAGTGACCGCATCCACCGCCCAGACGCGAATCAGGCGGGTCGATTCGTCCTGGGTAGAGCGCCGGACCTGCACCGCCAGCCCCAGCACCTGGGCAAACAATACGACCACCAGGATGGTGACATTGCGGTAGCGGCTGATGAGGTTTTCCATGACTTAAACCGCGTCGCTCGTCGTGGGCCCTTCGTCGTTAGCCAGAGGTTGTGCGAGGTTGGGTAGCGTAGAGATCGGCGATCGACGGACGACCAACGACGATTCTACTCGATCGAAATCTTGCGCAAGAGTTTGAAGTCGCTCAGCATCTTGCCGGTGCCCAGCACCACGCTGCACAGCGGATCGTCGGCGATCGAAACCGGAAGCCCGGTTTCTTCGCGGATGCGCTTGTCCAGATTCTTGAGCAGCGCGCCTCCACCAGTAAGCACAATGCCGCGATCGCTGATGTCCGCCGAAAGCTCGGGCGGCGTGCGCTCAAGGGCGACGCGAATCGCATTCATGATAGTCGATACGCACTCGCTCAAGGCTTCCCGCACTTCACTGTCATCCACGGTAATGGTCTTGGGAACGCCCTCGATCAGGTTGCGGCCCTTGATCTCCATGGTGAGCGGCTTGTCCAGCGGATACGCGGAACCGATCTCGATCTTGATCTGCTCGCCGGTGCGCTCGCCAATCAGCAGATTATATTTCCGCTTCAGATAATTCATGATGGCTTCGTCCATCTGGTTGCCGGCCATGCGCACCGAACGCGAATAGACAATGCCGCTGAGAGAAATCACGGCGATATCAGTAGTGCCGCCGCCGATATCGACAACCATGTTGCCGCTGGGCTCGGTGATGGGAAGCCCGGCGCCGATCGCCGCCACCATGGCCTGCTCCACTAGATGCACTTCGCTGGCCTTCGCCCGATAAGCCGAGTCCATGACCGCGCGCTTCTCCACCTGCGTGATTTCCGAAGGCACGCCAATCACGATGCGCGGATGCACCAGCATCTTCCGGTTATGCGCCTTCTGGATGAAA
>CAVOLD010000006.1:0-124634 GCA_963696705.1 uncultured Acidobacteriota bacterium
TGACAATGTCGGCCCGTGTCAAGCACTTTTTGAGCGCACGACTGCATGCACTCAAAGAAGAGCGCCATTTCGCTCTCGTTGATGGTGTTGCCTTTTCCAACCGTAGGCTCGCTCGTAATCGTTTTCAGGTCAGGACTCAGTCCGACCCATGCATCTCTTCGGTCGCAACCCGCGATCATGATTACTACTTCGAACTCCTCGTTATCGAGGAGCGGGACACCCAATCAATTACTCGGTGTTTTACTGCACACCATCACGATGTCCGGGTTGTCCCGCGTGCGAACCGAACTTGCTCCACTGCTGATAATCCCATCCCTTGCGCATCATCCAGTAGAGACGAACCGCCAGCTTGCGGGCCATGGCGACCTTGGCGGTTTTCCTTCCTCGCCGCATCATCAGGTGAAGATACTTGCTGCGCCACTCGGGCACACTACGCACTGTTACCTGCGCCGCTTCCACCAGCAAGAAACGCATCATCGAACTGCCTTGTTTGGTTATGTGCCCCAGCCGTCGCCGGTTCCCACTGGAATCTTCCAGCGGCACCAGTCCCAGATAACTCGCCACCTGCTTGCCGCAATCAAAGCGATCGGCTTGGCCGATGATCAGCACAAAAGCCAGTGCGGTTAAGGCACCGACTCCGGGATGCGTCTGCAAGCGCTGCGCTGCGGGACACTTCTCGGCCTCTTGCTCGACCGCATGACTCAGTTCCGCGATGGTCGGGTTCAGACGATCCAGCAACTCCAGCAGATCACGCCGCCGCCGGCTCGCCCACGGAGCCAGGCGGAATGACTCTAATTGCTCCCGCCCATGCTGCCGCCACAACCGCTTCTTGCAGCGCAGTCCTTCGTTCAGCGCTACCGATTGCAACTGATTCATGATTCGCGTGCGCGCCTGCACCATGCGGTGCCGGTGCCACAGCAGTTGCCGCAGGTCTCGATTTTCTGAGCTCGGTACCCAGATCTTCGGGAAGCGATCTTCCAGCAGCAACTGCAGAATCAACTGCGCATCCTGCCGATCCGTCTTCTGCTTGCGCACTCGTTTCGTCCGGATCTTCGCTGCATCTCCGATCCACAGCTCGAAGTGCAACTCCGAGAGCAATCGTTCAAACCAGCGCGCCTGCCCGCTGGCTTCCATCCCCACTCGCACCTGCATCCCCTGGACCGCGAGCTCGCGATAAAACTTTTCCGCTTCCTCACGGTGTTGCAGTCGCCGTTCCTGGAACTCCCCACTGTCGGTATCCACAAACGCAATTTGCTGAAAGCCCGGGTGGTAATCTGCTCCTATAATGATCATGTTCGGCTCCTTTCTCCGAGCCCTTTGGTTGGATTCAGCACCCCCAAAGTCTACTCGGGCATCGGAGCCGACATTGTCATGGAATCAATAACACTCATTGTCTCCGAATGGCGAGAAAAACTTAGAAAAACTCGCCATCAGCTCGCCATCAAAAACTGGGTTGTTTTTGAGGTATTGGGGCCTAATAAATGCGGAAAAGCCAGATAGGGAAAGGGTTTTAGGTTGTTGTTGACACGGTAGAGGTCAGGAGTTCGAGTTTTGCTCATAAGCGCCGGGGTTGTGGTATGTCTTGCCGCTCGTTAGAAGAGCGAAGGTACGGGAATCAATTCTGCCGCGGAGAAATCTGGGGAGCAAAGTGGGGAGTAAATACACCCGAATGAGGCTGCATTAATCCCATTTGAGAGGACATGCCCCCGCATGTAAGTTGTTAGGAAGATTGAAGCGGCAAGATCGTGGAAGGTTTAGCAAACCGCCGCCTTCAGCCACCTCTCCGCAATAACAACGAGTTTCAGGCGGTTCCTGCGTGTGTGCTGTACGTCATGAAGATTGTAGAGTGTGAACCCTTGCGAGCGCACCGTGGAACAAGCTCAGGGCTCGAGATTCACCTGGAATCCGAAGGCCTTGAGCAGGTCTGGAGGTACATACTTGTGGTCCTTGTTTCGCAACACCCACTCTCGGAGCTCGGTCGAGCTTTGATACTGGTCGGGCGAGAGCTTGAGCGAATCGACCACTCTCTCAAATGAACTTGCAGACAAGGGTGGCGCGTTAATCGCTCTGGGGCTGTTCGGGTTCGGGGTGCCACTTTGTGGTGACATCAGGAGCCTCCGTGATTGACGAATTAGATCTGGCCAGGTGCCCGCTCAATTCTGACAGCAGATTATACCTTTTGTCATCTTTTCCAAAAGCCGTTTTAAGCAAGAGACCAGGCGACCCGGACTTTCTTCTCCTTGCGGTTTGTCCGATTCTCAGGTAACGTCACTTTTTGGATAGGACACTCAGTATGAAACGGATGTTGAACCTGCTGCGACGCTCTCCGATTGCCCAACTCGGGCCGCTCGAGCGGCAATTGCTTGCTGCTCTGTGGACCCGAGGAAGCTCAACCGTTCGCGAGATTCTGGCCGTCGGCGATATCAAGCTTGCCTACACCACGGTGATGACAACGCTCGACCGGCTTTACAAGAAACAATTACTGAACCGCGTAGCCGAGGGCAGAGCGTTTCGTTATTCTCCACGCTACACGCAGGAAGAGCTTGAGAAGGCTGCCGTCGGCGAAACCATCCGGCAACTGCTTGGTTCGGGCGCCGCGCTTCCACTTTCGTACCTGGTGGAAGCAGTCAGCGAACATGATGCCAGTCTGCTGGATGATTTGCAGCGATTGCTCGATGAAAAGCGTCGCGAACTCGGGAACAGGGAGAAGGCTTGATGTTTGCCGCGCGCTGCGTCGGAGTTTCGCTGGCCGTATTCGTATTGATGTATGTGTCGCTTTCTCTGAGCGTTTCCTGGGGATGGAAACTGATACGACGCGTGTGTCGACCACGCTCAGCCCGCGGCTCCGCTGATTTATTGTTCGTTCTGCGCATGCTCCCGCTCGCGGTGTCCACTCTTATAACGTTTGCGGTTACACTGCCATCTTTCTTGCTACTGGAGCCGCACGCGACCAATGAAGCGATCGGCACCGCTCCGCTGGCCCTGGGCCTGTGCTGCCTGATTCTGATTGCGACAGGAATTACTCGTGCGGCAATGACTCAATCGAGGGCGTCCCGGGCGCTGATGATGTGGCTGGATGGCTCCAGGTTGATGGAATCGCAGATTACGGAGTCCGGCGAAGCTGTGCCGATTTTTCGCACGGGCAACAACTCTCCGAGTCTGACCGTCGCTGGCGTGTGTGCGCCCAAGGTCTTGGTGTCTGAGGCTGCCTTTGCAACGCTGAATCCACCGGAGCTTCGAACTGCCCTGCGGCATGAGATTGCGCACGCGCTTCGCTACGACAATCTGAAGAAACTGGTCTTCCGGTTTTCAGCGTTTCCCGCGATGGCCGATTTGGAGTGGGCCTGGTCGGAGCAGACCGAGATGGCTGCGGATGACGCCGCCGTATCGAGCTTCCAGGATGCGCTCGATCTTGCCGCTGCATTGATCAAAGTGTCGAGACTGGGCCCCACGGAATCTTGCAGTGAACTGACTATGGCTCTGCTGCACAGTTCGACTGCGTTAAGCGCGCGTGTGCAACGGCTGGTCAGGTGGGAAAAGCGGCACATGCCACGGGCCCGCGACCCATGGTGGTACGCTCTGCCGCTGGTGGCGGCGACGGCTATCGGCGTCGTCATGATCTATGGTCCGGCGCTCACCCAAATGCACGCCGTGACCGAGTGGCTGGTGCGCTGAGAGCGCGTCTTTTTAGCGTTGAGCTTCTACGCAGAAGCGCTACGCATCCCGATGGTAGGCAAACGATGCGTTCTACCGCCTTGCGGCAGGCGCCTTTGCCGGTTCCGGAGCCGCACTGGGCATCGTCGTCACACGCCCAGTCTGCGGCGCGCTTTGCGCAGGCACCGCTGGCGCCGGTACCGCTGTTGGGGCAGCCGGCGCTGTCAATCCCAGTTGCTTGCGAACCTCGGCGTCTAGCTTGATCAGTGTGTCTTTGTTTTCCTTGAGGAATGCGCGCGCATTTTCGCGGCCTTGGCCGATACGTTCTCCTTTATAGCTGTACCATGCGCCGGACTTTTCCACGATGTTATGAAGAGCGGCGATGTCGAGCAAGTCGCCCTCTTTCGAAATCCCCTCACCGTACATGATGTCGAACTCGGCTTCGCGGAAGGGGGCGGCTACTTTGTTTTTTACGACCTTGATCTTGGTGCGCGAACCCGTCACCACGTCGCCATCTTTGATGGCGGCGATGCGGCGAATGTCAATGCGTACCGACGAGTAGAACTTCAACGCACGGCCACCGGTTGTGGTTTCGGGATTACCAAACATCACGCCAATCTTTTCGCGGATCTGGTTAATGAAGATCAAACAAGTGCGCGATTTCGAAACCGTTCCCGTCAGCTTTCGCAAAGCCTGCGACATCAATCTCGCTTGCAAGCCCATATGACTGTCGCCCATCTCGCCATCGAGTTCAGCTTTGGGCACCAGCGCAGCGACGGAGTCGACGACCAGCACGTCGATCGCGCCCGAGCGCACCAGCGCCTCGGTGATCTCAAGCGCCTGCTCGCCGTAGTCCGGCTGCGACACCAGAAGGTTGTCCACGTCAACACCAAGCTTTTTGGCGTAGCCAGGATCGAGCGCGTGTTCGGCGTCGACAAAGGCAGCCATCCCTCCCATCTTCTGTGCTTCTGCGATTACCTGTAATGTGATCGTGGTTTTACCTGAGGATTCAGGCCCGAAGACTTCGACCACGCGTCCGCGTGGGAAGCCGCCGACGCCCAACGCTGCGTCGAACGAAATCGCGCCCGTAGGGATCACGGCAATCGGAACGATCGCCTCCTTCGATCCCAGACGCATGATCGAACCCTTGCCAAACTGCTTTTCGATTTGTGCAAAGGCCAGATCAATCGCTTTTGCTCGTTCGTCGGCCATATGAGGCGGCTCCTTTTGTGATTGCAGGATGATTCAGGCCGAATTATACACGCTGCTCTAAGCGAAGGAAAAGCGAATTCGACAACAATCGGTGGAAAAGTTCCCGAATTAGTACTTCGTTTTGACGAACTGTTCCAAGACCGCCATAATTTCTCGCCATGAATACTTCCGCCGTCGGGTTGGTTCAGCGCTGCTATCCCCAGATCTATCTGGCTTGTCACAAGCGCCACGTCTGGGCATCGAGCACCGCATATCGCCTGTCGGCCAGGGACTCATCGATCCTGGTTCACTTGAACGAGACGGTTCCCGTGAACCCTACCGAACTAGCCGCTCATTTGGGAGTGCGTGGTTCGACCCTCTCCGCAGCCATTCATAGGCTCGAGCGCCTCGGCTATCTCCAACGTAAGAGGATGCCCCGCGACCGCCGAACCGTGGCCCTTACACTCTCGCAGCAGGGCGCTACGGCGATGGCAGCGACGTCGGTGTTGGATTCGGAACGCGTCGAGGCAGTTTTAGCAAGACTCAAGCCGAGTGAACTGAAGCGGGCATTGGAGGGTTTGGAACTCCTGGCAAAGGCATCACTGCGGACGATGAAAGCAAAATCTTTAAGGAGCAGCTGAAATGTTGAAGGTCATTTACTGGCTGGAGCAGGACTGATCTCTTTGGCGCTGATAGTCGTGCTCGCCGGCTTCCTGTTGCCTAAACAGCATGTGGCTTCTCGGGCTATCTCGCTTCATCGAAAGCCTGCGGACGTCTTCCAGTTGATTTCTGATTTCAAAGCCGCTCCATCCTGGCGGCCGGACGTCCAAGAGGTGGAGTTGCTCTTGCCGGCAGACGGGCATCCTCGGTACCGGGAGAAAAGCAAAAATGGCACAATCACGATGGAAGTCGTGGAATCGACTCCGTTGTCGCGGATGGTTACGCGAATCGCCGACAAAGGCTTGCCGTTCGGAGGGATGTGGATCTTCGATATTTCCCCGACCGCTGAGGGGTGCCGCTTGAACATTACCGAGCGAGGAGAGATTTACAATCCTGTGTTCCGCTTCGTCTCGCGATTTCTTATGGGCTATCAGCTGACGTTGGACGCTTACCTCCGGAATGTCAGCCATAAGTTCAGAGAGGGTTCAGATCCCCAGGATGGTACGCCGGCGAATCTCTGAATTTCTGAGTTTTACCTAAATTTTACAAATTACAGCCATTTCCCGATTGCACGAAGCCTATTTTGTAGTAACATTTGCGCCATCAACACCTGCCAAGCGGCAGTGTGGGGTAAAAATGTGACGCCTCCCGCGCCACCACTTTCCGTCCTCGGAGGTTTGCGTGGAAAATCGGGCCTTGGGTGATTCCTCGACAGATGCACGTGGTTCTCAATCTTCTGTATCTCATCGCGAAGGCCGCGGTGTGTGGGTTCTCACTGCATATGGCATTTCTGGACTGGCGATGTTTGGAATACTGCTGTATTACTTTTCCAGTTATGTGACTCATTAGCGCTGGAAGACTCCCAGTGTCTTCGCGACGCCGCATCGTTGTGGACCTTTGGCAGTTTGATTCGCGCTCGCGCGTGCCTCGTGGGGCATGCAACGGTTAGTGTCTCTCGATAACGGCTCGCGGTTCCGTCTTCACCCATCGCTTCCGCAGCGTCACTCTCGAACATGCTACAATGAGCCGCACTTAAACGATTTTTTCGAGCACTACGCCAGCGTTATCCCGCAACCTTTTTAAGAGGCGGAGCCAACACCCGTGGCCCAGGATTCCTTGAACAGTACGCCTATTACATATGCCGACGCAGGTGTCGACATCGACCGCGCCAACCGCACCAAGAAGCGGATCAAGTATCTTGCTCACAAAACCTTCACTCGGGGCGTACTCAGCGAGATCGGCGGCTTCGGCGGCTTGTTCGCGATTGACAAGACCAAGTATGTCGATCCGGTCCTAGTCTCGAGTGTGGACGGGGTTGGCACCAAGCTGAAAGTCGCTTTCGAGATGAAGGTGCATCACACCATCGGTGCGGACCTGGTGAACCACTGCGTGAATGATATTGCGGTGCAGGGCGCGACTCCGCTGTTCTTCATGGATTATCTCGCCACCGGCAAACTCGAGCCGGAAGTCGCCGAGAAAGTCATTGAAGGCCTGGCCGAGGCCTGCAAACACAACGGCTGTGCCCTGATCGGGGGCGAAACGGCGGAGATGCCGGGATTCTATCCGGAAGGCGAATACGATCTCGCTGGATTCATCGTCGGCGTGGTCGAGCGCGAACGCATCATCACGGGAAAGAAGGTTGAAGTTGGCGATGTGATTCTAGGTTTAGCCTCGAATGGCCTGCACACCAACGGTTATGCGCTCGCCCGCAAGCTGCTGTTTGAAGTTGGCCATTACACCCCGGAGTCTTACGTCAACGAGCTCAAAGGAAAAGTCGGCAACGAGTTGATGAAAACTCACAAGAGTTACTGGCCGGCAGTGAAGCGTCTGCTGGCGGATGGCGAAAGCGTGTCGGCGATGGCGCATATCACGGGCGGCGGCATCACCGAGAATCTTCCCCGCGTGCTTCCCCGAGGCGTGGCGGCCGTCATTGAGATCAATTCCTGGCCGGTGCCGCCGATTTTCGAACACCTGCAGCAACTCGGCAACGTGCCGCGAGAAGAGATGCTTCGTACCTTCAACATGGGGTTGGGAATGTTGCTGGTGGTTCCGTCCAAGAAGTTCAAAAAGGCTCAGACTCTGCTGGAACGTGCAGGAGAAAAGGCGTTTACCGTGGGGCGGATTGTTAAGGGCGACCGGAAAGTGATGTATACCTAAAGAACCATTCACCACAGAGACACAGAGTCACAGAGTCACAGAGAAACCTTCTCGTACTCTTACCCGTAAGCACGTCCTGTTGCATTTCTATCGCTTCAGCAGATCCACTGGCTCACGTACGTCCGTCACTCTCAAATGCTTTGCCAACGCGGGATATTTACGTGCCACAGCTTCATACATCGCGTACGCTACGTTGCGGTAGGAGAAATGTCCCGCCGGCCCTGTTCTCAACTCGGAGATGTAGACGACTTCGGCGAAATCCATCTTGAACAAAGTGCGCTTGCGGAATGCCAGCGGGATTGCGTACTGGGCATTTTCTTTCGCCTCTGTCCCGGGCCGCTCGGCCAGTTGTTGAACAGCTTCCGCCGTCCGCTTCATGACGGCGTCGTAACTTCCTCGCGCTCCAGCCGCATTGACTTCATCCGGGACGTCGTAGCCGTGCTTGCTAGTGAATTCTTGACCAATTTGAATGCATCGACGGTGCCGGTGCATATCGCGGAAGCCGCCGACGTCCATCAGAATGTCGAAGCGGAACTGTTGCCCGGCGCAGAACGCGCGCAGCATTTCGTCATGTTTGCCGCGATGCCGTAATCCCATGTCAACGATCTCGCGGCGAATGTGTTCTCCCGCGCCCTGGATCGCTTGCCGGATCTGTCGATAGGGATAATGACTGTGTTCGTAGATCAGTGTGGACGCCAGCTCGACTTCGAGCGGTTCTTCGTCGAGCAGATCGACCGTGGGCGCCGATGCGATCTCTAAATTTCCCAGCAATTCCGCCGCGACTTGCGAAAGTTCACGGCGGGTCTCAACCTCATAAGAACCAGGATCAGCATACTTCACCAGAGTCGGAGCCATGCGCACTTCGCGCAACAACTCTTGCGCAGCTCGCTCGCCGAGTTCCGGAGAGACTGCCCGGATCTGCTCTACCAGTTCGTGCAAGGACGTATAGCTGGCGTTGTACGCTGGAGAAACTGCCGCCCGCTTCAACAACTCACCCAGAGATCGGACTTCCTTATGGGTGTGAGACAGCAGGCGCGAAACTTGGGTTTCAAGCGTCCGCGCATTGACGATTTCTCCCAGCGAAGTGTTGGTTGAAAGTGGCAACAGGTAGCGGGAAATATCGAAAGCTCGCGCCTTCAAAGTTCGCTCGTAAGCTTCCTGCTTCATCTCCGCCGGTTTGGGCGTGATGTCGAGCAGGTAGCGAAACGTCCGCTCGGAAAGCGATTCGTATTCCGCGAACAGATTCTCGATCGTTTCTCGATATAGAGAACGGGCCTGCTGATCATCGCCGAAGTCAGGCGTAAAATAGCCGCTCTTCTTGAAATCCTGATACCGGGTGGAACGTTCCTGACCGTCCCAGCGTTGCTCGTCAGCCACGGCAATCGCGGCCAGAATCGAAAGGCGCTCGATAGCGAGAGCGACGTGCGCTAAATCCGCAATGGACCGGTGTCCGTACTGGAAGTAGAAGGTGTTGAGAAACTTTTCGGCCTTCTGCTGGCTGATCTCCTTCAGTGACTCCTTCATGGAAAGAGAAGAGCGCGAGTACTTGGCCATGGCATAGGCCTGCACTTCAGGCTCCACGCCATACACCGCATAAACTTCGACTGAGGGGGCATCCGAAGACGCGTGGTTTCCATTGGTCGAGGGCGGATTGTTAACCTCGGGCATGCTGATTGCTTACCTCGTGTGTTGAAGAGAGATAAATCTTAACCGATTTCGGGGTGCGCGATAGCACCTAACGTGGGACAATGTTGAAGTTGGGTAAACATAACGGAAGGAAACATCCGATTTATCACACAATCCAGCAAATCCGCGATAGGTACCACTAAGGGCCCCACCGAAAGGGATGTATCTTTTCTTCCATTCATCGAATCATATATAAAGGAAGTCATTTCGATTATTCATGCAGCGATCTTTTCTTAGAGTCTTGTGTTTGTGCTTCTTGTTGACTGGATTTGTGACGGCTCAAGCTCCGCTGATTGCGAAACCCGGCGGCGATGCCGACTGGCTGTCAGCTGTCCCGTCGCTTGAGGCACCGTCGTTTGACGACCAGACTCCGGTTCCTGTCGCCATCCCCGCAGCCGACAAAGTGCCCTTGTTTGCGACGGCGGTTCTCCCGCGTATGGCTCCCGAACTTGCGCTTCAGGTTTGCCGCGGACGTTCCGTGATACAGGCGGAGCAATTGGCTGCTTATTCAGCCACAACCCTGATCCGCGCTCAACTTCTCGACACTTCGCAGTACGGCGAGTACGAAGTGCAACAGCACTATCTGGCTCCGCGCACGCTCGCCTTCAAGGCGGTGCGATTCACGGGCGATAGCTTCGTAAAGACGAATGTCATCACCCGGCTGCTGCAGTCCGAAGTGGATCATCTGCAAAAGGACGACCCTGCGCTCAACGCGATCAGCCCTGCAAATTACAAATTCTCTTACAAGGGAACCAACGAATTGCAAGGCCGCATGGTGCACATCTACCAAGTAAAGCCACGTGAGAAACGTGTAGGCCTGTTCAAAGGCCGAATCTACGTCGACGTTTACACCGGAACCCTGGTGCGAGCCGAGGGCAGGCCGGTCAAATCGCCTTCGCTCTTCATTAAGAAAGTCGATTTCGTTCAGGATTACGCGGACATCGGTCCCTTCACCTTGCCGGTGCATGTCCACTCGGAAGCGACGGCTCGTATCGTCGGACGCGCGATCGTCGACGTCTATCAGCGCGACTATCAGCCCGTTGCCAATTCTGCGACTACGCCCGCAATAACGGCAGAACGGGTTCCTGCTCTGTAGCTTTCCGCTTTCGTCTTTCCAGCCAAACGATTTTCTGCGTGTACCGCTGTGCGCTTTGCAGGAGCTAATTCCGATAAGCACGCCACAGCACCTATCTACGGCTATAATTCGGGTTCAATCAATAAGGAGAAATCATGACCCTTTCAGGTCGGGTCGCGCTGGTTACCGGTGCGTCCCAGGGCATTGGTCGGGCCTGCGCACTCAAGTTGGCGACAACAGGCGCGACTGTCGCAGTAGCAGCTCGCAATCAGGAAAAGCTGAACGAACTTGTGCGAGAGATCGAGGCCGCGGGCGGGAAGGCGTCTGCGTTCCCGCTTGATGTAGCCGACGAAGAGCAAGTTAAAACCGCATTCAAGGCCGCCCTGGGACAGCTCGGCAAAGTCGACATTCTCATCAACAATGCCGGCATCACGCGCGATCAACTGGTTATGCGCATGAAGCGCGCCGATTGGGATTCCGTACTCAACACCAACCTCACATCCGCCTATCTTTGTATTCAGCAGGTGATCGGTTCAATGCTAAAGCAGCGCTGGGGTCGGATCATCAACATAACCTCGGTCTTCGGTCAAACGGGCCAGGCGGGACAGGCCAATTATGCCGCGTCGAAAGCGGGGCTGATTGGATTGACCATGGCTATCGCCCGCGAGGTCGGGTCGCGCAACATAACTTGCAACGCCGTAGCGCCAGGCTTCATCGAAACCGCCATGACTTCGGGATTCACCGACGACTTCAAACAGAACGCATTAAAAATGATTCCTCTGGGACGAATCGGGACCCCCGAAGACGTAGCCAACTCCGTTGCATTTCTAGCCTCGGACGAAGCTTCCTACATCACCGGACATGTTCTAGGCGTGAACGGCGGCATGCTCATGGGGTGACGAGTCCAATTTCAGGACTTGTATTTGTGCAGGCGGAATCTCCTGCGCAGATTGCCCAGGTGCGGGAACTTTTCCTCGAGTACGAGCAATCGCTCGGTGTGAAGCTCTGCTTCCAGAATTTTGAGCAAGAGCTTGCAGAACTTCCTGGTCACTACGTGCCGCCCGACGGCCGTTTGTTGCTGGCGGAATATGAAGGACAGTCGGCGGGATGCGTCGCCCTCCACAGATGGGATGCTAGCAGCTGCGAGATGAAGCGGCTCTATCTGCGTCCCTCATTTCGCGGAAAAAGGTTGGGCCGGGCGATCGCAGAAAAGATCCTTGCGGAAGCCCGCACGATTGGTTATCAGCGCATGCGTCTCGATACAATCGAGCCGATCATGAAAGACGCGGTAGAAATGTACCGAAAACTGGGATTTCGAGAGATCCCGCCGTATCGCTCCAATCCGATTGCCGGGGCGATGTACATGGAATTGCAATTGTAGTTTTCGAGGACTTACCGCTGTGGAGGATTTGCCGTGAAATTCTTCTCTTTGGCCATCACTCTGACCATCACTTTGTTTTTTGCACTCGGTGCTTTTGCCGCTAGCCCCAAGAATGTTTCCTACAAGAGCGGCGACGACACCGTCCAAGCAATAATTTACACGCCCGAAGGGACGGGACCGTTTCCGGGTATTCTGGTCATCCACGAATGGTGGGGGCTCAACGACTGGGTCAAGGAACAGGCTTCAAAGCTGTCCGATCTGGGTTACGTTGCGCTGGCTATCGATCTCTACCGCGGCAAAGTCGCGACCACGCCCGACGAGGCTCACGAAATCATGCGTGGTGTTCCTGATGACCGGGCGGCGCGCGATTTGCACGCGGCTTTCGAATTCCTGAAATCGCAGCCGAACGTAAAGAAAGACCGAATCGCATCCATCGGCTGGTGCATGGGCGGCGGTTACTCATTCAATGTAGCGCTGCAGGAGCCAACCCTGGCGGCGGACGTGACTAATTACGGCCATCTGGCAAGCGATCCCGCGTCGCTGAAGAAAATCAATGCCTCGATCCTCGGCATTTTCGGCGGACAGGATCGCGGTATCTCGGTCGACGATGTGAAGAAGTTTGAACAATCGATGAAGCAGTTGGGCAAGAAAGTCGAAATCGTGATCTACCCAAACGCAGGCCACGCCTTTGAAAATCCCAACAACAAGGCTGGCTACCGGGCGGACGACGCCGCGGACGCCTGGAAGCGAACCGTTAACTTCCTGGCTCAAACGCTCGGGAAATAGAGTCAGCGCTCCGCATTCGGCGCTTATCGAAAAGTGCACCTTGCTTCGCGATAACGCTTAGGAAGATTGGTCGGGGAGAGAGGATTTGAACCTCCGACCCCCTGGTCCCGAAGATTGGTCTCACGGAGAATCAACACTTTAGCGCAGTTTGTATTCTTTCAGATTCGCTAGTGAAAATGCGGGTTTCAGCACTTCGCCGCATGTCTCAACTAAACCTGTCCAAGCGGGCACTGGGCACAATTTTGGGCACAGTCTGTTGGGTGAACCCCCGCTGAGACAACGCAATCGAGATGGGAGTGTGACGGATTTTCACCTCTCAGATTCGGAAAAAGTCAAAAAGGCAGAATCGGTGTGAAAGAGCGCCTTCGCAAAAATGGCCGAAGTTGACAGGACGGTGGAGTGCGACGAAACTTACGATACGCCGTAGGGTGGATATCCGCTCTAAGCGCTATTCCCGCTGATCTTTGTTCAAAGTCGCCCACCTGCCTAAGCGTGCATCTCGCAGTAACCGACGCGCACATTCGATTGCGTGTTAATTACAAAACACTCTCTCCGACTGCTTGTTGACGCCCAGGTCTCCAGTCTGACGCCGCAGAAGAAAGACAGGACCATCGACGCTCTGATGAAGTTCTTTTGAGGGTGCAACTGGGCCTGAAACGGATGGCATGGGTTCCGATGGGTTCCGTAGGGAATCGCCGCTGCCGCGGGTACACGGACCCCTTTTATCCCCTACTTCGCACATCATATCATGGCGACTGATTTCAACTACTGTGACATAGCTCTATGACGGTTGATCAGACGGAACTGATGCTCACTCAACAGGAGAGACTCTGGTGGAGCATCAAGATTCAATCGTTCGAGGAAAAAATGCATTTTCTCCTGTACGCGGGGCGCTACGCAAGTCGACCACCCATCGCGCAACATCGCATCGTCTACATCGGGCAACGACGCGTCACTTTCTGGTTTAAAAACAAAAGGGTCAAAGGCAAGAGCCGGCGTTACCGGATTGATCAGGTTCACTGCTCACCGGAGGAATTCATCGACCGTTGGGCCCAACACATTCCGGAACGCTATCAGCACGCTGTTCGGAGCTTTGGGCTGTTTGCCCCGCACGCGCTCCGGCGAACCTCGGCAGCTATCTTCGCCATTCTAGGACAGCAGCGAAGACCACCTCCCAAATCCCGCCCTTGGGCGGACTCCGTAAAGAGAGATTTCGGACATGATCCGCTCCTTGACTACACGGGCCAAAGAATGAAATGGGTGCGACGACTGGCTCCGGTGACTACTAACGATAAGGGTTGAGACACCTCGGGCTACTGTCGCCCCGTTCCAAATACCGAGAGATTTCGGACATGATCCGCTCCTTGACTACACGGGCCAAAGAATGAAATGGGTGCGACGACTGGCTCCGGTGACTACTAACGATAAGGGTTGAGACACCTCGGGCTACTGTCGCCCCGTTCCAAATACCGGACAGTCAGCCGCTCGGTCTACGCCGTGGGGAAAATGGAAGCACCCTCGTCCACGACGACGACTTTCCTGCGTGATAAGAATGAAAAAAGTGCGAGACTAGGGTCGAAGGCGTCGCGCTAAACGGACCCTGGAACGAATGGGACGGTCCGGATATTTCTTCCATCCGACGACACCCACTCGAACCCGCCACAAATGCCTCGTTGATGCCGAGCACGAGATTTTGATTTTCCTATAGATTGAAAACAAGGGGCCGCGAGTTTCCTGTTTTCAAGTCAGTCACGCAGCCCGATCAATAGCTGTGGAAATTAGGCAGCTACGCAGTTTGAAATCCACGGCTAGGGAAACTCTGATTAAACCCGTGTCTTTAAAGTGCTGCGTGTTCAGCTATGCCAGTGCAAGCGTTCGGATTCGGTTTTTTCCGTCGCGGCCCGCTTGGGTGGCTCGCGCGTGATCAGCAATCTTCGCAACGGGGCTATGCTGGTGCCAGAAGCAGCAGCTTCTTCCGCAGCAGATACAGGTTCACTAGCGCGCACACCGCAAACAGCTGGTTGGCATTCTTTTTCAGTCCTCGATAGCGCAGCTTCACCAATCCGAACTGCAGCTTCATCACCGCAAACACGTGCTCCACTTTCGAGCGCACCGTCGACTTGGTCCGGTTCTTCGCCCGCTCCGCTTCGTCAATCCGATCCTTGTAGCGATAGCGCCGATGGGCGCAGTCCTTAGCCTGAGGCGCGCACTTCCGGATCACTTCGCTCTGTCCGCGATAGGCCTGATCGCCCCACACGCGCGCGTCTCTTCGCCGTGCAATAGATCGGGCAGCACCGCCGAGTCAGCGACGTTGGCCGCCGTGGCCACCGCCGTGTGGATGATCTTCGTCTTGCTATCTACCCCCACGTGTGCCTTCATTCCGAAGTACCATTGTTTGCCCTTCTTGGTCTGGTGCATCTCTGGATCGCGCTGCTGCTGCTGGTTCTTGGTCGAAGTGGGCGCATGCAGGATGGTCGCGTCCACGATCGTGCCGGTCGTGATTCGCACCCCCTGGGCTTGCAGGTGCAGGTTCACCCTCCCCAGAATCTGTTCGCCCAGAACCTGCTCCATCTCCTCCAGGAATAGCGCTCGCCGCGTCTTCCTCGTGTACTGCTCAAAGCCAGTGATCATCGCTAGGGTCCTCTGTTTCATTTACTCAGACACTCTAGCTTGATCGCTTGTGGAAAGCAGAGAGCTTAATCAGAGTCTCCCTAGTAATCAGTTCGGTACCTGTGGAAAACTCTGGGGTACGAAGCGAACGCAAGGCAGCCAAACAACAACGGAAAGACCTCCGCGAACTGGAGAAGCGAAGCGAGCCGACGACCTAGACCAATCCGCTTCGCGGAGCACACAACCAATAAACGGTCAAACCTGGTCTGGAGGAACCGTAGCCATCATGCGAGACTGGGCTCTTCCTGATTGTCTTTCAGGACGCGGTAAAGCTCCTGCATCAAGCAAGTGAGCTTCGCTGGATCATCTTCCCGAATGACGGCGTGAGCGAAGTACTTGCCATGTTTTCCTGGGGTCGCGGTGCATAGTGGCTCCTTCTTATACGGTGATCGGGTGTCTCCTCTTTCGGACGCCTCGACTAGTCGCTGGTAGTCCTCAATGGGAAATTTTGCGTCAATTGGAAGCCAAACGGGGGAGCCGTCACTATCTCGCCCCGGCAGCAGCTGCGGCGATGAGGCGTGTCTGCCAAAGAGTCGGGAACCACATTGCTGGTGTGGCGAACGGGGAAGAAAAGCGAGGTGCGTTAGCGCGATAAGCGCACGGCTGGTCTCGTGCCCGATGCCCTGCAAGCACGCAGGTGCTATTTACGCAGGTTGCATAGTTGTACGAATTTGTCCGTTGTTGAGGTTCCCAGTCACTCGACCTCTCGGACCGAATCTTGAGGTCCAAGGGAAGATTTATCCAAGACTCAAGTGTCGAAAAGAGGGTTCTGCGATCCCGGCAAGAATGATTGAGCACCGCTCAAGAAAGGGTCTGTTTTTTTGACTCTGTAAGTTACTGACCTGTCGGGAGCTGGAATCGAGGATTTGCCCCTCCCGAAAGGAATACCTTCTTGGAGCCCTGCTCGCTTGGAAGGACGAGACCATTACCACCCCGGTACCCGGCCGATGAGTGTAATCGCGAATTTATCGCTATGTTCTTCTCCTAAACGAAGACCAAAGCCAAACCGCAATCTGTAGGGCGACTTGAGTCGGGCGGATACCCGCCTCACTAGTTTTCTGCCACGCGACGGACGCGCGACCTCGGTAAGTTGCACGACCTAGGCGGCGACTGTCAGGATCGGCCTATGATAAACAAAGCTCTCATCGTTTTATCATTTCTAACCGCCGCCTTCGCGACTCAGCAAAGCGGCACAGCCTTCCTCGACGTTGACGACTCACTAGTGGGTTGGAAGCCAGTTTGCATTTTGCCCACTTGCAATCCCGGCGGAAGTGGAATCCCGACGGCAACAGCTCAGACTGTCGATAACGCGACGCCATCTAGAGATGGCTCGTCAATGAAGGTGAGCGTGTCGGGACCTTCCTACACCAACGCCTTGTGGACACACATTGCAGAGCGTAACGACGCCAGACACGCATTCAGTTTGAGTGCGTGGGTATCCCCAACTCAGAGCGCTTCAGTCGCAGGGCAGTTTGAGTATGACCTGTTCCAGTTCTCATCATCCACGCAAGTCGAGTACATGTGGGGCACGCAATGCAACCAAGCGTCTGGCTCCTGGCAAATCTTCGACCAACTCAATGGACACTGGGAGAACATTCCTGTACCCTGCTCACTGCCCGCGAACCAGTGGAATTACATTCGGTGGGATGTACATCGCGTTGTTGGTGATACGAACAGTTGCAGCGGGATGCCTTGCATGCATTACGACCGCTTGACCGTGAACAATGTTGTATATGCTGTCAACGTCGCCTATCCAGCAGGCCATCTTCCAAATGGTTGGTCTAGCGCAAACGGCTTTCAGGTGCAGATTGACATTGGCGCAACGAACCAAGACGTAACTGTCGATGAGTTCCTTGACGAAGCAAACTTCTCGACACTCTAATCCATCGAGCAATCAAGGCCAACGGCATCGCTGCTATCGGATTGTCGCTGCTGTTTCTCGTCACGCGACTGACTCGCTATCGCTGAGAACCGTGGGTGAAACAAGACATGCAGGAGATCTCCTGGTTCTCGTGCATGTTCTTTTCTTAGCGTGCGCGGGTTCTTAGACTATGCACGACCGACAATTCACTCGCGATTAGCGTGGCTGTCGTGTTGCCTTCCTCCACATGGAATAGAGTCGGCAACCTGTTCCAACGGCTTTTCGACGCTCAATAGCCCGGCCCACCGGTACTTCTATTATCTACTTCAAGAGACACCTCGCGGTGCCGCATGCAAGACTTGAGGCCAAGATGGAGTCACTGTTCTTGTTTCCTATAGGGCTCTTTCATCCCCTACAACGAGCGGATTGCCTCGATTCATTTCGGTCCCAGCATTCTTACGCGGCCTCCTTTTGTGCGCCCTCTGCCAACTCGTTGTGAGCGCTTTTGATCAGACATAAAAGTCCCGAGATGAGAAAGTTCATTACGGAACCATTTTGCGAGCGAGGCGTGTGCAGTACGTTTCGTCCGGAAATGGGCCTCTCCATCCACGCAACCCGCAGCAGTAGAGCACCACCGGGCAAGCCTTAAGGATGAACCGGCAAGAGGAAGCAGAATGCGTATCATCTCCCCCATTCGTTCGTTGCTATTCGTGATCGTAATGCTGGCCATCTCGGCGGCATCGTTCGCGCAAATCGGTGTATCCATTTCGGTTGGTCCGCCCGCGCTGCCGGTGTACGAGCAGCCGCCCGTCCCCGCCCAAGGTTACCTCTGGACACCTGGCTACTGGGCTAACGGCAATAACGGTTATTTCTTTGTGCCAGGTACCTGGGTCATGGCTCCGCAACCCGGCTTCCTCTGGACCCCAGGCTATTGGGGCTGGAACGGCGGCGGATTTGCTTTCAATGAGGGCTACTGGGGTCAGAACGTCGGTTTCTATGGCGGGATCAATTACGGCTTCGGCTACGGTGGTGAAGGTTATCAAGGAGGCCGGTGGAACAACGGGCAGT
This sequence comes from uncultured Acidobacteriota bacterium, assembly GCA_963696705.1. GTDB lineage: Bacteria > Acidobacteriota > Terriglobia > Terriglobales > Acidobacteriaceae > JABDBE01. Next base: position 18,190 of record CAVOLD010000006.1, read on the forward strand.
TCCAATACAACACTGCTGTCAATAACGTGAGCGTCACCAACATTCACAACACTTATAACACCACCGTGATCAACAATACGACAGTGAACCGCGTCAGCTATAACGGTGGCGAAGGTGGGATCACCGCGCGTCCGACGGCTCAAGATGAGGCCGCGGCCCATGAGAAGCATATCGGCCCGGTAGCCGCTCAAACACAACAGGTGGCTGCTGCCCGCGCTAACCCACAACAACGAGCTTCGGTAAACCAAGGGAAGCCGCCAGTCGCTGCAACATCCAAACCGGGAGAATTTACCGGCAAGGGTACGGTAGCAGCCAAAGAGGCGGGTGCACCTTACAAGGCTACCGAGAACAAGGCAGCTGAAAGTAAAGCCACGCAGAACAAGGCAGTTGCGAACAAGGCAGCCGAAAGTAAAGCCACCGAGAACAAGGCGGCTGCGAACAAGGCAGCCGAAAGTAAGGCCACCGAGAACAAAGCGGCTCAGAACAAGACAACTGCAACTAAGGCAGCCGCAACTCACACCAATGAGAACAAGGCAGCCGAGAACAAGGCCGCTGCAACCCGCACGAGTGAGAACAAGACAACTGCAACTAAGGCAGCTGCAACTCACACCAATGAGAACAAGGCAGCCGAGAATAAGGCAAAGCCTGCAAGCAAGCCTAGTCCGGAGACCGCCAAGGCGAGCACACCAAAACCACAGAATACAACGCACGCAAAGGCTGCTCCGACGAAGGCAGCTCCGAGTCAAGAGAACAAGCCTAAAGCGGTAGCGGCTGCTCGACCCGAGAAGGCGCCAAAGCCGCAAGCCCAGGCGCATGAGGAGGCTGCTCCCAAAACCCAGGCTGCAGTTCACCCAGAGAGCGCTCCCAAGCCAGCGAAAGAAGAGGCCCGTCCAGAAGAACGGCGACAACAGTAGTGAACCCGACTGCTTCCAGTAGACGGCTCGTAGCACATGCTGCGAGCCTCTGCGGTGCTGGGCGCGAACGACGGAATCCTTTCAACATCGAGTCGGGTGCTAGGTGTTGCGGCCCGCGCATGCGACTCATGGCAGCGACGCCTGCCGACGCTCCCCAACATCGCCGTCCGGCAGACTGCGCTCGTAGACGCGGCTGAATTGCTCGGCTTTTAGAGCAATTTGCCCGAATTAACCAGTTGGGTACTGTGTGCAATTGTGTATGACCTAAATTGACCAGACGAGTCACATTCACGAACCGTATGCTTTAGCCTGTTTTCTGCGGGGAGAGGGCATTCCCGCGCGAATTGATCGTGCCAAGGAGACAGGTGGAAAAACAAACTCTCGGCTTCAGTTCGGCAGTTTTCCGCAAAAAGTTTCGTTCTGGAATGACTGTGCGGAGCTACCGAGACAACGAGGTCGTGTTTTTGCAGGGGGATGCTGCCGATGCAGTTTTCTACGTCCAGAGCGGCACCGTGAAGCTCACGGTGGCCGCCACGCGTCGCAAGAAAGCAATAATCGCCGTCCTGCTGCGGGGTAGTTTTTTTGGCGAAGGCTGCCTAGGAGGTCAAGCTGTGCGGATGTATACGGCAAGATCAATCGAACACGCCAATGTCATTCGTCTGGAGAAGGAACGCACCGTCCGGATTCTCAAACGAGACCCTCAGTTTGCGGCGCTATTTAATGCGTATCTGCTTTCCCGCGTCATTCGAGTCGAAGAAGACTTGGTAGATCAATTCTTCAATTTCAGCGAAAAGCGACTGGCACGGGTCCTGTTGCTGTTTGGCCAGATAATGAAGGAGTCAAAGCCGGAGCATCCCCTAAAGGTCAGCCAAGCGACCTTGGCGGAGATGGTTGGTACCACTCGCGCAAGGGTAAGCAAATTTATGAATGCGTTCAAGAAGAGAGGCTTCGTCCACTACAACGGCGGCTTGCAAATAAACAGCGCACTTATCAGCGCCTTTCTGCAGAATCGGCCTATGTCCGTTATTAGGAGGGCGTAGACCGTCCAGATGGCTCCCGGACCTTGGTGACCAACCTTTTGTAAGTGGAGGTTTGTGTGACAAAAGAACTCATCCCAAAGCAGGTACTCGCTGTTCGCTGCCCGACCTGCGGAGCCGCTCCGGGGGAGAAGTGTGAACTTAGCTCTGGCCAATTGCGCACCAACCCGCATCGCGACCGCCGATTGGTAGCAAAGGACTAGCCTTGGCACAATCTAGACCTACCACAAATTGGCGAGTTCCCCGGACTGGCAGGGAGCGGTTTACGCCGGACCGTCAGAGCATGCAATAGTCTTGAGCAGAGCGAAAGTCGGGATTGTGGAAGAACGGCCTTCTCGCTTCTCAACTCTGTGTAAACACAACTAAATAAAAACTTGCATTCTTTTTTGTCACTGATGTCATAATTAGTGACAGCCTTCCTTACCTAATTCATCTTGGTTTCATTCTTCATTAAGCCGTCTTCGCGGTGATCTTTCTTTCTGGAGCATCTAGTCTAGTTATGGGCGTTAAGAAACAACACGAGTTTGACCCCCATACATTTCTTGCCACCATCGGCGAGGGCAGGAAATTTGTGCTTTTCCCGAAGAAACATGGGGTTTTTGCACAAGGGGATACCGCTGATGCGGTGTTTTATGTCCAGACGGGCAGTGTTTGACGGAGCCGCTGCGACCCTGAGTTAGGCGGCTGGCTTAAGTAGGTCAGGAGCTAGCAAAGGATACTCTAAAAGCATGAGTTTGAGCAGGTCGGAATGCGCATGCAACGCCCCTTGGAGTTCAGAGATGATGGACGCAACTCGTCTTCATTCCGTGTTGCTACGGCTTGAGCGCACAACTCACGAATGCGTCTCTCCAAAGTGATGTCCAAGGTCATGGCACGCCGCCGTGTGGAGTATTCCATAGCCAAGGGGAAGTGTTCGATACAGTACACACTGTATTGCCAGCGCCAGGTGCGCTGGGCTAACTTTTGGGCACCGCACTTCGTAGGCGGTCATGGGTCAGCGTCAGCGGCACCTCTTCCTTCTTTATTCACCGCGACATTCCGACCCTCACGACCGCCGTTACTCCAGAAGCCTCTGGATTTCCCGCGTGTCCCCGGTCGAAATTCGATTCGGTTACCGGCAGTTAGTTTTATAATGCGGCGGTATGAAAATATCAAAGGTTTTTTCCGATTTTAAGAAGACCAATACGCGGTGTGAGCTTCGTCGCACTCTGGAATTCATAATTGGTAAGACGACTTACCGCGTGGAAGTTCTGTACTGCTACTCCAATCCGAAATCTCCGTGGGCCGCTCAAGCGTATTCCGAAAAGCGCGACGGATGGAGAGGTGTCCCCGACTTTCCCTGGGTCAGCGAAAGAAATGAAGAAGCCGCAATTCGGGCCGCTTTAAGTTTCCTAGAAGACCTTCACTGATGATCCTGACCAGCTCTGCTTTGTCCATTCACCCTCTCACGATCCGCTGAGCGGCTTGGCTGGCATCCTCGCGGGTTTGCCCCGGTTTATGCGCCATGCAGAGGTGCATCGCGAATGCTTCATTGACCGTGGGCTGTGCATCCGGAAGGAACGGATACTGGCACACCGAGCAGCGCTTTAGCGTACCATCGCCAACTAAGTGAGCCGGACCTTTCGATTTGGTCATTGACTCTTCCATAGGGAAAGTTTACGCCTATCCATAACGGCTGCAAAAAGCATGCTGAGATTTCAAACTGCGCCACTACCGGAACTTTGGTAGTGTCTGAAATGTGCGTTGGTGGCTACGCGGAAAACTTCGGCCCTTTAGCCCGAGGGTGCTTGGCGCAACCATGGGAGGCGAAGTCTTCGGAGAGTTGCATCTCGAAATTACGCTTCATTTCCTCTAACGATTCACCCATGGGCGGTCCAGCAGGGTTAAACGTCCAATCGCATTCAGAGCAACCCCAACCCTTGAAAGTCAGCCGGTCAACCCATGTCAATCTGCGGGATGAACTTTCTTGACCCTTATGGAGCATAGAGCCCTCACAAGCGGACACGGGAATGGTACACCTGCGAGTCGAGATGCACGAAAAGATGAACAAGGGACGAACGACGGCGCGTAATGTTCGTCCCTTTCGCGTTGGGGTGTATGCAAGGTTAGAGCGTAGATTGCCCGAAGCACAATCGGGTAAATTGTAATAGCTCAGACTTGATCTGACACTCTGGTTATGGTTTAAGCGGCTGTTTCCGCAGCCGCGCCTCCGCCTGCGCTCCGCTCCGCAGGGCTCCGCTCCGGCTCCGGCGCTGGAATCGAGAATGAGTCGAGCATTTTCTCCCGTGCCAAAGAAACCGAATCTAAGAAAGTCTGCATCGGGGTCTTGCCATAGCAATACTTGCCGGAGTGCGGTCGTGTCCGATTGTACTCGGCCAGCCAATCATCCAGATCCATCTGCAGTTCGTCCAGGTTGTTATAGAGCTTTTTGCGAAATGCGGTGGCGTAAAACTCTTCCTGGATGGTGCGATGGAAGCGTTCGCAGATACCGTTGGTCTGCGGATGCCGAGCCTTGGTACGGCTGTGATCGATGTTCTCCACCGCCAGGTACAGTTCGTACTCGTGGTGCTCACGCTGGCCGCAATATTCCGTGCCGCGATCGGTGAGCACGCGCAACAACGGAATTTCGTGCTCTTCGAAGAACGGCAGCACACGGTCGTTGAGCAGATCAGCCGCGACCAGGGCAGTCTTGCGGTCGTACAGTTTGGCGAAGCCGACCTTGGCGTAAGTATCGAGAAAGGTCTGCTGATAGATGCGCCCTACACCCTTGATGGTGCCGACATAGTACGTGTCCTGGGCGCCGAGATAGCCGGGATGCGCGGTCTCGATTTCGCCGTGGGCTTCTTTTTCCTCGCGGGCTCGTTCCATGGCGCGCAGCTGATCTTCCGTGAGCACGAGATGTTCCTGCGCAGCTTTCGCTTCCAATGCCTTGAGTCGTTTACGAAAAGTTTCCAGGTCATGCCGCAGCCACACGCTACGCACCCCAGTCGGGGAAACAAACAAGCCGCGTCGGGTGAGTTCGTTGGCCACGCGCACCTGGCCGAAGGCCGGCTTATCCAGGGCGATCTCGACCACCGCCTTCTCGACGTGCTCTTCGACCCGGTTTCTGGGGCAGGGCTTGCGTCGGCTGATCTCGCGCAATGCCAACTCGCCACCGGTCTCGTACAACTCCTTGAAGCGGTAAAAGCTGTCGCGGGAATAGCCCATGACCTTGCAGGCCTCCGAGACGCTGCCCAGCAACTCGCTGAGCTTCAGCAACCCCACTTTGTTCTTGATGATCTTCTCGTCGGTGCTCATCTGACAGTCTCCTTCCCCCGCTATCGCGAGAGTTTAGCAAATGTCAGATCAAGTCGAGACTAAGACAGGTAAATGCCGTAGTGGGCCGCAAAAGACTAATACTTCCCCCGTTTCAGTATGCGTGTGAGCGCTGCCTTGCGGCCGGCCTCTCTGCGTATCTTGGTCATGGCCGCTTTCTTGGCTGCTGCTCTTCGCTTGCGCGTTACTGCTGCTTTCTTTGCGGCCGCACTGCGATCTGTCGGCATATAGCACCTCGCCAGATTACTTTATAAAACGGGCCTCGGGAACACCTCCCAGCTCCCCCGAACAAGAAGGAACCGAGACCCGCTAGCCGTTCAACGTATCGCCCACTATATTCCTCTTTTGCTGTTTTGCGACTACTTGCGGTCGTTATGAAATGTGCATGTAAGGGGAATTTACTCTTCGTGCCAGTGAATCCAATCCCAAGCCTTCTTTGGTAGCCAGCCTTGGCGTCTGATGAATCAAGTTTTGTTACAAGAATATGAATCCCCAGATTTCAAATATGGCTTAAGCATTCCATGTTAATTCCTGTGCGCCCAAATCGGTAGTCAGTTCCTTGCGATCTGACATGCCTTCACGATACCGACTGGCGGGGATGGGGCGCAACGGTCTAGAGTTTTCCACCAACACACATTTCAGACACTACCGAACTTCACCGCACCTTGACAGCGGTAGCGCGCAAGCCTAGCATTGTGGTGAGCAAGCTACGCCTTCTTACTCTTTCAGGTCCCCTGAACTAAGTCAGCCCATCTGAAATGTTTCCTCTTAGCTTCCCTCTGAAGGAGGAATTCAGCCATGACCGTATTAACCCGTTGGGAGCCGTTCCGTGAGTTTTCAACCATGCAGGACCGCATGAGCCGCCTGAACCGTCTTTTCCGTGAATCGTACAGCCCCGAAAGCCCAGAGGAAGCGTTGACGACCACCGGCTTCGCACCTCTGGTGGACATCTACGAAGACGAGCACAACATCATGCTGAAGATCGAAGTTCCGGGCATTGACGAGAAGGACATTGATGTCCACATCGAGAACAACACCCTGACCGTGCACGGCGAGCGCAAGATCGAGAAGGAAGAGAAAGAGGAAAACTTCCGGCGCGTGGAGCGGCAATATGGAAGCTTCACTCGCTCGTTCACCTTGCCCACGACAGTGGATGCGGAGAAAGTCTCGGCCAACTATGACAAGGGCATCCTGAAGATCAGCTTAGCGAAAAAGGCGGAATCCAAGCCCAAGCAGATCAAGGTCAACGTCAGCGGTGAGAAGACCCTTGAACCCAAGGCTGTCGCCAAGGCCGCGTAAACAAAAACCAGCAAGCAGTGAGATGGGAGGCGGATTCTACGTCGCCTCCCGCTCGTAGAAGTTTGGGACTGCTATTTCCCGTGGAGTGGTCATGAAGACTGACACGTTAGGACCACCGCACAAAAGAGTCTGGGCGCAATTTTACAAAGCTGCGCTCTTTGAGTTGGACGCCAACAAGGTTTCAGATCGAATTGCTCAAGCGGAAACGGCACTGGTGGAACGCGCACGCGAACTTTTTGGCTCAGCAGGAGACAATATCGAGGAAGAGCAGGCTGTAGATGACGCGATGTATGCCTTGCACGCCCTTCGGAGCGCGTTGAAATTTAGAGCGAATTCGAAAAACACATCCGAAGACCTAGCTGCTTGAAATTGACTGGAGATCAAAGTTGATGATGGATGCGAATCACAGTTCGGAACGTCTCAACAGCATGAGACTAGAAATAAGCGACCTACGAGTCACGACCGCACGGTATTGGAGCAAGAGCCAGCACACCGCGCTGGAGAAATCCGCTTTCGCCTTACGAAAGGGACGTTTGTTGGAGGTCAAGCGGGAAGTGTCGGACATGATGAAACGCTGTGCTTGAGAGCGGCGGGGAACTGTTGCCAACCATCTCGCTCATCCCGTGAATACCTGAAAGAAGGAGGGCCTATGCCCCGGGAACCACGAAAAACATGGCAGTATTTTGCTCAAGCCGTCATTCAGGAAGACGACCCCAAAAAACTCACCGACCTAATGGAAAAGCTTTACCGCGCGCTAGACGAGGATGAAAAGTGAGTCCAGACGGGAGCCGGTAAGGCCGAAAGCGATTCGCGCCCGGTCTGAGGAAAGGCTATGCTCCCGTTGTCATTTCAAAAAGGGACAGCGTGTCGCCTTTGCTGGACCCTACGACCAGAAATCCTTTGAACAAGTTAGTCCTGGCATTGATCATACAATTCTGATTATTGTTCGTCGTTCTTCTTCTCTTCTGCAAGCGTCTTGATTTCTTCTGCTATCCCTCGATGCCTTTGTTCGCGTTGTCGATGAGCGTGTCGCTCAACTTGAGTTTTTGGTCCAGCCTCGTACTCGCTATCCAGTTCCTTTAGCACTGATTTCTCTTTCAAAAGAGTGAGCACTTGAACGGATTTGTCGCTGCCCATGCTAGGCCCTCAGTCGAATCCTGACAGTGTGTGTTTCTGGAATCAGTGTCCGGTGTATCGCAGTCTAGCTATTACGAACGATTTCTACCCTGCGATTCTTCGCACGACCTTCGTCTGTGGAGTTGCTCGCAGTCGGTCGAGCCTCGCCAAACCCTTTGGCACTGAGGCGGCTGCGGTCGATGCCATGTTCGGCCAGCCAGTTCATGACCGCATTGGCTCGATCGGTAGATAACTTGAGGTTAGCTTCTCGCGACCCAACGTTGTCCGTAAAGCCCTCGACGCGAATCTTCCAATCAGGATGTTCTTTCAACGCATTGACAGCATCGTTCAGTGAGGCTTCAGAATCCGACGTAATGTCGGCTTTGCCAGTTTCGAAACGCAAGTTCGAGAGTGTTACCCTGCCCCTGTCGCGTAAGGCTTCAACATCACCATTCTCTCCACGAGCACTGTAGCGATTGAGTTCTGCGACCAACGGGCGCGCACCGGTTGGGGTATTGAGATCGCCTTGTAGAATTTGCTCATTCGTGACTTTCTCGCCATACAACTTAGTGTCTTCACTTTCATCCGGGCGCAGCGTAGAGCCTTCCAGGGATAGCCCGGCGAAAAGACCCCGTGAACGTGACCACGACAGAATTTCGGCATGCAACAAAACGTCAGTGTTGGCGCTCGTATCGCGGCCCACCGGACCGGCTGCGGCCTCGGCCTCGCCTCCCATGGTGAACTTGTCCGCTAGCAGTTTTTTCATTCCGCCCTCGTTCATAATGAGCAGAAAAACGTCTGTGGAGGATCCTCCTATTTGCAAACCATAGCTTCCGCCCTCAATCCGAATCGCGGCCGGGGTTCCGAAACGACCGGTGCCGTTCTTGCGGCATGAGACGAAGCCACGACCATACTTGCCCCCGACGATAAATGCGGCCTTCTTGACGCCTGGAATAATCACGATACATCGCGATCTATCAAAGAGGTCACGAGGAATACCCTTATCAGGCTCGTGCATCGCTTCACGGAAGGAGATGGCCGCACTCTGCAATCTTTTGTCGGGTGACGATTCCGATTCTTGCGCAGATATGGGTGCCATCCCGACAAAGAAGCATAGGCTCAAAGCCGTAATCAGTGGTAAACCTGGAGGCCCAATATGCGTGACTAACTTGCGAATCGAAGTCATTTCATTTCTCCGGAGGCTTTCGCGTTCTGCCGTGCTCCCACACAATGCGTCATAGCTCTGATGCATAAGCGGCCATATCGTTGCTTAGATCGACCGCTGGCCGGGAAACGAAGCGAGGCGATGCTCTAAATCTCGACGGACCGCGTGCTGTCGAACAGACATTCGCCGACATTCCTGATATAGCTTTGGCGCGATGAAACATCTGGAAATCCGATGGAATCCCGACCTTCAAGAATGGTTTTGCATCAGGTGTGGCCGGACATCGGACCACGTTGTCTACGAGGACGCTCAAGCTGAGATGGAATTGTTCGAGTGTGAGCTTCCCGCCGCAGAAGTGCATTTGGAACGCGCCTAGTCAGGAGGCTTTGGGTGCTGGAGTGATTTTCTTGAGACGGCATCACGCGTCAGTGCTAAACTGCCTTCACATACGCCTTCTGTTGTCAAAAGTCCCTCTGACCGGAAAGGAGTCCCATGCCCGAAAAACCTAACGTCACTCTTCCCGGAACTGTGGAAAAAATCATTCCGTCTTCGCACCCGAGTGAACCAGAAAAGGCTCAGATTTCGGTCAAAGACGGCGACGATTTGTATAAAGAAATCCGAATCGAGAACGCACTGCAGGACGAGGACGGCAACGAGGTTGCATTAAGAGAAGGTGCCGAGGTAGAAGTCACCGTCGAAGCACATAAACACATAAAAAGGATACGACGCCTAAGCGTTAGGTCACTCTCACGCGGCGCGCGAGCGGCTACAGGCGTGCCGTGCAAACTTTCGACGCACATCGGACTCTGCCTCTTTCGGATGGTCACGAAGATAGGCAGAGGCCAGAAAACGCGCTTCGCAACCCTCGCAGATTCCAATGTTTGCGGTCACAACCCGAAGGCGACGCGGGTGGTCGCTTGAGATTGCCTCTTCCCACTTGCAGGCATGCGACGCGAACTTTCCCCACAGATAATCGGTCGCCCTTCTGGGTTTGTTTAGCAGTTCGCTGGGCGTGAAGAATTTCAGGCGGCACTTGGCACAACTCGCCATCGCAGGCGTCTTGCCCAAGTATTGAAGAATAACCATACACGAAGCATTCATGCCATCACCCAATCTGGCATGGCTTTCGCGGCTGCACCATACAGCGTTTCCCGCAGAAATGATTAAATCTTGGTGGCAAAACGGAAAGCGTCCCAGACTCAACGAGTCAGGAACGCTCTCCCGAACAGCCCTCCCTAAGAACTGCTCAACGACAAAATAGACCCACCGCGGAAAGCCGCAAATAGCACGAGTGTGTTGAGTCCTGGCACGAACGAGCTACCCGAGCCCTCTGGTTTTTCACACTCCTGTAATCTCCAAAGGATAAGAATCGCGTGTGCGGAACGTAAGCCCACGCCTTACACGGCGAGTAGCAAGGTTGTGACGGTCGTTCGCTCCCCGCACTGCGTACCCGACTATGACTTTAGGCCAATGACGGCCCGTTTCGGGCGGGGGATTTGCCTGCCGTAAATGCGGTCACTTAGCGATTCCCAGTGACAACAGCTTTAGATGCGTCTGGCAGAAATGCTTCGAGTTGAGGTTACCTTGATACTCGCCCAAGTTCGCTGTATGGAAACGCACAAGGTCAGAAATTAAAGTTGACCCGCTAGCGCATGAACCCGTGTCTTGGTTCAGCCTGAAATGGAGAAGCGACGTTCTCCGTTAGTGAGTATTCCGCCCTACGGGCGGGGATTTTCAAGGCATGGGGGTCTTTCGATCCGATGGAGGTTGGGCGGCGCAAGAACGAGTCCTCACGCCCCCGTTCATCGTCTCGATGAGCCCACCGGGATATCCCTCGGCATGGTTGCGTCCCCGCAGTGCCCGCTTCCGTTTCGCCCGGCAAGACTCATTGTAACTCCCCAATGACCTGCCGTTTCTCAACATCTAGTTGGCCCGTGACTCCGCCTTGCGAGTATAATTCGACGTGAAAATGAGTCGACCGTTTGCATCATTTGAGTTTCTAAATCGAGGCTGGGACATTCGCGTACTCGAAGGCCAGTCTCTGCGGTCGGTGTTCGTGGTGCTATTGGTGGATTTGTTCATGCTTGGGATGGTTACCTTCATGATGATTTACGAAGGTTTTCGCCTGCACCGCTTCGACGGGACAGCCGCGATTCTTTTTCTGGTCTTTATTCTCCCTGCCTTTCGCTATTCGCGACTCATCTACCGGCGGCTCGGTAGTTGATCATCGGCGATCAAACCCTCTCTGGTCGCTTGCTCTTCACGCGGCTTGCTGGCGGCGGCTCTGGCGCTGCTGTCTGGCGGCTTCCAGCTTGCGGTCGCGTTCTGCGTGGATCTCCTGCTGACGGCCAGCCAGCATGTCCTTCGGCGTGATGTAGCAGGTGGCGCTGTTCAGGCGGACGTTGTTGTAATGCTCCAGGTAGCCCTCGATCAGACGCCGTGCATCTTTCAGCGACAGCGGCGTTCCCAGCCGAATGCACTCGCTCTTCAGCGACTTGTGCCAGCGCTCAATCTTGCCGTTCGACTGTGGATAGTAAGGGGAGGTTCGGACGTGCGTCATGCCCGAGATGCGAATGAACTCCTTGAAATCGCGAGCAATGAACTGCGGACCATTGTCGGAGATGATTCGCGGCCTCGCCTCGGGGTACTTCTCCTTGGCGCGACTCGCGCAAATCCCAATGCACGAGGAATCGGCTGAACCCGTCCAGAACGCTGCACAAGTAATAGAACGTGCCGCACAGGTTGATGTAGGAAATGTCGATATGCCAGTGCTGATGCGGCTGCAGCGGCTGCTCGAAACCGGTGCCCTTGCGCGAAGGTTTGCTCTTCCACCGGGATAACAATCCAGCTTGCTTCAACACTCGCCAAACGCTCGCCGGACTGACGGCCACAACGTCAGCGTCGAGCATCATGAACGTCAGCCGCCGATAGCCTTCCAGCTGGTTCTTCAGATGGAACCCGATGATTGCTTCCTTCTCCCACGGCTCCAACCAGAAATCACGGGGAACCCAGCCGTTGTGCTCGTTGACGCACCCGTACCGCTGCCGCCAGTCATAGAACTTGCTGGCGGTCACGCCCAGCCACGGGATGAACCGTCGGCCTTCTCCGACCAGCGCCGGACGAAATCCACGACTAGATCCCGCACATCATGCGGCACCCAGATACCGGTTAGAGTTCCCCAAGACTTTTTTTTAGCGCGATGTGCTCAGCCATCAGCTCAGCTAGTACCTCGTCCTTGGTCTGCACCTTCTTCTCCAAGAACTCGATCCGTTTCTGCTTTTCCTCTACTTGGCGATGGGGACGCTCTTGAGACTGAAAAGCGGCGGCTCCGTTCTCGAACAGTTCTTTCTGCCAACGGTAGAACACTGTTGGCCGCAGGCCCAGTTCTTCACACAGCTCCGAGACGGGTACTTTGTCCACAAGATGCCGCCTCAGGATGGCTACTTTTTCTTCTGGGGTGAAATGCTTTCGTTCTTTCCTCATACGTTCGCTCCGTTATCTTAACGGAGGAACGCTTTCTCCATTTCCAACTGAGGCAGGACACCCGCAGTTTCCGAAGGACTCAACCCCTACCTCGATTGCTTGTTCCACACCCAATGACAAAATGGAATTCCTCGTTCCGATTTGACTTCGTTAATCCCCCTCCGCAACCCTCTTTATACTCGCAATTAAGTCTCTACCAAGGTGATTCTTGTCCACGCAACCATCCCCACCTGCCGCGACGACGCGCGGCAACAAGTGAATCGGATCATGTTGGCTCATCACCAGGATTCTGAGGCGCGGCACATCTTGCCGCAGAAGGCGGGCTACTTCCAATCCATTAACGTCCGGCATGCTTACATCGAGGAGGATCAGGTCGGGGAGGAGTTCAGGCGTTTTCAGAAGCGCCTCTCCGCCATTCTTGGCTTCGCCACAGATTTCCCAGTTCGGCTCAGATGACAAAAGTCCGGCCACTCCGCGGCGAACTATATCGTTATCATCTGCAATGAGAATACGCAAAGTCGTCCTCCGTCCTGGCCCCCTATCCGGCAATTCTGAGCCTCTGTTCTTGGAGAATATCCTCTGTGTCCGAAGTGTTGGTTGTTGGGACTGGCAGGGTGACTGAGATTTTCGTGCCCCCGTCGTTTGATCGGATGTTTATGACACCTTTGAAATGGCGGACGCGCTCCCGCATTCCTGCGATGCCGACGCCGGAGCGCTGCGCGTGAATCCCATTCAGCTTTTCGGCAGGCATTCCCGTGCCCTCATCCTGAATTTCCAGGGCAACAGCCTCGGCATGGCGGGATAACCGGAGGCTCGCGGTCTTGCTGCCAGAATGGCGATGAATGTTCGTGAAACATTCCTGCACGATGCGAAACACCGCGAGTTCGATCTCGCTGGGGAGTCTGCCGAAGCCTTCATCGATGTCGAGGTTAACAACCAGATCGCTACGTTCCTCCAGTCCCTGCAAGTACCAACGAATGGCTTCGGACAAGCCACTTTCATCCAATAGCGGAGGATGCAGAAGGTAGGATGTGGTGCGTATCTCCTTGCTCAGCTGCTGAATCAGGTTCTGGGCGTCGTCAATCGTTTTGCCGAGCATCGGGTTCTTCGCTGCGTGTTGAGTCATGCTTGCAAGACTCATGCCGAGCGCCGTTATGATTTGTCCGGCGCTGTCGTGCAGCTCACGGGCAATATGTCGGCGTTCATCGTCCTGGATTTGCAGCAAGCGATTCGACAGCTCCCGGAGTTGTTCCGACTGTTGGAGGATCTCCTGATTGCGCTGCTCCAGTTCCTGGGTCCGACTGCGCACCTGAATTTCGAGGTCGTTGGCGAGCGATCGCAGCCGCTCCTCGCTTTGTTGCAATTGTTTTTGCACTTGCATGCGTTCCGTGATGTCGCGGGTCACGGCGAGTTGAACGACACTCCCATCGGTCATTCGCAGCGGAGCAGCGTGCGTTTCCATATGGCGTTCCGTACCGTCCAGCGCCACGATATCGAATTCCAGAGAACCCCTCGTTCCGCGGCAAACTGCTTCATTGAAAGCACGAAACCTATCCCGGTCATGGGCGGCAATGATGTCGTAGACGTTCTTGCCGATGACCATCTCAGCGCAATCCGCGCCAACCATTTTCAGGCCGGGAGGATTCATGTGAAGCAAGGTGCCGTCGATGGCCACGAGTTTGACGCATTCCGGGGTAGTCTCGACAATAGCCCGGAAACGTTCCTCACTTTCACGCAGAGCCCGCTCGGCTAGCTTTTGGCCGGAAATGTCGCGTGCTATCTTCGACGCTCCGATGATGACGCCGGCCGCATCCTTCACCGGTGAAATCGTGAGCGAAATGTCGAGCAACGCTCCATCTTTGCGCTGGCGGCGGGTTTGGAAGTGCTCGATCCGTTCGCCACGCTTTAGTCGCGCAATAATTGTTCCTTCTTCGTTTCGCCGATCAAAGGGGATAATGAGGGTAATGTGCTTCCCTACGGCCTCTCTTCAACCGTGTAGCCGAACATTTGCTCGGCGGATTTATTCCAGCTGGTGATCGTGCCATCAAGGCTCTTGCTGATGATGGCGTCGTCTGAGGAATCTACGATAGCGGCCAGCAAACCGTTCGCCCGCTCGGCCTTTTGCCGCTCAGCGGCTTCAAATGTGAGGGCGTCGAGCGAAACCAGCGTTTGATATGCGGAAGAGGCGAATTTCCCCAGCGAATTCATGATCCGCTCGTCTTCCGCGTCAAACTTGCGAAGCTCATCGTGCGCCACCGCCCAGATGGTGCCGACGGCCTTGCCCGCCGCGTAGAACGGAACCAGCAGAGCTTCCTCGACCAGAGGAGTAACGGGCTGAAAATAGGTGTACCGCCGCTCAACGTGGGCGAAAAGTAGCGTTGTATTGCGATCAAGCACATCTCCGCAGGGGCCGAAATCGCGTGGCGTGCCGCCACCGATGTGTAGTTTCCAGCTGCCGGCGATGGCGGGCCAGTAGAAATTCTTCCCGTTGTCTTCGGTGGTGAGCAGGCTAATGCCCGCCGAACCGGCGCGGCAGACGTCCAGAAGGGTGTCCGCCAGGGTCTGGAGAACCGTGCGAGGGGAGTCAGCCAGCGCTTGGGCCAAGGCCACGAGCGCACGGTTCTCCTTTTCGTAGTCGGGCAAACGCGCTGGACGAAGACGCAACTCCTTCGTGCAGAGGATCGATTCCACTGGGACTATCGCATCGCTAACCGGACGAGCCATCACATCACGAACGTGAGATCCAGTGGGTTTTGCCATGTTGCAACCTCCCTTCGAGGTCGGTTCCGCTTTTGCTCGGGCGAGTTAATTTGTCAAAGGTCGGAAACAAGTCCAGCAGGATCACTCTTGGCAACCTATGCAGCCTTTGACCCCCCGAGGTCACGGGGCTGAGGGCGGCATCTCAACTTACTCAACGTCAATCAGCGATTGGTAGAGGCAACCCAAGCTTCTCTCGTAACACTCTTCATGCGCCATCCATTATATGCATGCCGTCACAATCGATGCCAGAGTTTTGAGTGTTCGACATCGAACAGACAATTGGGCATTCCACCGCATGCGCCCTAGGGATGTAAGGCCTTAAATCACTCACTTCGTGTCCCAAACAGAGACCACATTTTCCCGTCCGGGATACGCTGTTTACCCGATGGCGCGGAGCGTTGCGAAGGCAGAGGCTGCTTTTAGGGGCGTTGAAGTGCTGAAACGTATTTTGATCGTCGATGACCACGCTCCAGTCAGACTAGCTCTTCGGCGTGTGATTGAGTCGGTGCCTGAATTTGAGGTATGCGGGGAAGCCGAAAACGGTCGCGTGGGAGTTAAGCGGACCCTGCTGCTGAAGCCAGACTTGATTATCCTCGACTTTTCCATGCCGGTAATGAATGGCCTGGAAGCTGCGAAAGAACTAAATGAGCTTATGCCCTTGCTCCCGATTCTTATGTACACCTCATTTATAAGTTCGAAGCTTGAGGCGGAAGCTTTCGCGGCGGGCGTGAGCAGAGTGGCATCGAAGCCAAGTCTGCCCGAAGCGCTCATCAAGGATTTGTGGATACTTTTGGCGCCTGCGGCTTAGACCTTCCGCGCATGCTGAATACGCACTTATAAATCAATGCCTACAGTGTTGAGTTTAGATACGGGCGTCGGGCCTTGATGTACGGTTGTTGAGGAGAGAGGTCGAGGGAAAAGGCGCCCGCGAAATGCTGGGCAAGGAATAGCGACCACCAGCGAGAAGTTCAACCCAAGCGGTAAGTAATCCACGAAATAGGAGATAACCGATGGCGGGAAAGAACACGGCAGTATTTGGCATCTATACGGACCGGTCGAGCGTGGACCGCGCTGTGGAAGCGTTGAAGGCGGGCGGATTTTCCAATAACGATGTATCCGCGCTATTTCCCGAAAACCAGGGAACCAAGGACTTCGCCCACGAGAAAAACACAAAGGCACCCGAGGGCGCAACGACAGGTGCCGGAACCGGAGCCCTGCTGGAGGAGGACTGGGGTGGCTGGTGGGGATAGGTGCCTTGGCGATTCCAGGACTTGGGCCTTTTATCGCTGCCGGACCCATCATGGCAGCTCTTGCGGGAGCCGGCGTAGGAGGTGCGGTTGGCGGCCTTACGGGTGCGTTGATTGGAATGGGAATTCCCGAGTATGAAGCCAAGCGGTACGAAGGCCGCGTCAAAGACGGCGGAATTCTCCTGTCCGTTCACTTGATAGCTCTGATGAGACCAAGCGAGCGAAGGAAATCCTTGAGCACACGGGTGCGCAAGATATCTCTTCGACCGGCGAAGCGACCGGTGACAAGAAGACTAGTGCTCGGGTTGCGTAACACGGGCGGCGCAGCAACTCAGTATGTGGCGGCGGCGTTCCGTCGCCGGGTATTCACGCGAACTAAACGCGAACCCATAGCGGAGAAGAGAGAGGAGATCTAATCATGAATAGGGATCAGGTTGCCGGAAAAATTGACCAGGCCGTTGGAAAAGTTAAGCAAAGCGTAGGAGAAGCCGTCGGCGACGATGAACTGGCCAACAAGGGAGTCATGGACCAGGCCAAGGGTGCCGTGAAGGAGACCTGGGGCAATGTGAAAGACGCGGCGCAACAGGTAAACGAGTCGCAGAAGGAAGACGCTGCGGCAAAAGCCGACCGGACCCGTGACCACATCAGTCAGTCAATCGACGACACCAAGGACAAGCTCAAAGATAAGATCGAGCGGGTTAAGGAACGTCATTCCGCCTGAGATCTGCAATCGGGGCTCTCACGACTCTCTCCCCGCGCCAGGTTCGAGAGACTCAGTTTCGTATTCGAGAAGGAAGGAAGGAAGGAAGGAAGGAAGGAAGGGAGTCCTTATGCAAACATCCGCAGTTTCTCGCCCGGCCACCGACCGTCAAAGCTCACTGGCCGAGTTTCCAGGTAAGAATGAATCATCTCCGTCCGGCGTTTCCTGGGCGGCGGTGATTGGCGGCGCGTTCGTGTCCGCCTCACTCGCGCTCATCCTGCTCTCGCTAGGCACCGGCTTGGGATTTTCTTCGGTGTCGCCGTGGTCGAATATTGGAGCGTCGGCCACCACGGTCGGCAAGGCGGCCATCGTATGGCTGATTCTTACCCAAATCATTGCGTCCGCAATGGGAGGCTATCTGGCGGGCCGCCTGCGTACGAAGTGGACCGATCTTCACACGGATGAAGTCTATTTTCGCGACACTGCGCATGGATTTCTCGTGTGGGCGGTAGGTCTCGTGATTACTGCGTCTTTGCTGGCAACAGCAGCCACGTCCCTTGCGGGCGGGCCACAACGAAGTGCCGCCGGAAGCACAGGCGCGGCCGTTTCCGCGGAGGGGATGCTCAATCCCAATGCGTATTTTGTCGACATCTTATTGCGTTCCGGTAACGCAACCCAGGACCGAAACGACGTGGCAGTGCGTGGCGAGGTAGAACGGATATTCGCGCATTCTCTATTTCAGGGAAATATGATTCCAGACGATAACTCATATCTGGCTCAGCTGGTATCGGCACGAACGGGCCTCAGTCCAGCGGATGCCGAGAAACGCGCATCGGACGTGTTTGGAGAGGCTCAGCAATCTTCAGATCGGGCCCGCAAGGCGCTCGCGCATCTTTCATTGTGGCTCTTCGTAGCCCTGCTAAGCGGAGCGTTCTGTGCAAGCTATGCCGGGACGATTGGGGGCAAGCAGCGCGATCACGTGAGGATATAGAAGATGATTCAGGATCTTGGCCAACATTTGAAAAGCGGGCATTCAACCAGAGGAGGCTTACCATGCGTTCGATCTTATTACTGTTACTCGGCGTTCCGATTCCTATCGTTATTTTGATTGCCCTGCTCAGCCACTAAGCAATCGTTCAGGCTTGGGGCACGGAGAATCGGATGATAACTGCGCAGGCTACAGTCTTATCCCGCGGGTAAGGCGCCTTCGCTCAAGTAAGTGCACCGACTGATAACTGACTGACTAACGAGGCTCAACATGAAAACGAAGATTGCCACATTTCTGATGGCGGCGGCAGTGATGGCCTCCGCGGAAACCTCTCAACAGCGGCTGGCCGACTCGACTGCCGTTCTGCGCGAGATGTCCCATGCGTCGGACAAAGGGATTCCGCAGGACCTGCTTCAGAAAGCGCAGTGCGTGGTCGTGGTGCCAGGCCTAAAGAAGGTCGCTTTCATCGGCGGAGGCAAGTATGGCCGCGGTTATGCTTCTTGCCTGACTAAGAAAGGATGGAGCGCGCCGGCAGCGGTGAGAATTGAGGGCGGAAGCTTCGGCCTTCAACTCGGCGGGTCCTCCACCGATGTCATCATGCTGGTGCTCAACGACGGCGGCATGCAGAAACTCCTGTCGGATAAATTTACCCTTGGCGGTGAAGCTGCTGCCGCAGCCGGGCCCGTCGGGCGCAACACGAGCGCTAACACCGATGTTCTGATGACGGCAGAAATCTTGTCGTGGTCCAGGTCACGTGGTGTTTTTGCTGGCATCTCCCTGGAGGGCGCTACTCTGCGTCAGGATGAGGACGAGAATGCCGCACTTTACGGCAAACCTCTAACCAACAAAGAAATACTTACCGGCATGGCGAAACGGCCCACAACTGCAGGCACATTCCTGGCGCAGCTGCAGCGTTTCTCGGGCAAAGGAGTTCCCCCTGCAGTGGTTCCCGCGAAGAGCCAACAGCGTATCACTGGGCAGGACGCCGCTAATACAGCGAACAATCAGCCAGATCAGATGGCAGCAGCACCCACAGCGGACCAGCAAGGCAATGGCAAGAGCGATCTTCAACTGACCGCAAGCATTCGACGCAGTATTGTCGCCGATGGCTCCCTTTCAACTAACGCTCACAACGTCAAGATCGTTGTGCAGAACGGTGTTGCCACTCTGAAGGGGCCGGTGCGAACGCAGGAGGAGAAGGCGGCGATAGAAGCAAAAGCGGCTGCCGTGGTTGGCCAGGATCACGTTGTCGATCAGATGGAAATAGCACCACAGTGATTGACGTCCGTCAGGCGAACATCAGCCTGGGTCAAGTTGGCAGGCCCGTGCCGTCTGGTTTTTATAACCTGCTCTTTACAAACCGCCGAAGACGCCGCACTCCAGGCCAACTGTTACAGACCTCTTGTGCAACTAACGTTCGCACGACAAATCAGCAGTCGCACTTCGAAGCGCGATGCACATCAAGGAGAATTACATGACAGACGATATGAAGAAAGACCAGGGCCAGAATCCGGGACAATCGGGTCAGCAATCCGGCCAACAGCAACAGAAGCATGATGACCCTTCAAAGAAAAATCCTGCCCAGGACCGCAATCAGGAGCAGGATGACAAGCAGAAGCAGGACCAGGGCGGCCAGCGACGGGCTTCTTAAGCTTTCATTTGGGTCCCGCCTCGATTGGCGGGACCTTTATTCATCTTCAATACGCTCTTCCGCCAGATGGTGCCAACGCCTCTTCAGGGCGCGTTTCAGCACGCGCTGCACTGATGTAGGCGCATCAGATTTTCTTGGATTCTTCCTCGGATTAGCCAACGCGCCCTCATATCCTTCCATCATCTGTTCGAGCATGAGCGCAGTCGTCACCCCTGGCAGATCGGATCCCCAAATAGCAGTTGCCAGCGACAGCCCGAGGCGAATGAGATCGTGGACAGGATTTCCTATAACCGTCTGGTCCAGGTCCCGGATAGCTATCTTTACTCTGCCCTTGGCGTCGGCCACGGGGCCCAAGTTTCCCAGATGGCAGTCGCCGCAAATCCAGACGGGCGGACCCTGCGGCAAAGATCGCGCCGTGGACGAATCCAGCCATTCATAAAACTTAAGGCTGCTTCCGCGAACGTAGGAATGCGCTGAGAAGGCCATTTTCATTCGCCGTCGCTCGGTCAGTACGGCCCCCCGATCCTCGGGTTTGCAGATGTCAGTTCGTGGAGTGTTCATTGGGGTTCATCATATACGCCTCACCTAAACAACTGACAAATCTAAACTTAAAAAGCAACTGATAGGGACCGAAGGGAGTCTTAGTTGCGTACTTTATTGACTCTTGAAGCGGGCCTCATTGCGTGGGGCAAGGGATGAAGGAGTGTTAAAGATGGCTGAAAAGGAAGTCTTGAAGGATCTACTGGAAGACGAAATCAAAGATCTGTATTCCGCTGAGAAGCAACTCACCAAGGCCATTCCGAAAATGGCGAAGGGATCGAACGATCCCGCGCTGCAGGAGGCGTTTAAAGCGCATCTGAAGGAAACCGAAGAGCAGGTGCAGCGGCTCGAACGGATCGCGGGGATCCTCGAAATCAAGCCTAGCGGGAAAAAGTGTGTCGGCATGGAAGGCTGCATTAAGGAAGGTGCGGAGGCATTGAGCGAGGAGGGAGACGAAACTGTCCTTGATCTAGGCATTATTGGCGCCGGCAGTCGTGTTGAGCACTATGAGATGGCTGGGTATCTGACTGCGATCAGCCTAGCAGAGCGGATCGGCGAAAACGAGGTCGTCAGTCTGCTTAAGAAATCCTTGGCCGAGGAACAGGGAGCAGAAAACAAACTGAGAAAGATTGCCGCGAATTTATTGAGCGGCGCGCCGCAGAAAGCAGCGGCCTAAAATTCTTTATCTTTCATCGCGGAAACGCCGCTCCCTAGGGGCGGCGTTTGGGTTTTTCATGAGATCTGGAATGAAGGGAGTCCCTATGCTCACCGGGCGAATGGGTTACGCAGCAGTTTTGGGTTTGATCGCGCTAGTGTCGGCAGCATGTAACAACGGCAGCGAGACGGACATGAGCTATAAAGCGGCGATCAACGACCATTTCAAGGCTTATCCCGTTTGCATCTGGTCCCAGCCGAAGAAGTTCCCCGTCCAGGCAGCTACGTCGGACGATGCTAAGACTGAGGGATACGACGCATTGACGCAGGAGGGCCTGCTCACCCGGACTACCGCGGAGAAGAAGGTTCTAATCGTTGCCTCGAAGCAGGTGAACAATTACGACCTGTCAGAGAAAGGTCGGACGTCGTGGACTCCGGATTCCACGCAACCGGGATATGGCAACTTCTGCTACGGACGTCGAGAGGTGACATCAATCGACAATTCGACCTTAGGCACGAATAGTGAAGGTGCCAAAACTGTTGCCGTCTCTTACCACTATCAAATCGCTAATGTTGCCGATTGGGCCAATTCGCCAGAGATGAAGACAGCATACCCTGGTCTCGCGTCCTCGCTGGGCTCGAATCCTTCGGACAACGCGACCTTGGTCATGACCGGGGATCACTGGGCATACACGAAGTAAAGGACTGAAATCATCGGCATACATACGCCGCCCCGCTTGGCAGGCATGAGCTTGCCGATCACAACCCAACGGACTCACACAACATCCAATCATGGCTGGTCAAGGTGATCCCGCGTCGGAGTAACAATGTGAAAAGATCTACGAAGGCAATCATCGGCGGATTCTGTTCAGGTGCCATCCTTATTTACGCCTGGCGATGGTATTACGGGCGCCGCAGAATTCGAAATTTTCATCTCACCAACGACGATCTGAATTATTCCGATCACTCACCCGAGGAACTCGTTTCCGAACACCTGGTCGATTTAAATTCCGCCAATGCCGACCAACTGACGGAACTGGGGCTCTCCGCAGAGACCCAGGAGCGTTTGATTGAAAACCGTCCGTATCGCACCAAGCTCGAACTCGTCTCGCGCATGGTTCTGTCGCCGGACGAATACGCCGCGATTAAGGACCGGGTATCGGTTGCCGAGGCGAACGAGTCGGTAAAGATCGCATAAGAATCCGCTGCCTCGGTTGATTAACCAAGCAGAAACGAGAGAGATCCCTGATGGTCAGAAAAACAACGAAAAATATTTCTGTAACTCGGAGCCCGAAAAAGCAACCTGCGGGTAATTCCGAGGCAAAACCGGTCGCGGGCGGCGAAGTGCATCAGGTTGCCGGGGGCCAGCACCCGGCACTGACGACAAACCAGGGTGTCGCCCTCTCTGACAATCAGAATTCTCTCAAAGCCAGTCCGCGCGGCCCTGTGCTTCTCGAAGATTTCATCCTGCGCGAGAAGATCACACATTTTGATCACGAGCGTATTCCCGAACGTATCGTTCACGCACGAGCTACAGGTGTGCACGGATATTTCGAGCTGACCTCTTCGCTCAAGAAATACACTACCGCCAGAATACTCACCGAGGTTGGTGAGAAGACGCCGGTCTTCACACGGTTGTCAACCGTTGCAGGGGGCGCAGGTTCGGTGGATACGCCTCGGGACGTACGGGGATTTGCGGTGAAGTTTTACACGAAAGAAGGAAACTGGGACCTCGTCGGAAATGACATCCCCGTCTTCTTCATTCAGGATGCCATTAAATTCCCGGATCTCATCCATGCAGTGAAAATGGAACCTGACCGAGGTTTCCCTCAATCCGCGACAGCGCACGACACGTTCTGGGATTTTATCTCCCTCACGCCAGAATCCATGCACATGGTGATGTGGATCATGTCTGATCGCACGCTGCCTCGCTCCCTACGGATGATCGAAGGATTCGGTATCCATAGTTTTCGACTGATCAACGATGCCGGCGAGTCGACTTTCGTGAAGTTCCATTGGCGCCCCAAGCTGGGTTTGCAATCGACGATCTGGGACGAAACGGTCAAGATTTCTGGGCGCGGACCAGGATTTTCACCGTCGCGACATGTTCGACGCCATCGCTGCCGGCGAGTTTCCTGAGTGGGAATTTGCGGTTCAGTTGTTTACACAAGAGGAAGCGGACGCGTTCCCGTTCGACCATCTAGACGCGACCAAGCTGATTCCGGAAGAACTGGTGCCTTTGAAAGCGATTGGGCGCATGGTTCTGGATCGCTGGCCGGACAATTTCTTCGCCGAAACCGAGCAAGTGGCTTACTGTCCTTCTCATATCGTGCCCGGCATCGATTTTTCCAACGATCCGTTATTGCAGGGTCGCTTGTTCTCTTATCAAGACACGCAGCTCTCGCGCCTGGGGTCGCCTAATTTTCACCAGATTCCCGTCAACGCGCCCAAGTGTCCGTTCTCGAACCAGCAACGTGACGGCCACATGCAGATGGAGCAACCAGTGGGCCGAGTCTCCTATGAGCCCAATTCGTTGTCGAAGAATTCACCACGCGAGAGCCCTGTAAACGGATTTCGCAGTGTCGCGATCAAAGAAACCGGAGATAAAGGCCGAGTCAGGCCCGAGAGCTTCGCCGATCACTATAGTCAGGCTCGCCAGTTTTATCTCAGCCAAACGGTCTACGAGCAGGCGCATATCGCCTCCGCCTTAGTGTTTGAGCTTTCAAAGGTCGAACACCTGCATGTGAGGGAAGCGATGGTGGGCCACATGCGGAATATAGAAGAGGACCTTGCCCAGCGCGTAGCCGACGGTCTGGGATTGGAGACACTGCCAACCGCGCCCAAGCCCGCTGCACCCGTACAGAAACTGAAGCCCTCGCCTGCATTGCAGATTATTGGAAAGATGAAAGATACGCTGCATGGGCGCGCCATCGGCATCCTGATTGCGGATGGTTCGGACGGCGATCTCATCAAGAAGATCAAGAGGGCCGCAATTGAAGCGGGCGCCACCGTTAGGATCATTGCGCCCAAAGTGGGCGGTGCCAAGCTCGCGGGCGGGTCGATGATGTCGGCAGACGGCCAACTGGCCGGCATGCCTTCTGTACTATTCGACGCCGTCGCGGTAATCCTCTCCGAGGAGGGCGCGAAAGCACTGTTGCTAGAGAGTGCGGCAGTTGACTTTGTGCGGGATGCGTTCGGTCATCTCAAGGCCATTGCCGCCGACGAGGGCGCGAAGTCGCTTTTGAAAGCCGCCAATATCGGAAAAGACGGCGGCGTGGTCAGCGCCAGCGAGGAGAATGCGTTTATCACTGCAGCTAAGACAAGACAATGGAACCGGGAAAAGTCAGTACGGGTCCTGGCTTAAGGCAGGACCGAATGTGTCGGTTCCTGAGAGCGGATTGTTTTTGACGCTTCTACGCGAAAAATACGGTGAAATTCCAGACACTGTAAACAGAAACGGAGAAATCGTATGTTGATCTTGATCATTATCCTGATTTTGGTGTTAGGCGGCGGTGGAGGTTATTACGGTCATAGCCGCTGGGGGTATGGAGGTGGTGCTGGTATTGGGCTGGGCACCATTCTGTTGATCCTGCTCATCGCCTACCTCCTTGGAGGTTTTCGCTGAGGCGACAATCATTCGCTTCACACAAAGCGATACGTCACAAGAACGATTTCCCAACAACCAAA
Organism: uncultured Acidobacteriota bacterium; assembly: GCA_963696705.1. Taxonomy (GTDB): domain Bacteria; phylum Acidobacteriota; class Terriglobia; order Terriglobales; family Acidobacteriaceae; genus JABDBE01. The sequence goes on from CAVOLD010000006.1 coordinate 42,746, forward strand.
CTAAAAGGATTTCTCAATGGATGACAATAAGAAAAATCGATGTGCGCACACCGGTTGCAGTTGCTTAGTTGGAAATGACAGCCGATATTGCAGCCCACACTGCGAAACGCTAAAGACCGGTCCTGAGCTTGCCTGCGAATGCGGGCATGCACAATGCCGGCAAGATTGATTGAGCCGATTGACCAACTCGACTCAGTAGAGCGGAGAGTAACAGTTCGAAATGGGCAATAAAGCGTGCGGAAACAATGAGCCAAGGGCCGGGAATTAGGTTCCCTAGCCTACTCAGAAATGTTCGTCATCGAACCGAGAGACAAATCGTAGAAGTGCTAGGCTCCAGTGAACGCTAGGCCGGGGCGGGGTTTAGGATTGTGAAGTTGCCGATATGCGAAGCCGGCAGCCCATTCTTCTGGGAGCAAAACCCGCCCCGATGGATTTATCCCGCTCTCAACGTTCACGGTCGGGCGCAAATCATCGCAAAAAAGACAGGAACGGATAACCTCTGAACGAGAACACCATCGCGTCAGAGCGAGGGGAATTCACGCGCTTCCTTCAGATCCGTGATCCGGGTACGCGCGGAAGTGGATGGTTGTGGACTCCTGTGGGCTCTTAGCTTACCAAGCAGAAAGTTAATTTCTCCCCCGACGAGGATGACAAAACCGGAAAGGTAAAACCACACATACAAACCTATGGCGGCGCCCAGTGGGCCATAAGTCCTATCCAGACTATCGAAGTGCCGGAAGTAAACCCCCAGCAGGTGGGACAAACCAATCCATGTCGTGACTGCAACCATCGCCCCGGTCAGGCTGTCCTGGAAGCGCTGCTTCACATCCGGACCGAAATGGTAGAGGAGTTCCACTGCGAGCACCGTAAAGAGTATAGCTATGCCCCACCGGAGAGAACGCCAAGTGGCAACTACGAAAGGCTTAAACGTAAATGTGCCTGCAAGCCAGATTCCCCAGGTCGTCCCATCAACCGTCAATCCTACTGCCAGGAGCAACAAAGATCCTGCCAGCACCGTCAGTCCAAGCGCAATGGGTCGGGTCTTCCAGACAGGGCGAGTCTCGCGGACGCGATAAACGACATTAAGGCCGTCGATTATCGCGGCAAATCCGCTCGAAGCTGTCCAAATCGTGAAGACTAATCCAAGCGTAAGGAAGTGCGGGTGCTTGTGACTGATGACGTCAGACACGATGCTGCGCACCAAACTCATTCCATCTCCTGGGACGAGCCTGGACATTAAGCTTAGAAGACCTTCGAATAGGTGAGGGATTGGTACATACCCGAGCAGCGACGCTATCGTCACCAACAGCGGAAACAGTGAGAGCACGAAATAGTACGACAGCCCGGCGGCAAACACGAAGAGATGTTCGTCATAAACATCGTTGTAGAGTGTTTTCAGCGACCGTTTAATCGTGAGCCACGCAGGTTTGACACCGAACGCTCGCACCGAATCACCTCAGGCTACCGACTTGCCGCGTATGTGTTCGCGAGCATAGTTACGGCTTCTTTTTCCGGCATAAAACTTTTCCTGGTCTTTCGCCGACAGATACGAGCGGAAGCAAGTGCCAAGACCTTGTCGCGTCCAATTGTTTGGTTAGGGACTACGCCCCGCAGGCCTCCCAGTAGTCAGAAATCATCGGGCAATCATATGCGGAACCTTTAGGACGGTCTGTTGGCTATGACACCAACACACGAGCCAACTCCCGCCGTTCAAATCTCTACCGACCTCTGACCTAATTTGCATCTAGCTATCGGCGATACTATCGTCTGGATGCAACGCATGAAATCTAAGAAACGAGCGGTTCTTGGCGTTCTGCTTAGCACCGGCCTCTATCTGCTCGATAATCTACGTGAGCGTATACCGGAGAACATTCACGTCCAAGCCAGATCGTTCGTTTGGCGAAACCCTCTGCGTCACCGCAGCTACCAGCTTGTCGGCGACTTCGACCGTCCGGAGCGCTCGTCGATAAAACCACTCTGTATCTTGCTCAACTCGCCCATTTTCCGCTTCAGAAAACAAGGGCGTAGGCTCCGAAACTGCAGCAGCCTCTCTATCCGGAGTTTCCAGCTCTTGGCCTTTTATCAGCTTGGGCCCGGTGGGCTGCTTTTTGCGCAATGCCATAGCTCGCCAGGTCGGGCCGTCGTAAGCTCTGCTTCTTTTGTGTTCAGCAGTTCAGCCCATTACGCCACCTCTCCCTTTCCACAACCGTTGGTACCTGCAGCAGCTCCTCAAACAGAGAGCGGTAGTGAATCATCGCCGTTCTCAGATCTTCGGGGGTTCCCCCGCCTTTCCCAAGTCGTAGCGCAATCTCATGCGCAGAACGGTAGTTCTCCACCACTCGGGGACGGTCAACAGAAATGTCGGCTGCACGTTGATCAAAATCGGATACGGGATAGCCGCGAGCTTTCATCACAGAGGACACAAGGTCATCGGTTTCTGTGACCGCCCCTTTGGGGGAATCGACAAAGCGAGACTGTACGGACTCCCACCGTTTCAAAAAGCGCTCGTGTTCCATCAGATCAAGATTACGAAGGTTGAACTTTTCAACCCTCTTCTCGCGATCCTCTAATCTGGCTTCCACTTTTCGTTCTGACCCCTGCTCCCGCACCGCCCGCGTGTACTCGGGGCCAAAGCACGTCTGCAGTCGTACTCCTGTGTTTTTGCAGGTACATCCAAGCGAGCACCGCGACAACCAGAATCACCACGCCGGCTAGCATAATGAACTTCGGATCCAACAGGTTTAGATTCATCGATCCTCCACAAAATCAAGTTTGCTCACGAAGTTCCCTCTTCCGTCAGAATCTAGTGAAGTGCCAGTATCAGACATCTGGGGCGCACGGTGACTTGGTCACGATTGAGCGACACCTGAGTCGGGTTCTATTTTGACGGATCACCGTGTTTCTAATGTGGTTGTGGGGTTGTTTGACATGATTGGGTTGCCATTTTCAAGATCTCCTTACTTATTAAGCTAACCTTGATTTGTAGCGACACCATACGCCGCATCCCGTAATTCAGTCTGTTAGGGGCGGGGTATCGTCCGTGAGCCTGATGATCCGGAGCCGACGTATCTGCACGGTTCCTGCTCTTGTCTCCGAGGGAATCCCCCCTTACACGTATGCAAAAAAACCGGGGGAACAACAGGGTCGCGCTGCGCTTTGACTACGCGACACGCTTCGGCATTTTCCGAACCTGGTTCTGCTTGGCCCGCTCTGCCTCGGGGCCTTCTTCGATTGCTTGTGTATTGATCTGTCTTGAGAGATCGGTCAATTTTTCGTCGGTTTCTTTTTCTTCGTTAAGAGTCTCTTCCAGCACAGAAGCGTGTTTCGGTTCGTCCAGAATCTTGGCAAATTCGCGCACCGTCCCGTAAGCCGCGATCTCGTAATGCTCCACGCGCTGCGCCGCCCCAATCAAGGCCGCGTCCATGACCGCCCCCTCGAAGTCCTCCCCGATGACTTCAGATCCCTCCTTAATTAAACCTTCCATACCCATGCATTTCTTGCCTTTCGGGCTCTCCTCCAGGGCGCGGAAGATCAGTTCAAGGCGTGCCACGTGCTCCTTAGTTTGCTCCAGGTGCTTTTCGAAGCCCTTTCGCAAGTGATCTGAGGAGGCAGCCTTTGCCATTTTCGGGAGCGCTTTGACCAATTGGTTCTCGGCGCTGTATAGGTCCTTCAGTTCTTCTACATATAGTTTCTTCAAGCTCTCGTTTGGCATATTTCCTCCTGAAAATGAGTTCCGGTGAGTCACGCATAAAATAAAAGGTCCCGCACGTCGAGGCGGGACCCAAATGAGAGCTTAGGAAGCCCGTCGCTGGCCGCCCTGGTCCTGCTTTTGCTTGTCATCCTGCTCCTGATTGCGGTCCTGGGTAGGATTCTTCTTTGAAGGATCGTCTTGCTTCTGCTGGGGTTGTCCGGGCTGTTGACTCGATTGCCCCGGATTCTGGCCCTGATCCTTTTTCATATCTTTCGTATCGTCTGGCATTTGATTCTCCTTTGAGCATCGCACTGCGGAGCGCGACGGCTGAATTGCGGTGAACGTTTAGTTGCATAAAAAGCATTTAATGGGTGGCCTAGAGTGGGGTGCTCCGGTGGAGGAATCTAGGCCGCATCAAGATGGCTTGTCGCATCCGATCCGTGCTGCTTCACCATTTTGTTGTAGGTACCCATAATGAGAAACGGAGCTGCCCACTGCCCCACAAAAAGTGCCCAGTCATCCTTTCCTGAGATTTTCAACACGGCTGAGATTGCCATTGATCCCAGGGCAAGTCCCAAGAACAGGGTTGATGGTGCCCGCGATGTCTGGCGCTCAATTGCGCCCGTGACGCGGCTCTCGCTCGCCTGCCCACGTTCTACTCCGGTTTCCATTTTCAAATACTCCTTAACTATTAACTTAGGCTTGACTGGCAGGCGATACAATACGCCGCATCCCGTATTCAGCCAGGAAATGTCGCGTATCTGACTGCGGGCCGCCTCGTCGTGATTGCTGGGGCTTGTTCTAGCAAAGTTTTTATTTGTCTCTGTTCGATACCAGACGGAGTCGAGGGCAAGGAAACTGCTATTGTCGCGGCGGTCCTGCGCGAGACTCCATTCCCGACGAGTGCTAGAGTATCCCGCACTCGGGGGAGGGCCGGATTACTAACAAGCACTCGCGACGAATGGGTCTTCGCGGAGGATGCAATCGCCGAGCGGCTTAGCTCGCGGTCCGACGCCTACAACTGTGCAGGTCAAATTGTCGCCGAATATCTTTCGCCGCCGTGGACGCATGGCCACGAAGATAAATCGGAACCAGAAATCGCATGTGGCAAACCTCGCAGATTCCTACGGCGCAGGTGTCGTCGACACCGTTCACGATCCGAAGACGGCGAGCATGCTGAACTCCTAGTCGTGTCTCCTCGAAAATCTCAGACTTGCACGTATGGTGGACGAACTTTTCGCGAAGATACTGAGCGGCGGCTTTCGGCTGCCTCATGAGTTGCTCAGGAGTGAAAAACTTCAGACGGCATTTGGCACAGCCCGCCAGGGATGGCGTCTTGCCCACGTACTGGAGAAACACCAGTTCGAGATCCATACCAGCGTTTAGTCTGGCACGACTACCTCGGCTGCGCCATACGGTATTTCCCGCAGAGAGCCCGCTACGCGCTTTTGGTCACGCGGGCAACCCAGTTCGCCACACCCGAACCCGATCTCTGTATTAGCTTGTTCAGGGCGCGTACATAGTCGTCGCAAGGCGGCTCGGAAGGTTCCAATACAGATTCAGGAACCCAAGTCTCGAAAGTAACTCCTGGAAGGGCTTCACGAAATCGCCGATCTTGACGGAACTGGTACCGCAGCTTGCCCCGCTCGATTTTAATATTCTCGATGGTCCCCATGCGTGTAGCCGGGGCCATCTTCAATCGGACGTAGTCGCCTCTCGCAAGCACATCAACCCTCTCTCAGCTTGTTGTGGGGTTGGATGCCTCTTTCTCTCATGGCGGAAGTGTCCCGCGCGGTAAACAACTGGCTCAAATCAGCGCCATCAGCGGTTGAGTCTAATCGCGACCTTCTTCTGGATTGGGTCCTTGCTGGGTTCGGACTGTCTTCAGAGAATCGTTGAAGGCGTTCGTCAAATCGCGTTCTCTAGCATTGTAGGGGTGGCGAGCTTCGCTCTGGGGAGTGTCCGTCTCCGAATTTCTTGTTCCACTCGCGCCTCTGTTCTGCCGCGCCAGTCTCAAGTGCGCTTTCCAGTTCGCGAATGCGCTTCGCCGTGTTTATGTATTGGGCTCCTTCTTTGGGCGAGAGGCCGCCGTAGACTTCGTCTTCGCGAGTCTTGTGTTGCTGCTTCCTCCGGCCCTGGATGATATCCTTACCGCCTAATGCTAGATGAATGGAGGATTACAAATGCCTACAGATCGCATTGCAGCCGCAGAGAAAGCAGCGTTGACGCGCAAGCGAAGAGCAGCGGGCAAGAAAGCGGCCATGAAGAAGATACGCCGAGAGGCTGGCCGCAAGGCAGCACTCACGCGCATACTGAAACGGGGGAAGTACTAGTCTTTGCGGCCCACTACGGCATTGCTCAGTTAGCGCTATTGATACCGATGTTTATTGCTTCCTGCCTTGCTTGGGGACGTTGCGACCTATGCAAGCTATTTTCTTCTCCAGTTCAGCCGATTTTGCCACGATAATTTCAGCTCGCTTCATTAGCTTGACTGCTTTCTCGCATAACTTTTCGGACTCGCGGCGAAGCTTTTCGGAAGTAGACTGCTTCTCAGGCACGCATCCCATGATGTCACATTCGGGATACTAAATCATCAACGCACATTTCAGACACTACCCAAGTATTGGTAGTGGTGCAGTTTTGAAATCCACAGGGCTAGCAATCGGTTTCGGCCTGTGGGAAACTGTGGGCATGGCGAAAATAGAGTATTGCGCTCGGCCCACTTGTAAGCATCCACGGTCTGACCATGGGGTCGGCAGATGCAACGGCCAAGTACGCACCGACGATCCCAAGTTAGTCTTATGCGAGTGGAAAGAGTTCGTCCCGAGAAATCAGGACGCCTATCGCGGACAGAGCTGGTGATCTGGGAGTGCGCGCCTCAGGCCCAGGACTTGCACCCATCGGCGCTATCGCTACAAGGATGGTATTGACGAAGTGGAGCGGGCGAAGAACCGGACCAAGTCGACGGTGCGCTCGAAAGTGGAGCACGTGTTTGCGGTGATGAAGCCGAAGTCCGGGTTTGTGAAGCTGCGTTACCGAGGACTGAAGAAGAACGCCAACCAGCTGTTTGCGGTGTGCGCGCTGGTGAACCTGTATCTGGTGCGGAAGAAGCTGCTGCTTCTGGCACCAGCATAGTCCGCTGCGAAGATTGCTGATCACGAGCGAGCCATCGAAGCGGGCCGCGACGGGAAAAACGAATCCGAGCGCTTCCACTGGCATGCTGAACACGCAGCGCCTTAAGACACGGGCTTGTTCAGAGTTTCCCTAGAATGGTTGTTACGGTCGGAGAAACAGCAAACACTGTATAATTTTCTGACCGGCACACGTAGGCAGAGTTTACAGACCAAGAGGGCTGGTTCCCATCTGGGATGGTTTTCGGTTCTGATTTGTGACAGTCAAAGGCCCCCAAGCCGTGCACTCTGGTGAGCGGACGAATCCCGAAGGGAAACCGGTTAGCAACCACATTCTCCTATCGGTCTCGGACAGCGAGTACAGTTCTCTTCGTCCTTATCTCGGATATCTCAGTTTGCCAAACCATCTCGTCCTTCACGAGGCGGGTGGAACTCTAGAATTTGTATATTTCCCGAATCGAGGTTTGATTTCTCTTGTCGTCGTTATGAAGGATGGAAAAACGGCTGAAGCTGGCATCGTGGGAAAGGAGGGCTGTACGGGAACCTTGGCGGCTGTTGGCCTGAGCAGGAGTACGCTTCAAGCCGTGGTACAAATCACGGGGGACGGATTTCGGGTCAGGGTCGAAGCTCTGCAAAACACTTTGAGATCGTCGCCACAGCTGCAATCGATATTGAGCCGCTACGCCGCCATCCGAGGTATGCAGGTTGCGCAGACAGCCGCCTGTAATCGGCTGCACGATATTGAGCAACGCCTCGCGCGGTGGTTGCTCATGACTCAGGATCGAGTAGAGTCAGGATCGCTGCATATCACCCATGATTTTCTCGCAACTATGCTAGGGACAGGTAGACCTAGCGTCAGCATAGCAGCTGGTGTCCTGCAGAAGAAAGAGCTCATCGAGTATACCCGTGGCGCAGTGAAGATCGTCAACCGCAAGAAACTTGAAGACTCCGCCTGCGAGTGCTACGGGGTTATCCGGCAGTATGATGGCGAGCTTCACGTGACATAAACGGTGACTGACCTGCGCGGAGATCCGGAAATTGAGGCGGCACCGGCCCCCGCGATCGCGCTCACGCTGGAAAAGGATGATGGCTGATTCGACATTCTCCAACCGTTCATAACGCTGCAAGTAGCCGATCCCCTGAACATAGAAATCGTAAGCCGTCAGGACCTTGCTGCCGTGATCCACAAGCTGCTCAGCATTGCTTCCTGAGGGCTGAACTTGCAGCATCCGAAACGCCTTTAGAACAACTTCGCCTTGGAGGAAAAACAGATCATCGGCGGGCTCGGTAATCGCAAGATCGCGTTTGTCGGCGACTACTTACCGCGCAAGTGCGGTATTGCGACGTTCACGTCTGACCTGCTTGCCGCCCTGGCAGCTGCGCATCCCCAAAGCCAATGTTTCTCAGTGTCAGTGAATGGGGCTGGTCCAGGCTAACGATGGGAACCTCTACGGGACGGTGGAGGAGGGCGGGGCCAACGGCTTTGGCACGGTCTTCAAAATCACCCTAAGCGGCAAGCTGACGACGCTGCACAGCTTCGATGGCACGGACGGGGAATACCCCGCAGCGGGGCTGGTCCAGGGCACCGACGGGAACCTCTACGGGACGACCTTGAACGGCGGAACCAACGGCGATGGCACGGTCTTCAAAATCACCCCAAGGGGCAAACTGACCACGCTGCACAGCTTCGACGGCGCGGACGGCAGTGAAACCTTCGCGGGGCTGGTCCAGGCCACCGATGGGAACCTCTACGGGGCGCCGGAGGAGGGCGGGGCCAACGGCGACGGCACAGTCTTCAGGCTGTCTGTAGATCTGGGCCCATTTGTGGAAACACAACCCACCTCCGGCAAGGTGGGAACTGCGGACAAGATTCTGGGAACCAATCTGACGGGCGCGACCAGCGTCACGTTTGACGGCACCGCGGCTGTCTTCAAGGTGGTCTCGAAATCCTTAATCACCACCACCGTTCCCGCGGGTGCGACCACCGGCAAGGTTGAGGTGAAGACACCCCGCGGCACGCTCAAGAGCAACGTGGACTTCCGGGTGACGAAGTGACAGTTTGAGCCGTTCGGAATTTCGGAATCAAGGAATACTGAGGCCGCTCGGATGTTAGGGCGGCTCTTCTTTTTGTATCATGCCGAAAGCGTCGCGGGTAACTTCTGTTATCAGGCCATAGCGCTCAAAACCCCTCAATGAGCGTTATCGAGATTTTGCGACAGCTGCGCGAACCACGAGTGGTATACGCGGCTGCCTCCCTACTACTTTCTTCCCGCTGCCAACACTCCGAGACTGCCGGGATGCACGGTGATGACATCCGGCCCTTTGGTTTTGCCTGCGATAATTGGCTTGTTCGGAATGGTCTCGTAGGCGTAACCAGTCAGAGTCCCGACAACGGTCCCATTGGTAACGCTAACATCGAGCCGCGCCCAACCATAGTGCGTTGCCCCACGAATCTTGAACTTAAACCCAAGATAGCGGTTGGTGACGTTGACCCACGAACCAAGAGAGCCCACGTCTGAACTGGCCATTACTTGACCGGAAAACGGGTGCATGGGGCCGATGTGCGCTCCTTGGGGGAGTGCATATGCCCATTTTTCAAGAAATCCCTGGTGTCCCTCCACGCCGTTCTCCCCGGTCGGGTTTACCAAGAGAGCATTGGGGCAGAAATCTTCGGTACAGTTATACCGATCGACAAACCTGAAGTCGGTTTTCCCGTCGTGGTTGAGGTCGAGATTGTAGTGACCGCCCTTAGGGATGACATGGTAGGCCTTGGTGTAAATGATCTCTGCCTCGCTGGTGGGCGCTAACGCCAGCAGGGTTACTCCCGCTGCACTTGCCGCGAGCGCATACATGTTAAGACGATAGTGGACTGACTGGGAGAGGCTAGCGGGCTTGCGGGGCCGTTTCATGACGACCTCCTTGAGAAGACGCCATTGTCCGTTAACTGACAGTCCAAGGTCAACTGTTGCAATCAACTGTTGCAACTAGGCGTGGCTGTTGAAAAACCCCCTCTTTTGAAAAAACGGCCTCTGCGAAGGGATAGAAAATGCCCACCAAAATCGAGAACATCGTTTATAGGGCATCCTAGCCCTACGAAATTTCTGCGGATTTATCGCGAGTGAGTTTTTCAACAGCCACAACTGTTGCAACTAGGCCATTACACGTTTTGACCCAGAACGCGGGTTTTGAGCGTAATCGGGATTTTGCAACAGTTGATTGAGGAGTCAGCCCGAAACTACGGCGAGACTTCGAACACGGTCCCACAACCGGCGAAACCGCAGCCAGTGCCAGAGCCGCCCTGCGTGGTCGTGCTGTAATAATTGCTGTCCTTATCCGAGATCAACTTGGCGGCAGGCTGCGCCCCATCCGGGGCCCCGGTAAAGCCGTAGAGCATACCAAAGGTCCAGGCACCACCCTCTCGACTGGGCGGCTTCAGCGTGAAGACGGTGCCGTAAAACGGGTTGCCAACATAAGTCGTGCCGTAGAGCTCGCCATTCGTGTTTATGGCTAGGCCAGCGGTCGGATTTTCGCCGTCATTACCACTGCTGAAGCGGTAAAGCACGGCCTCTTTCCAGGACCCACGATTTCCCTTTGGGGCAGATAGCGTGAACACCGCACCATTTCCATTGGTTCCTCCGGCGTATGCTGTGCCACAGAGGTCGCCACTCTTGCCAAAAACGAAACCTGCGGTCGGAGTGGCACCATCCTGGACATTAAAGCGGTAGAGCACGTTCTCGGTCCATGTGCCGCCCTTCTTTGTCGGAGGCTGAAGCTCGAAGGCCGTGCCGCATCCGCCGGAACCGCACTCCCCTCTCTCATTGCCCCCGCCGAAGGTCGTCCCGTAGACCGCGCCATTGCTGTCTAGAATCAACCCGCCATTGGGATTGGCACCGTCGGTGCCACTCTTGAAACCGTGCAGCACCTTCGCCGTCCACTTGCCGCCTTTGGTCTTTGGCGGACTCAACTCGAATACCGCTCCGCAATACTGATAGTAGGGATCGCAGGTTGTGCCTTTACCCCCGCCAAACTGCGTAGCTCCGTACAGGTTCCCTGCGCTGTCGAACACGAGATCGCCGTTTGGCAAATAGCCTTGCTTGGCGGTCGCGAAGCTATACAGTATGGTTTCCGTCCATGCCCCACCCTTTTCGGTCGGCGGGGAAAGTTCGTACGCCGTTCCACATCCGCCCTTGATTCCCAACAGCACGCAATCTCCGGTTCCACCGTAAGCAGTGGTTCCATAAAGGTTGCCCTGGCTATCGATCAATAGCCCTCCAGCGGGTTCGTCCCCGTCTTTGTACTTTGCGCCTTTGAAGGTGTAGAGCACGGTCTCGGTCCACGGATCTCCCTTTTTCGCCGGTGGCGTAAGTTGAAAAACCGTTCCACAGTCCGCCAACGGAGAACAGTTGGTTGCACCGCCTTGAGTGGTCGCTCCATATAGATTCCCGGCCGCGTCGAAGACTATGCTACCGACTGGCAATTGCCCATCCGTGCCGCCTTGAAAGCTGTAGAGCACTTGCTCCTTCCACTTGCCGAAGGCGGGGGAGATCAAGGAGAACACAAAGATGAAGAGCAGACACACCTGGATCAGGGGGCGGGGATGCGGTGCCGGGCTCATCGCGGTCTCCAAACGGGGCGAGCGGCGCGGGGGACGCTGCGTTCTGGGATATTAACCCGGCTCTTGGCGGATGTCCATTGTTGTAATCCATTGTGGGTGTTGAAAAAGTCACTGTGATTAGGGATCGGAATGGCGGCAGAAGCATGGTAAATAAGAAGGAGGAATGCTTGCCATGCAGTGGATCGCCATTCTCGGAGGCTTGCTAGTCATGATGGGGCAACACGACCGCTCCGAAGCGTTGTTCTACTATTTTCGCCTGGAAGATCAGGTTCCTGAAACCCACCTGCTGCGGCTCATCGAAAAGCACATCAGCTTTGCTTTCGTACGCGAACAACTGAAAGGCAGCTACAGCGAGACCGGACGACCGTCGATTGATCCCGAGCTACTGCTACGCATTCTCTTGATCGGCTACCTGTACGGCATCGGCAGCGAGCGCAAGCTGGTGGAAGAACTGCGCATGCACTTGGCCTGGCGCTGGTTCACGGGTCTGGGCTTCGATCAGGAGATCCCGCATCACTCTACATTTTCCAAGAACCGTCATGGGCGGTTTCAGGAATCGAAGCTGTTCGAGGAGCTGTTTGAACAGATCGTGCGGCAGTGCGTGGAAGTGGGGCTGGTGCAGGGCCAGCACCTGTCGGTGGATGGCAGCTTCGTGGAAGCGAACGCAGCCAAGGAGAGCCGCATTCCACGGGAGCAGTTGGGAGAAGCAGCCCAGGTCCATCACAGCGTGCGCCAGTATCTGCAGGAGCTGGAACAGCAGAACCCGGTGGAAGAACCGGTGCATGAGCAAGACAAGGTATCGACCACCGACCCCGATTCTACCTATGCCACCAAGGGCAATACGCCGGCTCGCCTCGGTTACTACGACAACTATCTGGTGGACAATGCAAGCTGCGTGATTGTGGGAGTGCAGGGCACAGCGGCGCGCATGAGTCAGGAAACCGTGGCCGCGCAAGACATGCTCACCCGTTTCGCCGAGTGGCAAGGACGAGCGCCCGAATCGGTGGCGGCTGACACGACGTATGGGAACGGGGAGTTCTTGCAGTGGTTGGCCGATCGTAACATCACTCCCTATATGCGAACCCGCGACAGTATTCACAGAAAGAGGAGTCCCTACTTCGGTCCCGATCGTTTTATCTACGAACCGGAACACAATCGCTATCTCTGTCCTGCTGGCCAGTTCCTCAACTATGGTGGCCGAGTTTATCGCAATCGAGCCTTCAACTACATCGGGACACGCAAAAAGTGTGGCCCGTGCTCGCTCCGACCACAATGCACCAGCGCTGCCTTCCGGGGCCTTATCATCCACCAGAACGAGCCAGCACGACAACGTGCGCGGGAGTTGGTCAACACGCCAGAGTTCGCCAAGGCACAGCGGCAAAGAAAGAAGGTGGAAGCCTTATTCGCGGAGCTGAAGAATCAGATCGGATTGCGGCGCTTGCGTCTGCGGAGACTCAAGTTCGTGCGCGAGCAGTTCTTCCTGGCAGCGGTCGCTCAGAACATCAAGCGACTGGTGCGCTTCCTTAGTCAGCCGACGACACCGGTTCTGCCGGCCACCACCTAGTCGAACAGAGACAAGAAAACCCGCAGCGGCATGCTCGCAGGTGAAAAGGCGTTCTGTCGAGGGACTTTTTCAACACCCACCATTGTTGTAATCCATTGTTGTAACCAGGCGTGGGTGTTGAAAAAGTCACTGTGATTAGCGGTCGGAATGGCGGCAGAAGCGTGGTAATAAGAAGGAGGAATGCTTGCCATCGCCATACTCGGAGGCCTGCTGATCATGATGGGACAACACGACCGCTCTGAAGCGTTGTTCTACTACTTTCGCCTGGAAGATCAGGTTCCTGAAACCCACCTGCTGCGGCTCATCGAAAAGCACATCAGCTTTGCTTTCGTACGCGAACAACTGAAAGGCAGCTACAGCGAGACCGGACGACCGTCGATCGATCCCGAGCTCCTGCTGCGCATTCTCGTGATCGGCTACCTCTACGGCATTAGCAGCGAGCGCAAACTGGTGGAAGAACTGCGCATGCACCTGGCCTGGCGCTGGTTCACTGGTCTGGGCTTCGATCAAGAGATTCCGCATCACTCCACATTTTCCAAGAACCGGCACGGACGGTTTCAGGAATCGAAGCTGTTCGAGGAGCTGTTTGAACAGATCGTGCGGCAGTGCGTGGAAGTGGGGCTGGTGCAGGGCCAGCACCTGTCGGTGGATGGCAGCTTCGTGGAAGCGAATGCAGCCAAGGAGAGCCGCATTCCACGGGAGCAGTTGGGAGAAGCAGCCCAGGTCCATCACACCGTGCGACAGTATCTGCAGGAACTGGAACAGCAGAACCCGGTGGAAGAACCGGTGCATGAGCAAGACAAGGTATCGACCACCGATCCGGATTCTACCTATGCCACCAAGGGCAGCACGCCAGCTCGGCTGGGCTACTACGACAACTATCTGGTGGACAATGCAAGCTGTGTGATTGTGGGAGTGCAGGCCACGGCGGCGCGCATGAGTCAGGAAACCGTGGCCGCGCAAGACATGCTCACCCGTTTCGCCGAGTGGCAAGGACGAGCGCCCGAATCGGTGGCGGCTGACACGACGTATGGGAACGGGGAGTTCTTGCAATGGCTAGCCGATCGGAGCATCACTCCTTACATGCGGACCCGCGACAGCATCCACAGAAAGAGGAGTCCATTCTTCGGTCCCGATCGTTTTATCTACGAACCGGAAAACAATCGCTACATCTGCCCTGCTGGCCAGTTCCTCAACTACGGTGGCGGAGTTTATCGCAATCGAGCCTTCAACTATATCGGAACACGCAAAAAGTGTGGCCCATGTTCGCTCCGACCACAATGCACCAGCGCTGCCTTCCGGGGCCTTATCATCCACCAGAACGAACCCGCCCGACAACGTGCGCGGGAGTTGGTCAACACACCAGAGTTCGCCAAAGCGCAGCGGCAAAGAAAGAAGGTGGAGGCCTTGTTCGCGGAGCTGAAGAATCAGATCGGATTGCGGCGCTTGCGTCTGCGGAGACTCAAGTTCGTGCGCGAGCAGTTCTTCCTGGCAGCGGTCGCTCAGAACATCAAGCGACTGGTGCGCTTCCTTAGTCAGCCGACGACACCGGTTCTGCCGGCCACCACCTAGTCGAACAGAGACAAGAAAACCCGCAGCGGCATGCTCGCAGGTGAAAAGGCGTTCTGTCGAGGGACTTTTTCAACACCCACAGGCCATTACACTCAAAACCCCCGGTTGCAGGGGTCAATGAGTGAAATTGATTCCATGACAATGTCGGCTCCGATGCCCGAGTAGACTTTGGGGGTGCTGAATCCAACCAAAGGGCTCGGAGAAAGGAGCCGAACATGATCATTATAGGAGCAGATTACCACCCGGGCTTTCAGCAAATTGCATTTGTGGATACCGACAGTGGAGAGTTCCAGGAAAAACGATTAGCGCATGGCGAAGAGGCAGAGAAGTTTTACCGTGCGCTGGCGGGCCAGAAGGTTCGTGTAGGGATGGAAGCCAGTGGACAGGCGCGCTGGTTTGAACGATTGCTCTCGGAGTTGCACTTCGAGCTGTGGATCGGAGATGCAGCGAAGATCCGGACGAAGCGAGTCCGCAAGCAGAAGACGGATCGGCAGGATGCGCAGTTGATTCTGCAGTTGCTGCTGGAAGATCGCTTCCCGAAGATCTGGGTACCGAGCTCAGAAAATCGAGACCTGCGGCAACTGCTGTGGCACCGGCACCGCATGGTGCAGGCGCGCACGCGAATCATGAATCAGTTGCAATCGGTAGCGCTGAACGAAGGACTGCGCTGCAAGAAGCGGTTGTGGCGGCAGCATGGGCGGGAGCAATTAGAGTCATTCCGCCTGGCTCCGTGGGCGAGCCGGCGGCGGCGTGATCTGCTGGAGTTGCTGGATCGTCTGAACCCGACCATCGCGGAACTGAGTCAGGCGGTCGAGCAAGAGGCCGAGAAGTGTCCCGCAGCGCAGCGCTTGCAGACGCATCCCGGAGTCGGTGCCTTAACCGCACTGGCTTTTGTGCTGATCATTGGCCAAGCCGAACGCTTTGATTGCGGCAAGCAGATCGCGAGTTATCTGGGACTGGTGCCACTGGAAGATTCCAGTGGGAACCGGCGACGGTTGGGGCACATCACCAAACAAGGCAGTTCGATGATGCGTTTCTTGCTGGTGGAAGCGGCGCAGGTGACGGTGCGTAGTGTGCCCGAGTGGCGCAGCAAGTATCTTCACCTGATGATGCGGCGAGGGAGGAAAACCGCCAAGGTCGCCATGGCCCGCAAGCTGGCGGTTCGTCTGTACTGGATGATGCGCAAGGGATGGGATTATCAGCAGTGGAGCAAGTTCGGTTCGCACGCGGGACAACCCGGAAATCGCGATGGTGTGCAGTAGAACACCGAGAAATTGATTGGGCGTCCCGCTCCTCTTCACTGAGGAGTTCGAAGTAGTAATCATGATCGCAGTTGCGACCGAAGAGATGCATGGGTCGGACTGAGTCCTGACCTGAAAACGATTACGAGCGAGCCTACGGTTGGGAAAGGCAACACCATCAACGAGAGCGAAATGGCGCTCTTCTTTGAGTGCATGCAGTCGTGCGCTCAAAAAGTGCTTGACACGGGCCGACATTGTCAGAGACGCGATTTATCGCCAACAATGCACGAGAGAACCATCACCAATGAGGCGAGAGCTGTTCAACGCGGAAGGTTTATGGCACAGTAACAGCGAATCGTATGCACAAAGCCACGCAGTTTATGTTTCGCTCGGGATGCCTCCATCTCCTTGTTCGCCCCAGTCCTTGCTGTTGTACTTTACCCTAGCAGCCCGTGTCTAAAATCAGAAAGCTGTCAAGGTAGGGTATTCACCGTCTTGGTCGGATTCACCGGGTCGTGGAAAGCACGTCTGCATAATCCTTTGCTCAAGGCTGAAGATACCGGCTAATCCAGTCGGCAAGTTCGGGTTCATCAACTATCGACCAAGAATGAGGATTCCGTTTTCCAGGTGGTCTGAATCCCTTTCCTGTCGTGGTGATGAGCTCAGCCCTCGCGTTGCCCAATGCGCGAAGCTGCAAGACCAAGGCAGCTTGGTCGACCGCGTTTATGGTGTAGTAGTCAAGGCCCAGGTTTTCGATCATCCAAGCTACATCTGGCTCTGTATACAGTCGAACCGGCGTGTTTTTGAGTAATCGGGCATTACCGCCATCTTTTTCTGAAGCTAGGAACGGCGAGCGATTGCGGTACGCTTGACGAACCGCTGATGGCGAACCACCCAGAGCGGAGCGCAGCACATACAGAAGAGCTTGGGATTCCTCCAAAGATGACTTCGGGTCGGCCCGTTGCAGATTCAATTTCTCACTCTTCCACAAACGTTCAAAATCCAATGGTGCGTCCACAGAGAACACGGCTGCTGGTTCGATATCGCGATCGCAGTGGCCCGAGAGACAGTACTCTGCATATCGGATTGCCCCAGTGCCACCAGCAGAAACGCCACCGATGACCAAACGTCGCGGGGGGATTTTCTGTTCGTGGATCACCTCTGTGATCAGACTGTTCAGTGTCATAAGCTCTTGGTTTTGGTCCAGGATGTAGCCACTGGCACTGACCGTCATCATCATTACATCCTGTTTTCTGAGTAGTTCAGGCAACGCGGCGGAGGAGAATTCATTCGCATCTGACCCAAAATACGGAAGCAACACGACTAAGCCGCGGGGCGGCCCAACCGGCTTGTACAATCGATAGCAGTTGTTAGTAGTCTTAAACTGCTTCGCACACACCACTCCGTTATCTTGGGCTGCAGAGGCGACGCTGCTGAACAACAGGGCAGAGAGAACAACTTTCGCAAACTTCATGGCCGTATTGTCTCCGCCGAAAAGTATACCGATGTCCGGCAAAGGGCGTACTGTCCAAGTAATCACTGTGCTCCGATTGAGATTCAGGGTAGTGTCTTGCCATGGCGATGGGAACGCGCATGCATCGGCAACGGCAGGAGGAGTTTTGGTGCCGCCGGGATTTGGCGGAGGCTCCGGGTCATCCTTTTTATAAGAAGCTCGACGAAGTGTTGGAGAAGGCAGGCTTCGATGAGTTCTGCGAAGCCCACTGCCGCCAGTTCGATACGAAAAGCTGGGCCGCCCGATGTCTGGGCGGCTTTTCTTTGCATCAAGGAGGGAAGGCGGTTCCGCCGCCGAGTGTTGTAAACAGGCCTTAGCACAAGCTTGCGCCGTCTGTTCGCCTTGGCTTGGGGGTTCGAGCGTAATGGAGATAGCAACATCTATGCGAGGAGGTGGTTGGTTATCGGGAAGAAAATGCTCGGCCTGCTGCCGGGGGGACCCGGAGTAGCAAAGGGCGCGCCTTGTAGCAACACCCACCCCCTCAACGGGCAGCAGCAAACAGACCGAGCCGAATCGAAGGTAGCCTTTTTTTGCTGGCACTGTCGTTGCTCCGCAGCAATGACACCCAAACCGAATCAATGAAGTTGAGCGACGATTTAACGCCAACGGTTCATGCAGAGCGGGTTAGCGTCTAAGCAATACTCCCACTGCCTCAGCCTATGGGGGTAAAGTCTGGCGCATCTACGAGGAGCCAACGGTATGCCTCCTCCATCGTCCGAACCACAAGCAACTCCGGGCGAGCCTCTTCGCTAAGTAGTTGCAACATGCGCATCATTCCAAACAGGAAGTCTTGCCGAGCAACAATGACGCGCATATACCCGGAGGCGATTATGGGCCGCCTCGCTGCCGCCTTTTTTATAGCGGCGTTGGAAACCTCAAACTCGGTCACGTCCGAGAAGTCCCAGATGCCGCGACACGGCGGATGCGATGTCGTACATCTAACCGCTGCCGAGTAGCAATCGAACAGAATGGCGTCTGTCACTCTTCCTTTTAAAGTCCCGCGCAAGATGTTGTTCTTTGCGTCGAACTCGATAACAAAGCTCATAGAAAGCCTCGTCGCTCAAGATACGCGTCTTCGCCTGGCGGCTCAACTATTGAGATCAACTGTTGAGAACTGGCTGGTTACATCACCTATCCCCACGCAGCTTGTTATAAAGGCGCAAGGTGGATCTGTTGATGTGAATCGCGGGGCGTAGAGGGTTACAATGTGCGGCAGGATATGCACGGACTTCTTTCGGTGTGACTGCTGTCACATTGATTGCCGGATTGATTCTGAGGCATCGGGGCCATTTGATTCAATCAGGACCGCGCCGCTCACTATCCGGCATTGCCCGGATAGCAAAGGCGTTGCTGTTCTTGGCAAAGTGACTCGGTTCCAGGAACGACGGGGCGCTCGGTGGGTGGATGTTCAGCGTTGGATTGACGCAGCATAGGAGCGGCAGAGACCGGGCAAGAAAAACCTCCTGACGCACTCAAACGTAGACAAGCCCGCTCATGGTTTTGAGCGCTACCGCCTGGTTACAACAGGTATGAGTAAATTTGGTTGCCTGATTCCAAGTGTACAGTTCTGCGCATGAGTCCGCGTGGGAGTCGCCGTCTGCGCGTTCTATTCTCCTCAAGTCCCGGTGGCGCCCTGCGGTTTCCGCTCGCGGTCACGGACCTTTTCACCGAAGTCCGAAACTTTTTTGGCGATGTCGGCTCGCGTTACGTCACCGCGGGCCGGTGCAATTAGCAAGCCGACTCCCACGCCAACGCCCACTCCGATCAGCAATGCCCCTACGTTGCTGGCAGGAGGTGATCGAGCAACGTTGCTCCTCCCGGACTTGGCGTTGGGACGCGGTACCCCGAAGTTGGCGCGTACCGCCACTCTCAATCGGGCTGTCGCGCAATTACTCCCGGTTTGCCCGGAGGCCAGCCCATTTTCTTTCGACTTACGACGAATAGGCCACGGCAGCAGCGAAAACTGCGGCCATGAGCGAACAGCAACACCATCGGCTAGTCGTACAGCACCAGCACCGGTAAGCTGAAAGCCAGCATTCCGATATAGTGCATGGACCAAATGCCCATGCCCATAGCAGTCGCCCCGCCCGCGAGCCAGATAAGGCGAACCCGGCCGATTGGGGCCCGTTGTGCGGCCAGCGAGGTCAAGAGCGGTGTCGGAAGCAAACACCGCAATCAAGACAGAGAGCGCAACCAGGCGGTAGTCGTAATAACCGATCATCGCTTTAGTCGTCACCGATCATCTCTGCGCACGCCTTTCCGAATCCGTCGCCACTTGGCGAGAGTGCATCGTCAGGTGATGTCACAAGAAACCCGTCCAACCAAAGCAGAGGTTAGGGCAACTATATCCGTTGTAGGAGACTGTCATGAAGAAAGGGATATTAGTCTGCGCGATGAGCGCGTTGTTGCTTGCAATGACCAGTTGGGCAGACGACAAAGAAAAAGGATGAGGATCGTCTGAAGAACGCCGGCACGGTGTTGACGGAGATTCTGAATATTCCAGACGACATTCCTCAAGATCTCCTCGATAAAGCCGACTGTGTGGTTGTTTTCCCATCGGTCCTCAAGGCTGCGTTTGTGGTCGGTGGTAGTTATGGCCGCGGTGCGATGATGTGCCGCACGGCGAAAATTTCACCGGCGCCTGGGGCGCGCCGTCAATGATGGCCCTAGAGGGTGGCAGCGTTGGCTTTCAGATCGGTGGACAAGCGACTGATTTCGTCCTTCTCGTGATGAATGACCGCGGCGCCAATGGAATCCTAAGCAGCAAAGTGAAGCTCGGGGCAGACGCGTCGGTGGCAGCAGGACCAGTCGGTCGTGACGCGTCAGCAGAAACCGATGTCTCAATGCGGGCCGAAATATTGAGCTATTCCCGCGCACGCGGCCTATTTGCAGGCATTTCGCTGGAAGGTTCGACCATCCGACCTGACTCCGACGCAAACAAGAGAATCTACGGGGAGAAACTCTCAGCGAAGGATATTGTGATTGCTCACGAGACCCACATCCCTCCCGCAGCAGAGGACCTTATCTCGACACTTAACGCGAAAACGCCGAAGTACAAGTCACCATAGCATTTGTTTTGAACAGAGTTTTGAGCCTGCGCATCGTCAGCTTCCGCGCCCGGCGAAAGGCTGACGTTAGGAGCTTCCGTCGGGTCGAGCAGGCAGACTTGCCGAAAGGCCACAGGAGCTTAGCCCGCCAAGATCTCCTTAAGCGCACACTCAATCCTACCGACTTCTTCACGGATAACTCTGACCGATTGTTGGTTTCTCGATGGGTGGGCCAACGGAGTGATCCCTTCCAGAGCGCCTCGTATTTGATGATTCCGAGCCCAAATGAAGTTGAGCCTTGCGCTCCTCTCCTTGCGATTTCTGTAAACGTCGCCGACGAACTTAGTGGCGAGCCAAGCAAATACCAAACCAAACAGCACCTCAACCGGAATACGATCGGCTATGCCGTCAAACTCTGAAAACAAGAGCCGATAAACCGCTTCACCCATCCCAAACGATGCAAACAATACAGTCGCCCCGAACAAATATACTTTCAGACGCTCCATCGGTTGAAAGCGTATGGAGTCGCCGTTTCCGTCAAGTGTCCGCACAAAGTTGATCGCCATGTTTCCCCCCACATGATCTGTCACTGTTCCCAAGGTCGCAATCAGCGGCGCCAGCGGACTCTTGAAATGCCATGCTTACTTTGCCGGTCTGCCGTGATGGAGGCATAGTGCGACCAGATCCGAGACATTCGCTTCGCCCACGCACATGACCGTGTCTGCGCCCCCCCAGTAGAGTTTTCACGGTTCCATCGGACTCCGGAACGGCACCACAGGTGAAGACCACGTTGTGGACATATCCAGTTATTTCCCAAGGATCCTCCGGTTGCAAAATCCACGAGTCGCCCACACCGATGACCTTTGCCGGGTTCTCGAGGTCATGAAGAGCAACCCCCAAACGATAGACCGATCCATCCATAGTTCGGAAAACTCCGTGATAGATGGAAAGCCATCCCTGGTCCGTTTTGATCGGCGGCGCGCCGGGACCGATCTTCATTTCATCCCAGTGATATGGTTCAGGCCTCATGATGAGCTGAGATTGGCCCCAATAGCATAGATCCGGAGAATAGGAAATCCAGATTGACCAGGGGGCGATTTCCGAATGAGGACGGTCAAGCCGGGCATAAAGCCCATCAAACTTCTCGGGAAAGATCACCACATTCCGATAATCCGCCTCCGTGATGAGGGAGACCCTTTCCACCTGACTGAAGTCCTTCGTCTTGGCCAGGGCGATCCGCACTCCATTTCGCGAGTAGGCGCTGTAGGTGATGATGTACTCCCCTTCCAGCCGGGTCACGCGTGGGTCCTCCACGCCGAACTCTTCATAGGCGGCAAAAGGGCTGTCCCGGTCAGGAATCAGAAAGGGCTGTGGATCGGCGGTGAAGCGGAATCCGTCGGGACTGCGTGCCAAACCAATGATGGACCGTCCGGTGCGGAGATGGGAGCGGAAAAGCATGATGTATTCGTTCTCATGCTTCACGACCGCCGCGTTGTGAACGGTTTCCACTGGATAGGGGATCTCGGCCTTGGTGAGGATGGGGTTGTGGCGGTACCGTCTGACAATGTCCGGCTTCATGGTCGTCTCTTCGCTTCCAGATCAAAAATCGTCGAGTAAACCCGTTCGTATCCCTCCACCATGGTATCGATCGAAAAGTATTGCCGGACACGGCTGCGGCAGGCACGACGATCGATTTCAGAAATTCGTCCAAGGGCCCGAACTGCTTCAGTGACGTTGTCAACCAGAAAACCGGTCTGCCCGTCCTTGATCACCTCACGGCAAGAGCCGAGGTCCATCGCGATGACGGGCACGCCAGCGGCATTGGCTTCGACCAGGACAAGTCCGAATCGCTCCGGGATGGTGTTCAGGTGCAGTAGAGCTCGGGCTCGGGCAAACAGTTCGTTCTTGCCCGGCACGCCCACCGGTCCGATATAAAGGATGTTTTGATCGTCGAGATGGGGTTTGACCTGCTCCCGGAAATAGGCCTCATCCTGGATAATACCAGCGATGATCAAACGCATTCCGCTCAGACGAGCAACCTCGATGGCCAGATGAACACCTTTATCCGGATGGATCCGACCGAGGAAAATCAGGTCATCACCGCCGGGTTCCTGAAGCGGGTACAACGAGAGATCGATGCCGTTGTAGACGGTCGCCAGGTAATTCAGCCCTGCGGCTCGATCGGAGTCGCTGATGGAAACGAAATATCCGTCACGATACTTCTGATAGACGGGCATGATTTTGGCTGACGAGAATCCGTGGATGGTAGTCAGGACCGGTGTCTTGACCAGCCGGGTGTAGGTCAAAGCCATGAAGTCGTAGTGGCTGTGGATGAGGTCAAACTCAGCAGCGCGCTCGAACGCTTCGGAGATGTGAAGGTATTCGGCTACTTTGGGATCGACGGCGGAATCCTCTTCATATCCCTTGTCCACCACGGCATGCAGGTGAGCGCGGGTCACAGAATCCCTGCTGGCGAACAACGTCACATCCCAGCCACGGGCGACGAGCCCTTCGGTGATGTTGCTAGCCACCGTTTCCCAGGCGCCGTATTGCCGAGGAGGCGTTCGCCAGGCTATCGGCGACAGGACAGCCACTCTTTTGTCGGGCTTTGTCATGCTGTTCGACGATCGTTTCCTAGTGCATGGCAGCCAGCACTTCATCGAGGGGAACGGTAGCGAAACCGGTGGCGTGATCGGCCATGCCATAGGGAATGATCAGTTCGCCGTTGTGGAGGAGAGCGCCGCAGGTATAAACGACGTTCGGCACGTAGCCTTTACGCTCCTTTTGGTCCGGTTTGAGCAAGGGTTCGCGGAGGCGGCCGATCACTTTGCCGGGATTGTCGCGATCGAGGAGGAACGCGCCGATGCAGTACGTTCGCAGGGGGCCGACACCGTGGCTGAGGACCAGCCAGCCTGCTTCGGTCTCAATGGGGGACCCGCAGTTCCCAAGCTGGACCAGCTCCCAGGGGAACATCGGTTTAAGGAGCACCTTGCGTTCATACCAGAAGTGGACGTTGTCGGAAAACATGAGGTAGATGTTCTCGTTGTCCTGGCGGGAGAGCATGGCATAGAGGCCGTTGATTTTCCGGGGGAACATGGCCATGCCTTTGTTTTCGGCGGCCGGACCGTTCAAGGTGATGAACCGAAAGAGGAGGAAGTCAGAAGTCTCCACCAGCTCTGGCAAGACCACCTTGCCATCGAAGGCCGTGAAGGTGGCGTAGTAGACGTGGGTGCCGTCATCGTTCTGGAAACAGACGAACCGGGCGTCTTCGATGCCGTTGCGTTGCGACGGCGTGGCCGGGAAAATGAACGCGTTCAGACAGCTGCTGTTGGGGCTGAAACTGAACCTCGTAATTGGACCGGGCCAGCATCAAAATTCCCCGGATCGCGTTCCGATCCGACAGGCGGGACTGCTTCACTTCGGCTTCAAGATTGGCGCGCAGTTCTTCCAATGCAAACGACTCCCCAAACTTGTCCATAACCCGGCGCGTGAATTCGCTGGTCAATCCCAGCTCAAAGAGTTTCCGCTCGAAGAGCGCCTTCTCGTAACGGGGGTTCGGGATTTGACGCGGCTCGGTGAGGAAGCCGGTTGGGGGTAGGACCTCGATCCGATGGTCGACGTGGATGATACCCGTCCGAAAAGTGATGGAGGAAATGTGTCCCTCCCCGGTGGCGCGCAAGCTGAGGATAAAACGCAGAGCGCCGGGAGGCAGGTCAGACTGGTCAGGGTGCGGGACGATGGACGGATTGAACAGGGCTGCGGATTCTAAGGAGAATTCGCAAACGAAATAGGAGCCGATCAACAGCTTTCTTTGTTCGGAAATTTTCTCATCGGTCAACAGGAGGTCGCGGACCTGTTCGAATCGTTCCAGAAAGGATTTGTGGATCTGCTGGTGTCGCTGGGAGAATTCGGCGGATACTTCGTCCAGGAGAGGGCCGACTCGGTTTTCCGGGAGCGACATGATCCTGGCGATAATCCTGCCGGTCCGCTGCGGGATCCTCCGTGACTGAACGGCCGCAGAAGAACGCGTGACTGGTCAGGCCTGAGGACCGTGGCCGTGCGTTTGACGTGAATCGAGTTGGCGTTCATGGACTGGTTATTCCAGAGAAACGAGACCGGAGGCCGCGATTACTCTTAGGCGGCGATCGGTTCCTTAAAACTCGTCAGCATATTTTGCGCCAAGCGCATCTCCGCCAACGAAAGCAAGAAGGCCAGGGTTGATTCCGCTCCCTGGTTCCGGTTGACCCGATCCACGTGCAACCCATCGCGACAGCCGCCTGTTTTGGGAGAGCAGAGTTCCAATCCGAGATCGTTCCAGCCGATGAACCAGTCGAAGGCGCGTTGCGCCTGCTCGTACCACCAGAGGTCCGATGTGGCGCGATAGGCTTCAAGACAGGCTGAGACCATTGCTTGCGCCTCGATGGGCTGCTGGTCAAAGTTGGCGCGCATGCCGCCGCGGCGATAAAATCCGTTGGTGCCAATGGATCGAAAGTGACCCTTCTCGGAGATTTGCAATTCCGTCAGCCAGCGCAGGGCCTGCAGGCCTCGCTCAAGCACCGCTGGTTGTCCGGTTGCACGTCCGCTCAGAATCAAGGCGTGTGGGAGCTTCGCGTTGTCGTAAGTCAGATCCTCTTGAAACCAGCGCCAGTCCGGCTGGGCGGTCCTTTCGAAAAGTTCCATGAGCCGGGAAGTGAGTGTCTCACGGGTTTGGTTGACCAGGCTGTCACCGCTCAACCGGCGCAGGTATTCATGAATGCCGATAAGGCCGAACGCCCACGCCCGCGGCGAAGTGAACTCCGTCAGAGCTGGCAACGCCAGCGCGAAGAGTTGTCCAGCCATGATCTGGAAGCTCCGATAGGGCGAACGCCCCACGCCTACGCCCAGCGCCCAGAGCGCTCGCCCTTGACAATCCTCTGACCCTTGTTCGTCGAGCCAGCGGCGGTCGAAACTCAGGTGGTTGTGGAAGCGTTTCACTCTGAGATCGAACGCGTGATGCAAGAACGCCGCGTAGGTTGTGGCCAGCGTCCGCACGCGCTCTGGCTCTTCTCCCAATTCACTGAGCAGTACCGCGAGGATGAATGCGCGAGCGTTGTCATCCGTACAGTAGCCTTCCGAAAAATTCGGGACGGTAAAAATGGCATGCTGGAAGATTCCGGTCGAATCGGTCATCCGCGAGAGATGACTCAACTTCAACTCCGGCAGTTCCCGCGGCTTTTGGTCGAGCGTCTTCGTGGCGAGAGATTTTCGAGATCGCGCCGCCCCCTCGATTTGTGACAACTCGAACGAGCGCATATAGAGCCGCGCCACGTTGCTCCAGACCATCTCACGGCCCAGCTTGTAAGCATTCTTGCGAATGGCATGCCGGCGGGTGTCGTCGCGCAGCAAACCAATCACCTCGCGGGCTATGGCCGGGGCGTCGCCGAACGGCACCAGCACGCCGTGGTCTTCCGCCAACAATTCTGCAGCGTGCCAGTACGGTGTCGAAATTACCACTTTGCCCGCACCAAACGTATAGGCTAGCGTGCCCGACGTGATCTGCGCTTCGTTGAGATAAGGCGTGATGTAAAAGTCTGCGGCGCCGATGAACTCCTTCAGATTTTCAAGTTCTACGAACCGGTTGTAGAAGATGACGTTCTTCTCGAGTTTGTTCTTTTTGGCAAGGATTTCGAGGCTGAGCCGGTAGGCTTCGCCATGCTCGCGTAGTTCGTTGGGATGGGTGGCGCCCAGGACAATATAAACAACGTCGGGAAACTCCGCTAGAATGTGCGGCAGGGCGTTGAGCACATATTCGATCCCCTTGTTCGGCGAAAGCAGCCCGAACGTGAGCAGCACCACCTTGCCTTCCACACCGAACTGGTCCTTGAAATCGGTCGGATCGACAAAACCTACGTCGGGAATGCCATGCGGGATGAGATCGATCTTGGCCGGCGGTGCCTGGTAAATCTCCTGCAACATCTGTCGCCCCCGGTCAGCCATGACCACGAGCCGGGTCGAGAGCGCGACTAACTCGTGGATTACGCGCCGTTGGTCGGCTTTCGGCTCACGCAAAATGGTATGAAGCGTAGTGACAACGGGCATTCTCAATTCGCGCAGGAGTGCCAGGATATGGCCGCCGGCCGGCCCGCCGAAAATGCCGAATTCGTGCTGCAAGCAGACGATGTCCACGTCGCTGATGTTGAGGAAGTCCGCAGCACGTAGATAAGACGATAAATCCTGCTCCTCAATCTCGAAGCGAACTACTTGCGGGTACTCGTAGCCACCTGGAATGTCATTCACCGACACTGAGAAACACTGGCTTTGGGGATGCGCAGCTGCCACGGCGGCAAGCAGGTCAGACGTGAACGTCGCAATGCCGCACTTGCGCGGTAAGTGGTCGCCGACAAACGCGATCTTGCGAATTTTAGAACCTTCTTCCATGAGGCAGTCTTTACATTCCTCGCGCCCAGCGCTGCTATGCACAAGAGTCTGCGCGCCAACTGCAAATGTGCCGCCTCAGCGTGAACCAGGGAAGGACTCCGGTAGTGTAGATTCCGTCCTTCGGGCGGTGGTTTTCAAGGCATGCGGCTCTACCGATCCGATGCGGGTTGGCAGGAGCGCGAGAAGGATATTCGCGCAGATGCAGTGATCGTCTCGATGAGCCCAACCAAGCTATCCCTCGGCATGGCGGAAGAAGCGGCTCCGTCCGGCGGAGCCATGCGAGCGCAGCCGGACGAAGCCGCGCTCCTCTGGGCAAACTCCGCTGGTGTGAGATAACCGAGCGCCGAGTGCGGCCGCACTTGGTTGTAGTCGCACCGCCAGGTCTCGATCTTCTCCCGCGCGTCGGCCAGATCGAGGAACCAGTTCTCGTTCAGACACTCGTCGCGGAACTTGCCGTTGAAGCTCTCGATGAAGCCGTTCTCCATGGGCCGTCCGGGGGTGATGAAGTGCAGCTGCACTTGATTCTCGTAAGCCCATTGATCCATCACCTGACTGGTAAACTCGGTTCCGTTGTCGATCACGATCGCCTCCGGCTTGCGGCCTTCTCGCTTCAGTTCTTCCAGCACTCGCACCACGCGCTGACCCGGCAACGACGTGTCCACCTCGATGCGCGGCGCGTAGCGCGTGAAACCGTCCATCAGGTTCAGAGTTCGGAACTTGCGCCTGTCGTCATTGACCAATTGAACTCGCTACGCTGGAAAACACGTTGTTCGCTTGCCCTCCGATTAGTCGCAGTGTGCCAACGACGATGACCAGAATGACCGCCAGCATCACCGCGTATTCAGCGATGTCTTGTGCTTGTTCTTGCGACCAGAGATTGCGGAATAAATCCGACATATTCACACCAGCATGTTTTTCGGGGTCACGGGGCAAATTACCCTACCAATCCAAACGCCAGCGGCAGTTTCACAATCACCTTCGGTGTGACATAGCTGATCATCGCTTGCTTCAATTGTGAATCGACTTCATCCGCGATAGTCACAACGTCCAGCAACACTTTGCTGAAGTCCACGCTGCGCATATTCCTTTGCAAAGTTGTGAAGATGCTCACCTGCAAGATACGAGATTCTTCTACCACCATCGGAACAGTATAGCCTTGTTCGCGCCGCATGTTTCCATGATCGTGAGCAGCCTTGGAAACGGGGGCTTTCGATCCCGAGTCCAAGCGCAAACGAATAACAAGGTCTTGAAGAAGTCTAGGAAGGTGTCCCGTGCGGTCGGCGCGGCTCAGCGGAATACATGTTAGTTCCGCATCCTCTTCCACTAGGTCCAGCCAGTTCTGAATCGTAATGTCGCTCTCGCGTTCCAGGATGTTGGCGACGGATTCAACCTTCGCCCGTTTAACAGTGCGCGGTTCGGCCAGTCTTGCGCGAATGAGTTCCGTGATGGAGCCGATTAGGAACGGTTTTACAAGAATTTCATCGGCTTGGGACAGAATCGCAGCCATGGCTTCGCTGAGCGCCGGATAGCCACTGAGAACTATGGTCAACGCATTCGGGTGGGTATGGCGCATGGCGCTCACCAAGGTGAAGCCGTCTCCTGGGAGGGGCATGTGCAAGTCGGAAAGAAGCACATCAAACTTTTGCGTCGCGATGTGCTTAAGCGCATCGCTGACGTTCGACGCGGCCACTACTTCAAACCCGTCGCGTTGCAGCCCTTCTTGCACCATTACACGAACAGCTTTGTCATCATCGACGACTAGCACTCTGGGTGTTGTCATCTCGGAATCTCCTTATGGTTGAGCGTTCACGAGCGCCGCCTGATCATCCGAATCTTGGCAAATAGCGCTTGGGGACGAAAAATGTCCGTAAGGTCTGAATGCGCGATGGACTGACGATACAAACGCCAGTTCCGGGGCATAATTGCCCTTCGTACTAGACAATGCTATTCGATGCGTGGGGTTGAATACTGTGCAGTATTGAACACTAATGCGGAATTCGCTAGACCATTCTTCACTCAGGATTCCATGAGATTTCCGAATCTTTCATGAAGTACGTTTTTCCAACCCCGTCCGTAACACTTGCAAGATATGAAGCGCACTGGTCATGGCCCTTAGTTCTTCCGGAGAACTATTGTGCTCTACCTGTATCTCCGTCAATCGGCGGTCAATGGCAGCCTTCGCTTCCTCAAGACAACTTGGCAACTTCTTGTCGTCGGTTTCAAAGAGGGCGGCTTCGTACGGCTCGGTCCAAACATATTGTTTCACGGTCGCGCCTGACTCTTATACCACCATACGGACGAACGCAACGCCCAGCACCGGTAAGTCATTCCAGTCCTATAGAATAATCGCGCTGTCAATTTTGAGGGGGAATCCATGGGGAACCTAAGTAGTGCGCTTCAGGAGCTTCGTGCTGAGCGCAAGCAGGCACAGACGCGTGTAGAAAGCATCGACCAAGCAATTGCAGTCATCGAGTCGTTAAACGGTGCAGGAACAGCAAGCCAACCCACGCGAATTATATCTGCAGCGTCACGACGCAAAATGGCGCGGGCACAGCAGGCGCGATGGGCGAAGGTTCGCCAAGAGTTGCAACCAATCGCCCTAGCGAAGACAACGAACCCGGCTCCTGAGAAGCGCACGATGTCAGCAGCAGCCCGCAGAAAGATTGCTGCGTTCCAGCGAGCGAGATGGGCAAAAATAAAAGCTCAACAGAAGAAGGCTGCTTAGTTAGGCCGCTGGGAATCCAGACGACTCCATAAGCCATGAAAATCACACTGGAGTACGCATTGTCCTTACTCGGCAAGTACGTGGACGAACGTACGCCCCGTACTTGCTGTTTTTGTAACTCCCTCGGTGTCGGGCCGCCAGAGTGACCCGGAACGATTCGCATCTCCGTCGCGGATGGAGCTCCTCCGCATCTCATGGTTGGAAAGGATGACGGTGCGTCCGACCAAATCAAATTCCGGCTTTCCGATTGCAACTTTGAGTACGGCGATTTTCGTGACGTCACCACTGAAGATTTTGGCGCGGATAAGTTCGAAGGATTTCTGGTCGTAGGGTTCAGCAAAGGCGACACGCTGTCCCTTTTTGAAATAAAAACGGGAGCATAGCCTTACTTCAGACCGGGCGCGAATCGCTTTCGGCCTTAGCGGCTCCCGTTTGGACTCGGACTCCTTTTTCATCCTCGTCTAGGGTGCGGTAAAGCTGTCCCATTAGGTCGGTGAGTTTTTCTGGGTCGTCTTCATGAATGACGGCTTGAGCGAAATACTGCCATGTTTTTCTGGGTTCGAAGTGCATGGTGGCTCCTTTCTTTCGCGCTAATCGAGTGGGCAATACTTTTTCTCTGCTCAGGCACATCCGTACCCACACGAATGGTCGGACGGTCATAAACCAACCGCGATTCAAGCACAGCGTTTCATCATGTCCGACAGTTCCCGTTTGATCTCCAACAAACGTCCCTTCCGTAGGGCGAAAGCGGATTTCTCCAGCGCGGTGTGCTGACCCTTGCTCCAAAATACTGCGGTCGTGACTCTTAGATCGCTCATTTCTTGTCTAAGACTGCTGAGACGTTCCGAAATGTGATTCGCATCCATCATCACCTTTGATCTCCAGTCAATTTCAAGCAGCTAGGTCTTCGGATGTGTTTTTCGAATTCGCTCTACATTGCAATGCGCTCCGAAGGGCGTGCAAGGCATACATCGCGTCATCTACAGCCTGCTCTTCCTCGATATTGTCTCCTGCTGAGCCAAAAAGTTCGCGTGCGCGTTCCACCAGTGCCGTTTCCGCTTGAGCAATTCGATCTGAAACCTTGTTGGCGTCCAACTCAAAGAGCGCAGCCCTGTAAACTTGCGGCCAAACTCTCTTGTATTCACGGACGGGGTGGCCCCAATTGGCTAATGAGGTCATGGCTTAATTTCTCCTTCCGGCGGAAAGCTAAGAGGAAAAGTTCAGATGGGCTGACTTAGTTCAGGGAACCTGAAAGAGTAAGAAGACGTAGCTTGCTCACCACAATGCTAGGCTCGTACGCTACCGCTGTCAAGATGCGGCAAAGTTCCGGTAGTGGTGCAGTTTGAAATCTCAGCATGCTTTGCAGCCGTTATGGATAGGCGTAAACTTTCCCTATGGAAGAGTCAACACCCAAATCGAAAGGTCCGGCTCACTTAGTTGGCGATGGTACGCTAAAGCGCTGCTCGGTGTGCCAGTATCCGTTCCTTCCCGATGTACAGCCTACAGTCAATGAAGCATTCGCGAAGCACATCCGTATAGCGCATAAACCGGGGCAAACCCGCGAGGATGCCAGCCAAGCCGCTCCGCGCTTCGCGAGAGGGTGAATGGACAAAGCAGAACTGCTGATGGAATCGAAACCCGATGACGGCTTTCTAAGGGCAAGGTGCTCAGCCTGCCCCCATGTACGCTTCGGTCTTACGGGCAACACCCTCTCACAGAAGGTGCTCATGCGGAAGATGTTTGACACTCATTTTCGCCTAGTCCACATGGAAAGGGACGCCGTGAAATGACCATCGGCAAGGGCAAACGCCCGCGTGATCCCGTTCGACCAGATCAATTAGGTCTCAGCGACTTCTTTGAAAGCTCGCCCTCGAACTGACTTTCAACTTCTCCACGACTAAGCGAAATTGTTGGGTCGGTCAGCACGATGGAATAAACGACTTTGTTACGCTCGACTTGAGCGGTGATGAACACCCACTCGTCCAGTTCTTGGTACGTGAATTTCACTCTTCTGCCATCTGCAAGTGTTCTAATCCACTCGTCGCCTAGTATTGTAAGTTTCCCCACAGGCGAGTCCATCCGTTGCCGCTTGGCCTTCGGCTTGGGGAGAAGACTGCATTTCACTGCAACGGGCATTTTGTTTCCGGTGACTTCGCGGTAGATGCGTTCGATGGTAGTTTCTTTGCGCTGGGTCATTCGGCACCCCGGCCCCCAAAAATGCTACACCTGATAGGCTGGAGGCACGAAACGTGACAACCGCGATGAAGAGAGTCGCGGACGCGCAAGAAAGCCTTCGCGTCCAATTTGCCGAGCACCAGTGGGAGAGAAGATTGAAAGTCTGCTGCCGAACAGACTCGGCACAACGCGCATGATATAAGAGCCAGTCCTGATGAGGGAGGGCTCATGCGAGGCGAGAAGAAAGAAGAGTGGATGGCACTTTGCGAACAGGCTGCCACTGAACAAGACCCTGAAAAGTTAATGGCACTCGTTGAAGAGATTGACCGTCTCTTGGCCGAAAAACAAGAGCGTCTCGGCAAACAAGAGCCCAACCCGGAAACCGACGCATAGAGTCACAATCCGCTGCGACGGCAGGATTTTCTCGTCATTCCTTCGATGAGCGTACACTGTAAGGGTATCGTCCCTGCCGCGCTTGACCCGCGTCATTCTCGGATGGCTCCTTGAAGCGCGGGTCTTTTCTATTGCTCTAAGGTTCCTGTTTCGATATCGAACGGTTGTAAACCCCAAGGTGCGCGTAAAATCGCATTGTTACTTTTCCCATCCCTCCGCCGCGCCCTCTTGGGCGACGGTTCCTTGCGAAAACTGACGTATGTCAAGCAGGGAGCCGGAACGGCTGTCACATTCCATCCGGCTCATGAGCGCAGGCGCAGCGTCACTTCAAAGCGCGTCTGCTCAGAGAGGAACGACCATGAGAGCCGAATATGTTTGGGACGAATCCTACAAGGCTGCCGTTTTCGAAACCGATGATAAGAAACTGCCAGACCGCATCCGGGCAGCGAAGAGCACAATCGACACGCGACTTCAAGAAATGCAGATGGATTATGGAGGTGCGCCGGAAGAATGGCTCGCTATCACTGACGCGCTCGCTGGACTAAATGCGCTGCGTAGAGAGTTAGAAAGACGCTCTCAGGACGCAAAGTTCGAACAAAGCGTGAATCTCCAACCAACATCGGCCCGTGCTTTAACATTGATGTTAACCTTGGATTGCGCAGGCCGGGTACACACTTATGCCTTCACTCGCTTCCGTCCCTCAGTGGTCAAGGAACATCAAATCTCTTCGGTCTGAGTTAAAACTCTCTCAATCCGAGTTCGGGAAGAGACTCAACTGTTCAGCGATGACCGTGTCGCGGTGGGAACAGGGCGAACAGCCGCCCTCCTCCGCGTGCTATTTGGCGATGGGCAAGATAGCGGGTCCTTCGTTCGGGTGGGAGTTTTGGAATCTGGGTGGGATTACTGAGGATGATGTTCAACGCATGTCGATTCAGAAGGCAAGGACCAAGAAGGAGCGTCGTGACTTTTCAGCGGCAATCACTGTTCTGGAGGTCGAAGTTGCTCGGAGTGAAGCGCGTGCGTTGAGGCGGGACGCGCTGTTCCAAGATATCCCGACGCAAGAGTTACGGCGAGAGTACAAGGCCATAGCCGCAGCAGAAGCTAATTTCGCCCGCGTCGTTGCGAGCCACATTCAGGTGTTGAAGGGGTTCGTGTAGACTGCCCGACAGCGTTGCTGTGAGAAACTTTTAGGCATGGAAAACCGCAGACTTCGAGTGCTCAAACTGGCTCCATGAATATGTTCCGAGGCAGACCGAGGGATGAAGAAAAAGATCAACATCCTCATGGTGGATGATCAACCAGCCAAGTTGCTGAGTTACGAAGTAATGCTGAGTGATTTGGATGAAAATCTGATTAAGGCCACCTCTGGAAAAGAGGCGCTCGAACTGCTGCTGAAAAACGACATCGCAGTGGTGCTCTTGGACGTGAGTATGCCAGAACTGGGCGGCTTTGAATTGGCGAGCATGATTCGCCAGCATCCGCGCTTTCAGCAGACGGCAATCATCTTCATCTCCGCAGTCCACATGACGGATCGGGACAGACTGGCCGGATACGAAAGCGGAGGAGTCGATTACGTCTCGGTTCCGGTTATCCCCGAACTCCTACGCGCAAAGGTCCGCTTGTTCGCTGATCTGCATCACCAGACATGGCAGCTAGGAGAGCTGAATCGGGAGCTGAGACTGCTTTCGAGTCGCTTGCTTGTAGCGCAAGATGCGGAACGGCGACATATCGCAAGGGAACTGCACGACGGCTTGGGGCAGGAACTCGTTGCGGCTAAGATGATCCTAGAAGGTACTCTAGCGCGAGGCACAACACAATTTACAGAGTCGGTGAACGAAGCAATCACGACTGTTGATCGCGCGATTCAACAGGTCCGCAGCATGTCCCACCTTCTCCATCCGCCACTGCTTGATGAGGTGGGGTTGATTTCCGCACTGCGGTGGTACTTGGAAGGATTAACGAAGCGTAGTGGCATCGAAAGTTCGCTCGATCTACAGCCCCTCGACTTCCCTCGACTTGCTTCAGACCTAGAGACTGCCGCTTTCCGCGTCATTCAGGAGTGTCTAACCAATGTGTTCCGGCACTCGAAAGCACGCCGGGTTTGGGTTGCCCTTGCCCAACGAGACGGCCAGCTAGCCATCACCGTGCGGGACGACGGGAAGGGAGTTGGATCGGAGGTTACTGAGTTTAGTCCGGAGAGCCTCGGCGTCGGCATTGGAGGCATGCGCCAACGAATCAAAGAATTTGGCGGAGAAGTGCGATTGAAGAATGCAAATCCGGGCACGATTGTTGAGGTTGTTGTGCCTTTCCGGAGCCCTTCGTGACAAACACGAACCAGCCGTTTGAACATTCAGCCACCGTATGAACTTCTTCTTATGCGGCGAAATCTAGGTGGTCAAGTGCGTCATACAACTCGTCGATCCGTTCTTTTCGATCATCGTATTCACGCGACTCCGCCTCGGTGAGGCCATCGCAGCTTTCCTTTGCGAGCATTTCGATTTGCTTCTCGATGAGGTTGACGAGTTCGCCCCGAAGCTCTTTCCTATCACGACATGGCAAGACACGCCCCTTTGGGCGAAGCGGCACGTTAATAGATGGGGGAAGTCTGCAAAGGGTTGGCACCAAGACCAAAAACTAACCTTTTGCGGAATATGACGAATCCGGTCGATCCTCCTGCGCAGGTGAAAGAATAGGCCGGACTCCCATATCCTGAAACGGGCGGGATTTCGAGCGGTCGTGAGGGTACGAAATGTGGGCTCCCAACCGACGCTAACCCATGACCGCCCACGAAGCGTATGTTTGAAGATAGCGCACTCAATCGGGGACGGGGAATACAGCGAATACTGTAGTCACGTTTGATGACGGGCAATGCTTTCCAACGCCCTCTGTAATGGCCAGTCGGAACCGGGCTGTGCCACCCCGGCGGCTTCTGACTGTGAGCCGTAGCCGTTCAAGTCGCCAGCCCACAGCGCGCGAAACTTTGCACCGTTGTGGGCTTCACTCGCCCGGCGGATTATTTCCGCGTCGGTCAACACGAGGGGAGTGCGCGGCGTCGGTATCACAGAGGCGGATTTCTTCGCGCTGAAGATAGCCTGGTAAAAATCCTCAACGATTGACTGCCGCTCCTCGACGTTGGCGGAGAATTTCAGCAGCCTTTTCCCTGTGAGTGTAAAGTATCTGCGCTCCCGGTAAATTTCAACACCTTGCTTGGCATCGCGCCGTCCGGTCTTGCCGTCCAGGTCGAGCCGCGCCTTCAACCAGACTTTGACACCCCGGCCGCTCGGCGAAATTTCGCTGTAGCTGTTGAGTCGGGGCAACCAACCAGTGGCGACGTGGTCATGGATAACGTTTCGGTGGTCGTCGAGGCAGTCATCGAAGTCTAGGCCGATCATGCCGTCGGACTAACCTTTTGCGGAATATGACGAATCCGGTCGATCCTCCTGCGCAGGTGAAAGAATAGGCCGGACTCCCATATCCTGAAACGGGCGGGATTTCGAGCGGTCGTGAGGGTACGAAATGTGGGCTCCCAACCGACGCTAACCCATGACCGCCCACGAAGCGTATGTTTGAAGATAGCGCACTCAATCGGGGACGGGGAATACAGCGAATACTGTAGTCACGTTTGATGACGGGCAATGCTTTCCAACGCCCTCTGTAATGGCCAGTCGGAACCGGGCTGTGCCACCCCGGCGGCTTCTGACTGTGAGCCGTAGCCGTTCAAGTCGCCAGCCCACAGCGCGCGAAACTTTGCACCGTTGTGGGCTTCACTCGCCCGGCGGATTATTTCCGCGTCGGTCAACACGAGGGGAGTGCGCGGCGTCGGTATCACAGAGGCGGATTTCTTCGCGCTGAAGATAGCCTGGTAAAAATCCTCAACGATTGACTGCCGCTCCTCGACGTTGGCGGAGAATTTCAGCAGCCTTTTCCCTGTGAGTGTAAAGTATCTGCGCTCCCGGTAAATTTCAACACCTTGCTTGGCATCGCGCCGTCCGGTCTTGCCGTCCAGGTCGAGCCGCGCCTTCAACCAGACTTTGACACCCCGGCCGCTCGGCGAAATTTCGCTGTAGCTGTTGAGTCGGGGCAACCAACCAGTGGCGACGTGGTCATGGATAACGTTTCGGTGGTCGTCGAGGCAGTCATCGAAGTCTAGGCCGATCATGCCGTCGGCGGGGTCAAACATCCGGCCGACACCTTGTAGCTTGTTCGAGTGCGTCTGGTAGAACGCTATGGCTTCTACGAGGGTGCTCCAGGTCACCGGGTTGTCAGACTCGGCTTCGTTGCCAGTGTGCGGGTTAATGGGGACCTTCGTGGGCTTCCCGTTGCGGCTTTCCTCGCGCCAACAGACAAACCGATTGCCTTCCTGCAATTCCCTCGGCACGTTGGCCAATTGGTCGGCTGCCGTCGCTACGTTCGTCAAAGATCCCGACTGCATCTTCGTAATTGTTCGTCAGATCGCGGTTGTTCTGTTCCCTTCGCAGCTCAAGCCAAATAGGTCAGCTCTTCTGGCGAAGTGTGGGTGATTTGCCACCGTGTTCGATAACCTTCGACAGTTCGCTTTCACGAATCATCGTGCGGCCGCCCACTTTGGTGCGCTGCAATCGGCCCTGACTGAGCCAAGCGTGGACCGTCCATTTGCTAATTCCGCCCAGTGCTCGTGCGGCCTCCTCAACAGAAAACAGTCGTTCCAAGTCCATCTGATCCCTCCTCAAGAAATGTGTTTACGTAGCAACAAAGTTATGTAACACTAAACGTACAATAAGACATACACAAGTCTCACTTCATGTCACAGATTAAAATCCCGAGTGCTCCATTGACCGTGTCGAAAATAAACAGCGGCAACTCCACTTGGGTTATGCGGCGCGACAAGGACAGGGCTGACATGATCCTCAGTAGAGTCGCGCTTTTGCCTGGGACTGGCCCCTCCACGTTCGATGGGAGTGAATACCTAGAAGCGTTCATGGCGGTTCGTGAGCCGGAGGACGCGCTTACGTTTGTGAATCGCTTTGGCGATCCGTCCATCAGTAATTTGGGCTCGATCACCTTTAGCGACTTCAGGGCTCTTCAGAATGTGCTCCGGATTGCTATGCGGACCCCATTGTCCGAATGGCCTCCGAAGGATCTTTCAATCGAACGGTCGGACATGAGGGTTATGGTCGTTAATGAGAGCGGTGTTTTATTAGGTGTGAATCCTTGGAGACTCTCATTGCTGTGGGATATGACTCCGCCTGTGTTTGTCCATGAGACATACGCTGGCATCGAGGCGTGTTGCGCCCAAGTGTTTTTCGAGAAGCTGTCTGGAGTGGAATTTCGATGGTGCGCCAGAGCGGATTGCGGTGCGATGTTTCGGAAGGAGACCGGCCACGACAAGATTTACTGCACTCCCGATTGCGCCCATCTTGCGGCTGTTCGTGCAAGTCGAGCGCGCGCGAACAGAACCAGCCTCAAGAAAAGACGTCGCAAACGACGTTGATGGAGCACGATAATGCAAGTCCCCAGAGACAAAACGGCATGAGAATTGAATCACAATCGAGAGGTCGACATGTCAATTTACAAGCGCGGCAAGATTTATTGGTACAAGTTCATGTGGAATGGGGAAATGGTTCGAGAGACAACCCGCCAAACCAACCAAAATACTGCCCGCCAGATGGAAGCGGCGCATCGGGCGTCCCTTGCTAAGGGCGAAGTAGGCATTCGGGAGAAGAAGGCTGTTCCGACTTTGGCAGACTTCATCTCTCAGCGTTTCGAGCCGTGGGCTGAAGCATCCACTTCATCCAAGACCTGGATCGACTACTATCGGCCAGGCATCCGTAAGATTCGGGCGTACAAACCTCTCGCGAACCTGCACTTGAATGAGATCACGAGCGAGAAGGCTGCGGACTTCGCCGCTTGGCGCCAATCGGCGGGCTTGCAAGTATCGTCCGTCAACAGCTCTCTTCAAGTGCTTCGCCGTGTTATGCGGCTTGCCGCACAGTGGGGAGCCATTGAGGTTGCGCCGTTAGTCAAGATGCTTCCCGGAGAGCGACATCGCGAACATGTGGTCAAATCTGATGAAGAGGGGCGATATCTTGCTGCCGCACCTGAGCCTCTTGCCTCAGTTGTTTCAATTCTGATTGATACAGGTATGCGCCCCGACGAATGTTACCGCTTGCGGTGGGAATCGGTAACTTGGACAAACGGAAGAAACGGGACCATTCTCGTGACTCATGGCAAAACGACTGCTGCTCGTCGTGCGCTCCCGTTGACCGTCCGCGTCCGGAACATTCTGCACACTCGCTGGGAGGCTGCAGGAAGCCCCGCGGAGGGTTGGGTGTGGTCCGCACCCACGCGTAGCGGTCACTTTGAGAAGTCCACGCTAAAGAAGCAACACAAGAAGGCACTGCGATTCAGCCGCGTGCGCCCTTTCGTTCTTTACAGCTTGCGTCATACATTCCTAACAAGGCTCGGGGAGTCAGGCTGCGATGCTTGGACGCTCGCCCGAATCGCGGGACACAGTTCCGTCGCCATGTCTGCGCGGTACGTTCACCCAAGTGAGGATGCAGTTCTCGCTGCTCTGGATCGCCTGAGTGGGCACAATTTTGGGCACAATGAGAATGCGAACGAAAAGAGGTCGACCGTGGAATCCCTGCTATCCGCCTCAAGCGATTCAAGTAAGATTGGTCGGGGAGAGAGGATTTGAACCTCCGACCCCCTGGTCCCGAACCAGGTGCTCTACCAGGCTGAGCCACTCCCCGACTGAGATTAGTCCCTTCATTCTACTACACGTTATGTGACACGTCCCTGTGGTCGGAAAATCCGGAAACTTGGGAGCATTGGGACTATCCTCCCGTGAGAACGATCCCTGGACCCGCGCCATTCGTTGCCGAAATGCATCATCGACGTCCTCCGGAAAAACCAAATTCCAATCACGCCAAACCTTTTTCACGAGAATCAGCTTGAGCACTCTAATGACGTTGCCGATGGACTTCGGCCTCAGTTTCTCCTTCACACCTTCGGAGTGCGTGTACTTCACCCGCTCCATGTCCCAACGCGCTGGTCACAAGCTCTCGAGCACCAGCTTAAGGTAGTTCCAGAAACTCTCCACCGACGATATCTGCACCCGCTCGTTCGGGCTATGAGGATCTACGATCCTCGGGCCGAACGATACCATCTGCATGCCGGGGTACTTCTCGCCAATGACGCCGCACTCGAGGCCTGCGTGCATGGCGATCAGTTTTGCGGGCTCTCCAAAAAGCTTCTTGTGCACCTCCTGAAGCTTTTTCACAATCTCGCTATTCGGTTCCGGTTTCCAGCCGGGGTATTTGCCTCCGTGCTCCACTTCGAACCCCGCCAGTCCACATACCGTCGCGACCATGCGGGCGGCAGCGAGCATGCTGCTCTCGATCGCGCTCCGCTGACTGGTAACAATCTCCACCACGTCGCCCTTGGTGCTGACGATCGCCAAGTTCGTGGATGTCTGGACCAAGCCGCCGACATCGGGGCTCATCGCGAGGACACCGTGATGCAAGCTCGCAAGCAGGGCGACCGTTTGCTTCGCGTCGCTCGCTTCTAGCACTTTGCCCGGTCGTTCGGCTTTCTCGACCGTGATCTGCAATCCGGAATCGAATCCTCCCAAGTCAGCCTTATATCCTGCTTCGGCCACGGCGACAGCCGATTTCAATTCGCTCTCGCGAGAAGGATCCGTCAACACTGCCAAGGCTGTGGCTTCGCGCGGAATCGCATTCTGCGCGCTGCCACCGTTGACCTCGGCGATTTCGATCGGAAGACGGTCCATCAGGACCTGAAGAACCCCGCCCACGATCCGCAGGGCATTGCCGCGGCCCTGGTGGATGTCAACACCGGAGTGGCCGCCTTTCAGTCCAGACACCTTGATGCGCCAAGCTGACCCTGCGCTCGCGGAACGAAGCCCGACTTTGCGTCGAGCCGTTGTCTTGACTCCGCCTGAACAACCGATGCAAAGTGTGCCTTTTTCTTCGTTGTCAAGGTTGAGAAAATATTTGGACTTCAGCAAACCACCCGGGAACGCCGCAGCCCCTGTGAGTCCGCTCTCCTCGTCAATGGTAAAAAGGAACTCCAAAGGACCATGGGCAATATCATTGCTCTCCATCACGGCCAGAGCGGCGGCGACGCCCACTCCGTTGTCGGAGCCCAGGGTCGTGCCAGCCGCCTTCAACCAGTCTCCGTCCCTAACCATCTTGATAGGGTCGACATCGAAGTCATGGACGGTCCCTTCATTTTTCTCGCACACCATGTCGAGGTGGCCCTGCAAGAGAGCCATCGGAGCTCCCTCGCGTCCCGGCCGTGCGGGTTTCCGGATCACGAGATTGCCCGCGTCGTCCTGTATGGATTCCAGGCCCAGCTTTGCGACCAGTGACAGAACGTAATCGCGCGCCGCTGCCTCCTTTGTGGAAGCGCGCGGAATGGCCGCCAATCTGTCAAAGTGCTTCCATATCGCTTCAGGTTGCAGGTTCGCGAGGGCAGGTATCATGACAGCCTCCATAGGACTAAAATGTTCGAGCTATCGTACAGAGGGTTACTCTGGAACGCCAAGCTTCTATGTTCATGCGGACCTATGCGGCATTCCTGGAGCAAGACAGCGCGAGAGTTGACCGTTACCTCGAAACGATCCGGGACAGGTAACGGTTTTCAAGCCGATCTAATCAATGGAATCCCTCGGCAAGCACGACGTCAGCTGTGCTGTGTCCCATCTGCGTGTAGACAATATCTTTTTCATCGGGCGAGACCGAAATATTGTGCGAGAAGGGATCGGGACGACCGGGGGTCCGCGCAACGACTCGAGTGCGTTTGGTGGCGAAGTCGAAGAACAGGATTTCGCGGTCGGATGACATTTCGTCGTAATAGTAAAAACCACGATCCGTCACGTCCCATGCAGGCCACATGAGCCGCGGCAGACCTGTAACAGGACTCTCGCCGCTGCCATCGGTTCCGATCAACCACATTTCGATTCTTCCGTTGTCGATGCGCGAATAGTAAAGGCGGTTCCCGTGTGGAGTCTCCCTCGCCATGAACCCCTCGTGATGCGTGAGTTGCATCGGTGTTCCTCCGTCGGCAGGAATCTTGAAAATCTGCGGAACATTATCGACGTCCGATGAAAAATAGATCCAATTGCCATCATGCGACCAGAAGGGCACCGACCCGCCATCGGGTCCGGTCGCAAGCAGTTGGGGTGTTCCGCCACTTGCACTAACAATATAGAGTTCCGCTTTCCCAGAAGCGCGAGAATCCAGAACGATCCTGGAGCCATCGGGTGACCAGCGCGGGGTTCCTGTCAGCGGACCGCCAAAGTTCGTGAGCCGCAAAAGGTTCGAGCCATCTACATCGCACAGCCACACTTCGGAGGATCCGGATCGATTCGACTCAAAGACCACGCGCTTTCCGTTGGGGGAATACTGGGCGTTCAGCTGTACAAGCTCCGAGGGTGCTACGCGCACGGCTCTTTCGGCGCTACGGCGCGGATCCCCGATCGGGATGCGCCAAATATCATAAAATTTCTGGTTACGCGTAAATGCCAGCCGCGAGCCCGTGCGGGCGATGGTCGGATGCGATGCGTCCTGCCCAAACCACAAACGCTGCGCGGAGCCTCCTCTACAGGGGATGCGCCAGAGATTGTTGTCGCGGGAGTAGACGAGGCCTTGTCCGTCGGCGGTCCATGCCAGTCCGTCAAGATCACCTTTGAGTTCCCGGAGTTCGCGCGCGCTC
Source organism: uncultured Acidobacteriota bacterium (assembly GCA_963696705.1). GTDB lineage: Bacteria > Acidobacteriota > Terriglobia > Terriglobales > Acidobacteriaceae > JABDBE01. The sequence continues at coordinate 84,547 of CAVOLD010000006.1, forward strand.
CCGGTTGGCCAGGGCTGAACGTACAAGGCGGCCAGACCATAATCGAACATGCAGGCGAAGGCGAACCAGCGGCCATCGGGAGAAAACGCGGGCATACCGACGGCGCTGCAACGCGGCGAAGGCTTGGCGATAACCTGCCGCTGAAGAGTGTCGATATTCAGCATGACAAGTTCGGACTGAAGCTCGGTCGTGGGTTCGGGATAGATGAGTGACTCACCGTCCGGAGTCCATGCAATCCAGCCTTTATAGATCGATTTGCCGAAACCCAGAGAAGCGAGTTTGCGCTCGGGTCCGCCCACGGCAGGAATCAGGAAGACCCCGCTTTCAGCATTCGAGCTGAGGTTCATGCGGGTGAAAGCGATGAACCGCCCGTCTGGCGACCATGCTGGAGTGATCGCGTGGGAGGGTTCATGCGTGAGTTGGACAGGCGTATCTGTGCCAACCACCTTCACGTACAGATCGAAAAGGTCGCTGCTCTCGCTGCCATTCCAGGAGAAGGAGATCTGATTGCCATCGGGCGAAAACGCCGGTGCGAACTGGTAGCCGGGATAAGAAGTAAAGGGAATTAGCTGTAGACCGTCCGCCGACGCTCCACTCTGACGCGCCCGATAGTGCCAGCCTAACAAAGCAGCAATCACGACTAGCGTCAGAGAAGCGATGCTCCATTGCCAGCGAGTCCTGCTTGATTTCTGAGCTGCGGATGGTGTTGGGCGAACTTCGGAAGCGCTTTGCATCTGGACATGGCCCTGGCCGTTCACGGGCAGTGCGGCTGGAGCATCGCCGTTCGCAGGTGCCGGAGCGGACGGATGACCGTTCTTGGCAATCTCGACTGGGCCAATGAAGCGATAGCCCAACCGGGGGAGCGTCTCGATCCAGTGCGGCGTTTCGGCCGAATCGCCGATGGCGCCGCGAATCCGCTTCACTGCATTATTGAGGCCATGATCGAAGTCGACGAAGGTGTCGGCGGACCACAGGGCTTTCTGCAATTCCTCGCGGCTCACGAGCGTGCCAGGACGCTCCAGCAACATTTGCAGCACCTGAAAGGATTGGGGAGGTAATTTTACACGAGTGCCGTACTTGCGCAGTTCCTGGGTGCGCAAATCCAGATCGAAGACACCAAGGTGCAGTGCCTGCGAGTTGCCGTTCTGGTGATCGCTTTCCATTGCTGCCTGTGTAGACGAAGTGTACCCCTTTTTGGTTTGCAGGGACGGATTCAAATTCTTGCTACATGCGAACAAATCTCGCATAGGCTCAGTGACTTGCGCTGCTAGGTAGATTCGATCCACATAGGAGACGCCGTCCCTTGGCAGGCTCCGTCTTCTGCTGCGATAACCGACACGTTCGGCGCTGAAACGCACTGAACGAATCCAGTCGCGCAGGAGACAAAACATGCTTAGAAAGTTAATGTTAGTCGTTGCAGTGCTGCTCGCTTGCAGCATTCTCGGCAGCAGCCAGTCGATCTATACCCTAACCAACCGCGAGATTGCGTCGATTCCCTTTCGCTTTTCAGTCGGGAACATGGTTCTTCCCGCAGGGAACTACACGTTCTTAGTCAATCTGCAAAAGCACATTGTAGTGGTGCAGGATGAAGGCCGGAAATCGTGGATGTTTCAGTTCAACGCCGAGGATGCCAGCACGCCGGCTTCCCACGGACAAGTTGTATTTGGGCACTACGACCCCGATCTGTTTGTCTTGGAGCGGCTGCGGCTGAATGGAAGCACGGTTGAGGCAAGACTCGTGCCGGGAAAAATTGAGAAGGAAATCGCTCGAGCCGAGAAAGCCGGACCCGCAGTTGCTCTTCGGACAAGCTTACGATAGTTCTGTTATGGCATACGAACTTGTCACCGGACCGGAGAACTGTCTGCAACGATGGTCACGCTGCGGCATCTCCGATCCGGATATTTGTGCTAAGGCTGCTGCACGCAAGAGCAAAGCCCCGGAGTCAGAGTTGAGTTACAGCGGGAATCGGCGAACTGGCGATTACACGCTTTGAGAATTGCCTGGGGTGGTCGATGAGTGTAACAGAGATGCTACGTCAACTCGCCAACCGCGATTGTTATTTTCATTTTGCCCGTCACGCGCCCATAGTGCGGTTCTGTTAACATGTGCTCGCCTTCGGAACACCGTTGGAGCGGGAGGTTCGCGATGCGTGTGCGGTTAATGGCAGCATGCTCTGTGCTGGGTATATGGTCGCTCGCGGTGATGGCCCAGACGGGAACGAGTAGTATGCCGTCCGGACCTGCCATTACTGCACCTGCGACAGCGCGGAGCAACACCGAGCCTCGCGCCCGTGATCTCGGGGTGCCCTTCGATGGAACGCCCGGACCCTTGAACGCCATCACCGATGTCGCAGGCGTCGAAGTGGGCTACAAAACGCTTATCTCCGGCGAGGGCCGCCTCGTGGTGGGAAAAGGTCCTGTTCGCACGGGTGTCACTGCTGTCCTGCCGCGCGGAAAGCAGGGCACGAAAAGCACCTTCGCCGGGTACTTCGCGGGGAACGGCAATGGCGATATGACCGGTACGCACTGGATTGAGGAGAGCGGTCTGCTTGAGACACCGATCCTCATTACGAACACGGGAAGTGTCGGCGTCGTGCGTGATGCCGCGGTCGCTTGGATGGTGCAACAGAAACGAACCGGTTATTTCTGGTACCCGGTGAGTGCGGAAACCGCAGACGTTCCGCTCAACGACATCAAGGGCCAGCACGTCACCGCTCAGGATGCCTGGGACGCATTGAACTCCGCCAAGGGTGGTCCACTCCTCGAAGGCAACGTCGGCGGTGGCACCGGGATGATCTGCAACGGATTCAAAGGCGGAACCGGAACGTCGTCGCGTCGGCTCACCGCTGCGGATGGCGGCTATACGGTCGGAGTGCTAGTCCAATGCAACTATGGGGGATCGCAGCAACTGAGGGTCGCGGGCATCGCCGTCGCGCGGGAGATGACCCTCCAGCGGCCTTGTGTTCAGAAACTTCTCGATCCGCCGGTTCTCGGGTGGGACGGAAAACCGGCTCTAGTCTGCGACCCAAAAGTAGCCACTACCGCCGATGGCGTCCGCGCCCCGGAAGAAGGTTCTATCATTGTGATCGTCGCGACCGATGCACCACTGACGCCGGACCAGTTGAAACGCCTTGCCCGCCGCGTCTCCGTCGGATTGGGACGAGTCGGGGCCATTGAAGGAAACGAGTCCGGCGACATCTTCCTGGCATTTTCGACCGCTAACGCAGGAGCCGACGAGGGCAACAGCGCCCAACCTCCCTTCACCGACCAAAACGCCACGATTCAGCGTATGCAAAGCTGGAAGCTGGATGCCGTGTTCACCGCAGTGGTGCAGGCAACCGAGGAATCCGTCATCAATACGCTCGTCGCCGCAAGGACTATGGTCGGCGCAGACTATTGGACCATCCCGGCGCTGCCGCACGATCAGCTGCAACAAGTGTTACGCAAACATGCGCTGCTGCAACCGTGATCGACCTGCATCCCCGCGCTGATTCGACCACTCTGGACGAGTGGCCAGCAAATCGGAAACAATCCTGGCAGGTCAAGGGAGCAGGCCGAGAACATCCAGTTCGCTGCCCGTGCCCACATACACCTTCCCATTCATGACGGTGGGGATAGAAAAGGTGATCCCGGGTCCGAGCACGTCTCGCGTACCCGCCTGATTCGTGTTGTACAACTCTTGGGAAACCTTCGTGGCATCGTATGCGTGCAATACCTCAGGCGGGATTCCTTTGTTATAGGGTATTCTTTCAATCGCCCACACGATTCCGTTGGCCGCTCCGTTGGCTGAAACGCAAGGAGTACTTCCCCGAACGAACTGCGTGGGCGCTTGATAAACCGGGCTCTTGGAAAGCAAGCCGTTGGACAAAGCGTACTGGCTGAGAAAATCTTCTGTCCCCGAATAATAAACTGTGCTGTTCCAATAGGCCGCGCTGCCCCAATAGCCGGTGGCGGAGCCACGCACAGTTTCGATCACGCGATTCTTCTGGGCATCGAACTTGCCCATGTTCGAGCGATTTACGACGTAGATGAGTCCTTCCTTTCCCGCGCCGATGATTTCGTTGGGAAACTTGCCCTTTTGAGTCGGCAACAGCATTCCCGATCCTGATCCCAGATCGAGGTCATCCTTCGCCAATTTGAGTTGATCGAATGGCGTGAAATAGTCCATCACACTAAGCGGGGCGTTGAATTTGAGGAAGCTGTCTCCCCGGTCGCTGCCTCCTTTGTTGATGTCGAAGGTCCCGTTGCCCGTGATCAAGTAAATGTTACCGGCTGCATCAACGGACGGAGCCGCGCCGCTCTGCCAGACCCCTCCGTCAGAACCGTTGGGTGTACTGTTGAAGACAGCTGTCTGCGCCAGACTTGTTGCCCCGTAGCCCAAGACCCAACCGTGGAATGGGGCGACATCGCCGAACGAGGCCCAGCCAATATAAACAACCCCGTTCAGCAACAGCAATCCCGGCCGCTGAGATTCGTGTTGGGCACTTAAGCTCACGACACCGTGGTTATTTCCTGCGCCTGTCCCGGTCACCGATGCTTTAATCTGAACTGGGCCCCCGAACTTTTCTGTTCCAGTCGTGATGTCCAGAGCGTGGAGCCGGTTCACAAACTTGCCGTTTTCTTTTGTTGCGGCGACCAGGTACAGCGTCCCGCTGCCGGGATCAATCACCGGGGTTCCGGTGATGCCGATGACCGAAGCGAAAGGGCAGGGTTTGGCGCCAGTGTCAGCGCACGGAATTGGCGTGATGCCTTTGCTGGGGTTGATGAAACTGTCATACCAGAGAGCGGTTGTCTCTACGCCGTCAGCATCGAAGGCGTATACGCTGTCATTCTCGGTCGTCACATAAATGACGTTGTACGTTCCTTTGCCCGGAATGGCCACGTTGTAGACGTACAGCGGCTGCCCAAAGATCTGCCCGTCGACGGGAAACGAAAGCAGTTTTCCAAAAGTTTTGTAGTTTACGTTGGTCGGGGTTAATACTGTCTCTTGAAGGTTCTGTCCCGTCCGAGCCAAGTCATTGTGCCAGGTGAGCATGCCGGAGTAGGTCTGTGCCTGTCCGAGACAAACGCTGAGACCCCAGAGGCAGAGAAGCGTCAAGCATTTCGGCAGCGTCCGGAAGACTCGACTGAGGAATGAGCGATCGTCAGAACCGGCGTGCATGATCCCTCCATCGCCGGGGATGTCGGAAGAACTTCAAATCGAGAAAGAGAATCGGTCTGCAGTTCTCACAAACGTGCAGGACCCCAAAACTGGTGGCAATTGTGAACCTGCCACGCCGGAGTGTCAAGACAGCCGTGTATAGGTTCCGCAGGATGTGAAAAAGAAACGCGGCAGCTCTGAAATATCGTATAACTGGGTATACTTTCGCAGGGCTTTCCGATCTGGGCGGGCCTTGGCAAGTGCACAAATCACCTGTAGGGTAACGTTTTAATTGATGATTGCCTTCACCGCAAATTGTCTGTATACGCCACTTGAGCGCGTGGAACAGCCACTGCTCCTCGTGGAAGACCACGTGATCGTCGAATGCGGTTCGCGAACCTCGCGTCAGATTCCTCATGAAGCTCGCGTCGTGGACTTTGGCGACGGCATCCTGGCTCCGGGTTTCGTGGATATCCACATTCACGGAGGCGCGGGTCAGGACGTGATGCAGGCAGATTCATTGGGGCTGGCGTCGGTTGAGCAGTTGCTTTTCAAGCACGGCGTCACCAGCTATTTCCCGACGACGGTGACTGCACCTCTCGATCAAACCTGGTCGGCCCTCGACCGGCTGGCCAATGCGATTGAAAGTGCATCGCGAGACGCCGATTCTCGCACAGATCGAGCCCAGCCTCTTGGTATCCATTTGGAAGGACCGTTTTTGAGTCATGTTCGCCGAGGCGTGCATCCGCCGGAAGACTTGCTGTTGCCCACCCTTCCGGCATTCGACCGGTTCTGGCAGGCAGCGCGTGGCCACATTCGCTTCATGACCATTGCACCTGAACTGGAAGGCGCTCGCGAAGTGATCGCCGAGGCGGCACGGCGTGGCGTCTGCGTCAGTGTCGGACATTCCGACGCCGACCTGAGTTCGACTCGCGCCGCTGTGGCAGCGGGAGCGAGACATGCTACGCATACGTTCAACGCCATGCGGCCGCTCGATCACCGGGCGCCGGGAATTATCGGCGAAGTGCTCACCGACTCGCGGCTTTCGGCCGACATCATCGTCGACGGAATTCATCTTGACCCCGCGATCGTCGAATTGTTTCTCAAAGCCAAGGGACCCGATGCGGCGGTGCTCATTACCGACGCGATGTCCGCCACCGGTATGCCGGACGGACGCTATCGTCTCGGGACGTTTGAAGTGGAAGTGAAAGATGGCCGTAGCCTGGTAGACGGGAAATTAGCGGGGAGTGTGCTCACTATGGATCGTGCGGTGCGCAACGTGATGCAGTTCGCTCACTGGGATCTGCAACAGGCAGTCCGTCTTGCCACGCTGAATCCGGCGCGGGTGGCTGGTTTGGCTAATCGAGGCAAGCTCGAGGCCGGTGCCGAAGCCGATTTCGTAGTGTTGAGTCCCAGGGGTGAAGTGCGAAACACAATCATTCGCGGTGAGCTGACTGAAGCGGTGAGCAGGAATCGAGGATGACGATGGCAGATAAGGGCGGATTCCCACATCACATGCTGAAAGAGATTTTCGAGCAGCCGCAAGGTTTGCGCGACACTCTCGCTCCTCGCGTTTCGCTCGAGAAGGGTTTAGTCCAACTGGACGACGTGCGCATTACCGCGGACGAGCTGTGTTCCGTGGAGCGAATCAACATCGTGGCCTCGGGAACCAGCCGCCATGCGGGGATGGCCGGTCAGTTCATGATTCAGGATCTTGCGAACGTGCCCGTGGAGGTGGATTACGCCAGCGAGTTTGAATATCGCAATCCATTAATCTGCCGCAACGAACTCACCATCGTGATTACGCAATCGGGCGAAACCGCCGACACCACCGCGGCCCAGCGTGAAGCCAAGGCCAAGGGATCACGCACAATTGCGATCTCGAATGTGATGGATTCTACGATCGCTCGCGAAGCGGATGGCGTGCTCTACACCCACGCCGGGCCCGAGATCAGCATCGCTTCCACCAAGGCATTCACGGCACAGATGGCTGTGCTGTTTCTATTCGCAATCTATCTGGGCCAGGTGCGGGGCAAGCTTGCGAAAGAGGAGGTGCGGCGATATATCCGCGAACTGCTTGAGCTTCCGGCTAAAACGGAGACTGTGCTCGAGTGCGCCTCCGACTGCAAAGCGCTCGCCGACCGGTACTACCACGTGGAAGATTTTCTGTTCCTCGGTCGCGCCATTCATTATCCCGTGGCCATGGACGGCGCGCTTAAATTGAAAGAGGTGTCCTACATTCACGCCGAGGGGTATCCGACGGGAGAAACCAAGCACGGCCCAAACGCAATGATCGACGAGAATCTTCCCGTGGTGATCGTCGCCACCTGCGACCGCAACGATGCCGGATCAGTGCTGCGTTATGAAAAGAATGTTGCCAACATCAAAGGATTCAAGCGGCAGTCCGCGCGAGTGATTGCGATCGCCTCCGAGGGCGATGAAGACATGCGCAAGCTCGCTGATCACACTGTTTTTGTTCCCCAGGCACCAGAATTGCTGTCACCCATTCTCGAAATTGTGCCGCTGCAGTTGTTCGCCTATTACATGGCCGTAAGAAAAGGTCTGGATGTCGACCGGCCGCGCAACCTGGTGAAGTCGGTCACACTGGAGTGACGCTGCCCGTCACGCGGCGAACGAGTCATCGTCCGGGTCTGGAAGAGACGACGGTGGATCGCTCGCCGGAAACGTATCGGCTACGGTCTTATCCATCATTTTGTCCTTTTTCTCGACCAGGCTGCTTTCATCGATTTTGCGATCTTCCGGGTCTCTGGTATCTTCCGCAGAATGTCCGCTCATTGAGTTTCCTCACGCTTCTATTACTTATTGATGCTACGGATCCTTTCCGAGAAACAAAACGGTGCGATTTCTCTATAAGACAGAATTCACCTCGCTCCGCATGGGCGAGGACATCCGCGTCTCATTTCCCTCAGTGAGTAAACGAGAAATTCAGCCCGGTGGTCAGGATGATGTCATTCGTTTTAAGCGGTAGAGTGCCCGCTGGCTGCGCCGGCGGATTGGTCACGTAGATGTCGCTGAACGCATTCTGCCATGCCAGCCACTTGCTGATCTTCGTCACCGTCCCGAGATTGAAGGCCATATGATATTGCCCCGCCAAGCCGGAACTGAGGTCTGGGAAGAAGTATAACTTCTGGGTGACCACGGTGGTTGCTCCTACTTTTTGTGTCAGTTCCTCGCCGAGGGTAAGCGCCAGGAAGGAGTTCGTAATCGTGGTGTAGTCTTCTCGCGTATAGTTCGGGCCAACCAGGAAGTCCAGCGTTGTTCTGTCAGTCTTGATGGCGTGCAATCCTAGGCCACCTCCGAAAATGGATCGAAGATTCAGATCCTGCAGAGCATTGGTCTGGAAATCGGCGCCCACGAAGGCAAACAGGCGGGGGTTGAGATTTCTGGAATACCGGGCTCCGCCTTGATTCGAGTTTGCGCTTGTGCTTGGGGCTGTGCCAGGGGAGTTGTTTGTGGCATAGACCGTATTTTCGTAGAGAGCGATCTCGTCGTGCAACGTCGTGCGATCGCCGGTGAAAGCCACGGCCAGACTCTTGGTTTCGCTATTCCCGGCGGTGAGCGCAAAGCCAATATTCGCTCCTCCAACCCAACCCTGCGTGAGTCCCGGATGCAGAGACTTCTCATACGCTGCCTGCTCCGCATCGCTGCGCAACGCGGTTACGTCGGCCTTCGCCACAGTTACAGTTCCGCTCGCCGGGGTGGTCACAGCCAGACTGCCATCTGTTGTAGTCACTGGGCCGCTTACGGTCTTTCCATTTGAAAGCGCTACGTGAAGCGGCTGAGTAGAAGTCACTTCCTGAACCGCCGGCCACTGTACCGTGACGTCGCCTGCAAACTCGGTCTTAATCAGCAGAGTTTTGTCGTCAGATTTTAGGATGGTCCCGGTGAGCCGATCGCCATTCTTTAGGACTACCTGATCGGCGAAAAGCGCGGAACTGAAAGTGAATACTGACAACAACACCACGCAGAGATGCAACTTACGCATAACATTTCTCCATCATGAATTTGTACTTTCGTTTTCGGGCCCGGTGGAAAAGACAACAAGAACGAAGAAATTAACTTATCGCAGATGTCGGAATCCCGCCATAGGGGGAACTCCGACCAGCCTTTTCACAAATGAATGAATCAAGCCGCCTGCAATTTTATTTTCAGGAAACAATATGAAGGGCGCTGAGTTAAACAACGTTGAATACCTGGCGAACTTAACTCTTGGTTCGGTTGCTCTGCACTTCCGTTTCCGCGGTCTTTGTGGGTTCGGCAGGCGAGTCCTTCATGCCTTCTTTCAAGGCGCGGATGCCCTCGCCAAGCCCTTTGCCAAGCTCGGGAAGTTTCTTGGGGCCAAACACCAACAGGGCAATAAAAAAGATCACCAGAAGGTGCATTGGTTGAAAAAGACCTTCAAACATAAATACCTCCCCGCAGAAAGCAACTACTGCCTTTAACCTTACTGAAGCCAGATTATTCCGTCAACCTCAGCTTTCTCTCGGCGGGGTTGAAAGAACCGCCGCTGAGTGCGCCGAGAAACACAGCACAGACAGAACATTTTCTCCCCGCGCAGCAAGCCGGAGGCAATCCCACCGAGTCTCAATTTGGAGACGCGGTCAGCCATGCGTCGCGAAAAAAGACAGGGATTGCTCTCGTAAGTTGCTCATTTTAAAAACTATCGTTTGGTTGGGGAACTGCAAGGGAACTCAAGCAGCCATTCAGACATGAACTTCCGTGCCGTCGAAAGCCGGCCCCGACGCTCCTAGAATGGCGGAGTCCCAAGTCTAAGACGCGGCGCTTAAGCCGCCTGGAGTTTTATCATGACTTCAACCCCCACGTCCCCGGTCGGAATCAAAAAGCCTGTCTCTTCGGTGGTGCTTCCAACCACCAATGACACCCAAACCGCAGAGCGAGCCCCCAAAGTAAATCTATCCCACGGAGCGCAGATTGGTCCCAAGCAAACCGGTTACGGTATGCCTTGTGCAAATTGCAAGACTTATTACGCGGCCGATCTGAAAGCTTGTCCGGTTTGCAAAACGGGGGAACGCCTCTCGCCCAGCGCAGTCCCCGTGCGTTCAACGGTCGCTGCGGGAGAGCTGTGCCCTGATCCGGTTGAGTTGGAAGAAGAACGCGAACGTTTCCTGCGCGACTTCAAGGCGCAAGTTTTCGCTTCCCAGTTGCCCATTAACGTCGGCGGAAATCTGCCTTGTACGCATGACGAGAACCACCCGAGCGGCCCTGAACCCGCGGCCGTCTGCCAAGGCTGTTACGACCACCTGCAGGAACGCGTCGACGTGCTCGAAGCGGCGATGCACATGGACTTGAAGGAAGCCGCACAAATCGTTTACGACGCGGTGTGGGCAGATCCGTCCGACGCAACCAAGACTTATGAGAACGCGGCCCACGCCTTGCTGGCTGAGCTGCGAAGACGCTCGGGCGTCACGCAGGTCTTCGGACTGTTGCAGCCTTTGTCAGACTAAATTCTCCGAAGACTGATTCACTTCGCTCCAGCAAATCGCAAACTGCCGAACGCGCTCGGCACGTGGAAATTCGGCTGCGGCGTTTTCGTTGGCTGCCACGCCAGATACGCTCGCGGCTCGCTCTTGCCTTCGACACGGTAAAAGTTGACCCGCCAGATAGCAGAAGGATCGAAGCTTTCGGTAAGCGACTTCATCGGGATGGCCAACTCCGCGGCCCAGATGCGTGATTTTTCATCGACCACGACCGAGCGCTGCAAACCGCTTTTCAAGTCCGCGCGTCCACCGGGAAAAATGTCGAGATCGATCCACATCCCATTCGGACTCACTTCAAATTCCCGGTAGAAGCGTTCGCGCGAAGGATCGGGCTGCAGAAATGCTTCGGCCACGTCACGATCCCACAGATAATCGCGCCGGCCATTGGGATCAGAGTCTTCGAATGTGAAAAGCTCACGGTAGTGACACTCGAATCTCAGATACAAGTATTTCCGCGACCACAAAGCACGCACCGTGGTTTCTCGTGCGGAATCCGCGTTTTGGCCCTGCCAATCGGAAGAAAAGACGATCGGAGTCGCGCTCTTCCAGATTTCTGCAGAATGCGCCGCATCCAGCGAAACGCCGTCCACGTATGTTGCGATGATCTCATCCCGCAAAGCTTCGGGTCTCGCCTCGAGATTTTTCTGAGCCGTCACGTGGGCGATAGAAACAAACGACAGAAGTAATATCGTAACCCACAGCGGAAAATAAATCGGGCGAGGCTGGCTTTCCCGTCCAGCTCTCGCCCACAACGTGCATCTTCGCACCTGGTTCATATTCCATAGCTTAATCGGAATTCAAGGCCGGTTTCGACGGAAGAGAATTTTTGCTTTGACCGCAAGATTCGGATGGTCCACCAAAAATCCCTGTTCTAAGCTGTCAGCACTATGACAACCAATGCGATACTCAACCTGACGGAAACGATGCAAATGGCCCCCAGCGACCAGAGCCGCGGCGAGAGAAATCACGACAAGAATCAGGACCTGCGCTGGCAGGCCGTTCTGGCCCGCGACGCCAGCGAGGACGGGAAGTTTGTTTTTGCCGTGTCGTCGACTGGCGTGTATTGCCGGCCATCCTGCGCAGCCAAGCGACCGCGCCGCGGGAACGTTACCTTTTTCGCCAGGCCCGATCAGGCTGAGAAAGCTGGCTATCGTGCCTGCCTACGCTGCCGGCCCAAAGCGATCCGCGGCCATGGCGCAACCGAAACGGTGAAGGCGATATGCCGCTACATCGAGCAGCACCTGGATGAGCCTCTCACGCTGGCCCGGTTGGGATCGGAGTTTCACCACAGCCCGTTCCATTTGCAGAGGACGTTCAAGAGTGTCCTGGGCATCACGCCGCGAGCCTACGCCGATTCCTGCCGCATGAACCAACTCAAAGGCAATCTTCGCTCTGGACATTCGGTCACCCGATCCATGTACGACGCCGGGTACAGCTCCAGCAGCCGTTTATATGAGCGAACTGCCTCTCAGCTCGGCATGACGCCGGATAAATATCGCCGTGGCGCTATCGCGGCGCCCATCCGCTACACATTCGCCGGCTCGCCCTTGGGACGCATGCTAATCGCGGCTACAGACAAAGGAATTTGCGCCATCCAATTTGCCGATTCCGACGACGAACTCGAACAGGGACTGAGACACGAGTTTCCTTTCGCCAATCGCCGGCGCGACGACGAAGCCATGCGCCCTTGGAAAGAAGACCTGCTTCGCCAGATGCGCGGCCAGCGCCTGAATGCCGCTTTGCCATTGGATATTCAGGCAACGGCCTTTCAGCGGCGCGTGTGGACGCATCTGCAAACGATTCCGTTCGGGGCAACGCGTTCCTACGCGGCAGTAGCAAAAGCGATCGGTCAGCCTACAGCCACACGAGCCGTTGCCCAAGCCTGCGCGACCAATCCGGTAGCAGTCGCCATTCCCTGCCATCGCGTAGTCCCGAAGAGTGGGCATGCGGGCGGCTATCGCTGGGGCGTGGCGAGGAAGAAATCGCTACTCGAACTGGAAGCGCAACAAGCGTAGAGAGCACTTCAATGGAGGACGGGCGTCCGCGCGGCGCCCGCCCCCGCGAAGAAGCCATGCCCTCACTTCTCTAAGCCCACATAAATCGTTCGCGCCTGCTGCAACATTTTCAGCACAGAAGTCTTCTCGGCGTCCGTATTCCAATCCCGGTTCGATCTCGCATCTTCAATCGTGCGGTCAATCCAGGCAACGAAGTAAGCAGCGTCTTCGGCTGGCTTAGGAACGGACCCATCGACCTTCACGTAGATTGGACTCGTCGTAGCGTAGGGATACAGATCGAGCACGGGATGCTCAGCCTTGTCGCTCCACGCGCGCAGAAGGCACCATCCGCTTTGCGAAATTGGGATTGTATCTTCCACATCGGCGCTTTCGCGATCACCGCTTAGCTTCAGCTCTCGCGCCACGCGGCCATTGCAAATAACTTCCAGATGATCGACGGGAACAATCGAGCGAAGCCAGGCAGTGACCTTTACTTTATTCTCGCCTGTTGGCAGCCGCAACTCGTCTCCCAATGTACGGCCACCGAGCGTAAAGCCAAGGAGCGGACCGTTAGTAGCAAACGTATGCCCCTGCTTCAACGAACTCAGCCATGTCTGGAGGTGGATGTCGAGAGGACCTCGCGGAACGCTCGCATACACTCGATTCAGCCCGACCGGTCCGCGCAGAGAAGCGAAGTTGGCCATGGCATCCGTGCCTGCGGCGGCCGGTAAGCGGAAGCCGCAGTTGAGGAGCCGATACCAAACTGCCGCCGTCGATTTGTGATTGCTGAAGCCGAGCACCTCGACGTAATCCACTTTGCCAAGCGCGGCGTCGACGGGCAACTCGTGCGTGAGCGTAGGATCCTTCGCAGGATCAGGAAACGTGTCGTAAGGATGAACGTATCCGACTGTGGCGCCTTGTTGGTGCGCCATATCAGCTACGTCTGCATTGGTGGGAGAAAGGCTGGCTGCCGCAGTGTTGGGATAAGCCGAGTAACCCGGAATAAGGAAGTGTTGGCCCAGGTTGAGCAGCCCAAGATGTCCCCAATAGCTGGTATGGAATTCCTGGCCGTGGAACAAAAGGGTGGAATCGGTCGATGCCGCATCACGCAGACCACCATCGTAGGTCGAAAAATATGCGATGTCCGGGATCCGCTGCTCCTTGTTCACGATCAGGTCCTCGACGATGGACAGATTTTCCGCCTCTGCTTGTGCGACCAAATTCTTCGGCGTGTTGCGGTAAGTTCCTCCGTAATTCATGTGGACGTGAACGTCGGCACTGACCCAGCGAGCGTGGCCGGTCGTCGGAATATCGAGGGCTTTCAGCCGGATGGTCGTTCCCCGTGTTTGATTGGCGGCGATCTGCACGGTCCGCTTCTCGAAACGATATTCGAAACCCTTCATCACCTCGACGGTTCCTTCTCCCGCCGGCACGTCCAGCAAAACACTCCCGTTGGTATGAAAGTAATGTGCTTCAAACGCTCGTTCGGAGCGAACCAAACTATCGTCGGCATGCATCCACGCGTAAGTGGGCGCGTAGGCGCGGCCATCTTCTCCAGTGACGGAAATCCGCGCCGGCGTCGGATGCCCCGAGGGATCGAGCACCGTGACGGAAATGCTGCCCATTGGCTTCAGATAGTGAGGGAAAAAAGGATGCACGGCAGTAATACCGCCGCCAGGAACCTCTTCGACCATCAAACATGTGTTGAGGCACTGGTTCGAGACGAAGGCGATACGGGCTCCATCCGGCGACCAGCGCGGATTGATGGTGTCGAAACTGCCGTGAAAAAGATCAGCGAAGCCTTCGTTGTAAGTGAGCGGAAACGCGTCCCCGCCGTTCGACGGCATCAGCCACAACTGGTGCCACTGCTGGCCCAAATAAGACGCATACACGATTCTCTTCCCGTCGGGCGAAAAGTCCGGACGCGCCTTCCATGTTGTCTCTTCGTAGTGAATCTCTCGCGCCTCCGCGCCGGGTTCGGCTTTCATCCGCCAGAAACCGCCAGTGCCATAAATGTGGCCACGATTAGAGACGAAGATTATCTCCGCACTATCCGGCGACCACGCCGGGCTGATCTCGTGATCGAACTCACTGTAGTAATAGCGTGGCAAGTCGCTCCGCGTTTCCCCAGTCAATCGTTTTATGTCGGTCAGTTCACCGTTCGCGAACTGACCAATAAAGATGTGAAAGTGTTTGTGATAAGAAGTAGACACGAATACGATGCGCTTGCCATCAGGCGAGAGTCGCGGCTCAACATTCACCGCCCCACCTGATGTAAGCTGCCGCGACTGCCGGGTCTCCAGATTCAAAGCCCAGAGTTCGATGGCGTCGTTGGCATAAGACGAATAGATAATCCAGCGGCCGTCAGACGAACAATCAGGCTGGTAGTCGTAGCCGGGGCCAGCGGTGAGTTGTTCGGCGTCGAAAGAACCCAGCTTCTGCTTCCACAGAGAGCCTGCCATCGAGTACACCAGGGTTCGCGAATCGGGCAACCACGCGACCGAGCTTGGCCCGGTGGTGAGTTGAGGCAGATACATCTCGCGGTAGTAATACGGATGCGGGAGATCGATTTGCTTGAGCACAGGCTCGCGCTGCGCAAACAGAGGCGCGCACGTCGCGAGCGCAATCAGCAGACTGATCGGATATCGGCTAGACAAGAACCACCCCCGACACTGAAGGGCGGATTATATCGAAAGGCCGCGAACGAACGGCGCACAGTTTCGCGATGGAGATTCAGCCTAGCGCAGTCGAAGCACGACGAGCACGACGGTGAGGACGATAATCAGCACGGTTCCTATGGTGTAGATGTGAGACCCAAGCCAACCCTGTTCCTTCCGATTTTCGAACTTAGCCAGGAAGGCTGGCGGCTGCCCACCAGCTAGTGGCGCAGGGTTGTCGCCCGAAAAACGAGCGGTCTCGCAATCCAAGCAGAGAGTACGGCCTTCTGAAACCGGGAACCCGCAGGCCTCGCATTTTCGGATCTTATCGAGTTCCGGCGCCCGCACTGGCTCGGGCACAGCGGGCTTGAGCGCTGCTGCATCTGGAGCTTTCGCCTCGGGCACGCTCGGAACCGGCGCGACCGTGCTTTTCTCTGGTTCTGCCGATACCAGCGGAGGCTGGGATTGCTTCCGCTCGACAGCGGCCTGTTCATTTTTCGCCGCAATCTCCTGCAGCGCCCGCTTGGCCGCCTCGGCATGCTCCACCCCGGTCTGTACCATCTCTGCCAACCGCTCAAGCGCCGTGACGTCGCGCTCCTCGAAAGCGTTAGCGCGGTCAGCGAACAATTCGAACACCCCGATGACTTCCTGTTCGCGAACCAACGGAACCACCATGACCGACTTGATGCCCAGAGTGCGGCAACTCTCGCGGTTGACGCGGGAATCGGTCTCTGCGTCATCGCAGCGCAGGACTTGCCTGGTGCGTACGCTTTCGCCAGTCAGACCCGACTTCACTTGTACTTCCGCCCCCAACGCCGGAGCCGAAGGACCCGCGCTAGCGCGGCAAATCATTTCGCTCTGTTCGAGCAGCGCGATCGCCGCTCCCGATGCCCCGGTAATGTATTGCGCGCGCTCCGCCAACAACTGCAGCGCAGCTTCAAGGTCGCGTTGCGCCATCTCAGTCAGCGATTTGCCACTGTCATCCGGAGACAAGCGCAGAGATTGCATAGGTGAAGCCGGTTCGTGCGTCGTGTCTAAAACCGGCGGGGGCACACCCGGGGTTGTGCCTGACGAACCTGGATCGAGAATGGAATAACGGTCCACGACTCTAGGTATTATCGCCGGAGTTTGGCCGGATGCAAACAAAGTTTTGGAAACCGGTATGTCTCAAGATGCGTGGTCCTTTCGCGTAAACATCAGGGCCCTCAGTGAACCCACGCCAGCCACGCCCATCCCACAACCAAAGTCGCCACCGTAATGGGCAAGCCAACCCGAAAATAATCCCAGAAACCAATTTCCATCTCTGGCTTGGCGCTCTCAACCACAATCAGATTGGCAACGCTTCCCGTGATCGTCAGATTGCCCGCGAGCGTTGAAGCCATGGCCAGCGCCAACCAGGCCGTGTGCGGATTGCTGAACCCAGGTATCAACGATTTCAGCAGCATTACCGCGGGCATGTTGCTGACGATATTGCTGAACAGCGCAACCACCACCGTGAACGTTCCGAGCTTTTGCAAGTTCCAATGTTCCGCCAGCCCGAGCAACTGTCGAACGATGCCGGCATTTTCCGCTCCGCCTACGATCAGAAACAGTCCGATAAAAAACACCAGCAGTCCCCAATCGACTTCCTGGTAAAGCTTGCGTGGTTCAAGCGTGCGCGTAATCAGCAACCCGGCTGCGCCCAGCGCCGCCATCATCGCCGGAGGCACCCCGAAAAAGAACCCGATGACCACGGCACTCACCACAATCACAGGCTTGGTCAGGTGCGACAGATCCAGCGCGGGCAATGGGATTTTCTCTTCCGTTTCGGGGCGCAATTCGACTTTCCGCATATGAACCCAGTGCAAAACGGCCCAATCGAGAAATAGTCCTGCAACCGCAACCGGCGCCAGATGAAAAAGAAAATCGTAATAACGAATGCCGGAGAAAGATCCAATCAGCATGTTCTGCGGATTGCCCGTGATCGTGGCCACGCTGCCAATGTTCGACGCGGTTGCGACCGCCAGCAGGTATGGCAGAGGCTGCAGTCGCATACGTCGTGTGATGCCGAGCACGAAGGGAACCATCACCAAGCAAACAATATCGTTCACCAGAAATGCGGAAAGAAATCCGCAAGTAAAAATCACTGCTGGCAAGAGATGCGTCGGCTTCAATCGCCGCAGCACAACTTCCGCGTTCCATTCAAAAAAGCCCACCAGAGGCAGATTGCCCACAATCAGCATCATCGAAAACAGAAGCACCAGGGTAGAGAAGTCGATGAAGTGCAGCGCATCCGAAGGCTGCACGACGCGGAACGCGATCATGGCCACAGCCCCAATGATTGCCGCGCCCGGCCGATCAATCTTCAGCCCGGGAAACTTCCCGATGGCAAAGACCAAATAGCTCGCCAGAAAGATGATGTATGCCGCAGCCACTCGGGCATCCGGCACCGCCGTGGAAGGAATGAGAAGCATGTCGTCGCAGCAGGATAGCAGGACGCAGGCGCGAGCGGAATTACTGACTTACTTTTGGGAACTCATCCGCTTTTCCATCCGAACGACTGTGAGCGATTCCCCGTTTGCCAGCGGGGCCTCAAGCTTCTCTAGCGCAACATAACCTCTCGCGCGGTAAAGCGGCACACCAGTCAAGGTCGCTCCCATTTCGCATCGAGTGAAGCCCGCCGTGGCTGCTGCCGCTTCGCAGGCTTCCAGGATCATGCTGCCAATCCCACGGCGCACCCAATTGGGATGGACAAAAAACGCGCGAATCTTTGCCGCGTCGTGCTCAGGGTCCAACAATGCATTCTGTCGCCCCGTCCAGCGGTCACCACCGAACAGCGTTTTGCGCTTGCTCCATCCGCCGCAGCCAACGATCGTTGCTTCGGCCTCTACAACGAAATACGTTTCATCCGCGATCAACTGGCTGTCCACGCCGTACACGGTTTGCAGCGCCCCTTCGATCTGAGTCGGCGTGTAATCTGCCGCCTGTAGCTCGCGGACCGACGCATCGATGAGCGCGCGAAGAGTTGGAATGTCCACAGGGATGGCTTGGCGGAGAGTCAGGTTCATAGCTTGGCCGGATTTGCGAAGTGTACCAAGCCCGCGTCTAACCGTTCAATTTGGGGCGTTTCTATTGCAGATCTTCGCGGTGGCGAAGCCAATCCAGAAACATCTGCTCGATTGGCTTGTCATAGGTCATCATAATGTGGCGGATGGTGTGGCCGCTAACGAAATGGCAAACTTCCTCCGCCAGGTTCTTCGCATGATCGCCCGCGCGCTCGAGCGATTGGGTCATGAAGATAACTTGCAAACTCGCCTGGCGTTGCGAGCCTTCAGGGTTTTCGATGTGCCGCAGGAAGATCAGATTTCGCAGCCGGTCCATCTCGGCGTCGGCGCGCAACACATCGATAGCTTTCTTCACATCCCGAGTAGCAAAAGCCGCACCCACGTCGGACAGCATCTTTTCCAGCACCGTCGCCATGTGCGTAAGGTCGCGCGTATCCTGCGGATCGATCCGGGGGCCCGCCGCTTGCGCGCTGCTGGCAAAACTGAGCAGCAGATCTCCGATGCGCTCCAGGCTGATCATGAATTTCATGCAGGCCAGCAATTCACGAGCCTCGGTTTCGGACACCTGCGTTATCGCGAGTGTAACCCCATCGTCGATTTCGCGGTCCAGCAGGTCGAGCTGTTTCTCGCGCTCTCGAATCGTGTTAAGCAGCGGCGAAGATCCAGTCGCGATGCCCTCGGCCGCAGCCGCAGCCGCATCCTTGGCAACTGCGCAGGCTTCAATCGTTCGCTTCACCAGATGCGAATAAGCAGGCTCAGGTACTGGAGTGTTGATGGCGACAGTACTCATCACAAAATCCCTCGGCTCACGGAATGGCAGCCGCACCGCATTCGGTCGTCTTCGCTGCCGGCCTGTAGTAATGCTCACGCTACAAGCATAGGTCCTTTGTTTCAAGGATGTTGTTAAAAGCTTGTAAATTCTCGGGCTCGCGCCGCCCATGTAGGCGCGCGTGTTCGCGCCCCGTGCGACGCCAGCAGAAACCCCGCCCAGGTCGGAACAAGATGGGAAAGGAACTTCGCCTCACGCTGAAGCAGGCGAAGAATCGGTGGCCAGCGGCAGAGTGAACAAAAACACCGAGCCATGGTTGAGTTCGCTCTCGGCACGAATCGTGCCATCATGCGCCAGCACAATATGCTTCGCGATCGCGAGCCCCAGCCCGGTGCCACCAGATTCGCGTGAGCGGGCTTTGTCCACGCGGTAGAAGCGCTCGAATAATCGCGGCAAGTGCTCATACGGAATGCCGGGGCCGAAGTCGCGGACATAGAATTCAACGCCACGTTCCGAACGCCTCGCGCCCAGCACCAGCCGGCCACCCGATGCAGCGTATTTGAGCGCGTTGTCGATAAGGTTCGAGAACACCTGATGGATAGCCTCGCGATCAGCGTCGACCAAATCCGGCGCTGAGTCTTCCACCTGCAAGTCGATGCCATGCGCACGCGCCAGTTCACGGAAATTCTGCACCGCTTCCTGCAAAATCTCCGCCGCCGCAACCGGTTGAATATCAAAACGCTGTTCGCGCGATTCCACCCTCGCCAAGGTCAGCAGATCTTCGGTCAGGCGCGACATGCGATGAGCGTTCTTGCGGATGATTTCGAGAAACTCGCGCGAATGATTATTCTCCGGCGAACTGTCGAGCAGAGTTTCGGCATAGCCCTGAATGGATGTCAACGGCGTTCGCAGTTCGTGGGAAACGTTGGCAATGAAATCGCGGCGCGTTTTCTCAATGCGCTCAGTCTCAGTCAAGTCACGCAGAACGGCCACCGCACCTCCGCCGGGCATGGGAGCGGCGGTCACATCGAATGTATGTGCAGGAATGATGGACGTCGCTCGCGCAGTGATCACTTTGCGAGTCACGCTCGCTCCCAGCACCGCGCGCAGGAAATCAGGATCGCGCACCGTCTCTACAATCGGAACATTCAGGCGCGTGCGCTGGGGAACCAGGCTATCCATCCTCTGATTCGCCCACTGTACGCGCTCGTCGGGGCCAACCGCGATCACCGCGTCCTCCATGCTGTTGAGTAGAGTTTCAAGCTGGCGCTGGCTGGTTCGCAGAGCTGCGAAGTTGTTTTCCACGTGGCGCGCGGTCTTATCGAGCGCCGCGGCTAGTTGTCCAATTTCATCGCCCGAAGGCTCAGCGATCCGCGCAGTCAGTTCGCCGCTGGCGATCTTGTTGGCAAACTCCACAATCCTTTGCAGCCGCCGCGCCGTGAGTTGGGCCAACACTCCAGCCAGCACCAGCGCGACCAGAAATGCGAGTGCCGAACCCATCAGCAGTGTCTTGCGAAGCTCCGATGTGGCGGCTCCGAGGTCCGATAAGGAATCGGCCAAACGGGCTGCCCCGCCGGAAATCGGCGCAGCCACATAAAGGAAATCAATTCCCAAGGTCTGGCTGGCGCGCGTATCGGTCCCGACTTCTCCTTTCAAGGCCGCAGCGAACTCAGGCGTCTGCCCAAGATTCTCCATCGCCGATGGAGCCGCCTCAGAATCCGCGAGTACTTTGCCCGTTACATCGATGACTGTGGCCCGCGCGCCGGCGGCGTGGCTTGCCTGCGAGACAAGGTCTTGAAGATTGTGTTCCCGGTCCGTATCCACCCGGTTCGCGAACATCAATGTCTTCTGTCTTAGGCTACGGTCGATTTCCTGCCGCAGTGAATTTTCCCAGGCGCGCCGAACGGAGAAATCGAGCGTCGCTGTGGCCGCTGCGATCACCAGGGCAAAGGCGGCCAGCAACCGCAAGAAGAGCCGGCTTCTCACTTAGGTGCCTCAAATCGATAGCCAGCCCCGCGCACCGTCTTCAAGTAGCGCGGGCTCTCGGGATCGGGCTCGATCTTCTCGCGAATGCGTCGCACATAAACATCCACCGAGCGCGGCGTGACATAAGCTGTGTCCCGCCACACCGAATCAAGAAGCTGATCGCGCGTAAACACACGCCCAATGTGGCGCGCGAAGTAATCCAGCAGGCGGAACTCCGTTGCGGTCGTCCCCACCAGTTGACCGCGTACCGAAAGCGTCATCGCACTGGGATCGATTTCGATCTCTCCCACTTTTAACGGCGATTGCGAGAGCGGGCGCTCGAAACGGCGCAGAACGGCTTTCACTCTCGCCACCAGCTCGCGCGGGCTGAAGGGCTTCGGAATATAGTCATCCGCGCCGAGTTCCAGGCCCAGAATGCGATCGGCCTCGCCGCTTTTCGCCGTGAGAAAAATCACTGGAGTCGAGGCCAGCAATGGGGTTTGCCGAATTTGACGGCAGAGCTCGAGCCCATCCCTTCCCGGCACCATGATGTCGAGAATGAAAAGGGTGGGCCTCTGCCGTTCCGATTCCATGACCACGGTGTTGCCCGTCGCAAATACTTTGACCACGAATCCCGCGCCCTCCAGGTGATGGCGCACCAATCGAGAGATATCAGGATCGTCCTCAACCACAAAGATGCTTGGTTTCACACGGGTATTGTAGCCGGGCTGTCACAATATTGCCCCGATTGTAACCAGATTGAAACATTTGAGTGTAGAACGGACGCTCCTGTCCGGTGCCGTAAAAAGCCCCACGCTATTGCCCAACAAGGATAATCACGCTCCCATTGTCATCCAGCCAAAACTGCGCTTTCGGAGGCACAACCGTCGTCGCGCTGTATTCCGTAACCACAGCCGGACCCGAATACTTCCGGCCAGGCTGCAATGAATCCCGATCATAGGTTGCAGTTCGAATTCTCTTGCCCGCGAAAAAGACCGAGCCCCACTCGCGATAGCCACTACTCTGCACGGGCCTCACGCGGGGCCTGCTCAAACTCGACTGCGGAGATTTCACAATTGCCCGCAGGCGCAGCGTGACCAACTCAATGTCGCGCGCCGGATAGCTGTAGCCATAATGGCGTTCGTGCTCGCGACGGAACCCCGTGATCAGGCTGCGAGTAAAGGGAACGTTGAGCTCATACCCTTGGCCCCGGTAACGAACATCCACGCTAAGCCGATACCGGATGCTGCCCTTCCAGCCCTCGGTTCGAAAATCTTGCTCTGCCTTGCGGCGCAACTTCCCGAATTCGTCGTTCAGTCGCTTCAACGGAAGTTCATTCAATGTCCGCAAGAGCACGGTCCGCGAATAGTCCTTCACCACATCGCTGACCAGAATGCCGAAAGCAGAGAGAGCGCCCGGCCGCGCTGGCACGATCACTCGCGGGATATGTAAACTCGCTGCCAATTCGCTGGCGTGCAAGCCACCTGCTCCGCCGAACGCGAGCAGAACATACTCTCGAGGATCGTAGCCCCGCTCAATCGAGACCACGCGAATGGCTTTCTCCATGGTTGCGTTCACCACCCGAATGATGCCTGCGGCAAACTGTTCGAGCGAAAGTTTAGAACGCTGCTGTTTCAGCCATGCGGATACCACTCGGCGCGTGCGTTCCAGATCGAGCGTGAAATCGCCGCCAAGAAAACGATGCGGCAGCAAGCGCCCCAATATCAGATTCGCATCCGTGACTGTTGGCTGAGTTCCACGACCATAGCAAATGGGACCCGGATCAGCGCCAGCGGACTCCGGCCCCACGCGCAGCGCCCCCGCCGCATCGAATCGCGCGATGGAACCTCCACCCGCGCCCACTGTGTGAATATCGAGCATGGGCAGACCAATTGGCAGGCCCGCAATTTCGGCTTGATTGCCGCCGCGTATTTCTCGGTCCACCAACGCAACGTCGGTCGAAGTGCCGCCCATGTCGAACGAAATAATCCGATCGCATCCGCTGCGGCGCGCCATCGCCAAGGCTCCCACGACTCCTCCCGCGGGACCAGAAAGCACAGTTCGCGCAGGTTCGCGAACGGCGGAACTCAGCGCCGTGATTCCGCCGCTGGATTGCATCACGAAAATGCGAGCACTCGCATCACGACGCATTCCGCTCCGCGCCAGCACACGAACCTGAAGGCTCTCCAGATATCGCTGCATCACCGGCTGCAGATACGCATTCACTACGACCGTACTCGCGCGTTCGTATTCGCGAAATTCAGGCAGAATCTCATGGGAACTCGAAAGCGGGACGCCTAGACCTCGCAACCCGGCCGCGACCGAAGCTTCATTCTTGGGATTGGCAAACGAAAACAGCAGCGAGATCGCAATCGCCTCCGGCTTTTTCGCGAGCACTTTTTCTTTCAAGTCGCGCAGAGCCGCCGCCGAAGGCTCTCGCAGAACTTCTCCATCACTGCCCACACGTTCATCCACTCCAAACCGCAGATCAGCCGCCACCAGCGGTTCAACCCGGTCAAAGAAAAAATCGTACAGCTTAGGCCGTGCCTGCCTCCCAATCTCGATCACGTCCTCGAAGCCCGCCGTCGTGACCAACGCCACGCGTGCTCCCTTCCGCTGTAATAATGTGTTCGTGCCGACGGTAGTGCCGTGAAGCAGGATCAACGAGTTCCGACTGCCAATCTTTTCCAGCGCTTCCGCGATGGCTCGCGAAGGGTCGTCAGGCGTCGAAAAAACCTTCAGCATCTGGATGCGTCCGCGCTCAACCCACACACAGTCCGTAAACGTGCCACCAGTGTCGATGGCGATGCGGAGCGGCTGAGTTCGAGAGCGGCGTGCCATGCAATTCAAAACTGGAACGCTAGGTTACCATTTTTGAGATCGGCTTATGCTGGCAGAACACTAATCGCAAGGAGCTTCCCATGAGATACGGCTTTCTAGTCGAGACCTATGCCACCGAACGAATCAAGGTCATCAGCGTGTGGAGCGAGTTCCAAGACGACGACCTTCCGGTCCGTCCGCGCCCCAATGATCCGCGAGGACGCAGTGTTCATGAACAGATGGTGCATCAGTGCGTAAGCGAAGACTTGTGGTTCCGGACCATGCTTGGAATCGACGTCGACGCGCCGCCCTTGCCCAAGCAGGAAACTCGGCTGCAGTTCATGAAACAGTACGCAGAGGACAGCGCCAAACGACTAGCGCAACTGGAAGCCAAGGACGAGGCTTGGTGGGAAGACGCTACCAACTTTTTCTCCGTGCAGCGTTCTCGCGCGTGGGTCATGACCCGGCGGATCGCCCACACCTCGCATCATCGCGGACAACTGATGGCCATGCTTCGCATGCTGGGACGCGATTTACACAGCAATTACGGCCCCACAGCAGACACCGGCGGCCTCATGCAAAATCACGCGCCAACAATTTACGCCTATGCCACCCTGGAAGCACTGCTCAAAAGCGAGACCGCCGGAGCCGCAAAAACTCCGTTGCCAGGTTCGGGCGGAAAACCTGTGACCGAGCGTCCAGCGTAGAAACTTCGCTAGCCCTTGGTCGAAAACGCCAACGAAAGCAGCGTCTTCTGTTCCATCTCATGCGCCTTGGCCGATCCCGTCGACGGACTGGCGCTGGCCGAGCGTTTCACCGAGAGCACGTGCCGTTCTCCGGCCAGGTGGCGCAGGCGTGGCAACACGTAAGGCATCGCGCCCATATTCGCAGGTTCTTCCTGCACCCAAACAATGTCCCGCGCGCTCGCGTGCCGCTCCAGTTCCGCGCTCAGTTCCGCCTCGGGGAACGGGTACATTTGCTCCAGGAAGACGATCGCCGTCGAATCGTCTTTCCTTTTCTCGCGCTCGTCACGCAACTCGTGGCCAATCTTTCCCGTGCACAGCAGGATGCGGGTGGCTTGGCGGACTTCCGTATCCGGCAACACATTCAGGAAGTGCGGATGCGCAAAATCCCCAATCGGCGAAGCAGCATCCGGATGCCGCAACATGCTCTTCGGAGTGAAGACGATTAGCGGCTTGCGCCATTTCCGCAACGCCTGTCGCCGCAGCAAGTGAAAATACTGCGCTGCATTCGAAGGCTGGCAGATCTGAAAATTGTCTCGCGCCGCGAGCTGCAAGAAGCGTTCAATACGCGCGCTGGAATGCTCAGGACCTTGTCCTTCGTAGCCGTGCGGCAGCAATAAAACCACCCCTGAAAGCAACTTCCATTTATCCTCGCCCGCGCTGATGAACTGATCGATCACAGCCTGCGCCACGTTCGCGAAGTCGCCGAACTGCGCCTCCCACAAAACCAACGCCTCCGGATAGTCCCGGCTGTAACCATATTCAAACCCCAGCACCCCAGCCTCAGACAGCGTGGAGTTGTAAATCTCGCAGCGCGCCTGACCCCCGGAAATATGCTGCAGCGGCATATATTCCTGCTCGTTCTCAATATCCAGCATCACGGAATGCCGCTGATTAAATGTGCCGCGCCGGCTATCCTGTCCGCTCAAACGCACCGGCACGCCAGCCTTTACCAGACTGCCAAAGGCCAGAGCTTCCGCCATGCCGTAATCCACAGGACGCTTCCCCGCCCCCATCTCAGCGCGTTGTTCAAGCAACTTCTTGACTTTGGGATGGATGTGAAAATCCGCCGGGTATGTCGTTAACGGCTCTGTGATTTCGCGCAGCTCTTCCGCAGAAAGTCCAGTTTCAACTTCATACTCTGGCTCATATCGTCCACCCGTGTATTGATCCCAATAGCTCGGCAGCTCGCGAAGCGTCGGCTTCTTCGTAAGCGAGCCCGCCTTTTTCTGCGCGTCTTCGAATTCGGCTCGTATGGCCTGCACCCGCGTCTGCGCGTCTTCGACGCCAATGTCCTCGGCATAAATTTCCCACAGCGGCGGATGTTCTTTGATTGCCTTATAAAGCAGCGGCTGCGTGATCGTGGGATCATCCACTTCGCTGTGCCCATGCCGCCGGTAGCCCATCAAATCCACCACCACATCCGTGCCGAAAGCATAGCGATAGTCCAGCGCGATGCGTCCCACACGGATCACCGCATCCACATCTTCGCCATTCACATGAAAGATGGGGATAGACTGGCGCCGCGCCAGCTGCGCCGAAAATCGCGACGAATGCGATTCGCGGGGCACGGTGGTGAAGCCGATCAGATTATTGGCGATGATGTGTATCGTTCCGCCCACGGTGTAGCCGGGCAGATCGGCAAAGTTCAAGGTCTCGGCAACAATTCCTTGTCCCGCAAAGGCGGCATCACCGTGTACCAACAGAGGAAGATATTTCTTTGTCCCGATTTCCCCCACGCGATCATGCTTGGCGCGAGTGCGCCCAATGGTCACCGGATCAACCGCCTCCAAATGGCTGGGATTCGAAACCAGGTGAATATGAACCTTGGCGCCGCTGCGAGTCGCGTACTCTCCGGTCGCGCCCATGTGATATTTCACATCGCCGCTACCCAGGACGCTGCGCGGATCGGCGTCCTCAAATCCAGCAAAAACTTCTTCCGGAGCACGTCTGGCCACATGCACAATCACATTCAGCCGCCCGCGATGGCTCATCCCCATTACCAGTTCGCCCGCGCCCTGTTGCCCAGCCGCATCGAGAATTTCGTCCATCAACGGAATCAGCGCGGTGACCCCTTCGAGCGAAAAGCGCTTGTTGCCCAAATAGCGTTGCTGCAACACTTGCTCGAACAACTCAGCCCGAATCAGAAGTTCAAGCGCTCGTTGCTGATCCACGGCCGCTTGCGGGCCTTCCAGCCGCTCCTGAATCCAGCGGCGCCGTGCAGGATCGGTAATGTGCATGAACTCCGCCCCGACCGTCCCGCAATAAACTCGTCGCGCCTCTTGGGCGAACTCGCCGTCGGTCGGCAGATCCGAGTGAGGCACAGAGCGGATAAAGCCGAGAGGATCCAAATCGGCTTCCAGATATCCCCAACGGCGGTATGCATCGAACACGCGTTCGCGGTCGCCGTTAGGAGCGTCCAATACTGCGGTAGAGGAAGTTTGCGTGCCAGTCTTCAGTCGGGCCATATGGATGCTACTAGAATAATGGATGAGAGCCACATCGCGTCAGATTCGGCAGTGTGCAATTTGATTGTCATTCCGAACCAGCGTTCTTCCCACTCTGCAACCCGCTTGTCATCCTGAACCAGCGTTCTTTGCGCAGTGAAGGATCTGAGCGAGCCGCGCGACGGGTCGCGTTCTCCGCGACCCAATAATCGCGCGTTTGGCTCGCTTCCCTATTGAACTCCAGTGTAGGGCAGACACTCCTGTCCGCCACTATTGCTCTTGAGTTAAGGTGTACTGTCCGAATATCCAGACGCACACGACCCGATGCGGAGCCGACAAATGAATCCTTCCAAGCCGACGTTGCTCGGAATTCCTTTCGACGCGAACTCCTCCTATTTGCGCGGAGCCGCGGATGCCCCACCCCTCATTCGCGAAGCCTTCCACTGCGATTCCTCGAATTCGTCGACTGAGACCGGGATCGAGCTGGGCGCGGAATCCTTATTGGACGCGGGTGACCTGAGTCTGCCGTCGGATGGCGCATTCCCTGCGATCGAAAGCGCAGTCAGCGAGTTGCTCAATAAAGGACAGGCGCCGGTTTGCCTCGGCGGCGATCACTCCATCACCTATCCAATCGTACGGGCCTTCGCCAAGCGCTTTACCGATCTCACCATTGTTCACTTCGATGCCCATCCTGACCTGTATGACGAATTTCAGGGCAGCCGCCATTCCCATGCTTGCCCGTTTGCCCGGATCATGGAAGAAGGTCTGGCGAAACGGCTGATTCAGCTCGGCATTCGAACCATGGTTGAACATCAACGCGAACAGGCAGCTCGCTTTGGGGTTGAAGTCATGGAGATGCGAGACCTGCCTGCTCTCAACAAACTGAAGCTTGCCGGGCCAGTTTACATTTCGTTCGACATTGATGCGCTCGACCCAGCCTTCGCGCCAGGTGTCTCGCACCGTGAACCCGGCGGGATGTCGGTTCGTGAGGCCATCTCGCATCTCCACGCCATCACCGGCAACATCGTCGGGGCCGACCTCGTAGAGTACAACCCAAGCAGGACGTATCGCAACTCACGGCCATGGTCTGCGCCAAGATCCTGAAAGAAATTCTTGGCAAGATGATTGCGGGATCTCCAGCAACAGCCGCGAAGCGGCGTAAGAATGCAGCCCACGGCACAAGCCATTAGCCCAAAAGCTCATCAGACGCACCAATTGGGGAGGGCACGAGTTTACTCGTGCCGCAAAATGCTGAAAATGGAAGAAGGCACAGCCTGCAATCTGTCCCCCGCCAAAGCTCCAGCCGCCGACGTCGAGGCTTTTTAGCCGCTGCAGGCCGTCGTCGAGCCCTCAAACACTTCCACGCGCCAAGTGCTATCATGACCAAATCCTCGGCCCTCGGCGTCAGATGTGCGCCGCATCAGCCGCGCTTACATGCGAATACGACGACGCCTCCCCATTTTTCTGTCCGTTCTGCTGATTGCAGCAGCGATCGCTCTGACCGTCGTTCTCCGCAAACATGCCCCGCCCGAGCCAGCAAGGTTGCTTCCCGGCGCGGATGGCTTCGTCTACGTCAACCTGGGATGGATGCGGCGCGCCAACATTACCGGCGAACTCCCGCCTGTACCTCACGACCCCGATTACGAAAAGTTTATCCAGGCGACCGGGTTTCAGTTCGAGCGCGATCTCGATGAAGCCGCTCTCGCCATTCATTATCCCGCAAGCCTGCCCGGCGCCAAGCCCGACAGCGCGCAGCCCCGTTACTCGGAAGTCTTCGTGGGCAAAATC
Source organism: uncultured Acidobacteriota bacterium (assembly GCA_963696705.1). GTDB lineage: Bacteria > Acidobacteriota > Terriglobia > Terriglobales > Acidobacteriaceae > JABDBE01. The sequence continues at coordinate 113,432 of CAVOLD010000006.1, forward strand.
GATGGCGAACGGCTGCGGCAGTACCTGCGCCAGATCTCAAGTTCGGTCGACAATTACGAAACTCGCGACATCTACAACGTCCCCATCGAAGGCCGCACCGTGCGAGTCTCTGTCCTGGGCGTCGACACGGTTGCAGCATCGAACCTCGACGATCCGCTCGTCATCCGCGGAATCATTGCTCGTTCCCGCAAACTGGCATCCCCCTTTGGCGGTCCGGCATTGCTGCGCCAGTATTACAAAGAAGTCCCGTTCGCCAGCCTGAGCTGGGCCGTCTTCAAGATTCAGCCGAGTGGAGACGTCTCCGCCGGCCCCACCGGGCTGTCATTCCTGTTTCAAAAACCCGCCACGGTCGTGGCCTCGGTGCGCTATCTGGGAGCCGTCCATTTCAAGGCCCAGGCATTTGCCGGCAGTGATGAAGAAGCCAAGCAACTGGCCGGGCGCATCGACGCCTTCTTGAATCTTTTCCGCACCGCCGAAAGCACAGTCTCCACCCCCGGTCCCGATCCCGACATCAAAGCATTTTTCGATAGCCTGAAAATTCAACCAGAAAGGGACCGCGCCGTCCTCACCGCGACCGTGCCCACAGGATTGATCCGCAAGGCCCTCGCCGAGGCTCCGGTAACGGTACCTCCCGAACCCCAACCGCCGGAGAGCCCCGCCCCATCTTCAGAAAACAAGGGCAAAGCCAACAAGAAGAAAATGTAGTGCCGGCGTCCTCACCCGTGCGAGCGCTGCAAAAGCTTTACATAAATCGCCTGCAACTTTTTTGCCTTGGCACAGTCCAATAAGCACGAATGATGAACCCTCGAACCTCGTTTATTCGCGAGCACAAATCCATCCGGCAGGTAGAATAGCCCTGTAATGACGAGCCTTCCTCTTCCAATCGCGGCCTTTCTCGCTGGCCTGGTGTCATTCCTCTCTCCGTGCGTATTGCCACTCGTGCCCGGATACGTGTCGCTGATCTCCGGCGTGGGGGTTGAGCAACTCAAGACGCAGGAATCCCACCTGCTGCGGAAAGTCATGCTGAATTCCGTCGCCTTCATCCTCGGATTCAGCGTGGTCTTCGTCACTCTCGGAGCAGTCGCGACCGAAGTCAGCCAGATGCTATCGCGCTACCGCTCGACCCTGGCCCAGATCGCCGGCGTAGTCATTATTCTGTTCGGTCTGCACCTGACCGGAGTATTCAAGATCAAAGCTCTCTACACCGATGCTCGTCTGCACAGCGTGAAGGGCAGCAGTACCGCCTGGGGTGCGTTCGTGATTGGTTTCGCTTTCGCCTTCGGATGGACCCCGTGCGTGGGACCGGTCCTGACCGTCATTCTCACTTTCGCCGCCGCTCAGGACTCGATCACAAAAGGCATCGCGCTGCTCGCGATCTATTCGCTGGGACTCGCCGTGCCATTCCTGCTGACTGCGCTCTTGCTCGAGCGCTTTCTCAAGTTTTACAGCCGCTTCCGCGTCCACATGCATGCCATTGAAGTAGCTAGCGGCACACTGTTGATCGCACTGGGCGTATTGTTAGTATTAGGACGCTTTACCATCATCTCGAATTATTTGTCGTTCCTGAATCGATTTGCGTTGTGATTGGAGCTTTCCGTGAAACGTGATCCGGTAGTCATCATCGTAGTGGCGATGGTGGTGGCTCTCATGCTCGTGTTCGGCTTCAAGCTGGCCCGTCGTTCCTCGCGGAGCGCGAGCGCGGGCGATGCTCAAATGAAAAGCGGCATCGCCCCCGACTTCACCCTCCAGTCCCTCGACGGCAAAACCGTCCGCCTATCAGATTTCCGTGGCAAACCCGTAGTCTTAAACTTCTGGGCAACTTGGTGCGGGCCGTGCAAGATTGAAATGCCCTGGTTTGTTGATTTGCAGAAGCAGTACGGGCCGGCGGGGCTGCAGTTTCTGGGTGTGGCTATGGATGACGCGAGTACCAAGGACATTGCGGAATTCACCGAGAGCATGAAGGTGAATTATCCCATTCTGATTGGTAAAGACACCGTAGGCGACGCGTACGGCGGCGTGCAGTTTCTGCCCGAGACGTTTTTCATCGATCGTGACGGAAAAGTCGTAGACAAGGTGTTCGGACTCAAGGGCCGGGGAGAAATCGAAGACGCCATCAAGAAAATTCTTGGCGCGGGCGCGGTTGCGCAGACGCAGAAATAAACATTGAAGCCCATCGCAAAAATCGCGTTCCTGCTCTTGCTGTCCACAGCTGCGCTCACGGCCCAGGATGAACTGGGCCGGAAATCGCCGTCGGTTACGCTGTCCGCCCCGCCCATCACCACGGTGATTCGCGGCAAGGCTACGAGCGTGGGGCTGCGATTTCAGATCGGGTCCGGCTTCCACATCAACTCCAACACGCCGGCGGCCGACTACCTGATTCCCACCACCCTCAAACTCGATGTGCCTACCGATATCGTGGTGGGAAAAATCATCTATCCGGCGGGTGAGCAAATGAGCTTTGCTTTTGCTCCCGAGGAAAAGATCAGCGTTTACAGCGGAGAATTCGACTTGTCAGTGCAGGTGCGGCCACTGTCCAGCATGCTGCCGGGCAAGTACGAGATTCGCGGACGATTGAGATATCAAGCCTGCGACAAGGCTGCCTGCTTTCCTCCGAAGCAGTTGCCGGTCGCGTTCGAAGTCAAAGTGGTCAAGGCTCCGCTCGCGCCCAAGCCGAATCCCGCCCAGAGTCCGCACGCGCATACATAAGATTCCTCCGAGCCTGGGCCACCCGCGCTGCTTTCTAACGTTCTGGAGCGCTATAATGGCGAGCGTTCTTTCATATTCCCCGTGAATGGAGCAAAAGCTATGACAACACCTGAGCAAAAGACCTGTGCCCACATTCCCTGCACCTGTGTGGTGGAAAGCGGCAAGAAATACTGCAGTGACTCTTGCAGCGATGCCGGATCGGGTGACGTGGAGATCGCTTGCGAATGCGGTCATGCGACCTGTTCGACAAGCGTCGAGAACCTGGCCTAGAACACCCCAAACAATTCTCGTGCCTGATCTGCCGGGCAGGCTTTTTTAGGACTGCCCCATTTCAGTTCACCTAAACACATTGGGAGGAATCCTTATGAAGCATTTCACATTCTTCCTGGTTGCAGTGGCAACGATGGCGGGACTTGCCGCGCTCATCGCCCCTGCACCAGGACACGCGAATGGGCAATCCGCCCCCGCCTACGTTACCGAAATCCCTCAAGGATACCGCGGCTGGAAGTGGATCTCCTCGGCCCATGAAGCAGGCAAGCTCAATAGTTTAGGCGCTGTCCTGGGCAACGATGTAGCCTTCAACGCCTTCCGCGACGGCAAGCTTCCGTACCCGGACGGCACGATCATTGCCGCTTTGCATTACCAGAACGTCCCATCGGCAGAAAACAACAAAATCTTTGGACAAGCCCAATCTTTCGTTCCCGGGGCCCCCACAAACATTCAGTTCATGATCAAGGACTCAACCAAGTACGCCGCAACCGGAGGCTGGGGGTTCGGTCACTTCCAGGACGGCAAACCGGCCGACGCGGCTTTCCTGAAGCCCTGCTTCCCCTGCCACGAGAAGGCCAAAGCGACCGACCTCGTCTTTACTCGTTATGCACCTTGATGCTGAAAACCGGAATGTGGGGGACAGGGTCCGCAGTTACCCACGCTGGTGAGTCCCTCCGTTTCCACGGGATGAGGTGGACAAATGACGTCGTTTAGCATCTGCTTGACATATGCCACAGGAGCGCGCTAAAACAAGCCCCGAACGCCACGTCAAAGTCTTTAAGAATGGACGGAACAAGGCCGTGCGAATTCCCCGTGAGTTTGAGTTTCCGGGCGAAGAGGCCATCATGCGAAAAGAAGGAGACCGGCTCATCATCGAGCCCGTTCCCACGAAATCTCTTCTCGCTGTGCTGGCGAAGCTTGCGCCATTGCCGGAGGATTTCCCTCCTATCCCGGATGCTCCCCCTGATGCGGTCGAGCTTTAATGCGCTATCTTCTGTGCTCGTAGGAATCGGTGGGATTTTTCGGATCGAGCGGAGGAATCGGGGACCGGTGGCCCAGGTTCGCGAGCGGGTTGTGCGAGCTAACCTGGGAACAGAAACACCCTGGCAGTCCCACTTTGGGCTGCTGTCTCGCGATCTCCCGCCGTCCACTCCGACTCGATCTCGACCACTCCGACTTCCCGCAGCGCATAATGACGGAAGCTGCTCCACTTCCAGTCTCCCGGCTGTTTCACCAGCCCGCGCGTCACAGGATTCCGGTGCAGATAGCGCAATTTTTTCGTAAACTCTCGCTCATCCCTCACGTTTCGGTCGTAGTATCGTTTCTGCCAGAATACGCTGGAGCGCGAATCGCCCAGCCACGGCTCGCGTTTCGCAACCGACAATTTCAGCCAGTGGATTGCATCCGCAAGCATTCCCTGCTTGGGCTCGTTAAGCAAGAGGTGAACATGTTCCGGCATGACGACGTATCCGTAGACGCACATGGCGAAGCGGCAGCGCATGCTCTCCAGGCACTGAACAAATAGATCGCAGACATCAGGAGGATTGAGGTAAGCTCGCCGATGATAGCAAGTGAAAGTTACAAAATGGGATTGTCCGGACCGCTGGAAACGCCGCAGACCTATAGGCATGACAGGATTTAACGCCTCAGGTCCGGGAAATGCAGTGATATCTGAACATGTCCCAGGTTAGCTCGCACACCCCGCTCGCGAACCTGGGCCACCAGCGAATGGCGTTCATTTTGCTCTCGAGGGTGCCCCGTCCAAGCTTCGCTTGGGCGGGGATTTTCCCCGGTTAAAACGCATGCCAACCTGCCCCTTTGGTATCGCCTATTGCGCTTCGATTTCTAGTGTACTGACGAACCACCCCGCCCAAGCCAAGCTTGGACGGGGCACCCTCGGGAGCAAAACGAACGAAGGTTCTGGCTACTCGCCCTAAACTGCGCTCACGCCTCACAATCTGGAAAAAACGTCATTTTGCCGAAATCTTGTCAAGCCCCCTTGGAGGTCGAATTCCTGCTAAGGCATTCATTTCAAACATAAAATAAAGTTGGAAACCATGGCACTTTTGCTATATCCGATGTGCGATACTATATCTAGAGGATTTAACGGAAGGCGCAGGCTTCACGGCTTGCGCCTTTTTCTTTGCGTTGTACTAGACCCCTGACAGCAGGTTTAAGGGAGTGGCAGTTCTGCCACTGCGCGCGAGATCCTTCGCTTTGCTCAGGATGACGTCGTGAAAAATTGGAGATTACGGAGCTGACGGTAGTGGTGCAGTTCGATATGGAAGCGAGCCAAACGCGCGATTATTGTGTCGCAAAGAACGCGACACATCGCGCGGCTCGCCCAGATCCTTCACTGCGCAAAGAACGCTTGTTCAGGATGACAATCAGACCGAACTGACTCAATAATTTAACGACAATTAAGGAGAATCAGGCGCAGGCTAACCCCTGCGCTTTTTTTATTATGAAACGAAAATCTGGGATTCAAAAATCAGGCAGGCGGAAGGAGAAGTTTGTGCAAACTTTCAAGCGGCGCGGGGAAATCGCCGAGATGGGGTTTCAGCACAAGGCCGCGAGTATGGGTTTCACGGTGACCAAGCCTTATGGGGATAGCGATTTCTACGATTTCATTGTGGATGCGGGCAACCGGCTGTGGCGGGTGCAGGTGAAATCGGGTTCGTCGATGAAGAGGAATGCGTACCGCGTGGCGGTGCGTCATTGTTGGCACGGGCCACGATCGAAACGATCCTACACGGCGGAGCAGATCGATATTCTGGCGGTGTATGTCGTGCCGTTGAAAGTGTGGTACATCATTCCGGTAGGCGCGTTTACGCCCAGTGAATCATTGATTCTTTTTCCGCATTTGCCGGGGCATGGAGGGAAGTACGAACAGTTTCGCGAGGCTTGGCATCTTCTGGCTTGCCTGCGGAGTGGAGAGCTTAAAGAAGGGATTGTCACGGTGCCGGGTTGTGGGTATTGTCCGGCGTCGGGGAAGAGGTGTCCTGGTTGTGTGGGGAAATAGTGGGGCTTGGCTGGTGAGAATGCCCTGAGGCAGTTAGATTGCGATTGGGGATCGCGGGGTCCTTCGACTTCGTAACTGGTTCGCTTTTTGCGAATCAGTTACTGCGCTCAGGATGACTGGGTTTTGGTGCGCTCCGGATGACAGGGCTTGGGTGACTTACTTGTTCTTTTCGGTTTTCTTTTCTACTTTGGCCCAGGTGTCTTTTAGGGCTACCGTGCGGTTGAAGACGGGCTTGCCGGGAGCGGAGTCGTGATCGACACAGAAATATCCCAGGCGCTCGAACTGGTAGCGCGTTCCCGGTGCGGGGCTGGCGAGGGACGGTTCGACCTTGCAGCAGGTGAGCACTTCGAGAGAATTTGGATTGAGATTGACGGTGAACTCCTGGCCCTCTTCGGTTTGATTGGGATCTTCTTTGCTGAAGAGGTTTTCGTAGATGCGCACTTCGGCATCGACGGCGTGCGCGGCTGAGACCCAGTGAATGGTCGATTTCACTTTGCGTCCGTCGGGAGGATTGTTTCCGCCGCGAGTCGCGGGATCGTAGGTGCAGTGGACTTCGATTACTTCGCCTTTGGCATCTTTTACTACACTCTTACATGTAACGAAATAGCCGTAGCGCAAGCGGACTTCGCGTCCCGGCGAAAGACGGAAATATTTCGGGGGTGGGATTTCGCGGAAGTCCTCCTGCTCGATGTAGAGCACGCGGGAGAATGGAACTTTGCGCGTGCCCGCGCTGGGATCTTCAGGATTGTTGACCGCTTCCATTTCTTCGGTTTGGATCTCCGGATAATTGTCGATCACAACTTTCAGCGGGCGAAGGACCGCCATGGCCCGGGGAGCGCGTTTGTTCAGGTCTTCGCGAACGAAATGCTCGAGCATGGCGAGTTCGATCGATCCGGTAGTTTTCGAGACGCCGATGGCGCCGCAGAAATTGCGAATGGCCTCGGGCGTGTATCCGCGGCGGCGGATGCCGGAAAGGGTGGGCATGCGGGGATCGTCCCAGCCAGTAACGCGGCCATCGCGTACGAGTTGCAGCAGCTTGCGCTTGCTGAGCAGAGTGTAGGTCAGGTTGAGCCGGTCGAATTCGATTTGCTGCGAAGGGAAAATGCCGAGCTCTTTGATAAACCAGTTGTAGAGCGGGCGATGGTCTTCGAATTCGAGCGTACACATCGAATGCGTGACCTTTTCGATCGAGTCCGACTGCCCGTGAGCAAAATCATACATTGGGTAGATGGGCCACTTGCTGCCGGTGCGGTGGTGGTCGGCGTGGAGGATGCGGTACATGACGGGATCGCGCAGATTAAAATTGGGCGAGGCCATGTCGATTTTGGCGCGGAGAACGCGGGCGCCGTCAGGAAATTCGCCGGCACGCATGCGTTCGAAGAGATCGAGGTTCTCTTCGATGGAACGGTTGCGGAATGGGCTGTCTTTGCCGGGCTCGGTCAAGGTGCCGCGATATTTGCGGATCTGGTCGGCGCTGAGATCGTCGACGTAGGCCTTTCCGGCATTGATGAGTTGCACGGCCCAGGCGTAGAGCTGGTCGAAATAATCGGAGGCATAGAAAAGGCCGCTCCACTCAAAACCGAGCCACTTGACGTCCTGCAGTATGGAGTCGACGTACGCGGTTTCTTCTTTCTCGGGATTCGTGTCGTCGAAGCGAAGATTGGTGTGGCCGCCAAATTCGGCGGCGAGGCCGAAGTCGAGGCAGATCGCTTTGGCGTGGCCGATGTGGAGATATCCGTTAGGCTCGGGAGGGAAACGGGTTTGCACGCGGCCGCCGAATTTGTTGGTTTTGAGGTCTTCGAGAATGACGTCGCGCAGGAAGTTCGAAGGACGAGACTCGGGGGACGGGGTGACGGCAGTTTCGGTCTCGGGATTCGAAGTGCTCATAAAGGTTTTTTCAAGGCGCAGAGTGGGTCTTTGATATTCGCCGCCTGGACGCCCGGAGATGGCCCTGCGAGGGCCGGAATCTCATGTGGAAATAACACTATAACTCATCTGGGCGGCAGGTGTCCGGAGTTGTAGCTGCAGGTCTTTCGCCCCGCTGGGGCTGAACCATTTCGCGGTCACCACCTACGGCTTGCGCCGTGGGCTGCATTCTTGCGCCGCTTCGCGGCTGGCTCGGATCCCATCGGCTTTATCGACCGCATTTTCCTCGTGAAACAGGCCGGAGCGGGGTTGCGGGTCAAGTATCGAAGGTAACCGGGGGTGGTTACTTCCAGGTGACCGCGCACCTGCCGTTCTCATCTAAACACTATTGTTTTGTATAGGAGGTTATGAAAATATTGGGTTCGCAGATTTCGTTAATTTGAAACGATCGAGGGGAACGGCAGAGAACTGTTCCCAAGAGTATGTACACTAGCACCCCCACCATCGCCGCGGTTGTCCAAACGGGACTCGTAGCCCTGTTGCTTTTCCTGTTGTTCACCTACCTCTACGAGCAGAGCCGGCGGCAATATTTCCGCGCATGGCAGTTGGGTTGGGCTGCGTACACGCTGCATTACGCCCTCGATGCCTGGGGAGCGGTGCATCGGCCGTCGGCGTTGGTTTCGTTCTTGAGTTCCTTGTTGTTGATCGCGATGGCGCTTTGCATCTTCATCTCCACGCGGCTGATGATGCGGCGGAAATTCCATCTGCGATGGTACGACGTGGCCGTGGGCCTAGGCGGCCTCGCGCTGGCATTGTGGGAGGCGGTTGCCAATTCCCATCTGCCGTTGGAGGTCGGTCTAGGGGTAGTGCTGCTGTATTGCTCTTTTTATTTCTATCGTTATGCGCATCAAAAAAATTCGCTAGCCTTTACGTTTCTGGCAATTTCGCTGGCGTTGTGGGCTGTGTTGATGATTTTCGGAGAGCAGCACGATGCATTTCTCCCGGTCGTAGGGATGGCGGGGGATTTTCTGGGCCCGATCCCGCAGATGCTGCTGGGCATCGCCATGGTGATGGTGCTGTTTGAGAGCGAGCGCAACGCGGTGCAGGAAAATGCGCTGGCATTCTCCACCCTGGGCGTGGACCCGATGCGGCTGCTTTCGGCGGGCGATCTGGTGCCGAGCCTGCAAAATATTTTGGAACGGCTGGTGGCGCCTCTGCCCACCGGCCGGGCGATGATCTACGTTTCGGAACGGTGGCGCACGATTTTGCCCTCGGTGCAACGCGGATTTTCACCTGAGTTGATTACCAAGATGGAGAAGAGCGGCGCCGGGGAATATATTGCCGAACTGGCGTACCGCCGTGGCGGATTCGTAACCTTTCACAACTTCGCGGAGATGTCAGAGCCGCTGCCGGCGTTTCCGGGGGCACGCTTCGAGCAGTTTCGCCAGGTGATGGCGGAAGAAAATATCCGGAACATTACGGCAGTCAGCCTGCAGACGCGGGAGCACAACTTTGGCGTGATCATTTTTCCGCACGCCGAGCGCCGGGTATTTGGATCGTCGAACCTGCGTCTGCTGATTGGCCTGGCGTTGCAGATTGGACTGACCCTGGAAAATTACCTGACCATGCACAACGCCCAACGCCGAACCAAGGAATACGAACTTCTGACCCAGATTGGCCAGGCCATCAGCTCGCGTCTCGATCAGGATGAGATCCTGCGCACGGTTTACAAAGAGCTTGGACAGATCTTTGACACTGGCGAGTTTTATGTGGCCTTCCTGGAAGGCGAGCATATCCGCTTCGAGTTCGAGGTGGAAAAAGGTCAGCTGCTGCCCAAGCGATCGCGGAAGGTCGACAATGGTCTGACCGAGTACATCCTGCGAACGGCGCAGCCCTTGCTGATTCGAGCTGATGTGGAGAAGGCGCGAGAACGCCTGGGCGCAACCTACATTCCGGTACGACCCTCCAAGTGTTTCTGCGGCGCGCCCATTCTGCAGGGCGGCAAACCTGCTGGAGTTATGGCGGTCATGAGCGCGGATCGTGAATATGTCTTCGAGCAGCGCGATTTGGAAGTGATACAGACGGTCGCCGGCCAGGTTTCGGTGGCGGTGGAGAATGCGCGGCTGTTCGCCGAGGAGCAACGTCGGTCACGCCAGTTTGCCTTTCTCAACAGCATTTCGAAGACTGCCATTTCGAGCGAGGACGCGGAGCAGATGCTGCTGGAGATTGTGGGACACATCCAGAAAACCTTCCGCTTCGATCATATTGGCATCGGCATCTTCGACTACGTTCGCAAAGACATCGAAATCAAGGCGGAAGCCGGCGTCACCGCCAAAGCTTTAGGCATGCGGATTCCGCTGGGATTTGGAATTCTGGGGCGGGTGGCACGCACTGGAGAGAGCGCGCTGGTTCAAACCTCGGGCGAAGAAAACCTGCAGGGAGTGTTGCCGGATTCACGGTCCGTGCTATGCATTCCGATTACGTATGGCGAGACTCTGCTCGGCGTGCTCAATGTTGAGAGCCGGCAGGAGGATGCGTTTTCTCCGGAAGACGTGCTGATCATGAATACTCTGGCCGACCTGCTGGCCACGGCGTTGCACAATTCGTTCGTATTTCAGAAGCTGCAACAGACGGCCATCACCGACGGCCTTACCGGCATCAAGACTCGCCGCTTTTTCTGGGAAGCTCTCAGTTCGGAGTGGAAGCGCGCTTCCCGCTCCGGGCGTCCATTTTCAGTGGTGCTGGTCGACCTCGACAAGTTCAAGGACGTCAACGACACGCTGGGGCACCTCGAAGGGGATCTGGTACTGGCGCGGGTGGGTCGGTTGCTGGAGCAGAAATGCCGACAGTCGAATGTGGTGGCTCGTTACGGAGGCGACGAATTTATTATTCTTATGCCGGAAACCGGCGTGGAGCAGGCCCAGGCGCTAGCTGAACGTTTGCGCCTGTGGCTGTCGACGGACCCCATGCTGCAGGAACATCTCATTACCGGCAGCTTTGGAGTCGCCAGTTTTCCGGTGCATGGCTTCACCGCCGAGGAGATTATCCGGGTCGCGGACGCGGGGATGTATATCTCCAAACATGCGGGCGGCGATCGGGTATCAACTACCGACCAATCTGCGGATACGGAATACGGCGCGGTACAACGGCAACTTATCTCCGGTCACATCGAGGGCTTCCTGCACCGCGAGCACACCGGGCCCGAACACCTTGACGAACTCCTGGGTACGCTGCGCAAATTCAGCGACGAGGAGGGTGGAGATGAAGAAGGCAGTGTCCAGACTCTGCGGGACGCGATTGAGGCCCTGGCCCGAGCCGCAGAATCGCGTGAACTGAACG
>CAVOLD010000007.1:0-526701 GCA_963696705.1 uncultured Acidobacteriota bacterium
CGAGATGCTGGCGGCCTATGGATACGACAAGAATGATGTGCGAGTGAAGAAGGCGCTCAAGTTCATTGCCGAGGAGCAAGAGCCCGATGGGTCGTGGTTCGGCCGCTGGGGTGTGAATTACATTTACGGTACGATGCAGGTGCTGCGCGGGCTGGAAGCCATAGGCATCGATCACCATGAGCCCTATGTGCAGCAAGGTGCGGAATGGCTGCGGATGGTGCAGAATCCCGACGGAGGCTGGGGCGAGACCTGCGGTTCGTACGACGATCCCAACACCCGCGGCGTGGGACCGAGCACGCCCTCCCAGACCGCCTGGGGAGTGATGGGATTACTGGCGGCGAATGATACGCGCAGCGATTCCGTGGCTCGCGGAATTGCATATTTGTTGCGTACGCAGAAAAAGAATGGCGGATGGGATGAGCCACAGACTACGGGCACGGGTTTCCCGCGAGTGTTTTATCTGACGTATACGTTGTACCGGCAATATTTCCCGCTGATCGCTTTGACGACTTACGCCAAAGCGATGGCGGGGGCTGCGCAGGGAACTGGCGTGCGGCGGATTGGGTAGTTGGCGATTTCCTGGTGTTGGCGGACGAGAAGCAGATTACTCGTTGCTTCGCTTATCGGAATGACAAGATTGGTGGATTAGAGCGGTACGGGAGAGAAGACAAATGGGAGTACCAATTTCTCAGATGTGGACGACGGCGACTTACGTCCTCAAGCAGAAAATCAAGGGACGCAAGCAGTATCCGCTGGTGCTGATGCTGGAGCCGTTGTTCCGCTGCAATCTGGCGTGCGCGGGCTGCGGGAACCAATATCCAGCGCATGTGCTGAAGTCCCAGCTCACGCCCGAGGAATGCTTCCGCGCAGTCGATGAGTGTGGAGCGCCGACTGTATCGATCCCTGGCGGCGAGCCCTTGCTGCATCCGGAGATTGGCGAGATTGTGGAAGGGCTGGTGGCACGCAAGAAATATATTTATCTCTGCACCAACGCGCTGCTGCTCAAAGAGAAGATCCATCTATTCAAGCCCAGCAAGTATCTGACTTTTTCCGTCCACATGGATGGACAGCGCGAGCATCACGACTTTTCGGTGTGCCTCGAAGGCGGGTACGACAAAGCCATCGACGGGATCAAAGCCGCGCTGGACAGCGGTTTCGCGTGACCACGAATACGACATTGTTTGATGGAGCCGATCCGAAGAGCGTGCGCGCCTTCTTTGACGAAATGATGGAGTTGGGCGTCGAAGGCATGATGCTTTCGCCGGGATACTCTTACGACAAGGCGCCGGATCAACAACGTTTTCTCGGGCGGGCTCGTACGCGACGGTTGTTTCGCGCCATGCTCTCCAATCGCAGCAAGAAGTGGCGTTTCAATCAGTCGGCTCTGTTTCTTGAATTTCTGATGGGCAAGCGCGAGTACGCCTGCACGCCTTGGGGTATGCCGACTTTTAACGTCTTCGGATGGCAGAAGCCCTGCTATCTGCTGCAAGACGGTTACGCGGATACGTTTGCGGAATTGCTGGAAACAACCGCATGGGAAAATTACGGGACCGAGTATGCGGGGAATCCGAAGCGCGCCAATTGCATGGTGCACAGCGGATATGAAGCGTCGGCGGTGAACGATTTGTTTGGTTCGGTAAGCGGCATGTGGCAAGAAGTGAAAGCGCGCATGTTCGGCGGGCATGAAGATGCTTCAGCTCTGAGGCTGCTGGATGACGCTGCTCAGCCGGCCCATGCTGTCAATCCTCTGGTGCAGATCAACGCTCCAGCGGGTGAGGAGACGCGGGTTCGAGCGGGCGGGAAGCCGGGCACGGGCCTTCCGCTGCTGCGGATCCGAACTCGCTCGAATTGGTCCGGGAACGCTTCACGAAAAGTCGAGGGGTCGGTGCCGTCGCTAGCGAATGAGGAAGACCTCCGCAAGGCGCTGGAGCGGGCGTTCGATTATCGCGGCGATGTCTCGATCACGCGGAAAGACGGCGCGAAGATTGAAGGCTACATTTTCGATCGCAGTAGTGGAAGCGGGCTTTCCGACAGCTTCGTGCGCTTGCTGCCCAAAGATGGTTCTCCCCGGATAAAACTTTCGTACGCCGAGATTGCGGCTCTGGCTTTTACCGGCCGCGATATGGCTGCGGGTAAGAGTTGGGAAAACTGGGTGCGGCATTATTGGGAGAAGAAAGCGGCGGGGGCGACCGATATTTCGCTGCAGCCCGAGAAGTTGGAATAGCAGCACTTGGCAATTAGCACTTAGCATTCAGCACTCAGTCCCGAACGAGATCATACGAACTTCAGCAAACACGAGACAGAGTTGCTGGCTTGCACAGTGGCTGAGCGCTGAGTGCTAAATGCTGAGTGCTAATTGCTAAATGCTGGCTTTCGTCACTGGCGCAACTGGTTTTGTAGGAAGTCACGTTGCTCAAGTGTTGGCGGAGCAGGGTGCTGACCTGCGGTTGCTGATTCGCTCCAGTAGCGATCCGAGAAATATTCAGGGACTGAAGGCGGATCGGGTTGTCGGCGATCTGCGTGACTCATCATCATCGATCGAAAAAGCAATGGCAGGCTGCGACGTGGTGTTTCATGTTGCAGCTGACTACCGGCTCTGGGTGCGCGATCCGGAGCAGATGTACCGGGCCAACGTGGAAGGTACGCGCGCCGTTCTCGAAGCCGCGCGAAAGAATCATGTGGGGCGCGTCGTGTACACGTCGAGCGTTGCGACCATGGGATTCACTTCGAACGGTCATCCCGCGGACGAAGATTCTCCAGTTGCACTCGACGGCATGATCGGCCACTACAAACGGTCGAAGTTTATGGCCGAAGAGGTTGCGCTTGAGGCGGGGCGCAGCGGCATGGATGTCGTGGTGGTGAATCCCAGTACGCCGGTTGGCGAGCACGACATTAAGCCCACGCCCACGGGGCGCATTATCGTAGACTTCCTGAGAAAGAAATTTCCCGCGTATGTGGATACGGGGCTGAATCTGGTGGATGTCAGGGAATGCGCTCGCGGGCATGTGGCTGCGCTGGAAAAGGGAAGAAGCGGGGAGCGTTATATTCTCGGCGGAGAGAATCTGACGTTGAAACAGATTCTCGACAAGCTGGCGGCGATTACCGGATTGCCTTCGCCCAAAGTGAAAGTGCCTTATGTGCTGGCACTGGCGACTGGCGTGGTGGACGAAATGGTGACTGGACGCATTCTGGGCCGGGAGCCGCGGGCGACGATTGATGCAGTGCGCATGGGTCGGAAGAAGATGTTTGTATCGTGCGCGAAGGCTGAACGCGAGCTGGGCTGGAAGGTAGTTCCGGTGGATGACGCGTTGCGGCGGGCGGCGGAGTGGTTTCATGCGAATGGATATGCGCCGCGAGGCTGAAGATGCTGAACTCGGGCAAAGTCGCGATGGTCGCCGCCTTGGAGCGCGAGGTAAGCCCACTGGTCAAGGGCTGGAACAAAGTTCAGCGGGAACACGAGGGGCGACGTTTCAAGTTCTTCGAGAGCGGGCGGATTGTGGTGGTGTGCGGTGGGATCGGGGCGGAGGCTGCTCGCCGGGCAGCCGAGGCTGTGTTCGCGCTGTACCAGCCCACGCTTATTCTGTCGGTGGGCTTCGCTGGGGCGCTCGATCCGACATTGAAAGTGGGAGACATCTTTGCGCCGAGCCGCGTGCTTGATGCCCGCGACGGTAGCCGCACGGAAATGCCCGCAGGGCATGGCGTCCTGGTCAGCGCGGCTGGGGTTGCGGGTGTAGAGCAGAAGGCGAAGTTAGCGGAGTCCTACGGGGCGCAGGCAGTCGACATGGAAGCGGCAGCCGTGGCGCGAGGCGCGCAGGCGCGAGGTGTGGGCTTTCTGGCAGTGAAGGCAATCTCGGATGAGAGCGACTTTCATATGCCGGCGCTGGATCGCTTCATCGATGAGAGGAACCAATTTAAGACGGGAAGGTTCGCGATTTTTGCGGTGTTGCGTCCGTGGCTTTGGCCGCAGGTAATCCAACTGGCCAGAAATGGTGCGAAAGCATCACGGGCACTCTGCGCTGAGCTGGAGCGGTACATCCAAGAGCCGGATGTTTCGGCGCAGGAGTTGCATCCAATATCCAAGGCATTCGAGTGACGCTGAAGCGCAGGGTCCCTCGACTCCGCTCGGGATGACAGGGTGTTTAGGATTGCGAGCAAGAATACATGGCCATCGCGGGACAATTTACGATCGAAGATATGAAGCGGGCGATCCCGATCACGATGCAGGCAGCCGTCTATCGCGGCGTGAACGATGTTCGAGTGGAAACGGTCCCGGTGCCGAAGATCGGGGCGGGTGAACTGCTGGTCCGCGTGCACACTTGCGGTATCTGCGGAACCGATCTCAAGAAAATCTCCAGCGGTTCGCACTCTGCGCCACGCATCTTCGGGCACGAAACCTCAGGCGTGGTCGCCGCAGTAGGTCAGGGAGTCAGCCAGTTTAAGCCGGGCGATCGCGTGGTCGTATTCCATCACATTCCATGCGGCGAGTGCTACTACTGTCGTCACAAGACTTTTGCCCAGTGCGAGACTTACAAGAAAGTCGGATGCACAGCGGGCTTCGAACCATCAGGCGGCGGATTCGCGGAGTATGTTCGCGTAATGGATTGGATTGTCCGCCACGGAACCGTTCGCATCCCGGACGGAATCTCGTTTGAGCAAGCCTGCTTCGTCGAGCCCGTGAACACATGCATGAAGGGGATTGAGACGCTGCAACTTATGCCCGGCGAGAGTGTTCTAGTTATTGGACAAGGGCCTATCGGCATCATGTTGAGTACATTAGCTAAACGGTCTGGGGCTACAGTAGTAACTTCCGATTTGTATCCCCAGAGGCTTACAATATCTAAAAGCTTCGGATTAGAGAATGGGATCGATGCTTCGCGTGCCGACACGGTGAAAACGGTCAGGGAACAGACCGAAGGTCGGGGCGCCGACGCAGCGATTGTTGCTGTAGGTGGTAACGGTTTAATTCGGACCGCCATGGATGCGGTGCGTCCGGGCGGCAGGGTTTTGTTGTTCGCGCAGACGGTTCGCGGCGAGGCGACGATTGATCCAGCTGCGATCTGTGTGGACGAGAAAAGATTGTTGGGATCCTATAGCGCGTCGGTTGAATTGCAGGAAGATTCGGTTCGCTTCGTGATGAGCCGCGAGATGGACTTGGAAGGTTTGATCAGTCACCGCTTTTCTTTGTCGGACAGTGTGGAAGCCTTGCAACTGGCGGCGCATCCCCAGCCGGATTCGATGAAGATTGTGATTCAAGCGGGCAGTTCGTGGGAAGGAAATAGAAATTGAACGGAAAGATGACGGCAGCGGTCCTCTATGGCAAAGAGGACGTAAAAATCGAACGAGTTCCCATTCCCCGCGTGGGCGATGGTGAAGTGTTAGTGAAAGTGCAAGTCGCCCTGACTTGTGGGACGGATCTCAAGGTATACCAGCGCGGATACCACGCGCGCATGATCGTTCCTCCTGCGTTATTCGGACACGAACTGGCGGGAGTGATCGAGGAAGTTGGCCCGGGCGTGCGCGCGTTCAAGAAGGGGATGCGAGTGGTGGCGCTGAACTCCGCGCCCTGTCAGATGTGTTTTTACTGTTCGAAGCATCAGGCCAATCTTTGCGAAGATCTGTTGTTCAACAATGGGGCTTATGCGGAATACATTCGAATTCCGCGGCGAATCGTTGAGATCAACATGCTGGCGATCCCGCCCGATGTGAGCTATGAAGAGGCGGCGATGGTTGAGCCTTTGGCCTGCGTGCTTCGTGGGTTGCACGAAACCGGTGTGGAGATCGGAGACACGGTGACCGTGGTCGGAGGCGGCCCCATTGGCTTCATGTTCATTCAGGTGGCTAAGGCGGTTGGATGCAACGTGATTTCTGTGGTGAAGCGCGATGCTCAAGTGCAAGCGGCGAAACACATGGGCGCGCACGACGTAGTACAAATCACTAAGGTGAAGGATCCTGTAGAAGCCGTACGGATGCTTTCCCCTGAGAAGCGCGGCAGTGATGTGGTGATCGAGGCGGTGGGACGTCCGGAAGCCTGGGAGATGGCCATTGACATGGTGCGCAAAGGCGGGACGGTGAACTTCTTTGGCGGTTGCGCTAGCGGCACTAAAGTGCAGCTCGACACCAACCGGTTGCACTATTCGGAGGTCACGCTGAAAGCCACCTTCCATCACACGCCGGAGACTGTGCGCCGAGCCTTCGCGCTGATCGCCGAAAAGAAGATTCGTTCGACCGATTACATTACTGGCGAAGCGCCACTATCCAGGCTGCAGCAGGTTTTCCATCACATGCTGAACCGCAACGGCGATATCAAGACCGCAATCATCCCCGGGCACTGAGTCGGGATTTCTCTGGGGATGCGCGGATCCCAAGCGCCTACATTGAAACTGATCATGTCATCGATTGCCAACGACGCCCGGACTGCAACTATTTCCTCAAGCTTGGAGGGGTGGGGCAGTCTTCCGGCTGAGTACGCCATTCCCGAGAAAGCCCCAAGCCTTGCTGAGGCTGAGGAGTACTGTCGTCGTCTGGCGCGTTCGCACTACGAGAATTTTTCGGTTGCGAGCTGGTTTCTTCCCGAGCGGCTGCGGCAGGATTTCTTCAATGTCTATGCGTATTGCCGGATTTCGGACGACCTGGGCGATGAAGTCGGCGATGCCAACGCATCTTTGCGGCTGCTCGACCAATGGGAAGCCGAACTCGACGCGTGCTACGCCGGGAGCCCGCGGCATCCCGTGTTTGTGGCGCTCGCCGAGACGGTGCGCAAGTGTGAAATTCCGAAGCAGACATTCGTCGATCTGCTGACCGCGTTTCGTCAGGACCAAAGATCACGCGCTATTCGACATTCGAGGACGTTCTCGGCTATTGCCGTTACTCGGCGAATCCGGTTGGGCATCTCGTCCTCTACGTCTGCGGATACCGGGATGCGGAGCGTCAGGCGCTTTCCGATTTCACCTGCACTGCGCTGCAACTGGCGAATTTCTGGCAGGATGTGAGCCGCGGACTATGTCAACGGCCGAATCTATCTTCCTCTCGAAGACCTGCGCCGCTTCAGAGTTACGGAAGATGACATCGCGGCCCGGCGAGAACTCGTCCGCTTTCTGCGACATGATGCATTTTGAAGTGGAACGTGCGCCGGAATTGGTTCACGCAAGGCCTGCCGTTGATCGCGAAAGTGGATCGCGACCTGGCCATCGATATCGAATTGTTCAGCCGGGGCGGACAGGAGATTCTGAACGCCATCGAAGCGCCAAGAATATGCCGTTCTGGGCAGGCGTCCTTCAATTTCGAAATCCCGCAAGCTGGCGCTGGTTGCCGGGCGTAGCTGGAGAAAGCTACGGAGAAAAAGGGCATGAGTACGGCCGTGCAGCCCGCTCCCACACCCTTCGCGCCGACCGAATCGCAGCTCGCTGTTGCGTACTCGGTTTGTCGCCGCATTACGCGTGCGGCGGCAAAGAATTTCTACTACGCGTTTCTGGTGCTTCCGCGCGCGAAGCGTCAGGCCCTGTGCGCTGTTTATGCGTTCATGCGGCGCTGTGATGACATCGCTGACGACGAATCCATGTCGATGTACGACCGGCAGCAGAAACTCGGCGCGTGGTTGGACACGTTTCACCGCGCCCAATCCGGCCAGCCTACCGACGAGCCGGTACTGCTGGCTCTGACCGATGTACAGCGTCGCTACAACATTCGGGTTGGATTGCTCGATCAGTTGGCCTACGGCACCGCGATGGATGTTGAAGGAGGCCCGGCAGCCAGTGAGATGCCTGCAGCCGGATCTACAATTCCACTTGCGCTCAGCGTTCACTACCGGACTTTTGACGACCTCTATCAGTACTGTTATCGAGTTGCGTCGGTCGTCGGATTGGTTTGCATTCATGTCTTCGGGTATCGCGATCCGGCCGCCGAACCACTGGCTGAGCGCCTCGGAATAGCGTTCCAGCTCACCAACATTATTCGAGATGTAAAAGAAGACGCCCGCGTGGGGCGTGTTTATCTGCCGGAAGAGGATCTGGACAAATTCGGGATTTCAATTTCGGCTTTGGACTCTGTGTCCGATGCATCACTGTTCCGCCCGCTCCTGGCCATGGAGGCTGATCGCGCTCGCGAGTATTACCGTGCGGGAGAAGAACTGATTCCTCTTGTCGAAGAGGACAGCCAGCCCGCGCTGTGGGTGCTCATGACCATCTATCAACGCCTGCTCGAAAAGATTGCGCTGCGGCAATACGACGTCTTCACTGGCAATGAGAAGGTCAGCCTCACGGTGCGCGAGAAGCTCGGCATCCTGGTCAAGGGCTTCCTGAAACGCTTGTCCTGATGAGCGAGCGTCCGCCACAAAATTCCCGAGTCGCCGTCGTCGGAGGTGGATTGGCGGGACTTGCGGCTGGTTGCGCCCTTGCCGGTAGCGGCTTTCGCGTGACTCTGTTTGAGCGTCGGCCTTATTTGGGCGGGCGGGCTTCTTCTTATCAGCATCCCGGCACCGGCGAAGTGGTGGACAACTGCCAGCACGTGTTGCTCGGCTGCTGCACCAACCTCATCCAGTTTTATGAACGGCTCGGCGTCGAAAACAAGATTCGCTGGTACGACCGGTTAACTTTCCTCGAACCCGGCGGACGCGCCTCGGTGATCGCGCCATCGAAGCTGCCTGCGCCGCTTCATAACGCGCCCGCTTTCCTACGGGCGGCGTGTTTGGACTTGTCCGACAAGCTTGCCATCGGAATGGCGATGGCGGCACTGGCACCCGCTGCGCCGCGAGATAGTGGCGAAACATTCTTGAACTGGTTGCACCGTCACGCACAGACCAAGCAAGCCATCGAGCGCTTCTGGAAGCCGGTGCTGGTAAGCGCGTTGAACGAAGAACTTGATCGAATGTCAGTCCCATATGCCGCGCAAGTGGTGCGCGAATCTTTCTTGAAGTCAGCTGCAGCTGGGCGAATGGGAGTGCCTACCGTTCCTTTGACCGAACTCTACAGCGTGGCAGGAGACTACATCGCTTCGCGTGGCGGAGAGATTCGATTTCGGAGTAGCGTGGAATCTTTTCTGCCTGAGTCCGATGATGTGAAGTTGTTCGTGTCGGGCGAACAAACGAGCTTTGACTTTGTCATTCTTGCGGTGCCCTTTGACGTTCTGTCCCGCATGCTGCCACAGGCCTCGGCTGCGGAGCCGCTGCGAAAAGCTCTGGCGCGATTCGAGACGTCGCCCATCACCGGCATTCACCTCTGGTTCGATCGCCAGATCACTGACCTCGATCATGCCGTTTTGTTGGATCGAACTATTCAATGGATGTTTCATAAATCGAAATTGCTCGGACGCCAGAACGAAAACGGCAGCTACGTGGAGCTGGTCGTGAGTTCGTCGAAGACTCTGGTCGAGAAATCGCGGGCGGAAATTGTCGAGCTGGCGGTTGCCGAGCTGCGCGAGTTTTTTCCCGGCGCACGAGACGCGATCCTGGTGAAGTCGACGGTGATTAAGGAGATCCACGCCACCTATTCGCCACAGCCGGGGGTAGACGTGTACCGCGCTGGGTCAGGGACGGTCTGGCCAAGAGTCTTTCTCGCCGGAGACTGGACCGCCACCGGATGGCCCGCGACCATGGAAGGTGCGGTTCGCAGCGGATACCTAGCCGCGGAATCTGTCACGCGAGCCGCAGGATTAGAAGGCACATCGTTTCTTGCGCCGAATCTTCCTCCGACCGGATTCATGCGGCTGTTCGGATGAACTGCAGCTCTGCTTCGCAGTCTCCGGTTGAGCGCGCACCATTTCGGTGCTAGCCCTGATCAAAGTGAAGGACACTGAAAACGCAAGGTCCCTCCACTTCGCATCGCTGCGGTCGGGATGACAGAGTTATTTCGCGAGCTTGTGAAATGGCGAGTGAGAATACAGCTAAGAGTACAACTTCCACTTCGTGCGTGTGTATGCAATCTGGAAGCCTCTGCGCTCGGCGTTGCGCTGGGAATCACTGCCTGCTGCGGCGACCATCATGGCGAGATCGCATCCGTGATCGAAGGCGTAGCGCATTCGTTCTTGCAGGAGGGCAGTTTGCAGGCCACGCCGCCGCAATTCTGGAACGGTCGACGCGCCTCCGAACAACGCAACTCTGTCATGGATGCCCAGCACACCGGCAGCGCCAGCTTTGCCGTCAACCTCGGCAAGAAAGCACGGACTCTCGTGGCGAGCGGCGAAGATGGCGCCAAGCTGCAACAGCGTTTCCCGAAGTTCCGGAAGTTCGTGCGCCCATCCCCTTGTGCTTATGTCAGTCCAGAGTTGGACTTCGTCTGGTCCGATGACGCGCACATTGATATGACCCTCGGGGACGTGGCTGGCGTGTTCGGCCGTGGGCCGCTCGACCGGCCGGGAAAGAACGTTGCTGATCTCGATTGGCCGGTAGTTGCGTGAACAAAGTAAGTCGAGCGCTGCTGCCCCGGCGAACGGGCTTACTTCGTGTAGCACGGGCGCACCGCGATCAAGAAAGAAACGCTCGATTACGTCCAGCGAGGCGGGATTGAGTTCCTCGAAGATACCCAGACCAAAACTTTGGGTGACGGGAGAATCGACGCCATTGAAGGCTGCGTAGGCCCCCGCGCATTCAATCCATTCGGCGCCGCTGTCGGGGTATAACCGCCGCTGTGCCTCCGCAAATTCGACGCAGGCACGGCCTTCCGCCCGCTCCAGGCGTCTCGAGAGTGCGAGATCAGAAAACATAATTGAGTCTGGTCATAGTACACGGATCGGGCGAACAATGTGCCATCCGGCTAAAGGTTTGTCGAACGACGATGATCGACATCACGCGGCGAGGAGAACCACACCGCCGGCTACTAGCAGCGCAGCTATCCAGCGGCGGTGGTCGACTCGTTCGTGCAGGAACAGCTTGGCTGCGACTGCGTTGGTGACAAAAGTGAGAGATGCCGAGGCGGGTGCGATCAGGCTCACGTCGCCCCAGGACAGTCCGAACAGTAGACTGTAGAAGGCCGTCGTCATGGCAAGAACGCCTAGCAGGAAGTAGGGATTGCGCAGCATTCTTGAAATCACTGTCCAAAGGCCGCTGCGCCGCCAGAGTTCGCCCACGTCTCCGACCTGCTTCATGGCGCGGGAGAGCAGAACGTCGCCGGTGGTCGAAGCCAGCACGATGGCCCCAATCGCACTCCACGTATACGCTTGTTTCATGGCTCGCGTCTCGCTGAAGCCGCTTCGTATGCTGTTTCTTCAGCTTTCGCGGGATGGTGAGTCAGTGCTGGGCCTTGGGTAACGAATCCCACCCCGGCCGAGATTAGAAGAACGCCGACCCAGCGCGAGGTGGTTACGGTCTCGTGCAGAAAAAACCTCGCAATCAGCGTGAGCAGAACGTATCCGAGCGAAGTCGCAGGAAGAACGTAAGTAAGATCGGCCCAGGAAAGGGCAGTCATGTAGGAGGCGAAGAATCCCAGCAAGAGCAGAATGCCCAAAGCGACCGAGGGATTGGTGACGGCCAGGATTAAATCAGAAAGGTGATGCAGAGAAATGTTGCCCACCTGCTTCATGCCCCGCGAGAGCAACGAATCACCGATGGACGCGCACAGCGTCACGCCAGCCAGCACCAGATACTTGCGAAAGGTCACACTTTTGTTTTCCTGAGCGGGCTCTTACGAACTCTGAACTTTCGTGGTGAGCCTGCGCGGGCGAGGACGCCCGCGCCTACATTAGGCTTTTGCCGGTGCAACTGCGGCTGCTGAATCGTCTTTCTCGCGTTTGTCCTTGACCCATCTTGTGCGCATGGAGCGTACTTTCAAGAACGCTTTGGCCTCATGATACAGGCGCTTGCGATCCACACTGTTGAACGCGGCTTTGCGCAGAATGCGGAAGACCGCCTTTGGACGGAAATAATATTCGTCGTAAAAGCGGTGCACGGACTCGATAATGTCGTCCGCAGGCAGGCCGGGATATTGAATGTGGGCGAGTTGGTGGCCGCCCTCATCCACCATCTTGTTGTCGCCGACCATGAAGCCGTTTTTCACCGCGTAGTCGTAGAGTTCAGTTCCCGGATAAGCGTGGGCCACCGAAACCTGAATCGTCTCGACGTCGAGCTCCTTGGCGAACGCGATGGTCGTATTAATCGTGTCATGAGTTTCGCCCGGGAGGCCGAGGATGAAGTCTCCGTGAACCACCAAGCCCAGCTTGTGACAATCCTTGGTGAACTGGCGGGCGCGCTCGACGGTCGCACCTTTCTTGATGTTCTTCAGAATCTGCTGGTCGCCAGACTCGTAGCCGACGATCAACAGACGGCAACCGGCTTCCTTCATTGCCTTCAGCGTTTCATAATCTGTGGTGACACGAGAGGTGCATGACCAAGTAAGCTTCAAGGGTTTCAGCTTTTCGCAAAGCTCGACGGTTCTGGCCTTTTGTATGTTGAAGGTGTCGTCATCGAAGAAGAACTCTCGCACATTTGGCCAGAATTCTTTGGCCTTGGCCATTTCGCTGGCTACATCGTCGGTGGAGCGTTTGCGCCAAGGGTGACCGCTCAAAGTCTGCGGCCAGAGGCAAAACGTGCACTGTGCGGGGCAGCCACGCGTAGTGTAGAGAGAAACGTACGGGTAAAGCAGGAATGGGACGTTGTATTTCGTCACGTCCAAATCACGACGATAGATTTCGGTCACATGGGGCAGGGAATCGAGATCCTGAATCTCCGGGCGGTCCGGGGTATGCACGACCGATCCATTCTTCAGGTATGAGATCCCCAAAATTTCTTCCAGTGGCTTGCCATTCGCGAACTCGCAAGCTGCGTAGTCAAACTCCTTGCGCACCACGAAATCGATCTCTGGACAATCTTTCAACGATCTTTCAGGCAACACGCTGACATGTGGTCCGACGAACGCAATCTTGATCTTGGGATTGCTCTCTCTGATCTTCTTTACCAGCCGAATGTCGCCGGGGAAACCTGGAGTGCTGGTAAACAGCACAAGGAACTCATAATCGCGGGCGATCTTGATGGTCTCTTCCGCCGACACGTGATGCGAAGGGGCATCGAGCAGGCGCGAGCCCTCGAGCATTCCGGCAGGATAAGCGAGCCAAACCGGGTACCAATAGCTTTCAATTTCGCGAGTAGCCGGCCAACGTGAGCCAGCTCCCCCGTCGAAATTCTCGAACGACGGCGGATTCAGAAACAAGGTTTTTAATGGCATATGTGTGTATGGCCTAATTCTAACATTTCACAGCGCTTTCCGGGCACGCCCAGGTACACTTCGAGTACCTGCTATGGCCACGTCGGCCGGTCACGTAATTTCTGATAAGTGTGTGCAAAACCAGTCTAATAGCTCACTCACCCCCAGCCAAAACGCTTACGGCGAATGGGTGGTTTGATGCGTCCAACAGGGAAATGGGTCGTCCAGTGGGGAGCTACTTACTTGCCAACCCCCACCCAATCTTCCAGTTCGCCGGTAGCGCGCAGCAGGCTGATGCGGGCACGCTGCAGGTCGAAATTCGTGTCCTGGAGTGCGTCGTAGCGTTCGTTAATTTGATTGCGGGCGTCGTCCAGGTCATGCAACGTCGCACTGCCCGAATCGACTCGGGTCTGCGTGGCGTCAAGATTGGACTTTGCGATTTGATATTCCAGGTCGACAACTTGTTGGGCAGCCGAAAGTTGCTCGACCGAACGTTGCAACTTCAAAGTCTGTTCCGAAACCTGGTTCTTGGTTGCCTCGACATCCTTACGAGCATGCAACGCGGCAGCGTCCGCTGCCTGGGCGTGGGCATGCTGCGAAGGATTCAGGAAGGGAAATCGGATCTCCACTCCAACTGTGGCGTTGTTCGACTGGAAGCTTCCTGGCCGGAAGAAATTCTGATAATTGTTGAATGTAGCAAGCAAGGCGTAGTGCGCGGCGAAATCAATGCTCGGCAACATCGCGCGATGTTCGCCGCGGGCGCGGAAAGCGAAAGCAGTAGCGCGGATGTCGGCAATCTCAATCAGCGGGCTTTCCTGCGCCGCCTTCGCGGCTAAATTGTCTTCTGGCTTTACCTCCGGCAAGGCTGGAATGGACTCCGGGATAGTCTCAATTGCAGTTGCTGGAAGCCCGGTCACTTGCGAAAGCCGGTTGCGCAGCACATCGATTGCGCCTTGCGCCTGCGAGATGTGCAAATAAACCCGAGCCGCATTCAGGCGCGCCTGGTTCCGAATCAACGGCGTATCCACGCCTGCCAGAACGCGCTGGTTCACGATCTGCTCCATTTTGAGCGCATCCTCATACTGATGGCTCAGGTGGGTCATGAGCGTTTCCAATTTGCTGAGTTCGACATAACTCAAGACGGTGTCCTGAATGACCTGCTGGCGCTGGTCTTTTGTCTGAATCGTGCTTTCCTGCCACTCAGCTTTGGCTGCGCGAACAAAATCGCGCAACGACGGATTGATCAACGCCGACTGCGCAGTCGTGTTGACGATCGAAGGAGCAGACCCTTCCAGGCTCAGCGGATAACCATACGACTTGCCCAGGCCCGAACCGACAGTTAGTTGCGGCAAATACTGATTGCGGGCTTCATGGTACGAGGCAAAGGCACGTTGCTCATCGATCTGAGAAGCCTGCATCGTTGTGCTGTGGGCCAGCGCCAACTCCACGACGCGCTTCAGCGGAATTTGCTCGGCAGCGACAGTGCTGCAGAAAGAAGCCAGAAACGCAGTAAGAAGAAACAAAACAGCCAGGCGTGATCTACCACGGCAAGCAGGTTTCATGTTTTCATCCTCAACAAAGATTGCTGAAGCCGGAAATGTGATTGTAAATGAGGGCCGACCCCGGAGCATGCGCGTGTGCGGACATCCTTCTCAGCCCAATTGGATATTAAGATTTCGAAACAGCCTGCTGTGTGCATACCGCAGAGCGAGAAAACGAGTAAACTTTCTTTCATGTCATTGTTGAAAAAGGTCGCGATTGTCATAGTGGCGTGGGTTGCGTGTGTTTTGGTTTACCTCGAATTGTTTGCCAAGACCCGGTGAAGGCCAAGGTGGTCAGCGCGCTCCTCGTGGGAATGCAAACCCGCGAATCCGCCCTTAGAGACGGCCTGTCTTCCATTGTCTTGCGGCGAGGATTCGCAAATCTGTTTCGCATCGCCAAGTCTGACAATTATGCTATTATGTCTGACATGGGCTCTGAGCGCATTACGGTGCGAATTCCCCAGGAACTGGGAGGCCGTCTCCGTCATCGTTCCCGGATCAAGGGGCAGACGGAATCCGACCTCATTCGCGAAGCCCTGGAGACCTATCTTGGCCGCTCCAACGGCGAGCGTTCGGCCTTCGAACTCGCGGAGGAAGCCGGGCTGATCGGTGCTGTTCGACGCCGCGGTCTGAAACGTCCACCGAAGGACTTGAGCACGAATCCCCGACACTTTAAAGGCTTTGGTAAGGATCAATGAAGCGGGTTCTGGTGGACACCGGCCCGCTGGTTGCCATTCTCTCCAGCGCGGACCAACATCACGAGGTCTGCGTAGAAACGCTGCGCCATCTACCTGGCCCACTGTTTTCTTGCTGGCCTGTAATCACGGAAGCGGCCTGGCTGCTGCGTGCCTATCCGAGGGCAGTCCAGCAGCTTCTACGAAGTGCGGACAACGGTTTCCTGGAACTTTTGTCCTTGGCCGGCGAAGAAGGCAAGGCGATCGCCGACGTGATGAAAACCTACGATGACATTCAACCGCAGTTGGCTGACGCGGCTCTGGTTCACCTTGCGGACCGGGAAGGCATCGACACAATCTTTACTCTCGACCGGCGAGACTTTTCCGTCTATCGTTCGGCGGGCAAAAGACCTTTCAGGATGTTACCGCGGTAGGCTGCGGACAAGAGTGCCCGCAGCGCGCTGGCTAGTTTGGATTCGCGATCTCGGCCACTTGGCCATTCAGCCGATCTAAGGCCGTCTGCGCCAGCATGTAGCTCTTGGCGAGAGCGAGGGACGCGCGGTACTCCTGTGCCGCTGCCGGCTTATTGCCCTGCTGCTCGAGTGCCGTGCCCAGCAAGTAGTGCGCTTTGAAGGCCGGCCCGGCTTCGACGGTGAGGCTTGACGACAGATACCGCCGGAGCAACTGGGTAGCCTGCGGCAGATCGCGGTTGCTGCGAATCAACATATTCGCGCATTCCATCAGCACTTCGGGTTGATCCATCGGTGCTGCGCTGACGTGGCGGATGGCGTCTTCCATTTCGTCCAGGCGGCCGGCTTGCCGATAGAACGAGGCTAAATTCCGCCAGGCGAGCGCGGCGCCGTGGCTGGCTACGATGGCGGCCCGATAGTCGTTCTCGGCGACGATAAGATTGTTGCTCTTTTCCGCAAGGCGCGCCTTCACCCATCCAGCTCGGACCGGATCCAGCACGGCGATTTTCTGCGCCTGGGCTTCGGCCTTATCCCGCCCACCGCCCATAATCCCGGGAGCTTCCAAGTAGAACTCTGCCAGATCGGTGCGCGCTTCGGCACTGTTTGGATTCAGGCGCACCGCCGTTTCAAATTCAGCATGCACCTTCTTGGCGAAACCTGCCGCCGTTAGAAAGCCGGAGTGATCGGCCTTTTCGCCGTAAACGCGTCCGAGCCAGAGATGATATTGCGAGTTGCCGGGATCCAACGACACCGCCTTCTCACATGCTGGAATACCTTGATCCCAATCAGCAAGCGCGAAATACGCGCGACACAGCAGATTGTAGGATTCAGAGTCGTTAGGAGAGCCGCTGATTCTGTTGTGCAGAGATATCACGGCGTCGTCCATGCGGCCTTCCGCAAGCAGTTTGCTGTCCGCGGAATCCGCACTAGACAGCGAAGGAAGAAGCGCCAGACACAATATGATCGAAAGCTTCTTAATCGAAATCATTTATTAATGAACCACCTTTACTGCTAAACCGTTGCGTAACGGTTTTGAATTGGGATTGGTTGGCCCGAGAGCGATCAAAGCGTTTTCCGGCAACCCTCCGGTCACTTCAACTTTCGTCAGATTCGAAATCGAAGTTTGTACATAGTGGCGTTGTAATTCGTTGTTCACGATTGCGTACACGTAAATCTTGCTGTCGTCGTCCTGATGAATCGACTCGCGGGGTACAGTAAGTACGTCGCGATGCTCCGCTGTGATAATCGTGACACTCACATTGACGTTGGGCAGCAACTTGTAGTCTTTGTTGTCCACAATGCAAGTCGTCTCTCCGACGTTGCGGGTTCCATGCAGTTTTATGACGGCCGGGATCACGCTGACCGTGCCTTCCCAGGTTCGCTCCGGCAACGCATCCCAGGTGACCTCGATCTTGTCCCCCGGGGCCAGGCGTCCGAGGTCGGGCTCGTCCACGAACGCTCGTACGCGAACCTTCGAGAGATCCGCTTCCTGCAATACCAGATCGCCGGGATTGAGGTATGCACCCTGCAGGACCGGCAGCGAATAGACGATCCCAGCAAACGGAGCGCGAATATTCAGCTGATTGAGCACATCTTCCGCCGCGTCATACGCAGCCTGAGCTTCAGACTTCTGGCCTTCCACCCGGGCAATCTCCGGCTGGGAATAGCGATTCTTCTGCTTTTGGAGAAGAAGTTCGAGATCTGCATTGGCGCGTTTGAGCTGGTCCTCAGCGTTCTTTATCTCGCCTGGAGAAGCCGCACCCTGCTCACGCAGACGTCGTAGCGCGTCGAGATTGCGCTGTGCCGTATCGTTCTGGGTTCGGGCTTTGGTGATTTGCGAATCGAGCGTCAAAATCTCCTCGCGGTTTCCGCCTTTTTGGATCGCACTCAGATCGGCTTCCGCAGCGAGCACTTGAGCTTTGGCCTGCGCCGCTTGGCTGCGGGCTTTCGCATCGTCCAATTGCACCAGCAGTTGGCCCTTCTTGACCTGATCGCCTTCCCGCACCAGGATTTTTGTCACCGTCGTGCCCATCGGCGTGTGCGCCTCGAAGTTCTGCAGCGGCTCGACTTTTCCATTGGTGGAGACCACGCTTCGAATCGTGCCCCGCTGCGCAGTCACCGCCCGCACTGGCACCGCAGGGTCCCGCGACAAAGATGCAAACAACACCACGGCTGCGACTATCGCGAGCGTTGCCGCGAGCCAGCGGTGCCGGGTCACAAAACTGCCGCCATTATTCGTCATTCTTCGTGGTTCGTTCTTAATAACAAACGAATTACTGGACGCAATAACTGTACCACCTGCTGCCCCTGGGAGCTTTAGAAGGAAGCTGCTGAATTAGATGCGCGAGGCTTTGCGGATGACCCGCAAATCCTTGAAGAATTTAACGAATTCATCCGGTTACAATGGGCCATGTCCAAACCGCCACGCTATACGCCCGAACACGCCCAGGCAGGCCTGGATGCGAAGTTCCCCGAGATCGAAACTTGGCCGAATCAATTTGCTGGATACGAGATTGTGGTCGACGATCCTGAGTTTACCTCGGTGTGTCCGAAAACCGGATTGCCCGACTTCGGCATGCTTACCATCCGCTACATGCCAGACAAGCGCTGCCTGGAATTGAAATCGCTGAAAGAGTATCTGCAGGCTTACCGGAATCTAGGAATCTTTCAGGAGAACATTGTGAACCGCGTGCTGGACGACGTCGTGCGCTGGGCGCGTCCAGTGTGGGCTGAGGTCAAAGGAGATTTCCGCCCGCGCGGCGGGATTTCGACGGTGATCGTGGCAAAGTGGCCGCGGCCAAAAGGGAAGTAAGCTGAGCCTTTGAAGAACAAGTCAAGAGCGTATCGAGGAGTTCGCAGAGAAAGGCCGCAGGGAGCGCTAGGACGAACCATCTTTTTGCGCCTAACGGGCCGCTGCGACAGATTTCAAAGGTTCGATTTGTTCCAGTTCTTTCGCCAGTTCGGCCCGCGCGCAACCGATGTCATAGGCATCCTGCAGATTCAGCCAGAACAGCTCTGTGGTTCCGAAGAACCGCGATAGGCGAACGGCAGTATCTGCGGTGATGCCTCGCCGTTCCAAGACGATGTCGTTGATGCGCGGTGGCGGAACACGCAGCTGCTTTGCCAGGGCGTATGGAGAAATCGCCATGGGCTTCAGGAATTCCTCCCGCAAAACCTCGCCGGGATGAACTTTCCAGTTTGCCGTGCCTTTTCTCGGAACACTCGTCAGCTGTCTCCCCGACTCCATTCTAGTCCCGAGTGCAATTCACAGTACGATTCAATGACCTCGTGATATATTCCTTCGCCAAGTGACCCAGACGAAACTTTATCCCTGGACCGCGCTCACTCTGCTCACGGCGCTGAACCTGCTCAACTACGTCGATCGGTCTGTGTTGTTTGCCGTCCAGCCGCTGGTGCAAACCGAATTCCATCTCACCAATACTCAGCTCGGATACCTTACCAGCGCGTTTCTTGGCTTTTACATGATCGCCGCGCCGTTTACCGGGCCGCTCGCCGACCGCTATTCGCGCAAGAAAATCATCATTCTCGGCGCTATCTTCTGGAGTGCGCTCACTCTCCTGACCGCGGTCACGCACACCTACTGGGAGCTACTGGTTCGCCATACGCTGGTTGGGATTGGCGAAGCGACCTTCGTGACCATCGCCCCAACTTTCGTCGCTGATCTTTTTCCTGAGAATAAACGCGGGCGCATTTTTGGAGTGTTTTATCTGGCAATTCCCGTGGGTACAGCCGCTGGATATCTTCTGGGCGGCAAGCTCGGTCCACATCTCGGATGGCGGTATCCCTTTTACATCGCGGCATTCCCGGGCTTTCTGCTCGCTCTTGCCCTGTTGTTCGTTCCCGAGCCGCCACGCGGCCAGTTCGACTCACTCAAAGAAACTCCAGACCGCGCCACCCTGCGAGGGTTGGCACGTAATCCTGCATTCTGGGCCGTCACCCTGGGCATGGCGGCGGGAACGTTTTCGCTCGGAGGAATACAGGTCTGGATGCCGACTTTTCTATCTCAAGTGCGCGGCTACAGCCTGGAAGCGGCAAATTTAACCTTTGGCAAAATCGTGGTGGTCGATGGCATTCTAGCCTCTTTAGCTGGAGGTTGGTTGGGAGATCGCCTGCTCCCGCGCATGAAAAGTTCGTACTATTTTGTGTCGGCGGTCAGCATGGGTCTCGGCGTGCCCGTCATGATCGTTGCCTTGTTCAGCAAGGGAAAATTGATGGTGCCGGCCATCGCGGTGGCGGCGTTTCTTTTATTGTTCAACACTTCGCCCCTGAACACGGCTCTCGTGAACTCGGTCGGCGCGCATATTCGCGCTACCGCGATCGCCGTCAATATTTTCATCTTCCATCTATTAGGCGACGTGCCTTCGCCAACTCTCATGGGATACGTTGCCGACCGCCGCTCGCTTGAAGCTGCCTTCATTCTGCCGGTCATCGCAATGGCGGTTTCTTCCGCCATACTGTTTTACGGGATGCGATTCGCTCCCCCTGTAAGAACCCAGAATGGGCCCGGCGCTTCGGACAGCCAGTTGGCATGAGCCATTTTCACTGGGATATTTTTCATTGGATTGCCGGAAGCTTCCTCGCCTTGGTCTGGTTTTCCCGCCTCCTCGACGCCGCTCTGGGCATGCCCAAAGTAGCCGACATCTCGCATTCCGAATGGAATCGCAAACCGGCCACTCCCGCTGGGAACCCCCGAGTCAGCATCATTGTTCCCGCCCGCAACGAAGAAGAGCACATTGGGCCAGCGCTCACGAAACTGCTGACTCTCGATTACGACAATTACGAAATCATCGCCGTAAACGATCGTTCCACCGATCGCACCGGCGAAGTCATCGACCGAGTTGCATCCAGGCCGGAAGCTAATGGTCGACTGAAAGTAATTCACATTGCCGAGTTGCCATCTGGTTGGTTGGGCAAAGTTCACGCCATGTGGAGCGCGGCGAATCAGGCAACCGGAGATTGGCTGCTGTTTACCGACGCCGACGTGCTTTTCCGGCCCGACGTGCTCACCCGCGCTTTGGCTTATGCCGAGGCCGAATCTGCCGACCACCTTGTCTTGTTTCCTCGCATCATCATGCACAGCCCGGGCGAAAGAATCACAGTCGCTTTTTTCCAAACCCTTTTCGTCTTCGGACATCGTCCCTGGAAAGTGGCCGATCCCAAAACCAAAGACCATATCGGAGTGGGCGCGTTCAATCTAATCCGCCGCCGTGTGTACGACGCGGTTGGCGGCTACAAGGCATTGCGTTTCGAAGTGGTCGACGACATGAAGCTGGGCAAAATAGTGAAGAATGCCGGATACGCCCAGCGCAACGTCTACGGCGCCGACCTGATTTCACTCCGCTGGGCCAAGGGCGCAATGGGCATGGTCAACAACCTCACCAAAAATTCCTTCGCCATAATGTCGTTCCAGCCATGGCGACTTCTGCTTTCCGCGTTTGCCCTGGCGTTTCTAAACATCGTGCCCTTCGTCGGAATATGGCTTGCTCACGGATGGGCTCGCTTGCCGTATGCGCTCGCCCTCGCATCCATATTCGGCATTTATGTCGGAATGTCCTGGGAGTCCGACATCCCTGTATATTATTTTGTCCTGCATCCCATCGGCGCGGCCATCTTCGTTTACATCATGCTGCGTTCCATGACGCTGACTTTGGCGCACGGTGGAGTGGTCTGGCGGGGTACGTTTTATCCCCTTGAGGATCTGAGAAAAGGCATGGTCTGACGGGCCGCAGAACCCGTGTTTAATCGCGGAACCCCACGTGTTACAAAGTGTCATTTCGAGCGAAGTCGAGGAACCTTGCGTTTGGTCCTGACCTAGACTTTCATCTCTTGACACCCCTTCGCGTCGTGGAGGACAATTGGCCGCTCGGTACGCCTCCCATGACGTCAACGACAAGGACGGAATCGATCCTTGCGCTCTAAGGAGACTCCACATGCAGGCCAAGCGATCTTCCACAGCATTCATAGCGACTCTGGCGGTGTTTACCGTAACCCTCCTCGCGACGAGCACGCGCGCAGTCGCGCAAAAAGAAAAACTGCTGTATAGCTTCGGAACCACCCGCATGGACGGGGACTATCCGCGGGCAGGCTTGATTTTCGATAATGCCGGCAACCTTTACGGCACGACTTACTCTGGCGGGGCTCATAACGCAGGTAGCGTTTTTGAGTTGACGCACAAAACGAGCGGACGCTGGACCGAAAGGATTCTGCATAATTTCAAAGGCGGCGCGGACGGGGCCTTTCCTGCGGCAAACCTGATCTTCGATGCCAGCGGCAATCTCTACGGCACGACTTATGCAGGCGGAGTCCACGACTCCGGCACAGTGTTCGAGTTGACGCCCGAAGCAACTGTCGGCTGGACCGAGAAAGTACTGTATGCCTTCGGGAGCCGCAGCCAGGACGGGACGTCTCCTTACGCTGGCTTGACGCTGGATGGCTCCGGCAATCTCTACGGCACAACTCTTGAGGGTGGAACCGGTTCCTCGGGTACGGTATTCGAACTGACACTGAAAGCGGGCGGCGGCTGGACCGAGAAGGTGTTGCATAGCTTCGGCCAAGGCAAGGACGGATCTTCACCCTACGCTAGCCTGATCATCGATACCGCCGGGAACCTCTACGGCACAACTTTCTATGGTGGGGCTGACGGCTTAGGCACAGCATTTGAGTTGACGCCCAAGGCAGGCGGAAAATGGGCGGAGAAAGTGCTGCACAGCTTCAACGGTAAAGACGGGAAAAATCCCACTGCCAGCCTGATCTTCGACGCTTCAGGCAATCTGTATGGTCCGACGGAGGACTCAATATTCGAGTTGATGCCGAAAACGGGCGGCGGCTGGGCGGAAAAGGTGCTGTATAACTCCGGCTCCACGGCCGGCCTGATTTTCGATGGCGCCGGCAGGCTCTATGGCACGACGTATGTGGGCGGCCCTCAGGGCGAAGGCACCGTGTTCGAGTTGACCCGCAAAGCGGATGGGAAATGGAAATATTTAGTTGTGTATTCCTTCATCGGAGGCGTCGACGGGGCCAATCCCTACGCTGGTTTAGCCCTCGACCGCTCAGGCAACATGTATGGCACAACGTATTTCGGTGGCGCCGACAACCAAGGCGTCGTCTTCGAGTTCACACCTTAGCTGATCGACAACTTTGTTAACGAGACCGCTAATTATTGCGGCGGCGAAGAGCTCTCGATGGAATCGCCATCCGGCGGAACGTCGATCGGAATCTTCGCCGGTTGCTTTTTCTTGTGAGTTGCATACGCGGGCTTCTGTAAGCTAAACGATCCTGCGCTGTAGTGGCCCTTATTTTCTACGTCGTAATTCTTGGGCAGCTTCGGAATCCGCAGACCTTCTCCGCCGAGCTGCCGCAATTGCTGGAGAACAATCTCCGCTCGTCCGTCGTACTCTTTCACCAGACCGCGGACCTCGATCACCTGATTCTGCAACTGACCCACATCCCCGATGCGCTTTAGATCATGCGGAAAAACCACTACGGTGAACGGACACACCATGGAATCCTGGCAGAAATCGAAAAGCGTGACGCCGCGCCCGGCATGCTTTACCCGAAAGACTTTGCCTGTGACGCATTGGTCCTGACCGATGTGCTGGCGCGCCTCGCCAATGGCAATGCAGTCCGCCGCAGCGCACATCGTGGACAAAAGCAAAACCAATAGGAGTTCGCAGACAGAGGGCTGACCGAATCTGCCGCCAAGCTGGAACAGAGAAATGGGCACAAAACTTACGAGCGCGAGCGTACGTAACGATTGTAGGGCGTGCGGTAGAAGGAAAGGAGGAATCGGCAGAGAAAAACGTCAGAGTTTCCCGAAACAGAAAAAGGCAGACACAGGGCCGGTCTCGGATAGGCCAGCCCATCGTCGCCCATAGATAAAGAATGGAATCTCTTTAATTAAACGACTTCACCGCGCTGGCTTCGTCATCTCGCACATCGAAGACGGTGTAAAGCTTGGTGATCTGCAGCAGGTCATGCACTTTCTTGGTCAGGTTCAGCAGTTTGAGTTCGCCGCCCTGGTTGCGAACCGTAGTAAATGCGCTGACCAGCTCGCCAATGCCCGAGCTGTCTATGTACGTCACGTCGCCGAGGTTGAGCAGAATCTTCTTCTGGCCTTTCGAAAGCAGCTCGCGCACCGTGTCCCGCAGAATCACACTGCCTTCGCCGAGCGTGATACGGCCACTGCAATCCACGATGGTGACGCCATCAACCTGACGAGTACTGGTCTTCATGCTCACTGAGAAGCCTCCTTAACGTCCCCGGATGGTCCGTGAACGTGTTTTACGAGTTTAATTTCGGTGCCCGTCTGGGACGGAAGGATTTGCACCTCGTCCATAAACGAGCGAATCAAAAAAATTCCCCGTCCCGAAGTCTTTAAAAGATTCTCCGGAGCCAGCGGATCGGGAATCTTGGCCGGATCTAACCCTTTGCCCTGATCGCGAATGGTGATGACCAGGTCATTGCCGGTTCGTTCGAAGTCGAGTTTAACCTTCTTCTCCGGATCATACGCATTGCCATGCAGAACGGCATTCACCGCGGCCTCGCGCACCGCCATCGAAATCTGCATAACCACATCTTCATCGAATCCGCTTTCAGCCGCGATGCGGCTGGCAGTTTGCTCGGCGCTATCGACGGTCTCCAGCGTCGAATCAAGCGTATAGGAGACCCGCAGTTCGGTCATGGCAAAATGTCTGTGAACCAGCCCCGCAAATCCAAAACCGTGGGACCCGAAACATCGCACCCAAAAACCCCGCTCACCCGAGCCAGCCACGCCGCGCCTTCGCTTCACGCCAGCGAAAAGCCCCCGATCAGCGGATTGGGTAGTTTGCCTTGCTGCTGTGGAAATGTCAACGCGCGGATTATACGCTCCGATTTTGCTCTCCTGCGAGACGCCAACTCTGATTAGACACCGCGCCCGGCAAAAACAGGCAAAAGCCTTGTAGCTTCCTGCTCCGCAGTTGGGTATTCTCTCAGAGCGATGTCATCGCTCGCACTTACCGAACTGCTGGGGCTCCCGGTCTTTGAGCCGACCGGAGGCCAGTGCGGGCGTGTGCGCGAACTGGCGGTTGCGCCCCAGGAGGATCGCGCGCGCATCGCCGTGTTAATCGTCCGCACCAAGGGCGGCGACCGTGTGATGCCATTCAGCGCCGTCAACTCGATCAATGGCGGCCTGCGCATCGACAGCTCGGCCTCGGCTTGGCCTATCGCGGACGGCTCCGAAGGATTGTTTCTGCTGGCCCGCGACCTGCTCGACCAGCAGATCATCGACGTTCACGGACGCAAGGTTGTCCGCGTCAACGACGTCGAACTTTTTCAGGACCCCGGCAACCGCCATCCCATGCTGCGGGTTGGCTCGGTCGATGTAGGCGCACGAGGCGCCGTGCGCCGCCTGCTCAAGGGTATGGTCCCGATAGCTGCCCTGCGAGCCTTGCTCCGCCAGATTCCCGAGCGTCCCATTCCCTGGGATTTTGTCGATCTGATCGAAACCGATCCAGCTCGCCGCGTGAAACTGAAAATCTCCCACGAACGCCTGGCCCGCTTGCATCCAGCCGACATTGCCGACATCGTAGAAGACCTTGCGCCCGACGAACGCGAAGCCGTGTTCGAGACCCTGGACGACGACGTTGCCGCCGAGGCACTCGAAGAAGTCGACCCCAAGGTGCAAAAGGCAATCGTCGAGTCGCTCGACTCCGACCGCGCCGCCGACATCGTCGAAGAGATGGATCCCGACGCTGCCGCCGACCTCCTGGCCGATCTGCCCGCTGAGACTTCCGCCGACATCCTGCAGGAAATGGCTCCCGAAGAGCGCAAGGAGATGGTCGAGCTCCTCGAGCACAAGGAGAACACCGCCGCCGGTCGCATGAACACCGATTATCTCGCGGTCGGCGTCAGCGCCACGGCTAAGGATGCGATCGATACTTTGCGCAGCTTCGAAGGCGGAATCGAAACCGTGAGTACCATTTATCTGGTCGATTCCCACGGCACCCTGGCCGGTGCCGTACCCCTGGCCAAACTTGTGCTGGCCTCGCCGGAAACGGCTATGCTCTCTCTCACACGGGAGCCGCTGATCTCGTGCCACAAGGAAGCGAAAGAGCACGAGTTTGCCGAACTCTTCGACAAATACAATCTGCTGACCCTTCCTGTGATCGACGATCACAACAAGCTCACGGGCGTGATTACGTCGGACGACGTGATCAGCCTACTGCGCGCCAAGCTGTAGAACCTGGGTGCTCCGAAGAACAGTCTTTGGGTCTCGCATCTTTCCTTCTTTGCGTTTTTTGCAAGAGGCGAGGCACGCGCAGCCACGAAAAAAGGCGGACGCTTGCGCGCCCGCCGTATGCTATGAAACGTAAGTTACTTTCCAGGGATCTGGGCCGGAACGAGTGCGACACCAATCGGTTCGCCGCCCGATACCGGGATCGAGTGCAGTGCGCTTCCGCCCTTCGGGTACGCGAATTCGGCGGAATCCTCATTACCGGCGTCAGCAGTCCACAAGTCAGTGTTGGTGCTGGTGAATGCAAACGTCACTGCATCGCTCGAACCGGTGATCGGAGTGGTATGGACCGGATTGCCGAGCGAGCCTTTCACAGGCGCCTTGTAGCTGTAGACCGCAGCGGCATCCTGGTCGTCGATCGCGATCAGGCCTTTGGTCGTTACTTGAACGCCGCCTGGGAACTCGATCGAGTTACCGGTTGTGAGTACGGCAATTTTCTTGCCGGTGGTGGTCGCCTTGGCGATTTCGCCAACGACGACTGCGCCGCTGGAGTTCTCGCCATCAATGTAAAGGTTACCGCTGGCATCGAACGAGTCGAAATAGACGCGTCCGAAATCCGAACTGGAGATCGCCGCCCCTGCTTTGCCATTCTTGTAGATGGTCACGCTGCCGGGACCACCGCTGGTGCTGATGATGTTCGTCACCGCGACATACGTCGTGGTGCCCACAATCGTGACAGAAACGCCAGCCGGGTACTGGCCGGGATCGCTGTACGTTTTCGGCGTCTTATTGTAGGGCGGGGCATAAATTTGGATTCGGCTGTTCGCCGTATCCGCCACGTAGAGGTTGCCCTTGGAATCGGTCGCCATGCCCTGCGGTTCGCTGAAGCCGGTGAGCTGCGCCAGTTGCTTGCCGGATGCGTTGTAGATGTTCACGACGTTATTGGCCGCGTCGGAAACGAAGATTTGTTTGTAGCCCCACGGCCCTTTCACGTCGACGAACGGGTGAACATAAATGTGCCCAGGTGCGACTATATCGGGGCGCGCCACGCTGGTTTGGTTTCGATCCGCTGCTACGGCCGCGCTAGCCAAACACGCGGCGAGCAGTATTGCAACAAGAGTCTTTTTCACGTGGATTCCTCCTCAGGATTTTTTATTTGTTTTCTAAACGTGTCGAGCCGAATTTGGTTGGACGATCCAACCAACGAAGCCCGCCAGACAACGTATCCTAATCCGATTACAGCGCGTCCATAAACAATTTCGTAAGCTGGTGAAACTATCTGCATGATAAGCGCAAAGTTATGCGACTATCCGTTCCTCTCCGTCGGCCGGCATGCGTCTGTCCGTGAGATCTTAATCGCTTCTTCTGACTAGCCTGGTTTTGCCGAGGAATCAACTATTCACGGTATGCTGTGTTTGTTGTTTCGAAGTTGGAAAAGCCGCGAACGGCGGGAGATTTCACAACAAGCCAACTCCGAAGAATATAGAGAAGGACGCCATGACAAAGCTCCTGAAAATTACTTTTCTGAGTGCAATCTTGATTTCCTTGCTGTCGCATGCGGCGGCACAAACTGCTACGGTGGCGCAGACTGATGATGCCTCATCTCAGACTGCGCAAGCTGATCCGCTGGGGGCTGCTAACTCGACGGAAGGGAACCAGCAAAACGGGACTCCGGGCCACTGGAAAGGCCGTCTGATTGTCGGCCCGGTGAATCTCAGTTGCATTAATAAACCCTGCTCGGCCGCCAGCCTGACCGCGACTGCCCGCGGCAGTGGGGTTAATGGCCCGTTAACTGCCCAGACCGGAATGACAATCAACATGTCCAAAGACAATTGGTGGACTGGTGGGAAGGTTGGCGAAGTGGATGGCTTGGGTATTTTGGTTCGCCAGAATGGTCCCCACTCGGACTCCTCGGGAATTCTGGTCAACGTTCAGAATCAGGGCCACGGATTTCTCTCTGCCACGGAATTCGCATCGTCAATCGTCGACCCGGTCAAAAATGTTCTTACCTACGGCATCGATGTGCAGGAAGGCGTGCTCGACCATTTGAATGGGGACTATATTGGCGCCGTTTACACTGCGGACTACGGCGCCCTCGCTACAGGAATTCAAATCCAAAATAGTAGCCCGAGCGCGTCCTGGCAGTACGTCATCAAGTATCTGAAGAACGGAGATGCAATATTTTCTGTGGATGGCTTAGGCAATATAGTCGGATCCAGCCTTTTTCTTGGTGGCGTTGACCTGAACGGCGATACAACCAATGGCTCCGGGGATGTTGGCAACCTGGCAAACAAGTCGGCCACGCCGTATGTAGATCTGAACGGCTTTGGGGCGCAGAATAACGTCAGAATGATCAACGACGCCAACGGTCAGTTGACCATCAACACCACAACCGGCGGCAATCTTCAAGTCAATGCCAACGGGATTTTTACGACGGAAAGTTTTCACGTGAACCTAGCCACGCCAGCGAGTTCGTCGGCTCCTTGCGTAGCTGGGCAGATTGGTGCAGATGCGAACTACATCTACGTTTGCGTCGCAGCCAATCGCTGGAAGCGTTCCCCCCTCAGTTCCTTTTAAACAGTGTCGTCCTGAGAGGACGAATCGTCGCGAAACGAACGATTCCGCAGTCGAAAGACCTTAGTGTTGTCCGCTCCGCCGCAAGGACATCAAGGAATTCTCACCTTATAACTTTTCACCTGTTCAGATTTCGCTTCTCCGTTTATTCTGTCTGATCGTTTGACAATGTCTCTTCGTATGTTGGCGAATTGCGCTCATGAAATTCCTGAAACGCTGGAAGACCCGGATAATTCTGTTCTTCGCCGTAGTTGGACCGGGTTTTATTACCGCGAACGTCGACAACGATGCCAACGGCATCTACACCTACTCCGCTGCCGGGGCGCAGTTCGGGCATCTGCTGCTGTGGACGTTGATCCCGATTACGCTGGCCCTCATCGTGGTGCAGGAAATCTGTGCCCGCATGGGCGCGGTCACCGGCAAAGGCCTTAGCGACCTCATCCGCGAGGAATTCGGTTTCCGCATTACCTTCTTCATGATGATCGGAATCCTGGTCATCAACTTCGGCAACGTGGTGGGCGAGTTTGCCGGAATCGCAGGCAGTCTCGAACTCTTTGGCCTCTCGAAATACATTACGGTGCCGGTCTGCGCCGTGATCGTCTGGCTCATCCCGGTCAAGGGACACTACAAGAGCGTGGAAAAAGTGTTTCTGGCCGCGTCCTTCTTCTATGTGACCTACATCTTCGCCGGCTTCTTCGCGAAACCGGCCTGGATTGAGGCGTTGGTGGCCACGGTGAAACCGCCGCCGAAGGCCGCCTTCATGCTTCCGGGATATTTGTATATGACGATCGGCGTCGTCGGAACGACAATCGCTCCCTGGATGCAGTTCTACCTGCAATCCTCGATCGTAGAAAAGGGAGTAACCAAGCGGCAATACAAAGCCTCGCAGATCGATGTAATCGCAGGCTGCATTTTCACCGACATCGTGGCCTGGTTCATCATCGTGGCCTGCGCCGCGACTTTGTACGTCCACGGCTATCACAATATTTCAGACGCCAAAGACGCCGCCCAAGCCCTGCGTCCCCTGGCCGGAGATTTCGCTTATATCCTTTTTGCGGTGGGGCTGTTTAATGCTTCGCTGTTTGCCGCTTCGATCTTGCCGCTCTCGACTGCTTACACGGTTTGCGAGGGGTTGGGATTTGAATCCGGGGTGGGAAAGAAATTCTCTGAGGCGCCAGTGTTCTATTGGCTTTACACCATCCTGATTATCGCTGGCGCGGCCGTAATTCTAGTGCCCGACTTACCGCTGGTGAAGATCTCGATTCTGTCGCAAGTGGTGAATGGCATTGCGGTTCCGCCGGTGCTGGTCTTCATGCTGCTCCTGGTGAACAAGAAAGAACTGATGGGCGAATACGTCAACTCGCGGATCTATAACTGGACTGCCTGGGCCACGACCGTGATTATGACTGTGCTGAGCATCGCCTGGTTCTGGACGCTGAGATCCGGGCAATAAGATCGAAAAGCTCCTATCGAAGGATCAAATAAACCACACAAGCAGCAATTTTGGGCTACTTTTTTGCCTCTGAGTGTGGCAGAATCCCTAATGGTGGGTGGGGTCATGCTGCGTGCCGTGCTCCCGATTTTCCTGAGTCTCGTCCTTCTGTGCGGGGCCTTGGCCGCTGCGCAAGATCAATCGACCTCGGACACCATCGCTTCGCTCCCGACCACTACTTCCGTCACCGCTCCCCAACCGAAGGCTGCTAAGACATATCACGATGGAAGCTTGCGCGATATCGACGCAATCGGCAACCGAAAAGTGGGCTGTGAGCGCGGCCTGGGCAACTGGTACAGCCTGGAAAAACAGATCGACATGGGGCGAGGATATGCCAGGCAGATTGAATCCACGACCAAGGTGGTGACGGATCCAGAAATAACCGAATACGTGAACCGTATCGGTCAGAACCTGGTGAGAAATTCCGACGCCGAGGTGCCGTTCACGATCAAGGTGGTGGATACCGACGACATTAATGCCTTCGCCTTGCCGGGCGGATTTTTGTACGTGGATTCGGGCCTGATTCTGGCGGCGGATAACGAGGCTGAGTTGGCCGGCGTGATGTCTCATGAAATCGCGCACGTGGCGGCCTGTCATCTGGCGCGCGAAAATACGCGCGGACAACTGATGCAGTTGGCGTCCATCCCGCTGATCTTTGTGGGCGGTGGAATTGGCTATGCGGCGCAGAGCCTGGCCAGCATGGTGATCCCCATGGGTTTTCTGAGATTTGCTCGCAGCTTCGAGTCGGAGGCGGACTTCCTCGGAGTCGAGTACTTGTATAAGGCAGGGTACGACCCGCAGGCGCTCAGTTCATTTTTCGAGAAGATCCAAGCCATGGAAAAGCACAAGCCGGGGACTCTCGCGAAGACTTTCGAGACGCATCCCCAAACTCCGGACCGCATTGCAAAAACCCAGGACGAAATCAACACGCTGCTGGCTCCGGAGCCGGAGTACAGGTTGGACACTTCCGAGTTTCAAGATATCAAGGAGAGGCTGGCGCGACTGGAGAACCGTCACAAGATCGACAACGGCCACGACGGTGGTCCGACTCTGCGACGTGCCGCGTCCGCGAGCAGCAGTGACGCCGGCAGCAGCAGCACCGATGATGATCGGCCCACGCTGAAACGCAGGGATGGAAATTCGCCTTCATCCCAACAGCCTTCCCCTCAACAGTGAAAGATGCAAGCGGGCTAGACAATCTTCCCGTCGGCCAAATTCCGCACTAACGGCAGATCGGCTTCGAGAAAATCGTACTTGGGCAATTCCGACCGCTGTGCCCATTGAACATCACGAAAGATTTTGTTTTCAATTTCTCCGCCGTATTCGTGGACCACAAAGAAACGCAACTCGACCGAGCCTCCGCCGGGATACTCGTGAATCATTCGCGAGACTTCTTCACCGATCTTGGCGTCGATACCGAGCTCCTCATCCAACTCGCGCCGCAGCGCGTCCCGTGGCTGTTCGCCTTCTTCAATCTTGCCGCCGGGAAATTCCCACTTCAATGGCATGGTCTGATGACGAGTGCGCTGGCACACCAACACTTTTCCGTCCTTCAGGATCACCGCAGCGACGACTCGTTTCATGGGCAGGTCACTCCAGTGGGATTAAAGCTCAACCGGTCGAACCGTGAGCCCGACAGTTTCATTTCCGGGACTTTTCGAGGTGTTGGCCAACCAGTAAGGCGCAACGTTCGACCAGTTCGCGATCTTCGTCTTTGAAGGCCGACGGGAAGTGGCTATCGATATCGAGTTCGCCCACCACTTTGCCCCGCACGAACACCGGAACCACGATTTCAGATTTGGTTTCGAGCGAGCAAGCCAGATAGCGGGGATCTTTGCTGACATCATCCACGATCACGGTTTTGCCAGTCGAGGCGGCAGCTCCGCAGATTCCCTGGTGCAAATGAATTCGCGTATGCGGCGTCATGGCCCCCTGAAATGCGCCGAGCACCAGCACGGGCGGCTCGCCGTTAGAGGGTGTCTCCAGCATATAGAAACC
Organism: uncultured Acidobacteriota bacterium; assembly: GCA_963696705.1. Lineage (GTDB taxonomy): Bacteria > Acidobacteriota > Terriglobia > Terriglobales > Acidobacteriaceae > JABDBE01. Next base: position 32,111 of record CAVOLD010000007.1, read on the forward strand.
CACCCAGTTGTACTTCAGCATTCGGTCGTGCAGCAGCTCGACGATCTGGGACATCAGGTCGTGAGCGGACTTGGCCGGGCGCGCGAGTTCTTCCAACTCCCGAGCGACGTCCTTCGTTTTGATGGCAGGAGGCATAAGGGAAATCTTAACTCAGGTGTTAATTCCTCCGCATCGGCACTTCGGTAATACATCTTAGACCCGTAGGTTGTGGAAAATCTGCTGGATGAATGGCCGCTGCCAGCGCGCGCAGGCCATGCACGAGGGTGGGCGCGGGAGTGTTCAAGAATTCGTCTCGAATGCAGTAGACGCGGTTTTCTTTGGCGGCGCGCATTGCTTCCCATCCGCGATCACGAATGATTTTCTCCAGAGGAACTCGGTCTCCCGCACCACACCATGCGGTCACGACCACATCAGGATTTTCCGCGAGAACGGTTTCGGCGGATGTTTGTTTTCCCGGAAAGCCAACGAAGTCTCCGCCTGCGGCCGCGACCAGTTCGGCTACCCAGGGCTGCGAAGAGATCAAAGGCTTACCCCATTCCTCGCAGAAGATGCGAGCCCGCTTTGTTCCATTCGTTTGCCGGCGAACCGTCTCGATTTCCTGTTGCATTTCGCGGATCACTTGCTCGCCACGATCATGCGCGCCTGCGATTCCCGCAATGGCAGCAATATCGGCGTAGATGTCGGCGAGCGTCTTCGGTGCCAGGCCAAGAAAGCGGGCCCCAGACTTCAGGATTTCGGTCACTGCTTTTTCCTGGTAGGGGACGGAAGCGATCACCAAGTCGGGACGAGCAGCGACGATTTGCTTGGTGCTTGCGGTCCAGGAGTCGGCCACGATGGTCGCCCCGTGATTGTGGATGTCAGGGCAAACATCCGCGCAATATTTCGTGCAAGCCACGATGCGGTCCAGTTCACCAACCGCAGCGAGAATTACGGTCGCGCTGGGTTGCAGGGAAACAATTCGTCGCGGGGTATGGTCAATCGGCACGATAAACAATCTTACAGGCCTTTGGATTCGATGCGGGTGGCGAGGAAGAGAACGTCGTCTGGAGCGAAGCGAGGGGCTGGGTTCAATGGCGCGGTACAATTCTCGGAATGTATTCTCGCGAGCTTCTCGATCACTTTGAGCATCCACGCAATGCGGGTGACGTTGTAAATGCCGATGCAACCGTGCAGGTCGAAAATCCGGCTTGCGGGGATATCTTGAAATTAAGTTTGAAGGTTGCGGACGGTTATATCGCGGAAATCCGTTTTCTAGCGAAAGGATGCGTTCCCGCCATGGCTTGCGGTTCCGCGCTCACCGAGTTGGTTCGAGGGAAAACGATAGAAGCAGCCAGAGGATTGCGACGGGAAGATTTGGTGCAGGTAGTCGGCGGTCTGCCGGAAACTTCCATTCACGCCAGCCATCTCGCGATGGACGCACTTGCCGCGGCGTTAAAGCAAATCAAAATCTAGCCACGGATTTCACGGAGGAACACGGATATTACTGGATAGGGGAAAAAGCAGGTCCCTCCACTCTGCTTCGCTCCGATCAGCATGACAAAATTATTTACTATTGAGGTTGCCTGCCATCCGGCCAGTAGATTTTCCAGCCGCGCTCACGCGCCAACTGCTCTAGATCGGGGTTCGGATTCACTGCGAACCCATGCTGTGCGATTGTCAGCATGGCGGCGTCCCAGCGGGAGTTGCCGAATGCCGCGTCGGGATCTTTCCCGACTACCTCCCGTATCGCTCGCGGCTTGCCTTCGCCGGAGGGCACTCGAATCAAGCGATTGGTGATTCGTCCTTCATCGATCTCAACCGCTGCGGCTAAAATCTTCTTTTTGTCGATCCCAAAATGTTTCATGGCTGCCTGAATCACCCACTCGTTAGTCGAGGAAACCGCCCAGACATCACAGCCCTGGCTCTGCAGTTGCCGAACCAAATGTTGCATCTCGGGAAAAATCTGCTTCACGAAGTTCTGGTCAAAGAATTCTTTGGCGAGGCGTAGCACCTCAACCTCGGCGAGCCCGCCGTGGATGGTCACCATTTCGCCGCACATGTCGTCTTCCGTGACTTTGCCGGCTTTGTAGTCGGCGTAACGCGCCCGCACCCAGCGTTCGACGTCATTGGAAAGCACGCCTCGCTTCAGTTCCCAGTCGAAAAAGCGCTCACCGGCATCCCCCGACCACAACGTGCCATCACAATCAAAGACCGCGAATTGAGGACGAAGATCGAGGATCGAGTCGACAAAATCAGACGACGTGAGCGAAGAGTTTGGAGTCAAGTGAGTCAGTCCATTTTCCATGAAGTTTTCGATCTGGGGGGCTACTGAGATAATGCCGCATACTCCTCGGGCGTGTCGACATTCAATGTGACCAGCGGATCATCGACGGCAACATAGGCGATGTGCGGCAGATTCTGGTGTTCGATGTCGCGCGCGTTCGCGCTCGGTGCAGCTTTCAAGAAAGCTTCGATCATCTCTCGTGCCACCAAATAGGGATGCCCATGCTTTCCGTTAAATTCGGGGACAACGGCCCACACGTCGCTTGCGGCGTCGGTGAATGCCGAGCAAAGAGTCTTCAGCGTCGCATCATTTACTGGGGGACGATCGACCAACGTGACCATCGCGGAGTCGCGGCCTTCATTCAGAACTTCCTGCAGTCCGACCTGGAGGGAACTGAACTGTCCCCGGTCAGGGTCGGGATTCCGCACCAGTGAAGCCCCATTGGCATATAACACGGGAGCAAGATTGTTCTCGTTCTTTCCCACCACCACAATGACCTTGTCGCTGAAAGGATCGAGAGCCTGAATCGCAGCGGAAAGAAAAGTCTGGCCTGTTGGTGCCGAGCCGCTCGCCGCCGGTGGCCAGGGCAGCAGCGCCTTGTCGGTTCCCATGCGCGTGGATTGGCCGGCAGCAAGGATCACGGCGTAAAGGCCAGGCGCGTGGGGCATGAGCTGAAGATAGCAGAATTCCAAGCGGACAGTGGAACGGAGATCAGTCGTCGGTTGCCGGATTAGCTAGTCTTCTTTGCGAGCCTCAACCGAGTGCTCAGCCGAATTCGATTCGGTCGTGCGGCTTTTGAACCAACTCATATGTGGCAAGGCTCGTTCCGAGCGGCGACGGACGGCAATCAACTCCGCCGTTATCGCGACTGCAATCTCTTCCGGCGTAATGGCGCCAATATCCAAACCGACGGGCGCGTGTACGCGGTCGAAAAGTTCGGCCGGAATGCCTTCTTTGGTCAACTCGCGGAATATCGTAATCGTTTTGCGCTTGGAACCGATCATGCCAATGTAGCGCGCCTCGGTCTGCACTGCCCAGCGTAGGACCCGCATATCGTCGCGGTGCCCGCGAGTCACGATCACGATGTACGACGACCGATTCGGCGAGAGCCCGGCCATGGCCTGTTCGAAATCTTGTGCGATGACTTCTTTGGCTTCGGGGAAACGGTCGCGGCTGGCATAGGTCTCGCGGTCATCGACTACAGTGACCTCAAAACCAGCGCCGCGAGCCACCTTGTAAAGATTGACTGACACGTGACCTGCACCGAAAATATAAAGTAATGCTGGAGGTAGGACGGGTTCGATGAAAATGTCGAGCGTGCCACCACAGACGAGGCCGGTGTCGTACTTAGGATCTTGATTGAGGTTGAAAGTCAGACTGCGCGGCTTCTCACTTTCCATGACTTCACGAGCAGCCTGCCAGACTTCAGCCTCGACGCAACCTCCGCCAATGGTGCCGGCAATGGAGCCATCGTCGCGCACCAACATCTTCGCGGTCTCGAACGAGGGGATCGAGCCGCGCACATTGACGATGGTCGCCACGGCACCCCGGCGCCCGTCCTGCCGCAGTTTCACGATCTCTTCGTAGATGTCCATCTAGGCTTGATTATTGGGTTTTTCCCCAGGCAAGTCAAACCGCGCACAGATTTGGTGTTTGGGTGTGAACCGCCTTTTATCCTCGAAGGAACATTAGGCCTCATACGCTGGGCTCTAGTAAGAACTGTGATGTTTGAGTAGTATTGGCGAGCTGTTCTTAAGTGCAATCCCATAGATCTAATCAGGAGCGATTCATGAAACACGGTATCCGGTACACCTTTGTGCTAATGCTCTCTTTTATGCTTGGCTCGAATGCGTGGGCGCAATGGTCGTCGGATCCTTCGGTGAATCTCGCGTTGGCCAACAAAAGTGATGGCGCCGATCAAGTGCAGCCTAAGGTGAAGCCGTTGCCGGATCACGGATGGTACGTGAGTTGGTTCGACGCTGATCCGAAGAGTCCGCCGCCGATCGGATACAGCGTCTTTCTGCAGCGGCTCGGTCCCGCCGGTGTCGAGCAGTTCAAACACGGTGGGATTGAAGTTGCCCATTTGAGTAACAGTTCCACCGAAGACTACGGTCTTGATATCGACACTGAAGGCAACGCGCTCCTGGCTTTTCTCGATACGCGCGAGGGATCGAACCAGCAGGTGACTGCGGCCAAGATGAGTCCGGCGGGAAAAGCATTGTGGGGACCGCGTGGAGTGCAGCTCACTACGGGTTCCACGAACTCTAACGCGTCGCCGAAAATTGCCGGCACGAGTGATGGCGGCGTGGTGGTCGCGTGGATCAGCAACAGCAACACCATCCTCCAGAAACTGGACGCGAACGGCAAGCCGCAGTGGGGCAAAGGCGTGGTGTTGAGCAAATCCAACTACAACTACTGGCTGGCTGATCTCCACGCCGCCGACAACGGATCGGTCATCGTTTCCTGGGTGAGCAATCAGGGCTTTGGCAGCAATCTGCTGCTCACTAACAAGCTCTCGTCCACAGGCGCGCTGATGTGGGGCGCGAATCACGTAACGCTTTTCGATAACGGATCGCTCCAGTTTGGCAACTTTCCTTATTTCGTGCCCGATGGACAAGGCGGCGCCGTTTTCAGTTGGTATACCAGCTCGCCGACACTGCAATGCCTCGCCCAGCATATTTTGTCCGATGGCAGCGCGGCCTTTCCGAAAAACGGCGCCCTGGCTTCTACGAATACCACGCAGGTGCGAGTCGATCCCGCGGCTTCTTATCGCGCCGCCACCAACGAAGTATTTCTGGTTTGGACCGAAGAAGATTCTAACCAAGTGTTGAATGGGATCTACGCGCAGAAGTTCGGCCCGAAGGGCGGACGGCTCTGGGGACAGACTGGGCTGGTGGTCGTGCCCCTCGGCGCAGACCAGGAGATTCTCCCCACGAACGTGCAGATCGGATCTGGCGCGCTGGCGTTCTGGATCGACATGGTGGGGTACGGAAACGCATCGATTCAGGCCACGCGACTGATGGGCAACGGCGAGGTCAAATGCGCACAGTTCCCGGTCTCGACCCCAGAATCAAACAAAGGCAGGCCGGTCACCGACATCGTAAGGGCGACGGGTCTCTCGGCCATCGCTTTCGAAGACGACCGCCTCGGCAGCAACGGGATTTACATCCAGAATGTGAACGGAAACTGCTCGCTAGGGCCGAAGTAAACAGCTTCAGATAAAAACCGTTGGAAAGCAAAAGCCCCGGGTCATCACTCCCGGGGCTTTTGCGTGTACCAGTTAGATACGGCCCGACCTGTCAATTTAATGGTGCTGCTTCGAGTAATGGAAGTCAAGGGCTACTTTAGTGAGTGGAACCCACGGAGGGCGGCAGATTCGAACTGCAGTGGCTGATGAGCCACTCACCGACATGACAGGTCAGGTCCAGTACCCACTGGCAACACCCTCCAGACTTGGCCTGTTAGCAGATACTAAAGGCCAGTCAGTCCAAATCTTTGTGCGCTCCGTCACATCGCAATCGACCGTAGCCTAAAACGGGAATCGTGCGCAGTTTTGTGGTAGCTTTTTAAGTTACAAAGACGCATGAAAGCCGTTCGCATACACGAATTCGGTGGTCCAGAAGTTCTTAGCTACGAAGATATTCCCGACGCCCAGCCGCGTAAGGATCAGGTTCTAGTCCGGATCAAAGCTTGCGCATTGAATCATCTCGATATCTGGGTGCGCAAGGGGCTGCCGGGCGTGAAGCTGCCACACATTCTGGGCAGCGACATCGCGGGAGAAATCGTAGCCGTTGGCGAATATGTTACCGGGTTCACTCCCGGTCAACGCGTCGTTCTGGCCCCGATGCACTTCTGCAATCACTGCGCCAAATGCGCCGCCGGACTTCAGAATCAATGCCCCGAATTCACCGCGCTCGGCAATGCCGTCGACGGTGGTTATTGCGAATTGATCGCGGTCCCAGCGGTGAATGTGATTCCTATCCCCGACAATCTGGACTTCATCCAGGCCGCCAGCGTTCCTTTAGTATTTCTCACTGCCTGGCACATGCTGGTCGGCCGCGCGGGAATTCGTCTGGGGCAAACCGTGCTGGTTCTGGGCGCTGGTTCCGGAGTCGGAATTGCTGCGATTCAAATCGCCAAGCTGTTTCACGCCCGCGTCATCACCACTGCGGGAGACGAGAAGAAGTTAGAAAAGGCGCATGCGCTCGGCGCGGATTTCGGTATCAATCATTACACGCAGAAGATCTCACAAGAAGTGCGGAAGATCACCAACAAAGAAGGCGTGGACATCGTGGTCGAGCACGTAGGCACAGCTACGTGGGATGAAAGTATGAAGTCGCTGAAGCCGGGTGGTTCCATCGTCACCTGCGGCGCGACCACCGGCTTCAATGCTGCATTCGACCTGCGCTTTTTGTTTTCGCGCCAGCTTAATTTCCTCGGCTCTTACATGGGGACGATGCCTGAGCTGCGTGAGGTGCTCAGTCACGTTTTCGCGGGACGCCTGAAACCAGTTGTGGACCGCACGTTTCCTTTACAAGAATCCAGAGCGGCCCACGAGTACATGGAAAAGAGCCAGATGTTCGGCAAAATTGTGCTCAACATCTAAACATCTATTTCTTCGTTCCTTTCTTCGGCGGCGCCGGTTTTGGTTTATTGCCTCCGCCACTGGGAGCGTGAGTTCCTGACAAGATCTGTGCTTGAGTCAGATCTATATTCACAGAATCCCTCACCGTCACTATGCCGTTGCTAGCTGTCTTGAATGTGATGGAGAGCGTTTTGGCATCGGTCGTAATCGTCAAATAACCAAATTCCACGATGGGGTCGACCTCGAGCGTGGTGTCACCAATCGTGTATGGCGCTTTGGGTGCCGCCTCTTGCGGTGGTGTCGCTGCGTATCCTCCCGAACCTGAAACCACGTAGGGAGTCTGCTTGCCACCCACCACGCGCGTGAAGCGCTGATACAGGTGAGCGTGTCCCGAGAGGACAACATCCGGCCATAACCCTGCCGCCTGACAACAACTGTCCAGATCTTTCTCAACACCAACCGAGCCGCCGTGCTTGGCGTCTACCGACGCCGGAGGATGGTGAACCGCGATAATAATGGCGCGCTTACCCGCCTGGCGATCCGGTTTCAAGCGTTTGAGTTCGCTTTGTAAGAAAGCCAGTTGAGCGTTTCCTACAACCGGGAACTTGCCGCCCTGCGAAGAAATCACTCCTGCGCCCGAATCCAGCACGTTGCTGTACAGGCCGATGATTGAAACGTAAGGAGCATCCAGAGTGAAATAAACTCCCGGCTGCGTCATCACCGTGCGTACCAGGCCGCCCGAATCCGGGGAAGGCCCAGGAGCGTCAGCGCAGAAGTTTCGCAGGAACGCCTCCAGCGTTTGAACCTGCGGAGTCGCTGACGTCGCACCAAAAAGCATGCCGTCGTGATTGCCGGGGATGGCAAAAATCGGACGGTCGTACTCGCGAAAGGGCTCGTAGAACTGGTCGTAATAATATTGCGCTTCGCCGAAGTTGTAGATCACATCGCCGAGATGGAAAAAGAATGCCGGCCCGCCCACGCTTCCGGATTGCACATCGGCCGACATGGCATCGGCGACGCCGGCCTCATTTGCAATCGCGGTTGCGGGCACACCTTTGGCCGCTCCCGTGTCGCCTACCGCATGGAAAGTAATTCGTCCGCTGGTATTGATGGCGTCGAGAACTTCGGTGGGGACGAAATCCTGCAGATCGAGATACGCCGGCACGCCGGTGCGCGGCGCGGGAAAGGGCTGCACCTGATCCTTGTGCGCCAGGTAATAAGGCGAGTTGTAGTATTGCGCGCTGGTGTTGTCGATTTGAAAAGAAGTCTCGTCCGGGCTGGGCGTCGGATCGGCGTAGAGCCGAGTACCGGGACCAACCAGAGCCGCTCTCGTTTTCGGTAGCTTTATTCGCACTGTGTACCTCCTCAAATACAAGCCCGCGGTGATTGTCCAACGTGATACGGCGCGGGCATTCCGTCGCTCACGGCATGTCGCAAGATGTCCAAGGGCTCACAATCGGAGGGGAATACGAGGGAATCCTATCGCAGACACTTACATTGTCAAGCGGATTTTCGAATCGCGTCACAACCCGGATATCAGCGGTTGAATCGTCTCGCATTTGGACACTGCCGGCACAGACAGGTAAAATAAAAACAATGTCCGACGATCTCAGCTTCGGTCCCTACGTCACGGTTGAAAACGGGAAGCGCGTCGTCAAAGATCTGACCTACGGGAACCCCACCCCCGAAGGTGTCGTGCTGACCACGATGGACAACGCGGTCAACTGGATGCGCAAGAATTCCATTTGGCCGATGACTTTCGGCTTGGCCTGCTGCGCGATCGAAATGATGTCCATGGGCGCGTCGCGGTTCGACATTGCGCGCTTCGGCGCCGAAGTGTTTCGGCCATCGCCACGGCAATCCGATCTTATTATCATTGCCGGACGCGTCTCCAACAAAATGGCTCCAGTCATCCGCCAGCTCTGGGAGCAAATGCCCGAACCCAAGTGGGTGATCTCGATGGGAGCCTGCGCGACATCGGGCGGAGTGTTCAACAACTACGCGCTGGTGCAAAGTGTGAACCAGGTCATTCCCGTCGACGTATACGTTCCCGGCTGCCCTCCGCGGCCCGAGCAGTTGATTTACGCCATCACTCTGCTGCAAGAAAAAATTCAGAAAGAGCGCGGCACCATCAAGCGCGCATTGAATATCTCCTAAGCTGCAGCGACGCTCGACACCGGTTCTCTGAGAATCCTCTTGCTCAAAGCACGGGTGAGGACGCCCGCGCCCACCGTTGTGATACAAACACTGCATGCAAAGACCGACCGACGTAGCGGGTGGCCCGGCCATTGTTGCTCAGGCGCCTTGCCGCGCTGACCTGGCAGGAGGAACTCTCGATCTGTGGCCGCTCTACATGTTCCATCCCGGCGCGCTGACTTTAAATTTTGCCGTCAATATTCAGACCACCTGCCGCATCACCCCGCTTAAAGGGAAACGCATTCATGTGCGCTCGCTCGATACGAAAAAAGAAGAATTCTTTCCCAGCTTCGATGCCTTGCGCGCCGCGCGCCGCTTTCGGTTGCCCCTCGCAGGACGCCTCTTACAGTTTTTCGCTCCCAGAGAAGGCTTGCTGATCGAAACCGATTCCGAATCTCCGGCCGGTGCCGGCATCTCTGGATCTTCCGCCCTCATGATCGCCGCGACTGCGGCGCTGGCGCGCTTCACCGAGCGCCATCTGACTCTTGAACAGATGCGAATGATCGCGCAAAACGTCGAGGCGCAGATCATCGCCGTGCCCACCGGTTGTCAGGATTACTACCCAGCTCTATACGGTGGAGTGAGCGCCATTCATCTCGACGCCGATGGCATTCACCGCGAAGCTGTCCCGGTTATGCCAGAGGAGATCGAGTCGCGTTTTGTGCTGGCGTACACGGGCGCACCCAGAAAGTCGGGAATCAACAATTGGGAAGTCTTCAAGGCGCACATCAACGGCGATCGGCATGTGTTCCGCAACTTTGAACGCATCTCTGAAATTGCTCGCGCCATGCACCACTCCTTGTCTCGATCCGATTGGGCGGAAGTAGCCCGGCTCTTGCGCGAGGAGTGGAAGCTGCGCCGAACCAACGCCCCCGGCATAACTACGCCGCTGATCGACAAATTGATCTCAGTGGCAGCGCGGCATGGAGGCAAGGCAGCCAAAGCTTGTGGCGCAGGCGGCGGAGGCTGCGCGATTTTCCTGGTAGAAGAAGGCGCAGCCAGCCGCGTGGCAACTGCAATTGGGGAGAACGGCGGCCGCGTGCTGCCGCTCCAAGTGGCCAGGGATGGAGTGCAGCTTTCGGTCGAGAATTAGGGGGACGCAAAGGTTCCTGCCAATACTGAATGGCTTCTAATGTTACACTGCGTGCGCTGTTGCGGAACGAGTCTCGTATGGCAACCTCTCCCGCAGATCAGTCCAGCGACTCCATATTCTCACTCACCCGCATGATCTACACGGTAGGCTGCTCGGTCGCAGTCTACGAGGGTGTTGCCGTCATCGGTTGGCTCTGGCTGACTCGGGCACAGCGCTTCCCCGGGGGAAGTTTCGACTTGTGGTTTCGTGCCACTAACCTAGCATTTGTGGTCGCGATGGTTGCGGTTGCTGTGCCTTACAGCCCAAAGTCGGAGATCTTCCGTTGGTCGACGCTGGGACGACCCGCTGGAATCGTCAAAAGTATTGCATGGGGAACGGTTGGTGGAGCGGGAGCATTTGTATTGGCGAGCCCGTTATTTTTGTGGCTCCATGATAGGCAACTAGAGTTCGTTCGCCGGTTGATCGCGCATGCGTTAACGCCGCTCGGCGTGCTCGACCTCGCCTTCTTCGTCATTTCAATGGCCGCGGCTATCGAGGCCGTGTTTCGAGGAGTGGTCTTGAGAACTCTAGCCGGCTACGCCAGTCTCGCGGCAGCCCTGTTTGGTAGTTGCTTGCTGTTCGCCTACGCCTACCCACTTTTCAGTTTTCCCACCGCGATGATATTGGGGTTGGCCTCGGCCCTCGTCTACTATAAAACGCGGAATCTAATTGCCCGGTTCTTGCGAGCTCTCTTTTCACAGTCGCCGGCGGCGCTCTCACTCTGTATCGCGATTTGATGCGGCGATGAACCGGCGTTAACTCTTCTAACAGCCTGAGGCGAAAATCCTCGCACCTCTCGAGCCGAACGGCGCTATAATCGCCTTATTGGTGCCTGGGTGCCCCGTGAAGCTTCGCTCGGTTTCGACTCTGGTTCTCTTGCTTTGCAGTTGCCTCGGTGTGAGTGCTTCCGACCAGCAACCTTCCACACAGAGTCAGGATTCCTCCGCCACTCATCTTTCCAAACAAACGCGCATGGATCTGATTCACGGGCTCGCCGATGAGCTGATCTACATTCGCACCTCGTTTCCGATGGGAAAAATCGGTCTGTCGCTGAAAAACGGTGTCATCTCACCCAGCGGAGCGGACCTGCAGCATCTGATGGCCTTGTGGGGCCCGGCGGTGAAGCCCGGAGACGAAGCGCGCATTACGAGTGTTGAGATTAAATCGGACAGAATCCGGTTTGAGATTAACGGCGGCCCTGTAAAAAAGCAGAAGTGGTATCAGCGCATCGAATTCGGCGGAACCATGAATACGTCCCCGGTCTCGCCCGGCGACCAGAATGCGAACCCGCGTGGCACCTACGTCGATCTGGAATTTGATCACTACGTTCCCGACCTGACTCCGCAAAAGTTCAAAGACCTGCTTCGTCCTGTATTTGACTTCGACGCCAAATCCGCCATGGAAGCCTATCTCGACACGGTTCCGCCCAAAGTCAAAGAAGCCATCCAGAACCATCACGTGCTCGTCGGCATGAATCGCGAGATGTTGATCTACGCTAAGGGTCGCCCACCCAAAAAGATTCGCGAGAAGGATGGAGAGACCGAGTACGAAGACTGGATCTACGGCGAGCCGCCCCAGGACGTGGACTTCGTGCGTCTGGTAGGCGATGAAGTGGTGCGCGTCGAAACCATGAAAGTTGACGGCAGCAAGACTCTGCGGACTGCGAAAGAGGTCAATCTCGAGCCGTCGCCCAGCGTGGCCAAGGCTTCGCAGCAAAAACCGCCGAATGCTCCCAGCCTGCGGCGTCCGGGAGAACCAGTGCAGGATCCCAATGCACCGGTCGGTGGCCAGATGCCGCCAGTGATTCAACCGCCGCCGCCATCCTCGCCTCCCCAACCGTCCGGCGGGCCGAATTACGCCATGCGTTGATCAGGGCTGATCGCTTGAAGGACACGGTTCCTCCGGTTCCCATTTTTTTTGTCATTCCGAGAAGCGAAGCGACGAGGAATCTCGGTTCTCGCCGGCGCCGCGAAGAACCCAGATCGCGGATGACAACGCGAACGGCTTGGCCTTCAGGTCGCCTGCCTTTACACTAAAAGAGTGAAGATTGCGTTGGGCCAGATCAATCCCACCGTAGGGGATTTCGCGGGGAACGCCGCGAAGATCATCGAATTTTCCCGTCGAGCTCAAGCCGATGGCGCCGGATTAATCCTTTTTCCCGAACTCTCCGTCTGTGGCTATCCGCCTCGCGATTTGGTGGAGCGCGCCTCTTTCGTTCAACACAATCGCGAAAGCGCTGAACACATTGCAGCCGAAACTCGCGGTATCGCTGTGATTTGCGGGCTCGTCACTCCAGCCCAAGCGCAAAGCGGCAAGTCGGTGATGAATTCCGCAGCGTTGCTCAAAGACGGTCGCCTAGCTTTCCTGCAATCCAAGATGCTGTTGCCCACCTATGACGTTTTCGACGAGATGCGCAATTTCGCTCCGGGGAAAAGCCAACTGTTGTTTCCGTTTTGCGGCAAGCAGATGGCGCTCACGATTTGTGAAGACGCCTGGAACGATAAGCATTTTTGGAATAAGCGTCTGTACACCTTCGATCCCGTCGAAGCTTTGGTTACTGCCGGAGGCAACTTCCTGTTGAATATCTCGGCCTCGCCATTCTGGCTGGGAAAGCGCGAATTGCGCCGCGACATGCTGGCCACCATCGCGCGCAGCTACAAAGTTCCGGTCGCCATGGTCAACCAGGTCGGAGGCAACGACAGTCTGGTGTTTGATGGTTCGAGCCTGGTATTCAACCCGGCAGGCGAAGTGATCGCGCAAGGAAAATCATTCGAAGAGGACATCATCTACTTCGACTCCGATCGGCTGACAGGCGAGATGCACAATCAGATCGAAGGCGAAGAGGCCAGCGCATATGCCGCGCTGGTGCTGGGAACGCGCGATTACGTGCGCAAGTGCGGCTTCACCAAGGTCATTGTCGGTCTGAGCGGAGGCATCGATTCCGCGCTCACTGCGGCCATCGCAACCGACGCTCTTGGACCCGAAAATGTGATCGGCGTCGGCATGCCGGGACCATATTCATCGACAGGCTCGATTGATGACGCTCGCGCGCTCGCGCAAAACCTCGGCATTCGTTTTGAAGTGCTGTGCATTGGCGATATTTTCGAAAGCTACAAAAAGACATTGGCGAAAGTCTTCGCTGGACGCAAAGAAGATGAGACCGAAGAGAACATTCAGTCGCGAGCTCGGGGAATGCTGCTCATGGCGCTCTCCAATAAGTTCGGAGCTATCGTGCTGAGCACGGGTAATAAGAGCGAGTTGGCTGTTGGCTACTGCACACTTTACGGCGACATGGCCGGCGGGCTGGCCATCATTTCCGATGTGCCCAAGACCATGGTTTATCGCCTGAGTCATTATGTGAACTCGCGCCGCCCGGTAATTCCTCAAAGTAGCCTGGAAAAGCCACCATCGGCCGAGCTGCGTCCCGGACAGATGGACAGCGACACGCTTCCCCCTTACGAGATCCTGGATGCAATCCTCGAAGATTACGTTGAAGAGTCACACACCGCCGATCAGATTGCCGCCGACCGCGGCTTCGATGTTAGTCTGGTTCGGCGCGTCATCCGCATGGTGGAGCGCAGCGAGTACAAGAGGCAACAGGCCGCGCCGGGTCTCAAGATTTCAGCGAAAGCTTTTGGCTATGGCCGCCGTTTTCCAATTGCGGCCAAGTCGGATGTGTAGGAGTTGCTGCGGTCAGAGACGGACAAGCTCCGTCTCTACAGATGTGCTCGCAACGTCTTCATTGCGAAATTATCTTGCCGTCAATTGAAAGGAATGCATGCATCGTCTATTAAGTCTTTCTATCCTGCTCTTGCTGCCAGCGCTGGCTGGCGCGCAACAAGCGCCAGTCCCGTCCCATGCCGCTAAAACCGCAGTCGCTGCCAACCTTCCTTCCGAAGAAACGGTCAACGGTTTTATGCACGAGTGGTTCGGATACGACTCTTCGTTGACCTGGAAGATCACGAGTATCAGGCCGTCTGAAATCGAAGGCCTGTCGGATGTGAATGTACTAATCAGCGGCAATCAAGGTCAGCAGCCCCTGAAGCTTTACATTACGCCCGACGGCAAGCATGCCATCACCGGAGATATCATGCCGTTCGGCGCCCATCCTTTTGCGGATGCGCAAAAGGTGCTGGAACGAGGCATAACCGGACCTTCGCACGGCCCGGCAACCGCGCCCGTGACCGTAGTCGAGTTCAGCGATCTGCAATGCCCGCACTGCAAGGACGCCCAGCCGACGCTCGATAAACTCATGTCCGAGGACAAGAATGTTCGCGTCATCTTCCAGAGTTTTCCGCTTCCCATGCATGATTGGGCGGCGAAGGCAGCCGCATACGCAGACTGCGTCAACCGTAGTTCCAACGATGCTTTCTGGAAATTCATCTCCAGCGTTTATGCCTCGCAAAGTGACATTACCGCTGCCAATGCGGATGAAAAACTTACCGGATTAGCCGATGGTGCAGGCGTGAAGGGCGCTGAGATTGCAGCTTGCGCCGCCAAACCCGAAACTACCTCGCGCGTGGAAAAATCCGTGGCTTTGGGTAAGGAGCTGAATGTCGACAGCACGCCGACATTTTACGTCAACGGGCGCAAGATCCCTGCCGTTCCATACGAGGTTCTGAAGAAACTCGTAGACTTCGCCGCCCAGGAAAATGCCCAAGCTAAGAAATAGAAGTTGCCGTGTTTGGCTGGCGCAGCGCTTTAGCGATGCGATAAGCACCATCCCAATGAATAAGGGTTTTATCGATTACTGCCCGACCCGGGGCATCCAAACTTCCACGCTCTGGCCCCGGCTTGCATCGACGACATGCGGTGTGATCACCAGCAGGAGTTCATCGACGTCCTCCATCTTGCTGTTGGTGGTCATTATTGTATTGATCCCAGGAACATATCCCAACCCCGGAATTCCGGTCATACTGAGTTGCTCGCTTTGACTGAGAGAGCCGGTAACGACCGCCGTCTCTCCGTCCACCAGCGTAACGCTGCCTTTGTATTCGCGATTCGCAATCACGGGAACGCCATTTAGACTTTGCCCCGCCAACGTGCGGAAGTCCATCTCGAATGTGAGGCCCACGTCCGAGTTCGTATAGACCACCGGCTTCACTTTGAAGGTTAGACCAAGATCCTCGTAGGTAAACGACGGAAACGGAGCCTGGAAACTGCCATTCTGCAGCACCGACGAAATGGATGGCGTATTAAAGACGGGCGCAAAACTCGCGTTGAGAATGGGATAGCGCGAGCCCATCCGAAATGTTGCTTCATTCCCCTGGGCCGCGCGCAGAGTCGAGTGCTCCAGTGTCTTCACCCAACTCTCGTTAAGTGAAAGCTGAGCGCTCAGCGTGTCCAAACTCAATCCCATGAGAGTCAGCCCGCCGCCAAAAGTGGCGTACGGCTGGTTGAAAATAGAACCTGGACCTGTGCCGGACTGCCCGGTCAGTTGTGCGATCAATCCGGCAATGCCCTGCGAGTTGGCCTGGTTGATTCCGCCGCTCGAGATCAATTGATTGATTAAGCTTTGAATGTTTTGCCCGCCCAGTCCGCCAGCTAGTCCCGCCAAAGCCGCCACCGCCCCGGCCGGAATATTAATGAGGGTGAAATTGTTGGGAATGTGGAGCCCCATGTTCCGGGTTAACTGGTGATCAACCTCAAAGACCTGGATGTCGAGCATCACTTGCGGCCGCGAGACCCCGAAGCTCTCGAACAATTGGGTAATCGCATCCAGCACAAGGGCGGGCGCGCGCACCGCCATCATTCCGCTTTGCGGCTGCTGCGAAACGAAGCGGACGTCGAAAATCGTCCGCAGCAGTGTCGTCATTTCCGTCATCTCTTGCGGCGTCGAAACTCCGGGCATATAAAACGTCCGCAACGACATGTGGTCGAATTGACGATGATTTTCATTGTTGTCGCGTGCCAGGTAGATCTGTCTTCCCGACAAAGGTACCCAGAAAGCCCCGGTCACGTCGCAGGCCGCTCGCATGGCGGCATAGAAGTCAACGCTTTCGATGTCGAAATGGACGCGCCGTGACGGAACCGAGTCATCGAACTCAGCGGTTACGCCGTATGCCGCGGCCACCTGCGTGAGCAGCGCATGAGAATCTCCGCGAAAATGGAACTCATGAAGATCGGCACTCGGAACGACTCGCACCTCCTCGGACTCCACCACTCGCGGCGTCTCGGACATTTTCGGCGCCCATTCGAGCATGGAATCGCGAAGCTGCTGCTTGGCGAAGTCGTTTTGCGGATCGAGGTTGGCAGCGGTGCGAAACTCAGCCTGTGCTTCCACCAGCTTTCCCTTCGTCAGATCAGCGTTTCCGAGCTGCAGATGATTGAGGACTAATTGCTGTCGCACCATAGCCAGCGCGGTCACGTATTCCACGTTCCGCGGAACCAGCCGCGCCGCGGCGTCAAACTCTTCATAGGCCTCGTCGAAGTGTTCAGCTTTCTGGAGCTTGAGCGCTTTGGAAAAAGCGACTTTAGATTTCCTGAGATCCGCTTTCGTGGGATTGCAATCCGGATTACTGGACGCCGTTTGCGCGCAGGACAGCAAACCAAGATTTTGCGGCTCGTCGGCGGCCAACGCCGCGATCGCAAATGCTGCCATGGTCAGCAAAGACCATCCCCAACGCATACGCATGCTCCGATTGTAACCGGGAATCGAAGGTATCAGCCTATATCCAGCAGGCCCCTGTACCTTCGGGTGAACTGGGAACGGGCGAAACTGCAGCTCTTGCAAAAAAAGCAGCATTCATTCAGTACTACAGTTACATGCCCGCTCGTTCTATATGCACTAGGATTTCAGACGTGACCAAGCGAAGCCTACTCTTACGCTGTGTGGTTGTCCTCAGCGCCCTTGGTTGCATCCCTTTGCTCGCGGCAGCACAAAATTGCACTGTGAGCAACCCGCAACTTGCAGTCACTGTTCTCGAGAAAGTCCTGGACGCGTGCTCGTCACCGGACGAGGTCCAGGCTATGCAAATGAAGTACGGGCACGATGTGATCCTCGATCAAGCCTCGATTGCCGGGGAACTCGCCGTTCCCGTTCTTCGTGTATTCGCCAGCCTGCCCAAGAACAACGAGTGTACGTCGTCGACCTTCGATGCAGCGGCGCGCACCGCTCTCGCGAAGTTCGGCGACGAAAATGCCTATGCAGTGATTAAGAAACAATGGGCCCAACAACGTATCAGCCCATACCCAGCCAATATCGATTTCATCGGCGACGACTGGGCGCTTCAAACCCTGATCGAATATCTGATTCAACACGTGAATGATCCCGGAATGATCTTCCCCGGACCATCCGACGCCCCTATTGATGCTCGCGACGGGATACTTGCGCAAATCAGGGGAATTGCCCGCCGACACGTTGTCCCCGACTTTCCCGACGCCGACTATTCACCCTCTGGAATTGCGCAGTGGAAGGCGTGGCTCGAAAAATACAAAGGTCAGCATCTAAGCAGACCAGTCTTCGAGACTGTGTCCGATCCTTATCTTCAATGCCTCGCCCGAAGAGTCGAGTGGGGTCACCCTGACGCCATTCTCGACATCGCAACTTTCGGCGGATCATCCGCAGAGGCCATTCTCAAGCGGTTTCCCGCTCCGCATGCCGGCGAAGTAATGGGCGCGCGAGAGCTATTCCCCGAGATCGTTCAGAACGAAGATGGAAGACCGGAGCTGTATAGCCAGATTCAAGGAAACCTCCAAGCCTCCTTACTGCGTTTTGGAGACCAGAAAATAGCAGCCCAGGTTGCGGCCGAGTTGAATGAGTTGCCAATTTATCCCGGCTATTACTTTCCGCTCGAGGCAATTCGGAAGCTTAGGTTCGCTGGAGGCAAGGTTGCCGTTGGAATCCTCATCGATGGATTGGGAAACTCGAATCGGATGAGTCAGGATGCGCAGAAAAACTTTGACGCATGCCTCGGCAGGGTGCTGCCCGCGAACCAATCATCGAAAGAGCAAAAAGAAGCCGCCCAGAAAGCATGTGTCGGATTTTTTTCCTGGCCGGACCGCCGCACAGGTTTTATCCTAACTGCCCTTGCCGAAATGGTTAAAGATCCACCTCTGTCCGCAAACACGCCTCCCTCCCCGGAGAGCGCTCAAAAGTGGAAGGACTGGTGGGCAAGAAATCGTGACCAAGCCGTTTTCGTCATCCCGCCGCGTGCATCCTACGATTGGCATTAACGCGCGCGGGGAAAAATTGACAGCGGCGAAGTACGATTCCTTGGCCTTTGGAAAGGCATGCGATTCCGGGACACACACAGCCTTAGGTAACCACTAATCGAGCATGTCCCGGTTGGAAAGTTAATCGTTTTGGCGTATAAAAGTTAGTTGAGACGCGCACGCTCCTGCTCCCTTCCGTGCGTCCACAACGCATCTCATAGCTCGAGCGAGGAAGTATGTCCAGTGTGACTGCGGCGCATGTACCCAAAGGTTTAGAAGGAATAGTCGCCACCACCTCCAGCATCTGTTTCATCGACGGCGACCGCGGCGTTCTGGCCTACCGTGGCATCGATGTCCACGAATTGGCCGACCATTCCACGTTCGAGGAAACCTGTTATCTCCTGTGGTATGGCCGGTTGCCTACGCGAAATGAACTCAAGGAAGTCCGTGACCGCCTCGCCGAGGAACGCAAGCTGGACCCCGCTATCATCAGCCTGCTGCGTTCGGCCCCGAAGCACGTTGTGCCGATGGATGTATTGCGCACCGCCGTATCCGCGCTGGCGTTCTACGACGCCGAGGAGCGCAAGAATGACCACGACGCCAACGTCCGCAAGTCGATTCGCCTGACTTCCCAAATTCCCATGATCGTGGCCGCCTACGATCGCATTCGAAAAGGGAAGTCCGTCGTAGAGCCCGACCAATCGTTGTCCCACGCCGCCAACTTTCTTCTGATGCTCAATGGCACGAAGCCCACGCCGACGGCCGAGCGCGCTCTTGACATCGCACTCATTCTGCACGCCGACCACGAGCTCAACGCTTCGACCTTCGCGGCCCGCGTCACTGCGGCCACGCTTTCCGATATGCACTCCGCCGTCGTCTCCGCCATCGGTTGCCTGAAAGGCCCGTTGCATGGCGGAGCCAATGAGGCCGTCTTCAATATCTTGAAAGCCATCGACAAATCAGGCTCCGATCCGGTGGAATACATCAAGGGAATGCTGGCGGACAAAAAGAAGGTCCCCGGATTCGGCCATCGCGTTTACCACACCGAGGACCCACGCGCCACGCACCTGCGAAAGATGTCGGAAGATCTCGGGAAATCCAGCGGCCAGGCCAAGTGGTTCGAATGGTCGCATGCCATCGAACTATTCGTGAAGGCTGAAAAGAAACTCAACGCCAACGTCGACTTCTATTCGGCCTCGACCTACCACACGCTCGGAATCGACGTCGACCTGTTCACCCCAGTATTCGCCGTCTCGCGAATCAGCGGATGGACCGCCCACGTAATCGAACAACTCGACGACAACCGCCTCATCCGTCCCCGCGCCGACTACATCGGCCCACCCTACCCGCAACACTGGGTCCCATTCGAAAAGCGCTAGAAGTGGGAACGGCACGAGTTTACTCGTGCCGGAAAGCGCCGATCTGAATCCGGTCTTTAGAGCTTGCGCAAGAGCTCTCGATTCGTATCAGGGTATGCCTTCAGGCATACCGTAACGCGATGGAAAATGGCCCGGCTTTAGCCGCTGAGGCTCCACCTCCCTACGTCTTGGGCAGAACGATAATATTCATCGGCTGGCGAATCGTGTACGGCGAGCCCGGCGCCTGGCTAACGCTCGTCGGGGTTACCGTAAACACAAACAGCTTCCCAGACTTCGAACTAATCGCATACAGGTGATTGTCGTTGTCCCAAAAGAACTGACAGATCTCGTCCGTCGTCAGCAGTCCCGTATAGTGCGTAATCGGATTGCTCCCATTAAAGTGAAACACCTGCAGCCCTGCCGTTCCCCCCACGGCTAGCAGCTTTCCCGAAGGGGCCATATCAATATCAAGAACGCTGTTGACCGAACTCGTGGGCATATTGGAATAGGTGCTCTTCGTGGTCAGGTTCCCCGAGCCATCAACCGTATAGGCCGCAAGCTGCGGCGGACCGTCCGGCTGCCACGAATTTGCGTTGAGTGGCTGAAGCGAAATGGCGACGTAATTGGTCGGGTCGGCAGTCGCGAGATACGGACAATAAAACGACCCCCTCTTCGCCGCGGGAATCTCCGGATTGATATTCAATTCGACAAGCGTTCCATCACTCTTCCGCTCAAACCCGAATATGTCCGCATCAAAGTGATAGCAGTTCGATCCGTAGGCGTAAACATTATTCCCGGTAAAGCTGAGTGGCTCCCAGAACTGCGTGCTTGCAGCTTTGGTCATCCCCAGGTAATTCAACTGTCCCGTAGCCTTTTCAATATCGAAGAATTGATAAGTGTTGTTGGCGCCGTTGTTGCCGTAAATATCCTCGTCATAAAGCATCGCGCCGGTATGGTCGAGAAACAAGGCGCCCGGACCGCCGCCAACTGGATTGTTGAATTGCTGGGCATTGATTGAGGCCACTTCCGTCAGCGAGCCATCGGACGCGATGGCAAACGAGTCGATCTCGATTCCATTCGTGCCGAAGAGATACTTTCCGTTCACTGCCATGTTCTGCACGTCCGCCGGAAAAGGCGAACCTGAAACCCGCGTCAGCTTGCCGTTCGAAGCTGCGGCGAAAGCGCTGATCTCGTAATTGTTGCCGCCGACCGCCCTCGATACATAAACAAACGCGACCGACGAACTCGTAGGCGTGAACTGGGCCGACGTCACTGCTGTGCCTAACGAAATCACTAAGCAAACGAATTTGATATACCGCGTCATCATCCTCTTCCCGCCTTCTCTTGTTCTTTCAGTAACGCGTCCATGAAAAGTGAAAGTAGCGAAGAATCTGATGCCCACAGAGGATTGTGGGTTGGCCTCATCAAGAAGGTGCCGATAGGGAAGAGCAACTCGTTCAGAAAGCCATGGGGCAGTGGCTCGTTTGCATTGTCATCCCGAGCAAGCGTTCTTTGCGCCGCGAGGAATCTGGGCGGGCCGCGCGAAGCGTCGCGCACTTTGCGACGCAACAATCGCGCGTTTGGCTCGCTTCCTTATCTCCTACTGCGGAGCAACGCTAAAATCCACCGTATTCGAGTTCATCCCGCCGGTGCGGACGTAGACCGGAACCTGTCCCCAGAAATTGAGGTCGTTCGCCGTAACCGCGACCATAATTTGCTGTGCAGTGATGAACGTCGTGAATTGCGGGTTGCCGTTCCAGAACACAACCGCGTCTGTGCCGAAATTGCTTCCGTTAATGGTCATGGTGAAGGGAACGCTGTTGACCGGCACGCTGTTCGGCGTCAGTTCGGTGATTGCGGGCGGCGAGAACCCGGTGGCGACCATCCGCGGATCATGATTTCCAGCTCCGTTGCCGCATCCGAGCGTAACCAAGCCCAGAAGAAGAAAACCGATGTACCGCATAACAACCTCCTGCGTACATTTAGGAAGAGTGCGACAAGGCAGGAGAAATCAGACGCAGAAAGTCTGGCTCCGCGGATCAGACCTGTCAAGATGAAAGAGTTTGCACTGGAGGCAAGATTTTGCGCTCGCAGCGCAGTGTGGCGCGGGCGCCCCGCCCGCGTATTCAGCGACGCCCATGAGTTGACCCTAAGCCTCTTAATTACTGTGTGATCGAGGGCGCCCGCGTCACAGCCTCCGCGCTGCGGCGTAGAATAAGGCATGGCTTCCATGCGCCGAGTGTATCTCGACAACAACGCCACCACCCCAGTGCTGCCTGAGGTTTTCGAGGCCATGCGTCCTTACTTCGCGTTGCACTTTGGCAACGCCTCGTCCATCCACCATCATGGACAGGAGACGCGCGCCGCCGTCGAGCGGGCGCGTGAATCGGTGGCGGCGCTACTTGGGTGTCGGTCGTCCGAGATCGTCTTCACCAGCGGAGGCACCGAAGGCGACAATCTCGCCATCTCCGGCTTGGCGCGCGCCGGCGATCACGTGATCAGCTCAACTATCGAACATCACGCGGTGCTGAATTCCTGCAAGCACCTCGAAGCCATCGGATGCGAACTCAGCTACGTCCCCGTAGACGGCCGTGGCCTCGTCGATCCCGATGACGTCCGCCGTGCCCTGCGCCCCAACACGAAGCTCATCACCATCATGATGGCGAACAACGAAACCGGCGTCCTGCAACCCGTCGAGGAGATTGGCAAAATCGCCGCCGATGCGGACGTTAATTTCCACACCGACGCAGTACAAGCGGCAGGGAAGACCTCGATAGAAGTAAAGCGCATTGGATGTGATTTACTTTCGATCTCCGGTCACAAACTGCACGCGCCCCAGGGAGTAGGCGCGCTCTATGTCGGGAAGGGAACTATCCTTCAGCCAATGTTCTACGGCGGAAGCCACGAACGCTCGCGCCGCGCCGGCACCGAGAATGTTCCCGGAATCATCGGTCTCGGCAAAGCCGCGGAGATGGCAAAGGAAGCGCTGGACCGAGGCGACCTCGCGAAAATGGCGGCGATGCGCGATCGCATCGAACAAACAATTCTTTCCGAGGTAGAAGCGACAGGCGTCAACGGCGAAGGCGCTCCGCGCGTCCCCAACACCACAAACATTCATTTCGACTACATCGAAGGCGAGGCCTTGGTGATCGCGCTCGATCTGAAGGGCCTGGCAGTTTCGACCGGAGCCGCGTGTTCTTCCGGCGCAATCGAACCCTCCCACGTGCTAACCGCCATGGGTTTGCCGCCAGAAATCGCCCGCGCCAGCCTTCGCTTCAGCTTGGGAAAACAAAACACTGAAGACGACGTTCAATTCGCCCTCGCCCTCGTCCCGCAAACCGTAGCCCGCCTGCGAGAGCTGTCGCCGGTTTACAATAGAACAGCCGTCAGCAATTAGCACTTGGCATTTGGCCGAACCGAGATCGCGGCGATCCACAACGTTCTCCTGCCTCCCGGAAAATGTTAAGGGGCTGACTGCTAATTGCTAAGTGCTAACTGCTAAATGCTGCCCTCCAGAACCATCGCCGTAGCCATGTCAGGCGGAGTCGACTCCTCGACCGTCGCGGCCATGCTGCGCGCCGACGGACACGAAGTCATCGGCCTGACCATGCAGCTTTGGAACCAGCGCCGATTGGCAGGACACGAAGGCATGCCCGAGGCGGTGCAAGGCCGCTGCTGTTCGCTCGACGACGTTTACGACGCGCGCCGTGTCGCCGAGACTCTCGGCATCCCCTATTACGTCGTCAATCACGAAGACCGCTTCGAGCGCGACGTCGTGCAGCCCTTCGTCGAGGAATATTTGTCAGGGCGAACGCCCATCCCCTGCAGCCTATGTAACAACCATTTGAAGTTTGATCAGCTGTTGATCGTGGCTCAGCAAATTGGCGCGGACGCATTGGCCACCGGCCACTACGCGCGGGTCGAGTTCGACGAGCAACGCGGCCGCTGGCTGCTCAAGCGTCCCGCAGATTCTTCGAAGGATCAAACCTACTTTCTGTTCGGCCTGACCCAGGATCAGCTCAGCCGCACCCTGTTTCCTCTCGGCGAAATGACCAAGCCGCAGGTTCGCGATCTGGCTCGCCATCACGGCCTGGCTCTCGCTGCCAAGCCGGATTCGCAGGAGATCTGCTTTGTCCCCGGCGGCGACTACAAGAAGTTTCTCGATGCCTATTTGGCAGAGCAAGGCGAGTCGTTGCCTGACACTGCCGGCGAGCTCGTGACCACCGAAGGGGAAGTAATCGGCGAGCACAGCGGCATCCACAACTTCACCGTCGGCCAGCGCAAGGGCTTGGGCGTGGCAACGGGCTCGCCCCTGTACGTCATTCAGATCAAGGGCGACCGTCATCAAGTGGTGGTCGGCAATCAAGAGGATCTATACTCGCGAACCCTGCGCGCCCGCCGCGTGAATCTGGTCGCCGTCGATGATCTGCGCGAGCCAATGCGGGTTCGCGTGAAGATTCGCCATCGTCATGAAGGCGCGCCTGCAGTGCTGGAGAAGTCGGGCCAAGACGAAGTCCTGGTGACCTTCGACGAGCCTCAACGCGCCATCACGCCCGGCCAAGCCGCCGTATTCTACGACGGCGATGTGGTAGTCGGCGGTGGCTGGATCGTTTAAGGTTTCAACGTCCACGCTCAGCGCCCTAAACACCGGTAAGAAAATCCGTACCCGAGGAAACCTTTACCTAACCTCAGGCTTCTTGTCTATCAGGGGAAGAGGACACGACCTATGAATAAGCTTCTCAATTTCGGACTAGTTACATGTTTCCTGTCGGGCGTCTCGCTGGCTCAAATCCCAGTCCAACCGAACGCCGAATCGCCCATTCAAAACCCAGCCGTGCGCTTCTCGCCTGGCACCGCGATTCGTGTCGAGTTGGCAAAGTCCGTCGATGCCAAGAAGGCCAAAGTTGGCGACGAAGTCATCGCCAAGACCATGGACGATTTCCTCTCCGACAAGAATGAAATGCTCGCGCCCAGGGGATCTCAAATCGTGGGTCACGTCGCGGAGGTCGCGCCGCATCAGGGCAACTCTCCGTCCACGCTGGGAATTGCCTTCGACAAAATGGTCTTGAAGGGCGGGACCGAGTTGCCGCTCAAAGCCTCCATCCAGGCGATCGGCCCGCCCGAGTCCAATGCAACCTTCAACGACCCCATGGCTGGACAAGGACAAGCAGCGCCAGGCGGAATGCCCTCAATGTCTTCCCCCGGCCGTGGTGCGTACGGTGGAACTGCGCCGAATCCAGGCGGTCCTCCGGCTGGCGCGAATCCAACGGCAGCGCCGATCCCCGATACGACCTCAGGGCCGACCCGGAACGGGCCCCTGTCGCCGAACGCCCAAGGCGTCGTAGGAATGTCCGGACTGTCACTCGGCACCGGAGCCGCACAGGATTCGCTGCTCACTTCTCCCAAGCACAATGTAAAGCTCGACGGCGGAACCCAGATGATTCTCCACGTCATCCCATAAGGGTGGCCCATCCCCACTCTCGACCAAAGCAAAAAGGCAGCGCCCATGAGCGCTGCCTTTCCGTTTTACTTGTGCCCTGACTAGATAAACATTTCGTCCTGCGGCACCGGGACACCATTCCGTCGCCGCTGTCTCGATCCGAACAGGAATTCCACTCCACACGTGATTCCCTGAACCAATCCCGAAAGCTGTCGCACCGGAGAAACCACGGTCTTATGCACTAAATCCGTCGTGCTCTCGACTCGGTCCAGCGTGCGATTCAACAACTCGTCGGCACGGATCACCTGCAACCGCGTGCGGTCAATGGCGTCGCTAATGGTCGCATCGAGCCGCTCCATCTGGGCGCGAACCATGGTGCTCGACTCGCTGACATTGGTGACCAGAGTCTCCAGGTGCGGACGAAACTGTACCAGCATGGCGTGCACGATCTCCCCGGCGGGCAGAACCTTGGTTCTGATCTCGTCGGCGATCGTTTCCATTCGCGCCGCAGTTTGGCGGACGGCCAAATACATGGCCACTAGGATTCCGGCCTGTATCACCACAGCCGCCGCAGTCACGGCAATGAATATCGGTAGATAGTCCATAAGCGTTCCTCCGCTTCGCCCGCCGCGGAGACTTCACGAATCAAGGAGTCTGTGTGCCGCCACCTTCCGCCGCGGTTGCTTCCTGGTACGCCTGCCTTCCGGCTTCGTACGCCGAACGGAACTGCTCCTTCTGCTGATTCAGCACTTCCCGGCCGCGATCGGCCCAAGTGGTGGCTTGCTCCCGCGCCTGCCGCGCACGATCCCGAACGAACTCGCGGCTGTCGTCGGCCCGGGCGCGCAGCGCCTGCCTGGTTTCGTCGCCCGAGCGTGGAGCATAAAGCACGCCGGCAACGGCGCCGATACCCAACCCTGCGAGGAACCAAAGAAAACTATTGTTATTGCTATCCGACATAAACAAACCTCCACTTTGATGCTGCTAATCGGATGGTAGCACCCACTATCACGAATTACAATTCAGCCAAGCCGGCACGACTCCGGAAGGCGGGTCTTGCGCCCAGCACAACCAGTCGTCACAATTGCGCTACTGCCCGCCAGGATACTGACGGAACATCTTTACGATAGCCTTCTCTATTGTTTCAAGCGATTTTTCCTGCTGTTGCGGATCCAGATTGGCCTTTGCTACCCCGCGCCACCTGAGCTTCTTCGCGCTGCGTTCCACGATGTCGATGACCAGCGTTCCCTTGTCGATGAGTACACCCGTACTGCCGCCCCCGATCGCTCCCGGGTTTCCCTCGTCCCACCAGGGACCATCCAGGCCCGGCATGACGTAAACATCACGGTCGTAAGACACGTTCATGCCGCCCTCGAGTCCGCCGTAGGCGTTCACTAACAAGTCGGTGGCGCCAGTCCCCTTAGTCAGGCCCTTCGCCTGGAGTTGAACGTCAACCGCGCCCATGATATCAAGGGCTACAAACGGGTAAGCATGAGCGTCTTGTTTCATCCACGAGTAAGTCTTGAACCCTGAAAAGTTCTGCTTCTTGTTGTACTCGACCCTGATCTTCTGCCCCTGAACAGTGGGTAGACAGATCAGAAATAAGAGCCATAGCCACGCCGATCCCCGGTTGCGTTTCACGTTAGGCAGAGCTTCTTTCTTGAACGTAAGGCCGCACCATTGTACGCCTATGCTGGTGTCCGGTTTCCGGTAGTGGTGCAGTTTGATTGTCATCCTGAACAAGCGTTCTTTGCGCGGTGAAGAGCCTGTCCCGAGCGAAGCCGAGGGAATCTGGGCGAGCCGCGCGATGTGTCGCGTTCTTTGCGACACATTAACCGCGCGTTTGGCTCGCTTCCCTATCAAACTGCCCACTACCCGGTTTCCGATGGACTTGTAGACTTTCCGGCGAAGCGAGACAATATGCGCTTGCGGCTGGGGGACTGCGCATGTCACAGAAGTATCGCCAACACGGCTATAACGACCGCGACCGAGACCGAGGCCGGGATGAAGATCGCCCAAAGCAATCCGCCGACAAACCGGTCAAGAAAGAAACTTTCGGACCGCGCGCTCTGCAAATGCCGGGAACGCACACCGTTTCCCGTTGCGCGCAATGCGGCACTTTGCTGACTTCGATCGCCGAGCCGGTTGGGAAGTGTCCGAAGTGCGGCTTCGAACTCCACTCCTGTCGCCAGTGTACGTACTTCGATACCTCAAGCCGCTTCGAATGCACCCAGCCCATCCCCGAGCGAATTCCGCGCAAGGACGAGCGCAATCCATGCACATTCTTTTCCATGCGAGTCCGCGTAGAAAAGGAAACCTCCACGCCCAGTTCAGCCAAGCCCATGGACGCCAGAACCGCCTTCGAGAATCTCTTCAAGAAGTAGGATCGTGTGGTTCAGGCACTCTTGTCCGCGTGTGGACCGGACCAACCAAGTAAGCCGTCATCTTGAGGCAGCGGAGTCCTTGGCGTCGCCAAGAACTCCAACGAAAAGCTGCAGTAAAACCAATAACCCTCATTGAGGGGTTTTGAGTACTATGGACTGATTACAACCGTTGAGAGATGCTCCAGTGACGAACGGAGCTTGTGAGTTCCAACGGCATGGGCTCGCCGAAGCGCAGCGTGTTGCCATCGGCGTCAGTCATATAGCCGCGCGGGCCGTTTCCCCGACGAGCGGGGTCGGCTCGCTGCTCCGTAGCCACAACCCAAAGCCCGCGAGACAGTACAAGCCCAGCGCCAGCAGCAAGAGCGCGCGCATTCCCACCATCAGCGAGACATTCTCCAACAGCCCGCCCGCAACCGCGCCCAGAACGTTGGCACCGAGCGCGGCGCTGGGCGATGCTACGGTGCGGAATTCCAGGGAGAACAACATGCCGGCAAAGAGCACGGGCACGGCGAAGATTGCGGCCATTAGAGTTCCCGCCAGAGCGGGCGAGCCGGAGACCAGAACGAAGGGAAACCAATACACGAGCAGTATTGCAGCCAGCAACGCCGCCAGTATCCAGTACTTGGAAGGCAGTTTCAGGCTGTGCTCAACGACCAGATTGGCGGCCAGGATTGCACCCAGCAGCGAAGAAATGACGATTCCGTTCACCTGCCAGGTGGTTCCGAAGTAGAGGGCCAGACGGCTGATCGCCTGGGTTTGCAGCAACAGGAACCCGGCTCCCATGCAGAAAAAGAACAGCGACGGCGCTTGTCCGCGAGTTTCGGGAAGTCGCACGTAAAAGCCAGCCGCCATCAGCATGACCAGCACTGCCAACAGGAAGTAGGTGCGCGGGATTCGCCGGTCTCGCTGATAAAGATACGGCCAATCGTCGGTTGTGACGGATACATCGGCCGGCTTCAGCTGGATCCGGTGCTGCGACACAAATTGCGAGAGGCGCGGATCGGCAGCGATCGCATCATCGACTCGATTTGAAAGAGAGCTGACGAAGCACATCGCTCCGACGCTGTAGCTGGACTTGGCATAGAAAAGTACTGGAGGTTTGCCAAGAGTCTCCGCCATCATCTCCTGTAGCCGGACGGCCAACCACGGCTGGTTCGCCTGAAACTTGACGAACAGAACACCATCGGGCTTCAGGCGCGCCCTGGCCTCGCGAAACGACTCTCGCGTATATACAAAATTGTCGATCCGCATATTGGAGTAGTCAGAGATCTGAGTGTGGGAATCCAACAATCCAAACAGCACGAGATCGTAACGTTGTCGGCTGCGCTTCAGGAAAGCTCTAGCGTCGGTCAGGTGGACAGCAATCTGCGGAGAATCATAGGGATGTTCGGGATGTTCCCGCTTGCCGAGAGCCAGGATCGCCGGGTCAATCTCCACCGCATCCACAAACGAGCTGTGGTGGCGCAAAGCAGCGGCCACATCGTTGCCGGTTCCAGACCCGACCACCAGCACGGCGGGCGAGGCCGCGACAAAACGGAAAGGCAGATTGTATGGGTTTTCGTCGGCCCCTTCCCGCAGGAGCCCGGGATGGCGGGACAGGAAATTGTCCGAAAGGTTGATAACGGATTGGTAGCCGGTGTGATTCACCCGCAACTCGCCTTCAAGGAGTTCGCCGTGGTCGTCATTGGTACGTGAATACTCGATCTCTTGGTACGGGGTCCAGATGTTGTAATGGGTCCGATCCGACGGGTCTTGAAGCAGCAGGATGAGAGGAACCAGCAAAATGCAGACACGTTTGCGATCGATGGCCTGGGCTTGCAGCAGGGCGTAACCGAGCACCACCACACCAAGCCAAACCCAGGGCGGCAGCATCAACCAACTCACTCCCAGGAATATCAAAATCCCCAGCAAGCTGCCCACCAAGTTCCACGAGTACGCCGCAAGTGTTTTCGATGCCAAGTTCATTTGCCGACCTACGATCTGCCCGAGCGGAATGAAGACATGGACCAGGAGCACAAACAGGACTGCCGCCAGGACCGACGCCGTTAGGAAGTCGAACCAATTCCACCGACCCCTCGCACCCCAAATCTGCAGATCGGCGGCAGAGCCAAGGTTTTGAGAAATACGTTCCAACGCAGACGCGCCGAAAGGAAGACGAATCACTAACAACAAGCCAAACAGGGACTTGAGACCCTCCGTCCAGCGCACGGGTTGGCGTGCCAGGGCGCATCCCAATCCAAAACCGACAAAACAAAGCAGGAGTGCCAGGTTCTTGAAGTAAGCGAAGACCCGCACCTCAACCGCAATCCATCGAATGAACGCCAACTCTGCAAACAGCGTCAGGAAGCTGGCAAACAAGAGCTGTGACCAGCTCCACTGATCAAGCGGGGGCAGACTCGCGCCGAAAAACGGTTTGCCCTGGCCCGTGGACCTGGCCTGCAGAAACCGGAATACGCACAGGATCAACCCTGCCGCGACGAAGGTCACGACTCGCGAGTTCATGGCTGAGGAAGTGTACAGCAAAGTCCGGTTGCGAGATGAAAGTCAGACCTTGGTCACAAGTATTCGGGAAAAGAAGCGTTATTGGCGAAAAATCTCGATAACGCTCATTAAGGGGTTTTGAGTGCTGTGGCCTCATTTGGCTTTCACTCGCGGGGTCTGGCGCATACAATGTTGGCGCTCACGCATGGAACTAAAAGTGCATAATGGCTTTTATAACTGTTGCGCAGACTCCCAGCGTTATGAAGCTTGGAATCGACTGAAAGCGTGCTAGCCGCGAAATCAATAAAACAGATAACGTCGGCCCGTTTTGTGTTTATTGTGGCGCTCGCCGTTCGCCTAGTCTTCGGAGCTGCGACAGTAATCTCGGGCGTAGACATATTCACCGGCAATGAGCCGAGTCACATTGCCGCTCACCTGGCGAAAGGGGAAGGATTCTCATCGCCCTATGACGCTGTTCCGATTGCACCCACAGCACAACAGCCGCCGGTTTATCCGGTGCTCCTTGCGATAATTTTCAAGTTTCTGGGAGTGTATTCGCGCGCCGCTCTGGCCGCTATCGTGGCCCTGAATGCCGTTGCAGGTGCCGCCATCGCCGCTTTGATTTACCTCGTAGGACGACAGTACTTTTGCTCCACCGCTGCGATCGTCGCTGCCTGGGCTTGGGTGGGTTGGTCAGGGTTCGTTGCGACGGACATCTTGATCACGAACTACACGCTGTCCGCGCTGGCTGTGCTGCTTTGGTTGCGGTTCTTACCAGCCATGGAAAACCGCAAGACGTCTTGGTTTTTTCTTGGTGCGGCGGTTGGCCTGGGGATGCTTTTGAATCCCACCCTTGTGTTAGTCGTCATTGCCAGCGCCGGATGGCTCCGACAGCGCAGCCCTCGATTGCTCGCAGCCGCCGTCGTGGGCTGTTTTGTCGTCGTTTCTCCATGGATTGTCCGTGACTACCTGACTCTCCACGCGTTTTATCCCGCCATGCGGGATGACTTAGGAATGCAACTTTACATGGGGAATCACCTTGGAATGGAAGACAATCCGCAAGAGTGTGTATCGAAGCTCTGTGAAGGAACTGCGAATTTCAACAACGCAGATTTTCCGAGACAGGACCCACGTCTTTTCGCCACTTTAGGGGAAGCTGAGTTCATGCGACACAAACAACGTGAAGCCATCGCTTACATCCGTTCGGCGCCGGCCAAATTCCTCGTGCGGACGCTGAAGCGTGTCGCGTCGTTCTGGCTCGTACCCCACCCGGTTCTGCGCTTTGTCATCTTCACTCTTGCGGGTGCCTGGCTCTGGCGTAGCTCGGGGCCATTACGTCTATTTCTCCTTGTCATGTTCGGTGCATATCCTATTGTGTTTTACATAACACAGATAGCGTGGATCGATTGCTATCGACATCCGATTGAGCCGCTGATATTGCTTTCGGCGGCAGCCGGCGGAGAGTCCATGTACCAAGGGCTACGCTCGCGATTCAGCTAGGGACAGATCGGGAAGATCGCAAGAGGACGGAATATGTCGGAGTCAAGCTTCGCACTCCCGCAAAGCAACCCTGTCCCCCTGGTTCCGAAGTGAGAATGTTAAGTCAACTGTTGCAATATCGCGGTTACACTCATCGAGGCTAGTGCGGCCTGTGGCGACATTGGAAGTTCTCTTCAAATGACGCAAAGCCGCCGGCGGATCATTGGACTCCTCAATGCTCTTCTGATCCTCCTTACTGTGTAGTCGTGGGCGCGTCCACAAGGGCCTTCCAAGCGCCGCCTGGCTGTTTGCCCCACACCACCACATATTTTCCCCTGACGGTTTGCGGCTTTCCCTGTTTGTCGTTCGTGGTCAGTTGATATTCGCCGAGCTCGTAGGCGAGATCTTCGCCGCGCGAGACTTCGATCTTTGTCGGATCAAATGTCAGGGCGAAGCCGGGCGTGCCCATCAAACCAGCCCAAGCCTTCTGGATTGCGTCCTTTCCCGTGGCCGACGGAGCGCCGGGTGCAAACAGTGAAGCCCCATCAGCGTAGAAAGATGTGGTCAGCGTCGCGTCCTTGGCAACCACCGCTTTCAACCAATCCGCATCAAGGCCACGGATCGTGGACTCATCGGCACCGCGCTGATCGGACGGCGTCGGTTGGGACTGCTGTTGATTGCCCGCGCTGCAGGCTGCCAGTGTCAAGGCGAGGATGCAGAACAGAGGTGCGGAGTGAGAACGGTTCATCCGAATTACCCTCCTTCGATAGCGATCTAAATTCTTCGGGAAGCAAGTACCGCGCGACGATACGGGTGCGCAGCTCTAGTGTCAAGGGGAGCTTGTTTCGATTTGAACAAGCCTGCGCAATACGCCCTGCGAGGTCGGCCAACTCGAACACTTGCGATCGCTGGCGTAAAATCCCGATTACACGCAATATAAAAGGCGCCCACTTTGCGGTAGGTTGTGATTGTTGGGATCACCACTCACCAAAAGGAGCGCCGTTATGAACCAGGAAAAGTATATTGGCATGGACGTTCACCAGGCAACGATCTCGGTTGCGGTCATGGATGGCAAGGGCAAGCTGATCATGGAATGCATTCTGGAGACGAAGGCGGACACGATTCTCGAGTTCGTCCATGGGCTGCGGGGAACGGTATGGGTGACCTTCGAAGAAGGAACTTCTGCCGCCTGGTTACATGATCTGATGAAGCCGCATGTTGCCCATCTGGTGGTTTGCGATCCGCGAAAGAACGCGCTGCTGAAAGATGGCAGCAAGAGTGACCGGATCGATGCCCGCAAGCTGGCCGAGTTGTTACGCGGCAACCAGCTCCATTCGGTGTATCACGGAGAGCACGGGGTGCGCACCTTGAAGGAGTTGGGTCGCAGCTATCAGACGCTCACCAAAGATGTCACCCGGGTGATGAGTCGGATCAAAGCGCTGTACCGCAGCTGGGCCATTCCCTGTAGTGGTACGACCGTCTATGCCGTGCGGCATCGCGCGGAGTGGTTGGCGAAGATTTTGCAACCTGGAGTTCGTCTGCGGGCGGAACGGTTGTATCAGCAACTGGATCTACTGCAACCGGTGCGGCAGGAGGCGCGCCGCGACCTGTTGCGAGAGAGCCGCAAACATGAGGCCGTGAAAAGGCTGCAGCAGATTCCTGCGATCGGTCCGATTCGTGCCGCCTTGCTGGTGGCCTTGTTGCAAACACCCCACCGTTTTCGTACCAAGCGCCAGCTGTGGGCCTACAGTGGTTTGGCCATCGAGACCCACGACAGCGGCGAGTACCGCTATGTCGGGGGGAAGATACAACGCAACCGGGAGCGCATCACGGTGCGCGGTCTGAATGACAATCATAATCACGATCTGAAGAATCTGTTCAAAGGTGCTGCTCTTTCGGCTAGTACTCAGCCCGGACCGCTGCACGATTTCTATACGGCTCTGGTGGAGAAAGGAATGCGGCCGACGATGGCCCGTCTCACCCTGGCACGAAAGATTGCCGCCATCACGTTAACCATTTGGAAGAAAGGAGTCAGTTTCGACGCCAAACAACTGCATCGGCAAGCCGCTTGAGCGTCTCTGGTAAGAGGCCTTTCCATTTCCGGTGATTCTCTCCGCTGGTGGTCGGTCGGTTCTCGAGACGCTCGGTTCGAGGTGAGTATCAGTCAATGAGATCGGCCCTGTGTGCTTCGGCACCAAGTCACCGATTACACGGTATGCCGCCTCGGATAACCAGAAATAGCGATAGGCCACGAGCCTCCGATAGAACCATGGTTGACACTCCAAGACCAGGTCCGCTTGCCCAGTTTCAAGACTCGATTGGCGTCGTCACCAGCGAAAGATGAACCCCGCAGGAAGGGCACACAAACCAGAGCAAAGCCCCGGGGCCGAAAGCGGGGGCGCTTACAGTCAGTGGGCTGGATCTCGAGAAAAGAATCTCGCCCTCCGGTCGAGGGAAAACTTTTTTCTTGACATCCCTTTTTATAGAACTCATTGACCGCCGGGTGCCCCGCTCCTTGCGCTGTGCAAGGGGCGGGTGCCAGGCAGCACGTAGATCCCTAAGCTGATAGCTAAACTCAACCCCACCATTCCCATTTTGGAACTGCGCCCTAACTTTTCTCACTACGCTGGCGGAGCTAGGCGCTTCATGATTACTGTCAAGGTCTGCCGGACGCGGACTGCTGAAGGGCAAGTTGCGGCATGCGGACTCTAGGATTTCGCGAACGGAGTTCGGCTCGATGAACTCAAAGCCATAGCGGAAAAAGGCACTTTTTTGGCGAACCGTGGCACAAATCGTCAATGGACCGGACGGGAGCGGAATGTTCAACTTCACGATCTCACCAACGGGAACATCCTCTCCCAACACGGCCCCGATTCCGATCTCGCTGATGTCCAAAGTGCTCCCCTTTAGCAAGCCGCACGACGGGGAATGGATACTGATATTGACCGCAAGTTTAAACCGTGGTTTGCGACGAACTTCGCCAACGTCCGGGCCGGTCACAGGCTGATTTTGAGGCTTCAAAAGTTCGGCTTTCTCCGGGGAAGGTCCTGCGGTGGCGTTCCGACCCTTCCAGTCTCTATTCTCATGTCGGCATGGATCCGGCGAAACTTTAGGCGGAAACAGCCATGAATCTGTCGTCACCTGGAGGAGCTCTCAGCCGTCACCTTGTCTGCGATTCATATGTCCGTGTCGACACCTGGATGCAGGGCGTGTGGCCCACCACGCCGCTCGGGGTGACAGCTCCACAATGCCCTTGTCTGCCTCCAATCCTCAATCCACTCATTCCCATTTTGGAACTCGATTCCAAACTTTTCGATTATTCCCTTGACTTTACTTTAAGATATATAATATGATCACTTTATATCCCATACAGGAACAGCCGAAATGCTCCCGCCCTCCCCCAGGAATTCCCGTTTCCAGCCCAATCCCACCCCGCAACTCCTTTGTTTCCAAGATTGTGCCTGCAACCCCTTTGGTTTCATAGATCTGGCCGGTACCCTCTCAACCCGACTCAATCGATTCATAGATCTACGCGGATTCGCGTGTTTTTTTCAGGAGCAGTAAATGTCCAAACCGTTACCCAAACATCCCAACGTTCGTACTTGCACCCACATCAAAGTCACCGGACAGCGCTGCGGCTCCCCCGCTCTGCGCGGCGAGTTCTTCTGCTATTTCCACACTCGCGTGATCAAAGGCGTGCAGCAGCGCGTCGATATGCAACTCCACTCCATGGCCCTGCTTGAAGATTGCGAGTCCATCCAGCTTTCGATCATGCACGTAGTCGATGGCCTGCTCAAAGGCACCCTCGACGCAACCCGCGCCCGCCTGATCATTCAAGCCCTGCGCATAGCTGCGAGAAATGCGAAGAACGTCCGCTTCGACGATGTGCATTATCGCGCCAGCGAACAACCCATGGTCCGCGAAGTCCCCGACTACGCCCAACAATATTTAATCGAACACCCCGAATTCGGCCCGCCGTTAGAAGCGAGTGGCAAGCCAAGCCCGCGTAGCGCGGACATTCCTGTCCGCGAGACCGCCAACGGCGTAATCGAGCTCCAAGCCCAAGCGGACCCACAAACCAGAAAGCAAAACCCCCGGCAAGCAAGCGCCGCGACAGAACCAGCCGCGAAGCGGCGAAAGACCGCAGCCCACGGCGCAAGCCGTGGAACAGAAGCAGAAAACACTCCAGCTCCGAAGGAGCGAAAGAACCCCCGCAACGAATCTGTGGATCACGACGACGCGAGAGAATACCAACGAATCCAACAAGCGCAAGCCGCGATCCCTGGCGCATTGGCGGGAAACTGGCGCGATCTCCGCACCGTCTTCGAATTCGCCGGAATCTGCCAACAAATAAAGAAGCCGAGCGGAGCCGAGCGCAGAGATCCATCGTTGGAAGTCCTCGGCGAAGCCAAGGACTCCGCTGCCTCAGGATGACCGCCAGGGGTGGCTTTGCCTTTCACCTTTCGCACAGAACCCGGAAGGGTGGGGCACCTCTATTTTCATAGGGGATTTGGCTGCGCTATACGACGCAGCGGGTTGCAGGTCACTACAGTAAACACCTGATGCCTCAACTGCCGCTTACCGTATAACCTTTAGGTCCGTCTCGGAATCTAAGGCCAGAATCGTTTCAGCCTAAAGAAAGCAGGCCGATGCGCAGGGTCAGCCCAAAGGCACGAGGCTATTTTCTCGCGATTCTCGCGGCGCTGGTTGCTTTGCTGCTTCGGAAGATGCTTTCCCCATTGCTTGGAGCGGGTAACCCTTATCTCACAGTCTGGGCGGCGATCGTCTTCTCGGCCTGGTATTGCGGCATCGGCCCGTCCGTGGTTTGTACGATCGCCAGCGTGTTTGGGGTCTGGTACTGGTTTCTTCCAGATTTTAATTCGTTTGCTCTCCAGAACTCTAAAGCTGAAATCTCCGGGATGGCGCTGTTCTCGGTCTTGTCGGGTTTCATCATCGCTCTCGGAGAGGCGAATCGTCGAGCCAGGGAACGATCGGAACGGGAGGCGGCGGAGCGCAAGCGAATTGAGGACGAGCTACGGGAAGCACAAGGGCAGCTTGAGCATCGGGTAGAAGAGCGTACTGCACAGCTCAACATTGCCAATCAAAGGCTTTCCGAGGAAGCCACAAGAGTAAGAGCGCAAGCGGAGTGGTTGGACGCCGCGAATGATGCCATCTTTGTCGTAGGCCCCGATGAAACAATCACCTATTGGAACAAAGGTGCCGAACGTCTGTATGGATGGTCAAGGGCGGAGGCGATCGGGCGCGGTCCTCACGAATTCTTGCGCACCGAGTTTCCCGTTCCCCTTGCCGAAATCGCGCAGCAGCGCCAGCAAGGCGGTTGGCAGGGAGAGTTGGTGCACACGAGACGGGACGGCACCAAGGTGACGGTTGCCAGTCGTTGGACACCTCTGAAAGAAGGGAACCGCAATCTTACGTCCTGGCTCGAAATAAACCGCGACGTCACGGACCGGAAAGCGGCCGAAGCGGCGCGTCAGCTCAGCTCGCAATTAATGAAAATGCAGGATGAAGAACGCCGAAGGATTGCACGGGAACTGCACGACAGTGCGGGACAAACGGTGATCGCCTTGATACTGAACCTGGGGCAACTGAGAAAGTCCGGAAATTTGAGTCCGGAGGAAGCACGGCTGCTTTCCGATAGCTACGCGCTGTTGCAAAATGTTAATAGCGAGCTTCGTGCCATCTCCCATTTGTTGCACCCGCTCTTGTTGGATGAAATCGGTCTTTGGACTGCGCTGGAATGGTATGTGGAAGGATTTATGCAGCGCAGCGGGATTGCCGCTACCCTCGAAGGCGATCGGAACTTTGGACGGCTGAATTCTGACCTGGAGTTTGCCATCTTCCGAGTGGTTCAGGAATGCCTGACCAATGTGCATCGCCACTCTGGCAGTTCGGAGGCCACGGTTCGTTTGCTGCGGTCGGATGGCGAGGTTCGCCTCGAAGTTCACGATCGCGGCAGAGGTTTGCCGGCGGGAAAGCATTTGAGCCTTTCAGGGAATGGCACGATGGGCGTGGGTCTTAGAGGAATGCGCGAGCGGATCCTCCAGCTTGGTGGGAATTTGAGTGTTCAATCCAATGCTGGTGGAACAACGATTGTGGCGACGTTCCCGATTACCGCGACAGCGGACGCCTCGAATAGTGAGGCGGTCGTGGCTTAGCGCCAGCCGGTCAGCGGTGTCCGCGCCACACTTGCTTACGGCTTTTGGGTGGGGCGGAGAAGGATCTCGCTTACGAAGGATTGCGGAGCTTGCGTTACCAGCATCGCCACAGCGTGGGCCACATCTTCTGGTTGCAGCATCTTTGATTTGTCTTTTCCGGCGTGCGGGCTCAGTTCAGTGTCGACAGAACCGGGGCAGACTACCGAGACGCGAATGTTGTAGGTGCGCAGTTCCTCGGCGACGGAATAGCTCAAGCCGTTCAGTCCCCATTTCGATGCGGCGTAGGCCGCGCCATTGGGTAGGGCATTCTTTCCGGCGAGCGAAGAGATGTTGATGATGTGTCCGCTACGAGCGCGAATCATCAGGGGAGCGAAGGCGCGAATGCAGTAGTAGACTCCGCGCAAGTTGGTATTCAGCACCTGGTCCCAGGACTCGGGAGGAAGTTGGTGGAGCGGGCCTCCGAAGCCGCCGATACCGGCGTTGTTGACCAGAATGTCGAGCCGACCGAGAGTCTTGTCGACATGCGCGGCGAGGGCTTCGACGGAGGTGAGATGCACCACGTCGCAGACGACGGGTTCGGCTTGACCAC
Organism: uncultured Acidobacteriota bacterium; assembly: GCA_963696705.1. Lineage (GTDB taxonomy): Bacteria > Acidobacteriota > Terriglobia > Terriglobales > Acidobacteriaceae > JABDBE01. The sequence goes on from CAVOLD010000007.1 coordinate 70,345, forward strand.
CTGCTTTTACGATCGCATCAGAAGTGGATTCGAGCGGCCCACGGGTGCGTCCGGCAAGCACGACGGAGGCGCCCATGCCAGCGAGTTTGGCGGCAATCGCGGCGCCGATGCCGCGGCCCGCGCCAGTGACCACTGCGACTTGGCCAACCAGACTAGTCATTTTGACAGTCTCCTCCATAAGAACGCTTCCGCTATGATAATCAGGTTAAGGGCTTCTAACCACCGTTAGACGCTGTTGTGCATCTTACAAAATTGGCAGGAGAGTCCGGAAAGTAAGCTTGCCTTAGTGAAGATAGATACTTATAATCCGGCTCACCGGAAATAATATCTTGGCATCGTTGGCACGACCGGGCGAGCGCCAGGTTTTCCGGACCTGCCGCATGGGCTGATGGGGCGCATGCACTGAGCAGCCGGGGATTGAGCTTGGGTATACCCGGGTACGAATGCCGTCCGTTTTCCCGACAATTCAAGGAGCCATTTCAAAATGAAGACGAGTCTAGTGGCGATTGTGATTATGTTTGCTGGAATAGCCTCGAATCAGCAAGCAGGAGCACAACCGCAGACCCAAACCGCAGCACCGGCACAGGCGCAGCCCGCCGCGTCTAAAACGATCAAAGATCCGGCAGAGTACAACGCCTACGTCGGAGCCGCGCAGCAGAAGGATCCGACCGCACAAATCAGCGGCCTGGAGGCTTTCCTCGCCCAATACCCCAACAGCGTGATGAAGGAAGACGCGCTGGAACTGCTGATGGGAGCTTATCAGCAGACAGGGAACCAGGCGAAGGTGATTGACGCCGCCAACCGGCTGTTGACGGCCAATCCGAATAATGTTCGGGCGCTGGCGTTATTGGCCTATAGCGAGCGCGCCGCCCAAAAGTGGGCGGATGCGAAGGGGCACGCGGAGCGTGGCCTGCAAGCCCTGACCACGATGACCAAACCGGACGGAGTGTCAGACGCGGACTTCCAAAAGCAGAAGACCCAGTTGGGGTCCCTTCTGGACAGTGTGGCTGGATTTTCCGCGCTGCAGTTAAAAGATAACGCGACCGCCGAGAAGGATCTGCGGGCGGCCGTGGAAGCTGACCCGAACAACGTGGAAAACGTCTATCCGTTGGCGCTGGCCAGTCTGACGGCGACTCCTGAAGATGACGTGAACGGACTGTTCTTCATCGCCCGCGCCATCAATCTGGTAAAGGATCCGGGCGGCAAGGCGCAGATTACAAAATTCGGTCATGCCAAGTACGTGAAGTATCATGGCTCGGAAGAAGGCTGGAACGAGTTGCTGGCGATGACCGCTACTACACCGCTGCCACCGGCGGGGTTCACCATCAAGGCCTACGTTCCTCCTACTCCGGCCGAGCAAGCGGCTGACCTGGTGAAGAGCAAAGCTCCCAAGGATATGAGTTTCGCTGAGTGGGAGATGGTTCTTTCCGCGGGTGCGCCGGCCGATACAGACAAAGTTTGGACTGCGATTAAAGGCGTGGCCTTGCAGATGGAAGGCACGGTCATCAAGGCATCGTCGACCGAACTACAGATCGCGGCGAGTCAGGATGACATCGATGCGAAGCGGGCCGATATCGTGGTCACGATGGGTGGAACGATTCCGGCGAAGCTCATGCCAGCCGAGGGTTCTACTCTGGATTTTGAAGGGACACCGGTTTCCTACACGCCGACCCCGTTTGTGATGACCATGGAGAAAGGCGCATTGCTGACCAAGGCGCCTGCGGCAAAACCGGCTCATCACCGCGCGACCGGCAATTAAGCAGGGAGTGGGGGTTCGAATTCATCAGGGCAGCGAGGAATCGCTGCCCTGATTTTTTGTTTGAAGAGGACTAGAGCGACAGTTTCAGCGAACCGCCTTCTTGTCGTAGGCGGCGGGGCGAGCGCTGCGAGGTGGACGCTTCACGCCGGCGCGCAGTTGCCGAATATCGATCTTCAACTCGGTAATGGTGCGGCTGAGAGTGTTGCGATGCATCCCCAACTGGCGGGCGGCCCGGCACTGGTTTCCATTGTTTTCCTGCAATACGGTGAGGATGAATCGCTTCTTGAATTCGCGTACCGCCTCGGAGTACAGAATATTGCTTTTGTACATCTGCAGGATGAGTGCTTCGAGCTGATCTCTCACGGCATCCCTCTTTCTTTTTGAAAAGCGGCAGGGTAAAGCTGCTGCTGAAGAGCCACTACCCGCGCTTCTCTGTTTGCCTGATTCCGTTACGACGCTGCAGTCGCGTTACGTGTGTTGCTGTTCGCGACGCAGCAGGTCAAGTCCTTGATAAAAGCGGGCGCGCAATTCCGACGGCGCCACCCAAATCGCGACACGTCCCACGACCAGGAAATACGGCGCCAGTTCCGAACCTTGCAACCACGCTGACGTAGGCGTGAACGCGGCCATGCTCATGAGGATCACTGCGACCATCAAACATCCACGCAGCAATCCCAGCGCTCCGCCCAAAATCCGATCGACAAAACTTAAGCCAGCCTCTTTGACGATGTGACGAGTGATGCGCCCCGCGATTCCGGCCAGGACGAGCACCGCTAAAAAGATAATCAGAAAAGCCGCGATTTCGCCCAACCACATCGACTTCAGATAGGGCGCATATCGCGCCGCGAGCCGTTCATAGTTCCAAGCGGCCAGCAGATAGCCAAAGACCAAACCCGCGATGCCAAAGGCCTCGTGAAAGAAGCCAGCGATCGCGGCCTGAATTACCGATACAACAATGACTGCCACGATGACCCAATCCGCTCCGATCATCGTGCTCTCCAAATGATTACTGCACTAAACATCTTCACTAAACATCCAGCTCGTGTCCGGTGAGCTGGTGAAAAGCCTCCAGGTATTTGTCGCTGGTCTGCCGTGCCACTTCCGCGGGAAGAGCTGGGGCGGGTGGCTGCTTGTTCCAGCGAATTTGCTCGAGGTAATCGCGAACGTACTGCTTGTCGTACGAATCCTGCGCTCGGCCCGCCTGGTATTTGTCTGCCGGCCAGAAGCGGGAAGAGTCGGGAGTGAGGACCTCGTCGGCGAGTGTGATGCCCTTGGAGGTCATTCCGAATTCAAACTTCGTGTCGGCAATGATGATGCCCTTCTGCAGGGCGTAGTCCGCCGCTTTGCTGTAAACCTTCAAGCTCAGGTCGCGGAGTTGGCGGCTTAACTCGACGCCGACGATCCGCGTCATCTCGTCGAAGGGAATATTTTCGTCGTGACCGGTGGTCGCCTTGGTTGCGGGGGTAAAGATGGGCTGCGGCAACTTGCTAGACTCTTTGAGTCCCGCGGGAAGTTCGATCCCGCAGACGCGGCCGCTGGTTTTGTATTCTTTCCAGGCCGATCCGGAAATGTATCCTCGAACCACACACTCAACCGGAATCATTTCGGCGCGCATCACCATCATCGACCGGCCCTGCAGTTGGTCTGCGTACTTCTGCGCGGTTGCGGGATACTTTTCTACATCGGCCGTGACCACATGATTGGCGACCACGTCGCGAAGGAACTCGAACCAGAAGAGGGAAATCTGGGTGAGCACACGGCCTTTGTGGGGAATGCCCGTGGCCAGCACGTAGTCGAAGGCAGAGATGCGATCGGTGGCGACGAAAAGTAGATGTTCATCGTCGAGTTGGTAAACGTCCCGGACTTTGCCGCTCGCGTGGAGTTTGAGTTCGGGGAAGTCAGTACGAAGCAGAACGGTGTCGAGAAGCTGGGGGCTCATGATTAAATTTTACAGTTAGAAAACGTCGCGTATTCTAACCTGTCAGAAATATTTGTCAACGATTTAAGTCGCAGTTCTGTATCGACACGGCGCATTCGCTTGAAAGAAAAAGCGTTGACTGTTGGTGAAAGGCTGAAATCGGGCGGTTGGCGCGGATTTTGGCTGGGTTCCATTTGTGGAAAAGCTGAGGATGGCAGAGGATAAGTGGGGGAGGAGAAAAAAATCTGTTGAGCGGCAGTCGGCTAGGTTAGTGCCCCTGAAATACATTGAAGCGACCCCGGCTTAAAACGCAAGGTCCCTCCACTCCGCTTCGCTCCGGTCGGGATGACACGGCTATTTCGCGAGGCGTCGGCTGGTCATGCCGTCGCTCCGAAGCGTACTGAGACCAGTTTGGACACCCCGGGCTCCTGCATGGTTACGCCGTAAAGCACGGGAGCGATGCTCATGGTTTTTTTGCTGTGGGTGATCAGGACGAACTGGGTTTGGATGCTCATCTCTCTCACCAGCTCGGTGAAGCGGCCGATGTTGGCTTCGTCGAGTGGGGCGTCGACTTCGTCGAGAATGCAGAACGGGCTGGGCTGATACTGGAAGATCCCGACCAGCAGGGCCAAGGCAGTCATCGCTTTTTCTCCACCGGAGAGCAGCAGTACGTTCTGTAGCTTTTTGCCCGGAGGCGAAGCGACCACGTCGATGCCGCTTTCTGCGCTGTTTTCTTCGTCGGTCAAGCGCATGAGAGCATGCCCACCCCCAAACAGCTTGCGAAACGTGGTCTGGAAGTTCTCGTTGATTTTGTAGAAAGCCTCTTCGAACTTCTGCCGCGAAAAGGTGTCGATCTCTTTGATCGTAGCCTGGGTGTTCGCAATCGAATCGAACAGGTCTTTTCTTTGCGTGTCGAGGAACGCATGGCGCTCGGCGGTTTCTTTATATTCCTCGAGAGCCATCATATTGACTGGGCCCATGGCGTCAAGCCGGGTGCGCATTTCGCGATAGGCCTGGTCTTGGTTTGCTAATTCGTCGCCGGCGGCAATCGTAATCGTAGTGTCAGCCGTCAATTCGTGACGCTGTACGCCCAGTTCGTTCAAGCAGGTTTCGGCCATGTATTGCGCGTCTGATTGCAGTTTGGCCGCGGCTGCCGAGAGCTCACCGCGCCGATCACGAGCTTGATCGAGCAATTGCCGCGCATCGCGTAGAGTATCTTCGATCTCCGCCAGCCGGGCGCGCACCTGGTCGGATTCAAATTGCAATAGCCCATCACGAGCCTCGGTCGTATTGCGCTCAGCTTCCAATTCTTCCAGTTGAGCGATCATCTGCTGATTTTCGGCTTCGCGTTGTAGCTTTTCGACCGCGGAAGACTCGATCTGCGATTGCAGGGAACTGGCTCGTGCGCCCATGTCCGCGACCAGAGCGTCGATTTTCTCGAGCACGGCGGTTGCGGACCGGTGCCGTTCCTCCAAGGTCGCGACCCGGGCCAGATGTTGCGAAGCATTCTGGGCAGACGACTCGCGCCGTTCGCGCAGGCCCACCAGAGCTTCGTTTGCGTTAGCCGCCAGCGCTTCCAATTCTTCGCGTCGCTGTTGCTTGGCGGCCAATTCGGTTTGGGTCGCACCGATCAGCGTTTCCTGTTCAGCACGCTCGGAATCCATGCGCTGGAGTTCGTGACGGCAGATGTTCAGGCGCTCGCTGACCCGAGCCATCTCTGAATCGAGCTGTTGCAGCATGTGACCTGAAGTCATCGCCTGAGTTTCGGCTTCTCGCTTTTCCGTTTCCAGCCGGTCGAGTCGTGAAGCAAGTTCCTTTATCTCGCGGCCCAAGGTCAAGACGCGAACTTCGTCGTTGCGCAGAGCCGATTCCAACTCGTTTAACAGACGCATTACATCGCGCAGCTCGCGCTTCATCGAGAGCGGACCTTCGGCGCGCTGCTTGCCGCCGGTGACGGTTACGTTGTGGAAGCACTCGCCGGACTGCGAGAGGAAAAAGGCGTCCGGGTTCGACAGTGCCAGCTCGCGCGCGGCCGTGGGCTCGGGAACGATGTATCCGTCGCGAAGTTTGGGCAGGATGACTTCCAGTGATCGCCCGAAGCCGTTCAGCACCCGGATCGCATGTTTTAGTGGGACGATCGACTGATTGGGCGTGGCTGCGCGAGCGACTTCATCCACTGCGAACGAGAATTTGGCTTGCGAGTCTTCTGGGTGCACCAGGAAGGTTGCGCGTCCGTCCACGTCAGTTCGCAAAAGGCGCAAACCTTCGTCGGCAGCGTCCCAGGATTTCACTACGACGTAGTTCAGTTCGTCGCGAAGAAAATCTTCGACTACGCCTTCGTAACGCGGCTCGACTTCGAGGAAGTCAGCCAACACACCGGCGGGAGCTAACCCGCCGTTCATGACTCCCGATTGAAAGAGCCGGCGAACCGACTCGGTCGAGTAGCCATGCTCGGCGATGACGGCTTCGAGCGATCCTTTCTTTCCGATCGCAGAGGCATATTCGGCGCGCAGGCCGTCAAGGCGATTCTTGGCTTCTGATTCTTCGCGGCGCTTTGATTCGATCAATTGCCGCGCGTGGGAAATTTCTTCTGTCAACCCTGCGACGCGTTGGGAGACGGTTTCAAATTCCAGGGCGAATTGTCCGCGCTGCCCGCCGAAGGTTTCAACCTGAGAGCTTGCTGTTGCCATTTCAAGTTGCAAACGATGGGCCTCGCGGCCAACCGCGGCCAGACGCTCTTCGGCCTGGGTTAGCGAATTTCGCAGATTGGACGCGGACGCGACCACTTCCATTATGGCGACGCGGGAAGCTTCCTGCTGATGTTCCAAATCCGCCAGCGCACTTGCGGCTTCGGCGGCCTCTTGCTGGCACTGGGCTAACTCTACGTGCGCCGCAGCTACATCTGCGGCGGCTGACCGTAATACCTGGTGATTCGAATCTCGCTCCGCTTGCAGCGCGGTGAGCCGATGTTGCGCCTGGGCCAATTCCGCTTCGGAGGCAGCCGAGCGCACCACCAGTTCGGCGCAACGTTCTTCGTTATGACGACGCTGCGCTTGCGTTCGTTCGCTGTCGAGCTTGATCTGGTTGAGCCGCTCGCGGTTTTCGCGAATCTCGGTTTCGATGGCGTAGCCGCGCTGGGTGCGGTCGGCGTGCTCGGCTTCGAGTTGCTGGACGGTTTCGGTGCGGTGACGCATCTCCTCCGAGAGCGCATTGATTCGCTCGTCGAGTTCGACGCTTTCGCGATCGAGTTGCGCGAACTTGCTGGCCAGCACCAGACGCAGCTTGGCCCGCATCTCGTCTCGCAACTTGACATAACGCTCGGCCTTCGAGGCCTGGCGCTTCAGGGAATTCATCTGGCGCGTGACTTCGTCGAAAATATCGTTCACGCGTGACAGGTTCTGCTTGGCATCTTCCAGGCGGGCTTCGGCGAGACGCTTCTTGGTTTTGAACTTCGTGATGCCGGCTGCTTCTTCGATGATGGCGCGGCGATCGGTCGGGCGGCTGCTCAGAATCTGTCCAATGCGTCCTTGCTCGATAAGGGCGTAGGACTCTGGTCCGAGTCCGGTGCCCATAAATAATTCCTGAATGTCGCGTAGACGGCAGAGTTTGCCGTTCAGCAAGTACTCGCTGTCTCCCGAGCGGAAGAGACGGCGAGTGACGGCAATCTCTCCTGCTCGAAACTGTTGCTGAAATTTTCGGCGGCGGATTTTGAGAACAACCTGCGGGCTCTTGTCGGTCGAAGCCAGGGTGAGGCCGGGATTCACCGGTGCACTTACTTTGCTCGACGAAGAGAGCGACGGGTTGGAGAAAACCGCAAAGGCGGGTTCATCTTCTGGGTAGACATCGGCGACTGCCTCTGTCGATATGGCCTGCTCAACTTCTTCAGTTTTTCCCGGCTGCGCTTCTTCGGTCAGGCGCTCAACTTCATCGGCAGCCTTGGCGCGCACTTCGGCTTCATCCCAATCGTCTGCGCTTGCGGACAAATCATTCTGGACGTCAATCTCGGTAGGTTCGTGCGCGTCGGGGCCGTCGTAGACTTCGGGATCAATCAGCGTGAGTGCGACTTCGGCCATGCCGGTGGGCTTGCGGTCGCGCGTGCCCGCGAAGATGACATCCTCCATACGCGAGCCGCGGAGAGTCTTGGCCGACTGCTCGCCGAGAACCCACGAGATCGCATCGGCGATGTTGGACTTTCCGCATCCATTCGGACCGATGATGGCCGCGATGCCCTCGCCGTGGAACTTGAGTTCGGTGCGATCGCAGAAAGACTTGAAACCGAGAATCTGGAGCTTTTTCAGTTTGAGCAACTTCTACTCCTTGGGGAACGGGTTAACCAATTGGATTCCTCCACAGCTCGCTCCGACAAAACCTTCCTGTGGCTGGACAGGGCGGGCACAGATTGGAGCTACTGTAACGGCGAAATCGCACCGGGGTCAAGCAAGAAAACACCATATATGGGGTCACCTTTTGCACAACCACGTCATTTTGCACACACAATGCAGCATTAGCGCGTGAAATCGGTGTGGTTAGAAGAAGGAAGGGAAGAATCGCGAGAGCGAAATAAGGCTATCGCAAAAAGCAATCGAAAACAACGCCGTCCAGGGAAAAAGTGGTGAGCTACTTTGACCTTGATCCCCAAGCCTTGAACGCTATCACGTAGTACACATTCAAAACCACGAATGCGACGCCAATTGATTCGATGACGACGCGGGGAGGAAATATCTTGAAGAAGTAGAAATTGGCCGCCACAATTGGCAGGCCTATGTTTGTAATTAAAAGGGCGCTGCCCAACGTGGTCTGTTTCTCTGGTATTTCCATTCCAGCCTCATTCTTCGGGCTGATGCCCTCATTCGCCTAGTTTCTCGAAGAACAAACAAATCGATTCGATTCCGCGATGGAAGTTTGGGATGTGGAACTTCTCATTGGGAGCGTGCAGATTGTCGTCGGGCAGCCCGAAGCCCATCATCACGCTGGGAATCTTCAGCACGTCCTGAAAATCGGTCACGATTGGAATCGAACCACCCGAGCGAATAAAGACCGTGTCTTTCTTGAAGACCTCGTGCATGGCTTCGGTGGAGGCTTTTACGAATTTGTTGTCGGTGCCTACCACGCAGGCCGGACCTTTGCTCCAAACTTTAATTTTGGTTTCGATGCCTTTGGGCGTGAGCTTTTTCACGAAGGCGGTATAGCGCTTGAGGATGTCGTCGGGATCCTGGTTCGGAACCATGCGCATGGAAACTTTCGCGGCGGCCTTTGCGGGGATCACGGTCTTGGCGCCGGGCGCGGTGAATCCGCCGGGCATGCCGTGGACTTCGAGCGTGGGACGCGCCCAAGTGCGATAAAGCACCGAGAAGCCCGGCTCTCCGGTCAGCACCTTGGAACCGACTTCGGTTTTGCGATAGTGCTCTTCGTTGAAGGGCAATCGCTTCCATGCCTTCAACTCGGCCGCGCTTGGAGCCTTCACGTTCTTGTAGAAGCCGGGAATCAGGACCTTGCCTTTCGCATCTTTCAGTTTGCTGATGATTTCAATTAGCGCGAAAAACGGATTCGGCGCCGCGCCACCGTACATGCCGGAGTGCAGGTCAGTCTTCGCTCCAACTGCTTCGATTTCGGTGTACACGAGTCCGCGCAGACCGACGCACAGAGTCGGAAGATCGGGGGCAAACAGTTCGGTATCGCAGACCAGCGCGAAGTCGGCCTTCAGCTTGCTTTTCTGCTTGCGCACGTATTCGGCGATGGACTCGCCGCCGACTTCTTCTTCGCCCTCGATGATGAATTTCACATTCAAAGGCAGCTTGCCAGCGTGGCCTCTCATCAAGGCTTCGATGGCCTTGATCTCCATCCAGAGTTGGCCTTTGTCGTCCACCGCGCCCCGGGCGTAGATGTTGTTGTTGCGTTCCGTCGGCTCAAAGGGCGGGCTGATCCACTCGTCCAGCGGATCGGGCGGTTGCACATCGTAGTGCGCGTAGCAGAGCACGGTCGGCTTACCCGGAGCATGCAGCCAGTCAGCGTAAATCAGCGGATGGCCTTTGGTCGGGATCAGTTCCACGTTCTCCATGCCGATTCGCCGGAGTTCGTTGGCCACTACGTCGGCGGCCTTCTGCACGTCGGACTTATGCTCGGGTGCGGTGCTGATGCTGGGAATACGAAGCAAATCTTTGAGCTCGTTTAAGAATCGCTGCTGATTCGAACGAGCGTAATCCACTGCTGGGGAAGCCATAGACGTGTCCCTTTCTTTCGATTGATCGTTGTAGGAATACCGATGAAACCGATAAGTATACCTGAAGCGATGGTCTGAGTTTCGTGATGCGGTATCCTTCGGGATGTGACAGAAGGCGCCGCAAAGCAGGAACAACAGCGCGTTGGATTGTGTTTTGACTGCATGCACTCGCAGCGCATCCAGTCGCCGCGCGGATCGACGTTTTATCGCTGCAAACTTTCGGACACCGATCCGAGCTTTGTGAAGTATCCGCGACTGCCGGTGCTTCATTGCGCTGGGCATGAGCGCACGAATGAATCCACGCAGGGTACAATGCCCTCTGCTTGCCGGTGATTGGCGAAGCTACTTCCACCTTCAACATGTCTGCCAGAACGAAATCGCGCTACGAACGGCCGGACGCAGGACGCATCGCTCCGGGAAAAGCCGGGGTTCGACAAAGGGTCGAGAGCTTTGTGCTGGGGTCGCCTGCGAAGCGCAATCTGGCCATTTGCCTTTTGCTGGCGATGGTAACCTTTGCGGTTTACAGTCCCGCGATTGGGCATCCGTTTATTTTCAATTACGACGACGACAACTACGTAACCAATAATCAACACGTTCAAGCTGGGCTGACCTGGCAAACAATTGTCTGGGCTTCGAAGTCGACTGATACCAACTGGCATCCGATGACTTGGTTTTCCCATGCGCTGGATTGTGAACTGTATGGTCTGAATCCTAGCGGGCACCACGTCACCAATGTGCTGTTGCATGTGCTGAATGTTGTGCTGCTGTTCTTGCTCCTGGCGCGCGCGACCGGTGCTCCGGGACGCAGCTTCCTGGTGGCGGCGCTGTTTGCGGTTCATCCCATGAATGTAGAGTCGGTGGCGTGGATCGCTGAACGCAAGAATGTGTTGAGTATGTTTTTCTTCCTTCTGACGCTGGGCGCTTATGGCTGGTACGCGCTCAAGCCGGACGTCAAACGCTACCTCGCCGTGACTGTACTGTTCGTTCTCGGACTCGCTTCGAAGCCCATGGTCGTGACGTTGCCTTTCGTCCTCTTGCTACTGGATTTCTGGCCGTTGCGGCGAATTCGGGGATGGGAATCGTCGCGCCCTGAACGTGCATTGGCTGTGCCGCAGGCTCCCTTGTTGCGGCTCATCCTGGAAAAGTTGCCGCTCCTTGCACTGTCTGCTGCCGCGAGCGCGGTCACCGTTTTCGCGCAACGCTCTGGCGGAGCCATGCGGTTGGTGCTTCCTCTCAGCGTGCGATTGGAAAACGCGATCTACGCTTACGCGCTGTATGTGTGGAAAGCGTTCTGGCCGGCGTGGCTGGCGGTATTCTATCCGCACCCGGGCGCGACGCTTGCCGTTGGGCAATTAGGACTGGCCGCGCTGTTTGTGGTCTGCGTCAGCGCGCTGGCGTGGTGGCAGCGCGGTTCCCGGCCATACCTCATTACCGGATGGCTGTGGTTTCTGGGCACGCTGGTCCCCGTCATTGGAATCGTTCAGGTGGGCGAGCAGGCCATCGCTGACCGCTATGCGTATGTCCCGCTGATTGGAATTTTCGTGATGGCCGTATGGGGCGCTGCTGATTTAGCTGACAGCCGGCAACTCACGTCCCGCACGCGGGCCAAGATAGCCGCGGTCTTCCTGGCAGTTTTCGTACTCTTTACTTCTGACCAGCTTCGATATTGGCGCAGCGCTGTCGATCTTTGGGCGCACACTGTCGAGGTCACGAAAGATAATTTCCTTGGCGAGCAAAATCTGGGTGCGGCGCTGCTGGCAGCGGACCGTTACCCGGAGGCGTTGCCCCATTTCCAGAAAGTGGTTCAACTCAGGCCTCACGATCCGGGAGCTCATCTAAATCTTGCTGGAGATCTCACCCTCATCGACCGCACGCGAGACGCGATTCCGGAATATGAGATCGCAATTCCTCTGGTTTCCAATCCCAACATGCGGGTCGGAGCCTACGCCACTCTCGGCCGGCTGTATAGCCAGGCGGGAAACTATGCCAAGGCGCGCGCCAATTATCAGGCGGCGTTGCAGATCGATCCGCAGCGTTCTGATGCGAAGCAGGGATTAGCGAAGGTGGAGTTGTCCGATGCCATGCGAAATGTTGCGGAATCGCCCTCCGGCGAAACTTATTTTCTGCTGGGTCAGGCGCTGAAGCAGGATGGCCGCACCGCGGAAGCTCAGACGATTTACAGGCAGGCGCTGAAGCTCGACCCGAAACTCGAAGAAGCGCGGAAGGCGCTGGATGGGCTTAATCAGCAGAGCAAATAAACCATGCAGCGCGGGGACGGCGGTGCTACAAACACGCGCGGTCCTCCAGAAATCGTTGTGGCGAAAAAGCTGAAAGCTCGTGATCCGGTTTCTCGCCGGTGATTACTTGGGCCATGACGTGTGCCGTGACTGGTGTTAGCAGGATGCCGTCGCGAAAATGCCCGGTGGTCACGAAGTATCCTGGCGTGCTGGTTGCGCCGAGGATTGGTAAATCATCTGGTGTTCCCGGCCTGAGGCCGGCCCAGTCCTCCAGAATTCGCGCCTCTTCTAGCGCTGGAACCAGCCGAATCGCGGCTTGATGCAAACGTTGAATGGTGTCCGCGTCGGTGCGTTTATCGAATCCAGCTTCTTCTAGCGTCGATCCGATCACAATTCGCCCATCGCTTCGCGGCACCAGATAAACCTCGGGCGCGCGAATCACGTGACGAACGAGATCATGCTGAGCGGAGGCCACGGCCAGCATCTGTCCTTTGACCGGGCGGGTAGGGAAGTGATGCGTAGAGAAACTGCCCGCCCATGCGCCCGCGCAATTCACGACGCAGGGGGCACCGTAGTGGGTTCGATCCGTCTGGATGCCAGCGACTCGGCCATCGGAGAGAAGCAAGTCCATGGCAATCGTCCCGAAAGAAATATCTACTCCCCGATGTTTCGCTGCCTTTAACGCTGCCGCGACCAGAGCGCGCGGATCGACGCTTCGTTCCTTCAAGTACGCTACGGGACCTTTCACTCCGGACATCGCTGGCTCGAGTTCGGCAAGAGAAGCGGGAAGCGGATTCTGCGCTACGAATGCAGAGTGCTCCGGAGCAAACAAGAGCGTGCCTTGATCCCGCAGATCGACCTTGATTCCCGATTCGTCCTGCAACTCAAGAACAAACTCGGGATACATTCGCGCACTTGCCGTAGCCAGCGCTTGCAGTGCGGCTGGAGTCTCGAGCGGGCAGTCGGCGAGCATTCCGGCAGCAGCGTGGGAGGCTTCACGGCCGGGTTCGCCACGTTCCACCACCAGGACTCGCAAGCCTCTTTTGTGCAACGCGATGGAGAGCGAGAGGCCGATAATGCCGCCGCCCACAATGATCGCGTCCCAGTTCTTCACACTAGCATTGTAAGAGAGAGCAGCTACCGTTCGCCCAATGGAAAGAAATTTGAAGGAAGGAGGTAGCGAGGCTACGTCGCTACAGAAGACGCTGTTCGTCTGAGAATGGTGGACCCGGAGAGACTTGAACTCCCAACCCCTGCGTTCGAAGCGCAGTGCTCTATCCAGTTGAGCTACGGGTCCGCGCTGGTTAGAAAATAAGCGTATCAGGTCGGAGCCACAAATGTCGCGCCTGGAATTCATGTCACAAGTTCGGTGAATTTTCATTCACTCGAGAGGATGGCCGCGAGCCAACACTGGACAGATCGGGCACCTTCCTGCCATGCTCGGTTCGACCTATGCCCTATCACGTCGTGGCTTTGACTATGGCGCAAGTGCGGCAGGGAGCGCTCGATTTCCAGCGCGAACTGGGCTCTGTCTTGAGCGATGCGCCACAACTGAAAGTGTATTCGGCCAGTCCGTTCGACCTCGAGGAGCGCCGCCGCGCCAAGGATCGATTCGGTGGCGACATCGTTTACTTTTTCAATGAGGCGGCCTATCAGGAAAGCCGGCGTCTCGGCCTGGACGTGCAGTTCATCGCGGAAATTTCCGACGAAGAACTGCCGCGCAGACGAACCGTGGTTGTGGGCATGCCGGAGTCGAAAGCCAGGGTTTAACGGCCTCAAACTAAAAGCATTACAATATGTAGCGACATTTAGCCTCTCAACATGTATAATACGTTCCAGCTAAGCTTGACTCACACGCAATTGAAAGTCGGTATCGCCAACCAGCGTCACCCCCTCTCACTAGCAGCGAATCTTCTCAGCACAATTCTAAAGATAGAAAAGGAAACACAACAATGGCAGAAACAGGAACAGTAAAGTGGTTTAACGACGCCAAGGGCTATGGCTTTATCAGCCGTCAAAATGGCGAAGACGTCTTCGTGCACTTCTCCGCGATTCAGGCGGGCGGCTTCCGCAGCCTCCAAGAAGGCCAAGCCGTGCAGTTCGACGTCACCAAAGGCCCCAAGGGCTGGCAAGCTGAGAACGTTCAAGCTGTCTAAGTGGCAAGTAACGATGCCCGTAATTCGTGAGGATTACGGGCATTTTTGTGTTTCAGGACCGCATGCACCTGCTTGGTCATAGCCCGTTCGTGCCATTCCCATCCAGGAGCTATCAGGCTATGTTGATGGTGAACAGTTTCTCGGGGGAGGAACCTGTTCGAGCGATTCGTCCCATGACTGTAAAGTCCGGGACGTTTTGTTTTGAGCGGTGAACGTCTTGGGGTACGCCGCCCGATTGGTTGGGAAGAAATGGTGCGCCCGGAGAGATTCGAACTCCCGACCCTTTGGTTCGTAGCCAAATGCTCTATCCAGCTGAGCTACGGGCGCGACACGGTACAGCCAGCAGAGATTCGATTATAGCGGAAACTTCCTCGCTCATGAAGGTGTAGTCTTGCGCCGAGGTTCTGCTGTACAGCGAACACCTTAGACGGCCCTAAGTATTTTATCTCTCGCGATTTCAACAGGCCTCTGGCACGGTCCATGCCTGTGTCGTGGTGAGGGTAAATCTTTCTCGCCACCGGCAATTCCTACTCTGTGATTCCCGCCTGCCTGCCTTGTATTTCAGTCGCTTGGAATTGGCAAATCGGATGCTACAATTATCGGCAGACGAAGTGGCGCGCAACGGGGCGCCCTTGAAGATAAACTTCGGCCAGAGGTTTTCTTGGACGCCCCTTGCATTTTCCCTTCAACCGAGTTTCACCTGGCCGACGGCAGCCCTCCCCAGACTGCTGGTCGACGGTTAAACTCATGCCAAGACGAGTCGTTCCTGCACGTCCAATCCTGCTTGTCGCAGCAACCCAGCAATCACCGGCTCTTTGAGGCGTGAAGCGTCAAACTCGACGTGCACGATCCGGTCCTTAGGATCGAATCGCATGCGGCGGATGCCATAGACTTCACGCACGCTATCCAGCGCCCGCATCTCCGCTTCTCCAGGCGCAGAACCGTAACGGTAGGCGACTTCCAATTGTGTCATTCGGCTTGTTCGCTCCTTCCTTTAAGATACAACAATCAGCGCCACGAGGATGAAGCAGGAAGAATCGAAGCACTGCGGACAGGAATCTAGTTATTGTCTGCCGAAAAACTTGAGAGGAGATCGCAGCGCGATACACACCTAGACCCAGACGCCTGGTTCGGGCAACAGTTCATCGAGGTCGGCCACTCGCATGAAACAAGAGACGTTTAGTTCCGCGACTGCCGTGAAAGATCCGGTATGCGGCATGAGCGTAAATCCCGCAACGGCGAAGCACCGCCTCGAACATGGCGGAGCGTCGCGCTACTTTTGTTGTGCCGGCTGTGCTGAGAAGTTCAAAGCTGATCCGGAAAAATATCTTTCCCAAACTCCGCGTCCGAATTCTTCCAGTCTGATTACGCTGGGCGCGCCCGCCGTTCGACCCACTGCTGCCGAACCGATTTCTTCGTCCGTGGATCAGCTTTCAAATCAACCGCCCGCGGATCAGCCAAACTACGTTTGCCCGATGTGCCCGCAGGTCCGCGCCAGCAAGCCCGGACCGTGTCCCAGTTGCGGCATGGCGCTCGAGCCCGAGACTCCGTCCGTAGCGACGCGCACCGAGTATACGTGCCCCATGCATCCGGAAATCGTCCGGCCCGGTCCGGGATCGTGTCCCATCTGCGGCATGGCGCTTGAGCCTCGCACGGTAACGGCAATAGAGGAAGAAAATCCAGAATTGCGCGCCATGACGCGTCGCTTCTGGGTAAGCCTCGCGCTTACAGTGCCGTTGCTGGCGGTTGCGATGGCAGACATGTTGCCCGGTATGCCGGTTGAGCATGCCCTGCCCAAAGGCCAGCTGCCCTTGCTGGAACTGCTTCTCGCCACGCCTGTTGTTCTCTGGGGCGGCTGGCCTTTCTTTCAGCGTGGCTGGACGTCCATCATCAATCATTCGACAAATATGTTCACGCTTATCGCAATGGGCACCGGGGTGGCCTACCTTTTCAGCCTGATTGCGACGGTCTTTCCCGGATTATTCCCTTTGTCGTTCCGCGACATGAGCGGCACACCACCGGTCTACTTCGAAGCCTCTGCCGCCATCGTGACCCTCGTGCTCCTGGGTCAGGTACTCGAACTCCGCGCCCGCAGCCGTACTGGTGCGGCCATTCGGGCGCTGCTCAGTCTGAGCCCCAGCACCGCGCGCATTCTTCGCGATGACACAGAACGCGATATCCCTTTGGATCAAGTAAAGCCCGGCGACCGATTGAGGGTGCGTCCCGGTGAAAAGATCCCCGTTGATGGCGTGGTTCTCGACGGCATCAGTTCGGTCGACGAATCGATGATCACCGGCGAGTCCATCCCTGTTTTGAAAGAGGCAGGCAGCCGAGTAATCGGTGCAACCGTGAACACCACGGGCTCATTCATCATGCGAGCCGAACGCGTAGGCAAGGAAACCCTGCTGGCACGTATCGTCCAAATGGTGAGTCAGGCCCAGCGCAGCCGTGCTCGCATTCAACGCCTGGCCGACCGTGTGGCGGCGTGGTTTGTCCCTGCGGTCATTGCTATCGCAGTGCTCACTTTTGTGGTGTGGAGTTTCTTTGGTCCCGAACCGCGCCTGGCCTACGCGTTGGTGAATGCCGTCGCTGTGCTGATCATCGCGTGCCCCTGTGCGCTCGGACTAGCCACGCCCATGGCAATCATGGTCGGCACTGGACGCGGCGCCCGCGCCGGAGTCCTCATCAAGAACGCTGAGGCCTTGGAGATTTTCGAGAAGGTCGACACTCTCGTCTTCGACAAGACTGGCACGCTGACCGAAGGCAAGCCCACAGTCGAATCCGTGGTCGCCGTTTCCGGAGGAAATGAGATCGAACTGGTTCGCCTGGCAGCGAGCCTGGAGCGGGGAAGCGAACATCCTCTCGCTTCCGCGATTGTCGCCGCCGCTCGGGAGAACAACATGACCTTGAGCAGCGCCGCAGACTTTCAATCCCGCACGGGTCTCGGTATCAGCGGTAAGGTAGATGGAAAAACTGTATCCGCTGGAAACGAACAATTCTTTCGGCAGACGGGCATCTCGATCGATGTTCTCAACCAAACCGCAGCGGATCTTCGGCGTAGCGGCCAGACTGTGATCTTCGTTGCCTTAGACGGACGTCCTGCGGGATTGATTGGAATTGCCGATCCCATCAAGGCAAACACCCTGCAGGCTCTTCGGGATCTCAAAGCTGCCGGACTGCGCATCGTGATGCTCACCGGCGACAGTCAGGGCACAGCGGCAGCGGTAGCGGCCAAGCTTGGTATCGACGACTTCGAAGCGGAGATTTTGCCCGACAAGAAATCCGAGGTAGTGCGCCACCTGCAAGAGCAAGGGCGCATCGTGGCCATGGCTGGCGATGGCATCAACGACGCTCCGGCGCTGGCTCAAGCTGATGTAGGAATCGCCATGGGCACCGGAACCGACGTCGCCATGGAAAGCGCAGGCGTCACCCTGGTGAAAGGCGATCTCGCTGGCATCGTCCGCGCCCGAAATCTCAGCCAGGTCACCATGCGCAACATCCGGCAGAATCTGTTCTTCGCTTTCATCTACAATTTGCTTGGCGTGCCGATCGCCGCCGGCGTGCTCTATCCGTTCTTCGGATGGTTGCTGAGCCCGATCCTCGCGGCCGTGGCCATGAGCTTCAGTTCCGTATCAGTGATCGCGAATTCGTTGCGCTTGAGGAAGGCGGAACTGTAGCCGGGATCGAAAATCCTAGGCTGTCTAGCTGGGCCAGTCACTGTCTGATGTCGTAAGAACTGCTATCAAACTGCAATGGTATGCATCTCCTGGGCTTACCATTTGCTTGACGGGTGTTCCGTAAAGTAATAATAAATAAGCTGGTTAGGGTTTGTGTGGGAGTCGGTCGATGACGGCACCGGACTTGCTAATGTGGTGATGTCAATAAACTCTATTACAATCATAGAGTTTGTGGCATACTTTGGAGCGCTATGAAAATCTCTCAAAAAGGTTTGTACGCACTGCAGGCCATGATGATGCTTTCCCGGCATTACAACCAGGGCGCCATTCGGATCCGCGACATCGCCTATGAAGAGGCGTTGCCCGAAAAGTTTCTGGAACTGATTCTTTTGGAGCTTAAGAACGCGCGCATGGTCGAGAGTGTGCGCGGAGCCAAAGGCGGTTACCAATTGCGCCGGGCGCCCGCGGAGATCCATCTGAGTGAGATCATTCGCCTGATTGACGGTCCGCTGGCTCCCTTTGGAGATGCCGACCAGTTGCGCACGTTGATCAATCGGGATGACGAACACCGCGCGCTCTATCAGGTATTCCTCGCAGTGCGCGACGCCGCAGCCAAAATTCTGGAACATACAACTCTGGCCGACATCGTCAACGGCAAGGGCGCGGAGTCTTCGAAGTCGGGCAAGTCGCGTAAGAAGAAGGGGGAGCCATCAAGCGTTTTGCCGATGGTGGTCCATGGGAGCCCGAGCCGGAGTTAAGAGGAATTGCAAGTTGGTGACAGCCACATCGTAAATAGTTTGGTCGTCAAGACCATCGAACGCCGGCTGCAGCGAAAATGGGGGTTGGCGCCGGCTTAGCTGGCTCCCGGTTGGTCCGTAATGAACTCTGTGGTGTAAAGCGACTCCCGCGAGTCGAAAACAATAGGAGCGTCTACAAATGAAAGCAAGGAAGAAATGGTGGTCTATCCCTATAATGTCCATCATGATAATCATGATGATCCCATTAACCGGGCTCGTATCCGCCCAAACCGCCGCGACCCCGGCGACAACGCCGAAGAAACGCGCTGCCTCGGCCAAACCAGCCCCCGTCACGGCCAAAGAGGTCCAGGAGTTGAAAGAGGCCGTTTCCGCGCAGCAGCAGCAGATACAACAGCAGAACCAGTTAGTGGATCAGTTAAGGTCACAGCTCCAGCAGCTTCTGGATGCCACGCAGCAGGCCAACGCGGCCGCCCAAAAGGCGGCTACCGGAGTCGATCAGGCTCAGAGCGCGGCTGCACAAGCCCAACAATCGGCCACCCAGGCGCAGAGCTTGGCGACGCAGGCTTCCACCAACGTAGCGCAGGTCCAGTCTGCCCTCGCTATTGTCGACACCAAAGCACAGGACACGGGTAAGCAGTTAAGCGCGCTCGAAGCTTTGGTCGGTCGTTTCCGCTTCAGCGGTGACGTGCGCATCCGCGGCGAATCTTACTTCCAGCAGGGAATTCCCGACGACAACCTGGCGCGCATTCGTGTTCGCTTCGGAGTGGATGGCCAGCTTAACGAAGACTTCATCGCCGGCTTCGCCCTGGCGACTGGCGCCATAGGCAACCCAACCTCCACCAACGAGACCCTTAGCAGCGACTTCGATCGCAAGACGATCGCGTTGGATCGGGGATTCATTACCTACAATCCCGTCGGGCATCATTGGCTCTCTCTCACCGGTGGAAAGTTTCCCTATCCTTGGCAACGCACTTCGGTCACGTTCGATCCTGACCTGAACCCGGAAGGCTTCGACGAAAAAGCTTCCTTCGATTTCTCCGGGCCCTTGCAGAATGTAAACATTCAAGGCATCGAACTGCTCTACAACCAAGCCAACGGAAAACCGGGCATTCCTTCGCAGGATTCCTACGCACTGGGCATGCAGTTTGCCGGCCGGCTCGTGTTCGGACGGTGGACGCTTACGCCTTCGTTCCTCAGCCTGAAGTGGAACCGTCCGGATGCGCTCTTGAGTGCGAGCGCCTTCGCCGTGGGAGCCACCACCACCGGTTTCCAACCTCCCACGCCAACGGGCGGTACAGCTCCAGCTCCGATCACCGGGATCCCGGTGCCCGGAGAAGGACAAGGCTGCGCCAAGGGCACGAGCTTCCCGGCATTTTCGCCCTGCGTCTTTGCGCCGAACGGAATGACCAACGCCACCTACGTGGATTCCAAAGGTGTGGTCCATTTCTACTCCGGCTACAACTACGCGGATTTCATCCTCCCCAACCAGATCCAGACTGGGCTCACGCGCTTACCAATCAACGTGTTGCTTGAATTCCTGGACAATCTGGACGCGGAAAATCATCCTCTGAGCACGAAGGGCACTGTACTCACCCACTTGGGCAGTCAGAACAAGGAATACGGAGTTGATGCCAGCGTGGGCCAGGTGAAGAACAAGAACGATATTCAAGTGGGCTACGCGTGGTACCGCGAAGAACAGGACGCCGCTATTGCGTCCTTCGTCGAAAGCGATCAGAGAGCCCCGACCAATATTCTGCAGAACCGCTTCTACGCTCTGTGGAAATTGCGGGCCAACACTCTCGCTAGCTTTACCTGGTGGCGTGGGCGCGTTCTCAACACGTATCTGGAAAACAACGCGGCTCTGTTCAACAACTACAGCAGCCTTCCGACTATCAGCAAGGCCGGAGAGCAGGAGCCGTACTTAGACCGCGTGCAATTCGACCTGATCTATACCTTCTAGGCGGCTCGTTTGGAGCTAGAGGGATTGGACGCGAGGCAACTTCAGCTTAGGGCCCGAGAGGACGCTCCAGCCCTGGGACCGTCGGCCAGCCAAGGCTTCACCGCCTTGGCTGGCTGCCTGGTTTCTGCCGTCAACCGGAGAACGTCAGTTGTCGGTTACGAGCTTCAGCAGATCGGAGACAAGGCTTCTGGCCATAGGAACGGCCGGCAGCCTAGTCCCGAGTTTCTGAAAGTCGAATGGAGGAAGTTACATGAGCAGCGGCAAATTCAAGCTATCACTTGACGGATGGGCAGTGGGTCTGGCCCTGCTGCTGGCGCTGTTGGTCCGCTTCAACATCTTGCCGACAATTCCTTGGTAGTTCGACGTCATCAGTAAGGGGACCGTATGAGTACTTCTGTCGCGATCAAGCAGTCGACATCAACTAATCTCTCCTCGCGTCTTTTCAGTTTTATTCCCGGCGTGATCCTGCTGGCCGCGATTGGATATGCCGGCAAGTTCATCGAACAATCGATTTCCCGCTACGGTAAGAGCCATCACGTTAGCCTGCCGAATATCGAATACGTTCTGTGGGCCATCCTTATTGGGCTTGCCATATCGAACACTGTGCGCATCCCCGAGCTGTTCAAGGCGGGCATTGCCACCTACGAATTCTGGCTGAAAGTCGGCATCGTGCTGCTGGGCGCCCGTTTTCTTCTCGGCGACGTCATCAAACTCGGAGGCCTGAGTCTTGCGCTCGTGGTGATCGAGCTCGCGATTGCCATCGCTCTGATGACGGCTCTGGGCCGGGCATTCAAACTCAAGCCGAAACTGATCACGCTTTTGGCTGTGGGTTCTTCGATCTGCGGCGTCTCCGCCATCATCGCAGCCAAAGGCGCGATTGACGCCGACGATGAAGACTCGTCCATGGCCATCGCTGCCATTCTGGCTCTTGGAGCCATCTCGCTCTTCACCTTTCCCTTTATCGGGCATCTTCTGGGCATGAGCAATCACGCTTACGGGCTGTGGAGTGGATTGGCGGTCGATAACACGGCCGAAGCCGTGGCCGCGGGCGCTCTCTACTCCGATGCCGCGGGCAAGATTGCCGTCTTGGCTAAGACTGCGAGAAACGCGATGATCGGTTTTGTCGTTCTCGGTTACGCGATCTATTGGGCGAGCAAAGGACAAGCTCACACTGTCCACAACAAAGCTTTATTCCTGTGGCAGAAATTTCCCAAGTTTATTCTCGGATTCCTGCTGATCTCGCTCCTAGCGACGCTGGGTTTTTTCAACAAGGATCAGATCGGCAGCCTGGGAAACTTATCCCGCTGGGCCTTCTTGCTAACATTTGCAGGCGTCGGTCTGCGCACCAGTCTGCGCGAAATGCGCGAGCAGGGATTGCGTCCCTTTATTGTGGGAGCGGTGGGAGAAGTCGTGATCGCAGCTGTGACCCTCGGGCTGGTGCTGGGCGCCGATCGGCTGTTTCATCTTTCGTAGACGCCCAGGGCCTTGATTGAATGGAAAAATCAGCAGCGAAACCTTACTGCTGATCCGCTGCTTTACACTTCTTTGAAATCGTCTGAATGTCCGTCTCCGGGTTTGCGACCTGGAAGGGGACGCCGTCAACTCCGCGCGCCGTATCGCTCGGATTGCTGCCTGCCTTATCCGGATTGATCCCGGTCTTAATGGTCCCAGGGAGGATTTTGCCTTTCACCTCAACTTGACGGTTGAGTTGACTGTTGAGCTTGTTGCCCACCCCCTTCAACACATAGGGCAGGTTACTCTTCTCGTCGATCAGAACGTAGTTTCCGCGTTGGCCCCTGAGACAGCCACGAATGCTACTGACGTTGGCCGCTGGCGCGCTACTGCCGCCCGCCGCGGGCGGGGTGGACGAATCTTGTGCGACTGCTACTGCCCCAATGAGCAAAAATCCAGCGGTAATCAGACTCCTGGTGCGATTCATGTAATTCATGCAAATCCTCCTCGAAAATTGTTGGCCAATGGCATAGGGCAGTTCGGCGGGGAGTCTTCATACCCTACTAATAAAATCGGCTTACATACATTGCAAAACGGCTTTAACAATAGCGATTTCGTGGCGATCCTGTCAAGCGAAAACTGGCCTAAGACGCTCGGTCCATAAGAGTGAATACGGGACGATGTTGCGGCTTCGCTGGCTACAATCCACTTTGTGCACGGGAAATTTCCTGGATACTGCGTGGGCAAACTGACGTGTCATAATGGGGCAAGGTTGCATGGCCCCGTAGCTCAGTTGGATAGAGCAGCGGTTTCCTAAACCGTTGGTCGGCGGTTCGACTCCGCCCGGGGCCTCCATTGCGAAGTCGGGCTCGGACAATTTTCCGCAGGCGACCTCGACCAAACTTAGTGAGCCGCCGCAGCGCCTTTAGCGGTGGCGATTTCCTCACCGGAATCGGCTTTGTTGGGTTGCGGCCCAGGGGTCCGAAAGGCTTGGGCAGCCAGTTGTTCGGTTAACCTGGCTTCTTTTCCCGCCGTGACCGTTGCCATGAACGGGAGAGACTCTTCGGAAGTGGGCAGCATCCCGATCGCCTGATTTTTCCCTGCTTTCTTGGCTTCGTAGAGTGCGCAGTCGGCCAGGCGCAACACTTCCCGGTATGCGACTGCCTCGGGTTCACGGATAAACCAGGGGAAAACTGCCCATCCCATCGAGCAACTGCATCGTAAGCGCTGTCCGCCTTTGAGTGGCAAGGGCTGGCCGCCGACGGCTTGGAGGACCCGTTCCGCCAATACGCTGGCTTCCTCACGGTTCGTGTAACGCGAGACCACCAGGAACTCGTCCCCACCCCAACGAATCAGGACATCGGAGTGCCGGATGGCAGAACTGATTTGGCGGGCAATCTCGATCAGCAAATGGTCGCCGGTTTCGTGTCCGTAAAGGTCGTTGACCTCTTTGAAGTAATCGCAGTCGATGAGATAGAAGACGAGGTCGGGATTCCGCTGGCCGAACGAGTTCTGGTCGGAGGAATAACCTTGAACAACTCGCCGGACATCGGCGTCGATGGTCGCGGTAAGGAAACGGCGGTTCTTGGATCCGGTGAGCAGATCGGTGTAAGAGTCTTCACGCAACTCCTGATTTGTGCGGGCGATTCGTTTGTCCAAGGCGTGCTGTTTGATCCATAGCAGCGCAGCCATCAACATCATGGTGGAGAGAGTGAGCAGGACGCGAAAATTCCGCACCCCGGAGGGCGCATGGCTCATATACAGGGCCCATCCGGCCAAGACCGGCAGGGAGAGAATGGCAACCATGGCCAGCGCGGAGATCCAACCTCCACGTTTGCCGGCACTGGTTTTCGCGGCACGCGTTCGAGATACCAAACGACGGCCGATCAGTCCAAACGCCGCAAACCATAAAATGGAGACGAGTAACGGAGTGTCATAAACGCTGCCGGTGTAATACTTGCCGAGATCGATGGCTACGCTGGCGGTGACTGAGCTGACGGCATACAACAAGCTTGCACCAAACAAGTTGCCATAGACAATTTTCCACGCGCCTCTGCTGCGCCACCACACGCCAGCCGTGCAAGCGACGAAAACAAAATGCTCCAGAAAGTAGAGGATGTCGAAGCTCCGTCCGTAGAGCTCTTGCTGCGGTGCCACGTATTGCCAGGGTATGACCACGAACAAGTAGAGATACAGCCACCAAATTACGAGCAGCAAGAAATCAAGCGCGCCCATGCGCACGACGGGTTCGTCCCATTCCAAGTCAGGCCGTACGGCGAGAGCGCCCATGAACGGGACAAGATGCAGAAACAGGGCAACGTCCCCGACGAAAGGATTGGGGACCTCGGTGCGCAAGAAGACTTCAACGTAGGTCCAGAGGAATTGTACGCAAAGCCACATGCCGCAACCCAAGGCCAGAAGAGCCCAGAAAAGCCGGGCGGTTGGTTCCGACGCCCTGATGTTGCCCAGGATGGCGAGTACCACAAACGAAAGAAGGAAACACTGAGTAAGATCGCCAACCATGGTCAGTTGATCGCTGCGGGGAACGATAAAAGCGACGACGGCCTGGAGGGTGACGAGAGCAGACGCGAAAATCCAACACTTCTCCCGCGAGGTGATGTTGGTGCGCACAAACTGATTCTAGGGGCAGACAGCATTACTGGAACGTTACGGAAGTCATCTGAGCCATTGCTGAGAAAGAAGGCTTTTCGCGCGGGTACGGGAGCAAAATCAACGGCGGAGGACAGGAGTGTCCGCCTTACACTGGCTTCAGCGTGGGCGAGAATCGCGGAGGCCTTCGGCCTTGAATTGTTTGCTCCAAGCCATAGGCGATTTTCAGCAATGTTGGTTCGCTCCAGGCGCGGCCGAAAAAGGATATTCCTACCGGCAGGCCGAAGACGAATCCCGCGGGGACTGTGATATCCGGATAGCCGGCCACGGCGGCGGCGTTCGAACTGCCTCCGGCAGCGTGATCTCCGTTGGCCCAGTCGGTGAGCCATGCCGGACCCGCTGTGGGGGCCATGATCGCGTCGAGATGAAATTGGTCCATCACCGCGTCGATGCCTTCCTGGCGCGACAGACGGTGATTCGCTTCAAGGGCATCGATATATTCCTTGCTGGTGAGCGGGCCTTTGGCTTCTGCTTTGATGAAAAGGTCCTGGCCAAAATACGGCATCTCTTTTTCGCGGTTGCGATCGTTGAAGTCGATGACTTCTTTCAACGATGCGGGCGCTCCCGGACGCCCGGCCAAGTATGCATTGAAATCAGCTTTCAATTCATAGAGCAGAACCAGAAGTTCGGTGTCATCGAATTTCCCGTGGGTGGGCAAGTCGGTGGGATCGATGATTTCTGCCCCTTGGCGCTTCATGGCGGCGATCAGGGTGTTCATTAACTGGTCCTGCGCCTCATTGGAACCGAAATACTTGCGGGCTATGCCGATGCGGGTACTACGAAGTCCGTGAGGATCGAGAAACTGCGTGTAGTCAGCCGCGGCTTTGCCTGCGCTCGCGGAGGTTGCGCTGTCCCGAGGATCGACTCCGGCGAGCGCGCCCAATAAGATCGCGGCGTCGCGTACGGTGCGTGCCATAGGGCCAGCCGTGTCCTGACTGTGCGCTATGGGGATGATGCCAGCACGGCTGATCAGCCCGAGAGTGGGCTTGATTCCAACCAATCCGTTCGCCGAGGACGGGCAGACCACAGAGCCGTCGGTTTCCGAGCCGACCGCGACAGCGCAGAGGCTGGCCGCGGTCGCGGCTCCCGAGCCGGAGCTCGATCCGCAGGGATTACGGTCGAGGGCGTAAGGATTGAGGGTCTGGCCGCCGCGTCCGCTCCATCCGCTGCTGGAATGGCTGGAGCGGATGTTCGCCCATTCGCTGAGATTGGTTTTGCCCAGAATGATCGCGCCGGATTCGCGCAACTTCTGCGCAACAAATGAATCCCGCGTCGGTCTCGATCCGAGCAGGGCCAACGAGCCGGCCGTCGTCTGCATTCCATCGGCAGTATCAATATTGTCTTTGATCAGGACTGGGATGCAGTGCATAAGGCCGCGCGCGCGGTCATGTTCTTTGTCGAGGGCATCGGCAATGGCTAGAGCTTCGGGATTGACTTCGATCACGCTGTTAATGGCTGGGCCTTGTTTGTCAATCTCCTCGATCCGCGCCAGATATTTCTCAGTGATTGAGCGCGCGCTGAATTTTCCCGAAGCCATTCCGGCTTGCAGATCGGCGATAGTGATTTCGTCCAACTCGAAGGGTTTGATCTCGGGCGGCTGAGCAGAACAACCCGCGTCACGAGCCCCCGCCAGCACGGGCAGTGCGGCAGCGCTTACGCCGGCTAAGACGCTGGTTTGCAGAAAGTGTCGGCGGCGGAGGGAACCGCAACTCATCGTTGTATCCTCTTTATAGCTCAACCGCTTTCTCCTGTTCCGCAATTCGATATAAGCGAAACGGAATTATAGGCCATGGGTTGAGCCAGGCTTGTCAAAAGCTTGAGCATCGGGCCGGACGGGTATAGAATCCTCTCGCGTTTCCTCCCTAGAACACGGGCCCCTGTTCGAAGATCAAGTCTGAACATCTATGAGGTGATGCCGATGAAGAACAATAAGTTCTCTCACTGCACAACTCCATTTGCGATTCCGCGTGATGGTCGGGTGCCCTGTTGGTAATGAGGAAGAAGAATAAGCGACCGTCGCAAGAGGGTGGGGAGTAGAACTGCAGACAAGGAGAAATGCTCGCCCGGACGGGTGCGCCGGAGCGGCACGTCTTATTTTTTCGAATAGGACTTCACGCCTGCTACTTCGTTTCCAGTCTCTTTCGGATGCGTCGAAGTTCCATGAAACAGAGTCCGGAAGTGGTACAAAGAACGCAGCCCATCATGATAATAACCTTCATGTCCATTGGCGCGGGCTCCTGTCCCGCCGGGCCTTGCAACTGCTTCAGACTTACACACCAACCGTAAGTATCGTGTCCCAAAAAGATACAGCAAAATGGTCGGCTCCGCTGTTGGCATTCTAGTTTCGTAGCTAGCCCTATATGGTCAGAGTG
This sequence comes from uncultured Acidobacteriota bacterium, assembly GCA_963696705.1. GTDB lineage: Bacteria > Acidobacteriota > Terriglobia > Terriglobales > Acidobacteriaceae > JABDBE01. The sequence goes on from CAVOLD010000007.1 coordinate 97,524, forward strand.
AAAGGCGCAAAACCGTCTCGGAGCACGCTATAATAGATCTTCATGCCAAAATATTCCATTGTCGTCCCCCTGCATAATGAGCAGGAGAACGTCACCGACCTCTACGATCGCCTGAAAGCGGTCATGGAGATGCACGGCGAGAGTTTCGAGATTGTGCTGGTCGACGATGGTTCCCGAGATCGCACTTTCAATTTGCTGCGCGAGATTGCCGCGATCGACAGCCGGGTAACGGTCGTGAAACTGCGCCGCAATTTTGGCCAGACTTCGGCGCTGGCCGCGGGTTTCGATCATTCCCGCGGGGAGTACATCATTGCCATGGATGGCGATCTGCAACATGACCCTGCCGACATCCCGCTATTCCTGGAGAAAATTGCTGAGGGTTACGACATCGTAAGCGGGTGGCGGAAACGCCGCATCGACAATCTTTGGCTGCGCCGCATTCCTTCCCGCTGCGCCAACTGGCTGATGGCCAAACTCAGCGGTGTCAGCATTCATGACTTTGGAACGACTTTCAAGGCTTATCGTCGCGAGGTGCTGGAACAGGTGCCGCTTTATGGTGAGTTGCACCGCTTCATTCCGGCACTGGCATCGTGGTATGGAGCTTCGATTGTTGAGGTGCCGATTCGAAATGTCAATCGCGAACGCGGCGCTTCGCACTATGGAATCTCGCGCACCTTCCGCGTATTTTTTGATCTGATCACAATCCGCTTTCTGCTTCGTTACCTGGCGCGCCCGCTGCACTTCTTTGGCACACTGGGAATGCTGAGCATTCTCGGTGGAAGCGGAGTGGCAGGCTGGCTGCTCGTAGAGAAGTTTCTGCACCATGCTGACGTCATGACCCAGCACGGCCCGCTCATGATTTTCTCCGCCGTGATGCTTTTGGCTGGATTGAACCTGCTGGCGGTTGGCTTGTTGGGTGAGATGCAAGTACGGCATTACCACGAACCCACCCGCCGCGCACCGTATTCCGTCGACAGGCTTCTTCGCGCCCAGAGCAGCGAAGAACATACTATCTCGGAGTGATTCTCTATATTAATCGAGGATTGGCGTCCCGCCTGTCGTTGCGGTTTGCGGGACTCCTTCGGTGGACGGGCGTAACGCCCGTCGCTCCATTGAAACTCGATCCCTACGCTTTGCCAAAAGCCTCCTTATTCACGACATACGGCATCTTGGTGATGTCGCCGCCGTAATTTCCTTCCAACACGTCGATCAGTCCTTGGACGCAGCGCCCAGCCATGCCTTTATTCGGATCCGTAGACATGCGCGTAATGCGTGCGGCACTCGCAAAATGCGGATATAGCCGGCAACGATCCGCAATCGCAGGATCACGCAGCGGAGAGTCGGCAGGTAAGGGTTCCTTTTCGTATACATCCAACGCCGCACCCGCAATCCATTTCTCCCGTAGTGCTTTCACCAAAGCCGATTCGTCCACCACTGGGCCTCTCGAATCGTTCACCAGAAAGGCCGTGGGCTTCATCATGCGTAAGGTACGCTCGTTGAAAAGATGATACGTGGGCGTTGGGCTCTCGCCCTCACGAAGCAGGGGCACGTATACGCTGACGAAATCGGCATCACGCACCGCCTCTTCGAAGGTCACGTACTTGATCCAGGTTTTTTCCTTCGATATGCCGCGCGCATGGCGCAAGTCCATCACTTCCTGAATTGCCTTCACGTAGTCGTGATTCTGATAAACCGGGTCGTAGCACAGGATGTTCATGTCAAAGCCGCTGCACTTCTTGATCATGGCCAGGCCAATGCGGCCCGTGCCAATAATGGCGACCGTCTTGCCAGTCACTTCATCCCCAAGAAACGGCAGGTAAGGATGCCAGTATCCCCACCGGTTGTCTCGCGTGAGATGTTCAGCAGTCCACATTCTTCTTGCCAGCACGCCCATCATGAAGAACGCAAATTCGGCAACGGCTTCAGTCAGGACGTCGGCAGTATTGGTGAAGGGAATCTTGTAACGATTGGCATCGGCGCGGTTGATGTTGTCGAAGCCGACGGCATATTGAGACACGACTTTGAGACGGCCCTTGCCGGCTTCGAAAATCTCGGCGTCGATGGGATCGCGCAACGTGGTGATGAGTCCGTCGATGCCGGACCTTACTTTCTCGATGATCAAACTCTTGGGCGGGGCTTCAGCATGGGGGTAGACTTCAACGTCGTATCCCCTCTTGCGCAGCAGGTCAATCGATTCCCCAATATCACAAGTGGCAAAAATGCGGAATCGTGCAGTCATGGCTTTCTCTGTTGATTCTCTGAGTGGAAGTCTTGCAGATAAATTGGCTTACCGAAACGCTAGGTCAGCCGACGATCATCTTAACTTCACTTGACCGGCGCACGCGCCACACCGAACACGCTATAAATTTTGTTTGGTCCACTGATCAATCCGGTCGAGGGCCTTGTTCAGGTTCTCCAGCGAATTGGCGACGCTGAAGCGCAGATAGCCTTCCCCATAATCGCCGAACGCGGTTCCGGACAAACATGCCACGCCCGCCTCTTCGAGCAACGCGTCGGCCAGTTTCTTCGACTTCCATCCGGTTTTTGTGGTATTGGGGAAAACATAGAACGCGCCCTTGGGCACTCGGCAGGAGAAGCCTTTGATCCGGTTCAACCCGGCGACAAACACGTCGCGCCGCTTCTGAAATTCCGTTCGCATCTTGTCGACCGGCCCCTGGTACCCGCGAAGGGCTTCGATGCCCGCGATCTGTGTAAAGCTGGCCGTACACGAAGTCGAATTCGTCGCCAGCCGCGCCATCTGGGTGGCAAGGTCCGGCCGCGTCACGCCGTAACCCATGCGCCATCCCGTCATCGCATACGTCTTGGAGAAGCCGTCGAGGAGAATGGTGCGCTCTTTGAAGCCGGGTTCGGACATGATCGAGTGATGGTGTGCGCCGTCGAACATGAGACGGCTGTAGATTTCATCCGACAAAACCATAATGTTTCGGTCCCCGATGACCTCCGTGATGCTTTTGATGTCGCGCTTGCTGAGGGTACCGCCCGTGGGATTGTGAGGCGAATTTAAGATGATGAGTTTGGTGCGATCTGTAATCAGGTGGTTTAATTCTTCGACATCCAGGCTGAAATCTTTTTCTTCCCACAGCCGGATGGGCACCGCTTTGCCTCCGACGTAATTGATCATCGACTCATAAATCGGGAACCCGGGGTTGGGATAGATGACTTCATCTCCAGCATCCACTAACGCCAGAATCGTGAAGAAAATAATGGGCTTGCCGCCGGGTACAACGACTACCCAATCGCTCGTAACTTTGACCCCGCGGCTGCGCTCGACGTCGTCCGCGATGGCTTGGCGCAACTCCGGCAATCCGGCGGACGGGCCATAATGCGTCCATCCAGCTTTCAGGGCTTCGACCCCGGCCTCGACTATATCCTTGGGCGTATCAAAGTCGGGCTCGCCAATTTCGAGGTGGACAATATCTTTACCCTGACGCTCCAGGGCGCGCGCCTTATTCAGCACTTCAAAGGCAGTTTCCGTGCCCAGCCGCGACATGCGTTCGGCAAGGCGAAGTTCGTACTGGGTCGCTTTTTCCATAGATGCAAAGGTTGCCATTATATCCCCTCCGCGAGTAGGTTCGTCGGCACCGCGCAATCTTCCGACTGCTACGAAACGATAGTATGCCACTTTTATTGTCTCGCCGCAGGCAAGTCCGGGTCACGCCTACGGATCACAGGGTGGGGTGATGGGAGAAGCGACCACATTCACCGAACCCTAACCGAACGCGTAGAGAACACGCTCAATAGTAGAATGAGCCGCACAGTCCGGCTGCCCGGAAAACACACAATCAAGTATTTCGAATACCAAACGACATGATGCGGCCCTATGAAATAGTTGGTTGAGAATGCGCGGTTCCGTATGCTTGGCTCCCGCGAAGCCGCCAGTGCAACCGATAAATGGTCGTGCTAAGTGAATAAGTTGCCCTAGGGGTACATGACGAGGGCACGTTTGCTTGTGGCGAATGCTGCGGGAGCAGGGCATATAATAGCTCCCGCCGAACGTAGTTCCACTCTCCGTCAAACGCCGGCTCGATGTGCGCCTAAATGGACAGACGAACATTACTCAAACATCTGGCGGCAATTCCCCTGCTGCCGCGACTGTTGCCGGATCTTTCCTCGTTCGCGCAGACTGCGCTTCCTGCAAAGTCATTCCGCCGAGTGCGCTCGTCGGACCCGTCGTGGCCAAGCGCGGCAGCTTGGGAGAAATTGAAACAGCAGGTTGGCGGACAACTATTTCCAGTCCAGTTCCCGTTGGCTGCCTGCCAATCCGCGCCTGAAAGCGCGGCTTGTCAGGAGGTTCTCAAGAGTCTCGACAATCCCTACTACATTGGCGATCAGCCGGGTCTTACGCAAACTTTGGGATGGGTGAACGCGTGGGTTACGAAGCCGAGCGTTTATGCGGTTGCGGTAAGAAACGCGGATGATATTGCGGCGGCGGTAAACTTCGCTCGCGAAAACAAGTTACGCCTGGTCGTGAAGGGCGGCGGCCACAGCTATCAGGGAACTTCGAACGCACCTGATTCATTGCTGATTTGGACCCGGCACATGAATGACATCGTCATGCACTCAGCATTTGTTCCGCAGGGATGCGATGCTCATCCGCAGCCTGCAGTAACGGTCGGCGCTGGAGCGATCTGGATGCAGGCCTACGAAGCCGTTACGACTAAGGGTGGTGCCTATGTGCAAGGCGGTGGTTGCACGACGGTTGGCGTCGCGGGCCTGATTCAAAGTGGCGGCTTCGGAAGTTTCTCCAAACATTATGGCCTTGCGGCCGCGGGCCTGCTGGAAGCTGAAGTCGTCACGGCCGATGGCAAGATACGCACCGCAAACGCATGTACAAATCCGGATCTTTTCTGGGGGCTTAAGGGCGGCGGAGGTGGCAGCTTGGGCGTCGTGAGCAAAGTGACTCTACGCCTGCGCGATCTGCCGGAGTTCTGGGGTGGTGCTATTTTCACCGTTAAGGCCTCGTCAGATGACTCCTACCGTCACCTTATTCGGCAGTTCGTGGGCTTCTACCGCGACGCGCTCTTCAACGATCATTGGGGCGAGCAAATCCACGTTACGCCAGATAACGAACTTGTCGTCAGCATGGTCTCGCATGGCTTAGACACGGAGCAGGCGAAGAAAGTGTGGCAACCCTTCCTGGATTGGCTGGCGCAGTCGCCCAAGGTTTATACGATTGGAACTCCGTTCATCATCGGCAGCATGCCGGCGCGAAATTGGTGGGACGTGGAGTGGAGGAAAGAACACCAGCACCACGTTTTTCGCGCGGATTCCCGCACCGGCGCCCAGCCAAACAACGTGTGGTGGACAGGGGATGGCGGCCAGGTGGCGTGGTCCGTTTATGGCTACCAATCGCAATGGCTGCCCGCGTCGCTGCTCGGCGGCGATTCGCAAGAGCGGCTGGCGAATGCGTTGTTTGCCGGTTCGCGGCATTGGGAGGTTGAACTCCATTTCAATAAAGGACTCGCCGGAGCTCCTGCGGATGCCATTGCAGCGGCTAGAGACACGGCGATGAATCCAGCTGTGCTCGATGCCTTTGCGCTCGCGATTATTGCCGCCGGAAAGGGACAGATATATCCGGGAATTCCAGGGCATGAGCCCGATCTCGCGGCGGCCCGCAAGGACGCCACTGCCGTAGACCGGGCTATGAACGAATTGCGCAAGATCGCGCCCTGTGCGGGTTCCTATGTTTCCGAGAGCAACTACTTCGAGCCTTCGTGGCAAGAATCCTTCTGGGGTTCGAACTGTGCGAGATTGCAGTCGGTGAAAGCGAAGTACGACCCCGATGGTCTTTTCTTTGTGCATCACGGCGTAGGCAGCGAAGACTGGAGCGATGACGGCTTTACCCGGCTGGCGGGACGCTGAACTCCGGAGACTCTTTGCGTATGATGGACTCGCATGTTCTCCCACCGCACCGACTGGAAGCTTACGCCTAACCGTTTAACTCAAGCACAGCAAGAGTTGCGGGCTGCGGGCAGGGAAATTCTTGATCTGACAATTTCGAATCCGACGCGGGCGGAGTTGCACTACGACGCGGAAGGCATCCTGCAACCGTTGGTTAATCCCGCGGCCATGGACTACGATCCCCAACCCAAGGGCCTGCGCAGCGCACGCGAAGCCGTGGCCGCCTACTACCGCAAGCAACATGACGAAGTCGATCCCGAATCGATCGTGCTCACTACTAGCACCAGCGAGGGTTATTCTTACCTGTTTCGCCTGCTGTGCGATGTGGAAGATGAAATCCTCGTGCCCAAACCCAGCTACCCGCTGTTCGAGTTTTTGGCCGACTTGCAGGATGTGAAGCTGGTGCCGTATCCGCTGCTCTACGATCACGGCTGGCAGATTGACTTTCCATCTTTGTATAGGGCGGTGAACCATCGCACCCGCGCCGTGGTGGTGGTGCATCCGAACAATCCCACGGGATCATTTGTGGCCGAAGAAGAACGCAACGCCCTCAACAATTTCTGCCGCGAATATAAATTGTCGCTCATTGCTGACGAGGTTTTCCTCGACTACGCGCACGACGGCGCACCGCGTTCGACATTCGCCGCCAACCGAGATGTGCTGACGTTCACGTTGAGCGGCGTCTCGAAGATTTCAGGATTGCCGCAGATGAAGCTGGCATGGATTGTAACCAGTGGACCGGGCGAAGCCGTGTCGGCAGCGCTGGCGCGGATGGAAGTAATCGCTGACACGTATCTATCGATGAATGCTCCCGTTCAGCTAGCGGCATCCGCGCTGCTGGAGCAGCGGCACTCCATTCAGCCGTTGTTGCTGAATCGCGTGCGTGCGAACTTGAACGAACTAGACCGCGCATTGGCTAAACAGAAAACCTGTCGCCGCCTCGACGTTGAAGGGGGATGGTATGCGGTGCTGCGGGTTCCGGTGACGCAATCCGACGAAGATCTCGCCATTGAAATTCTGCGCAAGCTTTCGGTGCTGGTGCACCCCGGACACTTTTACGATTTCTCCGGCGATGGACACTTGATCGTAAGCCTAATCACCCCGCCGCAGGATTTTCACAAAGGCATCGCGCAAGTGCTCGGGCTTTTGAACCAGTAAGAAGAACAGCACTAGACAGCGTGCCCGTGTTTAGAAACTGGAATGTGGAAAAATTGGATTCCACTTCCTGCCTTGCTCAACTTATACTTCGCTGATGATCCGCATCGATCAGCACGATGCAAGATCTTCTGACCGCATGATCCTTACTATCGACCATGGCGCGGTACGCGAACTGCAGCTCAACCGTCCGCCAGCCAACGCGCTTTCGCCGGAGTTGATCGCGGCTCTAAGAAAGGCCGTGGAATGGGCTCCGCAAGATGGCGCACGCGCGTTGGTATTCTCGGGTACGCCCGGCAGATTCTCCGCTGGCCTTGACGTCCCGCTCTTATTAAGCCTTGACCGCTCGGCCATTGCTACTCTGTGGAAAGAATTTTACGGGCTGGTGCGCGCTATCGCGCTCTCTCCTATTCCAATTGCGGCCGCGATCGCAGGGCACGCAACCGCCGGAGGCGCGGTTCTACCGATTTTTTGTGACTGCAGGATTGCGGCCCATGGCGACTGGAAATTGGGGTTGAATGAAGTGCAAGTTGGGTTGCCGCTGCCGCCCATGATCTTTGCCGGACTAAAGCGGTTGATTGGTGGGCATCAAGCCGAGAGGCTCGCTGTCGGAGGACTTCTGATTTCTCCTGATGAAGCCGCACGCATCGGTTTGGTCGACGAACTGGTCCCGCTCGATCAAGTAGTGAGCCGGGCAATCGAGTGGTGCCGCAGCCTGGTGGCGTTGCCCGTCGATGCGATGGCGGCGACCCGGCGACGCGCTCGCGCCGACCTGTTCGAACTTTTCTCGGGGTCTTTCGATCTGGAGCTTGATCAGGTCAACGCCGTCTGGTGGAGTCCAGAGGCCCAAACTACGCTTAGGGTTCTGGTTGATCGCTTGGCCCGGAAGAAGGCTTAAATGGCTCGTGATGTCCGTCGTGTACGCTTGTGTCTCTAGCGGCTGGACGCCCGCGCCCATTCTAGTTTTTTAGAAAGGGATTGTTCTCGCGCTCCTCGCCGATCGTGGTTTGAGGGCCGTGGCCCGGAGTGACGACGGTGTCATCCGGGAGGGCGAGGAGTTTGTCGTGCAGGGAATCGATGATCTTTTCGAAGGAGCCGCCGGGCAAATCGGTTCGGCCAATGCTTCCCGCAAACAGCGTATCACCGGCGATTAGTTTCTTTTCGACGGGAAAATAAAGGCAGATGCTGCCTTCCGTGTGTCCGGGCGTGAAAATTACATTTGCGGTTAGCGATCCGGCCTTAATGGTGTCTGATTGCCCGATGCTCTGATCGATGTCTACCTCGCCCGGAGGCGGTACGCCAATCCATGTGGCCTGCACATCAAGCATCTTGAGCAAATCGTAATCGTTCTGATTGAGCAGGATTGGTGCGCCAGTTGCGGCCCGCAATTTCATGGCCCCACCCACATGGTCGATGTGAGCGTGGGTAATGACGATCTGTTTTACCTGCAGGTTGTGCTTGTCCACGAGGGTGAGAATGCTTTGGATTTCATCACCGGGATCGATCACCATCGCCTCGTGCGTGGTCTCGTCTCCGATGATGGAGCAGTTGCACTGCAGCGGTCCGACGGCAAGGATTTCATGGATCATGGGTCTGTCGTTGGTCGTCAGTCATTGGTCGTCAGTCGTTGGCAAAGCGTTGCAATGTCCCAACCAACGATTGACGAGGAACCTCCAACAACTTATTTCTGGGATGCCGGAGCCGCGGGCGCGGCGGGCTTCACAGGCTGAGACGCGGCTGGCGAGGCCTTGACTCCCTGTAGCACCGACCTTGCAACACCTCGGCGCGAAGCATAGACCGAGAGTGTGATCGAGGTCACCATAAAGATGATGGCAGACCATGTTGTTGCTTTCGACAGAATGGTGGCAGCGCCGCGTGGGCCGAAGGCGGTCTGGCTACCCATGCCGCCAAAGGCAGCAGCAATGTCGCCGCTCTGGCCGCTCTGCAGCAGCACAACGATGATGAGAAACAAACAAACCGCGATGTGGACAATCGTAATTAGAATAACCATGCTTAACGTTTCCTCGACCGGCATGCTGCGCCGTTCGTCTTCAGTTTTCGGGCCTTTGCGGCCGGGGACAGATCCGCGGGAAGCAAGTCCAATCTTATGGGAGGGATATTGGAGCCACGCGCTCACGTTGATAATACAGGGTTGGAATGTCCCTTTGCCAAATCCCATTTCCGCTGCCCGTTCATTGTACGACGCGCGCGCTGCAGATTACAAACGCAGCGGCTATTTAAACCGCGATGTCTGAACCGGCAACCGATTCTTCCGGGTCTATTCGGCTGCCTGCTCGATAATCGGCAGGGTCGACGCGATTTGAAGGTCCAGCAGAGACTGGATTTGATTTTCCACATGGAAAAATCGAACCACAAGAACAGTTGGGATCGCGGTCTTGATGAGCTGATAGTACTTCTTCCTGAGAGCCAATCTTTGATCGTCCAGCGTCATTACCTTCTGGGCTAGCTGATCGGCCTTCTCGTCGTTCATGCTCATAAAGTTCTGAGCATAGTCCTGGAAAACTGCCAGTTTCTGGTCGATGAGTTTCTTCTGCTCCGCGTCGTAATGACGGTAGATGGGCCAGAAGGCGGCCGCTTGTTGAGGGGTCAACTGCATTTCTTCCTTGATGATCGCTTCCTTCTTGGTGTTCAGGTCAGTGCGAAGCAGGCGCACGTAGGCTTGTTCGTTGAGTTCTTTGCTTTCTGCTGGATCCTGAAGCTTTTTTTCCTGGGCCCAAAGGCCAGTTGCCGCGGTCACCAGTAAGAGTGCGACAGTCAATCGAATTCTCATGAGTCCCTCCGAGAAATTCTTGCGTGTTTCTTGAACGATTACGAGCCTATTGCGCGACGGGCAACATTACCGGTTGCGTCAGGCGAAACTCCAACTGTGCTTCGCTGGGAATCTCGACCTGATCGCCCCTCTGCACAACCGAGCCTACGCCGCCGGCTACCCCGCCAATCGCGGCGCCCACGCCTGCGTTCCCCGCGATCGCGCCGATGGCTGCCCCCAGGCCGGCACCGCCGAGCGTCCGAAATAAAGATCGACGGGTGGAACTCTTGCCTTTTTGCGAATCAAACACGTCCGTCATGATTGGAATGGCGTTCCCGCCGATGATGATTTGGGTCAGCTGAAGTTTCAATTGCGAGGCGCCGCTGACGCGCCCGGCCGACTTGGCCTCGACCACCTGACCGTAGACGGTTGTTCCGGAGGGGGCGACCACGTAGCCATTGGCAGCGAGGTTGGTCGACAATGTCGCCGTGAACAACTGACCAGTGTAGGCCGTCTTGGTATCCAAGCCGTCCACCATGCGGACGAGAAGAATGGTTCCCGCTGGGGCCGTAACCTGTTGCGGTGCTGGCGTCTGGGGCGGAGCCGGGACCGGCCCAAAAGAGACTGATTCAACTTCCTGCGGAGGATAGATCTGGCTCGTTCCATCCGGCCCTACGAACTGCACTCCGGATGAGCTGCGACCAAGAAAAGTGCCGGTTATGACTTGGCCGTTGGTCAAGTGAAGTGTGTCGGCAGAGGCCGTGTGTGTTAGCCCGGCGCAGAGCGCGCAAAACATCAAGAGTCTCAGTTTCATCCGGCCCTCTTTTCTTCCTGTTGCTTCCCGTGGCTTGTCGGATTCATTGTTGAGGAGAAGAATGCTCTGTTAGTGCTTCGAAGAATATATACAACGGACAGAGCTTACAGTCCACTTTTCGCGAAAAATTAGGGTATGCGGCCGTCGGCCGTGGCCGAGTCAAGTTTTCGGGAGGATTGTGCATAGAAGCAATCCGGTGTATATTACCGCTCTGTCGGAACGGCAATAACAAGGATTCCGACGTGCGGTAACCTGCTGCAGGTCAGTCCGCGGCTCATTGAACGGACTCGATTGCTGCGCGCGTTGCGAATAATCTCAAATTTCTCTCTACTGACTGGGTGCTGCCATGACAGCCTTGGATCGCCGCCAAACTCCCCGGACGACGATGGGAAAACACGCCTACATCAACATCGAACCGAATAACGGCGGTATCGTGTTGAACGTCTCGGATGGAGGGCTTTGCTTTCACTCCTTCGATCCGGTTAAACCAAACGGGACAGTCCGGTTCTGGTTTTCAGAAAACAACCAGCGCGTCGAAGCTACGGGCGCAGTGACATGGACGGACGAGACGCAGAAGGGCGGCTTGCGATTTGTGGATATACCCGCCGAGGTGGGGGAGAAAATCGGCAATTGGATCAGCCAACCGGGAATCCCGATGCCCAACCAAGAGGGGTCTGTGTCAGCGGGTCCGCGACCGCGGGTTCTGGGCGGTAGTCCGACTGCTCAAACGGTGCCCACCAGTTTCGTTCCACAGGCTATGCTTTCATCGGCGTTACAAGCGCGCCGGCCAATGAGCGCGTTCTCGAAGGGGTTGGCCACCGGGCTTTTGGTTTCAGCTGTCGTGGCGAGTGCATTCCTATTCAATAGTTACCGCCGTGAGCTCGGAGAGACGCTTATACAATTGGGTGAACGATTCGCTGCGAAACCGCAGGCAGCAACCGCAGTCGTCGTCTCGGCGGCGGCTCCGGAGGTTTTAGCGCCCGCACCTGCTACGGTCCTGGCAGCCGCGCCCGCTGCAGCCGTTCCGAAGACCGAGCCTTCACCCACGCCGGCATTGGCAGTATCCGCACCGCCGACCGAATTGCCAAAGCATGCGCCTGATCCGCCTCCGCAGCCTGAGAAACTCGCGGCCTCGCCCACGCCGGTTACAGCTAAGCCTCAGCCGGCGGTTGAGCCCGCTAAGCCTGCTGTCACGCCGCCCTTGACCGTTGCTAATTCTGCTCCGAGACCCTCCGTCACACCGGCCGCTCCGGCGATGTCATTGCCATCTCCGACAATCTCATTGGCAAAAGCCGCGCCCCCAATCCTGCCAGTGGCCGCCATGGCGTCGAATGCGAATGTCAACACGCCCAAGCCCAGTGCAGCTCCAAAGGTCGAACCAACAAAGCCGATGGGCGTCCAAACCGAGGATTCTGGAGGGGCTAATATTGATTTGACGAGGGAGCTTTACTTCGACGTTGGCAAATTCAAGAACCAGCTGCAGGCTCACGACGAAACCGACAAGCTGTCGCAGCTCGGGCTTCCGGTCACTGCGGTTCAAAAGGGTTTTCTCTGGACGAACTCCTACCACGTACTTGTGGGGCCTTACGGCGATGAAGGGAAGGCCAAAGTAACCCAGGACGCGCTGCTATCCAGTGGTTTCAAGCCCCGACCTTTCGAAAAGGGCTGGCGGACTTTCAAGTTAGTTTCTTCGGTAACGCTGAACGGCGCACCAACACCGCAGGGGGAATACACGATCAGTTGGGAATCCTATATCGGCAATGCGAGTGTGAGATTCACTCGCAACAGCAACGTGGTGTCGGAGGCTGACGGAAAATGGGTGAAACGCGACGCGAAGTATCCGCGGGATGAATATGTGTACCGCAGAAATCCAGACGGGTCGCGCACCCTTCTTGAAATTCACTTCGAAGGCATGCGCCAGGCCCTGGTGTTCGGCAAAGCGTCGTGACCATTCCGGAGTGGAGCTTTTTCTATTTGCTAAGCTCGATAAAAGAAATTTGGCCTTCAACGGATTTGCCCGCGGCTTCGAAAAACTCAACGCGCGCCTTCATCCCCTCCAAATCGGTACAAGGGTGCAGTTCGCCTGCTGGTGTGAAGCCCAGAGCGCTGAACTGGATTTTGAAGTAATTGTTGCTATGCAGCGAAAGCGTTTTTCCGTCGCCTTCGACGGTCAGCTCGAGGATTGCAGGCTGAGAGCAGTGCAGGTTCCTAATCGTACCCTTCATGCCGCGCCGAGGTCCGTGCGGTTCATTGGGTGTGGCTGATCTAGCGACGGCCGACGTCGCCTGCACCGATTGCATCTCAGAAACAGAGGATTGAATCGCTGGAGCGCCTTGCTGTTCTTGCTCCATTTCTTCGCGAGCCGACTGGTATTGCCGGGCTGACTCCAGCAAATTCTGAACTGAGACTACTTCATCAGGGGTCTTGGCCAGGCTCATGGCGTTCTGCAGCACGGCGATGGCGTCAGTTCCGGCGCTCCATTTGCAGCAAGATGTTGGCCGTGTTGAGCCGGTAATGAAGATTGCCCGGATCCAACTGCACTGCGTTCAGGGACAACGTATGAGCTTCCTCAAGATTCTCGCGCTGCATTCCGAAAAATACCGCGAGCTGGTCGTAGGATGGTGCGAAGGAAGGATTGAGTTTGATGGCAGTGCGGAGGCTGCTTTCGACCTGCGGCTTCGTTTCTGAATCCAGCCGAGCGCCATTCATGGTGATGGCTGCGAAATAGTAATAGGCGAGAAAGCTTTGCGAATTCAGCTTGATCGCCTGCGCATACCATTTCCCGGCTTCGTCCAGATGGCCCTGTCGAAATTCCAGATATCCCATGGTTTCATGCGCGGAAGTATTGCCCGGGTCTTCTTGTAATACGCGATCGAGCAGAGGTTTCGCGTCCTTTACTCGCTGTTCGTAGGCCAGGAAATCTGCGCGCACTGCATCGGCCTGAGCTGGGCTCATTACTTGAACATTGAAGATCGTTTCGTCAACCTCGGTGGCGAGCGGTCCCTTGAACCCGTAGAAAGTGGCTTGCGCGACATATTTTTCAAGCGCCGCCTGTAGTTGACTCAGGTCGCCGAACGCACGCGTGCCAGCGGTGACGGGGTCCACTTTCTGGCTTACCAGTTCCGTATATTCGCGCAAATGGTTGGTATTTTGCGGGCGGTCCTTCACCCGGAGATAGTGAGTGAGAGCCCAGGATTCGGCGTAGAAGATGGAGCCCCGATTCTCTTCGTGGTAGTACGGCGAACTTTGATCAACCCTGAACAGAATTGGAAGCGGCATCAGGCGTTCACGCCTCAAAAGAAGCACATTTTCCGGGCTGGGCTCTCCCAACACGACCTCTTTGTCACGTATTTCTGGTTTTGATAAAACTCAGCCAACCCTTCGTTGAGCCAGAGCGGCAGCCACTTTACGGCTCCGCTGCACAGAAGGTGGGTATATTCGTGATAAACCGTTGCGTAGGGATGTTCGCCCTGGGCATCGAGGCGAAGGAGAACATAGTTCTTATCCGGCGCCCGCATGAAAAGGCCGGCAAGCTCAATCTGACCCTTCGTCAGATAGGCTTCCGGCTCAAGTGACTGAAAGTCTTTCTTGTCTTTCAGAGCTAATACGACGATGGGGACTCCGGGATCGACGTTGGCGCGCGGAACCTCCGCATGAAAAACTAACCGCATCCGCTCGAATTGATCCGCGACGTGGCGAGCCTGCTTTTCGCTGGAGTTACTTAGCACGATGAAATGCGGGCTGCGAACCTCGATCCAATTTTCCGTCTTGTCGCGCGCCGACGCGAGCGAGGCGGAGAATAGACTCAGCAGCAAGAAGAGGCGTTTAGGCAGTGGCGCGCCAATACAGATACACCCAAAAACCAGCTGCGTCAAATTTTAGATAAACGACCCGCAGAGATATTCTTGTGAGATGGGAAAATGGAGACCGCAGCGGACCTAAGCGCTCGAGAAAAAAGCGACAGCGGCAAAACCGCGGGACGAGCAGGCACCGCCGCCGTTTCGATCAATCTGGTCTAACGCCCCACTCTACGAAGCCTTTGTAACATTCGAAGCTTGCGGACCTTTGGGGCCTTGGGTGATCTCGAATTCAACTTGGTCGCCTTCCTGCAAGCTCTTGTATCCTTCCGACGTAATCGCGCTGTAGTGCACAAAGACGTCAGCTCCATCTTCGCGGCCGATAAAACCGTACCCCTTGGCATTGTTGAACCACTTCACCGTACCTTTCAAGCGTTCCACGTACGCCCCCTAAGGGCACGAACCTTACCTGTTGCCAGCCGTGCCTCCCGATTTTCTGTCATTTTCCGGCTACTCGAAGAGGCTGTCAAGAGGTACAAATCACCGATCAGAATTAGAAAGAGGGGCTACCCGATTAGAAAGAGGGGCTACCCGCGACGCTTCCGTGTGCCCCATTTTTGGCTGAGCCAAAGTATCCCGGAGATGGTCTTGGCATCCTGCATGCGACCGGTCATGACCATGCGGACGGCAGTGCTGAGAGGAAAGAATTTAATCTCAATGACTTCATCTTCCTCCGGTTGCGGCGGACCTGCGGTCAGGCGCGTTGCCAGGTAAATCGACATAGTTTCAGCTACGAAGCCTGGACTCGCGTAGAACTTGAGGATTCGTTTCCAGCGGGCGGCTGTATAACCAGTTTCCTCGGTCAGTTCGCGCCTGGCTGCGGTCAACTCATTTTCGCCCTTATCCATTCGCCCGGCGCAAAGTTCCCAGAGATATTGCTGAGCAGCGTGGCGATACTGGCGCACCAGCAAAACGCGGGGCTCCGCGCGAGTTTCATCTACCGCAAGGATGACCACCGAGCCGGTGTGACGCACAATGTCGCGACGGCCGCGCACGCCGCTAGGTTCGAGCACCTGATCAGTCGTGACCCAAAAAGCGGGGCCGCGGTAGGCCTCTACGGAAGAAAGCACCCGAGCTTTGGTTTTGGCAGAAGATGATCTCGGCATATCAACAATATAAGCGACGAGCGCTATTCAGCGTTGAAACGTCGTACAGGTTTTGCCGACGGCGCATTCGCCCTGCTATGCTGCCCGCGATGGCAGAGAAGCCCAGCATCGCAATGGTTGGCCCTGGAAGATTGGGCAAGGCGATCGCATTAGAGCTAAGGCGCGCAGGATACAGCATTTCAGAAATCGTTTCACGCGACACCGCCGCATCAAAACGGAAGGCTCGTGAGCTGGCTCGAAAGCTCGATGGGCAAGCTTCTACGAGCGCCAGCGCATGTCTAAACGCCGATCTGGTTTGGTTTTGTGTTCCCGACCGGGAGATTGCCGCGGCGTCACATCAGCTTGCCTCAGCAATTGTCTGGAAGAAAAAAATTGCTTTCCACTCCAGCGGGGCGCTGGCAAGCGACGAGTTAAAGGCCTTACGACGGCGTGGAGCTTCGGTGGCTTCGGTTCATCCTTTAATGACTTTCGTGAGCCGATCGATCCCTTCACTCCAAGATGTGCCGTTTGCAGTCGAGGGCGATGCGGCGGCGGTTCGCGCGGCGCGACGGATCGTCCGGAATTTGGGTGGAGAAGCATTCATTATCCGCAAGCAGCACAAGGCCGCTTACCACGCGTGGGGAGCATTCACTTCGCCCCTGCTGGTGGCAACGCTGGTGACCGGAGAACGATTGGCACGGGCGGCTGGGTTATCCGCAGTGGAAGCCCGAAAGAAAATGCTTCCGATCGTAAGGCAAACTATCGCGAACTACGAAGCGCTCGGGCCAACAGGCGCATTCAGCGGTCCGATTGTGCGTGGTGACACGGAAACCGTGCGGAAACATCTGCAGGTCCTGAAAAAAGTTCCCCAGGCAAGGGATGCGTATCTGGCGTTAGCGCGGGCTGCCGTGCGATACCTGCCGGTGCGCAATCGAGCAAGGCTGGAAAAAGCTCTCGAACCGTAAGCTCAGCCGGCCGCCGTTCTGCTTAATAGCTCTGCGCACGAAGTCACGCAGATATCGGGTTCGTCAGAGGCTAGTTCGGCAGCTCCGAAAATCCCGGTACATACCGCGACGATTTTGGAGTTTGCTAAACGCGCCGCCTTGATGTCTTCCGGAGTGTCGCCGATGAAACAAACTGTCGCCGATTTGCCCAGCCTATCTTGCACTTCAATCACAGCTTGGCAAAAAATATCCGCGCGACTTTCGTTTTGATCGCTGAAGCAGCCAAAGCTGAAGAAATCGCGCAGGCCAGCCGCCTCGATCTTGAGCCAGCCAACTGATTCGAGATTTCCCGATGCCAAACCCAGCAATTTACCAGCGGCCTTCAATTCAGAGAGCACCTCGGGAATTGCGGCGCAAACGGTTGGCGCGATTCGGTTGGCGTTGGCCGAGACATCGCGGCATACAACTTCGAGCGCTGCTGGAAGATTGGCTTCGAATCGGTTGGATGAAACTCCCGCACGCTCGAGAGCCGCGCGCAGAATCCCAAGGTCGGTTTTGCCGTGATAGGCAATCCCTTCAATGGTCGTATCGACGCCATATGCCTCGCGCATTGCCCGGTGCAGGGCATTGCGATGGACGCCATCGCGGCTAACGAGCAGTGTACCATCGATGTCAAAAAGATAGGCATCAGCGCTCATCCACTGAAAGCCGTTTGATTTTGTCGCTTGTGTTCGAAGCTCGAATTCGTTCATGATTTGGTGCAGTTCCTGAAGCCTAAAGCCTAAAGCCTGTACTATTTCACCATGACCCGTGTGATTTCTCTCGCTCGGCCGGTTCGCTCATCGCAATCCACTACGACCGCGCAAAGTCTGACGTCTCCCGTCGCCGCCTCAAATCGCGTCGGCATATTGCTGAGAAACTTTCCCACGATCAGTTCCTTCTTCACACCAATCACGCTATCGTACGGCCCCGTCATGCCGACATCGGTGATGTAGGCCGTGCCGCCCGGCAGCACGCGTTCATCAGCAGTAGGAACATGAGTGTGGGTGCCAACTACGACTGTGACCCGCCCGTCGAGGTACCATCCGAGCGAAATCTTTTCCGACGTCGCTTCGGCGTGCATATCGACAAAAACAATCTTAGCTTTGATGTCCTTTAGTAATTGGTCGGCTACGCGAAAAGGATCGTCGTTCGAAGCCATGAAAACGCGGCCTTGCAAATTGATAACAGCGTAAGGAACGTCGCGTTTGTGACCTTCGTACACACCCCACCCCGGCATTCCTGGTGGATAGTTGGCGGGACGCAACACTCGGCGAGCCGGGCTGTGGGGATTGCCGTCGGCGGCGTTGAAGTAATCGATAATCTCTCGCTTGTCCCAGATGTGATTGCCGGTAGTTAGAACGTCGATTCCCATCTCGAAGAGGTCTTCAGCCAAGGGCGGCGTGATGCCGAAACCTGCGGCTGAATTCTCTCCGTTGGCGAGTATGAGGTCGATCGCGTGCTCTTTCACAAGAGATGAAAGCCGATCTTTGACGATGGTCCGTCCCGGCCTGCCGAAAATGTCACCAATAAAAAGAATGCGCATGATTGTTTTTCGTCGGCGTTACCGCCGGTTGTCAAAGGAAATCGAATATCAAGCCGAAGTTTCGATGTTACCACGCGACAACGAGGGCTTCGCGCACCAGGGACGGGCGACAACGCCCGTTCTCCGTACGTTCACGGGACTAGCTCTGCCGTTTTCAAGAAGTCATAATTCCCCGGCGGATTCAGGGTCACATTTCGCACTCGTTTGTTGTACACCATCACATTTTCGATGTACCACAGATTGATGTAAGGCAAGTCTTCGGCCAGGATTTGCTGAATTTCCGCGTAGATCTCTTTGCGCGCGTTCTGGTCCAGTTCGCCGCGAGCTTGGTCGATCAGCAAATCCACTCGTGGGTTGGCGTAGTAAGTACGATTGGCCCCGTGCGGCGAAAACTTAGCTGAGTGAAATACGTACTCGAAGATGTCAGGGTCTTCGTTGCCTCCTACCCATCGCAAGGAATGCAGTTGGTAGGCGCCGCGCGTGACATCGGAAAAGAAAGTGGCGAACTCGAAGGTGCGAATGTCTAATGCGATGCCAACTTCGTGCAGTTGCTGCTGCAGTACTGCAGCCATCAGGCGCGTGCTTTCCTCGGTCGAGGTTTTCATGGTGAGATGCAACCGCACGCCATCCACGGCCGGATATCCCGCCTGATCGAGCAATTGCCGCGCCCGATCGGGATTGTAGTCATAGTGCGGCACATTTCCGTTATAGGCCCAACTCTCTGGAGGAAGCAGGCTGTATGCAGGCCGCGCAAAATCACGCATCAGATAGTGAATCATCGGGAACCGGTCGATGGCATACGCCAACGCCTGCCGTACTCGCACATCTTTGAGAACCGGGTCGCGTGTGTTAAACGCCAGATAAGCCAGCACGGTACCTGGAGAGTGGAGCACCTCCAGATTGGACTCGTGTTCCAGCGCCAGAACCATGTCGCCGGTCAGCGAACTTACCGCGACGTCGGCGCTTCCCTTGCGCAGTTCGAGGGCGCGGGTTGTAGCGTCGGGAATCACAGCGAAGCGCACCCGCTTCAGATTTGCTTTCTCGCCCCAATAATTGTCATTGCGCTCGATGATGACTTCTTTATCTGGCTCCGCGCTAACAAAGCGGAAAGGGCCGGAGCCGACGGGATGACGGCTGATTTCATCGCCACTGCCGTAGGGAACAATTCCGATAGCGCCATCCGAGATATTCCACAGAAGAGTTGCGAACGGCTCCTTGAGGTGAAACACGACTGTGTAATCATCGGGCGCGTCAATGCGATCGACAAGCCGGTACGCCGCTGCTTTAGTGCTGCGTATCTTTCCCTGGACCAGGGAATCGAAAGTCCACTTCACATCGCGCGATGTAAGCCGACTGCCATCGTGAAACGTGACCCCTCGGTGCAGATGAAAGACGTAAGTAAGAGGATCGGGAATGTCCCAACGCTCGGCCAGTCCGGGTCGAACATTCAAATGCTCGTCACGTGTACACAGGTCATCGAAGAGCAACTCGTCAATGCGCTCGGATTGTGCGTCTAACCCTATTCGCGGATCCAAGTTAGTGGGGCTGCTCTCGATAATCATCACCAGTGTGTTGAGATCAGGCTTGCTCGAGCAGGATGCCAGAAGAACGATAAGCGCCAGGATTACGAAAAGCCGCGCGTGCACAGCCGCCCCTGGCCGTGCATTCGCGGAGGAGCGGCGAAAAGGTTCTCTCTCACGCATAGGAAATCTTTCCCAAGATCGCCGGTCTCTTCGCCCCTGTGGCAGAAGGAACATTCGAGGGTTGCTGATTCCATGTCTGAAAAGCCAACAAGGCAAATGCCGCTGCTTCTTTCGCCTCCGAGGGCAATCCGAATTCATCGGAAGAACGAATCTGCAGACCAAGAGGACCCAATTCATTCGCAAGCATAGCCATGAGTGTCGGATTGCAGGCTCCGCCGCCGGAAACGATGAAATCGTGATACCTGCCTGTCGGTCGCAGTACAAATCGGCGAAGCGCATCCGCGATAGACCTGGCCGTCAATGCAGTGGCGGTTGCGACGATGTCACGTTTATCCACGCGCCCGCATCGTCGGATGAACTCTTGTGCGAACTCGCGGCCAAATTCTTCGCGTCCGGCTGTCCTCGGCGGCTTTCGACGAAAGAATGGCCCACGCTTAATGTCACTGATCACGCGGTCGAGCACCGCGCCAGAGCCGGCGATTCTCCCATCGCGATCGTAGGGTTTGCCAAACAACCGCTCAGTGACCGCATCAATCAGCATATTTCCCGGGCCGGTATCGAAAGCCATAACCTGATTGGAAGTCGAGCCGGCCGGGATGGCAGTAAGGTTCGCGATCCCCCCTATATTCTGAACAACTCGGCCTACACGAGGATCGCGATACAAAAGAAAATCGAGGAAGGGAACCAGCGGAGCTCCTTTGCCGCCAGCCGCCATATCGCCTGGACGAAAATCAGAAACGACGGGCACACCAACTCGCGCAGCCACCACGGCGCCCTCCCCGGTTTGCCAGGTTACGGCAAGCTTGCGTCCGAGAAACGAAGCACGTTCACCCTGGTGATAAAGGGTCTGCCCGTGGCAGCCGACAAGGTCAGCTTTCAGACGAAAGCGACGTTGCGTGGCAAGCACCGCCTCAGAATAAAGTTCAGCGAGCAGGAAGTTCAATCTTGCTAAATCAGCGACGTTGGCCTTAGGCGAGTTCATCGCCGCCAACACAGCGCTGCGAACTCGTTTCGGGTAGCTGTACTCTGCGTGCGCCAGACATTGAAGGCCGGGCGTCCCCGCCCGGCCGCGCGATGAAAGGGTGATCCGTACCAGTGCAACATTGATTCCATCAGCGGACGTTCCGCTCATCACTCCGGCAACGATCATGCCCGGTCCTGACAATTGATCGTCGCTAGTCGCACTTGTTCGCTGAACTCCCACAACTGGCGTGAAAGCTTCGCCACCTTTGCGGCAGTAGGAGCAGACCCCGAATGCTTCAACTCTTTCGATTTCTTCTTGAAAGTCAATACGCGAGCCACGGATTCCATCGCGCGCCGCGCAAACTTGGCGTCTCGCTCAGCCTCTTTCACCAGCGCTGCATGAGAACGAGTAACGTTGTCCTCGACATGACAGATCAGGCAGAGATCGCCTCCCGCCCGTATATGTTCCACAGCAGCTCGTTCGATCGGCGCTGCCTTCAGCACGCCGCCCATCTCTAGATCGTCCGAAACGACCAGACCTCGATACCCGATCTTCTTTCGTAATATTTCAGTAATCCATTTCTTCGACAGAGATGCCGGTGTGTGATCGTGCGTCATAGCCGGATAAGCCGCATGGCCGACCAGAACCATGGCAGATTCGCGCCGCAACGCGCGGTAGGGAGCGATGTCCGCAGTCCACAGCCTCTTCCAGGTTTTATCGACACTCGGAAGTTCGTGGTGAGTGTCGAGATTCGCCTCGCCGAGTCCGGGAAAATGTTTGATCGCTCCCAACACTCCTTCCGAACGCAATCCAGCCAGGAATTCCCGGGCATAGGCGACGGCTTCTTTAGGATTGTCAGAAACAGCGCGCGAACTCATAACGTTGCGCGATGCCTCAAATGCCAGGTCTACAACCGGCGCGAAGTCGGTGTTGAAACCCAGCGTCTTGCAGGATTCGCCGATAATCGTTCCGTGCTTGCGATAGAGCATTGGATCGCCACTCGCGAACACGTCCGCAGCAGACGGTGCGGGTCCGATGACGTTGCGAAAGCGATCCACTTTGCCCCCTTCCATGTCCACACAGGTGAACAACGGCGTAGAAACGCATGCTCGACATTCTTTGAGCAGCTTGTGCGTCTGCTTTCCGCTCGTGATATTTCGGGCGAAGAGAATCACGCCGGCGGGCTGCAGTCGCGTGAGCAGAGAACGTAACCCGGCTGACATCTCGGTGCCGTCGAAGCCAATGATGAGCAGTTGGCCGATGGTTTCGGAAATTGATTTTATCTTCGTCAGTCCACCTGCTTCTTCAATTCGGCCAACAAATTCAGCCCTTCGAGCGGGGTCAAGCGATTCAAATCCACCTCACGCAGCTTATCCAGAACCGGCTGCGACAGCGGCGTGAAAATCGTTAGCTGAGCCGGAGGGCGTGGACACAATTCGTCGCTAGCCAGTTGCTCGGTCACTCGCTGCTCCGCACTCTCATGTTCCGCCAACACTTCGCGTGCCCGCTCAATAACTTCGTTCGGCAGCCCGGCTAACTTGGCAACTTCGATTCCGTAGCTGCGATCCGCCGCGCCCGGTTCCACTTTTCGCAAAAACACAATTCCACCGGCAGTCTCTTTCACTGATACGTGATAATTCTTCACCCCTGAAAGCCGCTCTGCTAATTCAGTGAGTTCGAAATAATGCGTTGCAAAAAGAGTCTTGGCACGCATGCGAACGTGGATATATTCGACCGCTGCCCACGCAATGGCCAGCCCATCGTATGTTGCCGTACCACGCCCCACTTCGTCGAGAAGAACGAGGGACCGCGGCGTCGCGGTGTGCAGAATCGCCGCCGTTTCCGTCATTTCGACCATGAACGTCGAACGCCCACGTGCAAGGTTGTCGCTCGCCCCGATGCGGGTGAACACGCGGTCCACCACGCCGAGTCGCGCCGACGCCGCCGGAACAAAGGACCCCATCTGCGCCAGAATCACAACCAGTGCCGCTTGGCGAAGATAGGTCGACTTGCCACCCATATTCGGACCGGTGAGAACCAGCACGGTGTGAGTGGTCGAGTTGAGATACAAGTCATTAGGCACAAAGCGCTCGTTGCCACCCGCCATTTCCTGCTGCTCGATCACGGGATGCCGTCCCGCAACGATTTCGATGTCCGCAGACTCATCAAATGTAGGCCGGCAATAGTTACGCAGCGCGGCTACATGGGCTAACGCTGAAAGCACATCCACCTCGGCGAGCGCCAGCGCGGTTTGCCGGATGCGTTTGGCCTCGCCCGCAATTGCAGAGCGCAACTCGGCGAATAGCCGCCGCTCGATTTCCACGATCTTTTCCTGTGCGTCGAGAATCTTAGCCTCGTACTCTTTTAGCTCAGGAGTGGTGAAGCGCTCGGCGTTCACCAGGGTCTGCTTACGCTCGTAATCAGGCGGGACCAGATGCAGGTTAGGTTTAGAAATTTCGAGATAGTAGCCAAAGATGGAATTGAACTTGACCTTGAGCGAGTTAATTCCAGTGCGCTGGCGCTCGCGCTGTTCGATCTGCGCCAGGAACTGCTTGCTATTGCGGCTCAAATCGCGCAGTTCGTCGAGTTCTTTGTCCAAGCCGCTTTGAATTGCACCACCGTCGACGAGCGAAATCGGCGGCTCAGGCACAATCGTTTTGTCGATTCGTTCCCGCAGATCAGCAAGTTCGTCGAGCAATCCGTGAAGTCTTGATAGCCGTTCGGTCGCGAATTTTGCCAGTGCCACTCGAAGCCCCGGAAGCTTTCTCAACGACGCAGCTAGAGCCAGCACATCGCGGGGATTTGCCGTCTCCAGCGTTACTCGACTGAGCAACCGCTCCAGATCCAGGATTCCGTCCAATGCCCGCCGCAGCTCCTCGCGGGCTACGGTTTCGTTCACCTGCGCCTCGACTGCGTCCAACCGCGCATTGATTTCCGCTACTTCGATTGATGGCCGCAGCATCCACGAGCGCAGCAGACGCTTGCCCATGGGCGTGACGCTCGCGTCAAGACAACGGAACAAAGTTACTCCGGCGTCAGTTCCGGCAAACAGTGGCTCGATTAATTCCAGATTTCGTACTGTGACCGCGTCGAGCACCAGGTAGTTCTGCCTTTCGTAAAAGCCGACCCGGTCGACGTGGTCCAACGTCCCACGCTGAGTGGAGCGAACGTAGTAGAGGATGGCTCCCGCTGCGGAAGCCGCGGCAGGTTTGCCGGCGAGTCCAAAGCCCTCGAGTGACAAGACGCCAAAATGATTCTCAAGTAGCGGAATCGCGTGATCGGGCGCGAAGATCCAGTCGTCAAGTGGAGTCTCGGCGAAGCCACTACTGCCGTTCGCGGAGCGGCCCGACGAGCGAAGGCGCCCTTCCCCCCGCGACCCTTGCTCATCAAACAGCGGCGCAACCGAGCCATACAAAAGTTCTTTCGGTCTGAGCTGCTGTAGTTCTTCCTGGATTCGTTTGCCGGCATCTTCACCACCAAACTCCGTTGCACGAAATTCGCCGGTGGAGAGATCCAGAGCCGCGAATCCCACTCGATCTCCAATCTGCGCCACAGCCGCAAGGAAGTTGTTTTCCTCGGAATTCAGCGACGAATCCGCGGCCGTACCCGGCGTGACTACTCGCGTGACCTCACGTCGTACCAACTTCTTGGTTAGGCCAGCGTTCTCCATTTGCTCGCAAATCGCGACCTTGAATCCTTTGCGGATGAGCTTGGAGATATAGCCCTCGGCAGCGTGATAAGGCACGCCGCACATGGGAACGGCTACGCCTTTTTCTTTATTGCGGGAAGTCAGCGTAATCTGCAATTCACGCGACGCGAGAATGGCGTCGTCAAAGAAAAGCTCGTAGAAATCGCCCAAACGAAAGAATAGTAAGGCGCTAGGATGTTCCTTCTTGATGGCGGCGTACTGCCGCATCAACGGCGTGGAAGGCTCGGTCATCTCAGGCGGCTTCGTGCGCGGATTATAACAAAACGTAATCCATGGCTGCCCGGTGCAATAACGCCCGACTCTCGCCAGTTGACGCAACTGCCATCCAGTGGTTTCCTTGTGCATGGAACTTCGCAAGGATCCGATCACTCGCTCATGGGTTATTACCGGCGACGACGTTCCAGATAACGCGGCGCGCCTGGAACCTTTCTGCCGGTTCTGTCCCGATTCGCGCGAGTCACCGCAACTCATAGCCAGCATGTCGGGTACGCCCGGCGCTCCCTGGTCGGCGCGGGCCGTCGTGCATCCTAACGCGCTGTATCACATTGAGGGCGAACCCACCCGTCGGGGGGATGGCATTTACGACAAAATGCGCCCCATCGGTGCACACGAGCTTTTAGTCGAAAACTCCGTGCATGATCGTCACCTGTGGAATGCAAGCGACCTCGAGATTGAGCAATTCTTGCTGCTGGCCGCGCAGCGCATTCAGGATCTGAAAGGTGACGGCCGCTTCAAGTACGTCAGCGTATTCAAGGATCACGGAAATAGCGCCGGGCAAGAGTTCGAGCATCCCACTTCGCAGATGACCGCAACTACATTCGTGCCCCGCCGCGTCTTGTACGAACTCCGCGCCGCGCGTGAATATTTCGAGAGCAAGGAACGATGTGTTTTCTGTGACATTATTTCCCAGGAAATAAAGCAGGACCTGCGCGTGATTGAGCTTCGCGGCGACTTCATCGCCGTGTGTCCCTATGCGCCGCGTGTGCCTTACGAGAGTTGGATTCTGCCACGTACCCACGAGGCTGCCTTCGAACGCTTCGGCCTGAACCGGCCCGGAACGATGCGCGACCTAGGCGCCCTGCTGCGACGTAGCCTGCAGCGCATACGCACTATCACGGAAGAATTTCACCTGGTGCTGCATACCTCGCCCAACAGCCTGCACCGTTCGGGAAATCTGGGTTATTGGAAGACGATCGACGAGGATTATCACTGGCACATCGAGATCATGCCAGTCCTGGCGGCCAAGGCGAAATCCTATACCTTCAAAGAGGTTTACTATTCGCCTTTGAGTTCGGAAACCGCGGTCAAGCGTCTGCGGGATGCGAAGATTGAGCCGTAACGATTGACCTATGACCATCCGCCGCATGAAAACCTATACCGGTGGACAAGGGTACGTTTACCAATATTATTTCGTGGGCAAGCGTGCATCCATCGTCCATCCTTCCGAGACGGCCGTGACCGAGTATGTTTTCGACACGACCTCCGATCGGAAGAGTACTTTCGCGGTCAGCATTTTCCTGAGAGAGGACGCGATCAAAGGGTGGTCAGCGGCGCACGGCCGTACACTCACGGAGGCCGAACAATACGGCGCGGTTAAGATGCGTTTGTTCCAGGCCTTCGATGAAATCGAGAATATGATGGTCGACGGTCGGCAGTTGTTCGTGAACGCTGAGACTCTAGAGCAAGTCCTGGCGATTCTCGGAGTTGATTGACCAAGAGTGAGAACCGAGATCGAGGAACTCGGGACCGCTCTTCCATCTCACCGGGCTATCAATTCGCAAGTCCCAGTGGGACTTGTGATCCACATCACAATGACCTGTGACGCGCCCAACTGCCGGTGACCCGTCAACAGGGCAGACTATAATCACTTTGGCGGGCTGGGAGAGGATGCTCGAACCCGCATAGGGGCTGTAAATTGGGGCTGTAAATTGGGTCTTAAAATAAGGCTATGCCCATACTTTGGTTACGAGTCGCGCTAGGTTTTTATGCCGTCGGTCTGCTCTACGCGTTGGTCGCTTTGACCCGCACCAGCGATCTGTTGAACAAGATCGCACTGCACGCAGCATACCTCGGGATGGTCTTTCATTTCGTCTCGCTCACCGATTCGGTACTTCTCTCGGGCCAAATCGCCATGACTTCCGTGCACAACGCGGAATCCGTCTTGGGTTTCCTGATCATGGTGGTTTTCATGGTCGTATATCTGGTGTATCAGACTACGTCTCCGGGCATTGTGGTTTTTCCTTTGGTCTTTCTGCTGACCTTCGTCGCAGCCACCGGACAGCAGCCGATTTTACTTACTTCGCCAGGGTTGGCTCGAGGCTGGTTGTTCGCTCACATCGCGCTGATCTTTACCGGTTATGCCGCGCTGGTTTTGAGCTTTGGCGCCAGCCTGCTTTATCTCATCCAGGAACGCTCGTTGAAATCGAAAAAGGGAGGCGGACTCCTTTCGCGCCTGCCCGCGCTTGAGGTCATCGACGAAATCGGATTCCGTTCGTTGCTGCTTGGTTTTCCCTTCATGACCCTGGGACTGGTTGCTGGCACGGTCGTCGCGCAATCAACCTACGGACGCGTGGACTTCTTTGATCCGAAGATTCTGCTTTCTATTTTGATGTGGGTCGTTTACTTGATCATGCTTTACACCCGCTGGACTGCGGGATGGCGCGGGCGCCGCGCCGCTTATCTCGCCGCTGGGGCATTTGTTTTTGCCATCATCGCCTGGGCAGCAAACTATTTTAGCACGATTCACAGGTTCGCTCGATCATGAACTTTCAGCTCATCGGCGTGAATCACAATAGTGCGCCGGTCGAAGTGCGTGAACGCTTGGCAATACCGGAGTCGCGACTGCCCGATGCTCTGAAGTGTTTCACGCAACATCCAGGAGTTGACGAAGGGCTCATCCTGAGCACCTGCAATCGCGTCGAACTGCTGGCCCAGACCAAGAATGGCAGCGCCGATCTGCGCGGATTCCTCGGCGAATATTTTCACATCGAGCACGCCGACCTCGCGCCGCACCTCTACGAATACCACGAAAATGATGCCATCCGACATTTGTTCCGGGTAACGTCGAGCCTCGACTCGATGATCTTAGGCGAAGCGCAAATCCTCGGGCAGGTAAAGGAAGCGTACGCCACTGCGAGGGCCGTAGGCGCGATCCACTCGCAACTGGACTTGCTCCTCACCCGCGCATTTGCCGTTGCCAAGCGGGTACGCACTGAAACCGCCGTGGGCTCATCCGCGGTGTCGGTTGCCTCGGTTGCAGTGGAACTCGCCAAGAAGATTTTCGGATCGCTGAATGGCAAAACCGTGTACCTGGTCGGAGCGGGGAAGATGAGCGAGTTGGCCGCACGCCATCTGCTGACGCACGGCGCGGCGTCGATCTTTGTTGCCAACCGCACCTACGACCGGGCTATTCGTCTGGCGCAGAAATTCGACGGCCAAGCCATCGAATTCAGCCGGCTCTACGATTCCTGCGACAAAGGCGACATCGTAATTACCTCGACTGGAGCTCCGCACGCAATCTTCCGGCGCGAACACGGCGAGCTTTTTATGAGCCGCCGCAAGAACCGTCCCATGTTCTTTATCGACATCGCGGTCCCGCGCGATGTCGACCAGGGGATGAATAAGGTCGACGGAATTTTCGTCTACGATATCGACGATCTCCAGCAGGCAGTATCCTCGCACGTAGCGGACCGCAGAAAAGAGGCCGAGCGCGCCGCCGATATTATCGAGAGCGAAGTCCTTCGCTTTCAAGCTCGCCTACAAACTCTCGATGTTGTGCCCACGATCGTTTCTCTGCAAGACCATTTGGAAACCATCCGCCAGGCTGAAATCGATCGGGTTCGCGGACGCCTCGGCTCGTTATCGCCGGAGCAGGAGTTGGCGATCGACACGCTTACCCACGGCATTGTAAACAAAATCATGCACACGCCCATCAGCACCTTGAAGAGTGCGGCCCGCGAATCCGAAGCCACAACTGTCGTCGACATAGTTCGCCGCCTGTTCAATCTCCAGGAAAACGAAAAAGACAAAAAGACAGCTCAGCCCGGCGGCCCCAGAGGACGCGCCTGATGGCTCGCCTCCGCATAGGTTCCCGAGGCTCGCAACTCGCGCTTTGGCAAGCCCACCACATCAGCGCCCTGCTGTGTGAGCGTGGACATGGAGTCGAACTCGAAATCATCAAGACGACCGGCGACAAGATTACCGATGTCGCGCTGGCCAAAGTTGGCACCAAGGGCATGTTCACAAAAGAGATCGAAGAAGCGCTGGCTGAAGAACGCATCGACCTCGCTGTGCACAGTCTGAAAGATCTTCCCACCGAGCTTTCTCCAAGCTTCGAAATTGCGGCGGTTACCACGCGGGAGAATCCGCTCGATGTATTTTGCTCGCGCAAATACGGAAGCATTGAAGAGCTGCCAATAGGAGCGCGCGTTGGCACCAGCAGCCTGCGACGTCAAGCGCAACTGAAAGCCGTGCGCCCCGATCTTGATATTCATTCGCTGCGCGGAAATGTGGACACTCGCCTACGCAAGCTGGAAGCTGGCGAGTACGATGCAATCATCTTGGCGGCAGCCGGTTTGAACCGGCTGGGCAAGACACAGCTCGTCAGGCAAGTGATCCCGGCGGAAGTAATGTGCCCAGCCGCTGGCCAAGGTGCATTAGGGATTGAGATTCGCGCCGGGGACTCGGTCACGCGGCAACATATCGCTTTCCTGGATGACGCGGCTTCGCGAACGGCCACAACTTGCGAGCGAGCCTTGCTCAACAAACTTGGCGGCGGTTGTCAGGTACCCATCGGCGCCTTTGCCGAACTCCGCGATGGACGATTGCACTTGGAAGCGATAGTGGCTGACCCCGACGGCTCCAAGGTTTTGCGCGAATCGCGTGACGGAAGCGATCCGGTTCAGCTCGGGGAGTCCGTCGGCAAAACCTTGCTCCAGCGCGGTGGAGATGCGATCCTCGAAGCGGTCTACGGGCAGGGAATTGCCGTGCCGCAGCAACCCTAAATGTTTGGCGCGGGCGCCCTCGCTGCACGATATCGTGACAACCGGGAGATTCCAGAGTGTACATACCCGAATTTAACCGCCAGGAAGATCGCGCCACGATCCTCGCTTTTATGCGAGCGAACCCATTTGCAATTTTGGTTTCCAACGTCGACGGCATTCCGTTCGCCACTCACCTCCCACTTCTCATCGAGGAAGCTGGCGATCAGATCATAATTCAGGGCCACATGGCGAAGGCGAACGCGCATTGGAAGTCGATGAAGGAGACCGAAGAATCATTAATCATCTTTCACGGGCCTCACGCCTATATTTCACCCACCTTGTATGAGCATCGAGAGAGCGTTCCCACCTGGAACTACGCGGCAGTTCACGTTTACGGCGAGCCCACACTGTTCACGGACGAGGAAAGCTTGAGAGCGACCCTGCACCGGATGATCGACACTTTCGAATCGTCCTACATGGCGCAATGGTCCGAGCTGAGCGGAGAATATCAGAGCCGAATGATGAAACACATTGTCGGTTTTAACATTAAGGTCAAAAGGCTGGAGGGCAAGTTCAAGCTCAGCCAAAATCGCACCAAGGGCGAACAAGCGCGAGTCATTCAAGCGCTCAATCAGAGTGAAGACTCGAACATTTCAGGGGTTGCGCAACTCATGCAGCAAGAGGGCTTGGGCCATTAAGTCGATGACAAAGACAGCAGGTCGCCCGCTCTCTGGACTGCGCATCGTTGTCGGTCGCGCCCGCCATCAGGCCAGCGATCTCTCGTCAGGCCTGCGAAAACTTGGCGCCGACGTCGCGGAGATTCCCTTTATCGAAATCCGCAAGCCGCGCTCGTACAAGCCTCTGGATTCAGCCCTTAAGAACCTTGAAGACTACGACTGGCTCATTCTGACCAGCGTGAACGGAGTCGAAGCGCTGTGGGAACGCCTTCATAAGCTCCGCTTAACCAAGAGGCGACTGAAGCACTTGAAAGTTACAGCCATCGGACCAGCCACCAAAAAGGCAATCGAGAAACGCGGCGTCAAAGTGAATGTCGTTCCTGAAGAGTATGTGGCCGAGTCGGTGGTAGAGAGCTTGCGCGATCAAGTGGCAGGTAAGCGCGTGCTGTTAGCGCGTGCGAGAGTCGCCCGCGACGTAATCCCCCGCGAATTGCGTAAGCTCGACGCCGCAGTAGATGTAGTTGAAGCCTACGAAACTGTGATTCCACAGTCCTCGCGCGCAAGGCTGCGCGTTATTCTGAAAGATGCGAAGCGCAGGCCCCATGTGATCACTTTCACCAGTTCGTCTACCGTGCGAAACTTTGTAGCCCTGCTAGGAAAAAACATGTTGCGCCCGCGCCCTCGCCCACGAAAATCAAGTGCAATTGACGATGTACGCTTCGCCTCGATCGGCCCAGTCACATCGTCAACCCTTCGCGAACTCGGCCTCCCAGTAGACATCGAAGCAAAGGAATACACGATTCCAGGCCTGATCAAGGCAATTTCGGATGCCGGCCTGGAACCGGCTCTCTGACCCGGTTGTAGCCCGCAGGGCAGAAAAATACCAAGAACGACGTCATCCTGAACCCGGCTTCAGCCGGGTGAAGGATCTCGCGCGTAGTGTCGAGATTCTGGCGGAAGGCCTCTCCACCGCATTCCTGTCACCCCGCGCCAGATTCTTCGTGGCCTGACGGCCAATCAGGGTGACGTCAAGAATCAAGCAATCTACTCGCTCACCGAGCAACTGCAATCCGCTGGAGGCACGTGCGCTTTCAAAAAGCCCGACACGCGCTGGTAAGCATCGATCTGATTCTCCACCCGAGAGAACCCATGACCTTCGTTCGCATACACTTTAAACTCAACCACGCCGTTGCGCTTCTTGATCGCGTCGATCACCTGCTGTGATTCTTCCTCAGGGCAACGAGGATCATTTCCGCCTGCCAATAAAAAGAGCGGCGCTTTGATTTGATCCACAAAGAAGATCGGAGAACGATCCTGAAACAGTGCCTTGTTCTTTTCCGGATCGCCCATGGTCGCGAGGTCCGACTGTTGCAGCACCGGATCTTCATTCCGAATTTCTGTAAACCAGTTAACAAAAGGCACAATCGGAACGCCCGCAGCCCAAACCTCCGGCGCCTTGGTCACGCCCATCATGGTCAGATAGCCGCCGTAACTGCCGCCCATCAGAACGATCTTCTTGGGATCGAGATAACCAGTCTGCTTGATGAAATCCGCCGCTGCCAAAACGTCCTGCAAATCGCCGCCGCCCATGTCAAACAGATTCGCCTGCTGAAATTCCTTTCCGTATCCAGTCGAGCCGCGATAGTTCGGCGCAATCACCATGTATCCCTGGTTGACCATGTGTTGGATAAACCGGTTGAACGAATTCACCGACTGCGCCGCCGGTCCACCGTGCACATAGACAATCGCCGCATTTTGCCCATTGCGAACCATGTTGTAAGGCACATAGACAAAACCGGAAATGGTCCACTTGCCGTCACGGCTGGGGTAGTGGACCAGGAATGGCTCGACCATATCTTCGGAGCGCACTCCCGCGATCAGAGATTGCGTTAGCTCACGATTCTTGCCCGTCGCCAGTTGATGCACCCAAAGATCTCCCGGAGCGGTGGCGCCGTTGTGGTTGTAGAGCAAGCGTGCCCCATCCTTACTGAATGCGGAATGATCTCCCGCGAGGTCGTTCACACCTTTCGGCAGAGGCAACGCCGTCGTCTTGCCGGCCGCCAGCTCATGCAAATAGATGTCGCTATTGCCCTCGACATTCGCCGTCCACGTAACGAGTTTGCCATCAGGCGAAAAACTTCCGCTCGCGATCTCCCATTTGTCCTTGGTAAGCCACGAGATCTTCCTGGCTGTAATATCCAGCAACCCAACATTGTCGTAGCCGTTTGCCGCGTTGGAAGTGATCAGCAGCTTTTTGCCATCGGGCGAGAAATCATTGGCGCGGTAAATCTGTTCGCCCTCGTGCGGTGTGAGCAGGGAACTCTGACCCGTGGCGACTTCGGCGACGAAGATATTCGAATCCGTTCCCTTGGCTTGCTCCTGGGTATAAGCGACCGACTTGCCATCCTTCGACCAGATCGGATTGTCATTCAATTTGTCGGCCGGTGTGCCTGTCGTGATGTGTTTCACATCCCGCATAATCATGTCGTAAACATCAATCTCGTACACCGATGACGTCTTAGGTTTCACCGTATAAGTCAAATAACGGCCATCCGGCGACCATCGCGGATACTCCTCCGAAATCTCCCGAGTGTGAGTCAGGTTCACCACCTGCCCAGTCTTCGGAGACACAATAAAAATGTCCCACTGCTCATCGCCATCGTAGTCGGACATGTATGCGATCCATTTGCCATCCGGCGACCACGCCGGCGCAGCCTGCCGCTGATCGCTCACCGTAAGTTGCGTCGGCCAGCCGCCTTCCGACGGCACCAGCCAGAGATTATTGCGTCCGCTGATGTTGCTAACGAACACAATCGTCTTGCCGTCGGGCGACCACGACGCCCGCCCGATCTGGCGCGTCATATAGAGCTTCTCGATGGAAAGACTCTGCTGACTCTGCTCTACATTCGCGTTAGGCTTGCTCGTAATTTGCTTGGGATCAGTCATCGCTTGGGGCACGGGCAAAGTCTGGGCCACGGTGCTGACGTGCGAAACAATGGCGCTCATGAATATGACAATAGCAAACGACATGAAATTCCGCATTCGGGTCCTGAAGAGTCGTTAGACGAAGGTCAGAATAAAAAGTCTAGCAGAAGCTCACCCAGTCCCCGTCATCTTGAGCGCAGCAGCTTCTTCGCGAAGTGAAGCCGAAGAATGACACCGCTGCGTGAAAGGCTACAGCTTCGCGTTCTTATGCACCTCAACCGTAGTCCAGGTCTTATCTCCCGCGTGGCAGATGTTCTCCAGCGTACAATCCACGCATTTCGGCTTGCGCGCAATGCACAACTTGCGGCCATGCCAGATAAGTTGGTGAGCGAACAGTATCCACTTCTCGCGCGGAATCACCTTCATCAAGTCCTGCTCGATCTTCGACGCATCCGAATTCTTGCTAAGCTCGAGACGGCGCGAAATCCGAGTCACGTGCGTGTCCACGACGACGCCATCAGCCTTGTGAAACCAACTTCCCAGCACGACATTGGCAGTCTTCCGCGCCACGCCCGGCAACGTAAGCAATTTTTCCATGTCGTCAGGAACCTGCCCGCCAAACTCGCTGACGATCTTCTTTGCCGCGCCCACCACCGACTTTGATTTGTTGCGAAAGAATCCGGTCGAACGGACGTCGGGTTCGAGTTGTTCCGGCGTAAGCGCCGCGAAGTCCTCGACCGTCGGATATTTGCGAAACAATTCCGGCGTGACCCGATTGACATTCAAATCCGTCGACTGCGCCGAAAGGATCGTTGCCACCAGCAACTCCCACGCGCTCTTGTGAGTCAGAGCGCAAGTAACCTCCGGATAAAGCTGGTCCAGCCGCTTGAGGATCTCCGCAACACGCTCCGGCGCCAGCGGATCGTAACCCTTCAGGCTGCGGTTTCGCGGCGCTTTTCCCTGAGCCCGCTCGGCGTCAGGTCTCTTACCTCGCCCGGCGGCGACAGTTTTCTTAGACGAGCGCGAGAGCCGTGCGCCTTCGTGACGCCCAGTTTTTGCAGGTTGCCGAGCAAAGATGCCGCGTACCATAAGCTCACCTTCATCCGCGTGAAATCGATTCAGAATGTTAGCAGAATCAAATCCTCGATGGGGCGACGGGCGCCCCGCCCGTTCACGTTGCACTAAGTCAATCCCATCCTTTCGTAATCCATAGCAACTGCGTCCCAATTGACGAGGGCCAACCGGCTAGGTAGTCTGGAAGTGATCCCAGAAAGGCTAGCTGAGAGTGGCAGTGAAGTCCATCCAACTCGGGCAGGTCTGGCGCAAGGATGACGACGGGCGCGACTACCTTGTCACCAAAGTTTACAGCGAAGTGTTCTCCCAGTACGCTGTGCTACGTCCGGCCGAGGTAACCGCTCCCGATGCCCCCACCGTGCGGGTCAAAGTGGCAAAAGGCGCGCAGGGCGCGTCCCTGCCCGGATTCACCTTTACCCAGGAAGGTTCATTCTGAAGTTTCTGTACAGACGTTGCTTGCAACGTCTCAGTGTCGGCCGGCGACGTAGCAAACTACGTCTTTAGCAAAATTTCACCTGCGCTTCACCCATGACTGAAAAGATCCTCGGCGTCCTCTTTGTGTTCATCCACTCCGTCATCGCGATGACGGGCTACGCGGGTCTGACCCTCCTGATGGCGATTGAATCCGCATGCATTCCGCTGCCCTCCGAATTGATCATGCCCTTCGCCGGATACCTGGTCTTTCAAGGCACGATGAAGTTGTTCTGGGTCGCGACCGCGGGCGCCATCGGCTGTAACCTTGGCTCGTTAGTGGCATACGAAATCGGATGCTACGGCGGCCGTCCTCTGGTAGAAAAATACGGCTGCTGGATCTTGATGGGCCGGCGAGAATTGGATTGGGCCGATCGCTTCTTCGCGCGCTGGGGATATCTTGCGGTCCTGATCGGGAGATTGCTCCCCGTCGTTCGCACTTTCATCGCGTTGCCGGCGGGAATTGCCCGCATGCCCCGCGGCCGATTTCATCTCTATACTTTTCTCGGTTCCTGGCCGTGGTGCTTTGCGCTAGCCTGGTTCGGCATGAAGCTCGGCGAAAACTGGCGCGAATTGGGCAAATATTTTCATCAGTTCGACGCCATCATCGGAGTCGCCCTGGCCGCAGGAATAATCTGGTTTGTGTGGTCGCACTGGCAGAACCGAATGCGCCCAGCCAACTAAGATCCGAGAACTGAGAACTGATTGTTTTCCTTTTCTGGTTAGAGAAAAAAGGAGAATCGCAATGAAAAACTTCCTCAGATTACTAACCCTAGCCGCAGCGCTAGTCTGGATCGGAACATGCACCCGAGCTGCCGATGCCCAGTCCGTTCCCGGCCAACCCTTCGTCGTCGAATACTACTACAAGACAAAATGGGGACACGCGGACGAATTCCTGCAGCTCTTCGAGAAGAATCACTACCCTCTGCTCAAGAAAGAAGTCGAGATGGGCCGCCTGCTCAAGGTCTGGATGGACCAACCCCGCTATCACACCACGGAAGACGGCCGCTGGGATTATCGCGTGACCATCGTCTTCAAGAATGCCACCGTGGCCAATGAACCCTTCGACGAAGACGCTCTCAAGAAACAACTGTTCCCCGACAAAGAAACCTATGTCCGCGAAGAACAGCGCCGCTTCGAAATCCTCGACGCCCATTGGGATCTGCCAGTCAAGACGATGGATTTAGAAGGTAAATAAGGCCCACAACCGGAGATCGAGAGGCGGATCGAGCACAGCCGCTCTCCTCGAAAAAGCGCTGAAGTAGACGCGGGGAATCCCGTGCTCTCCGCCGCGCATACGACACGCTCAACACGCCGCTCTCACCGCCAAAGCCCGATATACTTCCATTCAGCCTACCTTGGTTGCAAATCCTTCCTCAGTACGAGAACATAACTGTTCGCCTTACATCCCAAGCTCTCAGTAGCAAGAGCTCTCATAAGGAAGCCTCGACACGATGGCGATTCGGCAGAAGTCCGCAAGAACGGAAAGCAAGAAACACAACAGCAGTGAGATTCAATCCTCGAAAGGCAAGCTCGGCGTCATGATTCCCGGCATGGGCGCTGTGGCGACCACATTTGTGGCTGGCGTCGAAGCCATACGCAAGGGAATCGCCAAGCCCATCGGCTCGGTCACGCAGATGGGAACCGTCCGCCTGGGCAAGCGCACTGATGCACGCTCGCCCAAGATCAAAGAGTTCGTCCCCCTGGCCGGGCTCGATGATCTCGTCTTCACCGGCTGGGACATTTTTGAAGACGACATGCACACAGCGGCGACCAAGGCCGGCGTTCTCGATCGCGACCTGCTCGATCAAATCAAACCGTTCTTGAGTTCCATCAAGCCGCGCAAAGCGGTTTTCGATCATAACTACGTCAAGAAGATCGACGGGCCCAACGTGAAAAAGGGCAAGAACAAGATGGATCTTGCCGAGCAGGTGCGAGCCGACATTCGCGATTTCAAAAAGACCTCCGGAGCGACGCGCCTCATCACCATCTGGTGTGGTTCCACAGAAAGCTACATCGAGCCGACCGCCGCGCATCAATCGCTGAAATCGTTTGAGAAAGCGCTGACCACTAATGACGAGAACGTTGCACCCTCGATGATCTACGCCTACGCCTCGTTGATGGAGGGTGTTCCCTTCGCCAACGGCGCGCCAAACCTCACCGTTGACATTCCCGTAATGCGCGAGTTGTCGCGAAAGAACAACGCTCCAATCTGCGGCAAAGATTTCAAGACCGGACAGACCCTGATCAAGACCATCCTCGCCCCCGGCTTCAAAGCCCGCATGATCGGCCTCAACGGATGGTTTTCCATGAACATTCTCGGCAACCGCGACGGCGAAGTCTTAGAAGACCCCGGATCGTTCAAGACCAAGGAAGAATCCAAACTTTCCGTCCTCGAGCATATTCTCCAACCCGAACTCTATCCCGAACTCTACGGCAATTTCACCCACAAGGTCCGCATAAACTATTACCCACCCAGAGGCGATAACAAAGAGGGCTGGGACAACATCGATATCTTTGGGTGGCTTGGCTACCCTATGCAGATTAAGGTCGATTTTCTATGCCGGGATTCTATTTTGGCTGCGCCCATTGTGCTTGATCTCGTGCTGTTTATGGATCTGGCGCAGCGTAGCGCGGAGCTTCGCGGTCTCGGCATTCAGGAGTGGTTGAGTTTTTATTTCAAGTCTCCGATGACTGCGCCGGGACTTTATCCCGAGCATGATCTGTTCATTCAGTTGATGAAGTTGAAGAACACGCTGCGGCACCTACGTGGCGAGGAACTGATCACGCATTTGGGGCTGGAGTATTACGACTGAACTGGGTCGCGCTGCTTGGCGTCTCTCACGCTACGCTTTTCTTCTTCTTGAACTCGTCGAAGGTTTCAAGAAAACGGTCGATGTCTTTCTTTGACAAATAATAAGGCGTGGACAGGCGCAGCTTCGACGGTTCGCCGCCGCGGATGCGAATCCTGTGGGTATTCCACATCCAGTTCTCCATCTCCATGCGCGGGAGCGGAGGAACATTCACGGTCGCAATGGCGCAGCGCAACGCCGGATCCGGCGACGTCCACGACTCGGCCCCGCGTTTGATCATCTGACCAAGAATGTAGTCACAAAGCTCGCGATGCCGTCGCTCGATCCGTTCCATGCCAATTTCGTTGGCGAGCTTAATCGCCGCTAACAGCCCCCACAGCGCGGGCACGTTCGACGAACCAATGCGCTGAAATCGTTCGGCTCGCAGCTCCGGCTCATCCCAGCCTTCGGTGGCGATGGTGTTCCACATGCCGTCGATGACTTCGTCGCGCACATACAGGAAGCCCGAGCCTTTCGTCGCCTGCAGCCACTTGTGCGGGCTGGACGAATACATATCGCACCCAAGGTCATGCAAGTTGAGGCGCATCATGCCGGTCACGTGCGCTCCGTCGACTGCTGACAGGATATTCTTCGACCGCGCAAGCGCGCAGATTTCTTTCGCGGGAAGCACGACGCCAGTCACCGTCGTGATGTGGCTAAAAAAGATCACGCGAGTACGCGGCGTGATGGCATCGTTGAAGAGGTTCAGAATCTGGCTGGCATCTTTGACCGGCTTGGGCAGATTCACGGTCTTGATCACGACGCCATAACGCTTCGCTCGCAGCCGCCAAGGCTGCAGGCCGCCGGGATGTTCCTGGTCAGTCATCAGCACTTCGTCGCCGGCGTTCATTTCGATCCCATTCGCGATGTAGCTGTTGGCTTCCGTGGCATTGCGCACCAGCGCAAGCTCGTCGCGCTTGCATCCGACGAATGCTGCCAGCGGATCGCGAAACTGGTTCCATGCGGCATAACCCCAAATCGGATAATCCTCCGGATCAGCCTGATCCATCTTTTCGGTCTGCGTGTAGCCGTCGAAAATAGCTCGCAAAACAGGAGCAGGGCTCGACCCCACCGTGCCATTGTTCAAATAAATCTCATCTGATGGAATCAGAAACTGCTTGCGAAGCTCGGCCCAGTAGGCATCCTGATCGCGGCTGTAGAGAGCCGAATCCGGAAGCGCGGCAGGCGCAGATTGCAACTGGGCGAACAGCCGGCCAGGCAGAGCGAGGGCAGCGGCAAGCCCCGAAGTACCACTGAGGAAGCTTCGGCGATCCAGCAAGAAAACCTCCTGACATTGAGACGCCGTCATGTTACGACTCGGAGGGAAGCAACGCAAGGCCGTGAGTTGCCGTCTGCCACTCCGCGCGAGATCCTTCACGAGCGGCTGAAGCGGGTTTCAGCATGTCGAGGGCTTAGATTCTATTGCTGAAATTGGTCAATGGGAGCAGCAGCCCCGTCTTGCGCGCTTCCCCCTAAGGCTCCTCTGGATTCGGGACTTCGCCAGATGCGCCGCTGCTCGCCTGCTGCGAGCGGACCGGCTGTGTTTTGTGCGGCATCCTGAAAGCAAGCGAGATACCAAGAATTTCGTTTGTGTCCCAGCCACCAGGCAGGTTAACCGATTGTAGTAAGTAGTAGGGCCGAACCGAAAACGAATCGCCAATGGGCAATCGTACTCCCACCTGGAAGCGGTTCTGGGTGTAGCTGCTGCCGCCGTTGGCAAAGGGGTTGTTTCCGGGAACGACAAAGAACTCATTGCTCACGACCAGCACCGGCCGACGCGACATGCGAAGCGGTAAGGTGTATTCGACGCCCGGTCGAAATCGAAAACGCGCGGAAGCAGGCCGATTATCAACAAAGCGTCCCTCGATGAGCGTGCGCAATATCGGCCGCCACGGGCCACGGGATGTGCTCAGGGTGAGATTAAGCTGTACCCGGTTTTCGTAAGCAATTCCAGGATTCCCCGGAAAGCGCTGGTAACGATAAATCGGTATCAGCGCGAACCACGGCCGCAGACGGAAGGCGACACCGCCTTGAACGAAGTACTCGTACAGGTTGGACATTCCCTCGTCGAGCCGCTCGTGAAACTCGACATCCAGAGACTTATTCGCCGAAAACGCAGTTGAAATTCCCTGATCGAGCCAGAGTCCTATCTGCTTCTCATCTTCCGGATCCTCGGGCTCGTTTTGTTGCTGCGCCCTGGCCGGGACAGCCAGCACGCAACTGCACAGCGCCGCAATGAAGACTATGCGCCGCCAGTGATTCAGGCCCATTAAAGCATCAAGGCGTCTCGCGCGCTTGCTCATAGCTTGCACCACACCGCGTTTCTCTGATAAGCGACAGTTAAGAACTATGGTGCTGTCGGTCTTGGCCGAATTCGTTCTAAGCGCCACAACACAAGTCCTTTTAGGTCTAATGTAGCTTCCTGAACCTTCAAGAAGGACTGATAGTTCTTACAGTTCTCACCGCAATCCGATTCCTGCATCATCGTGTCGTTGCAAGGGCGACTCTGCTTTGCGCGATGCCCGGCCTAAGAAAATCATCACGAGGAGAATAACTATGTTTTTCACACAGGATTCGATGCTTCCCGAAAATCAGGCGCCTCTGATCATCACTGCGGCGCCGTTTGCCCCACAATGGCTCAAGAGTGATTACCCTGAGGACATCGCCATCAGTTGGGACGAGCAGGTCCAGAAGGCGGTCGATTGCTACAATGCCGGCGCCACGTGCCTGCACGTCCACGTTCGCGATCCCAAGACCGGCCATGTCTCGAAAAACTTCAAAGAGTATTCCTACTTCATCGGGCGGCTGCGAGAGGCCGTGCCGAAAATGATCCTGCAGATCGGCGGCTCGATCTCATTTGCGCCGGAGCCCGGAGCAGAGGCGCACTGGCAGGGCTATGACACGCGACACATGTTGACTGAAATTGATCCCAAGCCGGATCAGATAACGATCGTTATCGGCTCCGTCCAGATGAATATTCTGCCCCTGACCACCCCGGACGACGTCCAGGGAACGCAGCTCGAGAATGTCGCGATGCAGAAGGCCTATCAGAATATGGTGGCGGACGCGACACCTGAGTTCTATATCGAGCACCTGAAGCGCCTCCGCCAACATCAGATCCAGCCCTATTTCCAGCTCGCGAACGTACACACCCTGGAGGAGATCGAAAATCTCATCCGCCAGGGGGTCTATATGGGACCGTTGAACCATAATCTGGTAGCGATTGGCGGCGGCGTCGGAGCCAGCCGCAATCCCTTCGACTTCATGGAATATGTGCGACGGTCCCCGCATGGCTCTACTGCGTCGACCGAGTCTTTGTGGCGAACAGTGGCGCCGTATTGTGCCATGGGCATCGCTCTTGGTATCCACTGCCGGGTCGGAATCGAGGACAACCTGTGGCGCAGGAAGGGCGTCCGCATGACCACGGTGGAACAGATTGAGCAGGTTGTGCAGATGGCGAACTTGCTCGAACGCAAGGTGGCGACAGGCGACGAGGCGCGACAAATCCTCAAGATCGGAGTCTGGTACGACACTGTCGACGAAACTCTTGCAAACCTCGCCCTGCCGCCAAACCGCAAGGGCGGTCAACTGGGTTTCATCGTCAAGGATACCGATGGACACCTTTCGGAACCGGCCCTTTCATCGTGTATGCACCCCATACCATGGAAGGAACTGCACGAGAAAGTTACGGCGGCGACGAAAGCAGCCGACAAGAGAATAGCGTAGCGAAGCTCGATTGAATCCTGCTCCGGTTCCGCGAGGATACTGTCTCACAATAAAGGCGGTATCCTCGCGGGCAGGCATAAATCATTGCCAAGGCGAAAGGTGATCTGACTCATGGCGAGTTTTGTGGAAGTAGCCCGTGTGGAACAGCTCCCTCCGGGAAGCGGCATGGTCGTTAGGGTGGACGGCAAAGACGTTGCGATCTTCAACGTAGATGGAACAATCTATGCGATCGACGATTCTTGTCGCCATCAGGGACTGTCGTTAGGAACTTCCAAGTTCGACGGCAAGATCGTTACTTGCCGCGGACATGGTTGGAAGTATGACGTCACCACCGGGAGCACCCTTGCGTCTCCGGGGTTTGGCGTCGCAGCTTACCCGGTCAAAGTTGTCGATGGAAAAATCATGGTGGCCACGGACGAAACTGTGAATTCGGCTGCGTGAAAGGCTGACGCGCTTAGGACGCTGCCCTCCAGCAGCCCGCACGGGATTCAAACCCGACCATTAGAGGGACATCGTATGAAATCTGCAACTCAGCCAGAAACTTTCTTAAACATTCCGGAGACTGTTTCTGAAGAAGCTCGCGTATTTCTCGCGACGCTGAAGGACCCGGCTCTTGCGCCTCCGTTTCCCGATCCGACCGACCTTGCAGGTTGGAAAAAACTGCACGCATTTCTCGAGGCCGACGCAACCGCGCATTCGGCGGTAATCGTGAAACGCTACGTCCCGACGGTCGTCGAGCGCACCGTCGGCGGCACTGGTGTCCTGGATGTTCGTCCTCGTGAGTGGAAGGACGACGGGAAGCTCGCCGTCTACACCCACGGCGGCGCCCATACCCTCTACAGCGCAGCATCCACCCTTGGCAGGGCGGCTATTTTCGCCGATGATAACGGCCTTCGCGTGATCTCGGTCGATTACACGGTGGCGCCTGCGGCCAAATTCCAAAAGATTACAGACGAAGTAGTCGCCGTCATCGATGCTCTTTTGAAGGAAGGTTATCGCCCCGGAGATCTGCTCATCTATGGCGATTCCTCAGGCGGCGGGCTCGCCGCATCAGCGATTCTGAAAATGCGTGACCAGGGATTGGGTTTACCGGCCGCGGCAGTGTTGGTCTCTCCGTGGGTTGATCTCACTCGGGCGGGGGATACAGAATTCACTCTCGCGCAGGCTGAGCCGAACTACCTTTATGAAAAGCATTCCATCAAGGCAGCGGGTGCGTATGCCGACCCCGAAGATCAGAAACATCCCTATGCATCTCCAGTTTATGGCGACTTCTCCAAGGGCTTTCCACCGACGCTCATACAGGGCGGTACCAAGGAAATCCTATTGAGTGGTTTCATTCGCTTGTATCAAGCCCTCGACGCTGCTGGTATTGCCGTGAAATTGGATCTCTACGAGGGCATGCCACACAATTTCGCATCGAGAATTCCGGACGCTCCGGAATCAAAATTGGCACGCAAGAAGATACAGGACTTCGTGCATCATCGGCTTGAGGGTAAGAAGCGCAGCGCAGCGTAGGCGCTGTTGCACGGGATTCTTGCTTTATTAGAAAAGGAGAAATCATGAGCAACGAAACGAAGGAATCCAAGGAAAACACGAACACAGTAGCCGATCCGCCCGCGGGCCCTTGGGATTCGGCTTTGGACACGCTGCGCGAATGGGATCCGAAGTGGGCCGAACTCTGCTTCAAGATGAGCACCAACCCATGGAACGACTCTGTTCTTCCCCGCAAGTTTATCGAGCTGGTTAGCGTCAGCTTGAATGCCGCCTGCACCAATCTCAATCCGGGCGGCACGCGCCATCACATTCGCGCCGCGCTAGAAGCGGGCGCAACTCGCGACGAGGTTTTATTCGCGCTTAAGTGCGGATCGGTCTTGTCCATTCATTCGTGCAGCCTTGCCGCTCCCATTGTTCTTGAAGAAGCCAAAGCTGCCAACGTCCAGTTGACTCCGCGAGCCACCACGGAGCCGACACCCGCCTGCGATGCCATGCGCAAGATCGGACAATGGAACACGGCATGGGATCCGTTCTTCGAACTCGATCCCGTATTCACAGACGAATTCATGGCGATGGCGGCAAATCTCTACAAGAGTGGGGTCATGGCGCCCAAGGAAGTCGAACTCCTCAGCATCGCTCTCGATGCTTCCTGCACGCACATGTATGCGCCGGGGACGCGGCGCCATATCAAGAACGCGCTGAAACTTGGCGCCACCATGGAGGAGATCATGGAGGTGTTGAAACTCTGCGTCGTTCTGGGAGTTCAGTCCTTCACCCTGGGCGTGCCGATCCTCGCGGAAGAACTGAAACACCGCTCATCCAACCAGAAGGTGGCGTGATTCATGCCGAGCTATATTGAGGTCGCGAATCTGGAGCAACTTCCTGCTGGAAGGAACACAGCAGTCTCGGTTGAAGGCGCGTAAAGGTGGGCCAGCCACAACGGCTTGAAGCTCGAAAATTTGTCGAATCGGCCAAATCTTGTCAAGCCCCCTCGGACCCCATTTTCCCCGCAAACCTCTGATTCGATTCATAAAATAAATCTCAAAACCATGGCACTTTTCCCTTCTCGACCTGCTATTCTAGATCTAGCTCGATAATCTCCCAGAAAACAACTTAAACAGGATCAACCTCGGGCCCAGCTCGCGCCCAGGTCTCAGCTCGCAAAAATGCGAAAACCCAGCTCTCCGCCCCGACGCCCCCCAGCGTCCGGCCCGAAGACTGCCCGCCAGCAGGAACTCAACACCAAGCGCCGCGGAGAACTCTCTGAATTAGCCTTCGCCTACAAAGCCGCCAGCGAAGGTTTCGGAGTCGCCAAGCCCTATGGCGACAGCGAGCGCTTCGACTTCATCCTGATCAGCCGCAACTGGCCCGAAGGCGAAAAACTTTGGCGCGTGCAGATCAAATGCACCGCCAGCCTGATCAACGGCCTCTACCACATCAGCCCCGCCCGGCACTCCTGCGGAAGCGTGATCCCCTACCAGCCCACCGAAGTCGATTTCGTCATCGCCCACATCATTCCCGACGACTCCTATTTCATCTTCCCCATTCGAGACACTCCCACCTGCCTCGCCCTCCACCCGAAGGACCATCGCGGCGGAATCCACGAACCCAACCGCGAAGCCTGGGACCTCATGCGTGCCCCTAAGTAGCCTGTAGCCGCAATGCCTATGTGGCGACGGGCGCCCCTCGCGAGCCTGCCCTGTTTTGCCGAAGCTCCGCCCGAAGTCGAGGAGGTCCAGACGCGCAAAGCTCCGCAGGCCTTAGTTTTGCACTGTCATCCTGAGCGCAACATGCGTTTCGCGAAGCGAAGCGCATGCGAAGTCGAAGGACCCCCGCGTCCGTCGGCACCGCCAGAACCGCCGGAAGGGAGTTCTGAACACGATCTTCCCACTCGGCCAAGCCCGCCATGCCGCCCGCCGCCCTTGACGCCCCAAACTCCTCGGAGTACATTTCTTCTTCCCCCAGCTGTAGGGCCCCAAACTTTCCCCAAGGAAGCAGTATCGCGCACCAGAATCTTTGCGCAGCAGAATCAGGAGACCCATGAGCCCCATCCCAGCCGGCGCCATCAGCCCGTCCC
This sequence comes from uncultured Acidobacteriota bacterium, assembly GCA_963696705.1. GTDB lineage: Bacteria > Acidobacteriota > Terriglobia > Terriglobales > Acidobacteriaceae > JABDBE01. The sequence continues at coordinate 142,310 of CAVOLD010000007.1, forward strand.
GGAATTGTCATCCTGAGACAGCGGAGCCGCTCGCAAAGCGAGCGACTCCCAACGAAGGATCTCCGAAGTTCTCGCCGACGCAGAGTATGCCGGATTGCCTTGGACAGATTCGTGGAAGGGCACGGCTTCAGCCGTGCCGCCAAGCCAGAGCTTCGATTCAGGCCCCGCAGGGAGCCAACCATCCGCACCTGTAGGGCGGACACTCCTGTCCGCCGCCCTTGACGCCCCAATCTCCCCGGAGTACATTTCTTCTTCTCCCAGCAGTAGGGCCCCGAACTTTCCCCAAGGAAGCAGTTTCGCGCACACAGAATCTTTGCGCAGCAGAATCAGGAGACCCATGAGCCCCGTCCCAGCCGCCGCCCTCAGCCAGTCCAAGCAGGCCTTTGCCTATGGGAGGCTGGGGCGGTTCGGCGATCATTCCGAATAAAATTCCCGCCCTAACTCTCCGAAAAGCGGAGAGACAAGAGCAGGGCTCCCTCGGGGGTAAGATCAGAAGGAAAGGATGGGCCAGCCCCGAATGAACGTACTCACAAACGACGCAATCATCATTTTAGCCCGAGAAATTTGCGAGCTCAACGCAAAGATTTCCGACCAATGGTTGGAAGTACAGAAGTGGATCGACGACGACAATGGAGATGACGAGGCGATATCGGCCCTGAGCACCTACTTCCGCCTGAAAGCAGACCTTGAGGGAACGGAGGCCCGCCTGAAATCGATGCTTCACACGCACTACCCGAATAGGCGGTGAACGCGACGCTACGCCAGTGGAAGTCAACGGAGGACGTTGATGGCAATAATCGGTGGCTGGGAACAGTTGGGCGATCCGATTGGTGAAGGTGGGCAGAGCAACGTCTACCTCGTGCGACAGCCAGCGCGCGTCGCCGAGCGCAACGCTGCCCTTGAGGGCCTGCATCACGACCCGTGGGGCCCGTTTTCCGCGTCGGAGATGACGGGGAGACTAAATGTACTGCTGACATCCCTCTCCGAGTATTTGCGCCCCGACGGTCCCTCCGACTTGGGCGCGCTAAAGATGTTCAAGATTGCAGGGAACGGACAGGAGTCCGAAGAGGCAGTGGGGAGGCTCAGGAATGAGATAACAATACTGGGGCAAAATAGACCGGGACTAATCAAACTGCTCGACGCCAGCGAACAGGGAAGGTGGATCGTAACCGAGTTCATGCCCGACGGCACTATCGAGAAGCATCCCGCCACCTATAAGGGGAACTTGCTCGGTGCGCTCAGAGCGTTCCGGTCGTTGGTGGAAACCACAGCGGCGCTGCACAAGGAAAACTACGTTCACCGGGACATCAAGCCCGCCAACGTTTTTATCAAAGGTAATGGCCTCATTCTAGGCGACCTGGGAATTGTCTTCGTACCTGGCCAACCCGATCGCCTGACCGTAACGGACGAAAGGGTAGGCCCACGCGACTATATGCCCCAATGGGCCGATTTGGGCCAGCGGCTAGAAAACGTCCATACCAACTTTGATGTCTACATGCTCGGCAAGCTCCTGTGGTGTATGGTGACGGGGCGTCTCAAGCTTCCTCGCGAGTGGTACAGGCGACCCCCGTACGACGTCACCGCCCTTTTTCCCAACGATCCAAGTATGCGCATCGTCAATGCAATACTCGACAAATGCGTGGTGGAAGAGCCCCAGGACTGTCTCAAGTCCGCCCAGGAGTTGCTCGAAATCGTCGATGAGAACTTGGCCATTCTTGAACGCGGATTGCCGCTGGTCGACCCGAATGGCAAGCTCGCTCTCCCTTGCCAGGTATGTCGCAGGGGCTTTTATCGAGAGCACGCCACTGTTCATCTCCCGGCCTTTGACTCGATGGACCGCCAAACAAGCCTCGTGTACGTGCGCCTATTTGTGTGTAGCGTTTGCGCCCACTATGAGATGTTCGCTCCAGGCTTTCCAGATGAGGCGGCAAAACGGGGATGGAAGCCGACGGTTTGACTAACTTTTCTCGGGACGGGTCCAGCCTATTGTGTTCTGTGCGAAGGCTGGAGCGGTTCCTCTAATCCGCCCCGGCGGCTTTCTTTAGCTTGCGGAACTGATTGATTTCCACCTTGCCCTCGGGGAACACGGCTTCAATCTTCAACTGGCCTCCCATGGCTCGAATCATGGACTGCAGGGTGCTGATTTACACGAGCTACGCACTTCCGAGGTCCCCTTTTTCGTGGATTACGGCTCCGACGATTACCTCCGCGGCCTCCACGCGATAGATGATGCGATAGCTGTAGGCGATCAACTCGCGCAAGTTTTCGTCGTCGAATTCCGGCACCTTGCGTCCTGCACGTGGGAATTTCTCAAGCGTACGCGTGAGTTCGATGATTCGTCGCACCACTGAGCCAGCGTAAAAAGGGGAATCCGAGGCAATGTAAGACGCGATTGCATCCACATCCGCAAGCGCGCGTGGAGACCAGACTACTCGGTGAGCCATTTGCCGAGACGCTTTTCCGCTTCTTCCTGGGAAAGCGTGCCGCTGCTTCGGGCTTCGTCCAGCCCGCGCCGCACCTTTTCCAACACGTAAAGGTGATACTGGATGTCTTCGAGCGAACAGTTGTCGGGCAGCTTATGCAGCAGCGACTCAACTTGTTGTTTTCCGGTCATGGCACTTACGCTAGCATAACATTTCGCGCTCCTCTCCCACGTCTCAAAAGGCGAGACGTGGGGCACCCGGCGGCCTGGCTGATGCCCGTTTTCCGTTGTACACTCGTTGAGCTTCTGCCGGAGACGCCGAGGCGCGGCACCACATCGACCTTCGGAGGATTCGCTTGAAACAGATACTCCTCATTGCAGCCCTGCTACTCAACGCGGCAACCGGACACTCCGCGATCAAGCTCAAGGAGAGCTGGAAGAATCCAACCTATTCTCCTCGGCCCCTCAAAACCATCCTCGCCCTCGGCATGAGCAATAATCTCGAGCGCCGTGCGGACTTTGAAGTTGCGCTCGCCAACAAAATGGCTCGGCCCGGAATCACCACCATCGCCGGAACCGACATCCTGCTGCGGCCCACGGCGGGCCCGATCAACATGGTCTATCTCAAAGAGCAGATCGCGGCCTACAACATCGATGCCGTCGTGGTGTGCCGCTTGATCAAAGAGAAAACCAGAGTTAGGGAGGTGCCCGGCGAACCCTATCTTCTCCCCTACTACACCGACTTTTACGGTTACTACGAGGCCGTATATCCCGTCGTCTACTCCCCCGATTATTTGGTGACAGAAAGAACGGTGCAGGTTGAAAGCAACGTCTACGCCGTCACCCCGACGGGCAGCACGCTCATCTGGACGGGGACCAGCGACAGCTTTGACCCCAGTTCCGCCCACAAAGTCATCAGCGCAGTGGTTGAGCTCGTTGTAAACGAGTTGGAGAAGCTGCAAATTATCGTCAAGCCCGCCAAGTAACGCCGGCGGGTGGCCCACCCATTACTAACGGCCAACCTCAATCACACACAAAAGAGGGGTGCCCCATTCTTCCGCGTTTTTTGCGGAAGGGTGGGAGGCGAGAAACTCGAGCCAGCTCAAATCTGATGTTTGTCCACGGGTGGGAGAGCACCGAAATCCTTCACTTCGCTCAAAATACACCGATGCCTTATACTCTGCCGGTGCGGAAAATCATTCGGACCGTTTTCTATCCCGTAATTCTCATGCTTGGCGTGGTCGCTAGCGCATCCGCCCAAGCCGATCCCGACTGGACCGAACCGTTTCCGCCGTTTCGCATCGCGGGCAACCTGTATTACGTAGGCAGCAAGGGGCTGGCGAGCTATCTGATCACGACGCCGCAGGGGAACATCCTGATCAACAGCGATTTGGAAGCCAATGTACCGATGATTCAGGCGAGCATCGAGAAACTGGGCTTCAAGTTCACGGACACCAAGATTCTGCTGATCAGTCACGCGCATTTTGATCACGACGCGGGCAGCGCGAAGATCAAGGAGATGACCGGAGCCAAATACATGGTGATGGATGCCGATGTGCCGGTGGTCGAATCCGGCGGCAAGCTCGATTTTCAATATGGCGACAGGCCTGAGTTTCTTTATCGGCCAACCAAAGTCGATCGTGTGATGCACGATGGAGAAGAAGTAAGGCTCGGGGGAACGGTACTGGTTGCGCATCTTACGCCGGGGCACACAAAAGGCTGCACCACCTGGAGGATGCAGGTGACCGAGGGCGGCAAAACCTACAACGTGGTGATCGTTGGCAGTCCCAATGTCAACCCTGGGTACAAGCTTGTTAACAACCAGAATTATCCGCAGATCGCCGACGACTACGTGCGCATGTGGGCGGTTTTGAAGTCATTGCCATGCGACATTTTCCTCGGTGCTCACGGCGGCTACTTCGGGCTGGAAGAAAAGTATGCGCGCCTGAAAGACGGAGGAGCAAACCCGTTCGTCGATCCCATCGGCTACAAAAAGTATGTAGCTGATAAGGAACAAGAGTTCGACGCTGAATTGGCAAAACAAAAACTGGCGGCTAAATAGAAAGAAAGAACAATGGTGGCCGTTCAAGCCGTTCTTTGCTTGGGTGAAACGTTTCCCCGCTCTCATCCGTGAGGATCCGCGCAAATCCGTGGCCGCTCTTCCAAACCATCCGCCAGGCTCTTCTTTACACTTTCACCACGCGCGTGTTAACCTCATAAGCGTTACAAAACAATTGAAAAATTAGACAGGAGTGCACCAGGTTAGTGCTAGCCAGAGAGCAAAAGAAAACCCTCATCGACCAGTACGGCACCCACGCTACCGATACCGGTAGCCCGGAAGTTCAGATCGCTCTGTTGAGCGAACGCATTGGTTCATTGACGGAACACTTCAAGATGCACCAGAAGGACCACGGCTCGCGCCGCGGTCTTCTCATGCTGGTCAGCAAGCGGCGTCGCTTGCTCGACTATCTCAAAACCTACAATTCCGATCGTTATAAGACTGTGGTCCAGAAACTCGGTCTCCGCAAATAGTTGCGGACGGACCCATTTTTGGAACTTCGTGTATCGAACGTCCACAATTTTTTGCCGAATGCCAACGGAATTGTTCTGCCGTCCTACGATCATCCCAGGACCGCAGCGGTTGATGAGAAAGCGGAGACGGTGCGTCTCCAAGGCGATTTCCCAAGTCACGACTGGCGCCTGATCTTCGATTCTGCATTGTGCAACCTCCCAGACCGGCACCGGCGTGCCCTCCTGCCCAGAAGGAAAATAAAACATGAAGCATGACGTATCAGTGCAACTCACCGGAGGCAAAAACCTCGCGTTTGAAACCGGCAAGTTAGCCAAACAGGCCCACGGCTCAGTCGTGGTGCGCATCGGAGAAAGCGTAGTCCTGGCCACCGCCGTGTCCAATCCGGACCCCCGCGAAGGCATAGATTTCTTCCCCCTAACCGTCGATTATCGCGAATACGCTTATGCGGGGGGGCGGATTCCTGGGGGGTTTATCAAGCGCGAAGGGCGTCCTAGCGAGCGCGAGATTCTAACCAGCCGGCAGATCGACCGGCCGATCCGGCCGCTGTTCCCTGAAGGATTTAAGTGTGAGACGCAGGTGATTGCGTTTGTGCTGTCGGCGGACACGGAGAATGATCCTGACGTGGCTGGCATTAATGGTGCCTCGGCTGCGCTGACGATTTCTGACATTCCGTTCAACGGGCCCATCGGAGCTGTCCGCGTCGGCTTGGTTAGCGGCGCATTTGTCATTAATCCGACTTACAGCGAAATGCGCGAGAGCCTGGTAAACATCATGGTCGTCGGCACCGCCGACGGGATTGTGATGATCGAGTCCGGGGCCAAAGAAGTGAAGGAAGAGACAGTTGTGGACGCAATCGAATTTGGCCACACCGAAATCAAGAAGATCTGCGCGGCCATCAACGACCTCAGAGCGAAGGCCGGAAAGCCGAAACGCAAAGTCACTCCGCCGGAGTTCGACGAAGCTTATTACAACAAACTGCGAGCGAAGATAGGCACAGAGTTGGCTGAAGGCCTCGACACCGAGAAGCATCCCAAGGCGGAAAGCCACAACCTGGTCCGCGATCTCAAGAAAAAACTGCAAGCCGAGATCCCCAAAGACGACGAAGAAGCTCTGGCCAAACTAAAAACCTACTACGAGATTCTGCGCGAAAGAATCTTCCGCGAACAGGTCATCAACAACAAGAGAAGACCCGACGGACGTGCCTTCGACAAAGTAAGAGACATCTGGGTCGAAGTGGGAGTCCTTCCGAGAACCCACGGAAGCGCAATCTTTACCCGCGGCGAAACCCAAGCCCTGGTCACGACCACACTTGGAACCAGCGACGACAAACAACGCCTCGAAACCTTCGAAGGCGAAGCCAAGAAGCGCTTCCTTCTGCACTATAACTTTCCGCCGTTCTCGGTGGGCGAGGTTCAGTTCCTTCGCGGAGCTGGACGGCGTGAGATTGGGCACGGTGCGCTCGCGGAGCGAGCGATTTCCGCGATGCTGCCTACCGAAGAAAATTGGCCTTACACCATGCGCGTGGTCTCGGACATTCTGGAGTCGAATGGGTCTTCTTCCATGGCTACGGTTTGCGGGGCTTCGCTTTCGCTGATGGATGCGGGCGTGCCGCTTCGGTCTCCTGTGGCTGGTGTTGCTATGGGATTGGTTAAGGAGGGCAACGACTACGCCATCCTTACCGACATCGCTGGAGCGGAAGATCATTACGGCGACATGGATTTCAAGGTTGCCGGGACGAAAGATGGCATCACCGCGTTGCAGATGGACATTAAGGTCGGGGGCATTACCGCTCAGATTATGCGGGAGGCTCTGGCGCAGGCGCAGCGGGGGCGGTTGCACATCCTGGAGAAGATGAGCGAGGGAATTACCGAGCATCGCGAGAAAGTTTCTGCGTATGCTCCGCGAATTTACACCTTGCAGATTCCTGTCGATAAGATTCGCGACGTGATTGGGCCAGGTGGGAAAATGATTCGCTCGATTATTGAGCAGACCGGAGTGAAGATCGACGTCGAGGACACAGGCAAGGTCAACGTGGCTTCGAACGACGAGGCTTCTGCGAATAAGGCGCTGCAGATTATTCGCGATCTGACGGCTACAGCTGAGGTGGGGAAGACTTATCTCGGTACCGTGACTCGTCTGGCGGATTTCGGGGCTTTCGTCGAAATCATTCCTGGTACTGATGGGTTGCTACACATCAGTGAAGTGGCGGAGCATCGCATCAAGGATGTGCGGGATGAACTCAAAGAGGGCGATCAGGTTTTGGTGAAAGTGCTGGCGGTTGAGGGCAACCGCATTCGTCTTTCGCGCAAGGCCATCCTCAAAGAGCAGCGCGCGAAGATGGGCGGCGGCGAACCTGGACCGGATGGCGGCGAGCCGAGTAACGGCGAAGTTGCCGGGGCCCCGGCGTTGACCATCGAGGGCGGCGGGGATTTCCCCGACGACGAACCCAACTTCAACCGGGATGCAGTTGCTGGTGTAGCCGGAACCAGTGGAGGAGAACGGCCTGCCGGAGATCGTCCTGACCGCGGCGGAGATCGCGGGCGGGGTGGTAGACCGGGCGGCGGTGGTGGACGAGGCCGCGGACGGGGTGGGCGACCCGGTGGCGGTGGCGGACGTGGTGGGCACGGCGGATCGAGACACTAAATCGGATTCGATGCGAAGGCCGCGGGTTTGCTCGCGGCCTTTTTTATTTCCTTATCAGCTTTGGCAGTTTCGTCTCCCACCCTTTCCGCACAGAACGCGGAAAGAATGGGGCACCCTCGGTTAAATCCTATCGTGCTATCTGCGATTGTCGGTTTGGGGTTCTGGGTGGATCAGGACGCGAAATAGTTCTGGGGCTTTCTGTTTGAAGTGGATTTCCAGTTCGGTCGAAATGTCGTGGACCCGCGAGAGTGGAAGCTCATCGGAAAAGGTGCAATGGCAGGAGACGTAGAGGCGTCCGCGTACGTGTTTGACTTCAACTTCGTGCACATCGAGGACTTCGGGGAAATGCGACACTACCGCTTTCAGTTTCTTTTCCAGCAGAGCATCGCGCACAACCTCATCGCCCGTTTCGATGGTCGCGGGTTCGCTCTCGATGTGAGTCAGGATGGTCGAAATCTCGGGTACGTCCTGGCGGATATCAGCTTCGAGCCGAGTAACCTGATCATGCGCTTCTTTTAGGCTCAGCTGTTCATCCAGTTCAAGATGCTGTTCGACGTGCAAACGCCCGCTCAGATCCTGAACGCTGATGTCATGCACGTTGAAGTTGTTGCGTGTGGCCACGGCACGAACGCGATCGAAAATGTTTTCTCTCCGTGCCGGCCGAGCCACCGAACGAACTACCACGTCGGCGTCAGGCAGGATGCTTTGCACAGCGGAGGTTACCGCGTCGGCGACTTGCTCCGAACGCTGAAAGGTTACGTTGCGGGCGAGGCCGATGGAAAGATCGGCGAAGTAGCGGTTCCCGGCGCGACGGATGCGGACGCGATCCACTTCAATCAATCCATCCACTTTGTTGACCGCAGCCAGGATGTTGGCGCGCACACCTGCAGGAGCGGCATCGAGGAGAGCGTCGACGGTTCTGCGGGCCAGTCGTGAACTCACATAGACGACGACTCCGGCGACAACGAGCGCGGACACGGGGTCGGCATCACGCAGCCTGTCTAGACCATAGAAGCGACCGATCAGCACCAGCGCCAAACCAATGACCACCACGCCGGTGGACCAGATATCGGTGGAAAAGTGCAAGGCATCGGCTTCCAGGGCCTGGCTGTCATACTTAGTTGCAATTTTTCCGAGAGCGCGGGAGCGCCAAAAATCCACCGCCATGGAAATAAACAGGACGGCAAAGGCGGCGACGCTGGGTTCAATATCGACGTGCCGGAAGAAGAGCCGTTTGACTGCTTCGTATACGATCCAGACGCAAGTTAGCAGCAGTAGTGCAGTCTCGATAAACGCGGAGAAATTCTCTACTTTGCCATGGCCGTACTGGTGATCGGCGTCAGCGGGTTTGTCCGACACCCGGACGGAGAAGAATGTGACCACTGCAGCGATAAGATCGAGGCCGGAGTGTGCGGCTTCGGACAAGATTCCCAGACTTCCCGTGCTAAAGCCGACAACAAGCTTGAGCGTGGTAATGGCAATCGCCGCCAACACGGAATTTCCTGCCACCGCACGTTTTTCCGCGCGCATGGAGGCGGGGCTGTCAATTGCCGGCGACGTGGCCATGACAGCATTATCGCCGTTGGTGAGTCAGACCGCCAATCTATCCTCTGGAAACATTTCCGCAGACTCTGCCGACAGGGGTGGAACTCTGTGCTAGGATTTTCAGTGATCTTTTGGATCTTCCTTGGAGGAATCATTGAATATGACGCGATACGCCTTAGTCTGTCTAATGCTTGGAGCTCTGGCCTGGGGTCAGGCGAACTCTACGTCCACTCCCGCAGGGCAATCGAGTGCGCCTGGCGGCGCCATGAATCCCGCGCAAAGTAGCGATGAGGCGTCAAAAGTCGCGCCCGATGCGCCTGTCGTCACGATAAACGGGGTATGCGAAAACGCGTCCACCGACAAAGCGTCCGACCCGAATTGCAAAACCGTGATCACGCGTGCCGAATTCGAGAAGATACTGGACGCGGTTCAGCCGAATATGCCACCGCGGGTTCGCCGGCAATTTGCCATGCGCTATGCCAGTGCGTTGGCGATGTCGGAAAAAGCACAAGAGCTAGGCTTGGATAAAGGGCCGAAGTTCGACGAGAAACTAAAGCTGGCGCGGATTCAGATTTTGTCTCAGGCTTTCAACCAGGCAGTGCAGGAGAAAGCGGGACAGATTTCTGATCAGGATATTGAAGACTATTACAAGAGCCACACGGCAGACTTCGAGGAAGCGGATCTGCAGCGCATATTCATTCCCAAATCCCAACAGGCTCCAGTTTCCAAGGTGAAGTTGAGCGATGCAGCGGAACAGAAGCGGCAGAAGGATTCGGAAGAAATTATGCAGAAAGAAGCCGACAAACTACATGCGCGCGCGGTCGCGGGAGAAGATTTCGCCAAGCTGCAAGAGGAGGGGTACACGTTGGCGGGAATCAAAACTAAGCCTCCGAGCACGAAGATGGCGGACATGCGTCGCAACGGGTTGCCTCCCGCGCAGGCTTCAGTGCTGGATTTGAAGACTGGAGAAGTCTCTGCGGTGTTTTCCGATCAGAGCGGTTATTTCATTTACAAGGTAGGGAAAAAAGAGACTGAGCCGCTCGACAAGGTGAAGGAAGAAATCCGATCTTCGCTACGGACTCAGCGCGTCCAGGAGCAGATGCAGTCGGTGCAAAAGTCGGCGACTCCGACGTTGGATGAAAGTTATTTCGGACCGGAAATGCCACCAACCCACGGGATGCCATTGCCCCCGCCGACCGGAGGGCCTGCGACCAGGCCCGCTGCTCCCGGCCCGAAGTAATGGGCCATGTGATGGGCAAAGACAAGCCAAACATCGTCGTAACCGGGATTGCCGGCAATCTGGGTGTGCGGCTGTTGCCGCTGCTGGAGGATTATCACGTCATCGGGATCGATCTGAATCCTCCGCGGGGCAGCGATTCGCTGCGGTTTGTGCGCATGGACCTGGGTCTGGAGGACTCCTGCCGTGAGTTGTATCTTCTGTTGCGGGAAGCGCGGCCGGTCGCGGTTCTTCACCTGGCTTTTGTGCTCGATCCGGTGCGGAGCGGCGTGTTCGACCTGGAGCGGATGTGGCAGATCAACGTCGCCGGCACGGCGCGGGTGATGGAGGCAATTACCGAAGCCAACCGGGATGATTCCATCGTAGGAAGATTTATTTTTCCCAGCAGCGTCGCGGTGTACGGCCCGGACCTGGCGGAACCTGCGAGCGAAGACTTTCCTCTGGGCGCGCACACCCTGCCTTACGCAATTCACAAAATGGAAGCGGATCGGGTGGTGCAACAACGCTCGCCTGCGTTGCGAGGCTGCAGCGTCTATATGCTGCGTCCCCACATTTTTGCCGGGGCCAGCGTGGAAAACTACATGCTGGGGGCTTTTCGGGGCACGCCGAACGGCGGCGCAAAACGCGCCTCAAAAATGCGGGAGCAAGGCAAGCGGCTTCCTTGCATGTTGCCTTACGGAGAACAGTATCTGGAAAAGCGCATTCAGTTTGTCCACGTGGACGACATGGCGCGGTTGCTGGCGCACATCGTGAACAGAACTGAGCCCGAATCGCAGCGCCTCACGGTGTTGAATGTGGCCGGGCGCGGCGAGCCTTTAAGCTTCGCGCGTTGCATCGACATGGCGCATGCAAAACTTAGGCGCGTCCCGGGGAAGTGGGCGTTTCAGATGGTTCTGCAGTCGCTATGGAAGTTAGGGATTTCCGCCATCCCGCCGGAGGCCATGCCTTACATGACCGGGGAGTATACGATGAATACCGAGCGTCTGCACAAATTCCTGGGCGAGGATTACGAGAAAGTGATCCGCTACACCATTGCTGACGCGTTTGCCGATTCGTTTGTCGCGGGCGCTGCGGCTCCCAGCCAACCATCTGCGGCGGCTCAACCGGCTTAATCGCGGCGAGGTTTCCTCTCACGGCGATTCATTCCAACTCGTTAATTTGCTGACCTGGAATAAACTGTCTCATTCCTGGTTTACCTTATGGGAGTGCCAGAAACGCGTCTGACGGCCGAGACGTTCGAGGAGCTGGCAATGCCGCTCTTCGATCAGCTGTATAACTTCGCGCACTGGCTCGCCCAGGACCGGACGGAAGCAGAAGACCTTGTGCAAGAGACTTACGTCAAGGCATTAAAAGGATTTTCGTCCTTCCAGCCGGGGACGAATTTTCGCGCTTGGATGTACCGGATATTGCGAAATACTTTCCTTACGTCGCGCACCGGGTTGAAGGCTAGCGCTACTATCGCGTTGGATGCTGATGACGGTCCGGAGCTGTCGGCCGGACCAGAGACGCCTGAAACCATCTTCATCGAGCATTCTCAACATCAATTGCTTCAAGCAGGCATTGAAGCCCTGCCGGTACACTTTCGCGAGGTGCTTTTGTTGTGCGAAGTGGAGGAAATGTCTTACCAGGAAATTGGGGAGGCGCTTTCTATTCCGATTGGAACCGTGATGTCGCGGCTTTCGCGGGCGCGCAAAGCGCTTCGTGAAAGCATGCAGCAGAAGCTGGTGAGGTCCTGATATGGCCGACCATTGGACCGCAAAACTCGATACGTATCTCGATGGGGAGCTGCCTGCGGACGAAATGCGGGAACTGGACGCGCATCTGCGAGGTTGTCCGCCGTGCGCCGCGGACGTGGTCGGGCGGCTGCAAATGAGGCGCGCGGTGCACTCTGCGGGCATGCGTTATCGGCCGAGCCCTGACTTTCGCGAACGGGTGAGAAAGAGTATTGCAGCGAAGCCGCGGCGGTCGCCGATACGCGGTTGGCTCGGAGCGGCGGTCGCGGTCGCGCTGGTGCTTATCGTTGGATTCGTAACTTTATTGGTTCGACGGAGTGAAATGCGGCGGCAAGAAGCTTTCAGCGAGCTTGCCGATCTTCACGTGGCTACGCTTGCCAGCGCGAATCCTGTGGACGTGATTTCGACCGATCGACATACGGTGAAGCCTTGGTTTCAGGGGAAGATTCCTTTTACGTTCAATCTGCCGGAATTGCAAGGTTCGGAGTTTATCTTGGTGGGCGGACGCGTGGCTTATCTCGGACAATCGGCGGGAGCGGAGTTGATTTATCAGATTCGAAAGCACCAGATTTCGGTCTTCATTTTTCAGGATCGCGGGGTAGGAAGCGAGCTGGGATCGAGCGCACAGCCGCAGAAACAATTGTCGTTCAACATTGAAACCTGGAACCAGGGCGGCTTGCGCTACTTCGTGATCAGCGATGCCGGCGGCGATGACATTCGCAAGCTGGCAGAGATGCTGAAGGCGGCTTCGTAGTTTGCGGCTACTTTTTTCCTCGATACAAACCTGCAATGCCAAAGGTGTAGGGGGTCCAGGAAGCTTCGCGAAAGCCTGCACGGCGCATTCGGTCGAGCATTTCCTCTGGAGAGGGAAAGCGTTCTACCGACGCGGGCAAATAAGCATAGGGACCCTTCACCCCAGAGATCAGCGTGCCCACGGTGGGTAGGACGCGCTTGAAGTAAACGCGATACAGTTTTCCCATCAGGCCACTAGGCTCACCGAAGTCGAGGATACCGCATTCTCCGTTGGGACGCAGCAGGCGCGCTATTTCGCGGAGGCCGGCATCGTAGTCTGCAAGGTTGCGAAAGCCGAAGGCTGCGGTGATCAAATCGAATTGCTCGTCCGGGAAGGGAAGAGTGAGGGCGTCCGCCTCTACCCAGAGCAGCGACTTTCCTGCAGACTTGGCGTTTGCCCGCTGCAGCATGGCATGGGAAAAGTCTGCGCCGAGGATTTTGGCCGACTTATCGGCTTGTCGACCCAGAGCGAAAGTCATGTCGCCGGTGCCGCAACATAGATCGAGGACGCGTGCATCTAGACGCTGCAAAATTGAAGCAAAGCTGCGCGCGGTCCTGCGCCACCATAGTCGGTCGACGTTGAAGGAAAGAACATGATTCAGCAAATCGTATCGCGGCGCGATTGAAGTAAACATCTCGCGAACCGCGCGCGCGGCGGATGCCGGATCGCTCGCGCCTTCAGGCACGGCGCCAATCACCGTCGCTTTGGATGAATCGCTCAAAAGGATCGCACCTTCGACTTCAAACGGCTGTTGGAGAAATTCCTTCCGGCAAAATGTTTTAGAGCTTGGATAGACGCCGCAACTCGTTGACAGCCTCGATCACTACTTTTTCCGGCACATCGTTCACGACGTCGACCTTCCCGATTGTCGTCGGCAGGACGAAGTGCACAACGCCGCTGCGCGTCTTCTTGTCCCGCGTGAGCAAGCGGACGATGTCACGGCTGCGAGCTTCGACGCTTGGCAACTTGCCAAAACTAAGCACCGCATCGGAAATTCGCTGGGCGCCGGTCAGGTCAATACGGCCTGTCGCGGAGGCAATGCGCGTAGCTGCGATCATTCCCCAGGCTACCGCCTCGCCGTGAAGAAAGCGGCGATAACCCGATTCAGTCTCCAACGCGTGTCCAATAGTGTGACCGAAATTCAGCACGCGTCGCAGGCCGCCCTCGCGTTCATCGGCAGAGACCACCTCGGCCTTCAGACGCACCGATTCTGCGATCACCCATTCCAGCGCAGCAGGATCGCGGCGCAATCCCTTCACCGTAATCTTTTCCAGGCGATCAAACAACGCAGGATTGCCGATCACTCCACACTTCAAAGCTTCGTACAACCCGGCTCGAAATTCACGCTCTGGCAAAGTCGACAGCACAGCTGGATCAATCAGCACCGCACGTGGTTGATGAAACGTTCCGACCAGATTCTTGCCCGTGCGCAGGTTTACGCCAGTCTTGCCGCCGATGGCAGCGTCCAGTTGAGCCTGCACCGTCGTGGGAATTTGCACCAGGTCCACCCCGCGCATATAAAGCGACGCCAGCAGACCAGTTGTGTCGCCGACAACACCACCACCGAACGCTACGATCACCGCGCTTCGATCTGCACTCAACCGGGCCAACTTCTCGGCCATCTGCTCGACCGTGGCCAGCTTTTTGTGACGCTCGCCGTCAAGCATTTCTATGAACTGCGCTTTGAATCCCGCCGCAGATAGCGACTTCATCAACCTCGTTCCCCATCTGCGGCGCACTGGCGGCACAGTGACCACGAATAGCGGCTTACCATCGCGAGACGCAGGCGAGGGCGCAGGCGCGACACCAAGAATGTTACGCAACTGCTCTCCCACCCGCACCAGTAAACCGTTTTCAATGATGGCGTCGTACGGACACGGCTGCACGGCGATGGTCACGCGAATCATGGAATCTCATCATAACGTAGTCGGTAACGCAGCTACCGAGCTGCAGCGTGATAACATTTTCGCTTATGCAGTCCGCGCCATCCCACACCGACTTCCTGGTCATTGGCGCCGGAGTTGCCGGGCTGCGTGCCGCGGTTGAATTGGCGGCAGCGGGCACGGTTCTGGTGCTGGCCAAACGAGAGGTCACGGAATCGAACACGCAATGGGCCCAGGGTGGTATCGCGGCCGCGCTCAGCGATGAGGACGAGATCAGTCTTCACCTGCAAGACACGCTGCTGGCCGGCGATGGCCTATGCAATCCCGAAGCTGCCAAGGTGCTGGTCGAGGACGCTCCCGAGCGCATCGACGAACTGATTCGATGGGGCACGGAATTTGACCGCCAAGGGACCAAACTCACATTCGGCAGGGAAGGCGCGCACAGCCGCAACCGGATTCTGCATGCGCACGGCGATTCCACGGGACGAGAGATTCTGCGGGCTCTTTATGCTAAAAGCAAAACTCTGAAAAGCATTTCCGTGCGCGAATTCGAATTCTCGACTGACTTAATCGTGGAGGACGGTCGCGTCTGTGGCATTCATCTCATCAATGAGAGAGGAGAGCAGCAACAGATGTCGGCTTCCGCTGTTTTGCTAGCTACTGGCGGCATGGGCCAACTGTACCGGAACACCACCAACCCCGCCGTAGCCACGGGGGACGGCGTGGCCATGGCATTCCGTGCCGGGGCCGAAATCAGCGACATGGAATTTATCCAATTCCATCCGACCGCGCTGTACCTAAAGAATGCCCCACGCTTTTTGCTTTCGGAGGCGCTTCGTGGCGAGGGCGCTTACCTGCGCAACATCGAATTGGACCGCTTCATGCACAAGTACCATCCTATGGGCGAACTGGCGCCGCGGGATGTGGTTGCCCGAGCCATTCTTCATGAACTCGAAGTCAGCCAGGTCAAGGACCCATTCGTCTACCTCGATCTCACTCACCTCGATCCCGGTCAGGTAAAGAAGCGTTTTCCACGTATCTATGCGACCTGCATGGAATTCAACATCGATATCACGGCCGACATGATTCCGATCCGTCCTGCCGCGCATTATGCCATGGGCGGCGTACGCACCGACTTGATGGGACGGTGCACTTTACCCGGGCTCTACGCTGCCGGGGAAGCAGCCGCAACCGGCGTACATGGCGCCAATCGGCTGGCCAGCAACTCGCTGCTAGAGGGCTTAGTTTTCGGCGCGCGGGCGGGCAAAACCATGGTGGATGAGCTGCGCCGGCATGGGGCAAGCCCCGCGAAACTCCACCGGGCCCTGTCTAACGGGCCGGTCGATATGGTGACGGAAGAAGTTATCCGGGAAATTCAGGATCTGATGTGGCGGGACGCGGGCATTGTGCGAACCGGAAGTGGATTGAACGCCGCCATCGAGCAACTGAATCGTATCGCTTCAAGAGTGGCCCACCCCAAAACTCGGCGCGCGCACGAAGCGCAAAACCTTCATGCTCTGGGCTTACTCGTCGCCCGTTCCGCTCTGGCTCGGGAAGAAAGCCGTGGGGCTCACTATCGCACCGACTTTCCCGCCCACGACGATGCCAAGTTCCTCAAACATTCCATCGTCAAAGGTGATTCCATCCGATTCGCTTAAGCCGGTCCTTGCGTTTGACTTTGCGGGTTAAGCAGCGATGCCAACACTGAAATCAGCAGAACACCCGCAACAACTCCCAGCGCGGCCAGAGTAGGAATGGGATAGTAGTTCGCAACCAGCATCTTGGCCCCGACGAAGATCAAAATCGCAGCCAGTCCATAGTGCAGGTAGTGAAAGAGTTCCATCATGCCCGCGAGCAGGAAATACATCGAGCGCAAACCCAGAACCGCAAACACGTTGGAAGTGTAAACAATAAATGGTTTGATCGTTATCGCCAGTACTGCGGGGATCGAATCGGTGGCTAAGATCAGATCCGTGGCCTCAACCAATACCAGCACTGCCAGCAGCGGCGTCGCATAAAAACGCCCGCGCCGCACCAGGAACCTATCTCCCTCGTAGCCCTCTGTCGTGGGCACCCAACGGCGAAACAAACGCAGCACGGGATTGTTTTGCGGTTCGATTCCCGCGTCGTGCTGGCGAAAAAGCTTAATTCCACTGTAGACGAGCAGCGCGCCGAAGATATACGTGATCCAATGAAATCGTCGAATCAGGCCGATGCCCACCACGATGAAGACGGCGCGCATCACCAGCGCACCAACGATTCCCCAGAACAATACTTTGTGCTGGTGCTCGGGGGCGACGTTAAAGAAACGGAAAACCAGAATAAAGATGAACAGATTATCGACGCTAAGCGACAGTTCAATTACGTAACCGGTGACGAACTCCACCGCGGTCGCGTGGCCATAGTGGAAATAAACCAGGAGCGCGAATGCGCCGGCCAACGCGATCCAGGTCAAGGTCCAGGCCAGCGCCTCGCGAAACTTCACAGTACGGCCGGTGCGCTGCAAGAACCCGAGGTCGAGGGCCAGCATGCCCAACACGAAAAGATTGAAGAGAATCCAGAACAGTAGCTGGTTCAATTAAGCCTCAGAAGTCGCGTGGTGTCTCAGACCTGGGGAGCCTGGCTCCGCTGGGCAGCCGAGGGCGGGCGGCTGTTCCGACGTGAATCATGTGCAATCGATATCAGAACCTCAATCAGCTCTTCCCCATTTTCCATCTTGCCACGCTTGCCACATGCCGAAAGTCTTCATCAGTTCGTCCAGGTGGGTCTCGTGCATGGTCTCCTCGATTTGCGCGTGATGCAGACGGGGGCCAACCCGTTCGGAAGCGTTGGCAATCGCGAATGTAAAAGCAGCTGCTTCGGCGACATGTTTCTTGAGTTGCGGCAAGTCAACTTTGTCGAATGTGTCCGACATGGCGTGATAGTTGATCAGGTAATTCGCTTCTTCCTGTTCTGCCACAAACGTGGGCACGCCTTCCAGCATGAAATCGAAATGGTCCGTGCCCCATTCGGCGGTGGTGATCAGTTTAGCCGCGTCGAATTGCTTGAGAGGTGCAACCAGATTGTTGGCGGCGTCGACGACATCCTTGCGTCCGCCGACGGAAAAGCCAGTGACCTTGCCGGTTCCAGAGTCGAAGACAATTACCGCTGCGGCTTTGTCGAGTTCAGCGCGATGCGCGATAGCGTAGGCATGCGATCCGAGCAGACCTTCCTCTTCGCCAGAAAACAAGATGAAGCGAATACTACGGCGGGGACGCAGACCCGCTGTTTTGATCGCACGCAGCGCGTCGATCACGAGTGCGGCGTTGCATCCGTTGTCGAGCGCCCCGGTGCCCAGTTCCCACGAATCGAGGTGTGCTCCCAAAATCACGAACTCGTTTGGTTTTTCGTTCCCTCGTATTTCGCCGATTACGTTCGCTGCCGTGATCGGTCCGCCAACACGGTTGGGTATCGCAAGGTCGGCGCGGACCTTTTGCCCCGCGGCCAGCAGGCGCGCGATGCGACCGGCGTCTTCTCTTGCCACGAGCACCATTGGAATGGGGGCGATTTCGCCCTGCAATGAGTCAGTGTGGCGATAGAGGAGATCATGCGGGCGGGTGGATTGAACCGCGATGGCCAAGGCGTTGGCCTGCACGGCACGAAGAATAATGCCCGGAGCCCGGAGATACTCGGCGAACAGATCGTCCCACGTGGACATTTCGTTGGAGTGCACCAGCAGCAGGGCTCCGGTAACGTTGCCGGCTTTGACAAAATCTTCGGGCTTGCCCTCGCCCACATCAACGATGGGCACATCCTGATGAGCTGCCAAAGCGGGCGCCCACGCCATCGAAACCACCCGTACGTCAAATTGCTCCGGCGCGGAGACACTCATTCTGGTGAAGCCCTCGCCCCAGGAAGACGGAATAGTGAAGTTTTCCGTGTGGACATTATCTGCGCCCGCAGCTTTGAAGGCTGCGACACCCCAATCAACGGCTTGGCGCATGGCCAGCGTGCCCGGTACCCGGCCTCCGATTTGATCGGTGAGGCGCTGCAAGTTGGATTCGAGCGGCGAGGGCTTCAGGG
The DNA here is from genome assembly GCA_963696705.1 of uncultured Acidobacteriota bacterium. Taxonomy (GTDB): domain Bacteria; phylum Acidobacteriota; class Terriglobia; order Terriglobales; family Acidobacteriaceae; genus JABDBE01. The sequence continues at coordinate 161,161 of CAVOLD010000007.1, forward strand.
CTTCCGCGATCACCTGGTCGGCGGGATTCTGCGCGGAGGCCAGTGCAGCGAGGAACATGAGTAGGAGCAAACGGAGTTTCACGATTCGCATAAGGTTGGAATTAGAAATCAAATCACGAAAAAGCGAAAGCGCAAAAGATAATGTTGTAACCGGAGACCTGCTACTATTTGTTTTCGCAGCTAGACGGGAGGAGCCATGCGCTGGTACCACTACCTGGCATACTTTTTCGGAGGCTTGTTTCTTGCCAATAGCCTGCCACATCTTGGCAACGGGATCTCTGGCCACGCCTTTCAGAGCCCCTTCGCCTCACCGCCCGGCCAAGGTTTGTCCTCCGCGATGGTCAATGTCCTGTGGGGGTTCTTCAACCTAATGGTCGCCTACCTGCTCGTCTGTCGCATTGGCGAATTCAATTTGCGCAAGACACAGCACGTGCTCGTCCTCGGAGCCGGCATTCTGCTTCAGTCGCTGATGCTCGCCCACGCCTTCGGACGATTCCACGGAGGCCTTTGAGTCTTATTCAGGCTTGACGCTGGCTACTTCTTGTCCAGCATCTGCACCGTTTCGAGGGTGACCGTGCCTACGATTTCCAGGCTCTTGGGGCTTAACTTGTCGACCGTATCTTGCGTGGTGTGCCAGAAAACATTGTTGTAGCCGTAATCGAAGTCGATCAGGTCAGCGCTGGGAACGTGGCGCTGCATAAAAGGTTTGTGGTCGTCTTCCATGGGGATGGTTCGGGCAAAGAAGTGAGATTGATAGCCCAGGCGCGTCGCCGCCTGATAAATTAAATTCTCAAGCCATGGAGTTGAATTTTCATCGCGCTCAATATTGAGATCGGCGTCCCCGATCATGTCTTCCAGCAGGAATGCTTTGATGTTCTTGAGAGTGCCGTCATCCTGCCATTTCTGCGCCAAGTGACGAACCCCGTAAACGCTGTTGTCGTCGGTCCACGGAAGTTTTATGGCTTCCTCCGCGTCATCCCACAGCAGCCACACGCTGTAACCGTCCAGTTTCTTTCCACGAAGCTGATTCGCAATTTCGAGCAGCAATGCGCTCGAAGAAGCTCCGTCATTCGCCCCGACAAAAGCGGTATCGCGAAAAGGGTAGTTGGTGTCGTAATGACTCGCGATCACGATAATGCCGTCGCGCGTGCCTGGATACTTCGCAATGATATTGCGGACGGGAAACTTTCCTTCGGTCGTGTCGATGGTGAAGGCGTCGTCTTCGACCACATCGCCTTTCAAGTGGGCGTGAATGTAATCTTCCACTTTCTTGTGGTTCGCGCTGCCGACAGGACGCGGGCCAAAGGCAACAATCTCCTTCACATACCGCATGGCGCGGGACGAGTTGAACGCGGGCGGAGGACCTAAATCAGAGGCAGACATGGGAGCGTCCGCTGCAGCTGGCGCCAGCGTGGATGTCGTCGTTTCCTTCGGAGCGGCCGCGGCCTCTTTCTCCCGAGCGCAAGCAGACAAGGCTATAGCTAGAGACAAGCAGAATGTTACGGCAATGGACAGACGAAGGCTCCTGTCTCGCTTTTGCCGAGCGGTCGATGTCATTGAGATTTTTTCTCCGCCCGCGCCTTTCGCTGTTTTGGATGCACCAGATAGGCAATTCCGATGCTCGCCAAATAAAGTGCAACCATGGGCGCGGCGAAAATGCACATATTCAGGATGTCCGCAGTAGGAGTAATGATGGCCGCGATAATGAAAATCACGAGAATCGAATACCGCACGTTCCGCCACATCCAACCCGCGCTCACCACTCCCATGAGGGCCAGAAAGAACACCAGAATCGGCAACTCGAAGACCACGCCCAATCCAAGAATTACGGTCAGGAATAGATCGGTATATTCGTGAATCGTAATCATCGGCTGGAATTGTCTGCCGTAGCCAATCAGGAACTCCAGCGCCGCCGGGTAAACCACCTTGTAGCCAAATGCGCCGCCCGCCAGGAACAAACCGACCGTCGAAAACATGAAAGGCGTGACGTAGCGCTTCTCGTTCCGGTACAGCCCGGGAGAAATGAACATCCAGACCTGATAAAGCACGACCGGACACGCCACAAACAAACCGGCCAACATTGCAACCTTCAAGTAAAGGTTGAAGGGATCGGTAGGGTTCAAATACACCAGCGTCTGCGGCATGCCGTTTTTTTGCAGCGCTTGCATGATCGGCTTCTGCATCCAGCCGACGATCTTCTCGGCATATCCCCAACAGGCGAAAAACCCCACCGCAATCGCGATAATCGAGTAAACGATCCGCCGCCGCAGTTCCTCGAGGTGGTCGAGGAAGCTCATGGCAGGCATGGGATCCTGTGCAGGCTTTGCGGAAGGCCCTTCGGCAACCAAGTCAGGCATTGGGAGCCTTCACCATCGCGGTGTGTTCAGAAGATCCAGTTTCGGAGCTCGGTTCCACCGATAGTTGGGAGCTCGATAATTGGGGGCTCACGGCAGGTTCGAGCGTCAAAGGCGCTGTGGCTACCGCTCCCTTCGGGGGCGTGGACGGAGGTAAGATCTGCTGCCGATTTTCCATTTCCAACTGCGAAATCTCCGACTCGATCTGAGCTTTGAACTCGTTCGAAGCCCGGCGGAACTCGTTAAGAGCCTTGCCGACCTGACGAGCGATCTCCGGCAGCTTCTTTGGCCCAAAAATGACCAAAGCCAGAAAAAATAAGAAGATCGTCTCCGAGAACCCCATGCGGTTCATCATACTGCCAGCCGCGCGATGGCGGCAACGCGTGGCCCGTTATTTGACAATCACTTGACATTCGCGGTCCACCCCGGCGAAATATCGCGACAAAGTTCGGCACCTCCAGGCTCCGGCTCGCATCCTAATGTAGTGAACGTGCGGAGCTTCCCCTCATCCAGGTGGTTACTTAAGGTCAGCAGGAACCTGTTTCGGGACGTGCTATACTTCGCTCAGATGCGGTGGCCGGGCCTTATCGACGCCCGAACCGAAGGAAACTAAAAGCATGGCCCGTAGTTCTCGTCGCACACTCTATCTTGCGGTCTTCGTTCTTGTCACCTGCGGATTCCTCGGCATGGTCTTCGGCCAGAAGATCAACCCCGCGGCAGCGCCGGGCGGCGACTCCGATGTTCGAGACAGCCTGCGTCAGTTCGCAGACGTCTACAGCCTGGTCGAGCAGAACTATGCCGAACCGGTCAATGCTGACAAGGCGATTTACAACGGCGCAATTCCTGGCATGTTGCACGTGCTGGATCCGCACTCGAATTTCTTTGATCCGAAGTCTTACGCTCTTCTACGCGAAGACCAGCGCGGCAAGTACTACGGCGTCGGCATGACTGTCGGTCCGCGCAATAATAAGGTCATCGTCATTGCTCCGTTTGCGGGCACGCCTGCGTACCGCGCTGGCATTCGTCCTGGAGACATTATTGTTGCGGTCGACGGAAAGCCGACCGACAACATGAGCACCAGTGACGTGGCTGACCTGCTTAAGGGGCCCAAAGGAACCACCGTCCATATCACGATCGTGCGCGAAGGCACGGACAAGCCCATCGAGTTCGCCGTGGTTCGCGACGAAATCCCGCGTTACAGTGTCGACTTGCACTTCCTGATCCGGCCTGGCATCGGCTATTTGCACATTACTGGATTTAACGAGACCACGGAAAAAGAAGTCTCCGACGCGCTCGACCAGATGGGCGATTTGAAGGGTCTGATTCTCGATCTGCGCCAGAATCCGGGCGGCCTGCTTAGCGAAGGCGTTGGCGTAGCCGACAAGTTCCTGCGCAAAGGGCAGCTGATTGTTTCTCATCACGGACGCAACTCGCCCGAGAAGCGTTACACCGCGACTCACGGCGACGGCGGCAAAGAATACCCTCTGGTTGTTCTGGTGAACCGGGGCACGGCTTCCGCGGCTGAAATCGTCGCCGGAGCCATTCAGGATCATGATCGCGGCCTGATCGTCGGCGAAACCACTTTCGGCAAAGGTCTGGTGCAGACTGTGTATCCGCTGTCCGAAAATACCGGCCTCGCTCTCACTACCGCTCACTACTACACGCCCAGCGGACGCCTGATTCAGCGCGACTATTCCAACGTCTCGCTCTACGACTATTATTTCGAACGCCCTGACGACAGCAAGAACGCAACCGCCAGCCGTGAGGTCAAACTCACCGACAGCGGTCGCACCGTCTACGGCGGAGGCGGCATCACTCCTGACGTCAAGCTCGATCCCATCAAGAGCACGCCGTTCCAGGATTCGCTGCTGCAGCACTACGCGTTCTTCAACTACGCCAAGCACTACATGGTCAATCACCATCCGACCAAGAGCTTCGAAGTCGATGATGCCACCATGCAAGACTTCCGCAAGTTCCTGGACGCGGAAAAGATTCCGTTCACCGAAGCCGAACTGCTGCAGAATAGCGATTGGGTTCGTTCCAGCATCAAGAGCGAAATCTTCGTGAACGCTTTTGGCCAGGAAGAAGGTTTGAAAGTCAGGGCCGAAGCCGATCCCGAAGTGCTCAAAGGCCTGGATCTGCTGCCGCAAGCCAAGCAATTGGCAGAAAACGCTCGGCACGTAGTAGCCCAGCGCGCCAGCGCCACCCCGTTAAGCCGCTAGGCTCTTTGCACGAAACCAAAGGCCCGAGCAATCGGGCCTATACTTTTTGTAGGCGCGGCGTCCCCGCCGTTGTGGAGTCCGTTAATCTTCAAACCCTCGCGCTTCACGCATAGCCCATACGCCCCAGTCTGGGTGGGCCGAGCGCAGCGTGACGGCAGGTATCGCTAACAGCTCGATGTGCGGAACTGCTAGTTGACGAAAAGGTAGTTCAGGGGAGGGATTTCGAGGTGTCCTCGTGGATCTACTTCTTAACTGAGCCAGCTTCCTTCAGCAGTATTCCCGCGACGAAAGCCGCCAGTGCCGCCAGCAGCCACTGTACCCGCCACGACTGAATGGCTTGAAAGTCGACCAGGGTCTGAACCGAGTAAATAGCGCCAACCGCGACGGCTGCCAGCAGGCAACCCAGGCCTGCGAAAAAGGCGATCAGCGAGGCCATCGAAAGGCCCAGCCATTCCTTCACATTCTGGAACTCCAGGACGCGAAGCAACCGGACAGCGTGCGCCCAAGTGTGGGCGCCGTTGGAGGCGGCCTTGGTTTGGCGCTCAGCTCCGCAGCCATGGCAATATCGCGCACCAATCATGAATTCGGTCTCGCAGCGGTCGCAAACTTCGACCATGGCCGGAATGGCAGACTCGGCCGGGGCAACCGGAGGACGCCAGAACTCCTGCGGTGCGTTATCAACAACTTCAGACATGTGGATTTCCCCAAGCGCTCAATGGCAAGCCAGTAGCCAAAGCCAGTACCCGGTTAAGTTCTTGCCTAACAGCAGCTTCAGAAATTCCTAGTCCCCGCCCGCCCTAACGGCTGGGCAAGAATTACCCCGTTTCGGGAAAAGATAACCACTTTGGGAATTATCCGGCGCTCCGGAGCATTTCTAACCGACAAATGTCTTGGCAAAGTGATGCTTTTGGTTCTAGCGTGCCAACCAACCGTACCCGCATCAGATAAACTCAAGACACAAGACCAAAGTAAGAGTAAAGGATTGCCCATTTGTTTCGCCGCACGCTGCCGCATCTGCTTCTCTCCCTGGCGCTGGTGCTGACCCATGCAAGTGCTGCCCAGACAAACCCCCAGCCAACTCACCCCAACGACGGCCCATCATTTCGTCCCAACGACACGCTAAACCGATCCGCCTTCGACCACTTTTACAATCTTGATTACGACCGGGCAGTTCAGGAATTCGATCAAGTGCTGCAACGGCATCCGGACGATCCCTTCGCAGTGAATCATTTGCTGACCGCGGTCCTGTTCCGAGAGCTTTATCTAATGGGCGCTCTCAACACTGGGGAGTACGCGAATGACACTTTTATTCGGGCGGCACATCGCCCGGCTGATACCAAGGCAAAGCAGCAAATCAGAGATCTGGTTCAAAGAGCCACGCAGCTCGAGGAAAACAGCTTGGATGCCAATCCCAAGGACGTGGACGCGCTTTACGCCCGTGGAGTCACTCGCGCCCAGTTCGCAGCGTATACCGCAATGGTGGAACACGCCTGGTTTTCGGCTTTGCGAAACGCCGTGGGAGCGCGGCGTGATCACGAACGCGTGCTTGAGCTTGCGCCCGCCGACACTCCGGCGAAGCTGATTGTCGGCTCCCACAATTATGTGATGGGCAGTCTTCCACTGGCGCTGCGCGCGGGAGCGACAATGTTTGGAATTGCCGGAAACAAGGAGTTGGGATTGCAGGATCTTCGCGACTGCGCTGAGGGAACCGGTGACACCAGCACTGACGCAAAGATTCTGCTGGTCCTATTCTTGCGGCGGGAACATCGTTATCAAGAGGCCCTACCCATTGCCCGTGGCCTGATTCAGAGCTATCCGCGCGACGTGCTCATGGCGCTCGAGGAAGCAAATTTGCTTCGGGCAGAAGGGAATGATCAGGCAGCAGCCGCGGTCTACCGCAGGGTTTGGCAGGCTGGGCGAGAGGGTTTTTACGGCGGCCTGCATTATGAAATCGCGGCACTCAGCTTGGGGGATTTACTTCGCAGCGAGAAAGATTACACGAGCGCAATCGCGGCGTATGAACAGGTGAATGAAGTTCCCCTACCCGATCCTGAGGTACTGCAGAAAGCCGATCTGGCGGCAGGGGAGATGTATGACCTCTCGGGCAAGCGCGATCTGGCGGTCAAAAAATACCAGATAGTCGTGGCCTTGGACGCGTCGACGCCTCAGGCGGATAGCGCCAACCGATATCTGAAAGAAGCTTATCGGGGAGAGTAGAATTGAAACTAAGGCAGGCGTCGCTGCGTATCTAAACAGTATGCGACGAGGAGGCAGACCATGTATTGCAATTATTGCGGGAAGGTCATCCAGGACGATGCGAATGTCTGCGCCTACTGCGGTATCCGAGTGGGTGCAGTGACGGCGCGAAAGCGGCTGGTACGTCCGCGCGCCGACCGCAAGATTGCCGGCGTGTGCGCCGGCTTCGCAGAGTACTTTGACGTTGACGTGACCCTGGTACGGTTGGTCTGGCTATTCATTGTCCTGGTGGGAGGCACCGGTCTGCTGGCCTATGTGATTGCATGGATTGTCATGCCAGAAGAGCCATTGCGCCTTCCGGCCCCGGTCGGGGCGCAGCCAGTGATCAATCCTTAGCGATTGTGATTAAATCTGGCAATGCCCCAAATCATCAGCGGCGATGCGGACATATTCTACGAAGTCTTAGGCAGTGGCCCACCGGTCGTCTTACTGCATCCTTTTCCTGCTAATCATAGTTTTTGGAAGCCTGCGGCTCAGGCGCTGATCACGCGCTACCGCGTCATTGTTCCTGATCTGCGCGGGCACGGGGAGTCCGGCGTTGGCGAAGGTCCTGCGACGATGGAAAAGCATGCTGCCGACATTGCTCGCGTGCTGGATCACGAAGAAGTGCGCCGCACCGCGTTTGTGGGAGTCTCGATTGGAGGCTACGTGTTGTTCGAGTTCTGGCGCAAACATCGTGAGCGGGTAGACGCACTCGTTCTGTGCAACACCAAGGCCCAAGCGGATACTCCCGAAGCACGGGCGGTACGGCTGCAGGCAGCGACCTTCGTGTTGGACCGTGGCACCGAGCTGTTTTTCGGAAGCATGATCCCGAAGTTGATGGGAAAAACAACACGCGATACACGTCCGGACCTGGTTGAAGGGGCGGTGCGGATGATGCGGACCATGTCGCCTGAAGATGTCGCTATGGTGCAGCGAGGTATGGCCGAGCGTCAAGATTCGGTAGAGACGCTGAAGACAATCAACGTGGGGACCATGCTTGTGACGGGAGACGAAGATACTCTTACCGGCGTTGCCGAGGCGGAGTTAATGCGGCAAAACATATCCGGCAGTGAGATCAAGCTGATCGCGAAGGCGGGGCACTATTCCTCCTGGGAGCAGCCCGAGGAGGTAGGCAAACTCCTGCGTCAGTTTCTGGATAGGCTGTATGCCTAGAAAACGCTGCGAAGCTCCTTTTGTTACAATTCTCGCGTCATGATTGATAGCTTCCTGGTTCCTGATAAGACGGTGGTCAACGCTAAGGGCGATAGTCCCGCGGTGGATGTCAGCAACGCGGCGAACCCCGTTTTTCTTCTGAGCCTGAACATCACCGGCATCGTCGAGCAGGAATCGTTGGATGTGAGCATCCTCGGGTCGGCTGACGGCAGCACCTGGGGTCCAAAGCCGGTTACGAATTTCCCTCAGAAATTTTATCAGGCGCAGCATCCTCTGCTGCTGGATTTGACGGGGCAGGCGAACGTGAAGTTCGTACGCGCTCACTGGGAAGTGGCTCGCTGGGGCCGCGGCAGTGAGACCCCGATGTTCGAATTTCATGTGACCATCAAGGAAGTACCAGCTGAAATTCTGAAAGAGGCAACCGCCGAAGCCAAAGCGATGGTGTAGAACGACGGTCGGCAGCGCTTTTCCACCGTGCTTTGATTCTTCCAGCTGAGACTCAAATCTTTCGTTTCCATTACTATTGACTGACAGATGTCCACTGAGACAACAGATTCCACAGTTGTGATTCGCGCAGCGCGAAACATAGCGGGAGCGTTGCGCTTGCCGGGGGATAAATCCATCTCTCACCGCTACGCCATGCTGGGTGCCATTGCGGAAGGAACCACGCGCCTGGAGAATTTCTCTACCGGAGCCGATTGTGCCAGCACCTTGGGCTGTCTCGCCGCTTTGGGAGTGGAGTTGCAGCGCGGGGAAAACGCCGTCCTGATTCACGGACGCGGGCCTAAGCTGCAACCACCGAAGTTCCCGCTCGACTGCGGCAATTCGGGATCGACCATGCGCATGTTGAGCGGCATTCTGGCCGGGCAGGAATTTACAAGCGAGCTCATGGGCGATGAATCGCTGTCGCGGCGTCCCATGGCGCGAATCATTGCTCCCCTTGAACTGATGGGCGCCAAGATCGCAGCCGCCGATGGAGGCCGTCCTCCGTTGCACGTTACTGGCACACATTTGCGCGCGATCGACTGCAACATGCCCGTGGCTAGTGCACAGGTGAAGTCCGCGTTGCTGTTCGCGGGATTGTTTGCCCAAGGCGAAACTCGAGTGGCAGAACCGGTTCGAACTCGAGACCACGGAGAGCTAGCACTTCGTGCATTCGGTGCGGAAGTATACCAGCACGGTAACCAGGCAAGGATTGCAGGCGGACAGAAGCTTCATGCGATCGAGGCGGAGATCCCGGGCGATCTTTCAAGCGCGGCTTTTTTTCTTTGCGCTGCTGCATTGTTTCCCGGATCCCGGCTGCTGATCAGCGGTCTGCTGATGAATCCTACCCGCGCCCGATTGCTCGACATTTTGATATTGATGGGGGTCGGCATTTCGGTTGCGGAATTGGAAGACAAACACGGAGAGCTGGTGGGGAGCGTGGAAGTTGACGGACGGGATTTGCGGGGAGCCACGCTCGCGGGCGCAGATACCGCAGCATTGATCGACGAGATTCCGGTATTGGCCGCAGTAGCGCCTTACACCAGGAACGGGATTGAAGTTCGCGATGCCAAGGAGCTGCGTGTTAAAGAGTCCGACCGGATTGCTGCGATTGCGACGAATCTGCGAGCCATGGGCGCGCAGGTCGAGGAGCGCGAGGATGGACTGAAGATTCCAGGCGGACAGACTTTGCACGGAGCGGAAATAGATTCTTTTGGCGATCACCGAATCGCAATGGCATTTGCCGTTGCCGCATTGCGGGCGGAAGGCGACACGACGATTCACCAAGCCGACGCAGCGGTGATCTCGTGCCCAGGATTTTTTGCGGCCTTGGAAGCCTTATCGCAAAGATGAGCCGAGGCGCGAGCTAGCTTCCGAAAGCCGCACATTCATAGCTGCGAGCGGCACGGCCGAAGCCGCGCCGCCCCACCCCATAATCAAACCAACCCTAGACGTCATGAACGCCCGTCTCAGATATGTTCGGTTTTTCCGTCGTACTTCACGGTGCCGTTTTTCTGATTGACTTGGTCGACATCCTGGTTGGTATAGGTCCGCGCTGCTTTGGTTGCGCCGGTCGAGCTCGCCATCAGGTGAGTTGCGCTCTGGCCGCTCTGCCATGACGCGACGCCAACGTCAAATGCATGTGCTCTCCGCGCGGGTCTGCTCTCAGGCAGCGGTTCACTTGCCGCCTCCACAGGCGCGGACGGACCGAGCCAGGTAGGCTGGGTATAAGTTGGGGACCAGATGGCTTGTGTATAGGCGCCGGCCGGAGGTTGTGACACAAACGAGAGAGTTGCGTTGGTTGCTCCGGCCACGTTTCCAAACGTGGCGTTACTGGCTCCCACCGCTGAAGGTGACACAGTTGCGAGAGTCACAGACGGAGTTGTAACCAGAGGCACGAATGGTGCCGCATAGACGCCGTAAGCCGGAACCCAGTTACTGGCCGTGCCCCCGATTACGGTCGCTTGAGCAGCAGCCAATCCAGACAACAACAAAATCATGGACAAAGTTTTCAGTGAACGCATTGGATCCTCCACAGACTTTACGAGAGCATCATAACCCGAAACCCGGCTCTGGGAGCGGGTTTTATTAGGATCCGACATAGCGGGCATAGAGACTTCTGGCTATAGTCTTATCGGTTGTACCCTTGATAATCGCTCTGCCGTCGGGGAATAAGGTGATTTCGTAGGGCTCGTGCCAGAACTTCAGGACGAAGTCGTTGTGGCGCACCGTGCCAAGCGGCTTAAGGCGTTGGCTCATCTCGGCTAAATCCACTGGGCGGTCACGTTCGTGAATCTGTACGGAGTTGCGTCCACATAACGTAATATGCGGACGGCCGACACCAGCGAGGTGAGAAAATTCGTGTTCCCCACACACACGGCAATCCGGGCGCGGTCTGTCAGCCGCAACCTCAGCGCGTTCGTTCCTCCACACATCAAAGGAGAGGAGCGTGCGGCGGAGCCACTCGTCGGCCCCGACTAACAGTTTTATCGCCTCCGTAGCCGCGATCGAAGCAACAAGGTTTACTGCTGAGTTCAGAATTCCAGCTGTCTCGCAGGTTTCGAAGGTTCCTTGCGGAGGGTTGGAGAAAATGCAGGCCAGACACGCGGTCTTCCCGGGAAGCACATTCAGGGTCACGCCATAACTGCCGACGGCTGCGGTGTAAATCCAGGGGAGAGAATTCTTGACCGCAAAATCATTGATAAGATACCGGGCTTCGAAGTTATCGGTGCCGTCGAGAATAAGCTGTGCCCCTTCGAACAGAGCCTCTATATTCGTTGGCGTCAGATCAGCGACATGGGGTTCAACCACGATTTCGGAATTGAAAGCCGCAATTTTTCTGGCGGCGGCAATCGCCTTGGGCAGAGATTCGGAGGCATCGGCTTCATCGAAAAGGGATTGCCGTTGCAGATTGCTGGGCTCAACGTAATCGCGGTCAATGATCCGGATCGTTCCCACACCCGCGCGGCCAAGCAGGGAAGCGAGCACCGAGCCAGTGGCGCCGCTACCGACAATCGTAATGCGCGCAGCCCTCAGCTTGTGCTGGCCTTCGGCCCCGACGCCGGGGAAAAGTACCTGCCGCGAATATCTTTCGTCCCGTTCCAAAGAGGTCATCAGTCCCACGCCTGCAAACCATTATGATAGGTGCCACGCTGTTTTCAAAACGGGGCAGAGGCGGGCTCCAGTGAAAACGTCAGAGTGTCAAGAAAAAAGCACACCCTGAAGTCCAGGCGTGAAATACAACATTGTTCTTTACGGATTCATCGAACGGATTAGCCGACCACATTTTACAGAGGGAGCCGGTTTGCAGCTGAGGGGAACTTTGTTGACATCCCTGATGGCGCTGGCGCTGATGGCGCTGTCGGTCGCGCGAGCGTCTGCCGAATCCCCCGTGGTAACCGGAGGGACGCAGGACCAGGGTCAATCCGTCGAAACCCAATCTCCGGCCATGCCGGCCGAAGACACTATGGGCCGATATGAGGGCCTCATCGTGGCGGAGATACGCTTACCGGACATCTCTTCCGATGCCGATCAGAAGCGTTGGCTCGACCTTATTCCCCAAAAGACAGGACAACCGCTAGACCGGGAACTCATCCGCGAAAGCATCCATGCGCTTCATCGCACTGGCCGCTTTGCGGACATCCGAGTCGAGGGTCAACGAACCGATGATGGCGAAGTTGACCTGTTGTTCTTTACGACCTCAAATTACTTCGTGGGGCGGGTTAACGTTCTGGGTGTTCCCAACCGGCCCACTGCCGGGCAGGTCGTCAATGCCTCCAAGCTCCAGTTGGGAGAGCTTTTCAGCTCCGACCAGATTGCTCGGGCTCTGGGAAATATCAAGCAGCTTATGCAGGAGAATGGCTACTATCGCTCCTCGGTCAACGAACACGAGCAGAAAGATCCGGCGAGGCAGCAAGTTGACATACTCTTTCAAATCGATCCTGGACCTCAAGCGCACGTGGGAGTCGTGACTGTACCGGTCAATACGGGATTCTCGCAAGAGCAGATTCAGAAGATCGCGAAAATGCGTACCGGGGAGCCTGTTTCAGTATTGCGGGTAAGTAATGCATTGGATCGATTGCGCAAGCGATATCAGAAACAGAATCGGTTGCTTGCCCAAGTTTCAGTATCAAAGAAGTCCTACCGTGAGGAGGCGAATGCCGTGGACTACACCTTTGACATTGTCCCCGGACCTAAGGTGCAGGTCACCGCGGAAGGGTTCAAGATCAAACGGGGCGTGCTCAAACAGAATGTCCCGATCTTCGAAGAAAATGCGGTAGATGAAGACCTGCTGAACGAAGGCCGCCGCAATCTGCTCAACGTCCTTCAAAGTCGTGGCTACTTCGATGCCAAGGTTGGAATGAAACAACATTCGGATGCTGCCGGAAATGAGCTGCAAATTATTTATGTGATCGATGCCGGTGCGCGCCACCGGTTGGTAAGAATTGAATTTACTGGAAACAAATACTTCTTAACAGACCGCCTGCAGTCCCGCATGCAGGTCCGTGCCGCCGAGCGCTTCCAATCCCGCGGCCGTTACAGTCAGGCATTGCTCAACAGCGATGTTCATGGAATCGAAGATCTTTACCGGGCCAACGGGTTCCAACAGGTAAAGGTCGCCAGCACGGTTATGGATGATTACCAGGGCCATGAAAACGATCTCGTCCTTAAGATTTCCGTGGACGAGGGTCCTCAAACCCTGGTGGGAGCATTCCACATGGAGGGCAATCAGGCCTTCTCTGAAAAAGACCTTGCGGCCGACATTAATACGGCGGAGGGTCAGCCTTTTTCCGAATACGACATTGCGCAGGACCGCGACAATCTTCTGAACTACTATTTCAACCACGGATTTCCTAACGCTAGTTTCGAAGCGTCGGCCAAGCCCATGCCCGGCGCACCCAATCGCATGGATGTCACCTTCAAGATCACCGAAGGAGAGCAGGTTTTCGTGGACAATGTGTTCGTGTCAGGACTGAACTACACCAAGCCGTTTGTTGTGCAACGCGAACTGAAAGTTAAGGCCGGCAACCCGCTTAGCCAGGTCGACATGCTGCAGACCCAACAGCGTCTATATGACCTCGGCATCTTCAGCCAGGTCGGTACGGCGGTGCAAAATCCGAATGGCACTGAGCCAGAAAAGAACGTCCTGGTGGATGTTGAGGAAGCCAAACGCTACACATTCAGCTACGGCGTGGGTTTCGAATTCCAGACTGGCCAGCCTTCTGCGGTCGGTACCAACCAGGCGAAGGGCGAAACTGGAGTGAGTCCGCGCGTCTCGCTGGCTATAACCCGTCTGAATTTCCGCGGGCGCGACCACACTCTCACCTTTAAGGCCGACGTAGGCAGCCTGGAGCAGCGCGGACTGGTTAGCGCGACCGTGCCGCGCTGGTTCAACAGTCCGAAATGGAAGTTATCTTTGACAGCTTTCTATGACAATACGATTGACGTAACCACATTCACCTCGCAGCGTCTGGAGGGGTCGGTGCAAGCCGAAGAGACAATCAGCAAAGCCACCACTATGGCGTATCGCTTCACCTATCGCCGGGTGAAGGCTTCAGACATAGATATCAGTCCTGACCAGATTCCATTGCTTTCCTTGCCGGTACGCGTCGGCGAGCCCGGATTTACTTACATTCGCAACAAACGCGACAACAATCTGGAAAGTACCAAGGGCAGTTACACCACGGTCGACGCTGCAGTCGCTTCCAGCTATTTTGGCTCAGAGGCGAATTTCAGCAGCATCCTTGCCCAGAATTCCACTTACTACGCATTCGGCAAGAACCGGCCGCAAAACAAGAAATTCGTCTTCGCGCGTTCGACGCGAGTCGGGCTGGAGACTACTTTCGGCAATACCGTGATCCTCCCGCCTGGGCAAGCCTGTCCAAACCCGACGCAAACCAGTTGTCCCGACGTGACGGTCATTCCGCTGGCAGAGCGGTTTTTCACCGGAGGCGGCAACTCTCACCGAGGGTTCGGGTTAAATCAGGCAGGTCCTCGCGACCCCATAACCGGATTTCCTATTGGCGGCAGCGCGCTTTTTCTGAATAACCTGGAGATGCGTTTTCCCCCAACGAACCTGCCGTATGTCCAGGACAACATGAGTTTCGTCGTTTTCGAAGATGCCGGAAATATCTTTACCACTGGCCAGAATATGCTGGACAATGTGCTGCGCTGGCGCCAGAAGGATCCTCAACTGTGCCTGCAGCAAAGCACCGCGAGCCAGTGCGACTATAGTTATATCTCTCACGCGGTCGGGGTCGGGCTGCGCTACAAGACACCGATCGGTCCGGTGAGCTTCGATTTCGGGTACAATCTTAATCCACCTGCGTTTCCGAGTACGCAAACCGTCACCAATAGCGCGGGGCAACAGACGAGCACTTTCGTACCGCAGCACGCGCCTCATTTCAACGTTTATTTTAGTATTGGACAGAGTTTCTGATGAATCAAAAGGGTTGGCTTTTTACTTGCTGCGCAATATTGCTCGCGATCGCTTTGCCGGCACCGGCGGGCGATATTCTGGATCGCATAGTTGCCACCGTGAACAACCACATTATCCTGCA
Organism: uncultured Acidobacteriota bacterium; assembly: GCA_963696705.1. Taxonomy (GTDB): domain Bacteria; phylum Acidobacteriota; class Terriglobia; order Terriglobales; family Acidobacteriaceae; genus JABDBE01. Next base: position 176,191 of record CAVOLD010000007.1, read on the forward strand.
AAGCGAATGGCAGGATGCCGTGCGCTACGACGCGTTTGTTGCCGGCCGCGCGCTCGACCAGGTGCAGACCGCGGATCGTAAAGCTGCGCTGGACCATCTGATCGATCAGGAACTACTGCGCGAGCAAATGCGCTCTTCCGGTTTTCCGCACGCCAGCAGTGAAGAAGTAGAGAAGAGCCTTCAGGAAATTCGGAAACGGTATGCAGCGAACGCGGAAGCAGGCTGGGAGGCTGCGCTTAAACGCTACGGATTGACCGAGCAGGAACTCAAGAAGCGAGTCGCTCTACAGGTCGATTTACTGGGTTTGGTGGACTCCCGGTTACGGCCAAACGTTGTCATCGATTCCAAGAGCATCGAGAGTTATTACAATCAGGAGCTTTTACCCAAACTCCGGCAATCTGGCGCCAACCAAGTTCCGCTGGCTGAAGTTACTCCAAGGATCAGGGAATTGCTAACGCAGCAAAAGATGAACCAAATGTTGGTTGCCTGGTTGCAGGATCTGCGTTCCGGTAGCCAGATCCGCACGGAGGCCGGAACCGAGTTGCGATGAGCGAGCCCCGCGCCAAGCCGCGTTGGCGCACGCTCCGCAATTATCTGCTACTCGCAGGACTTCTGTTTTTGCTCTGCCTGGGTGGTCTGACCTGGTACGCGACCACTGATTCCTTCCAAGCTCTGATCCGCCGACGCGCCGTTGCTGAACTGGAGCGAGTTACCGGGGGGCGCGTGGACCTTGGTGGGATTCACACCATACCATTCCGCTTCCAGATAGAGATTCGGAACCTTACCATTCATGGGCTCGAAGCTGCGGGCGAAGTTCCATATGCCCATGTGGACCGGATTGTCGCGCGGGTCAGACTCATCTCCATCCTGGAAACCGAATTCGGCTTTTCGTCGCTCGTGGTCGATCATCCGGTGGTTCACATCGTGGCTTATCCCGATGGCACTACCAACCAACCGGTACCCAAGTCAAAGCCGTCAACAAAAACATCGATTGAGCAACTGTTCTCTCTTTCCATTAGTCAGCTTGAGGTACGCCAGGGGGAGTTCCTCTGGAATGACGAGAAGACTCCGCTGGATTTCATCGCTCACGATGTGTCGGCGGATGCGACTTATTCGCTGCTGCATCGCCGCTACAACGGTAATGTCCTGCTGGGAAAAATCGATAGCAGACTTCAAAACTACCGTCCGGTGACCTGGATGACGGAAGTGCATTTCAGTCTGGGCCCCGACAGTCTCGATGTCGAATCGTTGAAAGCGACTTCGGGACGTTCGCGGTTACAGGCCAGCGGACACCTGGTCAATTTTAGAAAACCCAGTGTCGTGGCCAAATACGATCTCACTCTTGATCTGGGTGAGGCCAGCGCGATTGCGCGTCGCACCGAGATACGCCAAGGGGTTCTCGAGGCGACGGGGGAAGGTTCGTGGTCAGCGGCGGCTTTTTCTTCCATTGGCAAACTTTCGCTGAAGAACTTCGATTGGCGGGATAAGTCCGTTGCCTTCCGTAGCGCGGCGGTTAGCAGCGATTATGCTATCAGTTCCCAGCGGCTGGCGTTTTCCGGACTTCAGGCGAAGCTGCTGGGAGGCGACGTGACTGGTGATGCCGAAATCATCAACTGGCTCAATTCGGCGCCGGCAGGTAAGGTTTCCAAGGCCAATGCTCCTGATGAACAGAAGGGAAGCGTCCGACTGCGGCTGAAAGATGTGTCCGCCCCTGAAATCGCCACTGCTCTTTCTACTTCGTCACGGCCGTTCGAGCGCGTCAAGTTGGCGGGAGCGGTAAGCGGAAGCGTCGAGACGCAGTGGCGGGGATCTGTAGCCAACGCTGAGACTGCAGTCGGCTTGGAGGTCGTAGCTCCAGCCCAACCGAAAGCAGGGGAACTGCCGGTCACCGCGCACGTTCGTGCGAGGTATCGTGCGAGCTTGGGCGACTTGCAAGTCGCGGAATTTGACGCCTCCACCCGGGCCACGCAAGTTCACGCCTCTGGCACGCTTTCTTCCAGCGCAGCACTGAACCTTTCCATAACCACCTCTGACCTCAGCGAGTGGCAACCGATTCTTACAGCGGTCGGCTACCAGCAACGAATTCCGGTGGTTCTGAAGGGACATGCTTCGTTCAGCGGAACCGCTACGGGCAAATTGTCTGCCATAGCCTTTGCCGGCAAATTGCAGTCCGAAGACTTCGATCTATTGATTCCAGCTACATCTCATGGGCCCGGGAAAAATGTGCATTGCGATTCCCTGGCTGCGGATCTCCAGTTATCGCCACACGCCTTCGCCGCGCATCACGGCAGGCTGCATCACGGTGGCACGACCGTCACATTCGGCATCGACCTTGGCCTGCAAGAAAGACGGTTTACCGATTCAAGCCCGATTGCAGCTCACGTAGAGTTGCGCGACGCCGATGTTGACGAAATTCTCGCTCTCAGCGGATACGACTTGCCCATCAGCGGGACGGCAAACCTCTCGATGCACATAGAAGGCACTAAGGCGGAGCCCCACGGAAACGGCAGCATTGAACTCTCCGATGCAGTGATCCGAGGGGAACCGGTTCAACATCTGGATTCCAAGTTGGAGTTCAACCCCACCGCGATCTCTCTGGACGAACTTCATCTTGCGTACTACGACGCGCACGTCAGCGGAGCCGGTACCTACAACCTCTCTACCCAGGCCTTCCGTTTCGACCTGACTGGAGAGAACTTTGACCTGGCCCGCATTCCGCAGCTACAGGCCGGACGCGTTCGGGTGGACGGACGCATGGATTTTACCGCTCAGGCCTCGGGCACTCTGGATCAGCCAGTGGTCAACGCCAGCGTTCGGTGGCGCGATCTTGCCTTTGACCACGAGCGTGTCGGTAACTATACATTCGAGGCGGTGACCAATAGCTCTGACCTGCACGTGAGCGGGCGCTCTCAGTTTAAAACCGCAGAACTGAATATCGACGGCGACGTTCAACTGCGCGGAGCCTGGCCGGCTACGGTGAATCTCCACTTCAACCATCTCAATGTGGATTCCGTCTTCAAGGACTATCTGAAGCGGCGAGTGACTGGACCGTCCGCGGTGGCCGGTGACCTGCAGTTACGAGGCCCGCTGCGTAAACCCAGCGAACTCGAGATTTTTGGAAACCTCAACGATTTCTTTGCTGATGTTGAGAATATTAAGGTTCGCAACAATGGCCCGATCAGTTTTGTCATTGCCAACCAACTTCTCAGCATTCAACAGTTTCATTTGATCGGCGAAGGCACTGACCTTTCGGTTGGCGGCACGGTACGGCTGAACGGTGAGCGCGACCTCGACTTGCGTGCCCAGGGGCACGCGAACCTTCAGCTTATTCAGAGCTTGAATTCCGACTTCACAACATCCGGTGAAGTCGCGGTGGATTTGACGCTGGGAGGCACGATCAGCAAACCTACGACCCAGGGCAGGTTGCAAGTCAGCAATGGCTCGATCGCCTACAGCGATCTGCCCAGTTCGCTGAGTGCCATTAATGGATCTGCGGTATTCAATCAAGACCGGTTGCAGATTGAAACTCTCACGGCGCATGTCGGCGGCGGCACCGTTACTTTCGGCGGATACGCCACTGCTTATAACCGTCAGATCAACTTTAATCTCACACTGGAAACCCAGGACGTGCGTTTGCGTTATCCGCAAGGCATCAGTTCCATGGCAAACGCGGAACTACGATGGGCGGGCACTCCAGCGGCGTCCGTGTTGTCTGGCGATGTCGTGGTTACGCGGCTGGCGATCACTCCGGGATTCGACTTCGGAGCGACTCTGGCGCGCAGCGCGCAGGCTTCGGCGCTGCCCCAAACCAATCCGTTGCTGAACCGGATCCGAATGGATGTTCACATTATCACAACGCCGGAGCTGCAGATGCAGACAGCCGTGGTCCGGCTTACCGGGGATGCGGACTTTCATCTGCGGGGGACCGCGGCCAAACCGGTTCTGCTAGGACGGGCTGACGTCACCGAGGGCGAGGTGACGCTAAACGGGACTAAATACCGTATGGAGCGCGGCGATGTTACCTTTACCAATCCAGTTACCACCACGCCGGTGCTTGATCTGCAGGCCTCTACCCACGTTCGCGACTACGACATCACGGTGAATCTCACAGGAGAGGTCGACAAGCTTAATCTGACTTATCACTCGGAGCCGCCTCTTCCCATTGCTGACATCATCAGTTTGCTCGCCCTCGGTCAAACCCAGCAGCAATCGGCACAACTTCAACAGTCGGGATCGTCGCCATTTGCTCAACAAGCGTCCAGCGCCATATTGGCAGAGGCCCTCAACTCCGCGATCAGCAGTCGCTCACGGAGCTTGTTGGGGAACGGCACCATCCGAATCGATCCTCAGGGCCTGAACACTGAAACCTCTCCGACCACCAGCACTCCCGCGGTCACCATCGAGCGCCAGGTTAAGGACAACCTCACTCTTACTTACACGACCAACGTTTCGCAGACTTCACAGCAGATCATTCAGGCGGAATATAACATTACGCGCAATGTTTCCATCCTGGCCCTTCGCGACTACAACGGCGTGATCAGCTTCGAAGTGCGAATTCGGCAGCGCAAGAAATAGGCTGCGACTTCCGTCTCAATGCGAGCAACTCAAGAAACAATCCGCAAGTCCGCAGACCCTCCGCGTTCTGAATAACGAGAGGCACACCAAGTGTCGCCTCAGCAGAAAAGGAAAGGCGGATGCACAAACAAAAAGGTTTTTCTCTCATCGAGTTGTTGATTGTGGTGGCAATTATTTTGATTATTGCGGCGATTGCGATCCCAAACTTGCTGCGCGCCAGGATTTCGGCCAATGAATCGTCGGCCGCCAGTTCCATTCGAACCGTCAATACGGCCCAGGTCTCGTATTTGTCTACCTATCCAAACGAGGGTTATTCGAGTTCCATGGCGGCGTTGGGTCCACCGGCCGCGACTGGTTGCCCCCCGAGCGGTCCGGTTTTCAAGAACGCGTGTCTGGTTGACTTCGGACTCGCCAGCGCCAGCTCTCCAGCCACGGCCAAGACGGGCTACTACTTCGGCGTGGGCGCTCCCGCCGGTGGTCCACCGAATCAGGGTTACACCGTTGGCGGGGCGCCGGCTGCATTCAACCGGACCGGAGTGCGTGGATTCTGTTCGAATGAAGATGGCGTGATCCATGTTGCGACCGCCTGGAATTCCGCGCCCGCGATCGTGAACGCGACTTGCGTCAGCGCTCCTTACGTGCAACTGCAATAGCTCCGGTTTCCGCGGAGCGCTCAACCGAGAGCCGGCTTGTCCGACTTCTCGCGGCTTGCGCGCTTGGCTTTAACCCAGCCTTCTTTCACAATCTGCTTCGCCCGACCGATGGCAAGCGAATCTGCCGGAACGTCGTCCGTGATGCATGAGGCAGCGCCCACGTAAGCATTGCGTCCCACCTTGACCGGCGCAACCAGAGTTGAATCGCTGCCGATGAAGGCGCCGTCTTCGATCACCGTCATGTGTTTGCGCGCGCCGTCGTAGTTGCATGTGATGGTGCCGGCTCCGACGTTGACGCCCTCGCCAATCTCCGAGTCTCCCAGGTAGCTGAGGTGATTGGCCTTTGAGCCCTTGCCCAGACGGGTTTTCTTGGTCTCCACAAAATTTCCCACGTGGGCGTTCTCGCCAATTTCACTCCCAGGTCGAAGACGCGAGTAAGGCCCGACAATAGCACCATTCATGACCCTAGACTCGTCAAGCATGCAAGCAGGAAGGATCCTGACACCGTCTCCGATTACGGAATTATTGATCACGGTGTAGGATCGAACGCGGCAATCCCTGCCAATGCGCGTGTCGCCTAGAATCTGCACGAATGGCTCGATCACCGTGTCCGCACCGATCTCGACATCGCAATCGATCACGCAGGTTTGCGGATAAAAAATCGTGACTCCCTCGGTCAGGAGTTGCCGGCACTTGGCCATCCGCATGCGCTGGTCAATGTCCACCATCTCTGCGCGGGTGTTACTCCCGAGAATTTCGTGGGGATCGCTCGCCGCCACAGCCATCACGCTCTTTTTCGCTCTTCGCAGGATCGCTGCCATGTCGGTGAGATAGAACTCGCCGTGAGGATTGTCGTTTCTAAGTTCGTCGATGTGCGCAAAAAGAGCTTTTGCATCAAATGCGTAAAAGCCTGAATTAATTTCATGAATCTTGCGTTGTGCCGGAGTGGCTGATTTCTCCTCGATGATCGCCTTCACGTCCGGCCTCTTTTGTCCCGCGCGGATCACTCTCCCGTAACCGGTTGGGTCGTGCAGTTGCGCGCTCAGAATCGTCATCGCAGGACGCTTCGAGCCATGAAAATCGCGGAACTGCTCGATGGTTTGAGAAGTGATCAACGGCGCGTCCCCGGAGAGCACGATTACCTGGTCATAAGGCGCCAAGGCTTCTCGTGCGACCATGAGCGCGTGTCCCGTGCCGCGTTGTTCTTTTTGCAGAATGAAGTGAATCCCAGTGTGGGCAACAGCCTGGCGGACGCGATCGGCTTCATGACCGACGATGGCGTATACATCCTGCGCCGGAACCACTTTCGAGGCCGCGGCGATTACATGCGCCAGCAGAGGCTTTCCCCCGACCTCATGCAAGACTTTAGGATGTTTGGATTTCAGGCGCGTCCCTTTGCCCGCCGCCATAATTGCGATGGCAACACGCGGGATGCGAGGTGAAGGGCTGCTCTTAACCTTTGGCATTCGATCCAATATACCGCGCCTGCCTCTGGAACTTCATTGAAGATTCTTTTAGCCGCTCGTGGTCTGTTGTTTCGAATTCGAGCCTTGGTTAGCCCGGGCTTGTACCGCGAGTTTCATCAGGTCACGAGCAATCCGATCAGTAGCGTGGCGGGCGACGTCGCCCTCGTCAAGATAATCACCCATCACCGGGATGACGCCGAGTTCTTTGATGGCTCCCTGATCGACTACGACCTGGGTCGACCCTTCAAGAGCATACTTGGCTTTTAACGGATCCGAGATCGATTTGCGATTCAGCAGCGCGTAATCAAAGATGCGGGAGTGGGCGTGGCTATTGAGCGCTCGAATATGGTCGGCGGCCGTCCGCCCTATGCTCTCATTGGCCTGCGTCATCAAGTTGCAAATATAAACTTTGGTTGCCGCGGAAGATGCAATCGCCTTGGCAACGCCACGTACCAATAGGTTCGGAATCAGGCTGGTGAATAGTGAGCCGGGGCCGATCGTAATCAGGTCGGCGCGGGCAATTGCCTCTAAGGTTTGCGGAAGCGGTTCAACATTGTGAGGGATCAGGAAAAGTTCCTTGATGCGGCCCTTGCTAGCGGTAATTTTGGTTTCTCCACGTACCAGCGTTCCGTCCTCCATGAGCGCTTCCAATTCAATGTTGGCGGTTGTGACGGGATAGATATGTCCCCGAGTCACTAGAATTTCCGACGACAACCGTACGGCCTCGCCGAAATCTTTAGTGATCGACGTAAGAGCGGCGAGAAAGAGATTGCCAAAGCTATGGCCCTGGAGCCCCGATCCCTTGGCAAAACGATGCTGAAACAGGCGGGACAGCAGAGCTTCATCTTCAGAAAGCGCGACGATGCAGTTGCGAATGTCGCCAGGCGGCAACATGTTCAATTCCTGGCGCAGCCGGCCGCTGGAGCCGCCGTCATCGCTGACCGTCACCACCGCACTAAGATCGGAAATCCCCGGCTCGCCCGATTTCGTCGACGGTCGGTCCGCCGACTGATTGACGTACCACTTTAGACCTTTGAGGAGTGTAGAAAGGCCAGTACCCCCGCCAATCACCACCACCCGCAAACCATTACTTGCGGTCGCAGAGGGCCGGCGTTGCGAAGGGTCGGCGTGTTCGTCGGAGTAGCCCATCAGGGCTGCCTAGCGATCCTCATCGCCATCTGCGGGGGAAGGCAACTCGGCTCCAGGGTCGGGATACAACAATTCCGTGAAGCGCGGATCTTCGGCCAGGTTTTGAAAATCTGAGTCATTTCGCGCCTGGAATCGAAGCCCTGGGTTCAGGCGGATGGCCTCGTCCAGATGGCGCAGCGACTCTTCAACGTGGCCGGTGAGGCAATCCAAAGCTGCCAGACCATAGGCGACGTAGTCGGCTTTCGGCGCTTGCTTTGACAATTTGTCGAGATGCTCGCGGGCGCTCACGTAGTCGCCGATGTTCATCAGCGAAATCGCGTAGTCATAGTGTTCTTCGGGGTTCTTGAACTGGGTGACCGCACGCTCCGTTTGCTGATTGCAGGCGCTCAAGTGAACCAACGCGCGATCCGCCAGTTCCTTGCTGCCTCCGCTAATGACCTTCTGTAGGTAGGCTTTGGCCTTGTCGAATTTGTGCTCTTGCATGGCGCGTAAACCGGCCTCGTAATTTTGCACAGCCTGTGCAAAACGAGGGTCGTCGCCAACCGATTTCTTGGGTGTGGTCTTTTGTGCCATCTGCAGAATTCTTCCTGTACTCTTCGTATGTATTCCTCTTATCTTAGCCTTAGATGGATCTTGAGCAACATCTTCCGATAGTTTCCATCGCCCGACTGCTTCCAGAACCAGGGTTACAGATGCCGATATCCCGCCTGTGGAAAAGCAACTCCCTGACGTGAGCAGTTTATACGCGGGTTCCAGGAGCCTCGTCAAATCCCGCTCCCGACCATGACGGCCCCGTAATCTAGTTGATCGAAGCCGCTGTTTCCAGGTTTATCTGCCGCCACTCACCCTGCACGATCCCTTTGCGGATCTGAGACGCGGTCTTGCCCTTCTTGTACTCGGAATAAGAGTAATACAGCTCCTTCAAGCAGGTATCGCAGCGAGCACCGTGCGTGCCTTCAAAGCAACTATGCAAGCTGTTATGTCCCATCCGATCGCAATAGCAGTAACAGGGCTGCTGGTGCAACACCGCCGGTATCTTCGCAGCCAGATCGTAGGCGTGCGTCTGATAGGGAAACTGAGCATTCTCAGCCCACAATTGCTCCCTCCCGAGAATGGCAGGAAGCTTTACGCCCTTCGGCGGGGGAGCGGCATTGTATGCCGGGACCGCCCCCTCTTGCTGGGACGTAGCCCAGGGAGCCGACACGGTCAGGGTTACCAGGAAAAGAAAAGCCAGCGCCAATCCGCGCTTCAACATAATCTGATTCCTCGTTCGGGATTCTGTAGTATTGTAACCCGAATCCGGCGGACGCAGTAGTCGGGGGAGTCCTTCTACGGACTGGCGAATCGATCGCTACACGAGAAGGGCCTAATCCGTATAGAATTGAACCAATCATGCGGGGACAGACCGACGCAACCGAGCCAGGCGCGGTTCACGATAGCAAACCGATTCCTTCTCGCGCCATGGTGCTCTCGGTTTGGCTACGAGACCTGATAATCTCTCTGGCCATTTCCTGTTTCATCATCGTCTTCCTGTATCAGCCCGTGAAAGTCGAGGGCACCAGCATGATGCCGTCGCTCGAGGATCAGGAACGCATCTTCGTGAACAAATTCGTCTACCGGTTGGAACCGATTGAGCGCGGCGACATTATTGTGTTCCGCTATCCGCGCGATCCATCGAAGAGCTTCATCAAGAGAGTAATTGGCTTGGCGGGCGACCACATTCAAATCGATGCCGGCCGCGTCTTCGTAAATGGCAAGCCGATCGAAGAAGACTACGTGCCGCGTGCCTACGAGGACGAGCGATCGTACGCCGAAGTCGTAGTTCCGGCGGACAGTTATTTTGTGCTGGGTGATCATCGTAGTTTGTCGAATGACAGCCGGGATTTTGGCCCGGTCGGTCAGAGCTACATTTACGGCAAGGCAGTGTTCGGGTATTGGCCCATGGACAAGATGGGACGAGTCCGGTGAGCAGTGTGGAATCTCGCGATGCGTTTGCACTTTCATCTTCGGCGGCATGCGACGGAAGGCAAGGCTGAAGTCAACCTCCAAAGCTGGTTTCGCCTGCAACATGAGGCCTACGACGCGGCGCAGGCCGCAAATTCGTCGCGCAGCGAAGATGATTTGTTCTTCGATGTTGTTCAGTGCACCTCCGACGCCTGCGAGCGCCGGCGCACTCCGCGCAAGCCTTCAGATGCGTATTGGCGTTCGGCTTAGTCCGCAGACCCACCGCTCGTTTTAGACGATCCGAGAAGATTTTCACAGACATTTCCTTTGGCGCATTTCCGATTGCCTGCTAGAATCTATAAAATCCACTCCCTGGAGAACGAATGCAGGCGATCCTTGCGCTGGAAGATGGCAGAATCTTCCGAGGCAAAGGCTACGGAGCCAAAGGCGAATGTTACGGGGAAGTAGTTTTTAATACTTCCATCACCGGCTATCAGGAAATTTTCACCGACCCTTCCTACGCTGGCCAGATCGTCGTTCTCACCAATCCAGAAATCGGCAACTACGGCACGAATCCCGAAGATGCTGAAGCCACACGGCCTTACATCGAGGGCCTGATCGTACGCGAGTTTTCCCGAGTCAGCTCGAACTGGCGCTCGCAGCAGGTCACAGAAGAATATCTCGAACAATTTAAAATCCCGGTGCTCGGCGACATCGACACCCGCGCGCTGGTGCGTCATTTGCGCGACAACGGAGTAATGCGTGGAGTGATCTCTACGCTGGAAACGGACACCGAGAAACTGGTCGCGAAAGCGCTTGCAATGCCGAAAATGGACGGAACCGACCTGGCCAAGGTCGTCACGACAAACCACACTTATGTTTGGGACACGGGCGAACGCTCTCATCTTCCGGAAGAAGTGGTCGGAGTGAAAGATCAACCCGAACGCTTTCACGTGGTCGCCTACGATTTCGGAATCAAGCTCAGCATTCTGCGCAAGCTGCGCGGCGAGGGCTGCAAGGTTACGGTGGTTCCCGCTGAAACGAAAGCGGAGGATGTGTTAGCGCTGAAGCCTGCCGGCGTGTTTCTGTCGAATGGTCCGGGCGATCCTGAACCGTGTACCTACGCGGTCGACAGCATCCGGCGGCTCATGGGGAGAGTGCCGATCTTTGGTATCTGCCTGGGACATCAGCTCACAGGGATCGCCTTGGGCGGGAAGACGTTTAAGCTAAAGTTCGGCCACCATGGCGGCAATCATCCGGTAAAGCAATTGAACTCCGGCAAGATCGAGATCACGGCGCACAACCATAATTTCGCCGTCGATCCCGATTCGCTGCCGCAAAGCGAAGTCGAACTAACCCACATCGATCTCAACGACAACACGCTCGAAGGCATGCGCCACCGGAATCTGCCACTGTTCACCGTGCAGTATCACCCAGAAGCGTCGCCCGGTCCGCATGATTCGCATTATCTGTTCAAAGATTTTGTGAAGCTAATGGAGGAGTGGAAAGGGTGAAGGTGTCGGCGATGGAGCGCGAGCCGCAGAGGCTGACGTTCGGCAGGATTATTCGACGACTACCTCTTTACTTTGGATTGGCGTTCGCTGGGCTTGCATTTGTAACGCTCGTGGTGGCCCTCAGCATTCACTTCGGATTGACTGGGTACCTCACCGGCGGATGGATCGGATTCGTCGGATACACGGGCTTGCTTTTCTGGATCGTCGTGCGTACGGCGAAACCGCACTGGCACCGCTCGAATTTTTGGTTTGTAACTCTGGCGATGCTAACAGCGCACTGCTCTACATTCATTGCCATTTTGCGCGTGTACCCACAATGGCGAATGATCTGGTTTTGGCCAATCACGGTCGTCGAAGCTGGCGTTATAGGCGCCACTCTTGAATGGCTTTTTCCAGAGCATCACGGGAGGCACGGTAAAACGTTGAAGGGCACGCCCCTAGGGCGCGCGTAACGCGCAATGGCTAACTACTGAACATGCCCAAACGCACTGACATCTCGAAAATCCTGATCCTCGGCTCTGGCCCTATCATCATTGGCCAGTCGGCGGAGTTTGATTACTCCGGCACACAGGCTTGCAAGGCACTCAAGTCGGAAGGATTTGAAGTGGTGCTCGCCAATTCGAATCCGGCCACCATCATGACCGACCCGGAGGTTGCCGACCGCACTTACATCGAGCCGCTCACGCGCGAATATTTGGAAGAGATCATTCGGGTTGAACGTGAGATGTCGCCCGGCGCTGGCTTCGCCATTCTGCCCACGGTCGGGGGCCAGACCGCGCTCAACCTGGCAATCGAGCTTTCCGACGGCGGCGTGCTGGAGAAATATAACGTACAGCTTATCGGCGCGCAGATTAACGCTATCAATAAGGCCGAAGATCGCCTGGTGTTCAAAGATGCGATGCAGAAGATCGGGCTCGATGTTCCCAAATCGGCCCTGGTGAACAATCTGAAAGACGGTCTGGAGTTCGCCGGCAAGATCGGTTTTCCAGTCATCGTGCGCCCGTCGTTTACGCTCGGAGGTAGCGGCGGCGGTATCGGCTACAACCGCGAAGAGTTGATGGAAGTGTTGGCCCGCGGCCTCGATTTCTCTCCAGTACACGAAGCTCTGATCGAAGAATCCGTTCTTGGCTGGAAAGAATACGAGCTCGAGGTGATGCGAGACATAAAAGACAACGTCATCATCGTTTGCTCGATCGAAAACTTCGATCCGATGGGTGTGCACACCGGCGACTCGATCACGGTCGCCCCGGCACAAACCCTCACTGATCGCGAATATCAAGTCATGCGCGACGCCGCCATTGCCGTGATTCGCGAGATCGGCGTCGAAACCGGCGGATCAAATATTCAATTCGGCATCCATCCCTCCACCGGCCGCATGGTCGTAATCGAGATGAACCCGCGTGTCTCGCGGTCTTCCGCGCTGGCCTCGAAGGCGACCGGTTTTCCCATCGCCAAGATTGCCGCAAAGCTGGCCGTGGGTTATACCCTTGACGAAATCCCCAACGACATTACGCGCAAGACGCCAGCTTGCTTCGAGCCTACGCTCGATTATGTCGTGGTAAAGATTCCCAAGTGGCAATTCGAGAAATTCCCCGGAGCTGACGAGAACCTTGGCCCGCAGATGAAATCCGTTGGCGAAGTCATGGCCATCGGGCGCACTTTCAAAGAAGCCTTGATGAAAGCGGTACGCGCACTGGATACGGGGAAGCGCATCGGCGGAGAAAAAATCGAGCCTAAGATTCTTACCCAGCGCCTGGTGACGCCGCATCCCGAGCGACTCGCATACATTCGCTACGCATTGCGTCAGGGCCATACCGTGAAGCAAGTGGCGAAGATGACTTCGATCGATCCCTGGTTCCTGTACCAACTCAAGGAAATTAATGACATGCAGCTTGAGCTGGAGAAACATCCCATGGAATCGATTCCGACTGAAGTGTTGCGTGAGGCCAAACGCATGGGCTTTTCCGACGGGCGACTGGCGGGAACCTGGCGGCTTAGCGGCAAAGGCGATCAGGACAAAGTCCGCCATCAACGAAAGAAGCACGGATTAAAGCCGGTGTACAAACGCGTGGACACGTGCGCCGCCGAATTTGAAAGCTACACGCCCTACCTCTATTCAACTTACGAAGAAGAAGACGAGGCCGCGCCGACTAAGAAAAAGAAAGTCATCATTCTGGGCAGCGGCCCCAATCGAATAGGGCAGGGAATTGAATTCGATTACTGCTGCTGCCATGCGGCGTTCGCGCTGCGCGACGACGGCTACGAGACGATCATGATCAATTGCAATCCCGAGACTGTCTCGACTGACTACGACACCAGTGACCGGCTCTACTTTGAGCCGCTGACTCTCGAGGATGTACTTGCGATATGTGAACATGAAGCTTCATCCGGCGCGCCGGTCGGCGTGATCGTGCAATTCGGCGGACAGACTCCGCTCAATCTGTCGTTGCCATTGAAGGCTGCGGGCGTAAATATAATCGGCACAGCGCCGGAATACATTGATCTGGCAGAAGACCGCAAGCGTTTCGGCAAACTGCTCGAGGAACTCGATATCCCGCAAGCTCCGGGCGCGATGGCAGCTTCGATCGAAGAAGCCGTCGCAGGGGCAAATCGAGTCGGATATCCAGTGCTGGTGCGGCCTTCCTACGTCCTTGGGGGACGGGCCATGGTTATCGCGTACGACGAAGAAACGGTCGTCCGCTACATGAAAGAGGCGGTGGAATATTCACAAGATCGTCCGGTACTGATCGACCACTTCCTCGAAGACGCGATCGAAGTTGATGTAGACGCACTCTCGGATGGCGAAGACGTCGTCATCGGCGGAATCATGCAACACATCGAAGAGGCCGGCATCCACTCCGGCGATTCTTCCTGCGTTCTGCCCGCGGTGGACATTCCCCAGCCCTTGATGGCTCGCATGCGCGAGTACACTTTCAAACTTGCACGCGCTTTGAAAGTCGTCGGGCTGATGAATATTCAGTTCGCCATTCCGCGCAGCAATGGCAACTCGAAGGGCAACGGCGACGGTGGAACAGTTTACGTACTCGAAGTAAACCCTCGTGCTTCGCGCACTGTACCTTACGTTTCAAAAGCAACGGGCGTGCCCATGGCGAAGATCGCCGCCAGACTGATGACCGGACGCAAGCTGCGCGAATTCTTGCCAGAGTTCATCGAGCGTCGCGCCGACCTCGATACCGGACACTGCTACTACGTGAAATCTCCGGTTTTTCCGTGGAACAAATTTCCCGGCGTGGATACGGTGCTAGGGCCAGAAATGAAATCCACCGGCGAGGTCATGGGAGTGGCCGACAACTTCGGCGAAGCCTTCGCCAAAGCGCAAACCGCCGCTGGGCAGAAGTTACCGAAACAAGGCACTGTGTTCGTGAGCGTCACCGATCATGACAAACCCCAGGTAGCTGACGTCGCTCGCAAGTTTGTCGATATGGGTTTCAAGTTGGTCGCTACAGCTGGTACCGCCGACGTCCTCGAGGGCGCCGGGATGACAGTAGAACGGGTGTACAAAGTGAAGGAAGGTCGTCCCAATGTGGTCGACTTGATCAAGGGCGACCGCATTAAACTCATCATCAACACTCCCTACGGCGTCGATCCGTTCTTTGATGAGAAGGCCATCCGCCGCGCCGCCGTCAGCGCGCGCATTCCGACTATTACGACACTATCTGCGGCCCGCGCCGCTGCCGAAGGAATTTCCGCACTTCAGCGAGGCGAGATAACGGTGCAAGCACTTCAAAGGCTGCACGCGGAACGCCATGCCGCTAGGCGCTAGCGGCGTTTTTCGAAGTCAGCCTTCGCTGTATCCTAAAATAGTGTATTTGGGCTAGGAGCTGGAACTATGCTGCTGCACGGAATTTTCCCACCCATTACGACCCCGTTCTATCCCGACGGAAACGTGTATTTCAAAAAACTCGAAGCCAACGTCGAGCGCTATTCGAAGACTCCCGTCGCCGGCATTGTAGCCCTGGGATCTACTGGTGAGGCCATCTATCTCTCGGATCAGGAGCGGCGTGATGTGCTCAAGAGTACCCGCGAGGCCGCAGCAGCAAACAAAGTATTGATTGCCGGAACGGGAAGCGAGTCTGCGATTGACACGCTGAAGCTCACGGATTACGCCGCTGAACTGGGATACGATGCTGCCCTTGTGCGCACGCCCTTCTATTACAAGAAGCAGATGCAACCGGCGAACATTCTGGCGTTTTATCGTACGGTAGCTGACCGCTCACCCCTGCCGGTGATGATCTACAGCGTCCCGCCGTTCACTGGGTACGACATGCCCGCGGAACTCGTAATCGAACTCTCCTCTCACCCGAACATCATCGGCATTAAAGAATCCAGCGCGAACGTAAAAAAAGTGCGACGCATGGTCGACGAGACCCGCCACGTGAAGCGCAGCACTACGGTCACCGAAACCTTTGACGCGGTTACCCCTCGCATGCTCAAGGCTGCAAGCTCGGGCAACGGAAACGGCGAGGAATTGGTAACCCTCGGAGGCGGCGAGCGTACAAAGCCCTCATCCGTGGCCATTAGTGTGGTCGCGGGCTTGAAGACTCGGCAGAAGGAAGTTGGATTTCAAGTGCTCGTGGGAGCCGCGCAGACGCTCGAACCGTCCTTACATGCGGGAGCGGTGGGCGCGATTCTTGCCTTTGCCGATGCCGCCCCCACCGCGTGCTACGAGATTTATGCCGCATGGAAAGAAGGCGACCTCGAACTGGCGCGGCTGAAACAATCGCGAATCGACAACGCCTCCGTGCGAATCGTCTCTGGGCTTGGCATCGCCGGCATGAAGCACGCAATGGATTTCAATGGATACTTCGGTGGCCCGGTGCGCCTGCCGTTGCTGCCTCTGACCGCTGACCTGAAAGCGGAGGTCGAGCAGTTGATGGCCGACACACGCAACTGATACCAACTGCTTCCAAACTGAGCCTCGTTTCTTCCCGGCGCCACTTGTGATTCTCGTCACACTGCGATATGATTTGAACGAACGTTCGAACTTTCATGGCATTGTCCTCCTCAGCAACGTCGGCAGTCCCGGTTCGCCGTCGAACACTTTCGGCTCCTACTGCTGAAAGCCGCTTTAATCGAAGATTGAGCAATATTCTTGTCCACGCCACTGCAGTCTTTTACGCAAAGGGATACGAAGGCGCTTCCATGCGGGACCTCGCGCGCTCCAGCGGCATGTCTCTATCGGGCCTTTATTACTATTTTGAGTCCAAAGACAAACTGCTCTACCTGATCCAGAAGCACACTTTTAGCACGATTGTGGAACGACTGCGCGGGCGGCTCGACGAAGTTTCCAATCCGGAGCAACGCATTCGGGTTTTCATTCTCAACCACCTCGAATACTTTCTCGCCAATGAGAAAGCCATGAAAGTTCTTTCGCACGAGGCCGAAGTGCTCAAAAACGACTTCGGAGCTGAGATCGCCGCCATTAAGCGCGAGTATTACCGAATCTGCATCGGATTGTTGGACGACTTCAAACTGGCAAAGGGACTAGAATTCTCTAGTCGCATGGCGGTGCTGAGTTTGTTTGGCATGATGAACTGGATTTACACCTGGTACAACCCACGTGTTGATGCGCATGCCGAGGAGTTGTCGCGTGGCATGGGCGATATTTTCCTGCGGGGAATCAGCGCTGTACTTGAGCATCGACCGTACAAAACGAAGAAGTTACAGAAGAAAAAGAGATCATTATCGAACTAAATTCAAATTCTAAAAATTGTGAAAAGGAGTTGAAACATGGCAACCACATTGCAACCGGCAGCAGGCGAAGGCACAAAGCAACTGGTCAATTATCGCGCTGAGGGCGGCGTCGCGGTGATCGAGATGTTCGATCCCCCCGCTAACACTTACACGTATGAAATGAACCGCCAGCTGGATGAAGCCATCCTAAAGGCCCGCATGGATAATGACGTTTACGTCATCGTGCTTACCGGTTCCGGCGACAAGTTTTTCTCCGCGGGCGCAAATATCAAGATGTTGGCCAGTGTCGACCCAACCTTCAAGTATTACTTCTGCCTGCACGCCAACGAAATGCTGCTTCGCCTGGAGCACACTCCTAAGCTCGTGATTGCGGCCATCAACGGGCATTGCGTCGGCGGCGGACTCGAAATCGCCATGGCGGCGGACATTCGCATCGCGCGTCAAGACGCAGGCAAGATCGGATTGCCGGAAGTAAACCTCGGCGTGCTTCCCGGAACCGGAGGCACCCAACGGCTTTCGCGGATGGTTGGAAAGAGCAAAGCCATCGAACTGATGGTGACCGGAAACACGTTTTCCTTTGAAGAAGCGAAGGAGTTCGGGATCATTAACGACATTTTTGATCGCGACCACTTCATGGACAACATCATGGAATACGCTCGTCAATTCTGCCCGCCGAACAAGGCGGCCAAGGCCGTCGGACGCATCAAGCGCGCGGTACAAACCGGCTGGGAAATTCCCATGGAGTCGGCGCTTGCGGTCGAGCGCGAGAACCAGCAAATCCTTTTCCAGAGCGAAGACGCCAAAGAAGGCCTGGCGGCTTACGTGGAGAAGCGACCGGCAGTGTTCAAGGCGAAATAGCAAAAGCGTAATGGAGGACGGGCGTCCGCGCCCCTAACGGGGCGAAGAGGCCCCTCCTCCATCGCTTTATCCGATTGGAAGGCAGATGATTACAGCTACGAAAACAAAGCTTTCTCCCGGCCGATTGCTCATTGACGGTCAATGGGCCGACGCCGCGAAACATTTCGACACCACCAATCCCGCGACCGGCGACGTACTGACCCAGATCGCGGAAGCTTCGGCCGCAGATGTTGACCGCGCGGTTCAAGCCGCCCGCCGCGCTTTCGAAGACCGCTCCGACCCGTGGCGCAAGATGTCCGCCAGCGAGCGCGGACGCCTGATCTGGCGTCTTGCGGATCTGCTGGAAAAGAACATCGACGAATTCGCCGAACTCGAAACTCTGGACAACGGCAAGCCGATCTTTGAGTCGCGTTATGTCGATATGCCGATGGTGATCGACGTTCTCCGTTACTACGCCGGGTGGGCGACGAAGATTCACGGCGAGACGGTGAACACGATTGAGACCGCATTCACTTACACGCTACGCGAGCCAGTAGGCGTCGTCGGAATGATCGTGCCTTGGAATTTTCCGCTGCTGCTAGCGTCCTGGAAACTTGGTCCGGCGCTGGCGTGCGGGAACACGATCGTATGGAAACCTGCCAGCCTGACGTCACTGACCGCATTACGCTTTGGCGAACTGGCGGTTGAAGCGGGCGTGCCGGCAGGCGTCTTGAACATCTTAACCGGTAGGTCGGAGGTCGGAAGAATGATGGTCCGGCATCCCGGGATCGACAAAATTGCGTTTACCGGCTCGACCGACGTGGGCAAAGAGATCATGCGCAACGCAGCCGACAGTATGAAGCGCTTGACGCTTGAACTCGGCGGCAAATCTCCCAATATCGTTTTTGCGGATTCCGATATCGATAACGCTGTCAAAGGCGCAATCACCGGGATTTTTTACGGCAAAGGCGAGGTCTGTAATGCGGGTTCGCGCCTGTTCGTCGAGAGCAAAGTAGAGACCGAATTTCTCGAAAAACTCGTCGCTCGCGCTAAGAAGATGCTGCCTGCCGACCCGCTCGATCCCAAAACTCGTATGGGCGCGATCGTCAGCCAGGAACAGATGCAAACCGTCCTCGGCTACATTGAATCGGGGAAGAAAGAAGGCGCAAAGCTGATCGCCGGCGGGAATCGCGTCTCCGTGGATGGCGGCAAAGGATTCTTCATTGAACCCACGATCTTCGGTGGCGTGAAGAATGACATGAAGATCGCCCAAGAGGAAATCTTTGGTCCGGTTCTGGCAACATTGAGCTTCGACGATGTGGATCAAGTGATCGCGCAAGCGAACAATAATCCGTATGGTTTGGCAGCAGCGGTCTGGACCCGCGACGTAAAGAAAGCACATTTGGTTTCGCGGCAACTCAAGGCCGGAACGGTTTGGATTAACACCTACGGGCTGATGGATGCATCTATGCCCTTCGGCGGTTACAAGAGTTCGGGTTTTGGTCGCGAGTTGGGCGTGCATGCCATTGAACATTACACCGAGCTAAAAACCGTTTGGCTTAACATGGCGTAGACACGTTGCTAGCAACGTCTCTGCAGCTGAAATCATTCGTTAAAAAGTTAAAGAGGTCTTATGCCAGGCAAAGTCGCAAAAATCGGAACTTTTAGTGATTGGGTCGGTTTGTTTGATGATTGGCGAAAAGATATTGGCGTCAACCACGACGAGATTGCCAACTTCAAATTCGATACGCTTTACGGTGCCATCGAGACGGATGAAATCCAGTTCGGCGCGTTCAAAGGCCGGCGCAAGTGGGAAAACCTGCGTCAGGTGCCTACGCAGCAGATGCGTGACGCTCTTATCAACTTGATCGTCTATCAGGGCGACACCGAGTTTGCCAGCGTCGAACAGCAGCGAAATCTGTTTCAGAGTGCGCCGACCGACTGGGACCGCAGGGCGATCACTCGGGTGATGATCGAAGAGATGCGTCATGGCTGGCAGATGTGCGCGCTCCTGGTCGAGCACTTTGGGTATTCGGGAAAAGTCGAAGCTCAGAAGATGCTGGAACGTCGCGCCTTCGACAACAAACGCTTATTGGGCGCCTTCAACGTCGACGTCGACAACTGGATGGATTTCTTCACTTACACCGATTTCGTCGATCGTGACGGCAAGTTTCAATTGCAAATGTTGAAGTACTCCGCCTTTGCCCCGCTGGGACGTTCGATGTCTTACATGTTGCGTGAAGAAGCTTTCCACATGGGCACGGGCAATGACGGTCTTCGCCGGATTGTCGAGGCAGGAGTGATCCCGGCTTGGTTGATCCAAAAGTATCTGAACAAGTGGATTTCCAGTTCGTACGATTTGTTCGGCACCGACAATTCTTCCTCGGCCCACTGGGCCTATGTTTGGGGGGTTAAAGGCCGCTACGACGAACCCAAGAATCCCCAGGAGGCAAAAGTCGATGAGCTGAACGATTACAACCGGCATTTGTATCGCGATGAAGTTGCCGGACTGATCGAACGCTTCAACAGCGTGCTCAAGCCGGGAGAGCCTAAGCTGTACGCTCCGAACATCAAGTTCAATCGCAACATCGGCCGCTGGGCGGGACAAAAGTTCCACGCCCGGACCGGCGAACCCATCGACGAGAAGCACTATGACGAGCATGTAAGAGATTACATGCCCACGGCCGAGGATAAAAAGCTGCTGCTGGATATCATCGCCAACGAGAAGAAATGGATTGCGCCCAAAGAAGGTGCGCGCGATCCGCTTTCGTCGATCGGCGAAGTTCGCAAATCGGCGATCAACTTGTAAGCCAACGATCATGGAAGACCCTGCAGAGACAGCTGCCCTCGGCTGTCCAGCCGGGCGTTCCCCTAGAGTTGCCTGTGACAACTGCGACTGACATTTCGAAGAAGCCGACTACGACCAGCCGCCCGTACTCTATGGGTGAACTGATGGTCGCGACCGCTGCCCGCGAAATCCGCGATGGGGAAATCGTGTTCGTCGGCATGAGGCTGCCACTGATTGCGTTCGTAGTTGCAAAGAAAACGCATGCTCCGAATGCTGTAGGGCTGTTTGAAAATGGCGTCATTCGCACCACGCCTGCGCCGGAGTTAATTTACACGATGGCGGATCCGCCCAACATCCTAGGCGCGACGCAGTGCCTCGACATGCTCGGCGTGATGAGCTTGCTGCAATCCGGCCGTGTCCATATGGGATTTCTTGGAGCTGCCGAGGTCGATCGCTTCGGCAATCTGAACTCCACCGAAATAAAAGGATCGAAAGGAACCACGCGGCTACCTGGTTCCGGCGGCGCCTGCGACATCGCATCGCTGGCACATCGTTTTGTGGTTCTTTTGGAACACACCAAGCAGCGTTTGCCTGAGCGCGTTTCGTATGTGACCAGCCCCGGCAATGGCGATGGCCCCGGATGGCGTAAGCGCGTCGGCCTGTCGCGCGGAGGGCCATCCGCGGTAATCACCACCAAGGCTGTGTTGCGTTTTGGTGAAGATGGGGAAGCTTTTCTGGCTTCGGTGCATCCCGGAATCGAAGTCGAAGATGTGCTCGGTAATACCGGCTGGAGATTGCGTCTGGGCGATGAAGTAGCGCAGACGCCCGAGCCGACAGCGGAAGAGTTAAAAGCGATTCGCGAATACGACAAAGACGGATTCTGGACGCGATGACTACGCAATCACTCACCAGGTTTTCCCGGATCTCTTTTCACATGGAGCCGCCGATCGCCCGCATTGTTCTAAACAATCCTCCGGTCAATGTGATCGATATCCCGATGATGGACGAGCTGGCTGAGGCATTGAACGAGATCGAAACGCGGCCCGATATCGCGATTTTGATTGTTAGCGGCTCTCAAAGAGCGTTCTCAGCCGGGGTTGATGTAGCGGCCCACACTCCTGACAAGGTTGAGCAAATGCTCAATAAGTTTCACGGCGTCATCCGGGCATTGGTTGGTTCAGAAAAGGTGAGCATTGCCGCCGTGCACGGAATTTGCTTGGGTGGAGGCGCCGAGCTTGCCATGGTCTGCGATCTGGCATACACCTCCGAGTTAGCCACCTGGGGGTTTCCCGAGATCAAGCTGGGATGTTATCCGCCGGTCGCTGTCACTGCGCTGGCCGCCCTTGTAGGACAAAAGCACGCAGCCGATCTAGTGCTTACCGGGCGCTCCATCACTGGCAGGGAAGCGGCTAGTATCGGTCTGGTGAATTCCGTAGTGCCTGAAGTCGATCTCGAACATGTCGTCCAAGATGCCGTTCATCATCTTTCGCAGCTTAGCCCGGCCGCGCTAGCCATTACCAAGAAAGCGATTTACGCCTGGGATGCGATTCATTTCGACAAAGGCCTCGCCCGAGCTGAGAAGACCTACCTTGACGACCTGATGAGGACTGAAGACGCGCGAGAAGGAATCAACGCGTTTCTTGAGAAGCGGCCCCCAGTATGGAAGGGCAAGTAGATGTCTAAGCTCCTGAGCATGCGCGAAGCGATTGCCGAGTTTGTGCCGGACAGTGCCTCGGTCGCACTCGGCTTGCAGATGGAGCAGATGATTCCTTTCGCTGCGGGGCACGAGATCATTCGTCAAGAGAAACGTGGCCTTACTCTGATCGGACCGATCTCGGACATTCTCTTTGACCAGATCATTGCTGCGGGTTGCGTCGAGCGAGTCATCGCCGCCTGGGTTGGAAACGTGATGATGGGCTCCGCCTACAACTTTCGCCGCGCCGTCGAGCAAGATGGCTTAAAGATTCTTAACATGACGAACTTCAGCCTGGCTCTGGCTCTGCAAGCCGGTGCGATGGGCGTGCCGTTTCTTCCTACGCGGACGGCGCTCGGCAGCGATGTTGCGAAGGGCAATCATTTCTTCTATCAGATCTTTTCGCCTTTCGAACCGAAAGAGTCGTTGCACGCCGTCCGCGCTCTGAATCCCGACGTGACCATCGTTCACGCACAGCGGGCCGACTGCGAAGGCAACGCTCACTGCTGGGGCAATTTCGGAGTCATGATCGAAGGAGTTCGCGCCGCCAAGCGCGTGATCGTAGTTGCGGAGGAGATCGTCGAGCCTAAAGTGATTGCCAGCGATCCCAATCGCACTGTGATTCCGGGCTTTCTTGTGAATGCAGTGGTCGAGTGTCCTTACGGCGCGCATCCCTCGGCCGTCCAGGGATATTACAAACGGGACGACGCGTTCTTCCGCCAGTACCACGAGCAGACCAAAACAAAAGCCGACAGCGATGCGTGGCTCGGTCGCTGGGTATACAGCACGGGTGATCGACATGCCTATATGAAGCAACTGGGCGCGTGCCGCGTGGAAGACTTAGGCGTCAAGCAGCATGCGTACGCCGCGCAAACCGATTTTGGGTATTGAAAGGCAGCACTTGGCACTTAGCCTTTGGCTGTTTAGTTCTCTATGAACAATTAAGGCCAAGTGCTAATTGCCAAACGCTAAGTGCTAGCGGACAAATGAAAAAAGAACTTATAGAACTGCGCATCAACGGCCGCTCTCGCGAGCTCGCTTTCGAGCCCAGCAAGCTGCTGCTCGATGTGTTGCGCCAGGATCTGGAACTTACCGGATCTAAACGCGGCTGTGACGATTCGTCCTGCGGCGCTTGCACGGTGCTGGTGGACGGCATTCCGATGATGTCTTGCACCCTGCTAGGTGCAAGTTGCGAGGGACAGGAAATCACGACGGTCGAGGGCGTGAGCGAGCACGGAAGCCTTGTTGCTATTCAGAAAGCCTATGGCGACTGGGGGGGAGCGCAGTGCGGCTATTGCACTCCGGGATTCATCATGACTGTTAAACATCTATTGTCGGAGAATTCGGAACCGACGGAACAAGACATTCGCGGCGCGCTCAGTGGAAACCTGTGCCGCTGCACCGGCTACAGCCAGATGTATCAGGCCATCAAGGCCGCGATCGACGCCGAACAAAAAGGAATGGCGGCATCGAAATGAAACCGCACTCGAGTCTTGTCATTCCACGCGAAACGAGGAATCTGTAGTGGCGAAGGACCAACGCGTACCGACGAACGGCTTTTCCATCATCGGCAAACCCACTGCCATGGTCGACGCCGCCGGCAAGACCACGGGTGCCGGCAAATACACCGACGACCTCAGCCTGCCCGGAATGCTCGTGGGCAGAATTCTTCATTCGCCGTACCCGCACGCCCGCATCAAGCGCATTGACACTAGCCGCGCGGAGAAGTTGGAAGGCGTAGTCACGGTCGTCATCGGCAAGGACGCGCCCAATCCCTACGGCATTCTTCCCGTCGGACATGACGAGTACGCCCTCGCTCTCGATAAAGTTCGCTACGTCGGCGACAACGTTGCCTGTGTCGCTGCGGTTGACGAGGCGACGGCAGATCAGGCGCTCGAATTGATTGATGTCGAATACGAAGTCCTACCCGCCTATTTTGATCCTGAAGATTCGATGAAGGCGAACACCAACCTCATCCACGACAACAAACCGCACAACGTGGAAAAGGACTATCACCACGTTTTTGGAGATCCCGATAAGGGTTTCGCCGAAGCGGACCAGGTAGCCGAAGCGCGCTTTATTGCCAACGAGGTTACCCATGCAGCCATGGAGCCCCATTCGACGCTGGCTGCGTTCGAGATCGACCCTCACACCGGCAACCGCGGCCGCCTGACGGTTCAGTCCTCAACTCAGGTTCCTTATTATCTGCAACACAAGCTTTCTCTGGTGCTGGAAATTCCGATGGCGCAGATTCGCGTCATTAAACCGCTCGTGGGCGGCGGCTTCGGCGGGAAGAGTGAGGTCATCCCGCTAGAAATCATCGCTGCGATTGCCGCACGAAAGGCGCTCGCTCCGGTCAAGATCACCTACACGCGCGAAGAAGTTTTCTGGGCGCATCGCGGACGACCGCGTACCATCATCGATCTGAAAACGGGGGTCACAAATGACGGCCGCATTACTGCTGTCAAAGCACGCGTCGTGCAAGATGGCGGGGCCTATTGCTCTTACGGCGTCGTAACCATTCTCTATTCCGGCGCGCTGCTGGGCGCGCTTTACGACATCCCCAACATTCAATACGACGGCTATCGCGTCCTGACCAATAAGCCTGTGTGCGGTGCGATGCGAGGCCACGGCACTGTGAATGTACGGTTCGCGTTCGAGTCGCAACTGGATGAACTCGCCGCTAAGATCGGAATGGATTCCGCCGAGATTCGCCAGCGCAATCTACTCCAGCCGCCCTGCATCACGGTGAATGGCTTGCGCGTGCAGAGCTACGGATTGCCCGAGTGTATCGAAAAAACGGTTGAGCGCTCAGGCTGGAAACAACGCAAGGGCAAGCTCCCCAAAGGCCGCGGCCTGGGAATTGCGTGTAGCCACTACGTAAGCGGAGCCGCCAACTCGATCATTCGCTCTGACATGCCCCACTCCACGGTGAACATCAAGATTGATCGTGACGGCGGAGTGGTTGTCTACACGGGAGCGTCCGAAATCGGCCAGGGTTCGGATACGATGACGGCGCAAATCGCTGCTGAAGTATTGGGCTGCACTCTCGGGCGGATCAGGATCATCGCTGCTGACACTGACCTGACGCCGATTGACATCGGATCCTATTCCAGTCGCGTGACTTTCATGGCGGGCAACGCCACGCTACGCGCCTCAACAGAAGTAAAAAAGCAAATCGCCCTGGCGGCCGCTCGCAAAATGAACTGCGTGCCCGAAGATTTGATTTTCCGTGATGACCTTGTCTACAAGCAGGGAAGCGCTCCGCCCGTCATTACCAAGACCGCTGACGACGACGTCACGCAATCTGGTGCCTCGGTCAGTGGCCGCGTCGAAGGACAAATCCTGCGTGGCTCTTTGCAGCAAAAACGCAAAGAGGAAGGCCCGAAGGATTGGATGACATTCGAGGAAGCCGTAGTCGCCGCCATCGACTTCCACGGCGCTCTCACGGGAACGGGTTCGTACGCACCGCCTCCCGATGCCCGCGGCGGCAAACATAAAGGTGCAGGAGTAGGACCTTCGCCGGCATATTCCTACTCTGCCCAGGTCGCTGAAGTAAGCGTGGACGAAGATACTGGCGAAGTGGCCGTTCACAAAGTTTGGGCAGCGCACGACTGCGGTCGCGCCTTAAATCCGGTCTCAGTCGAGGGCCAGATCATTGGATCCGTCTGGATGGGCATGGGGCAAGCGCTCACCGAAGAAATGATTTGGAAAGACGGCATGCTGATGAATCCCGGCCTGCTCGAATACCGCAGCCCTTCGTCAGTAGAATCGCCAGAGATTGAACCGATTATCGTCGAGAGCATCGACCCGGAGGGCCCCTTCGGAGCGAAAGAGTGCAGCGAAGGTTCACTGGCGGCGACCATTCCGGCAATCGCCAACGCGATCTATGATGCCGTCGGAATTCGCCTGCACGAGTCTCCGTTTACTCCAGAGCGCGTGCTCTCTGCCCTGCGCGCGAAGAGAAATGCGAAGTACATCAACCTCACCGAGGGCATCGATCCCACCTCGCCATTAAGATTCCGAGAGCATGGCGGCTCGTTGTGGTTTCGCGGCAAGGGCCCGAAGCGGCACCCTCTGGATCCATCGCGGAACGAAACAACAGTGCAAGCGGGAGGCGACGATTGAGTCTCCCGCAATTCAAACTGCTGCGCCCGCGCACGCTAGACGAAGCCCGGTCGCTCCTTGCAACGCACCACAACGCCCGAATCGTGGCCGGAGGCACCGACCTCATCCCCTCCATGCGGCAGAAGTTGTTCGAGCCGCAGTACGTGCTCGATATTCGCAACATCGCGGAACTGAAAGGCATTCGACAGCAGGGAAGTGGCGTCGAGATCGGGGCTCTGACTTCGCTGACGACCATCGAACACTCCGATCTGTTGCGACAACGTTACCCGGTGTTGACCGAAGCCGCCGCGACGGTCGCGTCTCCTCTCCTTCGCAATATGGGTACGATTGGCGGAAACATCTGCCTCGACACGCGCTGCCTCTGGTACAACCAGTCACTCACCTGGCGAAAAAGCTGCGGCTTCTGCATCAAGAAAGACGGAGACTTATGCCACGTTGCCCCCGGTGGAAGCAAGTGCTGGGCAGCGTTTTCCGGCGACACGCCTCCGGCACTGCTGTGTTTGAATGCCGAGATTGAAATCGCTAATGCCGACGGCCTGAAGCGCATGCCACTCCGCGACTTCTATACAAACGACGGTGTGGCGTATCGCAACCTGCAGCCCAACGAACTCGTCACGCGAGTGTTCCTGCCCGAATCGTCGGCAGACTATCGCGGTGTGTATCGCAAGCTTCGAGTCCGCGGATCAATCGACTATCCGCTGGCCGGAATTGCCGTCGTCATGAAGCGTTCGAACGGCCACATCGCAGATGCGCGAGTTGCGGTCACAGCCGTCAATCCCGCGCCGCTTCTGGTTAAGGGAGCGAGCGAGTTGCTCGCAGGGAAGATAGTCGATGAAGCACTGGCGGAAGCGGTAGGCAACCTGGCAGCGAAAACGGCAAAGCCGCTGACCACCTCGGCCTTAACGCCCGAATACCGCAGAGAAATGATCCGGGTATTTACCAAGCGGGCGGTGCTGGCAGCAGCCAGCAACTAGTCAGCGCGAACCAAAAAGGTGCCCCATCTTTTCTTTCTTGGTCTTCAGGTACTCTTCGGCATGGCTGCTGGGTGTTACCTCACAAGGCACGCGCTCAACCACTTCGATTCCGTCGCGTTCCAGCGCCGCAACTTTGTCGGGATTGTTTGACAGCAACCGCACTTTCGATACGCCCAGCGCTCTCAGAATTCCCGACGGCATAGCGAAGGCACGAAGATCAGCCTCGAATCCGAGGCGTTCATTCGCCTCAACTGTATCCAGGCCGGCATCCTGCAACTCATACGCCTGCAACTTGGGCATCAGGCCAATGCCGCGTCCCTCCTGCTGTTCGTAGATGAGCACGCCTGCTCCTTGCTCGGCAATCATGGCCAGCGCCATCTCCAGTTGCTGACGGCAATCGCAGCGCAGCGAACCGAAAACATCTCCCGTCAGGCACTGTGAATGGATGCGAACCAGCGGCGGCACCGAACGCACGTCGCCCATCACCAGGGCCACCGCTTCTTCCTTGCGCGAGGCGTCTTTTGGCCAATTCGTGCCTTCGCCAAACTCGCCCTGGAAACCAAAGATGCGAAACTTACCCCAGCGGGTAGGGAACTCCGCGGACGCAACCTGCTGCACTGAGTGAGAACTCACACCAACATTATAGCGGCACGCAAACATCGACACCGACGCCACGCCCGGGCGGTCGAGCAGTTTAGGAACTACCAGGCCGCATAGCGGTATCTTTGGGGCCGTTCCGGCAGCACTTTAATCAGCACAATTCCCGTCACGAAGCCCCCCACATGCGCCCAGAATGCGATTCCACCGGTTTCGCCGGTCTCGGCAATCGAGGTCGCTGCACCGCTTAGGAATTGCACGAAGAACCAGTAGCCTAGCACCAGCCATGCGGGCAGATGGAAGAAGAAAATAGGCGGGAACCACATCAGCACGTGCGCTCGCGGATAAAGTACGAAGTACGCGCCCATCACGCCAGCGATCGCCCCACTTGCGCCCACGCTGGGCACGTTCGACCCCGCATTCAGAAGAATATGAGCCACAGCGGCCGCGAAACCGCTGACCAGATAAAAGAGCAGATACGTGAAGTGTCCGAGATAGTCTTCGATGTTGTCCCCGAAAATCCACAGGAACCACATGTTGCCGATGAGGTGCAGCCAGGAGGCATGCAAGAACATCGAGGTGAGAAGCGGAAGAAATGATCCCGACAACGAAACAGAGGAAGCGCCCGTCAACGCCCGCTCGAAGTGCAGCGGTACAACGCCGAAATGATACATCAGGCTGTTCAGAGCCCGATGGCTCTGTCCGCCCACCGACAATTCAAAGAGAAACACCACTGTGTTCAGCGCGATAATGAAGTACGTAACGAATGGTGTGCTGAATCGGGGTGTGTCGTCGCGTATGGGAATCATTCAAGGTTAATTGCGTAATCTGGTAACTTGGTAATTGAGTACTTTGCTTGTGAGCATATCCTCGATCTTAGTCTAAATTACTAAATTGCCCGATTTCCCAACTGCTCAACTCATATGAACGCCGTCCTCATTCTCGACAAGCCCGCCGGACTGACTTCGCACGATGTGGTCAATCGCGTCCGTCGCATCCTGCAAGAGCGCTCGGTGGGCCATCTCGGCACTCTCGACCCGCTTGCCACAGGAGTGCTGCCGTTGGTGGTTGGCAATCTGACCCGCCTGGCACAGTTCTATACCTCGTCCGAGAAGACCTACGAGGGTACGATCCGCTTCGGATTTGCCACAGATACCTACGATGCCGAGGGCGAGCCTACCAGCCCGGCCCAGGAGTTTGCTGTGCCGTTGGATCAACTTCGGCAACTCGCCAGCCGATTTCGCGGCATAATCGAACAGACACCTCCGCCATTCTCCGCCAAGAAAATTCAAGGCGTGCCTGCCTACAAACTGGCTCGCAAGCACGCCGAGGTCACGCTGAAGCCTGTTCAAGTGGAAGTTAAAGAATTCGAGATTTTAGAAGTTTATGCTCACGCGGGCCCGGACGCCCACGTGCAGGCAACGGAGCAGAGCACTGCAGGATGCGTGGCCAGTTTCCGCGCCCGCGTCGCCTCCGGAACCTACATGCGTTCCGTCGCCCACGACATGGGTCAACTCATCGGATGCGGCGCCCATCTGGCATCACTGCGCCGAACCGCAGTCGGCGAATTCGATTTGGCAGACGCCCACACGTTAGAGGAATTAGAAACAGCCGTTAAGACAGATGATACGGACGACATCTTCATTCATCCCCGGAAACTGCTCCCGCAATTTCCCTCCGTCACCGCAAACGAAGAAATGGCCGCGCGCATCCGGACCGGACGCCCTGTGAATCTACCCGAACTCTCCCAGTCGCGGATGGTAAAGGTCTTCGCCGGGCAAAGGGAACTGATCGCCATCGCCACCCGCGTTGCAGGCACCTTATTCCACGCCAAAATCGTGCTGGCGGCAGAATCCGGACGCGTAATCGCATAGCCAGGGCCGGCGTCCGGGCTGTCAAGCTAAGCTCGCCGCAGTCAGAAAAGTCGTGTAGCGTCCCAACCTCAGCCGTGAAGTGCCCGGTGAAACGCAGATGCGCCACGACGTGAGCCGCGGATAGTGACACAAGTACCCTAGTGTCCCGGAACTCGTAGAAATCCGCGAGCCGGCGTCGTACTAGCAACCGCGGAAGCTACTTGCGAGCTGGGGACGCCTTGGTAAGCACGTCGTCCAACGGTTTGGCTGCGGGAGGAGGAGCTTGGCCGCCCTCGACGATATCCTTTGCCCCGATCGTTTTACCATACAGAGATTTGTTGGCATCGTCGTCGCTGTCCATCGTTGCACCTTCGAGGGACACGCCGGCAAACAATCCCTTGGAACGCGAATAAGTCAAAACCCAGACGTTCATGGCACTCGCGTTATACGCCGTTGCCTGAGCGCCAGTGGGACCGGCAGCCGCGGCCGCGTTCGATCCAAGCTTCGTCTTCCCATTCAGGATTTGTTCCGCGCCCTTCTGATTCATCACCGTGAGCACAAAATCGGTCGCTGTCGACCCGAGTTGTACGCCGATGCTGGCCTGGTCGAGTCTGTACATCGCCGGAGTTCCCCAGGGTCCGTCCATTTTCGAACCGGTGCGGCAAACCAGCACGCCGCGTCCATAGCTGCCGCCGATGCCAACAGCTATTTTCTTGACGCTGGGAAAAATGAGAACACAGTCGGCTTGGTCAAGGACATGAGTGGGCAGGCCCTTATCCCCGGCGAGCAATTCCTGCAGCACCGTGGCCGAGTTGGCAATTCGCTGTTCTTCTTTCTTCTGAGCAAACAGCGGTGAAGCCACCGCTAGACAGAGTGCAAACAACATCATTCTCTTTTTCATTGTTTCGTCCCTTTCTACAATCGTTTTTAAAAACAGCAGCCACATATAATTTGAGATTTCGATCAAATTGTAATCCGGGTCGTGGAGATATACCCAGGCCAATTTTCCTACAGCGCCCGTGCGCTCGAATCCTAAACTGTCGGGACAAGATGATCAAGGCGGTCGGTGACGAACGCCATAATGTTAAGAGTATTCCGGTGCGGGAAGGTTGCATTGAAATCTTCCAGTGGCTGTTAGGACCGGCAGCTGCGCACGGTTTCGTCTCAAACCTACCGAGATTCAAAGAGTGGGAAGAGAAGTCTCATTCACTTGCGCCTGTTTTGCGAATCGCGGCTTTGCCCGATAGCGGCAATGCCGAATAGTCAATGTCCGATAATAGGTATTATGTAAATCAAGCAGAAGCGTCAAGTCTGAGCATCTGCTGCAGATCCTCGCGGAAACGCGTGAGCGCGTCCAGCCTTGCCGGGGTGGCTTCAACAATCTCCTGCTTGGCTTGAAAGACCTTTCGACCGTCCGTCTCAACCAAAACCCCGATGGCTTCCCCGATCAGCCAGCCTGGAGTGCCCAGCATTTGCAATCCATCCGGCGACGGCACCATCAGCGCGATGCAGTTGTCCCGCACCACTCCCACGCACTTTGGAAAGCGATCGAAGACCTTCAACTCGAATCCAGCCACGTAGATTTGCTGGAGCTGTTTCGCCGGATCAGGCATGGAAGAATTGAGTCATTGAATCATTGGGTGATTGAATCATTGAGGAACAAGGAGCAAGCAGAACGGGCCGTGATGTTTCAATGACTCAATGATTCAATCCCTCAATTCCTACATCTTGTATCGGCCCATATCCTCGTCATTCAGGCCTTCCAGCCACTTCCGCAGTTCTTCGCTGGTAACGCGGTCGGATGCCGTCGTCGCCAACTTGGAATTCTTGAGAACTTCATCCTCGACGAAGATGGGACAATCGACCCGCAAAGCCAGCGCCAGCGCATCCGACGGCCGCGAATCTATGCTGACAATGCGCCCTTCGCGCTCCAGCCAGATCACCGCATAAAACGTGTCTTCCCGCAGCTCCGTTACCACCACTTTATGGACGGCCGCGTCGAGGCCTACCAGGACGTTTTTGATTAGATCGTGGGTCATCGGCCGCGGCGTGCTGACTTTTTCAATCTCCAGCGCGATTGCGTTGGCTTCGTAGATTCCAACCCAGATGGGCAACACCGTGTCTGTCCCCGCGTCTTTAAGGATCACGATTGGCATATTTGTTACAGGGTCCATGAGCAGGCCGCGAATTTTCATTTCTACTTCCATCGTGATCTCCGGAGAAGCTCCTTATACCACTATTTGCCCTAAAAGACTGTTGGGAAAAACTGCCGTTGTCACCACGGTCACATATTCTCCAACGCCCGGCTTTGCGTTCTCCGGGGCGGTAAAGTTGAAGACTTTGTTTTGCGACGTCCGGCCGATCCATTGGCCGCGGGCCTCGTTCTTCCCTTCAACCATCACTTCAAGGGTCACGCCCAGATACCTTTCGTTGCGTAGCTTCTGAATGTCGCGCTGTCTCTCGTTAACGATGGCAAGCCGGCGTGCCTTTTCATCGTCCGGGATGGCGTCTTCTAGGCTGAGCGCCGGAGTGTTCGGCCGCGGGGAATACTTGAATCCAAAGATGGCGTCGTATTCAACTTCGTCGAGCAGCGACAAAGTTTCCTCGAACTCAACCTGAGTCTCGCCCGGAAATCCTACGATGATGTCGCTGGTAATGCTAATTTCCCGGCGCGCGGCTTTGATCCACGAGATGCGTTCCATGTATTCGTCGCGCGTGTAAAGCCGCTGCATTGCGTCGAGCACGCGCGGAGAACCACTTTGCACCGGAAGGTGTACGTGATCGCAAAGCGTCGGAACAGCGTCGATTGCGTCGATAATGTCGCGTCCAAAGTCTCTGGGATGCGAGGTCGTAAACCGTACTCGCCGAATGCCCGCAGTTTCGCCAACCGCTGCCAGCAATTCCGCGAAGCTCTTCTTCCCTGCCGGATCCTTATAGGAATTCACGTTCTGCCCCAGTAACTGGATCTCGGTATAACCCAAATCGGCCATCTGTCCAGCTTCGAATAAAACGGACTCCGACGTCCGGCTGCGCTCCTTGCCGCGCGTGAAGGGAACTACGCAGTAGGCACAGAACTTGTCACAGCCCTCAATGATCGTAATGTAACCGCGATGCGGATTGGTGCGTGCGGTGAATTCCGTCTCAAAGCATTCGTCGGTTTCGCGGTCGTCGAGGCCAGTGACGCGCTGCTTCCCTGCCTCAATCTGGATCAGCATTTGCGGCAGATTGCGATACGACGCGGAGCCGCACACCATGGACACATACGGTGCGCGGTCGAAAATCTTCTCGCCCTCCTGCTGCGCCACGCAGCCCAGCACGCCGAAGCGTTTGCCCTGCTTGTAGAATTTCTTGTAGTCGGAAAGGCGGTTGAAGACTTTCTGTTCGGCCTTGTCGCGAATCGAGCAGGTGTTGTAAAGCACCAGCCCAGCCTCTTCGACCGTCGGTACCTGGCGGTAGCCCTCGGACACCAGCGTGCCCACAACCTTTTCCGAGTCGTGAGCATTCATCTGGCAACCGAAAGTTTCGAGGTAGAAAGTCTTCTGCGAGTCGTTGGCCATCCCAGCTCAAGTATAGCGCAGGGCCAGTTGGCTGCCCCAGTGTATGAGCCCTTCGTTCAGGCCTGAGTCACCTACTCCGTGATCACATGGTCCGCCCATTCGACCAGCGAAACGAAGATGGGTGGGCTGCCGAATTTCGCTCCATAACTTGGTCAGATCGGTTTCGGTGACGCCCCGCGCGCGCGCGCACGCGCCGCACGCATAGATCTGCACGTGCTTGCCAGCCAGCTTGTTCAGGAAGTCTCCAACGGTCGGCCAGCCGACGGGCGTGACCGCATCGGCGACGACTTTGCGCATCAGCACGACAGCCTCTCCGAGCAGATAGATCTGCACCTCGTGGCCGGCCTCGGCAAGCGCGAGTCCGTGCGAAAAAGGAAATGCGGCCTTGGTGGGATCGTCGGAGCCCCAGGCGCTCTTCATCAGAATCTTGAGCTGTTTGCGGTTGGTTTGTGCTTGCAGGGCGCCGGCAGCGGTCAGAAAAGGCAGTGCCGCTAACTGCGCCATTCGCGTGAGAAACGCTCGACGTGCCATAAACCGAAATCTCCTTTTCGAACCCAAAAACGGCTGCTATTGTCCCCCCAGTCCCTCTTCGAGTCAATGTGAAACCGGCTCAGGGCGTCTCGATCCAACGCAGGCGCGAAGGCAACGCCGCCCCACCCAAAATCAGAGTTTGTCCGCGACCTGCTAGGCCGCAAATGCTCGCTTCACATCGGGCAATAAAAGATAGACGAGAATGGCCACATCCACGGCCGCGCGCAGCAGATGAAAAGGCGTGGGAAAGTGGACGAGCCGGACCAGCGCCGAAAGCAGCCAGATCACTGCAAAGATCAGGGTCAGCATGCGAGCCCAATTCTTCATCGCCCACAGGCCGAAGCCCATCACAATGTAGACGAGTGCAACAGCAGGAGCGCAACGCCCAGCGACTTGCCCAGCCCAGAAACGAACCGCTGGAAGAAAGTGTCTCCGGCAACGCTTGCGATCATGTGCGCGCTAAGGTGCGCGAACCCGATGAGCGCGAATCCGACGGCCACATAGGCCGCCCCGCGCAACCAATGCAGGATAGCAATGAGAGTGACGCCCACTGGACGCATATCGCACCTCCCAAGCAAGAGTGGGGCGGAGCGTAGCAGAGCCGTGCGTTGGGGTCAAGCGAGCCGAGCGTCACACAGTGATTAGGGTTAAGCGAAGCCCGCTCGGCGCAAGATCCCACGTCTCGAAAGGCGCGAGACCTGGGGCACCCGGAGCGTGGCGCATTGAGGATTCGCGCTTGCAGGAAAGTATCCACGCGGATACAATGAAGTAACTCGAATACATTGCTTCGGTCGTCCGATTTCGATGTGTGGCTGTCGCATCTGCCCGACCAAAAAGCAAAGACAGAATTCTGGCTCGACTGGCGAGCGCGGCATTTGGAAATTTCGGCGATTGCGAATCCGTCGGAGAGGGCGTTTCCGAGATGCGTATTCACGTCGGACCCGACTATCAAATTTATTACACGTGAACGGGCTCGACCATCTTTTTGCTGGCTGGCGGCGTAAAGGCCTCGCAAACGAGAGACATTGCCAAAGCGAAAAGAATGGCTCGCGAACTCAGGAGGGCGAAACCATGAAGAAAAAGAAACCGATTTACAAACCATTCGACGCGGCGGCGTATCTCGATAACGATGCGGTCATTGCGGAATATCTTTCAGCGGCCGCCGAAGACCCGAACCCCGAGGTATTCGTCGCCGCCCTTGGCGACGTGGCCAAGGCCCAAGGCATGGCGCAGATCGCCAAAGAGGCGGGCTTGGGGAGGGAAAGCCTGTACAAGACCCTGAGTGCAGGCGCGCACCCACGCTTTGCAACCATCAACTCTGTCCTGCACGCCCTGGGGGTTAAGTTCGCTGTCGTTGCCGAACGCGAGAGCTAGGATGATCTGGCGCTTCGATAAACGTCCTTATTACAGTGTTCGATGGGCAGTTGACACTACTGGTATCCCGTAGTACCATGAAATTGAACTTTGAATGGCACGATGCCAAGGCCGCAGCCAACCTTCGCGCACATGGCGTGAGCTTCGACTTGGCAAAGACGGTGTTCGGCGACCCGTTTGCCATCGAGCGCCTCGACGACCGTGCGGACTATAGCGAAGAGCGCTTTGTCATGATTGGCATGGCCGACGGAAACATTTTGTTGTTTGTGGCTTACACCGAACGCGAGGAACGCATTCGCATTATTTCGGCTCGAAGGGCAACGCAATATGAGCAGGACGACTACTTCAAGAAAAACGCTTAGGTCCATGACGCCCGAGGCCATCGAGGCGGCTGCTCGCGCTGACAACGACGCACAACCGCTGGCCCGCAGCGATCTTAAGCGGATGAAGCGGACGCCGCAGGCGAAAATCATTCGCCGCGCCCTGGGCTTGACGCAAGAGGAGTTTTCAGCCCACTACCACATCCCTCTAGGCACTCTCCGGGATTGGGAGCAAGGCCGCGCGGAGCCGGACCGACCAACCCAAGCCTATCTAAAGGTCATTGCACGCGAACCCGAGCGCGTCGAGCGCTTATTGAATCCAAAGCCGCACTAGAGCGTTTGTGGAGAAGCACGGTGCACCCACTTTTGTGTGGCTGGATCGTTTCTCACTTTCGCCCACGGCTCGCGGTGTGGGCTGAGTTCGTACGCCGCTTCGCGGCTTGGGGTGGATGCTTTCGGTCGCCTCAGCGCAACAGCTTCAGGGGGCAGATCGGCAGGCGGGTTGGGCCTTTGTCGCAGCATCGCGGCGTCACGATCTTGCTGGGGCCGTTCTCGTCGTGAGGGCAGGCCATCTGGCACCAGGCCTCGCGATACTTCTCCCACTTGGATCTGCATCCGTCGGGATGGAAATACAGAGTCATCGTTCCTTGAATCTTGTTCACGGGAATGACATACCCACAAGTCCAGCGGCACCACATAGGCCACGAGGAAATCAATTTCCGTTGCGTCGTAGGCCGCCAGCCGATTGCTCGAAAGCACCACGCCGTACGAACGTGGGGCGCGGCTCTTTCGCGTGGACTTGACCTGCACTCGGGAGAAGCGGTGACTGGAATCGAGAACGAAGTCATAACGCTCATCTCCCCACGGCCGGGATACGCCGAAGCCCATGCCGGCGGCCTTGGCCAGAAACTTTGCCTCCGCGAGTTCCCCATAGCGCCGGTGGCTGCCGAAGCCGATTGCATGAATATCGAATCGCTGTCCTGGAACGTGGGCGTGGTTGGAATCGTGTTTTTGATGTTTAGTTTGCATTACGACAGTTCGCATGACGACGGTTGTCAGCTTATAGCTTAGCTCAGTGGATGCTACTTAGCACAACAAAGTGCGAGGGGCTTCCCGTTGTGGGAATTGTGGCGCTGCCGAACAAAATACATAGATCCTTCGCTGCGCTCAGGATGACTGCATAGGACTGCAGGAGTCGATTTCTGCTTTTGACTATTTTGTCTATTTTATCTAGTATAGACATTATGCGAACTGTCTCTGCCACGGATGCCAAGCAGCGCCTGGCCGCGCTGCTGGACGCTGCCCAGCGTGAGCCGGTCGTGATTCGACGTCAAAACCGGGACGTTGCCGTGATCATGTCGGCCGAGGAATACGAGAGGATTCGCGACCTTAACGCCGCGGAATTCCAGCGCTTTTGTGATCGAGTCGGGGCTCAGGCCAAGGCTCGCGGCATCACGAAATCGGTCCTGAAGAAACTGCTGAAAGACTGATGCGCGAGCGCGAGCGCATCGTCGCCGATACCAATTGCCTGGTCAGCCGACTCCTGCTGCCATCTTCAGTTCCGGGGGACGCGGTTCGCAAGGCTGCGGATTCCGGGCTCCTGTTGGTGTCTGAAGCCACCATGAACGAACTGGCCGACGTTCTTGCCCGCTCCAAGTTCGACCGCTACGTCAGTCTTCCGGACCGCCAGCAGTTTCTGCGACTGCTTGGACGCGTAGCCGAGTTCGTGCCGATTGTGTATCCCGTCCGCGAATGCCGCGATCCCAAAGACGACAAATTTCTGGAAGTCGCACTGAATGGCAAGGCGGACCTGATCCTGACCGGAGATGCCGATTTGCTGGCTCTGCATCCGTGGCAGGGCATCGCGATTCTGGCTCCGGCAAGATATCTTAAGGGCTGAGGATTCCGCGCTGGCCGCAGGTGATCTAAATCATTGATTCGAGAGCGTCACCCGTCCCGCGTTCTCTGGGCGCATCTAATGAAAACAGAGGTGCTTCCATGAAGAGATTGTTTTTTTTGACGGCCAGCTTAATCGTTGTGACGGCGCTTTCCGCGGTGGCTGCGCCTAACGTGAGTACGACGAAATCGCCCGCGTTTCCCGGCACTTTGGCGAATGCGCGTTTTGTCTACGTTGCCTCCTATGACGGAGATCAGTTCGACGGGAAAGTGCTTCCCGAAGATCGGGCCGCGATCAACGCGGTGCAGAACGCCATTCAAAATTGGGGCAAACTGACGATCGTTTACCAGCCGTCCCAAGCCGACATCTTCATCCTGGTGACGAGCCGGCCTTCCGAGGATTTGATGGCCGTGTACGATGCGCATCATCCAAGCAGTTTCCTCTGGCGGGTTATGGGACACGACGGCCTCCAGTCCGGCGAGACCCCGCTGGTTACGCAATTCGAAAAGGGATTCGAGAGCGTGCAGCGCAACGGGAACTAGCGGTCAGCCGACGACTACGACACGTCTCGCGGCTTTGATCAGTGCCGTAAGTTCCTGTTGAGAATCCAGTGCTCGATCATCCTCGAGCACTGGATTTGTACTTCTTCCCTCTACCTCTCGGTTCACAACTATTTACTTGTTTTTACCTGCGTTGACACATCCGCTTGCCTCTTCAAGTATGTTGCTTTCGCGTCCCATTTGGATCAGGACACCGCCCAAGCCGGAACGACAAGTTAAAGGAGGCATCGATGAACGCGCTCAAACACATTCCGGTTTTTCTGTTGGTATGCGGCCTTGCAATTCTCTGGCAGACCCCTGACGGGCTCGCGCAGCAGAATCCAGAAGCGGCAAAAACGGCATCCGAACCAGCCGAGCGGGATGGGCAGCACGACTTCGACCCTCTCATTGGCAGCTGGAAAGTTCACTGGAAGCGCCGGCAGAATCCCCTAACCGGGTCCAATGCCTGGATCGAGTTTGACGGCACTGATGTCTACCGAAAGGTCTGGGGCGGCCGCGCTAATCTGGATGAGATTGAAGCTGACAGCCCTTCCGGCCACATCGAAGGGGCGACCTTGCGCTTGTACAACCCCCAGACTCATCAGTGGAGCATCTATTGGGCGAACAGCAAAGATGGCAAGCTGACACCACCCAATGTCGGCGAGTTTAAGAATGGGCAAGGTGAGTTTTACACCCAGGACATTCTGAATGGCAGGCTTCTTTACAACCGATATATTTGGTCAAAGCTGAATACGAACTCACCCCATTTTGAAGAATCCTGGTCCGAGGACGGAGGCAAGACCTGGGAAGTGGACGGGATTGCGGACATGACGCGGATAAGCGAGGACGGCCTCAAATCGACGACGCCACAAATCCCAGATTCGGCCAAAGCCGAATCTCAAGCAGCTGTCCACGATGGACAACACGATTTCGATTTCTACTTTGGCACTTGGAAGCAGCATTTAAAGCGCCTCTTGAATCCCTTAACCGGTTCCACAACGTGGGCGGAATTTGACGGCACCATCGTCGTCCGAAAGGTATGGGATGGGCGCGCCAATTTAAATGAATTTGAGGGCGAAGGTCCAACCGGCCACATCGAAGGCCTGACCCTGCGTCTCTACAATCCGAAAACTCATCAGTGGAGCCTCTATTGGGCGAACAGCAAGGCCGGCGTCTTGAGCCTGCCACCCACGATCGGCGAATTCAAGAATGGACGCGGCGAGTTTTTCTGCCAGGACACTTTGAATGACAGGGCGATCCTCATTCGATACGTTTGGTCGGACATCACCCCGAACTCCGCCCACTTCGAACAATCCTACTCGGACGATGGCGGCAAGACTTGGGAAGTAAATTGGATCTCCACGATGACGCGGACGCAAGGCGCAGGCGATAAAGCCCGCTGACCTCTACGCTGAGGGCCATCGAGATTTTTCACCGTCGAGAACATCCAAAATCGGATCTCATACGTACTTCTGACGGAGTCCACGTTAAATCTGTTCCCCGCAGGAGACTTCGATGACAATCAGATTCCGAAAATCTCCGAGATGGACAGTGTGCGGCATTGCCCTGCTTTCCTTTGCCGCTGGATCACTCTTTACTGCGCGACTGGCGCACATCGACCAAGTCAGAGCTGACAACAATCGCGTCTTTGAGCTTCGTGTTTACCACACTCTGCCCGGCAAAGTGCCGGAACTCGAGTCGCGGTTTCGCGACACGACTTCCAAGTTGCTCGCCAAACACGATCTGAACGTCGCAGGCTACTGGGTTCCCGAGGGTTCGCCCGCCTGGGACAACACATTCATCTTTATGTTGGCTCATCCCGGCCGCGAGGAGGCGAAAAAGAACTGGGCCGCGTTTCTGGCCGACCCGGGATTTCAAGAGGTGTTGAAAACCGAACAGGCCGACAAAACGGTAGAAAAAATCGATGTGACCTACATGCGCCCGACCGATTTTTCACCGATGAAATAGCGTGGGATGCCCCAGGTCTCGCGCCTTTCGAGACCTGGGTTTCCCCAACCTGGGTTTCCGAGACCCTGACAATAACGCCCGTCGGCAAAAGGGCGAGCTAAAACGTAAGGTGAAACACCGACCCGCAACCCTGGGTAAAGCCTTCGTCGTCACATTCGGGTTCGGCAGATCCCCCGACGGGCGTGCTCCCATAGAAATCGCCGTGCGAACCTAGGACCAAGCCCATCGAGGGGATAATCGGGGCTCCGCTTTGGTCTTGTGTGAAGTCGTAGAGATCGGTTATTTTCCATTTCGTGTCTATTCTGAATAAACATCCCCCACCAAAGGCACAGTCGTTGACCATTTCGAGGCCGTAAAGGTTGCCTTCCGCGTCTCTCACCAGATGGCTGGCGTAGAGCGAATTCCGCACCTTGCCATCCCTGCACGGCGGATTGGTGCACGGGCTGAAGGTGAAAAGCACGCTGTACTTGCCGCTGGTATCGACTTTGAAAATGCTTCCCAAGCCGTACTCCCAATTTGTCTTTTTGATGGTATCGCCGCCACTATCCGCAATGCCATAGAGGTTGCCAGCGGAGTCGATAATCAGGCCCAGAGGCGCCGATCCGTCATGCGGCCCCGTAAAGGTGTGCAGCACGGTGAACTTGCCGCTCGGATCCAGCTTGTAGATGGTTCCACAGCCTTCTTCACTCTCCATGCCCCAGCCTGGATAATTGCACTTGAGATTGCCGCCATAGACCGCGGTGCCATAGATGTTGCCCTTGGCGTCAAGGACCAGGCCTCCCTCGGGCTGGATTCCGTCCGTTCCTCTAAAAACATGAATCACCTTGAATTTGCCGGAGGGGCTGATTTTAAACAGAGTTCCACAGCCCAGGTCATTCTTGACCAAACCGCAATTGGGCTTGCCCCCGTAGGGCGACATGCCGTAGAGGTTGCCTGCCGCGTCCACGGCAACGGGAGAATCGCGGCAGCAGGCCTGGGCTGTTTCTCCGGCAACAAACAACACGGTTTCCTGCCCCTCCGGG
Source organism: uncultured Acidobacteriota bacterium (assembly GCA_963696705.1). GTDB lineage: Bacteria > Acidobacteriota > Terriglobia > Terriglobales > Acidobacteriaceae > JABDBE01. The sequence goes on from CAVOLD010000007.1 coordinate 217,285, forward strand.
GTAACCTTGAACACTACGGATGCGCCGCCAACAAATCCGTTCCCCTGCGTCGTGCCATAGAGGTTACCCTTCGCGTCTCGGGCCAACCCTGCATAGGGACCGTATCCATTGTCTCCACCCTCGAAGCGGTAGAGAATGGTCTCGTTGCCCGCGCTGTCGATCTTGAACACCGTCCCGCAACTGTCTTCGCCGCAGTTGGTGATGCCACCAAACTTTGTCGCGCCATAGATGTTGCCTTCTTCGTCGCGGATGATGGGGTTAGGAACTGCGCCGTCCGTCCCAGCAGCGAACGCATGGAGGACAGTGTAGGTTTGTGCGCTCGATGACGGTGTGGCAATTGCTAACACTATCAACGCGAGTACTGCGACGACTAGGGTCTGTGGTTTGCTCAAAGCTCTCACCTCCGGCGATTGCCATGGAAGAATGATCCGCGTGGCAGATCGCGACGCCGACACTAACGCCACTTGGCTGCGAGTTTGTCATCGAAATGTAAAAGGTTATGCAGAGAAACGTGACACAGACGCGAGGCACCCGGCGGTATCACGTAGAACCCTTCGAAGCTTCGCGCTAGAATCACAGCGCATGCTTCGCACCCGCTTGTACGCAGATCCACACGGCCGCTTCGTTCACGACCTCATCTTCGAATCATGTTCCCGCTTCCCGCACAAGACCGCCATCATCGATTCCTCCTGTGACGAAGGCTCCTCCAACCGGCGCATCACGTATGCGCAATACGCGGAACTGGTCGAGCGCCTAGCCCGTGGACTCGTCGCCGCCGGCCTCAAGCCCGGAGATGTCCTCGCCATTTATCTTCCCAACTGCTGGGAGTTCTGCGCCATCTATCATGCCGCTACCTTCGCTGGAGCAATCCCCACGCTGCTGAACCCGAGCTATCGCGAGCGCGAAGTGCGCTACCAGTTGGAGAACTCAGGCGCGGCCTCGCTCATCAGCGATGGGCCGTTGCTTCAGGGAATCAATCTCGCGGGTCTTCCCGACCTCCGTCGCGTCTACACAACGCGCCAATCGGCGCCTGGAGCCGAACCATTTTCCAGCCTGCTGAAATCTGTTTTGGCAGGGTGCCCCACCCCTGATAAGCCTTCCGATCAAACCCTCGCTGCACTTCCCTACTCCAGCGGGACGACCGGTCTTCCCAAAGGCGTGATGCTCTCGCACTTCAATCTGGTCGCGAACGTTTATCAGTTCATTGGACCGCACGCCAGCGAGATTTCAAGCAACGATGTCATGCTCTGCTTCCTGCCGCTGTATCACATCTACGGCCTCAACGTTGCCCTGAACCCGCTGCTTACTCTGGGAGGAACGCTGCTGCTGATGCCGCGCTTCAACCCCTCGCAATTGCTGTCTCTAATCGTGGACGAAGCTGTAACGATGATGCCGGCCGTGCCGCCCGCTCTGAACGCGTTGTGCCAGGCAGCCGAGGCCGGACAGTTTCCCAAGCACCATCGTCTGCGCTGGGTTAAGTCGGGCGCCGCACCGCTCGCCTCCGAACTTGGCCGCCGCTTTACCGAACTCACTGGAATTCTGGTGTGCCAGGGCTATGGCATGACCGAGGCTTCGCCGGTCACGCACGTCGGCTACCTCGAGCCTGAACTCTACAAACCGGAATCTATCGGCCAACCGCTGGCGCAAACTGATTGCCGTGTAGTGAACACCTCGGAAGCCGAGGAAAGCGTAGTCCCGCCCGGCAAGCCCGGCGAGCTAGTCATGCGCGGCCCGCAATTCATGATGGGCTATTGGAAAGATCCGCAGGCCACTGCCGCCGTGCTTCACGACGGATGGTTCTGGTCGGGTGACATTGTGGTGCGTGATCCCGACGATTTTTATTACGTCGTCGATCGCCGCAAAGAGATGATCAAGTACAAAGGCTTCCCCGTAGCGCCCGCCGAAGTTGAAGCCTTACTGCTCGAACATCCCGCAGTCCGCGATTGCGGCGTGGTCGGACGCGCGGACGCGGCAGCGGGCGAAATCCCCGTAGCCTTCATCGTGCTTCGCGAAGGCTCTGTCGCCAGCAAGAAATTAGAAGAAGACCTCTGCGGATTCGTCGCCGAGCGTCTCACGTCATACAAGCAGCCGCGGCAAATTCATTTTGTCGACGCCCTGCCCAGAACGCCCTCGGGAAAGATCCTGCGTCGAGAGTTGCGCAAGGTCTTCTCTTAGGGTGATCCGGGGCTTGCCCGGCGTAGCCGTCCATAGGGCATCATTTAGCGCGGAACTTTCCTGACGCTCCCTCCGTACTCTATACCGACCGCAGCTTACAGCCGCTGGCGCGCGGAAACCGCGCTACACAAGGAGCACATCATGGACGGAAATTTGGTCGGTCTCGTAGCGGTGATTATGGTCTTCGGCATTCCGCTTGCCGCGATGTACACGTTTTATCATGTGCGCAAATTGCGCACCGACGAACGCCTGGCCGCAATGGCGCGGGGAGTCAACGTGCCCATGCAGCCCGAACTCTCCGAAGCTGGCCGCTCCCGACGCTCCGGCATTCTGCTGGTCACCGGCGCGCTCGGCTACATGATTACATTTGCGCTGATCGGTCGGGTTGAGCCCGATGCCTGGACGGCTGCAGCGTTCGGCATCATCCCACTCAGCATCGGAATTGGTTTTTTCGTCGATTCCGCGCTGATCCGCCGCGACCTGCACGCATAATGCTTTTCGAAGGTGTGTGTAGCTTGTGTAGGGCCGGTTCGCCGAACCGGCCAATGCATCTGCTAGGTTTTAGCCGTAGTGGCGCAAGAATGCAGCCAAGACGCTGCGGAAAACTCCGATTCGTATCGGGGTATGCCTTCAGGCATACCGTAACTCGATGAAAAAATGGGTCCGGGTTTAGCCGCTGGGGCGCACCCTCAGTCGCCGGTCAGAAACTTGTACTGTTCCTTATTCAACGGCACCACGCTGAGTCTTCCCTGCCGCACCAGCGGCGAATCCGCAAATAGCTTGTGAGCTTTGATCTCGGCCAACGTCGCCGGCTTGGCCAGCGCCTTCCCTGCTTTAATCTTCACCAGCGGAGTTTTAGGATCAGTCGCATCGACGGAAACCACGCTCGCACTACCCACCGCGCTCTTGTGATCACCAGTTTCGTAGATGACCAGGCGATCCCCAGCTTTCATCTCCCGCAGATGCTTCACCGCCACGGGATTCGTGACTCCGTCCCAAACAGTGCTCTGCTCGCGTTCCAGATCGGCAAAGGAATAAACGGTCGGTTCGGTCTTCAATAAGTAGTCCATAAATCGTCCCTCGTGCGGGAGTATTGCAGAAGTAGGCCACAAATCAGGCTCGTTCGGCAAGGCGAGAGGTAACAGTGGACGCCGGGGCAATCAAACCACTGTCATTCCGACGACCAAACCATTTGTTATTCCAACAACGAAACCATTGTGATTCCGACAACCAAACCATTTGTCATTCCGAGGGGCGAAGCGCCGAGGAATCTGCTTTTCCCGCCCCGCCAAAAACTCGATGTCTCGCACCTCGGCGCACCATTCCAGTATCGGATTTCTGACTCCTCGATGGCGCGTGGCCTTCCCTTTTCAATCTCGGAACACCCTCGGGAAGCTACGGCTGCGGCTTGGCATTCGGATCAGGCGGTGTCGTCGGCTTCTTATCGTTCTGCTGATCTTCGTAAATCGAATACTGTCCTTCCGGACGCTTCAGCTTGATGGTGATCACCATGGTCGGCTGGACTATATCGTAGTCTTCCCCGTAGGTTTGGAATCCCGTGGCCAGCACCTGGATCCGCAACTTGCCGTAGGGGACGCCGTCGAAGCTGGCCTTCCCTTCCGCGTCGGTTTTGAGTTCAATCCCGCCGCGATCCTGCTTGCCATGCTTGTCCACCGAGTGCATCACGACGCCCGCGTTCCGCACCGGTTTTCCGTTGTCGCCCTTCAGCACCACAAAGCTCAGCACCGACACCGGATAGTCGTATTGCGACTTCTTATCGCTAGCGCCCGCCTCGACGGCCAAGGCTCCGGCGAACCAAACCACGATCGCGAACGCCACCACCTGCGAAGACTTTTTCATGGCAAGCACCTCAATTCCATCCAGCTACGAACTTCAACATGTAACCGTAACTACATGCAATGCAACATACTTAATATGTATAAATAAACGCCTGCTTGACAATCCTCGTGCGCCATCCTATACTTAGCACTCGCCAACAATGAGTGCTAACAACAGAGAATCCGTTGGCGACTGGTACCTCTTGAGCAATCTACCCTAAATCCTAACTGAATACGAACGAAAGGAGCTACAAGCATGTCTACAAAATTTACCCCGCTGCACGACCGCATCCTGGTCCGCCGCGTAGAAGAAGTAGGCACCACCCGTGGAGGAATTATTATTCCGGACAGCGCTAAGGATAAGCCTTCGGAGGGCGAGGTTATCTCTGTTGGTCGCGGCAAATCGAACGATGAAGGCAAAGTGTTCCCTCTGGCGGTTAAGGAAGGCGATCACATCTTGTTCGGCAAGTACTCCGGCACGGAGATCAAGCTGGACGGCGAAGATTTCATCATCATGCGCGAGGAAGAGGTTCTCGGCGTGGTGACGGGCGCGGCTACCAAGAAGGAACTGGCTGGTTCGCGCAAGTAACTGCAATAAGGATGTTCGTCTCGCGCTTTATCGCAATCGCCTGACGCGATTGCGCGCGGGGACGAACTCAGATCCTTCGCAACGCAAAAAGCGCGTTGCTCAGGATGACATCAAACTCTAAAACTTCAGGAGAAAAGAAATTATGGCAAAGCAAATTGTTCATGGAGAGGATTCGCGGCAGGCGATTCTTCGCGGCGTGAATATTCTCGCCGATGCAGTGAAAGTCACTCTCGGTCCCAAGGGCCGCAACGTTGTGATTGAAAAGAAATTCGGTTCGCCGACCATTACCAAGGACGGCGTCACCGTCGCAAAGGAAATCGAACTGAAGGACGCGCAGGAAAACATGGGCGCGCAGATGGTACGTGAAGTGGCATCGAAGACCTCGGACATCGCGGGCGACGGCACCACGACCGCGACCGTTCTGGCTCAGGCCATTTATCGCGAAGGCGTCAAGACAGTTGCTGCCGGCGCCAATCCGATGGCAATGAAGCGCGGCATCGAGAAGGCCGTTACCACAATTTGCGGCAGCCTCGATAAGGAAGGCAACCGGATCAAGGGCGAACTCGACAAGTTCTCCAAGCCCGTGACCGGCGACATGATTGGACAAGTCGGCACCATCAGCGCCAACAACGACGAGACCATCGGCAAGATCATTGCCGAGGCCATGAAGAAGGTTGGCAAAGATGGCGTCATCACCGTGGAAGAAGCCAAGACGCTCGAAACGCAACTCGAAGTGGTCGAAGGCATGCAGTTCGACCGCGGCTATCTGTCCCCTTACTTCGTCACTGATCCCGAGCGCATGGAAGCCGCGCTCGAGAACGTGTACATCCTGATTCACGAAAAGAAGATCAGCTCGATGAAAGATCTTCTTCCGTTGCTCGAGCAGATCGCGAAGAGCAGCCGTCCGTTGCTGATCATCGCAGAAGACGTCGAAGGCGAAGCACTCGCTACTCTCGTCGTCAACAAGCTGCGTGGCACGCTGCAAGTCGCCGCCGTCAAGGCGCCCGGCTTCGGCGATCGCCGCAAGGCTATGCTGGATGACATCGCGAAACTCACCGGTGGCAAGGCCATCACTGAGGATCTCGGCATTAAGCTCGAGAACGTGCAGATCAGCGATCTCGGCCAGGCCAAGAAGATCACCATCGACAAGGACAACACCACCATCGTCGAAGGCAAAGGCAAGCCCGGAGACATTCAGGGCCGGGTGAAGGAAATTCGTGGCCAGATCGAAAAGACCACCAGCGACTACGACCGCGAGAAGTTGCAAGAGCGGTTGGCGAAGCTGGTTGGTGGTGTGGCTGTGATCAAGGTTGGCGCTGCGACCGAGACTGAAATGAAAGAGAAGAAGGCTCGCGTCGAAGATGCCATGCACGCAACCCGCGCTGCAGTCGAGGAAGGCATTGTCCCGGGCGGCGGAGTGGCTCTGGCTCGCTGCGTCCCCGCACTCGACAAGCTGAAACTCGAGGGCGATGAGCAGATCGGCGTGAACATCGTGCGCCGCGCTATTCAGGAACCGCTGCGCCAGATCGCCGAGAATGCCGGCGAAGAAGGTGCCATCGTCCTGGGCAAAGTCAACGACTCGAAGGACAACAACTACGGCTACAACGCCCTGACCGGCGAGTACGAAGATCTGGTCAAGGCGGGCGTGCTCGATCCGACGAAGGTTGTGCGGACCGCGCTGCAGAATGCCGGATCGATTGCGTCGTTGATGCTGACCACCGAAGCCCTGATCGCCGAAATCCCCGAGGAGAAGAAGGGTGCTCCGATGGGCGGCGGACACGGCGGCGGTATGGAAGGAATGTACTAAGAGCAGCTTCTAGCTCCTAGCTTTTAGCTAGATCAAAGGCCCCGCGTAAGCGGGGCCTTTTTTGTTTGGAACCACAGATTGACGGTGAGGTTTGGTAGAATTCCCCGATGCCGACTGTGCTTCGGTCTGGCCCTTACCGCTTCTACTTTTATAGCCACGAGCCCAGCGAACCGCCCCATATTCATATCGACCGGGAGGATTTATCGGCCAAGTTCTGGCTCGACCCGGTTCAGTTGGCACACAATTTTGGGTTTCGCGCGCACGAACTCCGCACGATACAATCAATTGTGATCGACCACAGAGAAGAATTCCTGGAGGCATGGAATGAGTTTTTCGGCATCGGCGGCAGATGAACGCGTGCTGGACGTGCAATCTACAGAAGATACGCTCAGCGTGAGTCTGCGCGACGGCCGCGTCATCTCTGTGCCTCTCGTCTGGTATCCCCGCCTGCTTAACGCGACAACTGCTCAGCGTAAGAACTGGAAGATCGCTGGCGGAGGTTACGGAATTCACTGGCCCGAGCTGGACGAAGATTTAAGCACGGAAGGATTGTTGCGTGGCGCGCCTGCGCCGAAGGCATCGGTTCACTCCAAGTAGGGATGTCTCTCAGCTATCGGCCGTCAGCTTTCAGTTAAATCAGAGGCCCCGTTCGCGAGAGCGCGGCTTTCCCATCTCAACGAGGAATAAGCGCGGAGTCAGAGGCGTGTTCAGTCAATCGGATTTACGGCAATTTATTCCCGCGAACGAAGTGCATTCGGGAAGGGGTCGAATATCGTTTAGCTCCCCGGACGGCGAGGTCTCAGGGCCGACAACGGTCGAGCTGTCATCAGGCGGGAAGATTACGATTCGAACTCACATCGAGCACTATGTAATTCCGGCAGAATATCGCAATTTGCTGATGCCGTTTCTGCACGGCGCTATTCCTAAGCAAGACGGAAACAAAACGGTGTTCAAGGATCGCGGAGAGCACTCCATTACCGGGATCGAGGTAACAGTCGCTGATGGCCGATTTCGGGGCACTCGAGGGCTAGTCGGTGGCAGCCATATAGATTTGTTTGGAAACAAGAATGCTACCCTCGACATTGTGCCCGGTGACTTGGAGTTCGTGGTCGCCGAGAATGAGTCGGAGGAACTATGGTGCATACCGCTGTTCGGCGGGCTAGGTGAATTCAGAGGATGCGAAAACGCATGCTCGATCACGGATCACGTCCCATACATACATTTCGTAGCCGATGGTCACTCCTGCGGGGTTCGGATATTTGAGCCCAGCGACGCCGCCGATGATCGTCGCTTCAGTGCGGTGGCGTTCGGAGCGGTTGATGGTCGGCCTCATGGGACGCCGGATGAGGTTTCCGCGCTGATTCCTTGGGGGCTTTTTCCCGCTTTGGAGTTTTCCTGCGGTGGTGATGTGGGATCGCCTTGGATCGAGCTCCGAGGATCGGATAGACAGCTCAGGCGCCGTATTCATTTTCGTTTTGGATCCCGGGGCCATAAAGAAGGCTACCCGGCATTTTCTCTGTTCGACTCCGCGAGAGCAGATTCTGGCATCTCGGCCTTCATGAGACGCTTCTTCAATTTGCCCCAAGACATCCGGCGACTTCTTACGCCGGCTATGAACCTTATCCGTTCCGGTGCCCCCGGAAACGTCAGTGTAGACGGCAGCATTGCTGACCTGGTGAAGGCTTTGGACGCTATTTGCAAGCGCCACAATTTGACGCGACAGAATCTCTTAGAAAATCTCGATCCCGCAAATGCGAAATCCGTAGCCGATGTGACAGTCGAAGCACGCGAGAGGCTCGGGGTCATTCGGCGGCAGTGTAAGGCGGACGGAAAACTGGACCAAGTGGCGGTTATCGATAGGATCGTCAGCAGGCAGGCGAATGTTGCCACCAGCGAGACGGATTTTGGCGTCGCCGTTGCAGCGCTCCTTCGGAAGGCGAACCTACACGATGCAACCGCGATGAACGCGTATTATTCCAGCTTGCCGGTCGATGTGACTTGGGAGGGTTTGCTGTCCTCAATTCGTGGATAGGTAATTCATTCCGGGGCAATACACCTTAATGATCGGCACGAACTCCTGGCGTGGTTCCACTTGGCCCGCCACCTACATGACGTCTGCAAACGCGTTCTCTTTTGGGAAGTGGGGTATAACGGCTCGTACAAACCTTCTAACGTTACGTTCGCCGGTACTTATAAAGTGGATCGCGTTACGCCGACAACCACTGTCTCCCAGTTGGGTTACACCGTTCCGCCTTGCCTCGTCTAACGCGGTACCTGGCGCCGCCCGCAGATGGTTACCCCGAATTACTGATGGCATCGTGAGTTACATACACGGTACGTGTATACAAGTAACAAGATACATGGCGTCACGATACATTGAAACCGCCAAGACGCGCCTCAAGCGCGTGCTGGAAGCCGAACGCGAGGAGAAAAGAAATGCCAAAAAAGCGGTCCGCAGAAGGTGAATACAGAATCGCGGGAAGCGTATTGGATGAACTCGGATTGGACCGGCAAGGGGCTCTCGAACTTAAACTGAAGGCAAGTTTGCATCAGAAGATTCTGGAATTGGTTAAGCGCCGCAGATACAAAGCTCGCGATTTGGAACGAATCCTGCAAATACAGCAGCCGAGGGTTAGCGAGTTGATGCGCGGCAAGCTGTCCACATTAAGCGTGGCGCGGCTGCTGCTTTATGCCGATCGCCTCGGGGCTGAGGCGCAGGTGAAGCTTAAGGAAATTCACGCCAGCGCGGCATAGACCGTCGGCTACTCAGAGAATGCTGTCCTCTCGGTGGGATTCTCGTTTCCCACCTTTCCGCAACGTGCGCAGAAAGATGGGGCACCCTTTTGTTTGGCTGGGGTGAGATTGAGTAGGCTGGCGTCCTCGACCATGTTCAGAATTCCCGCGGACTATGCTCGTGGTGCGGGCAGGCGCGGGGTCCTTCGACTTCGCATTCCGGTTCGCTTTGCGAGCCGGAATACTGCGCTCAGGATGACAACGCAAAACGGGATCCACGAGATACGAAACAACGGGCTTTGCCGCTTCGGTTTTCAACGGCGAACACTCACTCTCTAGAGCGCCGAAGGGCGTCCTATTCCGGAAGCGAATGGCGTGTGCTTTCGAGATTCTCGTTTCCCACCTTTCCGCAACGAACGCGGAACGATGGGGCACCCTTTTGTCTGGCTGGGGTAGAGAGAACAGCAGATCCCTCGGCTTCGCTCGGGATGACAAGGCTTGGTAGTGGGCAAGTCCACGACCCAAGGTTTGTTGGACTTTGGGTATTTGTTTGGGCGTGATATAATAGGTTGTTCGGTTATAACTTTCTGAGAATCTGGGTGCGGCTTCTGCCGGACCCTTTTTTGTTGCTTGGGGGATGAGATGAATATGGAGTTGCAAGGTGCGATTTGGGTGGGGGATATTGCGGCCGCGGGGGACACACGGAAATGGTCGGGGGAGCAGGCAGAGGCGGCTTTTTTGCACAAGGCGACGAGCCTGGGGTTGAGCGTGTTGACGCCCTGGGGAGACAGTGAGCGTTATGACCTGGTGGTGGGTACGGGAAAACGGTTGTTACGGGTGCAGGTGAAGTCGACGCGATATGTGGGCGAGAAACGGTACAGCATCACGGCGCGCGGGTGCACGGCGGCGTATACGGCGGATGAGATCGATTTTCTGGCGGTGTACATTGTTCCGCTGGATCTGTGGTACATCATCCCGGTGAAGGCGTTTGCCCCGCGAAAGTGTTTGCGGTTCTATCCGGGAGGGGGCGGGCAGTACGAAAAGTATCGTGAGGCGTGGTGGCGGTTGGGGGCTGATTCGGCGGGGCGCTAGGCCGGACGGGCGGATGCGGGAAGAAGAATCACAGATTTGTAGATGTGTGTCGACAATGTAGATACTACGGTGTATACTCCGTGTATCCAAGGAGTGGGGGTTATGGCAGAGGGTCAGATTGTGAAATGGGGAAACAGTTTGGCGGTGCGGATTCCGAAGCCCGTGGCTGAGGCAGCGGGGGTGCGTGAGGGCGATCCGATCGTGATTGAGGCGGATGAGGGAAACATCAAGGTTCGCCGGAAACAGCGTGTTCCCGCTTTGAAGGAACTGGTCGCGCAAATCACGCCGGAGAATCGTTACGAGGAAATTCCGAGCGGCCCGGCACGAGGAAAGGAATCGGTTGAATGGTAGCGCGCTATGTTCCCAGGGCTGGGGAAATCGTCTGGATCGATTTTGACCCGCAAGCGGGGCGCGAGCAAGCTAAGAGACGTCCGGCTCTGGTAGTGACCGAGCAGAGTTATAACCGCGCCAGTGGTCTGGTGATTGTGTGCCCACTTACGAGCCGACGCAAACCCTATCCGTTCGCTTTGCCGGCGGTTGTGGGTAAGATTGAGGGCGCGGTGCTGGTGGATCATCTCAAGAGTATGGACTGGATGGCGCGAAAGGCTGCGTTTCACTCCAAAGCTGATTCCGCGTTGCTGACTAAGGTAAGGGCGTATCTTGGGGTGTTGCTGGGCATCAAGTAAGGCGAACTGGGCAAAAAAGCTTCTGGCTGGCGTCTCATCCTGCAGGAGGGCGTTTTCATGTTTTGTAAGTTCGTGGGGTTGGTTTTGTTGGTTGCTGGTTTCTGTTCTGCGGCTGTCGCGCAGGCTCAGGCGGTCGACGCGGAGGGGCATCAGTGGTGGCAGCATGCGGTGTTCTATGAGATTTATCCGCGGAGTTTTATGGACAGCAACAACGACGGCATTGGCGATTTGAATGGCATTGCTTCGAAGCTGGATTATCTGAAGAACCTGGGCGTGGATGCGATTTGGATTACGCCTTGCTATCCGTCGCCGCAGGTGGATTTCGGGTATGACGTTTCGGATTACGAGAATATCGATCCCATGTACGGAACGCTGGCGGATTTTGATCGGCTGCAGCAAGAGGCGAGCAAGCGCGGCATTCGGATCATTATGGATTTTGTGATGAACCACACGTCGGATCAGCATGCGTGGTTTATTGATTCGCGGTCGTCGCGCAGTTCGACGAAGCGCGATTGGTACATGTGGCATGACGGCAAGGGCTCGGCACCGCCGAACAATTGGGTTTCCATCTTTGGCGGGCCGGCTTGGACGTGGGATGCGAAGACGGGGCAATATTTTTATCACTATTTCTATCCGCAGCAGCCGGATTTAAACTGGCGGAATCCTGCGGTGCACGATGCCATGTTCGATGTGACGCGGTGGTGGTATAAGCGCGGCGTGGCCGGATTCCGGCTGGATGCGGTCGATACGTTGTTTGAAGATCCGGGGCTGCACGACAATCCGGTGCTGCCGGGGCGAAATAAATTGGGCGATCCGGTCGAGGAAAACGTTTACAACGACAAACTTCCGGAGGTACACGTCGTGCTGCGCGATCTGCGAAAAGTCGCGGACCAGAATAATGCTGTGCTCATCGGCGAAACCTGGACCAAGGATGTGAGCGAACTGAAGCGATACTACGGCGGGCACAGCGACGAACTGCAGATGCCGATGGACTTCATGTTCACCATGGTCAATCAACTTTCGGCGGGGGAATTCCGGCGGCAGATTGCGGCAGTCGATTCGGCGGGAGGCTGGCCAGTGTTTGTGCTGAGCAATCACGATATCGTGCGTTCGTCGGTGCGCTACGGGAATGGAAAGAATAATCGGGCGATCGAGAAATTGATGGCGTCACTGTATTTGACGTTGCGGGGCACGCCGATAATGTATTACGGCGAAGAGATTGGGATGGAGAATAATGATCCGAAGCGGAAGGAAGATGTGAAGGATCCGATTGGGCGGGTGGGCTGGCCGGAGGAAAAAGGGCGGGATGGGGAACGCACTCCGATGCAGTGGGACGATAGCCCGAACGCGGGTTTCACGCGGGGGACGCCGTGGCTGCCGGTTCCGCTTAGCTATAAGACCGTGAACGTGGCGAGTGAACTCAAGGATCCGTCGTCGGTGGTGCAGGTCTACAAGAGCCTGCTGGCGCTGCGGCATCAAAATCGAGCTCTACTCGACGGCGATTATGTGGCGCTTAACGAGAGCGATACGAACGTGCTTTCTTATTTGCGGCGCTATAAGAATGAGGCGGTGCTGGTGGTGCTGAATATGTCGTCGCAGCCGCAGCAGGTGAGCTTCGATCTGGGCGCACAGGGGTTTGCGGTGCAGAGCGCGAGCACGCTCTTTACGACGATGGGCGCTGGATCGAAGGTTTCGCTTTCACATCTGTCGCTGCAGCCATTTTCGGTTTACGTTGGCGCGGTTTCGAAGTGAGGATCTAGGGCTCCCACCTTTGCAAAGGACGCAAAGATGGGGCACCCCGTCGTTTGGTTCTTCCCTGAGAAGCAGAACAGTGGCCCTAGTGCATGATCTGAAATACCATGCCGGTTCCCTGGGCTCCGCCTGCTTGCGTGGTGCCGTAAAGATTGCCGGTGGAGTCGAGAATCAGATCGCCAGTGGGATGGTATCCGTCGGTTCCCTGCCCGAAATCATGGACGACTTTGTAGGACCAAGCGCCGCCGGTTGAGGGCGTCAGCTTGAACAGCGCGCCACATCCGTTTGCACAGGTACTGGTGACGGCACCCAGCATGGTCGTGCCGTAGAGATTGCCAGCGGTGTCCATGACCAGGCCTGCAACGGGATTTCCCGCGGGAGTATTGGCGAAACCATGGAGCACTTTTTCTTTCCATCGACCATTCGAGCTGGGCTGCAATTGAAAGACAATGCCGTATCCCTCGTGACCGCCCTGGTAGGCGGTACCGTAGAGATTGCCGGTGGCGTCGAAGATCAGGTCGCTATAGGGATGGGTTCCGTCGTAGCCGCCGGCGAAGGCGTGAATGACGCTCTCGGTCCATCCGCTGGAACCCGGGGTCAGCTTAAAGATGGTGCCGTTGCTAGAAGTGCCACCCCCATAGTCCGAGCCGTAAAGATTGCCGGTGGGGTCAAAGGCAAGTCCGTCGTAAGGTGAAGCTCCGTCGGTTCCGCCTTCAAAAGTGTAGAGAACGCTTTCGGTCCAGCCGCTGGATCCGTGCGTCAACTTGAAGACGGTGCCACAACCGGAACTGCAGACCGAACCAATATTGCCGCCGAGCAAGGTCGTGCCGTAGAGGTTGCCGGAAGCGTCGAGGAGCAATCGAGCGTAAGGTTCGCGGCCGTCGGTGCCTCCGGTGAAGGTGTAAAGCACGGATTCGGTCCAACCGCCGGAACCGGGTGTTAGCTCGAAGACAGTCCCGCATCCCAGATTGCAGTTGGTGCTGCCGCCGAAATTCGTCGTGCCATACAGATTGCCAGATGAATCGAACACCAGGCTGCCGTAGGGCTGGCCTCCGTCCTCGCCGCCGGTGAAGTTGTAAAGTACGCTTTCGGTCCAACTACCATTTGAGTTGGCCGTTATTTCGAAGACGGTACCCTGATTGTCGGTTCCACCAACTTCCGTGGTGCCGTAGAGGTTACCAGCCTTGTCGAAAATCAGGCCGGCATAAGGGAGGCTTGGGTCGCTACCCCCGGCAAAGCTATACAAGCCGTTTTCCGAACCAGAGCCGCCGCCTGGAATAACGGCCTCGGATTGATTCGAATAAGCACTTTGAACGCCTTGATTGTCGACGGCGGTGGTTACGTAGTAGTAGGTTTTGCCGGCCTGGACCGTGCTGTCGGAATAGCCGGTATTGGGATCAAGAGTTGAATTGATTTGCGAGTAGGGACCGTCGGCGTTCATGCTCCGGAAGACGTTGTATCCCACGATGTTCTTGGAGTTGCTGGGGTCCCAGGTCAGGTTTACAGTCTGTGCGGATGCAAAGGCTGGAAGTAGTAGAAATAAGAAAAGTGCGAGAAGAGTGACCTGGCTACCGACTGACTTCGACCGCTGCGTGAGGTTTCTCACGGTACCGCCTCTCTTGCCCGTGCTCGCGCACGACCGGGGGATTGAAGAGCCGCTGCACCGCGATCCTGACCGCATGTTCGCAGTCAAAAAAACGTAATGTGCAACAACCCCATTATTCGGGTCACGCCCGACTTCCAATAGGTCACGGAAGGCCATGTGCGTCCGGAATCGGCACTAACTATTTTTTGTCCACAGGGACATCGACGGCGGGACGGGCTTTTCGCGTGGTGGTCACACGAAAATGGGAATTCATCGACCGAGGACAATGCGACCGATTGGCTACTGCTTTGTTACACATCGATCACAGCGAGTATTGACTTGATCGGTGCCTAAACCGCTAATTGTCAATGGGTTTCGGGAGCGGAGATGCTACTGTTTAGTCAACCAACCGAAATCGCCGACACACCATCCAAAGTCGGTATATTCTTATGCCAGTATCCATGCTCGTACGTTGTGAAAAGTGCGGTTACGAAAATTTCCCGCAACATCGCTTTTGCGGGATGTGTGCGGCGGAATTGCGCCTTCCAGGTCCCGGCGGGAGTCAGCCCGCGCCTCAGCCGCCGCGTGTGTCCCCGCCTCCAGTTTCCTTGCGGCCGCTTTCGCAAACTTCATCGCCCCCGGCAAGAGCGACAAGAGAAGAAGTAATCGCGCAAAAGGTCAGCGGGCCGTCATTTCTCGGCTTAGGGAATGAACCGGCAGATAGTAGAAGCTTGAGCTACCTGCTAGAGGATGAAACACCGCAGCACCGCGGCCGGAATCTGATTCTGATTGTGCTGCTTGCGGCCGTTGCCGCGGCGGGCTGGCACTGGCGACAGGATTTGCGCGTCGTAGCCAGCAGGCTTCTAAGTAGTCCGCCGCCGGCCGGTAGCGCTCAAGATGCGAATTCCCCGCCGGAGGCAGCAGCTTCGACTTCGGAGCCGGCTCCGGCAAACGGGACGAGCGCCGATAATAAAGTTCAGCAACCGGCTCAGGCACCGGCTGGCCAGTCAAGCGATCAGACGGCGACTCCGTCGGCGCAGGTTCCACCGGCAGGCACGGCGGATTCGACGCAAGCTCCGCAGGCGAGCCAGCCCCAAGCAGATCAGCCGCCGGCAAACGACTCACAGGCCACCAGTCAGCCGCAGCCAGGTAATTCCGCATCGACTACGGCGGGTGCGAAGACGGATGACTCGGGAGATGCGGCTGCAGAGCGGCCTGCACCTGTGCGCAAGGCGGCCAAGCTGCAAACTCAATCTGGTGTAGAGGACCTTGAGGCTGAAGGCGAAAAATATCTCTACGGCAACGGCGTGCCGGAAAACTGCACGCGGGCGAGAACAAGTTTGCTGGCTGCGGCCCAGCGCTCAAGTGCCCAGGCTGAAAACGTGCTAGGCACGATGTATGCGACCGGTCACTGCGCCACTCGCGATCTGCCGACCGCGTATCGCTGGTTCTCGCGCTCGCTGCGCAAGGACGCGAGTAACACGCGCATCGAACAAGACCTGAAGGTGTTGTGGAATCAGATGACGCCCGAAGAAAGGCAACTGGCTCTGCGCGACCAGCGGTGATGAAAGGATGGGCTACCCTGGCTTATCCTTTTGTTGAGGTGCGTCTGGTTCCTCCCGAGTGAAGCGGCAGCAGATTCCTCGCTACGCTCGGAATGACAAACTATTCTCACTAGTTCACTGTAAGCGGGGCGGTGACGCTTCCGATCCTGCCGCTGAGATTGTCTCGCACTACAAACCGTACTTGATAGGTGCCTGGGAGGAGTTGCAGCGCATTCTTGTAGATCATTCCTTCGGCTTTGATTTTGGGCAGCGCGGCATCGGGAATTGCGCCTTTGACTGTCTGCGCGGCGTTGGCTGGGGGCGCGCCAGTTTTGGTGGTCTGGGCGATGAAGTCGATATCGAAGCGATTCTTGTCGGCTTCGTCGATGACGCTGGTGGCGGGCACGTGCAGAGTGAATGCGGGTTTCTTTTTGTCGGCATCGGACGCCGGCGGCTGCCACTCGAGTGTGACCGGAATTCCGGTGCTGTCAAAGGGAGAACTCAAGGCGAAGTCAACATCAGCTTTGCGCGTCAAGGCAGGATCGATGGTTGCGTTGGTCACAAGGAATCCGGTGCGCGCATGCACTTCTATATCGGGCCGCGCGACCTGCACTTGCAGTCTCCGCCAGCCCGGCTTGGTGTCGTGATGATCGGCGTAGTAGCCGATCAAGTAATAGGAAGAAGAATCGTCCGCAGCGCGCTTGAAACCGGCGACCAAATCATTGTTGTTGTAAAAAGCGTGTCCACCCGTCATGTCGGCAAAATTCTTCAGGCTCGCGATCGTGGAAGTCTGCAATGCGCTCCGGCCCGCAGCGGCGTCGGCGAATCCGGGACCGCTGAGATCCCCGGAATAGGTTGCGTCCGCCATGGGTGAGGTGCCGACCAGGCCGCGGACGTCGAGCGGATAGACGGAAACCTGAGCGTCATTCAAAGCCTGCAGCGTGCGCTCGTAGAGCAGCGACAGATTGCCGCCCGGCACTGCCGATGGGGAATCCAACGTAAACGGAAAACTTCCGGTGGCCCAGATGACAGATTTCCTTCCCGGGATACCAGAGAGCGACAGCGCAATCGCCAGAAAAGCTTTCATGGTGTCTTCGATGGCGCGTTGCTGCTGGTACTGGCCCTCGACGGCGTCGGCGTTCAGAATAAACTGGCGCAGGCGAGATCCCGGATCGGCTCCCGGTGAAATGCCGCCGGTAAGTTCGCTTGGCTGGGCTTCGAAGTTTGCTAACGCTTTGCCGTCGGCGCTGAATGTTTCCATCGAACTCAGTTCCCCGCCCGCTTTTTTGAGCGCGGCGATGAGAGTGGCGGGATCGCTGTTGAGTCCTCCGAGAACCTTTACTCCCTTACTGCTGATAACGACAAGGCCGAGGCTACGGGAAGAATCCAGCGAGTTCGCCAGATACTTAATCAATTCCTTTCGCCCGGAGGCCTGATCGAGGAATGGCGTGTTGATCGTATCCAACGCAATAACGGTGATTGAGACCGGTTGCTGTCCATTGGCGGGGAGGTTGCTGAATGTGCCGGGAGGATTCGTAACCGGCGCTGGGCGGGAGCCGCTGGCGGTCACTTCCTCGAAGGTGGTAATCCGCTGCGGCTTACCGTTCTCCAGTACTTTAAAGTCTTTCTTGGTCAAGTTGTGGACGTGGGTGCCGGATTTGTCGGTGACCACTGCTGGGACGAGAACGACAACTGTCTCCGACTTGAACTTGAGCATGCGCTCTTCACTGGCGTGCGGAGATGAATGATCGTCGGTGTTGGGAGCACTAAACGAGGGAGCGGGGTTTGCCGGCCTACCGGTGAAAGGATCGTTCCCTTCCTGGCCAATGCTTTGAGCCCATGCCCCGATCGAGACAAGCAGAAATAAGGACAAGAAACTCAATGCTCGACGCCCGCTCATAAACTCCTCCTGGTCATAATCAGGACGCTGTCCTCGGTACCATCATACGCATGCGCGGATCGGGGATCGCGGCAGGGTTCGGGTATTTCACTCCGCGCAACCAGGCCGAGAAAACAAGCCACCAAATCACG
Source organism: uncultured Acidobacteriota bacterium (assembly GCA_963696705.1). GTDB lineage: Bacteria > Acidobacteriota > Terriglobia > Terriglobales > Acidobacteriaceae > JABDBE01. Next base: position 235,117 of record CAVOLD010000007.1, read on the forward strand.
AGTAGCGCGATGTTCGCCCAGCTCGCTTCCGGTCCGAATGCTCCACCCGTGAGCCACGCCGGGCCATGGAAGCTGGCATTCAAAAGATGGCCGTGGGCGGATTGTCCGCTGGACGGCACACCGTAGAAGAAAACCTCGCCCCAGCTCCAAGCTGAGTGGATTCCGAGCGGCATCCACAGGTCGCCTGTCCTTCTCAGCACAAGGCACGTGACCAGACAGTAGAGCGTGGCAGCGACGGGGCCGAGGCCGTGTCCTCCGGGATTGAAGTAGTGCGCTCCACCCATCAGTAACGAAGTAACTGCAGCCGCAGGCCAGAAGCCGATGCCGCTGGTCAGCGTAAATAACAAATACCCACGGTAGAAGAAATCTTCGAGTAAGGCAGCGAGAAAAAGCGGTACGGTCCAGGCTGCGGCGTATTTCACGATATCGGCACCATGAATAGCCAGCGACCCGAACGATAAAGCTGACGAAAGGCGCAACACGACCAGCAGAGCGGTGAGGGATGCGAAGCTGAAAGCTGCTCCTTGCCAGAACTGGAAACAGAATGCGCGGCGCCAGGGCAATCCGTAATCGGCGAGGCTTCGGCCCTCGATTTGCCCCATGATCCAAGCCGTCAGAATCAAAGTGCTGGCGAGACCTCCCAGTACGATGGTGCCTCCGAGGGGAGTGAAAAAGTCGGCGTGCAGCCTTTGCATGGTGGGATCGACAATCCGGTTCGCGGCGTAGCCCAGAGGCAGCAGAATGGCGAAGAAAATCAGCAGACGCCATCCGGCACGAAGGCCGTTTGGACCCTTTATCATGTTGTAGGGGGCCGTTTCAGCAGGTCGAAGAAAAGTGTTGCTCATCCTAAAAGTCTCAAATCAAATCGAGCCCGTTCTTATGCATCCAACACTAGCATTGGGTCGGCTTAGGAAGTATGATTTTTTGCGCCAATTCGACGGAAAAGAAAAGAAAGATCGGCTAAGTAGTTCGGGGTAGGCTATGTCCAGTGTTCCCACAGTTTTTGCTCGTTCGGTGCGCAAGATAGTCGAGACTGCGGCGCGTCGCGGCAACGGTCGGCACTTGCTCCGCAGCGTGGGCCTCGACCGTGAAGCGATCGAAGATCCGGCTCTGCGAATTCCGTACGCCGACATGATGATGCTTTCGGAATATGCCGCCCGGATGACCAGAGACGCGGATTTCGGCCTCCACGTCGGCGAGCAAGTGGAGCAGCAGGAGTATGGAGCGGTGGGATATTCGATCATTACGAGTTCGACGCTGGGCGAGGCGCTGCGCAGCTTGGTGCGGTATCTGCCGATTTGGACGAACGTCGGCGTCTTCAAGCTGGATGTAGAGGGATCGGTTGCGCATTTTCAGTGGGAGTTTTCCGACTCTTCCCTGCCCGAGCCTCGGCACGACTGCGAAATGTCGATGGCAACCCTGATGCAACTCAATCGCTTTCGCGCAGGCGCTGAGTGGACGCCGCGAGAGGTCTGGTTTCAGCACGCAAAGCCCAAAGACACCAGCGAGCACGCTCGCATCTTTCGCGCGCCGGTTCGCTTCGGCATGCCGACGAATGCCCTGCTGTTGGACCGCCGCTCGCTCGATATTCCATTGAGAACTGCGCGGCCACATTTGCATCGCGCGATCACCGAGGCCGCGGAACAGTTTTTGGCGAGGGATTCCGGCGAGGCCAGCTTTTCGCAAAGCGTACTCAGCTTCGTTCGGCAAAGATTGAATAGCGGAGACTTTGACCTGGATTCCGCCGCGCGCCATTTCGGCGTCAGCCGACGCACGTTACAAAGAAAGTTAAGACAGGCCGATATTTCCCACCGAAGCCTGGTGCAGCAGGCGCGCCGAGATCTGTCCGAGCATCTTCTTCTCGACGCGAACATGACTGCCACAGAAACCGCTTATGCGCTGGGATATTCCGAACCCAGCATCTTCCATCGCGCCTTTCAGAAGTGGCACGGAATGCCTCCGGGAGCGTTTGGGCGAGAGTGACTCTCGTCGGGGGCTAGCCCACGTTTACGTTTGTAAAGGCCAACACTCAGGCTGCCGCGGCCACATGCATTGACCCTAATTTGGCTCGGGATCATCGGCCTTCCCGAGCCTCCATCATTTGCCGAGCCTACCCTTCGCGAATTTCTTGGCTTTCCTGTCGTCTTTTGCCCGCCATTTCCGATCTTTCTAAACAGAGGGTTGACTCCCGTTGTTGGCTCGGTCGGGGGCGGAGCCGGCTACCGACTGGACCCTGCGGGGAAAGTCGCTCAGAACGATTATGCAGAACCTCGACGAGGAGGAGTATTTCATGAAACACTTACCCGGCACTACATCGGTCCTTTCAGTCTTGGTTCTACTCTGTGGGTGCGGGGGAGGAGCAGGACAAGGAGGAGGAACTGCAGGTCCACCTTCAGGTCCCCCCGTATCCAGCGGATCTAACCCAATCCCAGCGATCCAGGTTCTCAGTCCAAGCTGCGCCCCCTCAGGAGGACCGTTAAATCAGTTGACGGTAGTTGGGCTAAATTTTGTGGCGGGTTCAGTCGTGCGCTGGAACGGCAGCGACCGGCCGACCACTAGTAATGGCAGCATTAACGGACTCACTGCTCAGATCTCGGCGAATGACATCGCCGCAGCCGGGACAGCCGCGGTCACAGTCTTCAATCCTGCACCCGGCGGGGGTGGCTCGAACGCGTCGACCTTCACCATAACGACAGGAGCTGTTGATCCGCAGTCAATCGCGGTGGGCCCTGCCGGAAAGTTTGCCTATGTCGCGAGTTCGGGCTGCAATGGCGGCGGAGGCGGCTACGTGTCCATGTACACGATCAACCCCACTACCGGGGCCCTGGCGTCGATAGGACCACCGGTGCCTTCAAATGACGAATTTACCGACTCCGTGACCGTAGATCCTTCTGGCAAGTTCGCCTACGTGGCGAGTTCAGGGGATGTGTGGGATATCGACTTTGGCAGCGTCTTGACGTACACCATCAATCCCACGACCGGGGCCTTAACGTCCACCGCAGGAGGGATAAGCGGAACGGGGATAAACGGAACTCCGGAGTTTTTCAATTCGGTGGCGTTGGATCCATCCGGCAAGTTCGCTTATGCGGCGGATGGGGGAGCTTTCCCGCCGGGCAGTGCCGGCGGTTCATCGAGCGTCTCGATGTACACCATCAACGGCACTACCGGGGCCTTGACGTCCATGGGGATGATCGCCGCAGGAACAGGTCCCGACTCCGTGGCCGTCGATCCTGCGGGCAAGTTCGCCTATGTAACGAATTCCAACTCGAACGACGTCTCCATGTACACCATCGACGCCACGACTGGGGCCTTGGCCTCCATAGGGACGATTGCTGCGGGAACAGCTCCCGTCTCCGTGGCCGTGGATCATGCGGGTAAGTTCGCCTACATAACGAATTCCGGCTCGAACGACGTCTCCATGTACACCATCGATGCCACGACCGGGGCCCTAATATCTACAGGGTCGATCGCCAGAGCAGACCCTGTCTCCGTAGCTGTGGATCCTACGGGCAAGTTCGCCTACGTGGCAAATTTGACGGGGCATGACACTGACGGTAGCGTCTCGATGTACACCATCGACGCCACGACCGGGGGCTTAACACCCCTAGGAACGATAGCTACGGAGCTATCTCCTACCTCGATAGCCATGCATCCATCCGGAAAGTTCGCGTATGTGACGAATTCCGGCTCGAACAGCGTCTCGATGTACAGCATCGATCGTGCCACTGGGACCTTGACGCTCATAGGGACAATAGGCACATGAAGGGGGCCCAGCTCTTTGGCTGTGGGATCCCGTTTCGCTCATCGGCCCGGAGTGGAAAGTCGTAATAGGGCTCCACTACTGATCTTCGGATTTGGCTTCAGCGCCGACTTCTGGTTTTTCGGTAAGCGACTGTGTCGCTAGGACCTGCGGGACGGTGGCCCATTGTTGGCGTAACATCGGGGTTACAACCGTTGACCGGCGTTCAGACGGCGACATTCCCATTTTGGAACTGAGCCGACAGCCCATCCATTTTCTTCTTGAACCCATCTGTCATTCGCGATAATATTTGAACGTGGATGTTATCTGCAAGATAATCGCATTCTTCGACAATCGCACCACGGCACCTGCCATCGGCAGTTCCAAAATGGCACCGCAGGCCATTGCCGAGCCTTGTAACTCCCATGTTTCCAAGATTTTGCCTCTAACTACCTTTAGAACCATAGATCTAGCGGGAGGAAGAATTTCCGATCCTTTGTTTTCTGGATCTTGGGCGGAAACGAGAGTCTTTTTTCAAGCTTTTTATGCACCAGAATATGTGCAGTCATAACTAGGCCTCCGGCCACACTGTCGCGCGAGCGCCCTCGCACGTGGGCCAATGCCAAGAGCATACCCTGTCGAATCCAGCATCCCAGACTGCCATCCCGCCCGCTTGTCGAAGATCGACATTACTGCTATGGTTTCGCGGTTCGCTTTTTGCGCTCCACGCTTGAGTAAGTGTCGGTAACGAAAGCGGATCGACCCGGTCGGATTCCTGCAATCCGGCTTGGGCTTGCGATCCGTACTTCAAGTGGAAAGAGATCCCCCTGATTGTCTGGCGCTGAGTTCAAAGGAGATCGGACCGACGCGGCGGTGCTGGCGGCGATCCGCTCGGGTGACGAAAGTGGGATGGCGGCTTTGTATGACCGCTATTCGGCCGTCGTCTACTCGGTCGCCCTGCGCGTGCTCGGCGATACCGGCGCGGCTGAGGACGTGTTGCAGGAAGTGTTCATGCAGTTGTGGCGCAATCCGGGGCTGTTCGATTCGAGCCGTGGCAGCCTGGGGCCGTGGCTGGCGGTGATCGCGCGGCATCGGGCAATTGATGGGCTGCGCAAACGGCGTCCGGAGACGGATATCGCGGATGTAGTGGTTGCGGTCGAACCCGATATGGCTGGCGATGCGGAGCGGGCGCGGGCCATGGAGAAAGTTCGGGGCACGCTGGGCGCGATGCCTTCTCCTCAGCGACAGGCGCTCGAGATGGCCTACTTCGAGGGTCTGTCTCACAGCGAGATTTCGGAGAAGACAGGAGAGCCGTTGGGAACCATCAAGACTCGCATTCGATCCGGATTGCTGGCCTTGCGCAAGGCCTTTGCAACATGAGCCTACACGAACAATTCGCGGAGGATCTCGCACTCTACGCCCTCGGGACGTTGCAGGGTGAGGAGCGCGTCGCGCTGGAGAAGCATTTGGAAGGATGCGCCGGTTGCCGTCGTGAGCTCGAGCAATTGCGCGGGGACATGGCGTTGATGGCTTTGTCGACGGCGGGTCCGGTGCCGCCGCGACGGGCGCGCCAGCGTCTGATCGAGGCGGTAGCGCGTGAACCGCGCCGGGCTGCCGTTAGCGCAAAGCGGAGTTGGTGGATGGTTGTGCCCTGGGTCGCCGCTGGCGCGTTGGCAGTGGGACTGGTTGCGCTGTGGTTGCAGAACTCGAACCTCCAAAGAACGATCGCTAGTTTGCAAGACCAGAGCGCCCAGCAGATGGCAGAGCTGCAGCGGGCTCGCGATGTCGTCTCGACTCTGACCGCGACGGATGCGATGCGGGTGACTCTGGTCGCGGCCAAGACTCCGCCGCAACCGCAAGGCAAAGCCATTTATGTTCGCGACCGGTCAAGTCTGATTTTCCTGGCTAGCAATTTGCAGGCGCTGCCGCCGCTGAAAGCTTACGAGCTGTGGTTGATTCCTACCAGCGGCGCTCCGATTCCTGCGGGAGTGTTCAAGCCGGATGCGCATGGAAGCGCGGTCGTGGTCGAACCACCGCTCCCGCCGGGCGTGCAGGCCAAGGCTTTCGCCATCACGGTAGAGCCCGAGGGGGGCTCGTCCGCGCCGACGCTGCCGGTTGTGATGCTTGGCTTGGGAGAGTAGATTACAGTCCGAAATCCTAGCTAGAACCGTGCCGCAGCTTTGCTCGGCGCCCGGGCCGGGCGCCTGGGCCGACGGGATTATCGCCGGAGGCAAATGAATGGCAGTGGCTCCAGTTGCGTCAACTGCGGCTGACGTCAAGCTTGCGGATCATACTCGCCATCAGATTGCCCTGCGTCTGCTTCCGTTTCTTTTTATCCTCTACATCACCAATTACCTTGACCGCACGAGCGTAGCCTACGCCGCTATCGGGATGTCGCGAACGCTCGGGTTCAACGACCGGGTATTCGGTTTGGGCGCTGGCATTTTCTTCGTCAGCTATGTGGCGTTGCAGATTCCAGGTGCGCTCATGGTTGAACGCTGGAGCGCGCGCCGTTGCATTACTTCGATCTTGATTGCGTGGGGATCGTTGACCGCGCTGACCGGGCTGGTCCATACCCCGGGTCAACTCTACGGGGCGCGATTGCTTTTGGGCGCGGCGGAGGCCGCGTTTTTCCCCGGCGTCGTTGTGTACCTGAGTCACTGGTTCATTCGCGAGGACCGCGCCAAAGCCGGAAGCAATTTCATGGCGGCCATTCCGCTGTCATTCATCGTAGGGTCGCCGCTCGCAGGATGGATTCTCGGGCATCCCTGGTTAGGAGTGGACGGCTGGCGTTGGATGTTTCTCCTCGAGGGCATGCCGGCAGTTCTTCTCGGGGTGGTCGCGTACTTCTATCTGACCGACTGGCCGAGGGAAGCAGTCTGGCTGGCCCCGGAGCAGCGCCGGTGGATTGAACAAAAATTGGAGGAAGAAAAGCCGGTCAGCGAACGGCCGATCAGCGTCTGGCAGGCATTGCGCTCGCGTCCAATTCTGCTGCTGTCCTCGGTGGCGTTTCTTCAATATTTCGTCTTCTACACTTTTATCTTCTGGATGCCCACCATGCTGAAGCGGCAGTCGGGATTCTCGGACATGCGGGTTGGCCTGCTCGGCAGCGTCCCTTACCTGGTGGGGTTGGTCGTCATGTTGATCAGCGGATGGCATTCGGACAAGACTGGCGAGCGGCGCTGGCATTCGGCGGTTCCGCTGTTCGTAGCGGCGTTGACGTTAGTTGGGCTGATCACGCTACCGGCGTCGATGGGAATAACAATGACGCTTTTTACTATCTTGTGCAGCACGGAAGCTTTTCTGCCTGTGTTCTGGGCGATGCCAACCGAGATTCTCAGCGAATCGGCTGCCGCTGCAGGTGTGGGAATGGTGAACGCAGTTGGGAGCGTGGCGGGCTTTGCCGGTCCTTACTTATTCGGTTATTTGAACAGTCGGATGGGAACGTTTTCGTATGGATTGGGACTCATGGCTGCGCTCGCAGTTATCGGCGGGCTGCTCGTGCTGAGGGTTCCGGCGGTGCCGGTGTCGAAGGAAGTCCTCAGCGCTTGAAGGCAATCCTTCCCGGTATCGCACGGGCGCGGATGCCCGCGCCCACATTTGCAAATCACCAGGGAAAGCTTATTTGTGCTTATCCTTATAGATACTCTTGCTGATCCGATTCTGCTGACGATTGATCCCGTTTTGCTCAGCTTTAGTCAGATGTCCGTTGTGCGCTGCCATGTCTTTCTTCTCGCGGTTTTGCACGCTGGCTTCGCGGTTTTCCAGATTGCTGGTCTGCTTCGGGGTCAAGGATCCGTTCTTGACGCCGTTGGCAATGCGATTCTGCTGGTTGGCTTCGCGGCCGTTTACCTGATTGACCCGAGGATGGCCGGGATCGACAACGCCCGCTCCGGCGCCCGAGGTGGTTGTGGTTTGGGCAATGGCGGAGCCGGTAAACATCAGGCCTCCGATTGCCAGGATCAAGAGTGAGTTCGAGAGTTTGTTGATCATGTCGGTGTAAACCCCTGCCGAGAAGAGTAGTTCGCGGCTTTACCGTTCGGCGAGTTACGAAGGTGAGGGGCGGCTGGTCACGCCATCCGCATAGAAAACTCGTCAGCCTACAGTTTTTGTGATTCGTTTGTCAGGGGATTTTCACAATAAGTTGACACCTTCGTGTCAAGTTTGTCGCTTCTATAAGTAAGACTCGAATTGGTGGTTGGCACGGGGAGGCATTTATGGATACGAACTACTTGGTTTTATGCGGGATGGTCTGGGCACAGTTTGGCCAGGAATCTGCCGGGCGCGAACTGATTCGGGCGCTGGCTTCCTCGGACGACATGGTGCGCGTAGTGGCGCGAACCATGCTGGAGCAAGCTGGCGGAAGCTCAAAAGAGCTGATCGGACAGGCGCTGGCGGAAGACGAGATATCCGCGGGTATGGCCAGCTTGTGTGCGTTCGAGCACGGGGAGCGGTCGACGCTTAAAGGTTGGGATCGAGGTGTGTGGCACGAGGCGGCGTCGGCGTAAGACTGAAGATCAGATGTCAGTTGCTTGTTCTCAGTTCTCTGTTCTCAGTTCTCCGTTACGCTTCTTCGCTCTCTGTCAGCTTTGAGATTACGTTGAAATCTTCGAGCGTCGTGATGTCGCCTTTGACTTCGCCGTTGGTGGCCAGTTCGCGCAGCAGACGGCGCATGATTTTTCCGCTGCGTGTCTTGGGCAGCATGTCTGTGAAGCGGATGTCATCGGGCTTCGCCATCGCTCCAATTTCTTTCGCGACCCAGCGCCGCAGCTCTTCTTTCAACTCCGGAGTGGCTGCGCGTCCTTGTTGAAGGGTAACGAATGCCGAGATGGCTTGCCCTTTTAGCTCATCTGGACGGCCGACCACAGCCGCTTCCGCGACGGCTTCATGCGCAACCAGCGCGGATTCTACTTCCATGGTGCTGAGCCGATGTCCGGAGACGTTGATGACGTCGTCGACGCGGCCCATGATCCAGAAATAGCCGTCTTTATCTTTGCGCGCGCCGTCGCCGGTGAAGTACGCGCCCGGAATCTGTGACCAGTACTGCTTCACGTAGCGGTCGGGATCGCCATAGATGGTTCGCAACATGCCCGGCCACGGCTGGCGGAGAATCAGAAATCCTCCCGAACCGTCGGGCACGGGTTTGCCGTGCATGTCGACAACTTCGGGCACGACTCCCGGGAACGGACGTGTGGCCGAACCGGGCTTGGCTCCCACCGCGCCGGGGATGGGCGAGATCATGATGTGACCGGTTTCAGTCTGCCACCAGGTGTCGACGATAGGGCAGTTTTCGTGGCCGATGACTTCGCGATACCACATCCAGGCCTCGGGATTGATCGGCTCACCGACCGTGCCCAGCAACCGCAGACTATCGAGCTTGTGTTTTCTTGGCCACTGTTCGCCCCACTTGACGAACGTGCGAATGGCAGTTGGCGCAGTATAGAGAATGCTTACCTGATGCCGGTCGATGATGCTCCAGAAACGATCAGGCTCGGGGCAGTTGGGAGCGCCTTCATACATGACGGTGGTGGCGCCGTTTTGCAACGGCCCGTAGACGATATAGCTGTGGCCGGTGACCCATCCGATGTCGGCCGTGCACCAGTACGTGTCTTCTTCTTTGAGATCGAATACCCACTTTGTCGTGATGTAAGTGCCGACGGAATAGCCGCCGGTAGTGTGCACGACGCCCTTAGGTTTTCCGGTCGTGCCTGAAGTGTAAAGAATGTAGAGCGGGTGCTCGGCGTCTAGTGGCTCGGCTGGACATTCGTCGGAGACGGAAGCCATCAATTCGTGCCACCAGTGATCGCGCCCAGGCTGCAAATGGATTGGCGAACCGGTGCGCTTATAGACGACGACGTACTTCACCGAAGGACACGACTTCAGCGCCTCTTCGACGGCGGGAAATAGTTTGACTTCGGCGCCCCGGCGATAGGAACCGTCCTGCGTGATCACAGCTACGGCTTGCGAATCGTGAATGCGGTCGACTAGCGCATTCGCGGCAAATCCTCCGAAAACTACCGTGTGCGGGGCTCCAATGCGCGCGCAAGCGAGCATCGCGATGGGAAGCTCTGGAGTCATGCCCATGTAGATTGCGACGCGGTCGCCTTTCTTCACTCCGAGCGACTTCAAGACATTGGCGAACTTCTGCACCTCGCGATGCAGTTGCTGATAGGTCAGCGTTCGCACTTCGCCAGGTTCGCTTTCCCAGATCAGCGCGGCTTTATTCTTGCGCCAAGTTTGGACATGGCGGTCGAGGCAGTTGTAGGAAATATTGATCTGGCCGCCGACGAACCACTTCACCCAGGGATTATTCCATTCCAAAACCTTGTCCCACTTCTTGAACCAATGTAATTCCTCCGCGATGCCCGCCCAGAACTTTTCGGGATGCTCCACCGACTCGCGATAAATGCGCTCGTAGTCTTCCAGACTCCTGATGTGAGCTTGCTTGCGGAAATCCTCCGGAGGCTCAAACCTGCGTTGTTCCTGCAGGACCGAGTCGATGTTGGTGTCGGGAGTGGAGGTCGAGGCCTTTTCCGCCATTGATAGTTCCTCGCGGGTATGGACTGGGCAAAGCTAAGTCGGATGGCATTTTACAGCGGATAAGAAGTTTTGTCTGTAACCGCAAGAGCCCGAAAAGGCCCATCCGTTCGCGCACCTACTGCTAGTCGAGAAACTTATTCCGGTCTTTTTCCGAAGGGTTCGGGCAGGAATCGTACTTGCCAAAGATTCGGTAACGGTTTCGCGCGACCAGATTGTAGCCCCAGTTTCGCATCCACCCAGGCAATGCCTGCAGGGCAGTACCTAGCGCAGCCCATCCTCCGCCCAACTCCCGGAAAGCTACAACGGCTGCGTCAGACCGCGATGCAATCCGCTCTCCCGGCAGCTCGTAGTTCAGCACCACGTACATGGTGTCGAGATCGTCTGGAGAGGCGTTGTGGCGTCGAAGTATGTCAGCCGCAAATTTACTTTGCAAAGAGGCGAAACGGAAGCGGTCGCGCGAATCGCGGTTCAGGAGGAACTGAACCAGCCGGTTACAGAGGCCGCAGACGCCGTCGTAGAGAATGATCGTATTGGAGCCGGAGGCGGGCATGTGGCGCTGCTTCTCATGCTACGCCATCGACATGAGGCCTTGAGAAGTCCAACGACAAAACGCCTTGAATCATCGTGGACTGATTTGCTTTGTAACGGTCCTTCGACTCCCCGCAGTCGGCTCGCTTTGCGAACCGACGCGCTACGCTCAGGATGACAAAGGGTAGGAGATCAGCGACCATTAGCTGGTTTCCGTTTCAACTCAGGTACGTAGTCTTCGACTTTCGCTTTTTCGAGCAGATAGACGCCCGGCCCCTGTTGGCCTCGGACGGTGCGGCAAAATTCGGCGACGGAGAAACCGGCGTTCAACGCTTCGGTGAAGGCCCATCGGGTTTGCAGGCGCCACTCCCAAGCCAGCGCAGGATCTTTTCGTTCGACCTCGACGATGTCGCTCGGAATTTCAATCGCAATTCTCTGGCGATTCAACGCGGCAGCGAGGTCAGTGCGGGCCGGCTTGCCATCACCATTAAAGTGAATCAAAGGAGTCAGGGTAGAAAGTGCGTCGAGGACTTCAGCGCGATTATCTTTGCCTTGCAGCCGGTCGCTCACGCGGCGACTCGACAGCGGCCATGTGACCCATAGCCGATCGGTACCATTGCGGTGCAGAACGCTGGAAGTTTCCGGACCGTAAAAATCAACTTTGTAACTCTCCGAGACCACTCCCAGTTTCGTGAAATTCAGATGCGCGTTCCTGCTCTGAAGGGGATCAAAGGTCCAGGTCATTTCGCTGATGCGAATGTCACTCGTTCGACTATCGGCTCGCCCATCGTCAATGCGTATCGCCAATGCCCGTTCGCGCTGTGCCAACTTCAGGTTATAGGCGAGGTCCAAATTCCGGTAGGGTTCGCGCACTGCCAGCATGTGGGAGTGCACAATCAAACGACCGCCCTCTAAACCTAGAAAGCCGAAGGCGAATCCGACGAGTTTCGTGCCGTCGAATGCGCCGACCCAGATGCTTCCTGCCTCTTTGGTTGCAATGACCAGAGTGAGCGGCGTGGTGTCGATGTCGGACAGGCCCCACACTTCCCTTTCGACCTCATCCACCTGCTTGAGGTCTTCGAAGGTCTGCAGGTCACGAATTGTGACCGCCGATTTGGTTTTCGCTTCAGCCATTGGGAAGACCTGCCGGGTAGAGGCGAACAATATACGCGAGAAGTTGAGGTCGCGCCAGTGGAGAGGTTGCGAGCAACATCTCTACCGAGTGGGCCAGACGCGTAAGGATGAGTCAATGAAGGTAAATTTTTGTAAAGTCTTAAGTGCTTATTTTGTTTAACGATAAGATTAAATCAGCGCAGTAGTTTGTTGGTTAGGTGCGCATCCGTTCGAAACGCAATATTCAGCAACCGAATTGGGATTGCAGCGTCCAAACCTAGGTACCAAACCAGTTTACAATATGGATAAGTCATCATTTTTTCCGGCAGAAAGAGGTTTGCGAATGACAACGGCTTCCGGTAGACCGAGGTCGGCAGGGGAAAGGCAAAGTTTTACTTTCCATCCGCCGTCGGTCAAGCGAGTCCGCCGACTCCCAAAGTTAGCCAACCCATTGATAGCACTTATCTTTTTGTTAGTGGTTGTGGCTTCAAGTTGTGGTGGCGATCCCAAGCCTGGGTTGGCCAGGGCGAACGTGGTCCCCGTTGTTCCCGTGTCGGTTGCAACCGCCGAGCGCCACGATGTTCCCTACTACCTTACGGGTCTGGGTTCGGTGAATGCCTACTACACCGTCAGCGTGAAGAGCCGGGTCGATGGTGAACTGATGCAGGTCAATTTCAAGGAAGGGCAGAATGTCCAGAAAGGCGACCTGTTGGCGGTCATCGATCCCCGGCCCTATCAGGTTGCGCTGGAGCAGGCCCAAGCCGCACTGTTCAGAGATCAAGCCCAGTTGCGCGATGCCAAGCTGAATTTCGAGCGTTTCAAGGGACTGCTCCAGAGTTCAGGAGCTATGTCCCAACAGCAGGTGGATACGCAGGGAGCCACGGTAGACCAACTCGACGGAACCGTGCGCAACGATCAAGCGGCCATCGACAGTGCCAAGCTGAATCTTGTGTATTGCCACATCACATCACCGGTGGCCGGACGGATTGGCTTGCGGCTGGTTGATCCGGGCAACATTGTTCATGCCACCGACACCAACGCCTTGTTCGTGATTACGCAGCTGCAGCCAATCGCAGTTATTTTCACCCTGCCAGAAGACAGCCTCCCGGCCGTCGCGCCGCAAATGGCCAAGGGCACGCTCGAGGTGGATGCGTACAGCCGCGACGATCAAACCAAACTGGCTTCGGGGAAACTGCTGACCATCGACAATCAAATCGACCAGACTACCGGAACGGCCCGCCTCAAAGCGGTCTTTGACAACAAAGACAACGCGCTCTGGCCCAATCAATTCGTGAATACGCGCTTACTGCTGAACGTCCGCAAAAATAGCACGACCATCCCGGCAGCCGCGATTCAGCGAGGTCCACAGGGTACATATGTGTTCGCAGTGAAATCGGACAACACAGTCGAAGTGCGGGCGGTCACCGTTGCCTTCACGCAAGACAATGTTTCGGTGATCGCGAGCGGCGTCTCGCCAAACGACGTCGTGGTGACCGACGGCCAGGACAAATTACAAGAAGGAAGCAAGATCGAAACGCGTCCGGCAGCGCCCTCGGTAAACAAGCCGCAACAAGCTGCGGCGGGCAGTGGTTCGGGTAGTTCCTCTGGCAATCCTGCTGCGAGCGCTCAGCATTCGGGAACGAAATGAATCCGTCGCGTCTGTTCATTATCCGGCCCGTGGCCACAGCGCTGCTGATGGTTGCCATCATGCTGGTGGGGATCGTGGCTTACCGGCAGCTTCCAGTGTCGGCCCTGCCGGAAGTCGATTATCCGACGATTCAGGTGATGACGTTTTATCCCGGCGCCAACCCCGACGTCATGGCATCGTCGGTGACAGCGCCTCTCGAACGGCAATTCGGCCAGGTCCCCGGCCTCAGTCAGATGACCTCGACCAGTTCGTTTGGCAGTTCGGTCATCACGCTGCAGTTCGCCCTCGATCAAAATATTGACATTGAAGAGCAGCAGGTGCAAGCTGCGATCAACGCAGCTCAAACCTACCTGCCGACGGACCTGCCGAATCCGCCTATCTATAGCAAAGTAAATCCGGCCGACTCGCCGATCCTTACGCTGGCGCTCACTTCGAAGACGCTGCCGCTTTCGCAGATCGAAGACCTGGCGGATACGGCCATGGCCCAGAAGATTTCGCAGGTCACAGGCGTGGGTCTGGTCTCGATCAGCGGCGGGCAGAAGCCGGCGGTACGCATTCAGGCGAATCCCACAGCGCTGGCATCGTATGACTTGAGCCTGGAAGATGTCCGGAGCGCGTTGGCTGCGGCCAACGTCGACCAGGCCAAGGGAACGCTGAATGGCCCCCGCCAGTCGTTCACTATTGGCGCGAACGACCAATTGATGGTGGGCGACGAGTACCGTCCCATCGTTATCGCCTATCGAAATGGTTCTCCAGTGCGCCTCTCCGATGTGGCCACGGTGACGGACGGAATCGAAAATGTGATGCAGGCCGCGTGGATGAATCTGGATCCTGCGGTCATCGTGAACATTCAGCGTCAGCCCGGCGCGAACATTATCGGCGTCGTCGACCGGATCAAGAAGCTGCTGCCGCAGCTCCAGGCTGGGTTGCCGGCTGCGGTCAACGTCGCGATTCTCACCGACCGCACGGTCACCATCCGGGCCTCGGTTAAAGATGTGCAGTTTGAACTGATGCTCACCATCGGTCTGGTCGTGATGGTGATATTCCTGTTTCTCCGCAATCTCTCCGCGACGGTCATTCCCAGCATCGCTGTACCGCTTTCCATTGTAGGTACGTTTGCGGTGATGTACCTGCTGGGCTACAGCCTCAACAACCTCACGCTCATGGCACTGACCATTTCCACCGGATTTGTGGTGGACGATGCGATTGTCATGATCGAGAACATCGACCGTTATTTGGAAGAGGGTGATTCGCCGCTGGACGCCGCGCTGAAAGGCGCAGGACAGATCGGATTTACCATCGTTTCTCTCACGGTTTCTCTGATCGCCGTGCTGATCCCGCTTCTGTTCATGGGCGACATCGTCGGCCGTCTGTTCCGTGAATTCGCAGTAACGTTGGCCGTGACGATTCTGGTCTCCGCAGCGGTGTCGTTAAGCTTGACCCCGATGATGTGCGCGAAGTTGCTCAAGCACAGGGATCCTTCGAAACGAGGCCGCTTCTATAACCTTTCCGAGGATTTTTACAACAACGTAATTGCGTTCTACGGCCGCACCCTGAAGATTGTGTTGCGTCATCAGACGATCACTTTGCTGGTCACGGTCGGAACGCTCGTCCTTACCTTGTTCCTGTACGTAATCGTGCCGAAGGGATTCTTTCCGGTGCAGGATACGGGCGTGATCCTCGCCATCGCCGATGCTCCGCAGAACATCTCCTTCAAAGCGCTGGCAGAACGCCAACAGGCACTTACGCGCGTTATTCTGAAAGATCCAGACGTCGAAAGTCTGTCGTCCTTCATTGGCGTCGACGGCACCAACCTTACGCCCAACAGCGGCCGCATCCAGATCAATCTCAAACCGCGCGATGAACGTACTGCAAGTGCATCGGATATCATTCGCCGGCTGCAGCCGCAAGTGGCGCAGGTCGAAGGAATCACCCTTTTCATGCAGCCGGTGCAAGACCTTACGGTCGAAGACCGGGTGAGCCGTACGCAATTCCAATACACAATGGAAGACGCGGATGCGAAAGAGTTGTCGCGATTGTCGACGCAATTGTTGGACAAGCTTCGAACGTTGCCGCAACTTCGCGATGTTGCCAGCGATCAGCAAGCCGGGGGCCTTGAGGCTGATGTAAGCATCGATCGCGACACCGCGTCACGCCTCGGTATTCTGCCGCAGCAGATCGACAATACGCTGTACGACGCATTCGGACAGCGCCAGGTCTCGACTATCTACACTCAGCTCAACCAGTACCACGTGGTGCTGGAAGTGGATCCGACGTTTCAACAGAATCCCGGTTCGTTCAAGGATCTCTACGTAAAATCAAACACCGGGACGCAGGTGCCGCTTTCCACCTTCACTCAGGTCCACACATCCAATACTTCGCTCGCGGTCAATCACCAGGGCCAATTTCCGGTGGTGACGATCTCGTTCAATCTGGCCCCGAAAATGTCTCTGGGCGATGCGACCAAAGCCATTGAGCAGGCGGAGCAGGAAATCGGAATGCCGCCCAGCGTTCATACTGCCTTCCAGGGCACGGCCGCCGCGTTTCGTAATTCCCTTTCAACCGAGCCATGGTTAATCGTGGCAGCAATCGTGACCGTGTACATCGTGCTGGGAGTTCTCTACGAAAGCTATATTCATCCCATCACGATTCTTTCCACGTTGCCGTCGGCTGGTGTAGGCGCAATTCTCGCATTGTTGATCACAGGAAACGATCTCGGCGTGGTAGGGCTGATCGGAATCATCCTGCTGATCGGAATCGTGAAGAAGAACGCTATCATGATGATCGACTTCGCGCTCGAGGCTGAGCGCGTCGAGCACAAGCCGCCCGAGGAAGCCATCTTTCAGGCTTGCCTGCTGCGCTTCCGTCCAATCATGATGACGACGATGGCGGCGCTGCTCGGTGGCTTGCCCTTGGCTCTTGGTTCAGGGACGGGATCGGAGCTGCGCCATCCTTTGGGCATCACGATTGTGGGTGGCTTGTTAGTAAGCCAGGCGCTCACGTTGTACACAACTCCGGTGGTTTATTTGTGGTTCGACCGCCTGGCGAAGCGGTTTGAACGATTTGGAGTTTTGAATCGGGTCGAGGAGCCCGCGGTCGGAGACTGAGTCATGAACATTTCCGCTCCCTTCATTAAACGCCCGATTGGAACGTCCTTGTTGACGTTGGCGCTGTTAATGTCGGGAGCGCTCGCTTTTACCAAGCTGCCTGTATCGCCACTTCCGGAGGTGGAGTTTCCGGTAATCCAAGTCTCGGCAAGCTTGCCCGGAGCCAGTCCGGAAACAATGGCCTCCGCGGTCGCGACTCCGCTGGAGCGGCAATTCGGCCGGATTGCCGGCATCAATCAGATGACCTCGATCAGCCAGTTGGGTGCGACTGGCATCGTTCTGCAGTTCGATCTCAACCGCAATATTGATGCGGCCGCCCGCGACGTCCAGGCAGCGATTAATGCCGCGCGCAGCCAGTTGCCGTCGTATCTGCCGGGCAATCCCTGGTATCGCAAAGTAAATCCGGCGGAGGCGCCGATTTTGATCATGTCGATGACCTCCGACAGCGTGACGCTTCCGAATATTTACGATCAGGCGAACTCCATCCTCTCGCAGAAGCTGGCGCAAGTCAGCGGCGTGGGCCAAGTCTATGTGGCTGGAGGTGCTAATCCGGCAGTGCGTGCGGAGTTGGATCCAAATCTGCTCAACAACACCGGGGTCGGACTGGACGCCGTCCGCACAGCTTTAGGGGCGGCGAACGCAAATAGCCCCAAGGGTCATGTGGCCAATGGAACAACCGACTGGACCATCAACGACAACGATCAAATCACGCGCGCGGACGACTATCGCCCGCTAATCGTGGCGTACAACAAGAGCACCGGAGCCCCGGTTCGACTCGGAGATGTGGGCACGGTAAACGATTCGGTCGAAGACGCTCATATCTACGGTCTCTCGAATGGCAAACGCGCCGTGATCCTGGTTATTTTCCGCCAACCCGGCGCGAACATCATCTCGACCGTCGACAATGTGCTTGCGCTGTTGCCCCAGCTTCAAGCTTCCATTTCCCCCGCCATCAAGATTGAGGTCGTCTCAGACCGCACCACGACGGTTCGTGCTTCGTTGCACGACATTGAAATCACGCTTCTGATTTCTGTGGCTCTTGTCATCCTGGTGGTATTCGTTTTTCTGCGGACGGTCCGGGCGACGATCATACCGAGCATTGCGGTGCCACTGTCGCTGATCGGCACATTCGGCGTCATGTACCTTCTGGATTACAGCCTCGACAATCTGTCGATGATGGCGCTCGCGATCTCGACTGGCTTCGTGGTAGACGACGCGATCGTGGTGCTGGAAAACATTACTCGGTATCTTGAGCAGGGGATGGCGCCCGTCCAGGCCGCGTTTCGTGGTGCCCGCGAAATTGGTTTTACTGTGCTTTCGATGAGCACGTCTCTGATCGCAGTCTTTATCCCGATTCTCATGATGGGCGGAATTATCGGTCGCTTATTCCGAGAATTCGCAGTCACGCTGAGCATCGCGATCGCTGTGTCTCTGGCGGTCTCACTTACCACGACACCGACCATGTGCGCGCAGTTGCTGAAACCGCTTCATGAGGAAAAGCATGGGAGGGCCTACAAGTTCAGCGAGAAAATCTTCGATGGCGTCTTACACTTTTACAGTGTCAGCCTAAAGTGGGTGCTGCGTCATCAGTTTGCGGTGTTGCTAATCACAATTGCAACGGCTTGCTTTAGCGTCTACCTCTTTAAAGAAGCTCCCAAGGGATTCTTTCCACAACAAGACACCGGCCGGATTCAGGGCTCGGTGCAGGCGGCACAGGACATCTCTTTCGATGCCATGAGCCGCAAGATGCGCCGCTACGTGGACATCGGAATGCACGATCCGAACGTATCCACCATGATCGGCTTTTGTGGCGGCACCACAGCGATGAACCAGGGACGGATGTTCATCACCCTAAAACCTCAGGGCGAGCGCAAGCTGACTGCCGATCAGGTGATCATTGAACTAAGCCAGAAGTTCGCGGAAGTCCCGGGCGCGACGCTTTTCATGTACGGGCAGCAGGATTTGCAGATTGGCGGCCGTTTGAGCCAGGCGCAATATCAGTACACGCTTCAGGGAGAGGATCTGAATCAGCTCAACACGTGGGCGCCCCAATTGCTGCAAAAGATGCGCGCCCTGCCACAGTTGCAGCAGGTCAACACAGACCAGCAGGACAAAGGCCTGGAAGCGAATGTGATCATCGATCGTGATACGGCTGGACGGTTGGGGGTGGCAGCGGCGGACATCGACAACGTACTTTACGACGCTTTTGGACAGAGGTTTGTTTCGACAATCTACGAGCCGCTCAATCAGTATCACGTCGTGATGGAAGTGGACCCCAAGTTTCAGCAGAGCCCCGACACGCTCGAGAGTGTCTACGTTCACTCTTCCAATGGCAACATGGTCCCACTGTCGTCGTTCGCGCACTTCGGACCTGCCAACACCTCACTCGGCGTTAATCACCAAGGGCAATGGCCGGCGGTGACGATTTCCTTTAATCTCGCACCGGGCATATCTCTTGGCCAAGCTACCACCGCCATTGAGACGGCCGAGCGGTCCATCAATTTTCCCGCAACCATTCACGCGAGCTTTCAAGGCACGGCCGCAGCTTTCAAGGATTCGCTGGCCAATCAATCGGTCCTGATCATCACGGCGTTGCTGGCGGTTTACATTGTCTTGGGAGTTCTCTACGAGAGCTACATCCATCCGATCACGATTCTCTCGACGATTCCTTCGGCTGGCGTCGGCGCACTACTGGCGCTGAAAATCACGCATAACGAACTCAATGTGATCGGATTGATTGGCATCATCCTGCTGATCGGCCTGGTCAAGAAGAACGCCATCATGATGATCGATTTTGCTCTCGAGGCCGAGCGGAAAGAAGGAAAGTCGCCAGTCGAGGCAATTTACGAAGCTTGTGTATTGCGCTTCCGCCCGATCATGATGACGACGGCCGCAGCTCTACTCGGAGGCCTGCCTCTGGCGTTAGGTACGGGAACCGGTTCCGAACTTCGCCGGCCTCTTGGCCTCACCATCGTGGGCGGATTGATTGTCAGCCAGGCATTGACCCTGTTCACGACTCCTGTCGTGTATCTGTACATGGACCGGCTGCGACTGCGATCAAGCCGTAAACAGGCCGAGTTGCCCGGTCCCGCGTCGCCCGCCGCGAGCCACGCGGATTAAGAGCGAACGACGACACCGATCGCAATATTCCCACCGCGAAATTTCAATCCCGAACCGAATTGTTCGCAATTACCTTGGTTACTTGACCTGTCTAAAACTCAGACATAGCATCGCAATTAAGGTTGGTGAGGATGTTCAGAATTACTGTATTTGCGGCTGCTGTAGGATTGCTGTTGACCGGGGCACACAATGCCGCGAGCCAAAGCAGCGAGTACAAAGTTATATCCGTCGCCAACGGCGGAACCATCAAAGGGACGGTCAAGTGGTCAGGACCGGAACCTCATCTTACCCGGCTTACCATCACAAAGGATCCGCAAATCTGCGACCCCGATGCGCACAAAACCCGCGATCTGGAACGGCTAGTTATCGGTCCTCAAGGCGGCGTCGCGAATACTGTGATATTCATCAAAAGCATTTCCAGCGGGAAAGCGTTTGACTTGCCTCCCGAGCGCCGTTCCCTCGACCAGCATCTCTGCCGCTACGAGCCTCATATTTTATTGGTTCCCGAACGTAGAGCCCTGCAGATGAAGAGTTCAGACGCCACGCTTCACACCATCCACATGGATGGCGCAGCCACTTACAACCTTCCATTTCCTTTTCAGAATCAGACCGTTTCTCGCGATATGAATACTCCAGGATTGGTCAACCTGAAATGCAACGGCGGGCATGTGTGGATGAATGCCGAGATGTTCGTCGCACCGCATCCGTACTATGCCGTGACCGACGAGAGCGGTGCGTTTGTGCTAACCGATGTTCCGCCCGGAGACTACGAGATCGTTGCTTGGCACGAGGGCTGGCAAGTTCTCGGGGAGCAGTCGACGTTTGATGTTCTGACCGAAAAGAAAGTTGAGCGTCCTGTCTTTTCCGAACCTCGGACGTGGGAAAAGCCGGCCACCGTCAGTGGCAACGGAACCGCCGTTGTGAACTTCGTCATCTCCGCAAAGTAACCCACCCAAGAGGCAATTTTGCGTGAGACGGTTCAGACGGTTTGCTCTGTCAGTTCACCTTGCAAACTAGCACGGCAGCATTCCGATAAGGACAATCGAGGCCGGCCATTCCTGGCTGTTGCAGAACCACCCAGCTAACCCCGTATTGCGCCTGCAGGCGGCGGAAATCCTGCGGTTGAAACTTGCTCCACCCGGTCTGCGCCTGCATCTGCCGGAGCCATTCATCCGCCATCGCGGGAAACATCGAAACTGCGCCGCTGGCTTTGACACCGTCCGCTAACATGCTTCGCTGCGCGATTGCTTCAAAGCCGTTTTCGTCCTCGCCTGGTATGTGCATATACCAGGGATCGAGTGCGAAGATTGCATCGCGAGGAGTGTTAGCTCGAACCCACTGGAAACCCTGCACCCATTGATTTTTCGAGGCCACGCCCGGCCATTCGACATGGGCACTGGCAGGAAACAAGTCGCGCTGGACCAGAAACATGCCCGCGCACAGAGGCACAAACAAGGCCGCCCATCTCCAAACTCGATTCTTCAATACATATTCGCCCAGCAGTCCACCTGCGAATAAAAAGAAAAGCACGTAGAGCAGATACAGGCTTCGCATGGGCTGGAGCCGCGCCAGGCTTTCAAACCGTGCCGGGATCGACAACACAACTGCCGCAACCAAATAGACGAACTCGTAACCAATCAGCGCCCGGCACACGAGATCCAGATTACGCAACTGTCGCGAACGAGCTATCCGCCCGAACCACCATAGGATTGCAAGCGGCGCCAGCGCGCCCAACCATTCATACCATTGCCAGCGCAGCAAGTAGAAGTAGGAATGCGAAAGCGCGACTTGATGATAGGCGGGCGGAGGCGGATCGAATGAGATGCCGAAGGGCAACAGACAGGCAAGACTGGCGTACCGTAGATCGAATTGCTTGATGCAGAGCAGTACCAAACAGTAGGAAAGAACGAAAACTGACATGAGAGGATGAATCGCCGCCGCAAAAGCAAGAAATAGAGCGGCCTGGAAATACTTCCCATCGATGACCTTGACGAGGGCGAAAATCGCCGCGAACGCGACCAGGTTTCGCGGATTGAGGTATTGATCCATGATGTACAAAGCGGTTCCAGCCACTGGCAGAGTCAGAAGCGCCGCAATCAGCCCTGCACCGGCCCAACGCGCTTTTTCATCGGGAAAGCACCGGCTGATCAACTGCAGGCAGGCGAGTAGGAAAAGAAAAATAGAAGTCATTTGCCAAAAGAAGAGCACAACTTCCAGTGGCAGATGACTAGTTCGCACCGAGGCAGCAATGAGGTTCGGGAAAAACGTCAGGTGGGCATGCGATTCGAAAAATTGCGCGTTGAAAGGAAAAAGCTCCGGATTCAGGATCTTCTCGACTCCTGGAAGGTAAAGGGCCGCGTCTTCCGCCCAGGGATGGTAGCCCTCGACCAGCAATGCTCCCAGAGTAAGGAGTGCAAGAAGCAGGAAATCCCTGAGTTTCAAAGCGAGGCTCCGCGAATGGACTGGGGGCTATCCACAATATGATCTTTTTCTTGAAGTGGCTGACCGGGATTGTACACATCCTGGCTAAGAGGGCCAAGCCGCTGGCGCGGCGTGTAGAAGAACTCCCCAAAAATAAGAAGCGCCCCGCAACTCTTTCGAGTCGTGAGACGCCCGAACAGCCCTCCCCCAGAACTGCTCAACCACAGAATATTTTTCCCCCTTTTGGATGTAAATCCCACGTTGGTGCCGGTTGCTGGCACGAAATGGCCATCTTTCAACTACTTGCAATAGTAGATTCGCGCCTTCCCCGCTGCGGCTCGGTTACTGCCGTAATCTGCCTCAAGGCTATAACGATTGACGATTGCTGCCGGCCTCCTTAGATTCGCAGCAGGGGGTTGTATGAAGGATATTCATGAGGTTCTGCGGCGGAAGCAGGCCCGGTACGCGCAATTGTCCAAGCAGATTGAATTGCTGCAGCAGGCGGCCGAAAAACTGCGTGAAGTGGCTCCTCTGCTGGCTGAAATCGAGGACGACGACGCTGCGGTCTTGGCCGACGTCGATGAGCAGCCCAGCACCGCGGCGAGCGCTGCGGCGGCTCCTTCGGGCGCTACTACTGCCCCTGCCAAGCCGGCTCGCGGCGTGGCTCCTCGCTGGCCTTAGCCCGCGGGGATTTTATTCACCGCACCTGAACAGCATATGACGTTTCAAGCACTTTTGGTATCCGAGGACGAAGAGGCAGCGGCAGTATTGACTCCGCTCCTCGCCCGCTGTGGCGTCGCCGTCGCCAGCTGTGGATATCCGGAATCCATGTGCCGCTTGACAGAAGAAAAGTTTGACTCGGTCATCGTTGACTTCGATGATCCGCACAGCGCCTCGTTAGTATTGCAGAATGCCAGTCAGAGCACTTCGGGAGTCAAAGCCGTAACCGTTGCCCTGCTGAGCGACAAGACGAAAGTGCGCAATGTTTTCGGCGCGGGCGCCAATTTCATCCTCTACAAACCAATCGATGCCGAGCAGGCGGAAGCTAGCCTGCGCGCCGCCACTGCCCTGATCAAGCGTGAACGTCGGCGCTCTTTTCGCGTGCCTGTACAAGTTCCGATTCAGCTTCAGGTCCAGGACGGGCCGCCTCTCGAAGGCATTCTGCTCGATCTCAGTGAAGATGGCATGGACGTTCTGGCGGCGCAGCCGCTTTGCCCTGGCGCCACGATCAGCGTGCAATTCAATCTTCCCGACAGCAATACCGAAATTCAGGCGAGCGGAGAACTCGCGTGGGCCAGCCCCAACGGGCAAGCGGGCGTACGCTTTATCGATCTCTCCGAAAGCCTTCGCGCTACGCTAAAAACCTGGGTAGCAGCCAACGCTCCGGAGATTCCGCCGCCCGATCCCGAGCCGGTCTCGCAGTGCACTTTGACCGATCTCAGCTTGGGCGGATGTTACGTCGAAACCGAATCGCCTTTTCCTGAGCGCTCAGGCATTACTCTGTGTTTGAATGCGGAAGATGTCGAAGTCCAGGCGGAAGGCACGGTTCGCGTGATGCACCCTGGATTCGGCATGGGCATTGAGTTCGCCGCGCGTACCACCGACGAACGCGCCCAAGTGGCAAGGTTCATCGGATTTCTGACCAGTCGTCCGGGGATGCTTCCTGCATTACAGATCACCCCACGCATCCTTGCCGCCGGCGACCAATACAATCCGCCTGACTCACCGCCCAAGGAAGAACTCGACGACCCGCTGCTGGAATTGCTGCACAGCCACGAAACACTCAACCAGGAAGAATTTCTGCAAAAGCTCCGCCAGCAACGCAACTCAGAAGAAGTCACCTCAGCCTGACGTTGACACCGGCCCCGATCTTATTTATACCCTTCAGACTAAAGTGACCTTTGTCATTTCGAGCGCAACCAGCTTGCCCGCTCGCGGACAAGCCGGTGAACTCGAGAAACCCGCTTTTCCGCTCGCATCGGCCACACTTGTTGGTCTGAGAGAAACTCCAAAAACACCGAGAGGCCCGCACGCCGTCTCTCGTGCGGACCTCTCAGTGCCGGGTCTGTTCCACCTCGAATGGTCAAAGTCTAACCAGCGGCGATTCCCAGAAGGTGGCAGCCAAGTTAATTTCCCGTGAAATCCCAGTCACATTTCCACAGTCTCTTGATCCCGCATTGCCCATTTGCCTGGCTTAGGCCACAATCTCTGTGGCCCCTTCTGGATGCCCGGAGGCAATTCCCTGCTTAACCCGTCTTCTTTGGAGCAAAGAGTCACGAAGCGGGAAGATGTTGGGACGAATTCCGTTGGCGGACCTATTTCGCTCCTGCCTCTGCTCGTGGTGATGGCAGCGTCGTTCGCAGTGATTCTTCCATTCTTTTTTCTCGGTAGTCCTTCAGGGCACGATTTTGAGTTCCACGTAAATTCCTGGATGGAAGTTTTGGGCCAGTGGAAGTTGGGCATCATTTATCCGCGATGGGCTGCTCTGGCGCAGTACGGATACGGAGAGGCCCGATTCGTTTTCTATCCGCCGGTTTCATGGACACTGGGGGCTGCGTTGGGAGTGCTGCTGCCGTGGAAGGCTGTTCCTGGCGCTTATATCTGGCTCGCGTTGACACTTTCAGGATGTTCGATGTTTTTTCTGGGACGCTGTTGGTTGCACCGTCGCGACGCGATTTTTGCCGCGGCGCTCTACGCCGCGAATCCTTATTTCATCGTTACTGTGTATTGGCGAAGCGCATTCGCGGAACTGCTGGCAGGCGCGCTCATGCCTCTGCTTTTTCTCTACGTCCTGCAATCGGAAGATGAGAATGCAAACGCGGTGGTCCCCCTCGCACTGATCGTAGCTACGGCCTGGCTGACCAACATTCCCGCTGCCGTGATGCTGAACTATTCTCTGGTTCTGCTGACCGTGATTCTGGCCCTTCTCAAACGCTCGCCGCGAGTCCTGCTCCACGGCGCGCTTGCAGTTTTGTTCGGTGTGGCCCTCGCGGCATTTTTCCTCATACCGGCGGCTTACGAACAAAAATGGGTAAACATCACCGAAGTGCTGTCTCCCGGCGTGCGTCCGCAGGACAATTTCCTGTTTGTGAAACTCGCCGACGCTGATCACAATCGCTTCAACTTGCTCGTCTCAGTAGTCGCATCAACGGAAATAATTCTGCTCGCGATTGCGGCGTTTCTTTCCCGCACATGGAGAAGCCGACGTCCCCGCGTTTGGTGGATGCTCCTGGGTTGGGCTCTATTCGCGACTCTTCTCAACTTTTCCTTTACCGCATGGTTCTGGAATCATTTGCCTGAGCTGCGTTACCTCCAACTCCCCTGGCGCTGGCTGCTGTGCTTGAACGTCGCGCTAGCGTTACTCGTGACCTTAGCTTCACGGCGTTGGCTTGTACGCCTGCTGATCTGTCTCGCGATGCTTACCGTCCTCGTTTTCGTTTGGCATCGCGTCCAGGCTCCATGGTGGGAGACGTCCGTGGACTTCAAAGAGATGCTTGAACACCAGCAAAGCGGGGCCGGATATGAGGGCACCGATGAATACGTACCCGTCGGAGGCGATCCGTACGAAATTAAGCAGGACGCTCCCCGCGTAGCGCTGGATCACAGCGACACCCCGAACCGAATCCAACAGCTTCAGATTCAACAATGGACTGCTGAATCGAAGATGTTTGCAACCGTAGTCACGCAGCCGGGAGAACTAGTATTGCGGTTATTCAACTATCCTGCGTGGCGTGTCGAAGTGAATGGCCAAGCAGTCGCGACCTCTACCCAAGACGTCACGGGACAAATGTTGATCCCGGTTACCGCCGGCGAGAGCCGCGTGCGCATTGTGTTCACGCGTACCTGGGATAGAACTCTCGGAGAATTTATTTCGGGCTTTACCGCTTTATCTCTCGGAGCCTTCGTCGCACTTCGGCGCAAGCATCCAACGGCCAACGCGGCTTAACATTTCCCCAATCAAAATGTGTTGGTAAACATTCCGCCGATGTTTATCATTTCTTAGAAGGGGCAAACGCAAGGCGAGTGAATCACGTTCTCATTGCGACGTCGAATGGCGGCAAGTTGCGCGACTTTGCCGGCGCCGCCGCATCTTTTGACATCGAGATCATCCCGGTTCCCAACTTTGCAGACCTGCCTCCCGTGATTGAGGACGGTTTAACTTTCGAAGAAAATGCGCGGAAGAAAGCAGAAGCGTACAGCTCCGCCGCTCCGGGAGAAATCGTCCTGGCAGATGATTCTGGCCTGGAAGTGGATGCGCTCAAGGGTGCTCCGGGAGTCCATTCCGCGCGCTTTGCAGCCGATGCCCCTCACTTGATGGACAACAACACTGATGACGCAGCGAACAATACACGCCTCCTGCGTGAGTTGAAAGATGTTCCTTCCGACAAGCGCAGCGGCCGGTTTGTATGCGTGCTTGCCGCCGCTAGAGACGGGCAAACATTAGAAGTATTTCGAGGAGAGGCCGAAGGCACAATTTTGAAGCGCCCGCGAGGCGCAAACGGCTTCGGTTACGATCCCCTGTTTTACTTTCCGCAGATCCAGAAAGCCTTTGCCGAATTAACTTCAGAGGAAAAAGCCCAGTACAGCCATCGCGGAGCCGCTTTCCGGCAATTCCTGGCTTGGTATCAACTCATGAAAAGCGGCACTACGACTTAAAGCTGTGCCGCCGGTATTACATTATGCTTCCTTGACTTCCCTTCTCCCGCGACAACATAATAAAAGGTTCCGTTCCCATACTTGAACTTATAAGGAGCATTCTGTGGCAGCAACCGCCAGTCCAGTGGCTCCGGCGCCGGTTAAAGGTAGTGTGGCTCCGCTGCGGGCCGGCCAGGGATATTCGTTTTGGCTGCGTCGCCTGCACTCGCTCACCGGAATCATCCCGGTCGGGGCGTTCCTGTTCGAACACATCCTGATTTCGAATGCTTCCGCCATCGGCGGTCCCGTCGCTTACGCCCGCCAGGTACGCTTTCTGGCCAGCCTTCCGCTGGTTCCAATCCTCGAGCTATTTGGCATCTGGCTGCCTATTCTGTTTCACGCCCTCTACGGTTTCTACATCTGGTATCGCGGAGAGACCAACGTCGGCGAATACCCCTGGACCGGAAACTGGATGTACACGGCGCAACGTTGGACCGGCGCGATCGCATTTGCCTACATCCTGTGGCACACCTGGACGATGCGCTTTACCGGCATCGACTTGCACGAATTTCCGGGCGCTTCGTTCGGTAAGGTTCAAGGCGAAGTGTTTCAGACGCCGCTGTTCTTGTTTTACGTCGCAGGACTGATTGCAGCTTCGTGGCACTTCGCTTACGGCATCTGGTTATTTTGCGCGAAGTGGGGCATCGTCTCGGGCGAGAAGGCACGCAAGCGGTTCCTGATTTTGTGTTTGGCATTTTTCTTTGTGCTGACCGGAGTCGGTCTGGCGAGCCTGACCTCATTCCGGACGCATGCCCTGCAACCGACCGATCCTGCGGGCGCAAGCATGGTTGAGGCTGGGCCGGGCACGACGAATTAAAGTTCACGGAAAGCGGTGCACTCGAAGATGGCATCAAGTCCGAAAATCATTGTTATTGGTGGCGGTCTGGCAGGTCTTTCCGCAGTCATCAAGATCGCGGAGATGGGCGGGCACGTGGATCTGTTCTCCATCGTCCCCGTAAAACGCTCGCATTCCGTGTGCGCACAAGGCGGCATCAACGCAGCCAAGAATTTAAAGGGCGAAGGCGATTCCACCTGGAAGCATTTCGACGACACCATTTACGGCGGCGACTTCCTGGCCAACCAGCCTCCGGTAAAAGCGATGTGCGAAGCTGCACCTGGCATCATTGACCTGCTCGACCGCATGGGCGTGCCTTTTAATCGCACTCCAGAAGGCTTGCTGGATTTCCGCCGCTTCGGCGGCACCCTCTACAACCGCACTGCTTTTGCCGGCGCCACTACCGGACAGCAACTTCTCTACGCGCTCGACGAACAGGTGCGCCGCTACGAGTCCGAGGGCAAGGTCAAGAAATACGAGCACTGGGAATTTCTCTCGGCCGTGCTCGATTCCAACAAAGTCTGCCGTGGCATCTGCGCCATGGATTTGCGTTCCATGGAGGTCCGCACTTTCCCGGCGGACGCGATCATCATCGCGACCGGTGGTAATGGGGCAATCTTCGGCAAGTCGACCAACTCTGTGGTCTGCACTGGGTCAGCGCAGTCGGCGCTCTATCAGCAAGGATGTTTCTACGGCAATGGCGAGTTCATCCAGGTTCACCCGACCTGCATCCCCGGCGAGGACAAACTGCGCCTTATGTCAGAGTCAGCTCGCGGCGAAGGTGGACGCGTCTGGGTTCCAAAAACGCCGGGTGACAAGCGCGACCCGCTATCGATTCCGCAAAGCGAGCGCTGGTACTTCCTCGAAGAGTGGTACCCAAAATACGGCAACCTGGTGCCGCGCGATATCGCTACGCGCGCGATTTTTAAGGTTGTCTTCGAGCACAATCTGGGCATCGACGGGAAGCCGATGGTCTATCTTGACCTGACCCACATCGATCCCAAGATTCTCGACCGCAAGCTGGAAGGCATTCTCGAAATCTATGAGAAGTTTGTGGGCGATGACCCGCGCAAAGTCCCCATGAAGATTTTCCCCGGCATGCACTACACCATGGGCGGGCTGTGGGTCGATTTCAGTCAGGCAACGAATATCCCGGGAATTTACGCGGCAGGCGAGTGCGAATATCAATATCACGGGGCCAACCGCTTAGGCGCGAATTCGCTGGTCTCGTGCATCTTCGGCGGATTCGTTGCCGGACCGGCAGCGGTGCAATATGCCCGCAATCTGCAGGCGGCGCCGAGCAACGGACATTTCGACGCCGAACGTAAACATCAGGAAGAAAACAATTCCATGCTGATGAAGTCGGACGGCAACGAGAATCCATTTCGTCTTTGGCAAGAACTCGGCGAATTGATGACTGCCAATTGCACTGTCATTCGCTACAACAACAGGTTGAAGGAAACCGACGCCAAGTTGTGCGAAATGCTCGAGCGCTTCCGCCACATTAATCTTAACGACCGGACGCAGTGGGCCAATACCAGTGTGGTCTTCACGCGCCAGCTTTATAACATGCTGCAACTCGGCCGCGTAATTGCGCAGGGTGCGGCGATGCGCGACGAATCTCGCGGCGCACATTACAAACCAGACTTTCCCGAGCGCGACGACAAGAATTGGCTGAAGACCACGAAAGCCTATTTCGCGCCGGATGCAGACGAGCCCAAGTTCGAATTCGAGGCGGTGGATATTTCATTGATCCCGCCCCGGCCGAGAAAGTACGACGCGGTCAAGTAACATTGATCTGCGTCTTTGGGAAAACGCTTTCGTTCGAAAAGGGTCTTTTGGAAACGCACTGCGAGGCGCACGAACCGGGAAGGGCACGAGTTTACTCGTGCCATCTAAGACGCCCGTCCAGCCTGAAGCCCAGTGACGACCGAAGCTAGAGCTCGAGCCGGTGGATATTTCGTTCATTCCGCCGCGACTGAGGAAGTATTGAGGAGGCAGTTCTGAAAAAGCCATTCGTTAAGCGGCTTCTTCGTCGCGGCTTCATAGTTTTCCTTAGCGCGACGGTCACGCTCGTCGCCGGTTCGCTTTGCCTGCAAGTCCGGTCAGGAGTCGTACGCCAGTATAAGGTCAGCCCGGACGGAAGAATCATTGCAGAGTGCCGAGAATACAATGACCTAAGTACAGTAGAGCTTCGGACAAGATCTAACCCTTTTCGAGATATAGTGATCGCTAGTTTATACGACGCAAGATTCTCCTTAACGTGGGTTGACTCGCGAACCCTTTTCGTCGATTGTAATCGGTGCGGTGAGGTTCAGATGGTTGGTCGGGCGAAGGCAAGGTGGCGGGAGGTCAAGATTCGTTATGCTCCCGGGATCTTGATCGGTACGTCGGGCGTGGAAGAATAGTTGAGTGATACCAACGGGACTGAAGCTGTAAGAAAAATAATGGCTAATAAGACCGTAATCTTAAAGATCAAACGCCAGGACAATCCCAACGCCAAATCGCATTGGGAAGAATTCGAACTCACCTGGCACCCGGGCATGAATGTCATTTCTTCAATGATGGAGATTGCCCGCAATCCCGTCACCCGCGACGGCAAGCCCACCACGCCGATCACTTACGACTCCAATTGCCTCGAAGAAGTTTGCGGGTCTTGCGCCATGCTCATTAACGGACGCGCCCGCATGGCATGTTCTGCCTTGATCGATAAGCTCGAGCAGCCCATCCGGCTGGAGCCGTTCACCAAGTTCCCCGTGATTCGCGATCTGGCCGTCGATCGCAGCGTTCTGTTCGAAAATCTGAAAATCGTGAAGGCGTGGGTGCCCATTGATGGCACCTATGATCTAGGCTCCGGCCCGCGCATCAGTCCCGAAGAACAAGAGGCAGCGTACCCGCTTTCACGCTGCATCTCTTGCTGTTGCTGCATGGAGGCTTGCCCACAGTTCAATGACGACACCGGCTTCGTAGGCGCGGCGACGATTTCCCAGGTTCGCCTTTTCAATACTCACCCCACGGGGGCGGCTTTGAAACGCGAACGACTCGCCGCTCTAATGGGCGATGGTGGCATCCAGGAATGCGGCTATGCTCAAAATTGCGTCGAGGTCTGTCCCAAAGACATTCCGTTGACGCAGTCTATTTCCGAGGTCGGCGGCGAAGTCATCAGACAGGCCGTAGGAGATCTTTTCCGCAAGTGACTGGTTTCACCACAGACTGGAATGGGCCAAATTGTCCCATCAGTGACGTTTTCTGGGACTCACACCACCAAACAGTGTTATAGTGCGCACTTCGTCGTCCAGCCTCGAAACGGTAAGAGGCGTTTTGTGAGGCACATAGACACAGCCAATCCGACGATCGGAAACGGCATCTTAGCTGCAGGCATAAACGGATTAGCAGCGTAGGACGCGAGGGCTAACGACCGGCAGTCTGGCCAAGATACTCTTTAGTAACCTCGCAGCTGAAAGCTGCCTTGGCATCAGGCGTCAGTGATTTAAACTAGCCGCCTTATTTGCGGTACGGGATTTGAGGCTCACTTCGTGAAGTGTAAAACAGGCCGAGTGTTTCTGTTGATATTTCTGGCCGTCGCCGTGTGCGGACAGGCTTTTGGCCTGCATCAGGTCGCTCCCAGCCAAAATGCGCGTCACGCCGGCAAACGTCATGGCCGGCTTCGCCGTATCCTGTGGAATCCGGTATTCCGCCCTTCCCGGGATTCCTTGTTGCGCCAGAACGAAGAAATCGACCGCCTCGAATTGCCGCGCATCCAGAATCAAGCGGAGCTCGATCAGTTGATCGCCCGCCAGGAACTGGTTCCGATCGTTGCCAGCCAATCCCTGCGCTTCGATCCGCGCCTTGATCCCGATCGTCGTTATTGCCGCCCGTGGACGCGCGATTTTCTTGATGATCTGAGCGAAGCTTATTATCAGCACTTCCACGCCCCGATTCAGGTGAATTCGGCCGTGCGCACAGTACAGGTACAGAAAAAACTTCGCCGCCACAATCGCAATGCCGCACCCGAGAAGGGCGAGACCGCATCCTCTCACTTGGCCGGGATTACAGTCGATATCCAGCGCCGGGGCATGACCAAGCAGCAGGTAGCGTGGATGGAAGAATACCTCATGCCGCTCAGAGACGAGGGTCTGGTTGAACCGGAAGAAGAACGGCATCAATGGGTATTTCACGTAGCCGTATCCGGCCGTTACGCCGACTCGCAGGAGCCGAAGACTTCATTCGGAGCGCAGCAAGACGAAGCACAGTACGACCCCCTCGGACAGCCCCCAAGCATCGCAGTCGAGAACAACCCGCAGCAGTAACATTTTAGAATTGTCATCCTGAGCGCAGTAGCTGATTCGCAAAGCGAATCAGCTACGAAGTCGAAGGACCCTGCGTTTCCAGTACCGATTCAACCGCTTCAAGGCATTCTCACCAAGGATTCCTTCCCCACCGCAGACCGTATACAATCATTCCCTTACTCATGCAAACACTCAGGCGCTGTCCTTCAGCCTTTTTTCTGCGTCTTTCGGCGCTGCTGATCCTGGTATCAGCCTTAGCCTTTACCCAAACGACGGGCCCATCAGGCATCAGCCCCAAAGCCCGCGCCATCCACGACTCGGCGATCGTAATCGACACCCACGCCGACACGCCGCAGCGTTTTCTCGACGAGAACTTCGACATCGGCTCAACCGATCCCAAGGACATCGGCCACATCAGCCTCGACAAAGCCCGCGCCGGCAACCTGGGCGCGGAGTTTTTTTCCATCTGGGTCGATCCCGAAACCAATCAGGGTCACTTCGCCCAGCACACCCTCGATCTTATCGATTCCGTTTATGAACAGGCCGCGCGTCATCCCGATCGAATGATGATGGCCTTTTCCACCGACGATATCGCGCGCGTCCACAAGCAGAAAAAACTTGCTGCCCTGATGGGAATCGAAGGCGGTCATTCCATCGAAAACGATATTCATCTCCTGCGCGATTTCTACCGCCTCGGCGTCCGCTACATGACCCTCTCCTGGTCAAACACAAACGAGTGGGCCGACTCGTCGGGAGATATCGACGACCCTAAAATCCAACACCACAACGGACTGACCGATTTCGGCAAGCAAGTCGTGCTCGAAATGAATCGCTTAGGCATGATCGTCGACATCTCCCACCTCGCCGACAAAACCTTTTGGGACGCAATCGCCACAACCAAGGCTCCGGTGATCGCGTCCCACTCCTCAGCCCGCGCTTTGTGCAATGCGCCACGCAATATGACCGATGACATGCTGCGCGCCGTAGCCAAGAATGGTGGCGTCGTCGACGTGAATTTCTTCTCCGGCTTTCTCGATCAAAACTATTGGAATGCACTTCAGGCTCAAAGAAAGGACCAAGACGCTGCAACCCATGCTTACTTAGACAAACTAAAAGCCGAAGGCAAGCAAGTCACATACGTCGATGACGATCGCATCACCAGAGAGTGGATGGCCAAAGTCCCGCGCCCGCCGTTCACCGTGTTAATCGATCACATTGACCACATCGCAAAAGTCGCTGGCATAGATCACGTAGGCCTCGGCTCCGACTTCGACGGCGTAAGCGGGGCGACCCCCGCGGGGATGGATTCCGCGGCCGACTTGCCCAAAATCACGCAAGCCCTGCTCGATCGGGGATACAGCGCCGAAGATATTCGCAAGATTCTCGGCGGCAACGTTCTGCGCGTGTTCAAAGAAGTGGAGCGTGTCAGCCGGGAATTGCAGACGCAGCCATCCAACAAGTAAATAACACTGCTGCTGTCGTACAATTCAAAGTTCGGATTTATCACTTTGATCTAGCACAACAAGGAGCCACCATGCGCAAATGCTTAATTCTCGTCTCAGTCATTCTTTTGTCTTCGCTCACATTGTGGTCGCAAGCCAAGCCCGCCGCCACTGGCCATCCCACTGCGACAATCGACACCACCGCAGGCAAACTCACCTGCACGCTCTTTCCCGACAAGGCTCCGATCGGTGTAGCCAATTTCATCGGCTTGGCCACCGGAACCAAAGACTGGACCAGCCCCGTCACTCACCAGAAAAAACACGGCGTTCCACTTTATGACGGCACTATCTTCCATCGCGTAATTCCCGACTTCATGATTCAAGGTGGCGACCCGATGGGCACCGGCACCGGCGATCCCGGCTACGCCTTCAAGAATGAAACTTCGAACGACCTCAAGTTCGATCGGCCCGGACGCCTCGCCTACGCGAACGCCGGTCCCGGCACCAACGGCTCACAGTTTTTTATCACCGAGGTGGCCTACGCCAGCTTGAACGGCGGCTACACCATCTTCGGCCAGTGCGACGCAGCCAGCGTGACCTTGGTCAAGCAAATCGCAAGGATGGGACGAGACTCGAGCGACCGTCCCTACAAGCCGGTGAAGATCAACCACATCACCATCAGCGACGCGAATTAGTGACAAAGTTCCTGTCATTCCGAGCGTAGTCGAGGAACCTTGTGTTTGCTCCGCTCGGGCGGAACAACAATAAGCGAAATCAGAAAGGAACTTCCATGACCCGCCAACCCGGCACTTACGCCATCTTC
This sequence comes from uncultured Acidobacteriota bacterium, assembly GCA_963696705.1. GTDB lineage: Bacteria > Acidobacteriota > Terriglobia > Terriglobales > Acidobacteriaceae > JABDBE01. The sequence continues at coordinate 269,417 of CAVOLD010000007.1, forward strand.
GATACTTCAGAAGGCAGCATCGTCTGCCGTTTGTTTGAAAAGGACGCCCCCAAAACCGTCGCCAACTTCGTTGAACTCGCCGAGGGAAAACGCGAGTGGACGCATCCCGTCAGCCGCAAGAAAAGCAATGACCGCCTCTACGACGGCACCATCTTCCACCGCGTGATCCCCGAGTTCATGATCCAGGGCGGAGATCCCGCCGGCACCGGCATGGGTGGCCCCGGCTATCAATTCGAGGACGAAACCAAAGGCTCTCCGCACAAATTCGACAAGCCCGGCAAGCTCGCGATGGCCAACGCCGGCCCCAATACCAACGGCTCGCAATTCTTCATCACTCTCGCACCCACGACGTGGCTCACCGGCAAACACACAATCTTCGGCGAAGTAGTCGAAGGCCAAAATATCGCCGATAAAATTGTTAGCGTCCCGCGCAGCCGCCAGGACAAGCCGAATAAAGATGTGGTCGTGAAGTCAGTCGTGATCGAGCGGGTGTAGAGGTTCGCAACCCTTGCCACCCGGAGTGAAGAATCATCCTTGGTTCTGTCATCCCGAGCGAAGAATCGTCGTTCGCTTGCGAACGACGATTCGCAGTCGAGGGACCTTGCGTTTTTCAGCCGTGAGAGAAAAGTATGAAGCACGCTGGTTATGGGAAGGGCCCGACTTCAGTCGGGCCGTAAGGCCTCGAAAAGGATCTTAGGCGATGCTTGTAACCGCGCTCTTTCAAAACTTCGGACGCCGATCTAGTGCTTTTTCCGCAATCTCTGAGTCGTGCCCTTCTCGGCTAGGAACTTAGGAGCTGTCTCAATCCTGCGATCGATACCTAAACTCCGATCACCGCCACCAACTCCTTCACCGCCTCCGCACTCTTATCCAAAGCCACTTTTTCCTCCGGCGTCAGCTTGATTTGAATAATCTGCTCAATTCCCTTTGATCCCAACTTTACCGGCACGCCCACATAGAGCCCCTTGATCCCGTATTCGCCCTCCAAATACGCTGCACAGGGGAGAATCTTTTTCTTGTCTTTCAAGATCGCCTCAACCATCTCCGCAACCGCCGCTGACGGAGCATAATAAGCGCTGCCGGTCTTCAGATATTTCACAATCTCAGCCCCGCCATCGCGCGTCCGCTGCACCAAGCGCGCCACAGTCTCCGCATCCATCAGCTCAGTAATCGGAATTCCAGCCACGGTGGAATAACGTGGCAACGGAACCATCGTGTCACCGTGTCCCCCAAGGACAAACGCGGTTACGTTCTCCACGCTGACCTTCAACTCTTCCGAAATGAAGGCGCGGAAGCGGGCAGAATCGAGGACGCCAGCCATTCCGATCACGCGCTCGCGAGGAAAGCCACTCATCTTGTAAGCGGCCTGCGCCATGGCATCGAGCGGATTCGATACGATAATCAGAATGCAGTTGGGCGAGTACTGCACCGCCTTGCCCACCACATCTTTCATGATTTTGTGGTTGGTGTTGAGCAAGTCGTCGCGGCTCATGCCCGGCTTGCGCGGGATGCCGGCGGTGATCACAACGATGTCCGAATTGGCAGTGTCGGCATAATCCTGCGTGCCCATGATGTGAGAGTCGCGTTTCTCAATCGGCATAGCCTCCAGCAGGTCCAGCCCTTTGCCTTGCGGGACGCCTTCGACAATATCGATGAGCACGACGTCCGCCAGTTCTTTGGAAGCGATCCAATGAGCAGCTGTCGCGCCCACGTTCCCAGATCCAACAACCGTAACTTTCTTACGCATGATTTCCTTTCTTGTAATGCTCTTCGTTATTAGTATGCCGTCCCACAAATTCGCGAAATAACTCTGTCATCCCGACCGAAGCGAAGCGGAGTGGAGGGACCTTGTGTTTTCAGGCTCTCATCTTTAGATCAGGCCGATTCAATATGCCGGTTATCCGGGACACCGCACTAGCGCGTCGCGCTCAACACCGCCGCGTCCATGTTCCCGATGATGTGGCTGGCAAATTCACTGGTTTTTACCTTGGTCGCGCCTTCCATCAGCCTTTCGAAGTCATACGTAACTTTCTTTTGTTCGATCGAGCGCTCCATGCCATGCTCGATCAGATCGGCCGCTTCATTCCATCCCATGAGCCGAAACATCATGACGCCCGAGAGAATCACCGAACCAGGATTAATCACGTCCTTGTCGGCATACTTCGGAGCGGTACCGTGCGTGGCCTCGAAAATCGCGTAGCCATCGCCGATATTGGCGCCCGGAGCGATGCCCAACCCACCGACCTGCGCTGCGCAAGCGTCGGAAATATAGTCCCCGTTCAGGTTCGATGTCGCCAGCACCGAGTATTCGTCCGCTCGCGTCACCACCTGTTGAAAAATCGAGTCGGCGATGCGGTCGTTCACCATCAGCTTTTTCTTCCACGCGCCCTTTCCATGGGTCGCGTAGATCGCGCTCAGCACGTCTCGCACTTCCTGATAAATCGATTGCCGGAATTCTTCCGTCGCAAATTCCAATCCCGGCTCGGTCAAGTTGGCGTTCTCCTCAATCGTAAGATTCGGGTTCTTATCTTTATTGTCCAGAATCCAGCTCTCGCGCTCAGTAACAATCTTGTCGCGGAATTCTTGCGTGGCCAACTCATATCCCCATTTGCGGAAGGCGCCCTCGGTAAACTTCTGAATGTTGCCCTTGTGCATGATCGTGACAATCTTGCGGCCGCTGTCTAAAGCGAACTGAATCGCCATCCGCACCAAACGCTTGGTGCCGGTCACGGAGATCGGCTTAATTCCGACCCCGGAGTCCAGCCGCACCTGCTTCTTGCTTCCCTTCAGCATGTCTTTGTTCAAGAACTCGATGAGTTTGGCAGCCTCAGGCGTGCCTTCTTCCCACTCGATTCCGGCGTAGACGTCTTCCGTGTTCTCGCGATAGATCACCAGATCCATTCGTTCCGGATGTTTCACCGGCGAAGGCGTGCCCTTGTAATACTTCACCGGGCGCACACAGGCGTAGAGATCGAGAATCTGCCGCAGCGCCACATTCAACGACCGCATGCCGCCGCCCACGGGCGTAGTCAATGGCCCTTTGATGGCAACCCGAAATTCACGGATCGCATTCACTGTGTCATCAGGCAGCCAATTGTTGAACTCAGCCTTCGCCTTCTCACCCGCGAACACTTCGTACCACGCTACTCGACGCTTGCCTTGATAAGCTTTCTCCACCGCCGCATCAAACACCCGCACCGATGCCTTCCAAATGTCACGCCCCGTGCCATCCCCCTCAATGAAAGGGATGATCGGATTGTCAGGCACCTGGTAGCGCCCGTTGCTGTAGGTGATCCGCGCACCATTCGTGGGCACCGGAAGGTCGTTGTATGAGGCCGCCATCACATATCCTCCAGAAAGCCTTTGGGGAAACCTTAATTATAAAGCCTTCGAGCGATGGGCAAGAAGATGAGCAAGAAATGGGTGCCTCCAGGCACAGCGCGTAGTCAAGCCGATTCCTGAGGGTAATCCTTTGGGCCGCAGCTCAGTTGGCGTTCGCACCCAAACTGTCCTAAAGTAAGAGCTGGTGACCTGTCGCAATAATCATCAGGAGAGCGGGCTATCGGATTACTTGGTTTGGGAAGGGCACGGCTTCAGCCGTGCCGCCAGGAGCTAATGATGACGCGGGCTTTAGCCCCTGAGGGATTCCGCGGACTGGCAACGACGTCACCGTAACAGGCCAGCAGTCGTCACATGGAACTCGTTCGTGATCGCCGACGTACTAACATCAGGCGCCCAGCGTGCCTAGGGAGACGTGTATGCCCGTACGGGTCGCTCGCACCATCCTCAGAAGTCTCGCCGTTTTAGCGTTGTTGGCCGCTCCAGCCCTGGCACAAAAAGGCTCCGACCGCGTCCAATTCAACCATGACATCTTTGTCGAACCCGGACAAAAGTCTGGCGATCTCACCTGCATAAATTGTTCCGTATTTGTGCGCGGAGAAGTGGCCGGAGATGTAACCGCCATTCACGGAAATGTGGTGGTCGAACAGGGGTCGCGGTTGGCTGGCGATGTGACCGTGGTGCTCGGAGATCTCCGTCTTCAGAGCGCAGCCCAGGTCGCGGGGGATGCAGTGACCGTCGGGGGGACCGTTCGACGCGAGCCTCAAGCCAGCGTCGCTGGCGATGTTACGTCGCTAGGAGGAGCCGGCTGGGTAATTCTCATCTTTCTCTTGCCGCTTGCCTTGGTCGGAGGAATGATTGCCCTGATCGTCTGGCTGATCGCACGCATCCAAAAGCCCGCGCCAGTCCGAGCCTAGTTCCTCGCATGCCCAGTTACCACCTTCGCGTCCCAAAATACTTTCTCACCCCGATCGCGTTGTACCTTCCCCACGGACCATTGTTCCCCAAATCCGCCGGCCCCAAATTGCGGTCACGCGCACCCAATCGGTCAAAAAGAAAATGCTGGGTCACGCGGAATTCGAATCCCTTGGCGATGTAAACTCCCAGCCCCCACGAATGCTCGATGCCAATCGCATCCCATGACCAGGTGTAAAGATTCTGCGGAACATTCTTGCCAAACAAAAATGAAGGCTGGCCGAACAGCATGAATCTGCGAAGCTGCCCTTTGCCGAACGGACGCACTTCTAAAAGCCCCGAGATCATATAGCGAGCGAACATGCTGCAGGGAGCGTTCGCGCCCCCATAGCTGCCGGCGTTTCCAGCGCACAAGTTCGGATCGATCTCATTGTGCGGAGGCGCCAAGTCGAACTGCGCCCAGCCATACAGCGTGTCCTTAGGAAAAAACATGCGCTCCGACGCACCAGTCACGGGATCATTCTGCGCCCACAATGCTCCGGGCAATGCCAAGCATAGGACTGTCCACAGTAGCAGCCTTCTCATGTAGCCTCCGGGAAGAGTTTTCTTTATGTCGTTCGGGAGTGCCATTGTACCGCACCAAGTCTTGGGCTCCCCTGCAGATAGAAACGCTCACCTTTGCAGGCCGAGTTGCGCATTGCAACTCCCGTCGATTATGCTGGCAGCAATCTCGTCGGCAACTATCAGCAGCGCCAAAGGAGAACAAATGACCGTTGTGCGCAATGCAACCACCTGCAAATATCTTGTGCTGTCACTGGTGCTCATCATGACGACATCCACCTTCGCGGCCTCGAACCTCTACACTTTCACTCTACCCAACATCGACGGCAAACCCCTGCCCCTGGCCGACTTCAAAGGCAAAGTAATCCTGATGGTCAACGTCGCCAGCCAGTGTGGATTTACCCCCCAATACACGGCTCTTGAGGCGATTTACCAGAGGTATAAGGACCGGGGGTTTGTTATTCTTGGTTTTCCGGCTAACAATTTTGGGCAGCAGGAGCCTGGGACTAACGAAGAGATTAAGACGTTTTGCTCGCGGAAATACAGCGTGACTTTTCCTTTGTACTCGAAGATTTCGGTTAAAGGGGCTGATCAAGCGCCGCTTTATCAATATCTCACCAAGGATGCTGATCCTTCGCACACGGGAGACATCAAGTGGAACTTCACTAAGTTTCTGGTGGACCGCAACGGCAACGTGGTCGAGCGTTTTGAACCCGCGGTCACACCGGATTCCGCGGATGTTACTTCTGCTATTGAGAAGCTGTTGAAGCAGTAGCCGCCAACCAACCCTCCTTTGTCATTCCGAGGAGCGAAAGCGACGAGGAATCTGGGTTTTGCCTTGGCCGCGCGAAACCTGGATCCCTCGCTCTGCTCGTGATGACAACTAGTGGTGGTGGTCAATCCTGCTACAATCTCCCCGCACCTCCGAGCAATCCCAAAACTGGCGTTATGGACTTTGACCAGCTCGAAACTTTTCTCGAAGTTGCGCGGCTCAACTCGTTCTCTCGGGCGGCCGAGCGGCGATTCCGCACCCAGCCGGCAATCTCGTCACAGATTCGCTCTCTCGAAGAGGAAGTGGGCGCGAAGTTGCTAGACCGCTCGGGGGGGAAAGTTTCAGTCACTGCATCGGGCAAGTTGTTCCAGAAATTCGCGGAACAAACGGTGGCATCGCGCAAAGCCATGCTCTCTGCCATCGCCGAAACCGAGCGTGTTCCGCGCGGCGAGATTGTGGTCGGCGCCAACGAAGGAACGTGCCTTCACATTCTGCCCGAGGTTTTCGCTGAGTTTAAAAAGCAGTATCCCGGCGTTAGCGTGAACATCAAGCGCGCGGACTACGCCAAAATTCTGGAATCCGTTGTCGATAATTCCGTGGACTTCGGCGTCGTTTCCCTGCCGGTGAGCGATGCGCGTCTGACCGTCGTTCTGATTCATCGCGATGAACTCGTGATCATCGCTCCGCCGCACCATCCCTTAGCCAAGATGAAATCAGCCACGATTGCCCAGGCGGCAAAGTTCCCGCTGGTCGTGCCCAAGATCGGCCACACCCGCGACGCGCTGGAAAATCTTTTCTACGAACGCAAGCTCAAGCCGCGATACACCATGGAACTCGATTCCAGTGAACTGCTGAAGCGCTTCGTGGCCGCGGATGCCGGCGTGGGCTTTATCGCCCGCTCGAATGTGCTGGAAGATATGCGAGCTAATTCGCTGGTCGCGATTCCTATCTCCGATGTCACTATTCGCCGCGATCTCGCCCTGGTTTTCCGCAAAGACAAGGCGCTGAGCCGCGCCGCGCTGGCCTTCATCGACATCGCGGTGAGGATCAAAGGCATGGACGCCGCGGGGTGTCAGTAACGCTGATTAAAAGGGTTTTGAGTGTGATGGACTGATTTCGTCACTTGAGCTATCGGGCCGTTCGTCCGCATGTACAGCGCCATTCGCGAAGCGTAGAATTCGCGATTACAAGCTGCATCGAAACTCGATGTTTGCAATAGAGTAACAGCATGAAAACCGCTCGCAAGGAGCCGACACGGTTATCTCATCAATCCGTCTCATTTCGTCGGAGTCAGAAGGAAGCCGTGATTCTCGCCGTTAATCACTCCCCAGCCTGAAATTTGTCCCGAAAGATTGATTGAACTGGCACCGACCAACAACCATCCCGAATTCTTCGAGATCGACTTGTTCAGATTTCGAATTCCAGTTTCCTTGCTCCAAAACACGGCAAACCCGGTCCCGGAGGCGAGGGTGCCTTGGCCGACGGCTCTTCCGAGGTCGTTGGCATCAAAAAGACCGCAACCGCCTTTGAAAACTCCAGCCAGGTGGATCTTGAAATACCTATCCCAAAACACACATTCCCCCACTCCGGGGTTTTTTGCCGAGTCTGCTACTCCCACGATCAGCCCAGAGTCGTTGATGTAGAGGGCAGCGCTCAATGTTCCGCCTGGCAATATACCCAGGTCTTGCAAACCCTTGGCCTTAGTCCAGAGGAACGCATGAAGAACTCCACCGCCAAAGTTGTCATAACCAACTACCTGCTTGTGGTCATTGATCGCAGTTGCGTTGGCGGCCTCGGCCCCTGATAGCTTACCAACGTCCTGTATCTTTCCCTGCTTGTCCCACATCACGGCGTCGGTTTGCCCAGCGCTGCCCTGATAGTCAGACCAGCCGACGAGGCTGCCGTTGCGATTGAGGGCGACTGCTTCGCTGAACGTGCCCCCCGGCAGAGTGCCTAAATCTTCCATGCCAGAGTTGCTAGTCCAGCGAAACCCATGCGGAGTGCCTTCGTTGGTGTACGAATAGCCTACGATTTCGTCGGAGTCATTGATCCCGACCGCCTGGCTGATGTTCCCGCCCGGCAAGGTTCCCAAGTCCAGCAGGCCATGTTTCTGGGTCCAAAGAAAAGCGTGCTGTCCAGCCGTGTTTTCTTGACAGATAACACCTCCGCCGCCGTTCGATGGGTCGGAGCACCCAACTACGTGGCCTGAGTTGTTTATCCAGTTGCCGATGCTGCTGCTGTCTCCGGGCAATACACCAAGGTCTGTGACTTTATACTTCTGGGCCGAAGTCAGCGAAGCCAACCCGGTGCACAGCACGACGCAGACACATGCTCTCATCACCCTCGTATTCATGAGTTGCTACCCTCCTCGGTCTGCCCGCTTGCTCCAACTGATCAGGTGAATTTGCCCTTTTCCTAAAGAGCGGGACCAAGTCTATACCCATCTCTGTTCGGCAACACTGTGAAAAAATTTGCATGTGGGGACCCTCCAGCAGAAATTGCATTGGGGTCGTACTTAATGGGCGCTGACGGGTTCAAGACACAGAGGCAGGCTAGCGGAAGCGGTGCAGGCTCTCCCCCGTCTTGAGGGCGTAGCCCATGTACACCACGACGGCAACGTTGATGAGCAGGTGTAGCAAAATCCCTCAGGTCGTAGTACCCGTCAATGAAAGTGGGGGCAGATCGTGGTGGCTCAAGAGGACGGCTGGCGAAAAATCCCGATTACACGCAATATAAAAGGCGCCCACTTTGCGGTAGGTTGTGATTGTTGGGATCACCACTCACCAAAAGGAGCGCCGTTATGAACCAGGAAAAGTATATTGGCATGGACGTTCACCAGGCAACGATCTCGGTTGCGGTCATGGATGGCAAGGGCAAGCTGATCATGGAATGCATTCTGGAGACGAAGGCGGACACGATTCTCGAGTTCGTCCATGGGCTGCGGGGAACGGTATGGGTGACCTTCGAAGAAGGAACTTCTGCCGCCTGGTTACATGATCTGATGAAGCCGCATGTTGCCCATCTGGTGGTTTGCGATCCGCGAAAGAACGCGCTGCTGAAAGATGGCAGCAAGAGTGACCGGATCGATGCCCGCAAGCTGGCCGAGTTGTTACGCGGCAACCAGCTCCATTCGGTGTATCACGGAGAGCACGGGGTGCGCACCTTGAAGGAGTTGGGTCGCAGCTATCAGACGCTCACCAAAGATGTCACCCGGGTGATGAGTCGGATCAAAGCGCTGTACCGCAGCTGGGCCATTCCCTGTAGTGGTACGACCGTCTATGCCGTGCGGCATCGCGCGGAGTGGTTGGCGAAGATTTTGCAACCTGGAGTTCGTCTGCGGGCGGAACGGTTGTATCAGCAACTGGATCTACTGCAACCGGTGCGGCAGGAGGCGCGCCGCGACCTGTTGCGAGAGAGCCGCAAACATGAGGCCGTGAAAAGGCTGCAGCAGATTCCTGCGATCGGTCCGATTCGTGCCGCCTTGCTGGTGGCCTTGTTGCAAACACCCCACCGTTTTCGTACCAAGCGCCAGCTGTGGGCCTACAGTGGTTTGGCCATCGAGACCCACGACAGCGGCGAGTACCGCTATGTCCGGGGGGAAGATACAACGCAACCGGGAGCGCATCACGGTGCGCGGTCTGAATGACAATCATAATCACGATCTGAAGAATCTGTTCAAAGGTGCTGCTCTTTCGGCTAGTACTCAGCCCGGACCGCTGCACGATTTCTATACGGCTCTGGTGGAGAAAGGAATGCGGCCGACGATGGCCCGTCTCACCCTGGCACGAAAGATTGCCGCCATCACGTTAACCATTTGGAAGAAAGGAGTCAGTTTCGACGCCAAACAACTGCATCGGCAAGCCGCTTGAGCGTCTCTGGTAAGAGGCCTTTCCATTTCCGGTGATTCTCTCCGCTGGTGGTCGGTCGGTTCTCGAGACGCTCGGTTCGAGGTGAGTATCAGTCAATGAGATCGGCCCTGTGTGCTTCGGCACCAAGTCACCCATTACACGGTATGCCGCCTCGGATAACCAGAAATAGCGATAGGCCACGAGCCTCCGATAGAACCATGGTTGACACTCCAAGACCAGGTCCGCTTGCCCAGTTTCAAGACTCGATTGGCGTCGTCACCAGCGAAAGATGAACCCCGCAGGAAGGGCACACAAACCAGAGCAAAGCCCCGGGGCCGAAAGCGGGGGCGCTTACAGTCAGTGGGCTGGATCTCGAGAAAAGAATCTCGCCCTCCGGTCGAGGGAAAACTTTTTTCTTGACATCCCTTTTTATAGAGCTCATTGAGGGGATGACCGGTCAAAATCGCGAAAACTGCCTTTCTGCCGAAAACTTGTCAAGCCCCTTGGACGGGTCATTTTCTTCTAAGCTGCTGATTTGGTTCGGAAAATAAATATGAAAACCATGTCATAGTTGCCCCCTTCAATTTGCTATTCTTGAAATAGGGACTAAATCTCGAAATTAGCAGGCGCGACCGGAAATCCGGTTCGCGCCTTTTTTATTGGGTCACATGAAAAAGAAATCAGGCAGTTCCCGCCCGCTCAAAGCACAAGCGCCCCTGGTCCGCGGACCGCTAAACTGCAAAGCCAAGGGCGACCTGGCAGAACTTGCCTTCTTATATAAGGCGGCAAGCCTGGGCTTTGGCGTAGCCAAGCCCTATGGCGACAAGGAGCGCTACGATTTTATCCTCGACTCGGGCGAGCGCTTCTGGCGGGTCCAGGTGAGGTCAACCTCCTATTTCGAGCCCGACCGCAGCGGCTATAAAGTTAGCACCGCGCACAATGACAGAGGACGCAAGGTCAAGACCTACCAGGCCGAAGAGATCGACTTTTTCGTGGTGTACATCGTTCCACTCGGTGTTTGGTACATAATCCCTGTGAACCAGTTGGCATCTCTAAACTTTCTGCGCTTGTATCCTTCCGGTCGCAAATGGGGCGGCCGCTTCGAAGCGTTTCGTGGAGCTTGGCATCTGTTGGCGCCGGGGGCGGACTTGCCCCAACCGGGGACAATACGACACGTTCGCTCGAACAATCTCCATTGCAAGCGTTTCGTCGAATAGGGGGCTGATCGGCTTACGGCTTTCTCGCGGCCCACCCTTCCGCAGAGAACGCGGAAAGGATGGGGCACCCTCGGTTATTTCCGATTACGACATGGAAGCTTCTAGTGGAATTCGGCTCTGCTCCAATGGTTATGCGGTAGAATCTTTTTTCGTGCGAATCTTAGGATTTCAGTTGTTATTGGTCGGTCTTTGTATATCCTCTGGGATCGCTCAGAGTCCGCGCAAGCTCGCACCGAAAGACCTGCCGCCTTCGGCGTTCAAACTTATTTCCATCAAGACGACGGGCACGAAGCGGTATACGTCGGACGAAGTGATCGCGGCGAGCGGGTTGCAGATCGGCGAAACCGTAAGCGAAGACGACTTTAAGAAGGCTGCCCGGGTGCTTGGCGAAACCGGGGCTTTCGGGGATGTCCTCTACAGCTTTGAATACTCGGCTGACGGAACCAAGCTCGAGTTGCAAGTTCAGGATGCCGATCGGTTCGTTCCGGTTCGCTTCGACAATCTGGTCTGGTTCTCGGATCAGGAACTGCTCGACCAGCTTCATGCCGCGGTCCCGTTGTTTCAGGGGCAGTTGCCGGTTGGTGGCGATCTCGCGGACGAAGTATCCAATGCTTTGCAAGGTTTGCTGATCACACACGACCTGCCAGGGCGAGTTGACTATCTTCGGGCGGCACAAGAGGACGGTCCGGTCGAAGCTTTTGTTTTCACGGTCACGGGACCGCGGATTCACATTCGCAACGTGGCATTCGCCGGAGCTGGCGCGTCCGAATTGCCGCTGCTCGAATCAGCAGCGAAGAAACTGCAGGGCGCGGAGTATCTGCTGTCCATACTTCGGATTCAAGAAGACAAGAACTTTCTGCCGATTTATCTGGAGCGGGGATATCTTAAAGCCAAGTTGGGCAATGCTGAGCCCAAGGTTGTTCAGAACACTCCAGAAGAAACGAGTGTGGATGTGACCTTCCCCGTTGATCCTGGACGACAATACAAACTGAGTGAGATCGAGATCGGCGAGCACAAGATCTTCTCTTCTGAGGCACTGCGAGCCTTGATCCACGCGCAACCCGGCCAGCCAGCCAATGCGGTTCAGCTCAACACCGACATCGAAGCCATGAAAAAGCTCTACGGCACGCGGGGGTACATGGCGGCCCGCATCGAAACGGATCCGGAAATGGACGACGCGAACTCTACCGTCAAATACGTGCTGCGCATTCGGGAGGGCGACGTCTACTCCATGGGTGATCTGGAAATCCGCGGCCTCGACTCGCACACCACTGCCCGGCTGGAGAATGGCTGGACGCTGCGCGGCGGCGATCCTTATGACTCCAGCTATCCCAAGCGATTTCTGGCGGAGGAAGACAAAGAAATCGGGATCATGGCGGATTGGAATGTCAGCGTTCGGGAGTCGCCCAATCGCGAAGATAAGACGGTGGACGTGACTTTGCGCTTCGATCCCAAAGCGCGATGACCTGCGCTCGAAAATGCTTGACGCGTACTGCTATCCGCTTTCAAATGGAAACATCTAACTGGCAGCGGCATATTTAACTCACAAGGAGAGTTCATGCGACTTATGCGGACGTTAGCGGTGGCCCTGATTCTGGGCGCAGCTCTAATTCCAACCTCATTTGCGGCCAAGGTCGAAACCTTTACCGGCACGGTCAGCGATGCCATGTGCGGAGCAAAACATATGATGGAAGGTGACGACGCGGCTTGCCTTCGCGCCTGCGTACAGAAAGGATCGAAGTACGCTTTAGTTGTCGGAAGCAAAGTTTACACTTTGGATGCCAAGGACAAAGCCACGCTCGACCAGCTCGACAAGTTGGCGGCGGCGAAGGCCACGGTGAAGGGCACATCGGACGGCGATACGATTGAAGTCAGTTCGGTCGCGGCAGCCAAGTAGCTTTTTGGGGGTTAAGACGGGCGGAAATCCGAATCCGGGTTTCCGCCAGATTTTTGCCTCCGAACCAATTTTCATATTCCCTTTACAATTCACTATGTTAGATTTGACCCTCATCTAACCATCGGAGGAACAACGAATTGGGCCGAGACATGGTGCCTAAGAAGATTTTCTTTACCAAGGGGGTCGGCAAACACAAGGAACGCCTGACTTCTTTTGAGCTGGCGTTGCGGGACGCCGGCATCGCCGCGCAGAATCTGGTTCGGGTTTCGTCCATCTTCCCGCCCCAATGCAAGCTGGTGCCGCGCTCGCAGGGACTGAAGTATCTGAGTCCGGGCGAAGTTGTGTTTGCGGTGGTTGCGGAGAACTCGACGCGTGAGCCGCATCGCTTGCTCGCGGCCAGTATTGGCGTGGCGATTCCGGCTGACCGGAATACATATGGCTACCTGAGCGAGCACCACTCTTTTGGCGAAACCGACGACTCCGCGGGTGAGTATGCCGAAGAGCTTGCGGCCGAAATGCTGGCTACGACGCTGAATGTGGAGTTTGATCCGGATCGGTCGTGGGACGAGAAGAAAGAGATTTACCGGATTTCGAATAAGATCGTGCGGACGGCGAATATTACGCAGTCTGCGGTTGGGGATAAACGTGGGTTGTGGAGTACGGTGATTGCTTCGGCTGTTTTGATCTTTGATTAGTTGAAAGCTCAGGCGCCGCGGGCGGGTCGGGCGACCCAATAAAGAAGGCAATCTGCGAGGGCTATCACCGTAAAAGGAATACCCACGATCGCGAGGGCCAAGCCAGCTTCGGGGTCGTACTGGGCAGACGGCTTCGTTAAGACCATCAATAAGGCTTTGCCAAGCACGCCGAATCCAAATACAGCAAAGAACCCAGCGTTAATTATGAGTGCGGGCCAAGTTGAACCCCTCCACTCCAACAATATACCGAGCAGTAACAAGGCCGCGGCGACCAACGGCCCTACTTGTTCGAAGGCCGCACTGGAGGGCCTAGTCGCGCCATGAAAATTGGAAAGCTCGTGTTCCTGTAGAAAACCAAGACTGAGCAGTCCAAGGCACATCAGATTCGTCAGGGTAATCCAAACCCTCCGAAAGGTACGCAAAGACATTCCATGGAACCGTAGCTGTGAGCTGTCCTCCATCTGCTACTTCTTTGCTCCTACCTTCTTCTTCCCTGCCGTTTTCCCTTTGCCTATCCGTTCCAGCACTGCTGCTACGACCAGCGGCAATCCGACGGTGGCATCCAAGAACAACTCGCCGAATTTCCCGCCCTCGGCTGGAGGCACGAACTTTCCCCAGGAAATCGCCTCGCTATAAGGGCTGCCCGAGAGCCCACCCCAGTAGACTGGCTCGGGACAGATTCGTACACCGTAGTGATAGCGCTTCAACGGCACGTTCTCTCCGAGGCGTCGATGGCGTAATTCGCAGAATGGACCGAACTGCTGGGCCCAGTTGCGGGGAACGCCTCCGCCGATGGTGAAAATTCCAAGTCGCGTCTGGCGCAGCAGGGTTGCCGCAAAATGCTCGAGATCCTCGAACGGATCGAAGCGCAGCTTGTGCCTTCCCGTCGATTCGCGCAAGCGATTGTTGAGGGCAACGTCGAGCCCCAGCTCTGAGTCCGTAAACGCGGGCACAAACACGGGCACGCCTTTTTCATACGCTGATTTCAGAATGCCGCGTTGCCCTTTGGCGTGTTTGGCCAGGTGCGCTCCAATGGCATGATTCAATTTGTATGAACAGAGCACTTCACTGTGATCCCAGCCTTCCAGTATTTGGGACATTACTTCTTCGACGTCGTCAAGGTTCTGCTCGGGCTCGAGCGTATCGTAAACCCGGTTGTAGCCCTGCTCATAGAGCTCGGTGTCGGAGACATCAGGGTTGTACCGGAAATGAGCGCGTCCGGTAGCCTCGACGAGGCCGTGAGCCATCAGCGCGCCGGTGGAAACAATCGCATTCACGATTCCCTGGTCAATCAGGTCGGCGATGATCAGGCTCTGCTTGGCTACGGTCATGGCGCCGGCGAGGGTCATGACCACGAAGCATTCCTCGTCGCGGGCCATGGCTTCGAGCACGTCTGCGGCTTCGCCCACTTGGCGGCCGGTGAACGCGGTCTTTCCCATCGCGCGAACTAGATCGTCAACCGACCGAACGGAGCTGAGGTCAAGCGACTCCAGCGGGATCAAGCGGTCTGCGATCGGATTGTGCAGCTTGCGGTCAATTCCTGCGCCGTCATGATTGCCGTTCTTCAAGGTCCACCCCCGCAATATGTCGAAGAACTACTCTACTAGAAGGCGGTGAACTCCTGCTACCACTGCGGAGCGCTTTTCAGATACTGTGGGAAAAATCCCTGCCGAACGTTCAGGTGGCTTACATGGCATGACTGAAAGAGGTCACAGAAAAACTCATACTCGCTATCGCTGGCGCGAAACCCTTACTCATTCAAAGACGGTCATCGCAGCGCTGAAGCGCTGCGCCACCCTAAATCGCAGTTTTTTCGCAGCCGCTGAAGTCGTGCCCTTCCCGCATATCATCTATTAGACAGCCGCTAGTGTCGTCTGCCACAACCGCGCGACACAAGTCGGTACGTTTGTTCGACGCGAGTCGTAACGGGTCGGTGCTGCGACCAAAGTGCATAGATCCTTCGCTCTGCTCAGGATGACGTCGCCAACTTATGGCGCGAACTTGTGGGACACCGATAACTGGTATCCTATTCCTCCCGAAAGGAGTGTTCGCTTTTGCCGCCGGAGAAATTCAACGTCGGACTGGTGCAGATGTCGATGACGTCCGACCCTGAGCAGAATTTGCAACATGCAATCGAGCGGGTTCGGGAGGCTGCTGGCCGGGGTGCGCAGATTGTCTGCCTGCCTGAGCTTTTTCAGACGCAGTATTTTTGTCAGCGCGAAGATTGCGACCTGTTCGATCTGGCGGAGCCAATCCCGGGCCCGACTTCGGTAAAACTGGGTGAAGTGGCTAAGCAACTACGGGTCGTGCTGATCGCGTCGTTGTTTGAGAAGCGCGCGCCGGGCGTTTACCACAACACTGCTGCAATGTTCGATGCCGATGGCACGCTGCGCGGGCTCTATCGGAAGATGCACATTCCCGATGACCCGCTTTATTACGAGAAATATTATTTCACTCCCGGCGATCTCGGATTTCGGGCTTTCGACACCAACGTCGGCCGCGTGGGCACGCTGGTGTGTTGGGATCAGTGGTATCCCGAGGGCGCTCGCCTTACTGCTTTGCAGGGCGCGCATGTGCTTTTCTATCCGACAGCGATTGGATGGCATCCCGCCGAGAAGGCCGAGTTTGGCGTGGCCCAACACGATGCCTGGCGAACGATTCAGAGAGCGCATGCCATCGCGAACGGCGTGTACGTGGCCGTGGTCAATCGCGTGGGGTTCGAAACCGGGGATATTCGTGGCAAAGCTGCTGCAGGAGCCGGATTGGAATTCTGGGGTGGGTCATTCTTATGTGATCCCTTCGGCCGAGTGATTGCCGAGGCTTCGCATGACAAAGAGGAGATTCTGGTGGGCGAAGTTGATCTGAAGGCGCTCGAAGACATCCGCCGGAATTGGCCGTTTCTGCGCGATCGCAGGATCGACAGCTATGCCCCGATTACGAGCCGGATGATCGATTGAAGGGATGCGAAATTCTTCAATTATGCCGTCCGGAGCTCCACCTTCCGTCCCTCGCGCTGCCGGTTTATTCATATTGGACATTCTCGCCGCGATGATTGGACCCGCGATTCTCGGAGCGCCTTTTTCCAGGTTGTTTCCGCTGCGCTCGATCGCGGGCGTAATTTTGCGTGAGTGGTGCCTCAGTCTCGCATTCGCCGCTATCATTGGCTTTTTGATGTATCGAACTTGGAGGAGCTCGACCGCGAAGTGGGCGTGGGTTCTTCCTGGCCTGTGGTGGGCCGTGGGTGCAATTGCGTATCGCCAGGATAGCGTATTGTGGGCAGGCGGCAGCTTCTGGAGCGAGTTCTCTGGGGTCGCATGCGGCGTGAATCCGATTAGCTGTCGCGGCTTCTTCGCCTTCACAGTTCCGTTCATTCGAGCGATCTCATATTCTGCAGCTGCTCTGTTTGCTTCTCGAATCCTGGAATCACGGATCGGTACGCCTTGGAGTGAATCGAATCGGAACACAACCGATGACAACTTTGACAGTGCGTGAGCCAGCTGATTTCCACATGCCCGCTGAATGGGAGCCGCATGAGGCTACATGGCTGGCTTGGCCTCATTTTCGTGACGACTGGCCGGGGAAGTTTGAGCCGATCCCTTGGGTGTATGCGGAAATCATCCGCCATCTGGGGCGGCACGAACGGGTCGAAGTGATCGTCAACGATCTGGCGTCTGAAAAACGCGCCCGGAAGATCCTCGACCGGGCTAATGCGCTCTGCGAGAACGTTCGCTTCCACCGCTGGCCTACGAACCGGGTCTGGACGCGTGATTCCGGCTGCACATTTGTGAAGCCAAACTCCGTTCGGCCGGACAGCCTCTTCGACTCCGCTCAGGGCAGGCTCGCGCGTCGGTCCCCACGTGTTTCTGAGGAGGATGAGCTTGCCGCGGTCAAGTGGCGATTCAATGCATGGGCCAAATATCCGAACTATCAGAGCGACGAAAAAATCGGCAGCCTCATGGCAAAGGCCGCTGACGCTCGCGAACTCCGCCCTCTTTTCGGCAAGCAGCGCATTGTCCTCGAAGGCGGCTCCATTGACGTCAACGGTCAAGGCACTTTGCTCACTACCGAAGAATGCCTGCTTAGCAAAGTCCAGCAGCGTAACCCGAAGATGAAACGTAGTCACTACGAAGATGTCTTCGCCGAGTATCTCGGAATCAAGAACGTGATTTGGCTCGGATCTGGCATCGCTGGCGATGACACTCACGGCCACGTCGATGACATCACTCGCTTTGTCGCTCCCGACACGGTCGTGACTGCGGTTGAGGCCAGTCCCGACGATTCCAACTATGAGCCGCTACGAGAGAATATCCGCCGTCTGCGGGCCGCCACCAATCAAGACGGAAAACCTCTCGCGATCATCGAACTGCCTATGCCCGCGCCGGTTGTTTTTGAAGGGCGCCGCCTGCCCGCCAGTTACGCCAATTTTTATATTGCTAACGGCGTGGTGCTAGTCCCGGTCTTCAACGATCCGAACGACCGCATCGCGCTCGACACGCTGGCCGATGTTTTTCCTGACCGCGAAGTCGTCGGAATTTACTCGGGAGATTTGATCTGGGGATTTGGAGCGATGCACTGCATGACGCAGCAGCAACCCGGCGTTTAGCAATTGGCAGTCAGTAATTAGCCTTCAGCACTCAGTCACAAATCGCAAGCGGGTGCCTGCCTCACTGAACGAGGCGGGTGCACTGGCTGAGTGCTAATTGCTGAGTGCTTATTTCCTGTACTGCGTCGGCTGCGGACCCTTTTCGAGCATCTCGCGGTTCCAGATCGCGCCTTCGCGGGTATAGCTCGCGAGCTCGAAATCCTGGGTCAGTTCCAGAGCGTCCACGGGACAGGCGTCCTCGCAGAGGCCGCAGAACATGCAGCGGCTCAGGTCGTAAGTGAAGTTCGTGAGTTCTTTGCGGCGGGTCTGTTCGTTCCGTGCGCTGGTGACCACGATCAGATTCTCAGGGCATGCCAAGGCGCACAAATCGCAGGCAATGCACATGGTCTCGTTGGTATCGGGATTCACGTTCAACCGCGGCGCGCCGCGATAGCGCTCGGCTACCTGCGGCCGCTGCAGGGGATACTGTTCCGTATAAATCTCCCTCGGGTCCTGATAGCGAAACGTAACACTCAGTCCCTGAAGCAGGTCGAGCAGGAAGACTTTGCGAAGCAGTTTGGGAATCTCCATGACGAAGTAAGGATACCATCAACCTGGAATCGCACAAACCCTTGGCTTCGATTGAGATTTGGTTTTGGAAAGGCCAAGGTCTTAAATCGCGGAGGTCGCTGAGCACGGCCGCAGAGTGCGCGGAGAAAAGCGGTCGAGCGATACTCTGAAGCCTCAGGCCGAATCTCCCGCGAGATTTCGCTGCAGGGTTGCGCCGTCGACTTCGTTTTCCCAACGGGCCAAAACCAGGGTGGCAACGCCGTTTCCGATCATGTTGACGAGCGCGCGGAACATGCTCATGAAACGGTCGATGCCCAGAATCAGAGCCATGCCCGCGACCGGAATGGCGGGAACGACCGATAACGTCCCTACGAGCGCGATAAATGCCGCACCCTGCACTCCGCTGGCCCCCTTCGAGGTCAGAATGGCGACGGAGAAGATCGTCATCTGTTGCAGCAGGGTCAAATGCGTATTCGTAGCTTGGGCCACAAAGAGCGCAGCCATGGTCATATAAATGCTGGTTCCGTCGGTGTTGAAGGCGTAGCCCGTTGGCACCACCAGTCCGACCAGGGGCTTCGAGCAGCCGAGCTTTTCAAGCTTCTCCATGAGTGTGGGAATCGCCGGCTCCGACGAACTTACCGCCAGCACCAGCAAGATCTCTTCTTTGATGTAAAGCAGGAATTTGATTATGCCGAACCCCGCCATGCGAGCAATCGCGCCCAGCACGACCAGCACAAACACAATGCAAGTCACATAGAACGTAGCGATCAGCTTGGCGAGCGGTCCAAGCGCGACAATGCCGTATTTTCCAACGGTGAAGGCCATGGCTCCGAAGGCGCCGATTGGGGCGAAACGCATCAGAATATTGACCACGCCGAATACGGCATGAGTGAGCGCATCGAAAAGGTCGACTAGAGGTTTGCAGCGCGGACCGACAGCCGACAAGGCAAAGCCAAATAAGAGAGCGACCAGCAGAACTTCAAGGATGTCTCCTTTGGCAAAAGCGTCGACCACTGTGGTCGGAATGATGTGCATGAGAAAATCGGTCACACTCTGCGCCTTTGCCTGGCCCGCGTACTCGGCGACAGCCTTGGCATCCAGCGTGGCCACGTTCACGTTGAAACCGCTGCCCGTCTTTACGACGTTGCCCACCACCATGCCCATCAGCAACGCCAGAGTGGAAACGATCTCAAAGTACAGCAGCGCCTTCCCGCCAACCCGGCCGACTTTCTTCAGATCTTGCATGCCTGCTATGCCGGTGACGACGGTGCAAAAGATGATCAACGAGATAATCATCGAGATCAGCTTGATGAAGGCGTCGCCGAGCGGTTTCATGGCAATGGCTTTTGTTGGACTGAAATATCCAAAGCCAATCGCAAGCACCATGGCGAATAACACTTGCACCCATAAACTTGTGTAGAAAGATTTCTTGCGCGGATGTCGTGATGAAACGGCAGGGACTGCGGACGGCGTGTCCGAGACTTGCATCGTCAGATCCTCACTTTTCACGATGCCATCAGCGGCTTCGTTTAACCAAGAGTTTCAACTTCCACTGGCAATCATTGGCGGTCTGGACTTTCCAGGGGTGCGCACTAGCCATGGAATGAGGACCTGTAAGCGATCAATCAACCTTCCCAGCCGTGACGGGGCGAGGGTCGGATGGCGATCTCACGATGAATTTTACCTTACGCTGTCAACCGCTATGCGGAGCTGAGAATCTTTGGGTGCGATCGTCGACGCGGGCGATTAGGCTCGTGTGGCCAATTTACGGTAGTCTGGGCAACGAACGATGACCTGCGACGAACCACAACCAGCCGCATCCGATGAGCTTTGGATGGTAGAGGCTCTCCGAGCTGCGCGACGAGCGCTCGACGCGGGAGAGGTTCCGGTAGGCGCGATCGTCGTGTGTGACGGCGAGATCATCGGTCGCGGCTGGAACCGCAACCTCGCCGACTCCGATCCCACGGCCCACGCCGAAATCATCGCTCTTCGCGAAGCTGGGGCAAACCTCGGTAACCACCGCATGGGAGACTGCGAGCTGTTCGCTACGATTGAGCCGTGCCCCATGTGCGCAGGCGCCTTGGTTCATGCTCGCCTCAAACGATTGGTATACGGGGCGGATGATCCGAAAGCTGGGGCAGTTCATTCGGTGATGGCGGTGCTGAACCATCCGCAGTTGAATCATCGAATGGAAGTCCGCGGAGGCGTATTAGCGGGACGTTGCGCCGAGATGTTACAGTCGTTCTTTAGAAGCCGCCGCGAGGAAGACTCTCGAACCGGATCGCAAAACACAGTGTAAAACCTCGGCCTGCAAGATTGGTTTGGGATCAAGCGTGCGTTAAGTTTTGCGGCGGCCCTATCCGGGGTTAGAATGGCGCATGCAGCCGCTCCGCCTCCGCGGAATCGCCCGGGCCTACCTGATGTCGATTACCTTTTGGTACGGGATTGCGCTGCTCATGGGTCTGCAATATAGGCCTCTCAACCGACAAAATCTTTGGTCCTCGTTGATCGAGATGCTGATTCTGGCTGGCGCTCACGCTTTTCCTTTCGCCTTGTGGACGCCGCCTATTTTCTACGTGGTTGCGAAGTACATAAGTTTTTCGAGAAATCGTATTCGCTACGTGCTGCTGTGGCTCCTTGGAGCGGCGCCCTTTGTAATGTTTTACTCGGCGATGGTCCTCCTAACCCCGCCCTATGATGACGTGCTGCAGAAGCACGTTTCGTGGTCTATCCATTCATGGCTTCAAATTGTTCGAGCCGGATTTGCGGACGAAACATTCTTCTTTCTCGCTATCGTCGTGGCCGCGCACGCTTACGAATACTTCAAACGTGTGCGAAGACAGGAGGCTGAAAGATATGAGTATCAGCAGGCGCTCGCTGCCAGCGAACTGCAGGCGCTCAAGATGCAACTTCATCCTCACTTTCTTTTTAACACCCTGCATGGAATTGCGACCTTGGCTGAAACTGACCCCAAGAGCGCCAAGGCCATGATCGTTAAGCTATCGAACCTCTTGCGGACAGCGCTGGACCGCGACAACTCGGATCTGATTCCGCTCGAGGGTGAACTAAGGTTTGTGAGGGAATATCTCGATCTTGAAAAGATGCGCTTCGGGAGCCGGCTCAAGATTGAGTGGCAGGTCGCTCCCGAGACCTGCCGATTGCTGGTGCCGCAGATGATCCTTCAGCCATTGGTCGAGAATGCAATTCGGTACGGCGTTTCCTCATCACGCGATGGTGGGTGGGTCGAAGTGGCGACGAGTGCAAACAATGGGATTCTCAACATCCGGGTGCGCAATAGTGTTGGTGGCGAGACGTCCAACGGAACCGGTGTGGGGTTGCGAAATGTTGAAGCCCGTTTGAAGTATCTGTATTCGGGTGACGCGAGCCTGCGTCTTACGGTCGCCGAGGACCGCACTGCCTCGGCGAGTTTGGTCTTGCCCGCCTTGAATTCCCAGCCTGCCAGCGTGCCCGGGCGCCATGCCCAGAATGTCCTTGAAGGGGAGGACCCGTTATGCGCGTTCTCATCGTCGATGACGAACCCTTAGCCCGCACTGCATTGGCGCAGATTTTGGCTGCCAGGCCCGATGTCGAGCGTTTCGATTCAGCTAGCGACGCAATCGAAGCTCAGGAGCGTTTATCTAAGCACAGCTATGACGTAATGCTGCTCGACATCAGTATGCCCGAGCTATCGGGTCTTGAACTATTGGGTCGTCTGCAGCAATATGGCCGACCGTTGCCCTCCGTCGTCCTTGTAACTGCGCACGCCCAGCATGCAGTGGCTGCCTTCGAAAAGCATGCTGTCGACTATGTCTTGAAACCTTTTTCAAGTGAACGCGTGAACCAGGCTCTGGAGTTTGCCTTTCGAAGAACGGCGAGCGAACGGGCGGCAAGATTTGTCGAGTTGATGCCCCATCTGCCGATGCTTCAGCAAAAACCTCCTAAGATCGCAATTAAGAGCAACGGGAGAATCCTCTTCATCGATCCTCATGATTTAGTTGTAGTGCAGGCAGAGGGTAATTATGTCCTGCTCCAGCAGGAGACGGGTTCGTATTTGCTGCGAGAATCGATTTCGACGATTGCGGAGAATCTCAAAGCGTATGGATTCGTTCGAATTCATCGGTCGATGTTGGTGAATGCCTCTTTCGTACAAGAAATCCGTCCGTGTGCCACGGGGGAGTATGAACTGCGCGTGAGAGGCGGAAAAGAATACACCGTCACACGCACCTACAAGAAGAATCTTAAGGCGCTGGCCGGGCTCCAAGAATTGCGTGCGAGCTATGGGTTCCGCAGGAAGCCGTGAAAGGCACCGTTCGCGTCGATGTCGTATCCCGTGATCGCACCCTCTGCGTTGTTGAGCAGCGGAAGCGTGCCCTGACCTGCGCCTGTGCCCGCGCCGGGAGCGTCAAAGGTAGTGATGCTCCCGTGCTGACTTAGCAAAAAGCCATGACTCACACTGCTGCTGTCAATGTAACTTCCCGTGATCGCTCCCTCAAAATTAAGTCCTTCAGGCAGCGTGCCCTGGCCAGCGCCTGTGCCCGCGCCGGGAACATCGAATGTAGTGATGGTGCCGTCCGAAGCTCGCACGAATCCGTGAAGCACATTGCTTGAGTCAACGAACACTCCTGGAATCGTTCCCGCCGGGTTGAGGCCATCGGTGTCGGTGCCCTGGCCAGCGCCGGTGCCTGCACCTGGAGCGTCGATATCGGTGATGGTGCCGTCGGGAGCGCGCACGTATCCGTGCAGCGCATTGTTTGAATCAATGTAAGCCCCGGTCACTGCTCCCTCGGGGTTGAGGCCAATCCCTGATGCCGTACCGGTGCCCTGGCCCGCGCCGGTACCTGCGCCCGGCACCTCCCAAGTAGTGAAGGTACCGTTCCTCGTCCGCAGGTAGGCGTGGGCCACACCGTTTGAATCGTAGTCGTAGCCCGCGATTGTTCCCGCCGGGTTGATGTTAAGGCCAAGCGTACCCTGGGCTGAACCCGTGCCTGCGCCGGGCGCGTTGAAGGTTGTGAAATGGCCGCTGCAAGCGCGCACGTAGCCGTGCATCACCCCGCTGCCGTCGATAGAATACCCAACGACCGCGCCCGCGGGGTCTAGGCTGAAGGCGAAAGTGCCCTGTCCCGAGGCTGTGCCTGCGCCCGGCGCGCTGAAGGTAGTAAAGCCGCCGTTCCTGGCGCGCAGGAACCCGTGGGCCACACCGCTCGCATCGATGTAGTATCCGTAAGTCGTCATCTCCAGATTGATGCCCTGGGCCTGGGTGCCTTGGCCCGCACCTGTGCCTGCGCCCGGGGCGTCGAAGGTGATGATTTTCTGAGCACTCGCCAAACTACAAGCCAGAAATATCAGGCTCGCTGTCTTCAAGACCTGTTGTCGGTTCATAGCATCCTCCTCAGTTGAAGTGAATTAAGACAAGTTGGTTTTGCTGCGGGGAACGGTGTGCACATGCGGTGTAAGCGGATATCTACTCGCGACTAATACACTGGCATGGCCTGCTTCCCCAGCATGGCCAGCCGTGTATCTGAGTTGTGCGTACCGCTCAGTTTTGCTCAGCGACGCTTTCCTCAGCGATACCCAGGTGCATCCGTCCTGCCATCCACGGTATGGAGTGATCGAGTTCCGGAACAGAATTACAAAAGAAGAGAAATCAGGGCTGACTTTACAATGGCGAGCAACAGACATACGTGGTTCACAATGGATTGCGAGCGACCGATTGTGCAGGTGTCAATAGAATCACGCGCTCATCTATGAAAATGCAAAGTTTGGGTGGGGGGTCTACCGAAAACTGTAACTCGCCGAGCCCGGACAGATCGGGTGCCACGGATTCCCGTGCTTGCGGGCCAGGGTGGCCGGTAACATCGATGTGGCTTGGTTCCACATGGTTTCGACATCAGCCAGACTTAACTGGCGGAGAGAGAGGGATTCGAACCCCCGATACCCGTAAAGGTATACACGCTTTCGAGGCGCGCGCCTTCAGCCACTCGGCCATCTCTCCGCGCCATCTGGTCGATTCGATGCATTTTCATTTTATCAGGGAAGCTATCGGCCGCATCAGCCCGCGGTCAAATGGGAGGTCGTAAGAACCCTGGGGTGTGGGCAAAGGATGGGCCGCGGGGCCCACCCTTTGCGTTTGGTCGGGTCTCACATACACGGAGGCCCTGCATCGGCCGTGAAAGTGTTGTTATCAGAAAACCAACCGTTGACGGCGATCGAGGGTGCGCCGAAGAACCAGGAAAAGAACGCCAACTCCTGCAGATGGTATGCGTAGCCGTTGGGCATTGTCACTGTCGGGATGTTGGTCCCTGTTAGCGGATCGCCCACCTCAAGGTTGTTCTGGCAACCCGTTTGTTGTCCGATATGCCCCCAAGGGGGCACAGGATTGTTCCCGAAAGGATCGTTCATCCACTCCGCCACCTCGTGCGCGGAGACGGAGGTATCAAAGACGGTGGATCCGAAAACACCAGTTGTATCGAAATCCATCGGCGAATACGTCTGGATGGGCAAGCCGGTGGACCCGTGGTAGCCCAGAATGCAGCAGGTGTCGATGTTGGTGACCGGAGAGGCCATCACCACGTTCGCGAGGAGGAAAATCGGCAGCGAGCCGGGATTCACTCCTTGCGAATAGAGCGCAGGGATGATCGTGCTGTCCAAATACGCGTCGAACCAGTTGATGTCGATAATCCCCAGCGGAGCGCAGAAGGGTGGGTTGCCAAGGGAGTGCGTAGACAGCGCCAGTCCGTCGGCTGCCGGCACGTTGATATAGACCGTGTGGGTAGTCGTGACCGGGTGGAGCCTTACATGGTAGTCATTCCTCTCTGTGCCGTAGGCCCAGAAATTGGCCCTCTGGAAGGCATCCACATATTGCGTGGTCCCGACGTGAGTCCCCCCAAAGGTAAAGCTGGCGGACTGAATGATCGGTGACTGTCGATACAGAGTGAGCGGAACATCGTTCGGCGCAGTCAGGCACGCCGTGTTAGCCACTGTTGGGTCAAGAGTCGTAACTCCGGCTTTGGTGGTAATTTTACCGGTCTTGAAGTTGACGTGAGTTCCGATCAGGTTGGTCGTAATTACCACGGGAACAATCTGGGTAGGCACGTTGACATGCTGACTTCGTTCTTTGCCAAAGGGATCGCGTCCTACCATCACACCAGAGTAGTTGTTGTGGTCTCGCGTTGAGAACACATTAAAGGTCCACAGCGGGAGCATGGAGCTGTTCGGGCTGCGCTGGCTCAACGCCCTGCGCGAATGCGGCATGACAGTGGTGTAGGCTCTGAGTCTCGCGTGATCTGGCGCAGCAGGATCCTGCGCGTGAGCTACGGTCGTGGCAGCAGACCACAAAAGTGTGGCCGAGAAGAAAAGCAATAACACTTTGCGTTTCATTGGGCACCTCGTGAGTTTGTCGACTTCGGATACGCTTTCCAGAAGTCCGTCTGAGCAACGGACAATTTTCTCCCGGTGGCAGGCGTAGTCACAGGAGACGACCGGGGGGAGTTCCCGGCCGGACAAAATTATATACCCGAATAGCGCACGGGGAGAGCGGAAATCCAACCGGGCCGTTTGGCCGCGCGGACACGGCCTCGTCCTAACCCGTGACATCTACTTCA
This sequence comes from uncultured Acidobacteriota bacterium, assembly GCA_963696705.1. Lineage (GTDB taxonomy): Bacteria > Acidobacteriota > Terriglobia > Terriglobales > Acidobacteriaceae > JABDBE01. The sequence continues at coordinate 295,414 of CAVOLD010000007.1, forward strand.
CGAACGTCAGGCCATGCGGCACGGCCCAGCGGAAGACGTAGGCATAGAGCATAACGATAACTCCAACGATGGCACCCAGAGCAACCGAATGCCACACCACAAAACGAAAAATGATTCCTTCGTTACCGACTTGTTCGGTGGCAGCGGTGGCAATCGTAATGGATTGTGCATCGACCATTTTTCCCATGACTCCGCCGGCGCTATTGGCCGCGCACATAAGAACCGGGTCAATGCCGAGCTGCTGGGACGTAATTCGCTGCAAGCTTCCAAACAGCGCGTTGGAGGCCGTATCGCTGCCGGTAAGAGCAACTCCCAGCCAGCCCAGGAATGTGCCGAAAAACGGATAGAGCCACCCAGTGCGGGTGAAGGCAAGACCCAGCACAGCGTCCAAGCCCGAATACCGCGTCACGTAGCCCAGACCGAGCATGAATGAGATCGCAATCATCGCCTGCCTCATTCGCACCAAGGTGCGCCAGAAAACTTTCATGAGTTGGAGCGGTCGCAGGCCCAGCAGGAGTCCGGAGACGATCGCGGCGAAGAAACAGCCGGTCCCAGTTGCCGACAGCCAGTTGAAATCGTATCTCGCGGGCTCGGCAGTTGGCTTGGTCACGACCGGCGCGGCGCGATAGATGGCGTTGTGTAAATAGGGCACATCCCAACCAGCCGGACCGGGTCGAGGTTTGCCATCTGGGAGAACAACCCAAAAGGCGGGCGTAGTGGCTCGGTTCATGGCCAGCTTAATCGATGGAAGCCCCCACAGCAGCACAAACACGGACAGAATGGCAAAAGGCATCCAGGCTCTTAGGACTTGCCCCAGGCTGTAAGGACGCACTTTCACGTAGCCATCAAACTTTTCCGCCGACCACTCCCCGCCGACCTGATCCGCGATCTCCGAAACGGGCGTCGGCAGAGATGTAGCGTCCTGGTCGTAATCGAAGCGCCAGATCTTTTTGGGTTTCCAAAAGCGTAGAAAGATTACGACAGCGATGATCGAGACCACGCCGCCCATGATGTCGACGAGGTTGCTATCGATATAGTTGGACCAAAAGAACTGGGTGAGAGCGAACGAGAACCCGACCACCAGAATGGCAGGAAGCACTTCGAAAGTCTCCTGCCAACCCACCATGGTTCGCACCAGCCAGAATGGAACAAGGACGGCGGTGAAAGGCAGGATGCGTCCAATCATGGCACTGAGATCAGACTCGGGCAGAGCGGTGACGGCCGCAAGGGTGTGAATTGGCGTGCCGATGCCGCCCCACGCTACCGGCGCGGTATTGGCAATCAGATTCAGCGCGGCAGCGTGAAAGGGCCTAAACCCGAGCCCGATCATGAAAGCGCCCGCTATAGCCACGGGCGCGCCGAAACCAGCCGCGCCCTCGATGAAAGCCCCGAAACAAAACGCGACTAACAGAACTTGCAACCGGCGGTCGGCAGTGATTCCGGCAATCGATTCCTTCATGATTTCAAACTGCCCGGTCTCGACCGAGATGTCATAGAGGTAGACGGCGGCGAGAACAATCCATGCGATCTTAAGCAGGCCGAACGCCACGCCATATCCGAAGCTCATTGCGGCCAGGACAAGTGGCATCTTGAAAAACAGAATTGCAACTGCCATCGCCGTCAGGGCGCCCGCGATGGCGCACAAGTGTGGCTTCACCTTAAATCCAGCCAAGAGGCTAAAAAGTACGACGATCGGAAGCCCGGCCACCAAGGTGGAAAGCCACCACTGACCAAACGGATCGTAGGTCTGGGTCCAATGCATGACCTGCTCCCTTCGCGAAGACAGCGCGCCGCTTGATTGAACTGCGTAATTTATCTATGCCGAGACGCTTCTACAACGTGCTTGCCGCAGGAATCAACTTCACTCCCAGCTCTTGGGTACATTCACGTACGAACGATCCAGAGCTGCAATGGACGGGCAACCAAGCAGCCGTAGCGTACGTTCCACGTCAGTTCGTAAAATCTCAATCGCTCGCGTCACGCCAGCTTCACCAGCCGCCGCGAGGCCATACGCATACGCCCGGCCGCACAAAACAGCGCGCGCACCCAGGCAGATGGCTTTAACTACATCGGTGCCCCGGCGAACACCCCCGTCCATCAGCACTTCGACTTGCCCATTCACCGCTTTTACAACTTCGGGCAAGGCTCTTAGCGAGGCTGGAACACCATCGAGTTGGCGGCCACCGTGATTCGAAACCACCACGGCCGCTGCGCCCTCATCGATCGCGCGACGGGCATCGTCGCCTGTCAGGACGCCCTTAACCACGATCGGCCCACGCCAGTGCTCACGAATCCAACGCAAGTCGTTCCATGTGACTGCCGCACGGGCTAAGGCCGCATTGATGTCAACTAGTGTCATCGGTCCCTGCCCGGGAATGACGACATTGGGAAGCCCCGGCAGGCCGCCGTCGCGCAGGAAACTGACCAGCCATCCCGGGTGCATCAGTAAGTGTGGGACAAAAGGGATTTTCGCCAAAAGGCCGCCGCTGATTAACGCCTTCGTTCCGTTGCGAGAATCCCGCTCGCGCATGCCGGCCACCGGCGTATCGATCGTGACCACTAACGCGGAGAATCCGGCGAGCCGCGCTCTCTCGATAACAGCCTCAGATGCGCCGCGCCCGCCCATCAGATAAAGCTGGTAGAACACCGGGCCGCTGGAACCCGCTTTTACATCCTCAAGCTTGTGCCCGGAAATGGTGGACAGAATATAAGCAGTGCCTGCCGCGCCGGCCGCTCGCGCAGCTGCGACTTCCCCACCCGGATGCATCAGACGGCTGTAACCGACGGGAGCAAGCAAGAATGGAAGAGAAAGATCGAACCCCAGAACCCGTGTGCATAGCTCACAACCTTCGGGGACAACGGCATGACGCGGGCGAAATGTGATGTCCTCGAAAGCACGGCAGTTCTCGCGCAGAGTAACCTCGCCCTCCGCGCCCCCGTCCAGATAGTCGAAAACTGGCTTGGGCAGTCGGCGGCGCGCGATCGGGCGAAAATCCTCGATGCTCACCACGCGCGGAGACGCGACTGCACGGGATGCTCTGGTCATCGGCGATTCCAGTATGCGCGATTCCTCAAAAACAGGTAGCTATCGTAACACCAGGAAACAGTGGAAGAGAAAACGGCAAAGGCTTATATGTCGATCCGCTTGTCCGTGTGCCGCTTCACATACCAGCATGGCGGGTAGCCGAAGTGAGGAAACAGCGAACGAACACATACCTGGTTTTCCGGCGGGGCATAATCGTATTCTGTCCTGCCGTTCTTTTGCTGAATCGCATAATAGGGCTGGATGGTCACGGTAGAAAACGGATCGCGGCCTTGGGGAATTTTGAAGCGCACTGCAAGATAGTCGCCGGCGTAAGTGAATGACACCAGTAAAACGGCAGCGCCAACAATGCGGAGGAGTATGGCTTTCAACCGTGTTTCCCTAACTTGCCGTGACCTGGCTTCGTTTCTTGAAACGGTGCAAAACTCGACCAGTGTAAATCCATTTAGATCCGTGGCAAGATTCCTAAACGACGAAATACTTCGCCTGCGGATGGTGCACCACAATCGCGGACGTCGATTGTTCAGGCTCCAGTAAGAATCCGGTCGTTAGTTTCACGCCAACATTCTCCTCGGGGTGCAGCAATGCAAAGAGCTTGGTCTGATCTTCGAGGTTGGGACACGCCGGATAGCCAAACGAATAACGCGATCCTTGATATTTCTGGTGGAACAGATCGCGGATGTGAGACGAGTCCTCACCAGCGATGCCCAGTTCCTCGCGCATCTTTTTATGCAGATATTCCGCCAGCGCTTCTGCCGTCTCTACGCTGAGCCCGTGCAAATAAAGATATCGCGTGTATTCCCCGCCCTCAAACAGACGCTGCGTTTCTTCTGATGCTTTCGATCCGATCGTCACCAGAGACAGCCCGATCACATCCATCTTCCCTGAACTTTTTGGAGTGAAGAAGTCAGAAATGCAAAGCTTGCGTCCTTCGCGCTGCCGCGGAAACGTGAATCGGAGCAACTCGTGGGGCGCGGGCGCACCCGCCTGTGTCTCTTCATAGACAATTACGTCGTTCCCATCAGCCTGAGCCGGGAAATACCCGTAGACAACCCTAGGCTCAAAAATCCCACTGGCAATAATCTCTTCCTGCAACTGCATCTTGATCGGACGAAACTTCTGTTCCACCAGCCGCGCATAATCTTCCTGCGAGGCCGTCTTCAATTGCCACTGATTCTTAAACAACGCAGTGTCGTTGATGTACTGAAATACTTCGCGAAGATCGAAATCCTTCCGCACCCTCACGCCCCAAAATGGAGGTGTGGGAATACTTGGAGCATCGCTCACCACAGCGCTGCGCTCAGCGAAAACCGGGCCAGTCTCTTCGTCTACTGCGGCCGCTTTCGCGTACTCCTTCACCGTACGCCCCTCGAGCAATCGGGCTTGCTTCTTGCCGTTCGCTGTCGCCAAATCCTCCATGATGTGCAGGCCGGCGAAGGCATCATCGGCATAGAAAACGGCGTTCGAATATTCGCGACGCAGATCGTCTTCGACATACTTCCTGGTCAGAGCCGCGCCCCCGCAGATCACGGGGAATCCCAGTTTCTGCCGCTCCAAGTCCTGAATGACGTACTTCATCTCCAGCGTGGACTTGACCAGCAATCCGCTGAGCCCGATGGCGTCGGCTTTGTGGTCCTGCGCCGATTTGATGATCGTGTCGCCCGGCTGTTTAATTCCAAGATTAACGACTTTAAAACCGTTGTTGGTGAGAATAATGTCGACGAGATTCTTCCCAATGTCGTGGACATCGCCCTTCACGGTTGCGAGCACAATTGTGCCTTTTTGTTGCGCACCGGTCCTCTTCTCCATCTTCGGCTCGAGATACGCAACGGCCTGCTTCATCACGCCGGCGGAATCGAGCACCGATGGCAACTGCATTTTGCGCGCACCGAACAATTCTCCCACGGTTCGCATTCCGTCCAGCAATACGGTATTGATCAACTCCAGAGGCGTGTACTCATGCAGCGCATCTTCGAGAAGCTCTTCCAGCGTTTTCTTATGCGCGCCATCGCCCACTGCCTTTTCGCCATTGATGATGGCAAACTTCAACTTGTCGTCGACCGAAAGCGTCTCGACGTGAGCAGTAGTCGCGCCCTGTATCTTGCCCTTGGTCGCCGCGAAATGCTGCATATATTTCTGCAGCGGATCACCGTCTGAACGGTCCTGATAGATGAGCTTGCGCGCCAGCTCAACTTCTTCGTGAGGAATCTTGTATAAAGGATAGATTTTGGTGTAGTTGACGATGGCCATATCCAGGCCATAATCCACCGCTTCGTGCATGAAAACTGAGTTCAACACGCGCCGTGGATAAGCGTCGAGGCCGAACGAAATATTGCTGACGCCAAGAATTGTCTTTACATCAGGGAGCTCTTGCTTGATCCGCTTGATTGCGTTCAGCGTTTCCATTCCAGCCGAGCGATACTCCTCTTGGCCCGTCGAGATCGGCAGGGTTAGCGCATCGAAGATAATGTCCACCGGACGAACGCCGTATTTCTTCGTCGCCAGCTCGTAGATGCGCTTCGCGATCGCGGCCTTCTTCTCGGCAGTCAACGCCATGCCGTCTTCATCAATGGTGAGCGCAATCACCGCCGCGCCGTAGCGCTTCGCCATGGGCAACACTTTTGAAGTGCGTTTCTCGCCATCCTCCAGATTGATCGAGTTGATGATGGCCTTCCCCGGAATCCGTTTAAGCGCCTCTTCGACCACGTCCGCTTCTGTCGAATCGACGAGAATAGGCGCAGGGACGCGCGTCGCGACCTTTTCAAGAATCGCAGTGATGTAACCCTTCTCATCCTCGCCGACGATGGCGCAGCACAGATCGAGCATGTGCGAGCCTTCGTTCACCAGTTTCTTCGCCAGTGCCAGAATGTCGTCGTACTTTTTACCCCGCACCAGGTTGCGGAAGTGCTCAACGCGAGTGGTCGTATTCATTTCTTCAGCCACGACCAGCGGCTTCGGATCGAGATCGAGAGGCACCGATGTGTACGCGCTCGAGGCCGCGGCGGTCGGCCTTATCTCGCGTTTCGCCGGTTCAACACCGGAAACCGTGTCCACCACGGCTTTCAGGTGTTCGGGAGTCGTCCCACAGCAACCCCCTACGACACGAACGCCGTAGTCCTCCACAAAATGCTTGTGATACTTTGCCAGTTCTTCCGGAGTCAGCTTGTAGACGGCGTGTCCGCCTTCGTTTTGCGGAAGGCCAGCATTCGGCAGCACCGAAACAAGTTTGGTCGAGTTCGCGCCCAGGAAGCGCACTGCATCATTCATCTCGACCGGTCCGGTCGCGCAGTTTAGGCCGATGATGTCCACATCGAATACTTCAAGAGCGGTCAGCGCCGCGCCGATTTCGGTCCCCAGCAGCATGGTGCCGCTTTCCTGAAGTGTGACCTGGACCTGGACGGGCAATCGCTTTCCACTTTTCTGCATCGCCTCGAAGGCGCCTATAACTGCGATCTTTGCCTGCAGAAGATCCTGAGCGGTTTCGATCAGAAGAACGTCGACTCCGCCCTCGATGAGCGCAAGGGCTTGCTGGATGTAGGTCGCGACCATGTCGTCGAAGTTGATGTGGCCGAGGGACGGCAGTTTGGTGGTTGGGCCAATCGATCCCGCGACGAAGCGGGGTCGAGCACGTGTCGAAAATTGTTGCGCGACTTCTTTGGCAATCTTGACCGCTGCGAGATTGATTTCCGCGACCCGGTCGCCAAGGCCGAATTCACCCAGAACAATGCTCGTGCCCCCGAAAGTGTTGGTCTCTACCACGTCACAACCGGCGGCAAAGAAGTCGGCGTGGATGTCACGAATAATGTCGGGCCGGCTTAGCACCAGCACTTCGCTGCAATTCTCCTTGCCCCAATAATCGTCGAGGGTGGGATTGCGCTTCTGGATGTTCGTGCCCATCGCGCCGTCGTAAATAACGACGCGCTCGCGAACGGTTTGGAGGAAATCAGACATTGTTTCTGTCTTTGGTCGTTGGCTCTTGGTCGTCAAGCCGTGTTGAAATCGACTCGGAATTAACCGTTTAGACAGTCACTTCATGCTTCTGCCCAACGACGGACGGCCAAAGACCGATGACTGCTCTATATACGAACGCCGGTCCTCGGTTGGGGGACCGGCGTATCTTGCTTTCGCACCGAAACTGAAAACCCTAAACCCCTGGAACCGGCACTGCCGGCGCGCCACCCGCCACCTCAGCTTGATTGAATACCGCGTTTGCTCCCATGTGCGCTGGCCGGGGAGCCAGCATCTGCTCTTTGCGGTAAACCAGGTTGCTGGCGTTAAAGCTGGCGATTTCGAAACCGTGTCCGTGCGTGATCGCATCCGTGGGACAGGCCTCGACGCAATATCCGCAGAAGATACATCGGTTGTAGTCGATGTTATAGACCTTGGCGTAACGCTCTGCTCCGCTCACCCGATGCTCTGCCGTGTTCTCTGCCGCCTCGATGTAAATGCAGTTTGAGGGGCAAGAGGCCGCGCACAGGAAGCAGGCAACGCATTTCTCCAGTCCATTCTCGTCACGCTGCAGGACATGCACGCCGCGAAAACGCTCTTGAAACTTGGCGCCCCGAAGCGGTCCCGGCCCATCAGGATAGTTCTCTACTTGTGTCGGTTGGAACATCTCCATGAACGTAATGCTCATGCCCTTGGCGATGGCCGCTATGTTCTTCAAGACTGGCATACACAGTTAGTATATCGGAAGCCGTATCCCAGTCGCAGGATTGGGCAGCAAATGGCGCCAGCGGCATGGCGGAAGGCTGAATTTCGCAGCGCAGTGACGCAGGGCGATCCTGGGTTACGTCTCAACTGCTCGCAAAGGCTCTGACAGCCTGCGCATGAGCTGCGAAAAGCCCGGAAGGTCCAGCGACTGAGGGCCGTCCGACAAAGCTCTCTCGGGGCAAGGATGAACTTCGACCATCAACCCATCGGCTCCGAGAGCCGCCGCCGCGCGAGACATGGGAGCAATCAAACTGGGGCGGCCGGTTCCGTGCGAAGGATCGGCAATCACGGGGAGATGAGTCAATTCCCGGGCCAGCGCAATGGAAGCCAGATCTAGCGTGTTCCGAGTCTCCGTTTCAAAAGTCTTGATGCCGCGCTCGCACAGAACAACATTAGGGTTCCCGCCCGCCACGAGGTACTCTGCCGCCAGCAGCCACTCCTTTACGCTAGCCGAAGGACCGCGCTTCAAAAGCACCGGCTTGTCTACCTTCGCCAGGCGGCGCAGCAACGCGAAATTCTGCATGTTGCGTGCGCCGACTTGCAAGAGGTCTGCGTGCTCGCAAATCACGTCCACATCTTCGGTGCTCATGATCTCAGTGACCACCGGGAGACCGGTTTCCTGGCGAGCTTCACTCAGCAGCCGCAGGGCTTCCACGCCCAAACCCTGAAATTCGTAAGGAGATGTGCGCGGTTTGTAAGCGCCCCCGCGGAGCAATCGAGCTCCTCCAGCCTTCACCGCGCGCGCCGTCGAAAATAGTTGCTCCCGCGATTCGACGGAGCACGGGCCCGCAATCACGACGAAGCTTCCGTCTCCAATCTGCACTCCACCGACGTTGACGATAGTGCGATGGGGCTTCACCTGTCGGCTTACCAGCTTGAAAGGCTGAGCGATCGCGACCACGCCGTCGACTCCAGGAGCGGCCGCGAGCGCCTCCAACTCGTGTCGGCGTCCGCCACTGCCCACTGCGGCAACGATGGCGCGCTCTTCCCCTCGCGTGACGTGCGCCTGATATCCCGCCTCCTTCACGCGATCAATCACGTGTTGGAGCTCAGCTTCCGTCGCCCGCTCCCGCATGTTGATTATCATGAAACTTCCGTTCACTTATCGACGGCACCTACAACGCCGGCTAAACGCCCCACAGGCACTGGTCGGGATCGTTGTGAAGCGTGTGGTCAGCGCCCGTGAGCCAATCTTCTCGCGTGGGGCTGCACACATCGATTGCGACCACATCCTCCAGCACCTCAGACGAATGTTCCACTCCCGGAGTAATGGTCAGCATTTGATTGGGCCGCAGCATGACGTCACCGGTAACAAAGTGAAATCGCCAACACCCCTTCAACAGAATGATGACTTCTTCATTCTCGTGGCAATGGGATCGGGTGGATGAACCCTTGGTGACCTCGAGCCGGGCCACGCTCATCTTCTCTCCTTGCGCGACGGTGCGCCGGTACAGTTCTGTCACCGCCTCTGGTTGCATTGAATTCCAGTCGTATACGTGCATAGGTTCTATCTCTTCTTCTCAATCCGCGCCGCTAGAGACAAACTCGGCCGCCGGCTGAGAGGTTTTCTCTGGAACCCCGTCGGGCGTAATCCGCACCGGGTCCAGAAAAGACATGAGCTCGCGCAAACGTCCTCCCACTTGTTCGATGGGATGAGTTTGCTCACTCTTGCGGGCGGCGTTAAACCACGGACGTCCCGCTTCGTTTTCCGCGATCCACTTGCGAGCATATTCACCGCGCTGAATCTCGCCCAGCATGCGGCGCATGGTCTTTCGCGTTTCGTCAGTGATCAGCTGCGGGCCGCCAGTGTAATCGCCGTGCTCGGCAGTGTCGCTTATGGAGTACCGCATGTAATTCAAACCGCCGCGATACATCAGATCCACAATCAGCTTCAATTCATGCATGCACTCGAAGTAAGCGATCTCAGGTTGGTAGCCTGCTTCGACGAGGGTTTCGAAGCCGGCCTTGACCAGTGCGCTCACGCCGCCACAAAGAACAGCTTGTTCGCCGAAGAGATCGGTTTCAGTTTCCTCACCAAACGTAGTTTCGATGACGCCGGCTCGCGTGCATCCCAGCGCTTTTGCGTAGGAGAGTGCCAGAGACTTCGCCGATCCGCTGGCATCCTGATAGACGGCCAGCAAGGCGGGCGTTCCACCACCATCCATAAAGACTTCGCGCACACGATGGCCCGGAGCCTTCGGGGCAATCATGATTACATCCACGTCGGCAGGTGGCTGGATGGTCGCGAAGTGGATGTTAAAACCGTGAGCGAAGAACAGAGTCTTTCCCGCAGTCAGGTTGGGGGCAACCGCATCGCGGTAAATGGCCGGCTGAGTTGTGTCGGGCGCAAGGAAAACAATGACATCTCCCCAGACCGCGCCTTCGGCAGGGGAAACCACGCGAAGGCCCTCGGCCTCAGCCCGGGCGCGTGATTTGCTTGTATCGGAAAGCGCCACCACCACCTGGACTCCGCTGTCGCGAAGATTTAGCGCGTGTGCATGACCCTGAGAACCGTAGCCGATCACCGCGACTTTCTTGGCCCGGATGAGGGTTAGGTCGGCATCGTTGTCGTAATACATTCTTGCCATCGTGATTCTCCTTTACCTTTGTTTTTCGAGATGCGCTCTGCCTTGCTGGGAAACTTGATACGTTATTGACAGCATCGTCCGTCTTCGTCCGACGACAGGTAATCGGTATTTCCCGCGCCGTGAGTCGGCGGATCGAGCACTTTCAGAAGTCGCGCCACCAGGCGCTCACGGCCTCCGATCATGTGCAACCCGCTCTCGCGTTGATGTTCTTCCAGGGTTTTCTCTAACTTCTCTTTCAGGTTTTCCATACTTACCTCCACAAATAGTTACTAAACTAATTACTAAACCGAATACGACACGGATTCGTCCTCCAACGTATCGTCTTGACCTGATGCGTTTGCCGGAGCCTCAGGCCTGGGTCCACGTGTCATGGCGACGCGGCCGGTTCGCGCCATCTCAAGAATGCCGTAGCCGCGTAATATCTCGATCAGGCCGTCGATCTTGTCTTCGGCGCCGGTAGTCTCAATCACCAACGACTCGCTATTCACGTCGACAATGCGGGCACGAAAGACATGCGTCAGTTGCATGATTTCGGCGCGCGTTTCCGGGGTCGCAGCGACTTTGATCATGGCCAGATCGCGAAACACCGACGGAGTCGCGGTCACGTTTTCGACGCGTATGACATGTACTAGCTTGTAGAGATTGGCTTCGATCCGCAGAGCGCCGGCTTCGTCGGTATCGACGACGATCGTCATGCGCGAGACGCCAAGCTTCTCCGTGTGCCCGACTGTCAGTGACTCGATGTTGAAACCGCGCCGCCGAAAGAGCGATGCGACCCTGTTCAGCACTCCGGGCTTGTTCTCTACCTGGACCACCAGTGTCATCAGCATGTTTTCCTCACAAGTCCTGCGCAGTTTCAACCAATGGACTGGGACGACGAATCATGGCGTGAAGGTCGGCGCCCGCCGGCACCATCGGGAAGACCGAGTCCTCCTGCTCCACGCAGAAATTGATGAGGTACGTACCGCGATGTTCACGCGCCTTGCGGATCGTCGGAAGCACTTCGGCGCGCTGCCTAACGGCTGCTCCGGGCAAGTCAAACGCCTCCGCAAGCTTCACGAAGTCCGGACTATACAGCGGCGTAGCCTTGTAGCGTCGCTCGTAAAAAAATTCCTGCCACTGCCGCACCATGCCCAGATAACCGTTGTTGATAATCGCAACCTTGATGTCGAGGCGTTCCTGCGCGATGGTGGCCAGTTCCGCCATCGTCATCTGAAAACCGCCGTCACCTGCCACGACCCAGACTTCTGCGTCGGGACGCGCAAACTTTGCTCCGATAGCCGCAGGCAGCGCGAAGCCCATCGTGCCCAGACCACCAGATGTAATCAGCGTGCGCGGCTGGTCGTGCTTGTAATACTGCGCCTCCCACATTTGATGCTGGCCGACATCCGTAACTACGACCGCTTCCCCAGACGTCTCCCGCCACAGATCATTCACAACGTGAGCGGCATAGAGATGGCCGTCGTCCGGTAAATTCTGAATGTCGCGTACTGCCGAGTCGCCTTTCAGTTCACGAATTCGCGACAACCACGGCTCACGATTGCCCGCATCGACGCGAGGTAAGAGTTCGCCCAGCACCTGACGCAAATCACCAATGAGTGCCACGTCAACCTTGACGTTCTTGTTCACTTCAGCCTGATCGATTTCGATGTGGATCTTCTTCGCCATCGGAGCGTACGTTTTGAGATTGCCGGTGACGCGATCATCGAAGCGCATGCCGAATGCGAGCAGTAGATCGGCTTCCTGAATTGCCGTATTCACCCAGGCCTCGCCGTGCATACCCATCATGCCGAGGTTCAGTGGATGCGACGCGGAGAAAGAACCAATGCCGAGCAGTGTCATCGCCACAGGAACCTGCGCCCGTTCGGCAAAGGCACGCACCTCGTGCATCGCCCCGGAGAGCAAAATGCCGTGTCCCGCCAGGATCACAGGCCGCTTGGCATGATTGATCAACTCGAGAGCATCGCTATATTGCGGCGCGGACGAACTGGCTGCGAGACAGCAATTGCGGTGTCCGGGGTCAGCCGCGTCCCAATCGAATTCGCAACTTGCCTGTTGGGCATCTTTGGTGACATCGATCAGAACCGGCCCCGGCCGCCCCGACTTTGCGAGCCAGAAAGCTTCGCGCATCGCCGGGGCAAGGTCTTCGGCTCGCGTCACGAGATAGTTATGCTTCGTAATCGGCAGCGTGATGCCGGTAATGTCGGTCTCCTGAAAGGCGTCGTAACCGATTAACTTGCTGCCGACCTGGCCAGTGATGCACACGATCGGCGACGAGTCCATCATCGCGGTGGCAATTCCAGTCACGAGATTGGTCGCGCCCGGCCCAGACGTGGCGATGGCGACGCCGACCCCGCCGCCGGCGCGAGCGTAACCGTCCGCCATGTGCGCCGCGCCTTGTTCGTGACGCACCAGCACATGATGGATTTCGGGATACTTACACAGTGCGTCGTAGGCAGGCAGAATCGCTCCGCCCGGATAGCCGAAGATATGCTTCACGCCTTCCCGCTTAAGGCATTCCCAGATAATCTCGCCACCGGTTTTCTTCATAATCTCCTCGCGCACCTAGTTCGTAACTGCACCCAGGGCCGCCGACGAAACATGTCGCGCATATTTCGCCATGACGCCAGTCCGATAACGCGCTTCCGGCGGATTCCATAACGCCAGCCGTTTCCGGATTTCTTCGTCAGAAAGCTCCACGTGCAGTTCACGCCGCCCCACGTCGAAGACGATGACGTCTCCATCGTGCACTGCGGCGATAGGACCGCCAGAGGCCGCTTCCGGCGCGACGTGGCCAGCCATCAACCCACGCGTGGCCCCGGAGAAACGGCCGTCCGTCAACAGTGCCACCGAGTCGCCGAGACCTGCACCCACCAGCGCCGCCGTCACGCCGAGCATCTCGCGCATGCCGGGTCCGCCGCGCGGACCTTCGTAACGGATAACCAGTACATCCCCGACGCGAATCTGGCCCTGCTGCACCGCTGCGAATGCCGCTTCCTCACTGTCAAAAACTCGCGCCGGTCCGCGGTGCTGAAGATGCTCGTGTCCCGCGACTTTGACGACGCATCCTTCGGGAGCGAGATTTCCTTTCAAGATCACGAGGCCGCCAGTCGGCTTGATAGGCCGGTCGAGTGGACGTACGACTTCCTGTGCCGCCGTTTCGTTCGCGGCTTTTGCCTCATCGCCGATGCTCCTACCGCTGACAGTGAGAGCGCTTCCATGAAGTAGTCCGGCTTCATTGAGCCGCTTCGCTACCAGCCCGGTGCCGCCCGCATGATAAAGATCAGTAGCGACGAACCGTCCGCCAGGTTTGAGATCGGCCAACAAGGGCACTCGCTCCGAGATTCGATCAAAATCATCCAAAGAGAGGCCCACCCCTGCTTCGTACGCGATCGCCAGTAGGTGCAAAACGGAATTAGTCGACCCGCCCGTCGCAGCTACGCTTGCAATCGCATTCTCGAATGCTTCGCGAGTTAGAATCTGTTGCGGCCGAAGATCGTCTTTTAGCAACTCCATGACATTCGCGCCTGCAGCCTGCGCCACTTCTTCCTTCCTCACATCCAATGCCGGAACGCTGGCGCTGCCCATCGGCGAAAGGCCGAGAAACTCACAGACCATCGCCATCGTGTTGGCTGTGAACTGCCCGCCGCAAGCACCCGCTCCCGGACACGCGCTGTTTTCCATCGCCAGCAAATCCGCGTCGCTCATCCTCTTCTGCGCGTGCGCTCCGACGGCCTCGTACACATCTTGAATGGTGACGTCGTGCCCGTGGTATTTGCCTGGGGCAATCGAACCGCCATACAAAACAAGGCCTGGAATATTCAACCGCGCCAGCGCCATAATTGCTCCGGGGATGGTTTTATCGCATCCCACCAGCGCGACGATGCCGTCAAACTGATTGCCGCGCGCAACCAACTCAATCGAGTCGGCAATCACTTCACGGCTGACCAGCGACATTTTCATGCCCTCGGTTCCCATCGTGATGCCGTCGGAGATGGAAACCGTGTTGAACTCCATCGGCGTCCCTCCGGCAGCTCGAATGCCTTGCTTCACCGAGGCCGCCAGCTCGCGCAGGTGATAGTTGCACGGGCCGATTTCAATCCAGGTGTTGGCGACTCCGATCAGAGGCCGTTTCAGGTCCTGATCCGTAAAACCTACTGCCTTCAACATCGCACGGGCGCCGGCGCGGCTAGGCCCTTGTGTCAAAGCTGCACTGTTGAGTTTGGCTTCGTTCATTCCCGTTCCATATTCAGTCCGATCAAAACGCCCGTAAAAAACTTAAGGCCATCATCTTTTCTGGATGATGGCCTCTGGTTCGATCTCTCCTGGGCTACATCATCCGCTGGCTCCGGGTGTTACAGCTACACCCGTAATAATAAAAATCACCAGCAGAATGAGTACCCGAAATAGCTCCGCCCGCAACCAAAGAACTGGTTTCCATGACGACAACGATGCTTGAGCGGGAGTTTTCATGCTAAACGCGAATGCAGTTATGCTCTTGGAATTCCAATACAATCTCATCTTTCCGGAAAACTGTCAACGTCCTAGTGATAGGTTGTAATCTTAATTCCTCATGGATAACAAGGCCATCGCTGGCATCCTCTACGAAACCGCTGACCTGCTCGAAATCGATGGGCAGGATTCCTTCCGCATCCGTTCCTACCGCAACGCAGCCGAAGCCATTGAGGCCTTCCCCCAGCAAATCGCAGAGCTGATCGACGAACCTAAGAGGGTTCTTGCCATCCCCGGCATTGGCAAGGGAATGCTGTTGAATCTGCAAGAAATGTTCAAGGAGGGCAGGCTTTCGCTGCACGCCGAGATGCTCAAGAAATACCACCCTTCGATGCTCGACTTGCTGAAGATTCAAGGACTCGGTCCCAAGACCATCGCCCTGATCTGGAGCGCCTATCACGTCTGTGATCCCGAGGGAGTGGAGAAGTTAGCCCAGGAAGGAAAGATTCGTACTCTGCCCCGAATGGGCGAAAAGCAAGAGCAGAAGCTGCTCAAATCGATTCAGGATTACCGCCGCATTGCTGGCCGCTTCCTTCTAGACACAGCCGAAGCTCAAGCCGGGAAAATCATCG
The DNA here is from genome assembly GCA_963696705.1 of uncultured Acidobacteriota bacterium. Lineage (GTDB taxonomy): Bacteria > Acidobacteriota > Terriglobia > Terriglobales > Acidobacteriaceae > JABDBE01. The sequence continues at coordinate 310,842 of CAVOLD010000007.1, forward strand.
AACATTTGCGCGCTTATCCCGGCATCGAAAACATCACGCCTGCCGGTTCCCTGCGCCGGGGCCGCGAAACTGTAGGCGATCTCGACATCCTGGTAACGGGAAAAGTTTGTTGCGATGATGAAGAACGGCAAAAACTGATTGAGCACATCATCAAGCTGCCGGGACTGATGGACATTATCGCCCGCGGGGAAAACAAAGTAAGCTTTCGCATGCGCGGTGGAATGCAGGTGGACGTGCGCCTGCTCTCTCCCGATTCCTTCGGCGCCGCCTTGCAGTACTTCACCGGCAGCAAGGCCCACAACGTCGCCCTGCGCCAGCGCGCGTTGAAGATGGGCTACACCTTGAGCGAGTACAGCCTCGCCCAGTTGGACAACGAAAAACCAGTCGCAGGAAAAAGCGAAGAAGAGATCTACGCCAAGCTGAATCTGGATTACATTCCTCCCGAACTGCGCGAGAATCAGGGAGAAATTGATGCCGCCGAAAAGCACGCGCTGCCGGTTCTAATCGCGCAGACCGATTTGCAGGGCGACGTCCACATGCACACCGTCGAAACCGATGGCCGAAACACGATCGAAGAAATGGCCGAGGCCGCCCGCGCCCACGGGTATAAATACATGGCCATTACAGACCATTCGAAGAACCTGGCATTCGCTAACGGGCTCGATGACCAGCGCGCCGTGGAGCACATCAAGCGTATCCGCGCCGCTAACGAGAAGATCGACGACATCCGTATCTTCGCCGGAATCGAGGTCGATATTCTGGCCGATGGCACCCTCGATCTCTCCGACTCCGTGCTCGAACAAATGGATCTGGTGATCGCCAGCGTGCATTCTCATTTCAACCAGAGTCCGACTGAAATGACCGACCGCCTGCTCAAGGCCGTGCAAAATCCGAACACTTCATTCCTCGGGCATCCCACCGGGCGACTGCTGCTCCGTCGCGACGCGTATCAGTTCGACGTCGATGCGGTCATCAAAGCTGCCGGCCAGCACAAGGTCGCGATGGAGTTGAATGCGTACCCTGACCGGCTCGACCTATGCGACCGGCATCTTCGCTTGGCCAAACAATACGGAGTGAAGATCGTGATTAACACCGACTCCCATCACACCTCGCATCTCGACAAGATCCGCTACGGAATCTTGCAAGCTCGCCGCGCATGGCTGACTAAAGATGACGTGCTCAACACGCTTCCCGCCGAACAATTCAGCAAGGCCATGAAACACGCATGGTAGATGCGGCACAGAAACGTCAGCCCGCGGTTAAGAAAGTTGCTTTATCGTGGAGCAGCGGCAAAGATAGCGCCTGGACGCTGCGTCTTCTCCGGCAACGCCCCGACGTCCAGGTAACAGCACTGATCACGACATTCAACTCCGAAGCCGACCGGGTTGCCATGCATGCGGTTCGACGGTCGTTGATCGAGGCGCAAGCCGAGCGAACAGGACTGCCGCTCTGGGCGATCGAACTGCCGTGGCCGTGCTCCAACTCGGAATACGAAGATCGGATGCGCACCGTGTGCCAGCGTGCAACGTCTGAGGGAATTACGGCGATCGCATTCGGAGACTTGTTTCTTCAGGACGTTCGCGATTACCGGATTCGGCAATTGCAGGGCACCGGGCTCGAGCCATTATTTCCCATCTGGCAAATTCCCACGGACCAACTGTCTCGCGAGATGATCGCTGCCGGCGTGAAAGCAAAGATCACGTGCGTCGACCCTTCGAAGCTCGCGAAATCCTTTGCCGGCCAGGACTATGACTTGCGCTTGCTGCAATCCCTTCCTGCGGGGATCGATCCATGCGGCGAAAACGGAGAGTTTCACACGTTCGTCTACGATGCGCCCGTGTTCTCTCGTCCGATCGGCGTACGAACCGGAGAGATAATTGAACACGATGGATTTGTATTTGCCGACTTACTTCTCGCGTCCTGAGATCTTCACTCGTGCGCCAATTGTTACAGCCCGGTTAAAACTGCCTTTCGTCGGCAGGGATCACAGACGAAACTACAGTCTTCAAATTACAATTAGCCTGCGGTTCGTGTCCCTCGCAAAGCCCAATGGCAAAGACGATTTCCACGCGCAATCCAGAAGTGAAAACCACAAAGAATGTCGCGAAGCATCACGACCGCCGAAACGGGCGAGGCCGCACCGCCAGCAATGCAGCCTCCACGCCAGCCGTTTCTGCTTTCGACGATCCCGAACTCTACGTGAATCGTGAGATCAGTCTTCTGGATTTCCAGCGGCGAGTGCTCGAGGAAGCGCAGGACGATACCGTCCCTTTGCTGGAACGAGTTAAGTTCCTGTCCATCGTCGGCTCCAACCTCGACGAGTTCTTCATGGTCCGTGTCGCGGGGCTCAAGCGACAGGTTGAGAAAGGTGTGCTGGAGTGCGGCCCAGATGGCATGACTCCCGCGGCGCAGCTTGCCGCCATCCGTGAGCGTATCGCCAGCCTGTTCAAAGAAGCTCATGAGTGCTGGCAGTCGCAGGTCATCCCGTCTCTCCGCAAAGCCGGCATCGAGGTCGCTGACTATTCGCAACTGACGCCTACGCAGCGATCGTCCTTAAACAAATATTTCCATGAGACGGTTTTCCCCACTCTGACGCCGTTGGCATTTGATCCCGGCCGCCCTTTTCCTCACATATCGAACCTGAGCCTGAACCTGGCGGTGCTGATCCGCGACAAAGAAGGCGTGGAACATTTTGCCCGAGTCAAAATACCGAATTCCATTCCGCAACTGGTCGCCGTCAAACCGATGCCTCGCGAGAAAGGCGCTGACGCCAAGAACCCTCGCCAATGTTTTATTTGGCTGGAGCAGTTGATCGCCGCCAACCTGAAGCTGCTGTTCCCAGGTATGAGAATTCTCGAAGCGCATCCCTTTCATGTGACCCGGGATGCAGAGACAGTCATCCAGGAACTTGAAGCCGGTGATTTGTTGGAGTCGGTGGAAGAAGGCGTCTGGCAGCGGCGTTTTGCCGACGTCATCCGCCTCGAAGTCAACCAAGCCATGCCACCGGCAGTTCTTAAAATCCTGATGGAGAATCTCGAAGTCAGTGGCGACGATGTCTACCAGATAACCGGACCTCTGGCGCTCGCACGGCTACGGTTCCTGGGAGCGGATCGCCCCGAACTGAAGGACCAGCCGTTCGTAGCAGCAATTCCTACTGCTCTAGAGTCCGAAGAGGAAAGAGACGATATATTCGCCGCGATTCGTCGGCAAGACATTCTTCTTCACCATCCTTTCGATTCCTTTCAGCCCGTCGTTTCCTTGTTGCGGCAAGCCGCGAAGGACCCGGCCGTGCTGGCTATCAAGGTCACTCTCTATCGCGTGGGCCGAAATGCCCCGGTGGTCGAGGCCTTGCTCGAAGCGGTTGAAAATGACAAACAGGTTGCGGTGCTGGTCGAACTCAAAGCGCGGTTCGACGAAGAGAGCAACATCGAGTGGGCGCGACGGCTTGAGCGCGAGGGCGTGCATGTCGTCTACGGGTTGCCGGATCTGAAGGTCCATTGCAAGACCGCGCTGGTCGTGCGACAGGAAGGAAATGTGATCCGGCGCTACGTACATCTGTCCACCGGCAACTACAACAGTGTTACGTCACAGCTTTACACCGACCTCGGAATGTTCACCTGCGACGAAGAGATAGGCGCCGACTGCACCGACCTGTTCAACTATCTCACCGGTTATTCTGCCAAGGCCGAATATCGAAAACTGCTGGTCACACCCATTAAATTAAGAGAAGAATTAGAAGGGATGATCCAGCGCGAGATCGACCATCAACGCCGGGGCGAGCGCGGACACCTGATCTTCAAGATGAACGCTCTTGTGGACAAGCGCGCCATTCGTCTGTTGTACCAGGCGTCGCAAGCGGGCGTGCAGGTTGATCTGCTTGTCCGCGGAATTTGCTGTCTGCGTCCGGGGATCAAAGGCGTGAGCGAAAACATCCGAGTGACCAGTGTTGTCGGGCGGTTTCTCGAGCACAGCCGGATCTACTATTTCCGAAACGCGGGACAGGAAGAAATCTTCCTCGGCAGTGCAGACCTCATGCCGCGCAACCTCAACCGCAGAGTCGAAGTAGTGTTTCCTGTACGCGATCCCAAATTGATCCGCCACCTCCGCGACGACGTCCTGTCCACTTACCTGTCCGACACTGTGAAAGCGCGCCACATGCAGCCTAACGGCAGTTATTCGAGAAGCACGATCCGCGCCGCGCAACAAGCGCTGAACAGCCAGGAAACGTTGATCGAGCGTGCGCTGAGCCGTTCAACCTCTTGATACGAATTCCAGCGGTTTGAATCTCAATGCCGAGTCGGGGGATGTTCTCCAGCTACTGCAGCTGGGCGTACTCCGCCTTGGCTTCTTTCAGGATCGGCGTGTCAGGGTCAGCATCTTTCCAGAGCGTGAGGAAATCTTTGTAAGCGGCGAGCGCCCGGACGCGGGCGGCATCGGCATCCGCCCCCTGCGATGTTCTCGCTTGCAGAGCGTTGGCACGAGCCACTCCTAATCGCGCCAATGCTCCTGTCCAGCAATTCCAGACGATACCGCTGTGGTCCAGAATCTTCTGAAACTCTGCGACGGAAGCAGTGCCCTGCCCAGCCGCCAAGTATGCCTCTCCTCGCACATACACCGGATAGAGGCAGGAAATATTCGCAACGAAGGGAATCTGCCCCAGTTCGATCGCGGACGCGACTGTTAGACCATTCAACGCAGAAGCCGGGTTCTTTTTGCTGAAGTCCAATTGCCCCCGAATCGCTGGCAGCCAAATCGACTGTACCTGCGTATCCAACGGAAAGCGTTTGCTTAAGTCTTGGGCCATCGATTCCGCTCGTGCCGTATCGCCCGCCATGGCAAAGGCCAGCGCCGCTTCACTCTCGACGCCCTGACTCTCAGGAGCAAGCTTCAACGCCGCTGCAGCCGCCTGCCGCGCTTCCGCGGGATTGCCATAAGCGGCTTCCCATTGGGCAGCGATCGTCCCCCAGATTGCTCCATTTTCCTTGCTATCAGCGCGGATGGCCGAGTCAACCGCCCGTTGGCTCAGTGCCCGCGCCTCACCCACATGACCGGCGTACGCTGCGGTATCGGACGCGAGCGCAAGTCCCCAGTTCTCGTAGTCGGGCTGGCCCTCAAACCACTGTTGCTGTTTTGCCATTGCGGCCGAGTCCGCTCCGAGAAATCCGAGAGCGTAGAGATTAGTGTGCAAGATCGCATTATCCAATTTTCGGGTCCGCGCCTGCTGGATGGTCTGCCCGGCTTCGTCGAAGCGCTGCAAGGCGAGTGCGTAGTTGGCGAGATTGTCGTAGAGCCCCACATAATCGGGTGCAAGGAGCACGCCTTGCCTTGCGACCTCCGCAGCCTTCTCATAGTGCCCTTGCTGAGCCAACACTAAGCCCAAGTTGCCATACGCCGCGTAATCCCGCGGATAGCTCTCAATCCACTCCTGATTGATCTGCGCCCCTTTATCCAGTTCTCCGGTTACATTCGAATAGTAGTCGACGGTGATCACCAGCCTTTCCCGTTCGCTGGCGTGATCCCGCAATTGAAATGCCTTAGTGAAGTATTCGCTTGCCCGCCCGACCTCACCCAGACTGGTATAGTCGGCGCCCACAGCCCGGTAGCCCATCGCAAAATTCGGATCAAGCTCGATGGCATGCTGGTCATAAGCCAACGCCGCGGCCGGACCTTTTTCGCTGTGAGCTCGGTGACCCAGGCTGTATGCTTTCAGCGCTTCGAGCGAAGACGTAGTGGCCTGGGCCAGTGGAACATCGAACTTCTGCACCGTGGCCAGCGATTCGCCCAACTCGCCGCGCAGCTTGGACGCTGCCTCGCCTAGCGCGTCCAGCACTTTTTCCTTGGATGCGGCCGTCACCTGCTCCTCGGCCAGCGTGTCTCCGGTCTCGCAATTCACCGCCTTCAATCCCAGCACGTATTCACTCCCCAGGCTGCCAATGGCTCCGTCAATGTAAGCCTTGCTCCCCGCTCGCTGGCAAAGCTCGCGGGCCACATCGGGCGTGAGCTTGGTGTCTGTGGAACGCGTCATCAGGTTCAAGGTCTTCGCAATCTGGCTATCGGAGAGCACATTCAGAAAAGGCGATTGCCGCAGCGAAACCGTAAGCGCCGTCTTCAGCGTGTCATCGAAGATCGCATCGCCCGTGCTGTTGGCAAAATCGGTAAGAACGATCGTGTCCTTTTCCGTCAGACGCTGGCTTTGCTGACGCAAACGATAGTAGAGCCCGCTGGCAATGACGACGCACAGGATCGCCGCGGCGATATACCAAGTTTTTCTTGGGGATTGTGTAGGGACAGGCGCCCTGAGCTGTTCAGTCGAGCGCAGCTCGGCCCTCTGATCAGCCACCACAACCCGCCCCGAGTCCATGTCCTGCTGCACTCGCTGTAGATCAGCGCGCAACTCCGAAGCGTTCTGATAGCGCGGCTCCCGATCCTTCTGCAATGCCTTCTTAATGATTTCCTCGAGCGGAGACGGCAACCCAGGATTCCACTGACTCGGCGGCAGCTCCTCCTCATGCATGATGGCCGCAAACGTCGCTCCTAACGTTGGCCTTTCAAAAGCAAGATGGCCGGTTGCCATCTCATAGAGCACCGCTCCGAAGGAGAACAGGTCAGTGCGAGCATCCAGCGACTTCCCCGCCACCTGCTCCGGAGACATGTACGTCACCGTGCCCATGGTGCTGCCACCAGTCGTAAGATCTCGGTCTTCGAGCGTGGGATCTTCGGGGCCGGAGCCGCTCTCGATGCGGCGGCGCGTGATATCTATCTTCGCCAGGCCAAAGTCAAGAATCTTTGCGTGGCCGCGTTCGGTGACAAAAATATTGGCCGGCTTAATGTCGCGATGCACAATGCCCTTGGCATGGGCGGTGTCGAGTGCATCGGCGATCTCGATCGCAAGCGACAACAGAGTTTCAATTTCCAGCGGAGAGCCCGCGATGCGGCGCTTCAGAGTCACGCCCTCCAGAAATTCCATGGCGATAAAGGCTTTCAGGTCCTGCTCGCCAATGTCATGAATCGTGCAAATATTGGGATGGTTCAGCGCGGACGCGGCCTGGGCTTCGCGTTGAAAACGGGCGAGGGTCTGCGGATCGCGGGCAACGTCTTCAGGCAGGAATTTGAGCGCAACAAAACGGTGAAGCCGCGTGTCTTGAGCTTTATAGACAACGCCCATGCCCCCGCCGCCCAGCTTCTCTACTATCCGATAATGCGAGATCGTCTGCCCGATCACTGGCGCGAATCTTACGTCCGCGAAAAGGGCCAAGTCAACGAAAGCCGCGGTTCATTCGCAGCGACCAGGGGCCACGATAAGGTTTTGTGTGCGTGCTGCAGGCGAATGGCAAAGCGATATAGAATCAGAAAAGCGATATGCCTGACGAGATACCACCTCCGCCGCCCGCGCCGCCAAGCCCACCTGCATCGGCTTTACCGCCGCCACCGCGAACCCAATTTCACATCGGCGAGGAGTTTGGCACCGCGAAGAAGAATCTGCCTCCGGTAAAGATTGTCGCTATCGGAGTCGGAGTGGTCGCGGTAGTCGCGATCATTTTAGCCGTGGTCCAGCGGCCCCACTCCGCGACCACCGGATCGATCGACGACGTAGTCTCGGTGGAGGTTCCCGATCAAAATATGGTGATGGTCGCGATCAATGTCTCATTCCAGAACAACGGCGTGAAGTCCTACTGGATCCACACCATCAAAGCCGATCTCGATACCACTAGCGGCAGCTTCACTGACGACGCCGCATCTCCAGCCGACTTCGATCGGTACTTCCAGGCCTTCCCTGCCCTGAAACAACATGCCCTCGCTCCTCTGGAGCGTGAAGCCAAAATCACCCCGGGTGGCCGCATCGCAGGAACGGTCATCGTAACCTTTCCCGTAACCCCAGACGCCTTTACTAACCGCAAATCGCTGAAGGTCACAATCCAACCCTACGATCAACCCGTGCCACTCGTACTAACCAAATAATCCCACGCCGTAGAGACGTAGCTCCGCTCCGTCTCGCCGCCCCAAAACCCCAGCAGTCTATAAGATGGGCTTATTTAATAGCTTCCAGCTATTGTGAAAAAATGTTCCACGTGGAACACAACAACGATTACTGACCTGCCGGCGTTGTCGTCACCGGCACGGGAGCGTTCTTGGGTGTGCTTAAATATCCTACCGCCTGCTTCTTGTCCACGGTCCACACGACCATTTCGTAAAGCAAGTGATCGCGGCCACTATAGAACTGGATGGGCTCGCTCACGTTGCGGTCTTTCTTTTCGATGGTCTTGTCGTCAGAGGTGACGTTGATGGTGAACTTGCCTTTCTTGGCATCCGTTTTCTTCAGCTGCAGGCTGACCGTCGAAACAGGTTGCGGCTTCGCCCCTTTGACCAAAGTAAATTCGTAGTAGTTGCGATCGCCTTTGTGCTTGAGTACCTCGAGGTCGCTGCGAGTGTTCGCGATCAAGCCGCTCTGCACTCCCAAGTCGCCGACTGCGCTTTGCAGCTTGGCCTCCGCCGCGGCGAGTTCGGCTTTGGTCGAGGCAACGTCGGTCTTGACACCGCCGACGTCGGTTTTCACGTTGGCGACTTCGCCATTCACCTGGGTGAGCTGCTGCTTCTGCTGTTCGGCGAACTGTTGTTGCGAGGCTCGTTGCGCGGCTTGCTCGCGCTGGAGTTGGTCGGAGCGGGCGGCAAGTTCCTTCTTGGTCATGCCCAATTGTTTGGCCAGGGTTTCGGAATCGGCCTCGGCTGACTGCATGCGCTTGCCAAGATCAGCGATCTGGGCGTTGCTGGCGGTTTGATCTTTGCCCATTTGGTCGATGCGCTCGCGCAAGTTGAACAAGAAGTAAAGCGAGCCCGCCACATACATGACGGCAAGCAACGACACGATCCACTTCATTGCGTTGCCTCCGCCAGTGGGGACTTCGACCAGTTCGCCTTCGTCAGCCATAAGTTTTCTCCGCTCGTTGTGATTGGGTGTTGTCCTTATTGTTGTGCAGGGAAGCGATAGTGTCAATTGCCACGGTAAAGATAAGAGATGGGATGCAGATTGACCCTCGAGGGTTTACCGCGGGAGAGGGTTTCACAGGAGGATACCTTTAGACATCTGAGCGGCAATGGCACTGTGGGGTCCTTCGACTCCGTGGCTGATTCGCTTCGCGCATCAGCTACTGCGCTCAGGATGACAGTTTGTTATTTGTAGTCTAGGACTATGCTAGACTTATGCTAGGAATACGCTATGACTACACTTTATGTCGAAAATGTGCCTGACGAGCTGTATCAGGCGCTTCGCGAGCGAGCTCGGCAGCACCGCAAGTCGATCACCGCTGAAGTTCTTTCTTTGTTAGCGGAGAACGTAGTGACGGCCGCCGAACGAAAGGCTAGACAGCGGTTTCTGAAGCAGACACAGCGTTTGCGCTCGCATCGAGCGCGTTCGACTGCTGCTTTTCTTTCGAGCGAAGAACTGCAGCGCGGGGATCGTGGGCGGTGAAGACTTATGTTGTCGACGCCGGCGTCGCAGCCAAGTGGATTCTTCCTGCGAGCGGCGAAACACTTACACGAGAAGCGCTGGAATTGCTGAAGGGCTACGTCGCTGGCGAACTGCGGTTCGTCGTACCGGATTTGTTCTGGGCTGAACTTGGCAATATCTTGTGGAAGGTGGTGCGGCAAGGAAGACTCAAAGCAGGTCCCGCTGAGAGCGCGCTTCACGCCATGCGAGATCGCAACTTTCCCACCGTTTCTTCTCACACTCTGCTGGTGGAAGCTTTTGCCATTGCAACGGCATTCGATCGGAGCGTGTACGACGCGCTTTATGTTGCTCTGGCGATGGCTTCCAAATCGCAATTGATTACGGCTGACGAACGTCTGGCGAATGCGCTGGCCGCGCATCTCCCGGTGAAGTGGTTAGGATCCTTATAGGAAGCCCTTCGACAACCGAGCATAACGAATTGGTAGTTGCCACGTCTGTGTAGCGGGGGTGGTTCGTGATCAGAGTGCGGAATTCGGTAGTGCTGGGAACGCTTCTGCTTGTGTGCTTCGCGGTGATCTGTTCTGTTTGGTCCGACTCGGTTGTTGCCCAGGAGGCTAAGGGGACAGCGGTTGCGGACTCGAAGTCGGATGGATGGTCAACGACCAACGCCGAAATGGTCGGGCTTTCCACAAGCAAGCTGCAGGATATGGAAAGCGCGATTCGGGCGGATCAGTTCAAGAAGATTACGAGCGTGGTGATTGCGCGGCATGGGAAGCTGGCTTACGAAGGCTACTTCGGGGGGTCCGATGCCAGCGCGCTGATGGAATCTCGCTCGGCAACGAAATCCATCACCAGCATGCTCATTGGAATCGCGACTGATCGAGGCTTGCTGGCGAATGTGGATACTCCCGTCCTGCCATTCTTTCGCGACAAACAGCCGCTCCAGAATCCCGATCCGCGTAAGGAAAAGATTACTGTCGAAGACCTTCTCACCATGAGTTCCCTACTGGAGTGTGATGACTGGAATGATTTTTCTCGAGGCAACGAGGAGCGAATGTACCTGATTGAAGATTGGGCCAAGTTCGCTCTGGACTTGCCGATCAAGGGATTTGCTCCCTGGGTCACGAAGCCGAAGGATGCTCCTTACGGGCGTAGTTTCAGTTATTGCACGGCGGGGGCTTTTCTGCTGGGGCAGGTGGTGGAGCGTTCGGTGAAAATGCCAGTGCAAGACTTTGCTCGAAAAAACCTGTTCGATGCGCTCGGGATCGAGAAAGTGGATTGGAAGTTTTCGCCGTTGGGCGAGGCCCAGACGGGCGGCGGGCTGGGATTGCGAAGCCGTGACCTGCTAAAGCTGGGGCAGTTGTATTTGAATGGCGGAATCTGGAACAGCAAGCGGGTTGTGTCCGAAAGTTGGGTGAAGGTTTCGACTGCGCCGCATGTCCGCATTGACGATCAGACTTTGTATGGTTATTTGTGGTGGCTCAAGAGCTTCAAGGCCGGAGAGCAGGCGCACCCGGCTTACTTCATGTCAGGCAACGGTGGAAATAAGGTTGTGGTGCTTCCCGATCTGGATATGGTGGTCGTCATCACCAGCACGAACTACAACACCAAAGGAATGCACGAGCAGACGGAGAAATTGTTGACGGATTATGTGCTGGCGGCGGTGCGGTAGTTCGGCTAACGGCTCGATTGTCGTATTCAATGCCATTCGCCACGGTAAGATGTCATTAATGGTTGCCACAATCAAAATCGGGCGGGCTGGTCGCATTGTGCTGCCTAAGGCGATACGGGATGAGCTGCGATTGAATCCCGGCGATTGTTTACGGTTGGAGTGTTCGGAGGGCTGCGTTATCCTACGTCCCGTGCGAGGCAACGGACGAATGTACAGGAAGCAGGGAGTTTGGGTTATGAATTCAGGCGAACCACTCGACGTTGACGTGGTTAACAGGACGCTCCGGCGCGTACGAGCGGAGCGGGATCGGCGCAATCTAGGGAAGCTGCAGTAAGACCGCTCTGGCCGGCCGAAACGAATAAGCCTCCATGGGTGCGCGATTCTTGAGCTCACGCGGAACCAATCTAGCTGGCGCGGCGGGCTTCGGATTCTTTTTGCGAGACGTAGCGGAGCAAGATGTCGCGCAGGGATACTAGGCCCTTCAACTGCTTGCCGTCCGTGATGGGCAGATGGCGGAAGCCGAACTCGCGCATCAGGAACAGGCAGTTCTCGATAGTCTCGTCGACGCTGATCGCTTTCGGGTTAGCGGTCATGACCTCGGCAACCTTGGTGGTTCCGGGCATGCGTCCGGCGGCGACTACACGGTTCATGACATCGCGTTCGGAGAAGATGCCCACGACCTCCCCGTTGCGCAGTACTGGTAAGGCGCCAATGCTGTGCTCCATCATGAAGCGAGCTGCTTCGAGGACGCTGCTGTCGGCGTCAATGGAGTAGACTCGGCGGTCTTTCACAATGTCGTAAACCTGCGCCATAATTGACTCCTTCAGAGCGACTTCTGGTAGGTCTTTGGGCCTGCCAGTTCCGAGGCAACACTTTATCATGGAGTGGGGTTTGCTCTCTACCACAGAGGCACAGAGTCACAGAGAACTGCTTTTTTTTAGGATTCTCTGTGTCTCGGTAGTGAACTGGCTGGCCGTGCTAAGTTTGCTGGCTTCTGCTATCGTCTTTGGTTCTATCGGTCAAGAGAATTTATTCTTAGAAAGCATCTCATAAATGAACGCTGGGACACACCCCGCAGGGGCTAAAGCCCGCGTGTTTCATCGGTCCCGGGCGGCACGACTGAAGTCGTGCCCTTCCCAAAACCACATATGAGATCGCTTCTAGCAGAAGGAGTGTTGATGGCTGAGTCTGTGCGCCCGGAGCCTTCCCGGTTCTACCGCTGGATGGTGCTCATTATTGTGAGCATCGCGATGTTCGGCAATTATTACGTTTATGACGCTTTGAGTCCTCTGGCGGACGTACTCAAGCAACAGCTGGGTTTTTCGGATTCGAACATTGGGCTTCTCCAGGCGATTTATAGCTTCCCCAATATATTCACCGTGGTCATTGGTGGGGTTCTGATTGACCGGATCGGATTGCGAAAGTCTCTCATGATCTTTGGGGTTCTTTGTTTTATCGGGCCCGCAATCACTGTCGCATCGGGGCACCTTTGGCTGATGGCGACGGGGCGGCTGGTTTTCGGAATGGGTGCGGAATCGTTGATTGTGGCAGTTACGGCGGCGCTGGCGAGATGGTTTCGAGGCAAAGAGCTGAGTTTTGCCTTTGGCATCAACCTTACGATTGCCCGGCTCGGCACTTTTGCCGCCCTGAACTCTCCAACATGGGCCCGATCGGCCTATGCGAACTGGCGCTGGCCGTTTCTCATCGCACTAGGTGTGTCCACTCTGTGCGTCATCGGCACAGCGATTTATTGGCTCCTGGAAGTACACGCGGAAAAGGTTTACAGCCTGGGGCGAGTCTCAACTGACAAAGTGGTTTTCAGCGATCTGTTCAAGTTCGGTGTGAGCTATTGGTATATCGTCGCGCTGTGCGTTACTTTCTATTCGGGGATCTTCCCTTTTCAGACTTTCGCCGTTAAGTTCTTTATGGAAGCGCATGGCACTTCGCGTGAGTTTGGTGGATTCCTCTCCAGTGTGTTAACTCTTTTTGCCATGATCGCCACACCGCTGTTTGGGCTGATGGTCGATCGAGTGGGCAAGCGGGCGATCCTGATGATGTTCGGTTCTATGCTGCTGATTCCCGTTTATTTGATGATGGGCTACACGCACATCAACCTCTACGTGCCCCTAGCGATGATGGGGGTGGCCTTTTCGCTGATTCCGGCGGTGATGTGGCCATCGGTCGCCTATATCGTCGACCAGTCCAAGCTGGGGACTGCCTATGGCTTGATGACTATGATTCAGAATATAGGGCTATTCGGCTTCAATCTGGTGATCGGTTGGGCGAATGATTTTGGCCATGCCAGCGCGCAAAACCCAGGAGGCTATCATTTGGGGATGTGGATTTTCTCGATTCTGGGGTTTCTGGGGGTGTTTTTCGCTTTCCTGCTGCATGAACGGGAAACGGGGCCCCATGGCCATGGATTAGAAACCATCACTACCAGGTCGGCGTCAGCTTAAGGGGCAAGCTCCAGTGGTTCTTTGGGTCTTTTCCCCCAAGTGCTGAATCTATAAAGACAATAAACGAACCAGGGATGACATCAAGACGACTTCTACGGGGTTAAAGAGGTATCCTAAACACGTAACCAAGGTCACCATTGAACTTGGTGCTCCCGCCAAGCCCATGGGATGCAATCGGTTGCGCTACTCGAAGGGCCTGAGTTAGTACCTGCAAGCAGTACAACGAAAAGACACTTACGCCGCATCAGACAGAGTGCGGCCGGAAAAGACGACTTGACGGACGCGAAAAAGCAGCAGGGCGACAGGCTTTCCGAAGCAGAGGCGATCGAGCGGGCGAAGCAGGGAGATGCAGCAGCCTTCGAGGCGCTGTATAACTTGCATAAGCGGCGAGTGTACTCCTTATGCCTTCGCATGACGGCCAATACGGCAGCAGCCGAGGATCTGACCCAGGAAGCGTTCCTGCAGTTGTTCCGCAAGATTGGAACCTTTCGCGGCGAGTCGGCATTTTCCACGTGGCTGCATCGGATGGCTGTAAATGTCGTCCTGATGCAGTTGCGCAAGAAGGGACTGCCGGTGGTTCCGCTCGAGGAGAACATCGAGACGGAAGAAGAAGCGCCGAGGAAAGAACCGGGCGCGGACGACCCGCGATTGGCTGGATCGATTGACCGGATGCAACTGCAACGCTCGATTGCATCTCTGCCTCCGGGCTATAGAATGATTTTTCTGCTGCATGATGTTGAGGGTTACGAGCACAATGAGATTGCCGAGATGGTGGGATGTTCGATCGGTAATAGCAAGTCGCAATTACACAAAGCGCGGATGAAATTACGAGAGATCCTCAAGACGAGCAGAGCTGAAAAAGCCACAAAGCCGTGAGGAGATACAGAGGCATCGGGGAGAGGTTAGTATGACCTGTGAAGAGTTTAAACGGGTCCTGCCAGAGCTTGGGAGCGGGCACGGAATTGAGCAGGAAGAGCATTTGCGGTCCTGCTGCGCATGTTCGGATCTGATAGCCGATCTGAACGCTATTTCAAAAGAAGCACGGTTTTTACAGGGTTCCGAGGATCCCAGCCCATGGGTCTGGAACTCGATCGAGGTCGCGCTTCGGCAAGAAGGGCTGATCCGTCAGCCCCAACTCGAGCACTCGCGAACACCAACGCCCATGCTGAGTTGGCGATTGCGGTGGCTGGTACCGATGGCGGCAACGCTTTTGATTGTCTTTGGAGCGTTGATATATCAAAGGGGCACAGGCCAGCCGCAGACGGCGCAACAACCAAAGCCCGTTGCTGGGGTGGTAACGGCGAATCTGCAGCCCGCCGATGTGATGGGCGGTGAAGATCTGCAATTGCTCAAGACTGTTTCCGAGCGAACGCCCTCCATGCGAGCTACTTATGAGGCGGATCTGCGATCGGTGAACGCTTATATTCGGGACGCGGAGCAATCGGCGCACAGCGACCCGAACGACGAAGTGGCACAACAATATTTGAGGAATGCATACGAGCAGAAGGCCATGGTCTATGAGATGGCCCTGGATCGTTCTCTGCCATAGTAGAATAGCCGTGTGTCGGGGCCGCGGGCAGTGCCCGTTGGCATTGGGGAGATGTTGATTATGCAACGCGCCACATCCTATGCCGTCGTAACAGTCCTTGTGCTGGCCGCGTTGGCAGCGGCCGAGACTACGCGCCAGGAAATGCATTTCAAAGTCGGCCGGCGCGCCAGCGTTTCCATTGTCAACCAGTACGGAGCCATCTCAGTCAAGCCCGGTCCGGGCAAAGTGGTGGCAATTACTGCGATTCTGTACTCGACCAAAGTCGAAATCGACCACAGTAAGAGCCGGCGCCGGGTCGCAGTTTTCTCCCATCTTCTCGAAGGAGCAGACGCCGATAGCGGACGCGTCGATTATGAAGTTCTCGTGCCTGCGGATGCGAGCGTGACTATGCATTCGACGACCGGCCCTTTGCGCGTCGAAAAACTTCATGGCGACATCATGCTGGAAGCTAGCACTGGCAGTGTTGACGTGCGCGACGTAAGTGCCGGACATATTCACGTAAAAACCTTGAACGGCCCGGTAACCCTAACGAATGTCAGCGACGGACTGGTGGAAATCACCTCCGTGGGTGGAGATGTAGCGCTGAACGCGGTAAACGGTTCACTGGTCCACGTTAATTCCAGCAGCGGTAAGATCCACTATGACGGGGATTTCGGCGACGGCGGGGATTACTCCTTGACGACCCACAGCGGCGACATTGAAGCGATTGCGCCTGCTTACGCCTCGATCGAAGTGGTAGCTCGCTCGGTCCAGGGAACAGTGGAGAAGGATTTCCCCTTGCAGCCCGAACACACCTCGTTTGTTCCCCGAGCCGGGAGTGCCTTTGCAGGTACGATGGGCGAGGCGGCATCTTCGGTTAAGTTGCTCTCCTTCAGTGGTAAAATTCACCTCAAGAAACGTTGAACAATCAAACCTGAATCATCGGACTGGACGGGTGCAGAACCGTTTCAGTAAATCGGGAGCCACAAGAACCAGACCGGGTTCGCGTCCCGCGGCCAGTCGGCTTGCGCAAGATGGGGTCCGTGGACGATCGGTGTTTCTCGTGGGCTTCATGGGTGCCGGCAAGACCACCGTGGGCCGGGCTTTGAGCCGCCGGTTAAGTTTGCCGTTTGAAGATCTGGACGATCGGATTCAGCTTCGAGAGGGAAAGACTATCGAGCAGATTTTTCGAGAGTCCGGAGAAGCGGAATTCCGCAAAGTCGAAACGGCAGCCTTGCGCGAATTGCTGGCAGAGATCAGTTCCTCGTCGCGCGTGGTGGCATTGGGCGGGGGTGCTTTCGTTCAACCGGTTAATGCGGCACTGATTGCAAAAGCGAAGGCACATTCGGTTTTCCTGGATGCACCGGTAGAGGAATTGCTGCGGCGATGTGAGGAAGAGCCGAACCTGCGTCCGCTGCGACAAGACCTTAAACAATTTAAGGAGCTGTATGACAAGCGGCGAAGGTCATACATGAAAGCGGCTATTCGCATTGAAACCAGTGGCAAGGATGTGGACGGAATCGCGGCGGAGGTAGTATGCAGTCTTGGTTTGGAGTGAGAAGGCGAACTTCGAAGAATAACCTGGGGCTCGGAAAGATTTTATCTTTCGGTGCGCTTTGTCTGCTGGCGGCCTCCACTGCGGCTGCGGCGGACAGGAAAGATGACAAGCCTGCGCCAGTAACTACTCAAATGGTAGATTCCGGATCGTTCGGCGTCTTCATGCATGGACAGCGCATGGGCACCGAAACCTTCTCCATCCAGCAAAGCGCCAGCGGCAGCTCGGTAATTTCGCGGTTCAAGAGTGAGGCGGGCGCCGACAAAGCTGAACAGACCTCCGAATGGGAGATGGGTCCCGGTGGCGAACTGCGAAAGTATGAATGGAAGGAACTGAGTCCCGGACAGTCGCAGGCTGTGGTTGTGACCAGTCAGGATTTCCTGATCGAACGGTTCAAGAGCGGTCCGCAAGCCAAGGAACAGGAGCAGCCATTTATGCTGCCCGCGACCAGCAGTGTGCTGGATGATTACTTCTTCATACAACGAGAAGTCCTGGCTTGGAAATACCTGGCGACCAGCTGCAAGCAGCAGAATGGCGCGCTCCAGTGTCCGCTAAAACAGCGCGTGCCATTCGGTGCGCTGAATGCGCATGCGCGTTCTTCGGTGTCGGTAACGATTGAGTTTGCCGGCAGAGAAAAGGTAACCATCCGAGGGGTGGAGCACGAACTCAACCGGTTGGACTTGAATGGCGAGTCGGGCAACTGGGCGCTTTGGTTCGATGATCAGTTTAAGCTGCAGAAAATTCTGATCGGAAGCGAGAACACGGAAGTGGTACGAGACTAGGTCGACATTGGCCTTGATTGATTCACGCACGGTACGCGTACTGTCGACAACGCTGTTCTTTGCGTTGGGACTGGGTTTTTTATACATTGCGCGCCGTACCCTGATTGCGTTTCTGTTCGCTATTTTCTTTGCTTATCTCGTCGACCCGGCAGTGTCCCGCGTACAAAAGTGGACGCGCCATCGTGGACGCGCAATTGCCTTAATCTATCTGCTGTTTGTCATCTTGTTGGGTACGCTTTTCTTCTTCGTAGGGCCGCGGACAGTGCGTGAGGCGCGTCGTCTAGGCGAGACTTGGCCGGCGCTGACGGAACGAGTTAACACCGGCGATCTGGCCCATGCCATTGGCAGAGAACGAGGATGGAGCGGAGAAACCACTCAGCTGTTGCAGCGGGTTATCTCCGATCCTCGTTTAGTCGACGTGGCACAGCAGATCGGACTGCGCGCCGCCGAAGTAGCCAAGCAGGCGTGGCTTCTGATCGTAGTGCCAATTCTAGCGATATTTTTCCTGAAGGATGGGCGGGGATTCAGTGAAGTGGGATTGTCTCTGGTGCAAAGCAGGCCGCAACGCGAATTCCTGCAAGATGTGCTCGCGGACCTGAATCAGATGCTGGCTCAGTTTATCCGCGCCCAACTCGAACTGGCGGCGTTGTCCCTGATAGTTTACATATCTTTTATGGAAGCAACGCGGGTGCCCTACGCGCTGGTGTTGGGTACCGCGGGTGGCATGATGGAGTTCATTCCGGTGGTCGGACCGCTGGTTGCCGGAGTAGTCATTCTAGCGGTCGCGCTGCTCATGAGCTATCCGCACTGGGTAGCCCTGCTCTGTTTCCTGATCGCATGGCGTCTGGTTCAGGATTATGTAGTGTCGCCTCGCATCATGGGACAAAGCATGGAACTCCATCCCCTGGCCGCAATCTTCGGCGTATTGGCTGGCGCCGAAATCGCCGGCGTGCTCGGCGTCTATCTATCGATCCCGGTGATGGCGAGCCTGCGCATCGTCTGGCGGCGCTGGCGTTTGTATGCCGAAAAGAAACGCTTCGGTCCGCTGAATGAATACTCCTTCGGAACCGAGATCAGCCCCAAGGCGTGACCTTGTCTTAACGATCAGTAGGCTAGCATGTCATCCCGAACGAAGTGAGGGATCTGGGTATTTCTCCGCGTCGGCAATACTAAGAGCGCAGGCAAGAACCTAGATCCCTCGCGCTGCTCGGGATGACGAGTACTTTCTTTGTTGCTGCCCTTATCGCAACTCTTCCATCGCCTGTTCCAGCGCTTCCCTTCCCGGGCGGGTCGCGGATTCAGGTAGCGTAGCCAACGGTTCGTCGGTCACGTTGAGCATATCAATGAAACTGGGCGCTTCGGGATTCACATAGAAAAGTCCGGTCAGCACTTCGCCTTTTTCGTGCGCTTCGTGCAAACGAGTGATGGCTTTTATGCGATTCGTGGCATCGTACTCTTCTTCGAGCTTGGTCAGGCGCAGGCGTGATCCGTCGTGCATGGTGACTTCGACGGTGGTGCCGGGATCGTACTCCACATTAATTTCTTCGAAGGCTGGGACAAAACCGATCTCCTGCAATGGCTCTTCGTGGTCCTTCATGTACTTGTAGGATTTCGTCGAACCCTCGTGATCGTTAAAGGTAGTGCAGGGTGAAACGACGTCGAGCATGACCGTGCCCTTATGCGCGATCGCGGCTTTCAGCAGGCTGTGCAGTTGCCGCTTGTCGCCGGAGAACGACCGACCGACTAGAGTCGCGCCCAGGGTGATGGCCATAGCGCAAGTGTCAATCGGCGGAAGATCATTCACCACGCCGGTTTTCAGTTTCGAACCGAGGTCGGCTGTAGCCGAAAATTGCCCCTTGGTCAGGCCGTACACACCGTTGTCCTCGATGATGTAAATAATCGGCAGATTGCGCCGCATCAGATGCACGAACTGCCCGATGCCGATCGAAGCAGTGTCGCCGTCGCCGCTGACGCCAAGCGCAATCAGTTTACGGTTGGCCAAGATCGCGCCAGTTGCGACTGAAGGCATGCGGCCGTGGACAGCGTTGAAGCTGTGCGAGCGGCTCATGAAATAGGCCGGACTCTTGGAGGAGCATCCGATGCCGCTGGGCTTGATGACGCGTTCGGGTTGCACACCCATTTCATACATAGCGTCGATAATGCGCTCGGAAATCGCGTTGTGGCCGCAGCCCGCGCAAAGCGTAGTCTTGCCGCCGCGATAGTCGAGAACGGTCAGTCCGATGCGATTGATTTTCGGTGCAGGTGTGGGGGTCGTCGTGGTCGCCATGTTACTTGCCCTCCATGCTGATGAGTTCGTCGGTTACCGAGCGCGCGTCCAGCGGCAGCCCGTGAATGTGCGCAATGCTGCGGAGCCGCGTAACCAGTTCTGGCTTTATGTCCAGCTTGATCATGCTGAGCATCTGGGCATCGCGATTTTGTTCGACCACGTACACCCGTTCGTGCTGTTCGATGAATTCGTGAACCTCGCGCGAGAACGGATAGGCCTTCAGGCGGAGATAATCGGTTTCGATATTGTATTCATCCCGCAACTGATCGCGCGCTTCGATAATGCCCCAGTGCGAAGTACCATAGGCGATGATTCCGATTTTGGCTTTGGATTTGCCGGTCATCAATTCGGGCCGCGGCACAAACGCTCGCGCGGTCTCGAACTTCTTATTGATGCGTTCCATGTTTTTTTCGAAGTCGTCCGGGCGTTCGCTGTACCCTGACTTCTCGTTGTGGCCGGTGCCGCGAGTAAAGTAGGCGGCCGCCGAATGCTCCGTGCCAGGCAGGGTACGGTAGCCAATACCGTCGTTGTCCACATCTTTGTAGCGAGCGAAGCCTCCCATGCGGTCGAGATCTTCTTTCGTGAGCACCTTGCCGCGGTCGATTGGCGCTTTGGGATACTCGAACGGATCGGACATCCAGTTATTCATTCCGAGATCCAGATCTGACATCACAAAAACCAAAGTCTGGAACTGCTCGGCAAGATTGAATGCGTCTTGCGCCATGCTGAAACACTCGGCTACGGAACACGGAAGCAGCAGGATGTTCTTGGTATCACCGTGCGAAAGGAACGCAGTCGAGAGAATGTCGCCCTGCGAAGTGCGCGTAGGTAACCCGGTGGACGGGCCGACGCGTTGGATGTCCCACACAACACCGGGAACTTCCGCGTAGTAGGAAAGACCGGCGAACTCGGCCATCAACGAGATCCCAGGTCCAGCAGTTGCGGTCATCGAACGCGCACCCGCCCAGCCCGCGCCCAAGACCATGCCAATCGCGGCCAGTTCGTCCTCCGCTTGCACAATGGCAAAGGTCGCCTTGCCGTCGGGACCAATCCGGTACTCTTTCATGTAATCGATCAGAGTCTCAACCAACGACGAAGACGGCGTAATGGGATACCAAGTGACGACTGTGACTCCGGCAAACATACAGCCCAGCGCGGCCGCGGAGTTGCCATCGATAATGATCATCCCCGTGGTCTTATCCATGCGCTGAATGGAGTAGGGATCCTGCTTGGTCAGGTTGGCGGTAGCGTATTCAAATCCGGCCCGGACTGCTGCCAAATTCAAATTGGCCGCCTTCACCTTGGTGGCGAATTGCTTACGCAAAGCTTTTTCAACTTCGGCCATGTCGATTCCGAGCAATTGCGCCGCGACTCCAACGTAAATCATGTTCTTGACCAGTTTGCGCAGCTTGGCTTCGGGACAGACAGGTGCAGCCAGCTTGTCGTAAGGAACGGGATAAAAAATCAAATCAGTGCGGAGCTTGTTCAAGTTCAAAGGTTCGTCGTAAAGCACAGCCGCGCCTGGCGCCAATGACATCACATCTTCCTGCGCCGTTTCGGCGTTCATGGCAATGACGAAGTCGATCTCTTTCTTGCGCGCAATGTAACCGTCTTTGTTGGCGCGAATGGTGTACCAGGTCGGCAGTCCGGCAATGTTTGAGGGAAACAGGTTCTTGCCGGAAACCGGGACACCCATCTGAAAAATGCTGCGCAGAAGCACCGTATTCGAGCTTTGCGAACCCGACCCGTTCACGGTCGCAACCTGAATGCTCATGTTGTTGACGACGCGCTTCGGCTCCAGTCGTCCTGAGGCTTCGTGGAGCCCTACATCCGTGGTGGCCATTCCTTCACCTTCCTTGACTGGAGCGAGTTTTCGCCCGCTCGGCGGTTTTGTGGAGTAATGAGGCGAACCTTTAATTATACGGCACGATGATGGTTGGGAACAGGCGTGAAGAATCAAATTTCGGGAACGAAAGTACCTGCCTAAGAAACATCAGATACGTTTACTCCACGCGCAGGAACTGCGCCATCTTGCGGAATTTATTATATCGTGATGCGACCAATTCCTGGCCGGACATTTTTGTCAGTTCGTTGAAGTGTTTCTGTAGTGTGGCATCCAATAAAGCCGCGGCGGCTTCGTGATCGGTGTGCGCGCCTTCCTTGGGTTCGGGCACAATGCCGTCAATGCAGCCGAATTCGGCCAAGTCCGAAGCCGTAATGCGGAGCGCTTGCGCGGCCAGTTCTTTCTTCGAAGCATCGCGCCACATAATAGCGGCGCAGGACTCAGGAGAGATTACGGAGTAGATTGCATTCTCCATCATCAGCACCCGATCCGCGACCGCGATCGCCAGGGCGCCGCCGCTGCCACCCTCACCAGTGATGGTCGTAATAATTGGAACCTGCAGCCGCGCCATTTCCCGCAGATTGCGCGCAATGGCCTCGGCCTGGCCGTGTTCTTCGGCGCTCAATCCTGGATACGCACCAACTGTATCCACGAAGGTAAAGACCGGGCGCCTGAACTTCTCAGCAATCTTCATCACACGCAGGGCCTTGCGGTAGCCCTCGGGATTCGTCATACCCCAGTTGCGATAGACATTCTGCTTGGTGTCCCGGCCCTTCTGGTGGCCCATCACAACAACTTCGTGTCCGTGAAAGCGAGCCATACCACACACCAATGCGTGATCGTCAGCGAAGCCGCGATCACCGTGAATCTCGCTCCAATTGGTGAAGATCCGGTCCACGTATTCGAGCATGAGGGGACGCAGCGGATTCCTCGCCAACTCCGCTTTTTGCCAGGCAGTGAAGTGTGCCGAGACCTGAGCTTGCAAATCCCGAATGCGGTCGTGGAGTTGCCGGACCTGGGCGCGGATGTCGTCGTCCTGCCCCGGCAGCGATTGCAAGCGCTCCAGTTGCTGCTCGATTTTCCCCAGCTCTTGCTGTGCTCTCAGTTGGGATTCCATCTTCCTGCCATCACCGTTTCGCGAGGCCCAGCGGGTTTCCACCATCGAAAGAAGAAACTCCGTGCCCGCCACCGCCAGCAGCGCGTTTGTAGCCGGAGCCGTCGCCGATTGCAAATCAGCACTCCTGGGAATGAATCTCATCCGCCGCACGTCTCAGTCCGTTTGTAGAAACATAGCTAGCTATCTCTCTACGAAAACGTTTTAATCAATGACCCTCACCGCGCCGCGGCCACACAATTCTTCCACCCGGGCCACAAAATTGCGGTCTGGATGGACATTATAGCCCTCCGCCTCCATCACCACCATGAAATCGCCCTGGCGTTCCACGTCAAACAACACTTTCGCCTCGCCTTTGCGCTGCGCACAAAGAGTGTGCAGGTCATCGACCACGGACTCATTCGCGGTCTCCAATGGTATGCGAATGCGCAGCGAACGCGGCAATGGGACCTTGGCATCCTCGAGCGGAATGATGTCGTTGGCTGTGAGTTTCGGATTCACCCCTTCTTCAATCCGCAAGCCGCCGCGCACCAGCACCGGAACTTCGAGCTTCACCTTCTCCTGCAGCTTCCGGTACGCTTCCGGAAACACGATCATTTCCACCGAACCCAACATATCTTCGAGCGCGCCTTGAGCGTAGAAGTCTCCTTTTTTCGACTTCAGAACGCGCAGGTTAGTAATTATGCCAGCAGTGCATATGTTTTCGTCTTTCCCAGTGGAGGCCTTGATGCCCGCGATGTCGGCGGTGCTTAAAGCGCGCAGGTCTTCCAACTTGTCTTTGTACTTCTCGAGTGGATGACCGGTAATGAAGAATCCAAGAATTTCTTTTTCCGCGGCCAGCCGCGTGTGTTCATCCCAGTCCGGCGTATCCGGCAATTTGTCATTGTTGACCGGAGCTTCATCCTGCGCGAACACGCCAAACAAGCCATGCTGGCCGGATTCCGCGTCGCGCTGCGTCTTCAGAGCCCGATCCATTGCCTTGTCGAGAACGGCCATCAATTGGCCGCGCCGCCCTAACGAATCCATGGCACCGCTCTTGATAAGAGATTCCAGAACGCGCTTGTTGAGCAGCCGCAAATCCACCTTCTCACAGAATTCGTGAATCGAATGATAACGTCCCAATTCTTTTCGCCCAGCCACGATCGATTGGATGGCATTGTGGCCGACATTCTTTACCGCCGCCAGGCCAAAGCGAATCGCACTGCCATGCGGCGTAAAGTTCGCATCGCTCACATTGATGTCGGGCGGTTCGACTGCAATTCCCATTTCACGACATTCGTTGATGTATTTCACTACGTCGTCAGTGTTGCCGGTAACCGAAGTTAGCAACGCCGCCATAAACTCGACCGAATAATGAGTTTTCAAATACGCAGTGTGATAAGCCAACAGCGCATACGCCGCTGCGTGGGCCTTCGGGAAGCCATATTCAGCGAACTTGGCCAACAGGTCGAAAATCTTTTCGATCTTTTTTGGCGGGTAACCTCGCTGAACCGCCCCCTCGACAAAGCGCTCGCGCTGCTTCGCCATTTCCTCGGGCTTCTTTTTGCCCATGGCGCGCCGCAGCAGATCGGCTTCACCCAGTGAGTAGCCCGCCAGCCGGTTGGCGATCTGCATGACCTGCTCTTGATAGACGATTACGCCCCAGGTCTCTTCGAGCATTTCTTTTAGTTCGGGCAGTTCGTACTCGATACTCTTGCGCCCGTGTTTGCGATCAATGAAATGGTCGATCATGCCGCCCTGGATCGGGCCAGGACGGTAGAGGGCGTTCAAAGCCGTGAGGTCGTCGATCGAACTCGGCTGGTAGCGGCGCAACACGTCGCGCATACCATGCGATTCAAACTGGAAGATGCCGGACGTCAGCCCTTTGTGAAAAACGCTTTCATAAGTCTTGTTATCCTCGAGCGGAATTTCATGCAGGGTAATCTTCTGGTCGCGCGTCTGCTCGATCAGTTTTACGGTGTCATCGAGAATCGTGAGCGTGGTCAGACCGAGAAAATCCATCTTCAACAAACCCATTTTCTCGATGGCAACCATGTCGAAGGCGGTCACGATTTCGTCGTTCTTGGTCTTAAACAGCGGAACCAGGTCAGTAAGCGGCCGCGGGGAAATCACCACGCCAGCCGCATGCACGCCAGCGTTGCGCACCAGGCCTTCCAGCTTGCGCGCCGTATCCAGCAACTGGCGTACTTGCGGTTCACTCTCGTAAGCCTGCTGCATCGCTGGAGAATCCTTAATCGCCTGTTCCAACTTGATATTGAGCGTGGTCGGAACCATCTTGGCGATCCGATCCACGTCCGCGTAAGGAATGTCCATGGCGCGACCGACATCTTTAATCGCCGCCTTCGCCGCCATGGTCCCGAAAGTAATGATCTGCGCCACGTTTTCCCGGCCATATTTTCGCGTGACGTAATCAATCACCTCGTCGCGACGGTTCATGCAAAAATCGATGTCGATATCGGGCATCGAAATGCGTTCGGGATTGAGGAAGCGCTCAAAGAACAACTCGTGCTGCAGCGGATCAAGATCGGTGATGTTCATGGAATACGACACCAGCGACCCTGCTGCCGAGCCACGACCTGGCCCCACCGGAATATTGTTTTCCTTGGCGTAGCGGATGAAATCCCACACAATCAGGAAATATCCCGAGAACTGCATCTGCTGAATGATGGCGAGTTCCCGCGCCAGACGCTGCTCGTATTCCGCTATGCTGTGCTTAACTCGTCCCTGCGCTTGCAGGCTACGAAGTACTTCGAGCCGCCGCGCGAAGCCTTCTCGGGTCACATGTTCGAAGTAACTGTCCAACGTGTATCCGGCGGGTACATCGAAATGAGGAAAGGGATTGCTGACCTTTTCCAGTCGGGTGCTGCACCGCTCGGCTATTGCCATGGTGCGTGAAAGCACGTCGGGCGCGTCCTTGAAGACGCGAAACATTTCGTCGTGGCTCTTGACATAAAAGTCCGTGCCCTGGAACTTCATCCTGTTGGTGTCTTGGATCGATTTTCCGGTCTGAATGCAAAGCATCACATCTTGCGCATGGGCATCGTCTTCGCAGAGGTAGTGGCTGTCGTTAGTCGCCACCATCGGCAGACCGAGTTCCTTCTCCAATCGAAACAAATTCGAATGGATGCGGTGTTCCATCTCCAAACCCTGATCCTGAATCTCCAAAAAGAAATTGTCCTTGCCGAAAATATCGCGATAGAACACAGCCGCATCCCGCGCCGCTTCGTACTTCTCTTCCATCAACCGTTCGGCGACCTCGCCCTTGAGGCAGCCCGATAGCCCGATCAATCCCTTGGAGTGCTCGGCCAGAAACCTCTTGCTCACGCGCGGCTTGTAATAAAAGCCGTGCAGCGAAGCTTCCGAGGTGATCTTCACCAGGTTGCGATAGCCTTCTTCGTTTTCTGCCAGCACCAGCAGGTGGTTATACGTGTCGCCGTCGGGCGGCGTGCGCTCGATGTTGTGGTCGTCTTTCTTGCAGATATAGAGCTCGCAGCCGATGATCGGCTTGATGCCCGCCTGCTTGGCCGCATTCACAAAATGCACGGCTCCAAAAATATTGCCGTGATCGGTCATCGCAACCGCGGGCATGCCCAGTTCTTTCGCGCGCTCGCAGAGTTTGTCCACGTCGCAGGCGCCGTCGAGCATCGAATAGTCAGTATGGAGATGAAGATGAACGAATTGGGACATGGGGCTCTTAGCGATTGTACGTCGGCGTCATTCTAACGGGAAATTTGCAAGGATGAGAGCTTAGTTATCCACAATCGTAGAGACGTAGCTATCTCTATCGATCATTCGGGTAGCTGAAAGTCCACACCGCGATCTTCGTTGGCTTTTTGCGTGGCCGGGATATCAAGCTGGGCGATCGGAATCTTCCGCGCCTTTTCTGCATTCAGGATCCAAAATGTCTGGCCCACGATAGCATAGTTCTGGACTTCCTCAGTATGCTTGTCGCGGAAAACCAGCTCGGTCGGAGGCAGCGCGGACTTTGGCGCAGATGCACTCGAAGACTGGGATTGCCTTGCCTCCCGCTCCTGCCGCAGACGGTCGACTTCATTCTCCAGACGATCAATAGCGGCCTGCTGCCGGTCGTTTTCAGCGTAGGCACTCGAATAATCGTAGACGGGATAGTTCTGATAAGAATCCGAGGAATAGGAATCGTCGCCGTAGCCCCAGCCGTAATATGGATACCCGTAATACCCGCCGTAGGGCCACCCTCGGTAGTAGCGACCGTGAGGATATCCGAAGCCAGGATGACCGAAGCCCGGGTGACCAAAACTACCGATCACCAAGTTGACATTGCCCCGTTGAACGCCGGGAAATCCGCGTGCGCCCATCATCGAGCCGCCAGCACCAACCATGGCATGGCCGCCAGAAAATCCGGCATGCCCCGCGAAGCCTCCCGAGGCTCGTCCGCCGCCACGTTGTCCCCACGCCGATAGCGTGAGGAAAGCCGTGCCCAGAGCCGCAACTGCCAGCCAGCGCCACATACAAACATTATAGCGCTGAGCGCAAGCGAGTGTCAGCCAGAACCTGCGGAACGGGATGATATCTTCGTAAACCCCGTAGAATCTGGCAAGAACTTCATCGGAATAGGCAAGCAGCTGAAGCTTCAGGAAACTATGCTTATATCTGTGCTGCTCTTGGCATAAGCGCATTTCGCGGCGCATGGAGAGACAATGCAAAAACGCAAACTTGGAAAAAGCAATTTGGAAGTTTCGGCTCTCGGGCTCGGTTGCATGGGAATGAGCTTTGGCTACGGCCCGGCGGGAGACAAGCAGGAGATGATCTCGGTCATCCGCGCTGCCGTTGAACGAGGCGTCACCTTCTTCGACACCGCCGAAGTCTACGGCCCGTTCACGAACGAAGAACTCGTGGGCGAAGCCCTGGCTCCGTTCCGCGGAAAAGTTGTGATCGCCACCAAGTTCGGGTTCAAGTTTGATCCGGGCACCAAGAAACAGGCCGGGCTGGACAGCCGGCCGGAGCACATCAAAGAAGTTGCCGAGGCCTCGCTGAAACGCCTCAAGACCGATGTCATCGATCTGTTCTATCAACACCGTGTTGATCCGAACGTTCCCATCGAAGACGTCGCCGGAGCCGTGAAGGAACTGATTCAGCAAGGCAAGGTGAAGCACTTCGGACTTTCGGAGGCAGGTGTGCAGACCATCCGGCGTGCCCACAAAGTTCAACCCGTCACCGCACTCCAAAGCGAATATTCGCTTTTCTGGAGAGAGCCTGAAGCGGAAGTGATTCCGACGCTGGAAGAACTCGGCATCGGGTTCGTTCCATTCAGTCCTCTGGGCAAAGGCTTCCTTACGGGAAAAATCACCGAAGATACGAAATTCGACCAAGGCGATTTCCGCAACATCGTCCCTCGCTTTACGCCAGAGAACCGGAAAGCGAACCAGGCATTGGTCGATCTGATTGGCAGATTCTCGCAACAGAAGAAAGTGACACCGGCGCAGATCGCGCTCGCTTGGCTGCTGGCGCAGAAACCCTGGATCGTTCCAATCCCAGGCACCACCAAGCTGCATCGGCTCGAAGAAAATATCGGAGCCGTTAACGTTACACTTTCGCCTGACGAACTCCGCGAACTGGGGACCGCAGCCGCAAAGATCCCGGTGCAAGGCGCTCGCTACCCGGAAGAGCTACAGAAGTTGGTGGGCCGCTGATTAAACGGGCATAGCTGACGGGGAGCCGAAGATGAACAAACTGCTTTCGCTCGGTGTGGTCTTTTTTCTTATCGTCATCACGACCACGACGTTATCCAGCCAGGGTCGAGGTGGAAGCGACAGCATCCAGGAACGCTTCGTCGGAGCGTGGCGGCTGACCTCGCTCGAACAGGAAGGCGCAGACGGCAAGATTCACAAGTCTGACTCTACCGGGCTGCTTGTCTTCACCCGCGACGGCCACATGTCGGTCCAGGTCATGGATCGCAATCCGCCGGCCCAATCTCCGGCTGGGCCTGAGCAGTATTCGCAAGGTGGATACGAGGCCTCGTTTGGTACATACGAGATCAACGACGCTCAAACATTTACTTATCACGTCGAGGGCGCACTGGTGCGGAGCCTCATCGGCAAAGACCTGCCGCGCGCGTTCGAGTTCTCGGGCAAACAGCTGATCGTGAAGTCGACTCGCCCGGATGAACACTGGAGAGTTGCCTGGGAGCGTTACTAATCGCGGCGCGAAAAAAGGAGGTTTCGATGGGCGGCAAGCCAACACGGAACGATACTCTAAGAACCCACCTTGCCCGATCGCGCGAAATTCACATCAGCGTAATCGGCCGAAAGTCGGGGCGTACCATCTCCATCCCCGTCTGGTTCGTATTCGAGGACGACAAGCTTTATCTCGTGCCGGTGCAGGGGTCGGACACGCAGTGGTACAAGAACGTGCTCAAGAATCCGTCGATTCACATCAAGGCAGGAAGTGCAGAGTCTGAGCTGCGGGCCATCCCCGTCACTGACGCCAAACAGGTGTCGTCCGTAGTCGAGAGATTCCGCGCCAAGTACGGCGCCGGCGACGTGAAGAAGTACTATTCAAAATTCGACGTTGCCGTCGTGGCGCAGTTCTCATGAACGCGACTATGCTTCACGCCCGTGCCGACTTCACATCCGTCCGCGAGAACTCTTGGCCTTTAAATAGAAGCGGTTCTCCTTTGGATTTCGCCAGTGCGTAGGAAAAGCAATCTCCAAAATTCAATTTGGCGGGATGACCACTGGTTTTCCCGAAGTCGCGATACGCCTGGCGCGCGATTCGAGCTTGTGCTTCGGTGACCGGCTCAAGGGCGATTTGCGCCACCTCGATCAATTCGTCAAAATCGCGACTGGCGATTGGGTCTTTGCTGCCGTCAATCACCGCCGCAGCTTCCACATAACTCACGGCCGAAATACGGAGCTGCTTGGCACGCTCAATGATTCTGGCGAACTCGGACGCCTCGGCTTCCAAGCGGAGAATAGCGATCACGGCGGAAGTGTCGAGAATCACTTGGGCAGCCCTTTCTCGTCATAGAGAAGATCGCCGTGATCGGCTGAGCGATACGGTTCCTTCAGATGCGACGCGCAGTCCCGGCCGATTTCGAGTAGCCGGTCGGAAAGCTTGGCAGCATGTTTCTGCTGCACCCTTTTAAGCCGTTCCCGGACCGCTTCGGTGACGGCTTCAGTTAAGCTTTCTCCAGTGAGTCGGGCCAGCTGTTGGGCGAGTTTGTGGGCGTCTTTGTTTTTGATGTTCAGGCTCATATGGTAGATGATCTACCCTCTAGGTCTACCATTCTACCACAACGAGGGCAACATCAAAAATAGTGATGACTCGAAAGGAGGTATTCTCGAAACTATGAAGACCAACGGCA
The DNA here is from genome assembly GCA_963696705.1 of uncultured Acidobacteriota bacterium. GTDB lineage: Bacteria > Acidobacteriota > Terriglobia > Terriglobales > Acidobacteriaceae > JABDBE01. Next base: position 340,869 of record CAVOLD010000007.1, read on the forward strand.
AAGTACTGCCTTTGCGAGGCCCCGCGGATGAAGCGGTCGCGGGTGAACCAGACCTAGCCAAGCTCGCGCGCTTGATCGCCGCCTATGCCCCGCACGACGGTAGTTTCGAGCTGCGCATTCCTGGCGTGCATGTGAATTGCTTTTCACGAACCAACAAAGAGTGCGTCCATGCGCTTCGCTTGCCCTCATTGTGTATCGCCGCGCAGGGAGCGAAGGCCGTAATCGTGGGGCAGGAAGTCTATGAATACGATGCATCCCGCATGATCGTGTTCTCCGTCGCCTTGCCCGTTGCTGCCCAAGTCACGCAAGCGAGCTATTCCGCGCCCTATCTTTCTCTCAAGCTGGACCTCGATCCGCACAAGATTGCCGGGTTGGTCTTGAAGGTCTTTCCGCACGGCCTGCCTCCGGCTCAAGAGCGAAACGCCGTTTACGTCACTCCGGCGGACGCGACCATTGTTAATGCCGCGACGAGATTAATAGATTGTTTAGCGCAGCCCGGAGATGCCGAACTCCTCGCCCCACTCGTGGTCGATGAGATTCTGATCCGGCTACTGCGCAGCCCGATTGGTATTCGCATTGCTCAAATGGGCTTTGCAGAATCCAGTGTGCACCGGGTTGCGAAAGCAATTTCCTGGCTACGCGAGAACTTTTCTCAACCTATGAAGGTCGAAGACTTGGCCGGACTGGTGCACATGAGTGTTTCCTCTTTCCACGAGCACTTTAAGTCCGTCACTTCGATGAGCCCGCTGCACTATCAAAAGGTGCTGCGGCTTCAGGAGGCAAGGCGTCTCATGTTGTCGACAATGACGGACGCGGGTACTGCAAGTCAGCGCGTGGGATATCTCAGCGCTTCGCAGTTCAGCCGGGAATACAGCCGCTTCTTTGGGAGCGCTCCAACCAAGGACATCTCCAGATTGCGTCAGGAGACTCGAGCCTGGGGCTAACGACCTGAGTGACTGGAAGGAGTCGGTTCACACTTCGCGTCAATCAGCGGACCTCTAATTCTGATCACCGCCGCCGTGCTTCTGCCGGCAGAGCTTGCAATAGGTCGGCGGCTGAGTGTTGTCCACTCGATGTTGCACCGGCTTCACTGTTCTCAGGTACGCAAACATCGCCTTCAGATCGTCGTCGGTGAGATTCTTGAATGCTCCGAAGGGCATGATCGAGTTCAGCTTTCTCGCCTTCACGTAGCCAGTGCGCATTACTTCGATGAACAGCGCCTCGTCGTAGTAGCTGATGCCTGACGCATCGGGCGTGATGTTGGCGGTGCTGACGTCACCCCATGGCCCTCGCATCAACAATCCTCCCGCGTACGCGAAACCAGCGACCGGTTGGCCGCGTTTTTGCGGCGTATGACAATCGCCGCAACCTCCGATGGTGACCAAGTATTGGCCGTACTTCACGCGATCAGCGGGGTCGGGGCTGGCAACCGGCGCCGTCACCGGTTCCGGCACGCTGCGAATCAGATACTTCACTGGAAAGATGATTTCAGTCTTCTCCAACTGACTATGCACCGGAGGCAAGGAGCGAAGATAAACTACAACAGAAGCGAGATCCTCGTCGGACATTGTGTCAAAGCCTTGGTAAGGCATCATCGGAAACAGGGCGTGTCCGTCGTGTCCGATCCCTTCACGAATCGCTCGAGCGAGTTGATCGTCGGTCCAGGTGCCCGCACCCGTTTCTCGATCAGGCGTCAAGTTCGGTGCGACCACGCGCCCCGGCAGGTCGGGCATATCGAACCACTGTCCTCCGCCATCCGTGCCGGGAATCACTGGTGCGCCGTGCGTATTCCAGTCGTGCTGCGAATGGCATCCTTGACAGCCGGCCAGTTCGGACACATACCGCCCGCGCTCCAGGCGCTGTGGCGTCGCTTCGAATTTTCGCGAGGTTAGAGGACGTGCCTTCGGACCAATAAACGGCCGCCATCCGACGGTGAGACTGATAACTGCGATCAGAAGGAGCGCGCCCGCGAGTGCGCAGTACAGCAGAATTTTCCCGAGCCTTTTCATTTTGAAGTGCACGCACAGGACCAGTTGCATTGCACGCATCGAAAACGTCGCGCACGTGGTCCTTAGATTATCGTCCCTTTTTCTTGACCTTCGCTTTTTTCTTCGGGCTTGCCGTTTTCTTCGAGGATTTGGCGGTCTTCTTTGGATTTGGAGATTCGTGCTTCTGGACCGCCGGCGGATTGGGGGCCTTTGCAACGTCGGCCTTCGCCGCAGGCGGCGGCACCGGTACGACCACCGGCGCACCCTTTCCCTTTTTCTTACCCGAGACGGGAGCGACAACAGCAGCGGCGTGAGGTGCTCCGGCAGCCGCCTTTGCAGCGCGTCCGCGCTTTGGCGGAGGTGGTGGAGGCGGCGGAGGTGGTGGCGACAGCGGTTTCAGGAACTTTAGTATCTCGGTCCGCGAGCGCAGTTTTCCATCCAGCAACAGCATGAATACATCGTGAGCGATCTTGGGATACTCCGGCATCTGCGGAGTGATGCGCAGCTCCGTCATCTCCAGCAACGGAAGCTTCTGTTGCACTTGCCGCCACTTGCCGAAGAAGTTCTTGATCTTCTGTGCTACCGCTTGTTGCTTGGCCGTGACTTCGAGGAAAAGAACCATCTCCGGCCGCGCTTCCGACAGCAGCTTCCAGGTCCGCGAAGGCGTTGCCGCCTCTTTGCCAGTCAGGCGCTTGGCCAGATCCTTGGCGTTATCTTCCAAATCCTTCCACGCCGCGACTAGATCTTTGCGCGGAATCAGCTTGCGCATATCCGCAACGTCTTTGTCGCCGAGACGCGCAGTCAGGAAATACAGCACAGATGGCGAGGGATCGGTCGTGTAGCCCAGCTGATTCATCTGCTGCCGGGTTTTGACCAACTGGCCCAGCCCGGCAGTGTCCACCTTTGCGGTGGACCAATGCGGATTGAGCACCTTCAGCAACTCTTCCTTTTCCAGCACGCGGACGATATGCAGCGGGTCATCCTCGTAGGCGAGCTGCTCAATCTCATGCCCGATAGCGCGGTCGGTGATGTACTCGATGTAGTTGTTTTCCTTCGCCGACTGGATACGGGCCTGAGTGCGCTCTTCGATGGGCCAATGGAAGCGGGCGGCAAAACGGGCCGCGCGAATCAGCCGCGAAGGATCTTCCATGAACGAATAGTTGTGCAGAATGCGGATCAGCTTGGCTTCGATATCCGCCGCGCCATTGAAGGGATCCATTAACAAGCCGCGCGACCCTGGATTCAGCGACAAGGCCATTGCGTTGATGGTGAAGTCCCGCCTCCGCAGGTCTTCGATGATGGTGCCGGGAGCAACAATTGGAGGCTTGCCCGTCTTCTCGTAGCGCTCGGTGCGGGCGGTGCTCACTTCGGCGCGGACATTGCCGGGTAGAACCAGGTACAAGGTTTTCAGGTCATCATCGGCCGTTGATACCAGAGCTCCGGTGTGTTCCAGTTGCTTCTGCAGCTTGAGGGGATTGCCCTGAACCGTGAAGTCCAGATCGCGAATGGGGAACCCGCTGATGATGTCGCGGACGGCGCCACCGGTCAGGTAAATGTTCATGCCCGCGGCGCGGGCAATATCTTGTACCAGCGTGACCCCCCGCTGCTGGTCGGGGGTTAGCCGGATCTCCATGGTGTAGATGTAATCGGCCATGCCTTATTCAGAACTTAGACTTACCGGCTGCAATTCCCCAGGGTCGGCTGGAGCAAGATTTCCACAGGGCGCATTCCGGATTGCCCCGCAGCCTCCAGCACACACTACGTAAACTGCTCTGTAGACTAGACTTATACGAGTTGAGATGGACGGCAGCAAACTGTAGAAAATAACACAATGTTAACAATTTGGCTACTGTGAATGAGATGACTCACTATGTTCGAGCCAAAAGTGCGAGAATCTGATTAAGCTCAGCAGCGGAAAACCTCCGCTGGAGCCACTTTGGCCAATTCCATGCCTTCCACTCACAAGAAAGTCGTAATCCGAAAAATGGATCGCGATTCTATCAACGGCTACGTCGCGCCTGCTAATTTTGTGCGCGAAGGCAAGTTAGAACTGCTCAATACCGCGGGTAATGTGGTCACAATCGACCTTAAAGACATCAAAGTCGTCTATTTCGTCCGCGAATTCGGGGACGCTGACTCCCCGAGCCGCAAGACTTTCACCACTCGTCCCCGCACCGAAGGGCTGTGGGTCCGGCTCCGTTTCAAAGACAACGAGATCCTCGAAGGCATGATGCCCAACGACCTCTCGCTGGACACGGCCGAGGGTTTCCTGATCAACCCACCCGATCTGCGGTCGAACACGCAGCGGCTGTTTGTGCCGCGCAGCGCGCTCGAATCTCTCACCGTGCTCGCGGTAATCGGCGCCACCCGGCGTCATCGCCGCGGCGTTCCAGAAGATGCCGGACAGGTGCCTTTGTTCGAAGAGTAGGTTTGCAGGCCAGCTGCACACATTCTGGTGCAGAAATTGGCTCAAAAAAAACTCTCATTTCCGCCCAAAATCTAGAAAACAAAGGATCGGTAATTTTTCTGCCTCGTAGATCTATGGTTCTTAAGGTAGTTAGAGGCAAAATCCTGGAAACATGGGAGTTACGGGCACCAATTCCCGTTTTGAACCGCTCTCAAATTAGCCAGATTGTCAAAGATCAGCGATTATCTTACAGATAATCTAAACGCTAATACATTATCACGAATCGACGGTTGAGATCAACAGAAAAGCGGTCCAGCCGATGTGCGGTTCAAATTTGGGAATTGGGAACGCCAGGCGGGTCGAAATGGTTGGATTTGCATTGCCGCCTCCCACCTCCCACCCTTTCCGCAACGGACGCGGAAAGAGTGGGGCACCCGCCTTTTATCGAGGGCGCACGGCGTGCTGCTCATCGCCGCACCTTAAAGAGCCTTCGGTCGAACGGATAAGCGTGCTGCCACACCATCCGCATCCGCCCGGCATCTGGATGCAGCGGATTCAACAATAGGTTGAACGTATCCGGCACGATTGCCGAAGGCACTTCGAGGAGCGCCGATTCCCTGCCCTCCAGCCAGTGGTCCCCTGCGCTCCTGGAGATCGCCAGATCGGCGGTCCAAGCTTCTGGCAAGGAACTCACATCGACGCGCCTTACCTGCATATCGTCAGGTGCTTCCGCCTTCAGCAGGGTGTAGCGCCCGGGCAACCGCGCCGCGTCCAGTTCCAGATTCACCAGCACTTCCATCAGCGCGCCCGCCGCACTTGTGGCGAAATAAACGATGGGACGACCCTGCGTATGCCAGCGCGCCGACGCCAGGAGGCCGCCGCGCCCGTCCAATCCATCGTGATTGCTGATTCGCCAAAGAAACATTTTGTTTGTGACACTCGCGGTGGTGTGGTTGGTAGAGGGATCGATCATTGTCTTGCGGCGTGGCGGCGGGAGAGTGAAAACACAAGGTCCCTCCACTTCGCTTCGCTCCGGTCGGGATGACAGAGTTTTAGTTAGGAGAGTGAAACTGCAGGTCCCTCCGCTGCGCTTCGCTCCGGTCGGGATGACAGAGTTTTGGGCGTTCGGGTCTACGCGGGCACGGCTACAATACTCACGCGAACATGCCTTCATCGATCTGCACTAACATCTGCTCGACGAGGCGGCCGCCGGTCTCGGTCGACATCATTTGAATTGGGCTCTTGCCTTCGAACCGTATTTTCGGGGCGCGCACCCATTCGAGCGCCGCATTGGAATCGCCAAATGTAGCCTGCGCGCGCGACAGAATTCGTGCGGTGCGAATGGCCCGGTCCGACTCTTCGCGCGACAGCTTCTGATGGCTGCTCTTGCGATGCTTGAACGTCCGCCGATGAATGACCAGGGCATGCACCTCGTCGCGGGTCAACCCATGCTTAGTCATCCGGCCGACGGTTGTCAGTGGCAACCCGCGCTCGGCCAAAGCCGCCAACTCCAACTCCGAAGCAAACCGCGCCCCCAACCACTCCCGCAAATATTCCCCTAGACTTCTGCCGGATGGAACTGATGTTGCCATGGCTTGTTCCCCTAGGGACATTATGCCATAGAATCATGGGCACTTTGTACTAGATATAATGGAATATCTTATAAGTCTATGCATCTAAAGCGTTAATATTCGAGCGGAACATTTGACGCAAGGTCGGAACGCAGAGTACCATTCCGCGTTATGCGCAAAATCAGGGAGTTGGTATTTCAGGTGGGGCTTGTGTTGCTTGCTATTGTTGTCGGTAGGGCGATGGACAGTCCATTCGGATATGTCATAGCCGGAGTGCTTGCTATCGGGTTCATAGCTCAATGGATGTTACAACGTGAGGAGCTAGCCGGAACCGAGGAAACGGAATTATTTCAAGGAGCAATCCCCTGTGAAGGTGAAGGAGTAAGAGAAGCAACGCCTAGTCTTCTGTTCGTTTTTGGCGTGCCATTGGGGGATAACGATTCTTCAACTTGGATGATGACGCTTCCACATTACGGCCCTAATCCTGCATACGGCTGTACCATTGATTTTTACGATGATGATCGCATAAACGTAGAGCGTCAGTGGTTAGCTGCGCATCCCGGTTCGCCATTTCCACCGCCCGGAATCGCGGCGGGAGAATCTAGAAAGCGCGTTTATGTTGCCGAAACTAATCCGGAAGGCTCAGCGGGCGGATTCGAGTGGAGCCCTCTCAACCCAGATCGCCAGCACTATACAGTCTCCATAAGTTGCCGGGACGGTGTGTTTACGGAGAAGTGGGAAGTAACGCGGATTGATGGCATTCTTCGCTCGAAGATTACGATCGAGCACGGCGTCCAATGGATCGAGAAGAATCCCAGTCGCGATCCTATTGTGTTCGAGTGCTCAGATCCAGAGTTTATCGGCGCACCCCTCGCTGTCGAAGTTCCCAATTTACCCAAGAAGATCGTTCATCCAGGCTGGAAACCAAACCATAGATTCGAAGTGCCCGCGGCAATCATCGATTCAAACGGTAATATGCAAGTAGTATCCGGCATCAAGTTGCCGGATGGAAACACGCACACAGACTTTGGATGCTGGAATATTCTCACCCGGCATTTTGGAGGCTAGGAGGCTGTGAGTTCCTTATATTCGAGGTGGTCAGAGGTCCGTAGGCTTGAGGCCGGTGTGCTTTGAGATCCTCGACAGGATTTTCGAGCCGAGTTCGTCGCTATCACCGTAGGACCAGACGTACGTTGGATAGGCTCCTGATGTATGCCTGAGTTTCTTATGGGAGCCGCGCTGAGAGACTTCTATCCAGCCAATTTTGAGAAGGGCTTTGAAGGCTTGCTTCGCCTTCACGCTGGGCCACTGCGTCAAGCGGAAACGCAGTCGAGTGTAATCGAGCGTGGAACGTTCTCAGAATTCTCCACGTCATCTGCGATGACCCGTAAGGCTAACGCATATGCTTTTCTCTTGGCTTCGTCTTCGGTTTTTCCGTATACGATCACGCCGGGTACGGCGGGAATCTCAGCGATCCAGCGGCCATCATCTTCGAGTTCAGTTTCAATATTCCAATGCACGTCGTCTCTCCTGATGGTGGCGGGTGGTTTCTTGTTGGACATCACATTCATAGGATGCCGCAAAGCCGGCTTCGTTGCACGTGACCGAAGTCACAGAGGGGAACGGATAGAAACCCAAGCATAACCCCAGAGCCAGCCATTCAGCTAGCGAATAGTTACATGTGTTCTCAGGCTGCGGTTAATCGTTTGTATTCAAGGTTCCATGCTCGTACGGGTGCTCCGTCCAAGCTTCGCTTGGGCGGGTTTTTCGTCGCCCGACTATGCTATACGTTGTCAGCCTACTAACTGACTTCGCAGCCTGTCCAATTAATTGGACCTGAGCGAACCCAGGAGAAGCAAATGCCCGCCTACGCCGTAGTCATTCGTGAAAAGACTCGCAACCCTGCCAAGTTGGACGAGTACGGGAAACTGGCTCCAGCCACTTTTGAGAAGCATCCGGCAAAATTTCTTGCGATTCATGGGCGCTCTGAAGTTCTCGAAGGTCCTAAAAGCGAGGACATTATCATCCTTGAATTTCCGAGCTACGAAGCGGCGCGGGCCTGGTACTACAGCTCGGAGTATCAGGCTGCATGCACGCATCGATTCCAAAGCGGAGACTATCGTTGCATCATCACCGAGGGCGTCGCGGCTAAGTAATCGACGTTGCGCTTCGATGAAGGTGGTTATTCTATAAGCCGTCCGCGAGGTGACTACTTTCTCGGGGTCTAAAGCCCTCGCGTGCTTATTGATCCCGGGAGGTTGGCCCACCCTATCGCGTTCATTTTACTCTGAGGGGTGGCGCGCTCAAGCTCACCTGGGCGGGAGGATCCGCGCTAAAAGCATCGCCGACCGTTGGCCTTACTTCCCTTCCAGCATTCTAAGTTTTCTGAGTAAATCTTCGGTGGTGTACCGTTGAATTCCGGAATCTTCAAAGTCGCGGTCATTGGACCAGATTGGAATCTCGAACTGGATCGCTAGGGCTAGAATGTCGACGTCGTCGGGGTCACGGCGTCCGATGCGGCGTTTGGCTTCGGAGATACTGTTGGCGTAAGCCTCTCGCTCGACGATGGTCACAGGTAGGCTGGCGACAGCGAGAAGCAGGAGATCTGCCGGCAAGCGCTTTTTTCTGGCCAGCACGGCTGCGTACTCTTCCACTTCCGCAAACGTCGCCTGAGCGGTAAATATTTCTTTAATTTCCGGGCTTCCAAGGATCAGCCGGGCACGACCACCGAGCACAGCCGCCAGCAGGACATTAGCGTCCGCGGCGAGTTTCACGACGGCCTTTCCGCCAGCCTTCGAAGTCTGCCAGCACTTCTTTCTCCGAGATCCCCCGACGCTTGATCTGCCGAGCAATCTCGCCCGTCAACATGGCAAACAACTCGTGCTTCAGTTCCCCCGGCAAGGAGTCCTTCTGCAAGGGGAAGAATACGCCCGCGAGCCTTCCCCGTCGCGTCACCAGAATCGGATCCTTCGATCGCAGCATTCCAGTTGCTTTGTCGCGAAATTCCCGGACCGTGCTGATTTTCATGTGGTCACCCGTGTGACCATTATAAACGGTCAGCGAGGCTCTGCGAAAGACCGTTCCGTGTAACAGCTGTTCCGATAACAACCTTTCGCTTGATGGGAACGAAGTGCTATGGTAGGATTTTCCTACCGGCTTATGGCAACCCACGACGCGACGCTCGAATACCTGACCACAACCAAGATCGGCGAAAAGGGACAGCTAACCGTCCCCAAACAGTTTCGCCAGGATCTTGGCTTGGCAACAGGCGCGCCGTTTGCAGTATTGCGACTGGGCGATGGCCTGATCCTGTTGCCGGAACAACGGCGCTTTGAGCACCTGTGCCAGCAGGTAGGTTCCGTCCTCACAGAAGCTGGCCTAACCACGGAAGACCTGCTTGCCACCCTCCCTGAGGCCCGTAATCGGGTTTACGCTCGGCATTATGGAAAGAGCCGATTGCGCCTCCGTCCCCGCCGCCAGCGCAAGAAGTGACCAGCCAGCGCAGAATCCGCTTATTCCTGGATTCCAATGTCCTAACTGGCGGAATCGTCTCTTCCTGGGGGCTCGACAAAGCCACGCTCTCGCTGTGCGCGGCTAAGGTCTGCAAACTGGTACTGGCCGAAGCGGTGCGCGACGAAGTGGAAGAGAATCTTCTTCTCCACGCCGAGCGCCTGCCCTTGCTCGATGGAGATCGACTCGTTGGGGACTACCGCCGCCTGATCAAGCTGACCAGCCCTGAACTCGTTCCTTACCCGGATAGACAACTGGTGCAATCGAGTCGCAGTCTAATCCGGCACGCAGCCGACGTTCCGGTGCTCCTCTCCGCAATGGCCAGCAAGCCAGACTGGCTACTGACTCATAACACTAAGCATTTTACGAAAGCTATTGCACAACGGACAGCGTTACGTATTGCTACGCCCGCGGAGTTCTTTCGAACCCTTTCAGCTCTATTTCGATAATGGCTGCCAAAAAGCGCCCCGTCCAAGCCTTCGCCTGGGCGGGGTTCTTACCTGATTGAATGTTTCAGTGCTATTTATAGGTCGCGCTGGTGCGCGAGAGATAATCACGATGGTCGGTGACGTCCGTCATCGAACCGAATGCCGGGCCGCTCAGCGGGTTCGTTTTCAGAGTCTCCCGGATTGCGGCGTCGACTTTGTCGATGCTCTCCGCATTCGCGGCCAGGTAAAAAATCCAAAACGTGCCTGGAGCTTGCGTGTGGACGGCTTCGGTGTCGATTTCGTACTCGTGGATGGTGCCGTCGGCCAGCATTTTTTCGAGCAGCGGGCCGATCATGTTCTTGCTGAGCGTCTCGACCGCATCGTTGGGCGCGTCCGGCCTTAACTTGTAGGAAGATCCGTGAGTGTACAAATCTTTCCACGATCCGGAGTGCCAATTGTAAGTGCGGCTGACGAAAATGTTATCCCAGTGGTTGGTAGCACTGGCCAACACTGGACTGGTGGGATTGCCCGCTTTGTAGAACTGATCCAGCACGTTGAGCACGCCGGCCATGGACATGGCTGACCACCAACCGTCGTGAGTGGGAGCGTCGGCTCCATGAATTAAATTCTGGTCGTCGCCGTAGCCCACAATGCTTCCGTTGGCGATGGCCTTGTCTAGGATCTTCGCGTTAGCGGCATTCGACTTGTCCATTTCTGCCCACTGCGCGCGTGGGATATTCCAATATGCGACGTAAGAATACATAGGCGGTTTTTCTTTAGTGTCTGACGTCTGTGCACATACCGGCAAAACCCAGACCGCCGACATCGCAAACACGCACAGCCCCGCAAAAGCTCTCCACAGCTTCTTGCTCATATTTGTCTCCTCCGTAGTTTGGCCCAGGGCCTCTATGGGGGGACCTGGCCTGGGGCGCCGCCAGTGTACACCTCATCGTCGCAGCGGAACTCGTTGAGTCGTGGCTACTTCTTAATAATTTTCCCAAATGATGTTGAACGTGTCGATTTCGCGGCCTCTGATTCGACTTATAAGTGAGCCAGGAAAAACGGCGAGGAGACAAATATGACACCGCAGAAAACGACCCTTCAGATTTTCAAATCGATCGCGGGAGCGGTCATCGCCGGGCTCGGGATGTTTATTCTGTATGAGAACCTGGCAGGAGCGGTTGAGCGGTTACGCCACATCCTGGTGAATGGCTCGGCGGCTCTGGGAGGATTGCCGGCGGCCATCCTGTTTCTTTCGCAAAACGTGCACACGTATGCCCTCGATCACCAGCGGTTGGTTCACGTTCTCTTTCAGCAGGTGCTGGCATCGTCGCTCTGGCCGCTGTTCATGGTCGTCTTCGGAACAGTATTGTCGGGAGATACCTTCACGGAAAACTAGCCGCGGGTCCGCGAACGTCGCAACGCTGAATCATTGCGGTTAAGATTGTGGGCTGTGGAGAACGTAACCCCGGCAGCGATTGCGGCCCTGGTAATGGAGCTTGCTCCCGCGGTAGCGTTCGGCTGTGCCGGAGAGCGCATCACGCGGGCGGTCCAGCGTTGGCCGGTTGCCGTGCGCATCGGCTTTCCCGCCTTGTGTGTCTTGCCTTATGTTCTGGTTTCGGTTTCCCAGAATATCTTTCGATGGCAGTGGTTCGCGCTTTATGCCACGCTGCCCATGGTGGTTGCGTGGTTACTGGAGCAAGCTGCGCGCGCCGATCCGGAGCAGCGTGGCGACTGGCGGGACGGCATCGTTCTGCTGGCCTTTGGGCTTGCGGTAGATTTGCGCTGGTTCGACCATGCGTGGCCCACCGGACTGCGGGCCCTTAACGAATTGCTGCTCGTCGATATCGGCTTGTACGGCTTTCAAGCCGTCCGCCAGCTTAGTGGAACTGGATTCGACTTTCATTTGCGTTGGAGTGACTGGAAAAGTGGATTGCGCGAACTCCTGTTCTTCACGCCTCTGGTCTCGACGCTGGGATGGGCGCTCGGATTCATCCATCCTCACGCCAACTTTCCGTCGGTCGGCTCGGCTGCGTTGCGATGGGTTCTGATATTTTTCTTCACCGCGGTGCCGGAAGAACTCTTCTTTCGCGCCTGGGTACAGAATCTGCTCGAACGCCGCGTGGACAGGCGATTTGCACTGGTGATCGCATCTGTGTTGTTCGGACTTTCGCACTTCAACAAGCGCTCGGCGCATTTCAATTGGCGGTACGTGTTGCTGGCTACGGTGGCGGGGATTTTCTATGGACGAGCATGGCGCGAACATCGTCGCGTACCCGCCTCGACCATCACCCACGCCAGCGTCGATTGGCTATGGGGGTTGTGGTTCTAGGTCTGCCGCGAGATAGGTCTCCTGAACGCTTCGAGATCGTGTCCAAACTTTTTTTCGATATTGGTGAGCTTTTTTCCTTTCGTTTGTCGCTTTATACAGTAGGGAGAAATTTCCATCCGGGATGCGCGCCGGCAGCCCGCTGCCGCCTGTTCGGGGATCACGCGCCAGCGGCTCTTGCGGTTCGCATCCTTGTGGTGGTTTGTGATCCTTTTTCCGCTTCGGCGGCGCGTCGATTACAATCGGTCTCGTTCTTGCTAACACTCCAATGAGACTTGCACAGATTGTTTCTGCGCTGGGCGCACGCCTGGAAAACGGCTCGCCCGATACTGAAATCACAGGCGTAGCTGGAATCGAAGAAGCCGATCCCGGCCAACTCACATTCGTTGCCAATCCGAAGTACGCGGCTGCAGCCCGGACGACGAAAGCGTCGGCGGTCATCGTGGCCGAAGACTTCCCTGCTCTCGCGACACCGATAGTGCGGAGCAAGAACCCGTATCTGGCTTTTGCCCGCGCCATCGGTCTGTTTCACCCAGCTCATAAATACGTGTCCGGAATTCATCCCACGGCGGTGATTCACGCTTCAGCCAGGATCGGCGAAGGCGCGCACCTCGGCCCGTACGTGGTGATCGACGAGGACGTCGAGATCGGGAAGAACGCCGTACTGCTGGCGCACGTCGTCATATACCGGGGCGTGAAAATCGGCGACAACTTCCTGGCCCACGCTCACGCGGTGGTTCGTGAGCACTGCCGGTTGGGGAATAATGTGCTGCTGCAGAATGGCGCGGTCGTTGGTGCGGACGGTTTCGGATTTGCCAAAGATGATCTTGGCCACTGGCACAAAATTCCGCAGCCGATGCCAGTGGTCATCGAAGACGACGTGGAAATTCAGGCCAATTCCTGCATCGACCGCGCCAGCGTTGGCGAAACCCATATTGCCCGTGGCACAAAGATCGATAACCTGGTTCAGGTGGGTCACGGCTCACGCATCGGAGAAGATTCGCTGTTAGCGTCGCAGGTCGGCCTTGCCGGTTCGACTGAAGTGGGGAATAACGTGATTTTGACAGGGCAAGTCGGTGTCGTGGGCCATTGCAAGATCGGCGATGGCGCCATTGTGACCCCGCAAAGCGGCGTTGCCGGCGACATTCCAGCTGGAGCTATCGTGAGTGGGGCGCCTGCGGTCGATCACAAATTGTGGCTGAAATACTCGGCGTTGCTGAGCAGATTGCCTGAGATCGCGAAGGCGGTGCGGCAAAAAAAGAACGATGAAGGTTCTTAGCCGAGTTGGCCCGCCACGTTGGACATTCGCTTCGCTATCGTGGAGAAAGGGCTTGACACGGGAAAGCCGGCGGAACAGAATTTCTGAACTCATAGAGACACGCCGTACCGCGTCATCTGTACGTCGAACACCCACGCAGCTTGCGATTAATGCAGGAGTTGTGTTGTGCCGGAGAAGATGGTCCGCTTCGATGATTTCCAGCTGGATTACGGTCGCTTTCAGCTCTGCCGCCGGGGCACTCCGATACGACTGGAGGGCCTGCCGCTGCAATTACTCATGTTTCTGGTCGAAAAGAGGGGGCAATTGGTTACGCGCGAGCAGATCTCCTGCGAGTTGTGGAGCAACGATGTGTTCGTCGATGTCGAACAGGGAATCAATACTGCCATCCGCAAAATCCGCCGCGCCCTGGCGGATGACGCCGGCGAGCCACAGTACCTGCAGACCGTAGTTGGCCGCGGCTATCGCTTCGTCGCGCCCAGCGCTGAAGAAGATGCGGGCGGCCAGCCGCAAGCCGAAGCGTTTGTCATTTCCCCAGAAGAACTCGGACGCGCCATCATGACCGCGGCCGGGTTGGACCCGGAAAATCCAAGGGAAACCTCGAAGGCTTCCGCAGACGAACGACCGAAGTCTGAACGTTAGTCGCAGCAGTCCAAAACCACCTGCGCGACACTTCCTCCTTGGTGGCCTGTTGGACGAGGATTTAAATCTTCAGATCGCTTCAGATCAATTCAGACTGTCTCCATGGACACCACCTGCGATCCGAGGCAAGATCGCGAACATGATCTCTTCCTGGTAAGTTCCTGGAATCGAGATCAATCCATCACAGAGGTGATTTCATGAACGGAATAACGGGTATCGGACGGCGGAGACTACTGGCATCCTCAGCAATGCTATTTGGAGCGATGTTAACGATCATGCTGCTCCCGGCCTATGGCCAGCAGGATGTCAGTCCGGACTGGTATGACCCCGCACCGAGCGCGGCCGTCGTTCATCCTGCTCAGCCGGCGATGGCGCACTCTTCTCAACCGTCGGTAGCTACTCACCGGAATCAACAAACGGCGGAGTCGGTGTCGCCGGCTGCGAACGTGGCAAAAGCTCGGGTAAAGGACGCAAAACTAGATCAAAGCGGCCATAACGCTGCCCACAGAAGCGGTGGAGTTCAGTCTGTGGGGTTGATGTCCTGCGCGGGATCCACGGCACTGCATGTAAACCAGCACGCCTGTCCCGCCGAAGACGACTTGGCCTATCAGCCGGTCGCTTCGATCGAAGGGTCGGCTGGGTTAGCTCCCGTTGAGCAGCGCTGAGGTGACGATCACCCTCGTGCCCGGTTGCGCCATGCCGGAGCCGATTGAGGGTGACGCTTGTCCGCGCGAGATCCTTCACCCGGCTGAAGCCGGGCTCGAGGATGAGGTCTTTTGTTGAGTAGTTTCACGAAGACCTTATTCTGAGTGGCAAGAAGGCGATGGAGGATCTTGCGCGGATCGGGGAGAATGAAGGTTCACAATTTCGGCGAGACCCAGACTCGTATGTTTCAGGCCGATGCTTTTCCTTCGTGAACCTTGGTGTCTTCGGTGGTCGTTGGATTTGTCTCTTGAAGGTCAGCTGGCAAGCCGCTGTCGATGACCTTCCGAACTTTCGCCATCAGGCAGTCGCGGCTGCCGAAGTCCTTGGGCTCGATAGGCTGGTGAAAGACTACGGTCACAATGCCCGGCTTGATCCCGAATCTTCTCTTCGGCATGACGTAGTGTGTTCCTACGATGGTTACCGGCACGATTGGCACGCCGCATTCCTCAGCTAAGTAAAAAGGTCCCTTCTTGAAGGGCAGAAGCTTGCCATCGAACGAACGATGCCCTTCAACGTAAACCGTCATGTTGAGCCCTTGATGAATTACGTCCGCAGCGGCCCGGACTGCGGCGATTCCCGATTCGCGGTTTCCACGATCCACTGGGACGAGCGACCCGAATCGCATAAGCCTTGCCAATACCGGAACGCGGAACAATTCTTTTTTGACCATGATCGACATGCGGCGCGGAATCAGCGGCATCAGGATCGGCGGATCGACATTCGAGACATGATTGGACATGAAGATATAGGTACGGGCGGGATCGATCTTGTCGAGGCCGACAGTTCGCACCTGAATCCCCGCGAGCCGAACCCCTGTCCATGCGCCCCACATGGTCATGCGATAAAGCATGCTGACGTCGCCCGTTATCAAAGTCCAAGGAAAGCCGATCAATGCTGCGACGGGCAGCAGTGCAGCCCAGAAGCCGAGCATCACCAGAGTGCGAATCAAAAGTGGGCGTCTCCGAGCAGCTGAAATTCTGCTTTAGCTATTTTGAACCAGGCAGCCGAACCGTACTGGCTTGGCATGATATCGTCCATGGGCGTCAGCTCAAAATCAACTTATTCTCGGCTCCCGAACTTTGCGGCTGACTGACACCGAGTGACTTCAGCCGCTCTGGAAGCTTCTCGTAAATGCCGCCAAAGCCTCCGTTGGAAAGAATGGCAACAACATCGCCCGAACGCAACTCGGGTGCGATTAGTTGCACTATGCCATCCACGGTAGGGACAATCCGCGCCCGACGACCGTGTTTCTGGATCTGTGCCGCGACGGCTGCCAAGTCAAGTCGTTCGGCTTCCGGGATGGCCTCCGACTTAAAGACATTCGCTACGACGACCTCATCGGCCAAGGCCAGGCTTTTTGCTAACTCGTGCTGCAGCACGTTGCGCCGCAAAGTATTGGAGCGCGGCTCGAGAATCGTCCACAAGCGCGCTCCCGGGTAGTTAGAGCGCAACGCAGTGAGCGTACCCGCGATTGCCGTTGGATGATGTGCGAAGTCATCGATGATCGTTATGCCATTCACCTTGGCCCGGACTTCAAGGCGGCGCTTCACGCTTTTGAAGGTCTTCAAGGCCGCCGCAATCTCTTCTCGGGAAATGCCGCAGTTGGCGGCCATCGCGGCAGCGGCGGTCGCGTTCCACACGTTATACTCGCCGGCCACGGCATAATCGAAGTCCGCCCACGGCTTTCCATCGCGTACGACCGACCATGTGGTCCGTCCGGGTTCCAGATGCAGGTTGGTAATTTTCCAAGTTGCATTCACGCTGGATCCGTATCGCTCAACTGGGCAGAAGGCGCGGGCCAGACAACGCTCGACGCTCTCGCCGGTATCGAAGGCGATGATGTGACCGCGCCGAGGGATAAGATTCACCAGACGCTTAAATGCGGTTTCGACGGCATCGAGATCTTTATAAATATCCGCGTGATCAAATTCTACCGAGGTCAGAATGATGGAGTCGGGAAAATAATGCAGAAACTTAGGACCCTTGTCGAAGAAAGCGGTGTCGTACTCGTCGCCTTCGAGGATGAAGTGCTTGCCTTGTCCCAGTTGAAAGCTGCTGCCGAAGTTTTCCGCAATGCCGCCAATCAGGAATGAGGGTTGTAAGCCGGCGGTATGAAAGATCCAAGCCAGCATGGAGGTGGTTGTGGTTTTGCCGTGTGTGCCGGCAACGACGAGCACTTCTTTGCCGCGCAGAAATTCATCGTGAAGAATCTGGGGCAGCGAACAGAACGGAATGTACTGATCGAGTACCTGCTCCAGTTCCACATTGCCGCGCGAGATGGCATTGCCCACGACCACCCGGTCCGGCTGCGGTTGCAGGTTTTGCACGGCAAATGGCGCCACCGGAATATCGAGGGACGCAAGAAAATCTGACATGGGAGGATACGCGGCGGTGTCGGAACCCGTTACGCGATAGCCGCGCCGCTGCAGCATGCCGGCTAGCGAGGCCATCGCGGTGCCACAGATCCCGATTAAGTGAATGTGTTTGTTCTCAGGCATATTTCATTTCTATCGCGTAGAATGGCTACTCTTGTCCGCTCGAAATCCAATGTTAATGGCGGCGGACAAGAGTGTCCGCCCTACACGTGGCAGATTCCAGGATCCTAAGGCTTCCTTCGCTTCCGCCGACACTGAGCGCGGCGCGCACGCCCAAAGGAAGCGTGATATTACGCCGCGAGACGTGGCCAGATCGTAATCCATAGACCACAGGCACCCCCAAATCTCCGACCACGTGGAGTACAACTTCTTCCAAAGTGTAGTCTTGATTGTTGCTCTGCACGCAATCCAGCATTTCGCCGAATACTATGCCGCGAACGTCTGCGAACTTGCCCGCCAATTTCAGTTGCATCAACATGCGGTCGATCTGATAGGGCTTCTCGGCCATGTCTTCAATGAACAAGATCGTCCCCGCCGTATGGATTTCGTAGGGCGTACCCAACGAAGCTACCAGCATGGACAAACAGCCGCCATAGAGGATGCCTTCGGCGGAACCTGCTTGTAAGGCTTTGGCACCAGATTCGCGCCCAAGATTTACTTCCCACGCAGAAGTCCCGTTGAGCGCCGCTTCCCACGAAGCGAAATCAACACCGTCTTCATGCGCGAAATCTTTTGTGACCATGGGACCGTGGAAGGTCACGAGGCCGACTGCGTCCGAGATGTAGGTCAGCAAGCTTGTGATATCGCTGTAGCCAACGAAAATCTTGGGGTGAGTTTTGATGTTTTCGAAATTGAGAGTTTCAAGAAGATAATTGGCGCCGTATCCGCCGCGGGCGCAGACAATGGCACGGACGTCATCTCGCGTGAACATTTCGTTGAGTTCGCGCGCCCGGCGATCGGCCAATCCGGCAAAATAAAGATCCTTTTCAAGGATGGAGTCAAAATAGAAAGGTTTGTATCCCATTCGCCGCAGCGTGTCGCATCCGGCTTCGAGCGGCTCACGCTTGATATTGCTGGCGGGGGCGACGATCCCGATTGTGTCGCCCGGCTGAAGCGCGGGCGGCTTGATGCGCGGGATTGACGAGTCTGGAGGCATCGCATCAACGTTTCGAACGGTCAATCTTAACAGGCTGCGAAAAAGTCGATTCGTTACTTCGGTGACTGTTGAGCGTCGAATCCTTCGACTGCCTGGATGGGGGCATCCGGGCCTTTGTGTGCTACAAGAAGAATTCTCCGCGACAGAGTAGTTGAGCTGTACCTCTCAGGAAAACTTGCTCTTCCCATCGCACTGTTTGCAATCCTCCGGGAGTATGCACTCGCAGCGGTGACTCAGCTTTTTTGGCGACGATACTCGCGACTGCGGCGGCGCACGACCCGGTCCCAGAGGACTGGGTTTCGCCGACGCCGCGCTCAAAGAACCTGGCGTCGATATTGCTTTTATCGACTGGATTTACTAATTCAACGTTAATTCCATGCTTGAAGTCACTATGTCGACCGATCTCGGATGCTTCCGCCTGCCAGTCTGGTCTGAATTCATTGACGAAGATGACGTAATGAGGATTCCCCATCGAGACCGGAACACCCCAGACCTCGCGAGAAACTAGTTTGATGGGCAATTCATTTCCGACCTCGGGCTTGCCCATTGCAATCTCAAACTCGTACTGATTGTTGTTGCGAGAAGTGAAGGTGCAGGTCTTCAGGCCAGCACCCGTCCGTATCACGACTTTTTCTTTGGCCTGTTCCGAGCAAATGTAGGCAGCCACGCAACGGGTTCCGTTGCCCGAGATTTCGGCCTCTGATCCGTCGGCATTGAATAGCCGAGCCTCTACATCGGCCTTCTGCGTGGGAAATAGCCACTCTACTCCATCAGCGCCGACGCCTTGGTGGCGATCGCAGATACGCTTGCTAAACTTGCCGATGTCAGCTGGGGCGTGAATACCGTCGATGATGAGAAAATCGTTTCCGCAGGCGCTCGCTTTGACAAAAGGAATGGCAGGGGCAGATAAAGTCATTCAACATCCATCGGACCGAGCGGCGTCGCACTTTCAAAGACCGAAGACTGCTTGAGGCCGCGTAAAACCTGGTCTTGCTGGCTCCGGGTCGCCTCCAGCTCAAATTGAACCCGCACGTGGTGCTGAGTTGCAGCGACCTGCAAATTGTCCGTCATGCCGTGAATACATTCGAGGATGCGGTTTATCTCAAGCGTAATTTCGTCGGCGCTGCGGCCGGCGACTTCGTACCCGCACACGGCGGCTTTCAAGCCAAATCGCTCTTCTGCGTATCCCAGCAAAAAGAGGCAGAGCAAAATCAGTCCGGCCTCAAAAACTGAGGTTAAATAAAGTCCTCCACCCACCGCCATACCAACCGAAGCCACGACGAAGAGTGTTGCCGCCGTAGTCAGTCCGGTAACGAGTTTATCTCGAGCGTGAAGAATTGAGCCTGCACCGATAAAGCCGATGCCTGGAATAATCTGCGCCGCGATGCGGGTGTGATCTCCAAGATGCTCGACGGCGAGTGCGTCAGAAAGAATGGTGTACATGGCTGCGCCGAGGCAGATAAAGAGATTGGTGCGCAGCCCGGCTGGGCGATGTTTCAGTTGACGCTCCAATCCGATTAGACCGCCCAGGATTGCCGCCAGCACCAGGCGCGCGATCGAGACCCCAACGATCGAGGTCATCTCGTTCTGAAGCAGGTCGTAAGTGTGCTGCATCGATGGCATGAGAAGGTAAGTTTGCTGGATTCTACCACTGGAAAAGTTGACGCCAGAGCCAGCGTCGTCCATGCCATTAACCGGCGTGATTACCGGGGAGGCTCCCGATGCGTCCAATAGATGGTGGCCGCGGGTTGCCCGGCGGTGCGTATGACTACGAGGGAAGTGAGGGTTTGTTTTTGCACGCCGAGCGCGACTGGATCGCCGTCCATGGCAATCACGAAGTCAACATACCGGGAAGGCTCCGCCAACGCCCGCTCCCACAGCCCTTCGCTGTCGGCCGGCGATTTCCACGGACGATGGTTACCTTCGTTAATCGTTCGGCGCAAGGGAATGCCGGCACGTTGCAGGGCACCGACGTGGTCGCCGAGATACATCAACAGGTTCGAGTCGTGGGGCAATTTATTAAGGTTGGACGCCAATTCAGTTTCGAATGCAATGCGGCTTCGCGAGTTCACCCAGGCCTCGCGAAAGCAGACCGGTTGCGCCTTCCAGACGAAGGCGTAGTTCGCGGCAAGCAGAATCAAGACGGCAGAAACAACTGCCGTTTTCGCATTTTTGTTTCGGGCGAGGTGGAGCAGAAAATAAGTAGTCACTGCCACTGACATGGAAAACAGGGGTAGAAGTTGCAGCCCATAACGGACGTTGTAGAACGAGAACGGCCACCATGTGGGCACGAAAATCGGCACGCCGCTGTACGCGACCGAAAGCATGTAGAACGGAAGTGGTATCCAGAGCAAGAGAAGCGGCCACAACTTGCGGTCAGAGATTAGAATCGTGATCGTCCCCGCCAGCAGCAAGAGTAGCCAAACTTTTTGCGACTTCCCTTCCGCCATATTCAGTTCGGCCGATTTCATAAAATAACTGAATGCGACCGGCAAATTGTGAGAGCCAGGATGTCCCGGAGATCCCGGAGTCGCGTTCTTCTGTTCGATCGCTCGGGCAGAATACGGCCCGTTGGCAAATTCGAGTGGGTTTCGATAGATGATCGCGTTATAGGCGAGCCAGAGCGCCGGTGCGGCGGCGGCAAGCAAGACAAATTTGGCAACACCGTGGCGCGGTACTTGAGTGTTCCGCTTGACCATTATGGCAAGCGCGGCAAGGCACATTGCAGCCGCGAGGAACCATCCGTCATAGCGGGTGAGACAGGCGGCGGCAAGGCATAGGCCACACTTTATCAGCGACGAGGAGGTCGCGTTGGGTGGGCCATCCTTCTGCGAGGATTGTCGAACGAAGTCGCTGAAGTACACAACCGCCCAGATGAAGAGCGCGAGGTACAACGACTCTGTCATGGCAGTCGTCTGCAGGTAAATCAAATTAGGGTTCGCGGCATAGACGATCGCGCCCAGCCATGCGGCAATTCTTGCACGGGCATCGGGTTCAGAACTTACACTCAGAGCACTGCGCAAAAGGCGGAAGACGCCCGCTGCGCCTATGACATAGGCGACCATCGAAGGAATGGAACCGCCAATGCCTGATTGCCACGCACTGTCGAAAAGCAGAAACGGAATCATGAGCAGATGCGGCAGCGGCAGCCACACCGTACCGAGCTGCAGCAAGCCGGGCGTGCGGGAGTCGAAGACCCGCCGGGCGATGTTGATGTGCGCTACGGCATCACCGTAGAGAAGCAAGCCGCTGTGCTGGAAATAATAGGCGAACGAAACGAACGAGACACACGCGGCCAACTGGGCTACGAACGCGGTTTCACGATCCCAATAACGAGTGGGCTGAACTTTCGCCGGTTGGGTGCTGGTTCGCCGGCTCATTCCAGATGGGTCAATTCACGAAAGACTTGGAAGCGAGCGTCAATTTCTTCGCGGGTGAGCGATTGCAGGCGTTCAGTGCCAAAACGTTCGACGGCAAACGAGCCCATCACGCCGCCATAAAAAAGCCCGCGCTTCAAAACTTCGCGGTTCAACTCTTCTTGGGAAGCGATGTATCCCATGAACCCGCCGGCGAACGAATCGCCAGCTCCGGTGGGATCTTTCACTTCCTCGATAGGCAAAGCGGGAGCGCGAAAGGGATGGCGGCCGATACCGAATGCGCCTTCACGAAAGAAGATGGTTGCGCCGTATTCACCGTGCTTGATGACCAATGCTTGCGGTCCCATGGCCAGAACTTTCTGGCTGGCGCGGAGCAAGTTCGGTTCACCGGCGAGGCTTTTAGCTTCGGCGTCATTGATCAAGAGCACGTTGACCAGCTTGAGTGTTTCGATCAAGTCCGGACGAGAACCGTTGATCCAGTAATTCATGGTATCGCCGCCGGTCAGACGGACCCCATCCATCTTGTGTCGAACTGCGGTTTGGAGAGTGGGATGAATGTTTCCCAGGAAAAGAAATTTTGAATCTGAGTATTCAGGCGGAATGCGGGGTTGAAAGCGCTCGAAGACGTTTAATTCGGTGAAATCGGTTTTGGCTTCATTCAAGTTGTCGAGATATTGCCCACCCCAGCGGAAGGTTTTTCCTTTGGCGTGTTCGATCCCCCGAATATCGATCTTTCGTTTCTTCAGAACGTTTTCGTGGTCGGCGGTGAAGTCTTCGCCCACCACGGCGACAATGCGAACATCCGTGAAATAGCTGGCGGCCAGGGAAAAAAATGTACAGGAACCGCCGAGCACATTTTCCACGCGGCCAGAAGGCGTAGCGATGGAGTCAAAAGCAATTGAACCAACTGCCAGAATGCTCATTAGGTGGTCGTGGTCTCCAGGTATTTGTCGAGGATCAGTTTGAGTTTCTCACGGGTGGCGGCTGGAATCTTGTCGCGATCGGTAAGAATCGCGTGCGCCAACGCCGCGGCACACTTGCAGTTCCGTTTGGTTGGCATCGAACCCACGGTGTTGCGTACGACCGTAGCGGCGTTGTCGGCATTTTTCAATAGCACCGCCACGACCTGATCGACCGTGACTGAGTCATGATGAGGATGCCAGCAGTCGTAATCGGTCACCATGGCCACGGTGACGTAGCAAATCTCGGCTTCGCGCGCTAGCTTGGCTTCTTGCAGGTTGGTCATGCCGATCACGTCCATGCCCCAACTGCGGTAGACGTTGGATTCCGCCTTGGTGGAGAACTGTGGTCCCTCCATGCACAGGTAGGTTCCGCCGCGCTTGCCGGTCACCCCTGATTTCTTGCAGGCTGCTTCCACCACGTGGGCGAGTTCAGCACAGATAGGATCGGCAAAAGCAATGTGAGCTACGATGCCGTCCCCGAAAAACGTATCCACGCGATGGCGAGTGCGATCGAAGAACTGATCAGGAATTACGAAGTCTAGCGGCCTGTGCTCATCCTTCAGCGACCCGACGGCGGAAACAGAGACGATCCGTTCGACGCCCAGCTGTTTGAAGCCATAAATATTGGCGCGGAAGTTCAATTCTGTAGGCAGAATGCGGTGCCCGCGTCCATGCCGCGCCAGAAATGCAACCTTTCGGCCCTCAAGCGTGCCCAGAACGTAGGGGTCGGACGGATCGCCGAATGGAGTTTGCTGCTTCACTTCCCGCACATCGCTAAGGCCAGGCATGGAATAAAGGCCGCTGCCTCCGATAATGCCAATATCTGCTTGCGACAAGAATCCCCCTAAGAATTTCGCTCGATACTAACGGACTGGTGATTATACAAAAGTGAGCCCAGGAACGCTCTTAGCGGTAGGGTTCTTTGCGATGCGCGATTCGCGAGACGCGTATCGATTCGATCCCGGTCACCACAACAGACTTATTTTCCGGCAGCTACGAATGTGCCAAACAACTCCTGCCGTAGCCGCTCGGTCGTCGGTTGGTCGAGACTTTCCGTGATCAGCACGCTGTCCGCCTCAACATCAATCACGACGGGCCCTTCCTCGGTCAGCCAGGTGCGCGGGCCTGTTAGCACAACGAGTTTCTGGGGATTGTCTGACAGGCTTATTGCCTCCTGCACGACCTCGGTCACGTGCTTGTACCGCTTCGTGAGCGACTGCGCATAGATATCGGCAAACGCTAACGCCTTCTCGGCGCTCGACCAGCGCGAGACATAGAGCATTGACAGGGGCGCCGCGGGATCTCCCTTGGGCCGGGCGGCGTAGTAGTATCCGCCGCGCCAGTGCGGATACAAATTGTCCGAAGCCTCCTTGCCAGCGTACTGATCGACGAGAATGGCCACGTCGAATTCCCCCATCGCTCCCACATCGAAACGTTCATAGTTCTTGAAGTCCCGCTGGAAGTCGGGCAAGCGCATAGGCTCAAGTTGTTCGCCAGAAAGATATGTTTTGGGCTCCATGATCTGACGGGTTGTTCGCGGCGGATTGGCAAAGGCCGACGCAAAAGCTTTTTCTTTTCCACCGATACGAAGCAATTCGGTCTCGAAATCCAGCCCATAGCGATAAGGAAAGGTCAATTCTTCTTTCAGGAAAATCGGTGCGTCCTTGAATTCGGGCGAGTCGTCCGAGCCCACGAGCATGGTCTCTTTCAGCGCATCGGCTATTTGAGGAGAAGTAATGATTGACTGCTCAGTCGGAGCCAGCAGGTAGTCAACCAGCACAACCATCGCCTGGCCTTCCACCACGGCTTGGCGGGCTTCGCTGATCTCATCGTTTTCGATGTCTGCGGCGGTCGTCTCTTTCTTGTCATTCAGATCGGTGTCGCCAACTTTCATCCATTTTTTGAGCTCGAAAGACTGGTCCTGAAGGGCGTGCGTAAGTTCATGCGCGAGAACTGGACGTTGTTGCTCGCTGCCAATCCAGTCCAGCAAGTTCACGGTTTTCTTTTTGACATCGTAATAGCCGGCCACTTGTTCTCGCAGCAACGCCACAAGAAACGTTTGCAGATCGAAATCTCGAGGCAGAAGTCCGAACTTCTTCAGCACAAGCTCGGATCGCTGCAGGCGCTGAGCATCTTTGTCCTCGGACATGTTTTTCTGCAGATAAGCGACCACTTCGTCGCGGCTAACCAGGCGTCGTTTGACTTCCTTCTTGATGGGCAGGCCAGTTTCCTTGCTGGCAAACTGCATAATCTGATCGACGTCGCGGAAAAGTTCTTCGGCCTCCTTGGGAGAGATTTTATTTTCGGCGGGCACATCTGTGGTGGTCGTTTTCTTGTCTTCTTGAGGCTGTGCATGGGGCGTAGTTGTCACTGCCCCTGTTTGCGGCGGCTGAGCAGGCGATTGCGCCCCTGCCCACAACTCCGAGATCAACAACAGTCCTGCAACAGCCAGCAGAACGGATAATTTCCGATACAATTTCTTCATATCAATCCTTGGTTCGATTTATGTCCGACGATGATCCCCGCCAAACCGCGGCTGACTACTTTCAAAAAGCGTACGAACTCCAGATGCAGGGCGAGTACCAGCAAGCCATTGAGTTCTACAGCCGTTCTATCGAGGCGTTCGCGACCGCCGAGGCCTATACCTTCCGCGGCTGGACATATTCGTTCCTTGGCGATTACGAACGCGCCATCGCCGAATGCCTGCAGGCGATCAAGCTTGATCCAGAGTTCGGCAATCCTTACAACGATATCGGGGCTTACCTGATTGAACAAGAGAAATGGGACGAAGCTATCCCCTGGTTTCAAAAAGCCATGCTTGCGCCGCGCTATGAGGCGCGCCCTTATCCGCATTTCAATTTAGGCCGCGTCTTTGAGCACAAGCGAAACTGGCAGAAGGCGAAAGAATGCTACGCGATGGCTTATTCGATGGACAAGAGATACGTGGCGGCACTGGCGGGAGTGCGAAGATTGCGGGCGATGTTTAATTGACAAATTTTTGGCCACGGATTTGCGCGGATAAACGCGGATAGATTCTCGCCCGTTTTGGGAAGTATCGAGCCGGTTCTGTGAGCCTGGTCACATCTCCACACCTCAAAAACAGTTAAGAATTAACTCTTGGCCGTGTTGTGGAAGCGCACGGCTTCAGCCGTGCGAAAAATGGGTCGACCAGGAAGCGGCTTCCAGCCGCTGCGCTATGGATAACTTTGCAGACCGAACGTTCTTCGTGACCTCAGTGACTTGGGAGCGCAGGCCGCTCTTCCGATCTGAGCGGGCAGCAACCATGTTTGTCGAGACACTTTTCGGATATCGGGATCGCGGAACCTTTCAGCTCTACGAATTTGTGCTGATGCCCGATCACGTCCATCTGCTGCTTGCTCCCAAGCCGTCCCTTGCGCTTGAGCGCGCGATGCAATTCATCAAAGGCGGCTATTCACATCGGTTCACCAAAGAAACGGGACCGAGAATGGAGATATGGGAACGCAGTTTCACAAACCATCGCATTCGCGATGCCTTCGATTACGAGAAGCATCGGAGCTATATCCGTTCGAATCCCATTCGTGCAAGGCTGGTGAAAAGGCCACAAGACTATCCCTACTCATCCGCTTATCCGGGATTCTCTCTCGACGAGGTGCCACAGCGGCTAAAGCCGGTCGCCTAAAACGCCTATCGGCACGGCTAAGCCGTGCCCTTCCACGGTTGCGCGTTCACTTCAAGATGAACAGCCCGACGGCCCAGCCAAAAACGATCAAGAATAGTCTCGTTCTCATCCGCTCGAATCCGAGCATCAACTATTTCGGCCCTTCGTTCTCTCCGCCACCCAATCGCCGGCTTCTCTCGTTCCCAGTGCTCCGCCAATGTCTTGCGTGGTCCGCTTCTGCTGTACCGCTTCAAGTACGGCTGCCTCGATCTTCTTTGCTTCTTCGGTCAGGCCCAGGTGGCCGAGCATCATCGCGGCGGTCAGGATTGCGCCAAACGGATTGGCTACATTCTTTCCGGCGATCGGAGGCGCGGAACCGTGCACCGGCTCGAACATCGAAGTCTTTCCCGGATGAATATTACCGCTGGCGGCCATGCCCAGCCCGCCCTGCAGGCCAGCCGCGAGATCGGTAATGATGTCGCCGAACATGTTATTTGTGACCACGATGTCGAACTGCCGGGGGTCGCGGATCATCTGCATGCAGAGCGCGTCCACATACATGTGCTCGGGTTTGATTTGCGGATACTCGGCGCTCACTTCTTTGAAAACGCGCTGCCACAGCCCACCGGCATGGGTCATGGCGTTGGATTTGTCACACATGAGCACTCGCTTGCGCGGACTGCCATCCAGCTTTGGGTGGCGTTCGGCGTATTCAAACGCGAAGCGAATTACGCGCTCGACGCCCTTGCGAGTGTTGATGTCTTCCTGCACGGCGATCTCGTCGGGCGTACCTTGCTTGAATACACCGCCGGCGTCGGTGTAAACACCTTCGGTATTTTCGCGGATTACAACGAAGTCAATGTGCTTGGGTTCGATGCCTTTGAGAGGACACAATGCGGCGTCGAGGAGGCGCACGGGACGCACGTTGGCGTAGAGATCCATTTTGAAGCGCATGCCGAGGAGGATCTCTTTGGCATGGATGTTCGAAGCGACGCGAGGATCGCCAAAAGCACCAACGAGGATGGCATCGAAGTCGCGCTCCAGCATGGCGAAGCCGTCGGGCGGGACCGTGACACCGTCCACCAGATAGCGGTCGGCGCCCCAATCGAACTGCGAAGTTTCGACATCAGCGCCCGACGCGGCAATGGCCTTCACGGCCTCGGGAATGACTTCTTTTCCAATGCCATCTCCAGGAATAATTGCGATTCTTTTTTTAGAACTCACGCGCAGAACGGTAACACAATCGAGGTGAGATTTGCTCGCCACGTTTGGATGCGTAATCCAGCGAGAGAAGCGTGTTCGTCGCGGGTTGTTTTAAGCTGCCGGGCCTAAGAAATGCCGGATTGACATCTCTTGGGCCCGGCGTTCAATCGTCGGATAACGGATTGGGAAGCGGCGAAACGATTTATTTGCTATCGCCGTCGTGGTCCTTATCGGTCGAGACTGTCTTAGGTGTAGTGGCTTGCGCCTGGGCTTGGGCTTGGGCCTGGGGACTCAACGTTACCTTGTCCTGTGGAACCGCCGCCTGCGCTGGTGCCGCATTCGGCCGTGGCGCAGCCTTGGTGGCTGCTTCATTCTGAGCTGCGGGCAAACTTTGCACTGGGTTCGTAATCATCAGTATCTCCCCTTCATTGCACTTATCGGCTTGCCCACAGGAAACTTCAGGTCGTGCCAGTTGTTCCAGAACCTGAGCGCACCGGGCTCGAAAGGAGCGCTAAGACTAAGAATGTAAAGGGAGTCAAGTTTGCCCATCGAATCCGGCCCGCCTTCGCCTTGTATAATCTAAGTACCGTATGGCTTTGACTTTGGTTCATGGCAACCCGGCTCCGCCTCCCGACTTCGCACAAGTGCATTCTGAATTTCAGTCGCTGCTGTCGGGTTGCGGGTTCTATGACCTGAGTTCCAGGGTCAAAATCGCGCTTACCGGAGGCGATCGAGTGCGCTGGCTGAACGGCATGGTCACTAATAATATCCGCGACCTGGCCGCCGGACGGGGTGTCTATGCCTTTCTGTTGAATCCACAAGGGCACATTCTGGGTGACCTCTACGCCTACAATCGCGGTGACTCTTTGATGATCGACAGCGATCAGTTCCAGTCAGAAAAGCTGCTGGCAACTTTCGATCACTACATCATCATGGACGATGTCGAGGTCACAAATGTGAGCGACAAGCTGACTGCTATCGGGATCATGGGACCGAAGTCCCGTGAAGTTCTACGTGGGGCTGGATTTGAAATACCGAACCTCGAGCCGCTGCAATTTGTAGACGTGAACTGGCGGAACGTCAGCATGACCATGGTGCGCGGAGACAACGAGAGCATTGAATGCTATGAGCTGTGGTCATCTCCTGACCAGGTGACGTCCGTCGGGGACGCGCTCACGAATTCTGGAGCTATGCCGGTCGGCACCCACGCGTTAGAGTTGTTGCGCGTCGCCGCGGGGATTCCGCGTTACGGGCAAGACATTCGCGAGCGTGATCTGCCGCAGGAGACTGAGCAGCAGCGAGCGTTGCATTTCAGCAAGGGATGCTACATCGGGCAGGAGATTGTGGAGCGGATTCGTTCCCGAGGCAATGTGCATCGCAAGTTTACCGGGTTCGAGGTCGAAGGTGCGTTGCCCGCTGTGGGCGCAAAGATCCAAGCCGATGGCCGGGATATCGGTGAGATTACGAGTGTCGCTTCCCTGCCCCTTGCCGGCGGCGAGCGTTCCATGGCGCTCGGTTACATCCGGCGTGAACTCACGACCCCGGGCAAGCAATTTCAGGTGGGGGCTACGCGGCTTTCCATCGCAAATCTGCCGTTTTCGGAAGTATTCCGACACGAAGACCTATAAACATCGAAGGGGCAATCTATGGCTGAGAAGAAGCAGGAAAGTTTTACCGTTACGGACCGGCGGTTGTTTACGTCGGAAGGCGAGATTCGCGAAGAAGTTTCTCAAGAGGAAGTCTCCAGCGCCGTGCCCACTCCGCAGGCCGCGCCGGTCGTCCAACCAGCCGTTGCTACGCCGGCGCAGGAATCGGACGCGCCGCCTGCTCCCACTGCTGCTGAGCAGAAGGAACAGGCGGAGGCATATCGGAAATCCGCGAAGGATTTGGACGCACGAGTGGAGCTCAGCGGGCATTCCAGCAAAGAACTGGAGATGACTTTCGAGCGTTTCATGGCCTCGCTGTACATGTCTGCCATGTTGCAGATGGGGCTCATGCACGAACAAGGCGGGCAGCCACGAGTTGACTTGATTGGTGCGCGCCAGACCATCGACACGCTCAGCCTTCTTTCGGAGAAGACCAAAGGCAACCTCTCCAGCACTGAGGAGAATTTCCTGCAAAATTGTCTTTACGAACTTCGCATGGCTTACGTTGAGGTGACCAACGCACTGGCCCGTCCACCGCAGAATCCGGCATCGAGTGCCGCAACCACTAAGCGATGAAGGCTACGCTCACGGTCCTGGGCAGCGGCACGTCCATGGGCGTGCCGACCATTGGCTGCGACTGTGCAGTGTGCCATTCTTCCGATCCGCACGACCGCCGCACTCGACCGTCCGTTTTGGTCGAATTTGGCGGCAAAACTGTGCTCATTGACGCCACGCCTGATTTCCGCGAGCAGGCCATCCGCGAACACATTCGCAAACTTGATGCCGTGCTCTTCACCCACAGTCACGCCGATCACATTCTGGGCCTGGATGATTTGCGCCCGCTCAGCTTTCGTCACAAGCCGAACAAGCTGCCACTCTATGCCCGGCCCACCGCCGCAGATTTTATTCGCAGCACGTTTCGGTACATTTTCGACGGAGACTACAAATTCGGTGGACTGGCCCAGGTCGAACTTAAACCGTTCGATGGGACGATCAATCTGTTCGGCGCCGCATTTGAGCCGATCCCGGTGATACACGGCGAAACTGAGATCGATGGTTTTCGTTTTGGCAGCGCTGCGTATCTGACCGATCACAGCAGCGTGCCCGAGACCTCGCTCGCAAAACTACAGAATCTCGACATTCTGTTTCTGGATGCGCTGCGACACATTCCGCATCCCACGCATTCCACCGTTGAGAACTCCTTGCGCATCGTCGAGCGGCTCAAACCCAAGCGCGCTTTTTTTACGCATATTTGTCACGACTTGCCTCATGAGGCGACCAATGCCTCTCTGCCGCCAAATGTGCGGCTTTCTTTCGATGGCATTAAGCTGGAATTTGAGATTTAGATTGCATGGCGCGGGCGCCCTCGCGCGCGGATTCACATTCGTATCTGTCGTGAGAGTTTCGGGCTGAATAGCTGCGGCGAGATCGCCGCACCACACACGAGCGATGCAGATTTTCCATAAACTCGAAGATATTCCCGCCGGCTTCGGTCCCACGCTATTGAGTGTGGGCAACTTTGACGGCGTGCATCGCGCCCACACGCGGGTGCTGGCGAACATCGTGTCCCGGGCGCGTGAGCAGGGGCGCAAGTCCGTGGCGGTCACTTTCGAGCCGCATCCTGTGCGGATTCTGCGACCTGACTTTGGATTGAAATTGATTACTCCTACTCCCGAAAAGCTGCGCCTGCTGGATGCCTCCGGTGTCGACGCTGTTCTCCTGCTCCCTTTTACCCGCGATCTGTCGCTTATGACACCGCGAGACTTTGCCCATGACATCCTGAAAGACAGTCTGCAGGCTCGCGAGGTTCATGAAGGTTACAACTTCCATTTCGGCAACAAGGCGGCTGGCGATATTAACCTGCTGGCGGAATTCGGCCGTGACATGGGTTTCGAAGTGAAGGCCTATCCGGAATTACGACTAAGGGGCGAACCAGT
Source organism: uncultured Acidobacteriota bacterium (assembly GCA_963696705.1). Lineage (GTDB taxonomy): Bacteria > Acidobacteriota > Terriglobia > Terriglobales > Acidobacteriaceae > JABDBE01. Next base: position 372,021 of record CAVOLD010000007.1, read on the forward strand.
TTCAAGCACGCACATCCGCAAACTCGTGGCCCAGGGACGAGTAAGCCGCGCCCGCCATCTGCTGGCTCGGCCGTTTAGTATCTTGTCGACCGCCGGCCGCGGCCGCGGTTATGGCTCTAAATATACGGTCCCGACCATCAACCTGAGCCGGTATGAACAGTTGGTCCCGGGGGATGGCGTTTACGTCACCCGTACCCGTGTGGGCGAGGAATGCTTCGATTCAGTGACCAACGTCGGGAATCGGCCTACCTTCGGGGCTGACTCTTTTGCCGTCGAAACTCATCTACTGAACTTTCATCCCATCGAACTGAATCCGGAGACAGAAGTGGAGATTCACTTCCTGGAGAGGCTGCGAGACGAAATCAAGTTTCCCTCAGTGGAAGCTTTGCGCGAACAGATTAGTAGAGATGTAAGGAAGGCTCGACGCTATTTTCATTTGTTGCGTTTGGGAGATCGAGCGAAGGCCTAGCAGTCGACGATCGTCTAGATTAGTGGGGCAGATAGCCATCTTCCATCGGAAGTTTACCGTCGACCCTGACCACATTGACCTGGTCGTTGATGGAGCGCACATCGACCAACCCCACTGCACCCGGCATCGTCTCGACCACCTTGAGTACATCTTCATCGGAGTCAACCATGGTGATCGATCCTTGATGAGCTGCGATAAGTGATTTCCGTTCACTGGAAGACATTCTGCTCAGGTGCTCCAGCGTGCTCATTTCACCGATTGAACTCTTGTGCAGGACCAGGATCACATCCTTGTCATCGTGCCACTTCTTAACTTCCAGGCGAAAGATCTTGCCCAGATGCGCCGAACTGACTTCGCCGATAGCGTTGTCCTTGTTCACCACGACAGCCATATGATGCGCGAAGCAAGGAAGCAACGAGCACATCATGAAAGCAACAAGACAGCCCACGCGAGAACTCTTCATAGACAAAACTCCACCTAAGCACGAGGAAACACTGCGTAAAGCATCTCGCTTCAGACTGCAAAAACCTAGTGCAAAACTGCCAGTTTTGGTTACCTTAGTGACCTGCTGAGAATCATTCGATGGGCTCGACCAGCGTAATTTCTTCGTGCAATTTCCGGTCGGGCAACTGCACCACGACAATCGCGATGAGAACCAGCAAGATTCCAACCGTCTGCAGTGGTTTCATTACTTCGCCCAAAGTGACTGCTGCAATCACAATCGAGAAAACTGGCTCCAAACAGCTGACCACGATGGCGCGAGTCGGCTCCAGATGCTGCAGCCCGGCAAAATAAAGCGAAAACGGCGCGAGGACCGAGATCAGTGAAAAAACCAGCAGGAATAGCCATTGGTTCCCTGAGTAATGCGCGGCTACGATTTTCCAGGGCGGGTTCACGACGATCCAAAATAGCGACGCGCTCAAGATGACATACAGCAGCACCGTCCAGCGATCGTAGCGGGCAAGGATGCTGTGGCCCCCGATGTTGTAAAAAGCAAAAGAAAATGCCGCTCCCAGCGCCGCTAATACTCCAATCGCATCCAGCCGGAATCCCCCGGAGCCGAATATTCCGATTACCAGCGCAATTCCGGTCACTGCTAATGCCACGGCCGCCACTCGCTGTATGGTCGGCTTCTGCAGGCCGCGTGCCACCGTGTATAGCAACACCAATATCGGCGCAGTGTATTGCAGGATGATGGCGGTGGCTACGTTGGTTCTTTGAATCGCGAGGTAGTAAAGATAATTGGACGCTGCGACGCCAAGAATTCCCAGCACGAACATCCGTCGAAAATCAGCTACGGGTACCCGCAGGCGCTTCCAGCCGCGCATAAGCACAAGCGCGAAAAGAAGAACAATGAAAGAAAACGTCGCGCGGCTTTGCGACAGGATTAGTGGATCGATCGGCCGAAGTGTTTGTCCCCTGGGTAAAAGTCGACCGGTAAACGCGGCTCGCCCGAGAGCGGCCGCGACGCCCCACAAAAACGCGGCGCTCGCGATGTAGAGATATCCGCGGACAGGATGCGCTCGTCTGGGCAAGGGTTGATCAGACAGCCTCGTGGTCTTCCGCGTATTCGATCACATAGCTGATCTTGGCTGTCTTGTTCAGCATAGCTGCGACCGAACAATACTTTTCTTCGGACAACCGTACTGCGTCTTCAACCGCTTTGTGCGAGACCCTTCCCCCGACTCGATAAACCAGGCGGATGGCGGTGTAGACAGTTGGCGGAGTGGCGGCGCGATCTCCCTCGGCTCGCACCTCGATGCTGGTAAAGGGCTCGCGTTTTTTCGACAGGATACTGGCAACATCGTAGCCAGTACACCCACACAATCCGATCAACACCAATTCCATGGGACTGCTGCCGGTCTTGCTGTCGCCGTCGACGACAATGCCGTGACCGCTGCTGGCCTGCCCGAGGAAACGATGGTTGTCGGTCCAGATTACTTTTGCTTCAATCATTGCGGCTCCGTGCGTTTATTATTCGATGTCCAATCGTCGACTGCCGTTTCTTCTTTAGCACGTGACGCGAGCCAGACTCATTCAGAAGCGTTGTGGTCCGGGATGACTAATACCTTGCCGCGCGGATCAGATTCGAGTGCGCGATAGGCTTCAACCACGTCATCGAGGGAAAATCGCCCCGCGATCTCGCTGATAACGGCTGGTCGTGTCGAGGCCAGGGTCAATGCCTGCGAAATGAGGTCAGCAAACTCGTGGATTCCTTCGACCCAGCGCGTGCCGTTGTATTTGGTCACAAAAACGGAGCTAGGGAAAAGTTCGTGCAGTTCAACAGCGGGCACTGGGCCAGACAGTTCGCCGTAGTTGATCAGGCATCCGCGCGGCGCTAGCATTTGCAGACTGGCCTGAAAGGTGGTCGCCCCAATCGGGTCGAAGACGGCGTCTGCTCCTCGTCCCTTGGTATGGCCGAGTACTGCGTCGCGTACGTCCTCACTAGAACGGTCGATCACATAAGCTGCTCCCGCGGCGCGCAACGCGTCCACGCGATTCCCACTAGCGACGCCGATCACGTTCACTCCACGATCGGCCAGTAGGGCGACAAGCATCCGGCCGACTGCACCCGCCGCACCCCAGACCACCGCCGTCGATCCTTTTTGCAACGGCCATACGCGGGCGAGGCCTCCGGCCGTGAGCCCTGCGACTGCCACACAGGCGGCCTGCTCTGTGCTGACATCTTCAGGAATCGCGACAACCATGGAACTGGAAACAACGAGGAAGGTCGCGCACGACCCGAGAACCGCCGCCCAGCACACTCGCGTGCCCGCAGGGATCGTTACCTCCGGTCCCTTGGTCACTACCGTGCCCGCGCCTTCCCCTCCCAACGAAAAAGGGAACGGCAAGCGCACCGCGTAGGAATCAGATCGAATCAACGTTTCCGCGTGGTTGAGGCCGACCGCTTCAACCCGCACCAGCACTTCCCCAGCTTCCAAGGGAGGTAACTGCTCGATGCTGACTTCAATGACTTCGGGACCGCCCGGGCGTAGCGCGCGAGCCACCCGGCGCTCAGTAACTTTCATCACGAAATCCTATCAAGTCTGATGTGCGATCTTTTGAATCAAGAACTATATGAAGCGCACCTTCACATCTGGACCTTTCTCCAGATGGATGCTATCGATAAAGCGTACTTTTCCGGTGCGGTAAGTCAGAATCACCGAGGAAGTTCGTGTGCCTTCTCCGAAGAAGCGGACTCCTTTCAGCAGCGCACCTTCGGTTACGCCCGTTGCAGCGAAAATCAATTGCTTGCCTGGAGCCAGGTCCTCGGCTTCGTAAATTTTATTCTTGTCCTTGATGCCCATGCGAGCAATGCGCTCTTCTAACTCGGGCCTATCGACCACCAAGCGGCCCAGCATGTAGCCGTTCAAGCAGCGAATCGCAGCCGCGGTGATCACACCTTCTGGAGCGCCGCCTGAGCCCATAACCGCGTGCACACCCGTGCCGATGACGGCTGCGGCAATGCCGGCCGAAAGATCGCCATCTCCGATCAGCCGAATGCGGGCACCTGCGGCGCGGATGTCAGCAATCAACTTCTCGTGGCGCGGTCGATCCAGCACAATGACGACCAGGTCTTCAACATCGCGGGCCATTCGCTTGGCAATGTTCTTGAGATTGTCGGCCACCGGCGCGTCCAGGTCCACCGCATCCTTGCAAGAAGGTCCGACGACAATTTTTTCCATATAGCAGTCGGGAGCATTCAACAGACCGCCGCGTTCGGAAGCCGCCAGCACGGTAATGGAGCCAGGTGCTCCAGTTGCACAAAGATTCGTTCCCTCGAGAGGGTCTACGGCAATGTCGACCTCGGGTACTTCACGTCCGTCAGGAAATTCCGCGCCGACTTTCTCTCCGATGTAGAGCATGGGAGCTTCGTCACGCTCACCCTCGCCAATCACAATGGTTCCGCGCATCGGGATGGCGTCCATGGTTTGCCGCATGGCTTCCGTGGCCACCTGGTCCGACAGTTTGCGTTCACCCTGGCCCATGGTGCGAGCCGAAGCGATGGCTGCAGTTTCTACCACGCGCAAAAATCTCGAAGCCAGATCGCTTTCGATGTTTTGGCCGAAACTCCTGACTTTGCCTTCGGGCCGTGTTTGACTAACCATAAAAAGCCTCCAAAAGAGCCGGACAGAGACTATAGCGCGAAGCCGGGCGGGAGGGAAAGCGCGGAGAGGATTCCGGCAGCCTCGCCTCCCATCAATTCACCGAGCGCAACATCTTCGAGGTTATAGAGGACGAAAGAGCAGCCACTGTATTCGTAGCAGGAAAGGATCCCTGTCGCAGCAAGCGGGCTGAGCGAGCATCCGGAAAGACTGACTTGAAATCCACAGTGCGCTGGGTCTCGCCCGACGATTGCAGTTCCTTGGAGCCACTAATAAATTTCACATCTTCGACTTTTGAACCGGGACCAAGAAGCAGGAAAACTCGGCGCTGGCCGACTGGGACCAGCCTAGGTAGTTTGAAGGTGCGCATTCGGCTGAGTTCATCGGAGGTAGCCGCCATGTTGTAGGGTCCGATGCGCTGCCAGGACTGAGGCGTTCGAGGCGGGCTAGAGTCTCTTTTCCTTCATCCGACTGGACCGCCCGTGGCTGCAAGGAGGAGCGATAAAGTGCTAGGCGGTAGACATGCACAGCGGAGTCCTTTCGATGTTGCTTCTCGTAAACTTGCCCTAGGTGACCTCCGATGGGGGAAGCATGAGAAGGAAGGCGATTGCCACTCATCCAGCAAACCGCGGGAGTGGCATCGCTGCTCGAGGCATGCGTATTCGATGACATATGCGTTGTTGTTGCTAAGTCATCGAGACGGCAGCAGTGCAGCCTTTTCTATGGAACGCTGATGATAGCCTGAATGCTGACCGGAATCGTTGAACTGGCACGCCATGCTACTTCAGCTGAAAATTGACCGTGATCTGAGTTTGTACTTCCACCGCATCGCCGTTCAAGACGTACGGCTTATAGCGCCATTGCTGAACTGCTCCAATTGCTGCGCTTACTAATTCCTTTGGGCCCGAAATCGGCGTGAGCTCAGCGATGCGGCCGTCTTTGCCGATTGTTGCGCGCAGTAGGACCGTGCCCTGGATGTGGTTTTGCCTTGCTGCTTCAGGGTAAATGGGCTGCACTTTATAGATCAGCCAGCCTTGGGTCATCCCCTGGGGAAGATCGGCGCGCTGCGCGGTCCCATTGTCCGGAGCACCCGTGTCGGAGACATGCGCATTGTTGTTTTGGGCCGCAGTCGCCGCCTCATCGTAGGAGCGCGAGGCTTCTGGGTTGTCGCTACCGGGCAGACGGGCAATTGCGTTTTGCAGCGAGTTTGCCGGTGCGTCGCCCGATGACAAGGCGATATAGAGCTCGTGATCGTCCCCAACGGTCTTCGCGAACTTCTTGTAGGCCTCGTAGTCACTTAGAGGCACCTCGCGCACCTTTGCCACCAAGCGGCGTTCCGTGGCAAGCACTCCATCCTTGACCGCGTAGGATACGTGATACTCCGCGAAGTCCTCTTTGAGATCCACGCCGCTCGGGACTGCCGGCGAATAGCCTTTGGGAAGCTCTACATGCGATTCATATTGAAAACTGCCCAGTTCGCCCAGCAAGATCGGATAGGACGGTTTGCTATCGGGAGCCGCCGCGAGCATAGGAGGAAGCGGAGAACTAATCTGTCGTCCGGACCAGTTCGGGTAGTCTTTGCGCTTGTAGCGATAGGAGAAATGAAAGGGCTCATCAGTTTTTTCCGGCGAACTCGCGGTCACTTCACTCACGTCGCCGGCAAAACCCGAACCGTAGGATATCTGTTGGATGAGATCTTTCCACTGCGGCATAGGGACACGGCGAAACGCCATCCGAAGCAGGACCTCGCTATCGTCGCCCTGCACCGTGCGCTCTACCTTGCCTTCGAGCGTTCCGGTTTCACTCAGCTTTGCTTCGATCTTGAAGGTCTGCGACGCCTTAGAAGGCGGTCCGCAGGAGTCATGGTAAGCGTCGGCGGTTTGTCCTCGGGAATTACCAGCGCTTGTTTGCCGCGCAGGGGAGAAAGAAGATAGGCGTAGGGCGCGACCTCCGGCGTGGTGTCAAGCCAAACCGCGCCGTTGGGTTGCAGTACCATGCCGATTACATGATCGAATTGCCCCGGCGAAGGAACATCCGGGTCGATCTCGTGCGAGGAACTGAGCAGCGCAGGATAGGCCTTGATGCCAACCGCATCAAGCAAGGAAGACAGCAAGGTTTGTTTGTCCTTGCAATCCCCGTATTGATTGGCGAGCACTTCGGCCGCGGCGTGCGGTTGGTAGCGGCCGATGCCGAATGCAATTCCGATATAGTGGAATTCCGTGCTGACGTATTTATAGATGGCGCGAATCTTGGCGTTGTCGTCGCTCGCGCCCTTGGTGAGTTCGGCTGCCTTGGCGAGAATCTCCGGTGTCGGCTTGACCCGCTCCTGTTGCAGACTGCCGTACCATTGACCCACTTCCGCCCAGCTTTGAAAAGTAGAGATCTGCACGTCGGCAGGCGGGAGCTTACCGCGCTCAGCCTCGTATAATTTGGTTTCTGTTTCCGTTTTCTCCTGCTCGGACGACTTGTGTTCCAGTTGGGAACTCGTCCATGTGAAAATCCGGCGTACGCCATCCTCGGTGATGACTGGCTTGATCTCAGGGCTCTTCCATTTTAAAGGGCGTTCCCGAGGCACACTGACCGCGAGTTGCTCCTGCAGAATGATGCCATCGTGAGAGAAACTGTAGGAATACCAGAACTGGCCGGGTACGAGCGGTTTGGTGGCACGCCAGTGGGTGTCGAATTCCAGCACGTCGCCCACACTGAGGCCTTTTACGGCTACATGCTTTTCTCGAAGATCACTATAGAATGGCGACTCGCGGGTAATCTCCGTGGCCATGTCCTGAGTGTTTTCTGCTGGGGTCGGCACCACCGAACCGTCCGGCTTATGCACGCGAACGTAGTCGATGTCCACACTCTCGGTCGAGTTCTGATAAGAAAAAGTCAGCAAGGCGTAGCGTTGCACGCCCGCGTCCGACTGGATGCGAATTCGGGCGGAGGATTCTCGAGTCCCGGTCCCATCGTTTTCGAAGACAACTCGCGTGGAGCTCTGCTCGATGACAAACGCCTCGGTCGAGTAATCCGGCTTGGAGTTTGACTTAGAGGGTGCCTGTGCGTAGCTGCCGTGGATCGTGAGGGCGAAGGCCAGACAAACAATGAAGGGGCGCAAATCAATGAACATAACGGTGGCAAGTATTTAACCTGCTTTCAGCAAAAAGGCAAGCTATTCCTGCTACCGACAGATTTCGAAAGCAGCGCGAAACGCCTGACCACATCTGGCCCTGTCTGGCGAACACTGCTAAAATCACTTTGTTACTTCCACACAAGTGGGGCTATAGCTCAGTCTGGGAGAGCGCCTCGTTCGCAACGAGGAGGTCGTCGGTTCGAGCCCGACTAGCTCCACCAAATTCTCGATCGCTTGGCGCAGGTTGCAACCACTTTTGCGAACATCGAAAACCCCCTTTATTGGAAACCCTTAACTTGACCGAAGCGGGGATACATGCGAGTCCATCGCCTTTAGCGCCAAGCCCCGGGCTACCGACGTAAATTCGTTGCCGCCTCGAATTCGCTTCTCTCCAAATCGTGTTTCGAAGATTTTCCTGACGGCTGGAACGAATGAAGAGCCGCCCGTAAGGAAGACCATATCGACATCTTTGGCCAGAATGCCTGAAGAACTAAGAAGAGAATCGACGCATCCTGCGATCTGTCCTAGCTCCTCAGAAACCCACTCCTCGAAGGATGTTCGTTCCACCATCGCTTTCAGATCCACAAACCCGTCCGAAAACTGGAATGTGGCCGCCGGGTCATTCGACAAATCGCACTTAACCTTTTGCACAGCGCGGTGTAGGTGGAATCCCAGATCTTCTTTTATGAAGTGAATGAGCGCTCCGATTTTCTCTGGTTCAAGTGACTGCGCGTGAACGCCCCTTAGCATGTTCAGCACCTCCCTGCCTCTCAACAGGGACAGATGATGCCAGCGCTCTAACCTTATGTAAACCCAGTTCGGAACCGTCAGGATCTTGCCCAGCGACCGCAACTGCGATCCGGCTCCAAGAGCCGGAGAAACGAGGTGCCTGATAATCTTCGCATCAAAGGAATCTCCCGCTATGCCGACCCCCGCGTTGCCCACGATGTCGCTCGGGACTCTGCCTCTTCGGCGGACGGTAGGGCCAACGTGAACTAACGAGAAGTCGCTCGTACCGCCCCCGAAATCCCCAATGAGGATGAGTTCGTCATGATCAAGCGTGGATTCGTAATAGTTGGCGGCTGCCACCGGTTCCATCTCGAACTCTACGGACTCATAGCCCGCTGACTCAAAGGCCGATCGAAGCCGACCCTCTGCATAACTGTCATCTTCCTGGTTCTCTGCTCCCACAAAATGAACCGGCCTTCCGACTACCGCTGACCTGATTTTGATTCCGAACTGATGCTCCGCCTTTTCGCGCATGTCCCTGAGAATCCTGGCGATCAGATCTTCAACCGTGTACCGTCGACCGAAAACTTCCGTGCTGTGGAGGGTGCGACTACTCAGAAACGACTTGAGGGATTGAATCAGTCGACCTTTAACATCCGCAGAAAGATAGTGCTCTATGCCTTCGGGGCCCGCCCACGACTTCAGAGCACTTACGCCAGCTTCCTTCACCTGCTGAAGATACAGCAGCGATCGATATGCATCAGTCACGTCCCCCAAATACGGAAACTTGGCAAGCTGAACCTCCTCTGAGCGACTGGCAAAGGCGATCGAACTGTTGGTAGTCCCAAAGTCGATGCCGATCGCGACCTTCGCTTGGGAGGTGGGCGAATACACTCGGGGTGTCTTTAAATGGCCGCGGGAGGAATGCATTGGAGTGTTAAGCAATTCTAAACGGTGCTCAGTTTCCTGATGTTGTTTAACGCTGTCAAAATGTGTTCGGGGAGACGACTCGAATTCAGTACCTTCTTCATCGGGACGGAGAGAATTTTTTGGGAACCGCGATTACGAGCGGTGAAGGAAGAATACTAGAAAAGGTAAAGGCTGTGACATTGGTTATGCTCTAGCCGCTGGTTCCTGCGAGGGAGCCAACAGCGTGGAGGCATGTACCGTCACAGCCCTTGATGCGATCACCGCTTTCACGGTTCCAAACCCCAACTGCCCCTCGCAGAGCCGTCGGTTTTTTCAGGTCTGGCTGCTCTTCGGGTTGCCCTTCTGAGCCGATCACTCAGCCTACTTCGGACTGGCAAAAGTTTAATTAAGCCAATCCTTTCAGCCGTCGACGAACGTCACCTTAGAGATTTGCTCGATAATTGTCAACGCCCGTTTTCAGTGCAATCAGCCACTTGTGATGATCAAAAAAAAGAAAACGCAACCCATTGAATCGTTATCGCTTAATGAATGGGAAATTAGATTCTTTCCAATCTTCCACAGGGGCATCCACAGGTGGTCAATGCAATTTATATTCATCGCGATTCCGATTGCCGTTGTCCCGAGTTATTGTAACGACTGTGTCATTTATGATAGGGTCGGCTCATGAGTCGACCCATCAATGAAAAACGCCCGGAAGAACTGCGGAATGCCATCGTCCGATATCTCATCAAGCATGGTCTGACGGGTCTGTCGCTCAGGCCATTAGCCAAAGCGCTTGGATGTACTCCTCGTGTTCTGCTTTACCACTTCGGATCGAAGGAAAAGATGGTCGTCGAGATGTTGGCACAGGTCAGGCAGGGGCAGCGCGTCGCCTACGGCCGGATTGAAGAAGCCAGTTTTACCGAAGGTTACCTAACGATTTGGAAACGCATGAGCGCGCCTGATTCCGAACCACTCTTTCGTCTTTTCTTTGAAGCTTATGGCATAGCACTGCGTTCCCCGCGACTTTACAAGGCATTTCTGCACGACACTATTCAGAATTGGCTACAGCTTATGACTCACGAACTCGAAGGTGAACGGTATCAATGCAGGCAAGCGCGTGCTATCGCGACCATCGTACTCGCTGGATTGCGAGGTTTCATGCTGGATTTCTGTACTACTCACGACCGCAAGCGCGTGGACGAAGCGGTGGAATTGTGGCTGCGCAGCCTGGATTCGATGCTGACCACGCTTAAGGAGGCTTTGTAACACATGGCAAACGAAACTGACCGCATCCCTGACAAGCGGTTCTCGAGTCCGCTTGCCTTCTTCGTCCTGGTGGCTCTCGCGGTTACCCTTCTGTCCCCGCCCGCATGGCCTCAACTCGTGCCTGGATCAATGGACGTTCGTTGGAACGAAGGTTCGCCAACGTGCGCCAAGAATCCGCAACCGCCTCTTCAGGTGCATCAGTACAACACCCGAACATTCATTCTTCGAGAGAATCTTTGCACGACCTTCGAGGCGCCTTTCATGTATCTTCTGATCGGATCAACGAAGGCGTTATTAGTCGACACTGGCGACATTGCCGATCCAAAAGTTGTTCCACTAGCAGACACGGTGATGCATCTGCTTCCCGGAGAAGGGCCTACAAAACTTCCTTTGCTTGTCGTTCATACCCACCGGCACCTTGATCATCGCGCCGGTGATGAACAGTTCACACATTTTTCCAATGCCCAGGTGGTTGGATTTGATATCGACAGCGTCCGGCGCTACTACAAGTTCACGGATTGGCCCAACGGCCTCGCTCAAATCGATCTCGGCGATCGAACGGTTGATGTGATCCCGACGCCTGGGCACAACGAGACAGAAGTCTCGTTTTACGACCGTGCTACGGGATTGTTGCTCACTGGTGACTTTCTGATGCCTGCCCGGCTTCTTATGGACGATACCCCCGCGGACGTTGCGAGCGCGGACCGGGTTGCAGCTTTCGTCAAGGATCGCCCGATCGGTTTCGTTCTCGGCGGCCATATCGAAATGAACTCTGCTGGGGACTTATTTCCCTGGGAATCTCAATACCATCCAAACGAACACGTCCTCCAAATGACGAAGGAGGATGCGCTCGCGCTACCCGTGACCATCCGCAGCTTCAATGGCTTCTATAGCGTGCACGGCCAATTTACGATGGAGAATTCGATGCGTGTGCTCATTGCATTCGCCGTTCTCGTTCTAGTGGTGGTCGTTGCCGTCGTGTGGATACTGGTCGTGTATTTTCGGCGTCGCCGCAGGCGCGCTCGCATGCTGCGTACGGGGATCCAAGGATGACTGAGCTTGTCAGCAAACCGGCGGCACCCAACCTCGGTGTTGCTTATAAGTTCTTCTGATAAAGTTCTCGGTTGGCAAATTCGGGGCGAGGGCGGGGCTCTTTATGATCAGAATGTCTTCACTATTCCAACCAGGTGTGCCGCAGAAATGGTTACGGGTCGGGATTGCTCTTTTCACGCTCGCTGCTGCCGCCCACGGTCAGACCGCGCCTCTCACTCCAGAGATTCCTTCGAAGTTTGAGGCTCCGACCGCATCTTACGACTACGTCAAACGGGCAGTGATGATTCCGATGCGGGACGGAGTGAAGCTCTATACCGTGATTGTTATCCCTAAGGGCGCAAAGAATGCGCCGATCCTCCTTACACGCACTCCCTACAACGCTGCCAAACGGACGGAACGTTTCCGCTCTGCGTCCATGCTCGCGACTTTGTCCCAGGGAGATGAAGTGTTCGTGGCTGACGGTTACATCCGCGTCTTTCAGGATGTTCGCGGCAAATACGGCTCCGAGGGCGACTATGTGATGACTCGACCTTTAAAGGGGCCCCTGAATTCGAGCGAAACCGATCACTCCACCGACGCCTACGACACCATCGACTGGCTAGTGAAGAACGTTCCCGAGAGCAACGGCAAAGTTGGGATGCTCGGAAGTTCCTACGAAGGTTTCACTGTGGTGATGGCTCTGGTGAATCCGCACCCAGCTCTGAAAGTCGCAGCGCCAATGAGCCCTATGGTCGACGGCTGGATGGGTGATGACTGGTTTCATTTTGGCGCGTTTCGCCAGCCGGGCTTAGATTACTTTACCGAACAGACTGCAGTGCAGGGGCAAGGGCATCCCATCGTTCGCCAGGGATATGACGACTACGACAACTTTCTTCGCGCAGGCTCGGCGGGAGATTTCGCTAAAGCCGGAGGCCTGGACCAACTGCCCGTATGGCACAAAATGTCGGAACATCCAGCCTATGACGCGTACTGGCAAGACCAGGCTCTAGATAAAACCATGAGGGAGCAGCCGCTAAAGGTTCCGACCATGTGGATTCAGGGTTTGTGGGACCAGGAAGATATGTGGGGAGCGATTCATTGTTATTTGGCGGTTGAGCCGAAGGACACGCACAATGACATGAACTTTCTGGTGATGGGCCCGTGGCGCCACAGCGGAGTCAACTACGACGGTTATTCTTTGGGGCCGTTGAAGTGGGATGGCGACACTGCCCTGCAATTTCGTCGCGACGTGCTCAAGCCATTCTTCGATCAGTATCTCAAAGACGGCGCGCCGAAGGCCGCTACACCGCCAGTGCTCATCTACAACACCGGCGAAAATCATTGGGACCGTCTGAATTCCTGGCCGCTGGCGTGTGAGGCTGGTTGTCCGGCGAAGTCGAAACCGCTTTATCTGACGTCCGGACTTGGTTTGTCGTTCACTCCTCCGAGCGGACACAGTGCCAAGTCGCCCGCAGGTTCCCAAGATTACGACGAATACGTTTCCGACCCCACCAAGCCTGTGCCTTATTCACCCCGCCCCGTTGTTTCTTCCGATAGCGATGCCTGGCGGCGCTGGCTGCTCGTCGATCAGCGTTTTGTCGCCGATCGCACCGACGTGTTGTCCTACACGACGCCGGTTTTGACCGAGCCTTTGCGAGTCAGCGGTGCGCCGGTGGTGAATCTTGTCGCGTCCACCAGCGGAACGGATAGTGACTGGGTGGTGAAGCTCATCGACGTTTATCCAGACGAAGTGCCGAGCCGGCCGGAGATGGGCGGCTACGAGTTGAACATTGCCATGGATATTTTCCGGGGTCGTTATCGGGAGAGTTTCGAGACTGCAAAGCCTATCAAGCCAAATGCTCCATTGCCTTACAAGTTCATTTTGCCGACCGTCGATCACGTCTTTCTACCCGGTCACCGGGTCATGGTGCAGATCCAGTCTAGCTGGTTCCCTCTGTACGATCGAAATCCGCAGACCTTCGTGGGAAATATCTTCTTTGCCAAACCGCAAGACTACGTGAAGGCGGTTCAGCGCGTTTACCACGCGGAGGATGCAGCTAGTTTTATCGATCTGCCCGTGGTTCCGGTGCAGTAATGAACTCCGTTCAGAAAAAACGGCCAGGAATCTTTTCCTGGCCGTTGAGCATAACGCCTTTCCAGTGGTTGCTTTGACGCTAGAAATGAAAAGCGTCAAACAGATCGCTAAGCGCCGGCCCGTTCACCGGAACATAGGGGTTGTCCTTTTTTGTGATCGGGTTGGGGAAATTGTCACGGCTGCGGTAGCTGATCGTGCCGATGTTCCAGTTCCGCTCGATGAATTTGTCGATGGAGACGTGGTCGCCGTAGGCGTGCGAGACGTGGCCTCCGGTCGAATACTTGGAAATTACCAGCAGCGGGATTCGCGTGCCATCGCCGAAAAAGTCCACCGGCTGCACGTAGCCTGAGTCATAGTACCCGCCGCCTTCATCGAAGGTGACGAAGATCGCGGTATCGTCCCAATACGGCGAATTCCGGACCATATCCACGATCTTCTGCGTGTACAACTCAAACACGTTGAGCTTCGAGGATGAGGGATGGCCATCGCTATAGCCGCTGGGTTTGGTGATCGAAACTGCAGGTAAGGTTCCGGTGGCAATATCCGAGTACAGGTTAACCACGTCCTGGATGTGTTCTTTCACCTGAGCCGGATTCGACATGATCGCCGTATCGTACTGGAACGGGTTGCAGATGTTGCAATATTCATCGGCGTTCGGCCCGTTGGTTCCATAGTTCAACTGGTATGGGTCAGGGACGTAGTTGTTCCAGTGATCGCCATAGTACTTCCAGGAAATACCGCTGGCGTTGAGGTCGGTGCCAATGCTGGGCGTCGAGGACGGCGGAATCGTGAACGGCGTGTTGTTCACATTGTGGTCAATGTACGCGTTCTTGCCGTTACCGAAAAACCCTGGGTTGTAATTGTTCAGCAGGTAGTAGTGGCCGGGCTCGCAATGTGGGTCGACGCCGATGGACTTCAAATAGGTGACGACCGGTCCGACGCCGGGCTGTGAAGTATCTGAACAATCGCTATACGATCCGCCGCCGTAAACGGGGGAACCGTATCCACCGCCTCCGTAGCCATCTTCGCTGTACCAGTTGTTGGTGCTGGATGCGGGATTTGGATCTTCGACTTCAGCCACCACGCCCGCGTTTTTCGAACCCTTCCACACTTCTACGTTGTTCGGTGGTTCGGCGGGAAGGCCTTGACTATCGCTGAACCAGAGGGCATCGGCGTGACCGAACATGATGTGATTGGGCCCAGTGCCTCCGAGGAAGGACTGGTGGAAATTATCGCTGATGGTGTACTGATCGGCCAGTAGCCTGAAGTAGGGAGCATCGCCGGTCTGCACATTGTAAAAGGCGAGCGAGGTCGATCCTTCTCCGGTGGTTTGAGCGGTAGGAACGTTGGGCAAGTAATTGTACGTGAAGCAGGGAGGTTTGTTGCCATTGTCAGAGCAGAGCGGCGGTTGGGTGGTGCCGTTCGTGCCCGCTCCAACCGTGACTTCCACATAGGAAAACAGTTGGCCGTTGCACCCGGAAGGGTTCTCTTGCGTGACGTGGGACAGGCTGCAGTTCAACTGCTGCTGCATCTGATAGAAGCGGTGAACCGGGCTCGCCGCATACGCGTTGTAGGGGAACGTCGTGGGGTTGGTGATCTGGAACGGTCCGGCCTGCAACGAGTTGACGTTGTCAATACGATCATCGGGCGTGCGGGACGTTTGTCCGGTACCGCCGCTAGCCAAGGCAGCACCCCGACCTGCCGGCAATCCGGGTTCCGAAACCTGAGCGCACTGGGCAGGAGTCAGATTCGGCTGCGATGGGCAAGCGGGGGAGCCAGAGAAATAACCATACTGGCCCGAGGGACCGCCCACGAGGGGCGAGGGTAGGACGTTGTTGGTATATTCCTGTGTCGGCGGGGCGAGCAGGAAGGTATCGGTATCGGTTGCGAAAAACTGTTGCGCATTGTTGAAATTGGGACCGGGAACCGCGTTCTTGTTGGAATCCAACTCGATGATACCTTCCGAGAGGAGGTTATTTATGCTATCTCCACTCTTCGGCACATAGGTGGCGAACACGTGATCGAAGCTGCGGTTCTCGCCAATGATGACGATGACGTGCTTGATCGGGCTCACGGTCGCGGCGTCGGCTGGTTTCACTGGTTTTGGTTGGGAAGCTGCGTTAGCAAAGGGAGCGGCGATTGCGAACTGGAACACAGCAAGAGTTGCCAGTCCCAGGCGCAAACAATGCACCCCTTTTGATGCCACAGAAGTGAGACTCATTTTTCCTCCGTTATCTTTCGGTTGGGGCTGCTGTTGGTTTGTCTTGGACCAATTCGCTTCGATCCCTGGGCACAAGCGCTCAGGGCTCTACGCGAATCAGGCCCATCATTCCTCCGTCTTCGTGCTCCAGGAGGTGGCAATGGTAAACAAAGTCGCCAATCGTGTTCGGATCACGAAAATCCATCCGAAGTGTGACGCTGGGAAATGCGAGAGCTTTGTTGTCGTAGTACGGGACGTTGACGGTATCGCGAAGAAACGGCTCGTTTACGGGCTTGCCGCGATATTCAAGCAACATGAAATGCAACTGGTGAATATGGAATGCGTGAAGTTCGCTGGAACGGTTTTCGATGATCCAGTCCTCAACTGTTCCCTGCTTCACAACAATGTTGGGAACGCCTGATTTCGGATCGAACTGCACGGGGGTTTGGCCATCGACCGTGAGGTAAAACTCGGTTGCGCTGTTGGGATTGTTGGGCCAAGAAGCTTTTCAGAAAAGTAAAGCCTGCGCGTGCGTGCCGGAGTGACGCTTCCCAACCACGGTAATGGCGAAGGTGGAAGCGGTTGGGCTGAAGGTGGAAGCTCTGAGGTTGGCCCCGGTGCATCCTTCGAAGCAGTGATTATGGCCAGCGCGCGGTTGGGATCGTTCTCCCCGCCCGCTCCGGTGTCCACGGTTCTCGTGACCAGCAGTCCCGATTCACCTGCAGGTGGTCCCTTGATAATGAATTCCACTCTCGCTCCCGGCGGCACGGCAAGATGAATTTGCCAATCGACAAAGTCTCGCGGCATCCCATCCGTGTTGAGCGGCACGCCATCCATGGCTACAAGACCCAGTGGCTGCGGTTTGTGACCGAACAGAACTGCCAGATTGAGGTAGGTAATTCCCGATGCATTCACCACACGCCAGAGTTGCCGTTCGTCAGGCTTCATCTCCATTTGAGCTGGGGGGTAGTCGGGGTAGGGCACGGGCACAAAGTTGATCGAGAGATCCTTCGCCGGCTTACCAAATCCGGTGCCGGTATTTGCAGCATCCCCGTCGCGATCGAACAACATCTTGGGAACAACGGGCTCCGATTTCGAAGGTGGCGCATTCGGATTTAACAGGTCTTGATCACGAATGACCAGCACCCTCTCGGAAAGTCCAGCAAGCGCAGTGTCAGCCCTCTCAATCCCTTCGACGATAATGGCGCCCGATGCGCCGCCGAGTACCTGCTCTTTTGTGAAGCCATGGATATGCGGGTGGTACCAATACAATCCGGGGGGCTCGTCCAGAGGGATACGAAACCGATACTCGAACGGCGCATCACCAGGCTGAACTGATGTTTTCAGCACATCGTCTTGATGGCATACCGGAGGAATGGTCAAGCCATGGAAATGAAGGTTCGTGGACACGGACGTCATTAAGTCGGCAGTGCACGCGTTTCCGGTCTTCCCCTTATCCTCATGCACGTGTTGTTGATTGCTTGCCGCTCCCGCTGTGTGGAAATCCCTCAAATCATTCTTCAGAGTGAGGATGACAAGGTCGCCAGGATTTACCCGAAGGGTTGGAGACTGTCTGCCGTTTGCATCCGTGTAGCAATAGCGAGTTGATCCGTCGCCCTGCTTTGAGTCATGCACTGTCAATTCCACCTTCAACGAGCCGTCGTGGCTGCGCAGATCTTGCGGATCGGTGACAGTGCTACCTGGCACGGGACGCGGGCAGGGCTCCGATACGGCCTGGGCATGGAGGGCCACCCGTGATGCAACAAAGAACACCCAAGCCAACACGAGGAGGAGTTTTTTCGGCATTAGAACGATTCAAACTTCGACTTCATCAAAGTTTCCGCGCGGTTTATCGATATGCTCTTGTGCGATGCGAGTTGCCGTCGCTAAATCGAACATCACCTCCGACCGCCGTATCAAGAGGAAGCCAATAGATCCTCTTTCATAGCCGTAAGGGGGTATACGCGTTGCTTCCGAATTCTCCCGCAGCAACCCTACGCGAAGCTGGCGGTCAAGAAAGCGCTTCTTGGATGCTCAACAGGCGAAAGGGTAAACGAGCGAATATTGCCGATTGGCTACGCTTTGATGAATTTTGTGTAAATTGTCTTCGACAAGGTTTTTTGGGGCGCGACAGGCGCAGTGCTGGGTCCTGGAGAGCCCACACGCCATGTCTCGCCACAATTAACGAATA
This sequence comes from uncultured Acidobacteriota bacterium, assembly GCA_963696705.1. Taxonomy (GTDB): domain Bacteria; phylum Acidobacteriota; class Terriglobia; order Terriglobales; family Acidobacteriaceae; genus JABDBE01. Next base: position 390,145 of record CAVOLD010000007.1, read on the forward strand.
TAGAAATGCTATGGACTTCCCCGAGGCGCAAATCGGACTTTCAGCGTCTTAATCTCATAGGGTTTCGTATGCACGGTGACGGAATCGTTGTGTACGGCGAGATCGGCGATCGATCTCTCCATCAGATCTGTTTCTGACGCCGACTGCGCTCCTGACGGAAGGCGTAGCTTTACATCCGATTCCCTTCCCGCCCACTCATAAAAACGCAGCACAAAAGAATCGTCGTCTTCGGATTTCTTGATCGCGGTCAGCACAACATTATCAGATTCCACTTGCACGAAGGAGTATTCACTGGGAAGCGTTCCCTGGTGATTCTGGGATGGCACGGCGAGCAGTTTGTAATTGAGCTCATAGCCGCGGCGCACGGTCTGCGCGTCCCGCCAAGTTCCGCTGTGCGGATACAGCGAGTACGTGAATTCGTGATGCCCCTCGTCGGCGTGTGGATCAGGCCATTCGGGCGAACGCAGCAATGAGAGACGCAAGACGTTGCCCTTCACGTCGTATCCGTACTTGCTGTCATTCAGCAGGCTGAAGCCGTGCTTCGTATCCGAAAGATCCGCCCAGCGCTGTGCCGGGACTTCGAATTTAGCTTGCTCTGCCGGCGTGTTCCGCGTGGTCGGGCGTTCGATCGACCCGTAGGGGATTTCAAAAGTAGCTTTATCGCTGTGCGCGCTCAGAGGGAACGCAACTTTCAGCAGAATGTGTTTCTCATGCCATTCGACTTGCATCTTCACGTCGACGCGCGGCACGCCAGCGTACATCGTGATGTCTTGCACGAACGAGGAATTCTGGAAATGCTTCTTGACCCGGATTACCGCGCGGAGTGGCCCACCCTCAACCAATTTCACTTCGTCGGCTTTATCCAGGTCCCAATGTTGTTTCTCGAAATCAGCATCGATGTTCCAGGCGTCCCATCGCTTGGGCTTGTCGTAGAAGGCCTGTAAGAGGTTGCCGCAAGCGGACGTGGTCGGCCCGCCCGTATCGGTTTCTGATGGAGCCAGCGCTTCAGTCTGATTCCGCAAAGCGACGAGGCTGGTGATGCAACCAGTTTGCGGATCGACTTTCACCCGAACAAACTCGTTTTCAATTGTGGTGCCCGCGGCCGTGACCGCCCGCTTTACGGTCCCGCTATTCATGCCAACGGATTTGGCGACGGAACGCACGAAATAGGTTTTGTAGCCAACCGCAGGTGTGTCCGCTTTGATTAGGAGACGCGCCCGGTTAGTGGTTGAATCCATGGCGAGCAACTCGGACTCGACTCGAGCGCCTGACTCATCGGCTACTTCAACCTGTTTAGCCGGGTTTGGAAGTTGTACTTCCGTCTCAATCACTTCCGTTCGCGGCCAGGAGAGCGAATTGAAAACCACAACCGGCACGCCGTCACCTTGAGTTTTGATGTGAGCCAGAATCTCGTCGAGCGCGCCATTCGTGACCTCACTCGCCGAACGAGCAACGTCCTCCAAATTTCGCTTGGCGTCCAGATAGTTCACTGCGATGCCGGAGCCGGGCATGACATCGTGAAAGTGATCAAACAGCAGATTCTTCCAGGCGAGTTCGAACTGATCCTGCCCATAGGGGCGACCGAAGAGCGAAGCCAGTGACGCATACTTCTCGGCATCAAGCATCAGTCCTTCATCGCGCCGAATTCGTTGTTTTGTGTCGGCTTGCGACGTGTAAACGCCGCGGTGATATTCGAAATAAAGTTCGTCGTTCCACGTGGGTACTTTGAGATTCGGCAGTTCCTGGTTCAGGTCGGCGAAAAAGTCTTTGGCAGTGCTGAAGTCAATCTTCGGAAAGACAGTGCTGGGATCGCGAAGCCGATCTGCCCGATCCAGCATGGTTCGGGTCGGCCCGCCGCCATGGTCGCCGATTCCGTACAGGTAAAGCATCTGCGGCGAATCAGTGAGTTTAGGCCCGTAAATTGACGGAGCGTAAATCGAAAAGTCTTTCGTGATCTGCTCTGGGTCGAATTGGTTGGCGTATTCGTGCGGAAAATATGTCAGCAACCGGCTCCCATCGGGCGCTTCCCACCAGAACAGCCGGTAAGGGAATTTTGTGTAGTCCGTAGCCCACAGCAACTTGCTGGTCACGAAATAATCGATGCCGGATTTCTTGTAGATTTGCGGAAGCTGCCAGTTGTATCCAAATGAATCTGGATTCCAGCCAATCTTAATGTCAGCGCCAAAGTTCTTCTGAAAATATCGCTTGCCGACCAGAATCTGACGCACCAGCGACTCGCCGTCCGGCATATTTAGATCGGGCTCGACCCACATGCCGCCAATCACTTCCCATCGTCCTTCTTTCACGCGCTGCTTGATCTGCTCGAACATGTCCGGGTACTTTTCCTGCATCCATTCATAAGTTCGAGCCGAAGACATGGTGAACTTGAAATCGGGATACTCGCGCATCAAATCCAGAACGCTCTGAAACGTATTGCGAACGACCTCGACGGTCTCCGTCCACGGCCACAACCACGCCATGTCAATATGCGAATTTCCGATCGTGCGAACCGTGAATTGTTTCAACCATGGATTCAACACTTGCATTTTGTTCTGCGCCTGACGCAGAGACGCGTCGAAGCCTGCCTGGTCGTTTTTATCGAGGGGCGAAAAATCGATGGCTTTGATCGCCGCGTCGATTTGCTGCTGGCGCTCCGCGCGACCTTCCTCGTAAGCCGCAATCATCGGACGCGCCGCCAGGATTTCTATTCTCAGCATCGACGGATCAGGCCGGCCAGACGCAGGTTCAATGGTCAACTGGGCGTGATGAAACTCCGTTTCGACCTCCGGGGCATCGATCCTCGCCGCGATCAAGAACCTTTGCCCGGGTTGCGCGCTCTCGGTTAAAGGAATCGGTTGCTGCATGTCGTCATCGCCGCGCGACACCAGCGATCCGTTCGAGAATACCGCGATCGTGACCGGACCTTTGTTGTTCCAATTGAAATCGAACCTCAGGTCCAATTTCACGCGCGCACCCATTACCGCATAACCATTAATCTTTTCGGGAATTTCGACCCAGCGTCGCAGCACGCGAGACCCAGTCGACCACTTATCCCCGACTCGCATTGTTTGCCAACCGGAGTCATCTAAAGACGGACCCTCAGGATGGGCCACGTCCGCGTGAAACCGCCAATCAGGCAATGACAGAGCGGTGAGCGATTCGAGCCGATCCAAAGTTGCCTTGTACGGATCGATCACGTTCTGGCTCGGGGATGATGATTGTTGGGCCGAAACTGATGTGGTGGTTACCAGTGCGAGCAGCGCACACGCGATCCATCGTTTCACCGGACTTTCCTCCATCTGAATAAACGAAGGAATAGGGTACTCGCCTCGATTGCATCTTGCCAGCAGTTCCGCTCCTAACCGCCGGCGATGGCCCCGATGATTAGAAGTGGCTCCGCTCCTGACGCGACCGCATCGGGTAGCGGAGCGTCCGGCGATTCGTGAGAGAGATCTTCCTCGCAGGCGAAGAATCTCAGGAACGGGCGGCGCTGTAGCGTGCCGTGATCGCGAATCGTCCCGCGTAACATGGGATAGGAGGCTTCCAGCGCGTCGAGGACCGACCGCTGCGTGACCGGAGCTTGAACGTTGAGCTCGACCTCGACCTCGACGTGCGCGAGCGTTCGCAGATGCTGCGGGAGCATGACTCGGATCATTTTTCTACCGTGCGTGCGGAGCATTGAGTTCCACTCGTCAGGCGTGGACACAGCAAATCAATCCTCATCAAAAAGGATTTCGAATCGTCAGCTGCCGATTGATGGTTTGTCCGTCCTGCAAATCTTCAGAGTAAAGCGTCTTGCAGCCAGACTCCAGGGCAGCGGAAACTATGAGCGCATCGTAAATGCTGTATCGGTACTTTTCTGCAATGGTCACCGCCGTTTTATGTATATCGAGCGAGATTGGAACTGGGTCGGAGCACAGAATGCAAATGAGGTTCAAAGACTCTCTTATTTCTTTCCACGGCATACCCAGCTTTCGACGCGCTACCGAGGCAAATTCATTTAGCGACTGAACACTTACGATCCCGCCGCTCGCGAGTAGTGCCTCGGCTTTGGCCGCGCGGGGGTCATTCTTCGCAACGGCGTAGATCAAAACATTTGTATCGAGGAAATCCTTAGCGGGCATTGGCCTCCGCACGGTCGAATACAAACCCACCAGGCAAGGGGCGACGCAGCCGGCGTAAGCGTTCGAGAGCTCGCTGCCGGGCGGGATCGCGGCGCACTTCAAATTCCCGCGTGTTAGCTATCCTAATTTCGATTTGGTCGCCCTCTCTTAACTTGAGAGCTTCCACAACTTCCGACGGCAACCTAACCGCCAGGCTGTTGCCCCACTTTGAAACCTGCATATTGCCTCCACTCAGGTTTGATCTACATTGCCATTGTATATCTTTAGCAAAAGGAGAGGCAACTACCTTAGTTCGGGACCACCTCACGCCAGTGTCTGCACCTCGACGGAAAGTACCGCCGGCAAATCGCGGACAATCGGCGCCCAATTGTCCCCAGCATCGGCCGACGCATACACTTGTCCGCCACTGGTACCGAAATAGATGCCGCATTTGTCGAGCGAGTCGACGGCCATAGCGTCGCGCAGCACATTGACGTAGCAATCTTTTTGCGGCAGGCCCTTGGTCAGCGGCTCCCACTCGTTTCCGCCGCTACGGCTACGGAAGACGCGCAGCTTGCCTTCGTGCACGTAGTGTTCGGAGTCGCTCTTGATTGGAACAACGTAAATTGTCTCTGGTTCGTGCGTATGAACGTCAATGGCAAATCCGAAATCTGTCGGAAGGTTGCCGCTAACTTCCACCCACGAATCGCCGGCGTTGTCGCTCCGCATCACATCCCAGTGCTTCTGCATAAAGAGCACACCCGGACGCGAAGGGTTCATCGCGATGTGATGGACGCAGTGGCCAATTTCAGCGTTGGGGTCAGGAATGTATTGTGAACGCAGCCCGCGATTGATCGGCTTCCAACTCTTGCCACCATCGTCGGTACGAAATGCGCCCGCCGCGGAGATAGCAATCCACATACGCTGAGGATTGCTGGGATCGAGAATAATTGTGTGCAGGCACATACCGCCTGCGCCAGGCTGCCAATTGGGACCGGTGCCGTGGCCGCGCAAGCCGGAGAGTTCCTGCCAATTCTCTCCGCCATCGGTCGAGCGAAATAGCGCGGCGTCTTCCACGCCAGCGTAAACCGTGTTGGGATCGGTGAGCGACGGCTCCATATGCCACACTCGCTTGAACTCCCACGGATGTTGCGTGCCGTCGTACCACTGATGCGTGGTGAGCGCTTTTCCGGTTATGTCGGAGCTGTCGTAGACGAATTTGTTGCTGGCTGCTTTCGGAGGACCTGGCGCGGGCGTTTCTCCGGGCGGCGTGCCAGGTTGAAGCCAGGTTTTGCCACCGTCGTCGGAACGTTGAATGATTTGTCCAAACCATCCGCTCGTCTGCGAGGCATAAATTCGATTCGGATCGGTGGGCGATCCTTTCATGTGATAAATTTCCCAGCCCGCAAAATGGGGGCCGGAAACTTCCCAATTTTCTCGCTTGCCGTCTGCAGTCAGAACGAATGCGCCTTTGCGTGTGCCAACCAGAACCCGCACTTTGCTCATCCCTCGCTCCTTTTCGTAAGCATCACTCTTGCGCCGCTATTCTCCGGCAGTATTACACAACGAATCAGAAACACGGTCAGTCGGTCCAGAGGGTCCGGAGCTGCCATGACTGGCGAACCTGGCATGTTAGCCATCTTCCCGTTCTTTGCTCGCTCCTGAATTACGGGCGAAATTCGAGCCCGCGCCGCTGGGAAACATCCGGAGGCGCAGGCTCGGTTGTCATTTACTTCCTGCCTAACGCCTTAAGCTGCTTTTGCACCTTGCGGACGCATTTGCTTCATGAACTCACGCATAGCGGCGATGCTCCCTGGATTCCGGCTTTCAACCCACGCTTCGTAGCGCTGTGCAGCTTTCTCCAGATGTGCAAGAAACTGCTTATTTACGAACTTCTGGCGAGCCTGCGGGACGATGGGCTTGACCCGCTCCCAAACCCCGAAAAACTCTCCACTAGTCTCAAAGAAGAGATCTTCGTGCAGCAAGCCGTAGTTCAGCAGAGCACAGGCCTGATCCCAGTTAGTGAGCACCATCATCGCGAAGGCGCCGTTTTCCGTTCCCGGCCCTCCGATTCGCATCCAGTCATCGAGACTTTCCACGAAAAAGTTCTTGAAAAACCACTCGCGTGCCTGCCGGAGCTTGGCCTCGCGGCGCAACTCGTAGACCTGCAGGTGAAGTTGCGCTTGTTCGTGCGTAGGTTTTGTTTCCATGTTTCTTATCTCCTTATTTTTGTGTACTCGTTCTTAACTGCTGGATTGGTTTCTCGTTAGATAACTCCGGTCGCGAAATCCGTCAACGCTACCCGTTAGCCTTACTGCTCTGTCGAATGGCAGCACGAATCTTCGTTCTTAGGGGCGATGTAGCCGCCAGTCGCATCGACGAAGCCCTCCGCTCCGTACCTGTCGTGATGCCGGACCCAGTCGGCGAGGGTGAAGTGAGGCCCGGTCTCGTTGCGGCCCTTCGGCGTAATATCGAGATACATATACGCGCCCAGCACTTCTTCGTTACCACGACCATAGCAGGAATAGGTATGGAAGATGTTGCCGTCCGCATCTTTGTAGAAGACGCTCATGCCGGCAAGCTCCTCGATCGATGCATCCGTCGTCCGGTAGTTGTAGAAGACCTTTCCCGTCGCCAGTTCTTCCGGCGTGAACGAAACGTGATAATCAAAGTTGAAGTCGCTGGCATGCGACGACACCCAGTTGAAGCGCCAGCCCATGCGCTTCTTGAAAGCTTCCAGCAGGGGCAAGGGTGCGCGCGACACAGCAACGAAGCTCACATCGTGTTGGGCCAGATGTTGATTGGGGCCGTCGACATGGTCGGCAAGGAACGAGCAGCCAACGCAGCCTTCACCTAACTCGCGCCTCCACATAAAGTGATAGACGATCAACTGGCTACGTCCGTCGAACAGGTCGGCGAGCGTCTTCTTGCCATTCCGTGTGTCGAAAACATACGCCTTGTCGACTTTTACCCACGGCAACTCGCGCCGCTTCGCGCTAAGCGCGTCGCGTGCCCGAGTGAGTACCTTTTCTTCAGCCAGCAAGTCCTTGCGCGCGGCAAGCCACTCAGCTCGTGACACGACTTTCGGATGCTCGATCGTGCTCGTGGTCATAATGAATTCTCCTCAGGTATTCAAGTTGGAAGCGCTTGCGTTGCAGCTTTTCAGTGCGCTTCCGTGGATACAGCTGTTCCGTCGGACCACCTGGACACCGAAATATCGAACTCAGTAATTGGCTGCGGTGAATACTGATGCACGTCCACCGGAGAGCCCGAGGCGTCAGCGCCCCAAAACGCATCGTCTGTTTTGGGAAACCAAAACATCAGGTGGGGATCCGCATTCCCGACCCTGCGGCTAAAGTACTGTTGTTTCGACATCATGTAGCACATCGCCCCCGGTTCCGGCAGCGGCAGTTCCTTTTTGTCGTATGCGGCCTTGATACTGTCGAACATCTGAGTTTTGGACTGTCCAGCCATTGCCAACTCTGTCGTTTTGAACGTGAGCGGCAGGTGGGTCCGCGCGGCTGGCGGATTGAGACAAAGCGGAACCCGCTGATCAGGGTTCAAAAACTCTGGATCGTCAAACGGGGCCATCCACGATCGCTCCACAACGCACACCCAGCCGTTCTTGCCTTTGACCGCAGTTTCGTAGCCATGCCGCCCGAGGACCAAGACCTCGGCATCGCGGGAGATTGACTCCGGGGCCGCACTCCGCGCCAGGGATATCTCGCTATTCCGGTCGGCCATGAGATATTGCTCAAGCGGGGCCATGGCAGAATATGGCACCTCGGCGGCCTGCACTCGCGCTTGCAACGCGGCGCCCAGGAAGGCCATCAACGCAAGGATTCGCAACGCAGCGGTTGCAATCTTTGCGTTCTCATAATTCCTCGCACGAATGGTGCTCACAACCTTCACGGTTGCTCCGCCCGCCGAGCTTACGCTGGTTACGATCAAGATCGAAGTTGTCATGCAGACTGGACACATAATGCTGCTCCTTTCTCGCTCCTAAACCTTTGGCAGATTTGGAATCTCCACTACCGGGCGAATTTCTACCGTGCCCTTGCGCGCGCCTGGAATGCGGCCAGCAATGTTAATCGCTTCGTCAAGGTCCTTCGCTTCAACCATGTAATAACCGCCAAGTTGTTCGCGCGTCTCCGCGAATGGACCATCGGTCACGAGCCGTTTGCCGTCGCGCACTTGAACGCTGGTCGCGGTCGATACCGGTTGCAGCGGGGAGGCCCCCAAAAACTGTCCATTCGCTTGGAGCACGTGCGAAAGCTCGGTCGATTCGCCATAGCAGTGCTGCCGCTCAGCCTCAGTCCACGCATTTTCGTCGCCATAAATCAGCAACATGTATTTCATTCGGTTCCTCCATTGGAAATCGAACGGCGGAGGTCACAATCGACAACCCTTCACGTCGCCGGCACGTAACATAACAAAATATTTCCATTGCCGAAGGTCCGCTGAATAGCACTCTCGTTTCTCCTGAATCATTCGACTTGAGTTATTCATTTTCGGCTTACGTCACTAAGTCGAACGGCGACAGGCTAAATCGACACCTCTCCGAAAATATATTTACAATCAGGCATGTCTATCGATCCCACCCAAGCCGTCGAAGAAGTGTACCGCTCCGACTGGGGGCGCATCGTGGCCACCCTGATTGGGCTGGTGGGCGACTTCGATCTGGCGGAAGAGGCTGCGCAAGAGGCATTTACGGCCGCTGTCGATCAATGGCGAGTATCCGGCGTGCCCGAGTTCCCGCGTGCATGGATCATTCAGACGGCCCGGCACAAGGCGATCGACCGCATCCGGCGCAAGGCCCGATTTGAGGAAAAGCTCGAATCGTACACGACCTCTGGTTTGGTGCGGACGGTCGAAGAGCCAGATTACGACACCACCGAGATTCCCGACGATCGCCTTCGCCTGATCTTCACCTGCTGTCACCCTGCGCTCGCGCCCGAAGCCCAAGTGGCACTCACCCTGCGCACGCTATGCGGCCTTGAGACCGACGAAATTGCGCGCGCGTTTCTCGTGCCGGAGACCACTATGGCGCAACGGTTGGTGCGCGCAAAGCGGAAGATTCGCGACGCTGGCATTCCCTATATCGTGCCCGACACGGACAACATGGCCACGCGGATCGAGGCCGTGCTGACTGTAATCTATCTCGTCTTCAACGAAGGTTATGCGGCCACTCGCGTCGGACCGCTGGTCCGGACCGATCTCTGCGCGGAGGCCATCCGGTTGGGGCGGCTGGTGAGATCGCTGATGATGCCGCAGCCTCCGCCGGAAGCGACGGCGCTGGTCGCCCTTATGTTGTTGCACGATGCCCGCCGTGAGGCCCGCACCGACGATGCCGGCGATATTGTGGTTCTCGAAGAGCAGGACCGCACTCGATGGAATCAAGAGCAGATTGCCGAAGCGTTGCCGCTGGTCGACGACTCTTTTCGCGGCAGACCCAGTGCCTTCGCGCTGCAGGCGGCGATCGCGGCTGTGCATTGCCAGGCGGCGCGGGCTGAGGATACGGATTGGCCGCAGGTTGTCCGCCTCTACGATCTACTTGAGCGAGTGCAGCCGTCTCCGATTGTCTCGTTGAACCGGGCGGTGGCCGTCGCGATGGCGGAAGGCCCAGACGCAGGGCTCGTGTTGATCGATGCGCTGGCCACAGCTGACAATCTCGCCAATTACCATCTGCTGCATGCCGCACGCGCCGATCTGCTTCGTCGCCTTGGTTCGCTCCCGGAGGCGGCCGAGAGTTACACGCGGGCACTCGCCTTGGTCACCAACGATAGCGAGCGCCGATTTCTTGAGCGAAGGCTGCGAGAAGTTCGGCCGCCCAGCATAACCCTCAAAGCTTAAGGCCAAATCGATTTAACATTTCGCGGCGTCCGAAACTCGTAACACTCAACGCTCTGCTATCGAGATCCTGAACCACCCATTTTCTTTTTAACGCAATATTCAGGACAGCTGCGCCCAGAGCACCGCCGAGATGCGGTCTGCGTTCACTCCAGTCCACGCAAGCGTAAGCAAACCGCCGGCGCAGCGTTTGAGTCGCCTCAAGATCAATGCCCAGAGCGGCGAAACCTTTTGTTCCCACGGTGGTGACGTCGTATCCGCTAACAACGCGTTTTGAATCGCCTGACAGCCACCCCAGTGCCTTAAAGCGGTCATGCAAAGACACGCCCATGGTTCCCGCGATGTGGTCGTAGCAAGTCCGCGCGGCGCGCAAATGGTTCGGCGTATTCGGAACGAACGCTTCGCGCGCCCCGCCAGCCAGCACGCTTAAAGCCTCCAGTGCGGATGCCACATTGGCTCCTTCCAGACTGTAATAGCGATGCTTGCCTTGAGCGAACACCTTTACCAATCGCCGCGCCTTCAGCCGTTGCAGGTGAACGCTGGCAGTCGACGGAGTTACGTTGGCAACGATCGCCAACTCGGTGCCAGTACGCGCACGGCCATCGCTCAAGCAGTACAGCATGCGGGCACGCGCGGGCTCGCCAATCGCTGCCGCGATGCCGGCGGCTGCGTCGTCATGGCGTTCAACATTCATACTTTGATACTAAACGAAGCATGCTTGTCAGACAACTGGCATAATCAAAAGGAAATCGACTACCGCTCAAGGAAGGAAAAGCCATGAATCGTGTTGTACTCATCTCTTTACTCTTGCTCGCTGGCTGCAGTATTGCCTCAATCCTCGCGATGTCGCAGTCGCCCAAAAAGGCGGAGCCCTTATCCAATAAGTCGAAAGCGACCATCGAAGGTCTCGTCCGCGACATTGCCTGTCCCATTCAGAATCTCGAAGCCAAAGCAACCGATTTCAACCTTCAATGCGCGCTGGAGTGCGCCAGGCATGGTTCTCCGTTGGTAATTCAGACGAAGGATGGCGACCTTTACATTCCGATTTCTGACTCCATGCCGGACACGGATCAACGCGAAAAGCTCATGCCGTTCGTGGGCAAATACGTTCGCGCCAGCGGCACGGTCTACGAGCGCAAAGGAACACGTGCGATCGTAATCGGCGAAATCAAAGAAGTGAAAGACGTAAAGTTGACGACCGATGTGAAGTAAAGCAATTGAACTTCGTGGCCATTGGGAGAACACTCATGTCCATCACCTGCATCATCCGCTACGAAATTGATCCCTTCCAGCGAGACGGATTCAAGCAATACGCTGAGAATTGGGGACACATCATTCCTCGATGCGGCGGCCACCTTGTCGGGTATTTTCTTCCTCACGAAGGCACGAACAACGTAGCCTGGGGGCTGATTGCTTTCGATAGTCTCGCATCTTATGAAGCCTACCGCGGCCGATTGAAATCTGATCCGGAAGCGCGTGAGAATTTCACCATGGCGCAGACCAAACGGCTCATCCTCCACGAAGAACGAAACTTTGTGGAAGTGGTCGATAGAACATTCGGTCTACCTTCAACATTCGCAGAAGCAAGGTGATTCTCCATGTTGACGCAGGCAGAAAAAGGACTAACGTTTCGCGCGCTTCACGCGCGGGACACGGCATTCATTATTCCCAATCCGTGGGACGTAGGCACAGCGCGGCTGCTGGCCCATCTGGGCTTTGAGGCACTGGCCACTACCAGCGCCGGCTACGCCTTCTCGGTCGGGCGGCGAGATAATACGATCGACCGCGATGAAATGATGGCCCATGTCTCAGCGATTGCCTCAGCCACGGACCTGCCAGTCAGCGCCGACCTTGAAAACGGATATGGAGACGCCCCCGAAATGGCCGCGCAAACCATTAGGCTTGCCGCAGAGGCTGGGCTGGTTGGAGGATCGATTGAAGACATGTCCGGCCGCGCGGATGGTGCGGTGTACGAGCTCGGGCATGCCGCGGACCGGATCCGCGCAGCCGCAGAAGTCGTGCGCAACCTTCCCTTTCCGTTCACATTGACGGCGCGGGCCGAGAATTATCTGGTCGGCAGGCCTGACCTGAAAGACACAATCAACCGCCTGCAGGCCTACCAGGAGGCAGGTGCCGATGTTCTCTACGCGCCGGGCCTGAAAACGAAAGAAGACATCGCCGCCATCGTCCGCGCAGTCGACCGCCCCGTGAATGTAATCATGGGGCTGCAGGGGGTTCAGATGAGCGTGGCCGAACTCTCGGCGCTTGAAGTCAAGCGTGTCAGCGTCGGCAGTGCTCTCTCCCGGGCAGCCCTGGGTGCGTTTCTTCGTGCGGCTCGCGAAATGCGGGAGCACGGCACCTTTGGCTTTTCCGAAGATGCCGTAAGCTATCGCGATATCAGCGCCATATTCAAGTAATCCTTAAGAACCACAAACGTCGCCCTCTCTACAAGCGTTTTGCCGCTTTTCATACCGATCGCCTCTATGCAAAACGTTTCATATTGACAGGCGCTCGCGGAGACGAGAAACTCTTTGTTGACTTGACGCGGGTGCCCCGCCCACGGTTGACGAGTCGAACAGGTTTTTCCTCCCTCATGAACTTCCGAGTGTGTGGGCGTAAGTCCATACACGATAGGGTTTCGCCACGAAAAGCGAGATCTTCGGGGTCCTCTTGACTCAAAGCATCACAAGTGCGCGATGAAGTGCGCTTGCCCTATGCCCGTCCCAGGGAAGGTGAGGGGCGGGCAAATGGACGAAAATCTGGAGGTTCGTGTCAGCTATGCCAGGCAAGCTGCAGAGTTTTGCTGAATTAAATCAGGGTTCCAGCGCGCCATGCTCCCATAGTCCTTGGATGCCCGGCACTTTGTTGCTCCGAAGACCCCGATCGGTATGTAGAAGGCTCGTCCCGTTGATCTGCTTTACCCTCTTTGCCGTTTTGGCGAGTTCGGCCACCGACGTTGTGACCTATCACAACAACATCGCCCGAACCGGTCAAAACCCGCACGAGGTTATCCTCACTACCAGCAACGTGAACGCATCGAGCTTCGGCAAGTTGTTCACGTTTCCGGTGGACGGCATTATTGATGCGCAGCCTTTATATCTTTCCGCTGTCTCAATTCCGGGCCAGGGAACCCACAATGTTGCCTACGCGGTCACAGAGAACGACAGCGTGTATGCCTTCGACGCCGACCTTGGCACCCCGCTGTGGCACGTGTCAGTACTTGAATCAGGCGAGGTCCCGTCGGATGACCGTGGCTGCAACCAGATCAGTCCACAGATCGGCATAACCTCCACGCCGGTGATCGATCGTTCCAGCGGTCCGCACGGCACCATCTACGTGGTAGCCATGAGTAAGAACTCCAGCCAATATTTTCAGCGCATTCATGCCCTCGATATCACGACCGGGCAAGAAGAATTTGGCGGGCCCGTTGCCGTTCAGGCGAAATATCCCGGCACCGGCGACAACAGCCACGATGGTTACGTCATCTTCGATCCCGGGCAGTACGCAGAGCGGCAAGCACTGCTTCTATTGAATGGCGTGATCTATACCGGATGGACCTCCCACTGCGACAACCGGCCTTACACCGGATGGATCATCGGGTACAACGAAGACACTCTGTCGCAAAGTGGCGTTCTGAACCTAACGCCCAATGGCAGCGAGGGATCAATCTGGCAAAACGGAAGTGGAATCGCGTCCGACGGGGAAAGCCTCTTTTTTCTGGACGCCAACGGTACCTTCGACACCACCTTGAACAAAAAAGGTTTCCCCAACAAGGGAGACTACGGCAACGCTTTCCTGAGGGTCTCGGCTAAGAACAAGAAACTCCAGGTGGTTGATTATTTCAACATGTACAACACGATTCAAGAATCGGATAACGATCAAGACCTCGGTTCGGGGGGCGCGCTTGTGCTACCTCCCATGAAAGACTCCAGTGGCAGGACCCGCTACCTGGCCATCGGGGCAGGTAAGGACCAGAACATCTATGTCGTTGACCGCACCAACATGGGGAAATTCAATCCCAATAACGATAATGCCATTTATCAGGAAATCGATGGCGTCCTTGGAGGAGGCGAGTGGGCTTCGTGCGCTTATTTCGACGGCAATGTCTACTTTGGCCCGGTCGGGAATCGTCTGTTGCAGTTCCAGTTCGCGAAAGCCCAACTCTCGACGTCGCCGCGTTCGAGAAGCGTAGCCTCATTCACTTATCCCGGAACCACGCCGAGTGTTTCTGCCAATGGGTTAACTAACGGCATTGTTTGGACGATCGAGCATAACGGCCCTGATGACGTATTGCGCGCCTACAACGCTTGGAACTTGGCGAGCGAACTCTACAATTCGAGTCAGGCGCGACATAATCGAGATCAATTCGGAAACGCCAGTCACTTCGGTACGCCGATGATTGTCAACGGAAAGGTCTATGTGGGCACGGTTAACAGCGTCGCAGTTTTTGGGCTGCTGGGAAACTAGCAGGCCGAGAAGAACTTTCATACCAGCGCAGGCACACCCTTTTTCGACGCTCGCCTTTGAAGTTGCTGTGGAATCAAAGCCAGTCGATTCAACAGCAGCTTCTCTTTGGCGAGGGCCACGGCCAACGCTCCCATTTCAATCTTCAGCGCCGCCCGCAGCTCGATGATCCGGCATCCGAGCTGTACCCGCGCCCGGAGTTCCTCCGGCTGGACCGGCTTGGTCACATAGTCATCTGCACCCTCTCGAAGTCCGGCGACAATATCCGCCGCGCTGTTTCTCGCCGTGAGCAGAATCACGTAAGTGCCCGCCGTCTGCCGGCGCGCGCGTAACTGGCGACACACTTCGAGGCCCGTCAATCCTGGCATCACCCAGTCGAGGATCGCTAGAACGGGTCCGTTTTCCTGCTGAAGGTTCGCCAGCGCAGTCGTACCGTCCTCGGTTACAGTCAAGTCGAATTCAGAAGACAGCAACTGCGATAGAAGTTTGCGGAAAAGCGGTTCGTCTTCAGCGATTAAGACTTTCACTGGGTTGCTCCTCAGATGTGCGTTTCGTATTCGTCGCCCCGAATTCCCGGATCGACGAACGGCCATCTTTTTGGAATATCGTCGCTTGCGACCGAAAACTTTAGTACCGCAATGCGCGGACAAGGTGTCAGGATCTGCGCATCGCTTTGCTTCATTCACCGATGGGCGCGTGCCGCGGATAGCGCCCAACTTGCACAATCGATTTGTAAAATCTTTGCCAAAATACGACAAAGTATCTCCCCGGGCCGCCAAACGGCATATACTCCGGTAACAGGTATTCGGGGCGCGTCATGCGGACACTTCTTCTTCGCGGTTCCTTTCTCATCTTCATCATCGGCTTTACCGCCGTCGCTTTCGCCCAAGGCCGGCCTGGCAGCGGTAGACCCTCGCTTGGTGGTCTGGGCTCGAATTTGCCCGGCTCTTTGCCGGGGAGCGGAACCAACAATCCCGCTCCTATGCCATCGGGCATCTTTATCTCCGGTCAGGTTGTGCTAGATGACGGAACGGAACTGACTGAGCCGGCGATGATTCAAACCATCTGCCGAGGCCAGCGGCGCAGCCAAACCTACACCAACTCCCGTGGCTATTTCAGCTTTCAATTTGGAGATTCCAGGTCGGCCGAGTCCGCCGCCATCAGCGATGCCAGCAGTTCGGGTGCGCCCACTCGCTCGGGCAGCCAGCCTTCGTCAGACATCACTAGTTGTCAACTGCAGGCGGAACTCGCGGGCTTTTCTTCTCAGCCGGTGGAAATGGGCGGCCGTGCGGCCATGACCAGCAACGTCGATCTGGGCCGAGTTCCGCTGCACCGCCTGGCCCACGTGGACGGCACCAGCATCAGCGTGACCAGCGCCCTGGCCCCGCCCGCCGCCAAGAAAGCTTTTGAAAAAGGGATGGAGCAGGCCAAAAAGAACAAGTTGGAGGACGCGCAGAAATCGTTTGAAAAAGCGGTGCAGATTTATCCCCGATACGCGACTGCCTGGTATCAGTTGGGATGGCTGCAAGCGCACCAACGGGACATGCAATCGGCCAAACACTCCTTCGAGCAGTCGGTGGCAGCCGATCCCAAGTACGTCAATCCTTACGACGGATTGGCGCAGATCGCCATGCAGGCTAACGACTGGCACAGCGTGATTGACATTACCAGCAAGCTGGTCAGCTTGAACCCGGTCAACTTTCCCGACGCCTATTACGACAATGCGGTCGCGAATTGCTACCTGGGCAATTTCGACGATGGGGAAAAGAGTGCGCTTCAGGGAATCCGGGTGGATGAAAACCATCAGATTCCGAAGCTGCAATACCTGCTCGCCATGATCCTGCTGCGCAAGCAAGACTATCAGGCCGCCGCGGAACATATGCAGCTCTATCTTCACCTGGCAACTCAGCCAGAGGACATCGAGCTAGCCAAAAAGGGCCTGGCTGAAATCGAGAAGTCGTCGGCTAGCGCGAAGCCTCCAGCCGTGGGGCCGGACAAGTAAACCTGCAACCGCCAACAACGCGACATGGACACCTCACCAATCGCATTCGAGCCAATGCGGCTCGGACCAGAGGCTTGAAAAGCATACTCCGGATAGGCGCCCTCCAGCCCACATAACCCGATTCGGGAAGAATCAACAAAGTGCACACAGGATTTATGCGATTCAATTCCTAAGTCTGCTACCATGAGCCCATCTGGAAAATTGGAAGCCAGCCATAGCAGCAGATTCGTGGTCGAGAGCACAGACGACGGAATGATCGGTGCCCTAAGCAGCATCGGCTTTCTATCTGTCGTCTGCGAACCGCGAACTGCAGGGGCTTTGTGTGAGTGATCGAGGGAGGTTGGTGCGGGTGCGCACGAGCAGGTCCCGCCAGCGCAGGCGGGTTCGCCGGACGGTCTTTGCGTTCGCGGTGCTCGGGCTTCTTTACCTTGGCGCCTGGTGGAGTTTTTCGGTTCGTTCGTCTTCAGTTCGCCCGGCCTGGCTTTCGCTGATCAGGCCATCGCGTGCTAACGCAGATCAAACCGACCTCAGCTGGACCCAAGGCAACCTCAGCCAGAACTTATCCCTGCTCGCTATGAAATCGGTTTCGTCTCCGCTGACGGTCCCGCACCGGGTGGTTTATCCCTATTCCATCATTCCCGGAGGCGTCAGAACGCCAGACGATCTGCGTGAGGTGAGTGAGCACGATCGCGTGGTCGGCAGTCACTATGCCGGCTTCGATTTTCTCAATGCCAGAATCGTGGAACTCGATCAGCCCAAGCTGGTTTATCTTTCCTACCGCATGGGCGATAAGGTTTTCTGGACGGCAAAGAGAGTCAGCTTACACAAAGGCGAGAAGCTCATCACTGATGGAAAGATGACCGCTCGTGTCCGCTGCGCCAACCGAATTTCAGAAAGCGCGCAGCCTGTAGTTTCGCCAGCCGAGCCTCCGGCCGCAAAATTCGAAGAGCCTTTCGACGGCACTGCCGGCCAGATTCCATTCCCTGGAGACTTCAACGCGACTGGGTCGGGGCGCGAGCTTGCTGGCTTGGGCGCAGTGGGTCCTCCCACTGTGATCAGTTCAGGAACCGCTCCCTTCCCCGGAGGCGGACTGCCACCCATTTTTCCGCCGCCGCTTCCGACTGCTAGCTGTCCTCCTGTAGACATCAAGGATGAACTCGCGGCGGGATCGGGAAAAAGCAATCCTTGCCCACATCACAAGCCTCCGCCGCCTCCGGTTCCCGAGCCCGCGACCGTACTTTTGGTTTCCTCCGGGATCGCAGGAATCTACTGGCGCCACCGAAGAGCTACGGAAAAATCGTAGCCTCGTTTTGCCTAAGTTGCGCCCGCAGCTTCTTCTCCGTTAAGCTCACCTGCGCCTGACTTTTGTCACAAAATGGAGTTACGCGTGCGCTTTCTGTTTGCATTATCTCTGATCGTTTCGTTCGTTTCGTTTTTGTCCGACTTCGCTGGCGCTCAGTCCATCCAACTCTCGGTCGATTTGACCGACGCGCCGCGCAATATCTATCACTCGCGGCTGACCATTCCAGTTAAGCCGGGTCCGCTCACGCTGGTTTATCCGGAATGGATTCCCGGCAATCACCGTCCCTCTGGCCCCATTGCGAATGTCACTGGCATAAAAATGGAAGCCGCGGGCCAGACGCTGGCGTGGCAACGCGATCCCGTGGACATGTATGCCTTTCACGTCGACGTACCCGCGGGCGCGAACGAATTGCATGTGTCGATGGATACGATTACCAATGACGGCAGTGCGGGTGCGAGCGGTCCCGCGGCAACAACCAACGTTCTTGATTTGAATTGGAATCAGGTCGTGCTCTATCCGCAGGGCGCGAGTTCGGATGCGGTGCAGGTTACTCCGTCGATACTGCTTCCTGCAGAGTGGAGATTTGGGACCGCTCTGATTCTGTCGAACACTATCGAAGAACACGACGCGAAGCAGCCGGATATGAGGAGATTCAAGCCCGTATCGCTGACCACTCTGGTCGATTCTCCACTGATCGCGGGCAATCACTATCGCAAGATCGAGCTGACGAAGCCGGGAGAAACTCCTGTGCACGTGATCGATATGGTCGGCGAAAGCGATGCAGCGCTGGCAATGACTCCCGCCGACGAAGCTGCGTACCGCAAGCTGGTCGCGGAAACTGGGGTTTTGTTCGGAGCGCGGCACTATCTCGAATATCATTTTCTGCTGACGCTCAGCGACGAGGCTGGACACCACGGGGTGGAGCATCATCAGTCGAGCGACAACAGCGTGCGCGAGCGCACGCTGCTTGAGCCGGAGCTGCAGCTGCTTGAAGCGGGGTTGCTGCCGCACGAGTTTACTCACTCGTGGAATGGGAAATACCGTCGGCCGGAGGGATTGGCCACGCGCAATTATCAGGATCCGATGATTGGCGATTTGCTTTGGGTGTATGAAGGGCTAACCGAATATCTCGGCGAAGTTCTGACGGCGCGCTCCGGATTACAGACGCAGGAGCAATATCGCGAAGCGTTGGCGGCAACCGCGGCCATGCTCGACCATCGCCCGGGACGCACCTGGCGTCCGCTGGAAGATACGGCGCGCTCGGTGCAAATCTTGCGGCTGCAGGGGCCGGAATGGCAGAGCTGGCGGCGCTCGCTCGACTACTATCCCGAGGGCGCACTGATCTGGCTCGAAGTAGACACGACGATTCGGCAGCAGACTCAAGGGCAAAGGTCGCTCAATGATTTTTGCCGCCTCTTTCATGGAGGCGAAAGCGGACCTCCGAAGGTTGTGCCTTACGCCTTTGACGACGTGGTCAAGGCGTTGAATCAGGTCGCGCCCTACGATTGGGCCACCCTTTTGAAGACGCGGGTGAATTCAACCGATCCGCACGCTCCCCTCGGCGGCATTGAGCGCGGCGGATGGCGGCTGGTATACAACGATCAGCCCAACCTGTTCATCAAGACGTCGAACAAAGTGCGCAAGTCGGTGGACGCTTCTTACTCGCTGGGTTTCGCAGTCAAAGAGGATGGCACGCTTTCGGACGTGATTTATGGATCGCCTGCTTACGCGGCCGGAATTGGTCCTGAAATGAAGCTGGTCGCAATCAACGGGCGAGCCTGGTCAAAAGACGTTTTGCTGGATGCGCTGCGCGCGTCGAAAGACAGCAAAGAGCCAATCGATTTGTTGATCGAGAATGCAAAGTTCTTCAAGACCTATTCGATTCCGTACCACGATGGAATTAGAAGTCCGCATCTGGAGCGTGCCGGAGGCGCAGACGTGCTGGGAGAAATCCTGACCCCGCTGACGAAGTAGGTCGGGCCTATGGGGCTGTGATTAGGCGAACGGGAATGGGCGAGGTGCCGGCCCCCCCAACCACGGGAGCAGCGCCATTGCTGGCACTGCTGCAGCCGACGATATTGAGCACCGTGATATTAATGCTGCCCTCGGGGGGCTGGATGCCACTGCTGGGAGGACCATCAACTTGGTTGATGAACGCCTGAAGGAATCCATCGACTGTCACTACGCCACCGAAGTTAGGAAGAGTGACGCCGGGGGCTGGATCGAGGATCGGAATGGTCACGATTGAATTGCTGGTCGTAACCAGATTTCCGCTCTGCGGTCCGCTTTGCGCCTTGAATTGGAAAGGCGCGGTGGGCCAAGGCCCGGGGTTTTGAAGCAGATCCTGTCCCTGCCCCGCACCCTCGCCGCTTGACGCATGGATCAGGCATTGCCCTCCAAGCGAAGTGGCGTTGTTGCCGGGGGGCGCGCCGGGGTTGATACCGTCGTCCCATTGAAGCTGAACTGTCCCACCACCGCAGCTAAGGACCTGATAGGAAGTTGCCACATCGGCGCACTCAATACTCTGCTCAAAATCAGTTGTACCCTTGCAAGCCGGACAGACGTTTTGGGTGTTGACCGTGTTAACCACTGCGGGCACATATTGAACTTGGTGCTTACCGGAAATAACACCCGGAGGATTGGTACCGAGATGGCATCTGTTGGGGCCAGGGTGGATGCAGTCGGAAACCAAGTCGATTGCTGGCCCTCCAATAATGGCGGAATCAACTACCCCAGTGGCAGTGTTAACAAACTTAGTGCCGACGTTGATTGGATCGGCATTCGCGACCAGCCATGGCTTCACGCTAGTCGGAGCGATAGGTGTAAAGGGCGTGGTAGTGGGCAAGTTCGACGGATTATAGGCTTCCGCTGTTGCTGAGGCCTTCACGGTAGGGGAGCTTCCAGACCAGATCTTCGAAAAAAATGTGGGCAGGTTGGCGCTCTTCAAACTGACCGTGATTTGAAAGCTGCCGGGGTGAGTTGTGAAATCAAAAGTCGGCGGCGCGGGCATGACTGGAAGCTGGCCGCTCACGAGATTGATGGTCGCGGTCCCGATGATGGAATTGACGGCGGTCGTGGCCATAGTCTGAGCCAGGGTTTGCGCAGTGTCGTAATTGGGATCGGCGGCCGGAAGGCTGGTGAAACCGGAATCGGCGATCGCTTTAGCGCCCGCCAGCGCGGCGGCGTCGGTGGCTCGTTGAATCTGACTGCTAGCCACGTACAAGGTGACGACATCAATCGCCAATGCGGCCATCGCCAGCAAGGCCACCAGCGATATAGCCACCAGCAGGATGGTCTGGCCGCGTTCCTGGTGTCGCTTTCGCGGGGAAATGTTCTGGTGCATGCGAACCTCAGTCCATGTTGACGGCAGTGGCGTCGACGGGGATATTCCCCAGAGAATAATTTGCGCCCGGGGCCAGCAACTGGATGACGTTATTGAAATGCCATTGATACGGGTAGGTGATATTCACGGTGGTGCAGAGGATGTTTACGGTGGCTCCCCCGACCGTCTCCTGCACCGGATTTGCGCGGTTGATCCTGAGGGTCATCGAGCAGCCGTTCCCGCTCGCATTGAACACCCAGGTATAGCTCCCCGCCAGAGCATAGTGCGCAGCGTTCAGACCGCAGTCATTGATGCCGGCAGTCACCAGATAAGAGTCGACCACAAAGCGCACTGCGCTTATGGATGGCGGCGGTCCAGGTAGCCCCAGGTCGTTGCTGGGCTGCGCGGCTGCAAAGCGAGCTCCTTCGCGGGCCGCGTTATTGAGCTCTTGCTTAAGGTTGAATGCTCCGCCAAAATCGAAAATTCCCACTACCAAGACCACGAGCAAGGGCAGGGAGACGGCGAATTCTATGAGTGCCGCAGCATCTGCTTCGCGGAGCGGAGAGCGCCGCGACCAAAGCAGCGTGGCGAGTTTGTGTCGATTAAACACGCCCTCTAGTATTCTCCTGCCATCTGCACGCCCGCGTTCAGCATTATTTGCTGCATGTTGAGCGAGGTGTACGGCAGGTAGAACTGATACGGATACTGGAACTGCACCGAAACCCCGCAACCAGGAGCGCCCCCGTTGGCAGGCAAACTAGCGGCGGGCTGCAGTTGCACATTGTAGTAAACACAAATCTGAGGTTTACCTACGCTCGGATTCTGACAAGATGCGCTCCCGCCTCCACACGCGGGGCGCGTGGCCGGTTCCGCAGTGCTCGAGACCTGGCCGGGGAGGAGGCTGGAAGCCTGGAGGGCTGATGCGACTTGATCGGCGATTTGATTCGGTGTCGGCTGAAGGTTGGGGGTGCCGCACATGGCGCAACCTTGCACAACGCCCAATCGGGCGCCTTCTCTCGCCGCATGGTTAATGGTCGCATAGGTATTGAACGCCCGCCCAAACCAATAGATACCCAGCATAATCATGAAAAAAATCGGCAGCACCAACGCGGCTTCGGCGATCTCTGAGCCGATGGTTCCGGTGATGATTTTTCTCAGGCTCGTCTTTGTCGTTTTCGTCTTTGCCGTTTTCATCTTTGTCGTCTTCATCTTCGCTACTTCCGATCCACTTCTGATTTGCTCCTGCACGCGCGAGGACGCCGCGCCTACATTATCAAGCCCAGGCTTGACGTCCTGTATACAGAATAACGGCTATGGCGACGGCTACGCCAAATGGAACTTTGACCAAGTCTGGATTATCCAGAGTCAGGTCGGGGCTGGGCAAGTGGATGGTCAGAAGCGCGGCCAACATGCGTCCCAGATTGCGCGCGGTCTCGCGGACACGCTTTTTCTGGATGACCATAATCACCGCCATCAGACCATTCACCAGAATCCCAAGCAGCAGCACGGTGAGCAGGTTATTCGGGCCGAGAAAAGCGCCCAGCGCGCCGACGAATTTCCAATCGCCGGCACCGAGGCTGCGGATCAGGACGAAGGGTAGCAGCAGCGCCAAGCCCAAGCCAGCGCCTAACAAGGAGTCTTTCGCTCCCGGCCAGCCGCGCAGCCAGGAATTTGCCGCGATCCCGATCAGCAGGCCGGGCACGGTGAGCCAGTTGGGGATGCGGCGGGAGCGGTAGTCCGTCCATCCGCCGGCGATGGCAAGCAACGCAGGCAAAATCAGCACTCCTTCTTTGGCGATGGCCATACCGTGATGGCCATGAACTCCACGGCCGGGAGTAAGCGTTATAAATCCAGATACGGTTGACGCAACAAGCGATTATGGGCGGATTGTCACATAGGGATAGGGTCAAGTCAATGTTACTGGAGCTTCGCGCGAAGAGGGCTAATGGACGGGCTCGGGATCGGCAAGGATGGCTCGCCGTTGCTCCTGCATCCGATAAAGATGATGAACTGGCCCGATGCCGCGCCCTAGTGGATGAGCATTGCTGATCGCCGCCGCCACATAGGCTTTGGCCAGCAACACGGCTTCGGGCAATCCCCGCCCCAAACCCAAATGACAAGCCACGGCGGTGGCGAAGGCGCATCCCGTGCCATGGGTGGAGTTCGACTTTAGCCGAGCTGACTTGAACAGTTCCTGCTGGATCCCGCGGCTGCTGGTGAAGCTCAACAGATCGATCGCCTTTTCGAGATGCCCGCCTGTTACGACCACGGCCGAGGCGCCCATCTCGTGGAGTTTCCTGGCCGCCGCCCGCATTTGTTCCGGATCGGTGACGGGCAATCCGGTCAAGGCAGACGCTTCATCCACATTCGGAGTTAGGACCGTAGCTAGAGGAATCAGCTTCTCAGCCAGCAGGCGTGCTCCGGCAGCATCCAGCAAGTCGGCTCCCGAGGAACTCTTAAGGATGGGATCCAATACGATGTTCGGCAGGTTTTGCTGCCCTAAGAAGTCTGCAATGGCGCGAACCACTTTGCCCGACCCAAGCATTCCAATGTGCACTGCCGCAATCTCTACGTCGGAGGCCAGTTCTGCAAGCGTTTCGGCGACCAGGCCGGCGTCAACCGTTTCCACTCGCCGGACGCCTCCAGTTGACTGCACTGTGAGCGCAGTAATGCAGGCCACGCCGTAGCAGCCATGGGCGGCGATGGTCTTGATGTCAGCGGTGATCCCCGCACCGCTGCCGGGATCGAAACCTGCGATTGTGAGAACGATGGGAGGCTTCAGAGCCATAATCGAAATCTATCGGAAACCCTACACGCTGCGAGTTTGTTTCGCAATGACTTGCGCGGTGACACGACAGCGTGCTTCGTAGCCTGCTAAAACGCTGAAATCATGGGCCGACTACAAAAATAGTTCTAAGTACATGAAAACAATGGCAGTGCAAATACTGCACACCAACAGTAACCTTGGGTATTTACCATTATATAAACACTTAACTTGCTGCTACTACAGTAACATATGTATCTTTGCTCAAGGTGTACAGCAAGTTACGTAAGATATCCATAACTATCTCGTAACATTGCTAGGGAGAATTTCGGATTGACAGACCTAACCCGCCGCCTATAGCATCGTCAAATCACATCACGGACTGGGTCGCTGGAGGACGACTTTCGGATGAAAAGACTTTAGAGAAGAGGTGACACTGAATGCGAAATCAAATTGCTCATGGACTGGCGAGCGTGTTATTGGTCGTCAGCCTGGGGGCGGCTCAGGGGCCAACTAGCTCAGGGTCGAAAGACACCCAAAGTACAACACCCAGAAACGCAGCCACGGGATCCACATCCGGTTCTCAGGCTAAGACAAATCATCATCAGCCGTATCAGGTAGGAACCGCTTCGTGGTATGGAGAATACTTCGAAGGTCGGGCGACTGCCAGCGGCGAGCCCTATAACATGCACGACCTGACAGCGGCTCACCCTACCCTGCCTCTCGGCAGTTGGGTCCGCGTCACTAACCTGCACAATGGACGGATCGTT
Organism: uncultured Acidobacteriota bacterium; assembly: GCA_963696705.1. Taxonomy (GTDB): domain Bacteria; phylum Acidobacteriota; class Terriglobia; order Terriglobales; family Acidobacteriaceae; genus JABDBE01. The sequence goes on from CAVOLD010000007.1 coordinate 414,723, forward strand.
TACGTCCGGGTGAATGATCGAGGACCGATCGTTCCGGGCCGGATCATCGACCTGTCCTACGGTGCCGCCCAGGTGCTCCACTTCGAGAATAAGGGCTTGCAGCGCGTACGCCTAGACCTGGCCTCGTCTCGCGTAGCCGCACCCGAGCAGCTGGCCATGCTGCAGTCACTAGCGTATTAGCCACGTTCGTTTTAAACTCCCAAAGGGATGTACGATCCGCGCCAGCGTCTGATCGTCGCATTGGATGTATCGTCCGCGGCCGCCGCCCAGAAGATCGTGGCGGCCGTGGGCGACTCCGCTTCTTGCTACAAAGTGGGGATGCAGCTCTATACCGCCGAAGGGCCCAGAATAGTTCGTGACCTTGTGACCTCTGGGCGCCGAGTTTTTCTCGATCTGAAATACCACGACATTCCCAACACCGTCGCCGCCGCTGTCCGCGAAGCGGCTGGACTGGGCGTGAGCATGTTGACCGTCCACGCGTCTGGTGGAGGCAAAATGATGCGTGCGGCAACCGAGGCAGCACGGAACAGCAATGCAGCCCTGATGGTGCTGGCGGTTACAGTCCTGACCAGCTTGGATGACAACGATCTCGACAAATTAGGGGTGCACGGGCGCGTAAAAGATCAGGTGCTGCGCCTGGCCGCTCTCGCCCTGGCTGACGGATGCCAAGGCGTAGTCGCTTCCGCGCAGGAAGCCTCGGAATTGCGCAGTGAACTCGAAGGTGACTTCGCCATCGTGACTCCGGGAATACGTCCTGCAGGCATGGAGCCCGGCGACCAGGCCAGGGTCGTCACGCCAGCCGAGGCCATTGCCGCAGGCGCGAGTCACATCGTGGTGGGGCGCCCGATCACTGGTGCGGCCGATCCGGCCAGCGAAGCCAGAGCCATCCTGGGCCAAATCAGCTTCTAACGGAACTAGCATTGCCCCAAGAAAGAAAAGCCGCAATGCGCGATGAATTCTCGCCCATTGCGGCCGTTCAAAAAGCTCCAAGCTAAAAGCGATTTCCTACAACTTCTCGAAGAACTCGCAGACTGAGCACGAAATAAATACCCCGCCCGGTACTCCGCGTTCGCGGTCTTTCACCCGCTTCACGATCCGCGTGGGCTTGCCGCATTTCGGACAATCCGTGCTCTTGGAAGTGTCCATTTCTTTCTTACGATCTGCTGTCTTTGCAATCTTGGCCATCATTTATCTCCTGGCAAAAATTCTCCCACAGGCCGCCGGCCTGGACGAAATTAGAATCCCAAGTAAGAATTCGGGAGTAGTGTCTAAAGGCTGGGAATTTGTACTCGCCGCATTTGATTTTACATGAACACAACAGTGTCGTGTGGCGCGGGCGCCCGCGCCCGCGAATCACATAGTGGTGACAGAAAGAATCGCCGGAGATTCACCCGCCTCACTCCAGATTCCTCTGAGTTAGAATCAATTCGGGGGCACGGGACGCCTTGAAGCAATCTCGTAAATCGGGACTATCCGGGGGCTCAGCTACTTCGAAACCATCGCTGGACGAGGTTCTGCTAAAGGGTGGCCCGGGTCTTACCCTTTTCCAATCAATTGGGCTGTTCCTGATCGGGCTCGCATTCATACTTCTCGCAGGGCTACCCGTTTTCGTCTATCTGTACACGCGGCCAGACCGAAGGGATCTGCAGGGCATATTGTTTTGTGCCATGGTGAGCTTATGGGGCGCTGTCATGATGGCAAATGGCGGCGTCGCGATTTTAAGGCACTACAAGAAGAACGGCACTGCCGCGCGAAATAGAACTACAACTTAAGAGTCGATCATCGCGTATGGTTTACGATTTCTAAGGCCCAGCCAGCAAGCCATTCCCGAATCTCGATAGCTACTTCGACACCGCCGCAAACAGATCCGAGTGCATCAGCGACTGAAACTGCTTGTCATCCGCCTTGAAGTGCATCTGCAAATTGGAGCTGTCCGAGTTAATCGAAACATTCTCCAGCGCGACTTTCTCAATTGGAGTCGCCGTCATCTTGCGATAGAGCACCCCCGCCTTCACCAGCGAAGAAAGAGTCCCTGCAGTCACCGAGTCGGATGTGACCACGTCGAGATCGAAGTTCACGCCGCTCTGGAAGTTCATCTGATAGCGCGAGCCCAGTACGTGCTTTTTGATGGTATCGAAATCAGCCAGTTTCCCCGCATCGCCCAGTGCTGACAGCAGCATATTCTGGGTTCCCTGCTGATCGAGAATACTCCACACTGTGCCGGATTCCACCGAGCCGATCATGTCCGTCACCTGGCTGTTGGAGTCGAGCGCGGGCGTATAACCGTCACGTGCATCGAGCGCGCCCTTCACGGCCATGCCATCGCCAAACAGCAGCGAACTGTCGTCCAGGAAAACCATCTCCATGCCCGCATTCATGGGATAAATATCCGCGTCGCGGTACTTGGTCGGTTTTACCTTATTCAACTTCGCCTTCTTCAGGAACGCCTTGCTGGAGAACGAACCTTGCGCGATCCCGACCACCTTGATCCCTTCCTTACCGTGACGATAGGAAGCGAAGGTGAGCTGATCGACATCCTTTTCGGGGTCGATTCCCACACCCTTCAACGAAGATTCGAATTCCTTCAGGCTTGGCGGCAGAACCTGGTCCTTCAACGCCATCGCGGTACTGGAATTCTTCAGCGTCCGGTAGTCCACAGTGATGACCTGCTGCACCTCGGAAGGAATCACACCCCTCGCGGAGCTGCCCATCGCGACCGCCCATGCCGCCGCACTCGAAAGTAGCAAAACCAACAAAACACCCTGCAATCGCTTCATAAGGAAAGTGTCTCTCAAATACGATGTTTAGATGCAGAACGAACCGAATCAGTAAACTTGCATCCCTAACCTATTGTATGCCAACCGGATTAACCAGATACGAAACGAAAGTACGACTGGCCCTTGGTCCGGCAGCCGTCTCCGAGGGCGCCACAAGTAGAAACCCTACTTAGCTGACAGAGTTGCGACCTTCGCTCGAACTTCCGCGGCAAATGCTGTGTCCTTCAGCGATTCCAGATTGATTTCCACATTCGCCAACGCGCCCTCGATCGCGGCCCGTGCCAACGCCAAGGCCGTAGTGAGATCGGATTTCATGTTCGGATTCGTGATGGGTTTAAGCTTCTCTGCAATTCCGGCCACTTCCTGTGCCCGTTCAGCCACGCTTAGTGGCACGCTGGTGGCCTGCTTCAAGGCGGTGTCGATAATGCCGTCCGCGTTCGCCGACTCCTTTGCCTGCTTGTAGGCCTTCATCACGGAATTGTAGGATTCCGCGTCGGCATCGATCGCCACCTTCAATTCCTCGCGCAATTGTGAAAGCTGCGCGATGGCCTCGCTTAACTCGCGTTCGTATTGCAGATAAGCCTTTTTGCCTCGCGACATCGATGCCACCATCGAAGCCAGTCCCGCTGCCATCGCCGCGCTGGCCGCAGACGCGCTCCCGCCTCCCGGCGTAGCCGTAGGCGCCGCGAGCTGTTCCACGAAAGGCTCGACGCCAGCGCGCAAGCCTCCAACCGCAGCCTTGCCTCCCATCACCGCACTCAGGCGATTTTCCAGAATCAACGATGAATCGAAGTTCTCGACTTGCAAAAACCACTCCGCCGCCGACTCCAAAGCCTTCTTCGGAATCAATCCCACAATCTCGCTGCTCAGCGCCGAAACACCATAACGCTCAGCCTCGCGCTTGACCAACTCGAATGCCCGATGAATCGGCGTCTGCTCAAAGTCGGTTAAGTTCATCGACACCTGCGCCAGCCCACGCACCAGGAATCCAGCACCCTTCACAAAGCGCAATCCGCCGTTCGAGAAGCGTACCGCCTTGGCAATCTTCTTCGCAATCTCTACATCCGGAGTATTCAAGAAAACGTTGTAAGCGATCAAGAACTTGCGCGCCCCCACGACTGTCGCTCCAGCCGTCGGATGCACCCTCGGCTCCCCGAAATCCGGCTTGCGCGCCGGATTGGTGGCAATGTCCACCCGCATACCCTCAAACTGTCCGCGGCGGATGTTCTCCAGATTCTGCCGCTCCGGCGTGGCCGCAGCCGCTTCATACAAATAAACCGGAATCTGATATCGCTTCCAGATCTCCGCTCCCACGTGCCGCGCCATAGCCACGCAATCCTCGATGGTCACGCCATCAATCGGAATAAACGGCACCACATCCGCCGCCCCCATCCGCGGATGCGCCCCCTGATGATGATTGAGATCGATCAACTCCGCAGCTTTGCCGACCCCGCGAATCGCCGCCTCCTGAATCGCATCGCGTTCCCCAACCAGCGTAATCACGCAACGATTGTGATCAGCATCCATCTCGCGATCCAGCAGGTACACGCCATCCATCTTCATGGACGCAAGAATGGCATCGACCTTGGACTTATCGCGCCCTTCAGAAAAGTTAGGAACGCACTCCACTAGAGTTGACATAAGCAAGAAGAATATCTGGAGTTAAGCCACGATGTCACCCTGAGCCCAGCGAAGGATCTCTGCAATTTTCTTCGCAGCCCAGCGCCATTACGCCTCGCCAGAATTTACAGACAGCGAAATCTATTTCCCAAAGAACTTCCCCCACCCAACCCGCACTTCCACGGTGTTAATCCCCGGGTTCGGCGAACTCAGCCCCGCATTTGAAATATGCAGATACCGAACCTCCACACTAAAAGCATATTTGTCGTCCAGCAAATGCATCCCCAGCGCCGCCGACGGAGTAAAGTTCACGCTGGAAGTTCCGATCGGCACTTGATGATTGGTAAACAGCGTCCCACCACCCAACTCGAGATAGGGCTCAATCCGTCCGCGAGCCGCGAAGTCCCACTTCAATCCCAGCGGATTAAACCCCGCGCCATATGCGGTGTTGTACCGCTGGAACACCACAAACAACGGCACCGCATCCACCGCGTACTCGAATCTTCCCTTCAAAAATCCAGGACCGTGCGGACGCGTGAGAATCCATCCGTAGCGCAAGCCCACATTCCAGACGCTCGTATCGGATGTACCTCCAGGCACCGAAGGCCCTCCGCCCGTCCACACCTGAACCTCGCGTCCACCATCTTCCGGACGGTTCTGCGCCCATGCCACTGAACTCAGTAACAGCAACGCGACCGCAATAAGACGCTTGTCCATTCAGGTCAACACCGAAGTTCGCAACATACAGGAAAGCGAGGAACAGGACAACCAACATGCCGCCGGACTCCTGGCAAACCAATCTACAAACCCAGCCCGCCGTCGACCGCCATAATCTGTCCAGTAATAAAATGAGGCGCGGTAGCAAAGAACATCACGGCCGTCGCAATCTCCTCGCCCGTCCCATTGCGCCGCATCGGAGTCTGTTTCGCCATCCGCTTCATAAACCCAGCCGCCGACTTCTCTCCCAGATCGATCATCCCCGGCGCCACGCAGTTCACCGCAATCGCCGGAGCCAGCGCCTTCGCCATCACTTTGGTCAACATGTGCACCGCGGCCTTCGACGAACAATAATGCGCATGATCCGCCCACGGACGCAATCCGCCCAGTGATCCCATATTGATGATCTTCCCCCGCCGTTCGCGAAGAAGTTTCAAAGCCTCGCGCGACACCAGAAACGGTCCCCGCGTGTTCGAAGCGAACATCGCGTCCCACTGCTTCACCGTCAACTTGTCAAATTCCACCGTCTCGTAATTCGCCGCGTTGTTGACCAGAATATCCAGCCCGCCCAGTTCCCTGCCGGTTTCCTTGATCGCAGACTTCACGCTCTTCTCGTCGGTAACGTCGCAGCGCAGCGCCACCGCCCGCACTCCGAAACTGCTCAGATCAATCACGGTGTGCTGCGCCTCACGCGCCGAGTGCAGAAAAGTAATGGCCACATCCGCACCAGCCTCCGCCATAGCCAGAGCCGAAGCCCGTCCCAACCGCCGCGCCCCGCCCGTAACCAGGACAGTCTTCCCCTGCAAAGGCTTGTCAGAATTCACACGCATAAACGGATTGTACCTCTTACCCCGCCGTCATCCCCCAACCGCGCTGTCATCCTGAACAAGCGTTCTTTGCGCAGTGAAGAGCCTGTCCCGAGCGAAGTCGAGGGAATCCGGGCGAGCCGCGCGATGTGTCGCGTTCTTTGCGACACCATAATCGCGCGTTTGGCTCGCTTCCTTATCCCGCTAGCACAACCCCACCCACCCTTGCTAAACTCACCGGAATGACCGAGCCCCGCCAGGTCGTGGTCTACTCCCGCAAAGGATGTCACCTCTGCGAGATCGTCAAAGAAACTCTCACCAAACTGCATCGCCGCGGCGGCTTCACCTGGCAAGATGTCGACGTCGATAGCGACGAACAACTCCGCCGCCAATTCACCGACGAAGTCCCCGTAGTCTTCATCGACGGACGCAAAGCCTTCAAGTACCGCATGGACGAATCCGACTTCCTCCGCAAACTCGCCAGCTAATCCGTAGAATTTATACGAGGGGGATGGCCCATGCTTTCACACCTACGAAGCGGGTGCCCCGTCGAAGTTCGCAGTCGTTACTCAGCATGAGAGTTAAGTGCGCTGTCCCATGGATAGTTGACGCTACTGGTATCCCGTAGTACTATGAAATTAGAATTTGAATGGCACGATGCCAAGGCCGCAGCTAACCTCCGCGCACATGGCGTGAGCTTTGATTTGGCAAAGACCGTGTTCGGCGACCCGTTTGCCATCGAGCGCATCGACGACCGTGCGGACTACGGCGAAGAGCGCTTGGTCACGATTGGCATGGCCGAGGGAAACATTTTGTTATTCGTGGCCTATACCGAACGCGAGGAATGCATCCGCATTATTTCAGCTCGAAGGGCAACCCAATATGAGCAGGACGACTACTTCAAGAAAAACGCTTAGGCCGATGACGCTCGAGGCCATCGAGGCAGCTGCCCGCGCTGACCGCGACGCGCAACCGCTGACTCGCAGCGATCTTAAGCGGATGAAGCGGACGCCGCAGGCGAAAATCATTCGCCGCGCCCTGGGCTTGACGCAAGCGGAATTTTCAGCCCACTATCACATCCCTCTAGGAACTCTCCGCGATTGGGAGCAAGGCCGCGCCGAGCCGGATCAACCAACCCAAGCCTATCTAAAGGTCATTGCACGCGAACCCGAGCGCATCGAGCGCCTATTGAACCGAAAGCCACACTAAGCATGTTGCGTGATCATGCGGCATGCAGGCCCTCGCGGGCGAAGTTCGTTACCGTTGCTGAGCCCAGAGCTAGGATGTGCCTTTCCGCCCCTCGCGTGAGCCAAGAGCTTACTCCCGCCCTGTAGCACAGAACGCGACAAGAATGGGCCGCCCCGAGGCTGTCCGCGGAAAGGCTGTGCCATCCCCTACAACAAAGCGGGTGCCCTGCCCTTCTGACATTCTGTGCGAGGGGACGGGCCTTTTAGACACCACGCCCCGACTGTCATCCTGAGGAAGCGCAGGCCGTCGCGAAGCGAAGGCCGGCCAACGAAGGATCCCTGCACTTCTACCCGGGACGCCGGCCTCGGACTGCTCCACATCCAATCATCGGCACGCGTGACCAGCCCGCGTTGCACTGGGTCGCGGAATTTTTTTGACAATGCGAACGAGCGGTTCTACGCTTGGCAGCCACGGCACTAATGATCAACGTAGACCTATCCAAGGCGTTTCACCCTCGCATCGTCGACGCGCTGAGCGCCTTCCTTCCCGGACTGTTCTTCGAGGTGACCCTCCTGTTGGCCAATCCCCAGCCGGTTCGGTCCTCGGCGGCGCGCGCAGGACTAGGAGGCTACGCGCAGCTCTTCGTTGCCTTGCTTGGCGCGTACGTGCTGGGGTGCGCCTTCATGAGCTGGGTTCAACTCTTGCGAGTGATGCTGATAAAGCTGCGTTTTTTTTGCGTGGGGCGTTGGGCGCAGCTGGTGAAGTCGCAACTCATCGCAAGGCGGAGACACGCCATCGCTGGCCAACCTATCCCCAGGCAGCCGTGGCCCGTGGGATTTCTTACGCGCGAGGACCGCAGATTGAGTGACCGGGACAGAGAACAAGAATACTACCGAAGGGCTTGGGGACAGGCTGCACGCGTTCTGCTCAAGCGCTACGGCATCGAAGCCCCGCGGGGACCAGACCCGGGAGAGTGGCATCCCTGGGTGAGATTCTGGGGCGGCCTGCGGTGGCATCTTCTGCGATCGTACCTTATCATGATGAGTCTGGAGGCCGCTGGCTGGAGCGGACTGGCTGCCCTATATTTTGCACCGCCATTGCGCAACGCGCCGTTCGTGGGCCTGTGCGGGTTCCTGATCTTCTTCGGTTTATTGAACGACTACAACCTAGCGCGCTACCAGACCGACCCCATCGACGTGTGGATGGTCAGTCTAGGGAACATACTCAAAGACCTTAAGGAGGCTGGCGCCGCCATCCCCAACGCAGCCGCCCAACCAGATGCTCACGCCCCGGAGGATCCCGCCATCCCAGAGGATTGATTTCGCGGGGCACGGCGACGGAGCAGGGGCTGGCCCATGCTTTCGCCACCCACAAAGCGGGTGCCCCGTCCTTCTCGCGTTCTGTGCTAGAGGGCGGGGCTTTTAGCTGACATCGCCGCTAGGAGCTGACCCGCTTCTGTTCACCTCACCGCAACACCTTCAGCGGACAAATCGCCATCTGTACCTTCCCTTTATCCCGGCAACGCGGCGTCACAATCTTGCTCGGCCCAGTCTCATCGTAAGGACAAGCCATCTGGCACCAGCCTTCGCGAAACTTCTCCCACTTCGACTTCCCTCGCCCGCGCGGACGGAAATGCAAACAGTTCCGCCCTTTGAGCATCTTCACCGGAATGACGTAACACACGTCCTCCGCCGATATATACGCAACCAGGAAGTCAATTTCCGTCTCGTCATACTGCGCCAGAGTGCTACTGGCAATCGTCACCGTATACCCACGTGAAGCGTGCCTCCGCGTTGACTTCACCTGCACCCGCCACAAGCAGTGCCCCGAATCGAGGATGAAGTCATAACGCTCATCTCCCCAGGGCTGGGCCACGCCAAAACCCATGCTCGAAGCCTTGGCCAGAATCCTGGCCTCCGCCACTTCCCCGTGGCGTTTCTGGGTATCGAGGCCGACGGCATGAATATCTAATCCTTGTTCCGTGAACTGCGCGAGTTCGCAACCGTATTTTCGATTTTCAGTTTGCATGACGACAAAGGCGCAGCCGGTTCAGCTGCGCCTAAGTTCCCTTTCCCAAGATTTGTAAAGAACCAAGATTCGTAAAGAACGATGTATGGCGGAAAGAAAAACGCGACCCTGTCTCGCTCGAAAATCGCGAGACAACGGCCGCGCCTTAATCCACCAGCTTACAGCTTAGCCCGTTCCACGCGACTTAGCACAACAAAATGCGAGCCGCTTCCCATTTCGGGAACCGCGCCCGTCTCGACAAACGATTGCGGGTGCCCCAGGTCCCGCGTTTGAGACCTGGGTCCTTCCAAATTGCCAGTTAAATTTCCCGCGAATCGACAGCCTCGCCTTTCTCGACAAACACCTGCAGCCAGCCGAGAACACGAATCCATCCCTGGGCGTGATCGGCCGCAACCTTGGGAGCGCCGACGAATCCTTCCTGACGAACCCTCACCAGCGTGCCGGTCCCAACTTTCTGTGGACCGCGATGCTGCAGGCCATGAATCTGCTGGGGCTCGAGCTCCCAACGCACGATGGTCTTCAGCGGACCGCTCCAGCTCGCAATCCAGGTGTGAACTAATAAGCGTGGCGGATCAATTTCTAAATATTCGCCATCCACCCGAAACGATGTGCCGTCCTCGCGCACGCCGACGCTCGAATATTTTCCGCCCACGCGGAAGTCAGCTTTCCGTTCAGTAATGCGATACATGCCTTTCTGGCCCCACCACTGTGAAGTCTCGGCGGGATCGGTCATCGCCTGGAAAACACGTTCCGGTGGCGCCGCGATAAAGATTTCCGCAGTTACCACATCTTGATCGGGAGTGATTGCATTTGTAGCCATAAGGTCTCCTTTCATTTCTCAACAAATTGTTTGAGCAGTTCGACCACCCCGGGCCAACCGCCGCTGTAACCTTTGCGGGCAGCCGCTTCCTCGGCTAGACCGCTATGAGTCACCTTAAGGTGCGTGCCGTCCTTGGTCGGCGTCAGCTCCCAGCGCACAATTGTTTTGCGAGATTTGTCGTCGTGCCAATTCGAAATCCAGGTGTAGGCCAACAGACGCGGCGGATCACATTCCAGCACTTCGCCTTGACAACAGCACTGGTTCACGCCGTTGGCATTCGACTTGGTTTTTCTGGTTTCGAAGCGCCATTGGCCGCCGGGCCGCGTATCCATTTCAAAAAACTCGGTCCGGCACTCGTCAGAATTCCACCAGCGCATGAGTTGCTGAGGATCCGTGATCGCTTGAAACACTCGCTCCGCCGGCGCTCCGATGTGAATCTCGCTAACAATCGCATCCTGATCGGGAGTGACTAATGTTGTAGCCATCGTGTTTGCTCCTCACTATTTTTCCAGATACCTCTTGATCATTTCGAACGGGCCCTACAGCGCGCGATTCTATTTGCGCGTCAGGTCAAAGACCTGCTTCATCTGTTTGCCGTGGTCGATAAAGTTCCACTCCTCGATATGGTGGTCGGGGCCAAGCATCGCGATAACCACGTGATCCATGTGACCGGATTGCGGACTATCGAGATTGGTGGCGTCAACAAAGTTGAAGGTAATGGTTTTACCGTCCGGCGAAGCGCTAGCCTGCATCCGCGGCTGATTGCCGATGGCGCAGTAATGAGTCAAAAGCAGGCGATTGGGTCCGTCGAAGTTAATCATCGAGATCATGTTTTCGCCATGACCCGTGATTTCGCTCATCAACGCAGATCCGCCGGCCGTCATTCGATAAGTAACCTGGACCGGCTCGCCTTGAGAGCTTTTTCCTTCCCATGAACCGGCCAGCGACTTCAGTTGGTCGAATGACTTCTGCGCGTCCGACTGGGCGAAAACAGCGGTCGTGAACGACAAGATGCAAGCTGCAATGCGTAACGTTTTCATTTTCATTTCTCCTTTTGTCATTTGTGTTTTGCCCGGTCGTGGGCGGTTTCCTTTGCGTATTCAGCTTCGACAAAAGTCTTTAAGTTGACCAGACTCGTCTGCCAGAAGACGCGATACTGTTCCAACCAGGCGTCAACCGCTTTCAGTGGCTCGGGGTTGAGCTGATAGAGTCGGTGGCGGCCTTCCCGTCTTTCCTGCACCAGATGCGCGCGCCGCAACAAACGCAAATGTTTCGAGATGGCCGGCCGCGAGACGGGAAAAACCCGTGCAATCTCCCCCGCTGGCTGAATGCCTTTTCGCAGAAGATCAAGCACAGCTCTTCTTGTCGGATCAGCCAGAACTTGAAAAGTCGCTTCCGTGGAATATGTAACCGATTGGTTCCGCATAATGTGTAACTGTACGGTTACGCGATAAAGTTGTCAAGAGAAAAGTTTTGATGGATTTCAGACCGAGTGCGTAGGGGGGAATTAAAACAAGAGCAGGAATATGAGGCGCGCCCCTCGCTTGACAGGAATCGTGATCGCTTGTATATTACCGCATGGTTATGGAACCTAGAGGTTATGCGAGATCTTGACGCCACTTTCGCCGCGCTGGCCGACCCGACGCGGCGAGCCATTTTGGCTCGCTTAGCGAGGGGTGAGGCCTCGGTAACGGACTTGGCGCACCCCTTCGCAATGAGCCAGCCCGCGATTTCCAAGCACCTTAAGGTTCTGGAACGCGCGGGACTGATTTCACGCGGACGCGATGCGCAACGGCGTCCGCGGCGACTGGAAGCCCGGCCCCTCCGCGACGCTACGCACTGGCTCGAAAACTACCGCCAGTTCTGGGACGCGCAGTTCCGACGCCTGGACGACCTTCTGCATGACCTGCAAACCGGCGACCCCAAGATTGAGAACAACAAGATCAAGAAAAAGAAGAGTGCCCGTTAAAAGGAGATCAGAAATGAAAAGCAGCGGAACGTTCAACATTGCGGCGCATGGTGACCGCGAGATTGTAGTAACGCGTGTCTTCGACGCACCACGCCGGCTGGTGTTCGACGCTTACACCAAGCCGGAATTGATAAAGAGGTGGTTACTAGGACCGGACGGTTGGTCGATGCCGATCTGCGAGATCGACCTGAGGGCGGGCGGCAAGTATCGCTACGTCTGGAAGAATGAAACTGACGGGAGTGAAATGGGGATGGGTGGCGTCTATCGCGAAGTTGTCCCGACGGAACGAATTGTGGTGACGGAGGTCTTCGACGAGGCGTGGTATCCGGGTGAGGCCGTGGACACGATTGTCCTGGCCGAGCAGAACGGCCGGACCACGCTCACGCAGACGATTCTCTACGACTCCCGCGCAACACGCGATGCTGTGCTGAAGTCGCCAATGCAGATCGGCATGGCTGCGAGCTACGACCGGCTTGAGAAGTTCTTGCCTTCGCTCGGGCGCGAGGCATTGAGCGCGTAAGTGTGGCGCCGGCAGAAAATCCCCGTCCAAGCGAAGCTTGAGCGGTGCGCCCTCAAGATCAAAAGCTGGAGTAACTGCGGGCCCAGAACGAGCTCTAACTCTGAGCGCGGACCAGGTTCAGAAAGAATTCATGCACGCGGGTGTCTTCGCTGAGCTCGGGATGGAAGGTCGCAGCCATGACTCTTCCCTGCCGGACTGCTACGGGATCGTTGCTTTCGGTGGCAATCACTTCCACTCCGCGTCCGACGCGTTCGATTTTAGGGGCGCGGATGAAGACCATTTCGATCGGCTCTGTACCCAATCTGCCTTCGCGAATGGAGCTGTCGATCTGGCGTCCGTAGGCGTTGCGGCGGATTCGGATATCGAGCGCGCCCAGTCCTGACTGCTTCGGATTCTCTACCTCGTTGGCGAGTAGAATTGCACCTGCGCAGGTACCGAAGGTTGGTTTTACATGAACGAACTGCTTTAGCCTTTCGAATCCGACTTCGCCTAGAAGTTTGAGAAATGTGCCTGATTCTCCGCCGGGGATGACGAGGCCGTCGATCTCGCCCAGTTGCTCAGGCTTTTTGACAAGCACGACTTCCGCACCGAGCTCTTCGAGCCGCTGGCGGTGCGCGTCGAAATCACCCTGGAGAGCAAGAACGCCAATTTTCATGCGTGTCGGTGCAGATGGCAATGGCTCCGGCGGACCGGAGCCATCAGTAAAATCACGTGGTGTAAGCACTCTGTCCATTTCAGTATCTGGTTAGCAAGCGTCGATGTCAAGTTACTTGAGAGGAGATTATCTCTGCGTTTTCTCCTCCATGAACTTCTCCACCACAACGGGGAGAATGGACCCGGCGGGAGTCGAACCCGCATCTGCGACTTGGACAGAGTGCTGTGTTCCCCTTACACCACGGGCCCTAAAAGAGCTTGGTCCGCGCTGCGGGAAAGGGCAAGGTCACAGGTCACGATTTGGCTCAGCCCGTGCCAAATTGGGACGGGCGATGCGGCGTCGCCGAAGCCAAAGGCCCCACCCTGTCGCACAGAACGCGACAAGGATGGGCCACCCACCCCGGGCTTCTTAATGAGCACAACTTCAGCGCCCAGCTCTTCGAGCCGGCGTCGGTGCGCGTCGAAATCGCCTTGGAGCGCAAGCACGCCGATTTTCATCGTCTTCGCCTCCAACCGTGCATCGCATTGGCCGTCATGTATTCATTCGTTGTGACGAATGCCGGTGGGAATGCATGTGCGCCCCGTTCACCGATGTCCGGACCTTGCGCGGGCACAGTATCTAACTCCACGGATTGAGCACCGCTTTGAGTAGTTGAAAATCCGAAACATCGCGCGTCACCAGAGTGAGGTGATGAAATTCCGCGGTCGCCGCAAGAAACGCGTCCATTGCTCCTATCGGCCGCCCCGCCGCGTCGTTGCGTGAAGCGGTTTTGCCCCAGGCTTCTGCGATGTTGGCGTCGACCGGCAATATTCTGCCCTCGAATCGCAGCGACACCTCGTGCCCCAGCCATGCCTCCAGCCGACTTCGACGCGCTCCCGCCGCCAGCCGTTCCACGCCGTAGCGAAGCTCTGCGAGCGTGATGACACTTATAAAAACCCGATCCTCATCGATGGATTCCATCCAGCCGATGAGACCTGGATTAGGGCGCGGTTTGGTCCACTCCGAAACGGCATTCGTGTCCAGCAGAAAGCTCATAGATTAATTTTCCGAGGGCGCTCTTTGAGTCGACGGATCTTCAGGCCCGATCCCCGCAGCGGAGACGCGGCAAAAAATTCGGCGAGGTTGCCCACGCGTTTTGTCTTTCGTTGCCATTCCTCCGCCCCGACGACCACGGCCGCAGTTCGGCCCTTTCGAGTAATGGTCTGCGGCCCCTCGGACATCGCTCGCTCGATGATTTCACTGAATTTTGCTTTGGCTTCGGCCACGGTCCAGGTTTGAGAACCCATTTGCGCTCTCCTTAGCTCAGAAGGTCATCATAGTCATTATAGTCATTTGGCGACATCAGAGCAACGGCGGAGCATGAGCTGTTCGCTGCTGTGCGTAATTCCTACCAGCCTCTAGTTTGCAGCATGTGAGCTTCGTCTAACCCGGCCACGGCTAGGCCTTTCATCGCACCAACCAGGTCTTCGCTGACTTCGAGTAATACTTTCGGGTCGTTGTAGTGCGTGACGGCTTGCACGATCGCCCTCGCGCGCTTCGCGGCTTCCTCGGGATTGGCGAAGGTGGTCGAATCTTGCATGAAGATGCCGGAGCCTACGAACACGGATTCTGCTCCGAGTTGCATGACCAGCGAGGCGTCGGCGGGAGTAGCAATGCCTCCGGCGGAAAAATTTGGGACTGGCAATTTCCCTTCTTTCGCTACAAGCCTCACCAGTTCGTATGGCGCTTGATGCTCTTTGGCTTTGGCGTAGAGTTCTTCTTCGCTGAGCACGGTCAGGATTTTCATCTCCTGCACGATTTGCCGCATGTGTTTGACGGCGTGGACAACGTCGCCGGTGCCGGCTTCGCCCTTGGTGCGAATCATGGCTGCGCCCTCGGCGATGCGACGCAAGGCTTCGCCCAGGTGGCGGGCGCCGCAGACGAACGGAACTGTGAACGCGTGTTTGTCGACGTGGTGAGCTTCGTCGGCAGGAGTCAGGACTTCGGATTCGTCGATGTAGTCGACACCCAGTTCCTGGAGAATTTGAGCTTCGGCGAAGTGTCCGATGCGGCACTTGGCCATCACCGGGATGGAGACGGCGGCCATGATTTCGCGAATCTTTTTGGGCGAGGCCATGCGCGCTACTCCGCCTTCGGCGCGGATTTGCGCGGGCACGCGCTCAAGAGCCATTACCGCGACCGCGCCGGCCTTCTCGGCAATTACGGCTTGCTCGGCGTTGGTGACGTCCATGATGACGCCACCTTTCAGCATTTCGGCCAGGCCGGTTTTCAGGCGCAGGCTGGTGGATCTTCCGTTGTTGTTCGACATAAGTCCTCTTTTCACGAAACTCGTTGGCGTCTCCTGAGGTGCGGCTCAATCCGTGTCGTTCTGTCCGCATGCTTAGTGGCGCAGACGGAATGCATAGATCCTTCGCTGCGCTCAGGATGACAGCGCAGTCTTATGCTACAAATCTATTGGCTAGATTGGAATGTCCATTTTACTATATTCTGTCCATACCACTTTCTAACGTTGTCATCGCGACTTCAGTCAGGCATCTGCATTTTCGCGGCGCAGGCGAACAGCAGATTCCTCGCTTCGCTCGGAATGACAAACTTTCAAGGAGACAAACTTTAAGGAGACAGGCTCCAAGGACGCATGGCGAAGAAGTCGAGCACGCTGCCACTGAACCTTAAAGGGCCGAAGGCCCGCGTGCCTCTGTATCGCTGGCTCTACGAGGAATTGCGCTCGGCCATTCTTGCCGGACGTTTGCATCCCGGCGCTCGCTTGCCGGCTACGCGCGACCTGGCTTCGCAATACGGAATCTCTCGTCCAACCGTTGTGACCGCCTTCGAGCAGTTGCGCTCGGAAGGTTATGTGGAAGGTAAAGTGGGCTCGGGAACGTATGTCAGTAAAACGCTTCCTGACGAATTGTTGCAGGCGCCGCGTACGAAATCAGCGGCTGGGACGAGGCGGCGCGGCATCCCGCTTTCTGCCTATGCTCGACGGCTACAGCCGCTGCTTCGTCGCGAGCCTGGTCCGGCGCGGGCGTTTCGGGCCAGCCAGCCCGCGCTCGATGCTTTTCCCATGACGCTTTGGGCGCAGGTGGCAACGCGACGTTTGCGGCGAGTCTCACCGCGTCTGCTGGCTGGTGGAGAGGCCCTAGGGTATCGGCCGTTGCGCGAAGCGGTCGCCGAATATCTGAATACGTCTCGCGGTGTGAAATGCACGGCCGACCAGGTATTGATCATCTCAGGCGTGCAGCAGGCGCTGGATCGCACGGCGCACTTGCTGCTCGACCCCGGCGATCCGGTGTGGATGGAGGAACCGGGATATCCTGGCGCTGCGGTCGTGTTCCGAGCGGTTGGTGCGAAAATCTGTGCCGTGCCCGTCGATGCGGAGGGTTTGAATCTTGAGGCCGGGCGACGACGCTGGCCGCAGCAACGTCCCCGGCTGGTTTATGTAACTCCGGCCCACCAATTTCCTCTTGGCGTGACCATGAGTTTGC
This sequence comes from uncultured Acidobacteriota bacterium, assembly GCA_963696705.1. Taxonomy (GTDB): domain Bacteria; phylum Acidobacteriota; class Terriglobia; order Terriglobales; family Acidobacteriaceae; genus JABDBE01. The sequence goes on from CAVOLD010000007.1 coordinate 431,308, forward strand.
GGCGGAGATTGTCTCTGCTCGAGTGGGCGCGGCGATCGAGAACCATCATCTTCGAAGACGACTATGACAGCGAATACCGATATTCCGGGCGGCCAATCCCCGCGTTGCAAGGTTTGGATCGGGCTGCGGTGGTGATATTCGCGGGCAGCTTCACTGACGTTCTCTTTCCCGCGCTACGACTCGCATATCTTGTCGTTCCATCCGACATGGTGGACACTTTTGCCGCGGCTGAGTCGGTGAGCACGCATCATCCGCCGCTGATCGATCAGGCGATTTTGTGCGATTTCATCCGTGAAGGGCACTTCGCGCGGCATGTCCGGCGGATGCGCGAATTGTATGCTGAGCGTTTGTCGGTACTGGTGCAGTCTGCCCGAGAGCGGCTCAGCGGATTGCTGGAGATTCCTCCCGTCGAAGCTGGCTTGCGAACTGTGGGCTGGTTGCAAGGCGGACGGTGTGCGGAGCGCGCCGCACAGGCTGCGGCGAAACACGACGTCGAAGTTATTCCGTTGAGCCGATATGCATGGGGTCGCGCGCGGCGGGGCGGGTTGGTGCTTGGCTTTGCGGCCGTGGACGGGCGCGAAATCCGGCGAGGAGTCGAGCAGTTGGCGCGGGCGCTTGAGGAGTGTCGAGAATGATTGAGCCGGGACGGACGAGGCCGCCCAGCTCCGTTGGCTCTTTAATCTTTTATCTTTCCACTAACTTTATCTCTCCACGAACTTGGCGAACATTTTCTGTGGATCGATGGCGATGAACAGCCCCTGGCTGCGGGCAAGCACTTCCCCTTTGGAATTGAGGATCTCCGCCATATTGATATGCTGCCGTCCGTGCACACGGACCTCGCGCGATTCCACACGCAGCGGCTGGTTCAGCGGCACCGGCTTGAGGTAGTTCACCTTAATCTCTGAGGTTAGCGCGACGACGTGACGCAGCTTGTTTACTTTGCCCATAGCCTCGTCGAGGATAGTTGCAATGATGCCGCCGTGGGCGTGGCCGGGCGGGCCAGTATAGCGTTTGCTCAGGCGGAAGCGGCAGATGAAGGAATCGGACTCTTCGTCGTAGGCGAACTTGAGACGCATGCCATCGGGGTTATTGTTGCCGCAAGCGAAGCAGTAGTTTTTCTGCATGCGGATGTAGCGGGTGTCGTGGCCGTGGCCTGTGGATTTCTTCGGCATATCCTCAAGGGCATTAAACCACGAAGGACGCTAATATCACACATCCGCTGGAGTCAGGGCGAGGTTGGTTTTGCCATTATCGAATTTCAACAGGCTACGTTCCCGATTCGATTCCTTCCACAACAAGTCCTTGTGCGCATCACAGATGGCTGTGATAAACTTCGGGGCCAAACGCAGCTTCGTGTTTTTTTAACGAGTTATGACAATGCGCACACCCCGACCCTCGGAGGTCTCGTAGATGGGCCTCGCTCTGCTTGTGATTATCTGGTTGATCACCCTTGTCAGCACTTACTTTTTCGCAGCCCAAACCTGGTGGTTACCGCATGGCGCATCGACGTCCACGCCCTGGATTGACCATCAGTTCGCCTTGACATATTTGCTCATGGGAATCGTTTTCGTGGCCGCCCAAGGCGCTCTCGGTCTGTTCGTGTGGCAGTACCGCGATCGCGGCAGCGCCAGTAAGGTCACCTACTCTCACGGCAACACCCGCATGGAAGTGATCTGGACGGCCTTAACCGCCATCCTCTTTGTCGGGTTGAATCTCATGGGCAGTCCCATCTGGGCGTCCGAGCGTTTTGCACCGGCGGACCCGGGTTCGGTTCCGGTGGAAGTTACCGGCATGCAATTTGCATGGTATTTCCGCTATCCGGGGGCGGACGCTAAGTTTGGCCGGACAGATCCCAAGCTTATGGATCCTTCGGCGGGAAACGAAGCTGCGCTTGGGCTCGATACGACGGATCCGGCAGCTAAAGATGACGTCGTTACCGGCACCATGTTTTTACCTGTGAATCGGCAGGTCGATCTGACCTTGCGTGCGGTTGACGTTATCCACAGCTTTTTTGTTCCACAGATGCGCTTTAAACAAGACGCGGTACCCGGACTGATCATCCATATGCACTTCACACCCACCGAGGTTGGCGAGTACGAGATCGCCTGCGCCGAGCTTTGCGGACTCGGGCATTACAAAATGCACGGCATGTTGCATGTTGTTAGCCAGGAAGATTTTGACAAGTGGCTGGCCGCACGGGAGGCGGAGAAACAGTAATGGCGACTAGCGCTACAATTCACTCGCACGCTCCTCAGGGATTCATCCGCAAGTATATTTTCAGCCTGGATCACAAGGTCATCGGGCTTCAGTATTACTTCCTGGCGCTGGTGGCGGTTTTCGTCGGGATGTTCTTGTCGATTCTGATGCGGGTTCACATGATCTGGCCGACGGCGGTTTTGCCGCTCGTAGGCGAGATCAAGCCCGAAACTTACTTGAGCCTGCTGACCATGCACGGCACGATCATGGTGTTCTTCGTCTTGACCACGGCGCCACAGGGTGGGTTCGGAAATTATTTTTTGCCCATCCAGATTGGGGCGCCGGATATGGCGTTTCCAGTCTTGAACATGCTTTCGTTTTGGACGACGTTCGTGGCCTTTGTAACCATCCTGGCTGCGTTCTTTGTGACGGGTGGAGCTCCGCTGCATGGCTGGACCGGCTATGCTCCGCTGAGTGCGCTGACCAACTCCGGCCCGGGCGAACAACTGGGCGCGGATTTGTGGATCACGAGCATTGCGATCTTTTGCATCGCGTCGCTGATGGGGGCACTGAACTTCATCACCACAACGCTCGACCTGCGCGCCAAGGGCATGACCATGATGCGCATGCCGCTGACAGTTTGGGCGTGGTTTGTAACGGCGATTCTCGGTCTGCTCGCTTTTGGCGTTCTGCTTTCGGCTGGCATACTGCTGCTGCTGGATCGCAATATGGGAACCAGCTTTTACGTTCCGCTAGTTGTGGTCAACGGTCAGGTGATGGGGCATAGGGGTGGGTCACCCCTGCTGTGGCAGCATTTGTTCTGGTTCTTCGGGCATCCCGAGGTCTACATCGCCATTCTGCCCGGGATGGGCGTGGCTTCGCAGTTACTTTCAACCTTCTCGCGCAAACCAATTTTCGGTTACAAGGCGATGGTGTACGCGATTATGGCCATCGGATTTCTTGGATTCATGGTTTGGGGCCATCACATGTTCATGAGCGGCATGAGCCCATACACGGCTTTTGCCTTCTCGCTGATGACGATGGCTATCGGCGTACCTTCGGCGATTAAGACGTTCAATTGGCTGGGAACGATCCACGGCGGACGCGTGCGCTTTCAGACTCCGATGCTCTATGCCATTGGCTTCGTTTCTCTGTTTGTCTCCGGTGGGTTGAGCGGGCCGTTTCTGGCGCAGCCCGTCCTCGATATTCCGTTGCACGATACGGCTTTCGTGGTCGGCCACTTCCATCTGATTATGGGCGTGGCAGCCATTTTTGGCATGTTCGCTGGAACCTACTATTGGTTCCCCAAAATGTTTGGCCGCATGATGAATGAGACATGGGGCCGGATCCATTTTGTGATTACGCTGGTCGGCACGTATTGCATTTTCATGCCGATGCATTATCTGGGCATGGCGGGACAGCCGCGACGCTACTCTCAGTTTACGGAGCTGGCTTATCTGCATAAGCTTATTCCGCTGAATACCTTCATTACTTATGCGGCGATCATCACCGTTTCGGCGCAATTCATCTTTGTGATCAATTTGTTCTGGAGCATGTTCAAAGGTCCGAAGGCCAGCGACAATCCGTGGGAGTCAACCACCTTGGAGTGGATCACGGCCACGCCGCCTCCGCATGACAACTTTGGAGGACACACGCCGGTGGTGAATCACGGGCCGTATGAATACAGCGTGCCGGGCGCGCCGCGGGATTACATCATGCAAACCGATCCGGCGACGGTGGCATCACATTAGACGAGGATCGCGGGCGAGGGCGCCTGCGCTACACGACAGATGGCGACTTTGAGTTCTCCAGTTTCGATTGAGGTACCGACGACAGGTCAAGGCGGCAAGGGAACACGTCCGCCTGTTTATGGCGGTGGGGGCGATGGACGCGGTGACGGTTCTCCCGATTACGGAGCGCGGCTGCGCCGGGTTCGATTAGGTCTCGCGATCGGCCTGACTTCGATCACGATGATTTTCGTTTCGCTGACGAGCGCCTATGTGGTGCGCCGGGGCTTGCCTACGCTCGATGAACGCACCAATACTTATGTTCGTGATTGGCTTCCGGTTGACCTTCCAATCGCCCTCTTGCTGGTGAACACGCTGCTGTTGCTGGTAAGCAGCATCACAGCGGAACTCGCGCGACGGCAAATTACGCGCCAGGCGGCATTGGCGCCGCTCCGTTCCATCCCAGGTGTTTCTCTGGGAGAAGGCATAGCGTTTCCCTGGCTCGGCGTCACGGTCGTGCTCGGCGGCGGATTTCTGACCGGACAGTGGATGGCCTGGCGTGAACTCGCGGATCGCGGCTTTTACCTAGCCACCAGTGCAAGCAGTTCGTTTGTTTATCTGCTGACGGCAACCCACGCCGTCCACCTCGCTGGAGGTATTTTAGTTTTGCTGTACGCGGCCGCGGTTTCGCTGCTGCATAAGCCGGTTGAGGCGCGGCGCATCGTGGTCGACGTTACAGCCTGGTACTGGCATTTTATGTTTTTCTTGTGGCTCTACATCTTCGGCCTGTTGTGGTTTGTCCGGTAGTAGTAAGACGCGGACGAGAGCGCACGCGTCACACGAATACTTAAGGAGACATCAAACATGTCTGAAGTCGCGGTGCAACACGAGATGGCGGACGTTTACGAGCCATCTCTGTTCGGCACCTACTCCAAGAAGATCGGGATGTGGCTCTTTCTGCTCTCCGACACCTTAACGTTCGGAGCGCTGCTCTTTGCCTACAGCTACGGACGTATTTCCAATCCCGATTGGCCCACCCCGTTTGGCAAGGACAGCATTACCAACGCCACGATTATGACCGGTTGCCTGCTCTCGAGTTCGCTAACCATGGTTCTGGCAGTGCTCGCAGCAAGGCGCGGCGATCGCAGTTGGACGCGCAACTGGATTCTCTTCACCATGTTCTTCGGCGCAGCGTTCATCGTGCTGCACGCCAAAGAGTGGACCCACCTGATCGACGAAGGCATGACGCCATTCAAGAATCCATGGGCGGCCAACGTGCCTCAATTTGGTGGAACGTTCTTCACATTGACCGGGATGCACATGTTGCACGTCACCATCGGCGTCATTTATCTCGGCGTGGTTGCCCTGCGCAAGGCATTTCTGCCCATTTTGCTGGCGATCTGGGGAGTTTGCTGGTGGCTCATTCCAGCAGACAGTGTATTCCACTACGGAGTTCATGCGCTGCTGGCGGGGTTTGTCGTCGCGGCCGTGATCCTGATTCTGAAACCAAAAGACTACGATGCACACGATGTGGAAATTGCTGGACTGTACTGGCACTTCGTGGATTTAGTCTGGATGTTCATTTTTCCGCTGGTGTATCTGATGTCGACGCGGGTTTGAGCTAGGATTGAGAAAAACGAAGCAGTTGACGTCATCCTGAGGGGCGTGAAGCCCGGAAGGATCTCGCGGGCAGTACGAAGACTGAAGGGGAAATCGTAAATGCACACCGCTGCCGCAACGCACGATGAAGGCAAGGGACAATACTTCTGGGTCTGGGGAGCGCTGCTGCTGCTCACCGCTGTCGAGGTGGTCCTCGCCTACAAGCAGGTCTTTCAGCCGTTGCAGATGCTGGAAGCCCTGATGATCCTTTCCGTCATCAAGTCCGCACTGATCATCGGCTACTTCATGCACTTGAAGTATGAGATCGCCGCCATGAAGTGGGTGATGATGACTGCCGTGACCGCGTGTCTGTGCCTTATGTGTATTTTCTTCCCCGACGCATTTCGAATCGTACATCTCGGAGTCCGATGAAACTGCGCCTGTCCATCCTGGGCTTGTTGCTCGCGCTTGGGGCGGTTCCCGCCTTCGCGCAGAGTTGTGCCATGTGCTATAGCACGGCGCGTGCCCTCAACAAAGAAGGTCAAAACGCGATTACTCGCGGAGTCGTGGTTCTGCTTATTCCTCCGATCGGATTCATGACCATTGGCGTTGGTTTAGCGTTGCGGTATGGTAAAAAGCGCGATGAAGAGGCGGAGTAGACTGCATAACAAGAATTAAAGGGTGGCCCTCCAGCCGTCTCTAGCTCAGTTGGCGATCGTGTTCACTCGTCACAGACAGAACTCCATAAAGCCTCTATCTTGTCCCAGGATCGGGAGGGCACGACTTCAGTCGTGCCACAAATCTCTCAACCAAGATTCGGCTTTAGCCGCTGAGGCTCGCGGAGCATGGCCAAACCGCCCAGAGACCACACATCGTTCGGTTCTGCGACTTACTTCGTGACCGCAAGACATGGGCACATCGCACTCTGTTTCAAACGGAGCGGATGGCGACGCTGTTTCTGGACACGATGTCTGCCTATAGAAACAACGCGAAGTCTTTACTGCACGAGTTTGTCCTGATGCCTGATCACTTTCATCTGCTGTTGACTCCAATCCATGGCCTCACGTTGGAACGCGCGATGCAGCTTATTAAAGGCGGGTTCTCGTATCGTGTTGGGAAAGAACTGGCATTTAAGATGGAGATATGGGAAAGAGGTTATATCGACCACCGAATTCGCGATATAACTGATTTCCGGAGCCACGTCCGGTATATTCACGAAAACCCCGTTGAGGCTGGCTTAGCTGCCGCACCCGAGGATTATCCATACTGTTCTGCTTGCCCGGGATTTGACTTGGATGCGGTTTCTGAACTGGTAAACCCTCAAGCTTCGGGGTGGCTTAGTGGCACAGCTGAAGCTGTGCCCTCCCGATCTTAGCAAGAACGGCGCGCTCTACGCGAGAGGTAGCATTTCATTTTCGGATAGCCATTCTTCGAAGCAGCATGTGAAGATGGAGCACATGCCCGCTCCGCTGAAAGCAATCTTCTTCGATGTTGGAAATACTCTTCTCTTCCCTGACCGAACGCATATTCTTGCTCCCCTTCACCAGCGAAAGCTGAGCCCGAGTCTCGAACATTGGCATGCCATCGCACGAAAAACCAAGAAAGAATTCGACGAGATCTTCCAGCACGATGGCAAGGCCGATCATAGCTTTTGGTATCTCTTTTATTCGCATTTGCTCGCGGATCTTGAAGTTCGTGACGATGCCTTGCGCGACACTCTGGTGAGCGCCACCCGCGTTTCCGCGAACTGGTGCGATATCCGGCCGGGCACGCGAGAGAGCCTGTTGCGTCTGGGGCAACGCTATCCGCTTGCCGTCATTTCCAATGCCGACGGTAAAATTGCCGATGTGCTCGAGCGTTGCGGCATCGTCGATTGTTTCCGCACGGTCACCGATTCGGGATTAGTCGGATATGAGAAGCCACATCCAGCAATTTTCGAAGCCGCATTGCGCGGCATGGGCGTGGCGCCGGAGCCGAGTCTGTACGTCGGCGATATGTACTCCATCGACTATCTGGGTGCGACCGGGGCGGGAATGCAGGCCATCTTGTTCGACGCGTCTGGGGCATATCGCGACTCAGGCCTGCCTCGGGTGGAATCGCTGGAAGAATTAGAACAAAAGGTATAACGCTCGCCTACATCGTGATGATCTGGTGATCGAGACAGTCCGGCCGAATGGTTTCGTACACATCGCGCAGGAATTCCATCCCGTGGCGTGCCAGGAAATAGGCGCCGGCGATCTCGCGTTCCTGAAGGGCTTTGTTGGGATACAACAAATTGCTGAGCAAATCGGCCTTCCGCGTGAGAACTTCGGTTTGGCGAAGTTCGGCGCGAGCAGCTTTGGAGCGCAGTTGACTGAACTGGTACTGCATCTTGGATGCAGCGTTGGTGGCCGAATCCACCAGGGTCGAATCCAGCTTGGCCAGCCCCTCACGAATAACCGCCAGGGATTTGTCGAGCGAAGACTCGGCCTGATCAAATGCCGATTGCAATTCCTTCGGTAAAGAACGGGAAGCCAAGAGTTCCCGCAACGCTTCTGGGCCCGGGAAGAGATCAGGCAAGCGCAGTCCATAGCGTTCCAGGAATGCCTTCGGCTTTGCGTCCAAGATGGTCGCAGAAAAACGCGGGACAATCGGTGTCACCCTTCCCAAGAGCGCTTCGTAAACAACGGCTACTTGAGCGAAGTAAGCAATTTCCGCCGATCCGCCGATGTAGGTCAGAGTCGGAAGGAGGTAATCCTGAATTACGGGCCGCAGTAAAGCGTTGCCACTGAAATTCTGCGGTGACGATGCAACCCGACTCAACAGCTCCGCCTGCGAAAGGCGTTCCTCGTCAATCACGAAGTCAGTAGTACCGTTTCCATTGACCCGGCGATGCAGCGGGACTCGAGCGCCATTTCGCAGCGTGAACAATAGGGTGGACGACGGTGTGACCTTGACTTGCTGATGGTAGCCCGCCGCCTCAAGCGCCGCACCCCTGGCCAGGAGCGCGTCATCCAGTTCAGCCGCACGTTCGACTGCCGCTCGGTAAATGGGCACGGCAATCGAATGCAACTCTTGATCAGCCGCATCCAGAAGAATCACGCCCCAATCTGCAAACAGTCGCGCGAACAAGCGGGCAAAGCCACTGCCAAGGGTCTCGTCGGGGCGATATGCCTCGCGAAGAAAATCGGAAATCTCGGAAGGCCCCAGCAGTCCCGAGGCAGCTTCCACAACAGCCTGTATGTCCGCGCCCAATCGCAGTGTCCCCACGGGAGCGTCCTGCACACCAACCACGGACGCCGTCAGGTTCTGCGAAGAGAAATCGGGTCCTGGAATTGCGACCTGATTCACTTCAGCCAGATCATGGTCTTCGGTGGCCAGCCAGAAAATTGGTACACAGTCGATGCCAGATCGAGTCGCATGGTCGGCCAGTTTGACCGCGCTCAGCGCCTTAAAAATGGAAAACAACGGGCCGCCGAAGAGTCCGACTTGCTGGCCGGTAACGATTGCCGAAGCGCCGGCTCGAAGTCGAGCAATATTTTCGACAGTCTTCTCGGATGCGCCCCACGATCGATTTTGGCGTTCGAGAACAGCGGAAACACGCTGTCGCCGTTCAGCGTCATAACGAAGATTCAACGCTTCGTCCTTAAACCATTGATCGAAGTATGCCGATCGGGGGTAGAACTGTTGCACTTTGGAATAGTCGGACAGGAAATCGCTGAAAATACGAGTCGTATGCGGAATCTGGCTGAAAGGCAGGCACTCCGACTTCACGGGCAGGTCTCCTGACAGCGTTGGACGATGAAATTCATGTTAAGTCAACGCCTAACTCGCAGTTGAGCGCTCTAACTCAGATGTGGGCAACAGCGGGAAGATGCAAAAAACACGCCGGGGACGACTAAAGTAAATTTGCATTCCCGCCGATGTCTCAACCGTACGCAAAAAAACCTCATGCAAGCTGACCTGAGTTCTGATAAGCCATCCGAAGTCGTGCCTGACCGGAGGCGGCATCCGCGCTATCGATTCAGTACCCCAATCACCGTTCGATCCGCGGATGGGCTGGCCATGCAAGGGATCACTATCGAAATAAGTCAGAGCGGTATGTCGGCAATCACAGCCGATGCGTTGACCGTAAACGAGACCGTAGAATTAGTGCCGATTGCGGCCGGCAAAGTATCAGCCATGGTGCATCGCGCCGTAGGCAGAGTTTACGGTTTTGAATTCCTAAACCTGACCCCCGAGCAAAGCCAGAAAATCACGGAAATGTGCAAATCGCTTCCACTCTATCGAGGCAAGTCACTCGGCATTTAGGGTCGATGTTTTACTTCCCTGCTAACAAACATACAGAAAGACACCAACTGTAGAACTTGGAGATCCAGTCAAAGAATATCCGAGTGCAGCCCGGCGATGAATTGGATTCCGGGAATTACCTTCCCAATCAACTCGGTGTCATTGGTCAGGAAGAGATCGATGCGTGCCTGCGCGGCGCAAGCTAGATGAATGGCATCGGGGGCGGAAACCGATTGGCTAGTGCGAATGCTCGCATAGTGCTCCGCGGCTTCGAGGCCGAACGGAACGACTTCTACGAACGAAGAGCTAAAAACATTTAGCATCTTGGTTGCAACCTCCCGATTACCCGCCTTACGTGGACCAACGAGAGCCTCGCCGACGGCAAAGCTACTGGTGCAGAGCTGATCCTGCCGCTCTTCCATTTTCAGTAGCAGTTGGCGGACGAGTTTGGCGTAGCGCGGATGGTCCTCAATCCAGTAGACGAACAACATTGTGTCCCAATAAATTCGGCTCATCGCTTGTCCGGCGCGACGTCAGCCTCCCGGGCTTTCATCGCGCGGGAAAACTCCGCCCGCTCGCGGCGGAGATAAGCCTCGCCGCCGCCGAGGGATGCGAAGAGTTCTTTCCCAATTCCCCGCAGCGCCAGAAACGCGTCGATTCGCCCCGCGCATTTTTCGCTGTCCTCGAGCTCGTACGTAAAAATGACCGTGGTGCTCTGCCCCGACGGCGGACCAGTTTTCGAGAGCAGCCGGAGATGGTTCTCAGTTAAGAACTTCTTGGAGCTGAGAGCGGCGCACACGAGGGGAATGCGGTTGTTTAGCTTCAAGGCTCTGTGTACAGTTCCTGCGCGGATTGAGATAGTTTTGTCCCCGCGCCGCCGGGCCGCGGAAAGGTACTCATCCGAGGCATGCCGACGGACAAGGTCAGAATCAGAGATCGACGTGGTCGTGTGCATCCTTCCGCTATGCATGCTATTCTTGCATAGTTATGCATGCACGTCAATCTCGCCACGCCCGCGGGAGCCGTTTGGCGTTGAGCGAGGAGACCTCGCTCGACGGCCAGCCGAGAGCGTCTGTCCCACACAAGATCCTTCCTACAACGTATTCGCCACGAAGCTTTTGCCCTACGCTCCGGCATCTAACCAATGGTGTTTGACTTCCGTGCTAGCGACCCCTAGTCTGGAAGTAGTTCTTTGAATGGTCCATCCCAAAATGGGGGCGTCACGGCTTCGACGGAGATGCTTGCGGCCAAGAGGCATGCCGGGGTGCACACACCCGCAATCGTGGGCAAAATGATAATTGCCAATCAACAAATGGCATACGCAGCCTAATTAATTAGGCAGCCGCTTTCCACCGCTTCGCCCTTGGGCGGTGAGCGAGCGTCACACAGAGGGCTGCTCTTCCCGGTTACGTCTGGGCCGGGAGGCTAAGATCTCAGGCTAGCGGCTAGCGTTTCTTGTCCGTTCTGAGCGTGGGCCGCGAACGTCTTGGGTAGGGTGGAAACACCTAATGCCCGGGGCATGAACGCGAATAAGCATGTAGTCTCTTGACCAGTAACATTTTCGGACGCGGGTTCGACTCCCGCCGCCTCCACCACATTTATCCTATTTGATGTCTTACAAGATTTGCGGCGGTCCTCGCCGCGCTCAATGCGTTCGTTACTAGGACTCAGGGTTGAAGCTGCCCGTCAAGCCGCGTGGCGCCCCTCTGACCGCAATGTCCAAGCGAGGACTTTGGCATTGATCGATACCTTCGTCCAATAGATTCGTCGTCGCGCTTCTGCCAATCTCCCTTGAACAGTCAGTCGCTCTGAGATCGAAAGGGATACCAAATGGACGGCACAGATGGACTGAAAGAGACCAAGGCGTGACCGCGCGGGTCGCGTCGAACACGCCTGAGTCGAACACACTGAGCGTGAACGTTTTTACCGCCCCGGGAAAGGCTATGGTCGGCGAGCGGCCAAGGCCCTTCGGCGAAGCGTTAGGCTTTGACCCGATCACGTCGACTTTAATCTTCGGCGAGTACGACGCGGTGCTGGTGGACGCAATGGGGACGGTGGCTGAGGCCGAGGCTCTCGCGGATTGGGTCGCTCTGCACAACCGCAACCTCGAGACCATCTATATTACGCACGCGCATTTCGACCACTTCTACGGTCTGAGCGTTCTGCTCGACCGCTTCCCGCGCGCTCGGGCAATAGCAACGCCCGAGGCGGTGAGCGCCATGCAGTCGTCTTTCACTCCTGCAGTGGAGCGGCTAGCCCGCCGTATGTTTCCTGGGCAAGTGGCCACCAAGTTGGTTCCACCTGTGCCCTATGAGCAGGACACGTTCACTCTCGAGGGCCACGAATTGCGCATCATCAAGCAGGGCCGCACCGATAGTCCCGATTCGACGTCGCTATATGTTCCATCGATCGGCCTGATCGCTGCTGGCGACGTTGTGTACAACCAATGCCGCATGTACGTCGGCGACACCACCCCCGAGAGCCGAAAGAATTGGATCGCGGCGCTGGACCGGTTAGCGGCGCTGAACCCGACGATGGTTGTCGCCGGTCACAAGAAGACTGGCGCGCCCGACTCTCCCTCGACGATCCAAGACACCAAGCGTTACCTCGAGGACTTCGATCGGTTGCAGAAAACCGCGAAGTCCGACCAGGAGCTGTTCGATCAGATGACGGAGCTGTACCCGCATTGGGTAGCCAATCAGTCGTGGCTGATGTTCGGATTCCCAGGGGCATAACTCACATCAACCGCGATAGCCGGGCACATTCAGAAGAACAGAATTCAATTTCAAAAAGGAGAACAAAATGACAACAAAAGGAAAAGTCTTAGTGCTAGTCTCGAGCGGTCGCGGCTTGCCCTTGAAAGATGGCGGGTGCTACAAGGGTGCTGGCTACTATCTCAACGAGCTGACGGTACCGGTTCGCGCCCTGATGAAGGAGGGCTACGAAATCACGTTCGCCAACCCTAAAGGCAACGCGCCCCAAGTGGATGTGAATTCAGAGGTCGCCGATTTCTTCGGCGGGGACGCGGCCAAGCTTCAGGACTATATGTTATTCCGCGACGGCCTGAAGGGGCTCAGAGATCCAGCCCGCATCGCGGATGTCATCGCATCGGGCCTGGATCAATATGACGCTGTTTTCGTCCCCGGCGGCCATGGCCCGATGATCGATCTTCTCGATGATCCCAATGCCGGCATAGTGATGAGACACTTTCACGAAACATCCAAGCCTACGGCTGTGCTCTGCCATGGCCCGATTTCACTACTCTCGGCGCTTCCGAATTCGAAGGAGGTGGTCGCCGCGCTGAGTGCGGGCGATGCTGCTGGAGCGCACGCGAAGGCGCAGGGTTGGATCTATGCTGGATATAAGATGACTATCTTTTCGACAGCGGAAGAGCAGCAGCGGGAGCCGCTGGAGATTGGCGGCAAGGTTCTCTTCTACCCGGACTTCGCCTTGCGTACGGCGGGCGGTGACGTAAGTGTGCTCGCTCCATGGAGCAGCTATGTCCTTCAGGATCGCGAGCTGATCTCAGGTCAGAACCCGTTCTCTGATGAAGCGCTTCTGAAACTTCTTCTCCCGGCACTCAATCGGAGGAGGGAGTCGGTTTCAGCAGCATAAGAATCGGAGGGAAACCGGGGACGGGCGGGACGTTTACCATTTTTCGACAATGGGAATTGGTCAACGCCCCGTCTGTCCCCGAGTTTTCCCGCAGGCTCGCGGCAATCTTCATCCGTTGGCCGGAGTAGAAATCGGCGGAGCGCTGGTTTGATTCAGAGTTCAGTTTGAAAGAGGATGAACAAGCGCGCCTGCTTTGATTAGCGGCCTTCTAGATTCTTCAACCGGTCTGAGATAGCCTCAACCTCGGTATCCAGTGCGCGAATTGCTGCGGCGTGGCTCTTCTGACGCAACTCCACGGGCGATGCCCATTTGTGAAACTCGGTGAGAAGAGCGGTCTCCACCTTCTCTAACCGCTGGCTAATCCACTGTTTGTCTTCTTCGGTTAGCACATCTTGATTATAGGACATAGGTCGAATCTGACCAGGAAGTTTTCTTGGGGCGGTGTTTGCCGACGGCCATGACCGTCGGGTCAGCCCGAATCGCCGGGCCCGTAAGTCCTTTGTTTCAAATGTTGCAACACTTAAGCCTGATGAGATAACCGTGTCGGCTCCTAAACGACCGGGGAATAATCCGGGGACAGACGGGACGTTCCCCGGTTTCCCGAAATCATGAGAAGTATCTGAGCAAGAAACTTGGAATGTCTCGTCCATCCCAGCATTTCCGTGTCGAGTCTCTCGAACTCTCAGTCCTCAGCGACGCTTTATTCTTGACTACCCCGCTCAACTGCGATAACCTAATAGAATATAGATTATCTAAAAGATAATCTAAGATCTTTGACAATCTAACCCGGGCGCGGGGTTCGTCGCTTCCGAACGCGTCCCGTCGCTGGTCCAGAATGGCATGGCCGCACCCTCGCGATTGCTAGTAACTCCCATGTTCTCTAGATTTTGCGTGTAACTCCTTTAAACTCAAAGATCTAGCCCATAGTCGCAAGGATAGAGATGCCTAGGTCGTTTGTTTTCTATATTTTGCATGCGACAGTGGGGGAGGGGGGTACCCTGGATAAATACTCCCAAAATCCCAGTGTGGGAATGCGACAGGCTTTCCGAATCACGAACCGCCGGGAAGAAATTGAGTCAGCGGTGCGCACGCCCGCGAATAATTGGTGAACGTGTTGAAAGAGTGCCGGAAATCACGATACCAAAGTATTCGTGCGATACCTTCGTCCAATTGTTTTTCCTTTTCTCGTAAGGCCTAATGACTGACGGCTGTAAATACGAAAGAACCGGAATCAGCGGATGAGCCCTGGTTATCGGAATTGGAGACCTCAATGAGCAGCGTGCAAATCGAACAGAAGAGTTATGAGATGCCCCCGAAAGAGGGGATCAGCATCGCGCATTTTCTCACCGTCGGCGACGTCAACCGGTCGGCTCACTACTACGAAAAGGTCTTCGGCGCTCGCATTCTGACCATGGGTGACGGCAACGCGCCTCCGTACCTTCAGCTGGCGAATATCTGGATGATTCTGAACGTCGGAGGCGGGCCGACCCCGGATAAGCCGACGGTAACGCTCAGCGTCCCCGACCCGAATCACATCACCAGCTTTATGAATTTCCGCGTGGCGGATATTCAGGCGTGCTATGAATTGTGGAAAAGTCGAGGAGCCGAGTTCATCACGCCGCCCATACCCAAGTACGGCGAGATACGCTGCTACATCCGCGATCCTGACGGCTACATTATCGAAGTCGGACAGAGCACCGATCGGATCTACGGTTAACGCGCGGAGAAGCGATGACTTCGTTGGCCCATCCAAATAAATAGGCCAGTAGTGGGGCTACTTTCAAATGACAGTAGCCCGACTACTGGAGTTCGTACCAAGGTGACCGCTCTCTTCTACGCCGAGCTCAGGCAAGGTCGTAGCGATCAAGATTCATGACCTTGTTCCACGCAGCCGCAAAGTCCTTCACAAACGCCTCCTTCGCGTCGTCGCACGCATAGACTTCTGCGAGTGCACGGAGCTGGGAGTTCGAACCGAAGACGAGATCGGCGCGCGTCGCGGTCCACTTGACTTTGCTTGTCGCGCGATCGTGCCCCTCATACACGCCTTCGGATTTGGAAGGCTCCCACTTCGTATTCATGTTGAGCAGGTTGACGAAGAAATCATTGGTCAGCGTCTCGGGCCGGTTGGTGAAGACGCCGTGTTTGGCCTGTCCGAAGTTCGCATTCAGGGCGCGCAGGCCGCCGATGAGAACTGTCATCTCCGGCGCAGTCAGTGTCAGCAGCTGCGCCCGATCTACCAGCAACTCCTCAGCCGACAGAACCTGTCCGCTGCGGAGATAGTTGCGGAACCCGTCAGCTACGGGCTCCATTACGGCGAACGAGTGCGTGTCGGTCTGCTCCTGCGAAGCATCCGTGCGGCCCGGCCTGAAGGGAATCTTCACCGCGTGCCCGGCCTTTTTCGCAGCTTCTTCGATCGCCGCATCGCCGCCCATAACGATGAGGTCAGCCAGCGAGACCTTCTTCCCTTTGCTCCCGTTGGTCTGGGCGCTGTTGAACTCCTTTTGGATCGCGTCCAGCTTCTGCAGAACTTTCGACAGTTCGGCTGGCTGGTTCACTTCCCAATCCTTTTGCGGCGCAAGGCGAATGCGAGCCCCGTTCGCCCCGCCGCGCTTGTCGGAGCCGCGGAACGATGCCGCCGATGCCCAGGCGGTCGTGACCAGTTGGGAGATCGAAAGTCCGGATGCGAGGATCTTCGCTTTAAGAGCGGCAACGTCCTTCTCTCCGATCAATTTATGATCCACGGCAGGAACAGGATCTTGCCAGACCAGCGTCTCCTTCGGAACAAGAGGGCCAAGGTAACGCGAGATCGGCCCCATGTCGCGGTGCGTCAGCTTGAACCATGCCCGCGCAAACGCGTCTGCGAACTGATCGGGATGCTCGTAGAATCGCCGTGAAATCTTTTCGTAAGCAGGGTCGAGCCGCAAAGCGAGGTCCGTGGTCAGCATCGATGGCGCGTGACGCTTCGACGGATCGTGCGCATCGGGCACTGTGCCGTTGCCTGCACCATTTTTCGGCGTCCACTGATGCGCACCGGCCGGACTCTTGGTCAGCTCCCATTCGTATTTGAAGAGGTTGGTGAAGAAGTTGTTGCTCCACTTCGTGGGCGTCGTGGTCCAAGTGACTTCCAAGCCGCTGCCGATGGTGTCGGCGCTGTGACCTTTGCCAAGTTTGTTCTTCCATCCGAAACCTTGATCCTCGATGTTGGCGCCTTCCGGTTCGTTGCCTACATATTGAGCGGGAACGCCAGCGCCATGGGTTTTGCCGAAGGTGTGGCCGCCGGCAATGAGTGCGACGGTTTCTTCGTCATTCATCGCCATGCGGGCAAAAGTCTCCCGGATATCGCGTGCCGCAGCGATGGGATCCGGCTTTCCATTCGGCCCTTCCGGGTTCACATAGATCAGGCCCATCTGCACCGCGCCGAGAGGATTCCGCAGATCACGATCACCGCTATAACGCTCGTCGGCAAGCCATGTACCCTCAGGGCCCCAGTTCAGCTCTTCGGGCTCCCACACGTCCTCGCGCCCACCGCCAAACCCGAATGTCTTGAAGCCCATCGAATCCAGAGCGACGTTGCCTGCGAGAATCATGAGGTCGGCCCAGGAAATCTTCCGCCCATACTTCTGCTTGATCGGCCAGAGCAGACGGCGGGCCTTGTCGAGGTTTACGTTGTCAGGCCAGCTATTGAGCGGCGCGAAACGCTGCTGCCCGGATCCGGCACCGCCGCGGCCGTCGCCGATGCGGTACGTCCCAGCGCTGTGCCACGCCATACGAATGAACAGTGGCCCGTAGTGGCCGAAGTCGGCCGGCCACCACTCCTGCGAATCCGTCATCAAGGCATGCAAGTCCTTGACTACGGCACTCAGGTCGAGCGTCTTGAACTCTTTCGCGTAATTGAACTTCTTGCCCATCGGATCGGACTTTGGCGAATGCTGGTGGAGGATGTTCACGTTGACCTGATTCGGCCACCAATCGCGGTTCGTGGCCACGTAAGCACTGTGATTAAACGGGCACTTGGCTTCGGGTAAGGTGCTTTTGTCTTTAGCTTCGGGAGAAACACTTCCCGATGATTTCGCAAGTGTATTTTCCATAATGTTTTCTTCCTTTGACTTTTGATTGAATATTGCGCAACAACTATTTTTTGGCGCTGCAGCGGCGACAGAGGCCAAAGACCTCGATCAACGACTGCGTCAGATCAAAGCCGTCCGGCAGTTGCCGGGACAGCCGTTTGAAATCGATGAACTCTCCTTCGATGTCTTGCACCGATTTGCAGCGCGAGCAGACCAGGTGGTGATGAGGTTTGAGATTGCCGTCCACGAGCAATGTGGCCGCATGCGGACTAACTTCTCGCAGCATCCCACACTCGATGAAAAGCCGCAGATTGTTGTAAACGGTGGCAAGAGAAATAGATGGAATGCGGCGCCGGACCGTAGCGTAAATGTCTTCCGGGGAGTAGTGTCCGTGGGAAGCAACGACGGCCTCATAGACCACCTGACGCTGGTGCGTGACCGCGAGACCGTGCTTCGCGGCCAACTCGCGGAACTGTTCATGGGTAAAGCGCATGATTATCGGATGAGAATGATTATAAAACTGACGAGAGTAGTTTTCAACCATAAGTTTCTCCTGTAACCGTCGAAGACGGCAGTCGGATGCAAAACCACTCTGTGCTCAGCTAACGCGACCGCCGATCCATCCGGCGCCCAGCCTGAAACGACGCGGACGTATCGGCATAACGGTTCAACTGAGCGAGCACAAGGTTAATCAGGCTTGCTAGCAAGCTTTGGTTGAGTCAGACAATTCAATTGTAGGAAGTTCTCCCAACCGCTATCATGCTTCCGATTCTGCGTTCTGTTTGCGCGGTGTTCTTTGCCAACATTTAGGAACTCGAAGGAGAATCGCCGATGGACGTTTCGTCAGGTTTCGAAGTTTTCCTCTACGGTCTGCTGGTCCTTTTCGCAATCGGTACGATCCTGAGCGGCTTCTTTCAGGTGAGGACCGCTGAAGCGGTCGTGATCCAGCGCATGGGCAAATTCCTTCGTGTGGCCAACGCGGGCATCAATTTCAAGCTGCCCTGGCTCGACCAGATCGCCAGCCGCATCGACTTGCGCGTCCAGCAACTCGCGCTCGACGTCGAAACCAAGACTAAAGACAACGTGTTCGTAAAGATTCCGGTTTCCGTTCAGTATCACGTGATTCCAGAGAAGGTGTACGAGGCCTTCTATAAGCTGGCTAATCCCAAGCAGCAAATTTCTTCTTATGTGTTCAACGTGATTCTCGGGCACGTCCCCAAGATGATTCTAGACGACGCCTTCCTCCAGCAGTCTGACATTGCAATTGCCATCAAGGAGGGATTGGACGATGTGATGAAGACCTACGGATACGCCATCGACCAGGCTCTCGTGACCGATATCGAACCCGACGAAAAGGTAAAGGCTGCGATGAATGACATCAACGCGGCCCAGCGCGAGCAGGTAGCGGCCACCGCGCGCGGTGAAGCGGAGAAAATCCTGAAAGTGAAGCAGGCCGAAGCAGAGGCGCAGAGCAAAGCTCTACAGGGCCAGGGCATCGCCAACCAGCGCAAAGCGATTATTGAAGGGCTGAAAGACTCAGTCGAGGCTTTCTCGAAGGCCGTCGAGGGGTCCACGCCGCGCGACGTGATGATGCTCGTCCTCGTGACTCAATACCTGGACACTATGAAGGAAATTGGGGCTAGCGATAAGAGCAACACGTTATTTGTTTCCCACTCACCCGCGGCCATCGGCGACCTGTTCCGCCAGATGCAAGAAGCAATTATGATCGGGCAAAAAGGAGCGTCCCTCAGCCAGTAAAATGGACTACAATTTGCAACTGTAGCTGAGCACGCCAACGATTGTGTGGAAGCTTCAGCGGCCTCGACTCATTGCACGAATAGTCGCGAAATCAGATATCGCCGGCAGGAGGAAAAATCATGGCAACAGTTTTGAATATCGCTCCATCTGAAAGTAAAGCGTCCAGCTTTGTTTCCCAAACCCGCAAGATGCTCATTAACGGGAAGTGGGTAGAGGCGGCGTCGGGCAAGACCTTTGCCACCTATAACCCCGCCACCGGTGAGGTTCTCGCTCGCGTCGCCGAGGGTGATCGTGAAGACGTCGACCGCGCCGTCAAAGCTGCTCGCGCAGCCTTTGAGACTGGCCGCTGGCCGCAGTTAACTCCCTCCGAGCGCGGTCGCGCCATTTGGAAACTCGCCGACCTGCTTGAAGAAAACCTCGAAGAGTTCGCCGAACTAGAATCCCTCGACAACGGTAAACCCCAAAAGATTGCCCGCGGAGCCGACGTTCCCCTAGCCGTAGATTTGCTCAGGTACATGGCCGGATGGGCGACGAAGATTGAGGGCAATACCATTCCGATTTCGGTGCCTTATGCGCCGGGCGCGAAATTTCTAGCTTACACTTTGCGCGAACCGGTGGGCGTTGTCGGCCAGATTATTCCGTGGAACTTCCCTTTGCTGATGGCGGCCTGGAAGCTGGGTCCGGCGTTGGCTACGGGCAACACAGTTGTGCTTAAGCCGGCGGAGCAAACGCCGCTCACCGCGCTGCGTCTCGGCGAACTGTTTCAGGAAGCTGGATTTCCCGATGGCGTTGTAAATATTGTCCCGGGATTCGGCGAAACTGCAGGAGCCGCGCTCGCGGCTCATCCTGGCGTCGACAAGGTCGCGTTCACCGGATCGACGGAGGTCGGCAAGCTTATTCTGCAGGCTGCCGCGGGCAATCTGAAGAAAGTTTCCCTCGAATTGGGCGGCAAGTCTCCGAATGTCGTGTTTGCCGACGTTGACCTCGATGCCGCGATTGCCGGGGCCGCCAGCGCGATCTTCTTCAATCACGGACAATGCTGTTGCGCCGGCTCGCGCCTTTATGTCGAGAACAAGATTTTCGATAAGGTCGTGGAAGGTGTCGTCGAGCACGCAAAGAAGATCAATGTTGGATCGGGCCAGGACGACTCTACCGACATGGGGCCGTTGGTTTCTGTCGAGCAACTGAATCGGGTTTGCGGATATCTCGAGTCAGGATTCTCCGAAGGCGCCAAGGCTGTCGTCGGAGGAGGCCGGCATGGTGATAAAGGCTACTTCGTCAAACCCACGGTTTTGGTGAACACCAACGAGAAAATGAAGGTGGTGCAGGAAGAAATCTTCGGTCCGGTAGTTACAGCCATTCCATTCAGCGATCCGGCAGAGTTGGTCACGCAAGCCAACGATTCGGTCTACGGGCTAGCCGCCGGCATTTGGACGCGGGACATCCAGAAGGCGCATCGCTTGGCTTCGCAGCTTCGTGCCGGCACAGTGTGGATCAACTGCTACAACATTTTCGACGCTGCGCTGCCATTCGGTGGATACAAGCAGTCCGGCTGGGGCCGTGAAATGGGTCACGAAGTGTTGGAGCAATATACGGAAGTCAAGGCGGTTTGCACGGCGCTATAGGCTTTCTGTTCCTTATTGTTTGTATAGCTCGACACTGCACGGGGTTATTTCATGCGATGAGGACGGGCGACGACGCCCGTCCTTCCATTTTTACGCTGACCTACCTCGCGAAAGGGTGCTGCTACAGGTGCTTGGACCCTGTGGCACTTTCGTGGAGTTGACGTGCGCGAATTGCGTGCTACTCTCGTTTCATAAAGTTGATTTTCCATCCACTCCTCCATCGTTTGCTCCGTTGCTAAGAAGTTTTTGCACACTGGGTTTGGGCTTGCTGGAGTTAACCAGGCGGGTCAGCAAGTGACTGGGTCCTGCGCTGTCCGTTGTCGAGCGGCACTAACAAACAATTTGAGGAGGCATGAAATCGTGGAGACCAAATACCGGGTGCCCATCTTCGTTGCGGTAGAGAGATTGCAAGAGGCGTCGCAGCAAGCTGGCCTGACGGAGGACGATGTTATCTGCCTCCTGGCTTCTGGATTGGATATTTGCGATGCCGTAACCTACGTTGAGGCTGTGCTGTTGAACCGAGTGCATTGAGTGTGGGCTGAGTTTGCAATCCTTCCCCGTTTGTTATTCAACTGCGCATAAATCGCGCGATATCGTCTTATAGATTTCTGCAGGAATTGAACGCGCCCGACGCCCGTCGCCTACATTACTTCGTCCGCGGGTACAATAGGTTTCGACGAGGAAAACCTATGCCAGCCACCCGTACGGCTCGACCGGAGCGCTCGACCATGGTTTCAACCGAGATCCCTCCTGTGCCGCTGACCATCGAAGGTTACAGCGTGCTCCATCAGATGATGCGCTTTCGCTGGTCAGCCTGGAGACTGCTGGGCCCTGCGCAGAAGGCCAAGATCATCCACGAGGCCAGCGGCCTGCTGGCGAAAATGGAACAGAACCCGTCGGGCCAGTCCGCCCTTTATTCGCTGATCGGGCACAAGGGCGATCTGATGTTTGTCCACTTCCGGCAATCGTTCGACGAATTGAATCAGGTGGAATTGCAGATGGCGCGTCTGCGGCTGAGCGATTACCTCGAGCCGACGACTTCTTATCTTTCGATGATCGAACTCGGGCTATATGAATCCACGATCAAGGTCTACAACGAATTGGCGGAACGAGGCATTGAGGCACACTCGGAGGAATGGAATCGGGCCATAAAGGACACGATGGAACGGCAGCGAGAAGCCATGCGGCCGCGGTTATTTCCGGAACTGCCCAAGCATCGGTACCTTTGCTTTTATCCCATGGATCGGCGGCGCGGAGAAGATAAGAACTGGTACACCGTTTCCATCGAAGAGCGAGCGCGGCAGATGAACGAGCATGGGCTGGTGGGACGGCGGTATGCGGGCGAGGTGAAACAAATTATTACGGGCTCGATTGGATTTGATGATTGGGAGTGGGGCGTCGATTTGTTTGCCAATGATCCTTTGGTTTTCAAGAAGTTGATTTACGAGATGCGGTTCGATCAAGTCAGCGCAGTTTATGCTTTATTTGGGACGTTTTACATTGGGTTGCGGTGCGGGTCGGGTGAATTGGGGAAGTTGTTGAGTGGACAGGTGCCGAGAGGCTAGGTCAAAAGCCTATCGCAGAGTTCGCTGAGAAGATCCGCGGAGTACGCGGGGAAAGTCTGATTCGGAGACGCAATGGCAACACTTGGACTGGTTGAATACGGAGACGCGAGCCCCGAGGTGCGGGCGGTCTACGACGACATTATGGCTGTGCGGAAGACGGACTGGATTAACAATTTCTGGAAGGCGATTGCTAATGATCCCGCGACTCTGAAGCGGACATGGGAAGACATCAAGCAGATTATGGCGCCCGGAGCATTAGATCCGCTGACAAAGGAACTGATTAACGTTTCGGTCAGCGTCAGCAATCAGTGCGATTATTGCATTGCGTCCCATACCGTTTCGGCGAGAAAAAAGGGCATGACGGACGAGATGTTCAAAGAATTAATGGCGGTAGTGGGAATGGCGAATGAAACCAATCGCCTGAGCGCGGGTTATCAGGTGGAAATCGACGAGCGGTTTAGAAGCGGTCGTTAGTCAGCGGTCGTTCGTCGTTTGTTCTTAGTCTGGGGCCGTTTCTTGTTTGGTTTGTTTGTTGTCTTCCCTTTTGCGAACTTGAATTCGTGTAGCTTCATATTCACGCGACGTCGTCGAAAAGTCACTCCTTCGGACTCCAGTCGCAGTCGCTGTTCGATCGCTGAATCTCCACGTAGTTTAATTTCACCTCCTGCACCCAGTACCCGTTGCCATGGCAAATCGAAGGACCGGCGCAGCGCGCCGACTACTTGCCTGACGGCTCCCGGATATCCAGCGGCTCGGGCAATGGCACCGTAGGTTGAAACCTTGCCACGTGGGATCTTGCGGATCGTGGCTAAGATGCGGGCGTCCATCGTCATCTCAGATGGCTCTTCTTTTGGCGGATCACAGGCCGGTCTCGATCAGAAAATTGCAGGGAAACAAACGCGGGCGGGGGCGCCCGCGCCACATTAAACCTTACGCAGCCGCTCCCTTGCGGAATGACTCGAGGGCTTTCTCCTCGCTGTCATAAACATCAAAAATCGTGACCAGCTTGGTCACCTGCAGGAGGTCTCCCACGCGCTGGGTCAGATTCGCCAGCTTGATGGAGCCGTCGTTGTTGCGCGCGGTGGTGTAGAGCGCGACCAGCGTACCCAGGCCACCGCTGTCGATGTAGGTCACGCCTGACAAATTGAGCACGACACGTTTGCTCTGGTTGATTACCATTCTCACCGTGTCACGCAGGTCGGCGGACTCTTCGCCAAAAACGATGCGGCCAGCGCAGTCAACGACCACGATGTCATCTACAGTTCGGACCGTCAGTTTCAGTTGCATGCATCCCCCCAAGGCCAGAAAGCCAACACAGAAGCGTAATTGAGGAGTATCTTTTCCGCAAGGACTTCGTTGGGGCGCGCCAAGGGCTGCGCCAGAGGCCGTGTTACGCATGGCTGCCCGGACGAGGCGTCCGGGGCTACGGGCTGTTGTGGCATCACGTATAATTTAGCTTCCACCTCATGAGCTACCAGGTTCTGGCACGCAAATACCGTCCGCAAAACTTCTCCGACGTCATAGGGCAAGACCACGTTACGAGGACGCTGAAGAATGCCATTGAACAGGGACGCACGGCCCATGGATATATCTTCAGCGGGCACCGCGGGATTGGCAAGACGACGGTGGCCCGCATTCTCGCGATGGCGCTGAATTGCCGGAGTTCGGATAAGCCGGTGACGGAACCTTGCGGGGTTTGCGAGTCTTGCACCGAGATTCGGGCGGGGAATTCGGTCGATGTGATCGAAATCGATGCCGCCACCAACCGTGGCATCGACGAGATCCGTGAGTTGCGTGAGGCGGCGCGATATCGTCCGGCACGCGACCGCTTTAAGATTTACATCCTCGACGAAGCTCACCAGATTACGGATGCGGCCTTCAACGCTTTGCTGAAAACGTTGGAGGAACCGCCCAGCCATGTGGTTTTCATGCTCGCCACGACTCAACCGGAGGATATTCCGCAGACCATCCGCTCGCGTTGCCAGCATTTTAGTTTTCGGGCGGTGCGCTTTGAGGAGATTCTCGGGCAGTTGAAAGACCTGGCTAGCCGTGAGAACGTCGAAGCCGACGAGGATGCGCTCGCTCTTTTGGCTGAGGCCGGTGATGGTTCGATACGCGATGCGCTCTCGATTTTGGATCAGGCCATTGCCTCCTGCGATGGGCGCCTGACTGCGGATGCGGTACGGCAACTAGTCGGCTCCGCGCCCTCTACGGTGCTCGAAGAAGTGATGCAGGCGGTTGCACGGAGTTCGAGCGAAGAGGTTTTGCGGCTGGTGGACCGTTTGATTAGTGAAGGCCACAGTCCTACTCATTTTGCGCGGCAAATGGTTCGATTTCTCCGCAATAGCGTGGTGGCTAAGATCGCTGGCGGCGACTCTTCCCTGCTGCAAATTTCTGGAGACGAACGGGCGCGGGTCGCGCGTGTTGCCGAACTATTCAGCGAAGAGGATCTGGCGCGGCATTTGCAGATCATGTTGCGGACTCATGGAGAACTTGGGTATCGACAGGAACAGCGGTTTCATCTGGAATTGGGCTTGCTGAAGATGAGCCACGCGCAACGATTGCTGCCGATCGAAGAGCTGTTGAGCGCGGCGGGCATAGCTGGAGCAGGTGTCCCGAAGGCGACGGGCAGGCCGACGGTTGTTCCCGATCCGAAGAAGTCGGAATCGACTACGCCGGCGCGGGTCAATCAGGTTTCGCCATTCGCAGCGGATTCCGCGCGAAAGAATAGCTCGAAACCGCAACTCCTGGCCGACGACAATCCGGCAGCAAACGGCCCAGCCTTCGCAACCGGCAAAACGACAGCAAGCGTCGTGATGGGATCGGCGGCTCCTGCGGCTGTCGCCGACATTGCGCCGGAAGCTTCAGGACCAGAAAGAGTGCCGGCAAGGCCGCTAGAACCGGGCGATCTGCGCGAAGCCTTGCGCGAGCCCGTCCTGAACGCGTTGGCGGCCGGAGGCCATCAAATGCTGGTTTCGATGCTGGAAGGCGGCGAATGGCTGGTCGAAGGCAACGAGTTGGTGATCAAGGTGGCATCGTCGCCGACTGTGATTGATATGACTTTGGGAGCGGATGCGAGACGGCTGACAATCGCGACCGCCAGCGGAGTTGCAGGACGTGCGCTTAAGCTGAAGGTGGTTCCCGGTAACGGGAACGCGAGCGGAGCGACGAGCCGTCCGTCTTCCAACGGCGGGGGACGCAGCCGGGCGGACCAGGATCCGATCGTTCGCCGTATGAAGGAAAAGTTTGGCGCCGAGATTCGGACGATCATTGATTACAAAGAAAGACGGTAAGCTGGCTTCGGGCTTCAGGAATCTCAGTCGACTGGAAGGACGGCAATGAGCGGATTTAACTTGCAGGAATTGATGTCGCAAGCGAAGCGGCAATATGAAGTACTCCAGAAGAAGATGGAGGAGACCATAATTGAGGGCTCGTCCGGCGGAGGAAGTGTCGTAGTCAAGATGGACGGCCGCAAGCAGTTGCTGAGCCTAAAGATCGATCCCGAGGTGGTAAAGAATGGCGACGTCGAAATGTTGCAGGATCTTGTGACCGCGGCAATCAATGGCGCAAGTCGGAAAGTGGATGAAGCCATGCAGTCCACGATGGGCGGAATGCTGGGTGGGCTGGGGATTCCAGGAATGTGAAATTTGAGGTGTTTGCGTCTCTTCAGTTGCCCAATTACAAAATCACCCGATTATCCTATGTCTAAATTTGCTGAGCCGATGGTGCGACTGATCGATGAACTCAAGAAGCTGCCGGGAATTGGCAGCAAGACCGCGCAGCGGCTTGGGTTTCACATCCTGCGCTCGAATGATGAGGATGCGGAGGCGCTGGCTGCGGCTGTCCTCGAGGTCAAAGCGAAGCTGCGTCTTTGTTCCATCTGCAACAACATCACGGATATCGATCCTTGCGTGTACTGCAGCAGCGCGACTCGCAACCAGCGCATGATTTGTGTGGTGGAAGAACCCACCAACATCGGGGCGATCGAGAAAACCAAACACTTCAACGGCGTTTATCACGTGCTGCACGGATCAATTTCGCCGCTGCACGGAGTGGGTCCAGAGCAGCTTCGCATCTCCAATCTGATGCGGCGGGTCGAGGACGGCCAGGTCGACGAAGTCATTATTGCCACGAATCCGACGGTCGAAGGAGAAGCGACGGCGACCTATCTTTCGGGGAAACTTCGACGTGCGGGGATGAAGGTGACGCGCATTGCCATGGGTATTCCGGTCGGCAGCGACATCGAGTACGCCGACGAAATCACCATGCTGAAGTCGATGGAAGGGCGGCGCGAGTTGTGAGCCGAGCTTGCCGTTCGGCACGACAAATTTCCAAGATGTGCAAACATTTGCACATAAGGCGGGCCGCAGCATCAGATCGTAATATTAATAACTTGCTCTGCATCAGCAACTTACCTCTAGCATGTCAAGCTGGCCTTAAACCTGCACTTATCCTAGACAAGTTGTTCCATCGTCTTCTCCGGATGTTGGAAACCAATTTTTAGGTAAGCCGAGGTTGATGTAACCGCATCTCACCTCGATGCCGTAAGAAGCCGGGCCAACCAGCCCGGTTTTTTATTTGGTCCGGAAAAAGCCGCCACGGATCTGCATGGATTCTCACCGATCAGAGAATGGCTCATTGCATTCAGTTGGATGTAGCGTCGGTCTCCAGAAAGAAATTTGGCTCTTCCTCAGCGGGCACGATGCCTTCTGGCAGAACGCCCTGGTTGTATTCAGCCAGGCGATTCTTCCACTTGAGAAATTCGGTTAGCTTCCTGGGTTCGATCCGGATCTCCACGCGGCTAAGGCTAGCGAGCAGAAGGTTCATTTCATAGCGAAAGCCGGTCGCAGTGCGAAGGTTCTTCGCCGCAGGCTTAAGCAATTTGATCTTCCGGTTGCGCAGTTCGAGCAGTCCCCATCCGCTTTGAATTTCTTCTGGCCGAAGCATGCCTGCAGGCGTGAGATAGAAGCGTTCACATCCCAGTCCGAGTTCCTGCTTCTGGCGGAATGGCTTCTCGCGATCGGCGAGAAAGTCAGCGCGAGAGACCTTGCATTCGACGAGCACAGAGTGGCAGGCCCGTTTCCATCCAATGGCGTCGGGCATTTCGCCGCTGAGACAGGCTTGCTCGGAAAGAACCACTCCACAGCGATACGAGCGCAGCCACGCAACGGCTTTCTGAACCAGTTGGGCGTGAGTCATACGATGCTTAGGTTCTACTGGATGGCGGGCGCGGACGGAAGTGACTCGAAAGCTTCTAGCTTCTCGCTACTAGCTTCAGCCTCACCGCACCGAGCGGTTTCACGATCAGCGGCCGTCGATAAACGGTTTCAAGCAAGTGCCGCGCAGCGGCAATGCCTTCGGCCATATGATCGCGCGCAGAGTATCCCTGAGCGGCAATCTCAAGAATCCCATTTTGTTCGTGAACTTCGAGTCGCTGTATCCGGCCATCGCGATCAGCATCAAAGGCGTTGGCGAGGCGTAGAATTCCCGCCAGCTTCAGGATGCTCTGCCGCTGACTTTCGTTCAACCCTATCAGAGTTTTCTGCCCAACTCTGGGCAACGCGCCACGGTGATAACGGGCGATGATGCCGACCCAGCGCAGCTTCTCTTCAGTCCAGCTCAAGGGAGGCGTCAGCCGTCGAATCAGGTTGTAGGTAGCTTTGTGATGATTTTTCTCTTTTTTCGACCGGCCAACGTCATGCAACAAAGCCGCAGCCTGCAAGATGGCCCGCTGATCTATAGGCTCGGAATCCGCTGGCGGCCGCTTGACCGGCAATCCGTCATAAAGCTGAAGGGTGAGTCTCGCCACGTGAATCGAGTGTTTGAAATCAGGGTCGAGAAACGAAGCCCATAGCTTGAGCCGGCTCAGCGCGGCGGATTCGATCTGCGCTCCGGCAGGCAACTGTGCCCGCCAGACTTGCCACAGGGAATCCTTGCCCAACATCTTGGCACGGTATTTCTCGATCCTGCGGGTACGTTCTTCGATGATCCTCGAATGCCACTTCGAGCGCGAGTCGGCGTCGGGAAAAGCGTTAACTTGAAGGGCAGTCGTCCAAAGCACATCGAGATCGTGAACTTCGCCCAAAGTGTCTTGTAATTCCTTAAGATCGCTGCTCCACGCGGCGTGTTGTTCGGGCAAGAAGTTTTCCACGATGTAACGAAAGCGTTTCAGCCCGATCCGCAAGCGATGAAATGCGACTTGGGAGCGATTGCGAAGCGCACTGTGATGCAGTTCGTAAGCTTCGGTCCAACGCTCGAGCGCAAGATGCTCGAACAGAATGCTTCCCGGCCGCATTTTGGCCGCGCGTCGAGGCAGGGATGCGCTCCATCGCCTCCACTGCTTGCGATCGAACTCCTGCAGGCCAACCGCCGCTTGTTGTTTAAAACCGGCTTCGCGACCGCCCAGGAACTGCAGTAAGGCGATAGTAACCGAGTCCTCGGGACTGCCCAAAGAACGCACCCACTCTTCCATTACCTGCGCATCCCGCAGTTCTCCCAACTCGCGGAAGAGTTGCTTGCCCGCTCTCTTCATCTCTTTCCATGAGGGATCGGGATCCATAACGAGAAGGCCGTCGGCCATGGACCGGCAGCGGCGAAGCGCCACTCGTAAATCGTGGACGGGATCGGCTCCAAACTCCACACTGGCGCGATCGCATTCTTCCAGTACCCGTTCCATCCACAGGGCAAGGCCTGTCTTCTTCTGTTCCTTTCTTGCTGTGGCGACGGCTAGCGAGAGAGGCATCGTGGTTCCTGGGGTTGCAGCATGACCAATCATTCTCGCTGTTGGAGCGAATTAATTCCAGTGCTGAACGCGTGTAAATTGGGCTTGAACCTCGGCATTCACGTTCCCCTCGGGCGCTATTCTCGATTGTGACTGCCCGCGAGAGGCCAATTACCTCCGTAACATGCATCCTCTTACCTTGTGCATTAACCTTACATCGAAGTCTGAGGAGCCAGGTATTTCGACTGCCGCCACAACCAGGAGCCAAGACAGGAATGCCTCCGCTCGCGCGTTTATTCATAGCCTGAACATTCTGGTGAAATACGTGCGCCTTTATGGTTCTCAACACAAGCGCACGGAAGGACAATTCGAGGTCACCTGGAACGAACTGCAACATGGTTTACCCGAAAGCGGCTTCCTGCTGGGAGTTTCCGAGAATCGGCTTTTGCTGGATGGTGTGGCCCTGGAGACGGGACAGGCTGAACGGAGCTTCGCTCAACTCCTAACTGCGGCCGGCCTGGCCAGCATTCACTTTTCTAAAGGCGTTACTGTCGATGATTTTGCCCGGCTGATCAAGGCCTTTGCCGTTGGTGGCTCCAAGGCCCAGGATGTAGTTCAGCAGATCAAGGACACGTTCGGCGACAGTAAGCAATCGACGATCCGGATCAACGAAGTCAAATTTGTAGCGGCTGATCCGGGCTCGGCCGATGTGACCGTCGCCGCGCAGATTGCGGCCCAGACTTTGGGTCCCGAATTCAAAGAATGGCTGAACGATCCGCAGAAATTGCTGCAACTCATCGCCGCGGCTGAAGGCTCACGTTCGGGCGGCGCGGGAGGCACCGTACCGATCGGCAGTGTTCCGAATGTGGGCGCGCCGAGCGCGGGCGCCGAAGCAACTGGCGGAAGCGGAGGTGGAGGAACCTGGGCGGGCGGAGTTGTGCCGCTGCAGGAAGAAGAAGTCATGCAGGCAATCCGACTCTTAACCAAGTTTGGCGAAGTCGGCGCCGACCCAGGGGCCAAAACGGAATCGCTGCAGAACGAACTGACCCAGGCCGATCCCAATACCAAACTTAACCTGCAGCAACTGCTGGAAACTCTGGCAGCGAAGAATCCCGCGGAAAAGAACGATACGCCTCTTTTGATGAAGGCGGCCGAGCACATGGCGATCCGCTTCGCCATGGAGCGCTTCCAGAAGGGTGATATCAAGGTTAACGCCGTGCACCAAATGCTGGAGCATATGAGCCGGCAGATGGAAACTCTGCGCCAGATTCTGCGCGTGCACGAAGACAAAATGAGTAAGGCGGGAATTCTCGTAGAATCCCACGCCGACATCTTGGACCGGATGTTTTGGGCGGAGGTTCCCGAGGCCGGAAAGAAAAGTGTGCTGCTTTCGGGCGAAGCGCCCTGCGTGCCTCCACGCAATATCCGCCAGTTTATCGAAGTCCTGCTGGAGCGTGGAGACACCGAAGGCGCTACCGCCATTCTGCAGAATTACTCGAATTGCCTCACCGCGAAAGAAGCCGACCCGCGCCGCAAAGCGGCCATCGGCCTAAGTCAACTGGCTGACTTATTTGCCGCCCCGGGCATTGATTTGATCGGCCCTATCGTTCACAAGATTGGCGAAGCTCTGGTCCGGGACACGGATCCGGAAGTGCAGAGTTTGCTCAGCGCAGCTTTCGTGCGCCTGAGTTCAGAAGCTGGAAATCGCAAGCAATTTGCCGCTCTAAGCGAGGTTTGCTCCGCCATCGAAAACGTAGGCAAACAACGCCCTGCCATGGCGAACGAGTTGCGCCCCCGCATTGGAGTGGAGAATCGCCTGCCGGAGTTCATCGAAGAGGCGCTGCGTCTGCCCCAAGTTCCACCCGACCTCATCATGGTTCTGCGACGTACTTCGCAGGCGGCCATCGAGCATCTTGCCGACCGCTTCTTCCGTTGCATGCGACGGGAAGAATGTGATCGCATGGTCGAGATCGTAAGAGAACTCGGCCCAGACGGACTGCAACTAGCGCGCGAGATGCTTCGCATGGGACCAGTTCGGCAGGCTTCGTCCGTGGTGGGACTGCTCAGCCGTCTGGATGTGCCGACGTTGCTGGAGTTGTTACCCATTCGCCTGAAGGAATGGAACCGCTTCTATCACGATATCGTGGTTCGTCAAATCGCCTATGGTGCTGCGCAGGACCGCGGCCGCACTTTATTGGAAATTCTGGAACATTTGGATGCCATGGTTCTTCCCCAGGCCATCGATGAGATCGGCATGAGCGGCGATCGCACGACGGTACCGCCGCTGATGGTCATGGCGGAGGCCGGTGAATCCCAAGGACGTTCCGCAATCGTCCAGATCAAGGCCATCGAGTCGCTGGGCAGGCTGAGGGAACCGGAGTCGATTCCCGTGCTGCGCAACTTGCTCGAGACCAAGAAGATGTGGAAGTGGGCGAGTCATCGCGAGCTGCGAATCGCGGCCGCACAGGCCCTGGCCAAAATTGATCCGCGTTACGCGGCGCAGGTAATGTCGGATAGCGGCCTTGCGCCGGGGGAACTCGCCATTGCTCCGTTGGACGCGGCTCCCGCATGTCCGTGGGTGCGTCAACGGCGTTACGAACGAATCGTTTTGCGGAAGAGTCTGTCAGCCATTATCAGTAGTTCCTGGGGAAAATCCAGCATCTCGCTTCGTGAGCTGAGTCTGGGCGGCGGCATGGGCACGAAGGAAGACAACCTCCGCGTGGGCTCGGAAGCGAACATCGACATTTCAACGGGAGTCCGCCACATCCGCGGACAGGTGTTGCTGCGCCGCGCTCGGGTGAATGAAGTTGGATTTGAAATTGTGAGTACAGACATGGAAAGCCGCCTGCGCTTACGCGGAATCCTGATGGAAGCAGTCGAACGCGCACCTGAGATACGAGGCACCGAGTGGCAGGGCGAGCGCAAACCCTAAGTCCGACCTTCTTTGAAATCCAAGCGAAAAAAAGCCCCGGCTAAAACCGGGGCTTTTGCATTTCCTCGAAAACACCTTACTTCACTTTGGCGAAGATGATCACCAGTGTGTACAGCGCCAAAGATTCAATCAAAGCCAGGCCAAGAATCAGCGCCAGCTGAATTCCGGGTCGGGCTGCAGGATTGCGAGCCAGGCCTTCAGCCGCCGCGGCCGTGGCTTTGCCTTGCGCCAGCGCGCAAATCCCGGAAGCGAACGCCATGGAAAATCCAGCGGCGATCGCGACCCAGTTGACGCCGCCAGCCGCTTCCCCGCCCTGCGCAAAAACAGGAACGGCAAAGCACAACAGCGACAACACCATGAACAGATTACTCAATTTACGCATTGTGTTTCTCCTCGTGACTATGAATTACCGCCAGTGGGTGGTTGACGCCATACCTTGCAGACGCCCTCACGCTGAACGGTGTACAAATGGAACTTTGAAAGCAATGCGGAGCGGAAAGACCTGCTGCTCTCACCACGCTTCACTACTTCTAATGCTCCTCTGACACGGCCCCAGCCAGATACACGGTCGTCAGCAGAACGAATATGTACGTCTGCAGCAACGACACGCCGATGTGCAATCCCAAAAAGACAATCGGCACTCCGATCGGAACCAGAGAAAAGAAGACCAACGTGACCATGTCGCCAGCGAACATGTTGGCGTACAGACGGATGGTCAGCGATAGTACCCGGGCCAGGTGGCTTATCAGCTCAATGGGTACCATCAACGGCGCAAGGGCGGGCATAGGCCCAGCGAAGTGCTTCAGATATCCGATTCCCGCGTGTTTGAATCCTTGAGCCTGGTAGTACACAAACGCACAAATCGCGCAGCCCAACGGAACCACAGGCACGGCCGTTGGCGATTCAAAGCCGGGAATCACTCCGATCAGGTTACACAACAAAATGAAAAGGCCGAGTGCCATCAGAAAGGGCGTGAATCCCTCGCTGTGATGGCCGATAATTTCCTCACTCTGGTTTTCGACAAATCCATGAGCACCCTCGAAGATGTGTTGTAGAGCACCCGGCTTGTCGACCGACAGCCGCGACCGCACCATGGCGAATACGATGACCAGAAACAGAAATACGAGAACCTCCATCGCTACCGAGTTAGGGATGGGTGCATCGGCGAATTTCGGTTCAATATGGAGCGCTCGCAATAACCCGGTAACGGGTCCGGCGAAAAGTTGATTCAAGAACGCGGTAAACCAGAGTTGTTCGTGCATAGTCCGGCTTCTAGCTTTGAGCCTTTGTCGGAGTGTTCAGAATCCGCGTGCCAAAGCCATATACAGTTCGTACGTTGCTTCACACGCGATGCCCCCTACGGGCAGAAACAAGCCCGCAAAGAGCCCATAAAGACTCGCGGGAGAAACACTGAATATAGCATAGCCAGCCGCAGCCATCAAAAAGTAGCGCACCAGAAATCGAAACACGATTCCGCCGCTCGATTGTTTATAGGCAGTCTGAGTAGCGCGGTCCGCCAGGGCGATCACAACCCGCTCCAGCCAGTGAAAATTGAGATAGGCGATGGCACATCCGCAGGCGAATCCGAGAGCAACACGCCAGCCGAAATGCAGCCACCCCGCTGCGCTGAGAAGCAAGGCCAAAGCCAGCATGAAATGCGGGATACGCTTCAAGGCGCCGGAGTAGAAGGCATCGGCTCGGCTTGCATCTTCTTCGCTCATAAATTCTTCGAAGAAGTGACGGTCCGGATCAATTCCACGAAGCCGGCAATGATGCCGACGATCAGCCCAGCCAGATAAAGCCAGGTCGTATGGAGCCAGTGATCCAGCGCGAGGCCGACCAGCCATCCGGCGACCGTCGCCGCCGGAAAAACAAATGCCAACTGACTATAGTTCGCCAGTTGCACCAACATGTTTTTCTTTTCAGGAGGGTCGCTGTCGGGGCTAGGCATAAACCACAGACTAACCGAGGCCCATCGACCAAGTCACCACGCGTATAAAGCGCTCGGGGAAGATGCCGATGACGACGGTGAAAAATGCAGTCACGCCAAGCGCCACCCGCATGGCGATGCTGATCGGCAGACGGGATTTGTCCAGCGCCTCACTCATAAACATGGCATTCGCGATCCGCATGTAATAGTAAAGCCCGAAAACCGCGTAGAGCACACCCAGGGACGCAAGAATGTAATGCCCGCTTTCCATCAGGCTCAGGAAAATGAAGTATTTTCCGTAGAAACCGGCCAGAGGCGGGATCCCGGCCAGCGACAGAAGAAAAATCAGCATCAGGACGGCTTCGGTCGGTGCCCTTGAGAAAAGCCCGGCAATGTCGTCGATCTCGTCGCCAATCACGTTCCGCTGCCGCAGCGAGGTGACCACGGCGAATGCGCCCAGGTTCATGAAAGTGTAGACCAGCAGGTACAGCAGAATGCCTTTGAAGCCGTCGAAGAATGCGGGCGCAGGATAATCTACCGAGGCCAGCGCAATAAATCCCAGCAACATATAACCGACGTGCGCAATCGAGGAGTATGCCAGCAGCCGCTTGAGATTGTTCTGTGTAAGCGCCGCCAAATTAGCGCCGGTCATCGTGATGATCGAAACAAAGATCAGCAGCGGTACGTACACCGACCGCAATGGATATAAACCCCAGAGAAAGATGCGCATCAACATCGCCCACGCCGCCGCCTGTACCGCCACTGACATGAATCCGGTGACGCTGGTCGGCGCGCCTTCGTAGGCGTCCGGCTGCCATTGATGGAACGGGATGGCGGCAATTTTGAAGAACAGCCCCGTGGCCGTGGTCAGCAGCGCAACCACCGCCACTGGACCGACGTGATTCGCGCTCTGGGCCACTTGAATCGAAAGTGCCTGGCGGATCACGGTTAGGTCCGTAGATCCGGAAAGGCCGTAGAAAAGAGACAAACCGTAAGCGAAAATACCAGAGGAGAATGCTCCCAGCAACAGGTACTTTAGCGCCGCCTCATTCGAGCGCCGATCAGTCCGCAGAAACCCAACCAGAACGTACGTTGAAATCGCCATCAACTCCAGGCCAATGAAGGTCAGCACGATGTCGAAGCTCGAGGCCATGCACATCATGCCGACCACAGAAAACAGTATCAGCGAGTAAAACTCTCCGTGGTTTTCGTGTTCAATCTCGAGGTAACGAACCGACATCAAGATCGAAAGACCCGCCCCGGCGAGAAACAGGTAGTAGAAGTAAATCGAAAAGTGATCGAGCACCATGGAGTGCATGAAAGCGACTTCCAGCGAGCGCCCTACCTTTGCCGCTTCGAATTGGGCGTACTGGATCTTCAACACTCCCGCCGCGGAAAAAAGCACGCCGATAAACGCGGTCACCGCGTTGGTCCACTTCCACTCCGGAGGAATCATCAGATCGATCAGCAGAATGCCCAGTGCAAACACCGTGAGCATGAGGATGGGAAGGGACAGCAGATAGTCCGTGCCGGTGAAGTATTGTGGCGCAGGCACTTATTTCGTCCCCTTGGCAAGGTTGGAAGCAATCGGAACCGCGACGGCAGCCGTGTCCGGTGCGACCGACTGTGGCCGCACAGATGCATTCACTGGCCCGCCGATACCCGGATAATCAGGCCGAACCGTTAGCACCAGTTGATTCACTGGCTGCTGCAGGATTTGGAAAAATGGTTTGGGATAGAGACCGATCCAGAAAGCCAGGACAAGCAGCGGCGCAAACGTTAGCACTTCCCGCGGAGTCAGATCATGCAGCTTTTCGTTTTTCGGATTGGTGACAGTTCCGAAGAAGACCCGCTGGTACAGCCAAAGCAAGTAAGCCGCTGCCAGGATCACTCCGGGAACTGCCCACGCGGCCCACTTCCAGTTTTCCATGAATGTGCCCTGCAAGATGGTGAACTCGCCCACGAAGCCGTTCAGCAGCGGCAATCCCATCGAAGACAAAAACATGATCATGGTGATCGTTGCGTACAGGGGCATTACATTCGAAATGCCTCCGTATTCGGAAATCTCGCGCGTATGTCGACGTTCGTAGAGGATGCCAACAATCAAGAACAGTGCGCCGGTCGAGATTCCGTGGTTGATCTGCTGCAGCACTGACCCGCTCAAGCCTGCTGGATTCAGCGCGAATATGCCCAGAGTACAAAAGCCCAAATGGCTGACCGAGGAGTAGGCCACGAGTTTCTTCATGTCCTTCTGCATCAGCGAAACCAGAGCGCCATAGATGATTCCAATAATAGAAAGAAAAATCATCCAGAATCGCACCTTGGGATGCATCACTACATCGGGGAAAAAGGGGAGGGCAAACCGAATGAAACCGTAGGTTCCCATTTTCAACAGAACGCCAGCCAGGATGACCGAGCCGGCTGTTGGTGCTTCGACGTGAGCATCGGGCAGCCACGTATGGAATGGGAACATCGGCACCTTGATAGCGAAGGCCACGAAGAATGCAAGAAACAATATGATGGCAAACGTCGAACCGTATGCCGGGTCGTGGAAAATGTGCGGTGCAGTCTGATAAAGCGCCTGAATGCTGAAGGTGTACTGGCCGGTCTGGCGGAAGTTGTAGAAATAGAGAAACAGGACGGACAACAGCATCAACACCGAGCCAAACAAGGTGTACAGGAAAAACTTGATCGCCGCATAAAGCTTGCGCGGCCCGCCCCAGATCCCGATCAGCAAATACATCGGCACCAGCATGGCTTCCCAGAACATAAAGAACAGAAAGAAATCGAGTGCCATGAAAACGCCCAGCATTCCGGTCTGCAACACCAGAAACCAGATGTAGTATTCCTTAACCCGGTTCTCGATCGCGCTCCACGACGAGAGGATGGAAATCCATCCCAGCAGCGTGGTCAGCATGATCAGCAAGAAAGAAATGCCGTCGATGCCAAGGACGTATCCCGCGCCAATAGATGGAATCCAATTGTTGGGCGTCCCCTCCATGAACTTGAATCCCGGCTCGTAACGCTGCGCCCAGAACCACGGCACCAGTGGGATCGAGACCAACAAGCCGGCCAAAGAGAACATATTTGCGATCCAGCGAATGGCGTCCTTCTGCTCCTTCGGAATAAATATGAGCAAGAGAGCGCCAACCAGCGGCGTGAATAAAATGATCGAGAGAATATGGCTTTGCATATTAGGTCAAAACCTGTGTGGCGCGAACACTCTTGTCCGCGTCGTTTCTATCGCCATGCATAATACGCAACAAATCCTACCAACCCTATCACCATCACCAGCGCATACCACTGCACCAGGCCCCACTCCAGCAACCGCATCGGATACGACAGCATTCGCGACAGAATGGCGGGACCGTTGACCAGCACACCATCAATGATCCACTTATCGAACCAACTGGAGAGCGTTCCGGTGAACCGCGTAATCCACCCACCGCCATTGACCACGCCATCGATCACGTGCGAGTCGAACCACGACGACGCTTCGCCCAATCCCATCACACCCAGACGCACGTCTCCCACCTTTCGGCGGCCGGTAAAAGCGTAGTCGTAACCTTCGTCGACGTAATACTTGTTGTAAAGCACGTCATACAGAGGCGGAGCCGCAACCGCAATGGGCTCGACGTAGCCCTTATCGGCGTCACGATACGCGCGCCAAGCCAGGCCCCAACCAACGACAGCCGCACCGACGGAAAGAAACATCAGCCCGTATTCGATTGGGCTCGTGTGTTCCTCTTCCTTTTCGCCGGCAGCGAGTTGAGCGGCCTTCCCTTCTTCGGTGAAAACCCGGGCCTCGTGAGCGAATACCGGATCCAGGAACTTCGCAAAATGGTCGGACCCTCCAAGGCTGTGCGGCCATCCCAGCCAGCCAGCGCCCGCGGCACAGATCGCAAGAACTACCAGCGGCACCGTCATCGATTTTGGGGATTCATGGATGTGGTGTTCGACCTCATGACTCATTCGCGGGCGGCCGTGGAAAGTCAGAAACATAAGCCGGAACATATAGAACGCAGTCATCAACGCCGTGACGAAGCCGATGAGCCAGAGCAAACGATACGCCCCGCCTTCGGAAGACCACGCCTGCCAGAGAATTTCGTCTTTGGAGAAAAACCCCGCGAACGGCGGAATGCCAGCGATCGCGAAGGTCGCAATGAACATCGTCCAGTGCGTGATGGGGATGCGCTTGTGCAGATCGCCCATATTGCGCATGTCCTGCTCACCGCTCATGGCGTGGATCACCGATCCTGATCCAAGGAAGAGCAGCGCCTTGAAAAAAGCGTGTGTAAACACGTGAAAGACGCCAGCTGTAAACGCTCCCACGCCGAGAGCGAGGAACATGTATCCCAATTGCGAGACGGTCGAATAGGCCAACACCCGCTTGATGTCGTTCTGCACCAAGCCAATCGACGCAGCGAAAATCGCAGTAAGCGCGCCGATGATCGCGACTGTCTTCATCGAAGTTGGCGCCAGAACAAACAACGCATTCGACCGCGCAACCATGTACACGCCTGCAGTTACCATGGTCGCGGCGTGGATCAGCGCGGAAACCGGCGTCGGACCTTCCATGGCATCGGGCAGCCAAACGTAAAGTGGAATCTGCACGGATTTTCCGCAGGCACCGATAAACAGAAGCAGAGTCGCAGCCGTAATGATTGGATCGCCAATGGCAAAATGCCCGCTGCGCGCCAGGTGCGTGACTTCG
This sequence comes from uncultured Acidobacteriota bacterium, assembly GCA_963696705.1. Classification (GTDB taxonomy): domain Bacteria; phylum Acidobacteriota; class Terriglobia; order Terriglobales; family Acidobacteriaceae; genus JABDBE01. The sequence goes on from CAVOLD010000007.1 coordinate 470,026, forward strand.
GAAAACCGCAACGATCCGAAATACCAGGCGATGGTGAACATGCCCAGCAGAAATCCCGCGTCGCCGATACGGTTCACAATGAACGCTTTATTGGCTGCGGTGCTGGCGGAATGACGATGGAAATAGAATCCGATCAGCAGATACGAACACAGGCCCACGCCCTCCCAGCCGACGAACATTAACACATAATTGTTCGCCAGAATCAAAGTCAGCATGGAGAACATGAACAGGTTCAAGTATCCGAAAAAACGGTAATACCCGTGTTCATGCGCCATGTACCCGGTTGAGTAAATGTGAATGAGCGCTCCGACGCCAGTCACAAACAAAAGCCAGATGCCGGACAGCGGGTCGAGCAGGAAGCCCACATCGGCCTGAAATGCAGCAGGCGTTCCGTCGCGCATCACGAAGTTCATCTGGCCGGTGTCGGTGCCAAGCCAGGTGTAGATAATGGTTTGGTACGGTCTACCAGGTTTGTCGTGGGCGTAATCCGTGTATTGCCACACTGCGCCACAGGCGAAAAGAAACGCCAAGACCACGACACCGACACAGACCGCGTTGACGGTCACTTTCTGCAGTTTGCGGCCGAAGAAAAACATCATCGCCGCGCCGAAAGCGGGCAAGAGAGGAATCAGCCAGATGTGGTCTAGAAAGAACATGGGAAAATCAGCACTTAGCACTCAGCATTTAGCACTTAGCCGTCTAGCCTCAGTCGTAACTCTAAACGACTGAATGCTGAGTGCTATTTGCTAAGTGCTGCCTTCTACCATTTCAACAAATCTATTTCGTCCACGTTCACCGTTTCTTTATTGCGGAAGAAAGCGATCAAGATCCCCAACCCTACAGCCGCTTCAGCCGCTGCGTCGGTGATTACGAAAATCGCGAACACTTGTCCGTGCAATCCCCACAACCGCGAGAAGGCCACCAGATTCAGGTTGACGGCGTTCAGAATCAGTTCGATCGACATCAGAATGATGACCACGTTGCGGCGGGTCAACACGCCAATCACACCCAGAATAAACAGGGCCGCGGCCACCACGAGATAATGAAGAGTGCCGATTGGAGCCATTGTTACCTGCTGTGGAGACGTTGCTATCTACGTCTCTACAGATCAAATTCTCTTCTTCGCCATCACTACTGCGCCGATAATCGCTACCAGCAGCAGGAGCGACGCGATCTCAAACGCGAACATATATTGGCCGTAAAGCATCACGCCGATCTGCTGTGTATTGCTGTTCTCGAGGGGCTGCGCAATACGGTAAGGAAATAAAGCTTTCCCCTTCACGTACACCACCACGAACAGCACACCGAGTGCCACGGACGCGACCAGTCCAATCACCCATTGCTTGTTGAATTGCTCTTCTCTTTGCGACCGCTCGATGTTTACCAGCATGATCACAAAAAGAAACAGCACCATGATTCCGCCGGCATAAAGAATGATCTGGACGCCGGCTACGAACGGCGCATAGAGCATCAAGTAAAGTCCGGCCTGCGCAAGCAGGCCGAAAATCAGTGCAAGAGCCGAGTGCACCGGGTTCCTGCGCGTGATGACGAACACGCCGCTCAGCAAAACAAGCCCCGACAACAGATAAAAGAAAAACGTCGTCGCTACAGGCTGCATGCCGGGTTGGATGGCTTGCTCCATGCTAGAGAACTACTCCCAAAATCGCGGTCAGGATGAGCACGCCGATTCCAATCGGCAACAGCACCTTCCATCCTACTTTCATGAGCTGATCGAAACGATAGCGTGGGAACGTGGCCCGATACCAGATGTACAGATACATAAATCCAGCCACCTTCGCGATGAACCAATAAATATCCTGAATGCGGTCTCGCACTGGAGGCACGAACAAGATCAAGCTGATCAAGCCAAGCACCGCGCCGAATCCAGCCAAGCCAATCGTCTGCACCCGGAAGTAAGGATGCTTCGGCATGCGACGCACGCCGACAAAAGCAATCGCAGCCAGCGCGAGGAAAGTCAATCCGGGGAACAGCGAGAACACCAGGTCCCAGGTGTCACCGGTCAGCGTGTTGGGGAAAGGCCGGTACCATCCGCCCAGCCACAGAGTCACTGCGATCGACGACACCGCGATCATCGCTGCGTACTCGCCCAGCATGAACAGCGACCAGCGCAAGCCGCTATATTCGGTGTGGAAGCCAGCGGTTAACTCCGATTCGGCCTCGGGCAGGTCGAATGGCGCGCGATTGGTCTCCGCTACCATGGCAATGGCGAAGATGCCGAATGCGATAAATCCAAGAGGGAAAAACTTGAACAGGAACCACACGTGCTGCTCCTGCTGGGCTTGGACGATCCCAATCATACTCAGCGTTCCTGTTCCCGAAGTGCCGACGCCGACTCCATAAGGTCCGAGCCCGTGCAGGCTGGTCATCACAATGGCAGAAACCACGGCCAGACCCATCGCGACTTCGTAGGAAACCATCTGAGCGCTGGAGCGAAGCGCGCCGATCAACGGATAATGCGAATTCGAAGCCCAGCCCGCCATTACGACGCCCAACACGCTGAGCGATGAAACCCCGAGCATGAAGAGAATCCCAATATTCAGATCGGTGATCGCGTGAGTAGGACCGAAGGGAATAACAATATAGACGGCAAACGAGGCGCACAGAATAATGAGCGGCGCGATCCAGAAAACAAACTTGTCGGCTTCAGCGGGGATAATATCTTCCTTCGTCATCAGCTTAATGGCGTCGGCGATCGGCTGCAGCAGGCCGTGGGGGCCGACGCGCATGGGGCCAAGACGAATCTGGAAATGCGCCAGAGCCTTGCGCTCCAGCCAATTCATCGCCATAACGGCGACTGAAATTCCGCCAAAGACGATCATGATGTAGACGAACGCCCAAAATACGTTCCCTGCCTGTCCCGGCGTGGTGTTGCTGCTGAGATAGGAAGTAATGTAGTCGAGCATCAGCGATCCACCTCGCCCAGGACAATGTCCAGCGTGCCGATCACAGCGATCACGTCGGCGACCAGGGCTCCGCGCACCATAATATCCAGCGCCTGCAGGTTCACAAACGACGGCGGCCTTATACGCACCCGGTAGGGCTGCGTCGATCCATCGCTCACAATGAAATATCCGAGCTCGCCTTTGGGCGCCTCGATCGAGTGGTAAATCTCTCCCACAGGCGGCTTCATCACCTTTGGAACCTTCGCCATAATCGGCCCTTCAGGGATTTTCTCGACCGCTTGTCGGATGATGCGCAACGACTGCCGCATTTCCTCCATGCGCACCGTGTACCGATCGTAGGTGTCGCCATTTACTCCGATGGGAATTTCGAAGTCGAAGTCGGAGTACGCTGCGTAGGGCTGTGCTTTGCGCAGATCCCACTTTACGCCGCTGGCTCGCAAAACCGGACCGGTAACGCCGAGGGCAATCGCGTCCGCCCGGGATATCACGCCGACGTTCTTTGTCCTCTCTAGCCAGATGCGGTTCGTGGTAAGCAATTCTTCGTACTCGTCGATCTTTGGGGGAACGAAATCGAGGAACTTGATCACGTCGCGCTCAAAGCCCTCGTAAGTTTCGTACTGGCAGCCCCCAATGCGAAAAGCATGCGTAGTTAGCCGCGCGCCGCAATATTTTTCGAAAATCTTGAGAATCTCTTCCCGGTCGCGGAAGGTATAGAAAAGTGGCGTCATAGCACCGATGTCGAGAGCGTGCGTACCCAGCCAGAGCTGATGGCTCGCCAGCCGATTCAATTCCGTGAGGATCACGCGAATATATTTCGCCCGTGGCGGTGCTTCAATGTTGAGAAGTTTCTCCACCGCCTCACAGTAGCCTAACCCGTTCGAGACCGCGGCCACATAGTCCATGCGGTCGACATACGGATTGAACATCGTATAAGTGCGGTTCTCGGCAATCTTTTCCACTCCGCGATGGAGGTAGCCGATTACACATTCCGTTCCCAGAACCTTTTCGCCATCCAGCTTGAGGATTACGCGCAGCACCCCGTGGGTCGCCGGATGCTGCGGGCCCATGTTGATGATGAGCTCATTGCTGTCGAGGAAGGTTTTATCCGGCTCCCCGAGTTCCAGGTGAGAGAGATACCTCTCGTCAGTCGGCTTTGGATCAGTCGGTTTCAGATCAGTCATGGTGCGATCGGTCATGATTATTGGCCGCTCTCGATCCCCAGGTTGGCCTTCACCCATTCCTGATCCTGTTGAATAATGCCGTAATCCTTGCGAAGCGGGTAACCCTTCCAGCCATCGGGCAGCAGAATGCGCTTCAGTTCCGGATGCCCGTCGAAGCGAATCCCAAACATGTCGTAAACTTCGCGCTCCAGCCAATTCGCAGTCGCCCACACCGAAACTGCGCTGGGGACGCTCTCGCCGTCTGCGATCATTATCTTGACGCGAATGCGTTCGTTCTTGGAGAAAGAGTAGAGAATCCAGAGCACATCGAACTGTTTTTCCCGCTCCGGATAGTGCGCGGCGGTGATGTCCACGCAGTAGTCGAACTGTTCCCGGTTGCGGAGAATCTGCAGCAGATCGGAAACGATAGAAGGGTCCACGACCATGTAGCTCTGGCCAAGATATGTATTCGCCTCGCAGATGCCCGAGCCATATTGGCCCTTAAGCTTGGCGATCATTGGAGAATCCCATGGAATCGGAGCCGGACCAGCAGGTTTGGCGGGCGCCGCGGGCGCGTGGGTAGCAGCGGCCGCAGCCGCTTTCGGCTCGCCGCTCGGCGGCAGGGTAGGCGATTTGGTTTCCTCGGGCATAGCTACGAAGACACAGACCTCCGGCTCAAGAACAGGTTTGGAGAACGTTAACTTCTAACAGCTTGCGGAAACCGTGTCAACGACGAGTGTGCCGTCCAACTTGCGCGCCGCGTCATGTCCGTCGAGTCGCGGCCTGGTACGACTCGATCAAGTCGCGAATTCGCTGCGCGTCGCCCTTGCGATGCCCACGGCTGGTGATCGGGTTCGTCCCGCCCGACGAGTCAATACGGATCGTCGACCAAATGATTCCAGTAGAAATTTGCACCGACGCAACTTGCGTAATGGCGATGCTTTCCTCGCTACTGCCGAAAAAGCGCGGCTTCACCTTGATTACGTGCAGAGAGTTCACCACGATACGAATCGGGAAGAGGAAATTCCCTTTCGTCCAGCGGCTGGCAACAAAAATCTCACCGTCGGGAGTTGCGTCAGTCATAAATGGTCAGCAGTTTGCGGTACTCACAAGAATCTTTCCTGGCTGAATGCTAACTGCTGAGTGCTAAATGCCACTCTACACCCACTCCAGCGCCCCTTTGCCCCAGATCCAGATGTAGCCGACGATCAGGATACCGAGGAAGATGAGCATCTCGACCAGCCCGAAGGTTCCCAGCGCTTTGAACTTCACCGCCCACGGAAACAGAAAGATAGTCTCCACGTCGAAGACCACGAACAGGATGGCGATAATGTAATAGCGGACAGTGTAACGGCCACGAGCGCTGTCGATAGGATCGATGCCGCATTCGTAGGGCATCAATTTCGTCCGGTTGGGATTGTCGGGTCGAATCAGTTTGGCGGCCAAGAGGGTGATCGGGATCAATACCCCTACAACGGCAACGAATATGAAGATGGGAACGTAGTTTTGTGGCATCGGATCTCAGTCGATCGAGAAAGTTAAAGCAGCTTATAGTACCGCCATGAGGCCCAGGCTTCAAGGACTCTCGTCACCGCCTTGTTTATAATCGATCTTCTTATCTCTCCAATCAAAGGAACCCATTGGCACTCGACGATAAAATTTACGAACTACGGCGTGAAAAACTAAAGCAGATTGAAGCGCTGGGACAACGCGCCTATCCGACAAAGTACGAATTCACACATACGATTCCCTCGATTCTTGCCGAATACTCGCAAAAGTCGGCTGAGGAACTCGATCAATCGCGGGTCAACGTGCGCGTCGCCGGACGCATCATGGCCATTCGACTTATGGGCAAAGCCGGGTTCGCGCACCTGCAGCAGGGTGGGCAGAAGTTACAAATCTACGTAAAGAAAGATGCGGTCGGCGAAAAGGGTTTCGAACTTTACAAGTTGCTCGACCTTGGAGACCACGTCGGCGTCAGTGGCTACTTATTCCGGACGCGCACCGGCGAACTCAGCGTTCACGTCGAGGAGATCACGTTCTTATCTAAAGATTTGCTGCCGCTACCGGAAAAGTGGCATGGCCTGACCGACGTCGAGTTGCGATACCGCCAGCGTTACGTCGACCTGGTCATGAACCCGGAGGTGCGCGAAGTTTTTCTCAAGCGCAGCAAGCTGGTGCAATCCATGCGGCGGTTTCTCGACGCGCATGGCTTCATTGAAGTCGAAACTCCCATGATGCAGCAGATCGCGGGAGGCGCGGTCGCCAAGCCGTTCGTCACCCATCACAACACGCTCGACATGGATCTGTACCTGCGCATCGCTCCCGAGCTTTATCTCAAGCGGCTGACGGTCGGCGGATTCGACCGCGTCTACGAAATCAATCGCAACTTCCGCAACGAAGGTTTGGGATGGCGCTGGAATCCCGAGTTCACGATGCTGGAGTTCTATCAGGCTTACACCGACTATCGCGGAATCATGGATCTCACCCAGGAATTGATCACGCAGGCGGCTATCGATGTCAACGGGACTACCAAATCGAAGTGGGGTGAACATGAGATCGACTGGGCCGGATCGAATTGGCGTCGCTTGACTATGCGTGAAGCGATCATTCACTACTGGCCGGAAACGGCGGGGGCAAAGCCGACGATGCAAGACTTTAACTCTCAAGATTCCGTGAAAACGATGGTGAGCCGGTTCAACACTGCGCACGCGCACGTTGCGTATGATCCCAATGAACCTGTCGGAAAAACTATTGCAAGTCTTTTTGAGGCCGCTGCCGAAGAGCACCTCACGCAGCCCACCATCATCTACGAATTCCCCACGGCAATCTCGCCGCTCTCTAAACAGAAAGCCGACGAACCCGACTGGACCGAGCGCTGGGAAATCTATGCGGGGAAAATGGAGATTGCCAACGGCTTCAGCGAACTCAACGATCCCGAAGACCAGCGCCGCCGTTTCGAACAGCAACTCAAAGAACGTGAGCGCGGCGACGAAGAAGCTCACCAGATGGATGAAGACTACATCCGCGCCCTGTCGTACGGCATGCCGCCGGCCGGGGGCTGTGGCGTTGGAGTGGACCGCCTGGCCATGCTCCTGACCGATTCCCACACTATCCGCGATGTGATTCTGTTCCCGCTGCTGCGGCCGGAGAAAACGTCCAATCCGGATGACCAGAAAGAATAGACCTGTCGCAAAGCTTTGATGTGTCATCCTGAGCGGAGGCGTCGTTCGCGAAGCGAATGACGCCGCAGTCGAAGGACCCCGGTGCTGTTAGTTCAAGCTAAAGGCATCAGGGAATTCTCCCAGTCACAGCAATCCGGTCAGAACGCCTTGCCACATCATTGCGCCGCAATCATATTTTGGTCCTTCGACTCCGCAGATTCTCCGCTTCGCGGAGAATCTGCGGCGCTCAGGATGACCGGTCAATTGCTTTGTGACATTACATTTTGCCCGCAAGATTCGGATAGACGGCATCTTTCCCCTCGCAACTAGAATCAAATTGCCATGCGATTCGACCTGGATTCCGCCACTCGCCGCCGTCTCGGTTACCACCTCATCGATCAGATCGACAGCTTCTTCGCTTCCCTTCCCGAACGCCCGGTGCAGCTTCCGTTTGAAAAACGAACGTTCGCCGCACTCACCAACGTCCTGCCCGAGATAGGAGAAGACGCGGACAAAGTACTCGACGAAGTTTTCCGCGAAATGGTCGACAAGGGCTTTCATGTTCCCAGCGCGAACTATTTCGGGCTGATGAATCCGACGCCCACCTACATCGGCGTTATGGCGGAGGCCCTTGTCGCCGCGCTCAATCCGCAACTCGCAACCGTTAAGCGGTCGCAGTTGGCCTCGAGGATCGAGCACGAAACCATCCGCTGGATCGGGGAACGCGTAGGCTGGCCCGGCGAATTCAATGGCACCTTTACGACCGGCGGCAATGAAGCCAATTTCAGCGGATTGGCGCTGGCTTTAGCGGCGAAGTTTCCTAACGCGATCGAGGAAGGCGTGGCTTCGATTGGTGCGCGACCTGTCCTCTACGCCTCCGCTGAGGCCCACCACTCGATCGATAAATCGGCCGGCCTGCTTGGACTTGGACGAAAAGCATTGCGGCGGATCTCAGTGAATAAGAATGTACAACTCGATCCGGAAATCCTGGAGCGGACCATCGAGTCTGACCTTGCTTCCGGAAATAGACCTTTCTGCGTGGTCGCTACAACCGGAACCACGAACAGCGGTGCGGTAGACGATATCGCGGCAATCGCGGAAATATGCCGACGCCACGATTTATGGCTGCACGTCGACGGCGCCTACGGTGGATCAGCAATCTTTTCCGATCAGCATCGAGACCTGCTGCGCGGCATCGAACAAGCCGATTCAATCGCAATCGATCCCCACAAGTGGCTGGCGATGCCGCTCGCTGCGGGAGTAGTCCTGACCTGCCATCCTGAAATGCTGGAGCGTGCTTTCGCCGTTGCGGCACCATACATGCCGAAAGCGGCTGAGGCCAAAGGCATCGACAATTCGCGCATCAGCACCCAGTGGACGCGACGCATGAACTCGCTCAAACTCTGGCTCACGCTGCGAGTCCACGGCAGAAAGGCTTATGAGGAACACATCGATCGTCAGCTCAAACTCGCCCGAGGATTCGCTTCCTGGATAAACGCCTCCGAGCACTTCGAGTTGGCTGCGCCCCAAGTTCTGCCCATTGTGGCTTTCCGTTTCAAGGCACCAAGCTTGAGCACGCAACAACTGGAGGAAGTACACAATAGTATCGTGGACGAAGTCACGCGCGACGGACGCCGCTGGATTTCAGAAACGAGAGTGAATGGACACAGCGTCCTGCGAATGATGGTGATCAGCTATCTCACCGAGGAAGGTCATATCCGCGAACTGAGCAACGCACTAGCCAGATCCGCGACTAGTCTTGCCTCTACCGGCACCAGGTACGATAGTTTGATTCAAGGCAATCGGGGAATCGCCTAGAATAGGGCGTTGACGAAAAAGAGCTGTCTGATCCTCATTCTTTGGGCAATCCCGCTCTTCGCGCAGAGCAACAGCGGCGAGCTACGGCTCAAAGTGCTCGACCCGGCCGGGCTGGGCGTGAAGAGCACGGTTGAACTCATCAGCGAGGCCAACCAATATCAATCTACGTTCACGACCGACGATCAAGGCAACCTGGATGCCAAGCGATTGCCTTATGGAATCTATCAACTCCGGATCGACGCGCCGGGCTTTGCTCGAGTTTCCGAGCAGGCCGAAATACGTTCGGCCCTTCCCTTAGATCGTGCGATTCAGCTGAAAGTGGCTCCAGTTTCCGAATCGGTGAATGTGAACGCGTCCGCCACGTTGATCGATCCCTATCGTGCAGGTTCGGTTAATCAGCTGGGTGCGCAGGCGATACAGGACCGATTGACCGCGCTGCCCGGACGCGGCATGCAGGACCTGGTGAACTCTCAACCGGGATGGCTCTACGAAGGCAACGCGGTTCTTCACCCACGCGGATCGGAATATCAGACGCAGTTTGTAGTGGACGGCATACCGCTAACCGACAACCGTTCGCCCAGCTTTGGACCGGAGCCTGCTGAAGCCGATGGTGTCGAATCCCTCACGATTTATACCGCCGGCATTCCGGCGGAATTTGGCAGGAAGATGGGCGGCGTGGTTGAGGTTAACACTCTCAAGAACCAGGACCCCGGATTTCACGGGCAGCTCACCCTTTTCGGCGGCAGCTATGATACGGCCGGAGCCGATACCCAGGACCAATACACATGGAAGGGGAATACGCTCGGCGTGAGCGCCTCCGGGAACATGACAAATCACTATCTCAACCCGGTGGTCCCTGAGAATTACACCAACAATGGCACGACCGGCACCTTTTCGTTGAGCTATGAGCGGGACCTGACGCAGAAAGACCGTCTCACCCTGATGGTTCGGCATGAACTCGCGCGCTATGCTATTCCCAATGAATATGTGCAGCAGAACGGAGCCTACGTGCCCAACGCGGACAACACCTCCGGCTGCCCGCCCGCTCCCCCGGAGCCAAGCGATTGCGTATTCATTCCAGGTGGACAACTACAGACGGGCGACAACTTTGAAACCATGGGGATCGTCTCTTACCAACATATATTTTCCTCCGACGTGGTCGGCTCGCTGCGCGGGATGGCCCGCGATAACTCCACTGACTTTCATTCCAACGACGCCTCCTGGCCCCTCATTGCCACCCAGCACAACTACTTCAATGAAATCTATTTCAACGGCAACCTCTCCGTTCATCATGGGAGACAGGAATGGAAAGTGGGAATCGAATCCGACAACATATTCCTGCATGAAAACACCAGCTACGTGATACCCGACTGTGCAGTTCCTACTGATCCGCAATGTCCTATCAATCTGGGGATCTTGGATTCGGGCGCGACAACCTTTGCCTTTGTCAGCAGCCGGCCAGATCTCGAACAATCGGCTTACGTTCAGGATTTAATCCGCCTCGGCAATTGGACGGTCAATGCCGGCCTGCGCTGGGATCACTACCAACTGCTGTTGAACCAGAATGCGGTGAGCCCGCGTGTCGCCATCTCGCGCTACTTCCCATCGGTCGGCGTAAACATTCACTTCTCCTATGACCGGATCTTCCAGACGCCATCCAACGAAAACATCCTTCTATCAAGTTCTCCGGCTGCAGAGTCTATAAACACCAGCGTGCCCGCGCTGCAGCTGCCGGTCCAGCCTTCTCACGGCAACTACTATGAATTGGGAGCCACGACAGCATTCTTTGGCAAGCTGCGGCTGGATGCGAATATGTTCCGCCGTGCCGTGAACAATTACGCCGACGACTCCCAAATTCTGAGTACTGGGATCAGCTTCCCCATCGCATTTGACCATGCCATTCTCTACGGCGCGGAGGGCAAGCTGCAACTCCTCGAATGGAAGGGGTTCTCAGGCTTCGCCAGTTATTCCTGGATCGTCGGGAATGCCTGGTACCCGGTGACCGGCGGATTGTTCTTGGGGGATGATGCGATCAACCCGACCAGCGGACATTTTCCCGATTCGCAGGACCAGCGGAACACCGTGCGTGGACGCATCCGCTATCAGGTCGTTCCGCGCTTGTGGGTCGCCGTGGGAGCCGATTACAATACCGGGCTGCCGTTCCAACCGGACTTGACACCGCAGCAGTACGCCGCGGAGTACGGTCAAGTCGTGGTTAGTCACCTCAATTTTAATCGCGACCGCATCCTTCCGTACTTCACGCAAAATGCTTCAATGGGCATCGATCTCTACAACCGCGAAAAACGCTCGGTACGCTTTCAGGCCGACGTCGCAAACCTAAGCAATACTCTTGAACTGATCGACTTCGGCGGATTGTTCTCTGGCAACGCAATCGGCCCGGCGCGACAGTACACCTTCCGCCTTGTAACGTCGTTCTAGAAGCAAGGCGTTTCATCGGACGCCACTCATGAGCAGGTTTTTCCGGCGCATCGCCTGCGACAACTCCAGTTCCATCTCCATCCACCACGGCAAATAACGGGGGCAGGCTGCGTAACATGCAGCCTGCCTCCAGGTGGTTCGCGTTTTACAGGTTCGTTTTCAGGACGGACTTATTGCTTCAAGCCAACACGGCCAACTTTTGAGCCGGTCGCCGCGCAATAATCCTGATCGCCCTGGATGGCAAGAACTGCGCCGCCCACATCACCGCCCGCCTCCCCGCCAGTGCAGGCCCCTCCGGAGCCGTTCTGACCAAGGATGTTCGACTGCTTGTAGTGCGAGCGCAACACACCCATTGCACTGAGCGGCAGGAAATCCGGGTAGATGTTAACCACCTGAGTTTGCGCCGCAGAGATCAGAGCGGTAACTCCAGCCGGGGCCGGAGTGTGTGAAACTACACGCAGAACGTTCCAGATTGGATAGCTTCCCGATGCCACATTTGCAAAACTAACGATGCCCGGGCACGGAGCCGTGCAGGTGGGAAACGTTCCGTCGATGTAATTCAGGTTGATGGGGTCCACTCCGTCCACTGCCAGGTATCGGAGGTTCGGCGACTGGCCAGCAAAATTGCCGACGCTCCAGAAACCATAGCCGATCGAGTCCCCGGTGGAGGCTGATTCAAGCTCGGAGAGTTCTTCGCCGTTGCCGATTGCTCTCCAGCGGAACCCTCCGCCGTTGGAGATGTTCAGCGGGTTCCCGCAAGGTACTCCGGGGCAGGTCGTACCCTGGCCCGTCGCTGGATTTACGCCGAGTTCCTGGGTCGAACCGGTCTCCAGGTTCCGCGGAATGTTGAACTCCATCACAGTGAAGGTTCCAGAAAGAGGCTCGCGAGTGATGACGTTGAGCGGCACCGTACCCTGCCCTGGGATCGAGGTCAGGTCTTTGGTGTAAGCGTAGCCCCCATTCAAAGCTAAGGTGAGATCGCGACGATTGATACTAAAGAATGACGTCGAGTCGCCAAAATGACCAGAATTCTGGCCGCTTCCCTGTTGCGCATTGACCGCGACCACTACGGATTGGACTCCAACATCGATCGTCTTGTGTGCAGGAATCGCCTGGCCAGTGATCGGGTCGGTGCCGCTCAGGGCGTAAAGAGCGGGCGTCGCTGTCTTGGTGCTGAAATGGCTTAGGATCGCGGTTCCAACCGGTCCGGGGCCATAACCAAGGCCGTCATAGTTGGTAGTGTTCAACGCTGCCAAAACGCGCGTTTCTTCGAACAACGCATCTTCTGGACGAATATCGGAAGGGGCCGCGTTGAAGGCAGCACCTTGGAGAACCGCAAGCACGGCCGCCGGGAGCGCGGTGTCGGTAAGTGTCGGGATCAGGTTCATTCCCGCCGTACCGGCTGGTTCCAGACAGTTGAAGGTCGACGCCGGCTCGGCGAAGAACAACTGCTGTCCGATGATGCTGTCGACGGCAATATAAGCGCAGACAATCGAGGGGGTGATGGAGTTATTCCACGCGATCCAAACGTTCCCAGTTTCCAGAAGGCCAGTGCCGCGTTTGTCTACTCCTTGGGCTCCGTTTTTGTAGGTCCAAATGTTCTGCCCGCAGATCCCTCCACCTTCAGCCGGCCCCGCAGCCAATGCGAAGGAATTGAATGCGCCGCTCGAGCCTGCGGCCAGAAAGTAAGGTTTGACTGCTGCAAAGCAGTTCGCTCCGATGAGCATGATCAAGGTTAGCGACATCGCCGCCGCTAGTTTCGTGGCTCTCTTTGTCATTTCAGTAGTCCCCTTCGGCGCGGGAGCTCAATCGAAATGTCTTCCCTAGCGCGGCCTCAAGGTTGCCTTCGGGCTGTTACACGCCGATGACCTGCGCATGAATGTTCGGTTAAAATTTGGCTACTACAGCTTCGATCGTGCCGCTCTTATCCAATGAGCGCGAAACCATCAACTGGCGTCCCAACCTGGGAATCTCGAACCGAAACCGGAAAGAGATCGCAGCCTGTTCCTTTCTCTTCAACTCGACGTTGACGGTCCGTGTGCCATGCCTTATTGTTGGGGATTCAGAGAAGGATCAGTTGGTCAGCCTGGCGCTGATCTGGCCCGGTTAAATCCAATCCTTTCGTATATTTCTGTAATCAGGGAATCTTCCCGTGAAGAAGATCCCGTCGTTGTGAACGACGCGTATGGGTCACGGGTTGAACCACCATGACAAGGAGCGTTCAGGTGAAGATTCTGGTAGTGGGCGGAGCTGGATACATTGGAAGTCACACGGCGCGAGTCTTGCGCAGCGCCGGCCTCGAGGTACTCATCTACGACAATTTGTCGACCGGCTTTGATTTTCTGGCAAAAGGCTTCGAGATGATGGTCGGGGACATCCACGACAGCGCAAAGCTTTTGGAGGCGGTGAAGCGGTCGGATGCGGTAATGCATTTTGCTGCCAATCACTTCGTTGGCGAATCGGTGGTCAATCCGCGAAAGTACTTCCGCAACAACGTGGAGGGTGGGCTCTCACTTCTGAACGCGATTGTGGACAGCGGGAAGAAGAAATTCGTGGTCATTTTCTCATCTACGTGTGCGGTTTATGGCTCCCCCACGAAGATGCCCATTGCCGAGGACACTCCACTGAGTCCGGTCAACCCTTACGGCGTGTCCAAACTTTTTTTTGAGCAGGCGCTGCAGTCTTATGACACGGCCTACGGAATCCGGTACGGCAGCTTACGCTACTTCAACGCGGCGGGAGCGGACGAGAGCGGTGAGATCGGCGAATGCCACGAGCCCGAGCCGCATCTCATTCCCCTGGCGCTGCGAGCCGCGGTCGGCTTTGGTCCGGAGCTAGAGCTCTATGGCACCGACTATCCAACCCCAGACGGCACCTGCATTCGTGATTACACGAATGTCGTCGATCTGGCCGAGGCACACGTGAAGGCACTGCAGAGACTTCAGGCGGGGAATCCTTCTTTTACCGTGAATCTGGGAACGGGAGAGGGTTCGTCGGTGAAGGAAGTGATCGCGGCCGTTGAGGAAGTGACGGGAAAGAAAGTTCCGAGCAAGATGGTGCCGCGGCGTCCGGGCGATCCGCCGGCTCTGGTCGCGGATCCGACGCGGGCCCAACAGTTGCTGCAATGGAAAACTAAGCGCTCACTGTGGGACAGCGTATCGACTGCGTGGCACTGGATGCAGAGCCGGGGAAAATAGCGTTAAGCGATCTTCTCCAGGAAAATTACCAAGTTTAATTTCTTGCCGCCTCTGATCTGAGCGTCCTTGAACCCAGAGGCGCGTAGAGCTTGCACATATTCTGGTGCAGAAAATACCTCCAAAAAAACTCTTCTTTTCGCGCAAAATCTAGAAAACAAAGGACCGGAAATTTTTCTGCCTCCTAGATCTATGGTTCTAAAGGTAGTTAGAGGCAAAATCTTGGAAACATTGGAGTTATCTTGATTTCTTGGCATCCGCAATCCGTTTCGGTGCTCTGCTTGGAAACTGGCTCATTTGTTGAGGCCGTTTCTTTTCAGCATGTTGCCGGTTCGGTGCTCCCTTAAGCCGCCCGGCGACCTGCGCCCCAGAGTCAAATAAAAAAACTCTCATTTTCCCGCAAAATCTAGAAAACAAACGATCGGATATTTTTCGTCCTCCTAGATCTATGGTTCTAAAGGTAGTTACGAGCAAAATCTTGGAAACATTGGAGTTATTGGGTTTGCCAGGTGCCTAAGGTTCTGTTTTGGAACCGCGGGGCCGGGATGGCGCTAGCCGAATCCGGCGCGGAGAGCATGCCGAGGAGATGCGTCCGCTGTCAGGTTGTCAAAGATCAGATATTATCTTGTAGATAACGTCTACGTCTTAATATTATCACGTTCGATGGACAGGGTTCAAGAAGAAAGTGGACGGACTGCCGAGCGATTCCCGAATTGGGACGAAAGGCGGCGGATGGTGAACTCTACGCCCGTCGCTTGTTGGAGTGCATGGACGGCCCAGGTTAGCGTCCGGGGGCTGTGTCATCCTGAGCGTCCAAAATGGACGCGAATCTGGGGCACCGTGCGAACAGATGGAAAAAGGTAGGCCACTATTACGTTTACGTTCAGCTGAGGAAAAACCCCGCCCAAGCGGAGCTTGGACGGGGCACCCTCGAGAGTTAAGTGAGCAGGATTGTCCGGGCCACCCGCCCCAGCCCGCCGGGTCACGGCGCCCGAAACCGCTTCCGGTGGTCAATGAGCGTAATCGAGATTTTTCAACACTGATCCACGAGGCGAAAACTGGACCGCGCCGTTGGATCAACGCTACTGCACCACCAACGTAACCTTTGTGGAATGAACTAGATTTGCCGAGCCCGATGTAAAAGTGCCTGCCACCGTCACATCGTAATTGCCCGGAGGGGTCGCGCCTCCACTGCTTCCCGGGCTGCCTCCGCCGCCGCAGGCGGACAATATTATTCCCAGCGAGATCAAGAACGAGAAAACCAGCACGTTGAGGAGTCGAGGACGGCGTGCGCGGCCGTCTGATAGAACTACCAGCAAAGTGAACGACAGTGTGCCGGTCACAGCCAGCAACTTTGCGAACGCGTTGCCTTGCGGCGGATCCGGGACTGGTTGGGCGAGGCCAATCGAAGCCGCCGTAGTAACGACCGCAACCTGTACTGTTGCGGGACTGGAACCGTCGAGTGTGACTGCATTGGGTGTAACAGTGCAGGTTGAAGCTGGGGGTACTGCGCTGCAACTGAGCGCGACCGGCCGATTAAATCCATTGAGTGGGGAGATAGTCACCGTGTAATTGCCCGCCTGCCCCGGCGTGACTGTCAAGGTAGGTGGAGATGCAGCGAGTGAGAAATCCTCCACGTTGCCCCGCAACGCGATTACCTGCGGGCTGCCAGGAGCACTGTCGGTGATGCTAACGGATGCATTTCGGATTCCGGTGGCTGTAGGAGTGAAAGTTGCCTTGATATTACAACTGCCGTTTGGGGCGAGGGAGCTCGGACAGTTATTGGTCTGAGCAAAGTCGCTGCTGTTCGCCCCGGTGACGCCGATGGAGGTAATCGTGAGAGCGATATTCCCGGTATTCATGAATGTCACACTCTGAGGAGCACTGGTAACTCCCACCGCCTCATTGCCGAAGTTGAGGCTGGTTGGAGAAACGGCGACAACCGCTCCCTGTTCAACTTGTTCCAATGCAGATGAAGTGCTGGGCACGAAATTCGTGTCTCCGCTGTATGCCGCCGTAACGATGTGCGTCCCTTCCGCAAGCGTAGAAATCGTTAAGGCCGCGACTCCACTGCCGTTCAAGTTGGCGCCGCCGATGTTCGTGGTACCGTCGAAGAAACTGGCCGTTCCCGTTGGCGTGGCCTTGTCAAAACCTTTTTGTGGAGTGACTGCAGCGGTGAAAGTCACGGCTTGCCCCAACTTGGACGGATTCTGCGAAGAGGTAAGCCCTGTGATCGTCGGCGTCAAGCTGGTGTTGATCAGCACGTCCACAACGCCCGCGGAAAAACCGCCAAAATCGCCATCGTAGACTGCCGCCAGCACGTCGGGTTTGCCATCTCCGTTCACATCCTCCGCATCGACCGAAACGGCGGAATTGTACCCACCAGCGTAGAAGTTCACCGCAGTTTGGAAGGTTCCGTCACCGTTGCCCAGGAGCACGTTTACCGACGCATAAATGCTTTCCTCACCAGCTATCAGCAAGTCGGGATTGCCATCTCCGTTCACGTCCGCTACGGCGACTGAAAGAGCGGATCCCCCCGAGCCGTAGGTCACCACAGTTCGGAAGGTCCCGTCACCGTTGCCCAAGAGTACGCCCACTGTCCCACTACCACTGTTAGCTACCAGCAGGTCGGGCTTGCCGTCTTCGTTGACGTCTGCCACTGCGACCGAGTTGGCGCCCTGCCCTCCTGAGCCGTATGTTACTGCGGTTTGGAAGGTTCCGTCACCGTTACCCAAGAGTACGCCCACCGTCCCATTGGCACAGCTATTGCTGCTGACACAAACATTCGACACCAGCAAGTCGGGCCTGTCATCATCGTTAACGTCTGATACCGCAACCTGCATGGTCGAAACCAAACCTTCATAGCCGCCCGAGCCATAAGTCACCGCAGTTCGGAAGGTTCCATCCCCGTTGTTCAAGAGCACGCCAATCGTCCCGTTCGCGCAGTTGCTGATACTGATACACGCGTTCGCCACCACCAGATCGGGTTTGCCATCTCCATTTAGGTCTGCTACTGCGACCGAGGTGGCATTGTACCCGCCTGAGCCGTAGGTGACCGCCGTTTGGAAGATTCCGTCGCCATTGCCCAAGAGTACGCCCACTGTCCCACTAACACCGTTTGCCACGAGCAGGTCAGCTTTGCCATCGCCGTTAACGTCCCCCACTACCACCGATGTAGCAGAACCTCCGCCCGAAGCGTAATCCACTTCGGTTTGGAAGGTCCCGTCACCGTTGCCCAAGAGCACTGCCACAATGCCGAAAGGAGAGTTGAGGAGGTCACTAGTAGCTGTCACCAACAGGTCGGGCTTGCCATCCCCGTTCACGTCCGCCACAACAACCCAGGTGGCGACGCTCAAATCCGGTCCGCCCACGCCGTATTCTCCAAAAGACTCAAAGTTCAAACCCGACGCTTGCGCGTCGGCTCGACGGAATGCAGTCGCCTTTAACACACTGGACCCACGCCGGGCGAAAGTTGCCCCTTGCCGCATCCGGGATGGGTTTGCAGGCACTCCGGACTGAGGTTCTTGGGCGTTAGACATCCCATTCGGTTGATTAGTCGGTGGCGCAGAACCAAACTGTGCCAGGACGACCGTCCCAGCAAGTATCAAGCAAACGCAGACGAAGTGGACGGGCTTCACAAGGCCCTCCTCAAGATGACTGAGCGAATCGGAACCCAGAGTTACTGCCCGGGCGGCGGGCATCCGCATGGCATAGTCCGCTGAAGAAGAACCCATGTCAAGCGGGAAAGTTTCTAGTGGAAGCAATATCGGAGGGCCGGTTCGACATAACTGTCGCTATCGGGCCATTACACGTTTTAAGAATTGGCGGGGCGGGGTTGCCCATTCACGCCGTCTTTCGGCTTGAGTTGGGTAGTTGACGGCTGGACGCAGTGCCGGTTGCTCTCTCGCTGGCACTCGCTTTCAATCTCCGCAGGAGGTCGACCAGATCCGAGCTTCATCGGGCTGCCTCCGAAGACCGACGGTACGGAAGAGGAAAACCCTACCCAAGCGGTGCTTGGACGTCGCACCCTCGCGGGTAACATGGGGCGGCAGCTGGCTAAATCAGAATCAGGAAACGCTGACCGCAGAGACGGGTGCGTTCTTTTTGGATCTCTCCTCGAGGTATCTCGGCAGTGCGTCCTTCCATGTTGGAATTGATACCCCCACCGAATGCAGCTTGGCTTTTGAGAGGACCGAATTTGCCGGGCGCCGGACGGGGCTGGCAAACTCAGCCGACTTCACCGGCGATAGCTTTGCGTCAAGGCCGGCGCGCTCGAAGATGTAGCGCGTAAATTCGTACCACGAGCATTGGCCCTCGGAGCTGACGTGGTAGAGTCCGTAGCGTCCGGTGAGGATCAAGTTGCGCGTGGCCTGGGCCAGATCGGCGGTGTAGGTAGGCGTGAGAACCTGGTCGTCGACCACACGGATCGTATCTCCGGCCATCGCTTTCTTCAGCATGGTCTCGACAAAGTTACCGCCCTTGCCGCTGCTGCCGGCGACTCCGTACAGACCACACGTCCGGATGGCGAAATAGCGGTCGGTGTAGGCTGCGATCAGGTGCTCGCCCACAACCTTCGAAGTGCCGTAGACATTCACCGGCGCGGGCAAATCGGTTTCATCGTACGGCGAGCCTTTTTCGTAGCCACCGAAGACGTAGTCTGTGCTGTAGTGCACCAGAGTTGCACCGGCGGCTTTGGCGGCTTTGGCCAGATACATTACCGCAATGCCGTTGACTTGAAAGGCAGGCACACAGTTGGTTTCGCACTCATCGACCCGATGGAAGGCGGCCGTGTTCAAAATCACATCCGGTTCGACTTCCGACATAGCCTTGGCAATTTGGGCTTCCGAACAGACGTCGAGTTGCGCGTGAGTGGTTGGCACCACGGTATCGCCCGCTGCTTGAAATACCTTCAGAAGATCGGCGCCTAGCTGGCCGTTGGCACCGATGAGAAGCACCTTCATCGGGCCACCTCAGCGAGCCCTGCCCCGCCCGCGATCAAGATTTTCATGAACCGTCATCTCCCCACCATGGTTTGTGCTTCAGATTGAACTTCGGAATATTTGAAATTGTTGGACTCTGGGCGCGCCAGCCATTCTCTTAAGGTCTGGGCTTTGCGATCCTTGTCGGAAAGCTGAACATCGCGGATCGGCCACTGGATGCCGATCTCGGGGTCGTCCCAGCGAATGCCGGACTCACCTTTGTTGTTGTAGATGCCGGTGCACTTGTATTGAATCTCGGCGTAGTCGGAGAGCACGCAGAATCCGCGGGCAAAACCTGCGGGGGCCCAGATCTGTTTTCGGCTTTCGGCTGAGACCTCCGCGCCAAACCACTTGCCCAGTGTTGGCGAACCCTTGCGTATGTCGACAGCCATCAGAAAGGCCGTGCCGCGAATCACCCGCATGAGTTTTCCCATCGGTGGGTCCCACTGGAAATGCAGTCCGCGCAGCACGCCACGCACCGAGCCGGAATGGTTGTCCTGTTTAAAGTCGGTCGGAAGACCGAGCTCCTTGAACAGGTCCGCGCGGAAGACTTCGGTGAAGAATCCGCGCTCATCCTGAAATACTTCGGGCGCCAGCACACAAACATCACCCAACTGCCTCGATTCAATACGTATTTCCATGATTCCTCATTCTTTCGAAAACTGCGCCGTCGCCCCACCACACCGAAGGACACCTTGCCAACGCCTGGTTACACCAACGATCGCGGACCATACATTTTACGCCAGTTATCAAAATCCCACCCATCTCAAGCGGACTTACGGGGCATGTCTGCGAAAGGCTTCGATCTAGTCCTGAGCGTCCCCGGTTTGCTTGTCCGCGGGGAATCGCACGTCGCGTCTTCGACTGCGATAGCTTTGGAGCAAGGCCAAGGGCACATAGGCGAAGCAAACCTGCCGGAATTTATCGAAGGCGCGTACCGCGCGATAGGCCACCTGGTCGCAAACCCTTTGTGGTAACCGGGGCAGCGCAACGTCGTCAGCATCAGTCAGAACGGATGGCGGCCATTGGTCGTTATATCGGCGCTTCCAGAGCTTCACGTAGCCATCTATTTTCCGCCGAATTGCCTGGTCGAGGACAAGCGTGCGCGGGGTTCTGACTATTTCATCTCCGCGTATCAGAGCATGATGTGCTCCCTTGAAGATGGTAGATCGATCGGCACCCCGGAGGTCACTCAATTCGTCGCGGTAGGGAATCTCCAGAAAGCGGCAGACCTCCCGCATGACTTTCGCGGTATCGCTGGTCAACTCTTCGTAAGTCACCTGGCAGACGGGTTGTCCGCGGGAGAGAAGAGAATCAACTCCACGCTTAAGAACCTCGTACCCAATCAGCCCTCGCAGATAGACTCCCCGCTGTCGGTAGTAACCGGAGCCGGATTGGGCAGCGCGGGCAATGGCGTTCGCTGTCGCCGCGGGATCTCGCCATTGAATGATGAACCGCGCTTGAGGAAATAGTCTGGCGAGTACAGGCAGAGAATCATAATAACTGGGAGACTTGTCTCCCCAGATCACCGCACCTTTGCGCGCGGCGAAAGCCTTGTGAACGGCGGTAAACGCGGTGGCATAGTCTTTGGCTTCGGGAGGCAGATCGTTCGCGATTCCAAGCCGGGTTATGGCGCCGTCCCAGAATTCCCAACGCGCAGCCCAATCGCAAAAACCTGCGGGCTTGCGAAATACCGAGCGCAACGGCCAAAGATCAGATTCAAACGTCAATGCGACCTGGGGATGCTTGTTCAGGAGGGCGTAAAGAAGTGAGGAGCCACCACGCCACATGGCCACGATAAACAGTGGCCCCGGAGCCATACTCGCACCCGCGGCAGGTTTCGAAGACTCGTGTGCCGTTGGGTTCATGAGGCGCCCCCTGTCGATCAGCAAGTCGGGACCCGCTGTTCGGTTTGCCACGGCTGGACGCATCTTGCAGCACATCGCCTTCTCAGCTTACTTCAGGCCGAACGCGTACAGGTTACCCTTATCTAGGTAATCATAACCCGGTAAGTAAACCATTCCACCGGCGACGACGGGCGAGGCGAACGACCCTGCCCCAAAGGAAGATTCCGACAGCTTCGCACCTGTTCCAGCGTTCAGGGCGTAGAGGGTGCCGGCATCGTTGGCGATATAAACCACCCCGTTGCCCTCAACGGGTGAGGGGATTACATACCCTCCGGCCAGGTAGCTCCATAGTTTTTGGCCGCTCTTGGTATCGAGCGCATACAGGTTACCGTCGTACGAGCCAGCATAGACTACACCTTTCGCCTCAGCGGCCGAGGAAAGCACCCAGTTGCCTGGAGCAAAAGTCCACAGCTTGTCGCCGGTCTTGCCGCTCAGCGCATACAGAGCGTCCTCGTTGAATGGGGAGTCGAAAGACGAACCCACGTAGACCACTCCGTCGACTACGGCGGGCGAATTCAGAAAGTTACCTAAGGCATCGCTCCACAACAGAGTACCGTTTTTAGCATTCAGCGCTTCTACGGTGTAGCTACCACCTATGAAGACCATACCCTCAGCCAGAGCCGGGGAGGAATCACCGACTTGGCCATTGGTGTTGTGACTCCAGAGCTTGGCGCCGGTGCTGGCGTTCAAGGCGTAAACATTGCCGTCGTTCGATCCGACGTAAACCACGCCATTCAACACGGTGGGCGAGGAATTAACCTCGTCGGCGGCGGTGTAGAGCCACAGCAACTTGCCAGTGTGGGCGTTCAGCGCATATAGGTTGTTGTCCTCGGAGCCGAAATAAACGATTCCATTGGAAACGGCGGGAGAACTGTACACAGTATCGCCGGTGGTATAGCTCCACACTTCGGCGCCGGTCTTGGCGTTCAGCGCGTATAGGGTGTTGGTTCCGCCAACAAAAACCATGCCCATCGCCACAGCGGGTGAAGATTCCGCAAACTCGCCGAGTGGGTAGCTCCACTTCAAGGTGAGGCCAGCCACATTCTTAACACTCAGTACTTTCTCACAGGGGTTGGACCGTCTCATATTGTGCTTGTGGAACTCCGCCCAAAGCGAGGGGAACTTGCACGCTTGCTGCTCGCCCCACGCCACCGACGCAAAGCACGCGCACAGCATCAAAAACAAAATGCGGGTAGGTTTCATGACTAACCTCCAGAAGACGAAGTTGCTGACGGAAAGACGCGATTGTGTGACTGCAATCTTGCTCGGCCTTCCCGCGGTTTGTCAATTCTGCAAAGATTGCGGTAACGGTGCCGTTTCGCATCCAAAAACAATTAGATCATTCCGCTAACTGGACTCTGGATGTCAGCATCGACGCGGCCCTTCGACCGCAACTTGGAGCGCGCACGGGGGTTAAATAGTTGGGACCGAAAACGCATTCGTATGTGGCCGACGATACCTAGTGATAACTGGCCTGATGCTGTTCCCTTTTTCCTGTTTTGTGAATCCTAGTATAGGAGGCGACATTGGTTCGAGGAGGACGGAAATGGTTTGGAGATACTTTATTCGGTTACTGCTGGGGCTGCTGAGCATCGCTGGCCTATTGTTGGGGCTGAATGCCTGCGGAGGCGGATCTTCACCGGCCAGTCCGAACTTCCAGATTTCTGCCGCCGCGCTCTCGCCGGCGACCGTCAACCCGGGCAAGCCGGCAACCTCCACCGTAACCGTCACGGCTATGGCCGGATTCAGCGGCACCGTGGCGTTAGCTTGCTCAGGCTTGCCCAGCGGAGCTAGTTGCGCATTTGTTCCCGCATCCGTGGCTGGCTCTGGCACCTCGAAGCTCACCATCAGCACTTCGGGGACGACTACGCCCGGCAGCTATCCCGTCGGTAT
The DNA here is from genome assembly GCA_963696705.1 of uncultured Acidobacteriota bacterium. Lineage (GTDB taxonomy): Bacteria > Acidobacteriota > Terriglobia > Terriglobales > Acidobacteriaceae > JABDBE01. The sequence goes on from CAVOLD010000007.1 coordinate 493,504, forward strand.
TCAGGGAAGTTCTGGTTCAACCGACAACAGTGCCCCACTGAGTCTGATTGTGCAATCCGTGATTCAGCACGTGGTCATCATCTTCCAGGAAAACCGCACGCCCGACAACCTGTTTCAGGATCCCGTCTTAGTCGCTCGCGGCGCCGACCTACAAACCCCCGCCCATGGATGGAACAAGGAGGGTACCTTAATCACGCCGACGGCGGCCTCGCTGGCAGCGGTTTTCGATCCGGACCACTCGCATCTCTCATATTTGAAAATGTATGACGGCGGCAAGATGGATGGAGCTGACAAGATTCCGGTGTACTGCCCGGCGAATCAGCCCAATTGCGCTCCGCCCAACCCCACGTTCACTTATGTCGACAACTCGACTGGGGAGGTGGCGCCGTACTACCAACTAGCGGAAACTTACACCTTCAGCGATCGCATGTTCCAGACGAACCAGGGACCGAGCTTCCCTGCGCATCAATTCATTCTTTCCGGTAGTTCTGCGCCAGTGCCGCCCGCCGACTCGATGAGTAAGTTCTTTGTCGCGGAGAATCCGGGCCGCGTCGTCTTAGATGTCGACACGGGTTGTACTTCTCCTGCGACCGAATCGGTTTTGCTGATCGACTCCACGAATCCAGATCCCAGTACTAACGAAACTGAAACGATATACCCGTGTTTCGATCATCCCACGCTGACGGACCTGCTGAACGCCAAGAATATCAGCTGGAAATATTACGCGCCATTGCCGGGCTCGATCTGGACTGCCCCCAATGCCATCCAGCATATGTGTGTGCCAAACGCGCCTCCGCCGAATGGAACGGCGTGCACCGGTTCGGATTGGACCAACAACGTCGTCCTCAACTACACCCAGGTGCTGACGGACATTGCGGGTGGACAACTCGCCAGCGTGAGTTGGGTGATTCCCAGTGGGGGCCCATCGGACCATGCCGGGATCACCGATGGTTCGGGACCGTCGTGGGTTTCATCGGTGGTGAACGCCGTCGGAAACAGTCCGTACTGGGCTAATACCGCGATCATCATCACATGGGACGATTGGGGAGGATTTTACGATCACGTTGCACCGCCCGTGATCCTAAATTCTTATGAATTGGGTTTCCGTGTGCCCCTGATCGTGGTGTCGCCTTACGCGAAACCGGCGCACGTCTCGCATCAGGTCAATGATTTCGGCAGCATTTTGAAGTTCATTGAGGAGACCTTTGGCTTGTCCCAGGTGGCGGCCGGTGCTTCTACTCCCTACGCGGATGCGTTCCCGGCCAGCACTAGCGGCGATCTTTCAGACTGTTTCGACCTCAGCCAAACTCCGCTGACCTTTCAGACGATTCCGGCGAAGAACGATGCTGCTCACTTCCTTAATGATAAGAGCCCACCGACCCCTCCCGACAATGATTAACGATTAATGACCGAAGAAGCGCTGATCAAAACTCAAGAAAACCGCGCCCTGGAGCCTGCTGTTTTGCAGGCTTCCAAGGCGCGTTATCAACGGCAGGAAACACACATTAGATTTAAATCGGTCGCTTTGACCCGTACTATTTGGGAGTCGCCACGAATCCTTGCGCCAGCGTGCTGCTTGGCATGGTGAAACCGACGAGCATGCCGTTATCGTTGACGCCGTTCACGAAGGTGAAGCCAACTGCCTTGGGATCATCCACCGAAGTGTATTGCGCGGTCGTGGTGTTGTAGACGAAGCCGTGGAAGCCGCCAGATGCATCCTGGTATGTTCCCACCACCAAGCCCTTGTTGTTTTCGCCGGTCGCCTGAGTGAAGATCGCGCTTGGATAATCGAGCTGAAGCAGCGTTCCCGCGTTCAGCCACCAGCCGTGGTTAACGTTGTTAGCGTCGATAAAAAATCCGGTAACCTGCTGGTTGAAGTTGATGTCTGTAGCTTGCGCGCTGGTGGATCCTGGGATGGTGATTACTTCAAAGACGCCGCCATTGATGTCGTAAACGTAGGGGACGAAAGGTCCGCTGCCGTTTGCAGTTTGGCTGTAGTAGCCAGCCACCTGGGCCAGGTCGTTGCGGCCAAGCAGTTGGTTGAAGGGTGTTCCCGGGAAATCGATCGATTTGAAGGCGTTGTTGTCGTCGAGGAAACCGTGAGTGACGTTTGACTGGTCAACATAGAAGCCGCACGTCCCACCCAACCCGTCGATGCCGATGACCTGAGTGGCAGTCGAGCCAGGGAAATTTTCGTTCTCGAACTTCTTGGTCGACAGCTCGTAGGTGAACCCTTTGTTATCGTTCACATTGTGGTAGCCAGCGATTTCCCCTTTCTTATTGATACCCAAGAGCTGGGTGAAACTGTCGTGGGGATAGTTGATCGTCTTGAAGTTGTAGGATGACTGGGCCGACAGCGAGGCAGTGGCCAGAACCGCGAATCCTAAGGTGAGAGCAAGTGACTTGAGCTTCATATTTTTTCTCCTCTTTTATTTGCGTATGATCGCGGAATTGGCCGTCCGGCCGATTATTTTCCCGCTCACTTATAAAGGCGACATTCCCAGGTCAATTCCCTCACGATCCGAGAAGATTTTTTTGGAGGAGATTCGGGCAGGTTTCACAAAAGAGCAAGACAGATAACTCCGCGCCAACTCCCGCTGCACAATGCCGTCTCGGAGTGCGGTTATTGCACGACCAAGGTGAGCTGGGCAGCGTGGGTCAGCGTAGTCGAGCCGGTTTTGAAAGTGCCTGTCACGGTGACATCGTAGGACCCGGCCGGGGTCGCGGTTGCAGGTGGGGGGCTGCTGCTAGAGGTGCCACTCCCCGTGCCCGTACTGCCGCCGCACGAGGAAAACATGATTACCAGTGAGATCAGGAAAAGGAGAGCTAGTCCGTAGAGCAATCGACCGTGCCGCTTGCGGGAGCGACCATCCGACCCCAGCAGCACCAGCCCGGGCAAGCCACAGAACGCCAACCATACGGCAAGTGTGCCGTTAGCCGGCGCAAATCCGGCAGGGTGCGCGAGACTCGCCGTGCTTGCAGCCGTCGTTACCGTGACGGTAACTGACGCTGGCGTAGAACCGTTGAGAGCAACTGAACTAGAGGAGAGAGAACAGGCAGACTGGGCTGGCGCTCCGCTGCAACTCAACGTCACGGTTTGATTGAATCCGCCGTAGGGGGTGATTGCAATTGTATAGTTGGCGGTCTGTCCCGGAGCGACGCTAGCCGTCGCTGAGCCGGAAGGAGCAACCGCGAAATCTTGTCCGATTCCCGTGAGTGTCACCATTTGCGGGCTGCCGGCTGCGTTATCGGTTACGCTCAACGTCCCGGTTCTGGTGCCCGTTGCAGTTGGGTCGAAGGAGACTCCGATCGAGCAACTCGAACCGGCGGCTAAGCTGCTTCCGCAGGTCGTCTGCCCACTAACGATGCTGAAGTCAGCGGAGTTGATGGCGACGTTCGTAATCGCGAGTGTGGCCGTGCCGGTATTCGTCAGCGTCACTGTCTTGGGAAGATCAGCGTTCTTCACGTATTGGTTAGGGAACGGGAGGTTGAGTGGCGACAAGCTAGCGACGGCGGCGGTGCCCATGCCCGCGAGACTCACCGTCTGAGGACTACGAGGAGCGTTGTCGGTGATGCTCACCGCCGCGCTTAGATTTCCTGTCGTGCCGGGTGTAAAGGTCACGCTGACTTGGCAAGAGTCATTCGGTGCCAGGGTCGGGCCGCAGGTGTTGGTCTTCTCTGCAAAGTCACTGGCGTCGGCGCCGGTTATGCCGATGCTTGAGAACGTCAGCGTCGCCCCTCCCGTATTTGTTAACGTCACTGTCTGGGGTGCACTCGTCGTGTTGATCGTCTGCGACCCGAAAGTCAAGCTCGAAGGCGCCAGAGAAACTGCCGGCAGCGCCTGGCGGAAGATGCGAGTCTGCCACGTGTGGCAGTTGCTTGCCGGTACCGTGCAATTGCTGGTTCCCGTTTGACTGGTATTGAAATATTCGCCCATGCCGTAGAACGTCAGATCGTCAGTCGAATCGATCACCGTGGCGGCGTACTGGCCCCAGTGCGTCGTGTTCTCCTCGTCCCCAGTTCCCTGCACAATCAGCGTTGGAGCTTCGAAGTTTGAAGTGCCCCAAGGCAGCACGTCAACATTAACGGCGGGATTGTATTGAGTCTGGCAGGTGGAACAGTAGGCCCCGGATGTCGTGTACTCGATTGCCAAATTGCCATTCTTGTCGAGAGCCGCGCTCGGCATGAAGTAATACAGAGTCCCATTCGGATCTTGTAAATCGGGAGGAGCCGAAGTGCCGCCACTATTCACCAGCACCGTTGCCGCCCCGTTTAAAACCTGCAGAACGTAATAGCGAATACCGGTGCGCTCGTTACTGGCGCTCTCCATCACCACCTGCGACGCGGTCAGGTACCCGTTCGGCCCGCTTCCGAACAACGTCAGGTAGTTGTAAGTCAGCCGGTTCGCCATCCTGTCACCCAGGGAATCGAGACACGGATATCCAGGTACGTAGTCTCCACACAGAAGACTGCCATACGCTCCGATTTGAGAAGGATTCGTGCTCGGCACCGGAATGCATACCGTGTTGACTTCGCTGCCGGCTCGTGAGGTGTCGTAGCAGCCCGGCGTGTATGGGTTCACCGTAACGAAGGTTGGTCCCACCAAACCACTCGGTCCCCAGGTGAAGAGCGCCAGTTGGTTGGATGTGCAGGGTGTGCTCTGGCTGGTGCAAACGCCCTGTCCGTTGTTCCCCTGCTGTTCGTTGCTGGGGCTCACCACGGAAAGAAAATATTCCGGTTCGCCAGTTGGTGGTCTCGTCGCACTGTCGACATCCCCCACATCGACCGAGTGGATGAGGCTGGGCTCTTCGTTCTGCGGGACCATATACGTGTAACACGTCATCGGGTTTGCGGACTGGCCGAGTACCATGTCCGCGCGGTCTAACTGGCAAGCTTCAAAGCCGGCTTCGGTGTAGCCGACTGTCGGATCCTGCAAATCAAAGGTGATGTAGAAGCCATTCGACCAAGTCCCGATCCGGGGCCAGTCAGGATAGTAGTAATAAGAAGTTCCGGTGGTGCAGCCGTTCGAACTCGGCAGGCAAGGAATTGCTGTGTCCATCTTAAACTCGTACGCATACCAGATGGTCGCGGCGTTGGAAAGATCGCTGCCCGAACTCAGCGCAATACACCAGGAGTAATGATTGATGCCGCTCACGAGGTACGTTATGCGCCGGCTGATCACAAACACATTGTCCAGACGGTCGTAGATGACCTGAACGTTCCCGGTACTATCCTGGCATTCCGGTTGCGTCGAGCTGGACCAAAGCCTGTCCACGGTGACAGGCACGCCCGTGGTTCCGCCTGCGATCGTAAAGATGGGCTGACCCGATACTTTGTCAAAGGCCTGAACGTAATCGCCATTGACCCACTCCAGAACCTGCGCATTTTCGCCACTCACGGTTGGACCTACGGCAATGTTGGCGTCGATGTTGTAGTAATTCTCGTCGTAGAATTGGTACTGGTTGCCGATGTTCTGCTGGGCGTCGATGCCTTCGAGCTGGTTTCCGTTCCAGACTGTGCCGCAGGACGAACCAACGCACTGCGGAAAGTTGCCGTCCGTGTTCTCAGCAGTCTGTGCCGCCGTGTACGGACTGGGCGAGATTACTCCGAGCTGGCAGTCGCCCTGGCAGGTTTGGCCCATCGAATAGGCACTGGTGAACACAAACAGCATGAGCACGCAGTTTCTCATCCTCATGAGTCCACCCCTCCACCGGAAACTCTTTCCAGGACCAGCCTCGGCGCGCGTACGTGCTCCTCCTGATTGAAGATGTGTTTGCGCTGTTTTATGTTCGGGTGTCGTCCACCGCGGTAATGGATCGGATCTCACCAAGCGCTTTCGTAACCTGGCGTCATATTAATGTCAGAGCTCCGTGCCCTGGGTTTACTGTGAAGGTATCAGATGAACTTTCCCTGCCTCAAGATGTCTCTGACCTAAATCAATCAACAGACTGGTTATCGGAGGCGCACTTAACGGAGTGCCTGGTTGGAAAATAGCATCCCGGAAGATACGGTTCACATCTGTGCCCAGCCGTCCGTTGGCGCCGATTAGCAGCACCTTCATCGAGCCACCTTCACAAAAAAGTAGTTCCGGTCGGGGGTAGCCTGAGATCACCCGCCAAAACCCAAACACCATTCGCCATCCAGACGGGAGAGCAAAGCATCACCACGATTAAGCAGTTCGAGGAGTTCGGGCTTGCGGGAATGTGCGACTGTCCAGCCGCCGCGGCAAGCGAAGAAGCAGTTCTTCTCCGAGAAGTCGCCCATCAGGCGGCTCTGCACTACCCCATGAAGGCCAACGACTCCCTGATTCAATGCATCCGCGAAAAGATGATCGAGAACGTCCTTGGTGAATTGCCGCTCACCGCCGATTTGCACCACTTTACCCACCGCGCCCGGTTTCACGTAGTAGATATACCAGCCGACGATTTTCTGGCTGTCATCGCGCAAAACAATCTTCCGGAGATCTCCGCGAGCTGGCATGCGCTCCATGAAACTCAGAAGCCATTTCAGCGAATGGATGTCATACTCGGGCCAGAGCGAATAGCCACCGCGGAATTCGGTTAGGCAGTGAAGGAGCGTTTCGACATCAAGTTCCGCGGCGTGCAAAGAGGACTCAGTCTGACGGAATGGACTGGAAGGGAGTCGTGCGGCTATGCCGTCCGCGATGCTACAAAAGGGTTTCGCGGCAAACTTTAAGCTGGCGGAAAGTACGGGTCCGGTTAAGCCGGACATGGCATCAACGGCATAGTGACACGGCCGCAGCGGGCGCGCCCAATGAATGCTGAGGGGCACGATCGTGCGGAAGCCGAATCGTTCCAGTAAATTTCGAGATACGTCGTTTGCGGAATCCGTCTGCGAAAGATCCTGGCTGCCGGCCATGTACGTTCCCAACAGGCGCAAGCCTGCGAGGCCGGACCGGACCTCGGGGTCAACTACAAAATTGCCGCCGAAAGCAACCCGAATGGGTTCTCCGCATACCGTCATCTTGCGGACGATCACGCCTAAGAATCCGACAATTCTATCGCTCTTGCCTTCATAAACAAGCGAAGGAATCGAGCTGTCGATCCAGGGGTTCGCGAAGTAAAGCTCTTGGAAAAAAGACTGAACTGCAGGCGGAGCGGAGCCCTTGCCGCCACGCATGACAGTCCAGAACAGATCCGCCACTTGTGGGATGTCGTGTTCAACAAACGGACGTACGGCCAAATCGTTTCACCCCATACCATGATCAGACCTGACCGCAATCAGCCATAAACGACCAGCCATAAATGAATGCGGGCCGCGGGCCTGTCTCCTGCGGAAGTGTACCAGTCAAAAGCCCGTGGAACAACCCGCCCGATTGGGTGCGTTCCCCAAAACGTTGCGGATAACGGGTTCTGTTGTATCTGATCCGGAAACTCGTGGAGATCCGTGCTCCGGAGGTGGTTTGCTACCAGGGCGCTATTATTTTCTTGAGCAATCTTTAGGCTAAGCCCCGCGGAAGGCGGTGGCAGTCAAGGGTTTGCCGCGCGGTTGCTGCTCTAACGTTCGTCACGACATCAGGTGACAATGTCTCGTACGAGCCCTCGCCCGCGCCCTGTCCTTCACTGCAGGCCGAAAGCGTAGACGTTGCCGTCGTCCGAGCCAACATAAACCACCCCATTGGTCACTGAGGGCGAGGTGTAAACTCCGCCGCCGGTGGCGTAGCTCCACAGCTTGGCGCCGGTCGTGGCGTTTAGCGCGTACACGTTACTGTCGTACGAGCCGACATAAACCACCCCGTTAGCCACTGCGGGCGAGGAATACACCACGCCGCCGGTGGTGTAGCTCCACAGCTTGGCCCCGGTCGTGGCTTTCAGCGCATACACCTTTTTATCGTACGAGCCGAAGTAAACTACTCCATTCGCAACCGCGGGTGAGGACGCAACAACGTCCCCGGCGGCGTAACTCCACAGCTTGGCGCCGGTGCTAGCGTTCAGCGCGTAGACGTTGTTGTCGTACGAGCCGACGTAAACTACACCATTGGCCACTGCGGGCGAGGACAACACATAACCGCCGGTGGTGTAATTCCACAGCTTGGCGCCGGTGCTGGCGTTCAGCGCGTAGACGTTGTTGTCGTACGAGCCGACGTAAACCACCCCATTCGCCACGGCGGGCGAGGAGCCCACAGCGCCGCCGGGGGTGTAGCTCCACAGCTTGGCGCCGGTGCTGGCGTTCAGCGCGTACACGTTGTTCTTTTCCGAGCCGACATAAACTACCCCATGTACCACCGTGGGCGAGGAGAACCCGCCGCCGCTGGAGTTCCACAGCGTGGTCCCGGTGCTGGCATTTAGCGCATACACGTTCTTGTCGTACGAGTTGACATAAACCACCCCATTCGCCACGGCGGGCGAGGAGCCCACAACGTTGCCGGTGGTGAAGCTCCACAGCTTGGCCCCAGTGGTGGCGTTCAGGGCGTACACGTTGTCGTCGTCCGAGCCGACATACACCACGGCACTCACCACGGCGGGCGAGGAGAACACATAGTCGGAGGTCGTAAAGCTCCACTTCAAGCCGAGGTTCCCGACAGTGCTGACGCTCAGCAAATTTTCGCACTGGTTCCAGCGCTGCATGTTGTACCTGTGGAACTCGACCCACGGCGTGTGGGCCGTGCACGCTGGCGGCTTGCCCCATGCCACGGACACGAAGCAGGCACATAGAATTAAAACCGAGAAGCGGATGCGTTTCATGACTAACCTCCAAAACAATACTTGTATGACGCAAATCCGTTTCCTGGAATTCGGGTCATTTGCCTGAGGGTGCTGCGTCCAATGGATAGTTCGGAACTGCATGGGGGAGAGCGCAGCATATCGTAATACAGCACCTACAAGGGGTCAACGTTGAAGTTGGTGGGGTGATACGGTACGTGGGCAGTGATCCGGTCCTGAAGTTATCCCCGTCTCTGGCTTGTGCAGCGATGCCTACACGAAAATGCAAACCTTTGCATATTGGCCCGCCGTCCGAGCAAATTTTCAATTTTGAACGGACTCATCTTGCCGGTTTCGTGTTACGATGCACGGCAATTGCAGTTTGGGGGCTTCCGCGTTCGGGTTCGCAGAGTCTTTGCGAGCCACTCCAACAGCCCGCTGGCCTCTTGGGGCAGATTAGGAACAACAATGAAACCATCCTTCGGTGTGCCTTGCCTTGAAGACTGTCTAACCAGTCGGTCGCGCTCGAACAACTTCTTGTCTGCTCTCCCAAGGGCATCGGTCAAAGTTTTCAAATCGCTAAGCGATGGTTGGCTTGCGCCATGCGCGGGGTTGATCTTGCTGCTTTTAGCAAGCGCAGTGCCCGGAGTGTCTCAGACTTTCAATGGCGTGTTTACGGAGCACAACGACAGGGCCCGAACTGGCCAGAACTTGAGGGAGACTGTGCTCACCCCGAAGAACGTAAATTCCAACACGTTCGGGAAACTGTTCTCCTACTCGGTCGACGGCCAAATCTACGCCCAGCCACTCTGGGTCCCGAATGTGGCGATCCCGGGCCAGGGCACGCATAACGTGGTTTATGTGACGACCCAAAACGACAGCGTGTATGCCTTCGACGCGGACGGCCTGAGCAGCACTCCACTTTGGCAGGACAGCTTCATTAATCCGTCCCAGGGCATTACCCCCGTTTCCTGCTGGAGTGGCGGTGTGCAAGTCATGGCCTGCAGCGTTTATCCAATCTACGGGATCACGGGAACCCCGGTCATTGATCCCACTACGAATACCATGTACCTGGTTGCCCGTACGCTGGAGAATGGCGAATACTTTCACCGCCTGCACGCGTTGGACATTACTACCGGGGCGGAAAAGTTTGGTGGCCCGGTGGTGATTGAGGCGGCGGTGCCCGGAACCGGCGAGGGCAGCGTCGGAGGCATAGTTCCATTCGACAAGAAGCAGGACATTCAGCGCGCCGGATTGCTGCTGCTAAACGGCATCCTCTACATAGGATGGGCGGGTGCTCAGCACGGATGGATCATGACCTACAACGCAACCACTCTGGAGCAAGTAGAGGCCTTCACCCCCACGCCCAACGCCAAGCTGGGCGGCGTGTGGCAGGCTGGGAGTGGTTTGGCCGCCGACACTCGCGGAAATACTTACGTCGCCATCGGGGACGGTACGTTTGATGCCAGCAGCGGCGGCACAGATTACGGCGATACCATCCTAAGATTCCACGGTAACTTGAGCGTACAGGACTATTTTGCGCCCATGGATCAAGCTTGCCGGGCCGCGAATGATGTGGATCTGGGCTCGGCGGGTCCGATACTTTTACCAAAGCAACCGGGCTCGGTCCCCAACGAACTGGTGATAGCGGGCAAGGGGGGTGATCCGTGCGATCAGAGCGGTACAGCCCCGATCTATCTGCTGAATCAGGAAGACCTCGGCAAGTACGATGCGAAGCAGGATCAAATAGTGGAGACCGTTTCCGGCGCAGTACACGGCTACTGGAGTAATCCCACGTATTGGCAGGGGAAAACTGCCACCAACCTCTACATGGGCGGCACAATTGGAGAAAACGCCAGTGGGGGGGATTACCTGAAGATGTATAGCATGTCGCAGGGACTGATTTCCACTTCCCCGGTTGCTCAGAGCGGGAATATTTTTACGATTGGAGCGACGCCTTCCATCTCGGCGCACGCCGGCACAAACGGCATTGTCTGGGCGATCGAGCGGCAGAACTCGTTTAGCGTCCCTGGAAATTTGCCGGCGATCCTGTACGCCTACGACGCGACGAATATTTCCACCACGCTCTACAGCAGCGCCCAGGTTCCGTCGAGAGACCAGGGAGGCTGTGGTGGAAAGTTCCAGGTACCTACGATTGCCAACGGCAAAGTCTACGTGAGCACGCAGAACGAGCTGGATGTTTTTGGGCTTCTCGGGAAATCGCCAAATCCGAATGTCTTTCTGTCGGCGCCTTGTCACTACTTTGGAAACCAGAAGGTGAACACAACCAGCACTCCGTATAGTGTGCAGTTGACCAACAGCGGGAACGCCACGATGCAGATCAGTGGCCTGACAATCACCGGCACAAACACCGCGAATTTCTCGGAGACTGATAATTGCACTGGGTCGCTGCCCGCCGGCAAAAGTTGTTCGATCGCCGTCAAGTTTGAACCCAGCGCGCTTGGACCCGAGACAGCATATATCACGATCGCGGATAACGCCCCGGGCAGCCCGCACAATGTGTACATGATCGGGGTTGGGAAGTGAGGGTTGGGAAGTGAGGGTTCAGCGGGGGTGCAACCCGTCGCCGCTTCAGTCGGAATCGCTATCTGTGTCCGCTCCGAAGTAGGTCTCGTTGACCTCGATCGTAAAAGGCTGTTCCACGCTTTCCATCATCTTCCGCACACGCTGTCCGCGCAGCGTATTGCTGATTTCGTTTCTTGCCGCATCCAAAGATTCCGTTCCCTTCCATTCAAGCTTGTAAATGTAGTGCCCGGTGGGATCGCTGATCACTGGCGAGACCTCGTTGGGTTTCAAGTCGAAAACCGAGGCATGGGCCGGGGGCAAGCTCCTTCGCCGTATCTTGTCCATTTTTGGATTTGGTGCGTTGTCGCCGCTGACCCCCGCAGCCGCGTATGCCTGGATTTGCAGCTTGCTGAAATCCTCACCTGCAGCGACGCGAATGCGGAGAAGTTCGGCCTCCTTGGTCATCACATTCTCGGCCGCGTTGCCTTGCGCCGCACCTGGTTGAGGCAATTGCGTACGGTCGGGGATTACGATTCGCTCGAAGCTAGCCAACTCGAATTCCGCGATGTTTTTTTGATAGTAGGCCTCGACGTCTGCTGGAGGCACCTGGGCTGCTTCCCCTTGAACCTGCCGCATTAATTCCTGGGAAAGGATCTGCAGCCTCGCAAAATCCAGCCTCTCCTCAAACCGTTGCTGTTTATCCAAGCCACGCTGTTCGGCCTCGTGGGCCAGCACAAGAAACTGCGGATAGGCCTTGGCCAGATGGCGCTTGGACTCGACGTCCATGCCGGGTCGAAGAGCATCGAACAGCTTCTCGAATTGAGCCCGAGTAACGACTGTCTGGCAAACTGATTGGGTGGGTTCTGCTCCCGCCGTCGTCGTCGGGCACAAGCCCTTGACGGTGAGGACCGGGGCGTCCGCCGCGATGTCGGTCGCTGGTTTCTGCGCGCTATCATCATGCTTTTCAGCTGTCGCCGGTTGGTTCGGCGCGTCCGCGGGTCCAGTCTGCTGTTCCTGTGCCCACGCTGTAGTTCCGATCAATAGAAAACCGACCCACAGAGCGCGCATCATGAAACATCTCCGATCTTTTGCAAACCCCGTCTGGCGAAACCTAGTTTACCCTTCGCCACGGTCGTGGTACCTACAGTTGCTACGGCCTCCACCAGCGCCAGATCCTCAATAAATTTGAGGACCTGTACTTCAATTTCCATTGTGTTTCCTGGGACCACGGGCACCAGAAACCTCATTTCATGGATCGAGCCCAGCACCAGAAATTCTCCCGGCTTCGTTCCCGTTCCGGTTGTCTTCGAGAATAGAATGGACGCCGATTGGCCGATAGCCTCAACGATCAGCGTTCCTGGCATTACGGCATGCTCGGGAAAATGACCCAGGAAATGAATTTCATTTCCCGTCACATTCTTCGTGGTGCGGATGCTCTTGCCCGGTTCCAGCGAGATAACGGTATCGACCATGATCATGGGGAACCGTTGTTTGAGCGCCGCTCGCACTTCCTCAAACGACATCAAAGGCGTGGTCATTGCTGAACTGTCCTTTTCCAATCCGGACGCGCGGACTTCACCGCGACCTCAGAATCATCGCGGTAGCGCGCGGCTTGAAACGGAATCCAGGCGGCGTTGCGCTGGCATCGGACGCAAGCCGGGATACGCGCAGGCCGGCGCGCTCGGCCATTTGCAACGGCTGGCTTTCCTCGTTGTATTCGAAAACGTGATCGCGTTGCGGCGACTCGAGGGCAGTGCTGAAGAAAACAAGTCCGTCGGGCAGCACTTGGTGAGAAATGGTTTTGAAAAGCGGTTTCGGATCGGACAAATGTTCGGCCAGCATCGCCGAAATAATGCCGTGGCATTTTCCGTCCCCAGCGCCGCCGTCGCTGTTCAAGGCATCCTTCACCGCGAAACGAACCCGGCCCGCGTGCCCGGAGACCGCCAGCAAACGATTGGCGACGGCCACCGCCGGAGGGCTGATATCCGTGCCTTCGATCTGGAGGTCTGGTCGTTCTTCGGCAGCTAGAAGACTCAGAACGCCATGGCCAGCCGCCAACTCACGGAGAGTCGCGTTTGGTGGCAACCGCCTCACGAATTCATCCCGAAACATGGCGATGTGACTGATCATGGACGGCCAGAAAGGATAAATGAGAATAGCAGCCCACATGTAGGGCACCATATAGCCTTCGTCCTCATACACTCCCGATATGATTTCCGGCATGCTTTCAGGCGTGTACTTTCCGGCACTCTCATAAATCTTTTGTGCCTTGGCAACACCGAAGCAGTACTCGGCGTAGCCACGCGCTGCCGCGTCGAATACGGTAGCGCCGTAGGCTGCCTCAGCCCAACGGGCCAGCGGGTTCATCAACCACGTGCACAGTTCCCGGTTCGCATTGAAGGTTGCGCGCGCTGAGCGCGCAAACATCTTCGCCTTGCGATCCATGGCTTCCAGAAACAACTCTGCGTGTTCCACCGTGAATACCTCGTTTCCTCAATCTTCAGAGGGCACATGACGCACCAGACGCACCATCGGACGAATCAATTCCGTTCCGTCCCAGGGAGAACCGAAAACGTGCATTCTGCCCAGCTTTACGATCCGGTCCACGCCGCACTGTCCCGCCGTCAGGGCCAGCAACTCTTCTTTCCTTGCATCCTTTATACCCAATCCGAGAGTCTGCAGTGTTCCATCGAACTTCGAGACTACTTCGAGGAGATCATCGACTACCAGCACGCTCAGCGTTCGACCCTGCGTCGGATTGGGCATTTCCGCGCCCATCCCCAGAAGAATGGTCCAATCCGGTGACGCGGGGAAGAGCGCCCGGTTCTTGTCGTTGCCAAGCAGCCAAGACGCGCGGGCAAGAGAGATTGCCGAAGTCAATGCTGGTTCGATTTGCTGGCGTGGGTGTTGCAGATTTTCTTCTTGAAAAGCCTGCTTGAGGTCTTCCACGAATTCAGCTGGGTCAGATCCAGCGCCACGCTCGAGGAAAAGTGTTTGCGGCGATGAGCAGGCTTGTTGATCAAACTGCCAGACATCGCGCGCAATGCGTCGACACCACGAAGCGCGTTCGGTCTTGTTCCCCCAGGTCTCGGCATCCATGGCCGCAGCCGAGAGACGTGGACCAAAGACTACCACCCGCGCCCAGTGCGGAAATGGCAACCCACGCACCTGCCTGACCGCTTCCGCGCCGCCCCAAATCATTGCGCCGTCGACCGCTCGCGCCATCGCCTCTTGCAAATCCGTACGCGAATGATCAAAACTCGTCATGAAAATTCTCTCGATCAACGACCCAGTTCGATCGACCTCTTGCAACCTCTCCATGACTTGCCGAGTTATCTGAACCAAGCGACTGGGAACACGCACCAGGCAGCTGTTGCCCCCGAGCAAGGCACACGTCAAAGACAAGACCGGCTGGATCTCGACATTTCCGGCTGGCCAATGCCCGACCACTCCTAACGGAAATGCGCGCAGCCTTGCGCGTCCGTCCTCTCGCCATGCTCCGTTCACCGGACTCGGACCAAGCTCGCGGAGCAGAACCGGCTCCAAATTCCCCCGGCGAAGCCAAAGGCGGAGAAACGTTACTCCGGGTACGTCGTGCAACTCGCGGTCACCCAGCGCGGCGGCCCAGCGGTCGAAAACCTCGAGTACCGCGTGAGGTGCCATCTGCTTTTGCCGGGCAATCTCCCGCAGTTGCCGCGCGGCACCAGCGATCTCTTGTGAAGATTCCACTGCGTGGATCAGGTCGCTCACGCGACGCCGCCTTGTGCTTGCTGGTAGCGCGTATTTTCCAGATTGCCGCAGCCCCGAACCTCGGCCTTGGGCGCTCTTCCCGCAAAACGGAAACTGATGCCGCGTCTCCCGCAGGGGCACCCGTCGTAGTCGATGACTTCAGCCATATCTTCAGTCAGAAGCAGAAAGCCGGGAAAACTCGTCGGCAGCACACTGCACACTTGGATAAGACCCCGCTGTCCGGCCTTAACTGGCGCAAGCGTGAGCGGATCCCTCACGATGACATCTGCAAAAGCGGGCACATGCTTGTTACCGTGATCACAATCCGGGTAGATCACACCGACATTCTCGACCATGCCGTAATAATCAATTATGCGATCTGGCGAACAGCCGAATATCGATGCGACTCCGCGAGCGAATACCTCCCGAGTGACCGCTTGCTGCTGCAGGCGCTTCCATCCGCCGCTGTGCAGCACGCGGACATTGGGAACGTCGAGGGTGATGCCTTGACGCTGCAGAGGCTGGACAAGACTAGTCCAAATTACATAGGTGAATCCGTAGACCAGCACGTCGGCGTCTTTCCACTTCGCAGCACAAGCAAGAAGTTTCTCCAGATCAACACTCGAATCTCCGTTGTGGCCGGGACGCAGGCAAGAAACAACTTCCGTTGCAAACGAGCCTAGCGCCTGGACGGCTGCGCCACGCGCTCCCATCTCAGCCCGTGCTGCCATGTTGTCCGGTGTGTCGATGACTAAGTAGGGCCTCCGTGCCGGCCCGATAAAATCCCGGATGATGGTGATGACGCCTTTTGCCATTCTTCTCGCTGTCGCGGCATCCAGAACTACACGGCTGGGCACCTGACCGGTGGTTGCACTTGAGCTCAGAGTGCGTTTGACATCGTCAGTGCCGACCAAAGCGAGCGGTGGACTTGTCTTAAAGACGCCCACTGGGAGGTAGGGCAGGTCGGAAATTTTGTCCGCCCTAGAAAAATCGACGGGCCACTGCTCCACGTAATTTCGAAAACGGGGGTTTCGTTCGCAGGCGTAAGCGAGCTCTTGCTTGAACAATGCGAGCAACACACTGTTCCTTTGCTGCGGATCGACACCATAAGGTGGCTGCAGCAAAACGCTTTCAATCGCCTGCTCGATTTCCGCCAGAGTGCTCATGCCAAACTCTGCAGCTGCGACCGGGCTAGCTTGCCGTTGGCTGTCCTGGGTAACTCAGTCACGACCTTCACCGAATTACATGTCCACTGTGGAGGAAGCGCGCGCCGGACCCGTTCGACCAGCGCGTCCGCTCCATTCTCGCCAACGATAAAAAGAGCGAGCGCCTCCCCAGCTTCGGGATGCTGCACTCCTGCAGCCGCGCATTCGTAAACTCCGGGGATGGTCGCCATCTTTGCCTCGACCTCCGCGAAGCTCACGCGGACGCCGCGAATCTTTACGAACTCACTCGCACGCCCGTTGATCCATAGGTATCCCTCTCCATCACGACAGCCCAAGTCGCCGGTGCTGAGCCAGCCATGATCAAACTTCTGCTGCGTCGCTTCCGGGTCCTCGAGGTATCCACTACAGACCGACGGACCGCACACCTGGATTTCGCCGGTCTGTCCATTCGGAAGCTCCCGCCCGTCGTCATCCACGATGCGGACCGTCAGATTGTCCAAGGGGATTCCGGCACTGCCCAGCTTTTGGTCCAGACGATCCGGCGGCAGACAGGAAATGCGCGACGTGGCCTCGGTTTGGCCATACATCACAAAGAGATCCGCGCTTGGCAAGATCTCGCGTAGTTTCTGGATACTTTCGGGAGCAAGCGGCCCTCCCGCCTGCAGCAGGCGCCGCAAGTCGGGCAACGCGATGGAGCCTATGTTTGAGCGCCTAAGCAGGATGTTGTAAACCGTCGGCACACCCGCGAACGTGGTACAGCCATATCGGTTGATGGCTTGCAGTACCTTATCAGGGAACATGAACCTCGAGTCAAAAACGACCCCACCTCCCTGATACAAGTGGGTGTGCATAATGCTAGCGCCGAAGCAGTAGCTCACCGGCATGATCAGCATGGCCTTTTCATCGTTCCCGAGATGCTGGCTGCGGATGATGGCCTCGGTGTTGGCGATCAGATTACCATGGCTCACCGTCACCAGTCGCGGTATGCCGCTGGAGCCCGAGGTGGGCATCAGGACCGCCAGATCATTTTCCCCACAGGGTGCCGGTTGGAGCGTATGAACAGGAAGAGGCTCCAATGTACCCTCGATGTGGGGGAAACCATTCTTTCTTGGCCAGTCCCAGGAAACTTTGCGGCCGGTCCACGCCGCCTTCGCCTGCGCCTTCGTGAATGCCAGGTCTCCAGAAGCGACGAGCGTGCGCTCATCCACCAGCACTGGCACGCATCCCGCATACACAGCACCTAAGTACGCCAGGGAGCTTGCTGGACTTACATCACAACTGATCAGCACCCGGTCGCGCGGTTTCAGCCCAATCGACAGAAATTTTGCTGCGATGCCGACAATGAAGCCGGGAACATCTTTAGCGGGAAAGCTTTCTCCGGTCGCCGCGTCAATAAGGTCAGATCTTTTTCCCAACCGCGCGACCAACCGGCCTGCGAAATTCCAATCACTGGAGATGCGCACCTTCGACCTTACCGAGTTTGGATTGCACCACTCTGCAGATCTCCCTCACGTTCTCCATCGCCATCAAGTCATCGACGTCAAAGGTCAATCCAAAAGTGCGCTCAAGGCTGCTTGCCAGATTCACGTGTCCCATGGAATCCCAAGCAGGGACGTCGTCCGGTGATGTGTCCAGCGTGATGGTTCCCGGCTCAACGTCGAAGGCGGACTTAAAGGCGGTCTGCACTTTCGTTAACAATTCTTCCATGATGCAGGTTCCCTCGTTAATTCTTTGTCCTACATTTACTAATTTATTCTCGAGATCATTAGGAAGCGGCGAAGCTGCTGTCGACGTAAGGGACGATCATAAGGCATCGATCGACTTGGGGGCTCAGGCCTGTCGCCCACGTCTGGGTATTCTATACCATATGGTTCGAGCGGACGGACTCGAAAATGCAACTGCCATAGCTAGCTCGCCCACGGCCTTCGCCGTGAGCGAGCCCCCGTTTTATGGTCTCAACAATCAAAGCCACTGGCGCTACTGCACGGTCAGCGTGATCTTAGTTGACCCTTGCAGCGTTCCGCTGGCTGCGCTTACGGTAACTGAACTGGTTCCCGTCGGCGTCCCGGTGTTCGGAGCGCCGCTGCCGCTAGCACTACCGCCGCCGCAAGCAACCCACATAGCCGAAAGGCCCAGGACCACAATCAGCGCCAGCAGCCGCAGGGCGCGTAATGTCCGTTTGCGGCCTGCCATGGAGAACATGCCCAGAAACCCGGGCAGCAACATGGCATAGAACAGCCCCTGATGATGTCGGAATATTCTGGCACTCGGACCGGTAGTGGTGATGCTCAAGCTTACTGTATTGTTGTTGCTGACCGCGCCAAAAGTGCAAGTGCTTTCCGACGGCAGCCCGGAACACGCGAAGCCGGTTACGCTCGAGGCTGCGAGGTTGCCAAGAGTCGCAATCGTTATAGTCGTCGAACCGCTGTGCCCCGGCGCCGATACGCTTACCGCAGTAGGACTAGCTGAGAGCGCGAAACTCTGCACGTCGAGCGCCTGCGCGGGCGTCGAGGTCGAAGGCTGGAAATTGGCATCGCCGGGATAGCTGGCTACCACCGAGTACGTACCTGCGGGAATGGCAGTGCTGGTGAAAGTCGCCGTTCCTTTTGACAATTTACCCGTACCCAGCGCAGTGGGTGGGGTTTTGGTCACGTCCTCAAATGTCACAGTTTCGCCGTCGGGCGGAGTCGTTGTTCCCGCACTCACTTTGGCGGTGAGAGTAACGCTGCTGCCAACCGCCACCGTGCCCGCCGACAGGGTTAAAGCGGTGCTTATAGCGCCCTGCGCGCTCTGCACGACTTGCTGCACCGCAAGTGATGTGCTGGTGGCGAAATTTGTTGTGTCCCCGTTGTAGGTTGCCGTGATACTGTCGGTGCCCACCGCCAGCGTGGTGACGGGTAGAGTCGCTACCCCGCTGCTGTTGAGGTTGGAAGTTCCGATCTTCGTTGTTCCATCGAAGAAACTCACCGTGCCTGTGGGTGTACCTTTGTCAAACCCTGGCAGGTCGGTCACGGTTGCGGTCAAAGTCACGGTTTGCCCGAACTTGGACGGGTTTGGCGAAGAGGTAAGCGCCGTTGCCGTGGGTGTCAAGCTGGTATTAAGCAGCACGCCTACCACCCCGACCCCGGCTGTGCCACAGCTAGCGCCAGCGCAATTAGCCACCACGATGTCGGGCTTGCTGTCCTCGTTCAAGTCCGCCACTGCCACCCCGAAAGGAGTGTTTCCTCCCGAGCCGAAAGTGACCGCCGTCTGGAAACTTCCATCACCGTTGCCCAACAGCACTCCTACTCCTACAGTGAGGCCGCCCCCACCGGTGCAGCTGCTGCTGGTACTGGAGCAGTTCACCACCACGACGTCCAGCTCGCCATCCCCGTTCACGTCCGCCACCGCCACCGAGGCGGCGCCAAATGCTCCCGAGGGGTAAGCTTTGGCCGTTCCGAAGGTTCCACCACCGATGCCCAACAGCACGCCTACATTGCCGTCATCCACCGTACCACTGGTACTACTGTTCGCCACCACGAGGTCAAGTTGGCCATCCCCGTTAACGTCGTCTATTGCGACTGCGTCGGGAAAAAGCCCGCCCGTCCCATAGGGCGTCGCCGTCGGGAATTTCCCGGTACCGTCATTCAGCAGCACGCTCACATTGCTGCTGGTGCAGGTGTTATCAACGCACTGGTTCGCCACTACCACATCAGGGTGGCCATCCCCGTTCACGTCCGCCACCGCTACCGCAAGGGGGCTAACCCCGCCCGATGTGTAGACTACTTCCGCATTGAACGTTCCGTTACCTATGCCAGTCAGCACGCCCACAAAGCCTCCGGCCATAGAGCCGGTGGCTACGATCAGGTCGGGAATGTTGTCCCCGTTTACATCCGCTACCGCCACCGAGGTGGCGCCAAATGCACCCAAGAGGTAAGGCACCGCGGTTGCGAAGGTTCCGTTGCCATTGTTCAACAAGACTGCTACGTTGCCGCTGTTACTCGTACTGCTGCAGTTGGAGTTGCTGTTGGCACCACAGTTCGCCACGACTATGTCAGGCTTGCCATCCCCGTTCAGGTCCGCTACTGCCACCGAGTCAGCAACAAGCCCCCCCGAACCGTAAGTCACCGCCGTCTGGAAGGTTCCGTCGCCCTTGCCCAATAGCACTGCCACCGAACTGGCGGTGCAAGTGCTATCCGTACACCAGTTCGCCACCACCAAGTCAGGGATGTTGTCTCCGTTCACATCCGCTATCGCCACCGAATTGGGACCGTTTCCACCCGAGTTGAACGACTCGGCGGCGGCAAAGTTCAGTCCCGACGATGGCGTGACGTTGAACGAGCCAAAAGTCGCCTTGGATGCTCTAGCCTTGTGCCCGGCGATAGAGGCTCTGTGGGACTGTGCCATTACCTGCACGCTGACGAGAACTGCGAGCAGGCAGAGTGAAGAACGCAAAACAACGCGAGACGACAATGAACATTCTCCTTGGATTCGCTTCAAAGCAAAACCTCTTGTAGAAATGCGAAGTCTTGGGGGAGACCGAGATTACATAGGGAGGGAAACGCCACCCCGGGCGCCACAGCGACCGGGTCATCTGATTCGTATTCTAGAGGGATTGGCCTTTTTGTCAAGCTCTTTCCGGCTACGGTTTGTCGAGCTTTTGAAAAGCAAGCAAGATTCCGCGAAAGATGGCGATTCAGTTAACAGATCACTGATTACAACTGAATTACATACAGATGATGAAGAATTCTGATTCCTTAATATGCAAAGCGCTGCACCTAAGAATTTTTCAGATTGCTTCATCGTGAACTGGTTTATAATGGCGAAGCAGCTGGAAAGCTATGCGCCGCAGCCCTATGCCTCCAGGCAATACTCTGGTACCTCCGAATTACTAGGCCTTAAAACGGTTAATTGGTATTATGAAGACAGCAGATCAGCAGGTTTCAGCCGCAGAGAACTCTCGACCCTCATCTACTCTTTGCGTGCCGGATTTAGTACAGCGCCAGGCCGCCATCGCCCCCGACGCGTTGGCTGTGGCCGCCGGTTCCCAGCGTCTTACCTATCAGCAATTGGAGCAGCGCTCCAACCAACTGGCGCATTACCTGCGCGGTGTGGGCGTCAAACCAGGGAGCGTGGTTGGTTTGTGCGTGCCCGCCTCCACCGACTTTCCCCTCTCCGCCCTGGCGATTTTCAAAGCGGGGGGCGCGTATCTACCGCTCGATACCAAGACCCCGAGTGCGCGCTTACAAATGATGTTGGCTTCCGCCCAAGTCGCTGTGGTTGTGACCCATTCCAGCGTCATGGAATCGCTGTCGGGAAACGACAGAAAGCTGGTTGCGTTGGATCACTGCGCCGCCGAGATAGGCCGCTGCTCTTCAGAACCACTCCCGGATTGTGTCACTCTCGAGCAACTGGCGTATGTGATTTACACTTCGGGCTCGACCGGAACCCCAAAAGCCGTGGCTGTTGGCCATGACAGCTTGTTGAATTTGTGCGAGTGGCACAACCGCGCCTTCGCCGTGTCCACCCAAGATCGCGCCACGCAGCTGGCCTCGATTGGCTTCGACGCCGCGGTGTGGGAACTGTGGCCACACCTGGTGGCCGGAGCCAGTGTGCATCTGGTCGACGAAGCCGTCCGCACCCAACCCGAACTCCTGCGCGATTGGCTGGTGCGGGAAAAGATCAGCATCAGTTTTGCACCCACCCCGCTGGCCGAGCAGATGCTGCAACTGGCCTGGCCAAAAGAGACCGCCCTCCGCTTCCTGCTGACCGGCGCCGATACTCTGCACCATTATCCGCCCGCGAACCTGCCCTTTACCCTGGTCAACAATTACGGGCCGACGGAATGTACGGTAGTCGCGACCTCGGCGCCCGTGTTGCCGCAAAAATCGGCAGAGCGGCTGCCCGCCATTGGCCGGGCCATCGACCACATCCAGATCCACATTCTCGATAATCAGATGAAACCCGTGCCTGCGGGAACGATTGGTGAGATTTACGTGGGGGGCGCGGGCGTGGCGCGGGGCTATCTGAACGACCCAGCCTTGACTGCAGAACGTTTCGTCCCAGATCCCTTCAGCACCCATGCCGCCGCCCGGTTGTATCGCACCGGCGATCTGGGGTGCTCGCTTCCCGATGGGCAGATTGCCTTTCATGGCCGGGGGGACGACCAGGTCAAGATTCGCGGCTATCGCATCGAACTGAATGAAGTGATCAACGTGCTCAATCAGCATCCGGCGGTACGCGAGAGCGTGGTGGTGAGCAGCGAAAACGGCACAGGCGAGAAACGGCTGGTGGCCTACATGGTCCCGCGGGCGGCTTTGCCGCCGCTCATCGAGCTGCGAGATTTCCTGGGCAAGCAATTGCCCGACTATATGCTGCCGGCAACCTTTGTGAGTCTGAAGGCCCTTCCGGTCGCAGCCAGCGGAAAAGTGAACCGTTCGGCGTTACCCGAGCCCAGCGATGAAAACATCCTGCGGGAAGAAATTTTCCTCAGTCCGCGTACGCTCACGGAGCAGCGCGTGGCCGGCATCATCGCCTCCCTTTTAGGATTGCCGCAGGTCGGTCTGAACGACAACTTCTTTTATCTGGGCGGCAACTCCTTGTTCGGAACCCAAGTGATCGCGCGCCTGCGCGATGCTTTCCAGGTCGAGCTTCCTCTCCTGACCCTGTTCGATCACCCCACGGTGGCGGACCTGGCAGCCGAAGTAGAACGCCTGATGGTGGCCAAACTCGACGCCATGAGCGAAGATGAAGCTCAGCGCCTGCTCGCCTTGAACACCCAGCAAGCCAATCTATGAGCTTATCCTCTGACGGCGCTGTTTCCAGAAGCACCGGCGCCAGTGCGCTCAGTCTCTATCATCTTCTCGACCCGGAAGTCTTGGCCAACCCCTATCCGTTGTTTCATCGTCTTCGCGTTGAGGCCCCGGTGCACTGGGACGCTTTCCTACACACTTGGGTCGTAACTCGCTACGCGGACGTACTGGAAGTGCTGCACAACTTTTCCGCCGAGCGCACCCACACTCCAGAAAAACTCGAGGCCATGGGCCTGGCGCAGATCGGTCCTATCGCCCAGTTGATGGTCAAGCAAATGCTCTTCATGGACCCGCCCGGGCATACGCGCTTGCGGAGCTTGGCGTCACAGGCCTTCAGTCCGGCTCGCGTCGCGGTATTGCGAACGCACATTCGCGAGATCGTAAACCGGCTCCTGGACAAGGTGCAGGCCAAAGGCCAGATGGATATCATTGCCGACCTGGGAGACCCTCTGCCCGCGATTGTTACTGCGGAGATGCTCGGCGTCCCGCTCGAAGACCGCCATCAGCTCAAAGCCTGGTCCACGAACTTTGCTGAGATGCTGGGGAATTTTCAGCACAACCCCGAACACGCTGCGCGCATGCTGCGCACCGTGCAAGACATGACAGCCTATTTTCACGATCGCATTCGGGAGATGAAAAACATTCCGCGCGACGGATTGGTCCACTCCCTCATGACTGCGGAAATCGATGCCGACCGGTTGACCGAGGAAGAAGTTGTCGCCAACAGTATCGTGACCATGGTCGGCGGCCTGGAGACGACCACCAATCTCATTGGCAACGGTGTGCTCACCCTTTTGCGCAACCCCGGCGAAATGCAAAAATTGACCGAGGATTCTTCTTTGATTCCCACGGCCGTGGAAGAAATGCTGCGCTACGAAAGTCCCAGCCAACACACCGGACGTCTGGCTCCGAAAGACGTGGAGTGGGAAGGCAAAGTAATCCGAAAAGGACAAGCAGTGATGGCCGTTATGGCGGCGGCGAACCGCGACCCCAATCGCTTCCCTGATCCCGATCGTTTTGATGTTGCCCGTGCCGATAACCGCCACCTCGCCTTTGGATACGCTGCTCATTTCTGTTTCGGTGCGGCGTTGGCACGCGTCGAAGGGCAGGAAGCATTTGAGGCCCTGGTTCGGCGCTTCCCTGCTCTGGAGTTGCAGCCGGGCCCCCTGGTCTGGCGCAATAATTTAGGGCTCCGGGGCCTCACCGCTTTGCCTGTAAAGTTTCAGCCATCTCGGGCCACGAATTGAAGGCAGGATCGGAATCTTGGATTTGAAAGATGCGCGCCTCTCCGAGGCCAAGCAGAGACTGCTCGAAATACAGAGGCGTGGCGGCCTTGCATCCGCAGCTCCTGCGGAGCCTGTAGTGAAACACCGTACGCGAGAAATTCCAGCGCCCTTAGCGTTTGCGCAAGAGCAGGTTTGGCGTCTTGATCAGACCGCGGGCAGGCTGGCGCCCCTGCACAACGAATCCATCACCATTCATCGCCACGGCCCGTGCGACTCTGCCGCTCTCGAAGCAAGCCTGACAGAAATCGTCAGGCGCCACGAAATTTGGAGGACAACTTTTCAAGTAGTAGCGGGGCAGCCCGTCCAGGTTATTCACTCTGCGCCTGCTATTTTCAAATTGCCCGTAACTGATCTCAGAACTCTTCCCGAAGCCGACCGGGAAAAGAAAGCGCTGGAACTGGCGACGCAGGACGCGAGTGAGCCTTTCGACTTGAACCATGCCCCGCTATTCCGCGCCCGCCTTGTCTCATTGCATGATTCCGATCACCGCTTGTATTTGACGGCTCACCAGAGCGTTGTTGATGGAATCACGGTTTTCGATATTTTCCCCTCCGAGCTGACGGCTCTCTATGAAAGTTTTGCGGCCGGCAAGCCTTCACCTTTGCCCCCGCTAGAGAGTCAGTACGCAGACTTCGCCGATTGGCAACGTCGCAGCCTCGCTGGCGAAGGCATGGAAAGGCAGTTGGCCTACTGGCAAGCGCAACTGGCTGGCGAGCTGCCGATTTTGCGGTGGCCGAATAACGCTGCGCGGCCGCCTCGCCAAACTTTTCGTGGTGCGCTGCATCCCTTCAAGCTGACTCCAGAGCTGACGGAGTCTCTCAGAGATCTGGGGCGGCGAGAAGGTGCAACCCTCTTCATGATTTTGCTCGCCGGACTGGTAGCGTTGCTGCACCGCTACACGCGGCAAGACGACATCATCATAGGCACCTTGGCGCCATCGGGCCGCAAACAGATTGAGTTCCAGCGATTACTGGGATACTTTCTCAATCCCGTAGCATTGCGGGCGAGTCTATCCGGCGATCCTTCCTTTTCTTCGTTGATCGGCCAGATGCGCGACGTTACCCTGAGTGCTATCTCGAACGACGATGTGCCGCTCGAGTTGATTGCGGAGAGACTTCAGGTCAGGCCCGATCCCAGCCGCAGTCTTCTTTTTACCGTAGCGCTATCGGTCGCGCCCGACGTTGCTCAACTGCCGCCGGGATGGAGCATGACGTATATGGATGTCGAGAGTGGCGGAGCCCGATGGGATCTGTACCTCGAGCTGAACGATCGCGCCAGCGGAATGATTGGCCGCGCCCAGTACAACCCTGACCTCTTTACCCCCAGCAAAATCACTCAGACCCTGGAAGATTTCCGCCTGGTGCTGGAAAAGGTCATAGCGGACCCGGTGCGGAGAATCAGCGACCTTTGAGGATAAGGCAAACTGCCCTTCACTTCAGGCCGAAGGCGTATACGTTCCCGTCGTCCGAGCCGACATAAACCACTCCATTTGACACCGAGGGCGAAGAATATACAGTGCTACCGGTGGTGTAGCTCCACAGTTTGGCGCCGGTGCTGGCGTTCAGGGCGTACACGGCGTTCTCATAAAGCGAGCCGACATAAACCACTCCATTCGCCGCCGCGGGCGAGGAGTCCACAGGGCTGCCAGTGGCGTAGCTCCACAGCTTGACGCCGGTCTTGGCGTTTAGCGCGTACACGTTACCATCATAAGAGCCGACATAAACCACCCCATCCGCCACCGCGGGAGAGGAATCCACCTGATTGCCCGTTGGGTAGCTCCACAGCAGGGCGCCAGTGCTGGCCTTCAGCGCGTACACGTTGTCATCAAGCGAGCCGATATAAACTATCCCATTCGCCACGGCGGGCGAAGAAAAGATAATGGGGCCGGTGCGGTAGCTCCACAGCAGGGCGCCGGTGCTGGCCTTCAGCGCGTAGAAATAGTTGTCCTCCGAGCCGACATAAACCACCCCATTCGCCACGGCGGGCGAGGGATACACAGAAAAGCTAGTGGCGTAGCTCCACACCAGGGCGCCCGTGCTGGCGTTTAGCGCGTACACGTTGCTGCCTCCGCCGACATAGACCACCCCATTCGCCACAGCGGGTGAGGAATATCCGTAGCCGGTGGCGTAACTCCAGAGCAGGGCTCCAGTGCTGGCGTTTAGCGCGTAGAGGTTACCGTTGTCCGAGCCGACATAAACCACCCCATTCGCCACGGCGGGCGAGGAATCCACATAGTTGCCGGTGGCGTAGCTCCACAGCTTCTTGCCGGTTTTGGCGTTCAGCGCGTATACTTTGTAGTCATCCCCGCCAACATAAACCACTCCATTCGCCACGGCGGGCGAGGAATACACTGCGCCCCCGGTGGTGTAGCTCCACTTCAGGCTGAGCTTCCCAACATTGTTGACGTTAAGCACATTCTCACACCGGTTCCAGCGCTGCATGTTCTGCTTGTGGAACTCAGCCCAGAGCGGTGAGTACTTGCAGCCTGGCTTCTGGCCCGTTGCCGCGGACACGAAACACACAGATAAAAACAAAACCACTATACTGATTCGTCTCATTACTAAACCTCCGGAGGATTGTACGCCGGAAACACGTCTCCCGAGTCACTTGCCTCAGGGGTTTTCAACCGAAAAGCAGATTAGCTCACCGTGATCGAGCACAAGCTGGAATCCCCATCGAACAGCGAGGTCTCCCAGACGGCTGCGTTTTTGAGAGTTTCGGCCAGCGAAGTTCTGTTGGGTTTGTAATAAGACATCCAGGTGGGCAACTGACGCCGGTGGGGAGAAAGAACTTCCAGTTTTTTGCCCAACGGCGGGGGAACGCCAATCAGTTCGAGCATGTGGATGGACTCTTGCCGGCAACGATCCAGGGCCGCCTGCAGCATGGCCGTAAGCAGGTCTGGCTCGCTTTCCTGCTCCAGACATTGAAAATCGGCCAGGCGTACGCGCCTGAGCCCGGTATCCAAACTATCCTGACGCAAGAACACTGAGTACGCTGCCAACCCGGAACTGCCTTCCACGATGTAGATCCATGCCGTATTTTGCTGCAGAGCAAAGTTGAAGTGCCACTCCAGCGCGTCGCGGGTTCGAACTCCGAGCAGCAGATTGGATTTCTTCTTCCTCAGATCCGCCCAAAAAGCCTCGAAGCGATCATCGAAGGAGGCGCACGAGACCACCGTGACTGCGCTCCTGTTTCCCTGGAAGCGACTTCTCTTGGCCTGATCGCGAAGAAATAAGCCCAACGAAAGTGGATAGCTCAGCGGCTTGGCCAGCGCCACGCTCTTTCTGCGCAAGAAACTCTCGGTGAAGCCTTGGCAATGGGTGATCCAATACAGAGCCCGATCCCATGTGCCAACGGGCACGCGAACCCCGTGAAAAATGCTGTAGGCAGCTGCGGCCTCGGCGCTTACGGTCGTGTTCAGGAAGAGATCCACGTTGGGCTGTTGGAAAAACGTTCCCAAAAGCAGCGGCGAGTAGGGTCGACAAGCCGTATCCACCACCCACGCTCGGGTCGCGACCGCGAGCAGCCTCTTACCCTCGAGCTCATAATTCAGCGGAACATTGCCGAGATAACCAGAGATCCCTCCCTCATTGTCCGCCAGCACCCATCCCATCGGAACCTTGCCTTTGATTTCACGGTAGGCGGGATTGTCGGTCCAGAGATGCGTCCATTCCGGATAGCTCTCGAAGTACAGATGGTACTTGGACGCCAACGCAGCCAGGAGTGGATAATCCTCAAAGCGAGCCTCACGCAATTTCAGCGCCTTCGGCGATCTCGGGTTGGAAGCGGGTTGGATTCGAGCATTGGCACTCATGAGTAGGACACTACGTGGAACGGATTGCCAATAACCTCGTTGTGGAGGATTTCACCAATCAAGAACCGGGCGGAGCCTGGAGGTTGAGAGAACCGCTCACGGCCAGCGGCAACTATAACACAGCCCACAGCGATGACGATGGACCTCCCCTGCGGCGGTGCTGGAAAATACGCCGGTTGTTCCGCGCCATGATCCACAAGAAGTGTTCCCCGGGACGCCTACTCTGATCTCAACGAAGCAGATGCGAACCGACAATTGGCGCCCGGAGCGGGTTGATCCAACCCCACTCACCGAAAATGCGTCTCAAATACTTCCCTTGCGAGTGGAATTACGGTAAACAGGGTTTGTAGAAAGCGATCGAGGATACCGTTGTGCGAAAAATCTTAGGTCGACCTGGAATAATATTGTTCAGCGGGCTGCTCCTTTGCAGCATTGGCATGCTGGCCCTGATGGGCGGTTGCGGTGGAGGGTCTTCTCCGTCGTCGAACCCACCTCCGCCGCCACCAAAACAGAACACTCCCATTCAGCACGTGGTTATGATCATCCAGGAGAATCGTACCCCGACTAATTTGTTCGGGGCAGATCAGAACCTGGTCAAGAACGGCGCGCACCTGGTCAGCAGTGGCAGTTGTCACGGAACCACAATTCCGCTCACACCCTTACCAATCGATGTTTGTACCGATCCGGCTCACATTCATACCGCGTGGATTCCCATGTACGACGGGGGCAAAATGGACGGGGCATGCGATATACCTCCTGAGCCGATGCCAGGGTGCGTTCTTCCCAAGTGTTCTGATACCAACTATCAATATTGCCCGCAGTATAGCTATGTTCCGAATACGACGTTTGATGGGGTTCATGGCATCCTGGATCCATACTTTCAACTCGCCGAGCAGTACGGGTTCGCCAATTACATGTTCCAAACCAATCAGGGACCGAGCTATGCTGCCCATCAATTTCTTTTCTCGGGAACCGCGGCCCCAATCGCCTACCCGACAGCCTTTTACGACTATTTTGCGGACGAACATCCCGCTTCGAATTCTCCCTCGTACAACATCTACGGGTGCATTTCCGATTTAGGGAGTTTTGTGCAGGAGGTGTCTCCAACGGGACAAATTGTTGATAATGGATACACTCCACCGACTCCTGCAGGCGCCAATGCAGGGTTTCCGTGTTACGAACATCGCACTCTTCCGGAAGTGCTGGAACCCGCCGGCATCACTTGGCGCTATTACGGCTGGGAAGAGGATTCACGATGGACCGCGCCAAACTCCATCGACCACATATGCCAATCCAGTGGTTTCGGACCGACAGCCCATTGCGAGGGACCCGCGTTCACTAACGGTGAGGTGCAAACAACCCCAGCGCAGGTCTTGACCGATCTCGGTGTGAACGGAACCAGCACCCAGTCCTGCCAACTCCAGCAGGTGAATTGGGTGATTCCCGATGGCAGTTGGTCGGACCATCCCGGCGGCGCCAGTAAGGATGGCGGACCCTCATGGGTAGCGGCAATCGTGAACGCCATCGGCGGGTACGACAACGCCGGCAACAAACTCCCGGTGCAGTGTAATTATTGGGCCAATACGGTCATCCTGCTCGTGTGGGACGATTGGGGAGGCTTCTACGACGACGTCAATCCCATCGCGACCATCGGCGGTGGAAACCCTGGTTATGTCGGCGCATCCGGCAATGGACAACAATACGTCTACGGATTCCGCGTGCCTCTAATCGTTATATCGCCGTACGCCAAGCAAGCTTATATTTCCGGCCCACCTTCGAATCCCACTTGCCCCAACTTCTACTGCCACGACTTTGGCAGCATGCTGAACTTTGTCGAATACGCCTTTGGCACGAATGGAAATTCCCTGGGCACGATTGGGCCTTCGCAGTGGCCGTATGCGGACTCGTTCGCTCAGGACACGTCTGCCGCTCCCAACAACTACTCGCTTTACGATTTCTTCAACTGGAGTCAAACCCCGCGCCCCTTTGTGCCGATCACTGGCGCCAAGTACCCTACAAGCTGCTTCCTTAATCCGACTAGCTGTATGACGGGCTTTGTGGCCTCGGCTCCCGATAGCGATTGACGGAGCCAAATCCTATCGCTCCCTGCGACTGCGTTACAGCAACACATTTCGTGCACTCGTAACATACGTTACTGATTATAAAAGAGATATCCGAAGTGAGCTGAGCACCCCACCACGCGATGTGGGCAGTCCGATACAACTCAAAACCATTGAATATGCGTCCTAGGTACACCTCCGAGTGGAATTGCGGGAACCAGGGTTTATAGCAGCATCCAGGCCAAATGAGGAACACAGCTATGCGAAAAATGTCAGGGCGACCGGGAACGATATTGCCCTGCGGGCTGTTGCTTTGCACCATGGGCTTGTTGTTGTTGGTGCTGAATGCCTGCGGCGGCTCCTCTGCCAATCAGACAGGTCCGAACTTCCAGATTTCTGCCGCCGCGCTCTCGCCTGCGACCGTCAACCCGGGTAAGCCGGCAACCTCCACCGTAACCGTCACGGCTATGGCCGGATTCAGCGGCAGCGTGGCGTTAGCTTGCTCAGGCTTGCCCAGCGGAGCTAGTTGCGCATTTGTTCCCGCATCCGTGGCTGGCTCTGGCACCTCGAAGCTCACCATCAGCACTTCGGGGACGACTACGCCCGGCAGCTACCCCGTCGGGGTTCAGGGAAGTTCTGGTTCAACCGACAACAGTGCCCCACTGAGTCTGATTGTGCAATCCGTGATCCAGCACGTGGTCATCATCTTCCAGGAAAACCGCACGCCCGACAACCTGTTCCAGGATCCCGTCTTAGTCGCTCGCGGCGCGGACATCCAGAATTATGGGATTGATTCCAACGGCGACAAGATTCCGCTAACCCCTATCACTTTGAGCACCGACTACGACATGGGCCATTCTCACAAGTCATTCCTGTTGGCGTACGACAACGGCAAGATGGACGGGGCCGATCTAGATACGGTGACATGTAATCCGGGCGCTCCGTCTTGTCCTCAACCCGACCCCGAATACCGGTATGTCCAAGCCAGCGATGTAGCGCCCTATTTCCAACTTGCGGAAACCTACACTTTCGGCGACCGAATGTTCCAGACCAACCAGGGACCCAGTTTCCCGGCCCATCAATTCATCATTTCCGGCACTTCGGCGCCAACCCCTCCGGGTGATCAAAACAGCGATTTGTTCGACGCCGAGAATCCGGCAGGGTCCGCAAGTTTTTTAGGCGACACTGGCTGTACGGCACCTGCGGTCGAAGTCGTTAACATGATTGACCCCGGCGGCAGCGAGTCGATAGAGATGTATCCCTGCTTTGATCATCCGACGTTGACTGACATTTTCGATACCGCCAAGATCAGTTGGCGTTATTACGCCCCGTCGCCGGGTTCCATCTGGACGGGACCGAATGCGATTCAGCATTTGTGTGTACCAAACGTTCCGCCACCGAACGGAACCTCCTGTACGGGCCCCGATTGGATCAACAACGTAATCCTGAAAAACACACAGGTCTTGACCGATATTGCGAACGGCCAGCTTGCCAGCGTGAGCTGGGTCATCCCCACGGGGCAAGAATCTGATCATGCGTCAATTAATAACGGCACCGGGCCGTCGTGGGTGGCGTCGGTGGTGAACGCCATCGGCAACAGCCCCTACTGGTCCAACACAGCGATCATCATTACCTGGGATGATTGGGGAGGCTGGTACGACCACGTCCCACCGCCCGCCATCATCAACTCCTATGAATATGGTCTACGCGTGCCCATGATCGTGGTCTCGCCATACGCGAAGCCAGCATACATTTCCCACCAGGTAAACGATTTCGGCAGCATTCTGAAATTCATCGAGGGAAACTTCGGTGTGGGCACTGTTGCGCCCGGAGCTTCGCCTGCCTACGCTGACGCCACCACCAACACCTTCGATCTTTCGGATTGCTTCGACTTCAATCAGACTCCATTGACATTTCAGACGATCCCGGCGGCCAAGGATGCCAAATATTTCCTGGAAGATAAAACTCCGCCCAGCGATCCTGACGACGATTGATCTCCATCGTCGATGTTAGAAGTCGATAGATTTCACGTATCAAAGGGTGGCCCACTCTAGCCGTCATCTCCCGGCTTGACTGGGGCAACGGGTCCCCGGAAAAACCGGCGACCCTCTGTTTTCTCGATTTGGCGGAGAAAAGAGCTTTGTTGGAGCAAATTCATCCGCAGAAAGACGGACTCGTGAGCTCAAAGATTTTTTTTGGACTCCGGGAGAAGATCATTGCCTATTACGTCTTCAGCCGTGGCCTTTTGTAATCTAGGACTTACGTTGCACGCGCAACATTTCCCGGTGACTTGTGTTTCTTGTTCTAGCGCCACGGTTGCAGCAATTGACCACACACTAAAAGGAGATCAACTAAATGACAGAGCGTATGAAGATTATGGTGATGGGCGCGACCCTGATGGCGATGCTTTCGCCAGCCGTGGCTCAGAATGCTACCACGCCAACCTCAGTTCCGCCGCAAAGCGGAGCTCCGACACAGACCACACCTCCGCCGCAGACCACTCCGCCGCCGTCCGGTTCGCCGCAGACCACTCCGCCGACGATTCAGCAGCGCAAAGATAACCAGCAAAACCGGATCGCCAACGGTGCGTCTGACGGACAGTTGACCGCCAGTGAAACCAGGAACCTGGAGAAGAAGGAATCGCAAGTGAACCAGGAAGAGCGGGACATGAAGGCCGAGGACAACGGCCATCTCACCAGCGCCGACAAAGCCGCTCTGCAGCAGCAGCAGAACCACCTTTCGAACCAGATTTACCAGGATAAGCACAATGCCTCTACTCAGAACCTCAACCCTCAGACTAAGGTCGGCCAGAGGGCAGAAAACCAGCAGGACCGCATTGGCCAGGGCATTAAGAACGGACAGTTGACCGACCGCCAGACCGCCAACCTGGAGAACAAAGAAGCGGGCATTAATCACGAAGTCGCGGCCGACCGCCAAGCCAATGGCGGCCACCTGACACAGCAGCAGAAGGCCCAGGTGAAGAACCAGCAGAACAACCTTTCCCATCAGATTTACAAGGACAAGCACAGCGGCAAAAAATAAACGGTGGAACGCCCCCGATTCGTCGGGGGCGTCTTCCTCTCGATCATCTGCCCCCGGTTCGGCGCGGAAAATCTAGCTGGCGCCGAGTATCCAGAAGTGGCCGCAGGCAAGCGGCAGTCGG
>CAVOLD010000008.1:0-177880 GCA_963696705.1 uncultured Acidobacteriota bacterium
CCGGTCTCCGGGGGGATGCGATACGCTCCCCAGTTATCGACACTCGGTCCTGGGGATTTCCCTAGTAGCGCTGGAGTGCGCAAAGCTGCAATCACAGGAAGAAGCACTGCCTGGCGGCTCGCTGTTCTTAGCGACAAAAGGTGGCCTCCAGCGAAAGGGCTAGGTTCCGATAATGAAAAATCTTATTGAATATGTTTTGACACGGTCAATCGCTGGCCTGCTCATCGTGGCCCCGATTTACCTCGCCATATTGCTGCTGCTTAAGGCGATGAAATCAGCTGCCGGTTTGGTAAAGCCGTTCGCACATTTGGTCCCCGCATCGTTGCCGGCTGATCAGTTGCTTTCTCTGCTACTCGTCTTGGCGAGCTGCTTCCTCATCGGGCTTGCGGCCCGGACTCCGGCGGGCCGAGCCGCGATGCAGCGGGCGGAGAGGTCCTTGTTTCAAAGACTGCCCGGCTACGCTATGATTCGAAGCTTGACGCAGCGACTGGCGGGGGAGACGCGAGACCAAGCATGGAAACCGGCACTTGCCGAAATCGAAGAGGCCCTCGTGCCGGCATTCATCATCGAAGAAGTTGGGGACGGCCGTTTAACCGTTTTTGTGCCGTCGGTGCCGACGCCCCTTGCGGGAGCAGTTTACATCCTGAGCGCGGATCGGGTGCATCCGCTGAATATTCCATTTACGCAAGCGGTGAAGGTCATTTCCCGCTGGGGATCGGGATCGAAGGAACTCGTCGCCGCGATGGAAGATGCCCCGCCCGTAAGCGCGGGAACGAGCGGATCTAGAAACGCCGCCTGAGGCCAACACCAAAATCGCTCTCTTCTCGCAATGGCATCAAATCACCCATAATTTAATACATTGGAACGAAAGCACCCACGCTGGCAGTGGGCAGGAATGGCTTGATCTTGGAGATCTTGTTCTTCGGGATGAAGATCGTGTCTCCGGGGTGCAAGTAGGGATCTTCTCGCAGGTTCCCTTTTGCTTCCATTTTCTTCACGTCAATAACCTGAGTTGAAACCCACGCGTCAGACACGCGCCGGAACAACAAAACCTGAGAATGTTTTGAACTGTCCGTAAAACCCCCTGCAATCGCAATGGCTTGCGTCAGCGTGGTTTCTGCGCGGAGATCGTACTTGCCGGGATGACCCACCTGCCCATCAGCAATGAAGTACGGTTTGTTGAAATCCTTGAGCATAATCGAAATGATGGGATCGTGCAGGATCCCTCCGTAGGCCCGGCGAACAGTCTTGGTAAGCTCGGGGATGGTAAGGCCCTCGACTTTCAAGTCACCAACCCCGAACAGAGTTACGAAACCATCAGGCTGGACGCTTACGGCAAGTTGATTGAATTCGGGACTCAGCGGGAAGGTGAGGTCGAAGGAATCGCTGACCCCGATCTTGTATCGCGGATCGCGTTGCTGGAACTGTGGTGCTGCCTCCGATACCGATGAAGATGCGGCAGGAGTCGCGCTCGAACTGGTGCCTTCCGCCTGGGGGTTAGAATCCACGTCGCTGGCCGGCGCGCTGGAAGGTGGTGAGGTCTCCGTCGAAGTGCTGGATGATTGGGATTGCGTTACACACAGAGCTCCGCCGGCGACCAGAAAGAATGCTAACGAAACGGCTAACATCGAATATTTCATAAACTTCTTCCCCAATCCCGAATACTGTGTTGATGTCCAAGCCGGGCCAACAAAGTGAAAGACGGAATTCTACGGATCGGCTTATCTTTTGAAACACCCGGCAACAACCTAGTTTCCCCCCTACATCTGCACAACTAGGGGAATCCCTAAGCGGCCCGAGGACGAGCGCTATGCCGATCACCAAGCCTAGGGATTTCCCTAGTGGCAGTTTGCCGAGTATTGCCTTTCAATAATTGTGTGTGCTAACTAGTTCTTCCCTTCGGATGGCGCAGACCTTCCCTCTCTCACGGGTTGTTTGCTGCGCCACATTTCTTGCCGTCAGAAGGGGTACATGTGAGCCCAACGGGCGCGATGTTGGCAGGAGGCCAAGGTTGACTCCAGTTCACACCTGCGACGTCATCAATGCGCAGGATCAGTTTCTCCGTGACGACTATGAAATGCCGGCAATGAATGGCTGCCACGTAGCTAGGTCGCGAGAGAAGTCCTACTTGTCTAAATTGGTGGGAATGATTCTGCTCTGTGCAGCGATTCTTCCGGCTTTTGGTCAGGCGTCATCCAAGTTCCAGCCAGGGACGATTACTGCGGTCAGAACTCACGAAAATGCTCCCGGAGAATCCGCCGGCACTCGATATGACGTTTCGGTTAAAGTCGATAACACGATCTACACGGTGTTGTACACGCCGCCCAACGGCGCAAACGGCGTCGAGTATTCTGTTGGCTTCGGGCTGCTGGTTTCAGTCGCAAGCGACACCTTGACTTTCAACAGCAAGCTTTCTGGAACGACCGTTGTACCGATTGTTAGCCGGCAAACACTCCCAGCACAAAGTATCCTCGATTCGTCCAAGGCGCCTGGTCAATACTTCAGCATGAAGCAGCAGCATCTCGCGGAGACGCTCGACCTTAGTGAAGATCAGCAGACTAAGATTAAGCCGTTTCTGGAACAGGAAACCGGTGAGGTCGGACAGATTCTCGGCAACCCCGTCCTTTCCCGCAAAGAGAAGCTATACAAGTGGGAGAAGATCGTGCAGTCATCCGACGAGAAGATAAAACCGTTCCTGTCTCAGACGCAGGCGGAGAAGCTTCAGGATCTGCGCAAAGAACAGAAGCAGGAACTGAAGAAGCGCATCGCGGGAGAGAAGTCCGGCAGCCAGTCCTAAACCGACTCCGCCGTAGTGTTTCTCCGAGGTGAGTTTTCAAGCAGCCAGGCGATATTAGGGATTCCCCTAGTGGCAAGATGCGGAGCGTTCCCTTTAAATGATTGAGTGAGCCAGTTTGCCAGTTCGTCCTTGGGTCTGAAATGAACGCCGCCTATGCAACAGACGAGAACAAATTCTTCCGCAGCGAGCAGGCTCGTAAGGTAGGACCCAAGACCTCAGCAAAGGCGACCGCAGTATCTTGAGCGAACATTTGCGGCAGCAAGTATCAATGCAGTAATTACAGGGAGAAGCACCTCGACTTAAGAGAGTCGTGGTACCAAGATCTAGAACCAGACTGTAGGTGAGAATCTCATCACCTTTCCAAGGAGACTGATATGGCCACTGCAACCGCAACACCATCTAAGCCCAAAGAACGCGATTGGACGAAACCTCAAGCGATGGCGATTCCAAAGGAGGGATACTTCCAAGTTGAGAAAGGACGCTATGGACCAGTCTTTCCACAGACTCCCGCCTGCTACGGATTTTCAGTCGTCGCAAAGGTCAAGCCTGGCAGAGAGAACGCGATCCGCGAATATGGAAAGAATATTGAGGATGCCGTGGACGCCGATCCCTCCGTGCTAGCCACCTTGAAGCTGCACTATCTGCGCTGGATTTTGTTCGACATCGGCTCGGGATTGCACTTCATGTATCAGGGCATCTTCGACACTGATTTCGATAAATATCTCGAGGACGCTTTGGCAATCTTCACCAAGACCGGTATTACCACAGTCTTCGTAAACCTCGAAGGATGGCCGGAGGACTGGAAGACGAACCTGCCATCGGTCATCAAGTTCTTTCGCGATCATCAGTGTCCGAGCTTCCTCGAATACGGCGAATATCCCCGCGTAAGTGCTGAC
This sequence comes from uncultured Acidobacteriota bacterium, assembly GCA_963696705.1. Lineage (GTDB taxonomy): Bacteria > Acidobacteriota > Terriglobia > Terriglobales > Acidobacteriaceae > JABDBE01. Next base: position 3,694 of record CAVOLD010000008.1, read on the forward strand.
GAAATCAAGAAGGCCCTCAAGCTCAAGGCGGCTTTTAGCGGCATGCTCGACCTAATGCAGTAGCAAAGCTATTTTTCGCGCGATGGAGAGAGCCGTGGGCATCTTGCAGCAATCGCATGGGATTTCGAGTGATCTGACCGGACGAGGAGAAGAATCAGATTCGCTCGAGCTCGACGATATTCAACATTTCCTAATGGCGAGGCCACGTGCGATGGCAGCGCGCTACGAGTTTTTAACATTTGGGAATCCGGCGGGCGGACGCGCGTGGCTGGCAGGCCTGATTGATAAGGTGGGCACTGCGAAGGGAGTGGGGTCTAGCATACTCGACTCCAGATGGGTGACCGTCGGGTTGACCTGCAACGGCCTTAGCGCGCTTGCTGTAGCTGATGCCGAGTTAGCCACTTTCCCCCAGGAATTTCGTCAAGGGATGGCTGCCCGAGCGGACATCCTTGGAATGACGGGCGCTAACCACCCGGATCACTGGGTTGGCAGACTTTCAAGTCCGAACGTGCATGCCATTGCCATCCTGTTCGCCCGCGATGTCGCCGAACGCGAGCGGTGCCAGCAGGAGCATGCCAACTATCTGAAGCAATGCGACGGAGTCGAAGTTCTATCCACTCTTGATCTGGAAGCTATTCCCCCGTTCGACTACGCTCACGAACACTTCGGTTACCGCGATCGCCTCTCGCAGCCCGTCATCGAGGGAATGGGAGTAGAGCCGACGCCGGGCTCCGGCCCGCTGATCAAACCAGGCGAATTCTTTCTTGGCTATCCTGACGAAAAAGGTCCTGGTGCCGGAATGCCGCAGCCGGAAGTTCTTTCTCGCAACGGCAGCTATGTTGCCTATCTGAGAATGGAAGAGCACGTAGGCGCATTTCGCGATTTTCTCCGAGCCCATGGCGAAACGCCAGAGCAGCAGGAATTAATAGCTGCCAAGCTGATGGGACGATGGCGGAGCGGCGCCCCGCTTGTCCTCGCGCCGGATAAGGACGATCCAACCCTCGGAGCTGATTCTCAGCGCAACAATGATTTTACCTACGCAAAGATGGACCCGCACGGTTATGGCTGCCCGCTCGGTGCGCACATCCGGCGCATGAACCCGCGCGACACTGCGGCGAACATGAACCGCCACAAGATGATCCGCCGCGGGGGCACCTACGGTCCACCCCTGCCGGAAGGTGTCCCCGACGACGGCGTAGAGCGAGGTATCGCCGCGTTCGTCGGCTGTGCGAGCCTCGTCCGCCAATTTGAATTTGCGATGAATGTGTGGGCGAACGACCCAAACTTTCACGAGCTGGGGAACGAGCGCGATCCGATTTTTGGTACACAGGATGGCACCTTCGACATGACCATCCCCAAGCGGCCCATTCGGAAAAAGATCAAGGGCCTGCCGGCTTTCACCACGATCCGAGGCGGCGCTTACTTCTTTTTGCCGGGTATAAAAGCGCTTCGATATCTGGCGTCGCTGAGTGATCGTCTTTGAAACGGCCGTAGTCTTTGAAACAAGCGTCATCGCAAAGTACAGAAAGGCAGGCAATCATGAGCTCCGGTCCTCAACCGCCGCGTACGTACAATCAGAACCATGCACCGCGCAAGTACACTCCGGGCAAACGGAGAGTTTCAATCTACTGGACGTGGAGTTACCCCTGGGAAACCAATCGCGACGTCACTCAATTAGACAATCGCTTCTCGACCATGACCGAGGTCCGGAGAGTCGCTTGGCCCGCGTATGAGGGAACAGAATGGGACCAGATGAATTTCCTGCAAGGAATTGCTGGGACCCTGGAACTGTTTCACCGCTCCACGCTTGCGTTTCAGGAGGTTGTGGGTGAAGTCACTGGACATCCGGTTGCAGTGTTTCAACGAATCGACCAGGCCGGGTACAAACTTCCGATCGATGATCGAATCCTCGCGGATACAGACACGCTGATGGTGTTCGGTCTCGATCACCTACTTTCAGAGCAGGAGGCAGCCTCAGATGAGATCGAGGCGGTCCGCAAGTGGCTGCAACGGGAAGGAACTTGCCTTCTGCTTGGGCCTCATCACGATGTGGGATTTACAGAAGATCTGCAGCAGCGCCAACTGGAATATACGCACCACGGGGATGAGCTCGTTCCTCGCCAGCAGCGCTTCGGACAATATACGCGTTCGATGATGAAAGCACTTGGCGTACCGGTGATAAATCAATTCGGACTTCGCCCGGCACTCGTCAAGGGCACAAAACAAATCACGCCGCTCACAATCAACAAAGACCTGGATAAGCTTGGCCTCCTCGACGGCGTTGCGACATTTAATTTTCATCTCCACTTGCCGCATTACGCGCTGACTACCGATGACACCAAATCCGTCCACGTGCTTACACGCCAACCGATTGACTTGGACCGGCCGCATCCCTTCACCCAGGCGGGCAATACCGAGTTCAACTCGTTCATCTGGATGCCACCTAATGCGCAACGCGCCGGAAATATCCTGCTGGCGGACCTCACGATCTTTACTACGTTGTTTGGTGGCGTAGAGTCGCTGGAGACCTTTTGGAAGAACCTGGCAACGATGCCACTCTCTAGCGCGATGCCAGCGAAAAAACCCCAGGCTGTCGCCTGATCTGAGTTGGCAACGAACATTCAAAGTGTAACCTCCTTGTTCGGAACACGCGACATTTTGCCGAGCATATTCTTTCTTATCGCCGTGCTGGAATCGGGTGGGCGGTCCGGGAGTCGGGACGCGGAAAACTCTGGTTCAGAACACCACGGGTTTGGGACCGCAGAGTTTTCGGACATTGGAACAACTCGTGAACATTGATGAGAGTACGTTGCGCAGGGCGTCGCCTCTTTGCTGTAGTTGTCCTCGGTGCGGTCGCTAACTTTGTTGTCTTGACTCCCGTGCAAGCGCAAGTCAGAGGCGTCTATCCTGTAGGCATGAGTGCAACGAACTCTGGGGTAACACCCGAGGCAGGATTCACCTATTCAAACCTTTTCATTTTTTTCTCGCGTGATGAAGAGAAAGGCCCTGAAGGCGGAATATTGGCTACCGGCCAGAACTCAGTCATAATGGACTTGAACAGTTTTGTGTGGGTGAGCAAGAAGGAAATAGCTTTCCTGGGTGGGGCAGTATTCTCAGCGTCCGCTACGCTTCCGATTGCTAACAACTCGCTCACTTCAGATGTCAACGGTGCCCTCAGCGGCGGTGGCGGGTTTGCAGATTCCTATTATCAACCGTTCATTCTGGGCTGGCGCAGGCAGCGCTTTGCCATTCGAGCGATCTATGGTTTTCTGGCGCCGACCGGAAGATTTAGCGCGGGAGCCAACACGAACGTCGGCTCAGGCTACTGGACCTCAGCTCTTGCAAGTGGACAGACGATATATCTGGATCCGAGCAAAACCACTGCCTTATCTGCCTTTCAGATGTATGAATTTCACGGTACCCAAGAGGGCACGATGGTGCACCCGGGTCAGACCTTCAACCTCGACTATTCGCTAACCCATACTTTTCCCCTTCAACGTAGCTTGCGCCTTCAGCTTGGGCTGGTGGGATATGGTCAGTGGCAGACGACGGACAAACACGGCCCGAATATTACCCCGGAACAGGCAGCCGCGCACTACAAAGTTAACGCACTGGGGTTCGCAGCAAACGCAGTATTACCTGAACAGAAGGCGAGCATCGGTGTTAAGTATTTTCGTGAATTCGAGTGCAGGTCTACCTTCCAGGGCTACACACTCCAGATCTCCGGCACGATTACATTCTAAATCTCACCGGCTCCTCCAGAACCGTTGCCGAAATTCCGCTGGATTTCAATGTGGGACAGTCGGAAGGCTACAGCCACTATGAATTCTTCACAGACTTCGAAGCTTGATCCAGCAACTGACCAAGGACTGCAAACTGATGGAGTAGTCGAAGTCGATACCCACACCGAGGAGTTCTACCGAAGTCACAGCTTGCTCCATGGAAATGAAAAACTCAATCGCGAACTCCGCCACTGGGAAAAGATCTACACCACCGTTCGTCCCCATCAGGCGCTCGGCTACCTAACCCCGCTGCAGCTCCTGCGCAAAATCGCATCCCCACGAAAGGAATGAAAACTTTTATCCATCGACTGGACGAGTACACACTCTTTCGCGTTTTCGGGGAAGCTGTTACGATATGTGTGCAATGAGGTCGATCTCCTCAGGAAACTTATTGGCGGTTTATGGGCGGCCGGACCTAAATAGGGGCATTCTGAGGCGCCTTGGGCAACCAGTGCAATATATGGGAATTGTGCAAAGCCGCATAAACACTGGCGATTGCGCATCTCGTTAGTTTGGCAAGTGGGGACGTAGTTCAGTTGGTTAGAACGCTGCCCTGTCACGGCAGAGGCCGCGGGTTCGAGTCCCGTCGTCCCCGCCAATTCTTTCAAGCACTTGCAAGGAATTGGCAATTCGCGTCATGGTCCAATTTGGTCCAGTTAGGCCAGTGCCTCTCCCTTGTTGAGCACCATTCGAACAAGTTTGCTTTGTGCCAGCCGCTTGTTCGGCATTCCCGCCTGAGCGTAAAGATCCAGCGTTATGCGACTGTTCGCATGACGTGAGAGCTCCTGTACCTTCACCTCCTCGTTGTTCTGAGTTAGCAAAGTTGTGTACGTGAGCGCGCCATCGAACGACTGGAACGTGCGCGTATCGTAAAACGGTGGGCAAGGCGAAGCGCGACCGAGTCTATTGCGCCGACTGCGCTCCTGGATGTCCACGAAGAGCCGGCCCGCCTCAATCCGGCAACAAATAACGCTGCGTGGTCTCCAAACCAGGAACGTGGAAACGGGTCAGGCGCAAAGTATTTCCGGCCATTCTACGGCTGCGGGACCGCGGGTACAGAAAACCGATTGAGTCAGTGCCGGAGAAGGCCCTTACGGCTTTGCTGGCAGCGGCTGCCAGAGCTCAATCTTGTTCCCATCCGAGTCATAGATCCAGGCAAAGCGACCGTAGGATTCATCCATTCGTTTGGCGTCGATCTTTACTCCCTCTTGTTTTAAGCGGTCGAGCAAAGCATCCATATCGTCCACGATGTAGTTGATCATGAATGGCTGCGTGGCCGGAACATAGTCGGTGGAGGCGGAAAAAATGGTCCAAACTGTAACGTGTTCCTTTTGCGGGTCGTTGTGTTCGCGCCACGGAAGCATCGCGCCTTGGCCTTTGTCAGCGATTCCAAGATGCTTCGAATACCATTCGCGCATCTGATCGCGATTCGCGGATTTGAAGAAGACACCGCCGATTCCAATGACGCGCCCGCGCTGCTCCGTTTTCACAGGCGGCTTTGACTTTTCAGGTTGCGGAGATTTCACGTCCTGTCCTCCCATTGAGCGGACCGAGATGAGCAGCAGCAAGCCGAGTGCAATTGTGCTCCACGGTATCCTTTGCATCGGCGGATTATACATAAGTTTCGATTCGAATGGAGAAAACGGTCGCTCTTCGATCTTCGATCAAGGTTCGTCGCGATTCACTCTTTCTAGATCGGGCATGAGGTCTGGAACTGGCTTGCCATCGCCCGTAGAGAACCGGGCTTGCGGATCGCAAAGTATCGAGATTCCAAAAATCAACCCTATTATATGCCTTGACACGTATATTCTCTCTGGAGTATATACAGAGAGTGGAATCTGCTTTTGACATCATTGCTGAGCCGAACCGCCGCGCGATATTGAGCCTTCTTGGCTCGTCACAACAGTCGGTGGGAGAGATCGAGCGTCAACTTCACATGTCGCAGCCGGCCGTGTCAAAGCACCTGCGCGTGTTGCGCGATGCCGGTTTCGTCGAGTCCACGGTCGACGCCCAGCGCCGTCTCTACCGGCTGAAGCCTGAACCGCTTCGAGAGATGGATGCGTGGCTGGCTCAGTTCCGCCGCTTCTGGTCGGCTCACGTGGATGCTCTCGAACGCCACCTTGATCGCTTGAATCCGGATCGCTTGAATCAAGGACGCAAGGATCAGAAACCACCAAAGAAACGGAAGACAAAATAGAAGACGACGCGGTCCAAACCGCGAACGTAATAAAGGAGAAACGAAATGAAAATCAAACTCACCAGCGTATACGTGGACAACCAGGACAAAGCTCTGCGCTTCTATACGGAGGTACTCGGCTTTACCAAGAAGGCCGATTTTAGTAACGGCCCATATCGCTGGCTGACCGTGGCTTCTCCCGACGAGCCGGACGGCACCGAGCTGCAGTTGGCACTGAACAACACTCGCGCGGCCGAAGCGTATCAGAAGGCGATCTTTCAACAGCACCAGCCCGCGGCCATGTTTTTCACCGACGACGTCAAGGGTGACTATGAGCGGATCAAGGCCCGGGGCGCCGAGTTCACCATGCCGCCCACCGACGTAACTGGCTCGACCATTGCGATGCTGAACGACACCTGCGGCAACCTCATTCAGCTCACTCAACTCGCACGCTGGTAGCGCTAAGGAGAAGAAGATGCTCGATCGCGAGCAGTACGTACCGGGTCCGGCCAACATCGCGCGAATACAAAAAGACCGGGGACCAAACGGCGAAGAAAAGTGGACGCTCGTTCTCGTTCGCGAACTGCGCCACTCGCCGGAGAAAGTCTGGGAGGCGATAACCGACCCGGCGCATCTGCGCGAGTGGGCTCCCTTTGTCGCCGATGGGAGTCTGGGTGCGGTTGGAGCCACGGTGAAGCTCACCACGGTGGCCGCGCCCAGGCCGACGGTTTCCGAAGCAACCGTGACGCATGCCGACGCTCCCAATCTGCTTGAGTACAACTGGGGCGACCACGATATGCGGTGGCAACTCGAAGCCTCAAGTGGCGGCACGCGCCTGACGCTGTGGACCAACATCGGTCACCGCTTCATCGCCATGGGTGCGGCCGGGTGGCAGATTTGTTTCGATGTTCTGGATCACCTGCTCAGCGGAACTCCCATTGGCCGCATCGTCGGGCCCGACGCGCTGAAGTTCGGCTGGCAGCGGCTGCACGCGGAGTACGCCAAGCAGTTCGGGATTGAAATGCCCAACTGGCCGCCTCAGGCGGCTGAAAAGTCGTGACGTGGAGCGCAAAGCGCTCGAAAACCAAATTGAAGGAGAGACATTATGGCAACATCAGCCAATGCCGCAAACATCGTGAACCGAGGCATGACGCGTACAGCTTTTCGCTGGATTCACATCGTCTGCGGCATTCCGATACTTGGTTACATTTATGATTCGCCTTCGGACACTCACAACTACGCCCACAGCGTTAGGTATTTCTTTCTTCCTGTACTGATCCTTTCGGGGCTTTGGATGTGGAAAGGCCATGTCGTCCGACGACTGATTTCGAGGACTGCACATATTATGGTGCAGACTTTCTCTCAAAAAAATCATGCGATTTCGCCCAAAATCCAGAAAACAAAGGACCGGAATTTTTCTTGCCTCGTAGATCTATGGTTCTTAAGGTAGTTAGAGGCAAAATATTCTAAACGTTGGACTTAGCGTGACTGTCGGCCGGTTGTCCTACTCTCTGGACGACACAAAGCGCCGGACGAAGGTTCTTGCCTTCGTCTGGTTGGTCGAAGTCAGCGGTTGGCAATAGCGAACAGCTGCACCCTTGCCAGGTTGTCAAAGAACGTGGTTATCTTATAGATAACCTGTATCGTCCTATAATATCGCGACGAGAGAGTGAGGTCAAGGGGAAAGTAGATGGGCCCTGAAGACCCTTCCCGAAATGGGAAATGTAAAGCGCGCGAACTGTGTGGGCCTGATTGGCGTGGCCGAAGAAAAGCCGCCCGAGAGTGGGCGGCTTGGTTCCGATTCGTGAAAGATCCAGTTGTGTTTCCGGGTTACTCAGGCAGCGTGGCGGCGGGCCTCCGGGTGGTCGCCCTTGGCACTGCAATTGTGGTGCCCGGGCCATTGATTGGTGCTTGGTCATTGAACGTGCTGTTTGCCTCCAGGAGTCTGTCCGAATATTCCACGTCGGAGAGACCCTTTGCCAAGTAGCCGTGATATACACCGTGCGCGTCGATGTAATCTCCTGTGATCGCCCCGTTGTTGTTGATGACGGATGGTTGGGTGCCCTGACCGCTGCCAGTACCCGCGCCCGGAAGATGGTACGTAGTGATCTTGCCGTCAGCAGCGCGCACGAAGCCGTGATACACACCGCTCGCGTCTTGATACTGTCCCGAGATCACCCCCGCATCGTTTATGGACCACGGTACGGTGCCCTGACCGCTGCCCTTACCTGTGCCCCGAGGATCGAACTTGGTAATTTTGCCGTGAGGTGCGCGCACGAAGCCATGATATGCGGAGTTCGCGTCCTGCCACCATCCGGTGGTCGCACCTGCTGCGTTGATGGATTCAGCGGCTGTTAAGACAGCGCCCGAGACGTGAAACTTGGTGAAGGTGCCATCCGTGCTGCGTAGAAAGCCGTAGCAGTTGGTCTGGTTACAGTAGTATCCCGTGGTGGTCCCGGCTGCGTTGATACCGCCGTAGGGCACAGTGCCACCGCTGTCGCCCGGAACATCGAACTCGGTGATAGTGCCGTCAGGAGCGCGCACGAAACCGTGAGAGGCGTTGTTAGAATCTGTATACCATCCCGTGACCGCGCCCGAAGGGTTGATCATGCCGTCGCCCCAGGGGAAGGTGCCTTGGGGATACGGTGCCTTGCCCGCATCTGGAGCATCGAAGTTGGTGATAGTGCCGTCAGGGGCACGCACGTAGCCCCGACCTGCCCCCGTAGTTACGTCATCAAACCATCCCGTGATCGTCCCCTTTGGGTTGATGCTGTAGCCGCGGGTGCCCTGACCGCTCCCTCCGGCTGCGTTCGGGTCGTCGAAGACAGTGAACTTGCCGTCTTTATCTCTCAAGAAGCCGTGCCGCACGAGGTTGGAGTCACGGGTAAGGCCGGCGATCTTACCCGCCGGGTTGATGCTAATCGGCACAGTGCCCTCGCCAGAGCCGGTGCCTGCGCCGGGAGCATTGAATTTAATGATTTTGTGCTTACTGGGAATCGGATTGTCCGCTGCAGTCGCCGCAGTTGCGAATACCAGCGCAAAGGCGACTACACACGACATTGATTTGTAGATTTTCATCAACACTGGTTTGCAAGTTTTCATAAACTGTTTCCTCTTCTTATTCACTGATTTGTTCTCCCCGGTCAGGTTGTTGGGCAACCTGGAAGTCCACATCTCGTGTTGGCACGCCGCCCTTTTTCTTTTTTGCGAAGGCCGGGTGTTCCGTCGTGATCAGTTTCGCTCGTTATGCGCTCGATCAATTTTGAAAACAACACCGCAGCCGGCGCCGGAGAAGTTCCCGGTGCACTCCGATGTATTGCCGCCGGCTTCCGTGATGCCGAACACGTTCCCGTCAGAATCAAGAAGCAGATTACTTTCGGGGCCACTTCCGTCAGCGGCGCCAGTGAAGGCATAAAGGACGTTCTCGGTCCACGGGCCTTTGCGAGCAGGCTTCAGCTTGAAGACGACGCCGCAGCCGGCGTTGTTTTCGGTGCCGAAGGTACAAGGGGCAGCTAGGTCGCCTCCGCTTCCGGTCATGCCATAGAGGTTCCCTGCTCGGTCGAAAACCACGGGATCGCCGCTGAACGCCCCGTCGCTGCCACCGGTGAAGCTGTAAAGCACCGTCTCTTTCCAGTATCCGTGGGCGCCTGGAGTCAGCTTAAAGACCACGCCGCAGCCGGCGGGGCCGCCGAACCCGTATCCTCCAAGGCAATTTTTCGCTGTCGCATCTCCCCCGTAAATGGTTGTGCCGTACACATCGCCGCGGGAGTCAAGGATCACGTAAAACAGGGGAATGCTGCCGTCCGAGCCACCGGTAAAGGCATGAAGTACTGTCTCCTTCCAGGGCCCGTGCGCACGTGGAGTCAGCTCATAGACAACACCGCAGCCGGGGTCCCCAAAGCAACTTACAGAGTTGTCGCCGCCTAAGTACGCTGTGCCGTAAAGATCTCCCTCGGAATCGAACGTCAGGCCGCCATATGGCAAATAGCCGCCCCTGCCCGTGGTCTCAAACGTGTAAATAACCGATTCAGTCCACGGGCCTTCGGCGGCGGGCGTCAGCTTGAAGGCGACACCGCATCCGAAGGGCGTTCTTCCTTTACAATGGGTATCGCCGCCGCGGGTGGCAGTGCCGTAGAGATTTCCTGCCTGGTCGAAGGTAAGGCCAGCCCAGGGTAGGCGTCCGTCGGCGCCGCCGGTGAAAGTGTGTAACACCGTCTCCTTCCAGGGCAGCCCGTCCGCCCGTGGAGTCAGCTTAAACACCACGCCGCATCCGGGGACGTTTTCCAAACGACAATTGGCTGATTTCTCGTCGCCACCAAAGTACGTGGTGCCATACAGATTGCCAGCGGAGTCCAGAATCACGCCGCCGACAGGTATTCCTCCATCCTTGCCCCCGGTGAAGCTGTAGAGCACGGTCTCCTTCCAGGACCCGTGCGCGCCTGGAGTGAGCTTAAAGACGACACCGCAGCCGGGGACGCCCGTATAAACTTCGCAGCTGGTGGAATTGTTGCCGCCTGAAAACGTCGAGCCGTAGAGACTGCCGGCCGAGTCGGAGACCAGTTGAGGTCCTCCAACAGCGCCGTCGCTGCCTCCGGTAAAAGTGTGCGGAACTGTCTCCGAGTCCTGCGTCAGCGCAAATGCGGTCAGCAACAGCGTGGCCGATACCGTCAGGATTACGTTTCGTGTTGTTCTGCCATGGTGCGTGATGTCTCTTCTCTTCCTCATTGATTTGTTCTCCTTTAGTCGTTAGGGGATTTCGGAATTGGGATTCGGTACGCGACACCCCCTCAAGAGCCAAGGAGAGATCTGGCTGATGTTGTGTCATAGCTAAAAGAGAGCTATGCTATCCGCACCGTCTCGAGGGGGGACTATAGGGAATTATTCGGGCCAAGTCATCATCAGTTTTGATGATGCGCGGAGATTTTGTGAAAGGCCGGAATCGCACCATCAGCCTGTTGTACGAAGCTGCAGTTAATCCCGCCCTCTGGCCGCGCGCGCTGGCGGCTTTTGCCGACCTCACTCAGTCCCACGATGTAATTCTGTCGGTGATCGACAAAAAACGGGGAAAGCCTCGGTTGTTCTTGTCGGGCAGCCGGGTATTCCCGCCGGACGCGTTGCAGGCTTACCTGAGTCACTATTACAAAGTCGACCCCTTACTGCAGTCAGCGGCTTCTACCCGTCCAACTGGAAGTCTTTTGCTGTGCCATGAGTACGTATCGCCGGACGTCGCCGCACGAAATGAAACCTACCAGGATTACATAATTCCGCTGGGCGGCCGATACATGGGCGGGTGGTGTTTCGAGAATAATGATGCAACGCTCGCCGCTCTCAGCATGCAGAAGCGTGATGCTCCATTCGAGCGTAAGCGGGTTGCGCGCTGGGCATCCGTGGCGCAACACGCCCGCCAGGCAGTGGTACTGAGCCTGCAACTGGCCGAGCGCATGAGCCAAGCTGCCATGTTGCGCCAAGCGATCGACAGCGCGGGTTTTGTCTGCGTCATGGTGGATAACGAATCCAAGCTAATTGATTGCTCGTCGGCTGGCGCTGCGCTGCTGGCTTGCGGCGGTCTGCTCAAGGTGGGAGTTGGAGGCCGCCTGGCGACGGCTTCCGAAACCGGGACCAAGCGATTGCGTCAATTGATAAGCCTAGCCTCGACAGGCGGCGGCGGGGGACTGATACGGGTGACGAACACGGCTGACGACACTTTCTGCATGATCCAGGTCGTGCCCGGCGGCATCTCAACAGACAATCCTTTCGATCCCCGATATGCAGGCTGCGCCCTAGTCTTTGTGCGGCAGCCTGGCGTATCGCGCCCCGCTGATGTGCAATACGTTCGCTCGGCCTTGGATTGCACTCGGGCGGAAGCCGAGGTTGGCGCGGCTCTCGCCAGCGGGCATTCGCCGGCTCGAATCTCGTTGGACAGAGGAGTCGCTGTGACTACCGTCCGCACGCAGATCCAATCTCTGCTTACCCTTGCAGGCGTGAACCGGATTCCGGAACTCGTTGCCATTTTGGCTGGTCTCAGGTAGGAAGGCTGGCGCAGCTTTGCGTTCCTTGTGATTTGGGAGCGATGAGGTCGGCGGTCGCGGGTGGAAAATCGGGACGCTTCTGCGTTAATCCCCGCTTTTGCAAAATCCGCAAAGGTGGGCCAGCAATCGTCCGATGCGGACATTAAACGCAAGGTCCCTCCACTGCACGGATCATCGCTTTGCGATGATCTGTTCCGGTCGGGATGACAGAGTTGAGACCTAGGCTTAAAACTTCTCCACGCTCAGAACCGCCGTCATTCTATGCTGCTGCCCCGGTGCGAGATGGATCGCAGCATCCAGAATGTTGCTTGCCTCAACGCAGACAAACTGCTTCCACTCACCGTCGCCGAGGTCTCGCAATCCTGCGGCTCCCTCGCGCCACGGATTCCACACTACGGTAGTCCGCGAATTGGCTTTCGTCAGTCGAATGCGACGCCCTCCATCCGGGTCGAGTAGATCGATCGGGCTCTCGGTATCCAGGTACGCATTGTCGGTTTGCGAGGCGATCACCACGTCACCACGCTGCTGCTTCGCCTTGTTGGAGTCCGTGTTGTCCAGAAAACGCACGGAATCGAGGCCGTGTAACCGCACACGCGCCACATCAGCCACTCGGTTATACGTGTAAAGTGCCTCTTCGAAGCGCAGGGGTGTAGCGCCCGTGTTGGTGCAGAGAAGCTCCAGACTCAACTCGGAACCGAAGGTAACGCGATGCTCAAGGCGAAATTGCCCAGGCCACCAACGCCGAGTGTTGTCGTCACTCTCAGTAAACATGATCACCGCGACCCCAGCCTCGGTTTCAGCAATGGACTCGAGCTGCCAAGTTTTTGTCCGCACGAATCCATGAGCCGGCGCGCGGGGATCATCTGCCTTGGCGCGGAACCAGGGAAAGCAGATCGGGATTCCCCCTCGGATTGCTTGACCTTCTTCCCAACGAGCTTTGGTACTCATGAAAAGCACCTCGTCCTTGCCGGCCGGCTTCCAGGAAGTGACGTGGGCACCATGCAGATACATTTCACCGTGGCCAAAAGGACCACTGACCAGCACTCGCGGCAAGCCGCCGTTGCCCTCACAAACTTTGGCAACATCAGGGATTCCGAATCGGCGATCCAGTTCCGCAACCATGGTTGAGTCCATGTTGAGCCCTTCCCTCAATATATTATTCAGAAATTTGTGGGAGAACAATTCGACGTTCCGAACGGTGTGCGGCGCGAACTGTTCTCAGGCCAAGAACTTGCTGCAGGGGCTGGCCCAGCTTTACATTCCTTGTAAGGGTGAGAGGATGAGTCGGCGGAACGTGTGGACAGTCGGATGCGGGCTGCGTTAGTTCCGCGTTTTAAGGCGGGCCAAGCACCGATCCTTATCTAGTGGCGGCGACTGGCTACTGTCATCTCCGGGCCAGTTCCCTTTCGCTTCTGCACCGCGGAGATACGAGTAGATTTCGTCCGAGAGCGGAGCTTCTTCCTGGCGCCTGACTTCGGAAGATGCATTTCGCGAAGTTCGGACATAAATTTTGCCCTCCGCTTCGGACCTCCTTCTTCCAGGACCCGAGCGAGACCCCTTAGCCCGGGGGACGGCAGACACTTGTTCCCCCATGCAACTATCTCCATCAGAAGAGGGAGCAATTCGATGCCTCTTTCGGTGAGACTGTAAATGGCTTTCTGTTTATGACTGGGGTCCTGAGACTTGACGATGATCCCTTGCTGGACAAGCCTTTGAAGACGATCGGCCAGAATATTCGATGCGATCCCTTCCACAGAGTTGGTCAGGAGTTCGCGAAAATGCCTTCGGTTCATGAGAATGATGTCGCGGATGACGAGCAGACTCCACTGGTCGCCAAATATCTCGACCGTCAGGTTGATAACGCACTCTGACCTGTGATCCTTGTGCACTCTGCCTCCACTCCGGCTGGGCGTTGCATGTTGCATGCCCATTGATTGTACAACTGGTTGCATATGATAACTAGTTATGTTGCGAGTGTAGAGGGCGTCGTCTCCGCCAACTTCTTCGATTCTAGAGGCCGCCGCAGCCCGCAACTAGTTGTTTTACGCAACCGGTTTCATACTGCAATCAGTATACTTGTTCCCATAGAATCGTCCTTGCCAAAGTCCAGTTTCTTGTAGATTTGTGCGGGCTTTCCGCAACCAGAACTGCGAACGAAAGTGATTTCAAATATCTGATTTCATTCATGCCGTTGACTAAAGCCGAGCGAGGCTGCCTGTGGCGGAGGTTGATGGCAGCTCAAATGCCTTCGTACATGCCATGCACTGAACACCGCATGCTTCTGCTCTGAATTGCACATCAACCCAGCATGACCACTCACTTCAAATCAACCCAGGAGGAGTTATGAATCGATCGCAGCTTTGGAAGGTAGTAAGCGTCGTACTTCTTGCATATGGTTTAGCAAGCGCTCAAACCATTACTTCATTTAGTGCTCCGGGCGCGGGCACCGGCGCCGGCCAGGGCACCGGGGGCTTCGGCATCAATCCGCAGGGGACGGTCGTGGGATCCTACCTTGACGATGGCAACGTGTTTCACGGCTACCAGTGCGTTTCGGGCTGTGGTACGGCCAGCACCTTCACCAGATTTAATGCTCCGGGCGCGGGCACAGCCGCGAACCAGGGCACGATCACTTTCAGCATCAACGTGTTCGGAGTGATTACTGGATACCTCATTGACTCAAATAACGTGTCCCACGGCTTCGTGACTACCGCTCCGTTCAAGCATTTTACTATTTTGGACGAGCCGGACGCCGGGAAAGGCTCCGGCCAGGGCACGATCGCTGGCAACATCAAGCCCGAAGGAGGGGAGATCGCCGGGTCCTACGTTGATTCAAACGGTGTATCTCACGGTTTCGTCACCTCTCCGCCTTACCGCACCTACACCTCATTCGATCCTAAGGGCTCCGTTAACACGCTTATCCCGGTGGCCAGTGCCCTCAACCAGGAGGGAGAGGTCACGGGAACTTACCTTGACGCGAAGGGAGCGCTTCACGGCTTCGTGCGCGCTGCGAACGGCAAGATCACCGAATACAATGTCAAGGGGGCAGGCACGGGCCCCAACCAGGGCACCTCGGGCTCAAGCATCAACGACCTCGGGACAACCACGGCAAACTACATTGATTCGAACGGCGTGAATCACGGCTTCGCGCGCGATCGGTCCGGCCACATCACCACATTCAATGTTACGGCCGCGGGCAATGGCCCCAACCAAGGCACCATACCTGAGGGCATCAATCTGGGGGGCGAGATCACGGGACAATGGGTCGACTCGATCGGCGCGAATCACGGCTTCGTGCGGAGTCAGTCGGGCGACACCGTCACCTTCGACGCTCCGGGGGCGGGAACGGGCTCTGGTCAGGGCACCCTTCCGGCGACTCCCAACGTGTACGGGGTGATCACTGGCCAGTATATTGACTCGAACAACGTGCATTTCGGCTTCCTGTTGAACCCGTAACCTCGCTCTGGGGGCTGGCCCACCTTTGCGTTCCTTGCAAAGATGGGAACGATGAGGTCTGCGGTCCCGGTGGAAAATCGGGACGCAGGCTGCATTGGTTCCCGCTTTTGCGAAATCGCAAAGGTGGGCCGACTGCTGACTCGCATACCGACTAGTACGTATGCTCGGCGTTCTCGAATTCCATAACCTCTCGCCGGTGTGTGTATGGAAAGCTGGAGAAATAGTCGCTCCCGCCGTTTTGTGGTCGTCCCAGGAATTGGTGAGTTCGTCACGCTATTACTTCCGGTCCAAAATCTCTAGTCGGTCGTTTCAGGTAATTCTTCTTCAGATGGAAAACCGGTGCAAAACCCATGGAACATCACATGCTCGCTGTTTGAATTGGACCTTAATTACTTGACCAACTATTAGACCAACCATCAGGCCAACCATTAGACCGCGCAGAGTAGGCACGCGGCGTGAATCGCCACTCGTCTATGCATCACGACTTTACCGGACAAAAGGAGAAGATATGAGCGCAGTAAGACGGTTGCGGAATTTCTGGACACTGTGGGTTACGGCGGTTGTACTGGCTTGCTTCGGCAATGCAGTCGCTCAAGCGAGCTATAGAGTCACCGATTTGGGCGCTGAGGGGAGTGACAATCTGGCTTGTGCCATGTCTCTCAACGATCAAGGCTGGACGGAGATCATGTCTGGGAACTTGCCCCCGGGGCAGCAGGATAACATTTTCGGGACACTTCTAAACGGACGCGCACTGATAGGCGTCGACGGATTCAAGTTCGACCTGGGCACGCTCGGAGGACAGAACAGTTGGATGAACTGGGGCGAGATCAACGATTGGGGCCAGATAGTAGGTTTTTCCGAAACCGGTGTCCCAGACTCGAACGACGAAGACATTTGCGGCTTCGGCACACACCTTACGTGTCAACCGTTTCTTTGGCAATTATTCCACATGAGCGCTCTCAAGACGCTCGGCGGAAATAACGGGCAGGCGAGCGCGATCAATGACAGTGGACAAATCGTCGGATTTGCGGAAAACGGTAGCGCGGACCCCACATGCCCACCTCCGCCATTCCCGCGTAATCAGATTCAGTTGCCGGTGTTGTGGAAAAACGGCAAAGCCCAACCCCAAGCTCTTCCCACGGTGGATCGCGATCCAGACGGAGTCGCATTTTGGATCAACGATAAAGGCCAGGCCGTAGGCGACTCGGGAAACTGCACCGGGACGATTCTTCACGCCATATCGTGGGAAAACAACACTGCCACCCAGCTTCCTGACTACGGAACTGGCTCTCTCGCCCAGGGCATTAACAGTCAGGGCCAAATTGTTGGGACAGTCGGCAGTGCTGACAACACGACCCAATACGGCGCGCTTTGGCAGAACGGCGTCCTCACAAGCCTCGGCCTTCTGCCGGGAGATTTTGGCGGTCTAGCCAGCGGCATCAACGACAGGGGTCAAGTGGTGGGAAGCAACTTCGACTCCAACTTCAACTGGTCCCATGCCTTCATCTATCAGGACGGCGTGATGACCGACCTCAACACGCTGTTTCCCGCCAACGGCAACCTCTTCGCAACCATGGCTAACAAGATCAACGACCGCGGACAAATCTCGGGCATGGCGACCGTAATGAGCGGGCCGGAGATGGGCAACATCCACGCCTTTCTGGCAACCCCTGTTCACCAAAGCGTAGGCAAGTCGGTGGCAAACGTCGCACCTACGCGCCCGCAATCCAATGTGCATTCGAGTGGTGGCAACCAGCGTTTGCCGAGATTCGTACTCGGCCAATTCGGTCGATAACAGGCGGGGGTGGCCCACCTTTACGCTTCTTGTAAAGGTGGGCCACCTGCGGTCACAAGCCAAAAGGGAAGGTCAAAATCCCCAACCTAACGTCGCAGAACAGGAGCGAGAACGGGATCGAACTATTTCCGCGACGTTA
The DNA here is from genome assembly GCA_963696705.1 of uncultured Acidobacteriota bacterium. GTDB lineage: Bacteria > Acidobacteriota > Terriglobia > Terriglobales > Acidobacteriaceae > JABDBE01. Next base: position 21,068 of record CAVOLD010000008.1, read on the forward strand.
GGATGGGGCACCCCTACTTGCAATCGACCTTGTTGTCTTGTGCGGCGGCGATCTGCCACTTACCATTGCGCTTCAACCAGGTATCGGTCCAGACTTGGCACTGCTTTGCGTCGGGATTCGATTTGTCTTTGCCGATGGCGTGCTCGCTGCCGTAGATGATGGCCACATCTTCGCCGAAGAAACGCACCTTGGCATCGTCAAGTGCGCAGCCGTGTGCCGAGTGTGGGCCTTTTTCATCGCGTAGCTCATCCGCCTTGTTGTAGCGCTCGCCGCCAGTGCTGGTGCCTTGGAAATCGTCGGCCAACAACTCAGAGATGACTCCATTGTTCGTGCAAACGCCTTCGGCCCACTTGCGCTCCATGTCGATCATGAACTTCGCGGTTTTGTCGTCAGGTGTGGCCCAATGGCTTTGCTGCGCATAGGCGGCGTTCATAAGGACTGCTACGCAGGTTACAAGGCACATCAAGTGCAGAAGTCGGAGACGCATCGTCCCTCCAGCATTTTAGTCACTATACACAGATAGCAGTGCGCGCAGCGACCTAGTTGCTCGCCCACTCCACGCCTCGACAGGCTAACGAGGCCAGGCGGAAAGAGCAAAGAAGTTGTACGCGCTGGAGAACACCTGCTTTCTCACCACAATTTCCGAGATAGTTATAAAGAACATCAAGTAAAGGAGCACGGCCAACGGGGGAATCCATTTGCGGAAGCGGTTGACGACCACTTCTAGACCGCCTGCGTAGATCAAGACAAAAGGAAGAAGCGCCCCAGAAATAATACGCCCGTTAATAAAGAACGGATGGAGGCGAGATGGACCGATACAATCGTGAAAGTCAAAGAGTAGCGAGATCCCAGCCAGGAAAAGAATTGAGCCGGAGACCAGCAAGAGGGATTGAAACCCGGCTAATCTTTGAGCGGGGGAGACCGCTCTTCGTCGCAACCAGAGATCAACTGCGAAAATCACAAACATCAGGGCAGACGAAAACACATATAGCCAATCCGCGCCCGCCGAGCGCATCCACTGCCCGTGCCATCGGTATTCGCCGTGCCAAAAGGTTCGTGTAAGCTGCAGTAGGAAGTAGGACAAGCCATCCGGTGTAAACAGCGGGTGGTGGAAGATGTCGGCAAAGGGTTTCGCAGTCCAAGTAAGTTCGTGCATTTTTGCACGGGCGCCGGTGAAGTCCCCGAGCACGAAGTAATTGCGCCCAATCCAGAGTAACGGAGGCCCAACGGCGGCGAGGGCGCTCGCACTTATGACTCCGATCCTGCGCAGCCGCGCCGCATCAGGTTGGCGCGCCCAAAACCAGAAGCTCGCTGCGAGGGCGCCGTACAACACGCAGTTGGAAACCTCCACCAGGAATGCCAACCCCACCAGGAATGAACCGAAGACCAATGACCAATACTCGGCTCGTTTACTATCTACAGCCTTCATCATCAGAATGAGCGCGATTGCGGTTAAAGGGGCAGATAGCACGTCCCGATTCATGCCAAAAAAAACGTCTTGCGGATATACGGCAATTAGCGCTGGGACAGCGAGGTAGAGAAATGGCCGCTCCGGATATACTCTTTGAACAAACCTGTACGAAAGCCAGACCAGCGACGCATAGACCATCGGGTTGAGAAATCTGACCCAGTAAGCCAGGCCCCAAGCTCTAAGTCCAAGAGCTGCTCCGAGGTTGTACCAGCCAGCAGCTGCCATGTAATAAAGAGGCGGGGATTGCGCCTCGAAGTTCGGCTTCTGTGCCCAGTCGCTAAGCTTCTGCACATAAAATGTTTGCCTAAGAGCCTCATCCCATGCTTGGGGAGGAAGTTGGTAAAGAGGGATTCGTGGGCCATTCCGATCCAAGTATTCTTGCGTATAAGTGTATTCCGGTGAAAAGTAAGGAATGAAGGTCTCAGCAAACGCAGGATCGGCCGGCGGCAACTGCTTGTTTGGAAGGTGTCCCTCAGCGAACATTCGGATCGCCAAGAAATGGGATGCTTCATCCGTGATGTTGAACAGAGGAAACGCGGCAGCAAAAACCAAAATGCGAATGGCCGCGTACACGCACAGCACAACAACAATTCGCCGAGCGTGGATGCGGGCAAATGCCTCGATAGGCGACTCAGCAGCGGAGACTGCATCGTCAGGCCGCAATTGCATCGCTGATTTCTTCAAGGCCGTCGAGATAACCGCATAGTTTCCATGCTGCCGACCAGCCCCAGTCGCGCTGAAGCGGGCCACCGCTGAAGGAAAAGGAGATTGATGATTATAGGCTCTGACTCACTCATGCGCCACCCGAAGGCTACGCTTCTCCGCTACGCCGTCGACGGCAAGCACGGGGCTGGCCCAGCTTTAGTTTGCTTGTAAAGGTGGAGCGATGAGAGCGGGGGTCCCGGGCGGAAAATCGGGACGCGGGCACTCCCCGCTTTGGCAAAATCCCGCAAGGCGGCGCCAGGACATCGACAGCCGTGGCCGCAGCGACATCAATTGCTGGGCGCGACCGTGACCGAGAAAGACTTTGCAAACTGGTGACAAACCTTTGACAACTCTGGGTCGCTCACTCGGCTATGATCGAAGGCCAAGCTGGTCGGAGAGGGCTCTGGATTTTCCCTGAAAACCGGCTTATGATGGCGGCCCCTGCTGGGATTGGTGGCCTAGGCAGTGAGCGTTTCGGAGGAAGGTTTATGTCCTGCAAGTCTCTTGCCTGGTTTGTTTTTTCTTTTTCTCTTCTTCTAATCGCTAGTGGTGCTTCTGCACTTCAGTTGGAAACTGTGCTCTACGCATTTCGGAATCCGGTATCCGGCGCCAACCCCGTTTCCAGCCTTGTCGCTGACGCCAAAGGGAATCTCTACGGCACCACCACGTCTGGTGGCAATATCCGTGGGAGTGGGTACTGCTCCATGGGATGCGGGACGGTTTTCGAATTGTCGCCGCCGGTTCCTCCTAGCACGAAATGGACAGAGACTGTGCTTCACAACTTCGCAGGAGAGCCGAAGGACGGCTGCAATCCTCAAAGCGGACCGATTTTCGATTCCGCAGGCAATCTCTATGGAACGACCCGCGCTTGTGGGAGCGGGTTCAACACCGGAACCGTTTACGAGCTGTCGCCGCCGCAGGCCGACGGCACGTGGACGGAAACTGTCGTATTCAACTTTCCCAGCGACGGAAGTTACGAAGGAGGGCAACCGGCGGGTGGCCTGGTCATTGATGCCAAGGGAAATCTCTATGGAGTCACCACCTACGGTGCTCCGAGTGGCGTGAACGGAGTGATTTATCAGCTCGCGCCGCCCGCAGCCAAAGGCGGGACATGGACTCAAGCAATCCTCTACTCGTTCCAACAGAACGCGTACTTGCCCTTCTCGGGCCTGGTCGCGGATAACAAGGGAAACCTTTACGGTACGACTGAGTATGGAGGCACCGGATCGTGCGATAACGATACCGGCACCGGGTGCGGAACAGTCTATCGGCTTTCTCGGCCCGAGAAGCGCGGAGGATCGTGGGTGTTTGACATTCTCTACAGCTTCGTAAATCACGGCGACGGGCAAGGCTACTATCCGGTCGCCAGTCTGGCGATTGACAGCAAAGGCGCTCTCTACGGAACGACAGAAATTGGAATTAAGTGCACTGGCAATGTTTTTCAACTCGTGCCGCCGTCCCGTTCACATAGAGACTGGACGGAGAATATCCTCTACGCATTTGGCAAGCAGCCGGACGGTGCCAACCCCGGCGCAGGCGTAGTGCTCGACAACGCAGGCAGGGTTTACGGCACGACACAAGAAGGTGGAGCGCATTGCATTGATGGAGGTTGCGGCACGGTCTTTGAACTCACGCCGCCATCGCGGACCGGCGGCGCCTGGAAGAAAAAGTTATATAGCTTCGATGGGAAAGACGGATCTTTTCCCACCGCCAATCTCGTCATTCTTGGCGGAAAGATTTACGGGACGACGCTCTATGGCGGGGGAAATCCGAACCGCGGAACGGACAACGGATTGGTGTTTGCGATTAAGTGGTGAGCCCGCCGGGGCCCCGCGAATGGTTCGGATTGGGAGGCCGGCATGACTTACCCTTGCGGAGGTTGCGGGTTTACGCTGAGCGCAGCCGCAAAGATACCGTGAAGATTGCGACATCGGTCTAGCCCACTTTTACGTTCCTTGTAAAGTTGGGAACGATGAGGTGGGCGGTGACGGGTGGAAAATCGGGACGCGGGCTGCATTTACTCCGCACTTCTGCAAAGCCCCGCAAAGGCGGGCCAGGACACCGACAGGCGTGGCCGCAGCGACATCTAATTGCTGGGCGTGACATTGTCCGGATCGTGTAGCGTCATCACGGCAAACTTCCAACCGCTATCGCCTTCGATGACAGGTCAAGCCAGAACCGGGATTGGGTGGGCCACCCGACGGTCTAAAATCAAAATTCCACTTGAACTTCACAAAAGAAGAGCGAGATTGAGAGTCGGACTATTTCCGTGGCGCATAGGATGCGGCACCGGGCAGAAGTGCTAAGGCTTTCGGTGTTAACGTGGCTATCTGTAGGTCAGGGAGAATGATTCTAGGATACGTCTATGTTACGCAAGCTTGGCCTCGCAATTTCGTATTTCATCGCGACCGTTTTCATCTTGTCGATTCTGCTGCCTTCGATTTACTGTCTCCGCCATGGATGCAGGGGACCGGGCGAACTCGATGCTTTTATGCCTGCCTTCGCTCTTTTTCCGTTTGGCGCAATCGCCACGGCTTTCTCATTGCGCAACGCCATACAACAGATCAGAAAAAGACAGCCGTGGTCTTCTTCTCGGTACAATTGTTTTCATCGCGTGGGTAGTTTATGAGACGGCATTTCATCGTGGCTTTCCTCATTAGAGGTGTTTCAAGAATAGGGTTTGGCGAGGGCACGACTTCAGCCGCGACGTGTGACTGTCTGTACGCCGACGAGAATAAGATGGCTATCTTACGCAAACTAGGCCTGGCAATCACGTATTCCATCGCAAGCCTTTACTTCTTCTCGATTCTGTCTCCATCCATTTACTGTCTCCGGCACGGATGCAGGGGGCCGGAGGGCGACGCTTTTATGCCCGCCTTCTTTCTTACTCCGGTTGGCACGATCGCTACGGCTTTCTCGCTGTACAACGCCATACAACAGATCAGAAAAAGACAACCGTGGTCTTGGGTTTTCTGGCCTGTTGCAGTTATTTTCGGGATTGTTCTGCTCGGCGCAATTGGTTTTATCGCGCTCTTGATTTATCACCTTGCATTTCATCGTTAAGAGCGAGTTTCCACCGTCCATCCGAACTGCGATCGAAACCAGAAAAGGCCTCCACCTGCGGAGGTTGCAGGTTAGGCAGAGCGCAGTTAAATTAGATGCGAGTGTTTGGAGGTGTACATGAAAAAGCCCGTTGCGGTGGAATCTGCTTCTGCATTCATCGGTGAGAGGATCAAGGAACTTGGGGACTGGCGCGGGAAGACGCTCGCGAAAGTGCGCGACATCATACACGCCGCGGATCCTGAGATCGTCGAAGAACGGAAGTGGGTTAAACCGAACTCGTCGGGCACTCCCGTCTTTTCGCACAATGGCATCGTTTGCACGGGAGAGACGTACAAGAGCGTCGTCAAGTTTACCTTTGCCAAGGGAGCTGCGTTGAGGGACCCTTCCGGTCTGTTCAACTCCAGCCTCGAGGGGAATGTCAGGCGCGCTATCGACATCCACGAAGGCGACAAGGTTGATGAGGCGGCTTTGAAGGATCTCATCCGCGCTGCCGTGGCGCTCAATGTCATAGGCAAGAGCAAGCCGAAGCCCCGGCGAAAATCCACGACCTAACTTTCGCAAAGAGCACGAAATTTAGCATGAGCCACCCGGGTTGGAACCTGCGAGAGCGTACGAAGTTTGGCCCTCGCGGTCTATCTGACTGGCTGCGAACCGGTGATGAGGATGTCCACGAGTCTTCTGGCGCTTAGCTGCCAATCAGGACCGGACGCCACGTGCGAGACGCCGATCAGTGCGCGGAGCAGGTCGAATGGCTCGAGATCTCGACGAATATCGCGGCTTTTAATGGCGCGCCTCACCAACGAATCAATCGCTCCTTGAATCTGAGCGCGTGAACCTTCAAACAGCTTTGACGACCCCCCGACGACCGAGTTCAGTGCCGGGGCGATGATCTGCTTGGTCGCGATGTAATCGACGAACAAGAGCATCCAGGCTCGCAAGGCTTCAACCGGAGGCATGGCGTCGGAGAATTTTCGCTCTGCTGCCGCCAGCTTTTCTACCTCCGTCCGATAGACCGCTTCAATCAGTGCGTCTCGTGTCGGAAAGTGGCGATACAGAGTTCCCGCTCCCACACCTGTCTCTTTCGCGATGTCGTCGAGGCTGGCGTTCGCGCCCGACCGAGTAAACGCCACCTTCGCCACCTCCAGAATGCGCTCGCGGTTCCGCTGCGCGTCAGTGCGCGGTTTTCGCTGGGCAATTTTCTGATTCTTGGGCGGCATATAAAAAAGTTGCAACCGGAGACCGTCTCCGGTTATCTTATCTAGTGATTCGGAGACACTCTCCGTTTTAGTCGGAACGCCGCGGCCTGTCAATAGCGGTTCTCGGCTCTTCCCACTTCCTGAGGTGAGGAATATGAATCCACTCGCTCGCTCCAAACCACCGAAGAATTCCAATCATCCTTGCCCCGACCTCATGACAATGGCGGAGCGAGAGCTGTCCGCATTCTTCAACGCCGTCAAGCAGTTATTCGGGTCAGAGCAGGCGGAGCTCTCTGCAAAAGACTGGCTGCGTGAGTTGATCGAGATTGATGGTCTGCCCGCTTCAGCCCGCGAATGGCGATTGATTACTGCGAAGGTTTCGACTCGGCTCGCAAGTCGAGTGAGCGCTCCGTCTCTATTGACTGAACTTCAAATTGCTTAGGGAGGAAATATATGCGTGTTTTCGTTACCGGTGCTACAGGTTTTATCGGTTCTGCCATCGTTGAAGAACTCATCAACGCGGGTCATCAGGTTCTCGGCCTTGCGCGGTCGGATGCAGCAGCAAAGTCGCTTATCGCGGCGGGAGCCAACGTGCATCGCGGTTCGCTGGAGGATCACGAAAGCCTTGGCAGCGGTGCCGCGGCGGCCGACGGAGTAATCCACACCGCTTTTATTCACGACTTCTCAAACTATGGGCCAGCCGCCGAGGCGGATAGGCGTGCCATCGAGACGCTCGGCGAAGCGCTCGCGGGTTCTGATCGCCCGTTGATCGTCACTTCCGGGTCCTTGCTTGCTCAACGCAGAGGTCCACTCGCGACCGAAGAGGATGAACCCAATCCCAATTTTCCCCGCAAGTCGGAGGAGGCGGCGCTTGCGCTGGCGGCACGCGGAGTCCGCGCATCGGTGCTACGGCTTCCACCATCGGTACACGGCAACGGTGATCACGGTTTCGTGCCGCGCCTGATCAGCATCGCTCGTGAAAAGGGTGTTTCCGCATATATCGGGGATGGCCTCAACCGCTGGCCCGCAGTGCATCGGCTCGACGCTGCCCATCTCTATAGGCTCGCGCTCGAGAAAACATCTGCTGGTGCACGGTACCACGGCGTGGCTGACGAGGGTGTGCCCACTCGAGAGATCGCCGAGGTCATCGGTCGGAGCCTGAACCTACCGGTCGTGAGCAAGTCTCGCGAGGACGCAGCCGATCATTTTGGTTGGATGGCTCTCTTCTTTGGTATAGACGGTCCGGCTTCCAGCGCGCAAACGCAGCAACAGCTGGGATGGCGGCCGGTTCAGCCAGGGCTCATTAGCGATCTGAACGCGAAGCACTATTTCGAACATGCTACGAATGCGGTGCCTTTGCAGCCTAATGCTTGAGCGATAGTGGAACAGCGTCACGTCTAAACACGGAAGGTGTTTCCGCGTTGGCCAAACTAACGCAGTGCGGCGCGTTTACCAACAATTGCTGGTAAAAGGAGATGACTATGAAGGACAAACGCGTGGCCCTGGTCACTGGGGCTAATCAAGGAGTCGGGTTTCAGGTGGCAAAGGAACTTGTGGCAAACGGTCTCACTGTGCTGGTCGGGTCGCGTAATTTCGAGCGCGGCGAGGCCGCTGCCAAGGAGATCGGACAGGGTGCCATCGCCCTTCAGCTCGACGTGACGGATCAGCCTTCGATCGCGGCCGCGGCGGGACGCATCCGCAAGGAGTTTGGCCGTCTCGATCTGCTTGTCAATAACGCAGCTATCTCGAACACGAGGAAGGGCAATTTATCCCTGCAGGAGTACGCGAAGACAACCCGAGCAAGCAACGCGTCCCTCGATGAAATACGAGCGGTCTGGGAAACCAACGTATTCGGTGTCCTCGCCGTTTACCAGGCGATGCTGCCGCTTCTCCGCGAGTCGTCGAATGCTCGCATCGTAAACGTGTCAAGCGCCGTTGGCTCGCTAACGATGAACGCCGATCCGGCCTTTCCCTACCACCCGATGTTCAGTCCCGTTTATTCTGCGTCCAAGACGGCTCTCAACGCTATGACTCTGGCCATGATGATCGAACTGGAGTCGACTGGGATCAAAGTCAACTTGGTGACCCCGGGCTTCACTAAGACGAACCTCAACGGATATGAGGGGACAGCCTCTGTCGAAGATGGGTCTCGCGAGGTAGTACGCGTTGCGCTGCTCGGCCCGGATGGTCCGACAGGAACGTTCACGCGCTGGGAAAACGAAACCATCCCTTGGTGATTAGTCTCGCCCTCGAGGAGGGCTCTCGGCGGCGGCGTGGTTCGTGATAGTAAACAGTTACTCAGAGGTATTTAGTCAAGGAGGTAGAAAATGACGAACATACTTGAGACAACTTCATTTGGGGCAACCTCGACCACCGATGACGTTTTGTCCGGCGTGAATCTGAAGGACAAACGGATTCTCGTAACGGGTGTTTCGGCCGGCATCGGTGTGGAAACGGCGCGGTCCTTGGCCGCGCACGGCGCTCAGGTTGTAGGCGCAGCGCGGGATTTGAACAAGGCCAAAGCTGCAACCGAGCAGGTGCGAAAGGAGGCCGTGGCCAACGGTGGAGGGTTTGAACTGATTGAACTCGATCTTGCCAATCTGAAAAGCGTGCGTGCCTGCGCCGACCGGCTGCTGGCAAAAGGGGAACCGTTCGATGTGGTCATCGCCAATGCCGGAGTTATGGCCACACCATTCGGCCATACGGCTGACGGCTTTGAGACTCAGTTTGGCACCAATCATTTAGGCCACTTCGTCCTGGTGAATCGTATCGCGCATCTCATTCGGGCCGGTGGGCGGCTTATCAATCTGTCTTCTGCGGGTCACCGCTACGCGAATGTGGACCTCGACGATCCCAACTTTGAGCACACGCCTTATGACCCGTTCGTTGCTTACGGCAGATCGAAAACTGCAAACATCCTCTTCGCGGTTGCCTTCGACAAACGGCACCGGGACCGCGGCACGCGCGCGGCCGCTGTGCACCCAGGTGGTATTCAGACCGAACTGGGCCGTTACCAGGATCCAAGCCGCATAAGAAATATGATCGACCAGATCAATCAGCAGCGTGCGGCTCAGGGCAAAGGACCTTTCAGTGGAAGACGGTTGCTCAAGGTGCCGCAACTTCGGTGTGGGCTGCTGTCGTTGCTCCCGCTGAAGAAATCGGCGGCCACTACTGCGAAGACTGCCACGTGGGACATATCGTGCCGAATGAGCTGCCCGCCGGAATAAGCGAAGGAGTGCGCGGTTATGCGATCGATGCAACAGCGGCGGAAGCGCTCTGGAAGAAAAGCGAAGAAATGGTTGGAGAGTCTTTCTAGCTTTCCTCATCATTAATCAGGAACACCGCATCAGGAGGGATGAAAATGATTGAACAAACAAAACTCGCCGGTAGTTTCACTCTGCCGGGCAATTCGATGACATTAAACCGCATGGGCTACGGGGCCATGCAACTGGCTGGCCCGGGCGTGTGGGGACCGCCGCGGGATGTGAACGCCGCCATTGCTGTCTTGCGCGAGGCTGTAGAGTCGGGCGTGAACCACATTGACACCAGCGACTTCTACGGACCTCATGTGACCAATCAGCTTATCAAGCAGGCACTCTATCCTTATGCCAAGGATCTCATGATCGTCACCAAAGTAGGCGCTCGTCGAGGTCCAGACAAATCATGGCTTCACGCGCAGTCTCGCCAGGAGTTAATCGACGCTGTTCACGACAACCTTAAGAATCTTGGCCTCGACCATCTCGATGTCGTCAATCTTCGGGTTGGCGGAATCCAGGAACCGGGCGAGGAATCGATCGAAGAACCCCTGACTGTGCTGGCCGAACTCAAACGTGAGGGACTGATCCGGCATATCGGTCTGAGCAACGTTACTCCCAAGCAGTTGGCTGAGGCTCGAACAATCACAGAAATAGTCTGCGTACAGAATTTTTACAACGTAGCGCACAGGAGCGACGATGCCTTCATCGACGACCTGGCCGCGCAAGGTATAGCGTATGTTCCGTTTTTCCCGCTGGGAGGTTTCACTCCATTACAGTCGTCGGCACTTGACGCAGCCGCTACGTCACTCGAGGTCACGCCCATGCAGGTTGCGCTTGCCTGGCTTTTCCAGCGCTCGCCCAATATCCTTTTGATTCCTGGGACGTCTTCCCTAGCGCATCTTCGTGAGAATCTTCAGGCTGCGAGACTACAAATTCCCGCTGAGGTGATTGCCGATCTCGATTCAATCGGCTGATTGCCTTCTTCAATACGGTCCAATAATTCCGCCGATTTGGCGCGTGGCGGGGGCGAATTGACGCGCGGACTGCTTTTGGCTCTCGATCACGTCGAGGTACTTCAAGCCGGAGCCCGTATTGAACAGCACGACCGTGTCGTCAGGGCTGAAGAAGGAGCTGGCGCGCAGCCTTCGATACGCGGCTAAAGCTGCCGCTCCCTCGGGCGCGGCAAAGACTCCTTCTATTCGAGCCCATTGCCGCAGTGCGTCCATGATTTCGTCGTCGGTGACAGCGACGGCGACGCCGCCGCTCTTTTTCAGAATATCGAGAATCAAATAGTCGCCGTAAGCTTTCGGCACGCGGAGGCCTGCCGCCAGAGTTGCGGCGTTAGGCCAGAATTCTGCGGTGGGCCTCGCGTCATCCCATGCTTTGGCGATCGGGGCGCAGCCTGCCGCCTGGACTGCGATCATCTGCGGACGCTCCGCGCCGATCCAGCCCAGATCTTGCATCTCTTCAAACGCTTTCCACATTCCGATTAACCCGACGCCGCCTCCCGTGGGATAAATGATGGCTTGGGGCATCCGCCATCCCAATTGTTCGGCGACTTCGTAGCCCATGGTCTTTTTGCCTTCGACACGAAAAGGCTCTTTGAGCGTGGATACATCGAACCAGCCTTCCTTTTCTTTTCTCTCCGCGACCATGCGCGCACAGTCGCTGATCAAGCCGGCCACTAAGGTGACATGAGCACCGTAGCTCTCGCACTCCACGCGATTGGCGAGCGGCACGTCTTTGGGCATAAAAATATGGGACTCAATTCCGGCTGCCGCTGCGTATGCTGCCAATGCACTTGCCGCGTTTCCCGCCGAAGGAGCAGCCAGCTTTTTCAAGCCGTACGATTTCGCCATCGTGACTGCAGCTGACATGCCGCGGGCTTTGAACGAGCCGGTGGGGTTCAGTCCTTCATCCTTTATGTAGACGTTGGGAAATTCGCGTGATGGCAGCATCGGAGTGAACCCCTCGCCCAACGAAACAGGTTCGGCCTCGGGCAGAACCTCGGCGTAGCGCCACATAGTGGGTGCGCGTCCAACGAGCGAAGCTGTTGTGAATTTGGATTTCAACGCGGAGAGCTTGTAGCGGACGTAGAGCACACCGCCGTCCTTCGGGCAAACGGTCTGCGGACGAATGGCGTCGAGTGACGCGCCACACTTTGTGCATTCCAGATGGTCGATGCGGGCCACGATTGAAAGTTTAGCAAACTTTCTAGCGGGGGACGGGCGCGCACACCCAACGGGACGGGGGGAGATGCCCGTCGCTCCCATTGTTATGATTTCAGTTTACTTCTTCGAGAACTTGGCGTCGAGATCGAGATTAAGTTCGAGCACATTGACCCGCGGTTCTCCGAGCAGGGCTAATTGGCGCGACTGAGTGTGCTCCGCAACGATGACCCTGATTTGATCTTCAGAAATTCCACGTTGCTTTGCCACTCGCGAAACCTGAAACTCGGCTGCCGCAGGAGTGATATCGGGATCGAGTCCGGATGCGGATGTCGTTACCAAGTCAATCGGTACAGGTTGGCCGGGATTATCTGCCTGGTTTGTGGCAACGTCCGTTTCTACGCGGTCAATGAGATGCTGATTGGTGGGGCCGAGTTGGGAGCCGTTGGAATTCGCGGCGTCGTATCCGTTGCCCGCAGCGGACGGCCGAGAGTGGAAATAAGCGGGACCGACGAATGCCTGACCGATGATCCGTGAACCGACAACTTTGCCATTTTGCACGATCAATTGGCCGTTAGCTTTGTCTTTGAAAAACAATTGCGCCAGTCCTGTGACCACCAACGGATAAATGATTCCCAGCAGAACCGTAGTGACGATCGTCATCAGCACCGAAGTGATCAGATTCTTTTTCATGACATCCTCTCAGGCCATCCCCACGCGGGTAATGAGCATATCGATCAGCTTGATCCCAACGAACGGCACAATGATGCCGCCAACGCCGTAGATCCAGAGATTGCGGCGCAGCAAAACCGCAGCTCCCATGGGCCGGTACTTTACCCCGCGCAGAGCCAAGGGAATCAAAGCAACGATGATCAGAGCGTTGAAAATAACCGCCGACAAAATCGCCGACTGCGGCGTCTTGAGCTGCATAATGTTTAGCGTATTTAACACGGGAAACGTGGCGGCAAACATCGCGGGAATAATGGCGAAGTATTTCGCAACGTCATTGGCGATGGAAAACGTGGTGAGGGCGCCGCGGGTCATCAAGAGTTGCTTGCCGATTTCCACGATCTCGATGAGTTTGGTTGGATTGGAATCGAGATCGACCATGTTGCCCGCTTCTTTCGCCGCCTGCGTGCCGGTGTTCATGGCGACCCCAACATCGGCCTGAGCCAGCGCGGGAGCGTCGTTTGTGCCATCGCCGGTCATCGCCACCAGCTTGCCTTGCTTCTGCTCGCCACGGATCAAATCCATTTTGTCTTTCGGAGTCGCTTCCGCGAGAAAGTCATCCACGCCGGCTTCGCGCGCGATGGCGGCTGCGGTCAGCGGATTGTCTCCGGTGATCATCACGGTTTTGATTCCCATAGCGCGAAGCTGATCGAACCGCTCGCGCATCCCACCTTTGACAATGTCCTTGAGGTGAATCACGCCGAGAGCGCGGCGATTCTCGGCGACCACCAGCGGGGTTCCACCCGATCGCGCCACAGTTTCCACAGCAGCTTGCACTTCTTTGGGGAGAACGGTGCCATGTTGAGCGAGATATTTCGAAATGGCATCTACTGCTCCCTTGCGAATTTCGCGGCCATCCATGTCCACGCCTGACATTCGCGTTTGCGCAGTGAAAGGAATGAATGTGGCTTCCTGCGAGGCCAGTTCCCTGCCCCGAAGACCGTAGCTTTCCTTAGCGAGAACAACGATGGAGCGGCCTTCTGGAGTTTCATCTGCCAACGAAGAAAGCTGGGCGGCGTCCGCCATCTGCGCCGCAGTAATCCCAGGCGCAGCTATGAATTCCGATGCCTGCCGGTTTCCCAGGGTAATGGTTCCGGTTTTGTCGAGCAGAAGCGTATTGACGTCGCCCGCAGCCTCGACCGCGCGGCCTGACATGGCCAAGACATTGTGCTGCACCAGGCGATCCATGCCGGCAATTCCAATGGCGGACAGAAGTCCGCCAATCGTTGTAGGAATCAGGCAAACCAGCAACGAGACCAACACGAACACGGTTTGAGGAGAGCCGGAATAAATGGCGAACGGCTGCAACGTGACGACGGCGAGTAGAAAAATAATGGTCAGGCCGGCGAGCAAAATGTTCAATGCGATTTCGTTCGGCGTCTTCTGGCGCTCGGCTCCTTCGACAAGGGCGATCATGCGATCCAGAAAGGTTTCGCCGGGGTTAGAAGTAATCTTGATTTTCAGCCAGTCCGAGAGCACTCGTGTGCCGCCGGTGACGGCTGAGCGATCGCCACCAGCTTCGCGAATCACGGGCGCAGATTCTCCGGTGATTGCGGATTCGTCGACGGAAGCCACCCCCTCAAGAATCTCGCCGTCGCTGGGGATGAATTCGTTAGCGACAACTTTCACCAAATCGCCGGAACGCAATTTGGAACTGGCAATCTGTTCAATCTTGCCATCGGGCAACAAGCGATTGGCAATCGTTTCGGCCCGCGCTTTACGCAAAGAGTCGGCTTGGGCTTTGCCGCGGCCTTCCGCCATGGCCTCGGCAAAATTGGCGAACAAGACGGTAAACCAGAGCCAGAGCGTGATCTGGAGGTTGAAGCCGAACGCTCCCTGGTGTCTAAGCAGATCGCGAATCAGCAGAATCGTAGTCGCCACACTGCCAACTTCGACCACAAACATCACCGGATTCTTCATCATGTTCCGCGGATCCAGCTTCACCAGAGAATCCCAGAGCGCGCGGCGCACGATCTTCATGTCCCAAATGGATTTCGATTTCCTATCTGCCATAGTTCCTCAGAAAGTCTTGCCAACAGACATCAACAGGTGCTCGAGTATCGGGCCCAGACTCAGTGCTGGGAAAAAGGTTAAGGCTCCGACGATGAGAATCACGCCTACCAGCAGCACGCTGAACAATGGCGTGGTTACCGGAAACGTGCCCAGCGATGGCGGCACATATTTCTTCTTTGCCAAATTCCCGGCGATGGCCAGCATGGGAATGATCATGAAGAATCGGCCGATCAGCATGGTCATTGCGCCCGAGGTGTTGTACCAGAGAGTGTTTCCGTTCAGCCCGCCGAAGGCCGAGCCGTTGTTACCCGCCATGGAGGTGAAGGCATACAGGATCTGGGTTAAGCCGTGGGGCCCTGGATTGCTGATGCTCGACGTGCCAAAACCTTGTACCGACGAGATTGCGGCAAGCACCAGAATTACCAGAGGAAAAACTAGAGTGACCAGCATGGCCATCTTCACGTCATAGGCTTCGATCTTCTTGCCCAGATACTCAGGTGTGCGACCGACCATCAGTCCCGCGATGAAGACGGCGAGGACAACATAGATCAAAATGCCGTAGAGCCCAGCGCCTACGCCTCCGAAAACGGTTTCGCTGAGCATGATGTTGGCCAGAGGGACCATTCCTCCGAGCGGCGTGTACGAATCGTGCCAACCGTTGATGGCTCCGCAACTGGCGTCAGTCGTGACGGTAGCAAAGAGAGCGGAGTCCGCAATGCCAAAGCGAACTTCTTTGCCTTCCATGTTTCCGCCGGGCTGGGTCGCGCTCACTTGCTGATCCGCGCCTTTGAGTAAAGGATTGCCGCGTGCCTCCGCCCAATACGCGGTCGTAACTCCGCACAGGAATAAGAAAGCCATGGCTGCCCACACCGCCCACCCGTGGCGCTGCGATCCAGTCATGCGGCCGAGCGTATAGGTCAAGCCCGCGGGGATGAGGAAAATGGAAAGGACTTGCAGATAGTTGCTTAGCGGCGTGGGATTCTCGAAAGGATGCGAGCTGTTCGCATTGAAAAAACCGCCGCCATTCGTGCCCAGCATCTTGATGGCTTCCTGGGACGCGACCGGACCCTGCGCAATGGTCTGATCTGTCACGGTATCCATCAGTGGCTTGCCGTCCTGGCCGACCATGGGTTTTCCATCCGCGCCGGTTTTCTGTACTTGCTGGGACTCAACCAGCTTCACCGTGTCATACGGCTTGAGGTTCTGCACGACTCCCTGGGAAACCAGAGCCAGAGCATAAACAATGCACATGGGCAGCAAAAGCCAGAGCGTGGCGCGGGTCATGTCCACCCAGAAGTTGCCGATGGTTTCTTTTTCCCGTCGCGCGATTCCGCGAACGAACGCGATAGCCAACGCGATGCCAACCGCTGCAGACGTGAAGTTGTGATATGCGAGCCCCGCCATTTGGGTGAGATAGCTCATCGTGGCCTCACCCGCATAGTTCTGCCAGTTGGTGTTGGTCGTGAAAGAAGCAGCGGTGTTGAAGGCCAGATCTTGAACGACTGCGCCGAATTTCTGCGGATTCCACGGCAACCACTGTTGAACCCGCTCGATCACATAGAGAAGCAGCATGGAGACGCCGCTGAACATCAGCATAGAGACGGCATACTCTGTCCAGCGCATCTCGTGATTCTCATCGACTCCGGTCACGCGATAGAGCAAACGCTCGACTGGCCGGGCAAGCGGGTCAAGGAACGTGCGTTCGCGATTGAACACCCGAGCCATAAATATGCCCAGCGGCTTTGTCACCGCCAAGATCAGCACCAAAAACAGAAGGATCTGAACCCAACCATTCAGCGTCATCAGAACTTCTCCGGCATCAGTAGCGCGTAAAGCAGATAGACCATCAGCAAGACGCAGACCACCAGCATGAGGATCGATTCAAGACTCATAAAGATTTCACCTCAGCGAATCCGATCACAGAATCGTACGTAGCCAACAGCAATGACAAAAAACGCCAGCGTTACCGCGATGAAAATGATGTCTTTCATAACCAACCTCCGTTGCTCGAACTCACCATGCGCCCTCCTTACGGCCCCACCACCAAATTAGGCCGAGGGTCGCGGTATTTTGCTGTTTGCTCAACACGCCCTCGTTGGATGTCAGAAAAGACGGCTGATTCGAGAAATCGCGACGCCACTCGTAACGCATCAGGAAACCATTCGCGACGTTGTAGTCAAAGGTCGCAGTCGTTTCCTTTAGCGCTTGAGTCAAGCCACTGAATAGGCCTCCGCGATCGGATAAATACTCGGCCCGACCGGCCAATGCGAATTTGGGGGAGAGCTGATATTTCAAATAGGCTGCGCCTCCATCGTCATGCGACGGCGCTGACGATTCTCCAGGCGCAGAATTCCTCCACAGCCGTTCTATGACGTAATCACCCTCGATGGCCAGGGTAAGCTTCGGCGTGGTCTGCCAACTCACATAGCTGTCAAAGATATGCAGCCGGCCATTGGGAGCGGGATTAATCGGCGCAAAACTAAGGCCGGGCTGCACTGGAATCGGGCTCGTTGCTGCGACGCTGATGCGGTCGGGATGCTCTTGACCCAGGTAATAATTCATCGTCCAGCTGATGGTTTTGCGTGGGGTCGTTGTAAAGCCGAACAACTCATCTTTGAAACTGTTGGTGGGTTCGACTTGATTGGTGCCGTTAATCAGCCAGTAGTTCAGGGCAAATTTATCGTTGACCGGGTAACTGGTACGAAAGCCCATGTGGTAGAAGGGCAAGAAGTTAAACCAGTAGGACCGCGAATAATTCATCTGGTCTTTGGTGTAATTGCCCTCGATCCCAATGGAACTGGCAAATTTTCCGAAGTCAACATTCAAGCCATGGCCGAACGGGACAACATAAGTGCCATAAGCCTGAAAGATGTTCCGATAAATATCTGGCCGTGGCTCATTCGTTGGATTGCCTTGCAGCGTATCCGTTGCCTGGCCAAATTGCAGGTCGAGGCGACCCCCGAAACGCCGACCCTCGGCAACATCGGGCGGATGATCAAAGATCACGCTGGCCTGATTCAAGCTGAAACTGTTGCTGAGAACGTCATAGGCTCGCAGCAGATTGACTCGTCCGATGGGGGCGTTGAAGTTGTATTCATAATATCCATCCAGCCCGATGTTGATGGTTGTGTCGCGCAGAAAGTCGAGACTCTTTCTGTCCTGCGGGGTGAGGGTCGATTGCTCGACCGAAACGGATTGCGGCTGCGTTCCGGACGTTAACTGCGCGTTCTGAGGGTCTTTCGAACCGGTGGTCGCCTGCGAATTTGTTTGCAGTTGTTTCACAATACGCTTCAACTCGGCTACTTCGCCTTCGAGTTCGCCAACTCGCTGTTGCATTGCTTCGCTGGTTGAGGCTTTGGCAGCGACATCCGTCGAACCAGCCGCTGCCTGACTCTGTGCAAGTGCCGGAAATGAGTATGAGAACCCGATCATTAATAGCACCAGTACGCTTTCAGCAAATCTCTGCAATACAGAGACACTAAGGGCAACAGCCGCTCTCAATGAAGTCATGGTCCTCGCTCCTGTCCGAAATCGCGCCAGAAGCGATAGATACTAAAACTTGACCAAGATTGCCAGATCAAACCGATTCTCGTCCTTCACGAGATCGGGCGACCATCCGGACACGGTCGATCCCGGCGCACCAGTGTTGCCACCCGGAGGCGTAATTCCACCCGGGCCAGAGAAATACGGGACGTTCGCTGCGCGGTGATCGAACTCCCAGCGGAACGTGATGTACTGGCTGGGCATGTAATCGAACGTGCCGGACATATCCCATGCCTTGTATGGGTCGCCGGGATTCTCAGTGAAGTAGGGCGTTCCGGACGTTGCAGTTGCGCCATTGATGGGCGGTAGCAACACCAGATACCGTCCGGGATTGTTGATCTTGCCGCCACCCAGTGTGAAGCCATACAGGTCTTTGTGGAACCAGAGCCGGTTATACAGCATGAAACCCAGGAAATCCTGCTTGGGGCCTTTGCTGCTGTTGGTGTCGCAGCTCACGCCGCCGCCATGTTCACATCCCATATCTCCGGTCAGTGAGAAAGCGGCTTTGTCCAACAACTTTTCTGGATGGTCGTAATATTTCATTTCAACGCTATCGTCGGTGTGGTAGCGCACGCGGCCTGGAGTGTTCAACGCGTCTTCTCCCAAGGCATATTGATTTCCGAGAACAGACAGCCATCCGTTTGGTCGCCACAAGATCTGGCCACCCACGCCTGGCCTCCCATTGAATCGCCCGTACGATTGCCATCCGTTCACGAACCACGGTTCGATCTTCAGGTGCGCAGTGGGAAAAATCTGCACCCGCACGCCGTTGAAAAACCACGGCGTGTTCGACGAAACATACGATGGCTGATAAGCCCAGTTATCGAAGTTGTAATAACTGAACAGACCGATATACGACACGAAGATCCCGGCATCGACATTGATCCCGTGCAATGCATTGAAGTGATATCCGCCGTAGGCTTCGGAAACGTAACGATAAGCGTCGGCTAGATCCCATTGACCACGCGCGGGACTGGCGTCGTTCCGGGGTGTTGTGGTCGAGTACATGCCGAACTGCGTCATGACCCGGGCGCGAACATTGTCAAAATGAAAATCTCCGCCGACGCCAAGTTGCGTGACCTGCACTTCGTTGGAGCGAAAGACCTCGCTCGATCCGCCGATGGTGTCATCTTTCGGATGATTTAGGTCATAGATGTAGTCAACGTCGGCTCTGATTTCCGGAGTAAAGAATTTTGAATCGAACGCCGGGGTTTTGGTGCGCGCGTTGCCGTTCAGCCAGGTCCAGTCGGCGAAGGCAAAAGGCTCGGCCTTGGCCGGTTTCGCTGACGTCGTATCCTGAGATAGCACTGCCTCAGCTTCGGGCGCCGCGGCCGGCACGGCCGGGACACTCGCAGAAGCTGGCGGCGGCGCGCTCGCCGTTGCGGTATGAATCAGCGTGGTTGGCTGCTCTGCTGCCTCATGTTGCTTTAGGGCGAGTTCAAGTTGCTCGATGCGTTTCTTCATGGCAGCAAGCTCTTGCACGATCTCCTGGTCGCTCTGCGGGGTGGGTGTCGCAGTCTGGGGGTTAGGTGATACTGAAGTGTCGCTTGGAGCATTCGGCGTATGTTGGCCATGCAGGGGGAGGGTCAATAGCGCCGCAGCAAGCACAACCAGGGCCGCACGCTTGCCAGTCTCTACTGCAGATCTTTGTGCGTGATTTCTTGAATTCATAACTATTAATTCTCCACGTCGTTGAACTGGGTTGAACTTCGCGAAGTAAATTCTTAGCGGTGGCGGCGACAGGCTCTGACTCTCTCTGAGAAGGGCGATTAGAACACGCATCATGAACAGCACCGCGCCCGCACACAGAAGAGTGAAGACCAGTTTCATTCTGACCGTCGAGACACAATTGTCAGGAAGATACCGCGAGGGTCATTCGACAACCGCCGGCATAAAGATGGGCTAAAGGGTCCGTAAAGGTTTCGTAAAGAAAACTAACTTGGAACCGTCCGGAAACTAGCAGCCCCAATCCGCCTCGCCGGGTTTCGCGAAGTATTGACGGTTGACTTCAGACTCCGCCGCCAGTTCGAGCAAGGTCAACCGCGCAGCCGCGATCATCAATTTGCGTTCATTTTGAGGAGCCTGCTCCCAAGATGTGTCGGTTCCCTGGCTTGCTTGACCGTGGAAGTCATGAGCAAGAGATTCGTGATAATGATGAAAAAGTTTTGCCAGCTCTTCGGCGGATACGTTATGAATCGATGACATAATCCTAGCCTTTCTTATGACTTCAGTTAAAACACTCCATGCGAGCGCGTTTGCTGAGGAAGGCCAGCCGTCGCTTTATTTGGCAGCGGGGCTTTTCTTGCCTAGTACGGGCAAAAATCCGATCAGCAAGAGCAGCATGTTTACGATGGCGAGTACGAACATTTCTTGACGCTCCCTTGACACAACTGATTTGATAATGAAACCCGTAAAGATTGAATAAAGAGTTCGTAGAATGTTCGTTAGGAAGGATCGAGTTGAAAACAGGTAAGTTATTCGCCGGGCTCGAAGCGGTATCCAACCCAGGGTTCGGTAACGATGTAGCGTGGCGAGGATGCTTCGGGTTCCAGCTTCTTTCGTAGTTGGCCCACGAAGACGCGCAGATATTCAATCTGCTCTGTACTCTGCCCGCCCCAGATTGCGCTCAGCAGCGTTCGATGAGTCACCACTTTGCCAGGGTGGCGGGCGAGATAAACCAGTAGATCAAATTCTTTCGGCGTCAGATGCACCTCCCGACGACGAACCGCGACCTTGTGGGCGGCCAGATCAATCCGAAAATCCCCGATCTCAATCAGCGATGTTTGTTCGCTCTCACCCGCAGGGGCGCGGCGCAGATGTGCACGGACGCGCGCCAGCAATTCCTCGATCCCGAACGGCTTGGTGACGTAGTCGTCTGCTCCTGCATCCAGCGCTTGAACCTTGGTTCTTTCCTCACCTTTTACCGAGAGCACGATGATCGGAATCTTGGTCGAAAGCCGCAATCGCCGGCACAACTCCAAGCCGTCCATATTCGGCATGGAGAGGTCGGTGATCACCAAGTCTGGTGTCCAGTCTTTCATGATCTCGAGAGCAGTCTCGCCGTCATTAGCCACGCGAATGTCGTAGCCCTGGCTGGAGAGACTTGTGCGGAGCACGCGCGTGATCTGGGATTCATCATCCACTACGAGAATACGGCGATGTTCGCTCATGAAGGATTCTAGGAGGGTTCCTGAGTAACGATATGTACGTCTACCGGAGGAGCATCGCGTAAGAACTTGTTGATGGCGGTGAGGTACAAGTATTTTCTCCATCCGCCCGTGGCCGATCGTCCGAATACAACTTGGGTGACGTGTTTTTCACGAACGAAGTCAGCGACAACCTCGGCTACGCTGTTGCCTTTGCGTTTAGCGATCTGTGCACCAACATTTTCGGCGAACTGGAGATTGGCTGCCAGAGTTTTCTGATTGGCCTCGTTGTCGTCCTGGCCGAGATCTACATAGATGACGTGGAGCTCTCCGCCCATGCCTTGTGCCATGCGAGCGCCGCGTGCAATCAGATATTGCGCTGCCGGATTGGAGCTGATACAAACTGCTATTCTCTCCCGGACCGCAACCGTTCCACTGGCTTCATCTTTCTCTCGGTAGGATTCCAGACTTTGATCTACTGCCTGCGCCACCTGACGAAGAGCCAGTTCCCTGAGTGCTATGAGATTTCCCGGACGAAAGAAATTACCCAGAGCTCGACCGACTCGGTCCAGCGGATAAATGTCTCCACGACGCATCCGGCTCTGCAGTGCCTCGGGAGTGAGGTCCGACATGACCACTTCATCCACGCGTTTGAGCACCCAATCCGGCACCGTCTCGCGCACCGTGATGCCGGTAAGGCTCTGCACCGTGGGCGTGACGCTCTCGAGATGTTGAATGTTCATGGTCGAAAGCACATCAATACCGGCGTCGAGCAGTTCAAGTACATCTTGATATCGCTTGCCGTGTTTGCTGCCTTCCACATTGGTGTGCGCCAACTCGTCTACCAGGACGACGCTCGGCTTTCGCGCCAGGATGGCGTCAACGTCCATTTCTTCGAACAATGTGCCTTTGTATTCCAGCTTCTTTCGAGGGACGGCATCGAGCTGGCACGCGAGTTCGGCAGTCGCTTTGCGGCCGTGAGTTTCGATCACTCCAATGACCACATCCTCGCCGCGTTTGTGACGCCGAATCGCTTCACTCAACATGCTGAAGGTTTTGCCAACGCCTGGTGCGTATCCCAAAAAAAGCTTGAACACTCCACCTTTTTTCGTGGGATCGGCCTCGGCCAGCCATTGTTCTGGAGTTTTAGGCATCGCGGCTATTGTCGTCGAGCGGATCGAAATTGTCGATATTCCTTATTGCGTGACCGTGATCGCTGATCTCCATCCCAAGATCAGCTACAATCGGCGACGTGAACCAACCCCGATTCAAGTTGGTCTTGCACTACGCTGCGACCGCAGCTGCGGTGGTGGTTGTTACTTTTGCTTACCACGTCGTGATCAAGGTGAACCCGACTACGGTCGCGCTCACCTTTCTGATTGGCGTGTTGATCGTGTCGGCGAACTGGGGATTACAGCCTGCGGTTTTCATGGCTGTGGTCGCGACTCTGGCCTTCAATTATTATTTTCTTCCTCCGATCGGCACCTTGACCATCACTGACCCCCAGAACTGGGTCGCCCTGTTTGCTTTTCTGGTCACCGCGATCATCGCCAGCCAACTAGCCGAGCGAGCCCGCCGTGAGGCGCAGAGCGCCAACGAGCGACGCCGCGAAGCCGAACGTCTTTACAAATTCAGCCAGCAACTTCTTTCGAGCGACAACGTAGTGGAGTTGTTGAATGCGATCCCGCAGTACATTGTGGAGTGTTTCGCGGTCAAAGCTGCAGCCATCGCGTTGCCAAACCGCCCCGATGTCTATCGTTCAAGCTCCGCTGTCCACGACCTGGAATTCCATGATCTCCAGTTAGTCTGTATGCGAGGCGAACCCATGACCGACCCTGAGAAACAGGCGATGTTCATGCCTCTCCGGATGGGCGTTCGTGTCGTGGGCAGCATGGGCATTTCGGGTGCGCCTCTTTCACGAGAAACTATGGAGGCGATGAGCAGCTTGATTGCCATCGCAATCGAACGCGCCGGAGCCGTGGAAAAGCTCAGCCGCGCCGAGGCCGCCCGGGAAAGCGAACAACTGCGATCCGCATTGCTCGATTCAGTCACCCATGAATTTCGTACCCCGCTGACCGCTATTAAGGCCTCAGCCACCTCGCTACTCTCCAATCCCGGACTGGACCCAGCTCAACGTCTGGAGCTTCTCACCGTGATCAACGAAGAAAGTGATCGCTTGAATCGTCTGGTGGGTGAAGCGGCCGAGATGGCGCAACTCGACGCCAACCAGTTCGAACTTCAACTGGGCGCGCATCCCATCCAGGAACCGGTCGATGCGGCGATCGAGAAAGCGAAGCCGGCGCTGGGACAGCACCCCGTCGAAATTCAACTGCCCAGCAACTTGCCTCTGATTCGAATGGATGAAGGCCGCATCACCGAGGTGATAACTCAGTTGCTGGAAAACGCAGCCAAGTATTCTTCACCCGAATCTCCGATCCAAATTACGGGAGAACTGGGGAACCGGATGGTCATGACCAGCGTCGCTGACCGCGGACCTGGCATCGACGATTTCGAACAAGCTTTAATCTTTGAGAAATTTTATCGTGGTCGAGATCAGCGCTTGCAGGTTCAAGGCACGGGCATGGGCCTGGCGATTGCCAAAGCAATCGTCGAAGCCCACGGCGGCAAGATCGGCGTGACCAGCCAACCCGGCCGCGGATCAGTGTTCTACTTCACCCTGCCCGTGGCCTAGCGTTCAGAGTAAGAAAATCCCCGCCTCCGCACGAAACTATCTCTGCGAAGGCGAGGACTTCCGGTTTACGGCAAGTAGTAGCGGAACGACGTGAAGAACATATTCTCCGTCGCCGAGGGATTTCCGCCTTTGCCGGCCCAAGTATTGCGGTCGATGTAGGAATACTGCGGACCCCATTGGATCCTGCCCTTCGGACCTTGGTAAAAGCGATACCAGAACCCGATGGTACCTTCAATGATGCTCCGCGTGTCTCCGTTGCAGTTTGACAAGCCTCCGGGATTGAACCCGTTGGTCAGAGGCGTTCCCACCGCTCCCGGTACCGGAATGCTTGCGGTGCCACCCGTGGGATCGGTCGAGGTCGGGGGAGTCGCCACGGTGGTAGTCGTGGCAGCTGGCGGGGTTTCTGTATAGCACCCTGAGTTGTTGAACAGGGTCGATCCATAGCCGACGCCCTTCCCGCCAGCCTCGAAGGCAGTCCGGTCCTCATATTCGCCGCCGACGTTGGCGTAGACGTCCAACCTCTTGCCGTGGTATTCCATGGTTCCCAGGGCTTGGTAGTTCCTTACCGGAACCAGGACGCCATCGGGCCGGACGACCAGATCCGAGAGGCCTGCACTGCCGTACCGCCCAATGCCATTGCCGCCGAGAAAGTGCATTCCCAAGTCGAAATGCTTGGCAACAGTGCCGCGGATATTGGCGCCGATACCGCCGTCGAATGCGGAGTTGTTATAGGCGCCCACAGCGGAAGGCTTGGTCGCGGTCGTGAGTGGGTAAATCCGGTCACGGAAGTCGGTAAAGACGCCAAAGACTTCGAAGTGTCCCCAGCCCGGCTCGAAGGCAAGCTTGCCAACGAAGTCAGGCGATGGATTGTAGGAGTAGTTCGCGGTCGGGTTGTACAGTCCACTGCTCGCACCTTGTTGGCCAAGCACGAAGTTGGTGCTGCTGCCATGGCCACCGACGGTTGCTTGCGAGTCCTCGATCGAGAAAGCCGCCCACGCTTTGTTGCTGATATTCTTGGATACCCGGAAGCCGTACTGCCGGGCCCAACTAAAGCCGACGTTATACTGGGGGTCGATAGTCATCGGCAAGGCTTCGCTGCGGTTGTCAACGCCCTTCTTGGTTTCCGTCACCAGGCTCCACATTTGGCCGCCGGTAAAAGTCCAACCGCTATTCAACGCAGCCTGGACAAACGCCTGGCGCAGACGAAGCGTATAGCTGTTGCTCTGGTTGTTGTTCGAGGTAGTTCCAGCCGACAGGAAGTCAGCCTCATAGTAGCTACCGATCTTGGCGCTACCCAATTTGCCCTCGGCCAATAACGAAAGACGCGACTGACGGCCCGACCCAAAGAATTCCGACATGTGACTCTGCACCGAGCCATCAAACGGAATCGAATTGAAAGGGGTATTGATGTCGGCGCCGAGCGCGTGCGAACGCCACACAGTTTCTGCTGCGGCGAAGCCTCCTGGCGTAAGGGTTATCCCCTTGTAATGGATCGCCATGGGGCTCTCCATGGCATCCTTGACGTTTTTTTGCGTCTCCTGCAACGAGAGCGCGGCGTTGGTCGCGTTCTGCTTGAGGTCGGTCACGTCAGTCTTCACCGACGCCACGTCCTGCTGCTGTTGCGTAGTCTGAGAGGCAGCGGCATCAGCCTTCTGCTGCGCCGCAGTCGCTTCACTTTGCACCTGTCCGACCTGCTGTTGCAACTGCTGGATTTGCGAATCTCGACTCTGCACTTGTTGGGTAAGTTGCTGAATTTGCCTCTGTTGTGCGTCGATCGCCAGCTTCATTTCATTGAGCTGGACCGAAACACTGGGCGTGGATGTCTTGGCGACCGCCTTTTTCTTGGTAGTCGTGCTCCCTGCGGTCGTTGCTTGTTGTGCCGACGCTGCGATCACGCAGACGACCAACGCAAACGCCAACGCCAAAGCCATTAAGTGCTTCATTTCTCCTCCCGGATGTTCAAAGATGACTTCTGAAAAAACGCGCGCGTCTTCCCTTTGTATGTGTTGTGCTGGATTGTGTGAGACTCGCCATGCTAGCGGTGATTTGTTACAGAAGTGTGAATATTGTGTAAACGTCGCGTTAATCCGCTCAAGGATTGCGGTTCCATCTTGAGAAGTCACGACACAAATTTGAAAAGCATCCTCGGCGACCTCTCGTGACGCCGATCTTCAGCTAGATTAGAAGTCGCCGACGAATCCCGTCATCTTGAACCGGTCATCCGGTCAAAATGGTGCTCGCCACCACATCCGTCGCCAGATGTGGCACACTCTTTACTTCAGGAATGTGATGAATATTCTCGAGTTCACCCTTCTGATCGCGGCAGGGTCGTTTGTGGCCGGGCTCCTGGGATCGCTCACCGGTCTCGGCGGCGGAGTCGTCCTCGTCCCCCTGCTCACTCTCTTTTTCAAGGTCGACATTCGTTACGCTATCGGAGCCTCGCTGGTTTCCGTCATCGCTACTTCGTCGGGTGCGGCAGCCGCCTACGTTAAAGAGGGATTCTCCAATATTCGGATTGGCATGTTTCTCGAGATCGCGACCACATTGGGCGCACTGGCAGGAGCATTTCTGGCGGCGTTCATTTCTACCAAAGCGCTCGCGGTTATCTTCGGCCTGATGTTGCTCTATTCAGCCTACCTGTCCCGCAAGCCGCGGCCCCGCGCTGAACGCAATTTGCCGTCTGATCCGCTCGCCACCCGTTTGCGCATGAACGGGACCTTCCCTTCGGAAGAAGGTGGAATGCGGCAATACAACGTGCAGCGTGTCCCTACGGGTTTCAGCCTTATGTTTGGTGCGGGCGCGCTTTCCGGATTGCTGGGCATCGGTTCGGGGGCGGTAAAAGTCCTCGCCATGGACCAGGCCATGAAAATCCCTTTTAAAGTCTCAACCACTACCAGCAATTTCATGATCGGCGTCACCGCCGCCGCCAGCGCGGGCGTGTATCTCAACCGCGGCTACGTCGATCCCGGCCTGGCCATGCCGGTGATGCTTGGGGTTCTGGCAGGTTCCATGCTGGGCGCTCGTATTCTAGTTAAGG
The DNA here is from genome assembly GCA_963696705.1 of uncultured Acidobacteriota bacterium. Classification (GTDB taxonomy): domain Bacteria; phylum Acidobacteriota; class Terriglobia; order Terriglobales; family Acidobacteriaceae; genus JABDBE01. The sequence goes on from CAVOLD010000008.1 coordinate 48,088, forward strand.
CGGAGACCAGCATTTTGCGCCTAGTCTTCAGCATCGTGATTGCCGTCCTCGGCGTGCAAATGCTCTACAAAGGAATCACCGGAGGAATCTGAATTTGTCGCAAACCGAAACGCGGGCTTTCACGGATCAGAAACTCGAAAACATGGTTGGCAACCTTCTTCGTGCCGGCGTGTCTCTTTCCGCTTTGGTGGTCTTGTTTGGCGGCATAATCTACCTGGCCCGGCATGGTCGCGAACCGGCCAGCTACAACGTATTTCACGGCGAACCCTCCGACCTCAAAAGCCTGGGCGGAATCGTCCGCTACGCTTTCGGATTCCACGGCCGTGGCATTATTCAATTAGGACTCTTGCTGCTGATCGCAACCCCAGTCTTCCGTGTCGCCCTATCTATCTGGGGTTTCGCCGAGGAGCACGATCGCATGTACATGATCTTCACTGGCATCGTGCTGATCGTCCTGCTGTATAGCCTGCTCGGCTCCGGCTCGGCTTTTTGAAAAGAGTCCTTCAGCGGCTACCTGAACTGCTGGTCTGCTATGGTTGATCATCCGTAGATCAAGATTTGAACATCTGAAATGGATTCCAACGCTGGATTTTGGATCATAGCTCTTGTTGTGGTGTTCTTCCTCCTTGCCGTCAGGGCCCGACGGCGAAAAGAGCCTATGCCATGGATCCACATTTTGTTTTTCTGCTCCGGCTTTCCCGCGCTGATCTATCAGATCGTCTGGCAGCGGGCATTGTTCGCTATATACGGTCTGAATATCCAATCAGTGACGATTGTCGTTAGTGCCTTTATGCTCGGCCTTGGCCTGGGCAGCTTGGCAGGTGGTGCACTCTCCAAAAGCGCAAGCGTGCCGCCGGTGGCACTGTTTGCTTTGGCTGAGCTTGGAACAGCCGGGTTTGGACTCGTGTCGCTCAAGTTGTTTCGCTGGATCGCTGAATTCACCGCAGCTAGTTCCCCGGCAATGACAGCGCTGGCCGCCTTCTCATTGATCGTTGTGCCTACGCTGCTCATGGGAGCGACTCTGCCTCTTCTCGTCGAATATTTGGCGCGCAGTTCACGGAATATTGGAAGTTCCGTAGGGGGATTGTATTTGCTAACACGCTCGGATCAGGCGTGGCGTGCTTCGTGGCCGCGGATGTGTTGATGCGCCTTCTCGGCCAATCCGGGTCAATTCAATTTTCGGCATCTATTAACGCGCTGGTGGGTGCAGGCGCGCTGGTCTTCGCCTTTCGCTCAAAGCGCGACAAAGAAGAGATGTCCCGTCCCGAGCAGCCGATGGAAATGAATGTGAACCCAGGCAAAAATCGCCTGTTGCCGTTTCCTCTAGCTCTTGCGTGCGCAGCTTTCTGTGGCTTCGCTGCACTCGCTTACGAGATCCTTTGGTATCGCTTGCTGACTTTTGCTACCGGGGACACGGCGCAAGTATTCGCCTCTCTGCTGGGCAGCTATCTGTTGGGCCTTGCGCTCGGATCAAGGTTCGTTGAACGATACTCGGACCGCCAGCAGAATCGGGGAGATGGGGTGAATCTGCTGGGCGGGATCATTTTCGCGTCCGCCGTTCTTGGCTTCGCAGTGAGTCCTGTCGCCGCGCTTGCGATGAAATTCGTAACCTTGGCCGATACCGGTACTGCGACCGCACCGGCATATCTAATCGTCCTGCTGTCGATCTGTTTAGGAGCGCTGTTTTTCGGGGCAACCTTCCCACTCATCGCGTACGTGTCGGTCAACCCCGCAAGACACGCTGGTACTGCAGTGAGTTTCCTTTATGCAGCCAACATTATCGGGTCGACCGTGGGCAGTTTTTTGGTTGGCTTCATTTTGATGGACTATCTTTCCTTGTTTTCGATTTCGTTGCTGCTTCTGATAGGAGGCGTTGGGTTTGCGGTTGTTGTGCTGGTCACGAATGGAAGGCTGACAGAAAGATCGAGAATCGGGATGGCATTTGGTATAGCTGTTGCATTACTGGTCGTGACCGGTAGCCGGCCGATATTTAGCACGATTTACGATCGTCTGCTGTTCAAGGACCAGTATCCGAAAGGGCGATTTCAGCAGGTGGTTGTGGGGCGGAGCGGTACCATCGGTGTGACTCCGAACGGGTCAGTGTTCGGGGGCGGCGTCTATGACGGACGATTCAACGTCGATCTTATGCACGACGTGAATATGGTCGTGCGCCCTTACGCGCTGGGCGCATTTCACAGTGCGCCGTGCCGCGTGCTGATGATCGGACTCGGGTCTGGTTCTTGGGCGCAAGTCGTGGCTAACGAGCCGCTGGTCGAAGAATTGACGGTGGTGGAAATCAACCCTGGGTATTTGAAACTCATTCCACAGTATCCCGCCGTTTCGAGCCTGTTAGGAAACTCGAAAGTGCGGATCATCATCGACGATGGCCGACGGTGGCTCGTGCGAAATCCCGGCCAACGGTTCGACGCCATCGTGATGAACACAACGTTTCACTGGCGGAATCATGTCTCTAGCTTGCTTTCCGCGGACTTCCTGCAAATGGCACGCCAACACCTGAACTCGGGCGGGGTTTTGTTCTATAACACCACTGGCTCCGAAGATGCGGTGGCAACTGGGCTCGCGGTCTATCCCTACGCTCTTCGGTTCTTGAATTGCCTCGCGGTGAGTGATTCTCCGATCGTATTCGATCGCGCCAGATGGAAGGCTGTGCTTCTCAACTACGTCATCGACGGCCAGCATGTCATCAACTCGAACGATCCCAAGCAGATGGCAAGGCTTGACGAAGTTGTGAATATTAAAGAGGATCCGACCGGACAGCAACTCTTTTCGATCGAGAACAATGACCAACTTCGCAAGCGGCTGCGCGGCCGATTGATCATTACTGACGACAACATGGAGACCGAGTGGCGCTGACAACCGGCAAATTCGGCCTGCGCTAACGAAGGGTGGCCCACCCATATGTCGTGGCTCGGAGGTTTTGCGTAACGTCACCCGCATCTCACCAGTAGCTGAGGGTGAAGTCGTCCACATAGGTGGTATTCGACGACTGATTGTCGTTTCCATCCATCTGATAGTTCACCGTGATGCCCCACCAGTTCCCTGGTGCACTGCCGGGCGCATAAGACCGATTAATATTGGTCGTCACTCCATTCAGAGTTATCGATTGAAAGAGCAACCAGTTGTCCGATTCCCGCTGCACTTGAATGGTCACGTGGTTCCAAGCGTTGTTCACCGGATTACACGCGACGCCCGCAGAGACCCATTTCTGGCTGACGTTGTCCCAAATGTCCCATTCGTGTCCGCCGAGGATGTTGCACTGATTGCCCCAAATCAGTCCCAGGCCATTGAAGTACATGCTGATGTCGAACTCCAGGACCTGCGTAACGCCAATGTTCGTGGGATAGAAATAGGCGTCGTAGGTGAAGTTGTGCAAAGCGGGAAGCAGGGTGTGATTGGAGTCGGGCAAACCTTGCGTCGAACCCTGGCCGATCAGAGGATTGCTCCACAGCACATCGGCATATGGTGTGCTGCCCCCGATGTTGAACTGGGTTGCGTCGCCGCTCATGGAAGGCGATTTGATGCCTTGCTTCATCGACCAGGTTACGCCTGGGCACGGGTCTGGGCAGATGTTATAACCCGGCGGCAACTCGCCCCAACTTTGCCATCCGCCGCTGGCCTGCAAATTTGGCAACGGGGTTCCGTTCGATTTTACGGTTACGGTAGTCGACGCTTTGGCTGTCCCGCCGGTTCCCTGTGCGGTCGCGGCGTAGGTAGTGGTAGACGTCGGAGAAACGTTGGTTGATCCGTTGGCTGGGAAATTCCCCAACCCCGAAATATTCACCGAGGTTGCGTTGCTGGTGGTCCAGCTTAGAGCCGCCGTGCCACCGCTATTGATGTTATTAGGCTGAGCGTTGAAGGAAATTGTGGGCTGAGGAGCTTGCGCCAAGGTAACGGTGACTGTGGTCGTGGTCGCAGCCGTTCCTCCGGGTCCTGTCGCCGTGGCCGTGTACGTGGCGGTGGAGCCGGGAGTGACTTTGACGGACCCATTGGGCGCAAATGCTCCCACTCCGCCTATGCTCACAGAAGTGGCGTTGCTTGCGGTCCAATTGAGCATGGCTGACGTTCCTGCCACAATGCTGTTGGGCTGTGCGCTGAAGGCGATCGTAGGCTTTTGCTCGGGAGTAACAACGCTTACCACGGTTGAGGATTCAGTTTTTCCTCCGGGCCCTGTCGCGGTCGCCTGGTAAGTTGTCGTGACCGTAGGAGTGACTTTTACCGAACCACTAGCCGCGAAAGTACCCACGCCGCTAATGCTGACTGAGGTTGCGTTGCTTGCGTCCCAACTGAGCATCGTCGCCGCGCCGCTGGTCACCGTATTCGGTTGAGCGTTAAGTTGGATCGCGGGGGCTTGCCCGGAATTACTGGACTTGGCCATCGATCCCCCACCACATCCAATACTTGCGATTAAAATCGAAAATAAGAACACGAGTGCTGATATGCGCAGGACAAATCGCATAGAAATCCCTTCCTGGTAACAAATTTCAGGCGAAGCGACTGATTTTCACTCTTAGGCTTCCTTGGATTCTAAGCAGCTTCAGGAGCCAGTCGCAAGCGAAAGCGTGGAACTAAATACTCGAAAGTACATCGGGGAATTGTTCTGCTGGGCAGCGGAATGCCTTGCTGGACGCGGGAAAGCCGAGGAGTGCCTAAAGGTCCTCTGATCAGAGGAGTTGAATTTAATTAAGAGCCGAGGGTGACCCACCCAAGCGTCTATTCGCTTGAGTGGGTCTTTTTCGTGGGTTCGGAGGAGGACCCAGCCCTTCGGCATCTGTCCACGTGGAACGCAAACTGAGCGTTCCGCGTGGAAGCTCTTACGAACCCTCCGGCGCGTGCAAGACGCGGAAGCTGTTGCCGCCGTTGGACCAGACCAGAATCAGGGCGTCTTTCCCTTTGGCCACGGATCCCAAAGCTCGCTGAACATCCGCCGCACTTTGCACGTCGTGGCGGTCGACCTGCACGATCACGTCACCGCGCTGCAGGCCAGCGTTGTCGGCCGAACTGCCCGGCTGCACCTGTTCGATCACAGCTCCATGAATCGAGCTGGGAGCTTGCAGTTGCTCACGAAGGTCAGGGGTGATGTCGGCCAGACCGAGCCCCCAATGCGTTTTGCCGTGCTCGTTTTCGCTGACTTCGTTGCCTTCTTTGTCGCGGCTTCCCATCGCCTCCAGCGTGACCGGGATGGTCGTATTCTTGCCGTCGCGAATGACTCCCAGTTTGATGGTTGTTTCCGGACGCTTCTGTCCGACTTCGACTTGAAGTTCGCCTGCGTCGGCCACTTTCTGTCCGTCGAGTTCAGTGATCACGTCGCCGACTTTTAAGCCGGCCTTTGCCGCTGGTGAATCGGCTTCGACCTGGGTCACGACTGCGCCGCTAGCATCGTTCACGTTAAAGAACTTCTCGTTCTCGGGGGTGACGTCGCTGATTCCGATTCCCATATAGCCGTGCGTCACTTTGCCATCGCGAATCAGTGTGTCGACGGTCGGCTTCACGATCTGCGTAGGAATAGCGAAGCCCATTCCAGAGAATGCGCCAGAGGAAGAGACCAGAAAGGTGTTGATGCCAACCACTTCGCCACGTGCATCGACCAGCGGGCCACCGGAATTTCCCGGATTGATAGCCGCATCAGTCTGGATGAATTCGCCGGGCTTGCGCGCATTATCCGAGAAGGGATTCGGGCGGTTCAGCGCGCTGACGATGCCGCGCGTTACGGTGAAACGGAAGCCGAGAGGATTGCCGAAGGCCAGCACGGTCTGTCCGGGATGAAGCGCAGTCGAGTCGCCCCACGGGATGCTGGGCAGGCTGCCTCCGTCCACCTTGAGGACGGCCAAGTCGGTCAAAGGATCGGCGCCAACCAGCGTGGCCTTCATCGTCTTGCGATTGCTCATCGTGACTCGAATGTCCACTGCGCCATCAATAACGTGGTTGTTGGTCACAATATAACCATCGGGCGAAATAATGACTCCGCTGCCGATGCCGTGTTCGATCTGTGGCTGCGACCGGCCATGAGGTCCGAAAAACTGACCGGGGCCTTGGCCGCCGAAGAATTGCTGCATGTCGTCTGGTATTTGTTGTTCTGATGTGTCCGCCTTAGTTTTTGAAGTGACGGCAACGTTGACGATGGCTGGGGTTACTCTCGCAGCCAAAGTCTCCATGGCATGGTCGAGCGAAAGCAGTGCTGCTACGCTGTTGTCATCGAGAGCCGCAGCGGCGGGGGCCGGAGCTGCAACCGAGGCTCGCGCGGACATGGGTTTGGCAGTTTCGTAGGTCACGACGGCTGCGAGGGCTGCGATCGCTACCGCCGAAACAGCCACGCGGGTGATTGTTTTTTTCCAGTTTGTTGTGATCGAGTCTTTCATGATTCGTTTACCTTCTCCTTTGCAACTAATTATTTAGTTTTTGTTAACAAACTTGCATTCTCTGGGTCTTTCCAATCTCCTAAATCTGTTTTGCGAGAATTCTGGCTTCAGCTGGATTCCGAGTTGGATCCAGCATGAACACGTGCCAGACGTAGACTCTCAAAAACATGGGCCCCGCTTCTTCGTATTGCGAGGTTTGCATCACTACAAAGATTCCCTGCGATGGTGCGTGCTCGTTGATCGTCATCAGCACGGCAGGCACGAAGTTTTCTGGGTCAGGCTGAAGCAGCCGCGCCTGTAACAGTTCCTCAGGCTTCGCCAGAGCAGTTCTTTCGCCCCGCTGGGACTCGACCGTCATCCCCATCGCAACCCGGGCTTGCGCCGTGGACTGCGTTCTTGCGTCGCGTCGCGACTGGTGCGCTGCCACCCGTTTAGCAGGATGGACCGATAAGTTCTGCGAGTTTTCCCTGAAGCTTGCCAGGGTTGCTACTGGCTGTCCTTCGATGGCGGCAGAAGTCGATGCCAGCTTTGCCTGAATCGGCATCGCTCCCGACGTTGCAACACTCGGCGCTTGGTCGTCGAAGGCCACGAGTTCTGGAGCGTGTGGCAACGAAACCAGGCACACCACGAAAAACGCCGCCACGGAATATAAGGCTGGTTTCCAAACGCGAGTCGCACCTGAGCGGTTTACGTCGAGAATTCGGGAGACGCGCAGCGAAGTTTGACGCATCCGGTTAACGATTGCTTGCGCCAGCGCGACTCCGCGACGCATAAAGCTCTTTTCCGCCACCGAGATCAAGCATTGTGCGTAGCCTCGCGGATTTGCACTCTCTGCCAAGACCGCATCGTCACACGCCATCTCGCGTTCCAGCGCAAGCTGGCTCTGAATCCACCACACCGCCGGATGGAAGAATAGAAGCGCTTTCAGGATCTGCTGAGCCAAGTTAGTCCAATCGTCGCAACGCCGCAGATGAGCCAACTCGTGTATCAAGATCGAGTTCAGCTCGGTGGTCGAGAGCTCGTGCAGCGCCCAAGTCGGAATCACGACCACAGGGTTCAGAAATCCGATCGCAGTCGGCACTCGCAAGCGATCCGACTGGCACAGTGCCACTGACCTCACTGATTGAAATGCTTGCAAAGTTTCCCGCAGCTCGGGGTCCAAGGTCGCGACATCGATTATGGAGCAACTCCGCCGGAGTTTGCGCAACTGCCAGAGCCCGATGCCCACCTTCAACAAGGCCACGCCCGCAATTGCAGCCCACACGAAAAAAATATCGAGCGCCCATGCACCGGGGACCGTGATGGCAGAACCCGCGCTCCCCGCGCTGGATAAGCGGGCGCTCGAAGCGGCAACGCCAAGAACCGGCAGCGCTGCTATCGCAACTAAAGCAAAGAACCATACCGCGAACCGGGTGCTGGAATTTCGCCGGCCAACCAGCCTCAAGAGCATCCAGGCAAACAGCGCGATGCCGACCCCCTCGAGGACACAGTTCAGCAGGCTCGCGGCGGAGATTCGAGCGACTTCGTTCAGATTGAACGCAGGGATCATCTTCTTTACTCGTTCCCCGTTTCTTCGTCCGGTTGCGTCTGTTCCAGTAGCTGACGAAGTCGATTCAACTCCTCCGCATCAACGCCGCGTTCTTCCAGGATGTTTAAAACCAACATTTCATGGGAGTTCTTGAAAAAGCGGTGCGCCAGATGTCGGATCTCCGATCGCGAAGCTTCCTCCCGCTCCACCAGCGGCCTATAGATATGCGCCCGGCCATCCTTTATATGCCGCACGTATCCCTTCTTCTCCAGGATGCGGATGGTCGTAAGTACTGAGTTGTAAGCCAGTTGCGACTTCTTGGGAAGCGCATCCAACACCGCCTGAACGCTGGATGGACCTTGCTCCCAGAGCACGTCCATGAGCCGGAGTTCGGCTTCAGTCAGGGTTGCAGACTTAGCAGGCGGCAAGAAACCATCCTCCGTTCTTAATTATTAGACGCAATGGAAGCCCAAACGTCAACTAATTATTTAGTTGCATGCGGAGGGATGTTTGGTTGCTCAGGCAAGAGCCGGAATTGCAGGTCTGGTGATGCCCCTGGTGCGTGGCGCGAAACGAGCGGTCCAGGCCAGTCGATATGATTTTTATGTTGGCGCGAGCATCCTCGCTCGTACCCCCCGTAGGTCGTCCCAGTTAGAAGTGGAAAAGCCGAAAGAAGAGCGCGGCTATTAAGTTCATCCCGAACTCTTCGGCCAAGGACAGGACAAAAACATTATGGCCGCTCACCGTCCAGATATGTTCGGGCCGGACGGTATCATTTTTCGAATGCCCTAGCCTCTTGTCAATGCGTCGTTCTACTGACGACCCTGCTCTTTGTTTCCCGCAAAGAGCAGGGTCGATCTTTTCATGCTGCTCGAAAGAAGACGGCGCGCGTATGACGCGGTAAACTTGACCGGCACTCAGGGGAAACTCCAAGCATGAAGCGCGCAGCTCTCGGAGTTCGAATGCATTCCGGCTGGGGAGTGCTGGTGGCCGTTTCCGGAGACGCGAACTCCATAGAGGTGGTGGAACGGAAGCGCATCGTCATTACCGATCCGGCGATTCCTGGAGCCAATCAGCCCTATCACCATGCCGCCGGTCTGGGAACCTCGGAGCTGGGATTTCGCGAGTCGGAGAAATACCTTGCCAGTTGTGCCACGGTGTCGGAGCGCCTGGCCTTCACGGCGATAGAGGAAGTCGTGCGGGCATTCGAAAGGCAGGACTATCGTGTAGTAGGTTCTGCCGTGCTCCTGGCGGCGGGCCGTCCCCTGCCGCCGCTTGCGAAAATTCTCGGTTCGCATCCCCTGCTTCATACCGCAGAAGGACAATTCTTTCGCAACGCGGTCATCCAAGCGTGTCAACGCTTGAAACTTACGGTCGCGGAAATTCGAGAACGCGAACTCGCGGATCAGGCGAAGACAGCATTTGGATCCGCAGCCAGCCGGGTAGAGCGGAGTATCGCGACCTTAGGGAGTTCGATTCGCTCACCTTGGACCAAGGATCACAAGGCCGCGGCGCTGGCCGCTTTGTTAATTCTGGCGCAGTAGCACTGCGGTACCCTCTACGGCCGTTTATATCCCTCTCCATCTGGCAGGCAGTCTTCCAGCCCACCGCCGCGTCGGCGCGGAGACCTTGATTTGCCATTGACGTGACGAGAAACAGAAAGGCGCAAGCCGGAGCCTGCGCCTTTCGCTGCGCGTGGGCGGGGTTTTCCTCCCCTTCGTTCGGGTCTCACCCAGCATCACCCATGACGAGCCGCAGCCTGCGATTTGCGACGGCTGCTTGATCGATAAGGGACAAGCAAGGCTTCAAGAGAACGGCGGATCCAGACGGCCAGCGAACCTTTCCGATAGACGGCCCAGTCGAGCATCGCCCCGCCGTTCACTTGCTGAACCAGACCGGCAAGCTCGGCCGTGTTGCAAGGCTTCAGTTCGCGGGTTGCGACGGCGTCATCGAGCAGCTTTTTAGTCTCGTCGCGCGTGGTCGCGTATTGGGTTAGCAGAACCGCGTGGAATTCGGGGTCGGTAAGATCGATCTGAAGGTATGCAAGAGCGTTAGCCATGGACTTTGGAGTTTTGGCGAAGCTGCTGCATTCGGCAAACATCTCAATTAGCGTTTTTAGAGGCGAGCTGTATTTCGCACGGGCCACGGCGAATTGCCCGGCAACGTCCGCCGTCCACGCCTTGCAGTTGGCCAACAGCAGCTCGCGCTTGGTGCCGAAACGCTGAATAATCGTGGCGGGATGGACCCCGGCTTCTTTGGCCACGTCGGCGAGCGTGAGTTCCACCGGGCTACGGCTCTGCATGACGCGAGCGGCCGCAGCAAGAATTTCAGCGTCGGAAGTTTCGCGAGGACGAGGAGTCATTTTTGGCCAGAGCGCATCGGAAGCAGCTCCAGTATAAGAATAACTGAATAGCCATTTACTTTCCACTTGCACATTACTGAATGACTGTTTACTATTGACTCCATCGGTTCCGATCCGGAGGCAGATACGAAGATGAACTCCGACGAATTCAGAGCGTCGGTTGCAGCGGAAGCCCCACCGGGGACGCTGTCCGCCCCCGTCGCGGCCTTGTGGTGGGATGCCAAGGGAGACTGGTCCCGCGCGCATGCGCTGGTTGACGAGCTGGAAACTCTAGAGGGGATGGCTGTTCACGCCTACTTGCACCGCAAGGAGGGTTCTGTTTCGAACGCTGATTACTGGTATCAGCGCGCCGGTCGCGGCTTCTACCGGCCGCTGCTCGAGGCCGAGTGGGCAGCGCTGGTCGAAGGGCTGCTATCCGGCGCAGAGAAGGCATGAGCAACGCTACGGTTTTTACGTGAAGGTGAATTGAAATGGCCGTGAGGCTGAACCTGATGCCCAAGAACACCCAGAAAAAAGTATTGCAAGGCAAGATCGCACTGGTTGCCGGAGCGACTCGCGGAGCAGGGCGGGGCATTGCCATCGCGCTAGGCGAGGCTGGAGCGACGGTATACTGCACCGGGCGGAGTTCCCGAGGACGGCTTGCAACTCCGGGTCGACCTGAAACAATCGAAGAAACTGCTGAATTGGTCACTGCTGCCGGCGGACTCGGCATCGCGGTAAGGGTGGACCACACCGAGCCGGCAGATGTGAGAAAGTTGGTCGCTCGCATCAGACGACGGCACAAGGGACTGGACATTCTGGTCAACGACGTCTGGGGCGGAGACAAGCTCACCGAGTGGGGCAAGACATTCTGGACGGTCAACCTCGAAAATGGCCTGCAGATGCTGAAGCAGGCGATTTATTCCCACATCATTACTGCCCACTACGCTGTTCCATTGATGCTCGGGCGGCGCAGAGGGATCATTTTCGAAATCACCGACGGCGATGCTTTTTACTATCGCGGAAATCTTTTCTATGACCTGGTGAAGATTTCGGTCATCCGGCTGGCTTTCGCCATGTCCCGCGAGCTCCGCAAACGACACATTGCCGCAGTGGCGTTGACTCCTGGCTTCTTGCGTTCGGAAGCTGTGCTGGAACATTTTGGAGTCAGTGAGCCCAATTGGAAGAACGCAGGGAAGAAAAAGGGCCGGAACAGCGCAGACCAGAACGACGCGCCCAGCGATTTCATGGTGTCAGAATCGCCCAGATACATAGGGCGGGCGGCGGTCGCGTTGGCAGCAGATCCGCAAGTCAAAAAGAAGAGCGGACGAGTCTTCAGTTCCTGGGCCCTGGCCCGAGAGTACGGATTTACCGATATAGACGGGACCCAGCCACACTGGGGCAACTACGCCCGAAAGAAATATGGAAACTACAAAATCTGCGACGAGCGATTTTATTCCTATTGGGTTCCCGGTCTTGTGGAGCTGATATTCCCGGATTGGTTCTGATTAGGCCCGAATTGTGGTCCTGTTGGTTTCGTTGCGCCGTCTATGAGAACAGGCAAGCGATGGCGCGTTGGCAATTTAGTTTGCTTTCATCTTCTCTTTGACGCTGTGCGCCAGCTTCTCAATTTCCTCTGCCTTTTTCACGACGTCCAGCGAAAGCGTATTCTCGTTGGATTTGTCCACGGACTGCTTCAGTTCGTTGGCAAGTTTGACCAAATTGTCGGTATCACGCTGCAGTTGAGCCTGGCGCTCCCGGTTCGCCTTCTTGGCAATATCCTTTTCGAGCTTGGCGCGGTTGTCGTCCTCGGCCGTGTCGGGAGCAATGCCAGGATTGGGGCCTAAACGCGGCACAGGAACGGGATTCTGACCGAATGATGGGACCGTGAATGCAGGCGTGATCAACAGGAGAAGGACCGCCAGCGCGAAGAGTCGGAGTCGCACAATGACCTCGTCAACGGTAGGATAAGGAAAATTATACGAGTTCTGGGAAGTCGGGGACGAGGCTGTTGAAGGAAGGGCGATTCGGCAAGATAGATTGTTCGCGGAATAAACAGGCGGGCACGGACGCCCGCCCCACGCAAACGCGATCTTACAGCGAGCTCATGTTCGCCAGGAACTCGCCGTTTGATTTGGCTTTGTTCAGCTTATCGATTAGCAGTTCCATGGCTTCTACCGGGGACAGCGGATTCAGCACGCGGCGCAGAACCCAGATGCGGGTTAAATCTTCTTTGGGGATCAGCAGCTCTTCTTTTCGCGTGCCCGAACGCTGGATGTCAATGGCCGGGAAGGTGCGCTTGTCGACCAGCTTGCGATCGAGGATGATTTCGGAATTGCCCGTGCCTTTGAATTCTTCGAAGATCACGTCGTCCATGCGGGAGCCGGTATCGATCAGGGCCGTCGCGATGATGGTCAGTGATCCGCCTTCTTCAATGTTGCGGGCTGCGCCGAAGAATCGTTTTGGACGCTGCAAGGCGTTAGAGTCGACGCCGCCTGAGAGCACTTTGCCGCTGGGCGGAACGATGGTGTTATAAGCGCGCGCTAGACGCGTAATGGAATCTAACAGAATCACGACATCACGCTTGTGTTCAACCAGGCGCTTGGCCTTCTCAATCACCATTTCCGCGACCTGCACGTGGCGGGCGGCGGGCTCGTCGAAGGTCGAGGAGATCACTTCTCCCTTTACCGAGCGCTGCATGTCAGTGACTTCTTCGGGACGCTCATCGATCAGCAGGACCATCAGCACTACTTCCGGATGGTTCGTGGTGATCGAATTGGCGACGTTCTGCAACAGCATGGTCTTGCCAGCGCGAGGCGGCGAAACGATCAGGCCGCGCTGTCCCTTACCGAGGGGCGTGAGTAGATCCATGACGCGGGCGCTGACGTTCTCGCGTGTGGTCTCGAGCTTAAGACGTTCCTGCGGATAGAGCGGCGTCAGGTTGTCGAACAGGATTTTGTTGCGGGCCTCGTCGGGCGATTCAAAGTTGACGGCTTCAATCTTTACCAGCGCGAAATACTTCTCGCCTTCATGCGGAGGACGAACCTGGCCGCTGATGGTGTCGCCGGTCTTGAGGTCGAATTTGCGGATCTGCGACGGCGAAACGTAAATGTCGTCGGGGCCGGGCAAATAGTTGTAGTCAGGCGAGCGCAGGAAGCCATAGCCGTCGGGCAGGATTTCGAGCACGCCCTCGGCAAAGATGTGGCCTTCTTTTTCGCTCTGAGCCTGGAGGATCTTGAAGATCAGGTCTTGCTTGCGTAGTCCACTGGCGCCGGGCAGATCCAAGGATCGGGCGATCTTGGTCAGCTCTGTAATGTTTTTTTCTTTCAGTTCTGCGATGGTCATTATTCGATATCACCTGCGAAGGGAATTTTCAAAGGGGGGTTACTCAGGAAAGACTTGGCAATCACGGGGCAGGCGGCGGGGCTGGTGTTACGCAGCCCGCCGTTGTGCCTCAGCGAAGTTTTCCGGTTCCGACAGAACCGTCTGCCGTTCCGAGCTTGCAATCTTGTCCAGAACCTCGTTCATAGTTTCCTGGATTCTGGTGTTGGGCTTGTGAAACTTACGGGTAGCCTTCGACGCAAGCTGGCAAAGCATATAACGATTCCGCAAAGTATGTAAAGCATCAAAAACGCGATCAGACCGCATAATAAGTCACTCTCCTAATCCGAGCAAATGGCCGCACGTCCCTTTTTCTGGCAAGACGAAACCCGCCCAGAGCGTCCAAGTTACTCAATTCAGATGGGTTGTACGGGAAATCTCTGGTTACTGGTATAGATGCTCCGTCGGGTCCGAAAGTTTCTCGGTTTCGGGATTATGTTCCGGTTGCCAGCGGAGGTTCGTCAGACAAACTAATGCTTTAAGCCTTCGGAACTGTACACCCTACGTGAGAATGAACGCGGCGTCAAGTATTTCTTGCAATAACGGTTGGATACGTCACCAAAAATGCCCGCCTGATTGCTCACATGGCTGGTTTGATTCACCTCCGTCCAATCGCCGCAATCTATTGATACAACAGTAGCTTAACGACCGGCGCAATCACCCACGCTCCGCTCCTGCAAGAGCCGAGGGACCTGCCCGCCTGCATACAATTTTTTACAATCTCAAGCCCAGAAGGTTCGATCCAGGGTGCGGTATTGGATGGCCTCAGCGATGTGCTTGGGCTCGATTGATTTTCCTCCTTCCAGGTCGGCCACTGTTCTCGCTACTTTAAGGATACGATCGTGAGCGCGCGCGGTCAGGCCTTGCTGGGCCATGGCGCGTTCCAGTAACCTTTCGCAATCTGCGGAGAGTTCACAGAAGGCGCGAATATGCCGGGGTCCCATCTGAGCGTTGCAATAAAGCTTCTCTCGTGGCGAAATCAGGAACCGCTCTAACTGCGCGCCGCGGGCTCGCATCACGCGCTGGCGGATTGTGGCGGAGCTTTCCGGTTCGGCACCCGACCTCATCTCCTTATAGTTCACCGCCGGGACATCAATATGAATGTCGATCCGGTCCAACAGCGGCCCCGAAATCTTGGACATGTAGCGCTGAATTAAGGGTGGAGTGCAGTGGCACTCGCGGGACCGATCGTTGAAGTAACCGCAGGGGCAAGGATTCATGGCCGCAGCAAGCATGAAGCGGGCCGGGAAGGTCAGTGACATGGACGCCCGTGCGATACAAACCGTTCCATCTTCAAGCGGCTGCCGCATGACTTCGAGAACATTGCGAGGGAATTCCGGCAGTTCGTCCAGGAATAAGACGCCGTTGTGAGCCAAAGACACTTCGCCGGGACGCGGCACAGCTCCCCCTCCGATCAGTCCAGCATCCGAAATGGTGTGGTGAGGCGCGCGAAAAGGACGCACTCCGACCAATCCGGCGCCAGCATCGAGCACGCCCGCGACACTGTGAATCTTCGTCGTCTCAAGGGCTTCCTCGAATGTGAAAGGCGGCAGAATCGTTGGCATGCGCTTAGCCAGCATAGTTTTGCCAGAACCCGGCGGCCCGATCATCAGGATGTTGTGGCCGCCGGCACAAGCAACCTCGAGGGCACGCTTGGCCGAGTGCTGACCGCGCACATCCTTGAAGTCGACCAGAAATTGCTGGGCCTCGCTCAGTAGAAGTTCGCTATCGACTTTGAGGGGCTGGATTCCGTTGCCGGTGTTCACGAAACGGATCACGTCCAGCAACGATTTCACCGGATAGATTTCCACGCCGGCGACCATCGCCGCCTCTTTGGCATTAAGCTCAGGAACGACGAGACGAGCAATCTTTTTGCCGCGAGCCTCGATGGCGATGGGGAGCGCTCCGCGGACGCCGCGAACTCCACCGTCGAGCGATAATTCCCCTACGAAAAGGCAATCGGGCACCTCCTTCTTATTTAGGCCACCATAAGCGCCCAGGATTCCGAGAGCCATAGGCAGGTCGAAACCGGAGCCTTCTTTGCGAATGTCCGCCGGGGCCAGATTGATTGTGATATGAGTGGGGGGAATGTCGTAGCCGCAATTCTTCAACGCCGCGCGCACGCGATCCCGGCTTTCGCGAACCGCGGCATCGGGCAGACCGACGGTGTGAAAATGGTCTTCCATTGTCTTAATTCCAGACACGTCGACCTCAACCTCGATGATGTTGGCATCGATGCCGAAAACCGCGGCGCTCAGGGTCTTGTAAAGCATGGGGCGTGTAAAAGTTGGATCTGCGCTTCAGACAAACAGGATTTGTTCGGACTCATCGTGACGAGGGAAGGCCCAGCGACGAGTCACCCTGATACTTACCCTACGCCTCGCAGTCTTAAACCCGTGGTGACTGATGTCACAGGCGAGGTGTGACGAGTGAACACGCGCCCAACGTTTTGTCTGTGAACCAAATTACCCAACACAGTTTCGGTTGTGTGCATCCGCCGTGTGAACTAGGATGCGCCTAGACCCCGGCTCGCCTCGAAACAGGATTCTTCAACCTGACGAATGATGGCAGTTGTGAGTGACTCTTATGTCGGAACCAGAGAAACAACCGGCGCGTCCCGCGACTACGCCAACCAGCCTGGAGCAAGAAGAAGCCTGGCTGTGGCGCATTGCGCTCTTCTTTGTAGTCCTGCTGGCTACGGGGTTGGCGGCTGAGTCCTGGGAACGACTACAGAGTCTTCCCTATCATCTTGGGCTGCTCTCGATTGCCTTGCTCTGCGTTGCCATAGCGTTTGCAGGTTTCGCCTATGGACGAAGAAAACGGGTGACAGAACTACAAAACCTGGTGCGCGGATTTCAGGAGCGCACAACCGCACCCACGGATGACCAGCTTGATCAACTGGGAGAACTGATTGCCCGCTCCCAACGCAGCTTCAAGGAACTGATCGATTCCTTTGACGACATCGCCTTCGCCACTTCGCTCGAGGGAAAGATCAAGACTGTAAACCGTCGCGTGACTGAACTGCTCGGGATTCCCTACTCCGAGGTAGTCGGTCATCGAATCGATGAGTTCCTGGATGAACCGAAACGCGAGGATGTGGATCGCGGGTTGGCCCGGTTTCTCGAGAAGCGTCGCTGGTCGGGGGTGGTGTGCGTCCGGCTGAAATCCAGTGCGCGCACGCTCTATTTTGATTGCGCGCTCAATGCGATCGTCAAAAGTGACGAGGTGGTCGGCATGAGTGCTCTTGCCCGCGACGTCACGGAAGAGCGCGAGAAGGAGCGCCGATTCACCGAACTCTTTGAAACTCTTCAGGAAGGTGTTTACTTCAGCACGCCGGAAGGCAAGTTACTCGACGGCAACGCGGCCCTCGTACAGGTTCTGGGATACGGCAGCAAGGAAGAGCTTCTCTCCCTCGATCCCAAGGCTTTGAACTCGGATCCCAATCAGAGTCCGGTGCTAGGGCGGACAGCGGATGATCAGGGAGGCGTTCGCACGCGAGAAATCATGTTGCATCGCAAGAACGGCACGCTTGGCGTCTTCCTCGACACTTCCCGCGCGGTTTGGGATGCAGGAGGCAAGATCGTCCGCTACCAGGGTACGCTCGTAGATGTGACCGAGCGCCGGGAGATGGAAAAGGCGTTGCGCCGCCAGGAAGAGTTCCATCGCTACCTTTTGGAAAGCTTTCCCGACCTGATCCTGGTGATCGGTCTGGACGGGCGATACGGGTTCGTAAGTTCGCGGATCCACGACCTGCGTGGCTACAAGCCGGAAGATCTGCTAGGGAAGAAAGTCGAAGAAGAACAGGATTATTCACCCGAGCTGTTCGCGCTGTATCGCGACCTCATTACGGGCCGGAAGATGTTCGGGTCGTGTGACTATAACGCGCGTCACCGCGATGGGAACTGGCGCACCATGCGAGCTTCGGCTAGCCCGCTGTTCGATGCGGAGAATAAGCTGAGTGGCGTGATTGTTTCAGTGCGCGACATCACGGTAGAGAAGAAACTGGAACAGCAGATCATTCAAAGTGAACGGCTCGCGGCCATGGGACAGATGATCGGCGGGTTTGCTCACGAACTAAATAATCCGCTGACGAGCATTCTGGGGATGTCCGAACTGCTGCAGGAGGGCGAAGCTCCCGAGTCCGTGCGGAAACAGATGGTCATTCTGCAACAACAGGCGCGCCGCGCCGCAGAAATTGTTCAAAACCTGATGTATTTCTCCCGACCGCCGGCACCTGGCAAAAGCCCGATCGATTTGGGTGAACTGGTGCAGCGGACTTTGCACTTGCATGCATATTCTTTGCGCAAGAGCAACATCACAGTCGACTTCTTGAAGGCGAATTCACTGCCTCCGGTAAGTGGAGACGCGCACCAGTTGATGCAGGTGTTCCTCAATCTGATTTTAAATTCAGAGCAGGCCATGCGAGAAGTTCGCGATCGCGGAACCTTGCGCATCCGCATAAGCAAGGATGAAAAGTTGGTCTCCGTCATTTTTCAGGACGACGGCCCCGGGATCTCTGCCGAGATTCTGCCCAATATCTTCGACCCGTTCTACACCACGAAGCGCCCCGGCCGTGGAACCGGCCTCGGCTTGAGCATCTGCAAAGCCATATTGCGAGAACACCGTGGGAACGTGGAAGCGGCTTCGGGGGCAGGCGGAGGGGCGGTGTTCACAGTTACGCTGCCAATAGTAAGTATGCCTTCGGAGACCGGGAACTCCTCCCCAACTGCCTGAGAGCCGCATATCTCCGTTTCGCGGTTTTCGAGAGGTGACCGCCGGGGGCGCGTCATTTTGTCACGGTGGTCAGGACTTCTTCTTCGTCGGCTTGGCCTTCAATGTCTTGGCATATTCGTAACTCGCGGCGAGATATTTCTGCAGCTCTTTCGTGTTGCTCAACAATGCGTCAGGAACCGCGACATATTCCTCCATGGTCGCACCGTACGCCTTAAACAGCGTAGTCTTGTGCTTTTTCAGAAACTCCCTTCGCTTGTCTTCGGGAAGACGGATGGCCATTGAGCGAGATTGGTGCAGCAGTGTAAACATGTTGCCGTTCAGAGAGGTATAGGGATTGGCAGCGCCCTTGCGCTTAACGTCGGGAATGCTTGCGGTCAGTCGGTCATAAAGCTCCACTTTATCGGTAGGGACAACTTTCTTTTTTGCTGCGCCCACAGCGGCTCCTTAGATTTTGTCGAACCCACGTAATTGTAAAGTTAGCCTATCTTTCGACAGCCATGGCCACCGCGTTGCCACCGCCCAGGCAAAGAGCAGCGATGCCACGATGAACATCGCGTCGAATCATTTCATAGATCAGGGTAACCAGCACGCGCGCTCCGCTGGCTCCGATGGGATGCCCGATGGCAACAGCTCCCCCGTTCACGTTCACTTTGTTGGGGTCGAGACCGAGTTCGCGCATCACACCGAGCGCCTGCACCGAAAAGGCTTCGTTCAGTTCGTACAGATCCACGTCCTCATTCTTCCAGCCAGTCTTTTCCCAGATTGTGCGGACGGCACCCACGGGAGCCATCATCACCCATTTGGGTTCGACCCCGCTGGTGGCTTGGGCCACGATCCGGACCATCGGCATCGCGCCGAGCTGTTTCGCACGCGAGGCGCTGGTGACCACGACTGCGGCCGCGCCGTCGTTTACTCCCGGAGCGTTTCCCGCAGTGACCGTACCGTCTTTCTTGAATGCTGGTTTCAGGGCACGCAATATCTCGATCGTAGTATCTTCGCGCGGAGATTCGTCTTTATCGAAGATGACCGGCGCTTCGCCTTTTTTCTTTGTCGGCAATTCAACCGAAACGATCTGCGATTTGAAGCGGCACTCCTTGATAGCCGAGACTGCCTTGCGATGTGAGTTCACCGCGAACTGGTCCTGCTCCTCGCGGGTAATGCCGTATTTTTCCGCCACATTCTCGCCGGTAATCCCCATGTGGTAGTTGTTGTAGATGTCCCACAGGCCGTCGTTCACCATGGAATCGACGATCTGCGCGTTTCCCAGGCGATATCCTTTTCTCGCCTGCGGCAGCAGATAGGGAGCATTCGTCATCGATTCCATTCCGCCAGCGACTACGACGGAACTGTTTTCAGTCTGGATCGCTTGGACCGCAAGCGCGACTGCTTTGAGTCCGGAGCCACAGACTTTGTTTACGGTCATGGCACCTACTTCAGGAGCAAGACCTCCGAAGATTGCCGCCTGTCGCGCCGGATTCTGACCCAGTCCGGCGGAGACCACGTTCCCCATGATGCACTCATCGATCGCCTTGGGATCGAGGTTAGCGCGCTTCACCGCTTCGCGAACCACGATCGCACCCAACTGCGTGGCGCCCAAATCTGAAAGACTTCCTTGAAACTTTCCCACCGGTGTGCGACAGCCTGAAATGATGACGACATCGTCGAAAGCAGCCATTTATGTGCTCCTGCGAATATTTTCTTCCTATTAATTATAGATGTCCGGCGACCGAAAAGGATGAACTCAGTTACGGCCTAGCGCTTCCTGCGTAGCATTTTTTTGAAAGCACCGACCCGGCCAAAAATAAATCTAAACGCAATTCCGTCGGTGTTTCGCGCGAAAATTCCTACCGAAAGCACACGCTCATCAAGTTTCCGGTGCAAAACTTTCTTACTTGAGCTCGCAGCAGTGACTTTGGTGTAGGGGTCGCATGCTCATCCAACATCATTTTTTTCTTGACTTCACTTTTTATAGATTCTATACATCAATCAGTTGCAACAAACGATCGTTGCATTTCAAGTCCATGAAAAATGGAAAGGGAGAATAGATCAAATGGCAACTAAGAAAAAAGCAAAGAAGGCCGCAAAGAAGAAACACTAAGAGCCTTCAACCAAAGTAAAACCGAGGGGACGCTAAAAAGCGTCCCCTAAGTTTTTGCGAGCTAGTTTCGGCTGCTTGATTTCTTATCGACGGGAATTGCGTAAAGGCGTTTTTCGGTGGCGGGACAGAGACTGCGATAAGCGCAGAATGTGCAATAGAAGCCGGGCTTGGCCTCGAATTCTTCAGCCGCAATTTTTCGCGCGACTTCGTCCACTTCATGCCTGCATTCCTGCAGCTGGCTTTCAGTGCGGCGAGTCACGACTGAACTGTTGTCTTCGAGGTTGTAGAAGACGATCTGATCGCCGTGATAACCCCATTTTTCCCGGGCAGCCAGAGCGTAGATCGAAAGTTGGAGGCTCCTGTCGGCATCTTCCTGTGATTTGGGCCGGCCGGTTTTGTAATCGGTAATCACGACACCAGCGTTGCTCAACTGATCGATGCGATCAATGCGCCCAACGACCTTGGTCTGTCCGATCTGCATTTCGAACCATTCTTCGGTATGCAGGACATGCGGAACGGGAGCGCGTTTACAATTGGCCAAGAATTCGCGCAACTGCTCAATTCCCTGCCGCTCGTAGAGGTCTTGCTGGTATTTCTCCTCGATACCTGCGGCCCTGAGGTCGATCTTGAACAGCTCGATGACTTCGTCGTCCTCTATGGTCCGTCCGAGGCGAACCGAAGCATAGTAAGCCAGCAGAATACGGTGCATGGTCGCGCCGTATTCCATTGCAGCCGGGACTTCGCCGGGAATCCTCCACTCGCGCTCCAGTTTGAATTGCAGCGGACAGATTTCATAGGTTTGCAATGCACTCGCGCTGAGTCGTGCGCCGAGATCCAACACCGGCGGCAGCTTGAGCCATTTACTCACCGGTGAGCCTGGCGGCACCGGGGCGGCCTCGGCAAACAAATCAGCTTGAAATTCAAGTGAGTGACGTTGGCGGAGCACAGGTTTCAAACCCGGATCTTTGATCAGGTCGCGTAGAAAACCATTCGGAGTGGGATCTTTCTTGCCCGTTCCCTGTTTAGCATAGATCGTAAGGGAATCCCGGGCGCGGGTCATGGCAACGTAGAACAATCGGCGCTCTTCTTGCCGGTTCAGTTCCTTGTCATCGAAGAACGATATCGACTCAGCGCCCTGCAACTCACGAGGAAAATCGACCAAGGGTTCTTTATAGGATGACGGGAACGAATTAGAGTTCGCTCGAATGATGAAGACGTGATTGAACTCAAGCCCCTTGGCGACGTGCGCGGTCATTAGGCGAACGGCGTTCTCTGCCCCGGTAGAAATCGGGATCACACCGCCGGCGGTGCGGAAATACTGGAGGTAATCGATGAATTCACCGATCTCGCCGGTCTTTGTGATTGCCTTCGGCTTCTCTTCCCATCGTTTAACAAAGTCAAGAACGGCGACGATGGCAGGCGAGTTGCGGCTCAATCCAAACTGACGGATGATAACGCTCAACACTGCGCTGCTCATGCTACCGGCGCGGGTCACCTCTTCCCGAACCTGCTGCAAGGCATTCAATACGTCGGGACCGTTTTCGATCTTGGCCAACACCGACGCCATTCCGGATTTTCGTTCTTCCCTCGGAATCGCTTTTATCCCGGCCCGCAATTTCTCTGGATCGATGGCAAATTGAGGGAAAGACGCGACTCGGAAGAGGCTGGCGCTGTCGTTCACCGAGACCACGGCACCCAGGCAGGCAAACAGGTCGCGGGCCTCGGGAGTATCCATAACGTCCATATTTTCGATTGCGAACGGGATACTCTGCTCGACCAGTTCGGCGATAATTTGCTCTCGATGAAAATGCTGGCGGTAGAGGATTGCAAAGTCGCTCCACTTGCAACGTGACTTGCGTTCCCGATCACGAATAGTGCTTACGAGGTCGGCACATTCCACTTCCTTCGCTGCCAGCACAACGGCGTCGACGGGAGGGCTCGGCAAGCTTCTCCCCTCCCGAGATGCTTCTTCTTCGCGGGCGGAAATCAGCGGAGAACGTTGGTAACTCGATGTTTGGCTGTTTCCAGGAGGAAAGACATCCGGGTTTTTGGAAATCAGCGCGAAGGCGGACTTCAAGATGGTCGTGGTGGAACGACGATTCTTCCCGAGGACGACCATCTTCGCGTCGGGAAACTGTTCTTGAAAAAGTCCGAATGCGGCACTGGACGCGCCACGGAAGCGATAGATTGCCTGATCCGGATCTCCCACAGCGAAAACATTTCGCTCTTCTCCGGCCAGTCGTTTGAGGATCTTGACTTGAGCAAAATTGACGTCTTGAAATTCGTCAGCGAGGATGAATCGGGTATGCCGGCGCTCGCTATCAAGAAGTTCAGGATTCCCCTCCAGCATCGCATGGGCGTGAGTGATCATGTGGCCGAAGGTGCCGAGGTTATCCTCGTGCAGCATGCGCTCGACCGTGGCAAACACGCTGGCAATTTCCTGACAGCGCCCGATGACCTCTTCGTCTGACAAGTCGTCGGCATCTTTTGATTTGCTGACTCGCGGAATGCTGACCTCGCCGCGCTCCAGTTGATGCACGTAGGCGGCATACTTCTCGGGGCCGACCAGATCGTCCTGGCATCGCCGCATGAAACCAAGCAGATCATGCAGAAACTGGCTCACATTGGCCGCACGCACGAAATAGCTCAAGTGCAACTCGGGAATACGTTTCCGCAAATAAATCCAGAGGTCCTGGTCATCGAGCACGCCGAACTGCTTGCCGTATCGCCCCAGAAGCTCGTTGCAATATTCATGAAAGGTGGCAATCTGTAGACCGGACACATTGGTGCCACGCAGTTCCTCGCGCACTCGTTCGCGCATCTCCTGCACCGCATTCTTGGTGTAAGTGACCGCGAGAATCTCGTCCGGTCGGGCCTGCCCTTCACGAATTAATCGTGCTATGCGGCGAGTCAGGACGGTGGTTTTCCCCGTGCCCGCGCCTGCGATCACCAGCATCGGCCCACACACGTGTTCGATGGCTTGGCGTTGGCGCTCGTCAGGTTCGAAGGTTCGTACCGCCGGGATGGGTTTGGCAACAGCCACTGGGCAGGAGCATATCAGAGATGGTTGAGGATATTTTATCTCGACCTGATTAGGACTGCAGTTCCGCTAGAACTACCGCCAGGCTGGCAATTGCCGCAGTCTCAGCGCGGAGAATTGTGCTTCCCAGCGACGCTGAAATCCAGCCAGCTTCTTGAAACATTTCTAATTCGTCGTCCGCCCAGCCGCCCTCAGGGCCGAGCGCGAGAACGATATCGCTTCGGCCAAGATGAGATTGGAGAACGTCTTTCAACATCACCCTTGTTTCGGATTCGGATAACACAACGCGTAAGCTTCCGGGCAAGGCCACGGTATCTTTGAGCTTCACTGGATCCGAGATTTCAGGTGGCGATACTCGACGGGATTGTTCCGCAGCCTGCAAGACAATCCGTCGCCAGCGTTCGACGCGTCTGGCGGCGGCGGACGCAAGATGAGTTTCGGTTCGTCGCGCGATCACCGGAACGATGCGAGTCGCTCCCAGTTCCGTGCATTTTTCAATCGCCCACTCCATGCGATCGAACTTGAAAATGGAGAGCGCGACCGTTACCTGAACTGCAACCGGAGCAGAAACTGCATCGCCGAGTTCAAATTCGACTCGGTCCTGGGCAACAGCGATAACGCGTCCGCTGCGAACTTCGTTCCCTGCGGTGATGTCGAATTCCTGGCCGACGCGGGCGCGAAGTACGCGGGCTAAATGCTCCGCGTGGGCGCCCAGCAAGACCGCGCGCTTGCCCGAGACTTCATCGGCAATCCAGCGTCGGCGCGTCATCGCAAGATAAAGCTTAAACCACGGAAGACAAAAGGAGGAACGTGGGACCCAAGAATCACTTTCTTGGCAGGCTGACTATCCGAAAATGTCCTTCACCTTACCTAGCAATGTTCTGCGCTGGGGTTTATTTTCCACCCTCGTCATTCCTTCCAACTCCTGCAACAACTCACGTTGACGCTTATTGAGCTTCCCCGGAGTCTGCACGCGGACCTCAACAAACAGATCACCTTTGCCATGTCCGTTGAGCACGGGCACTCCTTTGCCCCGGATCCGCATCGTCGTACCCGATTGCGTTCCGTCCGGCACTTTCAGTGTGTGTTCACCTTCAAGTGTCGGCACTTGAATCTCGGTTCCGAGCGCCGCTTGGGCAAACGAAACAGGAATCACGCAGTGCAGATCGTTGCCTTCCCGCTCGAAAAACGGGTGTTCCTTCACGTGCAACACAACGTAGAGATCGCCCGCGGGTCCGCCGTGCGCCCCAGCTTCGCCCAGTCCGGAAAACCGAATGCGCGTCCCATCTTCGACTCCGGCTGGGACCTTTGCGTCCACCGTTCGCTGACGCAACACGCGGCCTTCGCCTTTGCACTTCAAACATGGATCGGTGATCACGCTGCCAGCACCCTGACAAGTGGGACAAGTGCGCGCCATGCTGAAGAATCCTTGCTGATACCGCACTTGGCCGCGTCCCCCGCAGGATCGGCAGGACACGGGAGTCTTGCCGGGAGCGGAACCGGAGCCGCGGCAGTCCTCACACGTCTCGTGGCGGCGAACCGTAACACTCGTTTCCGTACCAAAAACCGCCTCTTCGAATTCCAGCGTGACATCCTCGCGCAGATCCGGACCGCGCTGAGCCCGGCTGCCCCGCCGCGAACCACCGCCGAAAAGATCCCCGAAGCCGAAAAAGTCGCCGAAGATTTCGCTGACGTCCTGGAAAACCGTGGGGTCAAAGCCGCCCGACCCTCCACCGCTCACGGCAGCATGCCCGAAGCGGTCGTATGCAGCCCGTTTGTCGGCATCCGCTAAGATCGCGTAGGCTTCGCTGCACTCTTTAAATTTCTCTTCCGCGTCGGGATTATTCGGATTGCGGTCAGGATGAAACTGCAGCGCCATCTTGCGGTAGGCGCTCTTGATTTCCTGCTCGCCGGATTCACGGGTCACCCCGAGCACTTCGTAGTAGTCGCGTTTTACGTTGCTGGCCAGAATGGTTCCAAGTCCTTTCGAATTTCTTGCGAGTTAGTGCTTCGGGTTGCGCGCGACTCGGACCATCGAGGGGCGCAGAAGGCGATCCTTCAACTTGTAGCCGCGCTGCAACTCTTCCAATATTTGATGATCGGCAGCGTCAGTTGTATCCACCATCTCGATCGCCTCGTGAAGGTGAGGGTCAAAGCGTTCGCCTTTTGCCGGGATGGCGCGCAGTCCCAATTTCGATAGTGCATCCTGCAATTGCTTGTAGATGAGCTCAATTCCGCTGCGGAACTCGGACCGATCCGCCGCACTGGTCTGCAGCGCGCGCTCGAAGCTATCGAGAATTGGCAGCAACGGCTTAATCGCGTCGGTCACGGCATATTCGCGAAAGTCCTGCTGCTCGCGGGCAGTGCGCTTGCGGGCGTTTTCGAACTCAGCCTGCAGACGGGCCAAGCGGTCGATCAGCGTGTCCCGTTCCACTCTGAGTTTCTGCACCTCACTGCTCTCGCTCGAGGCGCGAGCAGAGGGAGAGTCAATGCTTACGGCATCGCCTTCCGCATTCTCTGCGGCGGGCAATTCGTGTTCCGCATCCAGTTCATGAGGATCTACTTCTGATTTTCCGTTTGTTCTTGCCATAAACTTTCCACTCGAGCCGCTTACTCAGACTCGTTCAAGATTTTGTCAAACAGGCGGGCAATATAAGAAACCGCCGTCATCGTGTGTTCATAGTCAATGCGTGTCGGTCCGATGACTGCGAGCGACCCCATCACTTCACCGCCTACACGCGCGGGCGCACCAATTAGCACAAAATTGCGCATCGAGGGCAATGTCTGGTCGAGTCCAATCACCACCCGCACCGCTTCCTGCTTGGCGTCGAGATAAGAACCCAGCAGTCCTACAATCTTCTGTTTCTCTTCCAGCGTCTTCAACAATTCCTGCAAGCGCTCTCGATCCTGCTCTCCCGCCACAAGATTGGACGCACCCTCAACATAGACTGTCTGGGCGCCATCGTCGGCAGCCAACGCACCTTGCTTATAAAGTTGCTCGACTGAAGCCATCAATCGGTCGTATTCATTGCGTTCCTGTTCGAGCCGCCGTGCCAACTCGATCCGCATCGCTTCCATGGTCCAGCCGCGAAAGTTCTCGTTGAGGAAGCGCGCGGCCGCGTCGAGGTCGGATTGCGGAAGGTCCAGGCGCAGCACACGGTCACGCACCAGGCCCGACCGCGTCACCAGCACCGCCAGCACTTTCTGATCGCCGAGCCGTGAAAAGTAAACGTGCTCCAGCGCGTTCTTCGGTCCTCCGACAGCAACTGCGACTCCAACATTGCGCGAAATCAGCGAGAGCACATGCGAAGTGCGCTCCATGAACTCCTGCACGTCTGCCACTCCATGAAACGACTCCTGAATAATATTTTCATCGTTATTCGACAACCGCGCCTTGCCCGAAAGTTGCTCGACGTAATACCGGTAAGCCTCGGTGCTCGGCACCCGTCCAGCCGAAGTGTGGGGCTGCTCCAGAAAACCCGAGTCCGCCAGATCCGACATGACGTTGCGAATCGTCGCCGGACTCAACCCCTCCCGATTCGCACGCGCAAGAGTGCGCGATCCCACCGGCTCACCCGTGGCAATAAAGGTCTCCACAATCGCGGTAAGGATTTCGCGTTCGCGCTCGCCTATGGGTGGGCCCGGAGGCATATACTCCCTTGTATCATATTGAGCTGATGGGACCAGCCGGCTTCTACGTTACTCGTAGCTAACTTATGTAGATGCAACACTTACATCGCAGGATGCAAAACGACCAGTTTGATTCTAGGAAGCGGTGCGAGACCTGTCAAGCGGCAGAGGATCGATCCACCCCGCCTTATCGGACAAAGCGACATTCAGCCTGTCACGTAGCAGGTTTTTCTGCCGTTCGTGCCGGATTGGCGCATTCCGGGAGCGGGAGCCGAGCACAAACGTCTATCACTCGCTCAGATTGTAGATCAGCCCATACGGATCTTTGACGTAGCACCGCGGAAAATCAGGTTCGTCCTTAACGGCGCGGCAACCCTTTTTCTTGAGTCTCGCCCGGGCTTCCTTAACACTTTTGACCGTAACCTCAAAAACCGGCCCGAGCGAAGGACCTCGCTCAATGAAGAAATTGATGTTTTTTCCGTGGAGGCTGATCATATTCGGTTTCTTATCCGTGATCTCAAAGCCGAGTTCCTTCACATAGAACTTTGCCGCCTTCATCGGATCTTTCGCCTGAATCAAAATATCCGTACCAAATGCATTTGCCATAAGCCTCCAGTCGAGCGATTCTATGTGATACTCTAACCCGCGTTTGAAAAAGGGTGCCCCATTCTTCCGCGTTCTTTGCGGAAGGGTGGGAGGCGAAAATGCAGAAGTCCGGCGCCCACATTCAGGACCCGGTTCCTAACTGCCGCCCCGGCAATCCTCTGTGTCCACAACTATTATCTTGAACCTGGCCTAATCCCGTGTTTTCATCCAAACACTGTTCGCACGCAAAATGGGAGGACGATCATGATCGAGGCAAAAGATCCGAACCTGCAGTTCGATACTCCAAGTCGAAGGCGAGTAGTTGCCGGCATTGCCATGGCGTTTGGCAGTCTGGCCACCGGCGCCAAGCTTTGGGCGAAAACGCAGCAGCAGATGCAGGAAGCGCCGAGCACAGCGGCAAACCGCACGCGCACATTTCTTCACCATGAAGTCGATTTCAAGTCAACCCCGCAACGCATCTACGAAATACTTCTCGATTCCAAACAGTTCGAGGCGTTTACCGGCATGCCGGCCGAGATCGATCCCAAAGCAGGTGGCGTCCTGACCATGTTCGGAGGATTGGTCGTTGGACGAAATATCGAACTCCTTCCCAATCAACGAATCGTCCAGGCGTGGCGGCCCACACATTGGGATCCGGGTGTTTATTCGGTCGTGAAATTTGAACTGAAGCCCCGGGCTTCCGAAACCATAATCATCCTCGATCACACCGGCTTCCCCGAGGGCGAATTCGATCACCTCGACCCCGGCTGGAAATTAAGATATTGGGACCCGTTAAAAAAATACTTGGCTTAGTCTGAACAATTCAGCCGCGCCGGAAGGCTACCTCAATACGGGGCTCTAGCCCTGACCCATGCACCGTACCCGTCAAAATTAATCCACAAACCTCCAGCTCGGAACATTATCCTAGACGTTCGTTCGCTCGATCGACATGCGTTCCAAATCTCAAGTCGTGGTGGTTGGAGCTGGTGCCTTCGGCGGGTGGACCGCGTTGTATCTTCTCCGCCGCGGCGCGCGAGTGACCCTGATCGACGCGTGGGGGCCGGGCAACTCGCGATCGTCTTCCGGCGGCGAAACCCGCATCATGCGCAGTACCTATGGTCCGAACCAGCCTTACACAAAAATGGCCGCTCGCGCCTTGCGACTGTGGAAGGAACACGAGGCCCGCTGGGCACGACAGTTTTTTCATCGCACCGGCGTTTTGTGGATAGCTACATCCGAGAACGACCGCTACCAACGCGGTTCCCTGCCAATGTTGCGCGAAGCCGGCATCGCGTATGAGGAATTATCCGGACGCGAAGTCGGACAACGCTGGCCTCAGATGGATGTTGAAGACGTGCGCTGGGCAATCTATGAGTCTGAAAGTGGCTACCTTACCGCGCGCACGGCATGTCAGGCAGTAGTGGAGGGCTTTCAAGCAGAAGGCGGCGAGTACAAACAAGTCGCTGTCTCCCCGCACGATCTTGAAGCTGGCATCCGCGATGACTTGCCGCTTTCGGATGGCTCACGATTATCGGCCGACCAATTTGTTTTCGCCTGCGGTCCCTGGCTGAGCCAACTCTTTCCGGAAACTATCGGCGCCCGCATTCGCCCCACGAAGCAGGATGTTTTTTTCTTCGGTGCACCAGCCGGAGACGCTCGTTTTGCGGAACCGAAGCTGCCGGTCTGGGCCGACAATCGCGACCGCTTCATCTATGGCATCCCTGCCGCCGACGGACGTGGATTCAAGGTTGCCGACGATACGCGAGGCCCGGAGTTCGATCCGACTTCCGGAGAACGAGTAGTGAGCGAAGCCGGACTGAAAGCGATTCGCGATTACATCGCCTTCCGCTTTCCTGCGATGAAAGACGCGCCGTTGATCGAGACCCGCGTCTGCCAATACGAAAACAGCCCTGACAATCATCTGATCATCGACCGGCATCCGAAGTCGAAGAACGTTTGGTTGGTAGGAGGCGGTTCAGGCCATGGCTTCAAACATGGTCCAGCATTGGGCGAAATGGTCGCGAAGTGGGTGAGGGAAGATGAAGATCCCGACCCGCTATTTCAATTGGCAAGGTTCCAGAAATAACCGGAAGATCCTGGCGATCTCTTTAACTTCAGCAACACAAGACGGTTCCGGGCATTGTAAATACACTTACGTACATATAGTTATGCCGTAACAAAGTGCTCCACGTGGAACACTTCCCGCTTACTGGATCTGGATTACGCTCTCACCCGCGCTCGATTTGATCTCGTCCACGCGCGCAATCACCTTACGCGCAAACTCATAGAGCGACTTGGCGTGGGAAGAGTTTTCGCCTTCGAGAACTGCGGGCTTGCCGCTGTCTCCTGATTTGCGGATGTCGGGATCGAGTTGGATGTTTCCGAGGAAAGAAACATCAAACTGCTTGGCGGTCTTCTCTGCTCCGCCGCGAGAAAAAACATCGATCTCATGATTGCAGTGCGGGCAGACGAAATAGCTCATGTTCTCGACCATGCCTACGAGGTCTACTTTCATCTGGCGAAACATCTCGATGGCTTTGCGAGCATCCTGTAGCGATACATCCGATGGAGTCGAAACGACGATTGCGCCGGTAAGCGGCACGGTCTGAATAAGAGAGAGCGAAACGTCTCCAGTGCCCGGAGGCAAATCCACGATGAGATAATCGAGTTGCCCCCACACCACTGAGCCAAGAAACTGTTTGATGATGGAATGCAGCATCGGCCCACGCCAGATCAGAGGCTTATCTCCGGGATTGAGCAGGCCGACTGAGATTACTTTTAGTCCGTGGGCTTCGATCGGTTCGATGCGATTGTCTCCGAGTACCTTGGGCTGCTGGTTGATCCCGAGCATGAGCGGAACGTTTGGGCCATAAACGTCGGCATCGAGCAGACCGACCTTGTGTCCGAGCTTAGCCATGGCAAGCGCCAGATTCACCGCGAGCGTAGTCTTTCCGACTCCGCCCTTACCGGAACCGACTGCGATAATCGTTTCCACTCCGGGAAGCGGCTGCGGGCCCTGCGGCGGTTGTCCGGGACGAGGAGACATCGGTGTATTCAAGAGATCACCTTCCAGATAGGCGGTTGGATGGGCCGAGCCTACTCATTTAATTATACAGGCGCTACTTCGGGGCAATGATCTCGCTCAGCACATCGGGCTTGGATTCGTCCCGCACCAGATGCGGATATTTTTCTCCGCCGTGATAATCGAGTTTGTAAATTTTGTAGTAATCGGTGTTCTCGACCAGCAATTCGAGCGAGTCGGAACTGTTTTTTCCCATCTTCAACGCCTCACTCAAATTTTCCACCGAGAAGCGATGTCCATTCACGGCCACCAGCTTCATCCCGGGCCCGATGCCGGCCTTCGCTGCGGGCATCCCTTCGACTGTGTCGATGATCTTGCCGCTCTCGTTCAGCAGGAGCCCAATCGAGTATTCTGCGTTGATCTCCTTTTCCTCGCGGATGCGCGCTTTTACCAGTTCCGAAGGAGTCTCGTCATAGACTAATTTCCAGCCACTTCGCTCGATGCCGGTGAGGGGGGCGCCGGGGCCGTGGTTAGTAAGCCGTTCGGTCCAAAATCCGCGCCAGTCGTAAGAAACAACCTCATTCAAGGTCGTGACTACATCATCGAAGGTGTAAGTTTTCACTTCCGGCGGCCCGCTCTGGCCGCCGTGGAAAAGATGGCAGAAATCGTCCATCGACTTCTGGCCGTGAGTCTGTTCGCGGATGATCGTATCCACCCACAACCAGTTCAGAACATCTTCGTCGTAATAATCTACTTCCCTTCGCCAGGATTCCCATTGGGGTGGGGCACCCTGCATGGAGGGCACTCCGTCGGCCGTATCCTGCAGATTGCGCCAGGTGCGGCCGGGAACATGATCCAAGCGCGCAGCCATGAAGGCCAGGTTGTCGCGAAACTCATCGGGGGTTCGGATGCCGCTGCGGGCGCTCAGCGTATCCCCGAGATATGAAGTCAGCCCTTCGTAGACCCAAAGCAGATCGTCCTGCATGGGCCTTTCATAATCCGGGGTTGCCAGGTCTGCCGGACGGCGG
This sequence comes from uncultured Acidobacteriota bacterium, assembly GCA_963696705.1. Lineage (GTDB taxonomy): Bacteria > Acidobacteriota > Terriglobia > Terriglobales > Acidobacteriaceae > JABDBE01. The sequence goes on from CAVOLD010000008.1 coordinate 79,852, forward strand.
TACTTTCCGTTCCAGGAGTGAACATATTCGTGCGAGAGCAATCCAGAGGCTAGAAGGCGTGGATCAGCGTCGACTAACGAGCGTTCCGAACTGCGGCTGTCGTTCGACTCATGGTGCTCGAGTCCGAAGTGCGCCACATGATTGCTCAGGCTGTAAATAAAATGGTAATCGCGAAAGTGCTGTGCTCCAAAAAGTTTCAACGCCTGATCGGTCAGAGCCTTGTAATGGTCAAGCTCGTCTCGCGGAGCGTCCAGATCCGCGGGGCTATCGGCTGCGATGTCCATTTCCTGACGCGGGTTCTCGCTTAAAGGCACGACGCGGAGATATTCGCCAGCAATCACGGGAGAATCCACCAACATGGTTAGCGAGACTGGATTGAATTTGAGTTCGGCTCCCGATTGCGAAGCCACCGGCAGCGGAGTACCAAACTTCCAACCATCGGGCAAACGCAGGCTGGCCTGGTAGGTGAGTTCATCGGAGGTCCATCCCTCCGGATAAAGCAGCACCGTATTCCAGCTCAACACTGTCATCTTGTCGGTCGCTGAAGCTCCGCCGGTGAAAAGGCCCTCTTCGCCTGTGGGTGAAATAAAGTCCAGCGATGCGTTCACCGTGGAAACTCCAGCGGGCACTTCGACGTGGAATTTCCATCCGTCGAGTAGGTCGCGCCGCCATTTCAAAGTCTGTCCATTGGCAGTGAACTTCAGTCCTGCCAGATCTTCGATCGGCCCGGTGGGGCCGTGTTCGCCCGGAATCCATTTGGGATAGTAGAGAGTGAGGGTGCCCGGAGCGGCAGGAATCGTCAACTGGGCATGAAAGATCTTGCGCGGGGCATCGCTTTCGTCTACGGAGACGGTGATGGTCGGCGGTACTGACTTTGGCGCCGGCTTGTTTTTCTGTGCGGCAACCGGCAGCACGATCGCGCAAACCAGGATTGTCCAAAAGCCGAGACGGCTAGAACATGAAGTCATGTAGCTCCTTAAGGATCAAACAGGACGGTTGACAACACATCAAGAGAACAAATGACTATAACAGCGGAGCGTGAGAGTAGTCACGCACACCCAGGCACATTCGTTGTGTCGCGTGCGGGAAAAGCGTAGGATGCGCGAGGAGAATTTCGTGCCTTGTCTCGTGCTGATTATCTTTCTCGCGTTTCCTCGAATCGCACTGGTGCTGTTGTTTCTCTTCTCGAACTACCTGCAACGGGCGTACCACGGGCTATTATTGCCTTTGCTCGGGTTTCTGTTCTTACCCCTAACAACGTTGGCGTATGCGTGGATGATGAATACACGACAGCCCATAGCGGGCATTAATCTGGTGATTCTGATTGTGGCGGTTGTGGTTGATCTCGGCGGCCTGAGTCGTGGCGAATATCATCGACGGAGACGACGGGAAGATTAGCTCACCTCTCCTGATGGGGGAGCCGGCTGCTTTGCTATGATGCTTTCCGTGCCCTCCCATTCCCAGCGCGGCAGATTTATTACGTTCGAAGGGCTCGACGGATGCGGTAAGAGCACTCAATTGGCGAAGCTGGCTGCGGTCTTGCGGGCGCAGGGCCTGCCGGTCGTGGTGACCCGCGAACCGGGCGGTACGCCCACGGGAGAACAAATCCGGCAGCTTTTGCTGGATACGAAGACGTCCTCGCTTGCTCCGCTCGCCGAGTTGGCCTTGATGTTTGCTGCCCGGGCGCAGCACATCGCCGAAGTCATTCAGCCTGCGCTTGCTGAAGGTAAAGTCGTTCTATGCGATCGCTTTACGGATTCGACTGAGGCGTATCAAGGTGGCGGACGCAAACTGGGCAGCGATGCGGTGTTGACGCTGCATCGAATTTTGTGCGGCGGTTTGCAGCCCGAACTCACCATTTTGATGGATTCCGACGTAGCCGCGAGTGTGGATAGGGCCCGTCGGCGCAACCGCTCTCACTCGGCCAAGAATGGGCGGGGAACGAGCGATGAGAACCGGTTCGAACAGGAGAGCCGCGCCTTTTTTGGGCGAGTGCGAAGTGCATATCTGGCAATCGCAAAGCGCGAACCGCAGCGCGTGGTGGTCGTGGATGCGCGCGGTACTCCGGAACAGACGCACAAGCTAATAGCCGAGGTAGTGCGGCGGAAGTTGAAACTATCAGCTAAGACAGCATGAATGCACGACAGGTCACAGTGCTACAGAGAAAATCGGGCACGAAGCCTGAACCCTCCCGCTACAGTCCGTAGTATCCTCGAAGAGTTGGACCTTCTCTGTGGCTCTGTGAACAAATCCTATGGGCTTTTCTGATTTCTACGGCAACCCGGAAACTGTGCGCCAGTTGCGAGACATGTTGGATCGGGGCCGATTCCCTCAGGCCGTCATCCTGGCGGGCCCGGCTGGTTCCGGCAAATACACGCTGGCTCTGATGCTGGCCAAAACCTTGAATTGCCTTTCGCCGCTTACCACGGAAGGATTGCCGGACTTTTGTGGGAACTGTTCGAATTGCGTTCGTATTGCGCAGGCAGAAGATCTCGACGCCCGCTTTGCTGAAGCGGTTGAGGCGCGCGAAGGCCTGCGCGACACCGACAAGAAAGACACGCGACTTTTCGTTCAAACTCATCCCGATGTGCTGGTCATTCCGCCCGATCCGCCGCAAATGATGATCAAAGTGGATCAAGTGCGGCGTGTGATTGAGACGATCTACTACCGGCCCGGCGAAGCTAGGGAGCGAGTTTATATTTTTACCGACTCCGCGTTTATGAAAGAGGCGGCTAATTCTTTACTGAAAGTGCTCGAAGAACCACCTGAGTTCGCCACGATTTTCTTGTTGACGGAGAATTCGGGCGAGTTGTTGCCGACGATCCGGTCGCGTTCGATGGTGGTCACGCTCAGCGCGTTGCCTGCTAGCGAAATCGAAGAATATCTCGCGAAGAACCGCCCCGATTGGAACCCGAAACAGCGGGCGCTGGTGGCCCGGCTGTCGGAAGGCGCCGTCGGCCGCGCCCGCAGTTTTGATCTTGCTGCTTACACTGCGGCGCGGGCGCACGCTCTAGCTATCCTCGGGTCAGCTTTGCGGGCCAGCGATCACAGTGAGCTTTTCAAAGTCACGGAGACCTATCGAGCTGGGGCTGAGGGTCGCGACAAAACAGAGAAGTTGCTGCGCGCAATCTACTCGCTGTTGGAGGATTTGACGTTTCTGAATTCCGGGACGCTGGAGCTTGTTCGCAACACTGACATTCAAGCCGAACTGAAGGGATTAGCTGAGGTAGCGGATTTTGCTTGGATTAGTTTGGCGTCCGAGCGCCTGGCCGAGGTCGAGCGCGGGATGCGGCGGAATTTATTGCGGTCGTTGTCGCTGGATTCGTTTGCGGTAGGGTTAGAGGTGAGAGGTTAGCATTTGTGCCTCAGCTCCACCCTCCGCGAAGAACGCGGAAGGGTGGGGCACCCCCCATTTACTTGTAAGTTAGAAGCTCGGGCATCGTAACTATTTGGTGGGCATCAGCAGCTTGGCGATGGTGGCTAGCTGCATGTTCGAAGTGCCTTCGTAGATTTTGCCGATCTTGGAGTCGCGCCAGTATTTTTCGACGGGATAATCTTTGGTGAATCCGTAGCCGCCGTAGATTTCGATCGCCAGCGACGTCACACGCTCTGCGACCTGAGAACAGAACAGCTTGGCCATGGCGGCCTCTTTGACGAAGGGAATGCCGGCGTCTTTCATGCGCGCGGCGTTGTAGACCATGAGGCGAGCGGCTTCGATTTCGGTGGCCATTTGCGCGATCTGAAACTGGATGCCCTGGAAGTCGGCGATTGATTTACCGAATTGTTTGCGCTCCTGCGCGTACTTCGCGGCGTATTCCCAGGCGCCGCGAGCTACGCCAGCCATCTGAGCGCCGATTCCGATGCGGCCTTCGTTCAGGGTTTCGATCGCGATTTTGTATCCCTTGCCAACTTCGCCTAAGACATTCGACTTGGGGACTCGGCAATCTTCAAGAATTAATTCGCAGGTCGAGGAAGCGCGGATGCCAAGTTTGTCTTCTTTTTTGCCGACAGTGAATCCGGGAAATTCTTTCTCAATGATGAAAGCGGTGATGCCTTTGTATCCGGCCGCGGGATCGACGGTCGCGAACAGAATAAAGACGCCGGCTTCTTTGCCGTTCGTGATCCAGAGTTTGCGCCCGTTGAGAACGTAGTCGCTGCCTTTGAGTTCGGCCTTGGTCTGAAGAGCGAAGGCGTCGGAGCCCGATCCGGCCTCGCTCAATGCATACGCGCCACAGAGGTCGGCCACCATTCGCGGGAGATAGCGTTTCTTTTGTTCGTCGGTCGTCCAGCGCAGCAGGGCGTTGTTGACCAGGGTGTTTTGCACGTCAACGATTACGCCTGCGGACGCATCCACGCGCGAAAGCTCTTCGACGGCGAGGATTGCTTCGAAGAATTTTCCGTCGGCGCCGCCGTATTGCTCAGGCACTTCGATGCCCATCAGTCCGAGTTGAAAGAACTGGCGAATGAGGTCTTTGTCGAAGACGCCCTTTTCGTCCATTTCTTTCACCTGCGGGCGAACTTTCTCCTCGGCGAACTGACGGATGTTGTCGCGAAAAAGAATTTCGTCTTCGGTGAAGCTGGTCAGAGGGGTGGGCGAGGGGATCTGCAGAACATCGGGCATACAAGCACCTTCACATGAGTATGGTGAACTCAGAATTCTAGCATCTAGAGATGGGATACAGGAATCGAGGCGGGAAGAATTAGGTCTTGTGGCCGCCGAATACCAACCTAAGCCCGTCTGCTTGCAGGATGCGCTGGATTTGATTGCGGGCGTGGACTGCCCAGGGGCCTGAGGTATCCAACTTCACGTAGGCGCGCCAGTGTTTCAGAGCCTTGCGCGGTTCGCGGACCTTCTCGTAGGCCAGCGCGACGTTGTAATGCGCGTCGCCGTAGGTGGGCGCTAGTTGAAGCGCGGTGTTGTAAGCCTGGATGGCTTCGGCGACGCGTCCGGTTTCGTCGAGCACATTGCCGAGATCGAAATAGGCCAGGGCGTAGCGGGGATCGATTGCAATGGCGGCGCGGTAATGCTTCTCCGACAATGTGTAATCCTGCCGGTTGTAATGCAGCGTGCCCAGATTGATGTGCGCGGCGGCGTGGTCGGGATCGAGTTCGAGCACTCGTTGATAAGCCGTGATCGCCTGGACCTGGGTGTTGGGATCTTCCTCGAGGGCAATGCCTTGTGCAAAAAGCCCAGCAACATCGGCTGGGATTGGTCCCGGCTTGACCAGCGGAGTGGGGCCTTTAGGATTCGCGGTGCTGGTGACTACTTTGTCTCGAGCGGAGAAGTCGAACATGAACTGCCCGGCGATGGGCTCGACCAATTTGCCTTCGTGACGGAATGCAACGCGGTTTCCGGCGCTGAAGGTGCCGGCCTCGAGCAATGGATTCTCCATTCCCGCAGCCTGCTTCTGCATGGCTTCGAGAGATTGGCGGATCACCGCGGGGCGCACTTTGGCAGCGCACAGGTCTCGAACCTTTTTGATTTGCAGCAGATCAAAAAAGGAATAGCTCTCGGCGGCGGCAACCAGTCCGGCTTTTTCCCAACCTGCCAACTGACGCGCCGTGAGCCGAAGAATCCGGAGCAAGTGTGCTCGACTATAGCGGTACACGGTTATAGGGAACTTTCAGAATCTATTATCTGAAGTTGAGCTGGTCTTGGCAAGTGGAAATAAGACTCTAACGGAACCTGAAAAGGCAACTTGCACAGGCTTTGGTGCAAAGCGAAGAGCCCCTGAGTACATTTCGGCATGCACCCTCTCGAGCAATTCTGTCACAGGCTTTTAACATTTCCATCATCTGGCTGCAAACAGTTTGCGTTAGTCAAAGAGTATGCCAGAAATCGGCTTGCTCTCGCCTGCGCAATCTGCCTCGCCGGTCCAAAGCCGGAAGTTGCGACGTTACCTGGGCGACGCTGGAGTTGAGGCCTTCGTGAGTTATCATGGGCTTCGTCCGCCGGAAGAACTTGCATGATCGCCAGCAAACGTAAGGCCGCCCAAGATATGGAGTCCACCAAGGAAATGACGGGACTGGTCCAGCAGGCCTGCCTGGTCGCGAAAGATGCCGCGTTCAATCTGCGAGACTACCTCGAGAATTCCTCCAATATGGCGTTTATTGCTGTGAAGGACTGCGAAAAAGAACTGGATCGCGCGGAACGCAAAATCGACGACGGAATCACTCGCGCCATTACCCAGGTCAGCGAGTCGGAAGCTCGCGAACTACTTGCCTGCCTGAAATTCATCATTGATCTTGAGCGCATTGGAGATTTGACCTGGTCGGTGACTCAACGCCTGCAGCGCCTAACCCCAAAAATCTTGCGCGACGACCGCCGGGATTTAATTGCGATGGCAGACATCCTGGAAAGAATGCTGGAAGTCGTGCACAACGGTTTTGTGAATCGCGATCTGGAAGCGGCAAACTGGATACTGAAGACCGACTCTCAGATTGACCAGGTCTGCCGTGCGGTCTTTCAGCGACACTTGGAGAGTAAAGCCAAAGACCGTCCCCGTGACTACAGCACAAACCTGCTGCTGATGGCCCAGGCCTTCGAGCGCGCCGGAGATCATACGAAGAATCTGGGCGAAGAGTTGGTTCACCTGGTGGAAGGCCGCAGTGTGCGCCACGAGCCCAAACGATCAAGAAGTTCGCGTGCGGCGAACGAGGCGTAGATATTTTCACGGCTGCGGAAGAGCCACCGGCTTGCAGGTATCGCCTTCCGCACTGAAGGTCATGTTTTGGAAGTCGAACGTGTAGCTCTTGAATTGGCCGAGAACCAATTGGCCAATGTTGCCGTAAAACTTGTCATCCGATTGTCCTCGGGTTTGCGCGATCACAGGAAGCTGGTTCAACGAAACGCAGGCTCCGCCCATCTTTATATTTACCTTGCCGGTGACGTAAGCAGGATAGGTTCGCGCTCCGCCCGCCCCCGCCAAGTCGAAACTACCGATGGTTTGCGCTGCGAAATCACTTCTATGATCAAGGTAGTATTGCACGGTGAAAAATGTTCCGGCGGAGCCAGTATCGATGGTGAACAACTGTTCCGCACCTGCGATATCGGCGGCCACAACCGGCGTCAGTCTCTGCAGGAAAAGATTCTCTTCGCCACTCGAACTCGCAGCCGGGTTCGACCCAACACCGAATCGGCCATCGGCGAAGAACGTGATTCGCCCCAGCGCCGAAAGAACCGGGAATCCGATGCTGCCGGGAATGCGATAGTGCAGAGTAGGAACGATCATATCTCCGTCGTTGATCACGATGACCGCAACGTTTCTTAGCTTCGCCGCACCGATTCGAACTTCCGGAATCACCGCGGTGCGAATCGTCATCCTCCGCCCCGCAATCCCGTTGGACGTTGCCGATGCATTGGAGAGCTTGAGACCCAACCGCTGCGCGAGACTGAAGCTTATCGCCGAGAGATTCGCTCCGGTATCCAGGATCAGCGACTCGCGGAACTTTCCAAAGTCCACGTACACTTCCGGAAGACCAACTCTGTCTCGGCGAGTCGGCATCGTGAACGCTTCCTTCACTTCGACGGACTGCGGCGGCGATCCCCGCAGCAGACTCCACCGGGCAGCTTCTCGACTCACCCTTTGCCGCTCGTTTTCATCCATCACCAATCCAAAGCGTCGATCCAGTTCAGCGTAGGTATTCGCCGCATCCGAGTAGCAGAAAGATTTTTCATAGTCGTCAGCCAATGTGGTTAGGGTCGTAACTGCGCGATCCTTATCGGCGGTGGACAAGGATTGCACAAGCGGTTCCAGCATTTTGATGGAATCGGCAACTCGATTACGCCGGTTGGCCATCACGCCTTCAAAGAAAGTGCGATTCGAAAGGGACAGATTCGATTTCGATGACAGGGCGGCGTTCAATTCCAGATAATGTCGATCGCGTAAAAGTTGATTGAGGTCGGTGGTTCCGGATTGGCTCACCGCGTCCTTGGACTGCGGCGACGAAGACCACGCAAGGACAACAAGGGCGGACGATACGACAGCGGCAATGAAGGAAAGACAACGCATTTCTTTCGGACTACTTCCAAAGTACATTGAAACTTACGTGTCCAATCATTGGATGCGCCAGACTGACTCTAGAAACACAGAATCAGCTCTCGTTCGTGTTCTAAGGCTGCAGGGGACGGAATAGTTCCACGGCGTGCGACGAAAACGGTACGCCGCGGCAAACAACACCTGCGGGTTTTGCGGATCCATAGCCAGGTCTGCAACGCCGACGATGGGCCCGACGTAGAGCACTTTTTTCCATGTGACTCCGCCATCGGTTGTGCGGAACACGCCGCGCTCGTCATTATCGGCCCAGGGACTACCCATAGCGGACACGATCACGGTGTTGGGATGATGAGGATCAATAACGATGCGCGAGATCTGGAAACTGGCTTCCAAACCCATGCGCTTCCAATGCGCTCCGCCGTCAGTCGATTTGTAAATGCCGTCGCCGTAAGAAACATTGTTGCGAACGTTGGCCTCGCCCGTTCCTACCCAAACAATCTCTGGATTCGTGGGATCGAGCGCGAGCGCGCCAATTGAGGCTACGCTCTCGTGTTGAAACAACGCCTTCCAACTGATCCCACAGTCATTAGTGCGAAACACGCCGCCATCGGCCGCGCCTACGCAATAAGTGTCATTGTCGCCGGGTACGCCGACTACGGCGCTGACCCGTCCTCCGGAGATCGCTGGACCGATCTCGCGAAAACTGACGCTCTTGCGCACTTCCATGGGCAATCGGGTTCGGCCTTCGTCGTCGGCTTTCTGCGGACCGGCTTGGTCGGCGAGCGATGATTCCGACGGAGTTCCCGCTGCGTCCTTGGCCGATTCGTGCTTGCTGCTCGCTTGCTTCGCGGCAGGATGAACTTCACCCGAGCGTTGTGTTGTCGCCGGAGCATTCTGTTGCGCGAGAGAGTTTTTTGGTGAAAGGCAGAAAAAGAAAAGAAGACAGGCAGCCAACACGGGCCAGGCGCGATAGCATGAGTTCATAGTTTTGTCCGGAGCGAAATGCAGAGTGAAACCAGTAGGGTAGCACGCAGTCTCGGGCTGTGGGTAACCCGGCTCGCTCTACAAACTTTTACTTTCGTTGACCGTCCTTTACGCTGGGCGGGGGCGCAACAGTGCTCCAATATAGCCATACCGGCGAAGCTCAACTGACTTGGAGGAATTCCGATGAAGTGGACTCTCATTTCGTTTTGGCTGCTCGTTTCATCATTGTGCATTGCGCAGACCACGCCGGCGAGTCCGCCTTCCGAAACCCAAAGTGCTCCATCGGCACAAGACGGGCACCGAAATGGCCAACGGCCACCCGGCATTGCGGGAACTATAACCGCGATGGATGCGCACTCGATCACCCTCAAGACTCGCGACGGCCAGACTGCGCAAGTGGCACTTGACGACAAGACGCAATACCGCAAGGGCCGTGAAGCTGCAACGCCTGGTGATCTCAAGGTGGGCGATACGGTCTTTGTTCGCGGAGAGAAAACTGGCGAGAATGCCTGGCAAGCGGCGGTTATCGGCAGTCGAGGCCAGAACGACGGATCTGGGGGCAACTTTGCTGAAGGCATGGGCAAGCGCTTTATCGCTGGCGAAATCAAGTCCATCGACGGAACCCAGTTGACCATCCAGAGACCGGACGGCGTTACGCAGAAGATTTCGGTCGACGAGGATACTTCCTTTCGTAAGAATGGAGAGAGCATCACGCTCGCCGACTTAAAACGTGGGGACCACGTGTTTGGCCGTGGCGAACTCAAGAATGATGTGTTCGTGCCCGCTGTCCTGAATGTCGGGCAGCCGAAATTCGGAATGCAAGGACAGAATGGAGCGCCTGCGCCTCGTTGACGATAGTCAAGATAGTTGGCGGTGCGCTTAAGGCCTACGTGCATATTGGAACTCAGTCAAAGATTAAGCGGCATCGGCGGGCGAGAGAGCGCGTGCTCTTTCTGTGTATGGCATTTGTTGTCTATTGCCCTTGTCTTGCGGCTCAAAGTCCCCAAGCTCAAGGAGGGATCATTCATGGCATCGTGAAATCCGGACACATGCCGCTTCCGGGCGCGACTGTTACCGCTGCGAATACGCTTACGGGTCAAAAGGTAACGACTTCGACTGATGTGGACGGTAGTTATTCTGTACAAGTCCCGTCCGCCGGCCGTTATGTTGTTCGTGCTCAGATGGCGGCGTTTGCTCCGGTCACGCAGGAAGTGCGAGTCAACGACGCCAACCGTAACCTCGACGCAAATCTCGAACTGATTCTGCTGTCCCGCGTACCGAAGGCAGAACCTGCGAACCCCATCGCGCCTGCCCAGGCTGCTGCAACCGGTGCGGGGCGTGGATTCCAGAACCTTACGTTGGAACAGAGCGCCGAAGGCCGCGAATTAAATGGCAGCGCAAGCGACATCGTGCCGCAGGGCATGCCGGTGCCCGGAATCGCTCCCGACAGCGCGACCGAATCTGTCGCCATTTCGGGTAACAGTTCCAGCCCATTTTCAACAATGAGCAGCGCCGAAATGCAACAGCGGTTTAATGATGCTCGTCAGCAGGGCGGAGGTTTCGGCGGTGGAGGATTTGGCGGACCGGGCGGATTTGGTGGTGGTGGCGGGGGAGGTTTCGGCGGCGGAGCTGCGCTCTTTGGCCGGCGAGGCTTTGACATCAACAAGCCTCATGGCTCGATTTATTACGGCATCGGCGATTCCGCTCTCAACGCCGCTCCCTACTCTCTGACCGGACAGCCGGTGATCAAACCCGCGTATGAACAGAACAGTTTCGGCGGATCCATTGGCGGGCCGCTGAATATTCCCAAGATCTACCATGGCGGAGACAAGACTTTCTTTTTCGTCAACTACAACGGAAAACGCGGCGAGAATCCCTTCGATCAGTTTTCAACCGTGCCCACTTTGCTCGAACGCCAAGGGAATTTTTCCCAAACCCTATATACCTCGGGTTCGAATGCTGGACAGCCGGTGCAGATTTTCAATCCCGCCAGCGGCACCCAATTCGCAAACAATACGATTCCGCAAATTAATCCTGTTGCCACCGGGCTGTTGCCATACATTCCAATGCCCAACCTGCCAGGCAATTACCAGAATTTCCATTTCATCACTTCCGCCAACAGCAGCAGCGACGACCTGAACATCCGCATAAATCACAGCTTTGGCGCGGCCTTGCGTGGCCGTCGTCAGGGCGGCGGACGCCGAGGTCCGCAGAACAATCTCACGTTTGGGTTTCACTACCACGGATCAAGCTCAGAGCTGACCAATCCCTTCCCCAGCGTAGGCGGTCACACTGACGTTCGTAGTTTCGATATACCGATTTCCTATGTTCGAAGCTTCGGAAAGTTAACCAACGTCGCCCGCTTTGATTTCAACCGCAGTCGCACGCGTACGCAGAACCTCTACGCATTTGTGAACAACATCACCGGGGCTGTAGGAATTGATGGAGTCTCGACGAATCCCTTCGATTGGGGCCTTCCCAGTCTATCGTTCACCAATTTTGGCGGTTTGCAGGACGTCAATCCAGCTCTTCTGCGCGACCAGACTTTTACCTACTCCGACAACATGATTTGGACTCATGGGAAGCACACTTGGCGCTGGGGCGGGGATTTCCGCCGGATTCAGGTCAACACGGAAACCGATAGCAACGCGCGCGGCAGTTTTATTTTTACCGGGCTCAATACTTCACAAATCTTTAACGGCCAGCTTGTGACCGGGACCGGTTTTGATTTCGCTGATTTTTTGCTCGGCCTGCCGCAGCAGACCTCGGCGCAGTTTGGCGAGAACAACTACCACTTCCGGGGAAACTCGTGGGACCTGTTCGCGCAAGACGAGTGGAAGATGCGCGGCAATCTCACCCTTAATCTGGGGGTACGTTACGAATATGTCTCGCCCTACACCGAGATCAACAACCGCATCGTGAATCTTGATCTGTCACCAGGAGTGTTGAGCCTGACGGCTGGGCCTCCAGCCGTAGCCGTCGTATTGCCCGGCCAGGTCGGTCCTTACAACGGACTTTACCCCGTGACGCTGGTGCGGCCAGACCGCAACAACTTCGCACCGCGTGTTGGTTTTGCCTGGAAACCCTTTTCCAAAACCGTAGTGCGAGGCGGCTACGGCATCAACTACAACACTGGCGCGTACCAGACGATCGTGCAACAACTCGCGTTCCAGCCGCCATTTTCTTTTGCTGAGACCAACGTACAGTCGAGCCCCGGACAGCTCACCTTGCAGAATGGTTTTCCAACCTCCCAATCCGCGGGAATCACCAATAACTACTCGGTGAACCCCAACTACCGCCTCGGCTACGTGCAGATCAGAAACCTGGACATCCAGCAGCAAATCAAGCCCACGCTGCTATTAAATATCGACTACACCGGAACCAAGGGAACAGATCTCGACATTCTCGAAGCGCCGAATCGTACTGCAACCGGCATTCGGATTCCGGGGGTGCAGGCCTTCAATTACCAAAACTCGGTCGCAGACTCCGAAGCTAACGCCGGTTCGGTGCGCCTCCGCAAACGGCTGGCTCACGGATTCTCAATTGGCGGAACGTATACGTTTTCCAAATCGCTTGATGACGCGTCCACGATTGGAGCGGGGGCAACTTCGGGCTCGGGATCCGCCGGTCTCGGCGCTGGAGGCACTGCCGCCGGAGGTGGCGCCAGCAGCGGGACCTCCAGCGCGGGCGCGACCAACGTCGCCCAGAACGCATTTGATCTCTCCGCCGAACGCGGTCTTTCCAGCTTCAATCAGACTCAACGCTTTACCGCCGACTATTTGTGGGAACTGCCTTTCGGTCACGACAAACGGTGGTTGACGGGAAATAGCGTTCCGCGCGCCATATTCGGGGACTGGCAATGGAGCGGCGACTGGACGATCGCTTCGGGACTTCCCTTCACGCCTCGACTCCTGGGTGACTTTTCGGATGTGCAGCGTGGCACCAATGGCACGTTGCGACCGAATCTTGTTACAGGAGAATCAATTTCGATTCCTAACCCGTCGATTGGGCAGTGGTTCAATACTGCCGCATTCGTCGCACCACCGCCGGGTCAATACGGCGATGCGCGTCGCAACAGTATCATCGGTCCTCCGACCAAGGTTTTTGATATGGCCTTCACCAAAATCTTTCCGTTGAAGGAATCGCGTGTTCTTGAGTTTCGCGCCCAAGCAACCAATGTTTTCAACATTCCGCAATACGCCAGCATCGATACACAAGTGAATTCTCCGACGTTCGGCAGGGTGACCGCGGTCGGAGCCATGCGAGCCATACAGTTGACATCGAGGATTCGGTTTTAGGGACATGACTAACTCCGGTTCAATCCGCCAGCCTCGCATACGTAAGCCTTCGGCCGTGCTTCTGGTGCTCATTCTGCTGTGTTCCTACCTACCGTCCCAAACCGATTACACCTTCCACGCCGAAACCGAACTGGTTCTGGTAAATGTCACGGTGCGTGACAAGGGTGGCAAGGTTGTCCGCGACATGAAGCCGGAGGACTTTCAAATCAAAGAAGATGGCAAATCCCAGCAAATCGTCTCCTTTGATATTGAGAACACTGATGCAGTTCCCGCTCTCGACGTAGCCCAGGCAAAGCCATTGGAGAATTCTGGGGCCCCAGCCCCGACCTCAGAGAAGCCGCAACTCGCCGCAGCGGTCGAGTTCAAAGATCGCCGCTTGATAGTATTGTTCTTCGATCTTTCGGGGATGGAGCCTGACGAGATCGACCACTCAGTGACTGCCGCCGTGAACTACGTGGATAAACAAATGGCTCCAGCCGACCTGGTTTCGATTGTTTCGCTCGGAAGTTCGCTGCAGGTCAATCAGGATTTCACCACTGACCACGCGTTGTTGAAGAAGGCTCTGCAGGCTTTGAATCCCGGTGCCGGACAAGGTTTTGAAGAAGGATCGACCGGGACAACCGAGGGCACGCCAGACACGGGCGGATCGTTCACCGCCGACGACACCGAGTACAACATCTTCAACACCGATCGCCGGCTGGAAGCATTACGTTCCGTCGCCGAACGCCTTTCTCACGTTCAACAGAAGAAGTCGTTGATCTATTTTTCCAGCGGCATCGATCGCACCGGCATCGAGAACGAGTCAGAGTTGAAAGCCGCGACCAACGCCGCAGTCCGCGCGAATCTCGCTTTTTACACCATGGACATCCGCGGGCTGCAGGCTCTCGTGGCGGGCGGAGAGGCGCAGAATGCCAGCCTTCGAGGCACTTCGCCGTACTCCGGACAGTCGACACTCAACGCTCTGAATTCGAATTTCACAACCCAGGAAACCCTCGTGACCCTGGCTGCGGACACCGGCGGCCGCGCCTTCCTCGATTCCAACGATTTCAGCAAGGTCTTCAAGGGCGTGCAGGACGATACCTCCACCTATTACGTTCTTGGCTACCACAGCACTAACCCCGCACGTGACGGCCGATACCGGCACATCACTGTAAGCCTGAATCGCCCGGGGGTGAAAATCGAATACAGGCGCGGGTACTATGCTCCGGCCGACTATCAGCATTCCACCAAGGAAGACCGCGAGCGCCAACTCGAAGAGGAACTCAATTCAGACTTGCCTGCCACTGATCTGCCGCTTTACCTCGCCGCTGGATACTTCCGCATCGGTGACAATAAATTCTTTGTCCCAATCTCGCTGGCCGTTCCGGGATCGCAAATCCCATTCACCAGCACCAGTAATCAGGACAAAGCCACGCTCGATGTTATCGGCATGGCGCTCGACGGCAATAAGCGCCAGGTCGGTGACATGCGCAATACGGCGAAGCTTGCCGTAAACACTTCTGCTGAGGTGCGCAGAAAGAATGTACAGTACAACAACGGATTTATCCTGGTTGCCGGCAAATATCATTTGAAGTTTGTGGTTCGCGAAAACCAGAGTGGGCGCATGGGATCGTTTGAGACCGATATCGAAATCCCCGACCTGAAAACCCAACCTCTGAAGATGAGTTCAGTGGTGCTGGCCAATCAGATCCAGCCATCAAGAAATACCCGCAACAACAACAATCCCCTCATCCGGGACGGCTCGGAAATCATACCGAGCGTCACTCACGTCTTCTCAACCGGGCAACATCTCTATCTCTATTACGAAGTCTACGATCCGGGACACGAAGCTCAAAGCAATGGCAAATCAAAAGGTGGGGCCGATTCGAGCATCCGGCTTTTGACCAGCATCGCCTTTTTCCAAGGGAAGGTGAAGGCTTATGAGAGTCCGTTGCAGGAAGTAAAAGAGCTGAATGCGCGAGATCGGGGCGCAGCCGTGTTCCAACTGGATGTGCCGTTGACCCAGCTTAAGCCCGGCTTTTACACCTGCCAAGTGAACGTGGTGGACGACGCCGCGGGACGGTTCACGTTCCCCCGGCTTGCGTTGCTGCTTCGCCAGTAGGGCTATCGCGCGTTTGATGCCACCCTTAAGAATTCACTAATCGCTTACGAACATTTACTTTCCGTTACAAATTCTTACCTCACAAGCGCCAAAACCTGTTTTTATCAGAGAAGCGATTTTAAGAACTTAGACAACGGGGGCTCAGAAAGCGCATCCAATGGGGTCAGCGTTTGCAAGCAGGTTCGACTACCAATTGCGTCCCGAATCTCAGACGTAACTCCAGACAGACTAAATGCTGGTTCTAAAATTCGCATGGCGAAGTTAATATAGGTGACATATCTTGAACATCTTTATTCGAAGCGGCATCCGGACTGTTACATCGCTTTGATGACCAGCCATTGGCAAGCACTGGGCTGCATTGACTGATGCAAGAAAATCGGATGGAAACCAAACCTCCTGCTTCGACCGTTGAGCTCCAGCAGCAGCAACAACCGGCGCCGACGGGTCACTCCAATAAGTCCAGATGGCAACGCCTTTTCGTATGGGCTGCGCTTCTGCTGACTTTTGGCGTGATTTTCATGTTGGTGTTGCGTCATCACGACGAAACCCAAAGCGCAGCTTCCTCGCGGCGCGGTGTAACCGGCCCGGTCACGGTTGTGACCGCGGTTGCACAAAAGGGGAACATCGGAGTGTATCTGGAGGCGATTGGCACGGTCACTCCGATCTACACCGACTCGATTACCAGTCAGGTCACAGGGATGGTCACCCACGTGCACTATCAGGAAGGCCAACTGGTTCGCAAGGGCCAAGCCTTGGTCGATATCGATCCGCGACCATACGAGGCCCAGCTCCTGCAGGCCCAAGGCGCGCTCGAGCGCGACACCCATATTCTCGAGCAGGCACAAATGGATCTGCAACGATACCGCGACGCGTGGGCACGAAATGGCATTCCCAAGCAGACGCTCGATGACCAGGAAAAACTCGTGCTACAGGACGAAGGCACGGTAAAAAACGACCAAGGTGCTGTGCAATATGACCAGGTCCAGGTTGGCTGGTGTCACATCACGGCTCCGATCGAAGGACGCGTCGGTCTACGGCTGGTAGATCCGGGGAACGTTGTCCAATCGAGCGGAACCACGACCCTAGTCGTGATCACCGAGGTACAGCCGATCACCGTCGTCTTTACCGTTGCCGAAGACAGCCTTCCGCAAGTGCTGGCGCAGACTCGCCATGGCAAACGGCTGGAAGTCGACGCCTTTGATCGGGCGCAACTGACGCAGATCGCGACCGGAAAGCTGCTGACCCTCGACAACCAGATCGATACCACTACAGGTACGGTGAAGCTGCGGGCGCTCTTCGATAACAAAGACGACGGCCTGTTCCCCAACCAGTTCGTGAACACCAGGCTGCTGGTAAACACTCTGCAAGGAGTCACGCTGATCCCGACTTCCGCCATTCAACATAATGGCCAGACCGCATTCGTCTACCTCATCCAGAATGGCACGGCTCAGATTCGCAACATCAAGCCAGGTGTCGCGAACGCCGGGCAGACCGCTGTCGAAGGCATCACCCCCGGGGACGTCGTTGCAGACAGCAGCTTTGACAAGCTGCAAAACAATTCGAAGATCACGGTTTCCAATCAGCCTCTTCCGGGTGCTGCCAGCGAGGGCCCAGCTCCGTGAGCCCGTCTCGCCCATTCATCATGCGGCCCGTGGCGACCGCGCTGCTGATGGCGGCGATCTTACTCGTCGGTATCGTTGCCTTTACCCAGTTACCGGTCTCGGCACTGCCCGAGGTCGATTACCCCACCATCCAAGTCGTCACCTTTTATCCGGGCGCCAGCCCAATCGTGATGGCGACGACAGTAACCGCGCCGCTCGAGCGGCAGTTTGGTCAACTGCAGGGGCTCAGCCAGATGACCTCCACAAGTTCGGGAGGAACCTCGGTCATCGTGCTGCAGTTCAACTTGAGCCTCAACATTGACGTTGCCGAAGAGGAAGTTCAGTCGGCCATCAATGCGTCGCAGAGTTATCTGCCCTCCAATCTGCCGGCGCCTCCGGTCTACAGCAAGACAAATCCCGCCGACGCGCCGGTACTGACTCTCGCCATAACTTCTGATTCCGTTCCTTTGTCGCAGGTTGAAGACTTAGTGGATACGCGGTTGGCTCCGAAGCTCTCGCAGCTCAATGGAGTTGGCTTGGTCAGCATCAGCGGCGGCCAGAAGCCGGCAGTCCGCATTCGTGCCAATCCGGTCGCGCTCTCTTCCTATGGAATCAATCTCGAGGATCTGCGCACCGCTCTCGTCCAGGCCAGCGTGAACGCCGCCAAAGGCAACTTCGACGGTCCCCGGCAGGACTACCAGATCGACGCCAATGACCAACTCGTCAGCAGCGCTGATTATCGTGACGTCGTAGTCGCATACCGCAATGGTGCGCCAGTGATGCTGACTGATGTGGCCGAAGTCATCGATGGCGTCGAGAACAATAAACAAGCCGCGTGGATGAACCAAACGCCCGCGGTCATCCTGAATGTGCAGCGTCAGCCCGGCGCCAACACGATCAGCGTAGTCAAGAGCATCAAGAAGCTCTTGCCACAACTCGAAGCCAATCTGCCCGCTTCGGTTCAGGTCACCACGCTGACCGACCTGACCACCGCGATCCAGGCTTCTGTGTCCGACGTGGAATTCGAATTAATGCTGACCATCGCGCTGGTGGTGATGGTGATTTTTCTTTTTCTGCGAAGCCTCTATGCCACGATCATTCCCAGCGTGGCGGTCCCGCTGTCGCTCGTCGGCACTTTCGCTGCCATGTACGCACTGGGCTACAGCCTGGACAACCTTTCCTTGATGGCGCTCACCATTTCCACCGGATTTGTTGTCGATGATGCCATCGTGATGATCGAAAACATCTCGCGCTTCATCGAGGAAGGCGAATCGCCGATGGAGGCGGCGCTCAAGGGAGCGGAACAGATCGGCTTCACCATCGTGTCGTTGACCGTCTCGCTGATTGCTGTGCTCATTCCTCTGCTGTTCATGGGAGACGTAGTCGGCCGACTTTTCCGCGAGTTTGCCGTAACCCTTGCGGTCACGATCGTCATCTCCGCCGTGGTATCGCTGACCCTCACTCCGATGATGTCGGCCCGCATTTTGCGCCATCAGCCCAAGGACCAGCAGGGACGCTTCTACCGGGCCTCGGAGCGCATGTTCGAAAGCATGATCGCGTTCTACGGTCGAACTTTGAAGTTCGTGCTTCGATACCAAACCATCACGCTGTTTGTCGCCCTTGGCACGCTGATACTCACAATATTTCTCTACATTGTGATTCCCAAAGGATTTTTCCCGGTGCAGGATACTGGCGTCATTCAAGGCATTTCACAGGCTCCGGAAACTATTTCCTTCCAGGCAATGTCAGAGAAGCAGCAGGAACTAGCCAAGGTCATCCTTCAGGACCCGGCTGTCCAGAGTCTTTCTTCATTTATTGGAGCCGACGGCACCAACACAACTCTGAACAGCGGCCGCATGTCGATCAACTTGAAGCCGCTTGAGGACCGCAATCTAAGCGCCTCCGACGTGATCCGCAGGCTCCAGTCCAGCCTGAAGAACGTTCAAGGAATCGCGGTCTACATGCAGCCGGTACAAAACATTACCGTGGATGACCGCGTGAGCCGCACGCAATATCAGTACACGCTTGAGGATCCCGATGCGAACGAACTGAACGATTGGACGAATCGCTTTGTCTCTAAATTGAAGACTTTGCCTCAACTCGAGGATGTGGCAACCGACCAGCAGACCGGAGGGTTGGCGGTCTCGCTGATCATCGATCGTGTCACCGCTTCGCGTCTCGGTATCGCTCCGTCGACCATCGACAACACTCTGTATGACGCCTTGGGACAGCGCCAGATCAACACGATGTACACCCAGCTCAACCAATACCACGTGATCCTCGAAGCGCTGCCGCAGTTCCAACACGATCCCAATGTGCTGCAACATCTGTATATCCAGGCCAATGCCTCATCCGGGACTTCTGGGCCGGGAGCTTCTTCCTCGTTTGCGTCTTCCGGATCTTCCTCCGCTGGATCGAATGCGATTACGACTTCGGTCCTCTATACACCTTCTTCAGGCGTGCTGGTTCCAATTCCGAATGCGCTCTCGCCAAGCAATAGTTCGACTGGATCGACCACGAATTCTTCGGCGAACACCGTTAGTAGCACAGCGATGAGCAACGCCGTGCCCCTCAGTGCATTTACTCATGTCCAGCGCGCAACCGAGGCGCTCTCGATCAATCATCAGGGACAGTTTCCAGCAGTCACGGTCTCGTTCAATCTCGCGCCCAATGCCGCCTTGGGAACCGCCATCACTGCAATCGACAAGGTACAGAAGGACATGAACATGCCGCCGAGTTTGCAGGCGGATTTCCAAGGCACAGCGGCCTCGTTCAAGAACTCACTTTCAAACGAGGCGCTGTTGATTCTCGCGGCGCTGGTGACCGTGTACATCGTGTTGGGCGTCCTATACGAGAGTTTCGTTCATCCAGTCACCATTCTTTCCACTCTTCCTTCCGCCGGAGTGGGCGCGCTGCTGGCGCTCATGTTATTTCGTCAGGACCTCAGCGTCGTCGCCATTATCGGCATCATCTTGCTCATCGGAATCGTGAAGAAGAACGGAATCATGATGGTGGATTTCGCGCTCGAGGGAGAGCGCCAGCATGGCAAGAACGCCACCGATGCCATCTATGAAGCCAGCCTGCTGCGCTTTCGCCCGATCATGATGACCACCATGGCCGCGTTGCTGGGAGGCCTCCCATTGGCTTTCGGAACCGGAATTGGCTCGGAAATTCGACGCCCCCTGGGAATCGCCATGGTAGGAGGACTTTTGCTGAGCCAGGCGCTCACGCTTTACACCACCCCGGTGATTTACATCTTCTTCGACAACCTCGGAAAAAGATTCTCGGGTTCGCACGCTGGTGAAACTTCGGGTGGCACCGCACAACCGGAAGCGCTGCCATGAATCCTTCTGCACTTTTTATCCGGCGGCCTGTGGCAACGACCTTGCTCACCATCGCCATCGCCATCTCCGGAGCGGTTGCATACACTGTGCTGCCAGTTTCTCCTCTGCCTCAAGTCGATTTCCCAACCATCTCCGTTTCTGGGTCCTTGCCCGGAGCGAGCGCCCAGATTATGGCGTCTTCCGTCGCTACCCCTCTCGAGCGGCAGTTTGGCCACATCGCGGGCGTCTCGGAAATGACCTCCGCCAGTTCGCTGGGTAGCACATCGATCACGATTCAGTTTGACCTCAGCCGCAATATCGATGGGGCGGCGCGCGATGTTGAAGCCGCCATCAGCGCAGCTCGCACCTACCTGCCGGCAAATCTGCCCGCCAATCCCACGTATCGAAAAGTGAACCCTGCCGACGCCCCGATCATGATTATTGGCTTAACCTCCAGTAAATACGACCGGGGCAAACTGTACGACGAAGCCTCCACCGTGATATCGCAGAAGCTCTCTCAGATTCAGGGGGTGGGGCAGGTTTCAGTGGGGGGCAGTTCCCTGCCCTCGGTGCGCATCGATGTCAATCCTACGCAGCTGAACAATTACGGTCTGACGCTGGCCAACGTTCAATCCGTATTGAGCACTCAGAACGCCGACCTCGCAAAAGGTCAGATGTCCGACGGGGCGGTCACCGCCGATATTATTGCCAATGACCAGATCTCAGCCGCCAGTGACTACAAGCCGATAATCATCGGACACAGTAACGGCGCGGCGGTTCGGCTTTCCGACGTGGCCGAGGTTACCGACAACGTTCAGAACATCCGTTCCGCCGGGTATCTGAATGGCATACCTTCGGTCACCATCATCATCTTTCGCCAGCCCGGCGCGAACATCATCCAGACCGTCGACAACATTCGCACCCAGTTGCCCTTTCTGAAAGCTTCGATTCCGCAGGGCATCGACACCACCATTGTCCTCGACCGAACTACTACGATCCGGGCCTCAGTTGACGACGTGGAACGCACGCTGCTGATTTCCGTGGTGTTGGTCATCCTGGTGGTCTTCGTTTTTCTGCGCAACGGGCGCGCCACCTTGATTCCGAGCGTTGCTGTCCCCGTGTCTCTGATTGGCACGTTTGCCGTGATGTATCTGCTCGGCTATAGCCTCGACAACCTTTCGTTAATGGCGCTTACCATCTCTACCGGCTTCGTGGTCGATGATGCCATCGTGGTGATGGAAAACATTTCGCGTCACCTGGAACAAGGGATGCAACCGTTCGCGGCGGCGCTGAAGGGCGCACAGGAGATCGGCTTCACCGTATTTTCCATCAGCGTTTCGTTGATCGCCGTGTTCATACCCATTCTCATGATGGGCGGCATCGTCGGCCGCCTTTTCCGCGAGTTCGCCATCACGCTTTCGACCGCAATTGTCGTTTCCATGGTGGTTTCGTTGACCACCACCCCGACGATGTGTGCGTACCTGCTAAAAGACGAAAAGGAACGGAAGCACGGCAAAATGTATCGCGCGAGTGAGAAATTTTTCGCCTGGATGCTGGAAACCTATCGCCGCAGCCTGCTCTGGGTGCTCGACAATTCGGGCCTGACTTTGGTGGTGTTGCTGCTCACGATTGTGTTGAACGTCGTGCTCATCTACAGGATGCCCAAAGGCTTCTTTCCGCAACAAGACACTGGCGCCATTACGGGAGGGGTACAGGGTCCGCAGGATTCATCGTTCCCTGCGATGGACAATTCGATCCGGCAGTTGGTCGGGGTCATCAAAAGTGATCCGGCCGTCGCCAATGTCACCGCATATACCGGCGGCAACGGCGCAACCAATGGGGGATTTATCTACATAGCCCTCAAACCACTTAACGAGCGCAAGGTCAGCGCGGCAGATATCATCAACCGGCTCCGTCCCAAGATGAACCGTTTGCCCGTGGCCTCGGCTTTCTTGCAAGCGGCGCAGGACTTGCGCATCGGGGCCAGATCGGGCAACGCGCTTTACCAATACACCATTCAGTGCGATAACGTTCAGGATCTATCGAAATGGGGGCCCATCCTTTTAAGTGAAATGAAGAAACTCACGGGCCTCCAGGACGTCAACTCCGACCAGCAGAACGGCGGGCTGCAAGAGCTGCTCAACTACGATCGCACTACTGCCGCCCGGCTGGGCATTACGACGCAGTCGCTCGACTCCTCGCTGTATAGTGCCTTCGGCCAATCCGAAGTCTCAATTATCTATACTCAGTTAAACCAATACTACGTGGTGCTTGAGGTCGCTCCGCAGTATTGGCAGACTCCCGAAGGCCTGAAGGACATTTACCTGAATACCGCAAAGGCGGGGAACGTGCCGCTCGGCGCGGTTGCGACCTCCGAGTCCAGCACCACGCCGCTCGCCGTAAACCATACTGGATTGTTTCCTTCGGTGACTGTTTCTTTCAACCTTGCCCCTGGCGTTTCTTTGAGCGATGCCACGCAGCGCATCGCGCTAATGCAGCAGCGACTAGGCACGCCTTCGACTATTCGCGGCTTCTTTGCCGGCACGCTGCAGGCTTACCAGCAGTCGCTGAGCACCGAGCCGATGCTCATATTGACGTCGCTGCTCGCGGTCTACATTGTGCTGGGCATCCTCTATGAAAGTCTGGTGCATCCGCTGACCATTATCTCGACCCTGCCCTCGGCCAGCGTAGGCGCCATTCTGGCGCTGATGCTTTTCAAGATCGATCTCAACGTAATTTCGATCATCGGAATCGTGCTGTTGATCGGCATCGTCAAGAAAAACGCCATCATGATGATCGACTTCGCGCTGGTCGCGGAAAGGCAGGAAGGCAAGAGTACGCGGGACTCGATCTTCGAAGCCTGCATGTTGCGCTTCCGTCCGATCCTGATGACAACCATGGCCGCGATATTTGGGGCATTGCCGCTGGCCTTCGGCACCGGTACCGGTTCAGAACTGCGCAGACCGCTCGGGATCACAATCGTGGGAGGATTGATCGTGAGCCAGATGCTCACGCTCTACACCACTCCAGTGGTCTACCTGTTCCTTGACCGCTTGCGGCTTCGGTTCCAGAGCAAACAGCACGGAGTGCTTGGCTCTCCAACCCCGGAGGTCAGCTAGAGAGAATTTAGATGTTAGGCAGAAACGCTATGACGATCTTTCAGCGAAAATCGATGGGTCGATGCAGTCGGCCTTGCGCAACTGCGCTATGGCTAATGTTATTGGTGATGTTGTCGGGTTGCGCGGTCGGGCCGAAATACCATCCGCCTGCGCCGCCGCAACCGCCCGCTCCCGATTACAAGGAATCACCCACCCAATTCAAGGAAAACGAAGGTTGGACGGTGGCGCAGCCTTCAGATTCCAAGCTGCGTGGCAAGTGGTGGGAGATCTTCAACGATTCCGAGTTGAACGCCCTCGAAGAGCAGTTGGACATCAACAACCAGAACATCAAGCAATTCTTTGAAAACTTCATGGAAGCTCGCGCCGTCGTGCGCGAAGCGCGTTCCCAATACTTTCCAACCGTGGCGGTTGCGCCTGCATTCACTCGTTCGCGAACCTCGGGAAATCTGAGCACGACCCCCGTCAATACGACTGGCAAGGGCACTGCTATACCGCAACTGCAATTCACTACGTATTCGCTGCCCCTCGAAGCATCGTGGGAGCCCGACCTTTGGGGCAAGGTCCGCAACACCGTACGCCAATCGCAATACGCTGCCCAGGTCAGCGCGGCGGATCTCGAGAACGAGCGCCTGACTGAGCAGGCCAGCCTGGCAGAGTTTTTCTTTCAGATCCGCGGCCAGGACGAATTGCAAAAGATTTTCAACGATACTGTGGATGCAGACCAAAAAGCGCTCGACCTCACTCGCGCTCTCTACGAAACGGGCATCGACGACCAGATCTCGGTGGTCGAAGCCGAAACCACACTGCAGAGCGCGCAGGCAGGAGCAACCAACGTCGGAATTGCTCGGGCTCAGTATGAGCATGCCATCGCCATGCTGGTAGGCAAAGCAGCCACAAATTTCTCTATTCCAGTGAAGCCCATGACCGTTGCTCCGCCACCGATTCCTGTCGGTGTACCCTCGGAACTGCTCGAGCGCCGGCCAGACATCGCCGCCGCGGAACGCTCGATGGCGGAAGCCAATTCGTTGATCGGTATCGCGTATGCAGCTTATTATCCGACGCTGACTTTGAGCGCCGATGGCGGCTTTGAGAGTTCCGTCTTCACAAAGTGGCTCTCGTGGCCAAGCCGCTTCTGGTCCGTAGGCACCACGCTCTCTGAAACCATCTTCGACGCCGGCCTGCGCCGCGCCACCGTCCAGCAATACGTCGCAACCTACAACGCAGATCTCGCCGGATACCGTCAGACCGTGCTCACTGCATTCCAACAGGTGGAGGATTCTCTGGCCGAAGTGCGCATTCTATCCAAGGAGATCCAGCAAGAGCAGCAGGCGGTGAATTCCGCCCAGACTTTTCTCAAGCTCGAACAGGGAAGGTACGAGACCGGCATCGATCCCTACATCGATGTGCTGATTGCGCAGACGACGGTGTTGTCGGACGAGCAGACGTTGAATACCCTGCAGGTAGAACAGATGACCGCCGCGGTTGCGCTCGTCGAGGCTCTCGGCGGCGGCTGGGATCGTTCGCAATTGCCGACTCCGCAACAGGTAACGGAGAAGCCACCAAAAACGGATACGACCATCGAACACTAGTCGGGGCCATGCGGATTTTAATCCGACACGGCGAGGCCGCAGCCATCAACCGTTCTCGCTCTCGGTCGCATCCCGCCCACCGCATTTCACTGCACCACGATCTTGCCGGTCATTTTCGGACGCACCGAGCAGTAGTAAGGAAATTCCCCCGCCTTTGTAAACGTGTAGGAGAATTTTTCATCCGTATCTCGGACTTTAGACTTGAACACACCGTCTGTGCTGACAACCGTATGTGGAATATCGTCTCGGTTGGTCCAGGTGACTGTGGTCCCGACAGCTACCGTGAGTGTCTGCGGGCCGAAACTGAAATTATCGATTTTCACTTCGGCGTTTGCATCTGATGGCTGGTTACTACTGGCCATGACACTGGGCAAGCCCGCTAACAGCAGAATCACAATAACCATGGCCGCGGCGAACCCTGCAACCCATATATTTTTCTTTCTCATTATTACGCTCCTATAGATTGAATTGCTCGTTTGATCTTCGCTGCCTACGCCCCCTTCTTAGTGGCCTAGCTAAGGTTTGAGTCGACCACTGCCAGGGAATGCTGCCCCCGAATGTAGTTCACATCCGTAATTCCAAGCAGAGTCCGCAACTGCTCCGCTGGCACTTTCATCGGTCCGGGCGAATCCGCCTTGCCCGGCTGTGGTTGTGGAAACGCTGTCGACATCGCTGTATGAAAGGTCACGTTTCCTTCGACCTTTTGCATGATCTGATGAATGTGCCCGTTGAGCACCGTGACGGAGCCGAACTTCTTCAAGTAAGAGAGTGCCTGTGCGCTATCCTCCGTGCCCCAGCCCCAGTCCGGATACACCGACCACAGCGGTATGTGCGCGAACACCACGATTGGCGTGCTGTGCTTCCGATGCTTGACATCTTTTTCCATCCATTCGAGCTGCTCGCCGCCAAGTGATCCCAGTCCGCCCGACTTCAGATTCATCACGTTCACCAGCCCGATGAAGTGCACGCCTTTGTGGTCGAAGCTGTACCATCCGGAGCCTTGAGCGCTCTTTCCATAGCGTTCGAGGTACGACTTGCCGTTATCGTCGAGCACGTCATGTTCTCCGGGCACAAAGAATATGTCTTTCGCATTCGCGCTCTTCAAAATCTGGTCAACGTTGTCGAACTGTTCTGGTTTTGAAAGATGGCTGATGTCGCCGGTGTGCAACAGGAACTCTGGCTGATCGGGCAAAGCGTTGATCTTGTCTACCGCCGCCTGAAGCGTCGCGGCCACATCCTGATTGGCTGGCTTGTTGAATCCCATGTGGCTGTCGCTGATCTGCACAAAACTGAAGTCTCCAGCTTTGCCCGCGTCTTTGCCGATATTCTTGGCGAAAGCCCGAGACACTGGAATTCCGCCGCTCATCGTCCACACTAATCCAGTGCCCCCCCATGCCATACACTTCAGAAACCCGCGACGGTCGACGCCGTCATTATTGAGGTCTTGCAACTGCTGGTCGATAAGATTTTGCTTCTTGTCGGTCATTGTGCGCTCCGTGGTTGTAGCGTTCTGAGTTGATAACTGGGCGCGGTCTGTTTTATTCCCGTGTAGAGCGCACACTCACGCCTGCTACCAATTGCGGTTGATCGTGCTTTGGATTTGAAGGATCTACACGGCTCTGGTGGTGCGGGTGGGTTGAACGTCAACGGCGAAGGCGGGACAAGAGTCCGCCCTACACGTTCAAAGAGGTGAGCGTCTAGCCGGGTCCGTTTACGCCGCTTAGGAAACCGCCCAAATGTCCGGTCATCGCCACGACACCGACACCCAGGCATTCAATCGCCAGGCGGTAACTCGGCAACGTTTGTACCCGCCGCCGCGAACGAAAATGCAGATACCAAACCAGCCAGATCATTGCGGTCGAGAGGCAGGCGAATATCAGGTGCAGCACGAGGATACCCTTGAGTTTCTGCCCTTCTAGTTGAAACTGCCAAGCGAGGATCCCCGTCACTAGAACGGGGAGTGTTGAAATGGCGGCCACCAGCAGGTTGTAATATGCCGCGTCCGCGAGGCCGCTGCGCTTCGTCCATTGCGCGACGAGGTCAAAACCCACTGCTGAAATGAACAGTGCGATAGGAAAATGAACCAATACGACATGCTGCGCATGCTTTGCTAGAAGTACGGTCTTGAGATCAAAAGGATTCGCCATAAAGATGGTTTCGTTTCAGGCTCATCGCTGAAAACTCGGCAGACGATGCTTTATTCCCTCAGGAGAAATGTCATGTGCAGAGAAATGTGGGGGGTGTTTCAGATTGCGCCGCTGTCAGCGTTTCGGAGAGCGTGAGTAAATTGAGAACTCAGAATTGGCTGGTGTTACTGGACTAGGGCCTCAACCGCAAACACATGCAATCCTTCGGTGTCCAACACTTTGCCCTTCACCACGATCCCAGGAACACCTATCCGGTCGAGAACGTTGTCCGGAAGCCGTACTCCGTTCTGTACGCCGAGGACAAGATAGACTTGTCTGCCTTGGTCGGGAACAAAGAGGAGCGGACTACCCGCCGCTGCGCAGAGCTTCGCACAGAAGGCATGATCATAGGCATGCGTGTGACTGCCCAGATAACAATTCGCGTCGGTGACTTCTCCTCGAAGGCTCGCGGACTGTCCAGGCATGGCTTGCCCGGCCAGCAGATCAACATTACCCTGCTTAGCCATTTTGCGGGCCTTTGCCAAATCGGAGACCATGGGCTGCACCTGCGCGAATGGCATGTTATTCAGCCCATACCGATCCCCGAATTGGAAAGCACACAGTCCCAGTGCCGCGACTAAACTGAGTACAAGTTTATTTTGATCCACTCTTGGTGCCCTGGCTTTCTTGGCTTCGATGGTGAACACTCTGCTGACTTTCAGAGCTAGCGTAACTGACACGCCAGATAGAATTCGAACCGTCGTCACTGACTAACAGCGATCCGTCCTGAGCCACCGTAATACCGACGGGCCTTCCCCAGACATGCCCGTTGTCGAACACGAATCCAGTCAGGAAATCCTCGTACTCGCCACTAGCCCGGTTTGTCTGGTGTAACGGCACGCGGATGACTTCATATCCGGCACGTACGGAGCGGTTCCATGAACCATGCTCAGAGGCGAAAATGTCACCCCGATATTCACCCGGGAACTGCGTGCCTTCGTAGAATGTCATTTCGAGTGAAGCGTTGTGCGGCTGTAACAGCACGTCAGGAACCAGCGCCTTATCTCTCAACTCCGGATGTTTGCCTTCGTGGCGTGGGTCCTGGTGGCCGCCGATGTACCACCAGGGCCAGCCATAGAAGCCGCCTTCGGTGACATGCGTGATGTAGTCGGGAACGAGATTGTCTCCCAACCCGTCACGCTCGTTGACCGAACACCACAATTCTCCGGTCTTGGGATTGACTGCCAGTCCGCCTCCGGCATTCCTGATTCCATACGCGTAGACGCGCATGCCAGAGCCGTCGGGATTGAACTCTAAAATGTCAGCCCGATTTTTTTCATCCGGGGTTGTGTCGGGGTCATCGACATTCGACGCCGATCCGACTGAGACAAACATCTTCTTGCCGTCGGCCGTGAACTGAACGTCGCGGGTCCAATGCCCTTCGCCGTGCGGCAGGTCTACAATGTGCTGCGCCCGCCCGCTCGCTTTCAAGTCGCCATTTTGGTATGCAAACCGCACGACTGCATCGGTGTCGCCCACATACACCCACTGGGGATTGGCGCCCGGAGGGTAGAAGGCAATTCCGTAAGGCTCCTTGAGCCCGGTGGCGAAAACCCTGGCCTGCTCAGGTTTGCCATCGCTGGTAATTCCCCGGAACACTCGGATTTTGCCGCTGCTGCTTTCTGCCAGGAAGATATCGCCATTGGGAGCGGTCCGTATCAATCGGGGATTATCCAGTCCGGTCGCGAATTGTTGCACGCTGAATCCGGCGGGAGCTTTCGGCCACGCGCTACGTGGGCGAGCGATTACGTCAGGTCCGTTGTCGGCCGACTCGCTAGCATACGGCGCCGGAAGATCTTGCACCGTGATCTTGCGAACGTTTCCGGGCTCTTCGAAACGGAAATCCGTGAATGGAGCCTGCGGCGACCGAGCAGTCGTCCTAACCGGCTTTAGGTTGGCAGATGCGGGTTGGGTCGTTTGGACGCCTGGGGAGTTCTTGAGGGACTTCAAATAAGCAACAATCTGCCATCGCGCCACCTCAGGCAGGCTGGCCCAAGACGGCATACCGTTGTTGACTGAGCCAGTCGTGATAAACCAGAAAACCTCTCCGTCGGGCGCTCCCTGAGTCGCGCCGCGGGATAGAGCAGGAATGTTTCCGGTGCCGCGTCCATTGATTCCGTGGCACGAGCCACAGTTCGTCGCGTACAGTCTTGCGCCTGCCGCGACGGCTGCCGTCTGCCCCGGATACGGATTCTTTTGCTGACTACTGGACGTGGGCGCGTTATGAAAGTGTGCGTCTTGGGCGGCAAGCGTTAAGACGGAAAAGATCCACAAAGCAGAACATACTGTCGCAGCAAGAAAATAGGAACGGGCGCCAACTCTCACGACTCTCCTCCCTTGATCTTTTATCTCTTGATCTTTGCTCGCTTCCGCAATCAGATCGATACGCTGTTGGATGAAGTTCGGGTTTCTGGCGCTGCATGATTGTTGGACCAGGTTGCAATTTACTCGATCAATCCTCATTGGAAGTAAATACCGTCTCACTCTTAAACATCGCATTCCCTCGCTGTAGCCGCGGACCAAAGGTCTACGGGAGTTAGACCGGAGCAACACGCCCTCAGAGATGTCAACATTAATCGGGAAATGTCCCTAAAAAACTCGTAGAAGCCAACAAGGTGGGGAGGGAATCTAATGCAATATGCGAGTGCGAAGGAGCTTAATCAGTTTCATCGTGGTTATTCAGTCCGTTCTTTTCTTGACGCATTTTGTGCTGTACAAGACGTGGACATTTTCGCCTTCAGGAGGCACCGACTCCGGGACGCTCGGGGCTAAGCTGGCTTTCGGATTTTTGTCGGTAAGCTTTGTAGCCGCTTCCCTCCTCGCCTTTCGTTACACGAACGCAGCTTTGCGCGCTTTTTACAGGGCGGCTGCGGTTTGGTTGGGTCTGTTGACTTTCCTCTTTATTGCGGCAATTTTCTCCTGGATCATTTACGGAGTTGTACTCCTCGCCCGTCTGGACTTGAACTTCCATCGCGTGGTGGAATTGTTGTTTGGCGCCGCGATCGTGGCCGGATTCTACGGAGTTTTCAATGCGAACTGGACACGAATCACGCGAACGACAGTGCGGCTCGCAAACTTGCCGGAAGCGTGGCATGGGCGAAGAGCGGCTCTAATCAGCGATCTGCACCTTGGGCACGTGCGAAACGGAAGTTTTCTGCGACGCATGGTTGCAAAGATTGTGAGCGAAGAGCCGGACGCTATTTTTATTGCTGGAGATTTATATGACGGCACGGCGATCGACGCCGCACGAGCGGCAGAACCATTAAACAAGCTCACGGCGCCACACGGCGTGTATTTTGTCGCCGGAAACCACGAGCAATTTGGAGACGACAGCAATTATCTAGATGCCATTGCGGCGGCCGGCGTGCGGGTGCTCAGTAATGAGAAGGTGGAAGTAGACGGTTTGCAGATTGTGGGTGTGCCATACCGAAACGCAGTGCAGGACGGGGCCTTTAGATCGGTGCTTCACCGGATTCGATTGGATCGCGACCGCGCCAGCATTCTCTTGACGCATGCCCCCGACCATCCGGAAATCGCGGAGGCTGCGGGCGTTTCTCTCCAATTGTCCGGTCATACGCATCTTGGACAGTTCGTACCCTGGAGTTGGATGGCGCGGCGGATCTACCGCCAGTTTGTATATGGATTGAGCCGGATAGGAAAAATGCAGGTTTTTACCTCGAGCGGAGCAGGAACCTGGGGACCGCCCCTGCGACTGGGATCGAATCCCGAAATCGTAATGCTCGAGTTCGAATAAACGACGCCTCACGTTTATTGCGGCTTCGATGTTGCGCCTGCAGAAGCTGGGCCTGGTCGGTCCGAGCTGGTCTTGGATGCGATGCCTGCCTGCGTTTGCTTGTTAGGCGGAACGTCGGTCCCCGCTGGATAGATGGAAATCTGGACCGTACCCCAGTTTGCACCAGAACCCGTATCCGGCTGCTTGCCCATTCCCAGAGTTTTGAGCTGAGTATCATCGAATCCGAAGTTCTCGACCAGATACTCGCGCACAACCGCAGCCCGGGCTTCGGTCAGAACCAGATCCTTCTGGGTATCGCCTTCCATGCCAGCGGATGCCACGACCACCGCAAAACCGAACTGGTTATTCGCCAGGAACTCGCCGCCATCGTTCAGAGATTTCTGGTTTTTGAGTTTGGCCGAATCCGGCTTATCGAAAAGCTGCTTCGCTGAGTAGGTAAACTGTTTTGTCGGCGCGCCCTGCGGCAGCCGTTCGATCTCATTTTTTGCCAGCTCGCTAGAATCTTCGTATCCGCGAGTTTTGAAATAGCCACGCAGGAAGAAGTTGTGCTTTAAGGCTTCCATGTTCTCCTGAAAGTCAGTCGCCCCGGCTTCTGCCTGCATCATGGTGTTGTGCATGGCGCCGCTTGTCTGTTCGAGGTTGTTGTAAAGTGTCTTGTCGTTAACGAGCGCCCCCGCGGTTCCCTGCCCACGATCGATCTTGGCGCTGATGGAGTCTAGATTCGCCGTCGCCCGAGTGGCGTTTTGGATGGCTTGCTGGCTACTATCAAGAAGGCCGCTCGTCTTTTGCAGCAGGTCCGACATTTCAAGTGGCGGTTGGCTGGCGATAGTATCGCCGTCGCGGACATCGGGCCTCCCTGCAGATCCAAACGAGATGGCCATATACTGGTTTCCCAACAGCCCTTCGGTTTCGATTGTGGCGACTGAGTCCTGCTTGATGACCTCGTGCGTCGACTTGGCTAGATCCATGACCACTGTGACCTTTTCGCCGGGCTTGTGAGGAGATTCGATGCTGTGAACAGTCCCGCGGTGAACTCCGCCCAAGCGAACATCTGCGCCGTCATCCAAGCCCTCGACGTTGTCGAATTGTGCCTTCAATTGGTACGTCGAGCTGAAAAGATACTGCTTGCTTCCGATGATGAACACGCCGACTGCCAGAATTGCCAGCGTCGCAACGATGAAAGCTCCTAGACGCGCCGCTCTCGACATAGATCCTCCTACGAATGCTTTAGAAATTCCTTAACAAATTCGATGTCACTTTTCTGAAGTTCTTCAAAGTTGCCATCGATCAACACTTCGCCGTTATCGAGCAGAGCCAGACGGTTCGCAATCGTCTTTGCGCTGTGAAGATCATGAGTCACGACGATCGATGCCATGTGATGCTCGGCCTGGAGTTTGAGAACTAAATCGTCGATCTCCGCGGAGCTGATCGGGTCGAGACCCGCGGTGGGCTCGTCGAGAAGCAAAATATCCGGTTCCAATGCCAGCGCACGTGCGAGTCCTACCCGTTTCTGCATGCCGCCCGAAATATCCGAGGGCATCTTCTGATCGTCGTTCTCTCCCAGGCCGACTTCCGCCAGCAGGGTCTTTACCCGGTCGCTCCGCTCAGGTTCCGACATCTGCTTCCTATGGTGTTGCAGCGGAAAAGCCACATTCTGCCCGACAGTCAGCGAATCGTAAAGCGCAGCGTGCTGAAACAGAAAACCCATTTTCTTCCGGATATCGCCGAGTTGATCGAGACCCAGGCCGGCGATGTCTTGACCGTGAATGCGAACCGATCCCGAGTCCGGTTTCTCGAGGCCGATGATGAGCCTCAGCAATACGCTCTTCCCTGTACCGCTGCGCCCCAGCACCGCCAGGGTTTCGCCGCGCTTCACAGCCAGGCTAATTCCGTCTAAGACCTTCTGACTTCCGAAGGACTTATGCAACTTCTCGACGGCGATAGCGGGCCCGCTATCACCTTCTTCGGCTGTCTCTCGCTTGATCGCGACTTGATCGATTGTGTCCATATTTTATTTCGCGAGCTGGTGAACCAATGTCATGGGAAAAATATGATGATGATTTTCACCAGCACCACATCCGCCAGGATTACGAACAGCGAGGACAAAACTACCGAGCTCGTAGCCGCCCGGCCCACACCCGCTGCACCTCCCTTTGTCCGCATTCCCTGAAAACACGCGATCGTGCCAATGATCAATCCAAACACGGCGGTCTTAAACGTCGGTGGCAAGAAATCGTTAAAATCGGCGCCGTTAAAACCGGCGTTGATGAACTGGTGTAGCGATTGCGGCTCCGACAGAGCCTGCGTGACCCAACCCATCACCACGCCACAAGCGTCAGCAGCCAGAGTCAGGAGCGGCAGCATGAGGATGCACGCCAGAATACGAGTTGCCGCCAGTAGCCGATAGGGGTTTACCGCGGAGGCTTCGATGGCATCGATCTGCTCGGTTACTTTCATCGACGCCAACTCGGCGCCAATGCCGGCGCCTACCCGGCCACTCACAACCAAACCAGTGATGATCGGACCCGTCTCATGGATGACGGAAAACACGATTGCAGCGGGCAGCAGGGACTTAGCCCCAAATCGAGTCAGGCTGTAACGAGCCTCCAACGAGAGTACGACCCCGGTGGCGGCGCCGGCCAAAGCAACCAGCGGCAGGGACTTTGATCCGATCTCGTCGAGTTGTCGAAAAAGTTCATGGAATTCAAATGGCGGTGTCACTGCGGCCCGGACAACCCGCCAGAAGAATATCCCGAGATCGCCGAACCATTCGAGAAACTGGTTGATCAGGCCCAGGAAGGAGCTCAAAGTGGAAGGCGCGCGTAAGGCCTGCAGCCCCGGAACTCGAGGGTTCAAGGATGCAACCGTACTGGGTCCGCGTTCGATCACGGATTTGACTCCGGATTTGCGGCGCGCGAACTGTTGAGGTGCATGCGGGAAAGCAAGGAGTGGGGACCGCTGTAGAGAAACTCCAGACCGATATTCGCCCCCAGGTATCCCAGCATGGTGTAATTACCCATTCGGAAAGCATCCTTGTAGCTGTACCGGTCGGGATACCACGCGTAGACAGCAGTCATCGTGCCGGTGTACGGGGCGATCAGGGACGAAAAAGAAAAGACATGATGCCCATCGTCGCCGCGGCGTGCCGTAAGGGTCGAGATGACGGCATGACGCAGCCGTGGAAATACGCCCTTGCACTCACAGCGGTAATACAACGTGTCTTCCTTAAAGGCTTCCGCCAGCCCATAACGCGTCGTAGTGCTGACCGCGGCAATGCCGAAAGCGGACCCGATCCGCTTGCCAAATCCTTCAGCGCCTTGGTTCCACTCCGGAGGAGTGTTGTACGCTTGGCCAATACCCGCCGCAAACGCCGCACCCGCGATGGGATACGGGCCAACAGTGTCGAAGAAATAGTTGTGAAGCTTCGTCGCCTCCGTTGGGCGCACATACGTCAGCTCGGGGAGGGTCGGCGTCGTACTCGCGGGGATCACGGTGCTGGAGGAGTCTGTTGAATCGACCAGCGTTTGCGCCCTTATCAGCGGGCCTGTGACGCCCGTGAGCACCAACAGCAAAACTATAATTCGGTGTGTGTTCACTCGAGAGTCTCCTGGGCCCATCTAAGATCCACCTGCACGCTAAGGGTCATTTGTTGCTCTTCACACGGTAAGCGGGCACGGTTTGTGGTCGCACTGGCACGCAATCTCCACCTCTTTGGATCCTGCTTCCTTACAGGCTTCACCGCAATATTTGTCGCTGCTTTGCACCAGGCACAAGCAGGGCAGATGCGCGCATTTGCTCTTTTCACTCGTCGTCATCCGTTTTCTCCTTTTCATCTATTACTTGCGAATAGATTCGATGCTGGTTGTCCCCCTAACGTCTACGGGGAAACTGGGTTTTGTCGGAGGGAAAGGCTTTAGCCGCCGTGCAAGCTGACCGAGCCACATCTCACACCCGGTCAGCCGCAACTATCGTTGCCGGCAAGCTTTCCGGCCCAATTACTTCTTGTCTTCTCTAGCTTCTGCGACCTTCGCCTGTTGGCCTGCCTCAGATACGGCTTTCAGGAATGCGTCCGCACTAGCCGGAGTGGACACTTTACCGGAAAGGATGTTACGGAACGTCATGTGCTTGCCGTAAATGGCGTGAGTGGAATCGTTATCCTGCTCCACGACCGCGCCTTCCAGCGTCAAGCCGGCGAATACACCTTTTGAACGCGAGTAGGTCAACATTTCCGTATTCATCTTCCAGTCAGTTCCAGCGGAAGCATGACGACCGACTGGTCCGGCCGCAACCGATCCTTCACCGGTCAGTTCGAACTTGCTCGACAGCAGATGCTGGAAACCCTGGTCATTCATTACGAGCATGACCAGATCCACCCCTTCGACTCCAATCTGCAATCCCCAGCTCCCACCGCCAACCGATACGAAGGCAGGCGCGCTCCAGCCGTCCGAAGTACGGCACGAAGCCACTCCACGGCCGTGCTTGCCGCCAAAAATGAAGCCACCCTTGATCAGGTCGGGCACTACCAGAATGCACTTTGCGCCGCTTAACACTTCTTCTGGAATGCCTTTGTCCGGCGTTGACATAATCGCGCGCAGAACGTCTACCGACTTCTGCAGGCGATCGACCGTGTCTTCGCGAGCCGACCCTGCCCACGCGTAGGTTCCAACCAAACCCATCAAGCTCATCAATAGCAGTGAAATTGTCTTTTTCATGAATTCATTCCTTTGGAGCCACTGAACTAAGAGGGAATAACTTCAGATGGGCTGACTTAGCTCAGAGAACCTGAAAGAGAGAGAAGAATGGCTCGTCTCTGAGATTATGATCGCCTAAGCCCAAAGAAATAGCTGATCTGAATTGCTCACTTTAAGTTTGCGTCACCCATATCGGCTGACTTTCTCGATGCGAACTGACTGATCTCGTGGAGTTTGAGCAATCTTGCTCAGAATCGCTGCCGCCGATGTGTCATCGTGAACCTGTTGAAATGCGAAAGAGTGGGCTCCGTCTTGCATCCTTTTCTTATCCATCTTCGTACCTTGCGCACCTTCCTCGCTGGCTCAATGGGAAAGCTCTCGGCGATGAAAACATCGCATGGCGAAATGGGATCTCCAAGGATGTGCCCCTTCTGCGGGCTAATTACTCCGCGCTCCAAGCCATTCTGTTTGGAGTGCGGGAAGTCATTCAGAGGAGTTCAGATGGGACACAAAGACGCGAGGCAAGGATGAACCAGCAACTCGACAAAAAACGAAGGAGATAAACATGCTTTGGACGATATTCGTTGTGCTTCTGATTCTGTGGCTTCTGGGTTTCAGCCTTCACGTGGCCGGTGGTCTGATCCACATACTGCTGGTAGTAGCGTTGGTGGTCTTAGTCATCAACTTGCTGAGCGGACGCAGCGCAGTGTAATTACGCGGCTCCTAGCAACTCACGGAGAGTTGTGTGCGCAGACTGTGGCACCGCTGCGTCTGGAGTCCCTTCTTTAAATGGAGGCCAACTCACAGAGTTCGGCTTTTTTCTCGCCTTGTTCCCGTTACCAAGCCACCCGCTGATAAAACGGTAATCCTGAATTAGCGAATGTGATCAATACTGCGCAGACGGTGCTCCGTGCGTTTGTATAGAGTGCCGAGTGAAAGTTCGCAATCAGGAATTTGAAACCAAGAAGGGAACAATATATGAAACTGCTTACGATTTCTTTGCTGGCTCTGTCGTTGTCAGGGCTTGGCGCTTATGCCCAAACTGATACCGAAGCTATAAAAATCAACCTCGGAACAGCGGACAAATTTGCCTCGCTGGGCGGCTCCGGCGTGACCAACGTCGGCGCCCACACTTTCATAATCGGCGACGTTGGCAGTTCTCCGACGCCGACGGTGAAGGGACTCAAGCCGGCCCAGGTGAAGGGCATTCTGTACATCAAATCGAGCCCAGTGACAGCTGCGGCTCAGAAGGGTCTGACAACGGCATACACTCAAGCTGCGGATGCCCATTGTGGCACCACCCTTACGGGCGTGAATCTGGGCGGAATGAAGCTCATCCCCGGAGTTTACTGCTTCGCGTCAGCGGCGCAATTGACTGGCACTCTGAATCTGGACGCTCAAGGAAATCCCAACGCCCAATGGATCTTTCAAATGGGCACAACTCTGACCACCGCCCCGAATTCCAAGGTAGTTGTGAATCTCACCGGCAAGGGCGGAAGAGGATGCAATGTGTACTGGCAGGTCGGTTCCTCGGCGACAGTCGGCAAGGGCAGCATTTTCGTGGGGAAGATCATGGCGCTCACCAGCGTTACGCTGGACGGCGGCACCCTTCGTGGCAAGGCTCTTGCCCGCAGCGGCGCGATTTCGATTTCTGCCCAGGAAACGGTTGATGGTCCTCAGTGTGTTACCACTGGTGCGGCCGATAGCGACGATATGGCTTCCTCTGAGAACTAAGGCGATTTAGTGCCTTCGTCGATTGCCAGTTGAGGAGCGGTGGCTAACCATCGGCCACTGTTTCCCTCGGGGGAAGTGACGCAGGTCAGGCCTCGCGTCAGCTTCTCGAAGTTCCTCCGCGTGCGCCAGCAATGGTGAGTGCGATCCCGCCGGCAATCAGCACCACACTGACGATTGGTGACACCCGCTCACTGTCGCTGGTTTGCACGCCAATGTTCATATTGCCAGCTTTAATGCCGTGCGTCTCGGTGCGCGGAACGGGCACGATCAGGGATGCGATACCAAGCACTACCAGGAGCAGGCCGGCAAATAGTAGGATTTTCATAAATGGCTCTATTACAGGTTGCGAAAACAGGCTGCGAACACAATGCTCCGATTGTCCGAATCCCCTGAAAGCACAACACGGATATTAACAGTAGCAGCCGCTACGCCGCCGCTGACTTTCCCATGGTTTTCATGTAGCTGTCCATCGACTGCGTCAGCTGGGCATCGACTTCGTCCGCGATCGTCATGACGTCAGGCAAGAGCAGGCTGAAATCCAGAGATTCCAGATTGATCTGTAACGTGCCAAAAATGGTTACCTGCAATATTCGCGATTCGTGCACCAGCATTGCGGGAGAGTAGCCCTGCTGAAATCGCAGCTTGCCGTGGGCCACAGCGGCGGCGGAAAATACGGCATCGCTATCCTTGTCAGTCGCGACGGGTCTGCTCAGGCGGAGAGCCAGGTCTTCCACCAGCCTGGGAAGATGCCCGGTGCGCTCTTGATCGCTAAGCGTCATGAGGTTTAGTTCACTGCTTCGTCTTGCGCGCGCCAACCAGGCCTCCACAATGCTGGTGCTGCACCGCAGCAGGATTGCGCCCACGCTCTCCTTGTCCGTCCGCTTGTTAGGTTTGCGATTCACTACTCTTTCTCGGACGAGTTCGGTGAAGCGATCAATCTCGAATGGTTTCACCACAATTTCATCCGCTTCCAGCAGGATGGCAGCCATCGCGCCCTGCACGTCGGGGTAGCCGCTGACCAGCAGCGTCAAGGCGTTCGGTTGGGAATGACGCATGGCTGAGACTACGGTGAAACCGTCGCCCGGGTCAGGCATGTGCAGGTCCGTGATGAGCACGTCGAAGGTCTCAGTCGCGATTCGTCTCAGTGCTTCTGTCACGCTGGAGGCTGCAACCACCTCAAATCTTTTTCGTTCAAGCCCTTGCATCATCATGGCGAGCACTGCGCTATCGTCATCCACCAGCAAAACTCTGTGAACAACGCCTGTTTCGGTGGGAGTCATGAAGCACCGCCTCTAGTCACGGATTGTGACAGTTTAGATCCTGTCTTTTCCCAAAACTGTGCAATTTTGATCAGCCGTCCCATTCTGGGCAACGTACTATTCGACCTGTTCGACAGAGTGGTCATGGGTTAGTGTCGATTGACAGTGTCGACGTTCGGACCCTCACGACTACTCTACTTTCTCTACCAAAACGCGCACGTTTCAGGCCAGACCTCCCCCGAGGTCTGGCCTTTTTTACGTGTTGGACCCGTGCCCTGACTCGATCTATGCTGGAGCCTGATAGCTCAAGCAGAAAACACCCTCGAAAGGATCATGAGTCTGTTGGTGGATGCGAATCTTAATCGTGGAGAACGATATTGAGCAGCGAACTGTGGACCTGCAATCCGCCGTTGTAATGGATGAAACCCAGTTTCCTGAACCGGTTCATGAAAAAACTGACTCGCGAGCGAGTGGTGCCAATCATCTCGGCAAGAGTTTCCTGACTTATCTTCGGGACGACGGTCTCGGGCACACCTTCCTTGCCAAAATGAGCCAGCAACAAGAGCACAAGGGCCAGTCGCTTCTCGCTGGAATTAAACAGTTGGTCGACTAACTCTTCCTCATAGCGGATATTCCGCGCGAGCAAATAGGCCACGAACATGTCCGAAAACGCATGTTCGCCGTGAAGCGCCTCCATCATCGCCTTCTTGTTCACCCGCAGCAGTTCACAATCGGTCATCGCAGCAGCGGATCCCATCCGAACCTTCTGACCCGCCAGCGCGCCCTCGCCAAAGAAATCCCCTTCTTTCAGAATGCCGATGGTTGCTTCCTTGCCTTCTTTGGATACGACGGTGAGTCTCACTCTACCGGCTTGAATATAGAAGACAGCGTCCGCTCCGTCTCCTTGGGTGAAAATGGTTTGTTTTTTCTGAACGGCCAGAATCTTCCTGCCTTCGCCAATGGTTGCCAGAAAAGTAGTGGGGTCGAATTCGCGCTTCATGTTTTCAGTGCAAAGCGAAACGTGGTTGGGTGCCCCCCTCAAGAAAAGCCCTAGGACCAACCGCCACAGCATCGGTTATTTCCTGAGCGTCTCGGCGCACCCACACCGTGAATCATGCTAGCGCGGCTTAAATCGTACGGGTGAACTCTTAGCAGGTCTTAGCGGAACGCAGGCGGGAGAACTCATTGATAAAGCGCATCTTAATGTACGCATGCTTCAGCGGATCGTTGCCCTGGTCAGGATTCGCGTAGATTTTTAGTTGCAGGATACGATTTGTTGCCGTACGATTTCTCGCGTACGAATACGGTACCCGATAAAGGGGGACACCGATGGGACGTAGCGGCAACGGTAACAATACACACTACGCGTCGTTGAAGCGGTCTGATGTTCCGCAGGGCCGTAAGGGAAAACATCGCAAGGCGGTCGCGGACATTCTAGGCGACCTTTCAAAGCTGAGCACCAAGCAAGCGGTTAAGGTTCCGCTGAGCAGTCTGAATGGCGAGAAGATGCAGAATCTTCGCTCTGCTTTGAATCGCGTAACCCGAGAGAGAAACATCCCCGTGGAAACGTCGAGCGACGAGAAGTTCCTTTATATTTGGCGCACCGATGCGCCCAAGGCTAACGGAGCAACAGAATAGCAGGCGCGCAAGAGTCGCTAACGTAGGGTTCGGTTCGTGTCTGTGCTCAATCGTGCAGAACGATATTGAGCAGCGAACTGTGGACTTGCAATCCGCCTTCAATCCCGCCGGCATATTGAATGAAACCGAGTTTCCTGAACCGGTTCATGAAAAAGCTCACTCGTGAACGGGTGGTGCCAACCATATCAGCCAGCGTTTCCTGACTTATCTTGGGAACGACGGTCTCGGGCACGCCTTCTTTGCCAAAGTGAGCCAGCAATAAAAGGACTCGGGCCAGCCGTTTTTCACTGGAATTAAATAACTGATCGACCAGGTCTTCTTCATAACGGATATTCCGCGCCAGCAAATACGCCACGAACATATCCGAAAATGCATGTTCGTGATGAAGCGCTTGCATCATCGCCTTTTTGTCGATGCGCAGAAGCGCGCAATCCGTCATCGCGGCTGCAGATCCCATGCGCAGCGACTGGCCTGCCAGCGCACCTTCGCCAAAAAAGTTTCCCTCCCGTAACATACCGATGGTCGCTTCTCGGCCGGTCTTGGATACGACGGTGAGCTTCACCTTCCCGGTCTGGATATAGAAGACCGCGTCTGCACCGTCGCCCTGTGCGAAGATGGTTTGCCTCTTGACTACAGCCACATTTTTCCTGCCATCGCCAATGGTGGCGAGGAAAGTGGTGGGATCGAACTCGCGCTGCTTCTTACCGTTCGATTTACCGTTCGACGCTTTAGGAAGACTCATCAGCCGCAATTCTAGTGCATCGAAGTGCTTAATTGGCATAAATCGTGACTAACTCAAACGGTCATTTTCTTTTTGGTCTGAAGTTCCAAAGTGATCCATTTTGCTCAGTATTTCGCGAACAGATGAACGATTCTGAAGGCTTCCGGCGAGAGGAGGCTTCCATGGCACAGGAAGTTCAAATCGGGACGATTCTGATTAGGGAAAATCCGGCTGCGGCGCAGGCCATTGGGTTTCAGTGTGAGCCTTACTCAGCCACATGGGGATTGGTCAAAGCGCTAGACGCCTTGGCGCTTGATCGCAAGATTCATGCCGCGGGATGGAGCTTCTTCTTCATGGCCGCGGAGGTGAAGGTAACGTTCTTCGGCGCGATCGGGGCAAAGAGCATCCAGAATGCACTGAAGCGAATGTTGGGAAAACTGAAGCCGACGAATTTCAACTGCCTTGAGGTAACTGGAATCGTTGCCAAGCGATTTCTGGGCGTGCCTTACACAGTTGTTTCGCCGCACTCGCGCCATATCCAACAGAGTTGCTATCTCGAAGGCTCCGACGAACGGCGGGCTTCCCAGCACGATGGCGAACAGATCAGAAGTTGATCTTGCTCTGCGCTCTCACGTTTTCTTAAAACGTAGCGAGACTCTAGAGTGTCGACCCACTACTTGATTGAGCAGCTATAACGAGCGGGCCAGTTACTTTTCCACACCCGCCAGGCGCCGATCTCTATGCGGATCGGTTCGGGGTTGGCCAGTGCTAAGTTCGCACTTTTCTCCTGGCCTGGCTCCGCAAGTAGGACAACGAACCTCCAGAGCTTGTTTCGCTTTGGCTGTCATAGCTACATAATGCCGCGTCGTTCAGTAA
The DNA here is from genome assembly GCA_963696705.1 of uncultured Acidobacteriota bacterium. Lineage (GTDB taxonomy): Bacteria > Acidobacteriota > Terriglobia > Terriglobales > Acidobacteriaceae > JABDBE01. The sequence continues at coordinate 121,723 of CAVOLD010000008.1, forward strand.
CAAACTGGTCAATTCTGATCAGTTCATTCATTTCAGGCCCAGGATTCTTTCGCGTTTCCCTTTGTCCCGTCCGTTGAATCGTTGTGAGCGTTATTGACCAGACTCAAATCTCCCGAGATGCGAAGCTGCATTACGGAACTCTTTGCGAGCGAGACCAACTCGTCAGTGCGTTTCGTTCGGAATCGCGCCTTTCATCCACGCAACCCGCAGCAGCAGAGCATCACCGGGCAAGCCCAGGATGATCAGGCCAAAGGAAACACAATGCGTTTCATCCCTTCTATTCGCTCGATGTTGTTCGCGCTCGTAATGCTGGCCATGTCGGCTGCAGCGTTCGCGCAATTTGGCGTATCCATTACTATCGGCCCGCCAGCGCTGCCCGTGTATGAGCAGCCGCCCGTGCCCGCTCAAGGCTATCTCTGGGCGCCTGGCTACTGGGCCTACGGCCCGGACGGTTACTTCTTCGTGCCTGGCACGTGGGTCATGGCGCCGCAACCCGGCTACCTCTGGACCCCCGGTTACTGGGGTTGGAACGGCGGCGCCTTTGCCTTCAATGAGGGCTACTGGGGTCCGCACGTAGGCTTCTATGGCGGGATCAATTATGGCTTCGGTTACGGCGGTCAAGGCTATGAAGGAGGTCGCTGGAACAACGGTCAATTCGAATACAACCGTGCGGTGAATAACGTGAACGTCACCAACATCCACAACACATACAACACCACAGTGATCAACAACACGACCGTGAACCGCGTCAGCTACAACGGGGGCACAGGTGGAGTCACCGCGGCTCCCACGGCTCAAGACCGGACTTATGCGCAAGAAAAACATATTGCCCCGGTGGCCGCTCAGACTCAACAGGTGGCGACTGCCCGCGCGAACCCACAGCAACGAGCTTCGGTGAACCAAGGCAAGCCGGCAATCGCAGCTACTCCTAAGCCGGGATCATTCAGCGGCGGGGTACCGGCTAAAGAAGCAGGAGCACCTTATAAGCCTGAAGTCAAATCTGCAGCCGCTCAGCCACCGGCCAAGACGCCAGCTGCGCGCCCGGAGAACAACGTTCCTCGACCGGGCACTCCGACGCCTAGCACACCAGCCGCGCGCAACGAGGTGCCTCGTCCACCGAGCACACCGGAGAAGGCTACGGCGGCAAAGCCGGAGACCACACCGCGTCCGGCCGCAACCGAGGCGAAGCCTGAAAACACGCCTCGTCCACAGGTCGCCAAGGCGAGCCCACCAAAACCTGAGGAAGCGCCTGCGAAGGCCGCACCTCGGGAAGCAGCACCCCGTCCGGAGAACACGCCTCATCCAGAAGCTGCAGCCAAGCTTGAAGCTCATCCAGAGGCTGCTCCCCGAGCTGAAGCCCGTCCAGAGAATGCCCCTAAGCCAGAGAAAGAGGCCGCTCCCGAAGAACGCCGAGAACAGTAACAGCCCCCGCGGCTTCAACGAAACGGCTCGCAGCACATGCTGCGAGCCGTTTTTCTTGCGTTCACGATGTGGCGTTTACCGCTGAGAGTTCAGGTTCCCACGATCATCGCAATGCCAGGCGCATCGCTTCTCCCTGACGCTCAAAGTTGATCTGCAAGATCGCCAGATGGTCTTTGGTGAAATTCCCTAAGATAGACGCTGACTGTTCGTACTTGTCAGGCGTCGAGCTCACGCGTACAAGGATGCGGTGTTTGCCTGATGGAAGCCTTACGGATTCAGTCTCCCGGACATCCGTTCGAAATGGATTCCAGTGCTTCTTGATCTGACCGCGCAATGGCCGGTCGTAAGCCAGCTTGTCGTCGATCCACAGCGAAAGCTCTGGCGCTGAGAAACGATGTTCAATGCGTATGTTGAGCGTGGAGTCTGCAACGGCTTTAGAGGGTACCTTGGAATTCGAAACTTTTTCTGCGCTGTGGGCGATGGCATCAGGTTTGCTCGCTACCGGGGGCGGTGCCCCACTTGCGCCGACGGTTGCTGGTGGACTGGTCTGAATTGAGTTTCGTGACGGCAGACTTTTGTGATACGCAAAGAAACTGAAAACGATCGTAGCAACGGAGAGCACGAGCCCTATGCGAACCGCCGGCCGCCGCCACCAGGACAAGACCTGCAGCCGAATGAGTGTGGATGCTTGGCTCGCCTCGTGGCCTAACATTTTGAAGAAACCAACCGGCACAGGTGAAGAAACGTGAGTCGCAACCTCGCCAATTGAAAGAGCCCCAACTTCTCTCGCTCCCGGGAGGCGCGATGCGCCGTTGGTACGCTTTGAGATTGTCTGGCCGCGCTCTCGAAGCTCACGCAGATCGAGAGCAAACTCCAATCCACGCTGGTAGCGTTGCGCGGGATCTTTTGCCATGGCACGGGCGATCACGGAATCCAGTTCAGGCGGAAGTTCGGGGTCAAACGCGGTTGCCCGCAGGGGATCGCGGTTGGCAACCTTAAAGCAAACTGTGGTGGCACTGTTACCTTGAAAAGGGCCGAAGCCTGTAACCATGTGGTAGAGAATCGCACCTAACGAAAATAGATCGGAGCGTTTGTCCACCGTTTCACCCTCCAACTGTTCGGGCGACATGTAGGCCGGTGTGCCCAGCGCCCGGCCGGGAATCGTGAGGTTGGCCAGATTCACTTTCGCAATGCCGAAATCTGCGATCTTGGCATGGCCTTCCGGCGTGACCAGGACGTTTGCAGGTTTCATATCACGATGGACTACGCCTTGTCCGTGAGCGTGATCCAGCGCCTCTGCGAGTTCCTCCGACAGGCGAAGAGCAGTGTCGAGCGGTAGCTTCTTATCCTTGTCTGAAAGGAGTCGGTCCAGCGATTGGCCCGCAATGAACTCCATAACAATGAATGCGATGTGGCTTTCTGGATCCTCACCGGTGTCGAAAATAGTGACAATGCCGGGATGTAACAAACGACCGGCTGCCTGAGCTTCGTGAAAGAACCGCTCGCGGTATTCGCGCTCCTCCTCTGGATTCTGGCCCGAGAGCGAGATCGTTTTAACAGCGACAAACCGGTCGATCTTGGGATCGCGAGCCTTGTACACGACGCCCATAGCGCCGCGGCCAACTTCAGCGATGACCTCGTATCGTCCGAAACGCCTACCCCAGCGAGTTTCCATTAGGATCGCAGATTCTTGCCCTACCAGGGCACACCCGACTCTAGTTTAGAGTTTCGTCGTTGATAGAGAGTGTTCGACACCATACCCGCATGGTTACGGCGGTAATCTTTTTCTTGAACCAATAGTCATCGTGGATCGCCAAAGTGTTTGTATCCTGCCAACCCGAGGCAGATGTGGTCAATTTTGACCAGTCCGGAACATGACATACGTTGGATACTGAAAGAGGCAAACTCACCGACGAAACCCCGCACCGGTAACCGATACCCTCCGACCGAGTCGGATGACGTGTCGGGCTTATCGGAACTCTGACCTGTATCAGCAGCCGTTTTCGGCAAACCAGGAGCCAATGGCGCTACCAAACATAGTGCTTTCCAAGGAGATGTTAGAAGTCGTTAGCCTTCGCCCCGTGGCGCGGCAGGAAGTTTCGGTGGCTCGACCCCGATCGCAGTCGAAGCCATCGTTACCTAGCCGGATCGCGGTCATCGGCAACTATTTGCCCCGACAGTGTGGAATTGCTACGTTTACCACTGACCTGTGTGCAGCAATATCCGCCGAGTACGGGACCGCTCGATTGCTGGCGCTCCCCGTAAACGACACGGAAGAAGGATATGACTATCCTGCGCGCGTCAGATGGTCGCTCGCTCAGGACGAGTTGAAATCGTATCAAGAGGCCGCTGAGTTCCTGAACTTCAACAATATCGACATGGTCTGCCTGCAGCACGAGTATGGAATTTTCGGCGGCCCCGCTGGCAGCCACATCCTGCAACTGTTGCGCGGCCTGAAGATGCCAGTCGTGACCACGCTTCACACCGTCCTTCGGGAGCCGAATCCTGACCAGCTCAGGGTGATGGAAGAGATTGCCGAGCTTTCGGATCGCCTCATCGTCATGAGCCAGCTCTCATCCCAATTCTTGCAGGAAATCTTCAAAGTACCCGGTGGCAAGATTGACATGGTCCCTCACGGCGTTCCGGACCTGCCATTCCTCGATCCCAATTTCTATAAGGACCGCTTCGGCGTGGAAGGAAAAGCAGTATTACTCACATTTGGTCTTCTATCGCCGAACAAGGGAATCGAAAACGTTATTCAAGCGCTCCCGCAGATTCTGTCCAACCACAAGAATGTCGTGTACATGGTCGCGGGTGCGACCCACCCTCACGTGCTCCGTCGGGAGGGTGAGCAATATAGAACTCATTTGCAAGCGTTGGCGAAGGAGGTGGGAGTGGAGTCGAACGTAATCTTCCACAACCGGTTTGTCAGCCCCGAGGAGATGGTTGAGTTCATTGGCGCCGCGGACATTTACATCACTCCTTACCGCCATGAAGCCCAAGTGGTTTCCGGGACGCTCGCGTATGCGCTGGGCGCCGGCAAGGCGATTATCTCGACCCCGTACTGGCATGCCATCGAACTGCTGGACGACCGCCGCGGCGCACTGGTTCCCTTCCAGGACCCTGATGCCATCGCAAGAAAGACGGTCGAGCTTCTGGACACGCCGGCAATACGCCACGCGATGCGTAAGCGTGCTTATTTGTTCGCGCGCGAGATGGTCTGGAAAAGCGTGGCGCAGGGGTACATGGAGAGTTTCGCGCGGGTTCGCAGCGACCGCATGGAAAGTCCACAAGTGCGGTTCTCCGCCCGCGTCGCACAAAAAGCATTGAATCAGCTGCCGGAACTGAACCTGAAGCACTTCAAACGGCTGACTGATGACACGGGAATGCTGCAGCACGCGATCTTCACCATTCCTAACTACGCCGAGGGATACACCACCGACGACAATGCTCGCGCTCTCGTCTTTGCAGCTCTGCTGGAGCAACTGGGCCAGGGGCAACTGGGCAAGGACCAGCGCCACGAGCCTGCCCAAGATTCGTCTTTCCGGTATTTGGCTTTTCTCCAACATGCGTTCAATCCAGGGAACGGCAGATTCAGAAACTTTCTCGGCTATGATCGCCGCTGGAATGAAGCTGAGGGCTCGGAGGATAGCCATGGGCGCGCACTGTGGGGACTTGGAACGGTTATAGGCCGGTCCCGGGATCAGGGGCTGAGGTCCGCCGCCGGACGCTTGTTCGAGTTTGCCCTTCCCGCAGTGATGGAATTCAGCAGTCCTCGCGCCTGGGCCTACGCCCTGCTCGGAATTCAGGAATATCTCGATTCATATTCTGGAGACCGGGATGCGCAGAAAATAAGGTCCGTCCTCGGTACACGTCTGCTCGAAATGTATAAGTCGATCCGAAGTCCGGATTGGAAATGGTTCGAGAATATTTTGGCTTACGGAAACGCGAGATTGCCCCAAGCCATGTTGCTCGTGGGCTCCGCTTGCTTGGATGATCGCATGGTCTCGGCGGGTCTCGAAGCGCTGGATTGGCTGCTAACAACCCAGCATTGCGAAACCAATGGCCACTTTGTCCCGATCGGGTCGCAAGGCTTCTATCGCCAGGGTGAAGAAAAAGCGCGCTTCGATCAACAGCCCATCGAGGCGGCTGGCGCGGTCTCTGCCTGTTTGCAAGCCTATCGCATAACCGGGGATAGCCGTTGGCGCAGCCTGGCTTGGTCGGCCTTCAACTGGTTTCTTGGCGACAACGATTTGCAACTTCCTCTTTATGACTCCATCACCGGCGGCTGCCGGGACGGTCTGCATCCCGACCGCGCCAACGAGAACCAGGGAGCCGAATCCACACTGTCGTTCTTGATGGCACTGCTCGAAATGAGCTCCCTGCCAGAATTCCATAGCGCGGGAACGAGCGGTGAGTTATTTGTGACTTCCACTAATTAAACTTTGATCAGGGCCGTTCAGAGAACACATATGAGCATTGCAACAACAACTCGCTACGAGCCACTTCTACTTCGGCACCCGGCTAACCCACTCTTAACCGCCAAGGACTGGCCATACTCCATTAATAGTGTGTTCAATGCGGGCGCGACCCTCCTGGCGGACGGATCGACATTACTGCTCTGCCGCGTAGAAGACCGACGGGGCTTGTCCCATCTTTGCGCTGCCCGCTCGCGTAACGGAGTGGACAATTGGCAAATCGATAGCGAACCGACGTTGATGCCAAGCCCCAACGATTATCCAGAGGAAATTTGGGGCATTGAAGATCCTCGAATCACTTTCGTTCCCGAATTGCAGCAATACGCAGTCACGTACACCTCATATTCGCGCGGCGGCCCCGGAGTGTCTTTGGCTCTGACCAAAGACTTCCGCACCTTCGAGCGCTACGGAGTCGTCATGCCGCCCGATGATAAAGACTCGGCGCTGCTGCCTCGGAGAATTGATGGATGCTGGGCGCTTATCCATCGTCCCATGACGCCGCTGGGTTCGCACATGTGGATCTCTTACTCTCCCGACCTGCGTTATTGGGGCAGGCACAAACTCATTCTGGAGGCGCGGCGCGGCGCCTGGTGGGATGCGAACAAGATTGGGTTGTCGCCGCCGCCCATCGAAACTTCCAGAGGGTGGCTGGTCTTCTACCACGGTGTGCGGCACACGCCTTCGGGATGCCTGTATCGCCTGGGCTTGGCGCTTTTCGAACTCGAGAATCCGGCAAAGTGTTTACTGCGAGGGGATTCATGGATCTTTGGGCCCGAGGCCGAATATGAACGTCACGGCGACGTCGATGATGTTGTGTTCCCTTGCGGATATACGATGGACCCCGACGGCGACACCATCAATCTTTACTACGGAGCTGCTGACTGTTCGATTGCGCTCGCCCGGGCTAGCGTTTGCTCCTTGCTCGATTGGCTGGATGCCAACGGAAGTTGTGAGCGCCGTCGAGCGCAGCATTCATGAAGCCACTGCTCTCGTTCTTGCATTCAGCGTTCGGGTGCCGTCACCGGCAGATGAGTCGGGTGTTCACGATTAAGAAGCGGACCTATCGAGTCTGCTTCCAATGCGGGCAAGAATTCGAGTATTCCTGGGCATCGATGAATCCAGTACCGTCGATTGCTGCCGTCAACGGCATGCCACCAGATCAGCTGGAATAAGCTGAGATTGCCACGATTTGCGCCTATCGCGGAACGGGGCTCGAACTCCTGATTCTTCACATGTGAGCTATCTTGCTCAGACACGAATGTTGACACCTGTCATGATTCATTCTCCTGAGTGTGTCGGGAGGGCGGCGAGCGCCAATTCGCAGCTCTCATTCTTAGGCCGCCGCGGGTGAGTCTGAGATCAATTCACCTCGAAGCGACCACATCCAGTCGATTGGCATTCGTCATCCGTGTGTATGCCGTGGAACCTCCGGCGGACACGATTCGACCCTAAAGCTCTCGAACATAAAAGTGAGGGCAACACCTCCAAGCGCATGGGAGGCGTTAGCCCGCGAAACAAGAAAGGTCAAAACTTATGCCGTTGATTCAGCTTGTAGAAGTGCTCATCGTGGTGGGTGTTCTGTTGTGGCTGGTCAATCGCTTCATTCCCATGCAGTCATCCATCAAGTCGATCTTGAATGGCGTAGTGGTCATCGCCGTGGTGCTGTGGCTGCTCAATGTGTTTGGACTATTTCATTCCCTCTCCAATGTCCGAATCGGAAAAGGGTGACGAACTAATACGAGATCGCTCAGGAGCTTGTCACCAGGGAAAAGATCGAGACAGCGCAACCCGGCAGACATCTGCCAAGGAGAAACAAATGAAGATGAAACTGTTGTTAGTGGCCGGAGTCGCACTAAGCATGAGCGCATTCGCGCAAACCAACTCTCAATCGGCCCCTGCCGTCGAACCCATGGCGCAGACGCCCACGTTCCGCGTAGTCGTTACCAGCCGCACCACGCCAGCGGTCAATTATCGGCATCACAGCGGCGCCACCAAGGTGAATTTTGCGGGCACAGATCTCATGCCCTCAGCCAATGGTGAAGCTGAAGTAAACAGCAAACGGGGAACCATCGAGGTTAAAGCGGAATTCGGCAATCTGCAGAGCCCCAAAACTTTCGGCAACGAATACTTGACATACATTTTGTGGGCGATTTCGCCGGAAGGACGCGCCGTTAACCTAGGCGAGGTCTTAGTGGGCGGCAACGACCGCAGCAAGTTGCACGTGACCACAGACCTTCAGGCTTTCGCCTTGATCGTCACCGCGGAGCCTTATTACGCCGTGCGGCAACCCAGCAACGTCGTGGTCCTCGAAAATGTTATTCGCAAGGACACGAAAGGAACCGTCGAAACTGTGGATGCGAAGTATGAACTGATGGAGCGGGGTGGATATATTCCAACCGGCTACAAGTTCGACCCAGTGGTTATGAATGCCAAGCTGCCGTTGGAATTCTTTGAGGCGCGCAATGCGGTGCGCATCGCTCAATCTGAAGGCGCGGAGCAGTACGCCCCCGAGAGCTATCAGAAAGCCGTTCAGTTGATGAATAATGCGGACGAATATGCGACCCGGAAGAATGTTCAGAACAAACCGCTGATCGCAGTCGCCCGTGATACGGTCCAAACTGCCGAAGACGCTCGCGCCATCTCTGTCAAGAAGATGGACGATCAACGTATAGCCAACAACCTGCAGAACTCGGCCGACGCGCAGGCACAATCGCAAGCGCAAGCGGACGATGCGACACGGCAGAAGGAACAAGCCCAGGCAGATGCGGCAAAGGCACAATCCGACATGGCTACTAGCCAGGCAGCATCGGCTGCAGCAGTCAGTGCGGCTCAGGCCGATGCCGACCGGTCTCGTCTCGCCGCACAGCAGGCGGACAGTGACAAAGCTGCGATGCGTGCCCGTTTATCCGAGCAGTTGAATTCTATCCTTCAGACTCGCGACAGCGCGCGCGGGCTCATCGTCAGCATGTCCGATGTGTTGTTTGACACAGGCCAATATTCCTTGAAGCCGGGAGCGAGAGAGAAATTGGCGAAAGTCGCCGGCATCCTGCTTGCTTACCCCGGACTCAACATTGAAGTCGGCGGCTACACCGATAACGTCGGCAGCGATGACATGAACCAAACGCTGTCTGAGAATCGTGCCAGTTCGGTGCGCGATTATCTGGTGCAAGAAGGCGTAACCACAAACTCAGTCAGTGCGAGAGGTTTCGGCAATACCTTGCCCGTAGCCTCGAACGACAGCTCCGCCGGCCGTCAGCAGAACCGAAGAGTTGAACTTCTCGTATCCGGCGACGCAATCGGCAATCCGGCCAACGTCACCACAGGAAACTTGCAGTAAGGCAAGAACATTCAATCAGCAGTAATGGAGGAAACACCCATGAAACTAGTAGGAATTATCGGCACAGCACTTTTGTCTTTGATCCTTGCGGCTCCAGTCTACGCACAGGAGCAGCACGATCAGGAAGAACAGAAAGATCAGAAAGAACAAACAGCAAAGCCCGCGCAGGATGAGAAGAAAGCGGAAACAGAGAAATCCGCCAAGCAAGATGAGAAGGGCGCGCAGCAGGAGAAGAATACTAAGCCCGAAGAGAAAAATGCGCAGCAAGAGAACAACAACAAGCAGGAAGAAAAGAATGCGCAGCAACAACATGAACAGCCGGCGAAGAATGCTGGTGGCAACGAGGCTGGCCGCATTCCCGCCGATCGTTACAAGGCGAACTTTGGACGCGAACACACGTTTCGAGTTACCCAAGGCGATTACAATAATCACCGCTTCCAATACGGTGGCTACTGGTTCGGATTCGCCGCTCCCTGGCCGGGCAACTGGCTCTACACGCAACAGGTGTTTGTGGTCGACATCGGCGGCGTGTATTACCTTTGCAACCCGACGTATCCCGGCGTCAATGTTGAACTCAACATCACACTCTAACGCCGCGGAGCACTCAGCTTAAGGTGGTCGGCGCGGACCCGCTCTTCTGGGCTCGCGCCGATTAAATCGTAGGAAAATAAGGAGCACAACATGCTTGGAACTGTATTGATCGTGATTTTGGTCTTAGCACTCTTTGGTGCGTTGCCGAGGTGGTCGCACAGCCGGGACTGGGGTTACGCCCCGACTGGCGGTGTGGGACTGGTCCTTTGCATCGTCGTCATTCTTCTGGTTCTCGGTCGCATCTAAACCATGCACCAGCTGTCAGCATCGGCAGGCGCCATAGTTGCAGAGTGGCGCCCGCTTTCCGTCCGGGTCGTGGCATCTCTTCTCATCGTGCTGATGTGCAGCGGTGGTTCGTCGGCATATTCCGTTTTGACCCACGAGGAAATCGTGGACTTGTTGTGGGCCGATGAGATTCGGCCGCTGCTGCTCAAGCGTTATCCGGGATTGTCGGAGGGCCAGATCACAGAGGCACACGCCTACGCCTACGGAGGCGCTGTCATTCAGGACCTGGGCTACTATCCATTCGGCAGCAAAGAATTCAGCAACCTGGTGCATTACGTTCGCAGCGGAGACTTCGTTCGCGAACTGCTGATCGAGAGTCAGGATGTGAACGAATATGCCTTCGCGCTGGGCGCGCTGGCCCACTATGCTTCTGACATCTCCGGACATCCCGCCGTCAACCAATCGGTAGCGATCGAGTATCCGAAGCTGCGGGCGAAATTTGGCAAGTCGGTCAAGTATGCACAGGATAAAACGGCGCACTTGAAAACCGAGTTCGGCTTCGACATGATCCAGGTCGCGAAGAATCGTTACGCCTCGCAGCAGTACCATGATTTCATCGGGTTCCAAGTGTCCAAGCCTTTACTGGAACGGGTTTTCCCGGTCGTCTACGGAGTGGACCTGAAAGACGTGCTTGCCCATGAGGATCTAGCTATTGGTTCGTATCGTTACTCCATCAGCCGGCTGATCCCGGAGATGACCCAGGTCGCGCTGCAGACCCACAAGAAAGACATGATGCGCGAGCAGCCCGACTTCGCAAAACGAAAATTTCTCTATCGCCTTTCGCGCTCTGAGTATGAAAGGAATTGGGGAAAGGATTACGTCAAGCCTGGGTTCGGCACCCGGGTGCTGTCCACTCTTCTGCGATACATGCCGAAAATCGGTCCCTTCAAGGCGATGGCATTCAATAATCCGACTCCGCAAACTGAGGACTTGTATTTCAAGAGCATCAATACAAGCGTCGATCAATACCGGGCTTTTCTCGAAGCGGTGCGCACGAACTCGCTCGTGCTCCCTAATTCTGACTTGGATAGCGGTAATTTAACCAAGCCGGCAGAATATTCCCTAACCGACGAGACCTACGCAAAATTGTTGTCCCAGTTGTCAGCGCGCAAATTTGAATCGACGCCGCCGGACCTGCGCGCCAACATCCTCGACTTTTATTCCGATCTCTCCGCCCCGATCGAGACAAAGAAAGACCCGGCCCAATGGCAGAGCGCATTGACGTCGCTGGACCAATTGAAGTTGGCCACTCCGGCCCCGATTGTGGCAAGTACCCCTGCAAATTGATCCGCACCACTCGAACACAGCGTAGATACGCCAACCGGAAGAATATGCACGTTGCCGATTGGTGGCACGGAGAGCGGGATTTGGCCGCGCTTCCAGATATGGTCGGGGCCGTCCCGTCGGTGCATCGGTTGCGCCATTTATGGCATCCTTACTTTGTTTGTCAGGCTCAGGAAAAACGATGTCTTGCGGTCACTTCCTCTTAATCAAATGAACACAGTCTGTCCTTTCCCCGGCGTCGTGTGTCGATCGAAATGAGAGGGCTCGATCCCACACCTCACGCCAATCGGTCCGACATTCGCCCTGGCACTTGAACTCTTTGCCGGGCTCACGTACCAAACTACAAATGCAGACTCAGAATGCATGATGCACGTCGCAATGCCATTCCACTAAAACGCAACCGAGTTGATTATTTCGGCATCAAGGGGGCATATGACATGCATTAAGAGCGGGAGTCGTCTTCGCAGTCCTGCCTCCCTCGATCTTTCATTCCACTGCGAAGGCGGCTCGCACTCTCTTTAATGCTGGGTGCGGCTTTGTGAAATCGTCTAGGAAAAAGGGGCCGACATGCGGTGGAAACAAATCGAGGATGAACCGAAGGTTTTCGCTCTAATCTTTGAGACTGGCGACGAGATCGCGAGCGTGCTGCAACACTTCTCAAAGCACCAGGGGTTGGGGGGAAGCAGCTTTAAAGCCATTGGCGCGCTTTCTCACGCGAAGCTGGGTTGGTTCAACTGGAAAACGAAAAAGTACGATCCGGCATGCGTGCTCGACGAACAAGTGGAACTGCTCTGGCTAATTGGCGACATCGCTCTCAAGGACGGAGAGAGCCGCAAGTGCATGCGCACGTTGTGGTCGGACGTTGCGACGGTACCGCCCACGGCGGCCACCTCCTTGAGGCTCGCGTGCGTCCGACCTGCGAATTGATTCTGACCGAGAGTCCTAGTCGCCTTCAGAAGAAATTCGACCCTGAGACGGGGATCGCGTTGATTCAACTCTGAAAGAGGTATGGCTGTTGGCACATTGCGCCGCTGCAAAGAAACGGAAAGTTTAATCCGAAGCCTGAAAGGAGAGCAATTGCGATCAGTTGGCCCAGGTAATTGGCGAGCAGGGATGTCCCGCCTTGTGGTTTGGATCTGTGGTTCCGGGGCAGCTTTTGCAGACGCCGCCCAGCCCTTGAGCCCGACGAATATCTTTGCTCCCGCGTCGACCCCGGCGAAATCGATCTTCGGGCTGTCTTTGCTTGTGCTGGCGGTCACTGGAGCCATTTTCTTAATCGTCTTCTCTTTGCTGCTTTACTCCGTCGTAAAATTCAGAAAGAGAAAGAGCGACGACGGCCGAGAGCCTCCCCAGGTGTATGGCAGCAACCAGGTTGAGCTCGCCTGGACCGTCATCCCAGTTCTCATTGTTTTGGCATTGTTCATGGCAACCGCGCGAGTGATTGCCAGCGTGCAGGGGATTGCGCGATCTGACAACGCGATCGAGGTAATCGCCATCGGTCACCAGTTCTGGTGGGAATACCGATATCCAGCGCTCGGAGTCGTGACTGCCAACGAATTGCACGTTCCGGTAAGCGATGACAATCACCCGACGCCAACATCCATCACGCTGCTGTCGGCGGATACAGATCACAGTTTTTGGGTCCCGCGCCTCGCCGGCAAAACCGATCTGATTCCCAACCATCCCAATAGCATGTGGTTCGATCCGCATCAGGTTGGCGTCTACCTGGGGCAGTGTGCTCAATATTGCGGCACCCAGCACGCCAAAATGCTTTTGCGCGTTTATGTGCAGCCGAGGGATGAGTTTGACCGCTGGGTTCATGAGCAGAGTCAGCCATCACAAATCGGGGACAACACCTCCGCAGGGGAGCGCATTTTCGAATCCACTGCCTGTATCAACTGCCACACCGTAGCAGGTACCGTAGCCCACGGCCGCTTTGGTCCCGACCTTACGCACCTGATGAGTCGGGAAACGATTGCAGCTGGAGCTGCCCCGAATACGCCGGAAAATCTCCGGCTCTGGATTCGAAAGCCGGACGCCATCAAGCCTGGCTCCCTGATGCCCGCGATGCAGTTGAACGAGCAGGAACTGGACGCGCTAACCGCTTACCTTGAGACGCTTCGTTAATGCCATGAGGAAAAGTTTCAATGTCGACTGAGTCGATCGCATGGCCAAGCGCGACCGCGGAGTCTCGTTCCTTCGTGGATCGGCTCCATGATTGGATAGCCACCGTCGATCACAAACGGCTGGGCCTGTTGTACATTGCCTACGCCTTGGTGTTTCTTTTGATCGGCGGGATCGAAGCGATTCTCATGCGCATCCAGCTTATCCGCCCGCATAACAATTTTGTTTCGCCCCAGGTTTTCAACCGGTTGTTCACCATGCATGGCACGACGATGATTTTCTTCGTGGTCATGCCCGTCATGTTCGGATTTGCCAACTACCTCGTCCCACTCATGATTGGCGCGCGCGACATGGCTTTTCCGCGCCTGAATGCTTTCAGCTTCTGGATGACTGCCTTCGGTGGTCTGCTTCTTTATTTCAGCCTGGTTGGGGCCAACGGACTCTATGGAGCGGGAAACGCTCCCGACGTGGGGTGGTTCGCCTACGCTCCGCTGACCTCGCAGACGTTTTCATTGGGGCACAGTACCGATTTCTGGACTCTGGCGCTTCTGGTTTCAGGCTTTGGCAGCATCGGCACGGCGATCAATATCATTGCTACGATTCTCTGCATGCGCTGCTCTGGCATGACCTTAAGCAAAATGCCGTTGTTCGCGTGGCTCAACCTCATCATGGCCGGATTGGTGATACTTGCCGTCAGTCCGCTGACCGCTGCTCAGATCATGCTGCTGATCGATCGCTATCTTGGCGGACATTTCTTCGACACGCAGGCAGGAGGCTCCGCCGTGATCTGGATGCATTTCTTCTGGGTTTTCGGCCATCCTGAAGTCTATGTCCTCGTCATCCCAGCCTTCGCTTTCGCATCAGAAATCATTCCGGTGTTCTCCCGCAAGCCGATCTTCGGTTATCCGGTGATGGTGGGAGCCACGGTCGCGATCGGGTTCATCAGCATGAGCGTATGGGCCCATCACATGTTTACCGTAGGTATGAGCCCGGCTGCCAATACCTTTTTCGTGATCTCGACCATGGCAATCGCGGTCCCGACCGGCATCAAGATATTCAACTGGCTCGCAACTATGTGGGGGGGAAAGATTGAGTTCAAGACTCCGATGCTGTTCTGCATTGCTTTTCTTTTCCAGTTCCTGATCGCCGGTCTCACAGGCGTCATGCAGGCCGCGGCCCCCTTCGACTGGCAGTTGGGAAATTCATACTTCGTGGTTGCGCATTTTCACTACGTAATCGTAGGCGGTATCCTCTTCACGTTGTTTGCAGCCTTTTACTACTGGTTCCCGAAGATGTCAGGGAAGATGTACAGCGAGACACTCGGGAAACTGCATTTCTGGCTTTTCCTGATCGGATTCCATCTGACCTTCGACTTCATGCACATCCCTGGTTTGCTGGGCATGCCGCGAAGGATTTATACCTATGAACCGGGACGGGGTTGGGACACCTGGAACTTCATCGTGACCATTGGAGTTTTTTTCCAGGCTGCCGGGATTTTGGTCTTCTTGGGAAATTTGCTCTGGTCTTATTTCCGCGGCAAGTCGGCTGGAAGTGATCCATGGGACGCCTGGACACTCGAATGGTCCACGAATTCGCCGCCTCCCGCCTACAACTTCTACACAATCCCAACGGTCCAGAGTCGCCGTCCGCTCTGGGATCTCAAGCATCCGGATGATCCGGACTGGAAATACGAGTAAAGGAGCAAGCGCGATGAGTACGACATCCTTGACGCTCCCCCCGCGGGAAGTTGAGTGGAGTCCCAGTCGTGGGCGCGTCGGAATGGGCGCTCTGATCGCAGCCGAGGCTGCGATCTTCACCATCTTTGTCGTGGCCTACCTCTTTTATGTCGGCAAGAGTCTCTCCGGGCCCATGCCAAGAGAAGTTCTTTCCCCACCCATCTTCTTTACCGTTTGCCTACTTTCCAGCAGCTTGACGATTCACTTTGCAGCTAGAGCTCTTCGCCGCGGCAACGTCCGGAGCTTTGGTGCGTGGTGGCTTCTGACAATTACACTCGGGGGACTTTTTCTTTACGGAACAGCGTCAGAATGGCATCGGCTGATCTACGAAAAGGGACTGACGATCAGCACAAACTTGTTTGGAACCACTTATTACTCCCTGGTCGGGCTGCACGGCTTTCACGTGGTCGTGGGCCTCGTGTGCTTGTCGACAGTGATGGCATTCACACTTTTCGGAGAGGTGAAGCAAGCGCACGCCGAGCGAATTGACGTACTGTCTCTCTATTGGCACTTCGTAGACGCAGTTTGGATCGTGGTCTTCGCTGTTGTCTACGTGATTGGGCGCTAAATGGAAAACCTCACGACAAAACTCCGGGGTGCCGATAAAACAGAAACGATCGAAATGCCGGCACCTACAGCGTGGCCGATCATTCTGGCCTTCGGTCTCGCTTTGGTTTTTGCGGGGCTGGTTACGAGCTGGTCCGTAAGTTTTCTCGGCGCAATCTTGGCGATGAGCGGATGCATCGGATGGTTCTGCGATGTGCTGCCTCACGAGAGGCAAGAATCGGTGTCCGCTGTCCTGACAGTTGCGCCCGTCAGTACCAATCATCCACGAGTTGCGGCGATCGAGTGGATGACCCAGGAATTGCGTCGCGCCCGATTGCCGCTCGAGATTTACCCAATTTCGGCCGGGGTAAAGGGCGGCTTGGCAGGTGGTGTTGCCATGGCTTTTCTCGCAATATTGTATGGAATTTTCAGCGGGCGCGGCATGTGGTATGCCATCAACGTTCTTGCTGCTGGATTTTTCCCTGGTAGACACTTATTTACGCAAGTCGGAGCGTTTCAGCCGGATTCCCTCGTCATCGCGAGTGTCCTCCACTTGCTCATTTGCTTAACCGTCGGACTTCTCTACGGTGCGACACTGCCCATGTTCCCCCGCCGTCCGATCCTTCTGGGCGGCTTGGTTGCCCCCGTGTTGTGGTCAGGGTTAGTCCATAGCTTTGTCGAGTTGATTGATCCGTTGCTCAACCAGCAGATTGACTGGGGCTGGTTTGTCCTTTCTCAAGTCGGCTTTGGTATTGTCGCGGGCATCATCGTGTCGCGACAGGTACGTGTTCAAACCTGGCAGCACCTTCCCTTCGGTGTGCGCGCTGGGTTCGAGGTGCCATCGGCCCCTGAGGAGAAGAATGGAGCAGATTCCCAGTGATGAACTGCCATGCGATCGGTTCCGGGCTCGCGATTCTTGCCGTTGCTGTATGTATTGGGTGCAGCAACTCATCGGGCCGACCGGCGTCAGGTTCAGCCCCTGTTCCGCCCGATCAAGTCACGGACTTCAGTCTCCTTTACGGCCAGAACTGTGCGGGATGCCACGGCGTGGACGGTAAGGGTGGAGCCGCCGTTGCTCTGGCGAATCCTGTTTTTCTCGCAATTGCCGACAACACAGTGATTCGCCGCATCGCTTCCAACGGAGTGCCCGGCACACCGATGTCCGCCTTTGCCCAGAGTGCGGGAGGAATGCTCACCGAAAAACAGATTGACGCGCTCGTAAGTGGCATCCGGTCATGGGCTAAACCGAACGCTCTCGGCAGTCAAACCCCACCACCCTACACAGCGACGACTCATGGAGATCCGCAACGTGGTGCCCCCGTATATCGAACCTATTGTTCTGCCTGTCACGGGGCCGACGGCCGCGGAGGAAGCAAGGCCAGCTCAATTGTGAATAGCTCCTACCTCGCACTGGTAAGCGACGGGGAACTTCGCATGATAGTGATTGCGGGCCGTCCTGATCTCGGTTCGCCAGACTGGCGCGGTGACGTCGAGGGCCGCCGCCCCATGTCCACGCAAGAAGTTTCCGATGTCGTGGCGTGGCTCTCCAGTCAACGGCCCAAGTTCCCGGGCCAACCGTACGCAATTTCTTCGATGAACCCGGCCCGAGGAGAATTTCAATGAGCTCAGAAAACGGAATGTCGAGACGCGCAGCTTTAGTGAAATTGGGATTGTTTCTTAACGGCGTTGTCGGCGTTTTCCTGGCCGTGCCGGTCGTGCGATATATCCTGTCGCCTGCAACTCGACAAAAGAAGTTCGGTTATGAGTCCTGGCTCTCGCTCGGCGGACTGGAACAGTTTCCCGCTGGGCAGACGCGACTCGCCACCTATCGAAATCCTCAGGTCAATGACTGGGACGGTGAAACTGGCAACGTAGCGTGCTGGGTTCGTAGGATTGATGATCAAGCTTTCCAGGTCTTTGCCATCAACTGCGCGCACCTGGGATGTCCGGTTCGCTGGTTTCCGCAGTCGAACCTCTTCATGTGTCCCTGTCACGGCGGTGCTTATTACCAGGACGGTTCGCGCGCATCTGGACCTCCCGAGCGCGGATTGTTCCAGTACCGCTACAAAATTGAGAATGGAAAACTTCTTATCAAAGCTGGCGAAATGCCGACTCCCGGACAGCCCGTAGCAAATAAGGTGGCAGAGCATACGACATGCGCCTGATTCAAAAACTCGATGACTGGTTCGACCTGCGGCTGCAACTGGGCACTCCAATTCGCCAGACCCTTGAACACCGGGTTCCACGCGAGACCGCAAGCTGGTTCTATGTTTTCGGCAGCGCAGCGCTCATGTGTTTCATGCTCCAAATTATCACCGGCATTCTGCTCGCCCTGATTTACGTGCCTTCTGCGGGAGAGGCGTGGAACAGCCTGCAGACCCTCAATCACGGCGTTTCCCTCGGTTGGTTCATACGAGCCTTGCACGGATGGGGCTCGAATTTCATGGTCGCGATTGTCCTGATCCATATGGTGCAGGTCTTCCTCTTTGGAGCCTACAAGTTTCCACGCGAACTGACTTGGATCGTTGGTGTCCTTCTTTTACTAGTGACCCTGGGCATGGCCTTCACGGGCCAGGTACTGCGATTCGACCAGGATGCGTACTGGGGATTGGGCATCGGAGCCTCGATCGCGAGCCGCGTCCCCGTAATCGGTCCCTGGGCCGTGAACCTGATGCTCGGCGGCCCAATCATCGCCGGCACAACGCTCTCGCGATTTTTCGCGTTGCATGTATTTGTAGTCCCGGGACTTCTGATTGCTTTTGTCAGCTTGCACTTGCTAATGGTGCTGAAACTCGGAATCAATGAATGGCCGATGCCGGGACGCGTCGTTCGGCGCGCAACGTATATCCAGGAGTATCACGAACTCACGCAGAAGGACGGCGTGCCGTTCGTGCCTAACGCGGTGTGGAAGGATATTTTTTTCTCCGGTTTTATTCTCCTTGCGATTGCGGTTTGCGCGGTTCACTTTGGTCCGTTCGGTCCGAGTGGACAACCGGATCCGACGATTATTCAAACCGCCCCACGTCCCGACTTCTTCTTTTTGTGGTTGTATGCCCTGCTCTCGTTCCTGCCCCCATCAGCCGAGACACCCATCCTCCTGATTGGTCCCGCCATCGGAATCGTTGTTCTGCTAGTGCTTCCGTTTGTAGCCGGCGAAGGCGAGAAGAGCTGGAAGCGTAGACCAATTGCTGTGCTCACGATTCTGCTGGTCGCTGTGAGCCTCGGCACTCTGACTCATCTGGCCGAGCACACACCTTGGAGTCCGGTGATGGATGCGTGGAGCAGCCAGCCGATACCGGCCGAATTCCTGCGGGGCCGGACGGCATTGGAGCGCCACGGTGCGCTCGTGTTCCAAGCCAAACAATGTCACAACTGCCATTCGCTGGATAACCATGGAGGACAGCGCGGACCAGCGCTCGACGCTGTTGCTCTGCGTCTTACCGAAGATCAGCTCATTCGCCAGGTAATTCAGGGTGGAGGAAATATGCCTGCCTATGGAAAAAACCTCAGCCCTGCAGAAACGACCGCGCTGGTTGCCTTTCTGGAAACACTGCACCCGGCAAATCAGAGGCCGGCACACAATGCTTCTCAAGCGATTACGCTCGGTGCAAGCGAGGTGTCGCCACGGTAGACCGAGCTATGTCCCAGTTCCCTGCCCAAATGCCGTCGTGGTTTGTTTCGCTCGCCGTCGCATCCACGCTGCTGGTCACAGCATTAGTTTATTTGCGCGGTTGGATCCCGCTTCGAAGTGCTTTTCCAACCCACATCGCCGGTTGGCGTCTCGCAGCGTTTATGAGCGGCCTGATGTTAGTGTGGACTGCACTCGGATCTCCACTCGCCACACTCGATCATCAGTCGCTTACGATTCACATGATGAAGCATCTTCTGTTGATGACGGTTGCTGCACCGCTAATTTTAATGGGGACACCGATGTTTCCGTTGGCCTGCGGCCTACCGAAGCTCTTCATCAGGAACCCGATCCCCCTCGCCAGTCTGACGGGGCCATGGTTCGAGACTTATCTTCGGCATCCGGTGTTGTGTTGGCTAGCGGGCACCGCTGCCGTAATCGGATGGCATCTTCCCCGTGCGTTTCAGTTGGGCATGCGCTCCCACCGTGTGCATATTTTGGAGGACGTGACCTTTCTGATGGCTGGCCTGCTGTTCTGGTCGCCCGTAGTAGAGTTTTCACCGAGTGCGGCGAAGTCGCCTCGGTGGTCCATGGCGATGTACTTGTTTCTTGCAACTTTGCCTTGCGACATTCTTTCCGCATTCTTCGTGTTTTGTAACCGGCTTATCTACCCGTTCTATCTGTCCGCGCCTCACCTGTTCAGCCTGCCTCCTCTTGCGGATCAGGAATGCGCGGGCGCCCTCATGTGGGTTTGGGTAACATTCGCGTACTTGATTCCAGCGGTCGCTATCAGCTTGCAGATGCTGTCGCCCCAGAACGCGCGATCTCAAACGTCAATCCAAGCTGCGCCGCAGAGGGTGGCAGGCCGCTCGCGAAACGGAACTGAAGCGGAGGTGATCTAAGAACGGCATTACGACGGCGCCAAACTTAGAAATTTTATCGTCACCTGTTCCTGCGACGTTGTAAGGCTCTCAATCATGTGCAGGTTGTTTGTCCCTCCCAATTCCGTTGCCTAACTACCGATGGCTCGCAGAAGTATCCCTGCCAAGCTTCCTCCGATGAGCGGACCGAGGATCGGCACAACTGCGTAGCTCCAGTCGGAGGTTCCTTTTCCGGCGATAGGCAAAATCGCGTGAGCCATTCGCGGTCCAAAGTCACGCGCGGGATTGATCGCATAACCGGTCGTTCCTCCGAGCGAAAGACCAATACCCCAAACCAGGGCGGCGACCAGGTACGCGCCCAATCCTGATACGAGGCCAGTTCCCGCCACTGCCTTCGAAAAAATTGCTCCCACCACGAAGACCAGAACAAGTGTTCCAATGACTTCGCTGACCAGGTTTGCGGCGAAGTTGCGAATCGCCGGTATCGTGCTGAAACATGCCAGCTTCAGCGTGGCATCTTCCGTAACCTTCCAGTGTGGCAGGAAATGTATCCACACAAGGACGGCCCCCACAAATGCGCCCAGGACCTGAGCCACGGCGTAAGGCGCAAATTTTAGAAAACTTCCCGAGGAGACAGCGAATCCCAGCGTGACTGCCGGGTTTAGATGGGCATCACTGCTCCCGCAGGCGATGGCGGTAAAAATGCCGGCCATCACAGCGAATGCCCATCCGCTGGTGATCACCATCCAGCGGTCGCCCGCGCTGCCTTCTGCCTTCGAGCATTTCAACAAAACGTTTGCGACTACTCCATCCCCTAACAACACCAGAACCAGCGTGCCCATGAATTCACCAAAACACTTCTGAGCCATGTAAGACTCCTTTATTGATTGACGCTTTTGTCGAACCTAGTCCACCCAATCGAAGGATTTGTTTACCGCGCGCTTCCACAGCCGGCACATTTCCTCTCGTTTCTCATCTGCCAGATTCGGCTTCCAGGTATGATCGACCGCCCAGTTCGAACGCAAATCCTCAAGATTTTTGAAATAGTGGACAGCCAAACCTGCGGCGTAAGCCGACCCCAGCGCCGTGGTGGCGTCACGCGTAACTGGACGAACCACTGGCAAGTTGAGAATGTCTGCCTGGAACTGCATAAGAAGATCGTTGTCAACCATGCCTCCGTCGGTTCGCAGCACATCGAGCTTGATATTCGAATCTTTCTCCATCGCTTCCAGGACATCGCGGGTTTGAAACGCGGTTGCCTCGAGTACTGCGCGTGCAAGGTGCCCTTTATTCGCGTAGCGAGTGAGGCCCGCAATCACACCCCGTGCGTTGTCCTTCCAGTACGGGGCATAGAGTCCGGAGAACGCGGGAACAAAATACACGCCACCGTTGTCGGGAACCGATTTAGCGAGAGATTCGATCTCGAAACTTTTCTGAATCATCCCCAAGTTGTCGCGTACCCACTGCACCAGGGCCCCGGTTATCGCAATGCTGCCTTCGAGCGCATAGCGAGCGGGTTGATCACCGAGCTTGTAAGCCAGGGTTGTAAGCAGGCCGCAATTGGAGCGGACCAGGCGATCGCCTGTGTTCATCAGCAGAAAACATCCAGTGCCGTACGTGTTCTTGGCTTCTCCGGGCCGGAAGCAGGTCTGCCCTACTAGCGCCGCCTGTTGGTCTCCCAAAATTCCCGCGATCGGGACGTCCTTCAAGGTCGGGTCTTTGACGTGCCCGTAGACTTCGCTGCTGGAGCGAATGCGTGGCAGTATGGACTCGGGGATGCTAAAAGCATCGAGGATTTCAGCGTCCCACGACAAGGTTTCGAGGTTCATCAATTGCGTGCGGCTGGCGTTCGTTACGTCTGTGATGTGAACGCCGCCATCGGGACCGCCGGTCAGGTGCCACACCAGAAAGCTATCAATGTTGCCGAAGAGTATTTCTCCCTTTTCGGCCAGGCTGCGTACGCCGCGCAGATTTTCCAGAATCCAGCGGATCTTTAGACCGCTGAAATAGGTCGTGAGCGGCAGTCCAGTTTTGCCGCGAAAACGATCCTGTCCTTTGACTCTCGCAAACTCGCCGACGTAGTCCGCAACCCGCGTGTCCTGCCAAACCAGCGCGTTGGCAACCGGCTTTCCGGTTTTGCGATTCCACACCACCGTGGTTTCACGCTGATTAGTGATCCCAATCGCCGCCAAGTCCAAGGGTCGAAGGTTTCCCTTCGCCATGGCCTCCACGATCACTTCGCGCGTACGCTGCCAGATCTCTTCCGGATCATGCTCCACCCAGCCAGGCTTGGGGTAAATCTGCTGGTGTTCTTTTTGAGCGATCGCCACCGTGCGTCCCGAGCGGTCAAAAACGATGAACCGGGTGCTGGTTGTACCTTGATCGATTGCCCCAATATATTCTGCCAATTTATTACTCCTCCTAAACTCTGACCTCTGGACTCCGCTCTGCAAGCCCCACTGCCGCCAGAAGCCGGTTGATCTTATCGGTGTATCGCTGGATGGCCTCTTGCGATTGGGTTAAAGACCAACCGAATTCGTCGGATAAATACGCAGCTACAATTGGCGCGGCAGTGATCGCATCTCGCCAACTGAACAGCTGCAAGCCAATGCGCCGAGCCAAAATGTCTTCAATCGTCACGGCCATCTCGTAGCGAATGCTGTACACCACTTCCGCCAGGATCGACGGCGAATCGGGCACGATTCGAGACAGAAGGCATGGGTTTTGTTGAGCGGGAGCCAGAACGTCAGACGCCGCCGTGCCGAACTTCTCGGCAAGGTGCCGGGCCGTGTCTTCGGATAGATGAAATTGGCTCGCGAGCTTTCTCGAGTAGCTCGCGTCATAGCCCTCGGAACCAGAAAGCCGGTAATGCCGCGTACGGCTAGGCGTGAGCGATCCGCCCAAATACTTCTGCACTGCATCGATGGTGTCTTCCGCCATGGCGCGATGAGTTGTCCATTTGCCGCCGAGAATACTGATCATCCCGCTGTCCTGGTCCAGTTCGACTTCATCGTCTCGGACGAGCTTCTTGGTTGTCCGCGTTCCTTTGGCGCTCACCAACGGACGCAGACCAGCGATGCCGCTGGTGATTTGATCGAGAGAAAAAGGTTTTTCCAGATAGGAGTTCAAGTGTCGCAACAGATACTCCGCCTCGTCGCGTTTGACAACCATTTCTTCCTGCAAGACGGCCTCGTCGTCCGTGGTACCCACCTGCAACCTGCCCAGCCATGGAAGCGCGAAGATGACTCGGCCGTCCTCGGTTTTCGGTATCAGTAATGCCTCGTGATCAGAAAAACCGTTCAAAGGAAAAAAGATGTGTACACCCTTGCTGGGCCGCATCCGAGTTTGAATGCCAGGGTGGGCAAGACTGCGCAAAGTATCCGAGAAGGGACCCGTTGCATTGACAAACGCACGAGCGCGAACTGTGAACCTCTGGTGCGTGATCTGATCTTCCACCGTTGCCGCCGTCAACTTACCATTCGGTCCCTTTTCGAAACCGACTACCTTCGCGTAGTTCAAGGCCTCGCCTCCGCACCCGGCGAAAGTTTGAACGAGCGTGATGTTGTATCGGGAATCGTCGAACTGGCCGTCCGCATAGACGATCGCCCCCGTTAGCCGCTCACTTTTCAGGGACGGAAAACGATTGACTGCCTCCGCGCGGGAAATATATCGGCTCGGGAATAAGCTGGCGCGCCCTGCCATCCGGTCGTAAATCTTCATGCCGAACCCGTAGTAGAGCACGTCGAACCAACTGAAGCAGGGGACGAGAAATTCCAAGGAACGCGTGAGGAACGGCGCGTTCTGCAGCATAAGGATGCGCTCGCGAAGAGCCCGTTTCACCACCCGATACTGATGGATGTCCAGGTGAGTCGCTGCTTCCTGCAAGTAGCGGACGCCCCCGTGAACGATCTTGGTCGAAGCACTCGATGTGGCAGACGCAAAGTCTCCCCCCTCCAAAAGGACCGTTCTCAGACCACGCAACTGTGCATCGAGTGCACACCCCGCCCCGGTCGCTCCGCCGCCTACTACACATACGTCGAAGGCATTATTCTCGATGCTGCGGAATGCTTCTTGCCGGGTCTTCACTGAAGCCCTCCTTTTCGCACCCTGGGGTCAGAACGTAACCTTAATACGAAACCAGCGACGACCGCATTCCCGTTACGCGAATTAGTGCCAAGGTTCGCATAGTACTGCACCATCGGTTGCAGAACGAGCCAAGGTTTGGCGTGCACCATATAACTAACCTTGAAGGCCTTCCCTGCGCCATATGTAGGAAGCATTCGCCTGTGCGGTATACCATGAGGCGTGCAGCTTCCCGTCAACCCGCCGATCTTGCCAATGCTCGCCAAGCGAGTGGATGAATTGCCATCCGAAGGAGATTGGGTTTTCGAGCCGAAGTGGGATGGCTTTCGTGCGCTGGTGTTCCGCGATGGTGATGAGATCCTGATTCAAAGCCGCGACGAAAAGCCACTGAACCGCTACTTCCCCGAACTGCTCGACCCTCTACGCACTTCGTTGCCTGCTCGCTGCGTCCTCGATGGAGAGATCGTCATAGTTAAGAATGACGAACTAGACTTCGACGCCCTGCAGCTTCGCCTGCATCCAGCCGCCTCGCGCGTGAATCTTCTTTCCCGGCAGACTCCGGCATCATTCGTATTCTTCGACTTGCTTTGCCTGGGAGACCGTGATCTTCGGGGCGAGCCATTTCAGGCGCGCCGCCGCGAGCTGGAATCGTTAATCTCAATGGCCCCACCACCGATACACATCACGCCAGCTTCCGAAGATCGCAGCGTCGCGTCGGACTGGTTTCGACGTTTTGAGGGAGCAGGGCTCGACGGCGTTATTGCCAAATCGATTTCAGGAGCGTACGAGCCGAACAAACGCGTGATGCTCAAGGTCAAACACGAGCGTGACTGTGATTGTGTGGTAGCAGGATTTCGCTGGCATAAAAAAGGTGAGCGCACTCTCGTCGGCTCGTTGCTGCTAGGACTGTTCGATGATGCTGGTGTTCTGCAACACGTCGGGGTCTGTGCGAGCTTCAGCACGGCTAAACGCCAGGAACTTGCAGAATTCCTCAAACCCTACCGTGCCAATGCACTCGCCACTCACCCATGGAAGCGATGGGCGGACGAAGAAGCGAACGAAGAAATTGAACATGGTGAGGCCAAGCGTATGCCCGGCGGCCAGAGCCGATGGAGTCAAGGCAAGGACTTATCTTGGGAACCGCTGCGCCCCGAGTTGGTGGTAGAAGTCGCTTATGACCATATGCAAGGAAACCGCTTCCGTCATACGGCCCAGTTCCGTCGGTGGCGAACGGACAAAACACCAACCGACTGCACTTTTGCTCAGCTCGAAGTCGTTCCGCCGCAAGAGCTGGCGGTGATTTTTTCACACGATCGCTAGCGACTCCTCATTCCTTCTTTACTGTGCCTGTTTTCCGGTTCCATTCACGCCACTCGCGCGTAGGATCATCGTCCGGATCTGGAGTAGCCTGCGACGGCCGATGGTCTTCCGGGACATGACGCAGGTTTACTCGGATGCGCGTCCATGTGGATGATCTGCCGCGCATGGAGTCGATCAGCACGTCATCTACCGCAAGGAATCCGGCTATTTCCACATGTTTGCTCTTCCATCGTTCGAGTCCCGCTAGCGCGGCGGCCTTATCGGGTGAATTCGCGATCACGATGAGCGGCATCTTCACCCGTGGTTTCCTCACCGACGATCTAGCGCGCGAGGGCGCGACTCGGGACGCTTCCTCATCCATCTTGCGAAAGTGCGGCGGCCAAGGTGCATCGCCGAGACCGTCGGCTTTGTCTTTCTCCGCGAGTTCGAGCAGCTTTTCCAGTGAACCAGCCGCAGCATCCATTCCGGCGTGAGGGTCGCCTAGTTTTGCGAAGCGCTCCGGAACTGTTAAGACCGTGAAATCAGCAGGGTCGCAGTCCGGCACCTCGTTCCACAAAAGAGGGGCCGACACTCGCGCGTCGGGAAGTGGACGCACCGAATACGCCGAACAGGTAGTCCGGTCCTTTGCATTCTGGTTGTAATCGAGGAAGACGCCATGACGCTCCTCTTTCCACCATTTCGAACTAGCCAGATTGGGCACACGCCGTTCTATCGCACGCGACAATGCCACGGCAGCGCGGCGGACCTCAGTAAAAGTCCAACGCGGTTCGATTCGCACATTCACGTGCATGCCGCGCGAACCGCTGGTCTTAGGCCATCCCCGAAGGCCGACCTCATCAAGAAAGCTCTGAACTTCGAGAGCGACCTTGCGTACGTCGGACCAACCCACACCTGGAATCGGGTCGAGATCCACGCGCAGTTCGTCGGGATGATCGAGATCATTCGAGCGCACCGGATGCGGGTGTAGCTCGATGCAACCAAGATTGACAATCCAGGCAAGTCCAGCCTCATCATCGACTACAATCTCTTCCGCAGTTCGCCCCGAAGGGAATGAAAGCGTGACCGTCCGGAGCCAAGAGGGTCTTTGCTCGGGAGCACGTTTCTGGTAAAACGCTTCTCCTTCAGCACCATTCACGAACCGCTTCAGAACAATCGGGCGATCCCGAATTCCAGCGAGCGCGCCCGGCGCAACCGACAGGTAGTAGCGAACCAGATCCAGTTTCGAAAGTTGTGTCTGCGATGAAAAGTACAGCTTGTCCGGATGCGTTATCTGGACTTCGCGTCCATCGATAGAGAGCACTTCACTGGCTGCTTGTTTCGCCACCTAAACAGGCTACCACTGCAATGGCGCTTATTTGGATCCGGTAAATTCCGTTCACTGCGGCAGCAGTTCCCGAATTAAGCTACGACCCCGCGCAAATCGCCTCGTCCGCGGTTGGGATTATGGATGCTAGATCCAGGCTCCGTCTGAGTTATAAAGCTCACAACTTTGGCGCCCGCGTGCCCTGCGGTGTACAAAGGTAAGCGTTCAGGGTCGATTCAATCATCGTTGCGTCATACCCAGGCGGCGGTTGCGATATTTGTGCGAGGGCGACGACCAGTTTCAGGCAGGAATTTATCCACTTGGATACTGAACCTTAGGTGTTAGGCAGAATGACGGGCTGGGAGTACCGTTCCAATAGCCACTACCTGGGACACCGCCCGGCTCTCCGGCAGGTCATAACCCGCCATGGACTGTGATCCGGCTTTTGGTGAAACACGTATTTCAGAACCTGCTGGCAATGCGCTCAAGTTTACCTGCTCTCACAATGCTAACGTTCCGTCACCCGGCGGCCAAACCATGTTCAAAGCTAGACGTAGTCCGACCGAAAACGAAAAATTTCTTGCTCCCTAGGTGCCCTTCACCAAGTCGAAACGAAAGAGGCGACGATGGCAACAATGATGGAGCATAAACCCGAAGGGCTCGAACAAGCTGAGGCGTTGCAAACCATCTTTGAAAGTCTCCCATTGGGCGTAATCGTTGCCGATCAACGAGGGCGGATAATGTTTTCTAACCCCGCCGCCGTCAGAATACTGGGGTTGGAGTTTATTGACGCCATAACAGAAATGGGTTCGGCGGTTGAGGGTTGGTACTTGCCCGATCAGGTCTCTCTCATCCCCACTGATCAATTGCCGTTGGCCCGCGCCACTCGCGGGGAAGAAGTTATCGATGAGCTTGTCTTCGTCTGCAGTCCTCAACTCCATTCTGGAGTATGGATCCGAGTCGACGGCTGGCCCTTAAACGATGCCGACGGAATGGTCTCTGGAGGAGTCGTGATGTTTCGCGATTTCACCCAAGATCGCGAAGAACGGCAGCATTTCGTACTACTTTCCCGCGTCGTGCAACAAACAGCGGATAGTGTGATTCTCACCGATAGACAAGGCGTCATCCAGTACGTGAATCCAGCCTTCGAGGTGACCACCGGCTACGGGAAGGATGAGGTCCTCGGCCAGACCCCGCGAATCCTGAAATCAGGTCTGCACGATGCGGAGTTCTACCGCCAGATGTGGGCGCAATTCGCTCACGGACTACCATTCAAGGGGATGGTGATTAACCGCAAAAAGACCGGGGAACTCTACTGGGCACAGCAGACCATCACCTCCATGCGGGATGAAGCTGACAATGTGACACACTTCATTTCCGTGTCACAGGATATTACCGAAATCAGAAAAAAACAGGAGCAGGAATTTCAGTTGCAACTGGCACGCGATGTGCAACAGCGCTTCTACGCACCCGTTCCGACAGTGCCAGGCTTCGACATCGGCGCCTCCGTGCATCCCGCCGACGAAACGGGAGGAGACTATTTTGACTTCATTCCAATGGCTGATGGTTCGCTTGTGATCGCTGTGGCCGATGCCAAAGGACATGGCTTTAGTTCCGCACTTGTCATGGCACTCACTCGAGCGTATGTACGCTGCTTCGCCGCCTTGCAGTTAGAGCTCGATGAAATTCTTGCGCGAGTGAACCAGATGTTGCTGAAAGACCTCGAACATGGGCATTTCGTCACACTCTTTTTAGCCCGCATCCATCTGCCGCATAAGCTTCTGTCTTACGCCAGTGCGGGTCACGTCCCCGGCTTTGTGTTCCTCGAATCGGGCGATGTGAAGTGCACAATGGACAGCACCGGCCCACCTCTTGGCCTGTTTTCCGCAAGTGAATTTTCACTGCAGCCGGCAATTCAGCTGAATCCGGGAGAAATTGCAGTGTTCCTAACCGACGGCGTCACGGAGTCGACTACGCCCGACGGTCACCAATTTGGCGCCCATCGTGTGCTTGATTACATTCGCACTCATAAAGATGATTCGGCTTTAAGTCTTGCGGACGGTATGTACCAGACGACTCGGGAATTCGTGCAAGGTGATCTTCAGGACGATGACATCACATCCGTTGTCATAAAGCTAAATGTACCCCCTGACCTCACCTGAGCCGGAAGAAATGCTACGTTCGTTGCAACTCTGATCTGGAGAATTCTTGCTCTGTTCTGCCGCTACTTCCGCACTGTCAGATTTGCCAGTAGTAGTTACGGTCCTTCCTAGCATAATTTAGCGTTCCGTCGGTACGAGTTGTTCCAGACGAAGGTTCTATGAAAACTATCAAAGTCACGTCCTTTCGGCCGGTCGGCCGCAAAGTAGTGCATGGGCAGCTCTGGCATCCATGTATGTGAAAGGAGCGCGGTTCGGCCAATTGGCTGATCAGCGATATTTTTGAAAGATAATTGCGCTCGGGAAGTAGGCTTTGAATGCGGACTCTATGCTTGGCCACGCAGGTGTTGCGCCGCGAAATTATCCCGGCCGTTCGAAGCTCTGCTATTCCCGGCTTGATGCGTCCCGGCAATGCCAAAAGCTATGCGATCGGAGTTTTCCTTGCTGTACTCGCTGTGAGTTCCTTCGCGCAAGAAAACACTCAGACTTCAGTTCAACCGGAACCGCCCCCGGTAAACACCCAACTTCCGGTTAACTGGCTATATGGTGCGTACATCCCCAAAGACGCTCCTATGGTTCCGCTGACCGGTCGAGAGCGCTTCAAGCTTTATGTTCGTCAAACATATACGACGCCTGGCATTTATATAAAGACAGGATTTTTTGTTTTACACGATCAAGTGAAGGATACGCCGTCGGCATGGGGAGATGGGTTCTCTGGCTTCGGCAAACGAGTCGCTTCCGATCACGCAACGAATATCATCCAGAATTCACTCACCTCACTAGGTCAAGGAATCGTCGGATGGGAACCGCGTTACGATCGGTGCCGTTGCACAGGGGCTGGGCCACGCATTCGTCACGCCTTCATCAGAAACTTCATTACTTATGACCACAGTGAACAATCTATACGACCAAATATCATGCCTTTTGCGGCAGCATTCGGAGCGGGAGCAATTGGTGCGACCTGGAATCCTAATAATCCCACGATCACGGTCAAGGGATATCAAAGCGTATTCACGCAAGCCTGGGTGGGGGTCCTCATAAATACTATCGGGGAGTTTGCACCTGACATAAAGAAAAAATTCAGCAGGCACACGGATTGATCTTCGAAGGGATTCCGTCCCTTGTCAGTTCATCCGTATTCAGCAGAAATGAGGTCCTTTTACGATGGGCTATCGCATTTCCTGCTCAGCCCCGAGGATCTGGTACCAGCCCTCTGGGTTTTCTTGTGATACAGGTCTGTGACGACGCACCCTTACCAAGTTCTCTTGGGCGGGCTTTTTTGGGTCACGGGCAAGCTGAGCGGACTGTCGAACACCCGCGTCAAGCCTTTTCCACGCCAGGTGTTCGACGACTTACGGGAGGGATTGAGTGGCGCTTCAATCGGATTCCGAGATCAAGACAGTGTCGATGCCAGCAGCACCCGATTTTTCGTTGGTCCTGGGCGGTCCTCTTTTTCAACTATTCCAGCGCACGCATCTCTGCGGGGAGGGTTTGGAACGTCTTCGCCGGATGATTCTGGCCATCGCGACATTCACGTGGTTGCCGCTGCTGCTCTTGTCGGTGATCGAGGGACACGCACTTGGCGGGAGCCTCAATATCTCCTTCCTGCGCGACATCGAAGCTCACGTCCGGTTCCTAATCGATTGCCGGCTCTCCTTGGAGCCGAACTGGTCGTGCACATTCGTCTTGGTTCGGTAGTACGACGGTTTGTGGAGGGAAATATCGTTGTCGCGGAAGACAGGCCGAAATTCGACGCCGCAGTCAAATCGGCACGGCGGGTTCGCGACTCGGTTGCCGTGGAAATGGGGTTGTTGATCCTGGCCTATACGGTCGGGATCTGGATTTGGCACAGCGAAGTGGCTTTGGGCTCAGCCACGTGGTATGCCCTGCCAGACGCGATGCAGTTGCATCTCACAAAGGCGGGCTACTGGTACGCATTTGTCAGCATTCCCATTTTTCAGTTCATCCTGCTGCGCTGGTACATGCGGCTGGTCCTCTGGTTCTGGCTTCTGTGGAAGTTTTCTAAGCTGAACCTGCACCTCTCTGCCGCGCATCCGGATCGAAGCGGCGGCATCGGCTTTCTCGGCACGAATTCCGACGCCTTTGCGCCCATCCTTTTTGCCCAAGGTTCACTGCTCGCGGGAGTGATCGCCAGTCGAGTCCTGTATCAAGGACAAAATCTCATGGCTTTCAGGATGCAGGCAGCTGGATTCGCTGTGTTCTTCGTTCTTTTTATCCTTGGCCCGCTCGTCATGTTTACTCCTCGACTGGATCGTGCCAAGCGTGCCGGTAAGGCCTACTATGGTTTACTGGGCAGCCGGTACGTGTTCGGATTTGAGGCGAAGTGGACTCCAAGTAGCGCCCCGGGCACCGGCAAACTGCTCACGGATGATATCCAGGGGCTGGCAGATCTTGCCAATTGCTTCTCGGTCGTGAGCAGGATGCGACTCGTTCCCTTCGCACTTGAAGATGTCACCTTCCTCGCCGCCACCACCGTTCTGCCCCTCTTGCCGTTGGTGCTGACGAAGTTTTCGCCCGAACAAGTGCTGGTTGGTCTGGCAAAAATCCTTTTCCATTGAAAGGACAATGACAGGGCGAATTCTGCGCGAGAAGTCGGCGCTTGCTCAGGACACTTCACTCGGAGCTGATGTCGACTATTTCAACAATGTCACGCTACCAGCGACGATGTCGTAGTACCCTGCCACGACCTTCAGCTTGCCTTCTTTGACCAATCCCTTGATGACCGTGGACGATTCGGCCAGCAGGGCCGCCTGAATCTTGGCGTTCGCCTTAGTGGCCGCTTCCAGATTGTTCCCGGCCTGATCGACCGCGGGCTGAATATGGGGATAGAGGGCGCTGATCTGCCCGGGAACTTCTGCGCCCTGGATCGTCGCCTTCACCGCGCCGCATCCTGCGTGGCCCATGACCAGGATCACCTTCGTGCCCAAAACCGCCGCCCCGTACTCCAGACTCGCGATAATCTCTGAGGTGGCGACATTTCCCGCGACGCGGGTTACAAAGATGTGGCCGATGGTCTGATCAAAAATCAACTCTACGGGCACACGGGAATCGGCACAGGAAAGCACCGCAGCGAAGGGCTCCTGCTTCTCGGCGTTGTTTTGCTTCAAGATGGTGAGATCCTGAGCGTCGGACGTGATGTTCCGGTTCACAAAGCGCCCGTTACCCGCCATCAGTTCCGCCAGCGCAGCATCAGGGGTGAGCGTGCTTTGGGCGAGGACTGGCTCCGGAAAACTTAACTGCGACGCTACCGTTCCTATCCAGCCCGCGAAGGCGCCTCCGGCTGCGAGTTGCAAGAAACGCCGTCTCGCGGGCTCAGGACGAACCCCGCTCGGCTCGCGGACTTTGTGGTTGTTTGGATCGGAACAGAAGCCTTGGGGCGGCAGTTTAGGCATTTGGTTCACGGATATTACCTCCTTGTCGACGCTAACATCCTGATCGAGTTCGTATCATTTGGCCGGTGCGTAGAAATAGTAATCCGCTGTGTAACTGCTTTTCGTTTCCGCGTCACGGTGTGACTCGTCGCAACCTTCGAGGGGCGGATTGCCGCCGTGGGTGTGCACGCGCTGAATCGTGGTCACGTTCGTGAGCACGCCCTTTCCGGAATGGTTCACGACATTCACCAGCAGCCACGGAATGGAGTCAGGATCTGGAGAGTCCACGTGAGCCAAAGCTTTGCCGCTGACTTCGCTGCCATCTTTCAGCTTCCACGTTGGACCCGCGGAATGGCTTCCGATGACCTTTCCGTTTCGATCCGTCAGTTCGGCGTCGGGCGCCTTCAGGGTCCATGTGAACTTGCCGTCCGTTCCTGCCCGACACGCATAGATCTGGGATCCTGAAGCATGTGCAAGCAAAACGACCTCTTCACCGGGGCGTGCCTGGACGGAAGGCGGAACTTCGGGTGGAGACTCCTTCTGTGCGTTGGCCAGGGAGAGCCCGAGGAGCGGTCCCAGCATAACCACGCCGGCGATTGTTGCCGCAGTTTGCGCAAATCGTCGCATCGCGAGATTGTAACAGGCAGGAAACGTCTCAGAGGAGCACCAGCGACAATAATCGGTTTTCTCACGGCACACGCACGAGACGCAGGCTCCGCAATAAGCCCGGGGCGATCGCGATCACGCACGATTGAAAATTGCGCAAGCCTTGCATCGTTCACTATTGCTGCCAGCCGCCTCCGAGAGACTGGTAAACCTGAACCAGAGCCAGCCGCTCGTTGAGCTGGGCTTGCACCAGGTTGAGTTCCGCTGAGAAGTAATTTGTTTCGCTGGTCAGCACCTGGAGATAGCTCGCGCCGCCATTCTTATAAAGAACTTCTGATAGCAGGTCGGTTTTCTGCGCCGCGTGCGTGAGCAACTCCTGTTGCTCGCGAAACTCACGATTTTTTTGAGAAGCCACGAGTGAATTCGAAACCTGTTCCAGGGCGTTCTGGACGGTTTGCTGGTAAGAGAACACTGCCTCTTGCCAGTTGGCACGGGCGAGTCTGAGTCCCGAGCGGAGCGCTCCTCCCTGGAAAACAGGCTGCGTCACGCCAGCAGCCGCGGACCACATCTCGGAGGGTTGACTGATGAAGCGGTTCAAGGCGTTGCTCTCCAGTCCCCCCGTTCCGGTGAGCGACACGCTGGGGAAGAACGCGGCTTTGGCGACGCCGATTTGCGCGTTGGCTGCGACCATGATTTGTTCCGCCTGCCGAATATCCGGTCGTCGCTCCAGCAATTCTGAAGGGAGTCCTGCAGGAACGCTCGCCGGTGCGGGCTGTTCTGTAAGAGCGCGGCCCCGGGGAACGGATTGCGGATTCTCGCCAAGTAGAATGCTGAGGAGGTTTTCCTGCTGCTCGATTTGCCGTTCGAGGTCGGGGATCGTCTCAGAAGCGGTGTAGACGAGTTGCTCCGCTTGGCTCACGTCTAGCCCCGAAGCTCCGCCATGGCTCTCAAGCGTGTGAGTTAGCTGCAGCGATTGCTGCCGCGACCCCAGCGTGCGCTGCGAGATCTCGAGTTCACTGTCGAGCGCTCGAAGCTGGAAATAAGCCGTCGCGACGTTAGCAACCAGTGAGGAAATCACCGCGCGTTGTCCCCACTCGGTTGCGAGTAACTGGGCGCGAGCCGCCTCGGTCTGTCGGCGATATTTTCCCCAGAAATCCAGATTCCAGATCACCGACAGACTCAGTTCGCCGCCATTGACCTGGTAAGCGGGAAAGAGGTTCGTAACTTTGGCGTTCTGCTCACTGAAAACGTCTGCACCTACGCTCGCCGAGGGAAGCTGATTGGCACGGACGATGCCGACTTGTGCCTGGGCCTCGAGCACGCGGGCGGCGGCGATGCGCACGTCATAATTTTGCGCAATGGCGGTGTGGATCAACTGCGTTAGCACCGGATCCTGATAGACTTGCCACCATTCTTCGTTGCCCAGCGACGAGGCTTGCGCGGCCTGTTGTGGAGCGGGTGCACGGTATTCCTGCGGGACATTCACCGCAGGCCGTTGGTATTTCGGCCCCATCAGACAGCCGGTCATCAAACCCAGCGCCGTAACCATTCCGACTAAGTGTGCAGCCTTCTTCATAATTCAATCCCCTTGACCGGGCGCTTCGGCGGGCGAGAGTGGCAATACTCTCCGTCGCTCAGCACCTGAGACCTTCTCCACCACATAGAAAATCGCGGGAACGAAGAACCTGCCGATGAAAGTTTCCGCGATCATTCCTCCGATCACCGCTGTGCCCATGATTTGGCGTGCGACAGAGCCTGCTCCGGAAGCTGTCCAGAGCGGGACGCAACCGAGAATAAAGGCGAGCGCGGTCATCATGAGAGGCCGGAAACGAAGCCTCGCCGCTGAGAGCGCCGCATCAACGAGGGACATACCTCGTTCGTAGTCCTCTTTGGCAAACGCGACGATTAGAATCGAGTTTTTTGCAGCGAGGCCGATGAGCATAACCAGGCCAATCTGGGCGTAGACATCGTTCTCGATTTGAACCATGTACGTCGGCGAAAACCAGCCAAGCACTTCGCGACGCAGCCAGAGAGTAGCGAGTGCGCCGAAGACCGCGACTGGCGTGCTGAGCAGTACGCTAAAAGGCACTGTCCAGCTTTCATAGAGCGCGGCCAGGATTAGAAAAACGAATAATAGTGAGAATCCGAAGATGACCGAAGTCGACAGTCCTTGACGCGCCTTTTGCTCCTGGTAAGACATGCCGATATAGTCGAAGCCCATTTCGGCCGGCATGGTTTGCTTGAAAACATCTTCGAGGGCCGCGGTTGCCTGATCGGAGCTGTAACCGGGCGCCGCGCTGGCATTGATCTGTGCCGACCGGTATTCGTTGTAGCGCATTGTGAACTCGGGGCCGTAACGGGTCTCGAAGTTCGCCAGCGCGGTTAGAGGCACATTTTGTCCTTGGACGTTGCGGACATAGAATTGCCCCAGATCGTTGGTCGTCGAGCGATATGGCGCTTCGGCCTCTATATACACCTGCCAGGTACGACCGAAATCGTTGTAATAGTTAACGAACAAGCCGCCCATGTACGCTTGAATGGTGTTGTAGACATCCGTCAAATTCACGCCTTGCTTCAACACCTTGTCTTTGTCCACATTGATGAACTGTTGCGGCACGCTCGGGATAAACGTGGTGAAGACTGAGGCGAGTTCGGGACGCTTGCGAGCGGCCGCCAGGAACTTGTTCAGGTTATTCGAAAGAAATTGAACGTCTTTTCCCGCGCGGTCCTCGAGAACAAACGTGACGCCGCCGGCTGTGCCGACGCCGGGTATCGCTGGTGGTGAGAAACTGAAAACCGTGCCTTCCGGTAGCCCCTTAAGTTGCTGGTTCAAATGCGCCTTGATGGCCTGATAGTGTTCGGCCTGGGTTTTGCGGTTGTCCCAGGGCTTGAGGGTTACAAAGAAGAATGCGTTATATGAAGTCCGGGTGAAGCTGAGCAAACTGAAACCGATGACGCTGGTGGTGTACTGAACCCCCGGAGTCTTTGCGAGCATCGCTTCTACCTGTTTCGCAGCCTCGCTTGTGCGTTCCATGGACGCCGCATTGGGCAGCTGCATGTTGATATAGAGGTATCCCTGGTCTTCATCCGGCATAAAGCTGCTGGGTAGATGATTGCTAAAGAACCACGCCGCAACGCCTGCAACGACAAGCAGCACCATCACGACAGCAGACTTCCGGATCAGGTCTCCCGACCAGCGGACAAAGCTGTCGGTAGAGCGATCCCAATACTTGTTGAACCAGCCAAAGAATTTCCCGAGCGGCCCACGGGTCTCCTTCTTTGGCTTGAGCAGCAGCGATGCCAGCGCCGGGCTAAGCGAGAGAGCGTTGAACGCTGAAAGTATCACGGAGATCGCGATGGTCACGGCAAATTGCTGATACAGTCTGCCGGTGATGCCCGGAATGAAAGCTGTAGGCACGAACACCGAAGCCAAGACTAAAGCGATACCCACGACTGGGCCGGAAAGCTCGTCCATCGCCTTCTTGGCCGCATCCGTAGGAGACA
Source organism: uncultured Acidobacteriota bacterium (assembly GCA_963696705.1). GTDB lineage: Bacteria > Acidobacteriota > Terriglobia > Terriglobales > Acidobacteriaceae > JABDBE01. Next base: position 158,402 of record CAVOLD010000008.1, read on the forward strand.
GACCTTCCTCGATATGGTGTTGCACCCCTTCGACGACCACGATGGCGTCGTCGACCACCAATCCAATTGCCAGCACCAACCCGAACATCGAAAGCGTATTGATCGAAAAGCCAAACAACGGGAAGATGACGAATGTGCCGATCAATGAGACAGGCACGGCCAGCATCGGGATAAGCGTGGCGCGCCAGTCTTGCAGGAAGAGATAGACCACAAAAATTACCAGCGCAATCGCAATCACGAGAGTCCAAAGGATCTCTTTCATGCCTGCTGTGACGGGGAGGGTCTGGTCGAGCGAGACCGCGTAATCAATGTCCTGTGGGAAGCGTTGCTTCATCTGTGCCAGGAGCTTCCGTACACCCTCCACCGTCTGAACGGCATTGGTTCCGGGCAACTGATAGACGGCAATGACGGCGCTGGGCTGGCCATTCAGTCGCCCGCTTAAGCTGTAATCCTGCGTGCCCAGCTCAACTCGGGCCACGTCTCTGACTCGAACCGTGCCCCCATTCGGCGCTTCGCGCACGATAACGTCGCCGAACTGCTCGGGCGTCTTCAGTCGCCCCTGGGCCAGAACGGCATAGGTAAATTTCTGGTCCTTCTGAGCTGGCTCGCCCCCAACTTGGCCAGCCGGATTCACAGTGTTCTGGGCCTGAAGCGCGTTAGAAATGTCCGTGACCGTGATGCCAAGCTTGGCCATTTGGTCAGGCTTCACCCATAACCTGATGGCATACTGTCCGGCGCCAAAGACTTGAGTTTGGCCGATGCCGTACAAGCGAGCAATCGGATCGTTGAGATTGATGTAGGCATAGTTAGCCAAATAGGTCGCATCGCGAGACCCATGCGGCGAGTACAAGGCGATGAGCATGAGCGGAGCGGCGGTCGACTTTTTGAGGCTGATTCCGTAATTGTTCACCACGGGCGGCAACTGACCATTGGCCAGTTGCTGGCGCGACTGAGTCAGCAGCAGATCCATGTTGGGATCGGTCTTGACATCGAAATCGGCGAACAATGTCGTCGATTGGTTGGCGGTGACGTTTAAGGAGTACATGTAGGACATGTTGTCCACACCGTTGACTTGCTGTTCGATGGGTGTGGCAACTGCTTGCTCCAGAGTCAGCGCGTCTGCACCCGGATAGTTTGCTTGCAACCTGATCTCAGGCGGAGCAATCTGTGGGAACTGCGCTACCGGCAAGGTCGCGATGCTGATCGCGCCGACGATAACGGTAAGAATCGCGATCACGATCGCGACAATGGGCCGTCGAATGAAAAAGTGCGCCATGGCTTAGCGGCCCTCCGTTTCTTTGTACGGAGTGGGGTTCACCAGCCCACCTTCCTTGACTTTGTCTGCTCCAACAGCAATCACGCGTTCTCCTGGCTTCAGCCCGGAGGTGATCACCCAGAGCGTGCCCACCGTCGGCCCGACCTGCACAGCACGGAGCTGCGCCCGATTATCGGCGCCGACCACAGTGACCTGATTCGACCCTTGCTGTTGATTCACTGCCGCCTGCGGCACCAGCAGCGCTCCGTCAATGTTTCCGGTCGGCGCCTGAACGCGCGCATACTGGCCGGGTCGCAACAGATTTTTGGAGTTGGGAAACTCGCCCACGATCTGGATGGTTCCCGTTTGCACATTCACCTGGCGATCCGCGAAGATGATCTTCCCTGGATGCGGGTAGGTGCTTTCGTCGGCTAATGTCAACTTCAATGGGAGGTGCGAAGCGTGAGTCATAAAGTCCACACTGCCCGGACCTCCGCCGTCCGCCATGCGTAGATATTCCTGTTCGCTGATCGGGAAATAAACTTTGATCGGACTTACCTGCGAAACTGCGGTGAGGACCGTGGACGGCCCGACTAGGTTCCCCACTTGCACGGTGGTGATGCCGGCGATTCCGTCAATGAGGGAGAGAACTTTGGTATAGCCAAGATTTATGCTAGCTTGTTCGACCGCCGCTTGGTACGCCTCGACTGCAGCTTTCGCCGCGAGAAGCGATTGTGTATCGTTGTCGAGCTGACTCTGCGGAATTGCGTGCGCCTCGGCTTCAGGTATGTCGCGGTTCACGTTAATTTGGGCGTTGGCCATCTGCGCGTCAGCTTGTGCCAATTGTCCTTTGGCTTGATCAAGCACGGCTTGGAATGGACGTGGATCGATCTCAAAGAGCACTTGACCTTTTTTGACAAGTGACCCCTCCTGATAATCCTGGCGAATCAGGTAACCGCTCACTTGCGGCGAAATCTGTGCGTTGACGTAGCCGTCGAGCGTTCCGACCCACTGACCTTGAACCGGAACATCCCTTTGAATGACCGGTGCCACTTGAACCACTGGTGGCGGAGGCGGAGCGGCAGCCTTCACCTTCGAGTTGCTGCACCCAACTGCATTCAGCAGTGACGCTGCAGCAAGCAAACTTAGAGATATCCATCTCATATGAGCGCCCGTGGATCGCGCCACCAAACCGCTAGAACCGGCAATTTTGAACATGCGTCCTTCTCCTCACTCGTGCCTTTAGGGCAATGCACATGTCAACTTCGACCTGAGCTTCATCAACATCAACGGTGTTCTTTTTCGTGTAATCCTGTTTCGAAATGGGGTTGCTGGGAGCTGCCGTCAACTGCGGCGCAGATCCAGAGTTGTCTCGTCGGGCGTCTTCATTCGAGCCGATGCTCAGCGGCTTGCCTTGACGATCAGCGAATGTTCCTAATCGCTCGAGTGCGCGAGTGCGTGCCGCCGCCGCTTCGCCGGGGGCGCAACCGAGAAGAAGCGAGCATTCCTGGTCGGAATAGCGTTCTAGCACTGACATCACGAATGCAAAGCGCTCGAATGCCGGCAGATCAACAATCCCGGCGATTTCGGCATGCTGTGTCGGTGCATTGCTGGTGCTGGCAACCAACGTCGAATATGTACCGTCGGCTGCTTTCCGCGGGCTGATCATTTGGATCGCATTCTGAATAATTGCTCGTCGGGCCCAGGATTCCGCCCACTCTTTGAAAACTTGATTCCCCTCCTGGGCGATATGAAGGCCGCCGACAAAGCATTTTTCGGCTGTGGAACGATCACCGGTCAATAAGAACGACAGCAGATACAAGCGGTTCATATCTGTCTCGAATATTCGGCAGAAATCGCTTCTCATCGCATAGAGTTCCGATACCCGGTTCGTGCGTTTTCTTCTGTCGAACATTTTTCCTCCAACTCTTCCTTGAGCTAGTTGTTTAACCCCGCGCAAATCCAACAAACAAACTCCGTCAAGGGCTAAGCCGGGACCTTCGAGCTAACTGTTTCAATACATGCTTGGTGAGCACGTCTTTGCAGGAAAACTTCGCGCCGTCCCTCAACAGTTGGAACAGCGTGAACTCACCATCCGCGCCGATGTGTGTCACGTTCGTCAGATCAACGATTAACTTCCGTCCTTCAAGGTGTTCCCCAGCTGTCTTCCACGCGTTCTCAACCTCTGTGGTCCACGGGCGAATCAACCTACCCTCGAGCACTAGCCTTCGCTGGCTGCGATTTTCAACGATGGAGATCTTGAACATTGGCCATCCGCCGCACGCTTTCAGTCGATGCAACGGGCGGGCCAAAGCAAGGCGCTTCCACGACTCGCGTAAGTCACTGAAATCGATAGGTGAGAACAGGAGTGGCAGATAGCGAGTGTCAGAAATGTCGATGCTACTTCGACAATTGACTTCGACAGTTTAGGGAAGGGGCGCGAGAGCCAGTTTCCCCGATAACACCAGGGGGAAGGACATCACACAAATTGCGGCGTTAAGAGACCTTGCGTGGCTCGATCCCCAGCTTATTCATACGCGAGATGAGCGTGGTCCGTTTGATGCCCATGCGCGCGGCCGCCCCGTGCGGGCCGGCAACTCGCCCGTTGGTCTCTTTGAGAATGCGAATGATTTCATCGCGATCGTGGGCCTCCAGCGAGCCAGGTGCAGGCGGAAGTTTTCCGTTAGTGCCGATCTCTCCCAGGGGTAGCTGCAGGGCAGAGGTATGCGTCAAGATCACCGAGCGCTCGATGAAGTTCTCCAACTCGCGAATATTTCCTGGCCAGTGCCAGGCGGCAAGCTTCTTCATCGCGGCGGTTGGAATGGAATCGATCCTTTTTTCCATGCGCCGGCTGTACTTCTGGGTGAAGTAACGAACGAGCAATGGAATATCCCCCGGGCGCTCCCGCAGCGGAGGGATACGAATGGGAAAAACATTCAGCCGGTAATACAGGTCTTGGCGAAACTCACGCCTTTCAATCATCTTTTCCAGGTCACGGTTCGTGGCTGCCACGAGTCGCACGTCCACTTTCTTTGTGCGGGTGCTACCGAGCCGCTCGAATTCCCGCTCTTGCAGAGCACGCAGCAGTTTTGGCTGGACTTCGATTGGGATGTCGCCCACCTCGTCGAGAAACAACGAACCCTGATCCGCAAGCTCCAGTCGGCCAACCCTCTGCGAGATCGCTCCAGTGAATGCACCCCGTTCATGCCCAAAAAGCTCGCTTTCCAGCAAGCCCGTGGGAATCGCCGCGCAGTTGAGCTTCACGAAGGTTCTATCTTTGCGTTTGCTGCGATCATGGATGGCGCGAGCAATCAACTCCTTCCCCGTCCCTGTTTCTCCCAACAGTAATACCGTGGAATCGCTCGGAGCTACCGTCTCCACCAGACTCAGAACATGGCGAAGAGCTGAGCTTTGCCCCACGATCCCTTCAAAGTCCATTTCCCCTCGGATCTCATCTTGCAGATAAAGGTTCTCCTGGGCCAATCGGTCCGTCAGTTCGGCGATCTTGCCGTAGGCCAGCGCATTTTCTACGGCGATTGCCAGCTGATTGGCTACTTGAATCAAGAACGAGACCTCGTCACTGTCGAATGCATTCTCCTCCCGTTTCGCGACGGCCAGTACTCCCAGCATCCGACTCTTGCTGATCAAGGGTATGTCGCAGAAGGAGTGCAAGCCTTCCCCAAGTGCCTTGGCATACATCTCTGCAGGAATCTCCTCAGGATCCAACCTATTCACGACGATTGGCTTGCCGCTCTTGAAGGAATCTCCGGGCATCGAGCCATCGATCGGGACACTTACTCCCTCGGTGAAAATTCCGTGGCTCTCAGGAAAGTCGAGCGCGTGTACCCGCAGGTGCGTACCGTCGGAGTCCGCCAGCATAACAGCCGCAGCATCGCAATGCATGACACGGCGGACACTCGCAGAGGCAGCCACCAGCAAATCGTGAAGCTCCAGATTGGATACCACTTGGTTCGAGAGGTCGAGGATCAACTTCAGGCGCTCTTGAACGCGCTGGGAAATATATAGGTTCACCGCCGCATCGATGGCCAGAGCAATCTGTTCCGAAGCTAGACTGAGAAAACGGACTTCTTCCTCGTCGTAAGCACTTGGATGTGATCGCCCTACGCTCATAACGCCTAGACGGCGCGATCCTCGAACTAACGGGAAGGTACAAGTTGATGCGACACTGTGGTTGGCGAGAAAAAGCCCGTAAGTCTGAAACCGCGTCTCCGCGCCCCAATCGTCCGTGACCAGGGGCAGGCCCGATTCGTGAACCCATGCAATAGGAGAGTGTTCGGAAGAAAGATCGTCAAGCGGTGCCGACTCCACTCTTTCGCCGTTCGTTTCCAGCAACGACCAGCACGCGCGGTTAGTCTCCTTATCGAATGTCGTTACATGTATGAAATCAAAAGCGGTGACTTCCTTCAGTTTTTCGAGCAGCGCATTGGAAGCACAGCCGCAGTCACCTGATGTAGCGATAGCGTTGGCTGCGCGCAGCAACGCGAGATAGCGTTGTTCATCCACTATTGGGTAGGCTGACGCAGTAGTGAGCATGGCCTCGCTCGTCCTCGTTCGTGCGGAATTGTTCGCTGTGGCGCTGCCTTTTACGGTTCCTGACCCCGGCTTGAGTATGCCTAATCTGATGCAGGGCGCTGCTCAAAGGTTCCGAAAGTCTTGTACGAACACATTGCGGATGGCCAAAACGATGGATGGCCGCCTCCTGGAATGACGCGAGCCAGAAGTCGGATTCGAAGACATCAGATTGATTTCCTCGAAGCGGCGTAGGCTACGGCCGCACACGCGGCGCTGGCGAACTTGATACACTGGCGTTCCGCGCCGAGCTCTTTATCTGGAACTTCGTGAAGTTCGGTTTGCCGTCAGATGTCGTGCGCGGCAGCGCGGGCTCATACAGACTCAGTCTCATTGAAGGAGGTTTTCTGAATTCTGTTCGTGAAGTTCGAGCACTGACTTCACTCCAAGGGGACTCTCGCCGGTTGTGGGTGGTGGCGGGCGTGGCCGGGTTTGTGTTGCTCTTCGCCGTTCACCTGGCACTGATTTCCCGCGCCAACACCATTACTTGGGATGAACCCGACCATATCTATTCTGGATACATGTCGTGGCACGGCGACTTTGGCTTGAATCCCGAGCATCCACCGCTGGTTAAGTTTGTTGCCACTGTGCCTTTGCTTCCCATGCAGCTGAAAGTTCCGGAGCTGCAAGATCGTCCTTACCGGCTGCAGGCAGTTCTTGGTGGAAGAGACTTCATCTTTCACAACGACGCCGACAAGATGGTGTTTCGCGCGCAGATGGCGGCCTCAATCTTCACGCTGCTGTTGCTGGTGATCGCGTTTCTCGCGGCTCAAGAAATGTTCGGCACCAGCGCGGGCTTCCTTGCGCTCGGGCTTCTGGTGTTCGATCCAACCCTGCTCGCTCACGGAGCGCTGGTGACTACGGATGCGGCGCAATCGTGTTTCTTGCTGGCGTCGATCTATGCGTTCTACCGCTATGTGCAATTGCCATCCGCGGGCCGGTTGGCGATCACGGCGCTTGCCGTCGGACTGGCGTTGGCGTCCAAGCACAGCACGGTCCTTGTGTTCCCCATGCTTTTGATTCTCGCGGGAGTCGAGATATTCCGGCGACAGTCGGTGGATAGCGGATCGCAACTTTCTATGGGTAAACGCGCTACGGGTAAGCGCGCTGCTCGCTACGCGACGGCCTTAGTGATCATCTGCCTTATGTCAGTCGCAATTCTGTGGGCGGCCTATGGCTTCCGCTATGCGGCGCGCGGCAACGGGTTGCAGTTGAATCCGCCGATGGAGACGCAACTTGCCAAAGTTCCGAGTCCGACGCAAGCCAAAGTGCTTCACGAATTCGCCCAGTTTCACTTGCTCCCCGAGTCTTACATCTACGGCTTTGCGCACGTATTATTCAGCGCCGACGACTTCAACAGCTACCTCTTCGGCAAATCTTATCCGCATGCCGTCTGGTTTTACTTTCCAGTGGCCATGCTTGTGAAATCGAGCCTCACATTCCTGATCCTGCTGGCGATTAGCGTTTGGGTGATCGCGAGCGGGCGGCTGCAAAAAAGGCGCGAAGTCCTGTTTCTGCTGATCCCGCCGCTCGTTTATCTGGCTGCGTCGATGAAGGGCGGAATGAACATCGGCATTCGCCACATTCTGCCCGTCTACATCTTTCTTGCGATCCTGATCGCGGGCGCGATCACCGTCTTGATTAGGAACAGCCGCCGCTGGAGGTATGCGGTCGTACTTCTGCTGGTCTTCCAGGCAATCGCGGTGACGCGGGCATTCCCCAACTGCATTGGCTATGCGAACGAAGCCTTCGGTGGCCCAAAGAACGTTTGGAAATATGTGAGTGATTCTAGTGCGGACTGGGCGCAGCAATTGCATGCCGTGAAGCAATACACCGACGAGCGCCACATACAAAACTGCTGGTTTGTTTACTTCGGAACCGGGGTGATTGACTATGACTACTACGGGATCCCATGCAAGCTGCTTCCGACCATAGAATCAATCTGGCTGGGCACGCTCTCCGACGCTACTCCTGCGATCGATGGTCCCGTGTTCATCAGCGCAGTCAATCTCACGGGATTCGAATTCGGCCCGCCTCCACTGAATCCTTATGAGCAGTTCAAGACCTTGAAGGCTGCCGATGCAATCGAATCGAGTGTCTTTGTGTACCAAGGACACTTCGAGATTCCACTTGCGGCGGCGTTGGCTCACGCGCAAAAGGCAAGTGTGCTTCTCGCCAGCAAGCGATTGCCGGAGGCGCTACAGGAAGCACAACAAGCTGTGAATCTCGCGCCCGACTCGGCAGGAGTGAATGCAGAGATGGGCGAAGTGCTGGATGCGCTCGGCAGGCGAGAAGAGGCTCGGCCCTGCTACGCAACTGCACTGCGACTAGCTCTTACCAAGCAGCCGGAGTTCCAGCGCTCGCTGGTCGCGCCGCTTGAGCAGCGCCTTGCGGCAGAAGATGACCGCGCACAAAAAGGGCACCCATGAACACGATGCCGCGAATAGGTACGGCGAGCCCGACCTAATCAATCTCCGACTACTTGGAGATCTCGAACACTGTCCCTTCGTACTGTGAATTGTAGGCAGATGACGTAGTGCCGTAAAGGTTTCCGTTCACGCCAAGAAACAGGCCAGCACAAGGGCTAGCGCCATCTCCTTTCCCGCTGAAGCTATGCAATACCGTCATATTCCACGTTTTATGACGTTGCAACTTGAAGACGACACCATCGTTGTCTGCTCCTCCGAAAAGCGTCGTTCCATAGAGTGCACCTGTCTTATCAAGAATCAGTTGGGGGTTGGCGCCGTCTCCAGAATAGAGCACCGTTTCCTTCCATACCCCTTGGGAGCGTCGAAGTTCGAAGATGCCCCCAACTCCGTTGCCGTAGTCGGTAGTTCCGAAGATGACATCCGCACCATCCAGGGTCAAGCCACCGTTTGCACCGCCGTCTCCCGACGCGAAGTTATAAAGCACCAGCTCGTCCCAGTGGTTGTTCCTGTGCTTCAATTCAAATACGATGCCACTGTAGTATGCCCCGCCTCCGTAAGTAGTGCCGTACACATTCCCATCATTGTCCAACGTGATACCGCCGGGACCCGGAGCCTCACCGTCCCCATTCTGGAACGCATAAATGACATTCTCGGTCCAGCCACGTTTTGAGCGGGTCAACTCATAGACAGTCCCGCATCCATAGGTTGGACATCCGCCGCCGCCTGCCCCTGTAGCCCCATAGAGGTTTCCCGTTTCATCGAACGAAAGAGCGCAGGGTGCTGCCCCGTCGTCACAGCCGCTGGCGGAGCAGAAGCTGTGAAGGACACTGTGTTTCCACCCTTGGTCTGACCGCGTCATCTCGAAGACGGTACCGCCGCATTCGTAGGATCCTTGCTGGCATCCCGTGCCAGTCCCACCATACAGTGTGGTGCCGTAAAGATTCCCAGCCTTATCAATCAAGAGATTTCCTGTCGGATTGAATCCATCGTAGCTTCCTTCGAAGTTGTAGACGACTTCCTGGGTCCAGCCATTCCTGGAGTGTTTAAGCTCAAAAACTGTTCCCCATCCGTAGGCGCCACCGTAATAGGTCGTGCCGTAAAGATTGCCCTCGCTATCGGACACCACTCCTGTTTGCGGACCGCCACCGCGGTTGCCCCCGGGAAACTTGTAGAGTGTTCTTAAATTACTGGCACGCGCACTAGACCCAATAGAAAATAGCGGCAGAATTGCTAGCAACAGGTTGGTTAAAACCCACAGAGAGTTCCCACGCATCTCGCACCTCCTTCAGAGACAACGGCATACTCTATACCTACGAAAGATCAATTCAGAGTCTCGCCATTTCGACCCGCCAACGTAATCCTGCATTGTCGAGTTCCGCATGTTCGGGCAAGCCGCGCAAAATATTTTCTCCGCTTAGGCATTGACGCGGCGCAACCGTTTTGCGGCCCCCGGAAGGGTTGTGCGCCGAACTCTTACTAAGGTGCGATCTCGAACACAGTGCCTCCGTACTGTGAATTGTAAAGGGACGATGTAGTGCCATAGAGACTGCCGTTTCTACCGAGAATGGATAGAATCCGCCGCCGTTGTTTTGGTCAAAGTAATAAAGGACGGTCTCGGTCCAGCCCCGGTTCGAGGGAGTCAACTCATAGACAACGCCACATCCATATTCACATCCCGTCCCTCCCCCTGCCGTGCCGTAGATGTTTCCTGCTTTGTCGAAGGTCAGACCGTAAGGAGTTGCGCCGTCTGAACAGCCATTGGCCGAGCAGAAATTGTAAAGAACAGTTTTCTTCCACGTACCGGTTTCCCATGTCAGTTCGTATACTGTGCCACACCCTCCTGAATCGTCTTCACACCCGGAGCCAGTCCCACCATAAAATGTGGTGCCGTAAAGATTCCCAGCCTTATCAATCAAGAGATTCCCCGACGGAGTGAATCCATTGGAGCTTCCTTCGAAGCTGTAGAGAACCTCTTCTATCCAGCCCGTTTGGGAATGCTTAAGCTCAAACACCGTACCCCATCCGTAGGTGCCACCATAATCGGTCGTGCCGTAAAGATTGCCCTCGCTATCTGACACCACTCCTGTTTGCGGGTCGTCGCCACGGCTGCCTCCGGGAAACGTGTAAAGCGTCTTTTCCCGGCCTCTGGCAGCGCCGAATGACACCAGCGCCAAAACCACGAAGCTCAACAACGAGATGTTCCTGATTAGCAGCAGAATCTGTTTGTGCATCTTGTCATCTCCCGTTTGACAAGAAATAAACCCGGGGGTTTTTGCAGTCCTATTTTTGAATCGCCGATGCCCCGCGCGCCAGTTGGCCAAGAGTCCCGGGCTCTAGTGTGATCACGTCTGGTCCCTTGGTTTTTCCCGTGACGAGTGGTTTGCCTGGAACCGTCTCGTAGGCGTAACCGGTAAGGACCACATAGGTCGTGCGACTAACACTGACGCTCAGGCGTGCCCATCCATAGTGAATTTGGCCCTTGATAAGGAACTGAAAGCCCAGATAACGATTTTGAGCATTGAACCAGGGGCCCTCACCATCGCACGGTTCCGCACGACTGCAGTAGCCAAAAAACATAAACCTATAGGAACCAAATCTTTGATTCGGTCCAACGCGACCTTTGGGAGCCAGTGCCGACGCCCAGCCCCGTGATGAAAGACGGCCGTAACCGGCGACTAGATTGCCCGGCTCCCCCATGACAGAAGCTGCAAAGTCTCCGTAAGAGCCGTTGCTGAAATTAAGCAAATAGTCGGTAATGCCATCGTGGTTTAGATCCAGTTGCACCGGTAGGATCGTGTGCGTCTTGGTATAGATGATTCTGGCTAATGCCGGCTGCGGCCAGGCGAGCAAACCTACTCCAGCTGCGCTGGCGGCCACGGCGTACGCCGTTAGACGCTTTTCCAAAGACTCGCGTAGGTTAGCGACCGGTCTGGGATTCATCTTCGTTGCTCCTCGCCGAACGAATTCTGTTGCCAAGCGCACCCGAGAAGTCTGTGGTCAAGGGGCCTGATTTCCGCCAAACCAGCACCAGCTATTTCGTCACATGGAATTCGCGATTGCTCTTAAGCCCGCCCCCCGGGGTTGTGACCTGCACAAATCCAGTAGTGGCTCCATGGGGGACGATAGCCGTCAGAAAAGTGTCAGACACTACCTTGAAACTAGCGTCGACGCCATTGAACGAAACCGCGGTCGTTCCGGTGAAGCCTTGACCCAGGAATTCGATCGTTTTTCCGACTTTACCCGAAAGTGGCGCCAGACTGACAAACGCCGGCAGGCCTAGATCCAAGCTATAAAACGTTCCGCAGTTCCCCTGGCACGCAGAGACTGTTCCGCCTTGGTTGGTATCCCCGTACAAAATGCCATTAGTGTGCTGTGTCAGCGTCACCATGGGAAACTTGCCATCAGTCCCGTCGAACTTGGAAAGGACGGCGTATTGGCCGTCGGGGCTGATCTTGAAGATCGTTCCAGCATCTACCGCACCACCGCCGTGCGTCGTTCCATAGAGATTACCGTCACTCGCTTGCACCAAACCCGTACAGGGATAGAATCCTCCGCCACTGCCTTCGAAATTATGGATTACCTTGAGTCTGCCGTTTGGTTGCATCTGGAAAATAACTCCGGAGCCGTGGGTCCCGCCATTAAAGGTGGTCCCATAGAAACTTCCGTCATTTCCCTGGACGAGGGGTCCGTAAGGGTGGGAACCATGCGCGCCGTCAAAATTGTAAAGCACAGTCAATTTCCCGCTTGGGGACATTCTGAAAATAACACCCAAATTTAAATTTCCACCCGCCAATGTTACCCCGTAAAAGTCTCCATCGCTTCCCTGGACTAGCGGAGCGTAGGGTGAAGTCCCGTGTGCCTGATCGAACTGGTAAAGCGTTGTAAGTTCACCCTGCGGCGTAAGCTTGTACACAGTTCCGTAAACACCTTGGTTGTAGTAAGGCTCGGCCGTTGTGCCATATAGGTTTCCGTCCGTCGCTTGGATCGGCGGCGCATAAGGTGATCCCCCGCCACTGCCACCGGCAAAGTCATACAGCACGTTCAGTTGCCCATTCGGGGAGAGCTTGAACACAATTCCATCGCCGTTACCGCCGCTTTCCGTTGTGCCATAAAAATTACCGTCTGTTCCAAGCACCAGACCACTGTAAGGAGCTGTACCTGATGCGCCAGAGGTGAAGCTATAAACCACTGTGAGCGTTCCATTTGGGGTGATGCTGAAAGCGGCGCCGTCGCCCGCGAGGGAGTACGGCGACGTGCTATACAGGTTGCCGTCGCGGCCCTGAGCAATAATGCCCGAGTAGGAGGGCTGGACTGGGTCTTGGCTGCCGGAGCCGAAGTCATACAGCACGGAAATTTTCTGCGCTGAGCTTAATGGAAGCAGGAGAACATAGATGCCGAAAGCAAGAAGCAAATGAGCCTTTAGTCCTCGCATGCAGTTCTCCTCGCCTATTCCGCGACTCACGAGACAACTACAGTCCATCGGGCAGTTACTGAAAGATCTCGAACACCCCGCCGTAATATTGGGCGTCGTAACTCCCGGGCGTGGTTCCGTACAAACCTCCGCCAGGACCGAAGGTCAGGCCGGGATTAGGGTTCTTGTCCGCGCCCGCCCCCGTAAAGTTGTAGAGCAATTCTATTTTCCAAGCCTTGCCGGGTCTCAACTCGAAAACCACGCCAAGATCATATTTGCCGCCCGCGGTCGTTGAGCCATAGAAATTGCCGGCGCTGTCGAGGATAAACCCAGCGTCCGGGTTCGCGCCGTTGGTTCCGTCGAAGGTGTACAGCGTGGTTTCTACCCATTGCCCGTTGGAGCGCGAAAGTTTGTAAACCATTCCGCATTCGTTGGGGCATCCACTGTTGCCGCCTTTGGTCGTGCCGAGGATATTGCCGCCAGAATCGAGAGTCAAATACCCGTTTGGCTCATCGTTATTGGCGGAACCGTCGAAGGCGTAGACCATGACTTCCTGCCAACCCCGCTTGCCATGGTTCAACACGTAAACGATGCCATAACCATAGCCGCCACCACAGACCGTCGTGCCGTACAACCGACCAGCCTTGTCTATCGAGATCCCGGGGCTGGGACAATAGCCGTCACCGTTGTTGTCAAATGTATGAAGAACCCTTTCTGTCCAAGTTCCGTGCGAGGGGGATAACCGGTAGACGGTGCCGCACCCATCGTACTAAATAAAGACTTCCCGCATTTGGTCCACTGCTGTTGTCCACTGCAATGAGCGGAGGATCTGCGACGGGATCGGTAGTATGTGGCAGGTTCCCAAAAAATGCACAGTCACAACTGTCCGGCACCAGATAGACGGCCGCGATTTCGGTCGGAGAAGACCAGGTCTTACCTCCGTCGGTCGACTTGGAGAGCCACATGCGGGCTTTGGTGCCACCGCAATTAACGTGCTCACCGGTCATCTCGCAACGCAGCCAGGTGACGTAGACAGTTCCATCACTCGCGACCGCCAAGCGGCTGTAGGAGTCCACTTTAGGTTCGACCTGGATTCCATCAATTAGCTCCATCGTCCATGTGTTTCCGCCATCTCGTGAGTACGAAACTGTGATCTCGCTTTGCACGTCGTAATCCTGAGTCGCTCCTACGTATAAATTGTTGGCATAAGGACTCTTGGCGCTATTGTCGACTGCGAGCCACGGCGTTGAGACTGAACCTCCCGAAAACAATGAAGGAACAGCTTCGACCGGAGTGCTCCAGGTGTTCCCGTTGTCCGAAGTCGCGGTAATTTCAGCGCCATAGTTGTACTCTGATCCCACCTGGTAAGCAGTGTGTTTGTTGCCGTAGGCCAATGACGGCGTTGCCCCTGCGCACCTGCCGTCTTGATCCTGATACCAGCTCACGCCGCCGTTCGCCGAACCGAATGGGCAAGTGCCTTCGTCAGACGAGTCAAGTCCCGCTAGCAGGTGAGACGGTTTCGCAGGATCGGCAATCAAGATTGTGTTATAGGCTTGATTTGCCGTAATCAGGACATTCGGTAGCACACACGGAGCTGGCGAACAGGTAAGTGAATCGCTCCATCCTGACCATGCTTGATCGACGACATTGCCTTTCGCCGAAACTCCCTGGCTGTGATTGGGCTTCACATTCGTACTCTGATCGGATTGGCCAGTGATTTGGGCGTGAAGAAGCGCGAATGGCGACGAAAGAAGTAGTGAGAGAGCCCGAAGCTGTTTCATCCGGGATCCCCTTAATGATTTCAAGAAACGGGTGCGAGTATACACCCGTGTCAGCACGCGCAACAGTGTGAAAAGATTTTCATTAAGACCCCTACATTCACTGACTCGGAGCAGTGGATTTTGAGTGTAATGGCCTTCCATGAGAATGCCGGTCCGGGTCAAGTAGATTTTGATTTGTCTTTCCTAAAATCTCCCTTTCCTTCATGGCGGGAGGGTTTGCAGAGCGGTCCGGAGCGGTCAAGGGCGCGTTCTTTGCGGCGTAGCGAAACCCTTGACGGCGACGACCGCTCTGTCACCATTCCGCCAGGAAGAAAAGGGACGGCCGCTTCGCGATTCTTGCTCTTCCTCTTCTTCCCTTCGCCGTCCCGGTTGCAACCCAACGTAGCAGCCGGCATTCGGATGTGAAAACCACTCTTCAACTTTATGCTCACAGCGTCAGTGAAGACCGGATGGCGGCTCAAGGCCAGATGCTTGAAGCCATCCTGCAATCGAGCAGCGAACTTGTAAATTGAGCTCATGGCCTGGAATCATGGGCTGACAATGGGCTGAGAGATCTTCCTGGGTTGGGAGTAAGTGCTTTGAAATGTGGTGGCCAGGGACGGAGTTGAACCGCCGACGCCAGCCTTTTCAGGGTCGAAATTAACAGTGATTGCAAGTACTTAGAGGTGCCTCCCGGCGCTGTAAGTCACTGATAGTCACCGTAGAAAAGGTCAACTGCCGGTAAAAGTGCCGGTAGGTTTTATTCGCCTTTGCTTCGCACGCGCTTGCTGTTGTCTGTATTTTACGGTTGTTCTATCGTTCGACGAAATCCATCCGCACAGCGGAGGGTTCGCGAACGACGGTTGTCCGGTGAGTGTTGTTGTTGATGCATGAACGCAGCCGTGAGAGCGAAATCTTCAACCGTAACTAACTGAAAACACGCGGCACGGATGGCGCTACAGAAACGTTTTAATGACCCTGGGAAACAGTTCGTGGACCCTAATTGGACCATAATTTCTGGTGTGCTTTCACGCGGCAGAGAGGCCGGTCGAAACTGATGCTTGATCGGGCGCGAAATGCGTCGAATTTGGAGTGCCCAGCCAGCCGTAGGCGGGGAGGGAGTCATCTGGAAGTATTTGCGTAAAGCCTTCTCTTTGGAAGTTGTGGTGTGTGATGGAAGATGCAGCGTTCGTCATTGGCGTGGAGAAGTTTAGCGCAGTATGGAGCGACGCCCCGACGTATTCGAAGAAATGTCTCAGCGGCGGCCAGCATGCCTACCGTCGGTGCGATGAAATAGATCCAGAGGGTGTGCCAATAACCTCCGTAAGCGGCGGGGCCAAAGGTTCGCGCGGGGTTCATGCTCATTCCGGAGAGAGGTGTTTCAAACGTGATGTTCACGGCGTACAGCGAACCCACGAAATAGGGCGTGTACCGCGCCAACCTTTCGTGGTTCGTCACAAGCAGTACCGTCATCATCAGGATAAAAGAGATGGCTAGCTCGGCTGCAAACGCGACGGCGACACCATGCACACCCGGGGCGGTCACTGCATAACGAACCGTGCTATCCCCTGGAGCGCCTCTCAGTAAAAAGGTTGCGAGCGCAACGCCGATCGTTGCGCCGGAGAACTGTGCGACCCCGTAAAACAGCGCATCCCAAGGGCGGAGTTTTCCTAGCCGGTAGAAAGAGAACGTCATGGCGGGATTGATATGCCCGCCGGATTGTTTGCCCCACGGACTCATGATGAGCGCCATGACTGTGGCGCCGACGGCCAATCCCATCAGCGCACGGCGGACGATGCCGCTGATGAAAAAATGCCTGACCGGAGAAGCGGGGTGTTGCAGTAGTGTGGCAAACGAGCAAATGCAAAATACGAAGAGACTCATTTCGCCCGCTTCCATCAGGTACTCGGGCCAGTGCAGACGCAAGCTGACCGCGACACCTAAGGTGTCTTTTGCGGATACAGCCCTGGGCGTGCCGAGTGGACGGGTGTTGTATACCGCCTCCTTCACTGAATTACCGTTGAACGTCATCATGGGCGCGACCTCCAGCGCGATTCATCCATCCAGAGCGGCCCATCGCGGACAGCGTCTGATCGCGTGGGCGGCCGCCTGCAACGGCGTCAGTGATATCCTGCGTGGTGACAATCGCACTGGCGTAGTTTGGGAGATTGACGAACGCGGCGTGCATGAATTCGTCTGAGTAATCGGCGGTCGCGTCCTTCACTAAAGTGACTTCGTATCCGAGTTCCACAGCAAAACGCACGGTCGATTCGACGCATGTATGCGCGACAAGACCTGCGACAATGAGCCTCTGGATGCCATGCCTTTTGAGTTGCATATCCAGATCGGTGTTGTCAAAGCCACTGGAGCACCAATGCTCCTGGGCCACGATGTCTCCCGGCTGTGGGGCAAACTCGGCGCGGAACTCGCCACCCCACGTTCCATATTCGAACGTTTTTCGCGACCGGGCTGCCTTCTGAATGGGCGCGGCGTACTTCCAGGTATCGTAGTCGCCGGAACGGTATCGATGATGCATTGCATAGAAAACCCTCATCCCCGTCGTTCGCGCTGTGGTGAGCAACTGCAACATGTGAGCGATGCAGTCATTTGCCTCCGCAACGGCTTTAATGCGATCCCACAGTTTGCCGCCCTCGGAGATGAAGTCGTTGTAGGGATCGATGAGGAGAAGCGCACTGATCTCTTTGTCGAACTCTAAATTTGGCATGTTCTTCCTCCTGCCCTCCACCAATGCTCTTCGTTGCTCCAGCTACATGACTTAGGCCGCAATCGCGTATGACTTAGGCTGCACTCGCGACACGGGCCGAACTACTGTTCCTCAAGGCATGACGCTCGATACTCTTGGCGTATAGAGGCGTCTCCTGCCTGTTGTGAGCTTCCGAAATCGGCTTGCGGGCGGCTTGGAAGACCTCCCGTGGAATGCCCTGTTTGGCCAGAGACTCCAGAAGCTCCGGCGTGAAGGAGCTGTGTACTTCATTGGTAAACTCGCAGGTGTTGCCATCAATCTTCTTCACGCTCAAGTCCCAGATCACGCCCACTTTTATTCTGCCGGTTGGCGTAAAGATGTCTGAGCTTGAAACCAGTCGCAAGTGATCCGGTTCGGCAATCTCTTCAACGTAATGCTGCACCATGGGGCTTCCGCCGAGGACTTCGACGTTGATGGACATACGCCGACCATCCGGTGTGGTGGTTACCCCAGCAGAAACATGAGCCGGCGAGCAAGACTGGTATTCCGATTCCGACAGACCAAAGCACCACGAGGGAATGTCCACGTGCTCGATAGGAGTGTGGATCGTTGCTGAAAAACTGGACTTCACTAGCGTGTTGTCTTCCATATTTGTCTCCTCAGGAGCTCCTATTACTTGGGAAGCTCCATCTGCGGACGGCACCTCGGCGTATGCAATGCCGGTGAGGTTTCCTTCAGCAAACAGCAGCGTCCTTCGGTTCGACCCATCGAGATTGGCGCTGTACACCGAACCGCCGAAGTCGGTAATGAACATTCGACCGCCCTTCACGTCCAAAGCCAGGCCTATGCCCTCCATCAGGTGGGTGAAGAGGATCTCAGGCTCCTTGCGCTTTTTGGTTTCCTCGTCCATGGGTGCGCGGTTCACCGTGTTGCCACGCGGCGGGTCTCCGCGGTCGGTCCAATACAGCACCCGATTAACCGGATCGAGGTCCAGATCGATCGGCTCCGGAAGATTGTCATAAAGAAGCTCAATGTCTGTGCGGTTCTCGGCAGACTGACCTTGTGGAATTTGAATGTTGGCCCGAAAAATTCGACCCAAACCCGCGTGGTGACCACCCTTCTGCGTCCAATAGAACTTGCCGCCTTCAGTGTCCACCGCAATGCCGACACACCATTTCGTCGGGTCCGATCCCGGCCGCGAATCGCCCAAGCTCGTGTCTACGAGAGTTTCGATTTCCGATCCGTCCAGGTTTGCCCGCATCACACGCATGCCTTCCCGGTCCGACCAGTAAAGCTTGCCGCTTCTCTTCTCCAGCTGGAGCTGCTTCGGCGTGAACGTACCGCCAGACGGAACGATGGTGATCATGTTCTTGCCATTGAGATCCGATCGCATGATCGAGCCATCATTCCTCTTGGGATCACCCATGTTTGTCCAGTAGATGTGCCCAGCGGCAACATCGAGCACCAGGCCATCAGGCAACTTCCGGCCTTCGTCGATGATGGTCTTCAAATCGGAGCCATCAGGGTTTGCGGACAATACGCGGCCGCCGCTGAGGTTCAGGAAGAAGAGCCTGGCGGACGTGTGCGCGTTTTTCGCTTCTGCGTCTATCGGCATGGAAGCTATCGCGTTCATGGAACGAACCTCCTCGCTAACGTTTCTATGTGGTTTCGAGTGAAAAAGGTCAGAGACCAACACTGGTCTCAAATTTAGAGTGTCGCGATGTCCACTGCCAGACAACAAGGCGCCAAGCCGCGCACTTGCCGCCACCGTAGCCCGACGCCAATCTGGAATCGATTCCCCAGATGGCCAATCCATACGTCCCAGTTCCTCGATCCAGTCCCGCGCCGATTGACGCGCTTGCTCAGAGCCGAACAACTTATCTACCGCGCGGATGAAGGCCGATAGCTCTCTTTCAGCCGGGTCAGAAAACCGCTAGTGAGCTGGTTGCAGCGCTCGGTTTCCGCATCCGTTAACATTTCCCGCGTTTCGAGCATGACAACCTCGGACCAGTCCATGCCGGTCGCTGGCCTTCTTCTCCGTGTCATCATCAGCCGCCCGCCCGAACTCGGTGAGGTAGCGGCCGAAATTCAATTCGAAGTCGCTGCGAGTTCCGTAACCGATACTACGGAGCTTGGTGCGGCGCGCCTGCGCATCGGGCCAGGCCAGCATTGGGAAGATCATTTCATTGCTCGACTGAAGCTCGGCAGCTGTCGGCATCCCGAATCGATTGATCTGGGCCTTTGCCGTGGCCAGCGTCTTGCCGCCGAATGAAGCCGCCGCCTTGCGAGCGCATCGACGAACGAATTGAGGTCTCCATCGTCCAGCGTGC
>CAVOLD010000009.1:0-828106 GCA_963696705.1 uncultured Acidobacteriota bacterium
ATCCCGGGTCTCGAAAGAGACGTACCGGTTCAATTCCGGTCCCGGGCACCATTTAGATCTTGCCCAATCAATCACTTTAGTTTGGCTTCGCAGCGTCCAATCGGGGCGATGGATGCTTTGTCCTGCAACACATTCCTCTTATCGCAGGGATAGTGCTGAAGAGAGCGATAACGTTTCAACCAAGCAAATAAGCGATGTGGGAAACATCACGACGTGACGTCGGACCGTGATTCAAATGGTCGAAAACGCGGGGATCATACCGACTGCCGTTCCCGCCGGTTACGCCTTTACCATAGACTTGTCTTCGACGTACGGATTCGCGAACATCAGAAAGATCGAGCCGGAGGTTTTCTGCATGTCCGACAAAAACGATTCATCTCCCCGCACGCGCGCGGAGGGGTTTGCCCATCGACTCGGCATTCACCTGCCGATTCTCTTGGCGCCCATGGCCGGAGCCTGTCCCCCGTCGCTGTCGATTGCCGTGGCCAATGCAGGGGGGCTGGGAGCGTGCGGAGCTCTGCTGATGAAGCCGGATGAAATCCAGGCTTGGGGCACGGCATTTCGCGAAGGCAGCACGGGAGAATTTCAAATCAATCTTTGGATTCCGGAGGCACTGCCGGATCGAGACTTCGATTTAGAAAAGCGGCAAAGGGAGTTCCTCGCGATGTGGGGACCGCCGGCTTCACCAGAAGCGGGCGATGCCATGCTGCCGGATTTTGAGGCGCAATGTCAGGCCATGTTGGGCCTGGCTCCGAAGGTCATCTCTTCCATCATGGGACTCTACGCGCCGGCCTTCGTGGCGAAATTGAAAGCACGCGGAATCCTGTGGTTTGCAAACGCAACCACGGTTGCTGAGGCAAAGGCCGCCGAAGAGGCAGGCGCTGATGCCATTGTTGCGCAAGGCATGGAAGCCGGGGGACACCGCGGATCCTTTCACGCGGATGAAGCAGAAAGGCAAATGGTAGGTCTGATGGCCCTCTTGCCGCAGGTGGTTGACGCAGTCGCCGTGCCAGTCATCGCTGCGGGTGGAATCGCCGATGCACGCGGAGTGGCAGCGGCGCTGATACTGGGCGCGAGCGCGGTGCAGATAGGAACCGGGTTCCTGCGATCTCCGGAAGCCAAGATGCATTCCGCTTATTCCGATCGGCTGGCGCGTACTGAAGCCCACGAAACTATGATTACGCGTGCCTTCAGTGGACGGCCCGGGCGCAGCGTTGCCACCGCATATGTTCGGGCAGCAGGCGCTCCGGATGCTCCCAGTCCAGCACCGTATCCGGTTCAGCGCGGGCTGACTCGCGCGATGCGCGAAGCAGCACACAAAGCTGGAGATCCCGATCGTATGCAGCTGTGGGCAGGGCAGGCAGCCAAGCTGGCGCGGAATCAACCCGCAGGCGTCATCACTCAGGAGTTGTGGGAAGAGGCCTCTCGGCTGCTGTCGTAATCTGCGTCGTCTATCAACGAATGGCTCGTTAACTTGGGTTCCGCGTTCGCAAGGTCGCTAGAGACTTCACGACCATGGCCTTCAACACTTGTTGGTCCACGTCAGCGAGCTTCTTGATGTAGAGGCAGCCCTTGCCGGTCGTGTGCTCGCCGAGCTTTGCCTGGAGCGCTTCGCTGGACTCGATCACGTTGTACAGAACAGTAGCGGTCTTACGCGGCGAAAAACCGATAAGCGGCATGTCGCCCTCACGACCGCTGTCATACCTGTAGTGGTAGCTACCGAAGCCTATGATGGATGGCCCCCACATCTTCGGCTTTTCGCCAGCCGCGTCTTGCATCAACTTGGCGAGCGCTTTGGCGTCTGCGCGCTTGATTGGGTCCTCGATGGCATCAATAAATGCCGCCACACTCAATTCGGTAGGTTTGGTTTTGTTATCCGCCATTCTTACTGCCTTTCGTTTTTCCAAAGGCTAACCTAAGTGTTGGATAACGAGCAAACCGGGGCCCTTCGATAAAACTCGTCTTGTTCCGGTGACGGGAACATCCGGTAAACGGCGTGCTCGCGAGCAGCGTCTCAGACGCATGCGAGATTTCCATCGTTCCCTCTGTTAGCGATGGCCGAAAGAATTACTGTCATGAGCAAACAACTTGGCGTGTGCCTGCCACTCCGAGACTCTGCGGATTACGGGCAAACGAAAAGTACAGAATTGCTACATCTGCTCCGACGTGATGCACAGGCTATAATTGCGCCGACCCATGGCTCTCATTTCTGGCACGAGACTTGGCCCGTATGAAATCGTTGCGCTGCTCGGCGCGGGCGGCATGGGAGAAGTGTACCGGGCGCTCGATACGCGGCTCGGACGCGACGTTGCGATCAAGGTGCTGCCCGAGGGCTTGGCAAAAGATCCGGACCGATTGCGGCGCTTTGAACAGGAAGCGCGAACCATCGCGGCGTTGAATCATCCGAACATTCTCGGAATCCATGACGTCGGGACCCACAACGGTGCACCGTTTCTGGTCAGCGAACTCCTTGAAGGGCAAACCCTGCGAGAGAAGCTTGAAGCCGGGCCGTTGCCGGTGCGGCGCGCGATCGAGTATGCGCTCGGCATCGCACAGGGACTCGCGGCGGCCCACGAGAAGGGCGTCGTACATCGGGATCTGAAGCCGGAGAACGTCTTCATTACGCGGGATGGGCGAGTCAAAGTTTTGGATTTCGGCCTGGCCAAGCTCGTGCGGCCCGAAGAAAGCCATGACACTGTGGCGACGCTGGCAAGTCCGGCGACCTTGCCGGGTATGGTGTTGGGAACAGTCGGCTACATGTCACCGGAGCAGGTGCGGGGTGACTCGAGCGACGCGCGCTCCGATATTTTTAGCTTTGGTGCTGTGCTGTACGAAATGCTTACCGGCAAGCGCGCCTTCAAACGCGAGACATCTGCGGAAACGATGACCGCAGTTTTGCGGGAGGAGCCGCCGGAGCTCAACGAGACCGGTTGGCAAGGTCCGCTGGGACTGCAGCGGATTTTGACCCGTTGCCTGGAGAAGAGTGTCGAACGACGTTTCCAGTCGGCAAGTGATCTGGCGTTTGCCATCGAATCGCTGGGCGGAACTTCGTCAACGAAGACTGCACCGCAGCTGAAGCTGAAGCGAGCCTGGCTGCCATGGACAGCGGTGGCGGTGGGTGTGTTGGTGCTGGGGACGGGGTTGTGGTCGCTGGGAAAGTGGTCTGCCGCAAAACCACAGCCGAAGTTTACGAGGCTAACTTATCGGCAGGGCTATCTATCGAATGCACGCTTTGCGAAGGATGGGCAAACGATCGTCTACAGCGCGCAGTGGAACAACGAGCCGCTGCAGGTCTACACCGTGCGGATGGAGTTTCCGCAATCCACGAAAGTAGATCTTCCGAGCGCGACCCTGCTCTCTCTTTCCGCCAGCGGAGACATGGAACTTGCAGTAGACCCGGTGAGTGGGCCGTACTTTCTGAGTGGCACGATGGCGCAGGCGCCGATGGCAGGTGGTACGCCGCGCTCGCAAGAGAAGGACGTGATTTCGGCGGACTTCGCGCCCGATGGCAAAACGCTGGCACTGGTGCGTCAAGCGAACCGGAAAATACAGCTGGAGTATCCACCGGGGAAGGTCATTTACGCAACCGCTGGTTATCTTGATTATGTCCGAGTGTCACCTTCTGGCAAAGAAGTCGCATTTGTGGAACATCCGGTCTACGCCGACGACCGGGGCTGGGTCTGCATTTTCGATGCCACCGGTGAACCCAAGCAGCTGACTAGAGAGTACGCAACATTACAGGGGCTGGCGTGGTCGCGAAACGGCAAGGAGATCTGGTTCACCGCTTCCGATTCAACCGACCGCCAACTGTATGGAGTCAGCCTTGCGGGGAAGCAGAGGGAAATCCTCACGACTCCGCAAGGGATGCGGATACTGGATATTGCGGCGGACGGTCGGGTGCTTCTTTCGAGTGAACAGCACCGCACAGAAATCGCCGGAAGTGACCCCGTCACGGGCAAGGAACGGCACGGCCTCGAATGGTTCGATGGATCCATGTTGGGAGACATCTCGCCGAACGGGAAGGCGATCGTGTTTTTAGAATGGGGAGGTCCGGCAGGGCCGTTGTACCTGTCGGTTTACCGGAAACTGGATGGCTCTCCGCCAGTGGCGCTCGGACCTGGAGGGGGGCCGGAATTTTCACCAGACGGGACGATGGTTGCCACCAGAATTGTGACCAGGCCGCCGCAGGTTGGTTTGAACCCGATTGGAACCGGGGAAAGCCGCCGGTTGCCGGTGGGAGACATCACCAGTCTCGGGAATGTCGTTTGGTTCCCAGATGGCAAGCACCTGCTGCTGGCCGGGGCAGCGGAGGGACAATCGTTGCGGTCCTACGAAATGGATCTGGAGGGGGGAAAGCCGCAGCCTTTGGGTCCTCCCGATTTCGTCGGCAGCGCCATCGGCAGGGATGGAAAGCAGATCGCCGGACGGAATGGTTCCGGGGAGGCCGTGGTATTTGATCGACAGACACAGACGCTGCAAGTGCTTCCGGGTGTGGAACCCCACGATCGAATTGAAAATTGGACCGAGGATGGAAAAGGCGTGTTAGTGGTTGCGGCGACACCGTGGGAAGGCCGCATCTACCGTGTGGACACGACGACCGGAAAGCGAACGCTGCTTCAAACCGTGGAACCCAGCGAGAAAGCGGGTTCGACCCAAGATGTGAGGCTGGTATACGCCGAGCGCAGCAAGGCATATGCCTACAGCACCGTGCGGGTTCTTGGGGCGTTGTACGTAGTGGAAGGATTGGAGTGAAGGCGCGGAGTAAGTGTTTTGACTTGCGCCCGGATTGAGGTTCGTCGCCGCGCCTCGAGATTCCTGACTGGGTTCTTCCACATGGGAAGCCGCTTCTTAGGCTGGGTGTTTCTGTGCTTTCCGTTTGCTGCCATCTCCCGTACTAAGTTCCGCTTCCATTCGATCACGGCAGGATCGTGAAACTTTGCGTGTCTTGGCCGCACCTCCGAGAGTAGTCAGCGCCGTATGAACTTCTATGGCGTCACCCGGAAATTCACGTTGCTGGTCAGGGTGCCGTGGGGTGTAACCACTTTCACCTTGCCTGTGCTCGCGCCCGTGGGAACAGTGGTTGTGATTTCCGAACTCGAAACCACGTGAAACGTGGCTGCAGTCCCGTTAAAGGTGACGCCGGTCGCGCCGGTCAAATTGGTTCCCAAAATCTTGACGGCTGCTCCTACCTTGCCCGAAGTCGTTTGTGTTTCCACGAACGGACCCAGACCCACAGACAGGCTGAATACCGTCCCAACGCCGTTGGTCCCGCCCGCGAACGTTGTCCCGTACAAGTTCCCATTGGTGTCCTGGACCAGCGTCCCGCGGGGGTCGTCGCCATCCGGGCAGCCGCTTTGCGGACAAAAGCTGTACAGCGTCGTCAGCGTGCCGCCTGTGGTGATTTTGAAAATTGTGCCGTAATAGACGTTGGCCCCGCCCTCGGGAGTTGTCCCGTAGAGGTCACCGTTGGTGGCCTGAACCAGCGCCCCGAAACGGGGTAGGTCGCCGTCCGCGCAATCGGGATATCCCACTGAACAAAAGCTGTGAAGCGTCGTCAAATTCTCGCTCGGGGTGATTTTGAAAACCGTGCCGAGGTCGTGGGTCCCGCCCGCGAACGTCGTCCCGTAGAAGCTTCCATTGGTGGCCTGGATTAGCCCTGCTTGAGGGGAACTGCCATCCGGGCAGCCGCTTTGCGGGCAAAAGCTGTATAGCGTCGTCAGTGTGCCGCTGGGGCTGATTTTGAAGACCGTGCCACGGCTGTTGGCCCCGCCGCCCGCGTACGTTGTCCCGTAGAAGTTCCCATTGGTGGCCTGGACGAGCCCTGCCTCGGGGTATTCGCCATCCGCGCAGTTGCTTTGTGAGCAAAAGCTGTGCAGCGTCGTCAGTGTGCCGCCGGGGGTGATTTTGAAAACCGTGCCACCACCGCCGGCGCCACCGGAGGTTGTTGTCCCGTAGAAGTCCCCATTGCTGGCCTGGATTAGCCCCGCCTCGGGGTAGTAGCCGTCCGAGCAGCCGCTTTGCGAGCAAAAGCTGTACACCGTCGTCAGTGTGCCGCTGGGGGTGATTTTGAAGATCGTGCCGCACCCGTCGGGGGCACAGTTGGCCCCGCCCTGGTACGTTGTCCCGTAGAAGTTCCCATTGGTGGCCTGGATTAGCCCCGCCTCGGGGTATTCGCCATCCGTGCAATTGCTTTGGGCGCAAAAGCTATGAAGGGTGGTCAGCGTGCCGCCGGGGGTGATTTTGAAGATCGTGCCGCACCCGTCAGGGGCACAGTTGGTCCCGCCCTCGTACGCCGTCCCGTAGAGGTTCCCATCGGTGGCCTGGACTAGCCCCGTCAAGATAAATGCGCCATCCGTGCTGTCGAAGCTGTGTAGTGTGGTGAGAGTCTGCGCTGACAACGAAAGGACCAGAGACAAGAATCCAACTACTACACAACCGGTGCGGAACATCATGAGAGATCTCTCCTTAATGAAATAGTGCAATTTTGTTTTCCGTCGTTACTTCGTTGCTATCAACGAAGGTTGAGCCACGGCTACTTGCGCTTTCGCTCTCCGCAAGCTCTCGCGACTCTCGCCGACTTCGGCCTGCATTAGCACGCGAACCTGCTTCATAAAATACCTCATCGTTTTCTGAGGAGGCCGGGCGTCTAAAGCCCGGCCGCCTTGGATTCAGCTACGTTGTTATCTGCCGACAGCACTTACTTTAGGTTGAGGAGCCACGGGTCGCACCGCCGTGATCATCGCCCGCTGCTTGGCCTGTGTTTCCTCTATCCGCTTCATCATTTGCGGATGGCGCGCCCATTCAATTTGCTTCTCGGGCGGCGCGCCGTACAACTCGGGATGGATATAGAAGCCGCGTAGCCGGGCTTCCTTTTCCTTCTCGACCACCAGCGGGTGCGCCTTGGCGAAGGCGTCCTGCCGCACTCCGGTCACTTGCCACGACACCTCCACGTTGGGCGCGCTCGTCCTGATCTCGAACCGGTTGTTTTCGATCTTGCGTCCGATGATGGCCTGGGCGAATTGCCCGATCACCGTCAACTGGTAACGGAAATCGGTGTTGAGGATTTCAAACCACTCTGGCAGTTGCACCGTCGCCTGACCCTGACCATCCGTGGTGATGTTGCCGGTGTAGATGTTCATCATCTCGGACGATTCGACCGAGGCGTGAACCAGATATTTGTTAGCAGGGTCCAGGGGATGGTCAATTTTGAAGTCTTTTACCCCTGCGAAAATCTGGCCGCTGACGAAGAGATCGCCGTTGAAGTTCCCGGCGTAACCACTACCGGCATTTCCGAGTACCCCATCGCCCCCAAACTCTGAAGGACCGTTGCCGCCTGTGAAGCGGCCTCCTACGGCGTCCTCATTCCCTCCGTAGCCACCCTGACCAGCAACACCGACACCGCCGGTATCGACGCCGTCTACGTCACCAATGCCTCCCGTACTGTCGATACCGTCCGTACCGTACAAACCCGAACCTGTCGGGGCCGTGTAACCAGTAAAGTTGCCGCCCGGGCCTCCGCCGCTGGTCGACACTCCTGCCACACCAGTCGAGCCGCCCCCGTACACCCCAATGCCGCCGCCGCTGCCAGCAAGGTTCAGACCCTCAACGCCGTAGCCTGCAGGGGACGCCACATAGCCGCCCACGCCATACGTTTGCCCCGAGCCGGCGTTCGCCTCGCCCAGTACGCCTGCGGCGCTGCTACCGGACGAGCCGCCAATTACGGTTCCAGTGACGGTCTGATTCGCGGTGAACGTGTTGGCCACCGCGAGTTGCGGTACCACTGAGGTGTTGATCGTCAACGTACCGCTGCCGGTGATCGGACCACCGCTTAGACCCAGTCCGGTGGCAACGCTGGTCACCGTGCCGGTTGCCGGGTTTGCGCAGGCCCACGCGCCGCTGACGAATTGCAGAATCTGGTTAGCGGCGCAACTCTTCAGGCCAAGACTCGTGCTGCCACCCAGGGATACGCCTCCGCCTCCGCTCAGCGGGCTGTTGGCTGTCACTGTTAATGACGAGTTCGCGAGCATCGCGTTCGTGACTCCCCCCGTCTTGATGCTCAGGCTGCCGCTCGTCGTGATGGGGCCACCCGTCAGTCCCGCTCCGCTGCCTACGCTGGTAACTGT
Organism: uncultured Acidobacteriota bacterium; assembly: GCA_963696705.1. GTDB lineage: Bacteria > Acidobacteriota > Terriglobia > Terriglobales > Acidobacteriaceae > JABDBE01. The sequence continues at coordinate 8,124 of CAVOLD010000009.1, forward strand.
GCCCGCGCCCGGAAAAGTCTGGCCGGAGATAAATGTCACTAAGCCCTTGCCGCTGACCTCGAAAGCCGTGCCATGAACCGACAGGCTCGGATGGGTCAACTTGGGGAAAAGGGTGAGAGTATCGCGGACGTCGCCTGTGCCCTTCACATCGAGTACAGCGGCTGGTGTAGTCGTTCCGATTCCTACGTCGCCCCCGACGGTTTGGAAAATCTTGGAGTTCCCAATCGTGGTCGCACCTGTGAATACGGGAACGAAGTCAGCCGTGCCGCTGCCGGTGATGGTTCCCGGAGGCAGGATGGGCGACTGAGACTTTGAGTTCGATGCAGGGGCCATCATGAAGGCAGAAGCCGGTTTGCCGCCGATGGTCTCGGCGTCGAGAGCTTTCAAAGCATAGGGTACGCTCATCAACAGAATGCGCGGCTGTTCCGCGTGTCCCTGAACCTGAACGCCCAGCCAGCGAGCCTCGCCAGAAGCAAAAACGCTGGCAGGCAATCCCTGGCTGCTGGCGGAGCCGAGCGCGACCGAGTAGTGTCCGGTCTTGTCGGCTTGCACGTTCTGGGTTTCCAGCCAGAGCGGCGCGCCTCCCTGCTGCTCCTGATATAGATAGAAAGTGACACCGACCGTGCCAGTGAGCGGCTTGCCGTTGGCGTCGGCCAGGAAGCCGTTGAAATTTACCAACGGCGGGACTTGAGAAGAGGTTAAGCCGCTGCTTGCACTCTGAGCGGCTATAGAAAGAACTAAACCCAAGAATCCAACTACGACACAACCGATGGGTAGCTTCATGAGGGATTTCTCCTTAATGGTGTAATTTGTTTCCCGTGGTCACTTCGCCGCTATCAAAGAAGGCTTAGCTGCAACGATTTGAGCCTTCACTTTCCGCAGGCTCTCGCGAGTCTCGCGGACTTCGGCCTGCAGGCCTCGCATCGCCGCACTCTGCGCCCGAAGCAGATTCTGTTGCTGTTTGATCTGGAGCAGAGCCTTGGCAAGTTCGGTCCCTTGCTGCCGGAATTCCCGCTGCTGTTGCTTGGTGGCCTCGATCAGGAGCGCTGTCAGGCGGCTGTAGTCCACGCCGCGAGCGTCTTTGCCGTTCTCTTCATAGGTGACCACTTCAGGTACAACAGCGCCGACTTCCTCGGCAATTACGCCGATCTCGTGCTTGCCGGATCCCTTCAGGTCGTAGGAGACACCGCGCAACTGTTCGACCTTGCCGAGTGCGTTCTGCAGTGGCTGGATATTGGTCTTCCAGCGGCGGGAGCTGTAGGTGTTCCAGCCGTCGGCCAGTGCTGCACCGCCACCCTGCACTAAGGTTAGGAGGTTGCTGGGAGTGGCGGTCCCAATTCCCACATTGCCGTGTTGCGCGATGGATATCCGGCGGGCAAAGTCGGTGAAAATGTCGATCCCATATTGATTGGGACCTGCAGTGCGCGAGGAGGAGATCCCTTCTCCCGCGTTAAGGCCGAAGGTTAGATCAAGAAAGTTCGTTCCATTATTCAGGCCAGTGGAGTCGAAGGCAACGGTGCCCGCCACATCCAATAAATGCCCGGGGGCGCTGGTGCCGATGCCAACGTTTGTACCGACTGCGCCCAACACTAAGGCATTGCTCTCGCTTACCAGCGCACTCGAGCCTATGGCCGTGGCATTGGTCAGCGTTCCCGTGCCAAAGAGGGCGTAGGCCCCCAGGGCAGTGTTGCCAGACCCGGTTAAGTTACTGGAATCGTTAGTGAGTCCCGCACTATAGCCGACCGCAACGTTGTAACCGCCGGTGGTGCTGTTGACCAGCGCCGCCGGGCCGACGGCGACGTTGTTTCCCCCAGTGTCCTGGTTTAGCGCGTGATAGCCGATACCTATGTCAAAAACACCCGTGGCGCCAGAGCCCGCGCCGAAGCCGAGGAACGTAGTCACATTCGCATAGTTGCCATAGGCAAAGGGCTGGCCTCCGATCTGGAAGTTGCTGGCCGATACCTCTCCCCCCACGATTACCGCGTTTGCGTTTACAACGCCTGCTGAGGTCACTACGAACTCGGACTGACTGCCGTTGTTTCCCTGGAGGATGTTTCCGCCGTTGGCCTGGAAGAAACCGGCCGTGCCGGCGCTGTTGGCTACGCCCTCTACGCCATAGCCGGAAGGCGACTGGGTGTAGCCATATACGCCTACCGCGACCCCAGTTTGGGCGTCATTTTGGCCTTCCACGCCATAGCCAGTTGTCGATTGCGTTATGCCGAGTACGCCGGCTGCGGTCCCCGTTGTGGCGAAATTTGTGCCATATACACCTTGGCCAGATGGCGCGTAGGTCTGACCTTCAAAGCCGACCCCGTCTCCAGTCGATGCAGACGAAATGCCGAGGCCGGCCACGCCGTTGGCTGAGGCTGCTGTGGCAGACAAGCCCAAGCTACCCGAATTGAGGGTAAGCGTGCCGAACACTGTCTGATTCCCATTGAAGATGTTGGCCGCGCCCAACTGCGGAACAACGGTGGTGTCGATGGTCAGTGTGCCGCTGGTCTTGATCGGTCCGCCCTTCAGTCCCAGTCCGGTGGCCACGCTGGTCACTGTACCCGTGCCCACTGCCGCGCAGGCCCACGAACTACCGTTCCACTGCAGCACCTGATTGGTGGCGCAGGAGTTCAGCAGGCCCAGATTCAGCGTGCCGCTGGTGCCGCCTCCGGTCAGACCTGATCCGCTAGCAGTAGTGATTCCAGTGAGCGTGCCGGTGCCGGGGAACGTCTGTCCGCTGGCAAAGGTGATCTGCCCGTTGTTGGCGATATTCAGCCCGGTCTCTGACGGTTTGGTCGCGCCTTCACCAAACAGCAGATTCAAGGTCCCCGAGGGCGTGCCGGTGTCATTTCGTGCCGGTTCCGACTGCCACTGGAACGTCTGATTGACCGCCGTGCTGGAAGTGCTGTTGAAGGCCGACGCCGCCAGATTCAGCGGTTGCGAATTCTTGCCCACCGTGGCCGTGGCCGCGCCTGTGGCGGGCAAGCCGAGTGTGCCACGAATCGTGCCGCCGCCTTTTACATCCAGCGTGGTCGCGGGTGTGTTGGTGTTGATGCCAATCTTGGCTGTGCTGCCGGTGCCCTTTTGGAAGAGCGCCGAGCTGGTAATGTCGGAAGTGGAATCCCACAGCGGCAGGTAGTTGACGGTGCCTGTGCCGGTGACATCGCCTGACGGGGGTGGGCCGCCCTGTCCCGTTACAGGCTCGCCGCCGGAGGCCGAAACGGACCCGCTCAGCGGTGCTGCCAGCACGAAGGCCGAGGGCGGCAATCCGCCGATGGTCGCTGCATCCCCAGCCTTCAGCGCATAGGGCACACTTAACAGCAATACGCGCGGTTGCTCGACTTGCTCAGCGATGCGCACGCCCAGCCAGCGGGCTTCGCCGGTGGTAAACAAAGTTGTAGGTACGCCGTTCGGTTTGGTGATGCCCAGTTGCACAGAGTAGTGCCCGGTGGAGTCGAGTTGGATATTATTCTGCGTCTCGGTCCACAGTGGCGTGCCCCCTTGCTGCGCGTTGTAGAGCGAGAAGGTGATTTGCAGCACGCCACTCAGAGAACTGCCGCCTTCGTCGGTGGCGACGTTCGAGAAAGGAATCAGCGGCGGTACCGTAGCATTCGCAGCCGTCGTGACCTTCTGTTGCGCAGGGCTCATCAAGCTGCAAAGCAGCACAATCAAGAGTGAAAGCGTTGCCAATCGAACCTGTTTCATAAATCGTCTCCGCTGATCTGTTTTATCGATCTTGCTGCTTCGATCTCTGGGCTGACTCCAGACGGACCTACTAATCCGGTGTCAAGCCAAGGTATTCTTCGTGTGCTTCGAGCACTTCACACGGCGGCCTTCCAAAGCGACGGTTTCAGCGCGAGGGGCGCGCAACGTTCACTCGTCGTCCGATGGCTATTGGCCGTCAAAACAAGCAATGCCCGACAGGTCTCCCTGGAATCCTTGTCCGTTGTCAACAATGGCCCCCGATATGAAGAAGGCGTTGTTTCCCGGATTCGCGAATACACCCGTTCCAGAACTGGGGCGTTCCATCTCCGTGAACGCCAAGTGGGCTGCGTCCAGAACGCCGAGATCATTTATCACCAGTGTGCCCTGCCGGGCTACGATGGTGAGTTGGCCGGAGTAGGAAAGGTTCGCGGTTGGTTCGATCCCAGGCATGCCGGCCGACGGAGCCACGCCCATGGCGACGAAACTAGTGTTTCCATCGAGCAGGCGAGCGCCGCTGATGGTGCCAGTGGTGCAGAGCCCTACAGGGCTATTACAATTCTGCGTGGTGAAGACGCTGTTAATCGTGCCCCTCACAGACCGGCAGCGGTCGTGAGCCAAGACCTTGAAGGGTCCACCCGACTGGTTCACGGGTAATACGATGGCGAACAGCCCAAGGCCCAAGATTACTTGTAAGAAAAACTTGCCGACGTGTTTCATTGTATTTTTCCTTTCGTGGTGCAGATTTTTTAGGGCGACAGACGCGCAATCTTCACTGCCTCTTCTCCGTTTTGATCTGATTGACTTCATTGCGGCGAAATCGAGCCTTTGGGAAGACGAAGCCGGGCTTGTTCCGCCTGCTCCGGGACGAGCTTTGTTCCGCACAGCGGGCAGGTATCGAAGGCCATTTCCACCCCACTCATGAATAGCGTGGTGCCCTGCCGTTCTACCGTCACCTCGGTGCGAACCGTGCGGCTCGTGGTGCTAGTGATCGCCTCAGAACGGAAAGAACTTGCCCGCTGGCTCAGCCATTGGTAAAGTCGCTTCGTGCCTTGCCCCCTTTACTGGCCGCGAATGTTGCGGCAATCGGCGAAAAAAGGCCAGTGACAGGTTCTGACAAGTTTTGAATGACCAGTAAGTCAATGCAGCCCGAAGGGATATACGAATTCGGGGAGTTCCGAATTGAGGCTCTCGCACGCACCCTGCGGCGGGGAGAAGAAATTGTCACGCTCAACCGCCGGGCTTTTGATGTGTTGCTGTACTTTGTCCAGAATCCCGGAAGGGTTCTCACCCGGGACGAACTGCTAAAAAATGCCTGGCCAGATACCTATGTGGACGAGAACAGTCTGGCGCAAAGCATCTCCGTGCTGCGGCGCGCGCTTGACGAGAAGCCCGGCGACAACAGCTATGTTGTTACCCTGCCGGGGAGGGGCTATCAGTTTGTTTCGCAAGTGGTCATTCTCTCGGAGAACCTAGCTTTAATCCCCGATACATCAGGCGTAGCCAGCCACGGCTCGAGCAGTCTGATTTTTCAGCAGCAGACAATCCGCACCAGTGTCATCACGGAAGAGATCGCGAGCAAAGGTATGCCGACGTTGCCACAAGCTCGTGCGACTTGGTTTCCGAAGCTCTGGAAGACTGCAGTTCCTGTGCTGCTGGTTGCCATGCTCGTAGCGGGCGGGCTTTACTATCGTTCGCGTCAAAGGCAGCGCCTGACCGACAAAGACACGATCGTGCTCGCCGATTTTTCCAATAGCACCGGCGATGCCGTATTTGACGATACTTTAAAGACGGCGCTCAGCATCTCCCTGCGGCAATCGCCTTTCCTGAATGTGCTCTCCGACGGACAAGTCGCCAAGAACCTGAAACTGATGACGCGTCCTCCAGAAACCAAACTCACACCCGAGGTGGCCCGCGAGCTTTGCCTGCGGGCTGCTAGCAAGGTTTATCTTGCCGGATCGATCGGCAGTCTGGGAAGCGAATACGTGCTGGGATTGAAAGCGGTGAATTGCCAGACCGGCGACACGCTGGCGCAAGAGCAGGTGACTGTTGCCTCCAAGGAGAAGGTGCTGGACGGATTGGGCGAGGCAGCATCCAAACTGCGCGGTGAGCTAGGCGAATCGCTGGCCACGGTGCAGAAGTTCGATGTTCCCCTCGCTCAGGCCACTACCTCATCGCTCGAAGCCCTGCAAGCGTACACTTTCGGAATAAAAGCCGCTAACGAGAAAGGGCCGGTTGCCGGCCTGCCATACTTTGAACGTGCCATCACGCTGGATCCAACTTTTGCCGTAGACTACGCTGCGATGGGGAGCTCCTACCTCAATCTCGGTGCGCCGGGCCGGGCAAGCGAGTACATCACAAAAGCATTCCAGTTGCGAGAGCACGCAAGCGAGCGGGAGAGGCTGGGGATCGAGGCAAACTACTATCAGTATGTTATTGGAGACCTGGATAAATCAGCCCAGGCCTATCGGGAGCAGATTGAAAGCTACCCCCGCGTAGTCTCGGCCTACGCCAACTTGGGCATCGTGTTCGCTAAACAGGGGCAGTATGAGAAAGCCACCGAGATCACCAGGCAAGGTATGCGCATTGCCCCAGAGAGGGTAGGCTGGTACGACAATCTCGCCATCTACACCCTCGCCCTGCAACACTTCGACGAGGCGCGCCAGGTCCTCCACGAGGCCCAAGCGCGAAAACTGGATGATTCCGGACTCCACGACGCTCTCTCTGGCCTTGCCTTTCTGGGCTCGGACTCCGCCGCGATGGCGGAACAGCAACAATGGTACGCGAGCAGAGCTGATTATCAGTCATTAGGCCTGGCGATCGCATCTGACAGCGAGGCATACGGCGGTCATCTGAACAAGGCCCGGGAACTGACCAAGCGGGCTGTGGATTCCGCCATCCGGGCGGACAGCAAAGAGAATGGGGGAATATGGCAGGCGATCGCTGCTCAACGTGAAGCCGCTTACGGCAATTCTGCGCAGGCCCGGCAGAGGGCGGCAGAAGCCTTAAAACTCGCTTCCGCGAGTCAAACGGCGCAGAGCCATGCCGCGCTGGGGTTGGCTATGGCTGGCGACACAGCGGGAGCCGAATCCGTGACCCAGGACTTAGAAAAGCGCTTCCCGCTGGACACGCAAATGCAGTCGCTTTGGCTGCCAACCATTCGTGCGCAACTGGCACTGGATAGAAAAAATCCGGCGCTCGCCCTGAGTGCCCTGCCACCTGCGTCACCCATCGATTCGGGTCTAATCATGGGCTTTGCCAACAGTTCCTGCCTCTTTCCGATCTATGTGCGTGCAGAGGCCTACTTGGCTGCCGGACAGGGAAGCGCTGCCGCCGCCGAGTTTCAGAAAATTCTCGACCACAGCGGCATCGCGTGGAACTGCTGGACGGGAGCATTGGCGCACTTGGGAGTCGCGCAAGCCAACGCTCTGCAAGCAAAGACTTCCCAAGGCGCGGATGCAGATGCTGCCCACGTCCGCGCTCTCGCCGCTTACAAGGACTTCCTCACCCTCTGGAAGGATGCCGACCCGGATATCCCGATCCTGAAGCAGGCTAAAGTGGAGTACGCCGAACTCACCCCACATAAGCTCTAAGTCCGCCGGCGTAACGCGATCTCAGTGAGGCTGAACCGCACCCTGCACCGATTGCCAAAGCCCCTGCGCCTTTTTCTTCTGGTCGCTCACATTGTTGACAGCATTCGTGGCGTTGCCGAGTGCGTTGCTTGCTGCCGGCTGGGCGCCCTGTGTTCCCGAAGCTGGGGCGCTTGCAGCAACTCGCGCCGGCATCGTTCCGGCTGGCTGGCTGGGATCGATCGGCGTTATGGGAACGCCTTGGATCCGCTCGCGAACAAGCACTAACCAGACGACGCTTTCCGCGTCACTGGTGTCGGTGCGTTCGTCTCTACCTTCGAGCGAAAGTGCCTCTTCCAACGAATGTGGCTTGTCGCCATCACCGCGGCGCTGTGCCAGTCTTTGCCGGGCGAAGTCAACCAGCACTCTGCGCATGGCCAATGCCGCAATCGCGTAAAAATGTTCGCGGGGGATAGGGGCGCGATGTAGCGTTCGCGGCGCAATTCTCTGACCGCGATCTGGTGGAGCGTGGGGAGGACTTCACGCAGAATCACTTCTGCGATCTCTCGATCACCGCCGGAAAAGCTTTGCAGTTGCTTCGTCAAGGAGCGGGTGTCGTCCATGGCCTATATCCGACTCCGTAGAAGCGTTTCCTGCGGGGGCGTGCAGCCGCTCCATGAATCTGTTGAGAAATTATCTGCTTGCCGGAAGGTACCACGAATGACGTGCAACCTCAAAGGTGGAATACCGACTTCGTGATATCGCATCTGTCGAGGCCCCGGATTTCCGGAAGCAAAGATGGGGATCGTTCTGTAGCTTGTTTTCTATACAGAGGATACATTGACGGCGAGACTTCAGAAGACGCTGGTAAAGGTGCAAGTGCAATCGAGTGGTTCGGATCCGTCGTCAGATGCCGGCGTACCAGGCATAGCCTGCTTCTGGAGATGCCCCGCCCAGCCCCTTACCGAAACCCTTCAGATTGTCGGTGACCGTCAGGTGGGTGAGGAATTTCACGTTCTTGTAGCCGACCTGGCGAGGGAGCCGGAGGCGAAGCGGCCCGCCGTGGCCTACGGGAAGCTCGTCGCCATTCATGCCATAGGTCAGAAAAGTTTGCGGGTGCAATGCGTCGGCCATATCGATGCTTTCCCACGTGTCGGGTTCTATCGAGAAATAGACGACGTATCGGGCCTGCGGGAGGACACCCACAAGATCCAGAACGTGGGACAAAGGCACACCGTTCCATTCGGCGATATACGACCATCCTTCTTCACACTGCAGCATGGTGATCTGGGTGCGAGACGGGTAGCTCTTGAGCTGATCGATCGAAAACGAGGCGGGCCGGGCGACCATGCCGTTGACCGTGAGCCGCCAGTCGGCGAACCCTCCGGCCTGAAGGCGCTTGAACTCATCAGTCGGAGGCTCGATTTCATTGGCGAAGGGTGGCTTCGAAATCTGGCTCTTGGAGAATTCACGCGCTAAAGAGTGCCGGGTTAGCAGCCGCTGCGCAGCATAGGTCAGAGTTTCGCCGAGGCCGTAGATGCCGCCGTGATCGGGCGGCACCAGTCCATACTTTTGCGCAATGCGGGCGGCCACGCCCAGGACTGAGACGCCTGCCGTGGCCGCGAGACCGGTTGTGATCAATTTTCGGCGTGACAGTTTTCGGCTTGACGGTTCGACGCGCGAAGGTTCGCTCATGTGCGCTCCAAATGTGTCGTGGTGCGGCCTGTAATCATCGCGCGCATGCGGCTCCTGAACCCCGCGATACAAACCATCCCGACATGGACGAGGAGGAAAAGCAGGAGAGCCAGGGAGACAAAGAAGTGAAGCGTGCGCGCGGATTGCTGGCCGCCTAGCACGTTGACGGTCGCCGGAAAGACGGAAACGAAGGCAGGAGACATCGCCAAGCCGTCCAGATTACTAAGGGAAACAGAATGAAGATGACGAACAGATAGGTAATCCGCTGAAGCACGTTATACGACCAAGCCTCTGCCTCGCCCGGCCGCTCGAAGCGCAAATGCTTAGCGATCGCGCTTGAGAATTCCCGCCACGAGAGATGGGCCCCTTGCGGAACCAAGTTTTTCCGGAAATGTCCGGAAGCCACGCCGAAGATTATGTACAGCAAGCCGGTCAATACCACCACCCAGGCCGTCTGAAAGTGGAGATAGCGGCTCCAGCCATTCTGGTCCGGCAGCACGTATCCGTAGCCGGTCGGCACCAACTTCCTCGAGGCAGGCACCGGAAGTTTGAACAATGGTCGGGTCAAATCGTTGCCGGTTTCGCCCCAATAGAAGCGTGGGTGAGAGATGACAATTTCACCTCCGCTGACGAGCAGGGCAAAAAAGCAGAAGGTGGCGATCCAGTGAGTAATGCGGACGAGGGCAGAGTGCCGCGAAGTAGCCGTGGTAGCGGAGACGGCCGAAGCAGAAGCCGGAACGTAAGCGGAATCGCCCACCGGGGAATCGTATCATGTGCCGCGCGAATTGCGCGTACCGGGCCGTGTGGGGAAAGCCGGAGACGGAATACCCCTCTTCTAAATCAAGAGGTGGATGCATCCTTCTCCTTCGCGTGTCGGTGTTCGGCGGGATCCCCGAGAAGGCATTCTTAACGACGCTGGCCAGAAGTCGAGTTTATCCCAGAATCGACGCTGCGCGGGGATGTCCTCTCCACGTTGTAATTGCGCGCGAGTATGCCCCTCGCCTCTGGCACGAAACTCGGCCCCTACGAAATTCAATCGCCGCTCGGTGAAGGGGGTATGGGAGAGGTGTACCGTGCCCGGGACACCCGTCTCGACCGTTCCGTCGCCATCAAGGTTCTGGCTTCTCATCTGTCCTCTTCCCCGAACTGAAGCAGCGTATGGAGCGCGAGGCCAAGGCGATTTCCGCGCTCAACCATCCGCACATCTGCCAGCTTTACGACGTCGGCTCGCAGGACGGCACCGAGTACCTCGTGATGGAACTGCTGGAGGGAGAAACTCTCTCGCAGAGACTGGCGAAAGGGCCGCTGCCGATCAGCGAAGTCCTTCGCATCGGAATTGCCGTGGCCGAAGCGATCGAGGCAGCGCACCGGCAGGGGATCGTGCATCGCGATTTGAAACCCGGAAACGTCATGCTCACAAAAAGCGGCGCGAAGCTTATGGACTTCGGTTTAGCGAAGTCGACGGCAGCCAGCTTGGGTGGAGCAGTCACGAGTGCGCCTCGGTTGTCGGCCGCGAAGACGATGAGCGGGGCAAGTCCGATGTCGCCGCTCACAACTGCCGGCGCCATCGTCGGCACGATCCAATACATGTCGCCGGAACAGATCGAAGGCAAGGAAGCGGATGGGCGATCGGACCTGTTTGCCCTGGGCGCTGTTCTCTACGAAATGGTGACGGGCGGAAGGCCGTTTGCCGGCAAGAGCCAAATCAGCGTTGCCAGCGCGATTCTCGAGAAAGACCCGGAACCAATTTCCACGTTGCAGCCGCTGACGCCGCCGGGGTTGGAATACATTATCCATACTTGCCTGGCGAAGAATCCTGAAGATCGCGTGCAGTCGGCACATGATGTCAAGCTGCAACTAAAGTGGATTGCGCAAAGCGCGACTCAGGATCGCAGGCCGAACGGAAATGAAGAAACAAAACGCGGAAGTCTTGGTTGGCTTACCGCAGGCGCACTCGCTGTCGTATTGATTGCATCCCTGGTTTGGTGGCGAAGCTCAATTCCCGCCGAGCAGATCACGTATTTTTCCGCGCCGCTTCCCTTCTGCTCCCGCGATGTGGCTGTTGCTCCCAACGGCCACACGGTTGCGGTGGTTGGCTATCGCGAATCGGAACGAAAAAGCGTTCTTTGGATTTATGAAGTGGGCTCGCAGGCGGGCAACAGCTTGCCCAACACCGAGGGCGCCAACTTTCCATTCTGGTCGCCGGACAGCCGTTCGCTGGGATTCTTTGCGGATGGAAAACTGAAGAAGCTGGAACTGGCGGGCGGACCAGTCCAGACGTTATGCGACGCGCCCACCGGACGCGGCGGCACATGGAATAAAGAAGGCATCATCCTATTTACCCCCAGCGGACTCTTGGGGACCGGCCTTTTTCGAATTCCGGCGTCAGGCGGAACGCCGGTGCAGGTCAGCTTTCCAGATCGAACCCAGGGAGAAGACAGCCATCGCTGGCCTGTATTCTTGCCGGACCAAATCCACTATCTCTATTTGGCGATGAATCTTACTGGCCGAAAAGAACTTTATTCGGTTTATGTAGGTTCATTGAATTCGAAGGAGAAGCGACTGATTGTCCGAACCAGAGCCAACGCTGCCTACGCCTTGCCCGGCTATCTGATCTTCGAACGCGATCAGACTCTTTTTGCGCAGCGTTTTGACGCGAAGAAATTAGAGCTGAGTGGAGAGCCGACTCCTATTCTGAACGACGTTCAGTATTGGCCGCGTATCGCGAGAGCGGTCTTTGCCACTTCGAATACGGGGCTTCTGGTCGCGCAAAAAACTGGAGACAACGGCATCTCACAACCACTCTGGTTCGATCGCAAAGGACAGCCGGTCGGAGTCGCGCTGAAACCCGGCATTTACGGCAATATATTTCTTGTCTCCGAACGGAAAACTGTTGGCCTCGGATACGACGGATCCAGCCAGCCAGAACACGGACGTATGGACCTACGATCTCGAGACGGAGAGCGCCAAGCGGCTGACATTCGATCCATCCATCGACTCGACGCCGGTGTGGAGTCCGGATAGCGGCCGGCTGGCTTTTGCCTCAAATCGCGAAGCTAAATTTGATTTGTATCTGAAGGACGCCAACGGGGCGCAAGAAGAAAAGATAGTCGCGCAGGACGGCCCTGACCGGTTCCCCAATGATTGGTCTCCCGACAGCAAATCTGTGATCTATGAGCGCGGGTCGGATCTGTGGATTTTGAATTTACCGGATCTTAAGATGACTCTGTTCTTAAAAGCATCGTCGACGCTGAAGAATGCACGGTTTTCACCGGATGGGCGTTGGGTGGCATATGGGTCGAATGAAAGCGGACGATGGGAAATTTATGTGACTTCTTTTCCTGATGCGCGTGGCAAGTGGCAGATCTCGAACGGAGGTGGAGATCAACCCAAGTGGCGAAGTGACGGGAAAGAACTCTTCTACATAACTCCAGATGGAAAAATCATGTCGGCGCCGGTAACCGTGGGCGCCAATTTCGATGCCGGAACCCCCGCCATGCTGTTTCAGGCCAACCCGCGGGAGATGGTGGCAACCTCCGAGCAGGTTACTTACGACGTCAGCAAAGACGGGCAAAGATTTCTGATCAACACCCAGCTGAAGACGGGAACAAGCCCAATGTCAGTCGTGCTGAATTGGACGCCGAAGTCGATCCGATGATGCTACGGCTGACGGCTGTATTTGTGCGCGGCTAATGTCAGGAACCGGAAGTTACGCCCCTTGGTAAAAATTCTCAACGACCCTGGCCAGAAGTCAGCTTCGAAGACATCACCGATTGATTTCCTCGAGGCCCGTTTGAACGAAGCCTTAGCGGCAGACGCATTCGCGTGCCCGGTATCAGCAGTGTGCCGGTGAGCGGATAAGGTTGGGTCATAAGGAGAACCCCTATGACCCACCTTCGCAAAATGATGCTCGAAGAACTCGAGCGTCGTAATTACGCTCAGACTACCATCGACTGCTACATCCAGACGATTGAGGATTTTGCGCGCCACTTTCACCAACCTCCGGATCAGCTGACTCCGGAGCACATTCGCGAGTACCAAGCGTATTTGTTCCGCGAGAGAAAGCTGGCCGCGTCCACCGTGACGCAACGGCTCGCGGCTCTGCGGTTCTTCTACACGCAGACGATCAGGAAAGCCTGGAGCGTAGCCGATACACCTTACCCGAAGAAGACGCGACCCCTACCCAGCATCTTGAGCCCGGAAGAAGTGGCCCACCTCATCGACTCGTCCCAGACTCGGTTTCATCGCATGGTATTGATGACGCTCTATGGCACGGGGGTACGGCGCGCAGAGTTGGCTCGCTTGCAAATTTCCGATATCGACAGCCGACGCATGGTGATCCACATCCGCAGTGGCAAAGGTCGTCAGGACCGCGATGTCATGCTCAGTCCCAGGCTGCTCGAAGCCTTGCGCGACTACTGGCGTAGCCTGAAGCGCAAACCCACGGAATGGTTATTTCCGGGCGGATCTCGGCACACCTCCAACCGTCCCATCACTCCCCGAGCCGTGTGGTATGCGTGCCAACGGGCTGCCCAGCGGGCAGGCCTGCAGAACCGGGTTCATCCCCACACGCTGCGCCACTGTTTCGCTACGCACTTGCTGGAAAACGGAGCTGACCTGCGCACCATTCAACTACTCCTGGGACATCACGATCTGAAGGAGACCACGATCTATCTTCATCTCTCGCGACGGCATCTTAACGCTACCGCCAGTCCCCTGGACTCGCTCAAGCTGAAAGATAAGTCACCGCAGAACCCGTAGATGAACCGGCCGCCGCTTGAGGTGGCCGATCTGGTTCGCGCCGCGGGACGCACCTTCATCGAACGCAGCCGCAGGTGGATCACCTGGCAACACCTCACCGTGCTGCGGGCCATCGCACGCTGTCGCACCGCCGCCTTGGGTGGGCATCTCGATGAGTGCACCGACTGTGGCTACCGTCCGGCCATCTCTTACAACAGCTGCCGCAACCGGCACTGCCCGAAGTGTCAAGCCAACGCCCGTGCTCGTTGGCTCCAAGCGCGTCGTCAGGAGCTTCTCCCCACGCGCTATGTCCATGTTGTCTTTACCCTACCTCATGAACTGGCGCCGCTCGCCTTGCAGAACAAGAAACTCCTGTACCATCTCTTGCTGCAGACCAGTGCCGCAACTCTCCTCGAAGTCGCTCGCGATCCCAGACATCTCGGCGCGGAGATCGGCTTCTTCAGTGTGCTCCACACCTGGAATCAAAAACTCGAACATCACCCGCACGTGCATTGTGTCGTGCCCGCCGGCGGATTATCGCTCGCTCGCACCCATTGGATTCCATCACGCTCGCGCTTCTTTCTTCCCGTCAAGGTGCTCAGTCGCGTCTTTCGCGGTAAGTTTGTTGCCGCTCTCCAACGCAACTTCCGGCAGGGCAAGCTGGGCTTCCATGGCAACCTAAGACCTCTCGCTCACCCCAAAATCTTCTCCGGCTGGATCAGAACCCTGTTCCGAAACGACTGGCACGTCTACTCCAAACGGCCCTTCGGAGGTGCCGAGCATGCGCTCTGTTATCTAGGCCACTACACCCATCGCGTCGCCATCTCCAACCATCGACTCGTTTCTTTCGTCGATGACCAAGTCACCTTTCGCTGGCGCGATTCCACTCACAACAATGAACACAAGTTGATGACCCTAGCGCTCGATGAGTTTCTGCGCCGCTTCCTGTTGCACCTGCTCCCCACAGGCTTCGTTCGCATCCGCCACTTCGGCTTCCTCGCCAACCGCCGCCGCGCCACTCTCCTGCCGCTTTGCTTTCAACTACTCGGCGCGATCCCGCAGGTAGAACAACAAGCATCGGCTGCCAAGGAACCGCGCCCTCTTTGGCGCTGTCCTAAATGTGGCGGACCCATGGTGGTTCTCGAAAGACTTACTGCGGCCCAACTCCAACTTCGTTCTCCGCCCTGGCTCGCCGGAGTCGCGGCATGAAACTCCCATTCCGATCTTGCTCCCTCGGTGTCTCCCAACACCTACAGGCCTCGTGCGCTTTCGTTGCCCTTCTACCAGGCTCCTGGCTTCGAGCTTTCGCTCGCAAACTACAATCGAACCAAGTCTGCCTGCGCTCCGGTTACCTCCATGTCCGATTCCCCGAGTCTTTCTCACCACGGCCACACCATTGAATTTGCATAAGCGCTTCCTCACTGGCGGCTTCCTTCAAACAGCTGTATCGGACGCGCCCCCGCACGCCTCCAGAAATCTACCTGACACTCCATATGGGGCGCGTCCGATACAGCACTAGCGTTTCTGGACCGCATCACGCTTGTTTCCGGTTTGGCAAGCATTCAAAAGAGTTGTTCCATGATAAGGGCGATATCGTAGGATCGTACGACATACTCAGCCACGGCTCTGACCCGCTCGGGTACAAGGCGACCTACAAGTAACGCTTCGAGGTGCGCCTTTGTCTAAAAGGTGGGGCTTCGTGGCGGTGACACCGCGAAGCCCTGTGCGTTTCGTCTCTTTTTCGTCAGGTGGACTTAACGTCGGCGAGGGAGTCCCTTTGCCGAGGCCTCGGATCCAGGTGGTTCACGGAACGGTTCCACAGGAATGCGCTCGTAACACACTTCCAGCACGGTCAGGTATTCTGTACCGCCCGGCAATTGAAGGACTACGCTGTCACCCGCCGCCGACTTCATCAACGCGCGCCCCAGAGGTGAAACCCAACTGATGTGGTTGCGGTCGAGATCGATTTCGTCTGTGCCCACGATGCTCACCACTCGCGATACTCCGGCGGCATTGGCATAGCGCACGGTCGCTCCAAAGAATGCCCGCGTCGCCGCCTGCCCCGCTCTCGGAGCTTCCGGGTCCACCACTTCCGCGGCTTCGATTCGCTTGGTGAGAAAGCGAATCCGCCCATCGATCTGCCGCAGCCGCCGCTTGCCGTACTGATAGTCGGCGTTTTCACTGCGATCGCCGTTGCCGGCAGCCCACGCCACCACCTCCGTCACGGCCGGGCGTTCCCTGGTGAGCAGAAACCGGTGCTCATCTTTGAGGCGCTCCAGCCCGCTCGGTGTGATGTAGTTCTTGACTGGCGTCGCGGGCTCGTCCGCTTGTGGTTTTCTCGTAAACCCTTTTCGCATCTCGTAGTCCTTCCAGCGCGAATCAACAGGCTACACGGAAGAGGCAGAACGTGTCAGGATGCATTTAGAGCTGGGTGAACGTCCCGTCTGTCCCCACGTTTCCCTCACGTTTCCCTCACGTTTCCCGGAGTTTGTCCCGCCGTCGTCTCGGTCAACAGAAAAGGACTCACCGAGTTTCCGATAAGTCCTTTTTATCTTGGCGTCCCACGCGGAACGATTTGCACCAGTTGGTGCATGCTTTAGCCGTGGCCGGGCTGGCGGACGGAGATTAGTTACCCCGATGCTGCGGCGCTGCTTTCAGGAGGTTGGGTTCCGCAAAAGTTCGTAATGTCATCCAGCTTAGTAGGAGAGATCAGAAACTCCTTTGCGAACACCCTGTACTTCCGACGGGCAACTTCCATGTCATGCGAATCGAGTTTGTCCGTTCCACGATCAAAGCGGCGGACGCTACCGAATAAACAGACCTGCCAGCACACAGGAAAATAAAGCAGCGTATCGGGGTGCTGAAGTGCGCCCTCGACTGACACTCCTGGCTGCATCTCAAGTGCAAATGGAGCTTCGCTGATGACGAATGGTTCCGTAACAGATTCGGTGTATCGGAGCGCCCAGTTTAAATCCCTCAGCCAAGCGCCGCCTTTCTGCATCTCATCGCGCATCTCGGAAACCGTCCGATTCCGGATAAAGGCACCAGGAGGCGGACTTCCTTCCATAGACTTGACTGTGAAACTCTTCTCATCTATCACCTTGTCAATGACCCAGGTTGGAGTGGCCTTCCACGCAGCTTCTCTTTGGTCGAAGTACAGAGGCGACCGGACGCGCAGCATGTCCATGTATCGCAACAAGAAGTCCAAATGCTTCGTCCAGTTTCGGAAGCCCTTCTTTTTTAGCATCAGGAGTTTTTGCCGAACGACGGGGAACTCGTTTTCAAGCTCTGAGAAAGTATCGTCTGCTGAAGGCAAGGACTCTAGCTCCGGCCCTTCCCCTGCGTAGTCATAGAGGCCAGTGATGTGTCCGACAGCTTTGGTGCTTCTCTCCGCCCACTTCTTTGAGGCGATATCGAGTTTCCAAAGAGGTTTGTCTTCGTTCTCACGAGCAGGATCAACAAATCCCCGAAGGTATCCTTGAGGAAGATAGTGGTCGCGTCTGCCTTCTGCTTGCTCACGACGTTCTTATTCTATCGCTGAACGCCGCTTATGGCTTGTGCTACACTGCCGCCCGGAGGAAACACGCCCGTAGACTTCTCAAAGCTGAAAGCTGAGATACCGATCAGAAATAGACATGGACAAACCTGGGGACAGACCTGGGTGGGGACAAACCTGGGTGGGGACAAACCTGGGGACAAACCTGGGGGGACAAACCTGGACAGACGGGACGTTCCCCAATTTCTAATCGCTTATCGGTTGTATTTGGTGATCGTGGGATGCGTCAGTGCCCGCTCCGCAAGAAGTAGACTTGGTTGGTCCAGTCCATTCCCCCGGCCTCGTCCACGAGCGAAATTAGAGCACGGACTAGCCCTCCAATGTCCGCCGGCGAGATCGTCTTTTCATCGACAAATATCACGCCGCCATGGGATCGCTCTTCCTCTGCCCAGACCTTTAACAATGGAGGAATCGTCCTGCGATCGTAAGTAACCAGGGTCAAGCGTTGCTTCGCAGCTTCCAACAGGCAAACGGAATCTTCTTTCCCAAGAAAGTTTCCGCTCTCCCACTGCACCATGGAGTGAATAACTACCGATCGATTCCGGCGTTGGACGCCATTCGTCACATCTGGAGAGATGTGCTCATCCAGAAGAATCTTGAGCATGTCAGCCCCGCTTGGTCGGTCTGGCGGCAAAGTCGACCGCTTGGGGAAGCATGCGCTTTAGGCTGTCGAAATCAGTCGAATCGTTCTCCGCTATCGCGTCGTTCACCTCTTCGGGGAATGCCTCCGAATAGTGAAGGGCAGCTCGAACCTTCGCTTCAGGCCATTTCAGATGCTTGGCCACGTCCTTGACATTTCCCTTGTAACTTCGAAGAAGCAACATGACCTCCCATATCGCCAGGGTGCTGCCTTGGATATAGGCTTGCCTGCCAGCCGGTGAATCGCGAAAATCCAGGAAGGCAAATTCCGACCGCCTTAAGCCCTCTTCCACCAGCCGCGCGCTGGCATCGCTCGCCGTCCAGCCGTGCCGCTTCGCGATGCGCTTCAAGCGTTTTCCGCTCTCCACCGGCAGGCGCATACTGAGCACCATCGTCCGCGATTGCTTCATCGATCCTCCGAGTGTAACTGTTGTAAGCATTGTATCACTTAATGAGTGTAAAAATGGCCACGCCACCACCTCCGTCACGGCCGGGCGTTCCCTGGGAGTTCATCCGCGTTTAAACGCGGATAACCTACGGTGTTTTTTATGAGTCGATTCACACGAGCCGGCTTCAGTATTGATTCTCCCAAGCATGCCTTCGCCGGAACTGGTTCGAGATGACGGCTAGGACAGCTTAGGGGCTGCAAGATGTGGAAAAATCAGCTAGGGCCGCAGGTGAACTCCCATAAATCCAGACCAAATTTACAACTACGTTGTCGAGAAGTCGGCTAGAGTGAGACGAATCGTTGGGGGCTCGGGGATTACTTCCGCATTGCCGACGATCCTCCCAGAGACCTTGAGGCCTGGAGCGGCCCGAGGTGGCGATCGCCTCTACTGAACCAACTGAACCTGTGCTTGCTGGGCGGGCCTTGACTCCAGAGTCACGTTCTTCACGTTGTCATCGGGAATTCGGTCGATCAGCAGCGCGAACGGATCGATGCCTGCCTTCTCCGGCAGCTGGGCGGTTGTGAACGTGAGGGTAGAATTGCGCTGCGTGATGTGCATACGTTGGCGGTAGAGCGTATCACCGTATTTCTTACCGCTTGCAGGTTTGGCGAATGCCCCGATGTCGATCCAGTCATCGACCGGCACCTCGGTTTCTTTTCCCGTGGCATCAGCCTTGAATTTGCGTGCTTCTACATTGATGGTGACGTCATACTTCCCATCGGCACGCTTCACCGCGGTAGCTTCCAGAGCGCGATTCGAGAACAGCGTGATGTCTTCGAACAAGTCTTTGATCAAGTATTGCAGGTTGGGCGGAGTCTCCTCTCGCAACGCATCCACCAGAGCATAGGACGTGGGATAAGGTGGAGGCGCATAAGCGTACTGGTGAATTACCTTACGCAAGGCTCGATTGACGGCATCCTCGCCGATCATCTCCTTCATGTAGTAGAGCACCACGCCTCCCTTCGCGTAGTGAATGTAGCCTTGGCCGGACTCGACGGTCAGGAGCGGGCGTTCCTTGAGCCGCTCCTCGCCGCGGGAGCGCAGGTAGTTATCCATTTCAAGCATGAGGAATTTCCTCATCAGATCTCGGCCATACTCCTTCTCCATGACCATGAAAGAGGAGTATTGCGCGAGGGTCTCAGAAAGCACGGTTGCTCCCTCCATGTCGGCGCCGATCACTTGATGCGCCCACCACTGGTGCGCCATTTCGTGGGCAACCACATAAAAAACGGAATCGATGTCGTCGGGGTGATTCAGATTGGCTATGAAGCCGATGGATTCGGAATAAGGCATGGTCCCGGGAAATGCCTGGGCAAAAGTCGCGACGCGGGGAAACTCAATGATGCGCGCTTCGTTGTGCTCGTACGGACCGAAGTTCTTGATGTAGTAAGCCAGGGACTTTTTCATGGAGGTCATCATCCGGGGAACATTCCAGGGTTGTTCCTTGAGGTAATAAACTTCCAGCTTGATGCCGTTCCACTCCTCGCGCTCGACTTCATAGCGGCCGGACATGAAGGTATAAAAATTCAGCGAGGGATGATCGAGTTTGTATTCGAAATAGCGGCGGCCATCCTGCTGCCATTCGCGGACCAGCGACCCCGGGGCAATGGCGATCTGATCTGGCGTCGTGCTGATAATGGCGCTAATATCGACCCAATCTGAGTGCCCCGGGATGTAAGTGTCACTGCAGTCGGCAGTGCAGTTGCGTTCCAGCTTAGGCATGAGATCAAATTCTGGAAGGCCAAATTTCTTGCGCTCCACCGCATCGCTGAGCTGGCGAAAGTAGTTGTAGCCGATTGTGGGGCTGCTGTTGAAGAACGTACCGTTCTGCACGATGTCCGTATTGCTCACATTATTCTCAAACCCGCGGTTCTTGCTCTTCACGGTGAAGCGCAGGGTGCGCTCTTCGCCGGGCTGCAAGGGTGAGGTAAAACGAAAAATGCGATAGGACAGGCGCGTGTCATCTTTAGTGAGCACGGCTCCGGGAATTTCAATGAAAGTGTCGTAAAGCGGGTTGAGTGAGAAATGAATTTCGTCCAGGGGATGAGAGTAGGGATTGTAGATAACTTCATCGCCGCGCACGGTCGCGTTGCGGGTCGAGGGAAAAATGTCGACCGCATACTTTACGCTGCGCACGCGCGGCTGCGGCAGTTTGTCCAATGGCTTATAAACCTTCTCATAATCGGCCTGGACGCGCTTCACATCTTTGGGGCCCTGGAGTCGATTCAATATTTCGGTGTTGTACCAGATCCAGCCTCCGCAAGCGACAAAGGCGAGCAGAGAAACAGCTGCGGCGGCTTTCCACGCTGGACCAAACCGCAAGGCTGCGTTGCGGCTGCGGATTTGCCATCGCTCTTGCTTGCCACGCGGCCAGAACATCACAGTGGCAACGGCCATGAGCACGGAAAAAAGCAGCCAATAGACAGTGAACCAGTCCCACGCCGAACGGTAAGGCGCGTCGCCAAAGAAATCTGAATAAATGACGTTGGGCCTTCCCGCAAATTGAATCAGGTAGGTCGCCACGTTCAACGGCTTCCACAGAAAACTGTTGACGCAATAGAAGGCTATGAAAACGAAATATCCCACGAACTTGTTGGGTGCCAGGGCCTGGATAAAGAATGCGAGAATCACCACTAGGACGAACCATGAGAGATCTCGCACCAGCAATTCGTGAACATAAAGACCGAACTGGAAACGATAGTAGCCATGAACTGCCTGGACGACGATGCCGGCCAACAGGGCCACGGCCTGAATCACCATGAGCATCGCGACGAGCGTAACCAGACGAGCCGCATAGGACACCCACTCCGGGGTGGGCGTTGCGTCGGCAATTTCGTCCACGCGATCGTCGCGGTCTTTCCAAACCAACGCGCCGGAGAAATAAGTGATGATGACGATCAGAAAGAAATCAAGAGTTCCCCGAATCAGCCCGATCACCCAGTAGGTAACGGGGAATGTATGCACTGTCTGATTGCCCTGGAACTGGGTCGCTTGCAAGGCCAGAGCCAGGGTGCAAATCATAGCGGCGATCATGACCACAACGACAAAAGCCGTGTTCTTGGCCATCCCGCGAAAATGAATTCTGAACGACCCCAGGAACTTTGCCCATGGCGAATCCGCGAGTTGCTGATAGGGCGCGCGTGTTACGGCGGGAGTTATCGCCAGTTGCGCACCAGGTTCGAGCGCTTTGGTTTTCGTCCGCCTCTCGGCAAAGCTGAAACGGGAGTAGGCGAGAGCAAAAGCCACGCACCCAGCTCCGAGCCAAATCAAACGGTTCCAGAGCAGCAGGCCGCTGAAGCTGAGAGGAAGAACGTTCTTGTCGGCCACCGTCCAGTACTTGGTGACTACGAAAAATGCATTGACAGCAAAAGGGTCGAACAGAGATCGAAGGCGATCCCACTGCGGGCCCTGCAGCAGCGAGAGGGCCACAGCGCGGCCTGCCATCAGGAGAATCGCGGCAACAAAGGGCGCGATGTCCCTGCGCCACGCCACCGCCGCCGCAAACAAAATGGCGGCGGTGAAAAACGTGTCGGGCAAAGCGAACAACAGAATGCCTTTCAAATGCGCCGTCCAGATCACCGTCTCCCAGCGTTCGCGATCCGCCCAGGGCATGTATTTGGCCAGGAGAATGCCAAGAGAGACTCCCAGCAAGGGTATCGCCGAGACCAGAGTGGCCCCAAGAAAGCGTCCCAACAGGAAGTCGCGGCGCCGCACAGGCGTCGAGAACATCATCTGAAAGGTGTTGCAGCTGAAGTCGCGGAGAGCCGCAAAATTGACAAATACTGCCGTCATCAGCAGAGCGAACACGCCCATGGCCGCGTAAAAAGATGCAATCGTGAATGGCGCATTCCGGTAAATATTGGAGAGATTCAGTTCCGCCATGACCTCATCGGAGCCGATCGCAGCGAAGATCAGCAGACTAACGACGAACAGGAAGATCCACAGCATCCAGGAGCGGAGCCAGAAACGAATTTCAAACCACGCGATACGCCAGAGCATAATGGTCTTCTAATTCCACGAATGGATTTTGCTGAAGAAAACGTCTTCGAGGTCGGGTGCGCTGGGAGCAAATCCACCGGGGAGCGGCGCCGGGCTGTAGACGTGAAGAAAAGGACGCCCGCCGACCAGTTTGCTGGAGACCACCTGGTAACGCTGCTCGTAACTGGCCAACTCGCTTTTGGCGATGGAGATTTGCCAGATCCGCCCGTTCAATTGAGCGATGGCATCCTGCGGACGCCCCTGATATAGCACCTGGCCCTTATTAATAATCGCCGTGTTGGTGCACAGGTCGGTCACGTCTTGCACGATGTGCGTGGAAAGAATCACGATCACCTGCTCGCCAATCTCAGCCAACAGGTTGTAGAAACGGTTTCGTTCCCCGGGATCCAGGCCAGCCGTCGGCTCATCCACAATCAGCAGTTGCGGATTGCCAATCAGCGCCTGGGCAATGCCGAAGCGCTGGCGCATGCCTCCAGAGAAACCGGTGAGAGCCTTCTTGCGTTCGTCGTAAAGATTGACGCGCTTGAGCATCCATCCGACTGCGTCTTTTCGATCTTTTGCATTGGTGATGCCCTTGAGCAACGCGATGTAGCTGAGCATGTCCTGCGCGGAAGTGCGAGGATAAACCCCAAACTCCTGAGGCAGGTACCCGAGCCGGTGCCGCAACTCGTCCTTTTGCTTCAGTACATCGATGTCACCGAGCGTGACCCGGCCGCTGTCTGGTTCCTGCAAATTTGCCAGCGTGCGCATAAGGGTGGATTTACCGGCGCCATTCGGGCCGAGTAGTCCATACATGCCCGCGGGAATGGTTAGGGAGACGTTATCCAGCGCCTTAACCCCATTTTGATAGGTTTTCGAGAGGTTCTCAATTCGAAGTTCTATGCTCATGTCCTCAACCCTGCGACCCCGGAAGTTAACGCATTATTGTCTGCGTACCTCGTTCATCTGATCGATCCGTCGATGTCCCCCATCGTGCGCCTAACGTCGGCATTGCGTCAAGTTCACAATACTCAATACAAACTTGCATACGATGCAATATTGAGCTAGCCTTGGTTCGAGTGAGGCGTGATCATGTTTGCGGAACTCAAAGCTCTGGTTGCCTTGGCTGAGACCGGCTCGATGGAAAGAGCCGCGAGTGATTTGTACCTTACGCCTTCAGCATTCACTCGAAGGATTCAGCGATTAGAGGACGAACTGGGCGTGGTGCTTCTTGACCGGCATTTCAAACCGCCAAAGCTGACGCAAGCGGGATTCGAGGTTCTAGAAAAGAGCCGGTCCATCCTTTCCTCTCTGAGCGAATTGAAGGCATCCACATCTGGAAACACGGTGCCAGTGGGTCCTTTTCGTTTGGGTATCTCGCACGCGGTGGCTCAGCCCGACATATCTGAAGTCATTATCGGGCTTGGCCGGCAATTTCCACTTTTGCAACCCAGTATCTGCAACGACATCAGTTGCCAGTTGTTGGCGCGCCTTCACCGGGGCGAGTTGGACGGGGCAATTGTGGTTCTGCCGGTCGACACGGTGCTGCCACAGGACCTGGAGGGAGTAACGCTCTCGCTTGAACCAATGCGACTGGTGCAAGCCCGAACCGCTGCCCGCCGAAAGTCGAGATGTGCAGAATTCTACCGGCGAAATTGGGTTCTTAACCCGGCCGGATGCCTGGTGCGAGAGGAGTTGAAGACTCGAATTGAACGGCTGGGTGCAGCGCTCATGGTGGCCGCCGAGCTGCACAATCCGGACTTTCAACTCTCGCTCATTGCTGGAAATGTGGGTGTGGGAATGTTACGAGCCAGTATCTTACGCACACACTCGCTGCGCACTCGGCTGAGCATTATTGAGCATCCGAATTTCAACATTTCAATCAGGATAGCTTTCTTTCGCGCCCGGCATCTTGGCATGCGGGAACTGGTAGCCGTCGAACTCCAGCGGAGGCTCGTGAAACACTTCGAAGGTGCGAGCGAGGCCCTTCCGAGTCATTCGTGAAGATCTGATCCGTAGAGCAGCCTGGGCAGAAAGCAAGAGATTGCTGGAATCCTTTCCGCCCGCTGCATTCAGGTCAGAGCTCATCGGCTCCGAACCGGTGGCTCCTGTTCGGAAGGCGGTATGGGCCGCTGGTGATCATCATCGTAGAACTTGCGTACCCACGTGCGTGAAGCAACTCGCCTTTCGCCCTTGGAACTGAATCGCGGCTCGCCGGGCGATACCACGAGAGGCGCGTTGGTCGTATACATGTCCTCGTTCAGCTTCGCGCCGGGAGCCTGGGCCACGGCAAAAACCCCGAATGGCTGACCGTTAGAAAAGTCCACTCCCAGGTAATCTCCGACCATCTGCCCGTTGTCGGAGGGGGCAATCCAACTCAAGTCCATCGGTCCGGCCAGATGTTTCCCCGCGGTCCAGGTGCTCCCACCATCCTGCGAAACGGTAAAGCCTACTTCAAGTTTGCACGAATTGTTGCACTCCGAAACCGGGTAATAGTAATAAGTCATGGCCAGGTGGGCTGTCTTGCCGGAAGTTGCGCGATCTACGCCCAAGCCGGGGAGAAAATGATCGACCGTGCTCTTCGTCGGATCAATCGGAATCCGAGTCACCGCGCTCCATTTCGTTCCGTTGGTGGAAGTGCTCATGACGATGTCGTTCGCGGTGCAGCCACTGCGAAATCTGCAGTCGCCCCAGACCACATAAACCTTTCCCGCACCATCCACTCTCGCCGAGGGAAGCGGGCCGCTGCGCAAGCCGCCTTGCTCGCCCCAATAGTCAATACTGGAAACCGACACAAGGCTGCTCCAGCTCTTGCCGCCGTTGGTGGAAGTGAAAGCACTGATCCCAATCCCCGCTTCGATTGGCACGACGACGGTCCCGTTGGGCTGCACCACCGGCTGGCCGCCAATTCCGCCAGCCTGGTCAGCGGTTCCCTTGGCTGCTCCCCAGGTCTTTCCACCGTCGCTGGACATGCTCATCTGAATCTGCCCTGTGCTGAAACCCAGATCCCACTCCACGTAGCAGTTGCCGTAATGAGGACTGCTGGAACTGTTGTCGCAGGTGATCCAGTTTTTGTCGTCGACACCCGACTTGTCCACAAGCACAGGGTTGCTCCAGTGAATGCCATCCGTGGAACTACTTACACCCACGTCCACGGCGTCCTCGTCGGTGGTGATGGGAACATAATTAATCAACCACACAGCGTGTTTGGCGTCGTAAGCCACGACGGGATCGCTGGCGGTGTAATAGGTGCCGCCTTTGTAGTTCTGGGTCAACCCTGGGAGATAGCCGTGCACCCAGGTTTTACCCGCGTCGGTGGAGGTCGCAAATCCGATGTCCGCGCCACCACCGCTAAACCAGCGGGCCACCTGAAAGGCGCTCACGATCGTGGATCCGTTAGCGTAGGTATGCGGTTCAACTTCAGTTCTGTGCTCGCTGTAGCTGTTGGTGAACGTATCAGTGCTTAATTTTTCGAGTTTCGTCTCCGCAAACGCGCTGCTAAAACCGGCGGAAACCGCCAGGAACATGATGATGACGAAAATTGCCGCGCAACCGCAGAAAGCTAACCTGCCACCTCTTGAACTCATTGGGTCTCCTCTAGCCGTCAAAAACAGCAGCCATTATATGCGGTTTCGCCGGTCCGCGTCCGGAAAGACTTAGGGCAGTTGGCGTTAAGATCGCTCGCGATTGCACTGCAGCATAGATATCGTCGAGTACGGCAAAAGGGATTGGTGGTACATGTCAAAGGCAGCAAATGGACTGACAGGCCGGGTTCTCGCCGCAAGGCTGGATGGCGACAAGCACTGGTTTGCGAACTTCTATCCCCTATGCCGTTACGGGTAAGATTAAGAGCTTCGTTGCGAAGCCTCCGGGCTGTTCTTGCGAACTGTTTATAAACCACGGTTACACTCATTGGCTCATATACGGTTTCGCCTTATTGTTCTTCCACGGATAGTATTCTAGAATTGTTCTATGAAGTCTAAGAACGATCGCAATCAAATCATTTTCGGGCAAGCAATTCGGAAGCGCCGCCATAAGCGCGGACTGACACTAGCGAAACTGGCCAAACTGGCGCACATCCATCCAAGTTATCTAGCCGATGTCGAACGAGGTGAACGTAATCCTTCGCTACTCAACATCCTCAAGTTGGCGGCCGGGCTGGGCGTGCATCCGAGCAAACTGCTCGTGAAATTCTAACTCGGGAAGCTTCCTCCTGGTTGTGACCTGCCCGGCGTTTAGCGTAACGCCTCGTTGAACATAAATGTCTCAGCCCGTGCCAGGGCTGGATGTGCGACCGAAAATTCTAAAAGGAAGCAATGACCGAACGAAGAAACAGCCTTCTTCGCCGACATTCTCTCGTGGATCTGTGTAAGCTGTCGACATGAAGGCGCACAATTCACTTCTTATTCTTCTGCTTTTCGCCGCTCCGCGGTCGCATGCTCAACATTCGACGCTAAACTCCGCTCAGGTGGTGGACCGATGGCGGGCTGCAGTGCATTCCGACAAGGCTTCGCACTCGGCAGTGATCACGACAGTCTCGACTGAGGACGGAATTCCGGGCACGCTGCAGGATTGGATCTCGAATACAGATTTTCGTCGCGAAGTTCAGCGCAACGTCGACGAGTCACAACTGCTGCTGAGCAAACAGCGAAAAGAGCGTCGCGACTGGAATGGCTGGGTGCGAAAAGTCGAAGGACAGGAACTCGAGCGATTTACCACAGGAGTTGATGAAGAGAGGGTCATCGCCTTCGGCCCGCCACAGGAGATGGGATCGGCAGAGGTGTCGGAGCTGTCGGAGGGCAGCGATCATTCGACCTATCTGTTGCGGTACAAACCCGAGGGCGGGTGGACGACGACATGGTACATCGATGCGAAGACGTTTCTGCCGCTCAAGTCCGTGCGCCCCGGAGACGATAGCGAGATCACAACCACGTATTCCGATTGGCGCAGCGCCAATGGAGTGATGACGCCATACCATGCGATTGTGACCGAGACGGAAATACCCGACTACCAGTGGGACCGCAAAACTGTTCAGTACAAGAGCACACTGTCGAAAGACACTTTTGCGCCGCTCGTTCCAGGACCATCGGACGCGACGCTGGCTCCCAATGCGCCGCCCATTCCATTCACGATGGAGGCGAACCATATTGTGTTCAACGTGTCGGTCAATGGACGGCCTCCAATCGGATTCATCCTCGATACGGGGGCGGACCAGAACGTTATCAACTCGACTCGCCTCGAAGAGTTTGGTCTGAAAACCTACGCCAAGACGATGACGAGCGGCGGCGGAAACTCAGCGGAATACACCTATGCGTACGGAGCGACATTCACGCTTCCAGGAGTTGAACTTCGCAACCAGCACGTATCGGCCATTGACCAGACCGGCCTGGAGCGTGCATTGGGGGTGAAGTTCGGGGGACTTCTTGGGTACGACTTCATCAGCCGCTTCGTAATAGAGATTGACTACCAGAATCAGATGATCGCGCTTCACGATCCCAAGACGTGGAAGTACTCAGGAACTGGCGTGATGGTGCCGGTGATCTTCGACAATGGAATTCCACACGCGTATGGCTCGATTGGAGTTCCGACTAAGCCGGACATTCCCGCGTATTTCGTCGTAGACTTCGGAGCGTCCGAGACCGCGACACTAACCTCGCCGTTCGTCAAGTCGAACGATCTAGCGCGGCTCGCCCAGACGAATGCAACGGTGAACCGGCCAGCGGGGCTCGAGAGCCAGTTCTTCGCGCAGAATAACGTTCGCGGCAATCTGCAGCGACTTACGATCGGACACCTGACCGTGAACAATGTTCCGGTGAATATGTCGGTGAACACGAAGGGAGCATACGCGAGCACTAATTTTTCAGGAACCGTAGGCGAGACCACTTACTCGCGATATCACTGTTATCTCGACTATTCGAACTACCGCATCATCCTCGAACCAACTCCGGAAGCGAACAAGCCATTCCCCGAGCGCGAGACCTATGGGCTGACGTTGCTTGCATCCGGTGCGGACTTGCACACCTACACGGTTGCGGCGGTGCGTCCGGGATCGCCGGCGGAAGCCGACGGCTTCCAGAAAGGCGACGTGATCTTAAGCGAGGACGGCAAGAATGCCAGTCAGTTTACGCTTCGCGAATTGCGCGACAGCCTGAGCCACGCGGGACAGCATCACGCGTTTGAGGTGCAACGGAGCGGAGAGCGGCGGACGATAAACGTAGAGGTGCGGCTGGTTTCAATCGAACATTGAGTTTTGTGCCATCTTCATGACCATGCGTTCTTTCTTTAGAAAGTTGACACACAGACTCTGAAAATGCGCACTAACGACGAGTGCAGACGGCGCACTCGACTAACCGATCATTTTGCGTTGATCGCCCATGCGGCGCTCGCGTTCGTTTGCGAATCGCTCCACGCCTGCGAAAATCGAATCGGGGTCGAGATGCGCTTCCGCAATTACTTCCGCTTCGAGGCCACCGCTTCTCCATGAATTGTCGAAGTCGGACGTGAGTGAATACTCATCCGTCAGCGGACCGAGGTTGCGCAGTGGCCACATGCGTCGCGTGCCCGTTGATACTACCATCAAGTCGTAGCGAGCCTCGGGGGGCAGCACGGAATCGCGATACGCTTGCGGCTGGCGATCGAACAAATCCTCGCTGATCGCCGCGATCACCTTCAGGTTCACACCGCCCGATTCGAGTTTCGGCAGCACTTTCATGAGATTCACAGTGGAACTCGATCCTTGCGCGATCACGTAACCGTGGCGCGGCTTGCCCGGCGCGAAATCGCGGATCACGTACAGGCCTTTTGCCGCGGCGCGCAGATCGGAGTCGGCGAAACTATTGCGGTCCGCGACCGCGAAGTCCGGACGCGCCACTTCCAGCGTGATAATGCCCACGTGCGGATCGCGCGCTGCGATTTCCGCTGCCGCGAAATAGCCGGGCGCGACATCGTTGTAATCCCAAAAACTCAAATTGATCGCCTGACCGCGCGGGAACAGCTTCCACACTTGCGGCGCGAAGATGCCGAAGTGTGTGCGCGCATCCGCCGCGGTTTCAGGACCGGAGTGCGCGGCGAGAATATGCAGCACGCCGACGCGGAATTTGCTGTCCTGTTTTTGTTGACTCCAGACGCGCGCCGGAGTGTACATCAGCGGCGTGAACGCTCCGTAGGTGCCGCTTAAAGCCCAAACGCCGGCGAATTTTTCAGGATCGACGGAAGCGCTTTGACTCACGAGCCCGATGGCGGTGGAAACATTGCCCGCTTCTTGTATGGGCGCTTTCAAGCGCGTCCCCAGCGGATTGTCCGTGGGACTGTAGTGTCCCCACAAACTGCCGTGCTCCACATTGATCGACTCCGAAAGGTCGGCGGCCACCGTGAAGAATCGTCCGTCAGTGACGTAGTTCATCCACTTGATGATTTCGGAAATTGCGCGCCTGGCTCCGGCCACCTCGCCCGGTTTCTTGAACAGCGCAATGTTAATTTGCTTCTCCGCACCGGAGATCGCATTGCGAATCGAGACCTTCTGCGGTTCTTCAGGCAGCGCCGCGACACCCAGGCGATCGTCGAGGAATGGATCGCTCGAGGCTGAGATTCGCAACTTCACGTCGTCGCGCACAATGTCGCCGATTTCCACGAGGCGATCGGCAAGGCGATCGCCCAATCCGTCGCGGTCAAGCAGCGACATTACCACGTCGATGTTCGTCTTAAACTGGATCAATCTCTCGCGATTGTTGCTGACCGCGCCCTGGCGAATTCCTTCGAACTCCACGCCGTAATGCTTCTCGAACGTCTGCGCCAGCGCGACAAAATACTCTGAGTTCATCTTCAGCGCGTAGGGATGGCTTGGGTAACTCACCAATTGATCGCCGAAGCCGGGGATTTTTCCGTCGACGGCTGTGGGCCAGTAGCCCTTGATCGTTTTGCCGATCGCGGCGATGGGACGGCGGTCGCGAGGGTCCACCGCGTCCATCGCTTTCAGCACCGCGGCCACTTGGCCGTAATCGTTACCGTTCGACAAAGTGAAGACGTTCCATCCATACGACGTCCATTGATTCACCAGATCATAGCCGTCGAACTGCGCGGCGATCACACCGCCAATCAGGCGATCGTCGATGCCCGCGTTGTTGTCGGAGATCATCACGCGCAAACGCTTTCCCACTTGCAGCGCGAGCGCCTGCGTCTTCAACTCCTGCGCATGGCCTTCCGTGAGCGCGAATTCCCCTTCCAGCGCGATCACTTTCGGCGAGTCGGGCGCGCCCGCCACATCCCAGAACGCCGCTTTGCCCGCGGCCGTCGCGATTCCGATGCCCGAAGGTCCGCCGTTCACGTCGTTGGTGACGTCGGTGCTTTCGGCATGTCCCGAGAGCGCGCGAATGCCGCGGCCCTTCGCTTGCGCGAACAGCGGATGGTCTTCCAAATCCGTTTCGTGCAGCAGCGTCTTCAGCGCGCCTGCGCCGCGCCGGAATCCCAACGCGTCGATGGGCAGCATCGCGACCTGCGGGTCTACGCGATAACGCGGATCGCCGGTCTGCTCATACTTGCGATACAGCGCCTGGCCCATGATCATCCACAGCGCGTAGCAGGTGGGGATCGAGTGGCCAGCCGCGAGCATGAATTTGTCGGAATAAGGATGCTTCGGCCGGCGGTAATCGACGCGGAGTCCGCCGTGTTCAGGACCGAGCAAATGCGCGGCGACATTGTACGGTGTGTATGCGAGCGGTCCGCCGAGATGCCCGGTCTGTGCGTAATTTCCCAGCAGGACCAGGGTCATGCAGGTCATGTATCCGACGTCGTCGAGCAGCGGATCGTACGCCAAAGTCTGCTGCTGGGATGGAGAAGGAGTTGCGTGAGTGAGCGTTGTCATAGATGGTCTCAAAAATCATACCACCCGTGGAGCAAAGGACTGCCCCGACTGGTCCGTCGAGAAAACCGGGGCCGTTCGGAGCAAATACAATGACCCACGCGGAGTCATTTCTTCAGCTGCGCGAGCCAGTTCGTGACCAACTGGAGTGGAGCCGGAGCTTCATCCTGGGAATGGTTTACCAGCACGCGCTGGCCATCGGAGGAGACGTCGAAGGCTACGCCGATCCCGGGCGAAGCGGCGTGGAACAGGCGCTGGGGCGTGCCGACTTCGACCTCCGATCCCTTTGTGTTCACGGTGCAGACGAGGATATTGTCAGTAAGATCCTTGAAGAACAGTTCCCTGCCACTTCCACTCCATGCGGGATAGGCCCCGGTATTCACCGATACTCTCCATTTCCCTTTTCCCTCCGGAAAACTAGTTACATAGATTTCCTGCTGCCCGGATTCGTCGGAAGCGTAGGCGACCCAGCGGCTGTCGGGAGAGATTCGATACGCGGAAAGGTTGGACTGCGGCGAAGGCGGCTGCACCGCCGCTACCGGCTTGGCGTCCCCATTCACCGGTCTTATCCAGAGCGAAACCATCTTCTCGCCCTCGCCCCAAAGGTAGGTTATAAACTTTCCATCGGGCGACCAGCCTGGGCTGTGGTAGTTGTTCTGGTCGGCAACCAATGTTTTCTCGGTACCGCTTCCGTCTGCGGCTTTGGATCGAATTTCGACATTGCCCCCGCCCGAGGTCACCAGCGCGGAGAAGATCAGCGCTTTTCCATCCGGCGACCAGGCAGGTTCTTGAACTACCTGCTGATCGAAAGTAATCCGAGTCTTGGTCTTTCGCTCGAGGTCCAGCGTCCAAATGCCCGTCCCGCTTGCAAATGCGACCCGCTTGTTATCCGGCGAGAGCCGCACATCCCGCACCCCCAACAGCGCACGGGCGTTCGTGTTCATAGCCTCTTGAGGGTCGTAGTCGGCGAGCGTCTTGCCGGAGCGGTCGAACAATACCAGGTGGCTTTTTGCCGAGTCGATACTGCCTCGCTGGTAAATCAGGAGTCCATTCTGCGAGACGGCAAAAATGCTGCGCCAAACACCAACATCATCGCGGAGGTTGCTCACCACGGGAATTGGCGCCCCCGACAGAGTGCCTTTTTGTGGATCGAAGGGCTGGGCCACTAACGCCGTGTTGGCACGGTAGAGAAGATAGCCGGATGCATACTGCGCCGCAGAATCGGTCGCCAGAACCAGGCGAGTTTCCGTGCTGTCGATGGACCCGAAGTAGATTCCGCTTTCTTTGGGATCGCCTCCGGTATGGCTGGTGGCGAGAAAAATGAAATGCTTGCCGTCGGGTAGGCACCACGGCCACCGATGGGTGGTGTGCGTAGTTCTATTGATTACTGTCGCGGGTTCCGCGGCACCGCCTTGCGCGCTTACCTTCGCCAGAGGGCCCGTAAAATCCGGGGCGAACACGATCACATCGCTGGCGCTCCAGCTTCCGCCGCGGGAATTTGGCGCGTCGGCTACGGTAGCGACAGGACCGCCGGCGGCGGCAATCCTCATAAGTTTGCCGCCAGCAAAGAAACCGATACTATGGCCGTCGGGCGACCAGAAAGGATGCGAAGCGCCCGAGGTTCCTTCAAGGGCTTGCGCCGAGTCGCTGTTCAGCGAGCGGACCCACAGCAACTTGGTGTCACCGGAGTGGGCGACGAAAGCGATCTCGTCGCCTTGTGGAGACAGAACGGGCATGCCACCGACGTCGCCGGTGCTGTCCAGAGAAAATTTATCTGGCGGGGGGATTTCGGCGTGGATCGATAGTAGTCCCTCGGAGGACTTCGCCCAGCGGTATCCGGCGAATCCAGCCAATGAGATGAAAGCCAGCACAAGCGCGGCTGCCCAAGCTGCCCAACTCTTCTTGAATCGAGACGGCGACTTCGCGGATTTGTCCGGCGCTGATTCGGCCACCCAGCGTAGGTCCATCGCGATGTCGTGCGCGGATTGGATACGGTCGGTGGGATCTTTGGCAAGGCAGGCACGAATCACGCGATCGAGCATCGGCGGCGCGAGCGGCTGGCTGGCGCTAATGGGATCTGGATCTTTTTCCAGAATCGCGCTGAAAACGCTGAGTTGCGATTTACCTTCGAAAGCGCGATGGCCTGTAACCATTTCGTAGAGCACGCATCCCAGGCTGAACAGATCACTGCGAGCGTCGGCTTCCGCTCCTTGCAAAACTTCCGGAGCCATGTACTGGAAAGTTCCTACGATCGAGCCTTTCTGCGTCAGCGGCGATACAGCCGCGGTGAACGATGCGAGGTTGACCGTCGGTGTGGAAGGAGTAAGCGGGCCGATGGCGCGCGAGGCAACCGACATTTCTGGTTTTGCCAGGCCGAAGTCCATCAGCTTTGCGCCAGCCTTCGTCAGCATGATGTTGGCGGGCTTCAGATCGCGATGGATGATGCCTTGCTGATGTGCCTTCTCCAGGGCTTGCGCGATTTCTATTCCAATCTTCAGAACCTGATCGAGCGGAAGCGCGCCCTTCTCCAGTCGCTCGGCGACAGTTTGGCCTTCGAGATACTCCATGACCAGGAAGTCGGTGCCGTCCTGAGTGCCGATGTCGTGGAGCGTGCAGATATTGGCATGCTGGAGCGCGGAAATGGCTTTGGCTTCGCGCTCCATGCGTTGTTTCAATTCCGGGCTCGAGGACAGGTGGGACGGCAGCACCTTGATGGCGACGGTCCGGTCAAGGCGCGTGTCCTTGGCGCGATAGACTTCGCCCATGCCGCCCACGCCAAGCGGGGAGACGATTTCGTAAGGACCGAGTTTGGTGCCGGAGGCGAGGGCCATGCTTGGGCGCAATTATAGCCTGCGCGCACGTTGCAGCGGATGAACACCAGTTCCGTACATCTCGGGGCCGCGCACTAGGACGACAAAAACAAGCAATCCGTTTTACAATTTCGCAAGCCTGAATTGCACTAGAGCTTCGCTCGTACATGCAGAACGATCGCAGAGGGTTTCCGATATATGAGTTTTCAGCCTATCGAGAATTACGGCGTTATCGGTAACATGCAGTCGATTGCGCTGGCAGGCATGAACGGCTCAATCGATTTTCTCTGCTACCCCGATTTCGATTCCCCCACCGTCTTTGCGGCGCTGCTCGATGACAGCAAAGGTGGTCGCTTTCAGATTGAGCCCCAGCTCACGAACATGCGCACACGCCAGCTCTACTTGCCGGAAACAAATATTTTGGTGACGCGGTTCCTTGCCGAGGAAGGTGTAGCCGAACTGACGGATTACATGCCTATTCAGCAAAACGGAGAACATGCGAATGAGATCGTTCGAATGGTTTCCGTAATCAGGGGCAACGTAAGTTTCAAAATGCGTTGCCAGCCGCGATTTAACTATGCAAGATCAGCGCACCGGACGGAAATCTCGGGTGGCTGCGCGATGTTCATCCCTGATGACAACACTTCCTCGCCGATGGCTTTGTATTCCACTGTCGCTCTTAGACAACAGGCTCAAGATGTAGCCTCAGAGTTCAGCATGAAAGCCGGCGCGACTGCGACTTTCGTACTGGGTGGCCCGCGGCCTGGAGGTCGGCTACATGAGATGGAAGTCGTCGGAAAACACTTTCTGCAAACATCCCGATATTGGAAGAAGTGGATTGCAAAATCGAAATATAAGGGTCGGTGGCGAGAAATGGTCAACCGATCCGCCTTGATGCTGAAATTGCTCATCAGCCGGGAGCACGGGTCATTAATTGCGGCGCCGACATTTTCTCTGCCCGAGAATATTGGGGGAGTGCGTAACTGGGACTATCGTTTCACGTGGTTGCGCGATGCAACGTTCACGCTTTATGCACTGATTCGCCTGGGTTTTGTCGAAGAGGTAGAGGCATTCATCGGCTGGCTTAAAGGGCGGGCGAGTGACGACGCGGAGCGCGGCCCCTTGCAAGTAATGTATGGGATCGATGGCAGGCGAAAGCTCGACGAGTTCGCTTTGGATCATTTGTGCGGGTACGAAAATTCCCGGCCGGTACGCATCGGTAACGCCGCGTATCAGCAGCTTCAGCTGGATATTTACGGTGAGATGATGGACGCTATTTACCTGGCAAACAAATATGGCAACCCTATTTCGTATGCCGGATGGCAGGATGTTCAGCGTATGTTGGACTGGCTGGGAAAGAATTGGCAGCGCCCCGATGAGGGAATATGGGAGGTCCGCGGCGGCGCGAGAGAATTCCTTCACTCTCGCGTAATGTGCTGGGTTGCATTCGACCGCGCGTTGCGCCTTGCACAGAAACGCTCGCTTTCAGGCCCTCTCGATGTGTGGCAACGCACGCGCGACGAGATTCGGAATGACATCTTTACGAACTTCTGGGATGACGAGCTGCAGTCCTTCGTACAATCGAAAGGAACAAAAGATTTGGACGCTTCAGCGCTGCTGATGCCGATGGTGCGCTTCATCAGTCCCGTGGACCCGATGTGGCTCTCGACGATGAAAGCGATCGAGAGCAGACTGGTCGAAGATACGCTGGTCCGTCGTTACGAGGTAGAACGCACCCACGTCGATGGCCTTCCAGGTGAAGAGGGGAGCTTCACCGCATGCTCATTCTGGTATGTCGAATGCCTGGCCCGTGCTGGTGAGTTGGAAAGGGCGCAGTTATTGTTTGAAAAGCTTTTGGGATATGCCAATCATCTTGGCCTGTATTCCGAAGAGCTTGGTTCGAACGGGCAACACCTCGGAAACTTTCCGCAAGCGTTCACGCATCTTGCTTTGATCAGCGCGGCAACCTATCTGGACAGGGCGCTATCAGGGGCGGGAGAGGCAGTGTGGCGATAGATTCCCGGTCTCAGTCTTAAACAAATAGGTCGCCGCCCGGGATTCTGTTGGTGCGACGGACGCGAGATACCAAACTTCTTCATCTTATATGCGAGGCCCGTCCTGTTCAGACGAAGCCGCGCGGCTGCTCCGCGAGTTCCTCCAACAACCCAGTTGCTTTCGCGCAGCGCGCTGAGAATCAACTCTCGCTCCACTTGCTCCAGCGCACCGCCGTTACTGGTGGCACCGAGATCGAAAACAGTGCGAATGTCCGTCAGCGGCACTCTTAGCGAAGGGCCGGAAGACAGCAGCACGGCTCGTTCCATAAGGTTCTGCAACTCCCGGATGTTGCCCGGCCAAGTGTGCCGGCAAAGGGCCTCCATCGTTTTCCTGGAGACCGTTTCAATATGCTTTTCCATGCGTCGAGCGTATTTGTTAGCGAAGTGGCGGACCAGGCGTGGGATATCATCGCGGCGGTCTCGCAGCGGTGGGACGCCGATTGGAAAAACGTTCAAGCGATAATACAGATCACTGCGAAATTTCTTTTCCGCGACCATGGGAGCGAGGTCGGCATTCGTAGCTGCCAATACCCGGACATCGACCTTTTGGGTGCGAATGCTACCCAACCGCTCGAACTCCTGCTCCTGCAAGACGCGGAGAAGCTTCGGTTGCAACTCGAGCGGTATGTCTCCAATTTCGTCAAGAAACAGAGTTCCTTTGTTCGCCAGTTCGAATCTTCCGATTCTTTGAGCTATCGCTCCTGTGAAAGCGCCTCTTTCGTGGCCGAACAACTCACTCTCGAGGAGTCCCAAGGGAATCGCAGCACAGTTCACCTTCACGAATGCGTGGTTTTTGCGAGCACTAAGGTCGTGAATTGCACGGGCGATCAGTTCTTTGCCAGTGCCCGTCTCACCGAGGATCAGCACGGTTGAGTCCACGGGCGCCACAATTTGAACATCTCCGAGCACGGCTCTCAGTCGCGCATTGCTCCCGACGATGCCTTCGAAGCAGTCTTCGACCATCGACTCTTCTTCCAGAGAGATGTACTGTTCGGGCAAGTCGTCCGTTGACATACCGCATTCCAGGTATTCCGAACGTTTTCTTAATGGGAAAACAAGCGGATTGGTTCTCTCCTCATGCAGCTTGTTCTGGCTCGGATTAGGCCAAGTCGTGTCTGAGGTTACGCCTCGGAACGTTGCATTTTTCATGACTCACTCCTGTTCGCCCAAATTCAGAGCTGTTTCAACGCTGTGCTGCTCTCCCGTCACGATTGCTGTTTTCCCGTCTGGCATAGAAGACCTTTTGTTGAGAGTCCAGATCTACCGCACACCAGTGATTAAGCCAGAAGCGTTCCGCGTAGTCCATTGGACGATGGTATCGACCCATACCATCGCATCAGTTGAGCAATATCAGGTTTTTACGCACGGCACTCTTTCTGGATTCCTCGGGCAGCGGAGGGGTTGACTGGCGCCGACGGGAGTCGAATCATTCAGACGAATGGCGTGCCGAATGCAGCTTGAGCAATGACTCGTAGTCACAACATTGCAATTGAGTCCAGGCGGTGGCGACCAATCCCTTCAGAGCAGCCGCTAACCCAACTTTAAGAAGATGAGCGTGAGTGCTGATGACCTCAAACCGATACCAAAGTCTAATAGACTCGCTCCATCAAGGGGTGCATCCTCGGGTTATGGGGCGTGAACAGCCTGTGATGATCCGTCGGCCACTCGTATCGGTGGTCGATGACGATGAGTCCGTGCGCGAATCGCTGCCCGACCTTGTCCGGGAGTTCGGGTATGCGGCGCAGGCGTTCTCCTCTGCAGAGGCGTTTCTCGCATCCAATTACATCGACCAGACCAGTTGTCTTATCCTCGATGTCTCCATGCCTCCAGGCATGTCCGGACCGGATCTTCAAGGGGAATTAGCTCGTCGCGGGAAAGAGATTCCGATCGTCTTCATCACCGCTCACCGGGATGAGGGCCTCCGTCGACGGCTACTCGAACAGGGTGCCGTGCAGTGCCTGTTCAAGCCAATCACCGAAACCGCTCTGCTTGAGGCGCTCCGTGCCGCACGTCCACTGAACTGACCGAAGTCTCTAGCTCGTTTTGAGAGTGGACCCGTGTAAAGTGGGCACGTTTTGTGGCGAAAGTGTCGATTTACTGTCAGCGGTTACAGTCTGGTTCTCAGTTACCGCTGGTCAAGACTAACAGTGTCGAAATCCGAGAAACGAGACCTTCAGTCTATTGCACTGCCGCTATTTGATCCTGGCGGCATGCCATGTCAGTGTTTGGGTAAATTAGTTCCACTCAATTTCAAGTTGGACCATCGCGTGCATGACGACCGATATGGAGCGTCGCGAAAGCGCGGCTCCAGGACCGAGGTGATGTCATGAGCAAGTTGGTCGATTCCTCAACTTGGCAATATGAACGGTTAGTGATCGCCTATCCCGACGAGAAAACCTTGCGGAGCCATTGCGTACCAATGAACGTTGCTTTGCCACAAAGATCTGAAGTGGCATCAGTAGATACGAATCGAAAATCTTTGAAAGAATCTCGTGCACCAAAGCAGCAATCCGCAAGCCGCTGTGGTCTTGCGTGGACCCCGAACTTCATTCGTAATGTCCTGCAATACAGTGTCGCCTCGGCGATTATTTTCTTCTACTCGAGAAATATTCTGTCTGCGATATTTCGGGCCTTTGTCTCGTTTTAGTGCGGGCAGAGTGCGGACTTGGCCGAACTCCTCGCGCACGAAGTGAGGTGTTCCACCTTCAGGCAGCCCGACCGGGAACTGCTGACAGTTCGTGTCCCACGATCGGGTTCTGCCAGCCTCCCGGCGGTGTAACTCGCTCTGCCTCATTCGGCCCCCAGGTCTTCGGGTCGTACGGATAGACGGGTGTCACTTTCTTCAGCACCGGATCGACGATGCGCCAAGCCTCTTCGACATAATCTTCGCGCGCAAACAGGGTAGCGTCTCCGGCCATCGCATCGCCAAGCAATAATTCGTAAGCGTCCATTTCCTCGGTGTCGAGTGGATTGCTCGCGATCATCTCCGCCGGCTGTCCGACCAATTTCTCTCCCGGCCCCATCACCGTCATGCCCATGGCAATTAACACATCGGGACTGATCCGGAACCGTAAGTAATTCGAGTGCAGAACATCCGCCGGGATCTCCGTGGGCGGCTTCCGCAACCTGCACACGATTTCCGTACAGGTGACGGGCAAAGATTTCCCCGCGCGGATGTAAAAGGGAACGCCCTGCCAGCGCCACGAATTGACTTCGAGTCGAAGCGCAGCGAAGGTCTCCACTTTCGAATTGGGAGCCACTCCTTTTTCATCAAGGTACCCGCGAAATTGTCCCCGGACGACGTTGCTCTCGTCCAGCGCCGGAATTGCTTTCAGCACCTTAACCTTCTCGTCACGAATGGATTCGCTGTCCAGTCTTGCCGAAGGTTCCATCGCCAGATTGCAGAGCACCTGAAACAAGTGATTCTCGATGACGTCACGGATCGTGCCAGTCTGATCGTAGAAACTGCCGCGGCCCTGGACGCCAAAATCTTCGGCCATGGTGATTTGCACGCTCTCGACATAGTTCCGGTTCCAGAAAGCTTCCATGAACGTGTTAGCGAAACGGAATACGACCATATTTTGCACCGGCCGCTTCCCCAAGTAATGGTCGATCCGGAAAATTGCAGTTTCATCGAAATGCCGCAGAAGAACCCGATTGAGATGTCGCGCCGATTCCAGGTCATGACCGAACGGCTTCTCTATGATGATCCGAGCCTCCGTGGTGCAGCCGCAGTGCGTCAGGTTTTCCACGACAGTTTCGAACATCTCG
The DNA here is from genome assembly GCA_963696705.1 of uncultured Acidobacteriota bacterium. GTDB lineage: Bacteria > Acidobacteriota > Terriglobia > Terriglobales > Acidobacteriaceae > JABDBE01. The sequence goes on from CAVOLD010000009.1 coordinate 47,935, forward strand.
GGAGGGACCGCCAGATAGTGCGCGGGCCGCTGCGCAGTTTTCAGTTCCTTGCCGAGAGCTTCAAAAGTGGCAGGATCCTTGTAGTCTCCATCAACATAGCGGAGCAAACGGGATAGCTTCTCAAAGGCCGCGGCATCGACTCCACCATGTTTCTCGAGGCTGTCGAGCGCGCGCGCTTTGAACTGTTCGAGCGTCCAACCGGCCTTGGCAACACCTATCACCGGCACGTCCAGGTGGCCCCGCTTCACCATCGCCTGCAGCGTAGGGAAGATCTTTTTGTACGCGAGGTCGCCGGTCGCACCAAAGAAAACCAATGCATCAGAATTCGTCACTTTCATCTCCTTATCATTAAGCGGCCTTGGTTGTGCCGTCTGATTTTTCCAGATGTCCGCCAAATTGATTGCGCGTCGCGGACAAAACCTTGTTGGCGAAGTCACTCATGCATTACCCGTTATGGTTTGTCAGACTCTTAAGCCTATAGCTGGCGGCTCCGATCAACACTGCGTCGTCCCGTGATCAGGTGAACAGGAATGCGCTCCATGACATCTTTCAACTGATCCTTTTTCGTAAAGGCATGCATCAATTTCGGATGTTGCACCACGCTCAATAGATGCGTCGCCACCGGCCAACGAAACCAAAATTCGCATTGAGAAAGAGAGAAAATGAAATCTGCATCAGAAATTCCTCGCGATCTGCAAGAAGAACTCTGCATATCAACTGCCAAACCGTAACTTACGGAAAATCGCGGCCAAACGGATACAGGGTGTTCGGCCGGTTTCGAACGTCCGCTCGAGATTTTTGCTACCATTCCTGCGTAGATACTCGGAAATCGATTGCTGTGCGAGGGGTGCAGGCTATCGCTTATTCCTAGCGTCGCGAAGGCGGTGAAAACTGCTTCCGTCATCCATTCGAATCGAAAGCATGAGTCACGTGATGCGCTGCGGCGAACGGCGCCGGTTTGCATCTCATCGCTTTCGGTATTTAGTGATAGCAGAAATCCTGCTGTCGGCGTCTCTTTTTTCCGGTTGCCACAAGCCCGCACAGCCCGCGACCATCACATTCTTCGATTCCGACTTCCGAGGGGTTCCGGGCGACCATCGGATGATTCCAGAGGCCTATCTGCAGGACTTCACGCGAGAAACAGGCATTCGCGTCGACGATCTTCCAACCCCAGAGGACAACGGCGCCAAACTCGATCTTGCCATGGATTGGCTCCGCAGTGGCGCTCCGTCCCCTGACTTGTATGGTGTCGACATGATCTGGACCGGTCAGATGGGCGATTACCTCATCGACCTGCAACCTTACTTTGCCTCAGAAATTTCCTCAGAGGATCCCGAATTAATCGCAAGCAACAGGGTTGAAGGGAAGGTTGTGGCAATGCCATTGCCCGAGCAGCCGCTTGATGTGCAGGTCTTGGTTTATCGGACGGACCTGCTCGCACGGTACGGCTACAAAACGCCACCCCGAACCTGGGATGAGCTTGAGAAAATGGCCGTCCGAATTCAGGCTGGAGAGCGCGCAAAAGGGAGGAAAGATTTTTGGGGGTTCATCTGGGCCGGAGCAATCGCAACCGACAGCGAACAACTCACTATGGAAGGACTGGAATGGCAAGCAGCAGAAGGCGGCGGCCACATCATCGAGTCCAATGGAAAAGTAAGTGTAAACAACCCAAATGCTATCCACGCTTGGCAACGCGCGGCGCATTGGGTCGGTTGGATCTCTCCTCCAAGCGTGGTTTCTTACACCGCTACGGACGCAGAAAATAAATTCTGGGTTTCCGGCGAGGCTGCGTTTCTGCTCAGCCACTCCATCGTGTATGAGATTTATGCACAAGATAGGCCGTTCCGCGACCAAGCGGGAGTGACCAGTGTTCCTGCCGGAAAGAGCGCGCGCGTCGCTACCATAGGAGGCTACGCTCTGGGAATATCCCGCTTTTCAGCTCACCGCGCCGAAGCCGTGAAGTTCATCCAATTCCTGTTTCGCAAGCACGCAGAACGCACGGCGGCTCACGCCGAAAAGCCGGACCGAAGGGGGCAGTACTTTGAAGTTCCACTTGTGATGAGGGAAATCTATCCCTGGTGGTGTAAACCGGGGGAATCGGGAGGGAGTGAGATAGTTTCGCGCCCGTCGGGGGTTGCGGGGTCGAACTATGAGGCAGTTTCCAAAGCCTATACCCACGCATTGCATTCCGTGCTGACCCGAGAGTCCACCGCGCCAGCGGCGGCCGCAGCGCTCGAAAATGAACTCGTTAGGATTATGAATAACAACAACGCTCAACCCGGGAAAGGTTCGCATTGAGATCAGTCGACTGCGACTCAACATCGGCCTACGACTCGTTTATGCTTCGCGCTCAACATCGTTTCGATGTTTGCCGGTGAAGTAAATGAGACGTGCCAAAAGCGCCCTCTTGGCCGTGCATTCACAGCCGGGTTTGGGACGCCCGCTCGCGATTTCTGCTACCATTCGTCCGTGCGTACGAGGAATCGATTGATGTGCGGGACGTGCACGCTATCGCTTATTCCTAAGGTCGCAAAGGCGGTGAAAACTGCTCCCGTTATCCATCCGAATCAAGACGACGTGTCGTGCGATGCGTTGCGGCGATCGGCATTGGGGTGCATCTCATCGCTTTCGGCATTTAGTCATCGCAGGAATCCTGCTGTCGGCGTCCCTTTTTTTCGGTTGCAGTAAGCCCGCACAGCCCGTGACCATCACATTTTTCGATTCTGACGCCCGAGGAGTTCCTGGCGACCATCGGATGATTCCGGACTCGTATCTGCAGGAATTCACGCGGGAAACAGGCATTCGCGTCAACGACCTGCCGACCCCAGAGGACACCGCCTCAAAGATCGATCTTGCCATGGATTTGCTCCACAGCGGTGCCCCGTCCCCTGACGTGTATGGCGTTGACACGATCTGGACCGGAATAATGGGCGACTACCTCATCGATCTGCAACCTTACTTTGCCACAGAGATTTCCTCGGAGGATCCCGACCTCATCCAAATCTACAGGTTTCACGGGAAGGTTGTGGCAATGCCGAATCAGCCGCTGGGTGTGCAGGTTTTGGTTTATCGGACGGACCTTCTAACCAAGTACGGCTACAAAACGCCCCCCAGAACCTGGGACGAGCTGGAGAAAATGGCCGTGCGGATCCAGGCTGGAGAGCGGGCAAAAGGAAAGAAAGATTTTTGGGGGTACGTCTGGGCCGGCGCGATCGCAACCGACAGCGAACAACTGACCATGGAAGGATTGGAATGGCAGGCAGCAGAAGGGGGCGGTCACATCATCGAGTCCGACGGAAAAATCAGCGTGAACAACGAGAACGTTATCCGGGCTTGGGAGCGCGCGGCACACTGGGTCGGTTGGATCTCCCCTCCAAGCGTGGTTTCTTACACTGCCACGGACGCAGAAAATAAATTTTGGATTTCCGGCGAGGCTGCGTTTCTACTTAGCCACGCCATCGTATATGAGATTTTTGCGCAAGATAAGCCGTTCCGCGACCAGGCGGGAGTGACCAGCGTCCCGGCTGGGAAGAGCGCGCGAGTGGCCACCATCGGTGGCTACGCTCTGGGGATATCCCGCTTTTCAGCTCATCCCGCCGAGGCCGTCAAGTTCATCCAATTCCTGCTTCGCAAGCACGCAGAATTCACGGCGACTCATTCTGAAAAACAGGACCGAAAGGTGGAGTACTTTCAAGTTCCACCTGTCATGAAGGAAATCTATCCCTAGGTGGTACAAACCGGGGCAATCGGGAGGGAGCGAAATAGTTTCGCGCCCATCGACGGTTGCGGGGGCGAACTATGAAGCGGTCTCCAAAGCCTATACCCACGCACTGCATTCCGTGCTGACCCGCGAGTCCACAGCCCCGGTAGCGGCCGCGGCGCTCGAGAATGATCTCGTTCGGATCATGGGGAAGGCTCAACCGGGAACAGGTTCGCACTGACATGAATCGACTGCGACTCAACATTGGCCCACGCCTGGTTCTGTGCTTCGCGCTCATCATCGTTTTGATGCTAGCCGGTGACGCAATCGTTCTGTGGCAATTCCACATTGTCCACGCGCAAGCAGAGCGACTCGACGAATATGACGAGGAGTTGGTAACTGTCTTACGTGTTCACTCAGATATGTTGAAGTTTCGTGACGGCCTTGAGTCGCTTGCGAACGCAAAAAACTCCGAACGTCTGAAGGCAGAGACTCAATCGACGAACGAGGCCTTCGCGGAGGACATGCGACGTGCCAAAAGCGCCCTGTTGGCCGTACATTCCGACGGCGCCTCTGACCCGACGATCCTTCCAACCCTCGCGGTCGTCCAGTCGAACCTGCAATCAGAGACCGCCTCGGTGATCGAGTTGGCTGAAGCGAATGATTGGAACGCCCTGCAAGTACGTCTTGCCAATCAGCTACGCCCGCTCCAGTTTTCTATCTCTGCCTTGGTGGAAAGAGTCGACCGCGAGGTAAGGACGGAACATGCCCAAGCCGCGGCCAATATTCGCCAGGTACAGCACTGGATTTTTATTGCTGTGCCGGCCACGGTCGTTCTCACGCTATTGATTGCCGGAACGTTGGGACTCGTCATTACGCGCAGCATTACGCAGCCACTTGAACAGCTCGTCGAAGGTTCCAAGATGTTGGCGCGAGGAGACTTCAAACATCGGGTCCTCCTCCAGGGGGACGATGAGCTTGCCCAGCTGGGACGCGTATTTAATGATACCGCGCGGCAATTGCAGGATCTCTATGAGAGCTTGCAAAGCAGTGAGGACCGTCTCCGCCGGGTAATTAACACGATTCCCGCTCACGTGTGGAGCACGCTGCCGGACGGTTCGGTAGACTTCATCAACCAGCGTTTGCTCGAATCTACTGGGCTATCGATGGACGCATTGCTTGGATCGGGTTGGCAATCGATCATTCATCCGGATGATCGCACTCGATACATCGCGAAGTGGGCATCGTCATTGGCCGCAGGAGAGCCCGTCGAGATTGAAGCGCGCATCTGGACTGCACAGCGCGACTATCGGTGGTTGCTTGTGCGCAACGTACCTTTGCGTGACCCCCTTGGAGGGATAGTGAAGTGGTACGGCACGGGCATCGATATAGAGGACCGGAAACGCGCCGAAGAGTCATTGCGTAAAGCGCAAGGAGATCTCGCACACGCGAATCGCGTAACTACAATGGGCGAACTCAGCGCTTCCCTTGCGCACGAGATTAATCAACCCATCAGTGGCGCCATCACAAACGCATCCACCTGCCTGCGCCGGCTCGACCGCGAGCAGCCTGATCTCGAAGGCGCTCGGGCTGCGGCTTCGTTGATAATCCGTGATGCAAACCGAGCAGCGGAAATCATCAACCGAATCAGGCTGTTTTTCAGAAAGGGCGTTGTGACGAAGGAGCGCCTCGATGTCAACGAAGTGATTCGAGAGATGGAGATTCTTCTGCACAACGAGGCGACCCAGCATTCGGTTTCCGTACAGACAAAGCTCGCAGCTGATCTACCCCTCATTGCAGCGGACCGCATCCAGTTGCAGCAGGTATTAATGAACTTGATGATCAACAGCATCGACGCCATGAAGGCCGTCGATGGCCCGCGTCAACTCACTCTCGGCACGCAGAATGATAGCGACCAACGGCTTCTGGTATCGGTCGAAGACACTGGAATCGGACTTCCCCCTAACCAAGCTGGCCAGATATTCAACGCTTTCTTTACGACCAAGGAATACGGCACGGGTATGGGGCTTCGTATCAGCCGAACCATTATTGAGGCCCATGGAGGCCGGCTCTGGGCTACGGACAACTATCCTCGCGGAGCAAGTTTTCATTTCACGCTGGCTGTCTCCTCGGACGCCGGGAGCTTGGACGCCAGGAGCAACTGACCCGCTCAGAGAATTTAGCTTTGCGGATCGAGCTTTTTCGTCGGTCTCGTTGACACAATCTGAACGAGAGAACCTCTTCCGCCGACCAAGAGACTTTCAAAGCTTTACAAGCGATCGAATCTGTGGGACACTGAACTTCGTTAGTTAGCTAATTGTCAATTTAATGGACGCGCAATGAATGTCTACGAAAAGCTCGATGCTCTGCACATCGTTCTTCCACAAGTGACATCGCCGGTGGCGGCTTTTGTGCCCTTCCTTCGTGCCGGCAATTTGCTTTTCTTGTCCGGTCATATCGCCAAAAACGACGGCCAGCCCTGGGCTGGCCGGCTCGGGGCGAATCTCACGACGGCACAAGGGAAAGAGGCCACTCGTGCGGTGGCCATCGATCTTCTTGGAACGCTCCACGCCGCGGCGGGCGACCTGAACAAGATCAAGCGCATCGTGAAGCTGATGGTGCTGGTGAACAGCACTTCCGCGTTCACGGAACAGCATCTGGTCGCCAACGGTGCTTCGGAACTCTTCGAACAGGTCTTTGGAGATACGGGAACGCACGTTCGCAGCGCCTTCGGGGTCGCTCAAGTGCCTTTTGGATCCTGCGTAGAAATCGACCTGATCGCTGAGGTTAATGACTAATGACTCAAGCAAATTCTTACCGGTATGTAGTCGTCGATGTCTTCACTACGGATCCCTTGGCGGGAAATCCGCTCGCCGTATTCCCGGACGCGGCTGAAATCGACCAAACCACCATGAAGAAGATCGCCAGAGAACTCAATTTGGCGGAAACCGTATTCGTGCTTCCGGCAACGCGCAAGGATTGCGCGGCACGTGTGCGCATATTCACGCCTACAAAGGAGATGGCATTTGCCGGCCACCCCACCGTTGGTAGTGGGTTTGTGCTTTTGCAAGAACATATCGTCCCGCGAGACAGCAGCAATTTCATTTTGGAAGAGCAGGTCGGCCCGGTCCCGTTGCGTGTTGAAGCAGGCCGACGGCCGCTTATCTGGTTGCAGATGCCTCCGGTTCGCGAAGAAAAGTTCTATGACTCCTCTCTTTGTGCCAGGGTGCTGGGGCTCGAACCGCAGGACCTCCTTCCCACGAGCCCACAACGACTCAGCGCGGGCAATCCTACAGTAGTGGTTGCCGCGAAAGATAAAGCCGCGGTCGATCGAGCATGGCTTGATTCCGCAGGCCTGAAAACTCTCAAGGGCGCCGAGAACGAACCCTTCTGCGTCTTTCTGTTTGCATTAACCTCTGAGGGCGTTTATTCCCGCATGTTTGCGCCGGAATATGGAATTCCAGAAGACCCGGCGTCAGGAAGTTGCATGGGGCCCTTGGCGGTTTACATGATGCGTCACGATCTCATCCCGAACGCTGGTGATACGCGCTTTGTAAATGAACAAGGGACAAAGATGGGCCGCCGCAGCTTGCTTCATGTAGAGGTTCGCGGAAAAAGCGCTGCCGACGGAATCTACGTGGGCGGCTACGTCACGCCGATTGTTGAGGCTGTCATGACGTTAGGTTCCCGTTAGGATTCAAGCCGGAATCGAATTCAAGTCGTCTAAGTGGACCATGGCAACCGGAGCAGATCGACGCCAGCGCGACCGCCATTTCGACAATCTTTTTTTCTCCGGCATTGCGCGTCCTTAGACATATTAACTTCCGCGATTCTCGGATCTTCGCCGTCGAATCTACCAGGAAAGAGAGTTGGCCGGTTACCGCGAGATGAGCTTCATCGAGACCCAGAAGCCGCGGCTTGGGCTTCCATGGGATGGGGATTTCTCTGCTTGCGAAGTTCGCTCCGAAAGCTTTCGGTGGTGAAGTCGGTGTTCCGCTGAAAGAGTTCCAGCAAGGGATCGTCGATCTCATCCAGCGCCAGCGCCGTAGGGCTTAATCCTTCAACATCATTCATGCCTTCGGGTTCGACCACCAGTTCGGGTTGCGCCCCTTTGTGATTCTTGAGCGCGTGAATGAATTCTTCCAAAAGTTTGCGCTGCTGGTTGGTGGTCCGGGTAAATTCCACGCCCATGCCGATTTCCGGATGCATTACCCGCACTACGCCTTCGACTCGACTCTCCAGCTTTTTCAGGCGCATGATCAGGATCACTCTCGTGTTCATGGGAAACGGCGCCGCGATCTCCAGGTAACAGCCACCCGAGCTGAGATCGGTGAGCTTGCAAGGAGCCGGTGGATCATCGATCTCCATCTCTGGAGCATGTTGGGCCAACCACACCTTGAGATGGTCACGTTGTTCCGACGACAGATTCGCAAACCGAATACCCGCCTGCGAGCCATCGCCCTCCCACGCCACTTCCGCCGCACATTCGATGCCGTGGTCAGTTCCGGGCAGAGTGAACTTGATGCGCATGGGGCCGGAGTCCTGCGCCCGACGCGAGACTTTGAGCGACATACCACCTTGACTGATGTCGGAAGTGAGCGCCTTTCTCTGTCGCGCCCCATTCTCGGTAACCAGGGCCACCGGAATCTGCATGGACACCCGGGTATTGCGCCGGCGTTCGCACTTCATCAGAGCCCGGGCCGCACGAAAGCTGGTTCGAGCGCGTTCTGCGGAAATGGGTTTATAAAGAACAAAATGCGCGCCCAAGGTGAAGGCGCTGCGCACGGCCGTTTGACCGTCAATCAGGGCGACAGCGATGGAGCGCTTGTTACAGGGAGCAGAGCGGACACTCTTGAGGACTTGGGCAGCCATGTCCTCGTCGTTGCAATCGACGACCACAGCTTCGAATCGCCGGCGGGTCAGTTTGCGGACCGCCGAATCAGCATCGCTGCAAACCTCAACGGCAATTTCCAGATCGCTGAGGATCCGTCGCAGCACCTTTGTGGTCTTTTCGTCAGAACACAGAACCAGAGCTTGCAAATTCATCGCGGACGAACTCCGTTAAACTCCATTAGCCGCCGATCGCGGCCCCTTCCCCGTGGGCTTCTTCCTCGTTAAGTAAATGGGCTACGCTGCGAAGCTGCTCAGCGGCGGTCTGCAGGGCTTCGATTTGTTTACCCAGCTGAGCCTGCTCGGCTTGCTTCTTTCGGAGTACTTCATAAATATCCTTCACGATACTGCCTCCTTAATGAAATGTAGGTTGGTACCCTTGTCGGGGTCAATGATGCGGGCCCATCACCGGGTTACGGCAGTAATCTTGGCGGGGATGGGTGGACATGGGAACTGAACAGCCGGCACTACCGTTTTACATAGATTCAACTTTACCCGGGCCCCTAGATCCAAATTAAGGATCTCAAGATACGGCGTCGCACACCGGGGCTCTGTCCTCTGAACATCCTTAGCTATCATAGATTTACATCAACGTGCTTCAACCCATGCCTGCGATTTTTGTTGACTTTTGCGAAAAACACCCATAGAATCAAAGCCTTCCGGTTAGTCCAACGGGTCAAGCTGTACGGGGCTTGATACGATCTGTTTGCCCTCGGCAGAGGTGTGAATCCCTCTGCGAGGCGGATGAATCTAACTTTCTACCGGTGTAAGTTTATCTCACGCATGAGGCATCATATCTATGGCAAAGCGACGCGGAAATCCTAACTGGGGTAAGCCCGAACCTATCGGGCCGATTACTCCTACCATTACAGAGTTCGAGCAAGTGGTCCGCGAGTACAAGCTTTCTCCTGACCAGTACCTGCGCTCCACCCGGTTGCGCGAGTGGGCTCGGCGCAACAAGAATTCCAAGTACATTCCTGAACCTTTACTTGAGGCGTGGGGATTCGAGATCGAATCCACCCTGTAACCAGACAGGAACAATAATCTTGAGGGTCGCCCACGCGGCGACCCTTTGTTTTTGTCTCAGAAACCGGAGTAAGAGGTATATAAGAGGAGTGCCCTCCGCCCTCACCATTCCGAGTATCCCAGCGAGTGAACTGGTGGCTTTACTTGTAGCCACGAGCTTCGCAGCCGGACTCAACGTCTACGCCACTGTCGCTACCCTTGGATTACTGGCTCACGCCGGAGTGTTGCCGCTCCCCCCGACGCTGCAATTGCTTTCGAACTGGTGGGTGATCGCGGCCAGTGGCGTGCTGTTCTCGATCGAGTTCTTTGCCGACAAGATTCCGGCTTTCGATCTGATCTGGAACTCGCTGCATACCTTCATTCGCGTCCCCATCGCGGCTTTGCTGGCCTACCGCGCCACTGCAACGCTCTCCCCATGGGAGCAACTGGCGGCCACGGTTGCCGGCGGCGCTATTGCGCTTGCCGCGCATGGAGGCAAGACCGCCGTCCGCGCGGCGGTTACGCCCTCGCCGGAACCGATTTCCAATTGGACTTTGAGCCTGGGAGAAGACGGGCTTGCCATCTTCCTCACCTGGTTCGCCACTCAGCATCCGTACGGGGCGATCGCGATTGTTGGGCTGTTGCTGGTTGTCATCATCGTGTTGACGCGCTGGATCGTGCGCTCGCTGCGGGCGCTCTTCCGCGGAGCCGAGCACGAACTGGCGAAGTAGCACGGATGGCGTTTGTCTAATAACCTTCGCCAAGCCCTTTTGCTACAATTATCTCGGAATGACGCCCCAATCGGCATTCACGGATGTCCCTACCGCCATCGAGGAAATTCGCTCCGGCCGCATGGTCGTGGTGGTCGACGACGAGGATCGCGAGAACGAAGGCGACCTGACCCTCGCCGCCGAGAAAGTCACGCCGGAGTCGATCAATTTCATGGCCAAGTATGGCCGTGGCCTGGTGTGCTTGGCCATGACCGAAGAGCGCTTGGACCATCTGCGCATCGGTCCCATGAGCGCTGAGAACACTTCGAACTACGGCACTGCATTCTGCGAGGCCATTGATGCCCGCGACGGCGTCACCACCGGAATTTCAGCCTACGATCGTGCTCGCACGATCAAGGTCGCAATCGATCCCGCCACGCGTCCCGCCGATCTGGCGCGTCCCGGACACATCTTCCCACTGGAGGCTCGCAAAGGAGGCGTGCTGGTGCGCGCTGGCCAAACCGAGGCCTCGGTCGATCTCGCCCGTATGGCTGGAATGGTTCCAGCGGGCGTGATCTGCGAAATCATGCGCGACGACGGAACCATGGCGCGCGTTCCCGACCTCATCGAGTTCTGCAAGACCCACGACATGAAGATGCTGACCGTCGCGGAACTCATTCGCTATCGGATGCAGCATGAGCGCTACGTGCATCGAGTTGGCGAAGCGTTGATTGGCACCCGTTACGGCGAGTTCCGCCTGATTGCCTACGAGAGCGAAGTGGACGGCGGCGAATCGCACGTCGCCTTGGTGCGAGGGGAAATCGAAAACGGCAGCGAGCCCGTACTGGTCCGCATGCACTCCCATTGCGTGATGGGCGACGTCTTCGGATCGACGGCTTGCGATTGCCACGAAACCATTGAAGGCTCGATGCAGGCCATTGCGCGCGAAGGCCGCGGCGCACTGATCTATCTGCATCAAACTTCGAAAGGCTTTTCGGTTGAAAAGATCGGAGAGCGCAGCATGCTCACATTCCATCGCGACAAGCGCCTCCCGTCGCTACCGGAGAGCGAACGCAAGACCCAGCGCGAGATCGGCATCGGCGCGCAAATCCTCTCGGATTTGAATCTGCGGCGTATCCGCCTGCTAACCAACCACCCCCGAAAAGTTCCAGCCCTAGAAGGATTCGACATCGAGATCGTCGAACAGGTGCCAGTGCTGCTGGACCGGGTAAGAACTCAGCGTTGAAGCCGTTCGCACCGGGTGCCCCATCCTAACGTCGCAGAAACAGTTCGATCCCAACCTCACTCTGTTTTTGCGACGTTAGGGTGGGGATTTTGACCTTTAGCCGGAGGGTGGCCCACCCAATCCAAGGTTAGGCCCGGCCGGGGACGTTCAACTCACCCCAACTCTGTCATCCCGACCGGAACAGATCATCGCAAAGGAGCCGGGAGCCATCCTCATGTTGGCGGCGTCAGAACGGTTTTCGGCTTACGACCTGGCTGTCGTTGATGAAGAATTGCGCGGGGCACTGACTGGAGCCGCAGATTACCGGCAACAGTCCGGCGAGTTGCTTGCGCGTGATCAGGCCCAGGGTGCCGCATTCGGGACAGGAGAGCACGGCCCAGTAGGGATCATCTTTTTCTCCGACGCGACCGGCGTTCTCCAGCACAAAGATGGTGCCGGGGATCATTTGTTCCGGAATCCATTGGCTTAGGACGTCCAGTTCTCCAACCATTTTGCCTCCTTTATGGGGCCGCTATGTGGAACCAAACTTCCCTGCTTATGAAGCCTGTCTTAGCCTGCGCAATGAGCTCGATCGACTCGTGCCACTATTTTTTTTAGCGCGGATTTCGGCGCGCACCTGCCGAACCGTGTCGCTGAGACAAATGGTCAGCATGGGCTGGCGCGCGTTTTTCAAGATGTCCACAATCTGCCGTGGCGAGGTTTCGAGATACAAAGTCTTGCCGTCGGTGAGCAAGTGATATTCGGACGTGCCGCTGACGGTCTCGGCCAGACGCTTGCCGAACTCGCGCTGCAGGAAGCGCATGACCTTGCGCACGCGCTGCAGAGAGAATCCCCGATGGCGCAACTCGCAGATCACCGCGACCTCCGCGAGGTCTTCCATCGAGTAAAGCCGACGGCGACCCTCGCGTGCTGGAACGACAATGTGACGCTCATCCCACCACTGCAGTTGCCGGGGCGTGATGCCGGTCAGTGAAACCACATCGCGAGATGTAAACGGTTGCTGCATGTAGAGACCAATAATGTTTCAAACAATCCAAGAGCCAAATGTTTGAAACATTCTAGGCACGGATTGGCACATGTCAACTGTGGATTTCTGCAACAAGGGGGTAACTAGACAAGTTCCCTTTGTGAGATTTACAGGTGTAATTCTGAAGCGGAGGGCTTTTCAGTTATCAGTTGCCGGTTCTGAGTTCTCAGATCCCGCCGCCGACGAAGTGAACGATCTCCAGGCAATCGCCTTCGGCCAGGCTGGTTTTTGCCCAGAGATCGCGAGCGACGATGCTTCGGTTTAGTTCTATGGCTACGCGGTCTGTCTTCATTCCGAGTTGATCGACAAGTCCCGCGAGTGTGAGCGGAGGATTGAAATCCCGAGGTTCGCCGTTGATTTCCAATTTCATGTCTTCTGGATTCTCGCAGCACGCGCAGGCAGGCGGCAAGCGAAACCGTGGACTACGCCTCGACTTTGCGCAGTTGGAATTTGCGGGTTGCGGTTCTTCCCGAGTAGTTGGCTTGCACCAGCACGGCAGAATCCGGGAGCGAGGATTCGTCGACATCGATCTTCATTTCGGCGTCGCCGTCGCTGCCCGTGACCACCTGGGTGTAGAACGGAGCCGCATTGGGGCGGGCAAAGCGAACCGTCAGCCGCGCGCCCTCAACTGCCGAGCCGCCTTCGGTAACGCGCAGGCGCAGGGTCAGGTTACGATCGGAATGCACCGAGCCGGCGTTGAGCCACAACACATCGAGTTCTTTGATCGCGGCCAGAACTTCGGGCGCGACGCTTTTGTCGAGAACGCCATCCACCCGGCCGTCGCGGATGGAGTCGAGCACGAGGCGGTGCTGCTCGCGCAGAATCTGCTCTTTCTGCTGGTCGGTGAAACCAGACTCGGCGGCCTGGTCCGAATAAGAAGTGGCGCGCTTGCCGATGCAGCGTCCGCGAACGAACACCTGCGTCTGCAGGAGCAGTTCGCTCTCGCGCGCTTCACTTTGCACGTGGTAAACCGTGTCCTCGTGCTTCACATCGGTGTTGAAGCCAAAAATCATGCTCAGCTAATCCTACTCAACCATCGGCAAATGTTCGTAAGAATGTTAAAAAATCATCACAAAATCGCGCCGTGGCTTGACACTCCCAGCCGCGAAATCTAGTCTAGAATGTTTAGTTAATACTTGGCTGCGAATTATATATAGCTCCCCTATGCCCGACAATTACTTCGCGCGCTACCTGCCATTATTGATTCACCTCATCGTAGCAGGTGCTTTGGCTTCGGCCATCGTGCTGTTGTCGTGGTTCATCGGTTACCGTCGGCCTACGCGGGCCAAAATGTCCCCTTATGAATGCGGCATGACCCCGGTAGGGGATGCGCGCGAACGCTTCTCCGTTAAGTTTTACCTGGTGGCCATGCTCTTTATTCTGTTCGACGTGGAAGCAGTTTTTCTGTATCCGTGGGCGGTCATCCTGCGAGAGCTTAAGATGTTTGGTTTCTGGGAGATGCTGGTTTATATCGGCATCGTTCTGGTGGGCTTCGTTTACATCTGGAAAAAGGGTGTGCTGGACTGGGGCACTCCGTCGGTCAGAAGAGGCGAGGTTTGATGCCTCTGACTCCCGCCATCACCGACCTGGCCGCGCTGAAAGACCATCCTGCAGTGGCAAGGCTGCGCTCCTGGAATTCGGCCGCGGTCGAAGGCGCGAAATTCGATCGCGATGAGATGACCATCTACATCGAGCGCTCTTGCATTCGCGAAGCTTGCGTAATTTTGCGCGACGACCCGACCTGCCCTTTTAATTATCTTTCGGACGTGACTTGCGTGGATTGGTATCCTTCGCAGCCGCGCTTTGAAGTGGTGTATTCGCTACTGTCGATTCCCAACAAAGAGCGGGTACGGCTGAAGGTGCGTCTGGACGTCGACAGTCCGACCGTAGAATCAGTCACTTCGGTTTGGCCATCGGCGAATTACTTCGAGCGAGAGGTTTTCGACCTATTCGGAATCAGGTTTACGGGACATCCTTATTTACGGCGCATTCAGATGCCGGAAGATTGGGAAGGACATCCGTTGCGCAAAGACTATCCGGTGGAGGGCTATCGCTAGACGCGCTATGGCCCACATGACCTCCACTCCCGTGCTCGAACCCGGTCAGGATCGGACTATGATCCTGAACATGGGGCCGCAGCATCCGTCCACACACGGAGTGTTGCGCCTGATCCTTGAGATTGATGGCGAAACCGTCGTTCGCCTCATGCCCGATATCGGATATCTGCACACCGGGATTGAGAAAACGTGTGAAGCCAAGTTCTATCAGCAAGTAGTTCCGCTGACCGACCGCATCGATTATCTCTGCCCGATGACCAACAACCTTTGCTACGCGTTGGCGGTCGAGAAGTTGCTCGGGCTGGAGATCCCCCCCAAGGCGCAATGGCTGCGGGTGATGATGAATGAGTTGACCCGCATCAACTCGCATCTGGTGTGGCTGGGAACGCACGCCATGGACATTGGCGCGCTGACGGTTTTTCTCTATTGCTTCCGTGAGCGCGAAGATGTTCTGCGATTGTTCGAAGCAATCAGCGGCCAGCGCATGATGACTTCGTATTTCCGCATCGGCGGCGTAGCGCTGGAACCGCCGCTAGGATTCTTTGACCGGGTGCGAGACTTCGCCAATCGCTTCCCTTCTAAAGTGGATGAGTACGAGAACTTGCTGACCGGGAATCCCATCTGGACAATGCGGACCAAAGGCGTAGCGCGAATTACAGCGGAGGATGCCATTGCACTAGGCGCGAGCGGACCGACGCTGCGAGGTAGTGGCGTCGACTTCGATTTGCGTCGGGATATGCCTTACTCCGGCTACGAGAATTTCAAGTTCAAAGTACCGGTATCGCAAGACGGCGACGTGTTTGCCCGATACATTTGCCGAGTGCAGGAGCTGCGTGAATCGATCGGGATCGTCCAGCAGGCGCTGGACGGGATGCCGGAAGGTCCGATCAAAGCGGATGCACCGAAAGTTGTATTGCCCGACCGCGAAAAGATGAAGACGCAGATGGAAGCTCTCATCTATCACTTCAAGATCATCACCGAGGGTTTTGCGGTTCCGGCAGGCGAGGTTTATCAGGCAGTCGAATCGCCACGCGGTGAAATGGGATATTACATAGTCAGCGACGGAACGGCCAAACCGTATCGCGTGCACATGCGGGCAGCCTGCTTGGCGAATCTGCAATTGCTGCCAAAGATGTGCGAGGGGAATTTGCTGGCCGACGTGGTGGCCGCGATCGGCAGCATCGACATTGTGCTGGGCGAGATCGACCGGTAGACAATGCAACTCTCGGATCAATTCGAAGCCCGTTTCTCGGATATGCTGACACACTATCCGACGAAGAGGTCTGTCTTGGTGCCGACGCTGTTGTACGCCCAGGATGAAGTCGGGTATTTGAGCCCTGACGTTATTCATGAGATCGCGCAGCGACTGGATTTAACCGAGCTCGAAGTGCACAACGTGATCAGCTATTACTCGATGCTCACGACCAGGCCTCGCGGTAAATTCAATGTGCAGGTTTGTACGAACATCGCGTGCATGCTGCGTGGGGGCGAGGAGCTTCTCGATCACTGCAAGACAAAGCTGGGCATCGGACACAAAGGTACGACGCCGGACGGAACGTTCTCGCTGGAAGAAGTCGAATGCATCGGGGCGTGCAGTTGGGCTCCGGCAGTGCAAGTGAATTATGACTTCTACGAGAACCTGACGGCGGAGAAGATGGACAAGGTCCTGGACGGGTACAAGGAGAATTGAGAGATTGAATCAATGATTCATTGATTCAATGAGTCATTGATTCAATAAGTCATTGATTCAATTTGTACTGAATTACCCAATTAAAAATGGCATCGCTGGTTTCCCATCCCGACGAAGTGAAAGTCGTCTCCAAGCGATTTGGCAAAGGCGCGACCAATATCGATCGCTATCTGGAACTCGATGGTTACAAGGCCGTTCAGAAAGCGCTAGGGATGCAGCCGGAGGCCATCGTTAATCTGGTGAAGGATTCTGGTCTGCGAGGGCGCGGCGGGGCTGGATTCAACACGGGCATGAAGTGGTCGTTTGTTCCCAAACAGTCGCCTAAACCGAAATACATTTTGTGCAACGGTGATGAGAGCGAACCCGGCACCTGCAAAGATCGCCTGATTTTCGAACACGATCCGCACTCGGTGATTGAAGGCGTCGTCATCGCTGGAATTGCGACGGGCTCACATGCCGGATACATCTACATTCGCGGCGAGTATCGATATTTGCTCGACATCATGCAGAAGGCAATGAAAGACGCCTATGCGAAGGGATTTCTCGGCAAGAACATTTTTGGCAGCGGCTACGACTTCGAGGTCTACTGGCATGGCGGCGCAGGCGCCTATGAAGTAGGCGAAGAGTCGGCGCTGATGGAATCGCTCGAGGGCAAACGCGGCATTCCGCGGATCCGTCCACCTTTCCCCGCGGTAGTCGGGCTGTGGGGCGGACCGACAGTCATTAACAATGCAGAAACTCTGGCTAGCGTGCCGCACATCCTGCTCGGCGGTGCGGAATGGTTTGCGAAACTCGGTCCGCCTAAGAATGGCGGGACTCGCCTGTTCTGTTTGAGCGGACACTTGAATCGTCCGGGCGTGTATGAGCTACCCATGGGGTACAACCTCAAGAAAATGATTTACGAGGTGGGCGGCGGCATTCCGAACGGTCGTAAGTTGAAAGCCGTAGTTCCGGGAGGATCGAGTTGTCCGCTCCTGACTGCGGACGAGATCGACGTCTCCATGGATTTTGATTCGATGATGAAAGCGGGCACGATGCTCGGCTCCGGAGGCGTAGTGGTAGTGGATGAGACCACCTGCATGGTGAATTTTGCCTTACGGATCATGAAGTTTTATCAGCACGAGAGTTGCGGATGGTGCATCCCTTGCCGCGAAGGTACGGACTGGTTGAAGAAAACCCTGACTCGATTTCACCACGGCGGCGGAGTTAGAAAAGATATCGATAATATTCAATATCTGTCGGAAAACATGCTGGGACGCACGTTCTGTCCGCTCGGCGACGCGGCGGCCATGCCCACGATTTCCATCGTGAAGAAATTCCGCAAGGAGTTTGAAGATCATTTGGAAGGCAAGCCGTGCCCGTTTGAAAAAACTGGGGTGGGCGAACTGGTCGTAGCGTGAGTATTTGTGACGTCGGTCGTGTGTCGTTGGCCGTTGGTCGTCGGCCAAATACGGCCGGCACCGACGGTTTGCGAACGACCAAGGACGTAGGACCAAAGACGATTTTATGGCTGACGTAAACATCACGGTAGACGGCAAGAAGGTAACTGCGCCCGCAGGAACCCTTCTGATTGAAGCCTGCAAAAGCGCGGGCATCGAAGTACCCTCATTTTGCTACTACCCAAATCTGTCGTTGCAAGGTGCCTGCCGGATGTGCCTTGTCAAAGTCGAGAAGATGCCCAAGCTGCAGACTGCGTGTACGACCGTGATCGGCGAGGGCATGATCGTCTCGACCGACACGCCGGAAATTCATCAGGCGCGCAAGAGCATGGTGGAAATGCTGCTGGGCAATCACCCGCTCGACTGCCCGGTCTGTGATGCAGGCGGCGAATGCGAATTGCAGGACATGACTTTCTCTTATGGCGCCGCCGAATCGAAATACATCGACGCCAAAAATCATAAGGAAGAACAGCAGTGGTCGCCGGTAGTCTTCTTCGATCGCCCACGTTGCATTTTGTGTTATCGCTGCGTGCGAGTATGCGGCGAGGGCATGGATGTTTGGGCTCTGGGCGTGCAGAACCGCGGAGTCAGTTCTATCATCGCGCCCAATCAGGGCGATCATCTCGACTGCGAAGAATGCGGCATGTGCATCGACATCTGCCCTGTGGGTGCGTTGACTTCGGGCGCATATCGCTACAAGACGCGTCCCTGGGAGATGAAACACGTGGGCACGACTTGCACCCACTGCGCCGATGGTTGCAAGACGACGCTGGGGGTGCGCCGCTCCGATACCGGCATGGAGATTGTGCGCGGAGACAATCGCGACAAGAGCGGCATCAATGGCGATTTCCTTTGCATCAAGGGGCGTTACGCTTTCGATTTCGCACATCACGAAGACCGACTGACACAACCATTGATCCGCAAGGATGGCCGCCTGACCCAGGCCACGTGGGAAGAGGCGTTTGAACTGATCGGGAAACGGTTCAAGGAGATTTGCGACCAGGTCGGGGGGCAAGCGATTGGAGTTTTCGGCTCGAATCGGACCACCAACGAAGAAAACTACCTGCTACAAAAGTTCGCCCGCGTAGTGCTCGAAACCAACAACATCGACCACCATCGCACGGCGGACTTCCCTGCTCTGGCGGCAACGCTTACGGGCAAAGCGGAAATAACGGCGAGCATGCGGGACGCCTTCAATGCACCTGCGATTCTTCTGATCGGAAACGATCCCACGGAGCAGCACCCACTGCTGGCGTGGCAAATTCGGAATAATGTCCGGTTGCACCGGGCCCGCTTGTACGTGATCAATTCGCAACCAATTAAGCTGCGCCGGCAAGCGGCGAGCTTCATCCAGATTCCGGCGGGATCAGAAGGGAAACTGGCTGCGTTTTTCGCTGGCGATGATGCTGCTGCCGATGCGATCACGACCGAAAAAGTCAGCTGCGATGCGTGGATCGCCCTGCGCGACAAACTGCGCGGCGAAGCGAACCTCGTTATTGTTTTTGGATCGGAGATCCGGGGCGCGGACATTGCTTCGATCGTGAAATTTGCGTCGGGCATTCAGGGCGCGAAGGTTATCTGCCTGAGCGATTACGCTAACTCGCGAGGCGCCGCTGACATGGGACTCTACCCAGACCTGCTTCCGGGGTATCATCGGGTTGCGGATAGCGGCAAGTTTCACGAAGAGTGGGCCACTGTTCCGCGAGCACCCGGCTTGACCTTGCCTGAGATGGTCGAAAGTGCGAAAGCCGGCAATCTGAAAGCACTTTACGTCGTGGGTGCGAACCCCATCGAGCAATTCGCTATCGATCCCTTCGCCTTTGCGAATAGTTTTGTCGTAGTTCAGGACATGTTCCTGACTGAAACAGCTGTGATTGCGGATGTGGTCTTGCCCGCCGCGAACGCGTATGAGAAATCCGGAACCTTCACCAACACCTGCGGTGACCTGCAGTTGGTAAAGAAGGCGGGCGAAGTAACAGGCACGAAGTCAGATTTTGAAATGATCGTCCGCATTGCGGGGGCAATGGGTTTCGACGTTCGACGGTTGGTGCCTTTTGGACGAGGAATCGGCACAGACATGGGGCAATCGCGAGGAGCGCAATCTGGCGAGGCCGACCGCCACGCCGTTTGGCTTGAGGCCAATGGGCTTGAACCGAAAATGAGCCCATTCGATCCCATGGCAATTCTCGACGAGATTCAGCGCTTGGTGCCGGGCTATGATGTTTCCCGGATGAATATCCTGGCGGGCAACGATCAGCATACGACTTTGTCTTCGAGCGGGCATGGAGCCTTGCAGGATCCCAAATTGATTGTGCCCGCGCAAGACAATCTTTTCAGTTCGGGCACACTGGGCCGTTATTCCCGCACTCTGAATTCGGTAATTGAGAATCGCCATAAGCAACCAGCGGAAACAGAACTTGCAGCCGACTGAACCACCAACTCTCCTCGTCCTGTCATCCGAGTGGCATTAGCCGCAAAGGATTTGGCGGGGAGTATCAAATAACACGCGGTATCACGAGCGCGAATCCTTCGTGGCTGAAGCCGATGAGGATTGCGCAAGTTGAGCTTCTCAAAGAAAGACATCGTTGAGCTTGAGCGTATTCATTCTCGTTTCCGTCATTAAGATCGTAATCGCGCTCGGCATATTGCTCACGGCCGTCGCCTATACGGTGTGGCTGGAGCGCAAGGTCGTGGGCCACATTCAGAATCGATGGGGTCCCACGCGGGTCGGCCCCTTTGGCCTGCTGCAGCCATTAGCGGACGGAGTGAAGTTTATCTTCAAAGAAGATCTGCTACCTCCGCACGTATACAAGCCGCTGTACATCGCGGCCCCCATGATTGCGCTGATTTTCGCGCTGACCTCGATCTCGGTTATTCCCATCGGCAATTGGATCACGGTGCTCGGGATCCACACACCGCTCGAAATTACCGACGTCAACATTGGCTTGCTCATCGTTCTGGGAATCACCTCGCTGGGCGTATATGGCGTTGCTCTGGCGGGGTGGTCCTCGAACAGCAAGTACTCTTTGCTTGGCGGATTGCGTGCCAGCGCTCAGATGGTAAGTTATGAGATTTCTCTCGGCCTGTCTTTGGTGGGCGTGCTGATTATGGCTGGGAGTTTCAATCTGCGGGAAATCGTGGATGCGCAGAGCGGGACGTTTTGGGGATTCATTCCACGCTGGAACATTTTCCAGGGACAGATCGTGGCCTTTTTCATTTATCTCATGGCAGCCTACGCAGAAACGAATCGTATTCCGTTCGATTTACCCGAGGCTGAAACTGAACTGGTAGCCGGATACCACACAGAATACAGCGCCATGAAGTTCGCCATGTTCTTCATGGCGGAATACGCCAACATGATCACAGTGGCGTGTTTGGCGACGTTGCTCTTTCTTGGCGGATGGCATGGGCCACATCGCTTTGGTCCGCCTCTTCTGCAGGCGATCCTGCCCGTGTTCTGGTTCGCGGTTAAGATATTCGCGTTTTTGTTCCTTTATATATGGGTTCGTGGTACGTTGCCGCGGTTTCGCTATGACCAGTTGATGGCATTCGGATGGAAGTTTCTGCTGCCGCTGGCCATCGCAAATCTGGTCATCACGGCTTTGATTGTGGCATTGAGAGCGTAGCGTAAAAACACGATGCTTCATTTGCTCGTATTTTCGGTGTTTGGGCTCGTCTGCGTGGCCGGCGCGGTGAATCTGCTGGTGCAGAGGCACCCGATCAACAGCGCGTTGTCGCTGGTCGTGGTCATGGGTTCCCTCGCGGTGGAGTATTTACTCTTGGGCGCGGAATTTGTCGCGGCCGTGCAGGTGATTGTCTACGCCGGAGCGATTATGGTTCTGTTCGTCTTCGTCATCATGCTTTTGAATGCTGGCGAAGAAGAGCGCAGCAAAGGCAGCCGCGTGGCTATGCTCTTTGGAGTTCCTGGCGTGCTTATAGGCAGCGTGCTTGTGGCCTGGGTTCTGGTGGCGCGATCTGGCACCGGGAACGTCGCGGTTGGTGCGCTTCCGGGTCCTCCCAAAGTAATCGGCTGGTTGCTCTTCCATGACTTTCTGCTTCCGTTTGAAGTAACGTCGGTGCTGGTATTGATCGCGATCATGGGCGCCGTAGTTTTGGCCAGCCATCCCGGGTCGAAACAACCCGACAAGAGGGAGGGCTGATGGTACCGCTTTCGTATTACCTGGTCCTCAGCGGGATTCTGTTTGCCTGCGGCGTGACCGGTTTTCTCATCAAGCGCAATATCATCACTGTCTTTATGTCGATTGAGCTGATGCTCAACGGAGTGAATTTGTCGTTCGTCGCATTCGCAGCGCAGTGGCACGCGCTCAGCGGACAAGTGTTTGTGTTCTTTGTGATGGTGGTAGCGGCCGCCGAAGCCACAGTCGGACTCGCCATCACCATCGCGGTTTACCGCACGCGAGAGACGCTTAATGTGGATCGGATAAACCTGCTCAAACTATGACGCCGAACCTCTATCTCTGGCTGATTCCGGTGCTGCCGCTGGTCGGGGCTACCATCAATGGCCTGTTCGGTAAGCGTTTTTCCCGGCAGACCGTATTGGCAATCGCGCTTGGATTTTCCGGTGCGGCGTTTGTCATGGCGCTTTGGATTGCCGCTCAATTTTCTTCTTTAGCTCTCCCTCATGTGGAGTTCCTCGCATCCTGGATACGCGCCGGCGATTTTCAGGTGGACTTCGCGTTTTACCTCGATCAACTTTCGTTGGTGATGTTACTCGTGGTCACAGGCGTCGGCTTCCTGATTCACATCTATTCGGTTGGCTACATGTGGGAAGAGGGCGGGTTCTACCGGTTCTTCTGCTACCTCAACCTGTTCATGTTCTTCATGTTGACCCTGGTGCTCGCCAGCAATTACCTGCTGATGTTTGTTGGCTGGGAAGGGGTGGGGCTGGCGTCTTATCTGTTAGTCGGGTTCTGGTTCACAAAAGATTCAGCCGCTTCGGCCGGCAAGAAAGCGTTCATCGTAAATCGCATCGGTGACTTCGGGTTCTTGATCGCGCTGTTCTTGATGATCAAGCATTTTGGCTCGCTGAACTTTGCTCAGGTGTTTCGGATTGTAGGCGAGATGCCCGCTGAAACCGCTGGCGCCGGTTTGCTAACCGCAATCGGTCTGTTGCTGATGGTAGGTGCTGCCGGGAAGTCCGCTCAGATTCCGCTCTACGTTTGGCTGCCGGACGCGATGGAAGGCCCGACGCCCGTTTCCGCGCTCATCCATGCGGCGACCATGGTGACCGCCGGAGTTTATATGGTCGCGCGTTCGCACGTGGTTTTCGATCACGCGCCGCAGGCTCTGATGGTGGTTGCGATTATCGGAACGTTGACGGCTTTGTTCGCCGCTACGATCGGTGTTTGCCAAACTGACATCAAGAAAGTTCTTGCCTACTCCACCATTTCGCAACTCGGCTACATGTTCATGGCTTGTGGTGTGGCCGCGTATTCTGCGGGGATCTTTCACCTGATGACTCATGCGTTTTTCAAAGGCCTGCTGTTTCTCGCGGCAGGCTCGGTCATCCATGCTGTCGGCGGCGAGCAGGACATGCGCAAGATGGGCGGTCTGCGGCACTATATTCCGTGGACATTCTGGACCATGACGGCGGCGACTTTCGCGATCTCGGGATTTCCTCCGTTCGCGGGCTTCTTTAGCAAGGATGCGATCTTGTGGAAGGCGTTCTCGAGCCCCTATGGAAGCTGGGTTTACTGGGCGATCGGCGTGTTCACCGCTTTCTTGACCTCCTTTTATATGTTCCGGCTCTGGTTCCTGACCTTTTTTGGAGAGTACCGCGGTGAAGCGGAGGCAGGCCACGGCAACGATCATTTGCAGGTGGTCGGCGGCTCGCGGGCAGGGGCGCCCGCGCCGCATGAGCACGGCCACGGTGGCATTCACGAGAGTCCGAAGATCATGCTCATACCGCTGGTGATTTTGGCAGTGCTTTCGGTTTGCGGTGGTTGGATCGGCGCCGAGCGCTTCGACAAATTTCTTTCGCCGGCACTTCATGCTGACGTGAGTGCGAATTCACCGGAAGAAGTCGCCACAGCGACTCCGGCACCGGAACCGAAAGAGCAGGGTGGCTCTGAAAGTCTTCTCACTGCCATTTCAGTTCTTGCTGCCGCCTCCGGATTATTTCTGGCATGGGTCTTGTACCAGAAGCGCCCGCAATTGCCGCAGGAGATTGCGCACGCATTGGGCGCCTTTTACGAAGCCGTCGTCCACAAATACTACGTGGATGAGATATACGCGGCTGTCTTCGTGAAGCCTCTGATCGATGGCTCGACGCGGATTCTGTGGCAGGGTATCGACCGGGACGTCATCGATGCGACCCTGGATAACAGCGCCGAGGGCGCACGCGAAGTTTCCGATGCCATGCGCCACATGCAGTCGGGGAATCTGCGCTCCTATGCCGGATGGATCGCTGCGGGAGCAGCCGTGGTGATCGCTTACATGGTTTGGACGGGAACAAGATGAGCACAGCTTTGGATAACTCGATGCTCACGCTGGTGACGTTTATTCCCCTGGCGGGTGCGCTCTTGCTGTTGTTTTTTCCACGGCGCGATCGGGATATTCGTCTGTTTGCTCTCGTAGTTTCCTTGCTCGATTTTGTTCTTTCCTTGCATTTGCCGGTGCATTTTCAGCGGGGGCAAACCGCCTTCCAGTTCGAAGTAAACAATCTGTGGATTTCGAATCCTAATATCCATTACCACATGGGAGTGGACGGCGTTTCCATGTGGCTGGTGGTGTTGACTACGTTTCTGACTCCGCTATGCGTGCTCATTTCGTGGAAGTCGATTGACGAACGGGTGAAAGAATTTTTCATCCTGCTGCTAGTTCTGCAGACTGCCCTGATCGGCGTTTTCGTCGCGCTTGATTTGTTCCTCTTTTACTTCTTCTGGGAAGCCACGCTGATCCCGATGGCTTTGTTGATCGGCGTTTTCGGGCACGGGCGGCGCGTCTACGCCGCCGTGAAGTTTTTCCTGTATACCATGGTCGCGTCGATGTTCATGCTGGCGGCGATCCTGTGGCTTTATGCCAAGACCGGCACATTTGATTTCGTCAGCATCCAGACTGCAATTCATAACGGTCAGGTCGAAAACTTTGGCGGCGCGGCGACCTGGCTTTTCCTTGGGTTCTTCATCGCGTTTGCGGTGAAAGTTCCGGTCTTCCCATTTCATACATGGCTGCCAGATGCCCACGTCGAAGCTCCTACAGCGGGTTCGGTTCTTCTGGCCGGGGTTCTTCTCAAGATGGGCACGTACGGCATGTTTCGATTTAATCTCGGCCTGTTTCCTGAGCAGTCGCGGAGCAACGCTTCGTGGATCATGGTTCTGGCTCTGATCGGGATCATTTACGGAGCGCTGGTGGCGCTGGTCCAGCCGAATATGAAAAAGCTGATCGCGTACTCCTCGATCAGCCATCTGGGCTTCGTTGTATTGGGGATTTTCAGTTTCACCCAGGCAGGGTTGGATGGCGCAACCTTCGTCATGCTGGCGCATGGAGTTTCCACGGGCGCTCTGTTCATGCTGGCGGGGATTCTTTACGAACGGCGGCATACTTACGAGATCTCGGAATTCGGCGGCCTTGCCACTCCGATGCCCGTCTACGCCACGTTTTTTATGGTGATCATGCTCGCGTCCGTAGGATTGCCTTTGCTCAATGGTTTTATCGGCGAGTTTCTCGTACTAAGTGGCGCGTTCCGCGACCGCGCGGTCTACGGAGTTTTAGGCGCGACCGGCGTTATCTGGAGCGCGTGTTATCTGCTCTGGATGTATCAGCGGGTCTTTTACGGAAAAGTTACGCACCCGGTCAATCTCTCATTGCCTGATCTTAGTGGACGAGAGCGTGCGGCGCTCTGGCCGGCAGCAGCCGTCGCTCTGGCGATGGGCGTGGCACCGTTGCTCTGGCTGAACGCGATTGATCCCGCCGTACAAACTGCATTGGCGCCGTTCGCTCAACTTGCCAGCAAGATGGTGGGCCGGTGACCAGCACCAACGACATGACGCAAGTGATTCCCCAGGCGGCTGATTACGTTCGCATTCTGCCGGAAATCGTGCTGGCGATTTTTGGCATGATCGTCATGGTACTCGATCCCTTCATCGACGAGCGCCACAATCAAAAGATGCTCGGAATGGTTGCGCTGGTTGGCTCTCTGGCAGCGCTGGTAGCAACGTTGTTCCAGTCGCAATATCCCGGCCCGGGCTTCTGGAACATGGTGCAGGTGGACAGCTTCAGTGTGTTCTTCCATTTTCTGGTCGCGGCAATTACCGTGGTCGTAATTCTGACTTCCTTCGAGTACATGCAGGTGCAGGGGATTCGCGCTGGCGAGTACTACGCGTTGGTGTTGTTTAGCGCAGTGGGCATGAGCTTAATGTCCTCGGCAGTAGAACTGGTTCTCATTTTTATTGCGCTGGAAATCTCGTCGATCGCAACATACATTTTGGCCGGATTTCGTCGGCGTGCCGCCATCAGCAGCGAGTCTTCGCTCAAGTACTTCCTGCTCGGTTCGTTTGCCACTGCATTTTTTCTATATGGAGTCGCGCTGATGTTTGGGGCGACAGGTTCGACAAGCATCCCGACTATTGCTGATGCTCTGCATTCGCAGGATATTCCTCTTCTGGCCTATCTTGGAGTCGCGTTCATGTTCGTGGGCCTGGGATTTAAAGTAGCGGCGGCTCCTTTTCACGTGTGGACTCCCGACGTTTATGAAGGCGCACCCGCGCCCGTCGTTGGATTCATGTCGACCGCGCCCAAAGCGGCTGCATTTGCTGTACTGCTGCGTGTCATGTTTCAGGCCGACGCTCCAGGGCGCCTCTGGTTAATTTGGGTCGTGGCCGCGCTTTCGATGACTCTGGGCAATATCGGCGCTCTTGTACAGGACAACGTAAAGCGGTTGCTGGCGTACTCTTCGATTGCTCAAGCTGGATATATGCTGATCGCCTTTGGCGCGCTGCCGAATAATGGCATCGCTGCAGTGATGTTCTACACAGCCACCTACGCAGCCATGAACGTCGGGGCTTTCGCCGTGATCAGCCACATCAGCGGCGAGGGTGAGCGATACGTCACGCTGGAAGATTACGAGGGACTGGGACGGCGCAGTCCGCTGTTGGCGGGGATCCTCACGATTTTTCTTTTGTCCTTGATCGGCATTCCGATTACCGGTGGCTTTTTTGCCAAGTTCTATGTGTTTAGCGCTGCGCTGCAGGCCAATCTGGTTGGACTGGTGATTATTGGCGTGCTCAACAGCGCCGTGGCTTCTTATTACTACCTGCGGCTTATCGTCGTGATGTATATGCGCGAAGCGCGAGAGGACGTGCCAGTATCACCGATTCCGGTCGGACTTGGAGCGGCCTTGGCGATCAGTTTGGCGGCAACCATCTATCTTGGCGTCCTTCCCGGACGACTGCTCGACTATGCCGCGCGCACCGCGACTGAGTGGACACGTTAAATCACTCTACCGC
The DNA here is from genome assembly GCA_963696705.1 of uncultured Acidobacteriota bacterium. GTDB lineage: Bacteria > Acidobacteriota > Terriglobia > Terriglobales > Acidobacteriaceae > JABDBE01. Next base: position 75,166 of record CAVOLD010000009.1, read on the forward strand.
GACGGCGATATCTACATAGGCGAAAATCCGCGCGGACAGCAGCCAGAATGCTACCGTCTCCGCTCCGGCCAAGGCCACAACCAACCAGGAAGCCGACCCCGGAGAGTCGAAAGAAGAATTGATCACCGTGGCTCCGAGTTCCCACACCGGTATCACGTAGCCCCATCGCGGACCCAGGAGATGACCGGCTAGCGCTGGAAAGCCCAAGACGATTGCGGTGGCGCCGGCGGCGAAGAAGGGATTCAGGAAGGTGGAAAACATCAGCGCCACCGTCCCGGCCAGCGCACAAGCCGCGAGCAGGCAAACCATAAGGAACCAGACCTGCGAGATGGGAAAGCTCGCGCTGCCGAGTGTCCAACTTCCGGTCATGCCGAGAGCGAAGCAATAAACCGCGCACGCAATAGTTACGCCGAGCACGAGCCCCGAAAGATACTGCTGGCGTCCCACTGCTTTAGAAAGCACGCCGAGAATCCGGCGCGACCTGCGCTCGTTATAGATGGCCGAGCCGCCGAAAAAGACACTGAATGCCAGCACATATACAGCGTCCTGTTTGAAGACGAAGAGCAAGTCTTCGCGTTCGCGATGAATGTCCGCCACCAGCCCGAGAAACGCGAGCAGCAGAACCCACAACAGCAAAGTTAGAATAGGCCAGCGCTGCTCGCGTGCAAAATTGATTGCGATCAGTAGAACCGGCTTCACTGAACGCCTTTCGACAAAGGAGATGGCGGCTCGGCAGTCACTTCCAGGAAAATCTCTTCAAGGGACCGCCGCACTGGATTGACGCTGACCACTTCGCCGCCCAGGTTCCAGACTTTTTCCAAGGCCGCGCGCTGGCCATGAGTAGGTACGGAGAAGCTGACTACACCGTCCCGCGCTGCAGCGCCTTCGAAATGTGACGGGGCGAGCGCCCGGACTATAATTTCAGTTCGCTCGCCGGCTTGAAGCAGATCTGTAGTCCTCCCTAGACGAGCCAGTTTGCCACGATGCAGCATGGCGACGCGATCACAGATCAACTCTACTTCAGAAAGCAAATGCGAACTCAGGAAGATGGTCTTACCGGCGTTGCGCGCCCCGATCAGCAACTCGCGAACCATGACGCGCGCTAATGGATCCAGGGCTGACGTGGGTTCATCGAGAATCAGCAGTTCGGGATCGTTGACCATGGCCTGGGCCAATCCTACCCGCTGCAACATGCCACGGGAGAACTTCCCTGCGTTGCGGTTCGCGTGATCCTGCAGTCCCACGATCTCTAGAACCTCTCGCGCGCGTTTGTCAAGTTGAGTTCCCCGCATGCCGTTGAGCGCGCCGTAAAAGCAAACCAGCCGTTCGGCACGGCGATGGTAGAGGGCCACGCTTTCGGCGAGAAAGCCCACGCGACGGCGGGCGCCCGGATTACCAAAAGGTTCACCGAGCAGACGACCGCCGCCACTCGTGGGCCGCATAAAACCCATGGCGAGGTGAATAGCGGTACTCTTGCCGGCACCGTTTGGTCCGAGGAAACCGAAGATTTCTCCAGCCTCCACAGCGAGGCTGAAACTGTCGAGAGCGCGAAGGCGTCGTTTGCTGCCGAAGCTACGATACTCTTTCGTGACATTATCGAACTCGAGCACGAAACCCATCGTGGTTTATTCTAAATGGCTTGCACCACGAACGTTGGCTGAGCGACAACAATAGCTGCGGCGAATGCAACTTTGAATTGACAACGGCGTGCGGTCCGGGCATTATTATCGCGCGCGCCACACACAATGGAGGAAATTAATGGAGAAGTTGATGAAACGACTATGGTCTGAAGAACAGGGCCAGGACATTGCAGAGTATGCCGTGATGCTTGCTGTGATTCTCGTTCTGGTGGTCGGGACGATACGGCTGATCGGCGGCAGCTCAAACAATGTTTTCTCTTCGGTCGCGAGCTCGATCGGGCAATGACCGCGTGAGCCGGGTCGCTGGCTGATTGCTTCGGCGCGAGCGGCTGAATCTACCGCGACCCCGCTCTTTGAGTTTGCAGCGAGCGCTCAGTTGGGGCAGCGCATGGCCCTACGTCAGGAAGCCGCCCGCAGCCTGGACTCCATCTTGTACTGTTTCAGTTTGTGGTAGAGGGAGCTCCGGGGAATGCCCAGCTTTCTGGCCGCTGATTGGACGCGACCGTGCTCGTCGCGAAGCACCTGCAGAATGTAACTGCGCTCTATCTCCTCTAGAGTCCCAGAGCGGCCAAGGCTCGATAAATACTGCTCGACCCGCGCGTCAAAACGAGAATCCTGGCCCGGCGAGAGATCTTTTCCGGCGACGAGCACAACGCGCTCCAAAACATTTCTAAGTTCCCGAATATTTCCCGGCCAGGAATAACCCTGTAGCGCTCGCAGCGCAACCCCGCCAAGTTCCAAGTTGCCGACCCCAAGGTCGGCGGCCAAGTCGCCGAGGATGTGGGCGCTCAGCACAGGCAGATCTTCGATTCGCTCGCGCAGAGGAGGGAGCGAAAGAGAAGTCCAGCTGACGCGATATTGCAGTTCGTCCCGAAAGTGTTTGCGCAGCACAAGCGGCAGCGTGACCTGCTGAGTGGCTGCGATGAAACGAACGTCGACTCTTCGATCACACACTTCGCCGAGCTTGCGAAATTGTTTCTCATCCATGATCTTCAGCAGTTTTGGCTGGACATGGAGCTCCACATTCTCAATCTGGTCGAGGAACACTGTCCCCTTCTGGGCGATTTCGAGCAACCCGGCGTGGTTCTGCGAGGCGACGGGTCCCAGCACGTCTCCGCATAGTTCCGCATCCAGCAGGCCACCCGGAAATCGGGCGCAATTCAGATCGATGAAAATCTCGCCAGCTCGGGAACCGTTGTGGTGCAGCCACCTCGCCATGGTTCCCTTGCCTGTGCCGGCTTCGCCTCGGATTAGAACGGGAGCATCGCCCAACGCAAGCTTATGAGCCAGATCAGCAAGTCTTCGCACGCTGTCGCTTTTGCCCAGAAAAGGGTCCATGACTCCGCGACTGCTCCGGAGCCGTTCCGCCAACTGCTGACGATGGGTTCGCCGATTGTCGAGGCTGCGTTGGATCAGAAGGTGGAGGGCGGACAATTCCGCAGGCTTCGGCAAGAAAAGATCTGCTCCCAGTTTGAGAGCTTCAACGGCTAAGTCAATCGAACCATACCCGGTCAGGATGATGATGGGAATAGAAGGATCAATGGCCCTCAGACGAGGTATGAGGCCAAGGGCATTTCCGTCGGACAGACTGTAATCGAGGATAGCGATATCTGGTCGACTTGTATGCCACACTTGTTCTGCAAAAGCGCAGGTATCTGCGGTCGCGATTTCGTACCCTTTGTCCTCGAGATAATCCCGCAATACGCCGCGAGTTTCTTTCTCGTCTTCAACAATCAATATTCTTTCTCCGAGCACCCTGGCTCCTCGAGCAAAAGCGGATATTGCCCTGGAAGCGGAACTGGCTGCGAGCATGCCCACGTCGTGCCTCCTTTCGCGTATCGTTCCGGCACATTTCTGCAATGTAGGCGGATGGCCTTGAGCCGAGGTGCGCTGCGGCGGCCTGTCTCCGCAACCTTTTGTTATCACAAGGCGGCTTGCGTGGATGCTTAGATGGACGGCTGTTACGAAAACGGAACAAGCTGGCGTTTCAGGAACTTGGCACATTCTGCTGGCTTGCCACCTGGAATTGACTAAGTGGAGCGCGGGCCCATAGGAAGCGGCGAAGTGCAGCCAGCGGGCGGAAACGCCCGCCCCTGCTAAGATTGGGGACTTTGGTCAAAGCTTTCGATCTCAAATTCATACATCTTTAACAATCGTGTCACCGCCGAGAAATACGGACCGATTAGGCTTCCTATTCCTCGGCAACGATCCGTTCAACGCAAGCGCCGACAGTTGGCCGAAGGAACGAGGAGGAATATGTTCAATCGAATCAGAGCATCAGCCACCCCCAGGAAAATGCTGGCCTTACTCACAGCATTGACCACAGCCCTGGGACCGAGTGTTTTGCCCGCATTTGCCGCTTCTCAACCTTCGAAAAACATCCCCATCCAGCACATCGTGGTGATTTTCGGCGAGAACATTTCCTTTGACCACTATTTCGGGACGTACCCGACTGCGCTCAACCCCAAAGGAGAACCGCAGTTCCACGCCCTGCCTGGAACGCCCACAGTGAACGGATTTACCAACGCGCTTTTAAACAACAACCCCAACTTGAATACGGCCAATGGTGCGGGCGCGACGAATCCTTTCCGCCTGGACCGTTCCCAAGCGTTCACCAACGACCAGGACCATGACTATACGCCAGAGCAAATGTCCTTCGACATGGGCGCAATGGATTTGTTCCCGTATTCCGTGGGAACAGCCGGGCCGCCACCCTCTGGGGGAGGCATCGTCGACACGACGGGCTTGACTATGGGCTACTTCGACGGTAATACCGTCACCGCATTGTGGAATTACGCTCAGTATTTCGCGATGAATGACAACTCGTTCAGCAGTACGTTCGGGCCGTCCACGCCCGGCGTAATCAACTTGGTGTCCGGCCAGACCAATGGCGCGATCAAAACGCTGAACGGAACGGGCGATGAAGTTGACGGTGGGGACGGTTCGCTGACGGTGATCGGTGACCCGGATCCGCTCAATGATGTCTGCTCCAGTTCGACAAATAACCAAGTACAGCTGGGTTCGAAGAACATTGGCGACCTGCTGACCGCAGCTGGCGTCACTTGGGGCGGATTCATGGGGGGATTCAATTTGAACATTAAGAATCCCAATGGCACTACCGGTTGCAATCGCAGCACAACCTCAAAGATCACGGGAGTGGAGGAGAGTGACTACATCCCGCACCATGCGTTCTTTCAGTATTGGGCATCGACGGGAAACCCGAAACACACGCGCCCGAAATCAATCGCTGAGATCGGAAATGCGGGGCCGGCCAACCACCAATACGATATCACTGACTTTTTCGACGCAGTGAAGCATGGAAACTTCCCGGCCGTCAGTTTTCTGAAGGCGCAGGGCTATCAAGATGCGCACGCTGGTTACTCTGACCCGCTCGATGAACAGAACTTCGTGGTGAAAGTCCTCAACTTCCTGCAAGGGCAAGACGCCTGGGACAGCACGGCCGTGGTCGTTCTGTATGATGATTCCGACGGCTGGTACGACCATCAGATGAGCCCGATTGTGAATCAATCGACTGGCCCGGCGGACGCTCTCACTGGTCCGGACGCCTGTGGCACCGCGACTAACTCGTTACCCGGCATTAACACGAAAAATGCACACGCACTTGGACGCTGCGGTTATGGACCGCGTCAGCCCTTGCTGGTCATCTCTCCGTGGGCGAGACAGAACTACGTCGATCATACCGTGACCGATCAGACTTCTGTCATCCGGTTCATCGAGGATAACTGGCTCAGCGGGCAGCGGCTTCCTGCGGGTTCTTTTGATGGAATTGCCAGTTCCATCAGCCAAATGTTCGACTTCACCCGGGAGAGAGCGGATCATGGTCGCCTGCTCCTGGATTCGAACAGTGGTGAAGCAGTTCGATAAATCGGTAATGGCATTGCCCAATCTGGTGGGTGCGGCCATTTCGAATTAGCTAAACAAAAACGGGCATGCGAAACTTGTTCTTCGCATGCCTGTTCTTATTTTGCCGAGCCGCCTCGGCAAATCAGATATTTGACAGGGAGAAGCTTAGAGTGTCAATCACACGAAGAAAGTTTGTGTGGCAGAGCGGGATGATAAGTGCAGGTCTGATCTTTCCGCAAGCCATGCGGAACCGGCAGATGCCGCCGGTGCGGCCACTCCTTGATCCCAACTCGCTGACTCAGTTTGTTGATCCGCTTCCAATTCCTGAAGTCGCACGCGTCAGCGGCTATCGCCCAAGCCCGACGGAGCCGACTGCCAAGCTTCCCTATTATCGGTTCGCCATGCGGCAAGTCGAAAGTAAAGTTCATCGCGATGTGAAACCCACGCGGCTCTGGGGATTTGGTTCGAGTTCTCCTGGACCGACCATCGAAACGCGAAGCGGTCAAGGGCTTTTGGTGGAATGGGCCAATGAGCTCCCGACAACGCACTTTCTGCCGGTTGACCACAACATCCACGGAGCCGAGGCTGACAAACCTGATGTGCGCGCGGTGGTTCATCTGCACGGGGCCAAAGCCCCTCCCCAGAGCGATGGCTATCCGGAGAACTGGTATGTGCCGGGGAAATCAGCGCTTTATCACTATCCGAATAATCAGGATGCGGCCATGCTCTGGTATCACGACCACGCTCTGGGAATTAACCGCCTCAATGTTGTAGCTGGCTTGCTCGGCGTCTTCCTGATTCGCGACCCTGTCGAAGATTCTTTGAACCTCCCTGGTGGTAAATATGAGATTCCGCTTGTGATCTACGATCGCATGTTCGACGCGCAGGGGCAGCTCTACTACCCGGTTTCACCCGACCCAAAGGCTCCATGGATCCCCGAATACTTTGGTGATGCGATTTTAGTGAACGGAAAATTGTTCCCGTACCTGGAAGTTGAGCCGCGCAAGTATCGGTTTCGCGTTCTCAATGGCGCTAACGGCAGGTTTTTTCACCTGTCGCTTTCCAACGGACAAAGTTTTCACCAGATCGGCACCGATCAAGGCTTGCTGCCTGCTCCGGTTTCACTCGATCAATTGCTGATCGCGCCCAGTGAGCGTGCGGATTTGATCGTGGATTTCGCCGATCACGCAGGCGAACAGATTATCCTGAAGAACGATGCTTTCACCGTCATGCAATTTCGCGTTTCGCGGAATAAAATCAAGGACGCAAGTTCACTGCCCTCGACGCTGCGCCCCGTACCCAGAATCTTGGAATCTGAAGCCACCAAAACCCGCATGCTACCTCTCGTCGAAATAGACGACCGGGTCATGAAGCCAATCACCATGTTGCTCAACAATGCTCACTGGAATATGCCAGTGACGGAAGATCCAGTCTTGAACTCGGTGGAAATTTGGAACCTGGTCAACCTGACGGACGACTCACACCCCATCCACCTTCATCTGGTTCGATTCCAGATCCTCGACCGGCGCCGCTTCGAACCCTTCACGTTTAAAGTCCGAGGCGTACTGAAGTACACAGGGAATCCGGTGCCGCCCGACCCCAACGAAGCTGGATGGAAAGATACGGTGCGAGCTGATCCAGGAATGGTCACGCGAATCATTGTTCGCTTCGAAGGTTTTGTTGGGCGTTACGTCTGGCATTGCCACATCCTCGAGCACGAGGACAATGAAATGATGCGCCCCTACGATGTGATCGCAGCCCGGTAACTCCAGCCTTGATTTGAAATCGAAAGCTCAACGTCTTCATTGATCCTGAGACCAGCGATAAGCACGCACTCCGAGAAACAGATTGGCCCCACCGACAATTGCAGACGGTACGTACCAGATGCTGCTGTGCTTCTTCTTCATGAGATAGCTCAGATACGCAATGCCGAGGTCGGCGGGAATCCCGATTCCGTAAAGCGCGGCTCGGCTCTTCAGGGACGAAGGAACATCATTACACGACGCCTGTTTTTGCAGGCAGTGTATGGTCATTTCCGCATTAAAAATACTGGCGCCGATCATTCCGCCGTTGACCAGCAGGTAGTTCCGGTCTGCTACACTGCGGTCGGGTGAGAGTGGGCCACCCATCGCCGCGGGCATCGCTCCGTGAGATTCTTTCTTAACAACCGGGGATGGCGCTGGGTCGGCGGTTGACGAGTCGGACTTGGCGGTGCTTGGAGCGTCCGGCAGATCGGATTCACTGCCTACGCCGAACGCCGGAGCCTCGACCAGGGCAGCGCTAATAAGAAGAGGCTCGCCGGCCTTCCCTTGAAGGTCTCCCCACCATTGGCTGCCCGTACGATCGGACTGCGCCATCAGCGAAAGCGTCGATGCCAGTACAAACGCGATACAGATGTAAGACCTTCTATAACAGTTACGCACCATTTCCTCCCGGTGCTCAAGCTTCAGTTTCGCGAACGGCCGTTCTCCCCCAGCTACGAAAACGCTGGACAAGGCCAAATCACCCGCGGAGCCCCGCTGCATTAGAGCACTTTAATCACCGAGACTAACTTGCCCTCGGCGCTCGACACTAGTAGCTGAGGAACAAGCACTTTGGATTACGCTTCATGCGGCGGGATGTGAAGCATAAAACATGCAGAATCGGACATTTACGCGCGAAGTTGCTTTTTGCCTATGATCCAGAAAAAATTAGCGCAGGCAACTCAAGATCGATTGTGAAGGATGCAGGGACTGTTATCTTTCGTATCGCGAATGAGACGGGTGAGATATAATCGCCAACTTTTTCTCTCGCTTTGAGACGCTGCTTCCCAAGAGTTTCATCACTCGAACCAAATCGAGGCTGAGCATTCTGATTGTCAATGCGCCGCAGCCCGCCGCCGGCATCGCTCCCTAAGGCGCGAAGGGGCAGAAGAAATACAGCCCACGCGCAAACCGTGGGTAAAGTAGAATCCAGAAGCCTCGAAGCGGAAATATTCGTTCTCACGCAAACAAACTCAGGACCGTAGGTGCTATCGACTGCGTGAAGGCCGATGGAATTAATGGATCGAGCTTTCAGCCCTGTTTGCAATTCATTTTTATCTCAAAGTCTCCAATAGCGAAACCTGCCCGCATGATTCATGCTTCTCTCCTTTTGAGACGCCAGGTCCCATCGGTTCCCAGATCGGAACCGCTAAGCGCAATCAAACACGCAAGTTAGCGAATGGGCCGAATTGGCACGCGCCATGCATTGGAAATCGCGGCGAAGAGTGTAGTCGCCTACTTACACCGCAGGCCTACGAACTCGCGGTTAAGGTAAGCGGTCTTCAACATCAGCCGCGAGTACCAACAAAACTTTCAAAGCAAACAAACGCTATCTAAGCGACGGGGGCGAAGCCTTGTCTGAAGCGATCAACGCCAGCACTTCTGCAAATGCGAACTTGGTGCCGCCTCCATTATTTCCGATTGCCGAGCGCCCTCCCTATTGGTACGCCGTCTATACGAGTCCGCGACATGAGAAGCGGGTTCGCGAGCATCTCGAACACCGCCGTGTGGAATCTTTTCTTCCCCTCTTCCGCAGCATTCACCGCTGGAAAAACGGCTGCAAGGCGCAAGTTGAGCTTCCCCTGTTTCCCGGATACCTGTTCGTGAACATTCCGCGCAGTGAACGCGTGCGAGTCCTCGACGTGCCCGGAATCTTATCGTTTGTTGGCCCAAAGAGTAATCCTGCTCCGCTTTCCGATTTTGAGATAGAGACGCTGCGTTCCGGACTGCATCTGCAGAAATTCGAACCATACCGCGGCCTCGCAATCGGCCGCAGAGTACGCATTCACGCCGGACCCCTGCAAGGACTGGAAGGCACCCTGGTTCGAAACGCCAAAGGCCTGCGCGTCGTGATCACGGTCGACCTGATCCAGCAAAGCATCGCCGTCGAATTAGACGCCGATTCCGTAGAACCTCTCTAACAAACCGTGATCCGGGGCGAAGCGAAAGATCTCGCGCCGACACTGAGTCACCGTATTCAACTCGAAACCCGATCCAATTTCAAATCACCCAGTGATCCGACTTCGCCCAAACCACAACTAAACCCTATGTCCGTTTCCAAGGTCCCCAATTCAACTGGCACCGCGAACCGCATCGTAGAAGCTGCCGTGCAGCTGTTCTCACGCCAGGGATTCGCCGCCAGTAGCACTCATGAGATCGCCCGGCTGGCAGGGGTTAGCGAAGTCACAGTCTTCCGTCATTTCCCACGAAAACGAGATCTGTTTTGGGCCGCAACCGAATGTCGCCTGCGCCGTCTGCAAATCGGGAAGGAACTGCGGGGACGGCTCGAAGTTGATGAGAATCCGCGAACCGTCTTGCCCGGGATTATCGCTGTGCTGGTTGAGACCTTGCATCATCAGCCCGAGACCATTCGCCTGCTCTATCTATGCTTGTTTGAACTGGATCATGGAGCCGACCGCATCTTGCGGAAGCATTTAGCCTCACTCTTTCATCCACTTCGCGAGTATCTTGCGCGTTGCGCATCCAAAGGCCTAATCCGTGATATCGACCCCGGGATCGCAGCTCTAGGTCTGGCTGCATTGATTGCCGCGCATCAGGGCCTTCAATCGGTGCTGATGGACGGGACTAGCCTCTGTGTCGGCGTCGATGACGCCATCATGACTTACACGGAATTCTGGACGAAGGCACTATTACCTGAGCACGCGCTGCCCGGTGTCGGAGTCAGCGAGGTATTGCCTTGAAGGATCACGACACCAGTGGAGGAGGGATTCTGTTGAGCCCCATTCCTGAAAAACTTTATGACCGATAACAAGCTTGTAACAACAGGCAATCGTGATTTGGAGAAATTCACTTTCTCCGAGATTCATGCTGCCACGTTGGACGCCCGCAACGATCAGATTTCGATCGTCCAACTCTGGCGTGTTCTCCGAAAGCGGCGATGGCTCGTCCTGGGCAGCCTGGCGGCGGTAGTGTTGCTGGTCACCGCCGCGTCTCTGATTCTTCCCAAACGATACGAGGCATCCGCCGAACTCCTACTTGATCTCGATGGCACGGATGACCTTGGCCTGGGCCAGGTTGTGATGCCGATCGGCCTCGATATAAACACGAAACTTGAGACCCAGCTCCGAATCGTTCAGAGCGACACCATCGCATTTAGTGTGATCAAGCAGCTTGGTCTGCACCGCAATAAGGACTTCGTCCGCCCGGAGGGCCCACCGTCTGCGGCTGACTTTGACAATTTGAATGTGCAGCAGCGGGCAAGAGTCACAGACCTGTTTCACAGGTCCATGAATGTCCAGTTGATCCCCAAGACCGAGATCGTCGAGATCCGTTTCCGCAGCCGGGATCCTAAGCTGGCGGCCGACGTCGTCAATGCGATAGCCAGCACGTACATCGAGCACAATTTCCAAACCAAATACAGAGCCACCCAGCAAACTTCTGAATGGTTGACGAAGCAACTGGATGACTTGAAGACGCGTTCCGAATCCGCGCAGGAAAAGCTGATCGCGTATCAAAAGAAAACAGGAATCCTGGGTACCGACGAAACCCACAACATCGTGATTGACAAACTGGAAGAGCTGAACAAAGCGCTTGCCGCGGCCGAGGGTGATCGCATCGTGAAGGAGGCGAAATATCGCATCGCGATGACCGAGAACCCCGAGCTGATTGCGAACATCGCTCCCGAGAGTGTGCTCGGAGCGCTGTACAAGGAGCGGGCGGAAGCGAGATCGCAATACGCGCAGTGGGCGGCCAAGTATGGAGCCTCGTATCCTCGCGTTGTCCAGCTGCAATCCCAATTAAGCGAGCTGGACTCGAGCATCAGCCAGGAAGTGGAGAAGGTCGGACAAGCTGTGCGCGCGGAGTTCCAGGCAGCACTTGAGTCCGAGCAGATGCTGCAACATAGCTTTGAGGATGAAAAGCAACAAGCCTTTAATATGAACGAAGCCGCGGTGCAGTATGGCATTCTGCAGAAAGAGGCGGAATCCGGCCGCGACCTTTATGAGGACCTGCTTAAGAAACTTCAGGAAGCAGGCATCCTGGCCGGCCTGAAATCGAGCAACATCAACATTGTGGATGGGGCCAGCGTACCGAGCGAACCAGTCGCGCCCAAGGTCACGTTGAACATTGGCCTGGGTTGTATAGGGGGTCTGCTGTTGGGGGTTGTTCTAGCTTTCGTGGTTGAAAACTTCGATAACTCCATTCGCACCCCGGAAGACATTGAGACCTACGGTTCCCTGCCTTCGCTTGGCATCATCCCCAGCATCGCTTCGAAAGGCAAGAATGGACAAAGGTCACTAGCTCGCGCGGACCCGCCGCAATTGATTCTGCCCGTAACCATGGAGCAGCGCAATTCCGGTGGCGCGGAGGCTTTTCGAGCCTTGCGCACTTCTCTCCTCCTGTCCTCACCGGAGAAGCCCCCGCAAGTGATACTCGTGACCAGTGCCATGACGCAGGAAGGCAAGAGTTTCACGTCTCTTAATCTAGCGGTGGTCCTGGCCCAGACCGGAGAGAGCGTCCTTCTGGTCGATTCCGATATGCGGCGGCCTGCGATCCATAAATACCTTGGCATAGAGATGAACCGAGGCTTGAGCGCCTGCCTGGCCGGAACACAGGATTGCGCGGCAGCGGTCGTCAATATTGCGGAGATTCCCGGTCTGCATGTTCTCCCGGCTGGACACATGCCGCCTTACCCTTCGGAAATGCTCGCTTCGAACGCCATGCATCAACTGGTGCAAGGCTGGCGCCAAACCTTCCGCTACATCGTGCTTGACACTCCGCCGGTATTGGCTGTGACGGATGCCGTCGTGTGTGCCCGAGTTGCCGATGTGGTGGTCCTCATTGTCCGTTCGGAGCAGACCGGCCGCCAGTCGTTGATTCGTGCGCGCGATGTCCTCAGGAAAGCGGGAGCCAACATCGCCGGCGTTGTCGTGAATGACCTCTCCTTCAACTCGGTCGACTATCGGCAATATTATGGATACTACGGCGATGAGCATCACAGCTATTACCACCTTGACCAGTTAGGTGGGAACGGCAATGGCAATGGCAACGGTCATCATTGAAACGTAGTCTGACAAGCATTCTTAACGCCCCACAGCCTGTTCGAGGATGTGCATGAATAAAGTCAAGAATTACCCTGGCCTTTGTACGGCTCTGCTTCTCCTGACGATCTGCGTACCCAAGGCTGGGCTTGCGCAGGAGGACCGAATGCCGGTCTTGCCTTCTCCTTCTTCCCTCGCTGGGAGCTCCGGGTTCAGCAGTGGCGCAGCAGGTCCGGTTGGCGCCGGCGATCTTGTGGAAATGAGTGTTTTTGACACTCCGGAACTAACCGGAAAACTCCGTGTCAATAACTCCGGCGATATCTTGCTACCGTTGGTAGGCTCAATTCATGTGGCGGGGTTGCAGCCCGCACAAGCGCAGAACATGATTCGCCAGAAATTCATCGACGGTGGTTTCCTCAAGGATCCACAAGTCACGATATTCGTCACCGAGTCTGCAACCCAAGCGATTTCGATCGTAGGCGAGGTCCATAAGCCCGGTGTCTACCCCGCTTTCGGGGAGCATCGCTTGCTCGATTATCTTTCCATGGCCGAAGGCCTTACCGCGTTAGCGGGCACGACTATCACCATCACTCATGTCAATCATCCGGATCAGCCGGAGAATGTGAGCGTAACATCGGGCACGGCTCCTCAGCCGGTAAACAATCCGGAGATTCTGCCCGGTGACACGATCTTCGTGGACAGAACCGGAATTGTATACGTCGTCGGAGATGTTCTGCGCCCCGGTGGTTTTCCCATGAGTCACGACCAGCATCTAACTGTTCTGCAGGCTGTTGCATTATCGATGGGCACGAATTACACGGCCGCGAAGAGCGACGTCCGGATTATTCGCACCACCGCGCAAGGCCGCGAAGAGATTCCGGTGAATTTGAAGAAGATCCTGGCGTCCAAGGCTCCCGACATGCCACTGCAGGACAATGACATCCTCTTTGTGCCGAGTAGCGCCAGCAAGAACGTTCTGAAGGGAATCGGAGCGGCGATGCCGGGTGCGGCTTCGGCAACGATTTACCGAATGCCCTAAGCAGTCCGGTTGCATTTCTTCGTGCCAGCAAGTCTCGTCTATCTTGGACTACAAAAAGTGAGTCCGTCTTCGAACAAAATTCTGTTGGTCGTCACCTCGCCACCTACCTGTAGTTTCTACGGTGGCTTCTTAGGACACCTGCGAGAAACGGAATTAAATGCTACGTTAGTTTCATCTCCCGGAGAACTGCTTGACCAGGTAGCCAGCCAGCATGGCGCTTCGAGAATCGCTATACCGATGCAGCGTGAGATCAGCCCTCTGCGGGACTTGATCTCTCTATACCAGATGTCACGCACCATGCGGCAGGTGAGTCCTGGCCTGGTGGATGTCAGCACGCCTAAGGCTGGCCTGCTCGGCGGTTTGGCCGGTTGGTTCGCCGGAGTACCGTGCCGGGTGTACACCTTGCGCGGACTTCGCTTGGAGACCACTACCGGGTTCAAGCGTGCCCTGCTGTGGGCAACCGAATGGATTTCGTGCCGATGCGCTCATCGTGTGGTGTGCATCAGCCGAAGCTTGGGTTCGCGAGCGGTTGATCTAAAACTGGTACCAGCGAATAAAACAACAGTGCTAGTGAATGGCAGCCGCGGAGTCGATCTAGTCCGCTTTGTTCCTCGCGACCAGCATCGGTTTGAAGCCAAAGCAATTCGAACGCGATTCGGCATTGCCGAGAATGATCTCGTAATCGGGTTCGTTGGCCGTTTGGTGAAGGATAAGGGAATTCGAGAACTGGTCGAGGCGTTCCGGCGAATTAAAGAAAATCACGCGCACATTCGCTTGTTGTTGATTGGAGATTTTGAACAGGGGAATCCCGTCGACGCTGGAGTTCGACGGTATATCGAGTCCGACTCGGAGATTATCCTGCTAGGATTCGTCTCCGATACTGCACCTTATTACGCAGCCATGGATATCTTCGCACTGCCGACCTACCGGGAAGGATTTCCTGGAGTTGCGCTGGAAGCGCAAGCCAGCGGCGTCCCCGTCGTCACTACGAATGCCACAGGCGCAATCGATTCGATTGTCGATGGCGTTACTGGACTTCTGGTCCCGGTTGGGGACTCGAATTCTCTTGCTGTGGCCATCGATAAACTGCTGGGGGATGCAGAAGCGAGAGCGCGCATGGGACGAGCCGGACGCGAGCGAATGGAGCGAGATTTTCGCCCGGAGGTGATTTGGCGGGCGCACCTCCAGGTGTATCGCGACCTTCTTCAAGAGAAGCAGGGGAGGAGTCGAAATCATACGGAGGGTATTGCTTCACAGACCAGTCGATGGGCAAAGCGGTCGTTCGATCTTCTGACGGCAATCGGTCTGCTGGTTGTGCTCTCGCCAGTCCTAGCCGCGATTGCCGTTGTTGTCCGATTGCTTGCCGGCTCGCCAGTCCTTTTTCGGCAACGGCGGCCGGGGCTGCGTGGTCAGCTCTTTACCTGCCTCAAATTTCGCACTATGACCGATGCTCGTGACGCCAATGGTCAATTGCTCCCGGACCGGGGGCGCCTGACGCCATTTGGACGGTTGTTGCGCAGCACCAGCCTGGACGAACTGCCCGAACTGCTGAACGTAATTCACGGCGAGATGAGCCTGGTCGGTCCCCGGCCACTGCTGCCGAAATACCTCAACCGCTACTCGCCGGAACAGATGCGCCGGCACGAAGTGAAGCCAGGGATCACGGGCTGGGCGCAGATCAATGGTAGGAATGCTCTGGATTGGAATCGGAAGTTCGAGCTTGACCTGTGGTACGTGGATCACCGGAGCTTGTGGCTGGATCTCAAAATTCTGGCAACAACCGCCTGGAAAGTCTTGAGGTGCGTTGGCATTTCCACCCCGGGTCACGCAACCATGCCGGAGTTTGTAGGCGTAAACACCGAGCGGGAAAAGGGAAACGCCTGATGAAGCGTAAGCGAATCGTCATCATCGGTGCCGGTGGCATGGCTCGTGAGGTTGCGTCGGCACTGCATTGGATCAATCGGGCTGAACCCCGGTTCGATTTCCTTGGCTACGTCGTTAGCGACCTCTCGCGTCTGGGACGCCACGACACTCGCGACCAGGTGCTCGGAGATTTCAGCTGGCTTGACCAGAATCGTTCCTCGGTAGATGCGCTCGCGCTGGGCGTCGGGAGCCCAGCAGTTCGTTTGGAACTTGCTGCTGGGATCACAGCGTTGCTGAGGGAAATCGAATGGCCAGCACTCATCCATCCCACGGCGGTAATCGATCTCGACTCGGCACAACTGGGAGAAGGTTGCTTCATCGGAGCCGGGGCGGTCGCAACCGTGAACATTGCGCTGGAACCGTTTGCGCTGGTGAATTTCGGCGTCACCCTGGGGCACGAAGTGCGCATCGGACGAGGTTCGGTGGTCAACCCTGGAGCCAACATTTCTGGCGGCGTGGTAATCGGCGAAGGCGTGCTCGTCGGCACCGGGGCGCAAGTTCTGCAATATCTTCAGGTCGGCGCCCACACCATTGTCGGCGCGGGCGCGGTGGTAACCAAGAATGTCGAGTCCGATGCGACCGTTGTCGGTGTGCCTGCTCGTCCGCGGAGAGCCGCGAAAACCGCCGCCACGGGCAAGTAGTCCCGGTAAGCACAGCACCAAATCAGACCCTTTCATAGCGACTCTATGAACACAACCGCGGCTCAGCGACAAAACGTGCCATCATCCGCAGAAGAACGGCTAGTTTTTTCTCCCTGGCCTTATTTCGAAGCTGATGAAATCGAGGCAGCAGCCTCGGTCCTGCGCTCCGGAAAGGTGAATTACTGGACGGGCGAGGAGGGTCGCCGGTTCGAACGCGAATTCGCCGAATCAGTGGGCACGAAGTATGCCGTTTGTGTGGCTAATGGCACGGTCGCGCTGGAGCTTGCTTTGCATGCGCTCGGCATCGGACGGGGCGACGAGGTCATCACCAGTTGCCGCACCTTTATCGCGTCGGCAAGTTGTGCCGTGATGCGCGGCGCGCGACCGGTTTGCGCCGATGTCGATCCCGAAAGCCAGAACATCACCGCGGAAACCATTCGGCGGGCAATTACGCCACGAACCAAAGCGATCCTCGCCGTGCATCTGGCGGGATGGCCCTGCGACATGGACTCGATCCTCGAGTTAGCGACGGAGTACGATCTGCGAGTCATCGAGGATTGCGCGCAAGCGCAGGGCGCGACCTATAAGGGCCGTTCGGTCGGCTCTATCGGCGATGCAGCGGCTTTTTCCTTCTGTCAGGACAAGATCATGACGACTGCGGGCGAAGGCGGCATGCTCACCACCAATAGCCGCGAGATCTGGGAGCGCGCCTGGAGTTTCAAGGATCACGGCAAGAATCACGACGCCGCACACAACCGTCAACACCCGGCTGGCTTCCGCTGGCTGCACGAATCATTCGGCACCAACTGGCGCATGACGGAGATACAGTCGGCGATCGGCCGCGTAGCGCTAACGAAGGTACCACGATGGATCGAAACCCGACGCCGCCACGCGGCAATACTGAATTCGCGATTCTCCAAGCTGCCCGGACTGCGTGTCACGGTGCCGCCCGACGATAGCCACCACGCCTATTACAAGTATTACGCCTTCGTGCGTCCGGAAACGCTGCAGGCTGGCTGCGACCGCGATGCCATCCTGCAGGCAATCGTCGCCGAAGGAGTTCCCTGTTTTGTCGGCACCTGTAGCGAGATTTATCTGGAGAAGGCCTTCGTGACGCGACGCAGACCCGAGCGTATGGGTTCGGCGAAACGGTTGGGCGAAACCAGCCTCATGTTCCTTGTCCATCCGACCCTCTCTGACGAACACATTGCGATGACCTGCCGGGCGGTCGAACAGGTAATGGCAAAGGCTACCCAGCCCCAACAATTTCAAACGGCCATGTAGTCTCAGCAGACTCTATGCGGCAACTTGCGTTCTGGTCCCTTGCACTCTTCATCTTCGTCGTACCATGGCAGGACGCCGTCAATTTCGGCGACCAACTGGGCGGGATCGCCCGAGTTGCAGGGGTGCTTGCATTCATCGTCGGAGTGCTTGCCGTGCTCTTCAACGGTGCGATTCGGCACCCCAGAACTGAGCACATACTCTGCCTAGTGGTCCTGCTCTACTCTTTCTTGACCATTCTATGGACGGTCGATGTTGAACAGAGCACATACATGGCGCGTACCAACCTCCAGGTCATGTGGTCAGTTTGGTTGATTTGGGAGTTTGCCGATAGTATCAAGCGCATCAACCAGTTGCTCTGGACCTACATCATCAGCGGATTTGTGGTTTCGTGCCAGACCATTCTGGATTTCATCCACACTGGCGTTCCATTCGGCGCCAAGCAGTTTCGCTACAGCATCGATGAAGGAGTCAATCCCAACGGACTGGCCCTGGGATTGGCCATGGGAGTGCCGTTTGCCATCTATATGGGTGTCCGCCAGCACAAGTTGCATATCCGGCTCTTCGCATTAAGCTATGTTTTTGTCGCATTGTTTGCTATCGCACTCACCGCGTCCCGCTCGGCCTTTGTGGTTGCGCTCGTCGGCATCTGCTTCCTGCCGCTATTCTCCGCCCAGGAAAATCTTTCTAAGAAGGCGGTCGCGGTTTGTGGAATTACGGGAGGATTGCTGGCAGCGTACGCTTGGATCCCGGAGGTAGCGACTTCCCGCCTCTCGACCATTCTCTCGCAACTGCAGTCCGGCGATCTCAATGGTCGAGTAGCCGTCTGGGTCGCATCCTGGAACATTATCCAGGACCATCCCTTCCTGGGTATCGGAATCGGTAACTTTGATCAGGCGGTGGGGCTCGGAATGAGCGCGCACAACACGTACGTCTCTATTCTCACTGAGCAGGGCGCGATCGGTCTGGCGATATTTTCCGTACTTCTGCTCGCCCTTTTTGCGAGTATGTGGAAAATGCCGCGGGGGGCGAAGCTGCTTTGGTTTGGAGTTCTGGTTTGCTGGTGCATCGGAGTGACCACCATCGACTGGAATTCGAATCGAATCACCTGGATTGTATTCGGACTATTGCTCACGCATAGTGCGGTGCTTGCTGAACAAGTCGAGGGTGCGCGGCATTCGATCCTCGCACATGCCACACACCGCCGGTACGAACCCTCAACAGATGGAATTCGTGTTCCGGCCCGGGTCCGGTAACAGCAACCGCTCCCGGGCTGTAGCCAAAATTTCATCGATCGAAAGGAATATATGGTGCGCAGATTCGTGCTGATTGGCGTCATCGGGATATTCCTCACTCAACTGGGTGCGGCACAGATCCTCTACGCTGACAAAACCCCGGGAAATGACTTTAGCATTCACCTTCTGGCCACTCTCAAGACCGTTCCGGATGAGGGTGCCATCATTGATGCCAGGAACCTTGGCGGGGAGCAAGCGTTGTCTAGCGACATCAATATCAACAAATCGAATCTCAGCATTTTGTTGGGAGTGGTCCGGTTGAATATGGGCAAATTTCATATCTACGTGGCGCCAGGCACTCAAAACGTCGCCTTTGTGGGAGCTACGCCGTTCGGGGGTCTGATGGGTGGTCGTTCCTACGGTGGCACGTATCTCACGTTCACTGGCGACGGCGCAGCAGTTTCCGTGGGAGCCGCCAGTGACAACACACTCGGTTTCTCCTGGTCTGACATCGCGCTCGACATTTCCGGGGCCAGTTCGAACGCGACTGGAATCAACCTTGCCAGATCCATCGACTTCACCATTTACCGCAGCCGGATTTCAGGATTCTACAAACCAAACAACCAGGTCCTATTGCGGTTGGACGGCAGCGGCAACTACACGGGAGGCCTAATCGAAAGTGCGTACCTGATGAACGGCCACATCGGGCTGCAATTGACTGCAATCGGCAACTTTGCCGTGGCAAACTTGACGGTTATCCATCCCCACATTGTCGGCATGCGAGATCCTGGCAGCATCGGTGTGGACTTCGTCCAGTGCGGGCAGGATGTCGTGATTGGCGGAGATTTGGAGAATTGGGACGTAGCCTATCATTTTGGCGCCCATGCCGCCGAGGTCGCTTTATATGGAGTTCGCTACGAAGCAAATAATCTGGACGCGAAGTTCGAGTCCGGAAGCCGGCACAACGATATCTTCACTCCGCTGGTAGGCACCAAGTTCGTCGATAAGGGAACGGAAAATGCGATCATTGACGGCGAACGAGTCTCTCGGATGATTCCACTAAAATAGGCAGGACGAAACCACAACTCAAGTTGTTGCTTGCACGGACTAGCAATTCAAAGCCCGTAGCTGCAGGTGAATCTCCGTACGCACTAACTGATTTAGTCAAAAAATGCCATTCGGACGTGTAGTTTCAGCTTTCGGGTCGCCCACGACAGCGAATCACAAGATATTCAGAGCTGCCGTGGTGGTCGCGGCATTCTCGCTCGTGGTCAAGGCGGCGGCCACCTTTCGAGAGGCGACTGTCGCACGCGCTTTTGGACGTGGAGATGCGATCGATGCCTTCATTCTTGCTTACCTTGTACCGTCATACTTTGTGGCGATTCTGGCTGGTTCGCTAAATCAAGCTCTGGTCCCGACGTACGTTCAGGTGCGCAACAGCAAGGGCCAGAAAGCAGCGGATCGATTGTTCACAAGCGCTCTTTTGCACAGCACAGTGCTGCTGAGTTCTGTTTGTCTAGCGCTCGCAGTTCTGGGGCGACTTATTCTCCCCCACCTGGCTTCGGGTTTCAGCCCCCAAAAGCTGGCGCTGACCCTTCATTTGTATTACGCCATTCTCCCCGTCTTAGTGCTCGGAGGCATAAGTGCGAATTGCTCGTCGGTGTTGAATGCCGAAGGACGGTTCGCATTCGCGGCATTCACTCCCATCATCACTCCGATCATCATGACTGCAGGAGTATTGCTTCTTGCTCCCTGGTTCGGACCGTGGGTATTGGCATGCGGAATCGTATCCGGAGCGTCTCTGGAGTGCTCTCTATTAGTTTTCTCATTGAAGGCGTACAACATTCATTTAACGCTGGGAGATCCCGGCACGGAGACTGGAATTGCCGAGGTTCGAAAGCAATATTTTCCCCTAATCGCTGCCGGCGTTCTGGGAAGCAGTGCCATGGTGATCGACCAAGCCATGGCTGCGATGCTGTCACCCGGCAGTGTTGCCGCTCTCAACTATGGGAACAAAATCATCAGCGTAGTGCTTAATCTGATGTCCATCTCACTTACAACCGCAGCGATCCCGTACCTTTCAGAGATGGCAGCCGCGGAGAACTGGAGTGGCTGTCGCCGAACCTTGAACACGTATTCGAAGTTGCTGCTGGGGCTGTCGGTTCCGCTTACTCTGCTTCTGATCCTGGGCTCACGGCTGATTGTGCGAGTGTTGTTGCAGCGTGGGGCGTTCACCGCTGCCGATGCTGCCGTGGTGGCGCACGTTCAAGTTATGTATGCGCTGCAGATGCCGTTTTTTGCCGTGAATATTCTCATCGTTCGCGTGCTGACGGCGATGAAACGTAATGACATCATTATGTACAGCGCTGCGCTGAATCTAGTGCTGGACGTGATCCTGAATATCATCTGCATGCGGTTCTTTGGGGTGGCTGGCATCGCACTTTCGACTTCGCTGTTCTACGCTGCTTCCTTTTTCGTCATGGGAACGGCTGTGCACGTTCTGCTGCAACGTGCAGAGAAGAATCCAACGAATTTGTCTCCTGCGGTTGTCTTGGGATCAGCATCTTAGTCACTTCCCTGTTAGCTGCTCGCTTCTAACCTATGCAGATGCACGGCTTCGCGCTTCTGCCGGGCAAGAAAGAAATCGCTCTATGTGCGGAATAGCGGGATATTGGTCGCCAGAACGCCGCCAGGCAAGATCGGCAGCGGATATGCGGGAAATCGTGCGCCACATGACTGCGACAATCCGCCATCGCGGCCCGGATGACGAAGGGCAGCACATCGATGCAGAAGTGGGCCTAGCCCTTGGCCACCGCCGGCTCGCAATTCTCGATTTATCGCCCGAAGGACGCCAGCCCATGGTCTCCCGTAGTGGCCGCTATTGGATCGTGTTCAACGGGGAGGTGTTCAATTTTCTGCAAATTCGCGCTGAATTGACGCATCCCGATTGGCGGGGGAGATCCGACACGGAAGTGATGTTAGCCGCCATCGAGAAGTGGGGCCTACGCGAAGCTGTGCAGAAATTCATCGGAATGTTTGCTTTTGCGCTTTGGGACACCTTCGAAAGAAAGCTGCACCTGGTGCGGGACAGACTCGGCATTAAACCGCTGTACTACGGCTGGGCAAATGGCACGCTTCTGTTCGCATCCGAATTGAAGGCCCTGCACGCGCATCCCGAGTTTGAGCCCGTTATCGACCGCGGCAGTCTCGCCTCATACCTGCGCCACAACCATGTCCCTGGGCCTCGTAGCATTTATGTCGGCGTTCGCAAACTGATGCCGGCTACGATTGTCACCGTCAGTTCGGGAAATCCCCAGGATTCCTCTCTCGAGAGCTACTGGTCAGCCTGCGATTACGCGCGAAGTACCGATCTTCCGCTTGCCGCTACGACGGATGAGGAGATCATCTCGCAATTGGACGAACTATTGCGGGATGCGGTGCGGCTTCGCATGGTTTCCGATGTTCCGATCGGCGCCTTTCTGTCGGGAGGCATCGATTCAACCACCGTAGTGGCCCTGATGCAATCCATGAACCACAACCCAGTCAGGACCTTCAGTATCGGTTTCAGTGAAGGGGGATACGACGAGAGCAAGCATGCACGAGGTATTGCGAAGTTTCTCGGAACCGATCATGTGGAGCAGCACATATCGCCGAGTGATGCTCTCAACCTGATTCCACAATTGCCCGCTATCTACGACGAGCCGTTCGCCGACTCTTCTCAGATTCCGACTACCCTCGTCAGCATGCTTGCGCGACGTTCTGTCACGGCCGCTCTTTCCGGCGACGGTGGCGACGAGCTTTTCTGCGGCTATCAATCTTATCCAAAGCTCAGCAACATCTGGATTCGCAGAAACCGGATTCCGACGCCTTTGCGAAGTCTCTTCTCTTCCTTCGCGGCCTTGGGAACCTCACTGCTCAATACGCGTGCGTGCTCTAACTTTGGTTTGGGGAAACGTCCGCACGAAGCGGCGGTGCAGCACCTGGCTCGCGTTCAGGCGGTGCTGGAAGCACAAGATATTCGGCAATTCAAGCGCGCGTTCCAGTCCTGTTATTTCAATTCGTCCGCCATCATGATCGGCTTCCAAGATGATGCGGATTCGCTCCCAAGGAATGGCAATCGGCACGAAGATCTTATGGAGCTGATGTTAGACGACATTGAGGGATATCTTCCCGGGGACATTTTGACCAAACTGGACCGGGCCAGCATGGCCGTTGGGTTGGAAGCGCGCGTCCCCCTGCTCGATCATCGGGTGGTCGAGTTCGCTTTGAAATTACCCGTGCACTACAAAGTGCGCGATGGGCAGAGCAAATGGCTGCTGCGCCAGATCCTGTACAAATATGTTCCGAAGAACTTAGTGGAGCGCCCAAAACAGGGATTTGCAGTTCCGATGTCTGCCTGGTTGAAGGGGCCGTTGCGCGAATGGGCCGAGGAACTCCTTAGCGAGCCGCGATTGTCAAACCAGGGGATCTTCGATGCCAGCGTAGTCCGGCGGCTCTGGCATGAGCACTTGCACGGGCAGTGGGACTGGAGCGTCCAGTTGTGGGGATTGCTGGTATTTCAGCAATGGATCATGGCGGGGGCGGGCGTATCCATCGCGAGAGGCGCGGCATGCGCATAACTTTTGTCAACTGCGGCCTCGGTTGCGGCGGAGCCGAACGAACCATTTCGTTTCTGGCCAACGCCTGGAGCAAACTCGGCCATCAGGTCACAATCGTTACGCTTAGTGCGGATTTACCATTCTTTCGTCTGAACGAGGACGTTCGGCATGTCCCGCTGGAATTGCAGTCTAGTTCCGGAAGCGTGGTTGAAGCCACTATGGCGAATCTAGCCCGGGTCTTCAGACTTCGCTCCGCCATTCGCAGGACCCAGCCCGACGTCATCGTAAGCTTCACTGTTCACACCAACATTCGCGTGCTACTGGCCACGATTGGTTTGGGAGTCCCTCGCATCATTTGTGAACGGACCGATCCGCAGGTGCTGCATGTAGGACCATTCTGGAGTTTGCTGCGTCGCCTGACTTATCGGAATGCCGAAGCCGCGCAGTGCTTAACCGATAATGTGGCGGAGTGGGTGCAGCCTTTGGTTGCAGGGATTGTGACAGTTATCCCGAACCTGGTTTCGGTGAGCACGACGTCGACGCGGAGTTCAACTGAGCTACCGGGCAAATATCGGGTGGCGGCAATGGGACGTCTTCATCCTGTCAAAGGATTTGAGTCTCTGTTCCGTGCATTCGCAGGCCTCAGTTCGCGGTTTCCGCAGTGGTCTCTCATCTTGATTGGAGAAGGCGAGGAACGCGCTCCTCTAGAACAGCTGAGGGAGGAATTGGGATTGCGCGACCGAATTCACCTGCTGGGCACGCTGGAAGATCCAACCCCGGTTTTGCGCGATTGTCACCTGTTTGTATTGTCCTCGTCGCGTGAGGGTTTTCCCGGCGCACTCTGTGAAGCGATGGCTTGTGGATTACCGGTCATCAGTTTCGATTGTCCCTCCGGCCCGCGATTCATCGTTCGCGACGGCGTGGATGGACTCCTCGTAAATTCCGGAGACCTGGAAGGCCTAACCTCCGCGATGGAAGCGCTCATGAGCAACCGCGAACTCCGCGCGCGTATGGCGGCCCGTGGTCCGGAAATAGTCGAACGTTTCGGACTACAGAGCTTCATGGATAAGTGGAATTCGTTGCTAGACAAAGTCGCGCCGCGGCCCTCTCCAGGAAAACTTGCAGGACGAGCTTAGAGATGCTCACGACAAAAGGGCCAGTGCGGATCGCAGAGATTTGGTTCGACGATGATCTGCGAGCCGCCGGTGCTGACATCGTGCGCTTCCGTAACCGGAGTACACCTGTAGAGGACGGTCGCTGCTTGGAGTGGTACACGTTGATTGTGAATCTGGCGCAGGAGCCCTCGGCGATCGAGGCCAAGATCAAACCCGACACGCGCTACGCGATTCGCCGTGCCGCGGCGAAGGATGAACTCACATACAACTATCACGATCAGCCCGGCGATAATGTTTTGGAATCTTTCCTGCGGTTCTACAACGAGTTTGCCCACGCAACTGGGCTGCCTGCTATCAAACTTGCACATCTGGTTTTAATGCGGGACACCAGGAAACTCATTCTAACCACCGTGCAAACCGCCGACGGCGAAGATCTGGTTTGGCATTCATATCTTTCCGGCAGCGACCGGGTTCGCTTGCTGTATTCGGCTTCGTTGTTTCGAACTGTCGACAACAGTACTTACAGGCAGCGGGTCGGCAGGGCAAATCGTTATCATCACTGGTGCGACTTCCTGAAGCTCAAGGAAGCCGGTTTCCGAACTTATGATTTCGGCGGCTGGTACGCGGGTTCTGACGACCCTGACAAAGTCCGGATTAATCGGTTCAAAGAAGAATTCGGTGGAACCGTTGTCCCCACTTACTACGGGGAAGTTGCGCTGACCATGCTGGGGAAAGTGGCCCTCAAACTGAAACGTGGCTGGGATAGGAGTGTTTCTCATGGCTGAATACCTGCTCCGTTTCGACGATTTTTGCCCGACGATGAATCATGAGAAATGGAAGCAGTTGGCAGACCTGCTCGACCATTACGGCATTAAGCCGATCGTCGCCGTCGTACCCGACAACCAGGATTCCTCTCTGAAAGTCGCTCCCGAAGATCCTTCATTCTGGGATCGCATGAACCGGTTGCAAGCCAATGGATATGTAATCGCTCTCCACGGTTATCAGCATGTTTGCAATGTTCGAGGTCACAGCATGGTTCGTTTGCACGCCCTGACTGAGTTTGCCGGAGCTTCCGAACCCGAGCAACGCTACAAGATTGAGTCAGGAATGCGCGTTCTGCAGTCTCACGGTCTAACTCCGCAAATCTGGGTTGCTCCCCGCCACGGATTCGACCGCACCACCGTCAAGTTACTTGGACAACTTGGCATCACGACGATCTCTGACGGCTTTGCGCGTTACCCGTTTCAGCTCGAGGGGGCGTTGTGGATTCCGCAACAGCTTTGGGATGTCAAAGAGATGGCCCAGGGCGTTTGGACCGTTTGCTGCCATCCGAATACGCTTGCAGAGCGGTCGTTGGATCACCTCCGGACTTTCCTTCATGCACATCACAGCCAATTCACCACCGTGGAAGAAGTACGACAGCGCTGGTCAACTCGCCAGCACAGTCTAGGGGATCGGATTTTCGATTCACTCTGGCGCAATCGGATTGCGGTTCGCGGCAGACTGTCTCGCGTCAAGCAGTCGAATCTGGCTCGGGCGGCACGAGCGTGAGAGTGGCGGCTCGAATCAAGATTGCGTACATCATAGGATCCTTGCGCACCGGCGGTGCGGAAGGCCAATTGCTCGAGTTGCTTCGCGGTCTGGATCGCTCAACATTCGATCCGAGCCTCATCATTTTCCGTCCAGATACAAGATCTCGTGCCGAAGGCGCGGTAGAGCAGGTTTATTCGCTCGGGAAACCCAAGATCTCCGGGTTAATTGACCGATCGAATCTACTTAAATTCCCACGATTTCTACGAAAGGCGCGAGAACTGCTGCGGGACATTCAGCCTGACGTTCTCCATGCATTCCTCCCGGAAGCGGCTACGATCGTAGGTTCCCTTGCGGCTCGCGCCGTCGGAGTTCCTTTGATTGTTGCCAGCCGGCGAGGTTCGGCGGGCTTGTACCGTCGCTCGCGATTTGTTACGACCGCGGAACGTTATGCCCTGCGCCAGACGGACTTCATGCTTGGCAACAGCGAAGCTCTTACCCAGGAGATCGTCGATTTGGATTCGTACCCGGCGGAGCGTACCGCGACCATCTACAACGGCGTCGACACCAGCCGTTTTGCACCTAGGAGCGGAACCGAACTCCGTCGGGCACTTGGGTGGTCCGACCAGCACGTCGTATTCGGCATCGTCGCTAATTTTCGTCCCTGTAAGCGGCATGCGGATTTTGTCAGCGCGGCGACGCGTCTGCACCGCGAGTTTTCGCATACTCGCTTTGTGATGTGCGGGCACGACCGGGGCGAACTGACGCGCCTGACCACGCAGATTGCGGATGCGGGATTGAAAGACGTTCTCCACGTCACCACCTCCGACGAACCCGAACGAACCGTCTACCCCTTGATCGATGTCTACGTCTGCTCGTCTGAAACTGAAGGGTTTTCAAACTCGTTGCTGGAAGCCATGGCCTGCCGCAAGACGGTGATTGCAACCACGGTCGGCGGAAACGCGGAAGCCGTGCGTGATCGCGTTGAAGGCTATCTCGTTCCTTCGCATGATCCTGAAGCCATTGCCGCAGCAGGTGCGTTGCTGGTGCAAAATGCTGACCTGCGCAGCCGGATGTCCGCCGCAGCGCGCAACCGCGCAGTGACCACCTTCTCCCTCGACTTCATGGTGAAAAACCACGAGCAACTTTATCTTCGGCTCTTGAGCGAGCGTGGAGTCATTCCGGAGCAATCGAAGGCAGCAGCATTTTGAGTGACCGGGAACAACTGACGAGAAGGGTTGATTTGTGAACGGCAAATTGAAATGGTACCTCTACGCATTTCTCAAGGGCGGAGTCTTCGCCTCACGAAAGCTTGGGGTCAAAGTAAGCGAGGGATGCCGCATTTACACCGGCAATTTCGGCAGCGAGCCCTGGCTTGTCAGCATTGGCAATCGTGTCACGGTAACTTCGGGCGTGAAATTCATCACCCATGATGGCACAGCTTGGCTGATGCGTGATGGCAGAGGCCGCCGTTTCCGCTATGCCCCGATCACAGTGGGCGACGATGTTTTTATCGGAGTCAATTCGATCGTGATGCCCGGAGTCGAAATACAGAACCGTTGCATCGTCGCCGCCGGAAGTGTAGTCACAAAATCGGTGCCGTCGGGATCCATCGTTGGCGGGGTTCCGGCCCGCATCATTGGAAGCTATCGTGAATATGAACGTCGGGCTCTTGCCGACTTTCCTTGTTCTTCGGATATGCGCGGCACTTCCACCGTCGAGCGGGTGGAGAGCGTGATGGAACGCACACCAGCTCCCATGATGAAGCAGACCGTATCACCAGCGTTAGAGGATGAAATCTTCAGTGAACACTGTTAATCGCGTTTCTCTAAAGGAAACTGCAACGGAGTATTTCGATCCCCACGGTCCAAGCAGGGCTGGATTCCGGCAACCGCCGCCCGACCCGAAATCCATGCTATGCCTCATCACCGGCCTCAATCGTGGAGGAGCGGAGACGCAATTGGTTTTGTTAATGGAAGCTCTCACCGCCAGAGGCTGGAACGTGCGAGTTGTTACGATGTTGCCCGGCGGCGCGTTGCAGGCAGACCTCTTGAAACTTGGCATCAAGGTCTCATCTTTAGACATGCACCGCGGCATTCCCGACCCCAGAGGCCTTACCCGGCTTCTCAAAATTCTGCGAGAGGATCGTCCCGCAATTCTGCACATGCACATGGTTCACGCCAATTTGCTTGGAAGACTTTGCCGATTACTCGCCTCGGTGCCGGTGGT
Organism: uncultured Acidobacteriota bacterium; assembly: GCA_963696705.1. Classification (GTDB taxonomy): domain Bacteria; phylum Acidobacteriota; class Terriglobia; order Terriglobales; family Acidobacteriaceae; genus JABDBE01. The sequence continues at coordinate 103,282 of CAVOLD010000009.1, forward strand.
GATCTCGACGATTCACACTTCACCCGCCGGCAGGCGATGGGCCGATATTTTCTACCGGCTAACCGACCCGCTCACGGATCTAACGACCATCATCAGCGCCGCCGCCGCGGCGCGCTACATCCAGGTGGGAGCAGTTCCAGCACGCAGGCTGGTGGTAGTTCCAAACGGCATACCGGTTGATCAATTTCAACTCGGCAGCGAAATACGTCAGCGGATTCGCAACGAACTCGGAGTTGAGGACAAATTCGTTTGGCTGGCCGTGGGGCGATTCGAAGCGCCGAAAGACTACCCGAACCTATTGCACGCGATGTCACGCCTTTCGACACCCCGTAACATTTTGCTTATCGCCGGAGACGGTCCATCGCGCGCATCGATGGAACAACTGGCCTCTACTCTCGGGATTTCTAGCGAAGTGCGGTTCCTAGGCACCCGAACCGATGTGCCCAGGCTGATGGCCGCCGCCGATGCCTACGTGATGGCCTCCGCATGGGAAGGCTTGCCCATGGGGCTGCTTGAAGCCAGCGCGTCCGCGTTGCCAATCGTGGCGACGGATGTCGGGGGGAATCACGAAATCGTCAGGGACAGAATAAGCGGAGAGTTGGCCCCAGCGAAAAACCCCGCGGCGCTGGCGGACGCAATGCTTCGAATCGTAGAACGATCGGTGGATTCGCGTCGCTCCATGGGCTTGGCGGGACGACAGCACGTGCGCCAACACTACAGTTTGTCGGCGGTAGTGGATCAATGGGAGCAGCTCTACGAGTCGCTTCTGCAGCGAAATTTGCTTTCGTCACCGTCTGCAACATCTTGCCTCAATGCGTAATAACACCGTCTGCATAACTTCGTTGGATTTCGAGCTCCCTTGGGGAGCGCGGGAGCAGCTGTCTATTTTGGATTTCCGAGGGAACGTGCGCGGTCTGGTTAATTCAAGGACTGAATCTACCACGGCGCTGGCCAATCCACAGGGCATCTGGCGGCGACGTGACGTAATCTCCAAATCGATTGCCGAGTACTCTCTATGCTGATCAGGCAGCGGTCCTGGGTCATTGCGGCATTTCAGATCTTGTTGATCACGGCATCGGCCTTCGCGGCCTGGTGCCTGCGGTTCGATTCTTGGATCATCCCGTTTCCCAAGCTGTTGCTTGGCTGTCTGCCGCTTTTGCTCCTGTTCCGCATGGTTGCACTCGCTCGCTTCAACCTGCTGCACGGATATTGGCACTGCAGCGACGTCACGGATGTCATTGACATTCTGAAAGCGGTCACCCTGGGGAGCCTTTGCTTTTTTCTCACGGTCCGGTATGTGTTTGGCGTGCTCACGTTCCCCCTCACTCTCTACGCTTTGGAAGCAATCACCACCACCGCCGCCCTGTCCGGGGTGCGGTTGCTCGCTTTAGCGCTCAAGGACAACCACGCGCGTCCTTCAGACGGCCGCAAGCGTCGCGTGGTTTTGGTCGGCGCGGGCGAGGCGGCCAGCCTGTTGATACGGGAGATGCAAAGGACCGATTTTTTGCCCGTGGCTTGCGTGGATGACGACGCTTACAAGCACCACGCGAAAATTCATGGCGTCCCGGTAGCCGGTACGATCAACGACCTGGTTTCCGTTGCCTCGGCGCACCGCGTGGAAGAGGTGTTCATCGCCATTCCCTCGGCCAGTGGCGCCCAAATGCAACGCATCAGCCGCGTCTGTGAGCAAACCGGACTGCGCTACCGGACCGTTCCCGGGCTGCAAGACTTGCTGACCGGACGTGTATCGGTTTCCCAACTGCGGGAAGTAAACATCGAGGACCTTTTGGGACGCGCGCCGGTCGAACTTGATCTCGCGCTCGTGCGTGAACAGGTGACCAACAAAACGGTACTGGTGACGGGCGCGGCCGGTTCGATTGGATCCGAATTGTGCCGTCAGATTCTGGCGTACTCTCCCGCCAAGTTGATCGTAGTGGATCAGGCGGAAACGCCGATGTTCTATTTGCAATTGCAACTCACGAAACAGCCAGCCGGTGATCGGGTGGTATATGCGGTCGCAGACGTCGGCAATACTACGCGCATGCGCCGGATACTCTCTGACGGAGGCGTAGAGATTATTTTCCACGCCGCGGCCTATAAGCACGTTCCACTGGTTGAACTCAACATTCGCGGTGCGCTGAACAACAATGTGGTCGCATTGGCTCCCTTGCTTGACGTCGCCGAGGAATGCGGTTGCGAGGCGTTCGTCCTGATTTCATCTGACAAAGCAGTGCAACCGACGAGTTTCATGGGTGCCACAAAAAGGCTGGGAGAACTCATCCTTGCAGCCAGACCCAAAAAGAACATGCGCTGCGTCTCGGTGCGGTTTGGCAATGTGCTGGGTTCTCAGGGCAGCGTGATTCCAGTATTCAAAGAGCAGATCGAAAAGGAGGGCCGCATCACGATCACACATCCGGAAATCACACGATTCTTCATGACGATTCCTGAAGCTGTATCCCTGGTTTTGCAAGCGTTCACTCTCGGCGACCATGGCGACATCCTAGTCCTGGACATGGGCAATCCTGTCCGCATACTGGACCTGGCCCATTCCTTGATTCGCCAGTGCGGAAAATCTCCAAGCGAGGTAAAAATCGAATTCATCGGCCTGCGTCCCGGAGAAAAGATGTACGAGGATCTCTTCTACCCGACGGAGAGAAGATTCGGGACCACGAACCGCAAAGTTAAGCGAACCAAGTCTGAGATTATTGCGTGGCCGGCATTGTGTTCTCATTTGGAAGACCTGATCGCATTAGCAAACTCTGGAACAGAGATGTCGATTCGCGAAAAGGTGAAAGAAATCATTCCCGAGTATTCCTACCACACTGTACCTGCAAGCGTGCAGAACGTACACGTCGAGAATCCTTTCGCTCCAGTGATAAATATCGAGAGAGCATTTGCCGCTGGCGCGGGACAGGACTAAGCTCGGCTGCGCCGCATCATTCCCTCCTTCTAAGGTCACCCTCCTTTTTTCGTAAACCGCCCACGGCGCGTGCCCCAAGCCATTTGCCCAGGGTGTGGTTCTGCGCCTGCCAAACGCGGGTCTGGCCGATTTCCCCACCGTTGACTATTCTGCTGCTTTTCGTGGCCGTTCGATTCGTTTTGCTCAAGGCTTGAAGAAGATCAATTCCGGTCCGCGGAAAAAACTGGGACGGGTTTCGGTTGAGACCGACGGGCGAGGAAACCAGCAATGTTGGACGAATTCCGTGCAGAGTCCCGAGACTGTTGAAGTGACTTTTGCGCCTGGCTTGACACAAACCAAAACCGAAGCGAGGCCTTCTTGGTTAACCCATCTCAGCGGCTTTGGCAGCATTGCCCATTGCCTTTGATACTCCCAGTGGCAACTCCACCGTCACCAGCGAGCCGTGGGGCTGCAGATTCGCGAGCCTGATTTCGCCGTCGTGCTCTTTAACGATCCCATAGCAAATGCTCAATCCAAGCCCAGTGCCCTTGCCCACGGGTTTGGTTGTGTAGAACGGATCGAGCGCCCGGTTCAAATCCTTGAACCCGGGGCCGGTATCTTCCACCTCGATGATCGCGCGGTTCCCACGAGCAAATGCGCGCACGGTGATGCGTTTCGGCCCTTCCATATTTTCGACGGCGTCGATCGAGTTGTTCAGCAGGTTGAGCAAAATCTGTTTGAACTGGTCTTCATCCACTGCCACTCGCGGAAGATTGGATCGAACGTCGGAGAGAATCTCCAATCCTCGCGTATGCGCGTAATAATCTCGCAATGCAAGGACGTCTTTGATAACCGGGGCTAAGTCCACTGTCTGACGATCCATGGTGCTTTGCCGGGAGAACCGCAGGAGGTTTTCGACGATCTTCTTCATCCGCCGGCTCTCGTTGACCAGTTTGTCCAGCTTGTCACGTGCGGGGCCGGTTGGAACATCGTCCCCCAGCAGATCCCCGTAGCCCATTACCGCGGTAAGAGGGTTATTGAGCTCGTGAGCAACACCAGCCACCAATTGCCCCAACGCCGCGAGTTTTTCCGAGCGGATCAACTGGTTCTGCAGTGACTTCAGCTCAAGAGCGACCGCAAGATCAGCTGCCAGAAGCTCAATTCGCGCCAACTCCGGAGCATTGACCGCTTCCACATTCCGCGGATCGTCCAGCGCGATACACCCCAGGTACCCCCCGCGGGCGGAACATAACGGAATCAGAAGTTCATCGCCCGTATTCCAGTAAGGGTTGGGATCGTAGCGAAGGCGACTTTTTAGGGGATCGTATTTCGCGGCCTCTGCCGCGGAGAGTAGAAACGAATTTTGACCGATCGGACGACCGCGGCTGCAGAAATCTTTTATGTCATCGGCAGTCCAACGGCGCGCTTTCTGCTCCAACTGTGCCAATGCAGCGGGGGAAATTCCGCTGGCACCTGCCACCCGCAAACCGTACCCTCCGCTATCGAGCTGGATAACGGCGAGACGGAAATTGCTCACGTCGGTAATGGCAGAAGCGATTTCATTGCACAACAAATCCACAGTCGCGCCGCTTAGCAGCTGCGAGGTGATCGTCGAGAAGCGTTCCAGTTGATGATTGAGGCCGCGTTCCTTCCGCTGCATGGTCTCAATAGATTCGGACTTGTCTTCAACGATAGCCAGGATCATGCCGAACGCCACAAACAGCTTGGGAGTATTCCAAAGCTCCGCCGGAACATTTGCGTGGGGCACGATGTGATCCAGCAGCATGCCCACCGGAAATACGGCTCCCCAACAGAAAAATCCTCCGGCGGCGGTGAGAATCCCAGGGGAGGCGCGCCAGTAATTCCGGCAGAGGAAAACTCCTGGCAGCGCGAAGCCCAACCCCAGTAGGGCGGTCAGGCCCTCATCGAAGGAGCCGCGCATTGCCGCGCGGATCGCCCAAAGAGCCGTTGCCGACCCCACCAGCGCAAGCGTAACGGCATACAAAGAGAATTTCCGTAACCAGAAGAGAAGGAGAATCCCACCCACAAAACACGTTAACAGACTGAGGACGTAAGGCCATCGCGGATGCACATCGTAGCTGGCTAGAATCGCATAGGCTACCGAAGGGATACCGGTCACCAGAAGCATCAGCGTGCGCTTGCGCTTATCCTCCGCAACCACGGAGACCGAGACGACAAAGGCAACGGCGGCGGCTTGCAGGGAGGCCAGATCAATCGCCAGAAGATACGAGCTAACCTCTCCCGTCGCGGGCTCCAACAACTGTGCCACGAAATGCGTAAAGATGAGGAACCAGGCCACCATCCATAGTTGCAAACGCGCAGAGTGGCTATGCCGCTTCAATGCCAGGAAAATGCCAACCAGCACGGCGACGGTCACAACGGTAGGAATTTTCTCGAGAAGCGTCATAATATAGATATTGAGGAAAGCTTGATCCACAGTATGTCAATTTGGCGACGCAGCCAAGCGGTTTCGGGTTACCAAAGTAACCAGGTCACAAAGGCTTGCACTGGCAATATTCTGCGCAACTTTGGTGCTGGTTTTCGGGTTATTAGCAAGGGTTACGATTTTTGTTCGTTACAATTCTTGACCCTTCTTTACGTGGGGCCATGCCAACCGATGATTGAATATACTGGACTTGGGAAGTCGTTGTGACCCGCAGCGAGGGAACGATTTGGAATCTGAGGGTATTTCTCAAAATCCAACTCTGTTGGTCGAGGCTACATCCAAGTTTCTAGCAATTCTTTGGAGAAAAACTTGAAAAAGCTAAGTTTGATTGCCCTGCTCTTTGTATTTGCTCTTTTGGTAAGAACTGCGCACGCGCAACAGATCGATGCGGCTTTTGGTGTCAGCACTCTTACTTCGGGTTCAGGCAAAACGACCAACGGAGTTTTCTATCCCACGGTTGGAGGCGGCGCCTACCCCATGTTTAGTGCGGACGTCTTGCTAACCCATCATTTAGGAATTGAAGGGGATGTGGCTTGGAGGGCGAGTCAGAATTTGTACGGTGGCTACCAGCCCTACCGTCCAATTTTTTATTCGTTCAACGCAATCTGGGCTCCAAAGCTTGCCACGCACATTACGGCCGAGTTGCTAGCCGGCATTGGTGGTGAGAATCTTCGGTTCTACACTTCGAATCTGACTTGCAGTTACATCACCGGTTGTACGAACTACGTTACCAGCAATCACTTCATGGGAGACTTCGGAGGAGGCATTCGCGCCTACGTCTGGCGCAGCGCGTTCGTTCGTCCGGAAGTGCGCCTCTACCTGATTAATAACAACGTCGAATTCAGCTCGTCGTATGCAGTTCGGTATGGCGTTTCGCTGGGTTATAGCTTCGGTGGACGGTAGTTGCTCTACGTCCGTTGAAACAAATCGACAGGGTTGGGAGGAAGAGCGTGGCCAGCATCGGGGTCGGCGGATCGGTCACGCTCGGGCATTCTTATCCGATCCGGGTGACTGCGGAGGGAATCGGTTCTCTCGTCATTTCTCCGTCGATCATTCGCCAGATATGCAGAGGATTGGCGTCTTTTAACGCGTCGGGGAGAGCTGCCTGCGGAAATGCCTGGTAGCAGACAGGGCGGCAAAATCGAAAGATTGCTTGACTGCCCACAGACGTTGAACGGCCGTCGGAGGTTGCGGGATAGGGTCCGCCGTGCACCATTGCGTGGGAAACTTCAACTCCAGTCGGGAAACCATTGAAGACCAACCGCCCGACTTTTCGCTCCAGAATTGCGATCAAGTCGCTGAACTCTTGTAAGTCTTGTTCTGTGCCGTGGATGGTCGCAGTCAGATGGCCATCGAGATTGCTTGCAGCCTCCAGCACTTCCTCCCGATTCGAATGATGAACTAACAAGGTCGCGGGGCCGAAAATCTCCGCGGCCAGGTTTTCGTCCGTCAGGAAAGAACGAGCATGGGTTTCGAAAAGCGCGCCGTCCACGCTGAATCCTTCGCCAGTTCTTGCGGCCACCTTTTCAGCAACAAGTCCCACATTCGCTTTAGTCTTGCGGGTGCTGATCGCGGCGCCGTAGGCAGATCGTATCTCCGGAGTAAGCAAATGGAATGGCGCGGATTCATCGATACACAACTGCAGCCGCTTGATGAAGTCGGAAGCCTCCGCAACCGCGGGCAAGAAGACCAGCCCCGGCTTGGTACAAAACTGGCCAGCTCCGAGAGTGAACGAAGCGTATAGTCCTGCAGCGATGCTGTCCGCGCGTTCCCGCAGTGCACCGGGCAGAATGAATACGGGATTCGTGCTGCTCATCTCGGCAAAAAATGGGATCGGCTCGGGACGTGCGGCTGCCAAATCCATCAATATTCTTCCCGCTGCCCGCGATCCGGTAAAACCCGCTGCCTTCACCAGCGGATGCTTGATCAAAGCGGTGCCAACCCTATTCCCGCTGTCGAACAAAAGCGAAAAAACTCCCTCTGGCAAGTTGCATTGGCGCACAGCCCGCTGAACGGCATGGCCCACCAATTCGCTGGTGCCTGGATGCGCCGGATGACCTTTGAAGATGACCGGATTCCCAGCCGCGAGCGCGGAAGCTGTGTCCCCGCCCGCGACCGAAAATGCCAAGGGAAAGTTACTGGCACCGAAGACGACGACCGGTCCTAAGGGACGCAGCATGGAGCGAATGTCGGGCTTCGGAGCAGGCCTGCGGTTGGGATCCGCGCGATCGATTCGTGCTTGCACCCATGAGCCCTCCTCCACAACTTGCGCGAACATGCGTAGCTGTGCACAAGTTCGCACCGTCTCACCCTGCAGACGCGGCTTCGGTAGTGCAGTTTCCACTTCGGCACGTTCGACCAATTCTTCGGCAATGGATTCGATATTGGCCGCAATCGTGCGCAGAAAAGCACCTTGATCCCGAGCCGAGACCCGGTAGTAGTTTGCAAAGGCCTGATGCGCCAGACTCACAGCGCGATTAACTTCATTCGGCGATGCTGCAGAAAAGCTTGGTTCCAGACGTTCGCCGCTCTTGGGATTCAGAGCGTAGAAGACTTCGTGCGTAGCCGTGCCTGATTCGAACCCGATCAGCGATCTACCAGACAGTTTCATCTTTCAATGCTCCAGAATTAGTTGCTTGCCGACTCTGCCTCTTGATAAGAGTGGATGACAGTAGGGTAAACCAGCGGCATTGAATTTCGCGCTTCGTGTTCCTCCCAATTTGCGGCGAGTCCAAGGTTACAGATATCATCCCTCCACATGACATGGGCCACAATTCTGCTTTTAACGGCAGCCACTGCCACTTGCTTGGCACAAACCGCTCCGACATCGAAGGAAGTCGATGCCGTCTATCCTGAGGCGTACGCACTGTACCTGGATCTGCACCAGCATCCGGAACTTTCTTCCCATGAGACGCAGACGGCAGCCAAACTGGCGAGCCAGCTTCGCGGTCTCGGATACGAAGTCACCGAACACGTAGGCGGTACGGGGATTGTCGCCATCCTCAAGAACGGCCCCGGCTGGACTGTAATGCTGCGGACCGAACTTGACGCGCTTCCCGTCGAAGAAAAAACCGGTCTCCCTTACGCCAGCAAGGTTCGCGCCAAAGACGACTCCGGACGTGACGTTCCCGTCATGCACGCCTGCGGACATGACTTGCACATGGCGGCACTCGTTGGAACCGCGGCGGTGATGGCACACAGCAAGAACACATGGCACGGGACCTTGATGCTCATTGGTCAGCCTGCGGAGGAAACCATCTCGGGCGCAAAGAAGATGATCGACGACGGAATGCTGCAGCGATTCCCCAAGCCAGATGTAGGTGTCGCGTTGCACGTCGGCAATCAACTTCCGGCCGGAACAGTTGGCGTCACTTCCGGATATTCGTATGCCAGCGCCGACTCCGTCCGCATCATCATCTACGGAAAAGGTGGACACGGCGCTACCCCGCAAAACACTATCGACCCAATCGTGATTGCCGCTCGAACCATTCTCTCTTTGCAGACCATCGTTTCCCGTGAGGTCAAGCCAGGAGAAGCGGCCGTGGTCACGGTGGGATACATTCAAGCCGGCACGAAGAATAACATCATCCCCGACCAAGTCGAACTTGGACTGACTATTCGCACTTACAAGCCGGAGGTTCGTAAACAGATTCTCGCCGCCATTACGCGCATCGCCAAGGCGGAAGCTGAGGCTGGAGGCGCGCCGCGCGAACCATCAATCGATCTTTACGAGTCCACCGACGCGGTGTACAACGATCCCGCACTTGCTGGAAGGCTCCGGAGAACATTGGAAAAATCTCTCGGCAAAGACAATGTTGTAACCGCTGAGCCGCTGATGGTCTCCGAGGACTATGCCTTCTTCATCGAACAGGGCATCCCATCGTTTTATTTTGCACTGGGCGGAGCAGACCCACAAAAATATGCCGAAGCCAACATCAGCGACACCAAGCTTCCCTCCAATCACTCTCCTCTGTTCGCTCCCGACGTGGATCCCGCACTCCGTACTGGCATTACGGCGGAAGTGGCAGTGCTCCGTGATCTGCTAGGCACACCGCCGAAGTAGCCGCGTGCCTCGCGAAACTCATTTTCCATTCAGCGAAACGTAGCTGATCGCATTTTGCGGCCGGGAACGCAGAGCATCGCGGATAATTGCTCTCGTCTGCTCGAGTTCATCGCCCACGAGTTCCAGACGCGGCGGACGAACGCGCGCATTCCCAATCCCTACTTCTGCCTGCACCAGCTTGATAAGTTGGACGAAGTTTGGCGTGGTGTCCATGCGGAGTAAGGGCAAGAACCAGCGATACAGTTCAAATGCTTTGTCAGTTTCTCCATTCATGCCAAAGTTGAAAAGATCGACGGATTCACGCGGCAACGCATTGCCCAGGCCCGCAATCCAACCGGTCGCGCCCACGCCGATCGCTTCGAGCACCGCATCATCCACGCCGACAAATATTTCCAACCGGCGGTTCAGCAACGCACGAATCGCGGAAACTCGTCTGACGTCTGTGCTCGATTCCTTCACCGCTTCAAAGTTTTCGTGCTCGGTCGTGAGCTCCTGAATCTGGACAGGAAGAAAGTCCGTGCCGTAGGCCACCGGGTTGTTGTAGAGCATGCAAGAGAGTGGCGTGGCGTTAAAAACGGCTGCGATGTGCGTTTTCATTTCGCGCCAGTTGCCCTGATAAACGTATGGCGGCAGAACCATAAGAGCATCGCAGCCCAAATCTGCGGCGGTCTTCGCGACAGCCACAGCTTCCGAAGTCGTCAGTGCAGAGACCGACGCCACCACAGGGCTGCGTCCGTTCACAGCACTGATAATGGTGCGCAGCACATGCAACTTTTCGTCGAGAGACAAAGTTGCGCCTTCTCCGAGTGAGCCCAGCGCGACAATGCCTGCGCAGCCATTCTCCAACAGCCAACGGCAGTGCTCTGCCATGAAGCCATAGTCGATTCGGAGATCCTTAGTAAAACTGGTTGTGATGGCAGGCATCACGCCCTTCCAATTCATCAGCATCCTCCTGTGGTTTCGCAGAGTTCCAGCTTTGAGTCACCTGCCCCAGCCAAACTTTCGACGCGAGCAGGAAAGATCGGCGGCCGTACCGAATCCGGATTCCACTTAAAGAGAAATTGCGTTGCCGGTCCGCAAACCCGCCCCTGACAGGCTCCCATGCCGCAGCGGGTTTGAAGTTTGGCAGCACGCCAACTCATGTGATCGCGAAGATGGGAGTAGCAAACGTCCTCGCAGCGGCAAACGATGGTTTCCGGCTGGGGAAGGCTCCTAAGTTGCGAGCGCAGCCGGAAAGTCCGGTCGAGCCTTTTGGCGAAGAATCGCAGCTTTTTCCGTTTGCCGAACAAGATGTTCGCTTCCGCTATGCGCCCCGCGGCAGCAAGCCCTGCGATCTCGCCCTCGACGAGCGATAACTCAACACCTCCGATGCCCGTCGGCTCGCCTGCACAGAAAACTTCTGCAACGGATGTTCTTTGAAGATCGTCGACGCGCACGCACCCGTCTTGAATCTCACAACCGAGCAGCATCGGCACTTCGATATTGGGAACGAGATGAAAACCACAAGCCAGATAATCGCAGGGGATGGTTTCCAACTTTCCGCTTCGCGAAATCGTTACGGACTCAATCGCAGCCTTGCCACTAGCAGCGACCGGCCAACTGTTTGGGCTGAAGCTGGTCCCTGCAAGCTCTCTCTTAAGTTGGAATCCCTGAACAATCTTACTCGGGTGTGCAAGCAGCGCCATACCGAACCGGGCCAAACTTGCCCACGATGCCTGCTCGCAAATCATCGCAATCTCAGCCCCGTGTCGGCGCAAATATGCGGCAACAGCGAGCAACAGCGGGCCTGTGCCGGCAACAACGACGCGCTTGCCCTGGATCGGAAGACCGCACTTTACCATTGCCTGCAAGCCACCTGCGCCCATGACATTCGATAAAGTCCATCCAGGAAAAGGTAGAAATCTTTCGCGTCCTCCGGTCGCCAGAATCAGCTTCTCATAACTCAGTTCCTGGACAAGGTCGTCAGCCTCAGCCAGCAAGACGTACGGCTCGGGTTGATGAAAAATTCTGCCGCGGAGCACACTGGCGCCAGAGGATCGCAAACGCTCAGTCCATCTTGAAGCCTCGGATCCCGCTTCCAACTCTCCCCGCCAGATCTGTCCACCAAGCGCAAAGTTGTCATCGACGATGCCAACACGCTGACCAGACTCTGCCGCACGAACTGCCGCAGCCATGCCTGCAGGTCCGCCGCCGACCACAAGAACTTCGAGGCGCTGTCGCATCCTCCTACTCATCGGTCCTCACATCCATGCCCTGTTCGCATAGGATCTGGCAGCCCGGACGATGCGGTTTCCCGTTGATGGCCACGCGACACTCAAAACAAATACCCATCCCACACAGAGGGCCGCGCGATTCCCCGCTTACGGAAGTCCGGCAGGCATGTCCGGCCATCGCCATCGCAACCGCTACGGTCGTGCCGGAAGGCACTACAATCGGCGCTCCGTTTACCGTTACGGTGAGCGCACTAGACATGGGCGTGTTCCTTAGCGACTCGCGACGGCAAGTACGGCTCGATGGGAATTTCCGGCTTCACCCCAGTAATCTGATCGACCAGGATTCGAGCGGTTGCAAGCGACGTCGTAATACCCAGTCCCTCGTGCCCGGTTGCAAGGAACAATGACTTATCCGCGGGCCACGGACCAATGAAGGGAAGCCTGTCAGGCGTCGCAGCGCGGAATCCAGTCCAGGTACGGATCGCTGACATTTGCGCCAGGCCCGGCATGTATTCACAGGCACGTTGCAACATCCGCGCCAGTATCCCACTATCCACTTCGTGATGGTCCGCCCCATATTGCCGCGAAGATCCAATCAAAATCTGGCCGGTCCGGCGCGGTTGGACGTTGAAGGCAACGGAATCGCTGCTGATGGAGTGCGCACTCTTCAAGTATCCGAGTTCTACTAGCTGATGCCGCAGGAATCCGGCATAGCGATCAGTAATGACCAAGTGTCCTTTTCTTTTCTTGATTTCAATGCCCGGCGTGAGATGGCCCGCGCCAGCTCCCGCAGCATTCACCAGGATTCTTGCGGAAATCTCGAAGCCATCCGTCATCCGCACTCGCCCTTGTCCCACCTCTACAACCGATTGACCAAGATGAAGCGTGGCTCCCCGTTTCTGCGCGCGTTCTATCAGGAAGCGCGCGGCGCAGGGCGGATACAGCACAGCGTCTTCCATCACGAGTAATCCTCCGGCCAACCCTGGCCGCAGGCTTGGCTCAAGACTCAACAGAGTGCGCGAGTCCAACACTTCGGTTGGAACTTGCCGCTGGTCGTAGTAATCCCACTTGCGCCGAACTTCGATCATCTCTTCTTCATCAGCCGCAACCCAAATCGTGCCGCACTGATCGTACTCGACATCCGACGGTAACTCGGGACGCAAGGTCTGCCAGAGTTGCTGCGAGTAGCGCGTCAGCGCAAACTGCGCATTGGAGTCATCCATGGCGACGATGTGGCCCATGCCGGCTGCCGTCGCACCACCTCCGACCATCTCGCAATCGACGACGGCAACTCGCATACCTCGTCGTGAAAATTCGTCCGCGCAAGCCGCGCCCACAATGCCCGCACCCACCACGACCACGTCACAAGACGCGTGGCTCATGCCCGAATGCCCATGCATAATGGATCGTGCGGATCGAGCACCAGTTCGGCTTCGGCGTTCACGAATGCGGATCCCGTGATGCTCGGATAAACTTTGCCATCCAGCACTTTGACCGTGCCTTCGAACACGCTTCCGGTAATGCTTTCCTGTCTCCAGGTTTGACCTTCGCGAATTTTTCCGTCCGCATACAGACAAGCCAATTTGGCGCTGGTCCCAGTGCCGCAAGGAGAACGGTCATAAGCTTTGCCGGGACAAAGCACGAAATTCCTGCTGTCAGCCTCCGCAGTTTGGGGCGGGCCGAACAACTCAATGTGATCGATCTCCTGGCCACCGGAACCAGTAACGCCATTCGCGCGGAGAGCCTGCCGAATCGCCCAAGCAATACCCGTCAGCGTGTCAACGTTGTTGAGGGTTAATTCGAAATCGCGATTGCGAACGTCGTGATCTCGCACCAGGTAAAACCAGTTTCCGCCCCAGGCAACATCACCTTTCACCTTGCCATAGCCTGGCACGTCAACCTCCACGTTTGCTGCCATGCGATAACTCGCGACGTTATTTACCGTAACCTCGCCGTTCTCGTGCAGAATCGTGCCCACAGTTCCCACGACGGTCTCGATTCGGTGCTCCGCAGGTTTGATGCGCCCCAGATATGCCAGCGTGGCAACGAGGCCGATAGTGCCATGGCCGCACATGCCCAAGTAACCGACATTGTTAAAAAAGATGACTCCCGCCGCGCATGCAGGATCCACGGGCTCGCACAACAGTGCACCCACCATCACGTCCGAGCCCCTCGGCTCATTGACGACAGCGGACCGAAAGCGATCATGCTGGCTGCGAAAGCGCTCCAGCCTCTCCGACAACGGACCGTCCCCCAGGTCAGGGCCGCCGCTTACGACGACGCGTGTCGGCTCGCCACCCGTGTGGGAATCAATCACTCGGACTCTTTGGCATTCTTTTCGAATCATCTGCGGCTCGGACGAGAGACGTCCGTGAAATCTATTCTAGGCGATACGAGGCCGTGTCTTGAAGTAAGCAATCGCAAACAGAACGCCAAGCAGTGAGTCGCTGCCCACGAAAACGAGATCCGACGGGTGCATGCGCCCCTGTAAGACCAGAATGGCCACAGGCACGACGTAACTCAATTTTTCAAGCACCGAAGGAATCATTAGCGGTCGATAGCGCGCCGGATCCGTCGCGATCACGAAAAACACGATCTGCCATACCAAGCCCGCTCCCGCAAATCCGTAGAAAAATCCTGGATGCGTAATCGGCGGAGGATCTTGTCGCCCGATCAGATCGAACATGAAATAGAGCGGGGTGAGAACCAGCATGCCCCAAATGCCGGCAATCCAAAACAGAATCTTCGCAAATTTCATGGTTACGCCTCGTACGTGTGTGTCAGAAATTCTATAGGAGGGCGGTCATGAAGCCTATCCTCGTTACTCGATTTGGTTACAATAGAATGCATGACAGACACTCTGAATATCGCTGGCCGCGAGTTCCGTTCACGGCTTATTGTGGGTACCGGAAAATATAAGTCTTTTCAGGAAACCGCACGCGCCCTCGAAGCCAGTGGAGCGGAGATGGTGACTGTCGCCGTGCGCCGAGTGAATCTCGATCGCAGCAAAGAATCTTTGCTCGACTACATCGATGCCAAAAAATACTTTCTGCTGCCCAACACGGCTGGATGCTACACCGCCGACGAGGCCATTCGAGCGGCGCGTCTGGGACGTGAAGTCGGCTTGTCCGACTGGGTCAAGCTCGAAGTCATCGGCGATCAGGCCACTCTCTATCCGGATGTGCAGGCCACGCTCGAAGCAACCCGCGTTTTGGCGAAGGAAGGCTTCACTGTTCTTCCCTACACCTCGGACGACATCGTATTCGCCAAGCGTCTGCTTGATGCCGGCGCTAGCGCAATTATGCCTTTAGGAGCCCCTATCGGCAGCGGCCTGGGCATACAGAATGCCGCCCACATCCGTATACTGCGAGAAATGATTACTGGCGTGCCATTGATTCTCGACGCAGGCGTGGGGACAGCGTCGGATGCAGTGATTGCGATGGAACTGGGAGCCGACGCAGTCTTAATGAATACCGGAATCGCCGGCGCGCAGGACGCAGTCCTGATGGCGGAGGCTATGAAGCACGCGGTTCTTGCGGGACGCGAAGCGTACCTCGCCGGACGTATGCCCAAGAAATTGTATGCAACCGCGAGTTCGCCGTTGGAAGGCGTGGTGCGTTAGCTCCGACTCCGGGGCGTCAAATGATTCTCAGACTATAGACATGGAGCACAGCTCCGCGAAGGTCCCCGGTCAGCAAAACACGATGGCCTTCGTGCCCCCTCACCATATCAGGATTATCAATGGTCAGGAGTCGCTGGGTGTTGTCAACAACAATCACGATATCCGCTCCCTTGTCGATGCACTTCTTCATGCAGTCCGCGTGGCTTTGAGTCGCGCCTTTGACTCCGCATATCGAGTCGCTAATGTATCCGGATACGGTCGTAGCGCCGTCCGCGCCAGCAGGAACCAAGCCGACAAGGAACAGCAACAACGACAGGACTACCAGAGGAAATAGTACCTTTCTCATAGGAAACCCCGCATCCGAAACGCTAAACGGTGCCAAAACAAAAGGGCGGCCTGGAGCCGCCCATTCAATCCCATTCTTATAAATCAGAGCATTTTCACGCTGGATATGTGAATCGTGTCTCCGGTCATTGCCCCCGTGACCGCCACGTGATGTCCTTCATGTCCCTTCAATACATCGGGGTTGTCGACGTTCACGACCTTCTGGTCACCATCGGTAACAATCACCGCGTTCGCGCCCTTTCCAATGCACTTGGTCATGCAGGCTGCATGGCTTGAGTTGGCGCCTTTGGCACCGCACATGGAGTCACTCACATACCCATTCACGGTCGTGGACTTGTCCGCCGCCGAGGCCATCGCCACCATGAAGAACAAAATCGAGACGGCAGCACAACTCATCAATACTTTTTTCATAGCACACCTCTTCTTGCGGTAAGACCGCAGATTTTTGCAACCAAGTCACCATTCCGCTGCGTACGCACAAGTCACAAGGGAGGAACCTGCTCTCTGCCTTGCTGTTGTCAAAGGAATTAACCAGAACTATATCACAAACTTATCGCGCCAAAACGCTCAAAG
The DNA here is from genome assembly GCA_963696705.1 of uncultured Acidobacteriota bacterium. GTDB lineage: Bacteria > Acidobacteriota > Terriglobia > Terriglobales > Acidobacteriaceae > JABDBE01. The sequence goes on from CAVOLD010000009.1 coordinate 119,464, forward strand.
AGGCAGGCTATTTCCGAGCTGCGTTGGTTTCCGGCTTTGGCGGATGTGCTGGCGGGGGCGCTACGTATACCACTTCGCCCGGACGCGCATAGCGCAACTGCTCCCGAGCCTCTTTCTCAATCGTGTTGGGATCGGGCGTTTGCAGGGACTTCACTTGTTGCGTGTAGCGGTCGTTCTCCTTTTGCAAACCATCAATTTCTTTTTGCAAGCTTTGGTATTCCGCCTTCTTCTGCCGATAAACCACCATGCCGTTCGCGCCAAACATTACATGCGCGAATAGCCACACCGTCAAAACGGCCACTGCGCCCGTAGCCAGACGACGTCGCAGGCGGTAGAGCAAGGTCAGTGTCGGTCGCAGCCTCTCCATGCTCCGATCTGCCCAAGCCTCGGCTTCCGGAGCTCGCTCCACCAAAGTCCGCAGGCGGTCTTCCGGACGCGGCAATACTCGGATTTTGGGGAGATGCCCGATTCGAAGATTCATTGTTTGGCCGCTGGGCAACCTCTTCCATCTTGCAGACGAGGAGATCCCGAGGATTCCATCCCAGTTTCTCAGTGGACTTCTCTTCAGTCCCGCAGTCAAGCAGAAGTTGTCTCGCTGGCATAAGAGGGAATCAACTTTGACAAATTGCCCGAGCCGTCGTCGCCAGTCCCCGGCGATGGGTTTGAAAATGGTAGTCTCTTGATGCCGTAAACTGAAAGCCGAAGGCTGATTTCATATGACTGACAAAAGAATCGTCATGACTACCGCTGGCTCCGTCGACGAGGCACGCCGGATTGCGGAAACATTGGTCGACCACAAGCTTGCAGCCTGCGTCAATATTGTCCCTAAGATCGTCTCGATTTACCGTTGGAAGGGAAAAGTCGAAGAGGCGGAAGAATGGCTTCTCTGGATCAAGACCGCGGCTCCCTTTGAGCGGGTACGCGATGCCATCCTTGAAAACCACTCCTACGAACTGCCCGAATGCCTGTCGATCTCAATCGAAGAGGGCAGCCCGGCCTATCTCAAGTGGCTTGAGGATTCGTCGAAGTGAGATAGGGTCTCTCTGTCACTAACCTTATGGCGTCATCCTGAAGCCCCGCGCTTTCTCCAGCGGGGCGAAGGATCTCGCGGATAGCGGAAGGATCGTGTGCTGGCGATCAGCGCGAGAACGCTGCCCAGCTCAATTACGCCGCGCCTCAGATGACGTCAAAAAAAAGTATTGGGCGACGACGACAAGGCACCCGGGCAGCAATACGAACGGGCCTCAGGTCGGAATCTTCGCACTCAAGTTGAGCCGCCAGTAATCCAGCGTGAATGGGGGATCGTCGGCCGCCGCCTTGCCGGTGAGCGCGGCAACGAATGCTGCGCGCGATTCGTCGTCTGGAATCCGCCGCAGATGTTGACGCAAAATGATGCTGCCCAAAAACTCTGAATATTGCAATGAGCCTTCCAGAATGGTCAGCGCAGATTCCAGGCTGGTATCGATTTCTATAAATCCCGCCTGGCGCATTATGGCCGCGGCAGTTTCAGCATCATCGAAAGTCCACGGTTCGAGAAAACCGGCAAAGTACCGCTCGTACTTCGTCGTCGCCGCGAGTTCGCCGATTCGCTGCCGCAACCGCGCCAGATTCGGACCGCCGCCGCACTGTGCCTGTAACCATCCTCCGGGCCGGAGCGCGCGGAACAGCCCACGAAAGAGACGGTCGTGGTCCAAAACCCAGTGAAATGCAGCCGTGCTGAAAATGCCGTCAACCGCTCGCTCGAATGGAAGATCTTGCAGGTCGGCGGCCACCAGCAAGAACTTGCCGTCAAAATCGGGCGAGAGGAAGTCCTGTGCTGCAGCCAGCATATTTTGCGACAGGTCTACCCCGACCACCCGGCCTCGCGGCAAGCTCTGCAACAACTGGGCCGTCAGCCGCCCCGTTCCGCAACCGGCGTCCATAAGCCACTCGTCACCGCGCAGGTGCAATCTAGACAGCACTCTCTGACCCCAACTGGCTTGTGGGCCGGAGATGCGATGGTACTCACTGGCATTCCACTCGCGAGTTTGGAAGGGATTCGACATGAGCTGCCGAATAGCACGGGCGAGGACGCCCGCGCCTACATTGCGGCGAGCGCCTGGTCAAGATCAGCGATAATGTCTTCCACGTTCTCGATACCCACTGAAATCCTGACCATGCCATCGGTGATGCCAATCTCTTTTCTTACTCTCGCTCCAACTGCGCCGTGGGTCATGGTTGCTGGATGTGAAATCAGGGTTTCGACTCCACCGAGGGATTCAGCGAGCGAGCAGACGCGGACTTTTCTCAGCATCTTGTTGGCATTGGACAGCGATCCAGTTTCAAAGCTGATCATGGAACCGAAGCCCGACATCTGCCGGCAGGCGAGTGCGTACTGCGGATGGTCGGGTAAGCCGGGATAGAACACTTTCCTTACCTTTTTGTTTCGCGCGAGGAATTCTGCGACTGTGCGGCCGCTCCGATCGTGCTGTTCCATGCGCACCGCCAGGGTTTTAACTCCGCGCAGCACCAGCCAGCATTCGAAGGGTGAGAGGATCGCTCCCGTGACTTTCTGTATGAATCCCAGTTGCTTAACCTGTTCCGGGCGAGTGCAGACTACGACGCCGCCAAGGCCGTCGCTGTGCCCGTTGAGGAATTTGGTCGTCGAATGCACAACCATATCCGCTCCCAGTGCAATCGGTTGCTGGAAATATGGCGACATGAAAGTGTTGTCTACAACCAGTTCGACTTTCTTGCGGCGGCAAACTTTGCTGATGGCCTCAAGATCGGCGAGAGCCATGAGCGGGTTGGTTGGCGTCTCTACATAAACCATCCGCGTCTTTTTGCGAATGGCGCGCGCAACATTTCTGACGTCGGAAGTGTCCACGTAAGTAAACTCGATGCCGTAGCCGGCGAGAACCTGGTTGAAGAGACGGGGCGTTCCCCCGTAGAGATTATTGCCGCAGACGACGTGGTCGCCCGACTTGTACATGGTGCAGAGAGCTGTGATGGCGGCCATGCCGCTGGCGAAGACGCGCGAAGAGATTCCACCTTCGAGGGCAGCGAGATTCTTTTCCAGACGCGTGCGCGTCGGATTCGAAACTCGCGCATATTCGTAGCCTTTGTTTTTCCCAATCTCCTGTTGGACGTAGGTCGAGGTCGGATGAATGGGGGCAGAAACCGCGCCGCTTTCAAGGTCAGGCTCTTGCCCAACGTGAATGGCGCGAGTAGCAAAACCGGAAAGCTTACTGTTCTTGGTCATGACGTCTGGAGCACTCAGCACTTAGCATTCAGCATTCAGTCCCTTGACACCGTTCCAATACAGCGCCGGTGTCCGCCGCATGTGGCCACACTCTGATCACAGTTTCTGGGCCTGAGTGCTGAATGCTGACTACTGAATGCTATCTAAATCCCACCCTCAAAAATCTTCTTCGACAGATAGCGCTCGGCGGAATCCGGAATCATGGTGATCACGCGCTTACCCGGTCCCAGACGACGAGCGATCTGAAGCGAGGCGAATACATTGGCTCCGCCACTCGATCCAGCCAGCACGCCCTCGCGCGCCGCCAATTCTTTCACCATCTCAAACGCTTCAACGTCGTTCGCGACTATGACTTCGTCGCACACCGACGCATCAAACGTCTTGGGAATAAAACTTGATCCGATGCCCTCGACTTTGTGAGGGCCGGCTTGACCGCCTCCAAGCACCGACCCTTGCGTCGTCACCGCGATCGCCAACGCCTTCGGCAGTCGCTCTTTCAAGTAACGCGCAACTCCGGTAAACGTTCCGGCGGTTCCGGCGCCGATCACGACCGCGTCAATCTTTCCTTCCATTTGCTCAAAAATTTCGCGGGCGGTGGTTTCGTAGTGATAATCAGGGTTGGCGGGATTCTCGAACTGGGATGCCATGAAGGCTTTGGGATCGTGAGAGGCTAACTCCTTGGCTCGGTCAATCGCTCCTTGCATGCCCTCGGAGTCCGGAGTGCGGGTGACCTCGGCGCCGAGGGCCCGCATGATCATGACTTTTTCCTCTGAAAATGTTTCCGGCACAAAAAGTGCAACTTTATAACCGCGATTCACTCCAATCAGCGCCAGCCCGATCCCCGTATTCCCCGCCGTCGCTTCGACGATCGTCCCTCCGGGCCTGAGCTGCCCCTGCTCTTCCGCCCGGCGAATCATCCCGATCGCAGCGCGGTCTTTCACGCTTCCGCCGGGATTCAAATACTCCAGTTTGGCGAAAACGTCCGCCGAGCCAGCAGGAACAATGCGTTTCAGCTTGAGGATCGGAGTTTCGCCGACGAGCTGCGTGATGTCGTCAGCGACCTGCGCGTGGGGACGTTCAATGGTTGTCTTCTGCACTCTACAGGGTACGGAAGCGGAACGAAAGCGTCAATCGCACTAAAGGGCCTAACCTTGCGTTGCGGCGGTAATCGGAGACGGAGCATGCTCCGTCTCTACAGAAGCGCCTCAACGTTGTTTGGTCGAGCCTTCACTGGATGGAACAACCTCTACTGTGGCGCGTGCTCCTGCCCGGGATAATACCCACTGCGAGTGCGGACCACAAGCTTGCCAAATCCCTTGGCCTTGGCTTCTACGCGGATGGCGCGATAGCCGCCTGCGGTTTTCGGAGTCGTCGGCTTGTAACCGATGGTGTATTGATTTCGGATGTCGTGAGCCACGCTGCTGCTGATCGCGTCCACTTCGTCCAGGGTACGCGGAAAAAAACTGATTCCACCGGTTCGCTGGGCAATGGTTTCCAGCGCCCGCCGGGCACGACGCGCTTTCTCCTCGCCCAGCAAGCCGATGGCGTAGACCGTCGGGCCGTTTTCTTCTTGCAGACGACGAACCGCTTCCTCTAAAGATTCGCGGCTGGCATTGTCTTCCCCATCCGTCACCACAAACAGGACTTTCTTTTGTAGTTTAGCGCGGTCCTTCATGTAGACGGCGGAGGCCACGATGGCATCGTAAAGCGCAGTCCCACCCCTGGCTTCAACCTTCTCCAAAGCCTGACGCAATTTATTGATGTCGCTGGTGAACTCCTGATCGAGATAGTATTCGTCATTAAAGTTGACGACAAAAACCTGATCCTGCGGATTGCTCGAACGCACCAGATTCAGAGCCGCCCGGTTCACCTTGTCACGCTTTTCCCGCATTGAACCGGAGTTGTCAATGACGATGCCCATGGCTACCGGAACATCCTCGTGGCGGAAGGAAGCGATGGTCTGCGGTTGGTTGTTCTCAAAAACGCTGAACGCGCTCCTGTCGAGAGTCGTGACCAAATGGTTCTTGTCGTCGATCACCGTTGCGTGCACCACCACCTCTTCGACTTCCTTCTTGAAGACGAAGACGCCGCTATCACTCGACGCTTGCCCCTGATCCTGAGCTGGTTGAGCCTGAGTTGTCTTGGTTTGGTTCGTCTGAGATGGAGTGGTCTGAGATTGCGCCGGCTGGGCCTGATCTTTCTGGCTCTGTTGTTGCGGGTTTGATGATTGCGGGCTCGGAGTGGAAGCCTGCGACGCCTGTTGCTCTGCGGTCCTTGATGCTGCCGATACGACAGCCTGATGCCTACAGGTGATGGCAGCGAAAAGAAGAATTACAAGTAGAACCGGGAAAAGCCTATTCCGAAGGAGCATAGTACCCCGTCTTGGCGTACACCTTTAGCGGCGGCAATCCTTTCGGCGGAATCAATTTCACTTTTATCTTACGCCATTTGCCGTCGTGCCCGGGGTTTTTTGGACGGTATCCAAGTACATATTGATTGCGTAATTCAATCCCAATCTTTGTTGCCACATCTGCCAGATCGTTCGGGTTATCAATGGTGAACGAACGCCCTCCGGTGATTTCTGCAACTTCACCCAGCAGAGCCGGCCCTAATGCCTCTTCGGGAGTTGCCATGTAATGGTCATAAATCCCGATGGCATAAATCAGTACATCCGCCTCTTTAACCGTGGATTTGATTTCGCCTTCGGTGTAGCGGCTGTGGTTGTCGCCTCCATCGGAAATAATAAGCAGCGCCTTCTTCTGATATTTCGCCTGCCGCATTTTGCTGACGCCCAGATAAATCGCGTCCAGCAGCGCCGTTCTGCCCTTGGGAACGGTATAAACCAGCTTGCCCTGTATGTCCTCTACAGAAGAGGTAAAGTCTGAAACTTCCTGCGGTTTATCCGCGAACGCAATCATGAAGAACTCGTCCTGCGGGTTGGCAGTCTTAAAGAACTCGATCACCGCCTCGCGGGCGCGCTCAATCTTGCTGATCATGCTTCCGCTCATGTCAAAGATCACGCCGATCGAAACCGGAGCGTCTTCGCTCGAGAAATGCCGTATCTCCTGCACGTCCTTGCCTTCAAAGAGTTGGAAATTCTCTTTGTCGAGGCCCGTGACCAGACGATTCATGGGATCCGTAATCGTGACCGGTACCAGAACCAGGCTGACGTCGACCTTGAGCGGCTTGGTGTGGGTCTTAAGCGACGGATCAATGTTGTCAATGGGATTAGACTTGGGCGGCTCGATCCGAGGCGTGACGTGAACGTCGTCGATTGGACTCTGCGCCAGAGCAGTGGGCGCCAAACAGCAAAGGGAAGCAGCGATTACAACCAGGCAGAAAACGAGGACGCGCCCTCGCTTGCACAACTCGTTTTCTCTAGGGATTCCATCAGAACCCCTGCCGAGATCACGGTGTGTAGTTAGGCTGCAAGACGACCCGCGCCTGTCATAGCGGCCCACAAATACCTCATTGAGGCTGATCCTACCACAGCTCGAACCCTGCGGCGTCAGCCTTTTTTATCACGCAACAAAGATGTTGTACTTTTTACAGCCGTTGCCTTGTCTCTGTTCGCGGATGCGTTGCTAGTCCCGATTTAGTCATCCGCGTTAGAACCCAGTTGTCAAATATTAGTTAAATTCAGCCGGCCTTCTTTTTCCCCGAGGGCGCTCGATTCTCGGCCAGCCCGCAAATCAACCCCGGGTCTTGTACAATTCACCTTTCCAGTTGCCCATGGCTCACGTCGAACCGTTCCGCGCCTTGCGTTATGACCCAGCCCGGGTCGATCTGAGCCAGGTTGTGACCCAGCCTTACGACAAAATCACCCCGGAGATGCAAAATCGCTACTACGATGCCAATCCCCACAATCTGGTTCGCATCATTCTTGGGAAGCCGCAACCCTCTGACCATTTAGAGGAAAATGTTTACACTCGTGCCGCCGCGTCCTTCAGGGATTGGCGCCGCCAACGCATCTTCCTGCAGGACCCAGAGCAATCCCTATACCAATACATACAACGCTTTCAACCCCCAGGCGGTGCAGCCGAACTGGAGCGCCGCGGCTTCATCGGCCTGGGCAGAATTGAGGACTACTCGGCCGGCATCGTCCATCGACACGAGCAAACCCTTGCCAAGCCTAAGGCGGACCGTCTCGAGCTTTTGCGAGCCACGCGGGCCCACTTCGGCCAGCTGTTCATGCTCTACAGCGATCCGGCTGCCGAAATCGACGAAGCACTGTCGGGCAGCTCCATAACAAATACAGAAAACAATATAGAAATCCGCGATGAATATGGAGTTTTGCATCATTTGCGTCGGGTCACGGATCCTGCCATCATCCAACTTGTCTGCGGCAAGATGCGCGACAAGAAGCTGATCATCGCCGACGGCCACCACCGCTATGAGACCGCCCTGAACTATCGCAATGATTGCCGGGCCCGCCAAGGAACGGTTCCTTCGTCCGAACTCGCCCCTTATGAACTCGTAATGATGACCTTCATTAATATGGACAGCCCCGGCCTGGTCATCTTGCCCACTCATCGCGTAGTACACGGGCTGGAATCGTTCTCGCCCGACGCTCTTCGCGATCGTGCGCGATCGTTTTTCAGCGTGGAGGAAGTCGATCCATCGATAACTGCGAACCGCGCCCTGGGAATCTTGCGTGCCGCGGGAAAGGCTGGCACCGCTCTGCTTGGAATAACCGCCAATCGCGCATTTCTGTTCGATACGCCCAGGCCTGCCGCTTTCAGCTTGCTTCAAAGCCTGCCGCTCCTGCAGCAATCCCTCGATGTGGTTCAACTCCACAAGTGCCTGCTCGAAGGTGTACTCGGAATCTCAGAAGAAGCCATTCGCGATCAGACCCACGTCAGTTACGTTCGCGATACAGAGGAGGTCTTGGCCCGGGTGCGCGAGGGAGCTGCTAATATCGCCTTTCTGATCAACCCAGTCCGCATGAGGCAGGTTCGTGATATCGCCTTCGCCGGCGAAGTCCTGCCGCAGAAATCGACCGACTTCTATCCTAAGTTATTAAGTGGCCTCACAATTTATGCGCTGGAGTAACGAGCGCCGCGAGCTAACACCGCGGTCCCGTCGGCCGTCGCGGGGACGTCTGGTCCCCGCAGTCGGAGCTTTCACAACCGCAATCTTCCTGGCCTCTGCGCTTCTCGTTTATAGTGCTCCTGAAGAAAAACGCATCACCATCTACTCCAACGCTGCCAACTATTCCCTTCCCGTTCTCGAGCGCAACGGCGACGAATATGTTGGACTGCTCGAAGTCTTCGAACCCCTCGGCCCCGTCAGCGCCAAACCCAACGGAATTCACTGGAAATTCCGCTACTACGAAGTCGAAAGCGAGTTCACGGCGGGTAAAACCCGCGGCCGCATTCACGGCGCCGACTACGATCTTCCCTCGAACTTCCTGCTGGAGAACGGCCGTGGCCTGGTTCCGCTCTCTTGCCTGGGCACTCTGATGCCTCGCATTCTCGGTGGCCCAGTCACCTTCAACCAGAATTCGCGTCGCCTGTTCGTCGGCAATGTAGCGGTTCATTTCACCGCTCAGGTGAGCAAGACCACTCCTCCGAAATTAGTGATGAACTTTACCGCTCCAGTAAACCCAACCATCGCCACTTCTCCCGGAGAGTTGCGCATGGCCTTCAACCACGAAGCCGTCGTAGCCCCGGGCTCTCAGGCGCTTACCTTCGACAGCAAAATCATTCCTTCCGCCAGCTTCCAGGAAAACAACGGAGCCGCCGACGTCGTGGTCGCGGCGACGGTCCCGCTCATGGCGAGCTTCGCCAACAACGGACGCACCATCATCATCGAGCCCGTTCCGCAACCTGCCGCCCCCCCTCAAGCCGCGGCGCCGGTTCCGCGCCCGCCAGCCAGCGTGGGCACAGCACCCGTAACTTCGAGCGTAGCGCCGACCGGCGTTCGCCACTATTTTGCCGTGGTAGATCCCAGCCACGGAGGCGACGAACGCGGCGCTTCCTTGACCGACCAATTGGCGGAAAAAGATGTCACCCTCGCCTTCGGCCGCCGACTGCGCCAGGAGCTCGAGACTCGCGGCCTTGCAACGTTGCTCTTACGCGACAGCGACGCCACTCTAAGTCTTGATCAGCGTGCCAGCCTGAGCAACTCCGCCCATCCGGCGATCTACATCTGTATCCATGCCGCATCACAGGGCAAAGGCGTTCGCGTATATTCTGCCCTCGTTCCAGGCGAAGCAGAAAACCATGGCCCATTCTTAAGCTGGGACGCGGCTCAATCTGCTTTCCAGCTCACCAGCCGATCGGCGGGAGCGAATTTAGTGAAGGACCTGCAAAATAAGCAGATCCCCGCCCGCTCTCTGATCGCCGCGCTCCGCCCGCTGAATAACATCACCACAACTGCTCTCGCGGTCGAAGTCGCGCCTCAATCCGACGACGTTTCTCAGCTAAACTCTCCCGCCTATCAGCAATTGATCGCGAGCGCAGTCGCCGCCGGAGTCGCAGCCTTTCGCGACAAGCTGGAGGCCGGCCGATGATCCCACGCCATCTCCTCATCGGCGTCGCCATCCTGCTGGCCGCGACTCTGGGCATGAGTGTCTACGTCTGGCAGATGCGTGGCCGGGTGCATCGCACCGAAGTCTCAGCCCTGAATACGCAGCCCGTCGCACCGCCGGTTTCCGGCGCCACCGAGCGAGTCACTCTCTATGTCGCCTATGATGACGCGGGAGTTTTACGTCCCCAACAGGTTCACGTCCAACTTCCTGCCGGACGCCAGGAGCGTGCCGCCGAACTGCTCCGCGCCTTGCTCACCCTGTACCTCGACAAGTCTTCCCCGCATCCGCTCGGAGCGGGCTCGGAAATCCGCGATGTCTACCTCGTCGATCCCGGCCTCGCCGTCATCGACCTCAACGCCGCATTCGCCGACAATCACCGTTCCGGCGTCCTGGTCGAAGAGCTGACGGTAGTTTCGTTAATCCAGACTCTCTCCGCGAACATCTCCGGCATCACGCGCGTAAAGATTCTTGTAGATGGCAACGAGCGCGACACCCTAGCCGGCCACGCCGACCTCTCAAATTTCTACGACGTCCCCGCCATAACCCAAGCAGTCGCCCAACTGCAGAGCCAGTGACCGAATTTAGTCGCGGGCATCCTCGCCTGTGCGTCGCAAGTCTCCGCGACCTCTGCGGCCCTTCTCAGCGACCTCTGCGATTTAAGATTTTGTTCTTACCAATCCCGTCAAAACGCAACCCGCTGAGACCACCCCACCCCTGCTACAATCCCGGTATGTTTTACCGCTCCGACAACCGCACTCCCGACCAGATGCGCCCCGTCAACATCATCCCCGGCTTCATCAGCACCGCCGAAGGTTCGGTCCTCATCGAAGTCGGCAACACCCGCGTAATCTGCACCGCCTCCATCGAAGAAACCGTCCCTCCATTCATACGCAACACCGGCAAAGGCTGGATCACTGCCGAGTACAGCATGCTCCCCCGTGCCACGCTAACCCGCACCCCGCGCGAGGTGACCAAAGGCCGCTCCAGCGGCCGTACCCACGAAATCCAGCGCCTCATCGGACGCTCCCTGCGCGCCGTCACCGATCTCGTCCGTCTCGGCGAACGCACCATCTGGATCGACTGTGACGTAATCCAAGCCGACGGAGGCACCCGCACCGCCTCCATCACCGGAGCCTTCATCGCCTTAGGATTAGCGCTCGAAAAGTTAGTCGAAGCCGGAACCCTGACCTCAGCCCCGCTGCGTGATTTTGTTGCCGCCATCAGCGTAGGCATCGTCGACGGCGAAATTCTCCTCGACCTTTGCTACGAAGAAGACTCCCGCGCCGACGTGGACATGAACTTCGTCATGACCGCCGGCCGCAAATTAGTCGAAGTCCAAGCCACCGCCGAGCACCAGGTCTTCGACGAATCCCAACTCGCCCGCATGATCACCCTTGCAAGCCAAGGCGTCCAATCCCTGATCGCCAAACAACAAGCCATGCTAGGCACCCTAACCCTTCGCCAGTAACCGAGTTCCGCGTTGGTGTCGCTGGCTGGCGACGCGCACCAGTGCGCATTCAGGACTTCACGCATTTGTCCCGTGCGCAGGCACGGACTCCTGCGGTCATGGTTTAGCTGTCGGATTTAGCTACCTTGTGCGATAAAACCAGGGACGCCCGTTTTCACCACCGCGTTAAGTCTCTGCCTGGTCTGAATGCGATTGATTTCGTCCAACGCCTCTTGCGGAAGGGCAGTGATGTCAAAATTCTCGCGCGCGCGCGCCGCACCCTTGGGTGTGGTGAGCAGAGCCGTGCCGCGCTGCACCGCCCATGCCAGCAGCACCTGTGCCGGCGTCCTTGCAACCCGCGCGGCAATTGCCAAAATGACCGGATCTTCCAGCAGCCCCGGCTTCATTCCGTGACCCAGTGGCGCGAAAGCCAAAAACACAATGTCCTTTTCTTTGCAGAATTCCAGAAGTTCCGTTTCCGGCAAATACGGATGTGATTCGACCTGGACCGCAGCCGGCCTGATTCTTGCAGCCTCGTAGATGGGCAACAATTCATTCAAGCTGATGTCCGATAGCCCGATGGCTCGGCACTTGCCGTGGTCCACGAGAGTTTCCATCGCTCTCCAGGTGTCGAGCAAAGTGATTCCGTTGTCGTAGATGACATTGCCGTTGTGATCCTGCGGGTCCTGTTCATCGCCCGCTTGAAAAGCATACGGAGTGTGAATGAGGTAAAGATCCAGATACTTGAGGCCGAGTCTGTCGAGACTCGCTTCGAAAGCCGGTTCCACGCGCTCGGGCCGGTGATTGGAGTTCCACAACTTGGTAGTGACGAAAATGTTTTCGCGCGCGATCCCATTCGCCGCACGTCCCTTCTGCAACGCCTCGCCCACCACGCGCTCGTTCCGGTATCGCTCCGCGCAATCGAAGTGTCGAAATCCGGCGTCCAGTGCGTCTCTGGTCGCGGTTCTCGTCAGGGCAGCGTCGGGAATCAGAGTGCCAAAGCCGAGAGCCGGCATCTGGCCTGCTCCGTTGTTAAGCGGCAGTCTCGTCATCCGCAGATCAGAAGACTCAATCAATGGTGCCATCTCCAAGCTATTCTGCAGGAACTGCAATCTGCGCCGCAACCCCTCGCTGATTGAGAACTGTAACGTTCTCTGTCTCAACTTCACCATTTAAATGTCGCGCAGTAACGTGCGCAAACATCGGGTCCCGGTTTCACTTCCCAGGAAAGGACTCCGAGGCAGCATTTAACGGCTGTACCGTATGCGGACAACGCGCGTGTGGCTTTCTGCCTTTCACGCACTGTTTCCGATATAAACCATTCGCATTTCAAATCCTAATTGTCTGTGGAGGCAAAAACATGTTCCGAACCTCAGCATACTCTCGACTTCTCAAGTCGATCGCATTCACCCTTCTTATGGCAGGCCTGGCCGTAGCGCAGGCTGCTGCTGGAGCAAAGCGGCCAGCGGACGTTCCCGCGGATTTTGTCCTTACGCCGTTCGGCTACTTCCACCCTAGCTGTGTCAACCATCTCGCCAAAGACGATGTGCTCCGCGAGGATCTCAAAGTCATTGAGCGCAAGGGTGGCGCCACTCAACCCCTCATCTGTGCCTATCCCCACTTCGAAGCCGACGGAACCAAGGTAGTCGGCGATCTGAAACCCGTTGGAGATGGCACGAAGCCCCCGTTCATCGGTCACTCATGGATTGAATATGCCAGCATCCATGGGACGAACGACTATGAAGAGGTCTATTCGCAATGGAGTGTCCCTCCCACCCCAGCCAGCAATGACGGACAAACCCTCTACTTCTTCAATGGCCTTGAAGACATCAACGATGTCGTGTCCATCATTCAGCCGGTCTTGGGTTGGAATGGCAACGGGCTCAGCAACTGGAGCATCGCCGCTTGGAACTGCTGCCCTAGCGGCACGACCAATGAGGCCACACCGGTAGCAGTGAACCCCGGGGATCAGATCGAAGGCTACACCTTCAGCACCTGCGGTAAAGGAACCAAGACCTGCCCCACCTGGGATGTGGTGGCTCTCGACGACCAAAACAAAAACTTCTCTCAGCTGATTGATACGCCCAATGAAGGACAGACCTTCAACTGGGCCTTCGGCGGCGTGCTGGAGGTTTACAACATCACCCAGTGCAGCGATTACCCTGCCGGCGAGGAATCCGGCTATGGCGGCGTAATTGGATTTCACGACCAGGTAGTCTTAAACGACAATTATGTCCAGATCGCTCCAGCGTGGACAGTAACCAATGTGTCTGGCGGCCTGACCCCACAATGCAATTACGGCGGATCGACCCGGAAACAGGTGTCTCTCACCTATTGATTCCCCTGTCGAGACAAGCGTATGGGGTATCCCGGAATCCTCCGATTCCGCGATACCCCGGTACGCCTTGTACGCACCAATCAGAGACCTGAGGCAAATCGAAAGCCAGACGATCTGAGCGAATACCCCTGCCAGCCGGGGATTTTGAGCGTAATGGCATGATAGCGCCAGATGAAGAAGGGAATGGCCGAGTCGGGCCTTAGCTAGTCTCTCTCCATCCGGCTGCATGTATACTCTGATCGTGCCACTGGAGCCGAACCGCGTTCCTGTCCGCGCACATCCCAATCTCAGGAGACCTGTTATGGAGAGCCGCATCACCGGGACCACCATGCCCGTTCTGGAATTCCTCCTTCAGCCCAATGAGTCAATTATTTCCGAAGCCGGAGAAATGTCGTGGATGGGTAGTTCGATTCAAATGACCACCCACACCCAGTACGCCGGGGGCGGAGGCTTGTTCGGCGTACTGAAACGGGTAGCTGGCGGAGGATCCATTTTCATGACGGAATATCGGGCCGTCGGTTCAGCCGGTGAACTGGCCTTCGCCACTAAACTGCCGGGCCACATCGTGCCGGTCGAAGTCTCACCGGGACACGAATACATGATTCAACGTCACGGCTTTCTCTGTGCCACTCCGCAGATACAGATTAGCGTTGGCTTTCAGCAGTCGCTGGGCGCGGGCGTCTTCGGCGGCGACGGCTTCCTGCTGCAACGACTCACCGGACAAGGAACTGCCTGGCTCGAACTCTCCGGGGAACTCGTCGTGCGCGACCTGCAGCCCGGCGAAACTCTGCGCGTTCATCCTGGTCATGTTGGTGCGTTTCAGGCCAATGTCTCGTTCCAGATCACGACTGTGCCCGGCATCAAGAATATGATCTTCGGCGGCGACGGAATCTTTCTTGCCGCCCTCACGGGCCCAGGAAGAATCTGGCTGCAGACGCTGCCGATCGCTAGGCTAGCTCACGCCATCGACAAATATTCGCCGCATCAAGCTTCAAAACAGACTGTGGAGGGCGGCGTAGTGGGCGGGATCGTGGGTTCTATCCTGGAGGGCATGAAATGAGCCCAACTGGGCAGATCAGGCACCCGCCACTTCGGCCAGCGAGCTTCCGAACCAGCGAACCTCTTCCACCGTGTTGTAGTGCACCAGCGATGCTCGGACTGCGCCACTCTTTCTGCTAAGCCCCAATCGTTCCATGAGCCGCGGCGAATACATGTGGCCATCGCGCACTGCGATACTTCTTTTCGCCAGCTCTTCAGCGACCTTAGCCGGCGAAATACCAGGCAGGTTGAAACACAATGTAGGCGTCCGCTGCGAGACCTCATCCTTCGCGGTTACGCCATACACGGATGCGTTTGCATTTGCCAGCGCATCCAGCATCGCGCAGGAGAGTTGCGCCTCGTAGCTTCGGACGGCTTCGGTAGCCGCGACCAGCGCCGCACGTCGGGAGATTGCGGCCGGGTTGGTTCGCCGTCCAAGATCTTCCAGGTAGCGCACGGCGGCATCCATGCCAGCCACGTTCTCATAGATATACGTGCCAACCTCCAGTTTGTCGGGTGTGGTGTCGGGCACAAACTCTTCACGGAACGTTGGCAGAGCATTGAGTATTTCAAGACGTCCCCAAAGAAATCCCATGTGGGGAGAAAAGATTTTATAACCTGAGCAAACCAGATAATCGCAATCAAACGCCTGAACGTCGATTGTCCCGTGCGGGCCATAGTGTACGGCATCTACGAACACTTCGGCTCCGGCAGCATGAGCTCGCTTTGAGACCTCCGCAATATTGAGAATCGATCCGATTGCGTTTGAGGCCAACGTGCAGGCCACAATGCGGCTTCGCGGTGACAGCAACTTCTCCAGATCTTCTGGGTGCAGCCGGCCGTCGTCTCTAAAATGCCACCATACAATCTTGGCGCCTTCACGTTCGAGAGCCAGCCACACCGCAATGTTAGCTTCGTGGTCAAGGTCAGTCACGATGATTTCACGACGATCGTTCAAGCTTTGACCAATGGCGATGCTGATGAGCCGCATGAAAGAGGTAGCATTCATGCCGAAGGAAATTTCGTCGGGATGCCGGGCGTTAACCAGCAGAGCGACGCTTGCACGAGCTTGCGCGATGGCTTCATCCACCTCGCGCGACTGCTTGTATCGACCGCCTCTTTGAACATTCCGATGAAGCAGATGGTCGGCTACCGCGCTCAGGACGGCCTGGGGTGATTGCGCGCCCGCTGCATTGTCAAAGAAAATGGACCCTTCTTGCAAAGCGGGAAACGCGGCGCGAACCTCGTTTACCGGGAACTCTGCCATGGCCTGAATGATATACCTGTCACTGTTTGCAGTTGGCAGACTCATCTGCTAATACCAACGGTTGTCAGTGAAAAATCACCGCCGCACTCACTCAACAAAAGTCAGAACGTGTAATTGGCCCGGTTTCGTAAACCGTCGGCAAAGGCACGCGACGAGGCACCACTTTCTCGTCTATTGCAGCTTGGCGTACTCGGCTTTGGCTTCCTTCAGGATGGGGATGTCGGGGTCGGCGTCTTTCCAGAGGGTGAGAAAATCCTGGTAGGCAGTTTTCGCTTTAGCGATATCGCCGGAGATGGCATACGCGCGGCCGAGTTGGAGATGAGCGAGCGAGCCGAGCAGGCAGCCCTGCACGATCCCGGGATGATCGAGAAATTTCTGGAATTCGGCGGCCGCAGCCGGGCCGTTCTTCTGGGTAAGATAAGCCAGACCGCGAATATACGCGGGATAAATCATACCGCCGTTGATTGCGGGAGGAGGCATCGCGAGTTCGTAGGGCAGCGAGGGCTCCAGCGCGACAATCGCCCGGTCGGGCGCCTGTTGGTCCATTGCAATGGAGGCCTCGATCACCGGGAACCAGTACACCTTGAGATAAGTGTTGGTGGATTCGGATTTTTGCAACGATTCTAGGATGGTCCTGGATTGAGCAGTCTCGCCGCTGCGCGCCAGCGCCATAGCGGCGAGAACCTTGATATTGCGCCTGGAGCGAGCGCTAATGCTCGGGCGACGGCTTGCTGGGCAGCAGCCACGTTGCCGACCTCGGCCTCGCGAAGCCCCTGAAAGGCCAGCCACTGGGCCGCGGTTTCTTTGGCATCTGACCGCACGGCGGAGTCAGAAGCCCGGCGGGCAAGATCGCGGGCTTTCTCCAGGCGGCCGTAGTAGGCCTGGGTGTCGGCGTGGAGGTTGAGCATCAGGTCCTCTTCGCCGGGGCGGCCCGCGGCCCATGCAACTTCGCGCTCCATCTCGGCCATATCCCCGGACAGAATGCCAAGCTGTAAAGCTCGGCCCGAATGATAAAGCCATCGAAGCTTTTTTGTTGCGCTTCCTGGAGCGTCTGCCGGGCGTCCCTCAGCCGATTGACAGTTATGTACAGGCCCGCCAGGTTCCCGTAGCCGTTGATCGTGGGTTCCAGACGCTGCTTCGCTTCGATCTCCGCGATCGCTTTGTCGTATTGGCCCAGCAACGAGTAAAGAACACCAAGATTCGTGTGCGGCACCATGTCGCGCGGGTAGCTCTTCGCCCAGAGTTCGTAGGCCTCCGTGGCCTTCTCCACTTCACCGGTGGCGTACTGAAAGTACAAGGCGGAGATGCGGTACCTCTCGCGTTCACTCACACGGTCGCGCAAGTCGTAGGCCTTCCTGACATTGTCCGCGGACAGACTCGCCTGTCCAAGATTTCCGTAATCGACGGCCAGACCGGCATAGGCCATGGCAAAGTTGGGGTCGAGTTCGATGGCCCGCTTCATGAACGGAAGAGCTTCGGCGTCACCCTTGGTGCGGCCAGTCGTGATGCCAATACTGTAGGCCTTCAGAGCTTCAAGCGATGGCGTGGTCGCTTCCACCGGTACATCGAATTTCTGAACCGAAGCAAGCGATTCGCCCAACTTGGCGCGTAGGCTGGTTGCAGCCATGCTCAACGCCTTGAGCACGCCCTCTTTGCTGGTTGCCTCCGCTTGCTCCTTGGCCAGCGTGTCTCCGGTGCTGCAAGCGACCGCCCCCAACCCGATTACATACTGCGTGCCAAGACTCGAAACCGATCCGGCCAAAATAGCTTTGCTCCCGGTGCGCACGCAGAGTTCCTTGGCCACCTCGCCGGTGACGTGATCGGTCGGCGGGCGGCCCATCAGCTTCAGCGTCGCGCTGAGCTTGCGGTCGGAAAGAATGTTGAGGAAGGGAGACTGTTCGAGATCGACGGCCAGGGCCTGCTTAAGGGTGCCGTCGAAGACCGGGTCGCCGGTAGAGTTGGCGAAGTCGGTGAGAACGACTGTGTCTTTTTCCGTGAGTGGTGCAGTGTTCGTGGTTGAAGTCGCAGGGCGCGAGCGCAAGTAGAGGGCGATCAGAACAGCGACAAGAATCACGGCGGCGGGAAGCAGAATCTTCCAGAGCTTCCTGCCCATGACAGGATCTTCGGCGACCCTCACGGTACCCGATGAAGTAGACGGAGCTGACGCAGAGGAGATGCGGGATGGCGGCGACGGCGGTGGGTCAACCTGAGAGCCTCCTTCGTGTGCGACTGCCACTGTCCCGGAAGTCGCTGTTCGGGCCCGCCCCGTCTCAGCATCCCGCTTCAGCCGTTGTAGGTCAGCTCGCATTTCCGCTGCGCCCTGATAGCGCAAGGTTCGATCCTTCTCTAGTGCCTTGTTGATGACGTCTTCCAGCTTGGGCGGAATATCGCGATTGAAACGAATCGCAGGAGGCGGATCAGAATCGAGGATCGCCTTAAATATGAGTGCAGCTGTTTCGCCATGGAAGGGCAACGCTCCCGTTGCCATTTCGTACAGAACTGTACCGAACGAAAACAGATCGGTGCGGGCATCCAGTTCCTTGCCCTTGGCCTGCTTGGGAGACATATAAGCGACTGTGCCAAGCGTAGAGCCGGGACTGGTCAGATGCTCTGCGTCCACCGTCTGCGTATTCAGGGACGCAATCTTGCTCGAAGAACCGCCTGTTAGGCTGAGCTTCGCCAGACCGAAATCCAGAATCTTGGCATGGCCGCGCTTTGTAATGAAAATGTTCGCGGGCTTAATGTCGCGGTGGACGATGCCTTCCGTGTGGGCGGCGTCGAGCGCGTCGGCAATCTCGATAGCCAGCGAGAGAATTAATTCCGTTTCCAGCGGACGCCCAGCGATGCGATGCTTGAGCGTCATTCCGTCCAGAAACTCCATGGCAATGAAGGTTTGTCCGCTCTCGTCATCAATCTCGTAAATGGTGCAGATGTTCGGGTGATTCAGAGCGGACGCAGCCTGCGCTTCGCGTTGGAATCGGGCCAGAGCTTGTGCATCCTTGGCGACTTCATCGGGCAGGAATTTCAGGACGACGAAACGATGCAGCTTGACGTCTTCGGCCTTGTAGACGACACCCATGCCACCACCGCCCAACTTCTCGACGATGCGGTAGTGCGAGATGGTTTGGCCGATCAAGTGACGAAGCTTGCGCCGGACCATCCTAGGGCTCAAGCTGCGGCAAGTCAATAAAAAGCCGGTCTTGTCACGGCAATCGGGGACAGGGCCGCACGTATCCGTCCGTGCTCAATCATCCGGAGTTGGCAGATTCCGATGCGCTTGGCCAGTTCCTCGCGACTGTCCCACCTCCCATGCCGAAACTATTCCCCGGACCGCTCGACAGAGATGATCTTCGCATGATCGCCGACTATATGCGGGTCATCACGGGGGGACCGACGCCGCAATGGGAGAAGATCTACTCTGTGCTCTCAAGCCCGAGATGTTTGAATTGCCACACGATGACCGATTTCCCGCGACAGACGGATCTTCGCTATGCACACATTTATGGAGTCAAGCGCGGGCCAGACGATAAAGGGGCACCGACCTTGCGTTGTACGTCATGCCACGAAAGCATAAACAACTCGGTCACCGGCATCCCTGGTGCTCCGGGGTGGCATGCAGCGCCCCTAAGCATGGCTTGGGAGTCGGCACCCAGAGTTGAGCTGAGCAGTTCGGCACTCTGTGCCGCGTTCAAGGACAAATCGAAAAACGGGAATCGGGATTTGGCGACGCTGGAGCATCATGTTTCGACCGACCCTTTCGTATTGTGGGCTTGGAGTCCCGGCAGCCGTCCGAATGGCAATGGACGTCTGACGCCCCCCATCAGCCACGAGGACTTCGTCCAGACATTTAAGGAATGGGCCGCCGATGGCGCACCATGCCCGACTCAATAGGACTTCTTGACTCGTTGAGAGAACGTCAACTGTTGAAAAATCTCGATTACACTTATTGACCAACCCAGCGCAGGCTTCCTGTCGGTTAGGGAAGGCCCGCCTCTAAACTATCTTTGCCCGGCACGCACCCCGTGTTCTTCGATCGCCGTCACAAATTTCGGCGTGTGGTTCTTCAATAGTTTCTCGATACCAGGTTCAAACTCATGCAAGACGTTCATCCCGACGTCGTTGCCAATCGTCGAACCAAAATCGCTGAACGGCTCTCCAACACGCCGTCTCCAATACGGAGTCGAGGCCGTGTCCTTGGCCACCGAAGTCAACATTCGCAGCAGATACGAAGTATTCAGCTTGGCCTTTCCGGAGTCATCCCGTGTGACCAGAGTGTGCGAAGCCGCATAAGTCGCCCGGCGCACCAAGCCCTCGTTCGCAGGATGATAATTCAAAATCCGTTTCGGCAACGTGGGATACAAGTGCCTGGTAAGAAAATCGCGGGAGCTATTCTGGTCGGGCTTTTCTTGATAAAAAACAAGATTGCCGAATTGCGCACTGCCATTAATGTTCGCTTGCGCTGAAGCCTGTACCACGGGTGCGTCCGGCAGCGAACTCGGACGCTGCTGGCACAGCGCCCCACCAGCCGCCAACATCACAAAACAAGCGGCCCGGATTGGGACAGAGCCAGCCATACTCTAAATTCCCCGACTGGCAACCGCGCTAAGGTGCTGCGCATGAGCACGTTGCCTCCGTCAATGTCAGCATTCCATCTGCCGTTCGTTCCCGGCCTGCAATTAGTTGAAAAAAAGGTACCTTCGGGTTGCCCCCGCACCAAAGCGAAAATCTTCGGCGGCAAAGATGTAAAGTCTTTCATTCAAATGGCATTCTGTTCCTACAGAACACGCCGTAGGTGGTGAGCGGAAACTTGGTGAGCCACGCCGGGCGAAAGACTGGTTGCGAGAGACTCTGAAGCCGTGCCGCCAGGACTGCAACGACTCTGCGGCAACCGCTGAGGGTGCGTAGCGGCCACCGGAAAGCCAGACCTCGGCATCCTCATTCTCATTCTTATTGCTCGACTAACAACCCATAGTTGGCATAAATGCCATCCCCGGCAATATCGTCGAACACCTGAATCGAATTAGCCGTCCCGTTGTACGCCCCGCTACTGTCAAAATACCCAAACAAAGAAAACTGATTCCCATTTACCATCCCGGAAACAAACATTACATTGCCGACCGCGGAACCCGAGAGAAGGTGAAGGCCCCGTTGTCTGCCCCCGTCAAGGTCGTTTGCACCGTAAGCAAATTCCCGCTGCTTTCGGTCAGTGTAGCCGTCACCAGATCCGCACCCGAAGGAAAGTTCAACGTCCCCGAGAACGTTCCGGCGAGATTCAGCACTTTTGTGCCGGTAAACGTCCCAGAATCGGAGCAATCAGAATTCCCCCCGGAATAAGTTCCCGAGATCGAGCTTCCGCTTACAATCCCCGTACCCGTAAAAACGTTTCCACCTTCGTTGAAAGTGAGAGTGATGTTGTTGCCGCTGGTCGTCCCGCCAATGCTATTCTGCCCCGGCAAAGAATAAGGACACTGGCCATCCCCATTCACATACCAAACCCCGTTCAGGCGAGTCGCAGTTTGTACCTGATTGGGGCCGGTAGCGCTGGTTTGAGCCCCGTTTGCGGAAAGATTGGCTTCGATAAGAGTCGTCCATCCGCTGGTCGTATTCGACGTCGCTACAAACTCATAAGGGCCCGAAATCGATCCCGAACCGCTGCTCCCACCCCCACATCCAGTCGCGAGCAACAAGGCAAGCGCAGCCACAACGAAATTCGCTTTCCCGATTCGGCACAGCCCGGAAGCTCTCCGGTCTCCCATCCCGATCACGCAAAACTCCCAGTGAGATCGTCATCCTAGAGCAAGCGCCAGCCGATTGTCTGTGACGTGCAGGCCTCTCCAAACCCGATGCGCTGTGCAAATTATCAGTCCGCCGCCTTTGATCTTGGCGTGGCCAGCAATCGCTCGCGAAGGATTTTGGGTTTACAATAAGTTTTCATATGAATTGATTCAATCGAATCACCACGGAGGAATCCCATGAAACTCACTCCCGGTAAGCTAGCAGGCCTAAAAAGAGTCTCCACCCCCCAAGGCGTGATCGCCGCAGCTGCGATGGATCAGAGGGGGTCTTTGCAGAAGTCTTTGGCCAAGGAAAAAGGCGGCGACATCAGCGATGCTTTGATGGAAGAATTCAAGTCGCTGGTGGCGGAAGTTCTCACGCCCCATGCCAGCGCGATCCTGCTTGACCCCGAGTGGGGATTGCCCGCGGCCAAGCGGCGTGCCAAGAACGCCGGCTTGCTCTTAGCTTATGAGAAGACTGGATACGATAAGACCGGGCTCGGCCGTCTGGGCGACTTGCTTGATCACTGGTCGGCGCGACGCTTGAAGGAAGTCGGCGCGGACTGCGTCAAGATTCTGCTTTACTACACTCCATTCGATCCCAAGGACGTCAACGACAAAAAACATGCATGGGTGGAGCGCATCGGCGATGAATGCCGCTCGAACGACATCCCATTTTTTCTTGAGTTCGTCGGCTACCAAGAAGGTGCGGACGAAAAGGGTTTCGACTACGCCAAGACAAAACCGCAGATCGTCACAGAGAGCATGCGCGAGTTCACCAAACCTCGCTATGGCGTCGACGTGCTGAAAGTGGAAGTGCCAGTGAACATGAAGTTTGTCGAAGGCGCAAAGTGCTACGCCGGACAGAAAGCATACAGCAAGAAAGAAGCCGCAGACTTGTTTCTGAAGGCCGCGTCGGTCGTCAACAAGCCGTTTATTTATCTATCAGCTGGCGTAAGCAATGCCGAGTTCACAGAAGCGCTCGAACTCGCCGGAGAATCGGGCGTGAAGTTCAACGGAGTATTGTGTGGCCGCGCGACGTGGAAAGACGGCATTCCGATCTATGCCAAGCAAGGCGCGGACGCCTTCCGCAAATGGCTGCAGACCGAAGGCGTGAAAAACATTAACAACGTGAACGACCGCCTGAAGGCCGCCACGTCATGGCATTCGATCTACGAAGTCGAACCAGCCATGGCAAGCGTGTAGGAATCTGGCATTCGCAAGGCGGGGCGAACACATCGGCGAACGTTTGTTTGCATTCTAACGGTTTACAGAAAAAGTCGTCGAGTACATAAGAAGCGCACCTCAGGCGCTAAAGCGCCGCCACATTTTCAGCTTAACGGCCCGACTGAAGTCGGGCCTTCCCAAAAACGGATCGAGTCCGCTTTTTTCGGTGCCTAGGCCCGAGGGAATCAACCGCCATGACCCAAACCGCTCTCATCACCGGCGCCTCCGGCGGCATCGGATACGAACTGGCGAAGTTCTTCGCCAAAGATCATCACAACGTTGTTCTCGTAGCCCGCGGTGCGGACAAGCTCACCCAATTTGCCGGGGAGCTTCAGCGTCAGTTTGGCGTTTCGGCCAAGGCTGTCCCGCTCGACCTCACGGCTGCACCGGCTCCGCAGTTTCTGTTCGACCAACTGCAGCGCGAAGGCGTTGCCGTGGACATTCTGGTGAACAACGCCGGCTACGGCGTGCTTGGCGAATTTGCAAAGGTCCCGCTGGAAGAGAATCTCGGCCAGATTCAGCTCAACGTCACTGCGCTCACGCATCTCACCAAAGTTTTTCTCGGACCCATGGTCGAGCGTCATTCCGGCAAGATCCTGAACGTGGCTTCTACCGCAGGATTCCAGCCCGGCCCGCTGATGGCGGTTTACTACGCGACGAAAGCGTACGTCATCTCATTCTCCGAAGCGCTGGCCAACGAATTGAAAGGCTCGGGCGTGACCGTGACTTGCCTGTGTCCTGGGCCGACTGACACCAATCTCCAGGAACGCGCAGGCATGGAAAACACCAGGTTAGTCAAAACGCTGCGGCCAATGGATGCGAAGACCGTCGCTCGCGACGGCTATCGCGGATTGATGGCAGGCAAGACGCTGGTGATCTCGGGATTCCGAAATTGGTTGGTGGCAGAGTCCGTGCGATTCAGCCCGCGAAAGATGGTAACGGCAGTTTCGCGCAAGCTGCTGGATAAAGCGGAGTAACGCCGTCCGAAACCAAGCTTGACGCCGGGCGCCTGTGTATGTACACTACGTACACATAGGTAAAGCGTCCACTGGGGCACCGAGATGCTGTTCGAGTGGGATGAAGACAAACGGCAGTCGAACCTCGTCAAACATTACATTGATTTTCGGGACGCAATACGCGTCTTTGATGGCCCAGTGTTCGAGACCCCGGCCAGCCGTCGCGGGGAAGAACGCAGGATCGCCATCGGCTCGCTGGAAAACATTGAGATCGTGGTGGTTTACGTCATTCGTGGCCAGCGACGGCGGATTATTTCAGCAAGGAGGGCACATCGCAATGAAAGGCAAGATTACGCGAACCGCCTCAAGCTCGCGGACCAAGGGCAAGACTGACCTCAAGCGCTTGCGCCAGATGCGCGATGCGGACATCGACGACTCCGATATTCCCAAGCTGGATAAATCCTTCTGGAAAAATGCCAAGCTGACCATGCCGGAACCCAAAGACCGTCTGACCATCCGGGTTGACCATGATGTCGTGGAATGGCTCAAGCGCGCCGGCAGCGGCTACCAGACCCGTATCAACGCGATTCTGCGGTCGTACATGAAGGCCCAATCGGAGGTGAGTTAGCCGTCCCAAAGAACTGGCTAGCGGGACGCTGAGATTTTAATTTCCCGCCCCTTGCAAAGAGGAGCGGGGCACCCGACGCGTTCCTACCACGCACTCGTTCGGACAAAGTTCCTGCAGAGAACTCCCTTCGATTTCTTGCCGGGTATCGGCAGACGCGGGGTCCCTCGACTCCGTAAGATCGTCCGCTAGCGGACGATCTTTCTGCGCTCGGGATGACAGAGTAGAGGTTAGAAGCGCGTCGGTTGGGGAGTTCGATGCTCCCACATTTCGCAAAGGACGCGAAAGATGGGGCACCCCTCGTTTCTGGTTGTGCCTGCAAAGTGCAGAGATCCTTCGTTAGGAGTCCTTGGCCTTGCCAAGGGCTCCGCTGCCTCAGGATGATGACGTCTTAGAAAACTAAGGGTGGGCCACCCGACAGCTCTCTGACGTCATGCAGCGCGTTTCTTCGCCCATTCATTATCCTGTTTTGATTGGGAAAGAAGCGTCTTGAGGCAATGGTTGATCTTGGTCAGTTCCCAGAAAATCGAAATCAGCAGAACCGCGACTACGAACAGAAAGAATTGGGCAATCATCTTTTGGCCTTCGGGGCAAGAATTGGAAACGCTCAGGCATTCTACTACTTGTGCGGGAGTGATTCGGACAAATGTTTCCGACCCATGCGCAGGACCCATGGGTAGTCAGATAGGCGCGAGGCTAAGAGTGTGACGCCGACTGGATTTGGGCGATCGGTGTAGCCGTACTCCCCAACTCACCCTTCGCGGATTCGGGCAAGAATTTTTCGGTGTCCGCATCGTAGCAATTGTCAATATCACACCCGGACAGGCCCATGCCGAGAGCGTTACCGTGATCTGTGACATACGTCACTGGTTTTCGGGCGGGTTTGGTGGTGTAATAGCAAAAGTAGGCTGCATTTTCTCCCCCGCGGCCTGAATCTCCGCAAAGTTCAGTGACGAGTTCAACATTGAGCAGGTCCATCCCCATGGTTCGAGCTTTACCAGACGAGGCAATCCTGTGACTCGTCTGAGCCTTGTCCAAATTGCCAGGGAGTCAACCGTGAAGGTTTATGTCAAGCTCGCTTGCGTCCTGTGCATCGGGGCGCTCTGGCGGTTCACCGCGAACATGGCTTTCTGCTATTTATTCTGGATCACAACGCTGGCGTGGGTTGTTCGCTACCTCGTGCGTGCCAGGGTGAAAGGCGGACTCCTTGTCTTGCTGGGAATCACTTGCAACGCTTTGGTTACGTCCTTGAATAAAGGCGTGATGCCATCGGTTGGAATTCCGGCTACGTTCCAGCCGGCGGCTCCCATTTGGAATGTTTCCGGCAAAGGACAATGGCTGACCCTTGCCGACCAAGCCGCGCTGTACCGTTTCAGCATTGGGGACATGTTCCTGATCGCGGGCGTCCTGATGTTTCTGATGGACGGCGTGTACCGTTTCTACACAATCAATCCCATCAAAGAAGCAGCCGAATTCCCTGTCAATGCGAATGATGAGCCGACAGTGGCCGCGGCCAGTCGGGGTAGGGAGCTAGCCTAAAGACCCCGCCCAAGCGGAGCTTGAGCGGGGCACCCTGAAGAGCAGATTAGATGGTTAGGGTGGGCCACTCCCCCAGTTCGATCTCATCCGAAGACCAAGCCGTCTGGCTCGCGCAGCAGGTGCCAGGCTTCGCGGTAGTGGGCGTAGGGGTCGGGGCGGTGGTATCCCTTAGGTCGGAAGAGCAATGAGCGGTGATCGGTGACCTCGCGGACGGGGAGGATGTACCAGGTTTTCTCGGGCAGAATGTAGACGGCAACGAAATCGATCTCGGAGGCGGTGTAGGCGTGGGCGCTGCGGTTGGCGCGGTGGTGGATGCCGACCAGATAGAGGCCATTCAACATGTGTTTTGTGGTTTTGACCTGGACACGCCAGATGTTTTTGCCGCTGTCGACCAGGAAGTCGTAGCGCTGCATGTGTCCGTAGGGCAGCGAGAGCGCGAAGCCCAGGCTCGAAGCCTTGCTTAAGAAAGCCAGTTCACCTTGTTCTCCTTCTTTTGGTCTCGCGCTTCCTTTCTTTTGGGAGGTTTGCTGGGCGCGGCTTTCCTCGGACGCTGGGGTGCGTCCGCGGGTGGCGCGCTTGGGTTTTGGCATTTTTTCGGGATTAGCTGAGAGTTGTGACCAAAAAAAAGCGCAAGCTCGGGAGCTTGCGCCTTTTTATCTCTACTTTCAGAATAGCAAATCCGGACGATAACCATGACATGGTTTTCAGATTTATTTTGTGTTTTGAATCAGTGTCTTGGCGGGAATTGGGTGCCTTGGGGGGCTTGACAAGATTTCGGAGGAAGTGGGCTTTTGGGTAAATTGCGGTACAGCGGCAAAACTCAAGGTCCCTCGACTTCGCTCGGGATGACAGAGAGGGTTGGCGGTTGTCTCTGGACGATTTGCTAACTGCTAATTGCTGATTTACTCCCACTCGATGGTGCCTGGCGGTTTTGAGGTGATGTCGTAGACTATGCGGTTCACGCCTTTTACTTCGTTTACGATGCGGCTGGAAATTGTTTTCAGGACTTCGTGCGGGAGGGGGACCCAGTCGGCGGTCATGCCATCTTCGGAGTGGACGGCGCGGATGGCGCAGGTGTTGGCGTAGGTGCGCTGGTCGCCCATGACACCGACGGACATGACCGGGAGCAGGACGGCGAAAGACTGCCAGATTTTCTGGTAGAGGCCGGCTTGCTTGATTTCGCTGACGACGATGTCATCGCACTCGCGAAGGATGGTGAGCCGCTCGGGCGTGACCTCGCCTACGATGCGGACGGCGAGGCCCGGTCCGGGGAACGGTTGGCGTTGCAGGATTTCTTCGGGCATGCCCAGGTCGCGTCCGATTTTGCGGACTTCGTCTTTGAATAATTCTTTTAGCGGCTCGATCAGCTTGAGCTTCATTTTTTCGGGCAATCCGCCGACGTTGTGGTGCGACTTGATGATTTGCGAGAAGCCGCGGACGGAGCGCGATTCGATCACATCGGGATAAAGTGTGCCCTGGACCAGCCACTCGACTTTGCCTTCGTCTTTTTCGATGCGATGAGCTTGCTCGTCGAATACAGCGATGAATTCGTTGCCGATAATCTTGCGTTTTTTCTCAGGATCGGTGACGCCGGCGAGTTTACTGAGGAAGCGGTCAGTCGCGTCGACTGCGACCACGTGCAGGCCGAGTTTGTCGCGCAGGTTCTGCTGGACCTTTTCGAATTCGTTCTTGCGTAGGACTCCGTTGTTCACGAAGACGGAAGTCAGGCGGGATGGACCTTTGCCGTCTCGCAAAGCGCGATCGACCAGGGTGGCAGCTACGGCGGAATCTACGCCTCCGGAGAGCGCACAAATGGCGCGGCCATGGCCCACTGTTTTCCGCACGTCGGCGATGGTCGCGTCGATGAAGTGTTGCGGAGTCCAGGTTGGTTTGGCGCCGCAGATGTCGAGAGCGAAATTGCGGAGGATGTCGGTGCCATGCTGGGTGTGGCGCACCTCGGGGTGAAACTGAACGGCGAAGAGTTTCTTGTTGGGGTTTTCGATGGCGGCGACGGCGTTGGGCGAACTGGCGGTTAAGTGAAAACCTGCGGGCAGATCGACGGCTTCGTCACCGTGCGACATCCATACGGAAAGTTTTTTCGGTATGTCGTGGAACAGGCGCGAGTCATGCTTGATTTCGACTTCGGCGTGGCCGTATTCGCGTTTGTCGGCCGCTTTAACTTTGCCGCCGAGCACGTGGACCATCAACTGCAGGCCGTAACAAAGGCCGAGCACGGGCAGGCCTAGGTCGAATACGCGACGGTCGGTGTTGGGGGCGTCCTGATCGTAGACCGAGCACGGACCGCCGGACAGGATGATGCCTAGCGGCGAGTAAGAGCGGATCTCATCGAGTGTCGCGGTGCAAGGAAGCACGACGGAAAAAACATTTTGTTCACGGATGCGGCGCGCAATGAGCTGGGAGTATTGGGCGCCGAAGTCGAGGACGACGATAGATTGGGTTTCCACGGACGAGTGTCTCAAATCGGAGAGTAAGTGTAAAGAGAGAAGGTCGGTTCTGGCTGCTAAGTTCTAGCTTGAGGCGGGAACGTCGCTGAGAATGAGTTCGGTGGCGTCGACGGCGGGACTCGGCTGAAGGTTCGGGTCGAGATGGGTTCCGGCGAGAGGCAACGCGGGCGGCACGGTTTCAGTGCTCACTTCCGATTCCGGCATTTCCACCATGGCCGCGTAGGCCGCGAGACGTCCAACGTACAAGAAATCTGCGACGGCAAAATAAAGGACGGTCACTAACAGCACGCCGCCCAGCACCACAGCCGCGGGAAGGTATGGGGCGAATGCCAAGGGGAAGCCGACGATCGAACTAGCGAGGACAAACGCGGTGAGATGCGCCAGGCCGAACCATGCGCCCGCTGCGAAGATTGATCCGGAGCGAGCGCGACAGAGATCGATTGCAGCCGCGATTGCGCCGAATGTATCCTCGCCATCCGCGACCACAAATATCGATGCTAATGAAAGAAACCAATTCAGTGTGGACCATGCGAGCCAAACCAGCATGGTGACGGTGAGAAAAATCAGTACAGCACTGCCTGGGGCAGGATTGGGTGGGCGCGAAGCGCGTGCGCTCAAGAGAATGGCGGCGAGGCAGCCTACTGCGGCTGCCAGTGTCGCGCCCAGCCGGAAAAAGTTGAGAGCGAAAAGAGAGCGCAATCTCCAGCTGCTCTTCTCTTGGCATTCGGGCATGGAGAGACCGGTCTGGCGGAAATAGGCTATCAGCGCCTTCACCGTGGCTGCCCGGCCAAACGAGGCGAGGACGATCCAGGCGGCTCCCAAGGTCAGGGCCAGCACAATGCCGGCCCCGACTGCACGAAATGCGCTGCCTCTAACAATGTGCGCCATCGCGCGAAAGATCAGGAACGGCTGCCTGCTTCGCAGCAAAAGCAGATCGGACTTCCCGACTGGCAGTGTGTCGAGAAAGGTAAAGAAGGAAAATGCGAGCAGGAGCGCGGCCGCAAGGCCGAAGCTCCAGCGCCAGGCAATCTCGGCCAGTCCGAAGGACGGATGGCGGAAGATGGCGCGGAAGCCTTCGAGCGTGGGCGAGCGGGGTTTCATGCAAGATTCAGGATAACGCAAGTCGGATCGGCTTAAGTCTTGTGAGCACGGTGCACAGGTCGGAACTCCATGAGGCTGTGCGGGCAGCAATTGCTTCTCGGGGTCCTTCGACTTCGCATCTTCTTCGCTTCGCGAAGCAGATGCTGCGCTCAGGATGACAAGGGCTGCGGCGGCTTGGGGTTCAGCGCATGACGATGTTCACTACCGGCTTGTCCGGCAACACGATTACAATCTTGACGTTCTTTCCCGTGGTTGTCGAGATTAGGGTTGTTGAAGCGACAATTTTCTCGTCCGACAGAGCGCGTGCCTCGATTTCCTCTTTCGACGAACCTGCGGGGACGACGATCAGGCCCCGCAATTTGCCGTTGATCTGTACGGGTATTTCAATTTCGTCTTCCTTGGCCAAGGCTGGATCGTATTTCGGCCACGGCATGCGAAGAAGATTTCCCTTCTCGCCCAACATCTCCCAGAGCTCGTGGGCAAGGTGGGGCGCAAACGGGGCTAGGAGGAGCACGAGATC
Source organism: uncultured Acidobacteriota bacterium (assembly GCA_963696705.1). Lineage (GTDB taxonomy): Bacteria > Acidobacteriota > Terriglobia > Terriglobales > Acidobacteriaceae > JABDBE01. The sequence goes on from CAVOLD010000009.1 coordinate 149,534, forward strand.
GCGTTGGACTTCGGCGATCAGCGCAGCCGGAACCCGCCCACCCGCGATCACCGCCTCGGCGCCATAAATCTCGTTGACCAACTCCATGATCGCCGAAATGGAGGTATTGAAATGCCAGCGCCCCTGGAAGTCGTCGCTGACGCGCTTGATCGTCTGGTGCAGCTTGCGCTGGATCCTGCGCGCCGCCTTTTCCGCTGCAGATCCCGCCGCCGCGATGGCACTTTGCGCCAATTCGCTTGCGCTCCCAAGGATGGCCAACGACTCCATCTCAGCCTCCGCGCCCGCCCGCACCGAGTTACGCGCAAAGAACCGATACACGCGTCCCAGGAATCTCTGAATGCCTTCGACTCCATCATCTTGCCAGTCGAGTTCGCGATCCGGCGAGGTGGCGAATAATGTGTACATTCTGGTGCTGTCAGCACCGAAGCGGGCGATCATCTCGTCCGGCGAAACGATGTTGCCCAGACTCTTGGACATTTTCGCTCCGCCTTTAATGATCATGCCCTGAGTAAACAATCGGTCGACGGGTTCGTCGTTTTTCACCAATCCCATATCGCGCATGAACTTGGTCCAGAAGCGCGAGTAGATGAGATGAAGAATCGCATGCTCGACGCCGCCAATGTACTGATCGATCGGAAACCAATAGGCGACTGTCTTGGAATCAAAAGGCGCAAGGTTATTGTGTGCGTCGGTATAGCGATAGAAGTACCAGGACGAATCGACGAAGGTGTCCATGGTGTCGGTTTCACGGCGGGCGGGGCCGCCGCATTTTGGACAGATCACATTGACGAATTCGGGAACCTGGCCGAGGGGTGAGCCACCCGTCAAGGTGATGTCCACGTTCTCGGGCAAGATGACCGGCAAATCTTTTTCCGGGACGGGCACGATTCCGTCTTTCTCGCAATACAACATAGGGATGGGCGTGCCCCAATAGCGCTGGCGCGAGATGCCCCAGTCCTTCAGACGATAGGTGACCGTGGCTTTGCCAAAGCCGTTCTTCTCCGCGAAGGCGGACATCTTGGGGATGGCTTCTTCGCAATCGAGACCGTTGAATGGACCGGAGTTTACAAGCCTCCCGTTCATAGTGCTGAACGGAAGGGTTGGTTCGACGCTGGTTTCTTCTGGATCGATGGATCGAGGCACGACCACGAGCCTGATCTTGAGGCCGTACTTCCGGGCAAATTCGAAGTCGCGGTCGTCATGCGCGGGGACGCTCATGATCGCGCCCGTGCCGTAGTCCATGAGGATGTAATTTGCTATCCAGATGGGGACGCGTTCGCCGTTGAAGGGATTGACGGCGAAGTGATGAGTATTGACTCCATGCTTTTCGATGGAACCGATGTCGCCGACTTCTTTCGCCTTGCGCTGCTCGGCAATTAACTGTTCGACTTGTGTGCGCAATGGGTCGTTATTCCTGGTGAGACGAGCAACCAGAGGATGCTCGGGCGCAAGTTGGACGGACGTTGCCCCGTAGATGGTGTCGACGCGGGTGGTGAAGACCGTGATGGTCGAGTCCGGCGCGCCCTCGAGCTTGAAGTCGACGAGCGTGCCCTCGCTGCGGCCGATCCAGTTGCGTTGCATGGTGCGGACTTTCTCGGGCCAGTCGCCGAGTTTGTCGAGATCGCGCAGTAATTCATCGGCATATTGCGTGATGCGCAAGAACCATTGTTCGAGTTCGCGCTGTTCGACTAACGTGTCTTCGTGCCGCCAGCAGCGGCCGTTGACGACCTGCTCGTTGGCGAGCACGGTGCAGCACTTGGGACACCAGTTGACCTTGCTCTTCTTGCGGTAGGCCAAGCCTTTTTCGAAAAGCTTCACGAAGAACCACTGATTCCATCGGTAATATTCGGGCAGGCAGGTCGTGACTTCACGCGACCAGTCGTAGCCGAAACCGAGCCGATTCATCTGCGCCTTCATGTTCGCGATGTTGCGAAGCGTCCACTCGCGCGGCGGCGTGTTGTTAGCGATGGCGGCGTTTTCCGCGGGAAGTCCGAACGAATCCCAGCCCATGGGATGGAGCACGTTGTAACCGTTCATCCACATGTAGCGGGCGAGCGCATCACCGATGGCATAGTTGCGCACGTGTCCCATATGCAGCACGCCGGAGGGATACGGCAACATTTCAAGCACGTAATATTTCGGCTTGGTCGAGTTGGGCTCAGCGGCGTAGAGAGACGGATCCTGCTGCCAGCGCTCGAACCATTTGGCCTCGATGCGCTGGGCGTCGTAACGGTCCTCGTGGACGGGGATAGTTTTTTCTTCCTGCGGCATAGACGGAAAGTTTGGCGTACGGATAAACGTATATTTTACAATAGCCGCGCGGGATGCCGCGATTTCCCGGGCAATCGCGGCATCAAACCGGCAAAGCTGAGAAGTTTCGCTCGGCGGGACGGCCGAGGGTGGCCCTCCCCACGTGATTCATGTGGCGACTAACTTTTTCAATGCAGCTATGTTCCTTCTGTCGTCTCCGGGTTTGTCGATGGGGGTTTCGGCGATGAAGGCGGCGTGGGCTAACCGCGGATCGTTCAGCAGGCGGCGAAATGGTTCATAGCCAATGCTTCCCTTCCCGATGTGTTCGTGGCGATCGAGCTTCGAACCGCAGGCGGCTTTGGCGTCGTTGCAGTGCCAGACACGGACGTTTTTCAGGCCGATGGTTTCGCCGAGATGCGCTAGCGTCTGGCTTAGTCCCTCTTCGCTGACGATGTCGTATCCAGCGACGTGGGTGTGGCACGTATCGATGCAAGCGGCGATCGGAACTATATTGCGAAGGCGTTCCAACACTTCTGCTACTTGCTCGAAGCTTCCGCCCAAGGAATATTCTGAGCCGGCGGTATTCTCGATGAGGATCGTAAGATTGCCTTTGGCAAGGTCGAGTCCATGGGTTGCAGCGGCGATTGCGGCTGAGGTCTGAAGCAGGCCGGCTTCTCGATCCGAACCGCGGAACGAGCCCGGATGCAGGACGAGATAGTCTGCGCATAACGCCAGGGCGCGTTCTACTTCGCCGCGAAAGGCTTCGATCGACTTCTTCAGGAACAGCGGAGTTGTGCTGGCGAGATTCACCAGATAGTTCACGTGAATCGCCATGGGCTTGAGGTCGTACTTCTGACGCAGGAGCATCATCTCATCGCATTGCGGACGGCTCAGCTCATACGGCGCCCACTGGCGCGGGCTGGAGGAAAAAATCTGGAAAGTGTTGCAACCCAGCCGATAGGCGCGCTCGGCGGCATTTTGGACGCCTCCGGCGGTCGAAGTATGAATTCCGATGCGACGCGAAGTCAGGCGAGGCGGGCGCTTGGGTAGCGGCGGTTTGAGAATGTCCTGCTCGCTAGCGATGGAACGGGGCATGAAGAAAGTATAGCGAGTGAGCGGGATCCGGCGCGGTCCTTCAAATCCTCTGCAGTTTGCGGTTTCTGCGCCTTCGACGATAGACTTGAAGCTTTCGAGGTAGGTTCATGTTAGTGGTTATGAAGGCGCATGCAAGCGAGGAACAGGTGCGTGCGGTCTGCCAGAAAATCGAGGCGCTGGGCTACCGCGCTCACTCCATTCCGGGAGCGGAGCGGACCGCGATTGGCATCACTGGAAACAAGGGCGAGGTCGAGGCTGGCACGCTGGAAGAAATGTCGGGCGTGCAGGAAGTCATTCGCGTCACTAAGCCTTACAAGCTGGTCAGCCGCGATATTAAGGAAGACAATACTGTCGTTCGTTTTGCCGGGAGCGATGCCACGATTGGCGGGCCGGCGCTGGCGATTATCGCGGGGCCTTGCGCGATTGAGAGCCGGGAGCAGGCCTTTGCCATCGCTGAGCGCGTCCAACGGGCGGGGGCGCAGTTCTTTCGGGGCGGGGCTTACAAGCCGAGGACTTCTCCGTATTCGTTTCAGGGTTTGGGCGAAGAAGGTTTACAGATCATGGCTGAGGTCCGCGAGAATTTTGGCCTGCGGACCATTACCGAAGCCATTGACCATGAATCGCTCGAACTGGTTGAGCAGTACGCCGACATCATTCAGATTGGCGCGCGCAATATGCAGAACTATTCTCTGCTGCGGCGCGCCGGACGATCGAAGCGTCCGGTGATGGTGAAGCGCGGCATGTCGGCTACGCTCGAAGAATTTCTGATGGCGGCTGAATACGTGATGAGTGAAGGCAACTACAACGTGATTCTGTGCGAGCGCGGCATCCGCACTTTCGCCGACCACACGCGCAACACGCTCGACCTCAGTGTGGTTCCGGCGGTGCAGCGGCTCAGCCACTTGCCCATTATTGTTGATCCGAGCCAGGGCACTGGCAAGCGGAACAAAGTCACTCCGCTTTCGCGGGCCGCGATTGCTGTAGGGGCGGATGGGCTGATTATCGAGGTTCATCATCAGCCGGACCTGGCGCTGTCAGATGGTATGCAGTCGCTGTATCCGGATCAGTTCGACGAGTTGATGGCCCAGGTGCGGCAGATTGCGCCGGTGGTGGGGAGAACGGTGAATGACCTTGGAAGGAACACTCTCCCGTCGAAAGGCATTCCTGCAAACCGAGCTCGGGAAGTCCGCACTTAAACTAACGGGAAGTATGAAGATCAGTTTGTGCCACTACGCGAGCGTTATGCTACTGGGGACTTCGCTTTACACCCAAGATAAACCCCAAACGCCCGACGGCACTCAGTCGCCCGCATCTCCGGCCTCCGAAACGGCAACTCAAAGCGTCGCTGCAAATTCTTCCAATCGGAAATGCGGAAACGAGACAATCTACCATATAGGGCGTGGCGTATCCGTGCCACGAGTAATCTACTCGCCACCGCCTATGCACCCCGCGACAGCAGCCACTGCGAAGGAGAAGGGCAACGTAGTACTCTCGTTTGTTGTAGCTTCAGACGGCCAAACATGCAACGTTAAGGTCGACAAGCGCTTGGCCCCGGATCTTGATCGACGAGCGGTGGAAGCGATAGCTTCGTGGCGATTTCAGCCCGCTACGCGCGATGGGAAGCCAGTCGCTGTGTACCTCGGCACGAATGTAGATTTCAAAACGTACAAGTGATTTGCTCCACATCGTATTCTCTTGAGAAAACTTCTCCTCATTATTGTTTCTCTCCCCGTTCTCGCCGGCCTTTGCTGGTTGTATTTCCATGAGCGCCAGCTCACGGATTATGGCCCTGCTTACCATGAGTACGCCTACATTACGAATGGCAAGAGCAGTACGGTCAGCGTGATTGATCTGCGAACATTCGAGTACGCAAAGACGATCAAGGTTGGCAGTGAACCGACCGGCATCGCTGCAAATACTAAGAAGAATGAAATCTACGTCGTCAACGCGGGATCGAACAATGTCAGTGTGATTGACGCTGAGCGCAATGCAGTGGTCGCGACCATCGGCGTACACGGCAGGCCTTACTTCATTGATGTTTCTGCGGATGGGAAGCGGGGATACGTTGCCAACTCGGGATCGGCGAATGTTTCGGTGATTGATCTCGAGAAGCGGGTTGTGATCGCGAACGTTCGCGTGGGAGCAGCGCCGGGGCTGGCCAGGGTTTCTCCGGATGGCGAAACTGTGGTGGTCAGCAATCGCGGCGACAATACTGTTTCGCTGATCGATGCTGGGCATCTCACGGTTCGCAGCACCATTCCCGTGTGCCAGCAGCCGGAAGACATTGCCATCCTGCCGGACAGCGGTAAAGCGTTTGTCGCCTGCGCCGCGTCGGGTCAGGTCGCGTCGATTGATCTGAAAAATCATGATCTGAAAAACGACAAACTGCTTGCGCTGCTTGACGTCGGCAAGACTCCGGTGCATTTGGCGCTCAAACCCGACGGCGGTGAGCTCATGGTCAGCAACTTCGATTCCGACGATATTTCAATTATCGAGACAACGACAAACGAAGTGGGCGGTAGCTATCTGATCGGAACGCATCCGGCGCGGGGGATTGTTACGTCGGATGATTCTCGTCTATACGTGAGTAATTTCGGATCGAACACGGTCGCGGTCTACGACATTGATATTGGGAAAATGATTGCGACGTTGCCCGTCGGAAGCCACCCGGATGGACTGGCGCTCTCGCAAAGCCAGAATTACTTGCTGGTTCTGAATTCTGGGTCAGGAGATGTGACGGTCATCCAAAAGCGCACGCCCAAGAAAAAATTTGAGCCCGGCGAATATTCTTTGCTGACTATGATTCCGGTGGGCGTTCAGCCTAACAATATCGTGGTGAAATCCTTCGTGTTGGGTAAACCGGCGTCCCGATAAGTTGTCGTCCTGAGCGGAATTTGTTCCGTGTGGCGCACGGGACAAATGGAGTCGAAGGATCCCCACGCGGACGATTTCTACTTTGTTGATTCAAGGCATTCTCACGCGCCGGCCGGAGTATGGGGAGAATTCCCCGCCGCATTTGCGCCACAACTAGCGGACTCGGGGTCCTTCGACTTCGCATCTGCTTCGCTTCCGCGATGCAGGTGCTGCGCTCAGGATGACAATTTAATTGGTGATGTGTTTACGCTTTCGCGCCGCAGCACTTCTTGTATTTGTTCCCGGAACCGCATGGACAGGGGTCGTTGCGCCCAATCTTGGCCGCGCCGCGCACCACTTGCTGCACTTTCTGCAGATCGCCAGACCCGGCCATGCGTGCCTGCTCCAGCTCGCGGCGTTTCCTGCGCTGGAAAGCCTCTTCGATTTCGTCGACGGAAGTGGCTACTTGCCGAGGCTTGCGCCCATTGCCATCGCCCCCCATCTGCGGCGCCGGTGTGGCCGCTTCAGAGCCCGCGCTACCCACGGGTCGCGGGGCTCCGCCTTCGCTCGGCCGCTCCAGTATCTGCATTAGGTAGAGATAGCGGACGGCCTCTTCTTGCGAGCGCTGCATCATGGCTTCGAACATGTCAAAGGACTCGCGCTTGTACTCGACCAGCGGGTCGTGCTGCCCGTAGCCGCGCAGACCAATACCTTCTTTCAGGTGGTCCATGTCACGGAGGTGGTCTTTCCACTGCGCATCGAGCACGCTTAACATGATCATGCGCTCGTGATAGCGCATGGCATCGGGACCGATCAATTTTTCCTTGGCGTCGTAGCGGCCTTTCAGCTTGTCGAAAATTGCGTCGCCCAGTTCCGCGCGATTCAGAGTCTCGGGCTGGATGCCTTCGGCGAGAATATCCACTCCGAAGCGGGTGAAAATCGCGTCTTTCAGCCCCTTGAGGTCCCAATCCGCGGCGTGAACCTTTACTGCGCAGAACTGATCCATCAAGTCGCTGAGTATTCCGGAGACGTAATCCTCGAGGATCAATTCTTTCTGATCCACGCCTTCCAGCAATTGATGGCGCAGGCCATAGACAGCCACGCGCTGCTTATTCATGACGTCGTCGTATTCGAGCAAATGCTTGCGGGCTTCGAAGTTTTGCGCTTCGACGGCCTTCTGCGAGCCTTCGATGCGACGGGAGATCATTTTCGATTCGATCGGAACGCCCTCTTCCATGCCGAGCCTCTGAAGCAGATTCGAGACCCACTCCTTGGCGAAAATGCGCATCAAGTCGTCTTCAAGCGAAAGATAGAAACGAGAAGAACCGGGGTCGCCCTGGCGTCCGGCACGTCCGCGAAGCTGATTGTCGATGCGGCGAGCTTCATGCCGCTCGGTGCCAAAGATGTGCAATCCACCGGCGGCAATGACATCGTCGTGTTCTTTGTCGGTTTGCGCTTTGTAGCGATTGAAAATTTCTGTCCACTGCTCGGTGGGAACCACGTACTCGTTGCCCGCGTAGTACCAGACGGTGCTCTTGGTGTCGTCGACTACGGCTTGAACTTTGCCTTGTGCAGCTCGCATAGGCTGCGCGATTCCCTTCTTCACGCATTCTTGCTTGGCGACGAACTCAGGGTTGCCGCCCAGAAGAATGTCGGTACCTCGACCTGCCATGTTCGTGGCGATCGTGACCATGCCTTTGCTGCCGGCCTGAGCGACGATTTCAGCTTCCTTCTCGTGCTGCTTGGCGTTCAAGACCCAGTGTTTGACGCCTTTTTTCTTCAGCAGATCGGAAAGGCGTTCCGACTTTTCAATCGATGTAGTACCGACCAGCACCGGCTGGCCAGTAGCGTGCAATCTCTGGATTTCATCGGCTGCGGCGAAGTACTTCTCTTTTTCAGTGCGGTAAACGACGTCAGGATTCTCCAGCCGCCGCATCGGCTTGTTGGTGGGAATAACCATCACTTCCAACTTGTAAATATTGTCGAATTCAGACGCCTCGGTTTCCGCTGTGCCGGTCATGCCGGCTAACTTCTTGTACATACGGAAATAATTCTGGAAGGTGATGGTGGCTAAAGTTTGATTTTCGCGTTCGATCTTGACGTTTTCCTTGGCTTCAACTGACTGATGCAGGCCATCGGACCAGCGGCGCCCGGGCATCAAGCGGCCGGTAAACTCGTCGACGATGATGACTTCACCGTCTTTCACGACGTACTCAACGTCACGGTGATAGAGAGCGTGGGCCTTAACGGCGGTCTCGACGTGATGCTTGAGGTCCCAGTTCTCGGGGTCGGCAACATTGCCGATACCCAGCATCTCCTCGACTTTTACCCAGCCTTCGTCGGTAACGGTGATATTTCGATGTTTTTCATCGACCACGTAATCGCCGGTGTATTGCTTGGGCTCACCAGGAGCGACGTCGATCTCTTCTCCCTTTTCGAGCTTGGGAATGATGCGATTGACCTTGGCGTACTTGTCGGTAGATTCCTCGCTGGCGCCTGAAATAATAAGCGGGGTGCGAGCTTCGTCGATCAGGATGGAATCGACTTCGTCGACGATGGAGAAATTGTGTCCGCGCTGCACGCAGTCGTGCAGGTCAAACTTCATATTGTCGCGCAGATAGTCGAAGCCGAATTCGTTGTTGGTGCCGTAGGTAACATCGGCGGCGTAGGCTTCACGGCGCTGCTGATCGTCGAGGTCGTGAACGATGACGCCAACGCTGAGGCCGAGGAAACTATACAGTTTGCCCATCCACTCAGAGTCGCGCTTGGCCAGATAGTCATTGACCGTGACGACGTGTACGCCGCGTCCGCTGAGTGCGTTCAGATAAACCGGCAAAGTGGCGACCAGGGTTTTTCCTTCGCCGGTCTTCATTTCAGCGATCTTTCCCTGGTGCAGAACCATGCCACCGATCAGCTGCACATCGAAGTGGCGCATGTTCAGAACGCGACGGCCGCCTTCGCGAACCACGGCGAAGGCCTCTTCCAGAAGCTCATCGAGGACCCAGTTAACGGCTTCGATACGTTGGGCATCGAGTTCTTTCCGGCGATCAAAATCCGCGTCCGGCTCGTCAGGAATGCTGGTTAGGCGTTCCTTTATCCGCTGGCGGAACTCGTCCGTCTTGGCGCGTAGTTGCTCATCAGTGAGCTTGCGCATTTCGGGCTCAAGCGCGTTGATGGCCTCGACACGAGGCATCAGGCGCTTTACATCACGCTCGTTCTTGGTCCCGAAGACCTTGGCTACTAAAGCATTAATCAAATGAGGATCCTTGGAGGGGCACTACACCCACTATCCCAGAAGGTTAGTATATTAGATGCGTGCGTAGAGCGTAAGTCGCGGCAAAAGCCTTCTCACGACCAGCTCTCCAATCACGGCGCTGAACCGCCTTTTCAGGTATATTCCCACTTCGTCCCATGCCGACCTTTTACGAACTCTTTCGCGAGTGCGCTCAGCGCTGGCCCGACAATGTCGCGTTGGAAATTCAGCTGCGAGATCGGGTTGAGAGCTTCACCTATGCCGAAGCACGGCGCATGGCAGAAAGCATTGGGCACTGGCTTACTGAAAATGGATTTCAGCCGGGGGCTCGGGTTGCGATCCTGGCCGAAAATCATCCGCGTTGGATCACTGCCTACCTTGGCATTATCGCGGCCGGTTGCGCTGCGGTTCCGCTGGACACCGCGTTTCATGCCGATCAAGTTGCCAAGCTTCTCAAGGATAGCGGAAGTTCTCTGCTGTTCTGCGATGCACGGCACCTGGCGCTCGCCCAGAAAGCTGCAGAGGAGGTATCGGTACAGATCTTGTTAATGGATTCTGCCGGGCTTCGCTCGGCTGGACAGCCGGGGGCGGCTGTCCTCACGCAGGCCAACCTCGACGGCATCTTTGCGGCGGGGCCGGGAACGTTTGTTCCTGTGCCTTCCAAGGACGACGACCTTGCGTCGCTGCTCTACACCTCTGGTACGACCGCTGATCCCAAAGGTGTGATGCTGACTCACGCGAACCTCATGGGTGAGGTCCGGGCCGTATTCGGCTGGGCGCAACTTGGCCCTGAGGACGCATTGCTCGGTGTGCTTCCGCTTTTTCATGTGCTATCGCAGATGGCGAACTTGCTGTTGCCGCTGGTGAAGGGCTCGCGTGTCGTTTATCTCGAGACTGTGAATACGACGGAGCTGCTTCGTGCGTTGGCGGAGCGAGAAATTACAGCGTTCGCGGTGGTGCCCCAGTTTTTTTATTTGATCCACGAGCGAATTTTCAAAGAGGTGGCGAAACGGGGGCGACTCGCAAATTGGGCAGTGCGAAGGATGATAGCACTCACACGCTTCAGCCGAAGACTCGGATGGAATCCTGGTCCGCTTCTCTTTCCCAAAATTCACAATACCTTCGGCCGCAAGATGCGCTATCTGGTGACGGGTGGGTCACGCTTTGATCCGAAAATTGGTCGCGATTTCCACGCCCTGGGAATTGACATCCTGCAGGCGTACGGCCTTACCGAAACCAGCGCCGCCGCTTTTGCTACTTCACCGGATGACAATGTGATTGGATCGGTAGGTAAGGCGCTTACAGGAGTGGAAGGAAAGATTGTCGACCCTCAGACTCAGGAGGACGGCGGCCCGGCGATGGGAGAAATCGCGATTCGCGGAGCCATCGTTATGAAAGGCTACTGGAATCGGCCCGATGCCACGGCCGCGGCCCTTCGGGATGGCTGGCTCTATACCGGGGATCTGGGCTATTTCGATGGCGCTGGAAACCTCTTTATCACTGGTCGAAAAAAGGAAGTCATCATCCTCAGCAACGGAAAGAATATTTATCCAGAGGAAGTCGAGGCGCACTATCTGAAGTCACCATACGTTGGGGAAATCGCTGTCATGGGATTAGAGAGCGGTCCGGGAGAAGGCCGGTTGCATGCCGTGGTGGTACCCAACTTTGATGTGCTCAGACAACGCAAGATCGTCAACGCGAAAGAGGTCATCCGCTACGACATTGAAAACCTTTCGGCACAACTGCCTTCGACCAAGCGAATTGGAAGTTATGAAATCTGGCAGGGAGCGTTACCACGGACGACCACTCGGAAGTTGAAGCGATTTGAGATCGAAAAGCGGGTGCGAACAAATCGGGCGGAAGGCCGGACAGGGGACGCGGAGGTCAGCTCAGAAAAACCGTTAAGCGAGGCAGACGCCGCGTGGGTAGAGCAGCCCGAGGTGCAGCGCGCGCTCAAGATCATCCGAGATGCGGTAAGAAACAAGCCGCAATCGATTCGTCCTGACGACAATCTGGAACTCGATCTTGGGTTGGATTCAATGCAACGAGTGGAGCTTCTCGTTGCCCTTGAACAAGAGCTTGGCGGGGGCCTGGAGGAATCGCGCCTTTCGGAAATTTACTCGGTACGCGAACTGGTAGACGCTGTGCGTCAGAGCGGAGCCAGTGGCGCGGTTGGCATGCCGCGCGCGCAGTTTGCCGGGTGGAATGTGGTATTGGATGAAAACCCGGCGGATCCCGAGCTCCGACTTCTGCTCGAGCGACAGCCATTCAAGGAGAAACTCTGGTATGTCCTGAGCCGATTGATTCAGATCATCGCTCTCGACCGTTTTCATTTACGTGTCGACGGACTGGAAAAGCTTCCTGCGCACGGGCCATTCATTATTTGTTCGAATCACCAAAGCTTCATCGATCCGATCATCCTTGCTGGCGTCCTGCCTTGGCGAGTGTTCCACGACACCTTCGCGGTAGGGACCAGCGACATTTTTGGTCACGGCTTCATGCGAACCCTGGCGCGTTGGTTGCGCGTCGTCGTGGTGGATCCCGACGCGAACCTGATTCCCGCGATGCGCGCGGGGGCCTTCGGACTTCGGAAGGGCGACGTGCTCTTGCTTTACCCCGAAGGTGAACGGTCGATTGATGGCACGCCGAAGACGTTCAAGAAGGGTGCGGCAATCCTCTCCATTCACATTCAGGCGCCAATTGTTCCTGTGGCAATTGAAGGTTTTTATGAAGCTTGGCCACGCGGCAAGAAATTTCAGAAATTTGCCCCACTGCGAATCAGAATCGGCAATCCGATTTGCCCACCGCCCGCAGCCGAGGCTTCGGAAGAAGCGTACGAAAAGCTCACGGCAGAGTTGAAGGAGCGCGTGGTGGAGATATTGGAGCAACTGCGAAAGCAGCCTCTATAGAAACGTATCTTTGCTGCGTCCTTGGGGTTAGATTCACGCGAGGCAGACGTTGCAAGCAACGTCTTTACAGTTCACTTTGCGCGGGGATGAGTCTGGTCATAGACCTCGAGCACGTGCTTCATGGAGAGTTGGGTGTAGCGCTGAGTGGTTGAAAGACGCTCATGGCCGAGCATCTCTTGAATAGAGCGCAGGTCAGCGCCTTCCTCGAGCATGTGTGTGCCAAACGCGTGGCGCAGCGTGTGCGGATGCACGTCCGGCGATAGACCCTTGGCGATGGCGACCTTTTTGATGATGCGACCGACACTGCGTGTAGTAAGCCGGCCGCCGCGCTGATTGATCAGCAAAGCTGAGGTATTCTTTTTGCGTTCTGCTAACATCTGCAGGCGTACTGGCAAATAGCTTGCCAGCGCGGCTTTCACGGAATCTCCAAAAGGCACATAGCGCTCTTTCTTGCCTTTGCCGCGGATGAGAATGGCTTCCGAGCTCAAGCGGATGTCATCGAGATTGATGCCTATCAACTCGGAGTTGCGGATACCACATCCGTACAGCAATTCGAACATCATGCGGTCGCGCTCGGGAAATGAGGCGATCTCGGGCATTTGTCCGTCGAGCACGGTGTTCATTTCTTCGATTGTGGGCACGCGCGGCAGCTTCTTTGGCAGCTTCGGCGTCGAGACCAGCGCCGCCGGATTCTGCTCTACCACGCCTTCCTGGGCCAGCCACTTATAGAAAGAACGAACCGCAGCCAGGGCGCGGGCAACTGAGGTTTTGCTGAGTCCCTTTTCGTAAAGATGGGACAGGAATCCGCGGATCGTCAGGTGATCGATGCTTCGCCAATTTCGTGAGCCGATGTAGGAAGAAAAATTGCCCAGATCGCCAGTGTAGGCCTTGATGGTATGAACGGACGCGTTGCGCTGGCGCAGCGAATGTAGAAACTTGTCGATGGTCTTCTCGACCGGAGCGCGGCTTTTTTGTGTCGTCATGCTCTATCTCGCCTTCGCTCTCGGATGATGTTTTTGATACACACTCTTCAACCGATCGAGTGCCAGGTGTGTGTAGATCTGCGTGGTCGAAATATCGGCGTGGCCCAGGATGGTCTGAACTGTGCGCAGGTCTGCGCCGTTCTCGACCATGTGTGTGGCGCAACTGTGGCGCAACATGTGCGGACTCGCATTGCGCCCCATAGTTGAAGATGCCGCTCGAACCATTTGCCAGACGCGCTGACGAGTCAGTTTGCGCGCACCACGTCCGAGAAATAAGAGAGGTGAAGTGCGTTCTCCCATCAGCACCGCTCGGGAATGCTTCATGTACTGTGCCAGCATTTCTTGCGCCGATTTTCCCAAAGGCACAATCCGTTCTTTATCCCCCTTGCCTCGCACCAGCAGATAACCGAGATCGAGTTTCAAGTCTTCGAGCTTCACTGCAACTATCTCCGAGACGCGCAGAGCGCCGGCGTAAAAGACCTCCAGCATGGCGCGATCGCGCAAGATAATTGCTTCACCCAGCTTTCCCTTCGACGCCGATCGCGGCGCCCGCAGCATAATTTCCATCTCGTCGCGAGCCAGCGATTTGGGCAACACCTTCCATTGTTTCGGCGAATCGATATTCAGCGTCGGATCGTGCTGGATGAGCTTGTCGAGCAACAGGTAACGGTACAAATGGCGCAATGCGGAAAGCTTTCTTCCCACGGATCGTCCATCGACCGAGTTGGCAAATAATTCCTGAATGAACTCGCGCACTTCATTGCGGCGTGCGTTCAGAAGCGTGCGCTTGCGTTTCTCCAGGAATCCTGTGAACTGACCAACGTCAGTGGTATAGGCAGCGACGGTGAGTGCTGCCAACCCTTTCTCAACTTTGAGATAGTCGAGGAATCCCGAGACCACGCGCGAATTTGCTTCGGAAGGCACAAACAGAAGTATGCGTGTTATCGGACGCTGCCGGAAGTGACAAAAAGGATGCTGTAGATAGGCAACGTCTCTACAGATTTACTTCTTTCAGAACTTCGCCTGCATAAATCGCCCCTTCGGGCGTTTCTTCATGCTTGAAATATGCAAACACGTTTCGGCCTTGTGCCAGGTGCTCTCGAATTCGATCTAGCATTGCGCGCCGCTCATCAGGGGTGTAGCTCGGCTTGCGAAAGCGGTAATAGCAGAAGTCGGCGGTGATAACGTCGGGTGTGTTGCGTTCTTCGGTTTCCGCTGCGCAGAGCGCACGGTTGCCACTCTTAAGAATGGCGAAAATCTCGTCAGTGAACCATGAGGCATGGCGGAACTCAAACGCCGAAGGAACCGCGCGCGGGAGAACGGTCAGAAATTCTTGCAAAAGCGTGGCGTCTACCTTCATATTCGGAGGCAATTGAAACAATAGCGGACCGAGCTTTTCCGCACGTGCGATGGGCTCAATCGTGCTCAAGAAGCGCGGAATGAAATCCTCTGTCGCCTTCAGGCGCTTGATATGCGTGATGACCTGATGCGCTTTGATACTGAGGCGAAATCCGGCGGGAGTAGCTTCGATCCATTTCTGTGCAGTCGTCTCTTTCAGCAGTTGGCGGAAAGTGAAGTTGACCTCAACGGCGTTCAGTTTTGTTGCGTAGTATTGCAGGAATTTTGCTTGAGCAAGTTTCGCCGGATAGAAATCAGGCTTCCAACTTCCATAAGCCCATCCCGATGTGCCGGCGTAAAGTTGCGCCACAAATTGCTCCTGAAGTTCTAAAGACTTGACGTTCTAGAGACTTAGAAACCAGCCGGATTATACCTTTCGACTCTTCTTCTTTGCTGCGGAACGGCGTGCAGGTTTCGTGCTCTTCTTTGATCTCTTAGGGCCGCCGTCCTCCGCCTGCGCCGCCAGTTCCAACCCCTCCTCCGGCGCAGCACCTTCCGCGATCCCCGCCAGCTTTGGCAGCTTTTGCTTGAGCGTGTGCACAGGCCCGAACAGGTCTCCCATCTTTTGGACACGATCAAGCACCTGACCCGCATCGAACACCAACAGGTCCGCATCTTGCTTCTTGAACGCCTGATCCACTTCTTCCCATTTCACCGGTGTCGAGACTGTAGGGTGCTCGCGCGCCCGTAGCGAATACACGCTTACCGTGGTCTTATGGTCGTCGTTCTGACTCCAGTCCACGAACACTTTGCCGACACGCAACTCTTTCTTCATGTCAGAAACCACCAGATCCCTGTGCTCATTCTCGAGCAATCGGGCGAGCGCGTGAGCGAAGGGCTTGGTGACGTCGTAACTGATGGGTGAATTCAGAGGAACATAGACCTGCAGACCTTTGGAGCCTGAGGTCTTAGGAAAACTCTGCAAGCCGAAGTGCGCGAAAATATCCCGCAGCCAGATTCCCACCTGACAACATTGCACGATATTCGCGGGCGCTCCGGGATCGAGGTCGAAGACCATACTGCGTGGACACAGAATGTCTTTGGCTAGCGAAAGTGAGGGATGAAGTTCGATGGATGCGAGATTCGCGATCCAAACGAGGGTAGGCAGATCGTTCGCTAGAATGTAATTGACGTTGCGCTGGTTGCCTTCGCTCCAGATGGGCGCGGTCTTCACCCAATCCGGGCGATGCTTGGTTGCGTTCTTTTCAAAGAAATATTCTTTGTCGACGCCCTCGGGATAGCGCTTCAGAGTCAGAGGGTGCCCCAGAAGATGCGGCAGGAGAACGGGCGCGATGCGCGCATAGTAGTCGATGACCTGCCCCTTGGTGAACCCGGTCGCGGGATACAGGACTTTATCCAGGTTGGTCAAACTCAGGTGCTTGCCTTCGATTTCAACGACCTCTGGTTTGCTCATGCCGATTCTTTCCGTTCCGGGCGCATCGCCCGTTCTTGGATGCAGAATTGTAATCGTTGGAGCGGTTTGCCGTTTGACAACCTCCCCTTCGGCCACGTAATTTCAAACTTCTGCCCTTCATACACGTCCAACCTCGTGGAGGTCCAATGAGCTACAAACGCTTCCTAAAGTCGTTCGCCATTGTGCTAGTCCTCGCAGTGGTCACCGCTGCGCAAGATCTGGCTTCGTTCGAGAAGCGCACCACGGTCAAGACACTGGACAACGGGCTGACCGTCGTTATCTGCGAACGGCCAGAAGCTCCCGTATTTTCCTTCTTCACGCACGTGGATGCCGGTTCGGTGCAGGATCCCCTCGGCCAGACCGGGCTGGCTCACATGTTCGAGCACATGGCTTTCAAGGGTACCGACAAGATCGGCACCACGGATTACGCCGCCGAAAAAGTTGCTCTGGAAAAGGTTGAGCAGGTTTATGCGGCGTACATCACAGAGCGCGACAAGCCCGTCGGTCGCGACGAGCAAAAGCTAAAGGAGTTGCAAAAGGCCTGGATGGACGCCGTCGCCGAAGCCAACAAATATGTGAAGCCCAACGAATTCCCCCAGATCGTTGAGAATAATGGTGGCGAAGATCTGAACGCGAATACTGCCGACGACGAGACGAATTACTTTTATTCATTCCCCGAGAATCGGCTGGAGTTGTGGGCGTATCTGGAGTCGGAACGCTTCCTGCACCCGGTCATGCGCGAGTTTTACAAGGAACGGAATGTCGTCATCGAGGAGCGACGCATGCGCGTCGACAGTAACCCCATCGGCCGCTTGCTGGAACAATTCACCACGGCGGCTTTTCAGGCACATGAATACCATCGCCCGACGATCGGTTGGATGTCCGACTTGAATACGTTTTCGGCTACCGACGCCAAGAAGTTTTTTGACAAGTATTACATTCCGTCGAACATGGTCGTAGCCGTAGTCGGCGACGTAAAAGCATCCGAGACGATGCCGGTTATCGAAAAATATTTTGGCCGCATCCCTTCGCGCCCGAAGCCGGACGAGCGCACAACCACCGAGCCTCCGCAGAATGCCGAGCGTCGGGTCATCCTGCAAGATATGTCGCAACCGCTCTATCTTGAGGGCTATCACCGACCCGACTACCGCAGCCCGGACGACGCCGTCTACGACGCGATTGCCGACCTGATGTCGAACGGACGCACCTCGCGTCTGTACCGAGCGTTAGTACGCGACAAGAAAATCGCTGCCGATTCGGCGGGTTTTACTGGACTGCCCGGCAACAAGTATCCCCATCTTTTTGCCTTTTATGCATTTCCGCTGCCCGGCCACAAGCCAGACGAAATGGCGGACGCCATTCACGTCGAGATTGAGAAGCTGAAAAACGAAGACATCAGCGACGAGGAATTGAAAATGATTAAGACGCGGGCCAAGGCGAACCTGATCCGCGGCCTGGGCAGCAACGAGGGTCTGGCCAACGATCTGGCTATTTATCAGGCTCGATACGACGACTGGCGTGAACTATTTCGCTCGGTCGACCGCATCGACAAGGTCAGCAAAGCCGACATTCGTCGTGTGGCCAAACAAACCTTTGTTCCGGCCAACCGTACCGTGGGAATTATCGAAACTAAGGTCGCTGCTCCGGCGACCGATCAGCAAGGAGGTGCGCAATGAAAACTCATCTTACGCGCATTCTCCTTTCGATCTTGATTCTCGTCAGTGCGGTAGTTCCGCGATCCGCGGCGCAGGCCAGCGATTGGCAACAGATCACCATTCCTCCTTTGCCCGCATTTCATCCGCAGGAGCCCAAACGCATCGAGCTGCCGAATGGCATGGTGATCTTCCTGCAAGAAGACCACGAGCTTCCCATCATTGATGGCGTCGCGCGCATTCGCGGCGGCTCGCGTTCCGAACCGGCGAATAAGATCGGATTGCTCGATATTTACGGTGAAGTCTGGCGTACCGGTGGAACTAAAACTCAAACCGGCGATCAACTCGACGATTATCTCGAAATTCGCGCTGCCAAGGTTGAAACTGGCGACACCGTGGACTCGACCACAATCTCGTGGTCTTGCCTGAAGGGCGATTTCGACGACGTGTTCAAGGCTTTCAACGATCTGCTCCGTCAGCCCGAATTCCGCGCGGACAAGATCGACCTGGCGCAGCACGAAATGGACGACTCCATCTCGCGCCGGAATGACGATGTAGGCGCGATTGCGAGCCGCGAGTCAAGGAAGCTGGCGTACGGCGCGAACAATCCATACGCTCGCGAAGCCGAATACGCTACGGTCGCCGCGGTGACCAAGCAAGACCTGCTCGATTGGCACCACACCTACGTACATCCCAACAACATTATCTTGGGAGTCGTCGGCGACTTCGACTCCGCCGCCATGGAAGCCAAACTTCGCAAAATCTTCGGTGATTGGCAGAAGGGACCCGCGCCGAAGAAGGAGGATATCAATTTCGATTCCGCTAAGCCCGGTTATTACCTGATTCCAAAAGAAGACGTGAATCAGAGTTCCATCAATATGACGGAACTGGGCATCCGGCGCGACAATCCGGACTACTATGCCACTCAAGTTTTCAATGAGGCGTTTGGCGGCGGGTTTTCTTCACGATTGTTCAAGAGCATCCGGACGGCGCAAGGGTTGGCATACGGCGTCGGCGGCGGCATCGGTTCGGCCTTTGATCATCTTGGGATCGTGCGCATTTCCATGGGTACCAAGAGCTCGACTACCGTGGAATCCATCCAGGCGCTTTACAAAGAGATCGACAACCTGAAACAGAATCCGATTTCGGACGACGAAATCAAGCGGGCGAAAGATTCCATCCTGAATTCGTTTGTTTTCAATTTCGATTCGCCAGAGAAGGTTCTCCGCGAACGCATGGCGTATGAATTCTACGGATACCCCGCGGACTACCTGGAACGCTATCGGGCCGGGATCGAGAAGGTCGGGAAGGACGACGTGGCGCGTGCCGCAACTAAATACCTGCACAAAGATAAACTTGCGGTGTTGGTCGTAGGCAACACGGCGGATTTCGACAAGCCCCTGTCGTCGCTCGGTCCAGTAACCAACGTGGACATCACGATTCCGCCGCCTCCGGGTGAAAAGCCGAAGCAGTAGATTAGGAATGGAGGACGGGCGTCCCCCGCCCATCTCGTTGCGCCTAGAATCAGTCGACGCAGGCGCAAAGAGGCAACAATGATCCGCTGCCTCAATCCTCCCACTCGCCGAAAAACAGTCTTGACTCGCCATGCTTCGCGTTATATTGTATGGCGAATAAAAGGCGAACATATCATGGCGTCTCTTCCCCTGCTTCCCGATTCCAAAACCAAACTCATTGGCATCGCCCGCATGGCTTCAGAGGGGGAATCCCTGCGGCAAGGTCACGAGGTGGAATACTTCACTCTGCCGGTGCGGTCCCTGCTCAATCGTTGCACCGGCGTTCGGATGCCATTTACCTGGACGATCAATCCGTATCGCGGATGCGAGTTCGCCTGTAAGTACTGCTACGCCCGCTACACCCACGAATTCATGGAAATGCGCGACGGCGTGGACTTTGAGCAGAAGATTTTCGTGAAGCAACATGCTGCGGACTTGCTGCGTCAGGAACTTCGTCACGTCAAGCCCGGAGAAGAAATCGCAATTGGCACAGCCACGGATCCCTATCAACCCGCCGAGCGGCGCTTCGAGGTGACGCGTGCGATCCTTGAGGAGTTCGCGCGGCACCACGGACTCGAGATCGGAATCGTCACCAAGTCCAATCTCGTGCTTCGGGACATCGACGTGTTGAAACAAGTTGCGAAAAGCAATCGCCTCTTCGTCAACATCACGATCACCACTCTTAAGGTCGAACTGGCGCGCATTTTGGAGCCGCGCGCTCCCCGCCCTGACTTACGACTAGAGGCGGTGCAAAAGCTAAATCAGGCAGGGGTTGCGGCCGGCGTGATCTGCGCACCCGTGCTTCCCGGCATCACTGATTCGCCGCGCGACTTAGAAGCCCTGGTTCGAGCTACAGCCGAAGCAGGCGGAAAACATATCTTCGCCAATTCCCTGTTCCTGAAGCCGTGCTCCGCGGCTGTCTTCCTGCCGTTCCTGGAAAGAGAGTTCCCCCAACTCGTCGAAACTTACCGGAAGCGCTACAAGGACCGCGCCTTCCTGCCGGAGTCGTACCGTAAGCCGCTTTCGCAGCTCATGAAACGGCTGCGCGAGGAGTACAGCATTCCTGGCGACTACGACCGTTACAGCCAAAAGACCGAGCCTGCACTTGAGCCTGAACCCGACGCGCAAATGAAGTTATTCTGATACGCGGGTTTCAGGTCATGGACCTTCTAAAGATTTCTGATTCCTCGCGCAAAAGGTAGAATCATTCGGTCCTCACACCCTCATGCAAACGCCGCCCTCCACGCCCAAGGTAAAACCGCCAATCCTCCGCTACATCTGTCTGGCCGCGCTCTTGTTGGTTGTTCTGTTCTACCAGGTGCGGGTAGCGATCGACATCTTACCGGGCGAAAAGGTAAGTGTGCCTTCGATTGAGCCGGCCACGGCCAGTGCATCATTGGAAACTGTTTCTCCAGAGGCCGAGAAAGCGGGGCTGCATCGCGGCGACCTGCTGCTTGCAATCAATGGAAAACCCTACACCGGAACCGTGCTGCTGGGGATGGCCATCGCCCACGCCCTGCCTGGACAGAACATTTACGTAACTGTTCGTTCCGGGACCGACGTGCATACCGTAGCACTACCAGCAACGCCCGGTCAGAACCGAATCTCGGACATGGTCCTGAATGCTCTCGTGGGAATCGTCATGCCGACGGTCTGCCTGTTTCTGGGTTGCTGGGTGGTGCTCGCGAGACCGAGAGACATGCTGGCGTGGCTATTGCTCGCGGTGCTACTCGGCTTCTCGGAGCTGTTGGGGGCGCACAACATTCAAAGCTGGGGGCCGGGATGGCGCGAGTTGGGGAAGCTTCAGACCTTTGGAATCGCCCCACTGCTGGCGATTCTCTGGCCGGTCTCGATGTTTTTCCTGGGCATGTATTTCCCCGAACCATTCCCGCCTGGGAGCAGGATGCAACGGATATGGAAATGGACGGCGTGGACTCTGGCCCTTCCATTCACCCTATTCAGCATAGCCGTCGTGGCCGTGACAGTTATCGGCGCGTCCAACTATGCGGCAGCGGCGCGACTCTATCGGATTCTCCACCCATTACTAGTCCCGTATCAAGCCCTAACCTATGTGTTCGTCAGTTCATTCTTCACGGCGATCTTCATCAAATCAGGGATGGCGATTTCGCAGGATGCGCGCCGCAGACTGCGCTTAATCTACTGGGGAGCAACGTTCGCCATGACCCCAGGATTGATCGTCACCATCGCGAACAAAGCTCTGGGACCGTCGGCTGCCGCGACCGTCCCCAGTTGGCTGAATTCGCTCGCTCTTCTGATGTTGCTGATCTTCCCCCTGACGTTGGCCTACGTGATTGTGGTGCAGCGCGCGATGGATGTTCGAGTCGTGCTCAGGCAGAGCCTGCAGTACGGTCTGGCGCGAAGTGGTATTCGGATTTTTCAGTTCGTCGCCATTGCCGTCGTGATTGGCATGGCTTTCGCGCTGGCAGGCAAGTCCGATCGCGTGGGAAAAATGGTTGTGATTGCGGTCGCCATCACCGTGGGACTCGGTATTCCTCGACTGGGCGAACGACTTCGCACCTGGACTGACCGCCGTTTCTTTCGCGAAGCTTACAACGCAGAACAAGTGCTCAGCGAACTTAGCGATCAGGTGCGCGGCATGGTGGAAACGCGTCCACTGATCGAGACGGTTGCAACGCGGCTCGCCGACACCTTGCACATTCCGCAAGTGGCGGTGTTGCTGAGCAACGGCGGCACCTATAACACTGCGTACGCGCTCGGCTATCGGATTCCTCCCGAGGTTGTCTTTCCTTCCGGCGCGGGCGCGGTGAGAGTTTTGGAGAAACAGAAGGAACCAGCTCGAGTTTACTTCGACGATCCCAATTCCTGGCTTTATCGCGAACCCGAAGTGAGTGAGGAAGACCGCTCCAAACTGGCTCAACTGCAGAGTGAGCTTTTGCTCCCTTTGGACGCGCGTGACAAGCTGCTCGGCTTCATCAGTTTGGGACCGAAGCGATCCGACGAACCTTATTCTGGTGCCGATCTGCGCCTTCTGAAGTCTGTGGCCGCGCAAACTGGACTGGCGCTGGAGAATGCGCGATTGATGTCCGCTATCGCCGACGAGGTCGCCCAGCGCGAACGCCTGAACCGCGAAGTCGAAATCGCTCGCGAGGTACAAGAGCGCCTTTTTCCTCAGAAGTTACCGGCGATCGATGGCATTGACTATTCCGGAGCCTGCCGTCCGGCCCTTGGCGTGGGTGGCGATTATTATGATTTTCTGGCGTTACCCGGCGGGCAGTTGGGGATTGCAATTGGCGATGTCTCCGGCAAAGGCATTGCCGCGGCCCTGACCATGGCAAGTTTGCAAGCCTCTTTGCGCGGCGAAGCCACCCGCATGACCGATGACCTCGCGGCGCTCGTGAGCAATGTCAACCGCTTGGTTTACGAAGCGTCATCCAACAACCGCTATGCAACATTTTTCTACGCACAATACAATCCCACTTCGCGGCAGCTTTCTTATGTGAACGCCGGCCACAATCCTCCCATGCTGTTCCATCGCTCGAACGCCAAATGGCAAGTGTCCCGCCTGGAGACGGGCGGTACCGTGGTTGGTTTGCTCGAAAGCTTCCCCTATGACCAGGGATTTGTAACAATCGCGCCCGACGATATCTTCATCGCGTTCACCGATGGCATTAGCGAAGCCATGAATAATGCCGATGAGGAATGGGGCGAGGAAAGGATGATGGAAGCCATCTACAACTGTGCGAGCTTAAAACCATCCGAAATAATTGCCCGCATTATGGAAGCCGCCGATGCTTTCGTCGCCGGTGCGAAACAGCATGACGACATGACGCTCGTCGTAATTCGTGCAGGTTCGGAGCCTGGCAAGTAGTCTTTCGGTTTCGAGAGTGCCGATCGCTCGCTTCCAGCGAATTCCCTCACGAACTTCTATAATGTCTGTTCGCTGAGAGCGTAATGAATCCAACCTCCCCAGCCGCACCGAGCCCGCATCCACCCACCCGACGCCCCGAATTCCTCGTGCAACTTGATCGCTTCTGGCATCGGGTCACGGAGGGACTTGAACTCAGCCAACTGTGGAAGCAGTTCAGCGCCGACGCCCGTGCCAGCTACCGGCTCTATCATCGAGATTTTAAGGCGAGGGCTCCGGAAGTCCGCAAACGTGGCTTCTGGCATACGGCCCAGGAGTATGTCTGGGCGATCCTGGAAAAGCTTACGCCCGCGCGGCGGGTGTTGTTGCTACTGGGCGTGGTACTCCTGATTTTTCCTGCCGGAGGCTACAGCTATACGGGGAAATCGGGAGAACTCGTTGTTCTCGAACTCGATCCTCATTTCTGGGGCGGGCTCGTGCTCTTCGTTCTGCTCATGCTTGAGGTCGCGGATCGTGTTGTGATGAAGCGCGACCTCGAAATCGCGCGCGATATTCAGAAATGGCTGCTACCCGCTGCGCCCCCGCAAGTGCGCGGCTTGGACATCGCGTTCGCCGCGCGTCCTGCAAATACGGTCGCGGGCGATTTCTATGACGTCTTCGCCCGGCCGGCGGTGGACTCCGCCGAACCTCATTTTCTCCTGGCCGTAGCCGATGTCGCGGGCAAGAGCATTCCGGCAGCGCTGCTGATGGCCACATTTCAGGCCAGCCTGAAAACTCTTTCCGATACGCGCTGTTCTCTCGCCGACTTGGTCACAGGTATGAATCACTACGCCTGTACCAATAGCCAGAATGGTCTCCGCTTCACCACGGCGTTTCTGGCAGAGTTCGATCCAGGCACCCGCACCTTGACCTACACTAATGCCGGACACAATGCGCCCATCCTGCGCCGCAGTTCCGGCGCAATTGAACGTCTATCGAACGGCGGACTGCCATTAGGAATGTGGGCAGACAAAACCTACGAAGCTGGAGAGGTAATTCTGCAACCGGGCGACTGGCTCGTGATCTTCACCGACGGCGTTGTCGAAGCCGAGAATGCAAACAAAGACGAGTACGGCGAGCAGCGGCTGCTGAATATTCTGCAAAGCGGCGCAACGGCTACCCCTCCCGAACTTCTTCGCCGCGTGATGAGCGATCTGAATGCCTTCGTCGGCCCCACCCCTCAGCACGATGACGTAACCTGCATGCTGGTGAAGGCAACCTAGATCGTGTGGGGAGAGCGGCCCCCGCTGTCCCGCCTTCATCAGCAAGCGGACTTCTAGCGGTACGGCACTCAGAAAAGCGAACGGTGGTTGACAAAATTTGTCAGGTTTTCTCTTCTTCGGTGCTCTCGCGAAACGGATTCAGGCCCTTGAGTTACTCTCGTTCTCTCCCGGGTGTGGCAAGCGTGAGACTTATGAGCAGTGGCTCGAAAATCTGTTGGCAATCGGCGATGGCAAGTGAATTGCCGATAAGTCTTCAGTCGGGTTAAGAAAACTCACCCTGCTTATGGAGACACCGTGAAGAACACGCGGAAACAAAAAGGCTTTTCATTGATTGAGTTGCTGATCGTAGTCGCGATCATTCTTATCATCGCGGCTATCGCAATTCCGAACCTGCTGCGGGCGAGGATCTCGGCAAACGAATCGTCTGCCGCCAGCGCGATTCGAACCATCAGCACGGCTGAAGTCAGCTACACTTCCACTTACCCGACGCAAGGCTACTCTGGTCCTAACGCGGCTGGCTTGAGCGCACTTGGGCCGGGCGCTGTGACCGGCTGCCCCGCGGGAGGCCCACTGGTGACCGCGGCTTGCCTGATTGACTGGAACCTTTCGCAAGCCGCCACAGTCGCTCTTCAAAAGAGCGGCTACTACTACAATCTCGGCAACGTCAGCGGTGGGCCCCCGTACTTGGATTACACCGCCGGCGGCGCGCCTGCGCTTTTCAATACGACTGGCGTGAACTCTTTCTGCTCGAACGAAGACGGCGCAATCCACAAAAACGACCAGGCTGCACAGGCGGCACCGATGGTAGCGTTTGCGACCTGCGCCAGTGCGGCATGGGTACAGCTGCAGTAGTCTGAATTTGGCGAAGTACCTTGGGGAGGGTACAAGCCGGGGAGCAACGGAGAAATCCGTTGCTCCTTTTGCTTTTGGAGGCGACGCTTCGCCAAACCAACAACGACTGGGCCCGAAAACCGGGTGAAGGCCGAATCTCAATCCACAAGAATCAGAATGACACAACTTGTCATGTTGCCGACAAAATCTGCCAGAAACTCCCCTCTGCAGTCCAACTGTCATCCAGGGTTCGGGTTACGGAAGATTGCTGAGTCCCTGAAAACAATACACACCCCAGAATCCGACCCCACCCTATAGTAACTTCCGGGTCTGGCCGCTAAAATGCGAACATAATCGGCAATTGGGTCTACTGAGACCACATCTGATAACGGAGAAGAAGGGAACACACATGCGGAAACAGAAGGGTTTTTCACTGATTGAGTTGCTTATCGTGGTGGCGATTATTCTTATCATCGCTGCTATCGCCATTCCGAACTTGCTGCGCGCACGTATTTCGGCGAACGAATCGTCCGCCGCCAGTTCGATTCGTACCATCAACACTGCTGAGGTAAGCTTCTATTCCACTTACCCGGCGAACGGCTATTCTGGACCTAACGCAGCCGGCTTGGGCGCACTTGGGCCGGGCGCGATCACTGGCTGTCCCGCTGGTGGACCGCTGGTCACCGCGGCTTGCTTGATTGACTGGAACCTTTCGCAAGCTGCCACGGTCGCTCTTCAAAAGAGCGGTTACTACTTCAATATCGGCAACGTTAGCGGTGGTCCGCCGTACCTGGACTACACAGCCGGTGGCGCGCCTGCTTCTTTCAACACGACTGGCGTGAACTCCTTCTGCTCGAACGAAGACGGTGTCATCCACAAAAACGATCAGGCTGCACAGGCTGCCCCGATGGTTGCCCACGCGACCTGCACCAGCGCTGCCTGGCCACAATTGCAGTAGTTTTGATTTGGCGAAGTACCTGGGGAGGGTACGAGCCGGGGAGCAACGGAGAAATCCGTTGCTCCTTATGTTTTTTGTGGGCACTTTGCCTCGCACCTTACCGCTAAGCCAACCACGCCAACCTGCAAAACTCACGAGCATCCGCGAATAGGCTTGAAAGTCAACCTCGGCCTTTTTTACTTTCGTAATGTAGTAACTTGGCGCAGGCTCTGGCCTCCGCTCGTATTTTGCATATAATTTTC
Source organism: uncultured Acidobacteriota bacterium (assembly GCA_963696705.1). GTDB lineage: Bacteria > Acidobacteriota > Terriglobia > Terriglobales > Acidobacteriaceae > JABDBE01. Next base: position 175,995 of record CAVOLD010000009.1, read on the forward strand.
TTAACAGCCATGAAAGGAGGACAGTTCAGTCTCGCCGCCATGACCGCAATCGATATTCTCGGCCTCGAAAAAACCTACAGCGTAGGTTTCTGGCGTAAGAAGCCGAAGTGCGCATTAAAACCCCTGCACCTCAGAGTGGAAGAGGGAGAGATTTTCGGCTTCCTCGGCCCCAACGGAGCAGGCAAAACAACCACACTCAAAATGCTTATGGGCCTGGTCTACCCAACTGCCGGATCGGCCAAAATTCTGGGCATGGACATTAATGATCCGCGCATGAAGGTGCAGATCGGCTTTCTCCCCGAGCAACCGTATTTCTATGATTACCTGACTGCCGGCGAACTACTGAATTACTACGGACAGCTCTCCGGGGTTGCGCCGAAAGATCGCGAGCGCAAAGTCCGCGAGGTTCTCGAGCGGGTCGGGCTGCCGGATGTCATGCGAGTCCAGTTGCGGAAGTTTTCCAAAGGCATGCTGCAACGAGTGGGCATCGCGCAAGCCATCCTGCACGATCCGAGGATCGTCTTCTTCGACGAACCCATGTCCGGGCTCGATCCCATGGGCCGCCGCGAAGTGCGGGACCTGATGGAAGAGTTGAAGCATGAAGGCAAAACCGTATTCTTCTCCACCCACATCCTTTCCGACGCAGAGGCGCTCTGCGATCGAGTAGCCATCATTCATTTAGGAGAACTGAGGAGCGTCGGCGCAGTCGCCGACCTCACTTCGAGCGTGGAAGGAAAAATCGAGCTGATCTGGCATGGAAACAAAGTCCCCGCCGCCATGAAGGCATTAGGCGCGGATTGCCACATCACCGGCGACACCATCCGTGCCGTGCTTCTCGAGGGCAATCAGGACGCGGCCTTAGAGGCTCTGCGGCGCGAACAACTGCGCGTCATATCGTTAATTCCCGTCCGCACTTCGCTGGAAGAATACTTTGTGCGTAAGCTGCAACCATCCAAAGCGGTTGCGGGGGTGACGCAATGAGGGTGACGCAATGAGCGGACGAATCGTATACATCGCATCCAATACTTTCCGTGAAGCGGTCCGGGACCGCGTGCTCTACAACTTGATCGCGTTCGCACTGCTGATGTCGGGCGCGGCCATCCTGGTCGGCCAGATTTCCATCGGCATTGAGCGTCTCGTGGTGATCAATCTTGGCCTCACTGCGGTTTCACTATTCGGCATCGTGATCGCCATTTTTATCGGCATCGGGCTGGTCTCAAAAGAGATTGATAAGAGAACTCTCTACACGGTCCTCTCCCGCCCGGTTCAGCGTTGGGAGTTCATTGTCGGCAAGTTCTTTGGCCTGGCAGGAACGCTGGCAGTAAACGCTCTCTTCATGGCGCTTGGAGTGTTCGCCGCGTTGTTCTACGTTTCGCGCCACTTCCAGGCGACCGATGGCTGGGTGCTGGTGGCGTTGTACTTCATCATCCTCCAGTTCCTGATCATCACTTCTCTCGCCCTTCTGTTCTCGTCCTTCTCTTCTCCGTTGTTGTCGGCGGTGTTTGCTTTTGCCTTGTTTGTAATCGGCACTTTCGCAGAGGATTTGCGGGGGTTCGCCGGCTTGACCCAAGGCATCGTGCGCTGGCTGGCGACGGGAGCGGCGTACATAGTCCCAAATTTCTCGGCTTTGAATGTGATCAGTTCCGTCGCCCACGAGCAACCGGTTGCCGGGCAACTCATCCTCTCGAACACGGTTTACGCGCTGGTCTATGCCAGTATGGCACTCTGCGGAGCGGTGCTGATTTTCGAGCGCCGGAATTTGAAATGAAGCCGTCGCGTCGGATCACAATTGTTGCCAGTTCCCTGCTCGTGGTTTGCCTCACCGCCTCCGTGTTGTTGCTGCGAACCATTGACCGCGAGCGCAGCGGAGCAACGCTACAGGAAGTGCTTTACATCTCCTCGCCCACGCTCCTCAAGCGCATGAGCCTGGGATACGACGGGTTGCTCGCCGATGTCTACTGGACCCGCGCCGTCCAGTATTTCGGAGACAAATTGGACCGTGGCTCTGAACATTTTGACTTGCTGGCTCCGCTGCTCGAAATCACGACCACACTCGATCCGCATCTCATGGTGGCCTACGAGTACGGCGCCAACTTCCTGGCTCCAAAGATCCCGGGCGGGGCCGGCCAACCGGAACGCGCCGTCAAACTGGTGGAGTTCGGGATTCGCCGTAATCCTGACCAGTGGCGCCTCTACTACGAGTTGGGTTTCATTTATTACATGGAGCTTCAGGACTACGACAAAGCCGCGAAGGCGTTCGCCGATGGCGCCAAACTGCCGAATACGCATCAGGTCATGCCAATCATGGCAGCCAAAATGGCGGAGCATGCGGGTAACATCGAAACCGCCCGCCTGATGTGGATTACGACTTATCAGACCACACGCGATCCCAATGTCAAATCCAACGCGGTAGCCCATTTGAATGCTTTGCAGGTGGATGAAGACGTAACCACCCTCGAAAGGCTGGTCGCGATATATCACGAGAAGACGGGGCATCTGCCGCAAACATTTTCCGACCTCGTAGCAGCCAACCTGATGCGAGGCAATCCGACTGATCCGCTTGGCCACACTTATAAGCTCATGCCGGACGGTAGAGTCGAAGTGCGAGTTCCCGATGATTTGCCCTTCCTCGAAAAAGGGACTCCGATCGGCTACATTCCGCCCCGAGTTCCGAAGCTCCCACCCGTGAATTAAAATTCAAAGATTGCAGGCGCGAGCGCCCTCGCTCACACCAACTCAGCCATGAAGACGCGTACGGCACAAGTCGAAGATGCCAAGAACATTGCTCGCCTGGTGAATCTCGCCTTTCGCCCAGAACGCTTCTTCATCGACGGCGACCGTACCAACCCTGAAAAAGTCCGCGCACTGATGCAGAAAGGCAAGTTCTTGCTCGCCGAGGAAGGGGGTGCGCTGAGCGGCTGTGTCTATGTAGAACTGGGCGAAGATCGGGGATATTTCGGTCTGCTCGCGGTCCAGCCGAAGCGGCAACGTGCAGGCCTCGGATCAGCCCTGATTGCCGCCGCCGAGGAATACTGCCACGCCGCGGGTTGCCGTTTTATGGACCTGACCATCGTGAACTTGCGTATCGAACTGCCTGCGTTTTATCACCGCCACGGCTATTTTGAAAACGGCACTTTGCCATTTCCCTCAGACCAAGCGCCAAACCAGCCGTGCCATCTGGTGAAAATGTCGAAGCCTCTCACCTGACTCACGTGGGAACAGATGCACTCAGCTTTCCGGCCGAGCAAGCGCGATTCATGTCACCATAGTGTTCGATGACCGACGAATCTGCTTCAGGGCCGGGCGTCGTTTCGACCGTTAGCGAATGGTGGACGGACAACTCCGCGCGTGATGGTTTTTTTCTCACCCTCAAGCGTTTCGTCGCCACGCTGTGGGAGTTCGCTCGCGATTCAACTCCTTCACGCCGGCGCCGTCGTTACGGCGACGTCGAATATGACTGGGACTATCGCGTGGATACGACCAGTGCGACGGTTGGGTGGCGCGACCGGCTGTTGGGAATGTTTCGTTCGCCTTATCAGCCAACCGATCCGGCGCTGTTTCACGAAATGCTCGCCAGTCTGATGCAGGCCAGCCCGAAAATCGACATCCGCGAATTTACTTTCATCGACATCGGCTCAGGCAAGGGACGCGTCTTGCTAATGGCCGCCGATTATCCCTTTCAGCGCATCCTGGGCATCGAACTGCTGCCCGAACTCCACCGCGTCGCGAAAGAGAATCTCGCCAAGTACAAATGCGATTCGCAACAGTGCTTCGCCATCGACTGCATTCAGGGCGATGCGAGCGAGTTCATTTTTGCTGCGGAACCGACCGTGGTTTATCTGTTCAATCCTTTGCCCGAGTCCCTGCTCGCCAAGATGATCAGCAACCTGGAGCGGTCCTTGCGGCAGCATCCCCGGCCGATGTTTGTGCTCTATCACAATCCGCTGCTGGAGTCTGTGCTAATGCGCAGTGCGGCCTTCATAAAAAGGACCAGCACCAATCAATACTCAACTTTCGAAGTTGAAGCAGGTTTGGATATTGACGCTAGTGAAGGCGGTTTGGATCATAAGAGAGATTCACCAGCCCATCGCGATAATCGATCTTGATATCGAGCAGATATAGCGTGGTGAATCCCAAAGCGCCGGAGATTTCGGTGCCGGCGCCATTGCTGATCGAAGTCATGTCGAAGGAGATAATGTCCTGATTCTCCTGCCTGAGTCGCCCGAAAATCAGCACCGCCTTGTCGGCGCTGTAAACATTCTTCACTGATCCGCTGACGCCTTTGACTTTCATATAAGAATCGCCGTGTACCTTCGTGACTTCACGAGCCGCCGCCGGGTCGATCGTGTTAGCGAAAGCACCAGTATCAATCATGAAAAGCTTGGCGGGAGCGGCGCCGATTTTGGTTGGAATCAGCAGTTGGTGTCCAAAACGTAGGACTTTGGTGTAGGAGGTCATCTCAGGGCTGACGTAAGCGTCGAAGGGTCCGACCGCTGGCGGCGGGGAAGACTTTGACCCTGGGGTAGAATCATTCGTTTCAGCTTGCTCGCTGTCCGGATCATCCTTGTCCGTCTTGAGCTTGATGGTCTGGTTCACGTCGCCAGGACGCTTGGGCAGCTCGCCCAGACGGAGCTTGCGGTCGGGAATATCGATATCGACAAGGAAACTACTGAAAACGTCGGCGCCGATAAGCCCGTTCTCGTCGGCGACTGAGCGCTTGTCCATGACCGTGACCGGGCAATTCTGGAACTCCAGCTCCCCGATCTTGATGGAATTGGCTAGACCGATCCAACCCACATTGGCGCCCTTATCGCCGATCCCCCAAACGCTAGTTTCTGAAAGCTTCGCAAGCCCGGCTTTTTCCGCTATCCCGCGGTCGATCAAAATCCCGCTAGCTCCTGTATCCAGCAGCAGGTTCGCCTTGGCTCCGTTCACAGAAACGCTCAGTCCAACGCCGCGCATGTGTCCCGCATCGCGGGCAAGCGGCACCAAGTTGCCTTGCGTCGATGTCACGTTGCCCAGCAGCTTGCAGCTCCGAGACGGTCCTTGCTGACGAGCTTTCAAATAGTCCAGATAGTGTTGGATGTTCTCGCGAGTCTTCGCATCATCGTTTTTGACATTGGCGAGGTAGTCCTCGAGGTTCTTAATGCGCTCGCTGCGGCTTAAGGTATCGCTCCAATACCGCTGAATATCCGGATCGTTGGGATCGAGTTGGTGGGCCTTGTCTATCTTATCTTTCGCCTTCTTGTACAGGGACATGGCCTTATCCACCCGCACCAGACCAAGGTAGGCGCGGGCGTCAGCGTGGCCGGAGTTAATCACATTGACCCACTCGCGCTCGGCTTCAGCAATCTTTCCCTGCCGGAAATAAACTTCGCCCAGTGCGACTCGGACAGCCGGACCGTCCGCGACCTGGACGCCCTTCAAGATAGTCTCATTCGCCTGCTGGACATTTTTCTGTTTCAAGTAAAGGCGAGTCAGGCCGGCGTAGGCTTCAGACGAGGTGGGCTTCCCAGCGAGAATCTGCTGGTATTTTTGAATGGCACCGTCGAACTGACCTTCGCGATAGAGCTTGACCGCGTCGGCCAAAGCATCCGGAGCGGCGTTCGAAGGCGACACGACAGCAGGCGCGGCTTTAGGAGCCTCTTTCGCTTCCTGACCGGAGCTGAAAGCGTTGGCCAGAAGCAGGCCTGCAATGACGAATCTGAGCATACACACCCCTACGAGGCCAGGGAGTTGTAGGGGAAGCCTTAGCCAGCAAAGAAGTCTGCCATGCCTGAGTCCGGCTTGCAAGCTATTCCGCGGAAAGTCGGTAGCAGACAAACTTTACTTTCATCGCGCACGGTTGCCAATTAAGCACGCGGCGGCCCCTGACTAAGAAGATGCGCGACACCCTGAAGCACCATCCCGTAAACTACCTCTGTGGATCTAACTTCCATACTGCGCAACTTTGTTGTCTTCACCCTGGGCGCGACCCTTTCAGCTCCCGCCGCGGCCCCCGACGTCCACGCCATCGCTCAGGCTGTCGACGAGCGCTACAACCATTTTCGCTCCCTACAGGCGGATTTCACGGAGATCTACCGGGGAGCCGGAATGGAACGCACTGAATCGGGAACACTTTGGTTAAAAAAACCTGGCAAGATGCGTTGGCAGTACCGTTCTCCGAGGGAGAAGCTGTTCCTTAGCGATGGCAAGGACGCTTGGTTTTACGTCCCGGGTGAGCGCCAGGTGCGGCGGACGGCGGTTAAGAAACTGGACGATTTGCGGTCTCCGCTGGCCTTTCTTCTGGGTAAGACCAAGTTGGAGAAGGAATTGCAGGCTTTGAGCTTGGCCTCGGATGTCGCTCCGTTGGCGCCGGAGGACGTGGTTCTGAGGGGCGTGCCGAAGAGTTTGGCGGATCGGGTCAGCCAGGTTTTGCTTGAGGTCACGCCCGAGCATTGGATTAGCAGAATAATTATTGAGCAAGTGGACGGATCGGTCACCGAATATCGCTTTACTAATCAGAGGGAGAATGTTGCCGTACCCGATCAGCAGTTTCAGTTCGCGGTGCCCAATGGGGTCGAGGTGATCGACGGGGAGTTAGGGCAATAGCACTTCAGCCCAGTGGCCAAAAGCCGCACTGATTTTCCCGTTTGAGGGTATGCCTGAGGGCATACCCTGATACGGATCTCGCGATTGCGACACTATTGCATATGGACGTATGTGATTTTAATTCAGTTGTTTACGACGCATCCTGGCGGGTCCGACTCGGGCAGAAAGGTCTAATTACTCCCGATACAGCTTAACCGGCAATTAACAAATAGCTGGGCGACGAGAATGCTAGACTGGAGTGGGCAACGGTAAACGGACAGCGGCATGGCCGAATTCGTAGTCAAAATCGCGGACGAACGCGGGCACCTGTTGGAGCAGATCGAAAACGGGTACTCCGAGGCCGAGGTTCGCGACCGCTTCGTGCAGCAAGGTTTTCTGGTCTACTGGGTCAAGCCTCGGGGTGTGCTCTCCGGCGGATTGAGCCGGCGCGGCAAGGTCAAGCAAGGGCAATTTCTTATCTTCAATTCGCAATTCCTTACCTTGATCAAGGCCGGGCTGCCGATTTTGAATTCTCTGGATTTGCTGATCAAGCGGCAGCGGAATCCCTATCTGCAAAGCCTTTTGCAGAATGTTCGCGACCGGGTCAAGGCCGGGGAGTTGCTGTCCGACGCTTTTTCCGGTCAGGGTGCGTTTCCCAAGATCTACACCAGCACCCTGATGGCGGGCGAAAAGAGCGGCAACATGGAAGAAGTGCTCACCCGCTACATCGCCTTCCAGCGCATGGCGTTGACTTTCAAGAAGAAGTTGGCAGTTTCACTGGTTTATCCAACTCTGCTGGTCACGGTGGTTACGATCATGCTTGTGTTCCTGGTGACCTACGTGGTGCCGCAGTTCGCCAGGCTTTACGAGGATATGGGCGCGGAATTGCCGGTCATCACGCTGATCATGCTGAATATCGGAAACCATGCGCAGAGATATCTACCGCTGTTCGGGATCGCGGTCGTGATCACAGTGTTGGCCTTCTGGCAGTGGAAGAAAACCGATCGCGGGGCGGAACGCATCGATCGTGTCATTCTGGCGCTTCCCTTGCTCGGCGAGATCTGGCTGAAGTACCAGGTGTCGAACTTTTCGCGCATGCTTTCAACCCTCCTGGCAGGAGGCATGCCGCTGGTGCCGTCGTTGCAGACTGCCGGTGCCTCGATGAGCAGCCGGCGCATCTTAAATGGCATATCGGATGCCGCCATTCGAGTGCGCGAGGGGCAACCGCTGGCCAAAAGCCTCGAAGAACAAAAGATGTTTCCCGAGTTGTCGGTGGAGATGATCGAGGTCGGAGAATCCACTGGAGCCTTGCCGGCAATGCTTAACTCGGTGGCGGAGTTTTATGAGGAGGACGTACAGAACGCGCTGGGAGCTGCCATGGCTCTCATCGAACCGGTGATCCTCATTTTCATGGCAGTGATTGTGGGCGGAATACTGATCTCGCTGTATCTGCCGATCTTCACTTTAGGATCTACGATTCACTAGGTTCACTAAACGAGAAATAGGCTCTGGCCTGGGTAGGTAGGTTGAGAAATGGCAACGACGACCGAAAACAAAGCAGTATTCGTGGGCGGAAACGGAACCGCAGCTCCGGGAACCCACGCCGAGGAACTGGACCGAGCACAGGATATCGCGCGGCGCTATCGCTGCCAGTTCGTCGATCTGCATAACTTCAATCTTCACCACGATCTTTTCAAAACTATTCCCGTTCATCTGATGTTCCGCTACAACTTCGTGCCGCTCGAAGAGACTGAAGACGGCCGGTTGGCGATCGCTATCGCCGATCCCAGCCAGCTAATGATGATCGACGAGATCAGCCTGCTGCTGGGTAAACGCATCGTCACCAAAGTTTCTACCCTGGCGCAGATCACCGAAATCCTCAAGAAGACGGAACAATCGAAACGCGTTCTCGAAGACGCCAGCGAAGGCTTTGCTTTAGACGTAATCCGGGAAGATGAAAGCGGCAGTGAAGAGAGCATCTCGATCGATCGGTTAGCCACCCAGCAAGGCGACATCAGCCCGATTATTCGTCTGGTCGATACCACGATCTTCACTGCGCTGCAGCGGCGAGCCAGTGATATTCACATCGAAACTCGCGACGATTCCGTATGCATCAAGTTCCGCATCGATGGCGTGCTCACCCAGGCCATGCCGCCGATTGCCAAGGAGCATCACTCCACCATCATTTCGCGTATCAAGGTCATGAGTGAGCTCGATATTTCCGAACGCCGCGTTCCCCAGGACGGCCGTTTCCGCGTTCGCTATGGCAGCCCGGAGCGGCCGATCGATTTCCGTGTTTCGATCATGCCTTCGATCCACGGCGAAGATGCTGTGCTCCGCGTACTCGATAAAGAATCGATGAGCGAGAAGTTCCACAAACTCTCGCTCGATGTGGTCGGCTTCGACGAAGACGATCTGCGAAAATTTCGCCGCTACATCAAAGAGCCTTACGGCATGGTGCTGGTCACGGGACCAACCGGCAGCGGCAAAACCACTACTCTGTATGCGGCTGTCAGCGAAATCAAGACCGACGAAGATAAAATCATCACCATTGAAGACCCGGTCGAATATCAGATTCGTGGCATCACCCAGATTCCGGTCAATGAGAAAAAAGGTCTGACCTTTGCTCGCGGATTGCGCTCCATTCTGCGTCACGATCCTGACAAGATCATGGTCGGCGAAATTCGCGACACCGAAACGGCGCAGATCGCCATTCAATCCGCGCTTACTGGTCACCTGGTTTTCACCACCGTCCACGCCAACAACGTCGTCGATGTCATCGGACGCTTTCTCAACATGGGTGTCGAGCCTTACAACTTTGTTTCCGCCTTGAACTGCATTCTGGCACAGCGGCTGGTGCGACTGATTTGCGAATCCTGCCGCACGGCAACGCACTATACCCCGGAAGTCATGGAGGCCAGCGGTCTCGATCCTAAGACCTGGTCCGAGGTCAACTTCTACGAAGGACAAGGCTGCATCGAATGTGCCGGCACCGGATTCCGCGGACGAACTGCGATCCACGAACTGCTGGACTTGAGCGACCGTATCCGCGAGATGATTCTGCTGAAGAAGCCGACATCCGAGATCCGGCGAGCCGCGCGCGACGAGGGTATGCGTTTTCTCCGTGAGTCCGCGCTCGACAAAGTAAGAATCGGGCTGACCACATTGAAAGAAATTAACAAAGTCACCTTCATCGAAAGCATGCGCTGAGTCGATCGAACACTCTTTTGTCATTCCGAGGAGCGAAGGCGACGAGGAATCTGATTTACTGCGGCGGCGCGAAGAACCCAGATCTCTCGCTTCGCTTGGGATGACAATGGGCGCCCCGCGTGAGTGCGGGTGACCTTTCGGTCAATGACTCTAGTGCTCTTCCAGCTATTGCATTTATGAGCGGCAGAGGGTTTTACTTGTAGTATCGCTGCAGGAGTAGTGTCGGTAATGCTTCCTAATTTCAATTCGAGTTCGAAACCGAAGCTGGCCTGCGAGATTGCGGCCGACCGCGTTATCGCTGGACGGGTTTCGGAACGAGGCCGCATGGTCGAAACCTGCGCCACCGCAGAAGTGCCCAAGGGCAGCGTGGTTCCCGACCTGCTCGAAGCCAATGTGCGCGAGCGCAAAGGAGTTTTCGACGCCGTCCAGCAGACCCTGGGCAGCGTAAGCAGCCGGTCGCGCGATGTCATTGCCGTTCTGCCCGACGCCGCGGTCCGCGTAATGCTGCTCGATTTCGAGACTCTCCCGGCCAACCACGCCGAGGCCGAAAGTGTGGTCCGTTTCCGGCTGAAGAAATCGCTACCTTTCGATCTCGACAAAGCCAAGATTTCCTATCACGCACAGCCGGCTACGACCGGTCTGCGAGTAGTGGCGGCGGTTGCGCTCACCAGCGTCATCGAAGACTATGAATCGGTATTCCGCGAAGCCGGGTACAGTCCGGGAATCGTGTTGCCTTCCATGCTCGCGGCGCTGGGCGCGGCCGACGCCGACCGCCCTACGCTGGTCGTGAAAGTGGACGCGCGTACTACCAGCATCGCCATTCTGGACAAGAATCAACTGCTGCTCTTCCGAACTTTGGAAAACCCTCGGGGCGCAACCATCAGCGGAGAGCAGTTGGCGGAAGAAGTTTATCCCTCGGTAGTGTTTTTTCAGGACACTTATAAACTGAATATCGAGCACATCTTCGTAGCTGGTTTGTCGGACGCGGGCGGAGCCGTCCCTGCGCTGCGGGCACAGACTGGCGCTGAGGTGACGGAATTGGTCACAAATTCGCAATTGGGTACTGGCGCAGGTTCGATTCCAAAATGGAGAATGGCCGGGGTGGTCGGAGCCCTGCTCTCATAAATGCGCGTCGATATCAATCTCGCGAGTCAGCCCTACGAGGACGCGCGGCTTTTCTGGCTGCGCTGGGGTGGAGGGCTGGTGGCGCTCGGCGTTCTGACTCTGCTGCTGCTCATTATCACGGTCAATGGTTGGATCGGCGCACGCAAGGACCGGCAACTGATCCGGCAATACGAAGCGCAGAGCGCGGCTCGGGATAAAGAGCAAGCCGACGCGCAAGCCTTGTTGAACCTGCCCCAGAACAGCAGCACGCGGGACCGCTCCCAGTTCCTCAATGACCTCTTCCAGCGAAAATCCTTTTCCTGGACCAAGGCCTTTGAAAACTTGGAACAGGTGATGCCGCCGCGGCTGCACGTGGTTTCGATTCATCCCGAACTAGGGCCGGATAATGAGTTGGAGATCAAGCTGATCGTTGCCGGAGATTCCCGCGAGCACGCGTTGGATCTGGTGAGCAAAATGGAGGCTTCGCAGCACTTCCACGACACCTACATCGAGGAGGAAAACACCAGTCAGGGCAATGGTTCGGCAGGGGATACAGTTCAGTTCCACATTACCGCGCTCTACGTGCCTGAGATTGGAAGCGCTACTCCGGGAGGCACGCAGTAATGCCCGACCTTAAAGACACCCGGCGGAAAGTGAAGATCGCGCTCGGCGCGCTGGCGGTCGTGGATGTGCTCGCGATCGCAGTGTTTTTTTCTCCGCTGGTGGGTTCGGAAGCGTCGCGGCGCGATCAACTCAATCAGGCCTGGAAGGAACTGCAGCAGAAAACGCGGGAGGTCGAACCCCTGCGCGGTCTGGACAAGAAGATTCCCGTCGCCCGCAAAGAGATTGCTGACTTCTATACCCAGCGGCTGCCCTCCCAGGACTCTGGCATTTCCGCCGATCTCGGCAAGGTCGCGGCCCAGACCGGGGTCAGAATCGAAAGCGTCAAGTACGGCATGAAAGATCCCGAGACTCTGGGAGTGCGGCGCGTGGAGATCGATGCTGACCTTGCCGGCGATTATCTGCAACTGGTGCGTTTCATCAATGCTTTGGAGCGCGACCAGGTGTTCTTCCTGGTGGATAGCGTAGTGCTTGGCGGAGAGCAAAACGGCGTGGTCAAACTGCAACTGAAACTGGAAACTTATCTGAAGACGGGTATCGCCTAAGTGAAAACAGGTGGGAAGTGAAAGTCGGAGCTGAAAATCGGACCAAGCTGATTGCGGCCGTCGCGCTGATGGCGATTGCCGTGATCGTGCTCCTGTTCAATTCCGGAGGTTCGGGTCCAAAAGCAGCAGCGCCCACACCTCCGATCCCGACACTTTCACCGACTGCGACTTCTCGCGCGGCTGGCACAGGCCGGACAGGCAAGGGCCATGGCAAAAAGGCCAGCACGGCGGCCCGCTCGCTCGATCCCAGTCTGCGATATGACTTGCTGAAAGCCAGCGAGGACACCAAGTACGAAGGCACAGGACGAAACGTCTTCATGACTCAAGCCGAGATTCCGCAGCCAGTCGCGTCGGTAAAGACGGATGAAGAAAAAGCCGCGGAAAACCGCCCGCCGCAACCACCGCCTCCACGGCCAATTAACCTGAAGTTCTTCGGATTCGCCAGCAGACCCGGCGAGGCCAAGAAGATTTTCCTGTCGGAGGGCGAAGACGTCTTCATCGCGGCTGAAGGCGACGTCGTCAATCGCCATTACAAAGTGTTGCGCATCTCGCCGACGTCGGTCGAAATCGAAGATGTGCTCAACAACAACCGCCAGAGTATTCCGCTGACTCTGGGATAAGAAGAATTGAGTCATTGAGTCATTTTGAAATTGAGTCATTTCAAAGCGCTTCGGAATTACCCAATTACAAAATTACTCAATTACCAATCGCTCTTCAAATCTTAATGATTTCTGGCACTCGTCAATCCGCCGCCCGCCGCCGTTCCCAGCGCGGATACATTCTGATTACCCTCATACTGTTTGTGGCACTCGTTGCCATCGCCGCAGTTGTCATGGCTCCGGAATTCGTGCACCAGATGAAGCGCGATCGGGAAGAAGAGATGATTCATCGCGGAGTGCAGTACTCGCGGGCGATGAAACATTTCGTCAAGAAGTTCGGGCGTTATCCCACTCGCATCGAGGAACTGGAGAACACCAACCAGGTCCGCTTTCTGCGCCGACGCTACAAAGACCCCATCACCGGGAAGGATTTCAAGATCCTTCACATGGGCGATGTGCAGATGTCGTTCGGAGCGGGAATCGCGGGCGCGACCCCGGCAGGGGGCATGCCTGGCGCTCCGGGCGCTCCGGGAATCGGCGGTCCCGGCGGCCTCGGCGGGCCAGGCGGTCCCGGCGCCCAGCTGGGAGGTCCGAACGGCGCCTTGAATACCATGAACACCGTGGCGATGGCGGGCGGTCTTGCGGCCGCCGGCCTCAGTGGAGGCGCGGGCGTTGGGGGGCCGGGCGCAGCCACATCCCCAGGGACAACCTTCTCCACAGGGTCGAATTCCGACGAAAACAGCGGCGAAGCGGCCGGAACTACGCCGAACCAGGGCTCCAGTCTCGCTGCGGCGGGCCCGGGCCCTCCCGGCGCTTTTGGCGTGCCTGGCCAGGGAACGAACGGTCCCAATGGTCCGAACGGCCAGACTTTCGGCGGAGGTCCGATCGTCGGAGTCGCCAGCACCAGCAAAGACAAAACCATTCGGGTGTTCAATAAAAAAGAACACTATAACGAGTGGCAATTCATTTACGATCCGACCACGGATACGGGCGGCATTCTTAGCACTCCGAACCAGCCGTCGTTGCAAGGGGGAGCCGCAGGCCAGACGGGCATTCCCGGCGCAACCCCCGCAGCCGGCGGAGTCGGCGGACCGGGCACACCGGGCGGCTTCCCCGGACAGCCGGGCACGGGCCTGCAGCCCGGACAACCGTCACAACCGGGGCCGCAAACTCCGCAAATGCCCCCTGACCAATAACGACGTCAATCCAAGTCTCGTCAATCTAAGTCACGTTCTGAATTGCTTCGTCGGATGGGCCGGCCCGATGTATTGCACAAAGTCTGGTGCAGAATTTAGCTCGAAAAACCCTCTCATTTTCGCTTTCCACTCGTTCCGCAAGAAACGCGAAAAGAATGGGGCACCCGGCTTTAACTGCTCTATTTTAGTAAATACTCTTTCATGAAGAGAACGGTCGCATAGAATTGAAAGTCGACGTCGTTGACCTTGGTAAACCGATGGCCCTCGTCCTTCGCCAGCAAATACCAGACGGGTGTTCCGTTTTTCTTGAGAGCGGCAACCATCGCATCCGATTCGCTCATTGGAACAATTGGATCGTTTTTGCCCTGAATTACAAATAAGGGCTTCTTGATTTTCGCAACGTTGTTGAGGGGAGCGATCTTTTCGAGGAAAGCACGCATTTGCGGGTCGCGTTCGTCGCCATACTCCACCCGCCGGAGGTCTTGACGATAAGCCGCCGTGCTCTCCAGAAATGTCACAAGGTTTGCGGGTCCATAAATATCGATCGCGGCCCGAATTCTGTCGCTGTAATTTGCCGCAACAGCAAGGGCCATATGGCCGCCATAGCTTGCGCCGGTTACCAACACGCGGTCCGCATCCAAGTTGGGCTGGGTCTTGATCCAATCTAGAAGTGCACCGATATCTTTATAAGAATTCTCACGAAGATACCCATTGTCGAGCTTGAGAAATTCCTTGCCGTAGCCTGAAGAGCCTCGAATATTTGGACAGATCAGGGCGATTCCAAGTTCGTTCATGTAGTAGTTCGTCTGGCCCTGGAAGTAAGGCTGAAACTGGGCCTCAGGGCCGCCATGAATGTCGATGACCACCGGACGCTTTCCGGTAAATTTTGCGGGAGGAGGATAAAGAAAGCCGGAGATCGATAGTCCATCGAAACTCTTCCATCGAATTAGCTTCGGCTCGACAAAGGCATCCGTATTGATCCCGGTTTCACTGTACGTCCAGCGTTCCACGGTCAAGGTCTTGGTGTCGAGAGAGTAAGCGTCGGTTGGAAAGCGGACTGAATCGAGAGTGAACCCAAGATATCTCCCGTTCTTCTGCCAACGAATACCACTGACGTAGCCGGGAGGCACATTGGCTAGAGGAATGTCCTTGCCAGTGCGCGCATCGATCAAGTGAAGCAGTTCGAGGCCGTCTTCGTTGGACAGAAGCGCGATCATTTTTCCGTCGGGAGAAAGCTTGAAATCCTGAATGTCCCACTTGATGTAATCAGTCAAGAATGTGTACTGGCGGGTTTTCAGATCCAGATACGCCAATCTCTGAAATTCGGAGTCTCGGTCGGTGGTGACGTAGATTCCTTTTCCGTCCTTGCTGAATTGTGCGTCTCCGTAGGCAACCATTTGATCAGCGACTTTAGGAGTTAAGAGCTGCTTCGTGCCGGTGGCAACGTCGAAAGTCCACACGTAACTTTCATTGGCTGAGATTTGCTGGATCGCGACGATTTGCCGGTCATCAGGCGACCAACCAGTGGGCTGCCATGCTTCGCCCTCTTCTAATTGCGCGAGCACTCGGTTGCTGGCTGGATCGGAGGGATTCATAGTGTAGAAGTCGATGTCTTTCCCGTTCCTTCTTGTCGATCCATAAACGATGCGGTCGCCAGCATTTGACCAAACGCCTGGAGTGTTCTTCGATTTGCCATCGGTCAGCAACGTGATGTTAGCGGTCGAGAAATCGTAACGGTAATTCTGATAGTTCTGGTCGCCACCCACGTCCTTGGAAAAAATGAAATAGTCCCCCGTCGTCGGATGATAGGAAACACCTCTTGATGGATTGTCGTCGAAAAAAGTAAGCTGCGTGCGAGCGCCACCGGGAAACTTTACCTGATGGACCTGCGGGACGTTTCCAAAGAAGGTAACGATCAGCATCTCCTGCTTTGTGGGATGCCAGTCCAGGATCTCGGCGGCGCGGCCTTTGGTGTATTGCGCTGCGCGTTGCACCAAACCAGAAGGAATGGGGGGAATTCCCTCGACGACTAGATTGTCGCCCGGAGTCACTTGGCCAGACTGAGCTAAAAGGGTTGTGGCACAAAATAAACAGGCCAGCGCGCGAACTGGCAGCCTCATGTTTGTCCTCGGAGCGAAGAGTAGGATTCTTTCCCAGGGACCATATGCCACTGCTTAACAAACTACATTTCGTTGGACGCGGGAGGCAACAGATCGTTATCCGTGTGCATTTCGTTGGATAGCGCTTGTCGCAGCGCTGAAAACGCTGGACGGCTCAGGAGAGGTGCAAATCTTTTCACCGTGTTGCGAGCGCGTAGAGTCGGTGTACAATCACTGCCGCCGCTACGTCTAGAAAGCAGCCTTCGGCTGTTCCATGCAGCCTTTTACGGGGGGTAACAATGAAAGCTCGCAAATCGTTATTGCTATTTCTGGGATTCGTGTCGGCGTTCCTGATGGCGGCGACTGCGGCTGGTGCGCCAACTTTGACTTTTAAATTTACCAAGTTCACCGTGCCGGGCTCGCTCACCACTGCTCCCGGAGGAATTAACAACTCGGGCGTGATCGCGGGGCAATATCAAGACAAGAAAGGTGTCGAGCACTGCTTCATGCTGAAGGGCGGCAAAGTGACCACGATCAATTATCCGAAAGCGGCTTCGGATAGTTGTATCCATATCAATTCCGCGGGCGCGATTGTTGGCGCTTCGAAGAACACGGCTGGGGTTACGAAGGGGTTCGTGTATCAGAATGGAAAGTTTACCGACATCCCGGGCCCCAGCGGCGCAAAGTCTTCGGTCGCGTACGGCATCAACGACAGCGGCGTGATTGTCGGCACCTACGCCACTTCCAGCGACGCAATTGTAGGGTTCATCTTAAAGGGCAAAACCTACGCGACTCTGAACCCGCCCGGCGCCGACCTGGCCATCGCGACCGCCATCAACAACGCGGGCAATGTCGTCTTATTTTACGGAACATCGAAGGGCATCCAGTCTGCGCTTTACAACGGGAAAACCTACAAGACGATTAACGTTCCGGGCGCAGCCAACTCGTTTGCTTTCGACATAAACACTGCAGGCGACATTGTCTACGAAACATTGAATTCTGCGGGTAACGACGCCAAGGGTGTTCTATTCCAGGCTGGCAAGTTCTACACCTTTGTCTATCCTAAGAGCGCGGATACGAGTGCCACCGGCCTCAACGACAAGAGCGAACTGGTTGGGTACTATCAGACTACGTCGATTAGCGGTCCGGAGCAGGGCTACAAGGCGACCTACTGATTACAAAATCATTCCCCAGGGTTGCGGCAGCGGTGTACAATCGCTGCCGCTTTTCATGTCCGAGAAAGAATTGGCGGAAGTGTGCCAATACAATCCGATCCCAGGGAGAGAATAATGAAAATCTGCAAATCGGTACTGCCAGCGATATTCGTGCTGGTGTTCATGATTGCGGCGACTGCAGCCGCAGCACCTACTTTGACTTTCAAGTTCAAGACCATCCGGGTGCCGGGAGCGCTGACCACAACTGTCGGAGGCATTAACAATGCGGGCGCAATGGTCGGATATTATCTGCTCAAGGGCGGGGGAAACCCACACGGCTTTCTGGTAGTGGATGGCAAGTGGACCCACATTGATCACCCCAAGAGCTCGTCGACGATTTGCAAGAACATCAATTCCAGCGGCGTAATTGTAGGAAATTATCAGATCAAGACCACGACGATGGGGTTCTCCTATCAGAACGGTAAGTTTACAGATATCCCAGGTCCTGCCGGAGCCACGAGCTCACAGGCCATGGGGATCAATGACAAGGGAGTGATTGTCGGCTTTTATCGGGACTCCAAGGGAACTCACGGATTCCGCTTGACGGGAAGCACGTATAGAACATTCAATGTGCCCGGCGCTAATGGGACCTTCGCGACCGGCATTAATAACAAGGGATATATCGTGTTTTATTGGCAGGACGCACAGCAAAATAGCGAGTCGTCTATTTGGAATGGCAAGACCTACAAAACGATTGACGTTCCCAACGCAACGGAAACGTTTGCCATGGACCTCAATAATGCGAACGAGGTCGTCTTTCAATGGTTCGATTCACTGTCCCACCCGCATGGTGCGCTGTTACAAAACGGCAAGTACTACACGACGGATTATCCCAACAGCGGGGGAACCTATGACATGGGAATCAATGATAAAAACAAGCTGGTGGGTTTCTATGTGCCCGACAACGACTACCAGGGAGGTTTCATCGCGACCTACTGATGTACCGGCAGCCAGGCAAAACACAAAAGCCTCATCGCTCCTGGCGATGAGGCTTTTCAACTTTGAAGTCTTCCCGATTACACGCTGAAGGAAGATCCGCAGCCGCAGGTGCTCTTCACGTTCGGATTTTCGAACTTGAAGCCGGCGCCTTCGAGGGTTTCGACGTAATCGACGATGCAGTGATTCAGGTACATGAGCGAAGTAGCGTCGACGTAGACTTTGAGGCCGTCCATGTCGAACACTTTGTCCATCATACCCGCGCCGTTTTCGAACGACATCGAGTAGGAGAAACCAGAGCAGCCGCCGCCCACAACTCCGACGCGCAAGCCGGTTGGGACGGGAGTCTGTTGCGCCATAATTTCCTTCACTTTGGCAATCGCATTCGCGGTCAGGCTGACCGGAGGCGTTTTGGGCGTAACTTCGGGAACGGTTGTCGGGACAGTGGTTGTGGCCATTGGTATCTCCTTGAAATTGCTACCTTGGTTATTATAACAAAGCTGGGCTTGGGGTCGAGGCAAAAATCCCGGCTCCATTGTCATGATTGCACAACCCTTAGATGACCAAAAGCGGACCGGTGTCGCATCCCCCAAAAACAAAATCTGCCAGCGTCTGCGTTCTGGGGATATAATTCG
Organism: uncultured Acidobacteriota bacterium; assembly: GCA_963696705.1. Taxonomy (GTDB): domain Bacteria; phylum Acidobacteriota; class Terriglobia; order Terriglobales; family Acidobacteriaceae; genus JABDBE01. The sequence goes on from CAVOLD010000009.1 coordinate 194,724, forward strand.
CGGTTAAGGGGCCCCGTCGCCCACCCGCATTGGCAAGGCTTCGGGGTTTGCAACCAGATCGGCACCGAGGTGGCTTATGATGTCAATACTTATGTGGCCGTTAGCTGCGTGGGGAGTTGTGACGGCTGTCCTGGTCATCCTCCTGATCTATCGCAGTACACTCACCATGCAAGAGGACGATCAACTTTTCCTGGGCGAATCTGAGTCGCACATGGAGAAGGAACAGATCGAGATCATGGCCAAGGTGAACAAAATCACTCCCCTGGTGAAATGGGTGGGTGCTGCCTCGGGTCTGCTGCTCCTGGTAATCGCTGGGCTGGCTGTGTATCAGGGATTGCAGAACGCAGCGCAGTAGTTCGGGGAAACCGTTTAGCACCGGCCGGCGGATTCGCGGCTAGAACCGCGTGTCATCGGCGTTTGGCTTGAAAGTTATCAAAGGGTGAGGCGCGGATGCGTCTCACCCTTTACTTTTTGAATCAGTCAATCGGGGGTTTGGGTTTAACTGCGTTTACGAACCACGCTGTCAGGCCGCTGCGATCATGTGCCGCTTGGCTAGAGCCTCAATTTCAGGCTCCGTCACCGCTGAGAGGTCTGCGTTTTCGGTAGCGATGACCCGCCGAGAAATGTCGGGATGATGGGTCTTCAAGTATTCTTTCAAGAAGTCGGCGGCGTTGCTTTTTCCAGTGGCGTGACCGATGAGGACGATCTCATTCGCCGGAGTGATATCTTTCGCGACCTCCTCGTAAAACGAATCCTCTTCGGGCACGCGCTCGCCACGGTAGTGCGCTTCCTTTCGATGAATCAGATGATGATGGAAATTGAAAGGATCGTAAGGCCGCGCCGTGCGTTCTTCTTCCGGACGACTTCCACCCAAATCCTGGTAAACATGGGCGGCGTGGTGGTCGATGACGACAATCATACGGCCGGGCTGGGCCGGTTCTTGTGTGGGCGCACTCCGTCCGGCGTCTTTCAGGAACTTACGCAGCCGAGAAACTTCCTCTACCCCAAGATCATGGGTGTGCGGCTTCTTGAAAAAGACCCGTTGGCTGCCGACGCGGAACACAAATTCGTCCTCTCCATGCGGTTGGACCTCACCCAAATGCTCGACCAGTTCGACGGCCTCGCTCCAACTTAGATTGTGGGGTAGCTTGCCACTGAGAAGATTCTGGTACAGCGACTCGAGATGTTTGCTCATCATACCAGTATAGTATTACGCCGTTATAAAGCGGAATAGCGCTCAAGTTTGCGGTGGGTGTCGTAAGAATCTCCGCGTTCCAAAACGCTGAGTTATGATGTTTCGGGGGCTTCTTGATTCTCTAATGACCACAAAGAAGAAAGCGAAAACCGTCAAAAACAATCGCTCTCGCAAAGAACGCTTATGTATGATCCACGGCCGGCCAATTCGACCGAGTCGGTGGCGCTCGGGCCACCGCACTACAGGGTGCGCCGATTGTTACAGGACTCGGGGGAAAATGCCGCCGCCTAAGAAGAGGTTGTGCAAGGAACACAGGCGTCCAATATTGCGGCAGCGGTGGTGGTCTGGCTACCGAACCAAGGGATGCGCTTCTTGCTTTGAAGTTCCAGAACCCGACGATCGCCTGTGTCGCAAACATGACCAACCCATTTTGCCCAGTGCGTGGATCAGAGGCCGTCACTCGACGGGATGCAGTCGGTGTTTCAACAGTCGCCCTGGCTACGCCGCCGCCCAAGCGCGATGTCGGGCGCGGGCAAAATTGCGGCTTCACAGAGCCAAGCGCAAAACGCAACTAAGGAAGCGGAGCCAACACGCAAAGTAAGCGGCTTGTCGGCTAACTGCTGGCGCGGATGGAATGACTCGACGAGGTAGACGAATCGTGAAGACCGGAGCGTTGCCCAATATCAGAACCGCCAGGACTCTCATCGTTCTGCTGTTCTTGTTTTCTGTGAAGGTTTTGCTTGTCAGCCCGCTGGTTGCGAGTGCGCAGAAGCAGGAGACCGTCTGGAGCGACCAGGAGAAACCGATCGTCGACCAGTTGCACGGACTGCGCAAATTGCCGGACGACGTTCGCGGCCAGACGACCAAACAGCTTGCACTTCAGATTCGCCAGTTGCCCGCGACGAAGAACAAGCTGGATCTCGCAAACGGCCTGGCTGATCTTTCGACGGAAGGCGACTTCGGTCGCGACGCTTTGCAGGAGGTCACTACCACGTTGAGCGATGCGCTTCGCGAGCAGCCCCAGCCCGATGAGAAGGGTGAGGCAGCAGATCCCTACATCGAACTGGCACAGCTTGCAAGATATGAGCAGATGCAAGTTTCGCTGGACGCCCCGGCTTACAAGGTGGCATTGGCAAAACTTGTGGCCGATGACGAGCGCCGGCAGCATGCAGATTTCATACTGACGGATCTGCAGGGCAAGACGTGGGAGCTCAAGAGTCTTCGCGGCAAAGTCGTGCTGGTGAATTTTTGGGCGACTTGGTGTCCGCCGTGTCGCAAGGAAATGCCGGACCTGGAGTTGTTGCAGGAGCGTTTCAGTGACCAAGGGTTCGTGGTTCTGGCGATCTCGGACGAAGAGCGGGACAAGGTCAAGCCGTTCATCACTGAGCGCAAAATCACCTACCCCGTGCTGCTTGATCCGGGGAGAAAGGTCAACGACCTCTTTGCGGTTGAGGGCATTCCGAAAAGCTTCGTATATGACCGCGACGGGAAACTTGTGGCACAGTCGATCGACATGCGTACGCAAAAACAGTTCTTGCAAATGTTAGGACAGGCCGGATTACAGTGAGTCTTGAAAGAAGCCGCCGTCGCGCCAACGCCGAACGCGTTACGTAGCCAGCAATCAGCGGGTTGATGCTGGTGCCGGGAACAGGACTCGAACCTGCACGCCTTGCGGCACTGGATCCTAAGTCCAGCGCGTCTGCCAATTCCGCCATCCCGGCCCTTTTCTAAGTGATTCATTCTAACGCTTTCTCTCTGCTTAGTTCACCGGCGCGCCCGTTGCGGGAACGCCGCTCTCCGCGAGTAGCCCTTCGCTCGCCATTCATCGCGACCATCGCACGCGCGAAACTTTCGCGCAACAGTTTTGCCCCGTCCGGGTTTATAGGTGTTAGCGTTGCGCGGTGCTTCGCGTCTAGAGGTCAGGCCCATGCCAAGATTCCTGCAACTTTTCCGCAGAGTGCGATTACCAAAATGCGACATCTGTAATCGAGCTGTAGAACTTGAAACTGCAAAAACCGATGAAAACGGGAGAGCGGTCCACGAGGAATGCTACGCGTGGCTGAAAGCAATCACGGCTCTGCCCAAAGATTCGCGACGCCCGACGCCAGAACGATGTGCGACTATGAAACACTAGCAGGAAGCAATGTGCGAGACTGCCGGCTTAAGTTCTTCACCCCGCGAGAGCTAGCTCGGCCAGCACAGGCCGAAAAATACCTCCAGCAAAAATTCATTAGCCACGAGTGCAAAGACCGCGTACAACCAATGCGCGAGGTGTGACGAAAATCCCTTTTTTGAGTTTTGAGTTGGTTATGGGGTCACGCGCGCAGCTGGCGGGGTGGCCGGGATGGATCGAACAAAAACATCCATAGCGCCGAAAATTATACGCGGTTATCCGCCAAAAAGGCGGGCCCGGAAACACCAGGAGGAGAAAAAAGACCGGGCCAGCCACCCCCTCAAAACTCACCGCCCACTATACCCCTCTTTTCAACACCCGGCGAGGATTTAGAATCCGCGGTACATGCCACGCTCGCGGAAGCCACAACCGGCGAAAATCTCTGTTTGAACCGGTGGCACTTCTAGTCGCTCTTGGTTTTGCAAGTTTACCGCCCGCTTTACGGGAAGGCTCTGTGACATCCGCTTCACTAACGATATTGTATCTCTCGAACACCGCTGCGGGTCTTCCGGCCGACAATCGACGGCCGTGACGCGGCATGTTGCGGGCATGAACCTCTCTCTCGGATACGGCTCGGCAGCTTAAGCGGAATTGCTGTTCGGAAATCGTAACAGGCCGATAGGAGTTGAAAAAGAACTGACTCCGTGGTGGTAGTGTGGCAGCGTGACCTAACTCATTTCTTGCCCCTGAAGGCTAAAAAATGATTGTCCAATTTTTGCTGTTCGTAATCGCAGTTCTGCTGGTTTCGGTTTTCTGGGAACTGACTAAGATTAACAACCGCCTCAAGGCCCTTCTAACCCCCAACAAGCAGGATCATGACTGGCCGAAGCGAGACGCCGCATGACTAATTCTGAAGCAGCAAAACCCCAAGACCCGTAAATCAATCTATAAGGCTGCGAAGCCGCGCTAGCAAGACTTATCAAGACGCCGTGGCGTGACTGCGCTTGCACTCATGGCGGTCGAACTGATATTGGAGATTCGCCTGAGCCATCGCCCGGCTTAGAGCCGCCACCGGAACTGTGAATCGCTCAGCGCAGGCCGTGCAGATTGCTATCGCGGGCACCATTGAAATCCACTCAACAACGCGAAGTCGCCGGGGCAAACTTCCATTGTGCTCGATGTTTTCCCCGACGCTCACCGTGGATTTCCAAGTTAGACGCTATATCAGCGGAGTTATAACGCGGATGATATCGCCGGAGCTGCACGGTGTCAAATCAGAATCAAAAGCCCCATTTGCTCCACAAAATAAGCCCAGCAAACCTCGCGCTGCACAACCGTCACAACGGTTTTCAATTCATCGTTTCCTCGCGGTGCCTGAAAAGGAAGGAAGAGCGCCCTTGATCTTGGTCATCTTGATCTCGGTAATCAAGGACGCCCTGCCAAGCAGCTCTCCCCAAGAACTGCTCGCCGACAAAATAGATCCTGCACGGAGAGCCTGTAAATAGCACCAGCGAGGTAAAGTCCATAGCACAGGCGGGGTAAGGCCAAAGAAAAAAAGGCCGGACGCTGGGGGCGGTCCGGCCTGAAACGTGAGTTGTGGTAGGGAGGCGATCGAAAGGATCGGAATGTCGCGGCGAAATTAAGGATGACGTGCCGCTACGCTAACCCATGACCGCCTGCGAACCGTGCGTCCTTAAACATAGCGCGCACATCGGGCGATGGCAATACAGCAAACACCGTAGTCATGTTTGGTGACATGCCACTTTGCATCGTCTTACGGCGCACAGGAATACGATTGTGGTCCGGCCTGAATGGGGAAGTGATGGAGAGATGAGCGGTCGTGAGGATCCGAATGTCGCCTGCCCCGCGACGCTAATCCATGACCGCTTAACCGTTCATTCGAAAACTAGCGCAACTGCTCGTCGAGGGCAATACAGTGGATACCGTAGGCATCTTTCGTGACAAGGCCGCAGCTCTACGCACGATTTCTACGTCTGATTTATGTGGGGGAAGACTGAAATCTCCGAGTGACCGCATCGGGAAGTTGTTCTTCGAGTTTCCGCGCCAGCCAGGCTTGCAGTTCCGAGCCGAGATTGGAAGCCATGAAGACGAACAGCAATCCAGCCTGCCCCTTCTCGTCGTGCCAGCAAACTTTGCAGTCCGCCGTGAGGTCAAGGCGGGGGTCGGGCAGGGAAAATTGGACCTTGAGTTCGACGCCAGGCGTGAACGGAGTCGAAGTGCTCAAAGCCATTCCCTTTTCGCTGATGTTGATTGTCTTACCAAAAATCTCCGATTGTCCTTTTCTGGTGGCGGCCGCCGGCACTGAGATGGGATAGCGAAAATAACGGCGGCGCTCTCGCACAATCAATCCGTAGGCGGCTTTGAAAGTGTGCCGGATCGACTCGATAGTCAGAGGTTTTTGCAGTGTAAAGGCTGAACCACCCTTTAGCGCGGCCGCAGTCTCGGCGCTATTGTTGGTGATCGCGAATGTGATCGCGGTCCGGTTCGAGGCTGAGGCGCGTACACGCTCCAGAAACAGGATGGCTTGATTGCCCAGCGAAAGGTCAATGACGGCGACCTCAAGTTTGCTTTGATCGACCCGGCCGAGTGCGTCCGCGATTTTGCCGCAGACCTCAACCGACAAGGCAAGCTCTTCCATGGCCTCGGAAAGCAGTCGCGCACCCGCGGCATCTTCGGACACAATTAGGGCTTTGCCTATGAGTTTCGAGGTAGAGCTGTCGGTCATTGAGGGACTCCTTCACTAGGCGGACTTCCGCCTGTCCGATTTGTCGCCTTGTTCTTCTATCGGGGAATTGTCGCAAGAGACAGTCAGGGCACCGTCGTGGGACGCCACTTCTCGGAGGGTTCTGAGGCGACGAATCTGCTCGGCGTACAGCGCGACGGTAGTTACGGCTCCAACGCCAGTACCAAGTAGGAAAATTCCCAAAGCGATCCAACGGTCCATGGCATGCGTCTCCGGCACTTGTTTTTCGTCGGCAGAAGTGTGTCTGCCCTGAAAACACCACGACGCGCCTCAAACCCCTATGGCGGATGCTACGCGTTATCGGCAATCGCGCATGCGACTTCCCGTTCTTTTACAAAAAGCGAACAGCATTCGCCCTGAGAATTAACATTCTGTTGTCAGAGAGATTTCCCGCAGGTCTGGACTAATAGAGCGGTCGTGAGGGTCCGAACGCCAGCCCCGCTGGCACTTGCCCATGACCGCCGAGGTTCAACGCGAACCGTAATCGACAATAGCCCACGCATCGAGCCGTGGCAATACAGTGTGTACTGTATCGAACCCTCGTTCGTTTTGCTCGCGGATCCGTTGGACGTCGTTCTGACCCATAGCCAAGTTTCAGAAAGTAAATTGGTTACGCGAATCGTAACCATCTGCCTTTGAACCTTACTTCTTCGGATCCCCTTTTCTGTTTCCGCCGCTGCCGCTACACTGAATGAGCCATGAATAATCCATCGCAACCCAATATCAAGCTGGTGAACGCTCCTGACTATCGCGAGACTTATGCCAACAGCGTGCAGGTACGAGTGAACGTCTGGGATTTCTTCCTGGTTTTCGGAACCTTGCAACAACAAACCGAGAGTCAAGTGGAAGTCAAAAACTTCCAGGGCATCTATTTGAGTCCACAGCAAGCCAAGGCGCTGATGTCGATTCTGCAGCAGAACGTCTCTGGCTATGAGAGCACATTTGGCGAGATCAAACTGGATCCCAGAATGGCATCTGCGGGGCCGGTACACTAGACTGCTCCGGTGACCGGAGACATCGAACGGCGACGCGGCTATCAGACAGCACTGCTCTTTGCGTTGTTCTTTGCCGTGTTATTGGCGCTGCACGCTCCTCTACTTCGCCTGCCGTATTTCTGGGATGAAGCCGGATACTACGTGCCCGCAGCTCGCGATCTGCTGCTGCATGGGACGTTGATTCCGTATTCGACTCCTTCAAACGCGCACCCGCCGCTGGTCATGGCGTATCTCGCGCTTGCGTGGAAGATTCTGGGTTACGCGCCCATGATCACGCGCACAGCGATGGTGGCGGTCGCGGCATTTTCTCTGCTGGGCGTGTTTCGCCTGGCCCAACGGGTTGCGAACACGGAAGTCGCGGTAGCCTCGACGGTCTGCACTGCTCTTTATCCTGTTTTCTTTGCCCAAAGCTCGTTGGCCCACCTGGACCTGGCAGCAGCCGGATTTACATCCTGGGCCTTGCTCGCGTATGTCGGGAACCGGCGATGGCGAGCGTCCGCGTGGTTCTCACTGGCAGTACTCATCAAAGAAACTGCGGTTTTGGCGCCGCTGGCTCTGTTGGTCTGGGAACTAATTGCTACGCTCTTTGTCATCCCGAGCGAAGCGAGGGATCTAGGTTCTTCCTCGGCCGGGCAAGAACCCGGATTTCTCGTCGCCTTTGCTCCTCGGAATGACAAGTCCGTAAGTTGGCTGGCCAAGTGTGGCCCACTCTTTTTTCCTCTCATCCCGCTCGCGCTCTGGTATGCCTTTCACTACGCGCGCACTGGATTCGTTTTCGGCAACCCGGAGTTCTTCCGCTACAACGTACAAGCCACCATGCAACCACTGCGCGTACTGCTCGCGCTCGGGCTGCGCCTCTGGCAGGTTGTCGGATATCTCAACCTGTCCTTCCTCACTTTGGCGGGGTTGTTTGCGATGTGGCTGCCGCCGCTGCGTGACAACGGCCAAGAACGCAAAAGAATCTCGCTCGAAGTGCAGTTCGCCTTCCTCGCGATAATCGTAGCGTACGTGGTTGCCATGGCCGTGGTGGGCGGGGCCGTGCTTGCCCGTTATATGCTTCCAGTGGTTCCGCTCGTAATTGTTCTGTGGGTTTCCACGCTGCGCCGAAGGGTGCGGCTATGGCGCGGCGTGGTCGCCATTGTGGCGCTAACATTCGTAGCCGGACTGTTCATCAACCCTCCTCATGGATTTTCCATCGAAGACAATCTTGCTTACCGTGATTACATTATGCTGCACCAGCAGGCCGAAGACTTCGTGGAAGCGCGCTATCCCATGGCCCGCGTGCTGACGGCTTGGCCCGCCAGCGACGAACTCACGCGCCCGTATCTCGGCTACGTCACCCGCCCGATGCGCGTTTTCCGCATCGAAGACTTCACCGTGGAGCAACTGATGTCCGCATCCGACATGCGCTCGAAATTTGATGTGGCGCTGGTTTTCTCGACTAAGTACGAGCCGCCGCATCCCTGGTTCGAGCGCTGGCGTCGATGGCAGCAGTGGAAGACCGAATTCTTCGGCTACCACCGCGACGTACCACCAGCCGCGGCCGCACAGTTGCTGGGAGGACGCCTCGTCTACATCGACGCTCGCCATAACCAATGGATCGGCGTGGTTGAGATGGAACCGGTGGAAGAAGCTCAGGCCGCGCTCGCCTTTCAGCAAAGACGGTAGCGGATCGAGAACGGCGCGGCACGAATCGACCGCTTGCATTTTCCCCGCTTTCAGCCACAATATCTACGCTGGAGTGCTCTGAAGAACGGCCGCCGGGGGTCGGCTTGTTCTTCCTTGACTCGATATGAGCAAGCCTTTGTATCCGCGACGTCCGCTCGAGACTCTCGCAATCACTGTTCTGTTTTTGGTCTGGTGCGCAAAGGCACAGCCTATCTCCGCGCAGAACCCTCAGCCTGAAGAAAAACCGGAAAGCATTCGCGGCGTTGTGGTCAACAGCGTCACTCACGAACCCGTAGGACGAGCCCTGGTCCACTCCGGAGACAATCGCTATGCGATGTTTACCGACAGCGAAGGAAGATTCGAATTCACATTTCCGCAAGCCGACTCAGACAAGAGCCGGGCGGACGAATCCGGATCGCCCGATAGGTTTCGCCATCGGCGGCAAAATCTTCAAATCGTGCTGATGGCTAAAAAACCAGGGTTCCTGGAAGACCACATGGGAATTCAGAATCGGCAAACGGACTCGGCCGGCAAGGAAATCACAATCCCGCTCACGCCCGAAGCTCTGGTCGTGGGCCGTGTTGTCCTTGCCGCCTCCGAACCTTCCGACACCATCCAGTTGGAACTCTATCGAAGACAGGTTCAGGAAGGCCGCGCGCATTGGGTTCTCTCGGGCTCAGCCGCTACCAAATCCAACGGCGAGTTTCGTTTTGCCGAACTCGCTGCGGGCAATTACAAGTTGCTCACGCGGGAACTGCTCGATCGCGATCCTCTAACCTTCGACCCGCGCGGACAACTCTACGGATATCCTCCCATCTATTTCCCAAACGCCATCAACTTTGAAGCCGCGCAGACCATTCAGCTGACCGCAGGCCAGACTTTCCAGGCGGGTATTTCCTTGGTCCGGCACGCTTATTATCCGGTTAAAGTGGCCGTCGCCAATGTGCCGGATAATGTTCGCGGCTTTAATATCGTTGTGTCTCCCCAAGGCCGTCGAGGCCCTGGATTTGCGCTCGGCTACAACAACCAGACCCAGATGATAGAAGGGCTTCTGCCCGATGGAAACTACACTCTAGAGGCGTCGAGCTTTGGTCCCAACGCCGCATCTGGTTGGATGAACCTCAGCGTAAAAGGTGCGGCAGCAGAAGGCAGCCGCATGACTGTTGTCCCAAATGGCTCGATCAAAGTGAACGTCAAAGATGAGTTTACGTCGAGTGAAGAGGCAAACTCGCCGACCTTCATCGTCCACTCGGGTCCGCCTGACATAAATGCACAGGGGCCGAGACGCTATCTCAACGTGCGTTTGGAGCCCGCGGATGACTTTGTCCAGAGAGGGACTGCTTGGCTACGGCCTCCTTCCGGACCTGACGACGAGTCGCTTGTAATCGAGGGGGTGCAACCGGGCCGTTACTGGGTGAAAGTCGATAGTACTCGCGGATTTGTGTCAGCGGTCAGTTCCGGCGCGACGGACCTGCAGCATCATCCACTCATCGTCGGTCCGGGCGGCTCGAGCGCTCCGATCGAAATAATCATGCGAGACGACACCGCCGAAATTGATGGAAGCATCGAGGGCTTGGCCTCTTCACTAACAGGATCTGTGCCCCAGACGGCCGATGGTTCGTCCGCACATCTGTATTGCATCCCCCTCCCTGACAGCAGCGGAGATTTCAAAGACATATGGGTACAAGCGGATGGCAAGTTTGGACCGCAACAGATGCCGCCGGGTACTTATCGCGTACTTGCTTTCGATCGTCCGCAACCGGATCTGGAATATCGCAACCCCGAAGCAATGAAAGCCTATGACGCGAAAGGACAGTTGGTGCGCTTGATCGCGGGACAGAAGGAACATTTGCATTTGCAATTGGTTTCGTCGACCGAATAGTCATGTCTACGTTTTCGCAATCGCGCCGATCAATTTCCCGCACGATTCTCGCGTGCGCGTTGACACTGTTCTGCTCTCTGTCAGCCTTAGCGGGCCAGAGTTCAAGCGTGGTGCAAACCCAATCCTCGAGTGGCACACTTCGAATCGCCGGAACCATCGTGAACTCAATTGGCGGAAATCCGCTGGCACGAGCGCGGGTTTCGATTTTTGATACCAGGAATCCCCAAACTCGTCAGTCGGTGATCACGTCCGAAGACGGCCGTTTCGAGTTCAAGCAGCTCAGCCCCGGCAAGTACGCGTTGCAAGGCGCGAAGCGCGGTTTTATCTCCGCTGCCTACGACGAGCACGAGGGATTCTCGACCGCAATTGTGACTGGCACTGGCCTCGATACCGAACACCTGGTTTTGCGTCTGTCGCCATCGGCTGTACTTTCAGGCAAGATTCTCGACGAGTCAGGAGAGCCGGTTCGTCATGCCACAGTTTCGCTTTACCGCGAAGATCGTCAAGTGGGCGTCAGCCGCATCGTCCGATCTCGCGTGGCCATGACAGACGATCAAGGCGCATACGAATTCGCTCAACTCGACGCCGGATCGTATTTCGTCTCCGTCAACGCGCAGCCCTGGTACGCGCTGCATCCGCGCTCTTCGCAGCCCGACGCGGAAGATCTCCCGACGGCCGTCGATCAATCTCTCGACGCCGCCTATCCCGTCACCTACTACGGCGATTCCACCGAGCCCGATGACGCCACGCCCATCCCCATCCGCGGCGGCGATCACTTGCAAGCCGACATTCATTTGAATCCGGTTGCGGCTCTTCACTTGCTGTTTCACACTCCCGACAACGGCGAACACGGATTCCGCATGCCGATGCTGCAAAAGCCGTCGTTCGACGGAATGGAGAACGTCCAGCCTGGCGGCATGCAGTCGGTCTCTCCCGGAGTATTCGAAATCACTGGAATCGCGCCCGGCCGCTACTCAGTTCGCAACCCAGGCGCCGGACCAGGCGGTGAAGACAACGAGATTAATATAACCACCAACGGCCAGGAACTCGATGTGCCCACCGAGCAGCGTGCCAGCACGGTCAAGGCGACAGTGCAGATAGTGGGAGAGGCAACTCTGCCGCAGCAGATTGAGATCGGACTTCGCAACAGTAAAATGCGAGTCGTGGCTTGGCAAGAGATGGACAAGAAAGGAGAGGTCGCATTCCAGGATCTCGCGCCGGGGAAATATGACGTGTTAGCAGGCAGTCGGACGAAGGCCTATTCCGTAGCGCAAATGTCATCCGACAGCGGCGCAATCGCGGGACACACTTTGAATGTGACAGCCGGTTCCTCAATGACCATTACGCTCTCGCTGGTCGGAGGCAGCACCAACGTCGAAGGATTCGCCAAACGCTCTGGAAAAGCGACCGAAGGGGCCATGGTCGTGCTGGTACCCACACATCCTGAAGCGAATCGCGAACTGTTCCGCCGGGACCAGAGCGATCAGGACGGAAGCTTCAGCCTGCGCAGCGTCATCCCCGGCACCTACACCATCATCGCCATCGAGAATGGATGGGACCTCGATTGGTCCCGGCCCGGCATCATCGCCCACTACGCGAAGCAAGCCCAAAGCGTGACGGTGGCCGAGCACTCGCCAACTTCCGTTCACCTGGTGGACCCGGTTGAAGTTCAGCCGCGATAATCACCCAAGCCCGCGAGCCGATGTCGGAGACGGACTGAAGCTGTGAAAGGGGCAGGCGATCTGAAATGGCGTTGCTGATGTTGTTGGCGATTGTGGCACTGCTTTTATTGGTTCTGTGATCGCGCTTATGGCCGGGAGAGTGGTGTGGGGTGAGGAACCTTGGGACCCGGGTGCCCGTGATCACGCCGATCCCGACGGAACCCGGTCAAACCGGTGGCTTGAGTAAGCTAGGATTAGCGCCGCTGCTGGCCAGCCTCCGCTTGCATCTGTGCTCTTTAAACTCCAGCAAAGTTTCGGCGGATGGCGCTAAATCCGTTGGTACAGCCCGCGGAATTAAATCCCTCCACCCGCAGCGGCGGCAGCCCCATCCCATGAAGAATGGCGTTTGCATCCAAACCAGCGCTTTTCCAACTTCGGCCACATCGCCCATCATGTCATCAAAATGGCGGGCCGCGACCGGAAAATCGCGCGGCGGCTCTTTTTTCTCCCATCTTGGCACGACTCGTGACATGGCGTACGATGTGGCCATGGATGACGCTCTCCGCCATGCCAGGCTCGCGGCCTTGCGAGACGAGATGGATGCGATCCATCTTGCGAATAAGCTGTACTGGAGCAGCACGGGACGCAGCCATGAAGCCGATATGGAGCATCAGTTGAGGCAAGAACGGCTGGACCAACTCCGCAGGGAAATGGACGAATTGGAAGCGCAGGAGCGCAGCATTGCTTAAATCCCTCAGGCAGTAGCCGACAGACGTGATTGAAGCACACCGAGATAATCGCGAATCCGATCGCTAACATCATTGCGCTGCGAGTGGCGTTCGCATATGCTAGGCGGATCCTCCACAATTTCACGCAGTGAGTTATTTTGCACAAACCGCATCGCTCCCGGAGCGGCCTCCGCAGCCTGCTCTGAACCGTGAGTCGTGGTGGCAGGCAGCGACTGTAGTTCTGTTGATTGGCTGGCTTTACGGGTCCATCCTTTTTCATCTCGCAAAACAGTGGTCGAACGACGCGAACTTTTCCCACGGATTTTTCGTCCCCGCCTTTTCCTTGTTCGTGTTGTGGCAGGATCGCGAGCGGCTTGCCCGGGAACCTCGCGATCCTTCGTCTTGGGGGCTGCTGATCGTAGTTTTTGCGCTCGGCGTGCTCGTCGCAGGAGTGCTCGGAGCGGAGCTGTTTCTATCTCGCATTTCTTTACTGCTGCTGATTGCAGGGCTGGTGATTTTCTTCCGTGGATGGCATTCGTTTCGTGCCGTTCTTTTCCCCTGGGCATTTCTGTTCCTAATGATTCCAATCCCCGAAATTGTCTTCGGCGAGATTACCTTCCCCCTTCAAATTCTGGCTTCCAAAGTGGCGGCGCTGCTGTTGCCTCTTTTGGGCGTTCCCGTGTTGCGTGAAGGCAACGTTATTAATCTGCCGGCGATGCCCCTCGAAGTTGTAGAAGCGTGCAGCGGCATTCGCTCGCTGCTTTCGCTCGTGACTCTGGCCATCATTTACGGATACCTGGTCGAAACTCGCACCTGGGTTCGAGTTACATTGGCGCTGGCTTCGATTCCCATCGCCGTGGCTGCCAACAGTCTGCGCATCGTAGGCACGGGCCTGCTGGTGCAATACTGGGATCCAGACAAAGCTGAAGGTTTCTTTCACACATTTTCCGGTTGGCTCGTCTTTATGATGGCGCTGGCGATGCTTTTTCTCTTTCACCGGCTCTTGATGATTGGCCGCACACGAAACGATCTTAAAAACGAGGCCCGGCCGTGAAATCACACTGGAGATTCGTGGTCACAGTCGCTCTGCTTGCGGCCACGGCAATTTTTCTTCAGGCCCGCGGCCGCACCGAGACCTTGCCCAATCGCGAACCCCTCGCTTCCCTGCCTTACCAATTAGGACAATGGGCTGGAACCGACATCCCTATGCAGCAGGATGTTCTCGAGATTCTCGGACCGGGAGATTTTCTTCAGCGTTTCTACGAGAACACCTCCGTCAGCCAGCCTTATGTCGATTTCTTCCTCGCCTACTTCCCCAGCCAGCGTGCCGGCGATACCATTCATTCGCCGAAACACTGCCTGCCGGGCGCAGGTTGGTTGCCTACGGAGTCCAGACGAATCTCCATTTCGTTTGCCGGGCGTGCGCCGTTTGAGGTGAATCGCTACGTCATTGCGAAGGGCGACGAACGCCAACTCGTTCTGTACTGGTATTGGGCCCACGATCGCGCTCTGGCCAGTGAATACTGGGCAAAGTTCTATCTGATCGAGGACTCCATCCGGCTCAACCGCAGCGATGGCTCCTTGGTGCGCGTGATTACGCCGCTGCCTCAGGGTGAAACCGTCGAGTCCGCCCAACAACGTTTGCTGTCCTTCGCCGGAAATATCGTTCCCCAACTCGACCGGTATATTCCGCGATGACAGGGTTGTGCCATGAGTAACTTTCTGCCGCGCGTTATTTGCAGTAACGTAAAGCTATCTCACGAATCCCTTTGGGAAGGGCACGACTTCAGTCGTGCCGACCAGGATCAATGAAGACGGGGGCTTTAGCCCCTGGGGGCGGCAGTTTACCTCCCGCTTTATCTATGAGACGGCTGCCTGATGTAGCCGAGTAATAAACGAGTAAATAAAGATGATAACGACAATACAACCGTCTGGCGCCGACTACGCCGTTCCTGGGGATTTGTAATGAGGCCTTTTTCCATTTTTCGTCTGCTTCTGGCTCTTGCTTTGATCGCAACGTTCTTCGTGGGATGCTCGCGCGATCCCAATGTGCGCAAGCAGAAATACTTTGAGAGCGGGCAGCGCTACTACGACAAAGGCCAGTATCGCGAAGCTGCCATTCAGTACAAGAACGCCATCCAGATTGATTCCACATACGGCAACGCGCATTACGGCCTGGCGCAAGCACTGCTCAAGCTGCAGCAGTGGAATCCCGCGTATCAGGAACTTGCCCGCACCCTTGAACTGCAGCCCGACAATTATCCCGCCCGCCTCGACCTGGCGAATCTCCTGATTGCGGGACGCGATTTCAAGCAGGCCCAGGAGCAGGTCGACCAGCTTCTGCAAAAGCAGCCCAACAATCAGCAAGTCCACATGGCCCTCGCGAACCTTCAGATTGGCCAGGGGAATTATCCTGGAGCCATTCAGGAAATGCAGAAAGCCATCGCTCTCGGTCCCGACAACTGGGAACCGTATCTCGATCTCGCCCTCGTACAGATACGAGCCAATCAGCTCGACGCCGCCGAAGTGAATTTCAAGAAGGCCGTCGAAGTGAATCCTAAAGCCCTGCAGGCGCAATTGGCTCTGGGCGGATACTATCAGTCACGCAGTCGCTTCCCCGAGGCTGAGCAGCAGTTCCGTCGCGCCATCGATCTCGATCCCAAAGATCCTGACCCGCCTGCCGCGCTCGCGCGCCTCTACATCGCCCAGGGAAAGAAGCCTGAGGCCGAGGCATTCCTCAAGCAAGTCAAGACCAAATTCCCCGACAACTCCACCGGCTACCGTATGCTGGGCGACTTCTATTTCGCCACCGGCGACCTCGACAAAGCTGTCGCCGAATACGGCTCCGTCTATCACGATCATCCGAAAGACCTGCAAGTTCAGAAGAATTACATTCAGTTGCTCATTCTGAAAAACCGCCTCGACGAAGCGACCAAAATCAACGACGCAATTCTCGCCAGCAATGCCAGCGAAACCGACGCCCTCATCTATCGCGGACAAATTCAGCTCCGCGGCGGCCATCCCAGTGACGCCGCGCAAACCCTGCAAACCGCCCTAAAGAACGATCCCGACAACGCCGTCGCGCACTACCATTTGGGGCTCGCGCTCGATCAGATGGGCAATCCTGAGCGCGCGGTTGAGGAATGGCGCAGCGCCGTGCGCCTGCGTCCCGATCTCATCGAAGCCCAGCGCGCCCTCGCCACTGCTGCCATGCGCAAAGGTGATATGGAGACTCTCGAGCAGACCGCCACGCAGATCATCAGTCTGCAGCCCGCCTCGCCTGACGGTTACGCCATGCGGGCGCTCTCGAAAATCACTCGCAAACAATTCGCCGCCGCTGAACAAGACATACAAAAAGCCATCGACGTTGCCCCCCAAAGTGCCACCGGCTTCATCCAGATGGGAAATCTGAAGCTGGTCGAAAAGCAATACAGCGAAGCCGGCAAAGCTTATCAGGAGGCGCTTGACCGCGATCCCAACTCGAACGACGCTCTCAACGGCGTGATGAATACATATCTCGCCCAGAACCAGACCGACAAAGCGATCGCCGCCGCCAATGCGCAAATCGCCAAATCGCCCAACAGCAGCGCGTTCTACGATCTGCTGGGCACAGTCCTCTTCAACAGCAAGAAAGATTTTGACGGCGCCGAAGCCGCATTCAAGAAATCTGCCGAACTCGACAAGAACAATTCCGATGCGTTGCTCAAGCTGGGCCAGGCGCAGGTAGCGAAAGGTTCAGCCGACCAAGCCATCGCGACTTATCAGCAATCGGTGCAGAATAATCCGCGCGAGGCAATGTTCTACATTTTGATGGGCGAGCTGTACGAATCCAAACAGGATTGGGGCAAAGCTAGAGACGCGTATCAGAAGGCACTTGAAATCAAGCCCGAGAATCCGCTGGCCTCGAATAATCTCGCGTACGTCATGTTGCAATCCGGTGGCAACGTCGACATGGCTCTTTCGCTGGCGCAAACTGCGCGCCGCGGCATGCCCGATTCTCCCAATGCCGCCGACACTCTGGGTTGGGTCTTTTATCAGAAAGGCGCGTATCAATCGGCGGTCGATCTTTTTCAAGAAGCGCTCAAGCTGGGCGAGAAAAACAAATCGCCCGACGACGCCACCGTCCACTATCACCTTGGACTCGCATACGAAAAGACGGGCCAGAATGATCTCGCCCGGCAACATCTGGAACGCGTCCTGAAAATCAATCCCAACTACAGTCAAGCCGCGGACGTGAAAAAGCAGCTGGCGCAGCTAAAATCGTAGCTGGCCAAGATTCCCCTGTTTCCCGATTCGGCACAAATCTTGTCAAGCCCCCTTTTGCCCTCAATTCTCGCCAACTCTCTCATTGCAAACAGAAAATAAAGTTTGAAACCATAGCATACTTACCTCACGAATTTGGTAGCCTAAATATATAGACAGAAAAAAGGCGCAGGCACTTAGCCCGCGCCTTTTCTTTTGTGTGGCGCGCGGACGCCCTCGCCCGCGAATTCTCGAACTCAAATCCAAATAAAAAAGGAGAAGTATGCGACTGGGCAAACGCCGGCGCATGCAAACGCTTTATGGCAGAAAATTCTGTTGCTCCTTCCAATCCGCTCCGCAGCGACAGTCGATCGGACGCACGACACTGTATTCCAAGCGCAAAGGCCTCATCGCGGAATTGATCTTCGTCGTCAAAGCCGCCAGCATGGGATTCGCCGTCAGCAAGCCCTACGGCGACTGCGAACCCTACGACGTGATCATCGAGGAGAACGGGCGCGTGTTTCGCATTCAGGTGAAATCGGTTTTCACCACCTCGCGCTGGGGATACAGCGTCTGCGTGACTCGCAAGCGCCAGCAAAAAAGCGGCGTTGCCTACTCCCCGCATGAAATCGATTTCATCGCCGCCTACGTCGTCGCCCACGATGCCTGGTACATCATCCCGGTCGCCGAGGTTGCAAATCTAACAAACATCCGCCTCTATCCCGAAGGCGCAAAAAGGTCCGACGGCGCCCACTTCGAGCAATACCGCGATGCCTGGGACCTGCTCCGTCGAGGAGCGGCACGCCCGGCCGAGGTGTAGAGACGTAGTGAATTAACTCTCCACACCAATCCGGATGAACAACCGGGTGCCCCACGTCTCAAGCTTTTCGAGACGCGGGCAAACGCGAAAGAGACAGAGATGAAGATCGGCAAAAGCCTTTTGCCCATATCACCCCCTGATCGGCAAAGGCCTTTTGCCGATCTTCGAACAACCCAACACCAAATCAACCGACGACGAGGACTAAAACTTATGACGGCACCAACCGAAATAACCAAGAATTCATCATGCCGGCGGACGCCACTAGCCGAACTCCACTTCTGCGCCTGCCGGGGATGCGGCGAACCGATGCTCCTAGCCTGGGACGGACAAACCAACACGTACGGCGGAATGTGCCCGTTCTGCAGCGTCTTCTCACCCCTAAGATCAGCCGTAGACGCCAACCCACCGAGGCCCGACTGATGATGACCACCGAAGAATGTCATCCCGATGAAGTGCAGGCCTTCGCAACGCGAAGGCCTGCCGACGAAGGATCTCTGCATTACTCACCGCCGGGGCTTGCCCAGACGGTCGCGTTCACTTTGCTCAAGAGGGTGCCCCGTCCAAGCTTCGCTTGGGCGGGGATTTTCCTCGGCTAAGCGCATCCCCGACTTCGATGACATACGTATAGACGTATTCATGTATAATCGTGGAACCGCTGAACGCATGCACCGGGAAAGCCAGAACTGAAATGACCATGAGAAAGAAAAAGCCGTCCGCTTCACGAAGACCGCGAGTAGAAAGAGGCAGTGGAAATGTCTTCGCCGACCTCGGCCTGCCTCATCCCGAACAGGAACTGTTGAAGGCCAAGCTCACCCTGCAGATCTACAGACTCATCAAGCGGCGCGGCCTCAAGCAAGCGGAAGCCGGAAAGATTCTCGGCATCCAGCAGCCTCACGTCTCCGCATTAATGCGTAACCGCGCCGGCGCTTTTTCCGTCGAACGCCTCATGGATTTCCTCACGGCGCTCGGGCAGGACGTAGAAATCATCGTAAGGCCAACGCGCAAGCCCCACGGCGAAGTCTCCGTGGTGGCGTGAAAACCGGGCGTTGTAGCGCTGGCACCCGGCGAAACTGCCATTTGGTCTTTGCTTTCTCGCATCCCACCCTTCCGCAAAGAACGCGGAAAGGATGGGGCACCCTTTGTTATTTGTGATTTAGGTTCGCAGGCGGGGTGGACCACCCGCCCAAAACCACCCAGACTTCGCGCGGCATTTTTGCTTTTTCGCCTGGTAAAGGCAGCGTGATCTATGGCTTTATTTCGAAAATAACGCCGCAGCCCTCGTTCACTGTGTTGCAGCTGAGGTTGCCGCCGCGAAACGTGGTGCCATAGAGGTTACCCGTGGTATCGACCATGATGTTCCCATAGTCATATCCTCCGTTTTTGCCGTCGAAGTCCAGCAACGTCTTCTCCTGCCAGCCCGACTTCTGTTTTGTCAGCTTGATCACGGCTCCATAGCTACCCGATCCATCGTATGCAGACGCGCCGAAGATATTACCGGCCGGACCCAAGGTGACACCCGCGAAGACCTGTCCGCCATCGTTGCCGCCGGTAAAGGCATAGAGCGTGGTCTCGCTCCAAGTGCCACCGGATTTTGTGAGGAGGTAAACGACGCCCTGGTTGTCGGCGCCACCGGCGCCAGTCGTGCCATAGATTTCGCCAGACTTAGGAATAGTGACCGAGCCGAATTCCGGCCAGCAGCCATCGTCGCCGCCGGTGAAGTTGTAGATCACGCTTTCCTTCCAGGATGTCTTCTGGTGCGCGAGTTCATACACAGCGCCGCAGCCGTCGGCGCCACCACCGACAGAAGCGCCGTAGAGATTGCCGGCGCTGTCCCATGTCAGACCCATCAATGGATCCTGCGCGTCCGTGCCCGCGGCAAAGTTGTAGAGAGTCTTCTTATTCCACTTACTGCCCGCGCGCGAAAGCTCAAAGATGGTGCCGAAACCCGCGGTACCGCCCATCTCGGTCACGCCGTAAAGATGACCGTCCTTGTCGAGCACCAAACCGCTAACGCCGATACCGACAACTCCGTCGTCTCCTCCCGCAAAGGTGTGAATGACCTTGAAATGCCACCCGCTTTTTGAAGGGCTAAGTTCGTAGACGGTGCCGTAGCCGACGCCGCCTCCATTGGCGATGCCATAGAGGTTGCCTTCGGTATCGAACACCAGCTGCCCCATGGGGCCGGCGCCGTCGGCGCCGCCGGTGAATTTGTAGAGCACAATTTCCTTCCAGCCGCTCTTCGTCTGCTTGAGTTCGTAGACCAGTCCAGCGAAACTGGAGCTGCCGCCTTGTTCGGTCGTGCCATAAAGATTGTGGTCCTTGTCAGAGATCACGCCGGCGTACGGATAAGCGCCGTCCGCACAATTCGCTTGGGAGCAGAAGGCGTATAGCACCTTCTCGGTGCCTGCCCACGCACCCGCGGTGAAGAGCAGAATGAGCGCCACACAGAACGCGGTGATTTTCATCAGATTCTCCTTATCGGAATGGCGCTCAGGACTTGCGCCTCTACTTCGCAACGCAATCGCTTCGCAGAGTTCTCCTCTGCGGGAGGAATCCTAGCATGTTTTAGGAAGGAACAGCGGCTGGGGCAGGAGGAATCGCGTGAATGATTGGGCGGACGGAGAGTAAATCCGGAGACAGACAGGACGTTCCCTCGTTTCTGTGCGACTACCGGGAACGTTGGTTCCGGGGCCTGGGTCGAACTGGGGGCTTTGTGGCATGGGCTGAAGCCATGCCCTTCCCCTTCGATCACGGCCGGCCGGTGATATCCAAGAAGACTGCGCCCATCCGTCTGCTAGAATCAGCCATTGGCAATCTTTGCCAGTCGCGTTATGATGGGTCGAAATCCTACTCATCGAAAGGATCGCCGCTATGCCCACCCGCAACGTTAATTTGACTGACGAGCTGGATCGCTTCGTAGCCAAGAAAGTCAGAAGCGGGCGTTACGAAAACGCCAGCGAGGTGGTGCGGGCGGGGTTGCGGACTCTGGAGCGCGACGAGCAGGAATACGAAGCGAAGCTTGCGGCGTTGCGGGCTGCGATTGACGAAGGCGACCGAAGCGGCGTCGCCGAGGGCAACGTCTTTGGCCGAGTCGGTAAGGCCCTCAAGCTTCCCACGTCGCGCTAACTGTGGCCAAGTTTCGATTCTCGTGCCGGGCTGAGGCGGACTTGCTAAGCATCGGTGAATACACGCTTCGCGAGTGGGGCAGAGCCCAGCCGTGACCGCCATAAAGCGAGTTGCAGACGCGCAGGACTCTCTCAAGTTTCAATTTGATCGGCATCCGTGCAAGGAAGAGTAACGCCTCAGCTCTTCTGACGAGCCGACTTTGCTTTCTCGGGCGCCGGCAACGATTTCTGATCGAGAGCAGCCTCCGCTTCTTCCAAGTTGGTTCCGGTCGTTTCGGAAATTAACTCGCCGGGTCTTCTGGCTTTTTGAGACATCTCGTCGACAAACTTCCGGGTCAAGTGGTTGGTTCGGCGTTCGAGGATGCGGGGCGATTTGCGCACATCTTAGATTTTGCCTGCTTAGCGCCGCCTCCGTTGGTTACGTTTGGACGTGTACTTAGAAGACTCCGATCGGACAGGGTCGTGCCAGCGTTGAGAGCGTTGGTTGCCCGCGGGGCTTGGGTCGAATTGGGGCTTTGTGGCATGGCTGAAGCCATGCCCTTCGAAGATCAGTCAGCAGTGCCGAGAATTAGTCGGCGGCTATGCCTGCGCCTACTGGGGCTTCGCGGCGGCGGGTGGAGCGGTTGGGGGGCAGGCCGGCATCGCGAATCTTGTATAACAGCGCGCGATAGCTGATGGACAGGGTTCGTGCCGCCTGTTTGCGGTTCCAGTGATGGGCCTGCAGAACCTTCAGGATTATCTTGCGTTCCAGTTCGCGAGTGGCCTTGCGAGTCAAGGCTTTTAGTGAGATGGGGCCGTCGAGATTGATGTCGGGATTGAAGAACTCGTGCTCGTCGCGCGCGACCAGGTCGCTGCTGATTACGTCTTCGCTGCCCAGGATGACATAGCGCTTGATCAGATTTTCCAGCTCGCGGATGTTTCCCGGCCAATGATATTTCTGCAGCGTGCCCATCAGTTCGGACGAGAGCATCCGTGCGCGGCAATTGTATTTGCGATTGTAGTATTCGAGGAAATACTGGACCAGAGAATCGATATCACCGCGGCGCTCGCGTAGCGGGGGCATCCGCAAATTGACCACGTTGATCCGGTAGTACAGATCCTGACGGAAGGTGCCGTTCTCGATTTCAACATCCAGCTGACGATTGGTAGCGCAGACGATGCGGACTTCGACCTTCTTGTCTTCCTGCGCGCCGATGCGGCAGAATTGGCCGTCCTGCAAGAGCTGCAGAAGTTTCGACTGCAAGGCCAGATCGAGTTCCGAGATCTCGTCGAGAAATAACGTGCCGCGGTGCGCCATTTCGACGCGCCCCGGCTTCATTCCATACGCCCCTGTAAAGGCGCCCTTTTCGTAGCCGAAGAGCTCGCTTTCGAGCAGGGTTCCGGGAATCGCGGGACAGTTGACTTTCACGAAGGGTCCGCTCTTCCAGGGCGAAAGACCGTGGATCATGCGGGCAACAATGTCCTTGCCGGTGCCGCTCTCGCCGTTAATCAAAACCGGAACGTTCGCGCCGGCAACTTTGTCCATGCGGGAACGCAGGGACTGCATGGCCTCGGATTTGCCGAATACGATGGAATCTGGGGGGAACTCGCCTAAGGGATGGACTAGAGAACTGACAGAACCGGTCGTTGGAATAGGCATCTTTTTGCGTGGCGCTCCTCTACCCACCCTCTAGTATGCACCCTGACAGCCAATTCTGGGAACCTTCCGGTAACCGCTCTTATAGTTATTTTGTAGACTATTTTTCAATAACTTACATGATATCGTGATGGCTGGCGTGGAGCGCAAAAGACCGTGGAAGTAGGGCTCATAGGAGGTTTTTTGGGTGGGAAAAACTTTTCACACGGGGGAAGTAACTTTCCTTCTGGTGACTTGCTTGTCGGACCTGGCGCCGACCAGCGGATGGGAAAACTTGAGGCCGAGCAAATGGTAGCCATCCACGTGGGTCACGCGGACGGTGCGGGCGCGCAAGATACGTGACGCCTTGGGGAAGGAATTTCCGGAAACCAAGGGCGCGCTGGGAATCTCGAGCAAAACCTGCGCCGAGAGCGGCAAACAGCGGCGCACGGCAACCAGCGCTCCGCCGGCAGAGATGTTCAAGGCTGTGGCGAATTCCAACAACTCCTTACCATCCTCGTCGCGGCTACGGACAAAAATGGGAATCGCCAAGGGCAGGCGGGGCCACTTACGGTCTTGGTTTTGGGGACTTTGTCGCTTCAACCGTATCCCTCGAACGTGGACTTAACCCATTCGTTACCGCACCTTGGGGGCCAAACCGAGTCTGGAAACTGGACAGCGCTGCGGGCAGGATCGCCCAAACACATAAGGTCTTTTGAAAACGGGCCTATAAAAGCTGGAGTTAGCTGTGGTGGCTTTTGCCCTATATTCGCTGTTTTGGGAACCTTGTCCGAAGTCTCGGAGCACTTCAGACTGCAAGCTTTTTCCCTTCGGTGACTACTTCCTTGCGTTTTGCCGTTGACAGGGCGAAGGCCATGTCTTAGCATCGCGAAAGTTAGCATTCACCTCAGCGAGTTGAGTGCCATCCTCCCTCGCCGTATAAACCAACTGAGCTTTAAATAATGGCTGCAACGCCTGAAAAGACGTGTCTGCCCCAAGCAAAAGAGTCTAAAACAGACTACTCCGAGCTATGTCCGACGAAAGAGCAAGGCGACGCTGCCTGCCCCAATCCGGACTGTAGCCAGGATTTGCTCCAGCAATTCAACCAGTTACAGGAACGCTTTCAGCGCACCACAAATGCACTCGCTTCGGCAGCGCATGACCTGAAGACTCCATTGGCTATTTTGAATGGTTACGTCGAACTCCTGCAGAGCGAAAAGCTGGGGGTATTGAACGAACGCCAGCGCGAGATCCTGGGCGACATGCGCACCAGCGGCCAGCGATTGCAGCAGTTCATCCAGGACTTCCTCAGCTTCAGCGTGCTCGAAATCGGGGAACTGAAGATGCACTTCGAGCCCGCCGACCTGAACGCTTGTCTTTCTGAGGTCTGCCGCCTGTGGTCGCATTCCTTTCAGGAAAAGGGACTGGCGCTTTATTTCCTGGCTAACGAGAAGTTGACCGAGTTTGCTTTGGACGTACCCAAGATGCAGCGCGTGGTTTCGAACCTGCTGGAGAATGCGTCGAAGTTCACGCCCGCTGGAGGCACAGTCTGGCTGCACGCCGAGCCCTACATGTGGGAACGCCGAAGCGTCAGCAATCCTGACAATCTTACGGAACGACGGCACCGGGCAATCACGCAACCGAATTCCGTGAAGGTAAGCGTGTCTGATACCGGGCCGGGCATTCCCGCAGAATACCATATTGAAGTATTCGATGATTTCTTTCGACTGCCACAGAGTGAAAGTCAGGCTGGCATGGGATTAGGTCTGGCGATAGCGCGTCGCCTGGTTGGCGGCATGGGCGGCAAGATCTGGGTGGAGAGCGATCCCGGAGCAGGATGCAAGTTCTCTTTCATTCTTCCGCTTCTGCCTCCCGCGACTGCAAACAACCAACTGAACAACCCTGGGAAAACTAAATGAAAGCTGCGGCAAACAACATTCTGCTGGTCGACGATGAACCCGGAATGCTGCGCTACATCAAAACTCTGCTCGAAGTGGACGACTATAAAGTCGAGACCGCGAGCACCGGCGAAGAAGCGTTAGAGCGCGTGCAGAAAGGTTTGCGCCCCGACTTGGTGCTGCTCGACTTGCTGATGCCCGGGATCGATGGCCTCGCGACTCTGGAGCAACTGCGTAAGCTTCAGCCCGGGGTCAAGGTTGTAATGCTCTCTTGCGTCAGCGATACCCGCAAAGTTGTGCAGGCCATTCGTTTGGGCGCTCACGACTATTTGACCAAGCCGTTTCAGAAAAGCGAACTGGACACTGTCATTGACCAGTGCCTGGGCAAGAATCAGCAAAATTATCCTGGCGAAGTGGAAGAAGTCGGCGACGAGGTATTTTTTGTCGCCGCGAGTCCGGTGATGCGCAAGCTTCGTTCGCAGGCTGCTCTGGTGGCGAACGTCGACATCCCAGTGCTGATGTTGGGCGAGAGCGGTACGGGCAAAGAAGTAATGGCGCGGCTTATTCACAAGCTTTCGCCACGCGCGCATCGAACTTTCCTTAAGGTAAACTGCGCCGCTGTTCCTGCCGACTTGCTGGAGAGCGAACTATTTGGCTACGAAGCAGGAGCATTCACCGGAGCCAATCACGCCAAGCCAGGGAAGTTCGAACTGTGTAATAAGGGCACGATTCTGCTGGATGAAATCGGAGAGATGCCGCCCAGCTTACAAGCGAAGCTGTTGCACGTGCTGCAAGACCAGCAGTTTTCCCGTCTCGGCAGCCGCTCCATGATCAGAGTCGATGTGCGGATTTTGGCTGCCACGAACATCAACATTCCCGAAGCGCTGGCCAACAAGCGCCTGCGTGAGGATCTTTACTACCGGCTCAATGCTTTCACTTTGTCGGTTCCTCCGCTGCGCGAGCGCAAGGAAGAGATTCCGATCCTGCTGAAGCATTTCATGTCCAACATGTCGGAGCGCTACGCGCGGCCTCCGTTACCGCTTTCGACGGAGTTGTTGCAGGCGTGTCAGGATTATTCCTGGCCGGGCAATCTGCGCGAGCTAAATAATTTCGTCAAGCGTTATCTGGTTCTTGGGGACGAGAAGCTGGCGATCCAGGAACTGAGTCCGAAGAGCGATAGCAGCGGAGCGCAATTCGACGCGGCGGCACAAGGCTCGGGCGATTCAGTTGGAGGATTAAAGTCTTTAGCTCGTACGGCAAAAGATGGAGCTGAGGCTGAAGCCATCAGCAAGGCTCTCGACGAAACCAATTGGAACCGCAAGCAGGCGGCCGCGTTACTGAAAATCAGCTACAAGGCGCTGTTGTATAAGATTCGGCAGTATGGGATCGCCCAGTCCAAGAGCCATAAGCTTTCCGCCGGCGCGTAGACGGTTCCGACCTCGGCTGTCCGCGACGTAAATTGACCATCACCGCGACCGCAAGTTCTTGCACATCGTTCCCAAAATAATTTCTTTCCAATTTTCTTCCCTGATGGCTGCCTAGCCGCTATAATCCCGCGTGCCTGAGGATGGCAGGCCTGGTCCCGTGCTTACGAGGAAGCCAGATCCCCCGCCTGTGGCTCATTTCGCATGTCATCCCCCTTTGCAGTTCGATGCCTTCTTTGAGCAGATTCTTTAGCTGAAGCGGAAAGACCTAGCGCTGGAAAAGGAGATCTCTGTGCGACTGACCTTCGACTCATCGTTTCAGAACGGCAGCACCGCCGGCCGGATCGCGGCCGTGCTGTTTATAGTGATGATGTTTACAGACCTTGGTTTCGGCGCTGCGCCCAAGGTTACGTTGACTCTGAAATCCGGTCCGCCTACCAGCAATGTTTCTGTTTCGGGCAGCGGATTTTCCGCCTACGCCGCCATCGACATTTACTTTGACACGACGGACCAAGCCTTGGCCATCGCCAACGCGAGCGGAGCATTCTCCAATATCCCGATTCAAGTTCCGCCTTCGGCATTGCCGGGCACGCATTGGGTGAGCGCGGTGCAACGCTCCAATGGCCAGGGCGCCCAGGCTTCTTTCCTGGTGCAGACCAATTGGTCGGAGCAGGGATTCACCACAAAAAATAAACGCACGAATCCCTACGAAAATGTTCTCGATGCCAGCAACGTCGGATTGATGGATTTGGATTGGAGCTTCACCACCGGTAATTCCGTGTACTCCTCGCCCGCAGTGGTCGACGGAGTGGTTTACGCGGGGTCCTTTGACAACAATGTGTATGCTCTGAACGCCAGCACGGGTGCGAAGGTGTGGAGCTTCACCACCGGCGGCTCCGTGTACTCCTCACCCACGGTGGCCAACGGGGTGGTGTATGTCGGGTCTTTCGACGACAACGTGTACGCCTTGAAGGCCACGACCGGAACTAAGTTGTGGAGCTTCACGACCGGCGGGAAAGTAGCGTCCTCACCAACAGTAGCCAACGGGGTGGTGTACTTCGGGTCCTTTGACGACAACGTGTATGCCCTGAACGCCACCACCGGCGCGAAGCTGTGGAGCTTTACGACCGGCAACCTTGTGGTGCCCTCGCCCGCAGTGGTCAACGGCGTGGTCTACGTGGGATCTTCTGACGGCAACGTGTATGCCCTGAACGCCACCACCGGAGCAAAGGCGTGGAGCTTTTCGACCGGCGATGCTGTGGAGTCCTCGCCCGCCGTGGCGAATGGTGCTGTTTATGCCAGTTCGTTTGACCACAACGTCTATGCCCTGAACGCCTTCAGCGGAGCGCAATTGTGGAGCTTTACGACGGGCGATCCCATAGCGTCCTCACCTGCAGTGTCCGACGGGGTGCTGTACGTCGGGTCCTCTGACGGCAACGTGTATGCCCTGAACGCCTTCACTGGAGCACAATTGTGGAGCTTCACGGCTGGCACTAACCTGGAATCCTCGCCCGCCGTGGCTAACGGGGTAGTGTATGTGGGATCCAATAACGACAACTTATATGCCTTGAACGCCAGCGACGGCCAGAACTTGTGGAGCTTTACGGCCGGCAATTACGTAGCTTCCTCGCCCGCCGTGGTGAACGGGGTGGTGTACGTCGGGTCTGTTGACGACAACATCTACGCATTCACCCAGACAGGAGACGCGCGAGGTAGCGGGAAGGCTTTGGTGCAGCGGCCCGACCCGGCCAAGCTTGTCCCCAACCTCAGCCTCACTCCCTCAAAGCCATCGAAAGCTGCGGCTGCGGTAAACACGAATTAACGGGTTCGCGTGAGGCTGTAAGCATGAAAAAAGGAGCTCTCTGTGCGACTGACCTTCAAGACACGGTTTCAGAACGGTAACACCGCCGGCCGGATCGCGGCCGCAGTGGTTACAGTGATGATGTTTACAGACCTTGGTTTCGCTGCCGCGCCCAAGCTTACGCCGAGTCCGAAATCCGGGCCGCCCACCAGCAGCATTTCTGTTTCCGGCACCGGATTTTCCGCCTATGCCGCTATCGACATTTATTTCGACACCACGGATGAGACCCTGGCATTTGCCAATGGCAGCGGGGCATTTTCCAAGATTCCGATCCCGGTGCCGGCTTCCGCGCTTCCGGGAAACCATTATGTGACCGCGTCCAGCGTTCCAACGGGAAGGGCGCGCAGGCCGTGTTCCTGGTGCAAACCAATTGGTCTGAGTTTGGGTTCACGAGCAAGAACAAACGCAGCAACCCTTACGAGAATGTGCTCAATCTGAGCACGGTGGGGTTGATGGATCTGGATTGGAGCTTCACCACCGGTAATTCCGTGTACTCCGCGCCCGCAGTGGTCAACGGGGTGGTGTACGCGGGGTCCTATGACGGCAATGTGTATGCCCTGAATGCCAGCACGGGGGCGAAGTTGTGGAGCTTCGCGACCGGCTCCATAGACTCGTCGCCCGCAGTGGCGAATGGGGTGGTATATGTGGGGTGCCTTGACACCAACGTGTATGCTTTGAACGCCACCACCGGGGCGAAGTTGTGGAGCTTTACGACCGGGGCCATCGTGCCGTCCTCACCAGCAGTGGCGAACGGAGTCGTGTACGTCGGGTCCTACGACAACAACGTATATGCCCTGAACGCCAGCACAGGAACCAAGTTGTGGAGTTTCACGACAGGCGGAGGGCTGGAGTCCTCGCCTGCGGTAGCGAACGGAACCGTATATGTCGGGTCTGACGACTTTAACGTGTATGCCCTGAATGCCAGCACCGGGGCGAAGTTGTGGAACTTTCCAACCGGCAGCGCCATAAAGTCCTCTCCCGCCGTGACGAACGGAGTGGTGTACGTCGGGTCCTACGACAGCAACGTATATGCCCTGAATGCCAGCACAGGAACTAAGTTGTGGAGCTTCACGACCGGCAGTTTCATATACTCGTCGCCTGCAGTGGCAAACCGAGTGGTGTACGTCGGGTCCTACGACAGCAACGTATATGCCCTGAACGCCAGCACAGGAACCAAGTTGTGGAGTTTCAAGACGGGCAATGCCATAGAGACCTCTCCCGCCGTGGCGAACGGGGTGGTATATGTGGGGTCCGTCGACAGCAATGTATATGCCCTGAATGCCAGCACGGGGGCAATGTTGTGGCGCTTCGCGACCGGCAGCCCCGTAGAGTCCTCTCCCGCCGTGGCAAATGGGGTGGTGTACGTGGGTTCCGACGATAGCAACGTCTACGCATTCAGCCTCTCCGAAGACATGCTCAAACACTCCGTACAGCGGCCCGACCCGGCTAAGCTCGTCCCCAACTATAGCCTGACGCCCTCGAAGCCATCGAAAACTGCGACGACGATAAACGCAGATTAACGGCTTCGCGTAACGCTGTGAGCGAATGGAGGCCCACCTCCAAAGCGCCCGATGTGCAGGCGGCTTTTTTTGCTGGCCGGATGGTCGAAGTTGAATCGCCATGTGGCGCTCATTGAACCGGCCCCGAGGAAGTCGCCAAACGCCGTTTCGCTTCTCGGAATGACAGTAAATCAATTTTTCAATGCACCAGCAGCCGGGGCAGATTCCAGTGCCTCCATACGCTGACTACTCGCAATGCAAAGCAGACTACGGCACCGAGCACGGTCATGAGCCTGGGATTCGCTTTGACGCGGATGCCAATCACCAACACGGCCGCCCCCGCTAGCGCCGCAGTTGCGTAGACGTCGGCGCGAAGCACCGTTGGAATGCGGGCGAGCAGAATGTCACGAATCGTGCCACCGCCAACCCCGGTCACTCCTCCCATCAAAACTGCGATGAATGGATGAATGCCAAAATCGAGCGCCTTGGCTGCGCCTGCAACGGCGAATAATGCCAATCCGGCTGCATCGAAAATGATGATTACCCAGGGAGAAACCTGGCTGACGAACTGATAGAAGCAAAATACAACCGCGCCACCGAGAAATGCTGCGGTGGGATAGCGCCAATCGCGAATGCAATTCGGAGGGACTGCTCCGATCAGCAGATCGCGAATCATGCCGCCGCCGAGCGCGGTCGCAAATGCCACTTCCATGAGGCCAAGCAAATCCAGATTGGCTTCGATGCCCGCGGTAGCGCCCTCGACCGCGAAGATAAAGGTGCCCAGCAGATCGACAACAAGAAGCATTCTGGCGGAGTCGTACTTGATAGAGCCTCGCAGGGTTGCGTCGAGTTATTGAACGACGAGGGTGACCACCGTAGTCCGCGTGGCACTGCCTGAGACCGCGTTGATGGTCACTGGATATGTTCCCGCCGGAGTGCCGGTCGTGGTCGTCACCGGCGCAGCCGAATGGCATCCTGGCAAGAACAAAAGCAACGCGAAAAGCCCAGCGAGGAGCAGGCCCATGAGGACTCGCCGACGGCGAGAAGTTTTGCCGCCCAATCCTACGCCGAGCAAGGCCAGACCCGAAACCGGCAGCCAGGTAGCGTAAAACGGAATCCCTGGGCCGCCTCCATGACGCAAGTCGGTCGTAGTGCTTACGCGGGTTGTAGTGTTGATGACCAACTGCGAACTCTGGGCACCGGTGTTGAGGTTGGGGATGGGGTTGTTGTTGCCGGGCACGCAAGTTGTAGCCGTGGGCAGACCGCTGCCGCAGGAAATCGACACGCTGTCGGGGAATCCGCTGTTCGAGCTTGGGGTAATGGTGGCGGTGAAGATGGCAGGCACGCCGGCCACGACCGTAGCTGCTGCCGGTCCCACTTTGAGGCTGAAATCGTTTACCGTAACGCTCGCGCTGGCCGAAGCCAACAGCGACTGTCCGACGAACGCAGCTCCGCTGTTGCCCAAGCTCACAGTGCCACCTGCCAAAGTCGGGGCAACCGGGGTCAAAATCACGGTAACGGTCGCGGTGGCAGCAGCATTCAACGTACCGATATTGCACAGCACAGTCTGGTTCGTCGGGGCACCGCAAGTGCCCGGGCTCGCGGTCGCCGAGACAAAACTGGCGCCGGCCGCGGGCAGGTAGTCGACGAAAATCACGTTATTCGTAAACTCGCCGTTGTTGGTTATGGTGTAGGCGAAGCTGACTTGGCTGCCCATTCCAACTACCAATGGAGTCGCGGTAGGCGGCAGCATGGTCAGGTTCAGGACAGGCGCAAACTTGGTCACGAACGCGTCACTCGGTCCGCTCAAAGCGCCGTCGTAGGGATTCTTCAGCGGGAAGCCGCTGGCTGAAGCTGTTTCTCCGGCCAGATAGCTGGAACCTTGCAGATCCAGGGCAACCCCGGTACCGAAATCGGCGCCCGTGCCGCCGAAATAGCTAGTAGAACTGGTCGCGGCGCAGGTGGGAGTTACGATTGGACTGCAGGTTGCGTCGGTGTCGATGGTGGCAAAGAATGCATCGCTCGCGCCCCCGCCGAAGGTCGACTGCACGGGACTCCCGACGATGGGGAAATTCGGGGAATTTGTCCAGCCGATAAGGCGGGCTCCTCCGCTATTGTCGGCCGTAACCGACGTGGCGGCGTCCGCTCCCGCGCCGCCGAGATAGGTAAAGTAAGTCAGCGGAACGTCGAATGTGACACAGCCCGTGCCGGTACAGGGTATTCCGATTTTAGCCAGGAACGCATCTGTCCCGCCACCATTTGCGGGCTGCAATGCTGTGGTTCCGGTAGTGCCGGCGTTGAAATCCGTAGAAGTGGTCCAGCCGGTGACATAAGCGTCAGGGCCCGAATCCACCGCGACACCAAAGCCCACGTCGTCGCCGGAGCCGCCGAGATAGGTCGAATACAAAAGTTGTTCACCAGTCACGCCTGACGGATTGATCTTGGCCACGAAGGCGTCAAACCCGCCTTCGTTCAGCCCTTGATAGGCGTTGAGCAAGGGCATGTCGGTGAAATTCGTGCCTCCCGTAATGTAAGCGTTCGAGTTACTGTCCACGGCGACGCCGCCTCCCAGAACTGAACCATTGCTGGGACTGCCGCCGCCGAAGTAAGTTGAATACAGGACGCTGCCGGATCCGCTGGTATTCGGATCAACCTTGGTGAAGAAGAATTGATTCAAAGCGCGGGGAATGGTTTGATAGGCTCCGAGAGTGGACGGAAATCCTGTCCCCACCTCGGTGGAAGTGGTCGTCCCGGTTACGTAGGCATTGCTGCCACTTTGATCGACTGCCAGGCCAGTAGCGATGTCCGTGCCGCTTCCAGAAAGATAAGTGGAGTACAACAGAATTTTTCCGGTGGGATCGAGCTTACTCACAAAAACATGTTTGCCGCTGGTGATCGGAGTGGTTTGAAATGCGGCATTGGTGGCTCCGTTCGTGGTGGGAAAGTTGCTCGAGCTCGTTGTTCCCGCCACCAGGATGTCAAACCCGGAGTCGACCGCGACCCCACCGGTGTAGTCGGTTCCGTTTCCGCCGAGATATGTGGAAAACAGCAGCGAGCCGGTGGGACTGAACTTGGCGATGAACACGTTGGCAGTCGCCCCGGGCGCCAGATCGGGCTGGTATTCGCCAGTGGTCGCCGGAAAATTCGTTGATGTGGTGGATCCGGCTACGTAGGCGTTGGAGGCAGGGTCCACAGTAATCGCAGGACAGCCGGGCGGCGGTACCGGCACCGACAGGCCTTCGACCGTGATCGGGGCGATGATGGAACAGGCTTCATTGCCGCTGCCACCCAGATATGTCGAGTAAACCAGCACGGGATCGATGATCAAGGTCTGGCTGCGATCGTACGCGCCTATTTCGAAGCCGACTTCGTCGTTTCCGGGACCACGCAGTTCAAAGCGACTCGCTATTGGGCGCCGCTCAGTTCCGACCTTCTGATAGACGCGAGGAGCTTGCAAGCGCAACTCACTTGCACCGGCGGCTAAAACGAGGTCGCCGTGCGAGTCGATCGTCGGAGTCGCAATACCCTGAAATCTGAGGGCCACTTGCGTCGGGTCGCTGCCGGGCGACGCTTCGAAATCATATTCCAACCGCCCCTGATTGCCGTAATAAATCAAGTCAATGCGGGGGTAAACGTTGTGGTAGCGCACCCGCGCAAACTGAGGAACATCGCGATGCCATTGGGCAGGATCGTTGCCAATGAGGTAATTGCTTTTCCCGGGCAGTTGGATTTCGCCAGCGGGCTCGGTGGGCGAATTTGCGCCAACCAACTTCATACTGATTGCAGAAGTGCTCGCTGTCGAATGTCGACGGTCGGCTGCTGAACGCTGCAGAGCGAGAACTGCTTCCTGGGCGGTGAGGTAGAGGCCGTAACCGCTGCCTCGCGCCTGAAATTTCACGCGAGCATCAGTCTGCCCCTGGTTAGGTTCAAATATCAACGGAAGCCGGCCGTAGTTCGCCAGAACTTGCGGCACACCTTTTGCGGACGGGACACGTGAAGAAAGAGTCGCACGGGCGAGGGAAAATACTTGAGGATTGGCAGCGTTGTCAGCCCGGAGCTTCACTGTTCGCGAACCGATGGTCAGAGCGACGGCTGCGAGCAGCATCAACACAATGATGGCCACAAGGATGCGACTTCGCGAACAAGTCTTTCCCGACCGACGGCGATTCAATCTCACTGCACTCCTCCGATGTCTTTTCCCGATTTCAGGGAGAGGAAGAAGAAACGGCGCACAAACAGCACCCCGAGTCGCAACAGCGAAGCGGCTTGCGTACTTGTCCCCAAAAAATTAAGAGCAAAAGATAAGTAACTACTTAAACATCTGACGGATAGACTGTCAAGATGCGCGACCCCATTCTTCGCCTTAAGACTCGTCAGATGCGAGACGGCCCGACCGGAGATGCCGTCCGCAGGCAGAAAAGTACGCAGCCCGGAAATTAGGGAAGTGCCTATGCGGACGCAAAGGCGCGGATATTCTGCAAATTGTTTTACGGGGGAATTCGATCGCCAACCGCGTCCACGGCCTGAAATCGTTCATTCTTTTGCCGGTGCATTCTTCGGATTGCACCATTTCTGTGGCAGTACAATTGCTCTTCCGACCGGGAACAACCCTCCCCGCCCTCCCCGCATTGCCATTCCCAACCACGGAACGCGCAGTAACGGAGTCAGTTCCTTCATCCTCTTTGGTCTTGCAAACTCGTGATGATTAAGTATCTTTGGCCTTAGAGCAGAACCCGGTTGTCTTCTCGAGTGAATTGCAATTGAGGCGTGTCCACGGAGCGGAATGCTCGAAAACCAGGAAGGCGGAACTCTTGAATCATCGGCGGACCGGCGGGCGATGCGACGATTCGATATGCGCCTGCCTGCGATCGTCAAGGTGGAAGACCCCGCGGTTGACGAGTTGTTGACCGAGACCCAGAACGTGAGCGCTCGCGGAGTTTTTCTTTACCTCGATCGGCCGCTTGCTGAAGGTTCGCGCATGCATGTGACTTTAACTCTTCCGCCCCACATCACCCTGACCGACCCAGTGCGCGTCCGCTTCACCGCACGCGTAGTGCGAAGTGAGGCGCCCTTGCCAGCATCCCGCATTGGCATCGCGGCTGTAATTGAGGAATACGAGTTCCTCCGCTCTGCCAGTACTGGCAGCTGACAATTTCGATATAGACAGATGGAGAAGCGTGGCGGGCAACATCAAATTCTCGCACTACTTATCGTCAATGCGGCCCTTGAATTCTGCGATCTCATTCCTCAGCCGTGTATAGCGGCGCAGCAGCGTGGCCAGATAGGCGATGTGGATGGTCCAGGTAGCGATATAGGCTGCGTAAAGGTAACTCATCGGCGCTCCGGTCGGTTAATTTCATTTATGAACTTCGGGCTTTCGAACTTCGGGGTTCGAGC
The DNA here is from genome assembly GCA_963696705.1 of uncultured Acidobacteriota bacterium. Taxonomy (GTDB): domain Bacteria; phylum Acidobacteriota; class Terriglobia; order Terriglobales; family Acidobacteriaceae; genus JABDBE01. The sequence goes on from CAVOLD010000009.1 coordinate 229,611, forward strand.
AATGCCTCGAGGGCCAGCGTTTCATCAAATTCGCGGCGCAGCACTTCCAGCCGGTAGCGAGACCAGCAGACCAACGCTGCGAAGCACGAGAAGGCCAGCCAGTTGATCCACAACGCATGCCACATGCGGGGATCGAGAGAACCTCCTCCGCCGATCACGGGCTGCGGATGCTGGGTGCGGAAAAACCAGATTGAAAAATAGACCAGTGGAACATCAAGAGCGCCAAACACGGCCAGCACCGCAGCCAGCAACGGAGTCTGACCACTGCTGGAAAATCTGCGCAGCACGATATAGCTGACGTAAATCAGCCATAGCACCAGGGTGAGGGTAAGGCGCAAATCCCATGTCCACCATATTCCCCACACCGGACGCGCCCAGATCGGCCCGGTCACGAGGTTCACCGTGCAGAACACAACGCCGACTTCGGCCGTCACCAGGGCGAGCATATCCGCCTTAGCGTTTCGCCGGATGAGATACACAATGGAGGCGACGAAATTGATGAAGAAGAGAACGAAGGCCGTCCACGCCGAGGGCACGTGGTAATAGAAGATGCGCTGTACATCACCCATGGTCTGCTCCGTCGGAGCGACGACCAGCGCTTGATACAGGGCGTAGCTGAGCAGAACGCCGGTCAGAACCGCGAGAATGGGGAAAGCGCGCTTCATTCCGCCTGCAGCACTAATCCGAACAAAAAGAGGCTAGCGATAGTAAACACCACATCGTAGGCGGCAAGCAACACGATCCAGAACTTGGCAGAGAATTCTCCAGTGAGGATCGCGCCTGTAGCCTCAACCATGGCGAGCAACGCAGGGATGGAGATCGGAAACAATAACAAAGGAAGCATGATTTCGCGGCTCCGCGTACGCAAAGACATGGCCGCGAAAAACGTTCCATTCACCACCAACGCCCACGTTCCCAGAGCCGCGACGATGGGCAATTGGTACGCGGGCCCAAGCGCGCGCAGGTTGTAAAACACGATGAAGAGCGGCGTCATCAGCGCCTGTAGCACGGTGACGAAGATGAAGTTTCCGATGACCTTTGCCAGAAACAGCGCGTTCGGAGGTGCGGGAGAAACTCGATATGCATCCAGCACCTGATTGCGCATCTCGCGTGCCCAAGTCTGGTTCAAGGCTACGACGGCAGCGAACAGAAATGCCACCCAAACCAATCCGCCAGCAATGCGCCGGGACTCTTCCGCGGTTGGATCAAAAGAGAAACTGAAGATGACCACCACCAGCAGCGAGAAAAACAGCATGGAGTTGATGGCGTCTTTCGACCGCCACTCCAGGCGAAGGTCTTTGGCCAAGGTGGCGCGGGTGAGACCGGCGACCGTGCTCATCTGCTCTCCTGATGCTGCAGGTCGGGAGTGCGACCGACGATTTCGCCGGCTTCCATCCAGATGAACTCGTCGGCAGCGCCTTCGAGCAGAGAGGCTTGGTGCGTGACCACAAAAATGGTCTTGCCAGCATCGCGTAGGCCAGTCAGCAAGCTCACCATCTCTCGCGCCGAACGCAGGTCCACGTTGGAGAATGGCTCGTCGAGAAGCAAGATTTTAGGATCGTTGAGCAGCGCGCGAGCCAGCGACATCCGCTGCCGCATGCCTTGCGAATATTGCCCCACGGGCCGGGTAAGGGATGGATCGAGTTTCACTGCCCGGATCACATCGGCACAGCGGTCTTCCTTGTTCTGACCCCTATCGCTCATTTCGTACAGGCGCGCGAAGTAGCGCAGGTTCTCCATTCCACTCATTTCGTCGTAAAGCAAAGAAGGATGGGCCATGTATCCAAGTTGACCGCACACCGAACGAAGGTCGGTTGTTCCCAACATCGAAATACTCCCTCGCGTCGGCGGGGTCAGCCCGGCCACAGCGCGCAGCAGGGTTGTCTTCCCTGCTCCGTTATCGCCGAGAATGGCGTAGAGACGTCCGGGAGCAAACTCCGCGCTCACGCCGCGCAGGGCGGCGAAACGTCCATATTGCTTGACGAGATCGGCAACGATGACGGCGGGAGGCATCGGATTGGAAGATAGCTGAAGCCTGCGGGGAAGTCGAGGGCTGTACTCACGACAAGGCTCACATCAACGCTCTCGTCCGCGCAGCGGTGCAAAGGGTCGCAAATTCGCGACGCCATCTCTGGCGAGCTTCGCTCGCCCGCCCCGACCAGGGCGTCCGGGCCTACGGGTTCATTGCGGATGGAGGTGCACTTTCTAGGACCTAATCTAGCTCGTCCGGTAGGCGCGTTATGGGGCGGTTGTCGGAGAGATTACAATATTCGCCCGGCTAACTCTCAAATGAGACGACCGGAATCGTAAACCTTAATTCCGCTTGAGCGAAGCGTGTGTCCGAGTTCAGCAAGTAAGGATAAATCAGTGGAGGCGAAGTGAATGTCCGCATCGTTGCACAGCAGGAAAGCCAATTCCGTACCCAGCGGGTAAAACAAGAAGTCTGACCGCTTCCACTCAATCGTTCCTACATCAAAGCTCGTTCTGATGAAACTTTCCAGGTCGGTTAATTGAATAATTTGGTTCGGCGGTTTCTGCTTTCCGGCGATGTGACGATCCAGAACAAACCCAAACTCCACGCGAACCTTCTCGATGGTCTTGGCACGGAGGAATTCGACAATCAGCTTAAGGGTGCTCCACCAGAGCGTCTTGTCAAGGGCTTCGGTTATGAGTTCGCGAGCGTTCGGGTTGTCCTTAGTCAGTGTGGCCATCGCAGCATCCTAACAGCCGTAGGTCTTCGCTTCACGACAGCGTAAACAAGCAACTACGCCGCATTCTCGGGACTTCACGGGGCTATCGGCAGAGAGCTTGGAAGGTCCTAGTTCGACATCGCGCCAGAGCCGCCCGTCTCGACCTGAGTCATGCTCTTCGCGGGTGCATTCGTAGATCCGCCGCTGGCGGGCGCTCCTGGCTGTTGCGGGGCATACTTCGAGGCGCACTTGGCTTGCAGTTGCTTGGCGTGAAAGACGCCGTCGCGTCCGAAACTGCCGTCGGCCAACGCTTGGGAATTGTCCTTGAACGTATCAGGTGGAGGCTCGGTGCCGCTATACGAAACCTGAAGAGTCTGATCTTTCTCGATCAAGACGAACTCGACTTTGGTTCCATTGCGCTTGATCGAGCCAGGCTGAACATTCCCCGCAACGCGCAGGCGCTTGGTATGGGCCGAGTCGCCCATGCCGCGCAATTCCTTGATCGTGACGTAGTAGCTCTTGCTCTCCTGCACGCCGGTGTAAGCCAGGTATCCAAGCGCCAACAGGATGATTACTGTCGCGCCACCGAATTTAAGGTATCTGTTCGTTTGGCTGGACATAGGGGGACCCCGCGTCTATACGAACTCTATTCCTCGCCTCGCGTATGGGTCAAGAACCGAAAAGACATCTCAAGGCAGTACAATTAAAACTCGTTCAAGACGATTCCCTATGATCCACGCTTGGCATGACGTAACGCCCGGAGAGCATTTGCCGGACGAGTTCAACACTGTAATCGAAATCCCCTTTGGCTCGAGCGTCAAGTACGAATTGGACAAAGCCAGTGGGCTGATCAAACTGGATCGCGTGCTCTACTCCGCGGTTTATTATCCGGCCAACTACGGCTTCATTCCGCAGACTTTGGCTGAGGACGACGATCCGCTCGACGTTCTGGTGCTGTGTCAGGAAAGCGTGGTTCCGTTGACCATCATTCATGCGCGCGCCATCGGTTTAATGACCATGATTGATTCGGGGAAAAAAGATCACAAAGTCATCGCGATCGCTACCGAGGATCCTGAATTCAACAGCTACCGCGAGGCCTCGGAGATGCCTCGGCATCGCCTGATGATGCTGCGAAGGTTCTTTCAGGATTACAAACAGCTTGAAGGAAAAGAAGTGGAGGTGGACGAGATCCGCCCCGCGGGCGAAGCATACCCGATCATCAACGATGCCTTGCGCCGTTACAGCGAGCAGCGGCGTAAAGGATTTATCAAGTAGGCGTCAACTCAACCAAACATTACCAGACGCGGCAGGCATTCGCGCTCACCATTGGTTGTCCCGCTTTGCAGCCCCAGGCCTGCTGAAACTCGGGCATGTTCTGCACCACGCCATTGACGCGCCATTTTCCGGGTGAGTGACTGTTCGTGAGCACCTGGCTGCGCGCTAATTCAGGACGGCGTTTCTCGCACCATACCCTTCCGAATCCCAGAAAAAAGCGCTGCTCGGGTGTATAGCCATCAACTTTCTCCGCCGCTTTTCCGGTTTTATCTTCTGCGATCATGTGCTCCAAAGCCATAAGAGCGACGCGTGCCCCACCATTGTCGGCGGTGTTTTCGCCGAGCGTAAGCCGGCCATTGAGCTTGAGGTCGTCCACCGCGACGAAATTGCTGTACTCATCGGCGATGCAACTGACTCGCTTTTCAAATTCTTTGGCGTCCTCAGCCGTCCACCAGTCTCGCAGATTGCCCTGCGGATCATACTTGCGGCCTCGATCGTCGAAGCCGTGGGTCAACTCATGCCCGATCACAAGTCCGATTCCGCCGAAGTTCACCGCATCGTCCATGTTCTTGTCGAAGAACGGCGGCTGTAGGATGCCTGCTGGAAATACGATTTCGTTGTAGTTGCCGCTGTAGTAAGCGTTGACCGTGGGCGGCGTCATGCCCCATTCCTTGCGGTCGAGCGGCTTGCCAATCTTGGCGATCTGGCGTTTGGATTCGAATTCGTTCGCCCGCAGATAATTTCCTAACAGATCGCCCCGAACGACGGTCAGCGAACTGTAGTCACGCCACGCATCGGGATAGCCAATCTTGTTGCGAATTGCTTCCAGCTTGAGTTTCGCTTGCTTCTTGGTATCATCCGTCATCCAACTCAGACCCTGGATGTCCTCGTCCAGTGATGTCTCCAGAGCATCGACCATTTTCAGCATGCGTTGTTTGCCGTCGGCTCCGAAGGTCAGCTCCACGTATTTCTGTCCCAACGCTTCGCCCAGAGAATCGTCGGTTAGTTCAACGCAGCGCTTCCATCGTGGCTGGATTTCCGCTTGCCCAGTTAACGCTTGGCGCATTTTGAAGTTCGCATCCACGAATGGCTGAGAGAGCCACGGAGCAGCACCGCGCAGCAGATGCCAGCTGACATAAGTCTTCAGGCTGTCCAGCGATTCCGACTGCAGGAGGCCGTTCACCTGTTTGAAGAAATCCGGGTCGCTGACATTCAGTTCCGAGAAACTCGGCGTACCCGACGTGGCAAAATAGCGATCAAGATGAAAATTCGGCGCCATGGCACTGGCTGCGTCACGCGTCATCTTGTGGTCTCGCGTCTTTGGATCGCGGCGGACGGTGCGGTCCACCGAGGCCTTGGCTAGGGCAGTCTCAATCCGCAATACCGTCTGTGCCGAGTCAGCCGCTTGCGTGGACGATTGACCCTCAAGGATGAACACCTGGGTCGCATATTCGACGAGTTGTTTGCGAACTTCCAACTTCCGCGCGTCGTCTTTGATGTAATAGTCGCGGTCGGGCAGCGACAATCCACCCTGGTCGAGATACGCAATCACTGCGTCTGCATTGTGAAAATCGGAATTGGAATAGAAATTAAACAGTGCGTAGTCGCCTATCAGATGCACTCGCGCAACAGCATCAATCAGCGCCGGCTTGTCACTCACAGCGGCGATCCGGTTCAACTCGGGCCTGAGCGGATCAAGACCTTTAGCGTTTACTGTCTTTTCGTCCATGCAGGAGCCGTAGAAATCGCCGATCTTCTGCTCGACCGCGGTTCGGCCCTGGTCATTGATCGAAGCTTTTTCTAAAATGCCGCGCAGAGTCAGCAGATTCCGCTCGTCCAGCTCGACAAAGCTAACCCATGAACTTTGATCCGCTGGAATTTCCGCGGTCTTCAGCCAGTTGCCGCAGGCGTATTGATAGAAGTCAACGCAAGGATCGAGCGTCTTGTCGATGTTGTCGATGCTGAACCCAGGCCCAGATTTCGCGGTTGAATCGCTCTGGGGGAAAGCGACAACGCTTCCCAGCAGCAGAAAGGCCGGCAAAAGAAGGTGCGCGCGCATAGAACCTCGTTTCGATGTAGAGCGGAGATTGTAAGCTCTCCGCTTTGGACGAACAAGTCGAGAAAAGGATATGCTGCTGCACTTCGCGAAAACGAACGCTATCTCGTCGGACCCAATTATCTTGACCCAATTATTTTGACTCAATTATCCCGGGGCTCTGGGGAAGAAGAGCCGCCGAGCGCGGTTCGACCTTATTTCGTGGCGTATAATCAGCTTTTCAAGAATCCAGCAAAGGTGGCGAGGAATGGCTTCTACGAACGGTAATCCCACAAACGGCAATCACGCGCAAAATGACAACGGACACAGTGTTCCGCGGCCGCGAGCCGAGTGGATCGCCCGCCGCAAGGCCGAGAACGACGGCGGCAATTTCTCTCAGATGCATTACGCGCGCAAGGGCCTGATCACGGAAGAAATGGTCTACGTGGCTGATCGTGAAAAGATTTCTCCCGAACTGGTTCGCGATGAAATCGCGCTTGGCCGCATGATTGTTCCCGCCAACATCAATCATCCCGAACTGGAGCCGATGTGCATCGGCGTGGAGTCGCTCTGCAAAATCAATTCCAATATTGGCAATTCTGCAGTCACCTCCAACATCGACGAAGAACTCAAGAAATTGCATACGTCAGTTCACTACGGCGCCGACACGGTCATGGATCTTTCGACCGGGGGCAACATTCACGAGATTCGCGAAGCCATTCTGCGGCACTCACCCGTACCAATTGGAACCGTGCCGATCTACGAAGCGATCTCCCGGGTAAGGCGCATCGAAGACTTGAATGCCGAGGTGATGCTCGAAGTGATCGAAGAGCAGGCCGAGCAGGGCGTGGATTACATGACGATTCACGCTGGCGTGCTGATCCAATATTTGCCGATGGTTTCCAAGCGCATCACGGGAATCGTGAGCCGCGGCGGCGCGATTCTGGCGCAATGGATGGCCCACCATCACAAGCAGAATTTTCTCTACGAGCGTTTCGACGACATCTGCAAGATTTTCGCCAAGCACGATGTTTCGTTTTCGCTGGGCGATGGCCTGCGCCCCGGCTGCATCGCCGACGCGAGCGATGAAGCCCAATTCGCCGAGTTGAAAACGCTGGGTGAACTCACCAAGAAAGCCTGGCAATACGATGTGCAGGTGATGATCGAAGGCCCCGGCCACGTGCCGCTCGACAAAATCAAAGAACAAGTCGACAAAGAAAAAGAGCTCTGCTACGAAGCCCCGTTCTACACACTGGGGCCGCTCGTCACCGACATTGCGCCGGGATACGATCACATCACGTCGGCCATTGGCGCAGCCATGATCGGATGGCATGGAGCTGCGATGCTTTGTTACGTCACTCCCAAGGAGCATCTTGGGCTTCCCAATGAGAAAGACGTGAAAGACGGGATCATCGCTTACAAGATCGCAGCGCACGCAGCGGATTTAGCGCGCCATCGTCCCGGTGTTCAAGATCGCGACGATGCACTCAGCTATGCCCGCTACAAATTCGATTGGGAGAAACAATTCGCGTTGTCGCTCGATCCGGAGACGGCGCGCTCCATGCACGACGAAACTCTGCCCGATGACTATTACAAGGAAGCCGCCTTCTGCTCGATGTGCGGTCCGAAATTCTGCTCGATGAATTATTCCAGCAAAGTGGACGAGTACAACAAAGAAGTCCACGGCCTGGAAAAGAAAGACTACTCGGAGTTGGTGGAGAAACTGGTCTCGCTCAAATAGCTGTAGCGGATTTCAAGAAGCTATGGAGTCCTCAATTTCGAGGACCTCGGCAATTTCTTTCCTGATCTCGGTTGCTGCGGTATTGCCGATGTACTCTCCCAGCGCACGGTAGCTCTCAAATTGCAGCTCATCGAACCACTGATCGGCTGTGCTCTGATGAGGGAAGGTTTTGTGTTTGTCGAAATATTCCCAGACGTCGTCCGGAAGCCGGTTTCTTTTTTCGGAATCCGGCGATGGGTTCTTGACCACGCCGCTTGCTTCCGGCGTCGATTTCAAAGGCATGCTGGCCTTCAAGTAAAACAGTTTGCCGCGGTCGTTCGGATTCTGGGGATCGTAGAAAATATCTCCGGCCACAAAGTTGCATTCACTTTCACGCCCGTCCTTGGGCTGGATTTTGGAAAAATCAACCTCGATGCGCGCACCAAAGTCTGTCCGGGCTTTTTCGATCAGCGACAGGAGATTCTCGCAAGCGTATTGGCCGTCGCTGTCGGCATCGCAGGCCACAATCACTTGGCAATGGCGCTTGATCAATTCGTAAACCGCCAGGTTCTCGAAGTGTCCGCCATCGGACAAATAAACGTAGCTCTTGTTCTGGTCGCTTTGGGCCACCAATTCGGAAAACAGGTAGCTGAGTCCCCAGGCCGGTCCGGCGCTTTCCCACTTCGGCGTAAAGCGCGAGTTGCCCATCCACCAGCCCAGGCGCACATCGAAGAGGGTCATGAACAGGCCCGTCGCCGGGGAAGTGAAGTAGCCCATGTTGGGACTGGCGGCCGCGCCTGAAATCGCCATCGCCGTACCGAGGGCGATGCCTTCCTCCGCAGTCATCCGGGTCAGCGATCCTGCGGTGCGCCCTAGTTCCGTTTTCGAGTAGCTGAGTTCATAAGCATGGTCTAACTGGAAGCGGTTGCGGCCCTGGCCGGGGAAAATCACGTCGTAGCCGCAATACAAGGGAGTAAACACGAACGACTTCGCCCGCCGCGTGGCATAACCAAGTTCAGCGCCGCTGGTAATGTTGATTGCTGCATTCAGGATGGGGTACGGCCCAGGGTAATTTCCGGCGAAATCTTTCAGCGGGACATCGTCGTGAGGATCAAAGCCGGTAAACGGCTGCGGCGTCCGCTGCGGATTGGATGCGCCGAGATAGCAGCGAACCAAGCGGTTGCGATAAAAGTGATGTAAAGAGAAGTCATTTACGTCCACACGTCTCGACAACAACAGCGAAGCGATCGCGAGAATCACGCCGACGCCCAGCAATTGCCAGGAAGTCCTGAAATACTCAACCCTCCAGTACAGTTGCGACAATGCCGGCCAGTCGTTTCCGGGCGCGACCGCGTGCGACAAACGCCATAATTCGATCGTTTCAGCCTGGCGGAAAAACATCCCTGAGCCGAGGTGAACCGCGGTAGCGAGGAGCAAAGCCAATCCCAGCCCGAAAACGTAAGGCGCTAACCTGGCAATGACATCCAGCACCCTCGGCGCTTTGAACAACTGCACAATCCAGGATCCATCGATTCCGTTTGGCGATTTGACTTTCTCGGCCTTGCCACTGGTCGCAGCGCTCTTGGCAGCCTTCACACCCAGATAGTTGTGCGCAACCCATAAAATCGCGGGAATGAGGCTTGCCCACTTCAGCTTGAACAAAACCCACCGCACCAGCAGCGGCCCGAAAGCACAGCATCCGGCTAGCAGCGTCCAAGCCAGGGTGAGGAGCATTAAATATCCGCCGAGGCGGGCCCACCATTCGCGCACCAAGTCTCTGCACCCGCGGCCCGCGAGCCCCATGTGCACAGCGCCGGCGAGCAACATGATCAGCATCACAATGGCGGTTCCAAGAACCCCTACGATCCAATGAGCTCTGTAGGAAGCCACCCCAGATTGTGGCAACATTTTTATCAGAAACCACGTGTATCCCCAGCCCAAGGCGCCACCGACCGCTCCGGCGACCAATGAGGAAAACAAGAAGGCGGTGAGAGAAAGCACCCGGTTCTCTGGGTCTTTCTTCTGCCATTCCTCCTTCCACAGCCTCAACGACACAGCGGCTACGGTCCAGGCAAGAAAATAGATGCCGCCCCACACGGCGAGCCACGTCCTCAGGCGAAAATCTCCTGCTTGATCCCTCCACCGCCATAAGGCGGAATTAAACAGCAGGCACGCCACAAAGAAAGGCACGATAACGGTGACGGTCACCTTGACCCGTTGAAATGGCGTCAGCAGCATTTCCTTGGAGGGAATTTTCTCGGCTGTGTTCCAAGCCATAGCGACACAGGCGATGAACCACACGACCACGCCGCAGATCAGCAGTTCAAGACCTCCTCCCGGACCACGATCTTGCGGCCAGAAAGATTTCATCAGCCCCAGCAGCACGCCATCACAAAACACAAAAACGCTCAGAAAAAGCAACCCGAGAACCGTCTGGTTCAGGAAGACATTGCGCAGCCACGTACCGATCATCGCCCAGGTGTCCCCCGAAAGCGCGCCGGTGTGCGGAGTCAAGTAATTGCTGTACAAACGAAGCCAACGCAGAAAGGTGCGTTCCTCGCGGCCACCGGGCTCGCGCTTTCCCGGAACGAGAGCCTTTTCGACATCTTGAAATGAGGAGTTTGGCACAGCGTCCAGGAATCTGCGAGTGAGTGCGGTCAACCACGACCCGATGTATCCGCCGCCAGAAACGGTGGAGAGATAATCGAACTTGTGCAGTAGTTGGTTTTCAGCCAGTGCCTGGAGAACTCCGAGGTTCAACGTAGCGCTGCGGATGCCTCCACCAGAAAACGCCAAGCCAATCAAGTTATCTGCGGTCGGTTTTGAAGTGATGACTCCGCGGGCACGACGTGATTCCGCGATCTGCGTCAATTCATCCTGAAGGACTTCTTTGAATGTGACCGGAAGCGGATCCTGTGGAGGTAGCGGCCGAGTCGGTTGACTCGCCATCGTAAGAGGTGCGCGTTCGGGCATAACTTGCCTCGCTTCCCCCTCAATTTGGTTGTCGCGACGATGTTTACCGGAAACTCCAGCGAAGTCAAGAAGTTTTGTCGTAGTCGGGCAATGTGCGGTCCATTTTGGGCCAGAGTCTCACTTCAAGTCGGCTATACCGTCGCAGACTAACTGGACCGCAATCGCCAAAGCAGAAAACCGAAGATGCGAATTAACGATCACTCTCCAGAACCTTAGCCGCGCGGTTCAATGCAGCCGCGAGGGACGCGATTTGCTCCTGGGCGCTAGCGAAGTCGTGCTTATCGATGGCCTCGTTAATCCCCGGGATGACCACAGCTGCGTATCCGGTGTACTGGCCGGGAGCGTAAATGGCGTGCCGGAACCACGGACGGTTCGGAAGTCCTTCGGGCATCAAGAACGCGCGCTCAGCATTGCGCAAAGCTCGATTCAGGTTTTCGGCATCGCGTGGAGAGCTTTGCTGCCGGACCAGCATCTTCGCAGCAGCTTGTTCGAAATGATGGGCTGACCGCGTAAGCTCGTTAAAGTTTAATGTTTGACCTGCGAACTCAGGCTGCGCTTTTTTCCTGGCGGAATCGATGTAGGAAGTAATCTCCTTGGCATACTCCTCGTAGTCGTAGGGCAGCACATCGGCATCGGCCATGCGGAGGATTGAGATGCCGAAAATGCGCGCCATCTGCTGCTCGTAGACGAAATCAGGATCGGCGAATTTCTTGAACCAGTTGAAATTGTCGAATGCCGAGTGATACACGCCATAGGAACCGGTCGAACTTACATCAGCAGAAGGTACGCCGAGGTGCTGCAAGAAGACTGTGTAATCCGACCCGCTACCCAAGTCGCCGACGGGTACATCGCCTTTCGTTTGCGCGGCAGGGATGCGCCTGCTGTCGCCGATGGCTTCGGTAGGCGACTGGGCAGACTCAGACCCGGGTTGGTTTTGCTTTTGCCAGCTGTCGTAGACAGTTCCACCGCTGGGAGACGGAACAGCTTTCGCCACGTCACGCAGAAATTGTTTCAGGCTGGGCACGGAAGCGGCGCCGAATTTTGATCCCGAGACCGCGACGTCCATATTGAAATACGCCACGGCGCCGGCCAAGTCACTCTCGTGCTGCTCGCCCCATTCGGTGGAGCCAATCAATCCCTCTTCCTCCGCGTCCCAGCTTCCGAGGACGATCGTGCGCTTTGGCCTCCAGCCTGATTTCAGCAGCTCGCCGAGGCCGTGCACGGACTCCAGCATGGCCGCCGTGCCGCTGTTCGGATCCACCGCTCCGTACACCCAGGCATCGCGGTGGTTTCCCGCGACTACCCATTCGTCGGGATTTTCACTTCCACGCACTCTCCCAATCACATCCCAAATGGTGCGGAATTGATAATCCTGTTTAAGATGCATCTTCACTTTTACCGGGCCGGGTCCCAAGTGATAGGTGAATGGCAGTGCCCCCTGCCAATCGCGCGGTGAGTCTGGGCCTGCGAGATGCTCAAGGATGGGCCATGCATCGCCATACGACAAAGGAGTGGTGGGAATTTTGGGCAACTGGGCGGATTGCGCAGGCGCTGTGCGCTGGGCGTCAGGAAGCGCGGGGACGGAAGCGATTCCTGGCGTGGTGGGATCGCCGGGAAACTCGAACATATAACCAATGGATCCGCGCTGCACGCCAGTATCCGGACGCCACGGCCCTTTGGGATATTTGTCGCCGCGCCGCCAGCCGTCGTCGGCGGGATCTGAATAGATGATCAGGCCGGCTGCGCCACGCTCCTGAGCGAGAAACGCCTTCACTCCGCGAAAGTTTTGCCCGTAGCGCACGAGCACGATCTTGTGGCGCACATCCACTTTCAACTGTTCGAGTTTTTTGAAATCCTCAGGCGTACCGTAGTTGGCGTAGACCACTTCCGCTTCGGCGTCTCCCGATGGTGACATCGCATTGAACGGCATGATGACTCGCGGATCGTCGGCGAGCGAGTCTCCTTCAACGTGTTCGCGCGTCGGCCCGTGCATGTGAACGTCGGCGGGCGCGGTCACGTCCACACTGATCTCCGTGGGGTAGTTCATCCAGACGCGATATTCAACCGTCTCAGTATCCAGCCCAGCCTCGCGGAATTTTTGCGCAACGTAATCAGCGGTTGCTTTGTCCTCGGGCGACCCCGCAACATGCGGGGCCTGGGTCAGAACACGCAGATGTTGTTCGGCAAGTTTCGGGTCAGGCACGGCGAGAAATCGGCTTTCCTGTTCGGTTTCGAGGGCGGCATTCCGAAACCCGAATATTTCCGGCGCGGACTTCTGGGATCCCTGGGCCGTTTGAGTTTGGGGAACGCCCAACATTAGCAGGCTGCAAAACAAACTGGAGCCAAATCGAAAGGTCATGGGTTTCATCGTGAAACACGTCAGTGTACATGATCCGCGAACGCTGGCTGTCGTCAACGCCAGCAGAGGCAGCGCCTTGAATTCGTCGGCCAGAGGGCGAAGACCTTCACCAAGAGATTCGATTCCTGGGGCAGAGCACACGTTGGCACGCTCTCTCGATCGAATCGTTAACGTCACGCTCACCAACTTCACCAATCGCACCATGTGGTGGTACAATTGGTTCATGAAGCGCGCAACCATGACTTTCCCTGATGATCTGGCAAAGGCGATGGAAAAGTATCTCGCGTCCCAAGAAGCTCCTCCCTCGCTGACCACCGTGGTGCAAGCGGCCTTGCGTCAGTACCTGGGTGAGCGCGGATTCTTACGAACACGGCGAACGCTCGCGATCACGCCAGCAGGCAGCGGAAGCGGACGTTCTGACATCAGTCAGCAACACGACCGTTATCTGGCCGAGACCCACAAGTGAGACCAGCAGTGCTGGCCGACACTGGGCCGCTGTATGCGGCGGCCGATCCCGATGACGCCCACCACAGGCGAGCCCGCCGGGAACTGCGCAGGCTTGCCGATGAGAACCATGAGGTTGTAGTCGCCTATCCAACGTTGCTCGAGGCCTACACGCTGGTATTGTTTCGCTTGGGCGAAAAGGCTGCTTTGCGGTGGCTGGACGACATGGCCGGCGCGGCTCTCGTCAATCCCAGCGCAGAGGATTATCGGCACGCGGTTCTGAGGGTGCGATCAGTGAAGGACCAATCCATCACTCTGTTCGATGCCCTCGTGGCTACCCTGGCCGGCAGGCTAGGGCTGGCAGTGTGGACCTACGATCACCACTTCGATGTGATGCGGGTTGCGGTGTGGCGCTGATATTCCTGCGAACAACACGTGCTCCGAAAGCGATAAACTGCAAGCATGCCACTCCAGAATGCTACGCAGCGCTTCTCCTCGCGGGTTGACAATTATGTGCGCTACCGGCCGGGGTACCCATGTGAAGTTCTTAACCTCCTGAAGAAGGATTGCGATCTCGCGACCGAATCCGTGATCGCGGACATTGCCTCCGGCACCGGGATCTTTACGCAGATGTTACTCGATAATGGTAATCGCGCGTTCGGCGTGGAACCCAATGCTGAAATGCGGCGAGCCGGCGAGGCATTCCTGCAGAGTTATCCACGATTCACCAGCATCGCCGGGACGGCCGAAGCGACGACGCTTCCAGAACGCAGCGTCGAAATAGTCACGGCCGCTCAGGCGGCGCACTGGTTCGATCGCGAAAAAGCTCAGCGAGAATTTATCCGCATCCTCAAACCGGGCGGCTGGTGCGTGCTTTTGTGGAACGAGCGCCGTACCGATTCAACGCACTTTCTACGCGAATACGAACAATTGCTTCTTACCTATGGAACGGACTACGAGGAGGTGCGCCACGAGCGCACCACGGCTGAGATCGCCGGCTTTTTCTCGCCATCCCCATTTCGATCGAGCGCACTTGAAATGCGTCAGGAAGTTGATTACGCCGGCCTTGAAGGACGGCTTCTGTCTTCCTCGTACACGCCAACGCCGGAACACGAAAACTATGCACCCATGTTGCGAGAACTTCGGCGGATCTTTGAGGCGCGTCAAGTCAACGATCGCGTATCGCTTGACTACAACACGCTCGTCTATTACGGGCATCTTTCGTAAACAAAACGCTCAAACACAAAGGATAAGAAGCTTCGCGAAAAAACGCGAGTAGCTGCGAGAATTCGGAGACCGAATGGCTGACGAAAAAACATTCCACATGACTCCCGATGAATTCCGCAAGCACGGCCGTGCGGTCGTGGACTGGATTGCGGACTACACCGCGCGGATTGAATCGTATCCCGTGCTGTCGCGGGCAGAGCCGGGTCAGGTCCGGGCTTCATTGCCGTCCAATCCTCCGCCGAAGGGCGAATCTTTCGAAGCGATCCTGGCAGATGTCGAAAAGCTGATTCTTCCAGGCATAACGCACTGGCAGTCACCGAATTTTTTTGCCTTCTTTCCCGCCAACGCATCGGGACCCGCGATTCTTGGCGATTTGCTTTCCTCGGGACTGGGGGTGCAAGGCATGCTTTGGGCGACCAGTCCCGCTTGCACGGAATTGGAAACGCATGTCCTCGACTGGCTGGTTGAAATGCTCGACCTGCCACGGAAATTTCTTTCCACCAGCAGCGGCGGCGGCGTGATCCAGGACACGGCCTCGAGCGCTTCGCTGTGCGCCTTGCTGGCTGCGCGGGAACGCGCCACTAATTTCGTCAGCAATAAACGAGGCTGTGACGGAAAGCTGGTCGCGTATACGTCCTCGCAAGCGCACTCTTCCATCGAAAAGGATGTTCAGATCGCCGGGCTTGGCCTGAACAATTTGCGACTCATCGAAGTGGATGAAAACTTCGCTATGCATCCGGACGCGCTGGCGCGGCAAATCAAAAGCGATCGCGACGCGGGTCTTCTTCCCTGCTTCGTTTGCGCGACGATTGGCACGACTTCCTCCAACGCAATCGATCCGTTGCCCGAAATTGGCCGCATCTGTCACGAAAACAATCTGTGGTTTCACGTCGATGCTGCCATGTCGGGAACGGCCGCGTTCTGCCCCGAGTTTCGGCAGACTCATCGTGGAGTCGAGCTCGCCGAGAGTTACACTTTTAATCCGCACAAGTGGATGTTCACCAACTTCGATTGCAACTGTTTCTACGTCGCCGATCGCAAGGCTCTCATTCAGACCCTGAGCATTCTGCCGGAATACTTACGCAACAAGGCCACAGAATCGGGCGCGGTGTTTGACTATCGCGACTGGCAGATCCCGCTCGGCCGCCGCTTTCGCGCTCTGAAACTTTGGTTTGTAATTCGGCACTATGGCATCGAAGGCTTGCAATATCATGTTCGGCGACACGTTGAACTTGCTCAGAAGTTCGCAGGCTGGGTCAGAAACGATTCTCGTTTCGAAATAGCCGCGCCTGCACCGCTCAACCTGGTCTGCTTCCGTCAGAAGGGTGGGGACGAAATAAATCAAAAGCTGATGGACCGGCTGAATCGCAGCGGCGATCTCTACCTAACGCACACACGTCTTAATGACCGGTTCACGCTGCGGTTTTGCGTTGGCCAAACCAACACGATGGAACGCCATGTTGAGCGCGCGTGGCGCAGGATTCAGCAAGAAGCAATCTAGGATCACTTCGGCTTCGGTTGCGCCACCGGCTCTTCTGGTATCAGAGCTACCGCATTTGCTGGAGCCGCAGGATTCAATCCAAAATCCCAGACGTACGTATTCATTCCTTCCTTGCCCAGCATCTCGACGACCGCGTACTCTCCAGGCTCAAGCGCATTCACCGGCGTGATCTTGATCCAGCCTCCGGTGAGCTTTAGCGAGGTGGTTTGAACCAGGTTTTGTTCCTGCTTGGATTTTCCCAATGGGCTGATTCTTATATCTCCGATAATCCGGTTGCCTTTTTTCGGCACGGCCCGAACAATGTGATACCGATCCCAGGGCTGTTCCGGTTGCTGCGGCTGTTGCGGCCCCTGCTGTGAACTAGCATTCGCACTCTGATCCTGCTCGAAGTTAACGTAGATTGCGGGCAGCGTCGCATGCGCCTGTACGCTGGCGTGAAGGCCATCGAGTTCAATGGTCTGCTTTCCGCTGGCGATGGGATTAATCGCAGAGCGCAGAATGTTTCCTTTCATGTTGCGACTGACTTCACCGGTGTTCTGCTGCAGAAGAACGAGTTGCGGCTGGGACTGGAAAGTATCGAGCAGGAACATTCCGCCGTCTTCGGGCAAATGCAGGCCCGGCGCGGCTTGCGGAGTCTTAGCCTCTTCGGCACGGCGTTCGGCTTCGACTTCCTTGTCAAGTTCAACCGCTTCCGGCGTGGGAACGCCGGCGGCGCGATCCTTCTCGAATTTGTCTGTGGCGGCCCAATCCACCAGAGAATTTGGCAACTCTTCCCATTCGTCGCGCTCCGCGCTGAGGTAGCGGACGCGGTCGCCTTTGACTTCCCACTTGGTGGCGAGCTGGTAGGAACCGTCTTTCAGGATTAAGCGCTTGGCCAGTTGCTGAGCAAAGACAGGAATAGCCAGGACGAATAGGACGGCCAACACCAGGCCAACGCGAGTTCTATTCCCTGCGTTCACGGTCTTCCATATTATGATGCGGCCCAGCGACGTAGTGAAGGGGCTAGCGGATCAGGTGTATCCGAATCCCGAACCCGAGCGGACGCGTCTGCGCTACCAGTGCCGGCGATCTTAGCGTGCTCGACCGTGAAAGGTTCGAATTCGCGAACTGGCCCGAGGGCAGCGTCCCACACGTCGCCGGGATCCAAGGTGGCCCATTCTTACCTTTTGCGTTCTTATTCTCGGTGCGGGAACGTAGTCCTCGATGATCCCGTAGAGGTCGACGCAGCCGCGCTTCAGCAGTGGCGCAGGGGCACGGTCGTGCAGCAGATGCCACGCTTCTCGGTAGTGCTCCCACTGGTTTTGTTTGTCGCCGGGGCAGAGGCAGATGGACTGTTTGCCGCAGGCGACAGCCCACGGGATGATGTGCCAGATATCTCTCGGAATGCAGTAAACCGCGAGGTAGTCGAAGTCGGTTTGCTCGTAGCGGTGGTTGGGGCCGCTGGCGTGGACCAGGCTGGCGACGAAGTTGCCGGGCTTCAAGTTGCCTGCCTCGAACATAGTGGATTTGACCTGCACGCTTACGAAGCGCCCGCCCAGATCGATCACTACGTCGTATTGGGTGGAGTCGCCTACGGGCTTGGCGAGTTGGTAGCCGAATTCGGTGGCTTTGGCCATAAAACGAAGCTCAGCCCATTGGCCGCGCTTTTTGTGGTTGCGAATATCCATGCCGGAAGTTTTCAAAGTGTCCCCTGTGTTGCGAAATGTGAGTTAGCCAAATATGTGTCGCTAAATACGCCTAGCGAAATATGTGTCTCGCGCAACAAAAAAGGCGCAGCCGCTGGGCCACGCCTTCCTGTTTTGATCTTCACTTTAAGTATAGCATGTCTCGCTAGGTATTTCCCGAGTTTTTAAGAGATTTTATCTGGAATCATTTCATCCTGTTGGCGGGATTTGGCCAAACTCTGCCATCCCGACCGGAGCGAAGCAACAACCCTGTCATCCCGAGCGAAGCGCAGTGGAGGGACCTTGTGTTTTCCCGGCGCCGCGAAAACGGGCGTCCTGTTCAAGCAGGCGCAAGCCAGCATCCTTCACCAGTGGACTGTCGCGGAGACAGTGTTCCGCGAAACTGGAAGATTTGTCATCCGAGCGGAGCAACCGCTTCGCGCAGCGGAGCGGTTGCGGAGTCGAAGGACCCCTACCAGCTCAAATTCGCCGACGCCCGTCAGGGAATTCTCCCACGCTCGCGCTAACCAATTCTCCGCGACAGTCCACCACCCACCCGGCATCCGTCCCGGCATGACTTGCGATTTGGGATAACCGCGCTTCCCGCTCGGGAGTGAAATGGACCTCCATGCCTGTCAGTGCGGGAGGGCGGAGTCTATGCCATCAACGGCCCGGTGGCCAGGAACCTGCCCTGAGCGAAGCCGAAGGTCGGGGTGGCCCATTCTAGTCGCGTCCTTTGCGACTAGAGTGGGGCCCTCGATCTGCGCGATGCCTTCTCGCAATAACTCTCCCATCCCGACCGGAGCGCAGCGAAGTGGAGGGACCTTGTGTTTTCGCACCGCCGCGAAAACGATCATCCTGTTCAAGCAGGCGCAAGCCAGCATCCTTCACCAGTGGACCGTCGCGGAGACAGTGTTACCGCGAAACCGAAAGATTTGTCATCCTGAGCGGAGCAACTGCTTCGCGCAGCGGAGCGGTTGCGGAGTCGAAGGACCCCTACCAGCTCAAATTGGCCGACGCCCGTCAGGGAATTCTCCCATGCTCGCGCCAACGAATTCTCTGCGACAGTCCACCAGTCGCTTGGTATTCGTACCCGGCATGACGGGCGATTTGAGACAACCGCGCTTCCTGCTCGGGAGTGAAATGGACTTCCACGCCTGTCAGAGCAGGAGGCCGGGTGCCCCGCTCCTTCCGATTCACCGCGAGGGATGGGCGCTTGGGCCACAATTGTGAACCAGCATACATGGGTTCTGCCATCGTGCTCACGGGGTCAGTTTGAAGACTGTTCCGAGGTCGTATTTGCCGCCTGCATAGGTGGTGCCGTACAAATTACCGTCGGCATCCCGGGTCAAGCCTGCGAGGGGACTTGCCCCATCCTTCGTCCCGCCAACGAACAAGTGCAACACGGTCAGGGTTCCGCTCGTATCCAGCTTGAAGACTTCTCCGCAGCAACTCTCACCAGCGCTCAAGTTGGTGGTGCCGTACAGGTTCCCCGTCTTGTCTTGGACCAAAACTCCTTCCGGGAAATCGCCGTCTTCCCCCGTAAAATTGTGTAGATCAGTCGCCATTCCTCTCGTGTCCAGCTTAAACACCGATCCATAGCCTTCGCCGCCACACCCCGTCGTCCCGTAGAGGTTCCCAGGCTGATCCCGAAGTAAGCCACTGAATAGACACACGTTACCAAAGCCGTCCAATACGGTCTCTTTGCCCGCCGTATCTAGCTCAAATACAGTTCCGTAGCCAGCGTCATCGCCGGAACTTGTAGTCCCGTAAAGATTCCCCGCTTTGTCCCGGACCAAACCGGCGCTCGGATTTCCCCCGTCCGAATACCCGGTGAAGCTATATAGCACCGTCTCGGTGCCGCTTGTATCCAGCTTGAAAACCGTGCCCTTGTAATAGCTTCCGCCATAGAGCGTGGTCCCATAGAAGTTCCCAGCGCTGTCGAGGACCATACCCGCTGTGGGAGTGTCCCCGTCCGTGCAACCGGAGAGCGCGCAAAAAACGTAGAGCACGGTCTCCTTGCCGCTTGTATCAATCTTAAACACCGTTCCGCAACCGTAGCCGCTGCAGGCGCCGGTTCCGCCTTCGAGGGTGGTGCCATAAAGATTGCCGGCATTGTCCCGGATCAGGCTGGCGGCCGGATAAGCCCCATCCGGCATTCCTTTGAAGCTGTACAAAACGGTTTCCTTGCCGAGCTTATTCAGTTTGAATACCGCCCCAAAGTCAGAGGCCCCGCCGCCGATTGTAGTTCCGTAAAGGTTCCCCGCCGCGTCCCGGATCAAACCTGCAGAGGGATTTGCCCCCTCGGTCCCCCCGACAAAGCTGTATAGGACCGACTCGCTACCCGTGGTGTCCAGTTTGAATACAGAACCGCACCCAGAGCTGGCTTGACCACAGCCAGGGTTTGCGCCCCCCATGGAGGTGGTCCCATAGAAGTTGCCGTTCGCATCGCTGATCAACCCGGCGTAGGGAGTCCCGCCGTCCGGCGACCCGCCAAAGGTGTACAGCACCGTTTCATTGCCACTCGTATTTAGTTTGAACACTGTTCCCCAGCCGTACCCGGAATTGCCGGTTCCGCCGCCCACGGTCGTCCCGTAAAGGTTCTCTGCGCGGTCCAAGGTCAAGCCTGCCGCTGGATTCCCCCCGTCCGATCCTCCAGTGAAGGTGTATAGCACCGTTTCCCTGCCGCTCGTGTCCACCTCGAAAACCGTCCCGCAGCCCACGTTCCGGCTCCTGAAGTTGCACCCGGGATTGCCGCCTGCCTCGGTCGTCCCGTATAGGTTCCCGACCGCATCCCGGACCAAGCCTGCAGTGGGATATGCACCATCCGGCATGCCTGCAAAGCTGTACAACACGGTCTCCTTGCCGGCCATATCCAGGTTGAACACAGTTCCGAGTCCGTAAGATCCACCGCTGGAGGTGGTGCCGTAAAAATTGCCCGCAGTGTCCCGAACCAACGGGGCGAGGGGATAAGCCCCGTCCGATCCTGCGGCGAAGTTGTAGAGCACCGTCTCAGTGTCGTTCTTGTCTAGTTTGTAGACCGTCCCGGTCCCCAAATAGCCACCCTGCTCGGTAGTACCGTAAAAGTTATCCGCCGCATCTCGGACTAAGCCAGAGGCCGGATACGCACCATCCGGCGACCCAGCAAAGCTGTATAACACGGTCGCCTTACCGCTCGTATTCAGCCTGAACACCGTTCCGCGGTCGGAAGCGCCCCCGTAGTAGGTTGTGCCATAAAGATCGCCCGCTGCGTCTCGGACTAAACCGGCGTATGGATTTGCCCCGTCCTTTGTTCCGCCGGCGAAGTTGTGGAGCACAGTCAATTTGCCGGCCGCATTCAGTCTAAACACCATTCCGTCCCCGAAACTGCCGCCTCCGCTCGTGGTGCCGTAAAGATTGCCCGATGCGTCCCGTACCAAACCGGCAAGGGGAACCTCTCCAACCCCACCGTTCCCCGCGAAGCTGTGCAGCAAGGTGAATGTCTGCGCCCGAGCGAATTGGCTGTAGACCACCGCAAATGTCAGCACGGCGATCGCCGCCTGCAGGCGTGCCCGAGAAAACCAACCCGGATGCCGTGACGAGTTCATATCATTCGGCTCCCTTACTGAGCGCCCACCATTTTATCCCTCCGGCGATCACTGCTCCGCGGTATTTTTCCGAAGAGGGATGACCGTCGCGGATTATGAAGCGAATAAGCCACGTCAGGGGCTCAAGAAAACCACCTAGCCACGCTCGCACATTTCTGGCATAATTGTTTGTGCACCCATCCTGCACAAAATTTCAAAGACAATTTAAGGTGAGGAAGCGATGTCGGCAAAGTACATCTTTGTGACTGGTGGAGTTGTGTCTTCGCTGGGTAAAGGGCTGGCGGCAGCCTCGATTGGCTGCCTGCTGGAGAGCCGTGGGCTGAAAGTCAACCTGATGAAGTTCGATCCTTACCTCAACGTGGATCCGGGCACGATGTCGCCCTTCCAGCACGGCGAGGTTTTCGTTACCGACGACGGCGCCGAGACCGATCTCGACCTCGGCCACTATGAACGCTTTACTCACGCCAAACTTTCTCGCGATAACAATTGGACCACCGGCCGCATTTACGAGCAGATCATTGCCAAGGAGCGCCGCGGCGATTATCTCGGCAAAACCGTACAGGTCATTCCCCACGTGACCAACGAAATCAAGGCGGCCATGAAGAAGGTCGCACAAGATGTGGATATCGCGATCGTCGAAATCGGCGGCACGGTAGGCGACATCGAGTCGCTTCCGTTTATGGAAGCCATCCGCCAGATGCGTCAGGAACTGGGCCGCGAGCGGACGCTGTTTATGCACGTAACCCTGGTGCCATTTATCGCCGCGGCGCAGGAGCTTAAAACCAAGCCCACGCAGCACTCGGTGAAAGAGTTATTAAGCATTGGAATTCAACCCGACATTCTTCTCTGTCGCACCGACCGCTTTCTGTCCAAAGAAATCAAATCGAAAATCGCCCTCTTCTGCAACGTAGAAGAAGAAGCAGTAATCACCGCCAAAGATGTCGCCTCGATTTACGAAGTCCCAGTGGTCTTTTCGCATGAAGGCGTGGACACGCTAGTGCTCCGCTATCTCCGCATAGAAGCCAAAGATCGCGACCTGAAGAACTGGGAAGAGCTAGTCCACCGCGTCTACAACCCCAAAGCCGAGGTAACAATCGGCATAGTAGGCAAGTACGTCGAATACGAGGATTCCTATAAGTCGCTGAAGGAGGCTTTGGTTCACGGGGCTTTGGCGCACAATTTGAAGCTGAATCTGAATTGGATTGAGGCGGAAGGGCTCGAAGCTGGAGATCAGGCCAGCCAAGAGCAGCTTGCGGATTACGACGGGATTCTGGTGCCGGGCGGCTTTGGCAAACGCGGCATCGAGGGGATGCTCATCGCGATTCGCTATGCGCGGGAGAACAAAGTTCCTTATTTTGGGATTTGTTTGGGGATGCAGACGGCTTGCATCGAGTTTGCTCGGAACGTATGCGGATTGGCCGATGCGAACTCGAGCGAGTTCGATCCCGCGACTCCGCATCGCGTGATTTACAAGTTGCGCGAATTGCGCGGCGTGGAGGAACTTGGCGGGACTATGCGGTTGGGGGCTTGGACTTGCAAGATTGAGCCCGGAACTTTGGCGCACAAAATCTACGGGCAGGATGAGATCAGCGAACGGCACCGGCATCGTTATGAATTCAATCGTGAGTATGAAGAGACCTTGACGGCTGGCGGACTGCGGATTTCTGGATCGACGCCGGATGGGACTTATGTGGAGATGGTGGAGCTTCCCGACCATCCGCATTTTATTGGGTGCCAGTTTCATCCGGAGTTTAAATCGAAGCCTTTGGAGCCGCATCCTCTATTCAAGACTTTTGTTGGGGCGGCTTACGAGCACGGGTTGAAGCGCCGGGCTGATAAAACGGCGGCTGAGATTGAACTGTTTCATCGGCCCGAGAAAGTCGGGCGACGCTAGAACTGGCCGAGCAAAGGATTCACCGCCGAGCGCGCCGAGATCGCGGAGAAAAAATGGCAGAATCATGAGATGAGGATCAATCTTTCTCGGCGTTCTCTGCGATCTCAGCGGTTGAGGATTCTTGCCTGACAATTTCTTTCCAAGTCGAGGGCGTCCGCATTGGCTCTGGCAATTTGTTTCTGATTGCGGGGCCTTGCGTCATCGAGAGCGAGAAGCACGCGCTTTTCATGGCAGAAGTAATCAAGGGCGTCACGCGAGCGCTGAATATTCCGTTCATCTTTAAGGCTTCCTACGACAAGGCTAATCGCACTTCCATGCGCAGCTTTCGCGGGCCGGGACTGGTCGAGGGTTTGCGAATTCTGAAGAAAGTTAAAGATGAAGTCCACGTGCCGGTGCTGACTGACGTGCATGAAACTGCCGACGTCGCTAAGGTTGCGGAGGTCGCCGACGTGTTGCAGATTCCGGCTTTCCTCTGCCGCCAGACTGACTTGATCATTGCCGCGGCGATGACCGAGCGGGCGGTAAATATTAAGAAAGGCCAATTTGTCTCGCCTTGGGACATGAAGCATGCGGTGGAAAAATGCCGCACTGCGGGGAACGACCGGATATTTCTAACCGAACGGGGATCCAGTTTCGGTTACAACAATCTGGTTGTCGACATGCGATCGCTCGCGATCATGCGGAAGTTCGCGCCAGTGGTTTTTGACGCGACTCACTCAGTGCAGTTGCCCTCGGCCACTCACGGAGACGAAGATGGCGCGGCGACCAGCGGCGGGCAACCGGAGTTTATCCCAGTGCTGGCGCGGGCAGCCGTTGGGGCGGGCGTGGATGGTGTTTTCCTGGAAGTTCACGACAATCCCAAAGAGGCCAAGTCCGACGGGGCCAACGCGCTTGAGTCCACCAAGCTGCGCGGCTTGCTCAAAGAATTGCTGGCTGTGCATGCGGCGATCCAGGCCGCGCGTTCCAGTCCTTAGCAGCTTTTGGTGAGGGTATGTTTTATCAGGGCACGCCTTCAGAGGTTGCGGAAACAACTGGCGCACGTTGGAGTTTTGAAAGGGCACGGATTCCCAGCCGTGCCGTAAGTCTTTGAAAACCACGTACGGCGCGGCTGAAGAGGCTTGCGGAAAAACTCATGTTTGCTGCCGCTGGCGTCAAAACCCTTATTCATTCGGGAGCGTTTATCGCAGCGCTGAAGCGCTGCGCCACCCAAAATCGGGGTTTTTCCGCAAGCTGTGAAGCCGCGCCCTTTCACAGCTCCAGACGGCGGTTTGTGAAGCTTTTCCGCAAGCACAG
Source organism: uncultured Acidobacteriota bacterium (assembly GCA_963696705.1). Taxonomy (GTDB): domain Bacteria; phylum Acidobacteriota; class Terriglobia; order Terriglobales; family Acidobacteriaceae; genus JABDBE01. The sequence continues at coordinate 254,273 of CAVOLD010000009.1, forward strand.
GATCTTCGGGCCAGCCGTCAGGGCGGGGCATTTCCGAACCAGGTTTTAGGCTCCCACCCTTGCCGCAAAGTGCGCGGCAAGAGTGGGGCACCCTTTGTGTTGGTTAGGTAAGAGTTAAGGGGTACGTGCGCGTAGAGACTCGGCGGGGCGAAGACACGTGCATAGATCCTTCGCTCCGCTCAGGATGACAGCTCATGCGCGGGCTTTATCGATCATCGCTTCCCAGATGCCTTTGGATTTTAGAATGAGTTCGATGGCTTCGCGGACTGCGCCGCGGCCGGCGAGGGCTTTCGTAGTGTAGTGCGCGACTTTTTTTACTTCGGGGACGGCATCACCTACGGCAACGGCGAGGCCGACGCGACGCAGCAACGGGATATCCGGAAGATCGTCGCCGATGAACGCGACTGCAGAATCGGATACGCCGGCTTTTTGAATGATTTCTTCGTAGGCCGGCATCTTCACCGGCTGCTTCATGTAGATAAATTCCATTTTCATTTCATGGGCGCGGCGCAGCAGCGCGGCACTTTCGCGACCGGTTATGCAGCCGGTGCGCAGGCCGGCGGTTTGCGCGAGGGTGAGGCCCTGGCCGTCGTGCGCGTCGAAAGTTTTGATTTCGAGGGCGGTGCCGTCGTTTTGCGAGAGCAAGGTCACGCTGCCGTCGGTCATGGTGCCGTCGACGTCCATGAGGATCAGAGTGATTTGTGCCGCGCGTTTCTTGAGTGCGCGAGATATTTTGAGAGCAGGTGCCAAAGAAGTCTCCTGGAAAAGGATTATAGATTTTCGGTGTCAAAACCTCATCGATCATTCAGCTAATGACCTGTAGCGGCGAGTGCTCCCTCAGGGGCTAAAGCCGCGTCATTATTAGCTCGAACGGCACGGCTGAAGAGACTGCGGAAAAACTCATGTTTGCAATCGCCGGCGTCAAAACCCTTATTCATTTGGGAGCGTTTATCGCAGCGCTGAAGCGCTGCGCCACCCAAAATCCGGGTTTTTCCGCAAGCTGTGAAGCCGTGCCCTTCCCCAAAGCACGTGTGCCGCACAACGCGCAACGTACACGTCCAAATAAACCAGCCCTCTCTAGTAATGATTGTTCTGCGACAGGCAGCTAGCAAATGCTTGCTCACTTCTGGCGCGCCTGCTGCACCATTTCGATCAGTACCTCTCTGGCTTCTTTCGGATTGCGCGCTTCGTGCAAGAATGCGATGCGAGTGCCGCGCATACCGTCCTGGGTTTTTAGGCGCACGTGAAAGCCGAGACGATCGACGGAGGTCATCGCGGCTTCCTGCGAGTCTATGCCGGCAAAGGCTCGCGCAATCAGGATCAGCGCATCTTTATGATCGGCGTTCATGTGCTGGATGATTTCGGTGGTCGAGTCTGCGAGCGGATCGGGTTGCGCTCCGTCATATTCCGAAGCGGAAACCCAGCCCATCACGCCGAAGCCTCCGACGTAATAGATATCGACAATATCCATGCGATAGAAAGAAAAATCTTCGAAATCGACCCAATACTTGCTGTTCTCGTAACGTTGCAGGTAGAGTTCCCTCGCCGCTGGCACCTCTGATTTTGGTATAGGCGGCACACTCCCCACTAATGTAACCCGGGATGCTCCGAGCGGATCGCCGCTGGCATCGGCCTGGGTCACGAGCAGGCTGGCGCGTGGGTCGGCCTGCAAGTTTTGCGTGTGCATGGCCATGGTGCTAATGAGGAAAATGGGCCGGCCGCGATCGTCCAACCCGTAGGGCATCACCGATCCGAAGGGGAAACCCGGCTGTTTTCGCGACAAGGTCGAGAGGCTACCGATGCGGCCCAAGTACATCAGGGTGCGTGCACGCTCGGCGAAGGCAGGCTCGGGGACTGGAGGCAGGTCGGTTGCCGGGCCGCCGCTCGCATGTTTTCCGGGGGATAAGGAAGTCATCATGAATCTCCTGGCACACTACATAATCGCACGGAGGCTGAAGAATTCTCGAAATCTGCTACCATTTTCGCCACGACTCACTTCGAATGCTTATTTTCGCTACCATCTCGGGCATTGTCGTAATTCTCGCGGTCTTGTTGGACGCGTTTGAAACGGTTGTGCTGCCACGCCGTGTGCGGCGGAAATTTCGTATTACCGTATGGTTCTACCGCAATACATGGAAGCCGTGGCGCATGATTACGAGCCACATTAAGTCGCCGGGGCGGCGGGAAAATTTTCTTGGCTACTTCGGGCCGCTGTCGTTGCTTTTCCTGCTCGCGCTGTGGGCCTGCGGCTTGATCTTTGGCTTTGCGTTGTTGCAATACGGCGCGGGCGAACACGTCATGATCGGCAACGAACCGGTCACCTTCGGACGGGTAGTTTATCTGAGTGGTTCGACTTTCTTCACCCTGGGCTATGGAGACATTATTCCGACTTCGGAGCTTGCCCGCACTCTGGCGGTGCTCGAATCCGGCATGGGCTTCGGCTTTCTAGGTGTGGTCATTGGATACCTGCCGACAATTTATTCGTCGTTTTCCAGACGCGAAATTCAGATTTCCATGCTGGACGCGCGAGCCGGTTCACCGCCCACGGCCGCGGAAATGCTGACAAGGCTCGGGAATTGCGCGCATCTGGATGACATCTTTCGCGAGTGGGAACATTGGGCAGCTGAACTGTTGGAGAGTCATATTTCCTATCCGCCGCTCGGCTTTTTTCGTTCTCAGCATATTAATCAGTCTTGGCTGGGCGCGCTCACCATGATGCTCGATACCACAGCATTGGTCTCTGCCGGTATCGACGGCATTGCGAAGGAGCAAGCTAAGTTGACGTTTGCCGTGGCGCGCCACGCGGTGGTGGACCTGGCGCAGCTGGTGAATGCGCAGTACGACCCGCTTGCGCCCGACCGGCTTGACGGAGAGCAAGAGGCGCAACTTCGGCAGGCTTTGCTGGCCCACGATTTGCATCTTGAAGAGCAGGCAAAGGCTGAGGAGACTCTGCCACATTTACGTTCTCTTTATGAACCGTACGCCCTTGCCATGGCGCGCAATTTGCTCATCACACTGCCACCTTGGATTCATCCAGAGAAGAAGAAAGATAATTGGGAAGCTGGGCCGTGGGACCGCGCGATTCAGGCCAGAAGTCTGGCCGGGTTGGGGCATCACGCAGAGCGGGTTCAGAAGATGGACGATCACTTCTGATCGCGGTGGGATGAAGGCGTTGATTTACAGTTGACGGCGGGACGCCCGTCGCTCCATCGACGCCTAGCGGTACCTGCTAACATTCTTTACTCCATGAAACATGTTGGCGAAAACGTGGTACGCATCGAGGCAGAGGCGTTGCGCGTCCTGGCTGATCGCATTGCAGGGCCTATGGCCGACGCGTTCAAGCGCGCGGTGGATTTAATTTACGGGTGCGGCGGCCGAGTCGTGGTCACGGGCATGGGCAAGAGTGGAATCATCGCGCGCAAGATTGCGGCGACGCTGAATTCGACCGGGACGCCTGCGTTGTTTATGCATCCGGTCGAAGCTGTGCATGGGGATCTGGGGATGGTGGTGCGGGGCGATGCGGTTTTGGCGCTCTCGGCTAGCGGGGAGACTGAGGAGATTTTGCGGCTACTGGCTACGTTGAAGCGATTGCAGGTGCCGCTGATCGCGATGACTTGTGACGAAGTCTATTCGAAAGGTACTGGCATCCTCGGCATACCGCCTAAGCTCTCAACGCTCGCGGCAGCGGCTGAAGTTGCGCTTGATTGCTCGGTGGCGGAAGAGGCATGTTCGCTGGGACTCGCCCCGACCGCGTCTACAACCTGCATGCTCGCCCTGGGTGACGCGTTGGCGATGACGCTGGCTGAGAAGCGGGGTTTTAAAGAAGAAGATTTTGCCAATTTGCATCCTGGAGGCAAACTCGGAAAGCGTCTGGCACGAGTGGAATCGCTGATGCACAGTGGGGACGCAGTGCCGCGGGTTACGCCGCGAACGACTATGCCAGATGTGATTTATGAAATGTCGCGGAAGAAGCTGGGCGTGACTGCGGTGGTCGAAGGTGAAAAACTGGTGGGAGTAATCAGCGACGGCGACCTGCGGAGGTTGCTCGAACAGCGCGGCAAGGATGTGCTCGATTTAAGCGCTGGCGAGTGCATGACCGGGAATCCGAAGACGATCGCGGGGCGGGAGTTTGCGGCGACGGCGCTGGCTTTGATGGAAGAAAAAAAGATAACGTCTCTGGCCGTGGTGGATGGCAATGGACGGCTCGAAGGGATTGTTCATCTGCATGATCTCTGGGGAACTGAAATGATGTAGGAATTGAATCATTGAGAGATTGAAACATTGAGTCATTAGAAGCGTACGATTGAATGCTTGGGTTGTACTCGGATGAATAAGTTGGATCAGGCCGAGGCTTTGAAGTTGCGGACGAAGCAATTTGCGATCCGGATTGTTGCAGTTTCGCGATCGTTGCCGCGTTCTCGAGAAGCGGATGTCATTGGCAAACAGCTATTGCGATCCGGAACTGCGGTGGCGGCGAACTATCGCGCGGTTTGCCGCGCACGATCAAAAGCTGAGTTCATCTAGAAGATTAGTATCGTGGTTGAAGAGGCGGATGAAACGGTATTCTGGCTCGAGCTTCTGGGCGACACAGGGCTTGCCCCTGCGGCCAAGCTAACGCTCCTGCTGAAAGAAGCCAACGAATTGGTGGCAATCTGCGCAGCCTCGTTGAGCACTGCAAAGATCAACAGAGCGTCTTGAATTTGATTTTCAATGAGTCAATGATTCAATCTGTCAACGAGTCAATTCTATGTATCACTACGATCCTAATACGGCGCTGGAAGAACTGACGGAAGATGCAACCCTGCCTAACCCGGTCCATGTGCGCGACATGATTCTGCGCAAGCATCCTGGGCCGGATAAGTCGCTCGAACTCAATCGGATGTTTGTTGAGTATCAGAAGTTTTTCGGCGAGACGCAGAAGTTGGGGAAAGAGATTCTGAAGCAGTTGGCGAAGTGAGTTCGACCCGAGCGGACGAGGCGTCCGCTGCTACGTGACCATTGCCTGTTTCGGCGGTCGAACGCCGACCCTCTCACCCAATCATTTACAATAGCCAATTCCCTGCTGGTCAGGATTCTTAACTATGCATCGCTGGTCTGAATTGTTTATTCCTACTTTGCGCGAGGCGCCTGCGGACGCTGAAGTCGCTAGTCACAAGTTTCTGGTGCGGGCAGGCTACGTTCGCCAGCTTGCTGCCGGACTTTACTCCTATCTTTTTTTGGGCAACCGGTCGTTCAACAAGATCATGGGGATCGTGCGCGAAGAGATGGACAAGATCGGGCAGGAATTTTATTTGCCGGCGCTGCATCCGCGCGAGCTTTGGGAGGCTAGCGGTCGCTGGGCGCTTATGGGCGACAATTTGTTTCGCTTGAAAGACCGCAAGGGCGCTGATCTTTGCCTCGGCATGACTCACGAAGAAGTCATGACCGACATCGCTAGCAAGGAGCTACGAAGCTACAAACAGCTGCCGCAAATCTGGTATCAGATTCAGTCGAAGTTTCGCGATGAGCCGCGGCCCAGGTCGGGGCTTTTGCGGGTGCGGCAGTTCATCATGAAGGATTCTTACTCTTTCGACATCGATGCCGCTGCGCTCGACGTTTCCTACAAGAAGCACTACGAAACTTACCGCCGAATCTTTGACCGGTGCGGCTTGAAATATATGGTGGTCGAGGCGGATTCGGGTGCGATGGGCGGCAAGGAGTCGCACGAGTTTATGGTGCGGACGCCGGCGGGCGAAGATCTGATCGTGAGCTGCGAGCAATGCAATTACGCGGCGAACATGGAGAAAGCGGTTTCGAAGCTCGCGGGCGTGGAGGATTTGACGCTCGAAGGGGGCGGCGAACCGCTTGAAGTCCATACGCCGGGGATGAAGACGATTGAGGATGTGGCGCGATTTCTTGGCGTTTCTCCGAAGAACAAGATCAAGACCCTGGCTTACATGGCGGAAGAAAAAGAGGCGAAGACGGGCAAGACCAAGCTGCGTGCGGTCGTTGTTCTCATGCGCGGCGATCACCAGCTCAATGAGGCGAAGTTTGCTTCAGCCGTGGGCGGGAAACCGACCCGACCCATGGTAGAGGACGAAATCAAACAGCTCTTCCGCTCACCGGCGGGATTCCTGGGACCGATTGGCATCGAGTGGGCTACGGATATAGAGGATGGCGCCCGTCCCCTCTTGCTCGTCGACAAGGCTTTAGAGGGCCGTAAGAACCTGATCTCGGGTGCGAATAAGGAAGACTATCACCTGAAAAACGTGACTCCGGGGCACAACTTCCAGCCCACCGCTTATGCCGATCTGCGTGCTGTGACTGCAGGGGAAGTGTGCCCCAACTGCGGGGCGGCGCTCCGCATCGATACGGCGGTCGAAATCGGCCACATCTTCAAGCTGGGCTACAGATACTCGGAGTCCATGGGCGCGCGGGTTCTCGACCGCAATGGCAAGGAAGTCACGCTAATCATGGGGTGTTACGGGATTGGGATCGAGCGCATTCTGACTGCGGCGGTCGAGCAGAGCAATGACGAAAATGGCTTCTGGCTGCCGCCTTCGATTGCGCCGTTTGAAATCGTCGTCTGTCCGGTCAACGTGAAAGACGAGGCTCTGCTGAAAGCCGCGGTGGATATCGCAACCCGGTTGGAAGCCGATGGCTTTGACGTGTTACTGGACGACAGGGACGAACGGCCGGGGGTCAAGTTCAAAGATGCTGACCTGGTGGGCATACCCTTTCGTGTTACCGTCGGCAAGAAAGTTACCGAAGGTACTGTGGAAGTCGTTCAACGCTCGACACGCCAAATTCAGGATGCTAGCATCGCGGCAATAACGGATTATTTCAAAGTCTTACGGCCTGCCCGCTGATCGGATCTCTGCGTGCGGCCGGAACCGGGAGCACGCAAATGGGTACGATCAAACTCGCTATTGGCATCTTCGTGATTGTGGCGGGAGTATATCTTGGAGCGATATTGGTTCCTGTCTATTACTCCAATTACCAGTTTTCGGATGACGTCAAGACCGAGGCCACGCTCGAGACTTATACCGCCAAACCTGAGGACGCGATTCGCGACGCCATCTACAAGAAAGCAGTGGGTCTCGACATCCCTCTAGCCAAAGATCAGATCAAGGTCCAGCGTCATGGCACGCAGGGCACGGGATCACTTACCATTAGCGCGCCCTATACTGTTCATCTGGACCTGCCCGGATATCCGGTGGACCTGCACTTCGACGCTTCCACCGAAAACAAGAGCCCCTTCTGATAACGGTTGTGGATTCGGTGTGATTTAGAATGGAGACTGGAGCCACCCTCTGGGAGCTCTGGCTCGTTTTCGATTGGCCGAAGATTTGCGGATGCGAGAGCCGGCAAATCCGGCTCGAGGATAACGCATTCGCGAGCGCCGTCATCTGATTGAAGGGGGCGCGCCTATCGTCGACGAGATTCAGGTGACTCCGCTAAATTCACCGTGACCATTAAGCTAAAGATCCCGAAAAGGAAAAACGGCGCGAAAGCCGGCAAGGGAGTTCTCTCGCATGATCCGGTGATCCGAGTCGCACTCTCGGTTTTCGTCGTCCTTTCGGTGTGCCTCTGCGGATTCTTCTCCTACTTCTACATCAAATACGGACGCATCATCGATCAGCGCTTTAAAGGGCCGGTTTTCAGCAGCTCGGCGAGTATTTATGCGATACCGCGTGCCGTCCGAGTGGGCGAGAAGGTCGATCTGCACGAGATCGAAGCCCAGCTGCGCCGAGCGGGTTACTCGGAAAACGCTGGCCCGTCCCCGATGGGGAGTTATCGCGCTCTGAATAATGGTGTTGAGATCAGCCCCGGCCCTCAGTCCTACCATAGCCCGGAGCCAGCGACCATCCGCGTGCAAGATGGGCATGTCTCAACCATAACCGGGAAATCTGGTGAGCTGGAAGCCTACGAACTCGAACCCCGGATGATTACGGCGCTGTTCGATGCGGAACAGCGTTCCAAACGCCAGTTGGTAAAGTACGACGACATTCCTAAAGTACTGGTCGATGCCGTGCTTGCCATTGAGGACCGGCGTTTTTTCCAGCACGGAGGAGTGAATTTCATTCGCCTGGGCGAAGCGGCTTGGGTTGATTTTACTCATCAGAAACATGAGCAGGGCGGTTCCACGCTAACGATGCAGCTTTCGCGCGCGTTTTTCCTGAGTCCCCAGAAGACGGTCAAGCGCAAGATCATCGAAATGTTGATCGCGATGGAACTGGAACAGAAGTTCAGCAAGCAGCAGATTTTTGAGTTCTATGCGAATCGGGTGGACCTGGGGCAGCGCGGTTCGTTCACCATCAGCGGTTTTGCCGAGGCTTCGCAGGCGTACTTCAATAAGGATTTAAAAGACATCTCGCTGCCTGAGGCCGCGCTGATCGCGGGGCTGATCCAGGCGCCCAGCGCTTTGTCTCCTTATCGCCATCCTGAACGCGCCACGGAACGCCGCAACCTGGTTCTGGACAGCATGGTCGAAACCCATGCGATCACGCGAGAGCAAGCCGACAAAGCCAAAGCCACACCGTTGAAGCTCGCGCCTCCGAATGTCGAGGCTAGCGATGCGCCCTATTTTGTCGACCTAGTGCGCGACGCGGTCATCAGTCGTTTGAATGAACGCGAACTGAACGAGCAGTCTTACCGAATCTATACGACCCTGGATCCCGACCTGCAACGCGCCGCAGCTCAAGCGGTGGATATGGGCATGAAACTCGTCGACGATCAGGTGACCAAGCGGCGCACCAAGAAAACAAAGGTTGGAAAGAACAAGTTCGAAACCACAGTTGAGCCGGGGCCGCAGGCGCAGGTCGCTCTAGTTGTTCTTAATCCTCACACCGGAGAGGTACTTGCCCTGGTCGGCGGGCGTAACTACGGATTCAGCCAGTTGGATCACGCGGTGGCGCGGCGTCCCACGGGATCTATTTTCAAGCCGTTCGTTTATGCGGCGGCCATCAACACCGCCGTGGATGGAGCCAACCCGGTTTTCACCCCCGCCACCATGGTGAAAGACGAACCGGGCAGCTTCGCTTACGGAGACCAGATCTACGAGCCACGGAATTACAAAGAGGAGTACCACGGCGACGTGACTGCCCGTTACGCCCTGGCCATGTCGCTGAATAATGCGACCGTAAAGCTCGCCGAAGAAGTGGGCTACGACAAAGTATCGGATTTGGCTAAGGCCGCGGGAATTGTTTCGGTCAAACCCACCCCAGCAATGGCTCTCGGTTCTTATGACGCCACTCCTCTGGACATGGCCGCAGCTTATACCGTTTTTGCGAACGCAGGCGTGCGCATCTCACCTGTGATGGTCAATTCCGTGCGTAATGCCGCCGGCGACGTGGTCATGGACTTCAGGCCGGACAAACGTCAGGTGCTGGACCCTCGCGTTGCCGCCGTGATGACGAACATGATGGAAGGCGTGCTGAACTTCGGGACTGCCTACGAGGTTCGCACCCGCGGTTTTGATGCTCCGGCAGCGGGCAAAACGGGAACTTCTCACGATGGCTGGTTCGCCGGCTACACCAGCAATCTTCTCTGCATCGTCTGGGTCGGATTTGACGATTACAGCGACATTCGCTTGAGCGGAGCCCAGACAGCCGCGCCGATCTGGGCCGAGTTCATGAAGAAGGCGGTTGCGCTCCCCCAGTACGCAGATGTGAAGTCATTTGCTCAACCCGCAGGAGTCGTCGATGTCCAATTGGACAAGACGACCAACCTGCTGGCAACTCCAGCTTGTCCCGAAACCTATACGGCTGCTTTCATTGCAGGAACGGAGCCGAATCAGACCTGCGACCAGTCGACCGGCGTCAAGGGATTCTTCTCTCGCATGCTTGGGATGGGAGGCGAGAAAGCGCTTCCGCCGCCGGGATCAACCGGCCCAAATGGGGCCCAGGCTGGTGGAGCTACGCAGGACGCCAACGCTACGGACCAGGATGGGAAGAAGAAAAAGGGGTTTTTTGGCAAGATTGCGGGTATCTTTAAAGACGACAAACCGTCTAACCCGCCGGCCACCACTCCGGCGCAAACCGGAACCGCGCCCCAGTGAAGGAACATTGTTAGGTTTGATGGTGTCAAAGGAAGTGTAGAGAGTTCGCCCGGATTCATGGAGGTGAGCTATGCGACGTCTGTCTCTGTTCTGCCTGCTAGCGTTGATCGTCTTTGCTGTATCCACCCTACAAGCTCAAAGCTCGAACCCTGAACTGGTACAGATCAGCCCGCCGACCATCCGGCGTGCCCCGCCGCCCTCTACGACCGCCACGCTCGAGGAACTGGAAAAACGTGGCGATGAGCTGCGCGTCGAAAAGGACTATCTGGATGCGCTCGATTACTATCGGGCCGTTCTAGCCAAGAATCCGAATAATGCGGAGGTCCACAATAAGGCTGGCATCGCTGAACTCCTGATGCAGCGCTACAAAGAAGCTGGGAAGGAGTTCGAACACGCAATTCATCTCGACCACAGCTATGCCGATGCCGTGAACAACTTAGGTGTGATCGATTATGAGTCGAAGAAATTTGGGAAGGCCATAAAGCAATACGAGAAGGCGCTCAAATTGCGCGCCGATTCTGCCTCGTTCTATAGCAATATGGGCGCTGCATATTTCGGCAAAAAGGAGTTTGAAAAAGCCACCGAATCCTATGCCACGGCCATTGAGCTCGATCCCTACATCCTGGACCGCACTTCGCATAATGGCATCTCCGCCCAGCTGCCGTCGCCTGAAGATCGGGCGCGCTTCGACTACATCATCGCTAAACTATGCGCGAAGCGGGGCGATTCCGACCGGTCGCTGCAGTACCTTCGGAGGGCTCTTGAGGAGGGGTATAAGGGGATTGAAAATGTATACAAGGATCCGGAGTTTGCGGGTCTTCGCAATGACGCCCGGTTCACCGAGTTGATGGCGGCTCGTCCCCCGGCGATACCTGAGTAAGTTGCGCTGTTACATGAGTTTAAGCTTTTACATAAATTTACGAATGGATGCGAAACTTTTTCCGGGAAATGGGTTTTTACGAGTAATGACTCCTGAAAACAACAGGGTGAGTAAGGAGAAACGGTAGCCCATCGGTTGTCGACCCGAGCACGCCCCAAGCAGACAACCGGTGGGTTTTTTGTTTAGCTGTTTGCCTTTGGCTTTAGCCAAGCCACCCAGAGTCCCCACTTCTCCCACCCTCGCTCGGAAAAGCTGTTCTCCTGGCGTTCTTCATGAAGACCATCGACCAAGGAATCGTCACCCTTGCAGCTTCCACGAAGGCTCGCGATAAGGTCGTCGGTAGCCGAAGGCGAAGCTGTCGTCTTTCCCTTCCGTTTGTCTTTCGCCTTCGGACTTGGCACGGTGACAGCGTGTTTTCGACTCATTGTCGTTTCTCAATTGTAATTATACTCCAGGCGAACATTTTACGAATCTGAATTCTCCGGCTACAATATTCTTAATGCCTTCCCTTCCTTCCTCTCTCGACTGGGCCCACCCTCTCGTCAGGGACTGGTTTGTCCAGCGCTTCGGCACGCCGACTGAGCCCCAGGAGCAGGGATGGCCGCATATTCTGGCCGGCCACACGACGTTGATTTCCGCGCCGACGGGCTCCGGCAAAACCCTTGCCGCATTTCTCGCCTGCATCGATCGATTGGTGCGAAAAGCGCTGGCCGGCGATCTTCAGGACCGCACCGAAGTCCTCTACGTTTCGCCGCTGAAAGCGTTGGGCAACGACATCCAGAAGAACCTCGAAGTGCCGCTCGGCGACATTCTGCAGATGGCCGGGGAGCGCGGTTTGTTGATGCCGCAGATTCGCACCGCGGTTCGCACCGGCGACACGCTCATGCATGAACGTCGGGCGATGCTGAAGCGCCCTCCACACATCCTAGTGACTACGCCGGAATCGCTGTACATCCTGCTCACTGCGGAAAAGAGCCGCGCAATCCTGCGTGACGTTGAGACCGTGATCGTCGACGAGATTCACGCTGTCGCAGATGACAAACGTGGCGCTCATCTGACGCTCTCGCTAGAGCGACTGGAAGCGTTGACGTATCGTCCGCCAGTCCGTATTGGGCTTTCTGCCACGCAGAAGCCGATTGAAGAGGTCGCGCATTTCCTCACCGGCAGCGGACGGCCTGATCCTGTGATTGTCAACGTTGGCCACAAGCGCAAGCTCGATCTCGCCGTCGAAGTTCCGGCCAGTCAACTCGGCCCCATCGCCACCAACGAAATGTGGGATGAGATCTACGACCGGCTGGTAGAACTTATCGAACGGCATCGCTCCACATTGGTCTTTGTCAACACCCGGCGATTATCGGAGCGGATCTCGCACCATCTGGCGGAAAAACTTGGCCCGGACAACGTCGCCGCCCATCACGGCAGCCTCTCGCGCAAATTGCGTCTGGCCGCGGAGAAAAAGCTGAAAGATGGCGAAGTAAAAGTGCTGGTTGCGACGGCCTCGCTGGAGTTGGGAATCGATATCGGCACGGTGGATTTAGTGGTGCAGATCAGCTCTCCCCGAGCCATCGCCGTCGCCCTGCAACGCGTGGGCCGTTCGGGTCACTGGCGCGGCGCGGTCCCCAAGGGACGCTTCTTCGTTACTACTCGCGACGAACTTCAGGAGTGCGCGGCTTTGGTTCGGGCTATCCGCCAGGGCGATCTTGATCGCATCATGATCCCTGACTCGCCGCTGGATATTTTGGCCCAGCAGATCGTCGCCATCTGCGCCGCGGGCGGCGGTCGTGTGGCGGGGGCACCCTCGTCCGCGTCTAACGCTGACGAAAAACTCGGCGAAACTACAAGCGAGAAATTGTCGGCATCTTTCGACACGGGGACAGGAGTGTCGGCTCCACAAGACGATGGCTGGGACGAAGACGAGCTCTTCGCACTGGTACGCCGAGCATACCCGTATCGCAATCTTTCGCGCGAGACCTACGAAGCGGTGCTCGAAATGCTCTCGGAGGGCATTGCGGCGCGGCGTGGACGCTACGGCGCATACATCCATCGCGATCGCATCAATCGCAAGCTGCGAGCGCGGCGGGGAGCGCGGCTGGCGGCAATCACAAGCGGCGGCGCCATTCCCGAAACCGCGCTGTTTACGGTGGTCGCCGAGCCCGAAGGAATTGTTGTCGGCACGCTCGACGAAGACTTCGCCGTTGAGAGCAATGCCGGCGACATCATGTTGCTGGGCAACAGTTCGTGGCGAATTCGCCGGGTCGAAGGCAAGTCGGGACGCGTCCTGGTTGAAGACGCCCACGGGGCGCCGCCCAGCGTTCCCTTCTGGCGTGGCGAGGCCCCGGCGAGAACCGAAGAGTTGTCGTTACATGTGGCCGATCTGCGCCAGCAAATCAGCGACCGGCTGCCGCACACCTCGCCGATCGGTGTTTCTTTCAGCCAACCTGAGGTTGCGGAAACTGTCGCTTGGCTGAAAGAAGAGTGTGGCTTGGACGACTCCGGTGCCGAGCAGATGATCGAATACATTCTGCAGGGGCGCGCCGTGCTAGGAGCCGTCCCCACGCAGCAAACAATCATCGCGGAACGTTTCTTCGATGAGGGCGGTGGAATGCAACTGGTGATCCACGCGCCTTTCGGAGGACGGATCAATAAAGCTTGGGGATTGTCCTTGCGAAAGCGTTTCTGCCGCAGCTTCAACTTTGAACTGCAAGCCGCGGCCACGGATAATGGTCTGAACATCGCGCTGGCCGAGCAGCACAGCTTTCCTTTAGCTGATGTTTTTCACTTTCTGAACGCGGAGACCGTACAGCCCATCCTCGAACAAGCCGCGCTGGCTTCGCCCATCTTCGGCACACGCTGGCGCTGGGATGCGAATCGGGCCCTGGCTCTTTTGCGATTTCAGTCGGGCAAGAAAGTTCCGCCCCAGATTCAGCGCATGCGCTCGGACGATCTGCTGGCCTCGGTGTTCCCCGACGTTGCCGCGTGCCAGGAAAATATCGCCGGGGATATTCAGATCCCCAACCATCCTCTGGTGAACGAAGTCATGAAAGACGTGCTCACCGAGGCGATGGACCTGGAAGGCCTAAAAAGCCTGCTGCGGGGAATGGCGGACGGACGCATCCGTTGCGTCGCGGTGGATACGCCCGTGCCCTCACAGTTTTCGCATGAAATCCTCAATGCGAATCCGTATGCCTATCTCGACGATGCGCCGCTCGAAGAGCGCCGCGCACGAGCAGTCGAAATGCGGCGGATCCTGCCGGAATCTGTGCTGGAGGAAGTTGGTAAGCTTGATCCCGCGGCGATTGCCCAGGTCCGCGAAGAGGCGTGGCCGGATGTCCGCGATCCCGACGAACTGCATGATGTCCTGCACACGCTGATCGCCTTTCCCGTAGACCGTGGAGGGCCTGCCTACGTGGATGATCGCGGCAATGCGCGATGGAAAGAACATTTCTGGCAATTGATTGAACATGGCCGGGTGGCCAACGCCGTCAACGGCGACCGAAGCTACTGGGTCGCGGCTGAGCGTGCCCAGATGTTTTCCCTACTCTTCCCCGACGCCAGTTTCGATCGGCCGATTGTCGAGATCGAAAGCACGATCCCTTCTCGCGACGATGCCGTTCTGACGATGGTCACCGGCTGGATGACACACTTAGGTCCCGTCACGGCGCAACAACTTGGGTCCATGCTTGGCTTTCCTATATCTGAAATCGAAACAGCTTTGCTGCGCATGGAAGCCAACGGAGCAATCCTGCGCGGGAAGTTTACCGATGAAGCGACGCAAGCGGGCGCGCCCGGGCCACGCCAGACCGAATGGTGCGAACGGCGCTTGCTGGCTCGTATTCATCGGCTCACGGTCGCGACGCTGCGAAAACAAATCGAGCCTATAACGCCCGCGCAGTTCATGCGCTGGCTGCTGCGCTGGCAGCATGTCGCGCCAGGAACGCAAGTTCAGGGGGAACGCTCCACGCTCGAAATACTGCGGCAGCTTCAAGGTTTTGAAATCCCAGCCAATGCCTGGGAGCGGCAGATTCTTGCCAGACGCATTGCCAACTACGATCCGCAATGGCTGGATCAACTTTGTTTAACCGGCGCAGTCGGCTGGGGGCGCTTGTCTCCGCATCCGGCAACACTCGAGGATTCGGCCGCCGGCAAGCGGCGCGTGATTCCGACCAGCGTCGCGCCCATTACATTTTTCGTTCGCGAAGAAGCCGACTGGATGACTCCGCATAATCCCGCTGCCAATCAACCCGAAGCACGCGGCCTGGGTGAAGGAGCGCGGCAGGTGCTGGATTTCCTGCGCCAGCGCGGAGCCTCCTTCTTCGCCGATATCGTCCGCGGCACCGACAAACTCAAGGCCGAAGTTGAAACCGCGCTGTGGGAACTGGTGGCCGCGGGAGTAGTCACCGCCGACGGCTTCGATAACCTGCGCTCGCTCATCGATCCCAAACGGCGCGCGGGGCAAGGCAGCGGGCGCACGGCGCGTCCGCGGCATAGTTCCGGACGATGGGCGCTGCTTTACACCGACCAAACCGTAGAGCGCAACCGGACCGTCGAGGCCACTTGCTGGATGTTGCTCAAACGTTACGGGATCGTCTTTCGCGATGCACTGGCACGAGAAACCAACCTGCCCAAGTGGCGGGAATTGCAAATGGCATTTCGCCGGCTGGAAGATCGCGGCGAAATTCGGGGCGGCCGTTTTGTGGATGGATTCCTCGGCGAGCAATTCGCCCTGCCGGTTGCGGTAGAGTCGTTGCGGGCCACACGAAAAATGCCTCCGACCGGGGAAACCGTCACGCTGTCCGCGGCTGATCCCTTGAATCTGGTCGGCATCCTGGTTCCGGGCGAACGCATTCCAGCCATCTCAGGAAGAAGCGTCAGTTTTCGCGATGGAGTTCCGGTAGAAAACCTCGACACTCAAGTGTCCACGCAACCATCCGCGGCTGCGAGCTGAGTGCGCTGCAGTTCTTACTTCTCCGCCGGAACCTCCGAATGGACCAGGAAGATGTCGTATGTCTGAACGTCCAACTCGTGCGGACTGTTACCACGAATGCGCTCGTCGTTCCTCAGGGACCAGTTGCGGACACCTTTAACTTCAATGTTCAGCGGAGCCGCGTAACGGAACCAGTTGCCCCACTGATCATGCTTGCCGGTCATCGCCGGAATGAGCGAGATAGTCTTGATCCCGAACTCACTTAGTTTGTGCAGCTCATTTGGTTGTGAAATGCCATCACGGTTCTCATCAATCCAGATTCGGAGATCCTTCCAGAGTTTATCCTTCTCGCTGAGGACGAAAGCTGTATCCGGATTACCGTAATCGTCAAAACCACCAAGATCAGGCTGTTTTAGTTCGAGCAACGCATAGTAGCCGTTCTCATCATGACACCCGGGATTACCTTTGCACGGGACATTCACGTAATCGGGATGCATCTGATACGTAGAACTGCCAAACAGGTCTTTGCCGCTGTCCACCATGCCGTCGTGGTTGGTGCGACCGGGCAACGCCAGCCATCCATTGCCGCTGCCCGCTTCGGGCCAGCTCCAGCATTGCTTATGGCCATCGCCACGCAAGTCAAACTTTACACACCTACCTTGCTTCGACGAGCTGAGTTTGAAGCCGGCATGGCGCGTGTCGATCAGAATAGAAGAGCCATGGACGAACTTGCAGCCACAGTTTATGAAGTCCCAAACGTGGTTAGGTGCGCATTGGCCGATCGGTCGATGGCATTGGGCAGCGGCTGGCACGGAAGTTAGTACGACAACCAACGCGATAAGACACTGCAATGCAATCCGGCGCCCCAACGTAGCCCCCAGAGCCAGTCACACAATTTCGAGGTGATAGCAAAGCTACCGTATCACTCCCCAACTCGACACTCAACTGTCCACGCAACCATCCGCGGCTGCGGGCTGAGGAAAGCTCCCATTTCCAAAGCCCTTGAGCCGTTGCGCCTCCCGAAGAATCCTGCTGGTAACCTCAATTGGGAGGGCCTCAAAGGGACGCATGTCCCCTGTGTGATCCCGATATGCCTGGAGCGCTCGATCCACGAAGATCGTGTCCATATTTGCACGGAGGGAAAAAACCGGGAACCTGATGAGGGGGTCGCCAGGCTCCCGATCTCTGCCTTTACCCGGCAAGACTGCCAAAAGCGCTTCCCCCATCGCTTCGCCAGGTCACGGCTGCAGCTATGAATGCACGTGTCGAACCAGAGTGGCGGCTGAGCTTCACGCATGCGATGTGATTCCAACTAACTGATTCAATTAGGTCGTGCTCGCTATAAACAAGCCTCGGATAGTTTTCTGCAGCCCCAACAACTATCCAAACGGATAGCCCAACTATCTGTTCGGATAGTGGAACTATCGCAGATAGTTTTGCGATTCCAGCAATAAATGTGTTAGAGAGGATGGCAAGTAGTAGTGAGGTACTCAGGTGAACCCAAGGCTTCTGGCGATTGCGGGGCCGCTAAAGGATTCGACGTTTGCCCTGCCAAACGGCGAAATCCACATCGGCCGCGACCCATCGAATTTGCTTTCCATCAGCGATCCTTCTTTGTCGCGTCGCCATTGCGCGCTCAGCCGGGAAAGCGATGGCTATAAGATACGAGACCTCGACAGCCGTAATGGCACATCAGTAAACGGAGTGGCAGTAAAAGAGGCGCGATTGAGCCACGGAGACCAAATCTCGGTGGGCGATTCGATCTTCCTTTTGCTGCTCCATGAAGAAGAAGAACCAACCGCTGGCCGGGTTGAATACGAAGACAGCTTGACCCAAGCGACAGCCCAGGTTAGCCCGCAAGACGTGCTTTACCTGCAACCGGAGCGAATTCTCAATGAGATCCCGGCTGGTTCCCGTGTTGCCCGTAATCTGAATGCACTGCTGAAGATTAGCCGGGTGGTGCATTCCATCCGCGATCTGGATGAACTGCAGGAGCAAATCCTTAACCTGATTTTTGAAGTAGTCCCGGCTGAACGCGGCGCCATCTTGCTCGATGGCAGAGGGGAGCCGAACCTTGCCTCGGCCTTTGCCCGCCACCGTGTCGCAAAGTCCGCGTTGCCGGTACCCATCAGCCGCACTATTGCCCGTCAAGTCATGCAAGAAGGACTGGCAATTCTGGGAGCTGACGTCCCCGGTTCAAATGGTCTGGCCGGCGTAGAGAGCCTGGTGTCTTGCGAGGTCCGCTCATTGCTGTGCGTGCCCCTGACCGTGTTCCAGAAAGTGACTGGCTGCATTTATCTGGACACATGTAACCCGGCTAGCCGCTTCGACGAAGATCACCTCCAATTGGTGGCTGCCATTGCGGGAACGTCCGCAGTCGCCTTGGAAAACGCTAGTCGAATGCAATGGCTGGAACAGGAGAACCTCAGGCTTTCAGCGGAAATCAATCTCGACCACAACCTGATTGGCGACGGCCCTCGGATGAAGGAAGTTTACCAATTCCTGGCACGAGTGGCGCCGACAGACGCAAACGTCCTGTTGCAAGGCGAGAGCGGAACCGGAAAGGAACTGGCGGCACGGGCTGTCCATCGCAATAGTCCACGGTCCGGCAAACCGTTCGTCGCGATCAACTGCGCTGCTATTCCCGAGGGCCTGCTGGAGAGCGAGCTGTTCGGCCACGAAAGAGGCGCATTCACCGGGGCGGTCGCGCAGAAAAAGGGTCGGCTGGAAATAGCCAACGGCGGAGTTGTTTTTCTGGATGAAATCGGCGAACTTGCGCCGGCTCTGCAAGTGAAGCTTCTCCGCGTGCTGCAGGAACGTGAATTCGATCGGCTGGGTGGTGTGCGTCCGATTTCCGTGGACATCCGTCTGATCGCAGCCACGAACCAGGACCTGGCACAATCGGTGAAGGCTGGAACCTTCCGCAAGGATCTGTTTTATCGCCTGAATGTTCTCTCGCTGGTTATGCCGGCCCTCCGCGAGCGCCGCGAAGACATACCCATGTTGGCCGCTTATTTTGTCACCAGGTACGTCAAGAAACTGAATACCAAAGCCAAGAAACTTTCTCCGGAAGCAATGCAGCGTCTGGTGAACTATGACTGGCCCGGCAATGTGCGCGAACTGGAGAACGCCATCGAAAGCACGCTGGTGTTGAGCCTGTCGGATGTCATTCAACCGGAGGATTTGCCGGAGTGCATCCTGGAGAAAGCAGTTACCTCGCCTTCTGACGGGGCAAAGTATCACAATCAAATAAGAGAGGTGAAAAAACAGCTCATCCTCGATGCGTTAGAAAAGACCAAGCTGAATTACACCGAGGCGGCACAGCTTCTAGGCGTGCACGTAAATTATCTTCACCGCTTGATTCGCAATCTCGATCTCAAAGACACACTTCGCTCATCGCCCCTGCGCCCTGCGGCAGAACAGCCTCATCGCAGAGGTTCACGGCAGTTGGAGAGTTAACAAAGTCGCCGGGTTCACGTAAACCCCCTCCCAGCGGACAGCCACATGCAGATGAGGTCCAGTGGCGCGGCCGGTTCCACCGCTCACCCCGATTTTCTGTCCGCCAGCAACGTGTTCACCTTCCTTGACCTCGATTTTCGAAAGAT
Organism: uncultured Acidobacteriota bacterium; assembly: GCA_963696705.1. Lineage (GTDB taxonomy): Bacteria > Acidobacteriota > Terriglobia > Terriglobales > Acidobacteriaceae > JABDBE01. The sequence goes on from CAVOLD010000009.1 coordinate 273,721, forward strand.
GCATATAAAGCGTGAGCAAGCCCTGACCATGGTCGAGCACCACGCAATTACCCTCGAAGAACAACGGTTGCGCCAGTAAAACCGTTCCGCTATTCAGCGCTGCAACCGGCGTGCCTTCCGGAACGGCATAGTCCAGGCCTTGATGGACACTTTGTGTTTTGCCATTGAAGGTGCGCGAGGTTCCAAACACATCGGAGATTGCCGCTTTCACCGGCGCGTGAAAACTACCCGCCCACTCGCGCTCGGGAGTCAGGTGCGCAAACGCCTGTTGTTTAATCGCCTTATCCTGATTTATTTTCTGAAGTTGTTCAGGATTCGGTTCCGTATATTGTTTGGGCACGCTCGCTGCGATGCTGTGATATTTTCCTTTGCCGACTGCAAACTGCTTTTGAAACGAGAGATCTTTCCCGCTGGCACTGACTCCCTTCAACTCCAGCGCATAGCTTCCGGGCCGCGTTTCCAGGCTCGCGCCCGCAATCCCGTACCAGACTTTGCCTTGTGGATCGGCAGAGAAGAACACTTCATGCTCCAGCCATTTGCCGGAAAGCGACTTCAATCGTTCCGGCGGAGTCACTCGAAACACTACCGGCGATCCGTTAATCAGCCGTGTCGGCTGCCACACAACCGACCATGAATCTGTAGCCTTGTTCTTCGCAGCGGTAGTAGGTAGCTGCAGCGAGTAGAGAGGCAGAACAGTCAGGACCGCCAAGAGGACCTTACAGCTGCTGTCCCGAGTCATCGCGAATATCGAGGACGTATGCATTCCAAAGTGAGCCTAGCACTGATGGCTGTGACAAGCGGGATCAAATCCTTCCGACAGAACCCTGTTTCGCACTCCTTAGATCGACCGGCAGCAGGACCGTAAGTTATTGGTTCACAAGCAGAACACGATGGTAATCACCCGGAATCGTTTTGGCCAGACATTTAGGTCACCCTGAGCCAGAATCATGTAATGTCCGAGAGCTCGCCCCGTCAGGTTGGCGCACAAGTGTTTATCGCAGCCATGGCGCTTGCGGCGCTGGGGTGTTTCTGTGTTGCGTTGACCCACTGGCAGTCGACAGATCCGCTCAAGTTCCTGTGCTATCTCGCGGTTGCGCTCCTGGCTTCATCTCTCAAAATCAAACTGCCTGGCATCAACGGGACTATGTCGGTGAATTTCCTGTTCATTCTCCTGGGAGTTTTGGAGATGAGCTTTGCCGAAACCCTGGTGATGGGTTTCGGGGCAGTTCTGGTCCAGTCTTATTGGAAGTCGTCCAACCTGAAGCCGATCCACGTCATTTTCAATTTTTCGCAGTTGCCAGTGGGAACGGCAGCATCGTATGTCGCATACCAATTCGTCACCACGCATGGACTGCACCGAAACGATCCTCTCGCGTTGGTCCTGGTGGCGATCACGTACTTCGCCTTCAACACGTTTGCGATGGCAACCATCATCCGGTTGACTGAAGGCAAGCCAGTTTTGAAAGTGTGGTCGGAGTGCTATTTCTGGTCGTTCCCCTATTACCTCGTTGGCGCGGCCATCGCCGGCCTGGTGAGCTTCCTGAACCGGCACATCGGATGGCAGTCTTCGCTTCTGGTCCTGCCTCCCGTCTATCTCATGTACCGGTCGTATCGGCTGTACCTGAGCAAGCTTGAAGATGAAACCCGGCATGCCGAGCAGGTGTCCAATCTTCACCTGCGAACAATTGAAGCTCTCGCACTTGCAATTGAAGCCAAGGATCACACCACGCACGATCACTTGCAGCGGGTCCGCATCTACGCTATGGAGCTCGCCAAAGATCTTGGCTTGAGCGCAGACGAAACCGAGGCTTTGCAGGCTGCGTCGGTGCTGCATGACATCGGCAAGCTGGCGGTTCCGGAACACATCATTTCGAAACCGGGCAAGCTCACGCCGGAAGAGTTCGAGAAGATGAAGATCCATCCGATTATTGGGGCGGAGATTCTGGAACAGGTGGAGTTCCCTTATCCGGTCGTGCCTATCGTCAGTGCGCATCACGAGAAGTGGGACGGCAGCGGTTATCCCAACGGATTAAAAGGCGAGGACATACCGATCGGAGCGCGAATCCTCGCGGCGGTCGATTGCCTCGACGCTCTGGCGTCGGATCGCCAGTACCGCCGGGCTTTACCGTTAGACGAAGCCATGGCGCGCGTGGTCAGCGAAGCCGGCAAAAGCTTCGATCCGCGCGTGGTTGAAGTTTTGCAGCGTCGCTATGTAGAACTCGAGAAACTCGCCCGCTCGCAGCCCGTGAAGGCTCCCGCCAAGCTGTCGACCGACGTGAAGGTCGAACGCGGACTAGCCCCGGCCGCGGGTTTCGCGGAAGCCGAAACTCCTGCTTCGCAGCTACCGGAGCAACGCCGCGACTATCTTGCCTCCATCGCTGCTGCGCGCCAAGAGGCGCAGATGCTTTTCGAGTTGAGTCACGATCTCGGTAAGTCGCTCAGCGTGGACGACACGCTGTCCATGCTCTCGGTGCGGCTGAAGCGACTCGTCCCCTACGACTCGATGGCGGTCTATCTCAAGCAGGACAATCTGCTGACTCCCGAGTACGTGAGCGGCGATAACTTTCGCTTGTTCTCGTCTTTAAGAATTCCGCTGGGCGAAGGCCTATCTGGATGGGTTGCGCAGAACAGCAAGCCGATTCTCAATGGCAATCCATCAGTTGAGCCCGGGTATCTCAACGACCCCACCAAGTACAGCACGCTGCGATCGGCGCTGGCGGTGCCGCTTGAGGGAGTCTCGGGCGTGGTCGCGGTGTTGGCTCTTTATCGCACGCACCAGGACGCATTCACCAAAGACCACCTGCGAATTCTGCTGGCAATCAGCTCTAAACTCGGATTTACCATCGAAAATGCGCTCAAATATCGCCTGGCCGAAGATTCCGCGACAACTGACTATCTGACGGGACTGCCCAATGCGCGGTCCCTTTTCCTGCACCTCGATCGCGAGATTGCGCGATGCAAGCGCTCCCAGCTGCCGCTGGCCGTGTTCGTCTCCGACCTCGACGGATTCAAACAAGTGAACGATCGCTTCGGCCACTTTCAAGGCAACAAACTTTTGGAGATGTTTGCCAAAGGTTTGAAAGACTCATGCCGCGAATATGATTACGCGGCGCGCATGGGCGGCGACGAATTCGTGCTGATCGCACCCGGCCTCACGCAGGATGCGGCCGCCGAAATGGCGCAACGGCTCGAAGCCATCATTGCGGAAGCCGGCAAAGCGGTTTGCGGCGAGGGTCTGGTTTCCGTGAGCATCGGCCAGGCTTTCTATCCCGCAGACGGTACGAACGCCGAACACCTGCTTGCCGAAGCCGATCGCCGCATGTACGCCGTCAAGAGTTCTCACCACACGAGTACTGGCGGCCGGGATACGGGAGCGCGGTCGGCGAGTGCAACCAGTTCGTGATTATTTTGCACACATTCTGGTGCAGTATTTACCTCGAAAAAAACTCTCGTTTCCGCCCAAAATATAGAAACTAAACGACCGGAATTTTTCCTCCTCCTAGATCTATGGTTCTAAAGGTAGTTAGAGGCAAAATCTTGGAAACATTGGAGTTAGGTCGTATGTCGAGCCGAGAAAAATCCTCGTGTCCGCGCAAGATATTGAAAATAAACGACCGACAATTTTAACGCCTCCGGTGTTTCGCGGCAAAATATTGGAAACGTTGGAGTTACGGCGCTTGTCCGCTGCCTGCGATTTGGTTTCGAAACGGTGTGGGGCAGCACACGAAGTCTCGCCGTGCGAAACCCGCAGCCCTGGGTTGGCAGTAGCGCGGCACCCTTGATCAAGTTGTCAAAGATCCGACGATTATCTCTGGGATAATCTAAACGTCTATATGTTAGCGTAACTGATTGTTGCAAATCAAGGAGAAAAAAGGTCGGTGCCGCGCGGGCTCAGTTCCGAATTGGCAATCCCACGCCCGCACCTTCCGCAAAGTACGGTGAAGCAGCCGAAGCCAGGCCATTTGCCGTTGAGAATCGACCCGGGCCAATGATGAAAATGGCGATTTATCAACAATCGTGATTTTCGGCTTGCGCCCCAGGGCACAGCACGTCGTAGCGTGGTTGGCAAATCGCACGCAAATCATATATCTTTGCGTCCCTTATGATTTAAGAACCACTCGATGTCTGATTTGAACAACAACATCGCTGCAAGCAGGATAAAGCAAGCGGAAAGAGCGGATCGCAGGCCGAAGACGGGGTTGGCCGTGGCTCACGGGCTTTGCTTCGTGCGGGCGAGGCCTTGGCTAGTAACAGGGCTTTCGGTCGCGTTAGTCGTGCCGTGCTTTTGGCATCGGCAGGTTGAGGCGGGAGACTTCGGCAGCCACGCCTATAACGCGTGGTTGGCTCATCTAATCCGTCATGGGCAGGCGCCCGGCCTTTACACGGTTTGGCCGTGGACGAATGTCCTGGTTGATGTGCTGCTCGAACGATTGGGTGCGGTAGTGGGATTTGCGAATGCGACAAAACTCACGGCCGCCATGTGCGTGCTGATTTTCTTTTGGGGTGCGTTTGCGCTGATTGCAGCGGCGACGCGACAGACGCCTTGGTCGCTAGTTCCGGCAATTGCGATGATCACCTACGGCTGGTCGTTTCAGATGGGCTTCATGAATTACTGCGTTTCTCTAGGCCTCGCCTTTTTTGCCGTGGCACTGTTCTGGCGAGGGTCGCTGGCGGACTGGGTCCTTGGGCTGCTCCTAACGGCGCTCGCTTTATTGGCGCATGCTGTCGGTTTCGCTTGGCTGATCGGCACGGCGGTGTACATTTTGTTACGGGAGAGGTCGCACGGTTGGACGCGTGTCGTTCTGTTCGCGGGGGCACTGCTGGCGATTATCGTAGTCCACATCTATGTTTCCCATCATCTCCGGACAGAATCGCCTATTTTCCGGCGCTTCCTCCACCTTAGCGGAGTGGATCAGTTGGTCGTGTATGGTTATACCGGAGTGGATCAGTTGGTGCTGTATGGTTACCGCTATAACAAGCTCGCAAAGTCGGCCCTGTTGTTCGCTGTCCTCTGTTACATCATTGGTACAATTCGCGGTCTGAAAAAACCTGAGCTGTGGAGAACGCTAGGCACGCCGATTGAGTTGTGGGGCATGGCGTTGTTTGCTACAGCAATGCTATGGGAACAAATTTTCTTCCCTCAACATGCGCAAAGTTTTGGCGCAATAGGGGAGCGACTAAGCTCGATTACGGCAGTGTTGGGGCTTTGCATACTGGGTTGTGTGCGGCCCTCGAAGGTGCACTTCGTCGGCTGGCTTTGCATAATGATCGTGTTCTTTTCGTGGATGTACCAGGATACGGGCGTGTTGAACGACATGGAAGAGCAGGCGGAGATGCTTGTACATCAATTGCCCTACGGCACGCGTATCGTGCAAACGATTTTTGGTCCACCGGGTTCGCGAGTGGCGATCGCACATATGGTAGACCGGGCGTGCATTGGCTTGTGTTTTACTTACTCAAACTACGAAGCTCCGGAGCGGAAATTTCGAATTCGTGCAACGCCTGGAAATCCCATCGTGACAGATTCAGTCGACGCTAAGGACGCAATGGAGCGGGGTCGATATGTAGTGCAACCTCAAGACTTGCCGATGGCGGAAATCTACCAATGTGACTCAGGAGACCTGACGCGATTGTGCCTCCGCGAACTGACTGCCGGCGAAGTAAACGGACGTCTCGGCTATCTCCCGCCACGACTTCGGAGACGGGCAGAGCAGAATCCCTGAATTCTTCGTACCCAAAGACATCGTTGAACGCGGCGTTGCGTTCTCTGCATTCCAGCGTAGAATGTCCGCAACCGCCCCGACCGGATTGTCGCAACCTCAACGGGGGCGAACCCATAAAGACGAGGCAGAGACGACCATGACCCCGAAAACCAAACTGATTCTCGGAATACTCACTGCTGCGGCAATGTTTGTCCTCTCTTTTGCCATCCCGCGAGGAGGCACATTACAGGAGGCACAAGCTGCCCAGTTTCCCGTGACTGTTGGAGTGTGGGCCATCTTCGTTTTGCTGTTTGTGAAACTGAAATAACAAGAAAGTTCCTGCGCCATGCGCCTGGCAAAGGGTGGTCCACCCGATAACTAACAATCACTTCGTCGAAAATTTGTAGACCGTGGTTGATTCGAAGTGCTGTCCGGGCTTGAGTTCTGTGGTTGGGAAACTCGGATGATTTGGCGAATCCGGGAAATGCTGAGTTTCGAGGCAGAATGCGTTGCGCCGGTCGTAGACCTTGCCATCTTTGCCGTGAATTCCGTCTAGAAAATTGCCGGTGTAGAGCTGGATGCCCGGCTCGGTCGTCAACACTTCGAGCACGCGCCCTGAATGCGGATCATACGCTTGCGCTGCGAGAAATAACGATCCTGCCGCCGGGTTGTTCAGGACCCAATTGTGATCGTAGCCTTTTCCCATTTTTAGTTGCTGGTCATCCTGATCGATGCGGGCTCCGATCACGGTCGCAGTTGTAAAGTCGAACGGCGTTCCTTTGACGCTACGCAGTTCGCCAGTTGGAATAGAGAACTGATCGATCGGAGTGAACCGATCCGCCTGGATCATCATCTGCTGCTGCAAAATGTCTCCGTTTCCCTGACCGGCGAGGTTGAAGTAAGCGTGATTGGTCAGATTGAGGACCGTGTCTTTGTCGGTGGTCGCGCTGTAATCGATCTTGAGTTCGTTCTTGTGGGTCAGTGTGTACACGACTTTAACTGGCAGGTTGCCGGGAAAGTTTTCTTCTCCGTCTTTGCTCAGGTAGGTGAGTTCGAGCGCCTGACCTGCGCTGTTAGAAACATCTTTCGCCGTCCACACCCGCTTGTTGAAACCGCCATGCAGATGATTGTCTCCGTCATTCTTGGCCAACCTGTAAGTAATGCCGTCAAGAGAAAACGTGGCGTGCGCGATTCGGTTCGCATAACGTCCGACGGTCGCGCCGATGTAGGCTTTGCCGGTCGCGTAGCCGTCGAGCGTGTCGTAGCCGAGTACGACGTCGTCGCGTTTGCCGTTCCGGTCGGGAACCATCAGTGAGACAACGGTGCCTCCGTAGTTGGTGATCGCGGCTTCCATGCCGTTCTTGTTGGTGAGGATGTAGAGATCCACTTGCTGCCCGTCTTCAGTTTTGCCAAACGATTGCTTTTGCATTTTCGATTTCGCCTCAGCCTGCAGTCCAAATACAAAGATCGTTGCGATGGAAGAAATCAGCATCACGATGATCGTTTCACGGCGTTTCAGCATTCATTGTCTCCGTAGAAAAACTTGCAGCGGACTGTGTCGGGCCGACTTATTTTGAGCTGGGTAGAGGTTCAATCTTGTCGATGACCAAGGCATGCGAGCCGCCTCGCTCGAACATTTTTCCCGTCGCCGTGACCTTCTGGCCGGCGAATGGCAGAAGTTTCGCGTTCTGACTGGACGAGGGCACAGCATCGTCAATCGGCCAATAAATCGTTCCGTCGTCGGACAGAATTACGAGCGGCGAACCCGCTTTCGCGCACGCCACTGCACATTGTGGGCTTATGGGCTTCTTGAGGTTCTTGGTAAATGTGCAGGCCGAGTCGATCACGTAGCCTTTGATTGTGCCTGACTGTCCATTGCCAGTAGCCCCGAGAGCAACCGCGAGCAGTCCAAGTAAGGCCACCAACCGTATGACAGCTTTTCGAAGATGCAAAGCGATTCTCCTTTTCGAGATTCTCTTAGTTTCGGCCCAAGAAAGAACCAACCAGTAGACCACCGATTGCGTCGTCGGCCAAGTCACATCCACACATCCGCACAATTCTGCGGACATCCGTGCCTCAGAAGCCGGTACCCGGCGTGATCCCCTCGCTCTCTACGCATTCATAGGCCTTGCCTGCCGCCAGCTTTTTGTATTCTTCGGTTCTGCCGTTGGGCCACTGAATGACCATGCGTTCGATCTCATCACGCTTTCCCAGACCGAAGGTGACGGGCAGCTCCGACTGTGATAAGTAGCTTGATCCGCTTTTGACCAATCGCGATTGCGTTATTCCATCATAGTAGATCCGGACCGTCGCGCCGATTGCATCGCGGTTTGATTGTTTTCCTACGAGATGAAAGCGGATGCTGCGGTTCCCCGCGAGTTGATCGTTGCGATAGAGATAGGCCGGTCCGTTGTTAGTGGTCATGAGAATGTCGAGATCGCCATCGCGATCAAAATCACCGTAAGCGAGACCGCGTCCGACCTTGGGCTGACCAAAAGCGTCACCCACCTCCGAAGTTACGTCGCGGAAAGTTCGCTTGCCCGTGTTCAGAAAAAGCTGTGGCGGCTGCGCATACCCGACGTTGCCGCGGATGTTGCGCACGGTGTCGTCGATGTGTCCGTTGGCCGCGAGTAGATCCAGCATGCCGTCGAGGTTGGCATCAAGGAACATGCAACCGAAGCCCAAGGTGGTTTTCGAAGGAAGTCCGACGCCAGCCTGGGTTGCAATATCTTCGTACGTGCCGTTGCCGAGGGCACGATACAGCCCGATCATTTCGTTGTCAAAATTCGTGATGGCCACGCCGGCTGTGCCGGAGTTATCGAAATCGGCGGCATCGACACCCATTCCAGCGCGGGCCTTGCCGTCGGCGCTGAAAGCTATCCCCGCTTCAACGGCCACATCTTTGAACGTGCCATTGTGTGCGTTGCGGTAAAGCTTGTTCGGCTGAGTGTCGTTGGCTACCAGCAAGTCGGGCCAGCCGTCCTGGTCGTAGTCGAGCATCGCGACGCCGAGCGATTTCGAGCTGCTGTCGAAAATGCCGCTGGTCGCGGTGACATCCTCGAAAGTTCCATCGCCGCGATTGTGAAAGAGCCAGCAGGTTTCTCCGCGGTAGGCCTCTGGTGTGCAGTAGGACTTATGTTTTCCATCCAGGCTGCAGAACACGTCGTGCTCCGGCGACCACTTCACGTAATTGCAGACGAATAAATCAAGCCGGCCGTCACGATCGAAATCAAACCACAGCGCGGATGTACTCATGGCTTGCCGCTTGCCGAGGCCGCTGGAGTTTGTCACGTCCGTGAATGTGCCCTTGCCGGTATTTTTGAAAAGCCGATTCTGACCAACACACGTGATCAGGATGTCGGGAAAACCGTCATTGTTGTAATCGCCAACGGCGACACCCATCCCGTACATTTCTAGATCGAGGCCGGCCTTGCGGGTTACGTCGGTGAAAGTGCCGTCGCGGTCGTTGCGGTAGAGCTGGAGCGTGGACGTTTGCCGCTTGTGGCCGGGCCAGTCCATGCCATTAATAAGGAGAATGTCCTGCCAACCGTCGCGGTCATAGTCCAGGAAGGCACAGCCGGAGCCGAGCGTCTCGGGAAGAAGCTTGCCTCCGTAGGCGCCGCTGTTGTGCTGAAATTGGATGCCGGCTGAGCGGGTGACGTCGACGAGCTTGAAACCTGGGCTGGATATTTCTGGCGCGGCCCCAGCGAATAATTTCAGCGGCAGCACTGAAGCTGAAGCAGCCCCTGCGAGCCCGCGCAAGAAAGATCGGCGATTCACCGAATGTTCACCAGGCCGCTGCGAATGGCGTAGACCACGAGCTCGGCAGTTTTGTGAATTCCGAGGGCATCCATGATATTGGCGCGATGAACCGCGACTGTATTGGCGCTCAGGTCGAGATCGATCGCAATTTCTTTGTTCGACTTGCCTGCGACAATCAGTTTTAGGACTTCGAGTTCACGCACAGTGAGTCCGGATTTTCCTTCGCCCTTTAAATTGGTCGCGCGGCTCACTTGCGGGTCGAGCACAATTTCTCCCGCAACGACTCGGCGGATGGCCGTCACCAACTCCATGTCAACCGCGCTCTTCAGAATGTACCCGTGAGCGCCGGCGTCGAGCGCCTGATGGACCCAGGTATCCTCGGAATGCATGCTTAACATCAAGATGTGCGTCTCGGGGAGCTTCTCAAGAATGCGCCGGGTGGCGTCTAATCCGCTCATGTTTGGAAGAGCGCAGTCCATGACGATCAATTGCGGGCGCAGTTGCTCTGCGAGTTGGACCGCCTCAGCTCCGTCGCTCGCTTCTCCCACAACTGTAATATCGCGAGCGTCCTCGAGGATGCGCCGGAAGCCACGGCGCACCAGGCTGTGATCGTCGACTAGCAAGACGGAAATCTTATTGGACATGCGTCTCCGTTTTTTCGATCGGCACTCTCAGACGAACCAACGTTCCTCCCTCCGCCGGCTTGAGAAATTCGATGCTCCCACTCAACAATTCCGCGCGCTCGCGCATGGCTACAAGTCCAATGCCTGACCTTGCAGCGCCTTCCACAAATCCGGTGCCGTGATCTTCAACCTCAAGCTCCAAACGCTCCGGCGTGAAACGAAGCCGAACCCACGCCTGGCGGCTTGCGGAATGGCGTGCGAGGTTGTTCAAAGCCTCTTGCAGGATGCGATAAATATGGACGCCCACGCTTCCGTTCACAGGAAACGGAGTTCCGGATTTCTTGTAGGATATTTCAATTCCAGTTTGTCTTTCCACTGTCGGGATGTACCAGTCAATCGTACTCTCAAGTCCTGCTTCATCCAGCATAACGGGGTGAAGCGCCTGCGAAAGACTGCGGACCTTGTCGAGCGTGGATTGCGCGATCTCAGACACTTCTCGCAGCTCGGCGCGCAGCGGCGAGTCTTCTGGTACGTGATTTCGGGCGCGGCTCAGCATGGAGCCAATCGCGGTCAGGATCTGTCCGAACTCGTCGTGAAGCTCGCGTGAAATGTGCAACAGCGTAGATTCCTGAGTTGAAATCAGCTTCTGAGCCAGTTCGCTGCGTTGCTCGGAGAGCGCGGCAAGCTGGACGAAAAGGCGGCGGTTGGATTGGATGAGGTACAAGCTGGTAAGCAGAATTGCGGTCAGGATCGCCGCAAAAAATATGTAGACTTGTTTCTGCACCCGATCGTAGATCCGCCCGATACGCAGCGCGACCTGCTCTTCGCTTTCGTTGTTCTGCACCAGCAGCCGCGCGACCGCCGTGCTCAGGGCTGCCTGACGGGCCTGTAACGATACGCGGATCTGTGTGCGCGCGTCGCTCTGCTTGTCGTCGCGAGCGAGAGCGAACGTACGGTCAACGGCGTCCCAGAATTGCGCTATCGAATTGCTCAAGAATTCTCTTTGCTCGGGGGTGCGCTCGGCCACTGCGGCTTGCTGTTCGAGTGTGAGCGCGTCGTCCAAGTCAGCCCGGATGCGCTCGAACTGCGCTGACCACGCGGTGAGCGGATACGGTTCGTCGTTGTCGAGCATGTCGCGCATGGCCAGAGCGAGGGAATTCAAATCATTCTGAATGCGCAGGAGTTGAAGCGAGTCTTTGCGATTGCGCCCGGCAAGACCGTTTTGCAATTCGCGAAGCCCAGAAATCTGCACCGTGATGTACCACGAGTACGCCACTACCGCGGCGAGAGTAATGATGAGCCCCAGGAACAAACCCGGGGTTGGGGAGCGGCCAGACGCAAGGGGGCGAAGCACGCTCCGAGGATATAACGCCGACGGGCCAAGTTCCAACGATGTGGAATAACAACTTGAGGTCGCAATCTGCGACCTCAAAATCCCGTATCACCTAAAAACGATGGCACTACTACTTTCACATTATTGACCCGCCATTTGCTGTCTCTATAATCGCGTAACTCTTGTGGGCTCAGATCAACTTCAGATGAGCGAGCAACGCTGGACCGCGAAGCGCGGATCCGTGCGCAGAAAATTGTTCGCAACATTGGGCGTGATCGCGCTCTTGTGGGTTTTCTCCTGCGGCGCATTGTTTGCGATCATGCGGCAATCGCCGGAGACTTTTGCGCGGGTCATGGCGCGAATTCCGGGGCCGGTCGCATTTCTCGTGCTTCCGTTTGAAACTTTGTGGATGCGTGCTCGTGCCGGCAAACTGCAAGTGGGAGATTCCGCGCCCGACTTTTCGCTGATGAAGTTGGACAAAAGCGCACAAGTGCAGTTGTCAGCGCTTACCGCGCAGGGTCAACCGGTGGTGCTCATATTTGGAAGCTACACTTGACCTCCGTTTCGGCGGGAGGTTCCTGCCCTCAATAAGCTTTATCAGCAATATGGAAATCAAGTCGCGTTCCTGGTGGTTTACATTACCGAGGCGCACCCCAGCGACGTCTGGCAGATGCAGAGCAATATTAAGGACAATGTCGTCTTCGCCAGTCCAAGGAGCGAAGACGAGCGCAGTTTCGTCGCGGGTGCGTGCGTCCGCAAGCTCGGAATCGATATTCCTGCCGTGCTCGATGAATTCGGCAACTCGACGGAGCAGGCGTACACGGCATGGCCGGACCGCCTTTACTTGATCGACGCCACCGGCCACGTGGCGTACAAGAGCAAGCCTGGGCCCTTCGGGTTCGACGCCGAACAGTTGAAGAATGCCGTGAGTCGTGTGGTGCAAGTCCACTAGAGCCTTCAGTTTTCGTTGCAGGTAATTCACCTAGCCAGGTTTAAATTCCGGAGAGCCTCATCGCATAAGCGATTCCAATAGGTGCGGTCCGAGCACGCCTTTCCAAACTGCGATAAACTTCTTGCCGCAGACATTTAGCTCCTTGTCCAACGTGTCAAGCCAAGTCGATTCGCCATTGGTCCGCGAGACCACCCATTCCTTTCAGAGCCAGGAGATTTACCCATGCATATTATGAGATCCGTCATCACAGTCGTTCTCTGTTCCGTGGTCTTGGCAGCTGGTGCGAACGCCCAGAGCACGCCCGCCGCAGAGAGCGCACCCAAACTAGCGCACTTCGACATCAACCTGGTCGACAAGTCGCTCGATCCCTGCCAGGACTTCTACGAATATGCATGCAGCAAGTGGAACGCCGCCAACCCCATTCCCGGCGATCAAGTAGCGTGGAGCACCGGTAGCGGGCTGCAGTATTGGAATGAGAATATTTTGCGTGAAGCTCTGCAGAAAGCAGCGGCGCAAACCAGTAGTCGCACGGACTACGAACAGAAGATCGGCGATTATTGGGCTGCCTGTACGGACGAATCAGGAATCGAAGCGGCCGGAACCCGTGATTTGAAGGCGGGATTGGAGCGCATCGATCAGATGAAAAACAAGTCTCAGCTTGCGGACCAGGTAGCTCATGTTCACATGGCTGTTCCGGGAGCATGGGATGGCGACGATAATCAGACGCGGGCTGCGCTCCTGGGCTTCGGCCAGCAACAGGATTTCGACGACGCTGCCAAGGTGGTTGCCTCTATCGATCAAGGCGGACTGGGACTGCCGAACCGCGATTTTTATGTAAAGGACGACGCTAAATCCAAGGAAATCCGTAACCAGTACGAAACCCACATCAGCAAGATGCTTGTGCTTGCGGGAGAAAGCGCACAGCAAGCCGCAGCCGATGCCAAGACGATTATCAGTATAGAAACTGCCATGGCGCAGGCCCAGATGGACAATGTGGCACGACGCGACCCGAAGAACCTGAATAACAAAATGAGTTTGGAGCAAGTCCAGGCGTTGACCCCGTCGTTCGATTGGAAGGTCTATCTCAAGGTGGTCAATGCCCCGCCGTCTTCGCCGCATTACATCGTAACTTCTCCCGAATTCTTTCGCAGTCTTGAACCGCTGATTCGACAACATTCCGTCGACGATTGGAAGGTGTATTTGCGCTGGCACCTGGTCCACGGTTCGGCGCCGTATTTGGGCAAAGCTTTTGTCGACGAGAACTGGACTTTTTATTCCCACACGTTGCTGGGAGCAAAACAACAACTGCCTCGGTGGCGCCGGTGTGTCCGTGCTGCCGACCGCGATCTCGGAATGGCTCTCGGGCAAGCCTACGTGGCCGCAGCTTTTCCGCCGGAGAGCAAGCAGCGCACAGTTGCCATGGTGCACGACATTGAACACGCGCTCGACCAGGACATCACCAACATTGACTGGATGCAGCCGGCAACGAAGGATCAAGCGAAAATCAAGCTGCGCGCTATCGAAGACAAGATTGGCTATCCCGATCAATGGCGCGACTATTCGTCCGTGCAAATCACGCGCTCCAGCTATCTCAATAACGTTCACGAAGCGACGGCCTTCGAGTTTCGCCGCCAGCTTGACAAGATTGGCAAGGCTGTCGACCGCGAAGAGTGGGGCATGACGCCGCCTACGATTAACGCCTACTACAGTTCGCAACTGAATACGATCAACTTTCCTGCTGGCATTCTGCAGCCGCCGTATTTCGACAGCACTATGGAGGATGAGGTGAACTACGGCGCCATCGGCATGATAATTGGGCACGAACTCACCCACGGCTTCGACGATGAAGGCCGCAAGTTCGACGCCCAGGGAAATCTGCGAGACTGGTGGACCGCAGCCGACGCGAAAGCGTATGACGAGCGTGGCGAATGCATCGCCAACGAATACACGGAAGAAATCCCCGAGGCTGGCGTCAAGCAGAACGGGCACTTAACCCAGGGCGAGGACACAGCCGATAACGGCGGCCTGCGACTGGCCTTTATGGCGGTGACTGACAAACTCCAGTCACAAGGCAAGTCGGTGGACACCAAAGACCCCGATGGCTGGACCCTGCGGCAGAAATTCTTCATTTCCTACGCCAACTCGTGGTGCGGGCAGTATCGTCCTGAACTCATGCGGACCATTGTCCTAACCAACCCGCACACCATTCCCAAATACCGGGTGAATAATGTCGTCTCCAATATGCCCGAATTTCAGGAAGCGTTTTCCTGCAAAAAAGGCTCGCCCATGGTGCACGCGAATCAATGCAGAGTGTGGTGAGGCTTTCTTGCGCAACGAGAACCGAAAGGTGAACGGAGGGATTTCTTCCATGTTGAAAAGACTTTGGACTTTATCTTCATCGTGCCTATTAGTTGCAACCTTCGCGTTTCCCCAGCAGACCGCTTCTACTCACTTCGACGGCAAAACCTGGTGGGATCACGTCAAGGTTCTTGCCGACGACAATATGGAAGGCCGTGAGACCGGCAGCGCCGGCCTGCAAAGGGCGGAGGCTTACATTGTCGATCAGCTAAAGCAGTCAGGGCTTCAACCTGCGGGGACCGACGGTTTCTACCAAACGGCGAAATTCGAATCGCGGCAGATTGTTGAAAAAGATTCTAGTCTCGCCCTCGTCCGCGACGGGAAAGTTGAGCCGCTCACCCTCGGCGAAGATGCTTACTTCAGCACGCGCGTCGATCTTGCACCCGAGGTACATGCGCCGCTCGTTTTCGTGGGATACGGATTGAGCATCCCCGAGAAAAACTACGATGATCTCGCAGGCCTCGATCTGGATGGCAAAGTGGCAGTGATTTTGAACGGTTCCCCGGCTGACATCCCGGGACCTCTTGCGTCTCATTATCAATCTGCCGCGGAACGCTGGAAGACTCTTCATAAGGCCGGAGCAGTCGGGATTATCACTATTGCCAATCCCGCGAGCATGGATATTCCATGGTCTCGTATGTCGCTGAGCCGTACCCGTCCCAGCATGGCGTTAGCTGATCCGGAATTCAACGAAACCGAAGGCGAGAAGCTGGTTGTGGTCTTCAATCCGGCGAGCGCGGCAAAACTTTTCGAGGGGTCGGGACACAGTTTTGAAGAAATCCTGAGTGTAGCGAAGGAGCGCAAACAGCTTCCACGTTTCCCGCTGACAGCCTCGATAGACGCGAAAGCTAAGGTTGAAAAGAAGAGCCTCGAATCGGCCAATGTCATTGCGAAGCTGCCGGGAAATGACCCCCAGCTCAAGAATGAATACGTCGTTCTGTCCGCGCACATCGACCACCTGGGCATCGGCGAACCCATCAACGGCGATCGCATTTACAACGGAGCTATGGACAACGCCTCGGGGAGCGCTTTGCTGCTCGACGTCGCGTCTTCGCTGAAGAAATCGCCGGAAAAGCTCAAGCGCTCAATTTTGTTTCTATTCGTGACCGGAGAAGAAAAAGGATTGCTCGGCTCAAAATATTTCACTGCGCATCCCACGGTCGATCCAAAGTCGATGGTGGCGGACATTAATGTAGATATGTTCCTGCCCATTGTTCCGCTCAAGGTTCTCACCGTGTTCGGGTTGGCGGAGTCCGATCTTGGCGACATGGCCCGGGAAACGGCGCAGGCGTATGGAATCACCGTACAAGCCGATCCCGACCCGCAGCGAAATATCTTTATTCGCAGCGACCAATACAATTTTATCCGGCACGGAGTTCCAGCATTAGCAATGGGAGTTGGTGCTGCGCCCGGTTCTCCCGAACAGAAGATCTTCAAAGAGTGGCTCACCCAGCGCTATCACGCGCCGTCCGACGATTTGAATCAGCCTGTAGATTTGTCGGCAGCCGCGCTCTATGAAGAAGTGATTCGAGGTCTGATGATTTCGGTCGCGCAGAACCCGCAGCGACCGCAGTGGAAGCAGGATAGTTTCTTCCGCAGATATTCCGCGGCGGCAGGCAAATAAGTCGGCCGAGAAAACTACTGTGGCGTAGCCGGAACGTAGACTTTATCCGCGCTCACCAGCTCCGCATTTGGTATCTCGGTCTGAAGTTTGATTCGCTCCATCCCTGCCTTTTTTTGTGGCTTCGCGATGAAGGTCAGCAGATATTGATTACCCAGCTTGCGGGTCACGTCCGAAAGATAAGGCGTGAATGAAACCGGCGGAGCGGAGCCGATAAGGTAATAACCCTCGCCGCCGGTCTCGTCGGCCAACTGCGAAAGATAATTCTGTCCCCAGTAAGTGCGCCAATAGCTGTGTCCGTAGTGTCCTTCGCCCGGCGTGTAGATCGTATAAACGATGACGCCGGCGCGCTGGGCTTGTTCGATCACCGTGTCGACATATGCGTTGTCCGGGCCGCTGCCCCAGTATCGGTCGATGCCGTCAGTAATCATGATGACCTCGCGACGCTCTGGGTTTTCGGGCCAGCGTTTGATCAAGTCACCCAGAGAAAAATACGGGCTCGCGTTGGCGCCAGGACTTCCGAGCGGAAGGCGCAACGCTTTCGCGGCCAATGTGTGGTCGCTGTTCAGATTCTGCATGACCTGAGCAATTCCGTTCTGCATGTACGCAATCCCGATCTTCGTGCTCGCAGGCTGCGCAAGGATGAACTGGCGGATATCTTCCAGCTGTGAACCAAGGCTTACATTCGATGAATCGTCAAGCAGAATGAATAGTTCGAGTCCCGCGTGGTCGCCCTGCAGCGGCAGCCAGTCGGTCACCTTGTCCCGGTCGCGGCCTTGATACACCATCACGTCGTCGCGAGTGATGACGGGGACGTTAGTGCCGTGGCGCGCTTCAACTGTCGCCACAAGGTTCACGGACGGCCCTGCGGGCGCGCTTTCCTGCCCGACGGCTGGCGGCAAGCTAGTTAACAGAGCGGCGATTGCGAACAGCATCGAAAGTAGCGGGTAATGTTTTTTCATAAACTTCTCCTTCGAACAGAAGTTCACTTTGGATGAACTATTGAGACCAACTACTTTATAGGATGCGTACACGAGCAAACGAGTACCTAAATTCTTAGCTCGTTGGAATCATGGACGCTTGCGCTTTTACCCTGCGGACGACGATACTGGAATTACACAAACTATGAAGACGAACCTTTCTTTTGCCAATCCAGCAGAAGTCGAAACCGAATGCCTGGCCGTGGTGGTCCTCGATCACGGCTCAAAAGATAAGGCCGAAGTCGGCATCGAGGCCAGCGACGCGGCCGTTAAAGAAGCCATCGCGGATGTGTTGGCCAGCGGCGAAGTTACCGGCAAGATATTTGAAACGACGTTGCTGCATCGCCCGGCAAAGCTAAAGGCGAAACGCCTGCTGTTGTTGGGCGGTGGCAAGGCCAAGAATTTTACCGCTTCTGAATTGCGCAAGCTGGCTGGCGTAGCCGTCCGATACCTAAAGCCGAAGGGGATTCGTAGCCTGGCGTTTCTGGCTCCTGCAAACATCGAGAGCAGCGAAGCGGTGAAGGCCATCGTAGAAGGCGCGTTCGTCGGCAACTTCGATCCTGACACTTATAAGAGCGACCGCAAAGATCAGAAGATCGACTCGGTGACCGTGGTTACGCGAGGAGATCAGGCCAAACTACAAAAAGCGATGGATGAAGGTCTCGTTGTTGGCGAGTCGCAGAATTTCACTCGCGACCTGGTGAATGAGCCCAGTAACCGCATGACGCCAACCATTCTGGCGGAGCGCGCCCGCAAGATGGCGCAAGAAGTCGGCCTGAAAGCCGAAGTCTACGGCGCCGACAAATTGAAAGAATTGAAGATGGGCGCTTTCTGGGGCGTGGCGCAAGGTTCGGACGAACCTCCCGCGCTGATCGTTTTGCGCTACGAACCAGCGGATGCGCCTGCAACTCCGGTGCTCGGCCTGGTTGGAAAAGGCGTGACGTTTGACACGGGGGGTATCTCCATCAAACCCGCGGACGGCATGGAAAAGATGAAGTATGACATGGCCGGCGCGGCCGCAATGATTGGCGCGATGCGGGCAATCGCGCTGCTCAAGCCGAAGGTCCGAGTCACCGCGATTATTTGCGCCACCGAGAACATGCCGTCAGGCAAGGCGCAGAAGCCGGGCGATATACAGATTGCCATGTCCGGCAAGTCGATCGAGATTATCAATACTGACGCTGAGGGTCGGCTGGTGCTGGCCGACGGTCTCTGCTACGCGCGCCAACTCGGTTGCACTCATCTGATCGATGCCGCCACGCTCACTGGTGCAGTTGTGGTCGCGCTTGGCTATGTAAACGCCGGCGTGTTCGCGAACGACGAAAAGATGTACGAGCGCTTCAATCGCGCCACCGACGAAGCGGGCGAGAAATTCTGGCGACTGCCGCTCGACGAGGAGTACAAAGACAATATCCGGTCCAACATCGCGGATATCGTCAACTCCGGTGGCCGCTGGGGTGGCGCTGTGAACGCGGCGATGTTCCTGAAAGAATTTGCGGAAGACACTCCGTGGCTACACCTCGACATCGCAGGCACCGCATGGATGGAAGAAAATAAACCGTGGATCGCCAAGGGTCCGTCGGGGATTGCGGTGCGCAGCCTGGTGGAGTTTGCCAGGGAATTTAATAATTAGATCTGCCGGGGACGAGTGGTTCCGGGCGAGATCCTTCTCACATCGCTACCGGCACCGCGATTCCCATCACTGCCAAGGCGCGAGTCAGTTCGCGGCGAACTACCGCGACCGTGGCCAACAGAAATCTTTTTCGACTCTCGTCAGGCTCAGCAAGAATGGGGTGCCGGTGATAAAAGGTATTGAAAAGCTGGGCTAACTGAAATACATGCTTCGCTAAGTAAGCCGGCTCGGTAGTTGCGATGCATTGATCAATCACGTAAGACGTCTTCGAGGACGCCAGCCAGAGCTCCCAGATTTCATTCCCGTCTGCGCCGTTCAAATACTTCGCGAAATCGTCTGTAGAGACGTAGCTTGCTAGGTCTCGGGTGAACGCATCTGGATCGAGACCGCCCTTGCGGAAGATATTGCTGGCGCGCACGACTGCATACTGCGCATACGGCCCGGTCTCACCCTCGAAGCTCAACGCTTCTTTGAAATCGAACGCAATCACGGAAGGCTTGGTGAACTTCAGCATAAAATAACGCAGCGCGCCGACCGCAATTTGCGTAGCGATGGTCATGCGCTCGTCGTCGCTTAATTGCGGATGGCGCGAATCGACTTCCGTTTTCGCCGAAGCGATCAGCGCGTCGATCAAATCGTCGGCCTTTACTCCGAAACCTTTGCGCCCGGAAACTTCGATATAGGAACGAGCCTTATCTTCCTCCGACAATTCGTAGCCCAATTCCGCCGCGCAGCGCGGGGTGAGCGCGACCATCTCGTAGGAAAAGTGCGTGTAATGATCAGCCTGCTCGTTGTAGCCAAGCGCACGCAGCGCTTCGACCACCGTGTTCTGGGCTTCGGCTTGCCGCGCGTCGATGACGTTGTAAATCTCGGCTACGTCGCCAAAATGCGGATGGTTGGGCTCGCCATTTGTCGTCGAAATCCAGCAGTCATGCCCATTGGGATAGCGATAAAACTTGCGGTATCCGAAATCCCGGCCCAGTAAGCCAAACTTCCATAAGTGGTAGGCAATGTCCTTGCCGACGTAGCCCACGGTGCCATTCGAGCGCACGATAACTTTCTGGTCTTCTTCAGCAACCTCGGTATTCTCCGCATCTTTTGCGGATGCGTTCCCTCGCCGCATCACCCAGCAGCCCTTATTCTTGCCCTCCGTTTCGAAAGTCAGCACGCCTGCATCCTTGAGCTTGGCGAAAGCCGCATCCCAGAAATGCAGGTGAAGGATTTCGCTTTCGCGCGGCAGAAAATCGTATTCGATGTCCAGCCGGTCCATGGTTTCGAGGTGGCGGCGGAGCACTGCGACTGAGATCAAGTCAGCGATGGCGGCTGTCTCGTTTGCGCCTTCTTCGAGTGCGTGCAACACTTCGTGACGCGCATCGCGATTCTGTTTGTCCTGCTCGTACCAGCGGGAAACCTGCGCGTACAAATCCCAACAGAAGTAATCGAAACGCGGCCGCTGGGTGAGCGCTTCGATTTCGGCGCGCGATTTTTTCTCTAGATATAGAAACCCGACGATCACGTCCGCGACTTGCACTCCGGTGTTGTCGATGTAATTCTGAATATCGACTTCCCTGCCCGCAAAACGCAGCAGGCGAACGAACGTGTCGCCTAAAATGGCATTGCGCAGGTGTCCGATGTGCGCGGCCTTGTTCGGATTAATGCTGGAGTGCTCGACCAAGACTTTGCCCGCTGAAACATCGGCCTTCGGTCTTTCATCGGCGGCCAGGGCGGAGGCCAATGTAGCGCGGTTCACGTGGGCGTTGATGTAGCCAGCCCCTGCAAGCTCCAGCTTCTCGAAGCCATCGAGCGGTCCGATTCCGGCAACAATCTCTTCCGCAATCTTTCGCGGCGGCTTGCGCAGCTTCTTGGCTAACTCGAAGGCGAGCGGCAACGCGTATTCGCCAAGCTCGATGCGGGGCGGCTGCTCGATGACGATCTTCTGCAAGTCGAGATCGTAACTGCGACGCAAGAACTCACGAATTTGCTGAGCTAGCCGGCGTTCCAGATGACGATACAAGAATCCCTCGAGGCGGTTGACGAAAACAGTGATTGTAGCAGAGGGCACGCGCAACAGCGGTTTGACGCGATGTGCATGCTTCCCTATGATGAAAATCAACGTCTATGCGTATAGCCTACCTTGATTGTTTTTCCGGCATCAGCGGCGACATGTTCCTGGGCGCGCTGGTCGATGTCGGCGTGCCGAAGCAACTCTTCGAACAAACGGTCGCGGCGCTGAATATCGATGCCCGGCTGGAGATTTCTCGCGTTAAGCGTAACGGCATCAGTGCAATCAAGGTGGATGTTTATTCGCATGGCGAGAAGGACCAGCCGCGCGAGGCTTATCTGGAGCAGCACGAAGAGCATTCTGGACCAGCCCACAGGCGCGAAGAACTGGCTCATCCACATATTCACGAGCTTGACCATGCTAGCGCTCACGAGTCAGAACCGATCGCCTTGTTGGAGCACAATTACGCCTTGCAAGGGCAAACACATTCGCGGACCAGAACCGCGTCAGCGCTTGTCGAGGCCCACCGCGACGGGAAGCCAGCATCGCACGAACACGAGCATACTCACAGCCATTCCGAGGAACATGGACGCGGGCTGAATGAAATCCGCGGCATTATCCGCGAGGCGGCAATTAGCGACGGGGCGAAAACCTTAGCTCTCGCTATCTTCGAAGCGCTGGCTGTAGCCGAGGCCAAAATTCACGACACCACCATCGAGAAGGTCCATTTTCACGAAGTAGGAGCGGTGGACGCGATGGTGGATATTGTCTGCGCCGCAGTTGGCATTGACGCACTGGGACTCGACGAAATTGTCTGTTCGCCGCTTAATGTTGGTGGTGGCACCGTGAAGTGCGCCCACGGAACTTTACCCGTGCCGGCGCCGGCGACGCTCGAGCTGTTGAAAGATGCGCCCCTGTATTCGTCTGGAATCCAATTCGAACTGGTCACGCCGACGGGGGCAGCCATCGTCAAAACGCTGGCGAAACGATTCGCGCCATTTCCGGCAATGAAAATGGAAAAGACCGGCTACGGGGCAGGCACTCGTGACTTTGTCGGACACGCGAATGTTATGCGGCTCACCATCGGCGAAAGTCAGCCGGAACTTCCAGTCGAGACCCTTTGCGACACGATCACCGTGCTCGAAGCCAATATCGACGACCTGAACCCGCAAGTCTTCGGCTACGTGATGGACCGTTTGCTCGAGGAGGGCGCGCTGGATGCTTTCGGCTTGCCCGTACAAATGAAGAAGAATCGTCCGGGCATGCTGCTCACGGTTCTTTGCCGCAACCAGGATGCACCGAAAATGATGGATCTGATTTTCACGGAAACGTCGACGCTAGGGGTGCGGCAGCGCGAGGAAAAGCGTCAAACGCTCGCACGAGAATGGGTGACGATAGCGACCCGATGGGGCGATATACGGATGAAGGTTGCCAGCATGAATGGCACAGTCACGAATTATGCTCCTGAATATGAGGATTGCCGCCGCATCGCGACTGAATGCCATGTGCCTTTGAAAAGCGTCATGCAGGAAGTTCTGCAGCTTTATATGAACCGCCAACGCTGAACAAATCATCAACAAAAGCACACGAATCTTCGCAAAGGAAAGCATCAGAATTCCTTACCGTTGCTGAAATGAGCAAATGAATAAAAAGTTCTACATTACGACTCCGATTTACTATGTCAACGCGCGGCCGCACATCGGTCATGCTTACACAACGATTGCGTGCGACACGATTGCGCGGCGGCAGCGCATGCTGGGCGCAGACACCTACTTCCTCACCGGCACCGACGAGCATGGGCAGAAGATTGAACGCGCTGCGGAAGCCGCGGGCAAAACGCCGCAAGAATATACCGATGAAGTTTCGGCGCAGTTCCGCGCATTGTGGAAGCGCATGGGAATCACCAACGACGATTTTATCCGTACGACCGAAGAACGTCACACAAAGCGAGTGCAGGAACTCTTCCGGCGCATTCGTGACAATGGCTACATCTATAAAGGTACGTACAGCGGCCAGTATTGTGTCTTCGACGAACTTTATGTGGATGCGGTTGGGCCAGGCGCGCCTTGTCCCGAGTGCGGACGTCCGACAGAAACGGTGAAGGAAGAGAATTATTTTTTCAAACTTTCTGCGTTTCAGGACAAACTTCTGCAACTCTACACCGAGCAACCGGATTTCATCCGGCCCGAGACCAGGCGCAATGAAGTAATGTCATTCGTGCGCAGCGGACTGCGCGATCAGTCGATCAGCCGTTCGACATTCTCCTGGGGTATTCCCGTGCCCGACGATCCTAAGCATGTGATTTACGTCTGGTTCGACGCACTGGCGAACTACATTACGGCCATCGGCTACGGATCGTCGCACAAAGGCGCACAGGAAGCATTTCAGAAATACTGGCCGGCTGACCTCCAGATGATCGGCAAGGAAATCGTTCGTTTCCACTGCGTGTATTGGCCCGCGTTTCTGATGGCTGCGGGGCTTCCGCTGCCCAAAGCCATTATGGCGCACGGTTGGCTGCTGTTCGAGGAA
Source organism: uncultured Acidobacteriota bacterium (assembly GCA_963696705.1). Classification (GTDB taxonomy): domain Bacteria; phylum Acidobacteriota; class Terriglobia; order Terriglobales; family Acidobacteriaceae; genus JABDBE01. The sequence goes on from CAVOLD010000009.1 coordinate 297,216, forward strand.
AGCAAAATGTCGAAGTCGCGCGGGAACATCGTGCGCACGGAGACAATTCTCGACGTGCTGGGAGCAGATGCGCTGCGCTATTTCCTGCTGCGCGAGGTTGTGTTCGGCCAGGATGGATCTTTTTCTTTTGACGCGCTGGTCCAGCGCTACAACGCCGACCTGGCCAACGGACTCGGCAACCTTGCCAGCCGCACCCTGACCATGATCACGCGATATTTTCGCGGCGAGGTTCCGTATCCGTCGGCTGCTGTTTCGCAAAGAGCGGGAGATAATGCCATAGCCGAAAGCGGGCGCAGAGTGATCGCCGAGTACAGCATATTGGTGGATCAATATCAGTTCTCTCGCGCTCTGGAAGTTGCATGGAGTCTGGTTGCCGCGGTAGACAAATATATTGTTGAGAATGAGCCTTGGGCGTTGGGCGAGAAGCAGGATGAAGAAAGCCGATCGCGCCTGGCGACGATTTTATATACCAGCGCCGAGGCCTTGCGCATCGTGACCGCGCTGGCTCATCCGGTAATTCCCGATGCAACCTCGAGAATCTGGGCGCAGTTGGGGCTGGGTGATATTCGCCAGTTCCCCCTCTCAGATTTAAAGTGGGGACAACTCCAACTGGGCGCGAAGTTGGGCAATGTCGAACCCGTATTCCCGCGCGCCGACAAGAGTGCGATCGAAAGGATGCAGAAAATGGAAGAGCAGCAACGAAGCGGATCAACCGTAACCGAAGCGCAGCCAGAGGCATCACCCGCTGCCGCGATTTCCGGTGTGGCTGCGCCCGCCGCCCCGCCACCCGCACAGGCCGCAACTCTTGCCGACGGCAAGATCAGCATCGACGATTTTGCAAAGGTCGAGCTGCGCGTTGGCCAAGTCAAGGTCGCCGAGAAGGTAAAAGGCGCGGATAAGTTACTAAGGTTGGAAGTTGATTTGGGCACCGAGGTTCGACAAGTGGTGGCAGGAATCGCCGAGTCATACGCACCGGAGCTATTGGTGGGGAGAAAAGTTGTCATCGTCGCTAACCTCACCCCCAGAAAACTTCGGGGACTGGAATCCAACGGAATGATTGTGGCGGCGTCGCCGGAGGGCGGGAAGGCGGTGCTGGCAAGTTTCCTCGAAGATGTGCCGGTCGGGACGAGGTTGAAATAAGGCGAGCGTCTCCACCCGCATATCCGCAAGTCGCCCATCACAACACGACCAATGGCCAACGACCAACAACCCATCTTCGTCGATTCCCACGCGCATCTTGAGACGCAGCAGTTCGAGGCTGACCGTGAACTAGTGATCGCGCGCGCCCGTGAAGCTGGGATCGAAACGATTCTCGCGATCGGCAGCGGAACCGGCCCAGGTTCCCTCGACTGTGCCATTCGACTCGCCGAACAGCACGATTTTATTTATGCGACGATCGGTATTCATCCTCACGAAGCCAAGCTGGCTCGGGATGCCGATTTCGAAGAAATGGCGCAACTGGCAACGCGACCCAAGGTCATCGCCTGGGGAGAGATCGGGCTGGATTATTTCTACGACCATTCACCACGCGACATTCAACAAGACGTATTCCTGAAGCAACTGGAGATGGCGCAAGCGGTCAAGCTTCCCATCGTGATCCACTGCCGACCATCTGACCAGAGCGAAGACGCGTGGGAAGATTGCCTAACGCTGTTGCACGAACGCTGGGCGGGAAGCGGGCTCGGCGGGATTTTGCACTGTTTTACCGGAACCTTGGCCCATGCCTCCCGAGCGCTCGACATGGGATTCATGATTTCTTTCGCTGGCAATGTCACTTTTCCGAAAGCGCAGCAGATTCGCGAAGCAGCGAAACAAGTGCCGCTGGACCGCATGTTGATTGAGACCGATTCGCCATTTCTCGCGCCCGTACCTTATCGCGGTAAGCGCAACGAGCCGTCGTTCGTAAAAGAAGCGGCGCGGCAGATCGGCGAAATCCGCGGCCAATCGATGGAGGACATTGGTTTTCAAACGGCGAACAACTTTTACCGTTTCTTTTCACTTCACGAAAAGCTCAACTCCATTTAGCTTGTTAAGAGCATCTTTTGCTGGGGCTGCGTAATCTGTTACTTAGAAGCGAAATATCATGCCAGAGAACACTTTCGACATTGTGAGCAAGCTCGACCTGCAGGAAGTAGCGAATGCCATGCAGCAGGCGCTGAAGGAAATTCACACTCGTTTCGATCTGAAAGACTCGAAGTCGAACATCGAACTCGAAGGCAAGGACGCCATCAATTTGCACTCCGCCGACGAATATAAATTGAAAGCGGTCACCGAGATCTTTCAGCAGAAACTGGTGAAGCGCGGCGTTTCTCTCAAGGGCCTGACTTACGGGGCGGTCGAGCCGGCCGCTGGGAGCACGGTGAAACAGAAGATCACGATGCAGCAAGGCATCCCCATCGAGAAGGCACGCCAGATCGTGAAGGTTATCAAGGATTCCAAGAAAAAAGTAAACGCCTCGATTCAGGGAGACCTGGTGCGAGTGAGCGGCAAAGATCGGGACTCATTGCAGGAGATTATCGCCCTCCTGCGCGGGCAGGATTTCGGTATTGATACCCAGTTCACGAATTACCGTACCAACTAAGAAGTTTGTGCACGTCTACGCGCGAGGCTTTTAAATTGGGAACCAACCGATTGAGCACACCGGCCGCCATCGACGGGAAAGAAATCTTCGAGTTGCTGCGCGGCGACCTCTCTGCGATTGAGCGCGAGTTCGGGCGGGATACGGTTTCTGGCGTGGAGGCGATCACCGAGATCGGCGAATACCTTCGCAGCGGCGGAGGCAAACGCATTCGTCCCATGCTCTTGTTGCTATCCGCCAAACTCTTCAATTACCCCGGACGAGGCGCCATCAAACTGGGCGCGGTCGTCGAAATCATTCACACCGCCACGCTGGTCCATGACGACATCATCGATGAAGCTCAGACCCGCCGCGGCCGTCCCGCCGCCAATACGCAATGGGGTAACTCCAAGTGCGTGCTGGCAGGCGATTGGCTCTATATGCAGGCGTTCAAGATCGCCGTGCAGGAGCGAAATTTCCGCATCCTCGACACCCTGATCGACCTGACCCAGCAGATGGTCGAAGGCGAATTGCTGCAGATGGAGAAACTGGGCAAGCTGATTTCTTCGGACGAACACTTCGATCTGATTTTCCGCAAAACCGCTTGCCTCTTCTCGGTGTGCATGCGCATGGGAGCGATTCTGGGCGGAGCGACTCCAGAACAGGAAGAGAACCTTGCGCAGTACGGTCGCGATCTTGGTATGGCCTTTCAGATTGTGGATGACGTCCTTGACCTGACGGCTTCCGAGGACGTGCTGGGCAAGCCCGTGGCCAGCGATCTGCGTGAGGGCAAAGTCACCATGGCCGTCATTCATGCGCTCGAACGTTGCACGTCCCACGAGCGCGAGCGTATCCGCAAGGTCGTGCGGGAGCGCGCATTCGATGGCGTGACCCACGGAGAAATCCTGGCCATTCTGAACCGCTACGGCTCGGTCGAAGCGGCCAACGCTCGCGCCATGCAGTACGCCGGGATGGCGCGAAATGCGATCTGCGGCTTCCCCGACAGCGAGATCAAGCGCGCCTTGTTGTGGGCCCCGGAATTCGTTGCCGCAAGAGAAAAATAGCCGAACGCTGAGTCATCGGCTTTTCTCAGCGCTCTCTGCGGGCGTTCTCCGCGAACTCCGCGTTTTAAGACTTTGACTTTTCAATCTTAGGCACAAGTCCCGTCACACAGTTATCCACAGAGACTCCCGCCGCCTCTCGTGACCCCAATCACCGACCACGTCGCGGCAACGGTCTAACCTCTTAATTATGCGCCCAGCCAGAACGCTGCAATGGCCACAAGGAAGTCATCAAACGAATTCGAACCGACTGACGGAAAAGATTATTGGCGCCGCCATCAAGATCCACCGGAGACTGGGACCAGGTCTTCTGGAGTCGGCATATGAATCCTGTCTTGTATTCGAACTGAAAGAAATGGGTCTGCGCGTAGAACAGCAGAAAGCAGTTCCTTTGGTGTACGAGAACGTAAAGCTGGAGTGCGGGTTCCGAGCTGATATCGTAGTGGATGGCAGAATCGTCGTGGAGGTCAAGTGCAAGGAAGCGCTGCATCCCGTCGATCACGCTCAAGTGCTGTCTCACCTGAGGTTGCTGGGCCTGCAGGTTGGACTTCTGATCAACTTTCACGTCGTTATGCTAAAAGACGGGATCAGGAGAATTGTCAACAATTACGAAGAGGACCTTGAATCGCAGAGTGCGCTGAGAAGATCCGCAGAGGACGCGGAGAAAAGCTGATCTTTTAATCGCCGCTCTTTATTTTCAGCTCGAGTTCCTTGTTTCCCTCCGCGGTCTCTGCGAACTTTCTCAGCGACCTCCGCGATTCAGGATTTTCCAAGCGCGCCCACAACATTTCAGCAACCTCGAACTCTGCGCGTGGTCCCCGCCTCTCAGTTTTGGCTTTTGCCGCCATATGGATTATTGTTCCTTCTAGGGCATTGAATCTTCTTGAGGAGGCTGTCGATCTAATACCTTCAGTCTAAGCGCAGCAAATGAACCACCTCTTTTCATTAATCGCGCACCACGGGTACCTTCTGCTCTTCCTGGTGGTGCTGGGCGAGGCCATCGGATTGCCCGTTCCAGCGGCCGTGGCGCTGGTGGCTGCCGGTGCAGCCGCGGCCGCCGGCACTTTAAACATATACAGAGCGCTGTTTCTCGCCCTGAGCGCCGCGCTCATTGGGGACACGCTGCTCTTTATCCTTGGCCGCTACATGGGCTGGAGCCTGCTGGGTCTTCTCTGTCGTTTGTCGGTCAACCCTGAATCTTGCATCCTGCGTTCCGCTGAGTCTTTCTACAAACGCGGGAAGACCACGCTTCTGGTCGCCAAGTTTATTCCCGGCGTCAACACCATGGCACCTCCGCTGGCCGGAAGCATGAGAATGCGTCCGCTGCAATTCCTCCGCTTCGACTCTGCCGGCGCCGCGCTGTACATCCTGGCCTATAGCGGGATGGGGTTTTTGTTCCGCGACTTCGTAGCGGCGATCACTCGAGGATTCCAAGCGGCGAGCCGTGCGTTTGGAGAAGTGTTTTTCTTAGCCGCTATTGCCTATATAGCGTACCGTGTCTGGCTCTACCACAAAAACAAGGTGTACCGCGTGGTGCCGCGCGTGCAAGTCGAAGAACTGGCAAGCAAGCTGGCCTCCGAAGAAAAAGACAAAGTTCTAATACTCGACGTCCGCAGCCACGGCTACTACGACGCTAACGCAGAGCGCATCAAAGGATCCATCCGGCTTGAACCCAACAATCTTTCCGAGGAACTCAAAATTATCCCCAAGGACAAAGACATTTACGTCTACTGTACTTGAGCGCGCGAAGCGACCAGCGCCCGGGTGGCGCTGCAACTGCGAGAACAAGGATTCAATGCGTTCGTCCTCGTAGGCGGCGTAGCGGCATGGAAGAAGGCAGGCGAGCCACTGGAGCCCGTGCCCAAGAGCGATTTAATCAAGCTGCCCACGTTCGCATAAGTGACGAACCACCGGGACCCGAAGCCTTCTATACTGCTTGCAATGGCCTCGCATAACGAAATCGAAATCAAATTTCGTGCCTCCTATGTGCGGGCACTCAATCGGCGGCTGCGAAAAGCTGGCTTTCGTTTGGTCACGCGTCGCACGGACGAAATGAACACACTCTACGATTTGCCTGGCCAACCTCTCCGCAAGCGCGGCGAGTTGCTCCGGTTGCGCAAGTACGGGCCCGAGTGGCTGCTGACCCACAAAGCTAAAGGCAAAGCCGGACGGCACAAGACGCGCGTAGAGACTGAAACCAAAGTCGCCGATGGCGCCAAGATGGAAGCGATCCTGCGCGCTCTCGGATTCGCCCCAACCTTTCGCTACGAGAAGTTCCGCGCAGAGTGGAGCGACGGCAAGGGGCATGTGGTCGTGGATGAAACTCCAATAGGGAACTTCGGCGAAATCGAGGGCCCTTCGCGTTGGATTGATCGAACTGCGCAGGATTTGCAAGTCGCGCGAAGCGACTACCTCACCAAAACCTATACAGAGCTGTTCTTCGAATGGAAAAAGCAGACTGGAAGTCCCGCGAATGAGATGACATTCAGCACCATCCAAAGCAAACCACGTCGCTAAGGTCACGGGGATGTGACCGGAAGTTCTGTTGTAGCCGCCTTTCCTACTGTTTGTGCACCAAACTAACTAACAAGATCGTTAACGGAGTGCGTGTTACTCTTTTTCTGCTCTGGTTTTGCTCCAGCAGCGTGCCATTGCAAAAAGACAATTTCCGGCGCCTCCTTCGAACTGTCGAAGCTCTCTCCGATCTCGGTCCTGAAATGACCGCTGAGCGCGAGTTTCCGCAGACTGCGTCCGCTATGTTGTCGGCGGCCGTCGAGGCCAGCGCCGCTCGCGAAGGCGCACTTTTCACCTACAGCGACCGGCCATCCCTGTTTACCTCCATTGCGGCCGAAGGGTTCGCTCTGATGCCGGAACCCGCGGTGATCCCCTTGCTGCCCAGGCACGTTCATGCCCTCATTTCGTCGCACGAACCAGTGGTTCTGGACCCGGGCTCCTACGATCTTTATCTAAGCGCCAACGGAAATGTTGCTCCAGAACTTTTCAAGTGCATCGTTCCCCTGAAGGTGGGCAGCAAGCTCGTAGGCCTGATTGCTTTGGGCCGGCGTGAGGCCGATAGCCTCTACGATGCCAGCGAACTCGAAGCGCTCGACTTGCTCTGCCACTATGTGGCTCTGGCCGTGCACAATCATTCATTGACCCAGACCCTGGCCCAGCGCGTCTCGGAAAATCTGCGTCTCATGGCGTCCCTGCATGGCTTTTATGACAACGCCCTCGAGGCCTTTGCCACCGCCATTGACGTCAAACACATCAATATTCACGGGCATTCCCTGCGCGTCGGGCGCTACGCTTCCGCCATTGGCGAAGCCATGGGCATGGATCCGGCGGAGGTTGCGGCACTTCGTTCCGCCGGCTATTTACACGATATCGGAAAGGTCGCAGTGGATAAGCGTCTCTTCGGCAAACCAACTTCTCTGGATGCGGAGGAGTTTCGCGAAATGGCGGACCACACAATTGTGGGACATCAAATTGTGAGCGGTGTCCAGTTTCCCTGGCCGCGTATCCCCGAGATCGTGCGCTGGCATCACGAACGCAGCGACGGTTCCGGCTATCCTGACGGGTTGCTCCTGGAAGATGTGGTTATGCCGGTACGCATCGTCGGCCTGGCCGACACCTTCGATGCCATGACTAGCGAGCGCCCTTACCGCGAGCGCCTTTCGCTTGGCAGTACGCTCAATGAAATCGTGCGCCTGACTCCACAAAAATTCGATCCCAATGCAGTGCACGCCTTGCTTCTGCAAGTCCGCCGCGATACCGTCGGCAGTAACCGCACGCCATTCTTGCAAGATCGCACGGGCGGCGACATTGCGGCGGCCGACATCGACCAACTCGCCGCCAGCCTGCAACACAAAATGAATCACGGCCGGCTGTACCTGACCTAGCAATAATAACTCTAAGATTTTCTCGGTTCCACTTTTACCATCTTTCTTGCGGTCCGAGCCTCCAAGACTTCATCAACCGATTACTGACGCAGGACACTGCACAAACGTAACCCGTTTGGCAGCAACTTTTTCCCCACCCCGGGTTCATAATTCTAACGACCTTCCCCGTGCCCGTATGAACCTGGGACGCCTCAAAATCGGCCTGATCCTACTGCTCTCCTTGTTGGCATTCGCCATCTCCGTTCAACTTGCGCTGGGTAAGAAAAAAGACAAACACCCTGCAGCCATTCCGCAGATGGACGAGCAGAAACAAGCGGTGCACGCGCTCAACCGTCTGAGCTTCGGCCCGCGTCCCGGCGACGTCGATCACGTGCTGGCAATCGGCGTTGACAAGTGGATCGATCAGCAACTTCATCCCGAAACAATTGATGACAGCGCGCTCGATGCCCGTCTCTCTCCATTTCGCACCCTGCGCATGGACACGCGCGAGATTGTAGAGAATTTTCCCTCGGAGCAGATGATCAAAGCTGTTGCCGACGGAAAACAATCGCTTCCGTCCGATCCGCTGAAGCGCGCTGTCTATCAGGCGCAGCTAGAGCGCTATCAGGACAAAGAAGACCGTAAGCAGCAGACCGCCGTCGCTGGCCCCGACAAGGTCGCAGAGGACGAGCGCACTCGCCACCAGCAAGAACGCGAAGAAGCCAACCAGAAGGTGGAGGAACTCCTCGACCTTCCGCCGGATCAGCGCATGAAAGCTGTCCTCAAAATGTCGCCCGAAGAACAGCGCATCATGACCGGCTCGCTGCAAGGCGACAAACGCGACGAGTTTCTAGACGGAATGAACCCGCGGCAACGCGAAACCATCGAAGCGCTCAATTCTCCGCAACAGGTCGTCGCCAACGAACTCGTCGAAGGCAAATTGCTGCGTGCGATCTACAGCAATCGCCAGTTGCAGGAAGTGATGACTGACTTCTGGTTCAATCACTTCAATGTGTTCATCGGCAAAGGCGCCGATCGCTACCTGCTCACCAGCTACGAGCGTGACGTCATTCGTCCTCACGCCCTGGGCAAGTTTGAAGACCTGTTGGTCGCGACCGCGCAGAGTCCCGCAATGCTTTTCTATCTCGACAACTGGCTGAGCGTTGGTCCAAACTCCGATGTCGTTAATGGCATTCCTAAGCAGGCTAACAATCAATCGAGGCAACGGATCAGGAACAAGGCTCAGACCAATCAATCCAAGGGCAAGAGGAACGGCCTTAACGAAAACTACGGCCGCGAACTGATGGAACTGCACACCCTCGGCGTGAATGGCGGCTACACGCAACAAGACGTCACCGAAGTGGCGCGCGTCTTCACCGGATGGACCTTGAAGCAGCCCAAGCAGGGCGGCGGCTTCACTTTCGAAGAGCGTACTCACGAACCCGGAGACAAAATCGTGCTCGGCCACCGCATCAAACCAAAAGGTGAGAAAGAAGGCCTCGAAGTTCTGCACCTTCTGGCGCGCAATCCTGCGACCGCAAGATTCATTTGCACCAAGCTCGCCGTACGCTTCGTCTCTGACGAACCGCCCCAGGCGTTGGTCGATCGCATGACGCAAACATTCCTGAGGAAAGACGGCAACATCCGCGATGTGCTAAAAGCCATGCTGGACTCGCCGGAGTTCTGGGCGCCCGCCACCTATCGCGCCAAAGTGAAAACTCCGCTGGAGTTCGTAGTTTCAGCAGTTCGCGCCAGCGGAGCCGAAGTCACCGACGCCATGCCGATTGCGCGCCAACTTCAGAACATGGGCATGCAGCTCTACGGCGCGCAGCCCCCCACCGGCTATTCCATGAAGGCGGATGCCTGGGTCAACTCCTCCGCGCTCTTGGGCCGCATGAATTTTGCCCTGGCGCTGACCTCAGGAAAAGCAAAAGGAGTGAAAGTGGATTCTGCACTCATACCAAGCGACGATCCGCAACATGCCTTAGCCGTGTTGGAAAATAGCCTGCTGGCAGGAGATGTTTCTAAGCAGACGCACGACGTCATCAGCGCGCGTCTGCAGGATTCCAAAATCAGCCACCGCAAGCTGGACGATCCAGCCCGGCCGCCAAACACCAGCCTCATCGCAGGCTTATTGTTAGGATCGCCGGAGTTTCAAAAAAGATAACGGAGAACTAAGAACGGAGAACCGAGTTTCATCTAAACAAATGTGGGCACGAGAAGCATCCCCAGAAGCCTGAAGGCAAGAGCCTAGGAGTTTATATGTCAATCACAAGGCGCGTATTCATGAGAAACGGCGGATTAGCCGTAATCGGTACGGCCGCTATTCCCGCATTTCTAACTCGCGCCGCGTACGCTGCTGAGTCAGTCGGCGCGAAGAACAAGCGCCTGGTCGTCATCTTTCAACGCGGCGCAGCCGATGGCCTCAACATCGTCGTGCCCCACCACGAGCGCGCCTACTACGCCATGCGGCCGTCCATCAACATTCCGCGCAACGCCGTGCTTGATCTCGATGGATTCTTCGGGCTCCATCCTTCGCTCGCGCCATTTCAGCCGTTGTGGAAGCAGCGTCATCTGGCAATCGTGCACGCCGCGGGATCGCCCGATCCAACTCGCTCCCACTTCGACGCGCAGGACTTTATGGAATCCGGCACGCCGGGATTAAAAGCCACCGAAGACGGCTGGCTGAACCGGTCATTACATTCGTTACCTCAACCCGCTTCGGCCGACGCTTTTCGCGCCATCGCCATGGGACCATCTCTGCCGCGAATTCTTTCCGGCAGCGAGCCCGCCGTCGCGATAAATAACATTAACGATTTCAGCGTGGGCGGAAACAATCCCAAGGCCTCGCCCAACGCCAACACATTCGAAGCCATGTACGAGCACTCGGTCGATTCCGTGCTGCATGGCACCGGGCAGGAAACTTTCGACGCAGTAAAGATGCTGAGATCAGCCGATCCCGCGAAGTACAAGCCGGCGGCTGGCGCCGACTATCCCAACGGACACTTCGGCGACAGCCTCAAACAACTCGCGCAACTGATCAAGGCGAATCTCGGCGTTCAAGTCGGCTTCGCCGACATCGGCGGCTGGGACCATCACGTCAACGAAGGAAGCACGCAGGGCCAGATTGCAAATGTCCTGCACGAGTTCTCGCAATCGCTCGCCGCGTTCTGGACTGATCTCGGAGACTTAACCGAAGATACGGTGGTCGTGACCATGTCCGAGTTCGGCCGCACCGCCCGCGAAAACGGAAACCGCGGCACCGATCACGGCCACGCAAACGTCATGTTCGTAATGGGTGGCCCAGTCAAAGGCGGCAAGGTCTACGGACGATGGCCGGGCCTCGACCAATCCCAGCTCTACGAAGGCCGCGATTTGGCAGTAACCACAGACTTCCGACAAGTTTTAGGAGAAGCGGTGTACAAACATCTGGGAAGCAAAGCGCTGAATCAGGTTTTTCCCGGCTTCGACAATCAACCAGGAAAGTTCTTGAAGTATTTGGGATAGGCGCAATCTAGGTCGGGGTGTACATTTTATCGGGCGCAACGGGCGCACCACACTCTTCGCAGAATTTCGCCGCAGGGGACATCGCATGCCCGTTCAGGCAGCGTCGGCCGGCGTCGAGCTCGTCGACGTGGATGATGGAGTACATAGTACAAAAAGACACCGCATAAAAAACGATCGGAAAAAGAGTGAACCCTCCCTCCGATGGTGCCGAGTTTCTTCCCAAGACAACCGGCAGAAATGTTACGGCCATCACCGCCCCAACAAGAACCCACAAGCCTATTCTCATCCCGCGGGGACATCCACGTAGGGCAGCCTTCCACAGATCTTTTTGCTTGAAATCGCGCGTAAGGGTGTTCATCAGAACGACTGTCGGAAGCCAAACGACGAAAATGCCGATGAAAAGAATGGGTGGCCCGGACTTCAGAGGACGATAACTCCCTGTCGACCACCTCAGGTAGGAAAATAGGCAGAGCAGCACGCCTGCACCAGACAGCAGCATGACGGGGTAAGCAATGGCCTTTCTCATCGCTGCTCTATCCCACGTCGATCATCACGTCGTCGCCTTCGACCCTGATCGGATAAACAGTGACCTTCGCGCCGGGGTTATGCGCGGCCTCGCCCGTCTTGGGGTCCCACTGCCAGCCATGCCATGGACAAACCACTTTGTCACCTTCGATGACACCCTGTCCCAGCGGCCCACCCGGGTGCAGGCAGACGTTATCCATAGCAGAGATCGTCCCGTTCACATTGGCAACGCAGATGACTTTATCGCCACAAGGAAATTCCCTAGCTTCGCCTTCAGGAGGAAGTTCAGATTGGACAGTAAGTTTAGTGAGCATTCAGCACTCAGCATTCAGTCAGGTGAGTTTACTGAGTGCTGACTGCTGATTGCGGGTCGTTACTTCGGCTGCAGCGTCTGTGCGATCATGACCTGCCGCTTGAAATTTTCCACCATGTTCTCCGCCAGCCGCACTTCAGTGGGTTTCTTCGCCAGAGTCATTTGATCGATTTTGTCTTGCAGCTTTAGCAATGCGTAGAACAGATTTTCCGGACGCGGCGGGCATCCGATTACATACACATCCGTAGGCACGATTTTGTCCACGCCCTGCAACACGGCGTACGTGTTAAACGGGCCGCCTACCGACGAGCACGCACCCATCGAGATCACCCATTTGGGATCGGGCATCTGGTCATAAATGCGTTTCACCACCGGCGCCATCTTCAAGGTCACGGTGCCGGCAACGATCATCAAATCGCTCTGTCGCGGGCTGGGACGAAACACCTCCGAGCCGAAGCGCGCGATGTCAAACCGGGCCGTCGAAGACGCGATCATTTCGATCGCGCAGCAGGCCAAACCAAACGTCATGGGCCACACCGCCGACTTCCGCGCCCAGTTGAAGACGTAGTCGACGGTCGTGATCAGAAAATTCTTTTCGAACTTATTTTGCAACCAGGCCATGAGGCTCCTCGGGCTCCGCACGGTTCGCTTTGCGCCCGTACAGTTGGGCTGCAAGCATTTCCAGTCTAGGTGTGCGTTAGAGGAGTGTCAATCCGGATCGAGATCCATCGCCTGCTCTACGCGAGGACGTTCAGGCCGCTCCCGCTTCCGTATACGCTATCTAACAGGGCACTGGTGGAGTTTGAGCTACTGGAAGCAGTACTCGAGTTCAGCGTGCTGAGTATTCCTTGAACCAACTGCAGGGATTGGGATGCCGCAGTCGTCTCGTTTGTCTGCGATGGCGAAGGAGAAGTTTTCAGGTCGTTTTGAAGCGTGGCAAAAGCGGATTGGGCAGTGGGCAAATCGCCCGACGTCAGTGCTGTGCCGAGCGCTGTCAGATCGGTAGAGAGTTGTGAACTGCTGGACAGATTGGTTCCCCCAGCCGTCGCCGAGTTTTGATAAAGCGTCTGCAGCGTCTGGAAAGCCGACTGGGAGCCACTCAAGTCTCCGGACGCAAGACTGGTTTGCAAGCTCTGCAACGCCTGCTTCAATGGAGCGGAGTTGCTTGCCTGGAGAACGTACTGCCCGAGGCCTGCCGCCGAAATCGGAGTGATTGACATGGTTCCACCTCCCGCGGGCCCATGAGCCGATTCCCGCTTGTCTATACCATCGACACTTCTCGTGCGAACCTTTAGGACGCACTCGCCCAGCCCCGGCTTTGCTGCCCCTACTTAGGTCACAGCCATTGTCCTTCCGTACAGTACCTTTGGTACCTGGGTCCTACCCTCCACAGAGCCGTATAATCGAGGCGAAACCAGCATAAATCTGGTACAGGCTGGGCAAAGCACACGGTGGATACTTCATTCGCATTGGCGATTTTCGCGCTGGGGCTGGCCTTTGGCAGCTTCTTGAATGTGTGTATCTATCGGCTGCCGCGGGATTTGTCGGTGGTTCGTCCCGGTTCGGCGTGCCCCAAGTGCGCGCAGCCCATCAGCTTTTACGACAACATTCCTGTCCTGAGTTGGCTGATTTTGCGGGGGCGCTGCCGCCACTGTAAGGCGCCAATCTCGCCGCGTTATCTCGTAGTTGAGCTCATCACGGGCGCGTTGTTTCTGGCCTGCTACGCCTATTTCGGATTCACCCTGGCCACGCTGAAATACTGCACCTTCGGATTCCTGCTGGTGGGCCTGATCTTTACCGACGCCGAAACCCAACTCCTGCCCGACAAGTTAACCCTGCCCGGCCTAGTCGCTGGATTGCTATTCAGCCTTGTGGTTCCGGTCAATGATCTGCTGTCGAAGATGTTGTTTGGCGTGATCTATCAACCCGCAGCCGGCGCTTCGAATCCGTGGCTTTCGTTGTTGCAGGCGCTGATGGGTGCTGCGGTGGGAGCGTCGTTCCTCTACGGCGCGGGAGCGATTTATCTGCGCGCGCGCGGCGTCGAGGGCATGGGCTTCGGCGATGTCAAGCTGATGGCAATGGTCGGTGCGTTCCTCGGAATCCAGTTGACCATCTTCACCCTTTTCAGCGCGTCGGTCGTAGGCTCGCTTGCCGGACTGTGGACGGTGCTGGTGGTTTGGATCAAGCGCACCCGCCGGCGAAGGGTCCGACATCATGAGACGCCAAGCTTAGCCCGTCGCCACGGATGGGAATCAGCCAGCATCGCGCTGCGGCGATTCCCCATGCCATTTGGCGTGTTTCTAGGCAGCATGGCCATGGTTGCTTCGTTCTTCGGCAACCAGTTCTTTCGCTGGTACTGGAGGTTGCTCTGAAGATGCTCAGCAACCCCATCGTGGTTCGCATGGCGGTCGTGTTGTTCGTCACCGGCTTCGCCTTTTGGGTGGCCACACTGTTGCTGCGACGGATGCGGCGTCTGCTCACCGAAGAATCTTTTTCGATTGATGCGGCTCCCGAGCTTGAGCAGTTTCCCATGCGCACTTACAACGCAGTGATCCAGCAACTGAAGCAGCAGAAACACGAATTGCTGAGCCTGCAACAGGTGGAGCGCCGCAGAGCAAAGACTTCGGAAAACATCAGCGCTGCGGTGCTCTCGAACCTGTCGAGCGGAGTGCTGTTCCTGACCACAAACGGACTGGTCCGTAATGCCAACACGTCCGCCAAAACTATTCTTGGATTTGCCTCGCCGATAGGCATGAGCGTCGGAGAAGTTTTTCGAGGAGCGAAAGTGAGTTCGTCTTCCTCTCGCGGATCGCTGGAAGCCCTGGCTAGCGTAGTGCAGGCCAGTTTGCGGACGCAAGCCGCTTCGCGAAGCGTGGAAGCGGACTACGTCACCCCGACGGGGGAACAGCGCATTTTCGAAATCACCATCTCTCCGGTGTACACTCCTTCGGGAGAAACCTTGGGTGCGGCCTGCCTGATCATGGATAAGACCGAATTTGCATTGATACAGAGGCTTCACGAACTGCGCGGAGAAATGTCCGCGGAGATGGCGCTGGCCTTGCGGAATTCGGTGGCCACGATTTCGAGTTACGCGCAACAACTGGCCGTCAGCCGCGACCCTACCATGGTCCGGCAGTTGGCCGTAGACATCGTTTCCGAAGCAGCCGATCTGGATCACACCATTGGCGGTTTTCTTGCGGGCGGAAAAGCCGCGAAGGCTGCCGGAGATTGAATTCAATCAACGCCAAGTGCCCGCGAAGATCAACGGGCCGCGGCACGGAGGATGAAACAACCATGAAACGCGTCACATACATTTGGATTGCAGGAGTAATTCTAGCGGGGATGATGGCTTCGTATGCCAGCGCCCAGGACTCGGACTCGGCCCCACCGCCGCAATCGTTGGGAGACTATGCCCGCGCCCAACGCAAAGACAAGAAAACAGCGCCAACAAAGCAGTTCGATAACGACAACCTGCCCATGGACGATAAGCTGAGCGTGGTGGGCGGCTCAGCCTCGACGAGCAGCGATACCTCGCAAACCGCAGCTAATGGTGGAACGGACGCCGACAAGAAGGCCGATCCCAATCCGCCTTCAACCCAGCCCGGCGAATCGGCGGAAGACCGGCAAAAGGCCTTCGACGCGTGGAAGGACAAACTGGCCGCGCAGAAAGACAAAACCGACTTGCTCTCCCGCGAATTAGACGTCGAACAACGCGAATATCAACTGCGCGCCGCAGCCATGTATGCCGACGCCGGCAACCGTCTGCGAAATTCAGGAGAATGGGATAAGGAAGACGCAGACTACAAGAAAAAGATCGCGGACAAGAAAAAAGCCGTCGACGACGCGAAACAGCAAATGGATGACATGCAGGAAGAAGCTCGCAAGGCAGGTGTTCCTTCTTCAGTTCGCGAGACCTCCGCGGATCAAAAATAGCGCGACTCGTCAGTTCGTAGTTCTAAGGCCCTCGACTCGTTCGAGGGCTTTTCTTTCACTCCCGCACTATCATTGCAGCTTCGCGTACTCGGCCTTGGCTTGCTTCAGGATGGGGATATCAGGGTCGGCGTCTTTCCACAGAGTAAGGAAATCCTTGTAGGCGGCCAGCGCCCGGACGCGAGCGGCATCGGCATCCGCGCCCTGCGAACTTCTCGACTCCAACGCATTGGCACGAGCCACGCCCAAATGCGCCAATGTTCCCGTCCAGCAGTTCCACACAATGCCGCCATGATCGAGAATCTTATGAAACTCCCCGGCAGCAGCATTGCCCTGTCCGGCCGCCAGGTATGCCTCTCCACGCACATAGGTCGGATAGAGGCAGGAAATATTAGCGACGAACCCGATCTGGCCCAACTCGATGGCAGAGGCAGCTTGCAGAGTGCTCAGCGCTAAAGAGGAGTTCTTGCTGTCCAGGGCCAATTGTGCCTGAATTGCGGGCAGCCATAGCGACTGAACCTGAGTGTCCAGTGGAAAACGTCTCCCTAGGTCTATCGCCATGGATTCGGCGCGCGCCATGTCGCCCGCCATGTTCCCCGCCATGGCAAAGGCAAGCGCCGCTTCACTCTCAACACCCTGACTCGCGGGCGCCAGCTTCAGAGCCTCTGCTGCTGCCTGCCGCGCTTCCGCGGGATTGCCATAGACAGCCTCCCGCTGAGCAGCAATCGCCTGCCATACTCCCGCACTCTCCCTGCTGTCCGCCCGGATAGCGGAGCCCACCGACCGCTTGGTCAGTTCCCGCGCCTTGCTGAGATGACCGACATACGCATCGGTGTCGGATGCGAGCGCCAGTCCCCAGTTCTCAAAATCGAGTTTAGCCGCAAACCACTGCAACTGTTCCGCCATCGCTGCCGAATCTGCCCCGAGAAAGGCAAGAGCATAGAGACTGGTGTGCATTGAGTTATCGTTCAGCTTTCGCTGCTGGGCTTCGCGGATCGTTTGTCGGGCTTCGTCGAATCGCTGCAAGGCTAGAGCACAGTTAGCGAGATTCTCGTACGAGGCTACATGATCTGGCGCAAGCTGCACGGCTTGCTTAGTGATCTCCGCAGCTTTCTCGTATTGTCCCAGAAGGACCAGCACGCTTCCCAACTCGGTGTACGCTCCAACTGTTCGCGGGTAGCTCGCAATTTCCTCCTGGTAGGTCTGGATCGCTTTATCGACTTCTCCGGTCACATTCGAATAATAATCAGCAGTAATGTCGAGCTTTTCCCGCTCGCTGGCGCGCTCGCGCAACTGAAATGCTTTGGTGAAATACTCGCTGGCCCGACCTGGCTGTCCATCGCTATTGTAGTCACCGCCCAACGCCCTGTAGGCGATGGCGAAGTTTGGATCAATTTCGATGGCGTGTTGATGGTATGGCAGTGCTGCGCCGGGACCTTTTTCACGGAGAGCATTCTTGCCCAGGCTGTACGCTTTTAGAGCTTCGAGCGAAGAGGTTGTGGCCTCCGCCAGGGGAACATCAAACTTCTGCAGCGAAGCCAGCGACTCGCCCAGTTCGCCGCGCAGCTTGGATGCCGTTTTGCCCAGCGCATCCAGCACTTTCTCCTTGGACGCAACCGTGACGCGCTCCTCGGCAATCGTGTCTCCGCTCTGGCAGTTCATCGCCTTTAACGCCAGCATATACTCGCTGCCCAGACTGCCGATCGCTCCGCCAATGTAAGCTTTGCTCTGCGCTCGCAGGCACAGGTCGCGGGCTATTTCGGGGGTAAGTTTCGTGCTGCCCGGAAGCGTCATCAATTTCAAAGTCTTCGCCACTTGGCTATCGGAAAGCACATTCAGGAAAGGCGATTGCCGCAGGGAAACGGTGAGCGCCGCCTTCAAAGCATCGTCGAATATTGGATCGCCTGTGCTGTTGGCAAAATCGGCGAGAACGATGGTGTCCTTCTCGGTCAGGTGCTGGTTTCGATACGTACGATAGGAGAGCGCTCCAACCAAAAGCAAGCCGGCGAGCAGGATGGGAAGCGCAATCGTCCACAGCTTGCGAAGTCGAGCCACAGGAACTTCTTCCACCGATACTGCACCGGAACCCGCCGTGGAAATGCGTCCGCTTTCGGAGTCGCGCTTCCGTCGCTCCAGATCGGCCCGCATGTCGGCAGCACTCTGATAACGCAGCTCTCGATTCTTCTCTAGCGCCTTCCTGATGATCTGTTCCAACTGGGGCGGCAAATCCTGATTCCATTGACTCGGCGGAAGCGCGTCCTCGTGCATGATGGCTCCAAAAGTCGCGCCTATCGTCGGTCTTTCAAAGGCCACCTTGCCCGTCGCCATCTCGTAGAGCACAGCTCCGAAGGAAAACAGATCGGTGCGCGCATCCAGGGGCTTTCCTGCCACTTGCTCTGGAGACATATATGTAACCGTGCCCAGGGTGCTGCCGCCAGTTGTCAGCTCTTTATCTTCGAGCGTGGGATCATCCGGGCCGGATCCGCTCTCGATACACCGGTGGGTGAGATCGATTTTCGCCAGGCCGAAATCGAGAATCTTGGCGTGACCGCGTTCGGTAACAAAAATATTGGCCGGCTTAATGTCGCGATGCACGATCCCCTTGGCATGAGCGGCGTCCAGGGCATCGGCGATCTCGATCGCCAGCCCCAGCAGCACTTCGGCTTCTAGTGGCTTTCCCGCGATGCGCCGTTTCAAGGTCACGCCGTCGAGGAACTCCATTGCGATAAATGCCTGCCCGTCCTGCTCACCGATATCGTGAATGGTGCAGATATTGGGATGGTTCAGCGCAGACGCCGCCTGTGCTTCACGCTGAAAACGAGCCAGAGTCTGCGGGTCACGGGCAACATCCTGGGGCAGGAATTTCAGGGCAACAAAACGATGGAGCCGCGTGTCCTCGGCCTTGTAAACCACACCCATCCCGCCTCCGCCCAGTTTTTCGATAATGCGGTAGTGCGAGATAGTTTGACCGAGCAGATGCGCCCTCCACCCTCGGGGGCGATGTTAGGAGTTAGCGAGACGTTAGTCAATCGCCGGAATGGGTAGGTGTATAGCGACGGCAAAAGTGCTACACCCCTACCTTCAAAGCTGCCGCACGGCGATCCACAATGAAAACGACCCCGGTCAATGAGCCTTATGGCCGTTCTCAACACTTGACCGACCTCGGCTAGGCTAACGACTTTCATAAGAAGACTCGTGGGGGTTAAAATGGTGGTGTTCGGCGCGAGGAGGATTATGAAACCGCAATCGCCTGGGGCACCTTCGGAGCTTTCCGATTCAGTTCATCACATCTCAACCTGTACGCATTAGCTCCTAGCGAGGCCGGAGTCGGGATGCTGGCCTTGGCGCCGCCGGCCGAGGCAACGATCATCTACACGACCTCGCCACGAGAGGGTCCGGTCACCGATTGCACGCCCGCGGTTGGGAAGTAGTAAATTTGATCCCCACATTTTGGGAGGTTCGCATGAACACTCGTGGCGCAAGGCAAATCGCGATTGTCGGTCTTGTGATCTCTGTGATCCTCGTTGCCGCACAAGCCCCGGGAGAGGATTGGCCCAAATTTCTTCACGATTTGAATAACAGCGCACACAGCGGAGAGACTGGAATCAGTTCCTCCAATGTGCAGACGTTGAAGACTAAGTGGACGTTCTCGAGCGGTTACGAGTTTTCTGCTTCTCCCGCCATTGCCACCGTCAACGGTACGTCGATGGTCTTCCTGGGCGCGTGGAATGGCAATTTCTATGCTCTCAACGCGGTGACGGGAAAGAAAATATGGTCCTTCACCGTGGACCTGGTGCCGCCTTGCCGCACGAACTCTTGCCGTATTGCGTCTTCTGCAGCCGTTGATACCGCGAACAATCTGGTGTTTTTCGGGGCGGAGAATGCATATCTCTACGCGCTGAACGCTACTACTGGAGCCTTGGTGTGGAAACAACAACTGGGTGACCCACACAAAGGTGCGGAGGTCTGGTCTTCTCCCACTTTTTTTAACGGCATGGTTTTTGTCGGGCTGGCTTCCCACAACGATGCGCCCTGCGTGATCGGGCTGGTCAATGCATATAACGAGCTCAGCGGTGATTCCGTTTGGAGTTTTCCCACGATCGATCAGAGTACGTGCCCAAGCGGAACTTGTCTCGGTGGCGCGGTGTCTTCCTCCTTGGCCATTGACACCACCAATGGCATTGTCTATGCTGGGACAGGCGGCCCGGGCGCCAAATGTACTCCGGCCACGCAGAACGCTACCCTTTACCCCGACGCTGTGCTGGCGTTGAATGCCAGCACCGGTACCCTGCTCAACTACTACCTCGCGGATGGTGACTTTGGCTCGTCGCCCATTCTTCATACCTCGGGCAGAGACAATCAATGCGCTGGGCAGAACTACCGTGATTATTGGGTAACAGACATGAACGAGGCCGGAGACATCTTCGTGCTGGGACGCGATGCCGGTGGTCTAACCGGCTCGTTGCAAACTATGAAGTCGGCTGGATTCACTGCCAGCTCGGGCTTTCTCCCGGAGACTAACATCACCAAATGTGGTGCAGGAAAGCAGCAAACGGACTACATGAACAACATTTTTGCGCCTGACCACAATGGGGACTTGCTAACTTTATTTCAGGACCATGCCGGCAAAGCTTCATTCCAGCACCACACCAAGTCCAGCCAGAAGCCTTTGTTTGGCGCACCCGCCATTATCAAAGACATCGTTCTGTTCGGTGGGCTGGACCAGCATCTCTATGTGAACAAAACGGACGGTCCAACCCTGCTCAGTTTCAAGGTCAAAGGACCGGTATACGGCGGAGTCGCGATTTCCAACAGCCGGGTTTACTTTGCCACTTCCCTGGGCTATCTCTACTGCATGTCGCCCAATGGGAAATGAGGGCTGCAGCCTTGGGCTGCTCAGCAATATTTCTTCATCGAAAGGTGATCCTCCATGTACGCTGTTCGCCTGATTCTCTGGACGGGAACTATGGCGTATACCGGATTTCTTCTGACCGGCCAGGGGCTGCGATCCTTTAACAGCCTATCAATTACGGAAGCATTGCTCGGAGCTTTAACCGGATGTTTACTTGCGATAATGTTCACTCTCCGAGAGAAGCGGCGACAAAGACCTGCCTTCGTTGCATATTCCATTGAACAAGTCTTCCCTGACTGGGGCATGTCCGGTGAAAACCGCGACTCACATCCGAAGCCAACGCGTTAACGGGTTGTGAGTGCCATGGCCTGCCAACAGCGGTACACGTCCTCTTGTACCTTGTCCGGCGTTCCGGGTCCCGGCTAGCCTAGTTCATCCGCGCTCACAACGTTGGGGGAGGAATTTATGCGACTGAAGACTTGCTTAGCTGTGTTGGTTGCGGGCATATTCGCGTTTGGCTGCAATTTAGCTTTGGCCCAGGACGAAGGACGTGACCACGATCGCGGGCACGACCGAGAGGAATCCCGAGAAGCTCGTGACCACGACGCTCATGACCGCGACGCTCGTGAGAACGATCATTTCTACGCCGACCGCGACCATGACACGATGCACGGCTGGTACTCGGCGCATCACGATCACCTGCCGCCCGGCTTGAGGGATCGGGACCGCTTGCCGCCCGAAATGGAAAGACGGCTTGTAGTGCGCGGCATACTTCCAGTCGAACTGCGAGGGAAGATGTATCCCTGCCCTCCAGACCTCGAACGGCAGTTGCCCCCGCCACCACCTGACTGTGCGCACGTGTTCATTGGCGGACACGTCGTCCTGGTGAACCGGGTGAATTTCCAAGTAGTGGATGTTTTTCACCTTCAACTGTAAGACGCTGGGATCGCCTGATAACAGAAGTTATACTCGGCCTTAGCTTTTCTCAGGATAGGAATCAGGCTGCTCACTGCGGCAAACCCATCCGACGCAGCAGATCAGCGTAGCGTGGGTCGGAGCGAATGTTGTCAAAAGATGGATCAATCAAAATCCAAATGAGTTCATCGTCTCGCAATTGATAAGCCTTCTCCAGCCCTTCAAATGCTTGGTCTCGTTCTCCGAGCGTGCTGTAAACTTCCGCGATGTAAAAGGGCGAAACGTGGCCGCTCTTTGACGATCGAACCAGCTCATCGATGATGTTGTGGGCTTCCGCTCTTTTGCCTGCCGCCGCCAGAGCATCTCCTACTCCGGCAACGTATCTCGGCGCGCGTCCAGAATAGGACGCTGCTTGCTGTGCTTCACTGATCGCTTCTGAGTAAAGCCCTCGGCTCCCATATGCTTTCGACACCCAGAGATGTGGTTCCGGGAAAGTCGGCGTCAATTCAAAGGTTCGCTTCAACAACTCGAAGCCACTTCCATATTCGCCCGCACTCATTAACGTCACGCCCAGCGAAGTGTTAATAATTGGAGATAGGGGATCAAGCGTTTGCGCCAATCTGCCTTCTCTTATCCCCTCGTCGTTTCGTTTCATCTGGCACAAGAAAAGCCCGTACCAGTGGTGGCCGGTCGGATAGTTGGAATTCAGTTCAGTGGCCCGTCGAAACTCTTTTTCTGCCCCAGGCCAGTCCCACTCGAAATTTTGCTTCATCAGCCCCAGAGATGCATGGGCCTCCGCAAGGTCGGGGTCAATTTCTAAAGCCTTCGACAGTGCCTCTTTGGTTCGTGGTGCTGCCACGGATGGCGCCATGCTTCCATACTCAGGCAGCACGAGATAAGCATCTGCCAATCCAACATAGGCCAGTGCGTAATTCGGATCTTTTTCGATGGACTGATTGAAATACACGATGGCCTTGTTCAGTTCTTCTTCAGTTCTCTTGTTCCAGTGGAACCTGCCATTAAGATACAGTTGGTATGCTTCCGCATTCCGTGTCGAACCTCTGGTGAGTCGTCTTTTTTCCTCTCCGGTCAAACGCAACCGAAGCCCGTCCGAAATGTCGTTCGCGATTTGCTCCTGAATCGTGGTTACGTCGGAGACTTGCCTGTCGAATTTTTCACCCCAAAGTTCTGCGCCATTCGTCGCGTCTACTAATTCTGCTTCAATGCTCAGAACATCACCGTGTTTCGCCAGTGTCCCGGTCAGGACTGCACGCACCTTCAAGTCACGCCCGACCTTCTGTGGATCAATATCCGCGCCCCTGTAGTGAAAACTTGAGGTTCGAGCCATCACGCGAAGCTGCGGCAATTGCGACAGGCTGTGCATGACTCCTTCCGAGATGCCGTCACTGAGATAGTCGTTATTCGGATCGCCACTCGTGTTGACCAATGGCAACACAGCAATAGAGTCGATCTGCGAAGTGCTTGTCTTCGAGCGCCAATACCAGATTCCAGCCGCGCTGGCGAGGAACAAGCCGACCAGCAGGACGGGAACTACAATCTTCCCGAGTCTCCCCGGCCAAACCACAGAAGCTTCGGCGACCTTCACCGCACCCGATGACAGAGATTGAGCAAGTGCTGGGGAATAGACGGATGCTGGCGACGGCGGTTGCGCGACAAGAGAATTGCCAGGAGAATTGCCTTCCGGCGCCACCGCGACCGCTCCAGAACTCGTGGCTGCAAATCGTCCTGTCTCTGTGTCTCGCTTCAGCCGTTGTAGGTCGGCTCGCATCTCCGATGCGTGCTGATAGCGCAAGTTGCGATCTTTCTCCAGGGCCTTGTTGATGATGTCTTCCAGCTTCGGCGGCACGTCGTGATTCAACCGCACCGCCGCCACTGGGGCGCGGTTCACGATGGCTTCACAGATCATCGCCGTGCTTTCTCCGTGAAACGGCAAATCACCAGTGGCCATCTCGTAGAGAACTGCCCCAAACGAGAACAGATCACTCCGCCCGTCCAACTCTTTCGCCCGCACCTGCTCCGGCGACATATACGCCACCGTCCCCACCATCGTGCCCGGACTGGTCAGATGATCCCCGTCCGCAGTCTGCGTATTCAGAGACGCGATCTTGCTTGACGAACTGTTTTCCAGACTGACCTTCGCCAATCCGAAATCCAGAATCTTGGCATGTCCGCGCTTGGTGATAAAGATGTTGGCAGGTTTGATGTCGCGGTGGATGATGCCTTCGGCGTGGGCTGCGTCGAGCGCGTCGGCAATCTCGATCGCCAGAGACAGAATCATCTCCGTGTCCATGGCACGCCCGCCGATGCGGTGCTTCAGCGTCAGTCCATCCAAAAACTCCATGGCGATGAAGGTTTGTCCGTGCTGATCGTCAATTTCGTGGATGGTGCAGATGTTCGGATGGTTCAGTGCGGAGGCAGCCTTGGCTTCGTGCTCAAAGCGGCTGAGTGCCTGCAGGTCTTTGGCTAACTTGGCAGGCAGGAACTTGAGAGCGACAAAGCGGCCGAGCTTCACGTCCTCGGCCTTATAGACCACACCCATCCCGCCCCCGCCGAGTTTCTCGAGGATACGGTAGTGCGAGATGGTCTGGCCGATCATTGGGCTGAAATCTTAGGACTGCAGCGAGAGCAAGTCAATGAAGGCGGACGGGTTGGCGGTGTCTCGAACCGTGGTTGGTGCGAAATCCCGTGACTGTCGAAAAACTCGAGTTTTCCCAAGAATCGACTCAAGATCAGTGACCAGGGCTGCTCTTTCTAATTATGAAATCGTAAATGGATGGCAAAAGACGACAGAATGCCGAAAATATTCATGGGTCTGGAGCCGGAAAAGCGGACATGCGGGGTGCAAGTGTAACGCAGGAGAGCGAACGGGTGGAGGATGTTTCAGATCGTCAATTGGCGATCAATCTCTTTTACGCTCAAAACCCCTCAATGAGCGAAATGGCCTGGTCTATAAAAGGGGATGTCAAGAACATTTTTTCCCTCCACCGGGGGCGCGGTATAGTTCGCGCCATCCAGCCCTCTCGCCATTGGAAGACGCTGGTGTGGTGTCGTGCCCTGGGTTTAGGTTGTTCCATCTCAGCGGCTGCATCTTCTTTAGTGACGACGACGCCGATCAGTTCTGAAACTGAGCAAGCCCTGCGGTTGTACGGTGTCAACCATGGATCTATCTGAGGCTCGTGGCCTAGTGCTTTTTCGGGTTGTCCGAGGGGGCATAGGGATTACACAGAGACTGGGTGCTATCGGCACCGTGTTGTCTACAGGCCATTGTCATACTCACCCTCGAACCCGAGCGTCTCCAGAACCGACTGGCCACCACCAGAAAAAGATCACCGGAGATGGAAGGGCTTCACCCCAGACGCTCAAGCGGCTTGCGCTTTCAGTTTTTCGGCGTCGAAGTTTTCTCCCTTCTTCCAAAGTGTCAGCGTAATGGCGGCAATCTTGCGTGCCAGCGTGAGCCGCGCCATGGTTGGCTTTATGCCTTTGGCCAGCGCCGCCTGGTAGAAGTCCTGGAAGGGCCCGGGGCGCACACTGGCCATGGTGGCCGCACCTTTGAATAGACCCTTCAGATCATGGTTGTGGTCTTTGTTCAGGCCCCGAATGCAAAGCAGTTTTTTCGAGCGTCGCACTTGACCTTCGACAAAACGGTACTCCGCGCTCGTACGCGTCTCCAAGGCCAGTCCACTATAGGCCCAGAGTTGCCGCTTAGTGCGGAAACGATGCGGGGTCTGGATCAGGGCCACCGCCAGCGCCACTCGAATCGGTCCGAGATACGGAATCTGCCGCAGCTTTGCAGTGATCGCATGCTTGCGACTTTCCGCTAACAGTTCGCGGCGGGCTTGCTGCCGCAAGTGTTGCAACATCTCCAGTTGCTCATACAGTCGTTCGGCGCGACGCCGCACCCCGGCTTCGCGGATCTTGGCCAGCCATTGCGCTCGATGCCGGCGGTAATAGACGTCTCTGCCCGCACAGGGAATCGCCCAGCTGCGGTACACCGCTTTCAACCGATTCATCACTCGCGACAGATCCTTGACGATGGTCAGATAGCTTCGCGATAGTTCGCGCAACATGCGCACGCCCGTCTCGCCGTGGTAGACCGGTTTGAGTTGGTTGCCGCGTAACAGTTCGGCCAGCTTGCGCGCATCAATGCGGTCGCTCTTGTTCCCGTCCTTGAGCAGCGCGTTCTTCCGCGGATTGCACACCACCAGTTTGTCCACCCGGGAGTGGAGCAGATCATACAGCCAGGCGGACCAGGTTCCTTCTTCGAAAGTCACCGATAGAGTTCCGCGCAAGCCTGCAAGGAACTGAAGAATGGTCGCCGCTTTCGTCTCCAGAATGGATTCCATGACCAACTTCCCCGTCGAATCCATGACCGCGACCACGATGGTTGCTTGATGAACGTCCAGCCCAATATACTTTTCATCGTTCACGAGGGTGCTCCTTTCTGTAGGTGATGATGGGAACGATCACAACCTACTCTAAAAGGGCGCCCTTTTATAATGCGATTACAGCAAATTGGCGGAGCCTTCTGCCAGAACTGACATTTGCTTTATTGAGCTGCAGATGGTGTTCGGGTCCTGCGAAGGTAGCGCAGCCAAGCAATGGCGGAAAAAGGGAAGACGAAAGAAAGCGGCAAGGAAACAACTACCGGCGCGATGAAGTTACCAAAATCCCGTTCCGCAATCGCGACAACCCAGAATCGGTCTTGGTCATACACGGGTCGAGACGAATCACGTTCGCGTCGAAGTCAACCTGCCGCACCTGCATTCTCAGTTCGCCTTTGCGCCAACCCGCGGGGCCGCCCCGATGCCTTGGCTGCGGAGCCGTCCGTGAACCATAGGGAAGTGCAAATACTTGCATCTTGACAGTGATCGGTTGTGGTATACACTTCGCCGGTGCGTTCAGGGAAGAATCTTCAGTAGGGAGATTCGACCATGGCTGCACAGTTCTTGCCCCAGAATCCAAAATGGAAAATAAACAGTCCAAGGAGAAACCTATGAGAAAACTGATCCCAATTTGTATTGCAATTGCCTTAGCCGTCGCGTTGCTTGGAACTCGTTACCACGTTCGAGCGGAAGAGCAACACGTCGTGGGGAGCCCGATCATGGGCCAGAGACTGCCCAATTTACCGTCTGCCGTAAATCACAAGTTGACTCACACCTTTGTCGACATCGGTGCGCCCGATGCAAGCGACGGCTCCGGATTCACGGCGATTGATAGCCCCGTCACAATCACCTGCGGCAATACCGCGGGGTGCACGATTGTGGTGACGAGCTTCGCCGAACCTGGTGGCCAGTCAAGCAGCGGCGTCGAATGGGGCATCTGCACCAGCCTGGACGGAACGGTCGGAGCAGGCATCTGCACCTTCCAAGGCGCACTGCCGTCCGATGATACATTCGTATCCGGTTCCTTCACCAACGTGCTGACAGTAGCCAAGGGAACACACACTGTGCAAGCCGAGCTCTACCTGACCAGCGCGGCGGAACTTGCACAATACAGCAACACCTATAGCCAGTACGCACCGTAACGATTCAATTCTCGTGAAGATGGTGTGGGTTTCGAACCCGCAACTGGCGATCATGTCGTGAACGATGAAAAGTATATTGGGCTGGACGTTCATCAAGCAACCATCGTAGTCGCCGTCATGGATTCGACCGGAAAGTTGGTCATGGAATCCATCCTGGAGACGAAAGCTCTGCGCATCGTCGGGCTAATGGCCATGGTGTACAGCAAAACATCGAGTAATTGATTGGGCGTCCCGCTCTCATGTACCGAGGAGTTCGAACTGGTAATCATGATCCTCGCGCGGTTCCCAGAAGCTCGTTTGAACGAAGCCTTAGCGGCAGACGCATTCGCGTGCCCGGTATCAGCAGTGTGCCGGTGAGCGGATAAGGTTGGGTCATAAGGAGAACCCCTATGACCCACCTTCGCAAAATGATGCTCGAAGAACTCGAGCGTCGTAATTACGCTCAGACTACCATCGACTGCTACATCCAGACGATTGAGGATTTTGCGCGCCACTTTCACCAACCTCCGGATCAGCTGACTCCGGAGCACATTCGCGAGTACCAAGCGTATTTGTTCCGCGAGAGAAAGCTGGCCGCGTCCACCGTGACGCAACGGCTCGCGGCTCTGCGGTTCTTCTACACGCAGACGATCAGGAAAGCCTGGAGCGTAGCCGATACACCTTACCCGAAGAAGACGCGACCCCTACCCAGCATCTTGAGCCCGGAAGAAGTGGCCCACCTCATCGACTCGTCCCAGACTCGGTTTCATCGCATGGTATTGATGACGCTCTATGGCACGGGGGTACGGCGCGCAGAGTTGGCTCGCTTGCAAATTTCCGATATCGACAGCCGACGCATGGTGATCCACATCCGCAGTGGCAAAGGTCGTCAGGACCGCGATGTCATGCTCAGTCCCAGGCTGCTCGAAGCCTTGCGCGACTACTGGCGTAGCCTGAAGCGCAAACCCACGGAATGGTTATTTCCGGGCGGATCTCGGCACACCTCCAACCGTCCCATCACTCCCCGAGCCGTGTGGTATGCGTGCCAACGGGCTGCCCAGCGGGCAGGCCTGCAGAACCGGGTTCATCCCCACACGCTGCGCCACTGTTTCGCTACGCACTTGCTGGAAAACGGAGCTGACCTGCGCACCATTCAACTACTCCTGGGACATCACGATCTGAAGGAGACCACGATCTATCTTCATCTCTCGCGACGGCATCTTAACGCTACCGCCAGTCCCCTGGACTCGCTCAAGCTGAAAGATAAGTCACCGCAGAACCCGTAGATGAACCGGCCGCCGCTTGAGGTGGCCGATCTGGTTCGCGCCGCGGGACGCACCTTCATCGAACGCAGCCGCAGGTGGATCACCTGGCAACACCTCACCGTGCTGCGGGCCATCGCACGCTGTCGCACCGCCGCCTTGGGTGGGCATCTCGATGAGTGCACCGACTGTGGCTACCGTCCGGCCATCTCTTACAACAGCTGCCGCAACCGGCACTGCCCGAAGTGTCAAGCCAACGCCCGTGCTCGTTGGCTCCAAGCGCGTCGTCAGGAGCTTCTCCCCACGCGCTATGTCCATGTTGTCTTTACCCTACCTCATGAACTGGCGCCGCTCGCCTTGCAGAACAAGAAACTCCTGTACCATCTCTTGCTGCAGACCAGTGCCGCAACTCTCCTCGAAGTCGCTCGCGATCCCAGACATCTCGGCGCGGAGATCGGCTTCTTCAGTGTGCTCCACACCTGGAATCAAAAACTCGAACATCACCCGCACGTGCATTGTGTCGTGCCCGCCGGCGGATTATCGCTCGCTCGCACCCATTGGATTCCATCACGCTCGCGCTTCTTTCTTCCCGTCAAGGTGCTCAGTCGCGTCTTTCGCGGTAAGTTTGTTGCCGCTCTCCAACGCAACTTCCGGCAGGGCAAGCTGGGCTTCCATGGCAACCTAAGACCTCTCGCTCACCCCAAAATCTTCTCCGGCTGGATCAGAACCCTGTTCCGAAACGACTGGCACGTCTACTCCAAACGGCCCTTCGGAGGTGCCGAGCATGCGCTCTGTTATCTAGGCCACTACACCCATCGCGTCGCCATCTCCAACCATCGACTCGTTTCTTTCGTCGATGACCAAGTCACCTTTCGCTGGCGCGATTCCACTCACAACAATGAACACAAGTTGATAACCCTAGCGCTCGATGAGTTTCTGCGCCGCTTCCTGTTGCACCTGCTCCCCACAGGCTTCGTTCGCATCCGCCACTTCGGCTTCCTCGCCAACCGCCGCCGCGCCACTCTCCTGCCGCTTTGCTTTCAACTACTCGGCGCGATCCCGCAGGTAGAACAACAAGCATCGGCTGCCAAGGAACCGCGCCCTCTTTGGCGCTGTCCTAAATGTGGCGGACCCATGGTGGTTCTCGAAAGACTTACTGCGGCCCAACTCCAACTTCGTTCTCCGCCCTGGCTCGCCGGAGTCGCGGCATGAAACTCCCATTCCGATCTTGCTCCCTCGGTGTCTCCCAACACCTACAGGCCTCGTGCGCTTTCGTTGCCCTTCTACCAGGCTCCTGGCTTCGAGCTTTCGCTCGCAAACTACAATCGAACCAAGTCTGCCTGCGCTCCGGTTACCTCCATGTCCGATTCCCCGAGTCTTTCTCACCACGGCCACACCATTGAATTTGCATAAGCGCTTCCTCACCGGCGGCTTCCTTCAAACAGCTGTATCGGACGCGCCCCCGCACGCCTCCAGAAATCTACCTGACACTCCATATGGGGCGCGTCCGATACAGCACTAGCGTTTCTGGACCGCGAGATGAAGGCTGAAGCAACGCAGCGAGGTAGGTGATTCGTCTTCCTGCAAGCTGGTTGCACGATTACTTCCCCGATTGCCGACCACCAACCTGTACGGGACGACCTTCAGCGGCGGGGTCCACAAAGACAATAAAGACTGCCGCCCCAGCGGCTGTGGAGTCGTATTCAAGCTCGCTCCAAACCGTAAGGAAACGGTGCTCCATACCTTACCTTTCTATGTGAAGGGCGGGACCAACTGCACTGACGGGTGGGGGCCCAGTGGGGTCATTTTCGACCAGAAAGGAAACCTTTATGGCACGACGGTCCTGGGAGGGACCCACTGCGGCGGTGTCGTATTCAAGGTCACGCCATGATCCCACGTCTTCGCTGAAAATGATGCTCGTGCCGTGACGGCGTCTTGCTTCATACTTGGCGATAAATCGCGTCTCTGACAATGTCGGCCCGTGTCAAGCACTTTTTGAGCGCACGACTGCATGCACTCAAAGAAGAGCGCCATTTCGCTCTCGTTGATGGTGTTGCCTTTTCCAACCGTAGGCTCGCTCGTAATCGTTTTCAGGTCAGGACTCAGTCCGACCCATGCATCTCTTCGGTCGCAACTGCGATCATGATTACTACTTCGAACTCCTCAGTGAAGAGGAGCGGGACGCCCAATCAATTTCTCGGTGTTCTACTGCACACCATCGCGATTTCCGGGTTGTCCCGCGTGCGAACCGAACTTGCTCCACTGCTGATAATCCCATCCCTTGCGCATCATCCAGTACAGACGAACCGCCAGCTTGCGGGCCATGGCGACCTTGGCGGTTTTCCTCCCTCGCCGCATCATCAGGTGAAGATACTTGCTGCGCCACTCGGGCACACTACGCACCGTCACCTGCGCCGCTTCCACCAGCAAGAAACGCATCATCGAACTGCCTTGTTTGGTGATGTGCCCCAACCGTCGCCGGTTCCCACTGGAATCTTCCAGTGGCACCAGTCCCAGATAACTCGCGATCTGCTTGCCGCAATCAAAGCGTTCGGCTTGGCCAATGATCAGCACAAAAGCCAGTGCGGTTAAGGCACCGACTCCGGGATGCGTCATCAGTCGCCGCGCCTCCGGACACTTCTCGGCCTCTTGCTCGACCGCCTGACTCAGTTCCGCGATGGTCGGGTTCAGACGATCCAGCAACTCCAGCAGATCACGCCGCCGCCGGCTCGCCCACGGAGCCAGGCGGAATGACTCTAATTGCTCCCGCCCATGCTGCCGCCACAACCGCTTCTTGCAGCGCAGTCCTTCGTTCAGCGCTACCGATTGCAACTGATTCATGATTCGCGTGCGCGCCTGCACCATGCGGTGCCGGTGCCACAGCAGTTGCCGCAGGTCTCGATTTTCTGAGCTCGGTACCCAGATCTTCGGGAAGCGATCTTCCAGCAGCAACTGCAGAATCAACTGCGCATCCTGCCGATCCGTCTTCTGCTTGCGCACTCGTTTCGTCCGGATCTTCGCTGCATCTCCGATCCACAGCTCGAAGTGCAACTCCGAGAGCAATCGTTCAAACCAGCGCGCCTGCCCGCTGGCTTCCATCCCCACTCGCACCTGCATCCCCTGGACCGCGAGCTCGCGATAAAACTTTTCCGCTTCCTCACGGTGTTGCAGTCGCCGTTCCTGGAACTCCCCACTGTCGGTACCCACAAACGCAATTTGCTGAAAGCCCGGGTGGTAATCTGCTCCTATAATGATCATGTTCGGCTCCTTTCTCCGAGCCCTTTGGTTGGATTCAGCACCCCCAAAGTCTACTCGGGCATCGGAGCCGACATTGTCATGGAATCAATTACGCTCAAAACGCCCTCAATGAGCGAAATCGCCTGGTTTCGTAAATCAACGGCGTTGTGTTCTTTTCTGGACTAGAATCTGATGCATGGAAGGCGAGTATTCGCAGGAATGGGCGGAGCTGCGAAGGTTGCGTCAGCGTGTGCTTACTATTGTTCTTGCAGGAGCGGCTGTTCTCGTTCTTGTGCCGCTCATCACTACGTATGCATCTCCAAGTGCCGCCAAGATAACGGGCCTTCCACTGTTTGCAGCTTGGGTGGTGCTATTATTCAGATTTTTCTTCATCTCCGGCGAGTACGTTTATTGGTCTTGCCCCAGATGCGGTAAGCCTTTCCACTACGTCGCACGTTGGTACGGCAGATGGAGCAATCCGTTCGCTCAGCGATGTGTGCACTGTGGCTTGCCAAAGTGGGCGGACACCGACCCCGACCCGAAGCTGAAGCATGAACTAGGCCCCTTCAGAAGTGATTCGATACTCAAACTTGGTGAGTGAGCAACGGCTCTGAGCCCTCGACTGACGTAATATCCCGTGGGTGTTGAAAAAGTCCCTCGACAGAACGCCTTTTCACCTGCGAGCATGCCGCTGCGGGTTTTCTTGTCTCTGTTCGACTAGGTGGTGGCCGGCAGAACCGGTGTCGTCGGCTGACTAAGGAAGCGCACCAGTCGCTTGATGTTCTGAGCGACCGCTGCCAGGAAGAACTGCTCGCGCACGAACTTGAGTCTCCGCAGACGCAAGCGCCGCAATCCGATCTGATTCTTCAGCTCCGCGAACAAGGCCTCCACCTTCTTTCTTTGCCGCTGCGCTTTGGCGAACTCTGGTGTGTTGACCAACTCCCGCGCACGTTGTCGGGCGGGTTCGTTCTGGTGGATGATAAGGCCCCGGAAGGCGGCACTGGTGCATTGTGGTCGGAGCGAACATGGGCCACACTTTTTGCGTGTTCCGATATAGTTGAAGGCTCGATTGCGATAAACTCGGCCACCGTAGTTGAGGAACTGGCCAGCAGGGCAGATGTAGCGATTGTTTTCCGGTTCGTAGATAAAACGATCGGGACCGAAGAATGGACTCCTCTTTCTGTGGATGCTGTCGCGGGTCCGCATGTAAGGAGTGATGCTCCGATCGGCTAGCCATTGCAAGAACTCCCCGTTCCCATACGTCGTGTCAGCCGCCACCGATTCGGGCGCTCGTCCTTGCCACTCGGCGAAACCGGTCAGCATATCTTGCGCGGCCACCGTCTCCTGGCTCATGCGCGCCGCTGTGCCCTGCACTCCCACAATCACGCAGCTTGCATTGTCCACCAGATAGTTGTCGTAGTAACCGAGGCGAGCCGGCGTATTGCCCTTCGTGGCATAGGTAGAATCGGGGTCGGTGGTCGATACCTGGTCTTGCTCATGCACCGGTTCTTCCACCGGGTTCTGCTGTTCCAGTTCCTTCAGATACTGTCGCACGGTGTGATGGACCTGGGCTGCTTCTCCCAACTGCTCCCGTGGAATGCGGCTCTCCTTGGCCGCATTGGCTTCCACGAAGCTGCCATCCACCGACAGGTGCTGGCCCTGCACCAGCCCCACTTCCACGCACTGCCGCACGATCTGTTCAAACAGCTCCTCGAACAGCTTCGATTCCTGAAACCGTCCGTGCCGGTTCTTGGAAAATGTGGAGTGATGCGGAATCTCTTGATCGAAGCCCAGACCAGTGAACCAGCGCCAGGCCAGGTGCATGCGCAGTTCTTCCACCAGTTTGCGCTCGCTGCTAATGCCGTAGAGGTAGCCGATCACGAGAATGCGCAGCAGGAGCTCGGGATCGATCGACGGTCGTCCGGTCTCGCTGTAGCTGCCTTTCAGTTGTTCGCGTACGAAAGCAAAGCTGATGTGCTTTTCGATGAGCCGCAGCAGGTGGGTTTCAGGAATCTGATCTTCCAGGCGAAAGTAGTAGAACAACGCTTCAGAGCGGTCGTGTTGTCCCATCATGATCAGCAGGCCTCCGAGAATGGCGATGGCAAGCATTCCTCCTTCTTATTACCACGCTTCTGCCGCCATTCCGACCGCTAATCACAGTGACTTTTTCAACACCCACTCCCGATTTCACTCATTGACCCGGATCGATTCTCAACCCGCAAATGGCCTGACTTCGGCCGTTTCACCGTACTTTGCGGAAGGGGCGGGTGTGGGATTCCCAATTCGAAACTGAGCCCGCGCGGCACCGACCTTTTTTCTCCTTGATTTGCAACAATCAGTTGCGCTAACATGTAGACGTATAGATTATCCCAGAGATAATCGCCAGGATCTTTGACAACTTGATCAAGGGTGCCGCGCCACTGCGAACCCAGGGCTGCGGGTTTCGCACGGCGAGACTTCGTGTGCCCCGCACCGTTTCGAAACCGAATCGCAGACAGCCGACAAGCGCCGTAACTCCAAAGTTTCCAAGATTTTGCCGCGAAACACCGGAGGCGTTAAAATTTCGATCGTTTGTTTTCAATATCTTGCGCGGAAACGAGGGTTTTTCTCGGCTCGACATACGGACTAACTCCAATGTTTCCAAGATTTTGCCTCTAACTACCTTTAGAACCATAGATCTAGGAGGAGGAAAAATTTCTGATCGTTTGTTTTCTATATTTTGCGGGGAAATGAGAGTTTTTTTTGAGGTAAATCATGCACCAGAATATGTGCAAGTGACCAGGGTCCGGAGTCGTGATCGAACGACCACCAGCACAGCCCCGCCGTCCATGATCCTTCGCTAACTTTGTTGCCGGAGGCTTTGAATCTGTTTGATGTGGTGGCGCCCATGCACCCAATGGAATTTTCGCCACTGGCGCCCGGTCAACGGTCCGAGAATAGGATGATCGAGCAATCGGTTTTGCTCGCCAAACCGGGATTCGCATTGCGCAATCGCTGCGTCCATGGCGGAGATGCGCGGCCCGATTTCGCGAGTGACTTGCTCCGGCGTCATCCCGCGGGGCAGAGCGTGTTTCGGAGATTGTCGGCCCTTGGGCATGTGTCCCAATCCAACGACGACAATGGTCCTCACGCGATCCCTCAGCACCCGCGCACTCACCTGCGGTTGCCCTGCTTGCAGGCAACGCTCGAAGGCTTTCGTAGTCCCAGTGTAAGTGAGATAGAGGTGCTCGAGAATTTCGGCGGCGCACCACTTCCCTTCCGGATGACGCAGTAGGTCTTCGCCACTCATGCCCTGCGTCGCAGACTGGATACCTTCCTGTAACCTTTGTAGGTACGCATCCATCCTTAACCCTCGTTATACCTTCTAGTAGAATCAATGGCGGCATTGACGGTTGCAAAATTTCACGTCCCTACGGATGGTGCTATGAACAAGTTGCTGATGGCGATGCTGGCGCTGGCGTTATTGACCGTGGGCGGATGTTCGTCGCAGCCCGCAACGCCCGCCCAGACCGAGAAACCGCAACCGAAAGCGGCGGACCTCGAGACCGGCCGTTATGCCTTTCAAAAACTTTACATCGCGGCTCGCGGATGGGCGCGAGATGCTCAGCCCTTCCGGCTGGAATCGCAACCCACGGCGGACTCCAAGGGGAAAGATGGCAAGTCGGCGGTCTGGCGCGCCTCGTTCGCGTCGCCAGCGGGACGCGGCGTGAAGCCCTACGTGTGGTCGGGCACGGATGCGCAAGATGCTCCCTCGCGCGGGATCTCTCCCGGCAACGAGGACAATTACAGTCCCACGAACGCGTCGACCCAGGTTTTCGACATCGGCTTTCTAAAGATCGACTCGGACAAAGCTTTTGAAGCAGCGCAGCAACACGGCGGCGATAAGTTGATCGAGAAGGCTCCGGACACTCCCATTCTCTACGTGCTCGACTGGAGCCGCGCCACCAACATGCTGATCTGGCATGTGATTTATGGAAACAGCCGCGACGACGCCAAACTCGTAGTCGACGTGAACGGCACCACGGGAGAGTTCATAAGAACGGAGAAGTAGTGGGGCGAGATTAACCGTTGCCGCATCCGTTGCTCGGAATCCTCTAAGGAGCGGTTTGGCTGTCTTGCCCGGGGCTTCGGCCTAAACCTTGCAGAGCCGCAGATCCATTTCTTGCTCCGCGCCAAGCCGGAATCTGCGTCGCGCCCACAGCCAAGTGTCCCAACGTGGCAGGGTCGAGCGTGATCACGTCCGGCCCTTTGGTCTTGCCGGTGATGATAGGTTTGTTGGGGATGGTCTCGTAAGCATAGCCGGTCAGGACGGCGATTATCTGGCCGTGCTTCAGGGTTACATTAAGCCGCGCCCAGCCATAGTGCACTTTTCCGAGGATCACGAACTGCAGGCCAAGGTACCGATGTGTGGCGTACAGCCATTGCCCGCCGGAATTGCTGGAGTGGCCGTAGCGCCCAACCCCGACCCCGCCCATCTCCGCTCCAAACGGGTAGTTCCCAGATTGAAAGTAGGGTTTACTGGCGCGTACGGCGAAGCCAACAGGCAGAGCTGAGGCGAACCTTCCAGAAACCATCCCCCGGCCCCAGACCTGATTGGTTTGATAGCGACATTTCGCTCCTTTGGGAGGAAGCATCTTGAATGTACTATGCAGTGCACAGCCGACTGACAGTCCCGCGAATGAGCTTCCTGCCAGGTTATAGAAACCGAAATCAGCGATCCCATCGTGGTTCAAGTCAATCGACACGCGCTCGTTTGCGAGAATCGTCGTGTGTGCGGGCGTGTACACAATCTTGGCCTGGGCGGACCCGGCCATCGCCGCCAAGCTTACTCCGGCTGCGACTGCCGCGCTGGCGTATGCCGATAGAGACTTTTCCAGTTCGGCAGTCAATCCGACCGGTCCCCTGCCTTGCTTCAACGCGCGACGCCTTGGATTCTTAGCCGACATAGTTACCTCACGATGAAAATTGTTATGAAGGTCAGGGTACAACCTCGTACACCGTTCCATATTTCGCACTGCCGCCGCCCGCTGTCCCATAGACGTAGCCCTGCGAGTCCACTATCGGTCCGGCTGATGGACCACAAGCAGTGCTGCTGTCGAGGTTGAATAGGACGGACTCTTTCCAACCTCGGCTCGTGGGTTCAAGTTCGAAAACGGTTCCACATCTGTTCACGCCTCCGCCCGCCGTTGCGCCGAACAAATTGCCTTGCGGCCCTTCCGCGAGTCTGCCTACTGGATTCCTCCCGTCCGGATCGCCATAAAATCGATACAGAATAGTTTGTTCCCAGCCCTCTTTCGTTTGCTCAAGCTGGAAGAAAGTGCCGTCCCCGTCGCCACCATACGTACTTGTGCCCAGAATGCCGCCTGAATCATCGAGATAAAATCCGCCGGAAGGATTCCTGGCGAATCCACGGCCGCGGAAGAAGCTGTAGATCACAGTTTCCGTCCAGCCGCCGCCCGAGGGAGTCAGCTTGTAAAGCGTGCCGCAACCGTATGGCGGGCTAAATCCCTCGTTTGTGAGGATGCATGGTCCTGTGCCGCCATACACGCTCGCTCCGTAGAAGCTTCCGTCGGTACCCAGGACTAGCGATCCGATGGGGACCGCGGCGTCGGGCGCGCCCGCGAAATCGTAGATAGTAGTTTCCATCCAGGTTCCGTCCCGCTTGGGCGTTAACCTGAAAACGACGCCGCAGCCCGACATCCCCGGCCCACCGCAGGCCGGGGTGTCCATGCCACCGTATGCCGTACCGTACAGATTCCCTTCACCGTCGAAGACGAGAGCTGATGGATACATGCCTTGGCCGTGGCCGGCGAAACTATATAGAACGCTTTCGCTCCATACACCATGCGAATTGGGAGCAAGCTTGAAAACGACGCCATACCATGTGTTGCTACCCCCAGTTTCGGTGGTTCCGTAGAGATTGCCAGCGCCGTCAAAAACCAGATCTGCCAGAGGGTAAGCGCCGTCGTTGGGGCTGCCGACAAAGATATGAAGCACCTGGTGCCTCCAGCCATCCTTGGTGCGAGTCAACTGAAAGACCGTACCGCAGTCGCAACTCCCGCCGCCTCCTCTTGTGGTCCCATACAGATTTCCGGCAGCGTCGAGAATCAGATCGGACTCTGGATATGCTCCGTCGGTGCCGCCAGTGAATGAATAAATGATCTTGCTACTGCTGGCCGCAAGGGCGCTCGGCGGCAATGCCAGCCATACACACGCCAACGCCAGACAGAGCATACCCGCTCGCCATAGAACGCTTCGCCGCATGACAGCACCTCGCGCGCAAAAAGAAGATTCGGAAAAACCTTTTTGGCCCCCACGGCCAGGAGAGAAGAGGGCACCATTATCTGCCGTTTCGACTAAGAGCGTCAATATGCAAAGAATTGCGCAGCGCGGTGCCTGGACAGGGCGGCGTCATCTTTCCCCCGCGCTTGCGTAGCCGTTGGCGAGTGAGAACCCTAGATCCCTCGCTTTGCTCGGGACGAAAGATCTTAAATTACTCCGTTCTTAATTAGTCCGCCGATTCGATGAGAGATCTTGTTAGTCTGATGTCAGATCTCGTTTGTCGGCGTCAGTTCTTGACAACAGGCAAGACTTACGGTTTGGTCTGGCTATTGGCTGAGGTTTCATTCTTCGCTTCGGACCGCTTTAGTTTCTGCAGTGCCTTGCGCGCTTCCTTGGCGTACGGGCCCCCGGGCAGAATCTTCAGATACTCCTCATAATGCGGGATGGCCTGGTCGGGCTGATCCAGCTTCTCGTAGCACTGCGCCATACGGAAATTTGCGACTGCATCTTTTTCTTTCCAGATCAGCGCATCCTGATAACGCGCCAGTGCGGCTTTGTAGTTTTTGAGTTTGAAGTAATAGTCGCCAACCTCATCGTCCTTCATGGCGCGGTAGGGGTTCCAGGGATGCATCTCCTGCACGTCGCCAGCAGGCTCGTCTTCAGGATTGGTGTCGACCACACCGCTGTCGGGGTGATTCTTGGCGTCGTCTTTCGGCGGACTTATGTCGACGCGAGTATCGCGGCTGGAACTCTCGCCGGCTTCCGTCGGCGCCGGTGAACGTGGAGGAGCCTGGTTCTGCCCGGGCTGCTCCTGATCTTGATCTGACTGCGATTGGGCAACGGCCCACCCTCCCACAAATAGGAAGAGGGTAGTTATGAAAACAAACTTACGCATACATAGATTTTAACGCTTCGCAGGGGGAAAAAGTTGCTGCGACAACCATACAATTACGAATTGTCATCGCGAGCAACGCCAGGGAACTAGGTGCTCGTGGGGTCACGGTACCCCCGTCGCGGCAAAAACCAAGATCCCTCGCGTTGCTCGGGAAGACAATCCTTAATTGGTGTGTTCATCAAAAAAAGCAGGCCGTTCCGGGGGATGGAACGACCTGGGTTGGCGAAGTCCTCCGGGGAGGAGGGTGAAACTTGTTTACAGCGACGGCCCCGACGGCTGGTTCGCCGCCGACGTTGGGCTTGTGCCTGCGCCTGTGTTCGTCATCAAGCGCACATCCACACGGCGATTCTTGGCACGTCCGGCTGCGGTCTTGTTGGAATCCACGGGCTTGTCTTTGCCCAGCCCGATCACATAAATCTTGTACGCGGGAATGTTGCGTTCCGAAGCCAGATACTGAATCACAGCATCAGCGCGGCGCTGGCTGAGCCCATAGTTGTATTCGGAGTCACCCACGGAATCGGTCGCGCCTTCGACGGTCAGGATGTAACCCTTGGTGTTAGAGACATCGTTGGCAAGCTGATCGAGGGACGCCTTGGCATCCTTGGTCAAGTTGTCTTTATTGAAGCCAAAGTGCACCGCGGTCTCGGTCACGACCTTGTAATTGTCGAGGTTGGCGACTGCGTTCTGCAATGAGTCCACGCGATGAACGGCATTGTTCGCCTGGGTCTGAGCCTGATCGGCCTGCTGACCGGCTGCCTGGGCCTTCTGGTCGGCTGCGGCGGCGCTGGTTTGCACCTGCTGGATTCCGGCCTGGGCGCGGGTGTCTACGTCTTTGATGTCCTTCGAATTCTTGGCGGTCAGGTCGTCCAGTTCGTTGGTCTTGTTGATCAGCGGCGTGGTCTCTTGACGGACATAATTTTTGCTGGCGCATCCAACCGAGGCCGCCATGCTCACTGCCAGTAGAACGGTTAACGAAGTGCGATTCATATTGGGAGACGCTCCTTTTTCTCTCTTCGACCGGGATTCCAAAATCTAATTCCGAGCTTGTTTTGATGCTGTCTTGTTGATCCCGGGGTTCGAACCTGATGTTCATCCGGACGCAACCACCGTCAGATTCCTGAGATGATCTGCGGTGCATCCGCATTCTACTTGAGCACGAGCGGTGCCAACTTGGGACGTGAAACGGTTGTGTCGTAAGTGGTTGCTCTGCCACAGGTTATAGGTTTGAGATCACGACGCTAGAGGCAGATGAAGCAACAAAGGCGCTAAGGACTAAGGAAATTTTATACGGTAACGATCTCTGAGGATCGCTGTGAATCAGTTTTTAGGCGGACAAAGTATCGGAATAGCCTCTCGCTTATTCCGCCGGAACACCCGGAAATCAGTCTCGTCTACAGTGATTACTGTATATCGCGGATAGAGTTCGCTCATGCGGATAATGCAGAGATCCGCTAGATCGGGCCTCCGATCGTCGTAGCGTTTGGCCAATTCGGCCAGCTGTTCCAGGTTGCGAGTGAGGTCGAAACCTAAGCGGAACATGTCATTTTGCAGCAAGGACAATACGTAGGAACTCGAACCCAAATGAAAGGCGGCCTCTGCCAGGACCGCCTCACAGGTGAGTAGAGGCTCGGTAATGTTCTTTGCAATGTCCACAGCCCAGGCGTGGTGACTATCTCCGTGGCTCCCGAACGCCACAATGAAGCCAGTATCGGCGATAGCTTTCATTTACGGGAGAAGCCTTTCCGCGAGGACAAATCTGGTGGGCCATTAATCTTCCCCGCCAGACGCAGGAAGCGCTGATTTCCCTTCTCGCCTTTGGCGCTTTCAAGTTGCTGGCGAATAATGCGTCCTACGGGAAGGCCCGTCCGTCGAGACATTTCCTTAAGCCAGGCCAGCAGCTCGTCTGTAAGACGAATTGTGAGTGTGTGACTCATATGCCATAATTGTAACACACTGCTGCTCGCTGGGACCCGGACCTCCGCCGCAAACTCTAATAAAATAGAAGTACACAAGAAGCCATGGACCTTGCCGCCAAAATCCGCACTTTGCCTACCTCGGCCGGCGTGTATCTATACAAGAACGCCGAAGGCGAGGTCATTTATGTGGGCAAGGCGAACAACCTGCGCAGCCGGGTCAGCTCTTACTTTCGCGAAGGGCGTCTCGAGGATGCGAAAACCGACACACTGGTGCGCGAGGCAGTCGATGTCGACTACATTGTCGTCGCCAACAACAAAGAAGCCTTGGCGCTTGAGAACCACCTCATCAAGCAGAAGCAGCCGCGCTTTAACATTCTGCTGCGCGATGACAAAACTTATCCTTACGTGAAGCTCACGCTGGGCGAGCGTTTCCCGCGCGTTTATGTTACGCGGCGTCTTAGAAAAGACGGCAGTTCGTATTACGGCCCATATTTTCCGACCAGCCTCGCCTACCGCATCGTGGACCTGATTCACCGCCATTTTCTGATTCCGTCCTGCAAAGTCGATCTCGGACATTTTCATCCGCGGCCGTGTTTGCAGTACTACATCGGACGCTGCCTGGGACCTTGCGTGCAGGGACTGACCACGCCCGAGGCTTATCAGGAAGCGGTGCGTGATGTGAAGTTGTTTCTGGAAGGCCGTCCGACGGATCTTTCGCATTCTTTGCGAGAGCGCATGGCAAAAGCGGCCGAGGCTGAAGAGTACGAACGGGCCGCGAAATATCGTGATTTGATTTCGACGGTGGAGCAGTTGCAGGAGAAGCAGCGGATTGCCGCGGTTGAAGGCGACGACGCCGATGTCTTCGGGTACCACTACGAAAACGACATGCTGGCGGTGAACTTGTTTCACATGCGTGGCGGGCGTGTTCTGGACCGGCGTGAATTTTTCTGGGAAGAACTGCCGGAGTTCGAGACCGCCGGCAGAGAAAACATTGCAAGCAATATTTCTACGGAAGGATTTCATCCTGGCGAATTCTTCTCGGCTCTATTGAAACAGCTTTATATCGGACAGCCGTATGTCCCGCGGAACATCTATGTCCCGCTAGAGTTTGAGGATCGTGAAACGCTTGAGGAAGTATTGTCCGAGCAAATCGCGGCCGAGGGCGGCCGCGCCACACGGGTTCACATTGTTGTCCCCCTGCGTGGCGAGAAGCGTTCGCTTCTTGATCTCGCCGGCAACAATGCCAAACAGTCATACGACCAGCGCTTCCGGGTCATGAAGCCGAACACGAAGGCGATTCAAGAGGCGCTGCAGGATGCGCTCGGTGTGCCCGAATTGCCGCGCCGCATCGAGTGCTTCGACATCTCGCATATTCAAGGCGCGGAGACGGTCGCTTCCATGGTGGTGTGGGAAGACGGCCACATGAAGAAGTCCGACTATCGCAAGTTCATCATTCGTACAGTCGATGGCGTGGACGACTTTGCCTCCATGCGCGAGGTAGTGACGCGCCGTTACAAACGTCTGCAGGAAGAAAAGAAGCCCATGCCGAGCCTGGTGCTGATCGACGGCGGACTCGGCCAACTGCACGCTGCTGCCGAGGCACTTGCATCGCTCGAAATCATTAATCAGCCGCTGGCTGCGATTGCCAAGCGCGAAGAAATCATCTATGTGTTCGGACAGGAGAGTGAACCGGTCGTGCTCGATCACCATTCTCCGGTGCTGCACCTGATTCAACTCATTCGTGACGAAGCTCACCGCTTTGCCGTGACCTTCCATCGCAAACGCCGGCAGATGAGAGACCGGTCCACCGAGTTGCTGGAAATTCCAGGGGTGGGTGCGCGAACGACGCGGCGATTGCTGGAGCATTTCGGAAGCGTGCAGGCGGTGAAGCAGGCCGAAGCCGCGGCCCTGTCCTCAGTAGTCACGCGTGCGCAGGCGGAAGCAATTCTGGAACGCTTTCGGAAATGAAGAATCTTAAAACGCAGAGATCGCTGAGAACTTCCGCAGAGTTCGGAGAGACGACGCTCAAGGCTTTCTCTGTGGTCTCCGCGGATTTTCTTTGCGGTCTCTGCGTTTTAAGGTTTTGCGGCAGGCGAAGAATTCCCCATGTCCATCACGACTTTCCAACTTCCATCTTTCTGCTTTTTCCAGATGCTTGCGTATTTCCCGTACTCGACCGTGGGTTTTCCGTTTTTGTTTTTGGACCGAAATTCGAAGGTCCCATACGTATAGCCAAGGTCGCCCGAGGCGGCCATATCGGCGTAAACCGGAGTCCAGGTCAGATGGTTGTTCTTATCGTCGAGGAAACCCATGGTCTTGGCGATACTTTCCTTGCCGCGAAACATATCTGCGCCGTTAGGCAGTTCGGCGGCGTCTTCGGCATAGTAGGACATATATCCTTGCGATCCGCGCTCGGCCGCGGCTTTCATGAAGTCGGCTTCGAGTCGGATCAGAGTATCCGCGTCTGCCTTGGCGCCTGACGAAGCAGACATAGGCGTAGAAGGAAAAACGATTGCCCCCAGGAGTATGGCGGCAAAGACTGGCAGCAGGAATTTCATGAGACCTCCGTCAAAAAGCAGCGACGATTCTACCCGAGCAGCGCTCGACGTGCGATCCGTTCATCCTGCTAAACTAGCGGTTCGTCCCATGAAAACGATCCTTCTCGCCTTGACTCTCAGTGCACTGCTGCCGTGTGCATCCGCTCAAACTCCGGACGCAGCATCGACACCTGCTGCGCAACCGAACCTCGCTACTCCGCAGGAAAAGCATCTGCGCAACGTGCGCCAGCTCACCTTCGGAGGACAGAATGCCGAAGCGTACTTCTCGGCCGGCGGCAAAAAGCTCATCTTCCAATCCACGCGCGACAACCTACAGTGCGATCAGATGTTCACCATGAACATCGACGGCTCCGACGTACGCATGGTATCGAATGGCAAGGGAAAAACTACTTGCGGATATTTTTATCCCGACGGCAAAACCATTCTGTATTCGTCCACCTACCTGACCGATGCGCAATGCCCGCCTCGGCCCGATTATTCCAAGGGATACGTCTGGCCGGTGTATCCAGGGTTTGATATCTTCGCCGCCAATCCAGATGGCTCTGGCCTCATGCAGCTTACCAACGCGCCCGGATACGACGCCGAGGCCACGATCTCAAGGAATGGCAGGCACATCGTCTTCACTTCCATGCGCAACGGCGACCTCGACATTTACGTCATGGATTCCGACGGCAGGCACGTAAAGCAACTCACGCACGAACTGGGATATGACGGTGGCCCATTCTTTTCGCCGGATGGA
The DNA here is from genome assembly GCA_963696705.1 of uncultured Acidobacteriota bacterium. Lineage (GTDB taxonomy): Bacteria > Acidobacteriota > Terriglobia > Terriglobales > Acidobacteriaceae > JABDBE01. The sequence continues at coordinate 341,167 of CAVOLD010000009.1, forward strand.
AAGCATATCGTCTATCGTGCGTATCACCCGGTGGGTGCAAAGGAAATTGCTGTGTACAAGGAATTGTTGGCGCAGAATTTGGTTCGTCCAACTTCGCTTGAGATTTGGGTTATGACCGCGAGCGGACGCCACAAGCGCCAAGTCACGAAGCTAGGCGCGGCCAGCTTTGCTCCGTCGTATTTCGCCAATGGCAAGCGGATTATTTTCTCGTCGAACCTAGGTTCGACCGGCGGGATGGGAAACTTCGAACTTTACGCCATCAACGTAAATGGCACGAACCTGGAGCAAATTACATACAGTCCCGGCTTCGACGGCTTTCCCATGTTCAGCCGCGACGGCAAAAAGCTGGTGTGGGCTTCGAATCGCAATGCCAAAGCGCCGCACGAGACCAACATCTTCATCGCCGACTGGGTGCCGTAAGCTCGTTCTTCCTCATTCCGAGGAGCACAGAGACCAGGAATCACAAAGGCTGAGAGAGCAAAGGTTCTCGGCCTTCCGATTGCCCTTCCGGACACTGGCACTCGCGTTGCGCGCCGTATAATACGTTCTCGCGCCGATGCAACCTTGGATGAAATCCCGCCACGGGCTGATCACGCTGGCTCTGCTGATCCTCGTGCTGGCTGCCGTGATCGGGTTCGTACTAACCGGCGATCTGGGTGCGCCTGAGGCGCAGAATCCGCATCCCCGAAAGACTCCGCTGGTGGACGAACGACCGCTGCTGACTGCCCGCAACGTTTCCAAGCTGGCTGCGGATTGGGACGAAAAGCGGTTCGCGGATCAGGCCCTGCGCCTGTCCGACAACGAAGTTGACCTCGCTTTCGAAGACGCGCTCCGCGACGCAGCCGACCACCCCGCGCAGCCGACTCCCGAAACTCGCGAACTTTATGCGCACGTAACCCAGGCTGAAGTAAACGTTAAAGCCGATCAGGATCGGCTCAATCAGCTGAAGAGACAGCTTGCCGCCGCCAGCAGCACGCATCAGGACGCTGTGCAGGAACAAGTTGATTTGGCCCAGGCCCAACTGGATCTCGATCAGGACGAACTGGACGATGCCAAAGAAGATTTGTCCCGGTCGGGCGCGGATCCGCTGAGCCGCATTCAGCGGCAGCTGAAGAGGCACAAGGAAACCGAGCACGGAACTACGTCTACGCCCACCGTCACTCCAGAAACTGCTTCTGCGGAATCGAGCTTATTTGCCCATTTCAACCGGTGGCGTGCGCTGCGCGGAATCTCGATGCCGTTGCAGCAGGCCGACGATGCAACCGTCCAAGCCGAGGCTGCACTCAGCCGCGCTCATGATGCCTTGGAAAAACAAGTCAATGCGGAGAAGGCAAGCAAGAGCGCGAATGCCACGCACGTCGGTACTTCGAATCCGACCTTGTCCGCAGCGACTCCGGCTCCAACTGCGACCGCTTCCGTCGCCGCGCTGCGCCGCTTTTCTGACGATCAGAAAAATCTCTCCGACTTCGACAAGCGCATTCAGGACGAGCAGGAGTTGGGAACGAACTACGGCAGCTGGATCGCGCTGGTCAAGTCGCAACAGCGCGCAGCTTTGCATAGCATGATGCAGTCGGCGTTGTGGATTCTTCTCATCATTCTGCTTGGATATCTCGCCGATCGCTGGATCGAGCACACGCTCACTGAAAAGGTCGCGGAAGGCACGCGCCTGCACACTCTCCGCGTGGTCATTCGCTCGTCGGTGCAGGCCGTCGGCTTGCTGCTTGTGCTTCTCGTTGTATTTGGCGCTCCCAGCCAAACGCCGACCATCCTCGGGCTGGCCGGCGCTGGAATCACCGTAGCCATGAAGGATTTTATCGTCGCATTCTTCGGCTGGTTCGTCTTGATGGGGAAGAACGGACTGCGCGTTGGCGACTGGGTCGAAATCAACGGCGTTGCCGGCGAAGTGGTCGAGATCAATCTGCTGCGCACCGTGCTGCTCGAAACCGGCAACTGGACTGAGACCGGCCATCCCACTGGCCGCAAAGTCGCCTTCGTAAACAATTACGCAATCGAAGGCCACTTCTTCAACTTTACGACCACCGGCCAATGGCTCTGGGACGAACTGAAACTTTCCGTGCCTGCGGACCAGGATCCGTACCCGCTGCTCGATGCCATTCAGAAGGCCGTCGTAAAAGAGACAGAAGCCAACGCCGCCGCCGCTGAAAAAGAGTGGAAGAACAACGCCGGTCAATACAAAGTGAGCTCAGTATCGGCCGCGCCAACCGTCAACTTGCGCCCAACCCCTGCGGGCGTGGAGATTCATGTTCGCTACATCGCGCGCGCGCAGGAGCGCTCCGAGATCCGCGCTCGTCTGAACCAGACTCTGGTAGGTCTGCTGCATCACCGCGACGGGGACAAGACGGAAAGCATGACAGCGGCAAAATGACGATGTCGTCGCGTACGGCTTTGTCAGGCTCCTTTTAGACATTCACCATCCCCCCAAAGAAGCTAAACCATGCGAGCGCATAACATTCTTCAGATCGCCCTTCTACTCTTGCCTTCCCCCGGAATGGCGCAGATCAATACTGCGGGCCAAATCAGTTGCCGGCAGGAACAGCGAGCCAGCGTCACCGCCCCAACTTTGCAGTTCGTCGTGGTCTCTGCGCCGGATGCGATCAAACAATGGAAAACGCGGCCAGTTGTTGCTTTTGCCGGTTTCGACGCGGTGAAATACGGTTTCACCAGGGCAGAATTCTATCGCTGGCACTTGCCGGTCCCCGGACGCGAGGATTTTGACGGCACAACCAACTCAAAGGATCGGTTGGCACTGGCGATTCGAGTTGTAAATTCTGGTAGTGAACGCTGGTTTGAACTTAGCGCGCGCCAAAAAGAATCCGAAGATCAACTCTACATTCAGCCGCTCAACGTGAATGATGAGAGCGATGCAGAAGATACGAGTGAACACGGCCCCAAGCCCGACCAAATGGCCGAGTGGATTACCATCCAACTCGCCACACCTGACGCGGGATTTCCATTGTTCATTCTCAAGTATCACCATAGCGATCTCGGGACGTACCAGGCTAGTTCGTTGGAGAACATGTTGCTTGTTGACTTGCGCACAAGCACGCCACAGGCCGTCAATTCGGTGAGTTGCAGATCTTTTGAGTCGATTGGAGGCGCGTGCTCCGGCCAAGACGAAGGCCACGAGGGCAGTGACACATTGCAATGTCAATGGGACGCCAAGGCCAACGATTTCCGCTGCACGATGACCACTCCTTACGGCAGCCCTTATGCGCAGCGCCGGGCGCAAAGTGATTTTTACCTGTTATCGAACAAGCCGGCTTCCGAGTCTGCCGAACCGGTCCAAAGCCTGCGCGATCTTGCGTTCGCTATCCGCAACAACAACACAAACTAGACCGAAGGAGTGCTCGTCTTCGGACTGGGGCCGACAACGATGCTCGAGCACTTTAAAGACCTGCTTCCTCAAGCCGATGTATTTGTCTTCGCCAGCCCAGGTGCGGGTGAGATGTGGAATGCGCACCTGTCATTGGTCACCATCGATGCCGAGGGAAAATTCGATATGCAGGCAATCCCCAAGTGGGGTATTGCCGGTGAAGTGACCGACGAATACAAGACCAACGGGTTCAAAGATATCGTTCCCATCAAAGCTGGTGATTTATGTTGCGACAATGACTTTGTTCCTATCGGCGCCGGTGATGAATATCGTACCCACCTCTTGGAGCAACGGCCGGGCTTTCGCGCTTTTGACGCGATCTTGACGGTTGGATCGGAGAAGTCGAACCCGGTGCACGTTGTTTACTGGATCGGTCTCGAAGCCGTCGATGGAAAGATTGTGGCTAACGCGGTGCGCCTCGCGGGCGAGAGTTGGATGTATACGGGGTGCGGCCAGGAGTATAGAGAAGGCACGGCCAGGTTTATTCGAAGGAAGGCCGGAGTGGCCGAGGCTACCGTTGGGGTACAGGGACCTTACAATCCTGAGAGCTCAACCGCTTTCCCTCCTGATTATCCCACCGAGGACTCAAACTGCGTGGGAACCGATTTCTTACATTGGAAAACGCGCGCGGGCTTTCGCGTGCACAGGGTAGGCAAGGATTGCAAGGCACCGCACGAGGATATCAAGATCAGCGATGACGGAACCTTAACCGTGCCAGCAAAGAAGTAACTGCTCGACGCGGAGTCTAGTTTTCCTCGTCAAACACTTCCGTAGCGCAGACTCCAGCAGTCGTCTTAAGCAGCAAGCGATAACTCAGCTGATGTTTGCGCCAGAATTCTCGTGGCAGCCAGGCGCGTAGCTTGGTTTCTGAAATGAACTCGGTCTTGAGAGGGCTATACTCGCCCGGGTTATCGGGATCAAGCACTGCGACTACGCGGTCGTCGGGCCTGAAATTTTCTCCTTCAATCTCCACTATCTGATACTTAGGACTATGCGCGTCCATAAGCGGAATTGGAAACGGGATAACGGAATTGATGGCTGCCGCTTTGGGCGCGGCTTTCATCGACTGAGTAGGCACGACCTCGATACCGCGCGGTTCGGAAATTTTCAAGGTGTTGTCATCCGTCACCCACACGCGGATCGGCTCATTATTTGCGTAGGGGCCAACGGTCAGCAAATAAGACGGAATTTTCGCCTGTAATTCCTGCGCCGAAACGAAGTCAGCGTCGCCACCGCCCAGACCTCTTTCCACGGTGGATGCAGTGCCAAACACCGCGAGTGATTCCTTGGTGAATCCAGTCCCTCTCAATGTAACCGGGATGTCATCCTTTGCCCCGGCGTCCGATCGGACTGAAGACGGTTCAACCGAACTAATAACTGGACTGTCTTTGCTCGCAACATACAGTTCCTGCTCAGGCGTTAGCTTAGACAAGGCGATAGCGTCCATCTCGAAGGACACGTCCTGACCCACTAGGCCGTAGACGCTGGGCTTCAGCAAATATGCGGACGGAACCGTGACTTTAATGTGCCGCAGGTCGATCGCCTCAGTGTTCAGATAATCGCGAAAAATCCAGCGGTAGTCCTCGGTGGTGTCGTCCTTTTCGACTAATATCACCTTCATATCAGGGGGCAGGTCGCGACCGGTCGCGATCACATCGGTCACATCGCCGCCTTCCTGTAATCGGAGCGGCGGTCCTTCCAGTTCGGCATTGCCTGTTGATTCGCTGGTAGTGTTGCCCACCACTACTGGAGAAACATGGCTTCCAAAAGAGGGTCCAGAACAAGGGTTGTCAATACAAAACTCAGGTAGTTCAGCGTCATAGATTGCGAGACTGAGCATCTCTGGTGTAGTCGGATAAGGATCATCAGGATTCCAGATGAGCTGCCCGTCAGTCTTCACTGGGAGTGCGGTCCGGTAAAGCCGCTTGGGCCGGTCCCAGACTTCCAGCCACGCCGCGCTGATGCCGTCAACGTTAGGTACGCGGTAGATCAGCCGCATACCATTGGTTGTGTCTTCAAAGACGAGTTTAGGATTAAGCTTGGCGCAATTGTTTACCGCAGACTGCCCCATTAGCGGGCAAGCGGTTGCGAGAATCAGGATCAACCGGGCCGAGCGACGGAACATACAAAATTGTAGGAGCGCAGGAATCGCGCAGTCGAGGACGGTCACTTAATACTGCGCACCGAAGTAATATGCTCGAGCCGGCGTTGCTGATCTTCCCTGCCCATTTACGCATTCTTGCGCGCTAGCGCCAATGCGCCCCTGACTGGGTCAATCACTGCCGCATTCAGCGAAGCCTGTGGGTAAGCGGAGCGAATCTTCTCGTCGACAATCCGCCGCACCACCGCGGAGTTGCAAAAGACCCCGCCCGAAAGCGCAACCGGAACGGCGCCGGCATTGCCAAACAGTCGACCAATCACGATTCCGGCCAACGTCGCCAGCTCTGTTCCAGCCTGGGTCAAAACGTCGCGAGCCGTTGCATTGCCTGCGTCTGCTGCAAACACTACCGCTGGGACCAGGGCTGCGAAGTCCGCAGACTTGTTGGCAGTCAGGACCAACTGCTCGCGCGAATCCACACTCCATGCCTTCATAATGTGATCAAGCAATGCATTGCTAGCGGCTCGCCCTTCATCATGATCACGCATACAAGCCGCGACTGCGGACCGTCCGATCCAGTGCCCTGAGCCTTCATCCGAGATGGCGAAGCCCCAGCCACCCGCCCGCGCCGTCTCGCCGTTGGAATTTCGCCCATACGCGATCGACCCGGTGCCCGCAATGACGATGACACCCGGCCCGCTGCCGAATGCGGCTTCCATCGCAATCACCATATCGCCGACAACTTCAATTTGGCCCGAGACCAACTCGGAGAGCAAACGCCGCACCACCCCGTCGATTTCGGGACGCGCCCCGCCCGCAATTCCCGCACAGGTTCTTTGAATCTGCGTCGGATTAACATTGGCCGCGGCACAGGCTTGTCGTATGGCAGCGCCCAAAGACTCGCGTGCCTGACGCTCTCCCACGCGCACCACGTTGCTGCCGCCAGAAGTCCCCGCACCCAGCAGCGAATTCTCATCGCCAATCACACACGAAGTCTTTGTACCGCCGCCATCAATGCCGAGAAAGAAGCTCACGAGCGTAGTTCTATCACAAAAGACTTTCCACCACAGAGATACAGGGACACAGAGGAAATCGATTGCGATAATCAAGAACAAAACAAGAAGGGCCTGTCTTTCTCTGTGTCTCCGTGCCTCCGTGGTTGACAAGCCCTGTGCCGAAATTTACGAGCTGGATACCTCGCGCAGATAAGCCACTGCGCCAATCCAAAGCTGGATACTCTTGATGAATCAAATCGGAAATCGATGGGCTTAGACAAACTCGATCTTGCGATTATTGCTCTTTATCTCGTGGGGATCACTCTCTTCGGGCTGCGCTTCCGCAAACGTCAGCGCACGCTGCGCGATTACTTCCTGGCCGATCGCAACATTCCGTGGTGGGCGATTGCCCTTTCGATTGTCGCCGCTGAAACCAGCACGCTCACCATCATCAGTATTCCGGGCCTCGCCTACGATACGAATCTGACATTTCTGCAGGTGGTGCTCGGATATCTCGTGGGGCGAGTGATCATCAGTTTCGTTCTGCTGCCGCATTACTTTCGCGGCGATCTCTACACTGCCTATGCCCTGATCGAACGCCGGTTTGGTCGCGGCTTGCGCTCCCTGACTGCAGGCCTATTTCTCGTGACCCGAGCAGCGGCCGAAGGCGTCCGCGTCTATGCGGTTTCGATCATCGTGGCCATCGCGCTAGGCACCGGCGAGATTGCCTCGATCGCCATTATCACCGTATTGACTCTGATTTATACCTTCGAAGGCGGCCTGGCGGCAGTGATCTGGACCGATGTCGTGCAAACCATTATTTACGTGGCCGGAACGCTGGTGGGGCTGTTTACCATCCTTCATCTGGTTCCCGGAGGGTGGGCCACCATTCACAGCGTCGCCGAGAGCGCGGGCAAGCTGCAGATCTTCGACTTCACCCCAAACTTTTGGAAGCCGTACACATTCTGGGCCGGCCTCATCGGCGGAACGTTCCTCACCACGGCCAGCCACGGCACCGATCAACTCATCGTGCAACGACTGTTGGCGGCGCGCAGCCAACGCCAGTCCGTGACTGCCCTGCTCTCGAGCGGAGTCGCAATTCTTTTCCAGTTCGCCCTGTTCCTGATGGTCGGTGTGATGTTGTTTGCATATTACCGCGTGCCTTCCGCGAGCTTCGGTACGGCGGACCGGATCTATCCCAGGTTTATTGTCAGCCAGATGCCACACGGAATTTCCGGCCTGCTGATTGCCGCGATTCTGGCTGCTGCGATGTCGAATTTAAGCGCCGCACTCAACTCATTGTCGTCAACTTCGATCATCGACTTTTATCTTCAGCGCAAGCCGCAGACGGACGAACGTCGCCGGGTGCAGCTCTCGCGAATCGCAACGTTCGTTTGGGCGCTGGTGCTCTTCTCGTTGGCTGTGCTCTCGCTCCACAAAGTGGGACGCGTCATTGAAGTCGGATTGCAGATCGCGTCCGTCGCCTACGGAGCATTGCTAGGCGTGTTCCTGCTCGGAGTGCTGACCCGACGCGCCAATCAGCGCGGGGCGATGATTGGTATGTTGTGCGGCTTCGCTTCCGAACTCTACGTCTGGCTCGGAACTCGCGTGCCCTGGACCTGGTACGTGGCCATCGGAACCGTCGTGACGTTCGCCGTCGGATACGCCGCCAGCATCATTCTTCAGAGACAACAGGCAAGACCTTAAATCGCAGAGAACGCGGAGGACGGCCGCAGAGAACGCCAAGAATGGCAACCTCGGCACTCTCTGCGAGACCTCAGCGTCCTCTGCGATTCAAGCTTTTCGCTTATACTTTCCACTCGATGCCGGCCCAAATCCAAGCTGCGACGTCCCGCCGCCCCGAACTGGCGCGCGATCTCGGAGTGAGTCATGCGGGAGCAATTGTTGTCGGCACCATCATCGGCAGCGGCATCTTCCTGGTTCCGGCCGAGATGATGCAGGCAGTCGGCTCGGCCAAGCTGGTTTATCTGGCTTGGCTCGTCGGCGGACTGCTCTCGTTCTTCGGCGCGCTCACCTACGCAGAACTCGGTTCGATGAAGCCGCAAGCTGGTGGCGAATATGTTTATGTCCGCGATGGCTATGGACCGTTGGCCGGATTTCTCTACGCATGGACCTGGTTCGTCATCGCCAAGCCGGCGTCGATCGCGACCGTTACCATCGGATTGGTTCGCATCCTTGGGACCTTTCCGGTGTTTGCGTTCTTCTCCAACCATGTCGTCAATTGGCCGTTCGCCGTTTCTTACGGACAACTGGTTGCCATCGCCGCTACCCTGCTGATCTCTCTACTCAATTACCTCGGAGTCAAAAAAGCGGGCGAGTTTCAACTGGTGTTCACGATGTTGAAAGTCGCGATCATTCTGGGCATCGTGGTCATCGGCTTCAGCTATCGCGGTGGAAGCTGGAGCCACTTTGCGGGTAATTATGCCGCTGCCAAGGGCGGACTTGCCGGATTCATGGCCGCGCTGGTCGCCGCCTTGTGGGCTTATGACGGATGGAATGACCTGAACATGGTCGCCGGAGAAATCCGCCAACCCGAGCGAAACATTCCGATCGCGCTGATCGCCGGCGTAGCCACGGTCGGCGCGCTCTATATGCTGGTCAATGCAGCCGTGCAATTCGTTTTGCCCGCCAGCGCAATTGCGGCTTCGCCTCGGCCCGCGTCTGACGCCATCGGCCTGGTGTGGGGCACCCTTGGCGCCAGCGCGGTTTCGGCCGCGATGGCGATTTCGATGCTGGTCACATTGAATGGCACTGTCATGAGCGGGGCGCGCGTTCCCTTCGCCGTGGCGCGCGACCGGTATTTCTTTTCTGCGTTGGCCGAAGTTCATCCAAGCTTTCATACGCCTTCGGTCGCAGTCGCGGTGCAGGCGGCGCTCGCCATTCTCTTGTTGCTTCTCGGAGGAAACTTCCGGCAATTGTTTTCACTGGCGATTTTTGCCGAATGGCTGTTTTACATGATCGCCGGGAGTACGGTCTTTATTTTCCGCCGACGCGATCCCCAGGCCGCGCGGCCTTACCGGGTCTGGGGATACCCCGTGGTCCCCGCTTTATTTGTGTTGTCTTCTGCCCTGCTTCTCTACTACACCTTTACCGACAACCTGCTGAACTCGGCGCTGGGCTGCCTCGTGATTCTGGCTGGCATACCAGTTTTCTATGTCTTTGCGCGGCGACGCTCGCGCGAGAATCGGTAGTAAGTGGCTCTTCTTTCGCCCCTCGGCGGCTGGCGGACTCTCGGGCTTCGTTCCGATCGCGAAGTCGAGCATCCAACTTGCACACATTCTGGTGCAGGATTTGCATCAAAAAAACTCTTTATTTCCTCTCAAAATCTAGAAAACAAAGCATCGGGATTTTTTCCTCCCGCTAGATCTATGGTTCTAAAGGTAGTTACGGGTAAAATATTGGAAACATGAGAGTTATTATGCACCGCTCGCGGGCGGTTCCCGTTTGGACCGTCCGTAGATTCAGGTTGTCAAAGATCAATTATTATCTTATAGATAATCTTTGATCTTATATATTATCGCAGTTGATGGGGTGAGAGCAAGAGAAAAGCGATCGCGAGAATGGATTCGGTTCCCGTTTGTGAATCTAGGGATGTGCGGCATTCTTAACACGGTTGCAGTGCGCTGCGGTAGAAAAACCCGCATCTGAAAGCCGAGCTTTGCAAGGGGAGGGATACAGACTCCGTAAATCAGGGACGGGATACCAACGAAGGTACCTGCCGGTGCCCTTGTAGTTTTGCCGCGAACTTCGACAATGTCGTAGAATATCGCGGCACCACAACTTTATGTTTTTTCTTGGGTTCAACTACCGAGAAATCAATCCCTGAGGAGGGTAGAAATGCCGAAGAACGCGGTTTTAGGAAGTATTCTGAGCCTTGGTCTCCTGTTTGGAAGCCTGGTCTATGGGCAAATGGGAATGCCGCAGCAAAATGTCAGCGGGAAAAGACACCCCAACCTAGCTGCGGCGCAGCGGCTTTGCGATCAGGCCTTCGAAAAAATCCAGGCCGCTCAGTCGGCCAATGAATTCGACATGTCAGGGCACGCCGCGAAAGCCAAGGACTTGCTCGAGCAAGCCAGTAAAGAACTGAAACAAGCCGCTATGACCGCCAACAAACACTAATCGGGTACCCTCTGTGAAGACAGGAGGCTCAGCTCCCACGGCTGAGTCTTCCTGGCTTATTTCGGTTGATAATTTTTACGCGTCTGCTGCTCGGCCACGCTAAATTCGCGGCGAGGGCCGCGAATCTACTCCGCTCAGGATGAGTTGGTCTTTGGGCAGGTCACTGCTTGTCCCGCAGGCGGAGTCATGCTTTGCATGAATCTGGCTTTCCCACAGCCCTGTCGATCACATTCCCTTGCGGTAGCTCAGCCTAAAATCGTGACGCGCCGAAGCGGTGTTAAGGGGCTTATTGCGCTCCGCGGGTTCAGCCTTTTTCGGGGCTGGTTCCGCTTCGGGCCTCCGCTCGTTACCTAAGTACACGTGCCGGAGGCACGTTTACCCCTCGCCCAGTCTCCCGTAAGTTAGAAGCTCCACCCGCGCACTCTCCCCACGGCTCGGGTTCCCTTAACTGGAGTGTGTGGATGGCTACGCCTGACAAGCTTAATTTCGGTCTTCTGCCGGAGCGGCATATCGAGTGGCGCACCCTGGCCACAAGCTACGGCATTGAAGTCTTTTTTATCTTGTTGCTGCTGGGAGCTGGGTTCTTTTTCCCCGACACGCTGCGGTTGAGGCAGAAATTCACGGTTACGGAACTGGTTCCGAGGCCAGATTTGAGGCCAGAGCCGGTCAAGCCTAAGGTGAAAGCGCGGCGTCCGGTGGAGCTCCCGAAGGTAGCGCCTCCGGTGTCGTTCCCGACGGCGAAATTATTTGTGCCCAGAGACATCCGCGTAAAGAAGAAGAAAGAGGAGGAAGAAAAAGCTCCTCAACTGGAAGCAAAGTTCAAGGCGCCGGAATTAGCGCCACCGCCGAGCGCGATGCCGGCGAGAATCGTCTACACGGGCGCGTTCGGCAGCTCAGCCGCACCCACGGTTAGCGCTCCAATACAGAAAGTGCAGACGGGAGGATTCGGAGATCCTGATGGCCTAAAAGGACAGGGCAAGGACAACGCCCATCTTGCCGCCGCGAAGCTGGGTTCGTTTGATTTGCCCGAGGGTCAAGGTCAAGGGAACGGAGCTGGTGGCGCAAACGGCATCAAGGGCACGGTGGCCAGCGCAGGCTTCGGAAACGGAATCGCGCAGGGCGACAACCGGAATCACGGAGGAGCGGTGCAGACTGCGGGATTCGGCGCGCAACAAGTTTCTCACAACGGACCGAAGATCGCCCAAGCGGACAGCGGGCCGGCGACGACGCAAGTAGAGATTATTTCCAAACCCAGCCCGGTTTATACCCAGGAAGCCCGCCAGCTGAAGCTGGAGGGAGAAGTTTTGCTCGAGGTGTTGTTTGGCGCGAATGGGCAGCTGCATGTGAATCGCGTTGTGCGCGGCCTGGGTCATGGGTTGGATGAAGCGGCGGTGACTGCTGCCAGCCAGATGCGGTTCAAGCCGGCGCAGCGGATGGGTACACCTGTAGATTCGACGGCAATCGTACATGTGGTTTTCCAGTTAGCGTATTGAGTTTAGAGACAGAGAGAGGAACAGAGTCATGCGTACTTGCAAATGGATGCTCACCGCTTTCCTGCTGATCACGCTGAGTGCAGTGGCACAGCAAAGCGCGAATCAATCGTCGTCGAACGCTGCCCCAGCGAATGCTGGTGCGTCGCAGCCCGCGACGGCAACTCAACCGGCTGCATCGCAGCCCGCCAACCCGGCTTCGGCACAATCCGCAGCCGCGGCATCGGCTGCCATGGCACCGCCGACGACCATGGATCAAGTGGTGGACCGAACGATCCTAAAAGAACATGGGTTGATGGAATTGCTGAAGACGCGGACGCCGCTGGTCGAGACCTATCTTCAGAACCTGAAGGCTGATCCGAAACTCGGCGCGGTCCCCAGTGAGGACCACTATTTCCTCGGCCGGCTGGACCTCGGAGAAAGCATTGATCGCCGCGACTACCTTTCCCGGGACGAAAGCTTCGAGAAAAATCTGCTGGGCGGCGTCAGCAAGCTGTTCAAGTTTGAATACAAGCCCATGGGCTTCTCGTGGATGATTTTTGCCGACCGCGATGACTTCGATCGCGGCCACTACACCTTCAAGTACGTGCGCCGCGAATTTCTTGGCGACGTGCGTTGCCTCGTCTTCGACGTTACGCCCAAGAAAGATGCGGGCAAAGGCCGATTCCTGGGCCGCATCTGGGTCGAAGATCAGGATTACAACATTGTCCGGCTAAACGGTACGTACGCGCCGCGGCCGAGAAACGCTTTCTATTTCCACATGGACAGCTGGCGGTTGAACCTGATCCCCGGCTACTGGGTTCCGGCCTACATCTACAGCGAAGAAGGCGACTTCAGCTACGGAGCCAAGGACAAAATGGCTTTCAAGGCGCAGAGCCGCATCTGGGGCTACGATCTGAAGAAAGGCACGAAAGAAGACGAACTCACTTCGCTGCGTGTTGACTCGGTAAAAGACGAAACCCCTTCGACCACAGATGCTTCTCCGCTCGAGGCTCAGCGGGAATGGCAGCAACAGGCTGAAGACAACGTCCTCGAGCGCCTGCAAGAATCTGGCTTGGTGGCTCCCGAGGGCGAAGTCGACAAGGTTCTGCTGACCGTGGTCAATAACCTGATCGTCACGAATAACATTGATTTGCCGCGTCCTGTACGGACCCGGGTCATGATTACTTCGCCGCTGGAAACCTTCAGCGTGGGCAACACGATTGTGGTCAGCCGCGGTTTGATCGACGTACTTCCTGACGAGGCCAGCCTGGCGATGGTGCTTTCGCACGAACTGGCGCACATTGTTCTCGGACACAACCTGGGCAGCAAGTTTGCCTTCAACGACCGAATGCTGTTCTCCGATGAATCGACGTATAGCAACTTCGGCTTCCGGCACAATCCCGAAGAAGAAACCGCCGCCGACGCCAAAGCGATGGAGTTGCTGAAGAACTCACCCTATGCGCAGAAGTTGGACGTGCCTTCGTTGTTCCTCAAAGAGCTTATCGAACGGGCTCCGACGCTTTCGGCTTTGTTGACGGCCCACCTGGGCAACAGCTTCACTAACGACAAGGGGCAACTGGTCAGGCTTTCAGCGCTGGCCACCACCGGGCCCGCTCTCGATCCAAGCAAGCTGGATCAGATCGCGGCGCTTCCCATGGGTGGACGTGTAAAGCTGAACGCCTGGACAGACCGTGTGGAACTCACCAAGTCCGCGCCGGTGGCAATCACCTCGGCACGCGACAAAATGCCGTTTGAAGTTACGCCGTTCTTCCCACGACTGAGCCGCATGAACAGCGACGCTAATGTGGGCAACACGACGGCGGCATCCAACACTGCACCAAGCAACTAGAATCTCTTCGAGCGGGACGGGCGCGGGCGCCTGTCCTGGATCGATCTTCGAACAAGTTGATGGAAGCGAGGCCGGGACCGGAAGCAATTCCGGAGTTCCGGCCTTCGTCTTTTTGCAACTCGGGACTCATTCTCATCCTCCAACAACGAATAAGCTACTGGAGTGAACATGAGAGTTGAACGGCGCACCGTGGATCTGACAGCTTACCCAGACCTCGTCGTGATCTATCTGGGGATGAAAGTGAATACCATTACCGGAATCAAGACCTTACTCGGCTTCGGGCCGAAGATTGACAAATCCGTTGCGGCCAAACCTGACGGCTTGCTGCGTCACGAATCATTCGTCTTCTCGCTGCTGCCTCCGCATGTGGGGATGCGCCAGTATTGGCGAGACTTTCCGTCGTTGGAACGTTGGTCGCGATCAGAGCCGCATATGCTGTGGTGGAAGAATTTCCTGCGCGATTCCGGCGGCACGGGATTCTGGCATGAGACTTATTTCAGGCGAGGCGAGATCGAAGCCATCTATGACGATATTGGGATTCCGCTGGGTCTATCGGCCTTTGCCCCTACAGCGATTGCGCGAGGACCGATGTTTTCGGCCCGCACCCGGTTGGGCGTTCAGGGAAGCGAAACCGTAAGCGCACCCCTGAGCGAGGCCGACCTCTACGGCGAGTCGAAACAATAATTCGGAACGCTATGGAATTTTGGGGAAAGTTACTCGTCAGAATCAAGGCAATCTTCGGGTGTGAGAAACATCGCCGAACCATCGTCTTCGAAACGGCCAAGCAGTTCATCAAGCAACTGTTGTGTGGACGAGGCTCCGTCCACCACTGGCCTCGAATCGAAATCGGCGAACTGTTCTGCCTGATCGAGGGTCAAGACTTGTTCGAAATCTTCTACGGCGTTCATTACTGACTCCACTTTCCAACCTCATCTGTGACTCCTCAAGTATGTGGGAATATGCTTACTTTCGATAGATTACCAACGGTCGTGATCTTATTCTCGGTCTGGGTCAGGGCAGGCTCGGGCACACAAAGGAAGTCTTTCTATTCGGGAACCCGGCTAATGTTGCCCTTTGCTTTTGCCTGGCAGTCCTGCGGGGTTCTCGTGGGTGCGTTCGCGGAAGCCGCCTTTTAATCCGCTGGCCAGGGACACGGTCGACTCGCCAAATTTATCGCGCAAACGGTCGGCGGCCGAGAAAACTTGCTGCCAGCGTTGCCGGCGTGCGCCTTCGATCAAGTCTTCCTGTTTAGATTCGCCCAGAAACGACGACGCATGGACTCCGAGCAAGCGCACTTCCGCTCCCTTGCGCCAGTTCTTGCGAAATAGAGCGCGGGCCTGCTCAAAGATTTCGGTGTCGAGTTGTGTGGGAGCGGGCAAGCTATGCGCGCGCGTGATGGTCGTGAAATCTTTGTAGCGGAGCTTGAGTTGAATGGTGCGTGCGTGCAATCCATGCTCGCGCAAGCGGCGGCCGACCATCTCGGAGAGGCGCATTAATGTGGATTCGATTTGCTCGGGGTTGGCGGTGTCTTCGTTGTAAGTGTGTTCGTGGCTGATGGATTTGGGATCGTTGTCGACGCCGACCTCAGTGTCGAACCATCCTCCGGCGTCTTCGCCGCGTGCCTTGCCGGCCAGCGCCAGACCCCACTTGCCAAAGTGTTCTTGAAGAAATGCAGCGTCGAAGCGGGCGAGGTCGCCGACCTGCCGAATGCCAAGAGCTTGCAGGTTCTGTTCGGTAACCTTTCCCACGCCTGGAATATCTCGCACGTCGAGCGGGGCGAGAAACTTCGCCTCCTGCCCGGGAATGACCCAGAGAATTCCATGCGGCTTGGCCTTAGCAGAGGAAACTTTGGCAATCAGGCGCGAGACGCCGATTCCAATTGAACAGTTCAACTGCGTATCAGATTTTATCTTCTGGTGAAGAGCATGAGCGGCACATAAGGGTGGGCCGTGAAGGCGTGCGGTGCCGGTCATGTCGAGATAGGCTTCGTCAATCGACGCAATTTCGACCAGGGGCGAGAACGAAGTAAGTACGCGATAGACTTTCTCGGAGCACTCGCGATACCGCTCTGGATGGCCGTTTACGAAGATGGCATGCGGGCAAAGCTTGGCGGCCGTGCGCAGTGGCATTGCCGAATGAACTCCAAACTTACGTGCTTCATAGGACGCAGCCGAGACTACGCCGCGCTCGTCGCGCTGCCCTCCCACGACCACGGCTTTGCCTTTGAGTGAAGGATCGAATAGTTCCTCCACCGAGACAAAGAACGCGTCCATGTCTACGTGGAAGATGGTTTTGACAAGGGCGGTCATAGAAGGCCACGGGAGATTGCTGGAGGAATTGTATCAGCGAAACAAAGACGAACTCTTGTCGCAGGACTCGGCGCTCAGGAGGATAAGGAAACCAACGATCGCGAGTCGAACTCCGGTTGCCGGGCCTTTGGCACTTCGAGATCTGGCATCGGACGGCCTGCAAAGTGACGCCTGCAAGGCTTGGCCATCCACCGGGCCCAGCGCCCGGACCAGGTGAGGCGCGCGCTATCTGTGGCAAGGCCGGTGTCGGCATACATCATGCGATAGATTCTGGAGATGAGCACAAAAGCCACCCGTCCCCGGCGAGATTTAATGAAACGCGAACGCTTCCAAATTCGCCCCCAACCGTAGAAGCTGTCCCATACGGCCTGAGTACGGGAGCGGATCTCTTCGCCTGACATCACCGGATGGTCCCAATACAGTTTGGGACGGAGCGGCTCTGGAATGAGCCAGCGCCGGGTGAGCGGAATTCCGGCGATGGTTGGCGGGTTATCGCCTAGCGTCTTTTCCCAACGATTAAAATCTACAGTCCCGGGATAGGGGCTCAACATTACGAACTGCGCGAACGTGCATTCCGCGCTGATAGCGGCAGCGGCTGTCGCCGCGAAGGTTTCGGGACGGTCGCTGGGCAGGCCAAAAATGAAAGAACCGAGCACGTGAACTCCGTGACGCCGGAATGTGCGAAGTTGTTCCGTCAGTTTCTCGCCGGCGAGGTTGAAATCTTTGTAGACATCTTTCAATCCTTCTGGGGTGACCGATTCGACTCCCACCAGCGCGCCCTTGATGCGCGCGGCTTTCATGGCATCGAGAAATTCGAGATCCTCGGCCGCTTCCATGGTGATCTGGGTAAAGAAAACCATGTCATCCGGAAGCCGGGACAGACGCGACATGAGTTCGAATCGTTCTGCCCGTATGGATTTCAGTTCGTTCAGCCGGGGAGTATTGTTTTGCTGAGTTGCGAGGCTAAGATCGGTCAGAGTGACGGGATAGAAGTTGTCATCCGCCAGGGCGATGAAACGAAAGCCCAGCCGGCGCAACTGCACGATTTCTTCGACCACGACATCGGAGTTGCGCTGGCGAGGCCGCTGTCCGTCGGTGCGCCAGACGGAGCAAAAAGAACAATGCTTGGGGCAGCCGCGCACGGTCTGAACCGAAGCCCACATATAGCGGTTACGCGGGACAAGATCCCAGCGCGCAGCCACAAAATCGCTGGCTTCGATCTGGCCTCCGACGTAAACAGGCTTGGGCGTTCCCTCGCGGCAATCCGCGAGAACCATCGCCCACGCCAGATCGCCGTCACCCTTTACCACCGAGTGCGCTCCTCCCAGTTCAAGCGCCTCTTCGGGATACAGTGTGGCGTGAATGCCGCCAAAGATTACATACGCTCCCCGGCCGCGTGCCGTCTTGCCGATCTCGTAACCGCGCAGCGCGTTCGCGGTATGAATACCGATGCCTACTACATCTCCGGCCCGAATCGACTCGGGGCGCAACTGGATTAGCGTTTCATCGACGAGAACAGGATCGCCGAAGCTCTTCGGAGTCGCCGCTGCCAGCACGTATTGCCAGCGCGGAGTAATGACCGCTGTTCCAAAAGACACACTGCTTGGATTGATCAGGTGAACGTTCACGCCGGGAGCCTCCTTGGCACCGATTGCCCTCGAACAGTCGCGATGTGCTGTGGTATTGCTGCTCGAATTGACAGGCTCCGCGTCGTTTCATTGGCTCTGAAAGGCGCGGCATTTAGATGTGGCAGGGAGTGAAAGTGGACGGCCTGTCTACTCTCTCGGCCTGAAAGGAACCCACAAGATTAGAAAGCACCGCAGGATAGGTTCAAAATAGCGGCTACTTGTACCTTAGAGCACAGCTATGGGGTTGTCAAGATTCATGACAAAACTGTCATCTTTGATGGTTCCGTTTTTGAACTGGCAGCATCGTGTCGCGACCGAGTGTGATTCGGGCGCGGTCTATACTGCCGTCAGTTCCGGGCTGTGCGTGGATCGCGCCTGCCGGACTCGTTCGTAGACGCGGGCATATTCCTTGGCCGAAGCGTTCCACGAAAAGTCCTTATTCATGCCATTGCGCATGAGCGTCTGCCAGGAGGACTGATCGCGAAAAGCTTTGAGCGCTTCCTTGATGGTCAGCAACAGAGCTTCGCCGTTGTAGTCGGTAAACTTGAACCCCGTTCCTTTGCCGGTGCGCGCATCCCAGGAATCGATGGTGTCGTCGAGCCCGCCAGTGGCTCGAACGATGGGAACAGTGCCGTACTTCAGGCTGTAAATCTGGTTCAAGCCGCAGGGCTCGTATTTTGATGGCATGAGGAACATGTCGCTGCCGGCTTCGATTTTGTGCGCCGCCGCGTTGTCGTAAGCGATCTTGACCGCAATCTTTTGTGGAAACTGTTTCTGCATGCGCGCGAACATTTCTTCGTATTGCTTGTCGCCATTACCCAAGGCGACGATGATCATTTCCTCACGCGCGAGACGATCCATGATTTGCGCAATCAGATCGAAGCCTTTCTGAGCTGCAAAGCGCGAGACGATTCCAATTACCGGCAGACGCAGATCCGCGTTGGCCACCCCAAACGACGCCAGCAGATCCTGTTTGCACTTGGCTTTGCCGGTCAAATCCTGCGGCGAGTATTTGGCGGCAATGAACTTGTCGGCCTGCGGGCTCCACTCGTCATAGTCGACGCCGTTGAGAATTCCCGTCACAGTCGCGGCGCGGTCGCGGAGCACGCCTTCCAATCCAAAACCGAATTCCGCAGTCTGAATCTCGTGGCTGTACTTACGGCTCACCGTGGTAACGAAATCGGAGTAAACCAGCGCTCCTTTGAGAAAGTTCACTTGCCCAAAGAATTCCATTTTGTTGATAGCCAGCAAGTCCCAGGGCAGAGTAAGAAGCGGTAAAGTGTCCGGCGGAAACAGCCCCTGGTATCCCATATTGTGAATGGTGAAGACCGTACCCACGTCGCGGAAGGCCGGATCTTCCGCATACTGCGTTCGCAGGAGCACCGGAATCAGCGCCGATTGCCAGTCATGACAATGAAAAACGTTTGGAACACCTAAGATCTTGGAGGCTTCAAGCACTGCGCGCGAGAACAAGGCAAAACGCTCGGCGTTGTCGGGATAGTCCCCCGCAGACGTGCCGTATAACGCTTCGCGGTCGAAATACGGAGGGTAATCCACGAAATAAAAGCGCACGCCGGAGTGACTGCCACCGGTGAGTACGGAACAGAATCGATAGTGGTCATCAAAGGGCACGGTGATGCTGCGGACGACGGTTTGCGCGTCGGAGAGCTTGGTTTGACGATAGCGAGGAACGTATACGCTGACCTGGTGCCCGGCGGCAACCAGGGCTCGCGGCAAAGCGCCGACCACGTCGGCCAATCCGCCAGTCTTGGAAAAAGGCACGCATTCCGAGGCAGCAAAAGCAATATGCATAAATACAGCCCTCCAAAATATAGGCCCCGGCTTCGGCGCAAGTTATGATAGAGGGCGGCTCGCTGCACGCCATCCGGCGCACGAAGATTCGCGGGGGATGAGAGTCCAGTGTAGTCGCCCGAAAGAAAGAGGGTCAATGTGCCGAAAGTATCTGCTGCGCGTCCTGCTCCCAGAACGCCCAAATTGGGTCAGCATTTTCTCGCCGACCCCTCGGCCGCATTACGCATTGCCGAAGCCTTCGGGGATCTCTCACACAGTACAGTGCTCGAGATCGGCGCCGGACGCGGCGCCCTGACTTCCCTGCTCGCGCGACGAGCGCGCCGCTTGATCGCGATTGAACTTGATCGCGTCCTGGCCGCCCAGTTGCGCATGAAGTTTTCTTTGACCCCGAACGTCGAGATCATCGAAGGCGACATCCTCGCCATTGATTTCGATACACTCTTCGGACCCAAGCCCGGCAGCACGCGCCCAGGGATGAACCATCAACCGGAAAAGGTGCAGGTGGTGGGCAATCTTCCCTACTTCATTACTTCTGACATTCTGCTGCGCCTGTTCGCTTATCGGAGATATTTCGAGACTATCGTGCTCATGGTGCAGAAAGAAGTCGCGGACCGCCTGGCAGCACGTCCTGGAAGCAGCGAGTATGGGCTGCTATCCGCTACCGCCCAGCTCTATGCCCGCGTCGAGAAACTTTTCACTCTGCCTCCGAGCGCGTTTTCGCCGCCGCCTAAAGTGCACTCGACAGTAGTTCGGCTTGCGATCGATTCCCGGATCGAGGGCTTGAATGTGCCGGAAGCTGGCTTCATTGATTTTCTCAGAAAGTCTTTCGGCCAGAAGCGCAAGACGCTCTGGAACAATTTGAAATCCGAGTACCCCGCCGCGGCTTTGCGCGCGGCCCTGGAAAAATCCGGAGTAAAGCCGACGGTGCGGGCCGAAGCGTTGTCGTTAGAAAAAAGCGCGGCGCTGTTTCGAGCGTTGCTCGAAGGCGCGGGTCAATGATTTCCTTTGTGTACCTGAGCCTGCACTAAGCGTGGCTAAAGGGTGTCCTTTGTGGTTAGAGTTTTTTTCTAAACCACAAGGAGATGCAAAATGGATTCAACAGTTCGCCATCCTGCCGTAGCTGGCAGGTTCTATCCCAAAGACCGCGAAACCCTGCAAAGAGATCTCCTATCCTACTTTCCAACCCAAGCGACGCCGACCGCGGCTTTAGGATGCGTCGCCCCGCACGCTGGCTACGTCTACTCAGGCGCGGTCGCCGGATCCGTCTTCGGCACGCTGGACTTGCCTCAGCGCATCATCGTGCTCTGCCCCAACCATACGGGCAAAGGACGCCCGCTCGCGATCATGAGCAGCGGCGTCTGGGAGACTCCGCTGGGCCACGCTCCAATCGATTCGGGGCTGGCTGAAGCCCTGAAGAAACGATTCCCCCTTCTGACCGAGGACGCGGATGCCCATCGCAGCGAGCATGCCATCGAAGTGGAACTGCCGTTCCTCCAATCCCGCCGCCCCGATTTCACGTTCGTCCCAATTGCGTTGGGCACAGGAAAGTTCGAGACCTTAGAAAAACTGGGCGAAGCCGTAGCCGACACGCTGCGGGCGCAAGACGAAAGAATTCTGATTGTTGCATCAAGCGACATGAACCATTACGAGAATGATGCCGTGACTCGGATCAAAGATCATAAGGCGATCGAGAGAATGCTGGCGCTTGATGCGCGTGGGCTATTCGACGTGGTTATGAAGGAAGAAATCAGCATGTGCGGCTTCGGCCCAGCGGTCGTGATGCTGACCGCCACCAAACGCCTGGGCGCAACGAAGGCCGAACTGATCAAGTACGCGACCTCAGGAGACGTCTCCGGCGATCACGAGATGGTGGTTGGCTACGCGGGCGTGGTTGTGCGGTGAAGTTGTCGCCCACTCGGCTATTTAGTTACAAAACTCCGCGGGACGATACCGGCAACCAAGCGTAGAATGCTCCGATCACTCCAACTTCAGGAGGGATCGCTTGATGTGCCCGCGCGTGTCCAGTGGAGATCCCAGCCCACGACTGAGCGCGTGGCTTGTTGCGGCGATGCTGGCAATGGTCGCCCTGCCGGCGGCGATCACCCTGTTCGCGGTGCGTTCTCCGGGGGCGCTGCAGGTCTCGGCCTCGAACCCAACGCCGCACGGCTATACCTGGAGCCTTCTGCTTTTCATCGTTCCGATCGTTGTGATCGGCTTCTGGTTCGTGCCCGCCGAAGGCGTGGAAATTCCACGGCGGGCTTTTTGGCGAACGATCGGCCTTCTCGTTCCCCTGGGTTGTGGTCTGGATTTCTTTTTCGCCCACAGCTTCTTTGTCTTTTGCAATTCAGGGGCAACATTGGGGATCAAAGCGCCAGCGCTTGGCTGCCCAGTTCCGGTCGAGGAGTACATCTTCTACTTCAGCGGCTTTCTCTGCGTGTTATTGATTTATGTCTGGCTGGATGAATTTTGGCTGGCGGCCTACAACGTTGTGGATTATGCGGGTGAGTCTAAGAAGATCTCTCGCCTGCTCCAGTTCCATCCAACCTCGGCAGTCGTTGGCGCGCTCCTGATCGTGATGGCCGTGGTCTACAAGAAAATGTTTTCGCCGGTTCCAGACGGTTTCCCCGGTTACTTTACTGTTCTAGTGCTCGGCGCGTTCATTCCTGCCATGAGCTTCTTTCCGACGGCACGGCCATTCATCAACTGGCGGGCCTTCAGCCTGACGCTCTTCATCCTCGTGCTGGTGAGCTTGCTTTGGGAGGCCACTCTGGCTGTGCCCTATCAGTGGTGGGGCTTCCGGCCAGCACAAATGACCGGCTTGTTCATTGGCGCCTGGGCCGGGCTTCCGATCGAGGAAGTGGGCCTTTGGATCGCGGTCACCTACGCGACGGTGATCGTGTTTGAGATTTTCAAGCTATGGCAAGCGTCGGGTAAGAAGGCGAAACACGCTTTTCTGGGCGGGGAGTGAGAGTCTTTTCCCGGTGGCATTCCTGCCGAGTTTCGCTCGACTACCCGGACGGTGGCGTCCGGGTCCGCGAGCATTGCAACAGAAGTACGAGTTCTGCGCTCGTTTAGTCTTCCACGTTCGAGTTGCCAGCGGTTACTTCTTCGGGATCTTCGTACTCTCCTGCCAGGCTGAAATCGTTTTGTCCGAAATCGTCGTTCTCTCCCGGGACACCCGATTGCTTCTCCAGCTTTCGCTGCTGTCTTTTCTCTAATTTTTCGCGCTGCTTGTCCTGACGCGAGCGCTCCTTCTGGCGTTTGTTAAAGCTTGAACGACTTCGACCAGCCATACCCACCTCCAGGGATGATTTTGCGGGTTGCGATCCATCCGAAGCATCGTCAGTTGACGTCGTGAACTACGACGCGACCGGTTCGGGATGGACGGCGGATTTTGCCTGCTTGCGCACGCCCGCTGGTTTCGTTTTGGCAGCCTGGGCCTGGAGTAGTGCTTGAGTTCGTAACCGGCGCTGAATGTTCTGCTTCCGCGTACGGTTGGCTCGGGACTTGTCTCCGTTAATTAACGACATAGATATCTCCTCCCACACCTGGCTTTTGAGTCTTCTCAATCGCGAAGGCGCAGGCTGGTTGCGATGATCTTCGTGGTTAAGGGCTGACTCCAGTATACGCGATTACTCCCGGCGAGAGAACATTACATAGGGGCACGAACACGACGGCACCGGTTCGGCTACGGGCGCGTTTCCCTGGGGGATAATGACAGGTTAAGGTTCACACCTGCAACAAATAATGAACTAAAAATGTGGTTCCAACGTCTACCCATATCAGGAGGACGTAAGCATGCGCATCTGTGTTCTTCTTTGGTTGGCTTTCCTGGCTCCGGCGCAGTACGACTCAAAGACGGCGGCCGTGCCGTCGACGGAAAACACTTCGCCAACGCAAACGCCGACTTATACCGCAGACGGCCATCTCTTGTTTCCGGCAAACTATCGTGAGTGGATCTATCTGACTTCCGGCATTGACATGAGCTACAGTCCGAACGCGGGGATGGACCACTCGATGTTTGACAATGTTTTTGTGAACCCGGACGCGTACAAGTCGTTCCTGCAGACCGGAACCTGGCCCGACAAGACCATGCTGGTTCTCGAGGTTCGAACGGCGGGCACTAAGGCATCGATCAATAAGAGCGGTCACTATCAGACATCGGAAGTAATGGGCCGAGAAGTACACGTTAGAGATGAAGCGCGCTTCGCCGGCAAGTGGGCTTTCTTCGGTTTCGATGAGGACGGTCCGGCGAAGCAGGTGCCCAAGGAAGCGGCGTGCTACTCCTGCCACGAGCAGCACGCGGCGGTGGACACGACATTCGTGCAGTTCTATCCCACGCTGATTGAACTAGCCAAGAAGAAAGGCACGCTGAGCCCGAACTATCTGAAAGACGAAGCCGCGAACGCGAAACAATAGTAGAAAATGGGCATCCTCGCCCGTTTGGCCGGGCGGGGACGCCCGGCCTCCGTTAATCCATCACCATACCCGGCAAGCGTTCTCCCGCACCATGGGTTGCCCTTTGTGGCATCCGAAGGCCTTAGCGAACTCCGACATATTGGACACCACATTGTTGACCCGGTATTTGTCCAGCGGATGCGGGTTCATGAGCAGGATTGTGCGCATCATTTCTGGACGCAAGTTGCCGCACCAGATGTTGGCGTAGGACAGGAAGAAGCGTTGCAACGCCGTCAGGCCGTCATCCCCTTTGGTATCGAGGCTCTGGCCTTTCGCTTTCAGGTCCGTATCCAACGCGGAGAGCGCAAGATGAATTCCGCCGTTGTCGGCGGTGTTTTCGCCCTGAGTCAGACGGCCGTTTTGCTGCACTCCAGCTTCCGGAACAAACTCGGTGTACTCGTCAGCGATGCAGTCTCCTCGTTTGTCGTAAGCTTTGGCATCGTCCGCAGTCCACCAGTCGTTCAGATTTCCGTTTTGATCGAATTTGCGTCCCTGATCGTCATAGCCATGGATCGTCTCATGCCCAATCACGGCGCCAGCGGCCGCATAGTTGACCGAATCGTCTTTGGTGGGATCGAAGAACGGCGGTTGCAGAATTCCGGCCGGGAAGTTGATGGTGTTGGTCTGGGCGTCCTCATAAGCGTTCACCGTCGGCGGGGTCATTCCCCACTCGGTTCGGTCGAGCGGCTTGCCAATCTTTTTCAGTTGGCGATCCATCTCGAATGCCGCAGCTCGCTGCACGTTGCGTAGATGATTGTCCGCCTCGATTTCCAGAGCTGAATAATCGCGCCAGTGGTCGGGATATCCGATTTTGTCGATCTGGGCGGCCAGCTTAATCCGCGCCTGCTTCTTAGTTTGTGGGCTCATCCAATCCATGGAATCGATTTCCTGGCCGAGCGCGACTTTGAGCGCATTCACCATTTGCTGTACGCGCTCTTTGCTCTCCGGCGGGAAGGCCCGCGCTACGTATGCTTGCCCCAACAATTGCCCAATGTCGCGATCTTCCGATTGAATGCATCTGCGCCAAAGAGGCTGAAGCTCTTTCGCGCCGAACAGGGTTTGAGGAACAAAAGTGAAATCCTCGTTTACGAAATCGTCGCTCATCTCTCCGGCCAGACCATTCAGCAACTGCCATCGGAAATATGCTTTCCAGTGATCGAGAGGCTCACTTTGGATGAGGTGCTCTATGCCGGCAAAGAAATCGGGCGAGGTCACGATGAAGGTTCCCGCAGTCGAAGCATGCACCAATTGCAGATAACGGCTGAAGTTAAAGGATGGAGTCAGCTTCTGCACCGCGTCCAGACTCATTTCGTGGTCGAGGTTTTTCGGATCGCGCCGTTTCACGATATCCATCGCGGCCTTCGCCATGGACGTTTCCATTTGTAGAATGACGTCTGCGTCAGCCTTCGCCTGAGCCGAAGATACTCCAGAGAGTTCCAACATGCGGGCAATGTGGGCGACGTACTTGGTTCGAATCTCAACCGACTTCGCATCATCGTTTAGATAGAAATCGCGGCCCGGCATCGCCATTCCGCCTTGATCAAACTGCCCGATTACGTGGGTCGTGTCGTGAAAATCGGGCTGCGCGCCAAAACCAAACAACGCCGCATAGGTCTCGGGATCGGCGGGATTCCATGCGCCGTGAATCGACCGATGCAGATTGGCCACGACCTCGGCGATCTCAGCCTTGCTGCGCATGGCCTCGATCCGCTCCAACTGGGGCCGCAAGGTAGAGAGGGAATTCGTGTCTCTCTGTTTCTGATCGGTGCAAGCCGACCAGTAATCGCCGACCTTTTGCTCGACTGGCGTGCGCTCGGCCGCCGGCTTGGCTGCGACTTCGAGCACCGTTTGATGGAGAAAGGTCTCGTTCCACAACTGAAGCTTCCCGAAGGAATCCCAGAAGACTTCGTCGGGAGGTACGGGATTGTCAGCGATCCAGCGATTGCATGAGTACGCGTAGAAATCGACGCAAGGATCGACCGACTTATCAACATTCTTTGCATCGAAGTGATCAAGCTGAGGCGCTGGTTTGCTGGCGTCTTGCGCCGCCGTGGTTTGGGCGAATGCGGAGAACGACAAACAACTCAACAGAAAAATTGGCAGCAGAAATGGTCGCATGTTAAGAGCCTCTGAGTTCTGTTTTACAGGGACGGACAGAAAGCTTACCACGCGAGGTCGACTCTGGCATCGGACAAGCGCCATGACGGTAGCGTTTCCCAACAAGACACTACCAGACAGTTTGCATTGGAACCCAGTGGCCGATCTCATGGAGGCACAGCAGGGCATTATGAGTGTAACCGCGATTTATCGCCAGTTGACAACGAGGACAGACAGTGGACGCCGCGTACGCTCGGGTGTAACATCGCGAAAAGCCACGCTGCTCCTAGCTTCCAGCTTCCAGCTAGGAATCCAGGCTAGGATACCGTCGCGCCATGACCCACAAGAAGTGTTCTCCGGGCCGGATTCGCATTTGTTTGCTGTTTGCCGTTGCCCTCGCGTTGTCTATCCCCGCCTCAGCCGAGTGGAAAGAGAAGGTGCTCTACAGCTTCCAGGGCGGCACCGATGGATCAGTTCCGATCGGCAGTCTGATACGTGATTCGGCTGGAAACATTTATGGAGCCACCGAACAGGGCGGGGCAACCACTTGCAGATCGCCGTTGTCGTGCGGCACGGTTTTCCAACTCGTGCCGCCGGCCAAGCAGGGAGCCTCTTGGACGGAGAATGTTCTGCACGTGTTTCAAGGAAATGCGAACAATGACGGCGCCACTCCAGGGGGCGGGCTGGTCATGGATAGTTCCGGCAATCTGTATGGTGTAACCGCTTACGGCGGCACGGGAAACTGCGTTCTGCTGGGCGACTCGGTGGGTTGCGGCGCGGTGTATGAGATGTCTCCGCCGAAGCAACAGGGTGGCGCGTGGACCGAGACCATCCTGTACAGCTTTCCCACCAGCAAGCGAGGATATTTGCCGAACGGGGACTTAGTATTTGACAAGTCAGGCAATCTCTACGGAGCCACAGTATTCGGCGGGACGAAAGGCACGACCTGCGACCCATACTACGGCGGGCAATGCGGAGTGGTGTTTGAGATAAGTCCGCCGAAGCAGAAGGGCGGCGCGTGGACCCAGAAAGTGCTGCACGACTTCCCGGGAACGGCAAGCGGGAAGCAGGACGGCGACGGGGCCGAACCCAACGGCGGACTTCTCTTGGATTCCAAGGGTACGATTTACGGAACAAGTTACTTCGGCGGTAATGGGACTGCAGTGTGTGGGAGTATCGGCTGTGGCACAGTCTTCAGCCTCGCCCCGCCAACCAAGCAGGGCGGCGTATGGACTGAGAAGATCATGCATCGCTTCTCTGGGCCAGACGGTGCTGAACCAACCTCTGGGATCATGTTAGGTACTTCCGGTACTCGATACGGCACGACCCGCGGAGGAATTCACGGATATGGATGCGCTTACGAACTAGCGCCTTCAGCGAACGGCAAGTGGAAGGAGACAGTGCTCTACGGCTTCACTGACGATCAGAACGGGGCGTTGCCTGAGGCCGTCTTCGTACGAGATTCGACAGGTAGCCTTTATTCAACTGCCTACACCGGAGGCGGCGAGTCTCAGAATGGCAACATCTTCAAACTCAGCCACCAGAAGAATGGGAAGTGGTCCTTGGCCGTGCTCCACGGCTTCGCAGATGGGATTCCAGACGGAGAATATCCCGCAGCACCATTGATTTTCGGCAAAGCTGGCAATCTCTACAGCACCACTCAGGACGGCGGCACCGGTACGAACTGCAGTTTCCTTGGCTGTGGGACTGTGTTTGAGGTTTCGCCATAGGAGCGAGTTAGCATCTACAATCGTCGCCCCTGTGACTGCTCCTGACCTGCTATCGTCCCCCAGTTTATGTAACCAGGCGTGGGTGTTGAAAAAGTCCCTCGACAGAACGCCTTTTCACCTGCGAGCATGCCGCTGCGGGTTTTCTTGTCTCTGTTCGACTAGGTGGTGGCCGGCAGAACCGGTGTCGTCGGCTGACTAAGGAAGCGCACCAGTCGCTTGATGTTCTGAGCGACCGCTGCCAGGAAGAACTGCTCGCGCACGAACTTGAGTCTCCGCAGACGCAAGCGCCGCAATCCGATCTGATTCTTCAGCTCCGCGAATAAGGCTTCCACCTTCTTTCTTTGCCGCTGTGCCTTGGCGAACTCTGGCGTGTTGACCAACTCCCGCGCACGTTGTCGTGCTGGCTCGTTCTGGTGGATGATAAGGCCCCGGAAGGCAGCGCTGGTGCATTGTGGTCGGAGCGAGCACGGGCCACACTTTTTGCGTGTCCCGATGTAGTTGAAGGCTCGATTGCGATAAACTCGGCCACCATAGTTGAGGAACTGGCCAGCAGGACAGAGATAGCGATTGTGTTCCGGTTCGTAGATAAAACGATCGGGACCGAAGTAGGGACTCCTCTTTCTGTGAATACTGTCGCGGGTTCGCATATAGGGAGTGATGTTACGATCGGCCAACCACTGCAAGAACTCCCCGTTCCCATACGTCGTGTCAGCCGCCACCGATTCGGGCGCTCGTCCTTGCCACTCGGCGAAACGGGTGAGCATGTCTTGCGCGGCCACGGTTTCCTGACTCATGCGCGCCGCTGTGCCCTGCACTCCCACAATCACGCAGCTTGCATTGTCCACCAGATAGTTGTCGTAGTAACCGAGGCGAGCCGGCGTATTGCCCTTGGTGGCATAGGTAGAATCCGGATCGGTGGTCGATACCTTGTCTTGCTCATGCACCGGTTCTTCCACCGGGTTCTGCTGTTCCAGCTCCTGCAGATACTGGCGCACGCTGTGATGGACCTGGGCTGCTTCTCCCAACTGCTCCCGTGGAATGCGGCTCTCCTTGGCTGCGTTCGCTTCCACGAAGCTGCCATCCACCGACAGGTGCTGGCCCTGCACCAGCCCCACTTCCACGCACTGCCGCACGATCTGTTCAAACAGCTCCTCGAACAGCTTCGATTCCTGAAACCGCCCATGACGGTTCTTGGAAAATGTAGAGTGATGCGGGATCTCCTGATCGAAGCCCAGACCCGTGAACCAGCGCCAGGCCAAGTGCATGCGCAGTTCTTCCACCAGCTTGCGCTCGCTGCCGATGCCGTACAGGTAGCCGATCAAGAGAATGCGTAGCAGTAGCTCGGGATCAATCGACGGTCGTCCGGTCTCGCTGTAGCTGCCTTTCAGTTGTTCGCGTACGAAAGCAAAGCTGATGTGCTTTTCGATGAGCCGCAGCAGGTGGGTTTCAGGAACCTGATCTTCCAGGCGAAAATAGTAGAACAACGCTTCGGAGCGGTCGTGTTGCCCCATCATGACTAGCAAGCCTCCGAGAATGGCGATCCACTGCATGGCAAGCATTCCTCCTTCTTATTTACCATGCTTCTGCCGCCATTCCGATCCCTAATCACAGTGACTTTTTCAACACCCACTCCCGATTACACGCAATATAAAAGGCGCCCACTTTGCGGTAGGTTGTGATTGTTGGGATCACCACTCACCAAAAGGAGCGCCGTTATGAACCAGGAAAAGTATATTGGCATGGACGTTCACCAGGCAACGATCTCGGTTGCGGTCATGGATGGCAAGGGCAAGCTGATCATGGAATGCATTCTGGAGACGAAGGCGGACACGATTCTCGAGTTCGTCCATGGGCTGCGGGGAACGGTATGGGTGACCTTCGAAGAAGGAACTTCTGCCGCCTGGTTACATGATCTGATGAAGCCGCATGTTGCCCATCTGGTGGTTTGCGATCCGCGAAAGAACGCGCTGCTGAAAGATGGCAGCAAGAGTGACCGGATCGATGCCCGCAAGCTGGCCGAGTTGTTACGCGGCAACCAGCTCCATTCGGTGTATCACGGAGAGCACGGGGTGCGCACCTTGAAGGAGTTGGGTCGCAGCTATCAGACGCTCACCAAAGATGTCACCCGGGTGATGAGTCGGATCAAAGCGCTGTACCGCAGCTGGGCCATTCCCTGTAGTGGTACGACCGTCTATGCCGTGCGGCATCGCGCGGAGTGGTTGGCGAAGATTTTGCAACCTGGAGTTCGTCTGCGGGCGGAACGGTTGTATCAGCAACTGGATCTACTGCAACCGGTGCGGCAGGAGGCGCGCCGCGACCTGTTGCGAGAGAGCCGCAAACATGAGGCCGTGAAAAGGCTGCAGCAGATTCCTGCGATCGGTCCGATTCGTGCCGCCTTGCTGGTGGCCTTGTTGCAAACACCCCACCGTTTTCGTACCAAGCGCCAGCTGTGGGCCTACAGTGGTTTGGCCATCGAGACCCACGACAGCGGCGAGTACCGCTATGTCCGGGGGAAGATACAACGCAACCGGGAGCGCATCACGGTGCGCGGTCTGAATGACAATCATAATCACGATCTGAAGAATCTGTTCAAAGGTGCTGCTCTTTCGGCTAGTACTCAGCCCGGACCGCTGCACGATTTCTATACGGCTCTGGTGGAGAAAGGAATGCGGCCGACGATGGCCCGTCTCACCCTGGCACGAAAGATTGCCGCCATCACGTTAACCATTTGGAAGAAAGGAGTCAGTTTCGACGCCAAACAACTGCATCGGCAAGCCGCTTGAGCGTCTCTGGTAAGAGGCCTTTCCATTTCCGGTGATTCTCTCCGCTGGTGGTCGGTCGGTTCTCGAGACGCTCGGTTCGAGGTGAGTATCAGTCAATGAGATCGGCCCTGTGTGCTTCGGCACCAAGTCACCCATTACACGGTATGCCGCCTCGGATAACCAGAAATAGCGATAGGCCACGAGCCTCCGATAGAACCATGGTTGACACTCCAAGACCAGGTCCGCTTGCCCAGTTTCAAGACTCGATTGGCGTCGTCACCAGCGAAAGATGAACCCCGCAGGAAGGGCACACAAACCAGAGCAAAGCCCCGGGGCCGAAAGCGGGGGCGCTTACAGTCAGTGGGCTGGATCTCGAGAAAAGAATCTCGCCCTCCGGTCGAGGGAAAACTTTTTTCTTGACATCCCTTTTTATAGAACTCATTGAGGGCGTTTTGAGCGTAATTGATTCCATGACAATGTCGGCTCCGATGCCCGAGTAGACTTTGGGGGTGCTGAATCCAACCAAAGGGCTCGGAGAAAGGAGCCGAACATGATCATTATAGGAGCAGATTACCACCCGGGCTTTCAGCAAATTGCGTTTGTGGGTACCGACAGTGGGGAGTTCCAGGAACGGCGACTGCAACACCGTGAGGAAGCGGAAAAGTTTTATCGCGAGCTCGCGGTCCAGGGGATGCAGGTGCGAGTGGGGATGGAAGCCAGCGGGCAGGCGCGCTGGTTTGAACGATTGCTCTCGGAGTTGCACTTCGAGCTGTGGATCGGAGATGCAGCGAAGATCCGGACGAAACGAGTGCGCAAGCAGAAGACGGATCGGCAGGATGCGCAGTTGATTCTGCAGTTGCTGCTGGAAGATCGCTTCCCGAAGATCTGGGTACCGAGCTCAGAAAATCGAGACCTGCGGCAACTGCTGTGGCACCGGCACCGCATGGTGCAGGCGCGCACGCGAATCATGAATCAGTTGCAATCGGTAGCGCTGAACGAAGGACTGCGCTGCAAGAAGCGGTTGTGGCGGCAGCATGGGCGGGAGCAATTAGAGTCATTCCGCCTGGCTCCGTGGGCGAGCCGGCGGCGGCGTGATCTGCTGGAGTTGCTGGATCGTCTGAACCCGACCATCGCGGAACTGAGTCAGGCGGTCGAGCAAGAGGCCGAGAAGTGTCCGGAGGCGCGGCGACTGATGACGCATCCCGGAGTCGGTGCCTTAACCGCACTGGCTTTTGTGCTGATCATTGGCCAAGCCGAACGCTTTGATTGCGGCAAGCAGATCGCGAGTTATCTGGGACTGGTGCCACTGGAAGATTCCAGTGGGAACCGGCGACGGTTGGGGCACATCACCAAACAAGGCAGTTCGATGATGCGTTTCTTGCTGGTGGAAGCGGCGCAGGTGACGGTGCGTAGTGTGCCCGAGTGGCGCAGCAAGTATCTTCACCTGATGATGCGGCGAGGGAGGAAAACCGCCAAGGTCGCCATGGCCCGCAAGCTGGCGGTTCGTCTGTACTGGATGATGCGCAAGGGATGGGATTATCAGCAGTGGAGCAAGTTCGGTTCGCACGCGGGACAACCCGGAAATCGCGATGGTGTGCAGTAGAACACCGAGAAATTGATTGGGCGTCCCGCTCCTCTTCACTGAGGAGTTCGAAGTAGTAATCATGATCGCAGTTGCGACCGAAGAGATGCATGGGTCGGACTGAGTCCTGACCTGAAAACGATTACGAGCGAGCCTACGGTTGGAAAAGGCAACACCATCAACGAGAGCGAAATGGCGCTCTTCTTTGAGTGCATGCAGTCGTGCGCTCAAAAAGTGCTTGACACGGGCCGACATTGTCAGAGACGCGATTTACGCCAACAATCCTCTTTAGATACCCGCAACTCCACGACTTTCATTGACTTACCCTTGCAATCCCGCCCACGACTGCAACTATCTGCAGATTGACGGGCAACAAACACCGAATAGGATCCCTCCCACGTTTTGGGCGCATTTGCCTTTGTACGCTGCCCGGAACCTCACTTCTGTTCCCGTTCTTAAGGTTAGATTCCGCAAAGAGACCCCCAACGTGTTGATCCGGTGCCTTCCAGGCCTTACTCCCGCTGCATGGGTCGACTAGCATTTTGGCCCGAAGACGATGTGACAGTTGGTTGAAAATGCAATCCTCGCATTTGTTATTTGGATACGAAAATCGAGAGCACATGGCCGTGCCCTAGCTTGAGCCGGGAAACTCAGCCGCGAGCGACGGCAGCTTTGCGGGCGACCAGCTTGTAGCCTTTGGCTTTGGCGTCCGCCTCGATCGTGGCGAGGTGCGCGCGCCCCGCCGTTAGTTGTCCCGCCTTCATTTCAATTTCAGCGATCGCAAGACGAGCGTCGAGTTCAATCCCCTGATAACCCAGCTCTCGCGACTTCGCGATGATGGCGGCCAGATCTTTGCGTGTCGCAATCCCGGCAGCGGAGTGGGCGACGTCTTTTTCGGAGCTCTCGACGCGGGCGCTGGCGATCGCGGTCCGCCAGCGGATTTCAGGGTTCTGGCTCTTGGCCGCGAGGAACCGTGCGTGTTGCATCGCGTCTTTCGCGCCCGCAGCTTTGCCCTGCGCGACCAGTGCACGGGCGAGGATGCACCAAGCCTCGGTTTCGTCGTCGCGGGCCTTTTGTTTCTGGAAGACCTCGAGGGCCTGCCGCACCGCCGCCTCTTGTTCGACTGGAGAATGGGCCTCCTCCAGCGACAAATCTGCGAGCCGGAGCTGGGTTTCGGCAATGGAAAGCTTATCGCCTGCCGGGGTCCGAATCGCCAATGCCTGCTCGTACATCTTGCGGGCACCCGAAAAATCCGCTTCCTCGAACAGCAGGCTTCCTTCACTCCACATGGCATAGGCGGAGGAATCCTGATCGCCGATCTTCTGCCAGGTGGCGAGGGATTGTTCGAATCCTTGCCTGGCGGCCGCAAGGTCCCCCTGCAACTCGTGAATAAGCGCGATGTTGTAACCGGCGAGGGCTGCGCCTCCGCCGTTCTCAGGGTCCCCTAAGTGCCGAGAATCTTCATATAGCTGGAGCGCGCCGCGCAGATCTCCTTGCTCCATTCGTTCGTTGGCAATGTTTAAGGTGGCGGCACCCTCACGCCCCTTCTCATCGAGCAGTTGGAAACTAGCCAGAGCCTGGCGATGCATTTTCTCCGCGGCGGCGAGATCACCCTGGGCCTCATAGACCAGGCCGAGGTTGTTGAGCACAGCGGCCACACCGGCTTCGGATCCGTTCTTGCGAAAGATAGCCAGTGCCTGCTGGTACAAGCGGATGGACTCGGGTGCATCCGTCTCGGTGATCGCATCCGCCCAGGTGCGCAAAGCTGTGGCTTCGCCCTGATGGTCCCCAGCTGCGGCGCAAGTGTCCCTGGACTCGCGGCAGGCGGAAACCGCATTCTGCACTTGCCCGAGATAGCTGAACATCCGGCACTGTCTGTCCTGCGCATCTGCCAGAATCAACCGGGATCCCTGCGCTCTTGCCTTTTCCGCCGCCCGTTCCAGAGGTTGTTTTTCATGCTTAAGCTCACTCAGCGCATCCCACGCTGCTGCTTCCTGCAAATCAATACGGGGATCTTCAGAAGCTGGGGGCGGAAACTTGCGTAGCGACTCGACGGTGGCCATAGCATCGTGACCTTTGCTGCCGCGGACCTGCGCTGCTGCCAGCTTGAGCCCGTAATCGAGGTTGTCGGGGAACAGGGTGAAGAGCGTGCGATAGATCTCGAGCGCCTTCTCGTTTTCATGATTGATATCGCGATAGCGGCCTTCGGCTAACAACTTCTCTTCCCGAGAAAGATTGGCCGACAGTTCGTAGGCTTGGCGGGCTTCCGGCTGAGCTTTCTTGTCGTAGCCCAAGCGCGACCAGGCTTCGGCCAGAGCGGAGTGAGCCAGAGAGAATTTTGGATCGGCGGCTGTGGCTTGCTGTAGAAGATCGCGCGCCTCCAGAGCATCGAACACGCGCAGGCGAGCGAGCCCTTCGGAGTAAAGGCGGGCGGCCTCGCGATTCGAAGGCAACGAAGCGCGGATGCTCACTTCGTCCACCGGAGAAACCGCTTCCACGCCCAGCTTTTCGCGCAGGCGGGAACCGGCCTGAGACACCAGGTCGAACAGGTCCGCCTCGCTCCCGACTACCGCGACGTCAGCGATCGTCTCCCCTGCGACTGTATCCTGCAGGCGCAGGTCGAGACGGATGCGCGTGCCGGGCTTTTCACCGAGAGCGGTGTAGGAGCCGAGGACGATCAAGTCGCTGTCCAGGTCCTGGTGCAATCGTGCCAGCGTGTTTCGCGAGAGGCTATCAGCGTCAGCCAGAGGAAGATCGAGTTTGGTGCGGGCGATGTCTTCCCCGGAAACCAGGCGGAGCTTTTCTCCAGCCTCCAGTTCGGTGCTCAACATTTCTGACAAGGCCGTGGACAACCAGGCTTCTTCGGGGCGGCCAGACAAGTTGCGAAAGCCGAGAACCGCGATGGAACGGCGGGGCGCAGGGGATGGCGCAGTTGGATTCGTCCGCGGCTGGACTCGGTGGAATTGCGTCCAGGTGTAATAGCCGGCAACCGATGTCGCGGCTATGGCTACAATAGCGAGCAGTCTCATTGCCGCCCGATTTCGGGGAACTGGCAAACTCAGCTGTTCTTTCTCTTCGGTAGTGGTACTGGTCCGGATCGTGTGTTCCTGAAACAGCAACGCGCGGGAGCCGTGGCCGGCGGCGGTTGCAACATCCGGGGCAATACTCAAGTTTCCTGATACAACGACCTGCACCGACGTAACAAACTGATACCCTCGCCCCGGCAGGGTGACGATATAGCTGTTGTCGCCAGGCTTCTCCTCGAGCGCCCGCCGCAGCACGGAAATGCTTTGAGTCAGGCTGTTCTCGTCCACAAAGGTGTCCGACCAGACATTCTTTAGCAGTTCGTCGCGGCTGACAACCTTTCCCGGGCTCTGCACCAGGTAGAGAAGCACATCGAAGGCCCGGCGGTTGAGTGTGACAATCTCTTCTTCCCGCCACAGCGTGCGCGCGAGAACCTCGATTCGGAACTTTCCGAATTCGTATATTCCCTCGGGTTTCATTGACTTGCTGGCCATTCACAACTCGTCAGAACCTGTGAGAACTGGTCACTTGCCTTTTTTCGGCGACTGCCGCAATGTTCGCGGGCAGTAAAGGGGGAACGCACGAAGCGACTTTACCAATGGCTGAGCCGGCGGGCAAGTTCTTTCCGTTCTGGCACGACCGTGAATACCGCCAGCCGTACGGTTCATACCGAGGTGACGGTCCAGCGGGAAGCGGTAACCCTGCTGGTTGGTGACGCGGCTGCGGGCTTTGATGTCTGCCCGCTCTGCGGAACCAAGCTCGCGCCGGAGCAGGCGGAACAAGCCCGGCTTCGTCTTCCCAAAGGTCCGATTTCAGGGTGACCAGAGTGCCATTGAGGAATGATCGCTTTGATTTCTGTAACGGCTTCTCAGGCTAAAGCATTTGGTTCCGTTGGAAGAAACGTTCGCAAACTTACGAAAAGGAGAATTCCCATGAAGTTTCGCATCGGTTGTGTGGTAGTTGGATTTCTGCTGTTCATTCTTTCTATAGCCGCTCAGACTGCGAGCAGCGGCGCCGGCTCCGCCGTGGTGCCGCCGCTGGTGAACTTCAAGGGCGTCCTAACCAGCGCCAGTGGCAAGCCGCTGACCGGCACGGTCGGCGTCACCTTCTATCTATATCAAGACCAGCAAGGCGGCGCGCCGCTCTGGCTGGAAACACAAAATGTGCAACCTGACAAAACTGGACACTACTCGGTCGCGCTAGGATCGAGCAGCACTCAGGGATTGCCTGCCATCGTCTTTGCTTCCGGGGAAGCCCGCTGGCTCGGAGTGCAGGCTCAAGGACAGGAGGAACAGCCGCGTGTCCTGTTGATGAGCGTGCCCTACGCGTTAAAGGCTCTTGACGCCCAAACCATCGGAGGCAAACCGGCTTCGGCGTTCATGTTGGCTCCGACCGGATCGAGCTCCAGTAAAGCTGCCAATTTGCCGCCGGGAACCATCACCGGCAGCGGCACCGCAGACTACGTTCCTGTATTCACAGGTGCCACCACCATTGGCAACTCCAAGATCTTCCAGACCGTCGGCGGCGACGTGGGCATTGGAACCACCACACCGGCCGCTGTACTGGACGTCAAAGGCACCGGGGACGTCCGCGATACTCTCACCTTGTTCCCCAAATCCACGCACAACGCGCTGTCAGTCCACGGAACCGCTTTCGACATCAGCAGCGCAGGCTTAGTAACATTCGTGTCTGGCCAGACCTTTCCGGGCACGGGCACAGTTACCAGCGTAGGCAGCGGAGCGGGACTGACTGGCGGACCCATCACGACGAGCGGCAGCCTGAGCATAAAGACCGGCGGAGTCACCAATGCGATGCTGGCGAACTCATCCTTGACGGTGACCGCCAACGGTCCTTTGACAGGCGGAGGAGCGGTACCCCTGGGTGGCAGCACGAGTCTGAGCCTGAAGAGCTGCTCCACTAACCAGATTCTGCAATTCATCAGCGGCGCGTGGGCCTGCGCGAACCCGGCAACGGGCACGGTGACCAGCGTAGGCAGCGGACTGGGACTGAGCGGTGGTCCGATCACCGGCAGCGGCACCCTGACGATCAACACTTCAGTCGTACCGCAACTGGCGGCGGCTAACACATTTACCGCGAATCAGACGGTGAATGCCACGATTTTTGCTAACTCCTCGGCGAGCGCCGTCATTGGAACCTCAACCAGTTCGGTCCTCGCAGCCGTTGCAGGAGGGGGTCCCAAAGTCGGCGTGTTCGGCAACGCGACCGGCTCAAGCGGCTCCGGTGTTGAAGGTCAGAGTCCCTATAACGGTGTGTTAGGGGAGGCATCCGGCGCCAGCAACACGAGCACGCTTTTTGGGGGCTCTCCGGGCGTATGGGGTGACACGGGTGGCAAAGCCGAGTCAGGGTTCGTGGGGGTAGTTGGAACCGCCGACGACAACAGCGCCGGCAACTTCTTCAACAACTCTCCGCAAGCAACTCTCTTCGTCGGAAACAACTCGACCGCGAACAGCACTGACCTCGTCCTGATAGCCAAAGGTGATAATGAGGGCGGCCTTTGCACCATCGACGTGAGCGGGAATCTGACCTGCAACGGCACTATTAAAGGCTCAGCCAAAGTGGACGGCGGAGCACGAAACGTCGCGGTCTATGCCATGCAATCGCCGGAAAACTGGTTCGAGGATGCCGGTTCTGGCCAACTCTCCAACGGCTCCGCCCGCATCGAGCTCGATCCCACCTTCGCGCAAACCGTGAATGCCGGAGTCGAGTATCACGTCTTCCTGACCCCGAAGGGCGATTCCGAAGGTCTGTATGTTAGCAAGGAAACGCCACACGGATTTGAGGTTCACGAACAGCGTGGCGGAAGCTCCAACATCGCCTTCGACTATCGCATCATGGCCAAGCGTGTGGGCTATGAAAAAGTTCGCCTCGCGGACCTCACCGAGCAACTCAACAAACAGGAAGCACAGAGCCCGAAAATGCGGCGTTCGGTGCGACCGTCCGCCGTACCGAAGGCCAGCCTGAAGGTGTCAACACCGCCGGTGCTGCCAGTCCGGGCTGCGGTACAACCACTGGCTGTTCAACCCAAGTAAGCTGTTGTTAGCAGATCCCGAGGTAGCTGACACCAAATGCCGCTCGGTTCTCGGGCGGCTTTTTTTGTCAAGCCGATGGTGGATCAGCGGGTAACTTCTGTTATCAGGTCAGCATGACCGGACTCCGGTCACAAACGAAGCATGAAAAGAGGCTCTACGCCAACCGCCTGCCTGCAGTGAGTCACGGCTCTTTTCAAGGGAGGCCATTACACGTTTTGAGGGGGGGTGAGTGTAACGCGATTTTGCGCCAACGATTCCAGGGAAGCTGAGTTTTCGTATTCACTGAGGATCATTTTCAGACTAGCATGACAACAGCAAGTCCTCTTCGTCGTTAGTTTCAGGGAGGCGTTATGAAGTGGAAGAGTTTTTGTAGAATCAGCCTGGTCTTAGCTTGCGGTTTTGCTGTTGTAACCTCGCTTCGATCGCAACAGAAAGCCACCTCCCCGAAGGCGACTCCGCTCATCATCGAGGAGAACGACGGCGAACGACGTGTCGTGAGAGGCTGGACAGGACACCCGGAGCCGGGGGAGAGCTTCATTCTGAAGGTTGACCCGAAAAATGGCGGCTCCTCGCACCTAGTCTTTATGACCGCGAATCTCGACCCTGGTGGCGAAATTCCGACTCATCGTCACCCCGGTGCTGACGAGATACTCTTTTTGCAGAGCGGAACTGCAAAGGTGCAGTTAGGAGATCTTTTACGGGAAGTGCATGCGGGGGCCACCGTCTTCATTCCAGCGGGCACGTGGATTTCTCTGTCCAATATCGGGAAAGACAAGATCCAGGCCATAGGAGTCTTCTCCTCGCCTGGTTTCGAAGACTATATGCGGGAGGTCTCCGTTCGTGAAGGCGAGAAAAACGTTCCCGTTTCGGAAGTGGAAGATGCGGCGATTGCGAAAAGGCACTCCCACGCCGTGATTTACAAAGAGCCGTAGCTATCGCGGTCTATCAATGAGCGATATCGCGATTGTTTAACAAGTATCCGAGGTCATTGCCGAATCGGGGGAGGCTGCGGGCCGCCGCCACAGTTTCCGGTTCGTCGAGTGCACGGAGTTTATCGCGAGTGCCTTACATTGACATGCGAGCGTGGTCACTTGCCGCTCGCGAGCCCAGCATAAGCCGCTGACGCCCCGTAATATCGGTTAATGTCCTATTATGTCCCTTGCTTGGGGGAGCAGTCCCCTATAGCATCGCTTCGCCCTGGATGGCGTGAACACATCCCCCCACTATCTTCGGTGCCCGAGATCGGCAAACCAATCTGTAAAGTGCAATATCGTGTGCATTCCGAAGCGAGTCGCAGACTCCGAGGAGATTGCCGCGGGCTGCAAGATGAAATCAGGAAAGACGATCCGAAACACCAGAAAGATTCTTGTGCTCTTAGGAGGCTCCATGAACTACGCCTGGCAACAAGATAAGCCCTTTCGCATGATGGTGGCATTTGTGGCCGCGATGGTTGTACTCGCCCTCGCCGGGACATCGATCCCTGCTCAGGCCCAAACCTATAAAGTGCTTTACGAGTTTCCCATCAACGGCCCAGAGCCACAGTGGCCAGGAGGCCCCCTCGCGCAGGGACGGAATGGCGGCCTCTACGGCTGGTCATACGAAGGCGGCGTGAACAACGATGGCTCGCTGTGGAAAACGACACCCTCGGGGTCGGTGAGTGTGCTCTACAGCTTCAATGCCACTACCGGGCCCGATTGCCAGAACGGCATGACCTTGGGTACCGATGGCAACTTCTACGGCACTGCTTTGACAGACTGCGCCGGCGACGGGTACGTGTTCCGGCTAACGCCCGGCGGAACCCTCACCGTGCTGCACACCTTTACCGGCACTCCCGACGGATCGGGACCGGGACCCTTGGTCCAGTACACCGACGGAAACTTCTACGGTGTCACCAACAAGGGCGGCGCGAATAACTATGGCACGGTGTTTAAGATCACGCCGACCGGCACGTTAACCATCCTCCATTCGTTCGATGACACCAACAATTTCGCCAACCCAACTTATGGTCTGACTGTGGGCAACGACGGCAACTTCTATGGCACCCAAGCCAACGGTTATCCTGGAAGCGT
The DNA here is from genome assembly GCA_963696705.1 of uncultured Acidobacteriota bacterium. Lineage (GTDB taxonomy): Bacteria > Acidobacteriota > Terriglobia > Terriglobales > Acidobacteriaceae > JABDBE01. Next base: position 381,636 of record CAVOLD010000009.1, read on the forward strand.
CTTCAAGATAACCCCGGCCGGCGTGGTGACCGTTCTCCACACATTTACTAGCAATCCCGACGGGGCTGACCCACTTAGCGGCGTCATCTTGGGGAAGGACGGCAACTTCTACGGAGACACCGAGGGGGGCGGCGAGTACGGCTACGGGACGCTGTTCAAAATGACTCCCTCGGGCAAGCTGACCATTCTCTATAGCTTTAATTCCAGCACGGATTACGCGACCAATCCGACAGCGCCATTGTTGCAGGCGACGGACGGCAATTTCTACGGGGTGCTCATCAGTAGGTTTCAAGACCTCTTCAGGTTCACGCCCAGCGGCACGTTGACTGTTCTGGAGAAGTTCGTCCTCCCGGGCGGCGTGCTCCCGTATCGGCCATTGACCCAGGATACGAACGGGATTCTTTACGGGCTGCTTCAGCAGGGCGGCACGGCTAACGGAGGCGAGTTCTTCAGTCTAAACATCGGCGCAAAGCCGTTCGTCAGTTTGATGTCCACCTCGGGCAAAGTAGCCTCGAAGATCGGCATTCTGGGCCAGGGCTTCAGCAAATCCTCGGTCGTGAAGTTCGGCGGGGTGCAGGCTACGACGTTGACGCTAGAGGGAACGACATACATTTCGGCGACGGTGCCCGCGGGAGCGATTGACGGCAAAGTCACCGTGACCACCGGGTCGACCACGCTGACCAGCCTGCAGACGTTCATTGTCCATAACACCTGGCGCAGCGGTACAGCTCTGCCCACCGCTCGCATGGGTGCCGCCGCAGGAGCGATTGGGAGCGACATCTATGTCATTGGTGGGTACACCCTAAACGGTGCTATCGGTAACAACGATATCTACAACCCCGAGAAGAACACCTGGACGAGCGGCGCTGCCGACCCGAACCCGCGAGCATTCGCGGCTTACGCCGTGGTCAATAAAAAGCTGTACATGTTTGGAGGCAGCAATGGCTCTGCGCTTCTGAGCGTTGCCGAGGCTTACGATCCCGCCACTAATACTTGGTCAACGCTGGCTCCCGTGCCCTACGTCAGTGAAACCGCATCCGCAGTCGCTGATAAGGACGTCATCTACGTGATTGGCGGCCAGGACTACAGCGGCTATCTAACGACCGTCGAAAGCTATAACACCACGACCAATACCTGGACTGCAGAGGCCCCTCTGCCGGACGCGCAAGGCTGGGCGGCTGTGGGTCTGCTGGGACCGACGGTTGTGGCGGCCGATGGATCGAACGGCTCCGTCAACCTCGGTATTAACCAGGGCTACAACCTGACCAAAAACTCGTGGTCTGAACTCACGCCTGATCCTACGCCACGCAATCCGGGATGCTATGGGGCCATTAATGGAAAGTTGTACGTTGCTGGTGGCACCACGTCGACCATGATCACACTGAATGAAGACTACAGCCCGGGAACCAAAAAGTGGATAACTCTCGCGCCGATTCTGCAGGCCCCTGGCTATGCTGCCGGATCCGCGGTAGACGGTGGCAATCTATATTGTTTCGGAGGCGGCGTTTTTCTGACAAACGTTTACGACTACGTGCAGATTTATCAGCCTTAGGTTTGCAATTTGAACCGTCGAGTACGCCCGTTGTGCCGAGCCGAGTCACGGCGGGCCTCTCACGGTGAATTCCGGTAAGCAAGTGGGCTTGCCGGAGTTCGAGAATGATGGTTGACGAAACCAGGCCATAGCACTCGTCATGCTCCTGTCCTCACGAGACTCTCTATGCAAAGGAAAAGGGCGACCCAAGGGCCGCCCTCATGGACGCACATTTGTCCCCGCTCTAACGACGCCCGCCCGAATGACCCGCGGTGGAGTGGCCAGCTGACGAAGCGCTCGCGGCGCTTCCGCTTTGCCATGGGCCCATCTGCCCCGGCCCATAATAGCCGCCGTGCCACCAGCCGACCCCCACAGGCGCGGCGTGAACTTTTGCCGTGGCGAATCCCTGCTGCTGAACCGTGCCCGACAGTTGGCTCAGGTTCTTGACGCCGCCGCGCGGGATTCCGAGTCCGGCCGAATTCTTCGTAATTTGCATCTTGTCAAAGGATCTTCCTAATTGGATCGGCAACGGGCCACGGTTCACCAAGACTGTCCCCTGGCCTGAAGTCGGAGGCTGCGGCAGAGCGTAGTGCGTTGGCGAATTAATAATCCGCGGCGCGTTCCATCCGATAAAAGAGCCCCCCGGCTGCCAGCCCCATGCGCCCGTTGGCAGATAAACCCAGTTGCCGGAGTGGTACGGCGTCCATCCCCACGGGTATGCCGATACCCAGCCATAACCAAACCCGGGAGCGAATGCCCAAGCGCCATTCATGAACGGATCCCAGCCCGCGCCGGCAAAGTAAGGCTGCCACACGTTGCCGTAGCCCGGATAGTTAGAAAAGGAGCCGTAATAATTCAGATCGCTGGTGCCATACGCATAGGGCGAATAGCTGCTGGAAGAGTTGCTGGCGTAGACCGCGTGGTATTGATTCTGCTCTTTATCCCATGCGTCAAAGGGATCCGGCTCTAGATCCTTGGCCAACGTATGCCGATCGTCATCGGTCAAGTCGAAGGTCGCCGTATGGTTCTTGCTGACGGCCATGGTTCCTGAATCACCAGCGATCTGCGCATCCCCGTTGAAGACGGCTAAGGTCGCGGTGACGTCGGCCATCTCAATCCGCAGATGCGCGGAATGCGCGAGCGTCACCTTTTCATGAGCAAAAGTCAGAGCAAATTCATCGTCCTTCGCGCCCGCGAAGTTGAGGTATGCAGTGCCTTCCTGCAGATGGACCGTCGAAACCTTGGCCCCGGAGTCGCGCAGTGAAAGCTGCGGAAACTCGATCAGCGTGTTCGGAGTGACTCGCAGCGTGCTGCCGTCTTCGAATTCCACTTCGGCGCGACCGTCGTTCCGGGTACGCAACTTCACACCCTGGGTGATGGGCAAATTCAGAAATGCCTTCTCATAACCCTGTCCGGTATTGCGGTCGACCTGGACGTCGCCCTGAACTTCGCTCAATCGCACCATGCGGACTTGCGAATCGGCAACGGCGGGAACGGTGAAGGAAAGAATCGTGAAAATCAGAGAAGAAGCTGCGGCCGCTTGCATCAGCAGCTTGATGTTTATCCTGGACATAGAACACCCCCGGGAAGGCCCCTCTTGCGTTATTAGAACATGGTTTGAGCCATTTTGTTGCCCGAACGCTAGATATATTCCCCTGCCTTCGACCGGTCACTTGCCGCTGGCATCCGCGAGCTGCAGCATATGCTGAGCTCGGGCACGTACTACCTTGATCACAGCCGGATCATCGGCGATCTTCTGCAAGACCGGAGCCACCGCTGAAATCTCCGCAAGCCCGCCGCTGTTCGAGGCCTCTTCCATGTTCTTCAACTCCTCGTCCAAGGCAAGCTTCTGATAGCGAAGGTGGTAATCCAGCCGATGGCCGAACTCCAGGGTTGTCGACAGCGACTGGAAGAAATTAGTCAGGTCCTGAACCGGGGGCACCGGCGAATAGTTATAAGTGGCGCTCGTGTTTTTTTGTGTGTCCTTGTAGGTCAGGGTTTTGGATCCGGTGGAAGCCAATTTCTTGTTCTTGGAATCAATCTGCCCTTCGAAATAATGCGCGCGCTTGGCGAGGTCGAAAACGCGAGTGCGCCCGGCCTGGGACATGGTGAAATCTGCATGAAAAGAATCCCCTCCTTCGGAGTCCGGACTGAGCTTGCCGTCAGAGTCGTAGGATGAGCGGCCATCTTCGGATACAGAGATGACGTAGTGATCCGGTTCGGAGCCGGGAAAGTCCAACGTGAAAGTGACCGTAGGGACGGCTGTCTGCTGCGCCTGGGCGGAAGACATGAAGCACGCGATCAGGTATACAAGCGCAACCATTCGGAACCGAGCGAAGAACATGCAGAAGGAATTATGCCAAAATGTGCTGGTCGTACGAAACCTTCTCATGCCCGCTGGCGTTCCAGCGTGGCTGACGTGTGCAGATGGCAAATCGCAATGGCAAGGGCGTCGGCTGCGTCCGGCGGTTCCGGAATTTCTGCCAGATTCAGCAGCCGCGTCACCATGTGTTGCACTTGCTGCTTCTCTGCCCTGCCGTAGCCGACCACAGCGGACTTAATGGAAAGCGGCGAATACTCAGCGACCTCCAGCCCTGCCGACGACGCAGCCAGCATCGCAACCCCGCGCACTTGTCCCAGCTTGAGCGCCGACTTCACATTCAACGCATAAAAAACATCTTCGATGGCCACTCGGTCCGGCCGATGCTCGACGATGACCTCACCCAGCCGGTTGAAAATGGTTGACAGGCGCGCCGGCATAGAGTCGCGAGGAGAGAGTTTGACTGCGCCGCAGGTCAGGCAAATCAGCGTGCCGTCGTGGCCGAGCTCGACAACGCCGAAGCCGGTGTACTCCGTACCGCAATCGATTCCTAAAACACGCATCGACCAGAGTCTAGCATCCAGCGCACGAGATTTTGTTTACTCCTGACGCTTCCCTTGCTTACTCCTGATTGAACAGATCCGATCGGTCGAGTTGCTCGCCCTTGAAAAAGACAATTGAAATGCGCTCGACCGCGCCGATGTCATCGAGCGGATTCCCATCAACCACCAACAGATCGGCATCATTGCCCGCGCGAATCGAACCAATGTGATTCTCCGCGCCGAGCAAACGAGCAGCATTGTAAGTCGCAGCTTGAAGGGCAATCGCGGGAGGAATTCCCGCTCTCACCCATAGTGCGAGTTCGTGTTGCACGGTCGGACCATGAAGTATCAGAAAATTGCCGGCGTCGCTTCCAGTCACCAGCATCACGCCATTCTTATATGCCCGCAACAGATTCTGCCTCCCCGTTTCCAAGTTGAAGGGGAACTGCGCGATGCCTTCGCGCATGGGCTCGATGTCCTTGGACGCCATTTCCTTCTCAGTATTCTCGATCAGGTCCGTAGGCCCTACTTGCTGGACCAGCGAGCGCTTCAGCAGATCGGTATTCCCTGCTGCGAAGTCTCGGAATGCCTCGCCCACGCTGAGCGTCGGATCGTACGAGATTTTCTTCCTGGCCATTTCCGCGAACAGGGCATCTGGTATCGCCTCGCGAAAAGACCCGTGCTCGATGGAGCTTGCGCCAGCTTGCACCGCATCCGTCACGTCGCGCACATCCCCGGTATGCACGGCCAGAGGCAATTGCTGAGCGTGGGATTCCTGGACTATGGCCTGGAAGATCGCGCTATCCATACGATTAAAGACCCGGGAACCGCCGCCCGCTTCCAGTATCGCCTTGATACAATCAACGTTGGAGCGCTTGAGTTCATCGACCTGGCGGCGCGCTTCATCGGCCGAAGCAGGAAGGCGTGTGAACTGCGCTTCCGCCTGATCGCGAATATTTGCCGGCATGCCCTTGAAATATTCGGTGCCGTGCCCACCTTGAGCGCTAAAGAGTGGCCCACACGTAAACAGTTCGGCTCCCAGCCTCTCGCCGCTATTCACGCTTAAGCGGACCTTGAGCACAACGTCCAAAGGGTCGCCCACGCTTCTAACCGCAGTCACACCACTGTAGAGGTAAGCCGCCAGATTGCGGAGCATATGGGGTTCCGGGCTGTAATGGCTCATGTCCGCATAGAAACCACCCGGGGCCACAAGGTGTACGTGGACATCAATCAACCCAGGCAGAACCGTCTTGCCGGCGGCCTCAATGGGTGTGGCTTTCATCGTCTTCGGGTCGGGTCCTTCTCCCTCGTAGACCTCGGCGATCTTGCCATTCCGAATCAAAATCGCGCCCGATTCAATCACCTTCCCGTCGCCGACAAAAATACGCGCTCCACGAATCAGATAGGTTTCGCCCCGTGCCAGTTCCCGGTTCAGCATCTTGGTCTTCGCCACATTCTGCTGGGTGTGTGCCTGCCATAGGCCCAGCACAATGAACGGCAACATTACCGCACCCACCCAGAGCTTGGCGGACCCGCGAATCTTTTCCTCTTTTTCCCAGCGGAAAAGCTTGTACGAAATGAAAAGTCCCACAAACACAGTGATCAGCAGAGCAAATGCCGGGAAGCCATTCGCCGCCAAGCTCTCCTTTCGAAGCATCATTCCTTCGAGTCCCGAAACCAAGTAGGTGGCCGGCAGGAATTGCGTCACGATGAGCAACCACGCGGGAAACATCGAGGTAGGAAAGGTAGCGCCGCTCAGAAACAGCATTGGCAGGTAGACCAATTGCACCAGGATCTGGCTTTCCTGCATGGAATTCGCCACGGCCGCGAGAATCATTCCGATGGCGCGAAAGGCCAGAATGCCCAGGGTCGCAAACAAAAGAATTGACCCCATCCTTGCGGGCCATGGCATCCCGTACCCGAAGTGCGCCACGCAAAACATAAACAGCACCAGCGGCATAAAAAGTATCCACCCCACGACGGTCGCCGCAATCAGAATTGGAGCTGGAGTAATCGGAGTGACTTTATACCGTCGAAGCACGTTGGACTCGCGCTCCTGCACCGCGCGCATACCCGCCCCGAACAACCCGTTGCCGAGCACTCCGATGATGATCACCATCGTGACGATCAGGGTCATGGCGTTGCCGCGATCCCCATGCATCGCCTGGGCGAAAACCACAAAGAAAATCAGCGGAAACATGTAATTGAAAAATAAGACGGACTTCTGCCGCAGCGCGAGCTTGAGATCCAGTTGGATGAGTGCGATGTAGCTTTTCATTTCGTCCGCATCAGTCGCGAAGGCGTTTGCCCGTCAATTCGATGAACACATCTTCCAGCGTGGGCTTCTTGAGGTGAACATCCACCAACTCAAGGCTGCTCTGGTCGATCCACTTGATCAAGTCCACCAGCGTGGCCGCGGGGCGCCGCGAAATCACGGTCAGCGTATGCCCGGTCGAATCCACAATGCTCTCGATCGACTCGACCCATACTGGATGCTGGCCCGGAATGGGCTTATCGCACGTCACCACGATGGTCGAAGCCGCGCGGCTCTGCTGCTGCAGCTTGCGCGGAGTGTCCATCGCGATGATGCGTCCCTGATCGATAATCGCGACCCGGTCACAAAGCCGTTCCGCCTCCTCGATGTAATGCGTAGTCAGCAGAATGGTGCGTTTCTCATCACGAAGTTGTTCGAGCAACCCATGAATCTCCGCCCGAACCTGTGGATCGAGTCCGGTGGTGGGCTCGTCAAGAAACAACAGCGCAGGATCGTTGACCAATGCGAGCGCCAGAGCCAGGCGCTGTTTCTGGCCGCCCGAGAGCGTGCTATAGAAGGCATCACGCTTGTCCTCGAGCTGAAGCCGCTTCAGGATTTGGCTCGCGTCAACATTGCGGCTGTAAAACGACGAGAAAACGTGAAGGGCTTCGCGAACGCGAATCTTGTCCGGCAAATTCGTGGCTTGCAGACAGACGCCGATGCGATCCTTAAGTTGCTGTTTCTGTTTTTCCGGATCGAAACCCAACACCGATACTTGCCCGCCACTACGCGGGCGCAAGCCTTCCAGAATTTCCACGATAGTAGTCTTTCCTGCGCCATTCGGTCCGAGCAGGCCAAAGACTTCTCCCGTCTGGATTTCGAAATCGAGGCCACGCACAGCCTCGACGGGACCGTAGGCTTTGCGCAACTCTCGCACGGAAATGGCGGGATCGCTCATCGAGGAATGTACAGGCTATTCGAGGAAGTGCCGTAGCGTCAAAGTCAGCAGCATTTCGGACGACGCGCTTTCGCGTTCTCTTGCTCGCGCAGGAACGCGGCATATGCCCTTGAGGAAGAACATATTCGATTCCGCGAAAGAAAACGCATGTAAGCAGACTCATCGAAAATCTCGCGAAGAGTCGCCATCAAAGTCGTGGTGATTTTCCGTAGTCGCATCATCCCTGCTCCTCCGCGGCAAACCGGGTAGCCACAAAGGGCGCTTCCCTGACTCTCACCTGCATCCGGCCCGAGATCACGCTCACCCACAAGGAAATCGACTCCAACAAAATGAGCGCAACCATGCAAACCAACGCTCCCGCGACCGCAGCGTCCAGCCGGTCATTGAAGATCAGTCGCGAAATTTCATGACTGGGCGCGGAGGAGGAAGCAAGCTGCCGCGCATGCGCCAGAAAACCGATGCGCGGATTGGGATCGTACACCTTGTGCCACGAAGCCGTAAACGTCACCGCAACCAACCAGACCAGCGGCGCAAGAGTTACTGGCGAATACTTTGCCTTGCCCATCTTGACGATGATGGTCGTGGCCACGCAGAGCGCCACAGTCGCCAACAGTTGATTGCATATCCCAAACAGCGGCCACAGCGAATTGATTCCGCCCAGAGGGTCCTTTACTCCTTGCCACAAGAACGATCCCCACGCCGCCACGATTAACGCGCTGGTAGCTAGAATCGACGGATACCAACCCGTGCGGCCAAGCGGTTTCCAAACATGCCCTAACGCATCCTGCACCATGAAGCGGCCAACACGTGTGCCGGCATCGAGAACAGTAAGAATAAATAGCGCCTCGAACATAATGGCGAAGTGATACCAGATAGCCATCACAGCTTGTCCGCCCAAGCTGCTGGAAAAAATGTGGGCCATCCCTACAGCAAAAGCCGGAGCGCCTCCAGTGCGATTGAACAAAGTCTGCTCACCCACGGCCTGCGCCAGCGCGTGCATCCCGGCGGCCGTAACCGGAAATCCCCAGCCGCTGATGGTTGCAGTCGCCGCTTCGGGCGACTGGCCCACGATTCCAGCCGGACTATTGATCGCGAAATAAATTCCCGGCGAAAGTACGCATGCGGCAATCGTTGCCAGAATTGCCACCATGGATTCGCACATCATCGCCCCATAACCCACCATCCGAGTTTCCAGTTCGCGCCGAATCAACTTCGGGGTCGTACCGCTCGAGATCAAAGAATGAAATCCGCTGATGGCGCCGCAAGCGATGGTGATGAATGCGAAAGGAAATATCTTGCCGGCGAAGATTGGTCCAGATCCGTCGACAAACCTTGTCAGGGGCGGCATCTGCAGCGTGGGACGCAGCGCGACGATTCCCAGCGCCAACAATCCAATCGTTCCCAGCTTGACGAATGTGCTCAAGTAGTCTCGCGGCGCAAGCAGCAACCAAACCGGCAATGCCGAGGCGGCGAATCCATAAATGATAATGATCACAGCAAGCATTGGCGCGGTCAGAGTAAACCACGGAGCGACCGCCGGAGTCTGCGAGACCCACTGTCCACCCCAGATCGCAAGCATGACGAAAATAAATCCCAGAAACGAAACTTCCAGCACTTTGCCGGGACGCAAGTGGCGCAGATAAAAACCCATGAACACCGCGATAGGAATGGTCATCGCGATCGTGAACACGCCCCAGGGACTCGCCTTCAAAGCGTTCACCACGATCAACGCACCAGCACCGAGCAGAATCACGATGATGCTGATAACCGCTGCGTAGGCCACAAACCCGCCTACGATGCCGATTTCCTCACGGGCCATTTCGGTCAGCGACTTTCCATCTCGCCGCACCGAGAAAAGCAGAATGACAAAATCCTGCACGCACCCGCCAAACACAGCGCCGACCAATATCCAGAGCGTCCCCGGAAGGTAGCCAAACTGCGCCGCCAGCACAGGCCCGACCAGCGGCCCCGGTCCAGCGATGGCGGCAAAATGATGTCCAAAGAGTACCCACTTGTTGGTAGGCACGAAATCGCGGCCATCCTCCAGTCGCTCGGCGGGAGTGGCTCGGCGGGCATCGAGAGCAAGCACTTTAGCGGAAATGAATTTGCTGTAAAAGCGGTAGCCCAAAGCGTATGCACAAAACGCCGCGACCACCAGCCACATGGCATTGATCTGCTCGCCGCGGTGCAACGCAATCGTGCCCAGCGCCAGCGCGCCAAGGACAGCAACGCCAAACCAAATCAAAGGTTGAATGAATTTCTTCATTGCGGTCTTTTTCGTCGCAGCAAAAACAAATTTACGAGCCAATGAAGTATATCCAATGCGGCTTTTTGAGTTTGCTGCGAATCTGTCTTTATCATCGCGCCATTGACAATCGCCCGTCACCAATTGAAAATCCGCTGACCATGTCTGAAGTGTCCAAAGAGCTGGCGCGGTGGGCTCTCGATATTATCGAGATGGTTCTGGTTCTGGCGCTCGCCGCCATGATTTTCAGGCAGCGCCCCGCGAGCCCCTCGTCCTTTCGCCACGTCGAGCAGTGGTTCGGAAGGCTAGCGCGCAGAAAAACTTTATCAATTGTGGTCGTGGGAGTCCTGGTTCTCGCGATTCGCGGGGCGCTGATCCCGGTGCTTGGCATTCCCGCACCCGGCGTGCACGACGAGTTTAGTTACCTGTTGGCTGCCGACACCTTTGCCCACGGACGCCTGACCAATCCCACTCATCCCATGTGGGTCCATTTCGAAACCTTCCACGTCATCCAACGCCCGACCTACATGTCGATGTACCCGCCGGCGCAAGGTCTGGTGCTGGCTGCGGGTCAACTGCTGGGACATCCCTGGATCGGTCAATGGCTTATCACCGCAGCTATGTGCAGCGCGCTGTGCTGGATGCTTCAGGGCTGGCTGCCTCCGTCGTGGGCTCTGTTCGGCGGCTTGTTGGCAGTGTTGCGGCTGGGTATCTTCGGCTACTGGATGAACGGTTACTGGTGCGCATCGGTCGTAGCGTTGGGAGGAGCGCTGGTGCTCGGAGGACTCCCACGATTACAACGGCACCTGCGGGTGCGAGACGCGCTTTGGATGGGGCTGGGCTTGGCTATCCTTGCGAACAGCCGCCCCTACGAGGGATTCATACTCAGTCTGACCGTCGGCGCGGCCATGCTGGTCTGGCTCGTTGGGCTGGGACGCCCTCCCCTCTCCATCACACTAAGCCGCGTCGTAGCACCGATTACTGTGGTTGTCGTCATGGCGGCACTGGCATCCGGCTACTACAACTACCGTGTAACCGGCAGTCCGTTTCGGTTGGCCTACCAGGTAAATCGCAAAACATATTCCGCAGCGTCATACTTCATCTGGCAGAAGCCTCGAACCGAGCCTGAGTATCACCATGCAGTCATGCGTGATTTCTATCAAAAGGAATACCAGTACTACCTGGAAAACCTTACCTTTGGTGGATTCCTTCGACACGCGGCATTTAGGATTTCATGGTCCTGGCGCTTTTTTCTAGGGCCCGTCTTGACCATCCCATTGCTTGCTTTCCCTTGGATAGTCAACGACCGCCGGATACGTTTCGCTTTGTTAGCGACGACCGTGCTCCTGCTTTCACTCGAACTTGAGTCTTGGTACAGTCCACATTATTTCGCGCCGGCCACTGCCCTCCTGTACTTGATCCTATTGCAGTGCATGCGACATCTGCGATTCTGGACGTGGAAGGGAAAGCCCGTTGGCATCTCATTGATTCGAGCTATTCCTTTGATTGCGTGCGCCATGGTGATCTTGCGCGTAACCGCTGTCATAGCCCACGCACAAATTGAGCCTGCCTATCCGCGAGGTAACCAGACACGCGCAGCCCTGCTTCGTTCCCTTGAGCGCCTGCCAGAGAATCAACTGGTGCTTGTGCGCTATGGAAAGGCCCACATCCCCGACGAAGAATACGTCTACGACGCGGCCGACATTGACGCGGCGAAGGTTGTCTGGGCACGCGACATGGGCGAATCAGATAACCGCGAGCTTCTGCTGTATTACAAGGGTCGCCATGTGTGGCTCTTCGAGCCTGACGAGTCCCCGCCTAAGCTGTCTCTCTATCCGTGACTATGCCGCGTTGATCGCGGAACTCCAGTTACGCTCCGGCGTTGGCGCCCTGTCGCTTATGAAGTAACTGTGCGTTCAGTTTTTCCAGCGCGGTCACCAGCGCGTACGCCGCCAGCAAGAACATTGCGGGCTCAATGGGATGCCGATAACTGCTGAATGTGTGAGTGATGTAATAGATTAGGGGAAAGACCAACAGAACCAGCGCATAAGGTAACGCATCCAACCTTTTGTGCGACAATGCCGCCGCCGCTCCGAGCCAAGCCATCAAGCTTAACGGCAGCCAAACGAATTCGTCAGGATCTGTCCAGTACTTGAAGCAGCGCCTGGCGGATAACAACAGGAACTCTTCCGGATGCTGCCCGATAAATTGTAGGCCGGCCTGGCCCTTGGCCTCCATAAAGGGGAGTTCTCCCAAACGGGTGTATTCCGTCGGATCGATCAGGGGAAAATCGCGCGGGAATTGGTGCACCTGCATCGCTCCTTCGTGGTTACCAATCCACAACTCAAGGCCAAAATTGTCGCGCATCGGGATCAGGCGGTGGAAGGTTTCGTAATTGCGAATCGTCCAAGGTAACAAAGTGAGTATACAAACCGTGATAGAAGCCAGCAGCAGCTTACTCGGCGAGCGGCCGCGACGACGGCTGGCGAGCCAGAGCCACAGCCAGAAGAACGGAAAGAGAGACAACAGAGTCGTATTGGTAAGAGCGGCCACACCGGCAAGGCCTCCAAATATTACCCAACGCGGCCAACGGACCGACTCTGCCACCTGAGGAAGCAAGAACAGTGCAGTCGCCACGAACAGTGCCGAAAGACTGCTCTCCCAAAGGCGTACCGAGACGGCAGCTTCATACAACCAGCACGACCAGACCCACGCCGCCAGGATTCCGGCGAGAGCGCCGAAATCCCGCTTGCCGATATGGAGAATAATCACTGCGGTGACCGCAGACAACACTGCGTTCAATCCAACTGCGATCCAAAGAGAGGCATAGCTATAAGCTCCGGTCAGCTTGAAAATCCCGGCTAGAAGATAGGAGTACACGGGAGGCTCGACAGCCGTTGGCGCCAGCGGAGTGTTGGCCCACGGAGAGCTGTAGCCAAATCCTGAAACTATAGCCCAAGCAATTCGTGCAAATTCATTGTGTTCGTAAAAGTCAGGCCAGGTTTTTGCGGGCAAGAGTTGCCGCAAAACCCATACCCGCGCAATCAGCGCCACCAGAAACACTACGAGTGGCGATTTCACCGCAGCGGCAAGGACCCGGAGAAGGCGCGTGCTCCGCATATCATCTCGCCTGTTTCTATTTCGCGTACAAAAAACTCACGGCGTCGGGAAAGCGCTTAGCCCACTCTGCTTCGTTGTGAGATGCGCCCTCGTCGATCTTCACCAGCAAGCGGCTGTCGTCCAGACCCGCACGGCGTAGACTTTTTTCGAGCTCGCGGACATCTTCGACAACCTGTTTATCTTTATCGTCGCGGCCTGCTTCCCGCGTTCCTATCGCCAGAAACACTTTCTCCGGCCATTGTCGAAAAGAACGGCTGTATTTCAGAATCCTTCGATTGGAAATAAACAGCGATGGACTTTCCAACAATAATCGGCCAAATACTCCGGGCCGATCCATCGCCGTGTACAGGGAAATCAGCGCACCCAACGATGACCCACCCAGCCCCGTATTTTCAGGACCCCGGGCGATGCGATATCGGTCGAACACGAAGGGCATGACCTCGCTCATCAAAAAGTCGGGATAACGCTTGCCTTGCGGTCGCAAAACCGGTGGGTGGAACGAGCGGTAGGGCAAGAATTCCTTGATGCGGTCACCCTGGGTGTTGTCGATTCCTACGATTATCAGCGGCGGAATGACCTCCTGCCGGATCAATCGGTCGGCGGTTTCGTCCACTTGCCATTCCACACCTGCAAAAGCCGTAGCGCGGTCAAAGAGGTTTTGACCATCGTTCAGATAAAGCACGGGATAGTATCGAGCGCTGTTCTCAGGGACGTCATATCGCGGTGGCAGCCAGACCCGCAGCATCCGCGTGTTACGAAATATGCGGCTGCGAAATTCGTGCAAGCGAAGATCGCCGGTCACGGATTGATTTGGCGGAGCAACTTGCTCGTGAGCAGCTTCTTCCATGGTGAATATTAGGTGCGGGCGTCCGCGCTCGTGCTCGCGCAGCAACAAAATCCGCGATCAGTTCCGGCGCATGGCAGCCGCCACCAAGAACGAGGAGAACGCAGTAATGAGAACAATCAACGTCAACGAGGAAAGGCACAGGATACACCAAGTCGCGAGCACGAACTTCTCGATGTAAGTCAGATAGAGAGCGAAACCCATGCCCGCTGTGGAAGCCACTAACAGCATCAAAGGAGCTTCCGCTTTCGTGCGATAAAACGTTGACAGGGCGAGAAGCAAGCCGTAACCAAGGATGCCAATCAGCGCGTCCGGAATTCCAAGCACGGTGGAGTAAATGCTGCGATTGACGATGTCGCAATTGAAACTGGTGCCGAAATCGCAATAGTTCGTTTGCGAAGTGCCATAGTGGTGATGCAGCGAAATGGAAGACACCACGATCCCGGCCAAGGCCAGAATAGCGATCAACGGAAAGACCCGCCGGGCCGCTGTAATCATGGCAGGCTGCATCCGGTTTCCTGACCCAGGAAATCCAACTCGTGCTCGCCCTCGACCCGCGTGCCATCGGCAAAGATCCACGTCGGAAAGCGTTTGATGCCGGCTTGGGTGCAAACCGGCTCGATTCCCTTCGAGCCCTTGATTCCACACTCAATATATGGAGCATACTGAAACGACGAGCCGAACTTTTCTTTCTGCTCTTCGCAATGCGGACACCAAAAGGCGCCGTACATTTTAGCCTGCTTTGCCGTCAGGCATTTCGCAAAAGCGTCCAGACGGCTGGTGTGCTTGTACCAAAGGAAATAGTATGCGGCCGCGAATGCAATGATGATCACGATGGCAATCATTATGTAACGCGTACGGTTTGGATTCGGCCGCTCTCGGCCTTCCCGCTTCTGTTGCCGTTTTCTGCGCTCTTGTGACATAGAGATAAATTCTTATACCACGACCCGTAGAGCCGATGGCAGCACATCCAGCGTCTCGCATTGTAATGTCAGTACCTCGCCATCGACCATGACATCCACGGGAGCATCCAAATGAAAATCAATTCGCTTCGCCTCCCGCCTTTCAGCGAGTGGATGATGGATGTGCGTTCCATCATAAAGCGTCGGTAGATTGCGAATCAGTCCCAACCTGCCAATGGGGCCCCAGCGCACAAATTCGATGAGGCCATCGTTCACTTCAGCCTTGGGCGCGATCATCATGGTTCCGCCAGTAAACTTACTGTTATTGAAGGTCAGAAACAGGCAGGGACGGCGATCGATCTCTCCTTCACCATCGACTCGCAAAGGAAAGGGCCGGCGGCGGAACCGAGCCAGAGTAATGAAGATCGACGATTGATAACCAAGTTCTCCCCACCCGCTGAACCGGCGAGCGCGGAGAGTCGCAACATCCGCGGCAAACCCCATCGACAGTAGGTTGATGTAATGCAGAATTCCTCGCGTGTGGCGCAATCGCAAAACGTCGCATGGCTGCGACCGTCCAGCGAGTATTGCCTCGATCGCGTATTCCACTCCGCGGTCGGTGAATTCGCGTAGAAACGAATTGCCCGTTCCGAGAGGAAGAAATGCTAGCGTGACAGGCTCGTCAGAATCCCGGCGCGGAAAGAGTCCGTTGACGATCTCATACGACGTTCCATCTCCGCCCACCGCGATAAACCTGCGATACCCTCTCCCGTAAGCTTCGCGTGCAAGCTGCGTTGCCTGCTCAGGACCGGTCGTTTCGACCACCTCAAGCTCGATTCCGCCGGCTCGCAACCGGTCGAGTGCCTTTGGAACGAGTTTGCGACACCGCCCTCCACCCGCAGCCGGATTCACCACGGCAAGGAAAGTGCCCGCGTTGCTCACAACTCGACCACAGCCGCACGGCCGAGAACTTTGCGGACATCCTCAGCCAGTTCGGTGCGCTTGATTTTCATGGATGCGGTGCGAGGGAAATCTTTGCCGCACGGCAAGTATCCGCCAATCCGTTTAAAGTCCGGCAGTCGCCGATTGCGCGCGATGACTTCCTGTTTTAGGGCCTCAGTGAATTCCTGGTTCTGCTCCAGGCGCAGCAAGAGAACCAGCATTTCGCGCCCGAGACTTTTTGCCGGCCACAAATAATTCGCAGCGAAAATGCAGCACTCTTTTACCGGCAGCCCGTCGAAGGCGTTTTCAATGTCTTCGGGATAAATATTCTTGCCGCCTTCGGTCACGATCATGTTCTTCTTGCGCCCGAAAAGCTGCAGGTGCCCATTGCCGTCAAAGCGCCCGAGATCGCCTGTGACCAGCCAGCCGTCGACAATCGTCTGCGCCGTCAACTCGGGATCATCCAGGTAGTGCGACATCACAGTCTTGCCGTGAACCGCAACTTCCCCGATGCCATCGGAATCGGGATTCAGAATACGCAGGTCGACTCCTGGCAACGGCTTGCCCACAGTGTCAGCGCGAAAAGGTTTCAGGTCGTTCAGCGTCAGCGAAGTGCCGCCCTCGGTAAGTCCATATCCGTTGGCTACTGGAATGCCGAGATCGTAGAAAAATTGCAACGTCGAGGGCTCGACAAAAGCGCCGCCGGTAAACATCGCCCGTAATTCCCCGCCGAATCCCTGATGAACCCCTGACAGAAGTTTGCGGCTCAAGCCAACCTTGGGCTGTTTGCGGGTAAGAGACTTATTGAGCGCAATCATTCGATAGAGCAAGAAACGCTTCCCTGCGGATAGTTCATCGAACTTGGCTCGGAGGCCTCGCTCCAGATTCTTCAGAATCATGGGAACCAGCGCGACGTAAGTAATTTTGTAGCGAACAAACGCATCACGTACAAACTCTGGCCGCAGCGTGCGCAGGTGCACCACGCAAGCTCCGCAGACGAACGGGCCGATGAAGCCAACCATGAAATCAATCGCATGGTTGGTCGGCAGAATGCTAAGGTAGCGAACTCCCGGCCAGAATGGGTACCACGCCGTCAGCGACTTGCACTGCTCCAGATAATTATCATGAGTGAGCACGCATCCTTTGGGCCGCCCGCCGGTGCCGGACGAATAGACGATGCAGGCTATATCCGCGCGCCCTCGCGAAACAAATTCAGGATCGCCCTTACGGCGGAAATCTTCCCAGCGATAGGCGCCCGCAAGATCGGCTCCCAGAGGCGCTTCCGTGACTAGCACCTTCGTCAGCTTGTGATTCTTGAACTCCGGCGACTGCGTGATAGCGCGCCAAAGATAGTATTCAACGATTAAGAACTTCGTCTTAGAGTGCGCCAGTAGTTGCAAATGTTCGGCCGCCGTCAGCTTGTAGTCGAGCGGCACCAGCACGCCCCCGCGATAGAAAACAGCGTACGCAGAAATCAGCCACTTCGACTGGTTCGTCATGATAATCGCGGCACGATCGCCGGAATTAAATCCAGCATCCTCGAGCGCGCGTGCCAGCGGCAGCGCCACCTCTTTGAAGTCAGAATAGGTGAGCCGCGTCTTCTCGCGGTCACGGTCCGCCTCGATTAGGCAAGTTTCATTTGGCCAGCGATCCAGCGCATCCCGCAGAGCTTCGCCCAGACAAGTGTATTGGTCGAGATTGAGCATTAAGAATAGAAAACCATGTTGATCAGTTCACAGACTGAGAACTGAGAACGAGGAACCGGAAACTGAATTCTCCGCAAGTCGCGAATCACAATCGAACCTGGATGCGCTCGGCCAACGTTCTGAAATCCGAGACTCCCTGCAATTCGTAGTCGGGCAACTCAATATGAAAATGATGCTCCAGCCGCGTTAACAGATCGAGGGCCTGCAAGCTGTCGATGCCGAGCGTCTTGAAGAAGTCGTCGTCCGGGGTAAGCTTCTCCCGCGGCACTTTGAAATGCGCGGCTGCAAGATTCAGGATTTGTTCCAGCGTTTGATTCGATGTGGTCATAATCTAAATCACTTCGATTGTCATCCTGAGCAACGCGAAGGACCGATGCGCTAGCGAAATACTAAGGTAAATACGGCTGCGCCTCTTCGCTCTCCACAAACTTTCTCAAACCCGCCTCCACTGCCGGCTCAGCAAAGAGCTCGCAGAAAACATCGATTTCCTTCCGCAACTCTTCATACGGGATAGGCTTGATAAACTTCTTGGCTGCAACCGCAGTGCGCCGATCAAACTTCCCGAGCTGAGCTGCCGTCGCCCGCGCCACTCTCAGCGACTCCCCTTCCCCCACGATCTGGCTCACCAATCCAACTTGCTGCATCTTGGTGGCATTAAAACTACGTCCGGTCAGCAGCAGATCGCGAACCACAGCATTTCCCAGATCGCGCTTCAGACGCGGAATTCCACCGAAGCCCGGGATCAATCCCAGTCGAAGCTCCGGAAAACAAAATCGGGCCATCTTGTCGGCGATAATCAAGTCGCATACCAGCGCCAGCTCAAACCCACCGCCAAAAGTCACTCCGTGCACCGCCGCGATGGTAGTCAATGGCGAAGCGTCGATCAGGTTCAGCACGCGGTGAATTCGCTCAAGAAAACCGCGCACACCCCGGGCTGCATCCTTCCGCTCCATTTGCTGCGAGCGCCAATGCAATTCCCGCAGGTCCGCCCCGGCGCAAAAACCTGCATCGAGCTCGCTATGAATAATAAGCGCGTGAGCTTCGTTGGTTACACATTCGAGGGCCGCAACAAATTTTTCAAGCTCTTCCAGCGTAAGCGAACCAATCTCGTTGCACGGGGTACGATGCAGCGCCAGTTCGACCACGCCGTCCTTCAGTCCCCACGAGAGTGCCTGCCCGCGAAATGATTCCATGCCTTGGCCGGTTTCCTTTGTGAATCTTACTGTCCTTAGTGTTGAACGCCTTGAACCGGACTCATGAAGCCTGCTTCACCCCATACATTTCTTCAATCTCTTCCTTCAAGCGAGCTGCAATCAGATCCCGCTTCAACTTCCCATTCGCCGTGAGTAATCCATTCTCAATCGAAAACGGCTGGGTATAAACATGGAAAGCCCGCACCTGCTTGTAATGCGGCAAGCCCGGATTCACTGCATCAAGCGCAGCCTGCACCCGCTCTCGCGTCACGTCCCCAGTCACAACCGCCGACAGATATCCTCGCCCGTTGCCGACCAGCACGACCTGCTGCGCTCCGGGCAAATTTCGCAGAACTTCTTCTTCGATCGGCTCCGGAGCAATATTGTGGCCCGATCCCAGAATAATCAGATTCTTGATGCGTCCGACGATTCGCCAGTTCCCTCCGGCGTCTACCTCGCCCTGATCGCCGGTGTGAAACCATCCGTCAGGCAACGCTTTCGCAGTCTCTTGCGGACGATTCCAATAGCCCGGAAAAACATTTGGCCCACGCACTATGATCTCGTCGTTTTCTTCCAGCTCCATTTCGACGCCGCGAATCGCGGGTCCCACGCGCCCTGGTTCCACATGGCCGGGATCATCCATAGTGCAGATCGCGGTCGTCTCGGTCAATCCATAAACCTGCAGCACTGGGATCCCCAGCATCATGAAATAAAGTTGCGTCTCCACGCTAAGCGGCGCCGAACCGCAGATCAGAGCCTTCAAATGCGAACCAATCATTTTCTTTCGAATAGTCGGGAACACCACGGCCTTGGCCAACGCCAGCCAGCCTGAATCTATAAAGCGTACCTGTCCCTCTTGACGGCGCATCCACGCGCCTTTGGCTTGACTGTAAATGGTGAGGACCACGCCGCCAGTCTTCCAAAGCTGTTCGTCGACAGCCTTGCGCATACGTTCGAGAAGCGCTGGAACGTTAAGGAAATAATCCGGCGCGACAGTCCTCATATCACTTGCAATCTTGCTCAAGTCCGCGTTAAGAGAAAGCAGGCTACCCCGCAAAAGACAAGTCAGCAGCATGATCCAGGAACCCGCAAAACAAAACGGAAGATAATGGAACACGCGATCCTGGCCCGCCTTGTTCTGCATCAACCCATCCAGCCGACCGGAAGTACAACCCAGCATGTGGCCGACATTGCCCGCCGTCAGGACAACCCCTTTCGCCTCGCCAGAAGTACCGGAAGTATAAATAATCGCAACGGAATCAGAGTCGGCGAGCACCGCTTCACCATCCGGGTGCCCCATCCTTTGCGTTCTGTGCAAAGGGCCGGAGTCGCCAGAAAATACATCCTCAAATAGCGCTTGCGGCGGTGCTCCGGGCCAGTTCTCCACAATCGCATCACCCAGCGCCGCATCCCCGCAGGCAATCAACGCCGGCGAACAATCCTTCATCATGGCCACGAGTTCCGCGGGAGCCTGCCGCGAATAAAGCGGCACCGCGATCAAGCCCTCAGCCATAATCGCCAGGTCCATCGCAACCCAGCGGATGCTGTTGTGGGCAAGTAGAGCGCACCGGTCGCCCCTCTTCAGGCCTCGGGAAGCCAAGAAATCCCGTGCCTGCGCGATCATCCTGAGCAGATCGCGCCCACTCGCCACCGGCGGACCTTGCTGGTTTTCCTTGCCGAGCTCTCGTAAGACAACAGTCTCTCCCGCCAATTCGAGCCGCGCAAAAATGTCATCGAGAAAACTCAATTGCAAGCTTCCCTCTGGGTCTCTGTGTCTTTGTGCAAAGTGCTTCAGGTATAGGCTTCAGCCAAACTGTGCAGCCCAGCACTCATGGGCGGCAAATAATCTTCCCAGCCCCACTCACCCTTGCGCGTCGAAAATTCGGGATACCGCCGCTGCACTTCTTCCTCGAAATAAACACCCATGCGCGCCATCACTTTCAAATTTCGCACCACAGTCCGCCCGATCCCGTCAGCAATTCGCTCACCTTCCTGGCTCAACTTGATCAGCGCTGCCAACAGCTTCGGCTCCAGATCAACGTCATCCACATTCATCAAAAGATCCTGATGGCCACGCTCGCGCATCAGATTGCGAATACGTTCATCCATCGTGATCCCCGCCGAGGGCACCAGCGCCGGCATCGACGTCACAATTCCGTGATAGCGCGACGACGCCATCATGTGGCAAGCCCGCAGCACGCTCACCAGTTCGTACATGTTGTAGTCTTCAGAACTGAGTACCGGCACGCCTCCCAGCTTTTCTGAAATTCGTCCCGCCGGACGCGCATCCAGTCGCTCCGTTGCCGCCAGAATCACAAACACTTTGCGCTGTTTTCGAAATCCATCCACTGCATTCGCGATCGCCGTCAAATAGTGCTCGTATGCGCGATCAGCCTCCGGCCCCGAGTTGTGAAAATAAACCGAGCGGTAGTGGCTATCCTTATATGCTCCCACCAACCCGTGCAGCGCGAACTTGGCCACCGAAGCCTTCACCGGCCACTCAAAAGGATTGATCGGACACACCACCAGCACGGGCGTAGTTCCATCCCATCCAACTTCGCGCAGCACCTTCCTGCCAAATTTCGCGGGATGCGGCTCAAAAGTCCAGGCCGTATCTGTGCCCAACTCGTTGGGCACACCCAACTCGCGCAGAATAGTGCGCGATTCCTCGTTCCGCGTAATTACCAGCGAGTTCTGGCAGTAACGCGCACACATTTTCGCGACCACAGGATCCATGTGCCCAGCCTCAGCCCCGTAGCCCACGGAGAGCTTATTCTGTGCCGCCGCAATGCCCAACGATCCAATCATCATCGTGGTCAGAGCGTTGGCGAACTTGCTCTTGAACATCGATCCTTCACAAGCCACCACGCCATGATGTTTCGGCACTTCGTCGGACAAGAAAGGCGGAAAAATATCCGGCAGATGCACCTGCGCTGTACTCTCGAAGTATCCCTGGGAAAACTTGGGGACTTGGGTCATCACGCTGAACGCTACCCGATCCGCGCCCAGAATGTACCGCAACTGCCGCAGCATCTCCTCCACGCGCACGTCCGATCCCATATTGCGCGTCCCGTTGTACCCTGCGAACAACAGCTTCAGCTTTTCTCCCGGCCGCCACGGCTTGCCTTGGCCCACCATCCACCCAGCCTTCGACTTCTCAATCAGCGCGCTGACCCAGGCTTCAAGCACCAAGTCCATCATGCCGCAGACCCTCCGATCTGGGCCGGCCAATCCTGATATCTGTACGAAAAGTTAGTCTCCCGGCTGAACTTCAGCAAAGGATAACTATATTGTGAGAACGGGGTCGGCCTACTGCCCAACTCAGAAGTCACCCGAGTATTGTCGAACACCGTGTTCCAAACCAGGTAGGGCATGAACACTTTCATCAGCGACGCTCCATGAGCGATTGCTCCCGAACGATTCGCCAAGGTATTCACTGTCCCGGAGAAAGGCCGCTCCAGCACTGGCACAAACACGGGCGCACGTTTCTGTTGTGAAGCGGCCAGCGCAGCAGTCAATTCACGAAACGTCTGCGACTCCCGTCCGGACGAAAGATGATAAGTGTCGTACTGCGGATTGTCCTTCTGATGCAGCCTCGCGATCGCGTCCGCCACAAAATCCACATTCACAATATCGATTTTGTCATTGGGCCGAAACGGAAGCACCGGCAAACCCGCCAGAAAAACGAATGCCCTTACCATATCGAACTGCGTAGTTTCCGCCCGCCGGCTATCGCCGAGCACGATGCTTGGCCGGAAAATCGTAATCGGCACTTCAGGCAGCAATTGCCGGATCATGTGTTCGCAGAACTTCTTGGTTCGCGCATAAGGATCGTAATCCGACCGCTCCCAATCGATCGACTTGTCCTCCGTGACCACTTCGTTCTTGCGCTTTCCCGCCACAGCCACGGTGCTCACATGGCTGAACCGGCGAAGCCCGTGATAGTGATGCACCCGCATGGCAAGCTGCAGCACTTCAAGCGTCCCTCGCAGGTTCACATTCAGACAGCTTTTCTCGGATTTCCGATTCAACGACGCCGCACAATGAATGACCGAATCAGTCGTGTGAATCAAGCGATCGTAATCGTCCCTGGCAAGACCGAATTGTGTCCCGGTCAAATCCCCGCGAAAGATCCGGATGCGCGTCTGCAGATATTCGTAGAAGCGCGGAAAGTCCAGATGCAGCTGCAAAGCATGCCACAAACGCAGCTCCGCTTCATGCGGATCACGCGCTCGCACCAGCACGTTCAGCGAAGCCCCGTGCTCTTCCAGCAGATTGGCGGCGACGTGCCCGCCGATGTATCCGGTGGACCCGGTCAGGAATATCGCCACGTTGCCCCGTTTGTGCCCGTTTTAATGGCTTCTCCGTTGCTCTCGGACTCCGCCAGTTGGAAACTCCGCGACGGCCGCGCTTCCAGAGGACGCCCCTCAATCAACGGATAAGTCCATCGCCGCAGCGCCGGAATATGAATGTTGATCCAGTACTCCCACCAGTCGATGCTGCGCGTATCGTAGCCAAAGTTCGCCCGCTCTTCCGGCACCAGCGCATAAGCCAGCTTTTCCACGTTCTCCGCCACGAAATCATGCTCGTTCAGAAGAATAAAGGGCTCGAAGAGTTCAATCAGCTTTTCAACTTTCTCCAGATTGCGTTCCGCCCGCGCCAGTGGCGCCTTGCGTAAAGGCAGCGGCGAAACAATGCGCTGAATGGACTTAATGATCGCCTTCTGCGCCGGGGCCGACATGCGCTCGTAGCGCTGCTTCGAGACTGGAATCGCATCGAAGCGCAAACGCAACCAACTCTCCATACCTTCCAGCGCACGGTAATGCTTGCGGTGCGCCAAAGAAGTCAGTTCAATCGACCGCCGCATATCGCACGGATTTGTCACCGAAGTTGCCAGCTGATAGATCTGCGCGTTCCGCCGTTCCACGATTGCAGCCGCAATCAACGTCATCCCGCGGCACACCGAGTCCACCGGAATCACGTCCAAACGCTTGCGTTCGTTCGATGGCAATTGCCGGAAATAAGTCCCCAGCAAATACGAGAGAGCCGCAGAAGTATTGATGCCTTCATTCCAGCCGAGAAATGGCTTCTCCACCGAAGTTTCCACAATTGCCGGACGAACCATCGCAATCGGCAAACCCGCGCCATACTTGTGGATCAACGACTCCGCCAGGCTTTTGGTCAGCGTGTACGTGTTCGGCCAGCCCAACTCGTTCGCGCGCTTCTTCCCCGCGTCAGTCAAATAGTTTCGCAGCCAGCGCACCCGGTTCTTGCGAATCTGATTTTCAAGCGCAGCGCCCTTCAAATCTTTCGACGCGTGCTCTTTCTGCAACGCCTGCCGCCGCAATTCCTCCGTAACCTCGGCGCTCTCTGCTTTCACCGCTGCCTGCCTCACCAATTCGTGTAGCGAGCGCCACTCCGCTTCAGCATCGAAATTCGCCACTCCCGCCGGCGTGTAATTCGGTCGCAGGGTTTCGCTGACTCGACCATCCCGCGTCCCGGCCACGTAGCACGTCGAGAGGTGCAACAATCCAGCATGATCGGACTTGCGCACAAATTCGACCACGCTCAGCGCCGCATCCACATTGGTCAACAAAGCATCGCGCAGGTCAGGATTGAAATCCGTCAAGCCCGAACTGTTGACAATGAGGTCCAGATTCCTGCGTAAAGCTTGAGACACACCCGGCGCTAAACCAAGATCCGGAGCCGACACGTCGCCTTCCACAATTTCTACGCGCTCGCGCAGGAACCGCGCCAACCCCGCGCCGTAGCGCTTGTACAAGGGATCGAACACCGGCGACTCCTCCACCAACTTTTCAAACCGCCCCTGCGCCGAATTCGACTTCTGCCGCCGGATCAGCAAATAAATGCGCCCGATTTCCGGCAGGTCCATCAGCAGATTGACCAGCCAAACCTTCCCGATGAACCCAGTCACACCAATCAGCATCACCTGCTTCCCAGCCAGCGCCGATCGAACCGAAAGCGGCCCTATCTGGCGCTCGCTATCGAAATGAACAATGGGGCGCTCCAAAACCGGTAGATGCCGCTCCGCAGAAATTACCGCCGCCTGCAGCGCCTCGGCCGCAGGCATATCCGAACTACCCAAGTTCAGATCTCGAGCCAATTGATCCGGAGCGCGCCTTCCATCCGGCCCCGCCCCGGTGATCCGCGCAAAAACTCCCCTCGGACGAATCACTGGATCAACCAATCTGCCAGTGGCCATGCCATCGCGAAACTCAAGCCGGTTCGCGATCACCCACTTCACACCCAGATGTCGCGCCAGCGGCCCCATCACATGATCCAGTCCCTGGCTGACCAGCACCACATCAGCGCCCGAATCGATCAACCCCTTGAGCTCCCGCACTCCTTCAGGCTTCAACTGCGGCTTCAACTTGTATTGGAAATATTCCTCGCCCAGCAGATCCAACCGGTCGCGGCTGACTCCGCGCAGCACCGTGTGCACCACTCGCGTAGCAAACACCCGGTTCGCCGCATATAAGAAAGGACGCAGCACCGCCATCACCAAAACCAACCCCCGCCGCATCCAGCGTTCAATAAAGGTCTGCCCGTTCCAGGTAAAGAACGCAATCGGACGCACCGTAGTCAGCTCGAGCAGACTACCCTCCACCCGCCAGTACACCCGGCCCAAGTCGCCCGACTTGTGATTCGAATGATTCAAAACCGCGATTCGCCCTCAATACCCATGGGTGCCAGTCTATTCCCTAAATTGTGGACAAACACCTTATTGTAAACAATAGCGCCCAAAGCACGAAGCCTAACTACGTCGAAAGAAACTGCATGTCAGCTTTGTCCGGGCGGTGCCTTAGGTGACGAGGTTAATTTTGCTCCCCAGGGTACCCCGTCCAAGCTCCGCTTGGGCGGGGTTTTTCCCGGGTAGGATGAAGTTGACACGGGGTGCGCTTTCTTTTCGCAGCGAGAAGCGGGGAGGCCTCACTCGAAAACGAAAGGCCGCCATCCCTGGCGGCCTTTCGTATTCTCAACAAGCGACTGAGAAACTTCCCGAACTTAATCCCCCAGCACCGGCTCACCCACTTCCGGCCTCGGCTTGGACCCAGTCAAAGCCCCCAGCGGAATAAACCCACTCTCTGAGACCACCGGCTTCTCCTGCAACACGACTTCGCGGTAGAGAGCAGCCATGCGCGCATTGTAAGCCGCATCGTCCTTCTGTGGACCACGCGCAGCCGCCTGCTTGGCATCACGCGCCCGCTTCTTCTCTTCACCGGAGTTCTTGGCTATACCAAGCTTATCCAGATCATGCTGCTCTTCGTTGGTCACCAATTCGTCCTTAAGCAGCAGCGAGTGCGCCGACGATTCCATCTTCACGTTCTTTCCGCCCGCAAAGATTTCATGCCGTCCATGCTCCTCATACCACTTGGTAAGCGTAGCCGTCATGTGCATCTTCTCGATAATGTTCCGCCATCCCACGCCCGTGTTGTAAGCGCAGAACGAAATCTCGCCTTCCTGCGTCGCATACGGAATAATGCACTGCTCCGTCCGCCGGAAATCGTAGTTGAACAGATCCTGAAACCACATCCCCGCGATGAACAGGAAATTCCATCGGTCCTGCCGTCGCTTCATCACATCGTCAATCGTCCGGTCCGGACCAACCTTGCCGTAATTCTTTCCAGTAGCGTTGAAATTCTTATCAAACTTCTTCAAAAGATCCATCAACTTAAAATGCGTGGGCGACTGGAACGGATCGTAGTTCTTCATCAAACACAAAGCCATCCCCACGATCGTAAGGAACTTCCCGCGTGCCGCATCATTGACCTTCTGAATATCCTTAGCCAGCTGATCGCCCTTCAAGAAAGCCGTAACCGGAACCGCCTCCTTGGTCTCCTTATCGATCATCACCGCCATCCCCGTCCCGCAATTCGGATGGCAGCCACATGACAATTGGCCCCAGTCATTCTTGAGGTCGTCCACGTGCATCAGGTCGGCCCAATCGCTGAAGGTTCCCATGAAGGAAATGGGGAACCAATCTCGCGAAGGCTCGCCCAAGCCGGTTTGATTCTTCACATCGTGCGCCAGATGAGAGAGGGTGTAGCGCTGGGCTTCGCGGCGGTCGTCGGTGACAGCTTCGTCGCGGCCGGTGAAACTTACAGGCTGGAAGGACAAAAATCCGATTCGCTTGGGATTGTCCAACGCGAACTTGATGATTCTTCCAACCTGCTCGTTGTTAATTCCATTTACGATCGTCACGACCGGAACGATTTCCACTCCGGCAGTGTGCAGATTCTCGATCGCCTTCAACTTCACATCAAACAGGTTGCCGACTTTCCGGTGCGCATTGGCTGCGTTTCCGATGCCGTCAAACTGCAAATACGCGTAGCGCATTCCGGCTTCCGCAGCTTGCTGCGCGAACTCCAGACTCTTCGCAAATTCAATTCCGTTAGTCGCAGCTTGCACGCTGTTGTATCCAACTTTGCGGGCATAGCGCACGGCGTCCAGGAAGTACGGCGACAAAGTTGGCTCGCCGCCCGAGAACTGCACCGACATCTGCCGTCGCGGCTTAATCGTGATCGCGTTGTCGAGCATGGTCTTGATATCTTCCCAGCTCAACTCGTGGACGAAGCCAACCTGGTTGGCGTCCATGAAGCACGGATCGCACATCATATTGCAACGGTTGGTCAGGTCGATGGTCAGCACCGAGCCGCGTCCGTACTTCACCGTGCTCGAACCGTGATGGTGCAACTTCTCGTCGTTGTGCGCAACAATGTCGCGCCCAGGGAAAACCTCTTCCAGATGCCGCGAGAAGTCCGTGTCAATCGACATTACATCTTCAAAGTGACCATGCTTCTCGCAATCTTTCACCATCAGGATTTTGCCGTCGCGCTCGATGATCTGCGCTTTGATCTCGCCCACCTTTTCATTGCTGAGGACTTCGACAGGCAGTTTGCCATCGAGAATCTGCTGCCGAATCTCCGGCACACACTTCGGGCACAGTGAGTCCGTCGTTCGCGGCCAGCCTAGCGGAGGCTTGGTCTTTTCATACGACTTGAGCAGAGGCTTGTCAGACCACTTGGGCTTAGGAGAAGGATTCTGTTTAATCCGATTCAGGCGCTCGAATACCGCCCATGCGCCCGTAGCGGCGACTGTAACGGCTTTCTCCACATACTTCACTGGCTTGTGCATGTCCTCTCGCTTTCCACTGCTTGGGATTATGGCAAGTCAGGCATCTGCCACTTCTCCCTGGGTGAAACTCCAACTCAATTCTGCAAACGGCTGAACCTGTAGAGCCTACCCGTACTGACCTTCACTCCGAACCTTCACTGCCGAAATCCACCGGAAAAGGCCGTCTCGATAGACCCCTCCCTGAGTTTGCTGGTATGACTATCCTATTGAATACAATGCGACCCTGACACGCATAACCCAACGAAAGGCGCAAAATTGAGGTTTAGCGGTGGAATGGCGCATTGGACGGATGTAAGTGATTGAAGGGATTAGGCTTTGGGCTTTGGGCTCAGGCTCAGGCTTCAGGGAGTGTGGTAGAGCTTCAGTGGCAAAACAGTGGCGTAGCGGACGAAATCGCGGTCAGTCGTAAAGACCTGCCAGTTGCGGCGGATGGCGGCGGCGCAGATCAGAAGGTCGATGGCCGATCCAGCTATGCCCCGAGCCCGGCATTGGTTATTCAGTTGGGCTGCTTCTTCGTAGTCAGCCACGTCGAGGGGAGCGTGCTCAAAGGCGCGCAGCTGGTCACGCAGTTTCCTGAAGCTGGCTTCCTCGCGAATGCCAGAAAGCAATTCCTGACGGACTGCGCCCATCAGTTGAGCGCGCCCGGCCTCGATGAGTTCCCTTAACGCGGAGATTAGACCCTGTTCGTGAGCACTCAAATGCTCGACTTTGCGGCGCAGGGCTAGCGACCAAACTCCCGTGTCGACCAAAACCAGCACGATCAGGAACGCTTCCTGCGGCGCTCCGCTTTGTAGTCGTACTCGGGATCGAAGTCGACGGTGCCGAACGAATTGAGGATGCGAAGTTGCTTGCGGCGCTGCACATATTCAGCAAGGGCTGCGGTGACGGCGTCTTTCTTGGTTTTGTGGCGGCCGACGCGGCGGGCTTCCTCGATCAGGTTATCGTCCAAGGCGAGGTTGGTTGCCATGTGTAGATTATTACACATTACTATGTGTAGCGCAATGGAACTTTTCGCCGGTTCGCTTTGCTTTATCGCCTCCCACCCTTCCGCACAGAACGCGGAAGAATGGGGCACCCTCTTTTGTTGCTGCTTTAGATTTCAGATATGAATGGGTGGGCCGCTCGGGTAGCCCGCTCCCTAGCGGCAGCAAAGCCCATACTGCTGCCAAAGCCGAAACCACGGACTACGCGCCAGCAGGTCGTCGTGCCTTCGATTCGCGGCCGAGATGTCGCTCGCGTTCAGCGGCCGGGTATCCGGGGCCGCGTAGACGCGCTCCAGCCACTCGATCTCGGAAATGGTCCGTTCAGCGTCCATCCCTCCACAATATCTACCAGAAAGACGAGAAGGTCAATCAGGAGCGCCATCTCCAAAGTACCCTGACTGACGGATTGTCAGCCGCCAGTCGATCCGCCTGCCCTCTAACTAGCTGAGGTCCAGGGCCATTTTCAACGCGTGGTCCAATTCGGCGAGTTTGGCTCTGGATAATGAGCCCAGGAACTGGGTCAAGTCGGTCTTGCGCAGGCTCACCAGGTTGTCGCACATGATCCAACTGGAGTGTTTCAGACCCTCGTCCGGCCCGACCGCCACCTGAGTAGACAGGCCGTCCCCGTGCGTGAACACGGGCGCGCAGACCAGGGTCGAGAACTGGGAATCGATGAGGACCTGTCGGCTGACAATCACGAAGGCGCGGTACTGCTTGGGATCGCCTCCCGGCTTGTATACGCGATAGATTTCAACGCGCTTCCCTCAGCTTCGCCCTACGCCTGATTTTTTCCGGTGCCTGATATTCCCGGGCTTGATAATCCAAGACATCGGACGTCCGGCATTGAGACGCTGGCCGGCGGCGTTGATCCGTTCCAGGTCACGAGCCTGGATCGCCGCCCGCGTACGTTGCCGCAAGAATTCCCGAAGCACCTGTTCGATGAACGCGGACCAGGACTGCTGGGAGCCCGCCATGCGTTCGATGGCAGCCAATACGTCTCCAGAGAGTGTGATGGATGTCTTCTCTTTCACAGTACCATTATTACGTCCAACATCTGGGATCAGCCCTTATCTGCAACGACGGTAGCGATTCCCGCCGGCATCGTCAATGGTCCCTTGGGGAGCTTTCTAAGGGGTCCAAAAATGGATTCATAACTCTCGACTGCCTTCGTCAATCCCTCCAGTAAAGCAGGCACGGTCTCGGGAGTAAGCACAATACAGACCCGATCGACGATCCTGCTTTGCTGCTGAACGGATGTCGTCTGGTGAGGGTCGGGCAAGGTATCGGGAACATGCTCACCAAAGAATATCCTTATATCGCTAAAAGATATACCTAGTCGGATTGCGTTAGCATAAGCGATTGGGATGTTTGCGGGGTCGGGTTGATCTCGTTCTGCCATCGGCATCGGCTCCATTCATCATTTAGAATTTGTCCGGTTGTTATGACAAGATTCGGTGTCGGCGAGTGAACGGATAGGCTATGTTCGTACAGCGGTATGGTTATAACCTCTGACCAAATGTCCTCGCCCACTGAAATCAGCTTCGCGTTATATTGATCGAGATTGGCGACAGGAAGTGGCTGAGGCACCCCGTCGGATGGTGGATTGAGAAAGAATGCATCATCGTCGATTTTTGTCACAGCAAACTGATCCTGAGAAAAACCGTTCTCCCACTCCAGCATTTCACTGAAAGGCACAAACTCGATCTTTAAGCCGACCTTCAGGGCAGCGGCGATGGCGCTTAGCGTGCTGATCGTTGGGTTCGCCCCTGGCGTTTCAAACATCGAAATGCGAGATTGGTGCATCTCGGCTGCGTTAGCCAAATCTGACTGCCGAGGCATCTCTGACTTCAACCGCAAGGCGCGAATCTGCGATGGTACCAAGGTCCCAACCTTGGCTTGGATATAGGCTGATCTTGTTTTGAAGTCAGACGTTAACCTAGATATCAAACCTGATCGTTCTCCCACGAGTTCCTCCTTTATTCTCGCGCAGCGCCTTTGCACGCTTGCACGCGGTGTCAAGCGCATTCGGAGGAGTATAAACTTGTCCCTTGTGATAACAACCGACCAACAGAACTGCGTGTCTTCCGGGCCTGAACACACCTAACAGTCGATACTGCCTGCCGTCAGCAAAGAAATCCAACTGCCAGATATGATGTTTTTTCGGCTCGCCTTTCAGGTGCTTGAATCCAGACCATTGCAGATGGTTCTCGGTCTTTGCTGGGCGGAAACGAGAGTTTTTTTGATGTATTTTATGCACCATAATATGTGCAACTCTCGCATTCAATAAATCGCGTGGCCGGGAGCGGAACTACGCAAGTCCGGCTTCGACGCCATCAGCAGCAACCCGCCGATGCGCTTGAATGCCCGCAAATCCTCCAGGCTGTGAAACGATTTGGTCTGGTAGTCGTCCGGCGTAGGCGTGTCGTCAGGAATGCGGCGAGCTTCGACGCTCTCGAATCCATGTTTGGTGAGCAAGTCGATGTATTCGGCCTCCGAGCGAACATGGACCGGCACTTTGAGTTTGTCGACCCACTGCAGCGAGTAGGGATTGTCTTTATAGAGATTAATGAGAATGAACATGCGCCCGCGCGGCGCCATGACGCGGAAGAGTTCGGCCAGCGCGCGATCCTGATCGGGATAATAGTAGAACGATTCGACGGATAGCATCTTGTCGAAGAAGTTCTCTTCCCACGGA
Organism: uncultured Acidobacteriota bacterium; assembly: GCA_963696705.1. GTDB lineage: Bacteria > Acidobacteriota > Terriglobia > Terriglobales > Acidobacteriaceae > JABDBE01. Next base: position 413,027 of record CAVOLD010000009.1, read on the forward strand.
ATCTGCTGCGCCGATCCCCACGCGTACAGAATGTTTTCGAAGTCCTTCGATGCGGCGCGAGCCTGGCGAATCATCTCGTCCGAAACATCGACGCCGACCACTTGCCCAAAGCCTTCCGGGCCGTCGGTGACAAGCCGCGCCAGCAGCCGGGTGGCCCACCCCGACCCGCAACCCAGGTCCAGCACGCGATCGCCGGGACGAAGATCCATCAGGCGGATCGTCTTGCCGGTGATGTCGAAGTGATGGCGCTCCATCTTCTCGCCTTCACCAGCTTCGGCCCAGCGATTGAACTCCTGCTGCAGAATCTCGTCGGAAGTTGGCTTTGTCTCGGACATTGGCTCCTCTGTAGCACTACCGGGACGGCAGCGCTGCCTCTATGCTACATTTGGCTTCCTCATGGCTTCAAATCCGCAGCCGCCGGCCGAGCCCGAACTTCTCTATTGTCCGAAATGCGCGACAGAAGTTTCCGATCCGCTGACTTGCGGCGATTGCTCTGCGGTGATCTGCCGCCGCTGCGGCACGCCGCTCGAATCGGCCGATGAGTTGGGGATGGGTGATTGATGGAGATCCCAGTCGCAACGCCGACATTGCCCGCGAAATCCGAAGCCGCGCCCAGCCTGGTTCGCGGCCTGTCGCTGCTGGATTCGGTCTTGCTGCTGGTGAGCGGCATCATCGGATCTTCGATCTTCCTGACCGCCAAAGATATTGCAGGCCCACTGCCGCAGCCCATGCTGTTCCTGCTGGTTTGGGTTTTGGGCGCGGTGATTTCATTGTTTGGCTGCGTGGCGTTCGCAGAGCTCGGATCAATGTTTCCCGACTCCGGCGGACAGTATGTTTATCTGCGCGAGGCCTACGGCGATCTGCCGGCGTTTCTGTATGGCTGGATGCTGTTCAGCGTCGCCAACGGCGGCTCGATTGCCGCGCTGGCCGTCGCCGCCGCGGCTTACATGGGACAGATCGTTCCGGTGATTTCGCAGGAGCACGTCGTGCTTGTGTTCGCGGGGATCACGCTGACGCGGGCGCATCTGGTTGGATTGGTCTTGATCGCCGTGCTCACGGCGGTGAACGTTGTCGGGCTGCGATGGGGAGCGCTGTTGCAGAACGTTTCCACCTGGACGAAGTTTGCTGCCATGTCGGCGTTTGTGGTTTTGGGATTTGCCATCGGCAAAGGACACTGGGCAAACTTCAGCTCGCATGGCGTCGGGTTGACGATGGGTCTGGGCCCGTCGCAACTGGTGTCGGCGCTGGGAGTCGGGCTGATCGCCGTGTTCTGGGCTTACGACGGATGGGTTTATATCACCTGGGTGGCGGGCGAAGTGAAGGAACCGCGTCGCCATGTTCCGTTGGCGATGGTGTTGGGCACGCTCGCCGTGGCCGCGATTTATCTGGCGATGAACGTGACTTATATTTATGCGCTGCCGCTCAGCGAAGTGGCGAAGCATGAGACCATCGCGCACGCTGCCGCAGCCACATTGTTTTCGCCGCACGCCGCAGTTTGGCTTTCGGCCATGATCGCGATTTCTTGTTTCAGCGCTGCCGCCACCTGCACGCTCTCCGGCGCTCGTGTTTGTTTGGCCATGGCGCAGGATGGAGTTTTCTTTCGCAGCATGGCGAAGATCCATCCTAAATGGCGGACGCCGGCGTTCGGGCTGATCGGGCAAGGAATCTGGGCCGCTGTGCTCGCTGTCAGCGGACGCTATGATCAGCTTTACACTTATGTCATCTATGGGATGGTTCTGTCATACACGCTGACCGTGATTGGATTGTTTATTCTGCGCTGGAAGCGTCCGGAGATTCCGCGTCCGTATCGCTGCGCGGGATATCCGTGGATTCCGGGGATCTACGTGCTGATCGGCTCGGCCTGGACTTTGAACACGATTATCACCCGGCCCAAGGAAGCGCTGGCGGGAACGTTGATTGTACTGATCGGCGTGCCGGGATATCTCTATTGGAAGTGGAGCGGAAAAGCAGCAGCGGTGGAGTAGGCAATGTTCGAACGTTACACAGAGAAAGCGCGCCGAGTCATCTTCTTTGCCAGATACGAGGCCAGCCGATATGGTTCGCCTTATATCGAGACCGAACATCTTCTGCTGGGCCTGATACATGAATTAAAGTGGCTGACGACTCACCTTTTGCCCGAGGGGAGCGAAGAATCGATACGCGCTCAAATCGCGGCCGGTACGCCACATCGCGAGAGCACGTCTACGGCTATCGATCTACCGCTTACTGGGGAGAGCAAGCGAGTACTCGCGTACGGAGCAGAAGAGGCGGAACGCCTCGCTCATAAACATATCGGAAGCGAGCATCTGCTTCTTGGACTGCTTCGCGAGGAGAAATGCTTCGCCACGCGGATGTTACGCGAGCGAGGCGTGGAGCCATCAAAACTGCGGCTGGAATTTGCAAAGACAGTCCAAAGCTCGGGGCCGCAAAAGGACTACAGCATACCGGCCAGAGGTTCGCTGGCCGCTATTCACGATACGGTCGAAATCCACGGTTCTGCATGGCATGCCAGCCATGTTCGCAAAGCCGTCGAGCGATGCCGCGAATATTCGTGGCACTGGCAAAAATGCTCGTGGCGTCCGCGGGATATCGTGATCGATCTTAAGAGTGGGGCTTTTTCTTTTGTGCTTGAGCTCGCTGAAGATTCTGCGAACTTTCGATTGGTTAAAGGAGGTTGGACGAAAGATCATTGTGCGGTCTGTCGCTGGGAATTGTTCGAGTCGAAAGATGATCCCGAGCATGGTGTCGGCTACACCAACGGTCGCGATTGGTTGTGCACCGAGTGCTATGAGAAATTCTGGGAACGGCCAGATTTCTTTTCGTCCATGCACACTGAGATCACATAGCGGTCGCCATTAGGCTATTGCCTCGCTTCGCTCGTTAGACGGGCGGGACGCCCCTCACTCCTTTCTGACTACACTGGAACCGCAGTTTTCCTTGCGGGATTGAAGAACGGCATCTTTACTATCTTGGCGGTCACTTTTTGGCGGATGGCTTCGATGGTGATTTCTATTTGCAGCCTGGTGCCGAGCTTGGAGTGTGAAGTTTCGATGCTGGCTAGCGCAATCATCTTTTTCAGAACTGGCGACCAGGTTGTCGACGTGGCTTTGCCGACCTGCTTTTCCCCGCAGTAGACGGGGACTGCTACACGCGAAGCCTGGCTGGGAGCGGCGGGCGTGAGGCCGAATTTTTCGTAACGGTCTTCGACTTCCGTCCAATCGATTTCGAGTCCGACGAACTGCCTTGCGACTCCTTCTTTCTGATCTTTTTCTAAAGCTGCCTTGCCAATGAAATTCTCTTTATTGAGGTGCACCATCTTGCCGAAACCAAGTTCGAATGGTGAATATTTCTGCGACGCGATCAGAGCTTTCTTGCTGCTGGTGTAATCGACCTCAATCAACAACAGTCCGGCTTCGACGCGAGCCACGTCGAGCGCCAACATTCCGGCTGCGTGGATGTCGAAACGCTTGCCGGTTTCCATGACCGCATCCCAGACTTTTACCGCGTCGTTGCTTTCGTTGTGTGGCACCCAGATTTCGTAGCCGAGATCGCCGGTGTATCCAGTGCGCGAGATATCCACGGGGATGCCAGCGATCTTGCCATGAGTCACGCGGAAGTATTTGAGATTGGCGATGTCCGCTTCGGCTAGCGACTTCAGCAGTTTGCCCGAGGTCGGCCCCTGCAAAGCGAGAGCTGCGACTTTTTCTGAAATGTCTTCGACCTGAACGTCCATGTTGGTGCCATTCTGGCGAAGCCAGCGGAGGCTGGGATCGGCGGCGGTCCAGCGATATTTGTTTTCTTCGAGACGGGTGACCGTGCCATCGTCGATCACTTTGCCCTGCTCGTCGCACCAACAGCAGTAGATCACCTGACCCACAGCGACCTTGCGGATGTCGCGGGTGATCACGCGGTTGACGAGTTTGGTCGCGTCCTTGCCCGTGATCAGATATTTGTACAGTGGCGAAATGTCAATCAACGCGGCGGCGTTGCGGATGGCGTTGTACTCGTGCTCGTGATGCACTTCGTAAACGCTGACGGTGTAGTATCCCGACCACTCGCGGTAGTTGAGGCTGTGGCAGAGCGGAAAAGTTCGTTCGTGAAACGCGGTTCCGATGGGCAAGAGGTGGCCTCGAGGAAAAATCGCTCGAACCGGATTATATTTGGCTATTTCTTATGCGGCAAATCGTCGGCCCGCCGACCTTCAATCGAAGATGTAACCCGAAGCCGAAGCGGATGTAAAGTAAGGCATGGCAAAAGTGGTTCTAATCACAGGCTGTTCCGCTGGCATCGGGCGATTGACGGCAGAACTGTTTGCGGCGCGCGGTTGGAGGGTTGCGGCCACAGCACGCCGCCCCGAGGAAATCTCTCTCGATAACGTAACGCCACTGAGAATGGACGTAACGGACGAAGCCAGTGTTGCATCCGCGGTTGCGTCGACCGTTGATCGCTTCGGCGGGATCGATGTCCTGGTCAACAATGCTGGATACGGGCTGTTTGGCCCACTCGAAGGCGCGGGTGCTGGCGAATTCGAAGCACAAATCAGGACCAATCTGTTTGGCACCGTTTCCGTCATTTGTCACGTCTTGCCCGTGATGCGTGCGCGACGTAGCGGGGTGATCGTGAACGTCTCGTCGATCGCGGGACGGGTGGCGACGCCATTCATGTCCGGCTACAATGCGTCGAAGTTTGCGCTCGAAGGCCTTTCCGAATCACTTCGCTTCGAGTTGTCGCTTCATGGCATCCGCGTGAAATTGGTCGAGCCAGCTCACTTCAAAACCGGGTTCATCGAGCGCTCGCTTAAACGGACGTCGCACCCGGCCTATGATGCACCGTTCGAAAACTTCATGGGATGGGTGCGGAAAGAAGATGCGAAGGCTCCGGACCCCGCTCCGGTCGCGGAAACTATTTACCGCGCGGCGAACGATACATCGCACCGTTTGCGCTATCCGGTAAAAGGAAAGCTGATGCTGGCTTTCGTTGCCCTGTTTCCCGACTCGGTGTGGCGGTTGCTAAACGAGCAAGGAATGAAACGGCCGGCAAATTGACATAGTCAGACCTTGACTTCAGGGGACTTGTCAAAAGCATAAAGACAAAATTCCACGTTCCCGATAGAATGACGCTGCACATCATATGCACCGCAATATGCGACCTATCATGCCATCGTTGTGGAGTGTACTTCGCAGCTGGTCGGTCCTTCCTAGCGGCCTCTGATCCCGGCTGTCTATAATCCTGCTCGCGCGTGTGATTGCGTTTCTGATCGCGCTTTCCTTAATCTGTACGCTGGCATTCGAAGCAAAAGCTTATGTCCAACTCATACGACGTGATTGTGATTGGTGGTGGCCACAACGGGCTGGTCAATGCCGCCTATCTGGCGCGGGCGGGGAAAAAAGTTCTCGTGCTTGAACGGCGCCACGTGCTGGGCGGAGCAGCCTGCACCGAAGAGGTTTTTCCCGGCTTCAAGTTTTCGGTTTGCTCTTACGTCGTGTCGCTGCTGCGGCCTGAGATTATTCGCGATCTTGACCTTCCGCGCCACGGACTCGAAATCCTGCCGCTCGACGGTACGTTTACTCCCATGCCGAATGGCGACCACTTGTGGCGGGTGAACGATCACGGAAAAACGCATCGCGAGATTGCGCGTCACTCCAAGCTGGACGCGGAAGCCTACGACGAGTTCGGTAAGGCGATGCAAGCGATGTGCCGATTCGTAAAGCCGATTCTCAGCATGGTGCCGCCTGATCCGGCCACGTTGAATCCGAAGGAATTGATGAAACTGCTTTTCCTCGGCCGGCGCTTTCAGGGCCTGACCAGCGAAGATAAATACAACCAAGTGCAGTTGATGACGATGAGCGCCATCGACTTTCTGGATCAGTGGTTCGAGACCGACGTGCTGAAGGCGACGATGTCGGCTTCCGGGATCATCGGAACTTTCCTCGGTGTGCGTTCGCCGGGAACGGCTTACGTTCTGCTGCATCATTACATGGGTGAAATTGATGGGGCGTTCCGGTCGTGGGGATTTGCCCGCGGCGGTACGGGTGCCATTTCGAATGCCATTGCGGACGCGGCCCGCGAAGCAGGAGTGGAAATCCGCACCCAGGCTGCGATTGCCCAGATCATCGTAAAGAATGGCAAAGCGAAAGGCGTGGTGCTGGCGAGCGGAGACGAGATTTACGCCGACATTGTTTCTTCGAGCGTCGACCCGCGGCTGACGTTTGTGAAGATGATTGAAAAGGGAAACTTGCCCGACGATTTTCTCGAGGAAATCAATCGTTACAAATTTCGTGGGTCTTCCGGCAAGGTGAATCTTGCGCTCGATGCCCTGCCGAATTTCAAAGCGATTCCCGGGCCGGGTGCGCATTTACGCGGCGCGATTTCGATTTCGCCCAGCGTCGAATATATGGAGCGCGCTTACGACGATGCGAAGTACGGTAATTTTTCGCGTCGTCCGTACATCGACATGGTCATTCCCACGCTGACTGATCCGTCGGTCGCGCCGCCGGGGAAGCACATTCTCTCCTGCTTCGTGCAGTACGCGCCCTATAAGCTGCGCCCCGGGCTTAACTGGGACGATCAGAAAGAAGCTTTTGGAGACAACGTCATCAACACCATCGCCGAGTACGCGCCCAACATTCGGGACATCATTTTGCACAAGCAGGTGATCACGCCGCTCGATCTGGAGCGCGAGTGGGGTTTGAGCGAGGGCAACATCTTTCAGGGTGAGCTTTCGCTCGAACAACTTTTCTTCCTACGGCCGGTGCCGGGGTATGCGCAGTTTCGCACGCCGATCAAGAATCTTTACATGTGCGGATCGGCTACGCATCCGGGCGGCGGAATTATGGGTGGGCCAGGGCGGCTGGCAGCGCTCGAAATCCTCAAAGATTTCAAGGGAGCAGCCTGATGCTTCTAGAGGAAGACCATGCCTGACGCGCGTGATGTCGTAATCATCGGCGGAGGCCACAACGGGCTGGTCACTGCTTTTTATCTCGCGAAGGCGGGCTACAAACCGCTGGTCCTGGAGCGAAGGGCGCAACCTGGCGGAGCCGCAATCACGGAGGAATTCCATCCGGGATTTCGTTGTTCCACTCTCGCGCACGCGGCGGGGCCGCTGCGGCCAGACATCGTCCGTGACATGCAACTGGAAAAGCACGGCCTCAGGCTGATCACGCCTGAGGTTGGCGTGGTTTCGCTTTCGCCGGACGGACGGGCTCTGATCCTTTACAACGACGCGAAAAGATCTGTGCAGGAGATTGCCAAGTTTTCCCAGAAGGACGCGGCGAAGTATCCGGAATTTCAAGTATCGCTGGCGAAGGTGGGCAAGGTGATTGGGGATGCGCTCGCGCTGGCGCCGCCGAATATCGACCATCCGAACCGGAGCGATTTGTGGGGCATCCTTCAGACCGGTCGATCGATTCGAAATCTGGGAAAGAAAGATATGTACCGGCTGCTGCGGTGGGGACCGATGGCGGTCGCGGATTTGGTCGCCGAGTATTTCGACACAGAGCTGCTTCGCGCTACCATCGCGGCTCGCGGCATCTTTGGAACTTTCCTCGGCCCGTGGTCGGCGGGGACCAGCCTGGTGCTTCTGATTCGCGGCGCGGGAGATGCGCATCCCGCGGGCTCGGCGTATTTCGCGCAAGGTGGGATGGGATCGATCGCCGAGGCTATGGCTTCGGCGGCCACGCATGCCGGCGCCGAAATACGCAGCAATGCTGAAGTCATTGAAGTGCGTGTGAAAGATGGTGCAGCCACCAGCGTGGTGCTTTCGACTGGCGAGGAGATTCGCGCGAAAGCCATTATTTCAAATGCTGATCCCAAGCGGACGTTGCTCAAGTTAGTCGATCCCATTCATCTTGCGCCCGATTTTGTGATGAAGCTGCAGCACTATCGCATGCTGGGGACGGTGGCGAAAGTGAACCTCGCGCTTTCCGGGCTGCCTGAGTTTACGGCGCTGAAGGGGGAGAGGGATACGGGCGCTTTGAGCGGACGCATTCACATTGGACCGGAGATCGACTATCTGGAGCGCGCTTTTGACGAATCGAAGTATGGGAATTTTTCCAAGCAGCCGTATTTGGAAATTGCGATTCCGTCGGTCACCGATCCGGCGCTTGCTCCCGCGGGCAAGCATGTGATGTCTATTTATATGCAATACGCGCCCTATAAACTCAAAGGCAGCGATTGGGACAGCCAGCGGGTTGCGCTCGGCGATACTGTGGTTAAAACGCTGGCGCAGTATGCGCCGAAGCTTCCGGAGTTGATACTGACGCACCAGATCATCACGCCGCAGGACCTCGAAGATACCTACGGACTCACCGGCGGGCACATTTTTCATGGGGAGTTGGCGCTTGACCAGTTTTTCACCATGCGTCCGCTGCTGGATTGGGCTCGGTATCGCACGCCGATTCAGAATTTGTATTTGTGCGGTTCGGGAACGCATCCGGGGGCGGGGTTAACTGGCGGATCGGGTGCGAACGCGGCGCGGGAGATTTTGAAGGATTTGAAGAAGTAGTCCTAGGCCTGAGCACTTGTAATTCCGAGGAGCGTAGCGACGAGGAATCTGGGTTTTCGCTGACCACGCAAGAACCTAGATCCCTCGCTTCGCTCGGGATGACGGCAATACTTAGTTTGTCGGTGAGCAAGACGCAGCGAGCTGCGTCTCTACAGAATGAAAAACTCTGCTGTGCTTCTGATTAGCTGTCCCGACCGCAAGGGCATTGTCGCGACCATCTCTGATTTCGTTTTCCGCCACAACGGCAACATTCTCCATGCTGACGAGCACGCCGACGAAGAATCCAATCTGTTTCTGATGCGAGTGGAATTTGATCCGGCTGGATTTGATATCGATCTGGCGGATTTTTCCCAGCACTTCACGCCTATCGCTGATAAATTTGGAATGCGATGGCGTCTGGCGCGGTCGAATTATCGACCCAAGATGATTATTCTGGTTTCGAAGTACGACCACTGCCTGGTCGATTTGCTTTATCGACACAAGAGCGGCGAGTTGGCATGCGACATTCCGCTGATCATTTCGAATCATCCGGACAATCAGCCCATCGCGGATTTCTATGGGATTCTCTACCTTACGATTCCGGTTCCCAAAGATAGCAAGCGCCAGGCGGAAGATAAGATTCTAAATCTGATCGAGCAGCACAATCCTGATTTCATGGTCCTGGCGCGCTACATGCAGATTCTCTCGAATGAATTCGTGAACCGCTATCCGCAGCGCATCATCAACATTCATCACTCGTTTCTGCCCGCTTTCGTTGGCGCTAAGCCCTATCATCAAGCATTCACCCGCGGTGTTAAGCTGATCGGCGCGACCAGCCATTACGTCACTGAAGTGCTCGACGACGGTCCCATCATTGAGCAGGACGTGGTGCGCATCTCGCACCGTGATTCGCTTGACGACCTGCTGCAGAAAGGCCGCGACCTGGAAAAAGTCGTGCTCTCGCGCGCTGTCCGTTGGCACATCGACAATCGAGTTCTGCTCTACGGGAACAAGACTGTGGTTTTCGACTGAGTTGAGCAATTTTAAGATCCGCTGAACTTCTCAACAGTTTTCACACTCCCGTAACAATCCTTGCGTATAGTTGCCAGCTTCGGGCGGTTCGTCTCCGGCCGAGTTCATTCCTTAATCGCGTGAGGAGCCCTATGTCCACTGCGGCAACATCTGTGCTGGATTCAAAACTGCAAAAGTCCCCGGGAAAACTGGGGATGGCTATCTTCGGAGGAGTGCTGCTGGTCGGCGTCGCCTACAGCGCCATTAGCCTGGTCTCCGATCTATCGGGCTATCACAGCGAGTCCGTCCTGCCCTATCTTCTCCTCGCCTTGGCCTTGTTAGTTGCGCTCGGCTTTGAGTTTGTCAACGGATTCCATGACACGGCGAACGCTGTAGCCACGGTGATCTATACCCACTCTTTGGAGCCTCATATCGCGGTGGTCTGGTCGGGATTCTGGAACTTTCTGGGTGTGCTCACCTCGAGCGGCGCGGTCGCGTTTGCCATTGTCTCGCTCTTGCCGGTGGAACTGATTCTGCAAGTGGGTAGTAAAGGCGGCTTTGCCATGGTGTTTGCGCTGCTGGTGGCCGCAATCATCTGGAACCTCGGAACCTGGTATTTCGGTTTGCCCGCGTCCAGCTCTCACACCATGATCGGCTCAATCATCGGAGTGGGCATCGCGAACCAGTTGCTCTCGCCAAAGACTGGGACCAGCGGCGTGGATTGGAGTCAGGCCAGCAATATTGGCAAGTCGCTGCTGCTTTCGCCGGTGGTTGGTTTCGTGATGGCTGCGCTGCTTCTGCTGCTGTCCAAGGTTTTCCTTAAGAACAAGAAATTGTACGAAGCTCCGGAAGGCACGGAACCGCCCCCATTCTGGATTCGCGCTTTGCTGGTTCTCACCTGCACAGGCGTCAGCTTCGCCCACGGATCGAACGATGGACAGAAGGGCATGGGCCTGATCATGCTGATTTTGGTGGGCACGGTTCCTACGGCGTACGCGCTGAACCACGCGGTGACTGCCAAGCAGTCGGAGGACTTTATTGCGGTATCGCAGCAAGCCGCGGGGACGCTGAATCATTATGTGTCGTCAGAGGCGGTGATTGCTGACCCGCGCGACGAAGTCACAGACTACATTCGCACCAAAACCTTCACTCCCAATACCATGCTGGCATTGCAGCAGTTGGTGACCGGCATCGGCAATGAGATGGCGCTTTTCAAGGATCTTCGCAGCGTACCCCCAGATCGGGTTCGCAACTTCCGGAACGACATGTACGTGGTCAGCGAAGCGATCCGATTGATGAAAAAGTCTGGACAGCCGCAGATCTCCGCCGCAGACGACGCTGTTCTGACCAATTACAAGAAGCATCTGGATGTGGCCACGCGATTCGTTCCGGGATGGGTCAAGGTCGCGGTCGCATTGGCATTAGGTTTAGGCACGATGGTTGGCTGGAAGAGAATCGTGGTCACGGTGGGAGAGAAGATTGGCAAAGACCACTTGACCTACGCGCAGGGCGCCGCCGCAGAAATTACGGCGATGTTCACGATTGGAGCTGCGGATTGGTTTGGCTTGCCTGTGAGCACTACCCACGTGCTTTCTTCGGGCGTCGCCGGGACCATGTATGCGAACCACTCCGGTCTGCAGTGGGGGACGGTGCGTAATCTCGCGCTGGCGTGGGTTCTGACTCTGCCGGTTGCGATGATGCTTTCCGGCTTCCTCTTCTGGGGATTCCGCCATATTTTCTGAAATGGGGAGTCGTCTTAGTCGGGTTTCAGCCCTGGTCTAGGAAGGTCGCTCTCTTAGCCACCGCTCCCGTCAGTTGCGGTCTTCCGAGGCTAATATCGAGGCGTGCATCTCGGCGACTACGCCGTCAGAAAATTGGTACTTGCGTTCCGACCTATCATTTGTGTTATACATGTGTCCGCATTCATTACAGCCTTATGCCCCTAGTCGAGGAGAAGAAAGTCGACATGGACCTCTTCCATCGCGAAACACTGGGTAAGGACACACCTACCGGCCGCGACTGTGAGTTCTGTTACCGCACCGATCCTGATTTTGCCAAGCGCGAGCCAATGGATCGGTTAGTTCTGTCGAAGTTGGACGACACGGCGGCGGCCCATATCACCGAAGACGGGTACGTGAAGCATCGCATTGCCGAGTTAATGAAAAAGCGCGCCTTCGGCACTATCGATCGCGGTCTGCCGAAATCGGCATGACGCTATTTCGTCGAGCGCCAAGAAGATGATAACAAGCAACTTAGCTTATCACACAGAGCTGTGACGCCTGTGGAAGACAGCGGTCCGGCTAATCCGATAGAATCTTAACATTGTGAATATCAATATCTCATCCCCCAGCCAGCAATCGATCGAGCTTAATGAAGTTTGCGTTCAGCTCCAGAAAATGGGCTACGCCCAATCCAAACGAATACGCATTTATGGTCAGGACTTTGAGGCCCTTTCCAATCCCTTCCCAAATGGGGACGGAATTGCCATCCGGGCGTTTTCCAAACGGGAAACGAAGGAACGGACGCTGCAACTTCCCCTGCCCGTCGTACAGATGGTAACCAGGCAAAAACGGAAGAAAGTAGCCTAGCAGTTTCTCAGGCGATGGTCTCTGACCCACTTCGGGGTGCGTATCTTTGCATTGCCATATCCACGATTTCGCCAATCAGTTGCGTGTAGGAGCGGCCTGACGCTTTCGCGGCCATGGCAAATTCCTGCTTGCTCGAAAGCCACGGATTCGGGTTGGCCTCGATGACATACACTTCGCCCTTCGGCGTAAGGCGCATGTCAATGCGACCGTAGTCGCGCAGCTTCACGGCGTGATAGGCTGCCAGGCCAGTCTCCTGCAACCGCTTAATCGTCTCTTCGTCGAGATCGGTGGCCAGGTGCGATTTGGTCAATTTGTGGGCTTGCGTATCTTTTTCGAACTTGACGTCGTAGCTGGCAATTTTCGGAGTGCCCTTCGGGAGACGCGAAAGGTCGAGTTCGACGAGCGGCAGGGTTTGAGCATGTTCGTAGCTGCCCAGGATGGCAGCGTAAATCTCGCGCCCCTCGATGTATTCCTCGATCAACGCCGGTGAATCGAACTCGTTCTGAATGTATTCCACGCGCTCCATGAGTTCTTTCACGCTGTCCACGACTGCGTCAGCGCTGATGCCGATCGAACCGTCTTCCGAGACTGGTTTTACAATCAGCGGAAATGCGATGTCGTGGGCATGTTCGATCCGGCCACGATACGACGTTGCAAAAAACGGCGTCTTGATGCCGTGAAATTCAAACATCTTCTTTGCGGTGCCTTTATCTTGCGCAAGAAAATGCGCATGGGGCCCGCCGCCGGTATAAGGCATATCCAGAAGGTCCATATAGGCCGCGACGTTCATCTCCTTGGTGTCGTCGCCGGCGAAAGACTCGGTCAGGTTGAAAACCAGATCAGCGTCACACTTCGCAAGCGCAGTCAGGCACTGCGGGCGACCGTCGAGCACTTGATAGAACGGCTCATGCCCAAGCTTCTCGAGAGCTTCGAAGATCTCTTCGCGATCTTCTTTCTCGGTTCGCGGCTTGCGCTTCAGTTTAGGTTTGCGTGCCGAAGTCTTTTCTTCTGCGACGACCTCGGCTGCCGCCGTCTCGTCTTCCCAGACGTCGTAAAGCACGGCGACCTTCAGCTTCGCGCTGGTCATTGCGGCCTCCAGCTTCTACCAGAATAAATCTTCATTCTCGTTTCAGACTTCTGATTTACAAGAATCATGGATGCACAAACTTTCCTCGCGCCATGTAATTCATGGCCAGAGCTGTCACATAGACCGTGATCTGAATTAAGTGTTCGGCTTCGCGTGCGCTGTCGGCAAACAGACCGAGTTCATCGATTCTTTTCTCGATCACTTCGATCAGTTTCTTGATCAGCGGACGCTGCGCTCCGGTCCAATACGCAACTTTATCGACTACGGCTTTTCGTTGCGCGTGCAGGAATTCGTGCGCGGACTTGGCTGTCTTACGACGCTTGGACGCGTCGAAGATGTCGCGCAAGTCGGTATCCAGGGCCAAGTCGGTGAGCGGAATGTCATCGTTAGCCCGCTGGTAGAACTCAGCCACCGTGGCGTCCATTTCGTCAACCGTAATATCTGTTCGTCCTCGGCGGCGAACCGGATCTGTGTTGCCCAGCTTTCTGGCAGTCCGATTCATATACTGCAGCTTCGCCATTGCGCCCCAGCCGCGGTAGCGCTTGCGCCAGGCAGAACGCGGAGTCAGCCATACGGCGAAGGTTTCGGCGAAATCTTCGTCGGGATGCTTCTGCGCGTACCAACCCGCCAAGTGGCGCACAAAGTTTCGCGAGAACGGAATGGGCCGATAATTGTCGTGATAGGGGCGGCGAAAAGGACCAAAAAGCTGCTTCCATTCCGGCGTCCGGTGAAGTTTGTAAGCGTAGTTAAAGGCGTGTCCGGCTTCGTGGCGAAGATACATCATGACCTCTCGAGTATCCTCGAGGTCATTCATTTCTTTTTCGAGATGAGCCAGGTCCGCGTTCGCGAGATAAAAAGGAATACCGATCACCGGCTCTCCCGAGGGACAACCCCATTCATCGGTGAGATAACAGAGCGGGCGGAATTTCATCAACCCTTTTTGTTCGAGCTCACGATACAACTGTTGCACCAAACGCTGCAGCGGCGACCCTTCGATGCTCAGGCCGAGGTCGCGAATGGGTTTGTTCAGGAGGTCCTGCAAACCGGGCCGGGATTTTTCGAGTTCCTGCACGCAATCCAATATCTCAATTTAGATGAAGTTGCGAAACAAAAGGGGAGAGAAAAGGACACTCTGCGCTAATTCTAAACATTATCAAATTGAACGACGTAGTTTGTAGGTCACGACAGATCACGGACTAAAGATTCGTTTGCGCCAGCGACTGCCTCCGTAGCAAGAGACATTGTATCAATCAATGGATTAGTGAAGTTTCCGCAAACATAAACCAGCGAACGAGCCTGGCTCGATGCAACCGACATTCAATTGCGCTTCGCAACGGCAGCTTCAGGAAGCAGTTTGATCTCGTCGCGGTAAGTTTCGTACCGCATACACTACGATCAAGAACTACGAACGTCGACAAACTCGCATCGTGACTCTAGCAACAAGCCAGTCGAGACAAATCGTGTCTGACGATGTGTTGTCAGAAAGCATATTCAAAGCTGCTCACTGATTTGTAACTTTTATCGCGACACGATATATCGAGCTAACGATTCTTCTCATGGCTCGTCTTATGGCGCAAGCATCGAACGCACTCCCGGTTCTACGCGAGCTAGTTCCGATACCACCCCTCCGCGGAGGCAGCCACCATGCGCCGTGTGCTCGTTCTCTTGACCTTGTTTGTTGTGCCCTGCATCTACGCTCAATCCCGCCTCGACTCGCTTGACCGGACCGGCATAAGAGTTCGTGTGATCTCTAGCGACGGTCACAGTTGCGACTTTCAAGCAAATGTTTCGCTGATGAGTATCTCCGGCGCCCACGTCGCCCAGGACTTGACCAACGCAGAGTGTGAAGTGTATTTCGGGAATGTGGCGACGGGAAGTTACCACGTAGCCGTTTCCGGCGCGGGAATTGAACAATCGGACAGCGGGAGATTCGACTTTGATTCTACGGGCCACCAGGATGTTGATGTAAACATCAAACGTGCCGGGATTGTGAATCAGGGCGGTCCAACTGGGCCATCGAGTCAACTGGTGGCGGCCGTGGATCTAAATATTCCAGAACGCGCGCGCAAAGAGTTCGATAAAGCTAACCAGTTCGAGGCGAAGGGAAATTGGCAGAGAGCACTCGAACGACTGAATAAGGCGATTGCGATCTATCCGCAATACGCCCAGGCCTACAACAACCTTGGAGTGGCATACGGTCACCTTGGCGATCGGGTTCGGAACATCGAGGCCTTGCAGAAAGCGATTAGCTTAAACGATCATTTCGCCGCGGCCTACCTCAATTTGGCCCGCATAGCGATTACGGATCGAGACTTTCCTCAGGCTGAAGTTCTGCTGAATAAGGCGACTGCCATTGACCCAACCGATGCCCAAATACTGGGCGCACTGGCAAACATGGAACTGCTGAACCACCACAACGAGCAGGCTCTTGCGACCTGCCGAAGGGCTCATTCCACGGCACGCGGCGTGCATGCCGTTGTTCATTACGTTGCGGCGCGCATCTTCGAGCAAGAAAACCGTTCCCTGGATGCTTTGGCTGAGTTGCGAGTCTTCCTCTCGGAAGAGCAATCGGGCCCGCGCGCAGACGCGGCGCGGAAGGAAATGATCGCCCTGCAACAAGGGTCTGGCGGAATCGAAGTATCGCGATAAATTTATTTGCACCGCTTCTCCGGATAGTTGCATCTCTTGAACTGAAGTAATCTTTGACAGTTGGTTTAGCGGCCTCTAGAATGGCAAGCATAATGTCAAACCAGTACCAGAAGAGTTTCGACTGCATGTGCTGTTGTACTTGTTGTCGCGCAGTCGTGTCTTCTGGCGCCGGGAGGTTGCTGACCTAAAAAGTTTTTAGTTTCAGCACTAATCGAACCCACCGCCAGTAGGAAGCTGGCGGTGGGTTTTTCTTTTTATGGCACAAACTGAAGCTACAAAAGAAACGAAAGCACAGCGAGTCGAGCGACTGAAGCGGGAGAAAAACCCGTGGCAGGCACTCGATGAGATTCGAGGCTTCGCCCGAACTGGTTTTGCTTCGATTCCGCCCGAATGGCTGGGCACCTACTTCCGCTGGTGGGGCGTTTATACCCAGGGAGACGGCGCGGGTGTGGTCGGCGGAAAAGGCGGCGAAGGCAAGGCGTTGCCGTGCTTCATGCTTCGCATCCGCATCCCCAACGGCATTCTGAATTCGTCTCAGCTGCGAACCATCGCTGAGCTGACCGAACGTCATGCTCGCGGCATTGCTGACTTGACCGTCCGCCAAAATATCCAGCTTCACTGGGTGACGATTGAAGCGCTTCCCGAGATTCTTGAGGCGTTGTGGCAGAGCGGCCTGAATAGCATGGGAGCTTGCGGCGATGTCACGCGGAACGTCACCGGCTGCCCGGTGGCGGGCGTTGATGCCGATGAAATCTGCGATGCGTCGCCGCTCGCCTTTGCGGCGACCCAGATGCTCGCCGGCAATCCCGACTTCTACAACCTGCCGCGCAAGTTCAAGATTTCGATTACCGGCTGCCGCGTTTGGTGCGCCTATCCGGAGATCAACGACGTCGGGTTGACCGCGGTCACGCGCACCCTCAACGGAAAATCCGAGAGCGGATTCTCGTTACGTGTAGCCGGCGGACTCTCCGCCGAACCTCATCTCGCAGCCCGTCTGAACGCATTCGTTGGCTGGGACCAGGTCGAGCCGGTCATCAAAGGCATCGCTGAGCTTTTTCGCGAGTCGAGCGAGTTGCGCGAGCATCGTGAGCGGGCGCGGCTCAAGTTTTTATTTCTGCGGCACGGCTGGACCGCTGATGGCTTCCAGAAAGAACTCGAGCAACGAATCGGATTTCGTTTGGATTCCGCAGTCGATGAAGCTGCGCCTGCCGACGTGTACCGCGATCATATCGGGATCTACGCACAAAAACAGCCCGGCTATTGCTACGTGGGAGCGTCAGTTCTGCGCGGCCGAGTCACGGCGGAACAAATGCGCAACGCGGCCGATCTCGCCGATCGATTCGCCGTCGGCGAGTTGCGAACCACGAACATGCAAAACCTGCTGGTCGTGAATGTACCGCAGTTGCATGCAGAATCGTTGGCGAAAGAATTGGATGCGATCGGATTGCGAGTGGGCGGTTCGCCCTTCTGGCGTGGTGCCGTCGCCTGCAGCGGCACTGAGTTCTGCAAACTCGCGATCACCGAGACCAAGAGTTTTTCGCGATGGCTGGTCGAGGAACTGGAAGAGCGGCTTCCCGGTTTCGAGCAACACCTGAAGCTGCACGTGACGGGATGCCCCAACAGTTGCGGCCAGCATTGGATCGCCGACATTGGAATCGAAGGCAAAAAGTTGAAAGTCGGCGACCGCATGTTGGACGCGTACTACTTCTGCCTGGGTGGCGCGGTTGGCCTGCATCAGTCGATCGCGCGACCGGTCGGCTATCGCTGCCTGGCCAGCGAAGTGCCGGACGCGATTGAGCGCCTGCTGCGCCGCTATTCGCTCGATCGTTTCAGCGGTGAGAACTTGCGGCAGTTTTTCGCGCGCCATGGCGATAGCGAACTGCGGGCATTTCTGGCTGGCGAAATCATGGACGCGGTTCCTCGGGATCTGTCGCCGGGGCGCGTGCCGCACGGAATCGAAGGCTAGTCATAGGTTAGAGGTGAGATGCGATGAAAAGTCTATTTCCGATGTTCGTGAAGTTGGATGGCCGCCAAGTACTCGTCGTCGGGGCGGGACAAATTGGCGAGCCCAAAATTCGGGCGCTTTTGTCGACGGGAGCCAGGATTCGCGTGGTTGCGCACAAAGCGAGCGAAGCCGTGCGCGAGTGGGCCCGAGTTGGTCAAATCGTTCTCGACGAGCGCAATTTCGTTTTGTCGGATCTGGACAATGCTTTTTTGGTTGTTGTGGCCACATCTTCCCGCGATCTGAACGAGTTCGTATTTGGCGAGGCACAATCCCGTCGCATCCTGTGCAACGTGGTCGATGTTCCCGAGCAGTGCGATTTTTATTATCCGGCGGTAGTGCAGCGAGGCGACCTGCAGATTGCAATTTCGACTTCGGGCCAGAGTCCATCGCTGGCGCAGAAAATCCGTCAACAACTGGAATGTCAGTTCGGCCCGGGCTATGCCCAGTGGGTCGCGGAACTCGGGGAAACTCGGCGAAAAGTTCTGGCCAGCAGTCTTGATCCAGAACGCAAGCGCGATCTGCTGCAATCGCTGGCGAGCATCGAGGCATTTGAGGCCGCGCTCGCAACCGAATCGAGCACCATTAAAAGAAGTGCGGCGGTATGACAGGCAAGGTCTATCTCGTGGGCGCTGGGCCCGGCGATCCGGAATTGCTCACGCTCAAAGCGGCCCGCGTGCTGAAACAGGCGGATGTTGTTCTCCACGACGACTCGGTCAGCACGCAGATACTTCAGCTTGCACCGGCCCACGCGCAGGTGCGCAACGTTGGCAAGCGCTGCGGGAAAAAGAACGTCAGCCAAGAGGAGATCAACTTTCTCATGGTCACTCTAGCTGCATCGGGATTGCAGGTGGTGCGGCTCAAAGGTGGCGATCCGCTCATCTTTGGGCGTGTTGGCGAAGAGATTGCGGCGCTGCGTCAAGCGAACGTCGATTTCGAAATTGTTCCCGGCATTACGGCTGCTCTGGGGGCTGCATCGTCGGCGCAAATTCCCTTAACTCATCGCCAATCTTCCCACGCTCTGGTTTTTCTGACAGGACATTCGGCCAGTGGAGCCGATCCGACCAATTGGCGCGCCCTGGTTTCGTTGGGTGCGACCGTCGCGATCTACATGCCCGGACACCACTATTCAGAAATTGCTCGCAAGCTCCGTGCCGCTGGCCTGCCGGCTGAAACGCCGTGTGCGATTGTTTCGCGCGCCACGACGTCGGAAGAACAAATCTTTTCCACCAACTTAGAGGATCTGAACGATGCTCCACGACTGCCCGCACCGACTCTGCTGGTAATCGGAGAAGTTGTGCGTCATGCGGGTCATCGTTCCTCGTTCGAAGAGGTCGGGACCTATTGGCCTCCGAGCGAACGTTCTCTTGCGATGGATACAGGTCCAGAACTTTCACGCAGTTCGAGCAGACTCAGCGATGAGGAGCGGGGAGCATGAAAGAGGGAGTGGAAAGAATTCGTCAGTTAGTTGAGCAATGGGATCCGGAAGACTTGTTGCGATGGGCGTTTGTAACTTTTGGTGGCTATGTCGAAATCGCATCAGGTTTCGGTCCCGAGGGCATGGTGCTCATCGACATCGCCGCGAGAGTGCAACCGGCTTTCCGCATCTTCACGCTCGACACTGATTTTTTGTTCCCCGAGACCTATCGCCTGATGGAGCAAATTGAAAAGCGCTATGGGATCAGAGTGGAGAGACTCAAGTCGGCGCTCACTCCCGAGGACCAGGAGCGTGCGTATGGTCCCGCGCTCTGGGGCCGCGATCCGGATGCCTGCTGCAATCTCAGAAAGGTCGAACCGCTTCGCAAAAAGCTGTCGGGATTGCGAGCATGGGTTACCAGCATCCGTCGCGAGCAGACCCCGGCCCGAGCAGTCGCGCTCAAGGTTGAGTGGGACGCGAAATTTCATCTAGTCAAAATCAACCCGCTTGCCGATTGGACCACCGGAAAAGTGTGGCGCTACATCCATGACCACGACCTTCCCTACAACGCTCTGCATGATCGAGGCTATCCCAGTATTGGCTGCACGCATTGCACGAGAAGCGTACAACCCGGAGAAGACGCGCGCGCAGGGCGTTGGTCCGGCTTCAACAAGACGGAGTGCGGGTTGCATACTCCAGCACCGAGTGGCAGCTTGGTCTCGATTATTGACTCTTCGCCTGCTCAGGGCGCCCCCGAGGCTTGATCAGCTCTCGATCATATTCTGTGGCAGAACGATCTCAGTCAAGCAGAACCCCGTGATCGACGATCCAGCCCAGGGCGCCTCGGCGTCTCCGCGGCTATAAGCTGTGTCAAGTCCAGCCATTTCTCTGCCGATAGATTCGAAAGCGGACATATGAACACGAAGCATTCTGCCGGAGCAACCGTGAAGCCGTTAAGTGAGTCGGCTACCGCGAACAGCGACCACGCGGAGTGGCTCCCGATAATGGAATTGGCAACGCGCGAAGTTTTCGAGATGATGCTGGGTTGCCAATTGGCAGCGCCTGAGGTTGGGTTAGACGGCCTCTACGATACAACTTCGATTGTAGGGCTGGCCGGAAAACTGTGTGGCACACTGACGGTCTCTTGTGGGGCCAAGTCAGCTACTCTCATGGCCTCCAAGATGCTGGGCGTGCAAGCTGTCGACGGAAGCCGCTAGGTGTCCGACGCCCTCGGTGAAGTCTGCAACATGGTGGCGGGCAACTTTAAGAACAAGATTCCAGGACTGGGTGACGGCTGCATGCTGTCTGTGCCCATCGTAATTACGGGAAAAAACTATAGTACGCATTCCCTGGGCAATTCTGCTGTTTTCGACCTCAAGCTGTTGTTTGAAGGCGCGCCCTTTTTCATTCGGCTCCAGATCCGGGGCTAAGCAAACTCCAATAGAAATCAGCGCGACGCAAGAGTCAGCTCCGCAGTGATGCTGAGCCGAACACGGTGGCGACGAGCGCTTGAATTTCTTCGACTGCTTCATCCAATTCGAAAGTAAATCGTGCCAGGTCCACTCCCTCCAGATCGCGGTGTTGTTGCAGAAGGATGGCCCACGCGGGATCGGATACCAGGTCTACCTTGTGCCGCTCGTAGTATCCGTAACCCAGGCCGCGCATGCGGCAGAGAAGGTCGCTTAGGTGGACCAACGCCGCCAGAGCCTGTGCCTTTTGGCTTTGCTCAACGACATGATGGTGCGCGATCACATCGGTTACGTCGTCCGCCAGTTTCCATTTTTCCGCCAGCGCCCGCCCGGTCTCGCAATGGGTAAATCCCATGGTCGCAAGTTCCGCGTCGCCCAGCGGAATCTCCTCGCTGCAGGCGCACTCCATCGCCGTGGCAAATTCCTTAGGAAAAACCAGGCAGTTCACCATGAATCCGATGTCGTGCAGCAGCCCCGCCATGTACGCCTTCTCATGGTCGGCAGTCGCCAACTTCTCGCTGAACTTGCGGCATACTAAGGCACAACCCAGGGAGTGTCTCCAGAAAACAGCTGGATCCAGCACCCACTTAATGGCCGGGAAAGCCTGCCCCATGCAGCAGGTTAGAAGAATAGTTTCGATCCGCCGTAGACCCAGGCTGATGACTGCAGCTTTGATGGACTTCGGCGGCTGCGCCATGCCGAACAAGGGTGAGGCCGCCACTCGCAGGCATTGCGCAGCCACGGTGTTGTCATAAGACACCAGACGGACTACCTCGTCGACGTTCGCGTCCTCCGCCGAACCGCTCAGCAACTTCAGCAAGGGCACGAACACAGCCGGAATGGCGGGCATGGTTTCGATCTGCTGCACGCGTTCACGAATGCTTACGGTAACGGATGCGGTCATAGCTTGCCACTTTTCAGGGATGGCTTCCAATACGCGATGGTCCCAGGAAAATGGACCAAGTGAAACTGCTCATTCAATTTCATCAGTGATTCCGAGGTTCCAAGAAAAAAGTAACCGCCAAAATTAAGGTTGCTGAAAAAATGATTGATCACTTTCGACTTCGAGACGCCATCAAAATAAATCAGCACGTTGCAACAGAAAATCAGGTCCATGCCCTTCATGAAAAGCATCTTGGAATCATCCTGCAGATTCAGCCGGCTGAAAGTGATCAGCTTTTTCACCTCGGGGCGGACCTGTAGTTTCTTATCATCGATGGTCACGAAGTATTTTCGCTTAAAGTACTCCGTGGTGTTGCGCACCGCGTAGTCGCCATAGATTCCGGCTTTCGCGGTTTCGACGGAACGGTCGTTGAGGTCGGTGGCGAGAATCTCCACGGTCCAGCCTTGGAGTAGACGATCTTTTTCCTCCAGCATGTTCATGGCAAGGGTGTAGGATTCCTCGCCGGTGGAGCAGCCCGCGCTCCAGATGCGCAATCTTTTTGTGGTCTGCTTGACTTTCTCTCCGACGATCTCTGGCAGGATGACTTTGCGCAAAGCGTCAAGCTGGGGCTGGCTGCGGAACAGGCAAGTTTCGCCGATGGTGATTTCGTTCAGCAGTTGCCGCAATTCTCCATCGCGGCTGGGCTGCGCCGTCAGCTGGTCCCAATAATCGCGCGGGGTCCGAGAGCCCAATTGTTTCATCCGCCGGCCGCAGCCATCGGCCAAAAGATAGAGTTTGTCTTCCGCTTTGTAGATCCCGGAAACCTTGTACACCAAATCGCGGATTTGCCGGTACACGGGGTCCACGGCGTCGCCTTTATTCGCCGCCGGAGGCACAACTGCGGGTTGAGTCACGATGGTCATTTCGCGGTCCGCTCCAGCGGCGTTGAGCTTTTCACACCACCGATGTATTGGGTAGCGCGGCTCTGCAATACGCGGCGCGTGATCTCCAGCGCCAACTGGTCGAGTGGATATTCAGCATCCGCTAACCCCGAGGCGTGCACCAAGCCGGGCATGCCCCACACCACGGAAGAATTTTCATCCTGGATAATGATCTCTCCGCCGGCGTCACGAATGTCTTGCGCTCCGAGCACGCCATCCGCACCCATGCCGGTCATTACGACTCCCAGCACATTTGCACCGTAGGCCGCGGCCACGGAGCGAAATAGCACATCGACCGCGGGGCGGCAGGAATTTTCAGCTGGACCCTGATTCAAATTCAGGCGCGAATGTAAACCTGCACGTATGACCTTCATATGGAAATTTCCCGGCGCAATCCAGGCATGTCCGGGTTCGAGAAGCGCCCCGGCACTTCCCTCTTCCACGGGAATAGCGGATTTGTTGGCAAGGCGTTCCGCCAGCAAGCGGGTGAAAATAGGCGGCATGTGTTGCACCACAACGATGGGAACGGGAAAGTCGCTCGGAATCCGCGGCAACACTTCCGCCAACGCATTCGGACCACCCGTCGACGTTCCGATGGCCACAATTTCGATCCGCGGGTTGGACTTTATCCGAACCTTCAGCGCCGGACGGGATCCGGGTAGCGGCATGAGTTTCAGCGCCACCGTACCGCACAGGGCTTTGATCTTGGGGATAAGTTCGCCGCGAATACGTTCGATTGCGACAGCCGGACTGCCGGTATTGCTGGGTTTCGTAGCGTAATCCGATGCTCCCAAGGCGAGCGCATCGAGGGTTGCCGCAGCACCATGCTCGGTGAGCGTGCTGAACATGATGACGGGCAGCTTGGGATAAAGTTTGCGCACCGCCGCAAGGGTTTCCAAACCATCCATCACCGGCATTTCGATGTCGAGCGTAATCAGGTCCGGCTTGAACTGCGGAATCTTGGCTAGAGCAATGTGCCCATCGCTGGCCGTTGCAACGACCTCCAGTGCTCGGTCTCCGGACAAAGTGTCGGAGAGCAGTTTGCGGATCACGACCGAATCGTCGACGACGAGGATGCGAATGGGAGCCATATCAATTCGTGTATATCTATTTCACAAGCGATGTTGCCGGCGAGCGGACCTCAATCGTAGACACCGACTAAACCGCGTAACCAGGCCAAACCAGACCATCTCCGTGCGGAGTTTACGCACCCGCATGGGCCACCCTGCTCAACGCTGGTTCGTCAGGCGTTGCACCGGTTTCATCGTCAGTGGCGCCGAGATTGAATTGTGCAACTAAGCCGCGCAGTTGCGCCGACATCTGCACCAGTTCCTGCGCTGCCTTCTGGGTATCGGCAGATCCTCGCGAGGTGCTCTGCGCCGCTTCTGCAACGCCCGCGATGTTGCTGGTGATCTCGCCGCTGCCCTGCGCGGCTTCCGCCACATTGCGTGACATCTCATTCGTGGTCGCGTTCTGCTCCTCCACTGCTGTGGCGATCGTGCTCGAAATATCGTTGATCTGGTTGATGATTCCGCTGATCGATGCAATCGCATCCACCGCCGCTTTGGTGTCGCTCTGGATCGCTTCAATTTTGTTGCTGATATCTTCCGTGGCTTTTGCCGTTTCCTTGGCCAGTTCCTTCACTTCATTGGCCACCACGGCAAACCCTTTGCCGGCCTCTCCTGCACGCGCCGCTTCAATGGTCGCGTTCAGGGCCAAGAGGTTGGTCTGTTGCGCGATCGAGGTGATGACTTTGATCACCTGGCCAATCTCGGTCGAGGAATCTCCCAGCTTGGACACGGTTGCGGTGGCAGTTTCGGCGACTTTGACGGCCGAGGTCGCGACTTTGACGGCCGAGGTCGCGACCTTGGCGGCCTCGGTGGCGTTCTTGGCGATATCCTTAATACTGACTCCCATCTCTTCAGCACCCGTCGCGACTGTCTGCAGGTTCTGGCTGACCTTCTGCGTGGCGTTGGAAACCACGTCGGCCTGCGCGGAGGTCTCCTCGGAGTTGGCGGTGATTTGCTGGCTCGTGGCGCTGAGTTCCTCGCTGGCGCTAGACACGTGCTGGGCGCTGGAGGCGATCTGGGTCAAGAGGTCGTGGACTTTTTCGACAAACAGATTCAAACATTTGCCCAGTTGCCCAATCTCATCGTGACGTTCCTCATCCACTCGAGCGGTCAGGTCGTTGGCTTCTGCCATTGCCTTGAACTTGCTCGAAAACGAGTCTAGTGGGCGGGTGATACTGAACGCGACCCACGTGCCAACCACCAATAAGAGCAACAGCGAAAACCCGCACATGGCAAACATGGCACGTGTAGCTCGCTTGGCTTTGCTAATGGCATTAATGACGGCCTGCTTTCCGCTTTGCTCCAATTGATCACTGCTGTCTTCGATTTTCTGCTGAACGCCTTGGTAGAGCTGGTAACACGCACCGGAATCAACTTTGGATGGATCACGCACCATGTCTTTGGAGAGCGCACTAGCAGCGTTCAGATACTGTTGAACCAGGCGGCCCTCTTCGTCCAATGCGGATTGAATGGCGGGATCTGTCGCCGACTCGCGCGCCTTAGCAATGCCTTGGGCCAGCATTTTCGAGTGCAGGGCCAAGTTATCCACGTTATCTTGCTGCTCTTGCCCCTTCTTCGCAAAGATTGCCGAAATATCTGCCCAAGTCATGTCATTAAGAATGCCAGCTTCGATGTGACTGCGAATCGCCATGCTGGTGGCCGACACCTGGGTCGTAGCATGCTCGACGGATGTGATTCCCCAATATCCAGTCACACTTACCGCAGCCACAAATACCAGCCCGCTGATGGTCAGGGTGGCTAAACGCTTCTTAATTGTCCATTGCATTGCCTGTCTCCCTAGACCCGTCATCTGTCATCACTTCGCTCACCGGCGATGGCATCACGCACCTGCGTGGGCCGCCTTGCTCCGCCTCTGATCCGCCACCACACTTACGTCTTGGCGGTCTCTGATCTTGAACTGCTCAACCAGGCGGCGAAGTTGCACCGACGTTTCCACTAGTTGCTGCGATGCCTTCTGGGTGTCGGTGGCTCCGCGGGTTGTGCTTTGCGCCGCTTCCGCGACGCCTCCAATGTTGCTTGTGATTTCGCCGCTGCCGTGTGCCGCTTCGGTCACGTTGCGCGACATCTCATTCGTGGTCGCGTTCTGTTCTTCTACGGCTGTGGCGATCGTGCCCGAAATATCGTTGATCTGGTTGATCACGCCACTAATCGATGCGATGGCGTCGACCGCCGCTTTGGTATCGCTTTGAATAGCTTCGATCTTGCGGCTGATGTCTTCCGTGGCTCGGGCCGTTTCCTTGGCCAGTTCCTTGACTTCGTTGGCGACGACCGCAAATCCCTTGCCCGCTTCGCCGGCGCGGGCAGCTTCAATGGTCGCATTCAAAGCCAGCAAGTTTGTTTGCTGGGCAATGGAAGTGATGACTTTGATGACCTGTCCAATCTCATTCGAGGATTCGCCCAGCTTGTAGACGGTGGCAGTGGTGGTCTCTGCGACTTTGACGGCGGAGGTGGCGACTTTGGCGGCTTCGGTGGCGTTTTTGGCGATCTCTTTGATACTCGCGCCCATCTCTTCGGCGCCGGTTGCGACTGTCTGTAGATTTTGGCTGACCGCCTGGGCGGCTTTCGAAACTACATCGGCCTGGGCCGAGGTTTCCTCGGAGTTGGCGGTGATCTGTTGGCTCGTGGTATTGAGTTCCTCGCTGGCGTTGGCTACCTGGACCGCATTTTCCCCAATGGCTAGTATCATGCGCTTCAGACCGGCGCTCATTTTATTCACTGCCGTAGTCAGGTCTCCCAGTTCGTCCCGGCTGCGGATTCTCAGATCATCCCGGGTCAAGTCTCCTGCTGCAATGGCTTCTGCCTGCACCAGAACGGATCGGGTTGCCCCGACAATCCCTCGACTGAGGAAAACCGCTACCAAAATTCCGCTGCCCAGCGCGGTGAAGGTGGTCACTGCCATGGTCAGGTTCAGCGAGCGGTTCGCGGCATACATATCTTGCTTGTTCTTGTCGAGCAGCATGGCGAACGAATCCGTCATAAGCTTCAGGATTTTATTCAGGGCATCGAAGGATGAAGTGGCATGGTCGGTAAATTCGTCAGCCGCCATGGGCACCGCGTCACGCGCGCCGCCGGCCGCATGATTGATCGCGTTGTCTTGAGCGGAGCGCAACAAGACAAGTTGTTCCTTAAGGTTGCCCAGCCTGTCCCGATTCGCCTGCAGATTCCATTTGGGAGCCAATTCGTCCATCGCTGCTACGTCTTTCCCGACTTCCCCCCAAGCTCCGTCGAACAAGTTCAGGGCTTCCTGTCTCCTGGCAGGTTCTGCTCCCACGAAGGTAGCCTGACGGCCCTTGTTCTGCGTCTGATTCAGATCCCGCTGTAACTTGAGTGCAGCTTCAAAGGAGGGGAAGCGCAACTCGAAGGTTGCGTCTTGACTCTTCCTGATATTCGCCGACTTTTGATAGGCCACGGCAGCGCTGAAGATCATCAAGGCGAGAATCACGCCGAAGCCCAATCCGAATTTCTTCCCCAAGGTGACTTTCATTTCGCAGACTCATCAAGTAGTGCCGACGCCTATCGACTGGGCGCGGTCTCTGCCGCTTCGGTCATGTGACAGGCTTTCTCTATGTCCAACACATGCATCAGCCGGTCGTTTAGTTTGTGGACTCCCACGATTATCGAGCGGACCGAGCTTCGCAGAGTTTCCGGAGGCGGTTCGAAGCTGGTTTCATCGACTTCAACCACATCGCCAATTTCGTCCACCAGCAGGCTGACAGCACCGTCCTCCGATCGCACCACGACATTCATGGGCTGCGCGTCCGGTGGTGCGGGCTCCAGTTCTAGCCTCCGCCGCAGATCTACCGCGGTCACAATCTGGCCGCGCAGGTTGATCAGTCCGCTGACTACCTCCGGCGCCAGCGGTACCTTGGTCATCTCCAGCGAACGGATGACCTCCTGCACGCCTTTCAACTCCACTCCGAACAGCAGCTTGTCCAGATAGAAAGTGCAAAACTGTGAAGTGTGGGCCATGGTTTAGTTCGCAACCTCCGTCGCTCTCGGCACCGGACCGGGCCGCACCGCGCTCACATCCACACTGCGCAGAATTGCTGGAATATTCAGCAGCTCCGTCACCCGGTCCCCGATCACGACCGAATAGAGAACCGCTGCCCGGGTCGCCGGCGACCTCACGTCAGCCCGGTCTTCGACGATATCCAGAATCCGTTCCACCACCAGCCCGAAGGATCGCCCCTCGTGCTGCAGCACCAAAACCTGAATCGGCCGGGAATCCAGCGTGGGCGGAGCTTGCAGGGCGCGCAGTTTGTTGCGCCGCTCCTCCAGTACCACGCTCAGGCGAATCAAGGGCAGGATCTGCCCCCGATACTGCGTCACCCACTGGCTGCCTGACATTTCCACTTGCGCCACCGGAAACTCCTCGAGGCGCGCCAGCGTGCTCAGGGGGATGGCCATCCGGGAATCACCCGGCCCCGCGAACAGCAGGAAGGTTTGCTTCTCGACTGCGGTGGAGGAGTCTGTCACTTTTTCTGTCAACGAGCGGTCCCGAGTTTCCGTGACCACGCTGGCGCGCTGCGCCAATCCCAGTACATCCAAAATTAGCGCCACTTTGCCGTCTCCCATGATGCTCGATCCGGCAAAGGTCTTCACCGTCTTGAGTTGTTTGCGCAGAGGCTTGACCACGATTTCTTCGGTATCGTTGATCTGGTCGACCACCAGCCCGAATCGTCGCTCATCGGCTTGTACCACCACGATGTTGATGGCGCCGTCGCTTTTCGCAGCGGAACGCGGCGCGGCCAGCTTCAGTTCATGGCTGAGATGCACCAGGGGCAGCAGACGTCCGCGCAACCGGTAAACGGGCGCGCCATGAACCAATTCGATGCCCTTGCCGACATGGTCGGCCTTGAGCCGCACCAGTTCGAGCAAGCTCACTTGAGGGATCGCGTAGCGATCGCCGCCGCAGGTTACGACCAGCGCCGGGATGATGGCCAGTGTCAACGGAATCTTTACCCGCACGGTCGTGCCTCGCCCCAGGGACGACTGAACATCCACCGTACCGCCGATCTTCTCGACGTTGGTCTTGACCACATCCATGCCCACGCCCCGGCCCGAGACGTTGGTCACCTTTTCTGCCGTGGAAAATCCGGGCAGGAAGATCAGATTGAAGATCTCCCGCTCCGGCATACGCGCCGACTGCTCGGCGGTAATCAAACCGCGTTCGACTGCCTTCTTGCGAATGCGCTCGACATTCAAACCGGCACCATCGTCGCCGATTTCGATATTGACCTGTCCGCCTTCGTGAAAGGCGCGCAGAATCAAACGTCCACTTCGACTCTTGCCGACCCTGACGCGATCTTCGGGAAGTTCGATGCCATGGTCGACAGAATTGCGAACCAAGTGCGTGAGTGGATCCTTGATCGCCTCGATAATGGTTTTGTCCAGTTCGGTCTCCTGGCCCTCCATCTCGATGCCCACTTCCTTGCCGCAACCGAGTGCCACGTCGCGCACGGCACGCGGGAACTGGCCCCAGATGTTCCCGATGGGCTGCATCCGTGTCTTCATCACTCCCGCCTGCAATTCAGTGGTGATCAGGTTCAGGCGTTGGGAGGCGGCCAGAAAGCTTGTGTCCTTCATGCGGTTGGCGAACTGCAGTATCTGGTTCCGCGCCAGCACCAGTTCCCCGACCAGATTCATGACTTTGTCCAGTAATCCAACATCCACCCGGACCGTGCTGTCTGAGGCCGCCGCGTGGGATCGCGAAGACTGGACCCGCAGTGCATCGACGATGTCGGCTGGCCGTACCGCGCCCTGCTCCACCAGAATCTCGCCCAAGCGGCGCGGATCGCCTTCCTTTTGCGTCTGGGCGGCACGCTGGATCTCATCCTGCGTAACTCCAGCCTGCTGCATCAGGATGTCGCCGATCGAGGATGGTGGTGCAGCGGCTTCGATCGCGGCGTCAGGCACAGGCGCACTCTGGCTTTTCGCTGGTGGTTCGGGCAACTGCTGCAGGCGGGTGAGGGTGGCGATCAGCTTGGTATCGTCGCGCTCTCCTTCTGCCCCGCTTGCCTCGATACTGCCCAACATCTGCCGGACCGCGTCTACCATGCTCAATAATGCGGTCGTCAGTTCCTGGTTGAGCGTAAGCTGGCCGTCCCGCAGGCGAGTCAGCAGGTTCTCTCCGACATGGGCCACCTTTTCCAGTTTGTTGAAACCCAGGAAGCCGCAGGTACCTTTGATGGTGTGAATGGTGCGAAACACGCTGCCCAGCGCGTCGCGATCCTGAGGGTTCTTCTCTAACCCGACCAATTCCCTATCCAGCCGGTCCAGATTCTCGTAACTCTCTACCAGAAAATCCTGGACGATGTCGCTGTCACTCATCGCTGCCTGTCCTTTCCAGTTCCGGGATTCCCGTTAGCGAGCAGAATGCCTGTCGCCGCCCTGCATGTTCTGGAGTGAGCCTCGTGGCGAGCGAGCGTCCAGATCGCCAAGGATAATGTCCCTCTAGTGACCTATCGTCTGTTCAGCGATTTCCATTAGGGCCCCGTCGACGCGAAAAAATCGAAGGCCTGACAGCGAAGGTGGCGGGGCAGAATCGAAGTGGTGACGGTAAGGAAGGCGTCACGAGTTAAAGCTCAAGAGCCAGAACTCGGAGAGAAGCAGGCGAGGCTCTTACCGGCCCGCAGGAAGGAAGTCTTGCGCGAAACGAGAACGCTGCTGGTCGCAAATACTCAAGCGATGCGGGCAAAAAAGCACCGACGCCAAGCTCCTTAAAGGCCTGGCATCGGCGTTTCTGTTCGCGAACTCTAATTCCAAACCGAAGCAGTGTTGATGCTGTCTCAGTTTCCTAAAATGGCGTAAGCGGGCAGAGGATCGCCGCTCAGGCCCGCGACCCACTTCCCGTTGTCCGTGGTGCCGCAATAAGTAGACGGCCCTTTGCAATAGGAAGCAATGGGGTACCCGCCTCGCATATCGGTGCTGTTGAAGGCCCAGCCACCTGCGAAAGTCGTCTTGCTGCTGGTGGTCACGGCGATCCAATACTGTGTTCCCCCCGTAAGAGCTATCCCGGCTGAGTCATTGCCGACGTCAAGAGTGCAGCAGCTCCCGTAGATAGGTGGAGTCTTGATCGAGAAGTTCTTGATGATCTTCCCCGGCACGCCGTTGCTGTCTTCGCGAAGGCTCAACTCGATGCCAGTACCTTCGTCCCCAGAGGAGAAAGCACCCACCGACGCTTCAATTCGGTTTACAGTGACACTCGCGGCTGGCGTGAATCCGATGGCTACCCACGTTGTGAACGGAAAGTTCGCACTCTCTTGGGCAATGGTATTCCCGAAGCAGCAGAAGTACGTACCGTACTTATATGTGCTCAGGTTGCCGGCGATTGTCTTGAGACCAGCGTCGGAATTCGGGCTCCTTGGGGTGACGACAGACGGCCCTTTGGCGGCGATTGCGTTTCTTCCATTGTTGGTCAGGATGTAATTTGGCTTGGTTCCCAGTGCCAGCGCGGTGACGCCGATGAGCGCCAATACGGCCAGGCAGAGTAATATGCGTGCGAGTGGTGACTTAACCATTATCTCCTCCAGTTTTTTGTTGGTTCAGATCAGGCTTACTTGAAACCCTGGGTCGAATCCGTGGCTTTCTGCACTGCCTCCTGCCGCAGTAGTTCCACTGGAATCCTTCCCGGTGTCGATGGTCGGCAAAAGTCCGGGTCCTACCCCGTGGCTGGAATCAGCTCCCAACTTGCAGAAGTCGGTGGAAAGTTGAGAACCGAAAGCGGGAGAAATCTTACATACCCCAAGGACCATGTCAAGGAGAATCCACGTCTCGCGCGGATTTCGGGTTATGAGTTGCAACTTTCTGCGCACGGTGTGCAACACTTTTGTGCATTGCTGGATGACTGACGAGACAAATTATTCGGTCAGAAACAAAAAAGCCGGCGTCCTGAATCACGCGGACGCCGGCGGTGTCTTAAATCACAACGCGCAATCGACACTAGGCTTATAAACGGGCGATTACTTGCTGCCTAGTACGGCAAACGCGTGGCCCGGTATGGCTTGGCCGGCTACCCATACGTCATTGTCACTTCCGCACGAACCGCCTTTGTCGTCTGAGCACCAGAAGGCGGTCAATTCAGAGTCCACTTGGTCGACGTCTTCGACGTTCCAAGCGGCGAACGTATTGGACGATTTGGCCGCCGTCTTCACGACGATCCAGTACTGTGTGTTGGCTGTGATTGAAATGCCATTCGAATCCGACGCCCCCACGACAGCGCAGCAGCTTCCGAAGTTAGGCAGATTGGTCACGGCCCAAGATTTAATAGCCTTGCCCGGTAAGCCGCTGGCGTCGGAATAGAGGCCAACGACCAATCCATTGAACCCTTCAACATAACCAACTGCAACCTCGACCTTGGTGACAGTGTGATCGGCTGTGGGTGTGAAAGCGCCTGCTTCCCAATACTCAGGTTCCCCTGATATGGCGGTCGGCCCAAAGATTGTGGCACCCTCACAACACCAATACGTGCCCTTCGGGTATGCGGTGCCGATACTGTCATAGATCTTCACCAAGCCCTCATCAGAGGGCGGCCTCTGCGCGGTCGACTTGGTAGGCTGCGTGGCAGTTACCATTCTTCCGTCTTTGCTCAGTACAATTCCGTCTTTGCTGGCGGCAAAAGCGGTCAGGCTGGCGAGCGCCAGCACGGTCAACGTCAGTAACGTCTTCTTACACATTGTGTTTATCTCCTCCGTTTTGTCTTAGTGGTTTCGGTTGGCTGAGGTAACCGGAAGTCGGAACCCCGGTTTCTAATGTGTTTCCTGCAACCGCAGGTCGGGTCCACTGATTCTCTCCGGCGCTGAACTTCAAACGAACAGCTTGGCTGCGATAACGGGGGAATCGAATTTGCCAAAAACGCCATCTCCTCCCCGCAACAAAACCATCTCCACAATCACGAGAGATGGAAGAAAAAACAACAGTGAAGAGTGGACGGATTTTTGCACTCGTCAATGTTAGTGTCAAGTAGAATCCTTCTCCAGCGCGGGATTTCAGTCGGCACACTGCAAAACTCTGCGTACGACGCGCAAAAGTTTGCGATGCGGTCATCCACTTTCCTCGACACAGCGATTTCAAAAGGTGAATGAGTCAATCAGGTCAGGACTTTTCTGGCGCGATGCCTCAATCGTCCAACTATTGACCGGTCTGAGAAGTAAACGTCTCGGGTGGATCGAAGAAGCAGCGCCGCCAGAAGGCTTCATCCGAAAGCGTTCCGGCTTTCCATTCCCTGAGCCCAGGCAGCGTCGCTGCTGCCATTCCTCCATCTTCGGAATCGAAAATCACAACCACTCCAGCCGTGCTGCTTGATGTTTGCGAAAGCTCGGCGTACTCCTTCAGGAACATGGATTTTGTGAAATCCAACTTTACTTGCGAACTGGTGCTGGTTGCGCTTCCGTTTGCGCGTTGCACCGTTACAATCTTCACGGTTTGTCCTCGAAGCGGATCCCAAGTCCCAGGGAAGGACGCGATTTCTTCGTTCTTGACCTGAAATTGTTCAGCGCTGGCCGCTGCTGGGGAATTCTCAACCTTGGCGTCCGATGCGAAGGCTTCCGGCACCTCGACCCCGGAACGCCGAATCCATCCGCGAGAAAGCCCCGAGATTCGGATGTGAACCCAGTTTGCGTTCAGGTCGAGAATCTCAAATTCATCTTCGGCGCTGGCGAGAAACAAAACTTTGGCGCCTTCGACTGGACTCACCAGAACCGGCGTGTTCGACTTTTTCACCGCAACCAGATTCTTGGGGTGGGCCTGGTTGCGGAGAATTTCATCGAGTCCCTTCGCCTCTTTCGTCAGCTCTTCCATGTGTTTGTCCGCGACCGCCTTTCGCGTAGCCAAGTCCGAGTTGACAGCAGTCCCCGGCTTCAAGGGCGAATCCGCGGCGGTTGCGGTAAGCTTCGAGCTCGCCATGGAGTCAGCTGGCGCAGCGCCTGTCGCCATCTGCGCTGAGGTCGCAGGCATTGGTGCGTCCGGAGCGTCCTTAGTTTGCGAGGGCACGATCTTAGTCCGCGAAGGGGCCGAGACTGCGGGAGCAGCGGCAGCCGAGGCTAAGGGTTGACCGTGGAGCGCGTCCGAAAGGCGATCCAGAAAATCGTTTTCCAATCGGCCGTTGGAAGGCAGCACCTGGTATCCGGAATTTGACGAAGCAGGATCGGCATACCAAGCGGTAATTTTGGCGCTAACCTGCACCAGCGCTCCTCCGGTGGAGGTGGAACTGACTTGGATCTCGCACTGGTAATAGCCACGCTGGAAGCGATCTAAGGGAAGGTCACCAGGACGCGTGAAGCCGTCCAATACTGGCAGCCGACCCGAGGCCGAAGCTTGCAACTGCTTGATGACTTTCTCCACCACTGCCTTCGATTGGGAAAACTTGCGCTCGTATGGGGCGCTTTGAACGTCATCGGGATGGGCCGATGCGATCGGAATCGCAGCGCAGAAGCAGAAGATGAGAAGGCTCCACGCTACGCTCACATGGAGTGGCCTCACGGCAACGGCTCCAGTTGGTCGCGATGAATCCAACCGTGTTGCCCGTCCTCGGTTTCAATCCCATACCAATATGGGGTGGCAACGACGATCACAACTTCAGTGCCGGCATCGAGAGACTTCAAATTCGAGGCGGTATGAAAGGGAGCGGACTTAAGCTGAGCACCAGGAGCCTTGATCACCCGTTCCGCCTGACGACGGAGATCCTCCACGTGCTTTTCCAAAGCCTGGACAGAGGTTTGGGCAGAAGCGAGGGCCACGGTTTCATCCTCTTCACTCTTGCGTTCGAGCGCCTGCCGAGCCAGTTCCTCCTGCCGGTGTTTTTCGCTCTGCTGGGCCTCAGTCTTCTGTAATTCGAGTGCGTCGACGTGATCCTGAATATCTTTGAACTCGGCGCTTTCGACGCTGCCATCAGAAGCGTGCGCGGTACGACGGAAGTCTTCGACAAAGACTGCGTCGATGCGCAATATCGTTCGGTGTGGATCCCGGCTCTGCACCACGTAGCGCACCGCCAGCGTCCCTTCATCCCTGGTCTCCTCAAAATTCGCGGGCGCCAACACTTGGGTGCGAACCTTGTAGAAGACGGTGCCTGGATCTTTCCACTCGGGGAACAACGACGAGGACCCGACGCCGTTGGCTTTCTCGATGTACTTGTCTTTGTTGTATTCGAAGCTGCCCTGGATGATTCCGTCGTCGACCACGGTCTCGACCGCCTGCAGGACTTCATTCTCCG
Organism: uncultured Acidobacteriota bacterium; assembly: GCA_963696705.1. GTDB lineage: Bacteria > Acidobacteriota > Terriglobia > Terriglobales > Acidobacteriaceae > JABDBE01. Next base: position 447,856 of record CAVOLD010000009.1, read on the forward strand.
GAGCCGAGATTTCCGTGGAGAAACCCAGACCAAAATCTTCGTGCTTTTTACGTCCGCGAGCAGAGAGCGGAGCTACTGCCGAGGCCAGCCCGACAACCAGGAGCAGAGCGCGCGCGACCCTGCAACTATGGACGATAGAGCGGATTTCAACGAGTACGTATCCCTTGGCGCGAATGGAATTGAGAGTTCCTGCCCCTTTATCGATATTCCGCATGCATTCCAACTGCTGGCCCGGGTCTTGGATCTTTCGAAAATCGACTGATGCTGCCGCGATTCCAGTTTCTAGCTCTTACTCTTGACCGAGGTCGGCTGTCAACTTTTGGGATTTCAAGTTCCACGCCTAACGCGGTCTCGTGACAAATTGCTGACAATCTTTTTACAAAATATAGACGAAGTTATCACACTCGGGTCAGGCAGCAGTGGTACTGTCGGTTCCGATTGGCCTGAAGCTCAAGGGTATGCACAGAATAACCAGGCGCAAGGAGCAGGCCGCGGGTCGGGCTAAGCTCAGCCTATCTGAACACCAGAACGGGAACAGAACGAACCCAAGGCGAGCGCGCGACCGCGCCGCTAAGAAACAGGCACTCATTCAAGCCGCCCTGGGATTGTTTGCGTCCAAGGGCTACGAGGTCACGACCACTCGCGAAATCGCCGCTGCGGCTGGCTGCGCGGAGGGCCTCATCCACCGCTATTTCAAGGGCAAAGCTGGCCTGCTCACGGCCATGATCGAAAATCGCATCTCCAACGAGACGCTGGATTTTGGCCATCAACTGCGACCTGCCTCGAACTTCGCGGATGAATTTCTGCACTTAGTCGAACGCGAAGTCGAGCGCATGTGGGAGAGCCGTGATTTTCTGCGGGTATTCATTCCTCGCGCGATTGTTGATCCTTCCGTGGGCAGTGTGATGAACAAGGCGCTCATCTCAGTGCGCGCCAAGGCAATCGCAGAGCGACTGAAACATTACGAATCTTGTATCACATTGCCGCAAGACGCTATCGAGGCATTTACCCAGGCGATCGGAATGCTCGGCCTTGTGTTCGGCTTTGTGCGGCCCGTGCTGCTCGGGCACGATCGTCCCGGCGCGAAGAAAATGGCGGTCGCTGTGGCCAAGATTCTTGTGAGCAACCCTGCAGTTTCCTCGGCCATCTGATCGATTTTTCCGATTTTTGGAATCAAGTTTTCTTGTTTTTTCTTGACACTGATCTAACGAACATGATAATTAGTGCGTCCACGCGCACTTAACAGGTAGTTGTTGCAGTTTGAATTAGACTTCGTGACAGAGGACCAGATGACCGCTCCTGCTGTACGTGTCTTTCTTGAGGTGCCGCGGAGTCTGTGCGCTTCCTGTCGTGAGGCTTGCTCCAAAACCAACGCTTTCAGCGAAACTTTGTGAGATTACGTCTCGTCAATTGCGAGGGCATGCTCAATCTGGTGAGGGTATGCCGTAAATGAATGCGCCAATAGTTTTGCCTTTGTGAATTCGCGTTTAGGAGGGCTGGATGATCTCGTCCCGGAGAAGCCTTGCGGGTTGCCTGCTGTCGTTGTTTCTTGTCTTCGGCTGCTTGCCCGATGCTCATGCGTTACCTGCTTTCGCTCGAAAATATGGCCTTCGCTGTTCGGCATGCCATGAATCCTGGCCGATGCTGAATTACTTCGGGCAGAAGTTTAAAGACAACGGCTATCAGTTGATGAATGATCGGGATGCTCCGATTTGGCAGAACCCGTCCTATTGGCCGGTGACCTTCCGCATCACCCCGATTTGGCACCGGTTCAGCACTGGCAAGGTGGCGGTCGACCAGGGAGGGGGGATGAATAACGGCGAAGCTAGAGTCGAAAGCTCGGGCTTCGATCTCAGCGGACTCGACTTCCATACCGGCGGCACCCTAGAAAAGAACATCTCGTTCTACGTGCTGCCTTCTTCCGACAACACCGGCAGTTTTCACTTTGAGACGGTCATGGGCCGCTTCGACAACTTATTCGGCAGCTCGTGGCTCAACGTTAAGTTGGGCAAGTTCGAACTCGACAACTTACTGTCTGAAAAGCGCATCTTGACTCTGACTGCCAACGGCGGGATTTATCAGACTTATCACTTCATTCCGCAGGGCGACAACAACATCTTCGGCCAGATTGGCGATAACCAACTCGGCCTGGAGTATATGGGACACTCAGCAGACGATCGCACGCGCGTCTCTGCGGCGCTTCTCAGTTCAAGCGACGGAAACGTCGGCTTGATCACCGGAGCTAACTCCTACAGCGGATTCTTCACCGCGAGCCAAGCTTTTGATGCGGGCAAGCTGGGAGTTGAGCGTATCGGATTTTACGACATGATGGGCCTGGCGGCCGTCACCTACCGGACTTCTGCCGGAGTGCCCATCCCTGGCTCGGGAATCAACAATAAGGGATTCAATCGCATTGGCTTCGTCGGACAGTTCTACCTCGGTCCTCACTTCGATCTCCAAGTGGTGACTCAACATGGCACGGATAACGCATGGTTCGGGCAGGGCTATGGCAATGCATCCGACCCGAACAATGGGACCGCGGGGAATGACCTTCCGAACGCAACCCCGGGCACGGTTCTTCCCGCGACAGCGCGGGCGCCCAGTTGGAATGGCGCGACCTTCGAAGCTCACTACGTGTACAGTCCGCAGTTAATCTTCATAGGCCGGTTCGAGCTGGAGCGAATGTCGCAACAGGGCACCGTGGGGACTGCCTCCAATCTTGGAAACATTACCTCCTATACCATTGGCTATCGCTACAATCCGTTTATGACAAGCCGGGCGGGCTTCGCCTGGCACAACGAATACAACTGGCAGCACCAGGACGGGACCGGCCCGCAACCCGGACAGAATTTGAACGTCAGCGAATTGTTGATCGGCTTTGACTTCGACTTCTAGGAGAGGACCAGCAATGCGTACGAAATCGTTCTTACAGTGTTCGTTGTTGATGAGCGCAGCCGCTGTTCTCGCGTTTTCGCTGCCCGCCAAGGCTCAAGTCTCGACGGTTCAGTTGCAAGAGTGGCTGAATTTGCCGACGTCGACCAGCCACGTTGGCAATATCACCGGGAATGCCAAGGCTGCAGCCCCGGTTTATCGCAGGTACTGCGTTGGGTGCCACGGAGATCTCGGAGACGGCAACGGCGAGGTTGCGCAGTGGCTTCAACCTCCCATGTGGCCGAAGCCGCGCGATTTTCAGTTGGGGATATTTAAGTGCCGCTCCACACCCACCGGCACTTTGCCCACCGATGAAGACCTCTTTGACACGATTGGGCGCGGGTTAGACCGCTCGAGCATGCCTATCTGGAACACGTTCACCAAAGACGAGCGCGCGGATCTAGTGGCATGGATCAAGCACTTCTCCCCCCGGTGGCAGCACGAAAAACCAGGAACACCGATCCAGATTCCTGCCGAGCCCGAAGTCACACCCGAGAGGGTTAAGGCGGGACAGGAAGTCTTCGGAAGAGTGCAGTGTTGGAAGTGCCACGGCGTTCAGGGCATGGCTAACGGTCCGTCCGCCTCAACTCTCACCGACGATCTCGGGGCGCCAATCTGGCCCTACAACTTCACAGACGGATCTCGGCCCAAGTGCGGCAACAGCGATCGCGACATCTACAAAATCTTCATGACCGGGTTGGATGGCACGCCAATGCCGTCGTTTGTCGACAACATCAAGCCCGACGAAGCTTGGGATTTGGTGTTTTATCTGCGGACGCTACAACCCCACAACGCGTTTAACGCAAAGGAAAAACAAATCGCGAAGCAATTGGGATTGAAGCCGGTGGCTGCACAGTAGCATCTCAGACCAAGGACAATCCGTTCTCAGGAGAAAGTCGATGAAAAAACGATACGCTTTGAAGTTCGCGGCAATACTATCGGCGCTAGTACTTGTATGCCTCGGAATGCTGGGCCTGAACCAAGGGGTCAGCGCAGCCGCAGAAGGTTCAATTACCGGAACCGTGAAGCTCAGTGGCACTGCTCCGCACATGAGGGGCATTGATATGTCGAAAGACCCGTACTGCGTTAAGCAGCACGACACCCCGGTTCTTCTCGAGAACGTCGTGGTTGGGTCGGGCAATGGTCTGCAAAACGTCGTTCTCTATATCTCGGAAGGCCTGACCGGCAATGAGGCTACTGCGGTGCCTTCCGACCAGCCGACTTTTGATCAAAAAGGCTGCCAGTATATCCCGCACGTCCTGGCCATGGACGTTGACCAGAAATTCCAAGTCATCACCAGCGATCAAACGACCCACAACATCCACCCGTTACCCAATCCGATGACTGGCAATATCCCGTGGAACAACTCACAACCGCCAGGAGCGCCACCTATCATAAGGAGTTGGAAGGCAACGGAAATGATTTCGGTGAAATGTAACATTCACCCCTGGATGCACGGCTATTTCGCGGTAGTGAAGGGCCCCTATGCAACCTCCGACAAAAATGGCTCTTACACTATTCATGGCGTCCCTGCAGGCAGTTATACGGTGACCGCTTGGCAAGAAGATTTGGGAACTCAGACTTCGAAAGTTACCGTCGCCGGCGGCAAGCCCGCGACTGCGGATTTCACTTTCGCGGCCAAATGAGCTCGAGCAGCGACGAGGCCGGGTTCCATTTCGGGAACAAATGAACATTTCTTCATGAACAGTTCACGTTAGGTTCAGATCGTTCAGTTACGATGACGCGGGCCGTACCCACTAAGAACAGCCACCGAACGCGGTGGCTGCTTTTTCAACAAGCCGTAGCGGCCGGCTGCACAGCCGGCAGAGGCGAGGCGATATGGCAAAATTTTTTGCAGTGACGATCATTGTTATTGCAATTGTCTCCGCGATTCCCATTATCCGTCACACTTGGGACCCGCCGGCCGACATCTCAACGCACGGCGGGATGATTGACGAGCAGATGTCAGAGACGATGGCTGAGGCTGGAATTTCGTTCCTGGCGTCGCAGATTCTGTTGGCTCTGTTCATCTGGAAGTTTTCCAGTTCGCGCCCTGGCGACAAGATCAAGACTTTCCCCGGCGGCGCCAAGGCTTTGGTTTGGGCGGCGTTTCTCCTGGTAGGAACCGAAGTTTTGGCCCTGGGTGTTTTCGGAGTCAAAGCATGGGCTACCGTTTATCTCACGCCTCCGGCGGCAAACGCGATCCCGGTTCAAGTGCAAGCCGGGCAGTTCGCGTTCTACTTTCGCTATCCCGGCCCGGATGGAACTTTCGGCCCGCTGCATCCCGACCTCATCAGCGAAGCCAACGAGAACTTCTTTGGCTTGGACACGACTCACGATGCAGATTCCAAAGATGACATTGTGACCGCGGAAATGGCGGTTCCAGTGAACAAAGAGATTCATCTGCTTATGCATGCAAAGGATGTCGGACACTCGTTCTACGTTCCCGCATTGCGCGTGCAGCAGGACTTCGTCCCTGGGTTGGATCTAACACTCCATTTCACCGCAACCCAGATCGGAAAATATGAAATTGTCTGCACCCAGCTGTGCGGCTTGGGGCACTACAACATGAAGGCATATCTCGAAGTGATGTCCCAGGATGACTTCGACAATTGGCTGAAGAAAGAAGCAGCATTGCAGTGATTCCGTCTACGAGTATTCGAGTAGACGAGACATCTCTTTCGAGGTGAGCACATGCACGATATGTCTGCACACGCGGCAGAACACCACGCGCCGACCAGTTTCATCAGTAAGCACGTTTTCAGTCTCGACCACAAAGTGATCGGCTTGCAGTATTACGGCATGGCCCTTGCGGCCGTGCTGATCGGAATGGTTCTCTCCTGGCTGATGCGTATCCACTTAGCTTGGACGAATTATCCGATACCCGGTCTGCATTTGCTCTCCGCCAACGGCGCGCCCGGCAACGTAATGACGCCGGAATATTACCTCCAGCTCATGACCATGCACGCAACCATCATGGTCTTCTTCGTGTTGACTACAGCGCCTTTCGCAGCCTTCGGCAATTATTTTCTGCCCATTCAGGTAGGCGCGGAGGATATGCCGTTTCCGCACTTCAACATGATGTCGTTCTGGGTCACGTTCTCGGGTTTCCTGGTTCTGGTGTCATCGTTCTTTGTGAGCGACGGACCAACCCTGGGCGGCTGGACGCAGTATGCTCCGCTCAGCGCTATCGGACCGGCCTCCGGCCCGGGTCAAGGTACAGGTGTGATTCTTTGGGCAATATCCATCGCACTCTTCTGCGTCGGCCAGTTGCTGGGTTCGCTGAACTTCATTACGACTACCCTCGATATGCGGACAAAGGGCATGAGCATGTGGCGCTTGCCGCTTAGCGCCTGGGCCTGGTTCATCACCTCGGTGATGGGCCTGACTGCCTTCGCGGTGCTAATGCCCGCGTGCATCCTCCTGATATTGGATCACGTAGCTGGGACCAGCTTTTTCGTCCCCTCGGGCCTCGTGCTCAACGATCAGTTGCAACCGCACTCCGGAGGATCGACGCTACTCTGGCAGCATCTTTTCTGGTTCTTCGGGCATCCTGAGGTATATATCGCGATCGTCCCCGGCATTGGCATCGTCTCGCATGTTCTCATAACGAACATGCGACGCCCTATGCTCAGCCATAGGGTTCTGGTCTATGCCATGGGATCTCTGGCCGTCCTCAGCTATATGGTCTATGGGCACCATATGTTTGTCAGCGGCATGAACCCGGTTTCGTCGTTGGCATTCTCTTTTCCGACCTTGATCATCACGATCCCGTCCACGATAGTCGTCCTGATATGGATGGGTAGTATTTACGGCTCGAAGCTGCGCATTAACACAGCTTCGCTGTTTGCTTTGGGCTTTGTTTCGATGTTTATCAGCGGCGGAGTCAGCGGCTTCTTTCTTGCGCAGCCCTCGATCGACATCATGCTCCACGCCACCTATTTCGTAGTCGGACACTTTCACCTGGTAATGGCCGTTGCCGCCATCTTCGGAATTTTCGCCGGAACGTATTTCTGGTTCCCGAAGATGTTCGGCCGCATGATGGACGAAAATCTGGGGAAGATTCACTTCTGGCTTACCTTCGTCGGCGCCTACTGCATCTTCATGCCGTTCCACTACCTCGGAATTGCGGGCAACGTGCGCCGCTACCAGGCCTTTGTGGACGACTACCTGCAGCCGCTGATCCCGGTACATCGCTTCATCACGGTCGCTGCTCTGCTAACGGGATTGGCCCAGCTGATATTTCTCTACAATCTGTTCTATAGCCGCTTCTGGGGAAAACCTGCAACTGACAACCCATGGGAGGCAACGTCGCTGGAATGGAGTACACCTACGACGCCGCCGCCGCACAATAACTTTGGCGACAAACTGCCGGAGGTTTTCCACGATCCTTACCAGTACGGTGTGCAGAGCTCGACTGGCGATTACGTGATGCAGACTTCTCCCGAAAAGGTGAACTCGGCCAACGACGAAGCGTAGCCGGACAAAGCTGCGAGACAAGAAGGAGTTTTGTAGTTTATGGCGACCACGGTCCCTGAACCGCCAAAAATCGATGAACGTCGCGATCCGCCGCGGGTAATCAGCGATTCCGGCAATGGCGGCCGGGGAACTCTGGTCCCGGCCGGCGGTGATTTCCGTGCAGTGAAAGACTACGCTCCGCCGCCGTCTTCGACCGGAATCTGGGTGGTGTTGGCGTCCATCACCATGAGCTTCGCGGCTTTCACCAGCGCCCTGATCGTCCGTCAAGGATCTTCGCTCGATTGGCGCCATCTCAGCCTCCCCCGAATTCTTTACTTCAATACTTTGCTGCTCCTCGCCAGCAGCTTCACTCTGGAAGTTGGTCGCCGCCAGGTTGGCAGCTACATGAGTGGGCGAAAGGCCGGGATCGCGCACCCGGCGCGCTGGTTGTATATCACTTTGTTTTTGGGTCTGTTGTTTGTAGCAGGCCAATACGCGGCCTGGCTGCAACTAAGAGCGGAAGGCCTGTTTTTGGCGACCAATCCCAGCAGTTCATTCTTCTACGTGCTAACCGCGGCCCATGCCCTGCACGTGCTCGGCGGATTGGGCGGCTTGACGCGCGTTATTCGCAGGTTCAATCGATCAATCCTGCGGAAGAGTACGCTGGACGCCACTTCGCACTACTGGCATTTCATGGACGCGTTGTGGGTGTATTTGCTGTTGTTGCTGTGGATCAAGCTTTAGCAAACTTGACAACCAGAGGAGGCACCGTGAGCCACGCCGATACGATGGGAGGACACGCAGGACTAATGGAGAAGCCTGCGTTTTCAGTTCCCGCGAAAAAGATGGCGATGTGGCTGTTCATTATCGCTGACACCGCAACCTTTGCCGGTTGCCTGGTCGCCTATGGATTCCTCCGCAACGCCACTCCTGATTGGCCGAGACCGTTCCACAGCATCACCAACGTTGCGATTATGACTTTCATTCTCGTGACCAGCAGCCTCACTATGCTTTTTGCGATGGACGCGGGCAAAGCGGGAGATAAAGCCAAAGCGTTCCGCTGGATGCTGATCACAGCCGCCCTCGGAGCTGTTTTTGCGTTATTGCACATTCGCGAGTGGCTGGGACTAATTGATGAAGGCATGACGCTGCTGAAGAATCCGTGGGGGACCGGCTTGTTTGGTGCCGCGTTTTTCAGCATTACCGGCTTGCATCTTTTGCACGTGACCTGCGGAGTGATTGCGCTCGTGGTAGTTGCCATCCGCTACCAGGGCGGCCGTTACAACGCTGACGATCTGGAAGTCACTGGTCTTTACTGGCACTTCGTCGACCTGGTCTGGATGTTCGTCGTGCCGCTGGTCTACCTGTTGAACCTTTCGCACTAACACGGAACAGGAGCAAAACCATGGCTATGGCCGAAACACATAAGAGTGGCACCAGCAGGTATGTGGTGGTGTATATTTTCATTCTTGTCATCGCGGCTCTGCAGTTCGTGATCGCATATTCCAATATCACGGCTCCGCAGATGTTCGGACGGATGCTGTTTCTGGCGGTCGTCGAGGCCGCACTGGCGCTCTTGTTTTTCATGCACCTGTCTGAAAATCACGGGCTGCTGTGGTTTGTCTTGATCTTTACCGTTTTCGTGCTGCTGGCGATGCAATATAGTTGGACAGACAGCTTCCGCGTGTTGCTGGGTGCACCTTGGTCCAACTATACAAAGTATTAACGAATGCACGCGCTGTCTTCGCGCGAAGGATTATGAAGTTTCAAAGTTCAATCCGACTCATGGGCATTGCGCTCGCGGCACTGATCGTGCTGCTGATGCCTCTGCCGGCCTTTTCCCAAAACTGTGCGCTTTGCTATACTCAGGCGTCTTCCGCTGGGGCCAGGATGATCGAGGCTTTACGCAGTGGCATTTTGGTCATGGTGGTTCCTCCCACGTTGGGATCCATTGGGATGGTTTTCATTGTGCGTAAAAGGAACAATCGGTTTAAGCGCGACGAGTCCGCGGTAGAAGACTGGTAAAATGGCGACCACAAATCTAATGGCAAATTCCATCTCTCCGCAAGCGCTAGCATCCAAGCTCCGGGATTACTACACGCTGACCAAGCCCGAAGTAAACCTTCTCATTCTGATGACCACCTCGGCGGGATACTACCTTGCTTCTCGTGGGCCATTCAGGATCGCAGGTTTGGTGAACACGCTGATCGGTACCCTCCTTGTTGCCAGCGGAACCGCAACTATCAATCAGTGGATGGAACGGGTCTGGGACGGTCAAATGCGCCGCACTGCCAACCGCCCGCTGCCTTCGGGACGAATTAGCTCTCGCGAGGCATTTTTGTTTGGCATGCTGTTGAGCGTCGCTGGAGGCCTGTACCTTGCGATTACAGTGAACCTGTTATCGGCCTTTCTCGCAGTCTCGACGCTGTTGTCGTATCTACTTATCTATACGCCGTTGAAGAGAAAGACTCCTCTGTGCACGCTACTGGGAGCGTTCCCAGGGGCCATGCCTACTCTGATCGGATGGGCTGGGGCGTCCGCCGGCATCGACCGGCAGGCTTGGTACCTTTTTTCGATTCTCTTCCTGTGGCAGTTCCCACATTTTCTGGCGATTGCGTTGATGTACCGTGACGATTACGCACGCGCCGGCTATAAGATGCTGCCCGACTTTGATCTCGACTCTCGTTTCACTCGCGCTGAGATTGCGGGGTTCACCGTGATCCTGGTGCTCGCAACCATGCTGCCCCTAGTGGATCGCGCCGGCGTGTGGTATTGGGCGGGCATGTCCATGGCCGGAGCGTTCCTCTTTTACCACGTGGGCAAACTAACGGCGTCAGGCTCAAAAGTACTGGCAAGTCGCGTCCTTCATGCGTCGGTCCTGTATCTTCCGGTCGTTCTCGGGATCATGGTGTTCTGGAAGCCGTAAAGTCTCGGGCAGCGCTGTGGTTTTTCACTCGTGTCTTGTTGGAAATCATCTTTCGCGACTTTTCTGTCTCTCGGTCACTGGCCTCTCGGAATAGCTTTACCCATAACGGTCGCGATCCTGTTCGCGGCTACTCCCATTAGCGCGCAAGCTCCAGCTAAGCGATCGGAAATCCTCCGCACACTGCCCCTGACGAGTTTCTACGACACTCCCCATCCATTGCCTGTTGGTAAACCGGGGGAACTGATCCGCTCGGAACCATTCGAGGAATACGAACTGCCCCCTGAAGTGTCTGCGGTTCGGATTCTCTATCACTCGCGTTCTGCCACCGGGGAGGAGGTCGCGACATCGGGAGTCGTTCTTACTCCCAGCGAGCGAAAGCCTCCTGCCGGCGGTTGGCCGGTCATTGCGTGGGCGCACGGGGCCGACGGCGTGGGTCGAGCGTGCGCCCCCTCGCTGATGAGAAATCTAGGTCATGGGCCGTTCCTCTCGATGTATGTAAATCTCGGATACGCTGTAGTCGCACCGGATTACACCGGGCTGGGAACCAATTTCCGAAACGCATTTCTGGACGCTCAATCCAATGCGGCCGATGTGATCGGCTCAATCTCTGCTGCCCGCGCCGCCGTGCCACAGCTGGGGACAAAGTGGATTGTCATGGGCGAGGACGACGGAAGTTTAGCGGCCATCGCCGTGGCCGAGAAGCAGAGTGAGATCCGTGATGCAGGATTCCTCGGCAGTATCGCGATTTCTGGCCTGGCAGACGCAAAGGATCTATACGTGAAGTCCTCGCAGGAGCCTTCCAGCAGCATGTTCGCGTTGCTGGCTTATGGCGCCAAGACCGTGTATCCGAAGTTTCAAGTGACCTACATGTTGACCGAAAAAGGGCGCGCACTTTATCAGCAGATTGACCAGAACTGCGGAGAGACAGCGGCGATGGGGCAGCTTCCGCCAGCTGAAATCCTGAAACCGGGGTGGGAGAATAATGAATTTGTTAAACAATATTTCACGAGAAACAGCCTTGGCCAGACTCGCGCACGCGGCGCGATCCTGGTAATTAACGCTAACGCCGATCGAGCAGTTCCCGTAACCGTGACTGCACCGGTGATTGCTCGTATGTGCAAACAAGGTGACCGGGTTCAGTGGGAAAGATATGCCGATCTCGACCCTGGGCGCGTAATCGGCGACTCAGTGAGAGACCAGATTACATGGATCGAAGCGCGCTTTGCGGGCCGACCGGCCCCAACGAACTGCCCTTGAGCGATTCGGTGGCCCTCGCCGCAAAAGTACTTCGCAGCGCGCACTCACAGATTCCAAGATGCCATGGCTAGGGCTGGTCCTTCTGTTACGGCTGCGCAGCAGAGTTCTGCTGCTTGAGCGTGTACACAAACTGCTGGATTTCCTTCCGCTCGCGCTCGCTTTCCTCGGCCGTTTTCTTTGACAGCTGCTCGTAGATTTGCAGTTCGGCTTCCGCTTTCAACTTTTCTCCAGCGCGGCTGTAGATCTGCCCAAGACGATAATGCGCCTCTGCCGACTGGCCATCGACTTGGATCGCTTCTTGATAGGCAGAGATTGCCTTGGAGGTCCCGCCCTGCTGGGAATAGAGAACACCGAGTTGCAGGTAGGCGGCTGCGAGCTTGGGATCGAGGCGTACAGCTTTCTCCAGCAGAGACTCCGCTTGCGCCAATTTGTCGACGTCCCCCTCCTGCCTCGAAAGACTAAGCCCGTAATAATAGTTGGCCATCGCATTTTCTGGTTGGAGCCTCAGAAATCGTCCCAGCCTCTCTACGACGCAGTCTGACTGCATGGAGTCGACAGTCTGCATTTTGCCAAGAAAGAGGTAGGGGTTAGGGTCGTCGGGATTTAAGTCGGACGCTTCGCAGAGACTCCGGGCGGCCTGGTCGTAAACACCGCGAGCGTACCAGGCAACCCCGAGCCCGGCCAGCATCCGAGAGGAACGCGGGAACAAACGATTCCCCTGTTCAAACACTTCGATGGCTGGCTCGAACGCGCGATGGATCAGCAGATCGGTTCCCCAGTCGAAGAGGTTGGGTTCGCTCGGATCCAGTTCAGCCGCTCGCTGGTACTCGCGAACCGCTTCGAGAGGATTACCCAATCTCTCTTCGATATTGCCCAGCAAATGATGAAGTTCGGCTTGCTGCCGCACCCCTTCGTTTGGCCTGGCCAGCAGTGTTCGAGCCTCCGCCTGAGCACGTTCGTATTGACCTGCGTCGGCATGGGACAGCGCGAGTTCGTAAGCGTTCTCGTAGTCGACGGGATTGAGTTGAGAAGCTCGTTCGAGATACAGAATCGCTTCCCGAGCCTTTCCTTCGTCAACCAGGATTTTTCCGAGCCGGTAATTCAGCTCAAAGTTTCCCGGTTCGTGTTCAGCCTGCAAACGCAGAGACACTTCCCCTGGGTTGCTTAACGAAGCTGTGCTTAACGAAGGGGCGGTCATTCCTGAGTTGATGGATTCCGTTTTCACCGCCGAAATGCCCAGCGAAGCAGTTTCCTTGGCCAGCACTTCCGTGGTCTGTAGCGCGGTATTGGAACCGTGCCCGCCGGGATTCATGGCTTCGGTGACACCCGCCACGGTGAACTGGGGCTCATCGAAATACTGTGGCTTTTCCGCTTCAGAGGTTCCCGAGGATGTGCCTGGTGAACCATTCTGCGGCGTGGAAACTCTCGATGGCTGAAGGGTCAGGTCAACCCTCTTCGTCTCTTTCGACCCAAGTGCGCAGGGACCGAAGCTCTCGACCACGTATCCCACCATCTCTGCGCGAAGCTTATAAACGCCGTTGCCAAGCGCGGAAAATCTGTAGCTACCCTCCGAATCCGTGCGGGCAGTCAGGGTTTGCGCCCCGTCCTTCTGCAGGTAAACCGTGGCATCCGCGATTGGGCGGCCGCTCGAATCGAGCACAGAACCCTGCAAGATAGCGGAGCCCGCTTGAGCCTGCGACTGGGCCTGAACTGGTTGTTCCTGTGTCAGAAATACAGCAATACACGCAATCAACGCCAGCGCGCATCTTGCATGACGAGTTCCACCGCGATCGGGCTGGCATAGCCTTATGCGGAATCGGGCCATAGAATAATTACGCATCGGGAAGGCAAAATAACATCGATCTTGCGTTCGCCATTCTAGATGTCGGAAGCACTATCCGCAATCGACTTATAATATCCATCGGCTTGCCTGAGGTGAAAATGAAATTCCGCCAACGCTATTTACTAACGACTGCGGTTCTGCTGACATGCGCCATTTCGTGGGGACAAAAGCGAAAGATCATCATCGACCAGGATGGGGCCGGGCCCGCCGGAACCGACCAGCAATCGATATTGTTGCTGATCCAGTCTCCGCAGACCAAAGTGCTGGGTATCACGGTTGTGACCGGCGATCAGTGGCTCAAGTCGGAAATCGCGCACACCCTGCGCATGCTCGAAATCATCGGACGAACCGACATCCCGGTCGTGCCGGGAGCGGAGTACCCGCTAGTGCGGCGAAAAGAGGAGACGGAACTTTGGGAGCAACGCTACGGTTCGGTAGCTTGGTTGGGAGCTTGGACGCCGCGATTCTATCATCCGCCGAACGAACTGGGAGACATGACCGAGGGCAAGCCAACCACCAAGCCCGCCGACGAAGATGCAGCCCACTTTTTGATTCGCATGGTCCACAGGTTCCCCAACGAAATAACGATTTATGAAGGCGGTCCAATGACGAACCTCGCGTTGGCCATGTCAATCGATCCTGAATTTGCGGGGATGGCCAAAGAGTTAGTGTTCATGGGCGCGAGCATGAATCCGCAAACCACTGATCCTGAGTTCGTCGACACTCCGCGACGCGAATTCAATCTCTGGTTTGATCCAGAGGCGGCTCACGTTGTGTTGCATGCCCCGTGGAAGAAGATCGTCTGCACGCCGGTCGATATCTCTGTAAAGACCAGACTGACTTCCGAACTGATTGACCGGGTTAAGGCCGGCAACTCTCCGGCCGCACGCTATATCGGGCAATATACTCACCTGCACGGCGAATACAACTTCCTATGGGACGAGCTCGCCGCTGCTGCCTGGCTGGACCCAAGCCTGATCACAAAAAAAGAAGTGCACTTCATCGATGTTAACCTCGACAGAGGCTACAGCTACGGCGATACGCTGACTTGGAGCGATTGGAATAAGCCCAAGATCGAGCTCCAGCCGATCGAAGTACAGGACGATTTGGATACCGAGAGGTTCTACAAAATGTTCGTGGACCTGCTAACCGCTCCGACGCCACCGAAGCAGTAGATGGCGAGACAGTCGGTCGACGCTATATTTCCGTTTAGAATCCTGGCGGACGTTCGCCTATTACTCCAAAGCTGCGCTCCAGCGCCAGGCCGGCGCTTGCCAGCGTGCCTTCATCAAAGAGCCGCCCAATCAGCGTAATGCCGTGAGGCACCCGCCGCGCCGGAGAGAATGACGGGAGCGGCATGCTTGGGTCCGGCGCCCAATCACTGCGTGCCTTCGATACCTCAACAAAACCGGCACGAAGTGTTAGTGACGGATGCCCCGTGAAGTTTGTGATGGTAAGCATTTCGTCGCGCAGCGAAGGCACGAGAAGCAGATCAACTTGCGAGAAGACACGCGCCATCTCCTCCGCCACTTTGCGGCGAAGCCGGTCAGCCTGCACAAAGTCCACGGCGGAAAGAAACCTGGCGTCGCGAAAAATGTTAGGCCATGCATCCGGCGTCTGCATTCGAAGTTGATCCATCCCACCGTTGAGTCCAAGCTCCTCAAAGGCCGCTGCCCCTTCGGCAAAGAGGATCAGATTGAGCGAGCCATACGGCCAATCTGGAATGGCGACCTCAACCGGCAGCATGCCGACTTGCTTAACAGTATCGAGAGCAGCTCGATCCACGCTGGTTGCAGGTCGCTCGTTCATCCACGCTGGGAAATATCCTACACGCAATCCTTTAACACTCGCGCCTGCGTCGAAATCCAGCTTGCTGGGCACGCTGTCCACATCGCCAGCGTCCGGACCGGTGATGGCCTGCAACACCAGCATTGCGTCCTCGACACCGCGGGTCATGGGTCCGAGCTTGTCGAGCGACCAGCACAATGTCATCGCTCCGGTACGCGGCACTCGCCCGTAGGTTGGCCGCAGCCCCGTAATTCCGCAGCGCATGGACGGGCTCACAATGCTGCCGCCGGTTTCACTCCCGATGGCAAAGCCGACCAATCCGGCAGCCGTGGCCGCCCCCGGCCCAGCACTCGAGCCCGATGCTCCTTCCTCAGGCAGCCACGGATTCATGGTTTGTCCGCCGAACCAGATGTCGTTGAGTGCCAGCGCACCTAGGCTTAGCTTCGCGACCAGCACCGCGCCGGCGTTGTGTAAGCGCTTCACCACAGCGCCGTCCTCCTTGGGCACGCGGTTTCGGAAAGGTTCGGCGCCGTATGTAGTGGGAATGCCGGCGGTGTCGAGAAGATCTTTTGTTCCCCAAGGAATGCCGTGCAGAAAGCCCCGATACTTGCCCGCAGCAATTTCTTCATCCGCCTGGGTGGCTTGCGCAAGCGCCAACTCGCGCGTAAGCGTGATCACACACCGCAGCTTGGAATCGAATCGTTGCAATCGCGCAAGATAGATATTCGTCAGCCGCTGTGAGCTCAGTTTCCGACTTTCAATCCAGCGCGAAAGGTGAGTGACAGGGGCAAAGGCAATGTCTTCGTCGTTTGCGGGCAAAGGACCGGGATCGGATTTGCTGCGCACAAACCGGTCGTACTGCGGAAGTGTTTTCTGGCCGGGAAGGACTGGTTCCCATCGCGAAGCCGGAGCGAGCGTGGCCTCGAGCGCAAGCTTGCGAGGACCTGTCCGGCGCTCATACAGTCCTGCCATGGTCTTCCGCCAGCTAGCCGCAGCCATTACTCGCTCGCCATCGCTCAGCGAGACTTGCATGAGCTTCTCGGCTTCGGCAAAGGTGGAAACGGTGACCTCGGGTCCAACCGCAGGTCCAGTACCGAACGCGGACGGTGATCCCGGCGGCAACTCTTGGGACACTTGAGCCTTGCTCAGAGACGCGGCGGCCGCGCCCAATAGAGTCAGAGAAGTAGCCACCAGGAATTGCCTGCGCGATTTCGACATGTGTCCTCCGCATCGCATTGTAACTCGTGCGCAGCGAGGGCTCCTCGTGAGCGAATCCGCTCTGCCGCTCACGAACTATTGCGGCAGTTGCTCCAGCATCTTCTGCGCCAAGTCGTGATCAGGATGCTGCTTGAGAAGCGCAAGGAGAACGGCACGGGCCTTGTCGGGCGTGCCCTCGATGGTATAGACCCTCGCGAGATTCAGATAGGACTGATCGAATGCAGGCGCGACCCGGATGCATTCTTCGAAACTGGCGACCGCTTCGTCACGCCGCTGCGTGCGCAAGTAAAGTACGCCAAGATTGTTCAGCGCCTCGGGATAACCGGGGCGAAGCTTCAATGCCCTCTGCAGGTACTCGTAGGCACGATCGCTGTCATCCAATTGCGCAAAGACCATCCCAAGACTGTAGTTCGCTTCCGGATCCTGAGGTCCAACTGCAACCGCGCGCTCCAGCACTTTACGAGCTTCATCCCACCGCTTCTGCTGGCGATAAGCGTTACCCAGATTTTCGAGGGCAACTAAATGATCAGGACTCAGCCGCAGCGCCTCCTCAAAATACGGAATCGCGTCGGCGGTGCGCCCTTCCCGCGTGGCCAGCAGGCCAAGGTTGTTCCAAGCATTCGGCAAGGTGTCGGGATAGCTCACACGAAGTTTGATCGCGCGTTCAAAGCTCTCCCGCGCTTCCCTGTTCTTGTCCTGTTTCAGGTAGACGCTCCCCAGGCCGTAAAGTGCTTCTGCACTCGACGGATCGTCCTTCAGCGCCAATTTGAATGACGCTTCCGCCTGATCCAAATAGCCTCGTTGGAAGTACACCGAGCCATACGAAAGATAGTTGCGCCGAAACTCGGGTGTGTCGGTAAGGCCGGGAAAGGGCAGCGCTCTCGCCAATCGTTCCGCCGCAGTCTGTGGAATCTGTTGGAAGTCTTGTTCGACCCGCTCGGCGTTTATCGGGCCCTGGTAGATTTTGACGATATCTCCTTTTTCATTAAGTAAGAAGGAGGTCGGAAGACTGAGATCGCGGTGCCGGTCAAACAAGTAACGATAGAGAATGTTATAAATGCCGGCCACGTCATCCGATCCGTGAAGGATGGGAAATGAAAGATGAAGCTCTTGCGCCAGCGCCTTAATCTTGCCGGTTTCAGTGGAATCGTCGACGTGTACCGCGAGGACGTAAAGTCCCGAGTTTCCCGAAGGCGCGGCCGAACCCTGATGTAGCTCGTTGATGCTTCTCAAATCTTCTCTGCAGCTAGCCGATCCTGTCGCCCAGAAATTAAGCAGCACCACTTTGCCGCGAAGCGCGCCAAGTGTCCGAACTTCTCCAGTCAAATCAGAGAGCGACAAATCCGGTGCAGATACGGGTGCTAGCAACCACGTTTCAACCGTCGTGGGAAGTGATTCGATGTCTTTCTGGGCGCTGTTCACTTCGCCTACTTTTGAGGGGGGCACGGCTCCGGTCTTGCCGACCGCGCTGACAAACGCCTCCACTTTGTATGATGCATTCCCCTCCTCAACCCTAACCCTATGGTCGAGCGGCAGATCGTGCAGTTCCTGCACTAGCCCGCTCGGCCAGCGGATCGATGCTCGCACCGGCCCCTTAGCTTCGCCCAAACCGAAAAACACCTCCTTGCTATGCTGAGAGAGAAATCCTGATCCCGCTTGCAGCATTCGCGTCTGACGACCCGCTTCCGACTCTACCGTAACCGCCGCACCAATCGCGTCAGGATTACTTTTTACTCCACGAAGTCGGAAAGCGATCGACGGCGCTAGCCCTTTCATGACGTTCTTCAGGACTCGCAACTGCGGACCGTTGCGGTTTTTCAAGAAGACTTCCAGCCGACCGTCGTGATCGAAATCGGCTAGCGCAAACGCTCTGCCATCTTCGATAAAATCCATGCCCACGACTGCGGACACATCGGAAAACGTTCCGTCGCGATTGTTCGCATAAAAGACATTGCGCTCAAATCCGCTCCAGGTGCGGTCAGCGCGGATCAGTTCATTCAACGCGTTCCATCCCTCCTCGTAATCGTGTGCGGGCTTCGCTTCGCTGGGCGAATTTGCAACCACCTGACGCCAGAAAAAGCTGTTCAGGTCCTGTCCCCGGGGCGCGCGCGACGCACCAGAAATCATGCCGTCGGCAATGTAAAGATCAGGAAACCCGTCGTGATCGAAATCCCACGCGTCGCTCGACCACGACCAGCGCCCCATTTCAACTCCTGTGGAGGCGCTCGTATCCTCGAAAACCGCGCTCTTGTTACTAAGCAACGCGGTATTGCGAAACAAGGAGTTGCCTCTGGCGTGCTTGCGACACAGGGCCCGAACTTCTTCGGGCGCATTTTTCTGGAAAATGTCCTGCGTCGAGATGCGCAATCCCGCAGCCGACCACATGTCAGCGACGTAAGGATCGTCGGCGCCATCATTGTCATAATCGAACCAGCAAACGCTCATGCCCGCGCCGATATCTTCGACTCCCGTCTGCGACGCGACATCTGTGAACGTTCCGTCTCCATTGTTGCGGTAAAGATTCTTACGGCCGAAGTCGTTCACCACGTAGAGATCGGGCCATCCATCGCGGTTGTAATCACTCCAGCCACAGCAAAAGCTGTAGCGAGTATTGTTTCGATCAAGGCCACACTCCGCCGTAACATCCCGGAAGGTTCCATCCCGATTGTTGCGCATCATGAAATTGGGAGGCCCGTTTTCCGCGTCATAATAAGGAAGGGGATATTTATACTGACCGGTGCCTTGATAATAGATATAGAGGCAGAAATAGATGTCCAGCCAGCCATCGCGGTCGTAGTCGGCAACGGCTGCACCCGTGAAAGTGCCTTGTGGAGAGTTGGAGAACTTAAATGCGTCGGGCTTCCGGAGAAACTTACCCCCTCCCTGATTTAGAAACAACAGTGGGCCACTCGTGCACACCACGATCAAGTCCTGACGACCGTCATTGTCAAAGTCGGCAAACAACGCACATGCTGTATTGTCGAGGATTCCGACTCCCGAAGCTTCCGTAACGTCCTCGAAGGTTCCATCTCCGCGATTTCGATAGAGCCGGTTGGGCAGGCCCGCAGGTTGGCACACGTACAGGTCGTCGAACCCGTCACCGTCGATGTCTCCGACTGAGACACCGTTGTGCCCGTAGATGTCGATGCCGCAGGCCCCATCGAGAACTGTCCGCCAGTAATCGGCTCCGTGAAGCAACTGCGCTGAGTAAGACGAATTGCTGCCGAATGCCTGCGCGGCAATGTCCACATAGACCGGATCGGATGCACGGCTCCATGTCTCGCCAAGCCCTTGCCAGGTCTTCATGTGGAAGTCGCCCAACTTTGCTTGCCACTCGAGTTCCCAATGCCCCACCCTTTGCTCTCGATAGAAATCATGTCCGGATCCCACTAACTCGTAGCGCACCAGCGTTTTCAATCGACCGGTAAATTCTCGGATTCCCGCAGCGTTCGCCTCGCCGCTCTTGAAGTCGGCAGCAGCAGGCGAAGTCGCAGGGACCGCATCGATACTCACCACTTGAAACTCAGCGGTGATGATTTTCGAAAAAAAACTGATCGTGGAACGCAATTCCTCGAGAAAGGCTTCCCTTCCCAGAGCGAGCGCGAGCGGGAATACGTTCTGATGAATCTCAAGCGCTGGCCCGGAACGCACAGACCTCGATTCGAGAGGCCGCAGAGACGTCGCTGAGAAGTCAGGAATAAGAACCTTTTCGAGCGCCCGCATGTCCTTCGGAGATTGCAGCAGGCTTGAACTCCATTCGGCGAGAATTTTCGCGATCTGATCCTGATATTTCTCCGTGACAAACTTGTCCAGACCCGCCTGTGTCTTTAGCAGCGTGGCATCGAGCGGCATCTGAGCGCGATAGTGGGGGTGCAGATGGAAATCTACATCGCCCTTCAGCGTGGGTTTATTTGGAGAATCGAATATCGACGGAAAGGCAAGGCCACGTAGCCTCGCGGGAATCAGCGCCGTAGAAGCTCCCTGGCAGCATCGGATCAAAAAGTTGCGCCGGCGAAAGTCAATCGAATCCTTCGTTTTCGCTGGCTCAGTCAGACTCATGATCTTCGGATATACAGGTGGAACCGAAATCTAACAGTCGCACCATAGCCCGTCAAGCTTAAGCTCGAGAGCCCGTCCACAGGCAAACTTGACCAAAAGCAGTTGGAGTCTCGCACCATCGCCCAAGCAAGCCCTTCTATAAATTGTTCTTCTTCGCGGAAAACCGCCAGAATATGTTGTGGCACTCGATGCATCCTAAGTTTAGGATTGCTGACGGCAGTCTATCTTCCGGCGTAGGACGCCGCGAGAGGCGAATCCTTCGATGAATTTTAAAGACTCGTTGCGAACTTTGCCCAAGGTACTTCTTCATGAACATTTGGACGGCGTGCTGCGACCGCAGACTGTCATCGAACTGGCCAAAACCGCGAAATATCAAAAGCTTCCGACCAACGATCCCCAAGCGTTGGGTACATGGTTCCATCAAGGCGCCAACAAGGGGAGTCTGGCGAAATATCTCGAAGGTTTCGCGCATACTATTGCGGTGATGCAGACGGATGAGGCGCTCGAACGCGTGGCCTATGAGCAGGTCGAAGACCTGAGCAACGACGGCGTCGTCTACTTTGAAACTCGTTTTGCGCCAGTCTTTCACACCAAAAAGGGATTGACTCATCAACAGGTTGTCTCTGCCGTTTTGAGGGGATTAGAGCGCGGTCGCAAGGCCTTCGGGGTTCCCTCAGGATTGATTATCTGTGCCATGCGCAACATGAACGTCTCTCTTGAAATGGCGGAGCTTGCTGTCGATTTTCGCGACCGTGGTGTTGTCGGCTTCGATCTGGCAGGTGAAGAGGGCGGCTACCCGCCGAAGAAGCATGTCGACGCTTTTCACTACATTCAACGAATGAACTTCAATATCACCGTTCACGCCGGCGAGGGGTATGGGAAGGAATCCATTTGGCAGGCCATTCAATATTGTGGGGCGCATCGCATTGGGCATGGGACGCGCCTGATTGAAGACATCGCTATCGCGGACGGCAGAGTGGTGAAATTGGGCGACCTCGCGCAATACGTTCTCGACAAGCGAATTCCGCTGGAGATTTGCCTGATCAGCAACGTTCACACCGGAGCCGCTCCCAGCTTGGCCGAACATCCTTTCAGGATTTTCTATCAGGAGAAATTTCGCGTTACTCTCAACACCGATAATCGCCTGATGAGCGATACCTCCATGTCCAAGGAGTTCGAAGCTGCCGCCGATACCTTTGGATTGACGCTCGATGACTTTGAAAAAATCACAATCAACGCGATGAAGAGCGCGTTCTTACCCTACAAGCAGCGCTGCGACATCATTTATTCGCTAATCAAACCTGGCTACGCTAGCGCCCGAAATTCTGTCTCGTCCAAGGGGACAGCCACAAAAGGATAAACCGTCCCCGTCACCTCTGCTATATTTACCCTCTCGTGGAGGTGCATCCATGTCCCGAATCGTGCGCTGTGGCCTGATCCAGGCGGGTAACGTGCTGACGAGCGACCGCTCACTGCCGCAAATCAAGAAAGCCATGATCGACAAGCATCTCAAGCTTATCGAACGTGCGGCCAAGCAAAAGGTGAAAATACTTTGCTTGCAGGAACTGTTTTACGGGCCGTATTTCTGCGCCGAGCAGAACATCCGCTGGTACGAACTTACCGAACGAGTTCCGGATGGGCCCACAACCAAGCTGATGCAGAAAGTCGCGGCGAAACATCGCATGGCGATCGTGGTTCCTGTCTACGAGGAGCAAATGCCGGGAGTGTATTTTAATACTGCCGCCGTCATCGATGCGGACGGGAGTTACCTCGGCAAGTACCGCAAGCATCACATCCCCCACGTGCATCCTGGGTTTTGGGAAAAGTTCTACTTCACTCCTGGCGATCTGGGCTACCCCGTTTTCAAAACCAAGTACGCTGCCGTCGGAGTCTACATCTGCTACGACCGTCACTTCCCTGAAGGCGCGCGAATTCTCGGCCTCAACGGAGCAGAACTCGTGTTCAATCCCTCGGCGACGGTCGCTGGACTTTCAGAGTACCTGTGGGAACTCGAGCAACCTGCGCACGCTGTAGCCAACGGTTATTTCGTGGGCGCGATCAACCGGGTTGGCACGGAGGAGCCGTGGAACATAGGAGAATTTTACGGCAAGAGCTACTTCTGCAATCCCCGCGGCAAGATCGTCGCTCAAGCCAGCCGTGACAAAGATGAAGTCCTGGTCGCTGATCTCGATCTAGATATGATTGCGGAGGTACGAAAGGTCTGGCAGTTTTTCCGCGACCGCCGTCCAGAAACCTATGCTCCGCTGACTGCACAGACCGGGCAGACCCTGGCAGCCGACTGACTCTCATGACACCAAGCCGAATCGAAGCCAGTCCGCTCTACAATTCCGATCTGGCGCCGGCGACCGACGAGCGGCGTCACTGGGGAACGTACAACTACGCCGCGCTCTGGGTATCGATGTCGGTCAATATCCTCACCTACATGCTGGCCGCAAGCCTGATTCAGGGAGGAATGAACTGGAAGCAGGCCGTGGCCACGGTATTTCTGGGGAACACAATCGTGCTCATCCCCATGTTGTTGAACTCGCATCCTGGCGCACGTTATGGAATCCCTTTTCCTGTGCTGGCTCGCGCTTCGTTTGGAGTTCTGGGGGCAAACGTAGCCGCGGTCCTGCGTGCTTTGGTAGCATGCGGTTGGTTCGGCATTCAAACTTGGATTGGCGGAGAAGCGGTGAGCACGCTGCTCGCAACTTTGTTTCCCGCCTGGAGAAATGTTCCCTACAGCACGGCGGTTTGCTTTCTAACGTTCTGGCTTATCAATTTCGCCGTGATTCTAAAAGGCGTCGAATACATTCGGGTCCTGCAAGGCATCAGCGCGCCAGTCTTATTGGGGGTGGGACTCCTTCTGCTGGGCTGGGCATACCGTGCCGCAGGCGGCTTTGGCCCCATGCTCGCGGCTCCTTCGCGGTTTGCGACCTTCCCGGATTTCCTCAAGTTTCTGGTTCCCGCATTGAATGCCACTGTGGGATTCTGGGCAACCGTCTCGCTCAACATTCCGGACTTCACACGCTTCGCCCGCAGCCAGCGCCAACAAATGATCGGACAGGCGCTCGCTCTACCCACCACGATGACGCTCTATTCGTTGATCGGCATCCTGGTGACCTCAGCGACCGTAGTCATCTATGGAACCGCGATCTGGGATCCCGTACAACTGCTGAGCAAGTTTCATTCGCCGGTCGCAGTCGTTATCTCGTTGCTAGCGATCCTTCTGGCGACCCTCAACGTGAATATCGGTGCTAACGTGGTCTCTCCAGCCAATGACTTTTCCAACTTGTGGCCGCGCAAGATCAGCTTCCGCACCGGAGGAGTAATCACGTGCTTCATGGGAATCGCGATGATGCCGTGGAAACTGCTGGGCAACTACAAAACCATGATCTTTGGATGGCTCGGCGGTTACTCAGCATTTCTCGGGCCGGTCGCAGGCATCATGATCTGTGATTATTTCGTGGTGCGACGGCGGGTCCTCTTGCTCGACGACCTCTATCTGCGTGGCGGCGCCTACGAATATTCGCAAGGCTTCAACTGGCTCGCCATAGTCGCGCTGGCAGCAGGCGCGGGAACGGCCCTGGTGGGACTAGTCGTTCCAACACTGCGCACGCTATACGATTATTCCTGGTTTGTGGGCTTTACGGTTTCTTTCGTGATCTATTACGCGCTGATGACGGCTCACCAGGGAGAACCGGAGCTGCCCGCAGCAGAAGCAGCATCGTAAGCTGTCGGGTGGGGCACGCTTATTCCTGGAACGTCACACACACCCCGTTAGGGTCAATCGCACCGAACTCTTTCGTGCCCCAGGGCTTGGTTTGCAGTGAACCGTTTGGATGCACCTTGCCTCCGCGTCGCTGGTATTCGGCATACATCGCCTCAATACCCTTGACGGCAAGCCGCACCATGGTCTGGTAGCCAACTTTTCGCGCGAGTGCTTTGTCGTTCATTCCGGCGATGTGCAGGTACGCGTCACCGCGGTTTATCCCTGCATAGGTTGGCGGAGTGCTGTCGCGAAACGTCTCCTTGAAACCGCAAACTTCCGTCCACCAATTCAGCGACTCAGTAGTGTCAGCCGCAGGCAAAACGGGGATAGCGCCTTTGATGATCGGCTCCGTGCATCGAAGTATAAAACGAATCTCTCGAGATTACCCAAGGTAGACTGCCTATCGAAAGGCAGGCACTATTTCCTTTTTGTACTTTTCGAGAGTGTCTTCTTCATCTCCGCACATGAGATACACATTAAACTGCGTCACTCCCACGCTGGCCAACCTGCGCAGTTTTTCCCGATGCGCCTCAGCCGGTCCAACTAAACAAAATCTATCCACTACGTCATCCGAAACGAAGTTTGCGTTGCTGCTCTCCACTTCACAGTGATGCTGATAATCGTACCCGCCTCGATTGCGCACAAACGACGTCAACGCCGGAGGCAATTCTTCCGGCCTATAACGCGAAATCAAATCCACCACATGATTGGAAACCAATGCCGGAAACCAGCGTACCCGCTCCCGCGCGAGCTTCAGGTCATCCGACACCCACACCGGCGCAGCCGCCATGACCTCGATCTTGCGCCAGTCGCGTCCCGCCTGCTCGGCTCCTTTCTTCACGAAACCGAGACACCACGCGATCAAATCGGGATCAGCGAATTGCAAAATTACTCCGTCCGCAACTCTGCCCGCCAGGTCCAACACTTTCGGCCCATACCCCGCAATCCAAACCGGCGGAGATCCTTTCGCCCAGGAGAGCCGCGTAGGCTGACCTTCGTAATCGATTTCACGCCCAGCAGTCAGCTCGCGAAATGCTTTCACCGCCCGTTCCAGATCGCCCGCCCCAACCGGCTTCTTGCCCAACACCCGGCGCGAACTGTCCCCGCGCCCGATGCCGAGCTGCATCCGATCTCCCGAAATCAGATTCAGCGTGGCGAACAGACTGGCTGTCACGGTGATGTCACGTGTCGCGGGATTGGTAACGCACGGGCCCAGCCGCATGTTCTTCGTGTTGCTCGCCATCAGTGTCAACACCGGATACGGGTCCAGCCATAGGACGTGAGAATCGAAGATCCACCCATACTGAAAACCCGAGGCTTCTGCCTGACGAGTGAGGGCGACGATGCGCTCCACGGGCATGTCAGGTTTGATTGTGATGCCAAACCGCATGTGATCTCCTTTGTGAACCTTCGTATCCTTTGTGGTTATCGGTTTTGACTTCCTGAAATCGCTGTCGCTAGCACAATCGCTGCCCCAAGGTGTCGCAGTTTAGCATAAAATGCGTTCTCTGCTCCGAGGGAGGAACCGATGGGCTTTGACACCATTATCACAAACGGACGCATAGTCACGGCCGCCGACACTTACGCGAGCGATCTCGCCATTAGCGACGGCAAGATCACGGCTATCGGGCAAAGCCTTCCTCGCGACAATGCAACGAAAATCATCGACGCAGCCGGAAAGTACATCTTGCCCGGAGGAATCGATGTTCACACTCACCTCGACATGCCCTTCGGGGGCACCAACAGCGCCGATGATTTCGAAACCGGCACCAGAGCCGCAGCCTTTGGAGGGACGACGACTCTGATCGATTTTGCCATCCAGTACAAAGGCCAGACACTGCGAACCGCTTTTGACACCTGGATGAAAAAGGCGTCAGGCAAAGCCGTCTCCGATTATTCGTTTCACTGCATCATCACCGATCTGGCGGACGCGCAACTCGAAGAGATGAATGCTCTCGTCCGCGAAGGCGTCACCAGCTTCAAGTTGTTCATGGCCTATCCCGGCGTATTCATGCTCGACGACGGCAGCATCTTCAAGGCACTCCGTGCGACGGCAAAGAATGGAGGCCTCGTATGCATGCACGCCGAAAACGGCAGCGCCATTGACGTGATCGTGCAGCAGGCCCTGGCCGAAGGAAAAAAAGCTCCAAAGTATCACGCGCTGACGCGTCCGACCACAGCCGAAGCTGAGGCAACGTCGCGCGCGATCGCCCTTGCGGAGATGGCGGGAGCCCCCGTCTACATTGTGCATCTGAGCTGTAACGATGCCCTGGAAAAAGTACGCGAGGCACGCGATCGCGGCCTTCCCGTCTATGCCGAGACCTGTCCGCAGTACCTTTATCTTTCCATTGAAAATTTCGACGTCCCCGGATTTGAAGGCGCAAAATACGTGTTCACGCCGCCATTGCGCGAGAAGTGGCATCAGGAAAAACTTTGGAGCGGATTGAAGCAAGATCATTTGCAGGTCGTTTCAACCGATCATTGCCCATTCTGTTTTAAAGAACAAAAGGAACTGGGGCGCGATGACTTCACCAAAATCCCCAACGGAGGCCCGGGTATCGAGCACCGGATGAGTTTGATTTTTTCGGGCGGTGTCGCCCAAGGTCGCTTCAGCGTGAACCGTTTCGTAGAACTCGTTTCCACCACGCCCGCAAAACTCTTCGGCCTCTATCCCCGCAAAGGCACAATCGCGGTGGGCAGCGATGCCGACCTGGTAATTTTCGATCCTGATCGCAAGCACACCATCAGCGCAACAACCCATCACATGCGCGTCGACTATTCGATGTTCGAAGGCATCGAGGTAACTGGCATGCCCGACGCTGTGCTTTCGCGCGGCCGCGTGATCGTAGAAGGAGACAAGTTTGTGGGACGTCCCGGTGCCGGAGAATTTCTGAAGCGGTCACTTTATTCAATGTAATCCGCGGTTCCTGAGTCGCTTTCGCCGGCAGAAAACGCAAGAAAGATTTCTACATTGGAGAGGCGGAATCGCTAGACGCTGACCGGTGCGCGCTCCAGAGAGCGCATAGTGTTCAGAACTGTCGAGATGACATTCTCATTTCCGACAGCCGTGTTGATCATCAAATGATAAAGGCAACGCGTGGGCCAGTCGGCATTGAAATAGCGCTTTACAAATGTGATTCGATCGCGGTCGATCGTGTCCAGTAACTCTTCCGCTTCTTTAACGCTCTTGCCGACTTTGAGCAATCGATTGAGCTTCTCCGCACGAGGAGCATAAAGAAAAACATGGAACGCCTCTCCCCGCAGACGCAGAAAATATGGCGCGCCTCGGCCCACAATCACACAATTGCCAGCCTGGGCGACTTTTTCCATGACCTGCTGCCCCACGGCCACAAAGCGGTCGGTGTCGAATGTCTCCGCTCCAGGCAGCGGTATGCTGCGCTCGTAGCTGCCACGCAAAAACACTTTGACGAGGCGCTGAAACGTGCCGTCGACGCGCTCCTCGCAGCGTTCGACTGTCGAACACTCCACGTTCGCAACCTTGGCAATCTCCTCCGTCAAAGCGTGATCCCAGACCTTCCAGCCGAGCCGCTTGGCAAGTTCGCAGGCTATCTCGCCGCCTCCGCTTCCGTATTCGCGTTCGACCGTAATGATGCGGTACATCAATTTTTCCTGATTCTTATTTTATCCAGACCTTCGGCTCAACCGACATCCCGGGACGCAGAACGTGCTCTTTTGTCTCACCGGGATCGAATGTAATCTTCACTGGAATACGTTGCACCACCTTGACGTAGTTCCCGGTCGCATTCTCCGGAGGCAGCAAACTCGTGATCGCTCCGCTCGCTCCGGCAATGCTTTGCACGTGAGCGTTGTAGTCTTTGCCATTCGTATCGACGTGAATTGTAACCCTTTGGCCGACTTGCATGTGCTTGAGTTGAGTCTCTTTGAAATTCGCGGTCACCCAGAGATCGTCGAGATTGATCACCTTCATCAACTCCTGGCCGATCGAAACATTTTGCCCGACTTCCACCGTGCGGTTGGTGACGACTCCATTTACGGGTGCGACAATAACCGTGTATCCCAGATTCAATTCGGCCTGATCCAATGCAGCCTTCTTGGTTTCGGCCTGGGCCTCAGCAGATTGTGCGCGCGCTTGAATGGTGGCAACTTGCTGCGGTCCGGTGGAGGCTGCACGAAGGTTCGCCTGAGCCTGCGCCAGCCTGCTTTGTGCTTGCCGGACTTGGTGGTCGGCGGCGGATGCCGAGGCCCGAGCTGCATCCACCGCCGCGGTGCCTGCGTGGGCTGCGGCCACGGCTTGATCATATTGTTGTTGCGAAATTTCTTCTTTGTCGACCAGTTGTTTGTAGCGTACCAGATCGTTCTGCGCCTTCACGTTGTTGGCTTCCGCCTCCGCCAGCTGCGCTTGCGCTGCTGAATATTGCTGCCGTGCAGTAGCGATTCCTGCGGTTGCATTCTCCACATCGGCTTGCGCGCTGGACGTTTGGCTGGTGGTGTTGACGGAAGTAATGGGCACATTGACCCGCGCAGCGTCGGCCGTGGCCTCGGCGTCCGCGTAATCTGCCTTGGCTTTATCCAGCGCTACTTGATAGTCCTTGGGATCAATTTCAATCAGAGGTGTTCCCATTGGCACGTACTGATTGTCTTCAACCAAGAGCTTCAAAACATGGCCCGAGACGCGGGCGCTGATCGAGTTCAAGTGACCATCGATCTGGGCATCGTCCGTATCTTCGTAGCTGGCGAAGTAGCGCCACAGGAAGAATCCAGCCACCAGCAGCACCACGATTCCGACAATGAGAAACACGCGGAACCGCGGATTGCCGGCTCGAAAGCTCTTCCAGCGGAGATCTCTGTCCGACGCGGGCAATGGAGCAGGCTGACTTGCAGGCCGCTGCGCTTGAGGCTGATCTTCCCTCACCACCGTCTCTGTATTTTCTGCCATGATTTCCGTACCTGATTTTACTTGCTTTGATTCTGAAGGTATTGCCTGACCCCCTCTTCGGCAAAGCCCACGGCCTTCGCGAGCTCTATCTTGGCCAGGTTGTGGGAGTACAGGGCCGAGATATATGTCTGGTTGGCTGAAGTCAGAGCGTCCTGCGCCTGAACCACCTCCAGGTTGTCGGTCACGCCTGCCGTAAACCGGTCCTGCGCCTGCGCGAGTGTCTGGGTCGCGAGATCGACCGTGCTGCGTGCTACCTCGACCTGATCCGCTGCGGCATTAAGGTCGAGACGGGCGCTGCGGACTTCGTAATCGACCTGGCCGCGCAGGTTCTCCAATTGCTGGCGGCTTTGGCGCAGTGTGGCTTCCGCCTCTATAACGTCGGCATGGGTTCTTCCGCCCGTAAAGATCGGGATATTCAACGTCGCACCCACTTCGAACACGCCATGCGAACTACCCGGACGGATACCCGCCGCGCCATAATCTCCCGCGATATCAAGCGAGGGATAATATTCCGAGGTTGCGGCCCGGCGAAATTCCTCCGCCGAGCGCACCTGCTGCGCTGCCGCCAGATAGTCCGGCCGCGATGCGTAAGCACGTTGCAAATCCTGCTCCAGCGGCAGAGTGGCCAGCGGTTCGTACGGGGCCGCCGTGGTCAGACTAAACTCCTGCCCTGGTGGCAGCCCAATTACACGTCCAAGCGTCAGCTTCTGTTTGGCATAGTCATTGCGCGCAACGATCAACTCCTGTTGGCGGCTCTGGAGCTCCACATGGGCCCTCAGGGCATCGATAGCCGGGATCACCCCGGCTTTCTGCTGGTCTGCAGCCTTGTCGTATAGGGCTTGCGCAGTGGTTACATCCGCTTGTGCCGTGTCCACCCGGGCTGCCCCGGAGAGCGTCACAAGATAGGAGTTCCCGACTGCAAGCACTACTAATTCGCGAGCATTTTTCAAGGAATTCAGTGCGGCTTTCTCATTGTAGGAAGCGCCCCGTTTACGCTGGATGGCATGATAATCGAACACTGACTGCGTCAGGTAGGCGCCTGTTTGGAAGACTCCGATTGGGCCAACTACGTTGGGTACTCCGGGAATGTTGAAGCGAAATCCCAAAGCTGCGAAGTCGATCTGTTCGACAGACTCGTTAACCGTGGCATTCAGGTGGGGAAGCAACTCGCTAAGCTCTTTCCACTTTTCTCCCTGGGCCGTCAAACTGGCGTCACTCTGCAGCAGAAGGCCAAGATTGTTTCTTAATCCGCGATCGATCGCGTCTTTGAAAGAAAGCGGCAACACCTCTGCCGTCGGTTTGCCTTCGGGAACGCTGCCTGAAAACGGGCTCTGGCTAAGGCCTGCGCCGGGATTACTGGACTGGCTGTTGCTGGATTGGCCGCCACTATACGAAGACGAACTAGATTGTGGAGTCGGCGCCGGTGCCTGGCCTAACGCAGGTCGGCAAAGCAGAAGAGCGTTGGCCAGAACACACGCAACCGCCGGACGAGCAAAACGTATCCCCTTGTGCCGCAATTGTTTCCTCGCACCGAGGTCGTTCATAGATAGTAGTCAGGGGCATACGAAGCCCAATATTTTAATCTCATGTTGATTCAGGCTGCCGCTTTATAGATGCAAACCATTGTAGATGCGTAGAAGGGAATGTGGGAGTGCTTACGCACCAGCGCCAGTGCCAGCAAGTTCCGGTTCGGCACCCACGATCACCTTGCTTATTTTAGCCAAAGAGTGAGTAGAATAGAGGAACCAGCCCGTAGTGGCCCATGTTCACGCAACTTTATCCCGGCATTCCGAAACGTCAGGCTACCTCGCTGAGCGTTTCCTTGGTGCTGCACTTTCTGTTTCTGGGATGGCTTCTGCACAGCCCTGCCCCAATCTTCGTGGCTCCATCTTCGGTGGTGAGGGGCCAATCCGGCAGTACCCTGACTCGCATTTATTTCGGCGGTGACTCCGGAGTTGCGCAGGACCAACCGAAGCCACGCCTCACATGGCAACGCCCCGCCAAAAAAGAAAGCGCGCATCGGATGGATCCGCCGCCCGCGAAGCTGGAAGTCGGGAACGAGACCGCGTCTGCTCGCCCCGGTGGTCCCGCAGCCGGATCTTTGTATGGATCGCTCTCGTACGGAAGCTTTGCTGGCCCAGAAATTCGGCCAGCCCTGCCGGTGGTGTCTCCCGACCCTGTGTTCGGATCTGACGCCGCGGGTATTGAAGGCGACGTCATCGTCGAGATCACCATCGACGAGACTGGAAGCATTGTCCAAAAGATAGTGGTTCAAAGCCTCGGCCCGTCCATCGATCAAAGGGTGCTCGCGGCGCTGGGAAAATGGCACTTCACTCCCGCATCCAAAAACGGTGTGCCGATTCCCTCCAAACAGGATGTCTACTATCATTTCCCGCGCTGAGTATCCTCTGCATATCTGAGGCAGCAGCAATTGGATGCGGAATGGGATGTAAACTACGAATCTAAATGTCTCGCTGGTTGTTGCTGATCTCCGTTTTTGCCCTGGGCGCGGAAACGCTGCTGGCTCAGGAGATGACAGTCGAACTCGATCCCGCCAACACTCGGATCGAATTCACAGTGGCAGCCACAGCCCATACTGTGCACGGAACTTTCGCGCTCAAGAGGGGGACGGTTCACTTCAACTCGTCAACCGGCTCGGCCAGCGGCCTGGTTATCGTTGACGCGACTAGCGGTGACAGCGGAAACAAAGGTCGCGACCACAAAATGCATCAGGAAGTCCTGGAAAGCCAGCGCTACCCCGAGATCACGTTCACGCCTACGCGGATGTCAGGTAAAGTCGACCCTCAGGGAGCTTCCGCCGTGCAGATCGATGGCATTTTCAAACTGCATGGCGCCGATCATCCCATAACCCTGACCTTGCCGGTACAGGCTCAAGGGCAAAATCTCATTGTCCGGACCCACATTGTCGTGCCATACGTGGATTGGGGCCTGAAGAACCCAAGCACGTTCATTCTTCATGTAGGCGAAAAGGTAGACATTGACATCAACACGGCAGGCCGGGTGCTACCGCAAGCGGCACAACCGGCCGCAGATCACTGACAAGGCATTCATGACTGGGCGATATTAGATGCGATTCTGGCGGCAATCTTACAGACTGATATTTAGTACTGTTCTCGTCGCGGGCCTGTGTGCCGCGGGAAACGTGCTCCAAACCGGAGATTCGCCGAGTAAGAACCATTCTTTCGGCCAATCGCTGAAAATCACAGGCGTGCCAAATGCCGGCGAGGTGACTCCGACCTTATATCGCGGCGGGCAGCCCAGCGTAGCCGGATTCAAAGCTCTGGCAAAAATCGGCATCAACATCGTGGTAGACCTTCGCGGGTCAAGAAAAGACGAGAGTGAACTGGTCACCAAGCTCGGGATGCAATATGTCTCGATTCCATGGCACTGTCCTTTCCCGAAAGACGACACGTTCGCACGTTTTCTCACCCTGCTGCGGCAAAACCCAGGCAAGAAGGTTTTTGTCCACTGTCGACTGGGCGACGATCGAACCGGAATGAATATCGCCGCATATCGCATGGCCGAACAGGGCTGGACTGCAATGCAGGCCAAACAGGAAATGGAAGCATTCGGCTTTACTTTACCTCACCATTTCATTTGCCCCAGCCTTTCGTCGTACGAGGAAACCTTCCCCCAGCGGTTCAGTACCAGCCCCGCATTCCACAGCCTCCGTGCCCCCGCGCAATCACATTAGTTCTATCCCTGTGCGTCGTTTTGCACTCTATTCGGCATTCCGTCATCCCTCGGCAGCTCGTGCACAGATTTTTCTGCCGGACGGCGCATTATGGGAATCGCTAAAAGGTCTTGGATTCTGGCCTTTGCCGCGCCAATTTCGGGGGTGTGATTGCCGTCACACCGCTTTGTGACAACCTACGCTGTGCGCGCATCCGTTCCTGCTCAAGAATCTGCCCACGAGCGCCGTTTTTCTGCGCCGCACGTTCCGAAGTCGGATCAGTGAAGAACCTTCATTCGGAGTAGATCGATTCATCGTTCCATTGATACCAAAGTCGCGTCCGACCGGCGTGGCTAAATTAGGAGTTTATCTTATGCAGTCACAATCGAGCGCACACATACCTGCCCGCGATCTATACGGAACCCGGGTTCCCAGCCCACGCCAGCAGCAGGTTATAGAACTCGTGGCTCAGGGATTGAAAAACAGCGAGGTGGCCGAAATCATCGGTACCACGGAATATGTCGTGAAAAACCACCTGCGCATTATCTTTGACAAACTTGGATTCTGGAATCGAGTCGAACTCGCGCTTTGGTACGAAGCTCGCAGGTATGAACGCCTCGCCTACGACCGTCGTAATCAGGCCCTGGCCTGATGCGGCGATGATAGAGGTTGCCGGCTTAGGCAAAATCTTGTGGCCTGTCACTGCGATGCGCTGACTTGCACCGTCAGCCTGCCTTACTGGTCGCGGTGAACTGTCTCCATGGAGAAGGCCGGAAGGCAAACGGCGATGTATTCCGCACCTCCCTCGGCCGGAGTGGAGTATTGAATCCATTCGCCCCTATGCGTGATGACTGCCTGCCCGGGGCCTACGTCGATCTGCCCATCCTTGTGGCGCACTCGCACCATGCCCTTGAGAACCAGAGTGAATTCGTCGAATTCCGGAGTCTGTCCGGGTTCTTCCCATCCCTGCGGGCTGCGCATATGGGCCACGCTAGCCCCATCGGTCTTGGTGTTGACTCGTCCGATGTATTCATCGATCAGCTTGGGTTTGGTTCCCGCGGCAGAAATGCGAGTTGGCTGCGCTATCAAAATAGGCACGGGGGCTCCTTCGAGAACGACTACTGTAACAAAAGGAGGCGCAAATTCGGAAGGTCGATCTGGCTAATCACAAAGGCAGCGCACGCGACGGGAGAACTTGCACCCTGCGATCGGCGATTTCAGGGTCAACTCCGGCCGGCCGAGTTCGCACGGGTCTTCTTGGTTTGGGAGGCCAAGGCATCGAGTGCTGGAATCGAGACTGGCGCAATCAAGGAGCGTTCTTCCGGCATCGTGCCCTTTTGGATGGCTTGCACCAGCGTCTCCAGAGCGGCGCCGGCGTTCGGCGGCACAAAGATCGTGGCCGCAAGCAAGCCCCGGCGCACCCAAGTCTGCCCGCTGTTCGGAAGACCGTCACAGCCAATGTAAGGCAACTTTAACCAGCGCTCGCGTGCCTCCAGGTTCAGTTCCTCCTGGAATGCTTTCCTCGCACCCAGGGCCATGGAATCGTCCTGCGCCGCAATGAGATCAATATGAGTCTGCTGGGAAGTGGACAACCGCAACCACGAACTGACGGTGCGATACGCACTGGCTTCGGTCCATTGGGCCTTCATGAGCTTGACCTGCACATCTGCCGGCTTGGTCTCGTACATGCCAAATGTCCGCTGCTTGGCCGCGAGGCTTTCCGAGGGGCCCTGAATGTATAAGGCAGCTCCGCCGTGGGGCAGGATGGCGGCTAACTGCCGGCCCTGAATACGTCCGATCTCTTCGTGGTCCGACGTGATGCAAAAAGCCGGAATGCGATAAGCCTTGCGCAGTTCGGCGATATATTCCACATCCCGATTCAGCACGACCCAAGTGATTCCGGCAATGGCCGCGGCGCGCGCCACTTGCGGCAGAGCGGTTCCACCCACGGGTTCAAAAATGATTCCATCTGGAAGCGCGTCGGTGCGGGACTGGATGACCTTCAAAAGTTGCTGACTCTGGGTCACCGAGTCATTTTCGGCGTAGATGATCTGCAACTCCACTCCCAGGCGTTTCGCGGCAGTTTCAGCCGAGGCCGCCTGCTCTATCTGGTAATCGTTATCATTATTTGTAAGGCCGAGAGTGAACTTCAATTTCTTCATGGAGAGCGCTCGAAAGTCGATCATATCCTGCCTATCGCGGCAGGTCATGGTGACCAGAGTAACCTCCCGTGCGAGTGCTAGAATGCGCCATAAGTGGAGACAGGATTCGAGCGCAAAGCTTTGATCGCATTCGCGATTCTGTATGGCTGCTGACACTTTTTTGATATAGTGCCGAGCATTCATGCTGCGGGTCAGGAGTCCGTAGCAGCTTGGCCAGGCTGAGGAACTGAGCGGCACTCTACGCTTCCTTAGTCGAGGCGGTTTTGCACTGGGAGTCCGATGGGTCGCGTCTTCGTCGTCTTTATTCGCCGGTTGCGGCTGCCCTTCCTGCTCTTCGCGGGCTTCGGACTTTTGTGTGTGCGGGTTTATATGAAGCTGGAGGGTTTGCGCTGGCAGGATGCTTTGTTTTGGATCCTTAATCCGCACGCGATCGATTACCACACCGTTCACAACAGCACTAAATTCTTTGCCTTGTTTGTCTTCATGGGAGTTTTTGCCTTTCAGATCTGGATTGCAGAGCGGGTTGCGGTCACGATCTTCAGCCGGCACGGGACGGAGGTCTGGAAATCCATGGTCAACGAAGTCAGCATCGAAAAGGTAAAAGGGCATTTCATTATTTGCGGATACGGCCAGGTCGGACGAACGGTAGTGGATCAGTTAAGCCGCCTCGAGATTCCTTTTGTCCTCATTGAAACCAACGAAGGGCTTTACCGTGAACTCCTGAAAGACGGCCTCATGGTCATCCAGGGAGACGCCAAGCGTCATGACGTTCTGCAATCAGCTGGAATTGACCGCGCGCAAGGAATCTGCATCGTGATCGACAACGACGCCGATAATTTGTACATCACCGTGACTGCGAGAGCGCTGAATCCAAACTTGAAAATCATTACGCGAGCCGGGCAGCAACGCTACGCCAACGCCATTCGCACTTCTGGAGCCGATGAGGTAATTATTCCCGAGTACGAGGGTGGATTGATGACGGGCAGAATGATCCAGAAATATTATCCCCTGAAGACCAAGCTGCAATGAACTTGCAGGCAAGGGCAGCGAAGCCTCGTTCCGCCATATCGGCTACCTCCGCAACGCAGAGCCGAACAGCGACCTGTTAACATACGCTGGTTCACATGGCTTCCCCCTTACCAGGCGCCGCTGTTCAACAAGACGCAACTACGCGAACACATACCTCGCCGTCATCGCGGTTGATGTCGCTTGACTTATTTCGCGGCGCGACGATCGCTGGAATGATTCTGGTTAACAACGCGGGCGACGAGGCCAGTTCCTATTGGCCGCTGAAGCACGCACAGTGGAACGGGTGGACGCCAACCGACTTGGTATTCCCATTCTTTCTCTTTATCGTCGGCGTGGCGATGCCGTTTTCCTTCAGCGCGCGGTTAAAGCGCGGCGAGTCAAAGCGAGAACTTCTCAGTCATGTGCTTTGGCGCGGTATTGTGCTCTTTGCTCTGGGATTGTTTCTGAACTTTCCCGATCAATATCATCTGGCGTCATGGCGCGTCTATGGCGTGTTGCAGCGCATCGCGGTTTGCTATGTGATTTCCGCGATTCTCGCTTTGTGGACGGATTGGCGGGGATGGATTCTCACCATTGTAGGTTGTCTCGTCGGCTATTGGCTCTTAATGCGTTTCGTGCCGGTGCCGGGATTCGGCGTGCCCACTCACAATATTCTATTGCTTGATCCCGATCGCAACCTCGCGGCCTGGCTCGACCGTCGACTGCTCGCGGGACACTTGTACGAGGGGACGCGCGATCCCGAGGGAGTGTTGAGCACCATCCCCGCGATCGCCACCAGCCTGCTTGGGATGCTCACGGGGCAGTGGCTTCGCTCCCCTGGCCCCGCGCAGAGCAAGGCACTGGGCATGGCGTTGTTTGGAGTCGTTGGTGTAACGGCGGGGCAAATTCTGGACCTCGGGTTCCCCATCAACAAGAAACTTTGGACGAGTTCGTATGTGATCTTCACCGCCGGTCTGGCTCTGCTCTGTCTGGCGCTGTGTTATTGGATGGTGGACGTCAAGAGATGGCGTGGCCTCTGGACGAAGCCTCTGCTGGTATTTGGAATGAATGCGATTGCCGCTTACGTGTTTGCCGAAGTGATATCCGGCTTGGCCGATCGCTTGCACACGGGCGAAGGTATGAGTTGGCAGGAATCTATTTACGAAAGTATATTCGTGCCACTAGCCAGCCCAGCGCAGGCATCCTTGTTATATGCACTGACCTATGTGCTGGTTTGCTGGGTGGCGATGTGGGTGCTTTACCGCAAAGGCATTTTCGTGAAGATCTGATTGTAGTGTTCAATATTCGGCACTCAGCATTTAGCACTCAGCGTTCGGGCTGCTCCGTTCGGGCGTAGTATTTCTTTGAACACTCCACAATGAATGTTTCTGCACAGAGCGGCGGTTCTGATATCCGAATGCGTGCGCTCCTGATTTTCGCCGTGACTTTTTTCTCATACGCATACTTTTATGAAGGAGCTGGATGGAACCAGAACTCCCGCTTCGATATGGTCCGTGCCATCATCGAGAAAGGAACGCTGCGCATCGATGATTTTCAGCAGAACACCGAAGACAAAGCCTTCGCTAACAGTCATTACTATTCTGACAAGGCTCCCGGCCTGGCGCTACTGGCGGTTCCAGCAGCTTGGATTGGGCGCGCGACGTTGCAAGCGGGGCGAGTGGGTCCGGCGTCGCCTCGTGGCCTATTGGATCTTGCCTACTGGATCACGGTGTGGGCCGTTGCCCTTCCAATGGCGGCAGCATGTGCGTGTCTGTTCTGGATTTCTCTGCAACTGGGAAGTAGTGTGACAGCCTCGGCGTTCGCCGCCCTCGCTCTGGGACTGGCAACTCCCATGTGGGCTTATGCGGCGTTGTTCTGGGGGCACGCGCTGGCAGGAGCGTGTCTCGTTTTCGCCTTCGCTTGTGCGATGCGTTTGCGCGAGGATGTGCGCTCCACGTGGGATGTGTTATGGGGATTGGCCCTCGGTCTGACCGCGGGGTGGGCCACGGTTACAGAATACCCGTCTGCGCCAGCTTCTGCGATGGTTGCTGGTCTGGCGCTGGCATTGGTTTGGAAAGACGGATCGCGCCGACGCTGGCGCATCTTTCTCGGAATTGCCGTCGGTGCGTTACCTTGCGTCATCGCACTGATGGCTTATCAGGAGGCTGCGTTCGGTTCCGTGTTTCATCCCAGCTATGCCTATTACCCGCCGGGCGCTTTTTCGTGGATGACCCATGGCTATATGGGTTTGACCTATCCCAGAATCGATGTCGCATTGAAGCTTTTGTTCAGTTGCCGCCGGGGATTGCTGTTTTCAGGGCCAGTCGCGCTGGCAGCGCCTTTCGGCTTGCGATTACTTTGGAAGCAGCCTGCGACCCACGCTGCAGCCGTTACTGCGGCTGCGATCGCTGCTTACTATTTCCTTTTTCACGCCTCCTTTTCCTCGTGGCCGGCCGGCTGGTCGTACGGCCCGCGATACATGTCTCCCGGGTTGCCGCTGCTGTGCCTGGGCTTGGCGCCGTTGTGGGATCGCACACGGCCAGCCTTGAGAATCGTGGTCGGGGCGCTGGCTGCGGCTGGGGTGGCGCTTGCGCTCATGGCGGTTGCGGTCTCCGCACAGCCTCCGGACGAGTTTCACTGCCCGCTGCGTCAGTTCTACTGGCCATCGTTTTGGACGGGCAGATTTTCCTTGAATCTTGGGACCGTGCTCATTCCTGCCGAGCAGGGCACGAACCAGGTGCATGGCGCGTTCAACCTGGGAGAGTTGGCCGGCCTGCACGGCTTGGCGAGTCTGTTTCCGTTGTTCGCGGTGTGGGCTCTCGCGACTGTTCTTTGGGTTGGGATCAGTCGAGTCGTGCGGTTGACGCGGCCCTGAAGCCCGGTTGCACCCACACCTTTCACCTGCCAGGTTGGTAATACAGAGCGAGTATGAATATGGTTCCGACCAGCGTGGCGATGCCAAAGCTGAGCATCAGCCATTGGCTGGTGCTCAGCGGGAGCTTCCTCCTGCGCCGCTTTCGAGTGAATGGTGGGTTATGCTTCCTTCGGTACCCGGCAAATGCCTGACGAATGAACGAATAAATCACTGTTAGATTCCCGTGGTTTCATAGGTCAGCACGGCCAGGCTCAGGCGGTAGTCATAACCGGCCTGCGCATAAGTGATTTCGGCCTGCGTCTGCTGAAGCTGTGCCTGGCTTAATTCAACGATGGAACCGAGCCCCAGGTTGTAGCGGGATTGCGCAAGACTCAGAGCCAGGTTGGCCTGCTGCAACAATTGCTGTGTAACCGACAATCGCTGATAAGCAGTGTTCGCATTCAGCCAACTCGTGCGCACGTCGCGCGAGATCAAATTGCGCATGTCTCGAAGCCGCTCTTGAGTTGCTTGCGCTCTCAGGGTTGCCTCGCGGGCCCTCGCGGTATATAGGAAGCCGTTGAAGAGAGGAATCTCGATGTCTCCACCGACAGCCCCATATGTGTTGTTCAAAGCGCTGGGGCTGGGAGCCACCGCAGCATTGCCCACGGGCGTGTCCCCCACAGCTCCCATGGCGCGAATGCTGGGAAACAGAAGATCGCGTTCCGCAGTTTGGAATTTTCTGGCCGACTGGTACTGAAATTGTAGCGAGAGAATCTCTGGCCGATCTGAAAAAGCCTGAGAAATCAAATCATCCACATTTCCCGGCGGCGGCGTCTGCGGACTGGGTTCCTCAACCAGTTGGAAATCCTGCAGACTTGGAAACCCCAGCACCATAGAGAGCGTGGCAAAAGCGGCGTTCTCGCTATTTTGAGCGTCGAGCAGAAGAAGTTTGGCTTGCGCCAGGTTGACACTCGCAAAACTAAAATCCAATTCGGACTTCAGCTTGCTCTTGAAAAGCGCTTCTACCTGATTAGCGACCGTCTGTCGTTCGCTCACGGTTTGTTGCGCGACCGTGACCACGGCGTGGGCTTGCAGCGCATTGTAGAAAGCACGGTTCACGGCCAGAAGAATCTGCTCCTTTGTGGCCATGGCATTCTGGTTTTCGGCCTTGGCCGCATAGTTCGCGCTGGAGATCAGATTGGTGGTGCGCCCGAAATCAGTAATCAGTTGGGTGACCATGAGCCCGGCAGCAGCGCGCTCGTAGATGATCGGATTGTTCAGCGCGCCCGCAGTAATGCGACTGCCGGATTGTGCATCGACGCCGGTCAAGTCGCCCGTCGCCGTTGGCCACAAGTTCGACTTCACCTCCCGCGTAACTTGCACGGAGGCCAGAGCAAGCAGCCGACCCACCGAGATCTGTGGATTGTTTTTCATGGCAAGCGCTTCTGCCTCTTTCAAGGTCAGGGACACTGGCGTGCCCGGCGTTTGCGGAGCCGGCGGCTGCAGCGCGTTCGCCGTCGGCCCAGAACTGCTTTGCGTCGGACTCGATTGTGGCATCGGAGCTGGCGGCAGGCTCGCGGCGGTTTGCACATTGATGGACATCTGGGCAAAGCTAAACAGAGGCATTGCCAGGAACAGCAGGAACGACCCGATGTGCTTGTATGTTCGCTTCATGGATAAACCTTCTTAAGCATTCATCGAAATCCCCTCGCCTTGGTTACGCGCACCCAAGCGATGGCGAGGGGTTCGTACGCCGCAACACAGCAGCCGGACGAAATCGTCGTTCTTCCCGCCCTAAGAGCCTCCAAGTCCGACCGTTGTGACTAGCGATTCTGAGCGCAGTCTGATCTACGGCGGACAATACCCATCTTCATATCCGGGTCGTTCGGCAGATCAAAATACATGACGTGTTTCGTCAAGCGCACCTGGATCGTCTGACTGGAAGTAAACTCTGACGGTAAATAGTTGAACGGCGTCTCGTACCGCCCAACATAGGTTTTGCAATCGACGCGCACCGAAACCTCGTAAGCGTAGTAGCGCGAAGTTAGCGGCGCGTCGGACGGGTTGCTGCCTCCGATCACGGAATCGGGCGAATAGACTTTATGCTGCTGCACGTGCACCACAGTTCCTTGCACGTAGGGATTGGAATGACCGGGCTCCGCAGCGTAGAGCGCAGGCACGGCAATCACGAACACCACAATATAAATACAAAGATTCCTTTTCATGATCTCCTCCATGAGATCGCCTGCCGAAGTCGCAGGGCAAGACACGAACTCGAACGAATGTTCAAGAACGAGCCTCAGCAATAAGGAGGAGGCCTGTCGTACAGGCATGCTTCCGAATAGATTCCAGTAACAGGAGAAATGGAAGGCAACATCGCGACGGAAAGCCGTGCCGGTTCGAACAAAACAAACTTCGCCGCGGGCGCAGACCAGTGCAGGCCGTCATTCAACAGATGTTGCCTCTGCACATCGAGAGACTGCGACGTTGTGCTCTTTGTCTTACTTGTTTCCTGTGGCGTGATCGTGGTGTATCGGGTCGCGACGTTTATGGCCAGAGAAAGAACAGCGCCAAGTATCAGCACTCTAAGCAATCTGTCATTCCGAGGAACGAACGCGACGAAGAATCCAGGTCTTTGCCGACCGCGAGAGGAACCTAGATCCCTCGATTCGCTCGGGATGACAGATGGAGCTTTGTCAGCAATCTGAGAACGTTCCTCTTTCATTGTGCCGACTCCCCGGGCACAGCTTCTGCCGTCTCTTCTCCGCGTTTGCCATACACCAGCAAGTACGCCGCCGGCACGATAAAGATGGTCAAGAGAACTGACGAAGTAAGCCCTCCGATGATGGCGCGGGCCATGGGCGTGTACTGTTCCGCACCCGTGCCCAGTTTCAACGCCATCGGAATCATGCCGATAATGGTTGCGAGCGATGTCATCAAAATTGGTCGCAGGCGCACGCGGCACGCGGTAATGACCGCATTCTCTGGAGATAAGCCTTGCCGCTCCAGATTGTGGGCGAAGTCAACAATCAGAATGCTGTTCGAATCAGCGATACCCACCAGCATCAGCACTCCCATCAAGGACATGACGTTCAGGGTGCTGTGGGTCAGCGGGAGAATTATGAGCACACCGACAAATCCCATCGGAATCGCCAGCATGATCAGGAACGGATCGATGAACGATTTGAATTGCGCAGTCAGAATCAGAAATAGCAGCAAGAAAGAAATCAGGAAGCCAAGCGCAAAGCTCTTGAACGATGCTTCCATGCCCTGCACCATTCCCCGCAGGTTCACGCGCACGTTGCCGGGGATTTTGGTTTTGGCCAGAATGTCGCGTATCGAACTGGTGACCCGGCCCAGGTCCTCTCCGGTTGGAGTCACGTAAACGTCCATGGCTCGCTGAATCTGATAATGGTCGACTTCGGTCGGGGTCTGAACCTGCCTCACATTCACAACATTGTTGAGCACCGTAATCGGGCGGCCCTGCCCACCGCAGTCCCAAGCTGACTGGGTGCCACCAGAACTGGTCGGGCCGCAGCCCACCCCTGATACATTGTTCGGATCTCGCAAGGGGATCTGTCCGAAGTCCGCCATATCGTGAATGGCGGGTTGACCCTTTTCGAAGAACTGTACCGTCAGGTAATAATCGTTGCCGCTCTTGCGATCGACCCAATAGTTGGGAGCGATCATGTAGTTGGAATTCAGCGCGGTGATGACATTGTCCACCACATCCTTCTGGGTAAGCCCCAACTCTCCCGCGTGCACCCGGTCCACGTCGAGGCGCAGTGTGGGGTAGTTCATGTCCTGCGGTATGTAAACCTGGCCCACCCCTGGCACGTTCCGGATTTCCGTGGCCAGGTTTTGGGCGATGCCGTAAATCTGGGTCAAGTCTGGGCTGCTCACTTGCACGTCAATCGGCGCGGGCATGCCGGCATTTAAAATCGCATCCACCATCGAACCGCTGGAGAAGAACGTCCGAATGTCCGGGAACTGTTTTGTCATCCGGCTCTGAACCCGGTCCATGTACTCAAAACTGCTGAGCCGGTGAGGCTCGTTTAACTGCACTTGGACCGTCGCTGTATAGGCACCCGCATTGGTGGTGTACAAAGCGGAGAAATCCGGGACGACGCCGATATTCGACACAATCAGTTTCAGATCCTTCGGTTCAACGGCATGGCGAATCAAATCTTCCACCTGGGCCACGTATTGATCCGTCATTTCGATTCGGGTTCCAGTCGGGACTTTCAGGTTGATCGTGAACTGCCCGGCGTCGGTCTTCGGGAACAATGCGAGCCCCAGCAGTGGATAAATTCCCAGGCTGACGAGGAACAAACCACTCAACGCGAGGACGGTCCAGCCGGGCCGTTTCAGGGCCCACCTTACCTTGTGTTCGTAATAGTCCAGGAGTTTGTTGAACATCCGGTTGAAGTGGGCGTTGAACCTATCCATCCAGGATTGGCTGACCGGTTTTTCCGGCTCCAGTTCGTATCCATGCTTAAGCTCGGTGGCATGCGGCATAGCTTTCAGGAACCGAGAGCAGAACAACGGGATCACGGTCATAGCCACAACAAACGACGCCAGCAGCGAAAGGCAGAACGCTAGCGCCAACGCAGAAAAAAGAAACTTGGACACACCATAAAGAAAAACTACAGGAAAAAAATCGACGGCATCCACTAGTGTCGCCGCAAGAACGGCGAGGTTCACTTCCGTGCCGCCAACCTCGGCTGCGACCATCGGAACCGCACCCATCTCCAGGTGTCGGTAAATATTCTCTAGCGAGATCACGGAGTTATCGATCACGCGGGAAAACGCCAGCGCCATTCCCCCGAGAATCATCGTGTTCACCGTGCCGCCCATCAGAGCCAGCACCACAAATGCGGCCAGCGCCGACAAAGGAATCGACAGGAGAATGGC
Source organism: uncultured Acidobacteriota bacterium (assembly GCA_963696705.1). Taxonomy (GTDB): domain Bacteria; phylum Acidobacteriota; class Terriglobia; order Terriglobales; family Acidobacteriaceae; genus JABDBE01. Next base: position 491,658 of record CAVOLD010000009.1, read on the forward strand.
CGTCGTGGCCCGAAAGCTTCCTAGAAAAATAAGGATCATCAGACTGGTAAGAATCAATCCCAGAAATCCCTCGTGCAGCACCGTGTTGATGGCTTCCTTCACATACACAGACTGGTCGAACACGATGCTGGTGACCATCTGCTTCGGAATGTCGTAGAGATGCTTGGTCAGTTCGCGGAGACCATCGACGACGGCGATAGTGTTGGTGTCGCCACCCTGCTTCATCACGGGAATGTAAACGGATTTTTGCCCGTCAATGCGGACTATGTTGGTTTGAATCTGGTGAGCGTCCTCGGCTTTTCCAACGTCGTTCACGGTGACCCAGGAATGTCCCTTGACCTTCAACGGAACCTTGCCCAGCTGTTCCATATCGTCGACCAGGCTGTTGGAATAAACAAAGTAGTCGTAAGGACCTATCTTTACGTCGCCGGCCGGGAGGATGAGGTTAGCGTCGTTGACCGCTCCCACCACATCCATCGGGCTCAATTGACGGGACAGCAGCTTGTAGGGATCGACATAGACCATGATCTGACGGTAGGTTCCGCCGAACACGCCAGGGATCTCGGCCCCCGGCACTACCGCAATCTGATTGCGGATTTGAAACTGTCCATAGTCGTGAAGCTGAGTTTCGTTGAGGCCTTCTCCTTTGACCGTAACCAGCGCCACCGGCAAGCTCGATGCGTCGAACTTCAGAACCACCGGAGGCAGCGTTCCCGGCGGAAGACGCTTCAAGTCTGCGAGCGCCAAGTTGGAAAGTTCAGTTACATCGGCATCAGCGCTCGTCCCCGGCTGGAAGTACACGCGAATGATGCTCACACCCAGCAGAGATCGCGACTCCATATGATCGACGCCCGCAGCCAGGGTAAAGAAGCGCTCGAGGGGATCCGTGATGTCGGTTTCAATGTCCGCCGGGGGCATACCCGAATAGAAAGTAGCCACGACGACTTCCGGCAGGTTGATGGGGGGAAATAAATCCACTGGCATACGCGCGATGCTGGTCACGCCGATCACCAGGAGCACCAGGCAGATCACGATAATGAAATACGGATTGCGAATTGAAAATCCTGGCATAAGCGTTACCCGATCATGATTGCAACTTCGTCACTGTGCATTCTGTTCCTGGTACTGCATCACGGCCACGGTCTGCGGATGAACCTTTTGACCAGGTTTTAAGCCGCTGCGATCGCTGACAATCACCTGCTCTCCTTCGTTTAATCCGGAAAGGATTTCTGCATCACTCGTAGTCTGTAATCCGACTTGCACGGTGCGGTGCTCCACCTCTCCATTGCGAATTACTACCAAGACAGTTGCTTTATCGCCTTCATGGGTCAGAGCCTGAAGAGGCACGGTGGGAACGTTGTCTTTTTGGTCGAGCCCAACCTCGGCTTCCGCGTAAAGGCCAGGCATGAGCACGCGCTCGGGATTCGGAACATCGACTTCGGTGTGCATGGTGCGCGTGTCGGCTCTCACGTCAACGGAGAAGCGCGCAACTTTGCCCGGAAACGTTCGATTTAGGGAAGGCACGTGAACATTCACCGGATCTCCGATGCGAATGTAACGAACGTACGACTCGGGAATAGGAATGACCAGACGAAACAGATCATCCTGAGACAAGCGGACGATGGGCATTGCCTGCGTGCTCGAATTGGTTCCAGCCTGAACCAGAGTTCCCAGGTTCGCGTAGCGTTCGGTGACAACTCCGGAGAATGGCGCAGTGATTCTGGAATAGTCGAATAGCGTCTGGTCGTGAACGAGCTTAGCTTTGGTCGCGGCCAACTGGCTCTGGGCAGCTTCCAGCGAGGCTTTCCCGGCATCGACTTGTGAAGACGCGGCAAGATCCTTGCCTTGCGCATCGTCGACTTCCTGTTGCGCCACAATTCCGGGCTGAGTCTCGAAAACCTGATTCAATCGCGTGTATTCAAGGTGAAGAGCGTTGTACTGTGCGCTGTAACGCTGCAGTTCGTGATCTGCGCGGCTCACCTGGTTCATCGCGTTCTTGATCTCCGCTTCATCCTGCTCCAACTGCGCCTGCAACTCTGGGATCTCCAACGTAGCCATGGTCTGGCCTGTCTTCACGTGGGTTCCATAGTCGACGTTCAACTTCTGTACATAGCCCGATTCCTTTGCATAAACGTCGATCTCTTGAAAGGGCACCAGCTCAGAGGACAAAGTAATTTGCCGGCTCAGCGTTTTCTTGACGACGTTGGTGACTCCTACCGTAACTACCTCATCGGCACTGGCTTTTCCATTGCCACTGCCGCTACAGGATGACAATCCGACGGTCAGCAGGGCGGCAATCCCAACCATCGCGAAAGCGATAAAGCTGGCTGTTCTTACGCGAGTACGATTGTTTCTGCGAATGTGGCCACGTTCATTCATCTTTCTCAGCACCAGCCTTCTCTGGCATCCGGGCCAGCAATGTGCCACTAACTCAATCTCCCTTGATGACGTGCCGTAACTTGTCGACGGAAAACTCCGGCGAGCGGCAAAAGTCGATGACTTCTTTATCTGCTTGCCGCAATCTCGTTGCAACCGCGGGAATTTCCGATGCAATCCCATTGGGAATAGTCAAAATTCCGTGTCGGTCCCCATGCATCAGATCGCCGGGTTGCACTTCCAGGCCGCCCACATTGATCTGCGAACCGAAGTCGAAGATGTGGGCGTAGGCCTGAGACACGGCCACACTTCCTGCAAATAGATGCAATCCCGAATCCTTTACCCGCGGCAGTTCCCTGACTGCGCCATTGGTCACATAGCCGACACAGCCGAGCGCTCTCAGGATCGCGGCCTGCACATCGCCAAGAAATGCTCCGACACCGGGTGGCTCGTCCAGATCCTGCAAGACCACAATTCGTGGCGCAGGCACTTGGAGGATGCTGTTCCACCACTCGTGTCGATCGTGGTGAAAACCAGCGATTGGGGGTTCGCCGGTGCGAAGACGGGCAGTGGCTGCGTATCCCACCAGGGGAGGGAAATCTTCAAAAATGCAGGAGACGCGGGCGTCAGCAAAGCCGGCATTCCGCAGCCTGAGTTGGAAAGTCTCGATGGCGTTTGAGACCGTACACGTATCTAAACGCCGCAGAGCATCAAGCCCTTCCAAGGGTATAGCAGGCTCAAAAGCCATGCGAATCCTCCCCACGAACTCTCAATTGATCCACCGGGGGTCAATCGCGCCGTCAAAATGCCGCTCGAACAGCCAAGATCCTGCCCGTTACGACACACATTAGGATCGAAACCAACACTGAACTACGTGGCGCGATAAACCAAAACTTAAAGAAGGAATAAAGACGAAGGAGGGGGCCTGTTGTAGAGGCTGTCGCTGAAAACATGCTTCGGAAGCAAAGGTCCGGCAGGAGCCAGACGGGTTTCGACGGCGGGGAGCTCGACACTGCTGAAATCGGTGCTCGGTGCCACCCATCGCGCAGCGTCTCTATCGAGGTGTTGCCGCTTGGGATCCGCAACTCGGCGCTCAATGGATTTTACGACGATCGATTGAGAACTGCCGGTAGCCCAAAAACGAGTGGCGACACTAAGCGTCAACGAGCAAATCGCAATGACAACCAGCGCACCACGCCAGCCGCGCTCACCAACCCTTCGATGTCTCTGCAATTCCATCCACTGTTACCAGCAACAACCGCTTGGCCGGATTATACAACATCGGACCCGTCAGACAGCATTACCTCGGTGCGAAGCTTCTCATCAGCTTGGATACCGAATCCAGATGGTTGGTTGCACCTTTTCCATTGATCAACGGGCAGGCATTCCGCACTCTGCCGCATTTCAGGCCAACTGCCGCAAGAAAACTCGCGTCAAAACTCTTGCTTTCCCCACAGGTCGAAGCGCGGCGTTATAATTCGAACTGAAAATTGCTTTCTCATTCTGTGAGAGGAGAAACTTCTATGAGAAAGTTCCTGTTTGTTCTGCTGCTTTCCAGCGGTTTTCTCGCTGCACAAGATAATAACTCCAGCGCCGCAGGCGAGCACCAATCGAAAAATGCCAAAGGAGAAGTTACGGTGCAGGGCTGTGTCGGCCGGTTCAGCGGCGACTACATCCTGAGCAAGCAAGACCCAGGCGTCACTTACCAACTTCAGGCCACCGGCAAAATAAAACTGCGCAAGTATCTCGGGCAGCGAGTGGAAGTAACAGGGAGCGAGGCGCCGACGATGAGCACAAGTTCCGACGCGTTGGCGAGGACGGGATCTGCATCCCCAGTGACAATAACGATAACATCGATCAAGACTATCTCGAAGGAATGCACCACACATTAGGGCGTCGGTAAGTATTAAGTGGGTGTTATCGGTTGCACTTGGGAGATGCCCTGGATCTTTGCTCGGAAGGTCACGGAAGTTTCTTTCTTGCTGGGGAAACGAAGTAACCAAAATCGTTGTGAAGTCATCCATAGCTGTAGGGATTGGTATATGACGCTTGGGCGATATTTCCGGAGCGGACATTTGAGAAATATTCGAGCCCTGCTTGCGTGCGCAGCGCTAATCGGCGTTGTGGCCGCCCGAAATGTCATGCCCCAGTTCCCTCAGGCGCCGAGCGCGCACTCCGCAGTCAGCGCCAACTCACACCACGATCAGAGACCCCGATTTGACAATAACGGATCGAAATGGAGCGCTCCTGCACGCAGCTTCTTACCAACTCCTGCCATTGCCGAATCTCCTCGCTTAGCACCGGCGCCACCGCTGTGGTCTGCGCTCCAGACCAAAGGTTTCCACTTCAATCGCCCGCCTCCGACTAGCTAAATCGTTCAGCTCAAATAAAACCAGCCTTTTTGCGTTCCAGCGCTTCCTTTCGGTGACAAGAGGACGGCTGCTATCCGGGACGCAGAAAGCCGGTAAAACGACAGCGAATTCTGACTTGAAGATGAGATTGGAGAATGCAAATGAGCGGAATGAAGATTCTCTGCATTGAAGACCAACCCGAGTACGTGGCGCTGCTGACCTACATGCTCGAAGGGATTGGTTACGAAGTCATGCCCGCCAGCAACGAAGTGCAGGCGATGGATACGCTCAACAAAGAAATGATCGACGGTGTGCTCCTGGAATACAACTTGCCGGATGCGAGCGGCACCGCGTTAAGGGCCAGGCTGAAAGCGGTTCGGCCAGACGTTCCGATGCTGTTATTCGCTGGCATCGGCAGTCAGACACCATTCATGCTTCGCTTTTTCGACGCTTATCTGCGCGACGCGGGGCGGTTTGGAGATTTTGGAGATGTGGACGTATGAAAGCGGAACGAGTGCGCAGGAAGGTTGACAGCTTGGAAATCCTACGTTGCCGTCGCATTCTCGAAACACGGCGTAATGAAGCAATGAGGTCGCTCGATCGATTGGGAGATGAAGCCCGCAGCCAGGATGCTGACTGTCCCCAGGATGTGGGTGACCTTTGCACCACTAACCTGTCGAAGGAAGCACTGTTTCAACAAAGGGACGGACAACAACAGATCGTACGCATGATCGAAGCAGCCTTGGGTCGAATTCAACATGGCACATTCGGCGTGTGCCTGGGTTGCGGCGACGACATCAATCCACGCCGGCTCGATGCTCTGCCCTGGACCCAGTATTGCCTTCGCTGCCAAGAGGACTTTGAGCAACGAGAAAGGTTGAAAGACCGATTGCATGGGCTTGGTCGGCGGACTTCGCTGAAAAAGGCGGGATAGTCCCGACATGCGATTCACAGAATCACAAAAGGAGGAATGCTATGAACATGATTTCTAAGATAGAAAGTTTTGCATGCGCAGCACTAACACTCTCGGGAGCGCTTTTGTTAGCGGAGCCCGCCAGCGCTACAACGAGTGATTTTTATCCGGCTTATCTTCAGGCCAAAGTAGTCGCGCATCTGCCATTGTCGGGCGGAGTGCGACAAATGTTCCTGCAGCAGGAAGGAAGAAAACAGTACCTCTATGTGCAACAGTCTTCCCAACAAGGCTTCACGGTTTTCGATGTAACCAAGGCAGCGAAGCCCAAGACCGTCAGTTACGTGCCCCAGGAAAAGTTAACCATGGTTGGATCCGGACTCGCGATTGCCGAAAATCCTGAGAACCGTGCGAACGCCGGCGATTCCCACTTGGCCGGAAGCGCAGAGGGGACCCGCGGCGGAGGTGCGATTGCCCCGGAGTCGGTTCGTGTGCTCGACACAAGCGACCCGGCCCATGTGCGGACGGTTCAGACCTTCAACGGAGTAAGGAGCGTGGTGCCGGATGACGCACGCAATTTGATTTATGTGGCGAACGGCGATGGCATCTGGATCTTGTCACACAAACAGGTTTTGCGAAGGCACGAGTGCAGTTCGGAGGATGACATATCACCGATTCCCAATTGCAATTAGCGTCCCGATCGGCATTAACAGCGTGGTTTCACACTCCGATAGACTGGATGCGCGCGAACATGTTTTGCCGGAGAGGATATCGACTTGAGCAAGAAAAGATTTGTCCAACGAAGCTGGGGTTCCAACGGCATCGTGCCGACACCGCGCCAGCAAGCGGCATCGTTCGATGAGTTGGTGGAGCATATGGGTCTCGCTCCGGCAGAGTACGAAAGCTCTGAGGAACTTAAAGAGTGGGTACGCAGTAACAGAGGACAAAAGTACGTGCCTATCGATCTTTTGATCGCGTGGGGCTTTGATGAACCGTAGTAAATTCTGGGCGAGGCGATAAGCAATGACATAATTCGAGAGGTGATTTCCATGAAACGCATACTGTGTATCTGTCTGATCATGTTTACGGCGGAGTTGTTGGCTCAGAGTGCGATTCCACCCGGCACGATCCTTCCTGTTGCTATGAACTCATCGTTGAACTCACGGAAGGTTAAAGCTGGGCAAGTCATTATCGCAAGAGTGATGCAGGATGTTCCGTTGTCGCAAGGATCAAAGATTCATGCTGGGGCTAAAGTTGCCGGCCACGTGATCGACGTAAAACCAGCGAATGGCACGAACGGCGCACAAGTATCCATTCGATTCGACACGTTGATAGTCTCGAAGCAGCGCGTCGCGATCACCACCAATTTAAGGGCGTTGGCATCGATGATGGCAGTCGAAGCAGCGCAAGTCCCCGACACTGGCCCCGATCGCGGAACTTCTCAGAATGCGTGGAACACGGATCAGATCGGAGGCGAAGTGGTCTACCGCGGCGGTGGGCCAGTTGCTGATGGATTGCAGTTCGTGGGTGAACCAACCTACGGCGGCGTGCTGGTTCACGTGTCCACTAAGCCCGGTACTCCCTGCCGGGGCGAGATCGAAGGTAACGATCGGCTACAAGCGCTGTGGGTATTTTCGTCCGACGCCTGCGGGGTTTACGATTTTGCGGACCTGACAATCCTACATGCCGGGCGAACCAATCCAGTTGGCCAGATCACTCTGGCATCGAATCACGGCAACGTGAACGTGAGGGCCGGCAGCGGAATGTTATTGCGCGTGAACCAGATGCCAATGCCCTAACCGATCGAGAGCGAGGCACAAAGATGATCTACACGATGGAGAAGAAGTGACAATGAGAACAACTGGCATCTGCACCTTGTCTTTTCACGCGTGACGCGGGATCACGCGGCCACGTTTCTCCTTGCCAGTCCTGGCTCTCAGAGGTGAACGCAGGAGTGCTTTCCGGCATCTTAAGCGTCATGAGCTTGGACGTACGCCAATTACCGGAACCCTCGCCTCCACCCATACAAGAACCGCCAGAGGGTCCTGAAAACCCCGACATCCCAGTGCGAGAGCCCGATCCAGACGAACCCTTTCAAATGTCCAGCACGAGATGAGGGGTCATCTTGTGCTGGCTACGAGCGTCTTCCACTTTGCCTTTTTGATTCGGCTGCGGCTTTGCCCTAGTCTCCGAGGGCCGATGGGAGTACCCGCCGCCATGGTCAGCAGACCGCAGCATAAGGAGCTGTAACATCTTCAAGGCGGAGCATCGCAGCCATGTTTACCAAGTCGGCGAGAGATCCCGCTTTCATCTTTTGCATCACTTGTCCTCGATGTACCTTGACCGTCTTCTCACTGATGCCGAGTTCTCCACCAGCTTGTTTATTCACCAGGCCGGATGCCACCAATGCCATCACCTGCCGTTCTCGAGGGGTAAGCGATGCGTAACGGTCCCACATCGGCTTCATCTGCTGCTGCCGATCAAGAGCTGCGCGACTGCATTCGAGGGCTTGCCGGATGGCGATGAGCAGCGCTTCATCATTCAGCGGTTTTGTCAGGAATTCGGCGGCCCCGGCCTTCATGGCCTGGACGGCCAAATGCACATCACGAAGGCCAGTGATAAAGATGATCGGCATGTCGGTGCGTTCACCGGCGATACGCATCTGCAGGTCCAGACCATTGAGGCCTGGAAGAGACAGATCAAGGACGAGACAGCTCGGAACAAGAGCTCGCGGGCAGTCGAGAAATTCTTGTGCGGACGCTAACGTCACTGGCTGCCAGCCTTCGCCACCGATCAGCAGCTCCAGCGACTCTCGAATTGAGACGTCGTCGTCGACAACGAACACGATCGGCGTTGCGGGCGAGTTCGATCGCGATTCCAATTTCTGGTTAAGTACGTGCGCGAAGCTGTTGGCGTTTACCCTAGGAATTTCCATGATTGCTGCTGATCTCATTTCTCCCTCATTAATTTGCGCTCGTTGATCTTCTGACAAAGAACTCTGCCAACCCTATAACGGTGCGCTGTGCGAATGGCAGGTTCGGATGAACGGTTGTGCTGAATGGAATCAGCAACTGTCCCTGTTCGACCCATGGATGGCAGCCTCTTCAATCGAAATACACCCAACGAAGACTCCCTTATCACCCTCGGCAGCCTCGCTCAGCAGCAGTTCAATGAAAGTTTGGACGCACGGGCTAAGAACGACACCTGGCAATTGATAATTTTCCATGATGACTCCTGTCCATCTGACTGTCCCCAACTGTCCTCGGCCTGTGCCACCACTCTCGGGCATTACAAAATTGTCTGCATCACGAGATGCAGTGTTTTTTTGCTACCACGGAAAGCGGGTAGAGGGATTCCCCATTCGTGGTATAGAACGATCGGAATTCAAAGCGAACGACGCCCGCGATACCAAACATTGCCGAACGAGACTAAAACAGGAGAGCCTTCAGAATTTCGAGGAAGACGCGTTATCCGGGATGATGATTTCGCGGCGGCCGAACAGGCGGGCATCGAGTGAAAAGGCCCCGGGACCGAGGCAAACGAGCGCGATTGAAATCACGGTCACTAAAGCGGCTGTTATCTTGGCCTCAAACAAGTCTGCATTGGGGCACGGGAACCACGAAAATGCCGTGCCCACGATTAGCACAGCGCCCGCGATGCCGACCAGCGGAGTTAGGTAGCCAGCCAGGAGGAAGGCTCCAATCGCTATGGTGAGAGAGGCTACCGCCATGGACATGAATCTTAACTCGTGCCAACCCACAAAGCAGACCAAACCCTGGGCGACGAGCGCAGACCCAACGGCCCCGCGCAGTAGTAGTAACCCAGCCCCAGGCCACCCATCAGGAAATGTAGAGAATATTCTGAGCAGCTGCGACTCCTTAACAACAGGCTCAGAATAGAATCATCGCTCGCAGAATGAATCCCTAATGCTCGGAATCTTTCCGTACCACTTTCGAGGTACCGCATTGGATCTGAGGAACGTACTCCTAGAGTTCGATAATTCCTCGTCGCACCCCGATGGCGACCGCCTGGGTGCGATCGCTAGCGCCAAGTTTCTCCATGATGTGCTTGATGTGCACTTTCACAGTCTCTTCTGTGATGAAGAGTTTTTCAGCAATATCCCGGTTACGATTTCCGCCTGCGATTTGACGAAGGACCTCGACTTCGCGACCGGTAAGAGATTCGTCGCTGTAGTGCTCTGCCAGCTGATGCGCAATCTCTGGCGGAATACGTTTCTTGCCTGCGTGGACCTGGCGAATGGTGTCGACCATGTCTTTCGGGGGCATGCTCTTGAGCATGTAGGCGCGAGCCCCGGCTTCGAGAGCATGCTGAATTTCTACGTCGCCTTCAAAGGTTGTGAGAATGATGATTCGTGCTTCCGGAAACTCCTTGCGGATGGCGATCATTGTATCGATCCCACTCATGTCGGGGAGCCGGAGATCCATGAGGGTCACGTCCGGTTTATGCTTGCGAAACTGTTCGATGGCTTCGTGAGCGTTCGACGCCTCGGCCACCAGCAGCATATCCGGCTGGTTGTTGATAACGGTGCCGATCCCCTCGCGCAGAAGAGGATGATCATCGACGCAAAGGACCCGAATACGAGGATGTTCGTTCATTTGTCTCGTTCTTCTCCCCGATTGCGGAGGCGCTCAGCCCATTTTTGCAATCGTGCGACCCACCCCGATAGCCCGCCGCCCGATGACAGATGCTGAAACGCCACACGGCTTGGGACAGATAGGTCGACTTCCGTTCCGCCTTCGGTGCGACTCCAAACCTTGAGGGTCGCTCCAATTCTGGCGGCCCGCTCCCGCATGCCAGATAAGCCCCAATGCCCGTCGCGCCCGTCGCTGATCACTTGCGGATCGATCCCGCAACCATTGTCTCGGACAAGCACCCGCAATTGATGGTCCGCATATTCTAGCTCGACTTCGATCCTGCGCGCCCGCGAGTGATGGAACGCATTGATCAGCGCTTCGTGACCGATACGATAGATCTCGTCCCGAACGGCTGGATGTAACGGCCGCACACGGCCTTCGACAATCACGCGAAAATCGATCGGCTGGGGGATGCCGAGTTCTTGCGGAATCCGCGAGAATGCCTGTTCAAGATTATCTAAGTCCCTGGTGGACGATCGGAGGCCGCGAAGCGTATTCCTGCCGTCGTCAATCACTTGTCCCATGACTTCGAGAACGCGGTTTACCGTGGGTTTGGCCGGCGAATCCGAGGACAACTGATCATCCGCCACGTGAAGCTGCATCGAAGCGCTGAGAACACCTTGCAAGAGCGTATCGTGCAAATCCTGAGCGATGCGTGTCCGTTCACCAATTCGCTCTTCCAGGCGCATATTGTATTGCCGGGCCAGCCGGTTCAACCTCGAACGATAGAAGGCCAGAATCGCGACCCCGCCCATGACCAGAACTAAAATACGAAACCACCATGTTTGCCACCACAGAGGGTAGACCACGAGGGGCAACGTCGCTTCGGTACTATTCCAGACGCCGTCGCTGTTGCTGGCCACCACCCGGAAGTGGTATGAGCCCGGGCTGAGATTGGTGTAGATGGCCGTTCGAGTGGAAACCGGCTCACTCCAGTCGTGGTCGAACCCGTCCAGCCGATAGCGATATCGGACCCGCTCGGAATCGGAGAGACTCAACCCTGCGTAATTGAACGTGATTCTCTGCCGAGCCGACGAGATGCGGATTGGGCCGCGTGCGCCGATCAAATTGCCGTCCGCGGAAACGGCCTCGACGTGAACCAGCGCGGGCGCGGAGTTGTTGGTGCTGCGACTTGGGTCCACGACGGAAAGGCCACGATTCATCGAAAACCAAATCTTGCCCCCAGGATCGACAAAAACGGAACGATCTCGCTTCACACCTTCGATCCCTTTCAAGCCGTCGGCGAGCCCGTATTCACGCACATCTGTATCGCTCGTTCCCGTGCCGAGCAATTTATCCCGGTTCACGCGAAGCACGTGATTGGAGGTTGCGATCCAGATGCCGCCACTTCTGTCTTCTGCAATTCCGAATACCTGTTCCCGCAGGGCATCGGGCGCGTCGCGTGGGATGTGAACACGATCAGAAACAACGTAGGCGAGACCGGCGGCGCTGCCGATCCAGACTACTCCTTCCGAGTCTGTCAGCAGGCAGTTCAAGTTCGCGGACGGTAGGCCATCACTGACCGTGAGGACGCGCCACTCGCCCTTCGACAGCCGGTTCAGGCCGTTCGGCGTGGCAAACCACATCGTCCCGTCAGGACTTTCCGCAATTGAAGTCACCGCGTCAGATGAGATGCCATTGGCAGTGGTGTAATTCGTGAAGTGACCACCTTTGAATTCACTCACTCCCCCGCTAAGGGTCCCCGCCCACACCGTTCCGTCACGACTCTGATGAACGGCATACACGCTGTTCTGAGCAAGTCCTTCTGCTTGCGTATAAGTCTTGGACGTGAAGGAGCGACCTTTGTCGCTCAGCACCGTCAGCCCACCCCGTTGTCTGCCGATCCACAGTTCGTGTTCGCGGCCAGAAATCGAATAGACTACGTCCCCGGCGAGCCCGGCATCGGTCACGCTTCTGCTTTTCCCATCTTTCAGCCAGTACAGTCCTCCGTCCAAGGGAGCGAACCACGTGCGTCCTTCTGAGTCGACGTACACCGGGCCATTTCTGTCAGAAGGAAGACCGTCGACCGTCGTAAACGTAACGAAGGCACTATCACGCAGACGCTCAACGCCGGCGGCACCGCCCGTCCACAGGTTTCCCTCCCGATCTTCAAGAAGTGCTGCCACTCCCGCGTGGGACTCAAGCGTGCGTTCTTCAGTTGAAACTCCGTTGGTGTTGTAGCGTAAGAGCCCTCCATCTGTACCCAGCCAGATGTTCGAGTCACGATCTCGAATCATCGCAAGAACCTGGACACGTTTGAGCGACGAGGGTACACCCGTCTGGGTCACCTCCTTTCCATTCCAGCGCGCAACTCCTCTGTCGGTCCCTATCCACAGCTCCTGATTTTCAAGGGCGAGCAGACAGTTAATCTTCTTGGCGGGTAGTCCGTTCGCCGCTGCCGAAATCCGACCCTTGTCTAGATAGAAGAGGCCTCGATCTTGCGTACCCAGCCAAACCTTGCCGTCGGCGGTTTCTGCCATCGAAATCACTGCGGAGTTAGGTTCGGCAAAGCGGTGGGGTGTAACGCCCGTTGCCCAACTGAGACGGCTGGAAAGCTCGTCGACGGTCATAGTCTGGGCAGAATTTGAGCGCTCGGTTTGAGAATCCAAGGTCTCAAACTTGCCGGCACGATATGTGAGCGCGCCTAAAGCAAGCGACGACAAAAGAACCGAGCCGTCCCTGCGCCTGAGAACAGAAGTGATGCCAACCTCGGCTTCATCCCGACCGAGTTCAAATTCTCCGTCGTGGTAACGCAAAATCTTCGTACTCTGCAGGAGTATCCACAGATTTCCTTGACCGTCCGTTAGAAGTCCACGCACCGGGCCGATCTGAAAAGACGTGGGGCTTGCTTGCTGGAAGGTGCGAAAGCTGAGTCCATCGAAACGAATCAGACCTTTCTCTGTCCCGATCCACAGATAGCCGTCTGCGGTCTGTGCGATCGCGCTTACTGACCCGCCTGTAAATCCCTTCTCGCTTCCCCATCGGTCCTGCATGTACTGCGAAATCGCTCTATTCGGATCAATCGCGCGGGCCGAATACCCGGAGCACACCAACGCGAGCCCAACCAAAACGTTCTTAAGGCGCGAATGCCGTTTGAGGTCCATTACGGAAGATATTCAAACTTCTCGATAACAACTTCATTCTCCTTTTGCATTGGGCTCTTGTCGCTGGCTACAACGTAGAACAAGAATTGGAAGGTCTCCTTGCCGGGTGAAGGAACTCCAGAGGTGAAGACGTGTTCGGCAACAACCGGTCCGTTACCATCGGCAGAGGCTCCACGAACGGTTTTAAAACTGGCGCGCCCAGATTCCCAATGCAGCGACTCAGTTAGCGTTCCCGAAGGCGGAGTGAAGGGCGATGTATTGCCTGGAACGTAGAAAGGCTGAATCCCATATTGCGAATTGTTCTTACTTTCAGCGTCGCCCCATTTGCTGTGTTCAATGTCCATTTCGCGGTAATGCTGGTCACCCCCCCAGTCGTCGAAGGTTGTCATACTTAGAACCGCAGCCGGTTCCAAATGAGAAGTGTCATGTACTACGGTGATGTAAGTACCGTACCCGAGACTGCGGGTGAGAACCACTTCCGCACAGGACCACCTGCCTTCCGGTGTTTTCTTGATGCGAAGATGTAAAGCTCCCTTCTCATCCGTCCACGCACTGTCGCCCCCGTATGGATTGTTCAGTCCCCCGCGATCGCTCGCAATTGTGCGGACTTTCCAATCGTATCCGCTGAACTGAAGCGGTTTCGTCGGCGCAAGTTCCGTTGTTCCGGTGCCCTTGACGATCATGACCGAGGCCACAGAACCGCCGGGCGTCGGAGCAACATCCATCGTAGGCGGCGGATGATAACCAGGATCGACTAACAACGCAGCGTACTCAAACCCCAGATGCGTTGGAGTGGTCCACGTGGAGTCCGATTGAATCGGAATGAGCGCGTTGTCAGGCCATGGCTGTACCCACCATGGTCCGCTCCTCGCATACACAACAATCTGTTGCCCAGCGCGAGCACCAATCACGCGCCCCGCGACGGTATCAACTCTCTCGCGGCCACCTTGCGCCGCGGGCGGGATCTTCGTGAACTCGATAGCGACGGTCGCCTTGTCCCGCCGCGCCTGGCAACCGGCCATTGCAGCACATAAGATCAGGAGAAGAACCTGGTCCCGGTTCTGACTGATGCGCTTCCTTAAACTCATCGAGAGTATCCTGCGGATCGGCGCGTTTGCCTGACACATTTCGACACTCAGATTGGCGCAACGAAACCACATTGATTTCATCCCAGCCAGCACCAACCGCGAGTGAGGATCGTCAATGAGCCGACTGTGGGCATTGGTGTCGAAGGCAACTACCGGAATTTCGCCAATCATGCGTACCTCGTCCTTATCTTGCACCCAAACTCAGATCCCTCGCAAATTCTGGAGACTACCGGTGAACAGGACTCCGGTCCCGTCTTTACTCGCATGCTCCTCACGAATAAGTGCTGCTTTGCCTGAAAAATCATCGCGCGATCGGCTGTTTGTGAAATAACAAAATGTGCTATCCACAATGATGCCGGCAACGCACGCAAAGTACGCGTTCGTGACGCCGACTAATCCGAAGGTATCGATCGATACCATCGTCCAATAGATTCGTCTCCCCACTTCTGGCTTAATCACAATCGTGGATTCGATCCGAACGAATCGTCTCCATAATGCTCAAGGTAATCAGGAACTTGGGACAAAAACGAAATGAGGTGCAACATGATGTCAATCGAGCCAGTCAGCAAAAGCTTCGATGTAGATACCTGCCAATCCGCATTCGTCGAACTCGCAGAACAAAGACTTCTGGCTTGCGCAAGGGGTGGCGATGCGGCAGCCTTCGAGAGTCTCGTAATGCCACACAGGGACACAATCCTCCGTCTTGCCCGACGGATCCTTCGCAATCAGGAAGACGCGGAAGACGTAGTCCAGATCGCATTGCTGGAGGCTTTCCGTCATCTGAATGCATTCCAGGGGCGCTCAAGATTCTCCTCTTGGTTGCATCGCATCGCGACCAACGCCGCGTTGATGCGCTTGCGCGCGAGTCGGCATAAATGCGAAATGTCGCTCGATCAAATCATCGAAGGCGACGACCGGCCAGCGCAGTTTCACGCAGTCGAATCAAGACCGAATCCGGAGCAGGAGTGCTCAGCAAAGGAAGTTCGAGCCGTACTTGGCGAGGCCATCGATCGATTGAGACCGCTCTACAAAGAAGTCGTTCATCTGTGTGATGTACAGGAACTGTCGGCAAAAGAAGCTGCACGGATCCTGGAAGTTCCTGTCGGAACCGTAAAAGCCAGGTCGCATCGAGCGCGCCTCAAGCTAACGCAAGCTGTGCAACTGATGCTTGAACCCAAGCGAAGGCGAGCAGCTATCAGAAATCAAAGCAGGGCAGCGCTGCTCATGCGACAACCAAGGGTGGCGTAGAGATCGGGATCGGGGAAGCCGATGCGAAGAGGTCGATCGATACGTTCGTCGAATAGGCCCGTCTCTACCGTTCCGGCTTAATGAACCAGACACCAACGGCGAAAGATACAGGTATGGTGCCGCGATCACTCAAGCGGCGCCCGTGGTCGTCGTGAACCAAAGCTGGGGGATTTTATGCTCTCTAAGTGCGCGAGTCCGGCTTGTTCGAATCCGTTTCGCTATCTCCACGAAGGGAAACTGTACCTCATCGAGTCCAAAGCGTCAGGGCGCAAACCTCCGGCTGACACGAAACTTGCAAGCACGTCCCGTGCGCTTGAATTTGCCTGGTTGTGCTCATCGTGCTGTCGCTACATGACCATTCAGAACGACGATTATGGAATCAGAGTGGTCCACAAACACGAAATCCGAAATAGCTCCGAACATTTGTTTCTGCGGTGACTATGCGAAAGACCCCCGATTTTCTTTCTGAGGTCGCTGCAAAATCAGGGGCGCTCTGCAGGGCAATTTCCGGCCCACAGAATCAGGCCTGGCAAAAACGAGCTTAGCGCGGAGGGATGCCTGGGCAAGACTCGTATGGCATAGCCATATAGTCCACTCCGAGCCTTGGGCTGAATTGCACACTGGAAGAGGTAGCTCCCGGGAGGGCCTTGCTCGCAAGCTCGCATCGGAGTCGCGGCCAGATCGGTCAATTCACCATCCGCATTTACTCGCCCCATCATGCTCTCGACCACAACGTCCTCGGGCGTCAGAGAATCCAGAAATATGCGGGTTGACAGTTTGACCTGCCCCCCTAAGTCGACCTCGGGAACACTGTCCTCCACCGACTCGACGCGCAGATGAGGCCACGCAGCCTCGACCCTATAAAGCCATTCCGTAAAGGCTTTTGCCTTGGACCCATCTTCCGCGCTCAGCTCGCAATAGCGGTTGTGAGCCACCAGATAGTATTCATTGGTGTATTGCTTGATCATGCGATGCATATTGAACTCGGGACAGAGTACAGCGATCGACGCCTTCATCCGGGAAATCCAATTCCGGGGCAAGCCATCGGCGCGGCGTTCATAAAAGGCGGGCACAATTTCGCCCTCGAGAAGGCCATACAACGCCTCGGATTCCACGTCGTCCTGACGTGCCGAGTCACTGTAGGTTTCACCCCTGCCAATGGCCCAACCAATTTCGGCGTTGTGCCGGATGCCAAGTTCCCATGCCTCATCCCACCATCCGTCGAGCGTGCTGAGATTGAGGACGCCGTTGGCCTGGGCCTTCATCCCGCTGGTTCCGCTAGCCTCAAATGGGCGAACCGGCGTATTCAACCAAACATCGCAGCCCTGCACCATGTATCGCGCAGTGGCGACGTCGTAGTTCTCCAGGAAAACAATCTTTCTTCGGAACTCCGGGCGCCTGGCGAGTTCGATGATTGCCTGGATCAGCTGCTTGCCGGTATCGTCGTGGGGGTTGGCTTTGCCGGCATAGATAATCTGGACCGGACGCTCCGAGTTATTCAAAATGCGGGCCAGGCGCTCGAGATTACGAATCAGGAGATTGGCGCGCTTATACGATGCGAAGCGGCGCGCAAAACCAATCGTCAGAGCATCTGGGCTGAGCACCTCGTCGGCTTCATCGATGGCGGCCTTAGAAGCACCTCGACTCAAAAGCTGTGCCCGCAGTCGTTGACGCGTGTGAGCGACCAGCCGCTCTCTGCGACGTTCGTGCGTCCTCCACAACTCTCCCGCTGGAATGGATTGGGCGCGTCCCCATAGCGCCGTGTCCGCAGGTTCTTCTCGCCACTTCGGTCCCAGATAACGGTCATAGAGCTGGTTCATTTCGAATGAGACCCAACTCCGAAAGTGAACCCCGTTGGTTACATGCCAGATGGGGATCTCTGCTTCGGGAACACCTGGCCAAAGATTGTTCCACATGCGCCTCGAGACTTCCCCGTGCAGCTTACTTACGCCGTTGCTAAAGCAAGCGAGACGCTGGGCTAGCACAGTCATGCAAAAATCCTCTTTATCGTTTGCCTGATTTTGGCGCCCCAGGCTCAGAAACTCAGAAGAACTGATTCCAAGGCGCTGAATGTATGTTTTGAAATAACGTTCAATCAGTTCGGCGGAAAAATAATCATGGCCCGCCGCGACCGGAGTGTGAGTCGTGAACATCAGACTCGCCGAGGCAAGGACTTTTGCTTCCCGGAAAGAGAGTTTTCGGGTCTCCATGAGGCGAACTACGCGTTCCAGGCCGAGGAAAGCGGAGTGCCCTTCATTCATGTGATAAACCGTTGGAGTCAGCCCGATCGCCTCGAGCGTTCGATAGCCTCCAATACCCATAAGAATCTCTTGTTTGAGCCGCATTTCCAGATCCCCTCCGTACAGCTGGTAGGTGATCTTCCGATCTTCGTCGTTGTTCTGCGCAATATTGGTATCCAGCAGAAAGAGCTTCAGCCGTCCAACATTGACCGACCAGACTTGTGCGGCCACGGGTCCATGGGGAAAGTCGACTTGAACTCTCACATCCGGCAACAGCCGAATCGGCAAGGTGTGGAAGTCATTGTCTTCGTAGGCTTCCTGCTGCCATCCGGCGGCGTTGAGGAATTGCCGGAAGTATCCTTGCTGGTACAGCAATCCCACCCCCACCAACGGTAATCCCAAGTCGCTCGCCGCTTTAAGGTGATCCCCCGCCAGGATTCCCAGTCCTCCGGCGAAGATCGACAAACACTCAGTAATGCCAAACTCGGCGGAAAAATACGCTGCCAGGAGTCCGTCTTTGTCGTGCTCTCGTTGGTACCAGTTGCCCTGACCAGAAACATAAAGGCCGAGCGCCTCGGCGACTCCTTTCATGTGCGCCAGGAAAGAATCATCCGATGCGGCCGCCTCCAGCGCAGCTTGATCCACGCTCCCCAAGAGAAGAACGGGGTTGCGACCGCACGTTTCCCAAAGATCAGGGTCCAGCCTTCGAAATACCTCGACGGCGCCGTGGTCCCAACTCCAGCGCAGGTTGTATGCAATTTCTAACAGGGGCAACAAGGGTGGCGGCAACGCAGGGCGAACCTTAAACGTACGGATTGGCTTCATCAGGAATCTCTCGGTGGGCTGGCTTCGGTTCAAGTCAAGCGGGTGTACCAGCCCACATACAACATTATTAGCAGGCGCTGACCCGCGGTTTGCGGCTTGCGTCGCAACCCGTTAGTTCAAAGGGACACGCCTGTCCCGAATCGGGTCTTGTTTCCGGAGGTCGGTCACGCTCTAGGGCTCAGACCGATGGCAATCCGCTCGTTTCTCACGACCATGCGGGCGCAGGGTCGGTGGTGAGGGGTTGTGGCCTTCTGAACCAACAACCGGTTCGACTTCCGTCGTTTTCCCGCTAGCTCGCTGGATTTCGAACCCAAAGGTCCTTGTGTTTCGCCACCACAACCTGTAAGACCGCAGCCGAGGCACAGCACTAAGACTAAGCGAATCAACAATGTAGGCCATTAGTTGTGGCTTCTGGACCCGCCAGCACCAATCTGTTTCCCCTGTTCGTTTCTGCGTTTAAGTTGCCCGGTTAGGTCCACTTGGCTCCAATCACCAGAGGCCTTCGTCAGGCGATAGAAAAGTCAGTGCCTCTCATGATTGTTGTTGAGCCTGATTCGGCAGAAACCGCAACCCTTTGCCCGATTGACAAACCAGCGGGAAGCGAACAAGATAAGTGTCGCCTTGCAGGCGCGCCACCGGAATCACAGCCGCCGACTCCCTCCCCGGCTACGATCGCGACGCTTGTCACAACGGCAAAATGACACGGGGAAACCTCTTCGGGGCCTGCTCGAAAACTGTTTTTGAGGTCAAGAAGGAGACTGCGGATGGATTGTCTGTTTTGTTCTATACCCGAGATGTCTGACCCTCCTAATCCAGAGGACGAAGTCATCGATGAATCCGAAAATTTCTACGCCAAGGCGGCTTTGGGCCACTTTGTCTTTGGGTACACGCTGATTATCCCTAAAGAACACTTCCTCAGCTATGCGTATGTGCCCGAGCACCTATTCCCCGAACTTGAAGCCTTCAGAGACAATGTCCTCGACAAACTGCACAACCTTTGCCAGCACCCGATCACCACACTTGAACATGGTGCCATCAATCGTTGCCAGCGAGGCGGCTCATGCATCGATCATGCTCACCTGCACCTGGTGCCTCTTGCTCCAGACTTGTACCCTCTTTTAAGCGAGAGATTCTCGTTCGGCGAATTGGGGTCCATGAGCGACCTGCGACGCTTCAACGATGCACAGATTTCCTATCTGTACTACCAAAGGGAAGGACTCCGAAGTCACGCCGTCCAACTGTCGCAGGATGTGCCCAGCCAGCTCCTGAGACAAATTGCCTGTCAAGCCTTGGGTGAGCCTGAATTGTGGGATTGGCGCACCAGGCCACTGCGGGACGTTCTTCAACGGTTCAACAGTGAATATAAGAGTCTCGCATTCGCTGCACCGAGAGTTAGTCGGAACGGCACAAATGGATGAGGACGGCGCTCCTGATTGGGAATGCAATCTAAAACTGGATGCCATTGACTGATCGGTAGGAGTCGGTGAAGATTTCGATGGTTAATTGCCCATTTTGTCGAGAACTCCAGAGTGGCACGCTGCCAGACTTTGTCGATGCGGATATCAAGTCACGCATTTTGCATGAAACGAAACGATTCGTCGTCATACCCGATATCAGCCCACTCGTGCCTGGCCACGTCATGATTGTTCCCAAAGCCCACATTCTTTGCTATGGCGCTATTGGAGCTGACGCATGGGACGAGTTTGCAGGCATTGTGAATGCCACGCGCGCAATCATAAAAGAGCACTATGGCCCATCCGTGATTCTTGAGCATGGCACAAGGTCAGTCGATGATGTTGCTGATCACGTTTCACACGCGCACTTGCACATCATTCCCGCCGCAATCGACATTCGTGATTCCCTTGCGAACTTCAACACAACCTCGATTGCGAGTCTCTCTGATCTATCGCACTGGGCCGCTCGCGATGAAGCCTATATCTACTTCGAGAGTTGTGCTGGCGAACGTGTTGTTGCCGATCGAATTGTCGACCTTAAACGGCTATTCTTCAGGTCTGAAATAGCGCGGCGAATCGGAATTCCCGATCCGCTTTGGGATTGGCGCCGTCACATACTGAGCGACAACCTTCGCTCAACAGTAGAAACTCTGCGAGCTGCGAATTGGAAGAGCCATGCTAGCGTCTGAAGTTGACGCCGTCCATCAACGCGTCTGGGAGGCAGTCCGCCACTATTGGGAGCCGAATAAAATCCATGGGCACGGTCCCGATCACGCCTTGCGCGTGTATTCGATGGGACTCCAGCTTGCTGCGGCACTCGGGGCTAATCCCCTTGTTGTGGGCGCTGGCTGTTACATCCATGACGCAGGAATGCGTCCCGACGTCGGCAGAGAAGGACACATCGAGCGATCTCTACAGATCGCCTCGGCATTATGCGAGGAGATGCCGGAACTGGCGAGTGTCCGGGATCTTCTATTGACCACGATTCGCTATCACGAAGCAGAGCTTGCGTTCCCGGCTCCGCTGCCGATAGAGGCAGTGTGTGTGCGTGATAGTGATACTCTCGACCGGCTCGGTTTCACCGGAATAAGAATGACACTCCAATATGGCATTTGGATGGGAAGAGCGCTGTGTCATCCCACCGACCCTCTATGCCGCGAACGCACACCCGACCTTAGCGGCTTCACGATGGATTACGTTCGCTATTTAGAAACGCTTCCTCAACGTCTGATGACTCCTCTGGCGCACGGCAAATCCAAGGGGAAACAAGAGCAGCGTGAGTTCTACTGCAGCGAATTCGTATCATCTTTTCGACAGGGGCGCATGCGCAATCACCAGGACGCGTTGCAGTTGGTGATGGCCCACGTGCAGGCGGAATCACGCGTCGCATGAACGTCGGCGTGCCTGTGGTACCACTGAAATGGCGGAAGTATCTTGCGCTGGTAGATTTTGGTTTCCAGTCCGCAGACGAGTTGGCCACCGAGATTCGGCGTTATCCCAGAAGCAAAGTTCAGCGTTTGGTCAGTGATATCAGCTCCGAAATCCGGCACGATACCCAGCAAGCTCGCCGTAGCCTGTACGTGGTGAAGTTAGTGCCTGCTGATCTTCAAGGTCAGCTTCCTAACTTCCGCCTAGAACGGAGTTCTCAGTTGAAACAGCTGGTTGCGTTTCTAACGGCTCACAGCCGTGAGACCTATGTAGAAGCGTGGTATTGCCGTACTCGCATTGATTCTGAGGTCTTCAGTGTGGCTGGCCGCATCGTGTTCAGCGTGCCCGACGCCGGGAGGACCCAGCTAGTCGAACAACTGTGGCGAGGCAGTCCTCGACTGCTGGAGACCTATTCGAATGATTTTGAGTTTCCCTATGTGAGGGCATCACGATATTCCTGGGGTTGGCCATATTCAATTGAGCATGTTCATCTTCCCCAGAAATCAGCGCGGAAGTCGGAACTCAGCCATTTGCGGCTGCAATCTGAATTTGGCTATTCCATGCGCTGCATCGAGCAAGAGAGGGAAAAGCTCGCGGCATTTTGCGAATTTCTCGACTCATTTTCGTTCAAGGCCTATAGCCTCGAATACAAGATAGTTGCATCGCAACTCAAAATCATCGACTGGGATACGCCAAACGATAGGCGGGTCCTAGCATCACAGCATGAGCATCTTTTGGATGCAGTGCATTGAGCCGAATCGGCGCGCCCGAGTACTGGGAGGCGAACTAGGCCGAGAGGCCGATTCCTACACTGTCCTGATGGGACCCGCGTACTGCGACACATGGGAATCGATGGTCAACAGCGTTACACCCTCAACCGTCGCCTGCGCCACTAAGATTCTGTCGAATGGATCCCGATGAAGCAGCGGCAAGCTCTCGGTGGCAACGACGTGATCACTGATGATGGGCAGCTCGCTGTACCCGTTGTCCAATAGGCCACGGCGCAGCAGCCGCGCATCCACCTTGAAATCCTCCCGACCCAAGCGGCGCTTAATCGCAACCTCCCACAAACTAGCTGCGCTGAAGAGGAGCTCGTTGTCCGGATTGCCGATCAAATTTCGAGCTGCTTTCGAAAGCTGCTTGGGTTCACCCGCAGCCCACAAGAGAAGATGCGTATCCAGCAGCAGTTTCATGCACCACCGCCGAGCGTTTCCTCGCCGAACATTCGCTCGATCTCCTCCTGGCCCATTCGGTCAAAGTCGTCGGGCACAGAGATCTGCCCCGCCATGAAACCCAGGCGGCGCACTTGCGCACCGGTGGGAGCGCTGAGGGCAGTGACCCTTACGACCGGTTTGCCCGCCTTGGCAATAATGAACGACTCACCCTTCGAAGCTTCTTCGATGAGTTTCGAGAGCTGAGTCTTTGCCTGGTGAATATTCACTGTTTTCATAACGGTTGGATGAACCTAGTTCAATAGACTTAGTCTATCATAAACTCCACAGAATTGCAGCGCTCTGGCGTTTGTTAAGGACAGAAACCAGGGTACGTCTGCCGTTTACGAAAATTAGTGCCAGTAGTGTCACTTCAAGACCGGTCCCTGTTACGATTCTGCCGATGAATTGCCATCTGATTTCCTGGTGTGAGTTCTTCACGGCAGAATGGCTCACGGCCTTCGGCACTGTGCTCGCCGTTGCTGTTGCGATCTGGCTCGCACTCTACGGCGAACAAGTGAAGAGATGGAGGTGGAGTCCCGCTCTCCGGCTTCGCGCGCGTGTGCGTCCTCCTGATGCGGACAAGGTCTCGCGGTGGGTGCAATTTCTGGATGGAAGGCGGGCGAACCTGGGGGAGTCGTGGTACTTCCGTCTTGCTATTTTCAATGAGGGAAACGAGACTGCCGAAGAGGTCCAGGTGTTTCTTGCAAGAGTTGAACGAAAACGCGGCGACAAGTGTGAAAAGGTTTCCCGCTTCACACCGATGAATCTGAGATGGACAAACACAGATGACGAGAAGACATCGAGGGACCGAGTCACGAGACCCACCTTGTTAGTGGGTACCCCACCGGTGTATTGCGACCTCGTCCACATCGGTGACCCCGCGACGAAGCAAGCACAGGGTGAGGACTTAGCTGGTGTCTCACCGGGAGATGGTGTGCTTGCGCTCGATGTCCAGGTCGCCTCGTACTCGAACGGTCACCTCCTTGAGCCTGGAACCTACCTTTTCCACTTGACCGTTGCCGCCTCGAACGGCCCTTCCGTACACTACAAACTCGAAGTCTCGTATTCGGGTAAGTGGTCAGCACAGGAGAACGAGATGTTCCGTGAGTTCAAGATGCAGACGCCCGAGCGTGTGAAGCATGGACCACAAGAGGACGAATAGGATTGGGTATTTTGTGCTTTTCCCACGACACGCTTGATCACTTCCAAAGAGAGCCAGGGCGTGATATATGAGCAAACTTATTCCACCGCACGGCAGTTCTGAGCTGAAACCGCTCTTGCTGGAAGGCCAAGCCAACCGCAAAGAGACTAGGAAAGCTCAGGGCTTGAAGAAGATTCCCCTCACCAGCCGCGAAACCAGCGATCTGATCATGATGGGCATCGGCGCTTTCACTCCGCTCGATGGCTTCATGGGCAAGGACGATTGGAAAAGCTGCTGCGACGACTACCAACTGCCCAGCAAGAACGGTCTGTTCTGGCCCATCCCGATCACGCTTTCGGCGGACGAGGGTCTGGCGAAATCCATCCGCCGAGGCGAAGAAGTGGCCTTGTGGGACGCAGCCACCGGCGCGCTTGTGGGCACCATGAAAGTGAACGAGAAGTACACGATCGATAAGGAGCATGAGTGCAAGCAGGTGTTCCGCACCGACGACCCGAAGCATCCGGGCGTGCAGAAGGTCATGCAGCAAGGGGCGGTGAATCTGGCCGGACCGGTGAAGGCGCTGTCCGAGTCGTACTTCGCTGAGGAGTTCAAAGGGATTTATCAGCGTCCGGCGGAAGCCCGCAAGCTTTTTGACGAGCGCGGCTGGAGCACGGTGGCGGTTCTGCAGCTGCGTAATCCGATGCACAACTCGCACGCTTATTTGGCGTGGATTGCGATCGAAGTCTGCGACGGACTTTACGTGCATCAGACGCTGGGCAAACTTAAGCCCGGCGACATTCCGGCCGACGTCCGCGTGAGAGCAATCGATGCGCTGGTGAATAAGTACTTCCGCAAGGAACGCGTAATCCAAGGTGGCCACCCGCTGGAGATGCGCTACGCGGGCCCGCGCGAAGCCTTGCTCCACGCCACTTTCCGCGAGAACTACGGTTGTTCGCACGTGATCGTAGGACGCGACCACGCCGGCGTGGGCGATTATTACGGTCCGTTTGACTCGCAGAAGATCTTCAAGGAAATCCCGCCGGGCGCGCTGGCCATCCAGCCGCTCTGCATGGACTGGACCTTCTACTGCTATGAGTGCGGGCGCATGGCTTCGATGAAGACCTGTCCTCACGAGGGTACGGCGGTGATTGACGACAATGGCAACTACAAAGGCGGCGCCAGACTCCTGCTGTCCGGTTCGCTGCTTCGCAAACTGATGAGCGAAGGCAAGCCGGTTCCCGCGGAGTTCTCCAAACCCGAAGTGATCGCGGTTCTGAAGCAGTATTACGACACACTGGACGAAGAAGAGAAAGTAGAAGTGAAGTTGCACGGCGCGGCCACAGGCGAGGCACTGAAAAGGCTAGGGCCGCGATAGATCATGACTCGATTCAGCGGGAAGGCCGCCAGCAGACTCGATAGGAATTGCTAAGCCGCCCTTTCATTACCGTTCGACGGTGGGCTGCCAACCAAGTCTTGTCGGAGTACCTCCATTTGTGCCGCTGCTTCGTTCATCTGCTCAGCATATTCGTGCCCCTGTCGCGGAAGAAAATCTCCGAAGTGCTCCAGCAACAACCGGGAATTAGTGTTGATGGCGATGATGTTGGAACGCGCTTGACCGGAAAGGGCAGAAGTGAGTTTTTCTAACTGCGAATCCCGCACGCCTAGCTCGTGTCCGCTCTGGGCAACTTCCCGTTCAAGCACTTGCGTGTGGTATCGGATCAGTCCAAACAGACACACTGCGAGCAAAAGCAGGAGAGAATTGGAAATAATGGTTGCAGAAAATGCCGTATTCAATGCAGCAGTCGTTTCTCCGTCCAATCTCGCGAACGTGCTGCTCTCCGCTGAAGATAACGAAGATGCGATCCGCCGAGTCTCATCCATAGAGTCTTTTCCTTCGTTTGTCTCGACGAGCTTGAAAGAGCGAAGGCGATACCCTTGTTGGCGCAAACTAATAGAATGTTCCATCTCAGCCTGTTTTGATCCAGCCAAGGACTCCAACTGCGACTCCAGTGATCGTTCGCGCTGCGTCCGATTCGAGAGACCTGCTCGAAGATCGATAAAATCCAATTCGATCCTGCCCTTCGCATCAGTGTAGGGCTGCAAGTAAGCGGGGTCCCCGGTTAGCAAGTATCCGCGCTGACCTGTTTCCATATCGGTCAGGTCTTTCAAAACCCCGGAAAGTTTTGCCTGGATCGCGGAACTCTCAAGTGTAAGCGCCGCTGTTTTCTGCACCCGTTGAAGATGGTTGACGGCAAGGTACGCATTCCATGCAATGCAAGCGAGTAGCGCAGGGACTCCGATTTGCAGCAGAGCTTTTCGAATCATCTAATATTGCCGCCTTTCATGTGACGTTGAGAACACCCTCAGTCATGATTCGACTGGCCTTACAAATTTCCTCCGCAACCCGCACCGCCGCCTGGTTGCTGTGGACCGGACTTTCTGCTGACATTACCGAACTGGCAGCCAGCGTGAAAAGCAAGGCATCCTGCTGGGTGTCGAAGTAAAGCACTACTTGATTCGCTGCCATGTGCGTAGCTCCTAATGATTGTTCTTAGCGGATGATAGGCCGATTCAGCACAAGAACGAGGTTATCTCTTTTGGTGCGCCTGATGAATGACGTGAGAGATCAGGTTGTCTTGTTCACAAACTGTACCAAGGAGGCGATTCCGCCCTTTTATCAAACCAAAGTAACTGGAATGTGATAAAGATCACACCGGGGGAAAACGTCGCCAAGTATCCTTAGCACCATGTACACGATCAACCGGGCTCCCAGTCGGCGCGGCGTGACCCTCAACTGCACTCAGTGTTCGCACACGGTGCGGGTGAACGAATTCGAGACACGGCGGGTTGCTCTCGCACGCAAGCCGCCCAAGCCATGTTGAAGCATGTGCACAACGAGCACAGCAAAGCGCCGGCCGGAAGACCTATGCCTCAAACCATGGAACGATGGTATTGAGAGTTTGATGTAACGGAGTCGACCCGGAGAGAACCTGCTCCGGGTCTTTCTCCAATATCAACCACACGCTCACTCCGAATAGCCGTCGTCGTTTTCGTCGTCATCATCGTCTTCATCATCCTCATCGTCTTTGCCATTGTGGTCGTCCTCCTCTTCATCTTCTTCCTCGTCTGGCTCTTGTCGCTTGAGGACATCGGCAGCTACTAAGAGATCAGGAGGGGCTGAGTCGGTGTGTTCTGGATGTAATCTGCTCATACCCGATGGTACGCCGTGCCGCGGGATGCAAGAACTCTTGGATCGCAGCTTCAAGACTCGCGCCTCGCTCAAGTGTCCGCGCCTGTCTTGACCCACTGCAGTGGTTACGGACCTAATTCTGTGACTGGGGAATCGGGGTGATCCACTGCTGAGAGGACGGGACTAATTCAGGAACCGGAAGCCGACGCCCCCGATGAATTGGTGCGATCACGATTTACAATGTCGGTCATGGAGGATCGTCTGTCCGAATCTCGCACAGCTTTGCTGATCGTTGACGTGCAAGTCGGCCTGGTGGCGCTCATGCCCGCCGGAGTCCGGGACAGCGTTCTGCCCAAGATCAAAACCCTGCTTGCGAAAGCTCGTGCCTCGGGGGTTCCAGTGATCTACATCCAGCATGACGGCGCACCGGGGCATCCGCTGGAGATCCATGCGGAGGGCTGGGAGATTTATCCTTTGCTTAAGCCAGCCGATGGCGACTGCGTCATCAGGAAGCGGGAATCGGACTCGTTCTTCGAAACCACGCTCCAGCAGGAGCTTGGAAAAAAGGGAGTCGTCCATCTCATCGTCGTGGGAGCGATGACGGAGTACTGCGTGGACACGACTTGCCGACGCGCGACGAGCCTCGGCTACGACGTTACGCTGGCAAGCGATGCCCACCTGACGAGGGACAACGGAGTTCTGACGGCCGCGAATATCATTGCCCACCATAACTTCGTGCTTCATGATTTTGGTGCCGGGAATCATTTGATCAGGGTCAAGCCTGCCAACGAGATTGTTTCCTGAAACGATGCGCCAGATCGCTGTTGCCAGGCACTGTGATAAACCAACTTGATGACTTATTTTTCAGGGTTGTTGATAGCCTTGTGCTTTGGAGTCTTTATTTTGTACACGGTTATAAAAGCCATTCGCTTAAGGCATGGTGAAAAGCGGCGACTCCAAGTCCGATTCTGGTTGTTCGTCGCCTTGGTCGTTCTTGTTCTCGTCTTCCGCCGCTGGCTTGCTGCACGCTACGGCAGCGTCGTCTGGCCGCAAACGACAACGACCGACATTCTCGCCGACCTGGCGACGATAGGCGGCTTGATCTTATTCATTCAGTCTCATCGCGCGCTTGGACGGAATTGGAGTTTTGAGGTTGTCGTCCAGGAAAAGCACGAACTCATCGAAAGAGGGCCTTATGCTTACATTCGCCACCCGTTATACAGCGGCGTTCTCCTGATGTTCCTGGGCATGGCTTTGTACTGTGGTCGGAAGGCTTGCATTGTCGTCTTCGTCTATTGTTTCTTCGGCGTTTATTTCAAGTCGCAAATGGAAGAACGTCTTCTGGCGAAAACTTTCCCTGCATATTCCGAATACAAGCGCCGTACCAAAGCGCTAATTCCTTTTATCTGGTAGTTGGCCGAAGTGGTACCGTATTTAGCGTGCGAGACCTAAAGAACCGGATTGCTCTTGTCACCGGAGGGAGTCGCGGCATCGGGGCTGGAATCGCGCTCGCTCTGGCTCGGGCTGGTGCCGATGTCGCTGTGAACTACCGGCAGAATACCGATGCGGCTGCCGCTGTCTGCAGCGAAATCACACGGACCGGACGAAAATCACTCGCGATTCAGGTGGACGTGTCAGTCTCAGCCGACGTAAAACGCATGGTCTCGGAGGTTGAGGCACACCTCGGTGCCATCGACGTCCTCGTCAACAACGCGGCTATCGCTCATCCGCGCAAGTTGGAGGAGATTACAGAAGCGGAGTGGGACGAAGTGCTCACCGTCAATCTAAAGTCGGTCTTCTTGGTAACCCAGGCGGTGGTGGGCGGTATGCGACAAAGAAAGTGGGGACGCATCATCAATTTGTCTTCAGTCGCCGCGCAAACGGGCGGGGCAGTGGGGGCGCACTACGCCGCGTCCAAGGCGGGGATCATAGGGCTGACGCACTCCTGCGCTGCGTCGTTCGTTCGAGACGGAATCACCGTGAACGCCATTGCTCCCGCGCTGATTGAGACCGATATGGTGACCAGCAACCCCAACGCGAGGCCCGATCTTATTCCGATGGGGCATTTTGGCTCAGTCGAGGACGTTGCCGCTGTTGCCGTCATGCTTGCCTTGAACGACTACATGACGGGCCAGACGATTTCAGTGAACGGCGGGTGGTATATGAGCTAGGTTCGCGAGTATGCACAGCAGGATCGATTTTCCGGAACAGCACGCTGTGGCAAGCTTCTGTGTTTTATGCAAGTCGCGGATCGCTCATCTCACTTTAAGTGCAGCCTGAAGCGCCTCAAACATAGCAGTATCACCGAATGGCTTAAACAGGCACTCCACCGCACCCTGTTCGAGCAGTTGGGCGCGTACAGTCTCATGTCTGCTGGCGGTGATGAAGACAATCGGAATCTCTTTCCGGCGAAGCTTCAATTCCTGCTGAAGCTCAGGTCCGGTCATGCCCGGCATGGCGACATCAAGGATCAAGCATTTGGTCTGGTCGACGCAATCGGAGGCGAGGAACTCTTCCGCCGACGAGAACACCCGGGCTTGATAGCCGAACCCCGTTAGCAGGTCGGGTAAGGACTCGCGCACAGACTCGTCGTCATCGACCACCGATACGAGTGAAGGTATAACCCGCACAGGCATAAGGATGCGCCAGTGCAGCGGGGGGTCCATTGTACTTTGGTATTGGTCTGCCGCCGGTATAAGGATCAGCGTAGCCTTCAGGCTGGACCCGCATCGGTTACATCAGGCGGCCTGAATGCTTCCGACGCCATCGGCGCGAATCAAATTCTCGGGTACGTGAGGAATGGAGAAAGAAAACGTGGCACCTGGACCCTCATTCAAGGTTGCCCATAAACGGCCGTGATGATTCTCGATAATGGAACGGCTGACGGATAGTCCGATTCCCATACCTTCGCCCTTCGTGGTATAGAACGGGTCGAAAATACGGTCGACAGTCTGAGGATCAAACCCGACTCCCGTATCTTGCACCGTCAGGCGCACCCGATCACCCTCGTCCCGCTCGGTTCTGATCACTAACTGCCTTGCACGATCCTCGACAGCACTCATGGCGTCTGAGCCGTTCCGAAGCAGGTTCAGGATGACCTGCTGAAGCTGCACACGATCGCCCCTGACAAGTGGAAGGTCGTCAGCAAGTTCGGGGCGCAGCATTACCCGGTTCTTCTGAAGGTCCACTATGGTTAGTGCAATCACCTCCAAAACAGCATCATTCAGGTTCACAGATTCGGTCGTGGGCTCTTTCTTGCTAAACAGCGCGC
This sequence comes from uncultured Acidobacteriota bacterium, assembly GCA_963696705.1. Taxonomy (GTDB): domain Bacteria; phylum Acidobacteriota; class Terriglobia; order Terriglobales; family Acidobacteriaceae; genus JABDBE01. The sequence goes on from CAVOLD010000009.1 coordinate 522,153, forward strand.
GCAACCGGATAATCACTTCGGACATGCGGTTCCCATCGCGAATTGTGCGCCGCGCGGTTTCGCGGGCTCCATCCACATTTGGAGGGTCGGCGGCCAGCATCCGAAGGCAGGTGCTGGCATTGGTGACGATGCCCGACAGCGGCTGGTTGACTTCGTGCGCGATCGATGCGGTCATCGCTCCGAGGCTTGTGACCCTGGACACGTGCGCAAGGTCGGAGCGGGCCTTGCTGAGTGCCTCTTCGGAGGCTCGGCGTTCGGTCACGTCCTGAACGGCGCCGATGTACTCGTGACCGCCCCGGATGTGAGCGACGACGTGTACGTACTTGACCGCACCGTCCGGCATCTGCAGCCGGAGCTCGATTTGCACGTCGCTGCGGTCTTGGCGACATCGTTCGATATGTTCCCGGAATACCGATAAATCTTCAGGGTGGATTCGCGTACCGATCACTTCAAACGTCACCGGCGCATCCCGGTTAATCTGGAAAATGCGATAAAGCTGCTCTGAAAAGGTGATTTCGTCCGTCGCCACACGCCAGGAAAAGCTACCGATTCGACTAAGATGCTGGGCTTCCGCGAGAAACGCCTCGCTGCGCCGTAGTTCCTGCTCTGCCCGTTTGCGTTCCGTAATGTCGCGCAAATAGCCGGTGAAGGACGGCGGCCCTTCCAACGGAATGCGCGAGATTGCGAGTTCGACGGGGAATTCGCTTCCGTCAGCCCGTACTGCCGTCGTCTCGATGCGTTTCCCAAGCACTCGCGCCTCGCCCGTGGCCAGGTAGTGGGCAAAGCTCTGCCGATGCTTCTCGCGAAGAGACAATGGAATGATGACGTTTGCCAGAGGCATTCCCAGGACTTCGTCCCGACGGTAGCCGAAGGCGTGCTCCGCCGCCGGATTGAACTCTGTGATGCAACCTTCGTGATCAATCGTCAGAATGCAGTCGAGCGCCGATTCCAGAATGGCTGTCTTGCGCGCCTCACTTTGCTTGAGTTCCTTCTCCTCTAGGCGCAGCTTCTCCTCGGCACGCTTTCGGTCGTCGATATCGGTTATGAGGGAATACCAGCGGGCTATTCTGCCCGCTGCGTCGCGCACGGGGTGGGCGCGAGCCTGGAACCACCGATAGACACCATCGGCCCTGCGATAGCGGAGTTCATTTTCAAAGGGGACTCCGGTTGTCATCGCATGCGTAAAATCTGCGATCACGCGCGGCAGGTCATCCGGATGAACCGCATCGTTGGTCCTCCAGGCCTTCAATTCATCGAGGGTCTTGCCGAAATACTCCAGGAGCTGTCGGTTGGGAAGTTCGACCTGGCCGGCCGGATTCAAGGCGTACACCTGTCCAGGAATACTGTCGAGAATCTGGCGAAGATTGGTTTCACTCGCCTGCAACTTCTCCTCGGCCAGCTTGCGGTCATCGATATCTGTGCTTGTACCGTACCATCTGACAATCTTGCCCTCTTCGTCGCGGAGTGGCTCGACTCGGATGAGGAACCACCGATACACTCCATCATGACGTCGAAGACGAGCCTCGATCTCGCCCGAGTCCCCTGATATCAACAACTGCTGCCAGGTCTTCATTAATGGGGGCAAGTCCTCTGGGTGAAACGCAACTTGCCAGCCCCAGCCATGCGACTCTTCGGGCGAGAGACCTGTATATGCGTGCCAACGCTTGTTCAGGAATTCGTTGGGTCCATCCGGCAGATTGCACCAAGCCAACGTTGGGATCGTATCGATGACGAGACGTAGGTTAAGTTCGCGCGCACGGAGGGCTTCTCCAGCGCGCTTCTGGTCGTCGATGTCGGTGGTTGTACCGACGAATTTGAGGACTTTTCCTTCTGCATCGCGCAAGGCCACCGCTTGCTGGAGGTGCCAGCGATAGGTCCCGTCCCGAGCACGGAGAGACCTGGTTTCGAACGCAAAATCCTGTCCCGAGCGCACTCCTTCCCAAAAGCTCCTCGATTCTGTCTCCCGATCGTCAGGGTGGACCGCACTCATCCACGCCTCAGGGTACGACCGGACGAAATCGACGGTCTGTCCGGAGTATTCAAGCCAAACTTGATTCACGAAATCCGGTGTCCCATCAGGCTTGAGCGTCCAGGCGGATACAGGAAGAAGCTGCAGCAGCCCAACCTGGAGTTGCAGCTCCGCGTTCGCGGCGGCAAGTTCAGCCGTTCGCTGCGCTACCCGTTGATCGAGTTCGTTGGCGGCCCGCTTTTGCTCACTGAGAAGCCGTGCCTCTTGAAGTCCGATGGATGCCTGATTCGCCGCGACGCTCAGAAGAAGTCTCTCGGTCTCTCGCGGGAAGTCCGCTCGTCGAGCCCCGGCTACGACTACGCCGATGTCGCCCTGCAATCCGAGTGGCAAGGGCACGATCGAAATGTCTTCGTCTCCAATTGAGTTCCTTGCGAGTGCGGGCCATTTCTGCGGTTCATCCCCCAGCCAGCGGTTGAGTACCTCGCCGATTTCTTGCGGTCGGGTGAACGGTTTTCGCGATGGAGCGACTCGCACCATCTCCAGAGGCGCGTCGCCGACTGGGCCTTTCAACCGTACGTACACGAGATCGAGATCGAGCATGCCCAGGAGCGCGTCGAGCAAGGTATGCACAATCTGGGATGCCTCGGCACCCGTCCACATGGCAGGAAGAGCGAGAACGCTGACCAGATCGTTATTACAGCGCTGGAGGCGCTTGATCTCGTCGGCAGAATGTTCGAATGGCCCGTCCATCTTAAGCTGCCGCCGCAGGCGAGACGGTCCGCCGGGCGCGCCGCTCGCGAAGCTCACTCAGAAAGACCTCTGGCGGTACAAAGAACGGATTGTTATAGAGAATGCCGCCGATGATGATCATGGGGTGCGTTCGCATAATGTCCATTACCGTGTCTCCGCCAAATTGGCCAAGATGGTAGGTGCAGATGACCGCGTCGTCGTGGTGACGCCATACGTCATTTACCCGCGATTCGAACTCAACAACATCATCAACGTATGATCGCTCTCCAACCACCCAGTCCATGCGGCAGCAAATGCGACTGAGCGGAAATCCACCTTTGGCATTGCCGCTGGCCATCTGCTCGAACGCCGCCAGCATTCGATCCTGATCGAAACGGCCGTCCCGAAGATACGCTTCGGTGTTGATCTTGAGTTCGAACTGCCCGCTCTGCTCGGCAGCCGCATGGTCGATCCCTGCTGCAGCCAGCCGTTGCAGATGGTCATCGCGTTGATCGGGATTAACGACGTGAACCGCCTTGTCGCCACACTCGAAACCGTTCTTAATGAAGGGTAGCAACACGCGATACTCTTCTTCGTCGTTGTTGAAAAATGCGCAGACATGACGCACTTCGCCGAGCTGGGAGCCGGCAAGGGAAATCGGTTCCGTGACCTTCTTCATGATGCATCTCCCCATAGTGCGAGACAGAGAAACGGTGGGTAAGCCTATCCGACTAGAATGCCAAATTTTGCCCACGATGTCCATCATGAACTGGCGCTAGAGGCGCGTGGCGCCGTTGGCAGCATTATGCTCTCGGACTAGCGTTTCACGATGCGATCTGGGCCCAACCACGCGGTCTGAGGTGAGTCTATTCAGAGTCAGATTCCATCCAGAAGCGAGGAGGCAGGTCCATTGGACAATAACGTCGATAATACCTTTGTATTAATCGCATCTACGAGAGCTTCCTTACTCGAAAGATCTGCCGCTAGGTGAGACACGCTGATGCTCTCGACGAACCGATACCAATGTCCAATTGCGCACTCGCGTTGAGCGGCGCATCTTAGCCGTGTGAGTGGCGCAAAGCAACGCCACCACTTAGAAACTTATGTGTCGCGATACAAAAGGAGCCTAAGCAACGATCTTGTAAAGGAGTAGCAGCCTCCGTCTAAGCGAACGCACTACATGACGGTTAAAGAAATTGCTGGTACACAATTATGACGAACATACTGTTACAAGCTCTGGAGTCTCTTTTTGGTTGCTGGCACCGCAATGTCAGCCGGCCATTCACGCTGTCGGGTTGGACATATGAGGTCTGCCTCAACTGCGGTCGGAAGTTCGCGTACGATCGCGTTGAGATTGGCTGCATCGTCGCAGCAAAACAAAATCTTGCTCATCGCAGAGAGTCCATGCATGAAGTACGCAACTATTTCGCCGGTTCGACAATGAGCGTGAGATGAGCGGAGGTTTTTCGCAAATTTGTTTTGACAATGTTTGCTGTCTTCGTTATCTTAACTTCGTGAACAGTCTGGCTCATCATCATCGCCACCATCATCACGCGCATGGCGCGTGGGCGGGGGTGTTTGGCTGAGCTAGCGTAACACCTTAAGAGATTAGAGCCCGCTGATGCGATTCACGCTCAGCGGGCTTTTTGTTTTTACACAAGGCAGAATTTATGAACCAGGAAGTTGATTTTGACAAGATGCTTGGATTGGCGCCAGCCATCGTGCAGGATACGGCGTCCGGCGAAGTTCTGATGCTGGGCTTTATGAATCGCGAGGCCTGCGAGCGTACGCTGAACACCGGCTATGTGACGTTCTTCAGCCGCACTCGCAAGCAGCTTTGGACCAAGGGCGAGACTTCGGGCAACCGGCTCAAGTTAGTTTCCGCCTCTATCGACTGCGATTGCGACACGCTTCTGTTGCAGGTCGAGGTCGAGGGAGCAGGGTTGGTTTGTCATGAGGGTACACGCTCCTGCTTCACGCGGTCGCTTTCGCAGAACGACTCCAGGAAAGAGAGTACTAGCTCGCAGGCGGTGCGCTCATGAGAATCCGTCTGGGCATCCCCAAGGGGAGTTTGCAGGAAGCTACACTGCAACTCTTCGCTCGCGCAGGCTTGCCGATCTTCACCAACGGCCGCTCTTATTTCGCAACCATGGGCGACCCGGAAGTCGAGTGCATGCTCATTCGCGCCCAGGAGATGGCCCGCTACGTCGAGCACGGCGTTCTCGATGCCGGACTGACCGGTCTTGACTGGGTGGTCGAGAGTGGGCTCGAAGTGGTCACCGTCTCTGACCTTATTTACGCCAAGCAGAGCCGGGGCAAGGTGCGGTGGGTGCTGGCGGTTCCCGAGGATTCCCCGCACCAGCGTGCCGAAGATTTGAGCAACCGTATCATCGCAACCGAACTCGTCAGCGTCACCCGGAAATATTTCGAGAACAAAGGCGTTGGCGTCGAAGTTGAGTTTTCCTGGGGCGCTACTGAAGTGAAACCCCCGATGCTGGCTGACGCCATCGTGGAGGTCACGGAGACCGGCAGTTCTCTACGAGCCAACCATTTGCGCATCATTGACACAGTGCTGGAATCCAATACGCAAATTATCGCGAATAAGAAAGCTTGGTGTGATTCCCAGAAGCGACGCAAACTTGAAAATCTGGCGCTCATGTTGCGAGGAGCAATGGATGCTCAGAATCGTGTTGGGCTGATGCTGAACGTCCGCAAGCAGGATCTGGCAGCGGTACTCGCGGTTCTGCCTGCACTCAAGAATCCCACCATCTCGACCCTCAGTGACGGAGACTGGGTTGCCGTGAACACGGTGATCGAAGAATCCACTGCCTGGCAGGTCATCCCCCGGTTGAAAGAGGCTAATGGACAAGGGATCGTCGAGTATCCGCTGAACAAGGTGGTCCTGTGATTCGCATTCTCTCGGGAGCCGCAGCCGCGACGAGGGTGCGAAAGATCGCCGCCCGTGGCTCACGATATGCCGTGGTCGAACCGGGGGTTCGGCGCATTATTGCCGACGTCCGCAAGCGGGGCGATCGCGCGTTACGCAAGTATGCCGAACAATGGGATCGTCTTTCTCCGCGGGAGTCTTTTCGAGTGTCTGAGGAAGAGATCCAAGCGGAATGGAAAGCCGCGGCTCCGGAATTGAAAGCTTCTTTGCGCGCAGCTGCAGGAAATATTCGCCGCTTCTGCGAATGGCAGTCGCCTGTGGAATGGACGCGGACTCGCAAAGGGATCACTGTCGGACAAATCGCACGGCCCTTGGATTCGGTGGGGTGCTACGTTCCCGGCGGGCGCTATCCACTCGTCTCAACATTGCTGATGACCGTGATCCCCGCTCAGGTGGCGGGTGTACAGAATATCCGCGTGGTCTCTCCCAAGCCACGAGTGGAGATGCTGGCTGCTGCCGGAATGCTTGGAGTGGATGAATTTTATTGTATCGGTGGAGCGCAGGCGATCGCCGCACTCGCATACGGAACGCGAAGCGTTCCGCGCGTGGACAAGATTGTCGGCCCGGGAAATGTTTACGTCACGGCTGCCAAGAAACTGGTTTCCTTTGACTGTGCGATCGATTTCCTGGCCGGCCCAACCGAAATTGTCATCGTGAGCGATACCGGGACGCCAAAGTTTATAGCTGCTGACTTGGTGGCACAAGCGGAGCACGATCCGGAAGCGCTCGCAGCTTTTATCACAACTAGTGATGATCTGGCTCGCCGGGTAGCGCGTGCTGCAGAGAAGATAAGCCGGGGCAACCCAGTAGCGCGACTATCGTTGCGCCGGAACGGCATCGTTCTCATCTCTGCCTCGCGCCAGCAAAGCCTTGCGTGGGCAAACGAAATCGCAGCGGAACATCTTACCGTCGACCCGACGGATGTTGCGCTTGTTCATAACGCGGGATCGGTTTTCATCGGCGACTATTCGCCCCAAGCAGGTGGAGACTATGCGTCGGGTCCGAATCATGTGCTGCCTACGAGTGGCGCTGCGCGCTTTCGGGGTGGGCTCAGCGTTCTGGATTTTGTGAAGCTCATCAGTGTCCACCGGCTATCGAGGGCGGGTCTGAGAAGGATTGCGCCAGTTGTCGAGTCTCTCGCGAATGCAGAAGGGCTGCGCGCACATGCGGAGTCAATCCGTTTGAGGGTGGGCCATGCTTGAAGCGCGCGACGCAGTTCGCAATCTGCCGACTTATCACCCGCCGCTCGGTGGACGCGACGGGCTACGCCTGGACTTCAACGAAAACACAGTCGGCTGCTCGCCGCGGGTTCTGGCGCGACTGCGGGAAATCACAGCCGAAGAAATCGCTTGCTATCCGGAGCGCAAGCCGGTCGAGGCTGCTGTGGCCGACTTTCTTGGCGTCACCCCTGACGAGTTGTTGCTCACCAATGGCGTCGATGAAGCCATCCACCTCCTTTGCGAGACTTTCCTGCAAGCAGGCGATGAAGCCCTCATTGTGGTGCCGACCTTTGCCATGTACGAGATTTCGGCGGACGCCACCGGAGCACGAGTCATCAGGGTGCCCGCGGACACAGACTTTAAGTTCCCAACTGCTGATTTGCTTTCTCAAGTCACGCCGCGCACTCGCCTCATCGCGGTTGCCAATCCCAATAATCCGACGGGCAGTGTGGCCGAACCGGCAAGTTTGCTCGAAATTGCCAGGCATGTTCCTCAAGCGGCAATTCTGGTCGATGAAGCCTACTTCGAGTTTTACGGACAAACGTTGCTGGCGCAAGGGCGCGGCATTCCGAACTTGTTTGTGGCCAGAACATTTTCCAAAGCATACGGACTGGCCGGACTGCGTGTTGGTGTGCTTACTGGAAACGCGGAGCACATCTCGATGGTGAGGAAAGTCAGTTCCCCATACAACGTGAACGGAGTGGCGCTCGCTTGCTTGCCGACGGCGCTGGCAGACCAGGACTACGTCAACCAATACGTCGACCAGATTCGTCGAGGACGGGAAGAACTTCAGCGCGAGTTCGCCAAGTGGGGAGTCCGGTACTGGCCGAGTCAGGCCAATTTCGTGCTGGCGAGCTTCGGTCCATTGAAGACTGCACTGATTCAGTCGATGCGGTCGCGCGGTATCTTAATACGCGACCGTTCCCGCGACTACGGTTGCGAGGGCTGCGTGCGCATCACTCTCGGAACCACTGAGCAGACGGCACGATTGCTACAGGCACTGCGAGAAACGCTGGCAGAGCTCGGAGTAAAAGAGGTAATCGCGAAATGAGGCGAGCGTCGATTCAGCGCGTCACGAAAGAGACCGACATTCGTGCCGCACTCGTCATTGAGGGCCGTGGCCGATACAAAGTTTTTACCGGGATTCGTTTCTTCGATCACATGCTGGAGCTCTTCGCGCATCATGGTGGCTTCGATCTTGACCTTCGAGCCAAAGGTGATCTCGACGTCGATCAACATCACACCGTGGAAGACGTCGGCATTGTACTCGGCCAGTTGTTCGACAAAGCTCTCGGCGCCAAGCGCGGCATTCTGCGCGCAGGCTATTTCGTAATGCCGATGGACGAAACCTTAGGTCTCGCGGCCGTCGATTTCTGCGGGCGGACGTCCACTACAGTCGATACCAAGGTTCGCGTTCGCATCGTCGGTGATCTGCAAGCCGAACTGGTTCACGACTTCTTCGACGGATTTGCACGAGGTGCTCGCGCCAGCGTGCATGCTCGTGTGCTCTACGGCCGTTCCAGTCATCACAAGATTGAATCATTGTTCAAGGCGTTCGCACGTGCATTGCGCGCCGCATGTTGGCGCGATCGACGCATGGCGAGATTGCTTCCCAGCACGAAAGGATTGCTCTGATGATCGCCGTCGTTGACTATCGCGCCGGGAATCTTACCTCTGTAAAAAAGGCGCTCGATCATCTGCACGCGGATGCAATCGTTACTAACGATCCCGCAGTGGTTGCGCGGGCGGACAAGATCATTCTTCCAGGGGTGGGCCACTTTTCAGCCACGTCCATCCTGGACGAAACTGGACTCCGGACCGCCATTCTTCACAGAATTCAACAAGGCGTACCGTTTCTCGGCATATGCGTCGGAATGCAATGGATGTTCGAATCGAGTACGGAAGCACCTGGAATCCGGGGCTTGGGATTGTTCTCGGGAGCTTGCGGACGCTTTGCACCAAGTGTCAAGTCGCCGCATGTCGGCTGGAATTCTCTGACCTGTCAGGATGGCTCGCGGCTGCTTCGCGGAATCCCTTCGGACTCTTTCGTGTACTTTACACACTCGTACTCGGCCCCGGTGGTGAAAGCGACGGTGGCACGATGCGAGTATGGCGGAGAGTTCTCCGCTGCCGTCGAACAAAACAATCTGTTCGGAGTGCAATTTCATCCGGAAAAATCCGGAGCGATTGGCCTTAAGCTTCTAGAGAATTTTCGCGGCCTGTGATGCTGACAAAAAGAATCATAGCGTGCCTGGATGTCAACGCTGGACGCGTCGTGAAGGGCGTGCAGTTCCAACAATTACGCGACGCCGGCGATCCAGCCGAACTGGCCGCAGCCCACAGTCAGGCAGGGGCAGACGAAGTAGTGCTGCTCGACATTTCTGCCACGCATGAGAAGCGGGCGACTCTAGCAGACACCGTTCGCCGAACCGCACGACAGTTGTTTGTTCCTTTCACGGTGGGCGGAGGCATCGGCTCGCTCGACGACGCGACCGCCGTCTTCGACGCCGGAGCCGACAAGATCAGCATCAACTCTGCGGCGCTCACAGATCCGTCCTTAATCACGCGCATTGCCGAGCGCTATGGTTCGCAGGCGGTCATCGCGGCCATTGACGCCAAGCGCATGAACGGAGAAGCGCGATTCGAGGCTTATGTCAGAGGAGGAAGAACTCCTACCGGCCGTGACGTTGTGGCCTGGGCGAGAGAAGCGGAAGAGCGCGGCGCTGGCGAAATTCTTCTGACTTCCATGGATCGTGATGGCACCGGCGCGGGTTTCGATTGCGAATTGACACGTGCGTGTTCTGAGGCATTGCGCATTCCAGTGATTGCCTCAGGCGGTGGTGGAGACACGCAGAGCTTCATTGAAGTCTTTCAGCAAGGCGAAGCTGACGCTGTGCTTGCCGCTTCGATCTTTCACTTTGGCTTGCATCGTCTTGCCGATCTCAAGCAGGAATTGCAAAGTGCGGGCATCCCGGTACGATGGCCATGCTGATACCTTCGATCGACCTCATGGGCGGAAAGATCGTTCAACTTGTACAGGGCGAGCGCAAAGCGCTAGAGTTCGACGATTTCGAAGAATGGATCGCGCGCTTCTCTTCGTTCCCTTTGATTCAACTTATAGATTTAGACGCCGCTCTGGGAAACGGTAACAATCGGGATCTTGTGCGGACATTTTCTCGGCGTCTTCCTTGTCAGGTCGGCGGAGGAATCCGCTCCGTTCGAATTGCAGAGCAAATGCTGTCGCTGGGGGCGAAGCGTGTGATTTTCGGATCCTCGCTCATCCGAGATGGCCAGCCAGACACCACGTTTGCGGAAGAAGCCGGACATGCAGTGGGGCCTGACAAGTTGGTCTTCGCCATCGATTCTAAGCAGGGACGGGTCGCAATCCGCGGTTGGCGACAACTCACAGCCATCACGCCTCTTGAAATGATTGCTGCTCTGGAACGCTGGTGCAGCGCATTCCTGTACACCAATATCGATACCGAAGGCCTGATGCAAGGCATTCCACTCGACACGGTAAAGCAATTGCGAGCGTCAACGATGAAGCAACTGATCGTGGCCGGTGGCATTGCGAGTTCCGAACAAGTCGATCAGCTCGACGCACTGCGAATCGATGCGGTCGTTGGTATGGCAATCTACACGGGACAGTTGAAATTAAGTGGCTCTGCCTCTTAAAGAAGCTCAGGCCACGAAGGAGTCATCGAACAACTCCGGGCTGAGTCTGCGAAGCTTACAGTGGCGAAAGTTCGTCCTGCTTCGGCTCTTGCTTTTCCTTCAGGAATCTTCTCTCGAGAAACTGCTTTGCCAAATCCCGGCCCCCGATGCCAAATGCGATGGCTAGCCCGAGCATCAGTGCACCGAAGGCGATGGCGAAAGCGATCAGAATTGTTCTCTCCGCCAGGCCCAGTTGTTCGAATGCCATCGTCACCGCAAAAATGACAATGATCGTCCGGATCAAGGTTGCTAATAATCCGGGCGAGGGAGAGCCGGCATTCACGGCTGCAAGCAACGCAGCCCGCGAAAAGAAACTTGCCGCCACCAATCCGAAGAAGAAAATGAGCAGGGCCACGAACAATCTGGGCAGGTAGAGGAAGATCCTCGCAATGTGCTCCTGTAGACCAACGATGCCGAGCACCTGCACTCCAAGCAAAATAAAACCCAGCCATACCACCCAAAACAAAACCCTGCTCAACAGTTCGCTGGATGAAGGCAGGGCCAATTTGTTCAGCAGTTGAGTCGCGCCGGCATTGTCAGAAAGCTTGTCGAATTTCGCGATCCGTAAAATGCCCCGCAGGCTCACTTTCAGCACGTAGGCCACCACCCATCCCAGCAGCGCAATGATCAGCATCGCCAGCAGACGCGGCAGGAAGTGCGCAAAATTTCTGGCCAGTTCCTGCATCGCATGGTCCAGTTCTCCCATGATCATTTCCCACATGTTCGCCTCACTCCTTTGCGTTCCATAAATCCAACAAGTACGGTTTCATGCGCTCAAATGTCAGGCAGAGCGCCTCGACATGCGCTTCGATTTCGTCTCCCGAAGCATCTCGGTTTTCCAGGAGAAAGGTGTATACCTTGCCGCGATAGAGGGGAGCCAGAGCCTGAATAATGTGGTCGCGATTAATGACTGATTTGTGATACGAAGCGGCGAACTCGTAAGCGGTTCTCACCCAGAGCTCGTGCGAATATTGAAAGTCATCTTCCCCAAGCTTGGCTATGCCTTGAATTTCAGCCAGCGTCTGAGAGGACAGGATTGATTGAAGAACCGGCTCAAGCTCACTTACGCCGGAAGTGAAGAGTTGATAGAGGCGTTTGCGGTTCACTCGAATCGGTTCTGCAGTTAAGTCGTGCTCGGCTCCAAACGTGGGGATATTTTCAGTCGCGTGGTCCGCGCTCCAAAGTTGAAAGTTTGGATCCAAGGACCAGAAAAGCGTACCGACGGTCTGGCGCATCGCAGGCACGAGGTCGGCTGAACTGCGGTCGAGATGCTGCTTTGTCCCCAGGAAAGTCTGGCCGAGGCGGAAGTCTCCTGCCATTGCGGCCAGGGTCACTCGCATCTCTGTACCAACGCCCCCTGCTCCATGGTCCCAGACTTGCTGTTCCGAGAGATGGCTGCCCAAGCGTCCGGAGAATGCGAATTCGACCGCAAAAGGCTCCCGTAGTCGTTTCGCATACAGGGCTCGAGTCATCGGGTAAATGAGATTGCGTAAAAGCAGTCCATCGAACCTATGCCTTCGATAGAGCGGAGTCACAAGGTCGAATGCATCCCGGTAGACCGGCTGAAGAAGGCGCTCCATCCAGTCGGGCGTAATGCTGGTTGATTCCGGCGATATGATGGCGCACGCTTTGGCCCGCAATAATTCGGCAGCGGCCAGGATTGTGCGCAAGGCAACTTCGGTGGCCGGACCGCCGTCGTAAACCGTGCTAATGCAGTGCAGGGTACGTAGCGCATACAAATCCGAAGAGTGCTGCAGATCGTTAATCGAAGCTGCGGCAATTACATCCCGCGTGCTGTCCTTCGATCCTCCGTCCGCGTTTACGATGACTACACGCTCTCTGGGAAAATACTTCAGGAGTCCAACTCGAATGGCCTGCACAACTTCTCCGACCGTCTCGGCATTGTTATGGGTGGGTACGCCGACAAGCAAGTCCACTTCGCCAACGCTGATCAGTTCGCGAATAAAATCATCGGTAAGAACGCTTGTCTCTTCCAGACGAAACCCCTATCACACTGGCTCAGATGTATCACCAGCGCTTCATGTCTTCATATCCGTCGTAAACGGAACCAGAAGAACTGGTAAGGCCCCATGGTTAACAGATACGGCAAATCACCGATGCGTGGAAAGATATTTCTGCCAGACATTTCTACCAGAATGTTGCCTTTGTAGCGTCGCAGGTCGAGTTCCACTGCCTGCGCGGAACTGGAAAGGTTATTCACTACTAAGACCGTTTCATTCTTGAGTTGCCGCACATAGGCGAGCACGCGATGGTTCGCGGGATGCAGGAACTCAATGGAACCCCGGCCAAAAACCTGCGTAGACTTCCGCGTTTCCAGGATGCGCTTCATCCATGCGAGGAGCGAATGCCCAGATCGCTTCTGTGCATAAACGTTGACTGCCGGATACCCATAAACAGGATCGAGAATCAGCGGTGAGTAAAGGCTCTCGGGATCGGCCGATGAAAAGCCCGCATTCCAGCCGCCATCCCATTGCATCGGCGTGCGCACTCCATTCCGATCGCCCAGATGAATGTTATCGCCCATTCCGATCTCGTCGCCATAGTAGATGATCGGTGTTCCAGGTAGCGACATCAACATGCCCGTCATCAGTTCGACCCGACGCCGGTCGTTATCGAGAAGGGGCGCAAGGCGGCGACGAATGCCGAGGTTCAGCCGCATCGCCTTGTCCCCGGCGTAAGTATCGTACATGTAATCGCGTTCGATGTCGGTCACCATCTCCAGCGTAAGTTCGTCGTGGTTGCGCAAGAACAGACACCATTGGCAGGCATCAGGGATCGCTGGAGTCTGCTGAAGGATATCCATGATCGGCTTGCGATCTTCGAGTTTCACGCCCATGAACATTCGGGGCATGAGAGGAAAATGAAAGGCCATGTGGAACTCATCGCCATCCGCGAAGTATTGCCGAAGATCAGCCGGCCATTGGTTGGCTTCGGCAAGCAGCATCTTTCCAGGGAACTGTTGATCGACCTTGCTGCGCAATTCTTTGAGCACCGCGTGAGTTTCAGACAAGTTCTCGCAAGAAGTTCCTTCCCGTTCGACAAGGTAAGGAACCGCGTCGAGCCGAAAGCCGTCCACGCCCATCTCCAACCAGAACTGCATGATCGACCACATCTCTTCGCGAACGGCTGGATTGTCGTAATTCAAGTCCGGCTGGTGACTGAAAAAACGATGCCAATAATATGTTTTGGAAACCGGATCGCGAGCCCAGTTCGATGTTTCCGTATCCAGGAAAATAATTCGCACGCCCCGGTAGCGGGTATCCGTATCGCTCCAGGCATACCAGTCTCGGCGCGGATTGTTCGTAGAGCTCCGCGATTCCTGGAACCAGGGATGTTGATCGGAGGTGTGGTTCAACACCATCTCAACGATCACTCGTATCCCACGCTCATGAGCAGCCCCGAGAAAGTTCTTGAAGTCATCGAGTGTGCCGTAACTGGGATGCACCGATCGGTAGTCGGCGATGTCGTATCCATCATCGCGCAGCGGCGAGGGGAAAAACGGCATCAGCCACAGCGCGTTGATCCCCAACTCCTGCAAGTAATCGAGCTTCTCCGCGAGGCCGCGGAAATCCCCGATCCCGTCTGCGTTGCTGTCCCGAAAGGTTCGGACGTGGACCTGGTAAATGATCGCGTCTTTGTACCAAAGCGCGTCCTGCGTCAATATCACGGCCGTGCTCCTCGTCACCCTAATTATGCACTGTCGGCCAGAAATGGTTCCGGCCTGGGTTTCTTGGCGGAAATGCGCGCCTCAGCTACAATGACCCGACTCTGAGGATACCGAATGCGCGTCAACCGCTTGCTGATCTTGTCGATGTTCTTGCTTCTGTCCTTTCACATCAGTGCTCAACAGCCCGCTGCGCTGTCCGCAACGGTGCAGAAATACGTGCGAGTGAACACGCCGAGGGTGGTTCTCGAGCACGTGCGCGTAATTGACGGCTCGGGTAAACCGGCAATTGACGACCAGAACGTGGTCATCGAACGGGGCAAAATCACAGGCGTGCAACCTGGTGCAGACGCTCCCGCGGCGGAAGGAACAACGGTTCTCAGCCTTCGCGGGTATACGGTAATGCCCGGAATCGTCGGCATGCACAACCATCTTTTCTACGTCGCGCGGCCAAATGAAAACAGCCAGTGGAATTCCGAACCACCGGTGCTGGTGCCACAAATGACATTCTCCGCGCCACGCCTCTATCTGGCTGGCGGCGTGACCACGATGCGCACCACGGGAAGCGTCGAGACCTACGCTGACCTGAACTTGAAGCGCGACATCGACGAAGGAAAACTCCCCGGTCCGCATATCGACGTGACCGGGCCGTATCTCGAAGGCCCCGACAGCTATTTCATTCAAATGCATCAACTGACCGGTCCCGATGAGGCCCGCCAGATGGTCGACTATTGGGCCGACCGCGGCGTGACCTCGTTCAAAGCGTACATGAACATTACCCGCGCCGAATTGAAGGCCGCGATTGAAGCGGCGCACAAGCGCGGAATTAAGGTCACCGGACACTTATGCTCGGTGACTTACAAAGAGGCCGCGGAACTGGGCATTGATGATCTCGAACATGGCTTCTTCGTGAACACGCAGCTTGATCCAGACAAGAAACCCGATCTCTGCAGCGAAAGCACAGGTGCCTACACGCTGGAACACATGCCCGCAAATGGTCCGGAAGCGAAGGACCTGATCGAGACACTAGTGAAACATCACGTGGCGATCACTTCGACGCTGCCAGTGTTTGAGAGTGGCAGCATTCCGGGACGTCCTCCGCTGCGGCAGCAAACCCTCGACGTCATGACCCCAGAAGCGCGCGAAGCTTATCTTTATAATCGCGAACGCCCTGCAACCATGAAGCCGCCAAAAGATGACTGGGCCATGCTTTTCAAGCGCGACATGGAGTTGGAACATGCGTTTGCTCAGGCTGGAGGGTTGCTGCTTGCGGGTCCGGATCCAACCGGCAACGGCGGCGTCGTTCCGGGATTTGGCGACCAGCGCGAGATCGAACTGCTCGTGGAAGCTGGATTCTCGCCCGTCGAAGCCATCAAGATTGCAACTCTGAACGGTGCCACGTACCTCGGCAAGCAAGATCAGATCGGAACAGTTGCCGCAGGAAAAAACGCCGACCTCGTAGTGATCAAAGGAGACCCGTCAAGCCATATCTCAGATATCGAGAATGTCGAGATCGTCTTCAAAGACGGCGTCGGCTTCGACTCGCAGAAGCTCATCGATTCCGTAAAGGGGCGCTACGGGCAATATTAGTTTTTGTTTTTCAACTCTTCGGTCCAAGGCAAAGGCGGAGTCGGACTTAGTTATCCGACCCCGCCACGCTTATCGACCAGCTGAGTTTGCGGCCTGCAGCTTAATGCTGCGGAGCCACAGTGGCATTACTTGCGGGCGGCGGTGGAGGCGTGGCCTCACCCGTCTCCGTGGTGACCAGCGGCCCCGCCGGAGGCTCGTCACTCTTGGCCAATTCCGTCTTGATTTCAACCTTCTGATTTGCAGTGGGGTTTATGTCCGTCTCGAACGTCTGATATCCAGGCAGCGCAATTCTTATCCGGTGCGGCCCGGGTGCCACCAGCATTCCACGGCCTGCGCCTTCAAACTCACCGACGTGCCCAACGAAAAGGCCATCCAAAAATACGGCGGCTCTCGAGGGATTCACTGCTATTTTAACTTCGGCCGTCACTTGAGGAAGCGGTCCCGTAGGCGCTTTCTGCATTGCCACGCTCACGATCTGTTTCTGTCCCGGCTCCACCATTACTCGTTGAGTAAACTCCTGGTAACCATCCTGGCGAACCGTAATTGTGTGCTCGCCCGGGAGCAGCATAACCTTCTTCGATCCCTTGAGTTCTTTCAGATAGCCAACGTACTGCCCGTCCACCCAGACTCCGGAAGTCTTGTCCACGTGAGATTTGCCTTCGAATTGAATCTCTCCCATGACCGTGTTTTCGGCGTACGTCCAGGGGCACAGAGCTGAAGCTAGAATTAACCCCAACAGGAATCGATATATTCCTCGGCGCGCATTGTTCATGATGGCCTCCTTATCTCAATCTCTTCGATGCAGGTAGAGCAGTACGCGTGCCAACCTCGTAAAATCACTGAATACAGGAACTTAGCAGTACCTGGATCCCTATAAAACGCAGCAGAATGTGAAAAATATACAATCCGAAGAACCAAACTACCTGCGCCGGTAGTTTGTTGCGCCGCCAGAGTTGGGGCGTGTGAAGTGTTATTTAGGAGCTAAGGTATCCAGTTTCTTCCCACAGCCGACTTCAGCTAGATGGCGCTCGAATGATTTATCCAGCTTTTTTCGTAATAGCTCTGGAGTTGCATTCTCCCAGTGGTCCAGGCGGGTAATCAGAACCGCACCACAGGCGGAGCATCGGCCGGAAATATCTCGTTCGCTATTCGGCCCAATTTGGCGAACGTCGATCAATCGAGGGGAACGATCCACAGTCATTCTCCAAGCGACTGTGGCACTGCCCAAATTATCAGACCGATGTGAAAACAACGCAATACAGGTTTTCATGTACGACGCCGTCTTGCCGTCAGAATGCTATCCTGATTTGCCTGGCTCGAATCACCTGAAAAATTGGAGGCAACGATTGTGCAAGTGGCACAATTTTTCAACATCGCCGATACGGAAAAACTCCGCGAGCAATCGGGAAAGCGTTACCTCGAGTTCTTGCGCGTCCCAGCCATGAGCTCCGGACTTTATGTCTTGCCCGCTGGCAGTACCGATCTTCAATCCCCGCACCAGCAAGACGAACTGTACTATGTGGTTCGCGGGCGCGCGCGCATGCGAGCGGGTTCCGACGACCATGCGGTAAGCGAGGGCAGCGTCATCTTTGTGGCGGCAGAAGCGGAGCATCGCTTTTACGAGATCACTGAAGAGTTGATGGTGCTGGTGTTTTTCGCGCCTGCGGAAAGCGAATAGCGTAAACGTTTATCAGGGTTGCCGTGATGTTTACCGGCTTCGAGAAATACGATGCGCGTGTCGAACTTCGACATCAGGGCCGTGCGAAATGAAGACTGGCCAGCCGTTCAAAAGATTTATTCCGAAGGCATCGCGACCGGGAACGCCACGTTCGAAACCGAAACTCCACCTTGGGAGAAGTGGGATCAGGGGCACTTGCAGGACTGTCGCTTGGTTGCGGTGAACAGCGAAGGGATTCTCGGTTGGGCGGCGCTCAGCCCAGTCTCCACGCGCCGGGTTTATTCTGGCGTGGCGGAAGTTTCCGTTTATGTGGCTGCGAAGGCACGGGGTCAAGGAGTTGGCACGCTGCTGCTCCAATCGCTGGTCGAGCAGTCGGAGCATTGCGGGGTATGGACACTGCAGGCCGGAATCTTTCCGGAGAATGTTCCGAGTGTTGCGTTGCATAAATCCTGCGGATTCCGCGAAGTGGGACTGCGGCAAAAACTTGGCCAACGAAGGGATGTTTGGAGGGACGTTCTTCTACTGGAACGCCGAAGCTCGCGGGTGGGCGTTTGAGACTCGTCCACCCTTCTCAGGATGCAGGCTTCGCTTTTGAAGGCACCCAATAAATTTCTTCTTTCAATTCTTCTTTGGTGAACCCGATCCGTTTTAGAATTCCCTTGCTGCCTTCGACCATCCCCGGATGGCCGCACAGGTACGCGATCGCGTTCGAACCAAAACCCCACATGTCAGTATATTTGCGCAAAATATCTTCCACGCGTCCGGTCTCGCCCTTCCATTTTTCATCTTCCCAGGGACGGCTAACGGTGGGTACATACTTAAACCACGGCAATTCCTTCGCGAATTTCTGCAACTCTTCGAGATAACCGAACTCCCACGAGCGGCTCGCGCCATTCAGCAGAAACAGCTTGTGTTCCCCGCCAAACCTGCCTTCTTTCCAATCTTTATAAAGAGTGCGGAGATAACTCACGAAGGGAGCGACGCCGGTCACGGTGCACACCAGAAGGTGATTGGTGCGGCCGCTTTTCGTATCCAGCATGAACCTTCCCTTGGGAACCTTGCGCATCAGCACTTCATCGCCTGGCTGGAGTCTATACAGTAGCGGCGTAAGATCGCCGGGAGGCACGAGTTCGAAAAAGAATTCCAGCTCGCTCTCGTGAGGCGCGGACACAATGGAATATGGGCGCTCCCGGTGCTTGTCCGGACCTTCCAGCCCGAGAGTTGCGTACTGACCAGGAGCGAACTTGAAGTCGCCGTGCGGCTCGACGCGGATCATCCACAGCTCAGGGGCGATGTCGACCCGCTTCGTAATCCTGGCGCGATGAAATTTTTCTGTATCGTGGCCGCTCATGGAAGGGTTACCCGGAGGAAATGCCCCCGGAGTTGGCATAGTTTACAGTAAGTGCGTAGCTGCTCAACTTCTCTTTGATCTCATCACCAGCTAATTAATCGATTCGAAGCATCTCTTTTATCGATCAGTCTTCCCTTCTCTGTCTGCCCGACACATGCAGCCATTACTTGCCGAGGACCAATACGACGAACGTGTCCGGCAGAATCGAATGCCGGGGATGCGGCTGGTCTGCGGTCGGCGCGGGGGGTGGGCCGAATTTCGCCGTTACCACGAAAACCTGGTGGGTTTTATCGTCGAGAGCAAGAGTTCGGGCGCCTTCCTGAGTTTTAACAGTTTCCGCCACGCTGAATTTGTTGGGTGACTCTTCGCGCACGACGGTCAGCACGCCTTCTCCGCAGGACGCGAACGCGAGGCCAGTGCCGTGATCAAACGCGGTTGCGTCCACGCCATCGCCGATAGCTGGGGTGGCAAGGACTTTCCCGCTGTCCGCGTCAACCACCGCCATCATCTTGTTGTCGCAACCAGCGAACAAGCGCCGGTGTTCGCGGTCGATCGAAAGGCCACTCGGCTCCTCACACGGCGCGAGCGGCCAGCGCGATTTTACTTCCAGCTTTGCGGGGTCGATCGCGTCCAGTTGGCTCTTGTCTTCGATGTTGACGAAAATCTCTCCCTTGCCGTCGCTGGCGGCAAATTCTGGTTTGCCTTCCAACTTGATCGTACCGAGCACGGTGCCCTTGGCGGCGTCGAGGGCGGTCGAGTCGTGACTTTTTCCGTTGAAGGTAAAGACACGTTTTGTGGCGGGATCGTAAAGGATCGCGTCGGGATTATCGCCGACTTTAACTTTGGTGATCAGCTTCAGAGTCTGGATATCAAAGATCGTGACCGTCCCTTCCCGTCCGTTGCTGACAAAGCCGCGGCCGAGTTCCGGAGCCAGCGCGATGCCGTGTACGCCGGGAGTATCCGGGATATCGCCGACGGGCTTGCCTGAATCGGCGTCGACCACGATCACGTGCGTGGCGCGCGAGATGTAGAGACGCCGCGAGGAGCTGTCGAGGTTCAGATAATCCCAGCCGCCTTCACCGCCCAATTTGTAAGTCTTTATCACGTGATAGCCAGGATCGGCGGCGGTCGAGAATATTGCGAACAGAGAAACGAACAACGCGGCGAGCAGCCACATCGAGCATGATTGCCTCATATCAGATTCCTCTCTGGATCTCTCGTTTTTGAAGATCGATTTCTACGGGACCGGCGATGCTAGCGTCCTTTGGCTGAAGGCAAGCTTAACGAGACGGAGCTGCCGGAGCTTTTCCATTCTGGGACGGGTTAACTGTTGAGTACTGGCACCCCCCCCTCCCCCTTTTGTCTGCAAAATCTAGAAAACAAACGATCAGTTCTACGACTATGTGCTAGATCTTTGAGTTTACAGGAGTTACGCGCAAAATCTAGAGAACATGAAGGTTATGGTTGCGGCCTCCTTACCCTCCTCCCATTTCGGAACGAAACTGTCCCGATTCGGAACGAGATCTAAGCTACGCGGAAGTCCGATTGTCAAAGATCAATGGTTATCTCGCAGATAACATCTACGTTTATAACTTAACATCGTTAATCTTACCATTGTTAATTAACCGAGGTCACGAACAAAGAGGGGGTCTGCGGAGCGGATTCCAAATTGGACGAGGGCGGGGATGAAGAAACGCCTCGCCCATGTTTCGGCGGAGTGCATGGGAGGACCGAGGTTAGCGTCCGAAGAACGGATGTCGTGAGACCGACCTCCAAAAATGGACGCCGAACTGTTGCACCACGCAATGAAAGTTAACGTAACCGATTGCGCTCGAAACCCTGGTCATTGAGTGTAGTCGGGAGGTTACGACATCTACTTGCTGAGAACCGCCGGACTTCTTGCGACTCGACGAGTCACTGCGTGACGGTGAAAGCTGCCGTGCTCCAGGTCCTGCCACCTGCAGTCGTGATTCCGATGTGACCGCTTAATGCACCGGCGGGCACCGTGGCCGTCACTTGGGTGTCGGAATTCACCGTAAAACTGGTTGCCGGCACGCCGCCAAAGCTCACTCCTATGGTTTGCGTGAGACTGACTCCCGTGATCGTCACCTGCGTTCCGACAGCTCCGCTGGTCGGATTGAAGCTGAGAATCTGCGGCCGCACCCGGAATGGTACGTTGCTGGTCAAAGTTCCGCTGGGTGTCGCAACTGTCACCGGACCGGTCGTGGCGCCGACAGGAACTATCGCCGCGATGTAGGTGTCGCTTTTCACTTTGAAGGTCGCGGCAGTGCCGTTGAAGGAGACGCCAGTGCTCCCCACGAACCCTTGACCAAGAATCTCAACCGTCTTCCCGACATCCGCGGTACCGCGCACAAAGGTGACGAGCGGGCCGAGACCGACAGACATGCTGAACACCGTGCCCGAGCCATAGATCCCTTCGTCTCCGCTGGTTGTCCCGTAGAAGGTCCCGCTAGTGGCTTGAAGCAGCCCTGCTCGAGGATCCGCACCGTCGGTGTTGGTGAGGCTGTACAGCACGGTGAATGCACCATCGGAGGTAATCCTGAAGATCGTTCCACAGCCAACCTCGCAAGTGCTAGAGCTTCCTCCGGCGGAGGCTGTCCCGTAGAGCTTCCCGTCCGTAGCTTGGACCAGACCCGCAATGGGCCACATGCCGTCAGGGCAGCCGTGTTGCATGCAAAAGGCGTGCAGCGTGTGGAACTTGCGGTCTGAGCCGATCTCGAAGAGTGTGCCGCAGCCACCGCTATCGGAGCAGATGCTGTCTTGGGAGCCTAGATACCCGCCTGCCGACGTCGTCCCGTAAAAGTTCCCGTTTGCGTCCTGGATCAATCCAGCAAGGGGAGAACTGCCGTCGGGACAGTTTTTCACAGAACAGAAAGTGTAGAGAGTGGTCAGCTTGCCGCTTGGGGTGATCTCGAAGACGGTTCCGCACGCGAAGCCACCGCTCGAACTGCAGTATGAGACGGAAACCCCTCCTCCTTCGGTTGTTCCGTAAAACGTCCCATCGGCGGATTGAATCAGCCCAGAGAAGGGATAAGCGCCATCAGCACAGTTTGCCTTGGAGCAGAAACTGTAGACAGTCGTCAATACGCCACCTGCGGTGATCTTGAAAATGGTGCCAGCACCGTTTGCCCCGCCCCATTCCGTTGTCCCGTAGAAGTTGCCGTCGATAGCTTGCAGCAGCTCGGCTGAGGGGTATTCCCCGTCAGCGCAGTTGGATAGGGAGCAAAAGCTGTACAACGTGGTCAGATTGCCAGTCGCGGTGATTTTGAAAATCGTGCCGTAGCCAAAATAGAGATCGCCGCCGCAGATTGTGCTCTTAGCGCCGCCAAAATACGTAGTCCCATAGAAGTTCCCGTCTGTGCCTTGAACCAACGCGGCCACCGGCTGGGCGCCGTCGGTACAATTCGGTTCAGCGCCAAAGCCATAGAGCGTAGTCATCTTTCCCGCTGGGGTGATTCTGAAAACCGAGCCGTAGTAGTGGGCTCCGCCTTGTGCCG
The DNA here is from genome assembly GCA_963696705.1 of uncultured Acidobacteriota bacterium. Taxonomy (GTDB): domain Bacteria; phylum Acidobacteriota; class Terriglobia; order Terriglobales; family Acidobacteriaceae; genus JABDBE01. Next base: position 544,554 of record CAVOLD010000009.1, read on the forward strand.
TTGTCCCGTAGAAGTTCCCGTCAGTGGCCTGAATGACGGAGCCCACGGGGGTCTCACCATCATCGGGCCCATTGAAATTCGTCAGGACCTTGAAAGTCTGGGCAGGCGAGGCAATCGCCGTCGTGGCACAAATCAATACAACAACGGAGACCCGTTTCCATCCGAGTGTTGTCATTGAAACCTCCATGCGTGAGACGAGTCGCCATTTCGTCTCACCCCGAGGACGTGAAGAGCCCAATTGGCGCGACCCGCAAGCCGCAAACAATGCGGCAGGCGGAGCGGCTAGGATCATCCTCCCCCGGGTAATGGTAGTCAAGGATCTCACTCACGAGTGACGAAACTAGGCCATAGCGCTCATTGAGGGGTTTTGAGCGCTATCGAGATGCTGCAACAGTTATCAATTCGTTAGGTTTCCAACGGTCCAATCTGGCGGCTGCTACATTGTCGCGATCGCTTTATTGAGCATGTGCTTATCCTATGAGGACAATAGGGCGAACGTCCCCCGAAAAAAGAGGGTGCGGCGTGAGCCGCACCCCGATTGAACCCCACGATGCCGACAGCTTATTGTTTGGGCTGCCGTCTATTTCTTATTCATTTCTTCTTCGGCGCAGTCTTCATTTCTGAAGTCCGACCACCAATAATGGTAAGAGCATCCTCGGCGTGGAAGGGCAAGTGCCGTGCCGACTGCTGCCCGGTACCGTTTAGAGAAATATCAACGCGGCGGTTGCTGGCCCAGATAATGGTCTGCATCCGCTTCGAGATTCTGTCTTTCTCTTCCTGAGTGAGGTCGGGACTGGTATCGACCTGTTCTTTCACTTCAGCCGGTGTCAGGTTGTGCTGATCGCCGAGCGCCTGCGTCTGGATGTTGGCCGCGGGAACGCCCTGTTCGACCAGGAAGTTCTTTGCGCGGGCAACACGCCGTTCGGAGAGTGCCTGGTTATACGCCGCGCTTCCACGCTGGTCGGCATGGCCTTCCAGCGTAATCTGTGCATCCGGCTTGTACTGCAGATAGGTTTTGAAGTCCGAAGCGAACTCCGTAAGCGTCTTCTGCTGGCTAGGTTCCAGACCGCCATTGGGATCCTTCGGGCTTGGCTTGGCTGTCGGGAAGTAAACGCTGCGACCAATCGTCAACCTCGCTTCAAGCTTGGTCGGCGGCGCAACCATCGATACCTGCGCGCTCGATTGAGCCGTCAACCCACGGGAATCGGTACACGTCGCCGTGATAGTGGATGTTCCAGCTTCTGCCCCTGCGGTGCTAAGCGTTGCGGTTGAACCGCTGCCCGAAACGGTGCCAGACGTTGCGCTCCAGTTGCTGATACTGACGGGAACGTTATCGGGGCTGGTGCAGGTGCAACTTACGCTCGCATTTTCACCAACCGTCAGACTGGCAGGACTGGCCGAACAGGAGATGGCCGGCGGATTCCGGGGTGGTTCCTTTGCCGTGAAACTAGCGGTGCAACTCGTTTCGCCACCCTTCTTCATCTTGGCATCAGTGATGTTTGCCGTCACCTGGTAAGTGCCACCTGCAAGACCATTGGTGTCAATGGTTGCGGTATTGTCCTGGCCGGAGACCTTCCCGCCAGTGCTGCTCCAGGCGTAGCTCAGCGTGTGCTTGGGATTGAAGTTGCTAGCGATGGCAGTCGCGGTAATAGGCTCGCCCACCATCACTGCGCTGGGCTGCAACGAACAACTCGCGGCCGGCGGCACCGGCGGCTTGCCGCCCAAATTGAAGTAAAGGCCAGCCAACGCGCCACTCGTGATTGTGTCGTACACAAACTCATGGTTGGTTGGACGGTAGTGCACATCCAAATAGCGCCAGCCGAGTCCGAGGCCGATCCTGCGGGTGAGATCGACGGTGAGCAGGCCGATCAACTGGTAGTCGAGGTTGGCCCCACCAGCGCCCGCATCACCGGCCACGGTAACCGCCGCCTTCTCACTGAGGGGCAGAATAAATCTCGCGCCGCCGAGACCGTCGACCCAGTTCGCCGATCTCCCAAAGCTGGGGCCCGAGGGCCGGAATGTGAGGTTATCGCCAAGGTACCAGTAGCGGATTCCGCCCAAGGCGTCCACCTTGAAGTGCTCGCCATCGTACAGCCGGTAGCCGATCTTCGGGGTAAAAATCGATTGTGTCAGATTGATATTGACCGAGCTGTAGAGTGGATTGGCAAAGGGAATCCCCTTATCGTCGCCCAGTTTCATCCAGAGATAATCAATCGGCATCACGAAGTGGCCTTTTCGGACGTCCACTGCGATGGGGATCACTCCCTTGAGGTAGTGAAAGAGATCGCTGAACGGAGTGCTGAAACCAGCGTCATGGCCGAGCACACCAACGGTTCCGTGGACGCCGGGGAACCAGCCGTAAACTGTGATTTTGGCGCGCCAGCCGTCGTCAGAAGAAGAGGAAGAAGAAGAGGATGCGGCTGAGGTTTGAGGGTCCAGGTTCGGCGGTAAAGGATCAGCGGTTGCCGCTGGAGGAGCAGTTGGCAAATCGGCTGATGCTTTCGCGCTGGTGGCTAAGCTCGCATCGGTCGTCGTGGTTGCCGTCGCGTCATCCACCTCGAGCAGATGCGTGTTGGAGGAAGGTGGTGTGGCTTGAGCGCGGCATGGTACAGCAGCGCCCAACAAACTGAGGCCCAACGCGAAGAGCACTGCCGAAGTTATCTGCTTAGATGACGCCATAAAACGGTCCTCCCCTGAATTTGTGACGCGACGGCGAGCTGTTAGAACATTCATTTACCTGCGATGGTTTCCGATTCGAATAAGTTCGGACTTGGATCGCGATCCGCCATCCCGATGCCGCGTCCTGAATGCTACAAGCCCCGTCTCGCTCACCGAAACTGTTAGAACTACCAGTCCAGCATGATCTTGTGAGACCCTCCCCAGTGTGGACGAGATAGCTGTCGCTATCACGAGGACGACGTGTCCGCGCGGTGTTTCCTGGTGCCGAACTGTTCGCGCTTGGCGGGTCGCTGGTTAGCGTTACACTTGAAAGCGGCTTGAGGAAACGCGGTTGTCAGTTGCTTGTTCCCGGTTCTCAGTTTGTTCGTTCAGAGGAGAATCAAGCGTGCGCTTGCAAAGTGTTTTGAAGAATGTTTTTGCGGTGGCGGCTTTCGCTTTGCTCGCGGCTGCCACGGGGATGGCGCAGCAATACCAGATTCTTCGCGCCGACTATGGCTACGGAAATCAACGGGTGGACGTCACCCAACGGCTGCGCGATCTGGCTCGCACAAACCGCACTTTTCGAATGGGCAACAGCACATTCGGGATCGATCCTTCGCCGGGCAATAAAAAGACGCTGCGCATTATTGCGCGCGGGTCCAACGGACGGGACCGGACATTCGAATATCCTGAAGGCAGCCTGGTCGATGGCTCGATGTTTTCCGGGTGGAGCGGCGGGAACTGGGGCAGCAAAGGCGGCGAATATGCGATCTTGGGCGCCCAGTACGGGGTCGCTTCAAGGCACGTGGATGTCACCTCGCGGCTTCGGCAATTGGCCGGACAGAACAGTTTTTTCCGCCTGGCGAACAGCACTTTCGGAGTAGATCCAGCTCCGGGGCAAAAGAAGGTTCTGCGCATCTACGGGCGCGGGCCTGACGGACGCAATCACATGTTCGAGTACGCCGAAGGCAGCATCGTCGATGGCTCGAGGTTCTCTGGTTGGGGCGGTGGCAACTGGGGGAATGGCAACTGGAGTGGCGGATGGAACCCATCGCCGGTGACGCCCCCGGCTGCAGTGCGTCCTCGGCCTCCGATGGGGGGAAACCCAGGCCAGTTGAATATTATCTCGGCCAACTATGGGTCGGGGAATCGCACTCGGGATGTCGCTGGACGTCTGCAGTCGATGATTCGGAACGGGCGGCTGAGCACGATTGTCAACAACACGACGATGGGAACTGATCCGGCTCCGGGCGCGCCGAAAACCTTGCGGGTGAGCTACTCGGCAGGCCGGGCAGCGGCGCAGCAGGTCGTGGTGCCGGAGGGACGTCAGCTTAATATTCCGTAGTTATCCGGCTATTCAATCAAGGCTCAAAGCCCCGCCCAAGCGGAGCTTGGACGGGCCACCCCTTCACGCTTCGAGTTTTACAATTCCCGGCAAAGTTTTTACATCCCACAGACGCAGGCGTGACACTTCCCTTCCACTAGATCGGTAGCCTCTGGACTGTTAGCGAATGGCGCGACGGACGCGGCCGGCCACAACCAAGGCGGCTGGCACGAGGGCTCTCAGAGCCTATCCATCTGTTCGCAAGATCAGGCTATTCGCAAATCAGAAGAGGAAATTATGAAGAAACAATTGCTGTATTGCTTGCTCGCGCTGCTTACCGTAGTCGGAGGCCGGTCTGGTCTATTCGGTCAGCAGACACCTTATATGCAGACCAATCTGGTTGCCAACGTCGCAGGCGTCGCCAACCATACCGATTCTCAACTATCGAATCCGTGGGGAATATCTTTCCTGCCTGGCAATCCATTCTGGATTGCGAACAACAACGGCGGCACATCGACTCTGTACGATGCCCAGGGCAACAAACAGTCGCTGGTGGTTGGAATACCGAGCGCATCGGTGAATCCATGCAGCCCGGGATGTCCAACAGGCACGGTCGCTAACAGCAGCAGTGATTTTAATGGTGGCGCTTTTATTTTCGATACCGAAGACGGCATCGTGGCCAACTGGACCGGTGCTAACAATGCAGTCGTGGCTTTCGACAATTCGGCGAATAACGCGGTCTACAAAGGTCTCGCGTTGCTGACGAATAGTTCGGGGAGTTTTCTTCTGGCGGCAAACTTCCGCACGGGAAGCGTCGATGTACTCGACCGGAATTTTAAACTCACGACATTAACCGGCTCGTTCACCGATCCTAATCTTCCCAAAGGATTTGCGCCGCACGGCATTCACATTATCAACAACCAGATTTATGTCGCGTACGCGATGCAGGATTCGGCCAAGCACGATCCCACGCCCGGCGCCGGGAGCGGAGTGGTAGACGTTTTTGATGAGAATGGAAATTTTGTTAAAACGTTCACATCGGGAGGAAAGCTGAACGCACCCTGGGGCGTCGTTGCAACACCAGCGACGTTTGGAACTTTTTCCAGCTCGATTCTGGTGGGAAATTTCGGCGATGGAACGATCAATGCATTCGATTCCACGGGGAAATTTCTGGGCCAGTTGACCGATTCTTCGAATAACACGATCGTCAACCCCGGCCTGTGGGACATGGTTTTCGGCGCGGGCGGGACGGGCGATCCGAACACGCTGTACTTCACTGCGGGAGGCAGTTCGCAGACTAGCGGCTTGTTTGCGACGCTGGTGCCGGCGTCGGCTGCGACCAACGCTGACTTTTCGCTGGCTCTTTCAGCGCAGAGCGCCACGCTGATTCCGGGGCAGTCAGCTTCGGTGACGGTGAGCGCCAGTGCGGTCGGCGGCTTTAATAGTCCGATTACTTTATCTTGCACGCAACCGACGGGCATCACATGCACGCTGTCTCCCTCCACCATCACTCCGGGATCAAGCACTGCGAAATCCACAGTGATGTTCAGCGCCGCGTCGACTGCGCCGACTGGAGGCTACGGAGGAATGGCTATGGGTTGGATGTCTCTTTCCGGCGTGGCATTCGGATTGGTCTTCGTACCTCGCAAGCGGAGCGCGAAAATATGGAAGCGGGGATTGTGGATTAGCAGTTTAGGGGTACTGGCCGTTTGCCTTTTCACACTGGGCTGCGGCGGGAACAGTTCGAGTCCAAGCCATCAACAGGCCGCAAACACGGTCACGGTTATGGTGACGGGAACGTCTGGATCGATCAGTCATTCGAGCGCTGTCACGCTCACTGTCCAGTAGTGCGTTCAGCACGGACCACCCTTGTCTCGACCTCAACCGACGAGGCAAGGGTGGGCCCTTTTTAATCCCTCCAAAACCTCAATTGTAAAAAGTTGTGCGTTAGCGAGCTATTTGTGTCCGCGCCAGTCTAACCGGGCCAGCGACTTCTCTGGAGGATCGACGATGAACAAAATGTTTTTGGCAGTCTTGTTGCTTTTTGCAGCCGTGAGCTCTGGGGCAAAGGGCGCATCGGCGCAGAGTTCGGATGGCTCGGCCAGCGCCGACCACACGGCTCCAAGTTACGACATGAAAGCCCAGTCTTTGGCTGACCTGCAAGCCGTGCAGAAGAAGTTTGTGGACCTGGCGAACGCCATTCCTGCGGACAAATTCACATGGCGTCCTTCGGCGGACTCGCGATCTTTTGCGGAAGTATTTCTCCACGTGGCCGGCGAGCGCTACGGGATTTTAGGACTTGGGGGAGCGATGGCTCCGGCCGGATTTGACCCCAAGACTTTTGAAAAATCGACGACCGACCGAGCCCGGATCGTCGACGAGTTGAATAAGTCGTGGGAGTTCACGCAGAAGACGATCAACGACATGACGAACGCCGATTTCGCGAAGCTGCTGCCCAAGCTCGGGCCTCAGGCGAATGCCGGCGACGTTATTTACATTCTTGTTGCGGATGCGCATGAGCACCTCGGCCAGCTTGTGGCGTATGCGAGAGTGAATGGCATCGTTCCACCATGGACGATAGAGGCGCAAAAGAAAGCTGCGGAAAAGACGGCGGATCAGAAATAGGGCAGGAGCTTCCTGTTCGGTACGCCAATTGCTGCATGGATTCGGAAGTTAAGAGTGGATTCGCCCGGGTTGCGAGTCTCGCATACCGCTGGCGAATTCCGCTGAACTCTGCCTGCGAACGAGGAGAACCATGCACGTGCACGCCAACCAACCCAACCCCAACATCCAATTGAATACTCTTTATGCTGCGGAAAAGGCCGAGGCCAAACGGGAGACGGAGCGTACCCGGAAGAAGCTGATGGAGTTCGCCTCAGTGCTTTCGGGTGAGGCTGGGGAAGCCTGCGTGGTGAAGTTGGGAGCTCACGATGGATCTGAGGAACAGGCGAAGCAAGATCAGCGGAACGAAAATAGGAGCCAGAAGAAACAAAACGAATCGGCGAATGGGGAAGGTCGGGATTCTTCGATTTCGGACTGGGCGTAAACATTAACCGCTGCGCGGCACGGATTAACCTGTACCAATGGGCAAGATTAGTTCTAAGCGGGCAAATCTTGCCCTATCTTATGCTCAATCGTTTTCTAGGTGGCGGATAAGGCGGTCTGCACTTTTTGGATGACTGAGTGCCAGTCGCCGCGCTGGAGCTGTCGAAAAAGGCGCATGGTCGGATACCAGGGGCTGTCCTCGCGAATCTGGAGCCAACGCCAGTCGCGCGCGAACGGCAGCAAAACCCAGACCGGAACTCCAAGTGCGCCAGCCAAATGCGCCGTGGAATTATCGATAGTGATGACCAGGTCGAGGGCCGCGATCTGCGCTGCGAAAGTATCGATGTCGGCGAGTTGATCGACAGCGCGATCAATGAGGATTGGCGCGTTGGCCGCTGTCGCTTGCTTCTCTAGCCCGTCGTGATCCCCATATTGCAGGCTCACCCATTGGATATCTGTTCGTTCGAACAGCGGAGCCAAGACGGAAAGGTCGATCGAGCGGTCACGGCCTGTCTTCTGGTTCCTGCTGTACCAAGCCAACCCAACCAACCGCCGGCCATCGGCATAGCGCGCGCGAAACTGCTCGCGAGCAGTCGGATCAGCAATCATGTAAGGCGAGGTGGTTGCAGCAAAAGCGGCGCCGCTTGTGCGGAACAGACCTGGCAGACCACCGCTCGGCAGCTGGGCGGCGATGTCACATTCGAGATCGGGCTCTGAATCATTTCCGAAATGATGGCGAGAAACCACGTCAACGCCGGGAAACGATCGGGCAAAAAGAGGTTGAAGCCGCGGATCGCAATCCAGCATGCAGCGAGTGCCGGTGCGGATCGCGTCGGGAATAAGTCCCGCGAACATGATCTCGTCGCCGACTCCCTGTTCGCGCCAGATCAGCACGCGCCCAGGTGCCAGCTTTTCGCCAGTCCACCGCGGTTGCGGATAGGCTCGCATCGGGGTCTCGTGATCTTTGGTTCGCCAGCGCCATTCCAGATTGGGCCAGCCCGATGCGAAATCCCCTTTAAGCAGTTGAGCGAGGCCAAGGTTATAGTGCGCTTCGGCCACGTCTGGCTCGAGCGCCAACGCCCGCTGGTGGGAAGCTATAGCATCGTCCACGTTGTCTTGAGCATGAAAGATGTTGCCGAGATTGGTGTGAATTTCCGGCGAGTCGGGCTGTAGAACCAGAGCACGCTGATAACATGAGGCAGCTTCGTCCAGCCGGCCTTCGGACTGGAGCACGGTACCCAGGTTGGAGTGATATGCAGCTTGGGTTTTGTTGATCGCAATTGCCCGGCGAATCGTCTCGACGGCGGCCGCATGATTTCCGGCCTGGTATTCGATCATCCCGAGCAAGTGCAGGCTGTCTGCGTGATTGCGATCGAAGGCCAGAATCTGCCGATAAATCCGCTCGGCTTGGCTAAATAGTCCGGCTCGGTGTTGCTGAAGAGCAATTCCAATCATGCGCGCAATGACTGCAGACGAGACCGGACGACTATGGTCTGTCGTGATGCAAGGATCGTCAAGTTCAGGCGCAGCCGGGAAGTCAACAGGTAGCTGGGTGGGTGATAGGTTCTCCGGATTGGGATGACTTCCCATTCTGATAGCAGCGTGTGTTGCCGCAGGCTTCAGGTCCCGATTTGATTAGACCGGTTTAAGAAACGAGAAGCCTTGCATATTTCCAAAAGCAATCTGGGGTCCACAGTGGTCGCACCAAGGTGAGGAGCTGCCGGCCATCAAGCAGAGAATTATCGAGGCTGGGTGTCGCTCCGGGGATTCGACCGCGGACGATGCTAGTGGCTAAACTGGCTGTCTTCCGAGAGTCCCGAGTTGCTCACCGTTGGTCGAGCGCCCGACAGCTCCGAATCAATCAATGATGCGAGCTGATCCCATACCCGGGGATCGTTCTCGATTTCATGGTGAGGCTTGTTGAAGGTCCGGGCTATCCACGGATAATTGTCGCAATTGATGGGATGGTTCCGGTATTTCATCTCAAAGTTTCCTATTATCTCCGTGCGTGTGGGATCAGCCGCGAGGATTTGCGAGCGTCCGTGAAGGAAACCGCCTGACTGATAAAAATTGACCGAACTTGCGACGTTCGGAGGGATGGTGGAATCTCTCTGACCCGGTTTAGCGATGCTATCGAGCTGAATTGTGAGCAGCACCGGGATGCCCTGCCGCCCTAACTCCCCGGCAAATGATACCGTCTCCGAACCACCCCAACTGTGTCCGTAGATGATAATTCTGGCTTGCTTTTTCTCGGCGGCTGAGAGGTCGCCGTCATGATCAGTGTCAAGCAGCTGTTCGACTTGACGAAGTGCCTCTCGCCCGGCGTGATTGGAGAACACTTCGACATGGATTCCCGATGCGTAGCGATCACGGAGGTAAGCGGCAAACTGCACTTCAGGATGCTTTGGGTCATCGCCCTTAACAAAGCCTCCGACAAAACCAATAATGATCGTCTGTGGGATCGAAGAGCCGATTCTTACCGCAGGCTTTCGTAGACAAACCTGCCGCAACGCGCCTTTCAGCGATGGAGGAGCAGACGTTTCTTGGCAAATAGTCGCGGTTCTGGAATTCAGGGGTTGGATGTTGTCGGCGAGCGACATCGCCTGGCCATGGGCGGCGCTCAGGGACATGTGCCAGGTTGCGGCGAAGACAAACAGCGGCGCAACGAACTTCCAATAGTGACGGTCTCTCATACGACTTCGCAAGCCAGCCGTTCCCCTACTATTCTAGTTCCGTTCCCGTTGCGCCGAAAACACCCGTCCTGCTGCAAGATGTTTGCCACGTCTACTGGGCGATTCCTCGCGGATTCCCAACTCCACCGCAAGCCCCAGAGTCTACCACTGCGAGTTCGTCGAATGCTGTTAAATAGCGGCATTAAAGGCTTTCTCAGGCTGGTGCGGCGCCAAGAGATGGTTAGACGGACAGCCGCTGCAGAGAAGCACCTCTCGTTGTTGAGATGCATAAGAGACTGTGTTGGGCGCGCAGGCTGCAAGGTTTTGCACACACGCCGAGACTTTGTCATGCAACCGCGCACATCAGCTGAAAGACTCTAGCATCGAGGCAGAAATTTGGGTCACCAGACAGCGTATTTTATGGACGACTACCAACCATTAGCGCTACGATCGCGGAAGTCGCCGCGCTTGCGGCATTCCCCCGGCAACGCTGCGATTCCGTTCGGAGATCGTTTCTGGCTATGAATCCCACACAAGTACGAGCTATTGGTCGGCCGATTTTGTTGCTTGTGTTCGCCTGCTCTTTGGTCTCGGTTGCTTCGGCCGAGTGGGATGAGAAAGTGCTCTACAGCTTCCAGGGTGTTCCTGACGGAAGCGTGCCCGCTGGCGGCGTGGTGTTCGACAAAACGGGCAATCTGTATGGCGCGACCCAGGGCGGCGGCTCGTCCTCATGCGATGGGCCAGGGCAGTGCGGCACGGTATACCAGCTTACGCCGCCCACGAAGAAGGGCGGAGCGTGGACGGAGACGGTGCTATACGTGTTCAAAGGCCACGCATACAAAGACGGCGCAACGCCGGAGGGCGGTGTCGTCATGGATCAGGCCGGCAACCTGTATGGCACGACGGGCTATGGAGGCAGCGGACCGTGCACTCTGCTGGGTGGAGCGGTGGGTTGCGGCACGGTGTACGAGATTTCTCCGCCAGCCAAGCAAGGCGATCCCTGGACGGAGACCGTCCTGTATAGCTTCCAGGGCGGCAAAGATGGCTACGTGGCGTCCGGCGATCTGGTATTCGATAAAGCGGGCAACCTATACGGTGCGACGCTGTTTGGCGGCGGCAAGGGAACGACCTGCGATTCCCTCTACGGCGGACAATGCGGAACGGTTTTCAAGGTGAGCCCTTCGAAGACCAAAGGTGGCAAGTGGACGGAGAAGGTGCTGCACCAGTTCTCAGGCGGCACCGACGGGGCCAATCCCAACGGTGGGTTGGTGCTTGACAGCAAACGTGCGGTTTACGGAACGACACCCATCGGCGGCAACCAGCTATGCAATTTTGGGAACGGCAACGTCGGCTGCGGCATCGCATTCAGGCTGTCGGCACCGACCACCAAGGGCGGAGGGTGGACCGAAGACGTGGTTCACCGATTCACGGAAAAAGACGGTGCTAGCCCCAACGGTGGGCTGATCTTCGATGCAAAGGGTGGACTGTATGGCACGACCGGGGGGGCGGCGGGGGCACGAACCAAGGCGTAGTTTTCCGGTTTGACCTAAAGGGTGGTTCGTGGGTCGAGGACGTGATACACATTTTCGGCGGTGTAGGCAATGCGCCATGCTGTCCCACAGCTGGCTTGACTCTTGATACCAGTGGGAGATTCTTCGGTGTGTCGCTGGGTGGCCAGTATTTTCGCGGCACGGCGTTTCGGCTGGAGCCTCCAACGCCAACCAGAACCTGGAGGTTCGCTTTGGTCGACGTCTTTAGGGGAGCCCCAGATGCTGCGTATCCTGAAGCTCGATTCATCTTTGACAGCGCGGGGAATCTTTACGGCACGACGCAAGGGGGCGGAGGCGGGGAAGCGTGCGAGGGAGGTTGCGGCACGGTGTACGAGCTCAAGCCGCCGGCAACCAAGGGCAGTGCGTGGACCGGGAACGTGATCTATCGCTTCAATCCAGCAAGGTCATATGAGGCGTGGCCCTTGGCGGGCCTGATCATGAACAGGAACGGTCACCTCTTTGGAACGACGCATGAGGACACCGTATTTCGCTTGGCACCGAACTCCAAAGGGAAGGGATCTTGGACGGAGACAATACTGTACAGCTTCAACGGAAAGGGGGCTAGCTATGCGCTAGATGCACCCCTTATCTTCGATTCAAGTGGCAATCTCTGCACCACCGCCTACGCTGGATCGGGTGGGTCTCTAAACGGTAATGTTTTCAGGCTGCGTCCACCACGCGGAAACGGCAGCGGCTGGACCATCGACGTGCTTTACAGTTTCACGGGCAGCCCGGATGGAGCTTGGCCAGCAGCAGGCTTGACCTACGACAAGCAGGCTGACCTCTATAGCACGACCCAAGCTGGCGGCACCGGCTCGGCGTGCCAAGACGGCTGCGGGACCGTGTTCGAGGTCTCGCCGTAGGGGACCTACCAGGGACTTATACTCTCAGTAGAACGATGTCAGACCTTGGAGTAAGGAGAGAGCATGACATTTGGGGTCCCGGGCTGTAAGGAGGCCCCACCCTTTTCGTGCCTCGCCAACGTTTGTACGGGCACGATCCCTGGCCTTTGCCGATTTCCGATCAAAGCCACCTCTTGATTTTTGGCGCGGCAGGCCACGCCATCACCGCATCAAAGATATTGGGGGAATGAAAGCTAGACCTGTGATTAAATGCGGGCACTAGAATTGAAAGTAATAATTGGGAGCGCATTTGGCGTCTCGCAGATTTGCCGGGGGCTTGAAAACTGAGGGTTCTAGGCCGCTGTCGATGCGTCTTTCCTACCATGACTAGTTGGTGAACGGCAAAACTCCAGTCACTCGCGTCCAATAGTTGATAGCATCAGGTTGTGTCCGTTATGCGCAAAGATGGGGCCCAAACTGGATTTGATCCTTCCGCAGGGTTGGGTCCTGTGATGACCGAGCTCTACGAAAAGAGCAGAGGCGCGGAGTTTGGGGTAACGCGGGAACAGTTTGACGGTGTCCTCGGGGAGATCGCGCGGAAGTATCTGCCTGCAGAAGCTGCCCACCATGACGTGCGCGAGCTGTATGCAGGCTTGCGGGCGGAAGAACTGGCTCTAGCCCGCGCTTGTGCTGCCGGACACGAACGCGCCTGGGAAGTTTTCCTGACGCGCTACCGCGAGAAGCTTTACGACATCGCCGGTTACATCACCAAAGAAAGCTCAACCGCGCGGGAATTGGCGGATTCGATTTACGCCGAGCTCTACGGCACGGCGACGCGCGATGGGCAGCGTACTTCAAAGCTCGCATCGTACACCGGGCGTGGCTCCTTAGAAGGTTGGCTGCGCACGGTGATGATGCAAGAGCATGTTAACCGGTATCGCCGACAGCGCCGTCTGGTCAGCCTGGATGAGGAGACCGAAGAAGGCACGCAATTCGCCACGCCTGAATCTGAACCGGCGATTGCGATCGATCCCAGAGTTGAGGCGGCGATTGACGAGGTTCTGGCTTCGCTCCCGGCGGAAGACCGGTTTGTTCTGGCCTCCTATTTTCTGGATGAGCGAACTTTGGCTGAGATTGCCCGCACCCTGGGGGTGCACGAATCCACCATCAGCCGCAAAGTGGACAAACTGGCTAAGTCATTGCGCAAGCAGATCTTGGCGGCTTTAGGCCGGCGCGGGATGAGCCGGCGGCAGGCGCTGGAAGCAATTGAGGTCGATGTGCGTGACCTGAGGGTCAATATTCGTAGCCGGTTGGCGCAAGAAACCGGGGGTGCGTCGTTCTCCAAGAAGAAGGTCGAAGCGCCCGCAGGTGAAGGTTCGTAGGTAACAGGCAGTAACAAATGGCACAAATACCCAAAATCGTAAGTCTGCGACTGCAAGCGATGGCTGAGCTCAGGGACCATCCTGATCCGAACTTGCTGACCGCGTTTGTCGAGAGATCGCTCAAGAGCGCCGACAGGGTGCGTGTTCTCGAGCATTTGTCAGCCTGCTCGAATTGCCGGGAGGTGGTGTCATTCTCTGCGATGCCTGAGACTTCGACTGTTTCGCTCGCTCCCTCGACTTCGAGTTGGCTCTCCTGGCCCGCTTTGCGCTGGGGCGCAGCGGTGGCTTGCGTCATCGTTGTGGGCGCGGCTGTTACGCTTCATCAAAAACGGGAACCGCAACAGATGGCGACCGCGGCCACTGAGGGACGGCCCGCCGCGGCACGGATTTCTGAACCAAACACCGCTGAACCAAACACCAACGACCAGTTCGCCAGCACGCATAAGGCAGCGGCTGCGAGCCCAGAGGAGGCGAGTCATCCAGTCGCGCCTGCAAGTCCGGTTGAAATGGCCGATGCAAGTGCCGGATCCCCATTGGCCGCTGTGGTGCCGGGGAGAGCTAAGGATGCTCTTGCGGAACCGCAGAACGATCAACCGGAGAAGTTGGGAACTACGAGCAATGCAGCCGTGGCGAGCCTCGCGCCCCGTTGGACGTTAAGCTCGGATGGCACACTGCAGCGCTCCCTGGATACCGGAGCAACCTGGCAGACGATTGTGGTCTCGAGCAAGACCGTCTTTCGAGCCCTGGCAGCGAATGATTTGGACATCTGGGTGGGCGGCTCGGCTGGGGCACTGTTCCACTCATCCGACGCGGGGGAGCATTGGACACAAGTCCGACCTGTAGCGAACGGCGCAGTTCTCGAAGATGACATTGTTGGAGTCGAATTCACCGACACTCTGCACGGGAAGCTTACCAGCTCCGCCGAAGAAACCTGGATCACCGCCGACGCCGGCCAGACCTGGCACAAACAGTAGATTTGGAGTAAGAATTCAGCAGGGGGCCTGTGCAAACATCCGGGCCATCTTGAAGTAACCCGAACATAAGATTTTTCTCTTCCGCTTTCGTCTTTGCTTCCAACCAATTACGCAGACGTCGCTTGGGTCACTCTGATTACCGTCAAGCCGCAAGCGCGTTACTCTGAAGCTGAATGTGTATTACCGAAGTGACGTTTACACAACCAGGGGGGCAGGCTACGATGCAAGCGTAGTTTGGCAGTTCTGGGGGAGGGCTGCCGAGGCGTCCTAAACTGAAAAGTTTAGGACGTTTTTATTTGCCTTGCGGTAGTCGAGAACCGCCTTTTGCGACTTCTGTCACAGCCGCGCATCCAATGAAAGTGTTAAGATTTATTGGGCCCATCGACTTGGATGGGCTTTTATACTGTTTCGTTGAGCGCGCCCAAAACTAGACGCGCAGGGGGAAGGATTTATGGCAGGTAACGGAATACTTGAGGTAACCGATTCGAATTTCGACCAGGATGTGCTCAAATCAGAAACTCCAGTCCTCGTAGATTTCTGGGCCGTTTGGTGCGGGCCGTGCCGCGCGATCGCTCCTATTGTGGAGGAACTGGCGAAGGACTATCAGGGGCGAGTGAAGGTTGGCAAAATGGACGTCGATAACAACAGCGCTACGCCCATGCGTTACGGCGTACGCGGCATTCCAACCTTGCTCGTGTTCAAGGGTGGGCAGGTGAAGGAACAGATCGTTGGCTACGTGCCGAAAGAGACGATTCAGAAGGCGCTCGACAAGCACATCGGCTGAGTCATTCGATCATCGTTTCGACCTAGGATTCAAGCGCCCGGTCCCAGCCGGGCGTTTAGTTTTGTGGGAAGCAAGGAGTTGGAATCCGCACTCCTTCGCGAGTTTCTCCCAGACCCATAGCTTGTAACCGGCCTTCAAGGGGAACCCGAGTTGATGGGCGAGCATGCACGCTTGTCCGCGGTGATGTGCGTCATGCGTGATCATGTAGGCAAACAAGGCAACGCCCGGAGGCCATGGCTTGGCCCAGCCATCGCGCACAAAACTTGGGACGCGGCTTGTAGACGCGCACAAAGCCTCTGCCAGCATTTCGGAACAGCGCCCGGCACTCTCGGCGAGTGCTGCTCGCGTCTGCTTCTGCGTGCACCGGTTGCGGTCAAGCCGCGCAGGCAGCTTAATGTGCGGAGCGGAAAGCCTTAGCCACTTGCAGCGAATGTTGTGGACGTGAGCGAAGATGTCGGCGATGGTGCGGCCTTTGTGGCTCGGGCTTTTTGCTCGCCAGGCGCGAGAGTCGAGGTGCTCCAGTAAGAGCTGGTTCATGCGATCGTTCAACGCATAAGCCTGCAATATCTCTTGAGGAAAGTCCAAAACTGGCACACCAGAAGGACGTGGCATGAGACGCTCCTTGCAAGGCGTGGAAGGCTGGGTCAATACTTCCGCAACACACCAATCACTCTTCCTTGAACTTCGACAGAGGCGGCCGGCACGATGATAGGCTGCATGTTTGCATTCGAGGGCTGTAGCCGGATGTTGTCGCCTTCGCGATGGAAGCGCTTGAGCGTGGCATCGGATCCGCCAACGAGGGCGACCACGATATCTCCGTTGTGCGCGGTCTTTGCTTTTTCTACCAGCACGTAATCCCCGCTCATAATGTGTTCGTCCTGCATGGAATCGCCGCGAACTTCGAGCACGAAGACTTCTTTGGAGCGGACGAAATCAGCCAGAGAAATCGTCTCAGGATTCTCTACAGCTTCGATTGGCTGACCCGCTGCGATCCGCCCCAGAAGCGGCAGCACCATGGTGGTATTCACTGACATGGCCTGCTTCAACCGGCCTTTGGGAGGGAGCAAGTCAATCGATCGGCTGCGGTTATAATCGCGCGTGAGCAGCGCTTTTTTCTCGAGATTGGAGATGTGTTTGTGCACCGTTGCCAGCGAACTTAGTCCGAGGCCCTCTCCAATTTCCTCGAACGATGGAGAATAGCCGTTCTTCTGCACGAAGTCGGAAATGAAGTCGTAGACTTGCCGTTGTCTGCGTGTGATTGCCATGGCATACATTGTAAGCGAACGAAAGGCGAAGTCAAGAACTTTAGAGGTACGGCAGCACCACAGAGACACGGAGACACAGAGAGCGCTAAAACCATCAAGCAGATTTGATTGCAAGACTCTTGAAGGTGCCTCTGTGTCTCTGTGCCTCTGTGGTGAAAAAGCATTTCTGCACGTAACTTTTGAGTGCCTACGGCAATCCAATAGGAGAATTCATAAAGGAGAATTTCATGGCTGAAAAAATCGCGAAATCCGAAGAAGACTGGAAAAAGCAGCTATCGCCCGAGCAGTACGCCGTAACCCGCAAGGCGGGGACGGAGCCGGCATTTACCGGCAAATACTGGAAGACGAAGGAGCCGGGCACTTACGCCTGCGTATGCTGCGGGCAGCCGTTGTTCAGTTCGGAAACCAAGTTTGAATCGGGGACGGGTTGGCCAAGCTTCTTTAAGCCGATCGACCAGACCGCTATCGCGGAAGAGACCGACAACGCTTATGGCATGGTTCGAACCGAAGCGCGCTGCGCCCGCTGCAACGCCCATCTGGGACATGTATTTCCCGACGGACCGGGCCCAACCGGCCTGCGCTACTGCATGAATTCGGCTGCGCTTGATTTGAAAAAAGACGACACAACCAAGAAATAGTGGGAGCGTTCAACAAGAGTAAAACGGGCACTGAGGAGGAGATTCCCAGTGCCCTTGGTTTTTTGGCGCTTAGTTCGACTCGTTATACATGACTTTGCTGCCGTGGGACAGAGTCGCTGAAGTTCCCGCTCCGGCTGCGGCCGCGACTGACTTCGGCGGTTCCGCCGGCTTTGCGGTCTCTTGCTTCGCGTGCGACTTTTCGTTTTGTTGGTCGGCGCGAACTTCAATGGCGCCCTTCAGCACCGCACCGTCTTCCACGCAGATGCGCGGCGTGACGACATCTCCCGTGAGCGAGCCCTCGCTGCGGATGTCTAATCGATCGCTACAATGGATATTGCCGGTCACGGTGCCCATAACGACCACTTCCCTGGCATTGATATCGGCGACGACGACGCCGTTGCGCCCAACAGTGACGCGGCTGTCGCCGAAATTGACGGTACCCTCGATGCGGCCATCGACATAGAGCGATTCCGCGCCGCTAACCTCGCCCTTGATAACGACTGAGCGTCCGATGGTGGCCTGCTCCATGGTTGAAGTTACGTTTTTTGGTGGTATAAACGAGTTCGGATTTGGAGAATATTTCGGTGCGTTGGCTGGGTTCTGTGTGGACTGCAGCATCGAGTTCGGCCTTCCTTGTTCCGTGCGGCTTACCAGTTCAGCCTAACCTGTGAGGCTTACTGTCGAGCGCAGCCGCATGCGGCGCGTGTGAGATGGTGGCCATGGGCCAAATTCACTATCGCACGGGCTTTCGTAATAGAGGAGGTTACGGAAGAACAGGGCCGGCGGAGCAAGGGCTGTTTAAGCAGCGGTATTTACGTTTGGGAAGGGGATCTTGAAAGACGTCTTTGGAGATGTGATGAAATCCATGCGGCAAGAGAGTAGGCCGTGGTTCGAGCAGCGGGTATCGTGACAACGAAGAAGTCATTGCAGGCCCCCGTATCGTTTAGGCAGTTTGGAGCAAAGAAGTGTTCCGAGCGACTGGTGCCTACCAACACACTATTTCCTGTGATGCTCCCGTATAGAAAAAGGCGGACCGTAAAGAACGCAACTGGTAGAACCCAAACCCAAGCCGCGCTCTTATTAGGCCACTGCCTGCAAACAACGAGTCCCAAGAAAGCCCCAATCGCGAGACTCAAGAACCATTCTCTCGCCTCCGCTCCAGACACAGAACGCGCGTGGCCAATTTGCGACCAGATGGAGGACTCAATCATTGCTGTGCCAAAAACTGCGACGATAAGGTTCAGCAGAAACACGCCTACGGGATGAAGGAACTTGCGAGCCGCTGCGTCCAGTTGACTGGGAACGTGACGTTCGGCTTCGGTCGGCGCGGGCTTGCCAACAAGGTCCCGGCGGCGAAGCTCATCTTCAAGTATGGACCTTGCCTCTTCGAGAAGAGAATCACGGCTGGCCGCTAGCTCCAGCAGTTCATCATCAGTCTTCGATGAATAAACCCGAATAAGATCGCTGACTTGCACATGGACAAACTAGGATGGATGTCCGACTCTGTCAAGCGTTCCATCTGATTGACGCAATTCAATTTGACGGGAAAGAGCCCAACACGATTCTTTCGTCGCCAATCTGCGTCGCACTTTTTAGGCTTCCAGCGCCTGTCCCAACTCCTCCCACTCCGCCAAGTGATTTTGCAATTTGGTGCGATGATTGGCTAATTGTTGAGTGCATCGGGCTGTTTCTTCTGCGCTAAAGAAGGTTTGCAGTCCGGCCTCGCACTCGGCAATGGCAGCTTCGGCGCTGGCAACCGCGACTTCGAGCTCTTTTACTCGTTCTTCCATTTGCTTGCGCTTGATCGGATTCAGGCGCTTGGACTTGTTCTCGTCTGATGCGATCTCGCTCTTATTGCCATTCACCGGTTGCGCAATAATCGTCGAGCGGCTCACCGTTTCCTGCAGCTTTTCTGCGCCGCCTTCTTTTCGCCAGCGGTAGTCCTCGTAGTTGCCCGGATAGACTTCCACTTTTCCATCTCCCACTTCAAATACGCGCGTTGCCAGTTTGTCGATGAAATAGCGGTCGTGTGAAACGAAGACCACCGTGCCGGTGTAATCCATCAACGCCTTCAGCAGGACATCCTTGGCGCGCATATCGAGGTGGTTGGTGGGTTCGTCGAGCAAGAGGAAATTTGCCGGATGCAGAAGCATTCGCAGCAGGGCGTAGCGGTTGCGCTCGCCGCCGGAGAGCACGCCGATGCGTTTGAAAACGTCGTCTGCAGAGAAGAGAAAACAGCCGAGCAAGCTGCGCAGTTCCGTCTGGGTGGAACGCGGTGAGAGTTCGCCGATGTCGTCCAGAATGCGCGCGTCCGGATTCAGTTCCTTGTATTGGTCCTGGGCGAAATAGTCCGGCAGTACGTTGTGGCCCAGCCGAAATTGGCCGCTGGTCAACGGCTCGGTCTCAGCGAGCAGTTTAATCAGCGTAGATTTACCAGCGCCGTTGACGCCCACCAGCGCTATGCGATCGCCACGCTCGATCATGAAACTGACATTGCGAAATACTTCCTTCTCGCCGTAGGATTTCGCAACGTCAATAAACTCGGCCACGATACGGCCACTCGGCTTCGGCTGCTGAAATGAAAAGTGAATAACCTTTTCTTCTTCCGGCAGTTCGATGCGATCGATCTTTTCCAGTTCCTTTATGCGGCTCTGCACCTGCTTGGCTTTGGTCGCCTGGTAGCGGAAGCGGTTGATAAATACTTCCAACTGCTCGATGCGCTCGCGCTGATTGCGATACGCCGCTTCGAGTTGCTCCATGCGCTGCGTTTTCGACGCCAGATATTTTTCGTAGTTGCCGGGGTAAAGATGGATGCGCTTGTTCCATATCTCGGCAATCTTGTTGACGGTGACGTCGAGAAAATAACGGTCGTGGGAGATCAGCACAAACGCGTTGGGATAATGCGTCAAGTATTCTTCCAGCCAGTTGCGGGCTTCGAGGTCGAGGTGGTTGGTGGGCTCGTCCAGCAGCAACAGGTTCGGTTCCTGCAGTAACAGCTTGGCCAGCGCGATGCGCATTTGCCATCCGCCGGAGAACTCTTCGGTGTGGCGATGCCAATCTTCTTTGCCGAAGCCGAGGCCCATGAGCACGCTTCCTACCTGGGCCTCGATGGCGTATCCATCGCGAGTGCGAAATTCGTGTTCCAGGCGTTGATAGCGTTGCGCGACCTGCGCATATTCAGGAGAAGACTGATCGAGCTCCGGCATGCGCGCGGTCAGGTCTTCCATCTCCTGCTCCATCTCGCGCAACTCGGAAAAAACCGCCATGCACTCGGCAAACACGGTGCGTCCGGAGAGAGCAAGCCCGTCTTGCGGCAGGTAGCCGGCGCTGATGCCCTTGGCCGTGCTGAAGAAACCGTAATCGAGCGTTTCGATCCCGGCGAAGATCTTCATCAACGTGGATTTCCCGGTGCCGTTCGCGCCCACCAGTCCGATGCGGTCGTGGGACGTGATCATCCAGTCAGCGCCCTCGAAGAGGAGCTTGTGACCGTAACGTTTCCCGGCGGAGGACAACTGAATCATGGCGTTATTTCAATCGTCTCATGAATCGAGCTCTTTGATGAAGACGGGAAGGCGCTCGCAGGGAGCGTAAGAGATTGGTCTTGATATTTGAGTGATTACTGCGCGGTTACGGCCTTAGCCGCGGCGAGGTGCTCGATGGCCCGGTCAACCACCGCCTGCATCTCCCTGGCGTACTTCACTTCGCGGCCTTTGGCTAGAATTTTCTTAGCTTCGTCCGGACTGAACCAGGTTGGATTGCGTTCGGGCTCATGAGATTCGTTCATCATGTCCACTTCCATCAGGAAGGCCTTGATCACGAATTCCCGCACTCCTGGCGGTTTCCAGAAGACGCCTTTAGAATGTAAATATAAATGAAAGTGCCGGGGCTCGATGTGCCCGCGAACTCCTGCCTCTTCCCACGCTTCGCGCTCGGCGGCCTGGCTGTGCGACATCGATGACTCAGGGGCGCCTTTCGGGAAAGTCCATTTGCCGCCGCCGTTGGTATTGACCAGCAGGAACTCGATCGACTCCCCTTGCCGCCGGTAACACACAGCGGCGACCTGCAGCGGAAGAGCGAATCGCGAAACTCGGGGCGAGGCCACCTGCCACTCCTCTATCGAAACTCCTGACGTTTTCATGATAGTTGGAGAATATTGCAGGAATGTTAAATTGCAACGAAAAAGGTGCAATGACGGGGGTTACCAAAGTGCCACTAAGGGAAGGCAATTTCGGTGAGGCCCCAGCTCTTCCTAGCTAATGAGCATGCCAGCGATCGACGCCGACATCAGATTCGCCATGGTTCCCGCGAACATGGCACGCAGGCCAAGACGGGCCAACTCTCCTTTTTTATTTGGAGCCAGTGCACCGATTCCACCGATTTGAATGCCGATACAACTCAGGTTCGCGAATCCGCAAAGGGCAAAGGTGGCAATCGTGAACGAGCGCGGATCGAGGACGGCTTTCTGCGGACCCAGCATAGAAAACGCCACTAATTCGTTCAGCACCATTCGCGTGCCCAGCAGGTTGCCGACAAAAGTGCAGTCCTTCCAGGGGATTCCGATTACCCATGCGACCGGAGCGAAAAGCTTGCCGGAAATGATTTCGAGGCTCGCGGGAAACCAGGGAATGCCGATGTGGGCCAGCCCGCTGTGAATTCCGTAAAAGATTCCGTCCATTAGCGCGATCAGCGCGAGGAACGAAATCAGCATGGCAGCTATGTTCAACGCCAGGTTGAGGCCATCGGTCGTGCCGCGAGCGACGGCGCCCAGTACGTTCTCGTGCTTCTCGGCTTGCACTTCCTCTTCGCTCATCACTACGCGGCCGGCAGTTTTGGGTTGCTCAGTCTCTGGTACCAGCATCTTGGAAATGAGAATGGTGCCGGGCGCGGTCATAATTACAGCGCTCAAAAGATGTTTGGGCTCGATTCCAAAGGCGATATAGGCGGCCATGATTCCACCGGAAACATGGGCCATCCCGCTGGTCATGACGGTCATGAGTTCGGAGCGAGTGAGATCGGGCAAGAACGGCCGTATGGTCAAGGGCGCTTCCGTCTGCCCCATAAAAATGCTGGCGGCGACGTTCAACGACTCGGCACCACTAGCACCCATGAAACGGGTCATCACCCGCGCAGCCTGTTTAATGATGAATTGCATGACGCCGTAGTGATAAAGGATGGCGAAAAACGCCGCTATGAAGATGACCGTCGGCAACACTTGAAAGGCGAAATAGAAACCAAGACGAGAGCCCTGCTTGCCCAGGTCTCCGAAAACGAACTGGGAACCGACGAAAGCGTAGCTGAGCAGTTTGTTTACTGCGTCTCCCGCGTATTGAAATATGCGGCGCCCAATCTCCATTCGCAGGACGAACACGGCGAAAGCGAACTGTAAGCCCAGTCCCCAGGCGACTGTTTTGCCACGGATGGCGCGCCGGTTGGTTGAGAAAATGTAGGCCAAGCTCAGCATCGTCAGTAGGCCTAGAATTCCGGTGAATCGCCCCATGTTTATATCCCCGATCCTCGAATCACGCGATGAACCAGCTTTTTTTTGTGCTCCAACGGAAAGTCCCCGATCCGATAACTTTGCAGCAGTAATTCGATGGCACGAGCAGCGCGACTTTCTGAATTGGAATGCACGGTGCAAAGCGGCTCCCCGGCCGCTACTAGATCACCCAGTTTGCGATGCAGAACAATTCCAACCGCCGGATCGACCGCATCTTCCTTCTTCTCGCGCCCGCCGCCTAGAACCACGCAAGCGATGCCAACGGCTTCACAGTCCATCGACGTAACGTAACCACTCTTCGGACTGCTCACGTCTTGTGTATATTCCGCGCGCGGAAGAAGGCTGGGATCGTCGATCACGCGCGCATCGCCACCTTGCAGGGTCACCATCTTGCGGAAAGTTTCCAACGCTTTTCCCGACGCTATCAATTGCTCCGCTTGCGCCTTTCCTTTTACTACTGTGTCCGCGGTTCCGCCTAGCTGAAACATCCGCGAGGCGAGTTCAAGGCACAATTCTCTGAGATCTTCCGGTCCTTGCCCACGTAACACTTCGATGACCTCGGCTACTTCCAGCGAATTTCCTACGCACAAACCGAGGGGCTGATCCATGTTCGTAATCAACGCGATCACCGACTTCCCCATGCGCTCGCCTGTTTCCACCATTAACGAGGCCAAAAATTCGGCGTCTTCATCTTTCTTCATGAACGCTCCGCAGCCGGTCTTGACGTCGAGAACCAGACCATCGATTCCTTCCGCCAACTTTTTGCTCATGATGGAAGCGCAAATCAGATAGGGGCTCTCGACCGTTCCGGTGACGTCGCGCAGCGCGTAGAGCTTTCGGTCGGCAGGAGCGATTTCGGAAGTCTGGCCAATCATGGCGCAACCGCAGGCTTTAAGAACGCGGCGGAATTCGGGGATCGACAGGTTTACATTGAAGCCGGGGATCGACTCCAGTTTGTCGAGCGTGCCGCCAGTGTGCCCGAGTCCTCGGCCGCTGATCATGGGCACAATCAAACCGCCCGCAGCCACGAGGGGCGCCAACACAAGCGACGTTTTGTCGCCTACTCCGCCGGTGGAATGCTTGTCTACTTTTTTCGCTGGGAACTCGGAGAGATCCAGAACCTCGCCCGAGTGCAGCATGGCATCGGTCAGCACGGAAGTTTCTGCGCGCGTGAGTCCGCGGAGGATCACAGCCATCAGCCAAGCGGAAACTTGGTAGTCCGGAATCTCACCGTCGGTGTAAGCACGAACTAGATATTCGATCTCGGCTGGTGACAGCTCTTGCCCGTCGCGCTTTTTGCGAATGACATCGATGGCGCGAACCGTTTGGCCTTCCGGCGACTGGGTCACTTGAGGCGGAATCCTTCCGGCAACAGTTGCGTGATGTGGCTTTCCTTCCAACCGTTCGAGCTCTGGAAATAGACGGTCGCGTCGGGTCCGAACTCGTAAATCACCTGGCGGCAGGCTCCGCACGGCGAGCATGGCACTCCTTGATCATTCACGACCGCGACGGCGCGAATGTCGAGTCCAGGGCCCGATTGAGCGATGGCGGCGAAGATCGCGGTACGCTCGGCGCAGTTCGACAATCCGTAGGATGCGTTCTCAACGTTGCAGCCCGTGAATACTTTCCCCTTCGAGGTCAGCATGGCAGCGCCAACTTTGAATTGAGAGTAGGGAGCGTAGGCCTGCTTCATGGCCTTCCGCGCTACCTGAAGCAGGCGTCGGTTCTGTTTGTTGGAGACAGCCTTTTTCGTCGAGTTCATCAAATCACGTAGACGAAAGAATTGCGGCCTGATTCTAAACCTCGACGTAGCTTTGCGCTATGGTTTTCGATGTCGGAAGGATTCGCCGAACTTTGGTCGGCGGGACAATCGGGGCGGCTGTCCCCACGTGGGTTTGGGGTCTACTTCTCCATGAGAAGAACTTTTTCTGTGCCGTCGATCTCTTTCAACTTGACTTCGATCACTTCGTTCATCGTGGTTTGAACGGCGCGGCCGACGAATGCGGCTTCGATGGGTAGCTCGCGATGGCCGCGGTCAATCAGCACGCAGAGTTGCACGCGGCGGGGACGACCCTGCGAAAAAAGAGCATCCATGGCTGCGCGGATTGTACGTCCAGTGAAGAGCACGTCGTCCACCAGAACAATGTTCTTGTCCTGAATCGCGAAACGGATTTCCGATTCGTGCACCACAGGTTTGGGCCCGACAGTAGAAAGATCATCGCGATAAAAAGTAATGTCCAATGTGCCCACGGGAACACTGACATCTTCAATATGCCCGATCGACTTACTCAGCCGCTCCGCCAGCGGAACGCCACGGCGGCGGACTCCGATCAGTCCTAAATCATTCGTGCCATTCTCTTCCACGATCTGGTACGCGAGGCGAACCAGAATACGATCCATTTCAGCGGCGGACATGAGTTGCGCCTTCTGGCGGAGGCTGCTTTGCAGGGCGACATTTTCAGTTGTCATAACGGTTGCATGATACGCAGGCGGCAGGCCGCTGGCAAGCGGTCAATACCACTACCGAAGCTTTCTCTTGTGCCATGTGATCAGGAGCGCAGATCCGATAATCATCAGGCCGCCACAGAGGCCAATCCAGATTCCCAGCGCGCCCCAGCCCAGGCGGAAGCACAAGACGTAACCCAAGGGAAGCCCGACCAGCCAGTACGCGAAGAAGTTTGCAAGCATGGGCGTTCGTGTGTCGCCTGCGCCGCGCAACGCGCCTGTAGCGACGGTCTGCAGGCCATCGAATAATTGAAAAGCAGCCGCGACCAAAAGTAGTTGTGCGCCCACTTGAATTACAGCGGGATTTGGGGTGAACAGACGCGCGATCAGTTTCGGCAGCGAGACGAACACCGATCCGGAACACGCCATGAAGCCAACGCCGATGAGGATTGCGGACCATCCTGCGCGCCGCGCTCCATCAGGATCACGTCGTCCTAATTGTTGACCGACTCGCACCGCGGCGGCGGAACTGATTCCCAATGGCACCATGAAGGTGAACGCGGCGCAGTTCAAGGCAATCTCGTGACCAGCCAACGGAACCGGTCCGAGTCTGGCGCACAATGCGGTTGCGGCGGAGAAGGCTCCGATTTCGCAAAGGATCTGGGTTGCCGCCGGCGCTCCAAGTTTCAGCAACGCTGACATTCTTCGGACATCAATTCTGAGCGTACCCATCCAGCCGGGTCGCAGGCGCTTCGATTCGACCCACAGAAGCGTCATTGCGAGGCAGAGCGCCATGTAACCACGGGCCATGCAAGTTGACCAACCCGAGCCCGTAACGCCCATGGCGCGGAACCCAAAATGCCCGTAGATCAGCACCCAATTCCCGATGACATTGACGATGTTCGCTGAGATCAAGGCAAACATAATAGGGTGGGCCACATTTACCGCTTGAAGATACCTCCGCAGCGCGAAGTAGGCGAGCAGCGGTAACGTGCCCCAGTTGAGCGCCAGCAGATATGGGCGCATCGGTTCCACCAGTTCTGGGCTGACTCCGAAACGCCGCATTAGCGGCGGCCAAAATGAAATCGCAAGCATCAGGGCCGGCGTTAGCGCGAGGGCCAGCACTAATCCGTTCAACAGAGAATGTCTCGCGTCGTCTAAATCCTCGCGTCCGAACGCCTGGGCGACGAAAGTGTCCATCCCGAGCAGCAGGCCTCCACCGAAAATGGCGATACTGTTGTAGAGGCTCTGGCCAAGGCCAGTGGCGCCAATGGCAACGGCACTGTTGGGCAACCGTCCGACCATCACTGTGTCCACGATGCCCATGCTCATCCAGCCCACCTCGGCAAAGATGAGTGGCAGCGCAAGACGGAGCGTCAGGCGAAAGTCCTGGCGCCATAACGGCAGAGAAGATCGATTGAGTCTTACTGACATTGCCCTTGGTCGTGACTATACCAATTCGCAGGTCACGAGAGCGACAGGCAATGAGGTTGCGGAACCGTAGTAATTTGGATGTGGCGATTTATTGATCTATCAAAGAAAGTGCGCCGCTGCGTCCGCCAACGAACTCGTATTCGGCGGGGGGATTAGATCCCGTGTGAGAACGGCGCACCTCGAATGAATCAGGCTCCGCATGGTGTCGAGAAGCTCGTCCAAAGTTGCTCCGCGGCCTACGTGGGCATCCACGAAGATCAGTTCAAAGGGCGGCAGCGCCGAGAAACCGGAGATCACAACCACGGGAACGTCAGGCCTGGAACGTTTAATTTTTTGTGCCAACTGCGCGCCGGTCAAATGTGGCATCTGATAATCGAGTAATGCCAGATCGAAAGAGCATTTCCTGATTCGCGATAACGCCTCGATCGGATCTCCTGCGGTTGTCACTTCGAAGCCGCAGCTCTTCATCACGCTGGTCAAAAGCCGCCGCGACTTGGGGTTGTCGTCGACATAGAATATTCTTCCGAGATTCATCATGACCGCAAGACTCCCATTCTGATTCGCACGCTTAATTGCTGCTCACAGAAGAAGAACGATAAACTTCGGCTGCGCTTGCGGCGAGTCTTGTAAAGAGTCTGTCAATCTGGGTAAAGCTTCGTCAGGGTCGATTCACGGTCATCTAACCGCGGTTGCAGGCAGGCACTTGGCGGTAACCTGGTATGCGGAGGGAGCCTTCGGTGACAAACGTCTCCTGCTGAGATAACATGCGCGTGTCAGTGATGGAATATCCACCATTGAGTGCGCGGGAGAGGTTCATGTCCAAATTGACTGACCAGCGTTCGCTGATTACGCCTTATCTGCGACACGAGCCCGGCAGCCAGCCGCGTTCTTTGTATGAACCCTACCGCTCGACCGTGCGGCGCGCACCAGCCAAGCCGCTGATCTTTCTCCCGCATACATTGTCGGAGATCACGGGCCCCGTCTATGGACACGGGGAAATCGCCGAAACCGATAACGACCTTACGCGTCAGCATACCGATGAGCCGAGGGGTGAGCGAATCGTTGTGACCGGACGTGTGCTGGATAGCAATGGACGTCCTATACCCCGTACTTTGATTGAGATTTGGCAGGCGAACTCGGCGGGGCGTTATGTTCATGTGAAAGACCAGCACCCCGCGCCACTCGATCCCAACTTTACCGGCACCGGTCGCACTCTTACCGACGAGAACGGCGCATATCGTTTTGTCACCATCAAGCCGGGAGCTTATCCCTGGTTCAATCACTACAACGCGTGGCGTCCAGCCCACATTCACTTCTCGATTTTTGGCAGGGCATTCATTACGCGTTTAGTCACGCAGATGTATTTCCCCGGCGATCCGTTGTTTGCGTTTGATCCGATCTATCAGTCCATTCCGGATGAAAAGGCGAGACAGCGCATGGTCAGCAAGTTCGATTTGGAAACCACGCAGCCGCAGTGGGCGCTGGGCTACAAGTTCGACATTATTCTGCGCGGCCCCGAGGCGACTCCGTTCGAGGCATGAGATGAGCTTGGGTCCGACTCCTTCGCAAACCGTTGGCCCTTTTTTTTCTTTCGGACTGACGACTGAAAACTCTTCAGTTCGCTGCATTGCAGGTCCACAGGCCAAGGGCGATCGGGTTGTGCTAGCCTGTCGCGTGCTCGATGGCGATGGAGTCCCGGTTCCTGATGCCATGATTGAGATATGGCAGGCCGACGCCAATGGCAAATACAATCACCCTGACGACGGACAAGATAAAACCGTTGATCCCGCGTTCCTGGGTTTCGGACGCATGGGCACGGCGGACGACGGGAGTTGCTCGTTTGAGACGATCAAGCCGGGACGCGTGCCCGGACCCGAAAATGTTCTTCAGGCGC
This sequence comes from uncultured Acidobacteriota bacterium, assembly GCA_963696705.1. Taxonomy (GTDB): domain Bacteria; phylum Acidobacteriota; class Terriglobia; order Terriglobales; family Acidobacteriaceae; genus JABDBE01. Next base: position 572,958 of record CAVOLD010000009.1, read on the forward strand.
CCCACTTGAATGTCGCGGTGTTCGCGCGCGGCATGCTCAAGCAGCTTTACACGCGCATATATTTTGACGGCGATCCAGCCAACCGCGAAGACCCGGTTCTTGCGCTCGTCCCCGAGGATCGCCGTGAGACCCTCATGGCCCGTCCGGATTCTGGTCGTCCCGGCGTTTGGCGCTTCGAGTTGCATCTTCAAGGGGAGCACGAGACCGTGTTCTTCGACGTTTGACGCGACGTGAAACTGCGCTACGACGCCTTCGGAACCTGAATTTCAAACGGATAGTGCCTGGCTTTGTGTTGCACGGAAACCCACTTCAACGTGGTGAATTCTTCCAGCGCCCATTTGCCGTTGAGACGCCCGACGCCGGACGCTTTCTCTCCGCCAAACGCAATCAGGGGGTCGTCATTGATCGTGCCATCGTTAACGTGGACCATGCCCGACTCGATTTGCTTGGCCAGTTCGGCTCCGTATTCTACGTCTTGCGTGTGAATCGCGCCGCTTAATCCATACGGACTATCGTTAGCGATGCGAATCGCATCTTCCGGCGTGTCAAAAGGCATGACGCAAACTGCAGGACCAAACATTTCGTTTTGCGCGATCCACATGTCAGGCTTCACATCGGCAAAGATGGTCGGCGTAGCGACATTGCCCTCGACCTTCCCGCGCAGAACGGTTCGCGCGCCTTCATCGATTCCCTTCTGCACTTGCTTGGAAAACGTCTCCGCCTGTCGCTGATTGATGAGCGGACCAAGATCGGTCTGCGGATCCCGCGGATCACCCGCCTTCAGCCTGGAAACCTGGTCGACGAATTTATCCAGGAATTTGCTATACACGCTCCGCTGCACCAGGACGCGGTTGGCGCACATGCAAACCTGTCCCTGGTGGGCAAACCGGCTGAACACCGCGGCGTTGATCGCGGTTTGCAAGTCGGCGTCTTCGAGCACAATAAGCGCGCTGTTCCCGCCTAGTTCAAGAATGGCTTTTTTCAATGCTCCGCCGGCAGCTCTGCCAATATGCCGACCCACGGCCTCCGAACCCGTAAACGAAATAATGCGAGGGATCGGGTGTTCCACGAACGCGTCGCCGATTTCGCCGATGTCAGCCACGATCACGTTCAACAGTCCTTTGGGGATTCCCGCTTCTTCAAAGATTTTCGCGATCAGAGTTCCACCCATAATCGGAGTGTCGTCATGCGGTTTCAGCACTACGCCGTTGCCGCAGGCCAGGGCTGGGGCAACCGACCGCATGCTTAGATTGAAGGGAAAATTAAAAGGGCTAATGACTCCGACCACGCCAGCCGGAATCCGGTAGAGCCTGTTTTCTTTGCCATCTATTGTCGAGGGCAGGATTTCGCCCGTCATTCGCAGCGGATAGGTGGACGCTTCCTTGATGAAGCTTTTCACCAGCATGATTTCGATGAAAGCTTTGAGATGGGTTCCGCCTAACTCCTCGATGATGATGTCGGTGATGTCGGCTTCGTTCTGTTCGATCCAGGCGATCGCTTTTTCCAGAATTGCCCGCTTCTCGAACGGATTCACCTCGGCCCAGACCTTCTGTGCGGCGGCCGCCGAGCGGTAGGCTTCATCCAAATCTGACAGGCTCGCCAGTTTGAAGTCGGCAATCGGTTTTCCGTTGTAAGGATTCTTGTCGGCGAGCGTTTTCTTGCTCGACCCGTCACGCCATACTCCACCGATATACTGCTGGTTCAGCTTTGCGAATTGGTTCATGTGAGAAGCTCCCCAGACGTCCAGTTTCGGCTGAAAAACGTTAACAGCCTACCACCGAAACAGGAGATGGGATGGCTGAGTATTTTAATTTTTTAACAACTCGCCTTGACGAGTTGCGCGCAGCGGCTGCAATCTGAGTCAAGGGAGCGCTCTCAGTGATCAGCTTTTTCTCCATTATCGCGGTCGGATTTTTTCTCGGCATGCGTCACGCTACCGATCCCGACCACGTCATAGCGGTGACCACGATCGTCAGCCACCAGCGCAACCTTCTGAAAGCGGCGATGACCGGCATCTTCTGGGGAATTGGTCACACTCTGACCATCTTCGCCGTCGGCACTGTCATCATTCTCTTTGATGTTGTGATTCCCGCAAGGATCGGGCTCTCCATGGAACTGTGTGTGGGACTGATGCTGATTGTCCTTGGCGTGATGAATATCGCGAGCTTCCTGCGCTCGGCGCGTTCCATCTCTCAGCCTTATCAGGAGGGAGAGGTCATTCATCAGCATCCCCACAGCCACGGGGACCACGTACACAGCCACGCCCATGGCCACTCCTCGGAGACGCATGCTCACAATCACCAAACTCCGCTGACCTGGCTAGATCGATTATTCGGCAGGATCGGTCTCTATCAACAGCTCCGTCCCTTGCTAGTGGGAATTGTTCATGGGCTTGCCGGCTCGGCGGCAGTGGCCCTTCTGATTCTCACAACCATTCGGAATCCGCACTGGGCAATTGTTTATCTTCTAGTCTTCGGAGCGGGCACGGTTGGCGGCATGATGCTGATTACGATGAGCATTGCATCCGCATTCAACTTCTTCGGAAAAAGGCATGAAAAGTTCTCGCAGCGACTAGGGCTGGCTTCAGGCTTAGTGAGTTTGGCCTTCGGAGTGGTGCTCGCATATCAGATTGGCGTAGCGAATGGGCTGTTCACTGGGCATCCACAATGGACGCCTCGATAAGGGTTTGGTGAGCGCGGTAGGAATCGAACCTACAACCTACTGATTAAGAGTCAGTTGCTCTGCCAATTGAGCTACGCGCCCGTTCGTGGGTTCAGCTTCGCTCCTGGGAATTCCGCATCACTGTTGCGGTTATGGGCGATTGCTCATATTGCAGCCGGGAAGCTGCTGTCCGGAATCACCGTATCGGGCGAATGCGACTGCCGATGAAGAATATAACACAGCCGCTTGTCATCGCACCAACCCTGGCCAACTTGCAGATGCTGGCATCTCTTGATCCGGACCGGCGTTTTTCTTCCGCAAATTTCTTGTCGGATTGGGTTCGACCGGGGACCTCTCACGACGATCATGATGCATCGCGCCGCTTTTGCATCGCCGCTGCTGATTCTGCTTTCGATGTAGACGCTCGCGCTGGTTTTGCCAAGCTAAGCACGTTCGCCTCAAGTGGTTTAAGAGCGCTGCTGAAAGTCCGCAGCGAATGGAGCCACATCATCGGAGACGCTTCGACTGGGCCGGCGCGGCGGCGCAACCGGCGGACGCTGTTCTAGTGTGCCGAGCAGCGGAGTATCCATTAGTCCGTTCGGTTCGAGCACGGAGAGAAAGCCGTGGCGAGCGCACATGGCGTCGATACGTCTTTGTTGCCCTGGGCTGAGTACCTTGAGGGGCAAAGTGTCGAAGTTGCGAAAAATCCACAGCAAATAAAGCCGCTGCGCGAATGAAGGGTTCAGATACCGTGGTCCCAGAGGCGTGAGCACACGAAGGACGCCTTGTGACAGCTTTTCCATCCACATGACCGAATCACCTGACATTTGCAATCTTTAATGTCCTGTCTTGGACCAGAGCAATCCAAGGGCCAGCATTATTGCACCAAATGTCATGCAAATGGAAGTAGAATCCTAAGTTTTTAACAAATTTTCACAGGGCAAACGACGACGACTGTTCCCTGACTTACATAGTAAGAGTGTCTGCCTCACTAAACAAAGCCGGAGTCAGCTCGGAATCTCGGGCAAGGTAGCCATACTGCGGATCTTGGCGGCGACGCCGAAGTGGCCGTCTGCTCCGCCCGGTTCCACGCGAACCACCGAAGCTTGGCACAACACCCAACGCTTTTCGCCGTCGGTGAGTTGGGCAGGAAGCATGAGCACCATCTCGAGTTCGCTTCCGACGAGAATTTCGGAATCCGCGTACAGGAAGATCCCGCTCGTGCTTAAGTCTCGCGTGATTCCTGTGGTCGGTTGGCCTGGCGAGGATCGGACGGAGACTCCGGTGCGCGCGGGTATGCGCTGGCGCGAGCGGCGGTCAGGCTTGAGATCCGACATGAAAGTCGAAGGTTATCACATTGCCGCTGCCCTCACCTCGAGTCGGACACAGCGACGAATGCACCCAGGCCGATCAGAGTTAGTCCCGTGGCCGTGCGCTGCCTCCGCCGCAGAACGGCCGAGGATCGCAGGCGCGCGCCGATCGGAGCCGCCATGAAGGTCACTATGAGGTCGCAGGAAGTATTCAACGCCACTGCGATTGAACCCAAAAGCAGGAACTGCCAGAACACTCCGCCGCTCGCCCGATTCACAAATTGTGGGATGAAGGCGAGAAAGAAAATTGCTGTCTTCGGGTTCAGAACTTCAGTCGCGATACCCTGCCAAAAGGGATTTCTTCGAACCCGTGGGATTTCGATTTCCGCCTCTTGATTATCGCGGGCGTTCAGGATCATGCGAACGCCGAGGTAGATCAGATATCCAGCACCCGCATACTTAACCACCGCAAAAGCTGTTGCCGACGTGGCCAGCACAATCGACAAACCCGTCGCCGCAGCCATAACGTGCGTGAGCCCGCCCAGGAATGTTCCCAGGCAGGACAGCACTCCCTCACGGCGGCCACCGGCAAGTGTGCGAGCAAGGACATACAACATCCCGGGTCCAGGCGCCACCGCCAGCAGCGTGGCCGCGCCGAGGAAGAGCGAGAACCGGTGAGCGTCAATCATGCAGATTATTCTAAATCGAGAATCCAGCCGGTTGCGAGGAATCAGCGGGCATCGCTTCGCAGCAATCGTGGTTTAGCATAAGAGCGTGCCTGCAAAAGATCTCTCCCGGCGGATTGGTCTGGCCCGCGCTCTTTCCAAACAAGGCTATTGTTCGCGCTCGAATGCGGTGGATCTCATCCGCGCCGGGCGCGTGAGCCTGAACGGTGGAATCTGTCGCAATCCTGAGGCGCCGGTTCGTGCGGAACGCGATCGTATCCAAGTCGATCGCCAAGAACTGCCCACTCCGGTGAAGATCTACGTCATGCTCAATAAACCTCGGGGCGTGGTAACGACAGCTTCTGACGAGAAAAATCGCGAGACGGTGTACGCCCATCTGGATGAAGGATTGCCTTGGGTTGCTCCGGTCGGCCGTTTGGATAAGGCAAGCGAAGGGCTACTGCTACTAACTAACGATTCCGAATGGGCAGCCCGCGTGCTCGCGCCCGATATGCACCTCGACAAAACTTACCACGTGCAGATTGGCGTGGTCGCAGACGCGGTAATGGTCGAATCCATCATTAAGGGAGTCAGGACGGACAATGGCAGTTTCCTGCGGGCAAAAAGTGGGCAAATTTTGCGTGGAGGTGAAAAAAATACCTGGCTCGAAATTATCCTCGACGAAGGCAGGAATCGCCATATCCGGCGCATGTTTGCAGCGCTTGGAGTTGAGGTGCTGCGATTGCTTCGCGTCGCAATTGGACCCTTAGTGCTGGGCAACTTGCCGAAAGGCGCTTCGCGACCGCTTACAGATGAGGAGAAGCTGGCTCTGGACCTGGCTTTGCGACAGTCGCCTGCTGCCGCAGCCATTCGACGTCGGCAAGGCGGCAAAACCAAACTAGGTACAACTGGAAAAAGACTACGACCAGAAGCGTAGTCGACGATTGCTGCCAGGAGGGGAACGCTCGGAGAATTATGAGGAAGGCGCTACTTTATAAAAGGCAGGGTGGATAGGACCTTTGCGGCGAGTTCCAGTTGCTGCAGGTCGTCCTGAGAGAAGTCCGGGCCCGCAGTGGCCGGATCAAATCCTTTGCGACAAACCTGCACTACGCCCAGAACCTTCCGCTGTCCGTCTAGAATTGGCGCGGACATCAATTTTTGAATCGCGTTCTGGCCTGATCTGTCGTCATCGTCAGCGGGATTGTTGAGCTTCACGCTCTCGAAAATGCTCGCGTGTTTCACTTTCACGAAGGCATTGAAGAGTTCTGTCTTTTTGGCAGACGCGGTATGGGCGGCGACCGCGGAAGAACTGGAGACTGGGATCGATCCGGCGGTTTTTAGTTGTTCGGGATAGACGAAATTCAGCAGACCTTTCTCCAGGCGCATCAGAGCAACTTCGGTCGGCCGCACTCCAAACAGCTTGGCCAGCGCAGCACAAAACTGTTGTGGTGTCGTTGCCTGACCCAGCACGTGTTCAACTGACGCGTTCGAAGCGCGTGCCGGAGCTGCTGCGGTACCACCCTGCTCGGAGTTCGGTTTGCCAGGCATATTCTTTGGACTAACGCCGGTGCTGCCGCTGCGTCAGAAGAACTATGGTGACGTATTGCAGCGGCAGCTTCAAGTTACGGAAGTACTTTCAAGCGTGGGGATTTCTTAGAAAACAAAACGGCTGACAGCATTGGCCGTCAGCCGCTTTTCCAGCTAATTCATTTGAGTCGCTTAACGGCGTCCGCCGCCACCATGGAAGCCGCCGCCCACCGATGCGCGTGCATAGCCTCGGCCATAACCAACTCCGCCGCCGTGATAGTATCCGTAGGCACCGGGCCTGTAGTAGCCGCGACCGTAGTAGCCGTTCCATCCCCGTCCGTAGTAGCCATAGCCAGCCCTATAACCCCAACCCCGCCCGTAGTAGCCGTGATACCAGGGCCCTGCGCCGATGAACACACCGCCCGCGAACCATTGCGGCCCATAGTAGCCATAGGGCGCACACGCGTACGGATAATAGGAGTAATAGCCATAGGCGCATGCGGGTGCCGTACCCACGTAGCCCGGGCCCACCCGTACGCCCACTGCAACCTGGGCTTGGGAATATGCGATTGGAAGCGTCAGAATCCCCAGCAAAGCTAAATAACGTAAGTAGCGCATTTTGAACCCCCTTCTTCGATCTGTGATCCGCGAAGATCGAACCAGATCTCGAGGCCTCCAGGTCTTTTCAGTTTCGTCTGGAAGCGTCCATCCGATCAATATAAACCCGGAGCCGCGGAAAAAGTTCCAGGGCATTGTGTCTCTACGAGTTGCGGGGTAAATCGTGGACTTAAGAGCTGAACAAAAGATGTCATTCATGAGCCTGGAGTCAGATGGGTAAGGAATCTCGCGCATGGTGCTTCGCCCTGTTTTGTATACTGCCCCGTGGCTCCATAACTATTGCCCGATGACTGCATCAACTCCATCCCGGCTTGCCTACATCGACTGGATGCGCGGGCTCGCCTGCGTGCTGATGTTCCAGACGCATTGCTACGACTCGTGGCTGGGCGGCAATGCGCGCAAAAGCACGTTCTTCATGTGGTCCCAACTGGGCGGAACTCTGCCTGCCCCACTCTTTCTTTTTCTGGCAGGAATTTCCTTTGCGCTGGTCACTGACAAATTGCGGCAGAAGGGCGTGCCCGCTAATCAGATTGCGCGGACTACGATTCGCCGCGGTGCGGAGATTTTCGGACTCGGTCTGCTGTTTCGGTTGCAGGAGTATGTGATCGCCTGGGGCTGGGCGCCGTGGAGTGACTTGTTGCGCGTGGACATCCTCAACACAATCGGCCTTTCCATGATGTTAATGGGAGTGGTCTGCTGGATGGTCTTACGGCTCAACTCGGGAGCGCAGCCGCGGTTTGCGCTGGGCATGACGGCGGCTGCTTTCGGGATGAGCATTTCCCTTTTGTCGCCGTTGATGTGGACAAGTTGGAGACCGCGCTGGCTGCCCTGGCCGCTTGAATCCTACATCGACGGCGTGCACAACCTTGGAGAGCCACAGTCTTGGCTGTTTCCGATTTTTCCGTGGACGGCGTTTGCGTTCATTGGCCTCGCGGCAGGATTTCTTTTGTTAGGCGATCGCGCGCGGAAACTTGGAGCTGCAACTTTTATGCTGGCGGGCATGGGCGGAATCGGGCTGATTTACCTGGCACGCTGGCTGGATGCTCGTCCCGAGCGACTCTATGCGGCCGACGATTTCTGGCACACGAGTCCGAATTTTTTTCTGATTCGCGTAGGCTTGCTGCTGATAATTATGGCAGCGGCTTATCTGTGGTGCAGATGGGGAGCGGGGCAGTGGGGTTTCAGCTCTTTGATACAACTTGGGAAAACGTCCCTGCTCGTTTATTGGGTGCACATTGAGTTCGTGTACGGGCGGCTTTCCATTCTTCCGAAACGGGCCGTCGATATTCGTACTGCTTCCTTTGGATTGCTGGCAATTTTTCTTTCGATGGTGCTGTTGTCGGTATGGCGCACTCGTCTGAAAGGGCGTGGCGCTGAAGCAGTGGCTTGGTTCTGCCGGCCGGTCAAGGCCAGCTGAATCATTTCGCCGACAATTGCCGAATTGCATTTCGTACCAATTTCAATCCGGTGACCCAGTTCTGGCGTGATGTGGCCTCATCGTCGCCATATCCGAACTGATAAAAGGTAATGTAGAAGCCGTCCCGAATTTCTTCCTCTCCAGGTGCTTCTTCTTCCGCATGGTAGTAACAGCGGCGGATTAGAAACTCGACCGCAACCGGCATGTCAGGAGCACGCTGCAAAAGTTTGGTCAGTTGCTTCGCCAGTTGCTCATGCTGGGGGAACGAAAAACGTTTTGCTTCATCAGAAAAGAAGAGATCGACGTAGGAGCCAAACTTGTGAGTGGCTTCGAATATCTCCTCTTCTGGATTGATTTCTGTAGTCGACCAGACGTCACACTTGGCGGTCTCAAGTGGGCTCTGGGGCGAGTTAACTTTGGAGAGAAACTCGCCCAATTCCGGCGCCTGCGCGACTTCCCCAAGCTTGGAGAGAAGCTCGGGATGACGCTTCAAATCGTAGTACCGTAGGCCGCCGTCATCGGCGGCCCATGGCATTTCGAGCGTTTCGTCGTCCGCGCCGAGTTCGACGGCGAAGTCGGCTTGCACGCTACTGGGCGGGAGCAGGCGCAGGGGTTGCTTGCGGTGCCGCGTTCGGCGTGGAAAAATTCACCTTTGGAACCTGGCGCGATTCCTCGGAAGCCGCAAAATACGCTTCGTTGGGTTTGAACCCAGCCCAGCCCGCATAAATATTGTTGGGGAAGTGCTGCACGTAGGTGTTGTAATCCTGCAGCGAATCGTTGTACCGCTTGCGCTCGACTGCGATGCGATTTTCGGTTCCCGCCAATTCATCCTGCAACCGCAGGAAGTTCTCATTCGATTTCAGTTGCGGATAATTCTCGACGACCGCGAGCAAGCGCCCGATGGCACCGTCCAGTTGTTGATTGGCGGCGATTTTGTCTGCGGGAGCATTGGCCGAAAGTAGCCGGGAACGGGCCGCTGCGATATCGCCGAACACTTTTTGCTCTTGCCCCGCGATTCCCTTCACCGTTTCGACGAGGTTAGGAATCAGATCAGCGCGGCGTTGCAGCACGATGTCCACCTGCGACCAGGCGGCCTTGACCGCTTCATTTTTGGTCACCAGCGTATTGCGGACGCCCACGTACTGCCCGAACGCAATCAGGGCGATCAGCACCAGAACAACAACCACGATCAAACCGATTTTCATCATTCTTCTCCTGTAGAAGGGCTTCCAAACTTACGTGCCACGCGGTTCCGGGGAGTCTAGCATTTTATCCACGGCAGCGGTAACCTGCTGCACCCCAGCCAGGTAGCGGGCAAAAACATCGGCTACATCAAATTGTTTAGTCTCTGCTTTGTGCTCGCGAATGTCGAGCAATTGCAGGAAAGCAGAAGCATCGAACGAAATACGCGAGGCCAGTTCTTGTATCGTTTGCCGTTTTGCTTTGGGAGGCGTGGCCCCGAGCGCAATCAGTCCATGGCGAAACAGAGTCGTAAAGGTTGACAACGAATGCAGCATCAAATTCCATAATTGCTTTTTGTCATTGGCGGCGAGCAGCAGGCGCTCGCGCAAGAGAATCAGCTTCTCCCGTAGCTCATACTCCAGTTGAGCGCGATGCAAATGCATCGGGATCTTGAGCCCGCTGAGGACATCCGCACCGAAGAGGATGCGATGGCGGTGCTGCATGTCGAGAAGTTCAATGGAGAAAACATCGGTGGAACTCTCGAGCTCTTCGCGTGTCAGAATCAGTGGCTCATGATGCTTCTGTTTCGTCCACCACTCGACGGCGGGCGCAATTGCGACGAGTGCGGCGAAAGAAGTCTCACGTAATACACAAAGCAGGTTGACATTGGAGAAATCAGGATGAAATTCTCCGTCCGCAGCGGAACCATAAAGGATCACGCTCTCGAGATTTTCGCCTGAAGCCGCACGCAACCGGCTGATGAATTCGTTAATCTGTTTTTCCGCGACCATAGTGCCTCTTTTGTTTTCTAGCCACAGGTTTCGCGCTACCAGCTTCCACTGGCGCCGCCGCCACCTGAACTGCCGCCGCCAAAGCCTCCGAACCCTCCACCGCCGCCACCGAAGCCTCCACCACCATATCCGCCACCACCGCCACGGCCGCCTAATAACATGCTGAACAGGAGCAACCGCCCAGATGGTGTGGAGACCAGAATCAGAAAAATAATCAGCAGAACAACGACTCCGCCAACGGATAGTCCCTTGTTCGGTTCCTGTCTCGCAGTGGGAGTGCTCGGGCGTGCACCGGTCAACTGAACCCCGGCGTCCTGTGCAATGACATCTGCAACCCGCATGGTCAGAAGTGCCACTGCACCGTTGTAGTCATTCTGCTTGAGCAGGGGGACGGCTTCGCGTCCAAATCCGCCGACCTTGCCATCCGGCAGAATCGGTTCAAGTCCGTAGCCGACTTCAACTCGGTAACGGCGATCCTGCGTAGCCAAAAGGATCAGCACACCGTGGTCGGTTGCTTTGCTGCCGATACCCCATTGCTTAAACAGGGCGACCGCATAACTCTCAATATCGGAGTCATCGAGTGACTTGATGGTTACGACGGCAATCTGCGCATGAGCCTTCTCGTCGATTTGCTGACAGATGCTATTGAGTTGTGCGACGGTGTTCGGGTCAAGAACGCCCGCGAAGTCGTTGACGTAATTCGTCGGCTTGAGTTGCGATACCGGTTCAGCGCGGAGAAAGAGCGACAACGAGAAGACCAGAATCGTCGCCAATCTGATTTTCGCGCCCAGGCTCATTGAGAAGTGATTGTATAGGAGAGAAGTCGAGCTTGCGCTTGACGGGTAGCCGTGGGCGGCTATCTCCACGAGGTCAAAACCCACGCAAGAATTCTACAACCTGCCGCTCGGCCCAGCGGCCGTCGTCGCCGTCAGCCTCGGCGAGAAATGAGCAGTGGCCACCGTCCTCAGTTTCGACGAAGGTAATGTTGGGATTGGAAAGTATCTTCCGCCGCGTCTCCGGAAGAATACGGATAAAGGGATCGTTGGCGGCGTGCAGAATCAAGGTAGGCACGGCAATGCGGTCGACAATGTTGGCGGCGGCGGAACGTTCGTAATAATCGGACGCGCCCTCAAAACCGCAGTAATGCGCGGTGACTTTGTCGTCGAAATCACGAAGGCTGGTCACACCGCGCATGCGTGAAGTATCGAATACTTGAGGAAATAAACGCGCTTTCACTTTTAGACGGCGGCGAAGCTGCCACATGAAGTAATACTCGTAGAGGCGATTGCCAGCGAGGTGCAGAGCGTCGGCCGAGGCCGCGAGGTTCATGGATGGACAGACAGCTGCAACCGCTCGCAACTGCGGCGGCGCTTCCCTTCCCCATTCTCCCGCGAGTTTGAGTACGAGATTGCCGCCCATGGAGAATCCCACGAGGGCGAAGCGAGAGATCCCATCTTCATGGATCAAGTTTCGAGCCACGGCCGCGATATCCTGCGACCGCCCCGAATGATAGAGCGTAGGGGATAACGCATCTGTGCCGCCGCAATTGCGCTGGTTCATGCGCACTGCGTTCATGCCCACAGCCATGCCCTTCGCAGCGATGCCCAACATGTATTGCGATTCGCTTGAGCCCTCGAGGCCATGCACAGTAATTACCGTCAGCGCATTCTTCCGGTCTGGCTGCCAGTGGCAGTGGCAGAGCACCTGCACGCCGGGTTCGACCTCGATCAAACGCTTTTCGGCCGTGGGCAGCGTAATGCGCCGTGGTAGAAAAAAGCTGGCCAAGGTTTGAACATGTCCCCCACGCAATCCGCGTCGGGGCACAAATTTCCGTGCTACAGTTTGCGTAGCTCCCACACTCTGATTTTAAATGGATATGGGTCTTCTAAACCGTTTAGGAGTTTTTCATGCCGATCTTCGAATATGTCTGCAAGGAATGCGATCATCAATTTGAAGCGTTAGTGTATGGCAGCGGCAAAGCCGAATGCCCAAAATGCCAGAGCAAGAAACTGACGCAACAATTGTCAGTTTTCGCGATGTCAGCCAAGAGTTCCGCGAGTGCGTCTCCGTCGGTCGGGGCCTGCGGACGTTGCGGTGACCCGCGCGGCCCCGGCGCCTGCTCGATGCCTGACATGGATTGATTTCTCTGAAAACCCAAGCATTACCGACCCCCTGAACCAGACGCCGAAGATGACTTTCGGTACCCGTTTCGGTGTGACCCATGTAAGTTTCGCGAACCGCGAATATGCCGTACCTTCTCAACAGTCGGATTCAAACGAGGCTTATGGATCGTCGTCGCAGTCGACGTGTCGATGCATTGCTGACGGTGCGCATCTGGGGTGTCGATGCCAAGTCCATGCCCTTTTCGCAGCATGCCCAGGTCCGAAACATCAGTGATCGCGGGGCGGTATTGCAAGGATTGATCCGCCCAGTCAGGGCGGGCGAGATTCTCCATGTGCAGCATGATGAGGATCAGGCTGAGTTTCGAGTCGTGTGGGTGGGCAGGCAGGGAACACGAAGACAAGGGGAAATCGGCGTCGAAAGCCTGTCTTCAGAGCCTTTCATCTGGGACGTAAATCTGCTCCAGTGCGCTCAAGTGGCGGGAAAAGGGTAGTCTCGCAATTCTCAGTTTTGCTTCTCAATCGGTCAAAAATCTCTGCTCAAAACTCCAGTCTGATTTGCGGACGACTCGCGATTTCCACTATGCTGCCCCTTCCACATGGAAATCCCGGGAGAAAACTTCGTGCATGCGATTCTTGTGATTCTGATGTTGGGCTCTGTACTGATGTCTTCCTCTGCCGCCGAACAGCAGCAATTGAATCTCATGCCGATGCCGGCTAGCGTGCAAATGCAAACTGGCCAGCTTGTAATTGATCCTTCATTTTCGGTCGGAATCAGCGGCCACTCGGATGCGCAACTGCAGCGAGGGGTTGAGCGCTTTCTGGATGACCTACGGCGCCAGACTGGCATGCCTCCTTTGGACATGAAGGTGACGAACCCAGCGCAAGCCAAGCTGGTCGTTCATTGCGAGCATGAAAGCAAGGCGGTGCAGGAACTCGGCGAAGACGAATCGTACTCGCTCGAGATCAGCGCAGCGGGGGCGAAGCTCGACGCAACGACGACTCTCGGAATCATGCGCGGGTTGGAGACGTTTCTGCAACTGGTCCAAACTACCTCCGACGGGTTCGCCGCGCCCGCAATCACGATTCACGACAAACCTCGTTTTCCCTGGCGTGGATTGATGATCGACGTGAGCCGCCACTTCATTCCGCTCGACATCTTGAAGCGCAATCTGGACGGCATGGCCGCAGTCAAGCTGAATGTATTTCACTGGCATCTCTCAGACAACCAGGGCTTCCGAGTTGAAAGTAAGAAGTTTCCCAAGCTGACGGAAATGGGCTCTGACGGCCTTTTCTACACGCAAGACGAAGTGCGCGACCTGATCGCTTATGCGCACGACCGTGGAATTCGCGTGGTTCCCGAGTTCGACATGCCCGGGCACAGCACGGCATGGTTTGTTGGCTATCCCGAACTGGCCAGCGGCCCAGGGCCTTATCAGATCGAACGCAAGTGGGGTGTCTTCGACCCGGCCATTAATCCGGCCGAGGAGCGGACTTACAAGTTTCTCGACAGCTTCATCGGAGAAATGGCGAATCTTTTTCCCGACCAGTACTTCCACATTGGCGGGGACGAGGTTAACGGAAAAGAGTGGGACGCCAATCCGAACATTCAAGCGTTTATGCGTGCTCATGGACTTAAGACGAATCAGGATCTTCGGGCCTACTTCAACACTCGCGTGCAGAAGATTGTGAGCAAGCATGGAAAGACCATGGTCGGATGGGATGAGATCCTGCGGCCGAACTTGCCCAAAGACATCGTAGTGCAGTCGTGGCGCGGACAGGATTCGCTGGCGGCCGCAGCCAGGCGAGGATATCGCGGCATTCTCTCGTATGGCTACTATCTCGATTTGATGTGGCCGGCTTCTCGGCACTACGCGGTTGATCCGGTCAGTGGCGCAGCGGCGAACCTGACCCCGGAAGAGGAGCAACGTATTTTGGGCGGGGAAGCTTGCATGTGGTCGGAATATGTTTCGCCCGAAAATCTTGATTCGCGCATCTGGCCTCGAGCCGCAGCCATCGCCGAGCGGCTTTGGTCGCCGCAGGATGTCACCGATGGTAATTCTATGTACCAGCGTCTGGAGAATGTTAGCGGATGGCTGGATTGGCTTGGCCTCACGCACAACTCTAGCTACGGGACGATGCTGCGCCGCATCGCAGGCTCAAACGATATTTCTTCGCTTCAGACATTTACCGATGTTGTAGAGCCGGTGAAGGATTACACTCGCGAAGAAATCGCCACCGTCGAGGCTACAAGCCTATCGCCGCTGAATCGCGTCATCGATGCGGCGCGCCCGGAGAGTGATACCGCAAGGCATTTCGCCGATCTTGTAGACGCTTTGATGGGGGACCAGGCAGATTCCAAAGCCAAGCAAGGAGTCAGGACATTGCTGATCCGCTGGCGCGACAATCAGGCAAATCTGCAAGCGCTGGAAACACAATCATTTCTGTTGCAGGAGATCGTTCCACTATCGCAGGATCTTTCGGCTGTAGCGGCAACCGGTCTGCAGGCGCTGGACTATCTCGACCGCGGAGAGCGTGCCCCCGATGCGTGGGCAACCCAACAGTTCGCGCTGTTAGCGGAAGCGCAGAAGCCAAAAGCACAGCTGTTGCTCATGATTGTGCCGTCAGTTCAAAAATTGGTTGAGGCCAGCAGCGGCCAGAAACCATCCCCGCAAAAGTAATCGACGTTTTCAACTGAGATTCGCCAACTCCCCGACCGCGCGATGTGCCTGGTCAATCGCCACATCCGTATAGGCGCTCGCTCCCGCATCGGAGTTCGCGATGGCGATCCGGCCAAATCGTTTTCGTCCGATCACCCATGGTTTCTCATCCTCCGGCCAATCCGGGTCGAACAGGGTGTTAGGGCTGAAAGCATATCCGTGAGCCCACCGATTTACGGTGATGCCCTCTACATCGTGTGCTGGATCGAAGCCTGCGGAACCCAGCATTCGGGCCAATTGATCACGAATATTTCGCTCGAAAGTCGAAAACGGAGTACGCATTAATTCTGCCCGGCCTGCGCGAAATTGATCCCGCTGCGGCAGCCCCGGTTTGCACGGGGTGCGCAGCATGAACAGAACGATCGGCTCATCCGGCTTGCTGGGAAATTCATACTGCCCAAGGCTCACGGGAAAATCGAGAGCCGTATAAGTGTGGTAGCCCGCGGGCGCGACAACCTGATGAATGCCCAAGCTTTTGAACGCGCTCCAATTGCGGATGGCCACGTGCGTGTAAACCAAAGGAGTTTTCACCAAGGAGTGAAGGGCATCCTGCTGCTTCTGGGGAAGCTCGGGGCACAGATACGGAATCATCATGTTGTAGCAGGCCAAAACACAGGTGCTGGCCTGCACACTCTGTAGCTTTCCGCCGCGCATGTAAGTGACCGCGACTTCTTTCGCGGAATCCGGAGGTCCATTGTGTCGGACTTGCACGACTGTAGAGTTCAAGCGAATTCGCACTGAAGACTTGGCGTCATCCAACCGGCTGTAGTCGGCGCGAGCCAAGACCACATCCTCCATGGTCTGGCCGGGAATCGCTCCCGGCACCAAAGAACGCACCAGCAGGCGCGCGATCGATGCGTTGCCATCGGGGAAATGGAAAATATACGGCTCTTCTTTTTCCACTTCGCCCAGATTCAAGCCGTCGAATCCGGGATAGGTGAACGATTTGTAATCGTCGCCATTCTCGAAACAGGCGAGAGCGGAGACCGCATCAATACCGACGCCGAACAAATCATGCGGATACGTTTGGAAAAAAGGCAGCGCATCCGGATTGAGCTTGCAGGCTTTGGTCAGATAGTCGGCATAACTGATCTTTGCCAGTCGTGCACATTTCTCTTGCTTCGACAAGCCCGGAAAATAATCGACCTTCTCTAAATAAATGCGGGCAATGTCGCGCCGCGCCGGGTCTGTGAGCGGCGCTTTGCTGAGGAATTCTGGCCACGGCGTCGATCCCATCCCTAACACCAGGCGATCCTCGCCAAACGTTTCGCGATCAAAGAAGCACGCGCTGTTCAACTTTGAATAAAGCTTTTGATCGTAAGCCTTGTAAAAGCGCTGGGTGTCGATCCCCAGTTCAGCGATCAAACTCTTCGCCACTTTGCTATATCGCCCCGGGCTCTCAATCGATTGGGTTCCACCATAGCTGAGCAACAGCCGGTTCCCGGCGCGAAACTCATTACGCTTGGCGTGTCCGCCGAAATCGTCGTGGTTGTCGAGGATAAGAATCCGCGCATTCACACCAGCCTGCTGGCGATAGAAATAAGCGGCCGCCAGCCCGCTGATTCCACCTCCCACAACTACCAGATCGTATTTCTCGCTCGTACTTTCAGGTTTGCCGGCCGAGTCCCAGAACTCCCCGTCACGCAAGCTGTGAGCAGCGGTATATGCGCCTTCGTGATTCCCGCGCATTCCCATCAAGGCTGGAGGATAATAATTTGGGTCTTTCTCGGGAGCAAAGGCCGAGTCCGCGGAGTCAAGAGAGCGAAGCCACGGAGTACTCGCGGCCAGAACTGATCCGCCGACCGCTAGCGCAACTCCGTCCAGGAAATCACGCCGCGTGATCTTTCGATTCATCCCCAGCTCGCGATCACGCGAATCATCGCTCATGGACTCTCCGGTTCAGATATGAAATAGGCGAGGCAAGAACAGAAGCTTACTATAATCGGGCAATGTTACAGAAGTGAAGAGGTGAGAGTTTAGATTTGACCAGAAGGCAGCGGAAGTCTCACTTCCACCAAATAGAAGTGCCGATCAACGCCAACACTTCCATAACCGCAAGCGAAACCCACAAGCGCTGCCGGAAAATAGAACGCCGCAAATCTCTTTTCAAATCGGCCTCGAGGACATGCACGAATTCAACTTCGGCCGGATCCGGCTTGGGTGGCGGGGCAGCGACTCGAGGAGCCGCTACGTAGGCCGCCTTCGGCTTGTCGGGATAAAACACCTTGGGCGTGCTGATGACGGAAGACCAACGCGGCAACTGCATCGCGCCCTGCGTCAGGCTGGGGTCATCCACCGGGGCCGAAGTGAGTTGCAAAGCAGGCAGTCTTTCCGGAGCAGCCGCATCGGCGAGGCTTCGCAGCAGCGAAGTCCACCACATATGACTCATCTGATCGCCGATCAACTCGCCCACATCGACTGGCCGTGATTCCAACTGCAAAGGCGGCAATGTCTCCGGCGAAATCACGTCGCCAATGTTCGTGAAGACGGTGCGATACCAGGGCAAACTCAGGATATCGCCTGCCAGCATGCCCACATCCACCGGCCGCGAAGTGAGGTGCAGCGGCGGCAACTTCTCCGGTGAAACAATGTCCCGCAGGTCATCGAGCAGGCGCTTCCGCAAAGGACGGTTCCAACCTTCGGGCAGCAAAAGATCTAGTTCGGGACCCTCCGACGTGCTGGCCGCCGATTCGGGTTTCTTCTCTTCAGAAGATCCGGAGCTTGTAGGTTGAGAAAACATTCTAGATCGCGATCCTTCACCTGTTCAGAGCCTCATTCGAGGCCTCTGGGCAAGTTACAGTTTAAACCGGTTTTTAGTTGGCGGGAAGTGTGGAGGTAAGGACTCTGGGGAGAATATCACGGCTTTGTGATCAAGACACCGGTCACCCTGTCATTCATGGACTCGGCGAGTTTTCTGGCTTGATCCATTGTCGTTCCGTTGAGTAGTTCGAAATCGACCGTCGCGTCCGATAATAGAGACACGGTTTTGTGAAACATCTCCATCCGGACGACGAACTTGCCATCCGCTCCCTGGATTGCCTTGAAACGACAGCTGTCGCGTTCCATGTTTGCCATAAGATTTTCGGATTGTCGCGATGTTATCACATATCTGTTTTGTACTGACCAGTCGCACCACAACAGAGCGCCCAACTTGACAGGTCAGATGCTGCTCAATTTTGATGCAGTGGCGGGTTCTGCGGCAGCACTTCCCCTCCGCGATGCACATAAAAATAGACCAACGAAAGCGCTACAACAACCAGTATCACGTACAACAAAATAGGTTTGCAGCGTTTGCCGGCAACAAAAGTCATCGCATCTACCCTGGGATATATTCCAGCGCTACGCTATGTTTTGCGCAATACAGAAGTCCAAGTAGCGCGATAAGAAGATGGCCGTAGAATGTAGCAGCATTTTTCACAACGGGCGAACATGGCCCCACAAAATGAACCGCATGCGGGCCAAATAGTGTCTAATGCATACAGTGGATTCTGATCGCAAACCACCCCGCCCCAAGCGCCCCGCGCGAGAAAGGTTTCTCGCGGTTCTTCCCCAGGTCTGGGAGCTCATTCGCCCGCGCCGCGCAGTGTTGGCCTTCGGTTTCGTCCTGATGGTGATCAACCGGGTTTCGGGTCTCGTACTTCCCTATTCCACCAAGTACCTGATCGACAATGTTTTCATCAAGCATCAGCACTACTTGTTGAAGCCGCTGGTGCTCGGAGTGCTGGCTGCGACTGTGGTGCAGGGGATCACATCGTTTTCCTTGACGCAATTACTTTCAAAGGCTGCGCAGCGCCTGATCACGGAACTTCGCCAAAAAGTACAGGCGCATATCGGCTGGCTGCCAATTTCTTTTCACGATTCGACCAAGAGCGGCGTGCTGGTCTCGCGCATCATGAGCGATGTCGAAGGCGTTCGTAACTTGATTGGCACTGGATTGGTTGATCTGGTCGGAGGTTTGATGACCGCCGGTATCGCGCTGGTAGTGCTGTTCCGCATCAGCGCCGTCATGACTGGCGTCGCCTTCGGATTCCTGCTGCTCTTTGCCGTTGCGCTCTATAAAGCCTTTGGCACGATCCGCCCGATCTTTCGCGAGCGCGGCAAGATCAATGCCGAGGTCACGGGCCGGCTCGCGGAGTCTCTCGGAGGCGTCCGTGTGGTCAAGGGTTATCACGCTGAAGATCGCGAAGAGAAGGTTTTCGCACACGGAGTGCACCGTCTGCTCGAAAATGTGCTGCGAACTCTGACAGCCACTTCAGTGATGAGCCTTTCAGCCAGTTTGCTGCTGGGCGTGGTCGGAGCCGTAATCATGTACGTCGGCGCGCGCCAGAACGCAGCCGGGATGTTGACCATCGGCCAATTCTTTACTTATACGTTCTTCCTTGGCTTCCTGGTTGCCCCCATTATGCAGATCGTGCAGATCGGCACTCAGCTCACCGAAGCGCTGGCCGGCCTGGAACGCACACGCGAGATCATGAGCGAGAGCCGGGAAGATCACGATCCCAATCGCACAGTGGTACTAAACGAAATTCGCGGCAACATTGATTTCGACCACGTCAGCTTCAGCTATGACGGCAATCGGATTGTTCTCAACGATGTCTCGTTCCACGCGGCGCCCGGCACAGTGACTGCGCTGGTTGGGCCATCCGGTTCCGGCAAGTCAACCATGATCGGGCTGATCACAGCGTTTCACGTACCGACCCTGGGCAAGGTCTTGGTTGATGGCGTTGATCTGAGCACGGTTCGTCTGGACTCTTTTCGCACTCGCTTGGGCGTGGTTTTGCAGGAGTCGTTTCTGTTTGACGGCACCATCCGGGAGAATGTTGCGTTCTCACGCCCGGATGCCAGTGAAGAGGAGATTCTGCGCGCCTGCCGCATCGCGCGCGTGGACGAATTTGCCGAAAGCTTCGCCGATAAGTACGACACCGTGGTTGGGGAGCGCGGCGTAAAACTCTCAGGCGGACAGCGTCAGCGGATTTCGATTGCCCGTGCCATCTTAGCCGAGCCGCGCATTTTGATTCTTGATGAAGCCACTTCCAGTCTCGACTCCGAGTCCGAGCAGCTGATTCAGGAAGGTCTTTCCTACTTGATGCAGGGACGCACCACATTTGTGATCGCGCATCGGCTTTCCACCATCCGCCGCGCCGATCAAATTTTGGTGGTCGAGCAAGGACGGATTGTCGAACACGGCACTCACGAAGAACTCTACGCCATGCGCGGCCGCTACTACGATCTCTACACCCGGCAGCATGGCGTCGAGACCAACTTATTCCTTGCTCCGGGCGAGGGTGATGCCGTACCCGTTTCCGCGGGTGATGGACCGTCTAAACCGGGCGACCCCGGCCTCGCCGACACTTTGCGCCTGGTTCGGGGAGATACTCGCTGACTATGCCTACTGGCCAAGGCAAATCCAGTCTGAACGGACCCATCGCAATCCGCACGGAGAATTTGTGCCGTCACTACTCCATGGGTGAGGCATTGATCCGCGCTGTCGATGGCATCTCAGTTCAGATTGCTTCCCGAGAGTTTGTCGCGCTGCTTGGCACTTCAGGCTCCGGTAAATCGTCGTTGCTGAATCTCATCGCCGGCCTCGATCGCCCAACCTCTGGGACGGTAGTCGTTGAGGAGCACGATCTGGCAAAGCTTTCGCGCGAGGAGCTGGCCAAGTATCGCCTGCACACGGTGGGAATGGTATTTCAATCCTTCAACCTGATTCCCAGCATGACCCTGCTCGAGAACGTGGAGCTACCTCTACGCTTCGCGGAGGTCGATCGCGACAAGCGTGAAGAATTAGCGAAGCAAGCATTGGGCCGGGTCGGCCTAAGCGCTCGACTGCGACATCGTCCCACGGAACTTTCTGGCGGCGAGCAGCAGCGGGCTTCGCTCGCTCGAGCGCTGATTAATCAACCGCACTTCTTGCTGGCGGACGAGCCCACCGGCAATCTCGACAGCCAGACCGGCACCGAAATCATGAACTTCATTCGAGAGTTCAATGAGACGCTGGGCATGACGATCATTATGGTCACGCACGAACGCACGCTCGCTGAGCGCTATGCCAGCCGCATGATCTTCCTCGCCGACGGCAAATTGGTTGGTGATCAATCCAACGTTGTCTCGGCCACCATGCGCCAACCGAGCGGGGGCGGCTTGTGAAAACTTACGACATGGCCGAACTGGCAGTGCGCAATCTGCGCGAGTCCATCCTGCGCAATTCGCTCACGACCGTTGGCATTTCCGTCGGCGTGGCTTCGCTGGTCGCCATGCTTTCGCTGGGCATTGGCTTGCAGCAGCTGGCTGGCCGGCGTCTGCAGAAATCCGGATTGTTTGACACAGTGGTCGTGACCTCGCGCCGCGACTTGCGCGGCTTCAACCGCGACCAGGAAGAAAACGGCCCCGCTCCGGCTGAGAGTCCCGCGCTGACAGAAGATGCGCGCCAGAAAATCACTCAACTCCCTAATGTGCTCGAGGCGTACCCCGACATCCGCTTCATCACCGAGCTTCGCTTTGAAGACAAACCGTACTTGACCATGATGGCGGGACTGCCGTTTTCAGCCAAGAACAACGACGCCTTCGACGGCATGCAAGGAAGTTTTTTCTCGTCGGACACGGCGAATGAAGTCATCCTGCAAAAATCGTTCGCCGCCCAATTGCTCGGGAAAACACCAAAAGCAGGCAGCGATGAGCCAAGTGTCACCGAACTGGCCAAGCCCCTGCTCGGCAAGCAACTGACCATGCGCTACGCCGAGCGAACTGCGACCCCAACAGACGCGACCGACAAGAAAGACGCTGCCAATTCACCTGGCCCCGACAATTCCGCCGGCACAGCCTATTCCGTAGTCTCGCGCGAGATCACGCTGAAGATCGCAGGCGTGTGCGACCTCGATCCCGACAGCATGCGCGGCCAGGCCAGAGCCCGCATCTTTATGCCGCTGAAGCTCGCGCAAGACTTGCACGTCATGCAACCTTCAGACCTGCGCGACACGACGAACATGGCGGGCGGCGCCCCGGCTTACATGACGGTCGAAGTCCACGTAAAGAGTCCAACCCAGGTTCAGGCTGTCGAAGACGCAATCAAGAAGATGGGCTTCAATACATTCTCTATCGTCGACGCGACCCGCAGCCTGCGTCAGTTTTTTGCCGTACTCGATCTTTTTCTCGGAATCTTCGGCAGCCTTGCATTAGCCGTTGCTTCGATTGGAATCATCAATACTCTGGTAATGGCAATTCTCGAGCGCCGCCGCGAGATTGGCATCATGAAGGCTATCGGCGCCAGCGACGGCGATGTAAAAGGATTGTTCTTCGCCGAGGCCGGCGTGATGGGCGTGTTCGGAGGATTTGTAGGCGTCGCGTTGGGCTGGACCATCGGACGGGTCATTAATGTGGGCACAAACGTTTATCTAAAGCGCCAGCACTTTCCGCCGGAACAGATTTGGTTTGTGCCGTGGTGGCTGGTAATTGGCGCCATCGGCTTTGCGATTGTGGTCAGCCTGCTGTCCGGCTTATATCCCGCAAGCCGCGCGGCGCGCCTCGATCCGGTGCAAGCTCTGCGCTACGAGTGAGACATTGCAAGCACGTTCTGTTGAGACGTAGCTCGCTACATCTCAGCGGCGGGCAAATGACGAACCTGTAAACTGTACTTCATGCCCCGACTGCATCGGTTTCTTCCGGTCCTACTGTTCCTCGCTGTCTACGCGTCGGCGCAAAGTCGCATCGATTGCAATGCTCTGAGAAGCCGTATCCTGGGAGAAACAGTTCGTTACTGCGTCTTGCTTCCTCCCGGCTACGATTCTGCACCTCCAAAGCATTATCCAGTCCTCTATTTCCTGCACGGCCTCGGCGAAGACGAGCAGACTTTGTTCAAAACCGGTGGATGGAATCTGATCGAAGATCTGCGTCAGCAGCACAAGATTGGTGATTTCCTGATCGTCACGCCCGAAGGCAGGACCACCTTCTACGTGAATTCCGCTGACGGCAAGGTCCGCTTCAGCGACTTCTTCTTGCAGGAATTCATACCCTACATCGAAGGCAAATATCGGATTCGCCGCGAACGCAGCGCCAGAGCGATCACCGGAATTTCCATGGGTGGCTACGGAGCGCTTCGCTTCGCGTTCGCGAATCCCAAAATATTTTCAGCCGTCAGCGCACAAAGCGCGGCGCTCATGACCCAGTCGCCGCAAGAACTCAACGCCGCGATGCGCTCCGGCAGCAGCTTTGGCAAATTGATGGGTCCCGTCTTCGGGAATCCAGTCGACGTCCGTCACTGGAATGAGAACGATCCCTTTTCTCTTGCCAAGAAAAACAAGACGGCCATCGGCGCGCTCGCGATTTATTTCAATTGCGGGCGCGACGACGAATATGACTTCGAGGTAGGCGCGACAGCGCTCGATAAGCAACTTCAGGAAGAGCACATCAAACACGAATTCCATCTCTACCCCGGCAACCACAGCGCATCCTATTTCGGTGCGCACATCGACGAGGTCATAGAATTCCATTCCAAAATGTTTGAAGTCGAGAAGTGACTATAAACCCCACAACGGAACGACATCACTTATTTTCTGTCGCGTCTTTCTGCTCGACCGCGCCCGGCATCACATTCTTGAGCGGCGCCTTGCGCTGCTCCTCCAGTTCAGGATGCGGCAACGCCTTGCGCGGCAGCATCTGGTCACGCATGGCAGTGTTGTAAACGAAGATCGCCTCAACCGTGGCCGCCTGCGCCAAATCTCCCGGCTGCAGCCGTTCGTAGGTATCCATGTTCGAGTGGTGGGTTCGGGTCATGTAGTCGAGCTTGTCCTGAATGAACTGGAAGCCCGGAATGCCCACGGCATCGAACGACTCATGATCGGTGCCACCCGTATCGCGCACACTGATCGCGCTCACTCCCAGATCCTTCAGGGGTTCGATCCATTGGGCAAAGATCGGCTCTTCGGCAAGATTCTCCTGCAAATAAATTCCCAATATCTTGCCGCTGCCGTTGTCCACATTGAAGTACGCAGAGATCTTTTGTTGTTCCGGTTTGACCACCAGCGGTCCGCCGGGTTTTCGCAGCCACTCCGGCAACTTCATTTGATCGGGCGCAGTCGAGAGCGGCGCAAACCCAAAGTGCTGTTTCACGTAGCCGATCGAACCAAACAAGCCCTGCTCCTCGCCAGTCCATAATCCGATGCGAATAGTGCGCCGCGGCTTTACCTGCAGCGTGTTGAGGATGCGCATCACTTCCATCGCAACCACTGTGCCGGCTCCATTGTCGGTCGCGCCGGTTGCCGAGGCCCACGAGTCCAGATGCCCACCGACCATGACAACTTCGTCTTTCAACTTCGGATCGGTTCCCGGAATCTCAGCGATCGTGTCGAAACCATGCTCGTGATCGCCAAAGAATTTTGTGTCGACGTTCAGCTCAATGGTGACGGGGACATTGGCTTTGAGCAGGCGGTAAACCCGTCCATAGTTTTCAATCGCCATAATTACAACAGGAAGCGGTTGAATGTGTTCGCGCTGATAGCTGTACCATCCCAGACTGCCGCCACTGTCAACAAAGATGGTCCCGCCGGAGCCGCCGTTATTCCTGCCATCGCGGCTGGGAAGGATCACTGCCAGCGCGTGTTCCGAGGCAAGTAGCTGTGCGACTTTCCCGCGCAGTTCAAGCCGCTTCATATACTCCATGATGTAGTCACGGCTCTCGGGCGTTAGTGGATGTTCAACTTCTTTGGCCAGTTCTTTGTCATCCAGACGCTCGAACAGCGGCTTGTCCACTGGCTTGACATCACGCATATCGCCGAGCAGAACTATTTTGCCGCCAAGCTTTCCTTTGTATTTGTCGACATCCTCATCCTTCTTGACGTCCACCCAGATGGCTTGCCCGCTGACCGCGCCGTTGCTCGAAGGCGACCAGGGCGCGGCTTGCGTAATGAACACCGCCGTATCGGGCGATGCCATGCGCGTCCAGGTATTCAGTTGTTGCCAGCCCATTCCGAATTCGCCCCAGTCTTCGAGATGCGCATTGCTGCAACCCATGGCGGCGAGTTGATCGCGCGTCCATTCATTGGCGCGCTTCACGTTGGGCGAGCCCGTCAGCCGCGGCCCAATTCCGTCCATTAGCCCGGAGGCGTAGTCCATCACATGCGAGTGAGTCAAACCTTCGATTCGAATCTGCTGATACATGTTGAGATCAAGGTTTTCTTTGGCTGGCTGGGGCAATTCGTAAGACGGCTTGTTGCTGTCAGAAGAGTTTGTGTTGGTTTTGCTTTTGTCGGCTGCCGAGAGTGGTAGCGCGAAATAGATTAACAATGTGGTCGTGACACTAAGCAGCTTGGCGTTTCTCATCTTTGATGATTTCCTCGTTTCAAAAGACATAGCAGATTAGCAGAAGTCCGTTCGGCTCACCAAATGGTTCGGAATCGTGACGGTGCAAACCAAACCAGGCTTTCTGAGTCTATCTTTCTGACGCTATTCTTAAAGAAGAAATGTCTGGAGTTAACCCCATGTTCAAGCACCGCGTCTTGCTGTTTGCGCTGCTTCTTAGTCTTAGTTCGGTTTTCGCTGCCGCTCAGAGCGCGCCCTCCGCTGCTGCCCAGCAAACCGCGCCTCGAAAAACCAGCACGCCTTATACCGGTGACCTATCCATCTTTGATTCGCCGGGACGAGATGACAGGCTTCAGATCAATCGCGTCATGGACATCCTCGACATTACTCCCGGCAAGAATGTCGCCGACATTGGCGCTGGTTCGGGTTGGTTCACGGTGCGGGCAGCCCGACGGGTTACTGTTACCGGCGCGGTTTATGCCGTCGACATCAATCCTGAGGCTATTCATTACATCGACCAAAGAGTGCAGAAAGAAGGACTGCGCAATGTGAAAACGATTCTGAGCAAGAGCGACGACCCGCAACTTCCAGCGAGCCAGATTGACTCCGTCCTGCTGCTGAAGACCTACCACGAGATCGATAAACCCGTCGCTCTGCTGCGAAACTTGCGTGCTTCTCTTCGCCCCGGAGCCAAGATTGGAATCATCGACCGCAACGGCAACGGAGAAAATCATGGCCTGCCTTCGGATATCGTGATTAAAGAGGCCTCTGAAGCAGGTTACGCTTTGCAGTCAAAATATGACTTTGTGAAGGGCGATGGCATGGACTATTTTCTGGTCTTTGTCGTCAGACCGTAACTTCGGCCGTGGGCTGAGTTAATCCCGCCCTCATCTTTGTATCTGCATCACCGCATAGTCGAGGTATTCTGAACCTGCGTCACTTTTCGCCACACGTGGACACGTTTCCTAAAACTCTTTTGGCGAAGGCAGAAGATGCCGGCAGGCGGCTTGACCAATTTCTAGTCAGCCAGATTGCCGGCACCAGCCGCGCTCGGGTTCAGCAATTGATCAACCAAGACAAAGTCCTGGTTAATGATGATGCGGCCAAAGCCTCGTTGCGCTTGCGCGGAGGGGAACGAATTGCCATTCTTGGTGATGTGAAGGTCCCGCCGCTGCGGGCGATGGCCGAGGAAATTCCGCTGGACATCGTCTACGAGGACGATGACCTGGCAGTGGTGAACAAGGCGGCAGGCATGATGGTGCATGCCGGGGCGGGTGCAACCGAGGACGAGCGCAATCGCGGAACGCTGGTGAATGCGCTGCTGCACCGCTTCGGCCAGCTCTCGGGTGTGGGTGGAGATTTGCGGCCAGGAATCGTCCACCGTCTCGACAAGGCTACGAGCGGGCTGATCGTCGTGGCCAAGAACGATGAGGCCCATCGAAAGCTGGCGGCTCAGTTCGCCCGGCGCGTCGTCAAGAAAACCTATATCGCGTTGGTGCACGGCTGGATGAAGCAGGATCATGGGACAATCCGCAGCAGCATCAGCCGCGACCAGGCGCGTCGCACTCGTATGACCACCAAGGGCTCAGGCGGACGGGAAGCGATCACCCACTACGCGTCGCAACAACGGATCGATTCGAAGTATGGAAAGTTCACGCTGCTGGAAGTGCGCATCGATACAGGGCGCACGCACCAGATTCGCGTGCATCTGGCTTCGCTTCGGCATCCCGTCGTCGGCGATACGTTGTATGGAGCGCCGCGCGAAATGAGCGCGAAGGATGACATTCCTATTTCTCTGCCGAGAAACTTTCTGCACGCCGCCGCTCTGCAGTTGCAGCATCCTCGCAGTGGCGAGGTGTTGTCTTTTGCAAGGCCATTGCCCGAAGAGTTACTGGGATTCCTAGAGAAGATTGCCGCAGAATAACTCTATTTTCGCCTGAGCCGAACTAGTATCGGCCTTCTTTCATCCAGAGACGAACTTGCTCTTCGACGGAAAAACCAGCCGCAGAGTCTCGGTCGAACTTGGATGTCAGTGCGAAGGCATGGGCTTCAAGCGGTACCGCGAAGTGGGCACGAGTTCTAAGAAAGCCGCGGACCAACAGGCTCACGTATCGCTGCAATCCCAAGATTTGAAATTGGACGGCATGCACCAAAGCGCGAAAGAGGGCGCTGTCGGTGATTCTCTCGTTCGACACTACGACATCCAAGAAGGTCACCGAAGTCATCTCGTCGAAGCTGGGCAGATTCGAAAAGCCAAGCTCCTGAGCTTTGGAATAGAACGGCGGGTCGGCAATGCCTTCGCCCCTGAGCTCCACGATCCTCACGTGGCCGAGCAAACTTGGGGAAAAGAAGGGCCGCATGATGGCTTTTGATTGCGCGCTCAGCGTAGTGCCCGAAGGAAAATATCGGTTGCGTTGCTCGTGGATGTAAGCAGCGACGGATGCGCTTATCTCATGCGCCTGCTCTTCGTTCAGCTTCGCGGGGCTGGATGGGGAGGGCTGGCCAGCCGTGGGAATTTGTCTTTCGATCGAAGCGTAAAAGTCGTTTAGCGCAGCTGCTGAATCGATGGCCTTGCGCAAGAGGTCCTGCTCGCCGTAGCGGGCGAGGTCTTCGATGGAGAAGCGGAGACGAAGCTGGTGAGTGGCGCATTCCGCACTCAGCAGCTCGAGCCGCGCATGACGCAGCTCGGCGTTCATTTGCACGACCGCGACCCGGTCTTCCGGATTGTCCCAGGAAAACATCTGTGGAACTCCTGAATTCGGCTATACAAAGACGGGAAAGTGTCCTATATTGATTATGTATACAGCGTTACGTTTACGCTGTCAACATAAATATTAAACCGTTTCATGTAGGCGAAAAGGACGGAAATGCCCCGGCAACCTGATCCTCATCTGCAGGAACGTATTTTGAACGCCGCCCAGAAGCTGTGGAAAAAGGGGGCGGATGAAACTCTCACCATGCGGGCCGTGGCGCAGGCCGCAGGTACGAACACGCCGGCGGTTTATCGCCGCTTCCGAAACCGCGAGGACATCTTGCGCGCTTTGTTGCGGCGAATTCAGCAGGATGTCGTCTCAGCCCTTCAACCGTGCTCATGTGCCGAGGAAGCCTGCGAGCGCTATCTTGAGTTCGCGGTGAGCCATCCTTACGAGTACGAACTTTTCTACACCCACGCCTACGAACTATCGGCAGCGGCCCGCTCGGACCATGCTTCTCCGCTTCGGGAGCATCGGCCTACCATGCAATTCATGGAGAGCAAATTGGCTGAGCGACTGGGCGGGACGGCTGCGGACCACACCCGCTTGTCACTGGCTCTGTGGACCATGGCGCACGGAACGGCCATGCTGCTGATTTCGAAAGCCATCCCGGCGGGGCACGTAGCGGAACTGCGTTCCGTGTTCGCGGCTGCGGTGGAGACTCTGATCAACAACTCGTCGAGCTTGTCAGTCCGGAATTGATTGACCTCGCGCGATGTGCACAATTCTCGGTGCAGCATTTTGCTGAAAAAAACTTCTCTGTTTCTGCGCAAAATCTAGAAAACAAACGATCGGAAATTTTCTCGCCTCGTAGATCTATGGTTCTTAAGGTAGTTAGAGGCAAAATATTGGAAACATTGGAGTTGCGCCCTCTGCCGAGTCGATAGGAACCCTCGTTTCTGCGCAAAATATTGAAAACAAATGACTGGAGATTCTACAGCCTCCGGTCGTTGGAGTCAAAATCTTGGAAACATTGGAGTTATGGCTTTTCCGACTACCCGAGCCGGTTCCGTTCTGGAGTCGCGCGGGACTGATTCGGAACGACAGCAGAGCTCGCAGCCTCCGCAGGGCTGCGCCCCTCGATTCAGTTGTCAAAGATCTTAGTTGTCGAGGATCGACGATTATCTCTGAGATAACCTATGCGTCTATATATTATCGGAGGTGATCGTGGTAGATCAAGAAGAAAGCGGGAGGAGCCGCAGGCTCAGTTCCAAATTGGGAATCGCGCCCAGCTCTTCCGCAAAGTAGGCGGAGAAGGATGGCCATCCGCCGAGGCCGGCGCGGTACGCAGGTAAACAGCGACCCGCCAAGATTTTAGTGCCTGCGAGGGTCAATCTTTCCTTGGCAAAATTGGACCTGCCCAAGTGTTTTGAGTGTGATGGCCTGTTACCAATGGCTAGGCTAGGCGCAAACCGCTATTAGTATGGATTGGCTTCTTAACTTGCAGGCCAAAGTCAACGAGTGTGCTCACAACAGTTGCTTTTTCAGGACCATATGAACTTCTGACGATTGTCGTTGACGGTCAATCTCTAACTGCATTCCATCCACCAGAGGAACAAAGGTATCCCGCCACCGATCAGCTAACTCTGCAGTCTTAGCATTTGCCACCAAGCTCACCTGAACGTCCCGCAAAAGATCGACTACGTCTGTTCCAAACCACCACTCGCCGATGGACTCAAACCCAAATTCCTTGGTGACCCATGCCAACGACGATTCGGTGTACAGGTGGGTGTGTCCGGCTCCGAGATGTCGGTTAAAGACATTCGGGAAGACTGCTTCCAAGCACACGGTGGGGCTGAACATCGGCACCGAAATAAAAAGGTACTTTACATGGCGATTTCGCTGGAGCGCCGCTAATAATTCTCGTGGATTTTGTAGATGCTCCAGCACCCCGATCATCGAGATGATGCCCGTGTCTACAGTCTCGGCCAACGAGAGGATTCCATCCAATGAGTGCTGCCGGAAGTCCGCATCAGCAACCATGTCGCGCGCCAGCCGCAGTTGAGCCTCTGAAACGTCGTAACCCGCGACGCTCTTGATGCCAACACTCATCAGGCCAGCGACAAAGTGTCCTGATCCTGCTCCGAGATCGGTAAAGCTAAGCGTCTGCGGCACTTCACCGGCTTGTCGAAGTACGTCGCAAAGAAATTCAGCCTTCGGCGTGTAGATAGCTTCTACCCGTGAAAAATAAGCCGCCTTATCCGCGGCGGAATATGTTTTGGCATATGTGCGTCCAGAATTGTCGGTGTAGACAAAGCGACAGAATGCGTCGGTGTCCTCGTGTGCCCCATTAAGATGGCCGCAATCGTCACACACGATGTAGCGCACGGAGAGTTTTCTAAAGGAAAGACCGTGTAACGGACGGGCGCAGGTCTTGCATACCTGCCTGAGCGGTTGCTGCGCATAAAACTCACAAGTGCGCTTGACGTTTTCTCTCAAATCCTCGTTGTCGCTAAAGAACGATGCCTTCCGTTGCAGAAGGGGCCCGCTTGGTTTTCCAAAGCGCATGACCTTTGTGGAAGCCAGCATTGTTGATTCCTTTCTTGCAAGGAGTCCCAGCATTCAAACTTGGCCGAATCCTACCACAAGGTGATACGCTTGCCTCACTCATCGGGTGCCAGCCTGAACGCAGCGTGAGCCGTGCCGCGCAGTCGGCAGGTTCAACGAGTGATAAATCGCTGTTACACTCAATTGGAACTCGGCCGGGGATTTTGAGCGTAATTGCCTGTGGCTGTTGAGAAACTTCCTCTTTTGAAATAATCGTCCCAACCGGGGGATGGAATTCCACCCAAAATCGGGAACGTCGTTTATACGGCATCCTTGGCGCGATGAAATTTCTGCAGGTTTCTCGCGAACGAGTTTTTCAACAGCCTGTTTACAGCAGTTACGCGCAACGATCGATTTCGTATCACTTGGTCGCCCTTGGAGCCATGCCGCTTCTCAGGTTGATGCAACGCTCCGTATTCTTCGACCAGATCCTTACGCGCGTTCTGGATCGCGATCTTTGAAGGCCCTATCTATATAGGTTTCGAGAAAACACCAACAAAAGGGGATAGAAAGCCGGACTGGCCGGCGCAGACAAAACCCTCAAAGCCTGCAAGAGGTAAGCTGTAGGAGTCCTGAGAAGTAGCGAGCTACGTGTTTACAGAATGAGACGCGGGTTACTACGTCTTCCGCTGGCGCTGACAGAACGGGGGCGCATCCGATGAAGCACACAAGCCAAATCGCAGCGCGAATAAAGCAGGCGGCCCACGAGGCCGGCTTTGAACTCGCTGGGATTGCCCCAGTCCGCGACTTCGCCGAACTCAATCACTTTCCGCACTGGATCGAAGCCGGACACGCCGGAGAAATGAAATACCTGGAGGCGCGCGACGATGCTGGACAGCTCAAGCGCTCTTCGCTTCGTTCGACAGCACCGTGGGCACGGAGCGTCATTGTGTGCGCAATCAACTACAACACGGCGCATCCTTACTCCACGCAGGTCGCGGATTCGGAGCAAGGGTGGATTTCGCGATACGCCTGGAGCCGTGAAGATTATCACGAAGCCGTGATGCGCCGCCTGCGCACCGTAGAAAGCTGGCTGCGAAATCAGGTCGGCGTCGAAAACGCCGCGCTGCAAACCCGCTGTTATGTCGACACCGGCCCGCTGGTCGAACGCGTCTACGCCAAATATGCGGGCGTGGGATGGATTGGAAAGAATACCTGCATCCTGAATCAGAAGCTGGGCTCGTGGTTGTTTCTCGGCGTGATTCTCACTTCTCTTGAACTTGAGCCCGATCTGCCCGCGCCCGATCGCTGCGGTACCTGCACTCGTTGTATCGATGCTTGTCCGACAGCCGCTTTCATCGCGCCTTACCAACTCGATTCCAACAAGTGCATTGCCTACCTGACTATTGAAAAACGTGGAGCGATCCCGGAAGAAATGCGCGAAGGCATGGGCCGGCACGTTTTCGGATGCGACATTTGCCAGGATGTCTGCCCCTGGAACCGCAAAGCGCCGGCCACGAATGCGGAGGAGTTTCAGTCGCGAGAAGGCCTGGTCAATCCCGCGCTGGAGTGGCTCGCGGAGATGAGCGCGGAAGGGTTCCGCGAGAAGTTTCGCGGATCGCCCATTCGGCGAACCAAACGGACTGGCCTCCGGCGAAATGCCACGATCGCCATGGGCAACAGCGGGAATCGGAAGTTTCTACCGCTGCTTGAGAAGCTAGTCACCGACGAGGATTTTGTCGTCGCCGAAGGTGCAACCTGGGCGGCGAAGAAACTTGCCTAAACAGGGTTCATCCCAAGACAAGCTATACTTTTCCTACCGACGGGGATCTCCCCGATAAGCTGCGCCTCCCGCGTTGGATGTAGAATCCAAGTCTCGCGCAGTTCAGTACGTCGCTTCATAGCCATGAAGGATTCTCGTCGTTATATACGATCCCACGATCTGGCTATGGTCATTCAGGCCATAGCCGTAGGTTTCCCCCACTCCTTGCGGGTCGTCAAAGGTAGAGTACTTGCTGCCTTGGCGCAGCGCGCCATGGATTCCTTTATTCGAATCGACCCACCAGTAAACAACGTCGCCACTGGTGTTAATGCCTTGGGCGTAAGAATCCTCAGCTTTGGGCACGTTGATGGTTGTGTAGGTTGAGCCATTGTAGAGGGACGACTCAAAATGGCCGCTGCTGTCGCCCCAATATAAAACGATGTCGCCCGAATTGTTGATCCCCGTCGCCGCCGTGTAGCCAATTGATTTGGGAGCGTCGAGCGTTTTGTACTTGCCGCTTGTCAAACTGAATCCGTGCCTCATGAAGTGCGCGTCCTCGTAGAGGCCCACAATTTCACCGCTGTCGTTGACTCCGTAGGCAACGGTGCTAATCGCGCCTTTCGGACCCGGCACAGGGGTAAACGTTTTACCCTTCAGGAGAAAGGCGAAATCGTCGCCCGTCGAGTTGATGTAGAAGCCGACGACCGCGCTCCCGTTCGGGCTGATGCCCTGGCAAAATGTCGCCAAGCCCTTCGGATCGTTGACCTCGGTCACCGTTTTACCTTTGAGAATGAAGCCGTGGGAAGCTCCAGTGGTATCGAGATACTCTCCGACCACCACGCCCGACTTGCTGATGCCGTAAGCGTTCACATCGATTGAGCCAGGGATATTGATTGCCCCGAATTTGAAAGTTAACGTCGGCGCCGCCACGGCAGGAGCCATCAACGCCAGCGCCATTCCGGCCAGCAACAGCTTGGAAAAACGGTTCATCAGACTTCTCCTTCGCTTTCGATGCGAATTTCCTTCTTGATGCAAGAGGAGCGCGATTCTAACCCATTTCGCCCCGCAGCGACACTATGAAAGGACTTTCATCTGAAGCGCACGGAATCGGTACCGCTGACCGACCAGCCGGACGATGCCTCAACCCTCAGTGTGGTGAGCACTACCTAGAGACTTGTCCAATTTGCCTCAACCGCTGCCCGTCTCTAGAATAGAAGTTACCCGTTTCCCCGAGACACCATATGATTCATTTTCCGGTTCCTGAGGCGCTTACTTTCGATGACGTGTTGCTCTTGCCCGCCCGCTCGGATGTGATTCCGACGCAGACGAATACGCAGACGCAGCTCACCCGCAACATCCGTCTGAATATTCCAATTATCAGCGCGGCCATGGACACGGTCACCGAATCGCATATGGCTATTGCCGTGGCCCAGCAGGGCGGGATCGGGATCATTCATCGCAACCTCACCATCGAACAGCAGGGCAACGAAGTGGACAAGGTGAAGCGCTCGGAGAGTGGCATGATCGTCGATCCCGTGACGATGTCGCCGGATGCGAAAGTCTCGGAGGCGCTCGACGTCATGCGCCAGTACAAGATTTCCGGCGTGCCCATTACCAAGAACGGAAAGCTGGTAGGCATTCTTACCAACCGCGACCTGCGCTTCGAAA
The DNA here is from genome assembly GCA_963696705.1 of uncultured Acidobacteriota bacterium. Lineage (GTDB taxonomy): Bacteria > Acidobacteriota > Terriglobia > Terriglobales > Acidobacteriaceae > JABDBE01. The sequence continues at coordinate 606,935 of CAVOLD010000009.1, forward strand.
CCCGCTTCGACATTCCCATTAGCAAGGTCATGACCAAGGAGAACCTGATCACGGTCGCGGTGGGCACGACGCTCGAAGATGCGGAAAAGATTCTCCACGAACACCGCGTAGAAAAACTTCTGGTGGTCGACGACAAATACAACCTGAAGGGCCTGATCACGGTAAAAGACATTCAGAAGAAACTGAAGTATCCCCACGCCGCGAAAGACTCGCACGGCCGGCTGCGCGCCGCCGCAGCCATCGGCGCCACTGGCGACTTTCTAGAACGCGCTCAGGAACTGGCAAAGTACAAAGTGGATTTGCTGGCCATTGACAGCGCCCACGGCCATTCCACGCGCGTGCTGGATGCGATCAAAGCGGTCAAGTCGAAGCTGCCGGAAGTTGACTTGATCGTGGGAAATGTCGCGACGTTTGACGGTGCCTGCGAACTGGCTCGAGCTGGCGCCGACGCAATCAAGGTCGGCATTGGTCCCGGATCCATTTGCACCACGCGCATCGTAACTGGCGCAGGCGTTCCGCAAATCACCGCCATCGCTGAAGCCTATCGCGCCACGAAAGACTCCGGTATCCCGATCATCGCCGACGGCGGAATCAAATATTCCGGCGACATCACGAAAGCGTTGGCCGCAGGCGCGGCCGCCGTAATGATTGGATCGCTTTTCGCAGGTACGGATGAAAGTCCGGGTGAGCTGATTCTCTATCAAGGACGAACTTTCAAATCCTATCGCGGCATGGGCTCGCTGGGCGCGATGGCGCAAGGCTCAAGCGAACGCTATTTCCAAAACACCGACGGCGACTCCTCCACAGCGATCGGCGAAGAATCCAACCGCCTCGGAAAACTGGTCCCCGAAGGCATCGAAGGCCGAGTCCCCTACCGCGGCTCGGTTTCGAGTAGCATCCACCAGATGGTGGGAGGGTTGCGGTCGGGGATGGGTTATTGCGGGTGTGGAAGCATTCCGGAGCTGTTGCAGAAAACGCGCTTCGTGCGAATTAGCGGCGCGGGCCTGCGCGAGAGCCACGTCCATGACGTGCTGATTACAAGAGAAGCTCCGAACTATGCGGTCGAGTAGATCTGCGTTGAATCAAATTATGTTTTTCCAATCGTCGGGGGAGGTTCGCTTTTGACCTCCGATCGAAAACAATTAGTCAAGACGTGGGTCGCCGCGCTGCTGTGGATAGGACTGATTGCGATCGAATCCACCGACTGGCTTTCTGCCGAGCATACGAGCCGTATTCTTTATCCGCTGCTTCACTTTCTCATCGGCATGGATCTGGCCGCCTTCGCCGTGGTGCATCACTACATCCGAAAATGCGGGCATTTTGTCGGATACTTTACTTTGAGCTTCTTCCTGTTTCGCGCCTGGCGGGCGACGCTGCGTTTGCCGTGGGCCCCGCGCTGGGCACTGCGTTGGGCCGCAATCGCTTTTTTTATGTCTGCCCTGGTGGCGAGTCTGGATGAGTGGCACCAAACCTTTATCCCATCGCGGACGGGCAGGATCAGCGATGTGATGTTGGACAGTATTGCGGCGTTGACTGCGCAGGTTCTGATATTTCTTTACTTGAGTTGGAAACCGCGGAGCGTGACAGTTGCCGGCGATTGAGGGGATTGGATGTCAAACCCTAAGTCGTTTTTGGACTTTTACGGCACGAGTGAACTCGTGCCCTTCCCCGTTCGATGCGCTTTGAAGAATTTGATCTGTTCGAGGTGCTTTAATCGGTCAGTAAAAGCGTGGCCCACCCGAATGATTCTGCGAGATAGCCATCAGTACATGGCGTCGTATTTGGTGACGACCCAGTCGCCGTCTTTGTTCTCGAGGGTGACTGAGAACAGTTCTTTGTAGGTTCCCGATTGGCCGGGGGCGTTCATGCGCTTGCCACGGTAGTGCAGGATGCGGAGCGGCGGGGCATCTTCCCAGTCCACCACTTTCCAGGAAACCAGCGGGTGCTGGGCCTCAGAGGTACAGATGAAGGCGGCGTACTTCTTGCGATAATCTTTTTCCCACGCAGCAAGTTGTTCATGGCAGTGCCCGTCGCGCATGGCGTCGAGATACTTCGTGGCCACGTGCTCGGTGGTGCGGTCGCGCAAGGGATTGAGGTCGATAGAATTAGGGGTTCCCGAAAGGGGGTCGCGGTCCTCGGAGCGGGAGAGCACGGGACCCTGTCCATTCAGCCACATCAAGTAGCCAAAAAAGATCATGAGAACAAGCACGCCGGCGCCCACGGCGATTGCGATTTGTACGCGGGAAAAGCCCATATCCAGTATTAAGTGTACTGGGCAGAGGAATTGGGGCTAGATTACCGCAGTGACCCGCACAAGGACATGTACGAATGGCGCCAATTAGGCAACGCCTGGGACAGGTTGCCAAAGCGATGAAGTGACCACGGTTGGGTCTCGGGTCTTAGGTCTCCGGATCGTCAGTTCCGCCTACCGCGCGAAGTTTAACGCGCAGAGCGCATCGCTCTATTCCGCACCGGTCTGGTTTCCACGGACTGTCTCGATCATTTTCAGGATCGACTTCACAACCAGATCGGGCTGATCGGCCATCACTTTGTGCGAACTGCCCATCGCCATGACGAATTCACGGTGCGGATTTCCTGATGTGAACTGTTTGTGCGCCTCGCGCCATGTTTGAGTGCTTTCAGGAGTGTTCTGTCCTTTCTCGGCTTCGATGTCGATAATCGGTAGCACATCGGAAACGCGAAGGGCGTTCACTTTTTTCGCGGTTTCGGGCATGGCTTCAGCAAAGGGAATGGCCACCTTGGCCAGATCCGGAGCTTTTTCACGGATCTCGTCGTACTGCGGCCGCATCACCTTCAAATTGTTTTCGACTTCCGTCGGCGTCCAGACGTTCGGAACGACCGCTTCGATCAGGACAAGCCCTGCGATGTCTGGGTCTTCGGATGCCGCCAGCAAACTGATCGCACCACCGTAGGAATGCCCGACCAACACAATCGGTCCTTTGATATGGCAATTCGCGAGCGCCGACCTGAGGATATGGACATCGTTGTCGATGCTATATGGCGTCGAAGTATTGATGGTGCTCTTGCCCATCCCTGCACGATCGTAGACAAAGGTCTGCACGCCGGCCGCCTGAATTTTCGGCGTGATCTGCGACCATACGCTCGAATCGTTGCCAAATCCGGATTCGAAGGCGACGGTGATGTTTCCTTTGCCCTCCTCGTTCACCCATATCTTGTTGCCATCGATGTCGAGTAGCGCTGGTGAGCAGTTCGCCGCGTGGGCGGATGCTGGCGTCGCCTGCGCCAGTAAATGGCCGCACAAAACAAGGGTAAACAAACAAATCAGAACGGTGGGTTTCATTAGGTAGTGGGATTCTTCGATATTCATCGCGACCGATGTGCCGTAGATTTTGTCACTTACAGGAGTGGAAGAGCCGCCATCAGTATAGACCGCGCGGGGCGCCATTGGTGAGCCGATAACCTCGTTGCGTGCGATCTGTTCTTTAAATCATTGACACTACGAGGGCCGGGGATGAGGCGATAAGTTAAAGAACCGCGGGCCTTGTCTCCGAAAAGGCGAGCGTGCCCATCGCTCCACCGATTCTTCGTTAAAAAAGCGCACCCCGAACAGCCGAGGTGCGCTTCTTTGGGGAATAGGTCAACTGCCGTGCAGTGCGAACAATACGCTAATACTGGCCGTAAATCAGCACATCCAGGGAGCCTGCGGTGCCGGCGGCGCCGACACTATCGGCGTAAATGCTGAGCTGCGTGCCGGGAACATCGTAGACGCGAGTCAATTGCGAGTGAGGCGTCAGCATGATGGTGTCGAGTTGCGCTACCAATTCTTCGCCCTCAGTGAAAGTCAGGCGCAAAACAATGTTGGCTGTCGAATCGATACGCTCATCGGTGACCAAGCGGATTTTGTCGTACATGCTGACATCGACTACGCCCAGCAGCTTCGTCTGCCCGCCCGGAATAGTGACGGAACCGACGGTGGTTCGAAATGCCAGCACGTTTTCGACGTTAGGAGTTTGATGAGGTTGAATAGGAGTAGGAGAGGTTCTTGGTGCTGTTGCCATATGTGCCTCCATATTTGGCGCGCCTGAAGGGCGCGTTCGATTTGTGTTCTATGCGATGGGGGAGAGTATTTCGCGAACCAGTAACAAGCGGATCATAGGTCTGGGTTGGGGGAAAAACAATGCTTGCGGAAGAAAATATTAGAGTTACGGACCGAAACGGGAATGCGGATGGCGGCACTTTTCAGAGCTCTGAATAGTTTTTAGTGGGCCGCGAGGTTGCCAAGCGTTCATGTTAGAGATTCCCTGAGATGGCACGAGTGACGGATACCCGACGACTTCGCTATCTGTGAATGGAGTGGTCCGCGGTTGTCACATAATCTTCATGAATGGTTTTCTCGATCAGCGGTTATGATATCCGGACACTAAAAGGAGATCGTCGAGCACTGCGGCACCGCCTCGACAGCGATAAAACGTGAACATCGCGGATGTGTTGTTTGGCCGTCCTTTGGCCACGGAAGAAGAAAAAGCAGAGCGAATCGGGCCGTCAAAGGGTATTCCGATATTTGGCCTGGACGCGTTGAGTTCGGCTGCCTATGGTCCGGAGGCCGCGCTGACGCTATTGATCCCGCTGGGCATGGCGGGCGCTATTTATGTATGGCCGATTACGATCGGCATCGTGGTCCTGCTCGGCATCGTGTACTTTTCCTACCGGCAGACGATTTCGGCCTATCCACACGGCGGCGGCTCTTATACGGTGGCTTCGGAAAACCTGGGTGAGAGAGCCGGACTGCTGGCTGCGGCGGCGCTCATGATCGATTATGTTCTCACTGCGGCAGTCGGCATCTCGGCTGGAGTGGGCGCGCTGGTCTCGGCAGTGCCGTCGCTGCAGAGCCAAACGCTCCGCTTGTGTCTCGGGATTCTGATCCTCATAACAATTATCAATTTGCGCGGAATGCAGGAGACGGGCGGAGTATTTCTGCTGCCTACGTATGTTTTTATCGCCTGCCTTTTGGGTCTCATTGCGGTTGGCATGTTCAAGGCGCTCATTGCGGGAGGACATCCGGTCCCAGTGGTGGTCCCTCCGAAGCTGACGGGAATTACTGGATCGGTTAGCGCGTGGCTTCTGTTGCGCACCTTCTCCAGCGGCTGCACCGCGATGACCGGAGTCGAAGCGGTGAGCAACGGCGTCATGGCCTTTCGCGAGCCATCGGACAAATGCGCAAAGCTCACGCTAACGATCATCATCGCGATCCTGATGGTGATGTTGTTGGGAATCGCGTATCTCGTCCCGGCATATGGAATCGCGGCGACCGACCCGGGACTGCCGGGATACGATAGCGTGCTATCGCAGTTGCTGGCTGCGGTCATGGGGCGCGGCGCGTTCTACTGGCTCAGCATTGGCTCGATCCTCGTGGTGCTCTCGCTTTCGGCAAACACTGCATTTGCCGATTTCCCCCGCCTAGCCCGCGCGATTGCAGAGAACGGATACCTGCCACATGCTTTCGTTATTCGCGGCCGACGGCTTGTATTTGCGCAGGGGGTTTATGCTCTGGCTCTGCTCACGGGCTTGCTGCTGATTATTTTCGGTGGCGTTACCGATCGATTGATTCCCCTCTATGCGGTGGGCGCGTTTCTGGCATTTACGCTTTCGCAAGCCGGCATGGTGATGCACTGGAGGCGAACTGGCGGCCCTGGCGCAGGGCGCAGCATGTTCCTGAACGGACTGGGAGCCGTGGCTACCGGAGTGACGACCGCTGTGGTACTGGTCGCGAAGTTCGTGGATGGTGCCTGGATTACGGTTCTATTGATTCCGGTCCTGATTTTGATGATGCGCTCGGTAAGACATCACTACGCTCAGGTAGCGCAGGAAATCAGAACAAGCGCCCCGGTGCAGACGGTTGGTCTCTCTGAGCCGGTTGTGCTGTTGCCGATTGATCGTTGGAGCTTGGTATCGGAAAAAGCTTTGCGCTACGCCTGGACCTTATCGCGGGAGATCCATGTGTTGCACGTTGGGTGCGGAGAAGATACGGATCAGCTGTGCAGGCAGTGGAGCGAAGTTGTGGAAAAACCGGCGAGGATGGCTGGGCTACCATTGCCGCAATTGGTGGTGCTCGATTCGCCCTATCGTTTTATTGTGAAGCCAATCGTGAACTACGCGATTCAACAACAAATCGCGCAGCCGGATCGAAATATCACCGTGCTCATCCCGGAACTGGTGGAAAGCCACTGGTATCACTATTTGCTACACAATAACCGGCCGGAGGCGATACGAGCACTGCTGCTGTTCAACGGTAATCAGCGAATTACGGTCGTCTCCGTGCCGTACCACCTGGTGAGCTGAGTCTTTATTTGATTTTGTCTTCGCCTTCGGCGCCTGCGACAGGGTGTTCCACGCCCTGCTGCTTTTCGGCCTCTTCCATGGCTCGCTTCGTTTCCTCGGCACGTTTGGAGCGGGCTTCGCTGCGCTTCTGACGCTTTTCGTCGAGTAGTTTTTCGCTGCCTAGGAGTTCGACGAAGGCGTTATCGGCGCCGTCGCCTTTGCGCCATCCGGTGCGGACAATGCGCAGGTAGCCGCCATTGCGATCGCCGAAGCGCGGTCCGATGGTGTCGAATAGTTTGTCGACGGCGGCGCTGGTCATGAGGTAAGCCAGGGCTTGACGACGGGCGGCGAGGTCTCCGCGCTTGCCGAGGGTGATCATTTTCTCGACCTGTGGGCGCATGGCTTTGGCTTTGGGGACAGTGGTCTCGACTCGCTCTTCGAGGATGAGCGAAGTGACCAGATTGCGCAGCAAGGAACGACGGTGCGCGGTGTTACGTCCCAGTTTCCATCCTGCTACTTTGTGGCGCATGGCTGAATCCTTTGTTCCGGCGCGGCGAAAAGCGGATTCCTCGCTTCGCTCGGAATGACAAAATTAAGGTGCTCGGAATTACAAAATTAAATAGTCGCAACGACAAAATCTTGGGGACGGTCGCCCGTCCCCAAAGAAGCTTTTTACAGATCGTTGTCGTTGCCGTAGGCAGACGCGGGTAGAATCTGGTTCGACGTCGGGCCGGGTACGGCGTTGCCCTGTTCGTCGATCTTCATTCCCAGACTCAATCCCATGGTGCCTAGAATTTCCTTGATTTCGTTTAGCGACTTGCGGCCGAAGTTCTTGGTCTTGAGCATTTCGGCTTCGGTCTTCTGTACCAGTTCGCCAATCGACTGAATGTTCGCGTTCTTGAGGCAGTTGTAGCTGCGAACGGACAGCTCGAGTTCCTCGACCGAACGATTGAGGTTCTCGTTCTTGATTTCGGGCTTGCGTTCTTCGGACGATGTCGACGTCTCGATGTCTTCTTCAAAATTGATGAAGATATTCATGTGGTCCTTCAGCAGCTTCGCCGCCAGGCCGATGGAATCAGCTGGGGTGATGGAGCCGTTGGTCCAGACTTCGAGGGTCAGCTTATCGTAGTCGGTAATCTGCCCGAGACGCGCTGCTTCCACGGTGTAGTTGCACTTGCGCACCGGGGAGTGCACGGAGTCGATCGGAATGAAGCCGATGCCGAGGTCTTCGTCGAAATTCTTGTCAGCGGAAGTGTAGCCGCGGCCGCGCTTGAGACGCATTTCCATATCGAGCTTGCCGCCTTCGCTGACGGTCGCGACGTAGACGTCTTTATCTAGGACTTCCACATCGGCGTCGGCCTCAATCATGCCGGACGTGACTACCCCCGGCTGATCAGCGCGCAGATAGATGGCCTTGGGCGCATCGCCGCTGAGCTTGAAGGGAATTTGCTTCAGGTTCAGGATAATGTCGGTCGCGTCTTCCACTACGCCGGGAATCGACTGGAACTCGTGCAGCACGCCTTCGATCTTCACCGCGGTGACTGCGGCTCCTTCGATCGAAGAAAGCAGCACGCGCCGGAGGGCGTTGCCGATGGTGGTGCCGAAGCCGCGTTCAAACGGCTGGGCCCAGAAGATGCCGTATTTATCGGTGAGGGTCGAAGTATCGACCGCTAGACGTTTCGGTTTTTGAAAACCTTTCCAAAGCATTTGTTATTCTCCTTCGGCCGTTTGGCTCAGTCCTGACTCCCTGAACTGGTCCGTGCTACGTTCAGGTCAAACGTCGGGACAGGCTGATCTGGCTCGAAATGTGGACCAGAAAAAACTGTCGTTGGTCGCTAGCCGTCCGTCGTTGGCCCCAGGCTTCTTGCCAACGACCAAGGAAGAACGACCCGCGACTATTTGCTATACAGTTCGACAATCAACTGCTCGTTCACCGGCAGGTGGATGTCTTCGCGTTTGGGCAACGATAAAACTTTTCCCTTGTAGTGGTCGCGATCGATCTCCAGCCACGTGGGCGCGTTCTGATGGCTGGCGAATTCTTTCGCGGGTTCGAGAATCGCCAACTTCAGGCTGCCCTCGCGGATCGCGATTTCCTCGCCCACACTCACCTGGTACGAGGGAATGTTCACCTTGCCGCCATCCACTTGAACGTGGCCATGACGCACAAGCTGGCGCGCTTGACGACGCGATACGCCGAAGCCCAAGCGGTAGACAACGTTGTCCAAGCGGCGCTCGAGCTGTTGCAAGAGCAGTTCGCCGGTGACGCCCTTGGTGCGGGCGGCCTTCTCGAAATAATTTCGGAACTGGCCTTCCTGGGCGAAGTAGATACGCTTGGTCTTTTGTTTCTCGCGTAGTTGCAGGCCGTATCCTACGATTTTCGACTTGCGGTCCTTGCCGTGCTGGCCGGGAGCAAAGTTGCGCTTCTCGATGGGACACTTATCGCTGAAGCATTTGGTGCCTTTGAGGAACAGCTTCATGCCCTCGCGGCGGCAGAGACGACAGACGGGATCGGTATAACGTGCCAAGTTGCTTCTCCTTTAGATGACCGGTTTACAGGTTTGGCTTCACCCTTCATCCCGGACGGTAAAAACAGCCGTTTGTCTTTGGTCGTTCGTCTTTGGCCTTGTACGGTGCCGTCATTGCGAACGACCGACGACCAAGGACCAACGACGTCTTTCTAAACTCTTCGACGCTTGGGCGGACGGCAGCCGTTGTGCGGGATCGGCGTGGCGTCTTTTATATTGCGAACTTCGATGCCGGAAGCAGCCAGTGCGCGGATGGCGGACTCGCGACCTGAACCGGGCCCGCTGACTCGCACTTCAACGCTGCGCACGCCGTGATCGCGCGCCATGACAGCGGCGTTCGATGCAGCTTGCTGGGCCGCGAATGGCGTGCCTTTACGCGATCCGCGAAATCCGAGCGAGCCGGAACTTTTCCACGAGAGCACATTGCCGGCCTGATCGGCGATGGTCACGATCGTGTTGTTGAACGAAGCCTGGATGTGCGCAATGCCATGCGAGACGTGCTTGCGCTCCTTCTTCTTGAACGTCTTCTTTTTGCCTTTTTTCTCTGGTGCGGCGGGGCCGCCGGCTGCTGCTGGTTTTGCCATAGTGAATCGTCCTTGGTCGTTCGTCGTTCGTCGTTGGTCATTTCATGCGCGCGACCAACGACTAACGGCCAACGACGGCTTTTATGTCTTCGTCGCTGTCTTCTTCTTCGCCGCTACCGTACCTTTGCGCGGACCTTTCCGGGTGCGGGCATTAGTGTGCGTACGCTGCCCACGAACCGGAAGATTCCGGCGATGGCGATAGCCGCGATAAGATCCGATTTCGATGAGACGCTTGATGTTCATCGAAACTTCCTTGCGCAGATCGCCTTCCACCAGGCCTTCAGCTTCGATGACTTGGCGGATGCGGTTGACCTCGTCCTCGCCCAGGTCTTGAACCTTCTTCATGGGTTCGACCTTAGCCTGATCGAGAATGCGGGCGGCGCGCGGGTTGCCGATTCCGTAGATATAGGTCAGCGCAATATTAATGTGCTTGGTGCGGGGAAGATCGATGCCTGCAATACGTGCCATGTTTGTCCTTTATCCGTTTGATCCGTTATCCCTGGCGTTGCTTGTGTTTGGCGGTTTCGCAGATCACTCGCACCACACCCTTGCGGTGAATGACCTTGCACTTGTCGCAAATTTTCTTAACTGATGCTCGTACTTTCATAGTCTCCCTCTTCCTCTGTCATTCCGAGGAGCAAAGCGACAAGGAATCTCGGGTCTTCTCCGGGCCGCGAGGAACCTAGATCCCTCGCTTCGCTCGGGATGACACCTTTCACTTATAACGATACACAATGCGTCCGCGATTCAGGTCGTAGGGCGAAAGCTCGACGGCGACTTTGTCACCTGGCAGGATGCGAATGAAATTCTTGCGCATTTTGCCCGAAACGTGCGCCAGCACCTGGTGCTTGTTTTCGAGTTCGACTTTGAACATGGCATTGGGCAGCGGCTCAAGAACCGTTGCCATCACCTCAATCGCGTCTTCTTTGCTCATCGACTCCTTAGAATCAGCTACTAGCTTCTGGCTACCGCGTCCTCAGCTGGAAGCTAGCGGCTAGAAGCTCTTATTGCGTCAAAATCACCGGACCTTCTTTGGTCACCGCCACGCAATGTTCAAAATGCGCGCTGCAGCTTCCGTCTGCGGTGACTGCTGTCCATTTGTCATCCAACACGCGGGTTCCGGGCTTGCCAAAATTTACCATCGGTTCAATTGCCAGAACCATGCCTTCCCGCAAGCGCGCGCCTTGTCCGCGGGCGCCGAAGTTCGGGACTTGCGGCTCTTCGTGCAGCTTGGTTCCGATACCATGTCCGACGAACTCGCGCACCACGCTGAAGCCATTGGCTTCGACAAATTCCTGCACGGCCGCGCCTACATCGCCGATCGCATTGCCCACCCGCGCCTGCTCGATGCCCTTATACAAAGAGGCTTCGGTCACTTCGAGCAGCTTGCGAACTTCCGGCTTCACCGATTCGTCGACCGGCACGGTGATGGCAGCGTCGCCGTAGTATCCATCAAGGACCACACCGCAATCGATGGAAACGATGTCGCCCGCTTTCAGCACCCGTTTTTCTGACGGAATACCGTGCACGATCTCTTCGTTCACCGAGGTGCAAAGCACGCAAGGATAATCGTAATATCCCTTGAACGCGGGCTTCGCGCCCAGTTCCTTGATCTTTTTCTCGGCCGCGCGCTCCAAATCCATGGTGGTCGCCCCCGGAGCTACCAGAGCGCGAACATGATCGAGCACCTCGCGGACAATGCGACCGCTCGCCCGCATGCGCTCAATTTCGGCCGTCGATTTACAGACAATTGCCATCCCGATGCTCAATCACCCAGAACATCTGTCCCGTGACTTCGCCAACCGGCAAGTCGCCATTCATCGGAACCAGTCGTCCCTTCTGCTCATAGTATTCCGCCACGGGCCGGGTCTGCATGTCATACGTTTGCAGACGCCCCCGAATCACTTCCTCGCGATCGTCGCTGCGGATGATCAGCGGGGAACCATCAACATCGCAAATATCCGGGATGCGAGGTGGCTGGAAATAGACGTTATAGATGTGTCCGTTGGCGAGACAAGTCCTGCGTCCAGTGAGCCGCTTAACCAATTGATTATAGTCCACATCGATGCGGATCACAATTGGCAGGCACCACTTGCCGCCACTTGAGTTTTCAAAGATCTCGCTCTCAAAAAAAGCATCCAGCCAGCCCGCTTGTCTGGCCGTACGCGGAAATCCGTCGAGGATGAAGCCGCGCTCACAATCCACGTCCCGAACCCGCCAAGCAACCATGTCGCAAACCAGGTCGTCGGGAACCAGTTCGCCACGGGCCATCAGGGCCTGGGCTTGCAAGCCCAACTCGGTGCCACGCTGCACGTTCCCCCGCAGGATGTCTCCGGTGGAGATCTGCGGGATGCCATAATGTTCGGCGATCCGCTTGGCTTGTGTACCTTTGCCCGCGCCCGGCGGACCGAGCAGCACCACCGGCCCGATGTTTTGCGAGGTTTCCATCGAACTGACCTTAGTACGTTCCCTGCTTCCAGGCGCACGCGGCCAGCACTATCACCACCCGCCGACCGGGCGGTACGGCAAACCTCAAAGTTTCTTTTATGTCCAACTGCGGCGGCCGCGGATGCGCCCGCTGCGCGGAGTAAATCCATCGTAGTGACGCATAATAAGCTGCGCTTCAATCTGCGTCACCGTATCCATGGCTACGCCGACCACGATCAGCAGCGACGTGCCACCGAAATAAAACGTCACACCCAGGCCGTTCGTCACCCACGCAGGGAGCCGCTCGAAAAACGCTCCGATCGGTCCGTAAAGGTGGTTGAGATGTATGCCCGTGATCATCCACTCTGGAATGAACGAAATAATGATCAGGTACAGAGCGCCCACTAAAGTGATCCGAGTCAGAATCTCATTGATATGATCGGCGGTGCGCTTACCGGGCCGGATGCCAGGGATGAATCCGCCATACTTCCGCATGTTGTCGGCAACCTCGTTGGGGTTGAAGACGATGGAGACATAGAAGTAGGCGAAGAAAATAATGCCGACCGCATACAAAAACGTGTAGAGCGGTTCACCCCAGCCCAGCCAATGGATCAGGTCTCCAAAATACCGATTGTTGCGCAGGCCGTATCCCATGGTCTGAGGCATGGTCAGGATCGAAGAGGCAAAGATCACGGGCATCACGCCGCCGGCGTTGACGCGCAACGGCAGGTGGGTGGACTGGCCTCCCATGACTTTGCGTCCGACGACGCGCTTCGCGTATTGCACCGGAATGCGGCGCTCGCTTCGCTCCACATAAACGATAAACGCGACGATCAAAACCATGATGCCTACAAGCAAAATCATGGCCGGCGCAGTGAAGGCACCCCAGGCATCGGTGCGAACTTTGTCGATCAGGTCAGCGACGCCGCGGGGGAGGCCGACCACGATGCCGGCGAAGATCAGCAGGGACATGCCGTTGCCGACGCCGCGTTCCGTAATCTGCTCGCCCAGCCACATGATGAATGCGCTGCCCGTGGTCAGAGTCAGCATAGTCATGAGGATGAAAGGAACGCCGGGGTTGACCACGAAGTCGCCTGATTTTTCCAGGCTGATGGCAATGCCGAGCGATTGAACCGCGCTCAAAATGACGGTGAGATATCGCGTCCACTGGGTGATTTTCTTGCGCCCCAGTTCACCTTCCTTCTGCAACTTCGCCAGCGGCTCATAAACCACGGTCAAGAGCTGCAGAATGATCGACGCCGTAATATACGGCATGATTCCAAGGGCGAAGATGGTCAGGCGGCGCAGTTGGCCGCCGGAGAACAGGTCGACGAAACCTAAAAAAGTGCCCTTGTTCTGCTCGAAGAATTGTTGCAGCTTGTCTGCATTTACGCCGGGTGTCGGAATATGACCGCCGAGCCGGTAAACCGCCAACAGCCCCAGTGTAAAGAGAATTCGCCGGCGCAGGTCGGGGATGCGAAATACGTTGGCTAATTTCTCAAGCATTACTGCAAGACCTCGAACTTGCCACCCGCTTTGGTGATTTTTTCCTGGGCCGACTTGGAGAATTTGTGCGCGTGAATGGTGAGCGCAATCGAGAGCTCTCCGTCGCCTAGGATCTTCACTGGATGTTTGGTGCTGATGACGCCAGCCTTCCGAAGCACTTCGGGAGTGATCGTGGTTTCACCGAGCGCGGCTAGCTTTTCCAGATTCACGATGTTGAATTCTTTGCGGAAGATGTTGGTGAAACCGCGCTTGGGCATGCGGCGATGGAGCGGCATCTGGCCGCCTTCAAAGCCACGCATCATGCGCGAACCACTGCGCGAACGCTGGCCTTTGTGTCCGCGGGTCGAGGTCTTGCCCATGCCAGAACCCATACCGCGGCCGACGCGCTTCTTGCCCGAGTTCGCCTTCTTGGGTGCTCGAATATTCGACAGATTCATAATTGCTCGCTGTAGAGACGTAGCTAGGTCTCTAACGGAAATTACAGATGCACGATCTCCACCAGATGCGGAATCTTGGCCACCATTCCTCGAATGGCCGCGTTGTCCGGGCGCTCAATTACCTGGTTCAAGCGCGTGAAACCCAGACCCTTGACTACCAGCTTCTGTTTTGTTGGGGCGCAAATCGCGGAACGCACCCACTTCAAATGGATTTTTCCGCTGCCCGCATTCGATTTTTTTGCCGTCATTCCATCCGTCCTTACTACAACTCTTCTGCGGTCTTGCCGCGCATGGCGGCCACATCGGCCCGGTTCTTCAGCTTCTTAAGTGCATCAAAAGTTGCCTTGATGACGTTGTGTGGATTCGTTGTCCCAATCGACTTGGTCAGCACGTTCTGAATCCCGGCCGAAGTCATAACCGCACGAACGGCGCCTCCAGCGATCACTCCCGTGCCTTCGGGCGCTGGCTTCAGGAGAACCTTGCCCGATCCGAATCGTCCCAACACGAGGTGCGGGATGCTGGTTTGGGTGAGGTTGATCCGCATGAGATTCTTTTTCGCCGACTCAATTCCTTTACGGATGGCTTGGGGAACTTCTTTCGCTTTCCCCGAGCCGTATCCGACAACGGCGGCGCTGGGGTCTCCGACCACGACCAGAGCAGCAAAGGAAAGATTCTTGCCGCCTTTGACCACCTTGGTGACGCGGTTAATTGCCACTACCTGGTCTTTCAGTTGGTAGGAAGCCGCATCGAGCTTTTTAATGATAGTTGGCATTCTTTGATTTCTTCTCTCCGCCGAGCTTCGCCCGGCCCAACCGGGTCAATACCCGGTTCCACACAAATCTTAGAACTGCAGGCCCGCTTCGCGGGCGGCGTCTGCCAGGGCCTTCACTCGCCCGTGATAGATGTAGCCGCCACGGTCAAACACGACCTTGTTGATTCCCTTGGCCTTCGCGCGCTCGGCAATCAGTTTGCCGACTTCTTTGGCTGAGGCCACGTTCCCGCCAGTGCGCCGCTCGCCCTTTTTGCCCTCTGCGGAATGCGCGAAGACTACAGTGTTGCCCTGCAGATCGTCGATCAACTGAACGTAGATATGGTTCAGCGAGCGGTAGACGTTCAGCCGCGGGCGCTCCGAAGTTCCGAGAATCTTCTTGCGGATGCGCTCGTGCACGTGCCGCCTGTTTGTGTTTTTTGATGTTCGCGTAAGCATTGTCTTGGTCCTTACTAACTATTTCGCTCCGGTCTTGCCCACCTTCTTCTTCAAACGCTCGCCCGCATAACGCACACCTTTGTTCTTGTAAGGATCGGGCGGGCGCAGGCTGCGCATTTCAGCGGCGACCTGTCCGACTTTCTGGCGATCGATTCCGGTGACGCTCAGCTTGGTCTGCTTGGGATCCACGGTCGCTTCAATGCCAACCGGAAGCGGGTACTCGATCAAATGCGAATAGCCGAGGCTGAACACAACCGTGTTCTTGCCCTTCATTTCGGCGCGATAGCCGATGCCGACGATTTCGAGGTCGCGGGTCCATCCCTTGGTGACGCCTTCAACAGCGTTGTTGACCAGAGCGCGAGCCAGACCGTGGACAGCCGCCTGCGAATCGTTTTCACGGATCGCAACCAGATTTCCATCTTGCTGCTGGACTTTAATGCCGGCAGGCAGATGAGTGTCCAATTTGCCCTTCGGTCCCTGGACGGCGACGGTGTCGCCTTCAATCTTGACCGTAACTCCCTTGGGGAGCGGGATCGGTTTTTTTCCAATTCGTGACATAAGTTCAGCTCTCAACCTTCGCTGTAGAAACTTTGCCTGCAACGTTTCGAGACGCAAGCCAGCCGCGTCTCTACCAAACTTCGCAGAGCAACTCGCCACCGAGGCCCTGCTTGCGCGCCTGGCGTCCGGTCATCACGCCGCGGGGCGTAGTGAGAATATTGATGCCCATCCCGCCCAGTACGCGGGGGATCTCGGTACGCCGCACGTACACACGGCAGCCCGGCCGGGAGACGCGGTTTACATTCGAGATCACGGCCTCGTTGTTGTTGGCATACTTCAGGTAGACGCGCAGGATCTTGTGCCCTTCCTCTTCTGTCGCTTTGAAGTTCGAGATATAACCCTCTTCCTTCAGGATGCGGGCAATCTCCAGCTTCAGCTTGGAGGCAGGAATATCCACCTTCTGGTGCCGGGCGCTAATCGCATTGCGAATTCGCGTCAGCATATCTGCGACCGGATCGGTCAACCTCATGCGTTCCTTCTCCTCAATCGCCCGTTTGCTTCGGCCGTTTCTTGCTTGCGCCGAAGAACCTGCGACGACGTATTCCGCCTAACCTCAGGGGCCAAAGCCCGCACCGCCAGGCACTCTTTACGGCACGGCTGAAGCCGCGCCCTCACAACACCACTACCAAGACGACTTCGAAACTCCGGGAATCTCGCCACGCAACGCCAAGCCCCGGAAACACAAGCGGCAAATTCCGAACTTGCGCAGAAACGCGCGCGGGCGTCCGCAGATCTGGCAGCGGTTGTGCCGGCGCGTGGAAAACTTGGGCCGCTTTTCTTTATTGTCGCGCGCCGTCTGAAACGTCTTTTCGATTTTCTTGTCCTTAACTCTTTTCGCAGTAGTCATGAAACCTTTCTTCTCATGCGCAAATCAACGGCTTAATCTCTCAATGATTCAGTCTCTCAATCCCTACGCCCGGAACGGCATGCCCAGATGGCGGAGCAGAGCGCGCGATTGGTCGTCGCTGCCGGCGGTGGTCACAATCGTGACGTTCATGCCCTTCTGCTTGTCCACCTTGGCGTAATCGATCTCGGGGAAAATCAACTGGTCGTGCAAACCCAGTGTGTAATTCCCGCGGCCGTCGAACGACTTCGTCGAAACTCCCTTGAAATCGCGCACGCGAGGCAGAACCACATTCACCAGCCGGTCGAAAAATTCATACATGCGGTCGCCGCGCAACGTAACCATCGCGCCGATCGCCTGGCCCTCGCGAACCTTGAAGGCCGCGATGGATTTCTTGGCCCGCGTCACCACCGGCTTCTGACCGGTAATCTGGCCGAGCTCATTGACCGCAGGATCGAGAATCTTCGCGTTTTGCGTGGCTTCGCCTACGCCCATGTTGACCACGATCTTGTGCAGATGCGGCACAGCCATGGGATTCTTGAGATCGAATTCCTTCATCAGCGTGGGAGCAACTTCCTTTTGGAAGCGCGCTTTCAGCCGCGGCGCCTCTTTGGCGCTGTGACGCGCGACTGCGGGAGCTTTCTGCTCTTCCGGCTGCCCGCCCTTTTTTTCTTTCTTATCTTTTGCCATTGCTGCTTTGCCTTCTCTCACGGTTTCGGAGGAGCTGTCAGCTCTCAGCCAAACATTTGCCGTTCCGGTTCGTGAGCCTCTTCAAACTTTGGTCTTCTTGCTGACAGCTAAAAGCTGACAGCTACTTGTCCAGCGTCGTTCCGCACTTCTTACACACTCGCACTTTCCGGTCGCCGCGGACTTCGTGACCGATGCGCACCGGTCCGCAAGTCCCGCAGACCAACTGCACGTTCGACAGCGCGATTCGGCTCTCTTGCTCGGCGATTCCGCCCTTCACGTTGCGCTGCGGGTTCGGGCGCACGTGCTTTTTCACAATCATGACGTGCTCAACCAGAATCTTGTTGTCGTTCGGAAACACGCGCAGGACGCGGCCTTCCTTGCCTTTGTCACGGCCGGTGATCACCTTTACGGTGTCGTTCCGCCGGATGTCGACTCGTTTATGTTCCGTACTCACTATTCTCATTTCAAACCCTTCCACTCACTCGCGGCAGAGACGCAGCAATCTACGGCTCTACAGAACTTCTGGGGCCAGAGACACAATCTTTAAAAACTTTTTCTCGCGCAGTTCGCGCGCGACCGGCCCGAAAACGCGGGTTCCGACCGGCTCGCCAGCTTCGTTGATCAGCACCGCCGCATTCTCGTCGAAGCGGATATACGTGCCGTCGCGGCGACCGTATTCTTTGTGCGTGCGCACAATCACCGCTTTGACCACCGTCCCCTTCTTTACCTGCCCGTCGGGAGAGGCTTCTTTCACGCTGGCAGTGACCACGTCTCCGAGTCCGGCTCGCAGTCCAGTCGACCCGCCCAGAGGCAGAATGACCTGCAGTTTACGGGCACCGGAGTTATCGGCGACCTCGAGCCAAGTTCTCATCATCACGGCCATAATTCAGTCTCCCTCAAAGCTCTGCGCTTACTTAGCGGCGCTTACGTTAACTTCCGCCGAGATTTCCGGCACCAGCGCGGTCTTGCGAACAATCTGCTTGAGCCGCCAGCGCTTCAGTTTCGACAGCGGACGAGTTTCTTCGAGGCGTACTACATCGCCGATGCGCGCTTCGTTCTTTTCATCGTGGGCGTAAAACTTCTTCGCCTTCGAAACCACGCGGCCATAAAACGCGTGCGACTTCTTGCGCACGACCGAAACCACGATGGTCTTCTTCATGCGGTTGGAGACTACTTCGCCAACCACTTCCTTGCGCCGCCCCGCGTCCGCTGGCTGGGTCTGTTGTGTTTTTGTTTCTGGCATCACTTACTCTCCGTTTTGCTGGCGGCAAGTTCACGCTCACGACCAATAGTCTTCACCCGCGCGATGTCTCGGCGCATACCGCGAAGCTTTTTCAGGCTCTCCGTTTGTCCCATGTTGAGCTGGAACTTCAGCTTGAAGAGCTGATCATTGAGATCGCGCTCCTGGTGGCGAAGTTCATCGTCGGTCAAGTTGCGAATTTTTTCCGATTTCATAAGTCGATCCCTATTGTTAGTGCGCCGCTGATTCGCGCTTCACGAACCGCGTCCGCAAAGGCAGCTTGTGCGAAGCCAAACGCATGGCTTCCGAAGCATCCTGGGGTGTGACCCCTTCCATCTCGAACAGGATCTTGCCGGGGCGAACCACCGCGACCCAGTGATCGGGCGCTCCTTTGCCTTTTCCCATACGAGTTTCGGCAGGCTTCTTGGTTACCGGCTTGTCCGGAAACAGGCGGATCCAGATTTTGCCGCCGCGCTTGACGAAACGCGTCATGGCGACCCGGCTGGCCTCGATCTGCCGGTCGGTGATCCAACCTGGCTCAAGCACCTTCAATCCGAAATCCCCGAAAGCCAGCTCGCTACCGCGCCAGGCTTTGCCGGTCATGCGTCCGCGCTGCTGCTTGCGGTACTTTACTTTCTTTGGCATTAACATAAATTTGCTCTTAGCTTCTGGCTCTTAGCTCAAAACGTAGCGAGCCATTTCTCTACAGCTTAAAATGCGCCTCCAACTTGCTGGGGTTCGCGCTTCTTTGCGGCCGGCAGAATCTCGCCTTTGTACACCCAGCACTTCACACCGATGACGCCGTAAGTAGTCCGGGCTTCAGTGAAACCGTAATCGATGTCGGCTCGCAGCGTGTGCAAGGGCAAACGGCCCTGCAGATACCATTCGGAGCGAGCGATTTCATTTCCGTTCAAGCGCCCGCTGACGCGGACTTTAATTCCCTTGCATCCGAAACGCAGAGCGGAGTCTACCGCCTTGCGCATAGCACGGCGGAAACCCACGCGCTTTTCCAGTTGTAGCGCGATGGATTCCGATACGAGTTGCGCATCCAGTTCCGGCTTGTGAACTTCCTGAATGTCGATATAAATTTCGCGGCCGTTCATGCGCTTCTGCACATCCGCTTTGAGCTTGTCGATTTCGGCGCCTTTGCGACCGATGATGATCCCCGGGCGTGCGGTCTTGATGATGACGCGCAGCTTGTTGCCCGGACGCTCGATCTCAATTGAGCTGACGCCCGCCGACTTAAGCTTGTCCTTCAGCTCGTTCTTCAGCTTGACGTCTTCGAGCAACTGCTTGTCATAATCGCGCTCGGCAAACCAGCGCGACTTCCACGGCTTGGTGTAGCCGAGGCGAAAACCATAAGGATGAACTTTTTGTCCCATCGTCTCTCCTAAATCGACCTAGCAACGACCCTGACGAATCCTATCGTGCTCCCGAAAATTTCTTGGCAGGCTTGGTCTTGCTTTTCCCCGCCGACGCTTTCGCTTTGCCTTTCGCCCTGGGCTTCGACGCGCCCGACGAAGTGCCGCTCACTCGCTCCGCGCCGACAACATTCGCCAGCGCCTCGCCATTCTTGCCCCGCTCCGCTAGTTCGATCTCGATATGCGAAATACGCCGCACATAGTGATAAGCGCGGCCCATCGGCGCCGGACGTATGCGCTTCATGCGCGGCCCGTCGTTGGCGACCGCGCGCTTCACGTATAACTTGTCGACGTCAACGTCGATGCCTTTTTCCGAACTCAGATAGTTGGCATTTTCCAGCGCCGAGCGCAGCAACTTCTCAACCGTTGCCGCGACCCGCTTCTTGGTGAAGATCAGCGTATTGAGCGCGTCCTCCACCCGGCGGCCCTTAATTAGATCCAACACCAGGCGAGCCTTTTGCGGCGAGACGCGCATGAACCGTGCTTGAGCTCGAAATTCCATCTTGCGTCTCCTTTATGCCTTTGGCGCCGGGGCTGCCGCGCCCGCCGCTGGAGCCGAAGCCCCTGGGCCGCCCGGGATGCCAGCCGGCTTCGCCGCCGTCTCGGTCGCCGCCCGCATTGAGTGTCCCTTAAACTGGCGGGTGAAACTGAACTCGCCCAGCTTGTGGCCCACCAAATTCTCGGTGATGTAAACCGGAATAAACTTCTTGCCGTTGTGTACGGCGATAGTGTGGCCCACCATTTCCGGGACGATGGTTGAACGCCGCGACCAGGTGCGCAGCACCTTCTTCTCGTTGCGCGAATTCATGCCTTCCACGCGGGTTTGCAGGAAGCCATCGACGAACGGTCCTTTTTTTGTTGAACGTGCCATAAAGTCAGTCCTATTTCTTACCGCGCCGGTTAACGATAAATGCGTCCGTACGCTTGTTGTTTCGCGTCTTGTATCCGCGAGTCGGTTGGCCCCACGGGGTCACTGGATGCCTGCCGCCGGAAGTCTTACCTTCACCGCCACCGTGCGGGTGATCCACTGGATTCATCGAAACGCCGCGATTGTGCGGCCGCTTGCCCAGCCATCGTGAACGTCCAGCTTTTCCGATCGTAACGTTTTCATGATCAAGATTGCCGACCTGGCCAATCGTCGCCATGCAGCCCTGCGCAACTTTGCGAATCTCGCCGGAAGGCAGTTTGACCAACGCGTACTCGCCTTCTTTGGCAACCAACTGGGCCGCACCGCCCGCCGAACGCACCATCTGCGCGCCTTTGCCCGGCTTCAACTCCACATTGTGGATCGTCGTGCCTGGAGGAATGTTGTGCAACGGCAGCGCGTTGCCCACGAGAATATCAGCGTCCGGACCGCTCAGCACTTTTTGCCCAACCTTTAATCCGTCGGGCTGCAGGATGTAACGCTTCTCGCCATCGGCATAGCTCAGCAGAGCAATTCGCGCCGAGCGATTGGGATCGTATTCGATGGTCGCAACCGTCGCGGGAATGCCGATCTTGTCGCGCTTGAAATCAATGATGCGCAGCTTACGCTTGTGGCCGCCACCGATAAACCGCATGGTGGTCTGACCCGAATTACGCCGTCCGCCAGTCCGCGGCTTCGGTTCGAGCAACGGCTTATGCGGCTGCGTGCTCGTAATGTCGTCGTTAACCAGCGTGGTGCGATAACGCAACGTCTGGGTTGTCGGTCTGTAAGTCTTGATTGGCATAAATCAGCTCTTAGCTTCCCGCATTTAACTAGAGGTTCTGTGCGTACTCCGGCATTTTTTCGCCCGCCTTCAGACGTACAAACGCCTTCTTCCAATCCGGACGGTAGCCGGCAAACTTTCCCCGCCGACGTTCTTTACCCGGGTAAAGCGCGGTGCGAACCGAATGCACCTTCACTTTGAAAATTCCCTGCACGGCTTCCTTAATTTCCGTCTTGGTCGCCGCCGTCGCCACCTGAAAAACCAGGGTGTTCTGGTTCTCCTTGATGGCGAGACCTTTCTCGGTAATGACCGGACGCCGAAGAATCTGGTATGCGGATTTCATAATGATTAGGCCCTAGGCCACCTCCGCCGCTTTTTCATGCCGGGTGCGGCGACGTGGAGAACGTGAAGCTTTTTTCGGAGCCGCTCCCTCGCCTTCCGCCGGCTTGTGCTGCCGCTTCGAAATCGAACTCTTCAGCGAAATCTGCAGCTTCTCGATCGCGGGCTGCGAAAAGATCGCCCGGTCGTAGCGCAGCAGATGATAAGGATGAACCTCGTTGCCGCTCACCAGTTCAACGCCATGAAGATTTCGTGAACTTAAAGCCAGATTGCGGTTCTCATGCTTGGGAACCTCAACCAGCAACGCCGTGCCATCGACTTTGAGCGCATCGAGCGCTTCGCGGAACTGCTTCGACTTTGGTTCTTTCACATCGAATGCGTTCACGATGATCAACTTGCCGTCCGCGAATTTCGAAGCTAACGCCGAACGCAACGCTCCCAATAACTTCTTGCGCGGAAACGCGTAATCGTGAGAGTGAGGCTGCGGACCGTGCACCGTGCCGCCGTGCCGCCACAGAGGCGAACGGATCGAACCCACCCGAGCCCGCCCCGTGCCCTTTTGCTTCCAAAGTTTCTTGCCGGCTCCGGAGACCAGTTTCTTGTTCTTGGTCGCGTGAGTTCCGGCCCTTTGAGCGGCGCGATAATGTTTTACCGCCTCCCACAACAGGTCCTCGTTCACCGCGCCAAAAACCTCGTCAGCCAGCTCCAGGCTGCCGACTTTGGCTCCACTCAGATTGTGAATGTCAATGCTTGCCATATCTATCCTGATAACGTTCTGTCCTGATTCCGTTAAGCCTTCTTGGCCGCGCGCTTGGCCGCTTTCAACGGGTCGACTGTCGCCGATCCAGCAAAGCCACGCCGCTCTCTGGGTGGTTTCTTGGCCTTCGTAATGATTAGGTATCCACCCCTGGGGCCAGGTACGCTGCCTTCGACCACCAGCAGATTGTCTTCTTTATCCATGCCCAACACGCGCAAGTTGCGGACAGTCACGCGATCAACGCCCATGTGTCCGGACATGCGCATACCTTTAAACACTCGCGACGGAAACGCCGATGAACCAATCGATCCCGTAATCTGAAACATTGAACCATGCGACTTGGGACCGCCGGCAAAATGATGCCGCCGGACTACACCGGAAAAACCACGTCCCTTGCTGATGCCGACGACATCCACGAACTTCTCGCCGTCGAAAATGTCGACCAGCACGCGATCTCCTGCTTTCACGAGTCCGTCACCGTTGGCTTCTGCTTTCTCTTCAACTTCGATGGGAACCTCGCGCATGAACTTGACCGGCGGCAGATTGTTCTTGCCCAAGTGCCCGCGAGCCGGCTTGGTCAGCCGCGACTCTTTCACGAACTCCACAAGGCCGATTTGCGCGGCAACGTAGCCGTCCTTCGTCTGCGTTTTGTGCTGCGTAATCACGCAGGGCCCGGCCTGCAGCACGGTAGCGGGATGAACGTCGCCCTTGTCGTCGAAGAGTTGCGTCATGCCGACCTTCTTGCCTAAGATTCCAGTTACCTTTGCCATTTCTTTTGTTCTCCGCCCAGCTTGGCGCAGTGGCTATTGGCTGGGGACTGTCGCTCAAAGCGAAAGCCGAGAGCTATTTATGTTCCTTACCAAACGCCTTGATCTCGACGTCCACACCTGCAGGCAAATCGAGCTT
This sequence comes from uncultured Acidobacteriota bacterium, assembly GCA_963696705.1. Classification (GTDB taxonomy): domain Bacteria; phylum Acidobacteriota; class Terriglobia; order Terriglobales; family Acidobacteriaceae; genus JABDBE01. The sequence goes on from CAVOLD010000009.1 coordinate 630,364, forward strand.
CATTAGCGCGTCCACGGTTTGCGGCGTCGGATCCAGAATATCCAGCAGCCGCTTGTGGGTGCGGATCTCGAACTGCTCGCGCGACTTCTTGTCCACGTGCGGGGAACGCAACACGCAGTATTTGTTCTTGATCGTGGGCAATGGAATCGGGCCCGCGATTTGCGCCCCGGTGCGCTTGGCAGTTTCGACAATCTCACCCGTGGACTGATCCAGGATGCGATAGTCGTAAGCCTTCAGCCGAATGCGGATTTTTTCGTTTCCTATCACTATTGACTCTCACTAACCCCTCCCGGCTGTCCGGGAAGAAAGAACTGGCGGCAAGCTGCAGGCCGCGATTTTTTCCTGTACGAACTTATGTCACAATCTCGCTGATCGTGCCTGCGCCTACTGTGTGTCCGCCTTCGCGAATGGCGAAGCGCAAACCCTTCTCCATCGCCACCGGCGTGATCAACTCGATCACCAGACTGACATTGTCACCCGGCATTACCATCTCGGTTGCTTCCGGCAACTCCGCTACGCCTGTCACGTCTGTCGTTCTGAGATAAAACTGCGGACGATATCCTTTGAAGAATGGCGTGTGCCGTCCACCTTCCTCTTTGGTCAGAATATAAACTTCCGCCTTGAACTTGGTGTGCGGAGTAATCGATCCGCCTTTCGCCAGCACCATGCCGCGCTCGACATCGTCCTTGCCAATGCCGCGCAAGAGCAACCCCGCGTTGTCTCCCGCCAGGCCTTCGTCCAATTGCTTCTTGAACATTTCGACGCCGGTCACGACCGTCTTACGCGTGTCGCGGAAGCCTACAATTTCTACTTCCTCGCCCACCTTCACCTTGCCGCGCTCGATTCTTCCCGTCACCACCGTGCCTCGACCGGAAATCGAAAAGATATCCTCAATCGGCATCAGGAACGGCTTGTCCAGTTCGCGCGCCGGCTGCGGAATGCTCTTGTCCACCGCGTCCATCAACGCGTCCACTTGCGCTTCCCACTTGGCTTCCCCGTTCAGCGCACCCAACGCCGACAGCCGGATCACCGGCACATCGTCGCCAGGAAATTTGTAAGTCTTCAGCAACTCGCGCACTTCGAGTTCGACCAGATCCAGCAACTCGGGATCATCCACCGCATCGCACTTATTCAGCGCCACGACGATGTAAGGCACGCCTACTTGACGAGCCAAGAGCACGTGCTCGCGCGTCTGCGGCATCGGACCATCCGTCGCCGCAACCACCAGAATCGCGCCATCCATCTGCGCCGCGCCCGTGATCATGTTCTTGATGTAGTCCGCGTGGCCCGGGCAATCCACGTGCGCGTAGTGCCGGTTCGCCGTCTCATACTCGACGTGCGCCGTCGCAATCGTGATGCCGCGCGCCTTTTCTTCCGGCGCGTTATCGATCGAGTCAAACGACCGGAACACGATCTTCGGGTTGTGCTTCTGCAATACCTTGGTGATGGCCGCCGTCAGCGTGGTCTTGCCATGATCGATGTGACCAATCGTCCCCACGTTGCAGTGCGGCTTATTCCGATCAAATTTCTCTTTCGCCATTGCCTAGCTCCCCAAAAACTTTTCTCGCACGACGCGGCAACCTTGCCCGCATCTACTACCTCTTGGGCCCCTGTGAGCGCCCAATAATCTCTTCCGACACCGAGCGCGGCACCTCTTCGTAGCGCGCGAAGTGCATCGAGTACTCGGCGCGCCCTTGAGTGCTCGATCGCATATGGGTCGCATAGCCAAACATCTCCGCCAACGGCACGATAGCCTTGATCACCTGCGAACCGGCGCGATGCTCCATGCCCTCGATACGTCCGCGACGCGAACTCAGGTCGCCCATAATCACGCCTGCATAATCTTCCGGCGTCACTACTTCGACTGCCATCACTGGCTCAAGCAACACCGGAGAGGCTTTGCGCGCGGCTTCCTTAAAGGCCATCGAGCCAGCGATCTTGAATGCCATTTCGTTCGAATCGACGTCGTGGTAGCTGCCGTCGTAAAGGATGGCCTTGACATCGACCATCTCGTAACCTGCCAGGATGCCGCCTTCCATGGCTTCCCGAATACCCTGATCAACCGGCTTAATGAATTCCTTGGGCACGGAACCGCCCGTGGTGTCATTAACAAATTCGTAGCCAGTACCCGGCACTTGGGGCTCGAGACGGATCTTGGCATGGCCATACTGACCCTTGCCGCCGGTTTGACGAATGTACTTACCTTCAGCTTCAGATTTCCTGCGGATGGTTTCTCGGTAGGCTACTTGCGGCTTACCAACGTTGGCTTCAACTTTATACTCGCGCATCATGCGATCAACGATGATCTCAAGATGCAGTTCACCCATGCCACTGATGATGGTCTGGCCGCTGTCAGGGTCGGTGTGAACTTTGAAGGTTGGATCCTCCTGGGCAAGTCGTCCCAGCGCCATTCCCATTTTTTCCTGGTCGGCCTTGGTCTTGGGCTCGACCGCAACGGAAATCACCGGAACCGCGAAGGTGATGTTTTCCAAAGCGATGGGATGCTTCTCTTCGCAGATCGTGTCGCCCGTGCTGACATTTTTCAAACCAACCGCCGCGCAAATATCGCCAGCCAGAATCTCGCTTATGTCTTCGCGCTTGTTGGCATGCATCTTTAAAAGCCGGCCAATGCGTTCGGTCCGTCCGCGGCCAGCGTTGAGCACCCCTTCACCCGACTTCAGTTGACCGGAATAAACTCGAATGAAAGTCAACTGCCCGACAAAAGGATCGGCCATGATCTTGAAAGCCAGCGCGGAAAAAGGCTCACTATCCGCGGGCTGACGCGTGATCGCTTCGCCGTTATCTGGGTTTGTTCCATGAACCTCGCCGGCATCCAGCGGCGAAGGCAGGTAGTCGACGACCGCATCCAGCAAGGGTTGCACCCCCTTGTTCTTGAAAGCGGTGCCGACCACAACTGGAAACAATTTCAGGCCGATGGTGGACTTGCGCAGAGAAGCGCGAAGTTCCGCGGGGGAAATGGCCTCACCTTCGAGGAACTTATGCAGGATTGCATCGTCGTTTTCGGCGACGGTTTCGACCAGAAGCGCATGAGCGGCTTCAGCTTTTTTCTGCAATTCGGCAGGGATTTCGCCAGTTATGTACTCGGCACCAATGGTGTCATCCTGCCAGATGATCGATTTCATTTCGATGAGGTCAACAACGCCTCTGAACTTGTCTTCCTGTCCGATGGGGATCTGTACGGCGACGGGCTTGGCATTGAGCCGTTTGCGGAGGGTATCGACGGCGTGCTCGAAATCGGCACCCATCTTGTCGATCTTATTAATGAAGCAAATGCGCGGCACGCCGTATTTATCGGCCTGGCGCCAGACTTTCTCCGATTGCGGCTGCACTCCATGCACTGCGTCAAACACGGCCACCGCGCCGTCCAGAACGCGCAGCGAACGTTCCACTTCAGCCGTGAAATCCACGTGTCCGGGTGTGTCGATAATGTTGATACGAATGTCGCGCCAGGTGCAGGTGGTGGCAGCAGATGTAATCGTTATGCCGCGCTCCTGCTCCTGCTCCATCCAATCCATGGTGGCAGTGCCTTCGTGGACCTCTCCGATACGGTGTGTCTTTCCCGTATAGAACAAGATGCGCTCGGTCGTAGTGGTCTTACCGGCATCAATGTGGGCCATAATGCCGATGTTCCTGCACCGTTCTAATGGAACCGTTCTGGACACAGCTTTCTTTCTCTCTTCTTTTCTCTCTTGCTCGTTGGCAACTGAACCCGTCAAATCCGTATCCCTTGTCCTTTTCGTCCTACCACCGGTAGTGCGCGAAGGCCTTATTGGCTTCGGCCATACGGTGAACATCTTCTTTCTTCTTTATGGCTGCGCCTTTGCCGTTGGCGGCATCGAGCAGTTCATTGCTTAACTTGTCGATCATGCCCTTCTCACCGCGTCCGCGGGAGTAGGCAATCAGCCAGCGAATCGCCAGCGAAGTGCGGCGGTCGGCATTGACCTCAACCGGCACCTGATAGTTCGCGCCGCCTACGCGGCGGGTCTTGACTTCAAGCAACGGCTTGGCATTTTCGACGGCCTTGGTGAACAGCTTCAGAGCTTCGTCGCCGCCGCCTTTTGCCTGCAGGCGCGTCAAAGCCTCATAGAAGATGCCTTCCGCCGTGCTCTTCTTGCCTTGCCACATCATCGAGTTGACGAACTTCGTCACCAGATCCGAACCGTAAACCGGATCGGCTTCGACTCTCCGCTTCGGGGTATGTCCTTTTCTTGGCATTCAGCTTTTGCTCCTGGCTCACTTCCTGAGCCGCGAGACGTAACCGAGCTACGTCTCTACAGAAAATATCTATGCTTTCGGGCGCTTGGCGCCATACTTCGACCGGCTTTGTTTGCGTCCCGCGACCCCTACCGCGTCCAACGTCCCGCGAACTACGTGGTAGCGCACACCTGGCAGATCTTTCACGCGGCCGCCGCGGATCAGCACAATCGAGTGCTCTTGCAGATTGTGACCGACGCCGGGGATGTAAGTCGTGACTTCGATCCCGTTGGTCAAACGCACGCGAGCAACCTTGCGCAGCGCCGAGTTCGGCTTCTTCGGCGTCTGCGTGTACACGCGTGTGCAGACACCGCGCTTCTGCGGACATCCCTGCAATGCCGGGCTCGCCGTCTTGTATCGCGGCCGCTTACGGCCGTCGCGGACTAATTGATTAAAGGTAGGCACTCTTTGCTGCTCCCTCGGCGACGTCGGCTCGCACGCCAATAGGGCGCGTCGACACACAGACGCCGCTTTGATTCTGCCCTGCTCAGGGTCTGGATGGCGATCGGCCAACCATGCTTCTCACCGCGCACCAATGCGATGAGAGATTTTCGGTTTCCCGTTCAGACTGATCAGCGACGACGGTGGCGCCAGGCCCGATGTTCGAAAACCCGGGAGGTGCTCCGTTTCGTCCGCTTTGCCCCGCATAGCCTTCCAAACGGGCGGAAGGTGCGCGCAGGGCATTTCAGCGAGGGCGTCTCCAGAACTGCTTCCGAAGACGTACATCTTTAGAGCTTAGCCGCTTTCTTTGGGTCCTTCACTGCACCGAAAACGCGCAGCGAATGATTCCACTGTCTACAGGCAAGCCAGATTGAACTCGCGGAACCTTTCAAATATAGCAACACTCTTCACACATCGTCAACCATCGTTTGCTGCATCCCATGGATGATGCTAAATACAATAGCAAGCGTGGTTGTGAATTGCGGCTGAGGCTATTCCGGATTTCGCCCGCGGGCTCGGACGCCTGCAAAGCGGCTTCGGGAGATCCCTCACTTTGTTTCGGGATTTCGCCTGCGGGCTCGGACGCCCGCAAAACGGCTCAACTTGCTCAAAAGATTCGCAGCCTCTACACTGGAAATCTTTCACAGCGAACACATTCCTAGAGGCTTTGCTCGCCTCGCGGGCGACCGCGAGGGCGGGGAGGATGAATGGGTAGGTCCGGTATTGCATTTGCGGTCTTTGGTGTTCTTCTGATTTTCCTGGTAGGCATTCTCCCCGGATGCAGCAGCGGAAGTGCCGTCCACACGGCAAGCTATGCTGTTCCTGCAAGTGTCACGCTTTCTCCCAGCCCGTACTTATCCTTGGAGATCGGTACCTACCAAGCGTTAACTGCGACCGCTTTGAGTGCCACCAACACGACAGTCACCCAGCCAATTTCCTTCCAATCGAGTAACACTGCGGTGCTCACCGTGGCCAACAACGGACTCGCATGCGCCGGCAGTTGGGATTCGCTGAGCAGTCCACAGATATGCACGCCAGGCGGAGTAGGCGTGGCCCAAGTAACCGCGTCCGCACAAGGCGTAAGCAGCCCGACGACGACAGTTTTCGTTCACCAGCATGTGGACAAAATCACGGCAAGTTTGCTGGTTCTCCCGAACCAACCGCCGCCCACGAATCCTTGTTTTTCGGTTGGTCAAACTTCGAACTATCAGGCGACCGCGTACAGCAACGGTGTTGATATTACTTCTACGGTCGGAGTCTTTACCTGGCAAACTCTCGTCGCCAATGTCGCGACGCTGACTATTGCCGATAGCCTTTTGCTTCCGGGACAAGTTGAGGTGACTGCTAAAACCCCGGGCCTGACTCCGCTCTTCGCCACCATCGGCAACGTTAATAGCGTGCCAATCTATTTCACGACTTGTCCGGTGCAGTCGATCACGCTCGCCGTTACGGCCGCGTCAAGCACTTCGAGAACGATCACGCCGACCATCTTCGATACGCTGGGGTTGCAGATCACCGGAATTCCGCTGACCTGGAGTTCGTCCAACTCCGGTTCCGTGAGCGTAAGCGCCGGGGTGGCAACTGGATCTTCGACTGGCGGCGGCGCCACCATCATCGGCTCTTGCACTCCGCCCACCTGCAATATAGGCTTCGCCCCTTCGTTGCCGATCTACCCAGAGAATGTCGTGAACGTTGTCGTGCCTGTATCGGGAGGGACAACTCCGAATTCCACCGTGTATGTGAGCAGCGACAGCTGTGGCATAACAGACGGGTGCATCAACATGATCGTGCCCGTTACTTCCCCCGCGAATACTGTGGGGAACTTCATCCCTTTGTCGACAACCCCCAATTCACTGGTTTTCAATGGCCTTGGGACTACCGCTTATCTGGGAACTAATTCTTCGTTGCTGGGCAGCGTGGGCCTCTCGGTGCTCGATGCGTCCTCGAATACGGCAGAACAGTTCGCAGGACTGGCAGGCAAAGTACTGGCGGTTGCTCCTGACGGAAGCAAAGTCATCATTTCCGATACGTCGCCCGCCGATGGACCCAACCACGTGTTTGTGTTTGACACGGCCAGCAATACCTCTCCCACATTTCAAATCACAGAAGCAACGGCGGCCGCATTCTCTCCGGACAGTCTGAAGGCGTACATCGTGGCGGGCAGTTCCTTGTATGTGTATTCGAAGCTCGATGGGCTGCAGACCATTGCGCTTGCCGCTCCAGCCGAGGACGTGTCCTTCCTGTCGGAGGGTGCTTTTGCATATGTAGCTGGAGGCGCTTCTTCGGCGCTAAGCGTTTGGAGAACTTGCGACAATGGCCGCGCCGATACTGTAGCTGTGCCCGCTGTGCCGACCTTCATAAGGACTCTGCCGGGCACCGCTAAATTACTGCCTTCAGACACCTCGGCCACATTTCATATGTTGGCGGTGGACCCTCCGGGAATCGATATCCTCAGCGTGAATACGGCGCCCTCCGGCTGTACGCCGCCGGTGGCGGATGGACCGGTTGCATCCTTCAGCCTCGGTCACGGTAATTTTGTGCCTACGCAGCTAATCATCTCGCAAGATGGAACAACCGCTTACATAATCGCTTCCAATCTGAACAGCATTCTCGTGTTCAATATTCCCGGCCAGGCAGCCTCAGCCATTGCCTTGTCGGGAAATCCGATACCACTCAACGCCGCACTCATTGCCGATGGCACACTGCTCTACGTCGGCGCCAGCGACGGGACCGTGCATGTTGTGGATACGGCAGCCGGCGGTGACATTCTGCAGATCCCGTTCCCGGAGGGCCTGTGTCAGGATTCTTCGGGGCGGCCGTTCCCAATCACCTGTAATCCCGATCTGCTTGCGTTAAAGCCGTAGAAGGCTCATTGGCCGCGAGCGAATCCGGTTCTCGTCAAAGAGGCGAACCAACTTGGGATGGAGCGGTCTTGGCCAGCGACCAATGGCCAACCTCTCATGCCTTTTCGAGTTCTCGGCCTACGCTGTCCAGGACCCCGTTGATGAAGTTCACGGACTCAGGACTGGAAAACTTGCGCGCTATCTCAAGGGCTTCGTTGATGACCACGGCGCGAGGCGTGGTGGGAAAACTCATCAATTCTGCCACTGCAGAGCGCAGCACGTTGCGATCGACCGTGGCCATGCGGTCCATCCGCCAGTGTTCGGCGTGACGCTCGATCAATCCGTCGATCTCCGCAGTACGGTCAGTCGCCGTGCGGAAAAGATCTTCGGCAAAGCCGCGCACATCTTTCTCGATGGAGTGATGTTCGCGCCAGAATGTCCGCCGGACCTCCTCGGGAGTTTGCCGACCCATGTCCGCTTGAAACAACATTTGCAACACAAGTTCGCGGGATTTTCGGCGTGTGCCCATGGGAATGTCGGCGATCAGTCTTCAGTTTACAGGAGATAAGAAGGTACATCAGCGAGTGCGTTTTTTCGAACGGGGGGACAGCTTGGTTTTTCGCTTCTTGCTGACAGCTGATAGCTGAGAGCTGACAGTTTTCTTGCCAACGACCGCTTGCCTAAGATTCACCATCTCTACCGCTGCCAGCGCGGCTTCGAAACCCTTGTTTCCCATCTTCAAGCCGGCGCGGTCGATCGCCTGGTCCAGCGTTTCGCAGGTGAGCACTCCGAAAGCGTGGGGCACCCCAGTCTCCTGCGCAGACTGGCCGATGCCGCGTGCGACCTCGTTGACGATGACATCGTAGTGTGCCGTGTCGCCGCGCAACAGGCAGCCGAGACAGATAATGGCATCGTATTTCCTGGTTTCAGCCAGCGTGCGAGCTGCGGATGGAATTTCGAACGAGCCCGGTACGCGAACGACCTGAATGTCTTTGCGTTTCGCGCCACAGCGCAACAATCCATCGAACGCGCTCCGAAACAGTCGCTCCGTGATGAACTCGTTAAACCGGGAGACGACGATGCCGAAGCGTTTGCCAGCGGCGCTGAGATTGCCTTCAATCGTTTTGATCTGAACCGGAGACGATGGCAATCCTTGTTTGTTGTTGTCTTTCTCCGTGACTCCGTGCCTCCGTGGTGAAATGGTGCTTGATCCGTCGAAATCCGCGCACATCCGTGGCAGAATTACTTGCCTTTGAACTGCGGAGGACGCTTCTCCAGAAACGCCGTAGTTCCTTCTTTCTTATCTTCCGAAGAGCAAGCAACGGCGAATAACACGGCTTCGAGATACAACCCCTCCGCTAACGTCATCTCCATGCCTTTGTTCACCGCTTCCATCGCGTATTGAACCGCGAGCGGAGCGTTGGCGATGATTTTCTGCGCAATCGCTTCGGCGCGGGGAATCAGTTCTGCAGCGGGCACGACTTCATTCACCAGGCCGATGCGATGAGCTTCTTGCGCGCTGATCATTTCGCCCGCCAGTACAAGCTGCATGGCAATGCCTTTTCCAACCAATCTCGGCAAGCGCTGGGTTCCGCCGTAGCCCGGAATAATTCCGAGTTTCACCTCAGGCTGTCCGAGCCTCGCGTTTTCGCTGGCGAGGCGCATGGTGGAGGCCATTGCGATTTCGCATCCGCCGCCGAGCGCGAAGCCGTTGATGCATGCGATCACTGGCTTGCCGAGATTCTCGATCAGATTTAGTACGCTCTGGCCGCGGTGCGTGTACTCTTTACCCGAAACCGCGTCGTGCTTGGCCAATTCGGCAATGTCGGCGCCAGCAATGAAAGCCTTCTCGCCCGCGCCGGTCATGATGACCACGCGGATGCCGGAATCGGCCTTGATGTCATGGAACGCCGCGCGCAGCTCTTCCATGGTGGCCATGTTGAGCGCGTTCAGCACTTTCGGACGGTTGATGGTGACGTAGGCGATGGAGCTTTTCTTTTCAAGGAGGATGTTTTCGTAGTTCATTGGAATTGGCCGTTCAACCCTTCAAGCGCTGCCTGGATTTCTTTCTTCGATAGTCCACACCGAACGCACGTTCGGGAGAAATACTTAGCATACCAACCCGGGAATGAAAAATACGCGCTGCACCGAGGGCATCTCCACAAGAGCAATCGAATACTCGCCGCCGGGAACATGGCAAACCATGCGATGATCAGGACATAAGCCGCTGTCTCGGACAAGCCTAGCCTCATCGCGAGAACCACTGCCACGCCCCAAGGGATGTAGCCCACCGCAAGCCCAAGCAACAGCCTCCTGCGTCGTACGTAGTCGCTCCAAGCTACCTCGTAACGTTCGATGTTACCTTGGGCGATTTCCATCGTTCCCCTCAGACTGGCAGCCCGGGAAACCCCTCAGCCGCTCTGCTATAATTGTATAGCACGAGGTAAACCATGCTCGCTATACGCCTTCCCGAGAAAATCGAAAAACGCCTCGACCGTCTTGCCAAGCGCACCGGCCGCACCAAGACATACTACGCCCGCGAGGCCATCCTGCAGTATCTTGACGATCTGGAAGACATCTACTTCGCGGAGAAGGCGCTGTCTGAAATCCGATCCGGACGCAGTAAACCAATTCCGCTCGAGAAAATAATGCGGCGCTATGGCCTGGAAGGTTGAGATTTCACCGGCAGCGCTGAAACAACTGAACAAACTCGACAAGCCTGTCTCGCGCAGAATCCTAAAGTTTCTCGTCGAACGTGTCGAAAAACTAGATGATCCGCGAACGATCGGAGGAAGACTCCGGGGGACGCTAAGCGAGTTCTGGAAATACCGCGTCGGAGATTACCGGCTCATCTGCACCCTGGAAAACGACCGACTCGTGGTGCTGGTGCTTCGCATCGGCCACCGCGGGGAAATTTACAAACGTTAGCGACGATGAGTGTCTGCGCTGGCTTCATTCGGACGAAATGGTTTTCTCCATAGCTTTACTACCCTTTTTACAGCTTGTTCGGCTTCGGATTGTTCGGATCGGAATAATCGTAAAATCCCTTGCCGGTTTTCCGTCCGTACCAGCCAGCCATGACCAACCGCTTCAACAGCGGAGGCGATGCGAAGCGCCGCTCTTTGAATTCGTCGTACATCACGTGGGTGATGTAATAGGTTGTGTCGAGGCCAACGAAATCGAGCAGAGTAAACGGTCCCATGGGGTAGCCGCAACCCAGCTTCATCGCGTTATCGATGTCGTCGATCGAACCTACACCTTCTTCGTAAGCGCGGATAGCGTCGAGCAGATAGGGCACCAGCAGCCGGTTCACGATGAATCCGGTTTTGTCGCTGGTGCGGACCGGCACTTTGCCCAATTTCTTTCCAAACTCATAAGCCGTTTCGTAAACCTCGTCAGCAGTCGCAATCGTGCGCACAACCTCGACCAATTTCATCAGCGGTACCGGATTGAAAAAGTGCAATCCGATAAACCGCTCCGGGCGTTTAGTCGAAGTCAGAAGTTCAGTGATGGAAATAGATGAAGTGTTCGAGGCGAAGATCGCGTCTTTCTTCACGATGCCATCGAGGGACGAGTACATCTTTTTCTTGTCCTCGACATTCTCGATGATGGCTTCGATCACGATGTCGCAGTCGGCCAGGTCTTGCCTATTCGTCGTGCCTTTGAGGCGTGCGCGAATCGCATCTTTCTGTTGTGCCGTGATGCCGCCTTTTTCGGGTGGGCGCTCGGCGAACTTAGCCAGCGATTTCTCAATGCCGACAAAACCTTTGTCAAGGAACTTCTGCTCAACCTCGAGGACAGTCACATCGAACCCTGCCATAGCGCTTACTTGCGCAATGCCGGAACCCATCAACCCACAGCCCAGCACTCCAACTTTCTTTATTTCCATCATTGCTCCCTAGAAAAGGCGGCCACGGAATCGCACGGATTTCGCCGATAAATCTCTGATTCCTGTCTTGATCCGTGAAGATCCGTGCAAATCCGTGGCTAGTGCTTAATTTAGACTCTCTACCACCATCGCAATTCCCTGCCCGCCGCCGATGCAGGCTGTCGCCAAGCCATACTTCTTCTTCCTCCGGCGCAATTCATACAGCAACGTGATCACCAACCGCGTTCCTGTTGCACCTAACGGATGGCCCAACGCAATCGCTCCGCCGTTCACGTTGACTTTGTTGCGGTCGAGGCCGAGCTCTTTCTCGACCGCCAAGTATTGCGCCGCGAAGGCTTCGTTCACTTCGATCAAATCGATGTAATCCAAAGTCAGTCCGGCTTTCTGCAAAGCCAGCTTCGTCGCCGGTACTGGACCGCGCCCCATCTGCTTGGGCTCAACTCCTGCAATACCCCAGCCCACGATTCGCCCCAACGGTTTCAATCCCCGTTTGCCCGCCTCTTCGAGCGACATCACTACCACCGCTGCACCGCCATCCACGATACCGCTGGCGTTGCCCGCAGTGACCGTGCCAGTCTTGCCGAATGCCGGTTTCAGCTTGGCCAGACCTTCCATTGTGGTCTGCGGACGGCGATGATCGTCTTCGCTCAACGTCTCACCGGTTGGCTCACCTTTGCGATCCTTGAGCGGCACCGGAATCAACTCTTCCTGCAGCCGGCCGTCTTTGTACGCGGCGTCCGCCAATTGTTGCGAGCGCAACGCGAACTCATCCTGCGCCTGTCGCGTAACGCCCTGCTGCTCGCCGTAAAGTTCCGCAGTGTTGGCCATGTAGAGACCGCAATAGGTGTCGAGCAGCGCGACCATGAGCGAGTCTTCCAGCTTCCCGCCGGGAGCCAGCGTAAAGCCGTCGCGCCCTCGAATCACGAAGGGCGCTTGCGACATCGCTTCCATGCCACCCGCGAGCACGACGTTGGCTTCCCCTAATTGAACCATCTGCGCCGCATTCACGATGGATTGCATTCCCGATCCGCACAAACGATTCACGGTCAAAGCTGGCGTTTCTATGGGAAGTCCAGCTCGCAGCCCGACATGGCGCGCACCGTACAGAGCGTCACCGGAAGTTTGTTGCGCGTTGCCAAACACGACGTGGTCGAATTCTTTCGGGTCTAGCCCGGCGCGCTCGATGGCGCCCTTACCTGCAATCGCGCCGAGTTCCTGAGCGGTGAAATCTTTCAGCTTGCCGCAATAGCGTCCAAAGGGCGTGCGCGCCCCGCTGACGATTGCGATATCCCCTGGTTTCAACATTGGCTTCCTAGTTTTAGCTTCGAGTATGAATGCATGCGATCAGAAGAGTTCTGAATGGACTAACCAAACTTGTTAGTTTAACAGCGAAGAAAGGAAGCAGTAAACCGGGCGATGAAGTTACAGAGCGCCGAGCGGTACGGAAGACCAAGCAGAAGGTGAAAACAGCTCTAACGTTTTTCGACGACTCGACGACTTACCATTTCACTTCTTACGCCACAGCAGCCGCTGCGTAAGACGCAGCCAGCGATACAATCTTGCCCCCGCCCTGCCCAATCGCGGTTTGCAACGATTGCTCGGCGCGATTGATCACCTCGGTGACGATGTCCACGGGGTCGAACTCGCCGCGCACCACGGCTTCCGCAAGTCCGGCATTGAACTGGACCGATTCCTGTTTTTCCGGCATTCGTATTTGAGCCAGCAGTCTTTGCAGCTTCTCCGCCGCCATAACGCCTTCTTTTTCGGGCGTTTCCCCGAGAACGATGGCGATGGTTGTAGTCTCGTAGCGGAAGGCAAGATCGTTCTGTCGGATATTCGCAGCAAAGAGTTGACCAATTTGCTGCATGACGGCTTCGACAGCCGATTCGCCGAATTCCTTTACCATTGCTACTTTTTCGCCGAACTGCATGAGCAAAATCGTGAGCGGAGTACTCTGCTGAGCGTTGCGCCGGGTTTCCGCCATGAGGAGATCGATGTAGGAAGCACGTTTCAACAAACCAGAGCGCTCATCTGTCACAGAGAGATTCTTTACCAGGCGGCGAAGCCCAGCGTTATTCAACGCGATCACAATCTGGTCGCTGATGGTTTTGAGGACCATGACATCATTTGAGCCCCAGGTGTGCGGCTTACTGTCCATCAGAAGAAGTACGCCAACGTGTTCTGTCCCGTCGCTAAGAGGCAAGGCCAGCAGCGAAATGACTGCCAATTGTGACAGAGCCTCACGGACATTTTGCAGGTCAGGGCCAGTCTGAGTGTCCGCGATGGTCAGGGTTCCGCCGCGGTTGATGGCCAGATCGTGGACCGTGGTTGCGATTTTCTCGAGCGAACGCGCTTCCCCCGGCTTGCTGGTTTCGCTGCAATACTCCTTCACACTGGTCGTGTGCAGCCCGGGCTTCCGCATGGCAACCAAACACCGGTTTACTTTCCATTGAGCTCCAATTTCTTTGGCTGCGGTCAGCATCACCGCGTCGGCGTTGCTTTGGCGATAAAGCTTGCGGGTAATTTCCGCCACTCGCGCAAAGCTGCTCACGTCCGCCGCTTCGCTGGATTGCGCCGACGCAGTTTGCGGCGGCCGCGATTCAGGAGGTGCGGAGGCTATGACCGCCGGCGCTGGCCCTGAACCGGCATAATGCGGAATCAGTCCCGCCGTCATGTACAACTGTCGGAGGTCCTGGTTGCGCTCTTCCTCGCGCGGAAACAGTTCTTGAATGCGTTGCAAGCGCTCCACCGCTTTAGAGCGCATGCCGTATTGCACCAGAATTTCAGCCTGCAACATGAGATCTTGAAGGGCGGCCGCACCCAGCATTTTGTCCTGATCTGGAAGCGGGGCCGCGCTTGCATCGGCCATGCTGGAAAAGCGCGAAGCGATCACCTTGAAGCGATTGTCGTCAATCTTTCCACGCAGCATTTCCAGGCGCTTCTGATGTCCGGGTTCGTACGCATCCACTTCGGCGGCACGATCCAGCGAATCAGCAGCCTTTGCGTAGTTGCCGACGCTGCAGTAGAGGTCAAAGAGCTTGAGCAGAGTCTGGCAATAGTCGCTCTCTCGATTGGAGGCATTAAACTGCTCGCCCATGAACTCGAGCATTTCAGGGGATGCCCGGTGGCGCGCTGCGATGTCCTGAATCATCGCGAGGAATGCCCGGCGATCGCCTTTGCGGCGATGATATTGCTCCAGCTTCCGTCCCAGGGCGACGGCTTCTGCGTCCTGCTGAGCATCGATGAAGAGCCCGATCAGGTTCGAAATCTCCTGCACACGCGAGGAATTTGCCTCGAACAATTGCCACTGGATTGGCTCAGCATCGCTCAAACGATTCGCGGCTTGCAGCGCCTTTGCGTAGGTTTCGCGCAACTCCTCCGAAGCCGAGCCGGCGTTGACTTGAGACTCGAGTACGAAAATAGCTGCGCCCGACTGCCCTTGCTCGAGCAGGTTCTTGCTGTATCCCAGAGCGATCTGAGGATCGGCGGGATCCTCCGCGTAGGCGCGTTCCACCCATTGCGCCGCGTTTCCGCCAGCGGCCTGGGTCAGCTGTGCGACTTTCAGAAATGCCGCAGCCGCAGCTTTGCTCTCGCCCAGTTCGGACGAGAGCTCGCCCAGTTGTTGCAAATTCTTTTCGCTGGAATCAAGCGCCAGGACGCGCTTCAAGGCCACCAGTGAATCTTGTTTGCGCCCCTGTTTTGCCAGCTCTTGAAAGACGCCTTCGTAAGTCTCCAGAGCCTGCTTCGGGTGGGACTTCTCCAGCAGTTCGCCGAACCGCAATTTCTGTTCCCAGGTCGGGGTAACGAAGCGAGCCAGCTTCTTATAAGTCAGGCTCGCGCGCGTGGCATCGCCCGCTTCGATCTGGCGCTCGTACAGGTCGCCTAACAGCTTTACGGCTTGAGGAATGCGTTGCAGGGAAAGGCACAGATCGGCGGCCATTTGGCATACCGTATCATTGCCCGGTTCGGCGGCCAGAACCTGTAAATAGTCTTCCAGCGCCTCGGCGGTCTTACCTTTTTGGAGAAGCTTCTCGGCCCGCTCCACGCGTTTTGTGATTTCAGCCCGGTCCATTCGCTTAACAGTGTCTGCCATGAGAGCTAACGTCGCGCGGAGCAACCCATACAGAGTCTAGGAGGAGGTTACTAGGACGGGCAACGACGTAACGTCCGAACGCGATTACGAAGGTCATAGGCGGAATAACTCTTTGGGAAATAAGACCTTTCTGATATACGTCCCGGATGCTCCAGGAAGATGGGACTAACCCGGAGGGCGGTCTCCGCCACCAACTCAGCGCCGGCCAAATGGCCATGGTCGCCGTGGGGGGATCGATCGGGGTTGGATTGTTGCTGGGTTCAGCCGCCGCGATGGAGATCGCGGGCCCGGCCGTTATCATCAGCTTCGTTTTGGCGGGTTTTATCAGTTGGACCGTCACCATGGCTCTAGGCGAGTTGTCGAGCCTGCATCCTGGTGCCGGATCTTTCGGCCTGTACGCCGATCTCTATCTGAACCCGTGGGCTGGATTTATCTCGCGCGCCGGATATTGGGTCGCTATTTCCGTTTCGGTAGGCGCAAACCTGGTCGCATCCGCAACCTACATGCGGTATTGGTTTCCCACGGTTCCAGCCTTGGTGTGGGTGGCGTTGTTCTCGCTGGTGTTGATCGTGATCAATCTTCGCAGTGTCGGGGACTATGGCCGCTTTGAATTCTGGTTCGCAATGGTGAAGCTGGCAACCATGGCAATGTTCATCGTTATCGGGGCGACGCTGTTGGTAGGCGGACGCGTTCCCGCGCAATACACCGCGCAGGGAGGCTTCTTCCCCAAAGGCGCGTTAGCGCCTCTACTCGCGATGACCTTCGCGCTGTATACCTTCGGCGGAATAGAAATGGTGGCCATCACTACGGGCGAGTCTCGCTCCCCGGCGGAGATTCCCCGTGCCGTGAAGTTGACCTTTATCACCCTCGCCGTCGTTTATCTGGGCTCCATCGTGGTGCTCGTAGGAGTCATGCCGTGGAATCGTGTGGGCGTGACCGAGAGTCCGTTTGTCACTGTGTTTCGCGACGTCGGAATTCCGGGGGCGAGTAGTCTGATGAGCTTTGTGATCCTGACGGCGGCTCTCTCGGGCGCGAACGCAAATCTGTATTCCGCATCCCGCATGTTGTTCTCGCTGGCACGCGGAGGGTGGGCGCCCGCTGCACTGGGCCGGCTGAATGCAGCCGGATCGCCACAGTTCGCTCTGGTGGCGTCTTCTTACGGGATCATCGTGGCAGTCGTTCTGGAAATGTGGGTTCCAGGAAACGCCTTCGTGTACATTCTCAGCGGCGCGTTGTTCGGACTGATGCTCTCCTGGTTGGTATCACTCGCCGCACACGTTGCCTGTCGGCGGCAGATGAGTTCGGAACAGGTGAACGCGCTTGCCATGCGCTCGCCGGTCGGCGCATGGGGATCGATTCTAGGCCTTGCGCTAGTTACTGCTGCCATTCTGAAAACCTGGTGGGACTCGCGCGTGAGCCTGATTAGCGGCGTTTCCGCCTTGTTGATCCTCACCGTTGTGTATGTGTTGCTAAAACCAAGCGGCGCGGCGATGCGAAGAACCTAGTGGCATTCTTTGGCGACACACGCGCATGCCCGAACGCTCTCCGAACGCCTCGACCAAGATCGGCAGGATTCGGCAGTACAATATTCCCATGACTGACGAACTGCTTCGCTACAGGTCCGAATTTCCCATCCTCGAGCGCACCACCTACCTGATCAGCAACTCCCTGGGAGCCATGCCCCGCGGCGTTTACGACGCCATGAAAGGTTACGCCGATACCTGGGCCACCCGCGGCGTGCGCGCCTGGGAAGAACGATGGTGGATGCTGGCCGCCGAAGTCGGCGATGAGATTGGCGCTCTTATGAATGCGCCCAAAGGATCTGTCTCGACCCATCAGAATGTCACGACGTGCCAGGCTGTCGTTGCCTCCTGTTTCGATTTCTCCGGCAAGCGCAACAAGGTTGTTTACACCGACATGAACTTCCCCTCGGTCATGTATTTCTGGGAGGCTCAACAACCGAACGGCGCGCGAGTCCACATGGTGAAGACGGACGACGGAATCACCGTCCCGACCCAGCGCCTGCTCGACGCCATCGACGAACAGACGTTGCTGGTTCCGATCTCGCACGTGATTTTCCGCAGCGCCTTCATCAATGACGCTAAGGCCATCATCGAGAAAGCCCACAAAGTGGGAGCGTACGTTGTGCTCGACACTTTCCAATCGCTCGGCACGGTCCCAGTGGACGTGCAGGGTCTTAATACGGACTTTGCCTGTGGCGGAGTCTTGAAGTGGCTGTGTGGCGGCCCCGGCGTGGCGTACCTGTACGTGCGTCCAGACTTGGGCAAGAAGCTTGAGCCGAAATTTACTGGCTGGTTCGCGCATGAGGACTCGATGGCTTTCGAAACCGGACCGATTCGCTACACCGATCCTCCGTTTCGCTTTATGAACGGCACATCGCACGTGCCGTCACTCGAAGCCTGCCGGCCCGGGCTGAAAATCATCACCGAAGTGGGGGTTGAACGCATTCGCGAAAAATCAAAACGGCAGACGGCACGCCTGATCGAATTAGTGGAAAAACAAGGCTGGAGGGTGAACAGCCCACGCGATCCAGAAAAACGCGGGGGAACCGTCTCCATCGATATGCCGGACTCGCAAGAAGTGTGCCGCGAGTTGCTGAAACGCGAGATTATGGTCGACTGGCGGCCAAGAGCCGGAGTGCGGATGTCCCCGCACTTCTACAACACCGATCAGGAACTGGAAACCGCGATCACTGCAGCCGAAGAAATCCTGAAAGAACGTGCCGTAGCCGCGCGATAAAGCAAGACTCATGTGCGGACGGGCGCGCTCGCCCGTCCCAGCGGAGCAAAGCTCCGCACGCCATTTGGTGGAAAAGCAGCTTCGGAGTTTCTGGTCACAACGTCAGATACCAAGTCTCCGCCACCTGATCCTGTCCCCAGCTATGGTGTTTCTTCTTTGCAACCAGACGGAATCCAGCTTTCTCATAGATACTCCGTGCAGCATGAAGCGAACTCTGCGTCCACAAAGTGATTCTTCTGTAACCAACCTGCCGCGCGAATCGCACGCATTCTTCCACCAATCGCTTTCCGATTCCAAATCCACGAGCGCTCGGCTCAACCAGAAGCAGGCGCAATTTGGCGATGGTCTTCGAGTGTTTCACCAGAAATACAAAGCCGACGATCTCTCCATCCTTCTCGGCGATCCAACAACGCTCCCGTTTGGGATCAAAATTCTGAATGAACTTCGCGACAATCTCCGCCACCAACGCCTCGAAATGCTCGTCGTAGCGATATTCCTGGGCATAGAGCGCTCCGTGCCGATGGACCACCCAACCTATGTCTCCCGGTTGGTGTGGGCGAAGAATGTAGGCGGGAGTTTGTTTGGACTGCGTGCCGAGCAGGTTCTCAATAGTACCCATTGCATTGATCAGGCGGTCTTGCTCCGCACCCGACAGGCGACTTAGAATCTTGCCGACTTCCTCCCGAGAGCGGGCATCGAGTGGGGCCAGAGCCTTCTGCCCATGCACAGTCAGCGACAACAAGCTTTGGCGGGCATCCGCGTCGCAAGGCTTTCTGTTCAGCCAGCCACGTTTTTCAAAACCAGTGAGGATTCGGCTCAAGTAGCCCGCGTCCAAGCCTAAAGCACTGCTGAGTTCGGTCGCAGTCGGCTTCTCGCCATGGGCAATCTCATACAGAACTCTTACTTCTGTCAAGGAAAGCGGGCTCTTATACGGCCTTTCCCGCAAGACCCCGATCTGTCGAGTGTAGAAGCGATTGAAGCGCCGCACAGCCGCAACGCGTT
This sequence comes from uncultured Acidobacteriota bacterium, assembly GCA_963696705.1. Taxonomy (GTDB): domain Bacteria; phylum Acidobacteriota; class Terriglobia; order Terriglobales; family Acidobacteriaceae; genus JABDBE01. Next base: position 649,667 of record CAVOLD010000009.1, read on the forward strand.
GATCGAGATGATTCATAAAACTTCCTATAGTTGCTTAAGTCAACTATATTAGTTGCTTAAGTCATTAAAAGCAAGATCTTCGACAAAACGCGCCCCCCCTCGAATGCACGGTTGCGGGATGTCCTATTTCAGACGCCAGCGATGCACCCGAACTCTCGCGAAAAGGCATTACCAACGTAAGCCGTCCCTGCAGCTTTTTGCTGCGACCTGATTTTCCCGTCAGCTATGCTCGAAGCGACACATCTGCCATTTTCATAGGTGTCGAGACAATCCCGTGATTTCGCTGCTGGCATTTTTTCGCTCCTCAGGAAATAATGGCGTCGCGCTCGCCGTCCTCGGCGCCTTTGCCGGCGTGCATGTCTTCTATCGCGGCTTCCGCCTATTGCAACGTAAGCGTCTGATCCTGAACACGCCCGCTTCAAAGGTCCGCAGCGCCGCGATGGGATTGGTAGAAATCAACGGCCTGGCCGTCGGTCCCTTTACGATGACGGCACCTATTACCGGCGTCCCTTGCTACTACTTCCACAGCACTGCGTGGCAATGGCAGCAACGGGGCAAGAACAGTCAATGGGTCAAAGTCGCCGAGGAGCGCTTGCACGTACCTTTTTTTCTCGATGACAATACCGGGCGCGTGCTGGTCGATCCCCAGGGCGCTGAGATGGACATTCATCGCGACTTCCACGATGAATTCAGCACCTCGCTCTTTTCCAGCGCGATGGAGATTCCTTTCAACATTTCCAGCTTTCTTGCACGCCACGGGGTTTCCACCGACAAGAAAATGAAGGTCGAAGAATATTGCATCAAGCCGAAAAACTCGCTTTTCATCCTGGGAACGTTGGCACACAATCCTGGCCTGAGTGTCAGCGCAACGCCAGTTCTCAGCCTTACTGCCGAGCAGAGCGCACTCTCGTTTCACATATCCAATGTTTCAAGCCTGTCCGCTCGAACCGACGTGAGCACTGCGGGAAAAGTGTTGTTTTCCGCGTTCAACCGTCCCTCTGATACCTATTCATTGGGCGCCAAACCTTCCGGCCAAGTTTCTGACCCCGCAGGGCAGCAAAAGATCACCGCAGCCCTGATGAAAGCCGGCATCACGAATCCAGCCGCCTGGGCTGCCGCGGGTCTGAATACCGCTGTCGTCGCGACTCCTTTTTCCGCCTCGGCGGGCGGAGGAACTGCGGTGGCTCCGGCGCTCGAGCAATTCGACCTGCATCCCCCGGTCGTACTGATGAAGGGGACGCACAATAAGGCATTTTTCATTTCGTGGCACAGCCAACGCGATGTAGTGAACTCGCTAAGCTGGAAATCAACACTGATGATCTGGGGCGGCCCGGCGCTCACACTGTTGTGCGTCTACATTGTGGCCGCGCAGCTCGACTGGCTGTAGAGAAATCGGAGAAAGAAAACAATATGGACACTATCGTCACACTTGCATTCCTGTTTGCAATCTTCGGCTTGATTGCGTACGTGGTCACGATCTTCAACGGCTTGATCGCCCTGAAAAACGACATCGCGAAAGCCTGGTCCAACATCGATATTCTGCTCAAGCAGCGGCACGACGAACTCTCCAAGCTGCTCGATGTTTGCAAGGGTTACATGGATTACGAGCGCGACACCCTGCAGAAGATCACGCAAGCCCGCAGCCTGTATCAACAAGCTGTGAGCGTCGATCAAAAGGCACAAGCCGATCAAAGCATGACCTCGGCGCTGCGCGGCTTCTTTGCCGTTGCCGAGAACTATCCTCAACTGAAGGCCAACGACAACTTCATGCGACTTGAAACTCGAATCATAGAGTTGGAAAGCGAGATCGCCGATCGTCGCGAGTTTTACAATGACTCGGTGAATACGTTCAACATCCGCATCCAGCAGATGCCCGACACTTTCGTGGCCAGCTTTATGACCCTGACTCCGCAACCAATGTTCAAAGTAGAAGAGGCCGACAAGGCCGACGTCCCCATGACCTTCAGCGCCGCAAAATAGAAAACCTAAGACCTGCAGCCTGAAGCCAGGTTGCAGGTCACCAGCCTTCACACCTGCGTAACCTCCACAACCGAACCATCTCAATTTAGAATTACTCCGTGAGCAACGCTGTTCGCATCGGCATTCTTGGCGACTTCGATCCCGGATCTCGCGGCTACAAGGCGATCAACGATTCGCTGCAGCACTGCGCCGCCAAGCTGCAAATCAAGCTCGATTCGCAATGGATAGCAACTCCCTCCGTTCTAGCCCCTGACGCCAAGAAAATGCTGGAAGGCCTGGACGGAATCTGGGCCGCGCCCGGCAGTCCCTACAAGAGTTTCGACGGCATGTTGAAGGGGATCGAATTCGCGCGTCGTCGCGATTGGCCTTTTCTCGGCACTTGCGGAGGTTTTCAATACGCGCTGATCGAGTGCGCCCGCAACGTGTTGGGCATCAAGGATGCAGACACGGCCGAGAACAATTCGGGCTCCAAAAATGTCATTATTTATCCGGTGGCCTGCGCCGTTTCCGACCGTAAGAAAGACGCGCCCAAACTGTCCGGCGCGATTCCCGAAATCCGCTTGCGGCCAGGATCGTACCTTCAATCTTTCTATACGCAAGACACCGCCACGGAGGAGTTCTTCTGCAATTTCGAAGTCAATCCCGACTACGAATGGGCCGCCATGGAAGCCGGATTTCCCGTCGTGGCCCGTGGAACTAAAGGTGAAATTCGCGCCATAGAATCACCCACTCACCGCTTTTATATTGCCACCTTGTTTCAACCACAGCTTTCTTCCAAGACTGGGAAACCGCATCCTCTGGTGCTGGCATTTGTGCAAGCCGCCGCAGACTGGGGACGAAAAAAGCTGGACGACAGCGTTCTGGAGTAAGTCTCGAGGGAAGAACGCGCGGGGACAGCCGCTGTCGGCTGCCGATAGCAACCGAATTCCAATTCATGGACGACGAAACAACACGCTCCATCCGCGAAAGTTACGATCGCCTCGCCGAGGAGTACACGCGACGAATTGCCGATGAACTCCAGCACAAGCCCCTCGATCGCGAACTGCTCGACCGCTTTGCCAAACAGACCAAAGGACGAGGCGATGTATGCGACATGGGATGTGGTCCCGGCCATGTCGCGCGCTACTTGCGGGATGCCGGGGCATCCGTCTTTGGCCTGGATCTTTCGCCCGGCATGTTGGAGGAGGCTCGAAAGCTGAATCCCGACATTCCCTTTCGTGAAGGAAACATGTTGTCACTCGACATTCCCGATGGAACCCTGGCCGGCGTTGCAGCCTTTTATGCCATCGTGAATATTCCCAGGCAGTCTTTGCCGCTCGTCTTTCGTGAAATCTGGCGCGTGCTGCAATCTCGCGGACTTTTGCTACTTGCCTTTCACATTGGCGACGAAGTGCTTCACGAGGATGAGCTGTGGGGGCAGAAGATCTCGATGGATTTCTTGCTTTTTCAGCCGTCAGAGATCAGGCTCGATCTCGAAAAAGCTGGGTTCAACATCGAGGAAATCGTCGAACGCGAACCTTATCCAGACGTTGAATACCCGAGTCGAAGGGCGTATATCTTTGCCCGAAAAGCCTGATTCTAATCCGTTAGACCGCAATCAACTCAAACACCGGATAGCTTTGTACCAGCGGCCCGAAAGCTTCCGGCGGAGATCCCGCTGCCACCGGAAAATACTGCTGCACTTCGCGCTTGAAACTGTCAAGGTAAGCTTTCAATATTTCCGGCTTGTCCGCATCCGGAATTGTCCGCAGGCGAAACTTCAGCTTTGTCTTTCCCTTCTTCAGCGTAACCTCTCCCGCTGCTTCCGCATTGCGAACCCATTGCGTCCGTCCCCGTGGGGCCACCAGGAACCGTTTGCCTCCGAGTTCCAACAGATCGATTGGCGTGGAGTAAATTTTTCCGCTTTCGCGGCCGCGCACTTGCAGCAGGTAGTTGTGGGAAAAACCTAGGCCAAGGCCGACCAGGAATCCGAAGGCCCGGTTGAACGCACGCTCGACAGCCGTAGGTGCTCGGAATTCTGGCAAAGTCGAGTTCATAGAAAACGACAAGCCTGATTGTTATCAGGCCCGTCCGATCAACGATTAAATACGTAACTTACTATTCCCAACTCTCGTCGGGAAGGACTGGATCTGCCGTAGCGCTATTGGAAGCGGTTCCGCTGAAGCCGAGGACGGATGTGTTTCCAAAAACCGTGTATTTGATCTTGCATCCCGGTCCTGTTGCCGTCTTGGCCGGCGTCAATGTCTGGGGTGAAGGCTTGAACACACCGGGATGCTTCAGCACCGCAGTCGTCCAACTGCCCGCCTTCAGATAGGTAGTATCCGTGACCATCACACTGGCCCCCTCCACCTTACCCGCGATGATCAGAGTAAAAGTGTCGGCGGTACTCCCCAGATTAATGACCATCTTGGACGGCGACTTGGTCGAGAACTTGGTAGTTCCCGCCGTGACCGTGATCGCGCCTGCGGGAAGCGTGTAGGTCGCGGAGGTCGCGGTGTGTTTCGTGGGATTCAGTGACTCACTTGCCATTATCTTGACCGTCCCGTTTTTCCCATCGAGGCCGAGCGGATCCGATCCTGACAGAACCGGACTAATCGTGCCTTTAATGGTAATGGTAAGCGTATGGGTTGCAGGGGCTACCGCTGTATCGATTTCGGCCGTTTGCGCCCAGACCGCGCAACCAAGCACAATCACTGCGGCAAACACCCAGGCGAACTTGTGCCCTGACTTGGATAACATTGGAATTCTCCTTCTTCGATGAATGCACGGAACGGGGGGCTTCCGTGGAGCCTAGGAAAGCTAACACGGTATTACCGCGGACTCAACCGAAAAATGGAGGAAGGCTCGATCGTTACTGAGAACCCAGAACTAGCAACTTTGAACTGGGATCCTAAATGCAGGTTCCTTAGGATTTTCGCCAAGATGCCTAGCCGCGAAAGCAATCCTTCGGAAGGGACATTTTCGTCCTCTGCATCGCGTTGTTAACGACGGCTTGGTAAAATCTGTAGACGCTTCTAGGATTCAACGCCAATGCGACTTGTTACTTTTGAAGATCCAGTACAACGCGCCCGTATCGGCGCCGTGACGGACGACGGCCGCTTTGTCGACCTGCATTCCGCTTGCGCGCTCTATTTGCGAGACGTCGAAAACGAAGGCGCTTTCGAGCGCCTTGCCGACGCACTGGTACCCCCGAACATGCTCGCCCTGTTCGAAGGCGGCGACACCAGTCTTGAAGCTGCGCGCAAAGCGTTTGACCACGCGCTGCGCAATGACGGCGCGACCGGTCCGCGAGGCGAGCCCATCTTTTACTCCCCGGCCGACGTCAAACTCAAGGCGCCAATCGTTCCCCGCAAGTTTTTTCACACCGCTGGCAACTTCCGGGAGCACCACGAAGAAGCCACCAAGGCCGGGTTTTCCCATCCCGTGATGCCTTGGATCGTCTTCTTTCAAAACGTCGACGCCATTATCGGACATGAGGAGCCAGTGATTTATCCTGAGCATCTCACGCAGGAACTGGATTACGAACTCGAACTTGCCGTCGTTCTGAAAAAAGGCGGTAAACATTTTTCTCCGGAAGAAGCAGCCGCACACATTGGAGGCTATGTCATTTTCAATGACATCACCGCGCGCGATATTCAGCGGCGCGAGATGAAATCCGGCGTATTCAGCTTCTGCAAGGGAATCGATACTTTTTGCCCTCTGGGCCCTTGGATCGTAACCGCCGACGAGATCCCCAACCCGCACAATCTCGCGATGGAGCTGCGCGTCAATGGTGAATCGCGGCAGCGTTCGCATTCCAGCAAAATGTCGGTCAAGATTCCAGAGATTCTCTCGCACTACTCACCGATGGGCTACAGCGCTGGCGACGTGGTTTCGACCGGCACGGTTTCCGGAGTGGCCGCTTTCAGTGGGGATCCAAAGGCCTGGTACCTCAAGCCGGGAGACGTTATGGAATGCGAAATCGAAAACATCGGCATCCTGCGAAACCGTGTGATCTCCTGGGAAGAAGCCTACGGCCAAAAGCCCGCAGCTTTATCTACCCAGGAAGCTCTTAAGTGAAGGCTCAGTAATTGAGTAATTGGCAATTTGAATTCATGACCTACGTTTTTCGATTGCCCAATCGGCAAAATTACCCGATCTTTCTCTGTGCCTCTGTGACTCCGTGGTGAACGAATACGAAATGACGAACAATTCCAAAATCTGGGTCAGTGAATTGAACCGGCGCCCGGAAATCCGCGATGCGTTCCCGCGCACCACAATCCGCTTCTACGACACCACTTTGCGCGACGGAGAACAGACCGTCGGCGTCGTTTTCTCGCCCGAACAGAAATTAGAAATCGCCCGTAAACTCGACGATCTGGGCGTGAACCGTATTGAAGCCGGTTTCCCGCGCGTTTCCCCGGAAGATGCCGAAGCGATTCAGTTGATGCAGAAGGCGAACTTGGAAGCCGAGCTATGGGGTTTCTCCCGTGCGGTGAAAGGTGACATTGACGAACTCGTGCGCCTCGGCGTGCGCGCCTCGGTCATCGAAGCCCCGACCAGCGACATCAAACTCAAGGCATACGGCATGACCCGCGAAGACGTGTTGCGCCGCGTGGCAGACGCGATTTCCATCGCCAAGCGAAACGAAATCAAGACGGCGTTCTTCGCGGTCGACGGCACCCGCACTGACCTGGAGTTCCTGAAGAGAATTTATCTATCCGCTCTTGAGGCAGGCGCTGCTGAAGTCGTCGTCGTTGACACCATCGGCGCTTGCGGCCCCGAGGCCGTCGAGTTTCTGATTCGTGAAGTGTGCGGGTGGGTCGGACCGAACGTGCCCGTCCATTTCCACGGACACAACGATTTTGGTATGGCAACCGCTTGCGCTGTCGCCGCCGTCCGTGCAGGAGCCACGTGGATCCAGGGCACGATCAACGGCATGGGCGAACGCGCCGGCAACGCTGACATCTGCGAAATTGCCCTCGCACTGCGCTGCCTGTACGACGTGCCGGTAGCCTTGGATTTGACGAAAGTCCGCGCAGTCTCTGAAGCAGTTTCCAAGGGCTCGGGCTATACGCTGGATGCTTGGAAGCCTCTCGTGGGCGAAAATCTGTTCATGCGCGAGAGCGGGGCGGTCGCGACCCAGTTCCACATCCCCGAAGCCATCGAGCCGTACTCGGCAGAACTTGTAAACGCCAGCCGGGGCATCGTGTTGGGGAAAAAGAGCGGACCTGACAGCGTCGACCTCAAATGCAAAGAACTAGGACTGGAGATAACCTCAGAACAACGTGCGCCCATCCTGGCCGAAGTCAAGAAGCGCTCGATAGCCAAGCGCGGCCTGCTAACGGATGAAGAGTTTCAAGAAATTGTAATCCGCGTGAATCCGTGAAATCCGTGGCTAGCTCTTGAAGTGCGGTAGCACGGCGTCGCCAAACAACTTGGCCTGCCCAACCCGGTCGTCGCCCCAGATTTCCAGCATGATGTGCGTGCAACCTGCGTCGCGATATTCCTTGATGCGCGCAATGCACTCTTCCGGCGTTCCAGCAATCGGACAAACTTTGTGCAGAATTTCGTCGGTAACGGCTTTAGCCGCAGCTTTTCGTCCGCCTTTTTCCATGGCGTCGGCCACCGGCTGCAACTCGTCGAAAGTCAGGCCGGCACATTCGAGCAGCACGTCGGCGGAGCCTTTGATGTTCTGCACTTTGTTGGCAAGATACATCGCCGCCTGCTCGCGCGCGCCTTCTTTGCCCTTCGCAGAATCTCGGCTGATACTTCCAACGATTACCGAGCCAAGCACCAGTTTCGACGGGTCTTTGCCGGCTTTGCGCGCGCCATCCTCCATATTCTTTCGCGAGTAGCGCACAAACGCCGGCGTCGTGATGCTGGCCGTGAGCAATCCATCACCCGCCACGCCAGAGATTCTCTGCAGCACTGGCCCAGTTCCGGCAATGTAGATCGGCGGAATCCCGCGCGGCGTATGCGCGTCCGACTTGAGCACTGGCACGCTCGTTTGAAAGACCTTCCCTTGATACTCGAAAGCCGTACCTCCAAGCACGCCCTTAATGATTTCAATACTCTCGCGCATCACGGTTGCTGGTCCGACCTTTTCGCCTTCGCCCTCGCCAATCTCTTTCATGAAAATTTTGGAAGCTCCGAGGCCAAGAAGAAATCGGTCCCCAGCCAGATCTTGCATGACTCGCGCTTCCATCGCGATCTGAACCGGATGACGCGTGTAGGGAGAAATGATGCCCCACCCCAACTGAATGCGGTGGGTCTCAGCCGCAATGACTGCCAGGACGGCGGTTGACGACCGCGCCTCGAAGGAATGCTTTCTCCACCAGGGATAAGCCTCGGCGATCCAGAAGGCATCGAACCCAGCATCTTCACAGGCCTTTGCCATGGCAATGGTTTCGTGCACCGGTTCCATACTGAGTTGCAGAACGCCAATGTTGAACGGGATTGACATAGGTAAGCTTCTGGCCCCTAGGGTTCAGTCTGGATCTTTCCAGGAATGTTCCAAGCCTTTGATCAACTCCCACAGCGCCTTGTTCAGCGGAGTCGGCACGCCTGCTTCTTTACCCCAATGCACAATCGCTCCGTTCATGAAATCGACTTCGGTCTGCCGCTTGGCAAGTACATCCTGCAACATGCTAGCGCGATGTTTGCCGGGAGCGTTGGCGCCCTTTTGCACGAGTTCCCGAGGGTCGCCGTGCAATTCGATACCAAGCTTCTTCGCGACCGCCTCGCCTTCAGCGATCAGGTCGTTGAAAAGATGTCCGGTCGGCTCAAAGTGCGTCGCGGCTCGGTGATGCAACAGTGCGAGCGCACCTACGGGATTAGTCGCCGCGTTGAAGATCAGCTTGGTCCATTGCGCGCCGCGAGCATCTTTCAACGCGATGGTATTCATCCCGGCACGGGTGAGCAGTCCCGCCAGTTCCTCCACTTTCTCCATTGACGTGCTGGTCTCTTCGAAGGGGCCGATCCAGGTGTCACCTTTGATGTCGTAGCCGATATGTCCCGGGGCAATGGGATGACCAGCTGGAAATGTCGTACCCCGAATCACGAATTGCACGCGCTCCGCAATGATCTCTTCGTTGCCAACTCCGTTCTGCACCGAGCAAACCGCGCTCTTGTCATCAAAGATATGTTCGACTTCGGAGATTGCGACCCGGGTATGAATCGCTTTGGTCGCCACGATGCCGTAATCGCAGCGCGGCAACTCTTTGGCATTGCTGGTCGCGTTGAGGCGGGCGGTAAAGTCCTCTGCCCCAGAAAGTCGCAGGCCGTCCCGTTGAATCGCGGAAGTGTGCTCCCTCCGCACGTCGTAGGCCCACACTTCGGCCTCGCCAGCCTTTGCGAGATGAGCAGCGAACAAGCTTCCAACGGCTCCGCAACCGATGATGCAGATTTTTATCAAGACCTTTTCAAAGTAACCGCGGCGTTCAGTTTGCGGTTCTCCGTTCTGGGCGGTTTCTCTGCGCCGGTGTAAAACTTCCAGGGCACATCCGCGAGACACTCGCCTTCCGTCTCGCCGATGCGATAAGTGTCCTGCGTATACAGACAGACCTTGCCCTCTTGATCGACGACCTGCGGATGCAACGAGAAGATCATGTTCTCTTGGAGCCGCACATCGCTGTTCGCCCCGATCGCAGGATACTCGAGCATGGTGGCGCCGATGCTATGGCCGGACAAATGGCCGAGGGCAAATCCATATTTTGCAAAAGTTTCAGCGACAACACGATGAACGCTGCTCGCCAGTTCACCCACACGCATGAGTTTGCGCGCGGCTTCGAGAGCCAGCGGATATGCATCGGCCATAGCTTTAGTTCGCGGACTCAGCCTGCCCCGAATCAACGGACGCGAAAATTCCACCCAGTATCCTCCCGTACCTGTGACCTCGAGAGAATAGAGCAGCAAGTCGTCAACGGCGGCTACGCGATGTCCCGGAACTTTGAACGAGGCTTCCGCTTCACCGTGGGTGCCCGAAAGCAGGATGTTCATCATGCGGGGACCCGCGCCCCGAGCAAAGAATCGTTCAACCGCTGGCGCCATAATTTCCGCTTCGGTCTTGCCTGGCTCGTAGGCCGCTACCAGAGCCCAGAATCCGTCGACGATAATGTCCATCGCATCGCGGACTTCTGCGAGTTCCTCTTCGCTCTTGACTGCGCGCGCCATGTCGAACTCGAAATCGAATGGCACCATTTCAAATGGACCGCCAGCAAACTCGCGGTAGTCGCGCACAGCCATGATGAAATTCATTCCGTATACACCGACTCGCTTCCATCCACGCTCGCGGGCGTGGTCAGAGATCCAGCGCCCCGGAACATCAGGCCAGACATGGTCCTTCACCCAAGGCTTGATCTTGTCACCAATCCAGCGGGCCTCGCGGGGAAACACTAAAGTTGGTTCGCCCTCGAGCGGCAACACTACGTAAACGTAGCGATGCACTATTTCGAAACCCGAAACGTACAAGACGGCGCCTTCAAAACCCGCGTACTGATTTCCGCAGACGAGAAGCGCATCCAGTCCGGCACCCTCCATGGCGGCACGGACGTTTTTGTACCGACGATCAATTTCGAGTTGGCTTGGCAAAGTATCCCCGGGCTTGAAGTTTCCTATTGCACGCCACACAGTTCAGCAGCGGTTAAAGCGTAGATCTTCGTGATGTCCACCAGCGTCTTGATCTTGACCTTCTCGCCTTCGGCATCTCGCGGACCGCTCGAGGGACCATAGTTCACCGTATCGATCCCGTAACGCGTCATTACCGAAGCATCCGAGCACCACAGCACCACATCGCGCTTGGGAGGTTCGCCCATTATTCTCTGATGGTTCATGTCGATTGCTCTCACCATCGCATGGTCGGGCGCGATCGTGGCGCCGGGTACTGAAACATAGGTCTCAAACTCTAGCCCGTAGTCTGGGTAACGTCTTTTCAAGTCGAGGAAGAGCGACTTCGCCGCACGGCGTGCGGCTTGCATCGGCATATGCGGCGGGACGCGCAGATCGAGAAACAACTCCGCACTCTCGGGAGTGCGGCTGACACGCCAGGGTTGTCCGCCACGAATGCAGCCTAAATTCGCGACGCTCTTGTGTCCTCGATAAGTGTTTCGTTGCTCCCACCCCTTCATCCACTTCAGGACCACGCCAAGCACGTCGTAGAGCCGTCGGATCGAGTTGCGTTCCGCGCGTCCAGCCGCGAAGGCGGTGTGAACATACATGCCCGTGACCGAAATACGCACCCAAAGCGAGCCGTAATGTTCAAGAATAATTTGCATGTCGGTGGGTTCGCCCAGAATGCAAACGTCCGGCAGCACTCCGTGATTGACGAGGTAATGCGTGCCCACGCCGTAGCCGCGGTACTCGCGGCCGCGGAATTCTTTCCACTGCGTCTTTTCAATTTCCCCAGCAACCGCGGCAAGAATGACATCGCCTTGCAGTCTCACTCCTGCCCGTTGCAGGGCCTTGACCGCGTGCGTGTAGCAGACCAACGCGCCCTTCATGTTGTAGATGCCGAGGCCGTAGATCATTCCGTCTTTGATCACGGCATTCGGCTTGTATCCAATTCCGGTGAGGAACTCTTCCTGGCCGGTGTTAGAGGTATCCATGTGGCCGTTGAACATCAGGCAACGGCCAGTGCCGGTGCCTTCCCAGCGCCCGATCACGTTGGCGCGCCCTTCTTCAACTTCTTGCCAGGTCACATCGAGCCCGATGCCTTCCCATGCGGCGCGCATGTGCTCCGCCATTTTGGCTTCGTCGCCCGTGGGGCTGGGAATATTGATCACATCGCAGCACATGGCTACGATCTCTTCTTCCTTGACCTCGGCGAGGATTCTCTCAACCAATTTCAGGTTGAGCCTCGATGTCGGAACTCGGTTTGATTTGGCCACAGTCTCCGCTTCTTAGTGACGTCCAGCCAGCCGAAAGTCATCCGGATAGCTGCACAGTTTTTCGTTGCCTTCGTCGGTAATCAGAAAATTGTCTTCGAGTCGCAGGCCTCCGCCTTCGGGCCAATAAATTCCTGGTTCAATGGCCAGTACCATTCCTTTCTTCATTGTGCCAATCCCGGCCTGATGCGCGTAAGGGAACTCATGGGCACGGGCTCCGACGCCGTGACAGATGGGATGCGAAGGTTGACCAAAATATCCACCCTCTGCAATGCGGGCACGAATGAGGCGATCGAGCTCTGGTAAATCGGCGCCATCCCGTGCATAAGCGATCGCTTCGTTGAAAACATTTAGCAGCAGATCGAGCAGCTTGTGATATTCCGGCGTAAGTTCGCCGGGACACGCATTCTTGGTGAGGTCGGTCCAATACCCGTCGACGCAAACCCAGATTTCGAGCAAAGTCGGCTCGTTCTTTTGGATCGGGCGGTCACCGGTTGCGGTGAACGTCGCAATCCCTTTCCCGGACCAGACCAGGGTGAAAGCTCGCGCCATTTCTACTTTTCCCTTGTATCCCACGCCGACGCCGTGCACGAAACTCTCATACATCCCGCCTACTTCACTTTCCTTCATTCCGGGACGTATGTGCTCGCGGGTATAGTCCATCGCCAGTGCGGCCAATTCATTGGCTAATCGCATGCGCTCGATTTCCTGAGGTGTTTTGATGGCGCGTGCTTCGTTCAGCAAGGGAGTGGCGTCAAGCACCCGGCCCGAGACCTCGCCGAACGCATCGAAATACATTTGCGTAGGAGTCGTCGGCTCACCCACCATGCGGTCGGCCGACTGCGTGCCCATGTTGAGTTCGATGGCAACCTTTTCGCCAAGGCCACGCTCCTTCAAGACCTGTAATGCGAGATCAAGAGCACGATACTGCGGCGGGCGGGGATCGCTTTCGTGATAGCCCTTGAACAGACGAATGTCTTTCGTCCATGAATTCCGCTCGGCATCCGCCAACTGCGGCTCCAACGCGATGAGCGTTGGTTCGCCTTCGCGCGGAAACACCGCAGCGTCGTATCCCTTCATGCACCAGTAATTCGTGAGATAGACGAGATTATCCGGGGCGCGCACGACGAGCGCGGTTACGTCCTGATCTTTCATTAACGCGCGGACGCGATTTAGTTTCGCTTCGTCAACTGGCCAAGCCATGTTCTACCCCGAGAGCCATTCTAGAGTCTCACTGCACGATTCTCGTCCTTGAACGTCCACGACGCTTCCTTGCCCTTGATCAGCCGGTAAACCGCAGCGTGAAGCGGCGCCGACACTCCGACTCGCTCCGCTTCGCGGGCGATAGCGCCGCTCAGAAAATCGACCTCGGTTGCGAGCTGACGACGAATGTCACACAGCATCGACGGCGGATGGTTGGTCATGGCACCGATCTTGTTCATCTCCCACGGATCGTCGTGGAGTTTTATCCCCGCTGCTTGCGCTACCTGTTTTCCTTCTGCGATCAACTCGTGCAACAGATGTCCGAGATCAGAAAACTGCGATTCATGCGCGAAGTGCGGCGAATGCGGCAATCCGGTCAGGGCGGACACACCATTGACCGAGGCATTGAAGATCAGCTTCGACCACTGCGCCGGGCGCGCGTCCGGCAGTGCCTCGGCCTTCAGGCCGGCAGCGTTAATCAGGTCAGCGGCTTCTTTTACGAGCGCATAGGCAGTGTGGCGTGGTTCAAACGGACCGATCCAGGTTGCGGTATCGAGTTCGAACTGCACATGCGTATCGCTGTGCTTGGTGCCACTCATGAAAGTCGTGCCCCGAATGATTTGACCACGAGTATGTTGGGCGATAATCTCTTCGCTGCCCAACCCGTTCTGCGCGGAGATGACTGCTCCCTGATTGAATCGGCTGCCAACATCAGAAATGGATTCCGCTACCTGCGTCGCCTTGGTTGCCACGATCGTAAGTTCGCAATCCGGGAGCTGTTCCGCGCAGGCTGTCGCCTTGAGCGATACCTGAAACTCGTGCTTTCCCGAGACGCGCAGACCATCGCGGTTTAAAACTCTAGCGTGATCTTCGCGACGAACAAAGGCCCACACCTCCGCAACCCGCGCCAGGTGCGCCGCATACAGACTGCCGATGGCCCCGCAACCGACGATGCAAACGCGCTTCATTCGTTGCACAGGCACCTTGCCGGCTGTCGGGCGTTCGCCCGCCCATCGGGCCGCCAACGGGCGGCGCTACCCTCGCCTTTCCACTTTTACCAGCTTCTTGGCTTGGCTGATTTCTTTCGCTACCATCGCTCGGAACAAACTGTCGGCATTGTTGAATGAGTTGTCGATCATAATGCCACTGGCAAACAGCGCATCCTGCAGAGCCGCCGAAATTGTGTGGATCGGAGCTGCGCCACCCTCGCCCATCCCCTTGGCACCGCTATAGCTGTGCGGCGAGGGCGTTTCGATGTGATCGTATTTCACCTTTGGCATATTCATCGCTGTGATCGGTGTGTAGTCGCTGAAGGTGCTGGTCAACATGTTGCCAACCGCATCGTACACGCAATTTTCCATCAGAGCTGCGCCGATGCCATGTGCCGTGGCGCCATAAACCTGGCCTTCGACGATGGGCGGATTAATCACAGTCCCGCAATCATCGACGGCTACGTAGTCGAGAATGCGCGGGATGAATGTATCACGCTCGATTTCGATGACCGCGATGTGAAGCTGAGAGGCGTAGGTCAAAGTCAGGCTGCCGTATTTTTTTTGTTTGTCTGGAACTTTGAACGGCGCGCGCCAGATGTATCGACAATTCAGCGTCAGTTCATACAATTCGGACGGCAACACCGCGCTGTTTACGTTGACGATGTTGGCAAGCCCCCAATAGTTGACCGATTTTCCCGTGCTCGTAGCGCGAATCTCAGGGCCCTGCTCGCCCGTGCCGAATTCAAGATCGTCTTCTTTGGTTTCGAGCAGGAACGCGCCTAACCGCTTCATTTCTGTTTTCAGCTTTTGTGCGGCGCCATGGACAGCCGAGAGCCCCGACACGGCAAACTGGCTGGCGTAGGTTCCGGAAAAACCAGTGTGCACGTTGCGTTCGGTGTCGAAACCGGTTCGAACCGTGATGCGATCGGGATGAATATTTAGCACATCGGCAACAACCTGCGCAGCCGTGGTCTCATGCCCCTGGCCTTGCGGGCAAGAACCGACTGAGACCACGACCTCACCATAAATATCCAGCTTGCAGTTTGCGCCTTGAGAATTGCCGGAAAAGGGCGCGCCCGGATTCACGATTTGCGACTGTCCAAAATTGTTCGTGCCCGAGTCCAGCGTGGTGCCAATGCCGATTCCGATCAGGCGGCCTTCTTCGCGGGCCGCGAGCTGCTTGCTTTTCCATTCGTCCCAGCCGACTCGCGCTTTCGCGACTTCCAGCATTCTCGGATAGTTGCCCGAGTCGTAGACACAACCATTCGGAGTCGTATAGGGAAATTCTTCCGGACGAATGTAATTGCGCAAACGGATCTCGTCAGTCGGAATGCCCAATTCATGCCCGCAGATATCGATCACGCGCTCCAGAAACCACAAATGCTGCATGCGGGAGTATCCGCGATTGGGGCCGACCGGACACTTATTCGTGACCGCTTGCGTAAAGTCAATTCGCGCATTCTTGAAGCGATAAACTCCGGGAAACACCTGCGACCAGATGACGCACCCCAGCGGTTCGTAGCGTGGATACGCCCCGCAATCGTCGATGTGTCGCGATACAAGCGCAGTGATGACACCGTTCTTATCGAGGGCAACTCGCGTGTCGCGAAAGGTCCGCTCGTTGCCGTGAGCGCTTGACGTAATGTGTTCCGTGCGGGTCTCAACCCACTTGACTGGCCGTCCCCCAGCTTTCTTCGAAGCCAGCGCGCACATGGCCATCTGCGGGTAGCTCGTAATCTTGATGCCGAAGCTGCCGCCGATATCGGATGTCTCGACGCGGATGCGATCGATGTGTACGCCGAGGTGCGCCGACAGAAACTGAATCGCAAACGACGGGAATGAATTGTTGCATTCGTAATAGATGCGATCGTCTTTCGGATTCCACTGTGCGATGACCACGTTATTTTCCAGCGGTGTGCTGGAGAAGCGATGGAAATGCATCCGGTCGATGTTGACGACGTAGGCCGCCTCGCGGAAGGCTTGATCGACATCTCCATACTCGAAGACTCCATTCCAGACACGGTTCGTGCCAGCCTCGTCGTGCAAGATGCTCTTATCAGACAAGGCTTCTTCTGCATCGACAACAGGATCAAGCGCATCGTACTCGACCTGAACCAACTCGGCAGCATCATCCGCCAAGCTGGGTGATTCGGCCACGATTGCAACGACCGGCTCCCCCTGGTAGCGCACTTTGGAGACGGCCAGGGGGTAGTCTTTTATCCGGGCAAAAGGATCTGGTCCAATCTCGATGAATGGCTGCGTCTGTGCCGCGACTTCGGTCCCGGTGACCACGGCGACAACACCAGCAAGCGCCTCGGCGGACGAGATGTCGACACTCACAATCTTCGCGTGCGCGTACGGCGAGCGCACGAATTTCAGATACAACATTTCGCGCAGCTTGATGTCATCGGCGAACTTTCCCCGCCCGCGCAGCAACCGGTTTTCTTCCTTGCGGGGAAGCGCTTGTCCTACCCAGGACTTCGCGCCGTTCTTATTGATCGAGCTCACGCCGATCTCCTCATCGCAGCGCCGCCTGCAATCCGTCAATCAACTTCTGAACCTGTTTTTTCCCCAACGGCTCCAGCAAGCCCCCGGCCATGGACGTCAGGCGGCCGAAGATCTGCGCCTCACTATGCCACGCAACTCTTGTGCCACCGTCCATCGGCGACAAATCAAAACCGGCCGTCAGAGCAACGTTTCCTCCAGCCACGCTCCCTTGTCCCTTATATTGCGCGCCTTTCGGACGCTCGGCCTGGACCAATTCCATCTTCACTTCCGCAACCCCTTTGATGTAAGAAATGCCGACATTCACTTTCACGGTGAAATGTGTGGCGTCCTGCACCGAGAGACCCTGAAAGTCAGGCAACAGCGCCGCAAACTTATTCGGATCGATGAGAAAGTCGTGAACTTCTTCCGGCGTGCGCCTGACTTCAAAGTCGCCGGCAAATTTGATCGCCATGCATCAAACACCTTTCATGTTCTGCGCAGCTGTATGAATTGCTTTCAGAATATTTTGATATCCGGTACAGCGGCAGGTGTTTCCCGCAATCGCCCTGCGTATTTCTTTTTCACTCGGTTGTTGGTTCTGAGACAATAACTGTAAAGCAGAGAGCATTAGCCCCGGCGTACAGTACCCGCACTGCAATCCGTAGCAATCGCCAAAGGCTTTTTGGATGGGATGAAGCTCGCCGTCTTTCTCCAGACCTTCGACCGTTAGGATTTCCCCGCCGTCCGCCTGCACCGCAAACATGGTGCACGACTTGACTGCCGCGCCGTTCATCAGCACGGTGCATGCGCCGCAGTAAGTCGTATCGCAGCCCACGTGCGTGCCAGTTAGGTCGAGATCCTCCCGCAGCAGTTCGACCAGGAGCTTACGCGGCTCTACGGTTCGCGAATACGACTTCCCGTTGACCTTGAGCTGAATCGGAACGTTTTCGATGCGGTCAGGCATGGCATTCTCAGGCATAGATGTGACTCACCTCAACCTGCTCGCCGCGAGCGCGCCGGAGTGCAATCTCGATCGCTCGCTTCACCAGGGCACCTACCAGAGCGCGTTTGTAATCGGCTGAGCCACGCATATCGGATTGCGGATCGGCAGCGGCCCTTGCTGCGTCCGCCGCGCCTGCGATTGTCTTCTCAGTTAGCGGCCGCCCACGCAAGGCAAGTTCAGCTTCCTCTGCTCTTATCGGAATCAGGCCAACACAGCCCAAGGCGATTGCCACATCCTTGCAAACATCATCATCCATCGTGAGCTGCACCGCCGCACTGGCCGTCGGATAAACCGGCGCAGATCGTTTGAATGCTAAGTAAGCTCCTCCGCTTCCTGCGGCCGGCATCTTCACTGCAACTTCACTGACTAATTCGTCATGGGCCAGAGCCGTAGTGTATGCGTCCTTGATAAAGTCCGTGAGAGAAAGCGTGCGCTCGCCGTTGGTGCCAAGACAACGGACTTCAGTCGAAAGGGTGAAGAGCACAGTTGCCCAGTCGCCGCTGGGATCGGCTTCGGCAAGCGAGCCTCCAATCGTACCGCGATTGCGTACTTGAACGTCGGCAATGCCTGCGGCACAGTCATGGAGAATGGGGATTTTTGCAACCAAGACCGACGCCTCGATCTCCGCATGCCGGGTCAGAGCACCGAAACGAAGCGTGTCATTGTCCCGCTTAATGTATGACGTGCCAGACATAAAATTCAGATCCACCAGATGGACCGGATTCGCAAAACGCAGCTTCATCAACGGGATCAGGCTCTGGCCGCCTGCCAGCAGCTTGGCATCGTCTCCGAGCTGGGCAAGCATAGTTGCCGCCTCTTTTAGCGAACCAGCGCGGTGATAATGAAACGCACGCGGATACATTGTTTCTCGTCCCCGAGTCCCTATGGGCGAATAAGCTTAACAAACGTAGTCATCGCGAGACTACCGGATGAGGCGAACAACATCACGCGCCGGCTCCGGCACAACTCCAAGACCCTGCGCTAATCTGCAGCTCCGACCTTCCGATACTCACTTCGAAAATACAGCAGCGGATCGCCCGCCCTCACCACGACATCCTCGACTTCTGCAATGAAAATCGTATGGTCTCCCGCATCTTGGGCAGTGTGCAAGCGGCATTCCAGATAAGCCAGAGCGCCGTGCAAAACCGGCGTACCGTGCTGCGTCCGGTCGAAGCGTGCTCTTGCCTCGCGCTCAGCGTAGCGGTGGTCAGGATTCGGATCGGCATAGTATTCCGAAACTGCCCTTTGATTCTCCGCCAGAACATTCACTCCGAAGCGCTTCCTTGCAGTTAAGTGAGCGTGAGTTCGCGCGCGATGATCGACGCAGACAAGCACTAACATGGGATCGAGGGACACTGACGCAAAGGCGTTTGCGGTCATTCCGTGAACTTCGCCCTCATAGTCGACCGTGATAACGGTTACTCCGGTGGCGAAGCTGCCCATCGCCTTGCGGAATTCTGCCTGACTTACTCCCATAGAACGCTGAAGCTCCGGTTAGTGACGGAATTCTACGCGTCCTCGCCCGGGGCAGTTTTCTCTCCTTCAAGTTTTATCACGTCTCGCAGGGTCCTTTCTCGTTGAGCAGCATCTCCTCGAAGCGAACCTAATGTATGATTTCGGAAGCGTGAGCGTAGGCCAAACCATGTGGACGCGGCAGCACCCGCCAAGTTCGTATGCGGACGAACTGCGAGCCGGAATGCCGCTTTCGCGGGATGGGGCTTGCCAACTGATCCGCTGCGCTGAACCGGACCTTCCCGCGTTGCTCTCGGCTGCCATGCAAACCAGGCAGCGCTTCAAGCCGGGCGTGATTACTTACTCACGCAAAGTTTTTATTCCGCTCACTAATCTTTGTCGCGACTACTGCGGTTATTGCACCTTCCGCCGCGATCCGAGCCAGACGGGCGCACACACTATGACCCCGGACCAGGTTCTTAAGGTGGCGCGGGCCGGTGAGAAAATGGGATGCACCGAGGCGCTATTCAGCCTGGGCGATAAACCCGAACTCGCATTTCCCGAGATGCGCGAAACCCTGCGCCGGTTGGGGTACAAATCCACTCTTCATTATCTCGAGGCCATGTGCGAACTTGTGCTCAGTGAGACCACATTGCTGCCTCATCCCAATCCCGGTCTGCTGAGCGCGGAATGGATTGCGCGCCTGGCTGGAGTTTCTCCGAGCATGGGCCTGATGCTCGAGACGATGAACAACTCTCTTCTGGCAGCTGGGGCAGCTCATGATAATGCTCCTGATAAAGTTCCGGCAAAACGCCTGCGCACGATTGAGGAGGCGGGTAAACAAGATGTTCCCTTTACGACTGGCTTGCTGATCGGCATCGGCGAAACCTTGGAAGACCGCGTGGACACTCTGCTCGCCATCCGCGAACTGCATCGCCGCTACGGACACATTCAGGAAGTCATCATTCAGAACTTCCGCGCCAAGCCCGAGATCCCGATGCGCGAATGGCCCGAACCTACGCAGGGCGAAATGCTGCGCACAATCGCAGTCGCGCGCCTGCTGATGCCAGACGTCAACATTCAAGCCCCGCCCAATCTTTCGGCGCCGTACTACGAGCACTTGCTCGACGCTGGCATTAACGATTGGGGGGGAATCTCGCCTCTGACGCCAGACTTCATCAATCCGGAAAAACCTTGGCCACACCTGGAACAACTGAAGTTACGAACCGAAGCGAAAGGATACGCTCTGCGTCAGCGATTGCCGGTTTATCCTGAGTTCGTGCCAGCCTTATTGACGACATCAGGTGCCCTATCGGAAAAAATCAAAGCTGCGATCGATAGCGACGGCTACGCCCGGAGGCCCGCGTGATCGTCGTGCTGACGGGCGGAACAGGCGGCGCGAAGTTTGTGGAGGGCCTGCGCCAGGTTGCCTCTGCGCAGCAACTCACCTTCATCGTGAACACCGGCGACGATCTGGAATGGTGGGGATTGTACGTCTCTCCCGACCTGGATTCCATCACCTACGCCATGGCCGGCCTGCTTAGCAAGGAACGCGGCTGGGGCGTAAAGGGTGACACATTCTTTTGCCTGCAGGCTATGGGAGAACTGGTCGAGCCCATCTGGTTCCATGTTGGCGACCGCGACCTCGCCGTTCACCTGCTGCGTTCGAAATATCTGGCGCAGGGAAAGACGCTGACCGAAGCCACGACCGCAATCTGTAACAAGCTGGCCGTTCAGGCGCAGATTTTGCCGATGAGCAACTCACGAGTCGAAACCAGAATCGACACGCCTGTCGGTGATCTCAGCTTCCAGGAATATTTTGTGCAACGCTGGTATCAGGACCCGGTCAGGTCGGTTCGCTTCGCAGGAGCCACCGACGCCGAGCCTGCGCCGGGGGTAGTCGATTCCATCATGTCCGCCAGCGCCGTGATTCTGGCGCCGAGCAATCCTGCCACCAGCATCGGCCCGATCCTTGCCGTCACCGATATTCGCGAGGCGTTGCGGCAGACTCCGGCCACGGTGGCCGCCATCAGTCCAATCGTTAACGACGCGGCCGTGTCCGGTCCCGCCGGCGCGTTAATGGCTGCGCAGGGACTGCCGGTCTCCATCGCCGGAGTCGCCAAGGCGTATGAGGATTTTCTGGATATTCTGATTGCGGATGTTCGTGATCTGGAAGCAGCCAAAAAGCTGGATCGTCCCGGACTGCGTGTACACTGCACCAACACCATCATGCGTACCGCAGACGACAAAGCGAAACTGGCGCGGACCGTCCTTGCCCTGCTGAGCGCGGAAAATGCCCGCGCCGCGGACCCGTCATGATTCTTGTCCCGGTTAAGAGTCTAGCCAACGCCAAGCAGCGCCTGGCGTCCATACTGGATCAACCGACGCGTACCGAGTTGGCTCAAGCTATGCTTTTGGACGTTCTCGAAACGTTGGCCACATGGACAAACCGGCCCGAGGTTGGCATCGTCACCAGCGACGCGTTCGCGATCGAGTTGGCTCGGCGGTTTGAATTCGAAGTTATTCCTGACAACGCAAATCGCAGCGAGACCGATGCGATCGAAATGGCAACCGAGGTCTGCGAGTCTCGCCAAGTAGACAGCACACTGGTCATTCCCGGCGATATTCCCCTGATTAATGCTTCTGAGCTGGAGCAAATTCTGGAAGCTGCGCCAGCGGAGGGCTCCGTACTCGTCCCCGCCGCTGACGAACGAGGCACGAACGCAGCCTGGCGACGTCCTGCAGGTTTGTTTCCACTACGTTTTGGAAACGATAGCTTCAAGCCACATTTAGCGGCCGCGCGCGCCACCCAGAAGCACTGCGTAGTTCTTTCGCTCCCCGGCATCGCCCTAGACATCGATAATCCTTCCGACTTGCGCCAACTCGCGGAGGCACCCGGCGAAACCCGCGCCCAGCGCCTGGCAAGACAGTGGGATTTGACCGACTTGTCTTTGGCGGCAAATGAGTGATGGTGTCGATGGAGCGACCGGCGTCCTCGCGCGCCCACGAAAATGACTGCCCTTTTAGAGCTCCGCGTTCTTCCAATCCCTCTTGCTGACAATGTCCGTCCCGGCGATTCGCTGGCGGACAAACTTCTCCAAGCTCTCAAGCATCTCAAGCTCTCGCCAAGAAAAGGCGACATCCTGATCGTAAAACATAAAATCGTCTCCAAAGCGGAGGGTCAACTTGTTCCCCTAGAAAAGATCAAGCCTTCCCGCGCTTCCCGCGCGTGGGCGCGGCGTTACAAGCTCGACGCGCGCGTAACCGAAGTGGCTCTGGCAGAGAGCAAGCGGGTGGTGCGGCGCAAGAGCGGAGTTCTGATCACCGAAACTCGCCACGGCCTGATCTGTGCCAATAGCGGAGTCGACGCTTCTAACGTCGATGGTGGCCGCCACGCGCTTCTCCTACCCAAAGATCCGGACCGGTCTGCAGCGAAGCTTCATCGCGAACTGAAAAAACTGCTGCGCCTTTCGATCCCAGTCATCATCACTGATAGCTTCGGGCGCCCGTGGCGCGAAGGCCTCACTGAAGTTGCCATCGGCGTCGCCGGTATGCAAGCCTTGCATGATTATCGTGGCGATCGCGATCCCCATGGTTATCCGCTGCGGGTGACGATAGAGGCCGTCGCCGATGAACTGGCTTGCGCCGCGGGCCTGGTCTGCGGCAAGCTAGCTCGCACGCCCGCGTGTATCATTCGAGGATTCCATTATCGGCCCGCGCGGGGACGAGCTCGGGACCTGATTCGCCCGGCAGCGACCGACTTGTTTCGTTGATGCAGTTTTGTTTGAGGAGGATTTATGGCTCGCGTTCTTACCCAGCCCGAATTGCAGAACTTTCCCGCGCTCGAGTGGCCGGATATCGCTCTTCGTATCAGCCACCCCGCACGCGTGGCGCTCGAGCAAGTGATGGAGACTCTAGACGGCGGCGTGCTTACGCGCGAACAATGTTCGCTGCTTGCAAACGCCGATGGCGACGATCTCCTCGGCCTGCTCGTTGCCGCAGATGCGTTGCGGCGAGAGTTGGTCGGAAATATCGTCACCTACGTCGTAAATCGCAATATTAATTTCACAAACATCTGCTTCGTCGGCTGCAAATTTTGCGCTTTCAGCCGCGGCCCGCGCGAATCCGACACTTACTTTCTCAGCCTCGAGCAAGTCGCGCAGAAGGCACGCGAAGCCTGGAAAATCGGCGCGACCGAGGTTTGCATTCAAGGCGGGCTGCCGCACGACCTGCCTCCGTTTCATTATCGCGACATTCTGCGCGCCGTAAAGCAAGCGGTTCCCGGCATGCACATTCACGCCTTTTCCCCTATGGAAATCGTCTACGGCGTCGAACTGACCGGCATGTCCCTCGAAGATTATCTGAAAATGCTCCGTGACAACGGCCTCGACACTCTGCCGGGGACGGCCGCCGAAATCCTCGACGACGAAGTCCGCTTCGTGCTTTCCCGCAACAAACTTTCCAGCGAGCAATGGACGCAAGTCATCCGCACCGCGCACAGCTGCGGCATTCGCAGCACCTCCACGCTGATGTACGGACACGTCGAGTCACCCGAGCACTGGATCAATCAACTCCTGCTGTTTCGCGAAATTCAGCAGCAGACTGGCGGCTTCACAGAGTTCGTCCCGCTCGGCTTCGTGCATCAAAATACTTTGCTCTTCCATCAGGGAATTGCGCGATCCGGCCCCACGCTTGCCGAACATCTCAAGATCCACGCCCTCGCGCGAGTTCTCCTGGCCGGCGCCATCGACAACATTCAAGTCTCGTGGGTGAAATTGAACCGCGGTTTGTCTCAGCTGTGCTTGCATGCTGGCGCCAACGATTACGGCGGAACGTTGATGGAAGAAAACATCTCTCGCGAGGCCGGAGCCACCGCCGGCCAATACACCAGTCCCGAAGATTTTCAGTCGCTCATTCTGGAAGCTGGCCGCATTCCAGCCGAACGCAATACGGTCTACACGCGAATCAACCTCAAGCTGCGGCCCGAATTACCGACTGCCGAGGAGTTGCTCGAACCTGAGTTCGCATAGAAGAATCGCATGACGGCAATCCCATGAGCGCATCCCGGCCCATCGCGGTTCTCGGAGGCACTGGCCCTGAAGGATTCGGCCTGGCTTTGCGCTGGGCACAGGCCGGTGAAACCCTCATCATCGGATCGCGAGACGCTGCGCGCGCCCAGGATGCCGCAAACAAAATCAAACAAAGAGCCCCTGGCGCAAACATTTCGGGTAGCGAAAACATCGCCGCCTGTGCCGCTGCGGATTTACTCGTGCTCACAATTCCTTTCGAAGGTCACGCCGCGCTGCTGAAGCAACTCAAGCCCGCGATTCGGCCCGGCAGCATCGTAATTGATACGACTGTGCCCTTAGCCGCAAGCGTTGGCGGTCGCGCCAGCCGCACATTGGGCGTCTGGCAAGGTTCCGCAGCGCAAGAGACGGCAGAGCTCGTACCCAAGGGCATTTCCGTCGTAGCCGCTTTTCACAACGCAGGAGCCGAATTGCTGAACGCTGATGGTCCGGTTGATTGCGATGTGATTGTCTGCAGCGACGATCCCGCTGCCGTCCAGATCGTGCGTACTCTGGCAACCAAGATTGCTGGCGTTCGCGCCATCGACGGCGGCAAACTGGAAAACGCGCGCATCGTGGAGCAGATCACAGCCTTGCTGATCGGCCTCAACATCCGGCACAAAGGCCACTCCGGAATTCGCATCACCGGCCTGCCTCCGGCAGCGTACGAAGTGTAGCGCGCGGCTGTTCCGACACATGAGCGATCCTCACGACACTCGCCCCGCCATCGAATTCCGCAACGTCTCCTATCGCTTGCACGGCAACGGCAACGAGTCCCGCGTACTGCTTCACGATCTCAACCTCGAAGTGCAACGCGGAGAGACTCTAGTCCTGCTGGGCCGCAGCGGCTCCGGCAAAACCACGACCCTCAAACTCATCAATCGTCTGCTGACTCCCAGCAAAGGCGAACTTCGCGTCGATTCGCGCCCGATTCTCGAATGGGATGTCATCCGCCTTCGCCGCATGATCGGCTACGTCATTCAGGACGTCGGCCTCTTTCCTCACTTCACCGTCGCGCGTAACATCGGTTTGGTTCCAAAGATCGAGAAGTGGGACACCAATCGAATCTCTAAGCGGGTCGACGAGTTGCTGCAACTCGTTGGGCTCGATCCTGAGATCGCCTCGCGTTATCCTCGCGAACTTTCCGGAGGCCAACGGCAGAGGGTGGGCGTGGCACGCGCTCTGGCCGCGGATCCGCCTATCCTTCTGATGGACGAACCCTTCGGTGCCCTCGATCCCATCACCCGCGCCGAATTGCAACGCGAGTTCCTCGACCTGCAGAAACGCCTCCGCAAAACGGTCGTCTTCGTCACCCACGACTTGCGCGAGGCCCTGTTACTCGGGACACGCATCGCATTGATGGAAACAGGCCGCATGATCGCGGTGCAAACGCCCGAACAGTTTCTCGCGTCCACAGAGCCGCTGCCCTGCGCGTACAAAAACGCCTTCGAATAAAGTGAGACCGCAATGAACCTCTACCAATTCATGCTGCAGAATCACACCGAAGTCCTCGAACTCACGCTCGAGCACTTATGGCTGGTCGGCATCTCAACCATCCTCGCCGTGCTCATCGGAATCCCGCTCGGCATCCTGATCACTCGTTACCCCGCGCTCAACAAGCCGGTACTGGGCGGGGCCAACATTATTCAAACCATCCCCAGCCTCGCACTCTTCGGATTCCTCCTGCCCGCTCCCTGGATCGGCGAGCGAGCCGACCGTATTGCTATCCTTGCGCTCGCCCTCTACGCTCTGCTGCCCATGATCCGAAACACCTATGTCGGCATCAAGGGCGTGGACCGCGCTGTAATCGAGGCCGGACGCGGCATGGGCCTGACCGATCGCCAACTTCTTTTTCAAGTCGAACTCCCGCTGGCTCTGGGAGTCATCATCGCGGGCGTTCGCGTTGCCACCGTGATCTCGGTCGGATTGGCAACGATCGCGGCCGCGATCGGAGCCGGCGGCTTGGGAGAATATATTTTTCGCGGCCTCGCCATGGTGAACAACCAGGTCATTCTCGCCGGCGCCATCCCCGCCGCCGTCATGGCCTTGCTGGCCGACCTAAGCCTGGGATGGCTGGAGAAACGCCTAAGCCCAAGCTAAGAACGAAACTGAGAACCGCGAACCAAGAACTGAGAACTGATTCCGAAAAACATGCCCCACCCCGGCAAAAATCCGCGTCAGTCCAACCAAGTGATCTTCGGGGTTTCGCTTTTCCTCATCGCATTCCTAACCGCCTGCGGACCCTCCCGCCAGAATTTAATCGTCATCGGCTCCAAGAATTTCACCGAACAGCTCATCCTCGGAGAAATCATCGCCCAGCAAATCGAGACCAAGACCCACCTTCCGGTCGAGCGCCGCTTCTATCTTGCCGGCACCTTCATCTGCCAGCAGGCCATTCTCGCCGGCCGCATCGATGTTTATCCCGAATACACCGGCACCGCACTGACCGCGGTCCTGAAAGAAAAGCCCAACGGCGATCGCGAAAACGTCTACAACCAAGTCAAAGCAGAATATGCCAAGCGCTTCAACCTGGCCGTGGGCGCGCCCTTCGGCTTCAACGACACTTTCGCCATTGAAATTCGCGGCGACGACGCTCGCCGCCTCGGCCTGAAGACCATCTCGCAAGCCGCCGCCCACGCTCCCCAATGGCGCGGCGGATTCGGCTACGAATTCATGGAACGTCCCGACGGCTATAAGGGACTCATTGCCACGTACGGCCTGCGCTTCGCTGAGCCCCCGCAAATCATGGATCTCGGCCTCCTCACTCGCGCCTTAAAAGGCAAACAGGTCGATCTGATCGCAGGCAACACCACCGATGGCCTGATTCCAGCCCTCGGCCTGTTCGTCCTCGACGACGACAAACATTATTTTCCGCCTTATGAAGCCGTTCCTATCATTCGCCAGGAAACGCTAACCGCACATCCACAAATAAAACAAGCTCTCGATGAACTCACCGGAAAAATATCCGACAACGATATGCGCCAACTAAACTACGCCGTAGACGGCCAGCACCGCGACGTGAAAGAAGTAGTCAGTGAGTTTCTGGAGAAGAACCAACCGTAGTATCATCTCGGACGCAACACGTCCCATCCGGCCACAACGCTTTGGCCTCCCGCCTGCAGCCCTTTGTCATCCAGTGTGCAGTCGAGGGACCCTAGGTTTCCTCGCACCCCAACTTCATCTTGACTCATCATAATGAGTCAAGTAAACTCATCTGGTGGCTAAAAGACTCCAGGTAATCCTACAAGACCCCGATTACCGCGAAATCCAGAAAATGGCCCGCTCCCGCCGAATGTCCCTGGCGGAATGGGTGCGGCAAGCGCTTGACTTAGCCCGTCGTCGCGAGCCCCTCGGAAGTGCCGGCAAGAAACTCGAAGTAGTTCGCGCTGCCGCACAACACGACTATCCCACGGCAGACATCGACACTATGCTCGCCGAGATCGAAATGGGATACGGAACGGGCCCGCGCCCGTGATTCTGATCGACTCGAATATCCCGATGTACTTGATCGGAGCGCCCCATCCCCACAAGAGCGACGCCCAGCGACTGCTGGAAAAATTGGTCAGCGAGCGCCAACGCCTCGTAACCGACGCCGAGGTTTTGCAAGAAATCCTGCACCGTTACACCGCCATCAACCGCCGCGACGCCATCCAACCCGCCTTCGACGCACTGCTCGGCATCGCCGACCAAATCCTGGCAATAGAGCGCCCCATCGTAGAGCGCGCAAAAGAAATCGTCCTGGGGCACAAGAAGATGTCGGCCCGTGACGCCGTCCACCTAGCCGTAATGGAACAACACGGAATCGAACAAATTCTAACCTTCGACTCCGGCTTCGACGGCTTCCCCGGAATCAAGCGCCTGTCATAACTTGTGTAGCGCGGACATTCCTGTCCGCGAATCTTGACCTCCGGCGTTAATCTTGGGCACCTAACACTGAGGCGTGCCCCATTCTTGTCGCGCACTTTGCGACAAGGGTGGGAGGCAAAAATCTCATTCCGGAAATGCCTCGGGGCGGATAGCCCACCCTTGAGTTTTTTTGTAAAGGCGCTCCCCTACATCAACCAAACCGCATCCACATCCACAATCACCTGCGTCCGCGGAATCTTCTGCTCGGCTGCATAGACCAGCATCGATCTTAGTGTCGCGTTGAGCTTCTCCCGGCTGGCCGACTTCAAAACAAAATGATAGCGATAGTCCTGCTTCAACCGAACAATCGGCGCCGCCGCCGGCCCCAGCACGCGAATCCCTTCATGCCGCGTCTTCTCGAACCACTTCCCCAAAATGCCCGACCAGCGCAGCGCCTCATCCAACTTGTCGCTACGCACGAGCACATTTGCCAGCGCATTGTACGGTGGATAGTGCATCCAACTCCGAAAGCGCAACTCTTTTTCATAAAACCCGACAAAATCGTGCTGCGCCGCATACTGCACCGCATAATGATCCGGGAAATAAGTCTGCACAATAACTTTGCCCGGAGTCTGCCCGCGCCCCGCCCGTCCCGCCACCTGAGTCAGCAATTGAAACGTCCGCTCCGCCGCGCGAAAATCAGGAAACCCCAAAGCCGCATCCGCCCCGACTACGCCGACCAGCGTCACTCCGTGAATGTCGTGACCCTTCGCAATCATCTGCGTTCCCACCAGCAGATCAAGCTCACCTTCGTTGAGCGCGTTAAGCGCCCGCTCAAAATCTTCGTTGCCGCGAACCGTATCACGATCAAGCCGCCCGATCCGCGCCTGCGGAAACAGCCCGTGCAACAACTCTTCCAGCTTCTCCGAACCCGTCCCCAGAAAATAAACGTACTCGCTACCGCACTCGCCGCAAACCTTCGGAACCGGCGCCACGAATCCACAGTAGTGGCACACCATGCGGTTGGTGCGCTTGTGATGCGTCATCGAAATGGCACAATTCCTGCATTCCATCCGGTTCCCACAAGCCCGGCACAGCGCCACGGGCGAGTATCCGCGACGGTTGAGCAGTACCATTACCTGTTCTTTGCGTTCCAGCCGCTGCCGGATTTCTTCCGTCAGCTTCCGCGAGATCACCTGCTCTTTGCCCGTCTCCTGAAACTCCACCCGCATGTCAACGATTTCAACTTCAGGCAGCGGCCGCTGTTCCACGCGATCCGGCAACTCGAGCAACGCATACTTATTCTTCTTCGCGTTGAAATAGGATTCCAGCGAAGGCGT
Source organism: uncultured Acidobacteriota bacterium (assembly GCA_963696705.1). Lineage (GTDB taxonomy): Bacteria > Acidobacteriota > Terriglobia > Terriglobales > Acidobacteriaceae > JABDBE01. Next base: position 678,899 of record CAVOLD010000009.1, read on the forward strand.
AGCCGAACCCAGCACCACGACTGCGCCAGCCATCTTGGCTCGCATCACGGCCACGTCGCGCGCGTGATATCGCGGCGTCTCTTCCTGCTTGTAGGAAGAATCCTGCTCTTCGTCGACGATCATCAAAGCCAAATTGAAGACGGGAGCAAACACCGCCGAGCGCGTACCAACGACCATGCGCGCCTCGCCGCGCTTGATGCGATGCCACTGCTCCGCTCGCTCCTGATCCGAAAGCGCCGAGTGCAGGATGGCAACCTCATCTCCGAACACGTGATGCAGATCAGCCGCAACCGCGGGCGTAAGTCCAATCTCAGGAACCAAAAGGATTGCAGATCGTCCCACCTCGAGCACCGAACGCATCGCCGCAAGATAAACCGCAGTCTTGCCCGACCCGGTCACGCCATGTAGCAACATGCCCGAAAACCTGCCAGCGCGTATGCTGTCTTCGATCTTTTTCAGTGCATCCTGCTGCGCCGAGTTGAACTTAAAATCCAGTGGTGGAGGCCGAGTCGTTTTGCTCGCGACCGTGAACTCAACCGGCTCTTCGACGATCTCAACCAGCCCCCGCTTCACCAGGGTTGCGAGCGTAGTCTTCGGAACCTCGAGCGCTTGCAGATTCTCAACGGCGATCCTCCCGCCAGCTGCAGCCAGAGTTTCGATCAGCACTTGCTGATTGGAGTTCAGTTTGCCTTCCGCGCTCTTCAGCAGCGCAACTTTCAAGGTGCGAGTGGCGTCGCGCGCATCGGATAGATCTTCGCGCGCGATCCATTTCTTCCGCACCATTCCGCTCAATAGGGATTTCGACACGCGGGTCGCGGCGCGCAGGCTCTCTTCCCGTACGGTCTCGCGTTCGGTGAGGTGGTCGAGGACACGAAACTCCGCCAGCTGTTCCTCGGGCGTCTTGCGCGAACGAGCTGACGAGCCTGCCATTCCTGCAAGGTGCAGGGCCATCCGCCCCTCGTTGGTGATGCGATATCCTATCGTCCGTTTGAATTCCGCGGCCAGCGGCAGCATGGTGCGAAACACTTCGCCCAGAGGAGCCAGATAGTAGTCCGCAATCCACTTGCCCAGCCGCAGAAGCTGCTCATCGAGGACGGGCGAAGCATCGAGCACGGTCAGTAGATTCTTGGTTTGAACTTTGGGAGCGCGATCGTGCAGCGCGATGACGACGCCCGACATGCGCTGCTGGCGAAACGGCACCAGCACGCGCCCGCCGACCACGGGCTGCATCTCGTCCGGGATGCGGTAGGTGAACGCAATGTCCAGTGGCACGGGCAAGGCGACGTCACAAAATTCGGGCATGCTGATTGGCATCGTAACATCGCATCAAGGTGCGGGAAATCGACGTAGTGTTCCACGTGGAACACTCTTGTAAATAGCTTATAGTTATAGACAAAGAAATACACGATGAGGGCACAGGACTTATTGCCTCGGGTCAAGAATCCCGGGGGGCAAGCGGGTTCGCTCGCCCGATCAGAAGGGGCACGTCATAACCCGGGGATAAGAACCAGTGGCGAGTTGTCAGGTCTCGGTTCTCGGTTTGCGGCGAAAGAATTTTACAAAACCGTGACAATCTATTGACAACACACGCCTGAATAAGCCCTAATATCTGGCCCTTGCAGGTTATACACATTAGCGCTCGCACCTGCGCGGGATATTGGGTCCTCCCCCCGCCCTCTAACCATTTTTTACTCTAAAGGAGAAATCAGCATGCAACGTCAATGGGCTCGTACAACTGCTCTCACTTTGTGGCTCGCACTGGCGGTAGGTTTCGTTTCCAGTCCGGCCGTGGCACAATACACAAAAACCGCTCTCACTTCGAATCAGGCGGGCAAAGCCAAAAACATGGATCCACTGCTCCAGAATGCGTGGGGACTGGTCTACGGTCCCGGCAGCCCCTTTTGGGTTAGCGATGAATGGAATGGCTGGTCCACACTCTACAACGGGGCTGGAGTTCCGCAGAGCTTGCAGGTGGTTGTGCCTTCGGCCAGTGGAAATGGCCCGGGTTCGCCCACGGGCATCGTTTACAACGGCTCGACCGAATTCCAAATTGACACTTGGCCGTCCGAATTCATGTTCGCAACCCTGGACGGGACTATCCAAGGATGGTCGCATTTCGATCCTTCGGAGACTCTCATTGGGGTGAACAACTCATCCAAAAAGGCCAGCTATACCGGCCTCGCCGTCACCAGCCATAGCTCCGGGAATTTCGCTTACGCCGCCGATTTTAACAACAACAAAATTGATGTGTATGACGGCACCTTCACGTTCGTGAAATCGTTTACAGATTCGAAGATTCCGAAGGGCTTCGTAGTGTTTAACGTGCAGGATATCGGTGGCAAGCTTTACGTTGCCTACGTGAATGCAAAGGGCGCGGGAGGCGGATACATTGACATCTTCACGGAAGCTGGCGCGTTGGTGAAGCGGTTTACTTCGGGAAAACCGCTGAATCAGCCCTGGGGATTTGCCATCGCTCCAAAGAATTTCGGCCCGCTGAGCAATACCCTGCTGATCTCGAATAACACCAACACCGGCACCATCAACGGGTTCAATCTTAAGACCGGTAAGTTTGTGGGCACCGTCGAGACCGCTTCCAAGAAGCCGATCGAAATCAATCAGCTTTGGGGCATCGAGTTTGGCGGTGGGTCAACGAACAACGGGAAGACGAATCAGCTCTTCTTTACCGCTGGGCCGGGCAACAACGTGGATGGGCTGTTCGGAGTCATCGCGTTCAAGTAGTTCAGTGGTGATAGTCAGCGATTGTGCAGAGGGTGCTGGGGTTGGATCCAGCACCCTTTGCAGCTTTTGAAGGGTCCGCTCGACTTCGTCCGGACGCTGCGCCTACCTGGGTAACTGGCGGCTGGCGGGTCTGCCTGCTACCATTTCAGCAAATGCCACTTCGCAGGCCGACAGGAACAACTAAAAAGGGAGTACGTCAGACTGCCTCACCAGTTGCCCGCGGCCGGCGCGCCGAGCTGGTCATTATCACGGGGATGAGCGGCTCGGGGAAAGCCTCGGTGCTCAAGGCGTTCGAGGATCTGGGCTACTACTGCGTGGACAATTTGCCGGTGGCGCTGATTCCGCAGTTTGCCGAGTTGGCCGGCCAGTCTTCCGAAATCGAGCGCACCGCGCTGGTGGTCGATGTTCGCGAGGGCACGCAACTGGAAGCTCTGCCCGAGATTGTGAAATCGGTGCGGCGGGTATTGCCTACCAAAATGCTTTTTCTGGAAGCAGCAGATTCAGTTCTGTTGCGCCGCTTCAGCGAGACCCGGCGTCCGCATCCATTAGGCACCAAAACGACGGTAAAGGCATCGCTGGCCGCCGAGCGTCGGCATCTGCGACGCATTCGGGCGATTGCCGATCTGGTGATCGACACTTCCAAGTTCAACGTCCACGAGCTGCGGGCGCACATCACGGAGCGTTTTCAGAAGCAGGAGTCGGGGAATAATATTCTGGTTTCGTGCGTGAGTTTCGGCTTCCGGCACGGGGTTCCGGAGGATGCGGATCTGGTGTTTGACGTTCGCTTTCTGCCGAATCCTCATTTTGTGCCGGAGTTTCGCCCGCTGACTGGGCGCGATCCCAAGGTGGCGAAATATATTCGCTCGTTTCCCCAGTCCAAGGAATTTATCAGCCGGATTTCGAAGCTGCTGGTCTATCTGTTGCCGCACTACATTCGGGAGGGCAAGAGTTATCTGACAATTTCATTCGGCTGCACTGGCGGGCAGCATCGCTCGGTGATGATTGCCGAAGATGTCAGCAAACGCCTGCGCACGGCGGGGTATCGGGTGAAGGTGGTGCATCGGGATAGCCCGGGGTAGTGGTCGTTGGTCTTTCGCCGTTGGCCGTTGGTCAAAATCGGGCGGTTCAGGAAAAGCCTTTGATCGCAGAGAGCGCAGAGAACATCGCGCTGAGGTCGCGGAGAAAAGCGTCGCTGCGATACGCAGTTCACTAAGTAAGGCCCCGGGGTAGTGGTCTTTGGTTGTTCGTCGTTGGTCGTCGGTCAAAATGGGCGGTTCAGGAAAAGCCTTTGATCGCAGAGGGCGTAGAGAACATCGCGCTGAGGTCGCGGAGAAAAGCGTCGCTGCGATACGCAGTTCACTAAGTAGGGCCCGGAGGGCGGCATTAACCAACGACCGACGACCAAAGACCGACGACTGAAGTAGAATGAAGGCTTGCAACACATGCTGATTTCATCCGTAGCAGGCCGGGTCTGGCCGCGCACCGGGAGCCTCCAATGCGGCAACTGACACGCCTCATACGATACGCGGCGCCTTACTGGTGGCCAGTGGGGGCGTCCGTACTGCTGATGGCGGCGGTGGGATTGCTGGATGCCTTTCGGTTGCTGCTCATCGGACCGATTTTTGATCGTGTGCTGAACCCGGGTTCGCAGTCCCGGGAGATGCAACTGTTTACGATTCCGGGCAGTGGGCGTGCCATCTACCTGCAGCAGTTCGTTCCTTCGCACTTTCAGAATCCGTGGACGGTGGTGGCGTTTGCCCTGGTTGCGGCTACTGTATTGAAGGGGATCTGCGATTATGCGGGGACGTACCTGGTGAATTACGCGGGCTTTGGCATGATCACGGATCTGCGCAATGACCTCTACGATTCCATTCTGCAGCGCTCGGCGGCGTTTTTTCAGAAGCACACCACGGGCACTCTGGTTTCGACGATCGTCAATGATGTTGAGCGAGTGCAGTATGCGATGTCGAGCGTTCTGGCAGAGTTTCTGCAGCAGTTTTTTACCTTCGTTTTTACCGCGCTGGTGGTGGTGGCGCTGGGCAGGCAGTTTGCCTGGGTGCTGGTTTTGTTCGTACCGGTGATTATCTTCTCGGCGGGGAGAATTGGGCGGCGGGTGCGACATACGACCCGTCGCGGCCAGGACAAACTTGCGGACATTCAGAATATCCTGCACGAGACCATTACCGGCAACCGCATCGTGAAGGCATTCAGCATGGAGCGCTGGGAGATTGCGCGATTCAGGGATGCAGCGCAGCGGCTGTTTCGCGCGAACTTGCGCTCGGTGGCTGCGGTCGCCATCAGTTCACCTTTGATGGATATCTTTGGCGCGATCGCAATTGCGTTGCTTCTGCTGTTGGGACGCGAACAAATCAATCATCACGTTTTCTCGTCGGGCACGTTTCTGGCGTTTATCGTGGCTGTTTTCAAACTCTACGATCCGGTGCGAAAGTTCGCTTTGTTCAACAATAATTTCCAGCAGGCCCTGGGCGCGTCTTCCGAGATCTTCAAGTTTATGGATACGGATGACGATGTAAAAGAGAAGCCCGGAGCTCAGCCGCTGCCGCCGTTTTCGCGCAGCATCCGGTTCGAAAACGTCTGCTTTTCGTATGAGTCCGAAGGCGAAGGGCGCGAGATTTTGCGCGATATCAATCTCGAAGTTCACGCCGGTGAGGTTCTCGCGGTGGTGGGATCGAGCGGCGCAGGCAAGAGCACGCTGGTGCATTTGATTCCGCGCTTCTTTGATGTGACATCCGGGAGATTGACCATTGACGGTCGCGACGTGCGCGATACGACTTTAGCTTCGCTGCGTTCGCAAGTTGGAGTGGTGGCGCAAGACACAGTATTGTTTAACGATACGGTACGAAACAACATTGCCTACGGGCAGCCGGGCGTCCCGCTGAAAGCGGTGGAGACGGCGGCGCACGCGGCCTTGGCACATGACTTTATTAGCGATCTGCCGAGCGGTTACGACACCGTGATTGGTGAGCGCGGCGTAAGGCTTTCCGGTGGGGAGCGGCAACGTATTGCCATTGCGCGGGCGCTGCTCAAGAACGCTCCGATTTTAATCCTCGACGAAGCCACTTCCGCGTTGGATAGCGAATCGGAGGCGCTGGTTCAGTCGGCGCTGCAGAACCTGATGATTGGACGAACCGTAGTTGTGATTGCTCATCGGCTTTCCACGGTGAGGCGCGCGGATCGAATCGTAGTGCTGGAGAATGGCACGACGGCGGATATTGGGCCGCACGAAGAGCTCATGAAAAAGTTGGGCACGTATCGTCGCTTATACGAGTTGCAATTTGCGGAAGTGGAACCGCCGCGGCCGGCAGTGCATGCGGAGTGATGGTTTCGCGCACTGGGAGAATGCCTTGCAGCATTTTAGGAGTCGCTGAGTGAATAGGGGTCCTTCGACTTCACTGGTTTGCTCGTGAGCGAGCAAACCAGTTTCGCTCAGGATGACAAGTTCGAAGTAGAGTTGAGGAATATGTCGATTCGCTCCATGACCGGGTTCGCGCAGGTGAAAGGGCAGGTCAACGGCCAGTTCGGTTTCACACTATCGCTTAAGTCGGTGAATCATCGCTTTCTGGATATTCATTTTCGTCTGCCCTCCGATAGTGACGATCTGGAGATGAAGCTGCGGCGACGATTGAAAGAGAAAATGGCTCGTGGTCATGTGGAGCTGACTCTGAATATCGAACGTAGCGTGAGCGAGGGTTTTTCGCTGAACCGCAACCTGGTGGGCGCCTACATTCAGGCATTTCGCGCCGCGGCTGCGGAGTTCGGGTTAGCGGCAGAGCCGGATCTCAACGCAATTCTTCGCATACCGGGTGCACTCGAGTCGGAAGCGTTACCGGCGAACGATGGATTGGAGGCGGCGGTTCTTTCCAAGATGGAAGAGGCGTTGTCGCACTTGAATCAAATGCGCGAGGAAGAAGGACGCGGCACCGAGCGCGAGTTGCGAGAGCGCATGCGGCATGTGCAGCAGGCGCGGGAGGGCGTAGAGAAACACCGCCACGCCGTCCTGCAAACTTATGCGGAGCGACTAAAGACACGCCTGCAGGAGTTGATCGGGTCACAGATTGAACCGGAACGCATTCTGCAGGAAGCGGCGCTGCTGGTGGATCGCAGCGACATTCAGGAGGAGTTGGTGCGGTTGGATCAACACGTCAAGCATCTTCTGGGCTTGCTGGATCAGGGTGGAGAGATCGGAAAGAAGCTGGATTTTCTGCTGCAGGAGATGAACCGGGAAGCGAACACGTTGCTCTCCAAGACTTCGGGCTTGGCCGGTGAAGCCATGAAGATCACGGAGCTTGGTTTATCGATGAAAGCCGATATCGAAAAGGCCCGCGAGCAGGTGCAAAACCTCGAATGACCACGGTTTACATTATTTCGGCGCCTTCGGGTTCGGGTAAGTCGACGCTCGTGGACAAGGCTCGGGAGATTGTTTCCGGGCTGGACTTCTCCGTTTCCTACACGACTCGTCCTCCACGGGGAAATGAACAGAATGGGCGGGAATACTACTTCGTGCCACGTTCCGAATTCGAAGAAATGGTGCGGAAAGACGAATTTCTGGAGTATGCGGACGTATTTGGCCATTGCTACGGTACGGCGAAGCGCTTTCTGCGCGAGGCCGAACGGAGCGGGCGTGACTTGCTGCTCGACATCGATGTGCAGGGCGCGGAGCAGATCAAGCGCAAGCTTCCCGAAGCGGTGAGTATTTTCATTATGCCGCCGGATCGCAAGATTTTGGAGTCGCGTTTGCGAAAGCGTAGTCTGGATGCGGAAGAAGTCATCCAGCGCCGGTTGGTCACGGCCAGTCGTGAGATTGAGAATTACGAGAAATACGACTATATTCTGGTTAACGACCGTCTGGATGAATCCATCGAAGCGCTGACGGCGATCCTACTTGCGGAACGACTGAAGCGCTCGGGAATTCGCGGATCCGCTGACGATGCAGAAACGCTGGCCAAGGCCGAAGGTTGCCGTTTGAGCAACATCCGGGAACGCTTGCAGCCGATCTTAGCTTCGTTTGCGACCGCAGCGACTTCGGGCGGACGCTAGCACAGGGGAGAACACAATGAAGTTGATTGAAGGGTTCGACAGCAACTATCGATACATTCTGGTAGCCGCTCGCCGCGCACGACAACTACAAGGCGGTGCGCCCCCGGTCATCGAAACTCACTCCCGCAAACCCTGCCGAATTGCGCAGGATGAAATCAAAGCCGGCAAGGTGAAATGGGTGATTCCGGAAACACCCAAGTCGCCAGTCGAAGTCGTCAGCGAAATGCTCGACAAGGCGCTGGGGCAAGAGTAGTCATTTCCAGTTTGCTTGTGATTGCGTCGATTTCACGCAACCGGCAATTGGAAATGGCCATCGGCAACCATGAAAATCGCTCTTGGCGTCAGCGGCGGCATTGCGGCTTATAAGGCGGCGGAAATTGTTCGCCTGATGCAAGATCGGGGCGTCCGCGTACAGGTCATCATGACCGGCGCCGCCCAGGAATTCATCCGGCCTCTCACCTTTGCGGCACTCTCTGGCGAAAAAGTCATTACCGACATGTTTGGCGCGGGAGCGGGCGAGCATCCGAATATTGATTCCGCGGTCGAGCACATTGCGGTAGCGCAGTCCATCGACGCGCTGCTGGTTGCGCCAGCAACTGCAGACGTTCTTGCTAAATTCGCGCAGGGCATCGCCAGCGATTTTCTCAGCACACTTTATCTGGCGACCACGGCGCCGGTTGTCGTCGCGCCGGCCATGAACGTCAACATGTGGGATCACCCGGCTACGCAGGCGAATCTTGAGATTTTGAAAAAGCGCGGCGTGAGGATTGTGGAGCCCGGCACCGGATATCTGGCCTGCGGCATGACGGGTCCGGGACGCCTGGCGGAGAATGAGGCGATTGTGGCTGCGACGCTCGAAGTGCTGGGCGCGTCGCAGGAATTCACTGGCGAGACGGTTTTGATTACGGCGGGTCCGACGCGGGAGAAGATTGACCCAGTTCGATATCTTACCAATCGCTCCAGCGGTCGGATGGGATACGCATTGGCTGAGGCCGCGTTACGGCGTGGAGCGCGAGTGTTGCTGGTAAGCGGGCCGACCGCATTGAATCCGCCGGGCGCGGCTGAAGTTACACGCGTGGAATCCGCTGAAGAGATGCATCAGGCGGTTTTGAAGTTGTTGCCCGGGGCGACCATCGTTATCAAGACGGCGGCGGTTTCGGACTATCGGCCGAAGTCTCCGGCCTCGCAAAAGATCAAGCGCAGCGGACCCGTGACGCTTGAGCTTGAGCCTACGACGGATATTCTGGCCGAAATCGTGCGGCAGAAACAGTCGCAATTGATCATTGGCTTTGCCGCTGAGACTCAGAACGCGCTAGAGAACGCGCGCAAGAAACTGGCATCGAAGGCGCTCGATGCTATCGTCGTCAACGACGTTTCGCGCGAAGGCGTTGGCTTCGACTCTGATCGCAATGCAGTCACGATCATCACCCAGCACGAAGTCGTGGAAGTCCCCGAGACCACGAAGTGGGAAGTCGCACAGCGCGTCCTCGACCAAGTGGTGAAGCTGCGAAGTCCACAAACTGCTCCCGCAAAGATTGGAAAATAGCGAATGGCCCAGGTGCTTGATCCGCAACTCAAGCGCGCCTTGGCCGAACGTGTCCGCTATTACAACGAACTTGGCATCTACGATTTTTATCGGCGCGAGCCCGCAGAAGCCAACCTCGACACGTTGCAAGACGCGGCAATTCTTGAGAACCCAGCAATCCAGCCAGAACAGCGAGACTCGATGACCCCAAGATCCAAAGCCGCGATCGCGGAACCGGTAGGAGAAAATACTTTCGAAGTAACGAACCCGAAATCGGAATCGGGTGTGACTGATCCGGTTCAGGCGCTGCGTCTGATTCGCGAAGATCTTGGCGACTGCACGCGCTGCCGTCTGAGCAAACAAGGACGCAAGCAGATCGTCTTCGGAGTGGGCAATCCGAAAGCTGATTTGATGTTCATCGGCGAAGCTCCGGGCGCGGATGAAGACCTGCAGGGCGAACCGTTCGTCGGCCGCGCCGGACAGTTGCTCAACAACATGATCAAGGCCATGGGCCTGCGGCGTGAGGATGTTTACATTGCGAACATCATCAAATGCCGTCCGCCGGGAAACCGCACGCCGGAGCGCGATGAGTGCGAGACTTGCTCTCCATTTCTGATGCGGCAGATCGCGGCCATCAAACCCAAAGCAATCGTGGCGCTGGGCGCGGTCGCGGCGAAGACGCTTTTGGCCATCAACGCACCCATGTCTGAGTTTCGCGGACGCTGGTTCGATTTCCGCGGCACCAAGCTCGCTGTCACTTATCATCCAGCGTTCCTGCTGCGCGATCCGCGTCAGAAAAAAGAAACCTGGAAAGATTTGCAGATGGTCATGAAGGAACTTGGAATGGCGATACCGGCGAAAGGCGCAGAGTAGCTCGAAATTTTTTGGTCGGCCAGCGCGAACGAGGACGGTCGAACCCTCATAGCCGGAACGGCGCTGTCAGAAGTCTTGCGGGCAACATCACCGCCGCCCATACTAACTCCAACACTCCGTGTACTGCAATTCCGACGAATCGAAACGGCAACAGGAACAGCCACACGAGTGGATAGAGCACCAGCGCGAGCAGAGCCAGCGGCCAGCACAATACGAACAACAGACACCAGAGGAGAAAAGTAAACATGACAGGCTCTCCTTATCGTCTGGTGTAATTTACGAAGTTTCTGGTGGAAAAGTTCGGGGAAACTCAGGCTTCAGTTTTGACCCGTTGGCCACTAGCTAAATGCTTCTCCAGGAATGCCAGAGTCCGTAAGCCAGCGTCGCGCCAGCTTTCTCCGCTGAAGCCGTGTCCCGCTCCCGGATAAATCTGTATCTCATACGCGATCTGTTTCTTCTCGAGCATTTGCTGCAAGTGGTATGCTTCTTCGACCGGAACGGTTTTGTCCCGCTCACCGTGCAGAATCAGCACCGGACAAAGTCGGCGCGTAAAGAATTTCATCTCTTTGGGCATTCCGCCGAAGAACTCGACGACGGCCTTGATGCGCGAGTCGATAGCAGAGGCCGATAACGCGAGGTACGCACCCAAAGAAAATCCCAGCAATCCGATGCGTTCGGGATCGACTTGCGGCTGACGGGCGACAAAGCTGACCGCGTCCCACAAAGTTTTCATCCACACGGGGAAGTGGCGAAAGATAGTTTGCAGGCCATCGATCTCGGTGGTTCCGGTACGGTCGAAATAATGCAGCACGTAAACTGCGAAGCCTTGCTCAGCCAAAAGGCTTGCGGGCTCGGCCATTGAGGCGTGTCCGCCTCCAGACCCATGCAATCCGATCACTGCGGGAAAGCGCTGTCCGTTGGCATCAGGCAGAAAGCAATCCAGACGGATGCCTTTGCCGCCGCTCTCGAACGAAGCTTGGGATTGAGTGATGGAGAACATGAAAAAAGCATTCAGCAGTCAGCACTCAGTCGCGTTTCGATGCTTTGGCTGAATGCTAAGTGCTGAATGCTGATTGCTCACGAAGTGCTCGTTGCCGCACTTTCGACGCCCGCCAGCTTCGCCAACGACTCGCCATACGGCGCCCGCGCAATACCACGCTCGGTGACGATCGCGGTCACATACTTCGCCGGAGTTACGTCGAATGCGGGATTCTCAATCCCCACTCCGTCGGGAGTCATCTGTTTGCCGGCGATGTGCGTGACCTCTTTTTCGTTACGTTGCTCGATGGGAATCTTGCTGCCATCGGTCGCTTCGAAATCGATGGTCGACAGAGGTGCGGCTACATAGAAGGGAATGTCGTGTTCCTTCGCCAGAACGGCAACGGAATAGGTTCCGATTTTATTGGCGACATCGCCATTGGCCGCGATGCGATCCGCGCCGACTACAATGGCTCCTATTTTGCCTTGCTTCATGATCGCGCCCGCCATGTTGTCGGAAATCACGGTCGTCGGAATGCCATCTTTCATCAGTTCCCAGGCGGTCAGCCGCGACCCTTGCAGAAACGGACGAGTTTCGTCGGCGTAGACGTGGATTTTCTTCCCCTGCTCGATTGCCGCGCGGAACACTCCGAGCGCAGTGCCATATCCGCAAGTCGCAAGAGCACCAGCATTACAGTGCGTGAGCACGCCTCCGCTCGCGGGCATAAGAGTTGCGCCGAATCGTCCCATGGCCTGGTTTGCGGCGATATCTTCGGCGTGCATGCGCTGCGCCTCTTCGACCAGAGCCTGCCTGATCTGCGGGAGCGGGCGCACTCTGAGCGTTTCAAATTTGTCTTTCATGCGGCGAATGGCCCAGAAAAGGTTCACCGCTGTCGGGCGCGTTTTGCCGATCACCTCGCAAATCTGGTCAAAATCGCGCTTGAGTTCTCCTCCGGTCTCGGCTTTCGAATTTTTCATGCCGAGGGCGATGCCCATTGCGGCAGCCACCCCAATGGCGGGCGCGCCACGCACGACCATGTTGCGGATGGCGTCGGCAACCTGCTCGTAATTCTTGCAAGTCACGTAGGTTTCTTCGGTGGGCAGCTTCGTCTGATCGATGAAGCGTACGCCCTTGTCAGTCCATTCCAGAGTTTGAATCATAGAATTCAGTGATTGAGTCATTGGTCATTGAGCCATTGAAAGCCAATGACTCAATGAATCAATCACTCAATGGCTCAATTCTTAGGTTCTATGTACTTCGCAGCGGTTCCGCGGCAGGTTCGTCACCGCGGGCCTTCCGCATAACTCGCAAGTGGCAGCGACGGCGAAGATGGGCGGAGGTGTGTCGCCCTTCCGCTCCAGGTGTTCCTTGCGCACGTCTGCTGCAGTGAATATCGAAATAAACGGGGTCGGCGCGGCGGCGTTCTCTACGTTCGGACGGCCTTTGGCCTCCTCACGCTCGACCAGGCACATCACGCCGACGATTTCAAATCCAAATTCACGCGCTATCTCGATCGCTTGAACGGTGGAAGCGCCCGTCGTGCAGACATCGTCCACGATCACGACGCGCGCACCCTTTTCTCGAAAGCCTTCGATCCGTTGTCCTGTGCCGTGCTGCTTTTCCGCTTTACGGACGAGAAAGCCGTGAATTTCGCCGCTGGTCACGGTTACGGCCACAACAAGCGGATCGGCACCCATGGTCAAGCCGCCGATGGCCTGTGGCCGCCATCCGCGCTGCCGAATTTCCTCGAGAAACACCTGGCCGGTCAGCTGCGAACCGCGAGCGTCCAATGTTGTGGTGCGGGAATCTATGTAGTAGTCACTGGTGCCGCCCGACGAGAGTTTGAACTCCCCCAGGCGAAAAGACTTTGTTGCCAATAGACGCAACAGTTCCTGACGGGCGGAAGACATGGAAAATCTAAGATAACATGAAGCGGGCTTCGGGCTTCGGGCTTCGGGCTTCGGGCGTCAGGCTTTGGACGTCAGGTTCCCGGAAATCACTTGGCTATTTGCAGCAGTTACCAGAAGCCTGACGCCTGAAGCCTTAATCCCGGGTCACTGATTCAGCCTCTCCAGATGACGAAATCCGTCGGTTCCTATGAAGAGCAAAACCGAAAGTGTTCCGTTGTATGCGACGTGCATAATCAAGCTGGCTGCAACCGACTTGGTCAAGGCGCGTGCGATAGTCAACGCCAGACCGACGATAAATATCACCAGCACCGGCCCCCACGCGCGTCCGAGTTGCGGAGCGTGAATCAGGCCAAAACTTGCTGCCGTCACGACCACGGCGATTCCGATACCGAACCGGCGAGCCAGCACGGGATAAAAAAAACCGCGAAAGAACAGCTCTTCAAGCAGCGGCGCAAAAGTTACACCGAACAGTGACAAGGCCCAGGCTTCGCCGGGCGTCCGGAAAAAGCGATCCATGGGGAGTTCTTTCGGCATAGGAAGGACGTGTGCGATCCCTTGCAACGCAAACGACAGCACCATACCGGCCAGCAAAAAGTTTGACCAATGTTTCGGCCAGTTCCATCGAATAGCCTGCCAGAAATCTCGGCCAGGCTCCCGTTTTACGATGGAAAACATGAAGGCCAAGATCACAAGATAGGCGAATCCCTGCCCCGCCACAGTCACCAGCGGGTAGGTCACAACCTCGAAGAATGCCACCTTGGGATATAGAAATCGCTGCGCAATGAACGCAACCGCCGGGAGAAAAACGAAAACCGAGGCAAGGGTGAGCAACACAATCTGCAGCACATCCCACCCGCTCCAAGCCGGGTTCTCGGACGGGATCTCGACTACGGGTGCCGGCTGTTCCGGCACCGGAAGCAAAGCAGGATCAGACAACGGATTTGGGGGTGAGGACACGCGATTCAGGCTTGCCGATGAGACATTTTGAATTTACACGAAAAAGAGAAGCTATGCAGACTGCTCGTTGTTCGTCGCTTGCGAGCCCTCTTTGGCGATCTCAGCGATGGAGATTGTAATCGCGGAGGGTGAAGAGAAAACCTCGTGGAGTACTCAAAGGACATCACCGCGACGCCCTCATGCCAGTAGCTCCGCCATCGAAGCCTTCTTCGACTTGCCATTAAAGTATTCCGCCAGCGCCTGCCCAGTGTAGGATTTCTTGTTCCGTGCTACCTGTTCGGGCGTGCCTTGAGCGACAATTCGTCCGCCATCTTCGCCACCCTCGGGACCGAGGTCGATGATCCAGTCGGCGTTGCGGATCACATCCAGATTGTGCTCGATAATCACGACCATGTTTCCCAGGTCGGTGAGGCGATGTAGCACGTGGAGCAATTTCTTAACGTCATCAAAGTGCAGGCCGGTTGTGGGTTCGTCCAGCAGATATAAAGTCTTCCCAGTTTGCCGTTTGCTCAACTCGCGCGCCAACTTGATGCGTTGAGCCTCGCCGCCAGAGAGCGTTACCGCCGATTGGCCCAGGTGAATGTATCCCAGGCCCACGTCGACCAGCGTCTGTAGTTTCTGTCTCACCTGCGGAATGTTTTCAAGAATTGGCAAAGCGTCTGACGCCGGCATTTCGAGCAGGTCGGCGATGGAATATCCCTTGTACTTCACCGCCAGCGTTTCCTGGTTGTAGCGGCGACCACCGCAGACTTCGCAGAGCACGTAGACATCGGGAAGGAAACTCATTTCAATGCGCCGCTGGCCCTCGCCCTGACAAGCTTCGCAACGTCCACCGGTCACGTTGAATGAAAACCGGCCCGGCTTGTAACCGCGTTCCCTCGATTCTGGCAGCATCGCGTAAAGGTCGCGAATCTGCGCAAAGACTCCGGTGTAAGTCGCGGGATTTGAGCGCGGCGTCCGCCCGATGGGCGATTGATCAATGCGAATCACTTTGTCGATGTTCTCCGCGCCTGAAATCGCTTTGTGTGCCCCCGCTTCTTCGCGTGAGCGATAGAGAGTCTTCGCCAATGCGCGATAGAGAATGTCGTTGACCAAGGTCGATTTGCCGGAGCCGGAAACTCCCGTCACTACAGTCATCACGCCCAGCGGAAAAGTAACGTCAATGTTCTTCAAGTTGTTTTCGCGCGCGCCCAGAATCGCAATACCCGCGCCATTTGTCGGCCGTCGCTCAGGCCGCATTTCGATCTGGACTCTGCCCGAGATATATGCTCCAGTCAGCGACCCTGGTATTTCCATAATTTCTTCCGGCGTACCGCGGGCCACGAGCTCGCCTCCGTGCCGCCCTGCTCCGGGCCCAAGATCGATTACGTAGTCAGCGCGGAGGATGGTCTCTTCGTCATGCTCGACCACCAGAACGGTATTGCCTAGATCCCGCAACTCTTCGAGTGCTTTCAACAGTCGGGCGTTGTCGCGGTGGTGCAGGCCGATGGAAGGCTCGTCGAGCACATACAGCACTCCTCTCAGTTTGGATCCGATCTGCGTGGCCAAGCGGATGCGCTGCCCTTCACCACCAGAGAGCGTGGCCGCTGACCGATCGAGTGAGATGTAGCCCAAACCAACCGCATTCAGAAACTGCAGCCGTTCGACAATTTCGTGCACCACCCGCCCGGCAATCGCGGCTTCTCTTCCGGTCAGTTGAATCTTTTTGGCCAGTTCCAGCGACCGCGAAACCGGCAGTTCGGTAAAGTCCGCGATCGACAGGCCGTTCACTTTTACTGCCAGACTCTCCGCACGCAGCCGCTGCCCGTGACAAGCGGGGCATTCCGTAGCCGACATATAATCAAGCAAGAAATCGCGATAGCCCTCGGATGTAGATTCCTCGAGCACTCGCTTGAGGTACGCCAGAATTCCACTGAACCCGGTCTTGCCTCCTTTGCCGGCTTCGCCGAACAACAACAGGTTTTGCACTTTCTCGGGAAACTTCTCAAAGGGCGTGCTGAGGTCCAAACCATGGGCAGTGGCTGCGATTTGCAGCATGTGGACGAGGTTTTGCGAGGCCGAGCCCGGGCCGAGTCCGCCATCGAGCAATGGCTTCGACCAGTCGACGATCACCTTGGTAGGATCAAAATCGTAGCGGCTTCCGAGTCCATGACATTCGGGGCAAGCTCCGTACGAGCTGTTAAACGAGAACGACCGGGGCTCCAGTTGCGGCACACTGATTCCGCAATCCGGGCACGCCAACCGTTCCGAGTACAGCTGCTCATCCCCACCCACTACCGCAACCTGCACCAGGCCCCCAGCCAGCTTCATCGCTAGTCCGACTGAAAGCTCAAGCCGATGCTCGATCCCTGGTTTCACCAACAGACGATCAATGACCACCTCGATGGTGTGGTTTTTCCGCTTGTCGAGAGCGAGGTCATCATCGAGATTCACCAGTTCGCCATCCACCCTTGCACGGGTGAAGCCGTGCTGCACCAACTTCTCCATCTCTTTCTTGAACTCGCCTTTGCGCCCGCGCACAATAGGCGCCAACACCATCACTCGGTCTTCCGGAGTAAGGGCCATCACCCGTTGCACGATCTGGTCAGCCGTCTGGCGGCTTATGGCTCGCCCGCACTTGGGGCAAT
Organism: uncultured Acidobacteriota bacterium; assembly: GCA_963696705.1. Taxonomy (GTDB): domain Bacteria; phylum Acidobacteriota; class Terriglobia; order Terriglobales; family Acidobacteriaceae; genus JABDBE01. The sequence goes on from CAVOLD010000009.1 coordinate 695,567, forward strand.
GAGGCACTCCAATGGAAGAGAATAAAAGACGAAGATAATCGTAGATCTCGGTGATCGTGCCCACTGTCGAACGGGGGCTCCGGCTGGTAGTCTTTTGCTCGATGGAAATGGCTGGACTGAGCCCGTCAATGGCATCCACATCGGGCCGTTCCATCTGGTCCAGAAACTGGCGAGCGTATGCCGATAGCGTTTCCACATAGCGCCGCTGGCCCTCGGCGTAGATGGTGTCAAAGGCTAAGGAAGACTTGCCCGACCCGCTCAATCCGGTAATGACCGTCAAGCTATTGCGGGGGATCTCGACGTCGATGTTCTTAAGATTATGCTGGCGCGCACCGCGCACCGAAATCTTCGTAATGGCCATAAACCGCGAAAGTAATACCCTTCAGTGACCTTCCGTAATGTGGACGGGTACACAGAGATGTTGGAAAGTGGAGGTGCGCAGCTCTACTCACGTATCTTATTTGCAAACAGTGGCAAGCGTCAACGCAGGTAGATTCAGGGAGCGCGGCGACATCAATTGAAAGTGGCAATTCGTAAGAGGGCAAGGAACTTTGGGAAGTCTATTAAGCGTTGGCATCCTCTGTTTCACTGTGGTTAGTGTGCTGGCAATTGGAATTTTATCCGCCTACGGCTCCGTCATCGGAATTCTTCACACCTTTGCAAACCAGTCGCGACAACGCCCTTCTGAAAAGCCGGCGCTGACCCCTCAAGCTCGAGCCGCCCATGCTGGCGGAAGTTAGGCCACTCGCACTACGTAATGCAGCTTCCTAAGCGCTACGGCGAAGTCTCGCCTAGTAGAAGACAGGTCTTGGCGCGAACCAATGTAAGTCCTTGATCTAGCTAATTATGCGGCGGGACGGGATCGCCTGAACCGGGCTGGACCGGCGTCGCACCGCCTGGATTCGGGAACGGTCGCATTCCCGGCGGTACTCCAGGCTGAATTCCCTGTTGCTGCAGCTGCTGCTGGCGTTGCTGTAGTTCCTGCAGGAGTTGCTCCGGCGTTTTGACGTTCTGCTGTCCATCTTGTTGTTGCTGCTGGTCGTCGGCAGCGCCAGCCTGATCGTCCGTTTGGTCGGTCTGATCGGTCTGATCGTCGGCCTGCGTGTCATCGGTGTTGTCGGTGGAATCATCTGTCGTGTCGTCCTGGGCATCTTCGCCTTCGACAACGACGGTATTGCCGTTTGGCGGGGCAGCCATGGGCGTCATGGGGCGGGCAAACACGGTCTGGTTGCTGGCTGCAGCCTGCTCCACAGGCGCAGATGGAGCGCTATCGGCTGAGCTGCTCGACTTGACCATCAGAATCACTCGATCGAGTGCGGCAGGATCGGTCGGAGACCCCAAAAGAAGATAATTGAAGTGCGAACCGTTGAGCAGCGATGCCAGGACATCCCTAGGCGGAGCCGGACCGAAATGTCCAACCACGCGCTCAGACGCGGTGCCGGGGAGCTCTATCGTTGCACCCGTCTGCGCCCGAACCGCTTTTAAAATGTCGCCCAATGTGGAATTCTGGGCCGAAATGGTTAATTGGCCACCCTGAAATGAAACCTGAGGAGGAGTCGATGGCAACTGGGCTAGAGTTGGTGGAGGAGCTGCCGGTTGAGCCGCAGCCTGGTCTTCCGTTGTCGCTGGGGCAGGCGTGGTTCGCCGCCGCTTCGCATAGCCTGGGGTTACCAGCAGACAACAGACAAGGCTCGCAACAAATAAAGACTTCGGCTTCAAAGGTCCACCTAACACGGGGAACGCGTTTACCGCCCGGTCTTGCGAGAATTCTTGCGAATTCCCTTCCAACTCCCAGATTGTAGCACCGTCAGCCGGCACGGGCCTAGATCGTAGAGACTAGCTAGCTATCTACAGCCCGGTCTACTGGCGCGGCGCGTAATAGCCCCTGCGCGAGCGCACCTGAAGATCTTTCTTGAGGGCGGTGATTTCAATCGGGCGGTAGCGGCCGTCGGCTTCGAAATCGGCCGGGTGGTACGAAATTATGTATTGGCTTCGCAGCTCGTCTTCTATGGCCGAAAATGAATTCTTGATGTCTTTCATTTTGAAGGGAAAGAACGCACGGCCGCCGGTAGCGTCCGCGATGCGCTGCAGAACTTTATCGCCGCGCAGGACCAAACCGCTGTCGTCGGTCGAAATGGCGTAAATAATGACTTCCGCCCGTTGTGCCATTTCAATCGCCTGCGCCTCGCTGAATTCGCTCTGATTGTCCTCACCATCGCTCACCACGACGATCGCTCGTCGCGATGGGTGGTCCTCGTGATCCTTGATCAAGTTGTCGTGACAGGCCCGATAAATAGCGTCGTAGAGAGCCGTTCCCCCACCGTCTTGTAAACGGTGGACAGCCGCGGAGAGCAGGGCGGCACTATCGGTGAAGTTCTGCATCATCTGACTATGCCCGTTGAAGCCCACAACGAAGGCCTTGTCAAAATTCGGGCGAACGGTGTTTTGCAGAAAACTGACGGCCGCATCCTGTTCGAAGTCGAAGCGCCCGCGCACCGATCCGCTGGTATCGATTAAGAGTCCCAGTTCGATCGGCAGGTCGGTTTCGCGGCGGAAATTCACAATCGATTGCGGCGGCTTGTGATCGTCGAGAATCGCGAAGTCTTTTTCATCCAGGTTGCGGACGAACTTGCCATGTTTATCAGTCGCAATGAACAGTACGTTGACTTCGTCGACTCGCTTCTTGATGGTGAGAACGGAATCATCGGGCTGGCCAGCGTCCAAAGTCGAAGCGGGTGCTGAGACCAACGCATTGCTCGGCGCGAGATAATTCACCTGCGCCCGCAGCGACAATCCAGCCGCGGCGACGAACATTCCCGCGAGCAAAACATACTTCCCTATGTACTTCATTCCACATCCAGTCCCGATTAGGACATTAGCCTCTATGCAGCCCATTCTACCCAGCTCATTAGATGCACGCCATGGGCCGAAGTACCGCCAGAGGCCGCTTTTACTCAATAGAACTCTAGGAGACACTTTAGCAAATGCCAAGTTACAAAAGGAGCACTCAATAGGTCATAGGCCGCTCCAACTTCGGTGACAAAAGCTCGCTGCCTGGAAGCTCCTTCCGCGTCCCGGGCAATCACAGGGTAAAATGGCTGCGCTACCCAAAAGGAGATTTCATGAAACGTTTGCTGACCACGTTCCTCGTGTGCGCCCTCATGCTGCCCGCTTTCGCCGCCGACGATAGCACCGAAGTTGACCGGTGTGAAAACGCCGGCCATGTTCTTAAGGAAATTCTCAACGTCCCCGAGGACATCCCTCAAGACCTGCTCGACAAGGCCGAATGCGTCGTTATTTTGCCCTCAGTGAAAAAAGCCGCGTTTGTCGTCGGCGCCAGCTATGGCCGCGGGATCATGATTTGCCGCGGTGGAATCTCCTACACAGGACCCTGGGGTCCACCCGCCATGTATGCGTTGGAAGGCGGCAGCTTTGGCCTCCAGATTGGAGGCCAAGCTACGGACTTCGTTCTGCTGGTTATGAACCCGGCGGGAGCGCGATCATTGCTGAAGAGTAAGGTGAAGCTCGGAGCTGACGCTTCTGCCGCCGCCGGCCCCAAAGGGCGTACCGCCGAGGGAGCAACCGATATCGTGATGACCGCGGAGATTCTCTCCTATTCGCGCAATAAGGGATTGTTTGCCGGAATCTCGCTCGAAGGTTCTACGCTGCGCTCAGATGGCAGCGCCAACGACAAGTTGTACGGGAAGCAGGTGAGCGCGAGGGACATCATCCGAGATGGAAAGGTGAAAGCTCCCGCCTGTGCTTCTGAATTGATTGCCCTGTTAAACGAGAAGTCGCCCAAGAACAAGTCCGACCCAAAATCGCTGAAGTAGCTCGTGCGCAGTTGTTGCGGATTACTTTGTGGGGACGGGCCTTGGACCCGTCCCAGTCGAGCACAGCTCGATGAATGGCCATGAATTCAATTTCTCCAACTCTGACCCGGTGCCCATGGCCAAGCAACGATCTCTCGGTCCGCTACCACGATGAAGAGTGGGGAACTCCAGCCCACGACGACATCACGCTCTTCGAGTTCCTGACCCTCGAAGGCGCCCAGGCTGGCCTAAGCTGGGACACGATTCTCAAGAAGCGCGAGAACTATCGCGCCGCGTTTAGCAACTTCGATCCTCAAAAAATAGCTCGCTACGACCGGCGCAAGATCCGGACGCTGATGAACAACGCCGGCATCATTCGGAATCGGCTTAAGATTGCCTCCGCTGTGCGGAACGCAAAAGCGTTCCTGAAAGTGCAAAAAGACTTCGGATCATTCGACGCCTACATCTGGCAGTTTAGTGGCGGATCGCCGATAGTGAACGCTTGGCGCTCCGCAAAACAAGTTCCAGCCAGCACGCCAGCATCAGACGCCATGAGCAAAGACCTGAAGAAACGCGGATTCTCTTTCGTCGGCACCACGATCTGCTATGCCTTCATGCAGGCCACAGGCATGGTGAACGACCATCTAACCAGCTGTTTTCGCTACTCGCAACTCTCCCGGAAACACCGGCGTGCCTAAACCGCGCGGCGGTTCTGAGCATAATCGCCTCACAGCGTGAGGAGTGCACTTGACACCACTCGTACGGACCCCTAATTTCTTTGGGTGCGTAGTAATTCCTTACTTCAGCATTACTCGTCAAAAACTGACAATGAACTCCTGGTTCTTGCTGGCGAACAGGCTGGTCTCACGGAAGATGCCAAGTCTGCCTTGGACCACGAACTTCGACGGCGCAATCTCGACGAAAACGCTCCGGCGGTATGTGATGTACCGGCCATCGCAACATCAGGTCCTGTAGAACGCGCTTTGGTCTCCGCGAAGTGGCTTGGATTGTGGCTCTTGAACACCCTCATCGCAACTTTCGGCGTGGCAATGACCATCGGAGTCTTCACCTATTCCTCCCAACCATTCGTCAGTCGAGCCGCTCGACTGCGGTTCATGGTGGCGTTCATATATACACCGTACTCTCCAATCCTCATCGTCACTGCACTGGTAATCGGTTATCTCAGCCACAAGACATTTCGGGGTTCTTACAGATACTGGGTCTGGATCTTGCCGGCGGCTGACGTAGTACGTTCCCTGCTGGATTGGCAACAGTCCAATCAAGCCTCATGGTCGAATTCACTGTCGCACTTCTTTGCATTCTTGCCCTACCCGGAAAATAGTGATCAGATGGATTCAACGCTGTTCCTTTATTTGTCGCTTGCTTATACAGTTGGTGTCCTGGTTCACGCATGTGTGCACGGAAGGCCGAAAACGATTAGACGTACGGCGTGAAGACGGGGCAGCTAACCTAGTCTCGCCATTTCACTCTCAACTATGAGCTGCGGCATTTTATCAATCTGAGTTCCTCGCAGTTTCTTGTAAGCTAGCTCGACGTCACCTGAATCACAGTGGACCAACGCACTGCCGCCGCACAAGACGACCGCCTCACGCTGATTGCCATTTCGGCGCTCGCCTGCATCCTCCAGGATGTTCTCCACGAGGGCATGGGCCACGGCGTAACCGCATGGCTGAGCGGAGCTCATAAGGTCACGATGAGCACGGTCGCGCTGCAGTGCGACATTGACACGCGCTGGATCTCGGCCAATGGCACGCTGGTCAATCTGCTCTTCGCGGCGATCTTCTGGGTCGTACTGCTCAGGCCGCAGCGCTACCGGCCCACAACCCGCTACTTTCTCGTGCTCGCCATGACCGGCAATCTGTTTACGGCACTGGCTACTTTTTCTTTTCCGGCGTCACGAACTTTGGCGACTGGGCTGCGGTAATTCAGGGCCTGCAACCGCACTGGATCTGGCGACTCGGACTGATCGTGCTGGGCGTGGCCTCATACTACGCATCGATGTTATTGGTGGCGGCGAAGCTGAATCCCTTCCGCGGCCCGGATGGTTCTCGCCTGCGTGGCTTGTGCTGGACGCCTTACTTTACAGATGGAATTCTGGCCGGATTGGGAGGCCTGCTCAATCCGGCCGGATTGTTCTACGTCATAGCCTCGGCGTTGCCCTCAACTTTGGGCGCAAATGCCGGACTGCTGAGCCTGCCGAGCATGATGCGCAAAGGCACCGACAGCGACACCCAAGTTGCACCAGTCGAACGCAGCACGCCGTGGATCGCGACCGCGGCCGTCGCCAGCCTGCTGTTCATCTTCGTGCTCGGCCGCGGGCTCACCTGGTCACGGTGAACTGAATCACACCGGTAAAACTTCGAGCGATGTTCGACTGCCCTAGTGAGTTGGGGGAACCGCACCGCTTTCCTCGTCGCCCAATATCTCTCCGCATGACGAGTCCGTCCCGTGGCCCTTGATGCACGGGCCATGCGGTATGAGCGCGATGTCGTCCAGACCGGGTACTGTGTTCAAAGTTGTTTGTGTCGCCGTGAGGATTGCGTACTTGAAAATCGTACTCGTCGTCCCATTCACTCCCACTACATAGAGATTACCTGCGCCGTCGCTCACAATTCCCGCGAGCACCGGGGCGACTGGAAAACTGATAACGCTGACAGTGGTCAAGTCAATGGAAACTTTATAGATTATCTGCCCGGTGTTGGAGCTCGCGTACAACGCAGCGGTATGAGCATCGTAGGTAAGCCCATCCGGCGTGGTCAGAGGAGAGTTGCTTGAGGTTTGATTGATGATCGCGCCGGCGGAATTGAACTCAACGATCGCATTCAACTGGTCGTCGCTGGCAAAAAGATTGCCATTGGTGTCATAGACCAGACCTTCGATCTTATCTCCGCTATAAAAGGTCGTGAGAGCGCCGTTCGAAAGCATAATTCTGAAGATTTTGTTGACTCCCGTATCGCTCACCAGAATAGACTTGCAGCCTGGCTCTAACACAATATTAAAGGGAGAACTCAAACCCGTGGCCAAAGTCGCGTCAGTGTGGGTATAGGGATTGAAACTGTGAACCGCTCCCGCACCAGCCAGAGCGTAGATAATCTGCTGGTAAGGCCCGAGAATCACTGCATCGGGATTCGTTCCGGTGTTTGCGATCGTGACCACCGTCTTGGGCGTTTGGATGTAGAGCAATCTTCCGCTGTTGACATCCACGCCCACAATTTCGGTCGCGGAAACTTGCCCGAACAGGACCGCAACCAGAGCCAGCATCCATGCACCACTTGTGAGAAATCGATTGACGAGATGGCGAACTTGCATCAGTTATTCTCCTTTGCCTTTTCAACTAACTTGGAATTCCCCAGCGAGGACCAAGGGCTGCAGTTGCTTCCTCTGTTGCTGCGTTGAAGTGTGTGGGTAGATGCGAAGGGCAGCAGCGCGGTCGAGCGGCCGGTGAATCTGCGACTGGGGGAGGAAATCATTTGCGGACGCGAGTATGCGCCGCGAACAGCGGGAATTGCAGATTACGGAAGGACTAGTCCGGTTTTCAGCTCAGTCCGTGCAGGAGCGAACGTTCATGCCGTCGCGGTCCGAGCGACGATCCATATTGAAGAAGCGATCTCGTTGCCAAGCTATTTTGCTACGTCGAAGCCGTAGCTCCTCAACACGTCGCCGATAGCCGCCGTCTTGACAAAGGACAAGAACTGTCCCGCAGTCTCCTTGTTCTTTGACGAGGCGAGAATGACGCATGCCTGTTCGATCGCTGGGTATTCGCCGCCAGGAACCTCGATATAACGCCCTTTGTCCTTCATGTTCGGGGACAAAGCCAGTGAAAGCGCGACAATGCCAACGTCCGCCGCGCCCGAGACTACAAACGACGCGGTCTGCGAAATGTTTTCGCCCAGCACAAACTTGTCTTTCACCTTTTCGTAGATCTTGTCGTTTTGCATCGCCGCCACAGCCGCCTGCCCGTAGGGGGCATGTTGGGGATTGGCGACGGCAATTTTCTTAACCGACGGATCAAGCAGCACCTGCATGCCGGAACTCAGGTCGAGTTTCGAATCGTTTCTGACCCAGATCACGATCTTGCCCTTTGCATATTCGTAGTAGCTTCCGGGCACGGTCAGTCCGGCAGACTCCAGTTTCTTGGCGTAGTCGAGATTCGCCGAAAAGAACATGTCAAAGGGAGCGCCATTCTGAATCTGCTGGAAAAAATTCCCCGACGAGCCATACGTGAGCTTCACGGTTTTGCCCGTTTCCTTCTGGAATCGGGCCGCCACATCTTGCATGGCGAACTGAAGGTCCGCAGCCGCGGCTACGGTGATCTCCTGCGCCCGACACAATTGCGGAATAGAGCTGACCAGTAGAACCGCGGCCAGACTTAGCCTCCGGACGTTCATCCTTCATCTCCTCGGCTTATAATGACTGCATGCCAATCTCAGCCAGAAACAAACTGCGTGGAAAAATCGAAGAAATTCAACTGGGCGATATCATGGCCCATGTGGTCGTTCGGGTCGGGGACAATCTCATCGAGAGCGCCATCACTCGTCGCAGCGCCGACGAACTCAAGCTGAAAAAGGGTGACACCGTCAGCGCGGTGGTTAAAGCGACCGAGGTCATGATTCAAAAAGACTGATTCCACCTCACTGCGTGTCCACAATCTTCAGGGTCGTCACCTGCCGCACCCATCGTGCCATTCTTTTTTCATCGGGTATTACGACGCGGTACGGCCCTTCTTTTTCGTCCAACGGCTTTCCGTCTTTCAGGAAAGCCAGAACAACCTGCTTATCTGTGAAAGCCGGGTCGAGCTCAGGCAGGGCAATCACGACGCGATAGCTGTCTGCCGCTTCGACCAATAGATAGGACGCGAGTCGCTTTCCCTTTAGACTCGTCCCGAACCCAACTCCGGCTTTTTCCAGCACCGACTCAAGCGCGACCCCCTCAAATGTTGCAGCCGCGCCTGAGGCACTGGTCGAGACCTTGACGTGCGGCAAGGCCTCAAGGTCGGCACGTGCTAGGACAGTCGGTTTTCCGTCCCCAATTTGTACTGTTAGCTGCTGACAGAACGCCGGCCCAGCCTGCAACAGCAGAACGAACAGCACCGCGAGAAAAGACAGGCGATGTTTCATCTCAAACACGGAGGATCATCACCTCGGTGGCCTTGATCAAAGCGGCTGCAGTCTGGCCCGGCTTTAGCTGCATCTCACGCGCGGAGCGGGAAGTAATAATCGACGTGATTTGCTGGCCGCCAATCGAAATAGCAATTTCCGCCATCAGGCCGCTGATGCGGACCGCATCGATTCGTCCTACTAACTGGTTACGTCCACTGACGCGGCGAATCACCAGCTTTCGTTCCTTCTCCGTTTTTCCGCGCGTCCGGAAAAGCAGCCGGTCCACTTCGCTTTCTGGAATGCGATGATGCCCTCCAGCGGTCCGGACACTCCGAATCTTCTTTTTGTAAATCCATTGCTTGATTGTGGGAAAGCTGATCCCCAGTTGCAAAGCCGCGTCACGCAGCTTCAGCAGCTCTTCCGTCTTTCCGAATTTTCCGTTCCTTTGCATGGGAACGAATCGTACCGTCAACGCCCGCGACGGTCAATACGCTTTAGCTGCCGCAAAATTCCCCGTCAGTATAACCCTAAAATTCAATCTATAACGCATACAACTGCGTACTATTAGACATCATAAACATATTTGATATACACTTCTGCTTCTTTAACCCAAGTGATAATCAGGAGGCGGAATGCGTCGCACTAATTTGTTCATACTTTTGTGGCTTGCGATGGGGACGTTCCCGGCGTGGGCCCAAACGGCAGCGAGCCTTTCCGGGACGGTGACGGACCAAACCGGCGCAGCCCTTCGCGATGTCACGGTGACAGTCAAGAACGTCGACACAGGTGCAACACGCACGATCACAACCGACCACGGAGGGCACTTTCAGGCTTCCGGCCTGCCTCTGGGGCGCATCGAGATTCGTGCGGCGAAACAAGGGTTCGCCGATGAAACGCGCGCGGGAATCAGTCTGGGGGCTGGCGAGAATGCCATGGTCGACATAAAGATGCAGCGCGTCACCCCCGACGTCTGCGCAAGCGGCCGCGAGTTCGCCACCACCGATTGCACGCTAACCTGGCACGGCATCACGGTGTACGGTGCCTATGACGTCGGCGTCGGCTGGGTCAGCCACGGCTTACCGGAAAACGGCTATAACTACGAAGGCGAATCTCTGGTGAACCGAAACGGCTATCAACACCGATTCGTCGTTGCACCGAACAACCTGCAGCAGACGGGCCTAGGCATCAGGGGCAAGGAAGAGTTTGCGCATGGCTGGTCGGTTGTGTTCAACGCTTCAACCGGCATCAATCCGCAATCCGGCCTGCTCGCCAACGCGCCGGCCACCGACACCGTCAACAATGGCCTTCCCAGGAAAAGCTACTCGATAGCCATCGACGGCGCGCGCGCGGGCCAACCCTTCAATGACGAATTCTATGGCGGTATCTCGTCCGTGCATTTCGGCACGCTGACCTTCGGTCGTCAGCGATCTCTCGGCACCGATGCGATGCTCCTTTACGATCCGGCTGGCGGCAGCTATGCCTTTTCTTACATCGGGTATAACGGCACGATGGCCGGCGGCGGCGACACCGATGACAGCCGTTGGGACGACGCCCTTAAGTATCGCCTCACCTACGGCCCGGTCCATTTCGGCGCGATGTATAAATTCGCCAATGGTTCTGGCGGCTGCTACTCGGCCTCCGGAGCCTGGACCGCCGCTACCTGTACGCCGGAATCGGCGCATAACAACGCCTATGGATTCGACCTCGGCGGAACCTCCGGCAAATTCTCCGCCGACATCGTCTTCCAACAGTACAACCAGGCCATCAGCGTCTTGAACCCCTTGCTGGGGCCTCAGAGTCTGTCGGCGCCATATCAGTCGACTACCAACAGCATCAATACAAACCCGATCAACGGGGCCAACCTGATCGACACGAACAACACCGTATATGGCATCGTGACCGACAACCGAGCAATTATGGCCTCTGCCAAGTACACGTGGAACCCGTTCAAGTTGTTTGCCGGCTACGAATACATCTGGCAGAATAACCCGCACAACCCGTTGGGCGTGGGCGCCTCGGACCAGGGCGGCTACATCATGAGCGGAGTCGAGGACAACAATCTTGATTCTGAAAAGTTGGTGCAGATCTGGTGGACGGGAGCGAAGTACGCTGTTGACAGCAAAACCGACGTCACTTTCGCGTGGTATCAACAGCGGCAGAACGACTTTCGTCTTCCGCCGACCTGCTCGCCCGAAGCCGGTTTCCGCAGTTCCTGCGCGGGCAACCTAAACGAGGGGTCGCTCTTTGTGGATCATCACTTCACCAAGCGTTTCGACGGTTTTGCCGGAATTGCGTATTCCTGGGTAAGCGGCGGTCTGGCCATCGCCATTCCTCATGGCCCCGGCGTCCCCTATTTCAGCAACAACAACTGTGCTCCGACAGTCGGTGGTCGTTTCGCCTTCTAATCGTTTCCGCAGCCGAGAGCCCACACGGGTCGTGGTGCATCCAACTTCCTCGAGATCGACGTCGACCTTCGCCTCTGCATCCACTTCCGGAGGCCCGTCCATCGCCAACTCTCTCGTCGTACGCTGCCCCCGATCCGCAATCGCATTGGCCGCAATCCTGAGCAACCAAGCTGCAAAAGGCGCACCCCGCCACTCGAAACGCCGAAGGTTCGCCAGGGCTTTGTGAAATACCTCCGAGGTAAGATCCTCAGCCGCATCGCGATCGCCTACCCGCCGTGCAATGAACGCATACACTCGATCAAAGTTGCTTTCGTAGAGTTCGGCAAACCGGGTGGGATCCTTCTGAGCAGCCTCGACCAGCAGACGCTCCTCCGCCTGCTCCGGGGACCGCCTCGATGCCGGTGCTCGAACGACCATCGCGCCTCTAAGTGTAGAAACTGCCGCCGACCGGAAAGGTTACGCAGAATAATTCATTTGATGGGATAACGCTAGCCGCCCTGCCAGGGGCTCAAGCGGGGAATCCAGCGGCCAACGTTGGCGCAAAAACTTTCATACTCAATCCCAAAGCTACTACGCAACGTCGGCTCCTCGTAGAACAAAACGAACAGATGGAAACCGAGGCAGACAAGAAGTCCATACTCGAGGACCCGCACATCCCCAAACAGCAATCCCTGCCCCAGGATCACCGCCGCGACCGCCAGATACATGGGATTCCGCACATAGCGATAGAGTCCGCTAATCACCAAATGCTTCGTAGGGAAAACCGGCGCAGGCGTTCCCAATCCCTTGAGTGCAAAACGCGCAAAAGAATCCAACAGCAAGGGAAGGCCCGCCACAATCAGCAATACCCCAATCCATCGAAAAGGGAAAAAATGCAGAAGCGGAGGACGAATCCGCCAGCCAGAGATCCACCATGGCACGAGTCCAGCCACAGTGCCAGGAGCGATCAGAAGAAAAAAGACCGTCCCCGCAACCGCCGAGACTCGCCTCATCGCGTCCGAACTCAACGCGACGGAGCCTTGCCCCACACCTCCACCTTCCGCACGCTATATCGAGGACCGGACAGGCAGGTCGCCTCCCCTGCCGGCTCGGTTACGTCGGAACCCGCGCTCTCGCGTTTCACCAGGAAAGTGTGCATCGTGAAGCAAGTCACATCTCCATCCCGCGCCTCGTCGGACCGCGAATAATGCCGATCCGCCGGCACCTGCGCCAAATCCTGTCGGGCGATCGCTGAAGGACTGATCAATTCTGAGTTGAAGGAGCTTACCGCCGGTTGCGAGGACGAACTCTGCGGCTCCGCAGCACTGGCCCTAGAAACCAAAACTGCGACGCACAGCAGAACTATCAGAGGGCTGAGAATTCGCATACAGTTTCCTCTTTTCGCCCAAATTATACCTCTAACCCCTTACTCACAATTGGCAAGGCAGACCAACAACCCGGTGGCAAACTACTTGCGGGGCCCCTTACGCACTGGATGGGGGAGAGCCGTAATGCAGGGCCCCGCATTATGCAGAACCTTCTTACACCACAAGCCAACGCATGCAACAAAAAAATGATTCCTGTTCCATTTTCCGAACAAAGCCTGTGGAAAACGTACCGGTCGCCTGTCAAGCCGCATTATCCCGCCGACGCCAGTGACAGCCAACTGCACTTGGCATTGTGGATATCTAGCTATGCTGTCGGCCAAACTGCTATTTGTCTGGAAAGTAAAACGCTTCAGGGGCGGGACGATATACCCGAATCATCCACAGCGGACGGCGTAACTTGCCTGGGCCGGGCGTGGCGCGAGTCATTTTCAGCCAGCGGAGGTATTCTTCGTGGGCCTGATTCGTGTCCACGAAAACGTCGCCGTAACGATCCTCCGCGCGGGCTTTGGTGACCGTGACTTTTTGGTGCCAGCAGTGCTGCCCGCTGATCGGGTCGGGTTGGACCGGGAAGGTCAGATTCTGATGCACACCCGCGTCCTCCCAGTGGATACGCGATGAATCGGGGTCGTCGCTCTCGAAAGGCTGAATGCCATGGATCGTGCGCATCATCCACTTCCCGGGCTCAACTTGCTTCAGATCGACCAGCGCAGTGGACCAGCGCTCTCCTCCGAAATCTTCTTTCAGCCGCCAGCGCCCCAGGTGATGGGAACACGCGATTACACCGGGCCGCATCCCTTCGGTCGCCCAGACTCGGTCCACAAAATAGCCGATCGCGGTTTGAACGCGCACCAAGTCGCTGGTGACAACTCCTAAACGCTCGGCGTCTTCGTGATGCATCCAGACCGGATTCTTGTGCGAGATTTCGTAAAGCCACTTCGCGTTGCCTGACCGGGTATGGATGAGTGTTGGCAAGCGGAACGTAGGGAGTAGAAGCATCTCGCCTTTGGTGGCGTCGATGTTGTCACGATGGACATGGCTCTTGATGTAGCCGGGAACCGAATGCTCCGGCCAGTGCCAGTCTTTTAGCGTCTTCGAATAAAATTCGAGCTTGCGCGACGGTGTTGGAAAACCAGCGACGGCGTTGCCGTCGATCTCGATTCCGATTGGCGCTCCATTTTTCTTGACTACGTGTGTGACCGGATCAACCGTGCTCCCTTGCACTTCTTCCGGCTTGAGAACCTTCCGGTGCAACTCATAGACATTGTTTTCGATCAGGAAAGCGCCGTATTTCCGCATGTATTCGAGCGGCGTGAGCCCTTCGCTGGCGGCAGCTTGTGGCAGACCAGGAACGCTGTTCTCGAAGATCCACCGGTAGTATTCGTCGATTCTGATCTTCTCTCCCGGCCGGTATGGAGACTCGAAGTAGCGGCGGATGCCCATCGATCCATCTGGATCGACTCGCCATGACAACTCAATCCAGAATTCGTCTTCTTCCCAGACCTCGCCCAGACCGGCTTCGCGGTGCGCTTCATAAGTGAAGTTGAATTTCTTGCCCTGCCGCTCCGATGCCAGCCGCAGCACTGGTTGACGGAAACCGATCCAGCGCGCGGCGTGCGTCTCCTGGCTCATCAGGTCGTGACGCTCGGAAGCATGGCCCATGGGCAAAACATAATCGGCAAACCAGGCAGTCTCACTCCAGGTCGGAGTAAGGCAGGCGTGACGCTCGACTTTGCTCTCGTCAGTCAGCGCTTCAATCCAGCTCAGCCCATCGGGATTTGTCCACACCGGGTTATAGACGCGGGAAAAATATAAAGCGAGCTTGCCGCGGCCCTCTTTCAGAAAATGCGGCAGCAGGAAACTCATCTCAAAAAATGCCAAGGGGAACTCGCGGGCCCACATCAGCTCGTTCCACGCGTTGGGCGGCGGAGGCATCATAGGCGGCGTAGGAATGTACTTGTTCCATGCACTGGGAGAAGTTCCACCCGGCGTTCCCACGGCTCCCACCAGCACGGCAAGAAATTCCAACGCCCGCGCCACCTGCCACCCTCCGAGATTACCCGCAGCAGCGTTTCGCCACACGTGGGTGCTCAAAGCAGAGCCGGCGCGGCCTACTTCTCGCGCGACTTCGACAATCATGCGGGGTTCTGCACCAGACTCCTGCGCGGCAAATTCCGGCGTGTACTGCGCGTAGATTTGCTTGAGGACTTCCAAAAACTTTTCGAACGTTTGCGGCTTGCCGGGATGTTCTTCACGCAGATACTCCTCCCAGTTCACCCAGCGGCGAACGAATTCGCGATCAAACAAATTCTCCTGAAGCAAGACGTTCGCCATCGCCAAGAGCACCGCCGACTCACTTCCAGGCCAGGTTGAAAGCCAGTAGTCGGCCTTCGACGCCGTGTTCGAGAGGCGTGTGTCGATGACACATACTTTCGCCCCATCCATTTTTCCGTCGATGATTCGCTGCGCGTGCGGATTGAAATAGTGTCCAGCTTCGAGATGCGAACTCAGCAGCAAAATGAATCGTGCCTTCGAATGATCGGGCGACGGTCGGTCGAAACCGTGCCAAAAGGCATATCCAGTGCGGGCACCAGCGGAGCAAACATTGGTGTGGCTGTTGTGCCCGTCGATGCCCCAGGCGTGCAGCACGCGCTGGTTATAGATAAGTTCATGCCCGGGTCGCCCGACGTGGTACATGATCTCGTTCTTACGTCCCTCCTGCAAAGCGAGTCGGATTCGCGAGGCCAGGTCGTCCAGAACTTCGTCCCAGGTTACGCGCTCCCACTTCCCTTCTCCGCGCTTGCCGGTTCGTTTCATGGGATACAGAATGCGTTCGGGATCATTGATCTGATTGAGCGTCGCTGGGCCCTTCGCACAGTTGCGGCCGCGGCTGCCGGGATGAGCCGGATTCCCTTCGAATTTCTGCACTCGAATTTTGTCTTTGTCGACGTAGGCCAACAAACCGCAGGCAGCTTCGCAATTGAAACAAATCGTTGGGATCAGTGAGTAATGCTTCTCAACCTTTTTGGGCCACTGTGTTGGATCGTATTCGGTCCAGTCAGCCCAACGATCGGATGGCGGATAGCTCGCGAGCCCTCCAGAGGGCTCGTCCAGGTCCAACGCTTGCGGATTGAGGGGAAGCGGGTCTTTCATAAATGATTTCGTTAGCTCAGCGGAGCAGATTGCCCTGCTTTTACCCAAAGTTCTTCAAACCACCACAGGCCGGCAAGTGCAAGAACTGCGGCAACGATTGCGAATGCAGAGGCGCTCGGAAGTGCCGACGCCGACACAAGCGAAGCAAGAATAATAGGAGCGATCAGTCCGGCGCCGATGACCAGGCCCCAAAATCGTCGGCTGAGGCGCCCATCGATCAGCGCTCGCGTTGCGATCCTTACATCCTCGCTGACATGTGGCAGCGCGATCTCTCCAATGTTCATCGCCAAACTGACAATCAAAGAAGTCAGGAGGATCACAGCCGCCGGCCGGAGAATTCCGGACGACGCATCCATCAGAATGCCCGCAATCAATATCATGGCCGAGCCTGCAACAAGAGCTTGCACCAACAAATGCCACAAGAAAAGCGGGCTCTGCCACAAGTCGCGGCCTTTCGCCTGGGCAAAAAGAAATGCTGAATAACACGCGCTGGCAATTGCAAATGCAGCGGCCAGCCATCGCAAAATACCTGGTACGGAGCCTGCGAAGATTCCGCAAAGTAACCACACGGTCGCAAGCGCACCATAGCCTATTAGGAAGTATGTACCGATGACCAGCCATGAGCGGAAATTCGGCTTAGTAATAAGGTAGAAAAAGCGATCCGGGCGCTTCAGGTCGAAAATGAGCAGAGCAGAAGTGATGCCAAGGCCGGCGAGAGCTATGACGGGGCAAACGATGTTGAACAGTGGTCCGGCGGACGCGCCGGCGAAGCTGAGTAGAATTGCCGCGACCAGCAACACTCCCGCCGCAATTGCCTTCGTCCAGAGATAAGCGGCGATTTTCCAACCCCAGGGTGCGGGGTGGGGCACGTCATAGACTTCACGGGCCAGCGCACCGGCAAGATTGTTTACGTCGGCAGCGGCTTGGCTGTTTCCGTCCCGCCGGTCCGAGGCGAAATACTTATCCGCTCTCGAAATCCGGGTTGGCTCGAGCAAATCACCTTCAATGCCAACGTAAAACAGTTTGGGCTGAGTGCCTTTTTGCGGCTTGCGCACCGAAACTTTCTTGGTCGCGACGACCCGGCTCACATTGCTGCCGGGGTTGTCCAGATCCCCTGCAAGAATCGCTTGCGTAGGACAGACGATCACGCAGGCCGGTTCGAGGTTCTTCTCCACCCGATGCGCGCAGAAATTGCATTTAGCCGCGGTGTTGTTGTTGGGATCGATATAAAGCGCATCGTAGGGACAAGCCTGCATGCAGGCCTTGCAACCGATGCAGCGCCGGTTGTCGAAATCCACGATTCCATCGGCGCGCCTATAGAGAGCACTCGTGGGACAGATTACCGTGCAGGGGGAGTCATCGCAGTGGTTGCACCGCATTACGCCGAAGTGACGCGAAGTGTTAGGAAACTCGCCCTTCTCGATGTGCTTGACCCAGGTGCGGAAAACACCAACTGGGACTTGGTGTTCTTCTTTACACGCGACCGTACAAGCGTGACACCCGATGCAACGGTCCTGATCGATGACAAATCCGTATCGCATCTAGGGGCGTTCGGTCTCCTGCGTTCCTCGAGAAAACATTTCAGCTTCGACATCATAACTCATTGCGCACACAACTCGCCGATGCCACAGTTGGAAGCACCTTTTTAAGGAACCGTCTCAGCGGCCGGAATCAGATCCAGCTTCACGCTTACCTGTCCACCTTCTTCGACGTGGACCGCTTTGCCGCGGTCTTCGTATCGCGCCAGAAATTCGGGATCGAAGTAGGCGCCTCGATCGATCTGCTCCCAGGCGAAAATCGTATAGTCTCCGGGAACTACATTTCGCATCGCAAACCTACCCAACTGGTCCGTGACGGCCCGCTGATAGTCGTTGGGCTGGCCCCGATCCTTACCATCGGGCACCAGCACGACCGAAGCACCGGGAAACGATTGATCCTCGCTCTCCACGCTGCCTTCAACCCGTCCGGCGCCTGGGCTCAAAACTAGCTCGATGGCGTCTGGAGAATGGCTTCGACCAACGATGATGCCGGTTTCGAGTGCATCCGCACCGAGCGACTTCAGATAGAAACTATCAGGGACAGGAACAAAGCGAATTCTGTAACTGCCTTCGGGAACCTCGTGAAAAATGAAAGTTCCGTCGGCGTTTACTGTGGTCGTATCAATATCGGGAGTGAGTGCAGCCAGCGATGAAGGCTCCTGCAACTCCAAAATGCCCTGCATCCTCTCGTAGTGGACTTCTTTAATGGAGTCCGCGGGACCATCTTCTTCCACCCGAATGCGACCGCCGACGTCTACCCCCGGACCCACCACGACTTCGACGTGATCAAGATTGCTATCTTTGACTTCGATCGACGTCCGTCCCCACATGGTTTTGGGTTCCCGCACTGAGCCTGATTGTTGCGCCACTAAAACGTAAGAACCAGGAGGCACGCTCGCTAAGTCAAAGTTCGCTTGGCCCCCAGCCGAAAAAGTCTTTCCCGGTAGGAAAATTGTTTCCCCTTGATCGCTGAGCAGTGTGACCTCGGCTTCCTTGCTCGGTAAAAGAGTGCGACCATTAATCACTGTGCCTCGAATGTGGACGGTGTGTACGGGTATCAGGGTCATGTCAATTCCGACCAGTTCTTCGCCGGCGCGAAGTACGAGTGCAACGGAGCGGGCTTGGTCGCCTGCAGCAGGATAATAAATGGGCACATACGCCTTCTCGCTTCCGGGCTTGGCCTTCAACGAAGCGGGCAGCTTGGTCCGAATGTAGTATTTTCCGGGAGCCAGACTCTCGATCCGATATTCGCCCGCATCGTTGGTTACAGCGTGGGCTGCATCTTGCAGCTCTCGCCTCCCATGCGGGTAGGAGGATTTCATGGCCAGAACGGAGACGTCGCGAAGCGGTTTCCCCGTTTCGTTGGTGACGTGGCCTGTAATTGCACCGTCGGGCAGCAACCTGACAACAATGTCGTTCACATGCTGGCCAGGAGCGACGGACAGCAATTCGCCGCGCAGCCTGAAGTTGTCACCACGGTTACTCACGTAGCCATCGCGAGAAACCATTAAAACGTAGCGGCCAGCAGTGACTCCATTAAAGACGAAGCGACCGTCGGCGTCGGTGCTCGTCGGGCCCGACCGTGAAACTGACGCCGTGCCCGGGTCGGTCGACAAACTTCTCAGTCTCACCTCCGCGCCTTTAAGCGGCCGTTGACTCACAGCATCGAGGACCGTTCCTGCGATCGTGGCCTTTTCCTCCGGCATTGCCGCATTCTGCGCGCGCACAAAGGCCGCAAAGAACGCGAAAAGCATGATCGGGATGGCCAGCCGGAGGGTTCGCTTCATTGCAATCACTTGTGAGTCTATCCGAACTTGAATGGGAAGATGTGCCAGGCCTTTGGGCCGTTCAATGTCGATATCGGGTAACTTTCTGTTAGGAACGTGGTAGACTGTTTCGCCTTGCGGGAGCCTCCCCCGAGTGTGTGGTTTTATGCCTGAACCCCTTGCCAAGAAAGTTCTGCTAATCGGCTGGGATGCGGCCGATTGGAAGGTGATCAATCCCCTGCTCGATCACGGATTGATGCCCACGCTGGATAATTTCATCAACCACGGCGTCATGGGGAATCTGGCCACTCTGCGGCCGATTCTTTCTCCGATGCTATGGAATTCCATCGCCACCGGCAAGCGCGCCAACAAACACGGCATTCACGGATTCATGGAGCCGGACACGCAAAATGGCGGGATTCGGCCGGTCTCCAGCACCTCGCGCAAAGTCAAAGCGATCTGGAATATTCTCACCCAGCGCGGCTACAAAACCCACGTCCTCGGCTGGTTTGCTGGGCATCCTGCGGAACCGATTAACGGCATCTCCGTTTCTGATCTTTATCCTTACGCTACCGCGCCGCAGGATCAACCTTGGCCACTGCCACCGGGTGCGGTCCATCCCGAAAGTCTGCGCGATACTTTCTCCGAGTTGCGAATGCATCCCGGTGACGTTACCGAGGCAGCCATCCTGCCCTGGATTCCACGAGCGGCCGAAATCGATCAAGAGGAGGACAAGGGTCTGATGTCGTTCGCCAAGATCTTGTCCGAGAACTGTTCCATCCACAACGCCGCTACCTGGATTCTGCAGAATGAGCCGTGGGATTTCCTGGCGGTTTATTACAACGGCATCGATCACTTTTGCCATGGGTTCATGCATTACCATCCGCCGCGCATGGAAGGCATTCCAGAGGACCGGTTCGAGATTTACAAAGATGTAGTGAACGGAGCTTATCGCTTTCACGACATGATGCTGGAAACGCTCTTGGAACTTGCGGGTCCAGACGCGACTGTCCTGCTGGTGTCTGATCACGGCTTTCATTCCGATCATCTGCGGCCGCGGGGCATCCCAGCAGAGCCCGCTGGCCCAGCGGTTCAGCATCGGCCGTTCGGGATCGTCTGCATGAAAGGACCACACATTCAACAGGACGAGCGCATCTACGGCGCGACTTTGCTGGACGTGACACCAACTATTCTGACCCTCTTTGGATTGCCAGTGGGCGCGGACATGGATGGCCGGGTGCTGGTGCAAGCCTTCGAAGAGCCGCCTCAAGTCGCTCGCATCCCCAGTTGGGAGCTGGAGGCGGGTGAATGTGGAATGCATCCGAGCGATCTGCGCATGGACCCCGCTGCGGCTCAAGCCGTCCTGCAACAATTCGTTGCGCTCGGTTACATCCAGCCGCCCAGCGAGGATCAGACGAAAGCCGTAGCCAGCGCGGTACGCGAGGCGAATTACAACTTGGCACGCGACTATCTGGATTGTGGCCGTTCCGACGATGCTTTACCGCTTCTGGAGGACCTGGCGAAGAATGATCCTAAGCAGTCCCGCTTCCAGATGCATCTGGCGCAATGTTACCTCGCGCTCAACCGGCGCCAAGGGGCGAAGCAGATTCTGGAGACTCTGATCACTGCGGATTTGAATCCGCCTGAGCCGACAGACGCGAAGGGCGAGCAACCGGAGCAATCTGGCGCTGTAGCACCGGAAGCGGCTATCCCCGAAGCAACAACGACAGAAGTAACGAAAGCCAAAAACGCGGACGAAAACGCGACGGCGGAAGTCGCACCCCCGGAGAAGCAGCCCAATCCGCGGCCATGGGCAGATTTGTTAATGGGCGTCATTCACTTCGAGGAAGGAAACATGGACGCGGCCCTCGCTAGCCTGCTCAAAGCCGAGCAATCCGATCCGCGCCTGCCCAACTTGCATTTGCGAATCGGAGAGACCTACCTGCGGCAGAGGCGAACCGACGATGCCGACCGTGCCTTTCAGCAGGCTCTGGAAATTGACGGTGACAGTCCGGAAGCGCATTTAGGTTTAGCCATGGTTCGCCTGCGACAGCGGCGAAATGAAGAAGCCGCCGAACAGGCTTTATTGGCCGTCGGTCTGCAGCACTTCCTGCCGTTAGGACATTTCTATCTCGGAGTGGCCCTAGCCCGCTTAGGACATCGTCAGCGTGCCATGTTGGCGTTTGAGACTTCCCTGAGCATGCTCCCCGGGCTGGTTGCCGCACACCGCTGGCTGGCCGCATTGCACGGCCAACCCGGAGGAGATCTCGACAAGGCGATCCGGCACCGCAGCCTTTACGCCCAACTCATGCAACAACGAAAAACGAGAGTACGAGCGTGATCACTGTTGTCTCCGGCCTGCCGCGCTCCGGCACTTCACTCATGATGCAGATGCTGGCCGCGGGAGGGATGCCGGTTCTCACCGATGGCGAGCGTCAAGCCGACGCGGATAATCCTCGTGGTTACTTCGAGTGGGAGCGCATCAAGCTACTGCCTCAGCAACCCGATTGCATCGGTGAAGCCCAAGGCAAGGCAGTCAAAGTTATCTCGCAACTTCTTTTCGCATTACCCGCAGAACGCGAGTATCGCGTCATTTTTATGCAGCGCCCGCTCACGGAAGTGGTCGCTTCGCAAGCAGAGATGATTCGTCGGCGCGGCACAGTCGGCGCGGCATTGCCTCAAGCGGCGTTGATCGCCGGACTCGGGGCTCACTTGAATCAAGTCAACACCTGGCTCAAAGACAAGCCCAACATTTCGGTTCATCGTGTGGAGCACCAGGAGGTATTGCGCGAGCCGCTTCGCGTTGCGGAATCCATCCAGCCGTTTCTCAACTGTCCGCTGAATGTGGTCGCGATGTCGCAACAAGTCGATACTTCACTCTACCGCCAACGATCCCCGTCTAAAATCACTTAGCGTGGCCTCGTGCGCGAGACCGACCCATCAGAACTCGAAATACCCTCCCGAAGCCGTTCGGCGAGACCCGCCATCGGTTCCTGTTGCCGGCAGCAAGCCGACAATCCCCCGCAGGTTCTCCCACGCCGCCTGGTTCAACGCAGGATCGGCCCCGACCAGGTCGCGGATCATATTCCACGCAGCAATGTTGAGCGCACCCTCGGGCGGAGGTCCCATCGCCAGCGAGACCGAGCACTGCGGACAAAAACAGATCCGCTGCGCGGCTGATTTTTGGCGCGGCCGTATGCCTACGGTCTGAGCGAACATATAGACCGCAACCGATTTGTGTCCTGCCTCGAGTTCCCGATTACAGCGAAGACAGTACAGGTTTTCCAAAAGTCCTCCTGGCGGCTAAGAGGAAATACTGTCGTTCCGGCTGGAGGATCGCAAGTATGCAGAAGGATTCCTGCGAGGGCGCGCGCCGCCAGGTGATCGAAAATCACCCGAACCAAGCTGTGCTCTAGGCAGAGACAGGCCAAATCGGGCACTCTGCAGTTATGAGTGCTCGTGTCGCGAAAAGTCGAGAACCGCGTTTGATCGCGAACGGGGCCCGCGTCTCTCGGCCTTCCGCTAAGTTCTTTCGCCTCTCGCAACTTCGCAGGCTGCGGGGATGCGAGCAGGTGGCCGCGATTTGTTACCGGGTCCGCAGTAGCGGCATCGAATTCCTGCTGGTCCGAACCGGCAGCGGCCATTGGACTTTCCCTAAAGGCAGCGCCGAACCAGGATTGACGCACGCCCAGGCGGCGGCCCTCGAAGCCTTCGAAGAGGCCGGGGTTCATGGACGGATGGAAGAGGCTTCATTCGCCCGGTACATTCGTCGAAAAGGCGGCAGGACGCGAAACTCGGCGCGATCGGGAGGGCGGTCTGCGGTAAAAGAGATCGCCATTCAAGCTCATCTCTGTGAAGTCTCGCGTCTCGATCCTCCGCAAGAACGCAATCGAAATCCAACCTGGTTTTCTGCCGATAAGGCGAAGCGGCGTTTACGCGAAGACCGTACCCCCGACTACGGTGCCGAACTGGCTCGCGTGGTCGACCGTGCTGTAACCCGCATCCGGCGATTGCGCAGCGAAGCCGTTGCTATCAAGAATAGGCCGCAGAAAGACGCACTGCAGAAAGTCCAATTCATTGACCGCATCCCAACAGCCGCAGGCAGAGCCAAAGCCTTAAGATTGGGTTGAGGAGCCTTACGGCTCTCGACCCGTAGTTTCCTCTGCGCTCGCCTTGTTCGCGTATCTACTGAAAGTCAGGTGGTCACACAATTTTCCCCGAACGGGTCAAATAAATGCGTCAAAGTGAATGAAAGCGTCATCTTCGTTCATGAAGGGACGAGCCGCGACCTTTGGCATTTCGACGAGTTCCCGCTAGCGCTGCCCAATTCGTGAGTTCAATGACTCTGCATCGGAGGTTTCATGTCGATTCGACCCGTGAAGCGTGTAATTCAATCGAAACCGACTCTCGAAGGTGCCGGGGTGCACTTGCGCCGCGCCTTCGGCTTCGGAAACACGAAGGACTTCGACCCATTTCTCTTGCTCGATGATTTCCGCAATGATGTCCCCGAGGATTATCTGGCTGGCTTTCCGTGGCATCCTCATCGTGGCATCGAGACGATCACTTATGTGCTCGCTGGAACCGTGGAACATGGCGACAGCATGGGAAATCATGGCGCCATCGCAGCCGGCGACGTCCAGTGGATGACGGCGGGCAGCGGCATTATCCATCAGGAGATGCCCAAGGGCGATCAATCTGGCCGGATGCATGGTTTTCAGCTGTGGGCGAATCTGCCTTCAGCACTCAAAATGACCACGCCGCGATACCAGGAAGTCAAAGCGCTGGATATTCCCGAGATTAAAGATGATGATGGCACGCACGTGCGGGTAGTCTGCGGGAAATTTTGGGGGAAGGTCGGGCCCGTAGATGGCATCGCGGCCGACCCGATTTACCTCGATGTATCGGTTTCTCCGGGCCGAAGAAAAACTTTGCCGGTGGAAACAACTCGACATGCCTTCGCGTATGTGTTCGGCGGAAGCGGGAAGTTTTGCAATGCGTCCGGCCCTCTGACCGTGCCCACGGAAGCCGTGAAGTGGTTGGACACGACGCCGCCGGTCGAAGCCGCTAACCGTTCACTCATACTCTTCGACCGTGGAGACGAAGTCACGGTACAGGCCGGAGACGATGGCATACGATTTCTTCTGGTCTCAGGAAAACCGCTAGAGGAGCCCGTCGCGTGGTACGGCCCAATTGTCATGAACACGCAAGAGCAGCTGCAGCAGGCATTCTTGGAACTCGAACAGGGCAAATTCCTGAAGCAACCCTGATCTCTACAGAATGTGAAACAGTTTGGTGGCGGCGGTTGGACTCGAACCAACGACCTACGGATTATGAGACCGTCGCTCTAGCCACCTGAGCTACGCCGCCACGGTGTAAGCCAACATGCTTACAGCAACTTACAGCTACCCCACGATTGCATACGGTTGCGCAATATATCAAGTATCGCACAATTGAGTTGGTACCGGCCAAGTACCAGACTGTCCGACAGTGCCCGGTTTTGTACATCTTCAGAATACCAATTTATTACAGCTGCCGGAGCGCAACTCTTGTCGGGTGACTCTTGTGATTAGCTTGCGAGCAGTTACACTGTCCACGTGAAGGTGCGACTGAAGTTCTTGCTGGAAGCGGTGTTGTTGAGCGCGATTGCGTTGCACGCGCAGGACGAGAGATGGGAGATTGATGGGTTCACGCGGCCGGCGAGTGGCAATCCGGTCATCGTTCCGCGGCCGGAGTCAATTTTCGCTGATCCGATTCTAAAGAAACCGGTGCATTGGGAGGTGCTGCACACTTTCAATCCCGCGGCGATGGTGCGGGATGGGAAAGTTTATGTGCTTTATCGGGCTGAGGACGACTCCGGTGCAATGCAGATCGGCGGACATACCTCGCGGCTCGGCCTGGCTGAGAGTCAGGACGGTATTTCCTTTACGCGAAGGCCAGATCCTGTTTTTTATCCGGCGGACGATGCGCAACAGTCCCGCGAATGGCCGGGCGGCGTGGAAGATCCGCGCATTGTCGAGACTGAAGACGGCACTTACGTTCTCACCTATACACAATGGAACCGCAAGATCTACTCGGTTGGCATGGCGACCTCACCCGATCTGATGCATTGGACAAAGCATGGGCCAGCCTTTGGCGAAACCGGCAAATATGCGCAGCTAAAGTACAAGTCGGCGGGAATTGTGACCCGGGTCGACAAAGGGCGTCTCGTCGCGGCGAAAATCAACGGGAAATATTGGATGTATTGGGGTGAAGGCGCCATCCATCTGGCTACTTCGAGCGACCTGGTGAATTGGAGTCCGATGGAAGATGCGAAAGGCGCGCCGGTCGAAGTGTTGCGCCCACGGTCCGGCCACTTCGACAGTACATTTCCCGAAACTGGGCCGCCGCCGGTTCTAACCTCGGCGGGAATCGTCGTGATTTATAACGGCAAGAATGCGGTCAAAGATGGAGATCCAGATTTAGGTCCCAATGCCTACGCGGCGGGCGAGGCGCTATTCGACAAAAGCGATCCTGCCCATTTGTTAGAGCAGACTCAACACCCCGTTCTGAAACCGGAACTGCCGTACGAGAAGACCGGCCAGTACGCCGCGGGAACGACATTCGCCGAAGGACTAGTGTACTTTCATGACCGATGGTTCCTCTATTATGGATGCGCGGATTCGGTGGTCGCCGTCGCGATGGCAGCCTACAAATGAGGGGGTCTGGCGATTCCGCGCTCTTTTTCCACAATTTGTCTTCACCCAGACCGCAAATTGTTGTAGGCTTTCTTGAATCTTTGGCATCTACATCCAAAGACTTTGTGGGCTTCTGCTTTACTGGTTTTGACTTTGAATTCCTAATAGCCGCTTGATCGGAAGAACCCGATAGCTTCCGATGCGAAAGGAAGGTCAGATTCATGCCGAATACCCGGAGAGATTTCCTGAAGGTGAGCACGCTGGGAGGCGCAGCGTTAACCTTGTTTGGATTTGACCTCGCCCCTGCGTACGCGCAATTACGCGAACTCAAAATCGCGCGAGCGAGCGAAACACGATCGACCTGCCCGTATTGTGCAGTGAGTTGCGGCGTGATCATTTACACGCTGGGTGACAAGGCTAAGAACGTGACGCCGCAGGTCATTCACGTTGAAGGTGACCCCGACCATCCCATCAATCGCGGCACGCTGTGTCCCAAGGGAGCATCGCTCGAGCAGGACATCCTCAATCCGCGGCGGCTGCTGAAGCCGCAGGTTCGCCGTCCAGGCGCGACCGAATGGGAGGACATTTCCTGGGACGACGCGCTCAACGAGATCGCACGCTGGACCAAGAAAACTCGCGATGACAGTTTTGTCGAAAAGGACGCGAAGGGGAACACGGTCAACCGCTGCGAGGGTATGGCCTTCATCGGAGGCTGCACTGACACCAACGAATTCAACTATCTCGCAGTCAAAAGTATGCGCAGCTTGGGGGTCTGCTACCTGGAAAACCAGGCCAGAGTTTGACACGGGCCCACGGTCTCAAGTTTGGGACCAACATTCGGACGCGGGGCCATGACCAATGGCTGGGTCGACATCAAGAACACCGACATGATGTTGATCATGGGGGGAAATCCTGCGGAGAACCACCCCTGCGGTTTCAAATGGGCCATTGAAGCAAAGCGACAACGTAATGCCAAGATGATCGTGGTTGATCCGCGCTTCACGCGGACCGCTTCCACCGCGGACCAGTTTCTCCAAATCCGTGCCGGCTCGGATATCGCCTTCCTCGGCGGTTTCATCAACTACATCATCCAGAACAATCGTTTCGGCCGGGAGTATCTCACCCACTACACCAACGCATCGTTTCTTATTAAGGAAGGATTCAAACTGCCCGAAGACGGCCTGTACTCCGGTTTTGATCCCGCCACTCAGGTCTACGATAAATCGACGTGGAACTACGAAGAGGGCGGCGATGTTAGCGGCAAGGCGCCTAGTCAGGCAAATCCCAGCCATACCACGGCTTCATCGGAGCCGCGACCGCCGATGTTGCCGCCGAACGTCGCTTACGACCTGACACTCCAGCATCCGCGCTGTGTTTACCAGCTTCTTAAGCAGCAATATTCGCGATACACGCCAGAACTTGTTGAGCGCATCACCGGGATTCCCAAAGATCAGTTCCTCAAGGCAGCTGAACTGTTCACCTCCGTCCGCAAAGATGGCGACATGAAAAAGGTCGCCACCATCATTTACGCGGTCGGCTGGACGCAACACAGCTTCGGAACACAAATTATCCGCACCGCGGCCATGATTCAGCTCCTGATGGGAAATGTGGGCAGAGCCGGCGGAGGGGTCAATGCGCTTCGCGGTCACTCGAACATACAGGGCGCCACCGACATGGCCGGCATCTTCGACATTCTGCCGGGCTACTTGAAGATGCCGAACCCGGCCGATGCTGATCTTGCGACATTTCTCAAACGCACCACGCCGACATCATCGAAACCCACGGCGTGGGACTCGTTCAACTATTGGTCGAACACTCCGAAGTTTACGGTTTCCTTTCTCAAGTCGATGTATGGCGACGCAGCGACCAAACAAAACGATTGGGCCTTCCATTACCTCCCCAAAATCGATCGCAACTACTCCTGGACGCAGATCTGGGATCACATGTACCGGGGCGAGATTAAGGGCATGTTCGCCTTCGGCATGAATGGCGTGATGATCGGGCCAGATACCCGCAAGAACATTGATGCACTCAAGAACACCGATTGGCTTGTGGTGGGTGAAATCTACCCGGATGAAACCAGTGAGTTCTGGAGGGCTCCGGGAACCACGGCGGATGAGATGAAGAAAATCCAGACCACCGTGTATCGGCTGCCATGCGCCGGGTTCGCAGAGAAAGACGGTACGTTTGTGAACTCCGCTCGTTGGCTGCAATGGAAGAATGCGGCTGTTCCTACACCGGGCGAGGCGCGCCTCGACCAGGATATCCTGGCACAAATTTTCCTGAAGGTCCGTGCTCTGTACCAGAAAGAGGGCGGAAAGTTCCCTGACGCACTTTTGCATGCCAGTTGGGCTTACACCGATCCGCAGCATCCGTCGCTCGGTGAAGTGGCGAAGGAGATCAATGGTAAGGCGCTCGCCGATCTCGAGGACCCAGTGACCCATCAAACCATTAAGGCCGGCCAACAATTGCCCGGCTTTTCCTGGCTGAAGGACGACGGGACGACCACGTCAGGCAACTGGCTCTATTGCGGTTCTTGGACCGAGGCCGGATCGCAGATGGCTCGTCGCGGAACTGAGGATCCCTCGGGGCTGGGGATTTACCCGAACTGGGGCTGGTCGTGGCCCGCCAACCGTCGCGTGATGTACAACCGGGCCTCGTGCGATCTCGAAGGGAAGCCCTGGGATCCGTCACGAGCGCAAATCTGGTGGAGCGAAAAGGCGCAGAAGTGGGTGGGGAACGACGTTCCGGACTTCAAGCCCGATTCGCACCCCAAGGACCACCTCGGCCCCTTCATCATGAATCCGGAAGGAGTGGGTCGCCTTTTCGTTCCGATCGGCGCGGTGGCTGACGGGCCTTTTCCTGAGCATTACGAACCAATCGAAAGCCCGATTAAAAATCCGTTGCATCCTGCGGAGTCGAATAATCCGGTGGTCAAAAAGCTAAAGACCGCTGCCGACAAATTCGGTTCTCCCGAAGAAGGTTTTACGGTGGTCTGCACGACGTACCGCCTCACCGAACAATATCACTACTGGACGAAGAACAACCCGATGAATGTCCAGCTTATTCCCGAGCCGTTCATTGAAATTCCGGTCGAACTGGCAAATGAAATGGGCGTCAAAGGCTCAGAGAAAATCAAGGTGATCAGCGCGCGCGGGACTTACATCGCAAAAGCCTTCGTCACCAAGCGAATCAGACCAATGATGATTGACGGCAAGAAGGTCTATCAGATCGGGCTGCCGATCCACCAAGGGTACCGCGGGATTAAGGAAGACGAGGATAGGGACGCTCGTACTCCGGCGAATTTGCTGTCGCCGACCGTGGTTGACCCCAACGCATATACGCCAGAGTTTAAGGGCTTTCTGGTGAAGGTGGAAAAAGCCTAAGGAACGTTATGAGCCAGGCAACTTTGCAAATCGTTAAAATCTCCGGCCACGCGGGACCGGTTCCAGGTGCGGGCGTTGAGCGAACTGAGCAGGTGTGCAAGTTGGTCGATACCACGACCTGCATCGGCTGCAAGGCCTGCGAAGTCGCTTGTCTGGAGTGGAACGGCTACACGTTTACCGACACCGTCTTCGACAACAGCTATCAGACCATGCCGGAGACCGCGTGGAATTATTGGAACCTGATCAAGTTCAACGAGCACGAACGCGAGGACGGCAGCGTCACGCTGCTGATGCGAAAAGATCAGTGCATGCACTGTGCCGATCCGGGTTGCCTGGCCGCGTGTCCGGCGGACGGCGCTATCGTGCAATATTCGAACGGGATCGTGGATTTTCAACAGGCGAACTGCATTGGTTGCGGATACTGCGTCAGCGGCTGCCCGTTTAACATTCCGAAATTCAATCCGGCGACCAAGAAGATGTTCAAGTGTACGCTGTGCTCGGACCGCGTGAATGAAGGGCTGGAGCCGGCCTGCATCAAGTCTTGCCCTACCGGCTGCCTGCATTTTGGCACGAAAGATGACATGAAGGACCTGGCTGAGACTCGCGCCAAACAACTGCGGGAGAACTACGGCATCGAGAAGGCCGGGGTTTACGATCCAGCGGGCGTAGGCGGAACTGGCGTGATCTATGTGCTTCACGATGTGACTAATCCCGAAGCCTATGGTGGATTGCCGAAAAACCCGCACATTCCTTGGGTGGTGAAGTTCTGGAAGGGACCGGCGAAGTGGATTGGCAATCTGGCTATGCTCTTCGGTGTGGTCGGCGTGACGATGCACTATCTTCGCTTTGGCCCCAAGCCGTTGTCCGATCGGAAGGACGAGAATAGAGGTCAGCCATGAGCACCTCGCAGGTCATCTCTTCCACACAGTCAGGCCACAAAGATGGCGGGCGAATTCTTCGCTACACGCTGAGCGAGCGGGTTCAACACTGGCTGGGCGCGTTTCTCTACATTTATTGCCTGATTACTGGCCTTGCCTTTTGGTCTCCGTATATGTTCTGGCTGGCTGACCTGGTGGGCGGCGGACCGACGGCCCGTTTCTGGCACCCGTGGTTCGGCGTCGGTTTCACGCTCTCCGTTCTCTGGATGTACAAAATCTGGCGCGGAGACTTGGCTACGACCGACGCCGACCGACGCTGGTGGAAGGCGATAAATTACTACATCGAAAATGAGGATGAAAAACTCCCGCCGGTGGGCAAATTCAACTTCGGTCAGAAGATTTTCTTCTGGCTGATGTTTTTCGGTGTGATCCTGTTGGTGATTTCGGGGCTGGGGCTATGGTTCGTTGAATCCATTCCGTGGAGTCTGCGCTGGCTGCGTTATCTGGCGGTGACGGTGCACGTGGTCGCGGCGATGGCGACGATCGGAGCGTTCATCATTCATATTTACATGAGCATCTTCATGGAGCCTGAATCGTTTCAAGCTATGATCCACGGAAGTGTTCCTGGCTCCTGGGCGCGTACTTATCACCGCCTCTGGTACGAGCGGGTGACCAAACAAAGCTCCGCGGGGAAATGAAGCGATCCAAGTGGGATCAGCGAATTCAACGTGCGGCTGAGTTGATCTCCGCCCATCCGTTTGCCGCCGAAGGCCTGCGCTTTTACAAAGGCATCGCCACCTTCCAGCAGGGACTCTACGCCTACGTCGATGCATGCGGCGGGAACGGCTCACGAAAAAAGATTGCGGGATTGTTCGATGAGAGCCTCGACCTTCCGCTGCTGCTGCCGAAGTTTTCAGAGTTCCTCTCTTGTGTCGGCGCTTTCAGTCCTGGCCCAGTCGCCGAGTCTGCCGCTGATTTGAAGGCGCGGCCCAATGCCGAATCCCGAGATTTACTCGCTGCTTATTGGGAGACGGGATCGGATCCTAATCCTACCTTCGGGGCAACCGAGGGTTTGCTCGCGTGGATATTTCTGCAACCGTACGCGGAAATTCTCGCCGGCCGTAGCGAACGCAAACCTGGTAGGGATGACCTCGCGCTTTGCCCCTTTTGCGGCGGAAAACCTCTCGTTGGCGCGCTTCGTCCGGAAGGAGACGGCGCAAAGCGATTTCTGATTTGTGCGCTTTGCTCCACCGAATGGCCGTTCCGCCGGATTCTTTGTGCTTCGTGCGGAGAAGAAGCGGTGGAAAAGCTCGCCGTCTACACCGCAAACGAGTTCAATCACGTGCGGGTCGAAGGCTGCGACACCTGCCAGCACTACATCAAGACGGTGGATCTAACGAAGAACGGCCACGCCGTGCCGGTCGTCGACGAACTGGCCACGATCCCCCTGAACCTGTGGGCACAGGAGCATGGATACACAAAGCTGCAGCCGAACTTGCTCGGAATCTAGTACGCACCGAATCCTCTATTGCAACCGATCACCAGAAAATTGAAACTGATTGCATGAAAGCGATTGCGGTCATTCCGGCCCGGCTTGCGTCCACGCGGTTGCCGCGAAAAATGCTGCGCGAGATTGCGGGCCAACTCCTGATTGCTCGCGTCTACGAAGGCGTCCGGTCCTCGCCCCTGTTGGATGACGTCATTGTCGCGACGGACTCGGAGGAAATCATGCAGGTCTGCCGTCAGCGCGGATGGAACGCGCGCATGACCTCGCCGGCTCATCGCAGCGGAACCGAACGAGTCCACGAAATTTCAAAGACCGTTGCAGCGGATGTCTACGTCAACGTGCAGGGGGACGAGGCGATGACTCGGGCCGAGCACATTGCGGCGCTGCTCGACGTGATGAAAGATCCGATCGTCCAGGTCGGGACGTTAAAAACGGCTGCATCGCCGGAAGACGTCACCAATCCCAACGCGGTGAAGGTTGTCACCGATGCGACAGGGAGAGCTCTCTATTTTTCACGCTCCACCATTCCCTTCGACCGTGATGGAACGAGTCCGAGCTATTTCAAGCATCTCGGCTTCTACGCGTATCGTAAGGTGGCGCTGGACCGCTTCTGTGGTTTGCCCGAGTCTTCGTTAGAACGCAGCGAGCGACTGGAGCAGTTGCGTTTTCTCGAGAACGGGATTTCGATCCATGTGGCCGAGACGGCGTACGATGCCGTTGGCGTGGATACCGAGGAAGACTTGCGCCGAGTAGAGGAAATTCTCATGCGGCGCGATGTTCTACTTTGACGTCTGCAGCTTCGCCCACGCCTCTGCGGCTGCCACTCGACGCGAAATCGCTGGATGCGATTGGAAAAACCATTCCACCCATCGGGAGGGAGATCGCTCGGCAAGGTTCTGATCAGCCAGTTTATTCATAGATGAGATAAACGGCCCCACATTGGCGATGGACTGGAATGCGTAACGGTCCGCCTGACGCTCGTTGGAGCGGGAATATGCATTGAGGGCCGGCAGCAGAAGGAACGACAGCACGGCGGAAACCAAGACGAGCAACGGCAGATTGGCGAAATCCGATACCGTAACGAACATGTGGGTTCGTTCCACGGCATAGTGCAACACCCAGTTTGCCGCCCAGAATCCAAGTAGCGTGATCCCAGCCTGCACAGCGATGCTTTTCAAAATATGCCGGTGCACGTGATGTCCCAACTCGTGCGCCAAGACCGCCTCGATTTCGTCGGCGGAGTAATTTTCGAGGAGCGTATCTGCCAGAATAATCCGGCGCGTGTTTCCGAGCCCGGTTAGCGCTGCGTTGGCCTTCTTGCTCTTCTCCGATAGGTTCCATTTGTAGACGCCGCGCACCCGCGTTCCGGCGCGCTCACTCAGTCCTACCAGGCGGGATTTTAAATCTGCATTGTCAAGCGGCTCGAATTTATAAAAGATTGGGAACAAGACCACGGGTGCGAGTTGCGCCATCAGCACGAACAAGCCAAGAAATGCGGCCCAGGCGATGAGCCACCAATATTGTGGGAACTCGCGAATAATAAAGTAAAGCATTTCGACCACAATCGACGCCATCGCCAAGCCGACCAGAAATCCCTTGGTTTCATCCCAAATCCACGAGCGCAACTTCTGATTGGAAAGGTTGTAACGATGCTCCACGCGAAACCCGTAGTAGTCGAGCCCGAGTCCTAGCAGTTTGCCGATCAACATGAGCATCAGAACGTAAAGAAAAACGGCCAGAGCGTAGGACTCGTAGGCGCCGTGCATGGCGAAATCGCGCAGAGTACCGTTCCATCCGGTCGCAAGCAGCGCGACCAGAAAGACCAGGCCGAGGACAAAATCGGCGACACCGAGCCACCTCCGAATGCGGTTATAGTGCCGCGTTTCGGGCGAGTCGGTCGGGGTCGGAATTGTGGCGACAGCTGTGCTCATTCTTGGCTGACTATCCTAAGCAGATTATCGTACTCGCGGCCTTCAAATGCGACACCCAAAAGTGCTGTGAACCGTGAGTGGGGCGATTCTGCTTCCTATCCGTTTTTCACGAATGTCTCCGCGCTGGCCAAGATTTCGTTCACCAATTCAGGTGACGCAGCCTCAGCATATACGCGCAGCAGCGGCTCTGTGCCCGATGCCCGGAACAAAACCCATGCCTCCGCGCCGTTGCCGCCGGTGGGTGCATCGAGAAAAAACTTTATCCCGTCCATGCCCTCTTTTTTTAAGACGGCATAACTTCCCAGATGGTTGGTTCCGTCGGATCGGGCCCGCGAAATGGCCTGTTGCTTCACATCCTCGGGGATGTGAAGATCGCGCCGGCCGTAGTGATGCTGACCGTACTCGCGCTGCAGATCCGCGACCAGTTGGCCCAGCGGCTTGCGTTCGTCAGCCATGACATTGGCCAGCAGCAGCGAATTCAGCAGACCGTCCCGCTCCGGCAAAAAGCGCGAATAGCCAATCCCTCCGGACTCCTCGCCGCCGATAACAATTTCCCGCTCCATCATCAGGTCAGCGATGTACTTGAATCCGATGGGACATTCGTTTAATTTGCGGCCATGCTTTGCCGCAATGCGATCGACCATACGCGTGGTGTTGAAAGCCCTCACTACTTCTCCCGGCCATTTTTTCGTTTCCAGGAGCCACTGCGTGACAACCGAAAAGATCTTATGCGAATCCACAAAGCTGCCGTCCTCGGCCACGGCGCCGATGCGATCAGCATCGCCGTCGGTCGCGAGTCCGGCATCGCAAGCTTCTTTCAACACGGTTTGCTGCAGCATCGCCACATGGGGAATGATCGGTTCGGGATTGATGTCGGGAAACAGCGGATTCAACTCCTGGCGGATGGCCACGTGCCGAATCCCGCGATCCTTGAAAATCCCAGTCAGCACACCGCGTCCAGAGCCGTACATTGTATCAATCGCGATCTTGAAATTCGCTTTGGCAATCGCATCGAGATCGGCGAAGCGGGTAATGGCTTCGATATACGCTCGCTTCAAGTCGACTTCTTCAATCGCAGCTTTTCGGCCACGTGGCATCGCGCCGGCGCCCAATTCTTCTTCGATCGCTTTCATGATCACGGGCGTGCCCGAGCCACCAAACTTTCCTTTGAATTTCACTCCATTCCAGTTGAACGGATTGTGGCTTGATGTCACGACCACGCCGCCAGCGGCGCCGAGTTGCTTTACCGCAAAGGAAATCGCGGGCGTGGGCGTGTAATCATTTGCCAGCTTGACTGGAACCCCGGCTTCGGCCAGGACTTCCGCCACGATTCGCGCGGCTTGCGGCGACACAAAACGAGTATCGTAGCCGACGATAATCCCCCGGTGCGCGTCTTCGTGCTTCAGAGTATAGGCAGCGATCGCGCCCGCAACCCGGCGCACGTTATCAAATGTGAAATCGTCGGCGATGATGCCTCGCCAGCCGTCGGTACCGAATTTGATGGAAGTGGCCATCGTGGGTGGTTAGCTTCTAGACCAGTCTATGCAGTCTTTTCTCATCCAGATATTTCACGACTTTTCCTACATCCTGGGCTTGCTCGCGCGTGGTGATGAGGAGGGCATCATCCGTCTCCACGACTACGAGATTATTCACCCCGACAGCGGCGACGAATTTGCCCGGTGCGTGAATGTAATTTCCCGATGCGTTGAGAGTGAAAGTGCCTTCGCTCGAGATCAGATTCCCGTCTGATGGTTGGCTCCTCGCGATGTTGTGCTCGTGCAACGCGGTCCACGATCCTAGATCGTTCCATCCGAAATCTGCCGGCAGGCAGAAGATGTTCGAATTCCGCCCGCCTTTGGACGACCGCGGCTCAAGCACGGCGTAATCAATACTGATGTTTTCGCACATCGGATACAACCGGCGAAGAGTTCCGGTAAACTTCCCGGTTCCGAAGGTGCTTGCGATCTTTTCGAGCAGCAGCGCAGTTTTCGGCAGATGTTCCCGCAAAGCATTGGCCAGAGTTCGCGCACTCCAGAGAAACATGCCACTGTTCCAGAAATAGTTGCCCTCCGCGACGAACTTGGCTGCACGTTCGGCGTCGGGTTTCTCCGTAAATCGGCGCACCCGGAATGCTTCCTGCTTCTCCGTTACGTTGGCTTCAATGTAACCGTATCCGGTCTCGGCGCGGGTCGGCCGAATCCCCAGAACCACAATATTCTCGCCTGCAGCGGCAATCTCGATACCCTTCTCCAGAACCTGAAGGTACCGGTTTTCATCGCCAATGACGTGATCCGAAGGGAACAATCCGATCACCGCATCGGGGTCGCTTCGGAGCAGAACGAAAGCCGCCAAGCCAATGGCCGGCGCGGTGTTTCGTCCTACCGGTTCGGCGATGATTTGTCGCTTGCCGAGGCGCGGAATCTGGCGCGCGATTTCACGTTGCGAGTCTTCATTGGTAATAATCCAAAAACGTTTGGCCGGCGCGAGCGGCAACAGGCGCGCGAGGGTTTGCTGAATCATCGTCCGCTTGCCATCCAGTGCCAGCAACTGCTTTGCTCGGCGCTTGCGGCTCAGAGGCCAGAATCGCGTGCCACGACCACCGGCAAGAATTACGGGATAGAAATTCGAGTTCGTTTTCACCGCGGATTTCACCTGGCTTTTTCTATTGTCCTTCATATGCGGGTTGCGGGCTCCGGCACTAACCCGCCAGGCAAGGCTGCCTTCAGGAATTCTACTGTCCACTGCGGGCGCACACGGAAACCGCTTATCGACGCGGGAACAACCACCGCATCTCCCTTGGCCAGAGTGACTGATTCAGCGCCTTGCGCCTCGATCACAGCGCAACCCTCAACCGCGATTAGAATTTGTACCGAGCTCTTTTCCGTTCCGCCCGTCGTCGTGAACTCCTGCGGCTCCTTCAACTCGAACATTTCCACCACGAAAAAGGGCGAAGCCACCAGCGGGGAACGGCGATTCTTTGTGCCATTCATTATTGTCGGAGCGGGGCGGATCACTTTGCCCGAAGATACAGCTTCTTTAACCGCTGCCAGTCCTTCCTTCAGATGCAGCTCGCGTGGCCGACCGTAATCATAAAGACGGTAAGTCGTGTCCGACTGCTGCTGCGTTTCTACGATGATCGAGCCTGGCCCCAGCGTATGCACAGTTCCGCCAGCAACGTAAATCATTTCACCCGGAAACACGTTGATCCAATTCAGCAACTCTTCCGCACGCTGTTGGTGAATCGCTTGCTCAAATTGCGCTCGCGTGACTCCCGGCTTTAGGCCCAGAGCGATCTGCGCCCCAGGCTTGGCGTGGGCCACATACCAGCACTCGGTTTTGCCGCAGGGCAGACCGGCGTGGTGCGCAGTTTCGTCATCGGGATGAACTTGCACCGACAGTTTTTCATGGGGGAAGAGAAATTTGGTTAGCAACGGGAAGCGAGTTGGGTCATTAGCCGCTTCCCCTACCACCGTCCGGCCATATTGAGCACTCAACTCAGCCAGTGATTTCCCTCTCAAAGGCCCATTCGCTACCTTGCAATTGTCTCCGGTCAGCCACGATTCTCCGATCTTTTCCTCGAAACGATGGCCGGGATAGATTGGGGATAAATCCAGCGTACCCCAGGGACGGGGGTCGAAGATGGGCGACATTAAAAGTGGATAGAGATCGGCCATGCGGTGATGTGCGCGATATCGAACGCAAGATTACAAGCTACGTTCTGGAAATCAGCGACCAGGGAAATCAGTTGTCTGTTTTCAGTTCCCGGTTCTCAGAATCGCGACGCAATATTCGTTCACAGGGCCACGAGAAACGTTCGCATGCGCTCCAACCCGCGGTCCAGCCCCGCGATTGACGTGGCATAGGAAACGCGAATGTGGTCGCTGGTTCCGAAGCCTTCACCGGGAACCGTGGCAACGTGACCTTCACGCAGTAATTTTCCGGCGAGGTCCGAAGCCGATTTCACACCACCACGCCCGAAAAACGCAGACACGTTGGGATAGACATAGAACGCACCCTCGGGCAATGTGCACTTCAGTCCCGGAATCGCGCGCAGCCCGTTGACCACGTGATCCCGCAGGTTGATGTACTCAGCCCGCATGTCGGTTATGCATTGCTGCGGGCCTTTCAAAGCCGCCACTGCCGCCTTCTGCACGATCGACGTCGGATTGGACGTGGACTGGCTCTGCAACTTATTCATCGCGCTCGCGACCGCGCTGGGCGCCAACGCATAACCCAACCGCCAGCCGGTCATCGCGTAGGTCTTGGAAAGCGATCCGATAATCACCATACGTTCGCGGAACTCTCGCAGCGACCCCACCGAGAATCGTTTTGGCGTGTAATTTAAGTATACGTAGCATTCATCCGAGAGCACCCAGATGCCTCGTTCGTGGGCCAGACGAACCACGTGCGACAGGTCTTCCGGTGCCATGACTGCGCCCGAAGGATTCGACGGGGAGTTCAAGATGATGAGCTTGGTCCGCGGAGTGATCAGGCGCTCAATCATTTCCGCCGTGACTCGAAAGCCCTGCGCTTCGTCGGTTTCCAGCAGTACGCAATTCCCTCCGGCATAGCGCACGATGTCTTTGAACGAAACCCAGTAAGGAACTGGAAGAATGACTTCGTCGCCATGGTCAACCAGGACTTGCACCGCGTTAAACAAGGCTTGCTTCCCGCCCGTCGAAGCGATTACTTCCTCCCGCCGGTAATCCGAATCGAAATCCACGGCATGACGATGCACAATGGCGTCGCGTAATTCAGCCGTACCAGCCACCGCAGTGTATTTAGTGAAGTTGCCATGAATCGCAGCGATGGCAGCATCCTTGATGTGCTGCGGCGTGGCAAAGTGCGGTTCGCCCGCTCCGAAATCGACTACGTCAATCCCTTGCTGGCGCAGTTTGTCGGCCTCGGCCACAACCGCCATCGTGGCGGAAGGCTGTATGCGGTTGATGCGTTCGGTCAGTTTTAACGCGAGAGGTGTTTCTGTAACTGGAGTCATCCTCGTTTCCTCGGCTTCAGTTTTCTGGCATTTGCCAGTTTAATGGCTGGGTCGAGCCTTTCTTTCAATCTTTGTTCCACCAATTCAGGGACCAGATCTTTGACCGAGCCGCCCAATTGCGCGATCTCCCGCACCAGACGGGAACTGAGGTAAGAATACTGTTCTGCCGGCATCATGAAAACGGTTTCCAGGTCGGGCTGCAATTTACGGTTCATCAAAGCCATCTGCAACTCGTACTCGTAATCGCTGATTGCGCGAATCCCGCGGAGCACGGCGCTGGCTTTCACCTTAGCTGCGTAATCCACCATCAGTCCGTCGAAGGTCTCCACGCGGACATTCCTGAATCCCGCGGTCATTGCTTCCAGCATGAGCAGCCTCTCCGACAAGTTGAACAGTGGGGCCTTCTCCGCATTGCGCAGAATGGCTACCACCAACTCGTCAAAGATCTTGCTGCCCCGGGCAATCAAGTCGAGATGCCCGTTGGTTGGCGGATCGAACGAGCCCGGATACATGGCGATGACTTTTTTCAATAGGCCTCTTTGAGCTGCGGTAACAGAGGATTCTATGCGTCCGGCGAAGTCAATGGCAATGCCCTGTTTGCCGAGACCGCTGCGCTCAGGGCCGCAATGCTCAAGTCACGGGTTGTCCTTCCAATAGTACAGGTAATCGCCTCGGCAGTTACCCCGTCTTCTGATATAGCACAATGGTGGTAGTTCGTAACTTGTCACGGGACGGCCTGAA
Source organism: uncultured Acidobacteriota bacterium (assembly GCA_963696705.1). GTDB lineage: Bacteria > Acidobacteriota > Terriglobia > Terriglobales > Acidobacteriaceae > JABDBE01. The sequence continues at coordinate 734,838 of CAVOLD010000009.1, forward strand.
AAACTAGCCTGATAGCTGATGTCGCCAGTCACTTTGTTGTTCTCCTCTGACGAGGAAACGTCGCACCGGATGGTTCAGGCTCTAACTGGACTTGAGCTGGAAATCGAACGTTGTCCGGACGTCTTTACCGCGATCGAGTGGCTTACCAGCCGAAGCTTCGATGTCATCGTGGCCGATTGGGACAGCGGGCCGGAAGCTGCATTTTTACTTAAAAATGCTCGTGACCTGAAGCTAAATAAGGCGGCCTTTACGCTTGCGCTTACCAGTGGAATGTCCAAGCCCACGGATGAAGAGAACCTTCCGGATTTGATCTTGACCAAACCCCTGATTCCCGATCAGGTCAAATATGCCGTCCTGAGCAACGACCGTTTTCTGGGTTGCATGAAGACGTGGATCGCCAGGGGCGATTTTGCGCAAGCCCAGCCGGCGACCTTCGGCGCGGTAACTAGCGACAGAAACATCGAACAGCGGACATCGCTCGACCAGCCCTCCCCCATATTTCCCGCTCCAGGCTTGGTTCAGCCCTCCCCTACGCCCGGCTACTTCCGCAGCGAAACCAGCGCGCCCCTGCATCTCACATTCGCGACTCTGGATCGGGGACTATTCCGATCCATGAACCGGCAGGAGGATGCCGCACCTGGATCGAGAAGAGTGAAAAGATACAGGCTGAATCGATTCATCTGGGGATCGGTTTTGACCGTAGCCTTCGCTTCCGTAGGCTATATTTTTGGCCAGCCCTTGAGGATTCAGAGTGTGTACGCCAGCGTGGCCGCCGTTTATAAGCAAGCTTTGGAAATGAGATCGAGCAAGCCACAGGCATCCGAAAGTGATACCGGTCCGGATTTCTTGGCTCTGACTCTGGGAGCGGGTTCGAAGCGCCCAGGGTTGGGTAGGTCGAGAGGACGTGGGATTTCTACTCAAGCCGGATTGCTGCCGGATCAAGCGCCAGAATCTTCAACCGAAACATTACAGGCCGATCTGGATCAGAGTCGTCTGGCAAATGCATCGCAAATCCAAATTCCAGAAAGCTTGAGGACACCCCTGCCGGAACCCACGGAATTTCAGCCCGTAAGCCTCAGGCGTTCCCCATCCCTGCTCAGCCAGGTGGAACCAGTGAATCTGCCGGAGGATTTATCGCAAGCATTACTCTTGCAGAAAGTGACCCCCAGCTATCCGGAACAGGCTTTGAAAGCCGGGCTCCAGGGCGCCGTGGTTTTACAGGCATGGATTGGCAAAGATGGCAACATCCGAGACTTGAAACTGATGGACGGTTCCCTTCTCCTGGGGCAGGCTGCGGTCAAGGCGGTCAAACAATGGCGGTACAAACCCTACCTGCGGAACGGCGTGGCTGTCGAAGCCCAGACCTACGTGACAGTGAATTTTCGCCTGCCGTAAGATCTTTTCTTCGTTCTCGCCGTTGCCAATCCCAAGCCCCGGCTTCCTGCCCTGACAATCCACGAATTCACAACTTTTTACTTGTTTTTACTGTGGATTGACACATGGCGCTGCCTGTTCAACTATGTTTGTTTCGGAACTGATTCAGGTTTAAGAGATCATGATGAAATCGAAGCGGCGGTGGAGTGAGCGAACCCGGTTGATGCTGACGTTAGAGCTCGCCGTGGTCTTGCCTGCCGCTGCCCTGGTCATCCTGAGCGCGGTTCATTTGACTGAAATTCAGCGAGATCGCGGTGTGGAAGCCGCTTTCCAGCGAGACTTCAACCAGGTGCTGGCGATTTCCGAGAAGCACATCAATCAGAAGGCCTACGACCTGACCGATGACGTCCGAAGCGAATTCCCCAGCGCCGGCGAGGCCTGTATCGAAACCATGGACAGGATTCTGGCCACACATCCGTACGTTGCTCACGTCTTCGTCTATGAACCGAACGGGAGATTGACGTTCCGTTCGCAGCCGTCGCGGCTCAAGGATGCTTCGTTTCGCGCCGAGGCCGACGCTCTCGCCGGCATGACCACAGGATGGATGCAGGTGGAATACAAGGATCAAGTCAAAGACCTGGAGGAGATGTCGAAAAAGGGCAAGCCCTACTACTTTTTCGACAACTGGGCCCCGCGAGGCGATAAGAAACTGTATCAATCGGTCGCGCTTTTTCTTGTGCCCGATGTCACGGGAGAGCGCAAAGCGATCGGTGGAATGGCGTTCGATGCTGAATATCTACGCGATCAGTTCTTCCCGGAAATGCTGGACTCGCTTTTGACCCATCAGGAGGAACGAGGTGACAAGAACCACGTGGTAATGATGGTCCACCCTAAGCACGAAGCCACGCCGATGGCGGCTTCCGCGGGGTGGGATGGTGGCGAACCGGAAGTGGAACGCAATCTGGAAGGCGCGTTCCCTAACCTGACGCTCGCAATTAAGTTACCCGGAACCACTCTGGCAGCCCTGGGCCAGCACTTTGTTCACACCAGCTTTTTCATCCTCGGCGCCATCTCATTGCTCCTTACGGGTGGAATCGTGATGACGCACCGCAACATTTCGCGTGAAATGGCGCTGGCGAAGCTGAAATCTGATTTCGTATCGAACGTCTCCCACGAGCTGCGGACGCCGCTCTCGCTGATCCGGCTTTATGCGGAAACGCTGGAAATGGGCAGGCTGAAATCGACCGAAAAATATCAGGAGTATTACAGCATCATTCGCAAGGAGAGCGAACGGCTCAGCGCACTGATCAACAACATCCTGGATTTTTCCCGCATCGAAGCCGGCCGGAAGGAATACGACTTCCGCCAGACGGATATGCGCGAACTGGTGCGCAACACCCTCGAATCGTATCGCTACCAGATCGAGCAAAGCGGTTTTGCCTTCGAGGAAAAGATTGCCGAGGACGTCCCACCGCTCAGCGTGGATCGCGAGGCCATGGCGCGTTCGCTGTTAAACCTGGTAAACAACGCGCTCAAATATTCGCAGGACCAGAAATATATCGGCGTCAACCTGTTCCGTGACAACGGCTCGGTCAAGCTCGAGGTCGTGGACCATGGCATCGGCATTCCTCAGGGCGAGCAACAGAAGATTTTCGACAAGTTCTATCGCGTGGGCGATCCGCTGGTCCACAACACCAAGGGCAGCGGTTTGGGTTTGGCGTTAGTTCGTCACATTGTGCAGGCGCACGGCGGAGAGGTCTCGGTGGATAGCGTGCCCGGTCGAGGCAGCAAGTTCACCATTAATCTGCCCGTGATTTTGCGGTCGAACGCATCCAAAGCAGCAATGGCATAAAGTTCGGAGTCCAAGAGCATGGCGAAAATTCTGATTGTCGAAGACGAGCCGAACATGGTGGCGGGCTTGCGCGACAACTTCGAATTCGAAGGGCATCAGGTCATCACCGCAGGCGATGGTGTGGCAGGACTGGAGCGCGCCATTGCAGAGTCCCCTGACCTCGTCATCCTCGATGTCATGATGCCGAGGATGAGCGGGCTGGACGTTTGCAAGCAGCTTAAGGCGAAGCGGCCTTCGATTCCGATCATCATGCTGACTGCTCGCGGACAGGAAGTAGACAAGGTGGTCGGACTTGAGCTGGGCGCGGACGACTACGTCACCAAGCCGTTTTCGATTCGTGAGCTGCTGGCGCGAGTGAAGGCCGTCCTCCGACGTGCCAAAACCGCTCCCAAGACGGAAGAGAAATATTCCTTTGGCGAGGTCGAAGTAAATTTGCGCAGTTGCCAGGTGTCGCGCAAGGGACACGCACTGGATTTTTCGTCGAAAGAGTTCGAGCTCTTGAAGTATTTCCTGATTCATCCGGGCGAAACTCTAAGCCGCGACCGGCTGCTCGAAGATGTCTGGGGATACGATCGCTTTCCCACTACGCGCACCGTGGATGCGCACATTGTTCGCCTCCGGCAGAAGGTCGAGCCCAAGCCGGAGGAACCTCGATTCATTTTGACCGTGCACGGCACGGGCTACAAATTCGTTGGCTGAACCGTTTTTCGGAGAAGAAAACGTGGAAAAAGTCTTACAGCTTCGAGGCCAGCATCGACAAAAGGTCGGCCCTGCCAGCGTTGATGATACGCTGCTCATCCGCGGGGCTCAGTTGGGCGATACCGCTTCTTTCGAAGAGCTGGTTCGCCAGTATGACCGAGCCGTGCTCCGACTGGCGGTTCATCTCACCGGGTCGCAGGAAGACGGCCAGGATATTTACCAGGAGGCATTCCTGCGCGCCTACATCAACATCGGCAGCTTCCGGTTTGAGTGCTCTTTCTATACCTGGATCTACCGCATTGTTACGAATCTGTGTCTCGATCATTTGCGAAAGCGATCGTCTCGTTATCGGGATCTGACTACGACGATTTCCCCGGACGGCGAAGAAGAGCAGGTGCTTGACCGCGTCCCAGATCAGCGGGCCGGCGCTAGTCCGGAGCGCAATATGGCCAGCCGTGAGCTACGAGCCTACATTGTGCGCGCCATGCAGAGGCTCTCGCCGCGGGAGCGAGTCGTGTTCGAATTGAAGCATTATCACGGCTTGCGATTGCGAACCGTCGCCGGCATTCTGAACACCAGCGAAGGCACGATCAAGAACACGCTGTTCCGCGCAACCCACAAGCTGCGGGTCCAACTGGCTGCGGTTCGGTAAATCGTCCAACGTCTGAGGTTTATTGATTTCGATTTGTTATCTCCGCGCACTCTGCGGCTGTTCTCTGCGCTCTTCGCGTTTTAAGATTCTCGCGAGACCTCCTAAACCTAAGGTCTGAATGGCGGAGTTCGCAGAGAACAGCTGCCGAGTCCGCAAAGACGTTCGCCCAAAGACAGACCGCATACGTAGCCGACAGCTCTAGCCTCAATTCGGATCCCGTTTTCTTGCCTCAAAAAGCTTCTGCTCCTTCTGTGACTTCAAGGCTCTTCCGAATATGGTAGATTGAAAATCTGTTGCGGATTTTCTTTCACTCTTCGGAACCGCCCCAGTTGCGCCGCATGGTGCAGCGCGGTTGTGGTTTTGCAGCTCAAGCCAGCGTGTTGCTGCTTACCGTGCTGGCTACTTTAAGCTTTGCTGACTCCGATTTGCACTCTCCTCCTCTTCTGTCGACAGACGTCATCGTACAAAAATTGATGGCCGCAAACGCCCAGCGTTCTCAGGCTCTGCGTGGATACAGCGGCAAGCGCGTTTATCATTTGGACTATCACGGTATCTTTGGCAGCCACGATGCTGGGATGCAAGTAGAAGCTACTTACACCGCGCCTAACCGGAAAGAATTCAAGATTGTCTCCGAAAGTGGCTCAAAGTTGCTGATCAACCATGTGCTGCTGAAGCTGCTCAGCAGTGAGCAGGAAGCACAAGAAGAGCAAAACCGGAAAGAGCTGGAAATCAGCCCGAGAAACTACGACTTCTCTCTGATCGGAACCGAGCACACGCCAGACCGGGATTTCTATGTTCTCGCGGTAAAGCCCAAGGGCTCGAGCAAATATCTTTATCGGGGGAAAATGTGGGTTGACGCCAAGGATTTCGCGGTTGCCCGCATGCAAGGCGAACCCTCCCGGAATCCATCCCTCTGGGTCAGCCACACGGAAGTCGAATATCGTTGGAGCAAGATTGGAGAGTTTTGGCTCCCCGTCTACAACCAGTCTGAAACCCAGGTTCGCATGGGAGGCAAAGCCGTCCTGACCATTGATTACACCGATTATCAAATCACCGGCGTAAATCGAGCTGGACCTCGCAGTCCTGGCGAAACCTCAACCCTGCCAAATCCCGCCGCCGTGTCCGCGGACCCGCACTAATTCTGAGATTCTCTGGTTCCGACAACCGTTGAACTTACGTAAGTCCTTTTTTATCAGTATCGGGAGCAAAATACCGATCAGCGATCACAGTTTGATGCCGCTGGCTTGAGCTCGTGCGGCGCTTAGTTACCAACGGGCACGATTTTGGCGAAGCAAACTCCGAAAATACAGCATCAAACCAGATATAATGCAGACACTTCCTTAGGAAGTGACTTCCTCTCTGAGAAAACGAATCCGATGTCGATAAAGACCAAGGCTATAGTTCTTGCTTCTTCAGCAGTCGTTCTGCTTTTTATGGTGGTGGGCGGAATGGATGGCGTTCGCGCTTCCAGCAACGACGGTGCTTACCGCCAGCTCCAGGTGTACAGCGAAGTGCTCTCTCGCGTGCGCAGCGAGTATGTGGAGGAGCCCAATATTCCGGTCGTGACCAACGGCGCTCTGCATGGATTGCTCGAGTCTCTGGATGCCAATTCCAGTTATCTGAGCGCGGCTGAGTACACCGAATACAAATCTCATCAGACCGAAGGGAAGGCCGACGTTGGGGCTGCGGTTTCGAAGCGATTTGGTTATGCCTCAGTGATCTCGGTCATTCCTGGTGGACCTGCGGATAAAGCTGGGCTTCAGGACACGGATATCATCGAGGCCATCGAGGGCAAGAGCACTCGTGAAATGTCGGTTGGCGAAGTTCGCAACCTGCTCTCAGGAGAACCTGGGTCGAATGTAACGGTTTCGCTCGTCCGCGCCCGTCGCGCCGAGCCGCAGAAGGTCGTCATTACGCGCGAGGTCGTTAACATTCCGCCTGTGACCGACAAGATGCTGGAAGATGGCATTGCTGTAATCCAGGTAGATGCGTTCAGCAAAGGGAAGTCCCAGGAAATTGCAACCAAGATTAAGGCGGTGCAGAAGTCAGGCGCGAAGAAGCTCGTGCTCGACCTGCGCAATTGTGCTGAGGGTGACGAAACCGAAGGCATCGCCACGGCCAATCTATTTCTGAACCACGGAACCATCACTTACCTTCAGGGTCAGAAGTATCCGCGTGAAGCTTTTAATGCGGACCCTGCCAAAGCGCTTACCAACCTTCCCGTGGTTGTGCTGGTGAACAAAGGCACGGCGGGACCGGCAGAGATTGTCGCTGCCGCCATTCTTGAAAACGCTCGCGGCGATGTTGTCGGCGACAAGACCTTTGGAGATGGTTCGATTCAGAAAACGATGGAACTGCCAGATGGTTCTGCTCTCATTCTGTCCATCGCCAAATACTACACCCCCACAGGCAAAGCAATTCAGGACACAGCCGTAACGCCGAACGTGATGGTTGCTGACACCGACGAAGATGGGCCGGTGCCGGACGAAGACGAAAACGCCACCCCCGCCGACGACGCCACGAAGAAGGCCCAGCCTCCGCAGCCAGACCAGCAGATGCTGAAGGCTATCGAAGTCCTGAAGAGCAGGACAACCTAAAGCACATCTCAAAAGGGGGACAACCGAAGACGGATGTCTCCCACGTGATTCTTGTCAAAAGCCAATTTCGACAAAATCTTGTCAAGCCCCCCAAGAGGCCTAATTCCTCGTAACTCGCTGAATCCATTACGAAAATAAAGTTCAAAAGCATGGCCTATTTACCCTTCGAATCTGTCACACTAGAAGTAGAGAGTAAATAGCAAGCCTAGGAAGCGTTCCTCCGTAACCCCTTGAAAATTTGACGAACCAGGGAGTCTGCCAACTCCGGGGGAGGCCTCCGCCACGATCCCATACAACTTGCTCGCGCGCGCGTCAGTCCGCCCACGCGCGACTCAGTGAAAGGTCCACATGCTAAGAGTGCAGCACCACACGCCACGGCTGGCGATCGCCTACAAGAATTTCGCCGCCGCTCAAAATGTCAGCCACATCGGCCTGGGAGTCAGCGCCACCCAGAACGCCAAGGCGCTACGCACGGCCGGTTACATTGTCGAAATCTGGCCGATCAATTCTTTCACCGACCTCCAAACCCTGATGAAGGCCGAACTTCAGGCGCGAACCCTGGCGCATCATATTCCGCTCTCACATCTGGTGATAAGTGCGCCGTGGATCCCGACGCCGAACCTGGCCAGCTTAGCGTCACAGAACCCTGACCTTGAAATTGCCGTCGTCAGCCACAGCAACATCGGATTCCTCCGGGCCGATCCGCGCGCCATCGAGTTGCTGCGTCAAGGTGCGGAACTCGCGCAAGGTTGTCCCAACTTCCACATTGGAGGCAACTCGCAACGCTTTCAGACCTGGTGGCAGGCGACCTACGGCACTGCGATGACCTTGCTGCCGAATATGTATCCCATGGGCTCGGCGAGGGCACGGCCAATGTGGCAGCAGGGCACGCTGCGCATGGGATGCTTTTGCGCCATTCGCCCCTACAAGAACGTGCTCAGCGCCGCGGCCGCCGCACTTGAAGTAGGACAACGCCTGCGCGTAGCTGACTTGGAATTCTGGATCTCGGGGGGCAGGCGCGAGGGCGGTGGGCAAACGATTCTTGCCGCCATCCAGCAGATGTATCTGAATGTGCCGCGCGCTAAGGTAGTCGAACGCAACTGGCAATCGTGGCCGCAATTCCTAGCCACGGTCGGTTCGATGGACTTGCTACTGCAGCCATCCTATACCGAAGGTTTCAACATGGTGACAGCAGATGGAATCGCGCAAGGCGTGGCTTCAGTGGTCTCCGACGCGATCGCGTGGGCCCCGCGCAACTGGCAAGCCGCTACTGACGATGCCTGCGACATTGCTAACAAAGCCGTGGGGCTGCTGCATGATCCCACGGCGGTGCAGGAGGGTGTTGCCGCGCTCACTTCCCACAACGCCGCGGCGTTGATCCTCTGGGAAAAATTCCTGCAACTGTTTCCATGAACTTGACGTTTTAGTCCGCTGAGGTCTGTCACTTGAAGTGCAGTGCCGCCTCGTTTTTTTTGCTTCCGACGGGCTTCCCCGTTTTAACCTTCGGCATGCCGTACTTTGGCTTAATCTCGTGGCAGCCGGAATCGCAGTAGACACCTCCTGCTGCCGATTCCGGCTCCGGCATCGGTGACGCTACGGCGAAGTCGCGATCGGCTTCGAGTTCGAGCTCCACGTCGGCGATCAACCTTTCGTTTTCTTGCGAGGTCAGCCACTTCTTGCCTAACAAATACTTTTCAAAGCGCGCAATGGGATCGCGTTTGCGCCAGTACTCGAACAGCGGCTTGGGAACATACTCCGCTGCGTCGTGGATGGCATGGCCCTTCATGCGCATCATTTTCGCTTCGATGAGCGTGGGGCCTTCGCCACGTCGAGCGCGTTCGCAAGCCTCATGGGCCGCGTCGTAAACCTGGCAAGCATCCGTGCCATCGACAATCACTCCTGGGATCCCGTAGGCGATGGCACGCTCGGCGAGGTCTTTCACACGGTACTGCATTTCCGACGGCGTGGAGTACGCCCACAGATTGCTTTCCACAATGAGCACGAGGCCGAGGTCTTGCACCGCAGCGAAGTTGATGCCTTCGTAAGTAACGCCGGTAGACTGGCCTCCATCGCCGATCCAGGTCAGAGCCGCGATGTTGCGTCCCTGCATGCGCGCGCCGAGCGCTACGCCAGCCATAACGGGAATGAGATCGCCGAGCATGGAGATTGGCGAGACCATGTTGCGCTCGCCGATGTCACCAAAGTGCGAAGTGCCGTCGCGGCCCTTGGTGGGCGAGCCGGCCTTGGCCATGTATTGCATCATCGTGTCCGCAGCGCGGAAGCCGCGCACCAGGAGCGCTCCCTGATTGCGGATCATGGGGGCGAACCAATCGTCTTTTTGGAGCGCATAGGTCGAAGCGCAGGAGCAGGCCTCCTGACCGAGTCCGAAATAGACGCCGCCGACGACTTTGCCTTGCTTGTAGAGATTTTCGAGCGCGATCTCCATCCTGCGGTTGAGCAGCATGTAGCGGTAGATCGCGATGGACTGCTGCTTGCTCAAATATTTGGATTCGCGGATGGGCGGAACCGGCGCGCTGAGGTCACCTTCGACTTCGTAACGAACTTCGTCACTCTTGCGGATTTGACGAATGCTGAAGCTGGGCTTTTCCAGCCGATAGTCGAGGATGGTGTACGTGCGCTGCGAGGAGCTTGGTATGGGCGATTGCGCGCTCTGGCCCCGGCCGTTTGAACCGTGCTGGACGGGAGCGTTCGGAATAATCTTTTTCTTCTTGGCCATTCGTTTGATGACGCTTGCGACGAGTCTCAGCAGAATCCTAACCCGGATTGACGAAATTGGCCAATCTCCGGTAAGTGCTGGCCGAGCCCGATGCTAGGCCTGAAAGGCGTCTTCTTCGCCACGCAACTTCCGCAACGCGGACGGAGGTTTCATGGGGACACCGACGGATTGTCCGAGAAGCGAATCCAGACTATCCAGCCAAAGCATCTGGCTCTGAAATACCATTCCGAAATTCCGCGACACCGAATGGGCAACCTCCTGCAACGAGAGTTGCTGACCTAATTGCTTTGACATGGATGTCACCGGCTTGGAAGTGATGCCACAAGGAACAATCAAGTTAAAGTAATCAAGATCAACATTCACATTCAAAGCAAAGCCATGCGAGGTCACGCTACGGGAAATATGAACGCCAATCGCGGCAATTTTGCCGTCTCCGTTGCTTGTCCATGCACCCGTCAATCCCGCGACGCGCTCGGCCGGAATGCGAAAGTCGGCGCAGGTGCGGATCAGTACTTCTTCCAACCGCCGCACAAACTCCACGGCTCCCAGCGTCTTTCGCTTACCATCCGTCGAAGTGAAACCGCGCAAATCGAAGATGGGATAACCGACAAGTTGCCCTGGACCATGAAATGTGACGTCGCCACCACGATCGCAATCGAAGACCTCAACGCCGCGCCCCGCGAGTTGTTCGCGCGACGCAATCACGTTGGCAGCTTTCGCGTTCCGTCCCAGGGTTATGACGGGAGCGTGTTCAAGCAGCAACAGAACATCGCCAATGAGGTCATCTTTGCGAAGCTGAACTAGCTTCTGCTGCAAGCGTAGCCCGGTCGCATAGTCAACAGTTCCGAGCGGGAGAATAGAGATCATGAAATTAGGGGCATTGATCGATTTCGCAACTGCGCAATCCACCAGATCCAGTGTAAAGGAAGACGGCTACATCCCGGACTCGTGCTTTGGGGTTAGGTCAGCCGGAATTCGACATGGATTACGGCGTCATCTCAACGACAGCCCCGAAATTATAATTGCCACCATTTTCCGTTGTGCCGTACAGGTTCCCCTTCGTGTCGAGGACCAAACCAGCTCCCGGGGATGCCCCGTCCTTCACGAAGAGGCTCCAGTTAAAATTGTGCACTACCTTCTCCGTCCATTTGCCATTGGTCCCTAATGTCAGCTTGAAGATCGTGCCGTCGTTATACAGACCGCCGTAAAACGTTGTGCCATACAAGTTCCCAGCTGCGTCGATAGTTAAACCAGCCAGTGATCCGCACCCGTCGTTGGCGTCATTTGCGAAACTGTACAACACTTTTTCCGTCCATTTGCCGTTTGCGCCGGGCGCCACCTTGAGACCGCGCCGCAGCCGGAAGCGCCACCCGCGTTCGTCGCGCCGTATAAATTCCCTGCTTTGTCCGACACTAGGCCGCCCCATGGGTCGTACCCATCCTTGCCGTTGTCCTGGAAGCTGTGCAACACCTTCTCCGTCCACTTACCGTTCGTGCCGGGCGTCAACTGGAATACGATTCCGCAGCCCGAGCCACCGCAGCCGGTGCCGGAGGAGCCTCCCCTTGTCGTCGTGCCGTATAAGTTCCCGGCCGCATCGAACATCGGAACGCCGAAGGGGGCGTACCCATCCTTGCCATTGTCGTTAAAGTTGTGCAACTTCTTTTCCGTCCACTTGCCCTTAGCTCCGGCAGTCAGTTCGAAGGCGGTGCCACTGTTATAAGCGCCACCCCAGTCTGTTACGCCGTACAAGCTCCCCGTCGCATCGACAATCAGGCCAGTGTAGGGATAGTACCCATCCCCGTCACTAAAATCGAAGTTGTGCAGCACTCTGTAACTCCAGGCGCCGCCTTTGCCGGGCGTCAACTGGAAGACATCGCCAAAGCCATCACCGCCACCGGTTTGGGCCATGCCATACAATTTGCCATCCGCGCCGAAGACGAGGCCTTCGGGGTTCGTCCCGTCGTCGCAATTCATGGCCGCGCAGAAGCTGTACAGCACTTTCTCGGTCCACGTCCCGCCTGATCCTCGCACGAGTTCAAAAACGGAACCCAGACTATAAGCGCCCCCGTCGAAAGTCGTGCCATACAGATTGCCAGCCTTATCAAAGATCAGGCTGGATTGGGGGGTCTGTCCATCCGCGCAGGTTGAGCCAACGCTGCAGAAGCTGTAGAGAACTTTCTCCGTGTCCGCTGCAAAGAGGGGAACTGCTGCGGTTAGAAGTCCGAAAACTACGATGAGCGCCGCAGCCAGTAGGTTCAGTGCTTTTTTGCTTTGCATGATGGGTCCATTAGGGAGTGGAGATTCCCGATTCCTGTTTTCAAACACCGAATTGCGACTACTCAGTTTCCAAATCTTTACGCGTTGATCGCCATCCCATAGACGCTGTTCGATGCATCCAGCATAGCCTCAGCCAGCGTCGGATGGGCATGGATCGTCCACATCAAATCTTCCACCGTGGCTTCAAGCTCTATCGCGACCACGGCTTCGGCAATCAGCTCCGTTGCCTGCGGCCCAATGATATGCACGCCCAGAATCTCGCCGTAGTCTGCGTCGGAGATAATTTTGATGAAACCCTCGTGCTGACCGACGATCGAGGCGCGCGAGTTCGCCGTGAACGGAAATTTGCCGATCTTCAAATTGTAGCCCGCCTCGCGCGCCTTCTCCTCGGTCAGGCCGACGCTGCCGATCTCGGGATGACAGTAGGTCGCGTTCGGAATGTGCTCCGGGTTGATCGGCTTGCCGGGTTTGCCTGCGATCTTAGTCACGGCCACAATGCCTTCCATAGCGCCAACGTGCGCCAGTTGTGGCGTTCCCAGCACGATGTCTCCGATCGCATAGACGCCGGGTTCGCTGGTTTGCATCCAGCTGTCGGTCTTGATGAAGCCGCGATCGGGCTTGATGCGTGTCTTTTCCAGGCCGACGTTTTCGGTGCGTGGCTTGCGGCCGACCGCGATCAAAATCTTCTCGGCTTCAATTTTCTCCTGCTTGCCGCCGACAGAGAAAGTCACGGCAATTCCAGATTTCGTCTTTTCGACTTTCTCGACCTTGGCCCCAGTGTGAAAATTGATGGCTCGCTTTCGACACACACGAGCTAGTTCCTTGGAAACGTCTTCATCTTCCACTGGAACCAGACGCGGCAGCATTTCGAGAATCGTGACTTCAGAATCAAACGAGCGGAAAATCGAAGCGAACTCCACACCCACTGCACCAGCGCCGACGATAACCAGGGACTTCGGAATTTCCTTCAGACTGAGAATCTCAATGTTGGTGAGCACGCGCGCGTCCGGCTCCAGGCCGGGGATCATACGGGCTTCAGAACCGGTAGACAGAATCACATTCTTCGCCTTGATGGCGTTGCTCTTGCTGCCCTCTGTGACTTCGACGGTTAGCACTCCGTTCTGCGCGGGGCCCGTGAGCTTGCCGTAGCCCTTGATCGTTTCCACCTTGTTTTTGCGCATCAGGAATTCCAGACCCTTCGCGTGTTTAGTAACGATCTTCGATTTGCGCTCCTGGATAGCCGCCCAATTCAATTTGCGCGAATCGACGCCCTCGATGCCGAACTCTTTCGCGTCTTTCAAGTGATCCCAGATTTCGGCATTAAACAAGAGCGCCTTGGTTGGAATGCAGCCTACATGTAGACAAGTACCGCCGAGGAATCCATCCTTTTCAATGAGCGCCGTCTTCAGACCGTATTGCCCCGCGCGGATGGCAGCGGTATATCCAGCCGGACCGCTGCCGATAATGGCGATGTCATAAATGGTTTCAGGCAAAGTAGTGCTCCTAAGAAGAATTGAGAATAACGATGAGTGTACAAACAGGTGATTCTACGACAGGGCCTAAGGATTCGGAAAACCGCGTACGCTCAAGCCCGGTGCCGGGGCATGGTAGAAACGTAGCAATCTACGTCTCTACAATCTAGGCCAGCATTCTGGCCGCGTCCTTCGCGTAGTAAGTCAGAATAATGCTGGCGCCGGCGCGTCGGATCGAAAGCAGTGATTCCATCATGACTCGCTCACGATCGATCCAGTTGTTGCGGGCGGCGGCTTCGATCATGGCGTACTCGCCGGAAACCTGATACGCCGCCAAGGGCAGGTCGAAACGATCGCGGGCCGCGGCAATTACGTCCAGATAGGGCATCGCTGGCTTCACCATGATCATGTCGGCGCCTTCCTGAATGTCCAGTTCAATTTCGCGCATGGCCTCGCGCACGTTTGCTCCATCCATCTGGTAAGAGCGCCGATCGCCGAACTGCGGCGTCGAATCAGCGGCTTCGCGGAACGGCCCGTAAAAAGCCGAAGCAAACTTTGCCGCATAAGAAAGAATCGGCGTATTGGCCAAACCCGCATGATCGAGAGCGTTGCGGATTGCGCCCACGCGGCCGTCCATCATGTCAGAAGGCGCGATAACGTCCACGCCGGCGCGAGCCAGGGAAACGCTGGTGCGAGCCAGCAGTTCGAGTGTAGCGTCATTAACAATTTCGTAGTCCGTCGTGACTGCGGGTGGCGCGGCAACGGCAGCGCCGAGCGACTGCGGATGACTTGCGCGCACAATTCCGCAGTGGCCGTGCGACATGTATTCGCACAAGCAAACATCGCCGATGATCACCAGCTTCGGAACCTCGCGCTTGATGGCGCGCGCCACCTGCTGCACGATCCCGTCTTCCGCCCACGCGCCCGTGGCTAGTTCGTCTTTCTTTTCCGGCAGCCCAAACAAGATGATCGATGGCACTCCCAGCGAGTGCGTCTGCTGCGCATCTTTCACCGCCTCATCCACCGAGAGGTTGAAGACACCCGGCATGGAACGCACTTCTTTGCGCACGCCTTCGCCGGGACAAACAAACATGGGATACACAAACGATGTCGGAGAAAGCCTCGTTTCTCGGACCATGGATCGCAGCTGTTCACTTTGGCGAAGACGGCGAAGTCGAGTGATCGGAAAGGCCATGGAGGCAGGTCCGGACGGGCACAGGACCCGTCCCCCAAGCAATAATTCTAGCAGAGCCAAGCTCGATTGCTTCTTGTAACATTACTTCTGATGCTTCCCCGTCCGGTTTCCCAGACTAGCTCCCGCGTGCTGGAATTCGACTCTCTGCGCGACTTGCTGCGTGGCTATGCCTCTTCGCCCTTGGGACAGGGGTTGATCGCTCACCTCAAGCCGTCGACCGATCGCGAGTGGATCGAGAATCAGCAACAGCTCACCACCGAGATCCGCGAGTTCCGTCGCGTAGGCGGACGCTTCGATTTTTCCGGCCTGCTCGACGTCACCAAACTGGTGGAGAAGTCTCGAATTGCGGGCGCCGCGCTTGAGACCACCGATATTCGAGACGTGGTACTGATGGTGGATCGTGCCGCGGAGTGGCGCGAGATCGTCCTGAACCCGCCAGCTGCTATGAAGTTCGACTGGAAAGCGGTATCGCTGCTTTCCGCAGGAATCGCAGATTTCACCGATACGCTGCGAGCTTTTCGCAATAAGATCCTGCCCGACGGCACGCTCGATGACAAAGCCTCGCCGGAACTGTCTCGCATCCGCCGCGAAATAGACAAGCAGAGACGCTCGATTCAGGAATCTCTACGAGGCTATTTGCGCCGCTTATCCGAAGGTGGCGCCGTACAGGATGAACTTGTCACCATTCGAGGGGAGCGCTTTGTGATCCCCGTAAAGGTCGAGCAGAAACGGCGAGTGCAGGGCGTGGTGCACGGTGCCAGTTCGAGCGGTCAGACGGTTTTCGTAGAGCCACTTGAAACTATCGAACAGAACAACGAGTTGGTGCGACTGCTCGATGAAGAGCAAGCGGAAATTCACCGCATCCTGGTCGAGATGACTCGGCGCATCGGGGAGAATACCGGGCCTATCCTCGCAGCAGTGGAAGTGCTCAGCGAACTCGAATTGCAATTCGCGAAAGCACGTTTTGCCGAAGAATATAACTGCGTTCCCGTAGTTCTCTCGGAACACTCAAGTGGGGACGGACTTCCCCGGCCGTCGATGTCGAGCGAAGCACGACTTGTTCTCATCGAAGCCCGCCATCCCCTGCTCGAACACAACTTAAAGGCGAAAGGCCAGAACGTCGTTCCTACCACGGTTGAACTCGAAAGCGACGCGCGCGAACTCGTCATTACCGGTCCCAACACAGGGGGCAAGACTGTCGTGCTGAAAACCGTTGGCCTGCTCGCGCTGATGGCGCAGTCCGGCATTCCAGTTCCCGCCGACCGAGCCGAACTGCCCGTATTCGACGCTGTGCTGGCCGACATTGGCGACTACCAGTCCATTGAGCAGAATCTATCAACGTTCTCCGCGCACGTCACCAACATTGATTTCATTTCGCGCACCGCGACCGCGCAATCATTGGCGTTGCTCGACGAACTCGGTTCCGCCACCGATCCCGAGGAAGGCGCAGCTCTGGCTGTCGCGATTGCCGAACGCTTCCGCCACATCGGATGCGTCGCTATTATTTCCACGCACCACACCTCGCTGAAAGTCTTTGGCGCGACCACAGCCGGCGTGATTAATGCTTCCGTGGGATTCGACGAAGCCACGCTGCAGCCCACCTACGAACTGAAAATCGGCGTGCCCGGAGCCTCCGCCGGCATCAACATCGCGCAGCGACTGGGGCTCGATCCCACAATTATTGAAGCGGCCCGTGCGCGCCTGGGTTCGCAAGCGCGAGATGTCGGACAGTTTCTAGATCGCTTGCATGCTGAATTGCGTGAGGTGGAAGCCGAACGGCTGCGTTTGCGCGCTCGCGAAGAAGAAATTCAACGAGAGAAAAATTATCTTGCCGCAGAAGGCAAGAAAGAACAGCAGGCGAAAATCAAAGAGATGGAAAAGAAGCTGGACACCCTGCTGCGCGACTTCGAGTACCACGCGCGAGAAATGGTCAACGCCATCCAGGATCGGGCGGCCGCACAAAAGTTATCCAAAGATGCGGAACGGCAGATTTCCAAGTTGCGCCGCGAATTTCGCGAGCAGTTTGATTCGTCCGTAGTGGCCCACACCAGCGGCGCCGATCAGGGCGATCCCCATGCCCAGCCGCAACTGGTGAAACATGTCTCCGAAGGCGATACGGTAAAGCTGAAGTCGGTCGGTCGTCCCGCTGTGGTGGCACGTCGAATTGATGACAACCACTTCGAAGTCGAGATTGGCGCCATGAAGATGAAGATTGCTCGCGATGACATCGCGGATGTGCTGGTGCACGCTTCAGATTCCCCCGTCAAAGCCGCCCGCGCACGTGGAATCTCAGTTTCGCTGGAAAGCGAGAACCAGAGCATGTCTTCAGAGATCAACGTGATCGGACGCACGGTCGACGATGCCACGCGAGAAGTGGAGAAATTCGTAGACCGCGCTTTTCTTGCCGGGTTGCCTCGAGTCCGAGTGGTTCACGGCAGCGGCATGGGAATTCTGCGTAAGGCGCTGCGTCAGTATTTGCAGAAGCATCCGCACGTAGAATCCGTCACCGAGCCTCCGCAAAATGAAGGCGGCGGGGGCGCGACAGTCGTCGAATTGCGAGTCTAGTCCCACACCCTGATTGTCATTCCGAGCGAAGCGAGGAATCTGCTGTCGCTTGGAGCACGATAAAACGCCCTTTCGGACCACCTCCAAGCAAGAATCCACACCGTTTCAATGTTCAACCGTCACATCCAAGCCCTCAAAAGTAGGTATAGCATTCGACCTTTTGGGTAGTTTCGAGGACTTGCCATTTGGCAGTGCTTGCTGTGCAACACGTGCGACGAATGCGAGGCGGCGCACAGGGGCATATGATGCGCTGCTCCGACGGAAACTTTTACGTGGTCAAGTTTCGCAACAACCCTCAGCACCTGCGCGTTCTGGCCAACGAATTGCTCGCAACGCGACTCGCGGAGGCCGCCGGATTGCCCGTTCCGCCAACAGAAGTCGTCGAAGTTGGCGATTGGCTAGTGGAGAACTCGTCTGAGCTTAACATTCAGCTTTCAGGCAGTGTGATTCGGTGCCAGCCCGGCCTGCAATTCGGCTCGCGATATGTAGTCGACCCGCTGCAAGGACAGATCTTCGATTATTTTCCCGTGACCATGCTGGAACGAGTGCGAAACCTTGAAACGTTTGCCGGAATGCTGGCTCTCGATAAGTGGACAGCGAATTCCAATGGCCGCCAAGCAACGTTCTGGCGAAAAATGCGGGAGAAAAAGTATACGGTCACATTTATCGACCAGGGATATTGCTTCAACGCCGGCGAATGGACGTTCCCCGATTATCCGCTGCGCGGTGTCTATGCCCAGAACGAAGTTTACTTAAACGTGCGCGGTTGGGAATCATTTCAGCCCTGGTTGTCTACCATAGAGGGGATGAGCGAAGGCCCGTCTGGAATTGCGCCGCTGAAATTCCGCCGGAATGGTATTCAAGTGATTGGGGCGCGCTCGAAGAGCTGGTTCGATGTCTGCTCGATCGAAGGGCGAGAGTACGCGAGCTGATCGTAGCTTTTCGGATGTCCGCGAGACAGCCCTTTCCGAACTGGAAGGAAGACGCGTGAAGTTGCCCCCGATATCAATGGCTGACATGAAACAGCTCGAGTTCTATCGATTACGGTATGTCCCTCATCTGGTGAGCGGGCAGTTTGTGGATATCGGAGTACTGTTGTTCGAACCGCAGCCCAATGGTTTCGCATATGCTGACGTGCGTATGACGAGCGATTGGCGCAACGTGTACCGACTCGACAAAGAGGTTGATATAGAAGTGTTGCAGGATCTTGAACCCTATATTCGCATGCAAATGCGGAGTTCGCAGGATGTCAGCTTGTTGCTGCGTAAGTTTGAAGAGTCGTTCGCGAACATGATCCAGCTCTCGCCCCGAAACGTTTGCCTGGCGGCGGAGCCCGCCCGAGAGCTAGAAAGGCTGTGCTCAATGTATTTAGAAGAACCGCAACCGGAGTCATTGCCCGCCGCAGCCCGCCCAAAGAGTGAGCACGCAATGATACTTGCTGGAATAGAAGATGCCTTAACTCGAGCCGGAATATGGGCTTTGCGAATCGAGAAAACCGCGGCAGCGAAATACACGAAAAAGAGGGGTGACTCGCTAGTTTTTGATTTTGGATATGTCCTGGGCACCGAAGTTCGATTCTTTCAAGCTGTTCCTCTCAAAGCGAACACCAATAAGGCGCTTATTCTTGCGCACCGCTTCCCTAAGGTTGCGGAGTGCATCTCTGCCGAAAAGGGAACAATCGCCCGGCTTACCGCAGTTGTTTCCGACGACCTTGATCGCACAAATCCCGACATCGAGTTTGCGCTGGATGCCTTCAAAGATAACGGCGTGAAGGTAGCCACGGTAGCCGACATGCCGTCAATTGCGGATGAAACAAGGCGGGACCTGAACGCACTGGGACAATAGAAAAGCCGAATAAATCGGGGTTTTCCTCCGACATCAACCGTTAACTGTCAAAATTCACAACTTTTCCGCCATCGCTAAGCTGCTGCTATATTCCTTTTAGCTCCTCTTTCCCTCAGAATTCCTGTGGGGAATTGTCTTCACTGCATGACCGACGCTACCGACTTCAAAGAAATCGTTAAGCAGCAGGCGGACATCGTCCGCGTCGTCGGCGACTACGTCAGGCTGAAGAAGGCCGGGGCGCAGAATTTCTCGGGGCTTTGCCCCTTCCACAACGAAAAAACGCCGTCGTTTTCCGTTCATGCTACCCGCCAGTTCTTTCACTGTTTTGGATGTGGGGTTTCGGGAGACGTCTTCAGCTTCGTCCAGAAAATCGAAAACGTCACCTTCCCGGAAGCTGTGCGAGCGGTGGCCCAGAAGCTCGGGATTGCGCTCCCCAAACTTAGCTACAGCAGTCCCGGAGAAGCACAGGAAGCCAAGCTGCGTACGGTGCTGATCGAAGTCCACGAGCGCGCCGTTGCATTTTTCCAGGAGTGCCTCCGCCGTCCCGAAGGTGCCCGAGCTCGCGAATACCTTGCTGGACGCGGCTTGACCCAGGACGTCATCAACACTTTCCGCATCGGTTACGCCCCGGATTCGGGCTTCTTCTTGAAAGACCGGCTGAAGGGAGAGTTCGATGCGGACGTGCTTCGCGCGAGCGGACTGTTCTCATGGAAGGAGAACTCTCAGCCGTCAACTGTCGGCTCTCGGCAGGATGCAAGGTCCCTCGACTCCGCACGGGATGACAGAGAACAGGAGGACGACCAAGGAAAGAGTGGAGTCGGGAATGACGAATTGCCTGAAACCCGAAGCCGGAAGCCTGAAGCCAGCCTCGCCGACATGTATTCCAAATTTCGCAACCGGGTCATGTTCCCCATCACCAACGAGGCTGGGCGGGTGATTGCATTCACCGGGCGCACGCTTTCGACTGACGATAAAGTCGGGCCGAAATACTTCAACTCGCCTGAGACCGCGATCTATTCGAAATCTCGCGTGCTGTTCAATCTCGACCAAGCCAAAGAAGCCATTCGCAAGCTGGATTACGCCATCCTGGTCGAAGGGCAGATGGATTGCATCTCGGTCTACGCTGCCGGCTTCCATAACGTGATCGCCAGCTCCGGAACAGCTTTCACCGAACTGCAGGCTCGGTTGCTGGGCCGCTCCAGCAAGAACGTAGTCGTGAATTTCGATCCCGACACCGCCGGCGCGAAAGCCACCGAGCGCACCCTGGGTCTGCTGGTCGAAGAGGAATTCCAAATCAAAGTGTTGACTCTCGAAGCCGGCTTCGACCCCGATCTCTTCATTCGACGCAAGGGCAAAGATGCGTATGGTGAGGCACTCAAGCACTCTCAGCGTTATTTTGATTATCTGATCGAACGTGCCCAGGGCCAGTTTCCCATCCGCAGCTCTGAGGGGAAGGTCAAGGCTCTAAATTCCCTGCTGCCGCACATCCAGCGGGTGCCGAGTCGGATCGTCCGCGACGAACTGGCGCGCGAGATCGCGCAAAAACTCGGAATCGATTCTGCCGTTCTGCGGCAGGAACTCAAGCATGCCGCCACAAGCCGTTCGGCCACTAGCCTCAAAGCCGCTGCCGATGCCCAAGTCACCGACGCCGAGAAGCTGTTGATCCGGGCATTGACCTCGGCGGGCGAGATGCAGACGTCGGAGGAACGCATCTCAGCGCGTGATGGTACCGAGGAAGAGTTTGATCCCGCTCGTCAGGCCCATTTTGTGCTCAAGAGCGAGCGCCTGCACGTCGGACTGGGCACGGAATCCCTCATCGAATGTTTGTTAAACTCCGCCGGCGGAGCAGTTGACGTCATGGAATTGCCGCTGCCCGACTCTGACCGCAATCTTCTGGCGGCGATCCTGATGAAAGAAGACGAGGAACTCACAGCTGAGCGGTTAGAGGGTGCGGTGCGCGCATTACGGCGGATTCAGTACCGGCGTCAAATGGATGTGGTTCAGCGGGAGCTCCAAGCCGCCAAAAAACATGAACCCGACCGGCTGCTCTTCTTGCTACGAGAAAAAGACCGCCTGAAGAGGGCACTCATGGATCCCGGCTTATCGGGCCCTAGCCTGTTGGATCAAGGGGCGGTCCAAAGACCGGCTTGAATCAGCCTGAGCGTTGAAACTAAATGGAGAGCCTTGAAACTAAATGGGCTGTTGTGCCATCTAAGTTATTAACAGTGGGCAACATAGGCGGCGGGCGGTTTCTGGCAGAAAAGTTTGCGTCTGATGCGAGACTTTTTCCGTGCTATACTTTTAAGGTTTGTGTCGGCGCTGATCCCGCCACTTCACGTTCCCGCCGCAATAAACGACGTTTCGACGTCCTTCCATGGGACGACTTTGAGGAAAATCTTTCTTGGCTCTTGACGACAAGTACGACGACATTAAAAAGCTGATCGATACAGGCAAGGAAAAGGGATATCTCACCTATGATCAGGTGAACGATCTCATCCCGCACGATGTGCATTCTCCTGAAGACCTGGACGATCTGCTCACGACGATTGGTACGCAAGGAATCGATGTGCTGGAGGGACCGAAACTTCCCTCCTCCGCCCTCGATAAGAAGTTCGACGAAGACGAAGCTGGCGAGGACGTCGAGCTCGATTTAACTCCCGGCGCTCTGGAAAAAACCAACGACCCCGTCCGCATGTATTTGCGCGAGATGGGTACTGTTCCCCTGCTTACCCGCGAAGGCGAAGTTGAAATCGCCAAGCGCATCGAGCGGGGACAACTGCGCGTGCTGAAAGCTCTTTCGCGCTCTCCAATCGTCATCAATGAACTGTTGGCGATGGGTGAAGACCTCAAAAAGGGCGTCCGCTCCATTAAAGAAGTGGTCACCTTCGATGAGGAAGAGATCACCGATGAGATTCTGCAGAACCGTCTGAAAGAATTCACAGGAAAGATCGACGATCTGGCCAAGGCGTACAAAAAAGCCAATCAACTTCTCGAGAAGTTTGCAGCAGTCTCGCAGAAGAAGCGTCCCAAGGACTATCGCCGCTATCGCATAGCGTTGGCTCGTGCCATTGTTGACGTTTCCTTGTGCGTCCGCAAGCTTGGGTTTACCAACACCGAGCGCAAGCGCCTCATCGACCGGGCCAACAAGACTGTGGACATGATGCGGTCGCTCGATCGCCAGTCCACGAACCTCGAAAAAAAAGCAGACGCCACTCGTAGCGAAGAACAACGCAAGGAATACCGGCGCCAGTCGCGGGCTATCCGCACTGAACTGGAAAAGCTCGAAGTCGAAGCCGGCGTGTCGTTCCAGGAACTCAAGCGCACTCAGCGCGAGATCATCCAGGGGGACATGGATGCGGAGCAGGCTAAGCGAGAGCTGATCGAAGCCAACCTCCGACTTGTAGTTTCGATTGCGAAGAAATACACCAACCGCGGCTTGCAGTTCCTCGATCTGATTCAGGAAGGCAACATCGGCCTGATGAAGGCCGTGGACAAATTCGAATACCGGCGTGGCTACAAGTTCTCCACCTACGCCACGTGGTGGATTCGGCAGGCAATTACTCGTGCAATTGCTGATCAAGCGCGTACGATTCGCATCCCGGTCCACATGATCGAAACGATTAATAAGTTGATCCGGACTTCGCGGCAACTGGTGCAGGAACTGGGACGCGAGCCTACGTCGGAAGAAATCGCCAAGCGCATGGACATTCCGGTGGCCAAAGTGCGCAAGGTGCTGAAGATCGCACAGGAACCAATCTCCCTCGAAACGCCGATTGGCGAAGAGGAAGATTCGCATCTGGGCGACTTTATCGAAGACCGGGCCGTGGTCTCGCCCGCCGAGGCCGTAATCAACGTCAACTTGAAAGACCAAACCTCGCAAGTGCTGCGCACCCTAACTCCACGCGAAGAGAAGGTCATCAAGATGCGCTTCGGGCTGGAAGACGGTAGCGAGCACACACTGGAAGAGGTGGGTCAGTCGTTTGCGGTGACTCGCGAGCGCATCCGCCAAATCGAAGCCAAGGCTTTGCGCAAGCTCCGCCATCCATCGCGCTCGCGGAAACTGCGCGCGTTTATGGATGGGGTCAGGGACTAAAGCTTCTTCACCACAGAGACACTGAGTCACAGAGAAACCAAGTAATTGAAAAAAGGCACGGCTTCGGTCGTGCCTTTTTTCCCGAATCGGCATCTGCTCCCGAAATATTTCACCCTCCGCGATGAAATACATTCAGGTGCGGAATACAATCGAACACGCAACAGGGTCGTTTGGAGGGTGGTGCCAGTGGGTACTGGACGACGCCTGTCACGCGTTCGAGTGGCTTTCAGCCACTAGGGTTCGATTCCCTCACCCTCTGACGTCACTCGAACCTCAAATTTGCGCTTGACATGGTCGTGCGGTTTGTTAGCATTGAGTTGACAGGCGTCGTTCAGTACGATTTAAGGCCCCGGGTTGACCTCGGGGCTTTTGCTTTGTGGCCATTAACCCAGCGGAGCCGGCCGTCTGGACCTCCTTTTTTGGGTACTGCGGTCAGTGGGGCGATCTGCTGCCGGCCTCAGCGGCTGAAGCCGGGTCATTGTAGTGGCTCCTATTGGCACGAGTGAATTCGTGCCCTTCCCTGTCAATGTGCTGTTTGCGCCCGCCCCTTGCCAAAGTGCGGCATGGAGCGGGGCGGCCAGCGCTCGATAAAAACAAAGGTTCCTCGACTACGTTCCGTCATCCAAGGAACGGATGACGGAATCCGTTCGGAATGACAGAGTAGTGGCAGTGCTTTCTATTCTCGTTCCCGTTTCGGGAATTGGTGCTGCTTTTGCTTTCAATTTTATTGCCTTCTGCTTTCCAGCACGTTTCAATAAGAAGATAAGGCGGCATTCGCGATTTTCCACGAATTGCCGCCATTTCTGTCTCTGAAGGTAGGGCGAATGAAAAAATTGAAGATGTCGAAAATGAAGGACAAGAAGGTTCGGGGCGAGTGGGCGGAGATGAAGTTCATGACGGCGGCGGTCGAGCATGGGTTGTGCGTCAGCAAGCCTTATGGGGACTCGAACAGCTACGACCTTGTGGTGGGGCGTCCGGGGGCGCTTTTTGGCGGTGCAGGTGAAATGCACCGTGTTTAATACGGCGAATGGAATGGGTTATATCTGCTCCACGTCAAGCAGCCACAAGCAGTATGAGCGGGGTCGTTCGACTTTCTGGCGGCTTATCTGGTTTGTGAGGATGTCTGGTACATCATTCCGGAGAAAGAAATTTGGGGCAAGTGGTCGATTTCTTTGGGTACGCAGTGCGCGGAGTCCAGGTATGAGGAATATCTGGAGGCGTGGGATTTGTTGCTGGGGCCCGAGTTCGATGGAGACATTCAGGCTTGTGCCGAGGAATTTCCGCTGGGCCGGTTGGGAGCGCTTGTGGAGTTTGGGCGTTATATCGAGCCGCAGTGGTGTTCTCGGGGAATTGATAAGGCTTTTCACCACGGAGGCATGGAGTCACAGAGGAAATCAAATGCAAAAGGCACGGCTTCGGTCGTGCCTTCTTTTTTGCCGTAATCTGCAAGCACCACAGTACAAGTCCTTGCGTTTACATTGACTTGTGTTTGATATTTTGCAAGACTTAGTTAAGCTGGAGCTACTGCGGATCCTTAGCTTCGTTTAAGTCGTTTTGGCGCGCAATGGAATTGCTGCTCAATATCGTTTGGTTGACGCTGGTCTTGCCTGCTATCTGGATGTGGCGCCATCAATCGGCATGCCCGGCGGACGGATGTCGCTTGAGTCGGATCCGCCCGTTCCTGCTTTTGAGTTGCGTTCTGATGCTCTTGTTCCCAGTGATTTCGGCTACCGACGACCTGCATGCAATGCGGCAGGAAATAGAAGAATCCAGCCCATCGAAGAAGATGGTCAAGCAGGCCGTCGGTGATAAGTCAGCCGTCGGGTTGAGCATATCCGGTGCACTGCCGGCTTGGATTTCCCCGGTGCCGTTTGGTCCCAACGACGAGCTTTGCGGGCTGGTTTCAACGATGTCGCTGTTCCCGCCCGAACAGGCCTATTCCACCGAGCATGCCTCTCGTGCCCCGCCCTCCCCATCCCTTGGCTTGCGCGTTCGTTTCGCTGCTTAGTCCCGCAGCGATATTTCCCGGTTTGAAGTGAGCCCCTGTGTTGCTGCGATAGGCATTGTGTTTGTGGCGGTCTATTCGTTGCCTTCATAGCCCGGCGACGATTGATTAATGGAGTAGTGGATGAGCCAGATGCTTTGGAGATGTTCCGCGCTGTTTGTCTTGCTTTGCTGCGGCCTGAAGGCAGGCGCGCAGCAGACTTTGACCTGGGAGCAGGTGCGGGCGCGGTTCGAGCAGAGCAATCCTACGCTCTTGGCAGACAAGCTGAATATCGACGAATCGAAAGCTGAGGAGATTACCGCATTCCTGCGCCCGAACCCAACATTCACGCTGACGGCGGACGGAACCCAAATCGCACCCAGTCACGGCGTCTGGG
This sequence comes from uncultured Acidobacteriota bacterium, assembly GCA_963696705.1. Classification (GTDB taxonomy): domain Bacteria; phylum Acidobacteriota; class Terriglobia; order Terriglobales; family Acidobacteriaceae; genus JABDBE01. The sequence goes on from CAVOLD010000009.1 coordinate 760,577, forward strand.
AGCCATTCGCGGGTACTTTTGAGTCACCCGCCATTAGCTATTTGCTTGAGCGGAGGCACAAGCGCGATCTGCGGCTGCAGAGCCAGCAGAAGGCGACGCTGATTGCCGAATCGAGTCATGAGGACCTGGAGAGGAGCCTGCTCTTCAACCTGCGTAGCGCGTTTGTGTCGACCATGCAAGCGAAAGCAGTGCTCCAACTAGCCAAAGATGACCTCGACTACTATGACCACGTGCTCGATATCAGCAGGAATCGGTTTCAAGCCGGCGACATCGCGCAAATCGATCTTGATCGATTGGAACTGCAACGCGTGCAGTATGAGTCGGACGTGCAAACCGCTGAGGTCAACCTGCGCACCTCGAAGATCCAGTTGCTTACGTTGTTGAATGATCGAAGTCCAATTGAACAATTCGATGTCGCTGGGTCATTCGATTTCAACGACCAACTGATCACTCGGGACGAGTTTAGGAAGATCGCACTAGACACGCGGCCGGATCTAAAGGCGGCGGTGGAAGCCGTCGACAAAGCTCAAACCGATCACAAACTCGCCGTTTCGAATGGTTCGACGGATCCCACGTTCAGCGTATGGTACACGCACAATGCGTCTACCAATAATCCTTTTGCCACAAACACTCTCGGCGTCAGCGTGAGCATTCCATTGCGTATCTTCGACCGCAACCAGGGCGAGAAACTGCGCACGCAGATCGATATCACGCGCAATGAGAGGTTGCGCGATGCGACCGAAGCAGGCGTCCTGAGTGACGTAGATTCTGGCTACGCCACGATCGCCAGCAATCTGACGCTGCTGCGGCCCTACAAAGCGAAGTACCTGCAACAGTCTTTACGGGTGCGGGACACGATTTTCTTTTCTTATCAAAACGGCGGAGCGTCATTGCTGGATTTTTTGAACGCACAGTCGGAATACCGCAGTGTGCAATTGAACTACGTGAACCTGGTTGGCTCGTATTTGACGGCCGCGGCTCAATTGAATATGGCCGTCGGCCGGGAGGTAATCCCATGAAAATTACATCCAGATTTGTCTTCACCACTCTGGCTGCGACTCTTTGCCTGCTCCCGACCGTGCTCCTCCTCGGTTGCAATGAAGGCAAGGCCGATCCAAAAGCAGAAGCACCGCCCAAGGCAGTGGTCGAGGCTGATTTGGACGCCAACAACTTCAAGGTTGACCATCCGGAACTGTTCCCGCTGGTGACAGCTACCGAATACAAGGCCGCGCCCGCGCTGAACGTGACCGGCGTTGTGCAGCCCGATATCTCGCGGGCAGTTCCCGTGATTTCTTTAGCCTCTGGGCGCGTTGTAGAGGTTAAGGCCAGGCTCGGCGACGTTGTACAGAAAGGCCAGTTGCTCCTGAGGGTGCGAAGCAACGACGTTTCTGGAGCGTACCAGGCGTATTTGAAAGCGGTAAACGATGAGCGCCTGGCCCGTCTGCAACTGCAGCGGGCGCAGACTCTCTTTGACAAGGGCGCTATCGCCAAAAGCGCGCTGGAAGCCGCTGAAGACGCGGAACAGGACGCGAAAGTCGACCTCGATACGTTTGCCGAACAGTTAAGGCTGCTCGGCGTTGACAAAGATCATCCCTCGGGAATCGTCGATGTGGTCGCGCCCATCTCGGGCGTAATCACGGATCAGCAGATTACCAACGCCGGCGGCGTCCAGGGCTTGTCTGGTCCGAATCCGTTCACGATTTCTGATCTCTCCTACGTCTGGATCATTTGTGACGTTTACGAAAACGATCTCGATGCCGTGCGAGTGGGCGATACTGCCGACATCCGTCTGAACGCCTATCCAGGGAAAGTTTTCAAGGGCCGGATCGACAACATCCTGCCAGTTCTCGATCCCAATATTCGTACCGCGAAAGTTCGGATCGAAGTCCCCAACCCGGGGCTGATGCGTGTTGGAATGTTTGTTACCGCGGCGTTCTATGGCAAACAGCCTGAAACCTACGCTGCCATCCCGGCAAGCGCGATTCTGCACTTGCATGATCGGCAGTGGGTTTACGCGCCAATCGGTTCCGGACATTTTAAGCGGCTTGAAATAGTCACCGGGAACATGCTTCCCGACAACATGCAGGAGGTGGTCTCAGGGATCAAACCCGGGGATCAAGTGGTCTCGAATGCTCTGTCGCTACAGAACACGGTGGAGCAATAAATGATTCGTCGAGTCGTTGACTTTGCTCTCGGCAACCGGTGGTTGGTCGTAGGTCTGGCGCTGATCCTTTTCGCTGCCGGAATCGTGTCCTTTGAGCGCCTGCCCATCGAAGCATACCCCGACGTGGCCGACAACTACGTCGAGATAATTACCCAATGGCCGGGAATTTCAGCGGAGCAGATCGAACAGCAGGTTACGATTCCACTTGAGGTCGCGATGAACGGGATCCCGCAGGTCGTTCACCTGCGTTCGTTTTCGCTCTTCGGCCTGTCCGATCTCAAGCTCATTTTCGACGACGAATCCGACGACGCCTGGAACCGCGAGCGGGTTCTTGAACGACTGAGCCAAGTGACTTTGCCGCCCGGCGTGAACCCGCAGATGGGCACGGACTGGAGTCCGGTCGGCCAGATCTATTTCTTCACTTTGCACAGCACGAATCCCGCCTATGACCCGATGGAATTGAAATCCATTGAAGACTGGGTCATCGAAAAGAATTTCAAGGCCGTCCCCAACATTGTCGATGTTGCCAGCTTCGGTGGCCCAACTCGCGAATACCAGGTCCGTCTCGACCCCAACAAACTTGTCGCTTATGGTCTAAGCCTTGCCCAGATCGAGCAACAGCTAACTAACAGCAACGGGAATGCGGGTGGAAGCTTCATACAGGCGGGCCTGCAGCAGATTAATGTCCGCTCGGTTGGGCTAGTGGACCGAACGCAGGACATCGAGCAGACGGTCATCCTGACCAAGAGCGGCACGCCGCTCCGGGTTAAGGACATCGCCGTCGTCGAACAGGGCCCGAAGATTCGACTCGGCCAGTTCGCGAAAGCCATTCACCGCGAGGACGGCAAGATTATCGATAACGACGATGTGATCTCCGGCATCGTGCTATTGCGGAAGGGCGCGGCGGCAGATGCCGCTCTCGAAGGTATTCACAATAAAGTCGAGGAGCTCAACAGTCACATATTGCCCCCGGGCGTGAAAGTCGTTCCTTTCATCGATCGACGTGATCTGGTGCACTTTACTAGTCACACGGTACTGCACAACCTGACGGAAGGAATGATTCTGGTATCGATCGTTCTGTTTCTGTTTCTTGGCAATATCCGGGGCGCGTTGATCGTCGCGATGACCATTCCGTTCTCTTTGCTCTTTGCCTCGATTTGTCTGGACTTACGCCAAATCCCTGCGAATCTTCTGTCCCTCGGTGCGCTCGATTTTGGCATGGTGGTCGATGGCGCGGTAGTGATGGTTGAAAACATCGTTCGACATTTGGGCGACACGAACGGAATGAAGACTCCCGCCGAAAAGATCAGTGACGCATCGCACGAAGTCCAACGACCGGTGTTCTATGCCATCGGCATCATCATTACGGCGTACCTGCCGATCTTTACGCTGCAGCGAGTCGAAGGGAGGTTGTTCCATCCCATGGCATGGACGGTCGCGTTCGCGCTGCTCGGTGCGCTGATTTTCTCCATCGTGATCGCCCCCGTGTTGGCAAGTTTCGCTTTCGCGAAAGGAGCAAAAGAATGGCATAACCCGGTCATGGAATTCGTGGTCAAGCAATACCGCGTCGCCCTTCGCTGGGCCATTCGCCATCGCTTCATCACCGTCGGAGTGGGCGTGTTCGGAATCGGTTTGGCCGGTTTTCTTGCTTTCAGCGGTGTCATCGGCTCCGAATTTTTGCCTCACTTGGATGAAGGCGCCCTCTGGGTTCGCGGCACACTTGCTCCCAGCGCCGGCCCTGACGAAGGTATCCGCGTCGCCAACCAGGCGCGAATCGTGCTGTGCTCTTTTCCCGAGGTCCCGCAATGTACCAGCCAGGTAGGGCGTCCGGATGACGGAACCGATACCACAGGCTTTTTCAATACCGAATATTTTGTGGACTTGAAACCAAAAGATCAGTGGCGCCCTGTTTTCCACGAGAACAAGGATGAACTCATTGCCGCCATGAATCGCGAGTTGGACAAAATCCCAGGTGTTGTCTGGGGCTTCTCGCAGCCCATTGAAGACAACATGGAGGAAGCGGTCAGTGGCGTAAAGGGTGAGCTTGCCACCAAGGTCTTCGGTGACGACCTGAGAGTTCTTGAAGAAAAGGCCGACGAGATCGTCGGCATTCTGAGCCACGTCAAAGGCATTGAGGATCTTGGAGTATTGCGAGTGCTCGGCCAGCCCAACCTGAATGTGACCGTGGACCGCGATCAGGCGGCTCGTTATCAGATCAACGTCTCCGATGTGCAGGACGCGATTCAGACTGCGGTTGGGGGCAATGCGCTCACTCAGGTGCTTCAGGGCGAGGCACGCTATGACCTTGTCCTTCGCTATCTTCCTCAATACCGGAACACCAAGGAGGCGATCGAAAACATCCGCCTGCTTGCACCAACCGGGGAGCGCGTATCGCTGGCCCAGTTGTGCAAAATCAAAGAAGAGGATGGCGGTTCCGAGATCTATCGCGAAGGAAACCGGCGCTACATCGCCGTGAAGTACAGCGTCCGCGGCCGAGATCTTGGCAGCACGGTAGAAGAGGCGATGAAAAAGGTCGACGAGCAAATCAAATTGCCGCTCGGATACGGCATCAAGTGGGAAGGGGAATACGCCAGCCAGAAGCGGGCCAACGCGCGCCTGCTAATCGTGCTCCCGGTCACGATTTTCATTATCTTCGTCCTGCTCTACACGATGTTCAAATCCTTCAAGTGGTCTCTGTTGATCCTGTTAAACATTGCCGTGGCGCCGATTGGGGGTCTGCTGGCGTTGCTTATGACCGGCACCCATTTCAGTGTTTCCTCTGGAGTTGGCTTTCTGGCGCTGTTCGGCGTGTGCGTGCAGACCGGAGTCATCATGCTGGAATACATCAATCAGCTTCGAGCAAGAAGATATTCCATCGAGGATGCCGCGGTGGAGGGAGCTGTTCTAAGACTGCGTCCGATCATGATGACCATGCTGGTGGCAACCCTCGGACTCTTGCCCGCCGCTCTATCCCATGCCATTGGGTCCGACTCGCAGCGCCCATTCGCGATCGTAATTGTCGGAGGTCTCATCGCCGCCCTCGTAATGAGTATTTTCCTGTTGCCGACGTTGTATGTCTGGATCGCGGGCGAGCGTGATGTGCTGCCTCGGGCGGAAGAGGGATTCGAAGTGGGCGAGCATGTGGATTAAGGACGCTTGATCGCGTTTTCGTGATTCGTTGTTTTAGTGGAGTAGAAGACTTTGCTTTCGGAGTTTGTATGAAGTTGGCGATTGCGATTGCCCTGGTTGCGCTGTGGCTGTTTTTCCCGGCTGCACACGCAGTAAGATGGTGCCGTCGTTGGCGGGCCAGGAGAGAAGCGGCTAACTACTCACGAATGCTTTTTAAGTGAAGTTTGGCAAAGTTCGTTCGACGATATTTTAAGGCGTGGCCGCAATGCGATTCCGCCTCGCGACGTCGGGGTTTCCTTCCGTTTTTCCTGTGGTTTCCACAAAGAAGTCCGGTCCTCCACAGTTTGTGCACAACCGAGCTTCGATTTTCTGTTGCGATGATTCGATTGCTACCGCAGAGTATCGCCAGCGCAGATGTGCGGTGTCTTGAGCGCTGTCAGATTGCGGCAGAGTTGACGTTTCCGGTGGTTCTCGAGAGTGGACTGCCGGAGGGTTTCCCAGGACGTGTCACGGCAGAAATGCCGAATGGGAGGTTCTGGGATGCCGGGCACGCGGCCTCCTCGAATAGTCCCTTTACGGGGACTGAGCCGTCAACTTGAGCAATCACTGCAAGTCATCCAAGGTGGACTCAGGTCCCCGAATCGAAGACTTGAAGGGCGCGCTGAGAAACGAGCGTTCCTCCGCGAACGCGGTTTCGAAAAAGGCGCCTCGCTGCATTGGGCAGTGAGAGCGCGATCGAGACATCCACAAGCATGCGGCCTGGGTGGCTGGCCTGGGCCGCATTTATTTTGCGTGGAAGAGCAATTCGCCACGGATTTCACGGATCGAGACTGGTCCGGGAACATGCGGAAGTGTTTTCCCAATAGATCCTTCTTGATTGATGTTCGCTTTTATTTCACCTATACTCCGAATCAATGAAGCGGCGTTGGACAATTCAGTTTCTGCCACGCAAGTGTGCAGCCGGATTTATTTCGATTTATTCTTCGTTTTCCGATACGTCACTTCGCTTTCCACAACTCGGTCGTGAGAGTATCTCTCTCGTTTTCTTCGGCGGGTTGTTCTAAGAGCACAAAGAACTTTGGCAACAACTGATTACAATCTCGCGCATACCCTACCGGCAAACGTTGAAGCCGAACGCTCTATCCTGGGCGCGATCCTGCTCGACAATCTTGCCTACAACGAAGCCGCCGAGCATTTGAAGGCGGAGGACTTTTCGCTCGATTCTCACCGCCGCATCTTCACCCGCATGGTCGACCTGTCCGAATCTTCGCGGCCGATCGACATGATCACGCTGGTCGAAGAGCTGGATCGGCGCAAGGAACTGGAGGCGATTGGTGACGTCGGCTACATTTCCGGATTGGTCGACGGCGTTCCCGACCGGCCGAGCATCGAGCACTACATTAAGATCGTCCGCGATAAGGCGCTGCTTCGCGGACTGATTCACGCTGCCAGCGCCGCCATTGCGCGCGCCTCCGATCAAAGCGATCCTGCCGAAGAAATTCTGAATGACGCTGAAGCTGCCATCTTCCAGCTTTCTGAAAAACGGATTGGCCGCGGCTTCATGGGCGTGCAGGAAATCGTCAAAGAATCTTTTGGCTCAGTCGATGCGCTACTGCAGCGCGGCCAGCGCATCACGGGGCTGGCCACGCATTACACCGATCTTGACGAGATGACCAGTGGATTCCAGCGCTCGGACTTGATCATCATCGCAGCCCGCCCATCGATGGGAAAAACTGCCTTCGCCATGAACATCGCCGAGAACGCCTCCATTGAAGACCAGAAAGTGGTCGGCATGTTCTCGCTGGAAATGTCGCGCGAGGCTTTGCTGTTGCGCTTGCTTTGTTCGCGAGCCCGGGTCGATTCGCATAAGATGCGCACCGGCTCGCTGTGGCGCGACGACATGACCAAAGTTGTTCATGCCATGGAGCAACTAGCCCACGCGCCGATTTTCATCGACGACACGCCCGGCATCTCGCTCAGCGAAATGCGAGCCAAAGCGCGCCGCCTGCAACAGTCGCAAGGCAAGCTCGACTTACTGATCGTGGACTACCTGCAACTCATGTCGGGTGGCAGCAAGCGCTATGAAAATCGGACCCAGGAAGTTTCTGCCATCTCGCGCGGTCTGAAAGCGTTGGCCAAAGAATTGACCGTGCCCGTGATTGCGCTTTCCCAGCTAAGCCGCGCTCCCGAAAGCCGGGGTGGCGATCACCGTCCACAACTTTCTGACCTGCGCGAATCGGGATCGATCGAGCAGGACGCCGACGTCGTGGCCTTCATCTTCCGCGAAGAAGTCTATAAACAGGACGACCCCGACCTCCAGGGTAAGGCAGAACTGATTATTGCCAAGCAGCGCAACGGGCCCACCGGTCGCGTAAATCTGGCGTTCCTGAAGAATTCGACCCGTTTCGAATCAATGCTCGCGGACGGCATGGCGCCGCCGGATTAGCATGTTTACTGGTCACAAAATTAGCGCTGGCGTTGCTGTGGAAAGGCTGTGGAACCGTGCAGGGTGATGCCCACTAGTTGTGTCCGCGACTATAGCACCGAACCCGGCGCTGCCATTGACATGTCTGTAAGTAATTAGATTGTAAGGCGTTATCGGATTTTAGCGTAGCTCTTGCTAACAAATCAGGAACCTGCCGAAAATTTCAAGCAACCCGCGAGATTTGCACATTCCCCCCTGTTCGCTTGCCCCGTATCGCGCTGATTGCTGCACTTTTGGAGATAGACGAGATAACGGTTAACAGATGTTATCCAGTGTGCGTCGATAAGCCTAACAGCCATGAACTTCGGTGTCGGTCGTGCAACGTCCCGTCGGGTCATAATCGACGGGCAAGCCCTAGGGAGACAATTGAAAATGAAACGCCAGGCGCTCGGTTTCTTCCTGTTCTCACTGCTGTCCGTCAGTTTCGCGGCCACTGCACATCAGGTGAACAACCCACCCAACGAATCGCAAGCCGTGCGTGCTACCGTCGCTGACTACATCGAAAGTTACTATGCCGGTGACGCCGCTCGCATGGAGAAGTCATTGCATCCCCATTACCTGAAACATGTGATTCGAACGTCGGATGGAAGTCTTAAAATGACGGAGAAAACTGGTTTGCAGATGGTACAGGATGTGCGCTCGCAGGGTCCTTCTGATCTGCCCAAGTCGGAGCAAACCGAGCAAATCACGGTGCTCGATGTGTCCGAAGATATGGCTTCGGCCAAGCTGGTAACCTCGCATTGGCTTGACTACATGACACTCGCGAAGTGGAATGGAGAATGGAAGATCGTCTCCGTCGTGCTCAAAGAGAACGACTGACCTGCAAAAATAAAAGCCGTGCCTGTTCTCAGAGCACGGATCGGCTGCCGGCACGCTGGCCTTAGGTTATTCTTCCTAGAGCCTATGCCCGCTGCAGCGCACGATGCTTCCCATTTATTTGTAGAGATCGGCGCTGCCATTCTTCTGCTGGCCGTTCTTGCCCGCTTGGCGAACCGATGGTGCTTTTCCGCCATTCCCCTTTACCTGTTAGCTGGGCTTGCCCTCGGTAACGGCGGCCTGTTTCCTCTTTCCCTCAGCCATGAGTTCATTGGAACTGGGGCAGAGATTGGCGTCCTGTTGCTGCTGTTCATGCTGGGATTGGAATACAGCGGCGAAGACCTGAAAAAAAACCTCCGCTTCGGGCTGCCCGCAGGCATGCTGGATCTTCTTTTGAATTTCACGCCCGGGTTGGTGACAGGCTTTCTCCTGAAATGGAAGCCGCTGGCTGCTGTCCTGCTCGGAGGCGTCACCTACATCTCGTCCTCGGGCGTGATCGCCAAGGTGCTGGAGGAACTTAGACGGATCAACAATCCAGAGACCCCGATGGTTCTTGCGGTGCTCGTGCTCGAGGATCTGGCGATGGCTGTCTACCTCCCTTTGGTGGGAGTGTTGCTTCTGGGCGGCGGGCCAACGAAGATTGCAATCTCGGTCTCGGTTGCGGTCGCGGTGGTCCTGCTCGTGCTCTTTGTGGCCCTCAGATATGGGCGAAAGCTCAGCCAGTTTCTTGCCCATGAGTCCGACGAGATCATTCTGCTCACAACGTTTGGAACCGTGCTTCTCGTGGCAGGTTTGGCTGAGCGTTTCCAGGTATCGGCGGCCATCGGCGCGTTTCTGGTCGGCATCGCGTTATCTGGACCTATCGCCGAACAGTCGCATCGACTTCTCGCTCCGCTACGCGATCTGTTCGCTGCGACTTTCTTCTTCTTTTTCGGATTGCAGATCGATCCCGCCACATTGCCTGCTGCGGTCCCCGTCGCGCTTGGATTAGGCTTCGTCACAGCTCTGACGAAAGTGCTTACGGGATATTGGGCAGCGAAGCGAGCTGGAGTTGATAAGCCAGCGGCCTTGCGCGCGGGCACCGCATTGGTCGCGCGCGGCGAGTTCTCCATTGTGATCGCGGGTCTAGGGGCCGCGCTTGAACCGAGCCTGGGGCCGCTCGCCGCCGCCTATGTGCTCTTCCTGGCGATTCTAGGACCGGTTCTCGCGCGTCTCAGCAAATGACCTATTGATGCTGACGGAAATAGCGGTAGTGGGATCACAGTCCGCCAAGATTCACGGGATCACAGCCTCCGCCTCAATTTCAATTTGCGCGTCGTCGCGGAAGAGGGCTTCTACGCCTGCCAGTGTGCTCGCGGGCGGATGCTCCCCGTCTATTATGCTGTCGCGCGCCTCCCGCAACGCTACCAGTTTTTCATGGTTGAGCCCAACCACGAAGTAGTTAATTTTGACAACGTCGGCAGGTTTCGCACCCACGGCGGCAAGCGCGACTTTAACATTAGTAAATGCCTGCTTCGCCTGTGCGGCGAAGTCGTCGGCCATCTTCCCATCCTTGTCCATTCCAGTTTGCCCCGAGACAAAAATCAACCGACCTTGGTTCACAATCACCACATGGCTATATCCGTTGGGCTTGCTCAGCTCCGACGGATTCTTGAACTTCACCTTCTGCGCTTGGACAGCCAGCACAAGACCGAGCAAGATACAACCTATCGCAACAACTCTGTTCATCAAGGTGACCTCTCCTTCTGCAATGCGCACGTCTTAATTGAACGAAGCATTGGTGTTTAGTCCGTCCAGAAATCCGCTCCGCGCACGCGGCGCGAGCACTCGCCGCCTTCGAGCACTCGCGTAGCTCCTATGTGGAAAGAGCCGGCTGCTCGAAGGCGACGAAGCACCGCCCATCATCTTTTAGCTAGCTTTCTCCTCTTCGTCGCGCCTTCGCGCGGCGGCACCTTGAGGGTTGGTTATTATATCGACCCACTTCGGGTTAGGCGAGGTCGCCTCGGCGTCGTAGTTGTCGTGCCAGTTCCACCACTTGTACGGCGCGGTCTGGGGATATCCCTCTGGCGAGTCCTCCCAAGTCTCCTGACGGCCGAGCGGTGTGAGGTCGAGGTAGCTCCAGACGCTTCCCATCGCCTCGTCGCCGCGATTGTTGATGAAGTATGTGCGGAACACCTTGTCGCCATCGCGGAAGAACACGTTGTGGCCGTGCCATTCGTCGACGCCGAAATCCTTGTCGAAGCTATCGGTCATGGTGTACCAGGGCATCTCCCATCCCATCCGCGCCTTGAGGCGCGCGATGTCGGCCTGCGGCGCGCGTGATGCGTAAACGAGGGTGGTATCGCGAGCGTTCAGATGGGCCAAGTGTGACACCTGATCGGCGCCCAGGGAACAGCCGCGGCAGGCGTGCTCAGGCCAGCCAAACACCCCGGGCTCGAAAAAGGCGCGATAGACGATCAACTGAGGGCGCCCCTCGAACAAATCGAGCAGGCTTACCTTTCCCTGAGGTCCGTCGAACTCGTACTTCTTGTCCACAGCCAGCCAGGGCATCCGCCGGCGTTCGGCGGCCAGCGCGTCACGGGAGCGGGTCAAGGCCTTCTCCTTCACTAAGAGCTGCTGCCGTGCTGCCTCCCACTCTTGCTGCGACACGATCGCCGGTCTCTTCATTGTGAGCCCTTTTCCGTGTTGCTTGTCTTTCTCTTTGTTCGTCGACATTTTATTTCTCCTTGTTACTTAAATTCGGGATGATTTCTTCTGCTCCGTTCTTCTTGCGAGAAACCTTAACAGCTAAAGCCGCTAAACCGCCGGTAGAAACGACTCCGGCAAGGACCGTTCCCATGGTTGCCAAACAGAATGGACACATCGTACGCCTCCCCGGTGGCTAAGTTGACCGTTAAGCCGCCTCTACAGAGATGACGGGTAGGATGCAGTTATTTCGACATGGTAATAAGAAAAAATTAACCGCGATGTAAAGGGCGTAATTTTGCACGCCGTACGGTGACCTTTGGCAGGAATGGTGGGTTCTTTGTCTTTGGCCGTGCGGGTCAAAACGACCAGGTACGTAATCAAAGCAGTTTAGAGCGGCTGAAGACGTCGGTCGCGCAGCGTAAAGCAACAAATCAGCATCATTAAGGAGAACTCACATGAACAATCTTGACTCTATGCTACAACGTAACAAAGATTTTGCCGCTCAGCAGTCTGCTGCGGGCACACTTATGCCGTCGCTTCCGCGGGCGTTGCCAAATGTAAAGGCGATCATCATTGGTTGTGCCGATATGCGCGTGGACCCCGCCGACATACTTGGAATCAAACCGGGCGAGGCAGTCGTGATGCGTAACATCGGCGGTCGAATCACGCCAGGGTTGTTGGAGCAGTTGGCATTACTCGGGCGAATCGGTGAAGTTGCCGGAGGGATTCCTGGAGGCGGCGGTGAGTTTCACCTCATCGTGCTTCATCACACTGATTGCGGCCTCACTCGCCTTGTGGGCGACCCCGCCATGCTGGCACACTATTTTCAAATACAGGAACGGGAACTCAAGGCAAAAGCAGTCAAGGATCCCCGCGCGGCGGTTGCCGCCGACGTTGCGTTGCTCCGGGCCATTCCGGCGTTGCCGAGCGACTGGCTTATATCGGGGCTCGTTTATGACGTGGCGACCGGACTGGTTGAGATCGTCGCGCCGCCAGCGCTGATACGTGCGGCATAAATATCGGGATCTGCATCATAGGGGTGTAGCCAAAACTCCAATGAAGAAAATCAAGCCAGAAAGAAGACGATCTCACGGGAGGTCGACTTCTCTTAATTTGCCGTTCCCAAAGCCGATGCGAATTCTCATTGCTGCGATTCCGCCGGTGCGGCCTCTCGATGTAGTCGGCCCGGTTGAAGTCTTCGGCGATGCAAACCGGATGCGTGGCGGTGATCCTGTCTATTCGGTGGAGATTGTTGCCTCCGGCGAGGAGAAGTTGATGGACACACACTACAAGATGCCCATGCTGGCGGATCGGACATATCGCGAGGTGGCGGGTTCATTCGACACCGTGCTGGTCGCGGGCGGCGATGGCGCGAATAAGATGCGGTATCAACCGGCCTTCGTCGACTGGCTGAAGAGGCAGTGTGCGGGTGCACGCCGATTCGGATCGATTTGTACGGGTGCCCTGGTCCTTGCAAATGCCGGGCTGCTGGAGGGTCGCCGTGCGACAACGCATTGGAACTGGTGCGATGAGCTCGCGCAGAACTATCCGGGGGTTACGGTGGATCCAGATCCCATTTTTGTAAAGGACGGAAACTGCTATACCTCAGCGGGCGTGACTGCTGGAATCGATATGACTCTGGCGCTGGTGGAAGAGGATCTGGGGAGCGAGCTTGCGCTGCGTATCGCAAGGATGATGGTCGTATTCCTAAGGCGTCCGGGAGGCCAGAGCCAATTCAGCGCAACGCTCGCGGCCCAGAGCATATCCCGGAGCCAAGACCATCGATTGTTGGGTGACCTCCTGGCATGGATGGCGGACAACATAAGACGTGACCTCTCAATTGATATGCTCGCTCGACGGGCGGCCATGAGCCCACGCAACTTCGCCCGTGTCTTCGCGCAAGAAATTGGCAAGACACCCGGAATGCACATCGAAGACCTTCGTCTTGAGGCGGCGCGGCGTCAGCTCGAGTCGGCGGCGGCAAGCCTTGAAGAAGTTGCGATGTTCAGCGGCTTCAAGAGTGCCGAGGTGCTGCGTCGTGTCTTCGCGCGACGGCTGAACACCACTCCGGGCCAATATCGCAAGTCATTCGGATGCGGGCAGCACAATAATGCAGCGGCTTGAGCAATCGCACCAGAAGGCTTCGTCACTCTTGTCCGTCAAGGCAAACTCAGACTACTACGAATTACCCTCGCCTTTTCAGCAGGAACTGTCTTACTGAGGGGTCCTCGGTCAGACCAATCGCGCGGTCGAAAGCATCCAGAGCCTCTGGTGTTCTCCCCACCCGTTGCAACAGGTGAGCGCGAACCGCCCAGTAGGGCTGATAAGCGGAGACATCATTCAGGTCAATCGCTTCCAACGCTGCCAGGCCCGCTTCGGCTCCCTTGGCTTCGGCTATGGCCGCGGCATATCCAGTTCGCGTGCCGAGCGTCGGTAATATCCGGATCAGCTGTTCATAGAACATCATGATCGCGTTCCACTGAATCCCGCCGCTCCGCGCCCGCTCAGCGTGTACTGACTGAATCGCAGCCTCGAGCTGAAACCGGCCGACGAGACCGCGACTCGATGCTTCGCCAAGATGCCGTTCCGCCTCTTCGATTAACGGCATAGACCATTGCCGTGAGTCCTGCTCCGAGAGAGGAACGTAGCGACCGTCCGGGTCCCGCCTTGCCGCTCTGCGCGCTTCGCAGTGGAGCATCAGAGCCAGCAGACCGTGAACCTCAGCTTCCTGAGGCATCAACTGCAGAAGCACTCGGGCAAGCCAGATCGCTTCTTCGGCCAAATCACGTCCGCGCTGGTCAACGCCAGCCATGTCATCCCAGCCGATTCCGAATGCCGCATAAATCGCTTCCAGTACCGCATCAAGCCGTTCCGGCAATTCACGCTCTTGCGGGATTTCAAACCGAATCCCACCGTCGCGGATTTTCGTCTTGGCACGAACCAGCCGCTGTCCCATCGATGTGGGCGAAATCAAGAAGGCGTGGGCAATGCGCGCGGCATCCAGGCCGAGAACGGTTTGGAGCATAAGCGGCGTGTGCATAGCAGGATCAATCGCCGGATGGGCGCACACGAACAGCAGTTTCAGTCGTTCATCTGGAAACTCCGCCGACACGGTTGCCTCCCGTTCTTCCCTGAGGAGCTGGAGCGTCGGTTCGCCCGCTTCAACTACTTGCCGATGACGCACCAGATCGATAAAGGAGCGGCGCGCCGTCGTCAGCAGCCAGGCCTCGGGATTTTGCGGCACGCCATCTCGCGGCCAGACCGTGAGCGCCGCCAGTAACGCGTTGCTGAGAGCATCCTCCGCGGTGGCCAGGTCGTGCGTGTGCGAGGAAAGGTAAGCCACCAGACGACCGTATGACTCGCGGGCCACTCGCTCAATTGTCCGGTGAGTGCTCTCCTCGTCGCTTCCTTTCATCCCGTGATCCGCCGCTTCAGTTCTGTCGCGAGTGGCCGGACCTCGACGGCGCCAAGCGCGGCTGCCGGGCACCGCGCTGCCCAATCGAGGGCTGCGTCAAGCGATGGAAGTTCCAGGATTGTGAATCCCCCCACTTGCTCCTTAGTGTCGGCAAACGGGCCATCCTGGACATGCCGCTTTCCGTCTTTGATCCGAACCGTGGTCCCTGTCTCTGGCACTTGCAGCGGGTCGCCGCCGACGTATATGCCAGCCTCGACCAGGGCCTCGTAGTAGGCGCGCCAAGCACCGGTGTATGAATCGGTTCCGTCGCTGTTTCGTGCTGCAAAACCTTCCGGTGATTCGTAGATCAGCATAGCGAATTGCATCGCTTTTCTCCTTGGGCAGAATTATTGAGCGCCTTTGTGCTCCCGAATGTATGACGGATGGGAGGTGACCCATTCGACAGATTCCAGCAATTCTGCAGGAATTTCAAGCGGCTATAAGTGAATTGCAGGATGTCACGCCAAAAGCTGTCATTTGCGATTACACTCATTCAGCTCAGCCAGGGGTTTTGAGCGCTATCGCCTGTGGGTGTTGAAAAAGTCCCTCGACAGAACGCCTTTTCACCTGCGAGCATGCCGCTGCGGGTTTTCTTGTCTCTGTTCGACTAGGTGGTGGCCGGCAGAACCGGTGTCGTCGGCTGACTAAGGAAGCGCACCAGTCGCTTGATGTTCTGAGCGACCGCTGCCAGGAAGAACTGCTCGCGCACGAACTTGAGTCTCCGCAGACGCAAGCGCCGCAATCCGATCTGATTCTTCAGCTCCGCGAACAAGGCCTCCACCTTCTTTCTTTGCCGCTGCGCTTTGGCGAACTCTGGTGTGTTGACCAACTCCCGCGCACGTTGTCGGGCGGGTTCGTTCTGGTGGATGATAAGGCCCCGGAAGGCGGCACTGGTGCATTGTGGTCGGAGCGAACATGGGCCACACTTTTTGCGTGTTCCGATATAGTTGAAGGCTCGATTGCGATAAACTCGGCCACCGTAGTTGAGGAACTGGCCAGCAGGGCAGATGTAGCGATTGTTTTCCGGTTCGTAGATAAAACGATCGGGACCGAAGAATGGACTCCTCTTTCTGTGGATGCTGTCGCGGGTCCGCATGTAAGGAGTGATGCTCCGATCGGCTAGCCATTGCAAGAACTCCCCGTTCCCATACGTCGTGTCAGCCGCCACCGATTCGGGCGCTCGTCCTTGCCACTCGGCGAAACCGGTCAGCATATCTTGCGCGGCCACCGTCTCCTGGCTCATGCGCGCCGCTGTGCCCTGCACTCCCACAATCACGCAGCTTGCATTGTCCACCAGATAGTTGTCGTAGTAACCGAGGCGAGCCGGCGTATTGCCCTTCGTGGCATAGGTAGAATCGGGGTCGGTGGTCGATACCTGGTCTTGCTCATGCACCGGTTCTTCCACCGGGTTCTGCTGTTCCAGCTCCTTCAGATACTGTCGCACGGTGTGATGGACCTGGGCTGCTTCTCCCAACTGCTCCCGTGGAATGCGGCTCTCCTTGGCCGCATTGGCTTCCACGAAGCTGCCATCCACCGACAGGTGCTGGCCCTGCACCAGCCCCACTTCCACGCACTGCCGCACGATCTGTTCAAACAGCTCCTCGAACAGCTTCGATTCCTGAAACCGTCCGTGCCGGTTCTTGGAAAATGTGGAGTGATGCGGAATCTCTTGATCGAAGCCCAGACCAGTGAACCAGCGCCAGGCCAGGTGCATGCGCAGTTCTTCCACCAGTTTGCGCTCGCTGCTAATGCCGTAGAGGTAGCCGATCACGAGAATGCGCAGCAGGAGCTCGGGATCGATCGACGGTCGTCCGGTCTCGCTGTAGCTGCCTTTCAGTTGTTCGCGTACGAAAGCAAAGCTGATGTGCTTTTCGATGAGCCGCAGCAGGTGGGTTTCAGGAATCTGATCTTCCAGGCGAAAGTAGTAGAACAACGCTTCAGAGCGGTCGTGTTGTCCCATCATGATCAGCAGGCCTCCGAGAATGGCGATGGCAAGCATTCCTCCTTCTTATTACCACGCTTCTGCCGCCATTCCGACCGCTAATCACAGTGACTTTTTCAACACCCACGCCTGATAACAGAAGTTAAGAAATTCTACGCCGAAGGACCATGGTTCGCCGGGGTAGTCCTCATGCTGGCGGAGCCTTCTTGTTCTGATTTCGTAACAAAAATACGATTTACCCCGCAGGCTTTTCTCCCTGAGCCAAATTTGGCGTTGCTAGTCTAGCCGCACAAGCTGGATTTCGTTCCTATTCGACAACAGTTCACACTACCAACTCCCCCGGTCGAGAGGGAGCTCTGGGTAGCGCCGGCCGCGATCAACCACTTCTGCGAAGCTGGGACATACCAAAATGACTACGAGTGTCGGAATCTGCTCCCCAACATACCTGGATACAGCAAGTACGCCGCCAACATGAGCTGGGAAACCATCCCCGAGCCGGTCCCCATCATCAACGACATCACTGCCTGCAATCTCGCCCAGGTGAGCCGGGTAATACCCGACGCACGGTGGTCCGATTATGCCGGAGAGAATAACGGCACCGGGCCGTCCTACGTGGCCAACATTGTCGACACGCTCGGCAATAACCCAGCCTGCCCGAACACGAAAGAAGTCTACTGGAACGACACCGCCATCCTGATTACCTGGGATGATTGGGGCGGCTGGTACGACCACATCAACCCCAACCAAGGACCTGGAGTAAACCAGACACAAGGAACCTGGGGAGCGTTCTACACCTACGGATTCCGCGTGCCGCTGCTGGTGGTTTCAGCCTACACAGGCACGTATAACCAGCAGACCAAAACTTACAGTGGATATGTCTCCGGTGCGTGCGGGGCGTCGCCACTGCCAAGCTGCCCGAACCTGAAGGCGCCTTATATTCACGACTTCGGCAGCATTCTGGCCTTTACCGAATGGAATTTCCTCGGGACGACCGAGATCGGAACCATCGGTCAGGATAACTATCCGTTTGCCGACGAATACGCCCCGGAATGGAATCGAGGTCACGGCGTCGTTCCCCTGCTGGATATGTTCCCGCTGACGACGGCAAGACCTTTCCAGCAGATCATTGTCCCGCCGGGGTACGGGGCGAGTTATTTTCAGAACTACTTCACCAACAATCCGACGCAGAGCCCAAGCGGGCCGGACGCTACGGACGGTGATCAGTGACAGGTATAATTGTAGGTTGAGTCGTGGGGCGCTGGCTGCTCCACAAGGCTGCCAGCGCGCCATCTAGATTGGCTGATTTTTCGCCGGTAAACTTGGAGCGGCCGGTACGGCACGGCTCGGCGGACCGTGCTGGCTGTTCCCCCAAAACTGAGGTGCTCGATGAGGCGAAGTCGAACAGGCATCAGGCGGCTGGGTACACTTCTGGCGATCATGCTGGCCCTGGCCAGTTCCGCCTCGGCCGCACCGAAATACAGAATCCTGCACCTCTTCGGCCACGGCAGCGACGGCTCCGGCCCCTGGGGGAGCCTGGTTTTCGATGCCGAAGGCAATGCATACGGCACGACCATTAATGGCGGGACGTACAACTTCGGCACGGTCTTTGAGCTGACGCCCCATTCCAATGGCCATTGGACGGAAACCATTCTGCATGACTTCAACTGCAAGGGCAGCGAGGGCTGCACGCCTACAGCAGATCTCGCCATGGACACTGCGGGGAACCTCTACGGCACCACGACGACCACGACCTTCGAGCTTTCGCCCGGTTCCGGTGGCTGGAGCCTCAGCGTCCTCCAGAACGAGGGCGGACCGACCGGGCTGATCCTCGACTATGCGGGCAACCTTTATGGTCCAATCGGGATCGGCGAGTACGGTCAGGGGGCGATCAGCAAACTGGTAAAGGATCAAAATTGGACTGAAGACTTACTGTACAGCTTCTGCGCGAAGGGCACCCGAAAGCACGACTGTTTGGACGGCAGCGACCCGTACGCCGGCGTGACCTGGGGACCGAAGGGCAGCCTCTACGGCACAACGGTGCAATACGGCGTCCACGGCTACGGTGTAGTCTTTCAGCTTACGCCGCAGCAGCACGGCACCTGGCAAGAGACCGTGCTGCACTCCTTTCCTGCCTTTGAGGGCGACGGCCAGAATCCCTACGAGGGCGTGGTCCTGGACAAGGCCGGGAACGTTTACGGCGCCACCTCCAAAGGGGGTAGCAGCACTGGCTGCGGCGTGATCTTCAAGCTGGCACCGCAAGCGAATGGCAAATGGAAGGAGACTATCCTGTACGACTTTCCCAAGGCCGCACAGGGGTGTGGCGCCAACGACCTGACTCTCGACGCCAAGGGCAACCTGTGGGGAACCGCGCAAGGCGGCACGTCCAGCAATGGCGTGGTATTCGAGTTGACGCCGCAGCAGAGCGGCAAATGGAAATACCAGGTGGTGCATCAATTCAACTGGAAGGACGGATCCTTTCCCGTTGCTGCGATTACCTTCGACGCGAAGGGCAACCTGTACGGGACCACCATCGCTGGCGGTGCTCCGAACTACGGCGGCGTGGCCTTCGAAATCACGCCATAGTTCCGTTTCCTTCGCCCTTGCAATCAAACCTTGCACCGTGTGCGCGTTTGTCGGCCAACAGCTCTGCCCTCTTGAATTTCACGGCAGAGCCCGGGGAGTTTCCGCCTGATAGTTGGCGTAACCGATAGCACTCATTGATCGTCCCAGATGCATTGCCAGAGACAGTGCGGTCCGATTTTTTTTTGGGGACACTAACGGGACACTGAGACTGAAAGCAGATCCGATATTCGTCGAACGACGAGAGAAGATAAGCTATTGGAATTGCGAGAACTGGCGGAGAGGGGGGGATTCGCTTACGCCATTTCTAGCAAGTAGAAGGAACTACTACCACTTGCGTCATTATAGCCAGTGTTTATGCTGGTTTCAAGCGATTTGTTTCTTACCCTAGAGTCTCCACAGTCGCCCGCCGTACCCTGCAATCAACCCTCAAAGACGCGTGAAACGCGTATTAGCGGTAGGAGGTGGCGTCAAAGTTGATTGCACATCGAGGGGCTTCCAGCGTCGAAGAAGACGCACCAATCCTCAATAAGTTCTATAAAAAGGGATGTCAAGAAAAAACTTCTCCCTCGACCGGAGGCCGAGAAGATTTTGGTCTCGAAATCCAGCCCACTGTCTGTAAGTGCCCCCGATTTTGCTCGAGGATTTGCTCTGGCTTGTCTGCCCTTCCTTATGGGATTCATCGTTCGGTGGTGACGACGCCAATCGAGTCTTGAAACTTGGCAAGCGGACCTGGTCTTGGAGTGTCAACCATGGTTCTATCGGAGGCTCGTGGCCTATCGCTATTTCTGGTTATCCGAGGAGGCATAACGTGTAATGGGTGACTCGGTGCCGAAGCACACAGGGCCGATCTCATTGACTGATACTCACCTCGAACCGAGCGTCTCAAGAACCGACCGACCACCACCAGAGAATCACCGGAGATGGAAAGGCCTGTTACCAGAGACGCTCAAGCGGCTTGCCGATGCAATTGTTTGGCGTCGAAACTTACTCCTTTCTTCCAAATCGCTAGGGTGATGGCGGCAATCTTTCTGGCCAGGGTGAGACGCGCCATGGTCGGCCGCATCCCTTTTTCCAGCAGCGCCGCATAGAAATCGTACAGCGGTCCGGGACGAGTACTCGCAGATAGAGCAGCGCCCTTGAACAGATTCTTCAGATCATGATTATGGTTGTCATTCAGACCGCGCACGGTGACGCGCTCCCGGTTTCGTTGCAGCTTCCCTCGTACATAGCGGTACTCGCCGCTGTCGTGCGTCTCGATCGCAAAACCACTGTAAGCCCACAGCTGGCGCTTGGTACGGAAACGATGGGGTGTCTGCAGCAACGCCACCAGCATGGCTGCTCGAATCGGACCGATCGAGGGAATCTGGCGCAGTAACTTCACGGCAGGATGCTTGCGGCTCTCGCTCAGCAGGTCCCGTCGTGCTTCTTGTCGCACCGGTTGCAGCAGATCCAGTTGCTGATAGAACCGTTCCGCCCGCAGGCGAACCCCGGGTTGCGGGATCTTGGCCAACCACTCGGCGCGATGCCGCGCTGCATAAACCGTCGCACCGCTGCACGGAATGGCCCAGCTTCGATACAGAGCTTTGATCCGAGTCATGACTCGGCTGACATCCTGGGTGAGTGTCTGATAGCTGCGACCCAGTTCCTTTAAGGTGCGCACCCCGTGCTCTCCGTGGTACACCGCATGCAACTGGTTGCCGCGTAACAACTCCGCCAGCTTGCGCGCATCGATCCGGTCGCTCTTGCTGCCGTCTTTTAGCAGCGCGTTCTTTCGCGGGTCGCAGACTACAAGATGGGTGACCTGAGGTTTCAGCAGGTCATGCAACCAGGCGGCAGAAGTTCCTTCTTCAAAGGTCACGGATAAACTTCCGCGTAGCCCATGGACGAACTTCCAGAATCGTCGCCGCTTTTGTCTCCAGGATGCATTCCATGATCAGCTTGCCCGAGCAATCCATGACGGCAACCGAGATCGTTGCCTGGTGAACGTCCATGCCAATATACTTTTCTTGTTTCATGACGGCGCTCCTTTTCGGTAAGTGGTGATCCGAACAATCACAACCTACCGCAAAGTGGGCGCCTTTTTATATTGCGTGAAATTGGGATTTTTCGCCAACTACGAGCTTTCTTCAGTCTTCGAGTTGCCAACAAACCGCTCGGAACCGCGTCATTGTTGGACTTCCTCGAAGCCCGTTTGAACGAAGCCTTAGCGGCAGACGCATTCGCGTGCCCGGTATCAGCAGTGTGCCGGTGAGCGGATAAGGTTGGGTCATAAGGAGAACCCCTATGACCCACCTTCGCAAAATGATGCTCGAAGAACTCGAGCGTCGTAATTACGCTCAGACTACCATCGACTGCTACATCCAGACGATTGAGGATTTTGCGCGCCACTTTCACCAACCTCCGGATCAGCTGACTCCGGAGCACATTCGCGAGTACCAAGCGTATTTGTTCCGCGAGAGAAAGCTGGCCGCGTCCACCGTGACGCAACGGCTCGCGGCTCTGCGGTTCTTCTACACGCAGACGATCAGGAAAGCCTGGAGCGTAGCCGATACACCTTACCCGAAGAAGACGCGACCCCTACCCAGCATCTTGAGCCCGGAAGAAGTGGCCCACCTCATCGACTCGTCCCAGACTCGGTTTCATCGCATGGTATTGATGACGCTCTATGGCACGGGGGTACGGCGCGCAGAGTTGGCTCGCTTGCAAATTTCCGATATCGACAGCCGACGCATGGTGATCCACATCCGCAGTGGCAAAGGTCGTCAGGACCGCGATGTCATGCTCAGTCCCAGGCTGCTCGAAGCCTTGCGCGACTACTGGCGTAGCCTGAAGCGCAAACCCACGGAATGGTTATTTCCGGGCGGATCTCGGCACACCTCCAACCGTCCCATCACTCCCCGAGCCGTGTGGTATGCGTGCCAACGGGCTGCCCAGCGGGCAGGCCTGCAGAACCGGGTTCATCCCCACACGCTGCGCCACTGTTTCGCTACGCACTTGCTGGAAAACGGAGCTGACCTGCGCACCATTCAACTACTCCTGGGACATCACGATCTGAAGGAGACCACGATCTATCTTCATCTCTCGCGACGGCATCTTAACGCTACCGCCAGTCCCCTGGACTCGCTCAAGCTGAAAGATAAGTCACCGCAGAACCCGTAGATGAACCGGCCGCCGCTTGAGGTGGCCGATCTGGTTCGCGCCGCGGGACGCACCTTCATCGAACGCAGCCGCAGGTGGATCACCTGGCAACACCTCACCGTGCTGCGGGCCATCGCACGCTGTCGCACCGCCGCCTTGGGTGGGCATCTCGATGAGTGCACCGACTGTGGCTACCGTCCGGCCATCTCTTACAACAGCTGCCGCAACCGGCACTGCCCGAAGTGTCAAGCCAACGCCCGTGCTCGTTGGCTCCAAGCGCGTCGTCAGGAGCTTCTCCCCACGCGCTATGTCCATGTTGTCTTTACCCTACCTCATGAACTGGCGCCGCTCGCCTTGCAGAACAAGAAACTCCTGTACCATCTCTTGCTGCAGACCAGTGCCGCAACTCTCCTCGAAGTCGCTCGCGATCCCAGACATCTCGGCGCGGAGATCGGCTTCTTCAGTGTGCTCCACACCTGGAATCAAAAACTCGAACATCACCCGCACGTGCATTGTGTCGTGCCCGCCGGCGGATTATCGCTCGCTCGCACCCATTGGATTCCATCACGCTCGCGCTTCTTTCTTCCCGTCAAGGTGCTCAGTCGCGTCTTTCGCGGTAAGTTTGTTGCCGCTCTCCAACGCAACTTCCGGCAGGGCAAGCTGGGCTTCCATGGCAACCTAAGACCTCTCGCTCACCCCAAAATCTTCTCCGGCTGGATCAGAACCCTGTTCCGAAACGACTGGCACGTCTACTCCAAACGGCCCTTCGGAGGTGCCGAGCATGCGCTCTGTTATCTAGGCCACTACACCCATCGCGTCGCCATCTCCAACCATCGACTCGTTTCTTTCGTCGATGACCAAGTCACCTTTCGCTGGCGCGATTCCACTCACAACAATGAACACAAGTTGATGACCCTAGCGCTCGATGAGTTTCTGCGCCGCTTCCTGTTGCACCTGCTCCCCACAGGCTTCGTTCGCATCCGCCACTTCGGCTTCCTCGCCAACCGCCGCCGCGCCACTCTCCTGCCGCTTTGCTTTCAACTACTCGGCGCGATCCCGCAGGTAGAACAACAAGCATCGGCTGCCAAGGAACCGCGCCCTCTTTGGCGCTGTCCTAAATGTGGCGGACCCATGGTGGTTCTCGAAAGACTTACTGCGGCCCAACTCCAACTTCGTTCTCCGCCCTGGCTCGCCGGAGTCGCGGCATGAAACTCCCATTCCGATCTTGCTCCCTCGGTGTCTCCCAACACCTACAGGCCTCGTGCGCTTTCGTTGCCCTTCTACCAGGCTCCTGGCTTCGAGCTTTCGCTCGCAAACTACAATCGAACCAAGTCTGCCTGCGCTCCGGTTACCTCCATGTCCGATTCCCCGAGTCTTTCTCACCACGGCCACACCATTGAATTTGCATAAGCGCTTCCTCACTGGCGGCTTCCTTCAAACAGCTGTATCGGACGCGCCCCCGCACGCCTCCAGAAATCTACCTGACACTCCATATGGGGCGCGTCCGATACAGCACTAGCGTTTCTGGCCAACCGGTAAACAGTGATCGTTTGCTGGACACAAGCGCGTTTGTCGGTACGAATCCCAAAAGGCGCCACTCCATTCGTCGACACGCGTTACCTGGACGACTAAAAGCGCTTGGCGGCGATCTCATAGACCACAGGACCAGGCACTAGCGATCCGGGACACTGGGCGAAGCTACAGCCATAGAAGTTGAGACTGCAGCCACCTTTGAAACTCTTCTGATCTGGAGCCAGAGTAAGCTTGCAAGCGCCTACTGCTAGCTCAGTCAAGTTCCCGGAAGAATCGTATAGGGTGTTCTCTTCTTTGAAGCTGTAAGTCTGGCTCCCCGTCTTCTTCCACCTCCCAAGTCGATGCTTTCACCGGGTGACGAGGAGGAGTTCATGCCCGCAGTGTCAAAGTCGACCGTCGTGCCTCCCCGCGTTGACGGTCATCACGACGATGGTGATGACCGTCCCATCTTGTGTTCCCTTTAGGTTTCCAGGTCCCCACCAGGGGGCCTGAATTCTGTGCCCAGCTTGTCACGGTGAGCAGCGGCATCAAACAGTGTGGTGATGGACAGTTGATACAGCACATTCGCAAAGCCTTTCATATATTGGCCCTCCTTAAGGGCCGCACTCCCGCTAGTTGCACGTGCAGCCGCGGCATCCTCAAAAAGTGCAGGCCCGGTCAATATCCGTGGTCCGCGAATCGTTGATGATGCCACACCCGCTTTTTTCCGGCTTTAGCGCTTTGGCGCCGGAGGGACAAGCGGGGGAACGCCCCGACCAGCAGAACCACGGGGTTCCCGCATGGCAGTATCCAGTCAGTTCGTCTGTCCGGCCATCTACGAGACAATACCCGCGCCCGTGTATGGGTGGCGAAGTTAGCGAGTCGCGCAAAAAAGCCGCATGGAGGTCACCAGCAACATTGCTCGAAGAAGACTGCGCATCCCAGACAGACTTCGGAGCCGCTTCTGTTGAGGAGTGCCGCTGTTCCCCAAGTATGGCTCTCTCGAGGAGCGTCGGAAGACGAAGAGTCCGATGACGCGACGGCATGGGCGCCGCAACACGCACAGGAGCGACCGCAGCAATTTCACCATCCACCACGCTGTAGTCGCAACCCTCGAGACTCGGATGATTCTCGTCGCACGGAATCAGCAGGAAGGCATGTTGGTTGCCACTGCCATCCACTCCTTGGCCGGCGATCTCCCCACGATCATTGATCGTCTCTACTCGCTGCAGATACACCGAGGAGTCCGGTGGAATCAGCGTATTCAAGTCGACAATCGATCCGCCTTCCCAAAGAAACGCACGAAATTCTTCGCTACAGTCCGTTATTGACCCTCCCACGACCTGCCCTTCCGTATTAATCCCGGTCGCGTAGCTGCATTCATCGTCGCCTACGACCCCAAGATCAGTCATATCCCCGACCCGTCTCCAGAGAGTCGCGTGGAAGGTAGTCTCCCCCGGAAAAGTTGCAAAGCCGACAGCCTGTCCATAGTCATTCATCACAAAGGCGCCGGTGTTGTTTCCTCCGAGCGAACCACCCAAATCGTGAAGTGAACCGTTTTGCCAGATGAACGCATGCTGGAATTGATCGCCTGCGGGGCTCGATACACCGATGACTTGACCTCGTTCATTGAGGTCCGTGACCAGAGTGCAGGTTCCGCCAAGGCTACCAAGGTCCCGCATTCCTCTCTGCCGATCCCAGATGAATGATCCTGTGGTTAGGGCAAAACCGGCACTGGCACACAGTGCGCTTGGAGCCGAACTGGTATAGGAGTTTCCAATCACTTGTCCCCGATCATTGATTAAGATCGCCTGAGCATTGGTGCCGCCGGGAAGAGTGCCGAGGTCTTGCATCCCGCGCTGCTTGTCCCAAAGAAATGCGCGGGTTTGGTATAGATAAGGCGGCTGAATACCTCCCCACAGCCAAAAGGTACCCGGTTGCATGGAATTCGGGTCAGGCACTGTATTCAAAGCGGACCCCGCCACTTGGCCAGCGCGGTTTACGGCGTTGGCTTCACTCTCATACCCACCTTCCAATGTTCCCAAATCACTAATCTTGCCATCTGTCCAGAGGACGGCGTGAAGCTCCCCCAAGCCCGGATACAAAGGATCAGTCTCACCATTTTCAGAGACTCCGGCGATGCGCCCATCTCCGTTGATCCAAAGGGGCGCGCTGTTCACTCCGCCGGGCAGTGTTCCCAGGTCGGTTAGGACGCCGTTTCTATGCGCCAGGAATGCGTTCGTGGCAACACAGTTCCAAAAGCAATAGGGTGCAAAGGGATCGGCAAGGGACGTCTCCGCAAAGCCTGCAACCACCCCTTGCTGATTTAAAACCGAAGTGAACGGGGCAAAGTCGTTCCCGCTTCCGGGATCGAAATAACTGTTCAACCCGCCAAATGTGCTTCCGAAATCGACGAGTCGGTAGTGATGGTGCCTGTAGTGGTGATCTTGCTTCGCTTGTGCGGTCAGTCGAACCGACACCAGCAGTGCGGCGACCACGACCAAAGCGATAATATGCGTCCATGTCTTGAAACTCATTGTTCTTTCTCCTCGTAACTCTCGAAGTGTTTTCGCCTTCTTCACGGTGCAGTTTCCCCATACCTACCGGTCGAGCTATTTACAGCATTGGGCATTGCCTGGAACACCCTGCCGGACTAGAATTGGCAGCCGGACGGCTCCAGATCGCACCCCCCAGTCCAATTCGCGACGCACCATAGCGCGGTTGCGGTTTCGAAGTCCTTCCAAAATTCCGGCAAATTTCTGGCAGACCGTATGCCACTGCAAGCCATGCACTTCTACTCGTTCGGGCCCTTTCGCTTGGACTCCCGGAAGCGTGTCCTGGTACGCGACCGCATGCCCGTTCCTCTGGCCCCGAAGGCCGCCGAAATCCTACTGGTGCTGGTCGAGCATGCCGGACGCCTCGTCGAAAAAGACGTGTTGATCAAGAAGGTCTGGCCCGATGCCTTTGTCGAAGAAGGAAATCTCAACAAGAACATCTTTTTCTTGCGTAAGACCTTGGGCGAATGGGAAGGCGGACGGGAGTACATAGAAACTGTTCCCAAACGCGGCTATCGGTTTATCGTGCCGGTGAGTGAGGTGACGCACGCCGAAACTTCCCCGCAAGCGCCATCAGTCTCGATAACGAATTTGATTGGCAAGAAGGTTTCCCACTATCGCGTGTTGGGAATCGTTGGCGGCGGCGGGATGGGTGTAGTTTATAAAGCCGAAGACTTGAAGCTGGGCCGCCAGGTGGCACTGAAGTTTCTCCCCGAGGAACTGGGAAATGACGCGACAGCTGTGGGGCGATTCGAGCGCGAGGCACGAGCTGCCTCTGCTCTGGATCACCCTAACATCTGTTCGGTTTTCGAATTCGGCGAGCACCAAGGCCATCCTTTCCTCGTAATGCAGTTGCTGGAAGGAGAAACCTTGAGGGAGCGTATTGCTCGAGACGCGCCTTTACCGGTCCCTGCGCTGCTTGATATCGCCATTCAAATTGCCAACGGCTTGGACGCCGCCCATCGCAAGAGCATCATCCATCGCGACATCAAGCCGGCCAACATCTTCATTACCGAACGTGGGGAAGCCAAAATCCTGGATTTCGGTTTGGCGAAGCTTGTGCCCGCCGTAGCCGATGCTGGCGCTGCTCCCGGACGAAATCACCAGGACGACAAGCCGCGGGAAACGCACCAGGAGATTCCGGCTGCGCTGGATCCCGAATTGTTCCTCAGCCGGGCCGGAGTAGCACTGGGAACTGCAGGCTACATGTCACCGGAGCAGGCAAGAGGCGAAAAGCTGGATGCGCGGACGGATCTGTTTTCCTTCGGCCTGGTACTTTATGAAATGGCGACAGGCCAACGCGCCTTCGCGGGAGACACCCAGCCGGTCCTTCTGACAGCCATCCTCACTCAGGTACAGACCTCGGCGCGGCAGCTGAATCCAGAACTTCCTCCGAAGCTTGATGCGATTATTCACCGAGCGCTCGAAAAAGATCGCGACGCACGGTACCAGTCGGTGACAGAAATGGGCGCTGACATGGAGCTAATCAAACGAGAAAACAATCCAAGGCATCGCCGTCATTGGTGGACGGCGGCCCCCGCAGCCACGGTTCTCTTACTGCTGGGTGCGGTTCTCTGGCTTGCCAGGTCCAGCTCTCCCTCCCAAACTCCGCCGACGCTTCGGCAACTCACCATTAATTCCTCCGAAAGCCCCGTGGCGAGCGGGGCAATCTCCCCCGACGGAAAATATGTCGCTTACTCTGATTTGAGGGGGTTGCACATCAAGCTCACAGGCGGCGATGAGACCGTGTCGATTGCCGCGCACGATAACCCCAAAAGTGACAATGTAAATTGGGAAATTGTCTCAACCGCCTGGTTCCCCGATAGCAAACAATTCCTCGCCAATGCCTACCCGTCAACCTCCTATAGCCAGGACGGATTGAGCCTGCGTGATTGGTCGTCGCAGGGCAGCAGTGTCTGGATCGTTTCCGTCTTGGGCGGCGCTCCGCGCAGGCTTCGCGACAACGCATTTGCGTGGTCGGTTTCTCCGGACGGCTCCTCGATCTCCTTTGGTACAAACAAGGCCAAGGTCGGTGACCGCGAGCTCTGGTTGATGGGAGCTAACGGAGAACAGGCGCGAAAACTTTATGAGGTGGACGAAACACAAGGAATTTGCTGCTTCTATTTCTTTCCCGATGGCCAAAGAGTTTCTTACCTCGCCAGCAACGAAGGCGGGGCTACGCTCGTAGCCCGCGACCTGAACGGCGGCCCTGTCGCCACGTTACTTACACCTTCCGAAATGAGCAAAACAGGGGACAGCATCTGGCTGTCCGATGGACGGTTACTCTATTCGGATCTGTGCGTCGGCATCATCGTTGCATTTGACACTCCCTGCAACTATTGGATAGAGCGGCTGGACACGCACACTGGTGCGCTCATCGGGAAGCCGAGGCAACTGACCAACCGCGCCGGCTCCTGGATGAGCAATCCCAGTGCGACCGCCGATGGCAAACGCATCGCATTCCTCGAATCGTCGGGCCGCGGCACAAGCTACGTGGCGGATCTTGAAGCCGGTGGGATGCGCCTCATAAATTCGAAACGCTTGACTGTGGAAGAAGGCGGTGACGATTATGTCGCCGACTGGATGGCTGACAGCAAAACCGTCATTCTCTCTTTGAATCGCGGTGACCACTATAGTCTTTACAAGCAGTCCTTGAACGGCCACGAGAGAAAAACAATCGTGGCCTCAGCCCCAGGCGGTCTGATAGAAGAGGCTTGGATGAGCCCCGACGGCAGGTGGGTCATCGCCCAGGTTTGGCCGATCACAAATGCCCCCGTGAACCTCATGCGTATTCCCATCGGCGGTGGAACGCCAGAGTTGATCTTCACAATCCCCGAAGGGAGCTCGACCTTCTGTGCCCGGTCTCCGTCCAATTTGTGTGCGGTTGCCGAGCAAAGTGAAGATCTCAAACAGATGATAATCACCGCATTTGACCCGGTGAAGGGTCGAGGTCGTGAACTGACCCGTTTTGACCTCGACCCAGCAAATGATCTGGACCACTTGCTCTGGAGCCTTTCTCCCGACGGTACACATCTCGCCGCCGCGCCTAGCCGGCGAGGCCCCATACAAATTCACTCTTTGATCGACGGTTCAACCCAGGTCATTCGTCCCAAGGCTTTAGTCAGTGTGAGGCAACTGTTCTGGGCGGCAGACGGAAGGAACTTCCTGATGACCAACACGTCAAACGCTGGTAGTGAGATCTTGCGCGTGGATTTGCAGGGGAACGCCAGCGTCTTGCGGAAGTGTGACAGCGATCGATGTTTCGGCCTCGGATCCCCCGACGGTCGTCATGTTGCCGTCTATGACTGGAAGGTGACAGCCAACATGTGGATGATGGAAAATTTCTGAGGAAAAGCGGAAGACAAATTAGTTGCAGCGGACGCTGCCCCCTTCACCGCACCAAGGCGCTTTTCGTCGTGGGGGCGTCTTCCCCCCGAAAATAGGTATAGGTCCTAACACTTCTACGGACCTCACATGCACACAACTTTCATGAGCACTACGACCCAAAGAAGGGGATTCGCTACGTCCGCGCAGACGACGGTTTCGGTCTCCGATACGTAAACGCCGATTCTCATGAGCGATCCACCTGGCGATCCAGAGGATCTATGCTCGATGAAACGCCGACGGTACGGTTGACAGGGTTCTGAGTGCTCCTCATAGGTCACAAGAGGATGAATCATCACAATAGGTAACGACAAGTCGGCTTGTGTTCAGCATGGGGAAAGTGGCAGACTGCTGGTTCATGGGACGAACCTTAGTCACGCGGGCTAGAAGTC
Source organism: uncultured Acidobacteriota bacterium (assembly GCA_963696705.1). GTDB lineage: Bacteria > Acidobacteriota > Terriglobia > Terriglobales > Acidobacteriaceae > JABDBE01. Next base: position 790,819 of record CAVOLD010000009.1, read on the forward strand.
GGCTTTTGGGAAGTTCGCCTTGGGTGTTGCAACCAGGCCGTTACACTCAAAACCCCTCGCCGATTGTCGAGCACTCGCAGGCGACCGAATCGCCGCGCCGTTTCACGGGTCCAACTGTATTCCATACGGGAAGCCTACCCAAAACCGGCCTCCGATTGACGAGAGATAGCAGAGACCGAGAGAGTGAAGCTGCATCCCAATTCGACTCGGGGCTGCATTTTCACAGAATCTTTACGATTAGCACATCTGCTGTTGCTTAAAATGTGTCCACCTCTCCACCCTTGAGACGGCAGAGGGGTGAGCCGCCGTCCAGCCACTCGGACTCCGCTGGTCGGCGGCTTTTGCATTACTAATTCGACTTTTAGTCCCGGACCCGTGGACCCGTCCCCGTGGCGTTTCCCAACCCGTCGTGGTGTGTCGCCAATCACGCTCGGCTAGGCTTAGAGAGCCCTTCTGCCTGTTAAAGCAATCGCGCTACGAAATATAGAAATAGTGCTACCAACACGTTTTCCGCGTCCTCAGGCGCTGCCTGAGAATGCAGTATTCTCCAGTACGCCAGTGTAATCAATCAGTTACAAGCTAACTCCTACCACTTCCTACCGTTTGACCCGGTTCTAAAGGCTGACGGAGGGTGACCATCCTTGAATCTTTCGCCACGTCGGTCAGATCGGCCTCTACAATACGCCCCGGAAATGGGTCAAACGCGATTCGGGTTCTCCCACCAAGCCAGTCCAAGTTATAGGTACCAAGTGGTTTAAGGAGTCTCTTTAAAACCCTCTAAGCATGCTTGGCACCCCGCCAGACGCCCCGTACGTCGGTGGGGTTCCTGCCAGCGAGGCCTAGCAAAAAGGAGAACATGGGACTCCGGTTATGGTACCAGCCTAACTGCTTTGCAAACATGGGGATAAGGGTGGTGGGTGCTTCCACCCGCGTCCTGCACGTATAGCCTGAAGCTGTAGTATTTTTTGGTGTTGATTACAAAGGGGTTATTTCAGGTACAAGGGCGCAGAATACCCCCTAAGAACCCCCTAAAAGGCGGGTAAATGGGAGGTACGGTAAGGTGCAGGCCGACCTCCCCATTTCACAACCCTGCCTTTCCGTGATTCCCGCATAAGTCCCTGTGCTTCGTACACTTACATAGAAACACGATTATATCCCATGGTTAAATGTGTTGATTACAAAAGGGTTAGTTCCTATGACGATCAAGAAGGGTGTCAGGCTCAGCCCCGGCGCAGGGAAATGGCACTCCGGACTTGGTTCCATCAGTCCCCGATATTCGCTTATCCTTCGCTGCAGGGCCGATTCCCGTTGATTGCAGGCCCGCCAGCAGTCGATCTGGTCTCCGGAGCCACTGGGGACTACCCCTGAACGCTCCTGCACCGTAGAATGCCATCCCAGCAAGGGTTTCAGCCCGGCGTACGGCTGGATACCGCGTCCATGGCCGAATGCGCTGGCCATGGTTCGGGATTTAAGACATCCCTCGAAGCAGAGTAACGTGCCTTCAGTAACACGCCGATGCTCCAGCGCAGGTAACCAAAGAGTTTTCAGAAATATTTAGACACCTTGGTCGCCGTTTTGCACCCTCGCAAACCCGTATGGATACTGGGTGGAAACGCATGAGTCGCAGGTTACCTGTCCGAAAGTTACCATCAATCTGGTTTGACGCTGGTTTCAAATCGGACTACGTTTACAACATGAGCAACGCCTTGACATTCGCGGAGAGCGGCAACAGTCCTCCAGTGGCAACCCGCCATGGGATGACCCTGCACGACAGCCCGCCTGCAACACCCAACACTTCTGAATCTGTACTGACATCAACACTCAATCATGTGTGTACACGAAACGTGCCCGCACGGGCAGCGTGCTTATGCACGAAACGTTGTAACGACAGGCGCGAGGCGCAACGATCCGGACGCATCCGGTGCAGCAAAGGCGACCCAGTCCGCCAGCAGTGCTGGGAGAGGAGTTTCAAATGGCAAAGACAGGGACGGTTAACGACCAGTTCCAGCAAGAACTGATCGCGTTGGTGGCCAAGCATTGGCCGAATAAGCCGGGAGAGATGCCGGGAGGCACGGTAGTCCAGATGAACCAGTTGGACATCATCGCCAGCTTGCAAGCGCCGTTGGATGTTGTCGTCGCGGGTGTTTACGGCACCGCTCGGCAACAGTTGGTCACGGAGTTGTTTGATGACCTTGACGAACTCGATGTCGTCGCTGGCGCATCGTTCGGAATGGTGAGCGCGTAGTTCGTACTTATAGACGGGCGGATGGAACGTTCGAAGTCCGCCCATGGGCAGCGCGGGCGTAAGCAGGACGCGCATTAGGAGAAAACGCAATGGCAACAGAGAATGCATTCTTCGATGGCGGATCAAGTCCTCCGGCCTCACCCCGCATTGGGTTGATTCCGCACGACACATCCGCAACACCTACCACTCCTGAATCTGTACTGACATCAACGCCAATCATCCGTGTACACGAAACGTGCCCGTCTGGGGCAACGAACGCCGACGTGTCGGCACACAAAAACAAAAGGAGAAAACTTATGAGCATATTCGAAGTGGACGTAACAAACATGCGGAAACTGATGGCCGCGAGGCCAAAGAGTTTCATCATCAATGAGTTAATCCAGAACGGTTGGGATGCTACGGGCACGACGCGGGTCGATGTCACCCTGACGGAACCTGACGCCAATGGTCACAGCATCCTAACCGTCACCGACGATGCGCCGAAGGGCTGGGAGAACATCAGCCATGCGTACACAATGTACGCCGAGAGCACGAAGACGAACGATCCCACAAAGCGGGGCCGCTTCAACGAGGGCGAGAAGGCGGTTGTCTGCCTCAACATTGAAGCCGCCGTGAAAACGGTCTCTGGCTGTATCCACTTCGAGGGCGCGGAGAAGCGCTGGGAGACCGACGAGCATACAGACGTGGGCTCGATCTTCTCAATGAAGTTCGAGTTGTCCCCGGCTGACTACGCAGACATCTCCCGCAAGGCGCTGCTGCTGATTCCGCCGAAGGACATCACGACCACGTTTAACGGCAAAGAGATTCGTAAGCAAGGTGCCACGCACATGTTTGACACACGTCTGCGTACGCCGCTGAACGGCAGGAACGAACCTCGGAAAACCGAAGTCCGCCTGTACGAATGCACGGGGAAGCCATGGCTCTATGAAATGGGAATCCCGATCATGGAGTTGACCGACGACAAGTGGTCGATCAACGTCATGCAGAAGGTTCCGCTGGGCCGCGATAGGAACAGCGTCCCGCTGACCTACGTCAACGATGTCCGCGTTGCAATTGTGAACAAGTATTATTCAGCGTTGTCCAAAGAAGACGCCACACGTCTCAGCGTTCAGGCTGCGGTGGCCCATCCGAAGAGCAGTGACGCCGCAGTTCGAGCCAACGTCGTTCAACGCTTCGGAGAGAAGTTCGCCCTTGAAGATCAGAAGGACAAGGGCGCGAACTTGGAGTTCGTCAGCCAAGGTGGCGTCGTCATCCAGCGCAACGATGTCTCTTCCGAGATGAAGAAACGTCTTCGTACACTCGAAGACGAAACCGATCCGAGCAAGCCATTCGTCCAGAAGACTGGCGACATCACGCCGACCAACGTCAAGATCAAGTTGGACAAGATTGTCAACCCCGAGAAATACGACGCTGACACCAAACACGTCGTCGATCTTGCGACCCGGCTGGCTCCGCGACTCATTGACCGCGACATCACCGTCAAGGTCATCAACGACAAAGAGTCACATATTGCCGGGTGCTTCGAGTACATCGACGGCGTGATGCACATCAACCTCGCGTATCACGACACGGCGGACATGGACGAGAACTTCGAGTTAATCATCCACGAGTTCGCCCATAACACCCTCCATGGGAACGAGCACTTGAAGGACATCTTCTACAAGTCTGAGGAGAAGATCGCTGGCAAGTTGGTGACGCTGGCGCTCGAAGAACCGGAGTTATTCAGCCGATGGGACGACAGGATATATCAAGAGACCGAGATGTCAATGATGCCGGCGGTAGCAGAATGACAATGACAACGCGCCGTACACCAACTCCTGAAGAGCAGGCTGCACGCCAGAAACAGATCGAACTGCTCAAGAGACTCGCGCCAGATCGCGGCACCTTCGAGTCGCTTGTGCAGGCGCTGCTCTCAAGCAAGCTACTCCCCCAAGGATCGTTCAAGATTCTGCCCGTCATCTTTAAGACCCCAGCGCTGCGCAACTATCAGTTGATGTCTTCCGATACTCGTTTGCGTCTCGCGCAACCGTGGCACAACGTTGCCATCTGGAGCAGTCGCGGAGTCGGCAACCTGACGTTCGTTGACATCGACGATCCGAGAATCGTGCGTGGCAAGATCGAGGAAGCAACGGGGAAATTGTTTCCGAGAACCTACACCGTGGCGACGCGGCCATTCTCAGAGCACGTTCACTACTACTTCAAGCAGACACAGTACAGCGTCCAGAAGTTCTGCAAAACGATGAACGTGCGTGATCTGGACAACCTGAAGACGACGCTCTACGACGTGAAGGGCGTAGGCGGCACGTCATACGTTGTCGCCGCTGGCAGCGTCCGCGAGAACGGCGACAAGTACGCAGTCGATGACCAGTACCCAGTTCAAGAAATCGAGCCTTGGCTCGTGGACTGGATCGTCGATGACTTCAAGAAGTTCAAAGCTGGCAAGGCCACCCTCAAAAAGAAACGTCTGGCTGAACAAGCAGCGCTCGAAGAGAAGTTCACACCTGAGCAACGTGCAGAGATGCGCCAGCAGAATATTCCTGATGGTTTCTACATTGCTGCCGACGATAGTCAATCGTATTTGCGTTGGCGTGCAGGACAACTTGCGTCACTCGGTCTCCCACGGGACTTCATCCAGCAAGGACTACGGCGGCTCGTCGTTGAAGACTGCGTCAACGGCAAGGAATATCTCCAGACGCACGAAGAGAGCATTGCGCACATCGCCGACAATCCGACGCTGCACATCGGGAACCCATCGTGGTTCTATAAGCGCGGAGTCAGCAGTGGCGAAGTCTTGATCGGTGCGCGGCCCGTCGAGAACTTATCCGAGCAACGATCCGAGCAGTCGCGCCACGGTGCCATGGTCGAAATAATCGAGGCGTTCCCCAACGAAATCGACAGTGAAGAGGCGTGGCAGTTCCTACGCGAAGGCGTCATCGGGTTCAACAAGCTGGGTGCTCAGAAGCAAGCGGTCGCAGCCGCCCGAGCGGAAGCAGGATTCGAAGTCAAGGCACTGGGCAACCATCACTGGTCATGGATCAGAAAGGGGTCAAGGTAATGTCGAACGCAATCGGCAAACCTTACCTTGAATCCTGTTGCTTCTGCGGGCTGACCTTGATCCGCCCAAGAAAAGAGAACGACACAACACACATAATACTAGTGAATAGACCTTACCTTGATTTTGGTGCAAAGAAAGACACTTACACGAACTGGATGACTGGAGTTTCAAAAATGACGCCTTTTGAGAAGATCGAGCACATCCGCAAGACATGGGCACTGTTCTTGCCCGCCGTACCGCCGCCAGATGACCAGACGATGGGATATTGGGCGGCTGAGTACAGCCCTGAAGACCTGGAGCGTGCCGCCTCGCGTACGGGCCGCAAGTTGAATAACGACCCGACCATGGGCCAAGAGGCCGCGACCAAGGTGGTGAAGGCGACCTACGCCTATTGTGGTGGCGTTCTCCGCAAGGAACGTGTCACGCCCCAGCGTGGAGGTGCACGATGATCGTCACCGGACCCGTGAAGAAAACCCGTCGCCGGAAGGGCACGTCGATCAAGGCGCTGACGGCGCAAGCGCTGGCGCAGAAGGACGCAACATCGCGTGCGGTGCAACAAGCAGTAGACGCTGCTCGGAAACCTGCCCCAGCCAAAGTCCCGGCTCCGGCGAAACCTCCGGCACCAACACCAGCCGTCTCAGTTGCCCCGGTCGAGGTTCCCATCGCCGCTGCAATTGAAGCCCGCCTCAACGCAAAATATCTTTTTGTCACGGGCGCAGCGGGCTCTGGGAAAACGTTCTTGTTGCGGCAAAAGATCGAACAGAATCCGCTGTGGGGCAAATTGACCGCAACGACTGGCGCTGCCGCTCGTGTCCTTGGCGCTGACACCGCGACGGTGCACTCCACGCTGGGATTCTTTGATCTAGAACATCTGCAAATGAACTACGACAACGGCTACCTGTGGCGCAACATCCGAATCCTGCGCAAGCGGTTTGAACGCGTCGTTATCGACGAAGCATCAATGTTGAATCGTCCGATGTTCGAACTCCTCTATAAAGCCTGCAAGGAAGAAGACATGGGGCTCGTGTTGTCCGGAGACTTCTTACAACTTGCGCCAGTCAACAAAGACACCAATGATCCGCTTTGGCTCTTCGAATCTCCGATGTTCAAAGAGTTCACTGTTCTGCGGCTCCAGACCCAGTATCGTCAGACCGACAAGAACTTCCTCAACGCGCTGAACTATCTGCGTCGGGGTGACGGTGTCTCTGCGTTAGACCTTTTGCAGAAAGCAGGCGTGACGTTCTGGGACTTCGACCAAACAGACAACGAGGCTCTTGTCCGGTACTACATCGACTACGACTTCCCCGGCACAATGCTGGTTGCGACCAACGACTGTAAGGATGCCATCAACAGCACCCGATACCGTAGGTTGAAGGTGGACGAGTTCGTCTTTGAGATGGCACGCACTGGCGACTGGAAAGTTGCTGACCGCAAACGTTGGGAAGACATTCCAAGGCACGTTAAACTCAAGGTCGGCACGCGCGTCATGATTACGCGGAATGCTTATGACGAAGATGGCACCATGATCCACGCCAATGGCGACACTGGAATCGTTCAGAAGATCGACAACCAAGGTGTCGTTGTTCTGCGCGATGATGGTGACAAGGTGCTTGTACGCCGACTGAAGGAAGACAACGGCATTCGAACAAAGGTGCGGGACACGGTGAAGCCGTACGTCCTTCGTGAACCTACGGCGGGCATTGTGTTCATGCCCCTTACACAAGCATGGGCAACCACTGTGCACAAGGCGCAGGGTCTGACCTTTAACCATCCGGTCTGCGTAGACATCTTCGGCAACGAGAAGCCAAGCGGGAACTTCTTCGGGCACCCTGCGATGCTGTACGTCGCCATCAGCCGTGTCCGTAATCCAAAAGACCTGACGATCGTCGGCGCGAACAGCCTGTCTCAATCGCAGAGCGGGCTAACGCTGCTCGAAGCCAACTGCAACATGGACGGCAAATGTCGGAGGTGGCTGTGATCGAACCCTGCTACTGTGGCGTCACCAAGGACGACATGACTCGTAGACCGACGCAGTGTGATCCGATTGAAGAACCATCGATTGATCCAGACGATATGCCGGAGCCTTTTGGAGGTGCATCACTTGCGGCACAGAAAACGTACACGTGAACGCTTTCACCAAGGGATGCCGGACACCCCGGCAAAGAGTTGACACCTTCACGGTGAGTAGCAACGGGCAGACGTGCCCACGAACGTGGAAACAACTTTCGCTCGTGGGCTTGATTTAATACCCGAGAAGGTAAGCAAGCCCGACCTTAAACAAGTCGGGCTTCTTTTCTATTGCCGCCCAATGTGGAACGCTGAAGTGTCCTCATCTGGTGGGCACCGCAGCATGTGCAGGCCCGTTCTTGATGCACTGCCAGAATCTCTAACTATTCCAGACTTGTCCATGGCCCCTCCGTAACAATTACCATGTGGGCCGTGCGTGTTTCCGGCACTCGTTACAGTGCCATCCTGACATTTCCAAGCTTTGTTATAAAGGGATACTTATGGATAGATTCTGCGTATTTTGTGGAGAGCCGCCGCAAGACAAGAACAGAGAACATGTCCTCCCAAAATGGCTAATCGAGCTGACGGGTGATCCCAATCGGGTCGCGACATTTGGGATTGATTTTTATAAGGAACCTATCGGTCTCAGAAAGTTTGCTTTCGACTCCCTCGCCTTTCCTGCGTGCTCGGTCTGCAATACGCGTTTTGGAATGCTCGAAGATTTCGTCAAACCAATATTTGCTCGCCTCCTTTCATGGCAGCCTCTTGGGTCCGAAGATTTCATCATCCTGCTGGATTGGTTAGATAAGGTCCGGGTTGGACTCTGGTTGGGATATTTGTACCTAGACAAAAACCCGATGGGAATTGATCCCCAATTCCACATTGAGTCTCGGATTGGCCGCTTAGACAGAATGGTCACAATTCTTAGAATCGAAGACGCTGGATTAGGTCTAACCTTTAATGGTCCTGAATTCAAGGGCTATCAGTTGTCCCCAACTTGCTTCGGGCTTCGGGTGAACGGACTGTGCCTTATCAATGCCTCTGGAATATCCATTTGTAGTCAACGCCTCGGCTTCCCCTATCTGCAACCGGTCCGAATCCGTGAAGATCACAGGCTTGAAGCTTCACCTAAGTTTGGTTCTGAGCGCATCATGAATCCTGTGGAGAGAGGCGCTCCGTTACCGAAGATCGTTGCCTTGTACCAACCGATTTTTCGATCATTTTTTGATCTTGAGGATGGCGAGAAGTTTCTGGCGAACGATTGGGTTAGGGAGCACACTGCTAACGTGGAAGCGGGTTACGGGAAGCTGTTCCTGCAAAGGCGTGACTCGGTTCAAATCTATCCAAATGAGGAGTGTTCTGACTGGATTCCTTCAGAAAGCTGGACGAATCTGGAAATACAGAATCGACTGCCGGGATATGTTCATGAGCGCATCCGCCGAGATTTTGAGAATGCAATACAGCTGGCGTCGTCTAGGGAAGACCGTAAGAAGATGCGCCGAAATGCAAGGATGGCGAGGATGGTGGATCACGCGATGCTGCTGAAGGCAAATGAGGCGCTGGGGCGACTATAAGACCGCAACACATATGACAACTGCCCGCCGCGACAACGAGGCCTAATTATGGTTTTCTGGGCGTTCAGAAGCCCTCAACCAATTGCCTGAGTACAAGTGCAAAGTCACTCCAATCTTATACAATGTTCAGCGCTGTCAAATACTGAGGGGGAACAATGGGAAACCTAGGTAGTGCGCTTCAGCAGCTTCGCGCTGAGCGCAAGCAGGCACAGGCACGGGTGGAGAGCATAGATCAAGCAATTGCAGTGATTGAGTCGTTAAACGGTTTAGGAACAGCACGGCATTCAAACCAACCAACCCGAATCATATCGGCGGCTTCGCGGCGCAAGATGGCACGGGCGCAACGGACACGTTGGGCGCGGGCTAAACAGACATCGCAGCCAGTAGTTGCGATAGCGAAGACGGCGGCCTCGGCTCCAGTGAAGCGCACGATGTCGGCAGCCGCTCGTAGAAAGATCGCGGCGTTTCAAAGGGCACGTTGGGCGAAGTTGAAGGCTCAGCAGAAGAAGGCTGCTTAACATCGGACAAGCCGTTTAACGCTAGCTGACACGCATGAATCTCCAACGGTTGATTGACCAGCATCCCTCGGCGTTTGCGGCGATCTTCCCGATTTATTTTCTCTTTCTGTGGCTTCTGGTCGGCGCGACCATCAGCGTCGTAGGCGGCTGGTTCTCGCTGGCGAAGGTCTATCGCACTCACGTAGCGTTCGATGGAACGAAATGGAGAATGCAGAGTGGACAAATGCGGTGGCTGGCGAACTACAACAACGTCTTGACGATTGGAGTCAGTCAACAGGGCTTGTATTTGGCCAGCATGTTTGTTTTTCGGTTCATGCACCCTCCGCTGCTTATTCCTTGGATCGAGATCAAGGTTCGCAGGAGCAAGGGCTGGATGTTCGAGTACGTGATCTTCGCTATGGGACATGATCTTGCAATCCCTCTGCGGATTCGCGCTAAGCTGGCGGCGAAGCTGCGAGAGTCGGCTGGCACCTACTGGCCAGTAGAGGAGACGTGAGTGATCTGTGCAAGTGGGCATCGCGGATTTCGATGATGAATACATGGCGCGATAAACTCGGGTCATGACAAGGCGCCAGAAGTCTGCTCCCACAAGAGTCCTCGAACACCCGAACCCGCGCAGTTTGTTTCACGCGGTTGAGCGCCGACGATTCGGACGCTCCACCTGTTTTCTCTGTGGTCGGCGCCTCAGCTCCAAGAACCGCTCAGACGAGCACGTTATCCCCAAATGGCTACAAAGCCGATTCTCACTGTGGAATCAGACCTTGACTCTTCTGAATGGCACTCACATCCCCTACGGGAGTTTGACGATTCCTTGTTGTATCGAATGTAATACGTTTCATCTGAGTCCAATCGAAAACAAAGTCAACACTGCGACTCTCAAGGGCCACAAGGCTGTCGCGGCGCTCGACCCGCTGACGATTTTCCTTTGGCTAGGGAAAATATTCTATGGGCTTCTCTACAAGGAAATGTTCTTGGTCAGAGACAGAAAGTCGGGACGAAGAGTTCCAATTGTGAATAGAGGCGAATTAAAGACATTCGCTTTGCATCACCTATTCCTACAAGCAGCGCGTCTCCCGTTCAAGTTCGACCCGGCAATTCCAGCATCCATCTTCATCTTTAAACTGGCGGCACCTGCTGACGTTAGATTCCGATGGGATTTTCGTGATTCTCTCCCTCTGATGACGATTTCTTGTAGGGTTGGGGACGTTGGGATTCTGGCTGCTCTTCAAGATGGAGGGGCACAGCGCGATTCAAAGGATGCTTTTTGGAGACTCTATCAGAAGTACAAACTCCAGCCACTTCACTTCACAGAATTAAGCGCCGCCTTTTTCTATTCTGCCTCGCTGGTCAATCGCGTGCCAAAGTTCATGGTTGTTGAGTCTCCGCAACCCCTGCATCCGGTGCACGTTGTCCAGAATCCACTGCAGGGCTTTTCGCTAAAACCAATTTTTGACGATTGGAGTCAAGAAGGATTCGCCAAGCTCTTATCACAAATGATTGGTCTTCCATTTGAGCAGGTGTTCGTCCCGCCAACGGGCGTTGCCTCCTGGTTGCATGATGCTAAGGGGCATATTCACCTGCGTCGCGTGCGCGGCCCGGATAGTGGAAGATTTCAGTGATCTTTAGAGTTTTTCTAGTGCTGACCTGTGTGCTGATCTAAATTCCTTCCAGAAGCATCCTCGGCTTGAGCCGATCTCGATTCGATTGCGTGCATCAGGAATTGCCCCATTACGCTGATAGCGCGGTAGCAGAAAGCCTTTTTGACTACAATCCTTCCGTCCCTGAGACTTAATCCTGCAGACGGCCGAGCCAAAAGGAGTTTCACAAACTGTTCAGGCTTTTCAGCACCAACTTGTCCATCGTTATGAACAATGCTATTCCTGACCCATGCGTAGGCAACAACGTCACCCCATAATGGATTCGTATCTAGCGGCGGGCGACACTTAGCCACGTGGGTGAGGTATTTGTTGACCTGTTGCAAAAAGCCCTTGCGACTGTAGATGTCCGAAAGTCGCAGAGGAAGTGCCTCGTGCTCGGCACGATATTCACAGATTCCCCTCAAGTGACCTTCAAACGAAGCATAGTACCTTAGAAAAAATGCATACCGAAGAGATTGCCGCGCCTCCATGACCCATTTCGCCCTGCGGGATTTCGGGTTCACACTCGAACGAATGACCTCGACCTCCTTCGAAACCTGAGATTCAAAGAAGTCGATGAACTGTTTAGAGCTAATGAACCGAATATGACGGATGAGCTCATCTACATAAATTGGCATTGGCGTGTACGAATGATATCAACGTTTTGTGACGGGGGGAGCGAGCCGAAATGTCGATTGGACTGTCGAACGTGGAGATCATAGTCCTTTAGCGGCACCTTAGCAGTGCCGTATTCACGGTTCAAGACGTGTTGTTCGCGTGGCCGGAACTCCAAACGCTCCCACGATCTGCCATAATCTTCCAATGTGCGGTCGCTATCGCCTGTCGCGTCGAAAGCAGATGATCGAAGAGTATTTCGGCGCCGTCTCGGGAGAAGACGACTGGACGCCGCGCTACAACATTGCTCCGACTCAGCCCGTCCCGATCATCCGGCAGAACCCGAAGGAACCTCGACGGGAATTGTCGCTAATGCGTTGGGGTTTGATCCCCTCGTGGGCGAAGGACATGTCCGGCTCAGCCATGATGATTAATGCCAGATCGGAAACAGCGGCGACAAAACCCGCCTTCCGCGATCCGTTGACCAATCGTAGGTGCTTGATTCCGGCTGACGGATTTTACGAGTGGCACCGGAGGGGCAAGGCGAAGCAGCCTTATTGCTTTGAAGTCAATGACGGGGAATTGTTCGCGTTCGCAGGGCTGTGGGATCGCTGGAAAGACCTGAGCGGACGGTGGATAAAGTCGTGTTCGATTTTAACCACGACCCCTAACGCAGTCACCTCTTCCGTTCACGACCGAATGCCAGTCATTCTCGATCCGGACAACTACGATCTATGGCTCGATCCGGGGATGACTAATGTCGAGGCAGTATCGGAGGTGTTGAAGCCCTTCGATGCTCGGTTCATGCGATGCTACCCCATAAGCACGCGGGTCAATCATGTGGCTAACGACGATGAAGCGTGCTCTGCGCCAGTGGAACTCGCCCAGATTCAAGATCGTCTCTTCTAGTAGTGGAAATGTGCGGCTACCCTCGTTGGACCCCTGCGCATCCGTAAGTCAGGCTGCGCAGTGTGCTGACGTGACTCGATTCGCCAAACCCATGTACTCTAATTATTTGAATAAGAACATGATTAAGGCGATATGATCAGACCCCAGCCAATTGACTTTCATGATCAGCACAGCGTGCACATCTGATGGCGAAGCTTGAGGACCTAAAACGAGGGGCAACCGTCAAGGGCATTGTGCCCGATTGTATGGTGACCGTGGTCGACGTCAAATGGTATGGTTCCGCAGCCGTCGAACTTACGTACAAGGACCCTGCCGGCAAGCCCAGCGTCGTGCTCCTTTATCGGGACCGTGAGCCCACGTTGGAGATCGGCGAAACTGGTCGGCCATGGAGTTTCGATGGCGACGGAAAGATGTTTCGTCTGGTCTCAGAAGCCCAGCGAATCAATCTGGCACATCTCTTTGATCCGTTACTAGCCATCCACACCTCGATGGTTGACGCCCTTCCGCATCAGATCACGGCGGTTTACGGCGAAATGCTGCCGCGTCAACCCTTGCGGTTCCTGCTGGCCGATGATCCTGGCGCTGGCAAGACGATCATGGCAGGGCTGCTTATAAAGGAGCTGCTCATTCGCGGTGACCTGCATCGATGTCTGATCGTGTGCCCCGGCAATCTTGCCGAGCAGTGGCAGGACGAACTCTACCAGCGGTTTCAACTTCCCTTCGAAATTCTGACGAACGACAAACTTGAATCGGCACGAACCGGGAACTGGTTCGCCGAGAATTCGATGGCGATTTGCCGCCTCGATAAGCTGAGCCGCAACGAAGATGTGCAGGCGAAGCTGTCGAACACCGATTGGGACTCATAATTTGTGACGAGGCCCACAAGATGTCCGCAACGTTCTTCGGCAACGAAGTCAAGTACACGAAGCGATATCGACTCGGTCAACTCCTTGGCCAGCTCACTCGACATTTTCTGCTGATGACTGCGACTCCACACAATGGAAAGGAAGAAGATTTCCAGCTGTTCATGGCTCTGTTGGACGCCGATCGCTTTGAAGGCCGTGACCGTGACGGTGTTCACACAGTCGACGCATCGGATCTAATGCGTCGACTCGTCAAGGAACAGTTGCTAAAGTTCGATGGAACACCGTTGTTCCCAGAGCGAAGGGCATACACCGTCGGCTACAAGTTGTCCGATGCCGAAGCAGCTCTGTACAAGAGCGTTACCGACTACGTTCGTGACGAGTTCAATCGCGCCGATGCTCTGGAGAATGAGGGTCGAAAAGGAACTATTGGATTCGCTCTAACAATTTTGCAGCGCCGACTTGCATCTTCCCCTGAAGCCATCCTGCAATCGTTGCGGCGACGACGGGAAAGACTTGAGCGACGTTTACGTGAAGAGCAAATACTAAAGCGCGGCGGAGAGCTCCAGGATATCAGCTCTGAGAAGGTGCCCGACTTCACTGATGAGGATATCGACGAGCTCGATGATGCCCCAGATTCCGAGGTCGAGCAAGTCGAAGAGACGGTCGTCGATCAGGCGACGGCAGCTCGAACGATCGCGGAACTTGAGGCCGAAATTGAAATCTTGAAGAGGCTTGAAACATTAGCCCTAAAGAGTTCGGCGCAGCGGAACGGACAAGAAATGGGAAGAGCTCTCCGGGCTGTTGCAGAATCATGCGGAGATGTTCGATGCCCACGGCCATCGTCGCAAGCTAGTCATCTTCACCGAACATCGTGACACCTTGAACTATCTAGCTGAAAAACTTCGAGCGATCGTTGTGCCGGAAGCGCTCGTGACAATTCACGGAGGGATGGGACGGGAAGATCGGGCCAAGGCCCAGGAAGCCTTTAAGCAAGACAAAGACGTACTCATTCTCCTGGCCACCGACGCGGCAGGCGAAGGAATCAACCTGCAGCGGGCGCATCTGATGGTCAACTACGACCTGCCCTGGAATCCAAATCGTTTGGAGCAACGGTTCGGGCGTATTCACCGCATCGGCCAGACTGAGGTGTGTCATCTCTGGAACCTGTCTAGCTGAGGAGACGCGCGAGGGTGACGTCTATAAACGGTTGCTCGAAAAGATCGAGCAGGAACGAGAGGCGCTTGGCGCAGGTGTGTTCGATATCCTAGGCCAACTGTTCCGCGACCAAAAGCTAAAAGACCTTCTGATCGAGGCCATACGGTACGGTGACCGGCCCGATGTGAAGGCCCGGCTTCATCAGATCGTCGATAATTTGACCGATCGGAAACACTGTCAGGAGCTTTTGGAAGAACGTGCCCTCGCCCACGACAGCATGGACGCTACCGAGGTCAAGAAGATCCGCGAAGACATGGAGCGTGCCGAAGCCAGACGCCTACAGCCGCACTTTATCGAGTCGTTCTTCCTTGAGGCCTTTCACATTTTGGGCGGCTCCATCAAGGAGCGGGAGCCTCGCAGGTTTGAAATAACTCATGTCCCCGCCTTGATTCGTCAACGCGATCGCCTCATCGGAATAGGTGAGCCTGTCTTGCTCAGGTATGAGCGGATCACGTTCGAGAAATCACTCAGGGCAGTGCCTGGACAGCCCCTAGCGACTTTCGTATCTCCTGGGCATCCTCTGCTTGCCGCGACAATCGATCTCGTCTTGGAGCGGAATCGCGATCTTTTGAAACGTGGCACTGTGCTGGTGGACCCGGATGATCCAGGACAGGCGATTCGGGCGCTCTTTTATTTGGAGCACACAATACAGGATGGACGAATTGACAAGACTGGAAACCACCGTGCGGTTTCTAGGCAGCTTCAGTTCATTGAGATCGATTCGACCGGCACGATGAAGCACGCTGGCTATGCGCCCTACTTGGACTACCGTGCCACGACGCCCGAAGAACACGCTGCGATCTCGACAACGCTGGCATCGCAAGATTGGCTGAAAGCGGATCTCGAATCTGAGGTCGTCGGATATGCGATCGAAGCCCTTGTTCCGAAGCATATCCAAGAGGTTGGCTCTCGACGTAAAGACCTCGTGGTACGCACGATGGCAGCGGTCAAGGATCGACTTACGAAAGAAATCAATTATTGGGATCACCGCGCTAATCAACTCAAGGACCAAGAACTCGCGGGTAAGACCAACGCCAAAATCAATTCCGGCAAAGCCCGTCAGAGGGCCGACGAACTACAAGGCCGCCTGCAAAAACGTATGGCGGAATTGGAACTCGAAGGCCAGCTCTCGCCCTTACCACCTGTGGTGGTCGGCGGGTCGCTTGTTATTCCGATTGGACTGCTCAGGGAACTACAACCCAACTGGACCGCAGCAGACGACGCTGCGGCTGCAGAAAACCGCAAGAAGATTGAGCTTTTCGCCATGAGAATGGTGATGGAGGCCGAAACACGACTGGGCTTTGAGCCCCGGGATGTGAGTGCTGACAAATGTGGCTACGACGTTGAATCGAGAGTGCCCAGCACCGGAAAGTTGCGCTTCATCGAAGTGAAAGGGCGTGTTGCTGGCGCAACCACCGTTACAGTAACGCGCAACGAGATTCTTACCGCGCTGAACAAGCCCGACGACTTTATCCTCGCCGTTAGCCAAATAGAGAATGGTCAGGGCCAGCTTCGCTATATCCGCCAGCCGTTCGAGTTGGAGCCGGAATTCTCGGTGGAGAGTATCAACTACAAACTCCAGGAATTGCTCGATCGCGGCGAGGACCCGGCATGATCACTGCTTCTGGTCCGGTCGATGGCCTTGCAGTCTCCCGCGACGATCTTCTCAAAGCCGTCCGCATTGTGTCGGGGTTAGTCGAGAAATGGAACAAAGCTGTGAGTCTTCGGTTTGAGGATGGCTGGCTGTATATCGAGGCCGGTCACGGTCACGCGGTAGCGAAAGCACCAGCACGAGGGTGTTGGCCTCTTACCATCATCGTCGGGTTGTCCTGGGTTCGACGACTCGCCAAGAACATGCCTCCTGGCGACCCAATTCAACTGCATGTGAATGTCGAAGAAAGCAGACTCTACACGAATCGTTACTCAGAGCGTTGCTCGTGGACCACCGTGGACAGCCCATTTCACCCGGAAGTCCCTAGATTAGACGTTAAAGCGGTAATTTCGGAGGCTGCCGAGATCCTGAAGCCGTTACTCATAAATCGAGAAGACCTTGAGAAGTTGGTTTCGGAAACCCATGTGCAGGGTGCATCAACCTGGACCAGTCAGGAGCAGAAGATGATTTCGATCATTGCGAAGGCATGGGTTTTGCTGGCTCCGCTCGGCATCGCACCAGCCGATATTCGCCGATTAGCCGATAATGCCGTTCGAGACGCGTGGAAGTGACTTGAGCGCACAGATGAGTGAAAGCAAACTGACATGAACACGCCGCAATGCTCGGTCATTAGTCTGACCGACACAGAGCTGATGGCATTAGTGAATTGCGCTACCCGCCGACTGGTGGTGATCGCGCCCGGCCTATCCGAGGCCGTTGCCAGAGCATTGGGCGATATATGGCGGCGTCTAGGCCCGAATGCGGTGCAAGTTGTGCTCGACTCCGATCCGGAGGTTTGTCGACTCGGATTCGGTGAAGTGGCTGCTTTGGAAATCTTACGACTAACTGCCGAGGAATTAGGGACAGCGATCTTGCAACAACAAGGATTGAGAGTCGCCGTGGTGATCACCGATGAAACGACCACCATCTACTCTCCTTCGCCTCTACTTGTTGAGGCGGGCGGACAGCCGGGCGAAAGACAGAACGCAATCCGTTTGGAGGCGCCCAGTCTGCGCTCCGGCAACAATGATGCTTACACTGGCCTCGCACAGATGAACTTGGAGGCAACGCCGATTTCCAAGGTTGACGTGCAGCGAACGGTTGATGATCTCAAAGCAAACCCTCCCATGAAATTCGATTTGGCACAGAAAGTACGAGTGTTCAATTCGCAAATCGAATTTGTGGACTTCGAGGTCCGAGGGGCTGCTTTATCCCGTAAAACAGTTCCAATCCCATCCGATCTGATGGGCTTCGCTAAAGATCCCAAGGTTCAGAAGCTGTTGCGCAGTTCCTTTCAACTAATCGAGAGGGATGCAGAACTCTCAGGTGAGTCTGTGACCAAGCTGCGAAAAGCCATCGCACACCGATACCTCAAAGTGATACCCAACTATGGCACGGTGGTACTGCGCCGGGATAAGGTCCGATTTGAGCGGGCAGTTAAAGGGCTAAGATGGTTCATCCGGGGATTCGCAAGACGACAAAGAGAACGTCTTCAGGCAGCCATCGACAAAAACCGAGAAGTCGTGGTGTCGACGCTTCTGCCCAGCGTTATAAAGAGTCCACCCAAACGGTGGAAGTGGTCTCTTGGCAACTCACCAAACGAAGAAGCGATCCGCAAGCTTCTCGATACGGAGTTGGCAAACGCCTTTGGCTCAGCCGACGATGTGTTTCAGGACATGAAGGTCAATTTGATCTTCAAAGGCGTGACGTACGAGTCCCTGAGTGATCCCGAGTTTATTGAGGTCGCAGGTAAGAACATCCCCCACCTAAAGTTCTTGTACGACGAGTTTGATGCTGCTAGGGCAGAAATGAGAAAATGAAAAAAAAGCTCATTGAAGTCGCGCTTCCGCTAGAAGCCATTAACAGAGAATCTGCAAAAGAGAAATCAATTCGCCACGGGCATCCTTCTACCCTGCACCTGTGGTGGTCCCGCAAGCCGTTGTCTACCTGCCGTGCCGTCTTGTTTGCTTCCCTCGTTGATGACCCGTCGAGCCGTCCGGACGAGTTTCCGACCGAAGCAGACCAGGACCGAGAACGACAGCGTCTATTTCGGTTGATCGAGGACCTCGTTAAATGGGAGAACTCAAACAACAAGAGGATTCTCGAACAGGCATATCAAGAGATTCTAAAGTCGACAGGCGGCAGTCCTCCACCTATTGCTGATCCGTTTTGCGGCGGGGGCTCAATTGCACTGGAGGCCCAGAGACTGGGGCTCGAAGCTCAAGCGAGCGACTTAAACCCAGTTGCAGTACTCATCACGAAGGCTCTGATTGAGATACCGCCAAAATTTGTTGGCCAACCTCCCCTTAATCCGGACGCGAAGACACGTTTGATGCCAGTAACAATATGGGAAGGAGCAAGCGGGCTTGCAGAAGACGTGCGGTACTACGGACGGTGGATGAGGGATCGCGCTTTCGAACGAATCGGGCACTTGTACCCCAAAGTAAAACTTGCGAAAGAGCATGGGAATAACGAGGCAACAGTGATTGCTTGGCTGTGGGCGAGGACGGTCAAATGTCCAAACCCAGCTTGTGGCGGGAACATGCCTTTGATCAACTCCTTTATGCTTTCCACGAAGCCGGGTACGCGAGCCTGGGTTCAACCCACTGTCAATCATCTGACCAAGACCGTCACGTTTGAAGTCAAGACTGGTATTGGAAACCCTCCGGATCCGCCCAAGGTCGGTCGCGGCGCAAAGTTTAAGTGCTTGATTTGTCAGCAAATTGCTCCTGATCAACACATCAAAGACGAAGGCTGGGCGGGACGAATGCATCAGCAACTCAAGGCAATGGTGGCGGAAGGAAGAAAAGGTCGCGTCTTCGTCAATCCTTCTTCCGAACACGCAGATATAGCCGCGTCTGCGACGCCCACGTGGGGCCCTGAGCAGGAGTTAGCGAACGACCCGCGTAACCTCTGGTGCATCCCCTACGGCCTTAGGCGATTCCGTGACCTGTTCACCCCACGCCAACTTGTCGCCCTCTCGACGCTCACGGACCTTGTGGTCGAGGCGCGAGAACAGGCTAAACGCGACGGAGGATCTGACGAGCGAACTGCAGCTATCGCCACGTACTTGGGCTTGGTCGTTAGCAGAATGACGAACACGAATAGCGCACTAGGTCTTTGGTCGCAAAGCCGGAATCAGAGCGTCAACGTCTTCAGCAGGCAGGCCTTGCCCATGAGTTGGGATTTCCCAGAGGTCAATCCCTTCGCAGGAGCCGCCGGTGACATTTTCGAAACAGCTGATTCCATGGCTGACACAATTGCGTCATTACCAGCTTCAATACCAGGAGTGGTTGGACAACTTGATGCAACGACTGCCCCGCTCAAGCGAGGAGTAATGTACTCCACTGATCCGCCGTACTATGACAACATTGCATACTCTGACTTGTCCGATTTCTTTTATGTTTGGCTTCGAAAGGCACTTGGCGAGATCTACCCAGACGTATTTTCAACCCTAGTTGCTCCTAAGCGACAGGAACTCGTGGCGACACCCTATAGATTTGGCGGTGGGAAGAAGGAAGCCGAGGCATTTTTTCAACGTGGATTTCGCGAGGCATTTGAGAGAATGAGGACCGTCCAATCAGGCGATTACCCTCTATCGGTCTACTATGCCTTCAAACAGGCCGAGGCTGGAGAAGAAGGAAATGGTATGACAACCCTGGCATCAACGGGTTGGGAAACCATGTTGGACGGCCTTCTTGCTGCTGAATTCTCGATCGTGGGAACTTGGCCTGTCAGAAGTGAACGTCCAACCGGCGTTAAGGTCGCGGTAAATGCGCTGGCTTCCTCCATCGTCCTTGTGTGTCGTCCCCGTGCGGAGCTTGCACAAGTGACGACGCGGAAAGACTTTCTGGCTTCGCTGAAACAGGAGCTACCGCGGGCGCTGCGTAACATGCAGAAAGGCAACATAGCTCCTGTAGACCTTGCTCAAGCGGCGATCGGACCTGGTATGGCCGTTTTTTCACGGTATCGGAAAGTCCTCGAAAGTGATGGGTCTGCTATGCGCGTTCGGACGGCTCTGGGAGTCATTAACCAAACCCTGGACGAGGTCCTGTCAGAACAGGAGAGCGAATTCGATCCTGACACCCGGTGGGCATTGGCATGGTTCGAGCAACATGCGTTCGAAGATGGCCTGTACGGAGAAGCTGAGGTCCTTGCCACCGCCAAAGCTTTGAGTATCACGGCTCTCGCTGAAACCCGCATTCTTCATTCTCGGGCTGGAAAAGTACGTCTCTTGCGCCGTGACGAACTCGCGGATGACTGGGACCTCTCAAAGGAAGGTAGGCTCACAGTATGGAGCGTTACTCAGCGACTTATTCGACAGCTCGATAAGCATGGAGAAGCATCCACCGGCGCCCTTGCGCAAAAGGTGGGCGGGCTAGCCGAAACTGCCCGTGATTTGGCGTACCGACTGTATGTTTTGAGTGAGCGTAAAGGCTGGGCCGAGGAAGCGGGCTATTACAACAGCTTGGTCGTCTCTTGGCCAGCTATCGCTCCCAAAGCTTTTGCCTTGAGCTGAATTCTTAACTGGATCAAATATGGCGATCACAAACCATGAACGTGTGGGGAAAGCGCTCGATCTGCTAAATGCGGGTCTCCGCCCTTTTGTAGAGCGCGAACTGAAGGCAACGTACAAGGACAAGTGGACAGAGACCGCCCGCCCAAGCTTCCCGAATTGGCAGCAAACTGGGAAGAATGCCAAAGATTTAAATTGGGACACGCAGGCATTGCTCGGTGTGATGTGGGATCTATGGAACGATTGCTTTCGAAAGATTCTAGGGCCGTCTGACCGGAGCCTTGTAAGCGAACTTCGGGATGTCCGGAATAAGTGGGCTCACCAGAAAACCTTCAGTACAGACGACGCATACCGTGCGGTTGACAGCATCTCGCGTCTGCTCGGCGCTGTTGCTGCTCCCGAAGTAGAGCAAGCCGATCAGATGAAGGCTGAAATCCTTCGGGTGAAATTCGACGAACAGGTTCGCGGCCAGAAGCGCAAGGAATCGAGCATAGCCGTGGAGGGGAAGCCCGCGGCCGGACTTCGTCCGTGGCGTGAAGTCGTTACTCCTCACCCGGACGTTGCCTCGGGACGATACCAGCAGGCGGAGTTTGCGGCTGATCTATGGCAAGTATTTCTGGGAGAGGGATCGGACGAATACCGCGATCCTGTTGAGTTCTATCGGCGTACGTTCATCACGGAGGGCCTCCAGAAGCTTCTCTCGAACGCGCTTCTACGCATGGCAGGACAGGGTGGAGACCCGGTTGTTGAGTTACAAACCAACTTTGGCGGTGGCAAGACGCACTCGATGTTGGCGCTTTATCACCTTTTTGCTGACGTGCCGGCCAGCCAGCTTCCCGGTATGGAAGCGGTTACGAAAATTGCTGGTGTCTCGCAACCACCCAAGGTTCGGCGGGCCGTACTCGTCGGCAATCGAATCTCCCCCGCTGATATTCACAAGAAGCCAGATGGCACGGTGGTCCGGACGCTCTGGGGCGAGCTCGCATGGCAACTCGGCGGCAAAGAGGGCTACGAGGTGGTTCGCACTGCCGACGAGAAAGGTGTCAGTCCAGGAGATTCATTACGACTGCTCTTCAAGAAATTTTCACCGTGCCTCATTCTGATTGACGAATGGGTCGCGTATGCACGGCAACTCTATAACAAATCAGACTTGCCCGCTGGCGACTTCGATGCCCACTTCACTTTTGCACAAACGCTAAGCGAATCCGCAAAGTTGGCTGGAAACACGCTCTTGGTTGTCAGCATACCCGCCTCGCAAAACGAGATCGGCGGCGAGGGCGGTCAAGCGGCATTGGAACGACTTAAAAACGTTCTCGAACGCGTGGAGACTTCATGGCGTCCTGCCAGCGCGGAAGAGGGTTTTGAAATTGTTCGCCGCCGCCTTTTTCAGCCTATCACCGAGGCAGAACTGTTTACCGCCCGTGACACAGTGGTGCGGGCATTCGCGGATGAGTATCGAAAGTCATCGCAAGAGTTTCCGTCTGAAGCAAGCAAGGGAGAATACGAACGTCGGATGCGTGCTGCATACCCGATCCACCCTGAATTGTTCGACCGGCTCTACAACGATTGGTCGAGTCTCGACAAATTCCAGCGGACGCGCGGCGTGTTAAGGCTGATGTCAGCGGTAATCCACGCTTTGTGGGAGCGCGAAGATCGCGGTCTCATGATTCTCCCGGCCAACGTCCCTTTGGACGCAGTCGCTGTGCAGAGCGAGTTGACGCGGTATCTACCACCGACGTGGTCGCCGGTTATTGAGAAAGATATCGATGGTTCTCATTCACTTCCGCTGCGGATTGATCGCGAGAATCCGATGCTGGGACGGTACTCGGCATGTCGCCGTGTGGCGCGGACTCTGTACTTGGGATCAGCACCAATGCAAGATGCCGCCAACAAGGGCTTGGACGATCGTCAGGTCAAGTTTGGCTGCGTTCAACCTGGCGAAACATCTGGCACGTTCGGAGATGCATTGAGAAAGTTGGCCGATCAAGCTACCTACCTCTACGTCAATGATGGACGGTATTGGTACTCAACGCAACCAAGTGTCAACCGAATGGCTGAGGAACGTGCCGAACGGTTTCACCCGGAAGATGTTACAGAGGAGATACGCCGTCGGCTGCTCGAAGAGGCAAAGCATAGAGGGGATTTTTCAAAGGTGCATCCCTGTCCTGCGAGCTACAACGAAGTGGTGGATGAGCCCGAAGCGAAGTTGGTGATCGTCGGGCCTGACTACCTTCACAGTGCCAAGGATACCGATAGCCCCGCTCGCCAGTATGCCGCCGAAATCCTGAACCGCGGGTCGGCAGGTCGAAACTGCGGGAACATGCTGGTCTTCCTGGCGGCCGACAAAACACGCTTTGTGGACCTCGATAAAGCGGTACGCCTCTACCTCGCATGGAAATCGATTGAGAGCGAGAAAGTGTCTCTGGACCTGACTCCGTTCCAGGCGAATCAAGTGGACCAAAAGAAAACGAGTTCAGATCAGGCTGTGAAAAGCCGAATCCCAGAGACATACGTTTGGCTTCTCGTACCTGGACAGAAGAGACCAGAATCTGGCAAAGCCTTTCCTGATGTCGAATGGCAGGAGGTTCGCCTCCAGGGCCAGGAAGCACTGGCCGAGCGGGCATCAAAGAAATTGAAGAATGAAGAACTACTAATCACAAACATGGCCGGTACCCGATTGCATTTGGAGATTACCCAGATTCCCCTATGGCGCGCTCCCGGCAACCACGTCGGAGTGAAACAGCTGGTAGATGATTTCGCCAAGTACGTCTACCTCCCTCGGGTCAAGAACGCCCAGGTAATTCTCGACGCGATTCAGGATGGAGTAGCCCGCCTGACTTGGAAGCAAGACACGTTCGCATACGCGGATTCTTACGACGCAACGGCCGGACGCTATCGCGGCCTCGAAGCAGGTCGTCGTCCGAATGTTCAGTTGAATTCGGAGAGTATCGTCGTTAAGCCCGACATTGCTGCAGAGCAGATGGAAAAGGAAGCCGCCCAGGCTTCTATCCCCCACGGAATGGGTGGAGTTGGCACGACAGCTGCGCAACCTACCGGGTCTGGAACAGGGGCTACCGGATCTCCCGTTACCGGAGCTGGCCTATCCCAAACGGGTTCGAAGTCGCCGAGTCTCAGACGCTTTCACGGCTCAGCGACACTGAATGCGACTCGGCTGTCGCGGGATGTTGATGCAATAGCCACTTCAGTGGTTCAGCATCTTGCCGGTCTGGTCGATGCCAAA
This sequence comes from uncultured Acidobacteriota bacterium, assembly GCA_963696705.1. GTDB lineage: Bacteria > Acidobacteriota > Terriglobia > Terriglobales > Acidobacteriaceae > JABDBE01. The sequence goes on from CAVOLD010000009.1 coordinate 814,868, forward strand.
GTGAAGATTACCCTTGAAATTGAAGCTGACATGCCGTCCGGTGCTCCAGAAAATGTCGTCCGCACTGTGACGGAAAACTGCCGAACGCTGAAGTTTGATAGCCAGGGTTTCGAAGAAGTGTAGATGTCCGAGGATTACATTTGTGGACGATAGACACTTTGAAGATTCCTCCATCCGATGTGGGGGCATGACCTGGATGACGCCTTAAACTAGGGAGAACAGAATTGATCACAAACGATATTCCTAAAAGCAGGCTGGTAGGTGGTCGCTGATGTAAAGCTGTAGAGGACGAGGTGCCTCTTTTTAGGCGAGTTCGAGTCTCGTTGTGCCGAGTCTTTAATGCGCGCCCGGCAACCCCGCCCTGAAAATGGGGCACGCCGTTGAGGCTTGGAAGTGGTAGAATCCGCACGGTTCCCCCAGAACAGGAATTAAGAGGTGACATACAGTCGAATCGCCTTTGCGCAAATTTCTGCCAATCCCGCATATGTTGACGAGTCCGGAGTTTCCCATTTACACGAACCGGCGTTCCCCACGGAAGAGAAGGTGGGTCTGCACACCCTGGCCGGGATTGAAGAGGTAAACCGCTTCAGGACAGTGGTCGCTGACGCGTACCTCACTCACGTGTCCGCAAAGCTTGAAATAGTATGTGGGTTCGCCGCGAACAAGGGTTGTGAATTGGTCGTATTTCCCGAATATTCCATTTCATCAGCCATCTTGCCTGCCTGCAAACAGCTGTCTGATGGTCTCGGTCTAGTCATCGTCGCTGGCAGCCACGTCACTACTCGGCATTCTATGCAAGACTACAGGGCAGTCGGGCTCTCCGTGAAAGAGGAGATGATCAACAGGGCAATCTGTCCGGTATTTCGTCCTGGGCTACCGCCGTCCTTTTGCGAAAAACTGACACGCTCTAAGTGGGAGTCGTCACTCGTCGCGGGTCAATCCTGCGAGCCAATTGAAGTATCCCTCGGAGATCGGCGAATTGAGCTGCGGGTCCTGATTTGCCTGGATGCGATCTCAGAATCGTTGCCGACCAAGGGCCGGTCGAAGCGTCAGCTACCGTTATTGCACGTAATCCCGAGCTTAACTCCAAAAGTCGGAGAGTTTTACGACAAAGCAAGATTGTTGCTTGCATCCGACAGCGCGGTGCTATTTGTCAACATCGCGGAATTTGGTGAGTCAAGGGCCTTCGCGCGTACCGAGAACGCTGGTGGCTGGCGAATCACGGAAGACGGCACCGAGCCGCTGCCTAAGTTCAGCGAGGCCCTAGTAACTCTTGAGTTGGATCTCGCGTTTCAGTTCCAGGTCCGAAAATCAACCCAGGAGCATTTTCCTGCGGGCAAGATCGAGGTCTTTCCTCTTCTGTACCCTGATTCGAGTCCGGAGGCAATGCAGTACGCTGAGTTGGTCGGAGTACTAAAGACAACGAAAGCCTCTTCGATCCCTGACCTCGAAGAGCAGGTTCGCCGATATGCAATCCTGGACGAACGCTTGTTCCCATCTCTACTCCAGCAAAAAATAAGTCACTTCTTGGACCACATAGTGGCACCTGGACTAGAAAGCGACGCTGCTTGGGTCCGATGGCTAGAGCCAATTGTGGTCAAGGCCACCGATGCCACGGATTCTCTGAGATGGGAATTCTGTGGCAACGCCGCTCAGTTGCTAAATGATCTCATGTTATCGGAAAAGTATCCTGACAAGACGGAACAACTAACAGTGGTTCACAAATACTTAGTCAATAGACGCAAAGAATTGGGAAAGAGGATTAATGTTTCGGGCATATCTAGGCGGGCGCCAGTCGCTAGTGAGGACGTTCCGCCGGTCGCCGGGATTACAGCGTCCTTTCAGTCCCCTTTTTATGACCGTGAAGCGGTAATGGATGACGTACGACGATTTGTCGAGTCGTCCGAAAAAACCTGCCTAATTCTCGCGGGTATGCGGGGCATAGGTAAGACTTCGGCCGCAAAGGAGGTGTTCAAGAAGGTTTTGCCTCCGACGTGGAAGAATGTGTGGGTCTCATTGACGGAGGGCGCGTCCCACGAGCGGCTATTGTCCGAAATAGCCTACCGCTGCCGTATCCGCCCGCCCGCTGACCTGCAATCTGAAGCAGCGCAAGTCGAGGTAGTGCAAAACTTGCTGCTTTACCTCTCGCAGACACCCCGCGTGGCCCTCGTGCTGGACGACTTACAGTATCTCGCAGATCCCTCTGGCGATTTCAGCGACCGTAGGGTCAGTTCGTTCCTTTCCGAACTAGTTAAGAGGATCGGCGCCAGCCGCAATAAGTTGTTACTGATAACGACGAACCCTCCAAGATTTGACGGATCGTTGGCCTCGAATATCGAAGTTAGTTATCTAAAGGGACTTGAGAAGAAGTACGCCGAAAACCTTCTCTCCTTTTGGTTTCATTTCGAACGCGAAGACTTACAAGGACAGCCGGTCGAGTTCCCCGAGAACCTCTTTAGAGTTTTAAACGGTCATCCGCTTGGGCTGAGGATTGCAGCCAAGATGTGGGCGGAAAATCCGCTGGACCAGAGCGATCTCTCGATGTTCAAGCGCCTTCGCGAAACAGTTGTCAATTACGTGCTGGACCGGGTAACTTTTTCGCAACGAGAACAAGATTTCCTGCGGTTCGCCTCGGTCTTTAGATTGCCCGTTGGCCGTGAGCTCTTCCTCCGGTGGAGAAAGGATGAGGCAGCATTTCTGATAGATTCCCTCGTCGGCAGATCCTTCCTAGAGACGGACAACGAGAAGTATCAGCTCCACCCTATGATTCGCGAGCATTTTTATAACTCGACTCAGGCCTCAGCCCTGCAGCCATTCCATCGATTAGCCGGCTCATATTTCCTTGAGAATTATTCTCGCTCAAAATCAGCGGGGACGGATCCCGACCCCGAGATGTTAGGAGAGGCCGTCCATCATTACTTGGCCGCCGGAGACCGCGAAAAAGTAAGATCTTTCAGCCTGTACAGGTCGGAACTGAAGCCGATAGCTCTGAACCACTACCGCAAATCAGATTACGATCGTGCATTCAAGGACTACACCCTACTCGTCCAGATTGACGATACGGACATAGAAGCCCACTTTCATCTCGCGCTTATCTACGGCAGGAGGAAAGAGTGGGACCACGCAGAGCACCATTTTGGCAGAGCAATAACCATCAATCCCAAAGCATATTGGGTGTATCAAGGATACGCTCACCTGAAATTGCAAGCCGGGCAGATAGACGAGGCGGAGCATCTCCTCGGGAAGTCACAGCAAATTAAGGAGTACCACTCGCCTACGCTTGTGGACTTGGGGCGCATCAAGGAGCGACAGGGGGAGGACGACGAGGCGGAAGACTACTATCGGAAGGCCATAACGGCCGACGCGGACAATGCGTTCGCGTACACGGCTTACGCCAAATTCCTTCTTGAGCAGGCGAGGTACGAGGAGGGTCTTGAGATGGCTCTTGCTGCAGCGGAGATAAACCCTCGCGACAGCCGGAACCGAGATCTGGTCAAAGACTTACGGCAGCGAGTCGAGTCTGCCAAGCGGTGGCTTGAATCCCAGACCCCGCGGTCAAAATCGGCAAAGCAGTGGGACGTTTTCATCTCGCACGCCAGCGAGGACAAAGCCGAGTTTGTTGGCCCTCTGGCTGAGGCGTTACGCAGTCGTGGGGTAAAAGTCTGGTACGACGAGTTTTCGCTAAAGCTGGGAGACAGCCTAAGACAGATGATAGACCACGGGCTCGCTAATTCGCGGTACGGCGTCGTTGTGTTGAGCAAAAATTTCTTTGCTAAGCGCTGGCCGACCGCCGAGCTCAATGGACTAGCGACGAAAGAGGTCGACGGTAGCAAGGTGATCCTCCCGGTATGGCACAGAGTTACGTTCGAGGAGGTCAGCTCTTTCTCACCGATCTTGGCTGACAAGCTAGCCGTTCAATCCAATCAAGGCTTGGAAACTGTGGTCGCGCGAATCCTTGAGATTTTGGCACCTCGGAAAGTTTGAGCTTCGACCGGACGCTTCTCTCAGGTAGTTGGGACGGGGCCCGCGATTGCACGCTCCACGGTTTCTCTTGCCGTCTCCAACTCGCTCGATCTGCCGCCGTACGCATTCCAGGTGATTGGCGCGGACGGCGTGGCCTCTCTGAATCCCGGGCGACATGGTCACTCTGGGTTCACTTCCCGGAGTGTTTTCAGCAGGGAGTTCAAAAACTGCAGCACCTGCTCCTCAAGTTCTTCTGGACTTGGCTTATGCTTCGGTTCTGCTCTCAATTGCAACGTACGATCTAGCGCAGCTTCTAGTGCCTCATTTTTCCGTCGAGCCATGCCGTCTCCTCTGTCTCAATTCCGAAGGCCTTCAGAAACGTAACGTCTGCCAGCAGCTTACGTTCCCTTCGTACGTCTGGGTCTTCATTCACAGATGCAATGAAAGCTTCCAACCCACAACCAGAGGCGTGCTTCCCGTCACCCCCGCCGCAAACCTCGCAAACAAAGCAGCTCATGCGAGCACCAGTCCTTCGTCCTTCATGCCCTCGGCCAGTCCCCAAGCGTACCTGTGCTCAACTACGAGAGCGTTGCCGAACCACTGGGCATCGGATTGAACGTGCTCGTCGATCCATTCCTTTGCCTGTGGGGTAAGTGGGGAGAACAGGAACACGGTTCCTTCATTACGCACCAATACGTCGGGCGTACTTTTGGCGTCGATTTTCATGTGATTCGCTTTGCAGGTCCTTTCCCACCTGCCGCATCTGCCTAGTAAGGCGGCCACCGTGGAACGCTGTCCTGTCCTCGGTTGGCGGAGATGCCGCATTGGGCACCCCGCTCTTGATGCAAATTCACAACTAGAATCTCAGATTGTTCGAAGCCTGTCTATGGCACTTCCGTATGATTACCCAAAAATTCCCTCACCGCCTCTGCTTCCGCAGCCAGTCAATGACGAGTCGGGCATCGAAGCGCACGGCAGCCCCAACGCGGAAGCTAGGGATGCGCCCGGCCTTCGCCAGCTTGAACACCGTTTTTCGATTGATGTTCAACAACTCGGCCAACTGCTTCGCCGTAAGCGCACCTTTCATGCTGCGAGCGATTTTCTTGGTCAGCGTCAGGGTCTCCACCTCGGCCTGTTCCTGCGCTGTGAACTTGATTTCACTCATTGCGCACCCCCTGCGGCGAACGTCGCGTTCACTTTGTCCTTGGTGGCTTGGCTCCGTGAGGGTTTCAAATAGCGCATCGTGCTCTCCATGTCGGAGTGACCGAGCCACTGCTGAACCGTGCGCAGGTCAATACCCGCCCACAGGTGCCACGTTGCGAATGTCGCCCGGAACTTGTGGAGCCAAAAGTTCTCAGGACTGAGGCCAGCACGCTCAGCGATGGACTTCAGATCATCCAAGAAGTTCAGCTTCGGGCGACATCCAGCCGTGGGGAATACGAGAGGGCACGTCTTGGCATGGGTGGCCTTTGCTGCCTGTAGGCTCGTGACCAGTTTCTCGGGAATGGGAATCTCGCGCTCTTTGTAAGCCTTCGGCGTCCAGTCGGATTTGTGAGTGACTTTCACGGTGCTCGCCTTCAGGTTCACGTCCGACCAGTACACGTGCATCACTTCCTGCTCTCGCATCCCGGTCATCAGGAAGAACTCGAACCATAACCGCTCTTCGGCATCGCAGGCCACGAACAGCGTATCCAGATCGGCCTGTTCGTAGACTTCAGGCTCTTCCTCCGTGTAGCGCGGCCAGTCATTCTTGCCCACGAGCCCACGAACTCCCTGTGCCTTCAGGAAGGACATGACGTTTTCAAATTTGTTGTGGACGCTGCGCGGAGCCTGTTCTTTTTCGTCCCGTAGGAACGCAGCGAACTTCAGCATGTCACGTCGTTCGATGTCTTCCACGTACAGCTTCGGGCAGGATTCTGTGAAGTAGTTCAGGGCCGTTTTATATGCGGCCAGTGTTTTCGGCTTCTTGCTCAATTTCGTATCTTCTAAGAAGTCTGCGACGGCGACAGACAGCGGCTTGCGACCGTCGTTGGGACTGCTGCCGTTAGGCACGACGCTGGACGCAAGTTCGACGCCGTGCGCGGCAGCATTCAGTTCGAACGTCCTTCGGTCGCGCTGCGTGAGCGCATCCTGACCGTTCTTGCCCACTGACAGCCGAACCCGTACGCCATTCCTGCGCCAATCGAGATAGTACGCGCCCTCGGGATGGCGTTCTTCTTTGTCGCCTACGAGTACGATGTCTTGCTTGATGCGGCCATTCGATGTGATAACGGCGGGGCAGTAGCGCAACCCGGCCTCTGTGGCCACGTATTTGGTGAGATTGACTTTGACTTTTCGCAACGGCTTCCTCCACAGGTATGAGTCTGTGGTAGGAGCCCTTGCAACTGCTAGATAACTAAGGTAATGGCGGAGAGGGGGGGATTCGAACCCCCGATACAGGTGTTAGCCCGTATAACGGTTTAGCAAACCGCCGCCTTCAGCCACTCGGCCACCTCTCCGTATAACATTACAAAAGACTTAGCTTAGTAGCACTTTCGTACCATCGCATTTTCATCGCATAGTTGCTACCATGCGATTGCTGAAGGAGAACGCGATGGGACGATTCCAGCGGGGATACATCTACGAAGCTTTTGGTGCTTTTCATGTTCGCTATTACGTCACGGAGATTGTAGACGGAAAGCCCAAGAGAGTGCAACGGTCAAAACGCCTTTGCACGAAGGACAACAAGTACCATTCCCGATCCTGCAAGCCTGTCCGGCAGAAATGCGAAGACGAGATGCGGAAGGTCAATGAGCAGGCTCCAGGTCGCGTCAACAAACCGGACACTACGGTCGCTGATTTTTGGGAGCAGACCTACCTGCCCTTCGCCAAAGAAAATCTCCGAGCGTCAACCGTCTACGGCTACGAACAAATCTGGGGCCAGCATTTGAAGTTGCATTTCTCTGACATGACGCTGAAGGAATATCGGACGCATGTCGGGTCACAGCTTCTCACAGAGCTTGCGAAGACTCTGGGACGGCACACCCTTCAGCACATCCGGTCACTCGCATCAGGCATTTTCAGCCACGCCGTCAACCTTGGAGTCATTGAGGCCAACCCCTGGCACGATGTAAGGATTTTGGGCAAGACGAAGGCTCCCGGTGAGACGCAGCACTACACGTTGGAAGAGGTTGAGAACATCATCAGCGCATTAGTGGAACATGTTCATTGTCAGCTAATCATGGCACTCGCGTTTTTTCTTGGACTGAGGCCGGGTGAAATTCAGGCGTTACGCTGGGAAGACTTCGATTCCGAGAGCGTACACATTCGGAGAGCAATCGCCCGTGGCGTTGTGGGAGAAACCAAGACCAAAAACTCGGTCGCTTCGTTGCCCCTGATTGCGCCCGTCCTGATTCCGTTGAAGCTCTGGCAGCATAAATCGGGCAATCCCACTGAAGGCTGGGTCTTCCCCAACAGGACTGGAAAGCCTTTGGACCTGAAGAGCCTAGTGCAGCGCGTGATCGTCCCGGCTCTGAAGGCAAAAGACATTGAATGGAAGACGCTGTACGCGGGCAGACGCGGAGCAGGGACGATACTCACACAACTCACAGGTGACGCACTTGCGGCCCAGCAGATACTTCGCCACAAAAATTTGGCCGTTACGACTGGTCACTACGTCAAGGCGATACCGCAGGCCGGAATCGACGGGATGAAGCTCCTAGAGGCCGCTTCCACGAATGGAAAGTCGTAAAGTAACAGTTACCCCCTGTTACCGAAGATTCGTTGACCGTCGCACCTTCGTATGCGATTCTAGACCTGTCGTAAATCGTGGAACGGCTACACAGAAGTGTCACGAAAGCTGCGCCAAACATAGGGCAGGCGACTTTGAGCACAAGGCCCCTTGAACCACGTCACCGTTGACATGCTATCTTCGGGACAGTCCAAGCAGCCGCTCAAAATGAACAGGGAAGCAATGTTCAATCTATCCGCTTTACAGTCCCGTTCGCGGGGCTGCTTTGTGTCCAACTAATACCCAGATCACAACTGAAATCTTGACGGTCGCTGAGGCCGCTGCATTCTTGAAGTGTTCGCCTCGGCAACTATACGAGATGAGCAGAACAAGAGGACAGGCGCGCATGCCCCTGCCCTTGCCTCTACTCCGTCTCAATGGCAACCTGCGATTCAAGCGTAGCAGCTTAGAGCGCTGGGTCAACGATCTTGAACAATACGAGCGCACAGGACGCCTGTCACAATCGGACAACTAGATGTCGCAAAGCCGGGCGCATCGGCACTAAAGTTGGGGGGCTCCCCAGCCAGGTGGGAGAGATGAAGAGGTGGATACGCAAATTGCCAGCGTATTCACTTCTTCGGCACAGGTGGCGGAGGCGGACAGGCGATGTGGCAAAATTGTTGTCAAGAAAAAAATCACATCGCCAGCCCGCAGCCCCATTAGTACCGATTTGATTTTGATTGAACAGACAGAAATACAAGGAACACATATGACAGAAAAGACAGAGGAGGAGACTGAGAAGCCTGGTACTAAAAGCACTTTCGTCACTAAGGCGAATCACTTCATCACAAAACACCACTTCGCGGTGTGTGCTATCCCTCCGGGCGGAAAAGTCAGCGATGTAATAGGCTGGTCCTCGTTCAACTTGTTGACTAGGGCCAAAGGCAATTATTCCCCGGAGAAGTTCATCCAGAAGTATCCGCAGTTCGCTCACTACGAAGTGGGCATCTTCGGCAGTTGTGGAATGCACTGGATGGGACACGACGAACATGGCAATGAAATCCTCGAAGGCAACATCTGCATTCTCGATATAGACGCTCAAGGGGTGCTTGAGACAATCGAGGAAGAGGCCGGACCACTGCCGTATGGCTACACGGTTTACTCTCGACCAAAGACCGCGCCATGGAAACAACACCACTACTTCCGGCACACCAAGCACAGCATTGAGCAGTTCACGAAGCTGGGAATCGAATCAGCAAAGAAGTCAAGGGACAGACGTGCCCGAGAACTGCGTCATCCCGGCCAATGGGATTTGAAGGGCTCAGGCGACAAAGGCGGCTACGTTGTCGCTGCTGGCACTCCTCGTGAAGGGGAAGAAGCATACACATGCTTTGATGACGAGGCTGCGGTGCCAGTTTCCTGACTGGCTTGTTGATTCGTTTGTGCGGACGTTCGCACGCAACGTCTCGAAGAGCGGCGTCAAACCAGATTAGCTGGTGGAGCCGAGGAGGAGCCGAAAGACCCTGTGCGGCGGCACGTCAACTCACGAGCAAAATCATTTGCTCTTCTCGGTGTCCGGCCAGAGGACATTGAGCTTCTGCTGAAGCATCAGGTCGAGGACTTCTCTCCCGATGGTGAAGTCTTGGTTACTGACCCAGAGTGGCTGGAGCGACTTCACAAGGCTGCGTTCAAGGAAGAAACCGGCAATGCGGATTGGTTCTACAAACCACCGAACTATCGGGTCCGTTTAAAACTGCTGCATCTCACTTTTACTCCCGTCGCTGGAACGGGCGTGAGGAGTGTGCAGGGTGCGACGGCCAAGGGCGTGATTGTTACTGGAGGTTCACTGAGGCTCACGACGGCATTGACCGCAGTCATCAAGGATTTCCCGAGAGATAAAGCTCTCCCTGCCGCGCAAGTGCGTGAACGGTTGGAAGCTGCCACGGCGAAGCAGCGTATTCCATTCGACTGGGTGAAGCAGAGGGGGCTTGTAGGCATCGCTCGTGCCAATGCTGACTGGACAACTAGTCGCGGCAGGTACGCGAACTGGTCTTATAGGGGAAAGAGGTGAAATCTCAATGTCAATGTCAACTGACTTAAGTATGCGTGTTAATAGATTTAAAGAAGTATCCCCACCTGCGAAATTCCCCGTATATAGGGGCCAACAATATTCCGCATCTCCAATGACCGTGTTTTGGTGTGGCGGTTAGGATAACCATAGTACGTCTGTAACCGTATGAATATGCTGGGCTAGAAACCTGCATTGCAGAGTCATTGCATGATTGACCTTCCTCGCTTTTGGCTATGGAACGTCATCACGGCGCGGGCGGAATCGAGATGTAAGGCCCTGACAACGTCACGTCAGCACGGCATGACGGCGGTAAGTCACAGAAAACACATAACGTCCCTAACCAACCCTAAGCATGCTTGCCCGGTCGCCACAGGGTTCCGCCGGGCTACTGGTTCCGCACGGTGGCACGGCCCCCCCCAGTGCCTCTCCTCTGCGGGTTCGAGGGAAAATCACCTTTCTTGAGCACGTTCCTAAATTACTGGTCAATGATAGACAACTTACTTATTATCAATGTCTTATCTTGAATTTGCCTGTATTCGCTTAGTCCGACGTGACTGAATGCAACCAATTGATAACGCACTGGTTAGTCGCGTTTCTACCCTAGGCTAGACTGACGGTTCATACGCATCCTCTAAGATTCTTAAATTGCTATCTAACTAGCTTTGATTCAATATGATGTAGCATTTCCATAGCTAATATCTCGCCAGCGTCCATGCGGCGCTCCACGTTGGTTCTCAAGCTGGTTCCGGGATAGTCTCATGCTACCGTCCAAGCTATGGTCGGCTAGAAAAGCTCGCTTGTCGGAACATCATTGGACGGTCAGTGTCACAGTGGCCGTGTGCTGGTTCGACCCTGCCGCACCAGTAATGGTGACAGGGTACGGTGCCTGTCGGAGTTCCACCGGTACCGCTACCTCCACTCCCGGTGCTGCTGCTCGCGCCAGCGCAAGCCAGGTGCAACAGACAACTACCTACCAGCAGGGACATCAGGCCGAAGCTCAGCAGCTTTTTGCGCTTAGGCGCAGCCAGCCTCGCCGTGCCCAGCAGGACGGCGGGCATCACCAGCCATATTGCATACAGCGGACTCAATCGGCGATGACCAAACGAAGGTGGCGCTAGTAATGCGGTGCGTGCCGCAGTGGTGATGGTCACTGTACTAGTCAAGGTGCTGGCATTCGGCGTGACCGAGGCAGGATTGAACGTGCATCCCGCAAGTGACGGCAGCCCGCTGCATGAGAAGCTGATCGCGGTGGTAAAAGAACCTTGCGGCGTCACGGTCAGGGTGAATGTCCCCGATTGTCCGGCAGCAACTGTCGCACTGCTCGGCGTGGTAGCGACGGTGAAGCTGTTGCCTATCACGGTCACATTGTTGGTGCCAGCGTTCGCGACATAGATCTGGTTGGTGTTCGGATTCACCGCTATGGCATCAGGATACGTGCCCGCTGTAACTGTCGTAGTGGCGTCCGTTGCCCCGTCAATCACGGTCACACCGCGCTCACTGCTGTTGCCATAGTTCGCTACGTAGATCTTATTCGTGTTCGGGTTCACCGCCACGGCCAAGGGACAGGCTGCATCAGCGAGTGTTGTGATGTTGTTTGTTGCCCCATCAATCATCGTGACATTCCCGAGCACTTGAACGCAGTCGCCATAGTTCGCGACGTAGATCTTATTCGTTTTTGAGTTGAGAGCGACGGCTATGGGTTGATTCCCGGTGGGCAATGTGGCCACTATCACCTGCGCATGAACAGACAAAGGCGTCCATCCAAGGACGAGCGTAAGTGTGACAAGTTGTTTAACTGTCTTGATGATCCCAACTAACGCACTGGTAAAAGGCTTGAGGTTCATTTTTCGAGATCCTTCAGGGTGTACCTCACGCTACCCTTGTGCTGCGAGAGAAACGAGAGTCCGAAACTAACAATAGGGGCTATGTGGCATTACGAAAGTACGTTTTTGGATTAGCCGGACTGACTTCAGTCGGCTGGAGCCATGCATGCGCAGTATGGGGGAGAGCCTGCCTAATTCTTGACGGTCATTGCATCCGAGTTTACTGCCGTCTTGCCCGTTACACCTTCCAATGCCGTGAGAACTCCACGGTAATCGTTCTTATCGCACTGGATTGCCAATCCGCCCTTCTTGTCACCGTCTGCCCAAGTCAAGCCGACGTAGTGCTTCTTGGATTTGGTTAGAGCCATCAATCCGCCGATACCGAAACTGATAACGGCTAGCCCGATAGCTGCTCCAACGCGCCGATGAACGTCTTGACCGTAACTAATTTCAGTGACAGCGGATGAAGGAATCGTGGCAATCTCCGCTTGTCCTTTACCAGTGTGATTGTTGAAGAGTTGACGATCAGCTTTAGGCCCGAGCCGACCTTGACATTCGGAAGGGACCCTCCGTCGTAGGCGACCTTGTAGCCACTATCGGCATCTGCGGCAAACACCACAGACGGAATTGCAATACAAAGCAGAAGCGCGAATATACGTTTCATAAGATGGAATCCTCCTGAAGTGGGTGCAACCCCCATGTGAACGTATAAGCACCGAGGTCATCCGAACAAGGTCACTTACGTAACGAAATCTGAATCCAAATTCTCTACACATGAGAGCAGAGCACGGGCACGGCAGCACGCAGATCAGCGTATTTAAGGCGTAGCGGGGGGCAGGAACGCAAGGGCGGAGCCAAAGGATAGGGCTAGCGGAATGCTCCGCACTCGTGGAACTCGGCCAGATTCAGAGTCGTCTAGTGGGCCGACTCGGAGCCTAGGGTCCAGGCGATCTAGGTAACCAAGAAACGGGTTATCGAGGACATCTGGTGCCAGTTACCACGTAGTTAGGATAATGTACCTAGCTTCTAGGAGGACAAACAGCAAATGAAATTCAGAATCGCTCTCACTTTGATCACACTCAGCATCCCGGCAGCGGCGCAAAGCTACTGCATGAAACCGATACTCCAAAACTGCAACCTTTCGGCGGTCCCGTCCAATTGCTATGCGGAAAACCAACAGAAACTAGAGGAGTACAGCATATGCCGTGCCGACGCTCGGGCCCAAGAAGAGGCCCGTGAGCGGCAACAACGCGAAATAGACGCAGCCCGTTCGCGTAACAGTCAATCGGAGGGAGGTCCGTCTCACAACTGCCAACTACTTCCAACCCTTGAAAGTAACGGACAGTTGGTCCAGGTTTGTCGCTAATGGTTTGAGTTGTCCCGTGTCCCGCGTGGCCAACGCTGACCGCAGAGAGCGTTGCCACGGGCGTCGGTGGCGACCAGCGATCAAACCCTCGCGTTATGGTGTTCGGCCATCGTCATAACCAAGGCGCGACGCTGGCAGGCTCAGTAGAAGTTGGTGTCAAATCTCCCCCGCGTGCTCCTTCAGATTGGGGGCCAAGGAGAAGCCCTGCGCCAGGCCTGGGTTTCAAGGTTTTCTTTCAAACGACGGCCAGCGTTTGCGATGTTGTCGCTATTTTCTTGGGGTAGGAGCGAAATCACTTGGTTTGCCC
>CAVOLD010000010.1:0-326407 GCA_963696705.1 uncultured Acidobacteriota bacterium
TCGAAAACAACTGCGAGAAGCGGTGGGTTAAGCAGCTTCGATCGGCTCTAGAGTTACTTTGTGCCCGAGTTGTTGCAGCCGCTTCACCAAGTACCGCTTTAGACCGTCGGAGTGGATGCGATCGAAGTAGTTTCCGCCAAGATCGTCGTAGTTGCTCTGGTTCTTCTGCAGGTGATAGCCAATGACTATAAGGGTATGTGCCACCGCGATGATGGCTCTCTTCTTGCCGCGCCTCGCGGCTAAGCGTCTGAACTGCGAGGACAAGTAAGTGTTCTTGGTTCGCGCGGCAGCCCAGGCGCATTGACAAGCCATGCGGCGCAACCATGGGCTCCCTTGACGAGTTGCACCGCGTAAACGTTTGCCGGCACTTTCGTGATTGCCTGGGCACAGAGCGGCCCAACTGGCCAGATGCTCGGCGGTTGGAAACTGCGCCATGTTGTCCCCTACTTCGGCTAGAAGAGCCCATGCTGCCACTCGATCGATGCCTGGTATCGTGTCCCAGCGAGCCACCGCTTGCAACAGCTCCGGCCTTTGTCGACCGATGTCCTCCAGGCGTTCTTCGAGCAATGCAATTTCGTGTTCCACGAACTGCATTTGGTCCAGTAAACGCCGAAGTAAAAAGCGATGATGGGAACGGATATTTCCTTCCAGCGCAAGTCTTAATTGCGGAATCTTCACACGCAGATGACCCAGGGCCAGGGAGGCGAGGTGCTCCGGATCATCTTCGCCGCTGATGATGTCCTCCAGCATGGCCCGTCCACTCTTGCCGAGAGCGTTGGTCGCCACGCTCGCCAGTTTTATGTTCGCGTCTTCCAGCACCTTCTGGATTCGACTACTGATGCGCGAAGCTTCCTGCGAAAGACTCGCCCGCATTCTCGTCAGGTCGCGTAGATCGCGGATGATTTCGCAGGGTATATAACTGGGCCGCAGAAGACCATACTGCAGCAACTGCGCAATCCATTCCGCATCCTTCTGATCGGTCTTGCGACCAGGCACATTCTTGATGTGCTGTGCATTCGCCAACACTACCGTGAACTGTCTTTCCAGAATGTTCCAAACTGGCTTCCAGTAGACGCCGCTGGATTCCATCGCTACTTGAGTCACACCCAACTGCCGCAGCCATTCGGCAAGCTCACGCAGATCCTGGGTCATCGCGCCGAAGCGACGCTGGTGTTTCTGCACTCGTCCCGCTTCACGCAACAAAATGCAAGCGGAAATCGAGCTCTTATGTACATCCAAACCGCAACATCTCGCATGCAGCACGTCCATGATCACACCTCCATTGACGTGTGATCCAGGACGCGCCGATAGGGTGAATCTCCCTCGCGTGCTCTCCTCTCACGAAGAGGCTACAGTCCGTTGTGCCAAAGCGCGTCCCGGGTCAAACTCATCCACGGGCTTTCAAGCACCAGTAAGGCCGAAGACCTCTGGACCACACGCCTCGCCACAGCATACCGCCAACGCTTCCCGTTTTCATTAATCGTTGTGGCGCTGGGCGCCATGTAGAACTCATCCCATCTGATTTCAACCGTTGATATGACGCGTCGCCCGGGCCGCTTAGGGATTCCCCTAGTTGTGCAGACGTAGGGTGGAAACTAGAGTCTCGCTGAAGTGCTTCGAAGATAACCCGAATTCGTAGAATTCGGTGTTCGAATTTGGAACGCTGTAATAACTGGCTCACCCTCGCAGTGGTCTACTGCGAACCTGTGAACTGATAACCGAGCCTGGATGAATTCCAGAGAATCCATCTCGGCGCGAAACCTTCAACGCGCTTCCAACCTAATAGAAAAGGATCGAATCATGGCTCTTACTCAGGAACAACGCGACCTGGTCGTGGACGAACTAAGGCGGTTTGCCACAGACCTGAATCTCTCCGAAGACCAGAAGCAGAAGCTACAGGGCTTTCTGTCAGAGGCCTCCGAGAAACTACAGGAATACAAACAACAGAACCCCAACGTGTCAAGGGAAGACCTTATCCGTAAGGTGGCCGACAACCGGGCGACGATCCGTCAGCGCCTGATCAGTTTCCTGACGCCCGAGCAACTTAATAAGTGGGACGCGGCGACGGCAAAAGCAAAGGAGTTTCTGGGCCAGAAGCTCGCGGCCTAAGCAGGCAGGCGCAGACCTTGAAATCGGAAGACATATTTACGACTTGCGGGGGCGACCGACGCCCCCTTTTTGTGGCCCCCGACAACGTTCCTTTGGCCATCTCGAATGGCGGATTCACCCAGATTGAATGATCTCTGCTCGACTGTAGTCCTGTCGCATTGGGGTGAGTTTACGTTCATGGAGTCGTGTGGCGGCGAAATCGCGGCCTATAGCGCTGTATGGCATCGGCTTCTTGAAAAGTGAGCTCATGCGCAATAAACCGGCATTCTGCACGCTGAGGCGCTCGTCCGATGCCGTGGCGATGGAGGAGGTCTTAAATATTGGTCTCATATTAATGAGTTGGAGGCAGAGTGAAGAACAGCAGGAAGGCATTTTGCACATGCTTCTTCATGGTCGCGGTTGCAACTGTCGCGTTTGCGCAAAAAGTCGAAGTAGGCTACGACAAGAGCACGGACTTTTCAAAATACAAGACTTACACCCTGGCTGAACCGGTCATGCCGCCTACCCGGCCGATACTCTACGCAACCGTGATGGGTTCGATCGATAGTGAGCTGGGCTCGAAGGGCTACTCGCGGGTCGATAAAGATGGAGACCTAACCTTGATCCCTGCCGGCGGGATTGGCTTCGCAATCGCAGTCTCCGGGGGAGCACCAATATCATCCACCTTTACAGGGCCACCTCCGGCCATAAATGCCACGATGTGGACAGGAGCGCAAGGAGGCGGAGAACTCATGCCTGTGGTGCCGGAAGGAACTTTAGTATTAGAGTTTGTTGATCGGGCTGCGAATCGCGTGGTCTGGTCTGGCACGGTTTCCCGGAAACTCGACATTGAGAAGAAAAACAAATCTTTGGAGCTGGCGAGTAAAGCGGTCGCTAAGCTGCTAAAGCAATTTCCTCCGAAACCTAAAAGCTAAAGCTCAGTCCAAGCACGATTGTGTGATCGGTCCAGTCTGGCAGCCAACGGACGACGTACCTGTCCTCCGTTTAGGCGAATAACGAGATAGCTGTCGTAAAATCGCTGAGACTCGGCCGGGGATTTTGAGTGCAATCTGATTACGTCAGTTGACACCCGGCTCATTATCATTTTCGGAATTCACTTTGAAGTGCACTGAGATTTGTGCTATAAGGTGAACACGTTTTTCCCCACACAGCATCATAGGAACCAACTAGGACGTGTCTGCTTGAAGATGCGGATCGTCAGGGCAAGGTCTCTGTAAACTACTCGGCTTAGTTAAGAGCTGAGGAGGTGACCTGTGGTGACTAGCTCGTTGCTGTCTTCACTCTCAAGAATCAGTGCTGCACGTGATAATTCCCCTGGAACCGTTGAGTCTTCTGTTGTGGCGAAGCGAATCCTGCGGACCGTGAGATCCCCGTTGCTTGTGGGAATCAGCTACTATGTCGGGACGCGAATTGGTTTTGCCTGGACTCCAATCGGGCAGCCGAATTCGACTTTTTGGCCTGCCAACGCCATTCTTCTGGCGGCCCTTTTATTGACCCCGCGGCGAACATGGTGGACCCTCCTCCTGGCTGTGCTTCCGATTCACATGCTTGCTCAACTACAGGCCGGAGTGCCGGTGTGGACAGCTCTCGGTTGGTTCATGACCAACACGAGCGAGGCATTGATTGGAGCGTTTTGCATCGGGCGGCTCACTTATCCAAGAAACACGCTCGACAACGTGCGTGGAATATTCACCTTTATAGTGTTCGGTGTCGTGCTTGCCCCGTTGGCAACCTCGTTCCTCGATGCTGCTGCAGTTGTGATCACAGGCTGGGGTCGAGCTTTCTGGCCGCTTGGTGTAGAACGATTTTGGACGAATGCGTTGGCAGAGCTAACACTGGTCCCAGCGATAGTACTGTGCAGCTCAAACGGCATTTCTTGGCTACGGAGGGCCGGCGTAGCTCAATATTTGGAAGCAGCCCTGCTCGCCGTTGGCACAGTATTGGTTGTGGTTTTGGTATTCGGCTTTCAGCCTTTTTCGCCGTCTACAACTCCCGCACTTCTGTACCTTCCTCTACCGTTCTTGTTATGGGCTGCAGCCCGCTTTGGTTTGGGTGGATTGAGCCTCTCCCTCTTATCCGTCGCGCTGATCTCGATCAGGTACACCATGAACGGGCGAGAGCCGTTCCCGTATGTATCCATGGCACAAAACGTTCTGTCCTTCCAGATTCTATTGTGTGTGGTTGCTGTGCCACTGATGTTCCTCTCGGCCGTCATGGCCGAGGCCCGACGCACGCAAGACTCCCTGCGTCGGATCAGTGGCAGCCTCATCGAGGCACAGGAACAAGAACGTTACCGGATTGCGCGTGAGCTTCACGACGATATCGTCCAACGACTTGTGCTTCTCTCGCTAGAACTCGAAGGCGTCCAGGAAGACATTCCTGACGCCGCATCGGAACTCCGCACCCGAATCGGAGCACTCGGAAACCAAACCACGCAGATTGTGGACGATGTTCAACAGTTGTCGCACGAATTGCACTCGTCGAAAGTGGAAAGCTTGGGCATCGTTGTAGCAACGAAGAACTTCTGCAAAGAGTTCGGTGAGCGCCAGAAGGCGGAAATTGATTTCCAAAGTCACGATCTACCTGCTTTCTTGCCAACCGACCTTTCTCTTTCTCTATTCCGAGTTGTACAAGAAGCCCTGCGCAATGCCGCGAAGCATAGTGGGGTAAAGCGCTTCGAAGTGCGCCTATGGGGAAGCACGAGGGAGATTCACCTCACCATCAGTGATCTTGGTGCAGGTTTTGATACGGAAACTGCAATGAAGAGCACTGGGCTTGGCCTCACGAGCATGCAAGAGCGCTTGCGGTTGGTGCACGGAGAGCTTTCAATCAAGTCGCAACCAAAGGGTGGTACTTTGATCCACGCTCGCATTCCTTTCGATTGCAGCAATTCTGCACGGAAGGCAGGATAGGAATGGCGGTTCGCCGAAAAGTTCACGAAGAGTTTACCGGGAATAAACGGCCTTTTGCTGAGAGACGACGGGAAATTACTTGCTTGGGCCGCCTTCGGAGACTCGTACATCTGAAGCTCCAACGACATCATGACCAGAAAATATCCTGCTGAAAAACTGCTCGCCCCGAAGAACGGCGTCCACTGCCGTCAGTAGGTCGCGTCTCGCATCCGTCTTCGCAATGTAACCCTTTGCTCCCTCGGCAAAGGCTCCTCGCACTACAGGCACAGACGTGTCTTGACTCACAAAGAGGATTCTGGACCGGGGGGAGAGTTCGCGGATTCGTCGAGCGGCTTCGATTCCGCCGAGCGTGGGCAGCCCGATATCCAACAAAATCAAGTCCGGCTGAAGTTCTTCGGCTTTCTGAACCGCTTCGAATCCGTCTGAGGCTTCACCGACGATCTGCAATTCGATTCTTCTGCCCAGCGTCGAACAAAGATATTGCCGGAAAGGCTCGGAATCTTCAACTACGAGAATGCTGACCGATGACATGTAGCACCAACCCCTGGCCCGTTTCGGTGCGACCGGAACGAAGACGGAAGCCATTATTCTTCCTCGATTATCAGCCGCGTTATAACTCTGTCAACTGCAAAAAGTTACAGCAGGTTTTTCATAAGGTCTATAGGTGACAACGAACCGGCAACCCGCGACGGGGCCTTTCCTAGGCCCGGGCCTTCTCATTGTCTGACGGGCTCGCGGGCGCAGAATACCATTGGTCTTTTGGCACAATCTTTGGCTGCTCCGGATCACCCTCGTAGGCCGGCGTCATGATCTGCACTCCGTATTCGTTGAAGACATCGAGAATGTTTGCATGCAGCAGGGTATACAGCCAACCCATCGCTCGTGCTTCGCGGCAGTACGCATTGATTTCGTAGGTGACCGCAAATTCCCTGAGTTCTTTTAGCAGAACAAATGGTTTCGGCTCGCGCAGCAGTCCGGGCGTGCGTTCTGCGGCCCGGATCAGCATGGCGTCCACCTGTCGCCAGGGTGTCTCGTAGCTGATTCCCACTGTGGTATGGAGGATCAATCCATCGTGTCGCTCCAGGGTGCTGTAGTTCACGACCTCCGCGTTGATGATGACGGAGTTTGGTACCGCGATCAATTCATTCTTGGGAGTCCGCAAGTACGTCACCATCAACTTGGTCTCTTCCACATTCCCGACGTGATCCCCGATCTTGACCCGGTCACCCGGCTTGAACAGCCGCCGGTACGTCATGCTGTATCCAGAGATCATATTTCCGATAAGGGAAGTCGATCCCAGAGAGAAAACCACGCCAAACAGCAGGGAGACGCCCTTAAAGGCCTGCGACTCCGAGCCGGGTATGTAGGGATAAGCAGCCACCAGCGCGAAGGCGATCACGGCTCCTCGGACCAGGCGATAGGTGGGCTTCGCCCATGCGGCATCAAACCCGGATAAGGTGATTGCTTCTTTCTCGATGCCCACAAAGAAAAGACGAATCAGCTTCAACGCATACCAGGTGACCAGAACAAGAATCGCCAGGAATATAAGGTTTGGTACAGCGTTCAAAAAGGCAGCGCCGATGCTGATCAACGGATTCATCAGAACGGCGAGCAAACTGCTGCTCAATCCCCGCGTCCAGGGAAAGATAGACAAAACGTAATGCAGAGTTACGTAAGCCGCAACCAAGACAGCGGCTGCCCACACAAGGCTAAGCGCTCCACTCAATAATCGCCATACCTGCTCGGCGTGGATAAGGTGGAATGATGCAATCTGGACCCCGTGGATCTTTGCCTTGTAGCGCCGCTCGAGCACGGAGCGGACCCTTCTGACGATTCTGCGCGTGACCCATAGACAAAAGATGAGCGCCAACGTCGCCGCGAGCGCATAAACACCATGTCGGATCAAGAGATTCGGCTCGCGTTCGCGCCGGAACTCCGTGACCGCCTCTCCGATTCGTATTAAGCAAGTCTGTGCCAGTAATGGCCGACTCACACTCTCGAGGCTAGCGTCGGCATCAGTGACAAGCATGATCGACTCGCTGCCAGCCAGGATACGCGTTCCGATCGGTTCGTCCTTTAATCGGAGGACCTCTGGCGCATAAGCACGATCGGCGGCCACAGCCTGAATGCGATCCGCAATCGCCTCCGCACGTTTCTCCGCTGGAAAAGCCGATACGCCGGTCACATGAAACAATGTCACGCCATCAAAGACGACCGGCGCAGTTTGAGGCGCAGTTGTGGCTTCCTCGACAATGACGTCTGAAGGGGTCGAAGATGGGCTTTGGGCCACAGCACGTACGACAGTCAGACTGAGTGCCGTGCACAACCCCAGTAGTATCCAGCGGCGTTTCAGGCCATTGGGTGAGAACATGAATCACCTCCATACCGCGATTCTTTGCATCTGCTTCTCAATGCTGTCGAGCCAAGCCAAGCCGCGCGGTGATCGGGCCGCATAACAAGCAGTAGATTCCGAGACCTATCGCCTGTTAGCTTCAACCAGCGCTTAAACGTACGGCTCACGTAGATGAACTGGCGGAACGACTCTGCGGACGCGCACGTTGATTGCATCCACGAACACTGAAAAGCCCATCGCAAAATAGATGTAGCCTTTCGGTATGTGCATGCCGAGGCCATCGCCAACCAACGAGACGCCAATCAGCAACAAAAACGAGAGCGCGAGTACTTTCACTGTCGGACGGCGATTTACAAAGGAGCTGATGGGCCCCCCCGATAACATCATCACGCCGACGGCTAGGATCACGGCGGTAATCATGATGCTGATTTCGTCGGCCATGCCGACAGCGGTAATGACTGAATCCAGCGAAAAAACGATATCCAGCACAGCGATCTGAGTAATGACAGCAGCAAACGACGGTAGCACTCGCGCCGAGGTGTGGCCTTCTTCGCCCTCCAAATGCTCGTGAATTTCGATGGTCGCCTTTGCAAGCAGGAATAGGCCACCGCCAATCAGGATGAGATCGCGTGCAGAGATGGAGCGCCCCAAGGTGTAAAAAAGCGGGGTTGTCAGCCTGGTGATCCAGACAATCGAAAGCAAAAGCAGGATGCGCGTCCCCAGCGCTGCCAGGAGTCCCACCCGCCGAGCCGGGGCTTGCTGCGACTCGGGAAGTTTGCTCGAGAGAATCGAAATGAAGATGACGTTGTCGACGCCCAGCACGATCTCAAGGAGCGTCAGCGTGATGAGCGCGATCAGACCCGCAGAAGTGAAAAATGCGTCGATGGTGACGACTCCCTTGTGCTGAGCTAAATTACGAAAGGCGGGTCATCACGCGACCATTGAGCGGGTAGCCGGTGCTAAGACCTGAGAGTCGCACATTTATTACCTTCGAAGGTGAACTTACCGAGCTAATTGAGCACCGTAAGCGGACCCCATCATCATTGCTCATGCGGCAGGGCTTTTAAGGTCTCGAGTACTGTCTTCGATAGCTGCTCCCGGCCCGTTCACCTTTACCGATTGAATCCCGTTCTCCATTGCCGACACCGAAGAATACGTTTCGCTCTTGCCGATAATCTGGCCATTCGTTGCCGTCAGAACGAAGAACGCCTGTCCATTCTTCGCGGTTTTGCGCTCGTAGCGGGTATCGTCGCCCGCGTTAGCCTTCACAGAGTCGATGGCATCAAAAACGCTCTGCTTTTGCTTGTAGAGCTCGCTGGTTAGAATCACTTCACCGTTCCCCGCTTTTAGGTTGAACATGAATTGACCGTTTCCGCCTTGCTTCAAGTCGAATTTACCTGCCATGGTTTTTCTCCTTGTGAACTGCTGGACTATCTTCGATTCTGCCTGGAGCCAATCATCGAGCTCATGCCCGTCCTCTCTTCCGCGTTCCTCATAGATTTCGTAAGCACGGCAACGGACTTGTTCCTGACGCGCAACGCCAGAGCGGGGCATCTTGTATACGCGCTTCACTTGCTGTGACTCCTTATCGGCAACGGCCCGAAGCCGTTTCGAAACTAGCGTAGGTTCATCTCATATCCGACACAACTAGGGAAATCCCTAAGAGTCGCAGGGCGCAGAAACCCGTTTAACGGTAGGGTGGCACTCCTCCGCATCGTTCTCCCGGCGATCGCCGAATTCGAATTGTTCTCGGATAGTTCCTCGGCTTTACGCCGATCAGACATGAGTTTTCCGATTGCAGCTGTCATGGCAATGACAGCCCCATCAGAGCGGGAACACGGAGTGGAATGAAAAACTCTCCGATGGGTTTTCCAAAATTCTCACTCCCGCTAAAGACCCCACTCCAGCCAATAACTCTGGCAAGAGTGGGGCGAATGGAAGATGGACCGAATTGAACATAGGGTTAACTCGGGGTCTGCGAAACTAGGGAAATCCCTAAGTGCGATCCGGAGCGGAAGTGGACGAATGCGGCTCAACTGTTAAGTCAGGCGACTACACATTTTGACCGCTGGCGAGTGAGATTCTTCCAGTGGAGGCGTCTTCGCCGATGGCAGAGGAGGATCGCCATGCGAGTGCATCGCAATCGTTACAGCCTGGACGCACACAAACAAACCACCGCCGCGTGTCTGATCAGCGAGAGCGGAAACGCTTCGGAAAGTTCGCTCCGCTCACCACCTCAAGCCAAATGTTAAGGGCAAGACCGTAGTGTCGATGTTCGCAGTAAACGCCTTGTGATACCGCACCTCGGCGTAAATGTTGGTGGAGGTGGTCCCGACGCGAAAGGTGAAACCGCCTCCTATGTTGAAACCTCCAGCATCCGAGCTGCGGGAGCCAACCGTTACGTTTTTAGGGAATATTCCATTGGTGCATTCGATGTCCCACCAGAGCCACGCGGGTTCGCACACTGATCCAGCCTGGAGGACAGTATTTTGTGCCTCAAGGCTTCGCCGATACCAACCGCCGCCACCAATCACATATCCGCCGATCTTGTTCGTGAGGGGCGCACCCCACAGCAGGTTC
Organism: uncultured Acidobacteriota bacterium; assembly: GCA_963696705.1. Classification (GTDB taxonomy): domain Bacteria; phylum Acidobacteriota; class Terriglobia; order Terriglobales; family Acidobacteriaceae; genus JABDBE01. The sequence continues at coordinate 9,955 of CAVOLD010000010.1, forward strand.
GCGGTCACAGAGTACAGCCTCCCCTTCACTTGGGAGACGCCCAGTTCGTTCGCGACACTCTGCTTCAACGGCAGCCCGTGAAACATGAACTCACCGGTCAGCTTCAGGTGTGAGTTAAGGTTGCGACCTCCCCCGGCGACGATGTTGTACGAAGTATTGGCGAAATCGCTGGCCTCGCCCATAGGAAATCCCGGGCCGGCTCCAATATTGAAGTTGTAGCGTTGCGCGTGCCCGAGAGCGCTGAGCGCACCCAAGGCTAGAAGTGTCCATGCAAATTTCGATCGCATCTGCGTCTACCCTTACGAAGAAGGACCAGCAACATCAACTAGAAGGGAATGAAGGCGTCCATGTCAATGAAGCAGGTCATGTCGTGATGTGCGCAAGAGAAGCCTTCAATGTGTCCTCGCGTTTATGTGCAAATGAGGTGGAAGTGTGGTCCCGTTCGAACTCAGGCTGCAGACGCAGGAGTGACAGTCCAGCGCCTACCTCCCTGTTCGCAGCTGAAAATAGAGGCATCATTGACAATTACTTGAGCACCTTGAGACTCGAAAGCGAAAGTCATCTCGTTTATCCCGGTTGAAGCCATCGCGACTCGTAGAGACTCTTGGTGTTCCGGTTCGCAGTAGAGAAGCAAGAAACCACCACCGCCCGCACCGGTGATCTTGCCACCCAGGGCACCATGTTCACGAGCCAATCGATACAGCTGGTCGATGCGAGAGGTCGAAATCCCCCTCGATACTCGCTTTTTTGCCTGCCAAGCTTCATCCAACATAGATCCGAAGGCAGTCAGTTTACCGCTCCCGAGGGCTTCCCGCATCCGATCCGCGAGCTTGCGTACTTCGTGCAGCGCGTCAACTGCAGGCCGCGCGCGATTGCTCGTTGCCTTCTGCTGCCCTCTGGGAATTGCCCGGGAACGGGGGGCCGAACCGGTAAAGTACAGTAAGAGGTTGGACTGCAGTTCACGGATGATTTGAGTCTCCAGGGCTAAGGGTTCCACGAGCACGCCGCCATCCCGATAGAACGTGACAAAATTCAAACCACCAAAAGCGGCAGCGTACCCATCCTGCTTGCCGATTTGCCGTCCCAACAGATTTCTGACGATACGGAAGGAACGTTCTGCCAACTCGTATTGCGAAAGAGGAACTTGCAGATGAGCGGTCAGAGCCCTGAGAACGCCGACACAGACGCTTGCAGAAGAACCGAGGCCGGTTCCGGGAGGAATCTCCGAAGCCAAAAACACGTCTAGCGAGATGTCGCGTCCCAGATCTTTCAACACGGCCAGCGGGATTTCAAGCTCAGTATCTTTCGCGCTCATGGCCACGATGTCCTGCCAAGTCTCGAAGATCCGTTGATCCGATGAAATGACTTGAATACGACCGTCGAGTCGTTTTCCGAGAATCGTGTAGAAGTACCTATTGATCGCTGTGCTGAGGACAGCGCCCCCGAACTCCTCGAAGTAAGCGGGCAGGTCGGTCCCTCCACCCGCAAAGCTAATCCGCACTGGACTGCGAACGATGAGCATCGTGCAAAGTTTTCTCAGTTCAATTTTGCCTGATCTGCCTTTGTACGGCGCTTCAGGAGCGAAACGCGAAGAGCGAAACTGTAGAGTGAGGCAGCGTGGATACACGCTTCGTTTGCGGTCACTCCTTATCGCCAACGGCCCGAAGCCGTGCTTCGAAACTAGCTTAGGTCTGTCTCATGTTGGAACGCAACTAGGGAAATCCCTAAAAGGGCGAATGCCCCTCTTTAATTCTGCACGTGCCAATCGCTGGCAAGATGACGAAGGTTGGGAATCGAAATGATGCAACTCAGACACAGAAGATAGATGCGCTCGGGGGACGTTCTTTCCAAGCTACGGAACAACGGTTTGCCGAATGTTGGTTGCGAGTGCTCACCAGTTAGGTCGCGCAAGGCGTGAGCGCATCGTATTTTGAGCTCACGAATAAGCAGTTGGCCGTGATGGCCATTGATCGTTGTAGAGCTGTGCGACAGTTATCAGGGGACGCTGCCCTCGAGGAGTTTCCACTCACCCGATTCGAATTTCGTTCTTAACTCATCGGCGGTGAGTATAACCTTGTCAAGTCCGAGCCCCTGTTTTGTGCTGGCACTGGGATAGTTGTCTTTCCACGCAAAGAATAATCCATCGGGCGCTTTCTGAATTGCATAGTGGCGCTTGCTGTTGTCAACGGCGGTCGCCTGAAAAGCGACTTGTCTTCGATCGGGGCCACCCATGTGAGCTAGTATAACCTTACGGATTGGCAGCCGGGACCAGAAACGTCAACTTGACTGTCGCACAATCGCGAGTGCCAGTTCTGCAGGTCGACCCAGCGAATGGCGGATCGAGAAGGCCATCGAGCCCGAGTCCAACGCTGTTGCGGTTGACTAGTCATTTCAGGCCGCACATGGATTTAAGGAGACGCGCGCCGATCCGCACAGTTGCTGGCAGGTCGGCGCGACTCAATTCACTTCAATCCATCAGATCGCGAGAGCATGCTACGCGGCCCTCTCAACCATCTTCTTGGCCACTTTGGCTTCAATAACGTTGCGAATCAGGCGCCGCGTTCGTTCCACAAACGCAAGTCTGTCCGCCAAGCAAGTTTCAAGCAACACGCCGACGCCGTAGTGGCCGGTTACATCCGCCGCCGCGACCAATGCCACGTATTCTGCAATACGAAGGTGAGTCAGGTTGATGGCCTTCACAAGGATGAAGAGGTGCCTTGCGGCCGGGTTTTGTATCTCGGACACGTCCCTGCGAAAATCGTCGACGAACGTGTCTTGGAGGCGCGAGTTGACTTTCGTGGGCTGTTCGCCGATGAGGTTGAAGCACTGGTCCAGAGTGCCGAGGACTTTCTCTGAAACGAAAGCCCGCGCTTCCAAAGCCTCCTTTACGTCTGGATCCTCGGCAAACTTGCTAAGTTCCTGATAGATCTTTGTACTTCGCTCTGTGCCCTGGCGGAGGCCGCTAAGCAACTGGACGAAGAGCTCCTTGGGGTTGTTAACTGGCATGGCTGATCTCCTATTTAGTGATTTGAGTTACGTTGGTTGATTGACCGTTGCGGGTGAACGAATGCGCGTGAAATTGGGTCTGAATGCTTAGCTAGGACGCCTTCTTATATGCGCCATCGAATCTTTCATCCGCCACAATGCGCCGTCCTCGCTTTGCGCCTCATGTGTGCGTATGTCGATTCTGACTTGCCCTGCGCTGGCCGCCGAGTCTTGCGAAGGAATTTCCTCACAACCTTGGGAAAGGTTCACTTCTAAGAGCAACCCTAGAGTTGACTCGAGATCTGTGCAACTAGGGAAATTCCTAAGTACGGATCGCAGACTACCCCTCAGCCCTGCTGAGGGCACCTAGGGAATTCCCTAGGTGACCCAGAGGATTCTGCAGGCTAGCATCACAGTCGGGAAAGATTCTCAAAAACGTTCCTGCCCTCTCGAGGCATGATCGGTCGCATCGGTAGGGGTACAGCATTTGTGCGACGGTCCCCAACCTGGGCGATCGGACGTTTAGCGTTGGAAGGTGCATGCGGCTTAGTCTGGGCACTATCCCTCATCCCTCTGCTTAAGGAAATGCGATGAAAATTCAAAGTCAAACATTTCGTGTTGGGATTCTCGTTCTGGTGATCGCAACTGGCCAACAGGTCCTGGCCCAGGACGGCAAACTCAAGATTCATACCTCTCCCAAACGGGCGTACATTTTTATAGACGGTCACGCCATGGGTGAGGCGAGCAAACACCACTCGTTGAGCCTAGATGCAGGGGACCACAAGATCGAGGTGGTCAACTATGGCTATAGCCCTGTGACCAACACGGTCACCATCACGGCCGGAGAGACCAGCAACCTCGAAGTGACTCTGCCACCGGTGGGTGCAACAGTCTCCGGTCCGTTCGGTGCCATGACGATTGAGGGCGCCGATCGCGATGCAGTGCTGCTGAACGGAAAAACGCCGGATTTCTTCGTTGGCCATGGCGATGAGTTCAACCACAATTGGGGGTGGAAGCAAGAGTTGGTAGTTCCGCCTGGAACTTACCAGGTATCGATCCTCGGTGCGGACAAAGAGGTCTGGTCGGGGCCAGTCGATGTTCCGGCTAACCAGCGTGTCGTTGTGGATATCCCGAACGGTGTCCGCAAGACTATCGCCTGGTCACGCGGAGAGAAACTCAGTGCGGTACCGCGCTTCACTGTGGGGGCGGCGAGTGCCACAGTTGCCGTAGCTAAACCCACAGCCGAACTTTCTGCCACCGCAGCGCAAATCAACTGCGGGGACAGCTCGCAACTCAAGTGGAATTCCTCTGACGCACCCCAAGTCGAACTGACTCCGGTGGGGTCGGTTGCGGCGAGTGGAGATCAGTCCGTACAGCCGAAACAGAACACGACCTATCAACTGACGGCTGTCGGACCCGGGGGAACGGTCACGAGCAGCGCTACGGTCAACGTGAATACTGCGGTTCAGGTCGATCTCGGGCTCTCTCCGGCAGAAGTCCACTACCGGCGGGTCGGGGATCAGGTGGTTCAGCAGGACCATACCGCATTAAATTGGTCGACATCGAATGCCTCGGCGGTTTCGATCAGCCCATTGGGTTCGGTCGATGCTACTGGCAACCGAACCGTTGATGCGACTCCGCAAAAAACGGACCCTGGCCCGGTGGATGAAAACGTGACATACACGCTCACCGCGACGAATGTGTGCGGCGGGACTGAGACAAAAACCGCCACTCTGCATCTTGTGGGTGTGATCGAGCAACCAACCACCGGACTCGCTCTGAACAGCGTCTATTTTCCTACCGATCTGCCCACAGCTAACAATCTGCAAGCGGGTTTGCTAGCCAGCCAACAGGCGACCCTCAAGTTCGTCGCGGACGCATTCAAGGAATATCTGGGGAAACAACCGGACGCTCATTTGTCATTAGTTGGCCATGCCGATAAGCGCGGACCGGAGAGCTACAACCAGTCGCTATCCGAGCGCCGTGTCGAGGCGGCGAAGGACTTTCTGGTCGCACAAGAAGTCCCCGCCGACCACCTCGATACTCAAGCCGAGGGCGAGCAGCAGAACTTGAGCACCGACCAGGTGGAGCAATTAGTGCAACAGAACTCTCAGCTCAGTGAGGAAGAACGACAGGCGGCGTTGAAGAAAATACAGACCCTCGTCTTTGCTAGTAACCGCCGAGTGGACATAGTGTTGAGTACCACGGGACAAACATCCGCGAACAACTATCCTTTTAAGGCGGAGGATTATTCAGCTCTGGTTGACCGCAACCAGCCGGGCAAGGAAAGTCCCGTGGAGGCGGCGGCCACAAAGGAAAAGGTCACAAACTAGAACGCGGTTGCCATCTTCACTGTCGGAGGCAGATCTCGGTGTTCGACCCTACCCGTCGCAAGGACAATTGAGAACGCCTGCGTGCAAAGCACTACAAAAGAGGAGAACTCCGTATGAAAACGCTCACTACTCTCTGGATCTTATGCGCTATGTTCATCCCGTCCGGATTGGCTCAGACAGTCGATGTCAAAGCGCAACCCTTAACCGACACCGACATCCAATTGCTGCGTTCGAACTTGCAAGTAGAAAAAAATCACATCATTGCTCATACGATGCGGTTTACGGAAACGGAATCAGCCGTGTTCTGGCCGCTGTACAGGGACTATTCGCACGAGCAGCAGGAGATCGGCGACGCGCGTGTGCAACTAATTAAGGATTACGCGAAGAACTATGACAGCATGGATGACGCCAAGGCTACGGACATGACCCAGCGTCTGCTTGACATCGATGCGAAGTTTACGAAATTGCGAGAGGATTATTGGTCGAAGTTCGAGAAGGCCCTCGGTGCGAAGCGAGCCGCAAAGTTTTATCAAGTCGACAACCGCCTGAGCATGATGATTAACCTCCAGTTGGCATCCGCGATCCCCCTGATTCCCTGAACGTTTTTTTCGTGGAAGGTGGCCGGACGAGTCCATCAATCCGCAACGGACGAATGGACAGCTGGCGAAACAGCGCGCAGTGAGAGACGCCGCACTTAACCGGGTGCAACTTCCGCCCCGGCCCTTTAGGGATTTCCCTAGTTGCGCAGGCGTGGAGCGGAAACTAGAGTGTTGTTGGGTTTCCGCTTCGTAGAATTCGGTGTTCCATTCTTGAACGTTCGCTAACAGGACCGCTCTCGCAGTGGTCCCGGAGAATCCATCTCGGTGCAAAACCTTCAACGCGCTTCCAACCTAATGGCAAAGGAGCGAATCATGCCTCTTACTCAGGAACAACGCAACATGGTGGACGAAGTAAAGCGGTTTGACACCGACCTGAGTCCTTCCGAAGGCCAGAAGCGGAATCAGCAAGATTACTGGCGCGAAGGAAGCGTAACAGTGATGGCGGAACGCGGCTTCAAGATTATTCAGTGGTTCGGCACGCATGTTCCGTCGATGGCTTCGTGTACCAACTGCGTGTACAAGTTCGTGGCTCCATCCACACTCAAGCATGATCCCACAGGCGCAGAACAGTATTTGAGAGACAAGTTCAATCTGCATGAATGCAAGGACGAATTAAAGGACGGCAAAGGGCACCGCTTGGGACAAAACCCCCAAGCATCGGCCTGTTGCGGCGGCTTGCATTAGCTGACCAGTGCGGCGGCTAGGGGAGGCAGACATGTTTGGAGTGGAGCGTTACGGAAGCCGGACTCCTAACAAAAGAGAACAGCGCGTCATCGAGCTAGTCGCCCAGGGGCTGAAGAACTCGGAAGTCGCTGAGATCCTCGGCACGTCCGAGCACGTCGTCAAGAACTACCTTCGCGTTATCTACGACAAGCTCGGGCTGTGGAACCGAGTTGAACTGGCTCTTTGGTACGAAGCGCGCAAGCATCGCCAGGAAACAATAAGTTCAGGCGTTGCGGCGATTGCGCAGCCCTCGTGATCGGACGATACGCAGTCGAAGCAATGGCATGAGTCGTGACAACCTGCCCACACGCGGAAAAAGAGGAGCTCACTTCAAACGGAGCGGAGGAAGAGCCTTTCAGGTGAACGCACGAGGATTTTCCCGCGGCGTTTGCGAACCGCACCGGTTCTGTGCCATTCGCTGACTAGGCGACTCGTCGTGTAGGGACTGATATTCGCTGCATGGGCCAACTCTTCGTTGTTCACATCCAGTTCAATGCCTCCCAAGACTTTTTGGCCAATGCTGGGAGAGTATCCCAATAGTACATGGGCAAGCCGGTCGCGTGCGCTCTGGGAAGTTAGTGCCGCGTGGGTGCCAACATACCAAGAGAGATAATCGCTGGCAGTCTGGAATACATTTACCATAAGTTGAGGCAATCGTCGCGCGAGGGCGCGAATGGTTGGACCACTCCAAACGAGCACCGTACAGTTCCGCACGGCTTCAGTGCTGACCAGATAAGTGGAAGGTGAGGGCGCCAGCGCTGCTGCACCGAAAATATGTCCTGGAGTAATCCATATGAGGATGAGCTTTTTCCCGTTGGGGGTGTGGAAGAAATAACGCGCGCGGCCCTTCCACAACAAAAACAGTTGGTCGGCCAGGTCGCCTTGGTGAGTCATCACGGATGATACGCGGAGGCGACGGGGTCTTGCCGCCGCTAAGATCAAATCAATTTCCTGTTGTTTTAAGCCCCTCAGCAGTTCGGTGCCAGGGGGAACATTGACAGCACGAAATTCTGAAGCAGCCATATTCTCAGTCCGAGGTGTCCGGTAGACGACTGCGCCGTAAACTCACCACCACTTTTTCTCCTGCGAACCGTGCCAGTTCGACGATTTCAAGATAGGCGTCACCTTGATTCGGATGGACGCCGCGAGTTTCTCCAACTCGGCGAGCGGAAGCTAAGACCTGGAATTAAAAAGAGGTGAGGAGGAGGAGCGTAAAATAATCACCCCTCCTCGTGGAGGGAGGAGCCTGAATGGATTGCTCCTCGTTGTTGGGGGAGGAGCGTGAGAGTAATCGCTCCTCCATTGGAGGGACTCAATGCCCGAGGTTCGCACGGAACAACTTGATGGTCAGTGACGCAAAAATGAGCAACAGACCGACAAGACCTACCAGGGGCAGGTCGCTGGCCGTCTTCGGTAGCGTATTTTGAGGAGTAGCGGCTGTTTCGGCGGCGCCTGGAGCAGCCGCTGGCTCCGCTTTCGCTATCAGGATCGGAACATCCGCAGGTGGTGCCGGCGGGGCGGCGGCTGCCTCCGTTCCAGTCACATGCCTATGGCGAGTGATCAATGTCTCCGGAACTTCAACAATCTTGGTAGCCGTAACGACCATTCCCTTTCTCAGGCCGAATGCATCCACTTGCTGGCCATTGATTGTGAATTTCTGATCCTTGGGAATTTTGAAGGACTGATTTTCTCCGTTGTCCAATGTCAGGATCACGGAGGTCGGCGGCATCACGTTCCATACTTTTCCAGTGACCGTCTGCACCGTCGTCACCGTCTGGGGAGTTGTTATTGTCGTGATCGTTCGCTGGAGTTTCATGCCCGGCTTTAGATCATGGATGCCGAGCTGCTTTCCGTCCACCATGATTCTGTCGCTTTCCGGAATGTTGGGGAAATGGCGCACGGTGCCATCTTGCATCTTGACCACCAAATCGTTACCTTGCACCAGTACAACTTCACCACTTTCCACTTGGACTTCTTTGCTGGCATGGCCTGTTGTTGTGGAGGTTTGCGTCTGCACTTGCGCGTTAGCAAAACCGGCAAGCGCCAAACAAAAAATACCTAACGACAGCACCGTAACTGTTTTCGTCCAATTGCCTGAATTCATCTCTTTCCTCCGTTATTCGAATTCACTGATGTCTTCTTGAGCCTAGGTAAACTGTTCTCGAACCAACTCCACTTCCTGCTTCGGCCTCCTCCTCCTGCGACGAGCTTGAGCGTCCAGGGGCTTTGAGACTCGCAGCGTCCACGGCCGAAGCGTGAACGATGTACCGCAACGGGGCGTTTCCCACAAAATAAAAGGGATAGCAGGTCACGAGGGTAATGGAAGGTCCCGGACGTGGGCCAAGAACTGAAACGTCCTCCGGCCGAACCACGTTGATGTCCTCCACAACGTAGCGGATGCTAGCCTTTTCAGTGTAAAGATCGAGGGAATCTCCCAGCTGTATGTCCTTCAGCCCCCGAAAAAACCCATCGCGGTGTCCGGCGATTCCAATGTTTCCTTTTTCACCGGGAATTGGCGTGCCGGCAATATGTCCGACGGCACGATTCAACGTCAGATCGTCTGTGCCCTCCAACACAGGCACTTCGATACCGACCGAAGGAATCCTAAGCACCGCCAAAGGGGCTGCGATCTCAGCCGCCAAGCTTGCCTGGTACGCTTCGACGCGCTTCGGGGACCAAAAGCGAAAATCCGGAATTCCTAGATGCGGCCGAAAAGCGCTGGCAGACTGGCCTGAATTGACTGCCCGATTTCGCCAGAATTCCAAAACTATCTCGTGCGAGTAAACCACACTGTAAAGGCGAACGACTCCATACACGCAAACAAAGCATAGCCCGGAGATTAGCAAAAACCGTTCGAGACCGTTGAGGGTCCTGGTGAAGCTGCTGCGCGACATAGTCTGTGAAGCCAGAAAGCCAGCCTCCCGCCGGTGTTCGGTGGACCGAATTTCGTCCTTACTTAGTGTCTATGCCAATTGCGCGGCAGGGGACAACTAGGGAAATCCCTAGATTCGAGTTACCTCAAGAAGGGGACAACGGGTTAAGAGAATTAACTCAATAAAACAGAGAAAATAATTTTGCGGGATTGGCTCCTGTCCAAAGGCGGCAGTGGCAAGGTCCATGCCGAAGGATCTATTCCGGCACGAACAAAATGTGTGACCGCATCAAGTGTGGCTTTCTGCTCGAATGCTGGTGGAGTGCCGTGGCTGGACTCGTCTTCAGAGTGTCTTTTTGTAGAACTGTGCGGTCTCAGAAGGAATCGAGATGAGTCCGCGCTTGAGAGCAAACAAGACCAGGTCTGCATTGCTCTTCAAATTGAACGACTGCATGATGTGGCGCTTGTGGAATTCGATGGTCTTTTCACTCAAATTCAGATGGCCGGCGACTTGCTTGTTGGAACAGCCCTCGGCGAACAACTGGACAACATCGCGCTGGCGGGTCGTTAATGTTTTAGAGAATTGCTGGACCGGAGTCTTTCGCACGACCTCATCTTGAGCCCTGAGCCGGGGGGTCAAGTAGGACTCATTGCGCAGCACATGCCCGATCGCTGTCAACAACTCTCGTGCGGCCGAAGACTTCAGGACGAATCCTACTCTTTTCAATTCTGCGGCTGCAGCTGCTAGATTCGGGTCGTCCCTCATGGTCAAGAAAACAAGTCCTATGTTTGGAACTTGTTCTCTTACCCGCCGAGCAGCGTCCAAACCATTCAATAGCGGCATCCCGATATCTACAACCAAAACATCCGGTTTAAGACGGATCGCTTCCGACACCAACGCACGGCCGTCTGACACGATCCCTGCAACGACATATGTTTTCTCCAGCAACACTCGGAGTGCTTCCGCAAAGATGGCATGATCGTCGGCGATCAGAAGCTGAGGACGAGGCCTTTGTTCTATTGTCTGCACGTCCACTCCTTTGTCACAGCTGAGACTTACTTGTCCCTTGAACTGGAACAGTCCAAACCTGCCTGCGCCGCGACGGTACAAAATCAGCCACAGTCTGATTCCTAGAGAGACAACGCACACTCACAGACAATGTGGCATTCGGATGGTCCGGATTAGGGACATCTCTGGCGATGTTTGCTTTCCCGAGGAAACGCCGAGTCGTCACGGATGCATGGATCATGAGTCTCGTGTGCAGTTTTAGATGCCGTTACAAGGTTGCGCAACTAGTAAAACTAACAGTTCGGTTTTATCAGGCCAATCCAGCCCATTCTCGAGGCATGCCCCCAGAAGCAGACCTGGGCGACTGGTCTTTGAATGCAGTCTCGCACTTTCTGCCAGCCCGAAACAAATCGTAACGAACGCTTTCGGAATCGGTGAAGATTGACCCTTGCTACTGCTTGTCTGCGGCAGAAAGGCTCGGCCATTTCGCCGAGAACTTTTCGAGCAGGGTCATCACCGGCCCTTCGACCGCTGAACCACGAGGGGTTCCGGAGACAGACCGGAGGCCGCTGGTGCCGCGGTAGCGGGTGGGTTCGCTTGCCCGGGATGCGCCGGTCGCGAGCATCCGGCAAGTAAGGCTGCAGCGGATGCAGCAAGAGTAGTGAGACCTAATTCTCTTCGGTTGAGCAATGCTGCACGCTCTCTTATGCTGGGAACTGGCCCGCATGGTTCACACCCCGTTGAATTTGTAGGTTTCACGCGCACGTCCTCGGTTGTTCCAGAATTTTGAAGCCCTCCTTATATATGCGGGTGGCATATGACCAACAACTAGGGAAATCCCTCACTCGCTGAAGGCAGTCGATGGTGTCGTTTGTCGGCCGAGACCCGCGGGCTGAGACGATCAGTTAAGTCACATTGTGATGTTCCTGCCAAAGCACTGCACGCACGATCAGGTCGCCGTCCCGGCTCCGCTGGGGAAGCAGACTCTGGCGGAGCGCAACCCGCCAGGTATAACCAACTGGACTCTCGCTTACGATCTTGAATTGGAAGTGTCGTGGTCGCAAGATCCCGCTCTCATCGTTGATGATGTTCCCTGCATCGCTGCGTTGAAACGTAAGATCGGGCAGCGGTTGATCGTTTCCGGGATGAGGATTCAGAACCGGAGGATTTTCCTGCCTAGGGATTTCCCTAATTGTCCTCTCCACCGCTGCTGAACTCCCATACGTCAAGTACAGGATCCGCTATGAATATTCGTGCCCTCATTCTTAGCTCTTCTATTCTTATCGCCGCGCCTCTTCTTGCACGGGACAAGTCCGACGTGATGGTCATGAAGAACGGTGACCGCATGACCTGCGAGATCAAAGGCCTCAACGGGGGAGTGCTGTACGTAAGCTTTGACTACATCGATGGCACCGCGTCGGTGGATTGGTCGAAAGTGGAACGCCTGGAAAGCAAGCAGTTGTTCATCGTCAAAACGGAGGACGGCTCGATGTACACCGGGGCGCTCGACACGGCGGAAACGGCTGCCGGCCGGCCCACGAAAATTCAGGTGGTAGAGACTCCGGAGAATGAAGTGGAGATCGACCGGCCCCAGGTTGTCCAGATGGTCCAGACATCCGAGAACTTTTGGCAGCGATTCAACGGCGAGATCAGTGCGGGGCTCATCTATTCCAAGGGCAATCAGTCAACCCAGTTCAACTTGGGCTCGGAGACCGAATACGTTCGGGAGCGCTGGAACGCCAAGTCCAACTTCAGTTCGACCCTTGCCTCCAGTACGGGTACCAGTGCCTCCACGCGAAATGCACTTGCTCTCAGCGCGCTCCGTTTGTTGCCCTGGAACAATTGGTTTTACTCCGGTCTCGGCACGTTCTTGCAGAGCTCGGAGCAGGGAATCAATCTGCAAACCACCGTCGGTGGTGGCATTGGGCGCTATTTGAAAAATACTAACCGAGCCAGCATCTCATTGCTTGGTGGGGTCGCTTGGCTACAGACAAACTATAAACCGACCCTCGTCCCCGTGGGCGCGACAAACGTTGGCTCCGCCCTGATCTCTGCGGATGTCAGACTCTTCAAGTTCAGCAAGACGAATCTGAGCGCAACCGCTACTATCCTGCCAGCCCTTTCCGAGCCGGGTCGCGTCCGAATCGATGCCAACGCGTCCTATTACGTCAAGATCTTCAGCAACCTGTCGTGGAATATCTCGTTTTATGGCAACTGGGATAACCAGCCTCCACCAGGCTTTTCCGGGAGCGACTACGGGAGTAGCTCGGGGCTGAGCTGGACATTTGGCATAAAGTGAAAGAGAGTGCGCGAGTAACGACGAGAAGAGCGGCTTTCCGATTTCTGACACATATTGGAGTTGTTCCCGGCAAACGGCGTTCAATCCCAACAGCAACGACGATGTGGTCATGCTCGGATTGAAACACGGCTTGGTCGCGATCGATCCCGAACCCGATCAGCGGGTCTTTGCATCCTAGGGATTTCCCCAGTAGCGGAACTCCGCACACTCACCAAGAATGGTTTTTGAGCTTTGACAGCTCCAGCATTGGAGTCCTCGACGACTACGGGCTCTATCGGAATGGGGCCGACTTTGATCCGACCACGGGTACTGCTGGCGGACGACTATCCAGCCTTACGCGAAGCCACAGCCGGGCTTTTGAAGCCCCAGTTTGACTTGGTGGGAACCGCAACGGATGGCGCGACCCTGGTGTCGGAGGCCCTCCACCTTCTTCCCGACGTAATCGTGACCGATATTACCATGCCAGTCTTGAGCGGAATCGATGCCGTTCATCAACTGCGAGAGTCCAGTTTCTTAGCCAGAATCGTGTTCCTGACGGTCCATTCGGAAGAGCAGTTTATGAAGGCATGCATGGCAGAAGGTGCATTGGGATATGTGCTCAAGTCCCACATGAGGGCCCATTTGATTCCCGCGATACGAGCCGCCCTTGCCGGACAAACCTACATTTGTCCATTTGTCCCCAGGTGATGTCGGAACAGAAGATCGACAATGTTCACTCGTGATAACGACAGGATCCGTCGCCCTCTGCTCAAAATAATCCAGCAGGAAGGCTATAGGCCGAACCAACCCATGCACCGCCACCCCTTTCGATTCCAAAACGGCAGTCCTCGCCTAGCACGCGTGTTTTCCGTGCTGGCAATTCTGATCGCTGCGTACCTCGTTCCTGGTTGTTCGGGCTACGCCGTCCTGACCCATGAAGCGATTATTGATGCAGCGTGGAATGATGGAATCCGTCCGTTACTGTTGCAGCGTTTCCCCAGCGCGACCCCCGAAGAATTGCAGCAGGCGCTGGCCTACGCCTATGGAGGCGCAATCATTCAAGATATGGGCTATTATCCTTTTGGCAGCCGATTCTTTAGTGATCTCACGCACTATGTTCGGAGCGGCGATTTCGTTCTTGCGCTCATCGCCGAATCACAAAATCTGAACGAATATGCGTTTGCACTGGGTGCCCTTGCCCACTACGCCGCCGATACCGAAGGACATTCCTTGGCAACCAACCTCTCCGTTCCACTGCTTTACCCCAAGCTTGCGAAGAAGTACGGACCCGTCGTCACCTATGATCAAAAGCCGTCCGCACACGCGCAGGTCGAATTTGGTTTTGATGTCGACCAGGTGGCTGAAGGGAACTACGCACCGCACGCTTATCATGAGTTCATCGGATTTGAAGTATCCAAACCAGTCTTGGAAAGAGCGTTCGCCAGAACCTACTGCGTTGACCTGTCAAGCATCTTTGTCAGTGTTGATCTAGCGATCGGCAGCTATCGCCACGCGGTTTCGTCGCTCATACCGAAAACAACCAAGGTCGCATGGCATATGAAGAAACATGAGATCCAGAACAGCCGTCCCACTGAAGTCCGCAGCGAATTCATTTACAACGTTTCACGTTCTGAATACCGCAAAGATTGGGGAAAAGTCTATGAAAAACCAGGGATCTCGGCCCGCATCAAAGCGTTCTTTTTGCGACTCGTGCCGAAGGTGGGACCTTTTAGCGCCCTCGCATTCCATCCTCCCACACCAGCCGTGGAACAGATGTACATGCACAGTTTCAACGAAACCCTGGAACATTATCGAGGGATGCTAGTTGCCCAACGGGAAGGCCGTCTGCAATTGCCCAACGAGAACCTTGACACAGGCGAACTTACCAAACCGACAGCCTACCCGTTCACTGACGAAGCCTACGCGGAGTTGCTAGCCAAGGTATACGGCAGACCTGTTTCGGCCGCGTTGCGCGGTGACATCCTCGTATTTTACGAGGATACTGGAGCGCCGTTTGCGACAAAGAAAGACCCGAAGGCTTGGCAGAATGTCCTTGACGAATTGGGAAAACTGAAGGTTTCGACAGCGGCTGGCAGGTTTGAGTAGTGATTTAGTACGCACTCACGGAATTGAAAAGCGGTTGAGAACTCATCTGTGAACTCAAAATTTCCCGTCCTCCCGGCCATACATTGCCTTAGAAGAATCTAGTTTTCCAACCCGGGTTCCCTGTGTTCGACAGCTATCCTCGCAATCTAACGGCGATGCTTCCATCAAGCATCAGGGATTTCCCTAGTTGTACGGAAATCGAGTGAAGCCTAGCGTTCTTCTGAGAATTGTCGATAACCGTCCCGAAAAACGAAAGAGGAGATCACTCGTGAGAATAAACAGATTCGCAGAATTGCCGAAACCTAAAGTCATCATCGTCGCGCTTCTGTGTACATTCGCACTTTTGGCGCACGCCGACGACGCCGCCGACAAGGCGAAAAAAGCGGCGAAGGAACAGCAAGAAATCAGGACGAACACCCAGAAGATCCTTCAGCGGCTTTACAAAGCCCAGCCTGCGGCCCAGTCTGCAGTTGCAAATGGCGCAGGCTACGCTGTCTTCAGCAATACGGGAGTAAAGATTCTATTCGCAGGTTCTGGGAAAGGCGAAGGCGTCGCTGTCGACAACAGGACGAAGAAAGAAACCTTCATGAAGATGGTCGAGTTGCAGGCGGGACTTGGATTCGGCGTGAAGAAGTTCAGCGTAATCTTCGTCTTTGGCAATGACAAGGTCCGCGATAATTTCATTAATTCTGGCTGGGAGTTCGGCGGACAAGCTACCGCCGCGGCCAAGACTGCCGACAAGGGTGGATCAATGGCTGGTGCTACGTCGGTTTCGGATGGCGTTTGGATGTACCAGATGACGGACAAAGGTCTGGCCGCTGAGATTACCATCAAGGGTACCAAGTACTACAAAGACGATGATCTGAATTGAAGCGTCGCTGAAATGCATAACGGTTGGACGCAAATTTTGCGTCCACAGACTCGGGCACAGCTGACTCGGCGGTTCAAGTCAAAATTCAGAACTCGCGATATGCAGACGACCGGCTTACGGGTATTTGAGGGCGGCCTGTGCATCCCGAATTAGGATCAGCAGTCAAGCCGGCGCACAAAAACTTTCGGTATTCAGTCCCTAGGAGAGAAAAATGCAGAAGAAGAGCCTAATTGCAGTTCTTATCGTAGCCAGCTCGATGCTGCTGTTCAGCGTACCGATATTTGCCCAGGGCGCCAACGCCGGCCCGAACACTGCCACCGATACAGACATCAAGCTGCTGCGGGAAGACATCCGCTCGGAGAGGGTACGCCTCGTCGCTGCCAACTTGCCCCTTAATGACACGGAAGCCAAAAACTTCTGGCATATCTACGACCAATACTTGGCCGAAGCCTCGAAGATCGGCGATGCCCGGGTGGCGCTGATTAAGGAATATGTTCAGAGCTACAACACCATGACCGATTCTCAGGCGAACGACTTAATAAAGCGCTCGGTGGCCCTCGATCAGCAGTTTCCGGCCCTGCTAACGAAGTATGTACCGATCTTCGAGAAGGTGATATCGCCCAAGAAGGCCGTCCTGTGGTATCAGGTCGAGCGCCGCTTGGATTTGTTGATCAACCTGGAAATCGCCGCAAACATTCCGATAGTAGACGCAGGCAAGTAAGCTTTCAGCAGATTTTGGTGCAGATGCGCGCATTGGCAGTTGCACCACCTTCTTGTTTGCGAATCGCTGGTGGAGCGGAATTGAAGAGTGTGTATCACCGGATTTGAACACCTGTCAATTCTGCCAGCGGCGACTCCAGTTTTCACGGTATTGATTCCTTCCGCGGTGTAGTAGTATCAAACTACTGTTTTCGTGTCAGTCCCCCAGCCAAATTGTTAAAGATTCATCCTTGCGCGTGCGCAACGACGCCACTTGCGGCACATGTAATTGTGAATACAACAGCAACTAGAATCTCAGAGTTGGGTTTTGGAGTAAGGGGGGCTGCATGCAAACGGCATCGATCCGGGTCCTTGTGGTCGAGGATTCAGAGCCTTTTCGGAAATTCGTTTGTTCGACGGTTGGGAAAAGATCGGAATTGCAAATCGTCGGTGAAGTCTCAGACGGATTGGAAGCCGTTAAGAAAGCCGAAGAACTTCAGCCGGACTTGATTTTGTTGGACATCGGGCTGCCTACGCTCGGCGGAATCGAAGCCGCTCGACGGATCCGCGAGTTCTCCCCTGAGTCTAGAATACTGTTTGTGAGTCAAGAAACCTCTGCTGATGTAGTGCAAGGAGCTTTTGCCGAGGGAGCAAAGGGCTACGTTGTTAAGACGGATGCGAGACGCGAGCTACTGACGGCTGTGGACGCCGTTCTTCGGGGCGAGCTGTTTGTCAGTGATAGATTTTCTGGCCGTGATTTCCTCGGAGATTCGGTGGACGCGGTAGCCTCCGAAGAGTTCCGAACCATCTCAGGACCAATCTAGCGGAATGTGGAGATCGCCCGACGTCACGACGCGGGCTTTTGCTCTGAGGATACGTCTCCCGGGAGCTTGGTTGTCAATGGAGGGCGTCAGCTCCGTCGGCGGCGAGGTACAGGGTCTGCGATGGTAAAGCAATCCGGGCTCCCGCCTTGTGAACAATATCCATGACACTCAAGAGTAAGTCCTCCTGGATCTCGAGAAAATTGTTCCAGTCGCGGGCAAATACGTAGGCGAAAATGTCCACGTCCAGCGAGGAAGCACCGAAACGCACAAATCGGACACGCACGGAGCCAGTGTCGATAGTGGCCCGTCCACTCAGCAGACCGCGAACCTCAGTCATGACTAAGCGTAGCTGGGCTGGAGTGGTTTTGTAGCGCAATCCGACCACCGGATGGAACAGAAACATGTCCCGTGCTGAGAGTGTTTCCAGCCTCATATTCGCGATCTGCCCGTTGGGTAAGCTCACGACCGTACGACCCAGCGTCCGGATCCGCGTTGAACGAAGACCGACCTCCACCACGGTACCTTTGATATCGCCTAGCTTCAAAAGGTCTCCAACACGCACCGCTTGGTCAACGATCAGGGAAACGCCGGCAATCACGTTTTCTAGTGTCTTTTGGGCTGCGAGGGCAACAGCAATGCCGCCGACTCCGAGTCCGGCTAAGGTAGCGGTAAGGTTTATCCCAAAGTGGTGTAGCGTGAACAGCAAACCAACAAACAGGATAAGCCCGTCGATCAACCGTCGAACCAGACGCAAGGCCGAAGCGGCTCCGCTCAAACTCCCTCGACGCCTAACCAGGTAACGCTCGCCAACCTCATTTAAGAGCATTAGCAACCAAATGCATGCGACAACCACAATCATCAAGGCTGTGCTAGACCAGAATTGCCGTGCCAAGAGGGGCAGAGGAAACTTCGAGATCAGCCATCGGATAACGAGCGCAAGAAGCAGGAGCCGAAATGGAGGCCGCAGCACTCGTGGATTTGGCAGGGAGTCATTTCGGCGCAGCTGACGGCGCATGATGCCAACAGCTAAACTGAGAAGGCGATCCAATACTCCCGTCAGCAAATAGAGAAGCGGCATCCCCACGAAAAACGCCACCCACTCAAAGAGTGGAATTTCCGCTACCCGAGTCGTGATCATGAAACCCGGTAGAAATCTTCCAAGGGGAGGTGCATCCAGTTCCTGGAAAGCAGCGGGAATCGAGGCGAGAGTCTTCCGGGAGAAAAGCCAGACTTTCCCCGCCTTTCCGCGATCCACACGTTCGACCAGAATGTCGAGATTACCGTTAGCCGTCTGTATTACCCCGACCAAGTCTTCGTCAGGCCTGAGCGGATCTCGCTGGGAACCTTCGGGCTCATCGCTAATCTCGTTCAGCCGAGCAGGAAGACGACGATTGATGACTGCGGCAAGTTCGCTTGCCAGAGCCTCGGCATCTGCACCCCGCAGGGGAGTATCCAGGTAGAGCGCAGCGAGTCCTGTATTTCCTTTCCGTGCGGCACTAAGTAAACCCAGCACTGTCCCTCGAGGTGTACCGCGACCTATAGTGTCGGCAGGGGACGTGGGCGGCGTTTCCGAAGTAGAGTTGGCAGGGACGGCCTGGGACCACACGGCTTGGCAAAGCAACAAAAGGAGAGGGACCGCTGCAGCCCAACCTAAGCGGTTCGTGTCGGGGTTACCTCGTTTTATCATAGGTCAAGCAAAGGGGGATGGTCATCCGCCAACGGTAAGCGTGGTCGAATCAAGTTCGCCTCCGTCAGAGCACAGAACTCCCTATGTCGTGCAGGCGCCGAAGTGAATTCACAACTCACAACTATTTCTAGGGCATTGCACGGCGTTCCGGTACTGGGGAAACCCCTAGGATGCGAGTCGATAGGGTTCGGAGTACGCGGAGATTAGACCCTGTTTCAGGGCAAACAGGACCAGATCTGCGTTGCTCTTTAGATTGAATGCTTCCATGA
Organism: uncultured Acidobacteriota bacterium; assembly: GCA_963696705.1. Classification (GTDB taxonomy): domain Bacteria; phylum Acidobacteriota; class Terriglobia; order Terriglobales; family Acidobacteriaceae; genus JABDBE01. Next base: position 29,210 of record CAVOLD010000010.1, read on the forward strand.
TATGGTGCTTGTGGAATTCCACTGTCTTTTCGCTCAATTTGAGGACCGCAGCGATTTCCTTCAGCGGCCGTCCCTCGGCGAACAATTGCACGAAGTCACGCTGTCGTTCGGTTAATTCTTTTGAAAACTGGCGCGCCCTGGCTTTCGTGGCGACCCAATCTTCAGCTCGCAGTTTGGGGGTCAGATAGGATCGGCTATGCAAAATCTCCTGCATTGCCCTTAACAGTTCCCGTCCGCCCGAGCATTTCAGAAGAAAAGCCACGGATCCGAGTTCAAGCGCTGCGGCTCCGAGATTCGCGTCGTCGAGCATTGTCAAAAATACGAAGGCCACCTTCGGAGCCTGTTCTCTAATTCTCCGGGCCGCGTCCAGTCCGTTCAACAGGGGCATGGCGACGTCGGCTATAACTATATCTGGCCTGAGCTTGACGGCTTCGCGCAGCATGGCCCGTCCATCCGCCACGACCCCAATAACGCTGCAAGTGTCCTCGAGGTATGCGCGCAGACTCTCGGCAAAGATCGCGTGGTCATCAGCAATGAGCACGCGTGTGCGGTGAGTATTCTGGTGGACAATTTGCATAAAGGAACTCCTATTTCTCGGATTTGGTTAGTAGTACGGAGGCTTCGATTTCCGTCCCTTTTCCAAGTTCTGAATGAACGTTGAATCGTCCGCCTAGTAAGTGTGCGCGTTCTTCAATGCTACGGATTCCAAATCTCTCTATATTCCCCCAACTCCCGTAGATCGAATCTGACGTCTTCGTCGTACTAGTCCTTCGGCTGCGATTGTCGGCAAGCGTACTGTCACAGCCGTTGATCGTCAACTAGGGATTTCCCTAATTGTTTTTGCCGATCCCTGAGTAAGTGAAAAAGGCGGGAAATCCTCTGCTACGAAGACACGGATTGAAGAAATGCTGTCCAACAATGTGATTGCAGCCTTAGGGATTCCCCTAGTTGTAGAGAAATAGAGTCAAGCCTAGCTTCGCTGTCGGGCTGGCGGGCAGCCTGCACCCCAGGTGGCTAAAACCAAGGTCGGCCGTTTTCGATTTCAGGCCTCGCCATTCTCCTGGATAAAAGTACCTTGTCGCCAACCGAGAGATTTGTGTTTGTCAAAACGCGCAATTGCGGAATGTGGGCCCGCAAGGTTTTGTCGAGCAGCACGTGAAGACATGCGCGCGCGAAAGTACGTAGACAGGAGGAAAGAACGGCCAGTGAAAAGGAGAGAACCTAGTGTTGGAATATAGGCTTCTTCTGGCGCCACTGTTGCTGTTTGCATTACTGAATGTAGGACAGGCGCAGGAGGCTGGCGAAATGCCAGGTGAGTTGGAGATCAGCCTCGATCGGGCTGCCGAGCAGGGGCTTGGCTATCAAATCGTTGGGACAATTCCTCTGCAGCTGCCGGACGGAGATGAGACCTTCGTGGTCAAAGCAAGAATGCGAGCTTACTGGCGTCTCACCCCCGCGTACCGTAATTGCAGGTTGAACTTGGCTTTCGTTACATTACAAGCAACAGCAAGGCGAAATCAAGATCGGCTCACGCTGGCTCTTAGCCTCACCCCTGAAGTCCTCCGGCCCGTTTGTAGCAGTGACATGCCTACGGAGGCGACTTATAAATTTATGGTCAATACCGGAAATCTGAACTCTACGGAGTTTACGCTGTCCATCGCTGACGGTAGCTATGATGAGCGCACTGTGGAAGATTCGTCGCAGGGCAAGTTGACCGGAAAGCTAACCCTACGTCTTGCGTGCCCGGCGAGATCAGTCGCCAGCGAGAGTGTACCTGTGATTTCGGTTTTACCTATAGACCCAGTCCCGTGGCCATTGCTGTTTAGCGATAGCAAAACCCCCGCGGAACTAAACGAACTTGCCCCAGGATCTTCTGCAGTAGTCGGACTGACTCGCCCCAGTAAACCCTATCCTCCTCCTGCCTTCTTTCGTGCTGCGAGCAGACCCGCAGCTTTGCGGCACGGGTCTTGTTTTTGGGTAAAGTCTATTCAGGTAGAGTTCGCACCGGTGGAGATTCTACTGGCAAGTAAATACCCGGCTAAAAGCTGCGAATACAATGTCATACGCGAACACGAGATGCTGCATTATGAAGATCTGCAGATTCTTTTCATACGTTACCAGGCTCTCGTAATGGCAGCTCTTCGAGAAGCGGGCTTCCCGACAGCAGAGCGACCTATTTTTGTCGGGTCCCTCATGGAAGGTACAAGTCAAAGCAAAGCGCGATTGCAAAGCACGCTTCAGCCCATCTACGCTTCGATGGAAAAAGCTCTCCAAGCGGACGCCGATGCGCGGGATGCGCCGGAACAACGTGTACTGAGTTGGAGCAAGTGTCCGAACTGGCATGCACGCTTCACCGGTGCGCGACCTACCGCATCGTTCCTTTCAGACCTGGATACAGAGACGATGCGTCTTGTACCCGAGCAACCAGCCACAGAGTTTCCTGGCCAGCCTAACAAGTGAGCAAGCCTCTCTAAGAGAACGCGCACACATTGCACTCGGGATCGATCAACCAAGAAATAAAGAACGCAGCCTTGGATACTTCTAGGGATTTCCCTAGTTTCGCAAACATCGCGTCAGACCTAGGTTAGACCACACGCTGGGCGCCACCCGCGGTGGGAGGAATGCCATGTTAGATTATTCGGATGAGATCGATGAAATAATCACGGCGGCATCAGTCTGTCCCGCATGTGACACATTGGTATTTGCCTACCGTTCAAGGAACGTGGAGCGTCAGGATTCCGAGCCCTGGGAGTTCATGTGCCTGCGATGCAGTACTGGCTTTGCCACCCCTGAAAGTGAATTAGCCTTTCAATCCCTGCCCAAAGAGTGGCTCTTGGCGAAGGTTTATGCTGCGTAGAATAGGCGGATCTGATTGCTCCGGACACTCTTTAGTTTTCGCCGGACTCAAGTAATTTCCTAGCTCCACTGGGCCGGCCACCTGCTTTCGTTCAAGTAAGAATACGACAAACTTGTTCCACGGAAACGATGCCGCCCGTCCAAACACGCTTAGGGATTTCCCTAGTTGTGTGGGATATGAGTCAGACCTAATCTGATTCCGAAACAAGCCTTTGGCCGGACGGAGACTTCCGTCTAATTCAAGAATTGAAAACGTGAGGTACCTATGCGCAAACACATGATTGGACTATGTCTGATGGCATTGTTCGTCCTAGCGTCGGCATTCGCGTTTGGCGACGACGAAGCAGAAGTTAAAGGAATGATCACTGCCCGGGCCGGAGCAACGTTGATTGTGTCGTCTTCCGCAGGAAACGTTACCGTGGTCCTAACGGCTGGTACGACAATGAAAGATAACAAGGGTCTCTTTGGCTTGAGTAAGCAGCCCTTGTCCGATGTGGTGCTTATTCCGGGACTCAAGGTGGAAGTTGAAGGAAAGGCAGATGAGCACGGCCGGATTGTGGCGAAGACTATCACGACCGACGGCGACGATCTGGAAACAGCCGAGATGATCGAGGCCGGGCTGCATCCCACGGCAGAACAAGTTGAGGCCAACGTGCGGAGGCTCGAGGCCCACAGCGCGCAACTCGACGCCCACAGCGCGCAAATCGCGGAACTCGCGGCCCAAAAGCAAATGATCGAGACCAATTCCGCGGCGAACATGCAACAGATGGAACAGAACATCAAGTATATCGAGGAGACCACTAGCCGCTTTTCGGCCTTGAGCGAATATGACGTGAAGGACGCAGCAACCATAAACTTCAACGTGGGCAGCTCCGAAATCTCGACGCAGGACCAGGAACAGCTCACGAAGCTGGCGCAAACGGCCATTGCCTTAGCTGGATACATTATCGAGGTGACTGGCTATGCCGATTCGACCGGCAGTGCTGCGATGAACACAAAACTGAGCGAGGACCGCGCAAAAGCCGTGGTCACTTACTTGATGCAGCAGGCTAGCGTGCCGACACGGCATATCATCGCGCCGGGTGCAATGGGCGAGTACGGGCCCGCAGCGACGAACGAGACCAAAACTGGGCGCGCCGAGAATCGTCGAGTTGAAGTTAAAATCCTGGTCAACAAGGGCATCGCTGGCAGCTAAGAAAGTACAAAGAGCTGAAAATAGTGATGAGCGGTACTAAGTAACGGCAGACCAAGCGCTATTGGAAGGGAAGCAATTGCCAGGGTCTTTAAGGGGACTGCATTCGGCAGAATTAGGCAACAGATAAAGGAGAAGAACGATGAGACTCAAGAATCGTCCTGCTTTCATTTGTATCTATGCTGCTTGGGTTGGCTGCGTTTGCCCAAGACGAATTTCCCAAATTCGAGGTAAGTGCGGATTACAGTTACGCTCGATTCAGCCCGAGCCATATTTACATCAAGAACAGCTACAGTCTTAAATGGAGGTGGCGGTTCGTTTGATTTCAATTTCGACAAGTACCTTGGGCTGAAGGCAGAGTTCGAAGGATATGGCAGCAACACGCAAAACTTTATCGCTCCCGCGGGTACCAGGTTTTGCCCGCTGGGGTGCACGGCAAACATCCAAGGCAATCTGTTCACCTACCAGGCTGGACCGCAGGTGGGTCTGCGAACCGGGCGGTTCCGCCCATTTGGAGAGCTGCTGTTTGGCGGGGCACACTCCAACGTATACGGAAATATATCGAAGATTCCGGGCTTCACCACCGGGAGCACGGCGCCGTCTTTGAACGCCTTCGCGATGACGGTGGGCGGCGGCTTGGACATCACAATGAACAAGTCAGGTTCGATCGCGCTTCGGCCTGGCGAGTTCGACTACCTCTATACGCGCTTTAACTCTTCGTCGATCAACACGACCGGCCAGAGCGCGCAAAGCAATTTCCGGTATCAGGCTGGAGTGGTATTTAATTTCGGCGGGAAATAGCGTCTCAAAGCAGCACTGATGCTCATCCTACCGTTGTGGAGAGAAGGATACGGCAAACGCTTCGCATAAGGATGCCCGCGTCAAGGGAGAATGACTAATTCCTGCTTGCTGCCGCTGCTCATTCCGTAAACCGTTCCAGAACGGAATGCACCCGCATCGTACTTGTAGCAGCCGGGAGTGCTTGCTTTCGTCGTCACTTGCTTCTTGCCACCTCCCATGATCGGACCATCTGGGTCAAACGGCGAATCGCTGCCGAACGAAACCATGAATCCATTGTTCTTGTTCGAACTCATCCACACCACGGTGGTGCCGGCCTTTATGCAGAACAACTGATTACTTTTTGCCTTGGCAATACCAGGCGTTACGTTGGCTGAGTAGGAGCCCCTCGTGATGTCAATCGTGCATTGCGACGAGGCCGAACCGCAGGTGTTCGCTGCGTTGCAAGCGCTTTCGGGCTGCATCTCATCACATGTGTATTTGCTCTTGCTTTGCGCCTCTGCAGTTGAGCAGTTCACTAGAAGGATGCAAGACAATAAGAGCGACTTATTCCAGATGTCGGCTTGCTGCTGAGTTTTCATAACCAGATCCGAAGAGTTTGCACCATCTTCAATCCCACTCTATGATGTTGACCAGCTTCCACTCATTCTGGTTGAGCTCCCATTGCAACTCACCTTCCTTATTTACGATAAGCTGCGCGGCAGGGAAAAGAACGCCACTGCTCTTGTCCTTGTCTTTATCGTTGAGATTGATTTCCCCGGCGGTGAGATTGAAACTCTTCGTTTGGCTATCCCAATAGCTTTCTCCAAAGGCAATCTTACGGTTTGTAACAAAACGGATGATCCTGCCGGTCGGCGTTATGATCTCCCGGATGAAGGAAAGATCAAATCCAAGTGTGCCTGGCATCGTTATCCGCCCGACGCTTCTCATCTTCTCAAGGGCGTTTACCAGGCCGTCGTTTTGACCCTTTTGAAAAGCCTGCACCAGGATGTCTCGATCCTCGGGACTGGAGAACTCATAGATAATGATTTTCACGCCGAAGTTTCTTCCCAGCTGAGTGCTTGTGCCAAAGGCCGTGGCGTCGATCGTTTCCGAGCTCTTCCGCTGAGCAAAGCCGGGGATGCTAGCGATTATAAGGAGGCCGATCAGCACAGTGATTTCGGCCGCGACGTGCAGACTCTTGCGCATGCAGTTCCTCCTATCGCGCAGTCAGTTTGGCCGCGTATAACGCCATAAAGTCCATTCGCGAAGATCGTACAGTCTTGCGAAATAAAGAGTAACTAGGGATTCCCCTAGTTGTTAGTGGGCAGGTGCGCAACTGAAAATCGGAATACGAGCGAGTGACGGTGTCCACAGAAACCTGTGCGCGGCTACAAGGAAAAAGGAATCATCAACACGCCGATTTGGCCATCCAGAATGAGACCGATCGTTTTAGCCTAGCAATCGACTGCGAAGTTCTCGAGTGAGTGAGCGATCCATGAGTACGCGACCGACATGAGAGAAATATGAGGGCGACGCGGTTGCTCCACAACTTGGGACAAAGCATCTGGCTCGACAGTATCACACGCGAATTGCTCGATAGCGGGACGCTAACGCGTTACATCGAGGACTTGTCAGTGACAGGGATCACCTCGAATGCCATGATTGTCAGTCATGCCATTAAGAGTAGCCCTGCTTACGGTGCTGCGATTCGGAAGAAGTTCACTTGGAACAAATCCGCCGAGGAAGTGTTTGTTGAACTGGCACTGGAAGACGTTACCCGAGCCGCCGATCTGTTCCGTCCAATCTACGAACGAACAAATGGGGAGGACGGATGGGTTTCTCTGGAAGTGTCTCCGTTGCTCGCGTACGACAGCGCCAAAACCTTGATCTCGGCCAGAGAACTACATAGGCGGGCGGGGCGCCCGAACCTTCTTATCAAAATTCCCGGCACCAGAGAAGGTCTGCCTGCGATTGAGGAGGCAATCTTTTCTGGAATTCCTGTCAACGTTACTCTCTTGTTTTCAAGCGATCATTATCTCGCTGCGGCCGAGGCGTTCCTGCGGGGAATCGAGCGGAGAATAGAAGCTGGACTCAAACCGAGAGTTGGTTCGGTGGCATCGGTGTTTATCAGTCGCTGGGACGCCGCTGTCAAGGGGAAAGCTCCCCGTGGATTGGATCATACGCTTGGGATTGCTATCGCCATGCGCACGTATAAGGCCGCGCGCGACTTGCTCAGTTCGTCTCGCTGGCGCCGAATCTACAACGCGGGCGCGTGCCCGCAACGCCTCTTGTGGGCGAGCACTGGGACCAAGGACTTAACGACGTCCGATGATCAGTACGTCAAGGCACTTGCCGCTCCGTTCACAGTAAACGCTATGCCGGAAGCGACGTTAAGGGCGCTCGCCAATCGCAAAGAACTCGGATCGATTCTGCCCGCTGATGGTGGGAACTGCGAAGACCTGTTGTCGAGGTTCTCTGACGCTGGCATCAACGTCGATGCCTTGGCTGCTCAGCTTCAGAACGAGGGAGCAATGTCGTTCGTCAAGTCCTGGAATGAACTGATGTCGGTCATCGAATCCGCTGCGGTCATGCTTGAGAAAGCTGCCAGTTGACGGCTCCCAGCACCTATCCGAGCTCTAATTTTCCGGTCAGCTCCTCGGACCTGCGGCCAGCATTAGTCTTCATAAGGACCTCGTTATGCGGGCGTTGCAGGCGTTGTTCTGCCGGTCCCACTCGCCACCTCGGGCGCAGTTGTCATTCGGCGAGCGTTCGGGCTTAGATTTCGGCAGTCTTTGCGGCAAAACAATCTCTGGTCCGCTCCAAGTTTGCTCGACGTTGAAGAGCGGCCCGCGCGGATAACTCGCGAGCCAAGCCACAGAACTCAGCAACATGCTACAAGCAAGCATTAGCCGCATGTTGTGCTCCAAGCGACACAGTGTTTGGCTAGCCAGCGTGGATTGTCGCAGTCATGCAGATGATGGATCGACTGCACCGCGTCGGTGAGGCTTGGATTCGGAGACCTGTTGACGTGGCACAGCGTGGCCAGCAGGCCGCACGCCCTACGGTACACCTCCGTCTCGCACAAATCGTCCGCGCCTAACGGTTCTTCGCTTACGTCGGCAAGAACACGGGAAGTGACGGTACCCATGAACTCATCGTGGCCGACAAACCACGGCTTAGCTGTTTGCACGATCAACTCCTTGTCGGAGAGCTTTCCGTCATTCCGCGGAAGACGTACTGGCGACGCTCGGCGGCCACTCGTCATTCGTCGGATGCCAAGTCGCATCCGGGTTGTAGAGCTCCATATTCTTGACAATGTTTAAGGAGTCAGTACCCAGGTCCTTTTGATAAACGATGCCCCCGTTGTTCACTATGAAAGTCTTGACTCCTGTGACCCGGTATTCGGCGGGCACGGCGACAAGGGCGAAGCCGCCAATCATGATCCCCTCAATGACGTAGTCGAGCCTGCCCAAAGGCGCCGCCGGCCCCTGCCCCTTCAGGATCTTGAAGTAGTATCCATGGAATCCCGGCTTGCCGATGGAGTAGCCCTCCTCCAATGCCTTTGCGACCGCATCGCCAATCGGGCCGTCAGATGTACCATCGGAGTTCTGCCAATATAAGCCGTCCTGTTTTCCAGGAGTGCTGAAGATTCGCTGCGCGTACTGATTTACCCCGGAATCATCGTGAATCTGCAAAGCGTATTCCTTCTGGGCATCCACAAAACCGCGGCAGACTTGAATGGCGTCCAGTTCATTGGCTCCAATTCGGCGAAATAGAATTTCCTGCCGGCCCGACTTGGCTTCGAAATACCATTTGCCATTCTTCTTTATCAGAGGAACCGGCATGGGCCACTCTTCCTCGCCAATAATAATGATTGCCCGATTCGGCTTTGCAGGGTCAATCCATATCGAATTCTTGGCACGGGCTTCTGTCGCAAATGCAGCAGCATTGTTTTTGTCTTCGACGGGATCCGCTGAAGCAACGAAGTCTTTACCATCTGGTCCAAAAATCGCCATTAACTCGGGCACGTCATAGGCTCCCGCGGCGTTGATTAGCGCTTCAGTAGCTTGCTGGGGCGTGTCGAACGCCTTCGGCGCCGTAGTCGCCGTTTTCGCCTCGGATTGTGCTTGAACTGACGCGAGACCCGGCAACACGCACCACGGAACAATCAGGATGATGGCGAAGATGCCAATCGCCGTGCGGAATCTAGATGCTCTTGATTTCATGTTTCCCTCGGTGATCATCTGTTCTTCTCTACCTCCGCCGTCCGCCACCGCCACCGCCGCCGCCGCCGCCGCGGGACCCTCCACTGCGTGAGGAGCCACCCATGCTGGAAGAACCACGCGAACTGCTGGCGCGGGCGCCGCTGCCACTCATGCCGGACGATGCTCCACCAAACGCGCTCCGGTTGGTCGCGCTCCCGGAATTCGGGACTTGTCGATTGCCAACACGGTCCCCTCCGCCTCCGCGGTTAGTGTTGCCAGCGCCGCCACCACGGTTAGAGTTGCCAGCACCGCCACCGCGGTTGGACGCGTCCCGAGTGCCAGCGCCACGATTCCCCCCACCCGGCTGCTGCCGATCTGCCACCCCGCCGCGGTCGCCCCCCGCAGGCCGCTGTCTCGCCTGGTTCTGGCGTGCGTTCGCCTGCCGATTCGACAACGAGTCGCCACGAGTAGTGCCGCCGAACCTGTTCGCAGTCGACCGGTCAGAATATGGTGCGCCCCCGCGGTGCTGCGGGTTGTGTTGCCAACTGCTGTTTCCCCTGGCTGGCTGGTTGGCCGGCCGGTTGCCACGATTGGCGTTGTTGATATTTTGGCGATTGATATTCTGCCGATTGCTATTGTTGACGAAATTGTTGTTGTTGTTGATGTAAACGTTGTTGTTCCCGCCCCATCCGCATCCCCAACCTGCGCCGCCACTCCAGAAGGCCCCCATAGCAACACCGACACCGAAGGATATCGCCATGCCAGCCGCATAATAGCCGGGCGGCGGATAGGCAATCGGGGGATACGGATAAACCGGAGCCCCGTAGACGACGGTTGGGTTGTAGCTGGGCACGTAGATGACCTCAGGGCTTGCTTGCTCGATGATGACGACCTGTTTACTTTCGATGACCTTGGTCTCCACTTTCTGTTGTTCGCTGGGCTTCAGGTTCCCCGCGTCCTGAGCTTTCTTGCGCATGCGCTGTACGGCGTCCATCACATCGCTCTGTTGCGCAAGAAAAGCATTCCCCAGGTCCGTCGTCCACTTGATGTTGTCGGCCAGTTGCTTGACCAGGTCAGGCAATGCGGCCATAGCCTGAATGCTCGGATCCCAATCTTGTTTCTCCGCCGCGTCGGCGAGCGCCTTCCCCTTCAAGTCCTTGTGCTGGTCCAGCCACTGCTTGAGCTGAATGACCTCCAGAGGGTAGGTGGAAGCCACCAGGGTTTGGCTGAGCAACGCGTCAGGGTAAAGCGCGATCGGCGCTACCAGAGAATCCAACTGGTCGGCTGGAATCTTGACCGCGGCTTGCTCAGCGTCAGCCGAGGGCTGTTGAGTCTGGGCGGCCACCACTTCGGTACTTCCGGGCAGAATGATCGCCACGCAGAGAATCGCAGTGCATTCTCGAACGGTTTGCAGGAGACTGATCCGTCGACTGGAGTTCATATCGTAAAGTCCGAATACGTCGCTTGCAGCTGAGGGTGGAAACTTGCTCGGCCGGTTAGATGAACAGCGCCCGTGCCACAACTGTGCAGTGTTCAATATCGATCCAAGTTCGAATCGATGTGACCTGCTCCTGTTTGTAACCACCTCTACGAGTTTTTGTACTGCGTTGTAGAGTGCCCTGCCACTAGGGAAACCCCTAAGTTCAGGGTTGCGCCTGACCTAGGACCTGGTCTTGAGTTATTCGATCCGAGAGCTCGTCAGGTGTTTTCCTACTGGGGAAATCCCTAGGATGCAGAGATCCGTTCACAGACGTAAGATTCCCAGATTCGGCGGTGGGACGGTCGGATCTCTTTGGAAAATTTCTCAGAGTTGACATCGTCCTTTCAGCCCCCGAAGCTCCGCGTGCCCCGGCGGGCATGGCGACCATTTGAATTAGCATGGCCACTACTAGCACTCCTGAGGCTCGCGACCGGCCCAAGATGGCGTACGGCGAGATTGCCAGATTCGCCTACGACACGTTCTGCAGCGATAAATTGCGGTTTGCTCTCACATCATTAGGGATGGTCGTCGGGACTGCTTCGCTTATTCTCGTGGTCACAATCGCCATGACGGGAAAGAAATACGTTTTGGATCAGATTCAAGGTATCGGCGTAAACATGATCGTAGTTGAATACCAAGGTGGAGACCGTGGGCACGACTTCTTGACGACTGATGATATGAACGCCGTATTACGGCAAGTGCCGGGCATTGCGGCTGCTTCTCCGGTGGTTCCATTCGTAGACCGGATACCTATTGGCGTTAACCAGGAGCGTGATCTCGACGTCCTGGGCGTGTTCCCCGAGTACATCACAGTGCGTAATCTGGTGATGCTTTCCGGAAGGTTTTTCGATGGCGGGGACGAACAGGCACACAGCAAAGTTGGCGTCATCACGCAAAAACTCGCTGAGCAAGTCTACGGATCGGGGGACGATGCGGTGGGGAAGGTTGTGAAACTGAGTGGTTTGCCTTTCACGATCATCGGGACTTTCAGAGAACGGGTGAACACCTTTGGCCGGTCAGAGGTGACAAACAATACTATGGTGATTCCCTACACCGTATCCCGATATCTTGCTAATTCACCCGAGGTGCGGCAGATTTATTTCTCGGCCGCCAAACCGTCCATTGTGATTCCCGTGACCCGACAAATCCAAAAAGTTATCCAATCCCGCCATCGGCCGGAGTCGGCTTATTTTGTGCAGAATCTTACCGAGGTAGTCGCAATGGCGGAGCGGACCGCTAACGCACTGGCCATGCTATTGCTGCTTATCGCAGCGGTGACGCTCCTCGTGAGCGGCATAGGAATCATGAATATAATGCTGGCCACGGTGGGTTCACGCATTGCCGAGATCGGCATACGCAAAGCAATCGGAGCGACCAATCGTGATATCTGCTTTCAATTCTTGTCGGAAGCGACCCTGATCTCTCTCATTGGCGGCTCTGCCGGAGTAGTCTTTGGACTGGCATTGCCATTGTCGGTGCGCATCTTTAGCGAATACCGGATCCCTATTTCGGCACTCTCTGTGGTTGTAGCGATTGTCGTCTCTTGCTCGGTAGGCATTCTTTTTGGAACGGCTCCAGCTACGTTTGCGGCTGGGTTGGATCCAGTGGTGAGCATGCGCCATGAGTAATCCCGATCGTCGCGGCGCTCTGAGCGCAGGTGCTCATCACGCTGGGCGAGGGGGTTCTGTGCTTGAACGAACTGGACCCTCCGCCACGGAACTCGCAAAACGCATTTCTCGGGGAATGATTGATTACGGGCAACGCGTTTCGAAGACAAGCGAGGTAGACCCATTGATTCGCACCATAATATTTTCACTAACTCTTCTCGTGCCGTTCGTCGCTGTGTTGACGTGGTCTCAGGATAATCGCTCGCAAGATGAACACGCAGGCATGTCCATGTCTACAGAGGAACCTCCTCAGGCAGAGCTTCTAGCTTGGAAGCGCGAGAGCGAAGGCAATCACCACCTTATCGGATTTTTCGTGGTTCTGGCTGGCGTTTTCATTTTGGTCCAAGACACTTTGAAGAAGCGGTTTCGCGGAGTTAGTTACGCTTGGCCCGTCAGCTTCCTGATTTCAGGCTTATTCGTTCTCGTGTACAGCGATACGGAGCTCTGGCCCTTTGGTCCGAAACCATGGATCTATGGCACCATAACCAATCCCGAAGTTATCCAGCACAAGATCTTCGCCGTCTTGCTTCTTGGTTTGGGCCTGGTTGAAATGCAGAGGGCGCGTGAGCGTCTCAAAGCAACATGGGCTGCTTGGGTTTTTCCGGTGCTGGCGGCAGCGGGTTCCGTTCTGTTGCTCTTCCATTCTCACAGTGCTGGAATGCACGTCGAAAACCACATGGCGATCATGGCGCGAATTCAGGCCGAACATTTGAGCTACGCGGCAACCGGTTTCGGCATTGGCCTAAGTAAAGGGTTGGCCGAAATCAGGACAAAGTGGCAGACTGTTTTCGCGAAGCTCTGGCCCACGCTACTGATTGTTCTGGGTGTCCTTCTGATGTTGTATACAGAGTCGCTGTAAGCAATTGTTTTCACTGTTTGAGACAATACAACGTTGGCGATGTGTCTTCGTAGGCGACGGCTGGTATTCGAGCGTGGAAGACCCGAAATCCGCGCTTTTCGGGACCGCCTGCAGGACGACGACGTGAGTATAAAATATGCACTTGTCCTGTTCTTAGACTGTGTCCAAAACTGAGGATGGAAGTAGCTGGATGGGCAGCTCTCGCCATCGGGAAACTCCACGAGTTCTGTTCAGAAGACGGCGAAGGTTATGACATGCAAGTCGTGCGGATCCGACAATCAGCGCCAGTTTGACGCGGAAATTAACATCCATTTTCCCGGACGGGAGGGTCTAGACAAGCCCGCTGTCTTGGTATTCTCGAACTTGTTGGTATGTTTGCGCTGCGGTTTCACAGAGTTCACCGTTACAGAAACCGAGTTGCATCAACTTGAAGGAGATGCTGCAGCGTGACCTTTGAACACCTGCCTGGTAGTCTTTTTCACCGCGAATAAACGGCTGAATGCTCTTCACAGATTCGTTGGAAGATGTGGCGGTCCATCCCGCCTTGAACGCTACCCAAAGAATACCCGCATAGAATATCGACGTCGTACGTCTCGGCTAGCTGATTCACGAGTCTTTCGACCCGAATCGCCGCCTCTGCGTTACCTTGTGCCCACAAGAGATGAACACTTTCTCCGAAAACTGCAACGCGGGATTGCTCTCCCTTCGCAGCCTCTGCCGCTGTCGTGATGAGATTACCACAGAGGTTCAAAAATCGAGCTGGATCGGGCATGCCATTGATCATGAATGTCGAGAGCACGCCGGCAGCATCCACCGGGATGTATCTCCCCCGCTCAATGACGCCAGCAATATCCACGCCTTGTGCGTGCAGTCTCGAAAGAAGGCTGTTTCTGTGGGGCTCGGTCGCGACAACAATCGCCGCGCTTCCGCCTTTGAGAGCAGCACCGATGAATTGCGCAACCTCATCCAGGAAAAGTTGATCGTCAGAATAAAAGCCAGCCTGGTGTCGGCGGGCGATCTCCACAATCGGCGGGAGTGGTGCGGCAGGATTGTTGGGTCGGTCTTGGGAGGGTGCCTCAACCGAACCTCGAAAGAATTCGTGACCGGAAAATCTCTTACCGATAAAATGCTCGCCTCGAAGAACGGCGTTCACAGCAGTCAGTAGCTCGCGTCTCGCATCAGTCTTGACGACGTAGCCATGCGCACCCGTGCCTAGAGCTTCTTGCACCACGTCGGCAGAAGACCCTTGGCTTGCAAAAAGTATCTTGGATTTAGGGGAGAGCTTGCGAATTCGTCGGGCGACTTCGATTCCGTTTAGCGATGGAAGCCCGATGTCGAGCACGATTAAGTCGGGGTGCAGTTCTTCTGCCTTCTGAACCGCTTCCAATCCGTCCAATGCCTCGCCGATGACCTGCAATGTCGGTTGCTTCTGGAGCGTCGTTGAGACAAAACGACGCCACGGCTCGTAATCATCCACCACAAGAATCCGAACGGTTGATCCTTCCAAGGCAGTCTCCCCCCTCGCAATTCAGAACCCGCGTGCCCGGGGATAGTTGCTGAACTGGATATTATCGGTATCGCAAGGAACCGTTTCCGTGGGGGATAGCGGGCGGAAGGATGCGAAGAAAACGATCTGACAGCGCCGACGCACTCCGGAAATTCTAACAGAGAACTCTTGTTTGGCTAAAGACCTCATTACCATCATTTGGGAACGCCATCACATAGTCTCCGCTCTTGTTCGCACCCCCCATACACCCGCGTCCGCTCTGCGCTTGCGCAGGGAGGCAGGAAAGATCATGAATCAAGATTGAGCTGCCCTGCCTCGTCTAGCCTGCGGGCTACTGATGGGGGGAGGTATGCTCTTTCGGACACGTGTTTGTATATCACCTTTTTCATGGCGGTACCAATGTTCACTGAAATTTTTCGCTGGGTGATACCTCGGAGGTATCTCTAAGCTGTCTCTCGCTCCCGAGTCGGCATGGCGGGAGAACGTTATCTAGAACGCGAACCTCAGCGCCAGCTGTCCGACGCGAGCATTTACAGCTGTACCACTGATGACGCCGAACGTAGGCGATGTGAAATTGGTGTCGGGGTTCGCGAACTGCGGATGGTTCAGCGCATTGAAGAACTCGGCACGAAATTGAAAGCTACTTTTCTCAGTGGGCCAATTGACCATCACGGTTTTTGAAACTGCGACATCCAGATTCGCTTGTCCGGGACCGTCCACGATCCCTGTCGCACTGTCCCCAAATGCGGTCCCAATGCCATCTGCGCCAATAACTGGCGGATTCGCAAAACAGGAAGCGTTGAAATAGTTGTTCAGTTTAGACTCCACCGGGCCCCCCTTCACCAGTTGGCTTTTGGAGCAAGTGCCGCTTAGCTGCGCTCGATCCTCACTGATGCCAAAAACGTTCGTCGAATTTGTATCGGCGATTGTAAGAGCGCTGCCGGACTGAACGGTTGCTATCGCAGACAGGAACCAATTGCTAAGAAGGACTCGTTGAATACCACCCGATGGGCTTGGAAGGGTCCAGGTCGCACTGAAAATGAATCGATTGGTGCGATCGAAACTAGCTCGTCCCCATCGCTGGCTGGGGGAGTTTTGGTCTCCCAACGTCAGCGCGTTTCCCGAGGATGTCGAGTTAATGTCGGCGCCGTCGGTGTCCAAGATTTTGGAGAAAGTGTAGGATGCCAGGAATTGAAGGCCGTGTCTTAGCCGCTTCGTCAGGCTAACTTCGAGCGCGTTATACCAGGAGTCGCCCTCGGATTCCATTTCCTCTAGCGAATCAGGAGGCACTCCGAGGATGGGGACTCGCAGCGGGATATTTGCCACGGTGTTGTCGATAGCTCCCCTGATTGGATGGTCTGCGGAGGCTGACAACGCCTGATTCAGTGAGCGTTGACGCACCAGGTGATCCCCGCGAGTGCCCACGTATCCAATTTCCAACAACCAACCCTCGTGTGGTTCAGCCTGAAGGTTCAATGAATCCTGCTGAATCATCGCCGGCCGGAAACCGGGCGCCACGGAGTAAATAGTCGTGTTACTCGTGGGCGAGTACGCAGGGAACAAAGGAAAGGACCCGGGAGTAGGAAACGGCTGAGGAAAGGGCGCTTGAAACGTCGCGTTTGCATTTGCCTCTCCAACATTGAGCCGAAACTCGGAGAAAGGGGCACCCAGCAGATTCTGATAGAAAGCCTGCCCGGTTGGCCGAGAGTAATATATTCCGTACCCTCCTCTAAGTACCATGCGACTTGAGTGCGGCAAGAGCTGCCACGCAAAACCAATTCGCGGAGAGATTGTATTTTGTCCGTTGCCGTCATTGCCGAAAGTGTTATTGGCACGCACTACGCCGGGGGGAACCACACCGGGAAAATTGGAAGCCACAACATAGCCTGCCGTGCTCCCACTGGCCGGAGGATCGGGATCAGCCTTGCTTATGTCAAAGCTCGCGTTTCTGCCCAGCTTGTCTCCGAATTGTCCGAGGTGTTCATAGCGCAAGCCCGCGTTGAGAGTGAGTGACCTGCTGATTCTGTAGTCATCCTGCGCGAATCCTGCACCTTCCCACACTCTGTACTCACGATTTGTCAGCCCGAAGTCGTCGAACGACGCGAAGACGTTGCTGAAGCGCGTGCCGTTTTCCGCTGCACTCAGGCCAAGCAAGAAATCTGGCCAGCTAAGAAACTCCGCCAGGGATGCGAGCCCGACTAGATTTACATTGTCTTGCAACCTGGTGAGCGACCCGCCTAATTGCACGGTATGTGAGCCGTAGGCGAAGCTCAGGTTATCGGTGAAGACAAAACTGTTTTGCGCGAACGAACGGGGAAATCCGGAGGCGATGCTAACGGAACCCTGGATACTTAAGCTTGGAAGTTCGTTGTTGTGGTTCATTTCTCCTTCGGCGACTCCTATGTCCGACCAGCTGAACGGTGTCTGCGCTTGCGTGCTGGTGCTCGTCCGCACATAGCCAATTCGGGCTTCATTGAGCCAGGCGTTGTGGAAGGTGTAAGTGTGGGCAAGGGAGAAAACTCTGAACCCAGAATCGCTCGGGCTAGGGAAACCAGGGATGTTTCCCGCCGGATTGGCGCCATTGCCGGGAAATGTGACCACCTGATTGTCATCTGCCAGGAAGAAGCGGCCTGTGAATTTGCTATTCGGCCGCTCGATGTAGTCTACGTTGGTGGTGAACTGATCTTCGCTGAAATGGCAGGGATCTGTTAAGACTGAAAAGCCTTGTTGGGCGAATGGTTTTGTCGGGTCTACAGTTTGTGGCGTTGGGATCAGAAAAATCCCGTCAAGGAGCTTCATATTCAGCAGGGCCACAGCAACAGGATTAATGTTCGAACCGTTGGGGTCGATTGCAGTGCCTCCTTGCGCTCCGGTCATGCCGCCAAACATCTTCCCGAGCTTTGCGGTTGACCTGTCATTGGTCAGTGGAGGCTCGATGAGGCTAGCAGTGCAAGCGGTCCTCGACTGTCCCGCAGCAATGCCGTTAACCTGGCGCGTCCCTTGGTACGAACCGAAGAATAGCAATCTATCCTTCTTGATCGGCCCTCCAAGGGCGAATCCGAACTGATTCTGGTTGAGAACAGGACGGGGTTGGTCGGTTCGATTCAAAAAGAAATCGTTAGCGTTGAAAACGTTATTGCGGAAAAACTCGAAAACGGTCCCGTGAAAATCATTGCTACCCGTTTTCGTAACCAAACTGACGTTAGCGCCCCCATAGCGTCCATAGGCCGCGTCATACAATCCGGTCTGCACCTTGAATTCCTCGATGCTGTCCGGACTGGGAATAGGAATGCCGCCACTACCCGACGCACTGCCCTGTACGTCGCTGACGCTGATTCCGTCCAGTTGGAAGTTATTGTCATAGGAACGTGCCCCATGCACAAAAATACCGTCATTGGACTTGGCAATCTGCGATAGTGCCGTCCCACCCAGGCCGAGCTCTCCCGCGTTGTGCACTCCGGTTGAAACACCTGGCGAGAGGCTGGCAATCTGGGCAAAATTCCTCGTGGCCAGGGGCAAACCGCTGATTGCCGTTTCATTGGTTACCCTGCCTAGAGCGGCACTGTCGCTCTGGACTGTTGCCGCCTCTGCATACACCTCGATACTGTGAAACACAGTTGACAGTCGGAGAGGAAGCTTCAGGTCTACCACTTCGGTCACACTGACATCTATTGTCGCACTGGCGATAAGGGTGACAGAGCCAGTTTTACTCGCTTGTAGCTCGTACCTGCCGGGTGGCAGCAGTAAGAAATTGAACCTGCCATCTTTGTCAGAAGTGGCAGACTGAATCGCGCCGGTGCCGTGATTCGCGAGTCGGACAACTGCCCCCGTTAAAACGGCTCCGGTTGGGTCGAGGGCCACGCCGGTCAATGCGCCGGTCGAAGCGGTCTGGCTTTGTACACTGCTAAAAAAAAACAGAGGAATAGTCAAAGTCACCAGGAGGGCCGACCAGCAGGGCGATCGATGGCGATATTCACGTAAGGTCTTGCCCGCAAGTGACCGTCGAGGAATGAGCTGTTTGTGACCCACGGATTTCCTATGTGCACGAGTGAGCTTCTCCCAGGTGTGGAACTAGAGCGCTACCGCACGGTGACCGGACATAAGGTGTCGTTTCCTTATGTCGCAATTCGTGATACGACGCCGTGCGCGAATATTAACTCTCGATTGTATAAAGCGGGACTGTAAGTTTTGACAGTACGCGGACACTGACTATTGCTAGACGATTGCGATACCGTATTCGGAACTTTACTGCTCCGAGGTGGACTTCTTCCACGTCCGCCGTGAGGGATTACTTCATTATTCTAGAGTTCTTACGCATTGGGACGAGACACCCCTTCGCAATGAGGTGAGAAGTGCGTAGGCGAGCGGTGGCGCTAATCGTCGTTGTAATTGTGGCAAATTTTCTATTGCCGCTAGCGAGTTCCCAAAAACTTGCAAGAGAAGTCCGGCGCGTGCTCATTGTTAACGACCTTGACATTGTCTCGTCACCCGGCTTCGCTGAAGCCGATCAGGCAATCCTCACTGGTCTAGAAAAGTCTCCGTACCGAATTGAGCTCAATGAGGAGAGCCTGGATGTCACGCTGTTCCCGGACCGAGTTTCCCAAGACATGATTCGAGAAGAGATCATTCAAAAATACTTAACCCGCAAGCCCGACGTGATCATTGCCGCCGGGCCAGAGTCCCTGAAGTTCGTCGCCGAGCGGTACGACAAGTTCCAGGGTACCCCAGTCATCTTCTGTGCAATTTGGGGCGGAATTCCGGACAAAATAAGGGACGACATGCCCTTTACTGGAGTTTTGGCCCAGTTGCACCCCGAGGGAACCCTGAATGCGGCGTTGCGTTTGCTGCCCGGCACCAAACACGTTGTAGTCGTTGGTGGAGTGGGTAACTTTGACGAAGGATTCGAAGCCATCGCTCAGCAGAGTTTCCGTAACTACGAATCGAAGCTTGAATTCACATATCTTTTCGAGTTGACCATGCCCGCACTACTTGAGAGGCTCAAGCATCTACCCAAAGATACGATTGTTTATCACACAGCAATCTCGCAAGATGCAGCGGGAGACCGCTTTGTCGATTCAGCTCAATCGATACCGATGGTGGCCAGCGCAGCGAATGCTCCTGTCTTTGTCATGGACGATGTGAATCTCAGGGCAGGAACCGTGGGTGGCGATCTGGTGAACTGGACCGACGACGGTCGCATCGCCGCAGAGATGGCTGTGCGGGTTCTCAACGGCGAGAAGCCCCAGGATATACCAGTTGTCACGAGCAACCCCGTTTACATGTTCGACTGGCGGGCGCTCAAGCGCTGGGGGATCAACGAAAAGAAACTTCCTCCCGGCAGCATCGTTCTCCATCGGCAACCCAGCTTCTGGGAGTCATATAAGCAGTACGTGGTCGCTGCCATTTTTCTTATATTGCTACAGTCCGCGGCCATTCTTGGACTCCTCTGGCAGCGAGCCCGGCGAAGAAAAACAGAGGCAGAGCTTATAAGATCAGAGGAAAAATTCTCCAAGTCCTTTCGACAGAGTCCTCTTGCCATCAGCATAGCCAGTACGAAGGATGGTCGCTACATTGACGTCAATCAGACTTTCGAACAGCAAACTGGTTGGCGCCGTGACGAAGTTATCGGACGCAGCCCGTCGGATATCGACCTTTGGGTAGATCCCGATCAAAGATCGCTGTTCACTAAACAGCTTCTCGCTGAGGGCAACGTGCGAGACTCAGAGGTTAAGATTCGCAGAAAAGATGGTCAGATTCGGACGCTTCTCGGTTCAGCAGAATTGATTGAGGTCAATGGTAAGCCTTGCGCTCTTTCCGTGATCGCTGACATCACGGAGCGCAAACGGGCGGAGCAGGACCTTGCAACTTTGAGCGGTCGCCTGATGGAGGCGCAAGACGAAGAACGCAAGCGAATTGCCCGTGAGATTCATGACGACTACAACCAACGGGTAGCGATGCTGACGCTTAATCTGGAACAGTTGGCTGAAGACGTCGCGGACCCTTCAGGCGAAACAAGCCAGAAAGTCTATGAACTTTTTGATCGCGTCAGCGAGCTTGGTGCAGATCTGCACTCTTTGTCACACCGCTTGCATTCTTCTACTTTGGAGAGTCTTGGGCTGGTTGCTGGCGTGGAAGCGTTCTGCAAGGAGTTCACGGGACAACAGGGAGTGCATGTCGATTTTGTGCATGAGAATGTTCCTCGTGGCGTCCCAGAAGACGCCGCGCTGTGTATGTTCCGTATCACCCAGGAGGCTCTGCGGAACATAAAGAGGCACAGTGGCGCCAACCGGGCCGCAGTTCGCCTGGAACAGCTAGACGGGAGCCTCCACTTGTCAGTTTCCGATTGTGGAAGAGGTTTTAACTCGAACAAACCCTCAGCGGAACGAGGAATCGGGATTCGGAGCATGGAGGAACGCTTACGACTTCTAGGAGGGAAATTCGAAATTCAATCGTGGCCCATGAAAGGGACCAGGGTTGACGCTTGGCTGCCCTTCGATATTCTCAATCAACGTGCGGGGTAGGGTGGATGGATGGAAGCCTACCGTCCGAAGGTTGAGATGCTTATCTAGTTCGCGTAGCTTGTGCACACAGACCCAAGTAATGGAAAGTTGTTCCTCGGAATCAGTCCAAACAATTCCTGATTTTCTCTCCCAGCGAGGTTGCCCGCGTGCCGAAGGGTACGTGCGGACAGCCGTCAAAATTTATGACCTCTCGGCCCTGATCTTCAGCTTCATCTCTTAATAGGTTCGAATTCCAATCACTGACAAAGGGAACGGCATCCTGGCTGGCATGAAGATAGAGTTCGGCGTCAGTCGATCGGGGATTTTCATACCTAGGGATTTCCCTAATTGTTGTCAGCATCTCAAAGCCCTAAGAATACGCATGGCTCATTGACCTTCCGTAGCGAGTGCAAGCAAGTCCTGATGAGCAGGAGTCCTTATGAGATCGAACATTCGGATCACTCGAAAAATAATCAACTCCACTGCGCTGTTTCTGTTCGCCCTTTCTGCCGTTTGCAGTCAGCCTGCTCGGGCGCAATCACAGGAAGACCAGAAGCAAGACATACAAAAGCTGAAGGACAAGCTCCAACAATTGGACCAAATGATGAACGAGGTCAAAGGGGAGCTCAACGCCTTGGAGAGCACGGGACCGAACCCAGTACGAGGGACACAACTCCCAGCAGAAGGGCAAAAGACATCTGCTCCGCAGGAGCCGATGGTCGCCGTTCCGTCGGAGGCGATTATTGCTCAGCCCCAGGCTGGAACCGTACCGCTGGAAGGCGAAATAACGGAGCGGCAGAACAGCGTCAACTTTTATGGTTTCGTCATGCTCGACTCCGGATATGACTTCGGGCAGGAGAACCCGAACTGGTACGACGTTGTACGTCCCACCCAGTTGCCATCCTTCAAGAACGAGTTCGCGCCGAGTGGAAATGTTTATGCCAGCGTGCGACAAACCCGCTTCGGGGTGAAGTCCTCCACGCCCACTCCGTACGGGGACCTGAACACAATATTCGAATTCGAACTATTTGGGACCGGAGTTGATGCCGGCCAAACAACTTTCCGTCTGCGACATGCCTACGGCGAGTTGGGCCAGTTTGGAGCCGGACAAACCTGGAGTCCGTTCATGGACATCGACGTCTTCCCGAACACGGTGGAGTATTGGGGCCCGAACGGAATGGTCTTCTTCCGCAATGTGCAGGTGCGCTGGATGCCGGTCCGAAAGAAAACAGGCAGCGTGACTATCGCTCTGGAACGGCCCGGCGCCAGCGGCGACCAAGGCGTTTATGCCGACCGCATCGAGTTGAGCAACATAAAGCCCCGCTTCAATTTCCCCGACCTTTCGGGGAATGCGCGGATCGTCAGGAAGTGGGGCTACGTACAGACGGCCGGCATTGTCCGCAAGATCGGGTGGGTTGACACCAGCGGCAACCCCGTCAATCTCGGCGCCAGCGTTGTGGGCTGGGGCGTGAATGTAACTTCCAATCTCAACTTGTCAAAAAACAACGTCGTAAAGCTGGCATTTGTTTACGGCCGTGGCATTGAGAATTACATGGACGACGCACCGGTTGATATTGGTATCGCGAACAATCCGCCGGGCTCGCGCGTGCCCATCAAAGGTGTAACTTTGCCGGTTCTTGGCGTCGTGTCGTTTCTCGACCACACCTGGAGTAAGCACTTTACCAGCTCGATCGGCTACTCCTTGGTTGACATCCAGAACTCGAACGCGCAGCTGCCGGCGGATTTTCACCAGGGTGACTATGCGATCGCGAATTTGCTGTACCACCCCATTCCCCGGGTCATGATGGGCAGTGAGTTTCAGTTTGGCAGACGGGTGAACTTTAGCAACGGATACAACTTCAACGATTACCGAGTGCAGTTCTCATTCAAGTTTGACTGGGACAAGGGTTTCAAATCCCCAACTCTATGACTCTGGCCTGGCGGAAAGAAAGGAAACGTCAATGTTCAATAGAAACTGGGCTGTAAAGTTACTTCTCGTCGCGACTTTCATTGCGCCGTCGTTGCTTCCGATACCGGCGCTGGCACAAGGATCGCGGAGCCCTGTGGCCCCTCGCCGGGAGGTCGTCGCTGCAGTGGTTCAGGAGGCCTACGACAAATACAGGAATGAAACCAAGGGGAAGAACGCCGATTACATTCCCTATCTCGCACAGGTGGACTCCAACCTATTTGGGATCGCGATTGTCACCACCGACAACCAGGTTATCACGCTGGGGGACGTGAAGTATTCATTCTCCATTCAATCGATTTCCAAAGTTTACACGCTCGCACTTGCAATGGAAGCGCTGGGAGCCGACAAGGTCTTCCAAAAAATAGGCTCCGAGCCTACGGGACGCCCCTTTAACTCTCCAGTAGCAGTCGTGGATATGCCGACACACACCGGCAACCCTCTTGTCAATGCGGGCGCCATTGCCACTACGAGCTTGATCTCCGGCAAGGATGCGGATGAAAAGTGGAACAAGATCCTGGATTTCTACAGCCGCGCAGCCGGAGACAAGTTGACATTGATTGACGAGGTGTACAAGTCGGAAGCGGCCACCAACACCGGCAACAAAGCGCTCTCCATGCTTCTGGCCAAATATGAGCGGATTTACGCTGATCCGTTTGAGTCGGTCGATATCTACACCAAGCAGTGTTCCGTTGGCGTCAACGCCACACAACTGGCACGGATGGGCGCCACTCTGGCGAACAACGGTGTCAACCCTGCTACCGGTGAACAGGTGATCAAGGCGGCAGACGTTCCTCACATCCTCAGCACGATGATGATGGCCGGCTTGTACGACGGCTCCGGAGGCTGGGCTTGGCATGTGGGACTTCCCGCGAAGAGCGGAGTGGGCGGCGGGATCGTTGCAATCGTCCCTGGAAAAGGTGCAATTGCTGTCTTCGCGCCACCGCTGGATGAAGCTGGAAATAGTGTCAAGGCGCAAGAGGTGATCGACTACGTTAGCGACAAGCTGCACTACAACCTCTACTCGCCTGCGTCAGTCGGTTGGAAGTAATCCAAGGAACGCGCGTTCGAATGAAAAGGCGTTAGAAGAGAACACACGGGCAGCGACAAATGGCTGGCGGAAGCTGCTCTTTTACTTCCGGCGAGGCACCGTGCACTGAAACGGGTGCCCGTCGACACACCTGGCAGCGAGCATAAAGATGAAGCATCGTCAATACGCGCGGATTCGCTTTACCTTGGCGTTGGCCATCGCACTCAGTAATGTTGTCGTTGCCATTGCTCAAGAATCTAACCCTACCTCTAACCCGAAAAACACTCTGAACACCGCCCAAGCTCTCGACCAACTGATCGAACAGAATCAGCGACTGGAGCAACAGAATCACCGGATGGTGGAGCAGAACGAGCAACTAGAAAAGCAGAACCAACAATTAATGGAACAGATCAAAGCTTTGGGCGGCGCTGTGGCTCAGCGTGCAAATGTGAGCGAGCAAGCTGCTGAGCCTGCTTCCACTCAGGCCACTGCTACAGTAAAAGTAGGACAGACCGGGCAATCTTCTCCCCAGGGACCGAAGGATGATAAGTTGGCGTACCCACAGGCCTCCGACGGGAATACCGCCATTTTTGGCGAGTTCAACCCAGGCCGCGGATTTACTGTTGCCAGAGGCGAGTACGGCGAACTCAATCTCAGCGGTTACATGGTTGCACGATACCTGAACCAACTCCCGGGAAATCAGACGGGCCCCGACCACCTGGGGCGGCCAATAGCAGTAATGCCCCGCAATGACTTCCAGTTCCATCGAATCATGTTGTTCTCCCAAGGATGGCTGTTCTCTCCCAAGTTTATGTATTCAACGTTCGTGTGGACAGTGCAGGATACGAATCAGGTCGCGGTAGGCGGCGCCCTATATTACAACTTCGGCAAATACATGACGCTCGGCGGGGGATGGAATGCCTATCCCGGCACAATGTCTTTACAAGGCTCTCACCCATATTGGGAATCGTATGACCGCGTGATGGCGGACGAATTCTTCCGGCCCTACTTCTCGCAAGGCGTGTTCGCCAAAGGGAACCTGTTTCCAAAACTTGAGTACAGGTGGATGATCGGAAATAACAACAGCAACTTGGATGTACCGGCGACCAAACTCGACCGGGACCTATCCGGCGGCGGTGCTTTAACGTGGTATCCAACGACAGGCGAGTTTGGCCCGCGCGGTGCTTTTGGAGACTACGAGAATCATCAGAATCTTGCGACACGCTTCAATCTGGCTTACACAGACAGCCCCGAAGATCGCCAAGCACCAGTCGGCACACCAGCAGGCAACACAACCTTGCGTCTGAGTGATAGCCTCAACATATTTGATACGGGCGCTCTCGCTAACGGTGTCACAGTAACCAACGCTACCTACAAGCTCGTTTCTGCATCCGCGGGGATGAAGTACCACGGTTTTTGGATCCAGGGTGAGGGCTACGGAAGATTACTCGATCACCTCGTCGCAAACGGAAAGATACCAGTGACTGCCGTTCGAGATTATGGGTTCTACGTTCAGGCAGCGGACATGATCGTGCCGAAGAGGGTCGAATTGTATGGGGCTACCTCGTATGTTTTCGGCCAGTATGGCAATCCCAAGGAATTTATCGTGGGAGGCAATTATTATCCTTGGAACACAAGGAACATTCGGGCGAACCTCCAGCTGATCAGTGTGGATCGCTCGCCTGTTAGTAGCACTTTCGGCTTCTACGTAGGCCAATTGACCGGGCATGTTATTTCTTTTGGCGTGACCACCTTTTACTAAGAACGCGAAACCCCTCAGAGAGCGCTCTCGGACGCCCGGCAACCTTTGGCGCGACGACTCCTTGAAAAGTTGCCATCGGAGAAGGAACATATGTGGCCCCGAAATAAAAAAATCGGCTGTCTCCTCCTCGTGGCGGCACTTTGCTTGCCCGTGTCCACTCGGCTCTTCTCGCAATCTTCTCCCCCGACGGAAGCGTACGAACTTAACGACTCACATTTCCACCTGACCAACTACATTCAAGAAGGCACTGACATCCATGACTTTCTGAAGATCATGGGTACAAAAGTTGGACGCGTGGCGCTATTCGGCATCCCCTTGCAACAGGAATGGTCCTATCAGAATTCCGGAGACTTTGCCCCAACCTATTACCTGCAGACGGACGCTCCGCTCTATTACTACTCATTCACTGATGCCTTCATTGCGATGGCATACCGTTCGCTTTCGAAAGAACAGCGCGCGCGTTTTGATCCCATGATCACCGGGTTCAATCCGGCTGATATGTACGCAGTCGATCACATTCGTCGGGTGCTTCAGACTTTTCCGGGAGTGTTCTCGGGTATCGGTGAGTTCACGATTCATAAGGAGTTCGTGTCGGCTAAAGTAGCTGGCGAAACTGCGAGCCTGCTAAATCCGGCGCTGGACAGAATTCTCGATTTTGCGGAGAAGGTTGGACTCGTCGTGCTCATACACAACGATATGGACGTGCCGTTCGCCAAGGAAGGCTCGCAACCCGTGTACCTGGACCAGATGAAAGCCCTTTTCCGGAGGCACCCAAACACAACCATTATCTGGGCCCACACGGGCATGGGCCGCATAGTCCGACCAGTACAGAACCATGCCGCCCAGCTGGCAGAAATCCTGGCTGATCCGCAGTTTAGCCACGTCTACTTTGATATTTCCTGGGACGAGGTGGCCAAGTATGTGCTGTCTAGTCCGGAGGCGACTCAGATAACCGCCGACCTTCTCAATCGCTATCCGGACCGCTTCCTGTTCGGCACGGACGAGGTAGCGCCAGCAAGCCAGGAGAAATACCTGAAAGTTTATTACCAGTATGAGCCGTTGTGGAAACTTCTTGATGAGAAAACAAGCGAGAAAGTGCGGAAGGGGAACTACGAGCGGTTATTCGATGAGGCTCGACCCAAAGTGAGAGCGTGGGAGACGAATCAGGCCCTGCGTCCCGCCGGGAACTCCCACTAATCTTAGACCGCGCCAACACGGCAAAGGTCATTTCGCAACCAGTACTCCTGCGTGAATGGGGAAGGTATGCTCTTGGATATCAGCGATTTCTTACATCGCCTTCGCGATTGCGATGCAATGTTCATTGGAACGCAGGGTGATACCTCCGAGATATCTGTCAGCTATCTCTTAGCGTCCTTAGTGCTCTTCCGCAACGACAAGCCAATGCTCCGATTGCAAAATTGGAGTCATGAAGAACGAGAAACTCAAGTCTACGACGGTTCGCTTTACTGATTCGGACATTTTTCTAATTCAATGCCTGCAAGAAAAGCTCGGGCTCGGTATGATTCACATCATTCGGCTTGCGATTCGGCGCTTGGCTGAGAGTGAGCATCTGCTGCCATCCAGTTCTGCCCTTAGAAAGCGCTAGGAACATGTGATGTAACCCAATGGAATGCTACTCGAAGACAGGTTATATGCTCGCAGGTTCGAAAAAAGGTATGTCAAATTGTGCGAAAGAACTGAATATGACCTCGAAACAGAAAGGCACAGAGACGATAGCATCAGTCCTCCATTACCGGTCTCCTTCATCTCTTGCGCTGCGAGCACGTCGATAACTTGGGTGCGTATCGCAGCCCGCTGGTGACCGGCCTTTCATTCCATCTGACTTAACAGTTGAGCCGCATTCGTCCGCCTTCCGCTTTGGATCGCACTTAGGGACACTCTGAACAAGCAGTGTTTCTAACGGAGCGAATTTTGCAAGGCTCAGGAAATACCACTTCCGCTGCGACTCGCGGGTGGTGGAACTCGTTCCGCTGCCGTTTCTGCGCGCATCCGGTGATGCAGGACTGGCTACGCCGCTGCCAGTAACTTTTTGCGGCTCACAAACAAGTTGACCAGCGCGCAAGTGACAAACAGCCGGTGTGCGTTCTTCTTCAGTCCGCGATAGCGTACTTTCACAAATCCGAACTGCAGCTTCATCACTTGAAACACGTGCTCCACTTTCGCCCGCACCTTCGACTTCGTCCGGTTCTTCGCCCACGCCACTTCATCCACGACCTGGCCCTTGTAGCGACAGCGCCGCTGGGTGAAGTCCTGCGCTCGGGGCGCGCACTCGCGGATCACCTCGGTTTGGCCCTGATACGCTCCGTCGCCCCACACCCGCGTTTCTTCGCCATGCAGCAGTTCCGGCAACATGGCCACATCGGAAACGTGGGCGGCCGTCGCCACCGCCGTGTGAATGATTTTCGTCTTGCTGTCCACGCCCACGTGCGCCTTCATCCCGAAGTACCAGTTCTTCCCCTTCTTCGTCTGATGCATCTCCGGGTCCCGGCTCTGCTCGCGGTTCTTGGTCGAACTGGGCGCGTGGATCAGAGTCGCGTCCACGATCGTACCCGTCGTGATCCGTACTCCCTTGGCTTGCAAGTGCAGGTTCACCCTGCCCAAAATCTCTTCTCCCAAATTGTGCGCTTCCAGCAAATGACGGAACTTGCACACCGTGGTCTCGTCCGGCACCGGCCCCGATCCCAGGTCAATCCCCGCAAACTGCCGCAACGTGGCCGAGTCGTACAAAGCCTCTTCCACCGCCGGGTCCGACAGGTTGAACCACTGCTGCAGAAAATAAATCCGCAGCATCTGTTCCAACTCTTTCGGCCGTCTTCCGTTGCCCGGCTTCGGATAGTGCGGCTCGATCAACACGCACAACTTGGCCCATGGCACCACCTGCTCCATCTCTTCCAGAAACATCGCCCGCCGCGTCTTCTTTGTGTACCGCTCGAATCCCGTCATCATCGCCAGTGTCCTCTGCTGATTGAAAGAGCTCATGCCAGATGACTTTATCTATACTGGCTGTGGAAAGGCAGCACCTAATCAGAGTCTCCTTAGGGATTCCCCTAGTTGCGCAGACCCCGGGTTAACCGTAAGTTTAGCTCCGTCCATCCTTTCGCATTAGCCCCAGTCTTGCCGGAGTTGTTGGCCGGGGTGGGGTTGTTAGCCGGGGTGAGATCTTAGAAATGCCTTCAGAGATTTTTTCATTTCACTCCGTTTCCCCATCTTTGATGGCAACGGATTTGTCGATCTCCATCCCTGGTGGGCGAAATAAATCGCCCCGGAGACTTTGGGAGGATTTAGCGCCGTATATCGCATGTTGTGTCCGCAAAGAACTACGGTGTCGGCCGCACAGGATGCAAACAGAGCCAAACCTGGAGAGCGAGGGACAGGTTCGTACGGTTGGATGAAAGAAACCAATTGAAAATTTCGACCCCGGGATACGGGGTCGAGTGCATTCACTTTGTTGTGCTCGAAGTTGCCGATTGCACCCAGACACTCGCTATAGGTTCGGGCGTATGACGACGCGGCTGAAATTGGCTACATTGCTCTTCTGGCTTGAGGCGATCGCATTGCACGCGACCGGTGGTGTCACGTTGTTCCTAGGAGAGCCCTACGGTTACGATGGCGTCTTCGCCGGTACGGGTCATGCCGCGGTCTACCTTAGCGGTGTCTGCGCAACCTCCCCAGTTGTCCTGCGTCGCTGTGGTCCGGGCGAAAACGGAGTCGTTCTCAGCCGTTACCTCGGTGTCGGCGGATATGACTGGATTGCAATTCCTCTCATCCCTTACTTGTACGCCGTCGAAAAACAGGAAGACATCCCGCTTTTTGCCGACAAGAAGCTAGTTGCGTTTCTGCGTGACCGCTATCGACGTAATCACCTCGAATCGCTTGTTCCGGATCTTCCAGATGGAGGTACACCCGATGGAAACTGGTACGAGTTGATCGGGGCCTCGTACATCCGCACCTTCTATCTATTTGAGATCGAGACTAGCCCGGAGCAGGATGCGAAGCTGATCCGAACCCTCAACGAGCGGCCCAACCGCCAACATTGGAACCTCGTTACAGCGAACTGCGCGGACTTCGCGCGTCAGATCATCAGTCTTTACTATCCACATTCCGTGCATCGCAGCATCATCGGCGACCTTGGTGTCACGACGCCGAAACAGTTGGCAAGAACGCTCTCCAATTACGGTCACCGTCATTCTGAATTGCAGACATCGAACTTCGTAGTTCCACAAGTCCCGGGGACGATTCCGCGCTCGCAGCGGGTCCGGGGTGTTTTGGAGTGCGCGATAACCGCGAAGAAATATATGCTTCCAATATTCCTGTTGCATCCCTACATCGCGGGCAGCCTGGTTGCTGTGTATGCGGGACTCTCGCATTTCAAACCTGGGAAGAACGCGCAGATCCTCGATTCAAAGCATCAGTTGAGTGCAGCTCTGACACATGCGGAACGTCGCGTTGTGCAGGGTCAACTGGAGGAGTTGGCCCGAGCCTCGTCTTCGGTGGATGCGGACGCAGAGGAGCGTCACTGGACGACTTCACACGCTGCGGCCGAGCCATCCGTCGATACCTCTGGAGGGCCCACCCTGCAGGTGCGCGTGGGCAGTGAAGTCATGTCTGTGGGCATTGCGCGATCTAATATTCTGAATGTTCCTGCCGCTTCTGAATTTCTCGCAGGTCTCATGAAGGCACGCCTGCGCGAAGAATTGAAAGCCACCACCGCCCAAAAGACGGCTAGGGCTGATGTCGAGAGCGATCTTGTGCTGCTACAGCAACTGCTTTCGTGGCGACTGAAGGGATTGACAAACACCGCCGCTTTCGCCACTGATCTCGGCGCTCTGCCATCAGATGGCGCGTACTAGTCATGCGCGAAGGATCGAGTTGCCTCGGCGACGGGTGCCCAACAGAGCCGCCTGAGCCAAATCGTAGTTAGCTGCCATTACAGCGAAAGGAGAATCCGGCTAAATGTTTTTGCGCCGAGAGGTTCGGGGGTTGGTCCTTGGCGCTGCAGGTCTGGCCTGGCTAAGCCTATGTGTGCTGCCATGCACCTTTCCGCTACGCGCGGAAGCTCAGTCTCCGCTGCCCCCAACTGTACAGGGAGGAGTGGCCACACTCAACGTCGGGGGGACAGGTGAATCTGGTGTCGAGCGGCACCAGGATCGGAAATTGTCGGGCTACATTAGCGGAACCGTGGTTGATACGGCCGGAGCCGTCGCCGTCGGTGCTCAAGTGCGACTTGGGCGTGAAGACCAATCGCCAACACAGGAAGTATTCTCAGGCAATAACGGGCAATTCTCGTTTACCGACCTCCCTCCCGGGCCGTTCCGGCTCACAACGATGGCGGCAGGTTTCGAGAACCAAGAGTTCTTTGGAGTCCTGCGTCCGGGAGAGGCTTACATTGTGCCGGAGATCAGGCTGGCTATTGCCCCTGTTGTGACCGAAGTAAAGGTCGTCGAGCTAACGCAGGTCGAACTGGCGGAAGCGCAGATCAAAGAACAAGAGAAGCAACGGGTGCTCGGGTTGTTTCCAAATTTCTATGTCACGTACGTCCCTGATGCAGCCCCTCTCGCTCCAAAGCAAAAGTTCGAACTTGCCTGGAGGTCGACGACAGATCCCTTCACCTTCGTGGGAGTCGCCGCCATCGCTGGAGTTGAACAAGCGTTCAGTGACTTTGGGGGATACGGGCAAGGTGCAAGTGGCTATGCGAAACGCTACGGCGCAGCCTACGCTAACGTTTTTGTAGGTACGTTCGTCGGAAGCGCTATACTGCCATCGCTCCTGAAACAAGATCCACGTTATTTTTACAAGGGAACCGGTCATGCTGGATCGCGTTTTCTATACGCGCTCGCCAATGTCGTGATTTGCAAGGGCGACAATAAGCGCTGGCAGCCGAATTACTCCGGGATTCTCGGAAGCTTTGCCACAGGCGGTATCTCATATCTTTATTATCCCGCAAGCGATCGCAATGCAACTCAATTGGTCCTTCAAAACTCGCTGATCAGGTTTGGTCAAACTGCCTTCGAGAATGTCTTACAAGAATTTGTCCTCCGGAAATTGACACCACGTCTTCAAAACCAGCATTCGGTCCAGCCATGAAAAGCGCCAAAACTCGGCAACAGCGACTCCCAGTGCGGGGGCCCATGAATCGAGACAAAGCGGTAAGAATTCTGTTGGTATTGCTCTGAGATTGCTACGCGCAGAACAAAGAGAAGCACGTCGCCCGCTGACTCTTAGGGATTTCCCTAGTTGTCTCGGTCATGAGACAGACCTAGGCTGGTTTCGAAACAAGGCTTCGGGCACACAAACTTCCACCTGAATTTAAACACTGAGGGAATGGTGGGCTGCAGGCCCATGCGAAACTCATTGAGAATTGGCCGACCGCAAACGGAGAATAACCAAGGATTGAAAGCATCTCTATGCCGATCTTCCGTCGTTAGGCGCGTCTACGACGCGGTTATGAAGCCAATCGGCGATTGCATGCGACCTCTCGGCGTCCCTGTGCTGGCGTTGTTCGTGCTCCAAGGATGCAACACACTCAATCCATTCTGTGGAAGTGCTCGGCCCGCGCCGATCATTGGATCCCTTTCTCCGAGCACGGTTACGCTCGCGCAATTGCAGCAAGGGTTTCTGCTCATTGTGAACGGTAGTCACTTCGTTTCGTCTTCGGTAGTGGTCGTCAATGGGACGATGGTTGCCACTCTGGCCACCAGCAGTCAGCGGTTGCAGGCCACGATCACGACCGCCGTGGTCTCCGCTGCTGGAACCGCAAGCGTGACGGTCGATACTCCGAGCGGGACCACGGGCGATATTGGCTGTTCGAGCGGTGGAACGAGCCAACCCCTGGTCCTGACCATCACTTAAATACAAAACAATAGGGAAAGGCCCGGTAGGACGAGCTGCCGTTAAAAGGCGATTACACGTTTTGACTACTGCTCAATTGCCACCACCTGCCCGCGAATCCCTAGTGCCCACGCGCGAAAGGGGGCGGAGGCGATTTCCGCGTCGCTTCCTAACCCTGCCTTTGTTGACTCGAGTGATCGGCTGAACTATCTGACCGCGAATGTTCGCGGCAACTGGCCGAACAATTCCACGGGTGCCCGACGAATCTGGGTTCTGCGCAAGGATCAACTTCCAGTGACTCGAAGCAATGCACTCTTCGCTGGGCTGCTCTTCTCAGTTTGTGGCTGGGCACAGACGTACGAGCCCAAACCGCAGCCTCACAACCCTGCGCCCAGGTCGGTGGCCTCCGATGCCGAGTCCTGGCAATACTCACTCACTGTGGACGGCTATCTACCTGCCAGCGGAGAGGCCTACGCAACACCCACTTTCACCGCGGACCGCAGGTGGTTGCACTTCGAAGCTCGCTATAACAATGAGGACTTGCGTACCGGGTCGCTCTGGGTAGGCTACAACTTCGCATGGGGTGAGAAGTGGCAATTCGAGGTCACACCTATGATTGGCGGAGTCTTTGGTCGCACCAACGGCATTGCCCCAGGATGCGAGGCTTCGCTTACATGGAAGAAGCTGAATTTTTCTCTCGCCAATGAGTATGTCTTCGACGCCACACGAAAATCCGGCAACTTCTATTACGCTTGGCCCCAAGTCACCTACCAGGCGGTGAACTGGCTGCGAGTAGGAGCCGTCACGCAACACACCAAGTACTACCAAACGGAAACTACCATCGAGCGCGGTTTTCTCGTCGGCTTCGACTACAAGCGGTACCAGTTCACTACGTATGTACTAAACCCTGGCGTTAGCGGCCAGTTCGTGCAATTGGAAGTCGGCGTCAACTTCTGACTCTTTTTGGCAACACGCTTCGCCATGGCGACCGTCACACGAACTGTAGCGGCCAGATGAGAAAGGGCCCACAGGGGTGTTGTCGTAATTGCGGGGGTCTATGAACTGGGCGTACATCTCGTCAGGGAAGCGAGGAAGGACTAGAGCGAAGCAGACGAAAGAAGCCGTTTGCACATCGCAGCAATTTGAAAAGGATAATCCGGAATACACATCGAATCGTTTCCCAATTGGCGACTAGCCTTATTTCGACTGCAGAATCTCGCGGCCATTGGTCGGTTGAATAGGACGCGCGTTCATGGGGTACTTTTTGGCGAACGCCGCCACTTCTTCCAGGGAGATCGAGGTGTGGCTTTTCAGCACGTACCAGGTCACCCCTTCACTGCACGGAGGAGTAGTCAAGGAGCCCGCGAAGGTGAAGTAACCACGATCGCTGGGGAGCAGATCCTGCACCCGGACGGAGACGGAGGGAACATCCTGCGCTTTCTCTTTCTCGGCGGGAATATTCTTCCACAGCGTATCGATCAGCGGGTTGGCTGTTCCCGGTTCGAAAAGAACGGCAATGACTGCGAGGTGCCCGTCGGCGTCCGCGTGCACAAGATGAGCGACAAGCGGGAAGCTCTTGCCATTGATGTGTTCCTCGCTTGGATGGTGAAAGTGAAACTGTTTCAGGGTGTACGTTTTGTCGCCGACGGTGAGGGTGCTTCCGGGCGCGTAGTTGATCTGAATCGTAT
Source organism: uncultured Acidobacteriota bacterium (assembly GCA_963696705.1). Taxonomy (GTDB): domain Bacteria; phylum Acidobacteriota; class Terriglobia; order Terriglobales; family Acidobacteriaceae; genus JABDBE01. Next base: position 63,551 of record CAVOLD010000010.1, read on the forward strand.
GCCCGTTGTCGATGATGTTCAGCGGTTCAGCATGGTAGTCGATTTTCAGGATAGGGAGATCAGCCGACTTGGCATTCTTCACGTCAATGGGAGACTGCGCGCGTCCCAGGGAACATAAGGAATAGGCGGGGTCGAGCTTCCCCCACTCCTTCGGACTTTCCGCACCAGAATAGGTCCAGTGTGGCAGATGAGTCTCCTGCGCGGCGCTGAAGGTGGGCGTGATGAACTGGATCAGCATGGAACCAACCAGAACAGTCTTGCAGAAAGAGTGCAAATTCATCGAGATTTCACCTCGGAAAGGTTGAGCCTCATGAATGCCTGATTGAGCCTGAAACATTTTAAGCGCCGAGCGTCGCCAATGCTTAAGGATTCTCAATCGCCGCTCTGCCATTGCGTTTCACAGTGCTTCAGAGTCCCGTTGTTCTGGAGAAGGGTAACCAGCCATTAGACCAAAACCAGCGGTGACAGTAACCCTTGGTGGCCAAAGGAACGTTGTCGGGGGCCACAAAAAGGGGGCGTCGGTCGCCCCGCAAGTCGTAAATATGTCTTCCGATTTGAGTGTCTGCGCCTGCCTGCTTAGGCCGCGAGCTTCTGGCCCAGAAACTCCTTTGCTTTTGCCGTCGCCGCGTCCCATTTATTAAGTGCTCGGGCGTCAGGAAATTGATCAGGCCCTGACGAATCGTCGCCCTGCGAAGGTGAGCCAGTTATTAAGCGCTCCAAAGTGGAACACCGAATTCTACGAATCGGGTTATCTTTGAAACACTTCAGGAAGACTCTAGTTTCCACCCTACGTCTGCACAACTAGGGAAATCCCTAAGCGGCCGGGGCGACGTCATATCAACTGTCGAAAACAGGCTCTCTTACAAACTAGGCCTAAGCCTCAAGGGCATCATTCCCAACTCAAGTCGCTGCGCCGGCAAGGCCATCCGCCACTTTACTCAGCGTGTAGCTGATTTCGTTGGCTCACGGCGTCGCCGTCTCCTCTTTTCAATTCGCGATAAAAGAAGACTTCAATCACGATCAGCCACACCGGCGTGCCCCTTCCGATCGTGGCAAAAAGCAAAATCATCAAGCCGATAATCAGTGTGTTGGAAACCAGCACGGCACGATATCCAAAGTGCTCCAAGATTCGCGGCATGGTCATCTTCAAGCTCATGGCAGCGATGTGGCATCATGAGCAGGCCCGATTGAACCGGCGTGAACCCGAGCCCGACCTGATAAGCGCTCAGTTCGATCTGACTTTCTGCGGGTTTATAAGGCTGCGATTCAAAGCGTATCGTTCGGAGTGGGCAGCCCCGCTTGTTTGTCACGACGTACGCCCGACGCGATCTGCGAACATTTAACATGGAGCACACGCTACAATCTTCGTACTATCTTCAAAGGAGTCCTGAAATGAGCACCCTGGCGGTTCTTCAATCACTAAAGGAAAGTGTCCTCAGTCAAGCGAGCGTGAAGGCCATCTACGGCGAGCCTATCTCAGCCCACGGAAAGACAGTCGTGCCGGTCGCAAAAATAATGTATGGCTACGGTGCCGGCGCTGCCACTGGTGGCGTGGGCGACGCGAGTGCTCGGGGCGAAGGCGGAGGCGGCGGAGGAGGAGTACGCGCTATTCCTGTAGGCGTGATAGAGATCAGTGACCATCCGACCAGTTTCGTTCCGATCACCGACCGAAAGAAGTTGACCGGAGCGGTGCTGGCGGGAATCGGCTTAGGTATATTGCTGGGTTGGCGAACAAGGCGCTGAAGAAAAAGTTCGACTCCTTCTCGCCACTCAAGCATCAAGACGATCGAGCGCGATTACGCTCCATCGCGGGCGAGTTGGCCACGCTGAAGAGAGGTAACTGCTGGTTGCTCTCTTTTCCTTCGTTCTGACGTGGTCAATGTAGGGCCTTGTCAGCGGTCGTTCGAGCTGCAATTCGCTGTAGTTCGTCACACAATTCGTTAATCCGTTCTTGTCTCTGCTCGAATCCGCGACGTTCGGCATCCGTCAACGTCCTCATCTCCGCTGCATCGGCTTGGTCGTTTACGAGATCAGCGAGTTCACGGTGGAGTTTTTCGGGGTCACGGTTCATCGCACGCTCCTGGACGAAGCGGCGCAGAGTTGAGATGTGCCTGATCTGGTGCAGGTTGGTCGGGCGTCACGTTGGCTCTGCTGGAATTGTCACGAAGCATGCCTACAGTAGTCACTGTATTGCCCTCGTCCGACGCATGCGCTAGCTTTGTCCAGTCCTCTACATTTACAGACGCTGTGTTGCCCGCACTTGATGTGTGTTCCATTGACCTACGTTCGCGGTGAATTCCAATGAGATCACTCCTATGGGGCAAACATCTTGAAGAAGCGGTCGAGTTGCTGCTCTGCGAGCTTACTGCCGCGCCGGGCATGATCGAACCACAGGAGGACCTGCTGTCCCGTGGCCGCGTGAATGGGATCGGCCCGAAGAAGATGAGACGAGCAGCTGCCAAGCTCGGGATCGTGTTTGAGAGGCACGTCCGTCGAGACGTGGGAGGCTTGCGAACTTACTGGAGACTTCCTGGTAAAGCAGCATAGCTGCCCATTTTCCACGCTTCGTAAAGCGATCACGGGTGAGCGTGGGGCGGCAGATGATCTTTTTCGCCTCGACACCCTCGCGACCGCTCATCTCCTAGCCCTTCCCCAGGCCGGATGATCCACAGTTCCGGCCTTTTCTTTCGCCTTACCCCGTTCGTGCTAAGGACTTTACCTCGCCGGTGCCATTTACAGCCTTCAGCATACGATCTATTTTGTCAGCCAGCGGTTCTTGGGGAGGGCTGCTTGGGAGAGCGTCCTTGATTAGAGATCGAGGTCGCTCTTCTTTCTTTTGGCACCGAAGCCACAGGCCGATTCGTGATGCGGTCAAGGACGAGGACAGACGAAGGAAATTAACGTTCCTGGTATATCGCGGCTGCTATATAATGTTGTCGCCTTAAGCTCGCTTCGAGCGCTGTGCGCGAGGTGATGAGTATGTCTCTCCTTAGATTGTTTCTGATTGGGTGGCTCTCGATTGGGATCGTCGTCCTGGCTTTCTTATTCTGGCTTTGCAAACACACCCCGATTAGAGAAGTGGGCTCGTTTCCCGATACTGAAACCCAGTCGCGCGAAGCTCGTGCCGCGTAAGGTTACGATGGCGTCCCATTCCTACCGGAAATACTGTAGGAAATCTCGGACCTTCCGAGAGTACAATTTCTGCCCGAATGGCAAGTCCGAAGAACAGCGCTGCTCCTAACGAGTTTGCTGCCAGCCACTAAGGTACAGACATATCCACAGTTGGTTTGGCACAGCTTGTGCAGCGATATGTTCCAGGGCGGAGGTGCTTTGATGATTAGGTCTCGATTCCCACTCTGCGCCATCTGTAGAGAGCCGGTAGACTTGCGCATCGCCAAGACCAACGATGAAGGTGAGGCAGTTCACGAAGAGTGCTACCTGATGAAGATGAAGGATAATCCGCCGACCGAGAATCCCGAAGAAACCAGCCAGTAGCTACTGTGCTTCAAGCAGGGCTAAAATCTCTTGCATGCGGTCGCGGCGCTGGTCGTAGGCTAGGCTTTCTTCCTTCGACATCCCGCCATATCCCGCGTCTCGGGTCGCACCAGTGTGCAGCTCCCACAGCCGTGCCAGTTCATCCTTAAGATCCTTACGCCGTGCTTGTGTTAGGTTGTCACGAATCATGACAGCAGTGTTTCACAATCGGCAAAAGATAGATACTGACTTCGGTTGCAGGTTTTTGGACACTAGCCCGGAATCGCGGGTCACAGCTCAATTGCGATGTCCTTGCGTGATGTCCCCCTCTGAGAATGCGGTCCTAACTGCGACGTCTCGACTGGGCACAAATTTGGGCACAGTCGAGAATTCGCAGTTCCGGATCGCCAGAAGTTTCCCGACTACACAACGAAGACAGGTTTCATGCCTTTGACACCGTATACTTTTCTGCATGATCTTCCGTTTATTCGGGGATCACTGCGGAGGTGTGCGCGATGGTCAATAAGTCAAGCCCAACCCCAAGTTGGCATAGCAGCAAATGGCACAGGAATCATTCGGACGTCGCGCAGAGCGCGGGCACGGTAAAAGACGTTGGATCTATTGACTCCCGCATAATATAGCGATACCTTTCCGATGTTGCTGCGTCTAAGCAAACATGGGAAACCCTGCTGGTGTACGACGCGATTTTGACGCTCTGGAGAAGCGCCGCTTCCGAGCCATCCGCCTGTACGAACGAGGCGAGAATCAATCCGCTATCGCTCGCCAGGTCAAGGTGGTTCGGCAAACCGTAGCCCGCTGGGTGCAGCAGTATCGGGCTCAGGGTAAGTCGGGGCTGCGGAAAGCGGGGCGGGCGGGTCGCAAGCCGCGCTTGAGCGGGCAGCACTGGCGGCGGCTGCACACTTTGCTGTTGCAAGGTCCAGAGCGGCTGGGCTATGAAACTCCGCTGTGGACTTGTCCACGGGTGGCGCACTTGATCGAGCAGGAGTTTGGCGTGCGCTATCACGAAGGACATGTGTGGAAGATTCTGGTCGGTCTGGGTTGGAGTCCCCAGCGGCCCGTGGGCCGAGCGCGGGAGCGCAATGAGGAGCAGATCCAACACTGGAAGAAGAAGGTGTGGCCTGCGATTAAAAAAAAGCGCTCCGCGAAGGCCGCATTCTAGTCTTCCTCGACGAAAGCGGCCTGAGCCAGCGACCCCATCGCTGTCGCACCTGGGCGCCGCGCGGACAAACACCCGTCCTGCAGTACAACTTCAACTGGAAGAGTCTGTCGGTGGCCGCCGGGCTCACGCTGTGGAACTTCTACTTTCGTCTGTATCCCGGTTCCATCAAGAAGGCGCAGGTACTGGACTTTCTTCAAGCCTTGGTACGACATCTGCGCTTGCCGTTGTTGCTGGTGTGGGACCGTTTGCCAGGGCATCGCAGTCGGCTGGTGCAAGACTACATCGCGGGCCTGCAAGGCTGGATTCACCAAGAGTACCTTCCGCCCTATGCTCCGGAACTGAACCCAGTGGAATTCATCTGGGCCCACTGGAAGCAGCACGAACTGCCGAATGTCTGTCCCCAGGACTACTACCAACTCAGTGAAGCCGCCCGCCGCACGCTACGTCGCATGCGCCGTCGCCCCCGATTGATCACCGCCTTCTGGCAACAAGCTTCTTTGTGGCCAGAATGACTCTATATTATGCGGGCCTCAATAAGGTTCCTGTTGCTGGCAGGAATCCTCTTCACCGCGGATTGCTGGAATTTATTGAGCAACCGCTATTCACTCTGGCTGTTGGCATTGTGGGTGGAATAGTGGGATTGCTTATATACAGCCCCGTGCTTGCTGTTTGTGGCCTATGTGTAATTCTTGCATTTCATCGCGCCAAAGTTGTGACAGGGCACTCTTTGTGGAGGGTGCGAGTCCCATCATATTTTCTTTTAACCCTTGTCGTCGCGCTTGCTCTCTATGGCTTGCATTCACTAATCAATAAAAAAGTGACCGAAGCAAACATGTCCTTATCTCAATTGATTGCATCCGCCGTAGTGAAGATGACGGGACCGAAAGAGCCCGAGATGCCAAAACTGATATTGAGCATAGATATTGTTGGGAGTGCGTGGGTGAAGCATGGCAACTATCGTGGAACAATGGCGCTCGTAATCGCAAACCTCATAAACGATGGAGCACCAAGCGTTGCTGGAGGTTGGCGGCTAGTAGCGACTTTAGTTAACGGGCAGTCAGAGGAGGCAATTCCGCTGTACCTAGATCCTACGGAGATTGTGCTTGGCAATAGCCCTGAAGCTGGCGGCCCTCCCTGGAGGCTGTCAGCCGCTGACATGTTTTATTTCAAGGTGGCAGATCATCCAATCGAAAGAGGAAATAAGATCGCGGTATTTTGGTGTTTGAACTACCAGAGTTGTCGACTGACGAGATAAAAAAGGAAGGCACTAAATTCATTCTCAAATGCGCAGATTTTAAGGGACGAGGCGTAGAGGCTGAGTTTGTTTTTACGGGCAAAGCACAACGTTTTGACTGGCTTTCGGGATTACACCCTGTCCCTCGTTAGGCGCTTTTGTGCTCTTGACTCGGAAAAGTAAAACCAGAGTAAAACAATTCTAGCTGACGGGATGCGCTTCTCAGCGCACCTCTCAAGCGCACATTTTTATTGATGATTTTGGTGGGCAGTGCAGGACTCGAACCTGCGACCTCCTGCTTGTAAGGCAGGCGCTCTAACCAACTGAGCTAACCGCCCCTCGCCCCCTGGGTTTCGTCATGGGGCAAATCGCGACGTCACCGTTACATGATAGGCCTCGCAGAGATGAGGGGCATCCCACGAAGAGTTTTTAAGTATACGTTGCGGTATTCGGAGCGGTCAATGTGAGGGGAGCGGTCAGCGGTCAGCAGTCAGCACTCAGCATTTAGCACTCAGTCTCTGAAAATCCAACTCGGCCGCCAAGAGTCGGCGGCCGAGTGCTGAGCGCTGACTGCTGACTGCTGAAGACCCTCTGCTAGACTGGCGCGTGCGGCGCTTGATTATCAATGCGGATGATTTCGGGCTTACTCAGGGGGTGAACCGCGCGATTGTTGAGGCGCATTGCCACGGTGTAGTGACCTCATCGACGCTAATGGCAAATGGTCAGGCGTTTGATCATGCCGTCGAACGCGCAAGATCTGAGTCACGCCTCAGCGTCGGCTGCCACGTGGTACTCGTCGACGGATTGCCAATACGAGGCCCGCAACAAACTGGAACGCTCTCCGACAAGAAATTTCCTGACGGACGCTTCTACCAGAGTCTGAACAGCTTCGCTCTACGCGCGGTCGGTGGCCGCATCGATGCGGACGAGATTGAAGCTGAAGTGACGGCTCAGATTCGAAAACTGCAGGCGGCTGGTGTTGCCGTCTCTCACCTGGATACGCATAAGCACACCCACATCCTTCCTCAGGTTTTGCGGCCATTATTAGGGGCAGCTCGGGCGTGCGGTGTGCCAGCTGTACGTAATCCCTTCGGACCGGTCCGCTTTTCGATTCTGGCAAAATACCCGAGCTTATGGAAGCGATACAGCCAAGTCTCCATTCTGAATCGGCTCGGCGGAAGATTCCGAAACTCCGTGGCCGATGCAGGTATGCTCACGACCGACGGAACTGTAGGTATTGTGGCTACTGGCGCAATGGATCACTACTTGTTTGGAAATATTATCGATAGTCTTCCCGAAGGCACTTGGGAACTGGTCTGCCATCCGGGCTGTAACGACGCCGATCTGGCAAACATTCGAACCCGCCTGCGCGAGTCCCGGGTTGAGGAAATGCGAGTTCTGACCTCGCCCGAAGCCCGCGAAACGCTGAACCGAAGCGGGGTTCAGCTCATCTCCTATCGCGATCTTGCCTGAAATTACCGAGTGCCGCGACCCCGAACGTACACGGCCTTTGGATAGGGGAAGCCATCGAATTGCTGTAACAAGGGCGCGAGGCCCAAGGTATCATAGGCCAGCCGCGGTGAATGTAGCGGAAGGCACGGACAAACATGGACAAAAGACCGGAAACCCGGGTCGCGACCGTAATCCTGGTACGAGCGTGGGGCATGGACGCGGACGGCCGTCCGTTTTTTCAGAACGCCAACGCCACCAATCTAAGCAGCGAAGGCGCACGGATCTTGGGCATCAGTCATCCCCTGAAGTCTGGCGATGTCATCGGCGTGCAACACGAAGAAAAGAAGGCGCGCTTCAAAGTGATCTGGGTGATTGATAGCGGTGTGGCCCGGCAGATTGAGGCTGGCGTACAAATTCTCCCCAACCAACAGGTCCCGTGGCAAGCCCTGACCAAGGACGATAAAGTTGACGTCGCCCCTGCGAAGAACAAAAGGAAGTACGTCCGGCACAAGGTTTTGTTTCCTCTGGAAATTGGCTTTGAGGATTCCCGGCGTACTCACATGCAGACGAATGCGACTGACATTGGCGGGCGCGGTTGTTATGTAGAAACCCTGCTTCCTTTGCCGATCGGCACAAGAGTCAAAATCACGTTCTGGATGGACTCGGAAAAGATTCAAACCAGCGGCGTGGTGCGGGCTAGCGATGGAGGGGTCGGGATGGGGATTGAGTTTACTCAACTGGACAATCAGATCCAGGATCGCCTGCAAAAACATCTCGATAAGCTGGACGAGGGCCTTGCGAGCCGGGACGCGGCCAAGGGCGCCAGCAACGCCGAATCTTAGCTCTGATGCTTCTCACCCATTCCTGATTTTTTCGCCAAGCCACTGCCAGAATCTGAATCCCATCGCACCGGTCACCATCGAATCAGAGAGCCGATAGGCTGAGCCTGAAAGGACCGGAGATGAAGATCGGAATCACCTGCTATCCGACCTACGGTGGCAGCGGAGTCGTTGCTACTGAACTCGGCGTCGAACTGGCCGAGCGTGGACACGAAATTCATTTCATCTCTTACGCCCAGCCCATCCGGCTGACCGAACTGCATCCCAACATTCACTACCACGAGGTCGACGTCTCGCGGTATCCGCTGTTCGAATATCCGCCCTACGATTTGGCCTTAGCTACGCGCATGGCGGAAGTCTCAGAGCTTTACGCGCTCGATCTTCTCCATGTGCACTACGCGATCCCGCATTCGGTGAGCGCTTTATTGGCGCGGCAAATGCTCGCGGCCAAACCCCAGGGACAGAAGTTGCCTTTTGTGACCACGCTGCACGGCACGGACATCACCCTGGTTGGACTGGATCGCTCTTACTTGCCGATTACTCGCTTTTCCATCGAGCAGAGCGACGGCGTGACTGCGATTTCGCAATATTTGCGGGAGCGCACGCTCCGCGAGTTCGATGTTAAGAACAACATCGAGGTGATCTACAACTTCGTAAACTGCGACCTTTATGTTCGCGATGCGGGTGCGGCGCAGCGGCGGCTTGAGTATGCGCCGAACGGCGAACGCATCCTCGTCCACCTGTCCAACTTCCGGCCGGTGAAACGCATTACGGATACCATCGAGATTCTGGATCGAGTTCGCAAGAAGATTCCTGCCAAATTATTGCTGATCGGCGACGGGCCAGATCGTTCGCGCGCGGAGTGGCTTGCCGTCCAGAAGGGAATTCACAACGATGTTTTGTTCTTGGGCAAGCAGGACAACGTGCATGAAAAGCTCGCCATCGCGGATCTGATCCTCATGCCTAGCGAACTGGAATCCTTCGGCCTCGCGGCTCTCGAAGCTATGGCGTGCGAGGTCGTACCGATCGCAACCCGTGTGGGCGGCGTACCGGAGGTGATTGAGCACGGTAAGAGCGGGTACTTGGCCGACGTCGGGGATGTCGACACTATGGCGCGATACTCAATCGAATTGTTGAGCGACGAGAGCCGACTGCAGGAAATGGGGAAGGCTTGCCGCGCTGTGGCGAAGTCCAGGTTTTGTTCCTCGAAGATCGTTCCGCAATATGAGGAATTCTACCGGCGCGTGCTGGAGCGTTCTTCGTAGAGTGCCGCCGGAATCGAGCCTTCGCTCTCCAGCACCGGCAAACGTAGGCGGATCAACGTGCCTTTCCCTTCGTGGCTATCGATGGTCATGCGCGCGGTTTCCCCATACAACACTTTCAACCGCTCGGCGACGTTGGCCATGCCGATACCGGTTCCTCCCAGCCCCGTGGGTTTCTCCAGGAGGTTCGCGGCACCCATGCCTACGCCGTCGTCTTCGACTTCGATGATCAACTGGGAGTTAGTCAGGCGGCTGCGTATGAAAATGCTGCCACCTTCTATTTTGGAGGCGAGCCCATGCTTGATCGAGTTTTCAACCAGCGGCTGAAGAAGCATGCTGGGCACCATCACGTCCAGCGATACGGGTTCCAGTTCCTTGATGACCTGTAACTTATCGCGGCCGAAGCGAACCACTTCGATGTCGAGGTAATTGTCGATGAACTCCAGTTCTTCGCGCAGGGGCACGAAAGCGTCGCCGCTGTTCAAAAGTCGTCGCAGAATCGTGGCCAGCTTGATAATCAGCTCGCGCGCGGTATCGGGATCGAAGCGCACCAGCGAAGAAACCGAATTCAGCGTGTTGAACAGGAAATGGGGGTTGATCTGATTTTGCAGGGCTTCCATGCGCGCGTGCAACAGCAGGCGCTCTTGTTCTTCGAGTTTGATCTGCAGCCGCACGCTGTTCCATATCTTGAGTTCGATGCCGATCACCGTCACCGAAGTCGCGTAGATGAGCGCTTCCACCCACAGGTTCGGACTCTCCAGGCTGAACGTTGCCCGGGGCAGGAAGTGAGATATCTCGGTCTGCACGAAACGCAGCGCCACAATGGTCACGAAGAACATGATCTGCCAGTCGAACAGCCGGGGAGTCGGCAAGTTGCGGCGGATCATGCGATAGATGCTCAGATCGATAAACGGAGAGAACGACCAGATATCTTCGCGGTCGGGAGTGAGCGTGCGCAGTTGTCCGGCGACGAAACCTACGATGAGATTGAAGGGAAGAGTGGCCCACTCCCCGTGCAGCAGCGCCGGAAGCGCCAGCACCGCGCCTCCCACCATGCCGGTGAAACGGCCACCAATCACGCCGAGCAACACCGTGGTTTCAAAAGATAGATCCCCGGCCAGAAAACTGGTTTGAATGAAACGGACCCACACACCCAGAGCCATGGGAACGCCGATCCACAGGATGAGATAAATCCGTTGTTTAAGGGCGCGGCTTTCGCTGAACAGAAGCGACTTGAACTCCACCGACCGGACGAGAACGCTGGCCACGGCAGCTGCGACGCCCAGCTTGATCAACAGATTAACGAGGATGAGGCGCTGTTCCATTGTTGGCTGAACGATGCTCGCTAAACGGAGAGATCCGCTGAGGAGAATGTAGCACGAAGCGAGGACTGGAGTGGCCTGCGCGCGTTGTGCAGCACGAACCGTCGCCTCAGCAGGGTGTTGAAACGCAGGAGCTGCCTTGTCCTACGCGTTAACTTTATCCGCGTGTGGAAGCAGCGGTGCTTAATGCCTTCTTGCTCGACTTAGTGGCCGGTGGCAAGACCTGCCTCGCCAGCTTTTCTCGATCCAGTGCTTCACAAAGTTGGTTAATGATTCGTAACAACTCATTGGAATCTTTTGCCTCAACTGCCGCATCGCAGAGATCCTTCCAGCTTTCGGAGTTGTTTTCAGCCATGGTGTGATTCCTCCAAGATTTCGTCGGTAATTCAGAACAGCTTGCGATTCTCCGGAGACCTGAAACTCCGTTGACCCATTCGTCGAAACGGAGTACTGGCCGGTGAGCCCAAACGAATTGGAGAAGGCTAGACGAGCGGAGGAGGTCGAGTGTAGTGAGTGCCGCTTGCATCAAGAGAGATGAGTGGATCCGATGCCGGCACCAAGGGCGAAAACACGAGCGGAATCGCGGGAGAGAAGACCGCGATCGCAACGCAGCCGTACGCTTCATCTTGATCAAAGCAAGGCTTCGGGCCATGCTGTCGGCTGGAGTTGACGCTTGGACAATTCGAGGATGCATGCGGAAAGCTGCCGGGAGCGATACGCGTCAGCAAAAGGACAACCAGCGCTAGGCCGACGAAGGCCGAACAGGAGCGCAGCCCTTCCGTGTTACGCCATGTGCGCCGAATAACCAATGAGTACCCCACCTTTTGAAGCAGATGATTGATCAACGACTTTGGTTGCCCTGTCCTCGCGTTTCGGGAGAAAGCGCGATGACGCCAGCTGCTTTTCACCCAAAATTAACATCCCCATCAACTTCCCGTAACTTGTTCACATTAGGGTCGGTGATTACGTGTCGCCGCTTGAGATCTCTTGAGGTTCTTGCCAGCGTTCAGGGCAGTAGCAACACGAGATTGCGTCCATGAAAATCAACTCAAGAACGAAAAGGCTCCATGAATTCATCGCAACACCAGGCCTGCTCACCACGCGGTTGCTCCTCGCCGCATTAATCGCATTAGCGGGCATGCCCCAGTCACCAGCTCAGAACGTTGTACTGACCGGGGCGCTTAGCGGACGGATTACAGACCAAAGTGGAGCGGTGGTGGCGGGAGCGTCGTTGGCTGTGCAGAACCTCCAGACTGGCTTGTCCCAGTCTGCCGAGACAAATCACACCGGACTTTACCGCTTTCCGGTCCTCACGCCGGGATTTTATTCGATCGCAGCAACTCGCAAGGGTTTTCGCGATGCCCAGGCTTTGGTGCGGGTGCAAGTAGGAAACACGACGTCGCTCGATATTAAGCTGCAGGTGGGTGCCAGCGGAGACACGATCAAAGTAGCCGGAACCACGCCGTTGTTGCGGCCGGAGGAATCCTCTGCCAGTACCGTGTTGGACCGATCGTTTACGCAGGACTTACCGCTCAACGGACGCAAATACACCGACTTCATGGTGCTGACGCCGAATACCAGCTACGACGGCGACACGGGTCTGGTGAGCGTTGCCGGACAACAAGGTGGTGAGGACTCGGGATACGCCAATGGAAATGGCTCCAACGCTTTCACCGTTGACGGAAGCAACGCGACCAACAACTACTTCGCCGACATCGTGGGCCGGAATCGCATTCCTTATCTGTACGGCGAGGACGCAATTGAGGAGTTTCAAGTCTCGGTGAGTCCTTACTCGGCCGTCTATGGAGGTGGAGCGGGGTTCATCAATGCGGTGACGCGGTCAGGAAGCAACGCGTTCCACGGCAGCGCATTCTATTACAACCGGAATTCCGCGACGGGAGCCAACGACGCCCTCGACAAAGCCGCCGGCAATCCGAAACCGGAAGATGCTTTGCAGCAATTCGGCGCCGGAGTGGGCGGGCCTATCCTGCGCAACCGTCTATGGTTCTTCGTGGACTACGAGCAGCAACTGCGAAACAATCCGATTTCCGTCATTAACACAACGTTGGCGACGACGCCCGCGAACTTACCTAATTTCTTGACCGCTAATTTCGGAATTCCGGCAGGCACAACATTACCCGCACCGAACGGACCCTTGCCGGTCCCAGGGGCCGACACTGCTCCTAATCCGAGCAATCCGGTATACCTCCAGCAAGTGGCAAACACCGTGAACGCGCTCAACTCCAATCTCGGCAGCAAAGCAAGAAAGGAAAATGATTGGGTGCTCACACCGCGTCTGGACTATCAGCCCACTTCACGCGATGCCCTGTTCCTCAGCTTGAATTTGAACCACTTCAATTCCCCCGGAGGTGTCATTACCGACCCTACGGTGGGGAATTATGGGACGCAGACGCTGGCCAACGCCTATGTGCATACTTTCCAGACCAGCGTGGGATGGACGCACACACTTTCCTCCCACCTACTGAACGAATTTCATGCGAGCACGTCGCAAGACAACGAGATCTCGACCCCGACCGGTCTTGCGCCGAACACGCCGACCGTGGTTCTGGATAGTCCCGCCGCCTTCATTCTCGGCAACGCTCCTTTCTCGGTGGGGAGGGTATTTGAAAAGCAATACTCTCTGTCCGATCGTGTTGACTACGTGATCGGCAAGCACACGTTGCAATTCGGTTTCGATTGGAACCGTTCTTGGGATGCGGACACCAACGACGGTGGCGCCGACCCAAATGAGGCGATCGATTTCGGCTCTCCGCTAGGCCTTTATGAATTTCCCAATCTGGAGGCCTTTGCGCTTGGGCAATACATCACCTTCAGTCAGGCTTCGGGAAAGCCGACCTTTTCTTTTGCTGTCCCGTACTACGGATTCTATGTGCAGGACACATTCCGGGCGTTGCCGCAGCTGACGATAGAAATGGGTTTGCGCGAAGACTTCCAAGTTTACCCGCAGCCGGCGGAAAATCCTGCGTTCCCACTCACCGGACAGTATCCCAATCAGTTTCTACGATTGGCGCCTCGCCTCGGATTTGCTTGGCAGCCGGCATCGAAGACGGTCGTACGCGGAGGATTCGGCCAGTTCTATGACAACATGAATGGTTTGAACTACCGCAACGCCGTGATCTCGAATGGTCTAGCATCACAGCAGTCGGAGGTGAGTGCCAGTTACAACGGAGGTTCGCCGAACCAACAGCTCCCAACCTTCCCGACCATCCTCCCTGGCAATTCCCCTCTGTTTGGGGCTTCTCCTGACATTTCTCTGGTTTCTCCGCAGTTTCGGGTGCCCTACATATTGCAGGCGAGTTTGCAGATCGAGCGCGAGATTTCCGAGAACACAACTGTGAGTATCGGCACCATGTGGAATCACGGCGTGCACATCTTTTCGGGCAGCGCCTATGACGCCAATCTGGAGCCGTTGCAAGGTACGACGACGTACATCGTGTGCCCTCCGAACGCAACCACAGCACCGTGCAGCGGCCAGTCTATTATCCTGCCGAATATGGATAACGGCCTGCTGACCGAAGGCCGCGTCAATCCAAATCTTGGCCAGATCAACGAGTTGATAAGCCCCGCGCAAAATTACTACAACTCCTTCTTCGTGCAGTTGCAGCGCCGCATGTCGCGAGGCCTATCGTTGCAATTTGCCTACACCTACGCCAAGAGCAACATGCTGGATGGGATGGACTTCAACAATCAGTTCGACTTCAGCAACACGCACGCGCCCTCGCTGTTAGATCAGCGGCATCGGATTAGCCTGGCGGCGGTTTACCGGCCCCGGCTGGAAACACTGACGAGTTCTGACAAGGGGCGAGTGTTGCTGTCGGGTTGGACACTGAGCACGGTCATGGATTTTTCTTCCGGTCGCCCGTACGCAGGATTGTTAAGTCCTGCGTGCACCAGTTCGACTTTGTCATTTGGCAATTGCAACGGTGCTAACGACAACCTCAACGACACTGCTTTTAACCAGGATACGGCGAACACTGCGGGCGGCATCAATGGCGGCGGCCCCACACCGGGGATCGGCCTGAATTCTTTCTACGGCCCGTGGCTGGAAAGGATCGACGTCGGACTTGCCCGCAGCTTCGCAATTAAAGAAGGGAAGGAATTGCAATTCCAGGTGCAGGCTTTCAATGTTTTCAATCACGCCAACTACTACGTGCAGAATGGTGACGGGGTCAACCAGCTGCAATACAACCCGATCGGGACCGACTGTGGCGACGGCGCGAGCCTGAACCAAACCTGCTATCTGGTGCCCAACTCAGGCCCAGGCAATTTTGGAACACTCCAGGAAATTAGCCCGAACGGCCTTCCACGAGTGCTGCAGTTCTCCGCGCGATTCACGTTTTAGGGCCGCTTCGTGGTATGCGATCGCAGAGTACCTACTTCGGAATCATCCCAATCGTCCCCAGCCACGTCTCCAGCAACTGTGGCCATCCCGTGATCGGAAGCGCCGTGCGCCGCAGTCCAAACGCATGCCCGCCCTGCGCATACAAGTGCATTTCCACAGGAACCGCGGCATTCTTCAGCGCAATGTAGTAAACCAACGATTGCTTTACACCGTCCACGTTGTCATCCTCCGCTTGCAGCAAAAACGTGGGCGGCGTCCTCCCGGTAACAGGAATTTCCGGATTCAATCCAAATTGTTTCCTCGCGTTTTCCAGCATGTGCCCGGGGTAAATCGCCACAGCAAAATCCGGACGGCAGCTGACTTTATCGGCCGCATCCACGGGTGCGTAGGCACGCTGCGCGAAATGTGTGCTGATATTGGCCACCATGTGTCCGCCCGCCGAAAACCCCAGCACCCCGATCTTGTGAGGATCGATGTGCCACTCTACAGCGTGGAAGCGTACGAGCCCCATCGTCCTTTGTGCGTCTTCGAGCGCCGTGGGTGCTTTCGGATGAATATGGCACCGGCAATCGTCATGCCAAGCCGGACCTGAATCCGGGACTCGATATTTCAGCAGCACGCACGTGATCCCTCGCGACGTCAGCCAGTCGCAGGCCTCCGTGCCTTCAAGATCGATTGCCAGAATTGAATAGCCCCCGCCTGGAAACACGACGACCGCAGCACCGGTATTCTTTCCCGTCGGCGAGTAAACTGTCGTTGTCGGTCGGGAGACGTTTCCTACCGCGACCCAAGGCCGACCTGCAACCAGCGGATCCGTCTCCGTCGTCGTTTCGTTCTCCGGGTTCGCGACAGGCTGCGCATCAGGTACCACCCCCGGCCATATCGGCACTTGCATATGTCCGGGCGATGGCTGCCAGACAGGCGTCTGGGCGCTTAGACCGCCCAACCCAAACACAGCACAGAGAGCAATGAGCAAAGGCTTCATGAAAATCCTCCCAGCTTATAAAAAAAGAAACGGCCGTCGCAGCTAATCAGGAAGAAATCAGGAGCCGCTTGGATGCATTGCACTTGTCGAAAAGGCGTCGCCGTGCTTCTCCACAACCCGCGAGAATGGTCGATCAACTCCCAGCGTTCTGCCATCGTGCGTGGGGAGTCGCGCAGAGCAAATTACAGAATGCACCATTTCGAACTATCGGATATTTATGAGACTGGTTCTGGGCTAACTTAGTCGTGAGAATTCGGTCATCAAAGCTAGACCATGCCGGGACGTCCCGCTTCCGGCTCCGCGAGCTTATGGCCCGCAGCATGACCTTGCGTTTGCCGCATAAACAAAAAGCCCTCTCCCCGAGAATCGGGGAGAGGGCAGGTTGCAATCGGAACGTGTCTTATTCGTCCCCGTCCCCGTCGTCGTCCCCGGCGGGTGCAGGGTTGTTGAAGTCGCTCGGCGGACGAACCGTGCTCTCGCCCGGATAGGGCCGCGTAAAGCCGGTCGCCTCGTACCAGTTCAGGTGGCCAACGGTGTCCGGGTCTTCGGCGTCAGGCTTGGTCAGTTTGCCGGCGAAGATCTCCTCCTTCTTCTGTTGCCAAGCTGCCCGCAGGGCCTTGATTGTAGCGCTACCCTTGGTGTT
Organism: uncultured Acidobacteriota bacterium; assembly: GCA_963696705.1. Lineage (GTDB taxonomy): Bacteria > Acidobacteriota > Terriglobia > Terriglobales > Acidobacteriaceae > JABDBE01. The sequence continues at coordinate 80,305 of CAVOLD010000010.1, forward strand.
GGCTTCGTCTCCTCCAACACCCTGGTTCAGCGGGATCTGGTTCTTCACGTGCGTCCAGGGCTTGAAGTTGCTCGTGGGCGGGTTGTTGGTGAAAGCCGTCCTCATCGGCGACGCGACGAGGTCGAACTGGTTCATGGGCGTCAGACCGAGGATTTGCTCGATCGTCCGAGTCATGTTGACCTGCGTGTAGTAGTAGTGTTGGGTCGGTCCATTCTGCACGTTGTATGGGCTGACGATATAGCCCGGGCTGCGATGACCGTCAACGTGGTCGACGCCGTTCTGCGCGTCGTCTTCCTCGACGAAGATCGCCGACGAGGACCAGACTGGGCTATGGCTGATGTAATCGATAATGCGTCCAACCGCCAAGTCGTTATCGGCCTCTTCGGCCAGCACCGTCGGCGGACCGCCGGTGTGGTCGCACATCACCCACAGCATGCTCAACGCCGGGACCGTCCCGTTCGTGACGTCATTATTGAAGTCCTGCAGCCACAGATCGACGCGGAACTGGTCGGGGATGCCCAAATCGAACTGTGGGAAGTTCTTGATCAGGTGGTTATACACGGCCGGGACAGAGGACTCTGCCTGGACCGTGTTCTGATAGTACAGCGTCTTCTCTTTCCCATGCTCGAAACGCAGCGCGTCACCGTAAAACTGGGACCAGGTCGGCTCGGTTTTTGTTCCGTTCGGTTGCAGGAACGTATCGTTCTCGACGTATTCTCCGTAGATCTTCAGCGGCAGACCTGCGGCCGCTGCTTCCGAGAACAGGAAGCCCTTGGTTTGATAGGCGAGTGCGTCGCCACCGTTCCCGCCAGGATAACTGCGGACCCAGTCCGGTGACTGGATGTCATCGGCGTAGGGCGCCATGCCCTCCTGTATCCATTGGTGACCGTCAGCCGACTGGCGGCTCGGGTCGTAGAAATTGTCGAAGAGAGGGAAACGCTTCACCAGTTGGTGCACGTTCGGAGTGACCGGGGTACCGCCGGCTGCGGTGCCGTCGCCGAACACTGCCAACGAGGGGTCGCCATTGCCGGCGGCCACGTCGCCCAGGATCTGATCATAGGTCCGGTTCTCACGAATGATCAGGAACACGTGCTTGATCAGCGACGGATCGCCAACCTTGGCTGGGATTGCGACCGGCTTTGTGTTCGGGTTGCCACCGGAGGCAGACTGGATATTTTCCGTCAGATCCCAGTGGTTGTTCTGGAAAACATCTTTCGTCATCTTCGCCAGAGTCGCGCCATCCGGCACGGGGACGATGTTGACGGTGCCATTGTCCTGGTGAGTGTTGTAATCGCAGACATTGTAATCGCACTCGAACGAATAACGCGTGCCGATGCCCTTGTCGTTGGCAACAATGAGCGCGTCATTGGTACGGTCCAGCACGACCGAAGACGGCGCATATTCCACCGGGATCATGCCGATGACAGGCTTCTTCACGCCTTTGGTCAGGTTGACCACCCCGATCGCGTTGGCATTGTACAGCGCGACGTAGGCAACGCCTCTCGAAGCATCCACGGCAATCGAGTTCGGCGCGGCACCGTAGGCCGGTTGGCCTGCGCCGGGCACTCCGATCGGCAGCCCAAGGTCGATCGTCCATGCCACTTCGTTCGTGGTCGTGTCGATCACCGAGATGCTGTCGCTATAGGTATTGGCGACCAAGAGGTACTTTCCATAGAACGCCAACCCAGTCGGGTGCAGACCACCCGTGTTGATGTTTGCAGTGACGGTCATCGAGGCCAGATCAACCACAGAGACAGTGCCCGTGATAGCGGCGCCGACCACTGGGTCTGCGACGATTTCAGTGCCGGCGGACCAGATCTGGAAGTCCGCTTCCGTCGCGGCCCGGCCACCCTCGTTGCTGACGTAGGCGGTCGTGCCCTTGTTGTCGATCACGACGCTGTGCGGCGCGTTGCCGACGCGGATCTGCGTACCCTGCTGGTTCGTAGTCAGATCGATCTGCGCCAGCGTATCGTTCTGGTTCAGCAGGGCGTAAGCGCTCTTGCCATCCTGTGAGAGCGCGAGGCCGCCGGGATAAGCGGTGCTCGCACTATAGAACGTGCCGCAGGGTACGGCATAAGCGCCCGGGGGGCTGTTCGGAAAGCAGGTGATGAAGGAATTGTTCGGCGGTACGCTGATCTGTGCGTCGTCTGACAGGAAGCCCTCGTCATCGACGTTGGCGATGGTGACATTGCTGCTGTCCTGGCTGAACACCAGGTGCTTGCCGTCCGCCGAATAGGCTATGCCGCTATAGCTGCCGCTCGAATCCGTTCCGAACGTGATGTAGTTCTGCTCGACAACGCCAGTGTTGGTGTCGAATATTTCAACGGCCTCCGCCGCGCCCAGGGTGAGGACGGCTGCGCTGTGAGTGCGGAGGTTGGGGTTCACCGCGATGGCCTTCGCGCGCACCTGGTTGCCGAGGTCAACTTGGATGCCAGCTGGTGTGAGGACTTGGCCACTGCTGACGACCCACGAGCCGTTCGGCTGCGGGCCAGTGAAATAGGTTGGGAACTCCTTGGACTGAGCCGCGGCCAGCCCCGGAAGGCTCAGCCCCGCCACTAGCAGACCGGCGAGCGGACGCAAACGGTTGATCCGAGATTTATTTCGAGATTTTTGTCGGGAGTTATTTTGAGAGTTCTTTCGGGACATGTACCGTTCTCCTCTTTGGATTTTTTCGTTACGCAAGTGGAATCGGTTGTGAGACATCGGTGCAGGAGTACGACCGGCGGTAGTCTTACCAGCGTTAATGTTTACAGACGACCCGTGACGGATCTATGACCATCCGGTGAATTTTCCGTTAAATGGGTGGAACCTTTTCTTGCGGATTGTCACGCGCGCAGCTCAGCGTCAAGCAGAGTTGTTTCGTCCGGTGGCCCAGGTTCGCGAGCGGGTTGTGCGAGCTAACCTGGGGCGAGCTAACCTGGGGGCAGAAACACCCTCGCGGTCCCGCCCTCGGCTGCTGTCTCGCGATCTCTCGCCGTCCATTCCGACTCGATCTCGACCACTCCGACTTCCCGCAGCGCGTAATGACGGAAGCTGCTCCACTTCCAGTCTCCCGGCTGTTTCACCAGCCCACGCGTCACAGGATTCCGGTGCAGATAGCGCAATTTTTTCGTAAACTCTCGCTCGTCCCTCACGTTTCGGTCGTAGTATCGCTTCTGCCAGAATACGCTGGAGCGCGAATCGCCCAGCCACGGCTCGCGTTTCGCAACCGACAATTTCAGCCAGTGGATTGCATCCGCCAGCATTCCCTGCTTGGGCTCGTTAAGCAAGAGGTGAACGTGTTCCGGCATGACGACGTATCCGTAGACGCACATGGCGAAGCGGCAGCGCATGCTCTCCAGGCACTGAACAAATAGATCGCAGACATCAGGAAGATTGAAGTAAGCTCGCCGATGATAGCAAGTGAAAGTCACAAAATGGGAGTGTCCGGACTGCTGGAAGCGCCGCAGACCTGTAGGCATGACAGGATTTAACGCCTCAGGCCCGGGAAATGCAGTGATATCTGAACATATCCCAGGTTAGCTCGCACAACCCGCTCGCGAACCTGGGCCACCGGCCCCGCGCTGCGCAGCGTTAAGCAGAGTTGTTTCGTGGGCGTTCTCCTCGTGCGACAGGACTATGAACATCGAATCTGCACAGGTCCCTCCGAGGAACGAGCACTGCGCCTGCTTCAGCAGCGGATCGTCGGCGACTCAGAAACTCCCCAATCGGCGATAAATCAGGTAACGCTGACGGCGAGGGGTTTTGAGTGTTGTGGCCTGTTCGCGATAGTTACTCGCTCAAACGACGGCGACGCGTGATGCAAAAGAAAAGCCGCCCGGACGTTGGGCGGCCTGTGTTCTTTAATTTCCGAACGGGCTCAAAGTGTCACTTCGTGACCCGGAAGACTACGTTGCTCTTGAGCGTTCCCTTGGGTGTCACCACGTCAAGGGTGCCGGTGGTCGCGCCAGTTGGTACGGCTGTCTTGATTTCGGAGTTGGAAACTATAGTGAATTTCGCCGCCGTGCCGTTAAAGGTGACGCTGGTCGAGCCTGTCAGATCCGTTCCCAGGATTCTAACCGCAGCTCCCGCGTTGCCAGAATTCGGTAACGTTTCCACAAACGGCTCCAGACCCATAGACAGGCTGAATACCGTGCCACAGCCAAACTCGCAGGCAGTGCTCGAACCGCCGGCGTAAGTTGCCCCGTAAAATGTCCCATTCGTGGCCTGAATGAGCCCCGCGTAGAGATAGGAGCCATCCGTGCTGTCAAAGTTGTGCAGTGTCGTAAATTTGCCATTGGAGGTAATTTTGAAAACTGTCCCAAAGTTCGGGTACTTCCCGCCATAGGCCGCGGTACCGTAGAAATTCCCATCAGTGCCTTCAACCAGATTTGAAATGGGGTTGTCGCCGTCCGTTTGTTCGAAGCTATGCAACGTCGTCACCTTGCCGCTTGGGGTCATCTTGTAGACCGTACCGAAAGCACCATAAGGGGAGGCTCCCCCGAGATCGGTTTGACCGTAGAAGTTCCCATCAGTGCCCAGGATCAGACCACCGAACGGGTAAGCGCCGTCCGTATTGTTGAACTGGTGGACCACGGTATATTTTCCTTCCGGCGTGATGGTAAAGACCGTACCGTAACTATCAGCGTTCCCCAGAGCAGATGCCGTCCCGTAAAGCTTCCCGTCCGGGGCTTGGACCATCGTAGCCAGCGGAGCGCCGCCATCAGGTATACCGTTGAAGTTATGTATCGTCGTGTATTTGCCCTTTGGGGTTATCTTGAAGATCGTCCCACAGCCCGGGTCGCATTGACCGGCGGCCGGACCACCACTCGAGGCCGTCCCATAGAAATTCCCGTCGCTAGCCAGGACTAGCCCCCCTATAGGAGAGTACCCGGTGTCTGCGGCGAAACTGTACAGCGTCGTCAGCCCGCCTTTTGGGGTGAACTTGAAGACTGTTCCCAAATTGTTAACCCCGCCACTGGTTGTTACACCGTAAAAGTCGCCGTTGGCGGCTTGGACTAATCCCGCGTAGGGCTGGGAGCCATTTGTCCCGTCGAATTTGAAAGTGGTCAGCTTGCCATTTGGGGTGATTTTGAAGATCGTGCCACAGCCCAAGCTGCAGGCAGCGTTTCCGCCGTTCTGTGTTGTCCCGTAGAAATTCCCGTCGTTGCCCTGCAGCAGCGTCGCCCAGGGAAGGGCGGCGTCTGTGTTGTCAAAGCTCTTCAGTGATTTAAAAGTCTGTGCAGGCAACGTAACTATCGTCGTTGCCCACAGTACAAAGAGAGCGCATGCTCTCATACAAAAATTCAATTTGCTCATTATTCTCCTCGTCGTGATGGTACTCAGGTGGGCTTTACGCCACCGGCTGCTGAATTATGTCTTAAACTTCGAGACAAGGAACAGTACCGGACAATCGTTCCAAGGAATGGTCAACTTAGCACACTTTCCGAAATGAACTTTTAAGTCTGCCTTACATCTATGCGCAGGGATGTGACAGACCTCGACTCTGTTGGCGTTAAAAGATTTCACTCATCAGATTCTGCTAAACATCGGCGAGCACGCGCAGCGGACCCAGCCAGGGTTCGTAGCGTCGCCAGCGCTCAACCGACGTGCGATAGATCGGCTGCCGGGTCTGCCACTTGCTGGGAGTCTTCACCGCCCGCGGATTGGATTCGGGGCGCAGGCATGCTTCGTGCCACGCCAGGCCGCAGGCCGCGATGATCCGCCGGATGGCTGGTTCGGGCGCTCGGGTCAGGTCCTCGTAATCGACCTCGATGAAGCGATCCGCCGGCAACACGCTCCGCCAATGATCGATGAGTCGCTGATAGCTGCGGAAGTACGCGACCAGCTCGGCGCCTCCGGTCGGAAACGGCATGCTCGGATGGAAATGAGTTTGGTGGATCGACAGCGCCGTGTCGATTGCAGCGCGGCGGCAATGGATGATGGTGGCGCGCGGGAATGCCACGTGGATCAGCCCAGCCCAAAGGAAGTTGAACGGCATCTTGTCAGTCACGCGCGCCGCATTCGGTGCAATCGCGCGCAGCACGCCGAGATAGTCTGTCGCCGACTTGGCGAGAAATCCATCCTCGGTCACGCCCGCACCCTGCCACGCCATCCCGCGCTCGTTCCAGAAATTCAATTCGCCGCCGGCCCCGACTTCGGGATGCATGGAAACGATCTGCTCGACCAGGGTTGTGCCGGACCGCGGCATGCCGACGATCAGTACCGGCGCCGCATCCGAGCTGCCGAGTTTGGACGTCCGTGCGATGAATTCGGGTGTACAACGGGCAGTCAGGCGGTCGATCTCGATGGAGAACGCGGCGGAGTCGAACGACGCAGCGCTTCTCCTCACAGCGTCTGCGGCGTCGAAATGCTGCATGGCCAAGCCGTAGTCGCCAAGATCCTCCGCTGCCTTACCAATCGCGAGATGAACCCGCTGGCGTTGCCCCAATTCCAGTCCCGGCGTGGCCAGGGCGGCTTGCATCGCTTGCAGTAGACCTTTGTCACCGTTCGTGACTGGACGGCACCGGACCAGATCGTAGTAGCTCCCCGCCAGCAGCGGCGCGATCGCGACCGTCCGTTCGAAGCACGCGCGAGCCTCTTCGAAACGGCCAAGCTCAGAGAGGACGCTGCCCAGCAGGTCATACGCCATGGCGTTCCTCGGATCAGCCACCAGCATCTCTCGCAATACCTGCTCAGCTTCCTGATTGCGATCCTCGATCACCAGCGCCCGCGCCTTACCAAGGCGGCCAAAGCTGGTCCGACCTCCGGTCGCGGCCGCACGGCGGAAACAACCGATCGCCTCGCCGACATGGCCAAGTGTGTATACCAGGGCGCCAGCGCGGAACCACGCCTCGGTCAGGGATGGGAGCAACTGAGTCGCGCGGTCGTACGCAGCGAGTGCTCCGCCGATGTCGCCCAGCTTCTCCAAGGCGATTCCCAGGCGGAAATGTGCATCGGTATAACGCGGCTCGCCGGCGACGGCACGCTGCAATGCTGCGATGGCATCGGGTACACGGCCGATCTCGAGGCAGGCGAGGCCGAGATCGTGCTGGATTGCTGGATTGGACGGTTGCAGCAACGCCGCATCGCGCAACGGCGCGATCGCATCGGCTGGTCGCCCGGCCCGGAGTAACTCCGTGGCCAAGGCAAGCAGAGGCGCCGCCTGCGGCGCAAATGGGTTTGGAGACTGGGACATGGCGCGAACCTAGCGTGGAAACTGTAGCATGGCCATCGGAATCGCCAGCGCAATTGTCAGGAAACGCACAATATTGATCGAAGTCCAGCGAACCCAGTTGCTCGACTTGCAAGCAATCTTAGCGTGGCGCTCTCCTATCCAAGCCACTGCGGATTCTGGTAGGTGCCGTCGAAGTGGTGGCTGGTCTTGTACATTTCAAACTCGCCCGATTGCGCAGCCTTTGCGGTTTTCGCTAATAGTGCGGCCACCTCTTCTTTTCCCATAGGCTGAAAACTGCGCGCCGCATCCAGAGCTTGCTGCAGGATCTTGAGCGAATCGCATCCCGTGATGACCACGCTGGTCGGCAGGTTCATGGAATAGTGCAGGCACTCGACCGCGGTCACGGTTTTGCTCTGAAGAATGAAGGGATCGCCCATCGGCTTCATTCCCAGCACTCCGATGTTTTGCTTCTGTAAAACGGGAAGCACCTTGGCCTCGAAGCTGCTGAAATGGTGGTCCATCACGTTCAGAGGCATCTGCACCGAGTCGAAAATGAATTGATGAGCGGACGCGGTAGCGAGCATCTGCAAATGGATATCGGGACTCTTGTGCCCGGTAAATCCGATATAGCGGACTTTGCCCGCTTTCTTCGCTTCGAGCACGGCTTCAAGCGCGCCTCCGGCGGCGAAAATGCGGTCAGGATCAGTGTCGCGAATCACTTCGTGAAACTGCAACAGATCGACGTGGTCAGTCTGGAGACGCTTCAACGAATCATTGATCTGACTTGCGGCAGTCGCCTTGTTTCGGCCGTCGATCTTAGTCATCAAGAATGCTTTTTGCCGGTAGCCGTCGCGCAGCGCCTTACCCATGCGGAGTTCACTCTCTCCGCCGTTGTAGTCCCAGCAATTATCGAGGAAGTTGATGCCCTGATCGAGGCCGGTGCGGACGATGCGAATACTTTCATCTAGATCGACTCCCGGTCTGGCCAGATGGTAGCCGCCAATGCCAACCATCGAGACTTTTTCGCCCGTGTGTCCAAGGGTGCGCATGGGAACACCACTTTTTGTGTCAGTTCCCCACGCTTGCCCGTCGATCCCGGCGCTGATCATGGTTGCCGCTGCGAATCCGAGAAATCTTCGTCTGGTAGACATTGTACTTGCCCCCGTCCGTGCCTGATTCGCACCAACGAGACTGCAATAAGCGTACCAATTGTCTGATTGCAGGTTAGATGGAGCCGACGACCAGAGTTGAACTGGTGACCTGCCGATTACGAATCGGCTGCTCTACCAACTGAGCTACGTCGGCCCGAATTTGATTCTAAATGGGGGCACAGTTAGCGTAAAGGGCGTGAGAGTGCAAAAGGCAATCGAGATTTTCGTGGATCGCTGAAGTTGCTGGCGTTGTCTAAAAGTGCGCCCGTCCCCAGACGGGCTTCTCCTGTACGGTGTGTCTCTGCGTCCCGCTCAGGCTGCGCTAACGGTTCGCGCTTCTTTTTCGTACTCAACATCCGATTGCGCGGGAAGGAGAACCCACAGCGTGTAAATTCCGAGTGCCGTTCCGAAGGGTACGTTGAAGAGGAGCGAGGGGAATGCAAGCACCACTGCGACCGTGCGTGCCCAAGGTTCCCGTTGCAACAAACCCCAACCTGCGACAAATCCCGCGAAAGCTTTTACGATCACGATCGTGGCAATGAAGCTCAAGAAGGGATGAAGGAATGAAGGTCTTTCCGGATGTGTGGCTGGGTTGAAAATAACATTGGCTACGACATATGAGGCGACCCCCACGAGGCCATCGAGGCCCGACAGCGCAATCCAGAGAATTCCCAGAAGTCGAACATGCTCCCGGACCCGGCTGCGTTGCGGATATCCCAGCATCGGTCCAGCGATCTCTTTTCCGCACCGGCTGCAAAACTGCTGATCTGACTGTAGCGTCGCGCCGCATTTATCGCAGAACATGAGTCCCCCTCTCCGAACTGCCGACTGGATCAAATACGAACTATAGCGTACGAGTGTTCCAACGAAACAGGGAATCGATGAGTCAGCAGTGCGACCAGGATTGCAAAATGAAAAGGCTACCCGGCAACTTGGGCAGCCTTTTCTTTCAAGGGAGAATAGTTCTAACGGAGATCAAAACCGTCAAAACTTTCTGGCGAAATCTTATGAGTCTAAAAAGGGGGGTGTCAAGAAATATCTCGGAAATAAACAGCATTAGTTTCAATGACTTACAAAATAGGTTAATAGTCCCTGTGCTTTGCTCATTGTGAGACAACTGGAACGTCAGTCGAGGCTAAACCATTATTATTGTGTGGCTTACAGTCTCAGTCGCGGCTCAGGTGGCTTTTCAGAGAGGTGCAGCGAGATGAATTCCCGGTTCTGAGCTTGCTCAAATACCCGGTCCGGAAACAGGCGCTTGGAAAGGATGCGAATGCCACCGAAGGCCACGCCGGCGACCAGAGCAAAGCCAATAATGATGAAACAGAGGATGATGACGTTCACCAAAAGGTTTGCGATGTTGTCTCGCTTGGTAAAGTACGTGTTCTCGTTCCAGGTGACATTCGCGTCATAATTCACCGAAGCCAGCAGCGACTTGCCTTCCGCCTGCGAGATCGGACCAGACACCACGACCACGATAGGACCCGTGCGCTTATCAAAGATTGGGCCTTGAAGATTAGGATTCGCATTCGCGGAAGCCATGCCGCCTGGTGTTTGTGAGCTCTGCGAGTGCGAAGCCTCGATCCGTCGAAGATGCTCGGCTGCAATTTGTGGTGTCGGATAGGCGATCAACATCAAAGTGGCTTCGCCGCCCGAGCTGTTGTAAGTTCCAACTACCACCTCGGCCCCGGCGTTAAAGTCCACGAGCTCGGCTTGAATGGGAGCGTCTACATTTTGCAGCGCGGAGGGTCCGACAACGTACTTCGCGCTGTTCTTCACATACGATTGCGTTGGCAGATAAGCGGGCAGTCCCGGGAGATTGCGGGTATTTCCCGAGGGCAAGGGAAGGCCGTCTGCCATCTCCCGCAACTCAGCGGCGGACATCGCCGACAGCTTTTGAAAGACGGCGTCGACCAGAATGTTGCCTCTATAAAACAGGACGCGTTCGTTTAACGACGCGGCACCGTCGCCGATCTTTTCAATCAACATCGGCACCGTCTTGTAGTAGGTATAGGCGCCGTAAGCGCCGCTGGCATCCTCGAAACGGGCTGCTTTCAAAGTGAGCTTGCGGCCATCATCGCGGGTATAGGTGGCGGATTCGAATCCGGTGAATCCGTACTCTTTGAGAACCGCAGCGTTGACCGGGTCGGCGATGGCAGCGTCGGTGCTGGTTCGCGATGGACCTGAGCTCTGCCAGCCGCCGAACTCTTTGGGAAGAATCGAGGTCGACGGGGCGGGATCCTTCGCCAGCGTGACCCCATACAGTGAGATGACGAGCACGAAAGCCGTAATCAACTTAGAAAGCTTCATGAAGACGCGAAAATAAGGAAAGCGCACAATCCTTCCTTAATTAGACTACCGGGGAGGCGGGAAAGTTTCCAGAGCGGACTCAAACGGCAAGGTACCCTCCGTCAACCGGGAACACCGATCCCGTTACCCAAGCAGACTCATCGCTGGCAAGGTAGACAGCGACGCCGGCGATATCTTCCGGCTGGCCAAGGCGTCCGATGGGATGCACGGCAATTCGTTCCGACCGAACCGCAGCCGGATCGGGAGCCTTGCCGATTACGGCAGCCGTGAGATCAGTCTCGACGAACGACGGGCAGATGGCATTCACTCGGATGTGTTCCGGTCCGTGATCGATGGCCATGCACTTGGTGAGCAGAACCACAGCGCCCTTCGAAGCCGCATACGCAGCCCGGTTGCGCGCTCCGTTGATTCCGAGGACCGAAGCCATATTGATGATGGACCCGCCTCCGGCTTTTCGCATGGCAGGAAGCACGGCGCGCGAGAGCAGCCAAAGGCCGCGGACATTCACATTGAAGGTCTCATCCCATTGCTCTGGTGTGATCTGCTCGGCAGTTCCAATGTGAAGCACGCCCGCGTTATTCAGCAAAACGTTGAGGCCGCCGAAATGCGCCAGGGTTTGCTCGACGACACGGGTAACTTCGTTCGGGTTGGTCACATCCGCCGCGAGGACAAAGGCGGAACCGCTGCATTCATGGGCTGTTTCTTCGAGCCGTTCTCGACGGCGACCGACCAAAGCAACTTTCGCGCCTTCGCGGGCTAACGCTATCGCGCAAGCGCGGCCAATGCCGCTACCCGCTCCAGTAACGATAGCGATTTTGTTCTTGAGTCGGGAGCCCACGCTGAAACTAGTGTAGACGATACGAGCAACCCGCCTTCGATGCGATCTTCCCCCGGAATCCGCGGCCCGGGAAACACGCGGACGCGCCTCACACCTAGCGCAGGCTGCTGCGTCGCCGATCAACATGCTCCTGCCGTATTTGACGGCGCTTTCCCGCATCATCGTAGCGGCGGCGCTGATCGTCGGTTTCAGGAATCACCGCCGGAACCTGGATACGGCGTCCCCCGGCGTCAACCGCCACGAACGTCAAGTAAGCCGAACTCACGTGCTTGCAATCGTCGAGGATGTAATTCTCCACCCAGGCCTTTACTCCCACCTCCATCGAGCTGTGAAACACGCGATTGACCGACGAGCGGAGAATTACCAGATCTCCAACATGCACCGGAACCCAGAAATCCATGTGATCGATCGCCGCCGTCACAACATAGTTCCGGGAATGTCGATGCGCGGCCATGGCCCCGGCAAGATCAATCCAATGCATCAGCCGACCGCCGAGCAGGGCGCCGAGAGGATTGGCGTCGTTCGGTAAAACAATCTCGGCCATTTCAGACTGTGAGTCGCGGACGGGGCGAGGCAACGCTGGTTCAAGATTCTCGTTCATGGATTTGTTCTCGAGGCGAGACCCGCCGTGGCGGGTTGGATTCTACGCACCAGATACGATTGCAAATAACATTCTGCCATTTTCTGGATGCGCACGTCGGAGTGAGAAGAGGTCCATTGGCCGAGCGAAACATCGTATTCCAGAATTCCGTGGCCCGCGGGACGATGCCTCGATTCGCAGACGAACCAAAGCTCCAGCTGCGCACCACGATCACGAGCAATGGAAAATCTCACCGCATCGTACGGACGCTCCTCCGGTAAACGCGCGCAACCCGCGGCATAGCCAAGATTACAAAGTTCCCGTAGTTCCTGATTCGTCGGTTCTGCGCCTTCATAGCCAGGCGCGGAGCAATGGCCAATCCATCCCCCGCCCAAAGGCAGCCGCGAAGGATGAAGCCAGCCGCCATCTTCCAGCTTGCTAGTCGGCATGAAGAATGGACACGCCACTCGGTAAAACTCCTTTTGATAGATGAAGGCATTGTACTCAGCCGAAGAATGGATCGCTAGTGTTGAAGACAATCCACTCGCAAAGACTTCATCCAGGATTGTAGTAATCTGTCTTGGCTGAGAACTGTGAACTGACAACCGAGAGCTGCCTTTATGGACCGACTTGCAATGCTCAACGAAATTCTTTCGCAAAACCCCAACGACGCCTTCGCGCGTTACGGTCTTGCCATGGAACACTCCAAAATCGGCGAGGTTGAACGCGCGCTGGAGGAGTTCGGGAAATTGCTCTCCATTCATCCCGATTACACCGCCGGATACTTCATGGCCGCCCAGACTTTGGTGACCGCGAATCGAGTGGATGAAGCCAAGAGAATGTTAGTCGACGGAATCTCGTCGGCCAGGCGCACAAACAATGCCCACGCCCAGTCCGAGATGACCGCTATGCTCGATGAGTTGAAATCTTCCTAGACTGTCCGCCGTACGCCCTGCCAAACTCTTTGTCATTCCGAGGAGCGAAGCGACGAGGAATCTGCTTCTTCTCGACAACAACAAACTGCAAATCCCACGCTTCGCTCGGTGGCACACTCTCAGGATGAGCGCACTACACGCGCTCTCGCGCCATCCGCACCATCGACCATTCCACCAATCCCGGAAATAGTTGATAGATCTTGATCACCGGATGCATGAACCACGGCACAACCACTTCCCGCTTCTGTTTCAAATATCCTTGAAGCACTGCGTTGGCGACCCGTTCGACGGTGATGCCTCGCACTCGCGCCGGCCGCACTTGCTTTTGTTCTCTGCCTTTTATTGCATTCTTGCTGAAGTCAGTGCGCACGTAGCCTGGACATACGGTCAGCACGTTGATCCCGTTACTCAGGAGTTCGATCCTCGCAGCCTTGCCGATCGCGTTCATGGCAAATTTGGTCGAGCTATAAACTGCATGAAAGGGAATTGGAATATGTCCAGCCACGCTCGATATGTTAATGATCGCCCCCGAGCCTTGCTGCTTCATCACGGGAATCACCGCCTGCATCGCCTCAAGCGCGCCGAAGAAATTAGTCTCGAAGGTTTCACGAACCGCAGACATATCCACGTTCGCGACGGAGTCCAATATTCCGTGACCGGCGTTGTTGATCCACACATCGATTCGCTGAAAGTGGTGCAGAGTGAGCCCAACCACACGATCAATCTCTTCGCGATTGCGCACATCGCAGGCGAGAGCCAAGGTCCGTTCCGCGTGCCCAACCCGCCCACGGGCGGCCTCCGCGCGTTCGGCATCGCGCGAGAGCAACACCACGCTCGAACCACGGTCGGCAAAGATTTTGGCTACAGCCTCGCCGATGCCCATCGATGCGCCAGTGATTACAACGACTTTTCCCGAGACTTGCATTTCACTCGATCCCATGTCGAGCTTCTATTCTCCTTAGCCGCGCAAGTCAAGAGCCGCCCAAGTCAAGCCGGACAAGGTCAACCCCTGGCGTACAATCCTAGAAATTCGCCTCGCGTATCGGCGCGACGGATCCCGGAGGCCGTTTCTTGAGCGCATTGCTGCCCTTATTTCCACTGGACCTGGTTCTGCTTCCGGGCACGCCGCTGCCGCTGCACATTTTCGAGCCGCGCTATCGCGAAATGATTTCCGAATGCCTCGACCGCAGCCAGCACTTCGGCGTGATCAGAGGCAAGGAACAGGAGCTCGCTGAGATCGGCTGCACCGCAGAAATCCTTACAGTGACCAAGAAATATCCCGACGGGCGCATGGACATCGTCACCGAAGGCCGCAACCGCTTTGAAGTCATCCAGCTAAATCAGGAACGATCGTTTCTGCAGGCCGAGGTTCTCTACCTGCACGACGAACCGGAGATCCCATCAACCGACGAAATAGCGCAGGCGATGAAACTGCACGGCGAAATCATGACCCTGGCTGGAGCCGAGCCGGAAAGATCCTCAGAGGTCGCGGAAGGGCAACTCTCGTTTCACCTCGCCGGATCGCTTCCTCTGGACCTTGATTTCAAACAAACATTGCTGGGAATGACCTCGGAAGCCGAGCGTTTGCGCGCCCTCATTTCGTTCTTTGAGACCATCCTGCCGAGCATGCGCCGCACCATGCACGTTCGCCGCAAAGCCGGTGGCAACGGGCACGCAGGATAAGCTGAGGCAAGCGTATAATCTGGCCAGAAGCTGTCCTTCTGGGGGTTTTTCTATCATGAGTCTTCCGCGGACGCTCGGCGAGTTACGCCATAGTCCATTTTCCGAAGAACAACTGCGAAGCCGGCGCGTGAAGGACGAATTGCGCGACAACCTGATGGCGAAACTTCGCCAGGGCGGACCGATATTTCCTGGGATTGTCGGCTACGACGATACCGTAGTGCCGCAGATCGTTAACGCTATTCTTTCGCGCCATAATTTTATTCTGCTCGGACTTCGCGGGCAGGCCAAGAGCCGCATTCTGCGAGCTCTGACCACATTGCTCGATGCGCAGACGCCGTTCATCGCTGGTTGTGAAATTCACGACAATCCTTATGCGCCCATCTGCCGCCGCTGCCAGGACCAGGTTTCCCAACTCGGTGACAAAACGCCCATCGCGTATCTAACCCAGGAAAATCGCTACGTGGAAAAGTTGGCCACGCCCGATGTCACCATTGCGGACCTGATCGGCGACATCGATCCGATCAAAGCCGCGCGCGGCGGCCACGAACTCGGCAGCGAAATGACCGTCCACTATGGCTTGCTGCCCCGCGCAAACCGCGGCATCTTCGCGATCAACGAATTGCCTGACCTCGCCGGCAAAATTCAAGTGGGTCTGTTCAACATCATGCAAGAAGGCGATGTGCAGATTAAGGGCTACCCCGTTCGCCTGCCCCTCGATGTCGCGCTCGTGTTCAGCGCCAATCCGGAAGATTACACGGCTCGCGGCAAAATCATTACTCCATTGAAAGATCGCATCGGATCGGAAATTCGCACGCACTATCCCGCTTCGATCGAAGAGGGCATCGCCATCACCACGCAAGAAGCATGGACGAATCGCGATGGATACAAGTTGCACATTCCGAAATACGTTCAGGAGGTCATTGAGCGAATCGCCTTTGCCGCGCGCGAGGACAAGAAAGTCGACAAGCGCTCGGGCGTAAGCCAGCGCCTGCCCATTTCGTGCATTGAAAATGTGATCTCGAACGCCGAACGCCGCGCCATCCGCCACGACGAGAAGCTGGTAGTTCCCCGCATCGGAGATGTCTATGCAGCCATGCCTGCGATCACCGGCAAACTCGAACTGGAGTACGAAGGCGAGATGAAAGGCGCTGACCATGTAGGGCGCGAGCTGATCCGCACCGCCATCGCTAAAACTTACGACGGATATTTCAAAGGCACAGACATGAACCAAGTCGTGCAGTGGTTCGACCTCGGCGGCGAAATTCAGTTAGCCGACAGCGCCGGCGCGACCGAAGCGCTGCAATCGCTTCGCAGCATTCAGGGACTGATGGAAAAAGTGGTCAAGCTGAATGTGGGACCGAAAGAGAGCCCGGAGACACAAGTCTCAGCAGCAGAATTTGTTCTCGAAGGCCTGCACGCCCACAAACGCATTGGCAGAAACGAAGAGCGTCTGTTCACCGCCGGAGAAAAGCCGCCGAAGGTCGCAGAAAAGCCCTTCGAACGGGAGGATCAGCCGTTCCGTGGGAGAAGGCCGTTCAATTAGCATTTAGTACTCAGCAGTCAGCACTCAGTCGGCCGCGCCAAGCGGCGACGAAGCAGGGTTGCTGATTGCTGACTGCTGACTGCCGAGTGCTGAATGCTCTGTATGAAACGCATCCGCTATTCCAAATACGTCCCCGACCCGGCCGGCGAAATGAGCATGGAAGACCTGCTCAGCGCGCTCTCCGATTACTTACTGCAGAGCGGATTCCAGAACTACCTCTATGACGATTTCGGCGATGGCGAGCAGACGCTCGACGATCTCCGTCGCGCCATCGAGCAGGCGTTACTCGATAGCGACTTGCTCGACGAACAAATGCGTCAGCAACTCCAGCAAATGCAAATGGAAGGCACGCTGGACGAACTCATCGACCAACTAATTCAGCGCTTGCAGCAAGAGGATTACATTAGTATCGATCAGCCGCACGATCCATCGCAGCGGTCGAGCACGGGCGGGCAGGTGGGCGAGGCGCAGCAGCAGGTGAAATTCGAAATCACAGACAAAAGTCTGGACTTTCTGGGTTTCAAAACCCTACGCGATCTCATGGGATCGCTCGGCAAATCAAGCTTCGGCCGTCACGACACGCGCGATATGGCCACCGGCATCGAGGCCAGCGGCGCGTCCCGTCAATATGAATTCGGCGACACGCTCAATCTCGACATCACCGCCACGCTTTCGAGCGCCATTCAGCGCGAGGGCCTAAAGCTTCCGCTGAATATCGAATATTCCGACCTGCAAGTGCATCAGTGCGAATATCAGTCGTCGTGCGCGACCGTGCTCATGCTCGACTGCTCGCACTCCATGATTCTTTACGGAGAAGACCGCTTCACGCCGGCAAAGAAAGTCGCCATGGCGCTTTCGCACCTGATTCGCACCCAGTATCCGGGCGATTCTCTATCGTTGATCTTGTTCCACGATTCCGCCGAGGAAGTGCCGCTCTCGCAACTGGCGCGGGTAAAAGTGGGACCGTATTACACCAACACCCGCGAGGGCCTGCGCCTCGCGCAACGCATCCTGCAGCGTCAGCGCAAAGACATGAAACAGATTGTCATGATCACCGACGGCAAGCCATCCGCGCTGACGCTCGAAGACGGACGCATCTACAAAAACGCCTTCGGCCTCGATCCGTTAGTCGTAAGCCAGACGCTGGAAGAAGTTTCCAAGTGCAAGCGCGCCGGCGTCCTCATCAACACGTTCATGCTTGCGTCGGATTATGGCTTGGTCCAGTTCGTGCAGAAAGTCACAGAAATGTGCCGCGGCAAAGCCTACTTCACCACACCATACACGCTGGGACAATATCTGCTGATGGATTACATGTCACGCAAGACTAAAACCATCCACTAAGTAAGCTGGGTCCTAGCCCTCCGCCTTTTTCACCGCCAACTCGGCGCCTTGGAATCCGATCTTGCTGTGCGTCCCGTCGCAAAAAGGTTTGTTAACCGACCCTCCGCAACGGCAAAGCGAAAAAGCTGGTTTTCCGGTCAGGTCGTACTTAGTGCCGTTAACATCGACCAATTCGATCGCACCTTCAGGAGCTTCTACGCGATAAGGACCGTTCGGTCGAACCGTAATTTTGACTGCAGCCATGAGGCCTCCAATTGAAATGTATTTGAGTTATGAAGATAACAGCTTTGATCGATCGGCTTCCAGCGCTGGACAGAAAAAACAGATTCCTCGCTTCGCTCGGAATGACAACGCTGGGAGGGTGGCTAGGCAAGGGATAGAAATGAGGAGCTGAGCGAGCAGGAAGTTCGAAGCCAGAAGCCCGACGCCCGAAGCCAAACTCACGCCGCTGCCAGCCGCGCCCCAATCAAACTGTGATACAGCCGCACATACTCGTCGATCATGCGTTTGGCTGTAAAACATTCGCGGGCTCGCTGATAGGCGCGGGTCGCGTAGCCTCGGCACAGATCGCGATGCTCATGCAATCGTCGAATCACATCGGCCAGGCTTTCTGCGTCGTTGGCTTGAAAGTAAATCGCGGCATCGCCCCAAATCTCGCGGAAAGAAGGAATATCATTCGCTACTATGGCGCATCGCGAGAACGCGGCCTCCAGCGGCGCCATTCCAAAAGCCTCATATCTCGACGTAGCCGCATAAATCGATGCGCGGCTGTACAGGTTGCGCAGCTGCGCTTGAGTCTGCGGTCCCTTTATGGCCACACTGATGTGGTCGATCGCAAGTTTCACGTCCGTCCGGATCGGAATCTCCGCATCGACCACCGGTGTCTCCGCGCCCACGATGCAAACCGGCAGAGGGTGGGTATACTGCGTCAGCAGGCTGACTTGCTTGCTGGCATCGCACAGACGTCCTACGGCCAGCACGGAATCGTCCTTATTCACGTAAGGATTAAATGAAACCGGATTACGGCCGTTATAGATCACCGCGTCCCGTCGCGGCTGCGTGTAGCACTTGCGAAGCGCATCCAACATCCATACCGAGGGCGCGACCACAGCACTGGCATGCCACAAGCCACGCGTCACTACTTCCCGATACCAGTGCATCCAGCGGCTTTCTTTGAATTCGTGCCCGTGGATTTCCTTCCACCAACTGATCAGGTCACCGTGCGCCACCACCACGCGCGGAGCGTCGACGGGAAGGTTTCCATAACACAATTGATTCAGGTGCAGAAGATCAGGTTTGAGTTCCTTCACCAGAGCCACGAGATACGCGGAGGAGTCTTTGAGATCCTGTTCGGCTCCGTGCATCCACTCCAGGCGAAAGGCGGTTGGACGGTATTCCAGACCCTGGAGTTCGTCCATCCAGGAGGTCTGCTGGGGCAGAGGAATGTCGCCGAGGCTAACCAGTGTCACTCGTACTCCGCGACTCACCAGTCCGGTGACCAGTTCTTGCGTGTAGGTCCACACCCCGCTCAACGTATCGGTGGTAACCAGAACGTGCACAAAATCTCCAATGCCGGCGCGAGCGTGTCGCACCGTGTCGCGCGGACCTATTCTATTTCGGAATGGCTGCAGATTGAAGCAATTCTTTTTGAGTCAGGGGGAGCTCACGGTTGGATTTAGAGTGCAGCATCTTGCACACGCCTGTAAGCAATTGAGCCGCAATGCTCAAGCTACAATGAACTCATGCTTCGCTTGATGTGCGTCACCGCTCATCCCGACGACGAGGCCGGAGGCTTCGGCGGTTCGTTGCGCCTCTACCACGATCGCGGCGTCGAGACTTGCGTAGTCTGCCTGACTCCCGGACAAGCCGCGACCCATCGCGGTGGTGCCGCCAACGACCAGGAGTTAGCGGCCCTGCGGCGTAAGGAGTTTGCCGCCGCTTGCGAAGTCCTGAAAATTTCTCGCGGGATCGTGCTCGACTATCCCGATGGCCAACTCCACCGCCAGGATCTATACAAGGTCGTCTGCGATTTGACGCTGCACGTTCGCCAGTTCCGTCCGCACGTGCTCATGACTTTCGGCCCCGATGGCTCGGTTACTGGCCACACCGATCACTCCATGGCCTCCATTTTCGCCACCATGGCTTTTCACTGGGCGGGGCGCACCAACCGCTATCCGGACCAACTAACCGGCGAAATCACTCCGCACCAAACTCCGAAGCTTTACTACAGCACAGTCAACTTCACGCTACC
Organism: uncultured Acidobacteriota bacterium; assembly: GCA_963696705.1. Lineage (GTDB taxonomy): Bacteria > Acidobacteriota > Terriglobia > Terriglobales > Acidobacteriaceae > JABDBE01. The sequence goes on from CAVOLD010000010.1 coordinate 100,093, forward strand.
CGATCGCCAGCCGGTCACGCTGCCGCCAGCAACCGCGATCATTGAAATCGGAGATTACCTCGAGGCCAAGATTGGCGCATTCAAGGCTCACGCCAGCCAGGCTCCGTTGTGGACTCTCTTCGAATCCCACATTCGCCAGCGCGGACGCAAGGAAATGTTCCATCTCGTCGCCAGAGTGACTCCAGGATTGATTGAGCAAGAGACTGATTTGTTCGCGGGAATTAAGGAAAACAGTTAGGACAATTTCTCTGCCTGCAGTTGCACATTTGCGGTCAATTACCGACCTCGAAACGGCTCTACTGCTGTCGCAGTTCCCGGAACACCTGCAGCAATGAGCTGTGCGCGAAAGGCGCCGGTGCCAAAGTTAGAATCAGCATAACCAACCCAAACACGGCAACCCATCGCCGAACGCCGGTCACTCCCGGCCATTCCGCCACCATGGGATGCCGCATACCACTGATCCTCAGCAGAATCGCCCAGATCAACCAACCAGCCCAGAAATAAAGCGCCATCGGAATCAGCGCAAGGATCGTCAGCCGCGAAACCGTCTTGTGCGCCCGCGGAGCGAGCGAGAACACAATGTGTCCGCCATCAAGCTGCCCGCCAGGCAAAAGATTGAGCGCGGTTGCGAACATTCCCACCCAAGCCGCGATCGCACAGGGATGGAAATAGATCGAGTGCAGCGCCGACGTCGATGCTTTCAGCTGCGCCAGCGGAAGAACGTACCAGGCCAATCGAAAAATCAGCGGGTATCCCAGCTGAATGTCCGGGCTCGCCATGGCCGGCGACATCACTTTGGAAAGCGGCAAAGCGAAAATCAAGACCGTGACAGCCACAACAAATCCGGCAATCGGCCCGGCAATTCCAATATCAAAGAGTGCAGCCCGCGAACGAATTGGAGAGCGGATGCGAATAAACGCACCCAGTGTCCCGATCAGCGTGGGCGCAGGAATGAAGAAGGGCAACGTCGCATTCACGCCGTAGTAGCGGCAACACAGATAGTGTCCCATCTCGTGCGCCAGAAGAATCAGCATCAGCGTGGATGCAAACGGCACGCCCAGCAGCACCCGCGACGGCTCAGCCAACATCCAGCGCAGCGGGAAAAAAGGCACCTCGTCATCATTCAGCGAAAACGCCGGTTGGTTGTGCTCGAAGTTAAACTCCATCCGCGCCCCCACCACCAGCGTAGTGAAAATCGTAGCCAGCAGCAGCACGATGTGCAGCCAGTAACGCTGCTTCGGAGGCTGCACCACGAAGACTTCGACGGGACGGTAATACTCGGTAGTCGAAGAAGAGACTGGGGGAAGAAATTCAGGCATCAGGATTCCGCGTTGTCAGGCCAAAGCAATCGCGAGCGGGAACGCCCGCGTCTCCATCGTACGCGAGACCAGGTGTTTCAGTCGATGGCTTGCAGTTCCTTGCCCGGCTTGAAACGCACCGCTTTGCCCGGCGGAATAGAAACCTCAGCGCCCGTACGCGGGTTGCGTCCGATGCCGGTCTTGCGTGGCCGGACATTAAATACGCCGAAGCCGCGCAGCTCAATGCGATCGCCTTTGGCCAGCGACCGCTTCATGCTTCCAAAAACCGTTTCCACGGCCAATTCGGCCTTGGTCTTGGTGATTCCGGTCTTGTTGACCACTTCATTGATGATGTCGAGCTTGATCACAGGCGGCTCCCCCGAGCGATGGAGTCAGTAGCGTTGCACCAAGTTATTGATGCTAAGGAAGATATGAGAGATTGTCAACGGGAGGTTATCGAATCAGTCAAAAGAAGTAACCCGGCGCCAGGCTTCTGGCTTCTGGCTTTAGGCCGTTGTCCTGAAGCCCGAAGCCTGACGCCCGAACGGCGAAGCCCGAAGCCTGAAGCCGAAAGCCTATTTCCCAGCGTTCTCACCCTCTTTATACATATACTTGATCGCAGGTTTGTAGATCATCATGTTGGGTGAACCGTTGCAGGTCACTTTCAGGCAGCTCTTGTCGTACCACTCGATGACGCCATGAATTTCTTCGCCGTCGCGGAGCACAATGACCATCGGCGTCCTTGCCTGCATCTGTTTCTGATAATAGAAATTCTCTGCGTTGGTTTGCTCGGGCGGGGCGACTTTGCGGCCGCCGCCGTTTCGGTCGTTGCGATCGCTGCGGTCGTTAGTGCGTTCCCGTCGCTCGCCCACAGGTGCCGGCGAATGATTGTGGTCGTTGCGGTTTAGCGAAGGTCGAATCAGCTTCCGGTTGGCAAAACTCTCAGGTTCGGTTGTCCGCTCGTCCGGCATGGAATCAACCGCATCTTTCATGGCCATAGCTTCACCTTGTTCGACACGCTTTTTTCGCGGGCCACAACCGGCGCGACTGTGATTGTGGATTCTGAAGGCGTGAACTTTCCACTACCGTAGCACAGGAGCAGGAGAGATGACAATCCTCAACTTGCCAGACTGCGCTACCGTTCCGGGAAAAAAAGTAAAGGCGAAAATAAAGTTAAGACTAGGCCGAGTAGTAGCTCGTTCCCTGGTGTATAGTGTGACCGCTTGCTCTCGCCGATGACGGCGGAGATCCCAAATGCCCCCTTGGGAAGCGAGGATGCGGTTTTCCACTATTCCGCAAACTTTTTCAACCGTAATGATTTTACGCGCGGAATATGCCATTTGTTCTTGCCCCGCGGTACCACTTGCGGTTAGCTTGATTGGTCCTATTCTTGCCCCTTGAAGGAAGAACTATGTGGATTTCCCTTAGATCTTGGTTTTCGCACCTAACCCCGGTGTGGTTGGTGGGCCTTTGTTTCGCCAGCGGTTTTGCGGTCGGTGCGGATCAGCCTCATTACGTCATCACCAATGACGATGTGCCGCCCAGCCTTGGCACTAGCGTCAGCTTCTATACGGTCGCGACCGACGGTCAACTCACATTGAAAGCCAAAGTCTTGACCGGACAAGGTGGCATCGGCGGGGGCTACTTTGCCGCGAATCGGGTGAACGTACTGCACAGCGGAAATGCCGAGTGTGTCTACGCCTCCAACGCACAAACCGGCGAGATTCTGGGCATCAGCGTCAAGACCCTCAAAATTGATGGCAACGCGAATGGCTCCAAGAAAGATACCGGCGCCTCCAACGGCATCGGCCTTGCCATGAACGCCCAATACCTCTATGCCAGCTTCACCGATTTCAGCACCATTGGAACCTTTCAGGTTCTGCCCGGCTGCAAACTTAAATTCGTTAGCGATATTACGGTTGCGGGCCTGCAAGCCGGCATCGTCGATGGCATGGTGCTCCATGGCGACATGATGGTCGTCACCTACGGCGATGGCTCAATCGAATCCTTCAACATATCGGCGGGCGTGCCGGTTTCGAATGGCGATGAACAGAATTCCACTGGCTCGCGCAGGGGCAATACTTATCCCAGCGGCATTGATATCACCCAGGATGGCCACTACGCCATCTTTGGCGATACCTCGCCATTCACCATTATCGAAGTTTCTGACATTTCCTCCGGCAAGCTGACTCCAACAGTCGTCTATCGCCTGGGGAACGCCATCAATTCCAGCAACGTCTTGCTAAGCCCGGACGAGACGCTCCTTTACATTAGCAACAATCAATCGGGGCAGATCAGCGCTGCGTTTTTTGATAAGAGCACTGGCAAACTTTCCAAGGGTTGCGTCTCCCGAGCGCTTAAGGGATTCGTGACCGACTGGTCGTACACTGCATCCTTGGCCTTTGAAAAAACTACAGGGACTGGCGGAATGGTATACGTCGCCGAGTTTGGCGCGCCGTCCTCGATCGGGGAGATTGAAGTGACCTCGTCCGGCGGCAAATGCACGCTAACCGAATCCTCCAAATCGCCCATCGCTGACCCAAACAGTCCGGGGTTGCTCTCCATTGGAGCTTTTCCACCCCGGCCGTTCTAACTGAGATAGAAGGAGTTGAATATGCGCTCTGCGCTTAGATATTTGCTTGCGATCCTGCTGTGCGGGTTTTCGTTTGTAAGTCTGCAGGCCCAATGTCCTGCCCGTCCCGACTCCGGCACCGTAGTCAAGGACGCCCTCGTTCTTGATAGCGTGAATGGCGTTCTCAACGCCGATCTCACCATGAAGCACTCGGTCGATTCCGCTGGCTTCAACCATTATTGTTACATCTACGACACCGCCAAAGGTGAGGTCGAAGCCCCGACGTTGCGCCTCCATCAGGGCGACCATCTTGTCCTCGATGTCAAAGACCGCATCGAGAGCACTGATGAGGGCGAGATGAGCGGAATGGACATGGACGTGTCCGGCGCGCCAGTGTGCGGTGACACCGGAACCCCCACGTTGGCCTCAACCAATGTCCACTTCCACGGCCTGAATGTCCCGCCGGTCTGCCATCAGGACGACGTTCTTACGACTCTGATTCAGCCGAACAAGCCCGCGTTTCGCTTCGACATGCAGATTCCAAAGGACGAACCGCCGGGGCTCTATTGGTACCATCCCCACATTCACGGCTTCACCGAGTTCCAGGTGAACGGAGGCGCAGCCGGAGCGCTGATCGTCGAGGGCATGGAAAACGTGCGTCCAGAGGTAAAGGGACTGACTCAGCGCGTCTTCACCATCCGCCAACAATACTTGGTTCCCTGGGTGCCCGGACCCTACCAGTTGACCATCAACTTCCAGGTCGCCGCTTCTCCCAGCTTTCCCGCTCCCATCATACAAATGAAGCCCAACGAGAAGCAGTTCTGGCGGATCGTCAATGGCACCATCCAGGATTTCACGCCCTTGCAAGTTTGGTTTAACGGCAAGCCGCAGAAACTGGAAGTGATCGCTCTCGACGGATATCCTCTCGCCAAACCGAGATTCGAGGAAACCGTTCTTGTGCCTCCCGCTGGCCGCGCGGAGTTTATCGTGCAGGCTCCTCCCGAAGGAACCCAGGCCGAGTTCATGTCGCTCGGCTATTCGACCGGCCCGACTGGCAACCCCGATCTCGAACAGGAACTCGGCAGTATCCAGCTCACCAGCGACGATGGAACCCAAACGGTAGAGACCAAGCCCGCCCAGCCGGAGCATCCCATCACAATGCAAAACATTATGTTTGCCGGCTTGGAAAACGCAAAGCCAACCACCCTGAGAAAACTCTACTTCTCCGAGGAATTTGGCGGAACCAACGGCCCCATCCAGTTCTACATCACGGTCGACGGACAAAAGCAGAAGGTTTTCGAACCTAACGAGAAGCCCGCAATCACCACTCATGTCGGCGCGGTCGAAGACTGGATCATCGAAAATCGCGCCCTGGAGACCCATGACTTCCACATCCACCAGATCCATTTCCTGCTGCTCGAAGTGGATGGGAAGCCTGTGCCTCCGGAGATGCGCGACACCTACGAGGTTCCCTTCTGGGAAGGCCCGGGTCATCCCTACCACAGCATCAAGGGCCGCTTTGATTTCCGCGATCCTACCATTGCCGGTACCTTCGTGTTTCACTGTCACATTCTGCTTCACGAAGATCTGGGCATGATGCACAAAATTCTGGTTCTTCCGAAAGAGGACTAAAGCGATGCAAAAGAGGATTGTCTTTATCGTGGGAACGGCGCTCCTGTTTGTCTCCGGATATCTCACCGGAAACAGGAGCGCGACCGTCGCGCACGCTCAGGCTCCCACCCAGGGCAGCGTGCCCAAATCTTACGGTCGTCTTGTCACCGCGATCGCCGACCAGATCGGCACCGGCCTGATCTTCGAAGACGCTCAAGGCGTCATCCGCTTCGTCAGCGTGACCGGAATGAAAGAGGGAGAGCTGGCGCGCTACGACCAAACCCCGACTCGCGGCGGCATTCCCAAATCCTATGGTCGTCTGGTAACCGCGGTCGTGAACCCCGAAGGAACCGGCCTGATTTTCGAGGATAGCGATGGCGTAATCCGCTTCGTCACCATCGCCGGCAAGAAAGAAGGAGAACTAACGCGCAACTAATCTCATTTTTGGTTGTCATTCTGAGCGAAGCGAAGAACCCATAGTAAGCCGGCAAAACCAGGGCGATCTCAGGGAATTTCAACTACTCACGCGCCCTTGTTTGTCGATGCCGCCCGCGGCCTGTGTTCACAACTAGCCGTGTTGATGCAAGACTCTTTCATCACCAACCGCTCGACCGGCTTCCCACCCACGATGTGAGAGTCGATGATTTCATCGACGTCTGCCAGCGTCACTCCTCCGTACCAGACCGCCTCCGGATAGACCACCAGGTTCGGACCGTGCTCACACTGATCCAGACAGCCCGACTGGTTCGCTCGCACTTTTCCCTTAAGGCCGCGCTGCGCTAGCTTTTCCTTGAATAGCTTTTGCAACTCGGCTTTTGCCGCCGGGTCGCAGCATCCCCGCGGATGCCCCGCCGGTCGCTGATTCCCGCAAATGAAAATATGCTTCTCAAACTTGCCCATCACAACAATGTACAGGATGCGTCGGAGTTCAGACGGAAGCCCAACGTTAGCCAGGAGGGACACCACTGCTTCAGCTTCGTGTTCTGGGTGGTTTATAGATTTTGGAGCGTTACAGCAAACTCAATCCTTCAACGGCACAATCGCCTGCCCGCCCCGGCAGAAAGTCGCCACATGCTGCAATCCGCCATCAGGCCCTTTTACCAGCATCACCGGACCGTAGCAGAACACGGCATGACCGCTCTCGGCCATATACCATGTGCCACTCTCACGCGCATGTTGTGCCACGGGAAGGTCGACCGGCGGACGCAGAGGCGCCGCCACTCTCGAACCGGGTAGAGATAGAGCGAGTAGTGCCATCGCCAGGGCCTTCATTTGCTTCCCCTGGCCCTGAAATCTAGATCGTTTTCACGATCCTGCGTCCGTCCACAATATCCGAAATGCCTAACGGCGGTTTCGGCGGCATCGTCTTTCGCGTCTTGCCTGCATTGTGGCTGCTCTGGGCGGTAGCTCCCGCTTTATCCTGAGTCATTGGAACCTGGGTCATTGGAGCCTGGGACAACGGGGTTTGCGCCTGGGAGCGGGGTCCTGCCTTCGCCTGGGCCTGAGCGTCGGCATACTTCTTTTGAACCATCTTCCCTTTAATGCTGCTCAATTCGCTGCTGTCGCTGAGCAGCGACCGGATCAACCATCGCTGGGACGCAATGGTTCGATCCTGTTCTACCGCCAGCGTACACATCAATCCATACGAAATCAGGAACAACACAATTAGAACCGGGAGCAGCGTATGTTTGCGCTTGGGCGGCGCAGGCGGTGCCTGCGGGATTGCGACCACGGCATCTTGCGTCCAGCTTAACAATTGGGACCCCGATCTAATGCCCCAAGGCAGCGGGCACAAGGGGAAATGCAGCTAGACCACCATCGCAGCAAGCTTCCGCAAGTAATTGCAACATAATTACTTAAGTAAGATCGCCTCTCGATTGCCAACCCCGTCAGATGCAACCTAATGCACATTTACGAACTAAAATGGGCGCTCTTCCGCCGCTTGTCAGATCATTACCCCAAGCCACGGAGCCCATGACCGAGTCAAGGCTTCGCACTAACCGTCGCATCTCACCTCAAAAATCCAAAAACCTTACGTAATGCTATTGACACACCACCGAACCGGTGAAGATAATCTCTACGCCAATCGTGGAGCCTTCTGACTCTCGCTGTACCCGTCAGGCGATTCTAGTTCAGAGTCAGCGATTCGCCGACGGAGCCGCTTCTTCACTTCACTGCAAGGAGGAGAAAACTATGAAACATAGCAAATCAATCCTGTGCTCACTAGGCCTTTTACTGGTGTGCGTATGCTTGGCCACTGCGGCCGATGCCCCAACCCTAACCTTCAAGTTCAAGGCCGTCAAAATTCCTGGTTCAACCGTCGTGGAGCCGGGAGGCATTAACAATGCGGGCGTGTCGGTTGGGTTCTATACCGACACCGCCGGTGCGGATCACGGCTATATCCTCGACGGCAAGAAGCTAACCACGCTCGATGATCCGAATGCAGCGGCAGGAACTACTGAAGGCAGCAACCTGAATCCCGATGGCGCGATTTCGGTGGTTGGTTTCTACACCAGCAGCAAAACCGGGGCCGCCGTGGGATTCGTTTACAAGGCCGGCAAATACAAAGACATTGTGGGTCCAAAAGGCGCAGTGAACGTGTACGGCGCCGCCATCAACGACAGCGGCGCGATCGTGGGCTACTACTCTGATTCGGGCGGCGTCTATCACGGATATCTCCTGAAGGGTGGGAAGTACACAACCCTGAACGTGCCCGGCGCAGCTGACACTTTTGCCACGGGCATCAACACCGGTGGCAGCATCTGCTTCTACTGGGTAAGTTCGAGCAGCGGCGTTTATGAGTCGTCTGTTTTAACCGGCAAAACCTACAAAACGGTTAACGTCCCTGGCGCGTCCGACTCGTTCGCGTTGGACCTGGATAAGGCTGGCGACGTAACTTATGAATGGGAAGACAGCAATGGCGCCATCCACGGCGCACTGCTCCATGCCGCAAAATACTACAAATTCAACTATCCCAAAGCCGCAGACACCTACGGCGGCGGGATCAATGACAAGAGCGAAATCGTTGGAGGGTACGAAGCCACCAGCGGCGGTGCGTGGCAAGCCTTCCAGGCGAGCTACTAAGTAAGCAGCCGTTCTGCGGTGGGCCATCTCTGTTGTGGGTGGCCCACCCCTTCCAACCGCCACTCCAAATCGCATATATGAAGCGGGTGCCCCACCCTTCTCAGTTCTGTGCGGAGGGTGGGCCGCCAAGCCGCTCCGAGTGACAGATCCCACAAACGGTCATCCTGAAACACACCCGCCAGTCATCCCGAGGCAGCGGAATCCTTACCCGTTCTCAAAACGTGTAAAGGCCTGATTTCGTAAACTGGGGGACGATAGCAGGTCAGGAGCAGTCACAGGGGCGACGCTTGTAGATGCTAACTCGCTCCTATGGCGAGACCTCAAACACAGTCCCGCAGCCATAGAAACTGCAGCCTGTACCACTGCCGCCGTCCTGAGTTGTGCTATAAAGATTGCCAGCTTTGTCGAAAATCAAGGGTGCTGCGGGGGCCTCTCCATCTGGGATCCCATTTGCGAATCCGTAGAGCACGGAGAAAGACCACTTCCCCTTCCTCTGGTGGCTGAGTCGAAAAACGTTGCCCCACCTCGACTCGCCGCCTCCTACATTGGATGTTCCGTAAAGATTACCGGCCGAGTCCCGTACGAAAGCGGCTTCGGGATCCCCCCCATTCTTGTCCTCCTCGGTGAAGCCGTAGAGCACCGTCTCCTTCCACTTGCCGTTCGCTGAAGGCTTTAGCTCGTAAGCGCACCCATATCCGTGAATCCCTCCCACGGTCGTGCCGTACAGGGTGCCGGAAGTACCTAATATGACCCCAGAGGATGGTTCACCACCGTCTTGCGCAGAGAAGCGATGTATGATCTTCTCAGTCCATACGCCGCCCTGCTTGGTTGGCGGGGTGAGGCTGAAGATTGTGCCACAGCCGATACTCCCACACACTGCAGTCCCATTACCGCCGAAGTAACTTGTTCCGTAAGTCGTACCCTTGGAGTCCAAGAGAAGACCGCCGTTGGGTTCGGCCCCGTCGCCGTCCTGCTTCCCGCTCGCAGTTCCCGGGAAGTCGTGCAGCACCTTCTGTGTCCACGCGCCGCCCTTCTGCTTCGGCGGACTTATCTCAAACACCACTCCGCATTGCCCGCCGTAGTATGGGTCGCAGGTCGTGCCTTTCGTCCCGCCGAATACGGTGGCTCCGTAGAGATTGCCTGACTTGTCAAATACCAAGTCCCCATTCGGCAAATATCCTTGCTTGCTGGTGGGAAAGCTGTACAGAATCATCTCGGTCCACGCGCCACCCTCTTGCTTCGGCGGAGACATCTCATACACCGCGCCGCAACCCACCGGGTCGCCCAGCAGAACACAGTTTCCCGTGCCGCCGTAAGCGGTTACACCATACAGATTGCCGGAACTATCCATGACCAGCCCGCCCCCTGGAGTGGCGCCGTCGTTGTTCGCATTTCCTTGAAACACGTGCAGAACGTTCTCCGTCCATGGGGCTCCCTGCGTGGCCGGCGGGACGAGTTGGAAAACCGTGCCGCACGGCAACGGCGACCTGCAAGTGGTTGCCCCGCCCTGTTCGGTGGCTCCAAAAATGTTTCCAGCCGAATCACGTATCAGACTGCCGATTGGAACTGATCCATCCGTTCCACCCTGAAAGCTGTATAGCACCTTCTCTTTCCACTCGGCCCAGGCGGGGATAGACAACGCGAGGGCAACGGCAAACAGCAAATAAATGCGAATCCGGCCCGGAGAATACGTTTTGTGGGTCATGGCGCGACGTTATCCTAGCCTGAATTCCCAGCTGGAAGCCAGGAGCAGCGTGGCTTTTCGCGATGTTACACCCGAGCGTACGCGGCGTCCACCGTCTGTCCTCGTTGTCAACTGGCGTATCCCGATAGCGCCCATTGACCGGGTCCCAACCGAACGCCGCCTTCGCCGGGTGCCCCGCTCCTTGCGCTGTTGCAAGGGGCGGGTGCCCGCGGCACCTAGATCCCCAAGCTCATAGAGCTAACCCCCCATTCCCATTTTGGAACTCCGCCCCAACTTTTTTCGTTATTTTCTTGACTTTACTTTAAGATATATAATATGATCACTTTATATCCCATATAGGAACAGTCGAAATGCTCCCGCCCTCCCCCAAGAATTCCCGTTTCCAGCCCAATCCCACCCCGCAACTCCTTTGTTCCCAAGATTTTGCCTGCAACCCCTTTTGTTTCATAGATCTGGCCGGTACCCTTTCAACCCAACCCAATCGATTCATAGATCTACGCGGATTCGCGTGTTTTTTTCAGGAGTAGTTCCATGCCCATTTCCGTACCCAAACGTCCTCGCCACTGCACCCACATCAAAGTCACCGGACAGCAATGCGGTTCTCCCGCCCTGCGCGGCGAATTCTTTTGCTATTTCCACACCCGCGTCATCAAAGGCGTACAACAGCGCGTCGATATGCAGCTCCATTCCATGGCCCTGCTCGAAGACTGCGAGTCCATCCAGCTTTCGATCATGCACGTAGTCGATGGCCTGCTCAAAGGCACGCTCGACCCAACCCGCGCCCGCCTGATCATCCAGGCCCTGCGCATAGCCGCGAGAAACGCCAAGAACGTCCGCTTCGACGATGTGCATTATCGCGCCAGCGAACAACCCATGGTTCGCGAAGTCCCCGACTACGCCCAACAATATTTAATCGAACATCCCGAATTCGGCCCCCCGTTAGAAGCGAGTGGCAAGCCAAGCCCACGTAGCGCGGACATTCCTGTCCGCGAGGCCGCCAACGGCGTAATCGAGCTCCAAGCCCAAGCCGATCCGCAAGCCAGAAAGCAAAACGCCCGGCAAGAGAGCGCCGCGACAGAACCAGCTGCGAAGCGGCGAAAGACCGCAGCCCACGGCGCAAGCCGTGGGACAGAAGCCAAAAACACCCCAGCTCCGAAGGAGCGAAAGAACCCTCGCCGCGAATCCGCGGATCACGGCGACCCGAAAGAATACCAACGAATCCAACAAGCGCAAGCCGCAATCCCGGGTGCCCTGGCAGGAAACTGGCGCGATCTCCGCACCGTCTTCGAATTCGCCGGCATCTGCCAGCCGAACGTTGGCCAACCGAACGCTGGCCAACCGAACGTTGCCAACCGAACAAAGCTAGACCCGAGGTTTAGAATGTAGGCATGCCCACGCTTCGCGATATTGTTTATTCGCAGGTTCGCGAGGGCGAGCTTTACGAGAAGCTGGATCGCAATCGGGTACGGTGTTATGCGTGCGGGCATTGCTGTCCGATCCCGGAGGGACAGCCGGGCGTCTGCAAGGTGCGCTACAACCGCGGCGGCACGTTGTATGTGCCTTGGGGATATGTCGGCGGGGTGCAGTGCGATCCGATTGAGAAGAAGCCGTTTTTTCACGCGTATCCGGGTGCGCTGGCTTACAGCTTTGGCATGCTGGGATGCGATTTGCACTGCGGCTACTGCCAGAATTGGGTGACGTCGCAGGCGTTGCGCGATCCTGATGCGGTTTCGCCGCCGCTCGAAGCGTCGCCAGAAGCGCTGGTGCGTGACGCGCTGCGGCAAGGCGCGAAAGTTCTAGTCAGCACGTACAACGAGCCGCTGATCACAAGCGAGTGGGCGGTCGCGGTGTTCAAGGAGGCTCGGGCTGCGGGTTTGATCACGGGATTTGTTTCAAACGGAAACGGCACGCCGCAGGTGCTGGAATATCTGCATCCGTGGATTGATTTGTATAAGGTCGATCTGAAGAGTTTCGATGACCGCCACTATCACGAGCTGGGCGGACGCATTGGGCCAATTCTCGAAACCATTCGCAGCCTGCACCAGATGGGGGTTTGGCTGGAGATTGTGACGCTGCTGATCCCCGGCTTCAACGATTCTGAAAAAGAGTTGCGGGGATTGACGGAGTTTCTGGCAAGCGTTTCGCCGGAAATTCCCTGGCATGTGACTGCGTTTCATAAAGATTACAAAATGGAAGATCCCGATGATACGCGTCCTCGGGATTTGCTGCGCGCCGTCGAATTTGGCAAGCAAGCGGGCCTGCGCTACATCTACGCGGGAAACTTGCCGGGCATGGTGGGCGATCAGGAAAACACTAAGTGCCACAGCTGCGGCGAAACGCTGATCCGGCGGCGCAGCTACTTCGTCGAAGAGTATCGCGTGAGTGCCGATGGCCGTTGTCCATCCTGTAAGACGGCGATTCCGGGCCGCTGGTCGGCGAAATTTGAAGGACAGATTACGGACCGTCCTTTCTTGCCGCAGCGGGGCTCGCGTTTGGTTACAATCGTCGACTAGACTCAAACCAAACTTCATGCGGACACTGCGAATCGCGCTCGCGTTGGGCCTGCTGTTGATGGCATCGGCATGCTCGCCTCGCGACTTTCTCACGCGGCGGCTGGCGTCGGATTTGATTGCCAGCTCCGAGACGTTCAAGAGCACGCAGCAATTCTTTCTGCGGACCGGTTTGATTTCGAACAAAGACTACGTGTCTCCGGAGTATCTGGTATTGCAGCGGCGCGGCTGGATCACCGGGTCGTCGAGTCCGTGCACGGCCGACGTTGCGCCTCCGCCTTGTTGGGAGGTTGCGCTGACTCCGATTGGAGTTGAGACCTTTCACGATCTGATCCCCGGCGGCCAGGCGGAATCGCACTACTTCAGCGTGCCGGTGGCGCGGAGACAGTTGACGGGAATCAGCGGGATCAGCAAAGAGGGCAGTGCCGCCGATGTGGACTTCCTGTGGAAGTGGGTTCCGCTGAATGAAGTCGGAGCCGCGCTTTATGCGGGCGGCGTTCAATACAAATCGACGGTCGGGTTTCGGCGATACGATGACGGCTGGCGAATGATTGAAGGCAGCGCGCCCAAGAGCAATCAGGGACTTGATGATGCCTTCAAGAACGCAGAACCTGCGCCGTGAGTATGTGACCCGCGGTTCAGGCGGCGATTCGGGTTTACAAGCGCTGCTCGCTCACGATATACCTCTGTTTCGGCCCATGACAAACGGACGGCTTCTGCGAGTTTCTACGCTTGTTGTATTTGCTCTCGTTCTTGCTTGCGCCCTTTACGCCGCGGAGAAACCCAAGCTCACACTCGACGAGTTCTTCAATTACGTTGACATTCTTGCGGTAGAGATCTCTCCCGATGGCAATTCAGTTGTGATTAACACGGAGCGGGCGGATTGGGATCAGAGCATCTTTCGCAGAGACTTGTGGCTTTACCGCGACGATGGCCACGGCGGGTCGCTGACCCAACTCACGCAAGCGGGTGATAATACCAAGCCGCAGTGGTCTCCCGATGGAAGATGGATCGCGTTTGTCTCGGAGCGCAAGAATGCGAAAGAAGACGATGCCAAGGAGGAAGAAGTTGCGCAGCTCTATCTGATTCCGGTCGGCGGTGGGGAAGCGTTCCCGGTGACCCAAGGCGATGAGGAGGTGCATTCGTTTTCGTGGTCTCCGGATTCTCGCGCGCTCTATTTTGCTACGCGCACGCCCTGGGCAAAGACTCAGAAGGATGCTTATAAGAAAGAGTGGAAGGATGTTTTGCAATATCGCGCGGCCGAGCGGGGCGACATGATTTTCACGATCGATATCGCGGACGCGATTGCGCGGCGCGCGGCTGAGGGCACTAAACCGGAGCAAGATTCGGAGGATGAATCGGATGCGACTCCCGGTGCTCTTGCGCTAACGCGCACGCCATGGCGTGTCCATGAATTGGAAGCCTCGCCGGATGGGCGGAAGTTGGCATTTGCATCAGAATCGATTTCGGAGCGCGAGGAAAAGATCGGCGAGTTCGAGATTTATACGGTGGAGTTGGCGAACGTCAGCGTCGATCGTGCGCCGCGGCAGATCACGCACAATGAGGCCGAGGAACAAGATCTGCGCTGGGCCAAAGACAGCAAGCATATTTTCTTTGAAGTGCAGTATGGCTCGGTCGAAGGGAAGTACAAAGACAGGCAGACGCGGCTCTACTGGGTGGACGCGGAGACAGGCGAAATCCAGCGCTGGGCGGCTGATTTCGGGGGCGCAGTCGGAGGGTACACGATCACTCCGGATGGCGGTGTGGTTGCGGCCGGTCAGCTTGGCACCGAAACTCAAACGTATTTCCAGTCCAAGGTTTCCGCGCCTTTTTTAAAACAGTCCGGCGTGCCGGGTACATACGCGTTGGTTGCTTCTGCTCAACATTCGCAGCGTACAGCTTTTGTGCACTCGGCGGTAGAGGAGCCGACCGAGGTTTACTTAGCAGACAGTAGCGACGCGTTGAGGTCGGCTCGTCCCATTACTTCGTTCAATAAATTGTTTACCGAGCGCGATCTGCCCAAGGCCAAGCCTTACCACTGGACTTCGGACGATGGCACGACGATCGAAGGCATGCTGATGTATCCGGCGGGAAAGTTCGAGGCAAAGCATCTGCCCATGTTCGTGTTTCCCCACGGAGGGCCCGACGACGCTGATGGCAATCACTTCGAAGCCGACTGGTACGTTTGGGATCGATTGGCGGCAACGCAGGGCTGGCTGGTGTTTGAGCCGAATTATCGCGGCTCGACTGGCTACGGAGACAAGTTTTTGGCGGGCATCGTGCCTGAAATGGTTTCCCGTCCGGGCAAGGACGTTCTTGCGGGCGTGGACGCGCTGGTGAAAGACGGCATGGCCGATCCCGATCATCTTGCCGTCGGCGGATACAGCTATGGCGGCTATATGGCCAACTGGCTGATCACGCAGACGACTCGTTTCAAGGCCGCAGTGACGGGCGGGGGCGCGGTGGAAAACATTGCCAATTGGGGCAATGACGATACCAGCTTTGACGACATTTATTTTCTTGGAGGGTTTCCCTGGGAGGTGCCGCAGCGTTATCAGGATGAAGCGGCGATCTACCAGATGAATAAAGTTCGCACGCCTACGCATATCGTCGCTGGAGCTGAGGATATTCGTGTGGCTGTAGCGGAAGCGTATGTGCTCGACCATGCGTTGCACGCGCTTGGTGTTCCCAGCACGCTGCTGATTTTTCCAGGCGAAGGGCATGACCTCGATAAGAATCCGTGGCACGGGAAAATCAAAGTGCGCGAAGAGTTGAAGTGGCTGCAGAAGTATGGCGGTATTGGGGCCGGGCGGTAGGGTCACACGAACGTTTTGGCGATGTGCTTCTAGATGAGAAGTGCAGTGGGATTAACGTGACTTCGAAAAATCGCTGCTTGACCCTCCCGATCGAGAGAACCGATAATCGCCCGGTTGCAGAGGTTCCATGACACGCGGGGCGCGCAAGGCAGCTGATGTTTCCGAGTTTGCCGCGGAGTTTCTTACGCCGAAGAACTCCGCAGCCTATCGCGAGAGCATTGCGAAAGCGGTGGACGCTTTGCTGCATGCTTTTCCAACTCAACCGTACAGTGGGAAGAGCCCGGCGGAACTGGCCGCGCTCCTTGAGGGAGACGTTCTACCACAAGGTGGATCGCCGGTCGATGATGTTCTCAAAAGAGTCCGGACGATCATTGCGCATTCGGTCGCGGTTACGCATCCCAACACCATCGCCCATCTGCACTGCCCGCCTCTAATTTCTTCGTTAGCGGCTGAGGTCGTCATTTCCGGATTGAATCAGTCGATGGATTCCTTTGATCAGGCTCCGGCTGCGACGGTGCTGGAACTGGCGGTCACCCGTTGGTTGACTGAGGAAGCGGGGCTGCCGTCCGGATCGGATGGGATCTTCACCGCGGGCGGCACGCAGTCAAACTTCATGGCATTGCTGCTGGCGCGTGATGCGTGCATCAATTCGCGTTGGAACTGGCAGGTGCAGAGAGACGGCCTGCCTGCGGATGCATCCCGGCTTCGGTTTCTTTGTTCGGAAGTCGCGCATTTTACCGTCGAGAAATCGGCGTACCAACTCGGCTTGGGCACAGGCGCGGTCATCCGAGTGCCGGTTGACAGATCTTTTCGCATGCTCCCAAAGGCACTGAGTGAATCTCTGGCGGAGTTACGGGAAAGAGGATTGATTCCGGCGGCGGTGGTGGCAACCGCCGGTACAACGGATTTCGGTTCGATCGATCCCTTGCCCGAGATTTCCGCTCTGGCGAAACAAGCGGGAGCCTGGCTGCATGTGGATGCGGCTTACGGGTCGGCTCTGCTGCTCTCTGATCGGTATCGCGAGAAACTGCGCGGGCTGGAAAACGCGGACTCGATCAGCATGGATTTTCACAAGGAGTTTTGGCAGTGCATCAGTTGTGCTGCGCTTCTGGTTCGCGATGCCGGCCAGTTGCGGCATCTCAGAATCCACGCTGACTATCTGAATCCGGAGGCTGATGAAGAAGAGGGAATTCCGAATCTGGTGGGCAAATCGCTTTCGACGACACGGCGTTTCGATGCGTTGAAGCTTTGGTTTTCTTTTCAGGTTTTGGGGCGGGAAAAGTTCGGGAAGATGGTGGACCGGACGATTGAGCTTGCAGCCCATGCTGCCAGGTTCATCCGCCGCAACCCGCCGCTCGAGTTGCTAAACGAGCCCGAGTACGGGTGTGTGGTGTTCCGCTACCGCCCCTCCGGCCCGGAGATCGACGGAGACCGCTTGAATGGCGTTTTGCGACAACGTCTTCTGGAACGCGGACTAGCTATTATCGGGCACACGCGTGTGGGCGGGCGGCAATATTTCAAGCTGACGTGCATGAACCCAGCCACTTCTGAGCAAGAGATCGAGGCTCTGCTGCGGTCAATCGCCGAGGAAGGGAAGCGACTGGACGCTGCATAGTCTGTCCATCGCTTGCTGTTCTGGCTTGGAATATTCGCAACTATGTGCTAACCAATGCCGTTTGGTACGCGTCTCAGATGTGATAGACCTTGGCGCTCCCAAGTTAGGCTCGGGTGCTAAATAATTGACACTTAGCTAACTAACGAAATATAGTGGATACGCCTTTTGCAGGGTCTTGGCCATGATCGAGTCAGGTAAACGACTATTTTGCTATACACACCGAATTGCCAGGAATGAGGACAAAATGAAGAGAACTCTTGTGATCGCTGGATTGCTTTTACTCGCCGCATTGGCGGCTGCACAAACAGCCTCCGCGCCGACGAAGAATCCCGTCAGCACCGCCCTGAGAGACGTTTTGCCCAGGCAGCAGAAAAACACCATAGCCGCCCTCGAAGCCATGCCCGCCGACAAATTCAACTACAAACCCACGGCCGACCAGATGACTTTCGGCCAACTCGCCGGCCACGTGGCCGAAGCGAATTACCTGCTGTGCGGCAAGACCACCGGCGTCGCGCCTCCCAAGGTCGATGAGGCCAAAGGGACGGAACCGAAAGACAAGCTTGTGGCCGCGGCCAAGGCCTCTTTCGATTTTTGTTCTGACGCGCTGGCGAAAATGGACGATTCGAAACTGGCGGAGAGCACGGAAGGGTTCGGTGGAAAACAGGCTACGCGCGCCTGGTTCAGCCTGATCCTATCCGGCGCCTGGTCCGACCACTACGGCGCAGCCGCAATGTATCTGCGCCTGAACGGTGTGTTGCCGCCGACTGCCAAGAAGTAAGGAGGGGGGATGCGTGGGACGGGCGTCTTCGCCCGTCCACGTTATAATGATTAGGGAGTTTCCTAATCATTAATGATATCGACCACCGCAATCCGGGCGCTCGCGAACGAGCGCAGACTACAGATTCTCGAGTGGCTTAAGAACCCGACAAAACATTTCCCCCCGCAAGTCGACGGTGATCTGGTGAAGGATGGCGTTTGTGGCTGCCTGATCGCGCGCAAGCTTCGCGTAAGTCAACCGACGACGAGCGAACACATGAAGATTCTGTGCCACGCCGGGCTGACCCGCTCCAAGCGAATCAAGAAGTGGACCTTCTACAAGCGAGATGAGGCCAGAATCAAACAAATCAAGAAGGTTATTCTGGCGAAAGTATAGGAATCGGCCAGTTGCTTAACAAGCGTCCGGGTCCTCGCCGCGGTTTGACAGGGCGCGAGCAGAAGCCTAGCATCATAGATGAGGCAGATAACGCTTGCTCTTTCAGGTTCTCTGAACTAAGTCAGCCCACCCTGGAGTTTTCTCTCTTATCGTATTCCATTTGTTTGCCACCCCAGAGAATGGAGATTCATGAAAACCATCAAATTTGTTGTGAAAGTAAACCGTGGTGGTACTCGCGTCCCCGAATACGTTCAGCGAACGGATCGGGCCCCCATTCAGACGACAACCCAACGTAAACTGGCGCTGATTATGGGAAGATTCACCGCCGAAGACGCTGTCAAATCCATCCAAAATTCGCGGTGCAACCCTGAATTAGTGCCCGTGCAGGTGAATGCCTAGTGTTTCGTTGCTGAGAATCGTTATCCGTAGCCGTCGGCCGACGCCTACGTAAGCGCTAAGTCTCACGCGCTGCTGACTGATGAGAGTCCAGGAGGACCTTCGCAAACACGGCGCGATCGACGTTGCCGCCGCTGGCGACCAGCCCGACGCGTTTGCCGCGCAACAATTGTTTCTCCTCCAATGCAGCCGCGAGTCCAGCCGCTCCCGCGCCTTCGACGACGTTGTGCGTGTCCGTGAAATAGATCATCATCGCTTGGCCCATTTCGTATTCGCTGACGCGCACTATGTGGTCCACATTCTTCAGAACCACTTCCAAGGAAGCTTCGTCGGGGACGCGGCAAGCCATTCCGTCGCCCAGCAGAGTGGTTACGGGAGCTGAGATGCTTCGTCCCGCTTCAAAAGACAGTGCGTAGGCCGGGGCTCCGTCTGGAACCACCCCGATAATCTTCGTCTTCAGATTCAGTCCGTTGCGAACAGCGCAGCAAGACGAGATGCCCGAACCTTGCCCAATCGGCACATAGACCACATCGAGATCCGGGACGGCCGAGAAAAACTCCAGCCAATACGTCGCAACTCCCTTCACGATGTTGCGATGATAGGGAGGCACGAAGTGCCAGCCCTGCTCGCCCGCGAGCTTTTGCGCATGTTCCTTGGACTCCTGAAAATCGTTGCCAAATTCGATGAGGTTCGCTCCCTGGGCCCGCATCGCCGCATTCTTCTCCGGGCTGTTTCCGTGGGGCACAACGATGTGCGCGGGCACTCCGAACCGGCGTGCGGCCAGCGCAACCGACTGGCCGTGATTGCCACGAGTCGCGGTTACCAGACCAGTGACGCCTTTCGATCCGCGAAACAGTTCCTCGGCGTAAACCACAGCAGTCCGTGCTTTGAAGGCGCCGATCGGAGTGTGGTTCTCATGCTTCACCCAGGTCTCAGTTCCCAGCCGCTCACACAACAGAGGCCACACAATTTGCGGCGTCGGAAGCATCACCGAATAGACAAACCGCTGAGCCTGGCGGATTTCCTCAATCATTGGCAACGATACAGACACGGTCATGAGCGATTCTTCGAACATGGGATGCGGTTCCTCCGCGTGAACTGGTCACGCTTTTTGATCCCAAGCCGGTCACGATAGATTCAACAAAAGTGAGAGGGGAGTGTCGGGCGTGGATTCACGATCTAGCGATGGCGGCAGAAACGCTGGAGGCAATGCCCAGTGATCACGACGACGGCGCGCCGGTTTTACTGCAGTTGTGCGCTGGACCTGTGCGGACGTTCTTTCAGACGAAAGACGAAGCTCAGGGTTAGCCGTAAATTGTTCTGGGGCTCCACTGCACCAGCAGCATCGTAAAACGAAGTGCGCAGGTAGTCTCCGTTGATGCGAACGGCCAATTGGCCTGAAACGTACTGCTCGACTCCTCCTCCAACCGCGTAAGAGGGCCGTACCAACCAGCCATGAAAGTCCTGGGATTCAGTTATCGGGACTGCGCCGTCGACCAGACCCATGCCAGCCAGCGCGCGAACGAATACGCGGGTGTTTCTGTGTTCAATCGGATAGAACACTGGGCCTGTGTAGAGGCTCAAGACATAGCCCTGGTGGCGAGTATCAAGAATGGCGGGGGTATAAAGGTAATTCGAATCGAGGGTTGCTCCCCAACGCGGGCTCAGATCGATGCTTCCAGTAAAATCCAAACCATTGAAATTCGCGCGTCCAGCGAAGGGAATTGGCATCGAGAGCCGGCTATAGCCGACGCTCACATCGTAAGCTGGGCCTGACACTGCAGGCGACGGCGCGCTTACCATCTGATTTTGCGCCAGTGCGGGCGCTACCATTACGAATCCGAAAAAGCAGAGCTTCCCAATGGTCCTCATCTTGTTTCTCATTACGTCCTTTCTCATCAGCGGTACGAGTTAGGGGAGAGGATTTAATTTTGACGGTCGACGAACAGCAACAGTCGGCAACTGGCTACGGACGTACCGAACCCTGGGCCACAAGTTTTCTGTCAGCCTGGCTATAGCTTAGATTGGGGAAAAACGGAGTGACCTCGAATGCCATCTTTTCCCTCGGGGACAAGAGCGCAACTGGATTCGCATTCATCATCGTCAGTTGATTGCTCCACGGATCCAACTTGACCCGGCTGCCGATAGGAAGCGCGGCAATCTGATCAAGGCGCTGCTTCTCCAAAGCTGGTGCGGAGTTGAAAAGTGCGGCCATGCGGGTGGCGTTTCCACTTGTCATCCTGCTGCCCAGCCTTGGGCTGATCAAGTTGGTCAGCGCTGGCGATCGATCCCGTAATGCTTTGAGGAACAGCCCTGCATTGCCCAGTTTGTCTTTGTATGGGGACGTCGCCAGCAACTCGATTGCTTTGCTGTCGGCAGCCTTTTCCTCTGCAGCATCCCGCTCAAAATGCAAACGCTGAAATGCATCGGCATCGTCGAAGAAGAAGCGGTCGTCGAAGGCAAGCTTGGTATCGACATGATGACCCAACACGATGTGACCGAGTTCGTGCGCCAGTATCGTTGCCAAAGATGCCTCATCTGGCAGTACATCCAGGAGACCGCGACTGACTACAATGGTGTGCCCGATCGTGAAAGACTCCAGCGGCAGGGTCAGCAGTACGCGGCAGCGTACATCGGGCTCGATTTGAAGTTTGTTGGTGATGATGAGGTTGTCGACCACGGTCTGCAGGATCTTATCCACATCGCCTGAAGGCGCGAGCAGGCCGATCTTCTGCAAATGGTCGACGGCATTGTCCTCGGCCATCCTCTCCCACATACGCTGGGCTTCGACGGGGCCATTGTCTTTGGCAACGGGACGGTCATCCACCGAGTTGTCAACTTTGATTTGGGTAAACTCTTCGTTGTGATTCAGTTGTTCCGGATCGTAACCCCACAGACGCGTCTGCGCCTTGAGATACAAATCGTGGAACAGTGGGCTATTGCGTTTTGTGCCGGACTCCTCAACGTAGATGTAGGAAGGCAGCCACAAATCGCCTTGCAGATTAAAACGCCAACTGTCAAAGTGCAGGTAATGGATGAAGTTTGAATGACTGGCGTAGGTGCCGTTGAAGCGGACAATATTGAAGTCGCGATCTTCGACCCAGATTCTTCCGGTAAACGATCCCTCTCGCGCTTTTTTCCCCGGTTGCACATCGATCACAATGCAGCGCGCTTCGCCTAAGAACTCGCGTCGGACAAAAGTGAAACGGTAATTATTCTTCTGGAAGTCCGGATCGAGCACTACCATTTGCGCGAATCCCTGCGGTAAGAACTTGTAGGCCAGAGCAGAAGAGATGGGATTCGAAACGTGATGCAGAAATCCTTCGTGCTGCCTTTGGAACATTGAATCGCGAACACCGCGATTCAGGTCAAGTCGTCCCAGGAAATACTGATCGCTGACCGGTTCGACGTTGTGATCGTTGTCTTCGCGAAGATTCTGGATATAAGTTTCGGCCAACGGGTGCATGCGCTTCATGGTCACGACAAACCCGCGCTCGCGTTCTACCACTCGGTCGACTGTTTGGTCGAAAGAGAGCGCCGGCGATACTTTCGGGTTTTCGGCCGCAACCCCTACCGTCGAAGATAAAAGCAGCAAGAAAACGATGGTTTTGAAACTGCGCATAGCACTCCTCACGAAATAAGTTCGAAAATGATGTGGACCTGAGCCCTCGAATCAATCGGCTGGCCTTCATGCAAAGCTGGCTTGAACTTGATTTGCTCAGCAGCTTTTACGGCCTGTTCGTCCAGTCCGTATCCCAACCCTTGCACCACTCGGATCACGTGTATTTGCCCGTTGGAGGCGAACAATACCTCCAGGCTCACTTCTCCGTTGATCTTCTGCTTGCGACCCTCCTCCGTGTAATCGGGCTTGGGCTTGAAGGTTATCTGGACCGGAGCATTAGCTCCGTTATTCGGCTGCTGCGACCCTGTTTTCGGATGGATGCTGGTGAAAGCGTCGATCGCCCCGTTGCCAAATCCGGAGCTCGCAATCACGCTCGAGTTCGCGACTCCGACCCCGTTGCTTCGGCCCGACCCACGGGCTAAGTCGAAGGATCCGGTTTCGCGGATATTGGCGGTCCCGCGATGGTCTGACGCAGGCACACCGTTCGGGTCGCCGAAGCCGCCGGTCTGCACTGTGGCTGCTGCAGGCTTACTGGCCGTCGCAGTAACTGAACTGCTGGCAGAAAAAGTCCCGACCGCCAGGATCTTCGACGTTGGTGCAGCGGGAATCACGGGCATCTTACTTTCGAGTTTGAGCTCCGGTGCAGGGCGATCAATCTCCTGCAGTTTGTGTTCGGGCACTGCGCGTCTCTGCGGCGTGACTACAAGCGTTGCGACTTCGGGCTTGCTTTCGAGTAACGGCTTGGCTTCGAGCGCTGGCCTCGATCGCGGCAACACGTTTGGGAGAACCGGTTGCTGCTCGTGGACCACCAACGGTTCGTAGGCGACGAGATTGTTCACCCGATAGTCTGCAAGCGGGATCAGGATTTGGTGAAATCGGGCGCTCACAAAGATAAGACCTGCCAGCGAGAGAACTTGTACGCTCCAGCCAGTCACAAGTGATTTCCAGCGTGACTGCGGCGATGGCAATAAAGTAAACAGTAGCCCCTCCACTAAGGTTGACCCACTCGGGCAAGGTATGGGCAATCGCGATGCCACTACCGATGACGGGATGTGTCAGCATGAGGATTCTGTTCGCTGCATCCCTGGAGCGCGAGAATTCGCACGAGCGAAAGCATTTAGCTTGTGCCCGAGAAGTCGAAGAGGGCGGGGCTTAAGAAGTTGTCTGGCACGATAGTAACCTTCATCGAGTGTTACGAGTCGCGCATGGGTAATCAGAAAATGAGAGCGCCGCGGAAAGAGAATTCACAGGGGAAAAGATTTTCCCATCGGATGGTCGCAGGTTAAATCCCTACGCTAGCGGTCAATGCGGGAACTTGACACCGCTTCCGGAAAGCGGATCGTCAACTGCCAAGTGAAAGAATCGCCTCTAGTTTTCGCATCAGAACTCGAAGCGCATTCCGAACTGGAAGTACCGGGGCAGATAGCCCGCTGCATCGGAGGTGATCGATCCG
The DNA here is from genome assembly GCA_963696705.1 of uncultured Acidobacteriota bacterium. Lineage (GTDB taxonomy): Bacteria > Acidobacteriota > Terriglobia > Terriglobales > Acidobacteriaceae > JABDBE01. Next base: position 123,928 of record CAVOLD010000010.1, read on the forward strand.
AAGCCGGTCTCCTCGAATGCCGTGTTCGGTGCCGCGAAGCGCGGATGGTTCATGAGGTTGAAGATCTCGGCTCGCACCTCGATCTTCATGCCTTCTTTGGGCACAAACGACTTGTAGAGGTTGGTATCGAAATTGTGGATGCCGTTGACCCGCAAACCGGAAAAGTAGCGAGGAGCGTTGCCCGGGTTCTGGTCGCCAGGATCTGCAAAGCAGTTGCTATTGAAGAATGACAGCGGCGTTGGATTTTCCCAGCTCAAAGCAACTTCCTTCATACTCAGACCACTCTTCAGTTGGGGACAGACGACATTGGGACGTTGGCTGCCATTCGCAAGCCGCGCAAAGGAATCAGAGATCGCCATGGGCTGGCCCGATTGTTGCGTCATCAAGGTGGAAATCGACCAGCCTCCAATGACGGCGTCCAGCGCGCGATTCATATTGCCGCCAATCCATTCGTTGCGGCCGACGGGCAGGTCCACGACGACGGCGGCCGTGAGCCGCTGCGGCGTGTCGTTGGCGCTGATGCTGTGTTCCAGATTCAAGCGGTCCAGTTGCTGCGGCAGTCCGGCGCCAAGCGAGCCGACCCAGTTGTTCCTGCCTGCCGAGGAGTCGTCGGTCGACTTCGAAACCGTATAGTTGCCTTCGAAGCTGATGTGATGTGTGGTGCGCTTCTGGAAGCGAATTTGCATTGCGTTGTACCACGATTGGGCTTCCTCCAGCATCAGTGCTTCGAAGTCCCCGGTGAATTGCGGATACGGATTGAGCAGATACCCCAATGGAATCTGCGGAGCGGTGTAGAGCGAATCGGGCTGGTTGAAACATGGAGTGGACGGAGTGGGAGTGCAGGGCGTATTGAACATGGAGTAGAAGGGATTATTCACCAGCGTCTGCAGAAAGTTGCTTACGCAACTATCGGCCGAGCAAGTCGGATCGGTGGGGGTCACGGCGGCGGAAATCTTTGCCAGCAGAGATGACGGAATGAAGTCCCGATTGTTTGTCCCGGACCAAGGCAGATGGGTGGCGCGGTTGGCAACGTAGTCGACGCCGACGACGATCTGGCTGGGCAACTCCCGTTGGATTCCCAGATTCCACTGGTAAATGTCAGCGTCCCGAGCCGCGGTCGTCCCCAGGTCGTTGTTGTTGGAGTACCCCCATTCAGCCAGCGCTCCATACTTCGTGCCTTGCGGACCGGTAAAGCCGGTGGGAAACGGATTTTCCAGGGTCGCGTATTGGCTGGCAAAATTGTTTTGAGTAAAGAACATTGTGGCAGTTTCGCTGAACGCAGTTCCCGGATACTGGAAATTTGTGGCCGGACTCATCCCAAAATAAATTCCCGCACCGCCGCGCACCACCGTTTTCAAATTGAGCGCGTAGGCAAAGCCCAGCCTCGGTCCAATATCGTTGCGATAGGTTGGAACGGTCCTCATGCTGGAGGTGGGGAACTGAGTGGTGCCATACAACGCTTCCGAGGACGGCAAGTTCAACCCGATCCCCTGCATTGCCGCCTGCGCGCTGGCCGCGCCCCCACTGGCCAGATTTATGCTGACTCCAGTAGGCGCGGTGAAATTGCTGAATTGGATGCGGTTGTCGCGCTCCGTGTACGGCGTACTCCACTCGTAGCGCAGGCCGAGGTTCAACGTCAGCTTCGAGGTTACTTTCCAGTCATCCTGGACGTAAAACCCAGTCTCTTTCGATTTGTTAGCCACAGCGGGATAGACGTTGAGCGCAGTCGGCTCTGATGGATAGGGATTGATGTTGTCGGCATAACCGAAAAGCAGGCTGGCAAATGGGTTGCCTGTGAGATTGCCGTTAGCATCGGTCTCACTGTTCGGAGCCGGTGAAGTCGTGTAATCGGTAAAGTTGAAGGAGCCAGTGGGATCCGGCGGCTGGAAGAAGTTATTGTAGAAGAGTCTTTGCTCGCCGCCGAACTTGATCAGGTGTGAGCCTTTGGAAACCACCAACTGGGACGAATAACTATAAAGAGTGTGTGCGAAGGTAGTGTTCAGACAGCACTGATCGAACAGATCGGCCGTGGTCGATGCATTCGACGCGAGGGCAGCACCCGACATGTAGAACGCCGGCATTCGGTCCGACCCGTTGGCCTGCTGGAATACTGCCGGCAACAGTGGCAGGCCGTTTGCCGCCTGCGTAGCATTAAAGCTGGAAATCGTGGGAATATTCGGTGTCTCCACTTCGTGTACTCGGTCCACTGCGAATCGGTTGGTCCAGACAATTCGCGGATTCAGCGTCCATGCGTATTCGAGCGAGCCGTTTTGCGCCGTCGTGGGAGTGCCTCCGATTCCGTCTCCGCTTCCGTTATTATCAAAGCCGTCTCCCAGAAAATATGGGGTGGAAAAAGTCGATGACTCTCGGCTGTAGCGGCCGCTAATGCGCTGCTTCTCGTTGATCTGATGATCCAACTTGATGTCGAACTGATAATCAGGTGCCGTCGAGACGCCGCTAAAAAGGTAGTTATTAAATTCGCCGGCCAGATTGGGCTTGGGATAAAGATTGATGATGCCTTTTCCGATAGGGCTTATCTCGCTCGGTGGAATCACATTGGCTTGGCCGTTGTACTGAACGGCTGGCCTGGGGAAGTTGCATGGAGTCCCACAAGCTTGCGGGGTCGGGTCGTAAATGGTAGTTGCCGTCGCCGAGAAATCGCCGGTTCGTTCAGCCATGGTTGGCACAGTCGCGACGCCGTTGAAACCATTGTCGAAGCGAACTTTTTCAAAATCGACGAAGAAGAATGTGCGGTTCTTCTGGATCGGGCCGCCGAGTGAAAAGCCTCCCTGGTCGCGTTTGCCATCTGGTTTGGGATTGGGCGCAGGGTTAAAGAAATCGCGAGCATTTATCTGGGAACGCTGCAGGAAATACCAGGCAGTGCCGTGAAACGCATTAGTGCCACTCTTCAGAACCATGTTTACGACCGTACCGCCGTTGTTGCCGAACTCCGCCGAGAAGCTGTTGTTCTCGACCTTGAACTCTTGCACGCTCTCGATCAACGGCTCGTAGTAGATGTTCGAGTTTCCGCCCTCGCCTTGTTCTGGAGCGCTGATCAACGCGCCATCGATGCGCACTTCAGCTGTCGCATTGCGTTGTCCGTTGGAAACGAAGTTTGTGCCAGAGGGATAGTTATCTTGCGTGCCCGAACCGGCTACCTCGGTCACACCTCCGGCCAAAAACGTCAGACCGAAGAAATCGCGGTTGATCAACGGAATTTGCTTCACATACTCGCTGGTGATGTCCGTGCCCAGCGTTGCATTCTGCGTATCCAGCAACGGCGCCGTCGTCGTGACATCAACTTTCTCGCTCACACTAGCCGGCCTGAGGGTGAAATTGAGCGTAGCTTCCTGGTCGACCGCAAGCACTACTCCGGTCCGCTCTTCCGTACGAAAACCTGGAATCTGAACTTTGACGGTATACGTCGACGGCCGCAAACCAGTGAAGTAGTATTCGCCCTTTTCGTCGGTGTGTGCCGCCCTTGAGATATTCGTGCCTGCATCCGTGATGGTTACGTTCGCATTGTTAATGACCGCTCCCGTGGCGTCGGAGACAATGCCTCGTAGTTGGGCGCGGTAACTGCCCTGTGCGACTGCCAAAGTCGCAAAGGTTGCACAGAAGCACACGACCAAAATGTAGGACAGCAGTGGTCTAGTCGGTGTCATAGAAATCCTCCGTTTGCAGCGGGAACTCACGGCTCGTACCAGAACACCGCGCCCTTCTCAATCGCGGGCAGCTTGTAAACAATGCCGCCATCTCCGGCGGTTCCAGCCAGCGGCTGCACGTCTCCCAGAAACGGGAGAAAGAATCCGTGGCCGTGCTGCGCCCCAGACACTGTAATCTGAACCCCAGTCTGCGGGCTCTGAATCGGATTCACTCCGCCTTGCAGCCCAGCGAAGTTTGCCAAGAATACGTGTGTCTTTCCATTCACCTGTGCGATCGAGGTCGCAATCATATGTGACGCCACCACGCGAACCGGCGTGTCTGCTTTCAGACTTTGCAGAAATTCATGCTCTTGATCGGGCGTCGACTCGGCCACGCTCTTCTGCAATGCCGCGTAGTAGTCTTTTCCTGGGCACGTGCCGAAGCGGACCACACCTGCCGCGGCGCCCAACTGGGTAGCATCTTCTCCCGTGATCACCAGCGTGTTGCCATCTACATATTTCCGCAGCCAGGCTTTTTCGTTGTCGCTCAGCACCCGCACGTCGGGGAGAATCAAAGTGTGTCCCCGAAAATCCGCCAGCGTCCGCGGAGTGACTACCTGAAACTCCAAATGTTCTTGCATGAGAAGAATAAGGATTCCGCGGTAGGAGGAAATGAACTCGTCTGCGTAATAATTCCGTGTGTCGGGAGAAAAATAAACACCGATCGGGGCGATCTCCTTTCGCGGCAAGTAAAAAGTATCTTCATGCGCCTTGATCCAGGAGAAAATCTGCCTCCTGGTCGCTGGATCATTCGATCCAGCCATGGAATGTCCGGGCGCATCCCAGAAGTTCGATCCCGTCATGATTTCTGAGGCTGCCAGATTCATCATGGCCTGGCGCTTATCGACTTTCTTGTCGCCATCCCACGAGTAATTCAGTATCCACGTCGCCTTACCCTGTGCGAAGGCCCGAAACGAGTACATCCCCGCCTGATAGTTAAACCAATCCAGCGGCGTTCTCGAAGAAGCCATGTGGTCGCCTTCACCGAATTCGTACTCATGGGCGATGGCGTCTATGACTCCGTACAAACTGTAAACATCGGCTCCAACCCGAACCGACTCTTTTTCAATGCCCGGATAAATCTCTGCGATCGTCTTGATCTCTGGATTCACGCTCTTTGCGTTGCGGTCAATTTCCTGCATGAAGTCGGTGAAGGTTTGAATTCTGAACGCAACCCACTTTCGAAAATTGCCGTCGGAAAAGTCTCCCAGCTTCAGGTCTTTCTTAGCATCCAGACCCGTCTCTTTTTTGAAAGCTGCCACGGTATAGTCGTCGAAGCTCGCCCATGTGTCTTCCCAGCCCTCGAAATGCGTCATCCAGTAAGGGATGTCGACGTAAATTCCATCAATCCCCGTCCCTGCAATTTGCCGCACCCGCTCCATGTAAATCTTCCGCCAATCCTGTGCGTAAGGGCTGACCCATACATCCTCATCGCCTTTTGCTATCCAGAAGGCGGTACCGCCTCCAAAGATCGCAGGCTCTCCAGTGATTTTGCGCTGCAGCCAATCTGGATGGTCCTTGAACAAAGTGTGCGGAGTGTGAGCCGCGTTGGCCGTAATGCACTCGGTCCCGGCGATGTACACAAAAGCCCGGTTGCCCGCCGCATGTGCCTTCTCGGCCACATCGCGGATGGCCTTTAGCTTTTCCTCAGGATGGACAAAACTCTCATACCGTCCCTCGATGTCGTTATCGACCTCAATCCCAAACACGCCGTCTTCCTTGGCGCTGCGGATGATGCGTTCGGCATTGTCGCTTCGCAGCCCATAAGCTCCGATGCGCACATAGTTCGTCCAATTCTGTTCCGCCGCATCGGGAGTAGCCTGCAGCGAGACCGCGAGCAGCAAAAGGATAATGACCGCCGGCCGTGTCACGGTCCGTAAAATGCCTGGAGTAGCTGCAAGTTGTGCATGGTTACGTATCATTGCGTTCGATAACTTTTACTTTCGTTTGTGTCAAACTGTCAAGTGCAAAAACACGCCCTACGCGGCTTCCGGGAAAACACACAAATGCCTGTAATATCAGCGATCGGCCATATGGTCTGTTGTCGAAGCAGTAATCTCCAAGTCGGCAACCGTCCGGCCGGAGCCCACCGCGACAGAAATTAAACGCTCTGCTTTGGTAGGAGGGTGCTCGCGATTACCAACCCATTTGGCGCATGCGCTCGAGGATGAGCGCGCTGTAGTTATTCATGCGCTCGGGCCGCCGCTTCAGTGGAGCCGGCAGAATCGCGGCGAGCCGCGCCGCTTGTTGCCGGCCAACATTCCGGGCGTCAGTTCCGTCGTAGTAATGACACGCTGGCTCCGCACCAAAAATACCGGGACCCCATTCAACCACGTTGAGGTAGATCTCTAGAATGCGCCGCTTGCCGAGGACGAATTCGGCCACGGGTACGAGCGTGAACTCCGCACCCTTGCGGACGATGGAGCGGCCCGTTCCGAAGAACAGGTTCTTAACGAGTTGCTGCGTAATGGTGGAAGCTCCGCGAGTGCGACCGCCTTCCAAGTCACCTTCGGCAGCGATTTGGATTTGGTGCCAATCGAATCCATGGTGCTGGTAGAAGCGCGCGTCCTCCGCGGCGATTACGGCGTGCTGGAGATCGGGTGAGATTTGGCTGAGCGGAATGAATTTGTAGCGTTCGTGATATGGAGTGTGGTGAATCCAGGCTTGCAAGCGGCGCTGGATGTGCACCGCGGTGGTCGGTGGGTCGATCCAGCGGCCGGCCAGAAGAGTCAGCGCAGCAAGCAACCAAACAAGCAGCAGGCCGATGGCAAGCCATCGAACAAAGAATCGGAGAGAGCCTTTGCGAAGCGGGGTCTTGGGGCGTGTGTTTAGCTTTGCACTCACGTTTCAGAATAATAGACTGGGCTGCGCGTTTCTCGGTACCACACCGCTCTCTTAGCGGCTGCGTCCCGTTTCCTGCGATTCGGGTGCAACCACCGAGAGAGATTACAATCGGTCAGAACCGCGGCACTGCGAATTTTAATAGGCAGCAGGAGCTAATTCCGATGCAGCGTAGAGATTTCCTAAAAAGTACTGTCGCTGTTGCCGTAGCTGCAGAATTTGGAATGGGTAAAGCGAAGGCGAAGGTTCCCGCCCATAACTGGGGAAACTATGACGTCGGCTCCGGTCCCCGGGTGGCAGATCGCCTCAATCAGGGTCCGTTCCCTCAATACCCACCTGATGCTGTCATTCCCACTGACGACGTTGTGATGACAACGACTTCTTCTGCAGACGTCGTGCCGAACTATGGCAAGGGACTGGTCACCTATATCACAGCAGACAGTGGTACGGAGGAAATCAAGTCAGACAATATTCCGCAGGCGATCGAAGAGCTAGTTCGATTTCCCTTGGGCCAGCAGCTTTACATCCGTCCGACGTGGAGGGAAGTGCAACCGCGCCCTGGACGCCTGGAGATGCCCGATTATCTGAAGCTGGTTTTTGAATTGGCGAAGAAGAACAACAAGCGGGTCGGATTGCGAGTTCAGATGTGCGCTCCAGACTATACGCACGAAGCGGCACTGCCAGATTTTGTCCTCGACAAAGTGCCGAAAGTTGATTTGGTCCTGAGCGATCAGGAAAGCAGTGCTGAGGCGCAAAGATTCTTGCAGAACCCGCATTCGCGTTATCAGCCTCGCTATGACCATCCTTTTTTTCAGCAGGCATTCAAAGAACTGGTTGGCCTGTTGGCAGCGGAGTTCGATGGCAATCCGCTCATCGAGTATATCGACACGTTCATGTATGGCTTTTGGGGTGAAGGGCACACTTGGCCGTTTGGCAATAATCCTTTTCCTGACTACCAGACAGCAGAGCGCACCTGGACCAATATGCTCGAAGTCCAGCTCGAGCACTTTTCGAAGACTCCTCTACTGACCAATACTCAACCCGACTATAGCCGGGTTGGAAATTCAGAGCTGCTAGATCGTACGGTGCGCAGCAACAATTGGATTCGGAGCGACACCATCTTTATTGAGAACGAGCAGATTGAAGCGCTGAGCAATCGGCCACCATGGACTGCGGCGTTGCTCGAGCAGGGGCTTCCGGGGAAACCTCCCGATCCAAGCGTCGAATTTGAAGGGATATCCCCGGCAGAAAACATGATTGCCCACGTGATTGATGTCGGGGCGAATTACTGGTCGCTGTGGAACTTTCACCAGATCAGTGCGAAGAATCTGATGAGCTATTACCAGGCTTATCCGGCAGCGTTCGACCAGATCAATCGGCGAATTGGCTATCGGGTGAGGCCATCTTTCATCTGGAGCTATAAGAACGATGATTCCACGGGGCTGATTGTTGGTTTCGCAAATGACGGAATCGCCGGAGTGCCGGGCGTGTTGCGGGTGACTGTAGAGAGCCAGGACGGAAAGGTGCTCAAGAGTGGTTGCCTGGACGCCGGTTATCCGTTACCGGGGAAGATTCGGCAGGCGCAGTTCGTGCTTCCAAACGTCACCGATTGGAGAGGATTGAAAGTTAGAGCGGAGATTGAGGTAAAAGGAATGCGCTATCCCGTGCGGTGGGCGTGTCACCAGAAGTTGAACGATGACGGCTCGCTCACCTTCCGTCCCAACCTCCGTCAGCAGGTCTAGTTTGTCAGGAGCAATCATGGATCAAGATAGTTTTATTCCGGTCGTTACGAATGCCAGGTCGCGAAACGACCTCCTCGAGCGCGGGTTTAGTCGTCAGCCGCTCCGAGTCGATCTAGACATAGCGCGCGCGCTGGAAACGTTCTCCCACGCAGCCTGGTCCATTCCAAGGGACAAGTATTACGACGGAGGCGACAGATATCGCTCCTTGAACCGCCTCGGGGCCGAGATTGTTGAGGGTGGTGTAAACGTTTGGTTGAGCGAGGAGAGCACGCCCTATGTGCAGCTGAAACAATACAACACGACAATCGGCGGACTGCCGCGAGAGTACGCACCGCTGCCCGCGGCGATCGCTGGTTCGATAGGCGTCCGCAAGATGATTGCTTACCACCTTCATCACCTACCGCTATCGGTAGTGGGCGCGAGGTATTTGGTCAACCTCCATCTAATAAGGTTCACGGCTACGCCCGGTCGGCCGTGCGACACGAGCCCACCGGGTTTACATAAGGACGGAGAAAAGTACATCGCCACGCATCTGCTGGGCCGCTGCGGCGCTGACGGTGGCGAAGTCGTCATCACTGATAATGACAAGCACGAACTGGATCGTTTCACGATGCACGAATCGGGTGAGTGTTACGTCTTCGACGATGATCGCATCTGGCATATGTTGACGCCAGTGGCGGTAGTGGAAGGCAATCAGTACGCCTACCGTGACACACTGGCATTCGATATGCTTCCAGAGGGCTGGGAGCCAGTGAAGTAATTTGGGAGAATTCCGGCTCCGCAGAAAAGAACATCAAACTAGGGTAGCGGATGCACTGTCGTATTGAACAATCGCGGATCCTGAAAGTCCGTTCGGTCGCCTGGCTTCTTGTTCGGAATAGGCTGCAAACGTGCCGAGAGCGGCTTGTTCCACTTCGTCGCGAGCGAAGCAACGTCAGCGTAGATACGTTCCATTTGATCGAGGCTGACGTCGCCGGGGAGCGGGATCGTATCCAGTCCGGTACCGCAAACGGCCGAGTAAGCGAGCAGGGAATCGATGTTGTAGGTGGACTCAGCCCAGCGTTGTGCCAAAAGCTTGTCCTCCATAACCGGTAACATCAATCCTGAGTAGCCGACTTGTTTAAGTGGCACAGCCTTGACTGCCGTGGTGATGATGCGTGCCGCAGTGAGGGTTCCGCTAGAGCCGAATTTGGCGCCAGTGAAGGCTTCGATCGCGGACCCGATGGAAACATCCCCAAGAGGCGCGGGTGTAGGGTCGACTCCGACATAGGTCCAACCCGTCTCTGCCGCCACCTTATTGCCGACCGTGTCTGCGACTGATGCATGTTTCGTCAGCGCAGCGGTCAGGTCAGCGACGGCCGCGTCAGCGTCTCCTTTGTGCCTTACGAAAACGTCGCGAACGACATTGGCGGCTTCGAAACCAATCGCGAATTGTCGGCCAGCGCCGGTGTGGTAGGAGCCGGGGTAGAAGGGTGACAACGGTTTCAGCATCGCGGTGGCAGTGAACTGGAACGTTCCCTGGCTGCGAGGACTGTGTTCGCTGACATATTTCACAAGTTCAGCGGTGCGACGAATCGTCTTCCAATGAATGCCGGCGTCATCCGCGATGATGGCGCTGGCCTGGATGTTTGGCAGCGTCGATAGAGCCCTCTCCAGCAGGTGCATCGTCACAGGATCGTCGCTCTGGTGCATCATGCCGGGTCCAACGTTTGGGATGAAATTCTCTCTGGCGGAGAGCTGGTCAAGCTGTGTGAGAAACGCCAGCGCCTGATCTTCTGGTATACCGGCAACGAGCTCTGCCAGGGGTTGCGTGGTCACGCGTATGGTTTGCACCTCGTAGCCAGAGGATTCAAAATCGGCCTTGGCCTTTCGCAAAACTACGAGAGCCTCGGCAATTTGCTGTTGGTATTTCGCTCTGTCCAACCGAACGAATGCAGTAATCGTCCTGACCTTCGGATTCGATGAGGGATCGGCAATGGAACCGGTCTGCGCGGCCAGCAACGCGGACATGACCAGAATGACGGCGAGCGCAATTTGTTTCACTCAGGTTCTCCGGATGAGAGATCGAGAGAAGTATAGCGGACGCAATCTGCATTGTGATGGTTCTATTTCCAAATGCAAAAAGGGGACGCATCATCTGCGTCCCCTTGTGACCACTTTACCGAGTCTTTACTTAGCGAGTTGCCGTGCGACGTCAGGCAGAACCGCCGTGCCTTCAATCCTTACAGCGTCAAGCAAACTTGGACTCAGACCCAACGCCTGCAGCATCGTCGGCGCAATTTGAGTGGTGGTGGTTGCATTGGATACGGTCTGTCCCTTAAAGCTCGGATTCGCGACCAGCATCACAACGTTGGTATCGTCATGTGCAAACCCGCCGTGATCGCCGATCATCGATGTGCTGCCGGAATACGTCACACCGATATTTGGCGTCACGATAATGTCGGGCGAGCGCGGGTCGTCACCGGGGCTGTCTCCGCCTTTGTTGTAGTTGAGGGCTAGCGACGGCCCGTAGAGAATCTCACCCATCCCGATCTCGGTGGCATCGTTCTCGAGAATATCCACAGCGACATCTACGTTCACGCCTTTCTTCAGCCACAGCACCGAGACATCGTCCTCGGTTGCGCCAATGCCGTGCGTGTTGAGCGGTGACTCCGACCATGGAATGAGTTTCCCCAATAACGTCGCAGGCGTGTCCGTGCCATCTGCGACATAGCGAGTTGGGTCAATGGGCGACTCGCCATGCTTGGCGGTGATAATGAGCAGCGTGTCGTCATAGATGCCAGCTTTCTTCAGTGCGTAGACGATCTCGCCGATAGCAATGTCGACATACTCGATTTCATTGAGCAATTCGGCGCTTGGCTCGGCGGCGGCATTCTTGTAGCCACCAACGGCCACGCCTGCTTCGTTGACCGATTCCCCGACGTACACTGACTGGAAGTTCATACCGAAAACGGCCGGAACCATTGCCTTTTTTCCGCCGTGAGTTTTGCCTGCAATTTCGTTCAGCAGCCCATAGACCTTGATCGCGTCATAGCACTGGATGTTTTCGAAACTGCTATTCCAGCCTGAGGTATTCGTTTTATCGCGGATGGGGTCGCACGGGATTCCATTCAGTGTTTTTGTGTGAGGTAGCGGGACCACATCGGAGTTGACTTCCGGCGAATAATAGTCATCCAGGCCTTTGCCTCCGGGACCTCCGACAAACGAGTATGAGGCGTGTTTGTCGATCCAGGCGGTGTAACCGCCGGCGGCGTGAACGACGCCAAAGACCGTATTGGTGCGGATGAAATCCCAGGGATATACCGGCGCGCAACCTTTCTGCGGGTCGCGCTCCAGCCTCTTCGGATCGAGAGAGGCGATGCCGCCGTCCGTCAGACCCGCGCCGGGTGCGCCACCGTTGAGCTTGGTATCGTCGAATTCATTGCCCTGATCGTTGTCGGTAGTGGTTCCAGTAGGCGCTCCGTAGGGCGTGCAAGGCCCTGCCTCCAAGCCAGTGCCAGTCTTTTTTTCCGGTCCGTCGAGCGACCGGTCATATGCTACGTCGTAATAGATCCCCGTGCTCTTGGGGGTGCCCCCTGATGCCAGTGCGGTCATTCCAGGAAAAGAATCTGAGGGTTTTGACGAGATGGCGTTTACATAGTTAATTGCGGTCGAACTGAGCGATGCCATATTCGGGCAATAGGGCTCGCCGCCGTTTACACCGACAATTCCGTTCGCGCAGTTGTAGAAATCAACCGCGTGCATGCCGTCAATGCTCAACAGCAGAACATGTTTGATTTTTCCGGAACCCGGGCTGTTCTTTTCAGCTGCGCGCGCATGCGTAGACCATGCCAGCGCGATCATAAGGGCAGCAAGGACCAATGCTTGCGTTTTCATCTTCATAGGAGCCTCCAGGAGAGTATGAGTATTGCCCACTAGCAGCGACCGAAATGTGACGCAAGGGTTAATTCTCTGTGAAAATGTCATTCAGATTTTGTGTTGCCAGTCAGTGACTGCAAATACACGGGAGTCATCCAAGACATGCAGTTTTTTCGGCGGAGTTGTCGGTTGGAAATCCTCTGGCTTGTAGGATCTGGCAAAAACGTAAAGCGACTCCTTGGTCCTCCAGGTATGCGCAGTTTGTGAGCCGAACGCGAGTGTTGCAGTGACAACCGCTCCGGTTGGGACCGCATCAGAGAATAGCTTTGATGCGGGCCGACCGGGGAAGCCAACCGGAAACTCTTTGGAAGTTGAAATTGTCGAGTATGCGGTTGTGCAGTGTATTTGTTTTTCTATTAGTGCCCGTGGCTTGGGGACAGCTCGCGCTCCAAGGTCCGCAGCCGGTCTACGATGGGCAAATTGTAGTCGCCATCGATCTCATCGGAAATCCTCATCGTGAATTGGAGCCATACCGACAATTAGTTGTGCAGAAAGCTGGCCAACCGTACTCGCAGGAAAAAGTGCAATCCAGCGTCGCCGCGCTCGAACATACAGGGCAATTTCCGAAAGTTGAGGTGACTGTCGTTCCTGATGCGTCAGGCCTGCGTCTGAATTTTCTTCTAGAACCCGCTTACTACCTGGGCATGATTAACTTTCCAGGCGCCACAAAGGTTTTCCCCTACATTCGGCTTCTGCAGGTCGCCATTCTGGCCGACGAAGATCCCTATGACAAGGATCGAGTTTCCCTCGCACAAGAAACACTGCAAAAGTTCTTGCAACACAACGGATACTTCCAGGCGACTGTTCAAACGGACTCGATCATCGACGATGCACACCAGTTGGTCAATGTTGCCTTCGACATCAACCTGGGACAGCAGGCGCGCGTGGCGAGCGTGACCATTGAAGGAACCAATGCAACCGAGGACGCACATCTGCAGCACTCGCTTCGATCGCTGCGGGCGCGGTTTTCCGGAGGTCTTCTCAAACCGGGAAAGCCTTATACGCCAGAGCGCATCAAAGAGGCCACGGCGATAATGCGAAGAACGCTCTCACGCCAGCGTCACCTGGCCAGTCACGTTGAGGAAAAACCTCCGCAATATCACCAGCAAAGCAATCTCGTCGACGTCTCGTTCAAAGTGGACGTGGGTCCAGTGGTGACGGTGCGCGTGACTGGGGCGCGTTTATCTCGGCTCCCCTTCATGTCTGCACGGGAAAAAAAGAAACTGATTCCGATCTACTCGGAAGGAACCATCGATCGTGACTTGGTCGAGGAAGGCCAGCAGAATCTAGTCGATTATTTCCAGAAAAAAGGCTACTTCGACGTCCAGGTCAAAACTACTTTCCATCAGCAGCCCGACCAAGTTCTGCTGGCCTACGACGTTGAGGAGGGTAAGAAGTACAAGGTTGACCGCATCGCGTTTCAGGGAAACCACGAAATCTCAGAAAAGGATTTGCTCTCTGTGGTGGCGGTGAAGAAATCTCATTTCTGGTCGCACGGCAGTTTAAGTCAAAAGCTCTTGAAACAGAGCGCGACTAATCTGGAGGCGTTATACCACGACCGGGGATATGAAGACGTCAAGGTTACTGCTCGAACCATCGATCACCAGTCCAAGATCGAAGCCCAGTTCAATATTGGTGAAGGCGCGCAGACCTTGGTACGCAACGTAGAAGTAACCGGTAACGGTCATATTCCCAATCCTCAGCTCACGTCTCCGGTTGGCTTTGAAATGCGTTCTGGCGCTCCCTTCTCACCACGACGGCTTTCTGCCGATCGAAATCGTATTTCGGCTACCTATCTAGATCGCGGATACCTGAATGTCGAAGTGAAAGCCACGGTGACGCGCAATTCCAGCGATCCGCACGCTGTCGATGTCACATATGCCGTGAACGAACAGCAAATGGTGCGCGTGGGCGAGGTGATTTATCTGGGACAGAAGCGCACCCGGCTTTCTCTCATTCAGAAAACTGCGCAGATAGCGAGCGAGGCGCCCATGAGCCGGGAAGAGTTGCTCGAAGCGCAGAGTCGTCTATACGACCTGAACATTTTCGATTGGTCGAGCGTGGGTCCGAGGAAGCCCATCACCGATCAGACCGAGGAAGCTGCACTGGTCAAGGTGCACGAGGCGAAGCGCAACACAATCACCTACGGATTTGGCTTCGAGGTCTCGCATCGTGGAGGAAACGTTCCCACGGGAACCGTCGCCGTGCCGGGAGGTCCGATCGTTCAACTCGGCAACTATCAGATTGCGCCGAGCCAGTCGACTTTTGCCAGCCCCCGCGGTTCCGTGGAATACGACCGGCACAACATGCGGGGTTTGGGGGAAACGGCGAGTGCGTCGCTTTTGCTTTCTCGGCTGGATCAGCGCGCTCTCGCCACCTACGCTCAGCCTCGTTTCATCGGTTCGAAATGGAGTTCGCTAACGAGTCTCTCTGTCGAGCGGACTACCGAAAACCCACTTTTTGGCGCCAACCTTGGAGATGCTTCGTTTCAGCTCGAACGTCTGATCAACCGAAAAAACAACACTCGTTTTCAAATCCGCTACGACTTTAATAAAACGGTTCTTTCGAATTTGCTCGTACCGGCGCTCGTCCTGCCGCAGGATCGTAACATTCACTTGTCTACCGTCTCGGGCACTCTTCTGCGCGATACACGAGACAAACCTCTCGATGCGCACCATGGCAACTTCAGTTTGCTGACCCTGGGCATCACGCCCACTTCCCTGGGCTCCAGCGCAAGTTTCGCCAGGCTCCTCAGCCAGTACGCGTTTTATAAGCCGCTGCATTCTGTGGTCTTCGCCAACAGCGTTCGCCTGGGACTCGTAAAGTCGTTCAATGGAAGCTTCGTCCCGACCAGCGAATTGTTTTTTTCAGGTGGCGGCACCACGCTTCGCGGCTTTCCCATTGACCAAGCCGGACCGCAACAGCTCGTTCCTTTTTGCAATGTGCTGACTGGGCAGACGGGATGCGTGAACGTGACTGTTCCGGTGGGCGGCCGCGCGTTATTTATTTTGAACTCAGAGTTGCGCTTCCCTCTGGGCATCATGAAAGCGCTTGGAGGGGTGGTCTTCTATGACGGCGGGAACGTCTACAGTGCGATCAACCCTAATAACCTCGTTAACAACTACAGCAACACTATCGGAATAGGTCTGCGTTACACGACGCCGATCGGACCAATCCGTATCGATGTCGGGCGCAACCTCAATCCAGTCCCGGGAATCAATCCGACGCAATATTACATAACCCTAGGTCAGGCCTTTTAGGAGCGGTAATGAAGTGGAAGAAGTTGTTCGGCTGGACGCTCGCGGTACTCATGATCATGATTGCCATCGTAGTGGTGGGTGGGTACTTGTATCTCAAGAGTGATGCGTTTCGACAGTTTGCGATGCGCAAAATTGTCGCTGAAGCTAATGAAGCGACCGGCGGCCACACTGAGATTGGCGCTGTGGACTTTCACCTTCCGACGCTTACCGCTCATCTTTACAATGTCGTTGTTCGCGGCAATGAATCGCCGGACGTTCCGCCGCTTTTTCGAGTCGACAAGCTCACGGTCGGATTGAAAATCCAATCCGTACTCCACCGAAAAGTAAATCTCAGCGAGCTGCTGATTGAGCACCCAGTTGTTCACCTCGTGGTAAATAGCGACGGCAGGAGCAATATCCCACAGCCGTCCCCGAGCCAGTCCAGTAGCCCTAGCGACATCTTCGAGCTCGCGGTCGGGCACGTTTCTCTTACCCGCGGTGAGATCGATTACGCCGACCGGAAAACGCTAGTAGATGCCGACCTCCGCGATCTGGGAACGAATATTATTTTCGAGCCTTCTGCCGCCCGCTATCGTGGTTCGATTTCGTACAACAACGGAAATCTTCGTTATGGCGAGCACGCACCCTTACGTCACAGGTTCAGTGCACAATTCAGCGCTACGCCGTCGGCTTTCTCGCTCGAGTCCGCAGTCCTGAAGGTGGCATCGTCGTCCGTCACTTTGCACGCGAGCTTAACTGACTACAGCAATCCTGTAGTCGCAGGAGACTATGACATTCGACTTCATGCCCAGGACCTAGCCACGATTTCACCTGGAACGAAAGCAGCCGGTGATATTTTGCTGATCGGCAAAATCCGCTACCAAAACAAAAGCAACCAATCTTTTCTACGAAGCGTTGCCGTCGAAGGAAATATCGGCAGCCAGGCAGTATCAGCGGTCTACTCAGGCTCGCGCGTGGAAGTGCGTCAACTGCAGGGACAATATCAGCTTGCAAACGGTACGTTGCATGCCAACGGCATTGACGCGGAGTTGCTCGAGGGGCGGGTTCATGCTGATCTCGACATGAAGAATTTCGATACCACGCTGTCGTTGCGAGTCCGAGCTACTTTGCGCAGCATTTCGCTTCGCGCCGTCCAGCAGGCCGTAAACAAACCCGAACTGAACCGCGTTGCCGTCTCGGGAATACTCGATGGCACAGCCGACGCCGCTTGGACTGGCCGCATGAACGATTTGGTTGCCCACTCGGATCTTACCGTGCGTGCTGCCATGAATTCTCCTAAACCTTCTCCGACCTCAATTCCGGTGGACGGCGTAATCCATGCTGCATATGACGGACCGAATCGTGTCCTTAGTATCCATGACACAACTATGCGAATCCCCCCTGCGACTTTGACTGCAGAGGGAGAAATTAGCCAACGCTCTCACCTGGACATTCATGCCAACGCGAGCGACCTCCACCGGCTGATTGAACTCGCTTCGGCATTTCGCACTACGCCGAGCGCTCCACTGCTAGTCTCTGGCTCGGGAGCCATGGACGTCACGATGCAAGGCTCAATGTGGAGGCCCGAGATATCTGGCACGCTCAACGCCCAGAATCTTGAGGTCCAAGGCAGCCAGTGGAAAAATGTTGCGCTCTCGTTGCAAGCCGGCCCATCGCGGGTCGCGTTGTCAAATGGCATCCTGACTTCCGCACAATGCGGCCAAGCTTTTTTCAGTGCAACCATTGGATTGCATGATTGGTCTTATCTTTCTTCCAATCCGATTCAAGCGAATCTCTCGTTGCGGAAAATGTCAGTGACGGATTTGGAGCATTTGGCCAATGTTCAATATCCAGTGAGCGGAAATCTGTCGGCCGATGTTTCCGTGAGTGGGTCAGAAATGGAACCTGCAGGATCCGGTTCGTTCGACGTTACGGGCGCCCGCGTCTATGACGAGCCCGTTCAGACGTTTGCAGTAAAGTTCCATACCGAGAGCGGGACCATCGTTTCTACTTTGAATGTGGTTACCACTGCGGGTTCTGCCAACTCGACCTTGACCTACACACCCAAGACCAGAGCGTACAAGCTTCGTCTCGATGCTCCAGCGATTGTTTTGCAGAAGCTTAAGGCGGTGCAGGAAAAGAATGTGGCGGTGAACGGCACGGTAAGCATTTCCGCGAGTGGACAAGGCACTCTCGATAATCCTCAACTGACAGCGATCCTTCAGCTACCTAAGATCGAAGTGCAGCAGAAGTCGATTGCCGGAGTGAAAGCCACAGTCGATGTTGCAAACCGTCAGGCTGATCTCGTTCTGGATTCGCAAGTCGCGCAGGCTTTCGTTCGGGCTCGTGCCCATGTGAATCTAACCGGCGATTATGAAACCGACGCATCCATCGATACCGCCAAGGTTCCACTTGACGTGTTGGTGGCAACCTATGGTGGCGGCGTACCAAATGGTTTCCAGGGGCAGACCGAGTTGCACGGGACGCTGAAGGGGCCGTTAAGAGATAAAACCAGACTTGAGGCCCACCTCATCATCCCGACGCTGAGCGCCAGCTATCAATCGCTGCAAATCGGGGCTGCCGGGCCGATTCGCGCAGACTACTCACATTCCGTCATCACACTCGAGCCAGCTGAAATCCGAGGCACAGACACTTCTATTCACATCGGGGGCAGCGTCCCACTCGGCGGCTCCGGCTCCGCGACACTTACGGCACAGGGCTCGGTCGATGCTCGAATCCTGGGTATCGTTTCTCCTGACTTGCGCAGCTCTGGAACAGTTGGTTTGGATGTTCGCACTTCAGGTTCCACGAAGAGTCCTGTAGTTCAGGGACAAGTCCGTCTGCAAAACATCGCACTCTCGACGGCGGCGACGCCGCTCAGCGTCGATAAACTGAATGGCACCTTCGACGTGAGCAATGAGCGCGTGCAAATTTCCAATCTCTCAGGAGAGGTGAACGGCGGACAGGTTTCCGCTACCGGTTCGATCGAGTACCGCCCCACCCTGCAATTTAATGTAGCGCTGCAGGGAAAATCGGTTCGCTTGCTGTATCCCGACGGATTGAGAAGTTTGTTTGATAGCAATCTCAACTGGACGGGCACGCTCCAAGCCTCCACTTTGACGGGACGCGTCTTGGTTGATCAACTTTCCTTCACTCCGGATTTCGATCTCGCCACCTTCAGCGACCAATTCAGTAATGTCGCCGCTCCCGCCGAGCCTGGCTTCGACGACACCGTCAAGTTACAAATTGCGGTCCAGACGAAAGACAATCTGAGCGCCACCAGTTCGCAGGTCAGCCTCGCAGGAAGCGCCGATCTCAGTGTGATCGGGACGGCAGCCAACCCAGTTGTCATCGGAAGAACTGATCTCACCTCCGGAGAACTGTTTTACCGCGCCGTGCGTTATCAATTGCAGCGCGGCATTATTACCTTTGAAGACCCCAATCAGACCTCGCCCGTGCTAGATGTTTCCGTTACCACCACAGTCGAGCAATACAATTTAACTCTGAATTTGCGGGGGCGCTTCGACCGGCTGACAACATCCTATATTTCCGATCCTCCGCTGGCCATGGCTGACATCATTAATCTGATTGCGATGGGCAAGACCACCTCAGAATCGGCTGCCGCCGGTCAAAGCACAGATTCAATCATTGCCTCGCAGGCTCTCGGGCAGTTCGGCAATCGCGTTCAGAAACTCGCTGGAATTTCCAGCCTGCAAATCGATCCGCTTCTGAGCGGCAACAGCCAGAATCCTTCGGCACAAATCGCGGTCCAGCAGCGAGTGACCAAGAATTTTCTTTTTACCTTCTCGACCGATGTTTCGCAGGCGGGGCAAGAAATTGTTCAAGGCGAATACCAGATCAATAAAAAATGGTCGGTCAGCGTGGAGCGCGACCAACTCGGTGGAGTTTCTGTGGACGGGCGCTTCCACACTTCGTTTTGAGCACGCATGTGACTTCGCGTTTTCCTACTTGGCTCAAGCGTCGGGCCCAAAAACATCCTTCCGAGTCGATCGATGCTTTTGCGGCAATTGCCCCTTACTGCTTGCTCTGGCCAATTCTGCGTTGAGCTCCGCGCCTACCAGCAGTGCGATGGAGTTCCAGTAAAACCACGTCATGAAAGCTATAAACCCCGCGAGAGTTCCGTACGTCCGGCTGAGGTTCGCGATATGGCGAACATAGAATCCGAGCAAGTACGAAAGCCCAATCCAGCATGTCACCGCGAGAATCGCTCCCGGCAAAGTCGCCCCAAAACGTTGCTTAACGTTGGGAGCGAGAAAATACAGAAGTTCAACTGCCACGAGCGTGAACACGATGGCAACCGTCCAATGGATCAGAGGCCAAAGAAAAACGAATCCCGTGGAGACATCAATCCTGCTAGCGAGCCACGCTCCGAATCGAGGGCCTAACATCATGACCACCAGTGCGATCGATACCAGGCCCGCGGTAACAACGCCGAGGCAGATCGCTCGAAACCGAGTCGCCCAAAAGGGGCGGTCGTCGTGCACACTGTAGACGACATCAAGGGATTCAATGAGCGCGTCGAAGGCGGCCGATGCCACCCAAATGCCTCCCAACGTGGCGAATGACAGCCATGCCCTGCGATTCGTTGCGAGAACGTCCAACAGAACCGATTGCACGACGCGCATGGTGTCGCGAGGCAGCAGGAGGGCCATCGTCCCTACCACTCGCCCAAATAAGCCGGGTAACGGGATTGATCCCATGATTACGGAAAGAAAAATCAAACTCGGAAAGACGGCGAGAACCAAGTAGTAGGAAAGTGCAGCCGCCATCTGCAGCACGTTATGCTGCACCACATTGTTATAGGTGGCTGCGAGAATTCGCTTCAATCCTGCGCGTCTCACATTTCTTGAATGCTCCCGGTTCACCCGCATGTTGCGATAAAACAAGCGAAAGCGGAGCACGCGCAAGTAGCTAGAGGGGTAATCCATGGACAATTATGCTGCACAACCGGCTTTGGAACGGGCTGGTAATTGGATTTGGGTTAGGAGCCCAGGTGCTCGTCCGTCGACGGTTTGTCTCGACAGCCGCAACTGTAAACCTGCATACTGGTTGGTATGTTGGCAGTTAGAAAGAAACCGAGACGGAAGGTGGCCACTCCCCGCGACCCGGAGCGCACACGAGTACGTTTGTTGCAGGCAGCCTTCCAGGAGATACACCACTCAGGATTTCGAAGCGCAGATCTGGAGGCCATTCTGGACAAAGCGGGCGTGACTAAGGGCGCGTTGTACTACCACTTCGACAATAAGGAAGCCCTTGGTTACGCGGTGGCGGACGAAATCATCGCGAGTAGAGTTCAGAAGAAGTGGGTACAGCCTTTACAGAACGCCCAGAACCCCATCGACGTTCTGATCCGCATTTTTCAGTCGGAATCGCAGAAAAAAGAGGACGTTCGGCGTGGCTGCGAATTGCTTAACCTGGCTCAAGAGATGTCAGGTCTTGATGAGGGATTCCGCAGAAGGACGGCAAGAATTTATAAGGGCTGGCACGACGCCATGGCGGATGCATTGCGCGAAGGACAGAAACGCCGGGTGGTGCGAAGCGACATAAACGCGAACGAAACGGCTACGTTCCTGATCGCGGCTTGGGAGGGGTACGCCGTTTTGGGAAAGAATTCGCAGGATCCTCGGATCTTGCAATCAGGAAAAAAAAGCGTGCGTCGCCATTTGGAGGCGCTGCGCCCGACGCGCGAACGGACTCGATCGTCAAGCCGAGCCTAGACCGCTATCTTTTTGAGGGGCGTGACCTGCTTAGCAACCGCCCCTAAGGGCCGGGAAGGTCCCGAGGCTCCGCGCGAGCGACAAGTGGTTCTTCGCCGTAAAGAGAAGGTCTTGCCATGCCAACATACATACCAGTCGGTATTATAAGGCAACTATCAACGATCACTACCGCATCACAGGGTTAAGGGTCGCGGTGTACATAATTTGCATCGAAGGAAAATTGATGAACCGAACGGTTGATCGACGAACACAACCGAACCGCCGATCTCGCCGTGGAACTGGCACAGTCGGCTTCCAAAAAGAAGATTCTCTAGGTACTTCAATCAAGCGAGGTCCTATGAAGCTGTATTTCCGTTCCGCTCGGTTCCTTGCCGTGCTGATGGCAATGGTTTCGCTTGGCTTCTCACAAAACTCCGATCTGCCACAGGATAAAGTCGCCGTCGTGTATGGGCAGAACATTCACTACTTCGAGGTCGGCCATGGCCCCGCGGTGATTCTTCTGCACGGTATGGGCGGGAGCAAAGAACAATGGTTTGCGAATATTGGCGCTCTCGCTTCCAAGTATCACGTCTACGCCATCGACCAGATCGGCTTCGGCCAATCCGACAAGCCGCTCCTTGATTACAGGATTGCGACGTTCACTGACTTCCTCCGCGGCTTCATGCAGGCAGAGAAGATTGCCAAAGCGACGATTGTGGGGAATTCGTTCGGCGGATGGATCGCCCTGGACTTTGCGGTGCAGCATCCGGAGATGGTGGACAAGTTGGTGCTAGTGGATGCGGCGGGTTTGGCTTGGCAGAGGCCTCTGCCCGACTTGAATCCGTCTACGATAGCGGGTTGGCGGACGTTGATCGAATTGGTTTTCTATGACAAGAAGATCGTGAGCGATGAAGGTGTGATGCAGGCGTTCACCCAGCACATGCGCAACAACGATGGATATACGATCCAGCGTACGGTGGCGAACTTTGCGCAGCCCCAGTTTGAGGATGGAAAGCTTGCCTCCATTCACGCGGCTACGTTGGTGGCGTGGGGACGGCAGGATGAATTAATTCCGCTGGCCAGCGGCGAGAAACTTCGCGATGGCATAGCTGGAGCCAAGTTGCTCGTGTTCGAGCACTGCGGCCACGTTCCACAGATCGAGAAGTCGGCGGAGTTTAATCAGGCGCTGCTTGAGTTTCTTGGAACGTGAGCGGGCATTTCGGGCGAATGGAAAAAGCATGAAGAAACTTCGGGTCGGCATCCTGTCGCGGGCGCGTTATGACTGAGGATGGCCTGAACGCTATGCCAAAGCACGTGAAGAATTTGAAAAGTGTTCACGACATAAGGAAGCTTCGATCAATCAGCAGTACTCGCCGATCATAGGTCTGGCACGATACTTTAAGATCTGCGTCAGAAGGATTAAAGGAGAAGACCAGATGAAACGAAAGACAGTCAAGACGATCGCATTGGGGATCATTACGCTGGCTCTTGCTGTGGGTACAGCCCGGCCAGCGCAAGCACAGGACGCCAAGAATCCCTACCCCAGCATGCTGCCCCTCGAGCAGTACCTAATGGAGCGCAACGCCGAGATCGCCCTGGCACGAACCGCAGCTCCGCCATCCATTTCCAACGATGCCACAGTCATGGTCCTCGGCGAACAAGGCTACGAAATTGCAGTCGAAGGCAAGAACGGCTTTGTCTGCCTCGTGGAACGCGGGTGGAATGGCCCATTCGAGGGTCGTTTACCTGGCGAGTTTTGGAACCCTAAGGGTCGCGGCCCGGATTGCCTCAATCCGCCTGCCGCTCGAACGGTGCTGCCGATCCTTTTGATGAGGACAAAATTGGTAGTGGCTGGAAAATCGAAAGAGGAAATCCATGAGGCTATGAAGGCCGCGGTCGAGAAAAAAGAACTGCCGGCCCTCGAGCCTGGCGGGATGGCCTATATGTTGTCAAAGCAACAGCACCTAAACGACCTCGCCGGGCACTGGCTTCCCCATCTCATGTTCTACGTTCCCACGAAAGACGCTAAGACTTGGGGTGCAGACCTGCCTGGCTCCCCGGTAATGGTGAATTCACACTATAACGGTGATCCGGAACCAGTGACCGAGTTCATGGTTACGCTGTCCGAATGGTCGGACGGAACCCCGGTGGATGCTCACTGAGCCGACAAAATTAGTACTGGCTGGAAAATTGTCTGTTTTTGTTTGATCAATACGCATCAGCAGCTATCTGACAAACGGTTAACCATGATCGCAAATCTTCTGAAGATGCCGCACTACAGGGGGAATCGATGAACGGAAAAATAGTTAGGACGATCGCATTCGGAACCTGCGCGCTGGTTATTCTCGCATTGAGCGCGGCACGGCAAGCGCGAGCACAGGACGCGAAAACGCTGTATCCCAGCATGGCACCGCTCGATCAGTACCTGATAGTGGATCGAAACGCTGAGATTGCCTTGGCACGGACCGCGGCTCCGCCATCCATTTCCCGCGATGCGAAAGTTGTGGTTCTCGGGCCGCACGGATATGAACCTGCGGTCGAAGGCAAGAACGGCTTTGTCTGCATCGTAGAACGCGCGTGGATGAGTCCGTTCGATAGTCCTGAGTTTTGGAACCCTAAGAATCGCAGCCCTATTTGCTACAATCCGCCCGCCGCTCGATCGGTGCTGCCACTCACTTTCATGAGGACGCAATTGTTATTGGCTGGAAAATCGAAGGATGAGGCCAAGGCGAGTATCAAGACCGCGATTGAGAAGAAGGAACTGCCGGACCTCGAACCTGGCGGGATGAGCTACATGATGTCCAAGGACGCGTATCTGACTGACAAGGGTGGGCACAACATGGCCCATCTTATGTTCTACACGCCGCTCGGTACGGTATGGGGCGCAAATGTGGTGGACTCCTCCAATAATCTGTCGGAAACGTTCCCGGGGACGCCGCTCTTACTGGCTCCATCGTACAAAGGCAACCCGGAACCGATCAATATGTTCCTGATGCCCACCGGTGTGTGGTCGGATGGAACGCCGAACTAGATGTGGGCACCGCATTGAGAGAAACGCGGGACTGCGCCCGGGATTTTCCTCATTAGTTCGTTCAACGCTGGAGTGTGAGAGCGTATGAAAACTAAGTTCGAGAGAGTGGAAAGGACAGTCTCGCAAACCGGGATACTTCTGCTGGCCGCGTTGCTCTTGTTCCTGTCGATTGCGCATGGGCAAGCGCAAGTGCTGGCAAAGCCGGGTTCTGCCACAATCCGGCCGTTCAAGATACATGTTCCGGACCGCGTTCTCATTGATCTTCGACATCGTTTGGCGGAAACCAAATGGCCCGATCAACTTCCGGGCACGGCGTGGGAATACGGTGCCGACATCAAGAAGGTTCGCGAGTTGGCGGATTACTGGCAGAACGGCTACGACTGGCGCGCGCAAGAAGCCAAGATCAACCGCTTCGACCAGTTCACCACGGAAATTGATGGACAGCAGATTTACTTTATCCATCAGCGCTCAACCCGCCCCGACGCAATACCGCTGCTGCTGATTCACGGCTGGCCCGGTTCGATTGTTGAATTTCTCGCATTGATCGAGCCGCTTACCAATCCCACGGACAGCCATAGCCCGGCATTCGACGTCATTATTCCTTCGCTTCCGGGATTTGGATTCTCCGGACCCACCACAACTCGGGGCTGGGGCCCGCAGCGTATGGCGAAGGCCCTGGTCGTTCTGATGGATCGTTTAGGCTATTCACGATATGGCATCCAGGGTGGCGACTGGGGTTCGGCAGTAGCCCAAGCTATGGCTTACCAAGCGCCTGCGCACGTGATCGGGCTACATCTGAACCTTATTTTCGTGCCACCACCGAATCCCCAGGCAGTCGCGCAAATGAGCGATGCGGAGCGGAAACGGTTTTCGTACTTTGACCAACCCGAGAGCAGTTTTTTTTTCCTCCAGTCTGCTGAACCGCAGACTCTTGCTTACGCCCTGACGGACTCTCCGGTTGGGTGGTTGGCCTGGATGATAGGCAAATTTCAGCTGCTTACGGACAACAACGGTGATTTTCTCACGGCTGTGGATCGCGACACATTCTTGACCGATGTCACTCTTTACTGGGTTACAGACACGGTAGGTTCCGCCATGCGAATCTATCGTGAGAACCGGCTCACTGCAGAAGATGCGGCGCCGACACCGCGCCTCGATACTCCCATAGGGTATGCGGATTTTCCGAAGGAGGTAGCTGTCCCTCCGTTTCGCTGGGTTACTCAGACCTATAACGTAGTGCAAAGAACTGAAATGCCGAAGGGCGGACACTTCGCCGCTCTCGAACAGCCCGATCTCCTGATTGACGATATACGGAAGTTCTTTGCCAAGGTTGATCAGAAACAGGACATGACACGAATTGGAACGGCGGCCTCAGTCAGGTAGGGATACACCCCAAATGCGAAAGAATGGGCCGCTGATGGACAACTCGGTAAGAACGCAGATTCCCTGGCTTCTGCTCGGGTTCCGAGCCGGTCAGGCAAGTCGTGTACGCCGGAGGAACAGAGATGGATGAGAGGGAACCATGCGGGTGTTGATCGTGGATGATGAACCCATGGCCGAAATGGCTTTGGCAAATATTCTGTCGTCACGGAGCGACGTGGAGCATTTCGATTCAGCCAACGATGCGAGCGATGCGCTCGAGAAACTGGCGACGGACGCTTACGATGTTTTGCTTCTCGATATCAATACGATGGACCTGTCGGGTAGTGAACTATTAGACCAGCTTAGGGAACGGCACTTTCTGTTGCCCTCCATCGTGTTTGTAACAGCACACATTGAAGACGCGATCGCAGCCTTCGAGAAGCACACAGTAGACTACGTGCTAAAGCCTTTCTCGAACGAAAGCATCAGCGAAGCCTTGGACCGAGCCTCTCGGAGGGCAAAGGGCGAGCGAGCCGCGAAATTGATCGAATCTTTGCCGCAGTTGCAGAAGCTATCTCGTCCGCAGTCGCCGAGGATTGCAATCAAAATTAAAGGAAGAATTCTATTCATCAATCCTGTAGATGTGGTCGCAGTTCAAGCTGAGGGTAATTATGTGTTGCTGCGGCGGGAATCGGACTCCTATCTGCTGCGCGAGTCAATCTCGGTGGTGGCAGAAAAGCTCAAGCCATACGGATTCATTCGGATCAATCGTTCTGCGCTGGTGAATACCTCGTTCGTGGTAGAGATCAAGCCAAGCTCGACCGGAAAGTATGGTCTCCGCCTGGAAGGTGGGAGAGAATATGCAGTTGCCCGCGGTTACAAAAAGAATCTCAAGTCCCTCACAGAATTCCAGATCGGTAGCGTATTTTCCTAGCGGAATAGCCTGCTCCTGACGCGGCATCGACGTTCAACCCGCCGGCAGATCCAACGATGCGGGCGACCATGATCTGCCTCCGGCATGGAGCAATTACGCCTGGCTTTGCGCCAGTGACTTTCTTCGCATGGTCATGACTTGAATTCGCGTCAAGATCGACGTCAGTGAGCGCGCGCGTACCGTTCAATGAGTTCAGCAACAGCGTTGGGTTGCTCTTCCGCCACGTAATGAACGGCGTTCTTGATGACCTCGACTTTGACATTTGAGCAGCCATGAGCCCGTAAAGCCTCGGCGAAGCCCGGCATGAGTTTCTCGAAAGGCGAGTTTTCCCCTGGGGCCAGCACCAACGGTAACCCGGTCGCACTCTGTTGCGCTGCGTTGAATTTTTCGTTCGCTGGAAAAGCCCGGTATATCTCCAACGCGGCACGCAGATGCTCGGGAGCGGCATAAGCGCGGGCATAGCGGGCGACATCCGCATCGCTGAAGGTGTCGGGATCGAGAAAATGGCGCAAGTAAATAGCTTCGCGGCCGGCCAGGAGTCGCTCAGGCAGATCCGGCGTCTGCTGAAAATTGATATGCCAGGTAATGGGGTTGGTTTTGACTGCATCCCACGGACCAAGGCCCGGTACCGGCGCGTCGAGCATCATCACCCCGCGGCTAGTCTCCGGATAACGCCGGGCGAAGGCATACGCAACCATGCCACCGATATCGTGCCCGACCACGTAAATGTGCTCCAGATGCAAGCGTTCCGCCAGTTGGTGAACGTCCTCTGCCATATTCGCAGCGTCGTATCCGCCTTCTGTCGGGATGGAGCCACCCAGGCCCCGTAAATCAACGGCAACGACTGTGAACTGCTTCGCCAACAGCGGCATGATGCGGTGATAGGCGTACCAGTCCTCAGGAAAACCGTGCAGCAAAATGACCGCGGGCCCAGTTCCGCCGCGCACGTAGTGGAGTGTTGCACCGTTCACTTGCGCAGTATCGGAGACGAATCCACTTCCCAGCGCCACCACCGCCGGATCGGCCATCTGCTTGGGCGGTGTTTGATTCTGAGCGGCAGCACATGCCGCCAATGCAAAGACAGCCAATGCCCACGAGATTTTCCAACGTTCATACATACCGATTGAATGTCTTATCCGGCCTTGTGCCGGACGCAGCGAATCCAGGTGACGAAGCCAACATCTCTGCCCGCGCCGTACTGCATTTACAACTTCGACACACTCTCACTACAAGGGTGAGCGACCGTTCCCATCGGTTTTGGTCCATGCCCATTGTCTTCTCCCAGAGGTGGCTACGACACTGCGAACCTCTCCATAGGATGCGAGCCGACTCAGGATCGAGCATACGGACGCCATCGGATTTTTGTGATGTTGTATCAAGGTAACATCCGCCGCTCTTATGCCTTCGACCAATTCATGAGCCGTCAGCGGCTCAGACGCCCTGGCCAACACGGCCCGACAGGTCTGCGTCAAGCTATTTCCCCGGTGCCGACGGGATGGCTTCACCAAATCGAGGCATTCTTTACGCACGCTACGAGCGCCAAATATTTCGATCAGGCCGGCGATGGTCTGCTTGAGAACTGTCATTCGCTTGATGATTGCTTCACGTTCTCGCATCAGCCCGCACAATTCGCTGTGCGCCAACTCAATCACTTGTCGAGCTCCAGTAATATTCGCAAGTACCATGGCCATATGATCGAATGGTTCCAAGCTTGGCGAAATGTTTTGGTCAGACGTGAGAAATTCCATGGGAAGAACCGGCATGCCAGCATTCGCAGGATTCATAGTCCGGGTCGCATGATCGATGAAAGAGCAGGCGGTCCTGAGTTTCAAGACCGCCTGCAAGGGAAAAGCGCAACCTAGAAGTTAAGCTTTGCGGTCAACTGGATCAGCCGCGGGGCAGCGTCGCCGCCGAGGAATGAACCCAGAATACTGGTTGGAGTGTTGACCATCCGCAAGATCTGGCCGAACTGGCCCGAGCCATTGGAAATGTCGCGATCGGGTTGGTCGAAGTTGGGGTGGTTCAGAACGTTGAAGAACTGAACGCCCAGCCCGAGCTTTGCGCTCTCCCAGTGCGGGATACCGGTGTACTTCATCACAGTGAAATCTGTGTCGAAGTATCCCGGACCAAAGAACTGGTTGCGGGCCTGGTTGCCGAAACCAAAGATGGGAGCGTTGGGGGTGGCGCCAGACGGCTGGATGACCGGCGAAAAGTCCGCTGCGTTCAAGCACGGAGTCCTCGCGCCGCCATTCGTGGAAGAGGCCGCTCCAACACCGCAGCTTCCCTGAGCTGCACCGTTGTAGCCGGCAAACATAGTGTCGGCGTTTCCGTAGCCAGTCGAGCTCAGAACGTTGTTGACGGTTGCGTTGTCAACGACCGTGTAGGGGAGGCCGCTGCGAGCAAACGCAGTGCCGGATAGCTGCCAGCCTTGCATGAGCGCTCTCGGTCCAAAGCGGAAGGGCACTTCGTAGACGTAGCTCAAGCTGAAGTACTTCCGGGTGTCGTAGTCAGCGTTGCCATACATCCTCCGGATGTTATTGGGATCGATCGGGAACTCCGGGCTGGTGTTGGTATCGTCGTTGAAGGGAAGGAATCCGCCGTTGGAGATTTCGTCCAGGGCGTGGCTCCAGTTGAAGTTACCCTGCAACTGCAGACCGTGACTGAAGCGATGCTGCACCGACGCAGTCAACCCGTTGTAACTGGAGATTCCAATGGACTGGATCTGATCCACGGAATTGAAGCGCGGATCGATCGGTGCCGATGGAAGCCCAACGAAACCGTTTGGGCATGACGACGGCGGGCAATAGCCGTTAACAGCCTGGTTGTTCACGGTTTCATGGTAGCCGTGGTTGCCCACGTAGTTGAGGGTGATCGACGTGTTGCCGCCGATGGCTTGCTGTAACTGAAGGTTCCACTCCGCGTACATCGGGTTTTTAACGGTGTTGACGGTGTTGATGTTTGGCAATTGGAAGCCTGCAGGAAGGTTTCCGACTGTTCCTCCGTTAGCGAACACGCTGGTGAACGCCGCGTTGGTCTGAGCAGCCTGGGTGAAAATACTGCCGGGAACATTGGGTGCCAGACCTCCAGCGGAAACAAGTGTGAAACTGTTGTAGTTCGGGGGGTTTAAAGCGGCGTTGTCGGCAACTTGTCCGGGGAAGGTATCGGCGAACAAGCCGATGCCGCCGCGGACCACCGTGTTTTTCAATCCGAACGGCGTCCAGGCAATACCGAGGCGTGGCTGCCACATGATTGTGGTAAACGAGTTTACGGCTTGATGCTGACCGCTGATGATCGCCTGGTTGTAGGGGATGGCGGCGCTGTGGTTCAGATCCGCGAAGTTTGTCGCCAAATTGGCGAAGCAGTTGGTTTGGCAGGTTGGAGGGGAGTTGTGGTCCATGCGCAAATCCAAGGTCACTTTCAAATTCTGAGTTGCGCGCCATTCATCCTGGACATACCATCCGATCCCATAAATTCCAATGGGAACCGCCGAAGTCGCCGAGAAATTCTGCTGCAGCTCGGTACCCGTCGTGCCTCCGGCATAGAAGGAACCGATATTGAACGGAATCAGCAGCCCGATGGCGCGGTTGCCGAAATCGTGGTCTCCGATGTCGTAGCGGTGGAAGTTTTCACCCAACTTCAGGGTGTGTTTGGTGCCCAGAGTGTAGGAGAAGTCATCCACGAACTGGTATTGGGTGACGTTGCGACCACTGGGGAAATCGAAGTTTATGCCGCCCAGAGCGGTCCCTTCGAAGCTGTTGGCAAACGTGCCGTCCCCCAAAAGCAGGGTCGTTGGATACGCGGCCAGAGAAGCAGCTGGGTTGTTGGCGTTGAAGATCGCGCTGTAGTACGTGAATGCCGCGACCAGGTTGTTTACAGCCTTGGTGCCGAAGCTGTGGGTCCAGCTCGCCTGCGACTGATATTCAGGCTGGTCGCTGCCAGAGTTAAACAGCGGGGTAATGGGGTCGGTGTAGGTGGCTTGGAAGCCCTTGTCTTCCTGGGCGCGGATAAAGAGTTTGTCGCTGTTCGTGAGGTTGATATCAACTCTGCCGGCCAACAAGAACTCATGGGTTAGAGCACTGTCTGCCGACTGGAAGCTGTTGGCGCAGGGAACCGCGCTGCCAAACAACGGAGAGCCGGGAAGCAGTGCAGCAACGCCGCTAAGTCCTCCAGCGTTTTGCGTGGAGCAACCGCCGAGAGAGGCTCCGCCGAGCGGGATGGGGGTTGACCGGCTCGCGCCGGGCGCATTGTTCCAGAGATTAAACATATTCTGGAAGTACGGAATCTGCGCGCCCTGTCCGATCGCTGTCAGGTTAGCCAGCGTCGAAGTTTGGAATTGCGGGCTGGGGTAAGTGACCGTTTGGGTTACCGGAACGAGCACGCGCAGGCCTTCGTAGTTGGCGAAGAAGAAAGCTTTGTCCTTCTTGATTGGTCCACCGAAAGACGCTGCCCACTGATTGGCGTTGTCAAACGTTTTTGGTGTTACTGGCGTGGTGTTGTTGTGGAACCAGTCGTTGGCGTTCATGGACGAGCCATTCCAAAAGTAATTTGCGTTGCCGTGGAATTGGTTCGAGCCTGACTTGGTCACGTAGTTCACAGTCGCGCCTGCGAAACCGCCGAACTGACCGGAGTAGCCATTGCTGGTGACCGACGCTTCCTGAACTTCATTGTTGC
This sequence comes from uncultured Acidobacteriota bacterium, assembly GCA_963696705.1. GTDB lineage: Bacteria > Acidobacteriota > Terriglobia > Terriglobales > Acidobacteriaceae > JABDBE01. Next base: position 155,087 of record CAVOLD010000010.1, read on the forward strand.
CGAGCAGGAGGTTGGTCGCGCCGGAGTTGTTCACGTTCAGGAACGGATCGTTGTCATACATGCCGTTCATAGTGAACAAATTCGAAGTTGCCGAAATCCCGAAACTGGAGAAGTTGCCGAAACCGCTCTGGGTATTCATCACTGAACCAGGGGCGGTTTGGGCGATGAAGCTCAGGTCGTTGCCGGGGTTGGGCAAGCTCTGAACCGCCAGAGTGTTCATCGTAGTAGAAATCTCGGAGCTGTCTGCTTGCAGCAGGGGCGCATCTCCGCTTACCTCGACCGTAGTTCCGGTGGTGCCAAGTTCCATAATGATATTGGTGATGGCGACCGCGCCCACCGCGACTGGTTGGGTCACCGTGGTCGTCTTGAATCCTGCCGCCGTCGCGGAAATTGCGTAGTTGCCGGGTGCCAGAAGTGAAAACCGATACGCACCCTGCGAGTTTGAGGTCGCAGTCTGGGTGAATCCCTTATCGATGCTCTTTAAGGTAACTGGGACGTTGGGCACGACGGCACCGGAAGGATCACTAACGGTACCGCTAATTTCACCCGTAGTCGACGACTGGGCTAGCAGTAGCTGACTCGCAAGAAGACAGCAAGTTGCAGTCAGAACAAGTACAAACGTTGAGATGCGTTGAAGGTACATTCATCCTCCTCTTAGTTGCGGAACCCGCTTGGAAAGCCGGTTTCGCGCGAACTAGGAGATTGCAAGACGAACGCCAAAAAGCAGTCATCAATTCCTCAAGCAGTTACAGCAATCATTGGATCAGCGCTAATGAGATTCCGGATGTAGTCCGACCTTGCTCAGAACGTATCTCGGTCGCGCGAGAGCGCTTTTCGGCGCTGATCGTCCCACTTGTCAGGCGAAAAATGACAGATGGAAGACAGGATCCCGAAACTCCCAGATTCTGGAGATTCCGACGCCGTCCTGCGAGCGACCGCGGGTGAGAGATGGTTCGGTCGCCCTAACGTGCTCATCTTGCAATGTGAACATACATACCAGTTGGTATTTATGAAGCAACGATTAATAATGATTGCCGCATCATAGCCACAAGAAGCCGAAGCGTGAGCGTCCGACATGGTGGGGGATTTATGGTTTTTCGTTTCGTTCTTCCGGCGCGGGAGCATTGTTATTTGAATAAACCTTGATCCAATGATTGCGCACTTCAGGGCTTACTTTCCGGCCATTCCAGTTAAAGACGATGAGGTTGGTCTTCTGTTTTGGCATATGGCAATCGACGCAGTTCTTCACAATTGGCTGTTCGATCTTTGGATGGCTTTCGGCTTTATGGCACTGCAGACAATGCACGGAGAATGCCGCCGGATCTTTCTGCGTCGCATGAACATCGTGACAGGTCAGACAAGTCATCGTCGATGATTGAAAGCAGCGGCTTCTCTTGAGCAGTTCCACTTGGCTTCCGTGGACATCCACCGGGGCTTCCGGGTCAGGTTGAGGCAACTCTATATATTTTTCCAGAGGCTCGCCGGGAACGTAGGAAAATGTCGCCAAGAGCGGTTCGCCGTGGCCCGCGTGGCACCAGGCGCAAAGATCCATCTGCCGGTCGCGCGAAAATCTTGCTGGATTGAGGATGGTGGAGCCCGATGAAGTCTCCGCGGATTTCGAATTGAAGCGTTGAACGTGTACCCGTCCAGGTCCGTGACACTTTTCACAGGTGATGCCGACGACGAGTCCAGCTGGCTATCCTCTCGCCAAATAATCTCCCACTATGGCGGCGCAGGCTTCGACAAAGTCCTGTTCCGATCTAGTGAAAGTACCGACAAAATAGCTCTCGATGTCGAGTTCAGCCGCGAGCTTGTTCTTCACGAAGATGGGGACAACGATTTCAGATTTCACCAAGTGCGAGCCCGAAAGATAACGCGGATCTTTGGAGACATCGTCCACGATTACGACCTGCCCGCTGCTGGCCGCGGCACCACAAAGTCCCGTGTTGAGAGGAATGCGAGCATTGGGCGTAAAGCTGCCGACAAAAGGTCCAACCAGCAGGACGCCGGGCTCCGACGGGTCGACAAGATAAAACCCTACCCAGTTGTAACGCGTCATCTTTTCGTGTAGATGCTGCGCGATATGGTCCATGACCGACTTAGCCGTAGGAGCGGTTAGACCAAAGTCTTGAAATTCCCGGAGAAGTTCTTCATGCATAAGCATCATCTTTCGGTCCTATGCCCAGATCAGTGTCCCGCGCCATGACTTTACTTTGTGAGTGGCAGACTGACCGACTTGCCGGTCTGAGCCGACAGTCGTGCTGCATCCAGAATCTCGGACACGGCCAGGTTGTTGTTCAGCGACGACGGGCTATTTCCTTCCTCAATGTCTCCATTCAGGACCGCAGCCAGGTAGTGCAAAGGATCGTCGTATGGCGCGATGAGGCTCTCTCCCTTCAGCATTCTGCCTTCGGACTCATTCGCCTTTCGGATCTCGATGCGCTCGGAGTCGATTGCCTTCGCATAACCTGTGCGGCCGTACACATCCATCTGCTTCAGAGCGAAAGGCCAATTCCAGGATGCCTGAATAATGGCAACGGCATTCTTGTAGTTGAGGATGATGTCTGCCTCATCGTCTACCCGGGGATAGAGGTTCGGTTGCAACTGCTTGGTCACCGCTGTTACGGATAGCGGAGTTTCGCCATCCATCAGCCAGGTCATGAGATTCGCGCCATAGCAGCCGAAATCGAACAGAGCTCCAGCGCCGTTCTGCTTCGGATCGATGAGGAAAGAGAGGAACTCAGGAGGAACCCCGATCAGCTTGGGTCCCGCGTGGCCGTCACGAAAGACGGTCTTCACGATCGGCCCCAAAACGCCTTGCTTCAGTAGATTGAAGGCCTCGGAATTGCTCGAATACCACGACGTTTCCAAGTTGACGAGCACATGGATCTTTCCACGATGCGCGGCATCCTGAATGGCCAGCGCATCTTTGTAGCTGATGGCCAGCGGCTTCTCCACCATTACATGTACACCTAATGCGGCGCAGTCCTCAATCACTCGTCTGTGCTCACTCGGGGCAGTGAAGACCAGCACTGCCCGCGGATGCGATTGCGAAACCATTTCTTGAATGCTGCGGAAGTGCAAGCTCGCGGACAAATGATGGCGCTGCGCATACGAGTTGAAAAGCTTCTCGTCTGGCTCAACAATCCCAACGACCTGAACGTCAGGGCGATTTAGAATCCCGCCAGCCGGTGTCAGCGAGCCACCGTTCAGAAAACTCTCGACATGACCGTGAACCAGACCCACGATGCCTATCTTCATTGGAGAACCTGATACTGCAGGCACAGCGGCGTTCGCGTGAACAGCGAGGAAAGTAAACATCAGCACAAAAATCAGTTTCATAATGTCGCTCTTCAACCAAGCAATACTATGTCGTTGTCGTAGTGCTGGACAACGACGGAGTCAATTTCACCAGCGTCCAGATGGAGTACTAACGATACTCGGCTGCCGAAAAGGGAGCCGCGAAGCTCGAGATTGAGGTCGCTGCGCAGGAATCAGAGCGTGAAAGCAACCTAACTTCCTGCGCAGGCGACAAGTTTGAGCAGTCTTAAAGGCTAACCAACGGCAGGGTGCGGTACCGCTTGCCGGTCAAGCGAAACAATGCATTCACCACGGCGGGGGAAATGACCGGAACCGGTGGTTCCCCGCATCCTGTGGGTTCTTCCGTGCTCGGAACGATATGAACGTCGACGGCAACCGGTGCATCGACTATGTACGGTGGAGTGTAGCCGTCGAAGTTGTTTTGCTCGGCATGGCCGCTCTTGAAAGTAATCGCACCTTTCGCCATCAACTGCGATACGCCGAAGCTCACACCAGCCTGAAACTGGCTCTCGATCGTCAGGGGATTCACTGCTATGCCGCAGTCCAGCGCCACGGTTACGCGATGGATCTTCGGCCGCTTGTTCTCGATTGAGACATCCACGGCGCACGCAACATTGGTTCCGAAGCACTCGTGGCATGCGACTCCGGCGGCGTGGCCCTCCGGCAGGTGATTCCGCCACGAAGCGCTCCTTTCGTCCATCAGATCGAGCACTCCGCGCATTCTTTTTTCATCCGGTTTCAGCAGCTTTCGGCGATAGGCAATCGGGTCTGCTCCCGCACGACTCGCCAGTTCATCGACCAGCGTTTCCATCACGAAGGCAGTGTGGGTGTGCCCGACAGAACGCCACCACAGTACCGGGACGTTTGGCGTGGGGTGATGCGCTGTAACCGTGAAGTTCGGGATTTCGTAAGGATTGTCGGAGGCGCCCTCGACCGCAGTTTCATCGACTCCATTCTTTATTAGCATGGCAGCAAACGGTGTGCCCGCCACGAGAGACTGTCCCACGATCACATGTCTCCATGCCAAAGGCATGCCATCCGCTCCGATCCCAATCTCGATCCGGTGCGCAAACATGGGACGATAGTAGCCGCCTTGCACGTCGTCTTCGCGGGTCCAAATGAGTTTTACTGGAATGCCTTTGCAACGTTTGGCGATAGCAGCCGCCTCGCGCTGCACATGGGAATCAGGCGTCGCCCTTCTGCCGAATCCGCCGCCGGCCATCTCGGTGTGAAAGGTAACCTGCTCCGGCTTCAGGCCGAGGGTTTCGGCGATGGCCATTTGATCGACGGTTTGAAATTGTGAACCGGCCCAAACCTCAGCTCGATCACCATCAAACCGGATGGTTGTGTTCAATGGCTCCATCGGAGTGTGAGCGAGGTAGGGAAATTCGTATTCCGCCTCAAACCGGTTGGCGGCGCTGATGCCATTCAGCACGCTGAGGTCGCCGCGAGTCACCGCAACATTGCCCGGAGTGGCAGCCAGTTCCTTATACTTTGCCCGCAGTTGCTCCGTATCGGCCGGCTCGATTCGAGAGAAATCCCAATCGATGGACAGCCGATCGCGTGCCTGCTTGGCAGTCCAGAATTTGTCCGCCACAACGACTACTGCAGTTCCCTTGCTGGTGGTAGGGATTTCGAATACATCCATCACACCGGGAATGCCTCGCGCCGCCTTGTCATCGATTGATTTGGGTCTTCCACCGAAGATAGGAGGGTGCGCCACAACTGCAATCTTCATTCCGGGCAGATCGAGGTCAAGGCCGAACTTCAAGGAGCCATCGCACTTCGGACGGCTGTCGAGCCGTCGCGTGTCTTTACCAATCAACTTGAACTCAGATGCTTTTTTGAGCGGCACATTCTCCGGCACAGGCACGTGGGCCGCGGCGTCGGCGAGTTCTCCGTATGTGGCAGATCGACCGCCCGGGCCATACACAACACTGGCCTCAGTCCGGCATTGAGCACCCGGCACGTTCCATTGCTGCGCGGCAGCGGCAATCAGTACGGCGCGGGTTTTTGCTCCCAGTTCGCGGTACTGATGAAAAGAATGCGCAATCGAGCCCGAGCCGCCAACCATCTGGATCCCAAACACTGGATCCTTATAGACATCGGCCGCCGGGGCAAGTTCGGCCACGACATGCGCCCAGTCGGCGTCCATCTCATCGGCCAACAGCATCGGTAGAGAGGTCTGGACTCCCTGGCCGAACTCGAGGCGATTCACCTGAATCACAATCTTGCCGTCGCGCTGGATGTGAACGAAGGCATCCGGAGGATAGGTCTTCGCTGGCGGAGCCTGAGCCTGTACTGGGAAATCGAAATAGAGAGCGACGATCAACCCGCCGGCGGCCGTTGCCGAGACACGCAGGAAACTACGGCGGCTGAGACTTAATTCCGAACTCAACATGGTGGTCGCGGACATGGTGTTCTCCTTATTACGCCAGCTGTTGTGCAGCAGTCTTGATCGCTTTGCGGATGCGAACATACGTGCCGCAGCGGCAAATGTTTCCGCCCATCGATTCCTCGATGTCCTCGTCCGTGGGTTTCCTGCTGCTCTTGAGCAACGCTACAGCGCTCATGATCTGACCGCTTTGGCAGTAGCCGCACTGCACGACGTCTTCGGCCACCCAGGCGTCTTGAACGGCGCGGCCCACGCGATCTTCTCCGACGCCCTCGATGGTCACGATCGGCCGATCACCGACCAGCGAAACCGGAACCACGCACGAGCGAGTCGCGACTCCCGCCAGATGCACAGTGCATGCACCGCATGCGGAAATCCCGCAACCGTATTTCGTGCCGGTCATTTTCAGATCTTCACGCAGCACCCAAAGCAGCGGAGCGCCGGGGTCAGCGGTGACCTCTCTGGTTTGTCCGTTTACTGTCAGCTTGTAAGTTTGCATAAGAGTCTCCGAGTTCAAGGATTCTGTGGACAAGGCATTCCAGCATCGACCCACGTCTGCGTGGCGGCGACAAATTGTTCGTGGGTGAGCGGTGGCAGAGATCGCGCAGTGCCGTCGCGGCGGTGTCCTGGTTGGAATGCCCAGAGCACCAAAGGCTCTTGCTCATGGTGCCGCAAGATGCCGGGACCATCCAGGCTGCCATTCTTGGAGCGATCGGTAAGAGACTGGCAAACCGCTGTACTCGACAAGATGTTGTCGTTGGTGTCCTGCCACTTCATGGCGAGCGGCGCCAGGTGCCAGTTGTACGCCCCGGGAACACCGGTGCTATCCGCGTTAGCGGACTGATGACAGGTAGCACAGTTCAGGCCCGGCACGCCCTTGCCTCCGGGCCCGCGCACGACGTTGAACAAATGACGGTGCCGGTCGTCGCCTTGCTCTGGATAGTTCGTCGCGGTGTGGCAATTGATACAACGAGGAGTTGTCAGCACGGAATATATTTGTTGCCAGGCGGCGAGACCCGCTTCTGGCCTTGTTGTTTTTTGACTAGTTCCCTGGGCGCGGGAAAGTGTGCTTGACCCCGCGAGGCATGCGAGCAGAATGAGGACAGCGAACAATCCAGGGGATGCTGTGTCGGAGTACACCATGCGACCTCCTTTTCTAGTCCAACCTTTTGCCTGCGCACAAATATACACAAATATATTCGATTGATCTTACTGCACAAAAGAAGCCAAGAAGAAGCCACACAAAGTTGATTCGCTGATGGCTTGTAGCGATCAGTAAGGAAAGCCGGTTTCGAGGAGATTGCCCCCAACCCGTTTCTGGACCGCGAGCCGAATCTCGCCAACACGCCCGCGACGGTTTTTGGCAGGAGTCGAATGCGACACGGATTCCTCGACGACCATCTGTAGTCTTTTTTTACTATTGCTGCGTTTCGGCAATCGCAAGTAAGGTTTCTCGCATTCAGAACCGTCAAAGCGCGGCAAGTTCAGCTTGCGCTCCGATCGAATTTCTGATTCAGGTCAAAGGAGCGCACACCATGCCGATTCCGACCGAACCCATTGGCAGCGTACCCCGTCCTCCGGAGTTGTTGGCGGCGATGCGGGCTCGCGCTGCACGACAGATCTCGGACGAGCAGTTCCATGCGGCGGAAGAACCAGCACTCCGCGATACGATCAGCCGCTTCGAAGCTACTGGATCGCCCGTCATATCGGACGGCGAGCAGAGCAAGCCCAGTTTTGCGACCTACCCGCTTGTGGGCCTGGAGAATCTCGCCGCGGATGGCGTCACAATTCCTTTTGCTGACGGTCACACCCGGCAGTTGCCGCGATTGACGAGAGGCCCCTTCCGCTATGGGGTCCACGCTGTGAGCTATCTGAAGGCTGCTCAGCGACACGCTCACCGGCCGGTGAAACAGGCTGTGATTTCGGCATCGGCCTTGAGCCTGCTCTATCCGCAGAATGGCCTGAATGGGTATACGCGCGAGGCGTTCCTGGAAGACCTTGTTCAGGATGCAGCGAGGGATATTCGGGAGTGTCTGGAAGCCAACGCCGCGTGCGTGCAGATCGATTTCACCGAAGGACGACTGGCACTCAAGCTCGATCCTTCCGGCGGATTGTTGAATACATTCATTGAGCTGAACAACCGCGTTCTCGATAAGTTCTCGGATGCTGAGAGGAAGAAAATTGGAGTGCACACTTGCCCCGGCGGCGATCATGACTCCACCCATAGCGCCGACGCCGACTACACGAATTTACTGCCTGCCTTGTTCAACCTGAAGGTCGGCCGCTTCTATGTTCAATTGGCCAGCGAAACGGACCGCCGTCGTGTGCTAACCACGATTCGAGATCTGCTCAAGTCCGGCCAGATGCTCTTCGTGGGTGTCACGGACCCTATTAATCCAAAGATTGAGAGTGCGGAAGCAGTACGAGATCGTGTGCTCGAAGCAGCCGAATTCATTCCTTTGGAATCGCTCGGAACAACCGACGATTGCGGCTTCTCACCCTTTGCTGACGACACGTCAACATCGCGGGAGACGGCTTTTGCGAAAGTGAAGAGTCGCGTCGAGGGGACAGCGATGGCAGGGAAGATTCTAGGAGTTTAGATATCAGAAAGGGACAACCTCATGGCCACGGCGGAATCTCCGACAAGACTAGGATTCCAGCAGCGTCCGTAACTTGTGAGCGTATCTGCGGCTCGACGTGACCACCGTTCCTTCTGCCAGTACGATGTCGTAAACCCCATCGAACATCGGACGAATCTCGCTAATGCGGGCACTGTTCACGATGGCCGATTTCCGCACGCGGATGAAGTGGTGTGGCGCCAGCTTCTCTTCCAGGTGTGCCATGGTTTCCCGCAACAGGTGACTGTCGCTGGCGGTGTGTATGCAGGCATAGTTTCCCGTGGCTTCGATCCACAAAACGTGGGAAACGGGAACAAAGAAAATCCGCTTCTTGTCCTTTACCACAAAACGTTCCAACGGGCGAAGACTACGGAGGGATTGGAGCAGGGGTTCGAGACCTCGATTTGTTTTCCCGCGCTGTTCGAGGACCTGGCGCGCGTGAACCAGGGCCTTGGCAAATCGCTCCTTATCAAACGGTTTCAAGAGATAGTCGACAGCGTGCACTTCGAATGCACGAATGGCGTGCGCATCGTGAGCCGTGGCGAAGATATATACGGGAGCGGGGCCGGTCGATGGCTCCACATTTTCGATGACTCCAAAACCATCCAGATCAGGCATCTGCACATCGAGAAAAACGATATCGGGATGAAGTTCATTGATCTGCTCTACCGCACTTATTCCGTTCGCCGCCTCGCCCACGACTTCAATGCCGCTGTGTTCGGACAGATAGCGACGGATACCGCGCCGAGCGATCGGCTCGTCATCGACGATGAGGACTCGCGTCTTCATGCGAACTCCTCAGTGGAATGGTGATGATGGCCTCACAGCCTCGACCGTTGCCCCCGATAAGTTCCAGCGACGACTCGTTCCCGTAGAGTTGTTTCAAGCGGGACTGGACATTGGTGAGTCCGACGCCGAATCGCAGGCGCGATCCCGGTGCTGGACCGGGGCCATCATCACGAACGCAGAGCCAAACTCTGCCGTTGTGGCGTTGCGCAGCGATCTCCACCCGGCCTGCGGAGGAATCGACGCTGATGCCGTGCTTGATGGCATTCTCAACCAGTGGCTGAAGCGCCAGGCTCGGTACATAGACTGCGAGAAGGTCGGGTGGCACGTCCATGTGAACTTTCAAGCGATCGTGAAAGCGTGTCTGTTCGATCTCTAGATACTTGCCGACAAACTCGAGTTCGCTTTGCAAGGTGATCTCGTTCTCCCGCCGTTCGAGTGCCATGCGCAGCAAGTCGCCGAGACTGACCAGCAGATGGCTTGCAGCATCGACGTCTTCCTGCATCAGGACTCCAATGGTGTGAAGACTGTTGAACAAAAAGTGCGGATGTAACTGGCTCTTAAGGTTCTCAAGTTCGGCGTGGGAGAGCTGCGTTTCCAGTTGCGCCGCTATAGTCTCGCGCTCCATCGCGGCCTGGTAAAAGTGGATCGACTGATACAGTCCCACAACTAACCAGTACGTAAGCACGCCAGTGAAGCTCATCGATAGAACACTGACTGTGAACGTCGGGAGAAGGTGCAGCGCACCAGGATTGGTATTGCGAAAAAGTAACCGCAGAAGTCCACCGCTCAGAAAGTATTCGGTGACAGATGCCAGGGGAGCCATCAGGAGCGACGTGATTGTGTGGATCGCTATGTGATGTCCAAACCTCGGCCCCGTCAACGGGAACCGTTTGGCAAGACCAATCACAAGCGGTGTGTACGCCGCCCATACGTTCCAGTAGACGAGTTCGATCGCACCCACGAGCACCCAGTTGACCCGCCCGCCGTGAACCTTCGCCACCACGATCTCCTGCACGGTGAACAACAGTCCTACCATCGTCCACGCACACGGGATCAAAATCCATTTCGCGCGTCCCATATCTGGTGTGGCCTGCAGCAAGGGGCTTGTCGACCTCTCCGGGACGGATTATAGCTGAGCCTTCGAAGAAGACATCACTGAGGACAGACCGCTTGTCTCACTTCGGATACCGCATGTCACTTTTCCTGCAAACACTCGTTCCTCGCGGCATATTGTCCGGTGAGCAGGAGCATCGCCAAGAGGAGTTCCACATGAAGAAAATTCTGACTCAGTACGGAGTGTTCGCGCTTGCGATTCGCCTACGCAGGCAGCAACGGCGTCGTTCCGCCCTGGTCTAAGTAGGAGCGCTTCGCGGTGTGGGACACTCATTTCGCGTCGTCTAGAAAGGAGTATCAATGACACTCAACTGCTGGAAATTCAGGGGATTCAGTCTTTGCGCCATTGCCCTGCTTTCTTTCACCGCCGGATCGCTCATGACTGCGCGCCTCGCTCACATGGACCACGTGAGGGCCGACAGCAATCGCGTCTTCGAGCTTCGCATTTATCACACTGTGCCGGGCAAATTGCCGGCGCTGGAATCGCGGTTTCGAGACATCTATTCAAAGCTGTTGGCCAAACACGATCTGCAGGTCGTGGGTTACTGGGTACCTGAGGGAACAGCCGATTGGGACAACACATTCGTCTACCTCGTGGCTCATTCCAACCGGGAGGAAGCAAAAAAGAATTGGGACGCGATGCTGGCCGACCCGGAGGTTCAGGAGGCAATCAAATCCGAGGAGGCCAACAAGTTGGTGGAAAAGATAGACCGAATGTACATGCGGTCGACGGATTTTTCGCCGATGAAGTAGCGTCGCACTTTCGCGAAAGGGAAATGCCATATGAATAAAAAGAGAATGAGCGCAGTATTCGTTGCACTTCTCATGTGGGGTTTGGCCTCTCAAGTGTCAGCGCAGGACGCGGAACCCAAATTCAACTCCAATGCCGATGACCTCGCGAAGATTCGCGGCGTATTGGAGGAGTACCGTCAGGATATTATTCGCAAAGACGGCTACGCCATAACGAAGCTCGTGCTGAACCACGATGTGCTCTTTCACCACATCAACACCCAGAAAGAGATTGATAACGCCCGCAAACGTAACGCTCAATTCGATGGGATTGGCCCGAGCCATCTCGACGAACTTGTGGAAATCTTCGCAACGTCGAAGGACAAGCTCGAAGGGAAATTGCAGAACATCGAGATTCGCCAGGACGGTCCTCTGGGGATGGTGACATTTAACTACGATTTTTACGTCAACGACAAGCTTACCAATTCAGGCCTCGAGCACTGGCAGTTGTGCAAAATTGATGGGCAGTGGAAGATCTTGTCTGTTACCTGGACGAGCTATGGTCGCAGCTGACAGACAACGGCACGTAAAAGAGGAGAAGAAGCGAATGAAATCGAGACTAGCAACTTCAATACGCCGTAGCTTTCTACCCATGAATCTGGGGGGGCGCATTCTGGTCTACACGTTAGTGGCGCTAATCGTAACGGCTGCAGCCGGGGCGCAAAGTGCTCCTGCCATGAGTTCGACAGAAGCGCGAAAAGCGATTGAAGCCGCTTACGTCGTGTTTGGCAAAGCGGCTGTGGGGACGATGGACAAGAACACAATGGAGAGGATGCTGGCTCCGGATTTATACGTCCAAACCGCCACCCGACGAGCAACAAGGCAGGAGTATCTCGATTATCTCTACACCCGCCCGTTGACCTTAACCCGATTTGACGCCACCGTGCTCACGGTCGAACCCAGAGGCAACGACTGGGCGGTACTCGTATTTGAGAAACTAGAGGGCCAGCTTAGGGACAAGAGTGGCAAAACGAGCAAGATCTACATCTGGGGGGTTGCACGGGATGGCTGGGGACAAAGGAACGACAACCAATGGACCGTTTTATTCTCCGAGGAACTGGGGGGTCCGCAGACGTCGGAGGAGACTCCGCCGATCGCAAACTGGTAATGGAGTTTTCGAGTGTACTCTCCGCACCGAATCACCGAACAATGAGGACAAAATGAAGAGAACTCTTGTGATCCCTGCCTTGCTGTTACTCGCCGCGTCGGCGACTGCACAAACGGCACCCGCACCAACGGCACCCGCACCAACAAAGAACCCGGTCAGCGCCGCCCTGAGGGACATCCTGCCCGGCCGGCAGAAAAACACCGTTGCAGCCGTCGAAGCCATGCCTGCCGACAAGTTCAACTACAAACCCACCGCCGACCAGATGACGTTCGGCCACCTCGTCGTCCACATGGCCGAAACCAATTACCTCCTGTGCAGCAAGGCCGCCGCCGTCCCGGCTCCCAAGGACGAGGAAGTAAAAGACACGGACTCGAAAGACAAACTGGTGGCTGCGCTCAGGGCCTCGTTTGATTTCTGCTCCGACGCGCTAACGAAAATGGACGACTCAAAACTGGCCGAGACCACGGAAATCTTCCCCGGACGCCAGGGTTCGCGTGCCTGGGCCAGCCTCATCCTAGCCGGTGCTTGGGCCGACCACTACGCCGAAGCGGCAATGTATCTGCGCTTGAACGGTGTGTTGCCGCCAACCGCTAAGAAGTAAGAGTGAGGGTGGAACGGCCGCCGGGCGCCTCGTCCGTCAAGCCGCCTCAAAAGCATCCGTCTGAACCAAGCTACAAGGTTCACCATTCAGGCCTCGAAGTCTGGCAGTTGTGCAAAATTGATGGGGTGAATGGACAGCGCGGGAGATGTGGCGTCTCTTTCCGAGTTGGTGCAGTGCAAAATCTTGTCCGTTGTCTGGACGATCGCATTCGCACATCGATCCTAACCGGCTATCCATCGCGGAGCGCGCGAGTAGGGTCCCGCCTCTAGAAATTCTATGAATGGGCAGCAGACCACATTCTCAGCGTGACTAGATCGCTCCCGGGAAGTCGGCAAGTGTCACCGATGGAGAGAGGGGGCGATTATTGCTTCTGCCTGAATCACGGCGGAGCGAATGCGACACTTGATCGCGGGCTTTGACGCTGGCCCGAAGTCGGCTTCTCAGTTTGAAGTCGATCCCGCTGAACGGGCAAGCTCTCCACCGCCATCGTCATCTGCATCGAGGGCTGCGTTTTCATTGAGATACTTCTTCATGCACCGCACACAAGGCGTATAACCTTCACGACGCGCTTCGCTCGCGGTCATCGTCCGCAAATGTGCTTTGTCATGAAGCAACGGACACCCGGGGCCCGCATGAAAAAGCTTTCCGTCCTCCGCAACCACGACCATCATTTCCGGAGGAACCGCGGTCCCCGGTTGTGCTTGTTGCGAACGTAGTGGGGGGCCGACGAACGCCGACGAATCTCCAAGTTCGAAACTACCGACAATCAAAAGTGCCGCTGCCACCGCGATCATCCAGCCAAACGCGGTCCCTCGCTGACGCGGCATATTCTCATCGAGCCTTTTATGCAGACGCTGGCTGAAACCCTGAGGTGGTTCGAACATACTGTCCTCCCCGTAGAGGCCGATCACGTTGCGAGTGCCATCGAGTACCGCGCTGCATTTCGCGCACCCGCGAAGGTGCTCATCCATGCCGGCACGCAATTCCTGGGAGACTTCGCCATCGAGATAATTCGAAAGCTCGTGCCACACCTGCTCGCAGGTCACTACCATGGCTTGGTCCCCTTTGCGAATGACAACTTGCTGCTCCAGCTGCCGCCGAGCCCTGGAGCCAGCAGATCGCGCAGCATGAGTCGCGCCCGTAGCAATCGGGTTTTAACCGACGCCGTGGAAACTCCGAGAGCCTTGGCCGTTTCTTCAATACTCAAATGCTGCATGTCGCGCAGCACGAAGACTTCGCGGTACTTCTGCCCCAGCGATGCTAGCGCCTCGGCCAGCTTCTGCCGTACCTCGCTTCGCTCCAGGGTTTCCGACGGAATCTCGCGCCAGTCAGCAAAGTCGCGGGGCACGTAGTTGCCCTCGTCGTCTTGGTGATCGACGATTGGCTGCATAATTTCGACATGCTCTTTCCGTCTTCGCATGCGCGCTTCATTCACCGTGATCTGAATCAGCCAGGTGCTGAATCGCGCCTCTGCCCGGAATTGCCGAATGTGTTTGAAAGCTTTCAGAATCGCCTCTTGCGCCACATCTTCCGCATCCGCTTCGTTGCGCAAAATCGCGAATGCGGTTGAGTATACGCGCCGTTCGTAAGGCTGGATCAGCTCGTAAAAAAGCTCATGCTCACCGTCGCGAATGCGCCGGATCAGCATTTCTTCATTGAGCCTCTCGGCTCGATTCTCCAGTGAAATCGCCTCTTCCGGCATTACTCCCCACTGTAATACTGAAATTACGACGTCGTGCGCAGCAGCTACTTCGGCGAATAGTCCGGACTCTTCTTCCATCCCGTCAACATGGAAACGAAGTTATTCCAACCGTGCAAGACAACCATCACGAGGTGGCCGAAGACGAAGGCCAGGATCGCCCACATGACCAGGAAATGCCACAACCGCGCCCAGTGGAAGCCGCCCATTATCCAGGCCAGCCATGAAAACTGCGCTGGCTTCCAAACGGCAAAACCGGTCAAGACCGACAACACGCCCAATCCAATCGCCGATGTGTACGCGTGCTTCTGTAAAGGGTTGTAGGCCTCTCTGACCGGCGGCTTGGGGCCGAAGAAAAAATAGTAGCGAACCATCGGCCATACTCCGGGCAGGTCTCGCCGCACAAACAGAACTTGTTTATAGTTGCCACTGAAAATCTGATAGCCGATGTACACCAGCCCGGTCGCGATATAGATCCACATGAACGTGAGATGCCATTGCAGCGCGCCGCCAAGCCACCCGCCGATGGCAAACGACTCCGGCCAGTTGATCAAGTCTTTCTGCGGAATTTTGGCGCCGAAGCTGGGAAAGGCTCGAAAGATTTGGAGTCCGCTGCCGATCATCACGAACAACGCCACAGCGTTCACCCAATGGCAAAGGCGAACGATAAACGGATGCTCGTACACCGCCCCGCTGACCTCTCCAGTCTTCGCGTTCTCGATCGCGATCACTTGCGTCGACATGAGCCCTCCTCCGCGGTGTTAGAGTCCGTAAAAGTACGAGTAGCCCTGATCTTCCCAGTAGCCCACCCTTTGCACAACGTTGGTCACTTTCATATTGGTTAGATATTTGGCTTGCTTGTAACCCACTTTGGTTGGGATCGTAAGCCGTAAGGGTGCGCCGTGCTCGCGAGTCAATGGCTGGCCGTACATTTCGTAGCACAGCATTGTCTGTGGATGCAGAGCCGTCTGCATGTCAAGAGTCTCGTAATAATCGTCGGCGCACTCGACGTAAATGAAGCGGGCTGTCGTATCGGCTCCAATCATCTTGAGGAAGTCGGAAAGATGCACGCCGCCAAAATTGCCGATTACGTCCCAACCTTCGACGCAAACATGCCGCGTGTTCTGGTTAAACTTGGGCAGAGTTTGAATCTGAGTAAGTGTATAGTCGCCAGGTTTCTGCACCGCGCCCGTAACGGTAAGATTCCATTTATCGAAATCAACTCCGGGATCCGCGACGTCGTAACCGTTAATTGGAAACTTATTAAACGGAGTGAGCTCCGTGTCCGCAAACGTAGGAGCCAGGTGGGCGGTGTGAAACATCTTTTCCGATACCCAATCGCTGAAACCAAGTCCGGCTTTCAAAAGCGGCTTCTGTAGCGCCGGGACGGCAAACGCGCCCAACGCGAGGACCGGCGTCAGCTTCAACAATTCACGCCGGCTCATGCGCTTGAATTGTTTGTCGCTTATTCGCGAGTTCATGACTGCTCCTTTAGGCAGCTCGGCGGACATGGGATTCACCAGTCATCGAAAAGTTGCAGGGTAGAGAGCCACGCAAAACCCCTCCGTCCGTAAAGTTCGGAAGGACAATTCCGATTCGCCTTCGCACTTTCAACGCGCAAACATCGTGCCAAATGAGTTTTTAGGGATGATAATTTGTATCACCCTCCAAAGCGGCATCAGGACGGACTCTATTGTAGGTTTGTCGGCTGCGTTTTGAATAGCAGGTACAGGAGTTAGCGTTTGCGGTTTGTTCTCGAGCGGGAGTTTATCGGTCGTGTTCGACTCCCATAAGGAGAAGCGAACTTTGTAAGAAGCCTGAAACTTCCTTCCACCTCATGACTCCTATGGCCGCGCGCTGCTGAACCGGAAGATAAGTGTTTGCCGTGTCTCTCCAGTTCAGCGCGCGACAAAAACGTCTAGGAGTCGGAAAATGCGCAAGATAGTTCACATCCTCTGGATGGTCGCGCTAGCGATCAGCATCGTATCCCCAACCCCCAGCAACGCAGAGGACAAACATTCTAACGGAGCAGTCTTCGTCATGACGAATGCCGCCGACCGGAATGAAGTCATCTCCTACAAACGAGCCGCGGATGGCTCCTTACAGGAAGCACACAAATTCGCCACTGGCGGTCGTGGCAGCGGCGGCAACAACGATCCCCTCGAATCGCAAGGCTCCCTAACTCTCAGCCAGGATCACACTCTGCTCTTCGCGGTCAACGCTGGCAGCGGGGACGTCTCCGTTTTTCGAGTCCACGGTGCCGACCTGTGGCTCACCGACAGGCAACTCTCCCAAGGCAGTGAACCGAACGCCATAGCCCAAAATGGAGATCTCGTCTATGTTTTGAACGCCGGAGGCAGCAGCAGCGTGGTGGGTTTCTGGGTCACTGAGCACGGAAAACTGCACCCGATTCCCAATTCCCTTAGCTTCCTGAGTACCAACACTTCGGGAGCCGCGTCGTTAGCCTTCAGCCCCAACGGTCAGTTCCTGCTCGTCACCGAACGGGAAACCAACAGCATCGATGTTTTCAGCGTGCAGAAAAACGGAACCTTATCCCCAATCGTGACCAATCCCAGCGCCGGCCCTGGAGTCTTCTCGCTCGCATTCGCTCCGAATGGCACCGCGATAGCCGTCGAAACCGGTCCCACCGGAGGCCAAAACGCCTCCGCCATTTCGTCTTACGCCGTAAATTCCAATGGAACCCTCACCACCATCAGCGCCAGCGTCCCAACCCTGGGAGCCGCAACCTGCTGGAACGCAGTCACTCCCAAAGGCGAATGGGTCTACACCTCCAACGCCGGGACCTCTAACATCTCCGGCTTTACCATCGGAGCGAACGGATCGTTGACTGCTCTTTCAGGAACTATTGTAGGGGTCAACCCTTCAGGAGCCACGAATCTTGACATGGCCGTCAGTGCGGACGGCAACTTCCTCTACACTCTCGACGCCAAGGTGGGCACGATCAGCATCTTCGGCATCCAATCCGACGGCTCTCTGACCAACCTGGGCACCGTTGGCGGACTCCCACAAGACGTCGGCTTCAACGGAATCGCAGCCATCTAACCTCGCGACGTGAGTTGCGGCGATCCAAAACCGCAACTCACGTTTTTCTTCTTCCGGGTTCGACACAGACCACGTAGGGAACGGAGGGGGACATTGGCGAAAAGTCCCGTGGCTGTTGCAACACTCTGGAACTTCGCAGAAAGTTCGTCGCGCTAGAGTGCCCATACATGACGTTCTCGATTCTGGTGGACATTTTCTATCCGCCGGGCCGGTTTTTTCAAAAGAGGGGTTTTTCACGGCCACTTCTATTTCACTCATGTGACTTGGACGTTCCCACGGAGTCGCCCCGCTCCGGCGGCCCTGGGCCAGAAGTCCTCTTCTGGGAGATCACGAGAATCTCCTCGAAGCCCGTTTCCTAGGACGAATCAAAGAGGGCGCGAACGACTTTTGGTGCCAATCTCCTTGTCTAGGCCTATCTAAACTTACTATCGGTTACTACAACCTCAGTAACCGAGATGGCGAAGGGCCATCCGTGCGGTCCGCTTGAGTTCTGTCTTCGTTGAACCATTCGCTATCCACCGCGGAGCGTGCGAGTAGGATCCCGCCTCGAGAATTCGAAGCGGATGACTTGGTCGGCGACGCGTGGGTGCCCGGAGCAGAAGGGCCGCCTGATTCAGGCGGCCCAAGTTACGTGCTCCTGCGGCGGTTGTTGTGAATTACGGCTTCATTGACAAAAAGGTGCCGGCCAGTTCGTTGAGCCCGTTGCCGTTGCCCACGGTGACGAACAGCTCGTTGGTCGCTCCACTCGATGAGTTCCCGCCACCAAAAGCGACTCCCCAGAGATTGTTGAGCACGACCTGCTTGCCCGATGCTGAGCAAGGCGGTGGATCTGGACCCGAAGTTCACTATGGCCGAATTGGACCTGGGCAAAACCTTGATGCGCCTCGGAGATGTGCAGGGGGCTGCGACTGTGCTCGAGAGGTTGACCGCCAGAGTTCGCTTTGTCGCATTGCTGCAGGTGCATATAGGCCCCGGCGAGCTTGAAATAGATCAGCCGCATTCGGGCCAGAGTTTGCACTGACGGTCGAATGACACGATGAGTACGAATCTATCCGCGCCGCAGCTCCGTGAATTCCGGCACCTGGGTCGAAGCAGGACACGACGACCAGAGCAACCCGCACTCCTCGGGAGATTTCGTCTATCTTCCGAGGGCCAGAAGGCAAAGCCGTTCTCCAAACGGTGCAATGCAATGGCAGACCGGTAAGAGTGAGTTACATTTCATTACAAACATTTTGGCGCACCTGCGACTTTGCTGCGACTGCTTACCCCGAACCTGCATCGAACAAAGTAAAGAAGGTGACATGATTGCATTAAGGTTGGTACGACTGATTGAACGTCATTCGGACGAACTCGCGGCCGAGTTGACCGCGAAACTCGAAACTTCCTTGCGCACCGCCGAGCTGCGCAAAGTTCCGGTCGAGGAATTGCAGCGACAATTCCAGGAAATCTTGCAGCACTTTGGCGAGTGGCTGCTGACCAAGACGAGCCACGACATTGAGCAGCGTTATTTTGAGATCGGTGAGCGCCGCGCCTCTCAGGGGGTCGCACTTTCTGATTTCTGCTGGGCAATTGTTGTGACCAAGGAACATCTCTGGGAATTCCTGCAGCGCCAGGGCTTCATGAACAGCCCGGTCGAACTTTACGGTGAGATGGAGCTGTTGCGCCTGCTGGACCAGTTTTTCGATCGCGCTTTGTGCTTTGCGACCGAGGGCTATGAGCAGTACACCCAGTTGCAGAGCGGCTTCGGGAGTGTCAGCGAAGCGCAGCACGTAGTCCGGTAGTGTGAGGTCGCTGCCAACGGAAAGATAGACATGGCAGCGACAGCGCTCAACCCACCCGCGAGATCATTCGAGGGTTTCCGGTTGGCGCGGATCAGCCTCAGCCCCCGAACCGCGGGCAGTCAGCCTCTAGTTTGCCGCGTAGAGCAAACAAAAACAATACGATGCGCAGAGCTGAGCCTTCGATAAATTCTTTAAGCGGTTTAACGATGGCGCGACGCCCCAGTATTGCCCCGCGTTCTCACTCGCGCGCTTGGGCCAGGCTCCGAATAAAACCTGTGCTAGCGGCGTTCGCCTCAAACCCCGACCTGTGGTTTGCAATAATCAGCGCATGCTGGGTGGCGTTGCTTTACCGGCACGTGATCGGCGCCGCATTCGTCTATGATGACGTCACCCAGATTCAGAAGAATCCCGCTTTGTCCTCCTGGCCTTCGGCGGCGGAGTATGCACGCTCCGCTGTCCCGTTTAACAGCGAATTTCGTGGCATGGGAGGGTCTTTTTACAGGCCGCTATTTTGGTTCAGCTTGGCCCTGGATCGCGCGCTTTGGAGCCTGAGAGCGACAGGCTTCCACTTCACAAACCTTGCTCTGCATTGGGCGAATGGCTTGCTCGCATTCTTACTCTTAAGAAAGTTGCGCGTTTCACTTTTGCTTTCCGCGGCCGTTTCGATCACCTGGCTGGGTCTCCCGATTAACTCCGAGGTTGTGGCGTGGGTTTCTGGTCGCTCCATCTCCCTGGCGGTTCTGTTCCTGTTGATCGGCTTATTGAGCGCAGATTGGTATGTGCGTTCGAACAGGATTGTGGCGCTGCTCTGTTACGCGATTGCGTGCTTCGCATCCCTTTTCTCGCATGAGATCGGCATCCTGGCGTTGCCGATGACCTGCCTGCTACTTTATGCCGCCAATGCAGTGCGTCGCAGCTGGTTAGTGCTGTCCAGCGTGGGGCTGGCCGTCGATGCCGTCTACCTTTGGCTCAGGCATAGCGCAGGCGCCCGACTTACTTCAGGTGTCCCTGTACCTATCGAACCGGCTATTACTTTCTGGAAATACATTGCTTGGATCCTTCTCCCGGTTCGGATGAGTATCGAGCGTTCGACTGACGTACCGACAGGCAATTCTCCGATGATTAGGGTAGCAGCACTCATCGGAGGCTTGGCGTTATTCTTTGCCATTCTGCGACTGCGGAACAAAATGCCCGAAGTAGCCGCTGGTCTAGCGCTGTTGTGTATCGCATTAGTTCCATTTTGCGGAATCGTACCCATCTATCAAGGCATGGCCGAACGCTACACCTATTTAGCCGCTCTGGGTCTTGTGCTGGCGATTGTGGGGCTTTTGTCTTACCTCAGGAATTGGGCACGATCACTAGCGTTGTACGCACTCATCTTGTGGGTGCTCTGGGGCGTTTGGCGCCTCAATGCACGCGTGCTCGATTGGCGCGACGAGATCTCGCTTTACGCGAAGTCCCTGGAAGCAACACCAAGAAGCTCGGTGCTTCTCTACAATCTCGGGGTTGCATTCGCCGAGGCGGGAGATACTTCAAAAGCCGCGGATTACTACCAACGTGCCATTGCTCTCAAACCAGATTACACTTCAGCGGTCATAAACCTCGGCAACCTTCTCCAACGTCAGGGCGATTATTCACAATCAGCGTCCTTATACCAGCGGGCGATTTCTCTCGATCCACGAGATCCGGATGCCTGGGTGGATCTTGGAAACCTGTATCTGCAACTCGCGTTAAACGAACAAGCGAAGAGCGCCTACGAAAAGGCAATCGCGCTGAGGCCGAATGATGTCGAGGCAATTATCGATCTCGGGGCGGCGCTTCAGCGCTCAGGTGATTTTTCTGCCGCTGAGCAAGCGTACCGACGGGCCATAGCCGTCGATCCTGGTCCAGCCGCAGCCTATTGCGATTTAGGTGCATTGTTCCTGCAACAAGGGAACCTAGCCGTTGCTCGTGAGCAGCTTATTAAGGCAATCGAGCACGATTCCTCTTATGCTCTGGCTTACTTCGATTTGGGGGTCGTGTACGAGCAAACCGGCCGCCGCGACCTTGCTGTCGAGATGTACAAGAAGGCACTCGACATCCAGCCTGATTACCAGCACGCTCGATCCAACCTCGAGAGAGTTGAGTCTCGTCCTTGAGCATTTCCCTTCGTTTCGGAAGTCCGTCAAAGCCAGAGCACCAGCAGATGCCGTTACAATGCTCCGGGGTGGCGGGCTGCTGCTGGTTGACAATAGTTTGCGGCGAATGAACTACTAGGCACACCAACATCTAAGATCACTCCGCCTTATGCCAGGTTTTGTCCGGCGCGTATTCCTTTATAGTGCTGGCCAGTTCGGCTGTCTTGGGACCGAGGTCTTTCTGGTAAATGACTCCATCCTGATCGACGATGAAAGTCATCACCCCTGAGGAACGGTAGTCAGCCGGATAGGCAAGGAGGGCGAAGCCGCCGGTCATTTCGCCGTTCACGATGTAACTCTTGGAACCGCCGGGCGCGCTCTTTCCTTGTGCGGTCAGGATCCGATAGTAGTAGCCGTGGAAAGGGGAAGGTCCCTGACCCTGGTTTTTGCTGTATCCTTCGCCAGCGGCATAAGCAACCAGCGGGCCGGCGGGACTCTCCTGTTCACCCTCGGATGTCTTCCAGTACAGCCCGTTATGCAGGCCTTCGTCGCTGGCAAACTTCGGCGCGTACTGCTGAGGTTTGCCATCACGCGACTGGCTGTAGTAATCGTTCTCGGCATCTATGAGGGCATCCAGGACCTCCATTGCCGCAAACTCGTTCTTGCCAATCCGGCGGAACAAGATTTCTTTCGCGGCTTCTTCGGTGTCAAAGTACCAAACTCCGCCTTTGTTAAGCAGGGGTAAGGGAACTGGCCAATTCTCAGCTCCAACATAAAGGGTTGTGGTCCCATCTGGTTCCTTTGCGAATCGATGCATCTGCTGGTACTTGGCGACGAACTCATCTCTGCCGTTTTTGTCCTGTACGTCGTCGCTGGAGGAGACGATCGGAGCTCCCGCCGGTCCGAGAATATCGAGCAACGCCTCCTTGTCGCCGCTCTGGGCGGCAGCGAATAGAGCCTGGCTTGCGTCCTCAGCAGACGGAAAGGCTTTCTGACCGGACTGCTGGGCGAACCCAAGGCCCGTCAGAATGAGAACTAACAAGGGCACGACGAAGCCCGCATTTGCCATACGGTTTGTGCTGCTTTCCGGGATAGACGACAGCTGCGACATTGGCATCTCCTCCATTCGGACGCGTCGGATTGTTGTATGCCTCAGGGGTGGGCCATCCTTAGCGTTATTTGCTACGACCGGTGCGTGCTGTCCCACCCCCGCCGGTATAACTCGACCGCCCTCGTGATTGCGTGGCAGCTGTGCTGCCCCCTGCGCCGTACCCGCTGAAAGCGCCGGACTTCGTCCCAGCGTCGCGGTTCTCGCCATATCCTCGAGCGGCATTGTTCTGCGTCCGATTTTGGGCCTGCGCCTGATTGTTTTGCATGTTGCCTCGATTCGCAGGCAACTGAGTTGGTTTATTCGCGTTGGCTGGCAATTGAGTTGGCTTGTTGGTGTTCGCGGGCAATTGGGTTGGCCGGTTCGTGTTGGTGTTCCCGCCCGGGTTGACATTTATAGTATTGCCCCCACGATTGACTGTGTTCCCGCTCATGTTGCCGCCGCGATTCACCGTATTTCCGCTGCGGTTAATGTTGGTGTTCCCGCCATACGGCGTCGGTCTCGGGTAGTTGTTGGGGTTGCGGTAGTAGGAATTCCGATTCACAAACACATTGCTCCTGGATACGTATACGTTGCGGTTGTAAATCACAGTCCCGCCGCGCCAGTTGCAGTTCCAGGAGTTCCATCCCCAACCGCAACATCCTCCGCCATTGATGGCGGCCCCGATCATCATTCCTACGCCAAATGAGATGATGGCAGCGGCCGCTACATCCGCGCCGCTGTAACCGGGATAGACAGGTACGGGTGAGCCGTACACGACTGTCGGGTTGTAAGTGGGAACGTAGACGACTTGGGGATTGGCAGGCTGCACGATAATAGTAGTTTGACTCCCCGTGCCCTGCGTGGTGACCGTCTGTTGCGGAGTCGTCTTCAAGTTGCCCGCGTCTTTTGCCTTTCTGCGTAATTCCTGTACCGCTTTCATCACGTCCGCCTGCTGGTTGAAATATGCATCGCCCAGCGCCGAAGTCCAGGATAGGTTGTTGCTCATGTTGTCGAGCACGGCCGGAAATTGCGTCAGTGCTTTCACGCTCTCGTCCCACGGTTGCTGGTCGACTGCCTTGGCCAGGTCTTCCCCCTTCAGGTTGCCGTTTTTCTGCATCCAGCGGTCCGCTTCTACGATTTGCGTCGGGTAAGTCGAGCCAGCCAGAATCTGGGCCACGAGAGCGTCCGGGTAAAGGGCAATGGGCGCCGCCAGTTGCTCCAATTGCTCAGCCGACTGCCCGGCTTGAGCTTGGGCAGTTGGCGTCGTCGCCTGGTAGGCATTGGCCTCTAGCGGACAGGTCGCAATCGCCAGGGTCCAGATCAGAAGGAACGCAGTCATTTGTTTCGAAGTCGTCATTGTGTTCTGCACGCTCCGTCCGCGCCGTAGATCCGATGTTGCTACTGC
Organism: uncultured Acidobacteriota bacterium; assembly: GCA_963696705.1. Taxonomy (GTDB): domain Bacteria; phylum Acidobacteriota; class Terriglobia; order Terriglobales; family Acidobacteriaceae; genus JABDBE01. Next base: position 178,976 of record CAVOLD010000010.1, read on the forward strand.
GAATTCTCTGCGCCGCTCCGAAATTTAAGAGCATGCAGAATTGGTCATTTGCCTGTAAGAACTGCGCGCGGTCCATACGGCATTTCGCCCGAAGAAGCGTCTGCGTCCGATTTCTCGTCAACAGACCTTCGATGATTCATGAATGAGAATATTGGTGAGCAGCAGGGCGCGGAACTAGTAAAAGTAACAGTTCAATGGCGGAGCCTGAGGAAACCTTGCAGCAGATACTTCACGCGGACTACGAATTCCGCTTCGTTGCCACGGAAAGAGCAATGGTAACGAAATTGTAATGATGAACGGATCAGAACGCGTCAAATCAAATCCACAGCTGACAAAATGGTCGCGCTTGTGAGTGGTTGAAGAATCAAATCAAGTAGAAAACTTTCATAATGCGACACATCCCCGCCGTGTTCCCATAATCCGTCGGTCTCGGCAATGTTTATCGTGATCCACTTCAGGGTGGGAACGACTTTAGCACGGTCGCACATAGTTCGTAGAGTGGCGTTGCTTGCGCTATCCTTGCGTCCAAGTGTTCAAAAATGTGGCCCTCAGAGTGGAGCGAAACGCCTGCCCTCCCTTGCACTATAATGACCCGCACACATTTATGGCCCTGACCTCTGGTGCCAAACTCGGGCCTTACGAAATCCTCTCACTGCTGGGCGCGGGCGGCATGGGCGAAGTTTATCGCGCTCGTGACACGCGCTTGGACCGGATCGTGGCCGTAAAAATCTTGCCCGCGCATCTTTCCTCGGATAACGAATTCAAGCAACGATTCGAGCGTGAGGCGCGTACCGTTTCTTCGCTGAATCATCCTCATATCTGCCAGCTTTTTGACGTGGGACGGGATGGCAGCACCGACTACCTGGTGATGGAGTTCCTCGACGGCGAAACCCTGGCTGAACGTGTGCGGCGCGGCGCATTGGCATTGAGCGAATTGTTGAAGATCGGGATCGATGTGGCCGACGCCTTGGCTGTGGCGCATAGGGCCGGAATTGTGCACCGCGATCTGAAGCCCGGCAACATCATGCTGACGAAATCCGGTGCGAAGCTAATGGATTTTGGGCTGGCAAAACCGGCGCTGGCCGGTGCGCCGGGGTCGGCATCCGCGCCGCTGCTCTCGGCGGCGCGAACGATGAGCGGGCGGAGTCCGGTGAGTCCGCTGACTACGGCTGGAAGCATTGTCGGCACGATTCAGTACATGTCTCCGGAGCAGATTGAAGGGCGCGAAGCCGACGCGGCATCGGACATTTTTGCTTTCGGCGCTCTGCTGTACGAGATGGCAACGGGACGGCGCGCGTTTGAGGGAAAGAGCCAGATCACGGTCGCGTCCGCGATTCTGGAGAAAAATCCGGAGCCGATCAGCACGCTCAAGCCGTTGGCGCCAGTCGCTCTGGATCAACTGGTAGCAACTTGTCTGGCAAAAGATCGCGACGAACGATTTCAGTCCGCGCACGATCTCGCGCTGCAGTTGAAGACAATCACCCACGCTCCTCAAGCTCCAACCTCTGCAACACAGGGAGCGCATACGAAGCGCTCCTGGCTGATGCTGGCAGTTGCGGCTGCTCTGCTCATCGCCGCGGCGCTTTTCTTTTACTTCTCGCAGCGTGGCGGCACTCCCATGCTTTCGGTGCGCGCTTACATTCCTCCGCCCGCGGGCACGGCATTTCGTCCGACCGGATTTGACGCCGGGCCGGTAGCAGTTTCTCCCGACGGCAAGACGCTGGCGTTTTCAGCCGTTGACGAGAAAGGAATCACCAATCTCTGGGTCCGCGCGCTGGATGCGGCGCAAGCGACTATGTTGCAAGGCACCGAGGACGCTACGTACCCGTTCTGGTCGCCCGACAACAAGTATCTGGGGTTCGTTGCCGATCGCAAGTTAAAAAAGATCGCCGTCACGGGAGGCGAGGCGCAAACCCTGGCGGACAATGCTGGGGGCCGCGGGGAATGGGGCGCCGGCGGCATGATTCTGTTTGTCGATGAGCACAGAATTGCCATTAAACAGGTCAGTGCCGCGGGAGGAGACAGCTCGACCGCCATGACGCACGGCAGCGATGAGTATGGGGTGAACTCAGCATGGTTCCTGCCTGACGAAAAACATTTTCTCTACACAGGTTACCGTGTGAATGCCCCCAGCCGGATCAAGGTTGGCACATTGGGCAAGCCAGACAGCGGCGTGGTGGTAACCGAGGGTGCTGCGCCGAAATTTTCTTCGGGTCATCTGTTGTTCGTCCGCAGTGGGAAGATTCTGGCGCAACCGTTCGATCCGGATACGTTCAAACTTTCCAGCGATCCGGAAGTGCTGGGCGAAGCCAACTTGTTTTCCGTCTCGCCCAGCGGAGTGCTCGCCTATCACGAGAGTTCGGCAAATTCAGAGCTGAAGATATTCGATCGCAGCGGAAACGTCGTCGCCACTCCAGGTCCGCTTGCCGCTTACCACTCGCCGCGGTTCTCTCCCGATGGCAAATCGATCTCTGCGGACGTGCGCGATCCGAAGACGGGAAAAGACGATGTCTGGATCTATCCGGTTGCGGGCGGACAGCCGACGCGAATCACCTTCGGACCGGACGACTATCGGGCGACATGGTCTCCTGACGGCCGGGAAATCGCTTATGCCGTTCACGATGGCAACAAGCTCTCGGTTCATAAGCGGCCGCTGGATGGAAGCAGCCCCGATGAAACGCTGTACGAAACGGCTGATTTTGTCGGTGCAACTGTGCAAGACTGGTCGCCAGACGGAAAGTATCTTTCGCTGGATCTGCTAAACAAAGACTTGATCTATAGAAACTGGATCCTCCCGCTGACTGGAAAGCGCGAGCCGTTCCTCTCCGCTACCACAATCGCGACAGACGCCAGCCAATACGACGGACATTTTTCTCCCGACAGTCGCTGGTTGTCATATTTCTCCTACGAGTCCGGGCGTCCCGAGGTCTATGTGGTGCCATTCCAGTCGAATGGCGTGAAGTATCAGGCATCTACGACTGGAGGCTGGGTTTCACGCTTCGCCGGCAACGAATTCTTCTTCGTGACGATGGGCAACCGGTTGATGGCGGCACGAGTTGTGACGCAGCCGAATTTTCACTTGGAGGACTTACACCCGCTGTTTCAGTTAGACTTGCCCAATTTCACCGACCCGATCTTCGATGTGACACATGATGGCCAGCGATTCGTCGTGCTCACCGCAGATCGCGCGAAGACTTCGTCAATCACCCTGCTTACAAACTGGACGGCGGCGTTGAACAAATAGAATTGAATATCATTTGATCCAGGATCGGCTTGCCTTGGCGATCTGCTGATGCTTCACTTAAAACTTAGCCGTGCTGCGTAGGTAGATTAGCGACAGCGTCACAGTTAACGCCTATTCTTCGCCCATTTTTCTGATGAGCACTTCCATCCCAAAGCGCCAATTCTTCTCCAGGCCCTTTACTGCAGCATCTATATCGTGTTCCCTCAAGTCATCGATGATCGCGTTATGCTGAGCAACCGACTCTGGAAGGAGCCGAGTGTCAGCCATATAAACGGTTTCATAACGCCGTATGCCGAGCCGCAATGCTGACATCGTTTCGAGCAAGCGTCGATTTTGTGATTGGCTGGTTAGCCGCTCATGCCACTGCGTATCCAAATCAAGGGCCCGCTGTGGGTTCCGCGCCTTGGCGAATTCGGAGTTGATGCGAGCGAGTTCTGGCACAAGTAAATGCGCACAAACGGCGCTCGAACGGACGGCAAGTCCCTCCAATGTCCAAATCATGGGATAGATTTCCCGAATCTCGCGGGCGGACAAGCGCTCGACCGAGAATCCGCGTCGTTCGTCCGAACGGATGAACCCTTCTTGTTCCAATTGCAGCAACGCCTCGCGCAATGGTGTGCGGCTCACTTTCAGTTGTGTGGCCAGATGCGACTCGTTGACAGGTTTTCCAGCCTCCAATTCGCCGACAACGATCCTGCGCAAAAGAGTTGAGCGAAGGTCCTGTCGTAAACGACTCGATTTTTTCGATGGAGCCACTTTTGGCAACGATTTCATTGAATTTGCGCAGTCCACTCCAGCAGTTGGTCCCGGGTCGCGTTACCTCCGGTAATCGGAGTACAGACTACACCCTGGGCAAGCGCGGAATGGCTAATCAAGGCAGCCACACCTGCCGCACCTGACGGTTCAGCAATCAAGCCCAGATGCTTGTAGATGAGACGAAGAGCCAGTTTGATGGCATCGTCGCTGACGAGAACGATGTCATCAACAACGCCCTCAAGGTCCGCTAGTGCTTCCGGAACCGGTACGCGAACTGCAATGCCGTCAGCAATTGTGTCAACGCTCGGCGTGTTGACTGCGGTGTGAGTTTGCCACGATCGTGCCATCGCAGGCGCGGCCTCAGCGCAAACTCCGACAATGCGCGTCTGAGGAGAGTGTGCTCGAAACCAACAACCAACGCCGGCGAGCAGCGCCCCATTGCCTAGAGGAACCAACATGGCGTCAATCGGTTCCGTCCAGCCTGTGACTTCCATTGCCATGGTTCCTGCGCCGGCGGCAATCGCTGGTTCCCGGCCATCCTCGACATACATAACGTCCATGCGCTCTGCGTACAGGCGGGCGTGGTCCTTAGCTTCGTCAAAGTCCCGTCCGACCAATTTCACCACTCCACCTACGGACCGAATGCGTTCGATTTTGCCCGAGCTGGCGGTCTCGGCAGCATAGACCGTCACCTCAATTCCCCGCCGATTCCCTGCGTAGGCCAGCGCCAGCCCGAAGTTTCCCGCGGAGGCCGTCACCAATGCCTTTACACTGGCCGGCAGCGCGTTGATAAAGGAATCGCAGCCGCGCCCTTTGAAAGAACCGACAATATTCTCGCTTTCGATTTTGCAAACCAGTTGAACGCCAATCGCTCGTGACAGTTCCTTGTGCTCCAGTTGCCGCGAGTCGAGAAATTCAGCGCCGATGCGGAGGCGAGCTTCTTCGATGGTTCTTGCAGATATGCGTGGGGCTGCAGTCGAGTTCAGCATAATAGTTTTATTTCTGTTTTCTTAGTGTATACAACTTATATAATGTTGTATACAATGATCAGAACTTGTCTAAAAGGATCCACCTATGCTTGATCACGTTTCACTTGGAAGCCGTGGGTTTGAGGAGGCGATTCAGTTTTACTCGGAGTGTTTCGCTCCCTTGGCTATCCGCTATCGCATCGTACGCCAGAGGAGGCAGCATTTGGTCCGGACGGGAATCGGATCTTCTGGCTTTATCCGGTTCCATCCAGTGAAGCGGTTGTGGGTGCACGGTGCCACATCGCCGTGAACGCCGATACGCAAGATAAGATCCTGAAATTCCACCAGGCCGCGCTGCAGCGAGGCGCAACCACGGTTCGCGCTCCCGGCGGTCGGCCGGATATTAGCCCCGACTACTTCGGCACAGTGATTCGCGATCTCGACGGACACACGATCGAGGTTGTGCACTGGTCCAAGTGAGCGAATTCTGGCCCGACATTCGAAGAAAGTGGAGCTCTCATGATTAAACGCTATAAGTTATTTGCATTCGCCTGCACTGTGCTGCTTTTTTATCCAACCTTTGTGGCCTGCGCTGCGGACAAAAATCTCTCGGTTGAAAAGAGCGCACGCCAGCATGGCTATGATTACGAACGCCCTGCCATCCAACCATTGACGGAAAATCTTGACCTGGCCATGTACTCGCGCATACGGGAAGAAGGGTTCAGCCATTCGCACATCATGGAATACGCAAGCGCATTATTTGATGGTATTGGACCCCGGCTCACGGGCTCGCCGAATTTGGCTAAAGCGAATGCGTGGACACGCGACCAGCTAACTGCCATGGGTTGCGCCAATGCCCATCTGGAAAGTTGGGGCGAATTCGGCATGGGATGGCGCCAGATAGGTACCTACGTCGATCTGGCCACGCCCGACACGGCGGTCTTTATCGCTCAAGCCACTCCATGGTCGCCTCCGACGCCCGGAGAAGTCACGGCGGAAGTCATAGCTGTGCCAAGACTGAGAGAAGAGAAGGATTTCGACAAGTGGAGGGGCAAACTAGCGGGCAAGATCATACTCTATGGTGATGCGCCGAAAATTAACCCCGACCCTGCTCCGCTCCTGGAGCATTACGATGCCACTAAACTTCAGCAAATCTATGAATTCCCGCTTGACGGCGATCTGAAGGAGCAACACATATTCTCCGGTGGACCAGACCACTGGGAGGACGTTTTCAAGAGAGTTAATTTTGTGGAGAAGGTGTCGAAGTTCTTTGCCGATGAGCACGCGGTTGCTCTTCTACGTTCTAGCTATGCGGGCGATGGCGGAATCATGCGCGATGACAATGGCGAGACTATGGGCCAGTTTGTCTACCTGCCGGATCACAAACAGCCGATACCCTCTGCAGTTATGGCTAATGAGGGATTTGGGCGAATCTCTCGCCTTCTGCAACACGACGTGCCGGTGACGGTCAGCCTCAATATCAAAACGGAGTTGACTGGCGATCACGAGCAGGGCTATAACACAATCGCCGAGATTCCCGGTACCGATCCGGAGTTGAAGGATCAGGTAGTCATGGTTGGCGGCCACCTGGATAGTTGGATTGCAGGAACCGGAGCTACCGACGACGGTGCGGGCGCAATTATCGCCATGGAAGCCATGCGCATCCTCACGGCCTTGCATGCGCGGCCCCGTAGAACCATCCGCGTCGCATTGTGGACCGGCGAGGAGCAGGATGAATATGGATCGAGGCGCTATGTGCGGCAACACTTCGCCGCTATGGGGCTTTCCATCAAGCCCGAGGAACTCGCCGTCCCTGAGTCCCTGCGGGAACAAGTGGGACCGCTAACTCTGAAACCGGAGCACTCGCTGATTTCCGGTTACTTCAATCTCGACAATGGCGGCGGCAAGCTTCTGGGAATTTATGCCGAGAACAACGCGGCGATTGTTCCAATTTTTGAGCAGTGGATCGCGCCACTCAAAGACCTGGGAGTAACTACTGTGAGCATGCGCCCGAGCGGCTCAACCGATCACGAGAGCTTCGATCAGGTGGGTATTCCCGGCTTTCAGTTCATTCAGGATCCTCGCGACTATGAAACTCGAAGCCTTCACACCAATCAGGATGTTTACGAGCGGCTTTCTGCTGGAGACTTGAAGCAGGCTGCAGTAGTTGAAGCCATCTTCCTCTACAATGCCGCGATGCGCGATCAGATGTTGCCACGCAAGCCCTTGCCGCATCCCGAGCTGCTCGAAATCGCGCCGCAAATTGGCGGCAAACGCCCGACGAACCAGTCCCAGCCATGACGAAGTTGACTCTCCGCAAGGTCTTGGTGGGCAGAGACGGGCTCCGCGCCGGCTGGGGCGCGCCGGCTGGGGCGCGCCGGGGAATCGTATCATGTGCCGCGCGAATTGCACGTACCGGGTCGTCTGGGGAAAGCTGGAGACGGAAGCCTGAAGCAAGCCAAGGACGAGTTCGCGAAGTTGCAAGAGTCAGCTGAGGCTAGTTAGCTAAAACCCTCGGCCAACGTCAATGGGTTTCCATGGGCCTTCGGCCCACCAATGGAAATGATAAGCGCACTGCTGACGATCAGTGATTCTAGAATGAGTTAAGCGCCTCTTTCGAAGGAGGAATACGGCGGCTGAAAGGCCAAAAACACAAAGGGCAGGCAATGTTGCCTGCCTCTTATGCTTTTATGCTGTACGTTGCTAGTACGCGGCAGCGTGATAGTAAAGCGCTCCGCTTCCGACTTCGGCTTGATGCACCTCCAGGATCGTCGGCCCGGCAACGGTGACACGAGGCGCGACGCCGTTGTCATACCTGGCCGAACCTGAGAATTTGACGGTGCCGTCCGACTGCAGTGCGACAGTGTGGAACCACAGTGCGCCGACTCCGCTGCCCGCCTGATGCACCTCAACTGCGGTCGGGCCAGAAGCGGACACAGATGGCGCCAGGCCATTGTCGAACTTGAAAGCGCTCGTGGCCCAGACGACCGAACCATTGGCCTGAATTTCCGCAGCATGGTAATACAGCGGTCCTTCCGTCGTGCCCGCCTGGTGCACTTCGATCACGGTCGATCCGGCAACAGCTACCGAAGGCGCCACGCCGTTGTCATACTTGAACGATCCACCCTGGTTCCAGACGACATCGCCGTTCATCTGGATTTCGGCAGTGTGGTACCAGAGCGGTCCCACGCCGCTACCCGCCTGGTGCACTTCGATCACGGTCTGTCCAGCGACGGCCACCGAAGGTGCCAGACCGTCGTCATACTTGGAAGAACTGGCGGCCCAGATGACTTTCCCGCCGATGGCGAGCTTGCCAGTATGATACATAAGCTCTCCCTCGCCCGTACCTGCTTGGTGTACCTCGATCACCGTATTGCCGGTGATGGCGATCGAGGGCGCATAGCCGCTGTCATACTGGGAGGGGCTCGTTGCCCACTTTACCGAACCATCCTCCTGTATTTTTCCGGTCAGGGACCAGAGCCCGCCAGAAGTATCCTCACGGACCTCGACGATCACCAACCCAGAGATAGCGACCGAAGGCGCTTGACCGTTGTCGAACGGAAACGCGCTCTTGGTCCAGACTACGGGTGGTACGCCTTGTGCCGAAGCGAGTGCTGGCGTGAAAACCATCGCAACTGCCGCCAACGTCATCGCCAATAGAATGACCTTGTCTAATTTCGAAGCTGTTTTCATTTTGATTCTCCTTTATGTTGTTTGTTTTTTTTTACTGCTCGTTTTGTTTTTGGAATGCGCCCGAATTCATCATTTCGATCTCAGCACTGACTCCAGGCAAATCAGAGCTGTCCCATCTACCGCCTGCGACCAATGCCATCCCCGGCCCTCCCCGTAACCGGGGAGCATTGGTTTCGGCCCCAGGATCTGCGCATCTTGGGAGAGCGCAGCTGCGTCGGCCTGTGTGACCATGTCCACTTCGCAGCCACATTCCTGGCAGCATGCCCGGATTGAGTGCCGCTTCCGTATGATCAAAACCCGGTCGGTTTCAATGGTGATTTCGGTCCTTTTTCGACCGGCCACCACGTCCCCCAACCGCTTTAACCAGTGCCGAAAGCGTGCTAGATTGTTGGTCACGTTTGGTTCTCTCCGGCGCTCCCGTTAAGCTGAGCGCAATCCTGCGTCGAGGTGGCTCTTAAAGTCCTCAAGGCGCGATCAATAAGTTGTCAATGGTTCTCAAGAACGGTCATGGCCAACGCAGTCAAGCAGTTGCTGGAGTTCGGTCCCTTCCGTGTTGATCCCGAACAGCGTCTGCTGGTGCGCGATGAACAACCGATTTTGGTCTCTCCCAAGGCATTTGATCTACTTCTGATCCTTCTCCAGCGCAACGGCCAGATCGTTCTGAAGGACGACTTGATGAGGTCGCTCTGGCCGGACACCTTCGTCGAGGAGTCCAACCTTACCCAGCACGTCTTTCTGCTCAGAAAAGCTTTGGGCGATCGCTCACAGGATTCCTCTTACATCGTGACCGTGCCCGGGCGGGGATACCGGTTCGTCTCCCAAGTGCGAACACTTCCAGGAGAACAGAGCCTTGTGGTAGGGAGCCACTCGCAAGCGCGGGTGGTGGTTGAAACCCGGAACCCCATGGCTCTGCCCATAGCATTCGTTTTGCTTACGGTGCTGGCGGTCGGAGGAGTGTTGGGTTATCGCGCATACCTGGCTGAGCAAGCTCGGAATTCCGCAAAGACGCTGCCCCCAGCAACGGTCAAGGCCCGGCGTTCGGTGGCCGTGCTTGGTTTCCGCGATCTCTCTGGACGGCCCGAAGACGCTTGGCTCTCTACCGCTCTGGCTGAGATGTTGAACACGGAGTTAGCTGCCGGAGAAAAGCTTCGTCTGGTTCCCGGTGAGGATGTTGCTCGAACTCGGCTAGATCTGCGCCTGCCTGACGCGGAGACCTTGTCCAAGGACACGTTGGCGCGGGTGCGCAAGAGTCTCGGGACCGACGTTGTGGTCCTGGGTTCGTATGCCAGCTTGGGGAGAAAATCAAAAGGTAGCATTCGAGTAGACTTGCGACTTCAGGACGCGGTCGCCGGAGACACCATCGCGGAGGTGGCGACGACGGGAACCGAGGATGACCTGTTCGATCTGGTCTCGCGAGCTGGAACGCAACTGCGTGAGAAACTTGGCTTGGGTGGCGCTACGATGGCGGAGGCAGTGAGCGTGAAGGCGTCTCTGCCGGCGAATCCGGAGGCCGCCCGTTTGTACGCCGACGGCCTGGCCAAGCTTCGGCTGTTCGACGCGCTGGCAGCGCGCGACCTGCTCCAGCAGTCCGTGCTCGCCGACCCCAAGTATCCGCTGTCCCGCTCCGCCCTTGCGACAGCATGGTCAGCTCTCGGCTACGACAAGAAAGCCAGGGAAGAAGCCAATAACGCTTTTCAATTGTCGACCAACCTTTCGCGCGAAGATCGACTGGTCGTCGAAGGAGCTTATCGAAGGGCCAATCATGAGTACGGAAAGGCCATCGAGGTGTACCGCACGCTCTTCACTCTCTTTCCCGACAATCTCGATTACGGCCTGCGTTTGGCGGAGACGCAACAGCTTGGATCGAAATCGAACGATGCTCTCGCCACGATTGCGGACCTGCGAAAGCTGCCGCCACCCAGCTCTAGCGACCCGCGCATTGACTTGCAGGAGGCGACGGCGTGGATTTGGATATCGAACTCCCAGCGCGCACAGGAACCCCTGAAATATGCACTGCAAAAAGGGCGAGCGCAAGGCGAGCGCCTTTTGGTGGCCCGAACCCTTCGTCAGCAATGTCGAAGCTCCTTTGTCCTCGGACATATAAAGGATGCCATTGACGCATGCCGTGAAGCCCGCGATACTTACGCCGCTGCCGGTGATCGCGAGGGCGAAGCCGCTACGGTGCGCTTCTGGGCCGATGCCATCAGGCAATACGATCCGCCCGGTCCATCACGGGTTCGCGAGGCTCCGCCTGAAACCATTGATCTTTATCGCCAGGCTCTCGATACCTTCCGCAGCATTGGAAATGAAGGTCACGCGGCGGACACGATGAATAGCTTGGGGCTGCTCTATGCGATGCAAGGAGAGCCCGCCGCTGCCGAAAAAATGCACCGTGAAGCGCTCACCGTTCTCCGACGAATCGCCAACACGGCGACCGCCGGAGTAGCTACCGAGAACCTTGGGGACGACCTGGTATTGCAGGGCGATCTGCCGGGCGCGATGAAGTTTTACGACAACGCATTGGCCTTGGATCTCGCGGTTGGTGACGCCGGGGCAGCGGCAGACGTCGGCTACGGCAAGGCGTTCATTCAAGAACTTCGCGGAGATCTTCCTGGCGCCAAGGCCGGATTCGAGGAATCGCTGAAGCAATGGCAGAAGGACCAGGATCAATACGATTCCGGATACGCCCTTTTCAGCTTAGGCGAAGTGTTATTGGCGGAGTCGGATTTCGCGAGCGCGCGGAAGGCACTCGAACAATCACTGGCCATGCGAAAAGAAGGTGAGGACAAAGTCCTTCTCGGAGAGACTCAACTGGAACTTGCCGGCCTCTCGCTGGAGGAAGGTCGTGCCCCCTCCGAGGTGGAGACCGATGCCCGCCAAGCCGTGGAAGATTTCAAAAAAGAAAAGGCATGGGATGATGAGGCATTGGCGTGGGCACTCGTCGCTCGTGCCCTGTTCGCGGAGCAGAAATTCGAAGAAGCCAAGCATGCCGCCGCAGAGGCTCTCCCGTTTTCCGAGAAGAGTCCACATGTAGAAATTCGGATGGGTAATGCAATCGTCGCGGTTCGTATGCAGGCTTTAGACCGTTCGGTCCCATCCAACTCCGCGGTTCGAAGCTTAGCCTCAAAGCGACTCGCTTCTATCGTCTCCGAAGCCAGGAGGCGAGGCTACTTCGGGATCGAACTGGAAGCACGCCTCCTCATGTGCGAAATAGAAGCCAGGAACGATCAAGGTTTGGCTCAACTCCATGCGAATGTCCTCAAGCGCGACGCGCGATCTCGAGGCTTCGAGTTGATTGCGCGTAAAGCCCAGGCTGTCGAGTCTGCCGCCCAACCTGCGCAACATCGCCTCTGACGCGCTGGTCCTCGGCGGGATTATCGGCCTGCTTAAATTCCTCAGAGTTCGGTCACATGTGCAAATATTTGAACCGACGCATCCTCTGAATCAGGCGGTGGATGCGTCCTTTTCCCTTGCGTTTCGGTTTTCGGGGGAATCTTCGATCGGCGAAGGTGGAATCTTCTTGGTCTTTCTCATTCACTCAGATGCTCTTTCTTCAGCTGGGTTTAGTGTTGTGCCGCACTTGCGTTCCGCGCGATGAGCTCGAAGCCTTCGGAACGCGCGTTTCTTTCGGTTTCCTCAAGCCGTTCGCGACCCAGGGTGGGATTTGTCCCATGCAGTTGAAATTCGCCAGAGGCAAGGGAAGCTTCTAACTCGATTCGAACAAATCCCAACTTGTGGGCTTCCGTCGCCACATTTCGTGCAAGCCGCTCGGCCTCAGGAAGATTTTTGGCCGCTGCCTGCGTATAAGCATTCTGGATCGCGAGCGGCAGACGGATAGTAACATCGCTGCTCTTCTTAGAAAGGGTGAGCGCTCTTGCGAGCGCCTTTTGAGCATCCTCGAGCTTTCCCCGTTTTAGAAGCGACCTCGACAGCAAGGTTTCAGACTGAATTTCGGCGTCTGCTTCTCGGTCCGCGCGAAATTCCTCGATAGCCGTCCGCGCTAGAGTCTCCGCTTCGGAAACTTGACCGGTGTCGCAATCAAGCTCAGCGAGAGCCATTTGAGCCTCAGCGGCCAAACCTTTCTCTCCTGATTTCTGGAGCAGCGAAAGAGCTTCTTCATAGTTTTTTCTTGCCCCGTCGCTATCCCCCATTTGGCGCCGCAGTCTTCCGATCGACATAAGAGACTGTGCGTAATACATCTTGTCGTCAATTTCGCGTTGAATGCTCACGGCCTGCTCGTACAACTGCATCGCGCCCTTAAGATCACCCTGATCCGCCAGGACATCTCCGATGACCTGGAGGTCAATTGCTTCTGAACTCTTATGTCCTACCTCGCGAGCCAACACGAGCGCGTCTTTGTATTCTGCAAGAGCATCTCCCAGTCGCCCCTCCGCGTGAAGGATGTCGCCAGTGTTGCCAGCGATCACGGCCATGGTGTGCTTGTCGCCGATATCCTGGGAAGCATCGAGGGCTTCCCGGTAGAATTTCAAGGCAGTTGGGAAATCGCCCTCCTGAGCGTAAACCACGCCGATGTTTCCGAGTTCCCGAGCCGTGGCTTTCTTGTCGCCAGTTTGCCGCGCGAGCGCCAGCGCTTGTTCATACAATGTTTTTGCTTTTTCGAAATCGCCCTGGTCGATCGGAACTTCGGCCATCGCGTGCAAAGCTCGAGATTCGCCAGCCAAGTCCCCAGCATCGTGGAAAATCCGCCGGCCCTCTTCGCAATCGGCGGTTGCCGGCTTGAATTCCCCGAGATTAGCCAAAGCCCGGCATTGAGATATTTTCGCCCGAGCCAGCAAGAGTCTGGCGCCCAATGTCGTAGCTTTTCGGATTGCCAAGTCATCCGCAGCCGCGGCGCCCTTATTGTCAGACAGAGAAGAGTCGGCCTCTGCCTCCGCCATATCAATACGGGGATCCTCTTTCGCTTCTGCTGACAGCCCTCGCAGCCGGGCGATCGATTGCAAGGCGTCATGCCCTCTTTCTCCCTCGATCTGAGCATTGGCGAGAGAGAGACCATACCCAATGTCATCGGGAGAAGAATTGGAGAGTGTTCGGTAAACGTCAATTGCTTTATCCCAATCCTTATTAACCTCGTAGTAGCGCGCTTCTACCAACGAATGTTCCTCAGAGGAAAGCTTGCTGGAAAGTTCCAAAGCTTTCTTGGCCTCAACTATTGCGTTCGCGTTGTAGCCGAGGGCCATCCATGCTTTCGCCAATTGCGCGTGAGCCAGGGGGTAGGCAGGATCCGAGCTGACGGCACGAGTAAACAAGTCGCGAGCCGCGAGGGCATCAAACGTTCGCAGCTCCTCCAAGCCTTCGGTGTAGAGTCGTATTGCCCCCGGATTCGAAGCTGTTGACGCTCGAATTCCCACCGATTCAAGCTGCGAAACGTCATCAACTCCCAAGGCTTCTCGCAGCTTTCGTCCAACACGCGACACGAGATCAAGCAACTGCGTCTCGGTACTCGTTCCCGAAACCATGGCGATGGTTTCTCCTTTCGCCGTGTCTTGCACACGAACATCGAGCCTGATTTCGCGTCCAGAGTTTTGTCCCAAATCAAAATACGAACCGACTATGACATAGTCAGTGCCGAGATTCTTGCGGACCTGCCCAATGGCTGCAGGAGCGAGGTTTTCTGTGTCCGGAAGGCCGAGGTCAATTTTCATGCGCGCAACAGTTTCTCCGGGCACCGTACGCAGCTTTTCACCGGCTGCCAGTTCTGTCGCCAACATTTCGGACAAAGCAGTTGACACCCACTTCGTGTCGGAGCGATCAGAGAGATTCTTGAAGCCTAAGATGGCGACGGAGCGCCGCGTCTGAGCCACGGCGTGGTTTACCGGCGAACCGGCCGCATTTTGGCGTGAGATCCTGTGCATCTCCCAGCTGGCGATGCCCGCTACGATCGCAAGAACCAACAAAACTGCGACCAATGATTCCTGATGTCGGCGGAGGTATCTTGAGCCGCGATAAGCGAGAGTTGATTTGCGAGCTCGCACGGGCATGCCTGTTAGGTAGAGCTCGATGTCCCGCGAGAACTCTTGGGCAGAGGCATACCTGCGTTCGGGCTCCTTGCGCAGCGCCTTCATTACGATTGTGTCGAGGTCGCCCCGCAACCGCCGCTGCAGTTCGCCCGGCTGCAAGCCGCGCTGGTTGCTCACCGACTCGGGAGTGATTGCAGTTCGGGCCTCGCCGTCGCGAGTTGTCCTTTCTTCTGTCGTGTTGATGACAGCGCTGGGTTTTTCGGGGTCTGTGTCGCAAACCAGACGCTCGATTTCCAAAAGAGATTGGCCGGCGAAACGATATGGCCGATGGCCAGTCAGCAACTCAAAGAGCAATACCCCCAACGAATAGATATCGGTTGCGGTCGTGACTGCGTGCCCGCGAATCTGCTCAGGGCTGGCGTATTCCGGAGTCATCGGGCGCCAGTCAGTTCGAGTGATAAGGGGAGTTTGGAAGCACTCGGGATTCAGCAGTTTGGCAATGCCAAAGTCGAGCAGTCTGGGCACACCGCCTTTGGTGATCAGAATATTCGCGGGCTTAAGATCGCGATGGATTACGCGGCTCTCATGCGCATACTGCACTGCGGAACAAACCTCGCGAAAAAGCCGCAGGCGATCCTCGATGGCGAGCTTATTAAGATCGCAATACTGATCGATGGGCAGGCCTTCCACGTACTCCATCACCAGATAGGGGGAACCATCCTCGCCAGTGCCGCCATCGAGGAGTTTTACAATGTTGGAGTGGTCCAGTGCTGCGAGTGTTTGTCGCTCATTGCGGAACCTCTGCAGGACCTGTTCGGTGTCGATTCCAGGCTTGACCATCTTTATCGCGACTTGCTTGCGATAGTTCTGGTCGTCGCGCCCGCCCAAATAAACTACCGCCATCCCACCCTGACCAATCTCACGGATAATTCGGTACGCGCCCAGCCTTCTTCCCGCTGGCGCGTGTGACTGCGTGGACAGAAGATCAGCGGCGGGGCAATCTTCAAGAAAGGTAGCTGCACCATCGAAACTAGACAGCAGGGATTCTATTTCGGTGCGTAGAGAGTCGTCGTCACCGCAGGCCTGTCGCAAGAAACTGCTCCGCTCCTCGGGTTCTCGCTCCAGGGCCAGCGTGAACAACTCCTTCACTTGGTCCCAATTCTCAGGCATGCTTCTCATCGCCTTCGCGCAGCTCGCGCGCAAGCCACGCCTTGGCTAGGTTCCAGTTGCGTTTAACAGTCGTCCGGGAAACTCCCATAACTCCGGCCGACTCGTCGATGTCTAAACCACCGAAAAAACGCAACTCTACGAGGTGAGCTTGCTGCGGATCGAATTCGGCCAGTCGGGTGAGAGCCTCATCCAACGCAACGACATCCGCCGCCTTCCCTTTGGAAACGCCTGCCGCTTCGTCCAGAAAAACTTTCTCAACACCTTTGCCGCGTTTCTTGGCGCCATGGCCGCGGCTGTAGTCAACGAGGATACGGCGCATCAGCTGTGCCGCAACACCCAGGAACTGTTCCTTGTTTTTCCAACGAACTTCTCTTTGATTGGAAAGGCGAAGATAGGCCTCATGGACCAGTGCAGTCGTTTGTAAGGTGTGATCACTGCGTTCCCGCTGCAAATAGCGAGACGCGAGACTGTGCAGTTCCGAGTAGAGCAGCACGACCAGCTCGGCGACGGCCTTGTCACTGCCGATATCGAGTTCACCCATGAGGGTGTTCACATCTATTGGCGTGTCCATAAAAACTCGGAATGCGCGCTGACTGGAATCGCGGAATGTGGATGGACAGCGCAGTCGCAACCACTCGAACTTAGAAATATAGAAAAAGATGAAAGTGAGGGAGGATGCAACGCCAGCCGCGAAGATCGGAAATTCAGCCGACCAATCGCGGTCTCTACGGTCCTGGAGTATATACCGAGTCGAACGCGAAACCAACTGCGTTTACGCCTTTGTTTTAGCCTATTTGGAGCTTGCCAGCGCCGAAAACCAGAGTCCCCTTCGCCCGTTTGCCAAAGAAATGTGGACCTTTTGCCGTCGTTTCTTCGCGTTACCTAAATAGAGGCCGAGGTTGGATCGCAGGCCCGGAAGACACAAGTAAACGACAGAGGTCCAGCGATCTGTGCAGCGGCGCTATCCAAAATTTCAAAAGAATAATTCAAGGAGGAGTGCTTTATGAAAAAGGTTCATGTGGTAACGCTTTCGGCTTTGGTGCTGCTGGGCAGCTTGGTGAGCCAGGCGCAGGAGTCGGCTACGGGTGAAATCTCGCCCCCGGTGAGCGGGAGCGGCACAACGGATTATCTGCCCCTCTGGACCAATGGCACGACCTTGGGCAGTTCGGTGCTATTCCAGTCGGGCACCGGGGCGAAGGCCAAGGTAGGTATCGGCACTACCACACCAAAATCCACTCTGGACGTGAAGGGCGGAGGCACGATCCGTGGGTTGTTCAGCCTGCCGGCGATCGGCACAGCAACGGCGACCGCGGGCTTTAACTCACAACCCATGGATCTCGCGGCCTCAGTGTTCAACGCGAGTACTAGCACGCCCGTGACGCAGACGTTTCAATGGCAAGCCGAGCCGGTGGGCAATGACACCAGCAGCGCCAGCGGTTCTCTGAACCTGCTGTTTGCCGAGGGGAGCGGCAAATTTGCGGAGACCGGGTTGAACATCGCCAGCAACGGTCAGATCAGGTTCGCCACTGGGCAGAGCGGCTCGGGACTCAGCAACGTAGACGCTAGTCAGCTTGGAGGGCTCGGTGCAAGCGCCTTTGCCCAATTGGCCACGGCCAACACTTTTACTGGCAATCAGACTGTGAATGGCAACGTGAGCGCGAACCAACTGGTCTCGACTGCGGCGCAAGGCGCGGCTCCCCTGCAAGTGACGTCAACCACACAGGTGACAAACCTGAACGCCAGTCTGCTCGGCGGATCTCCCGCCAGCGCATTCCAACCCGCCGGTTCCTACGCCGTTCTCGGCACCAACATGGTCAATGGATATCAGGCGACTTCCTCCTCTTCGGGCGTTCTACTTATGACTATCCCGAACTTGGGGCAGGTATATGTGGACTGTGAAAATAGCCTTTCAAGGATCGCCTTCTTTCCGTCAGTGTCAGGGTCGTTGTGGTGGATAAATGGAGGTGTAACCTCATTCGCCAGTGGCAGCGCTGGCTCACAGCTCTCCAACCAGTCGACTGCTGATGTGATCACGGCGCAATTCGCCACCACCACTCAAATAGCAACTATGGTCATATCGGGCTATCCGTCGTCGACGTGCATTTACGCCGGCCAAGCCACCGTGCAAGGCCCTGGGTTGGGCAAAAAAGAAGCACGGGTAGTTCATCCCAGCCGCGTCCCACACAAGTAGCCTGCGAGCAACTTGTTTGCGGCCAAGACTAACTCCATGTGGCCGGGCAGGAGACTCTGCCCGGCCTCTTCTTCCCACCATCCAACCGGGATCGGAACCAGCAAGCTTATTTCGAGTTTACTGGCACCCAAAACCTGAACCGCCGGCACCTACAAAAAAAGTGGACCTTTTTCGATCATTTCTTCGCGTTACTAGATAGAGGCCAAGTTTGGAACAAAGAGCGGCCAACCAAAAAGTTCGCCAAATTCTAAAAGGAGATACTTCCATGAAGCAGCGCATCGGTTGTGTGTTAGTTGGATTCTTGTCGTTGGTTCTGTCACTTCAAACTGCATCCGCCGCCCCGGTCAAGGGAGAGAGGTTGAATCTCACCGGAGCAGCATTCATTTGTGTAAATGCTGCGCAAGGCGGCTGCCCTCAAGCTACATTCGATCCCACTCTCGGGTTCCTCACGAACGCTCAAGGGACATGGGTGGCCAACGTGGCCCTTCCCGGTCACACCGTGGTTGCGGCCGTTACCCTATGCGGCAACTTCAACGAGGTGGGCTCCTCCATTACAGCAACGCTAGACAGCATTCCTCTCACGGCGTCGTCGGGATCCCCCTCGGCGGTCCCCATGGCGAGTATTCAAAGCTCCGGCGCCTCCAACCAGACGCAGTGCTTTACGACCACGACGATCGCAAATCCCACCATCAACAACAAGGAGAATCAATACTATGTCGTTGTCGTAGTGCCGGACAACGACGGGGTCAATTTCACCAGCGTCCAGATCGAGTATTAACGATAGCTGGCTGCCGAAAAGGGAGCCGGGAAGCACGAGATTGAGGTGTTGCTCAGGAATCAGGGCGTGAAAGCAGATCTAACTTCCTGGGCAGGCTACAAGCCTGCCCAGTCTTAAGAGCGCCAAACAAAACCTTTGCCCTCGACGGTGAGAAAACGCCACCCAGATCACGACTGGCTCCTTTGGCAACGCTACCGCCCTAGCAAAACCAGACGAAGACTCTCTGCGGTTCGCTGGCCAAGAGTTTCGCTTCGGCACATGTTCTCGCATCGCTTTCAGTCGGATAAGCCAGGACCAAACGATCACTGCGAGTTATTAGCAGGCAAGAGGCTCTGCTCCCAAAGATAAAAACGGCCCGCTCTCTCACACGTTGTGAAGAAAGCGGGCCGGGTTTTGCTTGACGCACAAGTCTCTTAGTTCACCGTAAACTTGGTCGCCGTTTTGACCGTGCCTCCTTTTGTCGTGATCGCGATCTTCCCCGTCGTCGCGCCGGTTGGCACAGTTGCGTTGATTTGCGTATCTGTCGGGGTAGCGAACGTCGCGACCGTCCCGTTAAAAGTGACCTTGCTGGTTTGCAAGAAGCCGGTTCCGGTGATGACCACCAGTTGGCCTATGGGGCCGCTGGGCGGTCTGAATGAGGAAATCGTTGGCGTCACCTTGAAGTTCGCGCTGCTGCTGAGGGTGCCTCCGGGGGTCGTCACCTTTACTTTCCCTGTCTCCGCGCCGGTAGGTACGGAGACCAGAATTTCCGTGTCAGACACGATGGTGTAGGCAGATGCTGGCGTACCGTCAAAGCTGATGCCGGTCGCGCCCGACAGACCGTTTCCCAGGATGGTGATGGTTGCCCCCTCCTTGCCGTACGCTGGCAGAAGCTCCAGGAACGGTTTCAGCCCAACAGACAGGCTGAAGACAGTACCGACGTTCTCAGGCCCGCCTTTATAGGTAGTCCCATAAAAATCGCCGTCCGTGGCCTGCAGCAGCCCTCCGTACGGCTCATCTCCCGAGGTGTCGGGAAAGCTGTACAGCGAGGTGAACGTGCCGCTGGAGGTAATTTTGAAGATCGTTCCGTAGCCGTAGGTGCCACCAAATTGGGTGGTGCCGTAGAAGTTCCCGTCGGTGGCCTGAATGAGTCCGGCGGTAGGATAGCTGCCGTCGGTGACCGCGAAGTTGTGGAGCGTAGTTAAAGTACCGCTGGCGGTCATCTTGAAGACGGTGCCTTCGTAGCTGCTGCCGCCACCGGTGGTGGTGCCGTAGAGGTATCCGTCGGTGCCCTGAACCAGTGAGCTCCAAGGCCGCGCGCCGTCGCTGTTCACGAAGGTATGCAGCAGGGTGTAAACACCGCTGGTGGTGATTTTGAAGACTGTTCCGTTAGCGGTGGACTCGGTGCCCGTATACGTTGTACCGTAAAGATCTCCGTTGCTGCCCTGTACCAGGCCGCCGTAGGGTGTTGCGCCGCCATTGGTGCCGAAGCTGTACAGTACGGTGAACATTCCGCTGCTGGGATTGATTTTGAAGACCGTGCCATCGCCGCCCGGCCCTTGGAAAGGGGCGGTGCCGTAGAGGTTGCCGTCGGTGGCTTGAATCACTGCAGCGTAGGGATCCGAGCCGTCGGTTGCGTAATCGAAGCTATGCAGCGTGGTCAGGGTTCCGCTGGGAGTGATTTCGAAGACTGTGCCAGCAGAAAAAGTCCCTCCAGCGTACGTTGTGCCATAGAAGTTCCCGTTTCTGGCCAGCACCAGCCCCGCCTCAGGCTGAGAGCCATCGGAAAAGTCGAAGGTATGCAAAGTGGTCAATGTTCCGCTGGGAGTAATTTTGAAGACCGTGCCATTGCCTGGCGGGTTGTAGGATTCGTACGAGGTGGTTCCGTAGAAGTTCCCGTCCAATCCCTCGACCAGAGACTCGTAGGCGGGATTCCCGCCGTTGCTGTAGTCAAAATTCAATAGATTGGTGTAGGTCGTTGTCGGCAAATTTCCGCTGGCCTGTGCCAGTGAAGACGCACAAGTCGAGCAGATCGCCAGCAGGAGACACCCCATCTGTAAAAGAGCCCGGTTTTTCATATTCCCTCCTTGAGCAGGTCAAAACCCTGTCATCTCGTAAAGTGAAATTTCTCGGAGAATTGGTCGCGAGAAAACAAATTTGTTTTTCAGCTCTCCCACCCAGCGCGGCAGGAATCGCGCGTTAAACCGACGAAGTACCCGTCTTTTCGATCGGTTGACATTGCCAACGGGTCCGACTACCGTTATCCACCAAGATTGTCGGTCGCGTGTGTTGGGGGTGCGGTTGTGCAACTTCCGCCTAAAACGGTCAGCGCGCTGCTCGCGAGCTGGCAGGCCGGGGACGAGCAGGCGTTGCACGCGGTGCTTCCTCTTGTCTATGACGAACTCCGGCGGGTGGCGCATCATTATTTGCGGAACGAACGTCCCGGCCACACGCTGCAAAGCACCGCTCTGGTGCACGAGGCTTATCTGCGACTTGAGAAACAAGGCGCAGTCGAGTTCAACAATCGGGAGCATTTCCTGGCCATCTGCGCTCTATTGATGCGGCAGATTCTGGTGGAGTACGCGCGCAGCCGCAAGGCGGCCAGGCGAGATGGCGGATTCCGGGTGACGCTGGACGACGCGCTCGCCTTCAAAACCCGCAGCGTGGACATGGTCGCTCTGGATGATGCTCTGAACGAACTGGCGGAGCTCAATCCGCAGCAGAGTCGCATTGTCGAGCTGAGGTTCTTCGGCGGCCTTTCCATCGAGGAAACCTCGCGGCTGCTGGATCTGTCGCCCACCACGGTGAAGAAATATTGGGCTACCGCCAGGCTTTGGCTGCATCACCAGATGAGAGAGTCAGCCGACCAATGACGCCGGAACGCTGGCAACAAATTCACGATGTGCTGGAGAAGGCACTGGAGTTGCCCCCGGGCGAGCGCTCCGCCTTTCTCAATCGTGCCTGCTCGACTGATCCATCCCTGCGGCAAGAAGTCGAAACCCTGCTCGCCTCCAGTGACGACGTGCGCTCCAGCTTTCTGCAATCCTCCACGCTGCGGGTGACGCTCAGGTCGGGGACCAAGCTGGGAGAGTATGAGGTCAAATCGCTGGTGGGTTCGGGCGGGATGGGCGAGGTATATCGCGCCCGCGATTCGCGGCTGGGGCGGGATGTGGCGATCAAGGTCCTGCCGTCTTTCCTCTCCTCCGATTCCGACCGACTGCGGCGCTTCGAGCAGGAGGCGCGAGCGGCAGCGGCATTGAACCATCCCAACATTCTTGCGGTGTTTCAAATGGGCACGTATGAGGGTACGCCATATTTGGTGTCGGAGCTGCTGGAGGGAGAAACGCTGCGGGAGCAGATCAAGCGGGGCCGTCTGTCGGTGCACAAGGCGATCGACTACGCAGTGCAGATCGCCAGAGGTCTGGCCGCAGCCCATGAGAAGGGCATCGTCCATCGTGACCTGAAGCCAGAGAATCTGTTCGTCACTAAAGACGGGCGCGTAAAGATTCTCGACTTCGGGCTGGCGAAGCTGACGCAACAGTCTAGTTCGGAGCACAGCGCACTGACACTCGCCGAGGGGACGGAAGCGGGGGTGGTGATGGGCACGGTGGGCTACATGTCGCCGGAGCAAGTGCGAGGGCAAGCAGCCGACAATCGCGCAGACATCTTTGCCTTCGGGGCGATCTTGTACGAAATGCTGGCGGGGAAACGGGCGTTTCAGAAGCCAACTTCGCCGGAGACGATGACGGCGATCCTGAACGAAGACCCTCCGGGAATTTCGCAGGTCGTAGCGAACATTCCGCCAGCATTGCAGCGGATGGTGCACAGATGCCTGGAGAAGAACCCGGAGCAGCGCTTCCAGTCCGCGTCCGACTTGGCTTTTGCTCTGGACGCGCTGTCGGACTCCGGCTCATCATCCCCAGCAAAAGCTGCGAACGTCGTGACTGGCGGGCGACGCTGGAAGATAATTGTCTCCGCGACAGCGACTGTGCTGGCATTGTCCATTGGCGGCTACTTCGTTTTCTTCCACCACAAGGCCAGACTCACGGACAAGGACACGATTGTCCTTGCCGATTTTGCCAACAGCACGGGCGATGCGATCTTCGATGACGCGCTGAAGACCGCGCTCACCGTTTCCCTGCAACAATCGCCTTTCCTGAGCGTGCTCCCTGACAGCACGGTCGCGAAGACGTTGCAACTGATGACCCGACCGGCCAGCACGAAACTGACCCCAGAAGTGACTCGTGAGCTTTGCCAGCGGGCGGGCAGCAAGGCTTACATCTCTGGATCGATTGGCAACCTAGGCAGCGAATATGTTCTCGGATTGAAGGTAATCAATTGCCAGAACGGAGACACGCTGGCGCAGGAGCAGGTCACGGCGGCATCGAAAGAAAAAGTGCTGGATGCACTCGGCGAGGCAGCAGCCAAGCTGCGCGGCGAACTGGGCGAATCCCTGGCCACGGTAAAGAAATATGACGTTCCTCTCGCGCAAGCTACTACGTCTTCACTCGAAGCTCTGAAGGCCTATAGCCTCGGCGGAAAGACGTATCCAAAAAACGCAATTGCATCCGTGCCATATGTTCAACGCGCGATAGAACTCGATCCTAATTTCGCGGAGGCATACAGTTTCCTGGGCCTTACATACAGCGAGCTTGGTGAAACATCGCGTGCGCAGGAGTATCTGACCAAGGCGTACCAATTGCGTGACCGATCGACCGAGCGAGAGAGAATCTTATTCACGGCGACGTACTATCTATACGTCACTGGCGAATTGGACAAGGCGGAGCAAGCTCTCCAGGAAGGCTTGGCAAGCTACCCGCAACCCTTCAGTTCGTATGGTTGGCCCAGCTTCTTGTTCGCCGCAAAGGGGGAATTCGAGAGAGCTGCGAATTTCGCGAAGGCTGCACTACGCCAGCGTCCTGATGCTTTAGCTTGGTACCCTAATCTTGCAAGGTACGATTACTTCTTGAATCGTTTCGATGAAGCGCAACAGGTCGTTCACGAGGCACTGGCACGAGGCGCCGACGACGACTTTGCGAACCACTGGTATCTTTACCTGATCGCGTTTCAGAGGTCGGACTTCGCAGCGATGGCTGAGCAGCAAAGGTGGTTTGCTGGGAGACCCGACGAACACTTTGGGCTCTCTCTCGCGTCGGGAGTCGAGGGCTACGAAGGTCGCGTGACGAGAATGCGGGAAGTGTGCCGGCGAGCTGCCGATTCCGCCCTGCGTGTAGGCCAGAAAGAGAATGCAGCAACTTACCTGGCTGGAGCGGCTGCTTACAACGCGATGTACGGTAATACCGTACAGGCGCGAAAGTGGCTGGCCGAGGTTCTGAAAATGGAGCCGAACAATCCGGACGTCGAAATTATGGCTGGGCTCGTATTGGCCAAATTGGGAGAACAGACACCTGCCGATTCGCTGGCGCAAAACCTCGCGAAGCGCTACCCAGCGGACACGCAGCTGCACTTGCTCTGGCTCCCTGCGATTCGGGCGCAACTGGCGCTAAATCACCTGAACCCGGCTCTCGCCATCTCGGATCTGCAAGCTGCCCTGCCCACCGAACTGGGTGATGCTTTACATGGAGACGGATGTCACCCATGGATATATCTGCGTGGGGAGGCCTACTTGGCCGCCGGAAATGGCAGCGCTGCCACCGCTGAATTTCAGAAACTCCTCGACCATCCCGGCCTGGTCGATACCTGTTACACCAGGGCGCTAGCTCATCTCGGTGTGGCGCGTGCCAATGCCTTGCAGTCGAAAACTTCGCAGGGAGCGGATGCCGACGCCGCCCGCACTCGTGCGCTTGCTGCCTACAAAGATTTCCTCACCCTCTGGAAAGACGCTGACCCCGACATTCCCATCCTGAAAGAAGCAAAGGCGGAGTACGCGAAGCTGCAGTAGTGCGAGCAGAATTTTACCTTGCGAACATAAGCTTCCGAAAACCACCCCGACCGCTTTCAAGAACATTCCAACAGATCAGAGTGCATCCCAAGGATAGCAACGCCTCGTGAAGGTCCGCCCGTTTTTCGTAGCGCACGCGCAGCCGCCGGAACTGATCGAGCCACGCGAACGTCCGCTCGCTGCCTACTGTGAGAAAACCCCTGCGCTGAATCAGGCGGTGGATGCGTCTTTCTCCCTTGGGTGTCGGTGTTCGGGAGGATCTTCGATGGACGAAGAGGGCATCTTTTTTGTTTTTCTCATCCACTCGGCCGCTCGTTGTTCGGCCTCGAGCAGTTGCTCCATGGTCATCGATTCGTTGACATGGTTTTTGGCTCGGGTGATCTGCTCATTGGCGATCAGAAACCACATGTAGGCATACATGTGGTCCTTTGGCCCAGAGCGCCGAGCCGAATAGAGTTGTGCCAACGCCAGCTGTGCGGTCGGCAGGCCTTGTTCCGCTGCCTTTTGACAGACGGCGATCGTCGCCTCATCGTGTCGACCGCCATTGGCCAGAAGGGAAGGGAGTAATGATTGCGCGGGACTGGCCTGGCTCAGAGTCATGAACAGCAGTTCAACTCGGCTGGAGACGCCTAACTTGTCAAACACTCGAAACAGGTAGTTCTTGATGGTGTGCTGACTCAGGCCCAGACGCTCGGCGATTTCGCGATTGGTCAGCCCCTCGGCCAGACTGCGGACGACTTCCATCTCGCGCTTCGAAAGCAGATCCAAACCATTCGCATCCACGGCTTTTACGTTGGGCGAAGATGCCAGGGCTTCTACGGCATATGACATCTGCAGGCTCGTGGCCCAGATCTGGCCCTCGTGTACGCTGCGGACGCACTTGCAAAGCGAATCAACCGAGTCGTGACGGCTGAAAATTCCTCTTGCACCCGCGCGAAATGCATGCAGGATAAAGTCGCGCTTCGAGGAATCCAGCAGCATCACGGCGCGGATCTGCGGATGCGATGCCCGCAGCTCCCGCAGAACTTCAAACACCCGGTGGGACTCTTCGTCAAGGTTGGAACTGATCAGCAGAACGTCCGTTTTATGAGCCGCGGCGGCTGCGATCACACCGTTGGAATCGGAATCTGCGCCGGTAACATCCAATCCGCGATCCCGCGCCAGTGCATCGGCGAGCAGTTGAGTGTGGATCCTGGTATTGTCCGCAACCAATACACGGATCCGATCCTCCCTCGCACCTTGGGTATCCATAAGCTTCTCCAGCGACATCATTCGAATAGGTCACCAAAACCGGGACCAAGCCAACAAATGCCACAATCAAAAAAGCTGTGCTGAGACGGGGGTAATATCTCCCACAGGCGGGGGGATTTTGTTCTATTCGGGGGATATTTGAAAAACGCAAAGGCCGAAAAAAAATCAGCCAACAGACAGTAATAAAGGATGACACAGTGACTACAAATACCAGTACCAACCGAGAGGAAGTCTACCGTATCTGCAGCTGGAATACAAGGGAAAGGTCGCAAAGGTTTGCATTAGTTGTAGCTGGTTGCGACCCTCATGAAATTGCATCGGATTGCCTTCCGCACCTGGAAGCTCGATTCCCTGATTTTAGGTACGATTCGATAGTCGGGGTGTGTTAGTATCCAGCGTAGAATCAATCGCATAGGACCAATAGTACTTCTCGATTTCCCAGCTAAGCAGATCGGGCGCCGAAGCCGGTAGGATTGGCGGAGCATCGTCAAACCTCTCTAAGTAAGGAGAAGTTCTTCTCTAGGCTGGTCATCTTCTCTCACGGAGAATCTACACTCATGTAGACATGAGAAATTCGTCGCGGAGAGCGTGTACCTCTTGCAGCGTCCTGCATACGAATGTAATCTGAGTTCACTTTCGGGCAACCAACTCAACGTCGAGTTTCCCCTTCCCCCGTGCCCGGTAAGCGTAAGCGAAAGTTCTGAGTGTCATTGGGCCATTTGTTGAAAGCAAACCGAGTGCTAGCGCTACACCATTGAGTGTAGTGCAGGAAATACAACCGGTAGGCATAGGCGATTTGACGCAAAAAGCGAAATACAATAATCTCTATAAGTGTAGTATAGATTAATTCTCCCCCCAGTATTTCTAAGGTACGTTCCCCCGGGTTGCTGTAATTGGGCAGATCCCCCGTCTTTTTTGAAGCCATTCGCAGGTACGGAAGTCACATTGTGACTCAGAGGGCGAAGCTATGAGTGCCGGCAACCAATCGTGGGACTCTCCGAGTATGGCACCGATCGTGACAACCGGCATTGAGCAGTGGTATGCAGTGCATACTCGCGCCCGGCACGAAAGAGTAGTTGCCCACCGGCTGCGCGAATCAGGCGTCAATACTTTCCTGCCGATGGTTACCGAGGTGCATCGTTGGAGCGACCGGAGGAAGTCGGTAGAACTGCCACTCTTTGGCTGCTACGTGTTTGTGAAGCTGGCTCCAACCGGCGACGAGCGATTGCGGGTGCTGCGCATCGACGGCGTGTTCAAGTTTGTGGGCGCTCGCGGATTGGGAACTCCAATCGCCGAATCACAAATCGAGGCAGTTCGAACCCTGATCGGGCAGCAAATCCCCTGGAGTGCCCATCCTTTTCTTCAGATCGGACAGCGCGTGCGAGTACGCGGCGGCGCCTTGGACGGGGTCGAAGGGATACTTCTCGCCCGAAACGATGACAGCACTCTGGTGGTCTCGATCGACGCAATTCAAAGATCGCTGGCCGTGCGCATTCAGGGATACGACGTAGAACCGCTTTAAAATTCTTACATTCTCTTTCCCTCGGCATCTCCCAAAGGAACTTCAATCCCGTGATAGAAAACGCAATCGAAGCTGTACGCCTCCTGGTCGTCAGTAAGGAGCCCACCGTAGTTCGCACGCTCTGGTCGATCGGGGAAGCCAATTCCTGGCAACTGGAGACGGTGGGCAGCGGTTGGGAAGCCTTGGAGTTCGTGCAGGCAGGGGTTACGCCGGACCTGCTTCTCTTGGATCTGCCCCGTGGGGATGCGGATAGCCTTCACATTTTGCGTTGGCTACGCCGACTTCGTCCGAACCTGCCGATCATCTTGCTCTGTTATCCCGACGACGCCGGACGAAAAAATGAAGCCATTCGCCTGGGTGCCCAGGATTATCTGGTGAGGCCGGTCGACGACGAGCGGCTTGAAAGTGTGATTCGAGGCCAACTCAGCTCCCAACCCGATGGCATCGAAATGGAGTTAGCCAGTGAGGACATCGAACAAGTCAGCGATGACGCATTCTTTGTCGGCGCGAGCCCGATCATGCGCAAGCTTCGCGCCCAGGCCGAATTGCTGGCCCAAGCCAGCGTCCCGGTCTTGATACTAGGAGAGAACGGAAGCGGAAAAGATACCGCTGCTCGCCTTATTCACAAACTGTCCGTCCGCTCCGGATTCAAATTTCTGAAGGTGAATTGCGCAGCGCTGCCCGGCGATCTGCTCGAAACCGAGCTCTTCGGTTACGAGCGCAACGACTCCGCGGGCTCGATGAGATCCAAACCCGGCAAACTTGAGTTGTGCGAGAAGGGAACAGTTCTGCTGGACGAGATCACCGAGATGCCAACCAGCGTCCAGAGCAAGCTGCTACAAGTGTTGCAGAACAAGATGTTCTTCCGGCCCGGCAGCGGCGCTAAGGTCGACGTTGACGTCCGAATTCTGGCTTCAACCAGCGCCGACATTGAGCGAGCCCTTTCTGAAAAGAAACTGCGTGAGGATCTCTATTATCGCCTCAGTGCCTTCACGGTTCAGGCACCGCCCTTGCGCCAGCGGAAAGATGAGATCGCAATTCTTCTTCGCCACTTTATGCATCATCTGGCGAAACACTATAGCCTGCCTCCACGCACTTTTTCCCCAGCGGTACTGGAAGCCTGCCATGCGTACTCGTGGCCAGGAAATCTGCGAGAACTCGAGGAGTTCGTAAAGCGGTACCTGGTCATGGGAGACAAAGAACTCAACTTTGCTGCGGCAAAATCAGAGCCCAAGCCGGCAAATGGTAAGCCTGGTAACGGCCATACGATGGAAACATCGGAATCAGCCCGAGAAGCAATCAACGACGACGCAGATGGGGAACGATCCGCCACTTCCAGCTCACTCAAATCCCTGGTGCAGAGTGTCCGGTTTGAGGCAGAAAGAACTGCGATCGCCACCGCTCTTGAGAAAACCGGCTGGAACCGAAAAGCCGCGGCGCGGTTGCTTAAAGTCAGCTATCGAACCCTGCTGTATAAGATTGAGCAATATCACATGAGCTCTTCAGAAGCCTATCCTCCGACATTTCCAGGAAATGGCTTTAGGGGCAATGGAAAACGGATTTAACGCCGAATGGGGACTAGCGCGCTACAATTGCTCAGTTTGGAGCAAACCATGACAATCCCAGCAAGGAAGATGTGTCGGCGTTTATCGATGTTCGCCGTTTGCATTCTGATTTCGGGTTGGCTGGCGGCACAGACTGACGCAACGAAAAACACAGGTAGCACGACCCCAGCAGCGCAACCAGCGTCCGCTGACCCTGGCACCGGCGCCCCTGCAGTCCGGCCCCACGATAATACTTACATTATCGGGGACGATGACGTTTTGTCGATCAACGTCTGGAAAGAGGCGGAAGTATCTCGAACTGTTCCGGTACGTTCGGATGGCAAAATCTCATTGCCGTTAGCCGGCGAGGTGCAGGCGAGCGGGAGACGCCCCTCCAGTTAGAGAAACTGCTGGCTGCTAAGCTACAAAGTTTCATCTCCGAGCCGGAAGTGACCGTCATCGTTACAGAAATCAAGAGCCAGAAATTCAACATCCTCGGCATGGTCAACAAGTCGGGAACGTTCCCGCTGACAAGCTCTCTGACGGTGTTGGACGCTATTGCGTTGGCCGGCGGATTCCGGGATTTCGCCAAGCAAAAATCCATCTACGTCCTCCGCAAGAACCCAGATGGCGGAGAGTCACGCTTGCCCTTTAACTACAAAGAGGTCATCAAGGGCAAGAATATGGCGCAGAACATAAAACTGCAGCCGGGTGACACCATCGTGGTGCCTTGATAGCTAGGCATGCTAATCCGAGTTCTCGTCGGTATGATTCTGCTGGCTGCGTGCCCTCTCTGGGCACAGACCGGCGTCGACGCAGCCGGAACCGGCCCCGGCGGCGGAGGAGGGAGCATGCTGACGCCTGCTCCGGTCAGCGGAGAAGGATATTCGATGGGTTTCACCTCCGAAACACGATCAAACTATCTGCGCGGAGGATTGGTGTTCAGCACTGCGTATGATTCCGAGGTGACGACGGGGACGAATGGCCAACCGATCAGCGATGTTAGCTATTCGATATGGCCAACAATCTCGTTGGATGAGACCAGACCACGCTTCCATTGGACGCTTTACGTACAGCCCGGGTTATACGTTCTACCAGCAAGACCAGTTCGCTGGACGCGGCAAATCAAAACCTTGCCGTAGCGTTCAAGTACCGGTTGAGCCCACATGTGACGCTGAGTTTACGAGATTCTTTCCTGAAGACATCCAGCGTTCTGAATCAGGCGAATCCTGGATTCCGAAACAGCCGGTCTCAGGAGCCGTATCTGCTCCCAATGATTCCGTAATCGCGCCGATTGCCGAATGTGCTCACCAACAACGCCAACGCCACTCTCACATATCAGTTCAGCGCCAACGGCATGATCGGAGTGAGCGGCACCTTTACCAATCTGCATTATCCGAATGCAGCGCAGGTTCCAGGACTGTTCGATTCAAGTTCAAAAGGTGGGTCAGCCTTCTACAACCATCGTCTGTCGACGATGAACTACATCGGCGCCACCTTCCAGTACCAAACCTTTTTCTCCTATCCGAGTGGAGGGCAGAGCGAGACCCAGACTCAGAGCGTTTTGCTTTTTTATACTCTTTACTTCAAGCCGACGCTTTCTTTGTCGCTGTTCGGTGGGCCGCAGTACTCCAACACACAACAACTTGGATTGCCACCCTCGCAGTCATGGTCCCCGGCAGGCGGTGCAAGTTTCGGCTGGCAGGGGAAGGTGACGAGCGTAGCAGCCAGTTACTCGCAAGCGATTAACGGCGGTGGCGGTTTGGTCGGAGCGGTTCACTACTATGGCCTGAATGCCTCAGTGCGCCAACAAATCACGCGCAACTTGAGTGCGGCAATCTCAGGGAGTTATGCGAACAACGAGGTTATCGACCCGCTTCCTGGCTTCAACAATAGCGGGCATACGGTTTCAGGAAACGCATCACTGCAGCGTCAGATAAGCCAGAATCTCACTGCGGGAGTGCAGTATTCGCGCGTGCACCAGATTTATAACGACGTTCCTGCGATATCGGTTCTCCCCGATCACAATCGGGTAGCCGGCACTATTTCGTATCAGTTTTCAAAGCCTCTGGGAAGGTAATTATGGTAGACGAATTCGAAGAGAAACCGGGCGAAGGCCTCAATTTTGAGCACTACTGGGGGATCGTTCGGCGCCGCCATATGTACTTCCTGGTGCCTTTTTTCCTCGGCTGGCTCGTGGTGTGGAGCGCAAGTTGGGTTCTTCCGTCGGTCTATAAGTCGAGCACGCTGATTCTGGTTGAGCAACCCAGCATGCCGAAGGATTACGTTACGCCGAATGTGGTTGACGACCTGCAAGCCCAGGTGCAGAGCATCAGTCAGCAGATTCTCAGTCGCACCCGTTTGCTGCACATTATCGATGAGCTGGGTTTATACCCAAAGGAACGCTCCCACCTTACCCCCGACGACCTTGCGGAGCGCATGCGCAGAGACATCACGATTGAACTGGTGAAAGGTGAACAACATCAGGTCACTTCGTTCAACATTATTTATTCGTCGCATGACCCTCACATCGCCCAGCAAGTTACGGAAGAGCTGACCGATCTGTTTATCAACGAGAATGAGCAATTGCGACAACAAGAATCTGGAGATGTGACGAAGTTTCTAGAGACCCAGGTGGAAGCAGCCAGGCAGAGTCTGGCGGAGCAGGAAGAAAAGGTCAAGCAGTTCAAGGAACAACATCTTGGAACATTGCCCACACAATTAGGAAGCAATCTCCAGATTCTTACTGGACTTCAAAGCCAACTGCAGAATCAGGAAGATTCTCTCAACTCTGCCCGACAACAGAATGCCTATTTGCAGTCGCTGCTGCAACAAAGCCGCGCTTTCCAGAGAACACCGAAGAGCGGCGACGGTGCTCCAGTAGGTCTGCCCGCCCTGGACCAGGAATTGGATAAGCTGAAAGCGCAACTCGCCGACCTCAGTTCCCACTACACGGATCGTCATCCGGACGTTCGTAAGCTCAAGGAGCAGATTGCCGAGACAGAGAAAATGCGGGACCAAGCACTCGCTGATCTGAAAGCCGCTTCAACCAGTTCGGCGAATAAGACCTCCTCAACGGACGACATGAATAGCGCGGACGGGGCTGCGACGATTCAGCTTCAGAGTCAACTAAAGGCCAATCAGATCGAGATTGCAAACCGAGAGCGCGACATAGCGGCCTTAAACGCCAAGATCAATGATTATCAAGGACGGCTAAACGAGGAACCGGTGCGTGAACAGCAGTTCCTTGATCTAACTCGCGGGTACGACCAGCAAAAGGCTAACTACGATGAGCTTCTGAAGAAGAAGAATTCGTCGCAAATGGCTACGAGTATGGAATTGCTGCAGCAGGGCGAGCATTTTCGGATGATTGATCCTCCCAGCTTGCCACTCAAACCCGATTTTCCGAAACGCATGCAGTTGTGCGGCATCGGTTTAGGCGTCGGAGTCGTCTTAGGTGGGGTTCTCGCTGGGGCAGCTGAGTTCTTGGACGACCGCGTATATGATGAGAAGGAACTCAAGAACCTGCTGCCCATGACAGTAATATCGGAGATTCCCGCCATCACGAACACAGAAGAAGAACGAAGGCAAGAGAAGAGATTGCGGCTGAGTTGGGCAGCGTCAGGCCTGGTCTTGGCCACGATTCTCGCAGGATCGGCCATCAGTTACTTCCGAGGTTAAATCGGAAACCAATGTATAAGGCTTTTTACAATCTGAAGCGTAACCCGTTCGAGATCACCCCGGATCCGTTCTTTCTTTTTCCCACCCGGAGACACAACGAAGCCCTGGCGGCGCTCTACTACGGTGTCCGGCGCCACAAGGGATTCGTGGTGATGACCGGCGAAGTCGGCACGGGCAAAACACTACTCGTTCGCTGCCTGCTGCAGTTGCTCAATCAAAGTGATGTCGCCTACGCCTATGTATTCAATAGCCGCCTTTCACCGATTGAGTTCCTGCAGTATGTTGCCGGTGACTTCGGGCTCAACGTGGCGGGCAAGAACAAGAGCGAACTGCTTCTGACACTAAGCAATTACGTTATTTCGCGACATCAGAAGAAGCTGACCACCGTGCTGGTCGTGGACGAAGCGCACCACGTTGCGTCAGAAGTGCTCGAAGAGATCCGTTTGCTGACCAACCTCGAAACCACGAACGAAAAGCTACTTCAGATATTGCTAGTTGGGCAGCCCGAGTTGGACGAAAAGCTCGACTCCATCGAGTTGCGACAATTGAAGCAGAGAATTGCTCTGCGCTCGCAACTTCTGCCCTTGAATTTGGACGAAACCACAGGTTATATCCAGCGCCGCTTGCAGCTGGCTGGAGCGAATTCTAGTGCCGTTCCGCTCTTTCCGGCGGAGACAATCGTGAGAGTACATCGGCACTCGCGGGGGATTCCGCGTTTGATCAACACGGTGTGCGAAAACGCCCTGATTACGGCATACGCCCGGCAAGCACGCAGCGTGACACCAGACATCATCGAGGATATCGCCACCGATTTTCGTCTTGGTGTGGTGCATCAACCCAAGGCAGAGGCCGCTAACGGGAATAGTGAAGAGGGTGACGCGCGGCGAGCTGCGAAAACGCTGCTCCTCCTGCACGATTATCTGCAGAAATTGCAATCGAGCCATGGAGAACCCCGGGCTGCTGCAGCAACTGGAGCCAGTAAACATGAGCCGTATATTTGAAGCCTTACAGAGGTCCGAGTCGGAGCGGTCAGGGGTGGCAACAGCCCCACCTGCACTCGCGACTGAACTCTTACAATCGGTAGAGCGCGAGGCAAGCGCTCATGCGACTGTGGGGGATTTCCCTCCAGACGAGGTCGATCTTCCGGACTTCGCTGAAAAAGGTTTTGGGAACGATGACTTCAGTCAATTCCAGTCGTTGTCTGTCTCCCTGCCACCGGACAGCAAGCTGATATGTCTCACCGCCCAGGAAAGTCTCGCGGCGGAGAAATTTCGTTTTCTCGGAGTGCGGTTGCGACAGCTCCAGCAGAGCCGTCCGCTCAAGAAATTGTTGATCACCAGCACGATTCCAGAGGAAGGGAAGAGCACGGTTTCCGCAAATCTAGCCACGATTTTGGCCAGGAAGCAGCAGCCCAAGATATTGCTCCTGGACGGCGACCTGCGGCGTCCTTCGTTAAGCAAGCTGTTCGGCTTGGGCAAGCTTCCCGGTCTCAGCGAATGGTTGCATGGCGAGCCCCGCCCGATTCGGGACATTTACCGTCTCGAAGGCCCGAACCTGTGGTTTCTGCCGGCAGGCCACCCCCCGGAGAACCCTCTCGAATTGATGCAATCCGGGAGGCTTTCGAAACTCATGGAACAACTCTCAGCCCGATTTGATTGGATCATCATTGACTCTCCCCCCGTGTTGCCTTTGGCAGACACCAGCGTTTGGGGGCGCTTAGCAGATGGCATTCTTCTGGTAACGAGAGAAGGAACCACTAAGAAAAGGACGCTACAGAAGGGCTTGCAGGCGCTTGAAGAATCCAAGGTGCTCGGTGCGGTCGTCAACTCTTCTGCGAGCACGGACCATACCAACTATTACTATCGTTACGGTCCGGAGGCTACGCGGCCGGCCGAAGGTTCCAAGAAGTAAGGTATTTCGCATAAATCACCCATCCCCTAGTTGTTAGTTTGTTTCAGTCCCCGGTTCTGTACCTCCCCCAAGGAAAGCACAAAGCAGTTTCAGAGTAGGTCATTTGTTCCTGCGCCCGAAAAGAGGAAGCGGGAAGAGGAGACGGAGTCGTGAATGTACGCTCAGGCGGTATAGCAAATCTGGATACTCTCTCGGCAGAGGTTGTGCCGGTTGAGGAACGCGGCATTCTGAATGAGGGAGCTTTTCACAAGATGATTTCGCTCGAGCGAAAAAGAACCGAGCGCTCGCGAAAGCCTTTCCTGTTAATGCTCCTGGATATGGGGAATGGTCTGCGTTCCGATAACAACAATAAGGCCCTCGATAAGATCCTGTTGGCGCTTTCTCTTTCGACACGAGAAACCGACGTTACGGGCTGGTACAAGAACAACTCCGTCGTAGGGGTCATGTTCACAGAATTCGGGGCTGAGGAGCGGAACACGATTCTCAGCACGATGATGACCCGGGTCAGCGAGACGCTGCGCAATAATTTGAACTCGCAACAATTCGGTCTGATTAGCATCTCCTTCCACCTGTTTCCGGAGGAGTGGAATCACGATATTCCAGAAAGGCCGAGCAATCCGACTCTGTATCCAGACCTCGCCCGCCGCGACAGTGCGAAGAAGTTCTTCTGTGCGATCAAGAGATTCATGGACGTCGTTGGCAGCGTACTCGCCCTACTGATTTTCGCGCCAGTTCTCCTGGCAGTTGCGATTGCCATCAAACTAACGTCGAAGGGCCCGGTCTTCTTCCGGCAGAAGCGCGTCGGACAATATGGCGAGCAGTTTGTGTTTCTTAAGTTCCGGTCAATGCACGTCAACAACGATGCCACCGTCCATAAAGAGTTTGTTCGCCAACTCATTGCGGGTAAAGCCGTGAGCGACGGTTCGGATAAGAATGGTCAGGCGGTTTATAAGCTTACGAAAGACCGAAGAGTCACCCGAGTGGGTGCATTCTTACGAAAAACGAGTTTAGATGAACTGCCACAGTTCTGGAATGTCCTGAAAGGCGAGATGTCTCTGGTTGGGCCGCGCCCCGCCATTGCTTATGAAGTGGAGGCATACGACATCTGGCACCGGCGGCGGGTGCTGGAGGCCAAGCCGGGAATCACGGGCCTGTGGCAAGTGCACGGTCGTAGCCGCATGAAATTCGACGAGATGGTTCGTTTGGATTTGCGATATGCCAAGACATGGTCGCCTTGGATGGATCTGAAGATTCTTCTGCGTACTCCGGTCGTAGTCGTGTTCGGCGATGGCGCATACTAGAGCGGTTCTCCCCCTTTGCGTATGTCAACGGTGCTAAATCTCGGCAGTCAGCTGCTTGAATCGATGTCAGAGAAACCTATGCAAAAGGGAAATGGTGAAACCGTGGTCAAATTTGGCGTTGTCGGATACGGTTACTGGGGTCCGAACGTTGTCAGAAACCTGGATCAGTTAGATGGCTCCGTGATGGTAGCCGTCTGCGACAAGAGTCCGACAGCTCGGAAACGAATTCACAAAGCTTACCCGCACGTGAAGGTGGTCTCTGAGACCGCCGAGCTGATGTCATCGACTGAAATCGATGCGGTGGCTATCGTCACGCCGGTGTGGACGCATTATGAACTCACCAAGGCGGCGCTGGAAAATGGCAAACATGTGTTCGTCGAAAAACCGTTCACCAGCGACTCGGGCCAGGCGGAAGAGTTGATCAATCTCGCGGCAAAAAAGAATTTGAAGATCATGGTGGATCACACGTTCCTATTCACCGGAGCGGTCAAAAAGATCGCCCAATTGCTCGACGAGGGGGCGCTAGGCAAGATCTATTATTACGATTCCACTCGCGTGAATCTTGGACTGTTTCAACACGACGTTAATGTGATTTGGGACCTGGCTCCTCACGATCTCTCAATCATCGATCATTTGATCAAGGAGACTCCTGAGGCGGTTTCTGCTACGGGACAGACGCATCTCAACGGTCATGAAGATGTAGCCTTCATTACCGTCTACTTTCCGAATAAGATCATTGCGCACATTAATGTTAACTGGCTTTCTCCCGTGAAAGTCCGCACCACGCTCATCGGCGGTGAGAAGAAGATGTTGGTGTGGAACGATCTCGAAGCTGATGAAAAAATCAAGGTTTACGACAAAGGTGTTCACATTACCAGCCGTGAGGGTCTCTACAACCTGTTGGTGAACTACCGCTCCGGCGACATGTGGGCACCCCAAGTCGAGCAGGTTGAGGCTCTGAAGCAGGAGCTCGCCTATTTTATCGATTGCATCTTGAACGATCGCACGCCTACTAACGACGGGGCCGCAGGACTCCGCGTGGTAAAACTCCTCGAAGCGGCCAATCAGTCGGTCAGCAAAAGAGGAGCCCTGGTGTACATGTGATCGTCTCCCCTCACCATATCGAGCCACTTTAGAGTCAGGAAAATCTGACGCCTCCTTCCCCCAAGGCTACCGGATACTTATTCAAGGAGAATCTTAAGATGCAGACAGTGGTTGTCATGGGTAAAGGTGACCTCTCCATTCGCATAGCGGACTGGTTTTTGCAGTCTGACAAATACAAGTTAGAGGCCGTGGTTCCGGTAATGCCCGAGCCCGCATGGACGCAGTCATTCGCGGGCTGGGCGAGCGCGAGCCGTGTACCGATAATCGGATCCGGCCACTATAAGGATCTGCCGGGCATTTCGACCGCCGATGGGGGCGTAGACCTGGCAGTCTCCGTGTTCTACGACAAAATCATCAAAGGCTGGTTTATCGATAAATGCAAGAGAATCATTAACTTGCACAACGGGCCATTACCCAGGTATCGAGGTGTCTCGCCCATCAACTGGGCGTTAAAGAACGGCGAGGTTGAGCACGGCTTGACAATCCATGAGATCACCCCCGGCATCGACGATGGGCCGATCATTGCTCAGTTGAAGTATTCGATTTATCCAGAGTTCGACGAAGTGATTGACGTGTACAAGCGCTCTCTCGAATACGGGTGGACCTTGTTTCAACAGACTATGCCGCTTATTGATAAGGTCCACGCTCGCGCACAAAACGACTCGCAGGCTAGCTACTACAGCAAGTTGGATAACCCTCGGTTGGGCGAGCGGAGCGGTTTCACACGCGATGCAAGTTCGCAAGTGCATGAGCCTTCTGTTCGCTGATTGTCATTCCCCGATCAACGCCACTTTAAGCGACCCCGGCCACACCTGGCCCCACTTTGCATAGGAGACAAGCATGAACAGCAATCCATCCATTCCTTTCCTTGATCTGGTCACACCACACGTTGAACTCGAAGCGGAGCTGACGGACGTCTTCCGCCAGGTCCTGCATACCGCCGGATTCATCGGTGGTCCGATGGTGGAGAAATTTGAAAAGGCCTTCGCAACTTTTTGCGAGGCGAAGCACTCGGTGGCGATCAGCAGCGGCACCGACGCGCTGCGTTTCGCACTTATGGCCTGCGGAGTGCGTTCTGGGGACGTTGTTATCACCACGCCCCACACGTTCATTGCGACTACGGAAGCAATCTCACAAGCGGGAGCCCTGCCTGAATTCGTGGACATTGATGAGCGCACCTACAACCTGGATCCGGCCGCGCTGCAAGAGTATCTGGACAACGAGTGCGGGCGTGATCCTCTCGGACGTCTCATCAGCCGTCGGAGTGGGCGCCCGGTAACCGCGGTGGTGCCAGTACATCTGTATGGCCAATGCGCCGACATGGATCCGATTGTTGAATTAGCCGAACGCTACGGTCTCATCGTGATCGAAGATGCCTGCCAAGCACATGGTGCTCAATATTTTTCGCGTAAGCATAATCGATGGATGACAGCGGGATCGATAGGACGCGCTGCAGCATTCAGTTTTTACCCGGGCAAGAACTTGGGTGCCTGTGGAGAAGCCGGAGCAGCTACGACCAATGACCCGGCTGTCGCCGATAGGATCAAGATGCTGCGCGACCACGGTCAGGCGCAGAAGTACTATCACGATATCGAAGGATATAACGGCAGGTTGGACTCCCTGCAGGCGGGTCTGTTGCATGTGAAGCTAAATCATTTGGCGAAGTGGAACGCCCAGCGTCGTGAACACGCTGACGAATATAAACGCCTTCTTGCGAAGGCCGAAGATGTAGCAATCCTGCCCTTCGATCCCGCATGGTCCAAAGCGATTTATCACCTCTATGTGATTCGAACGACGGACCGTGAGGGGCTCATGAACCATCTCAAGAAGGCGGGCATCGGAAGCGGAATCCACTATCCGATTCCGCTTCACTTGCAAAAGGCCTATCGCTCGATGAATTATCGGCTGGGAGATTTTCCAGTGGCTGAAAAGATCGCGCCAGAGATTGTCTCTCTGCCGATGTACCCGCAGCTCAGTTCGGAGCAGCAAGCCCGCGTTGCCGAGGAGATTCGGCGCTTCAGCAATACTATTGTTCGAAAAACAGTGGAAAGCGAAGCAGCCTTGTCGGCGGCTGGACGAAGGGCATAGTCCGGTCTCGATAGTCAAAAATATCAATTACTCTCCAGGCGGTTCGGCAGAATGAAACTCTCAGTGATCGGCGCAGGTTATGTGGGCTTGACTACCGCGGCTTGCCTTGCGCAGATCGGTCATGACGTGTTTTGCAGCGAGAGCGATATCAACAAACTTGCCAAGCTGCAAAACGGCATCATGCCACTTTTCGAGCCGCATCTCGAGAACATTATCGAAACGGCCCGAAAGTCCGGCCAGTTGCGGTTCGGGTCTACCGAAGAAGCAATTGATTGGGGTCGCGCTATCTTTATTTGTGTAGGGACTCCACCCTTATCGAACGGTGATGCCGACCTGTGTGCTATCGAAGGAGTCGCTCGAATGATCGCAAAGCGCGCATCCGGGTACCGCCTGGTCATAGAAAAAAGCACCGTACCTGTACAGACTGGTTCGCAACTCGGGAGGCATCTCTCTGTGCACAGCACCACCCGATTGGACTACGATGTCGCCTCGAATCCTGAGTTCTTGCGGGAGGGAACCGCCGTCGAAGATTTTCTGCATCCTGACCGCATTGTGGTTGGAGTCGATTCGCCAAGGGCTGAGGAACTGCTGCGCGAGATTTACGAGCCGATTATCAGCCAGAATTTCCGATGTCCTGTGCATTCGGATTGTCCGAGGATTAAGGATCCAATTTTCTTGACCACCGATACCAGTTCGGCTGAACTGATCAAGCATGCCTCGAACTCCTTTCTGGCGATGAAAATATCGTTCATCAACATGGTTGCAAATCTCTGCGAAGCGGTGGGAGCAGATGTGACCAAAGTAGCGGAGGGCATGGGTTTGGACCCACGAATTGGGGCCGCATTTCTGAATCCGGGAATTGGCTTTGGAGGATTTTGCTTTCCCAAGGATGTGCAGGCATTCATCAGGATCGCCGAGAAATCTGGCTGCGATTTCTCGTTGCTGAAAGAAGTGGAAAAGATCAATCAGCGTCGAATCCGCGATTTTGTCGAGAAGGTTCGAAAGGAACTGTGGGTGTTGCGGGGGAAGAAGATCGCGGTCTGGGGTCTTGCCTTTAAGCCCAACACCGACGACGTGCGTTTCGCACCATCGATCGCATTGGTGGAATCGTTGCTGAGCGAAGGCGCAACCATCAATGCGTATGACCCGCAGGCGACTGTCAAAGCAAAGGCAATTCTTCCGAATGTTACCTATTGCGCGGATCCTTACCAGGCAGCGCAAGGCGCGGATGCTGTCTTGATCGTGACGGAATGGGAAGAATTTCGAGGCATAAATTGGGCCCGAATCAGAACGACCGTCGAGCGTCCGCTGGTCCTGGATGGGCGAAACATGTTAGACGCGACGGAGATGGCCCGCCACGGGTTTCACTACGTTAGCGTCGGCCGGCCCTCGGTGCAGTCAACGCGAAGAGATTCTGAACCTGACAATCCCAACGGAACAGTCGAAACCGTTCCGCTTACCACCGCCAACCGTTCTTAGTCGACTTGCTCAGTGCACCGACCCCTGCGAGAAAGCCAACAAACAATGCCGATTACAGTTGATTCAGCCAGTGCGCAAAACCCGAAGTTAGTACTCCAGTCGGGACCAAAGAAAAAGATCTGGGTGGATTTAGATAATTCTCCTCATGTTCCGTTCTTCCGACCCATCATCGAAGAGCTCGAGAGCAGGGGCTATGAAGTTTTCGTGACCGCCCGGGATGCATATCAGGTGCGCGAACTTCTGAGCTACTATGGCGTGAAAGGCCGAATGGTCGGCAAGCACCATGGCAAAGTCAAACTCTCGAAAGCGCTAGGCACGTGCTGGCGTGCTCTCACATTGTCAGCAATCGTCAGCAAAGAAAAGCCCGACCTCGCGATCAGCCATGGATCAAGGAGCTGCCTTGTCGCTTCGAACTTGATGGGTGTCACTAACATCAGCTTGACTGACTATGAGTTCGTGGCCAAGGTACCATTTGCGAAACCGACGTGGCTGATGGTGCCGAGCGTGGTTCCAGATGACAACCTTAGCCTCCACGGCGCAAAAGTCATGAAGTACCCAGGTATTAAAGAGGATGTCTATCTGGGACAATTTCGCCCCGACTGGACTTTGCGAGAACGCCTGGGCATCGCTGAAGAAGATCTGCTGGTGACCGTGCGGCCTCCGGCAACCGAAGCCCACTACCATAATCCTGAGAGCGACCTACTGCTGAGCGAGGTGTTAAACGGATTTCTTCACGACTCGAGGGTCCGCGTTCTTCTTTTACCGAGGAATAAGCGGCAGGAGGTGGAATTGCGATCGACATGGTCGGAAGTGTTGGCTTCTGGCAAAATTCTGATTCCTCAGAATGTAGAAGACGGACTGAACATTATTTGGAACTCTGACTTAGTGATCAGTGGTGGCGGTACGATGAATCGCGAGGCAGCGGCCATGGGAGTCCCCGTTTACAGTATCTTCCGCGGGACAATCGGGGCAGTCGATCGTTATTTGACCGATCGAGGACGGCTAATTCTACTTGAAAGCGTCAACGATGTTCGAACCAAGATCAAAGTTGTCCGCCGGGAGCGTTTGAAGCAGCGCGTGGGCGAGGCAAATGGCGAGGCCCTCGAAACCATTGTTCGAAACATCGTCGCGATCCTCGAAACCAACGGTGTTGTGTCTGGAAACGGTCGCGCTTGATTCTCTCGGTTTTTACGGTGGGCTGCGAACGTGGATAAAGCATTGCCAAAAGGATCTGGTTTCGACGTGACCGCTGAAGTAGCCATCGTGAAGCTTCTGGATTACTGCCGGGCCAATGATTGGGCCGGCTACGACCCCTACGATGCCACGAACAGCCGGCTTTTCGATGCGTTGCCGTTTCTGAACTCTCGGCTTCCTCGGTTGGTTCTGACCCAGCTTCTAAAGCGCAGTCCGATCAACCTCCGCCCTCTTTTGCTGATTCCGAAGACACAAAATCCAAAAGCTATCGCACTGTTTCTCTCCGCCCTTCTCAAGCCTTCTAAAACTGAGCTGGCTGACCGGGAAAGTCTCATCCGGTCGATGATCGATCGACTGATCGCCCTGCGCTCCCCAGGGGTTTCCTATTGGTGCTGGGGATATAGTTTCCCCTGGCAGACGCGCACTATCGTAGTCCCTGCATGGCATCCCAACCTGGTCTGCACGACATTCGTCGCGGACGCGCTTCTAGATGCCTACGAGCAGCGCCCGAACTCACAGTGCCTGAGGATGGCGGTAAGTGCGGCCGAGTATATTCTCAACGAACTCTACTGGACTGATGAAAGCTCGGTCGCGGGTTTCGGGTATCCGCTTCCTTCAGTTCGAAATCAGGTCCACAACGCGAACTTGCTCGCTGCGGCCTTGTTGTGCCGAGTGTACAAGCACACCGGTGAGGAAAAGTTTTTCGGTCCTGCCATGAAAGTCGCCCGTTACTCAGCCACAAAACAGCAGGAAGACGGTTCCTGGTACTACGGAGAGGCGCCGTCACAACGATGGATTGACAACTTCCACACAGGATACAATCTGTGCGCACTGCGGTCGATCTCCCGGAGCGTCGGGACCACCGAGTTCGAATCGCGCATTGGTCGCGGCTTCGAGTTTTACCGAGATCACTTTTTCCGCGAGGACGGTGCGGCGAGATACTTTCACAACCGCACCTATCCCTTGGACATTCATTCCGTGGCCCAGAGCATCATTACTCTCCTGGCA
The DNA here is from genome assembly GCA_963696705.1 of uncultured Acidobacteriota bacterium. GTDB lineage: Bacteria > Acidobacteriota > Terriglobia > Terriglobales > Acidobacteriaceae > JABDBE01. The sequence continues at coordinate 221,718 of CAVOLD010000010.1, forward strand.
TTCAGAGATCTTGATCCGGGCAGTGTTTCCACGGCCCGTTCGGTGTTTCAATGGGCCATGGATCATATGTGGGATGACTGCGGGTTCTTTTACTATCGTGTCCTTCGCTTTTGCACTATTCGTACCTCATATATGAGATGGTCACAGGCCTGGATGCTGCTGGCCTTGTCCACACTCTTGTCCGAGTCGCTCGCTCCGGTAAAATCTCCGCCAACGCAGGATACTGCAGCCCTGGTCAGATCATGAGTCTTCCCAGCTACGTTCTCATTACTCCGGCGCGAAACGAGGCGGAGTTCATCACGCTGACCCTCGATGCTGTGGTGTCGCAGACGGTCCGACCCCTCAAATGGGTTATCGTAAGTGACGGTTCGACGGACGGCACCGACGAAATCGTCAGCAAGTATGCTGCGAACCACCCCTGGATTCAGTTGCAGCGGATGCCTGAACGTCAGGAAAGGCATTTTGCCGGCAAGGTGCATGCCTTCAACGCGGGCTTGGCCCAAGTCCAGGACTTACAATATGAAGCCATCGGTAGCCTGGACGGCGATACCTCATTTGACGAGAACTACTTTTCTTTTCTGCTTCAGAAGCTGGCCGAGGATTCCTCGCTGGGGCTGGTCGGAACGCCATTTAAGGAAGTCACAACAAATCAAACCTATGACTATCGTTTCGTCAGCATCGAGCACGTGTCAGGTGCCTGTCAGCTATTCCGGCGCAACTGCTTCGTAGAGATCGGCGGGTATGTGCCGGTCAAGAGCGGAGGCATCGATCATATTGCAGTCATCACCGCCAGGATGAAGGGATGGAAGACACGCACTTTCCCCGACAAAGTATGCATGCATCATCGCAAGATGGGGACAGCACAGCGCGGTGCACTGACGGCGAGCTTTAAGACGGGTGTCCGCGACTATGCGTTGGGAGGGCATCCGCTCTGGGAGTGCTTTAGAACCGTCTACCAGATGACCAAGAAACCCTTTTTCATCGCCGGACTCCTTTTGGGAACCGGATATGTTTGGGCATTTATCCGGCATGAGCAAAGACCTGTATCGCCGGAGCTCATAGCCTTCCGTCGTCGCGAGCAAATGATCCGATTGAAGAAATTTCTTACGGGCAACCGGTCTCATCCGTCGCAGGTTTCATCTGCTACATAGCGTTCTTTACGCCGAACTGCTTTGGAAAACGTCAACACCAAAACAATGAGTGCTGAAGCAAATCTCATCGAGGGGTCTGTCGATGCTTCGCGCGGCCCCTTGCATACAAGATCTGCATGCAGTTCTGCTCCGGGCGGCTCTTCGGTGGGGAAGAGCAACACATCTCCCCACGCCGGCGTTCTGATCATAAACGCCGACGATTGGGGACGAGACCACGAAACAACCCAGCGCATCTTTGAGTGCAGCTCTCGGGGCAGCATCTCCTCTGTAAGTGCTATGGTTTTCATGGAGGATTCGGAGCGGGCTGCGGCGATAGCTCGAGAATCGGCAATCGATGCTGGCCTCCATCTGAACTTTACGACACCTTTTTCAGTGTCGAACGGTCCAGCGCAGCTAAAGGAATTTCAGTCCAGACTGGCCTCTCATTTGCGAAGGCACCGCTTGGCGCAGGTAATCTATGATCCTCGTCTGACCGGCTGCTTCGAATACTTGGTAGCAGCGCAGGTCGATGAATTCCACCGTCTGTATGGCGCTGTGCCGAAGCGACTCGATGGCCATCATCATATGCACCTCTGCGCAAACGTCCTCTGGGGGCGATTGTTGCCCGAGGGTACCGTCGTTCGGAGAAACTTCTCGTTCCGTCCCGGTGAGAAGAGCTTGGGAAACCGCCTCTATCGCGGATTGGTCGATCGGATGTTGGCGCGGCGGCATCGCCTAGTCGACTTCCTGTTTTCGCTGGCGCCTCTCGAACCTGCGGACCGCTTGCAGGGGATTTTTTCGCTGGCCCGCCAACATGCTGTGGAACTGGAGACGCATCCTGTCGATCCGGAGGAATATGAGTTCCTGGGAGACGAGGTTTTTCGTCGAATCGGAGATCTTCCGATTGCATCCCATTATGCTCGTTCCAAAATGGAAAACGAGTCGCCGTCGGCGTGAAGGTTGCTCGGGATATTTCGAGGAACTCTTATATATTCCAGTGCAGCGGGATTTGCTAACCAGAAGGGATTAACATTTATGTCAGGACTCTTCAGGAAAAACATCAGCAAGGACGAGAGCCGTGACACAGGCATGGCGATGGTACTGCTGTTTCTGCTTCTGGCCCTCTCGCCTAAGCGCCACGCTTTTGTATTTGTCGCGATCGCGTTACATCTGCTGAATATGACTGTGCCGGTCATTTATCGTCCCATCGCAATCGTCTGGCTAGGGCTTTCCGATGTGATGGGTGCCGTCATGTCTAGGGTTTTGTTGTCGATTGTCTTTTTTTTGGTTGTGACTCCGATCGGCATCCTGCGTCGCCTGTTCGGAAAGGATGCGTTGAAACTTCGCGCCTTCAAAGCGAGTGGGAACTCGGTGATGTTGGAAAGGAATCACACCTTCACGGGGCGGGACTTGGAACGGCCCTACTGAGGAGGCGGAACCGCGATTTCTAATTCTTGCAAGAATCTCACGTCGTGCAACTTTCCAATGACGCATCGCATTCCGAAACGGATCATCCAAACCGGCAAACAGATTGAGCAGCCGTTGCTGAATCGGGCTGCGATGTCGAATCTACGGCTGCTGCACCCGGATTTCGAATACTTATTCTTTGACGACGGTCGGGTCGAAGATTTCATGCAGCAGGAATGCCCAGAATACCGTGCAGTTTTTGACTCGTTTCAGTGGCCTATCCAACGCTACGATTTTTTTCGATATCTGGCGGTTTATCGTTACGGTGGTTTCTACTTTGACTTGGACGTGTTACTAGCTTCCGGTGTATCTGGGCTTTTGGATAGTGGCTGCATTTTTCCGTTTGAGGGCCTCACACTCAGTAGTTTCCTGCGGAACCGTTACAAAATGGACTGGGAAATTGGAAACTACGCATTTGGCAGTGTTCCGGGACATCCTTTTCTGGGGGCGATTATTGAGAACTGCGTGCGAGCCCAAAAGGATCCGCATTGGGTGAGACCTATGATGCTCGGTTTCCCTCCTCTGTTTAGAGCCGAGTTCGTGGTTTTGAACACAACCGGCCCAGGGTTGATTTCGCGAACTCTAGCTGAGAACCCCGACCTGGCACAAACGGTTACGGTCCTCTTTCCCGACGATGTGTGTGACCTGCGCAACTGGAACCGTTTTGGGGACCTTGGGGTTCACTTGATGGATGGTTCGTGGCGCATTGACGCCGGCTTTCTGCGCCGGCGTTTAGTGCAATACTGGGAGCTCTGGACACTGCGAAGGCTTTTGAAGGAGAGCCGGAAGCTGGGAAAGATGCGAATCCACCTTGCCAAGAACGACTTCGGAGCGAGCAGGCAGCTGAGCGCCTGAGGCAGCTTATGTGTCGTGAAGGCGCCTACGTCCAATTTTGAAATGACGGGTTGCGGTGTTCAGCCGTTGTGATATCGAAATACTCTACGGAGGGAATTGGTTATGGATTTCTTGAAAGACTTGTGGGGTTTCCTGAAGAACAGGAAAAAATTCTGGTTGCTGCCCCTCATTTTGATTCTGTTAGGGTTTGGCGCCCTCGTTGTGTTTGCTGGGGGATCCGCTATAGCGCCGTTCATCTACACATTGTTCTAACCGCGCCCAACCACCAGAACAGACCCGCCAGGAAGAATGAATCACTATGAAAAAGGCAATACTCGGAATATCGGCGTACTACCACGATAGCGCAGCCGCGATCCTCGTCGACGGGCAGATTGTGGCTGCGGCGCAGGAGGAACGGTTCACCAGAAAGAAGCACGACTCGTCGTTCCCCATTCACGCTTGTCGCTACGTGCTCCAGGAGGCAGGCTTAGATTATAAGGATCTTTCCGCTATATCTTTTTATGACAAGCCGTTCCTGAAGTTCGAACGCCTACTTGAGACCTACCATGCTTTCGCGCCCAGTGGCTTTTTGAGCTTCCTCTCAGCAATGCCGGTTTGGATCAAAGAGAAGCTATTCATGCGGCGGTTGCTGGCCGATCACCTGGCTGAACTGGGTGAGGGTGATGTCCCAGTCTTCTATCCGGAACATCACTTGTCGCACGCGGCCAGCGCCTTCTATCCATCGCCCTTCGAGGAAGCGGCGATCCTGACCGTAGACGGAGTGGGAGAATGGGCCACGACGACCATCGGGCGGGGACGAGGGAAAGAGATCTCGATTCTGAAAGAGCTGCAATTTCCGCATTCCGTAGGTTTGCTCTACTCGGCATTCACGTACTACACCGGATTCACCGTGAATAGCGGGGAGTACAAGCTGATGGGCTTAGCCCCGTACGGGGATCCCGACTCGCAGCGGACCGCCGACTTCAAAACGAAGATTACAACCGAGCTCGTCGACATTCGGAAAGACGGATCGATCGTGCTGAACATGGACTATTTCGAATATGCCACCGGACTGAAGATGGCGAACGAGCGGAAGTGGGAGGCGCTATTCGGAGTGCCTCGCCGCCCGCCGGAGTCGGAGCTTTCGCAGGTGCACATGGACATGGCGCTGGCGATTCAACAAGTGACCGAGGAAATCGTTTTGAGTTTGGCATGCACGGCTCGGCAGTTGACCGGGTGCAAATATCTGGTGTTGGCCGGCGGCGTGGCACTGAATTGTGTAGCCAACGGAAAATTGCTGCGGGCGGGAACGTTCGAGGATCTGTGGATTCAGCCGGCAGCGGGGGACGCGGGCGGTGCGGTTGGCGCGGCCTACGCAGTTTGGCACATCCACGACGGCAACGAGCGTCATTTAAATGGCAACCGGGATTCGACGCAAGGATCGTATCTGGGCCCGGAATTTTCCGACCATGAGATTCGCCGGGCGTTACAGAAGTACGAAGCGAAAGCTCATTACAACGAAGACTTCCAGAACCTGGCATCGACAGTTGCGGCCCGGCTATCGGAAGGGAACGTGGTGGGCTGGTTTCAGGGCAGAATGGAGTTCGGTCCGCGGGCTTTGGGGGGACGGAGCATTCTGGGGGATGCGCGGAATCCGGAGATGCAGAAGAAGTTGAACCTGAAGATTAAGTATCGCGAAGGTTTCCGGCCGTTCGCACCATCGGTGCTGGAAGAGGACATCGGAGAATATTTTGACCTGGATCGGGAGTCGCCATACATGCTGCTCGTCGCCCCAATCCGGGAGGACAGGAAGATTCCACTTCCGGAACGTTACAACGAGAAGCCGTTGTACGAGCGGCTGTATTTCCTTCGGTCGGACCTGCCCGCGATTACTCACATCGACTACTCGGCACGAATCCAGAGCGTGAGTCGGGAGACAAATCCTCGCTACTGGGACCTCATTAATGAGTTCAAGAAGTTGACCGGCTACGGCGTAATAGTGAACACCAGCTTCAACGTTCGGGGCGAGCCCATCGTCTGTACTCCCGACGACGCCTATCGATGTTTCATGAGGACTGAGATGGATTTCCTGGTTGTAGGGAACTACATCCTCGACAAGAAAGAGCAGCCTGCTCTCTCTGACACCGGCGATTGGCGGACCGAATTCAAGCTCGATTAGCAAGTATGAAGATAAGGAAGGTCTTAGCAAACTTTGCCGTTCTCGCGCTGTCGACCGCGCTTGGCCTGGTCCTCTGCGAATTCGGCGCGCGCCTGTTCTTAAATCCCTCGGACTTCCTTCATCTCGAAGTGGTTCCTGACGACGTGCTCGGCATGGTTCCGTCGCCGAGTGCCATGGCAGGATTCGACAAGTGGGGTTTCCGAAATCGCGGTGTACCTGAGACCGTCAACATCGTTGCAGTGGGAGACTCGCATACTTACGGAAATACGGCCAAAATGGTGGAGTCATGGCCGTTCGTACTTGGCCAACTGACTGGCCGATCGGTCTACAACATGTCCCTGGGAGGATACGGCCCGAACCAATACTTCTATCTTTCCAATACGAAGGCGTTCACGCTAAAACCTCGGATGATCATTTGGGGTCTGTACATGGGCGACGACTTCGAGGGCGCCTATTCAATGACCTATGGCCTCGATCATTGGGCGTACTTGCGGGCGTTGCCGGCCCAGAAAGTGGATCCCAATGTTTGGGAAGAGGAGCCGTTTAGTGGTCCGAGTTGGCACAAGAGAATCAGACTCTGGCTCTCTCGACACAGCGTTCTTTACCAGTTGGTTTTTCACACATCGCTCGGAGGCCGCATTAAAGGGGACGTCCAAATCAGAAACGCCGCGGAGCTTTATCCAGGACTAGCGACGTCCTTGATAATTCCTGAAAAGAACATCTTTGAAGCCTTTCGCCCGGTGGGGATACTGAAGGGACTTGACCTGGAGAACCCGAGTATCCGCGAAGGTATGCGTATCACCTTCGAGTTGATGAAGGAGATGAACGAGACCTGCAGGCAAAATCACGTCCAGTTTATGGTGGTCGTTATACCGACTAAAGAGATGGTGTTTTCCGAGTATCTCGAGCACAATTCCAAGATACATCTCGACGACGTGATCGATAATCTGCTGGTCAACGAGCGAGTTGCTTTGCAGCAGACATTCACCTTTCTCACCGATTCCAACATTCCTTATGTAGATCCGCTACCGGCGTTGAAGAAGTCTGTCAGCCAGGGCCTCTATGCCAGCAGCGCTGGCGATATGCATCCGAATAAGAACGGCTATCGAGTGATTGCGGAGGCCGTCTCGGAGGCGCTGAAACAGGAAAGCGAGAAACAGGCCGCCGCTCCCGCGCGTTGATTGAAGCGGCAAAGAGCTCGATGTTTTTCCAGGTCGTCGTTTCGCCTTCATGTCAAAAACAACCGTCCTCGTAGGATTTGCGGAAGCCATGGCGGCACCGGAGGTGGTTTGGAGCCTTGTCGATGCCGGCTTTCATGTGGTTGCCTTTGCGCGTAAGGGCCGGCCCTCAGCCTTGCGCCACAGTCGCCACGTGTTTTGCCACGAAATTTGTCCGCCCGAGTCTGATCTGCAGGCGTCTCTCTCCGATCTGATTTCGCTGTTGGATTCCTTAGGGACCGCCGCTGAAGGCTCCCCGCAGATACTCTTTCCGTTAGATGACAAGGCGGTCTGGCTATCCAGCCGGATTCAGCTAAAGGGCGGCTGGCTCTTGGCCGGGCCTCACGGCGTCACTGCCGAGCTTGCGTTGAACAAATGTATACAAACCCAGATGGCGCGCGATGCTGGGTTTAACGTTCCGAAGACAGCGCTAGCGCGGACTGCAAACGATGTCTTTGCATTTAGTGCCAGCGAATCGTTTCCGATCATTCTGAAAGCGGCTGAGTGTGTTCCAAGATGGCAAGGGCGACTCTACAACTGCCGGAAATGGATCTGCGCCAACAGTGGCGAGTTAGAACGAGCAGTTGCTGAATGGGGAGAGCGCGTGCCACTCCTCATTCAACCCTTCATCACTGGTACCGGGGAAGGCGTCTTTGGGCTTGCGGCACCTGACGGCGTCAGAGCCTGGAGCGCTCACCGCAGATTGAGAATGATGAATCCTCAGGGCTCGGGTTCGAGTGCATGCATCTCACAGACCGTTTCCGAGGAGATTAAGTCGAAGTCAGAGGCCTTAGTTCGAGGGGCTGGTTGGCGCGGTTTATTTATGATTGAGCTTTTGCGTGACCGTACCGAGCAACTTTGGTTTGTCGAGCTCAATGGCAGGCCGTGGGGAAGCATCTCCCTTTCCCGTCGCCAGGGGCTTGAGTACCCGGCTTGGCATGTAGGGCTTACCCTCGATCAACAGTCGAAGGTTGGCTTGAGTTCGTCTTCTGACGGCGGAGTGGTTTGCAGAAACGTGGGCCGCGAGTTTATGCACCTGCTCTTCGTGCTTAAGGGGCCGAAGTCGAAAGCGCTGAACGGTTGGCCGTCCTTCACGAAAACTCTGGCTGAAGTTGTGCGCGTTCGCCGAGGCGAAACGTTTTACAACTGGCGGCGCGAGGATGCCAACGTTTTCTTTGCTGATTGCTACTACACGGTAAAAGACAACGTGTTCAAGTCGAGAAACTAAGGTCTCAATGGAAGCGCTGGCCGTCTGTCACGTACACTCCGAGTGGTCCTACGACGCGAAATGGTCGCTCGATGCTTTGGGGGCAAAGTTTCTTGAGCGTGGATGTCGCGTACTGATGATGACCGAGCACGACCGGGGCTTTAGCTTGGCGCGTTGGGAGGAATATCGCCGAGCATGTGCACAGGCTAGCTCCGGGGAGATCCTGATTGTGCCGGGTATGGAGTACAGCGACGCAGCCAACCGTGTGCACGTTCTGGTGTGGGGGGCAGTTCCATTCCTGGGAGAAGGCCTGCCGACGGGTGAAATGCTGAAGCGGGTGAAGGCCGCCAATGGTGTCGCCGTATTCGCTCATCCTTCGCGGAAGAGCGCTTGGCAGGCTTTTGAACCTGAGTGGGCGGACCAGCTTTGGGGTGTCGAGCGGTGGAATCGGAAGTATGATGGCTGGGCGCCCAGCGAGGCCTCGTCAGCACTTTTGCAGAAAGCCAATGCTGTCCCTTTCGTAGGTTTGGACTTTCACTCCCAGCGACAGTTGTTTCCTTTGACCATGGCTCTGGATATCGACGGGAGCGTGACGGAAGAGTCGGTACTCGAATGTCTGCGAGCGCGCCGGTGTTTTGCCCGTGCGTTCGGCGCCCCCTTGAGCCAAAGCCTGTTTCGCAAAGCTTTGCCAGCTTTCAGAATTGCGGAACGGAGCCGCCGGACAGCCGCCAGGATTGCCCGCCAAACAGGAGTGCTTTCCCGGTGACCAGTGCCTGCCCGGAATCTACCACTGGGACTGTGGGCTCGGGATCTGTGAAGCAAACCCAACATATCAGTGTTTGCATCTGCACCCTCAAGCGCCCTGAACTCCTGAGCCGAACGCTGGCGAACTTGGAGAACCAAAAGACCGACGGACTTTTCACCTATTCCGTCGTAGTATCGGACAACGACGAAATGAGATCTGCGGAACCGGCGGTCGCGGGATTTTCTTCCGCGACGGGTCGGGCCGTCACTTATTGCGTGGAGCCGCGGCAGAACATTGCTTTTGCAAGGAACAAGGCGATCGAACACGCCGATGGCGACTTCATCGCATTTATTGACGATGATGAGTTTCCTGCCAGTGATTGGCTGCTTGAGCTTTATAAGACATACCGGAGGTTCGGAGCGGACGGCGTTCTCGGGCCAGTCCTGCCATTTTTCGAGTCTGACCCGCCACAGTGGGTGAAGAGAGGGAGATTCTTCGATCGTCCGAGGTACGCGACGGGGTACAAACTCAGCTGGGAGCAGTCCCGCACCGGAAATGTGCTCTTCAGAACGGATATCGCGCGTGACTTGGATACTCCGTTCCGGTCAACTTTCGATACCGCAGGCGAGGACATGGATTTTTTCCGCCGCGCACTGGATAGGGGCTACTGGTTTGTTTGGTGCGACGAAGCAGTAGCCTACGAAGTAGTCCCTTCATCGCGCTGTACGAGGAGCTACCTTTTGAAAAGGGCGTTGCTTCGTGGCAGCAATTTCCCGAAGCATCCGAGCCATCGCGTCCGCAATATCGTCAAGTCGCTCATTGCGGTGCCCAGTTATACATTGGCTCTGCCACTGTTGGCGCTGTTGGGTCAGCATGTGTTTCTCAAGTACTTAATCAAGCTTCTGGATCACGTCAGCCGACTTCTGGCATTTGTTGGTTTGAACCTTGTCAGCCAGAGACAGACATGAGGAACATCGGCAGCGTCTATGCGGAGTTTAACCTTACTTGGGGAATAGTTCTTGGGATTGGATGTTGGCACCGTCAGAATACGGAGAGGTCGCCGTTGGCTAAGGCAGCGGCCGGTTCATTGGCTGCAGTGGCTAACCCCACTCGAGGGTTCAAATCCCTTCCCTCTCCGCCACTTTTCCATTGTTTGCATCCGATCAAGCAGTTCCGCAGGCCTTGGCGGGAATTCCAACTATTGCCGAGAACTGATGTACGAACAGGGAGGATTCGCAGTGCATGCGTAAGTTGATTCACATCTACGAAAAAGAGATCCGGGTCGAGGGGCATCTGCTTCGCATCGGGAAGCTGGAAGCGGACGGCTACCAGTTTCTGGAAAATCCCGGACCTGTTTTGGAGCGCTTGCGCAAGCAGGAAACACGGGTCGATCTCTTCACGTTTATGCAGAGATTGCCGGAAACCGATAAGAAATACACGTATCCGATGGAGTGGGATAATTTTGCCGCTTTGCGTGTGACTACCTTCGACGACTGGTGGACGAAACAACTGGGGTTCAAGGCGCGGAACAAAGCCAAACAAGCCGAGAAAAAGGGAATTGTCGTGCGCGAAGTTCCCTTCAGCGAAGCCTTGGTGAAGGGCATCTGGGAAGTGTATAACGAATCCCAAATGCGCCAAGGCGCGCCAAACCGCCATTACGGGAAGTCTGTCGAAAAGGTGCACCACGAGGAGGCTACCTTTCTCGACAGCAGCATCTTCATCGGAGCGTTCCTCGGCGAAGATCTCGTGGGTTTTATCAAACTGGTGCACGACGAAACTCGCACCCAAGCTGGCATGATGAATGTGGTCTCAATGATTCGGCACCGGGACAAGGCGCCTGCTAATGCACTGGTGGCGCAAGCAGTCCGATCCTGCGCCGAACGGGGAATTTCTTATCTCGTATACTCGCGCTTCGCATACGGAAAAAAAAGGAAGAGCAGTCTGACCGACTTTAAGGAACGCAACGGTTTTCAACAAATCGATTTACCTCGCTACTATGTCCCCCTGACCGCCGCCGGTGTGATCGCCCTGCGTTTAGGCCTCCACCACAGGTTGGTGGACCATCTTCCTGAGTCCGTGGGCGCCAAGCTTCGCGAGCTTCGCTCTGCCTGGTACAACCGAAAGTTCCAGTCCGCGACAGAAGCTCTTTAGGAATGCCATGCCGGGAATCGTAGGTCTGATTACAAAAATGCCAAGCGACCTGGCTCAGCGGGAACTGCACCGCATGGTTGAGACCATCCGGCACGAGTCCTTCTACCAGACGGGCACTTGGCATGACGAATCGCTCGGAGTGTATGTAGGTTGGGCTGCGCGGAAGGGTTCTTTTTCCGACGGAATGCCGATTCGCAATGAATCGGGTGACGCGGTGCTCGTCTTCTCTGGCGAAGAGTATCCAGAGCCAGGCGCAACTCGCCGACTGAGAGAGCAGGGCCATACTTTTGACCCAAAGGGCTCTTCGTACCTGGTGCATGTCTACGAAGAAGACCCCAGCTTCCCGGCACACCTGAACGGACGATTCCAGGGGTTGTTAATCGACCAGTCGCGGGGGCAGTCGACGTTATTCAACGATCGATATGGAATGCACCGGATTTACTATCACGAATCGAATGATGCCTTCTATTTCGCCGCGGAAGCCAAAGCGATCCTTGCGGTTCGTCCAGAATTGCGGACAGCGGATCCTCAAGCTTTGGGGGAATTCGTTACTTGTGGCTGTGTGCTTGAGAACCGTACCCTGTTCCAAGGCATCCACCTGTTGCCGCTGGCATCGGCCTGGGTTTTTCGGCACGGTTCACTTCATCGGAAGGCCAGCTATTTCGATCCCCGGGAATGGGAAGAACAATCTCCGATGGAGCCGGAGTCCTACTTTCAAGAACTCCGGGAGGTGTTCTCGCGAAATCTTCCTCGCTATTTCAATGGCCAGGAGCGGGTCGCGATGTCCCTCACCGGTGGGCTCGACACCCGGATGATCATGGCGTGGCACCGGGGGTCCGCGGACACGCTTCCGTGTTACACGTTCGGAGGCACATTCCGAGACTGTGAAGACGTGCAGGTTGCGCGAGAAGTGGCTCGTACATGCAGACAACCGCATCAGGTCATCCCGATTGGCCGGGAGTTTCTGTCGCAGTTTCCCAAGTACGCCGAGCGTGCGATTTACCTCAGCGACGGATGCGTCGACGTAACGCGCTCCTCAGACCTGTATGCCAATGCACAGGCGCGCGAGATTGCTCCAGTAAGAATGACTGGAAACTACGGCACGGAGGTACTGCGGTGGCTCCCTGCGATGAAGCCAGTGGATCCGGCGCCTGGGTTGTTCCAGGCGGATTTTCTCTCCCACATTCACACCGCGAGAGATACGTTCCGACGAACATTTCAAACGCACCCAGCCTCGTTCGCTGTTTTCCGCCAGGCCCCGTGGTTTCATTACGGGTTGCTCGGGCTGGAGCAAACACAAGTTTCAGTCCGGTCGCCTTATTTGGACAATGATGTTGTGCGAACTGTTTTTCGTTCACCGCAGACTGCTTTCCCAAAGAACCACGGCTCCGTGGACAATGAGGTCTGCCTGCGGTTAATTGCGGAAGGCAACGCAGCTCTTGGCGATATCCGCACGGACCGCGGGTTAGCGGGGAAGAAGCGAGGTCTTAGTGCACCCCTTACCCGAAATGTTCTCGAATTCACATTCAAAGCGGAATACGCCTACGACTATGGCATGCCGCAGTGGTTGGCGCGACTCGATCATCTCCTCGCGCCATTCCGCCCAGAGCGCCTCTTTCTGGGAAGACATAAATTTGCGCACTATCGAGTGTGGTATCGGGACGCTCTGTCGCACTACGTTCGGGAAATGTTGTTGGACTCGAGAACTCTGTCCCGGCCCTATCTGGCAAAGAATAGCGTTGAAAAAATTGTGGAAGGGCATCTTAAGGGAGACCGCAACTATACGACCGAGATCCACAAGCTGCTGACCCTGGAACTACTGCACCGGCTATTGCTTGATCCGAGATGAAATCGCAAACCGTGGTCCCAAGAATGTCGCCGATTCTTCACGATAACACTCAGATACCGCCCGCAACAGTAACTGTTGCGTCGCCAAGTTCGACCAAGGCTCAACGGATTCCTGCGCTCGACTTTACCAAGGGAGCACTAGTCTTGATCATGGTGCTTTACCATTGGCTTAACTATTTCGTCGGCCCGCAAGCGGATGTTTATCGATATCTGAGATTCCTGACTCCGTCCTTCATCTTCATTACAGGATTTCTGGTGTCCAACGTGTATTTATCCAGGTACGGTGTTTCCAATCCGCGCCTTCCGCGAAGATTAGTTGAGAGAGGCCTTAAAATCCTGGGCGTGTTTGTTGCACTGAATGTGATCCGAATGAGCCTGCTTCCATCAGAATCGCGGGATCAGTTGCTGGCGGAGCATTCGTCGATCAGGAGCCTTGTAGACATCTATGTGATCGGGACCAATCTTGGCGGAGGACAGGGGAAGGCGATTGCCTTCTATGTTCTGGTGCCTATCGGCTACTTGCTGATCCTGTCAGCATTGCTTCTCATCGGCGCCAGGTACAATCGGTACTTCTACCATCTCGTGTTCGCCGTCTCCTTGCTGGGTGTTCTTGCTCTCGATTCATTCGGCACCTCGAGCGCCAACCTCCAACTACTTACGATAGGATTATTGGGCGTGATTCTTGGATATGTTCCGATCGACAAAATCAATCGCTTCGTTCAGCACCCGTATCTGGTTGGCGTGGGCTATCTGGGCTATTTGTACGCTATAAGGGTTTGGAACGTGATTTACCCTTTGCAAGTCGTGGGAGTGTGCCTTAGCCTCACCATTCTTTATCTGCTGGGGGACGCTGCCTTTCTAGAGGGCAAAGTGCGGAACATTATTATTTTGCTGGGCCAATACTCCCTCCTGGGATACATTGCTCAGATTGCGGTGCTGCAGGTATTGCATCAGGGGCTGCGGCATACCGAACTTGGTATCGGGAGTGCTTTGACCGTATCATTCTTCGCGGCGATTGTGCTGACCATTCTAATCGTGGATGCGACCGATCGTGGAAGACGCCGCGTTGTCGTGGTAAACCGGTTGTACAAAGCTGTTTTCGCTTAGCCTGCCAATGAGTCAGAAATATCCCTTGGTGACATCCGCAGGAGCGTGTTAGTGGCCCGGTTGATTGCTACGGTCGTCTTCGCCTTAGGGATCGTGGGCCTTTTCCGGCTCAATCGGGAACCCCGCAACCGGACTTCAAAGGCGCTTTGGATACCCGCGATGTGGTTATTTATCGCCGCCTCGCGCAATGTATCTGATTGGCTGCAGATGTCTTCTGGAGGATCCACCGATTACACCGAGGGAAGCCCTTTGGATCGGACGGTGTTAACGGTCATCCTGTTACTTGGTGTAATTGTAGTTATCTTCAGGCACGGGCGAATGGGCGCTTTGTTGCGATCAAACGTTCCCATCCTGCTCTTCTTCTTTTATTGTGGCGTGAGCGTCCTTTGGTCCGACTTCCCTGACGTCGCGTCCAAGCGGTGGTTCAGAGCTTGTGGTGATGTGGTGATGGTTCTGATTGTGCTGTCCGAGCGCGACTGGCAAGCCGCGTTCAGACAACTTCTATCGCGCCTCGGCTTCATTCTTGTTCCTCTGTCTATTTTGTTTATCAGATATTATCCTGAGCTAGGGCGCCGATATAGTCGCGCGGGACGGCCATTTTGGGTCGGCGTAGCGACCGACAAGAACGCTCTCGGGATGATCTGCCTGATCTTTGGGCTGGCGTCTGTCTTTCGTTTTTTGCAGCTGTATCAGGAGAAGAAGCCTAACCGCAAGACTAGAGAGTTGATCGCGCAGGGGGCGCTGATTGCCATGACGGTTTACCTCCTAAAGGAGGCTGACTCCGCGACCGCTCTTTCTTGTTTTGGCTTGGCGGGCAGTGTCATGGTGTTGACGTATCTGTATTCCTGGGCTCGAAAACCAGCGGTTATGCATCTCATGGTGGTCGCGGTTTTGAGCGTTGCGTTTTCTGCTCTTTTCCTGGGGATTGGCAGCGGTTTGGTAGAGGATTTGGGAAGGGAATCGACGCTCACCGGCCGGACCGCCATCTGGCAGTCAGCCTTAGGTTTGGTCCGCAACCCTTTGTTCGGAACGGGCTTCGAGAGCTTCTGGATCGGCCCGCGGCTCCGCCAAGTCGAGATCGACATCAATCAAGGAGTGAATCAGGCGCATGACGGTTATATTGAGATTTTCCTGAACCTGGGTTGGGTGGGGATTGCGCTCTTGGGAGGGCTCATCGTTACGGGATATCGTCGAATTGTTCCGGCCGTTCGTCAACGTACCCAACTCGGCAGCCTCAGGCTGGCATTCTTGATCGTTGCGCTGGCCTACAATTTTACCGAGGGTGGATTCAAGATGATGCATCCGGTCTGGATCGTCTTTTTACTGACGATTGCCATCGTTCCGAGAAATTCGTTCCAGCGTCGCCCCTTGAAGATCGGCATGCAACTCGATGGCTCCCAAATTACAGTTGATCGTCCAAACAAGGCGCAGGATATTGTCGAGGAGCAGACGTTTTCTAGGGATTTTGCGTATCCACATGCTAGGTTCAATGGGTGAGTAACTATTAAGCCCAAGATGCCGATTTGGTCTTGGCATGGCCGGCTGCAGAATCAGTTTCTTCCATATTTCTCCACCGTGAGTGCATTCAGGAATAGTGAAAGTCAACCTAAGATCCGCATGTCTGGACCGCAAAGGCGAAGAACGTAGGTCCGTGACCTCCCTAGCATTGTTGCACTTAGACGGTACAAGGGGGATCATGCCCTTCCGTGACCTGTGCAGAAAGCGCGTTCGCTAGGAGAATCGCTTTAGGCGTATTCGGAGTCTGTCTCGGGCCCGGCACGGTGCACACTCCCCCCACGCAATCGCACACTGAGGTCTTAGGAGATTCGATGAGAGCTAACCGGTCGCTTTATTTCCCCCTTTTGTTGCTCTGCCTTTCAGTGTGTTCCCATGCTCAATTGTGGACCGGTGTCGTCAGTCCAAGCCGCGCCATTGATTGGACGCAAGCGGGAATATCGGGAGGCCTTCCGGACGCGAATTGGCCGCAATGTGGATCAACCATACCGGCAGGGACGCCGGCTGCGGGCATCACGAGCACGATGGCCGCTTGCGCCAGCACTTACCCGAGTGGAAGTTATGTTCTGCTCGGAGCCGGGACATTCGCCTTCACGAGTCCGGTGCATTGGCCGACTTCAGGACATATCGCCCTTCGTGGTTCTGGGGCCAATACAACCTTTATCGTGCCCAGTTCGGTATCGAATTGCAGCCAGGCTCCCTACGCCGCTCCGTTTTGTGCGGAGTCGAGCGATGGGACCTACATCAGCAGCCCATCACGCACCATCTATGGATGGACTGCCGGCTATACCCAAGGCACGAATCAGCTTACTCTGAGTGGCACAAGTGGCATCAACTCAACGAATCCGACGTTGGTTTTCCTGGAACAATGCGATACCGGCTACGCGGCGCAAAATGCGACTTCCAATTGCACGGGAAGCGCAACTGACAACGCTCAAATGTTCATCTGCGAGGACACCTACAGCTCGAGTGGACCGACGGGTTGCTCGATTGACGGTCCCGATACTGGCGATCCAGAACGCGGCCAATTGGAAGTGAGCGCTGTCACCAACGTGAACAGCGGAAGCGGTGTAATTACCCTTGCTAGTCCTCTGAAGTTCCCCAACTGGACTTCGGGACAAACTCCGAGGGTCTGGTATGCGCAGCCTGTTGTACAGGTGGGCCTGGAGAATCTTTCCATAGATTTATCCAGCACGGGCGGCTCGGGCGCGGTTTTCTTCAGCGCTTATCAATGGTGGGTAAGCGGAGTGAAGGTAGCGAACTTCAGTGGTTATGGAATCTTCGCGTACCAGTCCATTAATGGCATCGTTCAGAGCAACTACATCACTCATTCCACAGGTTCCGACAGTTATGGAGTCCGGTACTTCGTCGCCTCGAACAACGTAATGCAGAACAACATCATAACCCAGGTCTTCGCGCCCTTCGTGAACGACGGTCCCGCCTCCGGGAATGTGTTTGCGTACAACTTCGTGATCGACGATAACTACCTATCGGATTTCCTGCGCGGGTCTTTCTTTGAGCACGCAATTGACGGCTACGATCTGTATGAAGGCAATGTCGCGGATAATCAGTGGAACGATGGAGATCATGGGACCGCGCCAATGATCACGCGCTATCGTAATTTCTTCTTCGGATGGGAATCGTGCGGGAACGGTCAATGCGGGTCATCAAAAACAAAGGATGGCTGGACAAATTCGGCCGTTGATTCTTATGCGGACCGCTACGAGAATAACGTCGCTAATGTACTCGGCACTCCGAACTGGCACACGACATACAAGAGCAACCAGGGAGGTTTGGGAGGAGGAGATGAGTATGTGGCCTCGGTTCCCGGCCCGGCCCAGAGTGGAATTCCAATCGACCCGTTGGTTATGGCCACGTCGATGTGGTGGGCCAACTACGACGTGATCGACGGCACAGCGCGCTTCTGCGGAAGTTCATCAGATACGGGATGGTCCACGACCTGCAACAGCAAATCCGAAATTCCAACTGGAGCGAGTACCTACCCGAATTCGCTTCCGACGGTTGGCGATACGGGAGCGGGGCAACCCGCGCTTCCTGCTTCGTTCTACCTTTCTAGCCCACCGTCATGGTTCGGATCCGTTCCCTGGCCTGCGATTGGCCCCGACGTAACGGGTGGGAGCGTAGGTCAATGCACAGGAACGCTGAATACGCCGGGTGAGTACGCAGGAGTAGCCGCAACGTCAAGTTCGCAGTGCACAGGAACGACGCTGGCAACTGCTTGGAGTGGGCACGTGAATGCCATTCCAGCCATGAATTGCTACCTGAGCACGATGGGCGGGCCGCCAGATGGGACGGGAAGCGTGTTGGCGTTTGACGCAACTTCTTGTTTCGGCAGCACGCAACAGCTTCCAAACCCTCCAACGGGGCTCACTGCGGTGGTTCAGTGACATCAGGTGCTTGCTCGATCCAACGCATGGGGCGAACTTAGTCAAAATCGCGAGCCGAAACACCAAGTTTGGTTATAGTGAGCACCTTAGCAGATCCATCTTGCAGGTGGGTCGGCCCTTAACAGGATCGTCAGGCGTCGCGAACTGCCGGTTCGAGTGATGTCCAAGAACGCGAGTAACCTGTGCCCTCATTCGCTTGCTTCAATGCGACCTGCGAATAGCTTACGGGCCATTGGGAGTCTCTCTGATCTTCGCTTTGCGCACTCACTGACCAAGGAAACTAACAATTGATTCCGAATCAGACCTCGTGACGTGTGCCGTCTCCTTCTGAAACTCTTGATACCCGGACGTTGCATACCAACCGAGATATGACGCCAATGTTTGCATCCAGCCTAAAAGAATCCTGTGTCGAGGATGCGGTTTGAAACCTTTCGACATTAATGGTGTGTTCCAGGGAAGTCGGGAGGGTGGCGAGTTGCGTCAGCGGGCCGTGCGTAGCGCTGGCGTTACGGTGCTCTCCCAAGGAGCAGTATTTGCGGTTCAGGTGATCGCGACCGTGGTTTTGGCTCGTCTTCTGACCCCAGCGGATTTCGGGGTTGTAACCATGGTCACTACTTTCAGCTTGCTTATCATGAGTTTTGGGCTGAATGGATACACAGAGGCCGTTCTACAGCGCAATGACATTGATCAGTTATTGGCTAGCAATCTGTTCTGGATCAACCTCGGCGTGGGTCTTCTCGCGACGGGCGGATTCGCAGCGGCGGGATCCCTGCTGGCAAGGTTTTACGGGGATCCACGCGTAGCACAGGTTGCGGTTGGAATGTCGTTGACCATCTTTATTAGTAGTACTTCGGTGGTGCACATTGCACTCCTGAAGAGGGCTCTAAGGTTCTCTTCAACCTCAGCCAATGATATTGTCGCCAGTGCCGTATCAGTATCAGTTTCGGTCCTGCTCGCTTGGATAGGATGGGGTTACTGGGCGCTGGTTGCGGGCGCGGTGTCGCGGCTTCTCATTCAATCGATTGGGGCGTGGTACCTGTGCCAGTGGCTTCCCAGCCTGCCGCGCCGGGTGAAGGGAACGGGCTCCGTGGTTTGGTTCGCGATGCACGTCTACGGTCGCTACAGCGTGAACTACTTCGCACGGAATACGGATAATCTTCTAGTGGGATGGCGTTTCGGCCCGGTTTCTCTAGGGTTTTACAAGAAGGCATATGACCTGTTTCTCTTGCCGGCGAACCAACTCCTGGCACCCGTTTCAGAGGTCGTTCTTTCTACGTTAAGTCGGTTAGACCGCAACTCTCTTCAGTACAGACGATATTTTCTGAACGGGCTGTCTATCCTGGCGTTCGTAGGTATGGGAGCGGGAGCACTTCTGACCCTCGTCGGCAAAGACCTGATTCGTCTGCTCTTGGGAAATAAATGGGACGCAGCTGGACAGATTTTTACATATTTTGGCCCTGGCATTGGAATCATGCTCATCTATGCCACGCACGGTCTGATTCACCTTTCCATTGGGAGGGCAGACCGCTGGTTCCGCTGGGTGATTGTCGAGTTCACCGTGACCGCATCGCTTTTCCTCATCGGATTGCGATGGGGGCCGGTGGGAGTTGCGGCGGCTTGGAGTGCCTCCTTTTGGATTCTCACACTCCCGGGCTTTTGGTACGCAGGGAGACCGATTCACTTTGGCGTTGCCCCGATAATCTCGACGGTCTGGAGATATGTGCTTGCTTCAATGATAGCGGGCGGCACTTCGGCTTTGATCATTCGAGAAGTTTCATGGCTACTTTCGTCGCCGAGCGCACTCCTTGCTCTGGCCCGGATCGTGATAATCTCCGTGTTGTTCTCAGCTCTGTATGTAGGCGCGGTTATCCTCTTGCATGGCGGACCTGAACCGCTCTACCGCTTTGCGAAGCTGTTGCCGGATCTGATTCCGGGGAGGTTTTCGACTGCGCGTTCGCGGCTACAAGCGGACGGTATGGCGAGCCACTCCTCCCGAAGCGCTTCGACTGCGGGTGACTGAAAGTCCTACGCGTTGGCCGGAGGAATAAATGAGAGTTGACAAACGAGGTCCATCCGAATCTTCTTCCATCTCCGTCGATCTGCACTGCTGCGGGACGGTGCGAAGGATTACTGGATGTGATTGGTTTCACTTCGGGGTGCATGGGTGAGGTTGCTCAATTATTATCGACGGCGGGCTGCGAGTCTGTCATTCAGAAGGCCGCACGCCGTCCGGTTACAACAGCCTTTGATTTCATTTACCTTCGACGACTTTCCCCGATCGGCCTTGCTGGTCGGTGGAGAGATTCTTGGGCGCTTTGACCTTACGGCGACGTATTACGCGTCGCTCGGACTCATGGGCAGGGATACACCCACCGGTCAAATGTTTGTTCCCGAGGACTTGAGAACGCTTTTCCAACGAGGACACGAGTTAGGCTGCCACACTTTTGCTCATTGCGATTCATGGGATACGGACCCAGCGGAGTTCAAAGAGTCGGTCATCCAAAACAGCAAGGAGCTCGTCAAGCTATTTCCAGGTGCGGAGTTCAAGACATTTTCCTACCCGATCAGTCTGCCTCGACCACGAACTAAAGCGAAGATTGTTGATTATTTCTTGTGCTGTCGCGGCGGCGGTCAAACTCTCAATGTCGGGAACGTTGACCTCAATCAACTCTCGGCTTATTTCTTGGAAAAAAGTCGGGACAATATTCAGCAGGTCAAGGATCTGATACAGCGTAACCGGCAGCTCGGTGGATGGCTGATTTTTGCGACCCACGACGTCTCTGACAATCCCACTCCCTTCGGATGCACTCCCGAATTTTTCGAGGAAGTCGTTCAGTGCGCCATTAGCTCAGGCGCACGCATTTTGCCAGTGGCGGCTGCGCTGGACGTACTTAAGGTTCCAGTTCGTCAAAAGTTCTCGACCCGCCGATCTGTCGACTCCGAATCTAGAGGTACCCGACAACCGGCACTCTTGCGGCCGGAAGCCATAAGGCCTCTAGTGTCGATTCTTGTCCCTGCTTTCAATGCGCAGGCGTGGATCGCGGACACGATCCGCTGCGCCATTTCGCAAGAGTGGGATCGCA
This sequence comes from uncultured Acidobacteriota bacterium, assembly GCA_963696705.1. Lineage (GTDB taxonomy): Bacteria > Acidobacteriota > Terriglobia > Terriglobales > Acidobacteriaceae > JABDBE01. Next base: position 242,609 of record CAVOLD010000010.1, read on the forward strand.
AGGAGATCATTGTCGTAGATGACGGTTCGACGGATGAGACCTTAGCCCTAGCGCGCAAGTTTGAGTCGGAGGGCGTTCGAGTTGTCTCTCAGAAGAACCAAGGGGCTGCCGCGGCTAGGAATACCGCCTTATCTCTTAGCCACGGGGACTACATTCAGTGGCTGGATGCTGACGATCTTATCGCTCCCGACAAGATCGCAAGGCAGATGGAAGCGCTGGATAACTGTGGAAGCAAACGAACGCTTCTTTCCTCGTCATTCGGGAAATTCTTGTACCGATGGTATCGTGCGGAGTTCGTTCCCAGCGCTCTCTGGTGTGATCTGTCTGCGACGGAATGGCTGCTGCGGAAAATGGGAGAAAACCTTTATATGCAGACGGCCACGTGGCTGGTCAGTCGTGAGTTGACTGAAGCCGCAGGTCCGTGGGATACCCGGTTATTGAGTGACGACGACGGCGAGTATTTCTGTCGCGTCCTTCTCGCCAGCGACGGCGTGCGATTCGTGCCGGAAGCGAAATCGTACTATCGTGCACCGGGGGCGGCGTTCGGCGGTACTCTCAGCTATATTGGGCAATCTGCTAAGAAGATCAAGGCCCATTGGCTTTCCATGCAATTGCACATTAAATATCTGCGGTCCTTGGAAGACAGCGAAAGGGTCCGCATTGCTTGTCTGAACTACTTGCAAAGATCGCTGATCTACTTTTATCGGGAAGACGTCGAGATCGTGAAGCAGGCTGAACAGATGGCCGGGGAACTAGGAGGCGAATTGAGACCTCCCTACTTGTCTTGGAAGTACTCCTGGTTCAGAAGGCTTTTTGGCTGGTCGGTGGCTAAGCGCGTCGCGTTCTTTTCGCGGAAAATGAGGTGGTCCTCGCAAAAACTTTGGGACAAGACTCTGTTCCGCATCGAAAACCGAGAACCTATAGGACAGTCTGGAGACGTAAGGGTGAGAGTCGGCCCTTCGTCCGAGAAATCTCTCGTGCGAGGTTCCTGATGGGCCAGGTCACGATTCTGAAAGTCTTCGTGCAAGTCAGAATTGAATTACAGTGAATGTCCACATTTTAGATCCGCTTTCCGACAGACGGTGGGATGAATTTGTCAATCGGCATTCGCGGGCATCAGCGTTTCACCAGCGGGGTTGGCTTGAGGCTTTGGCCCGCACGTACGGCTACGAACCATTTGTACTTACGAACGCGACTGCCGATGAATCTTTGAAAGATGGTGTAGTTCTGTGCCGCGTATCGAGTTGGTTGACTGGAACTCGGTTGGTGTCGCTTCCGTTTGCAGACCACTGCGAACCACTCCTGAACGACCTCGGTGAGTGCCTCGAATTCGTGAACTGGTTGCAGCTTCAAGCCGACCACAAAGGATGGAAGTACATCGAGCTTCGGCCAATGCCTCACGATTGCGACGGGGCCTTTGGTTTGGTACCGAGTCATTCGTACTGCTTCCACGTCCTCGATGTCGAACCGACTTTGGAAGAGATTTTTCGGGGATTCCACAAAGATTCTATTCAGCGAAAAATTCGTCGGGCCGAGAGGGAAGGACTTTCATACGATGTCGGGCGCTCCAAGCAATTGCTGGATGAATTCTACCGACTAATCTTGATTACCAGAAAACGGCACCAGTTGCTTCCTCAGCCGCGAGCCTGGTTCGGAAATTTGATTGAGTGCATGGGCGACAAGGTTCAGATCAGAGTGGCTCGTAAGAATGACACTCCAGTCGCCGCAATGCTGACTCTGCGACATCGATCATCCGTCATTTACAAGTATGGGTGCTCAGACGAACGGTTTCACAATCTAGGGGGCATGCCCTTTCTGTTTTGGAGGCTTATCGAGGAGAGCAAAGCGTCGGGGGTGGGGAAGATCGATTTTGGCCGCTCCGACTTGGAGAACGACGGGCTGATTACTTTCAAAGACAGATTCGGCACTGCTAAAACACTGCTGACGTACTATCGATATCCTTCTGCAAAAAAGGAAGAACCGGGGATAGGTCGAGTTGCGGAAACGGTCCGGCAGTTTCTATCTCTTCTGCCGGATGCTGTTTGTTCTCAAGCTGGCAAGCTTCTATACCGGCATATGGGCTAGCTGATTATGGCGGACATTAGAGGGAGGGGAGGATTTGGCGGTACTAGGTATGCGAGAGTTGTCACCGCGGCTTGCATTTGCGTTCTATGCATCATTCTGATTGCCGGCCTATGGCCGTTGCACATTCCGACTAACAAGGTCAGCTGGCTCAAGAACCAGAACGGACTGGTTTTTGGTCGTTACGGGAGCGTGGTGAGCGCGGGCCCATTCCGCGGCAGGGATTTGGCGGGCGACGCTGCCTGCAGTCTTGAAATCTGGCTGGAGCCCGCTCGGACTGACCAGAAGAAGACGATTCTGTCCTTCGACGGATCCTCGCATCCTGGAGATCCGTTCTCGCTGCAGCAAGACAAAGATGCGCTACGCATACAACGGTACAACGTCGATGGCCAGGGCACTGCGAGAACCGCATGGTTCATGGTCGACGGCGTGTTCCGCGACAAGAAACCGGTATTCGTGACAATTACATTAGGAGAACAGGACACGTCAGTTTATGTTAACGGTGTTCTGGCGAAAGTTTCTCCTCATCTCGGAGTCTCTCGAAACAATCTCACCGGACGTTTTGTCGTCGCTGATTCTCCTACCGCCAGCAACAATTGGTCTGGCCAAATTTTGGGACTTGCTATTTACCGTCAACAGTTGGCACCGGCACCGGTCGCCCAACACTGGGAGAATTGGAGCAATGGCTTGCGACCTGCTCTGGTTGAAAATGAAGATCCTGTCGCCCTTTACTTGTTTGATGAAGGCAAGGGCAGTATCGTCCACAATCAACTGGACCCCGCGACAGACTTGATTATCCCGTCTCACTATTCCGTTTTGCATTCGGGATTTCTCCTGACTCCGTGGCGCGAGTACAAACCCACATTGACTTATTGGCAGGATTTCATCGTCAACATCACTGGATTTATCCCCTTAGGTCTTTTTTGGGCCGCTTATTTCTCCACAGTGAGAGTCATCGACCGCGCCAGGACAGCCACGATCCTGCTGGGCTTTGCTGTCAGTCTCACGATCGAACTGCTTCAAGCATATTTGCCAACCCGAAGCTCCGGTATGACAGATCTGTTTACTAACACGATGGGCACGGCCATAGGGGCGTTGCTCTACAGTTGTTCCTTCACGCAGAAGTTGCTTTGCAAAGCCATGCACAATCCCACTGATCTAATGCAAGATCCTTCGGAAGAAAAGTCGAACAATAACGCCAGACTGGTAACTTCCGTTTAGATATTCAAAACATGTCTATTGACCTATTGCCAGTCAGGCGCGTCGAATCTAGGGGTAAGCTCCAATTCCATGTGGGGTGCGAGGTGTTCGTCCACAGAGGAGGGATGGAATCTCCTGAGATGCTGAGTCGACCGGTGCGTGATCACTTTCGCTGCCCTGAAGGCTTTTTGGATTTTGTCCTGAGCGAGAAGTTATCTTCCAAAGAGGGATACTTCCGATTTGGCTCGAACGCAACCTGCTACGGTCGTTCCTCTTCCGGCGTTTGCGACAAGCCGGTCGAGTCTTTGCTTTACGACTGTGCCGAAGAGGTAGTGACACGCGGTCCGCAGTTGAATTTGCCGTTCAATCCAGCTGAAATTGTCGACAACCTTCGTTTTGAACGCTACGCGAACAATGGGAGCCCGGAGAGGGGCTACGAAGCATTGCAAAGAAAGTTTTATTACCTGCTCCGCCCGTTTACAAATCTTGCGGTGCGAAAGCGGATTCAGAAATTCCGTTCGCGGAATTGGAGCAAACGGGTTTTTCCTCGTTGGCCGCTGGACGTCACGGTCGAAAACGTTTGCGAGCGACTCTTGTCATTATCGATAAAGGCCCAAGCCGTGGACCGGGTCCCCTTCGTGTGGTTTTGGCCGCGAGGCGCTCGCGGCTGTGTGCTAATGACGCACGACGTGGAAAACGAAGCTGGAAGAGACCTGTGTTTAGATTTGATGGACATGGATGACTCCTTCGGAATAAAAGCGTGCTTTCAGATCGTTCCCGAGAAGCGGTATGCAGTCTCTTCGAAGTTCATCGAAACCATCCGAAATCGAGGTTTTGAGATTGGAATTCAGGATTTGAATCATGACGGCCGGCTTTTTGACGATCACGATGAATTCCGCCGGCGAGCCGCCGTTATTAATCGTTACGGCAAGGAGTACGAGGCCAACGGATTCCGGGCGGCAGTACTTTATCGCAAACCGGAATGGTATGACAGTCTCAATTTCTCTTTCGACATGTCGATCCCGAATGTCGCGCATCTCGACGCCCAGCGCGGCGGCTGTTGCACCGTCATGCCGTATTTCATAGGCAATATCCTTGAACTGCCCGTGACCGCATCCCAGGATTATGCGCTGTTCCACCTTCTCGATCAGCGTTCGATTGACCTATGGAAAACACAGATTGAGTTGATCCTCCAAAAGTGTGGCATGGCAAGTTTCATCGTCCACCCCGACTATGTCATGGAACCAGACACCAAGCCGGTTTATGAGGCTCTGTTGGCCTACCTGCAAGACTTGCGAAAGAAGAAACGGATTTGGTTTGCCCTTCCTTCCGACATCGATTCCTGGTGGAGGGCGCGCAGCAAGATGTCCGTGATCAAACACAATAATTCATGGCGGATTGAAGGGGAACAGGCCGACCGTGCCGTACTGGCTTACGCCAAGAACGTCGACGGAAAGTTGGTCTACGAACTGGGAACCGCCGCGGAGGCCAGATAGCAGGTCGGCTGAGGCTCTCCTCGGCTTTCCTGTCGCCAATTTATGCACATCCTTCACGTAGTTGGAGCCCGACCGAATTTCATGAAAGCTGCGCCTGTGGTGGGCGCCCTTCGCGAGCGCGGTGTAAAGCAGACTCTAGTTCACACCGGCCAACATTATGACGCAAACATGTCGGACGTATTCTTCCGGCAACTGGGAATGCCTGAGCCCGACGTGAACATGGGGGTCGGTTCGGGAAGTCATGCAAAGCAGACCGCGGAAGTCATGGCTCGATTTGAGCCGGTTGTGCTCGAACGCAAACCGGATGTCGTGCTGGTCTATGGCGACGTCAACTCGACGGTAGCTGCTGTTTTGGTCTGCGCCAAGCTGCTCATCCCTGTGGGGCACGTCGAAGCAGGGCTGCGTTCCTTTGACCGGACCATGCCAGAGGAAATTAATCGGCTGGTCACGGATCAACTGGCCAATTTATTATTTACCCCCTCGGAGGACGGCGACATCAATCTTCGTCACGAGGGAGTCTCTCCGGAGAAGATTCATAGGGTCGGGAATGTGATGATCGATTCTCTGGTGCGACTTTTGCCGACCGCACTGCAATGCAGCATGAACGCCCTACCGGAGCGATATGCTCTCGTGACCCTGCACCGGCCTGCTAACGTAGACGATAACCAAGTCTTGCGGAGAATCCTCCAGTCACTCCTCGATATCAACGAAAATCTGGATGTTGTCTTCCCGGTACATCCCAGAACTCGCCAGCGGATCGCGGAATTTGGCATCGATGTGCGCCATCTTCATCTGTTGGAGCCGGTGCCCTACATCGAGTTTCTTGCTCTGCAGAGCCGGGCGACTGTAGTAATCACCGATTCCGGTGGGATTCAGGAAGAGACTACGTATCTGAAGGTACCCTGCATCACCGTGCGCAATAACACGGAACGTCCAATTACCGTCACAATGGGTACCAATGTTCTAGTTGGTCAGGATATTGGCAAACTTCGGACAGAGCTGTCCCGGATTCTTGACGGACGAGCCAAGCTGGGTGCGATCCCTCCATTGTGGGATGGACGGGCGGGGGAACGTATCGCCGATATTTTGCTCAACATTAGCGCCAGTCACGAGCCCCAGGAATCACGGCTTTCGGCTGCGCATCCCTCTTTATGATTACTCGGACAGGAGCGAAGTAACCATCTTTACATCACCAACGGACCATTGAGGGTCTGGAGATTACGTGGCTTTATAGTATCTGGGGAGAGAGAAATCCGGGGCGGTTCATCCGAGATATTTCGAGGTAAAACGATAATGTGCGATGTAGCCATAATTGGAGCAGGGCCTTACGGGTTATCTGTCGCAGCTCACCTCCGAGCACGCGGGGTCGATTTTCGCATCTTTGGTACTCCGATGCAGACTTGGCTCAAACACATGCCGAAAGGCATGCATTTGAAATCCGAAGGCTTTGCCTCCTCGCTTTATGACCCAGGTTCGACCTTCACGCTGAAGGAATACTGCGAGGAGCAGGGACTTCCCTATGCCGACATCGGAACTCCGGTGCCGCTTGAGACATTCAGCTCCTACGGCTTGGAGTTTCAAAGAAGGTTCGTACCGAATTTGGAGAACCAATGGGTTACCTCGGTGCGGCGGTCGACCGCAGGTTTCCAAGTCACACTTAGTAGTGGAGAGGCCTTTAGCGCCCGCCGGGTTGTCGTCGCGGTGGGCCTAACCTATTACGAGAATCTGCCGGCCGAACTAGCCGGGCTTCCGAAGGGCTTCGTAACCCACAGTTCGAAGTACGGCACTCTCGAACACTTCAGGGGACGTGAAGTCGCTGTCGTCGGCGCAGGGGCGTCAGCTCTCGACTTGGCCGCCTTGCTGCATCAAGCGGGAGCTTCTGTTCAAGTTATCGCGCGCGTGCCGAAGATACGTTTCCACGATCCGCCGGACGACCTCAATCCGTCCTGGCTAGATCGTTTGCGAACGCCGATCACCGGCATAGGTCCGGGCTGGAAGCTGTTCCTTTGTACGAACCTGCCTCTCGTGTTCCGTCAGATGCCGGACCAGTTCCGCCTCGACAAGGTTCGCCGCATTCTCGGTCCTGCACCCTGCTGGTTCACTAGAGAGCAGGTAGTTGGTAAGGTAGGACTCAATGTGGGCGTTACAATCACCGAAGCCACTGTGCGTAACGAAAAAGTGAACATTCAGCTAACAGATAGTACTGGTACGAGGAAGACACTGACGGCTGATCACGTCATCGCGGCCACCGGCTACAAGCCCGACTTGCGGCGATTGGAGTTTCTCGATTCAGACATCCTCTCCGGGATCCGGTGTGTCGAACAAACGCCGTACCTGTCGTCGAACTTTGAATCGACCGTGCCCAATTTGTACTTTGTAGGCATAACTGCGGCGAACACGTTTGGGCCTCTTTTGCGCTTTGCTTATGGCGCAGGATTCGCAGCCCCCCGTCTCGCCAAACATTTGGCGCGAAGTGCTTCCCGCAATTTGGTGAGGCATGTGTCTGCGTCAAATTCTGAGACCACAATTTCGTCCGAAACTGCTGAGCACGTGTCCGGATAAACAATCGGCTCCTCATCGTCCTGCTTCGTCCGGGAACCGTAAGAATAGTTCCAGAGTGATGTGCATTCGAAACGAAGTCTGCCGCTAAATGCAAGCAACGAATAAATGCGAATCGGAAGTCTTGGGAGCCGCTGCTCCAAGAATCCTGCTCGCTGACACAAACCGCTGGGCTTTATCGGCTCGCCTCGCAATTGCGCTGTCACAGGTCGGCTGCCAAGTCTCGGCTACTTGCGCGAAACCGGGCCACGCGCTTCTGAAGACTAGGGCGGTGCAGCGGACCTTCGACTATAGCGGCCTTCGCCCGCTTGAGTCGTTGACCGCTGCCATCGAGGCCGTCGATCCAGAGATCGTGATTCCATGCTGCGATCGCAGTGTCGGACATCTTCATGAGTTGTATGCCAAGGCTCAAAGCCAGGGAGCCGCAGGCAGCAAGATGATAGCGTTGATCGAGCGTTCGTTGGGTTCGCCCGCGAGCCATTCCACAGTCTCTTCCCGATACGATCTTCTCGCTCTGGCTCGCGAGGAAGGCGTCCGAGTGCCGACTACCAGCCGAATCAACACGGCCGAGGAACTCGCAGATTGGCAGGCTAGACAGGAATTCCCTTGGGTTTTGAAGGCTGATGGAACATGGGGTGGGGGCGGCGTCAAGATCGTCCGTAGACCGGACGAGATTCAGACGTCTCTCACGCAACTCGGCCGTATGTTTGGCTTAAGGCGGGTCATCAAACGGCTTTTGGTGAACCGTGACCCTTACTGGCTGCGGCCTTGGTGGAATCGGTGCCGGCACGCGCTTGTCGCCCAGTCCCACGTTGAAGGCCATCCCGCCAACTGTGCTGTCTTATGCTGGAAGGGTCGGGTGCTGGCAGGAATTGGCGTCGACGTGGTCCAGTCGGAAGGAGTGACAGGTCCCGCCAGCATAGTGCGCGTAGTGGATAACCCCGAGATGACGTTCGCAGCGGAACGGGTCGCCGCTCGCTTGGGCTTGTCCGGATTTTTTGGTCTGGATTTTATGATCGAAGCGGGAAGCGGGGCAGCGTATCTTATCGAAATGAACCCACGGCCCACTCCGCTCTGCCATTTGCGACTCAGTCATGGGCGTGATATGGCCGGTGCGCTGTGGGCGCGACTTGCAGGTCAGCCAAATCCGGAAACGCCATCCGCGACTCAGAACGATATGATTGCTTATTTCCCGCAGGCTTGGGAAAGCAAGAGTGACTTTCTGGAATCGAGCTTTCAGGATATTCCGCAAGGGGAACCAGAACTCATCCGGGAACTCTGCCAACCCTGGCCGAATCGCACTCTCCTGTTTCGCCTATGCACGGGCCGGCGACAACCGGCATCGCGTGTGACGATGGGTGTCCCTGAGAGCTCAGATCAAGCCGGGTCGATGACTCAAGAAGTTCTAGGTTGTACCTGCCACGGCGTGCTTGCCGATACTATTAGCAAAGCGCCTGCGGGAAACACTCGCGCTCGCACCCGCCGACATGACGTTTCATGAGACTAATCTTCTCGGTGTGTTCGAGATTCATCTTGAACAGCACGGCGACGAGCGCGGGTTCTTTGCCCGCTCCTGGTGCCGAGACGAGTTTGAACAACGAGGGCTGAATCCCCTCACCGTGCAATGCAACGTCTCGTTCAATGAGAAAAAAGGAACCTTGCGCGGCATGCACTACCAGGCTGAGCCGCACGCAGAAGCGAAATTGGTGCGCTGCACACACGGATCGATTTACGATGTCGTGGTAGACTTGCGCCCCGGATCGCCAACGTTCAAGAAATGGATCGGCGCCGTCCTGACCGGCCTCAACCGCCATATGATCTATGTGCCGGAGGGGTTTGGACATGGCTTTTTGACCCTCGAAGATCGCACCGAGATTTTCTATCAGATGTCAGAGTTCTACCATCCAGAATTGTCGCGCGGTGTGCGATGGAATGATCCGGCTTTTCAGATTACGTGGCCCACCGAACCGGAGATTATTTCAGTGCGCGACCGGAACTGCCCGAATTTCGAATGAAGGTTTCGCGCAGACCAATGTCTCTGCTGAAAGAATTCGACCAGCGTGATCCGGTGGAGATCGGAGAACAACTGCATCGCTTTGCGGCTGAGCTCTACCCGATCTGCAGGAGCATCACTGGGGATGGCGTTCGCCAAACCTTAGCCCAGATAAACAGACGTATTCCGCTTCAAATCACCGAAGTCCCTAGCGGCACCGTAGCATTCGATTGGACGGTACCTAGGGAGTGGAATATCCGCGACGCTTATATCAAGAATGCGGTCGGCGAAAAAATCGTAGACTTTCAGCGTTCCAACCTTCACGTGCTGAACTACAGCACGCCAGTACGAGCTACTCTCCCACTGAGTGAACTGAGAAAGCATCTGTTTACGCTACCGGAGCATCCGGACTGGATCCCGTACCGAACGTCTTATTATAAGGATGCTTGGGGTTTCTGCGTCTCCCACGCTCAGATGCTTGCGCTCGCCGAGGGCAACTACGAGGTGTGCATTGACTCTACGCTCGAAGAGGGACACTTGACATACGGCGAATGCTATATCCCGGGCCGCTCCGCCGCCGAAGTGTTGATCTCGACGCATGCCTGTCATCCTTCGCTGGCCAACGACAATCTCTCCGGGCTGACGGTGGCAACCGCTTTGGCCGAATTCCTCGCTGGACGCGACCTTCGCTACTCATATCGCCTTCTTTTTATTCCAGGAACGATCGGCGCAATCACCTGGCTTGCCCGCAACCGCGAAAACGTCGCTCGCATTCGCCACGGACTGGTACTGACCGGCGTCGGCGATCCTGGCGGATTCCACTACAAAAAGAGCCGACGTGGAAACACAGAGGTAGATCAGGCAGCAGCCCATGTTTTGCGGCACCAGGATGAATCATCGGAGATCCTCGAGTTTTCGCCGTACGGATACGACGAACGCCAGTACTGCTCTCCAGGCTTCAATTTACCGGTGGGTTGTCTGATGCGCAGTGTTTGGGGGACGTTTCCCGAATATCATACTTCTGCCGACAACTTGGATTTCATTCGGCCGAAACACATGGCGGCATCTCTCCGTGTATGCACCGCGCTCGTAGACGTGCTCGAGAACAATCGCCGCTACCGAAACCTCAGCCCATACTGCGAGCCACAACTAGGAAAGCGAGGCCTTTACCGGTCGAGCGGCGGCGATGTAATTGGAGATGAGATCAACGCCCGCCTTTGGGTGCTGAATTTCTCCGATGGCGACAATTCTCTGCTTGATATCGCGGAGCGATCCGGACTTCCTTTTTCCACCATCAACGAAGCTGCGGATCTCCTGCATCATGGTGGACTGCTGGCCGCGTTCCCCGATGTTGCAGAGGGAAATGTCCCGAGGAAAGATTTGGATGAAATGAATGCTGAGGCAGGACGAATGCCGCATTATTTACGGCAACGTTAGTGTAAACAATGGTTTACGGTGCTTGATTGACCGGCCAATCACCTATATCATTGGAGTCGTCTCCCCGTTATAAATCCCCCTTGTGTCTTTCTCGATCGTAATTAAGCGGCACGGCTTCTTTTTCATCATTTCGCGGGAGTCACATGAAAATACTTTTGTCTGGACATAAAGGATACATCGGTGCGATCGCTGGGCCAATCCTCCAATCCGCCAATCACGAGGTGGTTGGGCTCGATACAGATCTGTTTGCAGGTTGCGCGTTCGGGAAAGCACCCAATGAGATTCCAGAAATTTGCAAAGACCTCCGCGATCTGACGAGGGCGGACCTCGATGGCTTCGATGCGGTGATCCATTTTGCGGCATTGTCCAATGACCCCGTTGGTGACCTAAATCCGCAACTCACCTACGACATCAATCATGTTGCATCCGTCCAGATGGCTAGGCTTGCGAAACAGGCTGGCGTAAAGCGCTTTATTTTTTCTTCTTCATGCAGCACGTACGGCGCAGCCGGAGATGATTTCTTGGACGAAACATCCTCGCTCAATCCGGTGACCCCGTACGGAGAGTCGAAGGTCTTGGTCGAACGGGACATCGCACCGTTGGCGGACGACGATTTCAGCCCTACCTATATGAGGAATGCGACTGCCTACGGCGCTTCCCCGAGGCTGCGACTCGATATCGTGTTGAATGATTTCGTGGCCGCGGCCTATACCACGGGGCGGATCTATGTAAAGAGTGACGGCACCCCCTGGCGCCCCATCGTGCACATTAGGGATATCGTCGCTGCGGTTGTGGCTACACTCGATGCGCCACGGGAGGCCGTTCACAACCAGACTCTCAATGTTGGGCGAAACGACGAAAACTACCGCGTGCGGGAGCTCGCGGACATGGTCGCTGAAATCGTTCCAGGATGTCGTGTCGAGTACGCGCCCGGCGGTGGACCCGACCTCCGCTGCTATCGGGTGAGCTTCGACAAGATCGGCCAGGTTCTACCCGCGTTTCGTCCAGCATGGACGGCGCGCAAAGGAGCGCAAGAACTGTACGACGCCTACCGCACTGTCGGGCTAACTTCAGAGGACCTCCAGCGTGGACGTTACGTCCGCATCAGCGAAATCCGACGTCTGCAGCAGAGTGGACAGCTAGATGACAAATTGCGCTGGACCTACCGCGCCGTTGAGACTGCGGCGCTGGTCCAGCCTTAGGTATTGAGAGACCGATGACCACGACGACCGTTCTTCAGAAAGTAAATCCGCGGACCGCCAGCAAGACCTGCCGTTTCTGCGGAGCGGGTCTGCAGCGAACTTTTGTCGATTTGGGCATGTCGCCGCTGTGCGAGACGTATCCCTCTTCCGCCGAGCTGAATCAGGGCGAAATTTATTACCCGTTGCACGTCTATGTTTGCGACAGCTGTTGGCTAGTGCAACTGGAGGAATACGAGAGCGCGGAGAAGATTTTCAGCGACTACGCTTACTTCTCTTCTTATTCGGATTCATGGCTCAAACATTGCGAAAACTACTGCATTATGGCTGCCGAGCGCTTCGGCCTGAACGCCGAGAGCTTTGTGGTCGAGATAGCGAGCAATGACGGCTATCTTTTGCAATATTTCGTTCAGAAAGGCGTCCCGGTGCTGGGAATCGAGCCGGCTGCCAACGTGGCAAAGGTCGCGGTCGGGAAGGGCGTGCCGACGCTGGTGCGCTTTTTCGGTACGACCTTGGCGAAGGAATTGGCAGCGGAAGGCAAGTGCGCCGATCTGGTACTTGGTAACAATGTCCTGGCTCAAGTTTCTGACCTGAATGATTTTGTCGAAGGTCTGAAAATCGTGCTGAAGCCAGAAGGCGTCCTGACGCTGGAGTTTCCACAGCTGCTGAAGCTGGTCGAACTTAACGAGTTCGACACGATCTACCATGAGCATTTCTCGTATTTCTCGCTGCTCAGTACTGTAAAAATAATGGAAGCTCATGGGCTCAGCGTGTTCGACGTGGATGAGCTCAAGTCTCACGGCGGCTCGCTTCGCATTTACGCCTGCCGAACAGAGAGCAAGACGCATTTGTTCACGCAGAACATTCGGAAGGTGCTTGACGACGAGCGAAACGCCAACTTGGACAGGGTAGATGGATATGAGAAATTTGCGCGAAAAGTCCAGGAGACGAAGTTCGAGCTAGTGCAATTTCTGCTCACCGCGAAGCGAGAGGGCAAATCGGTTGCCGGTTATGGCGCTCCGGGCAAAAGTGCGACATTGCTGCATTATTGTGGCATAGGGAAGGATTTGATCGAGTACACCGTGGATCGCAGTCCGTACAAGCAAGGTCGGTTCCTGCCGGGCAGTCACATTCCAATCCATCATCCTGACTACATCTTGCAAACAAAGCCCGATTATGTGGTGATTCTCCCTTGGAATTTGAAAGACGAGATTATTCAGCAGTTGCAATTTATCAGGGAATGGGGCGGAAGGTTTGTGGTGCCGATCCCTAAACTCACCGTTTATTAGAGATGCCGCAGCGAAGGTGCATATGAACATTTATGTCGATTCGAAGTTGCCCGATGACGGACGCCGCGCCGAGCTTTACCGCGGTGCCATCTTTGTGGAGTCGCCTAGCGCAAGCGCGTTGAAGCTTTGTAAGTTGGCGCAGGAGATGATCGAAGAGGCATTCCACCCCGTAGATCCCATGAAAGTTCACGAGCAGATACCGGCGGAAAAGTGCGCCGAGATTCTCGCGGTGTTAAAGCCCAAGTTCATTCACCATCCGCTGTCGAAGCAATGCATCCGGGAAATGATGCTTGAAGCGGGTTGTGATTTGTCGCAGACCTACTTTGACGTACCTCGCCTTCGGACTGCTTTCCCGGGCGACTACCTTAAGTCTGGTATCGCGTACGCCTTCCATCCGCACCGTGACACGTGGTATTCCGCGCCCTTCTGCCAGATCAATTGGTGGATGCCGGCCTACGATCTGAACAGTGAAAACTGCATGGCAATCCACCCTTATTATTTTGATCGCGCAATCAAGAACGGTTCGCGCGACTACAACTACCACAAGTGGAATTTGGAAAGCCGGCAGAATGCGGCGAAGCACATTAAGACCGATACGCGTGTGCAGCCGCGGCCTGAAGAGCCGATTGAACTCGACCCGCAAATCCGCTTAGTCTGTGAGGTCGGAGGCGCTTACATTTTCTCCGCCGCAAATCTCCACTCGACGGTGCCGAACACTTCCAATCTGCCGCGTTACAGCATCGATTTCCGCACCGTGCACCTGGCAGATGTTCTCGGCCAAGTGGGCGCGTCCAACGTCGACTCCGAGTGCACGGGCACGACCATGGGTGACTATCTGCGTGGTACCGATCTCTCGCATCTGCCAGAGAGTGCAATCGCGACTTACCAGGATGGTACCGAACTGGTGTACGCGAGGGCTTGATGCAGCTGATTGTCGAAGCGAAACAATTGAGGAGGGCCTGCCTATGAAGGTTGTGCTGTTTTGCGGCGGTGCAGGAATGAGGCTCCGCGGCTACTCGGAAGACGTTCCCAAGCCGATGGTCACCATTGGCGCGCGGCCTGTCTTATGGCATGTCATGAAGTACTACGCGCACTTCGGCCACAAAGATTTTGTCCTTTGCCTGGGCTACAAGGCGAACGTCGTTAAGAACTACTTTCTTCAATATGAGGAATCCGTCTCCAACGATTTTGTTTTCTCTGAGGGCGGTCGCAAGCTTGACTTCGTGCAGCGTGATATCGATGACTGGAAGATTACATTTGTAGACACCGGTCAACGCTCTACCATTGGCGACCGTTTGCGACTGGTAGAACCCTACGTACGGGGAGAAGAAGTGTTTCTGGCTAACTACAGCGACGGACTTACCGATTTCCATCTTCCTGAGCTGATTGATGAATTTTCACGCCGCGATGGCTATGCAACCTTTCTGTCGGTGCAACCGCGGTCAAGCAGTTTGGACACAATCCAGCTTGCTGCCGATGGCTCCGTCGAAGCGATCCGTTGTATGAAGGATTCTAATCTGTGGGTGAATGGTGGATATTTTGTCCTGCGCAAGGACGTGTTCCGCTATCTCAAGCCCGGAGAAGAATTCGTCTATGAGCCGATGCAGCGCATGATTTCTGAGGGACGCGTTTGGTCCCGCCGCTACGAAGGTTTCTGGCAGTGCATGGATACGTTCAAGGACAAGCAGATCCTGGACGAACTGGAAGCTTCCGGCGCAGCTCCGTGGTGCTTGTGGAGAAATGGTGGGCACTCGACGGCACACTCGGCGGGAGTCACGGCATGATGAAACTCAGTCTGGGAAGAAAGGATGCGAGCCCGCTCCACATCCTTTGCCTAGGCGCACATTCTGATGACATCGAGATTGGGTGCGGTGGCACCCTGTTGCAGTTAAAAAAGACCTACCGTGATGTGAGGTTTCACTGGGTAGTTTTCAGTGCATCTGGAACTCGGAGCCTCGAAGCCGAAAAGGCCGCCGAGTCATTTACAGCGGGCTGCGAGAAGGAAGTGAGCCTGAAGAACTACCGCGATGGTTTTATGCCTTACATTGGCGGCGAGATAAAGGACTTCTTCGAGGAATTAAAAGGGCGCGTTAATCCGGATCTGATTTTCACTCACAGGGGCGGCGATGCTCACCAGGACCATCGCTTGATCTCTGAGCTCACATGGAATACTTTTCGAAATCACTTAATCTTCGAATATGAGATTCCGAAATACGACGGTGATTTGGGTCAGCCAAACGTTTTTTCTCCGCTGGAAGCAGAAATGTATCAGACCAAGATTCGTTACATCATGAATGCCTTCCAGTCCCAGCGGTCTAAGCCTTGGTTTCAAGAGGATACATTTCTCTCTCTCATGCGGCTGCGCGGGATGGAGTGCAATGCGCCCAGCAGCCACGCCGAGGCTTTCTATTGCCGCAAAGTGATGCTGTGAAGCGGTACGAGGCGAAACTGGCCAGAATGTACCAGGACGGACAAGCAGGAATTAGGCAATGGATGAAGAATTGAGAACGAAACGAATTTGTCTGCAGGGGAAAATTAGTGAGTGCTCGTAAAACGCGCCGTGGCACCCGGGTTTCCCCAGGCGATTTGGAGGGGCAATGCCCGAGGTGAAAGAGTCGCATCTTCTTTTTTATAGGCTCTGTTTCTCATGCTGCTTCACACTGATGCTGCTCGTGATAATCGAAGTGGGTTCGTACCTGGTTTTGCCGTTTATGGTTCATCGGCATTCCGATGAACCAATGATGAGCGATTCCTCGGTGTACCAAGGACAGCCTTGGGCACAGCAATACTGGAAAGAGATAAATCAGGCTCGGAAATTCTCGTACGCGTCTTATGTGGTGTGGAGACAGCTCCCCTTCTCTGGGCAGACGATTAACGTGGATGGTGACCAACACCGAAGGACCTTGAACTCCAACTGCGGTGGAGATACTTACACAATTTGGATGTTCGGTGGCTCTACGATGTTCGCCACTGGTTCACCCGACTGGGGAACAATCCCGTCTCAACTTGCGGGCGTGTTTACGAATGCAGGCGCACCGATATGTGTTCGTAACTTTGGTCAGACCGGCTGGCGAAACACTCAGGAAGTAATCGAACTATTTCTCGAGTTGAAGCGCAATTCTCGCCCACCCAACTTGGTGATCTTCTACGACGGGTACAATGAGGGCTATGCGTTTTACCAGTCGGGAAAAATCGATGTCCACATGAACTACGATCAAATCCGCGAGCAGCTAGAGAGGCCCTCCCGACCGCGAAGGGGAGGTTTCTTGCTGGACTTCCTGCTCAGTACTCACACGGCTCGCCTCATCAGAGGCACGCACAATCCCCAAACAGTTTTGGATGGATATTCGGTGCCCGCGCCTCCGCCCACGAATGAAGCTGATGCCAAGGAAGATCTGGAGGTGTCCTACCTTCGGAACCTGGATGTGGTCCGAGCTCTCGCCGGCGAATATGGATTCCAGTACGCATTTTTCTGGCAACCGGTCATCTTTGCGGGTCACAAGCCTCTTACCGAGGAGGAGCAAAAAATTCGCACTTTCTTTTCTTCCGGGATCTACGAGGCCGATGTCAAATACCGGGAAATGGCTAAAATACTGCGATCAGGGACTCAGCCGCATCTGTTTGATATTTCAGATGTCTTCGATAAATCCCAGCAGACTCTCTACATTGATTATGTTCATGTCGGGCCCGAAGCGAACAGGCTCGTAGCTCTCCGCATGTATGACGTTCTGCACCAGGCCGGCTGGTTGCCTAAGTCTGAGGCGAATCCCACCGTAGGGCGCGGAATAGCTCCAGGAAACTGATACCTGCCGGCCGAGTTTCGACGATGGGAATGTCATGCAATCGATGTTTTGCCCACGCGCCTCATATCTGCCATTTTGGATACACACGATTCTTCAGATTGAAAGAATTGCGTTTCGCGAGTTGGTTTGAAAGACAGGTTCTACATGACTGGTCGTAAGGATCAACCGATGGAGGTGGAACTAGCAACCGCCGAGGCCCAAGACTTCTCCAAGTCCCGTACGCTCCAGGCGAAGGCGCACCGACTCATTCCCGGGGGCTCGCATACATACGCGAAAGGTGACGACCAGTACCCCGAGCAGGCCCCAGCTTTTATAGTTCGCGGGAAGGGCTGTCGCGTTTGGGATGTGGACGGCCATGAATTCATTGAGTACGGGATGGGTTTACGGGCGGTCACGCTAGGACATGCCTTTGAGCCAGTGGTAGAGGCGGCCTACCGACAGATGCAGCTCGGTGCTAATTTTAGTCGCCCTGCGACGATCGAGGTCGATCTCGCTGAGGCCATGCTCGACGCGATCGACGGCGCGGAGATGGTCAAGTTCGCCAAGAACGGTTCCGATGTCACGACCGCGGCGGTCAAACTCGCCCGCGCTTATACCGGTCGCGACCTGATCGCCATTTGTGGCGATCAGCCGTTCTTCTCTACCGACGATTGGTTCATTGGCACAACTGAGATGAATGCCGGTGTACCTCGCGCAATCTCGGACATGACGCTGAAGTTTCGATACAACGATTTGGAAAGCATAAGTGAGTTGTTCGACCGATATCCAGGCCGGATCGCCTGTGTGCTTTTCGAGGCAGAGGCCATGACTCCTCCCGCACCTGGATTTCTGCAGCAGGTGAAGGAACTATGCGAGCAGCGGGGTGCCATTCTCATTTTCGACGAAATGATTACCGGCTTCCGCTGGCATCTGGGAGGAGCCCAGAAATTTCATGGCGTGACTCCACATCTTTCTACGTTTGGCAAGGCGATGGGAAACGGGTTTGCTATAGCCGCGTTGATGGGCCGCCGAGAAATCATGAAACTCGGTGGTCTGGATCACGACCAGCCGCGAGTTTTTCTTCTTTCCACCACGCACGGTGCGGAGACGCACGCTTTGGCGGCGGCGCTTGAGACCGTACGGGTCTACAAGGAGCGGAATGTGGTGGAGTTTCTGTGGCAACAAGGGGAGCGATTGCGGGAACTGGTGAACCGGTCAATCGTCGAGAATTCCCTTGAGGGATACTTTGAGTTGCTGGGACGTCCCTGCAATCTCGTTTTCGCAACCAACGATCAGGATGGCAATCGGTCACAAGCGTTCCGCACGCTGTTCCTCCAAGAGATGATCCGAAGAGGAGTGATGGCACCCTCTTTCGTGGTGAGTTACTCCCACAGTGACGCGGACCTCGCGCGTACTGCGGAGGCCGTGCACGGTGCTCATCGGGTATATCGTCATGCCTTGGACGAGGGCATAGAGAACTATCTCCATGGTCGTCCGGTGAAACCCGTTAACCGAAGATACAGCTAGTTCAATTCGGCAGAATCTGCCATTCGATATGGACGCATTACACGAAAGTCCGAATCTTGATTTTTTGCGGTCGGCGGCGGTTCTGTTTGTACTCGGTTTTCATGTTTTGCTTCTCTTCGAGCAGCATCATTCTCCCTATGTGACGCGGCTGAGTCTACTCCACTCTCTTGGCCATTGGGGTGTCTTGATTTTCTTTGTGCACACCAGCTTGGTTTTGATGTATTCGCTGGAACGACAGCAATTCCGTTTTCCGGGAAAGCCCAGCTACTTTCCGTTCCTTACGCGACGGGTCTTCCGCATTTTCCCTCTCAGCGTGTTCATTGTGCTCATGGTGATAATCTTAAGACTCCCGGTTGGGTCACTTACTGGCGGAGAATTCGAGGCGGCACATCTGCATTGGGGTGGGATCGTTTCGAATCTCTTGTTATTACAGAACCTCTCTCACACGGACTCGGTTATTGTTCCGTTGTGGAGCTTGCCCTACGAAATGCAGATGTACCTGTTTCTGCCCCCGCTATTTTGGCTGGCACGATCCACTCGTCGTATCTGGCCAATCGCACTCCTGTGGGTGGCAGCTGTGCTCCTAGGCAGGCACCACGGGGGATTGGAAAAGCTCGGCGTTCCCGATCTGATTATTTATGTTCCATGTTTTCTCGCTGGCGTCTTGGCCTACAAACTTACGAAGAAGTGGAAGCCGAGGCTCCCGGCCTATCTATGGCCGATTGGCCTCGCTGTGCTTACTATCGTTTACCTGAAAAGCCCAACCTACTGGAACGCTTGGTACTGTTGCCTGGCGCTGGGGCTGGCTATACCGCTATTCCGGGAGATAACGAACTCAGTTGCCCGCAGGACTTCCTTGGTGATAGCTCGCTATTCGTATGGCATTTATCTGACGCATTTCATTTGTATTTGGCTGGCTTTCCAGGCAATTAGTGGCATCCCGACATGGTCGCGCTGGGCGATCCTGTTGACCACCTTGTCGATGTTTCCATGGCTTTTCTATCATTTGATAGAGAAGCCGATGATGCGCAAGGGAGAGAAGGTTGCTTGCGTGGTCCGCAGTTGGTTGGAGTCTCCGTTGCAAGCGGTAGCTTAAGGCTGTATCAGCTTGTCCTGATCCGTGCTTGGTGGAAAATAGTAGTGCACATGATGAGCCAGTCGTTGGTGATCGTATGATGGCGATTAAATCTACCGTAGTCGATCGATCTCGGAATATGGACGAGAGAAGCTGGTGGGATCTGTGGAACAAGACCCATCGCACCCAGGAAGACAATGACCCCGTGTCCTCCGAGTTGTTCACGAGGGCATCTGCAGTCATCAATCAGATAGCCCAGAGGCAGCCGTGCCGTGTGCTGGAAATCGGATGCGGAGCAGGGGCGCTTTCAAGGTTGCTCAAGTACGATAGCTACCACGGTTTGGATATCTCGCCCGCGGCAATCGAACTGGCGTGCCGAAAGAGTCAGAATCTTCCCCCACCGGCGGGGGCTAATTGCCCGACTTACGAAGCAGCTGATTTCCAGAACTGGATTTTGCCAACCCATCTTTTTGATCTGGCAGTCTGCGTCGACGCGGTAGCTTATTTCCGAGATCAGCCTTCGGCGATGAAGAAGATCGCGCGCAGCTTGCGACCTTCCGGCATGCTAGTTCTGACAACCATCAACCCGTTTGTTTACAGCCGCATTAGGCGGACCCCAACGAAACCTCTGGCAGAGGGTCCCGTGAGCCACTGGCTTAGGAGCGGTGAATTGCATGCATTAATTGAATCATCCGGGTTCAGAGTGGAGCGTTCATGGACGATCATGCCCAGAGGAAACTGCGGGATTTTGCGACTCGTCAACTCTCGGACGTTGAATAATGCGTTCGGTCCACGGAGTGCAGCAGTCTTTCGCCTATTGAAAGAACGCGCGGGGCTTGGTCAGTACCGCGTCGTGGTCGCACAGAGAGAGAATGCGGTTTGAGCATGCTTTATGTCGTTAGCCACGCGCGCAAGATTCTAATCTGAACTCCAATGGACGACTTATCTCAAGGAATCGCGGTGACGGACCCACTGATTCCGCGCGAGGATAGCGAGACGCAGCGAGTTCTGTCCGGTAGAACCGCGGCAAACGAACTGAAAGGAAAATCGGTCCGTGGAGGCGCCGCCACCGTGCTTGGACAAGGCATGGGCATGGCGCTGCAGATTGGAACAACTTTTATTCTTGCCCGTCTTCTGTCACCGACAGACTACGGCCTGCAGAGCATGGTCCTGACCCTGACTGCTTTTTTCAGCCTGTTTAAGGATGCGGGATTGAGCGTAGCCACAGTTCAGCGGGAAACCCTAACCCGGGAAGATATCTCCACATTGTTTTGGATCAATCTTGCCTTGGGTACCGTGCTCACATTTCTGGTTGCTGCCTCCGGTCCTTTTTTGGCGGCGTTTTACAAGGATCCCCGTTTGCTGTGGCTTACTGTCGCATCGTCGTCAATCTTTCTTTTCAACAGCCTTTCGGTCCAGCACAGAGCGCTCTTGGACCGTGCAATGCGCTTCAGCACTAGCGTGAAGATTGACATCCTAACCGCCACGATCGGTTCGGCCATCGCCATCGTCATGGCGGTCCTCGGCTGCGGCTATTGGTCGCTCATTTGCCAGAACATCAGCCTTCCGATTGTTGGCACAGCCGCCACTTGGATCGCGATGCCGTGGTTTCCGGGAAGGCCGCGGTGGACGGCTGAACTGCGTTCCATGGTTCGTTTCGGTGGAACCGTCACCGTCAACAGCTTTGTGGTTTATGTTGCGTACAACACGGAAAAGATTCTCCTCGGGCGCTTCTGGGGTGCGGCACCGCTCGGAATCTACACCCGTGCTTACCAACTCGCGACCCTTCCGGTGCAACAACTCATCGGAGCAGTCCACAGCGTAGCCTTTTCGGTGTTGTCCCGAATGCAAAGCGAGGCTAAGCGTCTCCAGCGAGCATTCCTTCAGTCTCTCTCCCTGATTGTTTCCCTGACCATTCCTGTTGTCATCAGTACTGCACTTTTCTCGGATGAGATCGTAGTAATCATGCTGGGTCGAAAGTGGATGGGAGCCGCCGCCGTTCTTCGCCTGCTTTCGCCCACGGTCCTGTTTTTTGCGCTCATCAATCCGCTCAATTGGTTCTTGAAAGCGACGGGTCGCGTAAGTCGCAGCCTGAGGATCGCGTTCTTGATCTGTCCGGTTGTTGTACTCGGCATTGTGGTGGGCTTGCATCGTGGACCAGTGGGAGTTGCGGTGGGTTACTCGTCGGCGATGGTTCTGCTCTTTGTGCCTGTGTTGGCATGGGCAATTCACAAGACTGGAATTACCGCCGGCGATTACTGGGATGCAGTCAAACGGCCTCTAATTTCGGGCGTCCTCGGTGGGGTCGCCGGATGGATGGTCAAGCTTTCTTTCCATAATGCCTTGCCGGGATGGGCAATGCTAGTCTTCGGATTGGCCCTCTCGTTTGTGGTGTACGCTGGGGTTCTGCTTTTCGTTATGGGACAGAAGGAAGTATTTACCGATCTTATGAGCCATTTGTTTCAACGGAACCGTGCGTTGCCTGCAGCAAGCTGAAGAAATCGAACGGGAGTTCTTTACGCGGGATGAGCGCGGATCCGTTAGCACCTCTCTAGTATCGAGTCTGAATATGAGCGTTTCCAAACTCCGGGTAGGTGACTGGATCGAAGTCCGAAGCAAGGACGAAATCCTGCGCACGCTCGACAACAACGGGCAGCTCGACGGCATGCCGTTCATGCCCGAGATGTTCGCGTTCTGCGGCCAGCGCTTTCGGATCTACAAGAGCGCACACAAAACCTGCGATACGGTTTTTCCCGTGCGCGGACGCCGTGTCGATCGGGCTGTCCATCTTGAAACGCGTTGTGATGGGTCCGCACACGGCGGCTGCCAGGCCGACTGCCTGATTTTCTGGAAAGAAGCATGGCTGAAGCCCGTAAGCAATGGTTTGGGAGAAAATCGTCTTGTCAGTGCAGAATTACTCAAGGCTAACGGAAGGGCTACAATCCCAGCGTCCGGATGCACTGAAGCCGAGGTAATCGCCGGGACCCAACTCGCCGGCTCCGATGGCGAGCCGACAACCTACGTTTGTCAGGCCACCCGTTTGCCCTACGCAACCTCAAAACTCGAATGGTGGGAGTTTAGCCAATATGTCGAAGACTATCGCTCCGGCAACATAGGCCTTTGGCAGATCATTTGCGGTGGAATCTACTTCCTCTACTATTCCCTCAGTCGTGCTCGCATCGGGTTGGGAAAACCTATGCGCTGGTTCTACGACCATTTTTATTTTCTATGGGGAGGCACGCCGTATCCTCGCAGGGCCGGCGCTATCCCCATGGGAGAGCCAACTCCGGTCGCAGCACTCAATATTCAGCCCGGGGAGTTGGTGCGCATCAAGCCATATCGCGAAATCTTACAGACGCTGAACAAGCAGAGCCGGAATCGTGGTCTATATTTTGATGCAGAAGAGGTCCCGTACTGTGGCGGCACGTATCGCGTGCTTAGACGGGTTGAGAGAATCGTCAATGAGCGAACAGGAAGATTACAGGAGATGAAAACGCCCTGTATTATTCTCGATTCGGTCATTTGCGAGGGTCGCTACAGCGAGTGTCGCTTGTTCTGTCCGAGAAGTATCTATTCTTATTGGCGGGAGATCTGGCTGGAGCGAGTTTCGCCAGATCGTTCAAAGGTTGAAGAGTCCAGTTTCGAACAATTGGTGACGCCGGGCAAATGAACATCGCCCAAATACTAAGCTTTAGGTCGGTACAGGTGGTCGGCCGAGGAGAAACCAGTGACTCAATCGCTGGTTAGCGTCGTTACGCCATTTCATAATACTGCAGAGTATCTCGCCCAATGCATAGAGAGCGTCCTGGCACAAAGCTACTCAGACTTCGAATACATACTTGTAGACAATTGCAGTACAGACGGCTCGGGCGAGATCGCCGAGAAGTACGCGAGTCTCGATTCGCGGATTCGCCTGCTTCGGCGGACGAAGCTGCTAACGCAGGTCCAGAACTATAATGGCGCCTTAGATGAAATCTCTGGCGCAAGCCAATACTTCAAAATCGTTCAGGCGGATGACTCGATCTTCCCGGATTGCCTGCGGCTGATGATTCAGGCATTTGAGCAGTCTGAGTCTATCGGCTTGGTAAGTTCGTATTGGCTGAAGGGCAACGAGGTTCGTGGTTCTGGTTTTCCGTATCCGACGGCCATGGTTCCTGGCCAGGAAATGGCTCGTTTGTATCTGCGAACTGGAATCTGGGTGTTTGGGTCGCCGACGGCGGTCATGTATCGCTCCGCAGTTGCGAAACGCGGGCAACCGTTCTATGACGAGTCGCGGTTACATGAGGACACCGAAAAGTGTATGGAACTCCTGGGGCGCTGGGATTTTGGCTTCGTGCACCAAATCCTGTCATTTTCCCGAGCGGACAACGAATCGATATCCTCGGCCGTCCGAAGCTTCCAGCCTGGTGCTCTCGACCGGTACCTCATCGTACAGCGCTATGCTGCGGCGTTCTTAGAACAGGACGAGGCCGCAGCTTTAAAGAAGGAATCCAAAACAGTTTATTACCGAGCCCTTGCGCATCAGGCCTTACGATTCAGAGACGCAGACTTCTGGCGATATCAGAAGAACGGGCTAAATACGTTAGGCGAGGCGATCGACTGGCCCTGTCTTGCAATGCACGTTGGTCGACACGGACTGTGGTTGGCCGCGAATCCGGGCGCAACAACTGGGCGAGCGCTGAGATCCTGGAATAGCAGCACGAGGCAAGAAAACCGCGGCAAAGGCTGAGTTCTTCGTGCAAACCTGATGAACCTTACAGTTGTCCTGTGTACATTTAATCGCTCTCAAGACCTTGCGAAGGTCCTGGAGAGCCTTGCAGCGTCAAAGTTGCCGGAATCGGTCGAGTGGGAAGTTCTCGTAGTGGATAACAATTCGAGCGACTCAACGCGACGAGTGGCCGAAAGTTTTTGTGAGAGGCAGCCGGATCATTTCCGGTACCTGTTCGAGCCTAGAGCAGGCAAGTCCCACGCTCTCAACAGTGGGATTCGAGAGGCACGTGGCGACGTCCTGGCCTTCACCGACGATGACGTAATGGTTGAACCGACCTGGCTGCAAAACTTGACCGCGCATTTGCACAGTGGCGAATGGGCTGGCGCGGCTGGCCGGATTCTTCCTGAACGAACCTTCTCGCCGCCCCCTTGGATTCCGAGGAATCAGAGGTATGCACTAGCTCCACTGACGGTTTTTGACCCGAATCTGCAAGCCGGGCCGCTAGCTGAGTCGCCGTTCGGTGCCAACATGGCTTTTCAGAAGAGGGTTTTTGGAGAATATGGTGGGTTTCGCACCGACTTGGGTCCCGGCCTGGGTGCGGGCAATCCGCGAAAGAGCGAGGACAGCGAGTTCGGCCATCGATTGCTTGCGGCCGGAGAGAAACTCCGTTATGAACCGTCGGCCATCGTGTACCATTCCGTCCCTCATGGCCGAGTTCGTAAGCGCTACTTTCTGAATTGGTGGTTTGACAAAGCTCGTGCTGACATCCGGGCCTTCGGCATTCCGCCAGGAATCAAGTGGACTGTCGCCGGGATTCCGTTGTGTTTTGCTAGAAGACTTGTTGTCTGGACGTTGCGCTGGACGGTCACCATAGATCCGTCTCTGAGATTCGAGCGCAAGCTCAAGGTTTGGGGGAGGCTCGGAGAGATTGTCGAGTCCTACCGACTGTCACACGGGACACCGACCGCGCAGCTGAAGAATAGAAGCACAGAGAAAGCAAAGAGTTAATAATCAATGAGTCTTTCTGAATCGCGCTACTCTATGACTTTGACGAAATCCCACCGATACAAACAAACGCGGGCTTGGGGCTGGGCGCGTCAGAGTTGGGTGGGCGCGTCGACGAGGGCCTGCAGGAGATTTCGACATGAGCTTTGGGCTTGGGCGCGATACCAGCCGGCGGCTTTTGAGGATGTGGAACGGCTCGCGGAGTCAATAGCAGCGCTACAGTCTCTTGCGTCGAACCCAGTCGAAATAGACACCGCGGCTGAGGCGCCAATTTTCGTGCTTTCGACGGGATGGAGAGCCGGGTCCACTTTGCTCCAGCGTGTTTTGGCCACTGATCCGCGGTTGCTTCTTTGGGGTGAACCGCTTGGCGAAATGACTATTGTAGCGAAGCTTGCCGAAGCCATGAGCCAGTTTATAAGCCCTCGAAATCTCCAACTTTGGAAAGAGCAAGAAGATCCGTCTTCAGCCTCTTTGTCTACCTCTTGGGTTGCCAATCTTTACCCTTCTGGCAAAGACTTTCGACTTGCCCTTCGAGGTTTGTTCGGTCAATGGCTCGGTGAACCAGCGCGCCAACACGGCTTCTCTCGTTGGGGATTCAAAGAGGTTCGGTTGGGAGCGACCGAAGCCAGCTTCTTGCATTGGCTCTACCCGAATGCGAAGTTCGTGCTGATCTCACGCCATCCTTATGACTGCTACCGGTCGCTGTCCGATTCGCAATGGAATCAGGTCTTCTACAGACATCCCGATGCGCCCGTCGACTCGGCCGCCAGCTTTGCCCGGCATTGGAACCGGTTGGCGATATCCTGGTCCCACCTCCCATGCGGATTTCCTTCCTTCCATATCAGATATGAAGACCTGGTCAGTGGGAAGGTCGACTTCCGTAAGCTGGAGTCTTGGTTGGACATCGAGATCAGGGAAAGCGCTGCGCTTTCAGTGTCGGTTGGCGGGACTGCCACGCGCTCTCGCCTCAGCTGGTATGAGCGTCTGATCATTGGGCACGAGGCCGCAGCGGGAATGCGCGCCCTTGGGTATCCAAAATAGTTGTCCGCAAATCTTCGACGGTCTCCGCGTAAGCTCACTAAATGTCCATCGCACACCAGATTCGTCCCTCCCAAGCTCGTCGGCGCTTTCCGCTACGAACTCTGCTGGGAATCGTGGTCTTCCTGATTGTCATATTATCGGTGTTTCATTTCCGACGAAGGCTGATCGCCACTCACGATATCGGATTTTCAACGCCACGCGCCGACGCCGGAAGCATGGACCCGCAGAGGACTGCGCGATCTATAGTGAGTTCGGACGCACAGTTCATGACTCTCGATCCGACTGGGAGGTTCCTAATAAACTCAATTTCCAGGAAGCCAGTCTTTATCACCGGAGACGACGCTTGGTCTCTGATAACCCAGTTGGACAATTCCGATGTCGACGTGTACCTGTCGGATCGCGCTTCTCGCGGATTCAATTACATCTGGTGTGCCGCAGCCGATAATTATTCTCAGTCAAATGCTCCGCATAACTTCTACGGAGATTCCCCATTTGATGGCGCGGACTTTACTCGTGAAGACGCTGCGTATTGGGCACATGTGGATTCTGTGGTCGAAAGGGCCCGATTTTACGGAATCACAGTCGCGCTGAGTCCGGGCTTTGTCGGGCTGACACCTCAGGGAGGTTATCTCAAGAGCTATCAAAACAGTTCAGAGGCGGTCTTGACTGCTTACGGCGAGTTTCTGGGAAATCGATACAAGAGTTTTCCGAATCTCATCTGGGCGGTGGGTGGAGATGTAGATCCCAAGACTGAAGTTCTGCCGAAGCTGACCGCTTTGGCAAATGGCATCCGATCGAAGGACAAAGTTCATCTTATCGCCGCAGAAGGCGAGCCACGGTTCGCTGCGCTGGACACTTTTGGGAACGTGTCGTGGATGGATCTAAACTGGTTGTATTTTCATACGAACAACATTCCGGGTGGCGCATCTAGCAATTATGGTCGCGCGGTATGGCTACCTCCGTTTCTTGGGGAAGGATGGTATGAAGACAGTATCTATGAAAATAATAGCTCGGTCTCGGAACTCGAACTTCGCGAGCAGGGCTACTGGGCTGTGCTTTCTGGCGCATATTTAGGCAACGGCGGATTTGGAAATTCGCCTCTCTGGTATTTCAATGGACGTCCTTTCGCTCGCGCTGGCGACCGAACCTGGCAGAGTCAACTTGCTTCCCCGGGGTCGATCGGGCAGATGAACCTGGGCAAACTATTTCGTTCGCGCGAACACTGGGAACTTGTCCCGGATATTGATCATCACGTGATGACCGCCGGATATGATTCGCGCTCAGGGTTTAGCTCCGTGTGGGAATCCGTTCGCAGCCGAGCCCGTCGCGCCCCCTACCGCTTGGGGAGCGCGTCCTCGGTGGCCGCGCGCACCTCCGATGGCCGGACCATTGTTGCGTACGTGCCAAACGGTAACGCTGCCACGATAACGATCGCCATGAATAAAATCAAAGATGCAGGATCACAAGCAAAGTGCTGGTGGTTCAATCCTCGCGATGGGTCGAGTACACTAATCGGAAGTTTCGCTACGCACGGTACACGCAGATTCACGCCGCCAGATGCAGACGACTGGGTGTTGGTGATCGACAGCCGGGACGCAGAGCTAGGCGCACCGGGCAGCAGGGATCTGTGATAGTGTCAGCCGACACCGGGCACGTCATCGTCCATGATTACCAGCTCGACGCCTGGCCGACTGGTTCCGACATGCGGGGTAGTCGTGGTTAACCAGGGTTTCAGACGGTCGCCTATTGTGGCCGGTTCAACTAGAGTGATGAACAATCATCGGATGTGACATCAATCGCTGGGGACGTCCTATGCAATCGCGATTCTCACGGCTAACCCAAAGTCACGGCCCGGGCCTTCTCACCCCAATTGCTGACTGGGCAATCTACGCTTCCATTTTGTTCGTAGGGGCGTTCCAGTTTACGCACTACACACGATTTGCCGACTTCTTGATCGATGCCACTTATCCCGATTTGGCTCGGTCAATTCTTGAGCACGGTACGTACCAGATCAGTTCCTTGCCGCAAACGCTCTTGCCGCCCGGTTTACCCATAATCTTAGCAATAATCGGCCATTGGACCGGATTTACCCCTAGACCTCTCTTTTCGGTGATTGCGGTGTCCACGACCCTAGGTCTGGTCATCACCTATCAATTGCTCCGAAGGGTCGAAAGCCGCGCCATGGCGGCAGCCGCATGTCTCTTGTTCGCAACCTCGCCGTCATTGTTTTCTTTCAACACAGCGGGTGTCTTCCCGGAGATGCCGTACTTCCTATTCAGCGTGCTCGCGCTGCTGCTAACTCTTAAAATCGATCACGCCCGGGACGAAAGACGAACTATTGGATGGCAACTCGTTCTTGGAGCGGCCATCATCCTGTCGGTACTAATCCGTTCCGTTGGCATCGCGCTCATCATGGGGTTATGCGCATGGTGTGCCGCATCTCTTTTGTTATCTTCTGACGTCGGGTGGCGCCGAATCAGGAGGTTTTCGATTCCGTTGGCACTCGGTTTAGCCGCGCAATTGGGCTGGAGTGCGTGGGCTCTGCACCACCGGACTCTGGAATGGCAACTGCCCGGTTATCCGGGTTCATATTTTTCACAACTCGAGGTCAAGAACGGCCAGCAGCCGGAGTTGGGGCTAGCGCACCTCAGTGACATCCCGATCCGGGTGGCAAAGAACATCGTCACCCTTACCGATGCATTCGGACACGTGCTGACCCATCGTTACATCAGTGAGTTTTGGTCGTCGCCCGCAATTTGTGGAGTGTTTATGCTGACTGCCATTGGATTAGCGGGTTCTTTGCAGAACGCAGGCCAGCTCCACGACTGGTACTTCTTGTGGTATCAAGTCGTACTCCTCGTTTGGCCGTGGGAGGTTAGAGACCGGTTTCTATTTCCCGTCGTACCACTTGCCTGTCTTTACCTGTGGCGCGGGGCAAAGGTGGTCCTCAAATATTCGATTCGCGAGCCTAGACTGGCAGGCCTCGGTTTGGCTGCCGTTGGATTGGTCCTGAGCTTCAGTTCCGCCGCCTTTGCTTTGAGAATCATAACCTTCACCGTGAATATGCAGCGTGCGATGGCCGACCGCTTGCAGCCGGTGGCCGCCACGGTATTCTGGTTCACGCTGACCCTAATCGGAGTCGGCATGTTAATACACCCAGCACTTCGCAGTTCGCGGATCGGACCGCGTGTGCTGGCGCATCTGCACTCTGAGATTCCTCTTCCCCTGCGCTTGGCATTGATTCTGGGGGTTGCGCTCCTCGTCGGATCCGGCGCAAGGCAGGTTGTGGTCCTGGGTCGCGAAAACCTTCATCCTGAAGTTGCCCAGCAAGACACCTATCCCGAGATCGAGGCGTCTGCCTGGATAAGGACGCACGAACCCGCGGACCGCGTCATCATGGCCCGCGAACCAGAGTTTGTATTTCATTACACGCAACGGCGAGTCGTTTGGTTCCCGCCTATTTCTGATCCCAGGGTTCTTATGGATGGCATTCGACGGCACCGCGTCGGCGTCGTGGTGGTTGCGCATCATTCCTCGAGCTACTGGTTGCCGCCAGAAGACGCCTGCTTTCAGTCGCTGCTGCAAGCCTACGGAAGTTGTTTCCGCCTGTCCCACCAGGGTACCGACTACAGGGTTTATGAAGTCGTAGCACCTGAAGGAGGAGTCTAGATTGAGCATCGATCAAGCCGAGATGATCTGGCGAGGCATCAGCATCTATCGATAACATTGGCGTCGAGGCTAGCCATTGACAGCTCCTCCTATTGGAAAATTTCCGAGAAAATATGACAGTATCCCGCGAAAGAGAGTTTGGTCCCAGTCCTGCCCGTTCGGAGGTGCGAAGATGTGAAGGGGTCCGAGCTGGCTGGCCTGCGATTGCCATTGTGTGTGTTTTCTTTGGTCTTACCATCCTGGCATGCCCGCATTTTGTCGAAAAGATCGTCTCACTCGACCGGCGGCACGGCGATATGCGCCCTGTTGTTTATGGGCTTCAAGGGGTGTTAGGAGCCCTCGCGCTGTGGATCATTATTGCAAGAAAGCGGGTGAATCGCTGGTTCTACAGAACCTTTCCAACTACCAAGGAGTTGTTGAGCGCGAGCGTCATAGTCATTGTATCTGCCGGTTTCAGTGTGGCCGCCGGGGAGGGAATCGCTCGCCTATTTCACGTCCCCTTTCAGTCTCAGTACACCCCGTCTGAAACTGCCCTGGCTAGGTTTGATCCTGAACTGGGCTGGTCATACATTCCCAACCAATCGGTCACTCAAGAGTTTGGTACAGATCGTCGAATGGTATCCATGTACTTTGATGACCTCGGATGTAGAGTCCGAAAGCCAGGCGACCGAGCCGACAGGTCCCTCCCCGCGGCGCTCTTTGTCGGTGGTTCCTACCCATTCGGGCACGGATTGCCATATGAGGAGTCGTTTGTGGGCAGATTGGCGTCAATGCCGGATTTCCCCTTATCGGTCGTCAATCTGGGAGTGCAGGCGTACGGTACGGATCAATCGCTGCTACTCCTTAAGCGGCAGTTCAATAAGTTCAACACCAAGCTGGTGGTTTATACCTTTACTTCAGGGGAAGTTATACGCAACCAGCTCTATGACAGGAGAATTCAACAGCCCCACGGGGTGTTCGTTGGGACCAAGCCGACGTTCGCTTTGAGACCAGATGGTTCCTTGTATCTCGCGAAGCCGGCGATCGAGTTCAAGAATTATTCATACTCTCATTTATGGGCTATGTTTCAGATGTTCGAGCTGCGCTACGGGCCAAAACCGGACGTCCGCCTGACGCGGGCTTTAATCAAGGACATGAGGGATTTTGTCGAATCTCAAGGCGCCAAGTTTGTTGTGCTCGATTGGTATGACGACAAGGATTTCCCTTGGGGACTCGACGTTCATGTAATCCGAATCACGGCCAGTGCGCCTCCAGAGTTCGATGACTGGACTATTCCCGGAGAGGCTCACCCTGATTCTCGCGCGCACCTTTATGTTGCGAATCTTGTCGCCAAAGAATTGAAGGACGTAGTAGGAGATGCGGAAAACCCTATTGCACCGGTGTCGGGGGGCAAGAACGTAGAATCGGCAACCAGATAATGGGCGACTGTACCATGAAGCTTGCACCTACTGCGCAGTCGGGAGACATCCCGAGCATTGGAGTAATGCGCCGGATTTCGAAAGCGCATTACACTTTGGCCGGCATCACGATCTTGGGAGCCCTTCTCCGGCTGCACTATCTGGGAGCGGAAAGTCTTTGGTTTGACGAATCTGCTAGTGTTGCGATCGCTCATTTAGATTGGCGGAATCTGTGGAAAGTCGTCTCTCTTGCAGAGGCAAATATGGTGCTGTACTACGGACTGCTCCATGTTTGGCTTAGTTTTGGCGAGAGCGAATTCGTCGTCAGGTCGCTTTCTGTCTTGGCAGGCGTGCTGACCGTACCGTTAATATATGCGATTGGGAAACGAATGTTTGGCACGAGAGTGGGTCTCGTCAGCGCTGTGCTGCTTGCGACCAACGTTTTTCATATTAAATATTCGCAGGAAGCCAGAGGGTATAGCCTGGTGGTGCTGCTTGCTGCCCTTTCCTCCCTCTTCTTCATCAGAGCTATGGAGAATGGATCCAGACATGACTGGATAGGGTATGTTCTAACGAGCACGCTTGCAGTGTATGCCCATTTCTTTGGCGTCCTGGTTCTAGGAGCCCAATGGATTTCCATAGTCTTACTGCGGCCGCGGGACGTACCTTGGAGAAAATTACTAATCAGTGTTTCTGTGATTGGCATTTTCTTGCTACCTCTTGCTGTCTTTGTGTTAACTAAGGACACTGGCCAAGTGGCATGGATTTCCAAACCTCGCATCTATGACATTTACGGTCTCCTCGATTCCCTCGCTGGAGGGGGAAGGCCTCTCGGCTTGGCGTACTTCATCTTCGGTTCTGTTGCGTTGCTAGTTGCGCTTCGAGCGTGGGTTCATTCCGGCGCATCATTTGACAACTGGCGCTACGGCTTTTTGTTGAGTTGGCTTTTTGTCCCGATATTGACTGTTTTTGCTATCTCCTTCGTGAAGCCTATGTTCGTCAACCGGTTTCTCATAGTATGTTTGCCTGCCCTGCTGTTGCTGGTGGCTATAGGCGTTTGCCAGATCCGTGAGCGGTGGCTTTTTGCAGGCGGCTTAGCTGTTCTGTTGCTCTTGTCGGTGCACAAGATTCACTGGTCGGGGACGCAGTTAGAGAAAGAGGACTGGAGGGGAGCCACTACGTACGTGCTTTCTGACGCATCGCCGAAGGACGGGGTCCTCTTCTACACCAGCTATGGACGCCTCGGCTTCGACTACTACGCCCGACGCCTGAACCCAGGGAGCGAAACGGTTAAGGTCGCATTTCCAGACCGGTTGGATTTGAGCGTGGCGGCAAGGCTTGATCCGGATGACTATTTGTTGGCGTCGCTGCCGCAGAAGTACGAGCAGATATGGCTCTTTGTGAGGTTCAACGAACTCGACCCAGAACTCCTGCGGAGGGAGCACTCTATCGAAGCAATCCTTTCGAGCGAATATCCTAATGCGGTAGAGAAAACATTTAGAGGCATGCGGGTTATGCAGTACAGCAGAGCAGAGCGAACGCTTAATCCCTAGCGTTCGACGACAATCGCTTTTTCGAACAAGGACCTTGACGCTAATTTACTCTTTCGTGAAGCCAAACGGATAAGATATTTGACAGAAGAAAATGAGCTGGGTAGAAAAACCTGTGTATTAGCTTGGTATCGCGTCAAAACTGCCGTGCCTCCAATTCTGGAATTCGGGAGTCAGAACCCACCAATCAATGGATCACTACTGAATTTTCTTTGCCGCGAAGGCTTTGCCGGCCGTCCTGATCCGGTGGTGTGCTCAAAAAGATCAGAGGAAAAGCAACCATCAACAAGAGGGAGGAAGCGAACATGGATTTTTTGAAAGATTTATGGGGTTTTCTGAAACACCGGAAGAAATTTTGGCTGCTGCCTATTATCGTGATTATGTTGATTTTCGCCGCACTCTTGGTGTTGGGTGGCTCCGGTCTCGCGCCGTTCATCTATACGTTGTTCTGAGCAGGACATAGTCTGATGCCAACAGAGGAGAACCGAATGAAGGCGACTACCGATACATCGGCCATCGCAGAATCGAGGACCGGAAGCAAGGCGAACCGCAGCGGACGTCGAACCGTCTTGCTTAATATCGCTGCGCTGCTGGTTGCCATTCTGTTTTGTTGCGTTGCGATGGAGTTCACGTTGCGAGTAGTTTTCGCGCGCAGCATGGACTTCTCGATGGAAATGTGGAAGTACGCTGTTCAATTGAAGCAACCGGCAGCAGATCCTAAGTTAAGTTTCGTTCACGTGCCCAATCGTTCCGCCTTTCTCATGGGTGTGCCGGTTTCCATCAATTCTCAAGGTCTTCGCGATGCGGAGTACTCTCAAGTCAAACCCTCCGATGTATACCGAATATTGATGTTGGGAGATTCCACAACCTTCGGCTGGGGTGTACGGCAGCAAGATACCTCCGCTAAGTTTCTGGAGCGAAAACTGAATGCGCGCCTGCCGCCTGGATACAACAAGGTTGAGGTCATTAATGCCGGCGTCGGCAACTATGACACAGTTCAAGAGGTAACCTATTATGAAACCCGCGGCCGCGCCTTTCATCCGGACCTCGTTATATTGGTGTTCTTCATCAATGATCCTGAGCCCGTACCGGTGGAAAAAAAGGGTTTCTTGATCGATAGGTCCTACCTCCTTGCGTTTTTCACGAATCGTTTCGACGGCATCCTGAGATTTGTTGGAATGCGGCCCTATTGGAAAGAGTATTACGCGTCGCTCTACGACGATGATAAACCGGGATTCCAAGCCTGCAAACAAGCTCTTAGAAGTCTTGCCCAGTCAACCGAAAGCGATGGAGCAAGAGTTTTGGTGGCAATTCTGCCCGAGTTGCACCAGATTAACGGTGACACCTATCCGTTCAAAGCCGCACACCAGAAGATCAAAGATGTCCTGGCCGCTAACCATGTTCCCGTGGTGGATCTAATTGATGGGCTCAAAGATCACGGCCCGGAAAGCGAACTCTGGGTCGCTCCAAAGGACGACCACCCCGATGCGAAGGCCAATGACTTGATTTCCACCCAATTGCAGCGCTGGGTCTTAGAGAACTTCAGCAACCCGAAGACTAATTAATTAAACCGCTCGGTTATTCCGAGTAGGTGATGAGGTTTTGACCACTCCGCAAGTCCAATTTCGCCTACCCAGCTTGAGCTTGCCTGTTCGCATCTTGGCAATTTATTTGTAAAGAGAGGACCAACCATGAGCACAACCTGTTTACGGTGCAAAAGTGAGTTACGTGAATATCTATTCACGCGTTTAACGTTCCTGCCCTATGGTTATCGTGAGTCCCACGTGATGCTGGAATGTCCCAAGTGTGGACATGTCGAATTTCTCGCGAAAAGCAGCCCCCTTTTGACAAACTTGAGGCCCGTCGAGATTTACGCCGGGGACGGCGACTAGAATCGAAAGGTGGGCTAATCGCTGGCAACGCGAGCCCTCACGAGCCGACGCAAACGAACGAGGTACATCTCTATGTTGATTCTTGGATTGTCACCCTTCAGACACCATTCCTCGGCAGCACTGCTTCAAGATGGTGTAGTTCGGGCGGCTATCGAGAACGAAAAATTATCGCGTGCGAGTTCCGCGGGACTTCCTAACGAAGCAATACGCTTTTGTTTGGAAAGTGCCGGCGCGAACTGGGGCGATCTGGATGCCGTTACTGTAGCCACGCGTCCTCTGCGTGCGTGGATGCGCCGATCCTGGATGAGGGCAAAACTATCCACGCGAGCACCTCTAGCTGGGGCGTATTACGAAGTTAAAGAAAGCGGCAACCTGGCCCGCGAGTTGAAAGACCTGCGAGTTCTGCGAGAGAAGGATGGAATACGCGACAAAACCTTGTACTTTGACCATCAGCTTTGCCACGCCGCTTGCGCGTTTTTCCAATCCCCTTTTGAGCGTTCTTTGATCATCACCATGGACGAATATGGGGATGGCGATTCGGGAATGATCGCTATTGGCCAAGACAAAGAGATTCGCGTGTTGCGGAAAATCAGTTTTGCAGATTCGCTCGCCAGAGTCTATTCGGAGATCACTGGTCTGGTAGGTTTCTCGCCACGCCAGGAGGAGCAAAAGACCCAATGGCTCAGTCTTGGAGGCGAACCGGAACTGAAGTCGATATTCTTGAATATGTTTCGCAATCCGCGCAGCGCCGTACCGCGGTTGGACCAAAGTTTCGTGGAGAAAGGTTTCGCGAAGCGTCTTACTCTATCTAGGAAGTTCTATCAGCAAACTGGCCTGCCGCTTGACCCGCGCCAACTAAGTGAAGATCAGCGTAAGACTGTCGCAAGCAGTATCCAGGCAGCATGTGCCGAGATTGTGAGCAATCTGGCTGAGCAGTTGCGTCGTCAACACGGCATCGCGCAGGTTTGTCTGGCCGGAGGTCTGTTTCAGAATCCACTGCTCGTTGCCTCGATTGAGAAAACCTTAGGGATGAATCAGTTGTTTGTTCCTCCGGCGCCGGGCAATGCCGGAAGTGCCGTGGGCTCGACTCTCCTTCGTTGGCATCAGACCCTGCGAAAGCCTCGTGGAGAACCCGTATCTCATGTGTATTGGGGACCAAAGTTCTCCGGGCAGCAAGCAAAAGACGTGCTCGATAATTCCAAAGCTCGATACCTTCTCCAGACCACCGAGGACCGAAAACTCGACACAACCATCCAACTATTGATGGCGGGCAAGATCGTGGGCTGGGTTCAGGGCGCTTGCGAGTTTGGGCCGCGGGCCCTCGGGAATCGGAGCGTCTTGGCTTCGCCGTGGGCTCCTTACGTTAAGGAAAACCTCAACGACTATATAAAATTTCGCGAGTGGTTCCGTCCCTTTGCTATTTCCGTACCCGAAGAGGATTGTGCTCAATATTTTGATTGCTCCCACCTGTGCCGTTTTATGAATTCGCTTGGATGGGCGCGGGACGGCTCCAGTGTTTTGCCCGATGGATTTCTCCTTCCTGGAGGCCGTGTGCGTCTTCACGTTGTCGAGCGACGTAGCAATCCACTGTTCTGGCGTTTGTTGAAACGCTTCGGGGAGCAAGCGCCTGCCCCCATGCTGGTTAACACATCGTTCAATTTGTTCGGGGATCCCTTGGTCGTCGGCCCGCGGGACGCAATTCGTAGTTACTTCTGTTCAGGAATCGATGCGCTCGTGATTGATAAGTTTGTGCTCTCGAAAGCGGGAAATCCCCAAGCCCTCAAACCTGTGTCCGAGGTCCGCGTCGAGAGCAGCACGTAGATTCGCGATCCCCGCTGAACTTTTGAAGTTGGCGCAGGCTTTTGTCGACACCAAACGGGGAAGCCGTTGGAGTCGAAAGACCAAGTCTGCGAGCTGGAAGGAGTGGCAAAATGCGTTGCAATTCGGAGCCAAGAAGAATTTCGCAGACCTTGTGGGAAGCGGCTATCTTGACGGGCGCAGTGATTTGCATTTCGAGCAGTGGTTACGGCCGCCAAATCGCAGCGTCACCCGGCGCAGTCCCCTCGTCTGCTCACGATGCGAGAGAAATCGTTAAAGTGCTGGGCACTGGCAATGGCGCTACCGATGCCTCCTCAGCTGTGGCAGCATCGAACTCTGGAAACAGCGCACCGCAATCGCAACATCCTGTTGTTCTGACATGGAAACCCAGCACTACGGTGGGCATCAAATACAACCTGTATCGCAGCGTTACGAAGGGCGAGTGCTTGAAGATCAATTCTATGAAGTGCCAGAAAATGAATCTGTCTCCTCTCCTTGGCACTACGTATATAGACAACACAGTCCAACCAGGGCAAAGTTACTTCTACGTGACCAAGGCGGTTGATTTGCGTGGAAAGGAAAGTAACCCCTCAAATGAAGCTCAGGCCGTGGTTTCTCCGCCGAAACCCTGAACCTTCCGCGGTGAGAGTCCATGGCGCTCATTCCGTCCTCGTTTACCGCGTCGCAAACTCTACGCCACCATCTTCATCGCGGTTGGCTCTTTCAGGATGATCCCGAATAGCCCCTTCTTGTTGAAGCGTCTGAGATCTGGGCGGAGCGGTTCAGCCTCGCACACCATGGATTGATGACCGGAAAAAGTGCGGGTGAACGACTGGAACCCCCAGTTGGCGTCGACGTCATCCACAACGAGCGCTCCTCCCGGTCGCAAAGCGGCCCAGGCTCGATCTAGTTCGAACCGTACGTTGCGTTCGCTGTGCAGGCTGTCGTGGATGAACAGGTCGATCTTTCCGAGTTGAGCGAGCAACTTGGGAAGACGTAATCTGCTCGGACCCTTGATATAGGTCCATCGCTTCGCATAGCGATCGCCGACCGCGACCCCGACTTGCTCTCGCCAATCCTTCTCAACTGGTGGCAGGTCGATGCTCGACAGACGGCCGCTTCCATTCTTCTCAAGCGCTTCGAGAATAAGGCGCGAGGTCACGCCGTGAGCCACCCCCGTCTCAACCACATTCTCCGGGCGCAGATGACGCGTTAGACACCACACCGCCCGCACCAATCCTGCATCACCATCATTCCACGACCCGAAACTCTCGGGGCCCGCCTGAATTCCCTTTGCTTCCAACTCTTTCATTACCTGGGGCCAGAGGCTCCAGAATTCCCCTGCGAACTCACACGGCCACTGCGCGCCCAGATGGTCGTGCAGCCGTCGTTCCCAGTTTTCGTCCGAGTGGTATTGGCACTCAGGCCGACGCTGCTCTTGCTCCGCGACATAGGTGTCCACAACCTTCGTCGCTAGTTCGAGCGGATGAGCAGCTAAGTCTACGATTGCACGTGGATTCTTTAACAAATAGCGCACCGGTACGCCCAACATCAGTCACACTCCTAAAAACCCAACTTAAATCGTCCCGGGTCGCGATCGAGAAACTCGACGCAGTTCGAGCCAAGTCCCGCGTGAGTCAGCTTTTGGGCCTGCGGAACCCGTAAGAGTGTAGCATGCGACCATCTTTAAAATTCATCCGATTTCGGTCTCGCCGTCATCCGGTTAATTCCAGCGCGATACTTCGCCTGAGACCAACCGCGCCGGCGAAACCAATGGCAACGGAAGCGATCGCGTAGGCTATTCCAGCCGAGACGGGAAGTCCCATCGGCTTTAACTTCAACAGCATCAGATTCGGGGATGTCATATTCGACGCGTTCGGGAACCGGCCCAGATATTCGTCTTCCGTGGCGGCCGAATCGACTCCGGCGGAAGCGCGGTCCTGTTCATGACGAGCCGTCATCTGGTCGAACTCGACTTCTCGAGCCATTTTTCCTTTTGGTATGCTCATTTGCGACAAGAATTCGATGGAAGCCATCGGCACGGAACCAAACCACCACGGTTTCACTGGCTTATATTCGTAGAATTCCCTAAGTGCGTAATAACGTTCGTCCGGAAACAGCGTACCCACGGATTGAATCAGGAAGCCTACGCCGACAAGTGCCACCATCAACGGCCCGATTAGGGCCCAGGGCCTTTGCTTCCAGGCGGCGGATTGTTGGAGGCGTTGGATCGCAGGCGCCATCGCCACAACTAAGAATGGAAGGATGGGAACAAGATATCGAGGGCCGGCGACCCAGCCGCCTTCCAAATGCGAGAATTTTGCGAAGAATACGAGATAAACCAGAAACGCCGTTGCGCAAAGCACAGACTCGGGTAGATGCTCCCGAACGAACAGAGGCAAGCACACCAACGCCAGAAGCACCCACGGTGCGAAAACTAATAATCCAAACTCGCCGCTAAACAGAACTTTGAACAATCCCTGGAACAATGGCGTAGAGAACGTAGCCGAAGCTGAAGGAAATGCCAACTGATAGCCGGTCTTGAGCGGACTTCCGAACCGGATGTAGTTCGCCAGGGCGAT
This sequence comes from uncultured Acidobacteriota bacterium, assembly GCA_963696705.1. GTDB lineage: Bacteria > Acidobacteriota > Terriglobia > Terriglobales > Acidobacteriaceae > JABDBE01. The sequence goes on from CAVOLD010000010.1 coordinate 281,913, forward strand.
CAGAAGCCCGCAAACCGAAAGTGACGCGGAAAAATGCACGCAATCGCGTAAGAGGTGGCGTATGGACAGTTTTTGCGCTCGTGTGTGTAACCACATGGATAGGATAAAGGCTGGAAACAGGATTACGCCGTTCAACCGTACGCCGCACGCCAATCCGAAGGCGAGACCCGCAAGGGCGCATGCGAACTTCCGTCGCGGATTGGAAAGGACGCAGGCGGCCATCAGGAGCGCCAAAGTGAAATAAGGTTCGGAAAAGAACCCTTTCACGCTGAAATGCCAGAATGGAGAAGCGAAGGCCAGGATGCAAGCGCCCCAAGCTGCCGTACGGCGGTCATATCCGAGCTTCAGCTTCCATACAGCCAGGACAACGGCCACCAGTGGGGCTACGAGAAGGGTAAAAATGGAAACTGCAGTTTTGGATGTGACTAAAGGGTTTACATGAGTAATTTCGGAAACAATTCTTGCGCCAACGATTACCGGCACGGCCAGTAACGAGGTGAGCAATCCATAGCCCGCATAGTGCCTTCCGCCGGCACCAGGCACGCAGCCTATTGATACCCCTGCTGTGGGGTCTTGCGCGTTAGCCTCGCAAGGCTCTGAACTGAACGATCTTTCGCTGATGACCGACTGCGCGACGTTTAACATCGCCACTCCGTCGGACACGCCGATACGCCCCGACGCGGTGAGCAAATAGAATCCTGCGACAAATAGATACAGGCTCAAGTAGAAACGCGTTCGCGACGTGCGCTCAATTGGATTGGAATTTTTATTTTCCATAGGAATTAGTGTCCAGCGGCGTCGACGGAAGGCAAGGTGATGGCGGTGTCGCCCGAAGGGACGGTGCCTCGTGAACCGAAACTGAAGGGCAGACGCGTTGCACTCGTTCGTTTCCCCTTGATTCTCTCTTATTTACGTGCCTGACAGCGAATGTGATCGGTGTTATTTTCTCGTGGCGTAATACCTCGGCGTAGCCTAACACCAATTTGCCTGCAAGAGTTTTTTCATCATAATCAATCCCAGGTCCGGGCTGCGGCGAAGAAAATCGTAGGAAAGGTCACCGCGTGCATCCGGGGAATCAGGCGGGATAATGGTGTTGCCCCAAACTTATTGACAGATCCGACGCCATGGCGTAAAGTCGGTCGCGTAACATTCCCCCGGTTGCTTCCCCCGTTGTGAATTTGTGCGGACCCGATGCTTGCCTCTGCCCATTCTGTACGGCTTAGGATAGAGAAAGACGCGTATCGCACTGTTCTTGGTTTCAGCAGTCCGCCCGTGTGCACACGTCCCCAATCTAACCTGTCCGTACCGACCCAAGCCTGGGCGCCCATCCGTGGCCCCATATTTTCCATTCTGGAGAATGTTATGCGCGGAAAGAAGAGGTTGGCTTTTTATGCGTTGCTGGCTTTGATGCTAGCGCCGCTCGCTCCAGCACAGCTTTACACAGTTTCAGACTTGGGGACATTGGGAGGTTTCTCCAGCGTGGGCATGGGGCTCAATGACTTCGGTCAAGTCGTTGGGGAGTCTTCGACCGTTAGTGGCCCCGGCACTCATGCCTTTCTCTGGACAAGAACAAAGGGTATGCAGGACTTGGGAACGCTCGGAGGGTCTTCTAGTCAAGCTTTTGCGATCAATGATTTGGATCACGTGGTTGGGCTATCCACGACCACTGGCGACCTCGCAACCCATGCCTTTCTGTGGACAAGAGCCAAAGGTATGCACGACCTCGGGACGCTTGGCGGCTGCTACAGCGAAGCTGAAGCCATCAATGTCCTCGGACATGTCGTAGGCGGGTCAGTCACTTCAGGGTGCGACTTTTCCGAGTTCCATGCCTTTCTGTGGACAAGAGCCAACGGGATGAAAGACCTAGGCACGCTCGGCAGTCCCTATAGTGAGGCGACAGCAATCAACAGCTTCGGTCAAGTCGTTGGCATCTCCGCCATTGATAACTTCACCGCTTACCACGCGTTTCTTTGGACCAAGACCGACGGTATGCAGGACCTGGGCACGCTCGGCGGCTGCTTCAGTAGTGCGGACGCCATCAATGACTTCGGTCAAGTCGTAGGAGAATCAACGACAAGTTGCGACAGTTCTCCTACCGAACATCCCTTTCTGTGGACGAAGGCTGAAGGCATGCAGGACTTGGGGCCGCCGCCAGGTGAATTCGGCGGGCTCAGTGCAATCAATATTTTTGGTGAGGTTGTTGGGACCTTCTGCCTCCAACCCTGTTCTGGGACCGAGCACGCGTTCATCTGGACCAAGGAAACTGGCTGGCTGGACTTGAATAATTTAATTGATGCTCACTCTGGTTGGGTGCTGACAGTTCCATATGACATAAATGTTTGGGGCCAGATTTCGGGTTACGGCTTCATCAATGGCGAGCCGCATGCGTTTCTTCTAACGCCAGGCCTTCGTCGAATACGTAGTGGGGACGTTTTGCCGAGATGAGCAGCAGGATTGTTTCTTTTCGGGTGTAATCGCAGCATCTCAGGGGATTACAGCTTCCACCTGCTTTGAATACTTGCTCTCCAGGCCCTTCAAGTTGACCGCTGCGGCAACGTAGTAATATTTGTAGCCTGCAACTACATGAACGTCAGCGTAGGTTGTGGTTGGATCCAGAGAGCCATTGATCTTCGTGTATGGCCCACCTGATCGGGTGCCCCGATATATGTTGTATCCAGCGATATGCTTAGAAGTACTCGCCTTCCACGACAGCTGCACCTTGTGTTGCACTGCGCCAATAGGGACTCTAACAACTTGCTCGGTGGGTGAGTTCGAGGCATCGCTCGTAAACGAAAGAATGGCAGACGAACTCCAGGTGTCCCGCGGAGCAAACGTGATTGTAAAGGGCACGCTGTGCCCCGCTGTAATCGTGACGGGAAGTGCTGGCCCGCCTAGTTGAAAGTTTTCACTGCTGATTGCTGCGGAGGAGACTGTTACATCAGCACCAATGGCGGTAAGTTGACCGGTCTGAGTTCTGACCGATCTCACGCTCGCATCGCCAAAATCGATTGTCCCCGGGGTAACTTGCAACTGCCCAATCGCCTTGCCTGTTCCGGACAGCAATACCGTTAGAGTCTGTTTGGGTGACTCAGCAACAATGGAGATGCTTCCGTCAGCGGGGCCGCTCCTCTCCGGGACAAAAGTGACACGGAAGGTAAAGCTCTCACCTGCCGCCAAGGTTAGGGGCAAGTCTAATCCGTTCAAACCAAACTCACTGCCGGTCGACGTGGCCGAAAGAACGACGAGCGGCGTTCCGCCGCTATTGGTAATCGTCATGAGTCTATCGCCTGCTTGCCCAACAGCGACTTGACCAAGCTGCAGCTTAGTGGGAACACAAATCAATTGTGCCCTCGCAGGATGAGAACCCGGTACGCCTACTGGCTGGTCGCCCGCGAGTGCGAGCGGCGAAGGCGAAAAGATGGTTGAGACACAGATTGCTAGGGAGAAAAAGGTCCGCGATGTAAATTGGGGGAGGAACATTCATAAGATTCTGTTAGGGTTTGGGTCATTGCAGAAGATGCCGGTAGTACATCTTTGGTACAGCTCCAGATGAAACAATTCCGGACGAACGTGCGATGTGTTCTCGCTGCGGAACCGGAATGGCGATGGTCTCCCGGAGGCATTCATGCTGCAAAACGCGTGAGGCATGACCGACAAACACCTGATCAAGTATTGGCGCACTCAGCAGCTCAGACGGCTTTGCGGACTGAAATCGATTTGGAAATGACTAGCGGTTCGGGAGCGCATTCGAACTCATATGTGTGGAATCTGCGGAAAGCTTGAGTTTGATCGAGATGCCAGGGTCAGCGACCCTCTCGTTAGGATCATGCTGGATACGATCCGCCACCGTGGGCCAGACGATCAAGGAGTTTACATCTCGCGGCAAGTGGGATTAGGTCACGCGCGACTCTCGATCATCGACTTGAACGGTGGGCACCAACCCCTATCGAACGAAGACGGTACAATCTGGATCGTTTTCAACGGAGAAATCTACAATTTCCACGAATTGCGCACTTTCCTTTCCGGTAAAGGTCACGTCTTCAAGACGCAGAGCGATACTGAGGTCATCGTCCATCTCTATGAGGAATTCGGTGAGGACTGTGTTGAGAAGCTGCGGGGAATGTTTGCATTTGCAATATGGGATGAGCGTGCGGAGTCTCTGTTTCTCGCTCGCGACCGTGTGGGCATCAAGCCGCTTTACTACTGGCTGTCGGACAAGTCTTTGATCTTCGCTTCAGAGATCAAAGCTATCCTGGCCGATCCCGAGGTGCAGCCGGAGGTGGTTCCCGGCATGATCGACAGATTCCTCACCTTCTCTTTCGTCCCCGGTGAGGAGACTTTACTACGAAACATTTACAAACTGGCCCCTGGGGCGCACATGGTCGTGCGGAAAGGGAAGGCTCGCATCAAGCAGTACTGGGATCTGCGTTTTGACCCCACTGAGTGCAGCGTGCAGGACGCCCAGACAAAACTCCTCACTTTGCTCGATGAGTGCGTTCGCATGCACATGATCAGCGATGTACCGGTGGGATTCCTATTGAGCGGTGGCGTTGATTCGACAGCCATGCTTGGTATGGCCGTGGGCAAGGTCAACCACCATCTTATGAGCTTTACGATAGGATTTTCCGCGCCCGGGCTAGCGGATGAAAGACCCTACGCTAGGCTGGCAGCGAGCCGCTATGGATCTGAACACCATGAAATGACTATCAGCGCAAAGGAGTTCGCTGATTTCCTCCCGAGGTTTGCCTGGTATATGGAAGAACCGGTTTGCGAACCGCAGGCCGTCGCCTTGTATTACGTGACCAGGCTGGCCAGAGATTTTGTAAAGGTGCTCATATCGGGGGAGGGGGGAGATGAAGCGTTTGGCGGATACTCGATTTATAGAAATACGCTCTGGATAGAAGGATTCAAGAGCCTTCTCGGCTCTTTGAAAAGACCGCTATCCTCGGCTCTATCTCGACTGAATCGCGTCTGGCCAACCCGTCGGGTGGCAAAATACGGGCCTTTGATCGAATCGTCCAATTGAGTCCTATTATTACGGCCGAACCTCCAGTCTTGGTCGGTCTTTCAACAGCAACACCAGAGCGTTGTACTCGGCGGATTTCTCGCACTACGTGGACCGAACATTTTCAACCAGGGCAGTCACAAGATACCTGAACGACGGCTCGGATAAAGGGAAATTGAATCGAATGCTATATGTGGATACCAAGACTTCGCTGCCCGACGACCTGCTGTTGAAGGCCGACAGAATGACTATGGCGAACTCCGTTGAGCTTCGCGTTCCTTTTCTCGATCATAAGTTTTTGGAGTTTGCCGCATCTTTACCTGAGAGTTTCAAGGTCCGAAGATTCACCACGAAGTACATTGTAAAAAAGGCACTCCGCGACCGAGTCCCCCAGGAGATCTTGCGTCGCAAAAAGGCCGGGTTCCCTGTTCCCTACGAATCGTGGATGAGAACTGAGCTCAAGGATTGGGTTCGTAGTGTTCTGCTCGATGGCGAGAGTCTGTCTCGGGGCTATTTTAACCGAGGGTATTTGGAGCAACTTATTGATGAAGATATTCGACTCCACACCTACCCGGCAGAAATATTCTCCCTGGTATCCCTTGAACTGTGGCATCGAGCATTTTTGGACCGCCCTAAACGTACGACGGCGGCAGATCGCGCCCCTCTGGCCGTTGGTAGTTAACCACCACTACTCGTCCAATGGCCACGGTACGATCGTCAATACCATATATATTTGGATGCCCGATTCCATCTAGTCCCTTCTCAGCTGCGATGCACTGCTGCGTGGCAAGCATTGCACAACACGATGAGGTTTTCTTCCGAATCTTCGCCCGAGTGGCTCCTGAACTTGCGGTGGTGGACCTCCAGGTTGGACATCGAGCCGCAAGATTGGCATCTCCAACCATCTCGGCGGAGGATCTGGTTGCGCAGTCGTTCGTAAACATCGGGCTCGAGCTGCAGGGGTGCACCTTTCGGCCGAACTTGATTCATGACGCCTTGTCGGTCACGTGGTGCAGAAACGTCTTCTTGTCTTCCCCCGGGAGGAACTTGAAGAACCGTAATGCCGAGTGCAAGAGCACCGCGGGATTTTCATTCTCCAGATTTGTTCCAGCCAGGAAGTCGGCACAGATCATCTCGAGGCAGTACCCCCGGGATTTGTCGCTGCCCAGCATCAGAGCCGCCGTTTCAATCGCCTGCTCGATGATTGGGATCTGGCTCTTGTACAGCTTGAAATAGACCATCTCCCACGGCTCCGTTTCTTGCCCGGTTAACTCCCGCTCGACTTCCTGCTTAAACTCTTCCTTGGGCATTTCCCGGGCTTTGTGCAACCAGGTTGCACAATCGAAGTGCTGCCGGTCCCTCCTCGCAATCTTCGCCAACTCCAATCCCTTCGTCCACCCGACTTCCTTCAACTCCTTCCTCGCCTGTGGTGGCAAGTGCTCATGGATCGACATCAAGTAATAAGCTTTCCTGCGCGACTCCGGAAACCGTCTTTCCAGGAATTCGTCGAAAGATTTCACGTTCTCCACCCGCCAATACTGTCCCGCGCGAACTTCGCATAAGTAACGCCCGAGTTCCACGAACCGGGTATCGCGTTCGATTTCCTTCTGCTTTTCCCAGGCAAGAATCTCATCGATCTTCGTGAGCACGAACAGCGCTCGCTTGCGATTGAGCTTAGGCAGCATGGGCGGATTGCTAGTACGTAAGTTCGTCAAGCCAACCAAGGTTCTCGGCTCCTGGCCGACGCGCCAGAGCGGCATCGACCAACTCTTGTTTTCCCAGGCATAGTCCCACGTACGGGCAAGTGCTGCATGGGTTCTGTGGGAAGCGAATGCCGCTGTGTGGCAGAAACTGTGCCGATTCGATTCGCCGGATGGTGTCTTCGACCAACTGGCCGAACTCCTGGCGCTGTGCTTCACTGATGGTGGTGTGCAGATATTGGATCTCGACTAGCCGCTTGCGGACGAACACGATCTGAGCCACTTCAGAAATACCAGTCATCCAGGAATAGCAGACCAATTGCGGATCGAGAGCCAGCAGCCCGGCGGGCTCCTCCGAGTAGCGGCTGGAGGTAGTTTTCCATTCGAGCAGGCAGCGCGTTCCGTCCAGCTTTCCAATGGCATCAACATAGGCGACGAAATCGTTCTTGCCCGAAACTGGCCGCGTGAACTTGATTTGCAGGTTGCGGCGCGGCTGGCGGATGCGAATGCAGTCATCCTGACAGAAGCGGTCCAGCAGTTGAATGCCTTGTTGCAACATACGATCCCAGGTGTCGCCGTGCGAGTAGTGCAAGCCCTGGTTTTGACACGCGCTCCATTCGCGAAACAAAACGCCGGCCGCATCTTCGCGCAGGAAATAAGCAGCGAGTGCCCGTTCAAAGGCCCGCCCGAAGAGCATGGCGGCCCGCGTATCTTTTTCCTGCCAGCCGTCGAGATAGCGGTGGCGATATTTCCGCGGGCAGGTCAAATATTGGCTGACTTGCGTGTAGCTGTAGGTCATCAGGCCACCTGCGAGCCATCGAGGTTGGAGGGAGAAAGTTCTTCCCAGCGACCGGCGGGGGCAAAACCATCCAGCCGGAGCAGGGAAGCGCCGTTGATCACGACATGGCTGATCTTCACCACGCCGGTGAGGCCAATCAGCTGCGATTCATCGACTTCATCGCGACCCAGCAGTTCGACATCGTAGCCAAAGTCGCGCAGGAACCAGTTGAACTTCCACAGGGCTTTGGGGTTGCAATAGAGGCGGCTGGAAATGACATGGTCGGAAAATCGACCGGGTTCCAGGATGGCTAAAGCCAGAGTGTAATACGGCTTTTGTGCTTGCCGACGGAACCAGGCTCTCTGGACCCGAACCAGAAAAAGTCCGTCGGGGATTTGGTCAGCCGCGCAGCGATCCGCGGCATGGAGGCCTGCAATTTGGCGTTTCACACTGCACCTTCTTTCTGGCCGAGATAGCTGTTGAGCTGGCAGTTTAGGGCACTGCGGTCTTTCTCGGCCCAGTCGGCTAAATGGGCGACAAAAGTCTCGACTTGCTCCCGCGTGGCATCGCGCAATGCCTTAGTGCCGGTGAAATCCACAGCGTAAGCTTTGACGAGATTGGGATCGAGTTGATGCTGACGAATGATTTGGCAGAGATGATCGCGGACTGTACGGCCACCATAACCATTACCGTTTGCAGGCTGTGAGGCTTTTTTCGGATCGCGGGACGACTCGGCTTGGCGATTAGACGAGCCGATCTCCTCGACTGAGCAGACGGGCACGGCGTATGCCTTGCGCAGCGCGCGGTTCACTGCCCTGGTCTCTGCCATTCTGAGTTCGGCGCCGTGGACCAGCGGATCAACGTTCGACGGATCAGCGTCGCCGAAGCCCGTGAAGCCTTTACAGGTTGGAGATTTGTACACGGTGGCTCTGCAAGCCCAACGTGAGGTGCGCGGGTCACAGAATTCGGAGGTCATATCGACGTGAATGCCGCAACACTTCTTGCGTCGGGCCAAACGAAGCAGACCAGAATGCGTTACGTACCATTTGCCCTCGATTAGCAGCAGGTCACCGCTCTCAATTGATATTCTGAGCTCTTCTGACCAGGCCGCGAGGGCTTGCTCAAGCGCAACGCCTAAGTGCTTTCCCCATTTGGAGCGCGCGAGCCGAAGGTTCCGTCGCACCAGACGTGCGGCTCTATTCGATTTCAAATTTCTTAGCATTGTGTACCTCCTCCATTACCTCTAGTTCTTGTTTTCGATCCGGAGCGAATGTAAAAGTAAGTTACAGACGAACAGCAACTCGCTGATCGGTTGCTCGGCGTATTCCCAAAGGAATATTCGCATTGGAATATTCTATTAGGAATATGAGGAAAGTCAAGCGCAATGTCTAGCCGCAGCAGGTCAAAACACGATTTGAAGGCAATCGGTTTAAGAATCCGGGAACTGCGGGGTGATATCCGGCAGGAGGACCTTGCGAAGGAACTGGGCCTTAGCCAGGGCCAACTGTCGAAAATTGAGCGGGGAAGATTCGCTCCCACTCTGGAAGTGATTTTGGCAGTGGCTAATCGATTCGGGAAGAGCCTCGATTGGATAGTCCGAGGTCCAGAATGATTATCGACTTAGGCCTGTAGTTAAATGTGTTATACGCGGTTGATAATTTACCAACCCTCCTTGAATCATTGCTGAGAGTTTAGGCGAAAGCGCAGCTACCTGAAGAATAGGAGATCGAGGTCTCTCCGGAGAGCCGTTCTCCACCAAAGTTTTCATGTGAACTGAGTATCACCCCTTGACGGCGTTCGACACAGAGAAGGGAAAGAGGCGAAATCGCGCAGAGATACTTCTTCGGCTTGCCTGCAACTTCAGAGAGAAGAATCGACCGTCACAGCAAACGCTCCGTCGAGATACGGAAAACACGTCCACTAATAAATATCGCCTTACGATATAGTTCGCAATAGCGCCGAAATTGTTGTAGTTTTACAGTTTTTCATCGAGATGGTGCAGAAATTGATAGATTTCGCACTCTTTTTTCAGTAAAATCTTTGTTAAGCGGATGTGTATACAGAGGCCCGGTCACGGGCCTTTTGCCATTTGTGGCTGAAACTATAAAGCGGCGGAACGTGAATGCGGTCGGAACTACATCTGTAGCGATGGCGAAGAGCGTGTGCCAAGGCGGGAGAAAGTTTCCGAATGCAATGATCGAACTTGTCGCGTATCCGTTGGATTCCAGCAGACTGAATCTTCTCCTTGGGGCGGAACAAACGCAGAAAGTAAGCCGCAGATCAAATACAGTCGTCATACGCACGAGCCAGTAGTACTCCACTCGCGGTTCTCTGTGGTGTGCGGGGGTCGACGCGCCCGGCGTGCAGCAACTGGAAGGCACAAGGACTTGAGGAGCCAGGTATGAAGAGTACAAAAGCGATTGACAACCCAGGTATCAACGAGATCTCCCCCCCGGAGCTTTTTAAGCGCCTGCGAGATCAGGAAGACCAGCTGAGTAAGGACGCATTCAAGCGGCTGCAGACACTGTTTGCCAACGAGCGATTCTTGAGTTATCCGCTATTTGACCCTCCCCACGATCTAAGCGATGAATTTCGTGAATCGCTTTCGGATCCTGGCGTCAGGTATAACTTTCTCCTCGTATTGTTGAAACAATGGCGAACTCGTGAGAATCGGCTTTTTATCCTTGCAACGTGGCTCCACCTGGAGGGCATTCCTCAACCAGAAAATCTGCTAGGCAAGGATTTCTCACCCTACCGATGGAAGGCCGTACGCGGCAGCCGAGGGCGCCTGTCTTTCACAGACTTACGCCAGGCATTTGTCGTCAATAATTGGAAGCCCTACTTCGATCAACTGCTACGCGCACGACGTAACGGGCTCGACCTGCGGCTGTTGGGATTTGACAAGAAGGCTATTCAAAGCGCGTTCGGCAAACGCAGCGCTGTAGCAGCCGCATGTGAATACGTATGCTCCCGCCTAGACCTCGACGCTCCTGCGCTAAGAAACGCTTATTCTCGAGTATTCAGCAGGGTCAAGAAAAAGAATTCAGGTCCTCCGACGCAGGATCGTCGGCCAGTTTCATAAATTTGACACTTCGATTTTTTGATGCGAGTCGCTTGATGCCGTGAGTTAATGAGCCGTGGAAGCTAATTCGTAAGCGGCAAGCCAACTTCAAGAACTCCGTCAGGTGCGTGTTTTTGCAAGTTGACAAGCTGTCGCCAATAGGACACTGAGCGAGGCCGTTCGATCGGCTAGGCGTTCATATGAAGAGTAGGAATGCTGCAGATGCACAGGCTGTAAGAAGAATGGATCCATTCATAGAACAGGAGCTGATGCGATATGCGACGTTTCAAAAAGAAATCGAAGCGGAATTTGGCGGCAAGCTTTTTCTTGCAGATGGGCCCCCGACGTCAGTGGAAAACATCCGGCGTTTTCGTACGTACATCCGCATGCGGGGGTCGGCAACGACGATCATCGTAAATTTGATCCATGAACTGATGCGAGTCCACGGAATCTGTCCAGATCATCCGCACCTCATGTGCGAACAGCTGAGGTTTGACGGAGGATCGGAGCAGCCGAAGCACCTGCAGGGCCCACCTCAGCAAAGGCTAGGTGTGCAACCAACTGAAGAGCGAAGCAGGCGCAACGCCGTCAAGAATGGCCATGCGAACTGATCGCCGCAAAATTAGAAATGCTGCCCCGGTCGGTACAGAGAAGGCGGCCAAGTCAAGTCGTGAACTAGGCGCTGACTGGGGCTTCAAGAAGATCGTTTTGACTTCAACAAAAACTGACGCGAACCCAGCATGGGAGCGAAGGGGGGTAACTTATGAAGCACAAGCATCGGGTCACCGACGCCGTTCGAGCTGCCAATCGTGAAAACGCACAATCCTCGACGGGACCTCGAACCGAACGGGGAAAATCGACTTCATCCCACAACGCCCTACGACACGGCGTCCTCGCGAAAAGGGTCGTGCTGGAAACCCACAAGGAGCGGGTGGAGTTCCGCAAGTTATTTGAACATTATAAAAACTACTATCGCCCGGAGGGGCCGCTGGAGGAGTTTCTGGTGGAGGACGGTGCACTCCTGTTATGGAAGCTCGGGCTTTTAGAGGGCCTTATAATGCGCGAGCTTTCACTTCGTCAGGATGAGCGGGATCAAGTGGCCAGTATCTTTCACCGCGAACTTAATCTTCCCATCAGTGAGTCGGATCTTCCGATCGATCGAGGCTGGGAGTGCGAGCGTGTCGTGGTTCGGGCGGTTGCTGGCAAAGATGAGAGCAGCTCGAGTGCTTCTCGTGGCCCGGCTGTCGTGCAGAACCAAGTGATGAAAGATTTTCAGAATTCAGGAAACCACACCAGTCAAAAAGTAGGTCATCTTGAAGTGGAAGCTGTCATGGGAAACTCTTTAGAGAAATTGTCTCGGTACCAGTCGGCATTAAGACGCGATCTCTACCGCACGATCGAGATGCTGCGGACAGTACAAACGGAAAGGCGTGAAAGGCATAAACGACACGAACGACGCGAACGAGAGGAGTGACTGCGACTGCCTTGCAAACTGGATTACGTTGTTTCAGCGGAGTGAAGGAGATGGAACGAGTCGTTGCACTATGCGCAACCACTCGTTCAATGCGTGATGTATCGTGATACGATATAGATAGTACTTAGACGATCAAAATTGTGGGTTCGCCAGGGAGTGCCGGCATGAGCTTTTTACGAAACGAACCCACTAAGTACCCTGTCTCCATAGGCTTACAAAATTGAGCATGCGAAGTAGTGGCATTCACCACGTCCGGATCGGTGTAACTTAACATCGGAAGGACGCTCGGGTAACTGGAGACGATTGTTTTACCGAGCTGTGGCCTAGTCGAGCGATTGACAAGGCTAACTGAACAGAGAAGCCGCTTCTTGCATGAAGGAATACTATATAAAGGCACCGAAATTTTCAGTCGCAGCATGTGTTTTTAATCGGATATCGCCGAAGACCGCTGATGCCAGCTCGCTGACTGATCGAACTACCCAAGATGCCGGCTCATTCTACTCGCTTCTTGATCTGGACGAAGGACGTCCCCCATGCTTCAGAAAGTTACACTCGCTATCCCAATCCCCGTAGCTTCGGGACAAAAAACGAAAAAAGAGAAGCCTCCATGGCAGGAATCCAATTACAACCTCTGAATCTCCTGGTCGCGGTTTTGGTGATGGTAGTCTGCGTCAGTTCGTCGGCGCAAACCGCATCTTTCGTTGCCCGTACGGACTTCCTGGTTGGTCAGGGTCCTTCTGCTGTTGCGACTGCTGACCTCAACGCTGACGGCAAGCTCGACCTCGTGACCTCGAACGAATTTTCGAACAGCGTCTCCGTGCTTCTGGGAAATGGAGACGGAACCTTCCAACCGGCCGTGAGCTACCCAGTGGGTGCGAATCCAATCGCAGTGAGCATTGGAGATTTCGCTGGAGATGGCAAGTTGGACATTTTCACGGTGAACAGCAATTCGTCGGTCTCGGTCCTCTTGGGAAACGGCGACGGAACCTTTCAATCCCAAGTAGCAACCAATATTGTCACCAATCAGCTCAGTGATGTCACCGTCGGCGACTTCAACGGCGACGGAAAGCTGGATCTAGCCATGCCAGTATCCGGATCAAAATACTTGCATCGGTATCTAGGGCAGAACAAAGAAGGATGAGGCTGGGGACCGTAAACCGGGAGCCGACACGTACAAAAAACAGGGCACTAAGTTCCTCGAGCGAATGCTGGGCGAGTGGGTACCAAGCCGGCTGACTGAGTTTTCTATCGATGCATCCCCCAAGCTCCAGTCAAACGAACGACGTCGCAAAGGGAGTACGGCCGGGTCTGAGTCGCCAGGAGCAGGACAACTGTCTACCGCCGACATTAAACAGCGCGGTTGCAGGGCGCAATTCGTGGTGCGGTTAATTGCCGATCAGTAAAACGGCGGCCGCGCAAGGATCCGAAATCATATCTCCATGGCATCGAAGCCGCTGAGAAGGGCCGCTTCCCTCAGCTTTTGATCAGCAGTCAGGAAGACCCGTCCTTGCGGGACGTCTTCGCACCAACTGAGGGCCGCTGCCAATTGTAGGGAGTCCCCCGCTCGCAAGTCGTAGCGCTCCACCAGTTGTACCGCCTTAGAGCGCAAGACATTCGACGGCTGGATCAAAGACCATGAATCGGCCAGTTTTTGCGCGAGCTTGCGGGCCTTCGTCCAATCACCAGAGTCGAGTTGTTTCATTCTCACGAGTCGGGCGAGCGCACTCGCAATCTCGACAGGGGTTGCCCACCAGACGATTGCATCGTAGCTGTCGTACTGGGCGATAGCCCGAGGCGTAATCCCCTGACGCACACAGAGAGGAACCAGTGCGCTCGCGTCCCAAAAAGCGGAAAGCCGCGTTACTGGCCTTCCCGTTCTTCTCGCCATACTTGCTCCATGATGTCGTCAGGAACATTCCCTGGGGGCTCCGGCCACGAGACCGACGCGGGCCGTTTCTTCAGCGGAGGCGTGAGAACGCCACGGGCGACCAATCGCTGCTCCTGCTCGGAGTGGTCCTGTAGATGGCAGGGAATGATCCGCGCTACGGGCTTGTTGCGGTCGCATACCAATACTTCTTCGCCGTCCTTGACTAGCTGAATATGGGCGCTGAGTTGTGCCTTGAGATCGCTGATATTTACAGTTCTCATGCTTCCATTATAGCTGACATGACCATGTTGGTCATATTATTTCTCGAGATCGCACCGGTACCTTAAATATAATCACTGCGGCGGCAAGTTATTTACTTAAAAGTTGATACTATTATAGTAACATTATGCGTCGAATTCGATACAATTCAGTTCCAGTCGATCTTTCGAAAAACGACCCGAGGGAAGCTGGTTCACCTGGCGAGTCCCGAAGCGCGGTAGGTGGCAACTGCGTCACAATCTTTCTACCTACGATGCTGCCTACGTTGTGCTCGCCGAAAAACTCGGAGCTGCACTAGTTACACGGGATCGTCGACTTGCTTCTGCTTCGGGCCATGCCGCCGCCATCGAGCTCTTCTAATCCGACGAATCGCATCACTTACCCACTGATCATCGATATTTCGGCGAGGCACAACTCGCCCCGAGGCCCTGATTCCTTACCACTTAGAGTGCCTCCCAGGTCCATATGCTAGTGCGGATGAAGAAAGACACTCGCCTTACGTTCAGAGTAAGCTCGCATCTGAAGAAAGACGTTGAAGCGATTGCAACTCGTGAAGGTCAGAGTGTTGCCCGCATATGCGAAGCCTTTCTCTTGGCCGGATCGGACACCTACAAAAAACAAGGCACTAAATTCCTCGAGCGAATGCTGGGGCGGGTTGGTACGAAGCCAGCAGACTGACTTTCTGCGAACTTCGCCGTGGTGGCCCACCGAGGAACGATGTCGCCGAGAAGGTGGGATCAAGTGTGTCCGACCGAAACAACCCGGCGGCTCGATCCCGAGCTGTAAGAACAGCTCCGTGACCAGGTGCTACGTCGCGACAGCTGGAGATGTCAGGCGTGCGGCACCAGGTCCAATCTTGAAATCCATCACAAAGAATTCCGGAGCGACTCGGGTGATGATTCAGACCAGAATCTGATTACGCTTTGCTCTCATGCCACGCCACAGTGCATCACCGTTGAGCGTTCCGGCTAGAGTGCGCTGGCCCCCGATTTGCGGCAGACGGAAGTCTTTCCGAGGATCACCGCTCGTTCCAAGCATGAATGAGAAGGGAATAAGCGAATTCGGGGCTGAAATACTTCTTCGGTTTGCGGCTAGATCAGGGAAAACCGTTGAGTGGCTACTGACGGGAAAGGACATCATCCTGGAAGGAAAGGAAAGCTGTCAAAAAGACAGTTGAACTGTTCGACCTAGGCAACTTTGAACGACTCAAATGCAACCAACACTGTCGGGTCCAGGCTTGCGCGCGCCGTCGGACTTCCGGAACCGCATCGGCGGACGCGAGTTGGGCTAGGATTTCGAGACATTTGAGATCGATAATCCTCGGGCGACGAATGGATTTATAACTGGGCAGTATTTTTGAGTCATGGCTCCAACTCCTGGAGCCGGTGAGTATAGCGATATCCCGCAAATCTTGGCAGGTAATGTGTTTCGGCCTCGGCCGAAGGTCTGCTGTACGCGGCCTCGGTCGAGACGGGCAGGGACTCGTCGCCGGCCTGGACGCGGAATTTCACTCCAGGAGACCTCTATGCGGACACCGAAGAAAGTCACGCCCAGAAAAGCCGCCGCCAACAAACGCAACGCGGCACGCTCTAACGGGCCAAAATCAGAACGAGGGAAGTTTTTCGCGAGCAGAAACGCCGTCACCCACGGAATTTTCGCTCCCGGGATGCTGCTCCCCGGTGAGAACAAAAAGGAATTCGATCAGCTATGGAACGAGAGAGTTAGCTCCCATTGCCCCGTCGATTCCGGCGAATTCCACCGCGTCGAAAGTCTTGTCTGGCATGAGGTGCGTGAGAAGAGGCGTCGGCTGGCGGAAACCGGAGTGGTCGCCAAGCTCCCAGCCGACCAAAACGCCAAGGCTGAAATGTTGGCTTCCACGCACATTCCCCAGTACAACGGCGCCGTCACAGCTCTTAAGCGTCTGAAAGAGATCGAGGGCCAGATCAACTCGACAGGGTGCGTCAGCACGGAAAATGTCGAGTGGCTCGGAAAACTGCCTTACGGCGACGAACTCAAGAATTTTCTCAACGCCATCGAGCTCGTTCAATCCGTCCGGCAAAAGGGCGGTGACCGCGCGGGCGCAGAGATGCACGCCGAGACGGAGGCAGGGCGGCCAACGCGCGAGGATGATGACGGAACCACTCCCGAGGTAGAGTGGAACCTTGCGCGCGCTTACCTGCTGGAAGTCTTGAATTCCCTCAAGACGTTGATTGAGGGAGAACGGTTTTACCACGGGCAACAAATGGTGCAACGATCGGAAGGGCAGCGCAACGCTCTCCTGGTTCCGCACGAAGCCGAGCTTGACCGTCTGATGCGCTATGAAAAGCACCTTTCGAGCCAGTATGACCGGGACGAACTCGCGCTCGAACGGATGCAGCGACTTCGCCGCGGGGAGGACGTGCCGCCGCCGCCCGCACGGTTTTAACCAGTCGACTTCGGTCGGCGCCAATAATCTGTGAGTTAGGGCTGGCCCGATCGCTTCACAACGGAAGGTGGCTCGAACCGGCGGACGCGAATCGTTTCACGCAAAAAGTGGACGCTTTACACGCCGCCAGTGACGCATGCACGTGCCCGACGATCAGGAGTGCCCATTTTCAGTTCTGGGCATTTCGAGTTTCAGGAAAAATTGGGCCGTTGGCGCTGTTAGAAAACTATCCCAAGACTTAGCTCCTTAAATCCGTATGAACGTTACTCCGCACTCATCGAATCCCGAGCGTTAGGAACTAGTAGTTTTCTAACACGAGTGCGGCCAGGACTTCTGGTCAATAAGTGCTATCGCGATTTCTCAACAACTGACCTGTTGAGCTACCGCCAACGCTTGGCGTCAATTGGCGCACTTTGCCTAGCCAGTTTTGGAACGCATATGTTTTTGTGGGTTGGCTACTTTAATTCCCATCCAGCGCCCCAAATAGCGCTCCTGGTCTCGTGCACGCACTTAACAATCACGGCTCCTGTCTATCATCGAGTGGACCGGTCTTTCTCTGCTGCGAATGGCGTTCTTCGCCGGTTTGGTCAGCACATATGCAATCCTCCCCAAAGACCCTGCTCTCGCACCATCTGACACGCCGCGATGGATTGCGCGTTCGTTTTCTGTCGCAAAGAGTGATTCGGTCAGCCCTCCACCCCGACTGAAACCCATCTTCCTGTGCTTAATCGTGTTTTACCTCGCTGTCATCTACTTGGCGGGACCTTTGATAGTTCATCTCTTCGTCTCCCACGGCATTATTGTCGAGATGTAATCAAGAGCCTTGTAGGGCTGTCGGAAAGCGGGTTGCCGGCGATAAATTGCCCCTGCACTCGTTGACCTGAGCCGGGGGTCTTAAGTGTGATCGCCTGCTTATATCAGCTATCCAGTCAACCGGGCTATAGTGTCCTTGAAAAGGAAGAGGAGCAAAATGCCAGACAAAGAAAAAAGTGGGGCGGAGATCGAAAGAAAAGAAGAGAACCAGTTCGCGCAAGAGCTGAAACTGGCGGACAAGCTTGCGATTGAGCGGACGGTTATGGCGGCAGACCGGACCATGCTGGCCGGGGTCCGCACATCGATGGCACTTATCGGTTTTGGATTCACGATATTCAATATCCTGAAGTACGTGCAGGAGCACTCTCCCATTAAAGTCATCATGCGGCCTCAGACGCCAAGGAATATCGGGGGCTTCCTGCTGGTGGTGGGAATCGTCCCCCTCCTTGTCATGATCATGCAGTATTCCCGGACGTTGAAGCGAATGGGCAGGAAAGAGAGTGTCATCAGTAACCCTAATTTCCAGATGGCCGTCGCAATTCTTTTGCTCGGGACCATTCTCCTAGTCACTCTCATCGGGAATATTCTTCTGCTGTGAAACCATTCGGTTGTTGGCGTTAATCGCCGTTACACTTATTGATCCCTTGGGCGGTGGTTTTCTTTAAGATCCAGCAGTCCCTTACCAGCAGTGCGATCGCCATGCTGGAGCGGTATGTTTGCAGACTACGCTCCGGTGGCAACGAGTTCATGCTCGTAGGTGTGAACCTGGGATGAAGCGGGAACTGCAGCGGACCGGGATGATGAGTGTACTGGTTGAGAACAACGTATTCGATTCCACATCCACCGTTGGGGGTTCATTCACAGCAGCTTGGGCCGCGGCTCATGAATTGGTCAAGAGGAAGAACTCCGTCTAAAGGAAGGTACCAGTCCCTTCGCCCGCCATTTCTTGTAATTTTCATACAAAGTCCAGGTCGATGCTGGAGTCGCCATCATGCTGCAGAATGCTACGAGGGCGATGTCCACGTCCGTTCCCGGGAAGCTCCGCAACGCAATCGCCGCACACAGCGCTGCATTGCGCATGCTGGTTGCGCTCGCCAGTATCCTCCGGTTCTCATATTTCGGTCCACCCATGAGCCAACCCAAAATCATTGATCCCGCAATAAGGCAAATCATCGCAGCTAGTGTCCGCACTCCCATCCGCCTGGTTGCTTTTGATTGCTCGAAGAATGTAAAGAGCATCCATGCCGCGAAAAACAATCGGGCTGAGATGGACGATACCTTCGCGATCATGGCCCTTTCTTCGGCCCAGCGTTGCAGCGTGAACCCGATCGCGCCCGGAGCAATGACGTAGAGCACCAGGACGGTGGCGATTTGGTCGTACGGGATAGTGACCCGTATCTCCAAGGGGAGAACGATCTCAAGGAGAAACGGCGTAAAAACCATCGCGGCACAGATAAGCAACATTGCCAGACCAGCAGCAAAGGGAACGTCTTCATCCGCGTTCCTTGTATATCTGATTGCTGATGGAGCGCCAGGAGCGGCCGCGAGTAATAGCAAAGCAATCTCGAAGTCTCTCGGCATCGGCCATATCCGCACCAATATCACCCCGAGCAGCGGTACGAGTACGATGTTGGCTGCAAGGGCTCGCAAAAGCAATCCCTTATCGCGAAGCAGCCCCACGACTTGGCGCCATGTGAGTTCGAGCCCGATCGACAGGCTCATGGAAACAAGAAATGCTGTCGCCAAGGACTTGGATAAGGGGCCAAGGATCAAATCCATTTAGTCATCGCTTTCTCTTACCTTCCCTACTGTACGAGGTTGCGCCTTACGGATGCTGTCACTGCCGGAAGATCATCGCGATAAATGCTAGGACTCCGAGGATCGAAATAAGGGGCCGCGATCACACCTGCTCGCGAGCCAATTTATCTCGCCGCCTGGTCCGCCGACGAATCCCTCGATCGAGACCGACATTTGGAGATCCACTTTTCTCATTTCTCGGCGGTCCTTCTTTTCCCCGCTGCGCTCATGCGACTGGCAAATGTGTGGCGCAAGATTAGTCGGTCGATGCCAGCACCGGCGCACTGCTGTAGAACTTCTCCACCCAAAGCCGTTATTGACCGTCTGGCGGTAATGATTGACCAGATCCCCGAACGTAACTCGTGGCTTCCTGAGGTCTGAGCAGAACTGACCATCTCTGAAATGGGCCTCGGCTTTTATCGCGACAGAAAGAGG
This sequence comes from uncultured Acidobacteriota bacterium, assembly GCA_963696705.1. Lineage (GTDB taxonomy): Bacteria > Acidobacteriota > Terriglobia > Terriglobales > Acidobacteriaceae > JABDBE01. Next base: position 301,547 of record CAVOLD010000010.1, read on the forward strand.
CATCTGCTTACCAAGCGAAAATCAGGGACTAACAAAAGGTGATCAATATTGTACAGACTGGGAACAACACACCTGGATAGAGTTTCCGGGTGAAGGTTATACCTGCGAACTGAAACAAAGAGGGGAGCACGATATGAAAATGGTTACGATTTCTTTGCTGGCTCTGTCGTTGTCGGGATTTGGCGCTTATGCCCAAACGGATGCCGCCGCGGTGAAAATCAATCTTGGGACGGCGGACAAATTTGCCTTGCTGGGCGCCTCCGGCATTACTAACGTTAGTGCTCAAACTTACATAATCGGTGATGTGGGCAGTTCTCCGACACCCACCATAACTGGACTTACGCAAGCCCAGGTAAAAGGTCGCCTGTTCCTCAAGTCAAGCCCGGTGACGGCTATGGCACAGAAAGATCTGACCGTGGCATACGGTGAAGCGGCGGGCGCGCAATGTGGCACCGACCTTACCGGCAAGGATCTGGGCGGAATGAAACTCGGACCTGGGATCTACTGCTTTTCGTCGTCTGCTGGATTGACCGGTACTCTGACGCTGGACGCGCACGGGAATCCGGATTCGCAGTGGGTTTTCCAGATCGGCAGCACATTGACGACTGCCACCAATTCCAAAGTCGTGATGGTCCTGGGGCACAACCAACCGCAACCGCTCTGGCGCAAAGGTTTGAGAGGGTGCAACGTGTACTGGCAGGTCGGCTCCTCAGCGACTATTGGGACCGGGAGCGTCTTCGTCGGAAAGATCCTAGCGCTTACTAGCATCACGCTGGACGGCGGGACCTTGCGCGGTAAGGGTCTAGCCAGTAATGGCGCGATCACGATGTCCGCCCAGGAGACGGTTGACGGTCCACCCTGCAATTAGCGTGCGGAACTTTGGTGGGAAACAGATCGACAGACTTAGGGTTTCTATTCTAGTAGAGTGCGCAGGTATGCGTCCCTTTCTGTTTATTACCGTGGTGACCGTTTGCCAGGCAGTTCCAGCATCTGCATTCCAGCAGCCGACAAATCCATGGGCCACGTTCCGCGGCCGCCGCACTCGGTTTCAACTCCTTACGACTCCCAGGCTGAGCGCTAGCTTCTTGACCTTGCGAATCAGGCCACGGCTGAAGCTGGTCGGGCGCCACTGCAACGCACTATCGCATCGTCGAGAAACTCGGCGCCAGAGGGAGTGCAAGCCGTAGTCCAAGCATTACCACGAGCGGGTTACTGTTGTGTGGCATCATTTGATTTTCCGCTTGCGTTGAGCCGACAGCGCGGCCAACAATCTTGTTGATCTAAAGTGTGGGTCGCTCCTCGCTTTGGATTGCCCCGACCTCCGCGCGCGGAGGCCGGGGCGCCAACTTCTCCGGAATGCCAAAATGACCGGAGTTACCTCCCCAAGTTACGTTACGTAGGTCCAGCGAACTCTCAAGGTCTTTGGTACTTTGACGGTCTCCCCTTGCCTTCATACCCTGAATTCAGACGCGGGTTAGGCTGGAGTGGCGCCGACTGCAGAACATCCCCTATTCTCAGTAACATGCGACGCTGTTTGCCAGCTCAATCCCAAAATAGCACTGGGAACGAAGGTCTGAGGGTGGACTCCCCGAAGGAGGAAAGAATTCATGCTTCCTACGCGCAAAACTCGAGGATTCACTCTGATTGCAACCCTGATGCTGTTGTTGATCATGTCGGGAATCGCCATCGGTCTGCTCATGATGGTGAACACCGAAGCTAAAGTCGGTGGCCAGGATACGCAAAACAACTTGGCGTTCCACGCCGCCGAAGGTGGCATCGAACACATGACCTCGGACTTGGCCAACATGTTTCAGAACATCGAGTCGCCCACGGCATCCGAGATCGAGGCTCTGAGTGCAGATGCGCCTGCGAGCAACAGCATGATGAGTTACCCCATCTATAGTTTGACGCCGGCCACGAACCCTAACGGAACCCTCGCCACCAATTGGGGGCAAATCGCCAGCGGAACCTACCAGGGCCTGTACGCGCAAGTGTTGCCGGTCACCCTGCAAGTAACCGCGACTACCTCTCTGTTTGGGGCGGGAACCGTGGGTGATGAAGTGAATATGTCGCGGACTGTGGAAGTGGCACTGATTCCGGTGTTCCAGTTCGGTGTGTTCTCCGAAAGCGACTTAAGTTTCTTCGCTGGCGTCAACCTGACCTTCGCCGGTCGAACGCACACCAACGGGGATCTGTATCTGGATGCTGGTACAGGGGCTACGACGACATTTCAGGATAAAGTCACGGCCTGGGGAAATGTCATTCGTACCGTATTGGCGAACGGGAACACATCCGCGGCCACAGCTCACCTGGGCACGGTAGACATTCTGACTGCGTCGCAGGGTTGTAGTGGTGCGCAGCCGGCCTGCCGGGCCATGGCACAAACCGAGGGCAGCGTCGTGGCCGGACCGACCTCTGCACAGAACCTCGCATGGAATCCCACAATTTCAGTTGGAGATTACAACAGCTGGATTATTGATGGAAATTATGGAAATCCTGGCGGTACCGGGGCCACAGAACTGTCGTTGCCCTTTATCAACAACGCGCTCGGACTGGCGGGACAACCACAACCCTTTGAAATTATCCGGCGGCCTCCAGCGGGAGAAGTAGCCACAACGGCTCTGGGTTCGTCGCGCCTTTACAACGAAGCAGAGATCCGAGTGATGCTCTCCGATAATCCGGCGGAGCTTTCTGCCCTAGGCTCGGCTGACCCCAACAATATTCGCTTGGCGAATTTCAACGATGCTTTGAACGGAGTGAATTACAAGTATGGAGTGCCGGCCACGCCAGCAGCGGGTCTGCCGGCCTTGGTGACGGGCGGCACTTATAACACGTATTTCGCGACAGGGTCGACGGGAGTTCCAAATCCAACCACTTGGACAGGCACCCTAACTACACTTCCAGCCGATTACCAGTTTTCACCGATCGCACCACCGGCTGGTGACGTGACCTTGTTTGACGCCAACGCGCCGATCATCACCCAGGGCAAGGACGGCTTAAACAACGCGCCCCCGGCAATCACTTTGTCGACGTGCAACGCCCTAACGGGCAGCTGCGCGGCCGCCGTGCCGTATCCGTACTACACACCGCTCGCTTATCCCACCCCGACTCTCCAGATGAGCACGTGGAACCTGCTGGATGGCTATCTGCGGGTCGAATATCGCGACGCCAACGGGGTCTACCACCCCGTTACACAAGAGTGGTTGCAACTGGGATTTGCTCGGGGCACGACTCCTCCGACGGCGCCCGGCACGAATCCCGTCAATCCGAATGCGATTTTGATTCTGCAGGAGCTCGCAGATCGAAACGGCAACGGCACGGTAGACCCCAACGGCGTTGCGCCGGCCTGCATAAAGAGTGGTGGCACATACACCTGCACCAGCGGCGAGCCGCCCGAGGTCACGAAGGACCCTGCGACTCCTGGCGACCTATTAGGCCGGTATGGCAACAGCACAGCGCCGAATGGGGCAAGCCCAACCCAGTTCAACTGGTATCCCATCAATTTCTATGACGCTCGCGAAGGTGAAGTCCGCGATGTGAACCAGGGAAATGCCAGTTGCGCGCCCAATGGCGTGATGAATGCCGTGGAAATCGATTTGGGCAACCTGAGCCAATGGCTGGCCGGCAAGACTGGCGTCAGCGGACTGTTGGTCGACCCTGTCTTTCAAAACGGATATGTTTTGTACTTCTCCGATCGCAGGGGCATGCTGCCCAATCCCAATGGCACGCAAGTCGACCCCGCAGGCACGAAAACCGGCGACTCGGGTCTGGAAGATTCCATCAACTCTCCCAACGTGGCCGGGAATCCAAACGGTCTCTTGGAGCCAACTCCGCCTGGCAAGACCCAGTCTCCGGAAGACGTGAACAACAATGGCGTCCTGGACAACTGGGGCGCGGGCAACCTCGGGCTGGGGCTTGGCTACATCGGCGCAGCCTACACTCCGGCGAACAGCGTGAACAACTTGATTCGGAATGCCGCTGCAGGCAGTCCCGATCCGTACTTAGTTGCCGGACGCATTCCGAGTTGCATCGTAGGCCAGAAGAACTGGATCAGCGGAGCTCGCCACGTTTTAAAGCTGGTGGATGGCTCGCTAGGCTACGTGCCTGTCAGGTCAGACAACGGTCTGGGTGGGTTCACCGTCGCTGCCGAGAATCCGGTTTACATCCAAGGCGACTACAACACCAGCGCCGCGGATCCCACTTGGACGAATCCGAATGCGGCGGACCCTCCGCATGCAGCGGCTGGGGTGATTGCGGATGCGGTGACGATGCTGTCTGATAGCTGGTCAGACCTGGCCAGCCTGAACTCTCCCAGCAACGACGCGGGACGCCCGGCTTTGACAAGCTACTATAGAGTTGCTGTCTCCGGCGGGAAGAACATCAACTTCCTGGTCAACACATGCTGTGCTGGATGGGCGGTAGGCGACTGGGGCACCGATGGAGGACTGCACAACTTCCTGCGCCAACTGGAGAACTGGGGTGGGCAGACCCTTAATTACAAGGGATCGATGGCAAGCCTCTACTATTCAACGTACTCTACGGGTACCGACAAAAACGGCGGCGGAACTGTATACGAACCGCCGGCTCGAAACTACATCTTCGATCCTCTCTTCACGCAGCCACAAAATCTGCCGCCCGGAACACCGATGTTCCGCGACATCGACAACTTGAGCTACCGGCAAAGCTTCACACCGCACACCGGTTGCTATTAGACCGACTTCGCCAATACGTTGTTCCGTGGGCGACGACACGTAGATGTTGCTGCTGCTGCCTCCCCCAGCACAACGGACGGTCCTACCAGGTCGCTCATCGCAGAAGAAACACTGAGCGCTCAACCTTCGCTCTTTGGAACTGCCTCCCTCAGCCACGGAAATCGCCATGGTGCGTGACGAACGGGGATGGTTTACATCGGAGGCGGCTCCAACGTGTGCGCATTTGGCCTGAAGAGGTGAAGGATGGTCGGGAGCAGGCAAGGTCAGCTTCCAACAGGGACCCCAACCACAACTTGTTCGTACTGGTCTCTACCCTGTTAGGCGCGAGTCTGTGAGGCTCGGAGGGATAACTGTTGAAATCAGATTACACGTTTTGACTAGTGATCGGATGAGCGCTATCGCGATTTTTCACCAGTTAACGAACACCTTTAATAATTCCAACTTATCAAGCAGGTGGTTAGGCGGCGCCAGAAGCACCGCCTAGCCAGGCAGTTAGTGAGCCTTGAAGACAACCACTTGGAAATCCGCCTTTTGCAGAGTGCCATTGACGTCCCTGAGGCCAACGATTAGCTTGCCCGTCGAATGGCAAAAGTCCCCGTCGTCCCTCAGACACGACTATCACCGCATCGACAGGCCGTGCACGAGTTCGTGACCACCCAGCAAGGATACCGCCTCTCAACATCCGTGGCCGGTGCACTGACCGGTCGGGGCGCCGACTATATCATCATCGACGATCCGCTACAACCAGATGAGGCCCTCTCCGACACGCAGCGGAAATCCGTGAATGACTGGTTCGATAATAGCCTCTACAGCCGGTTAAACGACAAGAGGCGGGGCTGCATCGTCCTGATCATGCAACGACTGCATCAGGACGATCTTGTTGGTCATGTCCAAGAGTTGGAACGCTGGAAGCTGATCCGATTCCCCGCCATCGCCGAACAAGACGAGACGCATGAGATTCAAACACCGCACGGACCACGGTGTTTTCCAGCGTCGTGCCGGCGAAGCCCTGCATCCGGAGCGAGAACCACTGGAAGTGCTGAACCGTATTCGCAGAACAGTGGGAGAGTACAACTTTGCCGCCCAGTATCGACAGTCTCCCGCTCCCGTGGGAGGTGGAATGGTCAAGGCGGCGTGGTTCAAACCGTACACACCGGCAGAGTTGCCCACCACGTTCGAGCAGGTATTTCAAAGCTGGGATACCGCGAACAAACCCGCGGAGCTAAACGATTTCAGTGTCTGTACGACTTGGGGCATAAAGGATAAGCACGCTTACCTGCTTGACGTTTACCGCAGGCGCGTGTCCTATCCAGAACTAAAATCCGCAGTAAAGCAACAGGCAGCAAGGCACAACCCGAAGACGATCTTGGTTGAAGACCGAGCATCGGGCACTCAATTAATCCAGGAATTGATCAGCGAAGGAGTGTATGCAGTTCAAGAATATGATCCAACCATGGACAAGGTTGTGCGGATGAATACGGTAACCAGCACGATTGAGAACGGCTTTGTCCACATTCCAGAAAAAGCTCCGTGGCTGGACGAGTTCCTTCAGGAACTGACGACTTTTCCCAAGGCGAAATATTACGATCAAGCCGATTCCGTGTCGCAGGCGCTGGATTGGTTGAAGCAGCAACCCACTGCGACTTACGCGGTTGCGGAGACTCTTACTCGACATGCAACCGAGATTAGAAAGGCAAGATACTTTCCCCCATCCGATTCGCCCCTAATTAATCGAGGCGCACTACTTCGCGATTGGGATCGGATGAGGTAGCCCGGTCTGAGATTGTTTTGGCAGGCTCATGGCTGGGCTAGGACCCTGGGACCAAAATGCTGGCGAGTACATCCATTCGTTTGCCTCTGATGTTCGCGCCAAACACGTAAACCGGGGCACGGCGATCTTAAGCGTGCCCATCTCTAGATCTCTACGGCGGGGTACTCGAGGCATGAATCTGATGCGACACATGCTGATCACGGTTGAACACCTCCGCTTCGGTGCACATTTCCCCGACAGAATAATAAAAGGAGGTAAGACGTTTGGCAGTCGGATTTTCCCTGTTAATTCCCTGTTTCGCAATGTACTGCGAACGCTTCATTGCAACACTTGCGGAACTACCGCGGGAATCGTCAGATTTTCCCTGATTTGTTCCCTGTTAACGGGAGAACCTGGAGGAAACAGCCTTTTCCAGGAGGAACTGAACCGAAGGGAAACGCAGTACCGCGGAAGAGCGACAGAAAGGGCAGGGAAGCGGGCTGTACAACTTCGAACCCGAAGTGGAGGCAAACGGAGCTTCGCTCCAACAAGGCACAGTGCACGCGTGGGCGCCGATAAGGCTCGACCGTCTCGCACGAGCAAACACCGCGAAACAGCGGACGCTATGGCATCTTGCGCAAAAGGTGGGATGCCTCGCGCGCCGCCGGTGACCCATGCAAGTGCCCGACGATCACAAGCACCCATTTTCAGTTCTGGCATTTCGAGTTTCGGGAAAAATTGGGCCGTTGGCGCTGTTAGAGAACTATCCCAAGACTTAGCTCCTTAAATCCGCATGAACGTTACTCCGCACTCATCGAATCCCGAGCGTTAGGAACTAGTAGTTTTCTAACACGCAGGTCCCACCCTGAGATTTGCCCATTTGGCCTTTCATCAGGCGAATTCTCAAAATGTGTAATGGCCTGTCGCCGGATGTTGCAACGCAACCTCCGCCCTTAATGTTGCAAGCAAGATCGCCTGGACATCAGACGGCCCGAAGGTCGTATGTGCAACTTTTTCAAAACGCCGCCCTATGGAGTTCGAGCGCAGCATAGAGCCAGAGCTGCATTGAGAGAGGCAAGGGGTTGTTGGCCGCTTGCCTCTATTTCTTGACCCTCAGGATGGTTGCCAAACTTGGACAGGCCGACTACTGAATTGTCAGTGCTCCAATGGATTGTTGGCTTTGATAAGCGCCCCACCTATCGTTCTCGCCTAGCGCTATTCCTCCCAGCGCTGAGATAGAAAAATTCCAGGCCAATTCGGCGTCGGGCGGCGCAAGGATCAAAACCCAATACTTTTTGCCTCTGGTCAGCTGCGCCGCGCAATTGAACGACACAACCTGCGTATTGGTGTCCGAGAAAATGGGCATGTTCTTCACCGTTCCCTGACATAGGCGGTTCGCTTTCGGAGCGCCATCCGGATTGGTGCACGGCTTGTTCTTGCAGTCCTTGGTGAGGATAACGAGAGATCGGTTTGTGCCCTGCACGAAACCGAGCCCCAAGCTGATTTTGCTGGTAGCGCCCGTCTTCAAAGACGTGAACTGGTTGGCTGGTGTCCATTCCCCACCGCAGCTTTTGATGCCGTCGCAAACGGCATAGCCAACATATTGCTGATAACCGCTGGTACCGATGTTGCTATAAAAAGGATGGGCAGCTGGCTCGATGCCTTCCGCATTCGGTTGCTGGGCTGATGGCCTGATGGCTACAGTGGTGGCACCACCGTTGATGTGGATGATTCCCGATTTGCTGTCCTGAGCCAGGACCGTCATGCAGCCCAGCACCAGCAGGGCAGAACAAATTGCAAACTTTTTGTTCACTGTGGGTTCTCCATTTTGAAGTTGATTAGGGTGTTTGAACTCGCTCATCAGCTCAGAGACGCACGGGTGACGGGAATGATTGACTCTGATGACGGCGTAACTGCAGGATAATCGATGGAGTACAGTTTTGTCCTTGCGCCGGCGCAAAGAATGAAATTCCCTGCGTAGCTTCGCCTAGGAAAAACCCTAGTTTACTTATCAATCTCGCTGGAAGTAGGCTCGAAATCGCGCTGAAGCAGCAACTTGGGATGCTGCCGCGCACCCATCACCCGGCAGCCAACCCTGGGAGAAAAAGCCCGTGCTTTCCGCCCAGCACCCGGCATCTTAGCACCGCAGACCATCAGGTGCAGCAACCTCCGCCCGCCGTTGCTCTCGCCAAAACTAACGCTGGCGAAAAATCGGCTCATTGGACCCCGAACGCGGGTCGGCCAATTCTCAATGAGCGTGATGGGACAAATCTCGATTTCACTTATTGACCCAGATCGGCCCCAATTCTCAAAACGTGTAATCGCCTGTCTCCTACAGCAACGCCGTCGGGAATGAGAATTACGTGCGTTCAGTAGGTTGTAAGTCTCGCCACACGATGTTCCCAAGTTGACGTAACGGGGGAATTATCGGCTACAGCGGTGGAATTCCCGGAAACAACTTTCATCTCGTCCCAACTGTAGGCAAACTCTCGGCCGCAATTCAAGCACACGACGTACATTCCGGTCATCCTTGCTGCCTCTGAACGCCGCTGACCTGGTCTGGCACTGATCGGGAAGCTGTATCGGTCGTGAGTGCAACAACCAAACAGCACATTCAGTAATTTGGACATTCACGCATCCTGTCTGCGCCACCCGAAAGGACGAGCCTCGCACAACTATTTCAAAGGCAATGCTCGGCACACTTCCACTAGGGAAATCCCTAGGATGGTGAAACATCGCGATAGCACTCAGAACCCCTCAACGAGCGCTATCGCTGGTCTCGCCAGCTGCGTTTGCGAGTGCTTGATCAAGAATCTTGGACAAAGTGTGCAATGTTGAACAGTCGTGCCCGTTATGGGCGCATTAGTCTATTTGGTGCGTGTTCAAGCATTGCCCGACGGCCAAGGATGGCTGCCAGTAGTTGTTCCGCATGGAGAAAGCGAAGGTTAAGAGTGGCTTCGGTCCGCGTTCTGGTAGTCGATGACTTCGAACCGTTCCGGCGATTTATATGCGCCACCCTCAAAAAGATGCAGAACCTGCATGTCATCTGTGAGGTGTCCGACGGGCTAAAGGCTGTTCAGAAAGCACAAGAATTGAAACCGGACTTGATTCTCCTCGACATCGGACTCCCAACGCTGAATGGAATTGCCGCCGCTCGGCAGATCCGCAAACTCTCCCCGGAATCCAAGATAGTTTTCGTGAGTCAGGAATCCGATGCTGACATCGCGCAGGAGGCTTTCAGCCTGGGCGCGGAGGGCTACATTGTGAAAACAAGTGCCGCGAGCGATCTACTGGCTGCGGTCGAGACCATTTACGAGGGCAGACAGTTTATCAGCTCCGCAGTGTTGGGTCTGCATCTGACTGCGGTCCCCGCCGTAGTAGCTACTAAGCAGCCCTAGATCGTGCTGTTTCTTCTCTTATCGCCTGCAACTCAGTTTCCGCGATGGTAAACCGCGAAGAGCCGCAATCCAAGCAAACCGTGACGGTTGGGAAAATCAACCTGCCCGGATTGGCAAGGTGTTCGACGCCCGAGAAGTGGATCATCATCTGAGCGATTGGCGTGGACTCGCGTGCGGAGAAGCAAGATTCGCAAGCCATTGGAGGACCTCCCGTGGTGTCGAGCGCTGGACGGGATAATACCGACACTGTAGGGCAATGCACCCATCTCTGTCCAGCCGTTCCAACGCTATGTGGCGTAACATCGCATCTCTGACAATGTCGGCGCGTGTCAAGCACTTTTTGAGCGCACGACTGCATGCACTCAAAGAAGAGCGCCATTTCGCTCTCGTTGATGGTGTTGCCTTTTCCAACCGTAGGCTCGCTCGTAATCGTTTTCAGGTCAGGACTCAGTCCGACCCATGCATCTCTTCGGTCGCAACCCGCGATCATGATTACTACTTCGAACTCCTCGTTATCGAGGAGCGGGACACCCAATCAATTACTCGGTGTTTTACTGCACACCATCACGATGTCCGGGTTGTCCCGCGTGCGAACCGAACTTGCTCCACTGCTGATAATCCCATCCCTTGCGCATCATCCAGTAGAGACGAACCGCCAGCTTGCGGGCCATGGCGACCTTGGCGGTTTTCCTTCCTCGCCGCATCATCAGGTGAAGATACTTGCTGCGCCACTCGGGCACACTACGCACTGTTACCTGCGCCGCTTCCACCAGCAAGAAACGCATCATCGAACTGCCTTGTTTGGTTATGTGCCCCAGCCGTCGCCGGTTCCCACTGGAATCTTCCAGCGGCACCAGTCCCAGATAACTCGCCACCTGCTTGCCGCAATCAAAGCGATCGGCTTGGCCGATGATCAGCACAAAAGCCAGTGCGGTTAAGGCACCGACTCCGGGATGCGTCTGCAAGCGCTGCGCTGCGGGACACTTCTCGGCCTCTTGCTCGACCGCATGACTCAGTTCCGCGATGGTCGGGTTCAGACGATCCAGCAACTCCAGCAGATCACGCCGCCGCCGGCTCGCCCACGGAGCCAGGCGGAATGACTCTAACTGCTGCCGCCCATGCTGCCGCCACAACCGCTTCTTGCAGCGCAGTCCTTCGTTCAGCGCTACCGATTGCAACTGATTCATGATTCGCGTGCGCGCCTGCACCATGCGGTGCCGGTGCCACAGCAGTTGCCGCAGGTCTCGATTTTCTGAGCTCGGTACCCAGATCTTCGGGAAGCGATCTTCCAGCAGCAACTGCAGAATCAACTGTGCATCCTGGCGATCCGTCTTCTGCTTGCGCACTCGTTTCGTCCGGATCTTCGCTGCATCTCCGATCCACAGCTCGAAGTGCAACTCCGAGAGCAATCGTTCAAACCAGCGCGCCTGTCCGCTGGCTTCCATCCCCACTCGCACCTGCATCCCCTGGACCGCAGAGCTCGCGATAAAACTTTTCTGCTTCTTCACGGTGCTGCAGTCGCCGTTCCTGGAACTCCCCACTGTCGGTATCCACAAACGCAATTTGCTGAAAGCCCGGGTGGTAATCTGCTCCTATAATGATCATGTTCGGCTCCTTTCTCCGAGCCCTTTGGTTGGATTCAGCACCCCCAAAGTCTACTCGGGCATCGGAGCCGACATTGTCATGGAATCAATTACACTCAAAACCACGCGGGAGAGTCCGTTGCCTCTACTACGCTTATCTGGCACCCTGCGTCGACGGTGCGTCCTGGGGCGGAAGATTCATTCTGGCAAGCAGGTCGCGGTAGGCGGGCTCGTTGTAAAGGCAGTTGAACTCGCGGTTGGTTTCAACGAACAGGAGTGCGCTATCGCGCTGGTCGTAAGCGGCCTGCAGGTAACGCAGTGCTTCCAGCTTGTTCCCCAACGAAGCTGCGGTCATGGCCACGGCGGTGGCTGAAAACGACTTCTCCGCGAAAAGCTTTTCCTGCACCTTCAACATGGCCTCGAACATGCCGCGCGGTCCGCCAGCAGCGAACCCCTTCTCGGCGGCAGTCGCGATAGCCAACGCAGAACCGTTATGCACCAGTAGAGCGTCCTTCCGCAACTCCGCCTGAAAGTTGGAATAGTCCTGTTTCCTCAGGTAGAGGTAGCTAAGGTACCGGTGGGGCGAGCGGAACGCCGGCTCTCTCTTCTCAATCTGCTCCAGCAGGCTGAGCGCATCGTCTAGCCGGCCCGCTACGCCGAGGATGTTTCCTTTATCTGCCAGAATCGCGCTGGAAGACGGGTCCAGCGCCTGCGCCCGGTCAATCTCCATTAACGCTTCCGGAAACCGGTGCAGCGCCAGGAGAGCATTCGCATACCACTGATGAGAAGATGGGCTGTTGGGATTAAGATCGATCGCGCGGCGAAATTCCCGCTCCCCGGTCGCAATGTCCCACATTCCAAAGAACGACACGAAGGCTAATGATGCATGGGCGTCGGACGCTTGATCGTCCAGCTCCACAGCTTTTTTCGCCGCCGCTAGGGCCCGCGGATAGGCTTCGTTCGAAGGCATGAGCGTGTATTCCCGCATCAGGTTGTAACAATCCGCCAGCCCCACGTAAGCCTGAGCGTAGTTTGGATCGTGCACCACCGCCTGCGTGAAATAGTCCAGAGCCTTGCTCAAGTCCTCCGGAGTCCGCTTATTCCAGTAGTACCTGCCTTTGAGATAGAGTTGTTCGGCCTCGGGATCGTGCACCGAAGTTGACGCAAGAACTGCGTTGCCCGCCGAGGCTTGGCGGGATGGAGGCATCGCGTGGTCCGACGACTTAAGACTGCGGTTTGCTCTGGGAGGAAAAACGACCAGCGCCAGAACCCCCAGCCCCAGAACTACGGCCACTATGAATCGGATCGCGATTTGGCGGTACCGCGGATAATCCTCCCGGACCTTTCCGCCCGATTCTGCCGGAATTTTGCGAGTCTCCGAGTCGGCGGCGATCGCCTGCTGAGCGCTGACGGTCACACCCGAAACCCCAGCCACAGGTAGGCTGATAGAGCTATCGGGAACTGGACCGGCAGCACTGCTACTCTTGGGTGCAGCTAACCATGCTGAGAGTTCATCGGTAAAGGCGTATACCCGCCCTTTAGTCCCCGGCCAACGGTGAACTGGCAGACCCTGTTCTTTCTCCCATCGGTTGAGCGTGCGCTCATCGCGACCAAAAAAAGCCGCAATTTCCTTCCAGGAATCGAGGCGTTTGCCACCGTTAGTCGTGTCGATCACTTGCATGTCGGGAAGTGTCGGGTTGTGTCGGGTAAAATCTATTGCTGCCCGGGGGGAGTCAGTTCAGTATATGACAGCCGGAAGAGGTGCACCACCCCACTTCCGTGTGGTTCCCCCGCCCCAAATCCGGGATTAAAAGTCCCCAACAACCTCAGAACCAGAAATTTTTCAGGAGAATGACAATGGGTTTCAGCAGTCAGAACTCTTCCCGCAGGTTCTTGGCAATCTTCGCGGCAATAGTTGTACTCACCCTAACCGGGGCCGCGATCTCGGCCCACGCCCAGACTTACCACGTCCTTTATGTTGTTCCCGGCCCCCCTGGGGCACAAAATCCAATCGGACTGATCGCCCAGGGACGCAACGGAGACATGTACGCTGTATCGAATAGTGGCGGCACCTTCTACGGGACGGCTTTCAAATTTACTCCTGCAGGAACCGTAACCGTGATTAACGACGTTGGCTATTTCCCCTGGGGTGGCCTTACGCTAGGAACGGACGGGCAATTCTACGGGCAGGATTCGGATGGTGGCGTTGTGGGAAACTGCGGACTTGCGGCCGGCGGACAGGTATACAAACTGACCTCAGCCGGCACCATGACCGTCCTGCACAATTTCACCGGTGGTACGGACGGATGTGCCCCCCAAGCAGCGCCGATCGAGGGGACGAACGGGATCTTCTACGGAACCACGCCGAACCTAAACAACGGCACCGTGTACTCCGTCACCTCCAGCGGGACGTTCACTACGCTCCATACATTCACCGGCACTGATGGCCAGGGGGTGTATGCGCCGGTCGTGCAGGGCGCCGATGGGAACTTCTATGGCGATACAGTCTACGGAGGCACCACCGGCAATGGCGTGGTCTATAAGATGACGGCGGCTGGAGTCGTGACTGTGCTGCATAACTTCGCAGGCGCCCCCGACGGTGCTAACCCCTACTTCGGACTGACCCAGGCCAGCGACGGAAACTTCTATGGCGTCACGACCAATGGAGGCACCTTCTACGGAACTGTCTTCAAAATGACTCCGAGCGGCGTCTCAACCGTGCTCCACACCTTCACCGACGGACCCTCCGACGGAGCTAGTCCCAGTTCCCCGCTGACGTTAGCAAGCGACGGCAAATTCTACGGCGTGACTAGCGGAGGCGGAACCACTGGCGGAGGGACAATCTACAGCATCACTGCCGGTGGAACCTACTCTGTTCTTTACAATTTCAACAATAAGAACAGTACGACTGGCTTCAACCCGGCGTCTCCGCTGCGGCAGAACACGAATGGCCTGTTCTATGGCACCGCATATTACGGTGGTGAATACAGCACCTGCAATTGCGGCGTGATCTACCGCTTCGACATGGGGCTGGCCGCGTTCGCAAATTTGCAAACGACTTCTGGCAAAGAGGGTACTAGGATCGGCATCTTAGGCCAGGGGTTCACTAGCTCTTCCATCGTCAAGTTCGGGGGAACGCAGGCCACGACCGTAACCCGCTCGGGGTCGACCTATCTGACAGCGACGGTTCCCGCTGCAGCATTGACCGGAACCGTGACCGTTACGACCGGTGCAACCCTGCTGACCACTCCTCAAAAGTTTAAGGTCACGCCAACCTTCACCTCGTTCACTCCGCCCAGTGGCCCGGTCGGGACTTCGGTCTCAATTGTTGGCACTGCGTTCACGCAGGGCACTAAGGTGACGTTCAACGGCAAGTCGGCCAGCTTCACCGTGGACTCCGATGAGCGAATCACCGCAACGGTTCCTACCGGCGCAACAACCGGCAATATTGTCGTGACCACGAAAGGCGGCACAGCGACAAGCGCGACGAAGTTCACGGTGAACTAGGTGCGTCGGGGACCGGCGGCGAACCTGCAGCCGAGACCGGTCCCCGCAGGATACTGGTCGTTCAGACGGAGGTCATCACAAAGCTCCATCCGGCAGGCAACCGTCTCAAGTGATGAAAAATCGCCTCTCTGATAATGTCGGCTGTTGAAAAACTCACTCGCGAGAAATCCGCAGAAATTTCATCGCGCTAGGGTGCGCTATAAACCACGTTCTCGATTTGGGTGGACGTTTTCTACCCCGTCGGGAGACCGTTTTTCAAAAGAAGGGGTTTTTCAACATCCACTCCCCATTTCACGCAATATAAAAGGCGCCCACTTTGAGGTAGGGTGTGATTGTTGGGATCACCACTTACCAAAAGGAGCGCCGTTATGAACCAGGAAAAGTATATTGGCATGGACGTTCACCTGGCAACGATCTCGGTTGCGGTCATGAAGGGCAAGCTGATCATGGAATGCATTCTGGAGGTCACCGATACCGTTCCCCGCAGCCAATGGGGGGCCGAAAGCGGGGTGCTTACAGTCAGTGGGCTGGATATCGAGAAAGAATCTCGCCCTCCGGTCGAGGGAAAACTTTTTCTTGACATCCCTTTTTATAGAACTCATTGATTCTGCCTAGCCAATTCTCAAACGTGCTATCGCCTGTTACGTCATAAAATGACAGAATGAGCATCGACCTGAAGCGGCTTGCAGGCGGCGCGGTTCTCCTCATCGCTCTAATAGCGCCCATTATCTTCGCTCAACAGGCAGATCGCTTCCTGCTTTCTCCCATTGCGCTGCGGGCGAGGCCCCTCATCAATGTTGAGGCTCGGGCACAGCCGCTGCCGCCGTGTGGAAAGGATCCCATTCCGGCGTATCCGGGTGTGAATGAGCAGGCCGTCGTGAAATCGTGGAGCAAGTCTGATTTGGGTCCAGACTGGAAACCGCCCGTGTGCACCGGCTGGACTGAAGTGGGCTTCACGACGTTGGTCACCATAGCGGCGCGATTTCCCCATACCTCGGAAGCTGAAGGCTTGCTTCGTCACATCGGGGCAATTTCAGAACTCGCAGGCATGCGCTACTGGTCGACTACTCACAAGCAGTGGCGAACATTAATCGTGAACGCCCACGCTCTGACCGACTCGAAAACTGGTCAACGCCGCGAAGACTTCACGTCCAATGAGATGAAGGAAGGCAGGGTGCTCTACTTCGAACAGGTCGATAACCTTTCTGGCAAAGCCATCTACCGAATTCCCATTGTCGAGGCTTCAGCGAGCCGAATCGTCTTCGATGTCGAGAACGTTAGCACGATGCGCTATTACTTTATGCCTATCCTTCGCCCCGGTGAGTTGCAGTCGATGTACTTTCTGGATCGCGAATCGGAGAAGGTCTGGCGCTACTACAGCATCATGCGTACAGGAAAGAACGTCAACCGTCTGATCGCGGGAAATGAGTCTTCCTCGGTTAACCGGGCCGTTGCGTTCTATCGCTCCCTAGTCGGAATTCCAACCACCCAAGAGCCGCCCGGGGCGCGATGACAAGAGTTGTGGGAGTCAGCCCGGTTCGGCAAGAACCTGGCCGGCGATAAATCGCGTCTCTGACAATGTCGGCCCGTGTCAAGCACTTTTTGAGCGCACGACTGCATGCACTCAAAGAAGAGCGCCATTTCGCTCTCGTTGATGGTGTTGCCTTTTCCAACCGTAGGCTCGCTCGTAATCGTTTTCAGGTCAGGACTCAGTCCGACCCATGCATCTCTTCGGTCGCAACTGCGATCATGATTACTACTTCGAACTCCTCAGTGAAGAGGAGCGGGACGCCCAATCAATTTCTCGGTGTTCTACTGCACACCATCGCGATTTCCGGGTTGTCCCGCGTGCGAACCGAACTTGCTCCACTGCTGATAATCCCATCCCTTGCGCATCATCCAGTACAGACGAACCGCCAGCTTGCGGGCCATGGCGACCTTGGCGGTTTTCCTCCCTCGCCGCATCATCAGGTGAAGATACTTGCTGCGCCACTCGGGCACACTACGCACCGTCACCTGCGCCGCTTCCACCAGCAAGAAACGCATCATCGAACTGCCTTGTTTGGTGATGTGCCCCAACCGTCGCCGGTTCCCACTGGAATCTTCCAGTGGCACCAGTCCCAGATAACTCGCGATCTGCTTGCCGCAATCAAAGCGTTCGGCTTGGCCAATGATCAGCACAAAAGCCAGTGCGGTTAAGGCACCGACTCCGGGATGCGTCTGCAAGCGCTGCGCTGCGGGACACTTCTCGGCCTCTTGCTCGACCGCCTGACTCAGTTCCGCGATGGTCGGGTTCAGACGATCCAGCAACTCCAGCAGATCACGCCGCCGCCGACTCGCCCACGGAGCCAGGCGGAATGACTCTAATTGCTCCCGCCCATGCTGCCGCCACAACCGCTTCTTGCAGCGCAGTCCTTCGTTCAGCGCTACCGATTGCAACTGATTCATGATTCGCGTGCGCGCCTGCACCATGCGGTGCCGGTGCCACAGCAGTTGCCGCAGGTCTCGATTTTCTGAGCTCGGTACCCAGATCTTCGGGAAGCGATCTTCCAGCAGCAACTGCAGAATCAACTGCGCATCCTGCCGATCCGTCTTCTGCTTGCGCACTCGCTTCGTCCGGATCTTCGCTGCATCTCCGATCCACAGCTCGAAGTGCAACTCCGAGAGCAATCGTTCAAACCAGCGCGCCTGTCCACTGGCTTCCATCCCTACACGAACCTTCTGGCCCGCCAGCGCACGGTAAAACTTCTCTGCCTCTTCGCCATGCGCTAATCGTTTTTCCTGGAACTCTCCACTGTCGGTATCCACAAATGCAATTTGCTGAAAGCCCGGGTGGTAATCTGCTCCTATAATGATCATGTTCGGCTCCTTTCTCCGAGCCCTTTGGTTGGATTCAGCACCCCCAAAGTCTACTCGGGCATCGGAGCCGACATTGTCATGGAATCAATTTCACTCATTGCCCCCGCGACCTGGGGGTTTTGAGTGTAATGGCCTTCCATGAGAATGCCGGTCCGGGTCAAGTAGATTTTGATTTGTCTTTCCTAAAATCTCCCTTTCCTTCATGGCGGGAGGGTTTGCAGAGCGGTCCGGAGCGGTCAAGGGCGCGTTCTTTGCGGCGTAGCGAACCCTTGACGGCGAGGACCGATCTGTTACCATTCCGTCAGGAAGGAAAGGGACCGTCGCTTCGCGATTCTTGCTCTTTCCTCTTCTTCCCATTCCTCCACGCCCCAACCAACCCTGTCGCCGCCCTTCCATCCGCACTCTTGGTGAGCGATTTTTGTTTCGCTCGGTGCAAGTTGGGTGTTCTCGTTTCAGCCGCGCTTCAATCGCAGCTGGAGCAGTCTCCCTACTTAAATCTTATTTCGGATAATAATTTTCGCGCGCTAATCAAGAGCCCTGAATCAGCATCCCTTCAGGATGAACTCCGCGCCTGTGTCAAACTCGAGGGACAGGTACTTCTAAAGGGCCGCATCTTGTCTCTAGCGCAAGGCTATCAGGTCACACTGAGCGCTTGGAGATGCGCCAACGGGCGGTTGCTCACGACCGAGAAGGCGGTTGCGAGCTCGCAAGCTACCATCCTTCCTGCTCTCGATCTTGCCGGGGAAAGCATGCGTCGGCGGTTGGGTGAACCCGAAGCCTCAGTGAGAAGATTCAACGTACCTACGGTGCAGGCTGCAACTCCATCGCTCGCAGCGCTCAAGGCTTTTAATTTAGGGGAAGAGAAGCGCTTCACAGGGGACTGGGCGCTTGCGGTTGCCAGCTACAAGCTCGCTGTCGACCTTGATCCGCAATTTGCTATTGCGTACGGCCGACTTGGAATTGTGTACTACAACACAGCACAATTTGTTCTTAGCGCCCAAGCTTTTCAGCGAGCATTTGAACTTCGCGATACCCGGACAAGCGACCGGGAGAGACTCTATCTCATCACACTCTATTACAGGTTTGCTACGGGGCAAATCAAGCAGACGATAGAGGATTACGAATTATGGCGGGCCCTCTACCCTCGTGACGTCGCTCCGATTCACAATCTAGCAGCCCAGTACCTATCGATCGGTCAACCGCAACGGGCTCTGGACTTGGGCCGGTAAGCGATTCAGCTCGAACCAACGGATGACAATCACTATGAATTGCTAGCGGAAGCTTATCTGCGGCTAGGGGACTTCGCCAACGTCAAGAAGATGTGCGAAGATCCGGCGCATGGAAACATGAAACTTATGAGATTCCACCTGGCTTGCTTCGAAGCCGCATTCGGGCAAAATGATGAAGTCGCGATGAATGGACAGTTGCAATGGGCTCACGGAAACCCACAAGAGAGTGAAGCCCTAGACGATTCCGCATGGGCCGCGATGTATTTCGGCAGAATATCGGATGCCAGAGTTCTCTTCCGCAAGGCGAAAGACTCCGCCGTACAGAACAAATCGATGGAGCTCGCAGCGGGTATCGAACTCGATCAGGGCCTGCTTGAATCCGACTTAGGATTACTTCCAGCAGCGAGGACAGTTGCGCGAGAGGTCCTAAGACTTCCCTTCGAAGGTGCCTCAGAGCAAGCTAATGTGGCGCGTGTGCTAGCACGATCTGGTGACACGGCGCTCGCCCTGACGATTGCCAAGAAGGCAGCCGGGATGGCGCCTCTCAATGACCTCATTAATTCAACCATGCTTGCGATGGTTCGCGCTGCGGTCTACATGCAAAAGGCTGATCCTGCGCGTGCTGTGGAGGCTCTTGAAGAATCCCGTGAATTTGAGCTCTGCAGTTGCATGCAACTAGCCCCGAGTTACTATCGAGGCTTAGCCTATTTGCAGAACAATCAACCAGAGATGGCCCTTCGCCAGTTTCAGCAGATTATCGACCATAGATTTCTGGCGCCGCCTTTCTCCGTATATCTCGTACTCTCGCAACTTGAGCTTGGCCACGCTTACCAACTCTTGGGCGATTCGACAAGCGCCAACTCTGCTTTCTCAAAAGTGGAAATGGTCTGGAAAGATGCGGATCGCAACTTTCCGCCGCTCCAGAAACTTCGGCACTATCAGGAACAGCGCATAGTTTCAAAAGAATAGTACATTGCGAGTAGAGAGTCGCCCCGTTTTGCCTCTTCTTTGCATTAGACGACTCAGGCACGAACTGAACAGACGGTTTTCCTCGCCCAAAGACACAATCTCTTATGCAAACTGAGAGATGGCTGGAATTGTGCAAGTTGGCATCCGGTGAGCAAGATTCAAAGAAACTAGAAGCATTGATAACGGAAATTAATGAGGCATTAGATGTTAGGCAGGAATGCTTAGCGACAATGTACCTTGCCGACAGGCTAACTGAGCAGAGAAGCCGCTTTCTTGCATGAAGGAATACTATATAAAGGCACCGAAATTTTCAGTCGCAGCATGTGTTTTTAATCCGATATCGCCGAAGACCGCTGATGCCAGCTCGCTGACTGATCGAACTACCCAAGATGCCGGCTCATTCAACTCGCTTCTTGATCTGGACTAAGGCCGTCCCCCTTGCTTCAGAAAGTTACACTCGCTATCCCAATCCCCGTAGCTTCGGGACAAAAAACGAAAGAAGAGAAGCCTCCATGGCAGGAATCCAATCACAATCTCTGAATCTCCTGGTCGCGGTTTTGCTGATGGTAGTCTGCGTCAGTTCGTCGGCGCAAACCGCATCTTTCGTTGCCCGTACGGACTTCCTGGTTGGTCAGGGTCCTTCTGCTGTTGCGACTGCTGACCTCAACGCTGACGGCAAGCTCGACCTCGTGACCTCGAACGAATTTTCGAACAGCGTGTCAGTGCTTCTGGGAAACGGAGACGGAACCTTCCAACCGGCCGTGAGCTACCCAGTGGGTGCGAATCCAATCGCAGTGAGCATTGGAGATTTCGCTGGAGATGGCAAGTTGGACATTTTCACGGTGAACAGCAATTCGTCGGTCTCGGTCCTCTTGGGAAACGGCGACGGAACCTTTCAATCCCAAGTAGCAACCAATATTGTTACCAATCAGCTGAGTGACGTAACCGTGGGCGACTTCAACGGCGACGGAAAGCTCGATCTAGCCATGACAGTATCCGTTACGCAGCCAGGCGATTCCGCGTTGACTGTGATGCTGGGGAACGGCGACGGGACGTTTCAAGCGCCGATAAGTGCTAACCCTGGCCCGATTCCAACTCCGGCTTCGATGCAAGCGGCCGATTTCAACGGCGATGGAAAATTCGACCTTGTAACCAGCGATTCAGTGGCCGTCTCAGTTTTCTTGGGTAATGGCAATGGGACGTTTCAGGCGCCGTTAAACTCCGCGGTATCGATGGAACCGTCAGGGTTCGTGTTGGCCGACTTCAATGGCGACGGGAAACTTGACCTGGCATTTCAAGGCGAGAACCTGACTTTAGTTCTGCTCGGCAATGGAGATGGGACATTTCAACCGGAAGTAGCTAGCTCCGTGCATCTAGGTAGTTCCAACTCTTTGGCGGCAGGTGACTTCAACGGAGACGGCAAGCTCGATCTACTCGTTCCCGGTGTTGCAGTTCTGCTTGGCAATGGTGATGGAACTTTCCAGCAACCTTTGTTTTCCACCATGCCAGGAGTCGAGGTGGCCGTCGGCGACTTCAATGGAGACGGAAACCTGGATCTTGCGACCACACGGTCTACCAACCCGGTGCCACTAGTGTCGGTTGCGTTGGGTAATGGGAATGGATTTTTTCAAGTGGGTACGTCGCTCGTGCCTCCCTCCCAGGGGCAAGGTGCACGGACACCAAGTTCCATAATCGCGGCCAACTTCACGGGCGACGGAAAAGCAGACGTCGTCCAACTAGCGGAGCAGCAAGACTTCAACGGCTGGTTTGCGGTTTTTCCCGGAGTTGGAAATGGAACCTTCCAGACACCATTGATCACCTTCTTGGATTCTCCTTGCTTCAGCCCTTGCTTTGCTGCAGCGGGAGATTTTAACGGCGACGGCAAACTCGATCTGGCAGTGAGTGTGAACGGCAATATCGGATTGTTTTTGGGCAATGGCGATGGAACCTTCCAGCCCGAAGTGGACTACCCGGGCGGTGGGGCTTTCGTCGCGGTCGGGGACTTCAACGGAGATGGAAAACTTGATATTGTCACCGCCGATGGAACCAACGTGTCGGTATTGCTTGGAAATGGGAATGGAACCTTCGGCCAACCAACGAGTTTTCCTGTTGGGGCTACAGCAAGTTCTCTGGTTGTAGCGGATTTTAATAAGGACGGTATACTCGATCTCGCAGTGGCGACTGGGAGTTCTGTTGCGATTCTCTTAGGCAATGGCAACGGGACTTTCGGGACTGCCATGGCTTACGCCACCGATCCGGGAAGTTTCTCGGTGGCAGCCGGAGACTTCAACAATGATGGCAACCTGGACCTCGCTACGGCGAACTCTTCGTCGAACACCGTATCGATATTGCTGGGGAATGGCAATGGAACTTTCGGTACCGCAACTAACCTGCCCATCGGCGGCGCCCCCACTTCGATCGCGGTAAGCAACTTCAACGCGGACCAGAACAGCGACATTACGGTGTTCAATAACGGTTGGGAAGATGTATCCATCTTGCTGGGCAATGGAAATGGAACTTTCCAGCCAGTGGAAAATTTTGGCACTCTTGGATTCGGGGGCATTGCCATTGCAGATTTCAATGGCGATGGCACTCCCGATTTAGCGGTAGGGGGCTTCCCAGTTTCAATATTGTTCAATCGGCCTGCGGGGCCGGATGTGATCTTAAACCCACCTGCGGTAGCGTTCGGCAATCAGATTCCGGGTGTTCCAACCACGACCCAAACGGTGACTCTGGACAATCTCGGTCGCTCGGCCTTGACGATCACCTCCATTACGATAACCGGACCACAGAACAAGGAGTTCACTGAGTCCAATACCTGCGGAAGTAGTGTGGATGCAGGTGGTAGTTGCAACATTGGCATTATTTTTACTCCTGCTTCCACGGGTGTGCGAAGCGCCACGCTTAACATCACCGACAACGCACCCGGCAGTCCGCAGACAGTGGCGCTCTCCGGTACCGGCGCATTTCCCGCAGTGAGCCTGACACCGGCGAGCTTGGCATTCCCAAGTCAGGTCGTGGGCACGATTTCGGCGCCACAGGTGTTGACGTTGAGCAATACTGGCAACTCCGCCGTCAGTATCTTGCAAATCTCATACTCGGGCGACTTTTCTGAAACTAGCAACTGTGGCGCCGCGCTGCCGGTGGGCGGCTCCTGCCAGATCTCGGTGATGTTCATCCCATCAGTCGCCGGGAATCGGGCAGGCGAGTTGAGCATTACAGACAATGCCACCGGCAGTCCGCAGACAGTGCCGCTTTCCGGTGTAGGAGCGGATCTGGGGTTGAGCATCGCCTCCGGCGGGTCAGCTTCCGCTACGGTGCCGGCTGGACAATCTGCGAATTACAACCTCTCCATCGGAGATGGCGGCGTTAGCGGGACCGCTACGCTCACATGCAAAGGGGTACCCATGGGCGCGGACTGTTCGGTACCTTCGAGCGTGAGCGTAAGCGCGACCACAGCCTCGACCTTCAAGGTCGCTGTAAGTACGACAGCGAGGACCACGGCCGTTCTGGCACCGAGTCCTTCCCAACATTCACCGTGGTTCTGGGCCGTAGCGATCTTTGGACTGATCTTTTTGCCGACTCCAAGGAGCAGAAAGCGATCCGTGTTGCGCGCTGGCCGGGCTCTGCCGTTCCTGTTGCTGCTTTTTCTCTGTTACTGTGGAGGAGGAGGGGGCAGTTCACCGAGTTCACAGACCAACCCGAATGGCACGCCAGCTGGCACATATCAGCTTACGGTCACGGCGACCTCAGCATCGCAGACTCAATCCATCTCACTCACATTGACAGTGCAATAGGAAGCTGGGAAACAGTAAGCGCGGAAGCGGACAATCGAGGAACTAATATCTGAATCGCTGGGTGGGCCATTTGCGAGACATCCCAGGGTCGCGCCCGGTCTGGCGACGCCTTTGAATTTGCAGCCTCGTGCGGTCGAGGCCGCGGCCCCCAGCCCGACATCGCTTACTACCTCCGCACCGACTGACTTAACATTACCGGCAGCGAGCACACCCTAATGCCTCACTAAGGCGGCAACCACTCCGTTAAATGAATCGTTCCAGGCATGAGCGATCATTCCAGGGCGAACGCTCCCTCGCCAATGGGCCAGAGTCCCGAACATTGCTCCGTATAGGCCAATCAAAATCACCATCCGGAAGCCCTGGTATGCGTGAGCCACGCCGAATGCTGCGGCAGAAAGAAGGATGCCGGCAGCCGCGCTCTTAGTCAAAGCCATGAACTGTCGTTGTAGATAGCCCCGAAAGATCGTTTCCTCGCAAATACCGGCGCTAACCGAGAGCACTATCCATAATGTCAGTTCGATACCTCTCTGCGGGAGCATGGAGACATTCCGACCCAGAGTTGCGGTGCGCAAGAGCCAACCAAATATCCAAAGAAGCATCGCCGCGACGATCCAGAACCCAGCGGCAATTCCAAAATCCCGCAGCACCTGGCGGACGGAATGCCAATGGTCTCCGAGAACTGTGATGACAGACGCGCCACTACGCCGCACGGCCGCCACTACCAAAACGAACAAGAGCCACTCATAGAGAACCGTGACTCCATAAAAGAATATGCGGTTCGGACTAGCCGTCGCGCTCAATTGATCTGCAAAAATCCTATGACCGATCGCCCAACCGCCAATCGCGGCGAGCACCAAAATCGTGTGGATTGGGCTGGCGACTCGGGGATAACCGCTCGACGCGGACGGAGCCGGAGCAGAAGTCTCCATTAGTCCTCCTCTAACAAGAACGCAATTCGAGCAGTTTATCAGCCCTTTTGTAACAAGACCGTGGGTTTCGGAGGTGAGAGGGCACAAAGACTTCGATGTACGGTGGAAGCCGCCAGCACTGGCAGTAT
>CAVOLD010000011.1:0-379203 GCA_963696705.1 uncultured Acidobacteriota bacterium
AAAGTCATGCCCTTCCCAAAACCGGTTCGCTGAGCTGAGTGAGCTCATTGAGCACGCAACAGAACGTATCTTCCGGTCCAACACAAGTGCCATTTCGGCACGAGCCGACTCGGAAGACCATTCACTTGATAAAAGATCTTGTGGAGGTTCTTGCGAAAAACGCTTAAACCCTTCGAGAAGCCTTGTTCCCGAATGAAACCCCGTGGCCGGGGCTAAATTACTGTGTTCCTGATTTGATGCCGGATCTGCGACGAGAGTTTCAGAAAAACGACCGGCTAGCCACGCACACTGCTCTCGGTGAATTGTTTATACCAGATGAATTTGGGAAATGCAAGCGGGTGTTTTACCAGACTTGTCCCGCTCTCAAATCCGCGGGCAAGAAGTCCGAGATTCGGCTCTTGCTTGGAGTGCTAAGACGGACGCGCAAGGAAACAGTTTCATTCGTGGCTACACGATGGCAAGATAAGGCATGGCAGCACCCACAGCGCTAAACGCGGGCAGTGTCGCTTGCGTATTTCACACCGCACGCACTTTGACTGTTGAGGAGCTAAGAACTGCATATCAACGCATCGGGGCTGTGAAGCGAATTCATCGGCCGCCTCGGTCGGCCAGAAGTTATCCGGTGAATGACGTTCCACTTGGCATCGTTTGTTGCATTGACAGCGCGACTTCGCTGGAACAGGTTGCCGAGGACATGATGGAGGTGAACAAGACCGCCGTATCGACCGAATGGCCCGACATGATTGTTGTGCTCAGAAAAGGAACCGTCAACTATGCGATGCAGATTGAGGGTGACAAAATAGCTGGTGATTTCTTACTTCCTAACATGGCTGGCGGCCCGGTCATGCCCATGTACGTGCACGTTTTCTGCCGCGGACTCGGGCTGCACTCGCTGAATCGCCTACTTGGCTTCCTGTTTTTGCATTTAGAGATTTATTCCCCCGGCGCCAAACTTCCCCATAAGGCCCTCCTGGAGGGCACTTCTCAGATGGGCATGACACTTGGCGGCTATCAGTTCAATCTAAGAGGTCAACTTGTGCCGGTGCCAGAGGAGATGAGGGCTGACAAAGGGGCTGGCCTGCGAAACCTGCCATTTCGAATTGAATCGCGCGAGGGCAAACTTCAGTCCCACGTACAGTTCATTCCTTGGCAGGAGGGCGGCGCGATTCGTGTAGTCGGGAATTTACCACTGGAGGCCTTCCTTGTCTTCTTAGGCCCGATAATGAAGGGCGCACAAGTCATCGAGCAAAAGGGTGCCCGCATATCGAGCATTTTGCCAATCACGCGCCAGGACTTTTTGATATCTCTTCAGAGATTTCAGTCTCAATCGAACATGATTGTGAAACCCGAGCAACCTAGTTGGATCGTTTCGAAAATGAGCGACGAGGGATCTAGCAGCCCTTTTATGGCGCGGCTGTTCATGGGCGTTATTACCATCCGAGATCGGGTTTTTCTTGAGAGGAAGTGCCGCGAGTCGTTCGACAAACCATACGAAAACGCCCTGACTGCGCTCTCTGATGCTCGTTCTACCGCTAAGGAGATCGATCGGCTACTGAAAGAACATAAACAGAAAGTGTCAAGCGGAGAGGCTGCACGATTGGTGGGCAAGACTATTCACGTGGACGGAATAGATAAGGAGCTTCGCAAAAACGTCGCGGACTTTGCGACCAGCGCTGGCCGCTCTCTAAAAACGGGAATGCAATCGCTCGCGAAGGCCCTTAACTTGGACATTGGGTTCCTGTTTAAAGAGCAAAGCCAATTCGAGAAGGGTGTCGCGCGACTCTCCGTTAGTCATCCCGAGCTGGCCGACTATTTGCAGGCAGCAAGGGCTTGGACGGAAAAGCTCAGTCTCCTCAGAAACAGAATTGAGCACGAGGGCTGGAGGTTAGCGAGAGCCGGATATCGCGAGGATCGCGGCAAGATCGAGATGGTAGAGCCCGAGGTCGAAGGGACGATTGTGTCGGAGTTCACCCGAGGTCGAAGGGACGATTGTGTCGGAGTTCACCCGAGATACGTTGGACCGCCTCTGTTGCTTCGTTGAAGAGGTCACGATCTATGGACTGCGAACGAAAATGGACCCGATGATATCAGTCGCTGAGATCCCCCTGGCGGAACGAGATCCCAATGCCCCAGAACGTTTTCGCCCAGCGCTCGCGGTCGGCGGTACGCCACTGTGGAAGCTAACCTACCGCGCTGAGCCCTTCGACAAGGTTTAAGGTTTTCGACCATCCACCCGTGCTTAAGCTTTGTACGGAACACGAGTTGTGACTCTGCCTTTGTGGTAGAGCTTTTCCTCGCCTCTGTCGTGCAGATTGCCTTTTGCGTCCATCAGGAGTTTCAGGCCGCCGTTTCGTAAGACGTTGGCGCTAATTGGCGGTTCGTTGTCCCGGCAGCATGCGCGAATGTCATTCTTCGCCGCGACCAAGAGCTTTGCCATCGCTTCGGCTCCAAGATTTCCAGGCATGACGAAGTGGCGAACTTTGTAGCGGCGGAGGTCGGCGATTTGTCTGGGTCTGTAGCGCTGATGCCAATCTGCGGTGATTAACACCCAACCGTGCTTGCCGACTTTGGGCAGTAAGGCTTCGTCGGCTGTTCCGACGTTCGCCGGTACGTCTTGTTTATAGATGCGATGTCGAATGCCAGCTCTACGGAGCTCATCGAGAACTTCAGGACAGTCACAATTCTCATCTAGGTAAAAGGTGAGATTAGGCAGCCTTTTCTTGGATGGAGCGCCCGAGCTCCCACTCAATCGCTTCTTTGATTTCTGCCACGGGTCGACCATAGCTTGTCGCGATCGAAGGAACCGAATCGCCACCGCGGAAACGGCTTGCCAGGAATCCAGTCGTTAGTCGGGAATCTTTTAAGACCGGAAGCCCAAAGCATACGGCGGGATTGATCTCCACGGTTTGGGGTGGCTGTTCTTTGTTGGCGAGCTGTTCCCGTTTTGTATAGGGGAATATTCGGAGGGCCACGCCGTGGGGATCTCTTTCAACGCGGTGCAGGTATGCTCCGACTACTTCCTCCATCTCGTACTGGCCCCAGAGTGAGGCATTCAGAGGCTTACCCTTCTTGTAGAAGACAACGTTCTTGCCTTCGGTCCTGATGTCGTAGTCGGCCAGCGGATGTCGCGATCGCTCCGTCTCAAGAAGAAAGTTCACCGCGCTTCGAATGCGAGAGGTGTGCACGCCGTGGATTTTGCGGAGCCCTTCAAGAACGTACAACTCAACCAGATTCTTGAAGGAGAGCAGCGGCGGCTCCTCCGAGGCCAGGACAACAAGTTGATTCGGCTCTTCGGTCCAGTACGCGAGGGTCGAGGGCGGAACGTGGAAGTACCGAACCGCTTCCATTGGGGAATAGTTCGGCATGTCCAACACGTGGTATGGGATCTTCCGCATATGCGAACGGCCAAGCATAAAGCAACCGGATAGCTATGTCATCACACATTTTCGGCGAATGAAAGCCGAAATCCAAAGCACTTAGGTAATAGGTTGGATGCGGGGCAGAGGCGGCCGGAATGTGCGTTTCAACGTGCTACAAGCATTCGACTTATCGAGTAGGTCAGATAGAGTCCACGCAGTGCCGATTTGGAACTCTGGGCGCGGACTCACCTGCCCCCCTACGGGGCTTGAATCTTTTTTCTGGGCTTAGCCAGGACTTTCGTCTGGACTGGCGTCCCGGACTTCGTCCTGGGCTGTTTTCTTTCGCCCCTTCGGGGCTGGAGTTTGGTGGGGGTTGGCATCGGGGTGGCTGGCGTCTGGTGCGAATGCCTTGATATGGGCTGGTCGACGCAGGGGAACAGCAGGTCCCTCGACTGCGAATCATCGTTCGGGATGACAGAGTTAGGGGGATGGCGGCGGGGGATCTTTGTCTGGGCTCCCGTGTATGCCGAGCAAGCCTCATCCGCTCAGCAACTTACATGTACATACGATTAAGTCAGTACAAAGTGTTCCACGTGGAACATTACTCGCATTTCGCGGGCGAGGGCGCCCGCGCGCCACACATACTCTTGCCGATCAGTGGAATTCTAGCGTCACGAATTTGGCTTCTTGCTTGCCTGTGTTGGTTAGGGTGTGGGTGTAGCCGCCGGGGAGCCATTTCACGTCGCCGGACTTGAAGTGTCCGGGCATGGGGCCCTGGCCTTCAACGTCGCTGCGGATTTCCAAGTCGCTCACGGCTACCAGGAGATGTGGGCCGGTGTGGTGATGGCTGGGGATGGTCGCTCCGGGTTGCAACTCGGTCTCGGAGACGCGGACACCGTCCTGGACGAAGATGATGTCTTGCGTGCCTCCGTGGAGGATGTGCAGGCCGCGGTCTTCGTCCCATTTGGGCGGAGGAGTTTTGTGGGCGGCTTCGTCCTGCATCAGTTCTACGGCGATGGCACGGAATGGGGCGCTGGCCTGGTTGCGGGCGATGTGCGCGAATCCGCCGGGAGCAAAGCGAGTTTCGCCATCTTGCATTTTTAGTATGGCGGGCGGCTTGCCCTCGACTTCGTTCTGGACGTTGGTCTCGCCGAGCGAAACGAAAACGTAGTCGTGGTTGTGGCGATGCATGAGAGTCGCGTCGTTGGGTGCGACCTCGGCGAGCCAGACGCGCACTTGCTGGTTTTCGAGCAGGAGATGGTGATGGGGCTCGGCGGTGATCTCGACCTCGGATGTTGTCTGTGCGGCCAGCGCCAAAGCGGCGAACACGAGCGCGGGGAAGAGCAGGCGGCTTTTCATGAGAGCAGATTCTAGCATTGACGCCGGGTGGGGTTGGGAAACCCCCTCATAAACGTTGCGCGCGAATAAACAGTTGCCTATCAGAATGCCTTGCCGCATTTCATAGCGGACCTGCGTAGTCTCGAAGGAATTCGAGGATTACAATCGGTTGATCAACGCCGCCACATAACCCGCGCCAAATCCATTATCAATATTCACCACGCTTACATTGGACGCGCACGAATTCATCATCCCTAGCAACGCCGCTACACCCTTAAAGGACGCGCCATAACCGACGCTGGTGGGGACGGCGATCACGGGAACCCCAACCAGTCCGCCAACCACGCTGGGCAGTGCGCCTTCCATCCCCGCGCAAACAATGACTACACGCGCCCGCGTCAACGTTTCACGATTCGCCAGCAAACGATGAATGCCGGCCACCCCAACGTCATAAAGATGCTCAACCTCGTTGCCCATGATCTCAGCAGTGACCACGGCCTCTTCAGCAACCGGAATGTCGCTGGTTCCCGCTGAGACCACTGCGATAATTCCCTTGCCATATTTCTTTCTGTCCCGTTGCAAAACGATTGCCCGCGCCAGTTCGTGGTACTCCGCCCCGCGCACTTTCTTTTTGACTGCGGCGAACTGCTCTTTGCTGGCCCGCGTCGCAAGAAGGTTGCCGTCATGCTTCGCCAGTCGCGAAAATATCTGCGTCAATTGCGCGGGCGTCTTGCCCTGTCCAAATATCACCTCAGGCATGCCTACGCGCAATGCGCGATGATGATCGACCTTGGCAAATCCCAGATCCTCAAACGGCAAGTGCCGCAGGCGTTGAACTGCTTCGTCGGGCGAAATCTTTCCCGCACGGACTCGCTCGAAAAGTTTGCGAATGGATTCTGGGGTCAAGGGAAGCACTCAGCAGTCAGCAATCAGCACTCAGCCAGCAAGATTAGCATTTCATTCGCCGCAGTGGTAAAGACAGTGTAAGTCGTCGCACAGAACGTACGCTGGGCAGTTCCTTCGAGGTCTCTTCGGCTGAATGCTGAGTGCTGAGTGCTGAACGCTATGTGCTAAATGCTAAAGCCCGCGTCAATGCGCCGCCACACACGGCTTCTTGCGGCTGCCGCGGATCTTTCGCGAAACTTCAAAGCAGGTAGTTCGCGCTTTCCCCGGTTCCTCAATGCGCGCGAGGAACAAATGCCGAAGTACGCTTCGGCTCACGCTTCCTCGCAAATACGCGTCGTAAAGTTGGCTGCCTAATGTGTAGCCCAACTTCTGGGCGAGTGAATCGAATTTGTTTCGATCGCCGCGGAGCGCCTCGTGCATGAGTCTTTCGCAAGCCGCCCGCGAGAATTCGCATGCCTCCTGATCGCCGACCGCCGACCGTGCTGGATATAACACGCGGGAACCAAAGTAGGCCAACGCGTGCTCCAGCGTTCGGGCATAGAACCTGTCGCCAGGCTGCATGTCAGGCTCATTAGTGGCGATGGCGCGACCGTTGCGATGCAATGGCAAACCACGGCAAGCATGATGCAAGAAACGGGAAGCCTCTTCCGCAGCGCACGTCATCTGAAATTCACGAATATAAAAAGCATTGATCGCCGGTAGATAAACGCTGCCTCGCGATTCAACCTTCTGCAGCATGGCTTCGATTCGCTCCGCCTCGCCAGTCACGCGGGACAGCAAACGCCGCAAGCGCGCGTCGCTAGATCCGCAATGAACCTCGGGCAACAGATCGACCAGAAACTTCGGCTGCGTGCCGTTGTGTGGCGAGTAGCGGTTCACATCAAGAAAGCGCAGCAAGCTATCGACGAGGTTGTAAATCGTAGGTGCGATGTCGGGCGGTTGCTCGTCTTCCTGATTCCAGCGCGCCAGACAGAGGCGATAGCTCTCATACTTTTCCAGCGGCGTAGAATTAAAAACGCAGACGACGTCATCGCTCACCCGCACTGCTTCAACGCGCTCCTGTTGCACCCCAGTTGCTTGCCAGTAAAGCGCGTCCACGTTTTGCAAAACCGTGAGGACGCGGTGTCCCGGCAATCGCCCACGCAGCACGCGAGGAAGATGCTGAGGAGCCAAATGCGATTCGCCGAACAGAACCAGGATCACAGCATTCGGATGGCGCTGACCAATCTCGGCGATCTTGTCAGCAGCGTGCCGATCTCGGGCTCTGATTTTGCGCAGGTCTTCCCTGGGCATGCAATCTAAACCATAGACGGCGTCTGCGTGTTCGCGGGCGGTTACCAGCAGTTCGTAAAACGGAGGCCACTCATAGCTCCAGTCGAGATCGAAACGGATGCGCTGGCGGAATTCTTCTTCATCGATCTCACGCCGCCACCACTCATCGAGGATGTGCTGATGCCGGGAGAAGATCGTCTCCACTCCGAGCACCACCGGACGATCCCCCGGTTGCGCCCGCTGCTCCAGCAAGGTCGCGGCAAAACGCTGGGCCGAGGGGAGCGCGTGATAATCGCCGATCAGGATCACGTCGGCCGCTCTGACCGTCGCGGTCAACTCTTGCGCATCGATAACCGACTCGTAGGAACGGAAGGCATTGCTGAAGTCCCGCAGATACTTGCGCCGCCCACTGGAATCATTGGCGCGCACCTCGCGCTCGACGCAGGCCAGCGCGTGCATCTGCGCGGCGTTGCGGCGGGATCCCAGATTCGTTGAAGTCGCCATGTAATCGTCGTTCGTCTTTGGTCGTTCGGCGTTCGCCAAGCTCGTGTCGTCAGCAACGTAGCCAACGACGAACGACCTACGACTGCTTGACTTGCTCCTCGCTCGCTCCCTATGCTCAGGACGCAAGCTGCATGTGGCCGGCGGAGACGCAGCTAGCTACGTCTCTACAGAAAGATCCGAACTAAGATCCGAGGAGCCATTGCCCAACCCGCCCGAGAATCTGACTGTCGCCACAACCGGAGCCAGCGGGGCTTTATTTTGCAAACACCTGCTAGCCACAATCGAACGCGATCCGCGCGTCCACACCGTGAACTTCATCGCCTCCGACAGCGCTCTGCGCGTCATGGCCGAAGAACTCGGACTCCGCGGCCGCAGCGACCTGGTCAGCCAAATTCTCGGAAAAGCTTCCCGCAAAATTCATCAGCAATCGAACGCCGACATCGGAGCCAACATCGCCAGCGGCTCCTATCCCGCCAACGCCATGGTCGTCATCCCGTGCAGCGTGGGCACGCTCGCCCGCATTGCCAACGGCATCGCTTCGCATCTCATCGAGCGCGCCGCCGACGTCTGCCTCAAAGAGAAGCGCCCGTTAATTCTCTGCGTGCGCGAGACCCCGCTAAACAAAATCCACATCCGCAATATGTACCGTGCTGCCGACGCCGGAGCTACAGTCTTCCCCCTAATCCCAATTTTCTACAACCGCCCGGCAAGCTTGGATGCCATGGCCCACGAGTTCGTCAACCGCGTCCTCGCCCACATCGGCCTGGCCCAGTCCAAGGCCTACC
The DNA here is from genome assembly GCA_963696705.1 of uncultured Acidobacteriota bacterium. Taxonomy (GTDB): domain Bacteria; phylum Acidobacteriota; class Terriglobia; order Terriglobales; family Acidobacteriaceae; genus JABDBE01. The sequence continues at coordinate 8,165 of CAVOLD010000011.1, forward strand.
ACTGGAAGGGCTGACGGCTCTTCCCTACAGATCGGCAATTTATAGATCTTCAATCTAAAGACGCCTCATTGGCCGATCTTCAATTGAAAGGATCGGATACTTTTCGGGAGATACTTCAAGTGTAGAAACACAAAGGTACCGAGGGGAGATGACTGTGGGACATGTCCCGATGCGTAGATGATGAAGAAGCAGGTTTTGTTTTTCTCGAAGAGTCCTCATCTGGGGACAATTCAGTTGCTGTATTGTCTCTGCGTACTGTGCAAGACTTTGCCTATTGACAATAGGCAGCACTCAGGAACATACTCGGCCCAACTTGGGGCAAGAGGTTGTGTGTTTTTCAGTCTTAACTTGCTGTAGTTGATTCACCCCTCTATTGTTCTTCCGAACAACGGAATCAACTTCACACACACTGTCGCGGAGCTCCTTTCGCGCGAAGCCTATAGCCCCGACTCAATACGTGTTTCTGAACTGGCGCGACAAATAATCAGAGGAGACTCCCTATGAAAAAAATAAAAGCCCGAGGGCTATTTGCAGTTGCAACTCTGACGCTCAGCATGGTGGTTGCCGCAGCGCATGCTCAAACCTATTCCGACCTCCATGATTTTGGTGACGCGTCCGGAGACCCACTCAGTCCTCAATATTCAGGAATCGTGGCACAAGGCCGCGACGGCATCCTTTACAGCACAACTCCGGCAGGCGGAAACGGGAACTTGGGCACCGTGTTCAAGATCACCGTCCAGGGAAACGTGTCCGTGATCTACAGTTTTGACGGAACTCACGGCAAGGTACCTTACAGCGGACTGACGCTAGCGACGGACGGCAACTTTTATGGCACGACTTCAGTGGGCGGATCCGCAAATCTCGGAGTCATATTCAAGATCACGTCGGCAGGCACCTATACGGTTCTTCATAACTTTGCCAGCGGGGACGGATACACCCCCTACGCTCCTCCGATCCAGGCTGCCGACGGAAACTTCTACGGAACCACCTGCTTCGGCGGCGCCTCCGCCTATGGAACCGTATACAAGATGACTCCGACGGGCACTTACAAGGTTCTACACTCCTTCGATTTAACCAACGGCTCAAGACCTTATGGTCCGCTGGTTCAAGGAAACGACGGCAACTTTTACGGAACTGCATTCGGTGGCGTGGGGAACAACCGATATGGCATGGTCTTCAAAGTCACGGGCGCCGGAACTTTCACCATACTTCATGCCTTCGACTTAACCGACGGCGGGAACCCTTACGCCGGGCTGGTTCTTGGAAAAGACGGCGATTTCTACGGAACGACTTCCAACGGCGGCACGCAGGGGTATGGGAACATATTCAAGATCACGCCGGCGGGCGCGCTGACCTCCCTGCATTCGTTCAACCCGGGCACAGACGGCGGCAGTCCCTTCGGCGGCCTGGTGCAAGGCACAGATGGCAACTTTTATGGCGTGGGTTATCTGGGCGGGGCAACGAACCACGGAACGATTTTCCGGATCACACCTGCGGGATCGTTTTCTGTCCGTTACAATTTCGACGGCACCAAAGGCGGATCGCCGATGGTGAGCTTGACCCAGCATACGGCTGGCATACTTTACGGTGATACAAACACATTTGGTTCGCACAACTCGGGCGTGTTCTACAGCCTGAAATCAAGCCTGGCGCCGTACGCCGCGTTGCTTCCAACTTCTGGCAAGGTCGGCAAGTCGATCGGAATTCTCGGTCAGGGATTCAACAGTGCCACGGGTGTCTCGTTCAACGGGACGGCGGCAACGATCAAGGTTTTGTCGGATACCTTCCTGACCGCCACGGTCCCGGTGGGCGCGACTACAGGAATTGTGATGGTGACAATTCCAGGTGGCAATCTGAAAAGCTATATAAACTTCCGCGTTGTGCCATCGATCAAGAGTTTCACTCCCGCCAGCGGACCCGTGGGAACGCCTGTGACCATCACCGGCGTCAGCCTAACGCAGACCACGAAGGTGACCTTCGGCGGAGTGAAGGCAACAACAGTAACGGTGAACTCAGACACGCAGGTGACAGCGAATGTGCCGACAGGCGCGATGACCGGCAAAATTGTAATCACGACTCCAGGAGGGACGGCTGCGAGCGCGGCAGTGTTCACAGTAACGCAGTAACCGCTGGCGTGAACCAGAGCGGATGGCTCAGGCAACTACCGTTGGCCTCGCATGGGGCTGGACAGATATTGCACAAAACGAGAACCTGGCTGAGAAAAACGCAATACGCGGCAGCTACCCGCTCCGGTGACGAGGAAGTTGCTCGATGCTTCCGTTTGCGCAACGTCAGGCCGTTGTGTGGCTGGCGAAGATATCCCCGGACTCGCTGAGGAAGCGGCCTTCGAAGCGCCCACTTTCGCAAGGGATGCGAAAGATGGGGCGACTCGCTGAAGCGCAGATGCTGTGTCGGGCCAAGGCCAGGACCGGCGCAAGCACACACCACGACACGAACTTAAGCAATAGCATGCGCCGGATCATTTGCGCACCGCACCGCGGTCGGCCATGAACATGATGACCGTGATCCCAACGGTCATGGAAATCGAGATTGCTAAAACCAAGCCTCCTGCGAGCATTTCAGTCATTTTCTTGTCCTCCGTCCTGAGTGTTGCGGCCCAGGTTTTCTGTCCAGTCTGAACTTTCGCACGATGACCGACGGGAGCGCATCACGAGATGCAGTGTTTTTTTGCTACCACGAGAGGCTTGCAGGCACGTACCTCGTTTAGGGACGATAGGCCGGCATGTTCAGACAGAACGGCCACGAGATGATCTGGTGTGTGTTCGGCTCGATCACGCGGAGGTCGCGTCTTCAAGAAGCCAAAACGGTGTGCAGGACACTGCAGGACGAGTGCCAGCCTTTGACGTTGCTGAATTCTGCCTGTTAGACTGAGGAATTGTCAGCACCATCCAGAGGTATTCAGAAGGGAAGTTCGTGCGCGCAGAAACCCGCCATCAACTGAAAACGGACCGGTTCAGCCGAGCCACGATCGACGCCGCGGAAAGAACCGCGCACTGGTCGGTTGAACACAAGAGCAAACTCGCTGTCGCGGTTGTGATCGTGCTGGTCATTGCGGCAGCGGCCGCCGGAACCTGGTATTACTTGGGTCAACAGGATCAAAAGGCGAGCCTGGACTTGGGCCAGGCAGTGCGCACGCTGGATACGCCGGTGCGTCCGCCGACCATGCCGGCGCAGCCGGAGGAGCCGAGTTTTGCCAGCTCCAGCGAGCGCGCAACCGCGGCGCATAAACAATTTCAAGCCATCGTGGACAAATATCCGCACACCCATTCGTCCGAATTTGCCCGTTATTTTCTGGGTCTGACCTCGGCGGATCTTGGGGACAACGCCTCGGCCGAGCGTGATCTTCAGGCAGTGATTTCATCGGCCAACAGCGACGTTGCGGCGCTGGCCAAGATGGCGCTGGCATCGGTCTATCGCAATACCGGCCGCAACAAGCAGGCAGAGGAACTCTACAAACAGCTAGCGGCAAAGCCTACCAGCACGGTGGGTAAGGTGACGGCTCAAGTGGAATTGGCCGCGACCTATCAAGCGGACAATCAGCCGCTTGAAGCCAAACGCATCTACGAAACCATCCAGAAGGAAAACCCCGCCAGTGAAGCCGCACAGTTGGCTTCGTCAAAGCTGCAAGAATTGAAGTAGCCAAGCTTTCAACCTCGAGCTACCAGCTGTCAATTATGGCCGTGACTAGTGGTCATGATATAATGACTATGGTCATTTGGAGAGGTCATGAAGACGATGGCGGCTGGACAGTTTAAAGCTCGTTGCCTCAAAGTCATGGACGAAGTGCGATCGACCCGCGAGCCCGTGGTGATCACGAAGAAGGGCCGTCCTGTGGCTAAACTTGTCCCCGCTGATGGACAGCCCGATAACGTGTTCGGATGCATGCGGGGTGAAGTGGAGGTCGTGGGGGACATCGTATCTTCGGCTGTACCGCTGGAAGATTGGGAAATCTTGCGGTGATTCTTCTCGACACCCACGTGCTGGTGTGGATGGTTGCTGACGAAGATCGGCTTTCCCGGCATGCAAAGTCTGCGATTCAAAGAGCCAGGCTCAGCGACGGGTTGGGTATTGCGGACGTCACTATTTGGGAACTGGCTTTTCTGATCGCGCGAGGCGCGCTTCGGACGCACAGCACAATTGAAAACACGGTTCGCAATTTTGTAACCCGCTCAGGCGTGATTGTGAAGCCAATAACGGCTGAGGTCGCAGTCCTTGCCACTCAATTCCCGGAGGATTATCCGAAGGATCCTATTGATAGGCTTATCGGTGCAACTGCGCGGGCTGAAGGCATTGCGCTGGTCACACGTGACGAAAAGATTCGGCGCAGTCCACTTCTGAAAACGATCTGGTAGACGCTTCGCGACGACTCCTTCACATTACCTTCGTAAGCCTTATCCCGCCTTTTGCAGTGAGTCTCGTGTCCGGCTAAACGACAATTCTGGACAATTCTTCTGACTTCACATTTCCTGGCTGATTGAGGCCCTATGTCTCGATTCTTCTGTCCCAGTCATTTGCTGCTGGCTTGCAGCTTCTTCTACGGTTCGGCTCTTGGCCAGCAGACTGGCTCTCCTGCGCCAACGACTAACAGCGATTCCAATTCTGCCGGAGATCAGGGCCAGAGCCTGGGAGAAATGGCGCGCAAGGTTCGGAAGGACCACACCGCAGAAGTGCAAATGTCGGACGCGGACGCGAAGGAACTTTTTAAATCGGTCGACAAGATCGTGGCTTTCGCTTCAGAGGACAGCGGTTTTCCGAAGCGGTCCGTCGTCAAGCGCCGCCTGGTCAGCTCGGCTGAGGTGGAGCAGTACACTCGCGATGAGCAGGCGAAAGAAGGGTATGCGCAGCGCTTCGCCCGCTCCGAAATGACCATGAAGAAATTCGGCCTTCTGCCGCGGGAATTCAATCTGCGGGAGTTCGTGGTGAAGGCCAATGGCAAGCAAATCGCTGCCTACTACGATGACGAGACCAAAACGATTTCGATTCTGGGTTGATTTATCAGATGGAAGAGCCAGCCGTGAAAGCCAGCGCTGATTCGCAGTTGCTGCACGACGCGCCCATGATTCTGAGGGAAGCAGGTACGTTCCCTTATCGTGAAGGATTGATCTTCGAAGGCGAACTGTTGGAAAAAGGCGGGAAGGCGATGGCTTTTTCGGGAGTGTTCGCGCGTCCGCCGCGAAACACGCATGAGGTCCTGCAGCCGACGGCTTATATCAACCGCGAGAAACTCGCACCGGTTCGCATTCCCGACGTCCAGCAAATACTTAGCGATAAGTATGCGGTATATGACTCCGGCGGAATCGGTGAACTCGATGTGCGCGCGCTCCTGAAGACTTACGGAAATCGAAAAGAGGCAGAAACGCTTGCCGGATCCTGGCAGGGAGGAGCTTACGTTGCGTTTCGCAGGACTGCCAAAACCACTGCGGAGACGCTCACAACCGCCGACCTATCGCTTCTGTATGTTTCGCGATGGAAATCGCCTGCATCGGCGGAACGCTTTGCCCGCGTCTATGCGACCGCAATTGCCCAGCGCTACCAGAGCGCAACGCCACGGGCTGTTGCCTCATGCGCAGGGGCCAAGTGCCCCGCTTTCGCGGTAGAGGTTCTTACTGAAGAAGGACCTGTGATCGTGCAGCAATGGGCAGACAATACGGTGCTGGTTTCTGAAAGTTTCGACCAAATCACGGCTGGCAAACTGGTAGATGCAGTGCGCCAAGGGAACGCCGACGTGCAAGCTGACAACGTGGAACTGGACGAACTCAGTTTGCGTCTGTACGATCTGCCGGAGTTTTCCGCTTTTCAGGCTCAGGTTGGCGACAGAATATTACGCGAGTTGGAAAATAGAGCGAAATAGCCTAGAACTAAGTTTCAGCTTTCTCTCCTCCCGAGTTCGGACTCTACGACGAACCATCTCTCCCCGCGAACCATTTCCCTTTTCCGCGCTGGTTGAGTACGATGCTGTCCATATCTTCAACTCCTAACCATGGCAGCCATCACTCTGCGCATTAACGGCAGCGAGCGGAAGGTGGACGTTGCGCCTGAGACGCCGCTGCTCTGGGTTCTACGTGACACGCTGGAACTGACGGGCACGAAATTTGGTTGTGGCGCTGGCCTGTGCGGCGCGTGTACGGTCCACGCGGATGGAGCACCCGTGCGCTCATGCTCAACGCCAGTCTCGCAAGCTGCGACGAAAAATATCACGACCATTGAGGGACTAACGACGAACGGGCTGCATCCCCTGCAGCTTGCCTGGATCGAGGAGCAGGTGCCTCAATGTGGGTATTGTCAGACTGGCCAGATCATGGCCGCCGCAGCTTTGTTGGCAAAGAATCCTCGGCCTTCCGATGATCAGATTACGCAAGCAATGTCTGGCAACCTCTGCCGCTGCGGAACCTATGACCGGATTCGGCGTGCTATTCATCGCGCGGCAGGTACGGGAGGTTCAGAATGAGCCCACTCTCCCGGCGCGACTTTCTCACTGCCGGCGTGGCCGCAGGCGCCGGACTCGTCATCGGTTTCTATTTACCTCACGGAAGCTCGGCGGCTAACGCATTCGCTCCGAATGCTTATTTGAAGATCACCCCCGACGGAAAAATCACGATCGTAGTGGCGCGCTCTGAGATGGGACAAGGAGTACGCACTTCGCTTCCCATGATTCTCGCCGAAGAGCTCGAGGCGGACTGGAAGCAGATCACGATTGAACAAGCCGGGGCGAGTACGCTTTACGGTGATCAGACTACTGGCGGCAGTGCGAGCGTGCGTACCACCTGGGATCCGATGCGAAAGGCTGGAGCAGCCGCGCGCGAAATGCTGATCAGCGCTGCCGCTTTAGAGTGGGGCGTTCCGCGCTCCGGCTGCAAAGCCGAAAACAGCGCAGTGGTGCATGCGGCGTCAAGTCGCCGCCTGACGTATGGACAGTTGGCGAGCAAGGCCGGTGCGCAGCCGATTCCGAATGACGTGCCTTTAAAGCAAGCCAAGGATTATCAAATCGTCGGCAAGCCTTTGCCGCGGCTTGATGTGCCGTCGAAGGTCGACGGCAAGGCTGAGTTCGGCATTGACTTTCGTCTGTCGGGGATGAAGTACGCTCTGCTTGCGCGTTGTCCAGTGAACGGAGGCAAGGTTTCGAGCTTCGATGACAAGGAGTCTAAAAGGATTTCTGGTGTAGCGTTCGTTGGAAAGATCAGCGATTCGGCGGTGGCGGTTGTCGCTGAAAGCGTTTGGAGTGCGATGGAAGGACGGCGCGTGCTGAATGTGCAATGGGACGAGGGGCCGAATAAAGATTTCGATTCGGCCGCGATGCTCTCGTCGTTGAAGAAATCTGCTTCCAGTAAGGCGGTCACTCTGTACTCGACTGGCGATGTATCGAAAGCGTCAGGGCAGCGCATTGCAGCCGAGTACCAGCTTCCGCTGATGGCTCACGCAGCGATGGAGCCGGGGAATTGCACGGCGCAGTTCCGCGGATCGAGCTGTGAGTTGTGGGCGCCAACTCAGGTGCCTCAGGATGTTCGCGACTCAGTGGCGCAGGCGATCGGACTGGATCCCGATCAGGTCAAGGTGAATGTCACGCTGATGGGCGGCGGATTCGGCCGACGATTGGAGCACGACTACGGAGTGGAGGCGGCGTTGGTCTCGAAAGCGGCGAACGCCCCTGTAAAGGTGCTGTGGACGCGGGAAGACGATATGCGGAACTCGACCTACCGGCCGGCGAGCTATCACCAACTCAGCGCGTTGGTCGATGGACAGGGCTGGCCGGTGGCGTTCAGTCATCGGATTGTCGCACCCTCGATCAGCGGTCAAAAAGGGTTGCCCACCCCGAATGGGATTGATCCTGACCTGCCGGATGAAGCGGCGCTCATCTATTCTCTTCCCTCAGCGTTGCTGGAATACGTGATGACTGAGACGCCCGTCCCATTGGGTTGGATGCGTTCGGTGTACGCACTGCAAGCCGGGTTTGCCAGCGAATCTTTTATCGATGAACTCGCGGCAGCGGCGAAAAAGGATCCGCTCGAATACCGGATGCACTTGTTGTCGAAAGATGAAGACATCAAATTCTTCGATACCGTTTGGCATACGGCGCGGATGCGGGGCGTGTTGCAATTAGCGGCCGAGAAAGCCGGGTGGGGAAAGCCTCTGCCTGCAGGCCACTATCAAGGGATTGCCTGTTTCGGTTGCTTCAGTACTTACATGGCGGAAGTCGTGGAGATTTCAATGGAGGGCGATCGGCCGCATATACATCGAGTGGTGGCGGTGATGGATTGCGGGCAGGTCGTGAATCCGAACATTCTCGAACAACAAATCAAAGGTGGAGTGATTTACGCGCTCACCAACGCATTGCGAGCGCAAATCACGATCGAAAAAGGACGCGTTGTGCAGGGGAATTTCGACGACTATGCGCCTATTCGTATGAACGAAGCTCCGCTGATCGAAGCTTATTCGGTTCCGAGCACGGAGGCGCCGACTGGTGCGGGCGAGCCTCCAGTGCCGCCGCTGGCGCCGGCTTTGTGCAATGCGATTTTTGCGGCGACGAAAAAGCGCATACGTGCCTTGCCGATTTTAAGCTGAGGCCGACTTATAACATCAATTCGACTGAGCGCTGATCCCTGGCAGCGGTGGCCCAGGCTTCAACTTGAAGATTGCGATATTTCTTCCAAACAATCGCGGCGTGACGTCTCCGAACTCGGGAAGCTTTTTCTGGAGATCGTTAGCCAAATCCACTTCCCAGCCCGCCTGCATGACCCAAACCGCTTGACCGGATTTCAGCGGGACGGAGCGCACCAGTTGATCCCACCTGGGCCCGAAATTCTCAGCGGTAAATATATAGAGATCCGGGGCCGCGGCGACTACGCGGTATCCGTTGCACGGAAACTGCTCCAAGCTTCCGAGTGGCGCGGAAAAAGGAACCGGTTGCTCCGGGCACAAGTAGTAACCAAGTAAGAGACGAGTCTGGTAATCGACGAAGATCAGGTCTGACTGCGGAACCTGCGCATGGAGAAACCCCAAGGCACGAACCATCTGCATCCGGCTCTGATCTTCACGAAGAATGTAGGGCCGATGCGGCTTTCCGAACAAGTTACAAGCGACGATGATTAGAAGAGCAATCGTGATTCCACGCGCGATCTGTTGCTTCGCGAACTTTTCCAGCAGAAAGCTGACACCAGCCACCGCAAACATGATGAGGAACGCAGAATGACGCGTTCCGCCATATGGATAGATTCTGGCAATCGAAGCTCCTGCGCCAATTGCAAAGGGCAAGGCGAAAAGAGCTACCAATTGCCGGGAAGAGGCGTTTGACCTTCCGGGCGAAATGTTTTCTTTCCAAAGCAAGACCACCCCCGCAATGAACGCCACGAAAGCAAGATCGCCGATCGCCAATTGTCCGAACACATACTGGAAGACGCCGCCGGTTCTTGCGATCACGAACAGAAGCGGATTATCGTGCCCTGGACGATAGAAGGAATTGCCGAGCCATCCATTGATGGTGCCGGATGCGTAGTCGCCCTTCAGCTTTGAAATGTGAGAGACGTACAGAGCCGCGATGAGCCCAACGGCGCCCGCCTGCCCCGAAGTCCAAGCCACGCAGACTTGGGCTGAGGGGCGGCAAGCGATCACGCGAAGCAGAGAATAGAGGCCGATCGCTGCAGCAAACAAAATTGCTGAGTAATGTGAGAGCAGAGCGAGATAAAGAGAAAACGCAGACAACAGCATCACGGCCGCCGAGTTTTTTTCTAAAGCGCGCTCAAGCAGATACGCAGTGCCGGCAAGGAAAAAAAGAAGCAGCGCATACTGACGCACCTCCGCCGAGAGCTCGATCAGCGGTGGAAGAAAGCTCACGAGGATCAGTCCGATGAAACCCGCGACAGGTCCGAGGATACGCGTGAGCCATTTGAAGAAGATCCAGCAAAATACGGTGCCCGCGATTACCGAGGGAAGGCGCAGAACAAGCTCCGAAGTGCCGACTCCGCGCCACAAGTAAAGCACAAAGGTCAGAAGCGGAGGATGGGCATTGGTAAGACTCGCGCGATAAGCCAGAAGCCATGAGGGTTGACCGGCGAGAAGATAGTGGAGCGCTTCGTCTGGATTTAGAAAAGTTCCGGACGCGGCGCGCAGGCGAACCAGCAATGCCGCGGTCACAATCAACAGTGCGCTGAGATTCGAATGAGTCTCGAACCAGCTAACGAAGCGCTGATTTCCTCCCGACTGTAATCCGAGTTCACTTTGCAGGTCTTGCCGTGAGTGATTCATTAGAAGATACGAATCAACCGTTGCTGGCGCGCCCGATTGTCCGAGGCCGATCGTTTTCCTCTGCTCCAGAAATGACATACAACATCAGGATGCCCAGCTCCGGTTCGATGGGATGCCGATACCGCGGATGAGGAAAGAGAAAGTAATACACCAACGGATAGGAAACGATCAGCCAAAAGAAAAGCCATGCGCCTGGCTTGTGCTTACGCAGAGCGCGTCCCAGCCCCCAGAAGGCGAGCACGGAAGAAGCCGCGAATAGAAATTTCCTGAAGAACGCCACGACAGGACTTTCCGGCGCTTTCGGCACCCCGCCCCAGTAATAGAAAAAGCGCCGTAAACTCAGGCCGGCGAATCGCGCGTAGTCCTCGCGAATGTAAGCCATCGCTTCTCGTTTTCGCTCGGCTACATAAGCAAGCTCCCCGAGTTCTTCATAGCGGCGCATCTCGTAGACGTTTTTGGTTGGGTGAAGATAATCCATCCAGGTGCCGTCGGCGCCCGGTCCGTTCCCTAATCGCAGCTCGGCGCCAAAGTTCGAACGGATGAAAACAGGCTGCCCGAAGACACGATGATTGCGGACCAGCCAAGGTGTGATGCAAGCAACGAAGATGACCGACGCGAGAAGAACTCCCCCGAGCGAACGCTTATCGAGCTTGGCCCGGTGGTACCAGGTCCACAAACCGGAGACGGGCAGAAATGACAACAGAGTGGTGTTGGTCAACGCGGCAACGCCCCACAACAGGCCAAATTGCAGCCATGGCTCCAATCCGTCTTTCTCTTCTATTTCTAACGTCAGCCAAAAAATCAGGGCCAGCAGCAGTGCTGCGAGACTGGTTTCCCAAATCCAGCGCGTGCACCAGAAAATAACGGACGGCAGCAAGGCCCAAGTCCAGGAACTCCAGACTGCGACTCTTTCGTTGAAACATCTCTTCGCAATCAGAAAAATCGGAATGCAAGTAAACGCGGAAAAGATACTGTTGATGGTCAAGAGAAGTATGGCCGAAGTACGACTGTAAACTCCGAAGACCCGGAAAACGCCCGCGATGAGAAAGGGATAAAGCGGCGGTTCCCACGCCGTCGGCCCGGTAGTTTCGTTGAACGGATTGCTGAAACCCTGGCCTTGAGCCAGGGAGCGCCCAATGCGGCCCATCTCGAAGCCAAAACTGAAATCCTGCTCGTTCACCGCGAGTATCGGGTTGTTTGAGTGAAACCTGTAAGTATGTCCAATGACGATGTAGCTGAAGCGTACCGCGAAGGCGATGATCACGATCCAGAAAAGACATGTTCGCGTGCGCGCCCACCAGCACCCACGAGGGCTCGGAGCAGCAATAGTCGGAGTCGTTGTGACATCCACCATCTCTTAGATTATCGAGAAAGTCTTAACGCGGCCAGAGCCAGCCGAAGGTTCCGGCGGTCAGCAAGCCGTAGACGAGTCCGTCGACCACTTCTTTGATCGTCATGGACCAGGTTTGACCTTTCCAAATTCCATCGCTGACGTGTCCCAAACCGTAGGCGAGGAAAGCGGCTGTACCGACAACGCGGAACACTGCTCGATAGTTTGCTCCCGCCGGAATCGTATGCGCGGCGAGATAGGCTACAAAGAAGCCGATCAGCAGGCAATAAAAGAACCACTGAACTATGAATTTTGGTACGGCCGGTGGCCCGCTCGGCATGATGGTCATGAATCCGACCGGCCCTTGCTTGTACTTTTCGATGGCGGTGGGCGACTTCATGTCCTTCGGAAGGTAGTAAGGGAAAACGTAGAGACCTCGTTTAAGGTTGGCAGGCCGCAGCAAGGCGAGGAACTTGTCCTCGTCGGGGATCTGATAGCAATCGCTCTGATGGTATTTCAGCACGACGTGCATGATGGAGCTGGCGATAAAGACGATCACAGCCGACAGAACGATTGGAAGCCAAAGGGCGGCGAGCGGGACCATAGACAGCCTCCTCGAACGCGAAGGTGAATGCAGGAATCGCAGACGACGTTACGCTGCTGCGGAGCGGAGGTCAAGAGTAAGGCTGGAGCTCGTCGTCGTCCGCAGTGCCTCAGTTTGCTTTAGCGGACGAAATGAAAGTTGTTGATCATAGCCACTATGGCCACTATTGCGAGGGTCAGGGCTGTAATTGCCCACGCCATGGGTTTAGCGAAGTTGAGAGTGAAGGGAAGTCCGCTCCTCTTTGCCACGAATAGACGTGACTCATCTGGGTTGTAATAGAAAGCCAAGAGCTTCCAATGTTTGGGATTCTTGTCTATGAGCATGATCGGCTGCGCGTGGGCCTCGTCGAAGTGTTTATTTTACTCGCGGAGCAGCGCAATTTCCTCATAGCTCCATACATTTCAAACTGAGACACTATTCGAACTCCACGCGCCTTGACACTGCGCTCCTGCGGCCTTTATCCTTAACTTTCGCTCCCTGGAGAAGTTACGCCTCTGAGCGTGCTTCCGCGTTCCTTCGCGGTACCAGGTGGGGGGTGCGGGGGGCCTCGATGCTCATCGAAATCAAAGAGTTAGAACTCCATCCGATTGATTTTGAGGAGGAGTATGGTCCGGGCGTGCTCGATTTAGGCCCGGATCTTCAGCAAAGCGCGCCCTTGCATGCTGCCGGGCGTGCACAGCTAATCGAGGAGCGTCACGGGAAGCATCAGCTGATCCAGGACATACGGATCAACGGGGAGCTCTCGACGACGCTGGAGTTGCCTTGCGCACGTTGCCTGGAGCCGGTGATTCAAGACGTTCGGCGCAAGTTTGATTTGCTATACCGGCCGCTGGGCGCGGATGCTGGCCGGGAGGAGCTTTCTGTAACCGGAGCCGAAGCCGAAGTCAGCTATTATCAGGGCGAGGGTTTGTTGCTCGAAGACGCGGTGCGGGAACAGGTGCTCTTAGCCGTCCCGCTGAAAGTTATCTGCCGCGAAGACTGCAAGGGCCTTTGTCCACACTGCGGGGCGAATCAGAACGTGGAGCGATGCTCTTGCTCTGAGCCGATGGAAGATCCGCGGTGGACCGCGCTCAAGGATATTCGCAGCAAGTTGGAAGACTAATTTTTAGAAAAGCGCACGAGCGAGGACGCTCGCGCCTACAAAGGAATTCAAATGCCAAATCCAAAACGGCGACACTCGAAAGCTCGCACCGGAAGCCGGCGCGCTCATGACTCGCTCAAAAGCCATTCACTCTCTGAATGTCCGAATTGCCACGAGCGCAAGATGCCGCATCGTGCTTGCCCCAAGTGCGGCTACTACAAAGGCCGCGAAGTTTTGAACGTCGAGGAAGCCAGCTAGCGCCGCCACCCCATGCCAAGCGTCATAGCCTTGGACGCGATGGGCTCGGACCGCAGGCCGAAGCCCGAGATCGAAGGGGCCATTCAGGCGGCGCGGCATTATGATGTGCATATCCTTTTAATAGGTCCGGAACCGGCTCTGCGGGCCGAGTTGAGCCGTTATCCCTCCGCGACAGGACTCCCTATTAACGTCGTCCATGCCAGCGAAGTAATCGGCATGGAAGACAAAGCTGTGCGGGCCGTACGCGCCAAGCGCGATTCGTCTATGCGCGTCGGCCTTCGTTTGGTGCGCGATGGACGCGCTTCGGGTTTCATCACTGCCGGCAACACCGGCGCGGCAATGGCTACGGCGAAAATGGTGTTGGGAGCAATCCCCGGGGTTGATCGTCCCGCGCTGGCAGCTGTGTTTCCTACGGCGATCGGCACTGTCGCCAGTCTCTTGGACGTCGGCGCTAACGTCGATAGCAAGCCGCACAATCTCGAGCAATTTGCGGTCATGGGAGAAATTTATTTTCGTATGTTATTTGGGACGAAGCGTCCGCGCGTGGGCTTGCTTTCGATTGGCGAGGAAGAAACCAAGGGAAACGAACTGACCCGCGAAGCCTTCCAACTTCTGCAAAAGCTTCCGCTGAATTTTGTCGGCAACGTGGAAGGCCGCGATCTGTACAACGGGAAAGTGGACGTTATCGTAGCTGACGGATTCGTGGGAAACGTTGCGCTGAAGATTTCAGAAGGCGTGGCCAATCTGGTCCGCTCCACGCTGAAAGAGTCGCTGAAGGCGACTATCACGCGCCAGGTTGGCGCTTTGCTCTCGCGCAGCGCGTTTGCGGATTTCAAGAAACGTCTTGACCATACGGAATATGGTGGGGCACCCTTGTTGGGAGTAAAGGGAGTTTGCTTCATCACCCATGGATCGTCCAACGCCAATGCCATCAAGAACGCGATCCGCGTTGCGGCAGAGTTTGCTGAACACCCTATTAATGCAGAGATCGAGCGGACGTTGATCGGAATTCGGGCGTCGAGGGCGGCCCGCAGTGGAATCGAAGACGTTGCCAGCAACGTCTCTACGACCATCGCATAAACATATGACAAATTCTTCGCCCACAAATGGGTTCATCGCATTTCTTTTTCCCGGCCAGGGGTCGCAGGCCATCGGAATGGGCAAAGAACTCGCCGAACAATATCCCATCGCGCGCGAGACATTTGAAGAGGCCGATGAAGCGCTCGGCTACAAGCTCTCCCAGGCTTGCTTTGACGGTCCCGAAGATCAGCTTCGCTTGACTGAGATTACGCAGCCAGCGATTCTGACCGCGTCCGTCGCGGCTTGGCGCGTTGTGGACCAAAATGGCCTCAAACCTCGTTTTGTCGCTGGACATAGCCTGGGAGAATACTCGGCGCACGTGGCAGCGGGGACTCTGAGTTTCACCGATGCGGTGCGCACCGTGCGGCATCGCGGCAAGTACATGCAGCAAGCAGTTCCCATCGGTGTCGGCACGATGGCGGCGATTCTCGGCATGCAATTCGACAAAGTCGCCGAAGTTTGCCGCGACGCAGCGCAGGGTGAAGTCTGCGAACCAGCCAATATCAATTCTCCCGAGCAGATTGTTATTTCTGGTCACACAGCCGCGGTAGAACGCGCTACCAAGCTGGCGGACGATCGTGGCGCCAAGCGCGCAAAGGTTCTGCCGGTCAGCGCCCCGTTTCATTGTTCGCTGATGAAGCCAGCGCAGGATCAGCTGGCCATCGATCTTTCTTCAATGACTTTCAGCAAGCCCACGGCCGCAGTCGTCTGCAATGTCGACGCCGCATTGCTCGAAGATGCGGACCGTAGCCGCGACGCCCTGATCCGGCAGGTGACGGGCGCGGTGAAGTGGGAGCAATCCATGCGCCTGCTTATCGAGCAGGGCGTAGACACTTTCCTCGAGATCGGTCCGGGGAAAGTGCTTTGCGGCCTGATGCGCCAGATCGACCGCTCTCAGAAATGTCTCAACGTCGCTGACGAAGCATCACTGCAGAAAACATTGGAACAGATTGCGCTTAAGGCTTAATAGAATCGCTTCGCAGTTAGAATCCTGATGCAGCGCGCTACGGTTTGAAGCCCACGCTCTCCCACAGCGGTGCGCTTTCGTAGAGTACGCCGTTCGCGACAACCGAGCGAACACTGCGAATGTTGTGAATGTTCTCCAGCGGATTGGCGTCGAGGATATCGAAATCGGCTCGCTTGCCGACTTCGATCGATCCGCTCTCGCGGTCCGCATTCATCACTTGCGCGGGCACGATGGTCGCGGCTTGCAACGCCTCCATCGGAGTGAACCCGGCCTGGTTGTATAACTCGATCTCGCGATAGAGCGAATAACCCGGCACCGTCTGATCAGTTCCAGCGACGATGCGCACTCCCGCGCGATGCAGCGCGCCAATGATCGCCAATTCTTCCTGCACGATCTTCTGACCGGTCGCGGCGCGCGCGGGTGGCAATCCTCCATTGACTAGTTGCTCCCGCAATTCCGGTGCCACGTGATCGACTCCAGGCTCGACTTTATCCGCAGGCACATCCGCAGGACGCCGCATAAATTCCATCAAGGCCATTGTCGGGTCTATGACGGTGTTGTGCTTTCGCAGGAATGCAACTGCCTGCTTGCCTGCGTCCGAATTTACGTCGAGCGAGGCCATCATCTTCATAGTCTCCTCGCGCGTCGCCTTTTTCGAATCGAAACCCTTTGGCTCGAGCAGATCGAGGACGTAGTGGATGTGATTGATCTGATCCATGCCATCGTTCACGCCGTCATACGCGTTCATGCCTTCCGGGATATGGCCGGTCACAGTCATTCCAAGTTTGTGCGCGTCAGTGCAGACGGCTTTAACGTTTTCGGACTTCACCGAACTGTAAATCTTCATCTGCTGAAAGCCCGCGTCGTGGTAGCGCTGCACCCACATCTGCGCATCGGCGGGAGAGTTCACGCGCTCGACCCCGAGCGCATAGGAACTGTCGCCGTCCACGACTCCGGCCAGCAGCATGTGTGGACCGAGTCCCTTGCCGCTGTTCACCGCGTCTCGCACGGCGGTGATGAACTCGAACTCGTTGCCTACGTCGCGGACAGTTGTAACGCCCGCCGCGAGGTAAATCGGTCCCCATTCCACCTGCTCGTAATGAGCGTGCATATCCCATAAGCCAGGAATGATGTACTTTCCGGTAACGTCAATACGCTGAGCATCCGGCGGAACTTTTACTTTTTTGCCCGAACCGGCCGCGATTACTTTGCCGTCCCGAATTACGATGGTCGCGTTTGCGATGGTTGCTTTGCCCGTCGTGTTAATCAGCGTGGCGCCGACGAAGGCGATCGCATTGGCATGGCGTTGAGCAAGCCCCTGACTAAGCTCGTCAAGTGCGGCCATCTCGTCGCGTGCAGCGTTGGCGACGAACTTCGAAAGCGCGACTTCGTATTCTTCGCGCACGGCCTCGAAGTGGTCGAACTCGGCGTCGGTTGAAACCAGCGCCGCCAAATTGTTGTTGCTATCCATCCACAGCGTTTCCAGTCCCCAGATCAGGCCGCGGATGGTGTAGCGCTCCATTGTAATGCTGCGCCCGCCAATCTCGACGGTTTCGGCACCGCGGTCCTGTATCCTGACCTCCCCCGTAGGAAGCATCTTTAGTTGCGCCGGCGAACCGTGTGCTCGCCAATAGCGGATCAGCGCCATCTGCACCGCTACCGGGGCATAGCCAGAGATGGTGAAAAAACTCTGGGGAGCGGCGACTGACCGCGTGTCTTTTCCCTGGCGGATGGTTGCGTTGGAGCCTTTAAGTTCGACGTCGGAATCAATATCCGAGATGCGGGAGGTCTTGCCCTTGATAATAAAACTTTGCGGCGTATAGTCGTCAGCTGCTTTTAACGTGGCGGAAAGAGGGACCTTCGTTCCGCGGTCGGTAAAAGCAAAGTCAGTTTTCAGCGTAAGCGAGCCGCCATCGTGCGCGATGGTGTAGGTCTCTTCCCCGATGGGCTGTTCGAACTTGTGCAGGGTAAACTTGCCACTCTCGTTGGCCAGAGAAGTTGTCTGCGCGAACAGGACAAGAGATGAACAGATAAACAAAAAAAGAAAGAACCAAACCATACCCTGACAGCGCGAACTCTTCACGCGAATGAATCCTCCTGAAATAAGGTGTTGTAGGGAATCTTTACTCCGTGTCTTTACTCCGTCACCCAGGTCCACCAGTTGCCGCACTGTATTTCACTGGGCGAAAAAGATAGAGTTTTGTTAGATTTTTCTACCCAGACATACGCATGTTCGGTGCGGGAATTTACTGTGACCTGAACGATGACGCCGCTTCCTCCACCGGGGCTTAGAGAGCAGTCAACCGAATAAGACTTTATCAGACCCCACTCTCCACCCGGCCCCCAGTCCCGATAGAAGTCGTTGAACATGTACTTAGGATATTGGCTGGGATGCTGCTTCCATTCAGGATCGCGAAACCATACCCCGTATGCACCCTCATAATTTTGACGTTGCAAGGCCGCAAAGAACTTGCTGGCTGCATTCCGCTCGGGATAATCACGATAGTGATAGACGACCCACGCAGCAAGAAGAACAAGAATAATAACAACGACGATACGCCTGCGACGGCGAACCTCGCGCGCGGGGTCGTATTTCTCTGCATCCATCAGGGTCATGGCTTCCATAAGCATAACGGAAACCGGGGAAGAACAAAAAGTTCCCAAGCCAATTGGGAAAGTGCGAAATCGGGTAATTGAGTAATTTATCGGGAAACGGCAACGAGCGGTTTGTCAATTCCCAAATCGCGCAATTACTAAATCCCGCAATTTCTTACATGGTTCTCTTAAAGAGGGGTGTGGCAATACTGAGCGTGATCAGCGCAAAAATGGAGAGATAAAGCATGTCGGGCCAGATGGCGGTCACGCCTGCTTCTTTCAGCAAGATCGACTTGAAGCCGTGCACTGCGAAGGTGAAGGGGTCGACGGCTGCGATACCCCGCAACCACTTCGGAAACGCCTGGATGGGATAGATCGCGCCGCTGGGAAAAAAAAGGAGTGTATTGAGGATTCCAAAGATCGCCCGAGGCACAAGCGGATCTTCCACGCGAACCATGAGCAGGAACATCATGGTATTGAATGCGACTGAGGTAAGCACAATCAGAATCAGCAATTGGACGGCCGTGGCCGGATTAAAAACCGTTCCTACGCCCGCCAAGAGCGATCCAATCACCGTGATTACCACTCCGGTCATTATCGCTTTGATGGCTCCCGCCGCATTCAGCCCAAAAACAAGTTCGGTTTTGGTGATGGGCGTAACCAAATATCCTTCGTGCACGCCCCGGGCTTTGTCGTCGATGTAAAGCATTCCCCCGCCGATCATCACAGAGACGAACATCGCCAGGGTGATCGAACCGGGCAAAAGATACTTCATATATTCGATGTAAGGATAAAGCTCCACAATCTGTAAGACGGTCTGCTGCAGAATTCGCGGCTCAATCGTCGGCTGATTGAGCGCGTTGGTAATGCTGGTGAGTTCATCCTCGAGAGTCGAACTCATGAAGTTGTCACTGTTATCGACCACGAGCGCGATGCGCGGCTGATCCTGTTCGTATACGCGCCGCGAATACTGCGGCGGAATAATGACGGCGCCCTGGATCTTGCCGTTGCGCACATCGTCCATGGCCGTTTTTGGGTCGTTATAGTAGACAGGTTCGAAGGTGCGCATGTTGGCGCGAACCGAATCAAAAGCCTCGCGGATCTTGAGAGCTTGGGTGCCTCCGTCCTGATCGACCAGTCCCAGCTTCGCGTCGCGGATCTTTCCGCCGAAGGCATTGCCCAGCACGATGAGTTGCACCAGCGGAAAAATCATCGATGCCATCATGAGGGCCGGGGAGCGAAAGAATTTGCGCATTTCTCGCTCGACAATAGCAAGAATATGATTCATGGCTGCAGCCCCGGTCTGGGCGGCATGACGAAGGCGTGTGCTTTCACAAGCTCATCGCGCAACTGCCGCCCGGTGTAGTGGACGAACACATCATCGAGCGTGGTGTTTTGGACGGAGAGTGACCGGATTTTGACCCCAGTGTGCACCGCAGTCTCCACAAGTTCAGTTGTAGTTCGCGATCCGTCTCCGGTAAGGACGCGGTACATGCCGGCGCCTTCGTGTTGTACGGAAGTCACCTCGGTCAGTTTCTTCAGGCGATCTTCCCAGTCCGCGGGGGCGCCATCGAACTGCGCCTCAATCACGTTCGATCCGGGCACGCTAGCCTTCAGTGCGGAGGGCGTGTCAAGGGCAACAAGTCTGCCATGATCGACAATGGCGATGCGGTCGCACAGCCGGTCGGCCTCGTCCATGTAGTGAGTTGTGATGAGTATGGTGAGCTGACGATGGCTCTTGATGTTGGTCAACATTTCCCAGACAGCGACGCGAGACACGGGATCCAGTCCAGTCGTAGGCTCGTCCAAGAAAAAGATTCGCGGGCTGTGCACCAAGCCGCGGGCAATTTCGAGCCTTCGCCTCATGCCACCGGATAGAGTCTTTGTTTGGGCCGAACGCCACTTCGTCAGGTCGACCAGTTCGAGCAACTCGTCGATCGCTTCCTTCCGCTTCTTTGCAGGTACGTCATAGAGCTTGGCGTAAATATTTAGGTTTTCTTCGATGGTGAGGTCGAGGTCGCTGGTAAGCGCTTGCGGAATCACGCCAATCGCTCGCCGAACCGCATCTGGATACTTCTGCACATCGTGACCGGCGATGCGCGCGGTTCCCGCTGTGACGGGAATAAGCGTCGTCATCATTCGGATCAGGGTGGACTTGCCTGCGCCATTCGGTCCCAGCAAACCGAAGATCTCTTCTTCCTTTACGTTGAAGGAAACGTCGTCGACCGCAGTGAAATCGCCGTATTTCTTGACGATATGTTCCACTGCGATGGCGTTGAATGCAGCGGGATCGCCAGCGGCACCGTGCCCGTTGGTGGGAACTTCTTCGCTCGACTCACCGCGAGAATTGAGATCGGTGATCATGGATGCTGTTCCGCCGATACGTTCTCTTGCGGCGTACCCTTGAGCTGATCAGGCGAGACTAAGACTTCCGCCGTCATGCCCGGAACATATGCGCCTTTCGGATTGTCTAAGCGAACCTTGAGCACGATGGTGCGGATGTCACGCTTGCGCCGACCTACATCACGTTGCGTCGCAAAGTCTGCCTCGGCTGATTTGAAGAACACTTTGCCTGAAGTGATTGTTCCGCCGGGAAGGCGAACCCGTAGCGTGTCACCCAGACCGATGTGATCGGACTCGGTTTCAGGAATTGCCGCGCGTACCCAAGTGTCGCTGAGGTCGACGATGGTCACGATTGGCTGGCCAGCATTCAACACTTCTCCTTCGCGTGCGGCGCGCACGGAAACGGTTCCTGTGACAGGTGCGTAGATTTTGGTGTATCCCAAGCGGACTTCAGCCTGCTTCAACATGCTTTCCGCATTAGCGACTTGCGCGCGAGTGGATTCGACTTCGCTGCGGGCCGCATGGGCCTGATGAGTATTCGCGATGGCGGTATTCAGGTCGGCTTCAGCGGCGCTAACCTGATTGTTCAACGATTGCACCAGCGCCTTTTGTGCAGCGAGGTTACTCTCCGCCTGTACTCGATCCTGATCAGAGGCAACACCCTGTTTCGCCAGTTCAATCATGCGGCGGCTATCGCTCTCCGTGCGCTGCAGAGTCGCTTCCGCCTGTAACAATTGCGCACGCATAGATTGCAGCCGCGCCTGCGCATTGACTACGCTGCTCGATGTGGATCCCTGCGTGGCCTGCATAGTCGACTGGGTCTCGGCCACTTTGGATTTCAAACTGTCGATCGTGGCTGCAGCCGCACGCTCTTCCGCTTCCAATTCCGAGGGATCGAGCACCGCGATCAGATCGCCCTGTTTTACCTGGGTCCCCTCTTCGACCAGAAGCTTGGCCAATCTACCTTCGATCTGCGGGCTGACGATCACCTGGTTGGAATCGACTGTGCCAATCAGAATCAGATCCTTATTGCTGGGTGTGGACACGAGATAGTAGGTCAGCGATATGCTGAAGATCACGCCGAGAATAATGAGAAATTTATTGCGTACGCTCACTGTCGTGCTCCTCGAAGCTTTCCGCCAGAACGCTGGAACAAGGCGGCCGAAATGAAGTCCAGCACCGCTGCACGGCGCGCCGCTACTCGCCCCGGAGACATGGGATCCTTCCCGCTCATAAGGCGCATCACTGGCGCGCTGGTGAAATAAAAAACGATCACTGCGATCATGGAAGGAACGAAATGTAAGGAATCAACCGCGCGGAATTCACCTGCCGCTTGTCCCTCCCTGAGAACTTGCGCTACCCGGCCAAACAACGGGCGAAAGTATTTTTTCACGATCGGCTCAAGGTGGCTCGCCCTTCCCCGGCCCGCGCCCATCATTTCGCCTTGTACAATTCGAGGGTACAGGGGATGAGTCGCGACATAGTCGAAGTGCGCGCCAGCATAGGCAAGAATTTTCTCGCGGGGCGGAAGATCGCGAGACAAGACTTCGCCGACACACGCGATCAGTCCTCCAAACACCTGATCGAGTACCGCACCGTACAAAGCTTCTTTATCCTTAAAGTAGTAATAAAGGAGAGCCTTGTTCACTTTGGCCGCGCGGGCAATAGCATCCGTTCTGGCTCCGGCAATACCCTCGTGGGCAAATTCACGAACCGCAGCTTGCAGAATCGCGGCCCGGCTCTGCTCAGGCCGCCCGCGAGAGCCCAGGCGTGATTTGGAACTGTTGAACATTTGCCATTAATTAACTAGTTAGTTAGATTCTATCAAAAAGCGGGAAATATGCGCTAGTGCACTAAAGTGCGTAGGTGAATGTTTGTGGGAGGACTGTCCCTGTGGCGGCGGGTGACTTGCCCCGCTAATCCGCAACGCGCAAAACGACGCTTTTACTCTTTTCGATGCCCAACGCCGCAATGTCACGGCGCGACGTCTCGACCGCCGTCCGCGAACAAGCATGGGTGAGCACTCGAACCTGGTGCTTCCTGGAATCGTTCCGTGCCCATACAGCGGCGGCTCGAGCCACTCCCACGCCATTCCGCTCCAGGATGGTGGTGATCAATCCGATGTCGCTGGGACTGCCAACCGTGACGCGAAGATAGTGCCTGCTACCGCAATCGGCAGCCACCGCCGCTACGCGGCCACCGCGACTCATCGAAAATCCCCCTCGGTGGCAGGCAATGTCGACCACATCAGAAAGCACAGCGCTGGCACTCGGCAAGGAACCCGCTCCCTTGCCGGAAAACAACATTTCTCCCACCGCATCTCCGCGAACCAGCACCGCGTTGTTCTCATCACGAATGCCGGCTAGCTGATGCGACACGGGCAATAACACCGGGGCGCAAACCAGCGACACAGCATCCCCGTTCAATTCAGCGGCAGCAACGTGCTTGATTACAAAACCCAATTCCTTGGCTGCCCGCACATCATCGGCAGCAATGTCGCGGATCCCCTCTACCTGAACCGCATCAGCACCTACCTGCGCGCTGAAAGCCAGCTCGGTGAGGATTTTCAACTTCTGCGCCGCGTCGTGGCCATCGATGTCGAGCGTAGGATCGGCTTCGGCGAAGCCTTTAGCCTGCGCCTCGCAAAGCGCAGCCGCGAACTCGACGCCGTCCTCAGTCATACGCGTCAGGATGTAATTGCAGGTGCCATTTAGAATCCCGCTGAGCCTTTGAATGTTGTTTCCAACCAGCCCATCTCGCAGGGCGCGGATAATCGGAATACCGCCGCAAACGCTGGCTTCGAATCCCAGGCGAACTTTCTGTTGTTCCGCCGCCTTCATTAAACTGAAACCATCCAGCGCGAGCAGAGCTTTGTTGGCGGTAACGACGTGTTTGCCGCGCGCCAGCGATCGCTCGATAAAACTGCGCGCCGGTTCGATCCCTCCAACTAATTCCACAACCAGATCGCAGCCGTTATTTAACACTTTGTCCGGATCGCTGGTGAGAAGCGCACGATCCACGCCGTGACGCTCCTTATCGAGATCACGAACCAAAATCCTGGTGATGCACAGTTCGACGCCAGAACGCTGACGGACGAGCGCGTCATTCCTGCCAACCAACTCCACCAGGCCGCGGCCAACCGTTCCGCAACCCAACAATCCGATTTTTAATTTACGTGTCATGACCAGACTTCACGTGGGCCGGGCCGAGACGCCCGTACCTCCATTGCGCTTACGCGCTGCCGCCGGCAATCGACGGCACCAGCAAAACTTCATCGCCATCCTGGAACGCGTAAGTGTTGCCGCCGAGGAATCGAATATCCTCCTCGTTGACATAAACGTTGAGGAACCGCCGAATCTCACCGGCTTCATCCCGCAAATGCTGCTTCAACTCCGGGAACTGCTGGTCGAGTGCGGAGAATAGTTCGCCTAAGTTCGTCGCCGAACATTTCACTTGTCCGGTTCCGGATGTCAGGCGGCGCAATGCCGTCGGAATTTGCACGGTAACAGTCATCTCAAGCCTCCACGGGCACTGGAAACTCGGCCGTCTCCAGCGTTCTCTGCAAAAATGTTTCGAAGTCGGCGACCTTGGGCCGAATCGGCTCTTCGACTTCGTACTTCCCGGAGAGCACGTCGGTCGTCTTCAGACCATTGCCGGTGATACACAAGACGGTCGTTTCATCCGGGGCGATGCGTCCTTGCCGGTACAGTTTGCGCGCGCATCCAGTGGTTACGCCGCCCGCTGTCTCAGTGAAGATGCCTTCCGTCTCGGCCAGAAGCTGAATGGACTCGATCATTTCCGGATCGGAAACATCCTCCGCCCAGCCACCGGTTTTGGTGATGACCTTGATGGCATAGTGCCCATCAGCCGGATTGCCAATCGCAAGCGATCGAGCCAGCGTGGTTGGCTTCTGTGGCTCTATATCGGCATTTCCACTCTTTACTGCAGTCGAAATAGGAGAGCATCCCGTCGCCTGCGCTCCGAAAAACTTCACTGCTTTCGCTTCGACCAAGCCCAGCTGAATCAGTTCGTCGAATGCCTTCTTGATCTTCACGATCAATGACCCGCCGGCCATAGGAACGACGACGTTGTCCGGCAACCGCCATCCCAATTGCTCGGCGATTTCGAATCCGACGGTCTTCGAGCCTTCGGCGTAGTAAGGACGCAGATTGACATTCACGAATCCCCAGCGATGTTCATCCGCGATCTGCGAGCAGAGACGGTTTACCTGGTCGTAGCTTCCCGCGATGCGAACCAACCGGGCGCCAAAGACCTGTGTGCCCAGAATTTTGGCCGGCTCAAGGTCGGCAGGAACAAAAATCCAGGCTTTGAATCCATTGCGCGCAGCCTGCGCCGCCACGGAATTTGCCAGGTTTCCAGTCGAAGAACACGCCACCGTGTCGAAGCCGAAAGCGCGGGCTTGAGCCAACGCGACCGCAACCACGCGGTCCTTAAAGCTAAGGGTGGGCAAGCACACGGCATCGTTCTTGATGAAAAGATTCTTGCCGCCCAGGCGCGCTCCCAACTGCTGAGCCCGAAGCAAAGGAGTGAAACCCACCGGCAAACTCGGCTGATAATCCAGCGGTAGCGGAAGCAGTTCCGCATAGCGCCACATGTTGGGAGCGCGGGCGGCGATGCGCTCCCGCGTGAAACTTCCGCGCACGGAATCGTAGTCGTAGAAAACTTCCAGAGGAGAAAAACAGTCGTCGCAGATCGACCGAGGCTGGTTTCCCCAGCTCTTGTGGCATTCGCGGCAGCGCAATTCATACTTGGCCGACGCGGGAGTAGAAACGGCTTTCGCAACACTCGCAGTAGCGCTCATCAGCTAAATCGCTTTCCGTAACTGCGGGACGAGCCGTCAAAAACTGCTTAAGCTTTGCCGGAAAAATTAAAAGGAGAGATAGGAAGCGAGATGCTGAAAATGCGGGCACCCCGAATCTCATGTCCCCCGTTTCCGGGTGAGAGTTGACACCAGACGACCGGGAGATGACTCCCGATCCGGTTGTCGTGGCTTCTTAGGGCTCGTCCCTCAGCCACTCTTCATGAAATCCAAGGTCTGCTCCAAAGAGCAAACTTGAATCGGATGTTACACGGTCGCAATCGCCCACGTCAAGTCGCGTGTGCTGCGAATTCGCGTGACTGCTGAAACGGCATACCCGGGTCAGGGCAGTATCGGAGAGTTTCACTCAGGAAGTCGAATGCTTCCATCCTCCGCGATTGGAAACGATGGATTCCATGCAACCTCCCACAAAAATCCGTCGGGATCCGAAAAGTATCCGGAATAACCACCCCAGAAAGCTTCCTGAGCGGGCTTCGGAATTCTCGCGCCTGCGACTTTAGCTTCGGCAAGAACTGCGTCTACCTCGTCACGAGTCCGGGCATTATATGCGAGCGCCATTCCGTTGAATCCCTGGCCATCGACGGCAATATTCGCATCCTTGGCCAGATCACTGCGCGGGTACAGGGCCAGAGCCATTCCACCGGCCTGAAAGAAGACGACCCCTTCCTCGTTCGCCATCGACCGCCGCCATCCTAAGCGCTCATAGAATTCTCGACTGCGTCTTAGATCCGCCACGCCAAGCGTGATAATGCTTACCCTTTGCTCCACGGTACTCCCTCTCGACCTCGGATTTAACTCACTCACTTCGCCTGCAAGGCCAGTGCCGTGGGATGCTTCGGTTGGTAGAGACCGAGATGTCCGCCGCCGGGAAGCTTGATTCTGGTGATTGATCCCCATCGCTCATTGTGGATATCGGAGCAGGCCACGCCTTTCTTTTTTAGCGCGGAGATCTCGGCACTGAGATCGTCACACATCAGATAAAGTTCGTGCCGGTCATTTTTCTCGTCAGGCCTTTCGTCGGGATGGAACGCGGCTTCCGCCGGAGGCAAGGCGAAAATCAGCCATCCGTGGCCCGCGTCCACAGATCTGAATCCGAGAATGTCGCGGAAGAAGGCGCGGTCAGCCTCCGCATCTTTGCTGTACACGATTACGTGAGCGCCCATGATCATGTTCTCCTGTCCTCCTCATCGAAGCTATTGTATCGTTGGGGGAACCATGGCCGACCTTGGCCCCAGATTCGTCCCGT
Source organism: uncultured Acidobacteriota bacterium (assembly GCA_963696705.1). Classification (GTDB taxonomy): domain Bacteria; phylum Acidobacteriota; class Terriglobia; order Terriglobales; family Acidobacteriaceae; genus JABDBE01. Next base: position 34,769 of record CAVOLD010000011.1, read on the forward strand.
TGAGCCATACACCGAGAACTGAGCAGGTACTAATGCGATGTCTATCACAATAATCACGTTTATCGTCGCCGTTGGCGGCAACTGGCAGTCCGTGTTGGGCCAGTTGCTAGCTTCGGGTGTGCTCCTTGCAAGCGGATATCAGGATATGTGGTTGCGCACCCGTATCGGCGCGGCCTTCGGGTTCTTCATGGCTTTATCATTCGGCATCTCAGCCCTGGTCACTGCTATCAGGGCCGGCGTGTGGGGCGGTGCGGCGATTTGCGTGGCAGCTCTTTGTCTCGAAAGTTGGTTGATCTCACGCTGGTGGAGTCGGAGGACGTCAGCGTAGACGCACAACGCCGTCAGCCGGCCAGGGACTCAATCTCGCTCACCGCGTCGGGTGGGAGCGCAAGGTTTACACCGGCGAGGTCCTGCGTCATGTGGTCGGCGTTCGAGGTGCCGGTCAACGGCAGAATCCCAACCGCACGCGCGAAGCTGAAAACAACCTGAGCCGGAGTTGCGTTCGCGCGTGAGGCCAAGTCAGCGACGAGCGGATGACGCAGCACCTCTAAGTTCGCCGTGAGCAGCGAGAAGCCCTGATAGATGATGTTGCGTTCCCTACAGAACAGCCGCACATCGCGGTCCCAGCCAAAACGAGCGTAACAGCGGTTCTGGACAAATGCAGGCCCCTCGGGGTGGGCCACCGCCATCTGCTCAAGATGCCGCAAGGAAACATTGCTCACGCCGAGAAAACGTGTGCGGCCGACATCGCGCTCCTTCCTCATTGCTTCCCAGACTTCGCTGTCGGCATCCGTCCAACCGTAGTCAGAAGCGGGTCCGTGCAACACGTAGCTGTCAACGTGGTCAGTCCCAAGATGCTCGAGCGAACTGATCATTGACTGCGCGACCTGATCCGAAAGGCTGGCTGCAGGATCGTAAGGCAGCCGGTGGTCCTGGCCAGGCTGATAAGTGAATTTTGTCTGCAAAAAGAGATCGGCTCGCGTTACCACTCCCGCGCGATAAGCGGCGGCCAATCCCTGGCCTACTCCAGCTTCGAAATAATGCCGCCGTTGGTTCGCTGTGTCGATCCCGCGAAATCCCATGCGTAGCGCGAGCTCGGTAAGGGCCGGTGTGCGCTCCTCTTTCCAGGCAGTACCGTATAGAAAATCGGGGAGAGCAGGCTGTTCGCTCCGCATTGCATTATTCTGCCATGTCGGGTGCGGGTAGAGCGGTATTCAGAAAAGAAACCGTGCAGTGACGCTGCCGCATCAGTATGAGCAGAGGTTCGGATCTTGCATGTTGACGCTAAAGCCAATTGGACACGTGGGTAGTCCTTACCAAGATACTTCGAGCATACCGAAAGGCTTTGGCGCAAAACACGAGGCCGAAGGCGTGCTTGAAATCATGCCCGAATTTGAACTCGGCCTCACCGATATCGAGGGCTTTTCGCACCTCTTCGTTATCTGGGCATTCCACCGCTCTCACGATTTTGAATTGATGGGCACGCCGCCCATCGACAATCGGCCGCACGGAGTGTTTGCAACACGATCTCCGAGACGCCCCAATCCGATTGGTCTTACGGTGGTCGAGCTGCTTCGCCGCGAGGGAAGGCTTCTGCACGTCCGGGGCGTCGACATGTTGGATGGAACGCCTATCCTCGACATTAAACCTTATCTCTCCGGCGTTCCGGCTGAGCTGTTGCGGCGCGGGTGGATCGCAGAAGCTGAAGCACGCAAGCGCGGAGAGGCCGACAAGGCCGTCTGAGTCAACGTGCGAGTGCGCTCGGCTGGCTGGCCTTTGGGTCAGTTGGGATTCAAATTCAGGCCAGCCAGCAGAAGCGTGATAGTCTCGATCTAGCGTCGTACCCCTTGCGTGAGGCTGGCCAGCGTGACCTTCGCCTGGTCCGAGCCTACGCTGTTCAACTCGGCCGACTCTTGCAGGTAGCGTTCTGCGGCTGCTTTGTCCCCGGATTTCAGCGCTATCTCTCCGGCGTGGCGGAATATTTTTGCGTCTCGAACGCCAACTGCCAGAGCGGTGTCGATTTGTTTTCTCGCGTCCTCGTATTGTCCGTTCTGGTATAGCGCCCAAGCGTAGGAGTCCAAAGTGAACACATCGCGCCGCCGTGCGATTTCCCGCTCCGCCACTTCGAGCGCTTTCGCCGGCTGCTTGGCATAGTCCGCATAATAGAAGATCAACTCGTGATTGGAATTGTCTCCGCGATTGGTTTCGAGCAGAGATTTCTGTTCGAATTCGGCAAAGTCCTTGTTCGCTTGATCCGTCTTCCCAGCCAACTGCAAGGCCTGCGCAAGGTCGTAAAGATTCTCTGCGTGTGGCGCTGCGTCGTAGCGCTGCTGCAGCAGCTCCACTGCTTCGTCGTACCGCTTCTGCTGAATTCTCACTTTTGCCAAATTGCCGAGGGCGTAGTGATATCCCGGAAACATGACGAGGGCTTGCTGTGACAGCTTTTCAGCCTCATCGATCTTTCCGATTGCCAGCTTCAGGTGCGCCATCTGGGTCACGATCCAGGCTCCATCTTCGAGTTCGCCCGGCGGCGTTGATTGATAGGCCATGTTCATCAGCTCCAGCGAGCCTTCTATGTCGCCGAACAATTCGCGGAGGTACGCCGCACGAGTCAAGCCGGGCGTATTTCCGGGCTTCAGATCCAGCATCCACTGCGCGGCTGTTTCTGCATCTTTATAGTTGCCAAGCTCCACATTCGCGTCGGTGAGGAAGCCGTACAGCATTACGTCATCGGGCATTCTCTGGTTGAGCTTCTTCGCTGCGTCCAGCGCTGCGGCGAATTCGTGCTTGCCGAGCAGCAACCAAACATGAATTCTCTCGCCATCGAAATTGGCCGGCGCGACTTCGAACGATTTCTGCAGTGTCTCCTCGGCCTGTGCGTAGAATTTCACGTCAGAAGTCTCACGTGCCCGCCGTGACAGTGCCAGAGCCAGTGCGTTGTAAGCCTCGAAATCCTTCGGGTTTTTATCGATTAATCTTCTCGCCTGATCCATGCTGCGTTCGGCAGGAGAGAGCTTGGTTTCGGCTGGGGCGGACGGTGCTTGCGCAAATCCGGCAACCGTGCCCAAAACCAACAGTAGAAGAGCCGTAATTCGTTTCATGACATTCCTCTCTTTCGTCTGAAGATCGTTCAGGAAAATTCGTGACCGCCGCCGGGGCAGCGGCCACGAAGCCAAGTTATTTCACCGGACAAATATCATTGGGTTGGCCGCTGCAACCTTTCTGTCCAGGCCCAATGTGATGGCTGTCACGTCCGCTGTGCGCTGGTTTTACCCACGGGAACGTAGTGCCGTAGCCCACTTCGTTGAGTTGCACGCCATCGCCGATGCGTGTGCCGTATTTCTGCGCGTCGACCAGGATGCCGCCCACTGCACGCGCGGCAATATCAACGACGTCATCGATCGGCCGACGGCCGTCGGGGAATCCAGCGTCGTCTCCGACGAGGAAGCCGAGACGCTTTTGGCTGCCGATTGCAGTTGGCGGAATTCCAGTGTTCAGGCGCAGCAAGTCCGCGACCGGACCGGCGTCGCCCTTTCCACAACCTGGACAAATCGGCGGCTCGTATTGGACCAGCAAGAGCAGGTCGTTACGAGGCGCCGGCGGTACGGGAATTCCGATTGAGGCGAAGAGCTGCGCCAGCAAGGGATTCAGAACGAAGCTCGCAAACTGCTTGTCATTAACCGGAAAGTCAGTGCTGAACTTATCTTTGGATCCGGTTCCAATGATCAGTTCATTGATCAGCGAGTTGCCTTCGCGGTTTACCTGCCGCCATTGGTTGCTATCGGCGTCGGTCTGTCCCGCGACTCGTCGCACCGTGACCCGTTGACGCGACGTGGCACCGTAGGTCCCGATGACCGCGTCTTTGTCGTTTGCGTTGTGCCTTTTGCCGTCTACTGTCAGCATCGTGATCGGAACTTCGAGCACAATAGAGTTCACGTTGAAGCCAGCTACAGCGTCGGGAGCGTAGTTGTGAGTGTCGTCGGCATCTTCTGCTTCAGATAGCACGCCGCCCACACCCATGCGGAAGTTGAGAGAGTCAAAGGCCGCGCCCAGGTCGATGAAGAAGGGATCGTCGACCGTTCCCGCGAACACCCGCACGTCATTGCCCAGATCAAAGACTCCCTGTCTGAACAGTTCGTCATATTGCGGCATGGTTTGGGGGCCGACGTTCGAAGGCACGGCATAAAGTGTTTTGCCTTCGCTCAGCACGGTCCGCACGCCGTTCTTGATCATCACTACCGAATAAGTCTGCCGAAGGCTCAAGCCTTCGGAACCCTTACCCGTCAGCGAAGTAATTGGAGGAATGCCGGCGATGCCGCCGACAAAACCAGTGAAAACATCTGGCATGCGAATTTCCGTCTTGAAGCGGAACTGGAAAGTAACGTCGGGAATTCCGTCTCGGTTGTTGTCGACGTGCATTTCATAGAGAACGTTGGGATCGAAAGGAAAATAGTTGGGTCCGTTCGAAGGTTCGAGGAACCCGTCGACGTTAAGGATCATGGTCACTCGGTCGGGATGATCGTAGCTGACGAACGCGTACCAGTCGGTCACGTCCGCGGCGTGGTCCAGGGCAGAGATAGGCGCTTCGCGGTGGCTGGACGCGAACAGGCCGGCAGGAACCAGCATGAACAGCGCCAAGGCGAAGGTCACCATCGTTCTTGGTTTCATAAAGTTTTCCTCGGGGATTGAAATTGGTGGACGTGGCCGCGTCGTGGGCTAGGCCGCTGGGGCGGTGCGCGATGCCCCAGCGGTTTACGACCGGCTTCGTCTACTGCATCAAGTACGCGAGAAATCGCAGATTGGATTTCCGTGTCGGGCAGACACTCCTGTCCGCCCTACACGAAAAAGGCGCTCCGCGGTTGGGAGCGCCTGCACAGTCGGAACGACAAAGTTAGTTCAGCAAAAGTACCGTATCGACTACCTGGATCACGCCGTTCGACTGAAATACATTGGGGATCGTCACGGTGGAAAGGTCGCCCTTGTCGTCCTTTAATACGACGTTCTTGCCTTGCATCATCGCGATCAGAGTACCGCCGCTCACCGTCTTCAGCGAGGCTTGCCCGTGCCCGGCTTGGATTGCTGGAGCCGGAGAATTGCCGCGAAACTAATTCTGCGCCCCAGAGGGCATCGCATTATTGAGGGCGTTCGCACTGTCCTTACCGCAGCATGGACACGTGACCACGGCGTTCTTGTCCGCCATTTCTCTTAAGAATGCCGTAAAAGTCTGCCCGCAGTTCTTGCATAATACTTCAATCGTCGGATCGCCCATTGTCTCCCCATCCTGCCGGTCGTTTGACGCGACCGCAACTGTGGTCAATGACTCGACACATTGGATGCCAGAACAGCCGCAACGAATTCTAAAATTTCAACTACACTAAATGTTTCACGGGTGAGGACCAAACGGGTGCAAATTAAACCGGCACTGAAGTGTGCCATTAGATTTCAATATCTGCTAGCTGCGTTAGTTTCTTTCGTCGTTTTGACAACCGCCGTAGCCCAGTCGATTCCTACCGAACTGTACAGCGGGCTCAAATGGCGCCTGATCGGCCCGTTTCGCGGAGGCCGAGTCGTGGCCGTGGCAGGATTTCCCGGAAGCTCAACCACCTTTTATTTTGGTTCGGTAGATGGTGGGGTCTGGCAGACCACCGACGCGGGCACGGTGTGGAAGCCAATCTTCGACGGACAAGCGATCGCTTCGATCGGCGCACTCGCTGTGGCTCCGTCCGACCCCAAAGTTATTTACGCGGGGACGGGGGAATCCGACATTCGCTCCAATCTGTCCTCCGGCGACGGTGTTTATAAATCGATAGATGGTGGACAGAGCTGGACCAACGTCGGACTGCACGATTCGCGCCAGATCAGCAAGATCATTGTCGATCCGCAAAATGCAAACTTCGTGTACGTCGCCGCTTTCGGACACGCTTATGCGCCGAACAGCGAACGCGGCGTTTACAAATCGACCGATGGCGGCTCGACTTGGACAAAAGTTCTGGATCAGGGGCCAGACATTGGCATTTCCGATCTCGCCATTGCCACGGAAGACTCGAAGCTTCTTTTCGCCACTACATGGCGAAGCCACCGTCCGCCATGGAGCACTTACGCGCCGCTCGACGGTCCGGGCAGCGGTCTCTTTCGCTCTCAGGACGGTGGTCAATCCTGGTCGCGTCTCAATGGAAATGGATTGCCTGAAGGAGATTGGGGCCGCACCGCCGTTGCTGTTTCGCCGAACGGCAAGCGCGTGTACGCGCTTATCAGCGCTTCCAAGAAACCTGGACTCTATCGTTCTGACGACGGAGGAAATAACTGGACACTGCAGAACGAAGACCGCCGGCTCACCAGCCGCGCCTGGTATTTCGGAAACATCACGGTCGATCCGAATAATCCGGACGTGATTTACATGCCGAATGTTGCGCTCTGCCGCTCCGAAGATGGCGGCAAAACCGTTTCAATTGTGCGCGGCGCACCGGGCGGAGACGACTACCACCAAATCTGGGTCGATCCCAAAGATTCCTCGCGAATGATTCTCGCTACTGATCAGGGCGCAACAATCAGTCTTGATTATGGCCGGACATGGAGCACTTGGTACAACCAGCCCACCGGGCAGTTCTATCACGTGATCACGGACGATCAGTTTCCTTACACGGTCTTCGGCACGCAGCAGGATAGCGGCAGCGCAGCGGTTCGCAGCCGTGGCGACGCCGGGCAGATCACGCCTCGCGACTGGTTTCCCGCCAGCGGCAGCGAGAGCGGATACATAGCGCCCGATCCGAAGGATCCAAACATCCTTTACGCCAGCGGAACCTATGGAGACGTCACTCGTTTCGACATTCGTACTTCGTTCAGCCAGGACATTACTCCGTGGCCGGTTTCAACTTTTGGCAGTGACATTAACTCGCGCAAGTATCGCGACCCCTGGACGCCCGTACTGCTTATGTCCCCCTTCGACAAGAAAACGCTTTATCTGGGTACGCAATATGTGATGAAGACGCTCGATGGCGGACTGCATTGGGAAACTATCAGCCCTGATCTGACCGGAGCGAAGCAGCGCTCCGGCGACAAAAAGTCTGAAGGGCCGGCCACGGTTGAGAACGCAAAGGAGCGAGGCTACGGAGTTGTCTATACGATTGCGCCTTCGAGCTTGAACGGAAGTTTGATTTGGGCAGGCAGCGACACGGGACTGATCCACATTACGCGTGACGGCGGCAAAACATGGAAAGATGTCACGCCGAGCGGCCTTGGGGACTGGAGCAAGATATCGCTGATAGAAGCTTCGCACTTCGATCCGGCGGAAGCTTATGCGGCCGTTGATCGCCATCGCCTCGACGACCAGAAACCGTATCTTTATCGCACCCGCGATTATGGGGCGAGTTGGCAACTGATCACCGATGGCATCGGCGCCTCTTCGTTCTTGCGGGCTGTCCGCGAAGATCCACAGACTCGTGGGCTGCTCTTTACTGGAACCGAACTCGGCGTCTATGCTTCATTCGACGACGGCGACCACTGGCAATCACTGCAGTTAAACCTTCCTACGGTTTCGATCCACGATCTGGACATTCACGGAGACGACCTGCTCGTCGCCACCCACGGTCGTGCGTTTTGGGTTCTAGATAACATCACGCCATTGCGACAGGCGCACGACGCCGTCAAAGCGGGTGGCGCATATCTTTACCGGCCAGCCACAGCCGTTCGCGTCGACAATGATGACTTCGTGTCCACTCCGCTGCCGCCGGAGGAACCTACCGCGAGCAATCCGCCCAATGGCGCCATCGTTGATTACTACCTCAGCTCTACTGCGGCACACATCAAGCTCGAGATTTTCGACTCAGGCCAGACGCTGGTTCAGAGCTTCTCTTCCGACGATCCAAAAGTGCAGCATCCTCCACGACCGATCGCCGAGCGTTGGTTCCCGAAACCAGAGATTCTTGAAACCACTCCGGGCACGCATCGTTTCGTGTGGAATCTCGCCTGGGGCAACCCCGGCCCCAAGCCTGCAGCACAACCCTCTGGAGATGAGTATCGATCCCCTCGTGGCCCACGCGCTGTTCCCGGCGCTTATCAAGCGCGCCTCACCATCGACGGAAAGACTCTGACTCAACCGCTCAAGATCGTGATGGACCCGCGTTCCCCCGCGACTGCTCGCGACCTCGAACAACAACTTCAGTTGGGCCGACAGATTTTTGCCGAGGCCACTTCCAGCCGGCAATCTCTGGCAGAGATCCGGTCAGTGCAGAAGCAACTGTCCGACCTCGAACCAAAGCTCGATAGTCATCACGCTCAGCTGAAGTCGGCAGCTTCACAACTCGAAGCTGAGCTTCGCAAAATCCTGACTGGCAGTGAAGGTCCCGCGAGCAAAACACTCGGACTGGAGACCGTCAGCTCAGGGCTAACTTCCGCGTTGGCCGTCGTCGAGAGCAGCGATCGTGCCGTGCCTTCCCAGGCCATTGCGCTTTACCATGAATCGAGTGATGCCTTGAAGCTGCGTCTTGCGGATTGGAATCATGTCAAGACAAACTGGCTGCCACAACTCAACTTGCACCTGCGTGAGGGAAACCTCGCGCCGATTGTGATCAGCGAAATTGCTGAAGAGGTCGACGCAGGTTGACGAGCTTGTAAATTTCGTTGGCCCCGAGCTACACTCGCGGCTCTCAGGAGAATCAAGTGAAAGCTTTTGGTTCAAGGTGTTTGGTTCTGTGTCTGCTGATTTCTTCTTTCTGCGCAAGTGCGCTGGCCCAATATACCGATCCGGTTGCGATCAACGATCTTGGCGGACCGCAGGAATTCGCACGTCGCCGCCAGGAACTTGCCAAACAGCTTAAGACTGGCCGCTTGATCTTGTTTGCACGCACCGTACTTCCCGAAGCCAATCACTACCGCGAGGACAACGATTTCTTCTATTTCACCGGACTGGCGGACCCCGGCGCGATTATGGTCATGGACGCAAGCAATGGCGACACCATGATTTTTGAACCGCAGCAAGGCCCGCGGGGAAAGCAGGTCTACGGCGCCAACTTGCTCTCGATGACTCCGGAAGCACAGGAAAAACTTGGCTTCAAGACCGTGCTGCCGTTGGAAAGTCTGGACGGAATCCTGGCGTTTTTCCTGGGCAAAGATACCGACCTGTGGCTGCGTTTGACTTTCGCTGACAAGGCTGATGGCGCTCGCTTCGAGGTCGGTCGCGATTACGCTGCTGATTATTCCAACCCCTACGGCGATCCTCTCCCCGGTGACCGCGCTGCTCTGAAGAAATTAGCCGAGCGCTATCCTGCCGCTCATCAGCGCGACGCCACGCCGTTCATTGACGATATGCGCAACATCAAAACTTCACAGGAAATCGAACTGCTCCGGCGCAATGGCAAACTGAGTGCCGAGGGAATCAAGCAGGCGATGGAACACGCCCATCCTCCGATGTTCGAGTACCAGATCGAGGCGCAAGCCGCTTATGTCTTCCGCAACGGAGGCGCGCAGGGTTGGGCTTATCCCGCGATTGTCGGCACCGGCGACAACATCAACACCTGGCACTACTTCAGTGACCGTCGCCAGATCCAACCGAATGACCTGGTAGTTTTCGACTTCGCCGCCGACCTCGATCACATGACCATGGACATTACTCGCACGTTTAACATCAGCGGAAAATTCACGCCCGAACAAGCCAAGTGGTACGCAGTCGATCTCGAATCGCAGAAGGCGTCCATCGCGCTGCTCAAACCTGGAAACACCTATGAGCAAGTTGCCGATGCAGGCAAGGCCGTCTTTGAGAAAAACGGTATCGCGAAACAATGGTACGGTTTCCCCGGACATTTCGTCGGCTTGGCCACGCACGATGTGAAGATGGCAACCGGCCCGGTGAAAGCTGGCCAGGTTGTCACCGTCGAGCCGATCGTCGAATTCCCCGACCAACACATGCACTTCCGTGTCGAAGATACGATCCTGGTAACTGACAACGGTCCAGAAATACTTTCGTCCGGTGTACCCAAAGAGATGGCTGACGTCGAGAAACTGGTAGGCAGCGCAAAATAAACGTGGGACAGACATCAGCCAAAAAAGGCAAGCGGGAGCCGGTCTAGCTAAACAAATCCCCCTGCCACAATTTCTGCCCCGCCAGGGAATTGTAAAATCCCCAAGCCGCCAGCGCGGCAACGCCCAGCAGGGCGAGCCATACACTGCCAAAATACCAAGCGGAAAAATCCAGAGTAATGGGCACATTCGCCAGCAACTCGGTGGTAAATATTCCGACACCCAAAGTTACGAACCCGGAGCGAAATACGACGAGCGCCGCACCTCCATAAAGCAGCGCATAGGCGCCGCCCTCGATCCACGGATAGTCGCTGCCCAACACTTTCAATGTGACCCATATCGCCACGAACACAATTGCTGCCACCCACTCCTTCCTCAGCAGCACGCGCAACACGAAAAGCAGAAAAAAGAAAAGCAGCGTGGCTTCGATTGAGTCCGGGATTTGAAACAAGAATGCTCCGAGCACGTGCCGGCCGCCCAAAAGATAGCTCGTCGAAAAGAATTGCGGAGGCCCGCCTTTCCCTATGATCAGTAACTGAGCAACTTCGAAAATCAGTACCCAGACAACGCCCAGGATTACGCCAAACAAAACATCACGACCCACCAGCGGATCGCGCAGCCGGCCCATCACGAGTCGGCTCCAGGAAACCAGCGCCTGCGGCCAATGGCGGCGCACATAGGGCTCAAGCGAAAGATAGAGCAGCCATATCAGGCCCGAGAAGAAAAGCGCCGTGCTGATCGCCATGACGAATGGAAACACCATCTCCAGCCCCGGCACCATGTGCCCGCGGCATAGCCACACTCCGATCAGCGTTGCGAAAAGCACGCAGGCCAGGCGGAACGCGCCTCGACGATCTCCCCTTCCTCGAATGTAGTTTCGGCGTGCCAACAACGCGGCCCCTCCCACCACCGACAAAAACATTGCCAGAAGAAACAAATTTCCCGCTCGTTGCGCCGGGGTCGTCGGCCGCTCCGGTTTCATGCGTTGTGGCCGAGTCCAGGGCCCAATTAACGAGAAGAACACTGGCTTGCCTTCGAATGCTGCCGCTTCAACGCGCAAGGGACGGCTGGTGCCGGGCCAGGTTCCCGTCCACGCCGCCCTCGTGTCCGACGCGGCAAGCGAAGTCCAGAGTGGTTCCGTCGCCTTGAATTGCGTCGCGTCCAGCCCGGCTTCGCGAAACAACACATTCCAGTCAACCGCCTGCGCATGAATGTTCGCATTCTGGCTTTGCAGTTGCGCGGGGATCGCCTGGAAAAACGTCAGCCGTCCTCGCGGATCCATCGTCAGATTCACCATCCCTGAAAGGATCGGCGGCGGATCGTCCTCCGTTACCACTCCGGGAGTCAGCGTCGAGTCGTGGAAATCGATCCCCATCATGAACTGCGCGCTTTGTCGGTATGAAAACTGCAGCGGCGCGGGCCGGCCCGAAAGCACTTCGTCCCAGCGCGGATGCGGCTTGTCATTCTTCTCGACATAATTCAGGAAATCTTTGCTATCGACGAAGTCGACAGCGGTGTCCGCTGGCTTGTCAGGATATCCGAGGCGAGTGACGATTTCTTTTGCCTTCTGGGTCAAGACTTCCGGCGATTGCTCAAGGCCCAGTTTCCCCATGCCACTGGTCTTAATGGCAAAGTAGCAAACCAATCCCAGACCCACGATCGCCGCTGCCAGACAAAGGATTGCCGTTCGCGGCCGCAATCCCGTGGTTTCTCCGGCAGCCGCAACCATCTGCGGCGACGGCGTTTCGCCCGCCGCCAAAGCCGCGGCCAGCGGATCACCTCCCGGCAGCGCCGCCGCCACACTCAATGCCGAGCTCATCCGATTCGCGGGATCTGCCTCGAGACAACGCAGAATCACCCGCTCCACTGCCGGATCAAGATCCTTCACCAGGCTAGATGGTTTGCTCGGCGCCGATTCGCTTCGCGCTCGCACCAGTTCCGGCAAAGATTCCACGCTGAACGCCCGTTTGCCCGTGAAGATTTCATACAGGACCAGACCCAGCGCGTAAATATCGCTCTTCGCGTTGACCTCTTTGCCTTCCAGTTGTTCGGGAGCCATGTAAGCCGGCGTCCCGCTGCGCACGTCGCTTCCCGGGATCTGATCAACCAATCCGGCAAGCCCGAAATCTGTCACCACCACCTGCCCCCGGCCATCGAGCATGATGTTGGCCGGCTTCAAATCGCGATGCAGCACTCCCTTGGCGTGAGCCGCCGCTAAACCAGCACAAAGCTGGCGCGCGATTTCCAAAGCCTTGTCCGCGGGCAAGCGCCCAATACGCCGCAACAAAGATGCCAAATCCTCGCCATCCACATACTCCATGGTGAAGAACGTGTGCCCATCCACTTCGCCCACGTCGTAAACCCGGCAAACATTCGGATGCGACACTCGCCGCGAGAGCCGAACCTCATTGCGAAATCGCTCCAGCAGAGTTTCGTCCTTAGTCGCTTCTTCGGGCAGAAACTTGAGCGCAACCGGTTGCCCCAGCGTCAGATCATCGGCGCGATACACCTCGCCCATTCCGCCTCTGCCCAGTAGCGCAATAATGCGGTAACGCCCTGCCAGCAGGCGCCCGGGCAGAAATCGGCCTTCGGTCAGCAAGCCTCCCGAAGAGCTCTGCGTCCTGCCGCCGGAAGTCTTCGCGGCCGACCCCGATGACGCCTTCCCCGATGGTCTGGGCTTCGAATCCAGATACTCCATGGTCGCAAACTCGTCGCCAGACACCATGGCCGCGCCGCAGGACGAGCAGAATCGCCCTGTCTCCGACACTTGCGAGCCGCACGATACGCAGGTGGACATCAATCTCTCCGCTTAACAATTTACTGCTTGGCCCTGTGCTGTGGCCAGTCGGGGCAGGGAATGCGAATAGTAAAGTAACTTTACAACCCTTTACACACGCGAGCCGCAAAAGGGATAAAATGTCTGCATTCTCTTTTGACCGTGTAGGGTGGACGCTCCCTGTCCGCCGCCCTTGAGCGTATTACGGATTATTGGGCTGATTGGTTTCGATTTTTCAAATCTTGACAGTCAAGGTCAGCGGACAGGAAGTGTCCGCTCTACACTGGCGAAACGAATTTTGCGACAAGACGCAACCTCGGGATCTCGATGCCAATCCTAGCTGGCAACCGCAACTTAAGCCCACCATCTGGGTTTGAAGCAACGAACCGCGTAGCCTTGCGCACGACAGAAAGCGGAGTCATTCACATGAAATCAAATTCTGGAATATCAGAATCACAAACCTCGCTGCCATCAACTTTGTTCCTAAAGACAGTATGGATGGGAATTGCTCTCCTGATGCTGGCGCTTCCTATTCCAGCGCTAGCGGCATTGGGCGGCGACGTTACCTCCGTCCAGGAAGATCAGGCGCAAATGAAAGGCAGCCTGAAGACCACGGAAGCCGAAGCCTACACCACACACGAAATCACGGCTGCGGGCAAAACCATCGTGAAGGAATATGTTTCCCCGGAAGGCAAGGTGTTTGCCATCTCCTGGAGCGGACCGTTCATCCCTAACATGCAGCAACTGCTGGGGACGTACTCAAATCGGTTCGTGCAAGCCGCGAAGCTACAGCGAGAGAGCCAACCGGGCCATAGGCCGGTAAATATCAAACAACCTGATTTCGTTTTCCAGAATGGCGGACACATGCGCTCGTATTTCGGCAGAGCTTATCTTCCTGCCATGGTGCCGCAGGGCGTTAACGTCGACGCATTACAATAAGGAGGAACGTGTGCGCAGCTTCTTGGTCCTAACCTTGATCGGAGCCCTGGGATTTCTCGTGGGGTGTGGTAGCAGTGGAACGCCCGCGGGAGTCGTGCTTTCGGTTCAGCTCACTCCCAGCAGCGCATCCGTCAACGCCGGCGGAGTCGTGAACATCACCGCCAGTGTTGCCAATGACTCCAGCGGCAAAGGTGTGAGCTGGTCCCTGAGCGGCGTCGGCACGTTGACCAGCCAAACTACTACAGGGGCAACCTACACCGCCCCGGCGACGGTGACGACAACTTCGGTCGCGACCGTCGTGGCGACCTCGATAGCCAGCCCCACGGTTAACGCATCGTTGCCGATCACTGTCTCGCCCGCCGGCACTACCGCCAATGTTGTGCCGATATCGGTCAACGGGGGGCCATTGCTTCCCACCACAATCTATACCAACGCAGCTTTCGTCAGCGTCCAGGTATGCGCGACAAGCGGCGCTTGTCAGACCATCCCAGACATTCTGGTGGATACAGGATCCTTCGGCCTTAGGCTCTTAGCTTCAGAAGTTACGGTTCCGCTCACGCCGATAACTGACGGCAGCGGCAATACATTGTATGACTGCGTTCAATTTGTCGACAATTCGTTTCTCTGGGGAACCGTGGCGCCGGCAAATATCATTGTGGGTGGAGAGACGGCAACCGCGACTTCGGTTCAGGTTATCGCGAATCCAAGCTTCAGCATACCGAGCGGATGCTCAGGGACTAACGAAGATACCCAAACCCTTTTGGGCGCAAACGGCATACTGGGTGTAGGTCCCGAACCGTTTGACTGCGGTCTGGCCTGCGACCCGAGCCAGCAGGGACAGGGAAACGCTCCAACGGTTTATTATCTTTGCTCCTCTGGTGGTAGTTGCAACACGACATTCGTATCCTGCGGCACGATCTGTCAGGATGCTAACCCTAACCAACAAGTGACCAACCCGGTCTTCAACTTCCCGGTAGACAACAATGGCACCATTCTCACGTTGCCACAGGTTAACGATGTGGCGGCCACGGTGACTGGCACTCTGACCTTCGGCATAGGCACCGAGTCGAACAATACCATTCCGACCACTGCGACGCTGTTCACGCTGGATTCATCCGATAACTTCATCACCAACTTCGGAGGTCAATCCCTGACCGCCAGCTTTATTGACAGCGGTTCGAACGGCCTCTTCTTCCCCGACTCGTCGCTGAGTACTTGTCCTGACAACGCTAGCTGGTATTGCACGCCCGCCACCAGCCTTTCCGCCACGAACGTCGACCCGAACAATGGCTCGACGACCAACACCGTCACTTTCAGCGTGGACGATTTCGATACCGTGACCCAAGCCAATCCCACTGCTGCGGCATTCAGCAACCTCGCGGGACCGATGCCCTGCACCTCTTCGCCGTGCACTTTCGATTGGGGGCTTCCGTTCTTCTACGGCAGGTCGGTATTCACCGCCATCGATGGGACGACTGTCGGTACCACGCCAGGTCCCTTCTGGGCGTATTAGTCCGGGTCGCTCGACAGTGAACCTGGCAAATAAAACGCCGTCATCCTGAGCGCAGCAGATTCTGCGCGAAGCGGAGAATCTGCGGAGTCGAAGGACCCCGAGATGATTGCGTAACGAGAAAGTGTAAAGGCATTCCGACTGCGTACCGAGTTGCGAAACTCCCTGACGCTTCGTAGCTCAATCAGCGGTACGGGGGTCCTTCGACTCCGGTGGCGTCCGCCTTGCGAACGCCGCCTCCGCTCAGGATGACAGAGTGGCAGCGAGGGTAATTCCGGATGGACCGGTCCTACTGCACCTATATCGTCGCGAGCCGCACCGGCACGCTGTACATCGGAATGTGCAACAACATCGAGCGCCGGATGCGCGAGCACAAGAGCGCCGAGCTCGTGGGTTTCGCGAGCAAGTATCACTGCGATCGCCTCGTCTACTTCGAGAGTTTCGACGATGTACGCAAAGCAATCGACCGCGAAAAGCAATTGAAGGGTTGGAGGCGTGAGAAGAAGATTGGGTTGATCGAAAAACTCAATCCTCGCTGGCAGGATTTGGCTGAAAAGTGGGGAGCGCAGATGACATTCCCCGGTCAGTCGATCAAGAAGTGAACCCCCTCTGTCATCCTGAGCGGAGGCGTCTGTTTCGCGCAGCGAAGCAGACGCCGCAGTCGAAGGACCCCAGCCTGCCCCGAATCGCTGATGAAGTGTCAGGGAGTTCCCGCAACTAAGTTCGTCAGCACCTCCGCTGGAATGCCCGCTGTCCTTATCTCGGTGCAATCGTCTATGGGTCCTTCGACTCCGCAGACCCTCCGCGTTGCGGAGAATCTGCTGTGCTCAGGATGACCTCTCGAGGGCTGGCCACTCCCGAGTTGGAGCATCCATCCCCGCCCGATTACACTATCCGCCATGAAGACTTTCGAAACTCTTAACCAACGCGAGATCCTCGCCTTGGCCATTTCGCTCGAAGAAGAAGATGAGCGCATCTTCGCTGATTTCGCCGAAGGATTGCGCCAGGACTTCCCCGCTTCGGCCGCGGTATTCGAGGGCATGCGCGACGAAGAATCCGGACACCGCAGAAGATTAATTGAGTTGTATCAGCAGAAATTCGGCGAACATATTCCGCTCATCCGCCGCGTTGACGTCAAGGGCTTCGTACAACGAAAACCGGTCTGGCTGGCGCGGCCGCTGCGCCTCGACGTGGTGCGCAACGAAGCCAGCGCTATCGAGGTAGAAACTCGCAGATTTTATGAGAAAGCTGCTGGACGAACCCAGGATGCCAGCATCCGACAATTGCTCGACGACCTGGCGCAGGAAGAGCGCGCCCATGAAGACCGCGCCCAGGAGTTGAAAGAAGAAGAGCTGCGCCCCGACGTTGCGCAAGATGAAGAGCACGCGCGTCGCCGCCTTTTCCTTTTACAGATCGTGCAGCCCGGCTTGGCAGGCATAATCGACGGCTCCATCTCCACACTGGCGCCGGTTTTCGCCGCCGCATTCGCCACTCGCACGCCTCGGGACGCGTTCCTGGTCGGCATGGCTGCTTCGATCGGCGCCGGCATCAGCATGGGATTCACCGAGGCGCTCTCCGATGACGGCAGCCTCACCGGCCGCGGTCATCCCTTGGTTCGCGGATTGATTTGTGGCGCCATGACCGCGTTGGGCGGGGTGGGCCACACTTTACCGTTCCTGCTTCCCAGTTTCCATCTGGCACTTGGCGTTGCCTTCGTGGTAGTCCTGGTCGAACTCGGAGTCATCGCCTGGATTCGCCATCGCTACATGGACACGCCCACCTTCTCAGCCGCCATGCAGGTAGCGCTGGGCGGAGCACTGGTTTTCGCGACAGGCGTGCTGATCGGCAGTTCCTAAAACTCAACTATCAATGAAGAGCGGCGCGTAACTCCAAGGAACCACAGATGCAATATGTTCCACGTGGAACACTTCTCGATTTCAGGCGATGTTTCGCTTGAGGCGTGCGCCACGACCGCG
The DNA here is from genome assembly GCA_963696705.1 of uncultured Acidobacteriota bacterium. Lineage (GTDB taxonomy): Bacteria > Acidobacteriota > Terriglobia > Terriglobales > Acidobacteriaceae > JABDBE01. The sequence goes on from CAVOLD010000011.1 coordinate 51,984, forward strand.
AGCTTCGCTCGCGGTCTCGACGCGATTGCGGCCCGACTTCTTGGCTCGATACAGAGCCTTGTCGGCGGCTTGAATTACCTGTTCCACCTCGCGCGTTTTCGAGTCTGATTCCGCGACCCCGATGCTCACAGTGACCGAGAGGCCGAGAGAAGTTTCGGGCGGAGGAGTCCGAGGCCGGCCTAGTTTGCGACGCGTGCTTCTCTTATCTTCACCCCTCCGGCCTGCGCCGCGAGGAGCACTGCGGCGCTCAGGCGTGCTGCGCACCCGGAACCTGGATTCTTCGATGAGAGTTCTGAGTGCGTCAAGATATGGCACGACTTCTTTCGTCGACTTTCCTGCGAACAAAATCGAGAACTCTTCTCCGCCGACACGAAATGCTTGCCCGCCGCCGCTCACGCGGGCGAGTCGCGAAGCGACCATGCTGAGAACCTGATCACCAGTGTCGTGTCCATAGGTGTCGTTGAAACTCTTGAAGTGATCGATATCGACGACAGCAACGGAGTAAGGCGCTTCGAGGCGCAGCAGGGCCTCGTTGAAGGCGCGGCGCGCGGGCAGCGAAGTGAGTTCGTCGTGATAGGCCAGAACGTAAGTGTTCTCGATGATCGATGCGACCAAGAGCAGGCCCGCAGTCGCCCAATAGGCAACCGCGATACGGCCCACAGCGTTTTGCAGGCCAAGAAGAGTCGCAGCCAGCGACCAGAGCAGGCCAATTTCCACCGGCTTGCGATAGAGAAAGGTGCGGACGAGCAGCACCGCGAAGGCTGCGACAAAAGCCAGCCAGGCAAGTTGCGGAATTTTTGTCCAATGAAATAAAGACCGATTCAACAAGGCGAAGTTAAGAAATGCCGGGCTCGCAATCTGTCCAGGCCGGCAGAGGACGGCGACGAAAACAGACTCAAGGAAAAGCAAGACCAGCCGGGGAGTGATGTCCGGAATCGACAGGCTGCGCTCGCGGATGAGCGCCAGCACGATGAAGTTAACAGGGACGAGAAAGGCGATGGCTTCAAAGGCAATGCGACCCGGCCCGCTCGCGAGTGCTCGCCCGCCGGAAAAGAATTCAAGGGCGCGGTGCGCCAGAAGCAGCATGAGCAGAGCAAAGAGGATGCGGCTGGAGTGGAAACGCCAAGCCAGAAGAATTCCGGCAATGAAGACCGCGTAATAGTAGAAGTCGACTGCGGCAGCGGAGATCGACGAAATCCCGCCCGACAATAGTACGACTGCGGCCAGCAGGAGTATGCCGCCGGGCACGAACAAGGATTTCAGTGTTCCTTTGCTCCCCAGGTCCAAGGCGGTGTGATCCTTTAGTGAAAGAAAGATGTATCAACGAATTATCGTCGGCAGAGCGAAGCGCGAGTGAGTGGCGGAGCAGGTTCCGGGGCAAGTTCCCGTTTGCGGAAGGCAGAGACCTTCGTGCAGCACGGAATCTCCAATCTTCAGCTGGTTCTTGCCTAGAATCGGAAGTGCAGGTTAGAGAAACCTTATGCGCATTCTGATCGCTGAAGACGATTCCGCACTCGCCAGCTTCGTGAAAAAGGGCCTTGACGCCGAACACTACGCGGTGGACGTTTCGAATGATGGAGAACAGGCTCGGGCCATGGCGGGCGAATTCGACTATGACCTGGTGGTACTCGACCTGAGCTTGCCGCGGCTGGATGGAGTTGCGATTCTGCGTTATCTGCGCACGCGGAAACCAAGCATGCCGATACTGGTGCTGACGGGGCGTACGCGAGTGGAAGACCGAGTGCAGTGTCTGGATCTGGGCGCGGATGACTATCTGGGCAAACCATTCTCGTTCTCGGAGCTTTCGGCGCGGATTCGCGCGCTGTTGCGGCGTTGCCATCTGCCGGCGGAATCGGTGCTGACGGTGGAAGATTTGAAGCTCGACCGGGTGGAGCGCAGGGTAGAGCGCGCGGGACGCCGCATCGATTTAACCGGCAAGGAATTTGCTTTGCTGGAATACCTGATGCGCAACGCGGGCCGGCGAATCACTCGCGCCATGATCATCGAGCACGTGTGGAATTTATCTTTTGATACCTGCACCAATGTTGTGGATGTGTATGTGAATTACTCGACTGCGCAGGTTGACAAAAAGAAAGTAAACCGGCTTGCAACCGCTATACAGGTCGCGTTCCAACAGTTAGGAGCGTACCCAACCGCGGACACGTCCGACATGATCGCAATCGAATCAGAGGTTGCCGTCCCCAAGACTGCCCCGGTTGTGCCACAGCCCATTACCGTCGAAAGCCGCGATTTGACTGAATTGAGAAAAGAACTGGAGCAAGCTTTGGCACCGGAGATTGCCCGAGGCGAAGTAGAAGTGCGAAGTGGACATGAGGGCCTGGTGATTAGCTTGCGAGAAGCTGGATTCTTTGACAGCGGTTCAGCCGGCGTTAAAGCCGGCTCTCAGCAGGCCTTCAGCCGCATGGCCACACTGCTTGGGGAGCGCCAATACAACCTCCGCATCGAGGGCCATACCGACAATGTGCGCATCCACAATAACCAGTTTACCTCCAACTGGGAGCTGTCGACGGCGCGCGCGACCGAAATGATTCGCTTGCTGATCACCAAATACGGTTTTGCTGCGCAGCGGTTATCGGCGGGTGGTTACGGAGAATATCATCCTATCGCCAGCAATAGCACGGAGGCCGGGCGCGCGCTTAATCGCCGCGTGGATGTGGTGGTCGTGGGAAAACTCGCACCCGATCCTGCACCAAACCCTCCACCCGAGACTGTCCATTAAGCTCTGCATACCCTCACCCTGTACGAAGTTTGATCACCAGCGGTCCATCGATCGGTCTTCGTCTCGTGAAAGATCCTCGGCCGGCGCAACGCGCCGTACGTTCATAGCAATCACGCGGCAGATTCCTGAAGCCGCTCAGGAATGACAAGCCGATTCAGACCGTGGCGGCGGCTGTCTCCTCCTGCCCGAGAACCTGCGTTACCTTTCGGGTAAGGGACTGCAGCGAAAACGGTTTAGACAGGTAGAACATTCCGTCTTCCTGGATTCCGTGTCGCGTGACCACATTTTCCGGATAGCCGGAGATGAAAAGAATCTTCAGTTTTGGACAGACACTCCGCAAGTCGTGCGCAAGGTCGCGGCCATTCTGTCCCGGCAAAACCACATCGGTCAGCAATAGTCGCACGATGGATTTGTATTCGCCGAAGGTGGATGTCGCTTCCGCCGCGTTCCGAGTCTTTAACACCCGATAGCCGGCGGACTCCAGAATCTCGCAAGTCACTTCACGGAGGAACGCTTCATCTTCCACAAGCAAAATGGTTCCACGACTTCGTTGCGGATCAGTGCCCCGTGCGAAGGATGCTGAATCGGGGCCTGTTTCCGTGGATAATTGTGTGTGATTCAACCTGTTCTCCTCCCAGCACGAAAATGTATTAGCACCCATACTTCCATCGGGAACGGCCCACGCCCGAAATCAGAAGACGCGATGATTATGCACTTGACACAGACAAACGTCAAGCGTATATTTTTCTTACCGGAGTCGTGGAATCCAAGCTTCCTCCATGCGGTATAGCCCAAGGAAGTTTGTGAGGGGGTTCCGCTCCGGTCAAGAGGCCAGCATGAAACTGATAGAGGTTTCCAAAGCATTCGCAACCGATGAGCAGTGCTTAGCCTACCTAGAGAATCGGCGCTGGCCTGATGGCGTGCGTTGCACCGTCTGCGGATCGAAAGAAGTCTCTAAGATCACCCGCAAGACTCAGAGCAAGAACAAGCGTGCCCAGGTTTACCAGTGCCTCGAAAAGACCTGCAATTCGCAGTTCTCCGCAACCAATGGCACGATCTTTCACGATTCACACCTTCCATTGTCGAAGTGGTTCATGGCCATCGCTTTGCTAGTGGACGCGAAAAAGAGCATGTCTGCTTTGCAACTCTCGCGGCATCTGGCCTGTAATTACCGTACAGCTTGGTATCTGGCGCACCGTATCAGGGAAGCGATGGTGGATGGTGAAGGCCCAAAGTTCGAGGGCGTCGTCGAGGTTGACGAGATGTACATCGGCGGACGCCAGCGCGGTTGCAAGAGCAAACTCAAGAACAAAGACGTGGTAATCGGCATTCGTGAGCGCGGCGGGCCTCTGCGCTTGGTTCACACCAAGGACAATAAATTTGGCACCGTCTACGATGTGATGGAAAAGCACATCTCCAAGAACGTTAAAGCAATCATGACGGATGAAAGCCCGATCTACAACCTCCGCCTCACCCAATTCAGGAACGTCCGTCATGGCCGCATTCGCCACAAGGACCATGTGTACGTGAAAGGCGACGTTCACACGAACACTGTGGAATCCGCATTTTCACTGCTTAGGCGTGGCATCGCAGGATCGTTCCATCAAGTTTCGATAAAGCACCTACAGCGCTATTTGAATGAGTTTGGCTACAGGTTCAATCGGCGGGAAGATGCGGATATTTTCGAGCAGACCGTGGGCCGCTTGTGCGCTGGCAAGGCATTGCCCTACGCGAAACTAACGGAAGAAAATGCCTTCACGCCTTTCGTGCGGCCATGACGCAACAACGCTAAAAGCTGCGGAAGATGGACGCGTATCACAATTTAAGCTGTGGAAAACGCCTATTATCTGTTGAAACGTACCCGATGCTGCAACAGTAACATCCATTAAGTCATTGAAAATACACAGTGTGCAAAAACTTTTGTACTATAAATTAATTTATAATTGACTTGTGAAAGCAGTCCTGCTAGGCCATCATATATAGGACATACCCGCCACGCCTCTCTCCCTGTGGAAACATAGAGATGATGCGCATAGTTGGCGGGTCTTCTTTTGCATGAAATTCACTAAGTCCGCCTTCACCTTCGCTCAACAAGTGGAGCTTTTGAAGTCCAGAGGACTGATCGTTTCAGATGATGCTAGAGCACTCCGCTGGCTTACACGCGTGAGTTATTACCGATTGAGTGCGTATTTCATCCCTTTCAGAAAACACGATGGTACTGAGGACTTTGTAGCAGGAACAGAACTGGACGCCATTATTGACGTGTATAAGTTCGATGCCCGTCTTCGTGTTTTATTTATGCAAATATACATCAGAGAGCCATCTCCCCGTTTGGATGGCGACACAACTAATGTCATTGGGAACGCTTTCAATGATGTTCAAAGGGCTCAAGAGCGTTACAAAAACAAAACTCGCCGCCGAATACGGATTGGCGGAAGAACCGTTTCAAAGTTGGCTTCACGTCCTGGCGACATTGCGAAATTTTTGTGCCCACCACAACAGATTATGGAATCGGCAACTTGGAGTTAAACCGTCTATCCCGCATGGCTGGAAGTACACCGTACCGCAGCCAGACCGAACATATTGTTTGGCGGTTATGCTCCAGCATCTCCTGTGTATAATCGCGCCCCAGTGCAAATGGAAAGAGCGCCTATTTGCGCTAATCGATAGTCATCCCAACATTGATCTGAACGCTATGGGATTTCCTACGAATTGGCGGAACTCTCCACCCTGGAGTCATTGTTAAAAAAACTCTTGATCGTCGGAAGGAACAAGTCCTAGGCTTTTCGTGCGGCCTTCGTAGCTCTGCGTTTTTTGTCGGGCTTGGTCTCGGCTCGCTTCTGCGGTTCAGCGTTAATCAACCTACCTAGCAACGAATCGAAGGCCTGCTTATTGACCTTTAAGTTGGGCATTAACTTTCCTTTCGCTTTTCCTGCGCTCTCCACAGTTAATTCCTATTCTCCACAGGTTTTCAACACAAAAAGCCCAGTTGTAGTGCATTGGATCGCCGTTACCAAATAGCATTTCAGGTGGCGGGAGGCTGACTGGTCGGTTTACCAGAAGCGGTCTTATAAACCGCAGTTCCCCGACAGGAACGGTGTTCGACTCACCCAGCCTCCGCCAACCTTCGCACTCCGTTATACCACCAATTACAACTGATGGCACGAACGTGTGCTTCCCGACAGGGAACTCATCAACGCCTGCCCGGTCGCCCTACTACGATAGTGACGCCGACGCTGATTGGACCGCCAGTAAGAAAGTGAATTCCGCGATCAGAAAGGGGTGTGTAGTCGTGATCCTGATATTCACATCCCAACTTGACCGCGTCCGCAGCTTTCCTAAATCTTTTCGGTGCTGGAGTCGTCCAGTCGGACGAGTAACACTGAATACCAACCGCCGTTAGTAGCCGCGCATCCAAGCTGATTGATTCCTGTGAAGCTGGGCACACGCTTCCCCAGCCTGCATTGTGCGCTGAATCACATAGTTGGTATGCCAACGGCACAATATCATCGGTACTGCCCGCTTCAATAACGATCAACTTACCGATGTCTTTTCGTAAAATGTCAGTGAATTTCGATTGCTTTGCGGGCGACATTTCACGCGAGGGAGGGACGTTATTTACGGTTTGTTCCCCGAAATTCGCGGAGTCTTGATTGACAATTGAACCTGTGGGATTGTCGACCTTGTAAGTGGCCGGAGGAGCGGGCTGTGTGTCTACTTTCTCTACGGGCTTTTCCGCGATCTTTTCTACGATTCGCGGGCGGTAGTTGAAATACAATGAGACGCTTGAGATGGCCAAGCCGATGACCAACAAAATGTAGATTCCTTTTTGCGGGAGGTTCATACTTTGCAATAAGCCTCCCTTTGTCCATCCCTTAATAAGTTTGAGCGCTCCTGCCATCCCGGCGAATATCCAAATGACAAGCTGAATCCACGCTTCAACTCTCTCCAATTCCATCGCACACCTCTCCCCGCCAAGATCCTGACAGCCTTGACCGAGGAAGGTATTTTACTCTTACTCTGTGTCAAATGCATAATCATCGAAGACGCTATACCGCACTGCGAGTTACGGTCATAAGAGGTATCAATACGAATCTGGAACCACTAAACGCAGACGGTCGGATACCGTCTCGGGAAGAACCCTTCGATTTATCGGGAAATGTGTCCTGAAACGGTCGAACCGCGAATCGACTAGAGGCTATCGTGGTCGCGACAAAACGGTCTGCTCGGGATCAAGCACGACCTTCCGTGCGCCCTGGGGCGCGGCCAAATGAAACGCAGTCTCGGGTCCATCGGCGAACACTCGCCCCAGCAGCACCATTTTTCCTGCGACTGAAACGTAAAGCGGAACCGGCGTGACCAAATCGTCGGGTGCGTCCTTCTGCACGATAACCCCACTGATCGTGGTCGAGCCGGGAGTGTCCGAATACTTCACCCCGTGCAATTCAAACCGAGGAATTGCAGTGCCGTTAATCCATCCTTCGAAGAACCAGTCCAGCGATTTGTGGTGCTCGTACCACAAGGAGCGCGGCAACTCATTTTCGAAGGCTTGTAATAACTCGCGAGTGGTAATGGGTTTTCCCTGGTAGCGTTCCCTGACCGCGCGAAGCACTCGAACGAAAGGCTCATCGGGTTGACCAGTCTTGCCATCACCTCGGGCACTTCCAGTGCTCGTCCGCTCGGCGTCGCGCATCATGAAACGCAGCATGTGGAACAGCCATGTGCCGCGTCCGTAGCTGATTGCTTCGTAGCCGCTGGGGAATTGGGAACAGGATAGCCGCGTGCCCAAGGTTACCGGGCCGTCTTCCATCAACTCCTGCCCAGCTTTATTTTTCTGTAAGAGGTCATCCCTGTATTTTTCCATCGCAGCGCGAAACTTCGCTGGATTCTCCGATTCGAGAACCATCATCGAGCTGTAATTCGCCAGCGCCTCCACGAGCCATTGGTCGCGGTAGCCGCTATACATCACCAGATCGCCCCACCACTGGTGAGCGGTCTCATGCGCAATGACTTGGGTAATCAGCGTCCTCTCAACCGGAGTTAAGCGCAGCTGCGATTCTTCCGCGCCCGTAAGAAACGAAGCGCTGGAGAGAAAGATCAGCCCGGGCCATCCTTGACTTAGCGCTCCGGGCATTTGCACCAGCTTCAGATCGCTATAAGGGAATGGGCCGTAACGTCGCGCGTAGAATTCGATCGCATGGGCTGAAGCGTCAGCGACATTTTGCGCATTCCGAGCTGGGGACGGGGACAACGGCACGAGAATCGGCGGAGGGTGGTGTGGGCCTGCCGGTTCAATCGGGTTTGGAATTATGCTTTTGATCGATGGCGTCGGAAATCCGCGTTCCATAACTGCCGTTGCGTACGTCTCGACAGTCACATCACCGGCATGGGCCACCGCCCGCTCATACTTCCCTAGATCAAATCCCGCGATAGGGATGGGACGTTCGGATATCCAGCGGCTGACTTGTCCACCTGTCGACGAAGCCCCTGTTGGGACCTGGTCGCCTGGGTTGGAAGAAGACTTGGCATCGGTCCGTTTTCCGGTCGCTACCAAGGTCCAACCTACCGGATAGTGAAATTCCAAGTCGAAGTTGGACATAGCCAATCCCCGATTGGGATACCACATGCCTCGCGCCCCAACGTAGAGCAAGCCGGCTCCAGCATCGGCAAGCACCTCGCCGCCATACACAAAACGCAACTGCAATCGTTGGCCGGTCTGCAAGGGCTGGGGAAAGACCACAGCAACCAGGTCGTTGCCCTGTCGGGCCAGTTGGGTTCCTTCGATTGCGGGATTGTGAATGAACTCGATAGAATGGCCATCCGCCTCCACCTGCTTAATCTGAAGCGCTCGGGATAATTCGAACAAAACCGCGCGCTGACCGCCCTGCCGCACCTCCATTTCGAGAAGCGCTTCGGCGTCGATCTGAGTAGGCGGTTTTATGTCGGCACGAATCGTGTAGCGAGAAATCGCGATTGAATCGGGCTTGCCGCCTTCGCCAACCGTCTGGTTGACAGCCTCCGGATTCTGATTCCCCTCTGCGGAAGAAAACGAGGTCCACACGTCGTAGAAGCTGATGCCCTCCGTCGTTTTCAACTGACCGGCCCAGACCTGCTCGGGCGTGTCCTCGTCAAAGTAAAGATCGAAGCCCCCCAGTCTCAACCCCTGTAAGTGGGCGTGCAGAAAGCGGTCATGGTTGTCCTGGACTACGACGGGCGTTGCAGCATCTTCGGCGGGTCCGCCTATGACAGGCAGAAACTTGCTAAAGGTCGTGAACAGGCGGAGCGCATCGACGTCGGCCATACTGCGGGCAGTCTCATTCCATTGCGAGAAGAATGCCTCCGCGTAATCAACTGGCATCAGGGACGGTCGCAACTCGGAAAAGGTATCGTCATTGAAACGGAAGTATGCAGTTACGAACTGTTCTTCCAAAATAGCCTCGTTCGTAAACAAAGCCATGGAAGCGCGCTCGTAGCGGTTGGGCGGAGGAAGCAAGACTTCGCCATCCCCTTCAAAGAAGGCTCCCGTCACGCGGCCAGCGACGTCTTCGGTAAATGCAATCGTGCCGTCATTCAGAGTGATCTGAATGGCTGCCCGATCGATGGAAACATCACGCACACGATAGACTCGTGTTTTGCTCAGACCCGCGCTGCCCAATTGTAGATAGAGGTTCTCAGCAGAGTTGTGCTGTGTCGCCGCCGGCGCGCCGGTGGGTTTGGGCGCATCCTGGTTCCGAGGCAGCGCCATAGCGGCAGAAACCAAGAACAACCAAGCGAGTGGCAGCGCTCTGGTCCGCATTTTTGAGATTACCCTGGTCACCTACGCCTGCGGCTTAATAGCTTCTAGAATGCGCCTTAGTGCGTACCCCTGTCATCTGCTCCCTGTTACCGGCTCTGCTGCTGACCGTGGCAGTGGTTTGTGCCTCCGCCGAAGTCATTCATTTGAAGAACGGCCGCACTATTTGGGCGGACCACGTTCGGGACACCGGAACCCATATCGAATACGATCTCGGCGACAACACTTACACTATTCCCAAGTCGCTGGTGGATCATGTCGACGCCGGCGGGATTCCGCCTGCGTATGCTCCCGACGACGGCACCCCCAAGCAAACGCACGATCTGCCGGAGTTCGCTCCCGCCGACAACTTGAAAAATGATCCTACACTCATCGGTAAGATCATTCAGGACGGCCGGGTCGATCCGGACGCGCTGTCTGCCTTGGAACAGGCGGGCAACGGCACGGCCACCGCCGCTGGCTACTTTATCGCGGGTAAGCATGAATTCGATCACGGTAATTTCAGTAAAGCGCGAACATATTTTGAGGCCAGTCTGCGTTTCGATTCGCAGAATCCCACGATTCTGAATTACTACGCCGCCCTGTTGGTTAGAACCGGCAATGCTACCGAAGCGTTGCCTTATGCCGAGCGAGCTGTCCGTAGCGCGCCAGATTCGCCCGATGCGCTCACCGTCCTGGGATACGTCCAGTTCGCCGCCGACCGTACTCAGGAAGCTATACGCAGCTGGAAACACTCTCTGGAACTCCGTCCCGATGCCACGGTGCAAAAATACCTGGAGAAGGCGCAGCGCGATGCCGCCGCCGAGTCTGATTACACGGAACACGAGAGTAGTCACTTCACGCTGAAATATGAAGGCAAGGAGACATCGGAGGCCCTGCGCGGCCAGTTGCTCGCAACCCTGGAGTCGGAATACGACGATCTGGTGCGGGAACTCGGGATTGCTCCGCGTAACAACATACCCGTGGTTCTCTACACCGAGCAATCGTTTTTCGATGTAACCCAAGCGCCTTCGTGGAGTGGGGCAGTTTTTGATGGAAAGCTGCGCATTCCCATCAACGGCTTGACCTCGGTCACGCCCGAACTGGCGCGCGTGCTTAAGCACGAACTTGCACACTCCTTTATCAGACAGCTTTCAGGCGGACGTTGTCCGCAGTGGCTCAACGAGGGTATTGCTCAGGCGCTCGAACCCAAGCAAATCGCTCATGGTCGGCTTCTGGCTGACCTGTATCGCGACCATCGCGAGATCCCGCTGAACGCCCTTGAAGGCAGCTTTATACAGTTCTCCAGTACGCAGGCCACTGTGGCTTATGAAGAATCCCTGGCCGCCGTGCAATACATCAGCGAAACCTATGGAATGAGCGACCTGCAACGGATTCTCGAAAGACTGGGGCAGGGAAGTTCGACGGAAGCCGCCCTGCGCGCCACTATCCACTCAGATTATGGCCAACTGGAAGCAGAAATTGGCAAATACCTCGTTAGTAAATTTGGAAACTAGCGGTGAACCTGAAGAGGGTTCTTAGTTGCATACCTTGCAAGGCCGCCTTCGATTGGAATCTCGTTTTCTACCCGTCCATTCACCAGTGAGCGCGCCCGGCCCCTGGCTTTTTGGTTGGTTTTTGTCGAATTCTGTGCTAACGTCTCGGCTCGATTTGCCATGCGCGCGCTCCTCCATTCTCGTGAGTCTCGGTCTGCCGCCGTGCATGATTCTGTCCACTCCGACGCATTGGAAGTCCACGGCGCCGAACTTGCCTCGGCCTATCACGGTCTCCGCATGGCGGGCGATTCCTGTGATTTCATCCGCGTGGGTCCCACCCGCGTTCTGTTCGGCCTCCTTGATGTCGCCGGCGGTTTGGACGACACGCGGTCCATCACCTCTGCTGCCCAACACACCTTCCGAACTGCCGGGATTGAGCTATTTGCCCGCCGGGAGATGAACGAAGCCGACGCAATGATGGAGCTATGCCTGCGACTGAACCAGTCCATCTTAAAGGCCGCGGATGGGGTTCGCTCGTGCCCGGCCTTCGCTGGTTCCTACGACGAAAATCTGGGCATAATCTGTTACTTCAACGCGGGCCATACTCCAGGACTTATCCTGGATCGCAAAGGGATTAGCGAACTTCCCGCCACCGGCCTACCACTGGGGCTTTTTTCCCATATGACCTCGGACGCCCCCATGGCTGCCCTCGAGCCGGGCGCCGTCTTGTTTCTCGCGTCACGTGGAATTGTGGAGGCTAAGCATAAAGGGGAAGAGTTTGGATTGGAGCGGGTGAAGGAAGTCCTCGATCAATCCAAAGGAGCAGGCGCGAAAAAACTCTGTGTATCCGTTCTTGACCGGGTGCAGGAGTTCATGAGAACCGCGCGAATCCGCAACGACATGACAGCGGTTTCCCTGGCCCGAAACTCCAGCAAACCCACCTTACTCGGAGCTTAGCGAGCTTTGCACGACGCGCCGGTTTGCCCAACCCCGCAGTCAGTGTCACAATACTTGCATGCAAAAATCCTTAACTCCGCTAGTAAATGTAATGGCCGCCGCGGTCGTGCTGCTCGGGAATGCCCTGGCGCAGCAGACTCCCCCGGCAACGACTCAACCGACTCCTGCAGCAGGAAGCCAGACTGCTTCCCCCTTCAAAACGCAAAAAGATAAAGTCAGCTACGCCATTGGGATGAACATTGGAACCACCCTCCATAAGCAATCGGTCGACGTCGATCCGAAAGTGCTGCAGCAGGGCCTGGAGGACGCTTTTACCGGTGGTAAAACGCTTCTTTCGGAAGACGAAGCGCGCGCCACCCTCACCGAGTTCCAGACCGACATGCGCAAGAAGATGCAAGAGAAAATGCAGGCGGAGGGCGAGTCAAACAAGAAGGAAGGCGCCACATTCCTGGCCGCAAACAAAGCAAAAGACGGCGTGGTCACGCTGCCCAGCGGTCTGCAGTACAAGATCCTGACCCCCGGTAGTGGGCCGAAGCCCACGGCAACCGACTCTGTGGTGTGTAACTATCGCGGCACACTCATCGACGGCAAGGAATTCGATAGCTCCTACAAGCGCGGCCAAGCCGCGACATTTCCCGTCACTGGAGTCATTAAGGGTTGGACGGAAGCCCTTCAACTCATGCCTGTGGGATCGAAGTGGCAACTCTTTGTTCCCTCTGATCTGGCTTACGGCGAGCGCGGTCAAGGTCCAGACATTACCCCAAACGCTACCCTTATCTTTGAAGTGGAGCTGATTTCCATCCAGAAAAAGGACCAAGCCCAGGATAAAGGTCCCGACAAAGCCCCGGCCCAAAACAAGAAGTAGCCAGATCATTGCTGGAGGCTGATGAGAATCGTCGGCTCCTTCCGTTTAGCGGAAGGAGCCTGACTTCATTTTGCCCGCGACGCCTGGCGCAGTGTTGAGATACGTCCGCAGATCCGCCGGTCTAGCGAGCTTTCTTTCGCGCAGGCCCCGCATTCGGCGGTCGATTCACGATTGGCGCTAGTTCGTCGGCGGTTACGAAGATCGGCTCAATGTCGGTTGGGATTCCCTGTAAACCATCCAGCGCCTTCCGCACGGCGGGGCGCATGACGCCCAATTCGTCCAGCATCTTTTTCGCTCCCGCATAATTGCCTTCGGCCTCGATGGTCAGAAGATCGTGATCGAGCGCCGCGATCGCGGGCTTTATCTTCGTCATGTCTACGGAAAAAGTGCCATCCGAGTGTTGGACGAACGCACCCTTATCCGTCAGGTAATTGAACTGCATTGCCATGCCTTTGCCATGAGCATCGTTCAGCCCGAAGCGGAGAGCGCGGAAAGTCGAAGCCAGATAAGTGGTGTAAAGCTGCCGCTGCGCCGCCTCATCGGATGGCAATGACGCGCCCAGTCCCATTTCCTTCGAGTGGTCCATCATGTATTGCAAAGCGAACAGTCCGGTGACATCGGCTTTTGGCTCTTCAATCGCGCCGTACAGGTCTTTCAACTCTCCGCGAGGTGTCGTGTCGCGGCCCTGAACTTTAATCTGATGCGGCCCCAGCCCATGCATCAACTCGTGCGCCAGAATGTGCGTAAAGAACGGTTCAAAGCTCACATCCACCATGGCCGTCTGCGACAATGTCCGCCGCGCAATGGGTAGCAGTACGGTGCGGAATTTGGCCTCTTGCACGTTCTTCAGCATGACTCGCTTGCTGCCCTTCTGTTGCACCACGCGGTCATCGTTGGGGAGATTGTATGCGGCGGTCTGCACGCCATGAGCGCCATCGCCCGCGCTGAGAATTTCATCGACCACTCGAATCGGCGCTCCCGCACCCAGCTTCGGGTTACGGTACTGCGGATCGATGGGCAAATTGTTTTCGATGTCCTGCAGATGCTGTGTGAAAACCGATAGCTTGGCGGACTCCTCATCATCGCGCAGGTTTACGTAAGCCTCAAATGACGCCTTGTAGCCGAAAAGTTCGTCGTTGTAGGTTTCGTACGGACCAATCGTGATGTCCAGTGGCGCATCCAGATCCATCCACGCCATGTCGCTTTCGTAATAGTCATTCGTGAGAAACGCATCAGCTCGCAGGTTAAGAAATTTCTTCAGCGACGCATTGTCAGTCAAGCCCGCCGCCTCATGGAGCAGGTTCGAGGCCTTCGTGAGGCCATCGGCATATTCCTGGCTGTAGGGCACAGCTAAGAAACTATTCGCCGATTTGCTATTGTCCGCCGGGCGAATCACAGTGAAAAAGTTCTTGGCCTGTTCCTGCTCCTTCGGTGACAACTGCGCAACCCAGCTCTCGAAAGCATCCTTGGTCATGGTCTCGGGATAGAAATTCGCTCCCAACGGTTTGCGCGGAGGCACGCCCGGCAAGAAAGCCTTGTATTCGTCCAGGTCGGACCATGGTCCCTTATTGATCCAAAAATAGTGCAACCGTGCTTTGCCTAGCGGCGTAGCATCCTTCTGTAACCGGGCATAAAGGGCGAGGTTGCCGTCCCACATTTGCTGCATGAAGACGTCGTTCAGCACCCGGGCGGCCTCAATCAGCTTTACCAGCGCCTGCCGATCGCCTGAGGATAGTCTCGAAGTGTCGACCCTTAACGGCGTCGGCGCGAAACGGCTCGCCATATGATCGAGTTGCGCCAGATCCGGCAGCGCTCCACTCTTTTGTGCTTTCACTGAAATACTGGTCACTCCCATAAGCAGTACAAGAATAAAGCAGGCGGTGAGTTTCATGATTCTTCCTCCCATGCCGATGCGGCCGAAAACCGACTATGATAGCAGGACATGCGGTAGCCGCGGGCGGGATCCGGAGGTACAATTTAGAAAAGGTGGCAAGCCGCGAGCCCACTAGGCACTTTTGACTGTGGTTCAGGCTGCAGGATTCTTATGCGAAAACTTCTCCCTTACTTTCTTGTGCTCTCTTTCGTTGCGGTGTCGCTCATTCTCTGGGCAGAGGATGAGGTTGTCGAAGAGATCGTCGCCCGCGTCAATAACCAGATCATCACCCGCAGCGAGTACGTGCACAGCAAAGATGAATTAAAGAAGGAAGCGGAGCAGCAAGATCCTGTAAACGCCGACAAAATCGTCGCCGAACGCGACAAAGATGTGCTTCGCGACCTGATCGATCAGGAATTGCTGCTGGAAAAAGGCAAGGACCTGGGCATTACGGCCGATACCGAAGTCATCAAGAAGCTCGACGACATGCGCAAGGACATGAAACTCGACAGCATGGAGGAACTGGAAAAAGCCGCTCAGTCCCAGGGAGTCTCCTTCGAGGATTTCAAGCAGAACATGCGCAATCAGATCATTACCCAGCAAGTTATCGGGAAAGAAGTTGGCTCAAGGCTGATTATCAATAAAGACGATGAACAGAAATTCTACGAAGAACACAAGAACGACATGGCGCAGCCGGAGACGATTCGATTGAGTGAGATACTGGTCTCGACTGACGCCAAGCCGAACGATACCACCGACGAAGCGCAGCGGATTAAAGCAGCCCAGGCGAAGGCAGACGACCTTCTCGCCCAGATTCGCAAAGGCGCCAAATTCGAAGACGTCGCCAAGAAAAACTCCGACGGCCCCACTGCTGCCCAGGGTGGCGACCTCGGCGACTTCAAGCGCGGTACGCTTGCCCAGCAGATCGAGGAGAAAACCTTCGCCATGAAACCGGGCGAAGTAACCGACGTAATCCAGGCCAAGCAAGGGTTCATCATCCTGAAGGTCATTGAGCATCACAATGCCGGCGTTCCAACGTTCAGCGAAGTCGAACCGCGAATCCAGGACGCGCTCTACATGAAAAAGCTACAGCCCGCGCTACGCGATTACCTCACAAAACTGCGCGAGGACGCATTTATCGACATCAAGACCGGCTACGAAGACGCGGGCGCCAGCCCGAACCAGACCAAGCCCATCGAGACCGCGAATAAAGAGCCCAGCGGCAAGGATCTCAAAAAGAAGAAAAAATTCGGCCTGTTTTAGTTTAAGCTTGGCCTGAACCGGCGGAGTGCGTGGACTGAGTCAGCCCGCGGACCGTGCCACACGTCCCGGAGCAATGGACTATGAAGGAATTCTTCCTATCGGATTGCGGTCACCACGAAAACAAAATCATCACTTCGAGTTTCGTGGTCGTTTCCAAGCAAGTTAAGCCCAAGAAGAGCGGCGAACCCTATCTAGCGCTGATTCTCGGCGATCGAACCGGTCAGCTCGAAGCCAAGATGTGGGACAACGTCGAGGACGCCATCGACGCCTTCGAGCAGGATGACTTCCTCAAGATCAAAGGCCTGCTCAACAAATATAAGAATCGCTTCCAGATCACGATTCATAAGCTGCGCCGCCTCGGCGACTCCGAGATCGACTTCTCCGATTATTTGCCTAAGACCACCAAAGATATCGGCGAGTTGTGGCAAACGCTGGCGACTTTCGTCGCTTCCTTTCGCGATCCCCATCTCAAGGCGCTGGTGGAAGCTTTCATGTCCGACCCGGAGATTGCGGAGTCCTATCGCAATGCCCCTGCGGCCAAAACCCTACACCACGCCTACATCGGCGGTTTGCTCGATCACGTTGTATCACTCTGCCGATCCTGCGATTTGATGTGCCAGAATTATCCGCAGATTAACCGCGATCTTTTACTTACCGGCGCGTTCCTGCACGACATCGGCAAGATTCACGAACTCAGTTATAACCGCTCATTCTCCTACACCACGCGCGGCCAGTTGCTCGGCCACATGATCATCGAACTGGAAATGCTGCAAGCCAAGCTTGCGCAGTTTCCCGACTTCCCCGATGAACACAAAATCCTGGTCGAGCACCTCATCATCAGCCATCATGGAGAATACGAATTCGGTTCGCCCAAGCTGCCCATGTTCCCCGAGGCTCTGATGTTGCACTATCTCGACAATCTCGATTCCAAGATGGAAAGCATGCGGGCTCATTTCGAACGCGAAGCTGCCTCCGATGGCCCTTGGACCGGGTACAACTCTTCTCTGAGCCGTCCGCTGTTGAACTCGGCAAAATTTTTGGAGAAGAAGAAACCGGTTGTCGCCTCGTCGCCAGAAGCGCCCGCCCAGGAGTCGCCGACGGCGGAAGCAACCGAGGCGCAACCAGTGGAAATCAAAGAGCCTTAGGTTGTCTCTGGGAACCGAGAACTGCAAACTGATAACTGATTTTCCTATCCCCCATGCTTGATCTGACTCGCTTCAAAGTCCTGACCTTCGACTGCTACGGCACCATGATCGACTGGGAAAGCGGCATCTTCTCTGCTTTGCGTCCGATCCTCGCCGCGCACAAGAAATCAATTGCGGACTCTGAACTTCTGCGGTTGTACTCCGAGCTCGAAGCGTCCGCCGAGCAAGGAGAATTTCTGCCTTATCGAGATGTCCTGCAGTCCGTAGTCCGCGGCTTCGGTGAGCGTCTCGGATTCTCGCCAACTGCCGACGAAGTTCGGTCGCTTCCAGAGTCGCTTGCGAACTGGCCGCCGTTTGCTGACACAGTGGCAGCCCTGCGCAAACTCAAAACCCACTATCAACTCGCAGTGATCTCCAACGTGGACGATGATCTTTTCGCAGCTACAGCGCCCAAACTCGAAATAGCATTCGACCGCGTAATCACCGCGCAGCAAGCCGGCTGCTACAAGCCTTGCATGAAGATATTCGAACTGGCGGAAGAACGGATCGGCGTAAGCCGTGACCACTGGCTTCACGTCGGGCAAAGCATTTATCACGACGTAATTCCCGCGCAGTCGTTGGGCATTGCCACAGTCTGGGTAAACCGGCCTTCGCCCCGGCCCGGCGCCGGCGCTGCCAAAGCCGCCGCCGGAAAACCAGACTTGGAAGTCCCCGACTTAAAGACGCTCGCAGATTTGGCAACCACTGAGAACCGGGAACCATGAACTGAGAACTGCCTTCCGATCCGCTTTCGCCGCAAACCGTATTAAACTTGTCGTGCATCAAGAACTCCAATGCCAGGCACGTTTGCATCCGCGCCGAAAATTCCGAGGAATCACATGGCAACCGCCACTACTCGCGCAAATCCGCTTTCTTATCTTACCGACCAATTGGGTGAGCTCAAGGCCAAAGGCACGCACTTCCGTCTGCGTGTGCTCGACGACGAGCAAGCCCCGGTGTGTACCTTCGACGGCAAGAAAGTCATCAACCTCGCGTCGAATAATTACCTCGGCCTGACCACGCATCCCAAACTCCGCGAAGCCGCACTGGAAGCCACGCGCAAGTATGGAGTAGGTTCAGGCGCGGTGCGCACGATTGCCGGCACCATGAAGATCCACATGGAGCTCGAAGAAAAGATCGCTCGCTTCAAGAATGTGGAAGCCTGCGTAGTCTTTCAATCCGGGTTCGCCGCCAATGCAGGCACGGTTTCAGCAGTGTTAGGCAAAGACGATTTCATCATCTCCGACCAACTCAACCACGCTTCGATCATCGACGGCGCTCGTTTGTCGCGCGCCAAGATCCTGGTCTTTGAGCACAAGAACATGGCGCAGGCCGAAGAAAGATTGGCGAGCATTAAAGATCAGCCGGGAAAAAAGCTGCTCATCACTGACGGCGTCTTCTCCATGGACGGCGATATCGGCCCGCTGCCCGCGCTGTGCGATCTCGCCGAAAAATACGGCGCGATCATGATGGTTGACGATGCCCACGCCTCGGGCGTCCTCGGCCGAAATGGTCGTGGCACGATAGATCATTTCAAAATGCATGGCCGCGTGGATATTCAGGTCGGCACGCTCTCGAAAGCCATCGGCGCGCTGGGCGGATACGTCTGCGGCACCCGCGATCTCATCGACTTTCTGTATCACCGCGCCCGCCCATTCCTGTTCTCGACTTCGCACCCACCATCCGTCGCAGCCACCTGCATCGCCGCTTTCGATGTTTTAGAAAACGAACCCGAACGCATCGAGCGCCTCTGGGACAACACGCGCTTCTGGAAAAAAGAACTGGCCCTGCTCGGCTTCAACATCGGAGGCCAGACCACGCCCGCCAGCGAAACTCCAATCACTCCCATCATCATCGGCGACGGAAAACTCACCATGGACTTCTCCCGCGAACTTTTCAAAGAAGGCGTCATGGGCACCGGCATCGCCTTCCCAACAGTCCCCGAAGGCAAAGCGAGAATCCGCACCATCATGACCGCCACGCACACCAAGGAAGAACTGCAGCAAGCGCTAGAAGTGCTGAAGCGCGTGGGAAAGCGGATGGGAATTGTGTAGCAACGATTGCACTTAGAAGCGAATGTTCCGCGTGGAACACTTCTGCGGATTAATCAGCTCGATAGACAATCCGGCCGCTCACAATTGTCGCCACAACTTTTCCTATCAACTGCCAGCTGTCGAAGGGAGTGTTGTGCGATTTCGAGCGCGACTTCGCGGCCTCAAAAGTCCAGCGTTTCTTGGGATCGAAAATGGTTATGTCGGCATGATTGCCGCGGGCGAGTGTGCCGCGACCTCTCAAGTCGACCACGCGAGCGGGACCTGCCGTGAACAGTTCGACGATTCTCGCTAGAGGAATTTTCTGGTCGCGATGCAGGCGCATGATGGCAAGGCCGAGCGCGGTTTCGAGCCCCGTAATTCCGAACATGGCGCGCTCGAATTCGATGATCTTTTCATGCGGCGCGTGAGGTGCGTGATCGGTCGCGATGGCATCGATGGTACCATCGGCGAGCGCAACAAGAATGGCTTCACGATCGGCACTCGATCGCAGAGGCGGATTCATTTTGAAGTTGGAGTTGTAGTCGCCCACGTCGGCATCGGTCAGGCTGAAATGGTGCGGCGTGACTTCGCAGGTGACGCGAGCTTTGCCGCGCTTGCCTCGCCTGACTGCTTTTAGCGCGTCAGCGGTCGAAAGGTGGGCCACGTGCAAACGGGCTCCCGTGAATTGCTGGGCCAAGTGAACATCGCGCTCGACCACGGAAGCTTCCGCAGCCGCCTTCATCCCACGCAAGCCGAGACGAAAGGAAGTTGGTCCCTCGTTCATCGAGCAGTTCTCGGTCATGCGCGTGTCTTCGGCGTGCTGAATCACGGGAAGGTTGATTCCTGACGCGGCTCGCAGCGTGTCGCGCATCACGAGGTCGTTAAGGATGGGCCGGCCGTCGTCGCTCACAGCGACTGCGCCGGCGCGTTGCAACGCTCCGAAATCGGTAAGCACCGCGCCTTTGCTCGCGTGCGTCGCGGCGGCGATCGGGAACACGTTGACCACGGCCGCGCGTTCGGGCTGCTGAATCCAGGAGACCCATTCGGGCGAATCGACCACGGGAGAGGTGTTCGGCATACAGCACACAGATGTGAATCCGCCGGCAGCCGCGGCAGCGGTGCCGGTTGCGATGCTTTCCTTGTAGCTTTGACCGGGTTCGCGCAAGTGGACGTGGAGATCAATGAAACCTGGGGCGACGATTAGGCCTCGGGCATCGAAGGTTGCGTCAGCGCTGCTGCGGATCTTGTTCGGAGCGGCGACCTCAGCGACGTGTCCGTCGCGCAGCAACACGTCCATGAGCGCGTCTACGTTCGCTGCGGGATCGATGACGCGCCCGCCTTTGATCAAGAGAGAGGACGGTTTGGATTTATCGTGTGCCATTTATTCTTCTAGAAAGTCCCTCAGCGGCTAAAGCCTCGGTGGCTTGCGAGCGTGTACCGCACCGCTGAAGCGCTGCGCCACCCAAAAGCTGAGCCTTTCCGCAGCCCGCTCAGGCTAACTCTCTTGGCCTGAAGCCTGACGACCGGCTCCTGATGCCTAGCTCGCCTTTGCCGAGCGCCTTGGCCAGAATCGCCATTCGCACCGGCACTCCGTTATGCACTTCTTCAACGATCACCGATTGCGGGCAATCCGCGACTTCCCATGTCAATTCCAGCCCGCGAATGATGGGCCCGGGATGCATCAGGATCGTGTCGCGCTTGGCCATTTTTAATCGAGACATCGTCATCTGATATCTGGAAATGTAATCCTGGACTCGCAGCTTCGTTCCTGCCAGGCGTTCTTTTTGTACCCGCAAAACCATAATCGCGTCGGCGCCACGCACAGCTTCTTCCACGGTGCGGGTGATGTGCAACCCCGGAGCCAGACTGGTTGCGACTTCAGGCAGGAACTCAGGCGGGCCACAAAGAGTGATGCGGGCATCAAATTTGCTGAGCAGGTGAATCGCGGATCGGGCCACGCGGCTGTGATAGATGTCGCCAATGATCGCCATCTGCAGGCCCTTCAGGGTTTTCTTGTGGCGGAGAATCGTGTAAGCATCGAGCAGCGCTTGCGTGGGATGCTCGTGCATTCCATCCCCGGCATTGATGACCGGAACATCCAGATGGGTCGCCATCAGCAGTGGTGCGCCAGCGTGCGGGTGGCGAATCACGAGGACATCCGCGCCCACGGCTTGCAGGGTGTATCCGGTGTCCAGCAGGGACTCGCCTTTTTCAATGCTCGATCCGCTTGAGAGAACGAGCGTGGTCATCGCTCCCATCGATTTGGCGGCGATTTCGAAAGAGCTGCGGGTGCGGGTGGAAGCTTCGTAGAAAAGCAACAGCACGCGCTTGCCCCGAAGCAATGGCCGCTGCTTCAACGGATTCATGCGCCGCGCCAGTGCCAGCAGGCTCAGAATCTCCTTTGCGTCGAGATGTTCAATGCCGAGCAGAGAACCGCGTGCGGGCTTGTTCATGCTTGCCTGGACTGTTGCACGACGAGAAGCGCGTGCCTCCACTATTTTGGTTCAGATTCCTTTTCAACGAGCAGAACTTTTTCCGCATTATCGATTTCGCGCAACAGGACTTCAACAATCTCCTGTCGCGTGGTTTGTACTTTGCGGCCTACGAAGCTGGCTTCAATGGGAAGCTCGCGATGGCCGCGATCGATCAGCACACAGAGCTGTACCTGTTTCGGACGTCCTTGCTTGAAAAGTGCGTCCATGGCAGCCCGCACGGTGCGTCCGGTGTAGAGAACGTCATCCACCAGGACGATGTTCTTGCCGGTGATGGGAAACTCCATTTCCGTTTTCTGCACCACCGGCGCCGATCCGACCGTCGAAAGATCGTCACGATACAAGGTAATGTCGAGCGTGCCCACAGGCACCTGAGTTTTTTCGATCCTTCCGATCATCTGCCCCAGACGCTGGGCCAGGAACACTCCACGCCGGCGGATGCCGACCAAGCCGAGATCGGTCGCACCACTGCTTTTCTCGATGATTTCATGCACCAGTCGCACCAAAGTTCGTTCGATTTCCGACGCGGACATCAACTGCGCTTTCTCTCGCAGATTTACTTGACGGTTTGAGGATCGCGGAGACATGAACGCTGCATCATACGCGTGCAGGGCAGGTCGGAGCAAGGTCGTGGTTTCACTGCCCGGGTGTGACGCCGAGCTCGGCGAAGATCACCACGTGCCCTGCCGGGTCTTTGACGCCGATTTCTTTTGCACCGTAGAACGTGGTGCGAATCGGCATCGCAACATCAACGCCTTTAAGCACGCTGATGACTTCGTCCAGATGGTCGACCTCAACGTAGAGGAACGATGGACCCTTGCGGACTTCCGACGAGATTGTTGTGATTTCTTTCTCAGCGCTGGAGTAGGTTTGATACATCAACTCGACTGCACCTTTTTGCAGGATTGCGAAGCTCAGTTTATTTCCGTCAGGTACGTCGATGGTCTTTTCGAAGCTGAGCCGTTCGATCCAGAACTGCAGGCACGGTTCGATTTCTTCCGCGAACAGTATCGGTGTGATTTTCTTTGCCGTCATAGGTGCTCCCTTTCTTGGCTGTATTTAAGTCCGAGAGGAATTCAAGTTTCTTCTTGCATACTCACACTAGTCTCGTTTAGACTAGTAAAATACAAATTCGCGGGACGGATGTCAAGGGGTACTTCGCAAGTGCCCACGAACACTCGCTCTGAAACTGGTCTCAGGAGCCTTTTATGCCCATTGAAGAACGTAGACTACGCGACCTGGTTTCGATCGGCCCGGCCATGTTGCGCGATTTCGAGCTGCTCGGCATTGCCAGCGTGAGCCAGCTCTCCCGGCAAAATCCCGAGAAACTTTACGAGAAGCTTTGCCGGATTGCCAAGCAGCCGGTGGACATTTGCTGCCTCGATGTCTTTCGCGCAGCTGTAGCACAAGCCCAAAATCCAGGCTTGCCGGTAGAGCAACGCCAATGGTGGTATTGGAGTCGCAAACGGAGGGCACGCGATGGCTGGCGCTAAGCAGCGTGCGCTGACGACTCCGGACTTGGTCCTGCTGAGTTTGCTCGCCGAACGTCCGATGCATGGATACGAGGCTAACGCGGAACTCGAACGGCGACAGGTTAGAGATTGGGCTGGCGTTTCCCGGCCGCAGGTTTATTACTCGCTGGAAAAGCTGGCTCTCCTAGGACTCGTCCGGCCCGGGGAGAGCGATGAGCCCCAGGCAGGTCCGGAGCGGCGGGTCTTTCTGACTGCGGCGAAGGGTCGAGCGGCGCTGGCCGAGGCTCTCGAGCGAGAAGACTGGACTACACAACGCGATCGCCCCCCATTCCTTACCTGGATTGCTCTGTCCTGGCAGGCGCGGCCCGGCGTTTTCCAGCGGCAACTGGAGCGGCGCCGGGAGTTTTTGGAAACAGAACTGGCTCGCGAGGAGGCCACGCTTCGTGCGATTCGAAAAGAGGTGGGCCACCGTTTCCACGAAGCGGTGTGGATGGTCAGCCTGATTATTCAACAGTTCCGGCTGGAGTTGAAGTGGTTGCGCAAGCTTTCGCGGGAGATTCATCGGCGAGCTGGCGCGCGAAATGCCTCGCGGGTTGAGAAGGATCGCGAGTAAGAGGGTTTTCTGTAGGGTCGAGGAATGCGCTGCGGAGCTTACGAACGATCTTTGCGGTATAGCAGGAATGCTCCCAGCGCACCGCCTGAGCTGGAAAAAATCAGAAACGCAACCAGCGTCATGATGAGGGTGAGGATCATGATGAAGGCAAAGCCATCGGGCGTATTGAACAAATCGATGACCTGTTGCATCCGCGGATCCGAACTGGAGGCGGAGGTTTGTTGAATGTAGTTCAAAAAGGCATCGTGGATTTCCTTCCCGGAGCGAAAGGCGGTCCAGAGGGCGAGAATCGCGGCTAGGATGCCGAACCCCAGACCGCCGGCGAGTGCGCCCAGCCGTGCTCCCATGCCAGCCGTCAGATGAGTTAGTGGGCAACGCCGACGGTAAAGGACCACGGTCAGAAATCCGGTGGCAAGCATGCCCAGCCCGGTAGACTTGCTGACGGCGATTATGAAAATGCCCACGAGCAGCGCAATTCCGGCAGAGGGCAAAGCTTCATGCCAATCGAGAGCCGTCGGCAGCGGGGTCGTGTAGGATGCGGACTGTTCGATCGTCCCGTTGGGCGTCGTCGCAACCGGTGTGAGCGGCGCAGGTCCGGCGACCCGAATCTGAGGGGCATTACACCGCGAGCAGAACGGAGTGCCGTCCTCGACGCTGGCGCCGCATTTGTAGCAGGGATGCTCCACTGAGTTTCAAGGTACAGCAGAGGCATGCGGTTCGCAAGAAATCAGCGGACAGGCGGGGCGCCCGTTGCTCCGTCGAATCTTGAACCTTAGATGTCGCCTTGCTTGCCGCGGGTGTAAAGGTAAACGAGGGCAAAAATAGTTCCCTTGCCGGTGCGGTTGGGTTTGATCGCGACCACATGCTCGTTGTCTTCGGTACCCACTTTCAATTCCGTGACCGGACCGGTATTGTCACCTTCACACTTAAGCTCTTTGGAGGGTTGTTTCTGGTCGTCGACGTCCACGTGGGCGCCGCCGCCGTGCTCGGTTGAGTGGCATTCCAGAACTTTGCCGTATTTCTTTAGCTTCTCGCGATAGAAATCGACGACCTTACCGGGCGAGTCTTCGGAACCATATTTCGCGATCACGAGCTTCATGCCGAAGGCCTCGGTCAGGACGCCAAAATTAATGGAGTCGCTATCGGGTTCGTCAGGCCTGGGGTGGGCACCGGGATATAGCGGCAAACCCGCGCTGCGAGCGTCTGCGTCTTTACCCATGTGCAAATCACCCTTTGAGCTGTGGACATCGAGATTTGGGTCCTTCGTGCCATTGTCCGGTTGCTGCGCTTGGGCGATCAGCGCAGGCAGACTCAACAGCGTCGCGAATGCAATCATCAGAACGAGCCGCGGAAGCCGCCGTTTGCAAATCTTTTGGAAACCTGCGACGGATCGAGACATTACTCCCTCCTAGATGTCGCCTTGCTTGCCGCGAACTCGCACCCAGACGATGGCGAAGTCAGAGCCCTTACCCTCGGGATCGACGGAAACGATGTGCTGGTTGTCATCAGTGCCGGCTTTGAGTTCGATCGTTTTGCCGCTGTCGTCGGAATCGCATTTCAGATTGCCGCCTACAACAACGCCATTCTTACCGCCAATCGCCGGGACGTCGTCGTCGACTTTAAAACGCCTGCCGTGGCATTGCAGCACGTTGCCGTATTTTTTAAGCTGATCCTGATAGAAAGCGATGACCTTGTCGGGCGGGTCGTTCGATTCGTACTCGAGGGCTACGACCTTCAAACCATAGCCGAACGCGGAGAGGTTGACGTTGGCGCTTTTTGCGTCGCCATCTTTGGTTTTCGGTTTCAGGTTGGCGCCGGGATAGACAGGCAGACCGGCGTCACGGGCGTCCGCGTTTTCGTTCACGTGGATTCCGCCGACTGGAGTGTTGATATCGACTTTGCTGTCGCCGTCGTCACCGTGATCTTTCACGTTCACGCTGCAGGCGGGCAAGAGCGCAAGCGCGGCCAGGATCGCCGCGACCGGAAGCCAGCTAATTGCCTTGCGAATACGCATGTCGAGAAACTCCTTGTGAGACTTGCGCGGGACGCTCGATCCCGGCCCCGCGCTGGGCGATATTCGGGATGCTGACGGGAAGATGTCCGCGGATCGCGATTTCTCCGAACAACGCCTTTACCACACTGACTTCTGAAACCGTCGCGTTGGAAAACGTACAGAGATAATTTTGTACTGCCGGGTAGTCCTGTGCCAGGTATGGATTTCCCATGGCGAGCACGGCTGTTTTCTCCGCTGCATGATCCAACACTTTCTGCAACAGCGCACCGCTGGCATCCGACAGGCCGACCGAGTTGGTCACAGCGTTTACACCTTTCATCACTTTGCCCGGCACAGGAACTTCGTACACTACGGCGATGACGGATTGCGCATTGTCCACGGCCTTCAACACATCACCGGTCATCGCAGCGGCTACGCGAGGATCGACATAAATCACATTGGCGTCCGGCACGCGCTCGCGGATCTCTCGTTCCAACCTGCGTCCAGCTTCGGTGCGCATGTCGTCCGAGAGAATTATCGCGACCATGGTGTCGCGCACCTCTTCCACTGTTTGATACGGAAGACCAGGGGCGGCGGTTCCCGAAGATTTCAGTGGGAGCAGTTTGCCATTGTCGCGGACTAGGGTGATGGAGCCGTCTGCGATTTTCTGGCCGAAGGCAAGGTGCTCAGGCTTGCCGACCAGAGTAGATAGCGCATCAACATTCACCAGGCGCGTTTTATAAAGGTTTAGCGAGGCCTTTGCTTTCAATATTTTGAGTACGGATGCATCGAGCTGAGCGGAGGGAATTTCGCCCGAGCGCACGGCTTCGAGCATGGCGCGATAGGACGCGTCGAGGTCGGCGGGGATGAGCAGCACGTCGTTACCCGCCTTAAAAACGTCGACAGCCGCGCGGCCAATGTGTCCCGCATAAAGGCGAGTGAGGCCAGCCATATCAAGCGCGTCGGTGACGACGATTCCCTTGAACCCGAGCTGGTTCTTAAGTAGTCCGGTCACGATTTGGGGCGAGGTCGTGGCTACGTGGTTGGGATCGGGGTCGAGCGCGGGGATGGAAACATGGGCCACCATTACGGAATCCACACCAGCTTCGATTGCCCGCTGAAACGGCGGCAGTTCCACGGACTTGAGGCGCGCCATGTCGCCGGTCACTTGGGCCACGCCCAGATGGGAATCGGTTGCGGTGTCGCCGTGGCCCGGGAAATGTTTAACCGTCGTCATCATTCCGTTGGCTCGGGCTCCGCGAATGTACGCCGTAACCAGATCGCCGACCTGCTGGGGATCTTCGCCGAAGGAACGGGTATTGATGATGGGGTTTGCTGGATTCGAGTTGACGTCGGCGTCCGGAAAGAAATTCCAGTGCACGCCGACGGCGCGAGCTTCCTGCGCGGTGATGCGGCCGAAGGCCTCGGCGTACTCCAGATTGCCCGCGGCGCCGAATGCCATGGCGTGCGGAAATTCGGTCGCGCCGTGCAGGCGCATCGTGACTCCGCGCTCGAAATCGGCCGCGATGAGCAACGGCAGCTTGGAATCCTGCTGCAGTCGATTGAGCAGTTCGGCGGCTTCGTAGGGCTGGCTTCGGTAGAGAAATGGCGGATCCCAGGGTACGGTCATGGTGAGTCCGCCGAGATGATATTTGCGGATGTCGTCGCGGAGTTGCAGATATTCGGGCGCCTCGACGTTCAGAAATTTCGCGCGCACCCAGACCACAAAGAGTTGGCCGACCTTTTCTTCCATCGAGAGCTTGCGCAGAGTTTGCTCCGCCCATTTCTCACCTGCGCGATCGAGGTGGATAGGGCCGGGTTGCCGATACTTTTCATCAGCAAAGGATGAGCAGACGAGGACAAAGAGCACTGCGAAGATCAACGCAATCCGTCGGCCCATGAGCAGACGATAGCATGGGATTGGGTGTCAGGTCTCAGGCCAGGGGCGTGTTGGCGGATATACTTGATCCGCTATGGCTGTGATCGTGTCCATGCTTCGCGGGGTCAACGTCGGCGGCCACAACATGGTCAAGATGGAGGCGCTGCGCGCGCTGTACGAGTCCATCGGATTGCGAAATCCGCAGACCCATGTGCAGAGCGGCAACGTAGTTTTTCGCACCGATGTGCGGAACCTTGCGGCAGTGGCCGCCAAAATCGAGAAGGCGATCGAGCAAAGTTTCGGGTTTCGCACGCCGGTCGTCGTTCGCACGTCGGCGGAATTAAGAAGTGTGATTGCGAGAAACCCGTTCGCAGGGCGGCGCGGGATTGATCCCAGCAAACTGCTGGTCACCTTCCTCGCCGGGGCTCCCAGCGCGGAAGGTCGGGAGCAGGCTCTCCAGATCAAGGCGGACCCCGAAGAACTGCACATAGACGGTCGCGAAGTCTACATGTATTTTCCGAATGGATTGGCGCGTCCGAAACTTTCATGGGTCGCGGTGGAGAAGAAATTGAAGACCGCTGGAACCGGCAGAAACTGGAACAGCGTCACCAAGCTGCTGGAAATTGCTGAGAGGCTTGAGGGAAAAGAGACGTAGCTAGCTACGATCCACAGCCAACGCCGCTGCTTTTTCCTGGATGGCTGGATCGTCCCCGAAACCCTTTAGCCATGCCACGTCCGGCTCGCGGCGGAACCAGGTCATCTGGCGCTTGGCGTAGTTTCGATGCGCTTGTTGTGCGGATTGTAGAGCAGTATTGCGATCGATTTCACTGCGCAGAAGTTGCACTGCCTGCTTATATCCCAACGAGGACAGGGGGCGCGCCGCGTCGCCATATTTAGCCAGCAGGCGTTTTGTTTCTTCTACCAGTCCGGACTCGAACATGCTTTCCGCGCGTTGGTTGATGCGCGCGTAGAGGGCCTCGCGGTCCGGATTCAGCCCCAGGCGCAAAATTCGAAAGCCAGTTAGTGGATCGCGGCCTTGCTTCCACATCTCAGTCATTTTTTGTCGAGAGGCTAGGCAAACTTCGATGGCACGAATGAGCTTGGGGATATCGTTGGCATGGATCTTGTCGGCTGCCTCGGAATCGAGACGCCTCAATACTCGGTGCAAGTAGCCGGCGCCATTTTGCTCCACGCGCTGTCGCAGCCTTTCGCGCAGTTCTTCCGAACGCTGAGGACCGGGGAAGAGTCCGTCGAGCAAGGCGCGAAGATAGAGCCCCGTTCCTCCGACTACGATCGGCAGGTTTCCGCGAGACTTAATCTCCGTCAGTGCCTTTCTTGCCAAGCGTGCGTACTCGCCCGCGGTGATGTAGCCGGCAGGATCTACGAAATCGAGCAAGTGATGAGGGGCACGGGCACGCTCGGAAGCGTTGGGTTTCGCGGTTCCTATCTCAAATTCGCGATACATCGCCACCGAGTCACAATTCACGATTTCGCCGCGCAAGCGCTCGGCCAGGGCCACGGAAAGCGCGGTCTTCCCGCTGGCCGTCGGACCTAGCACAACCAGCAGCAGAGGATCGGGAACCACCTTCAGCGTGCGCCCCAGGGAATGTGATGCCAGTAGCGAACGAGGGTCAGGATTAGGATCAACGCCGCGATCACCAGCAGTCCCGTCGCTTCCAAGGTATAGATTTGCGGGGTGCGATGATGCTCGGATGAAGGCTGTTCGAGCGGACTTGGATCCGGCTGTCGTTTTGGACTCGACGCAGGCATAGCAACATTGTAGCGCTGGATAGCGGCGGAGTATCTTCAGATTTACGCGCAGTTTTGACTCTCACGGAACCAGGATGACAATCGCTGCATATCACCGTCTAATGCCGGGGTGGTAGTCCGTTCACTCGGCCTCAGGAGAAAATCTATGAAGCATTTTGCCTTGGTTGCGTTGGGGGTCTGCCTGGCGGTCGCCCCGTTGGCTCGCGCAGATGAGTGGTCCAAGACTTACACCATTACCGGAAGGCCCGAACTCCGGGTCGAAACCTCCGACGCCAACATCCATGTGGATACCTGGGACCAGAAAACCATCGAAGCTCGCGTGACTTCCGAGCATTACAAGATTGGCGAGCACGGCCTCAAAATCGAGGAGCATCAATCGGGCGACTCAGTCGAAATTCAAATCCATTTTCCGCACGACGTGCACATCATCAATTTCAATTTTCACGGCTACCAAGTCGATGTTGAGATCCACATGCCACGGGAGGGGAAAGTCAATCTGCATACTGGGGACGGCGGCATCCGGCTGACGAATTTGAAAGGTGAGATGGATTTGCAGACCGGCGACGGCCATCAAGATATCGACTCTGTAGATGGCACGCTACGGGCGCGCGCCGGAGACGGCCACATTACTGCTGCCGGACGATTCGACGGACTCGATCTGACCACTGGAGACGGCCGCATTCAAGCGCGGGCGTTGGCCGGGTCGACGGTTACTTCAAGCTGGACTCTTCACACCGGGGATGGCGGCGTCACTCTCGAACTGCCGGGTAGCCTTGCTGCGGACGTAGATCTGCACACGGGCGATGGGCACATCGAAGCCGACATCCCGGTCGCTGTCGAGGGGCGTCTGGGCGAGAAAAACATTCACGGAAAAATCAATGGCGGAGGGAATCTAATCACGGTTCATACGGGAGACGGTTCAATCCACTTGCAGAAGTCGTGAGCAGCTATTTTCGTTGTGTGCAGGGGCAAAAGTGTTTTGTCTCTCTCGCATAAAGTTTCACCGCTATACGCGAAATCCTCACCGGGCCGCGCCGTTCACAGGGTGACATTAGGTTAAGAGATCGCTCAGCTAATTGACGTCTGCGTGGAAATGCTGCACGCTAGAATCTTCGTCTGGCAAACTGCCTAGTCGCGTTGCCGGAGACTGTCGATGATCGCTGAGGATACCGAATGCATCGTAAGACGCCTGCGCTGACCTTCTTTGTCTCGACATTTCTTATCACGATTATTCCTGGTTCTGTCGTAACCGCGCAAACTACTCCAGCCAAATCGCAGCCGGTGCTTGACGTCACCTCGATGGATACGACCGTAGATGCGTGTACGGATTTTTTCGCTTACTCCTGCGGCGGCTGGATCAAGCAGAATCCCATCCCGCCCGATCAAAGCTCCTGGAGCGTTTACTCGAAGCTGGAGGACGATAACAAGGCGATCCTGCGCGAGATTCTGGAAAGCGCGGCCACACCTGCGCCTGATCGCGATGCGGTGAAGCAGAAGATCGGCGATTACTACACCGCCTGCATGGATGAGAAAGCGATTAATGCAGCCGCGATCAGACCGTTGGAGCCGCTGCTCGACCAGATTCAGCAACTGCATTCCCGGCGCTCGATCGCCGATATCGCCGCGATTCTGGTTTACAACAACGCCCTTTTCCGATTTCGCTCGGATCAGGATTTTAAAGATTCAAGCCAAGTCATCGCTGAGATCGACCAGGGCGGCATTGGGCTGCCGGACCGTGATTACTATCTCAAGACCGATGCTGACTCCGCGGAGCTTCGCAAGAAGTACATCGCCCATCTGCAAAAAATGTTCGCACTGCTCGGCGATAAGCCGGCCACTGCTGCAGTCGAGGCCCAGACGATCCTTCGCATTGAAACCGCGCTGGCCAAAGGATCGCTCACCCGCGTGGAACGGCGCGATCCTCAGAAGCTGTATCACAAAATGACGGTCCAGCAATTGAGTACGCTTAGCCCGTCGTTCCGGTGGAAAACGTATTTCACCAAAGTCGGTTTGCCCTCGCTGGAAGCGCTCAATGTGGAAACACCCGACTTTTTCAAGGCGCTGAACACGGAGCTCCTGAACGAAACTTTGGCGAACTGGAAGACATATCTGCGCTGGCATCTTATCAATGCGAATGCGCCTTTCTTGTCATCCGATTTCGTGAACGCCGACTTTGATTTCTACGGCAAGACCTTGCAGGGAGCGCAGCAGCTCGAGGCACGATGGAAGCGTTGCGTCGGTTATGTGGACAACGATATCGGAGAAGCGCTGGGCCAGGTCTATGTGGAAAAGAACTTCAGTCCCGAAGCCAAGCAGCGCGCGCAGAGGATGGTGAAGGAAATCGAAGATGCCATGGGGCAAGACATCGATGCGCTCTCCTGGATGACGCCCACCACCAAGCAGCATGCGCTGGAAAAACTTCATGCCGTCGCCAATAAGATCGGCTATCCCGACAAGTGGCGGGATTACAGCGCGCTCACAATCGCTCGAGACGATGAAATGGGCAATGTGCTTCGCGCCCGCGAGTTCGAGTTTCACCGTCAGTTGGCCAAGATAGGCAAGCCGGTGGATCGCGGCGAGTGGGAAATGACTCCACCGACGGTGAATGCGTACTACGATCCGCAACTGAATGACATCAATTTCCCCGCGGGCGTTCTGCAGCCGCCGTTGTTCGATGTGAATTCTGATGCGGCTCCGAACTTCGGCGATACCGGCTCTACGATTGGCCATGAACTCACGCACGGCTTCGACGACGAAGGCCGCCAGTTTGACGCCAATGGCAATCTGCGTGACTGGTGGACTGCGGAAGACGCGAAAGCGTTTGCGCAGCGTGCCAGCTGCATCTCGGATCAGTATTCGCAGTATGTCATCGTGGATGACATCAAGATCAACGGAAAGCTGACTCTCGGCGAAGATGTCGCCGATCTGGCCGGAGTGATTCTGGCTCAGATGGCGTGGCAGCAAGATACCAAGGGCCAGACGCTGGAGCCGCTCGAAGGCTTCACGCCGGAGCAACGTTTCTTCATCGCGTACGGGCAGAGCTGGTGTTCGAGCACACGCGACGAAACCAAACGGCTGCGGGCGACTATCGACCCGCATTCTCCGGACAAATACCGCGCCAATGGCGTGGTTTCAAACCTGCCCGAGTTTCAGGAGGCCTTTCACTGCAAGGCCGGCTCAGCCATGGTTAGGGAGAATCGTTGCGGGGTCTGGTAGAAGAGTCGCTACTGCAGGTCGGATTTATCAGGGTTGTAGTAGAAAGTGAAGCGCAATCCGAGGTACTGCCCGCCGAATTCACCGGGCAGCGGCGGAAACGGATTTGAAGCGGTGATGCCGCCCCAGGCGCCGCGATCCAGTGCGACATCACCGGAGGTTGCGACCAATTTCATTCCAGCAACGGTACCGTTTTTGAGGATGGCAAACTCGATCGTGAGTTTACCCTTTTTCATCAGCGGTGCGCGCGCCGATTCAGGAATCAGGTTATACCAGTTCATTTTCACGTCGTGCAGCACGCGCTGCAGATAGGGACCGAAATCCACGCCCATCGTATCGGTGAGAACCTCAAGGGGTCCCATTGCGGCGGTTGGCTTCCTGCCTAAACCGAGGCCATAATTTCCACCGTCACCGCTGCCATATCCGCCACGATTCGCGGCCGCGGCTCGTTCAGCCTGCTGGATGGCCGAACCCGCCGACAATGAGCTGTCGCCAAACGCCGCTTGGGGGGTCAGGGCAGGCGGAGGCGTCTGTAGTTTTGCGACCTGAGGCGGAGCGGGTGGTGGCGGCGACGACGGCTGCGGCGAAGGATTCGGAGTCGCAGTGGGAGCCGGATTTTGGGATTGCGCGGCCTCAGGAGCGCTCGCACCCGGTCTGCCGGGGCGTGATGCGTCCAGAATTTTCTTAAGTTCCTTACGATCTATCTGCGGAGCATGGGACGTCGCAACACGGTCTTTATCCGAAATGATATTTGTGTCCGGACGCTTGCTTACCTTTTGCGCATCAGGCGGCAGTTCGAGATAAGTGAGGTCCTTCTGGTTCGACTCGGGGCTGGCAACGATTACGGCTCGCCGCGGCAGGAATCCCGCTAACTTCTGCGAGTTCCATAAGACCAGCACAACAATCAAGTGCACGACTACTGAAATCCAGAAAGCTTCCCGCCGGCGGGCCTGCGCCAGTTCATCCTGAAGCTGTAGCAGCAGCGCGGGAGCTTCGACTATTTCGCGATACGCAGACTCCCAGTAACGCGCATCGTACAAATCCCCGCCCTCGGAACTTCGCGTCGTCGAAGAAGCTGGATTGGTTGGCGGGATTTGTGTAGTCGACATCGAACAAGCCTAGCTGCTGGTTAGACACGAATCGCGGGGCATTAGTTGCAAGGAGACAAACCCCTCCTCGTGCATGACCACTGCAAGTCTGCCGTCGCGATTTTGCTGGCGTCTTTCGCCCAGTAGGTTCATTTTCGCATCTTTCAGGGGAATCCGCGAAGGCCTGAAAGTGTAAGTCCATAGGATTCGCATCCAGATGGTCAATTGTGGATTTTCGTTTACAAAACTTGACATTCAGGATGGCGCATCAGGCGTGGAGGTGTTCGAGATCAATCTTTCTTCCGTGTTCACTGATCGCCGCGACGATGTCGAGAGCCACCGATAAAGCGCGGCGACCGTCCTCCAGAGTAACCGTAGGCGCGGAACGACGCTGGACTGACTCCAGGAATGACTTCAGTTCCGCGTGCAGAGGCTCCTCGCCTGTGGTCGGGGGCTTGGCCACCTGGATTTGTGGATTCACCGAGGGCGTCCCGGACGCATCGGCCGGGCCGACACTGAACACGAGAACATCCTGCCGCTCGTAATCCAAAGACACATATTGTTTAGGTTGAAAAAAGCGCAGTTTGCGGACGCGCTCGGTCGAAACGCGGCTGGCGGTAAAGTTCGCCACGCATCTGGATTCGAATTCGAGCCGCACGTTCGCAATGTCCACCTTGCCGGAAAGAATGGGCAACCCCACCGCGCGGATTTCCCTGACCGGCGAATTCACGAACGAGAGCACAATGTCGAGATCATGAATCATCAGGTCGAGCACGACGTCCACGTCCAGCGATCGCGGAGTGAACACGCTGAGCCGATGCACTTCGAAAAACATGGGCCGCGTGATCACAGGCAGAGTGGCGCGGACAGCGGGATTGAAGCGCTCAAGGTGCCCGACTTGGCCGATGCGGCCGAGTTGCTTCGCCACGCGGATGAGTTCGTCGACTTCGGCGAGTGAAGTCGCAAGCGGCTTTTCGATCAATACGTCGACGCCTGCCTCCATCAACCGTTTTGCGGCGCCGAGGTGGTAGATGGTCGGTACGGCGACCGAGGCAGCCTGAACTTCGCTGTGCGTCGTAATAAGCTGTTCGATCGATCCAAAGCTGCGACAACCGAATTCTTGTGCTACGGCGTCAGCCCGCGCTGTGTCGGGGTCCACGACTCCGACGAGTCGCACCGGTACGCCCTCCTCTGCAAGTTGACGGTAAACGCGGGCGTGATTCCGGCCAAACGTTCCTACACCGATCACGGCGACGTTGATGAAGTTGTCTTCGGTCAGTTTTCACATCCGCGGCCGGCCGGGAACCGGAAGCCTGGTTGATTTAATCACAAAAGAGCCCCGCAGAGCCTTCGCCTGATCCGAACTGTCACCATGAGTTGCGAAATCCGATTATTTTGCCTGCGCCTTTTTGAGCAGCGCGATCTGGCCTGCGTGGTAGAGCTCGTGCTGGACGATTCCGCTGAACGTATAGAAGAAGTCGTGATAGATTTCGGATTTGCCCGGCACTCGTTCCTGTAGCCGCGAATCGGGGAAGGCTGCAACCGCTTTCACCAATTCATTATGAGTCTGCTTCGCACGCTCAATTGCCTTGCGCCAGGCGGCCGCGCTGGTATCTTTTACGGAAGGGAAATTCTGTTCGTCCTCCGGTTCTACGGCTGTGCCGCCCATACGCGTAAGAATCGCACCATCCCAGGCGGTAATGTGCAAAACGAGTTCCCAGATGCTGTGTGCATTCTTGATCGGATGCGCAGCCGCCATCTTGGCATCGACGCCGTTAAGGATTTCGAGGACGGAGTCGCCATGCCAGGCGTCTCCATCAAAAGCACGTCGTATTTGGTCAGCAAGACGGGCAGTTTCGGACATGATTGCTCCTCCATAAGCCTGTTCCACAAAGAGCAGTATACCTTAGTACACGGTATCCGTGTATAATCAACTTCGGTGATTCTCTCGTTCGGAGACAAAACGACGGAGGATATTTACCACGGACGCGACACCAAAGCCGCCCGCAGAATTTCGAGAAGCCTGTGGGAAAGAATCCGGATCAAACTGGACTTGGTGAACGCGGTTGTATCGCTCGAGGATCTCCGAAGTCCGCCGGCAAACCGGCTCGAAAGACTGCACGGCGATCTGAATGGTTTTTATAGTATTCGGGTGAATCAACAGTACCGACTGGTCTTCCGCTTCGAAGCGGGTAACTGCATGGACGTCCGGTGCACTGATTATCACTGAAATGAAAATAAGGAGAGCCATGCTTCCACGCTATCGAGTCTCAACGCATCCCGGACAGGTCTTGTTGAAGGAATTCCTCGAACCGCTGGGACTCACTCAAGTGAAACTGGCAAAGGCAATCGACGTTCCCCAAAATCGCGTCAACGAGCTAATTCGAGGCAAGCGCGGGATGACGCCGGAAACTGCTTTACTTCTGGCGGCGTATTTCAAAAACTCGGCGGAGTTCTGGATGAATCTGCAAACCGCACACGATCTCACGAGGGCACGCGCTGAGTCCCGGAAGCGGCCCGCAGCGGCCTCGCAAAGCCGTTCCCGATCCGCGCGCCGAGGTCCGTCGCACGCCCGCTCGGCTTAGTCGGCCACAATCGTGATCGTCGCCGCATCTCCTGCGGAGACGATTGCGTCTCCATCGAGAAGCAGGCATTTGCCCGCGTCTAATGCCAGACAGCTTGCGCCCGCCTTGTGCATTGCTTCAATCGTTTTCACTCCGATGACGGGCACATCGAAGCGCATGTCTTGATTGGGCTTGGCGATCTTGACGACGGTCAGCGCACGACTCAACGTGGATGGATCGGATTCAAGCGAAGCCATGATCTTGCCCGCGCGTTCGATAGTTTCATCCGTTCCTTCCATCGCTTCGACCGCGACACAGGCGGTTTCCGCGATGACCACGCTCTGGCCAATGTCGTATTCTGCCAGGTTGCGGGCTACGATGCGTCCATAAGCGATGTTCTTTTTTTCCTGCTCGGAAGGCGCGCGTTTCGTGAGCACTCCAGGCTTGGCCAGCAAAGGTTCGAGAAGTGAAGTCGAGTTTTCCAACGTGATCCCTTCGTCTGCGAGGACTTTCGCGATAGCTCCCAGCAGAGAATCCGTGTTGCGTGTCCCGAGCGAAAGCAGAAGCTTGGCCAAACGCCAATCGGGCCGAATGCTAGAGAAAATCTGCTTATGCTTGACTTGTCCGGCCATGATCGCGCGGTGCACGCCTTCGCGCTTGAAAGTTTCGATCAGCTTGGAAAGTTCCCCCAGAGAAAGCCAATGGACAGCAGTCGCGCCGTGGGATTCGATCTCAGGAAAAGCCTCTTCCTTAATTGCAACGACGATGACTTCATATCCCGCAGCGCAGGCTGCATCGAGCACTAGAGAAGGAAAGCGCCCATTGCCTGCGATCAAACCGATGCGTTCGGAACCTGCCAAAGTGGGACTCCTACGAAATCGCTTTATTCTCGGAAATCATAAACCAGTTGATTATGCCGCCTCATCGGTGGGAAGCTTGATTTAAGTTTCGCAATGTCCTCCGCTTTATCCCGAAGGATTCTCATGGCCACGCGACCGCCGCTCACGGAAGACCCAAAGGAATTTTTGTGGAGATGGGCAGTCCGCACGGCGGCAAAGCGAAAGTTTCGTTTTTCGCGCGAGTGTGAAGCAAATCTGAAAGAACGTCTCAAGTCCGGCCTTGGAATATATAAAGTCGGGCTATACGAATTTCGGGAGCGACTCGAAGAAGCTGAAGCGAGCATCGAGAAATTGATCGATTTGACCATACGTGAGGAAATCGCACGCGATCCTGATTCGCACCTGCTGCACGAACCCAGCATGTTTGCTGCCCTGTATTCAGGAAAGCTCTGCTCCGGACTCTGGCCACTTTGCTAGGGTTTGACTTTCACCCGGCTACTTAATTACTCCGCGCTCCGACCCTTCGATGAACTTCATCAGCATATCCACGTCTTCCCCGCGGTCTGGTTCTGACTTCAGCTTCTCCAGAGCCTGCGAGGTATTGAGCTTCGACGCCAGCAAGACTTTGTAAGCGTGGTGGATTTTGCGAATACGGTCCTTGCTAAAGCCACGGCGCTCCAGTCCAATCGCATTCAACCCGTACGCACGAGTATCACGCGAAGCGGAAGTCTTCGAAAAGGGAAGAACATCGCGGGTAATGGTCGTGCCGCCACCAATAAACGAGTGCGCGCCGATGCGAACAAAATGATGTACCGGACAGAGCGCGCCAACCGTGGCCCATTCTTCGACCGTGACATGGCCGCCGAGCGTCGCCGCGTTGGCAAGGATAACGTGATCGCCGATCGCGCAATCGTGCGCGACATGGGTGTAAGCCATAACCAATACATGATTGCCCACGCGGGTCAGCCCGCCGCCTTTTACGGTGCCGCGATTGATGGTAACGAACTCGCGAATCTGATTGTGGTCGCCAATTTCCAGGCGAGTGGGTTCGCCCGCATAGGTCAGATCCTGCGGCGGCATGCCGATTGAGCAAAATGGAAAAAAGGCGTTACGGCCGCCGATCTTCGTCGGCCCCTCCATAGTCACGTGCGAAATCAGATGGCACGCTTCTCCGAGTTCAACCTCGGGCCCGACTACACAGTAAGGACCAATGTTGCAACTGGGATGAACCTTGGCGCCGGGATCAACGATGGCTGTGGGATGGACTTTCATCTTCCGCCGATCATGGCTCCTAGGTCTCGATCTTTTCTTGCGAAGGTCTCTTTTCAGCGCGCGCCCGATCGACCAGCCTGCAAGTCACAAGAGCCTCGGCGGCGAGGGTGTCCCCAACGTAAGCGCTCCCTGCCATGCGCCCAGCATTGCCACGCCAGACTTTCACCACGACCTCGATGCGAAGTTGATCGCCCGGAACCACGGGGCGACGAAACCTGGCGCGCTCAATTCCGGTGAACAGCACCAGTTTGCTGTCGCGGTCTTCGACTTCGGTGAACAGCAGAACTCCGCCAGCCTGAGCCATGGCCTCCACGATGAGGACGCCTGGCATCACGGGAAGACCGGGAAAGTGTCCGGCAAAGAACGGTTCGTTGATCGTAACGTTCTTGATGGCTACAATTCGTTTCCTGCGCTCGAGATCGACAACCCGGTCAATCAGCAGAAAAGGGAAACGGTGTGGGAGGATGCGCTGGATGTCATTGGTGTCCAGTGCAATCTTGGCGCCTGCGGCGGCTTCGGTCATAGGTTGAGCAGCATCGGTCATCGGTTTCTCTTCGTATGAAAAGCGAAAGATGGAGAGCGAAGATTATACTGTACCGCGCGCCCTCTAACCCTTCCAGAAAAGGATTGCATGCCTAAGAAAGCGTCACAAACAGCCCAGAGTGAAA
Source organism: uncultured Acidobacteriota bacterium (assembly GCA_963696705.1). GTDB lineage: Bacteria > Acidobacteriota > Terriglobia > Terriglobales > Acidobacteriaceae > JABDBE01. The sequence continues at coordinate 91,030 of CAVOLD010000011.1, forward strand.
CCGTTTCCCGTGGCGAAATGGCGAAGCGGCTGCGTTACTTCCAGGAACGAAGAGACCAGATGGTTCAGACTATTCATCAACTGGCGGAGATCGAGTCGCCCAGCGACAACAAGGACGCCGTAGACCGGTTGGGGACACTGCTTGCCGGAAGATTCGAAGGGCTGGGCGGGCACGCAAAGTTTCATCGGGTCGAGGAGTTTGGCGATCACTTGCAGGTTGATTTCGCGGGCACTGGCGGCGAAAAGCCAGTCTTGCTTCTGGGACACCTGGACACGGTGTATCCGCTCGGTACGCTGGCGACTATGCCATGCCGCGTGGCCAGCGGGCGTTTGTGGGGGCCGGGTACATTTGACATGAAGTCCGGGATTGCCTTCATGCTCCATGCGATCGAGGCATTGCGAGCCTGGCACGAGGACGTTTTGCCGAGGCCGGTGACTGTCCTCCTGGTTTCAGACGAGGAAGTAGGCAGCGACACTTCGCGGCAGATTACAGAAAATCTGGCGAGACAATCTGCGGCTGTGCTGGTGCTCGAACCTTCTCAAGGACCGAAGGGGGCAGTGAAAACGGCTCGCAAGGGCATTGGCGAATACATCTTAAAAATTACTGGCAAAGCCGCGCACTCGGGACTCGATTTCGAAAAAGGGCAAAGTGCAATCTTGGAGCTGGCGAGACAGATTGTTGCAATTCAGAAGTTGATCGATCTGAAGCGAGGACTAACGCTGAACGTCGGAACCGCGCAAGGTGGGACGCGAGTGAATGTGATTCCTGCTGAAGCCAGTGCGGTGCTCGACGTACGAGTTGCACGCAAGCAGGACGCGGCTGGCATCGACCGCAAACTTCGTTCTCTGAAGCCGTTCAATCGAAAATGCAAACTAGAAATCAGTGGCGGAATGAATCGTCCTCCCATGGAACGAACTTCAAGCGTGGGCGCACTCTACAAGAAAGCTGCGGAGATCGCCAGGCAGATGGGATGGAAACTAGAGGAGGCGGCCGTCGGCGGAGGCTCCGACGGAAACTTTACCGCCGGGCTCGGCATTCCGACGCTTGACGGATTGGGTGGAGTAGGCGAGGGCGCGCATGCAACTCACGAGTCGATTTTGATTTCCGAGTTGCCAAAACGGGCGGCGCTATTGGCCGAATTGATCGCGAGTGTCTAGTCTCCAGCCGTGCTAAAATCCTCACCCGGCGCGGTTTCCCTCGCCAGAGGTTCCCGAATTATGAAGACTTCCCGAACATTTCATCTCCTGATCGCAGCCCTCACGGTGGTGGCTTGCCTAATCCCGATTGCAGCATCCGCTCAGATGGATAGCACCACTGTCCGGCACGTCGCCAATAGGATTCCAGTCCTGGGTGCGAGCCGCGAGCTGTCGGCTGACCGGCCATTGGACGCGAGTCGGCAGCCGAAAACCGCCTCTGTCAGCCCCAGGGCCAATCCCTGGAAGCTTCAGGCCACGCTGTCGGGAGCGGTCATCCACGACATTTCTTTTCCCACAACCTTGGTCGGCTATGCCGCCGCAGAACTCGGCCAGGTATGGAAGACGACGGATGGCGGTTCGAAGTGGACAGAAATTATGAACTTGGGTTTCCCCTATTACTGGTTCGGCGTGAACGCGCTCAGCGCCAAGGACGTGGTCATTTCTGGTTTCAACGATTCCACCGAAGAGGGCATCATTCGCTGGAGCCACGATGGTGGCCAGACCTGGACCTCGGACATTGTTTTGACCACGACCGGCTGGTCGTATCGGGTTCGTTTTGCCAACCACAAAGACGGGCTGGTACTGGACGGCCTGGCCACTAAGAGTGCGAATGCCGCGCACTATACGACGAAGGGTGGTGCGCACGCGTCCGATTGGACCTCGGTGGTTCCCGATCCGAACGGCGGCTGGTTCGGTAACGAATTCAGCTTGCTCAGCAACCTGCACGCACGCGCATCCGGAATCACGTACTGCGACAGTTCCAACGACGGTGCGAACTGGACATGCCGTGGCTCCATAGACTCGGTTTTCGACGGCCCTGTGTTCTTTTCCAATGACACATCCGGCTGGGTGGGCGGAGGCGAGATTTCACCGAATGTCGAAGGTTGGGTGCATCGCACCGGCGACGGCGGCAAAACGTGGAGCGGCCGCACTCTGGATGATCCGTGGCCCATTCGCGAGATTCTCTTTGTCACGCCGAAGATCGGCTGGGCGACAGGTGGAAACTACTCCTCCAACGTTGGCGGCATGTATTTCAGCAGCAACGGAGGTAAGACCTGGTCGCTCGGTGCAAAGACCGACGCGGAAATGGATGCCTGCGACAGTAAGCCCGTCGGCACTAAATTTCAGGTGTGGTGCGCCGGTTACAACAGCTCGTTCAGCGGCGTGGTCTATACCCTGAAAGGCGTAGGAATCGAATAGCCTGCGCACGCGCCAGGCTGAACCGTTCTTTGACTCCGTAGGGTGGGAAGCCTAGAATTTCCACAGGGACGCGATCGGAAGGCAACTGGAGGATTTATGGGTGAAGGGCTGTTTCAGCCTCTGCATATTCTGCTGATCGTAGCGATTGCGCTTCTGCTTTTTGGCCCCAGTAAGCTGGCAGATTTAGGCAAGGGGTTAGGCGAAGGCATCAAGAATTTCAAGTCAGCCATGAAGGACGGCGCAGAGGATAAAGATAAGAAGTCGTAACTCCAAAGCCGGAAAGCCTACGGCAATTTCGCGTACTCCGCTTTTGCGTCATTCAAGATCGGTATATCTGGGTCGGCGTTCTTCCATAGAGTAAGGAAATTCTGATAGTTCGTCTTGGCTTTTGAGGTATCGCCACTCATGGCGTAGCCTCGGCCGAGTTCGAGATATGCCAGGGCGCACGTCACACAATTCCAGTCGACGCCGCGGTGATCCAGAATCTTTTGAAATTCCAAAGCCGCCGCATTCCCCTGTCCTGTTGCGAGGTAGGCTTCGCCGCGGAGATAAATAGAATACAAGCACGACGAGTATTCGTTGCCCGGTACGCTGAAGTCGAAGGGCACAGTCACAGTTTGCAGACGTTCGATGGCAGCCTTCGGATCCTTGGCGACGAGCGCGATCTGCGCATCGACGATCGGCGACCAGTAAGATTGCACTACCACGTGTTGCGGAAATCGCTTGGCCAGGTCGCTGATCAAGGCTTCTGCGCGCGCCTTTTCGCCGGTCCGGGACAGGATCAGTGCCGCCAGCGCTTCATTATCGCGGCTCTCGGGAGCCAGCGCCAGTCCCGCAATCGCATCTTGGCGAGCCTCGTTAAGGTTACCGACGACGGCCTCGCGCCACGCCCCGTTAAGTTGCCAAGCGGCCGCGGCTTCTTTGTTGTCTGCCCGGACCGCCGACTGGATTGCCCGCACCGTCAATTGGCGCGCCGAGTTTAGATGCCCGGCATAAGCGGCGGTATCCGATTCCAATCCCAAAATCTCATGCTCCAGATCCGGTCTGCCTTCGAACCAAGCGGCTTGCTGCGCCATCGTTTTTTGATCCCCCTGAATGAACCCTATGGCGTACAGGTAGAGATGGGGAGAGTCGTCATCAAGCTTGTGTTGCATCGCGTCCTGATAGGCCTGGCGTGCTTCATCGAAGCGGTTCAGGTTAAGCAAGGCACCCATCAGATTTTCGTACCCAATCACATTCTCCGGGTTCAGCTGAATCGACTCCCGCCCTTGCTCCACCGCCTGTTCATACCTGCCCTCAGTCGCATACAACGAAGCCAGATTGGTATACGCAACTTCATCCCGCGGAAAATTGTCCTCCCACTCGCGGAAGGTCTCGACTGCCCGATCCAACTCGCCCGTATCGCTCATGTAATACATCGAGGTGATGTGGAACTTCTCGTGCTCGCTGGCATGGTCACGCAGGCCAAACGCACGGTCGAGATACTGGTTGGCGCGGGCCGGCTCTCCGAGATTGTTGTACATAATCCCGACTCCCTCAATCGCACTGGCAAAGTTCGGATCCAGCTCGATGGCGTGTTGAAAGAAGGGAAGGGCAGCGGCGGAACCTTTCTCATTTTCCGCCTTCCGAGCCAGGCTAAAGGACTTGAGCGCTTCGAGCGAGGGCGTGGTCTCTTGAGGCAAGGGAGCATCGAACTTCTGCACAGAAGCTACCGATTCACCCAGTTCGCTGCGCAGTTTGCTGGCCGCATCCCCCAGTACGTCCAGCACCTTCTCCTTGCCGGTCGCGGTAGCCTGCTCTTGCGCCAAGGTGTCGCCAGTCAGGCAGTTCACCGCCTTCAACCCGAGGATAAATTGGTTGCCAATATTCGCGATGGATCCCGCTATGTACGCCTTGCTGTTAGCGCGCTGACATAGCTCGCGTGTGACGTCGGGAGTCAGCGGCGTATTCACAGGGCGCGTCATTAGGCGGAGGGTCGCAGCGACCTTGTCATCGGAAAGGACATTCAGGAACGGGGACTGGCTAAGGGAAACGCTGAGCGCTTGCTTGAGGGCATCATCAAAGACGGGATCGCCGGTGGAGTTGGCAAAATCACCGACAACGATGGTGTCTTTTAGTGTCAATTTCGGTGCCTGCCGCGAGCGCCAGTACAATCCTCCGCACACCAGCACTGCAACTAGCACAACCGCCGCCAGTGCCCACGTCTTCGCTCTTGAGGCCTTCGAATCAGATGGCGCTACGGTCGCTGCGTCAGAGGAAACCGTGACCACCCGAGCCGAGTCCGTGTCACGTTTCAGTCGTTGCAGATCGGCGCGCATTTCGGCCGCGCTCTGGTAGCGCAGCGTGCGGTCCTTCTCCAATGCCTTGTTAACGATGTCTTCGAGCTTAGCTGGAATCCGCGAGTTCAGCCGCACCGGAGGCGTAGGCACCCGGTTCATGATGCCATCGAAGATCACGCCCGAGGTCTCGCCGTGGAAAGGCAAGGTTCCAGTCGCCATTTCATATAACACAACTCCGAAGGAGAAAAGATCGGTGCGGCCGTCCAATTCTTTTCCCCGCACCTGCTCTGGCGACATGTAAGAAACAGTGCCAAGGGCGGTGCCTGGACTGGTTAGGTCCCGGGCGCTTACGCCCGCCGTCTCTTCGACCAACGCGGTGGCCGGATCGTATGCCTTTGTGCTTGACGCCGCGACCTTCGCCAGGCCGAAGTCGAGGACCTTGGCGTGACCGCGATCGGTGATGAAAATGTTAGCCGGCTTCACGTCGCGATGGACGATGCCTTTGGCGTGCGCGGCGTCCAGCGCATCGGCGACTTCAATCGCCAGGGAGAGCAGGGTATCGAGTTCCAGAGAGCGACCGCTGATCCGGTGTTTCAAGGTCTGCCCATCGAGATACTCCATGGCGATGAACGCCTGGCCATCCTGCTCACCGATGTCATAGATTGTGCAAATATTGGGATGGTTCAACGCCGAGGCGGCCTGCGCCTCACGTTGAAACCGGCTGAGCGCTTGCGCATCGCGGGCAACTTCATCGGGGAGAAATTTGAGGGCGACAAAACGGTGCAGCCGTGTGTCTTCGGCCTTATACACCACCCCCATGCCGCCACCGCCGAGCTTCTCGAGGATGCGATAGTGGGAAACGTTTTGGCCGATCATTTGTGGCGCGCGAAAAACGGTACCCCATCTTAGGAGTGAGTCATGGGCAAGTCAATAAGCAGGGAACACAGCGTTCTCCAGGGCACGTTAGGACGCCTCGGCGGACGCGTTAGATCGCCGAGTGCTCGCGTAGCATGCGGTTGACCAACGCCACTGGCAATCCCACCACGGTGAAGTAATCTCCCTCGATGTGCGGAATCCAGCGCGAAGCTCTGCCTTGGATGGCATACGCCCCCGCCTTATCCATTGGCTCGTTGGTCGAGATGTAGGAGCGAATGTCGTCGTCGCTGAGAGCCGCGACCGTGACGATTGTCGTTTCAGAGCGGACGTCTTCGAATCCAGTTTCTACTTGGCGGTTCTCAGTTCTCGGTTGTGGACCAACCAGGCAAACTCCCGTCGTTACCTGGTGCCTGCGACCCGAAAGCAAGCGCAACATACGGGCAGCATCGACGGCGTCACGCGGCTTGCCTAGAATTTCCGCATCTACGATGACGATGGTATCGGCGCCAATAACAAAGTCATTCGGACGCTGGCGAAACACCGTTAGAGCCTTTTCCCGGGCCATGCGTTCGGCAAACGTTCGCGGCGCTTCGCCGGGCCGGGGAACTTCAGGGATATCAGTCGGCTGCACCACGAACGGAATACCCGCATTGCGCAGAAGTTCCTGGCGGCGCGGAGATGCAGAGGCTAGCACGAGCATGAAGCCTGATTTTAGCCGATCAGCTCAATGCGATTTCCGAAGGGATCGTGAATGTGGCAGCGGCGGACGCCGGGAATATCGTCGACTTCAGTCACATCGACGCCGGCGCTGCGTAGTTGATTGATCAACGTGGAATAATCGCGACAGAGCAAAGCCGGATGAGCCTTCTTTGCTGGCCGAAAATCTTTCTCGACGCCCAAGTGGATCTGGACTGAGCCACTCTCGAACCAGCACCCTCCTCGCTTGGCAAGCTCCGAAGGTTTGGGAACCTCGACCATGCCCAAAAGATCACGATAGAAATAGCGCGCCGCCTCTTCTGCGCCCACGGGCATTGCAAGTTGCACGTGATCGATGGAAGTGAAAGGTGGGGCAGGCATGGGTGACAGTCAGCGCTTTTCCGGCAGCGTGGGCAATTTGATCAATGCAAGCCGGAGTGATTCGAGAAACGGCTTCCCCGACACTTCCAATTTTTGCTCCAGGCGTTCGGTGCAATCGCAGTCGCTACAAGCCCACGGTTCAGAGCCGTTCTGGTCGCGGCACTTCCTGCGATCATGCGCGTCCTGCACCCGCGTTAGCTCAAAGTACTGCTCCCAATACTCGCGTTCTTCTTGCAGAGGAGTCGGGCAATAGCAGACCTCCACCCAGCGGGTCGTCTCGTCCTCGCACAGTCTCGCCTGCAGCATGTTTCGCAAGTACTCGCCTTCGGCAACGGAACCTTGCCCGAGGGTTCCGTCTTCGATCGCTTTCAGCAGACTCCGTTCGCATCCGGGTTTCACTCGCGCCCTGACCAAGTAACGCATGATTGCATTTTACTCTTCGCAAGGGCGACGTTTTCGGGAGTCGGTGTCTGGCTCCTGAAGCGCATCTGTAACCCCTGTTAGAATCGAGCATTGACCCCCACAGCCATGGACGCCGCTTTTCTCCGCAATTTTGCCATTATTGCGCACATTGACCATGGGAAATCCACACTCGCCGACCGCCTGCTGGAGTTGACCGGATCGCTTACCGCTCGTGAGATGCAGGCCCAGGTGCTCGATTCCATGGATCTGGAGCGGGAGCGCGGCATCACCATCAAAGCTCACGCGGTTCGAATGATGTATACGGCGCAGGATGGTCAGACTTATCAGCTCAATCTGATCGACACGCCTGGCCACGTGGACTTTTCCTATGAAGTCTCGCGTGCCCTGGCATCTTGCGAAGGTGCCTTGCTAATCGTGGATGCTTCTCAGGGCGTCGAGGCCCAAACTCTGGCGAATGCGTATCTCGCCATCAATCACGGCCTCGAAATTATCCCAGTCATCAACAAAATCGATCTACCGAGCGCCGACATTGCCCGCACAAAAGAGATGATCGAGGGCGCGGTTGGTTTGGACGCATCCGATGCCGTTCTGATTAGCGCCAAGACCGGTCAAGGTGTGCCGGATGTGCTCGAGGCTATTGTCAAACGTGTTCCGCCACCTAAGGGTGACCCCGAAAAGCGGCTGCAGGCGCTGATCTTCGACTCCTGGTTCGATCCCTACCGCGGCGTGATTGTGCTGACGCGGGTGTTCCAGGGAACGCTCCGCAAGGGACAAAAAATCCGGCTGATGTGGAACGGACGCGTCCTCGATGTTGAAACGTTGGGCGTGTTGACGCCCAAGCCGGTTGAGATCGATGAACTGCGGGCCGGCGAGGTGGGTTTTCTTATCGCCAATATTAAAAATGTCGCGGACACAAAAATCGGCGACACCATTACTGAAGAGAATAATCCCGCCATCGAGCCTCTGCCCGGCTTTGAAGAAATCAAGCCCATGGTGTTTGCCGGACTTTACACCGTCGATGCCCACGAGCACACGCAACTTCGCGAGGCGCTGGAGAAATTGCGGCTGAACGATTCTTCGTTCTTCTTCGAGCCGGAAAGTTCGGTCGCGTTGGGATTCGGATTCCGCTGCGGATTCCTCGGTCTGCTGCACATGGAAATCATCCAGGAGCGACTCGAGCGTGAATTTAATTTAGAGCTGATCACCACCGCTCCCGGCGTGCGTTACAAAATCTACAAGACGAACGGAGAAATGGTCGAAGTCGACAATCCCTCGCGTTGGTTGCCTCCGAGCGAGATTGCCAAAATAGAGGAGCCAGTGATTCTGGCAACCATTCTGACCAACGAAGAATATGTTGGCGGAATTCTGAAGCTGGTGGAAGAGAAGCGCGGCAAACAGAAAACCTTTGAATATGTCAGTTCATCGCGCGTGATGCTGCATTACGAACTGCCGCTGAACGAAATCGTTCTCGACTTCTACGATCGTCTAAAGTCCGTATCGCGTGGCTATGCGTCGCTCGATTACCATCTCGCCGATTATTGGGAATCGCCCATGGTCAAAATGGATATTCTGGTCGCGGGTGAGCCAGTTGACGCGCTCTCCATCATCGTTCACCGCGACTTCGCGTACGAACGAGGCAAGGCGCTGGTTTCCAAAATGCGAGAGCTGATTCCGCGGCAGATGTTCGAAGTGGCTATTCAAGCTTCGATCGGAGCCAAGATTATTGCCCGTGAAACGGTGCACGCTATTCGCAAGAATGTGCTGGCGAAGTGCTACGGAGGCGACATTACGCGCAAACGCAAGCTGCTCGAAAAACAAAAGGAAGGCAAGAAGCGCATGAAGCGCATCGGGCGAGTGGACATTCCGCAAGAGGCGTTTTTAGCCGTATTAAAAGTGGGGGAGGATAGCTGAAACCGATGTAGGCGCCAGGCGCTCACGCTAGATTTCGAATAATGACATGAAACTCGGCAAAGTTTTCGTACGTTTTCTTCTGATAGCCGGCGCGGCATCGGTCTTGGCTCAGTCGCAGCCGCTGGAGCTAAAAACGCAAGTTAGTGTCCCTTTCCGTTTCGTCGCTTACGGAGACACCCGCTTCACCGACCCCAAGAATACCGACGCCTCCAATCCTGTGGTTCGTCAGACGCTCGTACAAGCCATTGCAGATGCGAAACCCGCGTTCATATCCATCGGCGGCGATATTGTCTATAGAGGGGATGCCGTCAATGATTGGAAAATCTGGGACAAGGAAACTGCGGTGTGGCGCGAAGATAAGATTCCCGTCTATCCGGCGCTCGGAAACCACGATCTCTATGGCGATCAGAAGATCGCGCTCGCGAACTATTTTCAGCGCTTCCCAGATTTGCGGAGCAACCGCTACTACTCAGTACGTGCCGCCAACACGCTCCTACTTATGCTCGACAGTTCAATCGACGAGACCTCTGGAGACCAGGGTCAATGGCTGGCCCACGAACTGGATAATGTGCCTGCCGATGTCGATTTTGTCTGCCTAGTTCTCCACCATCCGCCTTACACCGATTCTTCGGACCAACTTTTTGGCGGAGGACACTCGGCTCGGCCTGCCGAGCAAGCTCTGGCCCGGATGTTGCAGGAACTGCAGGCTCACACCCGCGCGCGTTTTGTCGTGATCGCCGGCCACGTTCACAACTATGAGCGGTATGAACACGGAGGGGTTGCTTACTTTGTCTCTGGTGGAGGCGGAGCCCATCCTTATCTGGTTCCCAGGAAGTCCGGAGATCCTCTGTTCGGCAAGGCCGTGAATTACCACTACTTGCTGGTTGAAGTCGATCGTGGCAAAATGAAAATCACTATGGAGCGCCTGGAAATGGCAGACCGGAAGCCCGGTTGGACCACGCCTGACTCCCTGGAGATTGCTGCTCCGGCAGCGATGCCCGCCAAAGCCGGCAAGTGACGCACCGGCAGGTTCAACGAGGGGACGCAGTCGCCGCTGCAAGCCTCGGTATTACAGGAAGCGCTCGAATCAACTGGCGTGTGTAGGGATGTTCGGGCGACTGAAACAAGTCAGCTGTTCTGCGGCACTCGACAATTTCGCCTTGATGCATCACGGCCACCCGGTGCGCAATGGTCGCGACCGACAGCAGGTCGTGAGAAATATAAAGAATGCTGATGCCGAATTTTGCGCTGAGACTGGCAAAGAGCTGCAGAATTTCCGCCTGAGTGATCAAGTCGAGAGCGCTGGTGGGCTCATCGGCAATCAACAGCGCAGGGCGATGTAAGATAGCCATCGCAATCAGCACGCGCTGCGCCTGGCCCACGCTTAACTGCGACGAATATCGCCTCAGAAAATCCGGCTCGCCGGGCAGGCTGACATTCTCCAAAGCCTCACGCAGAGCCACCTGGCATTCGTCTCGCGAGCCACGCCGGTGCACCTTCCAGGCTTCTTCCAATTGCGTTCCAATACGCAGCGCCGGATTCAGCGAAGACATGGGACTTTGCAAGATGAGTCCAATTTCTTTGCCACGTAGAGATCGAACTTCTCGTTCCCGCAACGCCATCAGGTCGCGGCCATTGAAGTGAATCGAGCCCTCGGCGTGGCCTCTTTTCAGATGAAGCAGTTTTAGGATGGCCAACGCGAGCGTGCTCTTCCCGCAACCGCTCTGTCCCACCAGTCCGAGAATTTCCTGACTGGCGATGTCCAGCGACAAATTGCGCAACACCCCGGGCTTGCCAGGGTAATCGACCGAGAGTCGCAGGGATAACAGCGGCTGCGCATCCATCAGCGATTCCTGGCTACCTCGCTGGTCAATGAGAGCTGATCGATGTTCCAGTAAACTTGCGGCCGCAGCACCACCGGATGCGCATTGTGTACCGCCGGCGAGACCGCCGACAGTGCATTCTTGTTCACGAGATAAATGAACGGCTCCTGCTGCCAGGCGATTTCCTGCACCTTGTCAAAATCTTCCTTGCGCTTCTTCGGATCGAGGGTTGAAGCTTGCGCGCGCATCAGCTTATCGATTTCCGCCTCCCATTCAGTCGCAGGAGTTTTCTGGTTCGGGTTCCACTGGTGGCTGTCGGCAGAACTGAGCCACACGGTCATTTGCGCGTTGGGATCAAGTTCATCGTTCACCAGACCGAGCAGGCAAGCCTCGTAGTCGAATGTTCGGGTGATGCGCTCGATCAACGACGGGAAATCCAGCGTGACCACATTCAGCTTGATTCCGATGCCGGATAAATCCTGCTGGATCATGGTCGCCATGCGCTCGCGGTATTTGTTCCCGGCATTAGTGATGACGGAGAACTCGACGGCGTGTCCGTCGTGATCCTTCAAGACACCATCTTGATAGCGGAATCCATCTTGAGCCAGCCTCTGTAACGCGAATTTCTGGTCGAAGGGATGCGCCTGCAGTTTGGCATTGAACCAGAATTTATTTGCCGGAGAAACTGGCCCGACCGCGGGACGCGCATGTCCGCGAAATACAATCCGAGCCAAATCTTCCCGGTTAATGGCTTCCGAAATCGCTCGCCGGAAGTTCGTCGAAGTAAACCATGCTTTCTTGTAGGGCGGCAGTGGAGAACTAGCGGCCTGATTGAACCACATCTCCTCAGAATCTAATGAAGCGCCGGCATCGTGCGCCATCGACGGATCTTGAGCAACCACTTTGTCGAAATACTCGGCGTCGAGCGAGTTGATGAAATGAATTTCTCCGCGCGTCAGGCGCAGCATCTCGATGTCGCGGTTCTGTTGAATATCAAGTCGCACCGATTCGATGTAAGGCAGCGGACGTCCGGCAGGATCTTTTTCCCAGTAATTCGGGTTGCGCTTCAGAATCAAGTACGATCCGGCTTTGTTCTGCTCGACGTAGTAGGGCCCTAATACTGCCATTTCCTTTTGTGGAGACTTGGCGGACATCACTGCCACTTGATCAAAGAGCCGGTCCAGACCCGCGATCGGCGCGGGGAAAGTGATGCGGACGCGATTCTTGGGCAGGACTTCGGTTCCAACCTTGCCTTCTGAAGACCGGAACGCATCCCCGGTAGGCGAGTGCAGCGCGGGATCCATAAGTTGCTGCATGGTATAGGCCACATCGTCGGCTGAGAAAGGAGTTCCATCCGAGAAGCGCAGCCCGTCGCGCAATTGAAAGGTGATTGTTTTTCCGCCGTTCGTGATTTTCCAGGAAGTGGCGAGGTCAGGTTCGAGTTCCTGCGTGAGTCGGTTCACGCGCACCAACACGCCGCCAGTTAAGTATCGGATGGTTTCTGAGGCGTCGTCCGCGGCCAGCAGCGGGTTGAGGGTTTTCGGCTCGGATCGCAAGCAGAAATGCAGTTCACCGCCGTCCTGCGCCAGCAGGCTTGTCGAACCAAACGCGATCAGGATTATGAGAGACACAAACGCCAGATTTTTTTTCATACCGTTAACTCCTCTTTCGTCAGGACGAGATGAAAGCTGCTTACAACCAGAATGAAGAGAATGAGCGGAACCAGTTGCCACGGCTGGGCGGATGCGGTCGAGAAGCTTTCCAGTTCGCGCAACAGGCTGCCCCACGAAGGCAATGGCTCCGCGACCCCCAAGCCGAGAATCCCGAGATTGGCTTCGGTCAGGATGAAAACTGGAACCGAAATCCAGAATTGCGCGAAGAGCACTGGCTTCAGATTGGGCACAAGATGGCGCCACAGGAGGCGAAATCCGGTGCTGCCCGAAGCGCGTGCTAAGAGAATGAAATCCGATTGCGCCAGCCCGCGGGCGTCGGCACAGATGATGCGAGCCGCTCCCGCCCAGCCGAGACATCCCAGCATCGCAAAGGTGATCAGTACGGAGACAATCGGCGACACGTTCAACGGCAAGAGCGCGCGAACCGTGATCAGCAGGAAGAGCCAGGGCAATGACAGGAAAAGATCCGTGCCAGCCATCACAAAGCGCTCCACCCAGCCGCCAGCAAACCCTGCGATGCCGCCGATGAAGGCCGCCATCAAGCTTGTAAGCAAAGCCGCTGCCGGCGCCAGCAGCAGCGACACGCGCGTACCGTAAAGGACGCGTGAAAAGCGGTCTCGCCCCAGCTCGTCAGTGCCTAAGAGATGTTGCCGCGAAGGCGAGGCGTTCGGCTCCTCTCGAAACTGGTAGGCATAGGATGCTGGCGCGATAACGTTCGCCAGCAAGCACGCGGCAGACACTGCCAGGAGAAAAACAATCGCCATTGTTCGCGCCCACTTCATGCTTCACTCGCGCGAAATGTTTTGCCCAACAGATCGGAAGCAGAATTGGCCACGAGCGTCACCAAAGTGACGATCATTGTCAGGTTGACCAGCAAAGCCACGTCTCTTCCGAGAGCCGCTTTCCAGGCCAACTGGCCGATGCCGGGAATGTCACACAGTGCTTCCATAGGAATCGCGGCGGTGAATGCGACACTGACCGTGACTCCGAGCAGGGCTAGAAGCTGCGGCGCAGCCGTCGGCAGAATGTGCCAAACCAGTACGCGCATATTGCCCAAGCCTTTTGCTCTAGCGGTCAACACATGAGGCAGCGCCGAACTCCGCGCCAGCAGATTTCGCGAATAGCGAAAGATTTTGGGGAAGACAACCATCCCGAGCAGCACTCGCGCAGGAGCTTGCGCCAGAACAAATAACAATGCCAGCACGGCCGCAGGCAGGCAGAGCAACACTCCTACTAACAAACTGCCCACGAGGTCGAGAAGCCATGCTCTCGACATCACGATTGCGACTGCAAGCAGAAAACCGGCACTCCAGCCCAAAGCCAGTCCCAGAGCAACCGACTTTAAAGTTTCGGGAAAGCGCTCGGCTACAAGTTGCAAAACCGGCCGATGCAGGGTTCGGGAATTTCCCAGGTCGCCATGCAGCAATCGATTCAGATAGCGAAAATAAAAGGAAAAAAGATTGGTTTCGTTCGCTCCCGTTTCTCGCAGGGCCTGAATGCTCTGCGAACTGAGTCGCGCATCCAACTCTTCTTCGTCGACCCCGAAGCCGGGAGCAATACGGACCAGCGTCGCACCGAGAAAGCCTCCGATCAGGACGGTGATCAGAATCTTGGCTGCGAGTTTTGGCAATGCGGATAGCGTTTCAATACCCTCAGCGGGGCCACTCGATATGATTTTGGGTCAGACCAAGCCCTCTGCACGCCACTTCGCCAGGGGGACTCCAAACTGAGTTAAGGCTAGTGATATCAACTAACTTGCTGGAGGGCAATCACTTGCAGCGAAGGCTACAAACTTAAGTAATGCAGATTAGTCCTGCCATGCAAACAGCTTGGAGCATGCCGGGGCTAATGCCCCGGTGCAACAACCAGAATCTGAGGAAACGTCTACTTCTCGCCTTCGATCTCGATCGGAATGGCTTCCGTGACGTTTTGGTTCGACGTACCCCAAATAATTGACGTTCCCCAGACTACGCTATAGCCATTGTCACTGGTAGCGCCCCACGGGGCCGAAGATCCCCACAGGATCGACTCTCCCGCCACGCTCGTACCCCAAACCACCGAGGTGCCCCAGACTATTGAAGTGCCCCACGTGATGGAGCCGCCCCAAAGGATCGAGGATCCGGTTACCAGATAGACATTTCTGTTCTTGTCTCTCGCTACAGCCGGGGACTTCGCGCTTCCAAATGTCGCTGGCGCCAGATCAGTGCTCGACAATGCCGACTGAATATCCAGATATCCTGCGCCTACGGTGAAAATGTCGTACTGGCTGGTATAGCTCTTGCCAGTCGTGGGATCTTTCGCGGTGCTGTACCGTGGAAAAGTCTTGTAAGCGCTCTTCATCAGCCGCGCCTTGACCTGGTCGGGTGTGAGCGACGCGTTTTTCTGGAGCAGCAGCGCTACAGCTCCACTTACGACCGGTGTAGCCATGCTCGTGCCGCTTAAGGTGAAATAAGAAGCGGCTCCCTTTGAGTTACCGCTATAAGAACTCGGCGCAACGATGTTCGCGGGAGAGGCCTTTACCAAGGTCGCGGTGGTGGAGGCCAACACGGAAATTACCATGTTCCCCGGCGCGACAATATCCGGCTTCACAATATGGTCGAGCAACGTGGGTCCCTTCGAGCTGTAACTGGCAATCAAATCGTCGGCGCGCGTCCCAGTGCTCATGGGTTTCATCGCGCCCACGGTGATTGCGTATGGATCGTTCCCTGGTGCAGAGATGGTGCCGTATCCGTCGGTGCCAGCCGAATCGTTACGTCCTTCATTCCCGGCGGCGATCACCACAACAATCCCCGCCTTCCACGCCGCTTCGACGGCCTGGCAAAGCGGATCAAACTTATAGCTTTCGTAAACTGGACGGCCAAGCGAGAGGTTGATGATGCGGATGTTGTACTTACTCTTGAGGCTGATGGCTTTCTGAATCGCCGCAATCACCGAGCTGTCGCTCCCCGCCCCGTTCTGGTCGAGAACTCGCAGGTTGATCAGGTTCACATTGTCAGCGATGCCCATGAAGGTCTTGCGGAAATTCTTGCCTCGCGAATTTAGGCCGTTGCCCGCGAGGATGCCGGCCACGTGGGTGCCGTGTCCGTACAAGTCAACAACGGTGTTCGGCCCCTTGGCAAAGTTCTGGTTGTAGACGATCCGCGAACCAGTTGCGTTCGAGAGCGTGAAATCCTTGCCACTGCTGATTCCGCTGTCGATGACCGCAACCCCGATCCCGCTTCCGCTGAGATTCTTAGACCATGCGTACGGCGCCAGCACTGCCTGGTCGTAAAAGTCCGTAACCGTTGACGTGGCCCATACGGTGTGATCGAGCGAAATGTAAGCCACGTTGGAATTCTTGGCGAGCGCTGTCAGGGAACTGCTCTTTACTGTAAAGGCAGCGGCGTTGATCAAGGGCAAACTCACTTGCAGTGAGCCGCCCCGCGCAATAACTCTGTCGAACTGGGCCTGATCGGGCGAAATCTTATACTGCACAATGACGTTTACCAACTGCGTCGACGACTGCTTCTGCAGATCCTGGGAAATCTTGCGCGGCCCGGCAAAGGACCAAGTCGCCGCCAGGATTACGCAGCCGAGCGCGAATTGACGAAACTTCAAAGTGACCTTGGTAACTTCTGCCATTGACCTTCGCAGCTCCTCACGCTCAAACGCGCGTGCGAAGTATTTGCAGCACGCCTGTAACCACCGGGGAAAAGCGTAGGATGCTCTCCGGCAAAGACTTAGCCAGGTAGGCTGTGCTGGGGCAGGGGACAAATTGGCCTCGAGCCCCCTGCTCGGACAAATTGGCTCGATTCGATGGGTCACCAATCGAGTGTGATGAGTCGGAGTGCGGACGAAGAGGACTTCCTAGGGCATAAGAATAGGCACCCATTCGCCTGGCGCAATCCGCTCTCGATCGGGCGGAATCACAATGTAGCAGTTCGCCCTCGCGGTCGCGGCAATGTCTCCTGATCCTTGCCAGCGCAGTAGTTCGACTTCGGCTTGCTCGAACTCACCAGAGAGAATTGCGGGTAGGAAGCGTTTTAGACCCGGCTTGGGATTGATCTCCGACTTCAGCTTGGCGTGGAGGAAAATTAGTTTTCGCGGCGTCATACCGGCGAGGGCTTCCAGTAACGGCCGGGCGAAGAGCTCGAAGGTCACCATGGTCGAGACTGGATTTCCGGGTAGGCCGAAAAAATATTTGTGGCTCGAAGAAGCCGACGTCCCATCTCGAGAGGGGACGCCCACTTCCCATGGAATACGCCCGAACACAACCGGTCTTCCTGGTTGAATCTGCGCTCCCGTGAAGAAGAACTCGGCTTGGAACTGCGCCAGAACTTGTTCCACCAGGTCATATTTGCCCATCGAGACTCCACCGGTGAGCAGGAGCAGGTCGGCATCGAAACCATCTGCGATCAACTCATGTAGGCGCTCCGGTTCATCTGGGGCGATCGGCAGCAGGACGGGCTCGCCGCCTGCGGACTGGATTTGCGCTGCTAATGAGTAAGTGTTTGAATTCCGAATCTGGTTGGCCGCGAGGGGAACGTCGATGTCTACCAATTCATCGCCGGTGGCAAGAACGGCGACGCGAGGTTTTGAATACACCAGCAGACGCGATCGTCCGACTGATGCGGCGACTGCGATCGTTGTATGATCCAGGCGCACGCCCGGAGACAATAACCGTTCACCTCTCTTTGCCTCGGAGGCGACCGGGACGATGTTATCGCCCGCGGAAATTCCTTTTGTGATCGTAACCCGATCCCCGGCCCGCGATGTATGTTCGACCATCACAACCGCATCGCAGCCCGGCGGGGCGGGCGCGCCGGTCATGATCGCCGCCGCCTCGGCGGGCTCGATCTTCAGTGATGCATTCTCCGTGGCTCCAGCTTTGATTTCTGCGATGACCACCAGCGTGACGGGAAGGTTTGCCAGGTCTGCGGCACGGACGGCATATCCGTCGCGCGTCGCGCGCGGGAAAGGAGGAAAGTTGCGATCCGCGAACACCGGCTCGGCCAGAATCTGGCCTGGGCTATCGAGCAGTTCCACTAGTTCCTTCCCTCGGGGATGCAAGGTCGCGGCGTGCTCCTCGACCAAGTGGCGCGCCTCTTCAAAGCTCAAGATGGTTGGCGTGGGCATGGAAGGCATGGAACAGATAATACGACAGGCACACACTTAGAATTTTCGATTTAGTGTTGTTAACAAGCACGGACGAGGACCCCCGCGCCTGCATTTATCTCCGCAGGGTCCGGCGCAATTGCTCGGTGTCCGTGGCATGCATCATCGCGGTATCGAAAGCTACGACTCCGGCATGGACAAGTTTCTCAAGCTCGCCATCAAAATACTGCATGCCTTCGGAGGAGCCGTCGCGCATGGCCTGAACCAGGTTCTCAGCGGAGGAATCATGTACATCGATGCATGACTGCGTATGGGGATTGGCCTTGAGCAGCTCTACGACGGCGATTCGCCCGGTGCCGTCTTTGCGGGGGATCAGCCGTTGCGAAACGATGTAGCGGAAAGTCCTGGCCAGCCGGCTGCGAATCGAAGACTGGTCGGCGCCGGGAAATGCGCTAACGAAGCGTTCCACGGTCTTGGCGACACTCACGGTATTCAGACTGGTGAGAACGAGGTGCCCGCTCTCGGCGGCTTCCAACACCATTTCCATGGTCTCGCGGTCTC
This sequence comes from uncultured Acidobacteriota bacterium, assembly GCA_963696705.1. GTDB lineage: Bacteria > Acidobacteriota > Terriglobia > Terriglobales > Acidobacteriaceae > JABDBE01. The sequence continues at coordinate 109,143 of CAVOLD010000011.1, forward strand.
GCATCTCACCCACCAGGATCACATTCGGTGCCTGCCGCAAAGCGGCACGCAGGGCCAATGCAACGCTGGGAGTGTCGCTGTGCAGCTCACGCTGGTGAACCGTGGCCCGCTTGTGAGTATGCAGGAATTCAATAGGATCTTCGATGGTGATGATGTGGCAGACCTGCTCCTGATTGATGCCGTCAAGTAGTGCGGCGAGCGTCGACGACTTCCCCGATCCCCGCGGTCCGGTAACCAACACAATCCCGTCACGAAGACGCGCCACTTCCGCCAGTTGCGGTGGCAAGCCGAGCGAAGCCAATACTGGAAGCCCGGTCGCAATGACCCGCATCACGACAGCGCAACTGCCGCGCTGAATGAAAACATTCACGCGGAAACGGGCAACGCCCGTAAGTCCGTAGGAGACGTCACAATAGCCCTGTTCCCGCAGGATGGCGATCGCCTGCTTGTTTTCACCGATGAGATCGGAGGCGATACGGCGGGTGTCATCGGCGGTAAAGGGGGCCAGTCCTCCACCCTGCACGCCGATCAGTTGGCCGTTGACTTCCACTTGAGGCATTCGACCGGGTGAAAAAATGAGGTCGCTGACTTGGCCATTCGCACGCAGGATGGCTGCCAATAACGCGTGCGTAGCCATGGTGCCCGAGCCGGCCGGGGGTTCGAGGACAACGGAGATAGGTGCATTGCCAGGTGCCGCCATAGCTTCATTTCTGGGGGACTACGGGATCGAGCCCGTGTAGGCGCCTGAACTTTACTCTAGCGAAATCGGCAGCAGGGTTCTACGGAGAACGTCAAGGGCATACACCTTCGTAATGAGGTCCGAGAGACGTAACGAGGTCTTGGAGAAGACCCGCGCAAATAAAAGAGGCGGCATTTTTCAGCCGCCTCTTCTCGTCAGCATTCGAACTACTGTTGCTTCTTCGTGGTTGTCGTCTTCTTCTTGCCGTAACTGGTCTCGACTGTAGCGCCGAGTCCTTGCAACATAGCCTTGGCCTCTTCCGCGTGCGGACCCGTAGGCGCCAATTCAAGGTACTTCTGGAAAGCCTCAGCCGTACCATCCGGTGCTATCATCTTGTCCCCTTGCAGGGTGGCCGCGCCAATCAGATTCGTGCCCTTCCAATAATAAGCGTCGGCCCGAGTGGGATCAGCGGCAATCGCCTTATCGAAGGCTTGGGCTGCGGCCTTCCGCATATCCGCATTACTCGTAGTATTGGCATTGGTCAAAATCGCGCCCAGATTGAAGTAATACATACCTGCGCCGGCGGGGTCTAACTGCGCCGCCTGGTTGTAAGCCTTCACCGCGTCATCCGTTTTCCCCAGCTGTGCCTGCGCTTTTCCGAGGTTGTTGTAGTACTGGGCAAGCACTTTGGTTGCATCTGGCGTCTTCTGCGGGGCTGCATCCGCGGCCTTCTGTTTGAGCTCCACGGCTTTCTGGTAATCAGTAACGGAGGCATCGTAACGCTTTGCTTTCTCCGCGCTGTCGGTCTGCTTGGCCGCCGAGGTGGCTTCATAGTCTCCCAGCTTGGCCCAAAGCAGATCGCGGTTTGGGTCCATCTTCGTCGCATCCGTCATTTGTGCAATCGCAGTATCAAAATCGCCAGCATCCGAGGCCGTCTTGGCCGCAGCCAGCTTTTCGTTGAGACTCTTGATGGTCATGTTTTCTTTTGCGACGTTGGCTGCCTGTTCCTGCTGCTGCTTCACTTGCTCTGGCGTCAACCCCGATCCTTTGGCGGCATTGGCCGCTTCCTTCTTCATATCAAAATCCAAGGTGCTCTCATCCGTGCTGGCGGCAAACCCGTTGTAGTGAAAAATCTCTTTGCCGTCCGCCCCTAGCAGAGTGACTTTGTAATGGCCGAGCCCAATGCCCAAAGAAAAATACTCGCCTTTGCTGTTGGTCTTGATGTCGTACTTCCGGCCATTATCGAGATTCACCCATTCCACGGTCGCGCCGACAATGGGCTTACCGTCTACATCTTTGCAAACGCCCTTCACGCTTCCTGTATCTTGCGCGAATGCCGGGCTGGCGCACAGTCCCGCCACCAACATCAAAAGCGCTATCACCGCGAAATATTGCTTCATCGTTGTTGCCTCCGGATCAAACTTGATTTGCTCATTTCCGATTCTCAGCGCAACTCCCTGACAACATATGCTCTTCACTTCTCGCTATGAAAGTCGCAACACATTCACGGCCTACGCCCTTTGAACGACTTCGTCATAGGCGATCGGATCCGCGGTGCCAGCCTCCTGAAAGGCTCGGAGCCGCAGCACACAACTATCGCATACGCCGCAGGCGCGATCATCCCGGCTATAACAAGACCACGTTAAATCCAAGGGAGCGCCCAATTCAAGGCCCAGTGCGACAATTTCAGACTTTCGCTTTGCGATCAGCGGAGTCACGATTTCGATCCGGCCATCCTTGGTCCCCGTCTTCACAACTTCGTTGAAGGCGCGATAGTAAGCGGGGCGGCAATCAGGATACCCTGAGCTGTCTTGTTCCACGGCACCAATGTATATCTTTTCTGCTCCCAGGACCTCAGCCCAGCTCACTGCGACCGCCAAGAAGTGCGCGTTGCGGAAGGGAACGTAGGTGACTGGGACTTCGTGGCCGAGAGTCATGGATTCTGGAACTGCAATCTCGGGATCGGTCAATGCTGATCCGCCAATCGCCCGCAATGCTTCGTTTCGGACCACGAGCCTTTCACGAATTCCAAGGCGATCGCAAATCTCCAGAAAGGCTCGCCGCTCTCGCTCCTCGGTGCGCTGACCATAGCTGATGTGCAACGCAGCGGCATCAAAATCCCGCGCCGCCAACGCTGCGCAAACGCAAGAATCCATTCCGCCGCTGAGTAGAACGACTGCGCTCGATTTGGCTTCTCTTACCATCACGAAACTTACACGCTCTTCATCGCTGGATCCCAGATGAACTTATGCAGCTGCAACCCCAAACGAGCGGGAACGTCATCCGCCAGCATCCACTCCGCGAGTTCTCGCGGATCGAGCAAACAGTGCGAGCTGTCTCGTGGGCCGCCAGCGTCTTTTCTGAATGCGGGCGAAAACAAAACCGCTGTTACTCGTCCCGCCAAACGGTGATGTGCCACGAAATCGCGCGCGAACTCATAATCCGTCCGGCTGCTCAGCACAAATTTGACTTCGTCGGTGGAATCGAGCGCGTCCAAGTTGTGAATGTCGAAGCTGTCAGCTTCGCCGGAATCCGGACACTTGACGTCCACGATCTTAACCACACCTTTCGGCACCCGTTCCAGCGGCCGTTCGCCACTGGTCTCGAGCAATACCGTGTAGCCGTCGTCCAGCAGGCGTTGCATCAGCGGGACGACTTCGCGCTCCTGCAACATGGGCTCGCCGCCCGTGATCTCCACCAATCCGCTGGCGCTCAAATGGTCGACCTCACCAATGATTTCTTCCACCGTCATGCGATGACCACCGGTGAACGTGTACTCACTATCGCACCACGAGCAGCGAAGGTTACAGCCTGTCAGACGCACGAACACGCAAGACAGCCCGGCATGCGTGGACTCGCCCTGGATGGATTTGTAAATTTCCGTTATCTGCATCTGAGAACCGGAACTGGCAACTGCGTTCCTGAAACCGTTAATCCGCGTAGGTGGCGGTTGTGGAATCAGTCTCAAACACCGTTACTTGTTTGACCCGTACCCGGCCGCCAGTCGCGTGATCGAGCCTTCGATTGGTCTCGTCGTAGAAATACTTGGCCAGATTTTCCGCCGACGGATTCAACACGGTGAACGGTTCCAGATCGTTAATCATCTGATGATCGAGCCGGTCGATCGTGGGCCTCATCACCTCGCGCAAATCCTTAAAGTCGAGCAGCAACCCGGCTTTGTCCAGCTCCTTGCCGGCGAGCGTAACCCGCACCTTGTAATTGTGCCCGTGCGGATTCTCGCACTTGCCCTTGTAATTGCGCAGGTAATGCCCGGCGGCAAAAGAATCGTCTACCGTAACTTCGAACATGAACCCTCGTGGCGGACCAGTCTGCATGACGGGCCGCGGAGTATCGTTCAACTGATTATTGTACCGCGTCGACAGCAACCCGGTTAGCGCCGTTTCTTGCTTTCGGTGTGCGCCACCCGCGCCTTTACCAGCTTCTTTACCAGAGCAGTCGGCAGGGGCTTGTCCGTGGGGAAATGGATCGTCCCTTTGGATGTGGAGAAACCCTTGAGTTCATCCTTAAACGCTTCGATAACCGCCGCAGTGGGGAACAAGCTGCAGTGCTTCGAAAACGCAGCGAACCACATTAACACCACGCTGTCCTTGAAAGCAGGAATGCGATAGCTGATGACCTCGACCGCCTGCGGTGGCACCGCGGACCGAATCGCCGCGCGCATTTTGTTGAATGTACCGCGGGCGGGTTCGGGGATCCCCGCGCGATATTCATCGACGTTTTCAGGGACGATTTTGCTTTTCGACGCAGAACAGCGATCGCGAGAATTCGATTTTTTCATACCAGCCAATGCCACGCCAAAATTTCAAGCCTGCTCACCAACCCCAGTGGGCCTCTGTTCGCGTCAAAACAGCCGGATGGCCTTGGCCTGCTCGATCGCCGACACTTTCCTGAGCTCCGCCAACACCGGCTCGGGCACGACTCCATCCACGTGCACGACAGCGATGGCTTCGCGCAGTTTGGCATTCCCCACCCTGCGGCCCAAGGAGAAATCGGCGATATTGATTTTGTGATTGCCCAGAATCGTTCCTACCTTCCCGATCACGCCAGGCACGTCTCGGTTGCGCAGGTAGAGTAAATTACGCTCAAGCGGCGCTTCGACATCAATCCCATCCACGTGCAGCAAGCGTGGGTCGTTCTTGTGCAACACAGCTCCCTTAACGACGTGTTCGTCGCCGTGAGCCTTGACCGCAATCGAAAGCACGCTGCCCGCGCCTCCGGTCGAACCCTTCGGCTTGCGTTCTTCGTGAACGCGCAAGCCACGAGACGAAGCAATAGCGGCCGCATTTACGAGATTCGCCTTTTCCTCCAGAGCCTCATTCAAAATGCCTTTAATGGCGCCATTACGGATCAGCTCCGTCTTCCATTCCGCAATATGACCGCTGTAGCCAAGCGAAATCTCCTCCAGAGCGCCTTCGCTGACCTGCGCCAGGAACGAACCCAACCGCTCCGCCAGCACGATGTAGGGCTGCAACTCGACGTATTCATCGTGCGAAACCGACGGTACGTTCACCGCGTTCTGGATGACCCCGTGTTTCAAATACTCTTTCACCTGCAACGCGATCTGATAGCCTACGGCCTCTTGCGCCTCATGAGTTGAACCGCCGATGTGAGGCGTGAGAATTACATTTTCCAAGGCTGTGAGCGGAGAGTTCTTCAGCGGCTCTTCAATAAAAACATCCAAAGCGGCTCCCGCCACATGGCCCTGCTTCAGAGCGTGAGCGAGTGCCGATTCATCGACCAGCTCCCCACGCGCACAGTTCACCAGACGCACTCCACGCTTCATCTTCTTCAACGTGTCGGTGTTGATCATGCCAGTGGTTTGGGGATTGAGTCCGACGTGCAAAGTCAGATAATCCGATGCCGGGTAGACTTCTTCGAGCTTGGCTAGCGAGATGCCCTCGTCCTTAGCGACCGCCGTCGAGACAAACGGATCGTGCGCGATAATCTCCATCCCGAAGGCTCGCGCTCGCCGGGCGACTTCCATGCCTACTTTTCCCAGGCCAACAATGCCCAGCGTCTTGCCGCGCAGTTCTGTGCCCTGCAAAGATTTCTTCTCCCACTTGCCTGCATGCATCAGCTCGTTCGCCCGGCAGAGATGGCGAGCCAGAGCCAGCATCATCGCCAAGGTATGTTCCGCGACCGCAACAGCGTTCGCCCCCGGCGTGTTCATGACCGCAATGCCCTGCCTCGTCGCGGGTTCCAGATCGATGTTGTCGACTCCGACGCCAGCCCGCCCGATCACGCGCAGCTTTCGCGCATGAGCCAGCAACTCGGCATTCACTTGAACCGCAGAGCGGACAATCAGCGCGTCCGCTGATTTCAGCTGGGCCGCCAACCCGCCGTCCATCTGATCGGATGTGATGACGATCCAGCGCGGCTCGCGCAACAGATCGACGGCCGAGGCGGAAATCTTTTCAGCAATGACAATTTTCATAAATCGGTTAAATCAGCCACGGATTTGCATTAAGCAGAAATCCCGATCCGCGCTGATCCGTGGCGCGGTTTCGGAAGTTTCAACTTCGCGCGATTGCTTCTACTCTCGTCGATTTTGCGTACACTTCCTGAGCCGCGCGAACTGCCGAGCCATACTCGACCGGTTTCCCAGTCACGCTCGCGAGTACATGCTCGAGTGCAGCCAGAATCCCAACCGTATCGAGATAGTCGTAATATCCCAGGTGCGCGATGCGAAACAATTCTCCCTTCATCTCGCCTTGGCCGTTTGCCACTACGGCTGCGAAGGATTCCCGGAATTGTTTTACGATAGCGCCGGAGTCGATGCCGCTGGGCGACTGAATCGCCGTGAGCGCGGCTGCGGGAGCCGATGGTGCGAACAACTTCAGTCCCAAAGCTTGTGCGCCGGCACGGGTCATTTCCGCTGCGAGTTCTGCGTTGTCAATTAACGCCTTGCGGCCCAGTACCAGATCACCATCGCCCATCTGCCGGATGAAATCGAGCGCCGCTCCCAACGCAGCGAACAATGAAGTCGCCGGAGTGTATGCCGACTCGCCTTTGGCCGCGGCCTTCCGCTCCCTGCGGAAATCGAAGTAGTAGCGCGGAGACTTCGCCGACTCCATGCGCTTCCAAGCGCGTTCACTGACGGCACAGTAGGCAAGACCGGGCGGGATCATCAGGGCCTTCTGCGATCCTCCGATGATGACGTCAATGCCCCAGCCATCCACATCGAAGTGCGTGGTGCCGAGGCCCGTGATCGCGTCTACGACCAGCAGCGTGTCGGCACCCGTCTCGCGTACCAACTGCGCAATGCCCTTTACGTCATGGCGCGCGCCCGTGGAACTCTCGGTAGCCTGCACGTACACGGCACGAATGTCCGGCGTGAGCTTCTGCCGGACTTCGTCGAGAGAGAAAGTCTGCCCGTAGGGTGCGCTTAGAATATCGACATTACATCCGAAAGCCTTGGCCAGATCGCGCCAGCGCTCGCCGAATTTTCCAGCCGTGAGAACCAGCACTTTGTCTCCGGGCGAAGTCAGGTTCGAAACTGATCCCTCCATAACGCCGGTTCCGGACGAAGCCAGCACAAGCACGTCGTTCTGAGTGCCGATGAAATCCTTCATGTCGGCCAGCACTCGCGAATACAGTGCGCGGAAGTCGGCTGTGCGATGGTGCATGGCAAATGAAGCCATCGCGGTCTGAGCCGCAGGAAGAATGGGGGTGGGACCGGGAGTGAAAAGACGGTTCTTACGCAGCATTCCGATAACGTCCTTGAGACCGCAAAAATGTTGTTCTCAAGTAGTTTATCGGAAGCTGCACGTTCTAACATATGACGCGGCTCACGGATGCGAGCAGGCACAAGGCGGGTTTAGAAAATCAGGCGCGAACCTATTTTGACGCGAGAATTTCAGGCTTCGCCACTTCTGGCGGCTTGGCAAAGAGGTCCGCGGCTTTGGCGAAAAGCGCCTTGGCGATCTCTCCGTTTAGGTGCGCGTTGCGGCCGTTCTCGTCGGCAAACGTATCGAAGATGCCGTACTTTCCGGGCCCCATTTTAATGGCGTACCAGCTGATTGTCCCTGGTTCACGCTCCGCGAGCGGCTGTGCCGATTTCAGGAACGCTTCCACTTCCTTCTCCTTGCCCGGCTTAGCTTCCAATTGTGCCCAAATTGCTAATCTGCTCATGAGTTCGCCTCCTCCACATAAGATGCGACAAGAACGAATTAGAAACAAACATTAACTTTTCGGCACCGAACACTCGCTCGCGAAACACTTCGATATAATAGCCGCATCATGAGCCTGATCGAACAAATCCAGAAAGATATTACCGTCGCGATGAAAGCCCGTGAGGAGCACCGCCTGTCCACGTTGCGTATGGTCAAGACCGCGCTCAAGAACCGCGAGATCGACAAGATGGCCCCGCTCGACGACAAAGAAGCTCAGCAGGTGTTGAGCACGCTGATCAAGCAGCGCAAGGAGTCGGTCGAGCAATTCACCAAGGGCGGCCGCCAGGAAATGGCGGACAACGAAGCTGCCGAGATCAAGATAATCGAGGCTTACATGCCCAAGGCGGCCGGCGAAGACGAGATCGTAGCCGGAGTGAAGGCCGTAATTGCTGAGATGGGCTTGCCCACCATGAAGGACATGGGCACGGTGATGAAGAATGTCATGGCCCGATTCAACAGCGCTGGCGTTCGGGTGGACGGCAAGCAGGTCAGCGATGCGGTCAAGCGGGAGTTGACTCCAAAATGATGGAAGACGAGCGTTTCGCCCGTCCCTCACTTGCTCCTCTGCAATTCCCGGTAGGCTTCGCTCTTCGACATCCCCATCTCCTTGGCAACTTTTTTCAGCGCAGCCTTTTCGTCGAGCTTCTCGTCGGCGATGATCTGCTCAACCCTTTGCCGGACGCTCACTCGCGGGGGCGACGCTTTCTTTTCCCCAGCTTCCATTTTGCCGATCAACAGCGTGATCTCCCCCTTGATATCGCCGCGGCTTTTCAGCGTTTCAAGAATTTCGCCAGCGCTCCCCCGCAAGAATTCCTCGTGAATCTTGGTCACCTCGCGAGCGATGACCACATACCGTTGGCTCCCCAGAAGTTCGACGACATCTTCCAACGCTTCCGCCACCCGATGGGGCGCCTCGTAAAACACCTGCGTGCGAGGCGATTCGCGGATGCTTTCCAGAACCTGCCGCCGCTGGCCGACCTTCGCAGGCAGAAATCCACTAAAACGAAATGAATCCGTCGGCAAGCCACTCGCGACCAGGGCGGACAAAAACGCCGATGCACCCGGAATTGGTACGACCGGCACATGATGCCGAATCGCCAGCGAGACCAAGCGAAACCCTGGGTCAGAAATGCCGGGCATGCCCGCGTCGGTGACCAGAGCAATCCGCGCGCCCTGCTCGAGGTCAACCACAAGCTCCGCGGCGCGCGTCATCTCATTATGTTCGTGGTAGCTCGTGGTGCGTGTCGTGATGCCGTAGTGGTTGAGCAGTTTCTGAGTCTGGCGCGTATCTTCGCAGGCAATCAGGTCGGTTTGCTTTAGCATCCGCAACGCTCGCAGCGTGATGTCTTCCAGATTGCCGATCGGGGTGGCAACCAGATAGAGTCCGGGCGCTAGCGGCTCTTCGTTCCCCCGATTCTTGACATCTCCCAGCATCATCGACGCGAGTCTATCACCCATGCAGGCGGCGGTGTTCCGGTGTGGCGCGAGCGTCCTCGCCCGCACCTACATTGACGGCGGGCGAGGCGATACCTAGAATCAAAATTAGAGTCTGCGACTGAGTGCAGGAGAGCAATTTCAGGAGTCCATGCCACTTTACGAATACGAGTGCAAGAAGTGCCATCACCGCTTTGAGCGGATCGTTAAGTATTCCGATCGCCCGATGAAGAAGTGCCCCGACTGCGGCGGTCCGGTCGAGCAAACGATTACCGCCCCCGCGGTGCAGTTCAAGGGCTCGGGGTGGTACGTCACCGACTACGCCAAAAAGTCGTCAGCAACGGCGTCTTCCTCGAATGGAGATTCCAAGTCCAAAGATGAGGCCGCGTCCAAGAAGGAATCGACTTCCAAAGAGGAATCGACTTCTAAGAAGGAAGAGAAGTCTTCGAAGTCGAGCGAGAAGTCGAAGTCGGAAAGCTCTAGCAAGAAAACCGAAAAGAAGTAATACGCGAAGGCTGAGGAGCGTTTCACGCGCGCGCGATCGTCTCGGATGTCTGGTGACTGCGTGATTTATCGCCACTTCATGTCGTAGCCCAGCACATTCAGGATGTGGTTTTCAAACTCATATTCCAGGATCACGTCGAAGTTGTTCCCCGAAAACTCCCACGACGATGTGTACTTCGTGAGCTCAGGCTGGTAGAACGAATAGGCTGTGGAATAGCGGACGTTGCAAGGCTGTGGACAAGCAATCATGCCGGTTGGATTGGCTCGCTGCTCGCCGGTCGCCGCGAATAAAACCTCCGGCGAAACATCTGGCTCAGCCGCTACCAGGAGTTGATGAGGCTCCACGCTCAGGGCGCGTGGGTCGCCAGGACGCATGTCAGCGGACACGCTGTTAGAGGGTTGCTGCAGTGGGTTCAGGTCAATCTGCTGCGCCAGGTTCTGCTGTGCTTCGGTCCAGATCGCTTGCAGATCTGCGTCAGAATGTCGCGTCTGATTTATAAATCCGCTCAAAGCAGGGCTTGGTGAACTCCCGTCACACCCCAATAGAACAATCGTCAGACCGACCGTGACAACAATTCGCCTCATCGTGATCCCACAAAGCGCTACTGACATCATCGGCACAGGGTAACTCTTCTGAACCGTCGTGCCCGGCCCGAACGTCATACGCCTTTCGCGTCATTTTCAAACTGTCCGTGGCTGTTCTCTGTCTGTGATTGAATAAAAGACTGAGGTGATCCCGTGGCCGATGCGTCGAAGCCGGCTTCTTCGATTCCAACCGGTGTCATGGCGATTGCAATCCTCTTCTTCGTCGCCGCGGCCTACCTCAGTTTGCTTGCCGCAGTCACGCTGGCGTCTCCCGGCACTCTGTCCATGGGGTTGGCAGCCCCGCTGCTCAACGGGTTGGAGCTGGCCGGGCCTTATATGTTCTTGCTGATAGGCGGAGTCGGAGCGCTGATTGGATGGGGATTGTTGCGACTGAACAAATGGGCTCGTCGCTCTGCCCTCAGTGTGGCACTCATTGGAGTCGTGATGCTGGTCCCTGCCGTTTCGGCCGCCGCTGTTGATTTAGGTACTTCGCTGCTTTGGGGCGGGCTCGGGATTATCGTCCGCGTGATGATCGTCTGGTATCTGTTTCAGGCGCCAGTAGCAGAAGCTTTCGCAGAAAACTAGCCACGGATTTCACGGATCAGCAATTTATTCCATTTTCAGATCCGTGACAATCCGCGTAAATCCGTGGCTGATTTTTATCGTCTCGCCTTTACCGGCACTTTCTCTCCCACACGTTTGCTGACTTCGAATTTCATCTTTCCGGCTTTCTTGTCGGCGTCCACGATCACATGGTCGCCATGCAGAACCTCGCCGTCGAGAATCTTCAGCGCCAGCGGATCCTGCACCATCTTCTGGATCGCCCGCTTTAGCGGCCGCGCTCCGAAATTCGGATCGAAGCCCTCGGCGAACAGCAGATCTTTCGCCGCGTCGGTCAGTTCAAGTGAAATCTTGCGATCGGCCAGCAGATGCCGCACATCTTCCAGGCGCAGCTCGATGATTTTCACCAACTGCTCTTTGCCTAAAGGCCTGAAGATGATGATGTCGTCCACGCGATTCAGGAACTCGGGCTTAAAATGCCCGTGCAGCGCATTGATCACGTGCTTCGAAACCTCGTCGAAATCCTTTTCCGACCGCAGGCCTTCGGCTTGCAGGAAAGAAGATCCGAGATTCGAAGTCATAATGATCACCGTGTTGCGGAAATCGACGGTGCGGCCTTTCCCATCGGTAAGGCGACCATCGTCCATCATTTGCAACAGCACGTTGAAGACATCGGGATGCGCCTTTTCGATCTCATCAAACAGCACGACCGCATACGGATGCCGGCGTACCTGCTCGGTGAGTTGCCCACCTTCCTCATATCCAACATATCCCGGCGGCGCTCCGATCAGCCGCGACACCGCGTGCTTCTCCATGTATTCGGACATGTCTATCCGCACCATGGCGTGTTCATCGTCGAAAAGGAATTCGGCAAGAGCACGTGCGAGTTCGGTCTTGCCCACGCCCGTGGGTCCGAGAAAAATAAATGAACCGATCGGACGCTTGGGATCGCTCAAGCCGGCGCGAGAACGTCGGATCGCATTTGAAACCCGCTCTAACGCCTCGTCCTGGCCAACCACGCGTTCCCGCAGCCGATCCTCCATGCTGATCAGTTTTTTGACTTCGCCTTCGAGCATCTTCGAAACCGGAATGCCCGTCCACTTGGAAACGATGCGGGCAACATCTTCTTCGTCCACTTCTTCTTTCAGCATCCGCGCCTTGCCCTTGCCTTCCATCTGCGCGGTGAGCTTGTTCAGTTCGTCTTCAGTTTGGCGCAGCAGGCCGTAGCGAATTTCCGCAACACGCTGCAGGTTTCCCTTGCGCTCTTCGGCTTGCTCTTCGGTCTTCAACTGCTCCATCTTTTCTTTGAGAGCGCGGGAGCGGGCGATAAGATCTTTTTCCCGCTTCCAGTTGGCCTTGAGCGTATTTGCTTTCTCGCGAATCTCGGCGAGCTCCTTATCAATCACCAGGAGCCGGTCTCGCGAATTCGCATCGTCTTCTTTTTTCAGCGCCTGACGCTCGATTTCGAGCTGCGTCGCTTTGCGCTCAAGCTGATCGATGTCCGTGGGCAGAGAATCAATCTGAATTCGTAGCGAAGCTGCCGCCTCATCGATCAAGTCAATTGCTTTATCGGGCAGAAATCGGTCGGAGATATAGCGATGCGACAGAGTCGCGGCCGCGACGATTGCCGAGTCCTTGATGCGCACGCCGTGATGCACTTCGTAGCGCTCTTTCAGGCCGCGCAAGATGGCGATAGTGTCCTCGACATTAGGCTCACCAACGAAAACAATCTGAAAGCGGCGTTCCAGAGCCGCGTCTTTCTCAATGTGCTTGCGATACTCGTTAAGCGTCGTGGCGCCAACCGCACGCAGTTCTCCGCGAGCCAGTGCCGGCTTCAGCATGTTGGAGGCGTCCATCGCACCCTCAGCCGCGCCCGCGCCGATCAGCGTATGCAACTCGTCGATGAACAGGATGATCTGTCCCGAAGAATCTTCAATCTCTTTGAGTACAGCTTTCAGACGATCTTCAAACTCGCCGCGGTATTTCGCGCCGGCCAGCATCGCACCCAAATCGAGCGCGACCACACGCTTGTTTTTCAAACCTTCGGGCACATCGCCAGAAATGATGCGCTGCGCCAAGCCTTCCACAATGGCGGTCTTACCCACGCCCGGCTCTCCAATCAGAACCGGGTTGTTCTTGGTACGCCGGGAAAGAACCTGCACCACGCGGCGGATTTCTTCGTCGCGTCCGATAACCGGATCGAGCTTGCCGCGACGGGCCTGCTCGGTCAGATCGCGGGTATAACGCGACAGCGATTGATACTTGTCCTCGGGATTCTGGTCAGTCACCTTCTGCGAGCCACGCACCGAAGTGAGCGCTTTGAGGATCGCATCGTAGGTCGCGCCATGGCGCGCCAGGATTTCCTGTGCAGGATCGCGCTTGAGTTGCGCTGCCGCCAGCAGCAGGTGCTCCGTCGAAACGTATTCATCCTTGAAATTGCTGGCTTCCTTGAAAGCCTTGTCCAGCAACTGATTCAAGGAATTGGACGTCGTCGGCTGGGCCGAGCTACCCGAAACTTTGGGCAGGCTGTCGATCACTCCGTACGCGTCATGCAGCACGGCCTGCGGACCAATCCCGATCTTCTCGAGCACCGGTGGAACGATGCCTTCTTTGTCCTCGACCAATGCGGCCAGAAGGTGCACCGGCATGAGTTCGGGATTGCCGTGCTCAGATGCCAGATTGTTGGCGCGCTGGACCGCCTCCTGCGCCTTGACTGTAAATTTATCCCATCGAATTGCCATGACTTTTTCCTTTTATCTTTTTCTGATATCTATTGTCACCCTGAGCGAAGCGAAGGGTCTATGAATTTGTTTGAGTTGAAAAAAAGATTCTTCGCTTCGCTGAGAATGACAGGCGAACAGAAAACGGGAGACGTTGCCGTCTCCCGCCAAAACTGTCGAGCTTTGCCCGACCGGACAGCCAAGAGCTATCCCTACGTGTTTCCTACCAACTTACGCGGCCTTGCCTGGAGCCTTAGCTTCCAGAGTCTTCTCGCCGCCAACGTTGACTTTGATCTGCTTGGGCTTGGCTTCCGCCTTCTTCGCCAAAGTGACCTTAAGGATCCCTTTGTCATAGTTGGCCGAAACCTTCTCCGCATCCACGGTCGTGGGCAGAGTAAAGGACCGGGTGAAGCTTCCATACTGCCGCTCCACGCGACGGAAATTTTCTTCTTTTTCTTCCTTCTCGAATTTGCGTTCGCCGTGCACGGTGAGCGTGTTGTTTTCGATGCGAACATCGATGTCCTTCTCGTCGATGCCCGGAACTTCGATTTTCAGCGTGATGTTGTGCTCGTCCTCGTATACATCCACGGCCGGCGCAAACGCGCTCGTGGCTAAAGACTGATCTTGCGTGTCAGCATTGAACGAATCACGGAAAAGCCGGTTCATACGGTCTTGCAGCGTAGTGAACTCACGGACAGGCTCCCAACGGGCCAAAATGGTCATGGCTAAATCCTCCTCAAAATTCCTCGTGGTTTTTATGGCTTCCTACACTGACTTGGATGCTTAATTAGTGTAAAAGAATCATAAAATATGAGTGTCTTGCTATCAATACATAAGTACTTTGTTTTTATTTAGCTTACGGCCAACACGAGGCACTTCAAGTAGGCAGTTTCCGGAACCGCCAGAAGTATGGGATGGTCCTTCGCCTGGGTCCGGTTCTCCACAAGACGAAGATTTCTATGCACATCGCGGGCGGCTTGGGCAACGACCTCGAGAAAGTCCCCCTGGCTGACGTGGTAGGAGCAGGAGCAGGTGACCAGGATCCCGCCCGGACGGAGCATCTTCAGAGCCCGGAGATTGAGTTCCTTGTAACCCCGTAGTGCGGTTGCCAGATTGCTCTTGCTCTTGGCGAACGCCGGCGGATCGAGAACGATGGTGTCGTATCGCTGACCCGCGCTGGCGTAGTCCCGCAACAGGTCAAAGGCGTTGGCCTCGATCCATTCAATCTCACGCCCGTTCAAGGCAGCGTTGCGGTCGGCGACCTCAAGCGCGGGACGTGAGCTATCCACTCCTATAACTTTGTTGCAGTGCGGAGCCAGGTGCAGCGCGAAGCCTCCGTGATAGCAAAAGACATCCAGCGCTTCGCCGCGTGCATACTGCGCTGCCGCGGCGTAGTTTTCCCGTTGATCGAGGAACGCGCCGGTCTTCTGGCCTTCAAAAGCTTCATAGTGAAAGCGAACCCCGTTCATGGCGAACACTGTGTTTGTCTTCTCGCCTTGCAGCAGGCCGGAGGATCGGGCTGGCAGCTGTTCCAACTCCCGAACTCGCGGATCGACGCGCTCGGCGATTGCCGCCGGCTTGAGTCGGTCTGAAAGTTCAGAAACAATCGCCTGGCGTACAGCTTCGACATCCATCGCCTGGGTAAGAACCTGGAGCGAGAGCAAGTCGTTGTAGCTATCTACAATCAGGCCGGGCAGGAAGTCGGCTTCGCTGAACACGATCCGGTAAGCGTCAGTCTCTCGGACATTTCGCTCGCGATAGGCAATCGCATCCTGGATGCGCTTTCGCAGCAAACTATCGAGATCCTTAACAACCTCGTTCGAAAGCATGCGAATCGCGATTTGGGACGCACTGCTATAAAGAGCCGTACCCAGAAATTTCCCCCTTTCGTCCACCACTTCAATCAAGGCGCCGGGAGCAATCCCGTCCGCCGCGAGAATGTCGGAACGATAGACCCACACGTGACCGTCCGTGAGCCGGTTCGCTCCCCGGCGCGAGACCTTCACCACGGGATGGCCGTGAGAGTCCATTGATTTTTTGGGCATGAAGGAATCTTACTTCAAGACTCACGTGAGGACAGCTGCTGTCCGCAGAGCGAAGCCGCCAATGTAGGCGCGGGCGTCCTCGCCCGTGCGGCGCAGATGCGAAATCAGAGATTTTCGGAAGTTCAGCTAGCGGCGGGATGCTCCGATGCGACGGCCTCAGTCCGAGCGTGGCCGCGTTTACGCGATTCCACCCGCGCCAGATCGAGATCCCGATGCAAAGCGTCGAGCGTTGCCGTGGGCAGCTCATTTCCCCACTCCTCAAGCTCAGACTCTGTCCAACTTCCATTCAGGCGGATAACATCGTCACCGAAGTCTTCAGGAAACGCCAGCCGATACTCGCCTTCACGGACAAGGACATCGCCAACGCCGCGCCCCGATGAGCCATCGAATACGT
Organism: uncultured Acidobacteriota bacterium; assembly: GCA_963696705.1. Lineage (GTDB taxonomy): Bacteria > Acidobacteriota > Terriglobia > Terriglobales > Acidobacteriaceae > JABDBE01. The sequence goes on from CAVOLD010000011.1 coordinate 125,258, forward strand.
GGCGGCTCGATTCTCCCTTGTTGTTGAGATAGACCAGGAACACTTCCCCATGATCCTGAAAGTTCGGACGGAAATACCAAGCCTGGCTGGATTCAAACTTAGGATGAGCCCTGCGCCGCCTGGCAACCACGACCGGGTCCGGCTCCTCATCATGCGACGGGTCGTGATAAAGAATCCGCTGGCAAGATTCGCAGACGACCACATGGGTTGCGGCGCGCACTTCATTGTAGGTCTGCGGACGGAGCATGACCTGGCACGCCATGCATTTGTGATCGCGGGCTTCGGAAAGCCCGCTCCCGCGATGCCGCGCGACTCGGTCATACTGCGGCAGTAGATCGGAACTCACTCCGGCTCGCGCCGTGTCGCGTTTCGCGTTCCACTCGGCCAACTGCTTTTCGTCTTCCGCAGTTCGTTGCCGGGCTTCGATTTTTTCCTTCTCGATCTCTGCCATCTCCGCTTTCAACTCAAGTTCTGCCGCCTTCACATCCTTTTCGCGGATCTCAGCATTGACCATCAACTCCAGAATCTTGTCTTCGTTGGCGCGAATGTCCTGCTCCGCGAACTGAATCTCGTGCAGCAAAGCTTTGTATTGTTCGTTGGTTTTAACGGCGAGGGATTGGTCGCGGTACTTGGAAATCTTCTGTTGCTGGTCTGAAATCGCGCTCTCGTATTTGCGGCGGGCGGCTTCATCGGCCTTGACAGCGCTCTTGGCCTTTTCCAGAATCGCCTTGGTTCCCGCCAGCCTCTCTTCGATAACGGCCACCCGTTTGGGCAGGGCGGCGATTTCTTCCTTCAGCCGCAGGATTTCCCGATCCGCCTGTTGCAGTGCGATCAGATTTTGCACGTCAGGAAGCATCTTCAAGGGTAGAACTCCTACGATTTTAGCACGCACGCAGTAGGGACGTTGCTTGCAACGTCTCATTCCCAGGAGGGCCTTGGAAATAAGGGCTCAGGCATTACCATGCACGAATCCGCCCTCCCGGTGTAAACTTCTGAGCCTTGCCCTTAATAGCCGAATTCATGCGTGGAGATGCTTTGTGAATCGCCTCATTCGCCACACTCTGATCTGCTGGTTGCTCATTCCCCTTGCGGTCGCGCAATCTCCCAACGCCTCAGCGAAAAAACCTCTCACCATTGAAGCCATCTTCGCCGCGGGCGGCATCACCGGACGTCCGCCAGAAACCATCCGGTGGACTCCCGACCACACGAAATTCTCTTACATCCAGCGCGACGACTCGGGCGAACACGGTGAGTTGTGGTTGGTGGATGCAGCCACCGGCCAGAAAACGCTCTTGGTCAGCGAAGGCAAATTGGCCACCCTTGCTCCGCCCATCGAGAACCTCAAAGATGAGCGCGAGATCGAACGGATCAATCGCTATCACGTCGATCCGTACCATTGGGCTCCTGATTCCAAACACCTGCTTTTTGTCCCTCGAGGCCAGCTCTGGCTTTACTCGCTGGAGACCCGCACCGCCGTCCAGCTCAGCGCTTCGCCCGATCGCAGCGGCGATCCCAAATTTTCTCCTGACGGCAGCCGCTTGGCCTACGTGCGCCGGCACAACCTCTACGTGCGCCACGTGTCCAGCGACACCGAAACCCAGCTCACCCGCGACAAAGATGACAAAGACAACAAGGACAAAGACGAGAAAAAGAAAGATGCGAACCTGCTGAACGGCGAAGTCGATTGGGTCTACGCCGAAGAGTTAGGTGTGCGCAGCAACTATTTCTGGTCGCCCGACAGCAAAAATATCGTTTTCCTCCGCATGGACGAGACCCGCGTGCCAACCTATCCAATCACCAACTGGATGCCTACGCATCCCACCGTGGACATGGAGAAATACCCCAAGGCCGGCGATCCCAATCCTGTCGTGCGTTTGGGGGTAGTCAGCGCGTCTGGCGGTGATATCAAGTGGATTTCGCTAACCGACGACGCAGACACATATATTCCGCGCTTTGGATGGGTTCGCGATGGAGTGCTCTGGGCCGAAGTACTGAATCGCGCCCAAGACCGCCTGGACCTGTACTTTATCGATGCCCGTTCTGGCCGTTCCCGTAAAGTGCTGACGGAAACCGCCGCTAACGCTTGGGTCAACGTCAACGATGACATGATGATCCTGCAGTCGGGAGACCGTTTCCTCTGGTCAAGCTGGCGCGATGGAACCACCCAACTGTATCTCTACAGCTTCGACAAGGAGAATCCGCTGACGTCCGACGCCAAGCTGGAACGCCAGCTCACCAAAGGCAATTTCGAAATCCTGGGAGTCGAGGCCGTCGACGAGGAAGCCGGCGTAGTCTATTTCACCTGCAACGTGGACGATCCCCGTGAGCGTCAGGTGTACTCGGTGAAGCTGGACGGCTCCGGCTTCGAACCCGTCACCGACGAAGATGGAACCCATCATGCCATATTCTCCGACGACGGCAAGCATTTCATCGACGAATTCTCCGCCCTGATGACGCCCCCGCGCACCCTGATTTGCAGCACCGACAACACCTGTAAGAACGTATGGAAATCGCGCAGCGTCGACGATTACAAATTGACTGCGCCCCAGTTCCTCGAATTCAAAGCTGACGACGGGACCATCCTATATGGCCAACTCCTACTTCCCCCAGACAGCAAACCCGATGGCAAGATCCCATTGATCGTAAATATCTACGGAGGTCCCGCCGCCCAGCTGGTGAGAAATAGCTGGATCGAGGATTGGACCGGTTCTTCCGGCCTGTTTCATCAACTTCTTTCGCAGCGCGGATTCGCCATCTTCACCGTCGACAATCGCGGCACGCCCGCGCGCGACCGCAAGTTCATGACTGCTGTCCGTCACCAATTTGGAGCGATTGAACTGAAAGACCAGCTCACCGCCCTCGATCAGCTCTTCGTGCAATATCCCCAACTCGATCGCAGCCGCGTGGGCATTTGGGGCTGGAGCAATGGCGCGTCCATGACTCTTTACGCGATGACCCACTCTCCCATGTTCAAGGCCGGCGCCGCGGTCGCCCCGGTCACCGACTGGCGCAACTACGATTCCATCTACACCGAACGCAACAATGGTCTGCCCACCGACAAAGACACAACCAGCTATGCCGATCTGAATTTGCCGAAGGTCGCCGACAAGCTGCAAGGAGCACTGCTGCTCGCGCACGGCACGGGCGACGACAACGTGCACTTCCAGAACAGCATTCAAATGGTCGAAGCTCTCATCAAGGCGAGCAAGCAATTTCAGTTCATGGTCTATCCTAATAAAACCCACAGCATCCGTGGCTCAGACGATCGCGATCACCTGTTCCACCTGATCGAAGACCACTTCGAGCGCGCACTGAAGTAAAGCGGACACTCCTGTCCGCTGCAGTTGTTTTCCTCACACGACGAGCGGAGTGGGAAACCATGCCAATCCAATCCCGCCGCCGAAACCGTAATAGTTGAGAAGGGTAAATCAGCGCCTCGCTCTTCATCATCTATCGAGATCGGTCTAAGGGAGAAATTGTCATATGAAGGGAGTCAAGTTCGTACTTCTCTTACTCCCATTCTTCCTGCCCTGCGCTCTGTTTGCTCAAGAGATCGTGTTGAAAGGCCACGTTACTGATCCCCAGGGAAACGCTCTGCCCAACGCCTCAGTGCAACTCCTTGATCACGACCGGGTTCTCGTCCGCACAACATCAGGACCGCATGGCCAGTTTCTGGTGAAGGTCAAATCGCCGGGCGAGTTCGTCATCACAGCGGACGTTCCCGGATTCCGCTCCGTCACTCGTTCGCTCGCCGTCCAGGCAAGCGGCAATCCCGAGCTCGAGATCCAAATGAGCCAGCTTTCTGAGCGGATCGAGAACGTCACCGTCACTGCTGACGTAAACGAATCCGACGTGCTCTCTCCCGACCCCGGAGAAAAAGTTTTTGTGAGTCAGGAATTGCTCGACGCTAATCCCGGTCGACCCGGCGCGCCCGTCTCCATCCCCGGATACCCCATCGAAACCGCCTCCAGCGGAATCAAGGCGCCGCAATATTTTGCCCCCGGTGTCGCTGGTGATCACGGCGAACCCATCGCCCAATACATCGCGGTCGGCAGCTACCTCGTGCCCAATAATCTGTCTGCCAACGCGCACGGCAACGGCTATGCCGATCCCAACATATTTATTCCCGAAGTGATAGAAAGCGTTCAGATCGACGGCGGAGCATTCAATGTTCGCGAAGGCAATCACTCCGTCAATCTGGCTGCGACCTACGGCCTGCGCTCTCGCCTCGACCCATTCATCACCGTTACCGGAGACTATCGCGACATCGATGTGGTCGTAGGGTTAAGCCCCAGCCCGCAATCGTGGCTGGCGTTCGAAGCCTCTTACGGCAATGGATTCCTCGACCGCCTCGAACATCGTCAGCAATACAAATTTAATGGCGAGCGTGCATTCCATGCGGGTCAGCACCACATCACTTTGTTCGGCATCGGATATTACGGTTTTTCCTACGTTCCCGGACTCGTTCCGATCTTCCCCGCGAATTCCGCCGATGCCAATTTTCCCAACTACGGCGATACCGTCGATCCCCGCCAGAAAGACCAGACGCATACCGCGCTCGTGGCACTCAACGATGTCTGGCAACTCAGCGGAAGCCAGCAACTGCAGCTCTCCGGCTTTTTTCGCACCTACAACTTGTCTTTGTTTTCGGATTTTGGACAAGGCCTCATCCGGCAAAGCGAGTTCCGCACGGCTGCCGGCGCAAGCGCGAACTACGTAAATAAGATTGCCGAATATTTTTCCCTGCTCGGAGGCTTCGACTACAACCGAGAAGCGCCGCGCCGGGACGATCTCGACCACTACGGATTCTTCAATCCCGCCAACCCCAGCTATTACGGCCCATTTACCCCCATCGACGCCAACAACGTTACCATCGCATCACTCTCACCATACGTTGCCGCGGAGGGCGCCTTAACCCGTTACTTCCGCTACTATCTCGGCTGGCGTCGCGATCAAATTGATTTTGACAACGATGATCTCTTGCACACGGAGAATTCGTTTCAGAAATGGGCAGGCGTCAACTCGCCCAAGGCTGCAATCTTTTTTCTTCCCAAGGATTCCTGGTACGTTCCCTTAATCTCTCTCAGCTTCGGCCAGTCCTTTTTCACCGAAGACCCTCGCATCGGCACTGGAACTGTGCCGGGCACGCCGGTAGCCACCGCGCACTCTTATCAGCTCGTCGCCAGCAAAACCATCCATCAAACTGACGTTCGCCTGACTCTGGGCCACGTCACCAGCAGCGCAGAGCTGGCAAAGATCGACCCAGATACTGGATTGCAATTTGACCAGGGCCCAAGCCGTCTTCGATTCATGACGGTCGCGGTGCGTCAAAACTTCCGCTCGGCATCGCTGCTCGCGACCTTCTCCAAAGCCGACGCCCGCGATCTCGATACCGGACAACCCACGCCCGAAGCGCCTCGCACCCTCTTCGATCTGCTGGGAACCATTCAGAAGCTACCGTTCCGGCTGCAAGCGCGCGGAGAATTCGAATATGTAGGCACGAAACCCCTCGGCACAGGATGCCCGCCAATCCTCACCGCAGAATGCACCGGCACACCCGTGAAAGAGTTTCGCGGCGCGCTCGTTCGTCCCTTCTGGAATGGCCGCATGGACGCGGGCGTGAATTTCCTGATCGCCAGCGGCTACACCGGACAGACGACCGAGAATTTCTACCCCTCCGACATCCAGGAAGTAGTCGGCGTCCGCATCCCCTCCTACGCCAGCCTAAGCCTGACCTACAGATTCGGCCACTCCGCCCCCTGAGCGGCGTTTTCTTTTCGGTCCTTGCCAGATACTAATTAACTATGGTTAACTGGTGGGAATCATCCTTGGTTAACATGTCAAGGTTCGCTTACAGGACAAATTAGTGCGGAACTATAGAACGCGGGCAATCGGCTTTGCCTTTCTTGTGTTGGGTGCCACCTGTCTTCTCCCGGTGACGGCGCTTGCACAAGGCGAAACCACGAGTGCCATCGTTGGCCAGGTTCGGGATACAACCAACGCCGTCGTGCCGGGCGCCACGGTGACGATAGCCGACCTTGCGACTGGACTGAAGCGTAGCGCCAAAACCGATGACGCTGGCCGGTTCAACTTTCCACAGTTAAAGCCCGGCACTTACTCGGTCAAGGTGGAAGCGCAAGGTTTCGAACCGGAGCAAAATGACAACGTCACTTCGGGCCTGGGCCAGAAGCAGATAGTGGTCTTCACACTAAAAGTGGCCCGATCAAATGAGACCGTCGAGGTGAGCAGCGAGCTTCCAGTTATCAATCCCGCAAGTGCCAACACGTCCACGACGCTGAACGCGCCGGCCCTGGAGAATCTGCCCAATCCAGGAGGCGATCTCACTTACCCTTTGCAGTTTGCCGCCGGTGCCCTCATCAATACAGCCGGTAGTGGCAACGACTTCGTTGGTAGCACTAACGGATATGGCAATGTGGAATTCAACGGCCTTCCCGCACTCTCAAACGGTTACATCGTTGACGGGCTGGAAACGAACGACCCGCTCACCAACCTCAACAGCGGTCTCTCCACCAACCTCGTGCTGGGGCTGAATTCGATTTCAGAAGTCACGGTTAACACACTTTCCTATTCCGTGGATCAAGGACGGTATGGAGCATCGCAGGTCAACTACGTCACCAAGTCCGGCACGAATCAGTTTCACGGCAATCTTTATGAACTGTGGAATGGCGCGCTACTCAATGCGGCGGACTACTTTACTAATGCGACTCCGGGAAATCACAAGCCCGGATCGACCGTGAATCATTTCGGAGGTAGTCTGGGCGGGCCGATTCTGCATAACAAGCTTTTCTTTTTCTTCGACAGCGAATGGGTTCGCATCGCCCTACCCATAGTGACGCCTACCACGGTTCCGACTGCGGCATTCCAGCAATACGTGCTGCAGCAACTTCCGATTGGTGGAACGAATTCTGTAACCGGATCGAACTATCCAGCAGCACCACACTTGGTTCCGTTCTACCAAAAGATGTTTTCCTTGTACGAAAACACCAAAGGCACGCCTCTTACCGTCCTCGGGTGTCCTTTCAATTCAAACGGCACTGCGGCCTCGGGCAGTCCACCAAACGGAAACGGTTGCGCGAATCGACAAAGCGTTTCGCACTCCAGCGACGACCATGAGCAGGTACAGACGGCCCGCGTCGACTACAACATTAACGAGAAAGACACAACCTGGTTTCGTTTTCAGGCTGACACCGGCGTACAAGCCGCCTTCACGGATCCCATCAACTCTTTGTTTGATGCCGTTTCTCCTCAGCCTCTCTACTCGTTCGCGGCAGGTTACACCCACGTCTTCTCCCAAAACCTGGTGAACTATTTCAATCCGGCGTTCTCATGGTATGAGAGCCTATTCGGCCCAAGCGATTTTCAAAAGACGCTCTCGGCGTTTCCGATTGTCTTGCAGGGCAGCGGGGCAAACGCGCCATTTACTACCATCGGCGGACTCGACAACACCTGGGTGCAAGGCAGGCGGGCATCTCGCTTCTTCATTAACGACAACCTCGCTTGGAGTCACGGCGCCCACGAGCTCAGGTTCGGCACCAACACCCGAATCTTTCGTCTGAACGACTATGACTTCGGACAAGGCACAGTACCGACCGTGGCATACACTACGCTGCCGCAATTCATCTATGGAGTGGCCTCAACGGCAACCAAGACTTTTCCACTGTCGGCGAATGAACCATTTAACTTCCTCAATCTCGATCTCTACGCCCAGGACACCTGGAAGGTGACTCGCAAACTGACTTGGACGTTTGGTCTGCGCGACACGCTCAATTCCAATCCACTAAATCCACACGACCAAATCGCTCGCCTGAACGGGTCTTTCAATTCTATTGCGCATGATGTCAATCAGCCCCTGAACGCCGCCATCCAAACTCATCTCGGCAATGTGTTCTCGTCGACACCGCTGGCCATCCTGCAGCCGCGAACTGCAATCGCGTGGCAGTTCGAACCGAAATCTGTGCTGAAAACGGGCTTCGGCATTTTCAGCGACATTTTGCCGGGCAGCGTGGCGGACCTCGTCGGAACCAATCCACCTTACGTGCAGACCTTCCAAGGAGGCCTGCTTGGCACCGTCGGCGGCATGGCAATCGCGCCCGGAGTACCCAACAGCGCCGTCGACGCAACTGTGGCCGCAAATCAAAGATTTAGTCTCGGGTTTCCTCAGGGCCAGCTTTCGTGCGCATCTCCGCTTGCGAATCCCGCAAGTTGTCTTCCGCCAGTTGCGATAACGGCTGTCCCCGATGGCACACTCCATGCGCCATACTTCATGGAGTGGAGCTTGGGAATCGAACATCAATTCGGAACGGCGGCCAGTTTGCAGGCGCAATACGTCGGCACCCGCGCAGTGAACCAACCTTATTTAACCCAAGTGAACGGCTACCAAACTGTGTGCCAAGACTGCTTTGCTCCATTCCCCTACATGCAGCCGACCGATCCCAGATTCAGCGCGGTCACGCAGCTCTCCACCGGTGAAAACAGTCACTACAACGGACTTCAACTAACCGCGATGAAGCGGCTCAGTCATGGTCTGCAAGGCCAGCTCAATTACACCTGGAGCCGTTGCATGGATACAGTTTCGAACGGAGGATTTCTTCAATTCTCTGCCGGAGGGATTCTTTCCCCGCTGCCCGGAGAGCTGGCTCGCGATTACGGTCCATGCGACTACGATATCCGATACAATCTCAACGGGCAGTTTGTGTATGAGTTGCCGATCAAACTTCGGAACCACGTACTGGCGCACGCGCTAAATGGCTGGCAGACTTCCGGGACTATGTTTTGGCATAGCGGGGTTCCATTCTCCGTGCTCAGTACGCCTTATTCAGCGAACGGAAACGGCATCGTGCAGGGCAGTGGCCCACAATTCGCGAGTGTCGTTCCTGGCGTCCCTTTCTACGCTCATCATCCAATCCCTGGCGTAACTCAACCGGGCACGATCCAGTGGCTCAATCCGAATGCCTTCGTCTCGGCCGTTGATCCCAGTACCGGACAGTGCTTCGGCGGCGACGACCCCCAGCATTGCCAGTTCGGAAACCTTGGCCGCAACGCGCTGCGCGGGCCGGATTTTGTCTGGAATGACTTTTATCTCACAAAATGGTTCCCGGTGACCGAGCATGTAAAGCTCAGGATAGAAGGCCAGTTCTTTAATGTCTTTAACCATCCGAATTTTGGCCTCCCGAGCATGGTTCTGGCCGGCATTCCAGGAAAGCCTTCCACGCAGACAGGATTTGGGGCTTCTACCTACACAACTTCTCCGCCGACCGGCCTGCTGGGCGTCGGATTGGGCGGCGATAGCAGTCCACGCATGATCGCGTTTCAAGCTCGATTGGAGTTCTGACATTCTCAGAAAGCCATGTTTCAAAATGGGAATTGCCTGTCGACTTCGCTCGCTTTCATCTTGACTTTCAAGCACGCTTCGAGTTAATCCTGTAACTGTATAGTCAGCCCGGAGATATTACAGAGAGCCGCTAACTCCTTTGTCCGGAAGATTTTGCATATAAGTCCTTCCAACTCAAAGATTTTGGTGGTAGTGCACCCCTAAATCCATGATTCCAAAAGATCAGGGGGAGGGGGGTACCCGCTAACCAAAAAGTAAACCTCCATCTTCGGGCCGGATGATGCAAAATAAAATGGTGCAAAACAACTCTGTGAAAGCTCAAAGCTGATCCATGCACCGCTTGACCCTTGGCGACTTCGAACTGACTGCCGTCTCCGACGGCAACTATCGCCTCGACGGAGGAGCGTTCTTCGGCGTCGTTCCCAAAGTCATGTGGGAGAAGAAAGTAAAGGCCGATGCCGAGAACTACGTCCCCGTTGGATTGAATTCGATCGTGGTCCGAACCGGCCAGCAGACAGTTCTGATCGAGACCGGTATCGGCAACAAACTGCCGGAGCGGATGATCAAGATTTTCGGCCAGCCCGCCAAGTTGCTCGACAATCTAGTCGCTGCAGGCGTTTCGCCGGAAGACATCGACATCGTGATCAATTCGCACCTGCACTACGACCACTGCGGCTGGAACACACTGCTACGAGGCGACAAGATCGCGCCCACATTTCCCAAAGCAAAATACTATGCCCCCGAAGGCGAATGGCGGCACGGACGCCTTCAGCTCGAACGCGACGCCATCAGCTATATTTCGGAAAATTACGATCCGCTGATCAAAAGCGGCCAGATGGATTTACTGCAGGGAGACCGGGAAATCGTCCCGGGAATTTCGGTCAAGGTTTTTCCCGGCCACACCGAGCACATGCAAGCCGTGATCATCAAAAGCGGCGGCCAGACGGCATGCTACATCTCCGATCTGATTCCGAGCAGCGCCCACATCGATCTGACCTGGGTCATGGCCTTCGATCTGCTGCCGCTCCAAACCATCGAGAGCCGCAAGCGCTATTACGCGCAGTCCATCCCCGAGAAATGGCTGACCACGTTCACCCACGATCCGAACACCCCATGGGCATATGTCGAAAGAGATGAAAGAGGAAAAATGGTAGCGCGACCGGTAGGTTAGCTTGACGATACCAGCGACGAACGCAATCTTTCTTCGAAAAATACTTCTACCCGAGCCAGAATTTCCGGTGCGTTTTTCGATTCGTAGATCCCCTTGCGCAGCGCGGCTCCGCCCGCAACTCCGTGCGTGAACCACGAGGCAAACTGCTTCATCTTGCCGACCGCGTCCGGTAGCTCTTCTTCAATTAGCATCCGGAAATAGGTGCGAATCATCTGGTAGCGATCGGCCTCGGCTGGCTCTTCATAACGACGGCTTGCGATGTATTGCGCGATCTGGCGAAAGATCCAGGGATTTGCCGGCGCGGTCCGTCCGATCATCACAGCATCGCAACCGGTTTGGGCAACGATGGCGCAAGCGTCTTCGGGAGTGCGGACATCGCCATTTCCGATGACCGGAATCTTGACCGCCTGCTTGACTGCGGCAATCCACTCCCAGCGTGCCTGGCCGCTGTAGCCCTGCTCGCGCGTGCGCGCGTGCAGCGCGACCGCGCATAGGCCACAGTCCTCGGCCATCTTCGCGAGTTCCACGCAGACAATGTTTTCGTCGTTCCAGCCCGCGCGAAACTTTACCGTGAACGGAATCTTGATGGCCGCGCGAACCGCCTCGAAGATCTTGCCAATCGCAGGCAAATCACGCAGCAAGCCCGAACCGCCGTTGCACTTGACGACCTTCTTCGCCGGACAGCCGAGGTTGAGGTCGACTAGGTCGAATCCCAGACCCTCGACCATACGAGCCGCCTCCGCCATCACTTTTGGATCGCTGCCAAAAAGCTGGGCCGAGATGGGATGCTCGTCTTCGTAGAAATGCAGGTATCGCTTGGCCTTCTGGTCCTTCGCCCGAAGCACGCCATCGGCCGAGGTGAACTCGGTCATGATCAGGCCGCATCCCCCGAGATTGCGAATGAAGCGGCGAAAGACCGTGTCCGTAACGCCCGCCATGGGAGCCAAGACCGTCGCGGGAGCAATCTGGATATTGCCGATCATCACCCGATCAGGCACGGAGGGGCCGGTCACAACGCTCGCGCCTACATTCGCCGGATTGTCCCAGTACTTGCGCACCTGTCTATTTTACTGCCTTCCCCAAGTTATGCGGCTGTGGCACAATTTGCATCACACCACTTATGGATGAAATCTCTAGACCGTCTTCACAATCACCCGGCTTGGATGCTGGTGCATGGATCGGCCGCGTGGTTATCGCTGTGCTCCTAGCAGAGGCATTCTGGGGATTTATTGTTTCTGTCACCAACGGCCTGATCCTTCCGTTGCTGGCGAGAACCATGGGCGGCGACGTCCAGTCGCCTCTGTACCTTGGCAAGGGCGACTTGAACGTCCCGGCTTTGTTTACTGCGGTGCTGGAACTTTGCTTTGCTGGGATCGCTGCCGTAATCCTAAATTCGTTTCTACAACGGAAGCCCAGAGTGACGCGCAGTACGCAGGTGAGGTTAAGCCCAATTCCAGTACAGTCTGCGGCTCCGGCGCAGCCCCCAGTTCAACCGTCCTCACCTCCGGTTGTCGTGCCGGTTCAAGCGGCTGTGTCAATACCTCCACCCGTAGTCGCGGCGGTTCGTCCGCCCGCTCCAACGCCTGTTACCCCCACCGCGGCGCCAGTGCAGGCAACGGCATCACCGGCTGAATTCTGGTCGCCGCCTGAACCGCCTCCGCAGCCGAAGGCAGCAGCGCCTCCACCGCCTGCGTCGCCTCCGAAGCCGCCGACGAAACCAGCTAAACCGAAGGCGCCCAAAGAGGTTTACTACAACATTGTCGGAGAGCCCATAAACCCCACGGAAGACGACTGATTCAACCCAGGCTCAGACGGGCGAGGACGCCCGTCCTCCATTATTCATCGTTCATCTATTCATCGTTTCAAGGGCAAAAAGCAGAGCCTCCGCCATGGGAGGCTCTCTGGTAAATCCGTCTCTTGCAGATCGAAGCCGAAAGTTAGGCCTTCGGTGCTTCTTTCTTGGCGTACTTGCGACGGAAGCGCTCCACGCGACCGGCTGTGTCCATCAGCTTCTGCTTGCCGGTAAAGAAGGGGTGGCAAGCTGAGCAAATTTCTACGTGGATGTCGCCCTTATGGGTCGAGCGGGTGGTAAAGCTATTGCCGCACGCGCACATGACGCGGATTTCGTTGTAAGCGGGATGAATGGCTGCTTTCATGTCTTTTAACCTCTGTACCGAACTTCTCAAGAAACTATTCGATTCTAAAGGATGCCCGCAGGATTCAGCAAATGGAGCCAGCTCAGATGGTTCCTCGTAGGTCTCGTTTTTTCGGCGGCTTCTTCCCTCTTGACGGCAACTTCTTTATTAGGACATAATTGACACTGTCATGAATGATCTAATAATCTTGGCGACTTTGTTGGACGGTCCCAAGCACGGATATCAGTTGAAACGCGAGGCTGGGTTCATTCTCGGACACGGTGTGATGCACAACAACCTGGTCTATCCGTTGTTGCGACGTTTCACTGCCGAAAACTGGGTAACGAAGAAGAGTATGCCCGGAGAGCGTGGGCAGACGCGTCAACAGTACGCAATTACTCCCTTGGGGCGGCGGGAGCTGGTCGCACGCCTGAGCGAATTCGGCGAAGTCGATGCGTCTTCGTTCTCGCACTTCATCACCCGAGTTGGAATGTTCGTGCTGCTGGAGGAGCCGGTGCGCAACCTCGTCCTGCAACAGCGAGAAAGCTACCTCCAGCACCGTGAGGAAAGATTGGCCGCCATGCGCCAGAACGTCGAATTAGGGATTTACGGCGGAGAGGTCGTCCGCTATCTGCTTGAGCAGATCGAATCCGAGCGGGCATGGATCCGGAGGCTGCATCGTCTTGCCGCTATTCAAAAAACTAGCCGTCGTGAAGTGACGGGGAGGAAGATATGAAGTTTATGACGCTGTCAAATTTGGAGCTTGCTCCGTGGTACGCGCTGGCCATTTATTGGGCTTTCAGTGCACTGCGACTGAAGCGGATCAAGGTCTCTGAGGATCCAGGCGGCCGGCTGTTGCACCTCGGAGTGATGGTTCTGGTTTTTATGCTTTTGTATTCCGAGAGACTGGCCCTTGGCCCATTGGGTTGGCGTTTTGTGCCGGACAGCTCGTTGGTTCGAAATTCGGGGATTGCCCTGACATTTGTTGGTGCTGCAGTCGCCATTTGGGCCCGGTACAGCCTGGGCCAGTACTGGAGCGGTCGGGTAACGCTGAAAGTGGACCATCAGCTAATCCGCTTCGGTCCTTATGCCAACGTTCGTCATCCGATTTATTCCGGGTTGCTTTTGGCAATGGCGGGCACTGCATTAGTCATTGGAGAATGGCGCGCGGTGCTTGGCGTCGTGCTGGGAATTCTGGAGTTCTCGCGCAAAGCGGCAAAGGAAGAGGCCTTGCTGGCTATCGAATTCGGCGATCAGTACCGGGAGTATCGCAGGCAAGCTGGTTTTCTGACGCCGCGTTTCCGGTGAAATCCAGTTCTTCTCGGCTTCGACGGGCGGGGACGTCCGTCCTCAATTGTTTGGCCAATAAAAAACGGCAGGGCCGACCCCCTGCCGTATTCGATGTGAAACTTGGGTCCGTTTACTTACTGCGGTTGACCGCTTTCTTGAGTTCGGCGCCGGCTGAAAACTTTGCTACCTTCCGGGCAGCGATCTTAATGGTGGCGCCCGTCTGCGGGTTGCGCCCGTTGCGCGCTTTTCTCTGCGATACAGAGAAGGTGCCGAAACCAATCAACGCTACTCGATCGCCTTTTTTCAGGGCGGACGTGATGCTGTCAACAGTTGTGTCGATTGCGGTAGCCGCTTGAGTCTTACTGATGCCGCTACCCGATGCGATTCGGTCAATCAGATCGGCTTTGTTCATCGTCTCTCCTGGCAGGTCTCTTTGTCCTCAAAGCGCGCAGGGGAGGAAGCACTCCCTGAGTGAGAAACCCGGCGGCCTTATTTAGCTCCTGACAAAGAGGAATGTCAACTGTGAAAATCGGCTCTGGATGCCTTGTTTGGGTCGGTTCGGTGGAAAAAGTGTCCAAGGATTGGAATCCTGCTGACGAACCAAAGCCACTCTCCTTGCCGGTTGGCGGCTGATGGGGAGTGGCCGCTTGGGCTTTCAACTCTTCATTGGGCTGCTAGGCTTAGTCTCCGGAAGGCATCAGGCTTTCCTCGGGGCCGGGCTCTGCAACTTGGAGTTGGATTGTCGAAATCGATAAAGCATCGCAGTGCATCAGCTGACTAACCGCGTCTGTGGCGCTTTTTGAGTGCCCTTGAGACTTCGTCGGGGCGAACTGCGCGGCTTCGGTGGAACCGGCCAGGGCCGTCACCGATGAAGCTCCCCCAGCAATCACCTGGGTGATGGCGTCAAAGTAGCCGGTGCCTACGAAGCGCTGGTGCTTCACGGCTTCGTAGCCATGATCAACCTCGCTGCGGAATTCCTCTTCCTGGAGCTGGGAGTAGGCAGTCATGCCCGTGACCTTGTATTGGCGGGCCAGCTCGAACATGCTCAGGTTCAAGGAATGGAAACCAGCCAGGGTGATGAACTGGAATTTGTATCCCATAGCCGCAAGCTCGGTCTGGAAGCGGGCGATGGTGGCATCGTCCAGCTTCTTTTTCCAATTGAACGACGGCGAGCAGTTGTAAGCCAACATCTTGCCGGGAAATTTCGCATGCACGGCTTCGGCGAACTGGCGGGCTTCGTCGAGGTCGGGATGCGAGGTCTCGCACCAGATGAGGTCGACGTAAGGCGCGTAGGCAAGGGCGCGGGCGATGGCAGACTCGATGCCGCCGCGGATGCCGTAGAAGCCTTCGGGAGTTCGTTCTCCAGTGAGGAATTCGCGGTCGCGCGGATCCACGTCGCTGGTCAGCAGATGGGCGCTGTCAGCGTCGGTACGTGCCATGATTAGTGTAGGCACGCCTAACACATCGGCCGCCAGTCGGGCAGCAACCAGCTTTTGGATCGCTTCGACGGTCGGTACCAGTACCTTACCGCCCAGGTGTCCGCATTTCTTGGCGGAAGAAAGTTGATCCTCAAAGTGTACGCATGCGGCGCCCGCTTCGATCATGGCCTTCATCAGCTCGAATGCGTTCAGATTGCCTCCGAAGCCGGCTTCGGCGTCGGCAATTAGCGGAGCAAACCAGTGCACTCCGTTCTCGCCTTCGGCATGATGAATCTGGTCGGCACGAGTTAACGACTGATTAATGCGGCGGCAAAGATTAGGCACGCTGTTGGCTGGATAGAGGCTCTGGTCGGGATACATCTGCCCGGCGTCGTTGGCGTCGGCTGCGACTTGCCAACCGCTCACGTAGATGGCTTTCAGTCCAGCTTTCACTTGCTGGACGGCCTGGTTCCCCGTCATGGCGCCGAGGGCGGGAACGTACGAGTCGCTGTGCAGAAGGTCCCAAAGCCGCTCCGCTCCGTGCCGAGCCAAGGTGTGTTCAACCTGGAGAGATCCTCGCAAGCGCTCGACATCCTGCGCGCTATAAGGCCGGGTGATCCCTGCCCAGCGAGTACTTAGCTTCCATTCCGTTGCCAGGTTTGAGCTATTTCCGTTTCCGTTAGTTCCCATATTTCGTGTTCCTTTGTGGCCGCCAGAAGGCCTAACATCTTTGCGGATTGTCGAGCACAGACCGGGGTCGGTCAAACTGAACCTTTCTATCGTCTCGATAAAGGATTGTTATCAGACCGTATGTCTGTGATAATCGGATGTTGTTAGATGCGGAAATCGATGGGCAGGGTAAAGCGTGGAAATCGACCAGGTTGAAACCTTTCTCGCAGTGGCTACATTTGGCGGCTTTCATCGTGCCGCGGAAGCCCTGCGTATCAGCCAACCCGCGGTAAGCGCTCGCATCAAGGCGCTTGAGGAGTCGCTTGGAGTAAGGCTGTTTTCTCGCTCCCGAGGCGGGCTGATCGTTTCAGACGCCGGGCGCACCTTTCGCCCTCACGCTGAGTTGCTCTTGCGAACTGCAGCGCTTGCCCGGCAAGCTGTCCATGAATCGCAACCGGCGAGTGGAACGCCTTTGCAAATTGCCGCAGCGCTTTCCATCTCCGTTTATTTTCTGCCGGATATTTTGAAGCGCTTTCAGCGGGCTCATCCCCACGTCATCATCAGCATTCGCCCTGGTCACTCGAAAGAGGTTCTGGACATGGTGTTGAGCCAGGAGGCAGAAATTGGACTGGCTCGTTCGCTACAACATCCTGAGGTTGAAACTATCAGCCTTCGAGACGACCCTTTGTTGCTCGTTGCCCATCCCACGCGGAGCCCGAAACACTCGCGACGAGCGCGGCTGGAGCTGGTGGCGAGCTGGCCGTTGATTTTCTATGATCGGGGATCGAGCGACTGGACCCTTACCCATAGCCTGTTTCGTACCGCTGGACTGGTTCCGAATGTAGCTCTCGAGGTTGATTCGATCGAGACCGCGAAACGGATGGTGGAGCGCGGGCTCGGCCTTTCATTCCTGCCCCAAATTGCGGTTGGCAGAGAACTTCGTACCCGCAAACTCACGACCGTGAAACTCCTGGACGCGGAACCGCTGCGGCGAAGCCTGGATGTGATCCATCCCCGGCATCGTCCGCTGAGAACGGAAGTGCGGGCGTTCCTGCAAATGGTCCGTGAGGCGGCGAACGAAAATTCATCGGGAGGAAATGCGCTCCGGGGCAAGCGCAAGCACTCCCAATAGCCGGAGTGACGTGGGGAACAACCGCCCTCGGTTGTCCACCGAGCAAAGTTCGGGAAACTTTTTGCGATGCTACCTTTTCCGCCTTCGTCCACAGCCTGGACCACATCTCCACAGCATGTGCACAGATGAAGAGTTTTTTTCTATTGCGCGAGAGAAGACAATGAAGCACTCTTCGAAACGCACCCTGAAATCATGGCTTCCGTATCCGTGAGTTCTCGACGAAATCAACTCTTGGAGTGGTTTCCCTTCTACGTTCACCGTTTGGTGGGAGACGTACGATACCGGGCCATGAAGGACTATCAGCAAGCGTGGTATCTGAACCTGCTGTTTGCATCATGGGTTTCGGAGCGTCCGGGATATTTGCCAGACGACGGGCAGTTGTGGCGCCTCGCGAATGCGCGCACTCGGCAATTCTTTGAAAAAGAATGTGAGCCGATCCTGTGCATGTTCGAGCGCGAGGGCTCGATGACTGACGGTGCTGTCTGGATTTATAACCGTGTGCTCCTAGAGATCTACGATGAGCAAGTTCTAAAATTCCACAAGAGGAGACGTAAATCCTCAAAATCCACAGATGACAACACCACCTCTTATCTAGATTTTGAAGGTACACTTAAGAAAGAAAATGGAAGAGAAGAATGTAAAAATCATCCGGAGTCTGGTCTCACGCAGTGGGGTACCTGTTGGGAGTGCTATGCAGACAAATGCAGCAGCCAAGCCAGCTGAGGAGCCGCGCGTTTGCCCTATATGCGGCGGCACTGGATGGAAAGATGTTATCTCTGGAAGTGAAAGACGGGTTACACGGTGCGATTGCTTCCTTCAAACCCAAACTACGCATCTGTTGACAGCGTCAGAGATCCCGGCGCGATACGCGGATTGTGAGTTTTCCAATTACGAGGCTGGGACGAATGAAGGTATAGGGGCTGCGAAGATTAAAATCGAAACTTGGGCCACTCAGTATCCCTTGGATCGATGCGGACTTTTGCTGATCGGGCCTAGCGGAGTAGGAAAGACTCATCTATCCGTGGCAGCGCTAAGGCGACTTACCCAAAAAGGCCTACATTGTCTATTCTGTGACTATCGCGAACTTCTAAAGAAGATTCAAAATTCCTATAATCCATCAGTCCAGACGACAGAGTTGGATCTCTTGCGGCCAATCTTTGAGACTGAAGTAGTTTTGCTCGATGATTTAGGAGCGGTCAAGCCATCCGAGTGGGTGTGGGATACCGTCAGTCTAATCTTGAATGCACGGTACAACGAAAAGCTGACGACCATTATCACCAGTAATTTCCTGGATGGTCCGAGTGCAGCGGCAGAGAGAGTTGATGGGCCACGTCGTGCGGCACGCGAGGAGACATTGGGAGACCGCATCGGCGAGCGCATGCGATCCCGGCTGTTCGAGATGTGTCGGCTTGTGCTAGTGAATGGGAAAGACTATCGCCAGAAGTTCCGCGGTATGGGTCCCACCAGGGCTGTATAGGGTCAGTCTCGACGCGTCCAACCCGACCAATCTGGTAGTCTAGATTCCGTGGTTCCAACATCTCCTGCCTGGACCGAATCCACACTAGAATTACTTTGTGCTCTCACACCGCCTCGAGTTCGTACCGGCCAATGACGTTACAGCGCTTACAACAGTTCCGGCCGCGCCTGCGGTTTTTCTCCTTCGCGGAGACGACCCACAATCCGAACCCTACATAAGCAAGACTGCCAATCTGCGGCGACGGCTGCAGCGATTGCTCGGCGCACCTGCGGAACACAGCAGGAAACTCAATTTGCGTGATCGCGTCCGCTGGATTGAATACAGCCCTACGGGCTCAGACTTCGAGTCTGGCTTTTTGCTTTATCAGTTGTTGCGCTCGGCCTTCCGGAAAACCTACAGCAACCGCCTGCGACTGCGTTTTGCCCCGCTAGTCAAACTTCATTTGGAGAACGAATTTCCGCGGGCGTCCGTCACCGTGCGGCTTGGCCGTCTCAATGGGCGCAACGTTTACTACGGGCCGTTCCCATCGCGCACTGTGGCCGAGAAGTTTGCCAGCGATTCGCTCGATTTTTTCAAGATGCGCCGTTGCGTGGACGATCTGCATCCCGATCCCATGTTCCCAGGCTGCATCTATTCGGAGATGAAGATGTGTCTCGCTCCCTGTTTCAAGGGCTGCAGCGACGAGGAATACCATGCCGAGGTGGCCCGCGTGCAGGCATATTTCGACAGCGGCGGAGAATCCCTGGCGCGGGAAATCTCCGTGCAACGGGACACCGCCTCAGCCAATCTGGAGTTTGAAAACGCCTCCGCCCTGCATGCGCGCCTAGACAAGCTTAGACCTGTGCTGAGCCAACTGCCGGAAGTCGTTCACCGCATCGATCGGCTTTCGGGTGTCATGGTGCAGCGAAGTGCCATCCCAGAATCTATCAACTTCTTTCGAATTGACGCAGGGCGCATTTTTGGGCCCGTATCCTTTGCCATTCAGTCTGCAGAACACACCAAGTCACAGTCGATGGAATCGCGAGTGCAGGAAGCCCTCGCCTCGTTTCCCGCGCCAATTACGAGTACGACTCTCGAGACCATGGAGCACTTGGCGTTTCTCAAGCGCTGGTACTACCGAAGTAGCCGCGTTGGCGAAATCTTTTTTGTCGACCCGAAGGGCGCCCTGCCAATGCGTCGGCTCGTGCGGGGCATAGCGCGCGTTTATCGCGGCGAGAAGTCAGAGGAAGCCCCGACAGAAAGTCATTAATTCTTCAACGGTTTCGCGTGAATAGCAAACTAGGGAGAGGAGTCATGCACGGTGAAAACGACCAAAACGACTAAAGAAGACAAAGACAAGGCACTGCGCGAGCACGTTGTTTACTTGCTCGAAGGAGGCGGTGCGCACGCCAAGTTTGACGAAGTCGTCGCAGATGTTCCGCCAAAGATCCTCGGGCAAAAGCCTGTCGGCCTGCCGCATTCACTCTGGATGCTGCTGGAACACCTGCGCATCGCGCAATGGGACATTCTCGAGTTCAGCCGCAATTCGAAACATACTTCCCCGAAATGGCCCGAAGGATATTGGCCGAAAACCGAAGCCCCGTCCACCGCTGCCGCTTGGAACGCCAGCGTAAAGAAATTCCGTCAGGGCTTGCAGGCGATGCAAGAGCTGGTGAAGGATCCCAAGACCGATCTGTTCGGCAGAATCCCATGGGGCGATGGCCAGACGATCCTACGCGAAGCCCTGCTGCTGGCCGATCACAAACGCCTATCATCTGGGACAGATGTTGGACGCACGCCGTCTGCTCGGAGCTTGGCCGAACAAGTGAACGTCAAACTCGCAACGAATTCGCGCGGCTGAACACGTATATACGGCACAGCGAAGCTAGCTTGCTTTGATCATTCCCACATTTCGTATCGGTCGCTTGCGAAATACGATCCGCACCCCGTCTCGCCATCGCTCGTCAATTCCGAGCAACGCCCAATCAATTTGCGGCGAGATGTAATGCAGGAGCGTGTCCGTCGCGGGATGCACATGGAGAGCCGGAGCGACCAGGAAGAGTAGCGGTTTGTCCGCACATAGCTCTCGTGCGGGAAAGTATCCGAAATGCTGAAACTCGCCACGCTCATGATGCCATGCGACTCGTGCCCAATAGTCGAGACCCTGCAAGGGCAGGTGAATGTCCTCATCGGCTTTGAGCTCGACCACTGCAAGACGGCCATCCCGCGTGACCGTGAGCACATCGATCATGGCGCGATCGGACGCCGAGAACGCTGGCACCTGAGAATACAAGCAGGCTGAATCCAGGCGCTCATCCACTGCCGCAACATTTTGCACGACCAACGATTCCAGCCAGCGTTCCGGATGCAGTCGCCATAACGGATGATCGCGCGGACCCTCGTGATGACGCACCTCGCCGATGCTTCGTACCAGTTGCACAAAGGCTGCGAAATTTGCATCATCGAGGACCCGTTCCTGGGCGCCGACGCCAAAGACTATTTGCGAGGTGCTCAGAAATGAACCCGGCTCATGGGCCAGACGGGCCCGTGCGAATTCCAGACCGTGACGGCGGAACGCGATCTCCGCGGATGACAGAGTCGCGACTTCGACCTCGGATATCAGCTGGCGAACTTGAGCGACCGCGGCGGCAAACCTCCCCCGTACCGCTGATTCGTCGGTCGAGTGTACAAGGCGGGTTGCAACGTTCCCGCAGTCGGCGATATCCAGCGTCTTCAAGTTATCGTCGCGTTCTTCCAGTTCGTACAGCTGCCATTTAGCTGCGTCGGTGTTCAGATGCGCCATGCGTTCCCGCGTCAGGGCAGAAGTGCCAGCGGGCAGGAACAGCTTCAGCCCTTCGACAACGAACTTTCCAGCTTTCGCAATCCGGCACGCGTCGAGCCACAGAATGCCAAAGGTCAGCGCGGCATCGATGGATCCCTGCGTCTCCTGCCCGTTCACGCCCAGCACCGCAAATGCAGATTGCCCACGATGCATCAAACCGCGCGCATAGACCGGGCCGAAGGATCGCTCCAGATCCATCGAAGTGCTGAGCCGGTCAATGGAAAAGCCCGAAAAGTGGCGCTGTAAAACTCGGAGCAACAGTCGCTGGTACGCCACACGCGCCGCACGCTTTGCGGTAGGGGTGCGACGGTCGCGTTCACGGCAAATCTCCAGCTTGGTAGGCTTCGATTGCCCCAGACGTTGCACTGCCAGCCGCAGGATTTCACTCTTGACTTCGGCTTCCAACACACGCCGCACGAAGTTCCGTTCGTCGGACCACAAATGCAGCAAGCACTTGTTGCGTTCTCCGGAGATCGAATACTTGGACTGAGCGAGGTCGAAAACCACTGCGCCGTCTTCAACGATCACGGCATCACGGGCGCACAGCAGAAAGTCTTCGACGGTACGCACGAGCGATTCAGGAGTCACTGAGAAATTGTTTCAGCCGGCCTGCCCAGTCGTCTGTGACAGATGAACATGACCTCGCGAACCGGTTGGCTTCATATACGCGAGACGCGGGCGCTCCTATGGGATAATGACTCAAGGAGCTTTTTGTACTCCGAGGGCATCTAATCAACGTGGACAAAAATAGATTCTTTTTTCAGCATTACGGCCTGACCGAGCACGACCTGGAGCACTATCTGGCGGCGGCGCTCTCGGCCGGCGGCGATTACTGCGACCTTTATTTCGAATATCTTTCTTCGACTTCACTGATGGTTGACGAGTCCATGGTGAAGTCCGCTTCCCAGGGAATTTCTGCCGGATGCGGGATTCGTGTGATTGCGGGCGAGCGGACTGGGTACGCGTATACCGACGATCTTTCGTCCGAGCGCATTCTGCACGCCGCCCGCACCGCCGCTTTGATTGCCAGTGGACCCGCGAAGACTCCTGTCGTCGGCTTCCAAGAAAAGCCTGCACGCAGTTTATATCCAGTGACGCTGCCATCGGTGGACGCGGAAATCACGGCCAAAGTCGAGCTGGTGATGCGCGCGGATCAGGCGGCGCGCGCCTTCGACCCCCGCATTAAAGAAGTACGTGCCAGCTATGCGGATGAACTTCGGCACATTCTGGTCGTTGGATCGGACGGCACTTTTGCCGAGGACTCTCAGCCGCTGGCGCGGGTAAACGTTTCCTGCATCGCAAAAACAGATGGCAATTCCGCACGAGGCAGTGCTGGCGGCGGTGGACGCGTGGCCCTAGACTTTTTCTTTGGGGAAAAGACCCCAGAGTATTTCGCGAAAGAAGCTTCGCGCCAAGCCGTTTTGCAGCTCGACGCTCGGGAGGCTCCGGCTGGCGAGATGGAAGTTGTCCTCGGCCCCGGTTGGCCGGGAGTGCTTCTGCACGAAGCTGTGGGTCATGGGCTGGAGGCAGACTTCAATCGCAAGCAAACTTCCGCATTCGCTGGATTGATCGGAAAACGAGTGGCCAGCGAAAAATGCACCGTGGTGGATAACGGAACCATGCCGTGGCGACGCGGTTCCCTCAATGTGGACGATGAAGGCGAGCCCACGCAGAACACTGTCCTCATCGAAAAGGGCATTTTGAAGGGATACCTGAGCGACAAGCTGTCCGCGCGCTTGATGGGAATGGCTGATACGGGCAACGGACGCCGGGAAAGTTACGAGCACATTCCCATGCCGCGCATGACTAATACTTACATGCTCGCGGGCGAAGATGATCCGCAGGACATAATTCGTTCCGTTCGTCATGGCCTCTACGCGGTCAACTTCGGCGGTGGGCAAGTGGACATTACGAATGGGAAATTTGTCTTTTCAGCCTCAGAAGCATATCTGATCGAAGATGGGCAGATCACTGCGCCAATCAAAGGGGCGACATTGATCGGGAACGGCCCCGACGTGCTCACTCGCGTTTCGATGGTCGGCAATGATCTGAAGTTGGACGAAGGGGTCGGCACCTGCGGCAAGGACGGTCAGGCCGTTCCTGTCGGCGTGGGTATTCCGACAATTAAGATCGATCGCCTCACGGTAGGCGGAACTGCCAGAAAAGATCCTGGCGGCTTCATGCAGTAAATCCGCGGGGGGATCTATTCTTTTTTGTTTTTCTCTGTTACCTCGCGTCCCTTAAAGGAAAAGAAGGTACACAGGAGATTCTGTAAACAAAATTCTATGTCTCAAACCCAAGTTGAAACTCGAAACCAGCAAATCGAAACCGACCTCCGCGAATTGGCTCAGGATATTGTTCGCCGCGCTATGTCCGGCGGCGCGACTGCCGCGGAATGCGTTATCCGGGAGGGAGATGAGTTCTCCACCGTTGTCCGTTTAGGGCAAGTCGAGACTCTGAAAGAGTCCGGCTCGAAGGCAATCGGCATGCGTGTCTTCTACGGCAAACGTGCTGCCAGCACCTACTCCAGCGACTTTTCCAGGGCCGGCCTGGACCGCATGTTGAAATCGGCGTTAGAACTGGCCAAGATTACGTCCGAAGATCCATTCGGGGGAATACCGGAGCCTTCTCAACTGGGATCGATTGCCGGCGACCTCGATCTCTACTCTGCGGATGTTTATTCCCTCCCTGGAGAAGAACGGATCAGTTATGCCCGGCGTGCCGAGAAAGCCGCGCTCGACTACGATCCCCGCATCAAGAATTCCGAAGGCGGTTCGTTCGAAGCCGCGACCGGACACAAGATTCTGGCAAACTCGCATGGATTCGTTGGCGAATACCAGCGTTCGTATTGTTCCCTCGCGGCGGTGCCCGTTGCGCAATCGGAGGATGGCGCCAAGCAACGCGATTACTGGTTCTCGGTCGCCCGCAGCCTTGGCCGGCTCGAGTCTCCCGAGCACGTGGGAAAGACGGCCGCCCAGCGCACCTTGCGTCGCCTGGGCGCGCGAAAATCTAAGACCGCGCAGGTCCCGGTAGTTCTTGATCCCATGGTGTCCGCCTCGATCCTCGAACATATTTTCGAGGGAGTGAACGGCGACTCCGTCTATCGCGGAGCGTCGTTTCTGGCGGGCAAGTTGGAACAAAAGATCGCGGGCGACAGCGTTAATGTCATCGATGATGGCACCATCCGCGGAGGTTTTGGAACCAGCCCGTTTGATGGTGAAGGCATACCTTCAAGGCGCACCATCGTGATTGAGAACGGCGTGCTCAAGTCGTATCTGCTGAACACGTATACCGCGAAAAAGCTCGGGTTGCAAACTACTGGCAACGCGTCTCGCGGATTGGCGGGAACGCCTGGAATCGGCCCTGGAAATTATTTCCTCCAGCCGGGTACAAAGACCCCGAAGCAGATCATCGCAGAGATTAAAGACGGACTTTACGTCACCGAGTTTCTCGGACACGGAGCCAACCTCGTGACTGGCGATTATTCGCGCGGCGCGTCGGGACTGTGGATTTCGGGTGGAGAGCTAGCGTATCCCGTGGAAGAAATCACGGTTGCGGGAAATTTGAAGGAAATGTTCTTCAATATCTCCGAGATTGGAAACGACCTTGAGTTCCGTGGCGCAGTGGCTTGTCCCACGATCAGGATCGATGGGCTGATGGTGGGTGGCGAATAGAAGTCCGTCCTTTCCAATCTTCGATTGGAACTGTTTTTGTCGCCAATCATTCCGCAACCGGCCATCCGAGCCGGAAAATGGTTTGTCTGTCGCCGATAGTACAATCTGATTGCATGGGCGGTCTCATCGAGCCATCTCCGTTGACCGAAAAGGAACGCGACTCCAACTTACGTCCCATTCTGTTTGGTGTAGCGCTCGTCGTCTTGGTGGTCGGCGTAATTGCCCTGCTAACTCGCGGCAGTCCTAAAAGCGCGACTGCGCCGCATCCCTACGCTGCGAACCTCAAACTTTCCGATCTGAAAATGAGCGCGGCGGAGAACTTCGTTGGCGCCAGCGTAACCTACATTGATGGCACCGTCACTAACGCCGGTGATAAGACAGTCACACACGCAGTCGTGCATGTCGCGTTCAGGAACTCGCTCGGTGAAGTCGCGCAAGCGGAAGATGTTCCGCTGCACGTGCTGCAGACCGGCGGTCCTTACCCCGACGCCGTCGACCTCAACTTGTCGCCGCTGGCTCCGGGCCAGGGTAGACCGTTCCGTCTCACGTTCGAGCACATCAGCAGCGACTGGAACCAAGCCTATCCCGATCTGCAAGTGACCGACGTCTCAGTGAAGTAGATTCAAAGAACCAAATGCGCCACTGATCCACGCGGATTCTCACGGATCATTTCTTAGTTTTCCCTGTGTCTTGATCCGTAGAATTCGTGAAAATCCGTGGCCCAGTGGCTGTTCCTTTAGAATGCCTTCATGGCGGATGCAAAGCCAATTCGGTTGACGGAGTCGGTGAAAGCTGCGGGTTGAGCTTCTAAGCTGAGTCCGGCGGCGCTGGACGCGGTGCTTGGGAAATTAGCCCGGCAGCATGACCCGAATGTTCTGGTCGGCTTCGATCAAGCCGACGACGCCGGAGTGTATCTAATCGGTCCCGGCCAAGCCTTGGTGCAAACCGTAGATTTCTTCACACCGATGGTCGACGATCCTTACACCTTTGGCCAGATCGCTGCGACGAATTCGCTGAGCGACGTTTACGCGATGGGCGGCCAGCCGCGCACTTCACTCGCGCTCGTATGTTTTCCGGAAAAAGCCGATTTGGCAATTCTCGAACGCATTCTAGCCGGAGGCCTTTCCAAAATGATCGAGGCCAACTGCTCGGTGATTGGCGGCCACAGCGTTCGCGACGAAGAGATGAAGTTTGGATATTCCGTGACTGGCTTGATTGATCCTGCCAGAGTACTCAAGAATGGCGGCGCGCTTGCGGGTGATCGATTGCTCTTTACCAAAGCCCTAGGGACGGGCGTAATCTCCACAGCAATCAAGAAAAAGGCAGCCAAGCAACCCTGGATCGATGCTGCCATCGCCTCCATGACCACGCTCAACAAAAAAGCTGCTGAGGTCATCTCCGGTGGCTTCGCTGTTCATGCCATGACGGATGTCACTGGGTTTGGTTTAATCGGGCACGCCCGCGAAATCGCACTGGCTTCGAACGTTTCGCTTCGCTTTTATGCGAATCGCATTCCGCTGCTCGAGGGCGCACTGGAATGCGTTCGGGCCGGCCACATTCCTGGAGGCCTAAAAGCCAATCGCGAATTTGCCGAGTGCGTGGTTGGCTATGAGGATGGAATCAGCGATGAAATGAAGACGATCCTGTTCGATCCGCAGACCGCGGGCGGGTTGCTCGTCTCGGTCGCGCCCGACCACGCGACTGAACTCACGCAAACCCTAATCGCGGCTGGGGTGCCCGCCGTAGAAATTGGGGAAGTACTACCTTCAACCAAGCCGCTGATTGCGGTCGCACCCTGATTTCGATCGGAGCACGCACTCGAAGCTCCCTAGTGAAATGCCTCGCCTCTACCCAGCATGGCAAGAATCATTTCCATGCGCCGCTGCTTCGTCTCCGGCTTCTTTGCCGTTTGCAGACGATAGGTGATGGCATAGCGATTCGCTTTGTTGAGCGACTCAAAGAAAGCTTGTGCTTTCTTGTTCCGCCGCAACGCCGTCAGAAAATCAGCCGGAAAAGTTGCTTTGCTGGGGGAATCGTAGGCAGCTGTCCAACGGCCATCCTTCTTCGCGGCATCGATTTGGACTTGGCCTGCGGTCCTCATCCAGCCCGCCTTGATTAGTCTTTCCGCGTGTTGCGTGTTGATCTTAGACCAGCCACTTTTAGGCCGTCTTGGAGTGAATCTTTGTCGCCACGAAACCTCATCATGGCTCTGCTTTTGGCCGTCGATCCAGCCAAAGCAGAGCGCCTCATCCAGCGCTTCGGCATAGGTGACGGAGGATTCTCCCGAACCCTTCTTGAAGATACGCAGCCAAATCCCTTCTGACTGACGATGATTCGCAGCCAGCCACTTGCGAAACTCTGAGGACGATCGAAAGGAAAGAGTTGTGGCGCTATCCTTCACTTCAAGAGCTCCCAAATCCGCGCCAGATGATGATCGTCATGCTCGGCGACGAAGTACAAATGGTCGATCAGTCGCATGGGTTGTTTCAGCCGCGGATGTGGGATCTCGCGGGCGAACAGCGCAGCCTCAAGCCCCCCGGCTCGATCGACAAGTTGCAAGCGGGCATTGCGGAACTCGGTCAGGATCTCCTCAACGTGGCGTTGATTATGCCGCGCTTCGTGAGTCTTGCGATTGCTCAAGTCAGCGACGGTGAGCCCGGGAGCGTTCGCGAGGTAGTCGTCAACTCGCGCCATCCACAAAGGCTCGAGGTCGAGCAAGTGTCCGGCATGCTCTTGCGCTGACCATTTTCCTTCAGGTTTTTGCACCAAGCGCTCATGGGGATAAGCGCGGACGACCTCCTCCAGCCTGGCGGGCGCTCCTCGCAAGCGGACGCACAGATTCGGATACAACTCCACCGGAAACGAAAACTCGAATTTCCGCTCAAACCAGTTAGAAACTTGACTCATCGATCCCCCAATATCAAAAAGAAGTAGACCAGCGCATACAGGCTCGAAATCGTGACGCCCTCCCACCCGCGAGCGCATCTATGAACTGATAATGAGATCAGAGTTCCTCCCACGACGCTTCTAAATTTTCTTATCAGGAGTCAATGATGAAAACCTGCAAACTGGGACGCAACGGCCCCACAGTGTCCGCCATGGGCCTGGGCTGCATGGGCATGTCGGAGTTCTACAGCGGACGCGACGACAATGAATCTCTGGCCACGATTCACCGGGCCCTGGAACTCGGCGTTAATTTTCTCGACACTGCCGACGTCTATGGACCATTTACCAACGAAGAGCTCGTCGGCAAGGCCATTCAAGGCCGTCGCGACCAGGTTGTCCTGGCCACGAAATTCGGCATTGTTCGCGATCCAAAGAATCCCAACGCCCGGGGCGTCAGTGGCAAACCGGAATATGTCCGGCAGTCCTGCGAGGGCAGCCTGCGACGGCTGGGCGTGGACACGATCGATCTTTACTATCAGCACCGCGTGGATCCCGACACGCCGATCGAAGAGACAGTGGGTGCGATGGCTCAACTCGTGAAGCAGGGCAAAGTTCGTTACTTGGGCCTGTCGGAAGCGAGTCCGCAAACCCTCCGCCGAGCCATGAAGGTTCATCCCATTACGGCGTTGCAGACCGAATATTCGCTGTGGACGCGCGATCCCGAGGACGAAATCCTTCCCACCTGCCGCGAACTGGGAATCGGGTTTGTCGCTTACAGCCCTCTGGGGCGCGGCTTCCTGACGGGAAGGTTCAAGAGCTTCGACGATCTTCCCGCCGACGATTACCGGCGCAATTCCCCTCGTTTCCAAGGCGAGAACTTTCAGAAGAATCTTGATCTTGTGCGTCGGATCGAGGAAATTGCAAACGAAAAGAGCTGCAAGCCTTCGCAGTTAGCACTGGCATGGGTGATCGCGCAGGGGGATGACATTGTGCCGATTCCTGGCACCAAGCGCCGCAAGTATCTGGAAGAGAATGTCGGAGCGCTGAACCTGCAGCTAACTGCGGAGGACCTGGCCCGCATCGACGAAGTGTTTCCGCGGGACGCCACGTCAGGAGCGCGGTATCCCGAGCACATGATGCACTTGGTCAACGCTTAACCGAACTCACGTGCGCGGTAGCGGGACCCACCCTCAGTGTTCGGGAACTCGTGTGAGCAGAACCGCGTATTGGTATATGAAAGACGAGATGACACCACCCCTCCACGGCTCGCCTAGAACCAGATCGGGTTCGAATGAGTCGGTGCGGTTCACTTTCTCTGATGCCCAGTCAACTATCGTGAGACGCAAGTGACCTCGGTTCCCCTTCAAGTCGGTCAGGGTGCCCTTTTATCGTTATTTTTCTTCCAGCCCGAACCCCCGAGCTTTCAAAGGCCTTGCCAAGTAAGATCTTCGTACTAACCTCGACGGGCTTCTCCGACGACGGAAGTGTAACCGTCAGCAGGAACCCATCCGGCTCCGTTTTCGTCGACGCCTGTCCTAGCGGGCACAAGACAAGAATCGCGAGAAACAAAGACCAAGCAGTTTTCATGGTATAGACGCGCAAACAAAAGGGCAGCCTTTAAGCTGCCCTAAGCCAAAATAATCAGGATCGAAAATATCTACGCCCTGGCGGGGCTCTCCCCGCCCTTGGCAAGCCCGGGCCGTCCCGGCTCTGGCTTCAGTACCTGCTGCACGCCGTCATCAGACTTCGGCGGAGGCGTCAACTTGGGCAATTCCTTGCCTTCGATGATCATCTTGATCTCATTCGCGTCAAGCACTTCCCGTTCGAGCAGTGCCAGCGCAATCCTGACCAACGCGCCATTGTCCGCAGAGAGCACGCCCTTGGCGGTGTTATAGCCTTGGCCCACGATCCGTCGAACTTCATCGTCGATCTTGATTGCCGTGGCTTCGCTGTAGTCGCGGTGCTGCGCGATTTCACGACCCAGGAAGATCTGCTCTTCCTTTTTGCCAAAGGTTAGCGGACCGAGATCGCTCATACCGAATTCGCAAACCATCTTGCGCGCCAGCTCCGTAGCCCGCTCAATGTCGTTGCCTGCGCCGGTGCTCATCTGGTTGAGGAACATTTCTTCGGCGATTCGGCCACCCATCATGATGGCGATTTCCGTCTCCAGATATTCCTTGGTGTAATTGTGCTTGTCATCGATGGGCAACTGCATGGTTACGCCGAGAGCCATGCCGCGCGGAATGATCGTTACTTTATGCAGCGGATCAGAATTCGGCAGCTTGGATGCGACCAATGCATGCCCCGCTTCGTGATACGCCGTCACCTTCTTCTCTTCTTCGGTGAGTATGAGCGACTTGCGTTCCACGCCCATCAAAACCTTGTCCTTCGCCAACTCGAAGTCATACATGAGCACGGCTTTGCGGTTTTGGCGCGCAGCACTCAGTGCGGCTTCATTCACCATGTTGGCCAAATCGGCTCCGGAGAAGCCTGGTGTGCCACGTGCCAGAACGGAAAGATCAACATCGTCGGCCAAAGGAATCTTGCGGGTGTGAACTCGCAGGATCTCCTCGCGTCCGCGCACATCCGGCCGGTGCACAACTACCCGGCGATCAAAACGGCCTGGCCGCAGAAGTGCAGGATCAAGCACGTCAGGACGGTTGGTCGCTGCCATCAAAATGACGCCTTCGTTTGATTCGAAACCGTCCATCTCGACCAGCAATTGATTTAGCGTTTGCTCGCGCTCGTCGTGACCGCCACCAAGGCCAGCCCCGCGGTGACGTCCCACTGCATCAATTTCATCGATAAAGATGATGCATGGAGCATTCTTCTTGCCCTGCTCAAACAGATCGCGCACCCGGCTGGCGCCGACGCCGACGAACATTTCCACGAAGTCTGAACCGGAAATCGAGAAGAAGGGAACGTTGGCTTCACCTGCAACCGCTCGCGCAAGTAAAGTCTTGCCCGTTCCTGGAGGTCCAACCAGCAGCACGCCCTTGGGAATGCGTCCGCCCAGCTTCTGAAATTTCTGCGCCTCGCGCAGGAATTCGATGATCTCTTTTAGTTCTTCTTTAGCCTCTTCCACACCCGCCACGTCCTTGAACGTGACCTTCTTCTGCTGCATCGACAAAAGCCGCGCCCGGCTCTTTCCGAACGAAAGCGCCTTGTTCCCGCCGGTTTGCATCTGGCGGATCATGAAGAACCATAGGGCAGCAAGCAGAATAAGCGGCGCCAGATTCAACAGCCAACTCGGCCAGCTTCCGCTGCTGGCGTCCCGGACATTAATCACTACGCCCTTATCGCGCAGCAACTTGATCATGTCGGGATAATTCGTGGGAACGGTGGTATGGAAGGTCGAGCCGTCGTTCGCGAACTTGCCATGCACTTCCTGCAGGTTGATGGTGACCTCTTTGACGTTCCCCTGGTCCACATCCGTCATGAATTGCGAGAAGTTCACTTCCTTCTCTTTTTGGCCAGCTCCGCCCGCCTTTACCACCTGCCAAAGCAGGAACGCTGACAGCACGATTACTAGCCAGAAAACCACGGTCTTAACTGTTGAATTCACCTAGAAACTCCTGAAAATGTGCGCCCTGTTCCAACAACGCCCTGGGGCTCCGCTCACACCAATTAGATGCCAGCCGCAAGGATTGGATAGAGGAAATTACCTTCTCCGCCATTCTAACGCTTCTTGTGCAAAAAAGGATGGAGTTCTTGCCGTGACTTAAGTCACGAACAAGCTTCAGCTTGCAGCAGCTATGTAGGGCAGGTTGCGAAGGGTCTGCTCCGGCGATCCCAACCCATAACCCACCAGGAATGCTTCGTCCACTAAGAACCCGAAGTAATCCGGCTGTAATTGTACTCTCCGAGCCGATTGACGGTCGAGCAGAGTGGCCAGTTTGACTGAAGCCGCGCCTCGGCTGCGCAAGTCGTTCATCAGAAACTCGCTGGTCACCCCGGAATGCACCAGCCCCTCGATCAGCAGAACGTGCTGGCCAACTATAGCAAGTTCGTGGCTGAAAAAGATTTCGAGGAAGCCCGCGGCAGTGTTCTCTTGCTCTCTACGGTATTTGGGCTTGATGAACTGGCAAATGACCGGCACTTCCAGAACGCGGACCAAATCGGCCATGAAGACGAACCCATTCTCCAGCAGTCCCAGGGCATGAATGGTTTTGCCTTGATAGTCGGAGGAGATCTGCCGCGCCATCTCGCGCACGCGCTTCTGAATCTGCTCAGTCGGGATCACCGTGCGCATCTGCTCAGGTTTAGGGTTGGCGTTCATTGTTTGTGTGGCGTTCGTGTGGCGAAGTCCGTGTGCGACGGGCGCCTCGCCCGTCCGCCTTTAGCCAATCAAAGTTTTACGCTCTTACCTCCCGGATCAGTACCGCTTCATCGCTTCGTGCCAGCAAACCCTTGGGTGCTGGAAAGCCGCGGAGCCAGACTACATCCGTTTCGCTCACCACCACCGGCCACAGTTTCCGTTCCGTTCCTGTCACATGCCGTTCCTGCAGCAACTCTTTAATCTTTTTCGGAACCTTTGTGTGCGACGGCCAGAAGCGGTCCCCGGGACGCCAGTTCCTAACTTTTACTTCTGACGCCAGTAATGCCCGATCCAGCAAATCTCCGGGATTATAACCCTTGGCAGCGTTTCCAGAAATTAATACTGCTTCGAAGCGTGATTCCGTCTCCCGAACTTCGACCGATCCAGGGATCGAAAGGCAATATTCATAGTCCAGTTTGCTCGGCCCTGCCTTTTGCAGCTCGAAGCGCAACTCGCCCTTGTTTCGCAAAACCACCCATCCATCCGGCAACTCCGTGCCCTTGTCTGATCCGCGCTGGTTGGAGCTCAGTGCGAGAATCTCCTCTACGTGGTGGAAGTCCAGCCGCAATCCCAAGGATTCGCTGGCCGCGCGAATGACGCGCCGCTGCAACGCGAGAGGCAAGTGGGCCAAAGCCGATACTGTAAGGGCGGCTCGCGTCCAAACCGACGGCAACACACGCAAAACTTCCTTTTGCCAATACTCCTCTTCGGCTCGGGCAATCTCCGCTGTCTCAGCGAATGCCTCGCGGACCCCAGGGTTCAGATAGTGCTCCAGACGCGGCAAAATACCATGCCGCACGCGATTACGCATGTGCCGCAGGTCGCGATTGCTCTTGTCTTCCCGCCAGCTCTGTCGCAGCCCGAGCAGATAAGCCTCAAGGTCGTTCCTCCGGATTCCAAGCAAAGGGCGAATGACAAAAGCCGAAAACTGAGAACTGGGAACCGACAACTGGGGATAAATTCCCGCCAGCCCACGAGTACCAGCCCCACGCACAATCTTCAGCAATACCGTTTCTGCCTGATCGTCGAGCGTATGGCCAGTAGCGATCCGGTTCAACCGGCTATTTTCCAGCAATGAGCGAAAGTAGCGATACCGCATCTGGCGCGCCGCGGTTTCCAGACTCAAGTGCTTTGCTGCGGCATACGCGGCCACTTGGCCACTTTCGCAGTGCAGCTCTAGCCTGTGCTCCTGAGCCAGTTGTGCGACGAACCGTTCATCCTCGTCGGACGCAGCTCCACGCAACTTGTGATTGAAATGAACCACGGAGAGAACAACGCCAATTTCCTTGCGTAACTCCAGCAGCAGACGCAGTGAAGCAACCGAGTCCGCTCCCCCTGAAACCGCGACGCCGACGCGATCCCCGGCCTTCAAAAGCCCATGTTTCCGAATGTAGTTAAGTACGCTCTGCGCCAGCTTCTGCACGGCAACATAGTACAACCAGAGAGAGCTTGACCGGATCTTTGCTGGTCATGGCCAACGACTAACGACTGCTCCTCTTCATCTTCTCCAAGAACTTTCCCACACTCACCACCACCCGCCCCACTGTCCCCCGCCCAATTTCCTGCACATCGTCCCACGCGGTGACACGGACTGAATAAAACCTACCATCGAACGACTCCAGCACAGCCTCCGCCCGTATCCGCGATCCCATCCCGCTTGCCGCGCGATGCACCACATGGATGGCCGTGCCGACTGTGATCTCATCGCCCTCGCAGTAAGGATGCAGAGCGTGGAAGGCCGCCGTCTCCATCAGCCGGATCATATCGGGAGTCGAATACACCGGCGGCAATTCGGGATGACGCGACGTCAACGTGTGCTTGAACTCGACCGTTTCTTCAACCGTCGCGCGAGCGCCAATAGGCATTGCTTTTGCCATAAGAGAAATCCCCACAAAAAGTAAAGAGCCAATGATTCTAAGGAATCACCAGCTCCATTTTTCCTGCGGCTTGAAAATCGCCGCCTATGCCGCTGCCATTGTCTTCGTCCGCCGCGCTTCGATTCCGTCCAGCGCACGCCACAGCGCCTTCGCAGCATTTTCCGCCGCAACCAGCGCCTGTTCAGCCGCCTGTGGATTCGACTTCAGCTGTTTTTCCAACTGCCGACGCCAAACCTGCGAGTGATAAATATCGGCCGTTGAATGCAGGGTGAAATAGGAGGTCACCCGTTGGTCGGCGCCGTACATCTCTCGCAGTCCACGCGCCTTTTCCTTGGCGACGCGCGGTACCTGTGACTCATAAGCGTAGAAGGCCGCCAGCGCT
Source organism: uncultured Acidobacteriota bacterium (assembly GCA_963696705.1). Taxonomy (GTDB): domain Bacteria; phylum Acidobacteriota; class Terriglobia; order Terriglobales; family Acidobacteriaceae; genus JABDBE01. The sequence goes on from CAVOLD010000011.1 coordinate 159,860, forward strand.
TCTTCCGGCGTGCCCTCGCTGGCGACGCGATGGAAGAATGAAGTGAGCTCCTTAACCTCGGGCACCGGACTGTGTCCACGCATGTCGCGTCTCGCGCCCATGCCTTCGGCAAAGTCAAGCCACAATTCGGAATGCGGCGTCGGTGCATCCCCAAACGGATCGTCGATCCCCTTCTCGTCGGCCATGTTGGCCAGCACCGCTCGGCGGAGTTCGCTTTCGTCGAGGCGGATACTCAGTTCCGAAAGGTAGATTGGGAAAGCCTCCACATGATGGTAGTAATCCCGCGCATACTCCCGTAAATCCTCGCGCGTAAGTTCGCCCGCGCTCCATGCCTGATAGAAAGGATGGCAAAGCAGGTCATGTTTAGCGATCCGCGTATCCAGCCGTTCGAAAAACTGCTCAGTAGTCATAATTGCGCCTCCGGGACTGAGGAATAAAAGACACTCCAATATACGGGGCACAGAGTGCGCATGCAACAGGCCCCAATCCGGGAATTCAGGGCAACAATAACACGGTTCCGCCCAAGACCAAGGCAAGTTCCGTCAGATAATGTAGGCGACGGGCGTCCTCGCCCGTCCGAGCGCCGATAGCTTCAGGTGTGAACATGGGAAGGCGAATTGCGATTGCAATCATTGGAGTTCTGATTTCAACTCCGCTCGCCGTCGTGATCGCACAAACCGGGCGCCCCGAGATTTTCAGGATCTCTCCCACCAGCGGGCCGGAAGGCTCTCGCGTGGAAATCGCAGGCAAGAATTTGCAGGGCGCTTCGGCTGTCTTCTTTGGCGCGACCAGTTGCACTTTCAGTCTCGTTTCGCCGGAAGAACTGATCACGCTCACTCCGCATAAAACTGCCAGCTCGTCAATTACAGTGGTTACGCCACGAGGCCGTGTATCGAGTCCATTCGCTTTCGTCGTCACCAACGATTCCCGCGTCCCCGAAGAAGTCAGCTACAAAGCGGGCTATGTGAACCCGGTGCCACCGCCAGATGACTTTAAATCCGCGCTGCTCTGGGGAATTGCGATCGCAGACACCCGCGTGCCAGACCATGAATCGGCCGAAGTAGAAATTGCCTCGACGCAACTGACCTGCCGCGTCGATGGCAAAGATGTGACCCTCAACGACGACATCGGCGCTGTTCGCGGCGGACTCTACCGCCGCGACCCGTGGTTTGCCACTGATCAGCACGACCCAATGCCGATGGTCCATGACGCAGCGAATCACGCGGTCGTGCTCCCGGTCGGCCAACGTAGCGATCGCATCTGGCATTTCTGGAGCGCCTCGCCCCGCGCCACATTGCCAGGCGGAGCCCTCGAAGGCTGCACAGTCAAAGCCCGCGTCAAGATTTCTCCTGGGGCCCTGCTGCAGATGGGGATGGACTACTGGCGCACTCCGACCGTCGCCTACGGGCTGGGCGGAAACAATCACGAAGCCGGCGCCAGCAACTGGTATTTCCCCTCAGACCAGTGGCAAGAAGCCATTTTCACCGACATCGGAGGGCCTTCAGTTTTCTCCGGACAACAGCCAGAACGACGCTGGGGCTGCTCGCGGTATCTGGCCGTGGTAAACATCCGTCGTCCGCTGGTTGCTACAATAGAAACCACGGATGGCCTACACCGAATATTTCGACGTAGTCGTGGTTGGCGCCGGTCACGCCGGATGCGAAGCCGCCATGGCCGCGGCCCCCATGGGCCTGAAGACGGCCCTCTACACGCTGAACGTGGACCTGATTGCGCAAATGTCCTGCAACCCCGCCGTCGGCGGAATTGCCAAGGGACATCTGGTGCGCGAAGTCGATGCTCTCGGTGGCATCATGGGCGAAATCACCGACGCGGTAGGCATCCAGTTTCGCCTGCTAAATACTTCTCGTGGCCCCGCTGTTTGGTCTCCGCGCGCCCAGTGCGACAAACAAGCTTATCGCTTGAAGATGCGCGAGGTCCTTGAGTCGCAGTCCAACTTAAAGATCAAGCAAGCCGAAGTAGCGGAATTGATTATCGAAGATGCTTCAGGCTCCGGGCTGCAGGCTTCAGAACTCCCTACGAACCGCGACATGGGGGAGATTGCATTTCCTGAAGCCCAAAGCCCGAAGTCCGAAGCCGCCCGCCGAGTCTGCCGCGGGATCAAACTGCGCGACGGCCGCACCGTCGGTGCAAGCGCGATCATTATCACCACCGGCACTTTCCTCAACGGCCTCATCCACTGCGGAGAACAACAATACCCCGCGGGACGCTCCGGGGAGCCAGCCGCCGTCCTTCTCGGCGAATCTCTCAAACAACTCGGCCTGCGCGGCTGCCGGCTCAAGACCGGCACTCCTCCACGCCTCGACGGCCGCACCATCGATTGGTCGCAATTTCAAGTTCAGCCTGGGGATGTCGATCCTACCCCGTTCAGCTTCCGTACCAGGCGCGTAGCCCATCACGATTCGCAAGTCCCGTGTTACATTGCGTGGACCACTCCCGAGACCCAACGCATCATCCGCGAGAACGTCCATCGGTCGCCCATGTACAGCGGCCAGATTCAATCCATCGGGCCACGATATTGTCCGTCGATCGAAGATAAGATCGTAAAGTTTCCCGACAAGACCACGCACCAACTCTTCCTAGAACCCGAAGGTCTGAACACGCATGAGATTTATGTCAACGGCATGAGCACCTCGCTGCCGGTCGAGATTCAACTGGCAATCCTAAAGTCGATCCCCGGCCTTGAGAGCGCGGAAATGCTGCGGCCCGGTTACGCCATCGAATACGACTCGATTGATCCCACTGAACTCGAGCGCACGCTCGAGACCAAGCAGATCGCCGGACTATTCCTCGCTGGCCAGATCAACGGAACCAGCGGATACGAAGAAGCCGCCTGCCAGGGCCTAATGGCAGGAATCAATGCGGCGCTGAAAGTAAAGAATGAGCCACCCTTAATCCTCGATCGCACCGAGGCCTACACCGCGATTCTCATCGACGACCTCATCTCCAAGGGAACCAACGAGCCCTATCGCATGTTCACTTCGCGCGCCGAGTTCCGCTTGCATCTGCGGATCGACAACGCCGACCGCCGCCTCACTCCGCATGGCCGCAGAATCGGATTGATCTCGGACGGCGCGTGGGCCGACTATTTAGCCAAGCAGCAACGCCTGGAAGCGATGAAACAATTGCTGGAACAAACCAGACTCACCAGCGCGTTGCTGAAAAAAATCTCCTCTACAGAAATCTGTCATCCCGAGCGGCGTGAGGCGCAGCCGAATCCTAACTCTGTCATCCCGAGCGAAGTGAGGCGTCAGCCGAACGCAGTCGAGGGACCTTGTGTTCCGCGTGAGGTCGCGCACGACCAACGGCGATCGACCGACGACTTGTCCTCCGCACTAGGCCAGAGCTGCGCCCAACTGCTAAAGCGACCCGAGATCACAATCGAGAACCTGGCCCCAATCCTCCGCGAACTTGTCCCAGAATTCTTCGACCGGGAACAAATCCGTGCCCATCCGTGCGAATCTGTGGCCGCTTTGTCTTCGGAAGTAAGAAACGAACTCAAGTCGGTCGAAACCGAGATCAAATACGAAGGCTACCTGCTACAGCAACAGCGCGCCATTGATCGCCTGAAGAAGGCCGAGCAGCGCGCCATTCCCGACTGGTTCGATTACCACTCGGTAAGCGGCCTGTCGCACGAAGTGCAGGAGACCCTGCTAAAAATAAAACCGCGCACCCTGGCCCACGCCTCGCGAATTCCCGGCGTCACCCCGGCCGCCGTATCGTTAGTGCACGTCTACATCGAAATTCAAGCCAAACGCCGCCAACAAGCGGTCGTCCTCTAGTTCACCTGGGACAACCCCCGCGTAGAAGTCCGAAAACGACCAGCGGTATTCCCTTCGATGATCTATCCTGTGCAGGAGTCCAAAGAAATGACCCGGTGCTACACCCAGATCGAAAGCCCGCTGGGGCCGTTGCTGATGGTCGCTGACGACGCTGGCCTCCGCGAAATCCTTTTCGTGAACGGGAGACATCACGCGCAACCGGAATCTTCGTGGACTGAGGATCAGACCCAGTTTGCTGAAGCCGTGCGCCAGCTCCAGGCTTATTTCGCTGGAGAGCTGGAGAACTTCAATCTGAAACTCGCGCCTGAGGGCACACCATTCCAACTGGGAGTTTGGCAGCGCCTTTGCGACATTCCTTACGGCGAGACGATTTCTTACGGCGAACTGGCGGGACGAATTGGCAATCCTAAGGCTTCCCGAGCAGTTGGCCTCGCTAACGGCTCGAACCCGATTCCGATTGTGATCCCCTGCCACCGCGTCATCGGCAGCAATGGTAAACTCACCGGATACGGGGGCGGCCTGCCCATCAAAGAAAAGTTGCTCGCTCTGGAGCGGCGTCAGCTTCGCTTGCTGTGACCTGGCTATTGATTCAGGCGATTCGAAACATCACGAAGCAGATACTCATGCTCAGAGGCCACTCCCAGCCTTTCGAAATAGCGCCAATACCAGACTGGATAAAGGTGTGAGGTGATGGTCGTAGTTCGAGTTAGCCGTGTCCCGCTTCCCTCCGTGCGCAGTTCGTAATCCGCTTTTTCAAATCCGAGCCAGTGCCGACCGGGCATATTCGTGCGATCAATGGTTAGCTGCATCGAGTACGGTGGATCCCATGCCGTGACTATTTCCTCAATAAGTCCGCTCTCGAAATAGCAGGTCCGCTTCGCTCCCACGCCTTTTCTCTCCAAGGTGCAGCGCAAAGGAACGGGAAGGCCAAAGTGCATGAGCAAAGGCTTTGTAGCGTTAATGCTGTCAATCGACTGGATGTCGGTCCAGACCTTTTCAGGTTGCGCCGCAAGAAACACGCTGTTGGATATGGTTTCACGGCGCGCCGTTTCGAGGGATGGCCGCTCCAGTTGGTGCCCCGCCACAATTATCATAGGCGACAACATGAAAACTGCAACCATGCTCGTCATTTGATGTCGCAGACGATCCACAACGAACCGCCGGAACAGGTAGCCCAGTAAAACGCCAACCCCGAGCCCAAGCGCCAGCAAAGGAAAAGCCAGTATTGCGCAGAGTAGCCCTTCCAATTTGCCTGCAACCAGAAACGCAAGCGAGCACAGGGCTGCCAACAACGAACATGCCCACGCTGTGTTGCGCCCTCGGGTAACCATTGCAATGGCGAACCCAGCACAGAATGGAACCAGCAAGAACATCACCTCGCCCATACCATGGGTTGCGGGCGCATCCGCAAGGAAGAACCCACCAAGCCCAACGCATGTGCCCGCGACTGTTCCGAGGAGCAGTCCTTTGACGACGCCACCCCAGCTCTTCTTCTGTTTTGCTGTCGACTGTTCCAAGGCCAGCCAAAACATCCAAACTACAGCGGCCAACACGGCACAGAACAAAACCACCTGCAGAATGGCGTGAAAGTAGGTCATGCTCGACACCCTACCACTCGAGTTGGTAGGCGACAATGGTTCCCAATCGTTCCCCATTTATTATTCAGCGTTGAAAGGGCGCGATCTGGCTTCATCGGAGGTAGCAGCGAATCAACGAACCTCTCATCCCGGACATCTAGGGTAAAATGTAGCTGCATTTAAGGTTCAGCGAGGATCCCAGCTTAATGCGGTACGTCCTGGTTTTATTGACACTTCTTGGCTTCATTGCATCCGGCCTTGCGCTGCGCGAACACTACCGCACAGACTCTTCTCCATGCAGCATCAATGAACACTGGGATTGCGGCATCGTCAATCACAGTCCGTTTGCAGTTCTGGCAGGAGTTCCCGTCGCAGTCATCGGAATGGCAGGTTATGTTTTTCTGGCCGCGCTTGCGCTTAAGCGCGCTTACGGCTTATTTCTTGCCGCGGCCTTGGTGGGCCTGTCCTTTTCGCTTTACCTGGCGCACGTGGAGGCTCACATCCTCGGCGTGTGGTGCATCTATTGTGTTGCCTCGCTAGTGGTGATTTCTTTACTAACTTTGTTGGGCATTGGAACATTGGTGCTTTCGCGTACGCGCACCGCGGATACGGTACATTAATTAAGATTAGAGACTCTTCCTATCTATGAACAGAACCTTGGGTATATTTGCTTTCTCGGTCGTGATGTTTGCTTCGATGGGCTTCGCGCAGGAATCCGTCAACCCGGCCCTGCGTCCGCCAAAAGGCGCGCAGATCGCAATCGTGGTCTTCGAGGATCTGCAATGCCCGCAATGCCGGCGTCAGGCTCCCATCGTTGCGCAAGCAGCCAAAACTTATAAGATTCCAGTCGTTCGTCATGATTTTCCCCTGCCCATGCACAACTGGTCGTTTCAGGCAGCCGTGATCGCGCACTATTTCGACAGCCGTTCGCCGCAGCTTGGGATAGATTTTCGCGATTACATCTTCGAGCACCAGCCAGAAATCTTTCCCACGAACCTGCGCCAGTTCGCGGATAAGTTTGCCGCCGATCATAAAGTGGATTTGCCCTTTGTAGTAGATCCACAAGGCAAGTTTGCGGCTGAGGTTAAGGCCGAACAAGATTTGGGTCGATCGCTCAGACTGGAGCACACGCCAACCATTTACGTGGTCAGCAGCAAATCCAAGAACCATCCATTTATTGAAGTGAAAGAGCCCAGCGACCAGCTTTTTCAGACGATTGATGCCATGAAGGCAGAGTAATAATTTAGAACCCCGTCGGCGAGAAGGAGAGAATTTTTATGGCTCTAAGCTTCGCCAAAGACATTCGCCCGCTGTTTCGCGACACTCCCGATGTAGATACGATGAAGGATTTTGGCCTCGATCTTTCGTCGTTCGCCGACGTTAAGGCGAAGGCGAAAGAGATTTATGCAACGCTCCTCGACGGCAGCATGCCCTGCGACGAACCCTGGCCCAAGGATCAGACTGCCCGGTTCAAGCAATGGATGGATGAAGGCATGGCGGCTTAGGGGTGCGGTTCATCCTCTTTCAAAAGCGTGTTTCTTTTCCAATTCCTCAAGCGTCGTCCGCATGTCGGCTTCAAACTTCGAGGCCTGCTCCATCAACGAAGGATTCGCGGTAGCCCATTCTCCATCCAGCTTAATCAGGCCCTGAGCCTCGACTTTTTTGGCGATCTCTAGAAGATGCTGCGGCGAAGTCTCGACGTACATGGCTTCTGCAGGATCCCCGATCCAAACCTTGCTACCCTCCAACCGCGTCTGCCAGTACGCCTTTCGCGCCACCAGCAACGCTATGTCTTCATCGCTGGCTTTGCCGAATATCCATTTACTGTGCTTGAAATCGTAATGACGACTGGAAAACTGCACTGGCACGAGCTTGCCCGACTTCACAAACTCCAGTTGCCGCCGGTCCACCTCTTTGCGCAATGCGTTGATGATGGGAGTCTCTGTGTCCTTCGGATCAAGCGAGGGCAGAACCTCTCGCACGGTCGCCGAAAGATTCACCGCCACCGGTGCATGCAATCCTGCAGAGTTCTCCAGCCGGATATCGCCATGCAGGAAGAAAAAATCAGCTCCCGAAGTAGACTTGCGAAAAGGCCATTGCAGATCAAATGAAAGTGGCAACCCAGTCAGGGTCACGTAGATCTTTTTCTGTTCGTTTCCATTACCTGCTGCGCTCATACTTATCCGTCGAAAAGAGAGTTTGCTTCGTCGATATTCTACCCCGAGCAGGCTCTGCCATTACAAAAGAGGACACAATTCTGTCATCTCATCCCACTCTTACTTTCTTGATTCGTATCCGATGAGATTCCGGTGAGCAACACAAAGGCGGCCCGAAGGCCGCCTCACTGAGAACTGACAACTGAGAAACTGAAGCTAACTACCGTCCCGCCGCAGCGCCTTTGGCCAGTCCATTCGAAGCGAACTCGCCAATCGCCATTAACGAAGCGATTTTCGCCACAACATCAGCCATGCTTCGTCCGGTATCGGTGTTCGCATCCACTGCGGGATGCCCATCCCCGTCGGTGTGCATGACTAGAATGCGCGTGGCCGACTGCGTTTTCTTGATCACGTAAGGCAGGTGGTGCCGATCATTCCTGGTCAAAGTCGGACCAAGAATCACCAAGTCAAACGTCCCCCGGCGCACTGCCTCGTCAATACCCTTGCGACCCACGGCCGTCTCGACCTGATGGCCCGCCTTTTGGATAGAAACTGCCTGGGAGGCAACCACTTCCGCGTCGCCCTCGCCGTAGAGAATCCTGAGCTGAAATGACGACTTCTCACTTTTTGCCATATGTGATTAGAGCCAGCCTTTCTTGCCGCTGAACTCCCACGGTAGCAATGGACTCAAGATAAGAGAACGTCACCGAAGACCAATCCCAGACGGGAAATATCGCGACCCGGATCTGACCCACCGTGTCATAGTTTGCCGAGCGCGTCGTCCCACTTCCTTCAAGGAGCTAACTGCAGCGCGGATTTTCCCTGCAATTGCACTTCTACCGAAGTACAATGAACCCGCATTGCCTGATTTCAAATTGTCTAGTCCGCGGAGGAGCACTTCATGCGTGTGCTAGCCGTCTGCCTCGTCTTGATTGCGCAATCTCTTCTGGCCACAGCCGCTCAGCAGAAAGATTCGACCGACCAAACTGCAACCGCTAGTTGCGATTTCACCGACGGCCTGGAAGTCAGCGTGGAATACAACAACTCCGCGATGGCTGACAAAGATCAGCCTCACAACGGCAAAGTCTGGCTGCCGGCTGGTTCTCCCCTGACTCTCTTCACCCAGGTTCCACTCATCCTCAATCACGTCGAGCTCGCCGTAGGCGCCTACAGCGTGTACGTGATCCCAAATAAAAAAGAATGGACGCTGATCGTCAGCAAGAATGTCACCAGCCCCAAAACCTACGATGAGAAACAAGACGCGGTGCGCGCTCCCATGGAAATCGGCGGAGTTGACTCGCCGCCTAAAAAGCTGCAAGTCTCTTTCGCCCACACCGCCCCTAAGGTATGCAGCATCCGCTTGTACTACGAAAAGACCGGAGCTTTCGCGGAGTTCAACGAGAAATAGAATTTAAGCCGCGAGGCGCCGCAAGAATACTCACGGAACACGCCGCGGGATAGAGCGGTGAAATCGATGAGCCCCAGTGGGGGCGAAAGACAGAATCTAGCTACGTTCCCAACCGCGCCAACACCTCCCGTACCATCCCCGCATCCGTTACTTGATAACGATCCTCCGCCGGATACAAAGCCCCGCCGAACGTAATCCCCGGCCGCGCCAGCGTCGAACTATCGGACGCAGTCCCCCAAGCCGTCAAATGAATTTGCCGGCACCCGGTCCGCTCAACCACGTCTTTGACGTTCCAAACCTGAATCCCGCCGCCCGGCAGAATCTCAATCCGATCGCCCGCCCGCTCAATCAGCTTCTTGATCAACTCCACTCCCTCGGGCACGCTGTCTTTTTGTCCGCTGGTCAGAACCCGCGTAATTCCGAGATCCACCAGTTGCTCCAGCGCTTCAAACGGATCAGGAGTGACATCGAACGCCCGATGAAACACCGCCTGCGCGTCCCAATCAACTGCCGAATCCGCCTGGATCGCGCAACATCCACTCGTCCATCCGATTGCAAAATGCCAAACACCACACCATCCGCCCCGTTCTCAACCGCGGCCTCCGCGTCGTGTTCCATCGTAGCCATCTCCGCTTGGGAGTAAGCAAACCCTCCGCCGCGCGGACGAACCATCACCACTACCGGAATCTTCACCCGTCGCTTCGCCTCCAAGATCGTCCCCAGTGAAGGCGTCAACCCGCCAAGAAAAAGCGCGGAGCAAAGTTCCACCCGATCTGCCCCACCCTTTTCCGCCTGAATCGCATCATCAATCCCTCCACAACAAATTTCCAGCAAAGCATGCCCCATGGGGCTCCCTCATCCCTCGGAATATCGGCACAACAATGCAAATCATGCAGACCCAGTCTGCAACTTCTGGCACAATCATCGCATGCGCGCTCTTTTGTTTCTTTTTCTCACGACCGCTCTCGCAGCCCAGACCATCCAAAAATCCAACACCACGGAAAACCTGCGCGGCATCAGCGTGCTCGCGAACGGAGTCGCGTGGGCCAGCGGCACTCACGGCACTTATCTCCGCACCACCGACGGAGGAAATTCCTGGCAAGCCGCCCAGGTTCCCGGCGCCGACGCTCTCGACTTTCGCGACGTGGAAGCCTTCAGCGCCGATCTCGCTTACCTGCTGAGCGCAGGACCGGGCGAGCAGTCGCGCATTTACAAAACCACCGACGCCGGCAAAACCTGGACGCTCCAATTCACCAATAAGAATCCCAAAGGTTTTTTTGATTGCATGGCCTTCTGGGATTCCGATCGTGGCATCGCCGTCGGCGATCCAGTCGCCGACAATTCAGGCACGCTCCGATTTGAATTAATTTCTACCCAAGATGGCGGCAAAACTTGGAATCCGCTTCCACCCGACTCCATCCCGCCAGCGATCGAAGGCGAAGGCGCATTTGCCGCCAGCGGAACCTGCATCACCATCCAGGGGACAGCCAACGTCTGGTTCGCGACCGGCGGCAAAGCCGCGCGCGTTTTCCACTCAGCCAACGCCGGTAAAACCTGGACCGTCGCCCAAACCCCAATCATCCACGGCCAAGACTCCACCGGCATTTTCTCCATCGCCTTTCGCGACGCGACACACGGAGTCATCGCCGGCGGAGATTACAAACATCCCGACCAGGACGGCCCCAACCTCGCTTTCACCAGCGACGGCGGCCTCACCTGGACTCGTTCCCCAATTTCACCGCAAACGTACTGGTCCGCCGTAGCTTTTGCCAAGCCGCACTCAGACAGCGAAGCCATTGTAATTGTGGGGTCCTCCGGATCCGCCTACGCGGATGACGTCGCGAAAATCTCGGGACAGATAACGCCATCCCAGAAAACATCACACAAGACCTGGGACTGGAATCTGAACTCGGTAAGCGTCGCCGCAACCGGCGAAATCATAGCCGTCGGCCCCAAAGGCCTTATCGTCAGTATTCCACCCACCCGCTGAGCCTGCAGACATACTCTTCGCTTTGTCCATCCCGGATGACAATTCCCTGACAATCACCAACCAACAAGACAAAAAGATGACGACGATTTGACTCGCCGCTGACCGCCGCATGACAACCTAATTTCTCGCCCGCCCTAATCTCGCCATACGACGCAAGAGATTTCGTAAACCGGCTCAGCCGATTGAGGAAAAATCATGAAGACCATCTCGTTATTTGCATTGGCCCTGACCCTCGGCATGGGAACGGCCTCCATGCTGAACACCGACAACCACAATTCAAACCAGGCAGTTGTGCGGACTGCAGACGCCGCATTTCGCGACGGATTGTATCTGGGAAGACTCGCCGCCGAAGCCGGCGCCGAACCCCACGTCGCCCACGGCCGGTGGGCAACACCCGGAGATCGCGCGTTGTTCTCAGCCGGCTATCAAGAAGGATATCGCGGTTCTCTCGCCAGCCGTTGAGTTCCAACCACGCGCCGGGCCGAATAACCGAGCGCGCCAGACACTCACACAAACTTTCGAGGCATAGGCCTCGTCGAGGTGCAGTATGAAATACAAAACTTTGCTTGCCGCAATCGCTTTCGTCCTGACCATTTCTATTTCAAGCCTACAGATCGTGAAAGCCGGAGCGCCGGCTGCGACCAGCCCCAACGCCACGGCCATCCGAGGCACGGTCAAATTCGAAGGAACCGTGCCCAAGGCCAAGTCGATCAGCATGGCCGCCGACCCAAGCTGCGCCAAGCAGCATCCTGGACTCATTTCCACCCCAGAAGTCGTCACTGATTCCAAAGGTGACTTGCAAGACGTCCTCGTGTTCATCTCTGACGGCTTGGGCGACCGCACTTTCGATCCACCCGCCCAACCTGTTGTCATCACGCAAAAGGGCTGTCTTTATCTGCCACATGTCCTGGCCGTGCAGGCCAACCAGCCCATCGAAGTGGTGAACGACGATCAGACCATGCACAACATTCATCCCACCCCAACCAACAATCGGGAGTGGAATAAAGCTGAGCTTCCAGGAGCCAAGCAGGAAGAGGCTTTCGCGCGCGAAGAAATCGCAATTCCAGTGCGATGCAACATCCATCCCTGGATGCGAGGCTACATTGCAGTGCTGAAGAATCCCTACTTCGCCGTGACCAAGCCAGACGGCACCTTTGATCTGCCCAATCTGCCGCCCGGAACCTACACCATCAAAGCGTGGCACGAGAAACTGGGCACGTCCACGCAGACCATTACCGTCGACGCAAACCAGACCAAGGAAATCAGCTTCGTGTTTAAAGCCATGTAAATCGAAATGCAAGGCCACCTGCGTAAACGATGTCGAAAAAAAGCGACGATCGACGTGGGTGGCCGCGCCGGGCCGAAACTAGTAAGTCGCGGAGAAGCCGTTCAGCACGCCATCATCGTCGGTATAAGCTCCCACGATCACGCTATGGTCGTTGATCCCGTACCCGAAAGTCCGATCGCCTTTGGGCACGTGAAACTTGTAGACCTTGCCCGCGTGTCGCAGCGCCCCACCATAGGTTTCGCCACTGCCTTCCCAGGAATAAACCACATCGCCCAAATTGTTGATCGCGGCGGCGTCCGAATTCGGCTCGCCCGGCACATTAATCTTTGTGTACTTCTTGCCGTTATAGAGTGACGACTCCGAATCAAAGCTCCCATCCAGCCAGACCTCGGTCATCGTTCCTGCATTGTTGATACCTCCACCGAGCGTGCCTTGAGATCCGGGTACATCCAGCGTGGTGTATTTCCCGCCCTTCAACAGGAACCCGTGCGAACCTTTCGAATCCCCGAAATTTCCGTTGATGGCGCCACTATCATTAATGCTGAGCGCCTGGGAGCCAGTCGCTCCTGCCGGGCCAATGTCAGTGAACTTTCCTTTCTGATACAGGAAAGCTTGCGCCGCAAAGCTGGAAGTCGCGTAATAGCCGACGATCGCGCCACTCTTGTTGATCCCGAAACAATAAGTGTCCGTTCCCTTCGGATCATCAATCTTGGCCAGCTTCCCGCCCAGCAGCTCGAACCCGTGCCGCACCCCGCTGCTGTCGACATACGATCCCACCATCGCACCGGCATTGTTGATTCCATAAATGCCCGTGCTTTGAGCCCCCGCAACATTAATGGTCTTGAATTTGAAAGTTAACGCCGGCGTCTGCGCAGCCGCATTGACGAATAGCAGCGCCAGACCTAACCCGAGCAAGCTTGAGCCTCTCATGGATTTCTCCTCAGAAAAGAATTGTGGCGCTGGGAACGCCCCGAGCAAGGAATTTCAGCGTACCAACCTATCGGTGATCCGAAACCTTGTCAATGGAGCTAATCGTCCCTAATTAAGTGTGTCAGTCCGAATTAATCAAAATTCGTCATCCCGAATTAATTAAAATTTGTCATTCCGAGACGGCGAAGCCGTCGAGGAATCTGCTTCCTGGCCTTTCGCAAGAACCTCAACCTCGCCCGTACTCCGTAATCTCCCCATCCACCGCCACGGCGACATACTTGTGCGTTGCTACATCTCGAAACTGCACCACCTGATGTTTTTCACGCGCCAGTTTTCCCCACCGGCTCGGCTTCTCACCGATTCTGCTCAATCGCCTCAAACACTCGCCCATTCAACGTGAACTCCACCATCCGCAACCGCCCGCTCCCCACCCGCTTGACCCGCAACTTCTGCCCATCCTCAAGCACAACGTCATCCCCACTCATAAGCTGCAAGGCCACCGATTGCAGCACCTTCTGTTCCTCTGCTATGAACATGTCGCATCCACAAATCGAACAAAAATCCCACTTTCGCCAAAAACGTATGAGGCAAACGCCCTCGCCCGCCGTCCATCAAGGCCAGTCATCCCACAGTTTACTATTCAGATTCTCAACTCCTCCTGAACTTGTTCAGAGCCTCATCAAACAACCCAACTGAGATCCGAGAACCAGGAACTGACAACTGATTGAAAAACTCCACTTTCGCTCTGCTACATCAGACATCGCCCTCGAGATTGTCGTAAATATCGCTCCGAGACGGGCCCGCCATCCCACAGTTGACTTCCGAGATTCGTGCCCAACCGAATTCGGCTGGAGACATCCCGCTCGTAACCAATCGCAAGCATCTCCCACATGGGAGATAAAATCCAAACCTAAGACATCAGATCGAGATCCAATTCCGGACAAGCGTCCCACACATTTACTACTCGAATTCGTGTCAATCTGAATTCAGAATTGGCTCTAAGGCGAGAGCCGCGAAGCGGCAGAAGAATGCAGCCCACGGCGCGAGCCGTGGGTAAACAGTCGGAACCAGACAAGCCCCAGCGGAAGCGAAAGAATGGTTCCAAAGCAAACTTGGAAACTCTGCGATAACGAGCCTGAAGCCGAAAGCCCGAAGCCGAAAGCCCGAAGCCGGAAGCCAGAAGCCGGAAGCCAGAAGCCTGAAGCCCGAAGCCCGAATCCTAACGACCGCCCTTCAACATCCCCACCACCCGATCGAAATCCTCCAAACTCGCATACTCGATCTCAATCTTCCCTTTGCCCTTGCGATCACGAATGCGCACCCGCACTCCCAATGTCCGTTCGAGATCGGTCTGCACATGCCGCACATTCGGATCGACCCAGCGTGCGGTCCCCGGCTGCTTCTGCCCTTGCAAAGGCACGTTGGTGTTGAAGACCAGGTCTTCGAGCTGCTCGACCGACATATGCTTTCGCACCGCTTCGTCGGCAATCTTCGGAATCAGGTTCGGATCAAGCAACGTCAGCAAAACTCGCGCCTCGCTGAATCCCAACTGGCCATCTTGCAAATACTGCATCACCGTCCCCGGCAGCCGCAGCAGCCGCATATAGTTCGAAACCGATTCCCGCGAAATTCCTACGCGCTGTCCAATCTGCTCCTGCGTCAGTTTGAAATCCTGACTCAATTTCGAGAACGCTGCCGCCTGCTCCATGCAATTCAGATCCTGCCGCTGCAGGTTCTCGACCACCGTCATCTCCGCCGCCTGCTGGTCGGAAACTTTGCGCACAATCGCCGGAATCGTGGTTTTGCCAGCAATCTTCGAAGCCCGGCAACGCCGTTCGCCCAGAATCAGAACATAACGCCCCTCCGCGCCCGGCCGAACCGAGATCGGCTGGATAACCCCGTTGACCCGGATCGAGTCCGCCAACTCATCCAGGGAGGTCGCGACAAAGTCCTCCGAAACCGGTTGATCTTTGGCGAAATACCGCGTCTGATAAGGATTCTCATCAATCAGCTCAAGAGGAACCTCGACCACCGCCTCGCCCCGCGCCGCCCGCGCATGCACCTCAGGCAAAACTCCAGATTGTGATAAGGGTGGCCCACCCGCGGGACCGGACTCCACCATCCGCGGCCCCGAAGGCAGCAACGAATCCAACCCCCGCCCCAAAGCCCGCCGCTTCTCGATCGCTTTGTCGACCGCCTTCTCCGTACCCGCCGCCACAGTAGTTGTCATTCTATTAATCCCCTTATTTTCCCTGTCATCCCGAGCGCAGTCGAGGGACCTTGTGTTCACTCGCTTCTGCTGCTCACCCTAAAAACCGACGTCATCCTGAGAGGACGAAGTCCCGAAGGATCTCGCGCGCAGGACGCAAACTCTCTCCACTTTCGAGTCGTCGACCGGTTGTCCGGCCCGAAAAGGTCTTTGGGTGGCGCAGCGCTTCAGCGCTGCGATAACCATCCCAGAAAATACGGGCTTTAGCCCCCGAGGTACTTAGCGCCCCGCCAACATATCGACGCTCATCGATCTAATATATTGATAGTCGTCAATTTGTTCCGCTCCTTGATCCACCGCTTCCACCGCGGAGCGTTCACTACCTGCTTCTCCTCACCCGCGACCGGGAGCTCAACTGGCGCCGGCATCTCCTGCGCGGACAAGCTGTGCCCAATGATCTCCTTAGCCAACTGAATGTAGCTTTCCGCTCCACGCGATCGCACGTCATAGAGTAGGACAGGCTTCCCATGGCTCGGCGCCTCAGCCAGCCGCACGTTGCGCGGGATCGTGGTCTTGCACAGCTTCTCGCCAAAGTATCGGTCGAGTTCCGCTGTGACTTGCTGAGCCAGGTTGGTGCGATCATCGAACATCGTCAGTACCACGCCCTCGATCGTGAGCTCAGGATTCAACGACGCCCGAATGCGCTCAATCGTATCGAGCAGCTCAGACACACCTTCGAGAGCAAAGTACTCAGCCTGCATCGGAATCAGAATCGAGTCCGCGGCCACGAGTGCATTGAGCGTCAGCAGATCCAGCGCAGGCGGACAGTCCAGCACAATGTACTTGAAGCGCTCGCGCAAAGGCGCGAGCGCGTCCCGCAAGCGAAATTCCCGACGCTCCGCGTCGATCAGTTCCAGGTTCGCCCCGATCATGTTCTTGTGCGCCGGGATGATCCATAGCTGATCAAGCTCAGTCTTGTGCACAGCCTGCTCGGCCGAGGCCTCGCCCATTAGTAAGTGATAGGTGCTGATTCGTTCAGGATTTTTGACCAGGCCGAGTCCGCTGGTAGCGTTCGATTGCGGGTCGCAATCGACCAGCAGCGTGTCGACCTCCGCTGCTGCAATGGACGAGGCCAGATTGATTGCGGTCGTAGTTTTACCTACGCCGCCCTTCTGGTTGGCAACCGCGATTACGCGTCCCATTTAGTTTTGAAGAATCGGAGAGACCAATGCAGAATAGGCCGAACCGTGGTGCATTTGCAATGACAGATTTCGGTGCAGCTTAATCAGTAAGACATATTGTTGCAGCGATAGTGACTTGCGGATGTTTCTGGCCTGGCTTTGCACAGAAGTGTTCCACGTGGAACATTCCGTTTGGAAACGTTTTTCGCTGGCAATGTTCCACGTGGAACACTTCTGTGCTTTCGTCCCGCCGAGGAGTTGAGAAAAGTCGAGATATGTTCCACGTGGAACATTCTTCGCCGGTGAAGCTAACCGTTATGCATTGCCAGGTTTGCACAGTCGTTTTCCCACTGGGAATCAGTTCAGCTTCAGAATTGAATAAGTGGTGGCAGAACGGAGTAATTTCCTGGGGCTCCCATCCCACTGTTACTTTCTTGGTGCATCATCTCGCTGCGGTTGTTATCTAGTGTGATTCTGGCTTGGTCCATGTCTCTCGAGCGCCAACGACGAGTACACGGCTTGCGGATAGGGGAATGGGAAGCAGGGGCGACCATTCGAATCCTCGCGCGAGTTCGTGGACTCGCGGCAGCTGAGCTTGGCCGATGAGAAGCGCTAGGCGGCCTGCGGGGGCAACCAGGCGGGCTGCAATTGGGAGAGCGTTCTCGAAGCGTTCGACGGCGCGGAGGGTTACTACCTCGACGGGTGGGCCGGGATAGTCTTCGGCGCGGCCGGTGAACACATTGATGTACATCAATGTAAGTTGGCGGGCGACCTCGCGCAGGAAGGTTGCTTTCTTTTGGTTGGACTCGATCAGGGTCAGCTCAATGTCGGGTGCCCAGATTTTTATGGGAAGACCGGGGAATCCGGCGCCGGAACCGATGTCGATCAGTCGCGGCGCATGGACTTTTGTCTTTGACACGCTCGTGGGCGAGAGCGCCCGCGCCACACGGGGAAAAAGATGGCGAGCGGCGAAGACGGATTCGCCGAAGTGGCGGGTTACGATTTCTTCCGGATTGCGGATGGCGGTCAGGTTGATGCGGGCGTTCCAGCGGAGTAATAGATCGATGTATGTCGATATATTTTGCAGCTGGGTGCGGTCGAGGACAGCAGATTCCTCGCTTTGCTCGGAATGACAATCTTCGAAAGGATCGGGATTCGAGATCGCCAGGAACGGTTGGAGCAGTTCGGCGATGCGAGTTGTGTCCATCGGCTTTGAGATTGTAGATGGTGCAGAGAAAATCTTAAAATCCTCTCCGGCGAGGCAGAGCGGGAGTGGGATCAGGAAAAGACCGTATGGACGAGGTTAAGCCTTCCGGGGTAGAATCGCGCCGCTCAGTCGGCCATTCTCGGAGCCCCTGAATCGCCCTCCTGCAGACACGATCGAAGAGGAGAGGTATATGAAACAGCGCAGAACCTTGCGAAATTTGGGTGTCGCTTTCCTGTTCATAACGTGGGTGACCCTGCTGCTGGCGCCCGGTGCCGGGGCGCAAAGCAAGTACAAAACGTTGTATAAATTCCGCCCTGGCGTGGACGGGCGCTCGCAGTCTGGCTTAATTTTCGACCAGTCCGGGAATCTGTACGGCACGACTGTACAGGGTGGGGCCAATGGGTTGGGAACGGTCTTCAAGTTGACCCCGAGTTCGGATGGAAGCTGGACGGAGAGCGTGCTATACAGCTTCTGCTCCCTCACAAACTGCGCCGATGGCAGCGCTCCCGTGGCTGGCGTGATTGTCGATGAGGCGGGAAATCTCTACGGCACGACGATCTATGGCGGCAGCACCAGCAATAGCATCTGCAACGGCTGCGGCGTGGTCTTCGAATTGATACCGAACGCGGACGGAAGCTGGACGGAGAGTGTGCTGTACAGCTTCTGCTCTCTCAGGCTGTGCGTTGACGGAGCCGAGCCGGCGAGCGGCGTGACCTTCGACCAAACAGGAAATCTCTACGGAACGACGACAATTGGCGGCCCTAGCTCCGCTTGCGGCCTCTTCGGATGCGGCACCGTCTTCAAGCTGACTCACGGCTCGAGTGGAAGCTGGACGGAGAGCGTGCTGCACGGCTTCTGCTCCTTCAAAAACTGCGCCGACGGGGAAGTTAGTTTTGCTGGCGTGGTTTTCGATGGCGTGGGAAATCTTTACGGCACTACGTCCGAAGGGGGCAATCTCAGTCAATGCCTCGGACACGGCTGCGGGGTGGTTTTCGAGCTGACACCGAAGGCAGGCGGGAGTTGGAAGGAGGACATCCTCCATAGTTTCACAGGCGGCAGGGACGGAGCTGTGCCTGAGGACAGTATGCTCTTCGATGGAAGCGGAAATCTCTATGGCACGGCGCATCTTGGCGGCAATCTCACGCAATGCGGCGGATTCAACTGCGGCGTGGTCTTCGAATTGACCCCCGATTCGCACGGAAGCTGGGAAGAAAAAGTGCTCCACAGCTTCGATGGCGGGGATGGCGACGGTCCCTTTGCGAGCCTGGCCCTTGACAGGGCAGGAAATCTCTACGGAACCACCATATTCGGCGGCGATCTCAACCTGTGTGGCAGCAACGGCTGTGGGGTGGTCTTCGAGTTGACGCCAAACTCGAATGGCGGATGGACGGAGACCGTGCTGCACCGCTTCCTGGATCATCCGGGAGCGGACCCGGGTGCTGGGGTGATCCTTGACGCTGCGGGGAATGTCTATGGGGCGACGTCGGGTGACGGCAGCACGACGTTCGGGTCGGTGTTTGAGATCACGCCGTAGTGGAAGTGCCCACTCAAGCCGGAGGACGGCTTCGGTGGGCCACCCTTCGGTTAGTGGATGAGTAGGAGGGCATTGACAGTTCTTGTGGATGCGGAGGGGCTGCAGATCCTCGCGCTTGGTCGGGATGACAACTGAGAGAAGTCTGGTTGATGGATGAGGAGGAAGTATGAAGTGCAGAAAGAATCTTTGGTTCCAAGGTGCAGCTCTGCTTATCGCAATCACCCTGCTGCTGGCGCCCGGCGCCGGGGCGCAAAGCCAGTACAAAACGCTGCACAGGTTCAAAGGCATCAAGGACGGGACATTTGTTGTCGCCGGCCTGACCTTTGACCAAAAAGGAAACCTCTACGGCGCATCGCAAGGCGGCGGCGCTGGTGGAGGTGGCACGGTCTTCAAGCTGACGCCAAACGCGGACGGAAGCTGGACCGAGAGCGTACTCTACAACTTCTGTCCGCAGAACAACTGCGCTGATGGGGCGGTTCCCTCTGCGAGCTTGATCTTCGACCAGGCGGGGAATCTCTACGGTACCGCGAAGGAGGGCGGCTTGGATGAATTGGGCACGGTGTTCAAGCTGACTCCGAACGCAGACGGGAATTGGACCGAGAGCGTGCTCCACAAATTCACCGGCGGAACGGACGGAGCCAATCCCTCTGCGAGCTTGATCTTCGATCAGGCAGGGAACCTGTACGGTACTACGTCGGGTGGCGGCGACGACTTGGGCACGGTCTTCAGGCTGACGCCAAAGGCGG
Source organism: uncultured Acidobacteriota bacterium (assembly GCA_963696705.1). Lineage (GTDB taxonomy): Bacteria > Acidobacteriota > Terriglobia > Terriglobales > Acidobacteriaceae > JABDBE01. The sequence goes on from CAVOLD010000011.1 coordinate 179,886, forward strand.
ACGGAAGCTGGACTGAAAGCGTGCTCCACAACTTCACCGGCGGTACGGATGGAGCTAGCCCGTATGCGAGCTTGATCTTCGACCAGGCGGGGAACCTCTACGGTACCACGTCTGGGGGTGGCGACAGCGGTTCCTGCCTCTATGACAACTGTGGCGTGGTCTTCGAATTGATGCCGAACGCCAACGGAACCTGGACGGAGAGCGTGCTCTACAGGTTTGGGGGCGGCAAGCACGGCCAATGGCCATTTGGCGGCTTGATCTTCGACCAGGCGGGGAATCTATACGGCACTGCAGAATTCGGCGGTAACTGCGGCGATCCTGGCTGTGGCGTGGTCTTTGAGCTGACACCGCAGACGGACGGGAGCTGGGCGCAGAGAGTGCTGCACAGTTTTAACGGTTCGGACGGAGATGAGCCGGTTGCTGGCCTGATCTTTGATGCGGCAGGGGATCTCTACGGTACCGCGCTGAGGGGTGGCGCTCATAACTTGGGCACGGTCTTCAAGCTGACTCCGAACGCAGACGGGAAATGGGCAGAGACCGTGCTGCACCGGTTCCTCGATCGTCCCGGAGCTTCCCCCTCCGCTGGTTTGATCTTCGGCTCGTCGGGGAACCTCTACGGAACGACCAATGGGGCTGGCAGCGCACACGGGTCGGCGTTTGAGATCACGCCGTAGGTGCCTTGCGAGCGTCTCCACATCGGTGCACATCGATACGGGCTCCAATTGAGCGGGATGGGGGAACAGCAGATTCCTCGCCTTGCTCGGAATGACAAGGTATAGGGGTGGCGGGATATCTGGAACGAGAAGATATTTGGAATGGCGAGAGCGAGAATTACAGAGATCCTTCGTTGGGAGCCCTCGGCTTCGCCGGGGACTCCGCCGCCTCAGGATGACAACCCACGGCCACGCGGGGACGCCCGTCCTCCATTAATCCGGGGTTAGCTGCGGGGAAGGGGTAACTTCCAGGCGCTATGGCTATCGGGCACAATTGGAGATGACCTTCGGGTATCTGAGCGAGTCGAGGGACGGCTGCTACACTCGCGAGTTATGGCAGTAATGAACGAAGAAACACCGGTCGTGGGCGCGGATAAGGTTCATGCGCTGGTGCAGTTGCTGCGGACCCGGTCGTATGAAGAGATCCGGCAGCGGATGTATGACAATCCGCCGGGAAGTCCATGGTGGTCGGCGTGCAAGATCGAGCTGGATATTCGCAATGGGGAGCAGATCGCGGCGGCGCTTTCGGCGACCTCGCATGTGCTGGAAAAACTGCGCGGGTCGACGCAGCACTTTGAGCAGTTGGCTGAGACTTTGCATGAGAGCACCAAGGAAGTTCTTGAGATGCTGGCGGGGACAAAAGAGGCCGGCCGGCGGCTGGAGATTGCGGTTTACGTGACGATCGGGATCACGCTGGTGCAGTTGTTCAATTTGATTTTTGAGGTGTTTCGCAAGCGGTAAACGCTGGCGGATGAGCCGTAGCACCTACTGAGACTTGGGCCAATCCGAGCCAATGAGCGCTACAGGGGATATTGCAATAATTACTAATTCGCGAAGTTCTTCTGGGACAAGCCGTGCCGATCCCGGGACTCCCTTCTAAAGGGTCCCGGAATTTTGGCTGAAAAATCACGAGTGACTGCGCCCCGCGATAACCAAAAGCTGAGATATCAGGCCGCTGCTTCCTCCTTCGTTGTTGTGTCCCCGACTCGCGCCTTTTCGATGATCTTGTACCCCACGTGCACCTGATCGATGGTTCCGTTGAACTTGAACGGTACTTTATCGTAGTAGTCCAGCGAGACAGGCGAACCGTGAACGATGCCGATGTCGAGGCAGTCGTTAGCGGTGAAGATCAGCGGAGCGGATATGGGCACCTGGCCGGTCGCAAACACTTCACCATTAACCTTCATGGTTATGTTGAGCGGTCCTCCGGGCTTGGGGACAACGTACGCCGTCTCGATCTCGATTCTTACTTTACCGACGGGAAGTTTCTTTTTGGCGCGGATCTTCGTGCGCTGAATGATGAAGAGGTTGTACTCGTAGCAGAGAATGCCGTCCTCGACGAAGCAGGTAAGACCTCCGGAGTTCGCGCCGAGCTTGTAGAGCACGCCGTTGGCGTTGGCTGGAATCTCGGCGTCGATGGTGACGACGTTGGGCTTGTTTCCGAGAGCGGGCGCGCAAAACTCCGGCATGCGGACGGTATCGCCGGAGAATGTCCACTCCGTGTAAGGGGGGGCGATACGCATCTCGGGATGCAGTAGCGGAACCCAAAGGCCACCGCCGATGGGAAGCACTTTGTTCTTCGTCGCTTCGATGAGAAAGATGTCCTTCATTTGGGCAAGCTTCTCGGGCATTTTTGCGGCGAGGTCGTTGGACTGGCACCAGTCCTGTTCCAGGTTGTAGAGCTCCCAGACGTCGTTGTCCGGCGTCCAGTCCCGAATACCTGCCGGAATGCCCGTCTCCCACGGGGCGCGCGGGCCGAATGCGGAGGCGATCCAGCCATCGTGGTAGATGGAGCGGCTTCCCATAATCTCGAAGTACTGGGTGAGCAGTTGACCCTTGGCTTTTGGATCGTCAAAAGTGTAAGCAAAACTCACGCCGTCGATCGGATCCTGGGGAACGCCGTTGACCTCGAGCGGTGGTGTGATGCCGACTACTTCATAAATTGTCGGGACGAGATCGTTGCAGTGATGGAACTGTGGGCGCGGTGTGGCATCGGGTTTGATTTTCGCTGGCCAGCGGATAGCCATCGGGTTACGGGTTCCGCCGAAGTGCGAAGCTAGAAGCTTGGTCCCCTTGTAGGGTGTGCTGCCAGCCCAGGCCCAGCCTGCGTGGTACTGGTTGTCGGCCTTCGGAGTGCCGAGCGCGTCAAGTCCACCCACGTCATCGAGCGCCCTGATGTGCTGCTTGACGGTGGTGGGAATGCCGTTTTGTGCCAGCAGTTCGCTGACGGTGCCGTTCTGTCCCTCCGACGAGGAGCCGTTGTCGCCCCAGACGTAGAAGATGAGAGTGTTGTCGCCATAGCCGAGCTTGTCGATCTGGTCGACGATGCGGCCAACCTGAACGTCGACGTGTTCGGCGAAGCCGGCGGCCACTTCCATCAAACGGCGCTGGAAAGGCTTCTCGTCCTCGGGGATACTGTCCCAGGACGGCATGGTTTCGTGCCGCGGCGTCAGCTGTGCATTGGCGGGGATCCAGCCTTTCTGCTTGGCGCGTTTGAAGACGCGCTCGCGGTAGGCATCCCAGCCGTCGTCGAATTTGCCTTTGTATTTGTCGGCCCACTCTTTCATGATGTGGTGCGGGCCGTGAATGGCGCCGCTCGCCCAGTACATGTAAAACGGTTTGTCCGGCTGGAAGGCCTTGTGCTTGTGCAGCCATCCGATGGCGTCGTCGGCCAGGTCTTCGCTGAGATGGTAGCCTTCCTCAGGGCTCTTTGGCGGCAGGACGGACGTGGTATTGCGCACCAGGTTGGGCTCATACTGCGAGGCCTCGCCTGCCAGGAAGCCGTAGAAATATTCGAAACCCATCTCGGTCGGCCAGTTCTCGAAGGGGCCGGCGGCGGTCGTTTCCTCGGCCGGTGTGTTGTGCCACTTTCCCCAGGCGGCGGTACTGTAGCCATAGTCCTTTAGCACGTCGGCCGCGAGCGCGCTGCTTTTGGGGATGTGGCCCGAGTATCCGTCCCAGTCGTTCGCCAGCTCCGCGATTTGCCCGCTGCCGACGCGGTGATGATTCCGGCCGGTCAACATAGATGCCCGCGTGGGCGAGCACATGGCGGTGGTGTGGAAACGGTTGTAGGCGATCCCTTGCCCAACGATGCGGTCCATGGTCGGGGTGTGGACTTCCCCACCGAAGGTGGATGGCAGGCCGGGACCTGCGTCATCAATCAGCACGATGAGGATGTTCGGAGAATCGGCGGAAATCCGGCGTGGCTCAACGCGCCGCTTATATACCGATTCTTGCATGGTGCGCCCAGCGATGCTCGCCGACGGTGTAGGTGGGAAAGGCAGTGAATCCTGCTTGGTTGCTTTGTTGTCCGCGCTCATCGTCTATTTCTCCCAGACTTCTGTATTTTCGTAATACTTATCAGCCAGGCCCGCCGTGGCAACTGTCAAAACTGGCAGTCCACGCCAGGATCGCCTGCGCCTCGCCCGATTACCCCGAATCGAAGGCAAAACCGAAGTAGTTCGGTCGGGCTAAGACTGGTTTTATGAGAGATGGGCAGGAATGTTTACGCAATCAGGCATCGCGCTCAAAATCTTTTTGATCGCGTTCTTACTTGGCTAGGGCGGCCAGGGTGTTGCGGAACAGGGCTTCGAAGGATTCTTCTTTGCCATTCTTTGCTGCTTGCGCGAGAGCGCGTTCTGCGGCTGGGCGTTGGTAGCCTAAATTTACTAGGGCTGATAGAACGTCTTCTTCCATTGCGGTCATGGTTGGGGCTACGGGAGTTTCTGCGCCAGCGGGCGGGAGCTTGTCGCGCAGTTCGAGGACCATGCGCTCGGCGGTTTTTTTGCCGATGCCGGGAATGCGGGTTAAGCGGGCGATGTCGTTGTGGCGAATGGCTCCGACCATTTCGTCGGCGGGCATGCCGCTTAGGATGGTGATGGCGAGCTTTGGGCCGATGCCGCTCACGGTGATCAGCTTTTCGAAGAGTTGTTTCTCGGCGGGGCGGAGGAATCCGTAGAGCGCGATTTGATCTTCGCGGACGTGGGTGTGGATGTGGAGCGCGACTTCATTGCCAGGGTTGGGTAAATCGGAAAATGTTGGGATGGTGATGGTGACGTCGTAGCCTACGCCGGCGGTTTCGACTATTGCTTGGTTGGGATGCTTGGCTAGGAGTTTTCCGCGGAGATGGGCAATCATGCTGCGGACATTGTAGCTGGATGAGGAGAGTTGTGTTTCGCGAATGACCTTTCGCCCCGCTGGGGCTAACGTGTTGTCGTGCGTTTTTCCCACGGCTTGCGCCGTGGGCTGCATTCTTTCGCCGCTTCGCGGCTGGTCAGTAGAACTTCTCGACCTCAAGGCGGGTTACGAAAATCTCGGAGTGCTGGCGGCGGACGATCTCCGAGCGGTCGGCGGTTTCAAAGAACAACTCGACTGCTTCCTGCAGATTCTTCCGGACAGACTCGATGGTGTCGCCCTGGCTTGCGACATCAACTTCGGGGCAGAGGCTGACATAGCCGTCACCTTCCCGTTCAATGATAGCGGTGAGTTGCTGTACGTGCTTCATTCAGCCTCCTGCTAATCTCTTACTCATTTTAGAACAAGGAGCTTTGCTTTCGGTTTGGGATGATTCCGAAATGTTCGTAGGCTAGTTGGGTGGCGACGCGTCCGCGGGGGGTGCGGTTGAGGAAGCCGATCTGGATTAAGAACGGCTCGTAGATTTCTTCGATGGCGTCGGGTTCTTCGGCCAGGGCGGCGGCTAGCGTGTTCAGGCCGACTGGGCCGCCCTGATATTTCTCGATGATGATGAGCAGGAGTTTGCGATCGACTTCGTCGAATCCGTAGCGATCGACTTCGAGCATTTGCAATGCTGCTTGAGCAGTGGGCAGGTCGATCTTTCCGGCGCCGCGCACCTGGGCGTAGTCGCGGACGCGGCGCAGCAGACGATTAGCGATTCTTGGCGTGCCGCGGGAACGGCTGGCGATTTCGAGAGCTCCGGGCTTGTCGATTTCTACCCCGAGGATTTCGGCGGAGCGTTCGACGATGATGCGCAGATCTTCGTGGCTGTAAAACTCCAGGCGAAGGACGATGCCGAAGCGCGATCTCAGTGGAGAAGAAAGCAGGCCGGCGCGCGTGGTTGCGCCGATGAAGGTGAACGGCTGCACGTCCATGGTGTGGGTGCGGGCGGCGGGGCCTTGTCCGATGATGATGTCGAGTTTGTAGTCTTCGAGCGCGGAGTAAAGGAGTTCCTCTAGTGTCGGTTGCAGGCGGTGGACTTCGTCGATGAACAGGACTTGCTTGTTGCGAACGTTGGTCAGGATCGCGGTCAGATCGCCCTTGATTTGCAGCGTGGGGCCAGAGGTCTGCTGAAAGGGTACGCCGAGTTCGTTGGCGATGATTGTGGCCAGCGTTGTTTTACCGAGGCCCGGCGGTCCGTAGAGGAGAACGTGATCGAGAGCTTCGCCGCGCGAGCGGGTGGCTTCAATGGCTACGGCCAGATTCTCTTTGACCTTGGATTGGCCGATGAATTCAGCGAGGCGTTGCGGGCGCAGCTTCAGCTCGAAGGAAGAATCGTCTTCGACCGGGGCGGCGGAGACGATGCGCTCACGGTCCTGCGGAATTTTGGGGACGTTCTTCAGTGTGGCCACTGGACGGATGTTACCAGTTCTCGGTTGCTGGGTGCCAGATTGTCACGCGCTAGGTTTGAATCTCGCGCAGTTGCTCGAGCCAGGCTTCGCCTTCGGGCCAGGGGCCGTGACCGGAGGCGGTGTTGATGTGTCCGGCGTCGGCGATTTTGATGAGGCGGCTGCCCCAGGAACGTGCGAAGAACTCCGCCCGTTCTAACGTCACGTAGGGATCATCCGTGCTGGCGACGACGACTGAACGAAAAGGCAACTTGCGCAATGGCATGGGATCAAATCCGGTTGATCCCGGAGGATATGTTGGAGCTTCGACATCGCTCGGTGCTACTAGGAAGGCGGCGGCTACTCGGCCTTCACCGTCGCCATGCTTGGCGGCGTAGTGAGCGATGGTCGCGCAGCCGAGGCTGTGAGCGGCAAGGACAAGTGGGCTCTTGCTGATGCTGAATATGGATTCGTGAACGGTTTGGATCCAGTCCGCGCAGCGAGGCGTCTCCCAGTCTTCCTGCTGAACTCGGTGGTATTCGGGATGCTTGGCTTGCCAAAGGCTCTGCCAGTGTTCGGGGCCGGAATTGGAAAGACCGGGGATGAGAAGAACTGACGCGAAGGTCTTCATAGCTTCATTATGGTCAGCATACTCCTTGTAGTATGATACTTACATCTTAGATGTAGAATAGTATAATTTGGTATATAGATATATATTAGAGGAGGAGCTTATGCCTCTGAGCATCAAGAACGATGACACGGAGCGCTTGGCTCGCCAGGTTGCCAGCGCGACGGGCGAGTCTTTGACCGAAGCCATTCATAAGGCACTCGAAGAGCGCTGGCGCAAGCTCAGCGCGAACCGTCGCCGCAGCGTACTAACCGGTCAGATTGAAGACCTTTTGAGGCGGGTGGATTCGTTGCCAACTCTGGACTCTCGCCCAGAAGAGGAAATTCTGGGATACGACGAACACGGCGTGCCTCGCTAGATGGTTATCGATACGTCAGCGCTGGTCGCTATTTTCCTGGCCGAGCCAGAGCGGAGGCGATTTCTCGACCTCATCCTCAAGGCTGGGACGAGGTTGATCTCCGCGGCCAACGCGCTCGAAACCGGAATAGTTTTGGAGGCTAGACGAGGTGAAGCTGCAGGGCGCGAGTTCGACCTGTTTCTAGTTCGCGCGAATCTTGAAGTCGTTTCCGTCGACAACGAACAAGTCGAGGTTGCGCGCACGGCCTGGCGCAGGTACGGGAAGGGCCGCCACTCGGCTGGACTCAACTTCGGAGATTGTTTCGCGTATGCGTTGGCCAAGTGCTCGGGGGAAGCATTGTTGGCTAAGGGAAGCGACTTCGCTCAGACCGATGTCGAAGTATGCTCGCTTGCCGAAGAGATCTAGTAGCCCGGCCTATGAATAGCGGGATCGCGCCACCTATGCGTCTATTGCTCCGGATACCAGTTCAGCAGGCGAACTTCGATGCCGGTGCCTTCCAATGCTTTTTGAAATACTTTGAGATCGGATCCGCGGTAGTGATAGGGAATGACGATCTTGGGGTGAAAGGCTTTGACTGCGTCAGCGGCCTCTTCTGGCGGCATTGTGTACGGCAGATTCATGCAGACAAAGGCCACGTCGATGTTCTTGAGGGCTCGCATTTCGGGAATACCCTCGGTGTCGCCTGAGAAGTAGAAGCGCTTGCCGCCGTAGGTGAGGACATAGCCGTTGCCGCGTCCCTTGTCGTGAAAGAGTTTGCCCGGTTCGGGGCCGCGCTTGATGTTGTATGCGGCGATGGCCTCGACGGTCCAGGCCTGCCAGATTTTGGTTTCTCCGTTGGCAATGGGTTTGGCAGTTGTGACGGTTTGGACTACGGCAGGGGGCGCGAGAATTTCGGTTCCGGGTTTGGTGATTCCCTTGATTGAATCGGGATCCATGTGATCGCCGTGGATGTCGGTGATCAGAATGAGGTCGGCTTTGGGCAGGGCTGAGAATTTCGCCGGCTTGGCGGGATCGAGATAGATGGTGTTTCCGCCTGCCTCGATCAGAGTACTGGCGTGATACAGAGGCGTGATTTTAACCGGGCCGGCGGAGGTGGGAAAGGTTTGGGTGTCGGTTGCGGCGTTGGCAGTTAGTAGCAGAGAAAGAAAGCAGATAAGGAATGGAATTAGTTTCATGCAGACCTCATTGGCATTCTAGCTAACTTTGACATTGTGACACATAATGTGCCACAATATTAGCATGCCTTCCGTAAATCTGCGCCAGCTTCGCGATACGCGTCGCCTAAAAGCTTGGCTCCGCGCGGGAAACACGGTCGAGCTCCGGGAGCGCGACCGCGTTATCGCCCGCATTGTTCCAGAAAGGGCGGAAGAAAAACCGGCGAATTGGCCCGACTTCGAGGCTCGTGCGAAGAAAATATTTGGCGACCGAGTTCTCCCGAATGTCGTCCTTGAGGATCGGGGACGTTATTGAGCGTTTACGCGAGCTGCTGAGTTCTAGCGATTGAATTCGGCTTGTCCTCTTTAGATTTCCACGAGCAGCGCCATTTGACATGTGTCACAATATGTGACACATTTAGACATGCCGTCGGTTAACATTCGACAACTTCGAGATACCAAGCGGTTGAAGAGCTGGCTCCGCGCAGGCAAGATCGTGGAACTTCGAGAACGGGACCAAGTGATCGCGCGTATCGTTCCCCAGCAAGCGCCCGTAGCTCAAGGGGACTGGCCGGACTTCGAGGCTCTCGCAAAAGAAATCATCGGTGATCGCGTCCTCTCCGGAGCCGATCTCCTGATTGAGGAGCGCGGGCGCTATTGAGCATTTACGTCGATTCAAGCTTTCTTGTTTCGCTGTATTTGAGTGACCGTCACTCGCACGCAGCCCGCCAGCGCATTACGTCCACTCCCTTTCTGTGGTTTACGCCTCTGCATAATTCTGAGTGGGCGCACGCAATTGGCCAGCACATCTTTCGTGGGGAGTTGTCGCTTTCTGAAGCGCAACGCATGAATTCACGAAGGGAAGAACACGCATCAGCAGGACGATGGATTTCACTGCCGATGCCTGAGAACGCTTTCGAGCTTTGCGCCGACCTCGCGCGTCGTTATGGGCCGAAACTAGGCACAAGAACACTGGACAGCCTGCATGTCGCCTGCGCCCTCGAACTCAAAGCGGAACGATTCTGGACCTTCGACGAGAGGCAGGCGAAGTTGGCGAAATCGGTGGGCCTGAAGAGTTAGGACTTCAATTGCGCGTTCGACGTGGACGCACGGGCGAGGACGCCCGCGCTTACATTATTCTTCCTCTTCCTTCACATCGCCGCGCGCCGCCTTGGCTTTCTCGATAATCTTTTCCTGCAACAGTCCGGGGACGGCGTCGTAGTGATGCATTTCCATGTTGAAGCTGCCGCGGCCCTGTGTCATGGATGTGAGATCAACGCCGTAGGTCAGCATTTCGGACATGGGAACTTCGGCTTTGACTACCGTATTGCCGCCTTTGTTGTCCATGCCATGAATGCGGCCGCGGCGGCTGTTGAGGTCGCCCATGATGCTGCCGGCGAACTCGTCGGGGATTGTGATCTCGGCCGCCATCACCGGTTCGAGCAGGGTGGGCTTAGCCTGTTCCATAGCCTTTTTGAAGGCGATACGGCCCGCCATCTGGAACGACATGTCGTTGGAATCTACGTCGTGATAGGAGCCATCGTAGAGAATGACGCGGAAATCCACGACTGGAAAACCCGCTAGATAACCGCGAGAGGCGGCGTCTTTAATTCCTTTTTCGATGGCGGGAATGTAGTTCTTTGGAATGGCTCCGCCGAAAATGTCGTTTACGAACTCGAACTCGCCGCCTCGGGGTAGCGGCTCCATCTTGATTTTGCAATCGCCGTACTGACCGTGGCCGCCGGTCTGTTTCTTGTGGCGGCCTTGGACGTCAGCTTTGCCGCGGATGGTCTCGCGGTACGGGACCTTCGGGGCTTTGAGGATTACCTCTGTGTGGTAGCGCTTTTTCATCTTCGAGACTACGACTTCAATGTGCTGCTGTCCGGTTCCTGCGATAAGGAATTCTTTAGTCTGGGGATCGCGAAAGAAGCGCAGCATGGCGTCTTCCTCCATAAGCTTGTGGATGCCGGGGCCGAGTTTGTCTTCATCGGCGCGGCTCTTGGGTTCGATGGCGAAAGTGATCGCGGGCTCGGGGAGATGAACTCTCGGATACTGAATTGGAGCACTCTTGTCACCGAGCGTGTCTCCGGTCAGTGTGTCTTTCAGTTTGGAGACAGCTCCAATATCTCCCGCGTGCAACTCGGTTACCGGGACGGCGGTTTTGCCTTGCATGATTGAGATGTGGGCCAGCTTCTCTGCCGAATTGCGGGTGAAATTCTGGACTGTGGCGTCGTTTTTCAGCACACCGGAAAAAACTTTGAAGTAGGAAATGCGGCCGGCGAAGGCATCTGAAATAGTTTTGAAGACGTACAGCGAGACCGGTTCTGCGTCAGTTTCGTGGCGTTTCGGCGGTTCGCCATTTCCTGATGCGGCGGCTTCTCCCTGCACCCATTCATGCTCGGATGGTGCAGGCGTGTAATCCACGATGAAGTCCATCACCCGGTCGGCGCCGACGTTGCCCAGGCCGGAACCAAAGATTACCGGGAAGATTTTGTCCTCGCGGATGGCGTTGTGCAGTGCGGGGATTAGGTCTTCGACTGGAATGGTTCCCTTCTCGAAGAACTCCTCCATCAACTTGTCATCGCCTTCGGCAACCAACTCGACCAGCCTCTCGTGCGCTTCCTGCGCCTGATCCTTCAGATTCGCCGGAATCTCCGTTTCCTTGCCTTTGCCACTCCCGCCCAGTTCATAGCTGTAAGCCTTCATTTGCACCAGATCGACCACGCCATTGAAATTCTTTTCTTTGCCGATGGGCAATTCCAAAGGAATCACCGCCCGGCCGAATGCGGTGATCAGCGATGCCAGCACTCGGTCCGCATCGGCGCGGTCGCGGTCCATACGGCTGGCGACGATCAGCCTGGGCGTTTTGAATTCTTCGCAGTAGTTCCAAACCCGCTGGGTTACGACTTCAACTCCGGCCACGCCATCGACCACGACAACAGCAGCATCGATCACGGGCAAAACCATTTTGGCTTCGTGGACGAACATGTTGAATCCGGGGGTGTCGACGATGTTGATTTTGGTTTTGCCCCATTCGACATAAGCCAGACCAGCCGAAATCGACATCTTGCGGGCGATCTCTTCGTCGTCCCAATCAGTGGTGGCGGAACCGTCGTCCACCCGGCCCAGCCGCGGGGTTGCGCCGGAGGTGTAGAGCATGGCGGATACGAGCGAGGTCTTTCCCGCATGTCCATGGCCCACCACAGCGACATTGCGGATGTTTGCGCCTTCGTAAACTTTCACGGGATTACTCCTTCAACCGGGATCATCTCAGGACCACCGTGCGCGGCTGTCTAGCCGGGCGAGGCTCAGCAAGCTCCTGAGCTGCGAATCCTTCCTGCGGCGGGCCCATAACGAACGAATGAAGAGGATAGTCTACAGGCCAACGTCAAGCAGCCTACCAAAACTAAGGATGCTACCACGGCGCCACTAGGCCTCTCAACCAGGCATTCGGCTCGCCACTTTTCCATGGGAGGCGTGTATCATTCGAATCGCTATGCTTGGCGGCCGCGGCAACGAACCTCGCTCTAACGAGCATTGCTCAAATGAACAATGGATCGCGCAGTATGCGGTCAGCCATCAGCACCCGGTAAACCGGATATGCCATACCTTGGGGATACCGGCGATTTTGGTTTCGATCGCCCTGTTCGCTGGGAGTTTGTTCGTTCATCGGCTGTGGCTCTATGCACTTGCGCTTTTCCTTTTGGGATGGACGCTGCAGTTCATCGGCCATGCTTTTGAGCGCAAACAGCCTGAGTTTTTTCACGACTGGCGATTTCTGTTTGTCGGCGTGCGCTGGTGGTGGGCCAAGATTCATGGCAAGGCGTGAGAACGGCCGGCTTTGCTGCTGCAGCCTTCGTTAACCATCGCGTTAAAGGAGAACGTTTCCCCAGCGCAAGTTTGACAATTGTCTGACGTCTGTCATGGCTATACCTGTAAAATGTTTTTGGGGTGACTTACGCAGGCCGAAAAGACTTCTCGGCATGAAACCGATTTTTCTCTACAGCGTCTAAGCAACTTTTGAAGCTCATGCATCGTTTGACCGCGAGAGCGTTGCTGGTTTTGCTGCTGGTGGGCACATTCGTCCCGGTGGCTCTGGCGATTTCTGCGCCGGCTTCTCATGCCTGTTGCGTGCGCAAGCCGATGCACGGCCGTCCTTCGCACGATGCCGAGTTCAACGCTCCTCCAGGATGTTGCCAACACGACTGTTGCCGGGTCTTGACCGTCTCGCACTGGGCGCAGTTAAGCCCATCAACGAGCGCTCAACGCATGCCCGCTTGCGCGACCCTTCAAGCCGTGTGGCGGGAAAAACATTTCGCGGCATCCCTCCACTACGCGCACTCCGGTCGCGCCCCTCCACAGATCTCCATCGCCTGATTCAAAACGTGCTGTCCTACTTCGCCCCAGGGGCTAAAGCCCCGGAGCTCTTTTCAGCACTTTACGGCACGAGTGAACTCGTGCCCTCCCGAATTTGATTGTGTCTGGAGGTCTTTCTCCGGAAGTGCGTAGGCGGCGTACGCAGCTGAAACTCATCGAGGATGGAGATAGTTTATGAGACCCGTTGTCAGCTTGACGGCTGTCTTTTTGTTAATGGGTGGCGCGGCATTTGCCACGATTTTCGGTGCGGTGCGTGGCGTCATTCACGATCCTCAGCACCGTCCCGTTCAAGGCGTACACGTTACGTTGAAGGCGCAAAACTCGGACTGGACGCAGTCTCAAGACTCCAGCGATGGCGGAGGATTTGAATTCAGTTCCGTGCCGATGGGGAATTACACGGTCACCGTCTTGTCGAAAGGCTTTCAGGAAATGCGTCAAGATGTGATTGTTCAATCCGACACCAGTCCCGTGTTGCATTTCGAGTTGACGGTTGCAGGTGCGAAAGAAACCGTCTCCGTCTCGGGAACCCCAGTGGCGGCGCCGATGGACAGCGTGACGCCGACGACGATGGTGAGCCGCATCGACATTCAGCAAACTCCGGGAGCGGACCGCAGCAACGCCATGCAAATGATCACAGATTACGTGCCCGCTACCTACGTGACGCACGACATGCTGCACATGCGCGGAGGCCATCAGGTCGAGTGGTTGATCGACGGCGTTCCCATCCCTAATACGAACATCGCCAGCAATTTGGGGCCGCAGATTGATCCGAAGGACATCGATTATCTCGAAGTTCAGAGAGGCAGCTACGATGCCGACTACGGAGACCGCACCTACGGAATCTTCAATATCGCACCCCGAAATGGTTTTGAACGCGACCGGGAATGCGATCTGGTTATCAGCGCTGGCAATTTCTATCAAACCAACGACCAGATCAGTTGCGGAGGACACACGCAGCGATTGGCTTACTATCTCAGCGGGAACGGAAACCGAAGCAATTACGGACTTCAGACCCCGATTCCCCAAGTTGTGCACGACGCGGCAAACGGCTACGGAGGATTCGCCTCGTTCATTCTCAACCCCGATCCCAAGAACCAATTTCGGGTGGTCGCTTCGTTGCGACGCGATTATTACCAGATTCCCATCGACCCCGACCCCAATTCATCGGGGAACATGATTTTGGAATCGGCTGGCGAGTCGCCCAGCTACGGCCTGCGAGATGCCGAGAGCGAACCCGACGGTTACGTCACATTCTCATGGGTTCATACCTTCAATCCAAATATGCTGCTTACGGTTTCTCCCTTTTACCATTACAACGGGGCTGACTATAAAGGGGGTCCGAACGACTATCCCGTCATCTCGAACGTGAACCAGAATGCGAATTACGCGGGGATGCAGGCGTCTGTCAACGCCAGCTTCTGGAAAAACGATCTCGACGCCGGGGTTTACGGATTCTTTCAGCATCAGTACAACTACTTCGATAACGTGTTCACAAACGGAAATCCAAACTTCCCACCTTCCTCCACTACCGTAAATGGGGGTGTTGTCGCCGAATTCATCAACGACAAGTTCAAAGTGACGCCATGGCTGACCTTAATCGCCGGGCTTCGTGAAACGCAATTTAATGCCTCCATTTCGGAGAACGAAACCGATCCCCGCTTTGGCGTTGCCTTGAAAGTTCCGCGCCTGAATTGGGTTTTTCGCGCCTACTATGGTTATTTCTACCAGGCCCCGCCGCTAGTGACCGCGACTGGCGCACTCTTCGGTTTAGCGAACAGCCAGAATTTCACTTTCGCTCCACTGCACGGAGAGCGGGATATCGAATCGCAGTTCGGGGTCACCATCCCGTATCGCGGCTGGACACTCAGCGCCGATAATTATGAAACCAGGGCGCGGAATTGGCTGGACCATAACAACATCGGAGAATCGAATCTCTTCTGGCCGATCACCTGGGATCGGGCACTAATTCAGGGGTGGGAGCTCACGCTTCGATCTCCCAACATTTTGCAACACGGCCAGTTCCACCTGGCTTATGCGAATCAAATCGCGCAGGCCAGCTCGCCGATCACCGGAGGGTTAATCTGCCCCGTCCCGGTAACCTCGGCGTGCCCTCTCGATATACCGCCGGGACTTGCACCGGCAGACCACGATCAGAGAAACACATTGAACTTAGGCTTCAATGCAAATCTGCCCTGGCAGACATATGCCTCAACCAATGTGTATTACGGCTCGGGCTTCACGAACGGGTTGTTCGGGCTGCCAAACGCGCAATATCCTGGACAGTATCTGCCTGGCCACACGACGTTTGATCTCGCTGTCGGGAAAACGTTCGCCGAAAACTATACGATTTCCGTGACCGCTTTGAATGTAGCCAACCGGCGCGTGGAGCTTGATAACAGTCTGACTTTCGGAGGATTTCACTGGAATGATCCGCGGCAAATTTATGCGGAGTTTCGCTATCGCTTTCACTACTAGCGGTTGGCACAGACGGCTCATCCGCGCCAAATGGGAAAGGAGAACAGCAGTGAGTCATTCAGTAGCGTTACAGCGTAGGATGCGGGCGATGATGCTGAGCGTCGTTGCCCTAGCGTGTCTCGGCATGTTGACGGCTTGCGGGCCGTCGCGGAGCGCCAAACAAGCAGACGCTAAGGGGGAGGACAACGGCGCGAAGCGGTATATCCTGACCGGCCGAGTGGTATCGATCGACAAGTCAACTCAATCGATAAATGTGGACGGGGACGCGATTCCGGGCTTCATGGCGGCAATGACCATGCCTTACCAGGTGAAGGATGCCAGTGTGCTCGACAAATTGTCTCCTGGCGATCAGATCAAAGCGGAAATCGTGCTTGGGAACGAGGGCGCGCATTTAGAAAATATTGCGCCTATACAAAAGGCTGCTTCGCCGAAGCCAACGAAATAACACGACAAGGATATTATTGGAGAGCCTTCAACGCCGCCAGCAATTCCTCATCCTTCGGCTTCTGATCCAGCGGGTACACCTTGGCAAACGCGATTTTGCCGTTTTTGTCCACGATGAATACTGCCCTCTCGCTGATTCCTGGAAGTGGCGGCCCCTCACGCAAAATGCCGAATGCTCGCGTGACCGCGGCATGGGGATAGATGTCAGAACACATGGGGAAATGCATTTCCCCGATTGCGTGCTTCTGCCAAGCCATATGGCTGTAAACCGAGTCTATGCTGATATCCAGGAGTTGAGCATTGAGCGCGGCGAACTTCTCGCGGTCCAAGTCGAATGCAGGCAGTTGTTCGCTGCAGGTCGGAGTCCAATTCAACGGATGAAAGGACACGACCACATTCTTTTTTCCGCGAAAGTCACTGAGCTTGATGTTTAGCCGTTGGTCACCTTCGACTGCCGGCAATTCGAAATCTGGTGCCAGATCGCCAACCTTCAACGCCATGGTGCCTGCTCCTCCTTGATAGACGTTATAGCATTATGTCGCAGCAAGAGACCAAGCGCCACTCGCACGCATCGCAAGTGTGCGAATGGCTTGCAAAATTAATACTTTCTTTAACAATCGGTTCTCGACTAATATTTCGCAATGCCTTCCGATCCCCTCGTCATTGAAGATCTTCCCGGCCCTAAGGATGGACAACGCGTCCTGCTCTTGAGCGGACCGCTGGTGATAGCGACGTTATTCGACTTTCAGGCCAAAGTGCGTGCGAACAATTCGCGCGCTCTCATCATCGACTTTAGCAAAGTTCCGTACGTGGATTCTGCCGGCATCGGCGCGCTAGTGGGTGCCTATGTGACTCATCAGAAAGATGGGCGCAGCCTTGCCCTGGTTGGCGTCAGCGATCGCGTGCACCACGCCCTTCAAGTTACGCGTGTTGAACATTTCTTTCGGTTCTTCAATACGTTGCCAGAGGCCGAGAGCGACGCTTAGCCCACGCCACGGGTTTCGGCTGAGACAAGTGCCCATCTCGGTTTGACTCTTCTCTCGAATGCGCCCTAAGATGGGCAAACCAACATTTGTTTCTTCTCGTAATTCGCCAACCGGGATCAGCCAATGATGATCGGATGAGCATGATCGGGCAAACCATCTCGCATTACCGCATTTCCGGCCGCCTCGGCAGTGGTGGCATGGGCGTGGTTTACGAAGCCCAGGATCTTACGCTCGGACGCCGCGTGGCTCTCAAGTTCCTTCCGCCGGAGCTTGCCCGCGAGGCCTCCGCTCTGGACCGTTTTTTGCTGGAGGCTCGCGCAGCCTCCGCCCTGAATCATCCCAACATCTGCACGATTTATGCGGTGGAAAAAGATGGGGACCAGTCTTTCATCTCGATGGAGTTAATCGAGGGACAGGGCCTCGACACCAAATTGCACAGCGGGCCTCTGCCGATTGATCGCGTGCTCGATATAAGCATTCAGCTTGCAGATGCGGTCGATGCCGCGCACGCCAAGGGTATCGTTCATCGCGACATCAAGCCGGCGAATATTTTCCTGACCACGCGAGGCCAGGTGAAAGTTTTGGATTTCGGTTTAGCCAAGCTGACACGTGTCGCGGAAGTCGCACCCGAGACGGTAGGTCCTACGCAGGATGGGCTTCGCACAGCCAGTTTGACCAGTCCGGGCAGCACAGTCGGGACGGTAGCTTATATGTCGCCGGAACAGGCTCGCGGCGAACCGCTCGATACCCGCACCGATCTTTTCTCTCTGGGAACCGTGATCTACCAGATGGCTACCGGAAGTCTGCCTTTTTCCGGCAACACATCGGCGGTAATCTTCAACGGCATCTTGGAACGCGATCCTGTGCCTGCGGTGCAACTCAATCCTCAGGTCCCGGTCAAACTGCAGGAGATCATCGACAAGCTGCTGGAGAAAGATCGCGACCTGCGTTACCAGTCTGCGGCTGACTTGCGCGGTGATCTTAAACGACTGAAACGCGACACGGAAACCGGCCGCAAGATCGCACAACCGGTTTCTGGCTCTTCCGTTGTGGCTGCCGCTCCGCCAAGTTCTTCGGCCCAACCGCCTTCGAGCGGATCAGCGGTCGTCGCGGCGGCCCGCCAGCACAAGTTGGGAACCGGAGTCGCGGCGCTTATTGTCATCGTACTGGTCGCTGCAGCGGCGTATGGCGTTTACGCTTTGTTCAACCGCAAGCGCCCCGTTCCCTTCGAGAATATTTCCATCACCAAGGTTACGGAGACTGGCAAAGCCGCCCTGGTGGCAATTGCTCCCGACGGCAAATACATCCTCTACGTTGTGCGCGACGCGGGCCAGGAGAGCTTGTGGCTACGCAACCTTCCGACCAACAGCGACACCCAGGTGATCCCGCCGTCCGAGGTGAACTACGCCCACTTGCGCTTCTCTCCGGACGGAAACTACATCTACTTCATGCGCAGCGAGCTCGGCAGCAGCGAACTGGACTATCTCTACCGCGCTCCGGTGCTGGGCGGCACTCCTGAGAAACTTGTCACTGACATCGATTCCAATATCACCTTCTCTCCCGACGGGCGGCAGATCGCATACCTTCGCGACAACAATCCCGAAGCCGGCAAACAGCGCCTGCTGGTTTTGCCTGTGAATGGCGGCGACGAGAAAATTCTCTACAGCGGTCCAATCAGCGGGGGATTCCGAGATCCCGCATGGTCTCCCGACGGCAAGACGATCGCCTGTATGGTGCTTCAGCCGGGAAGCGCGTTTAGCGGTTTGGTGGCGTTTGATGTTGCCAGCGGAAAGCAAACGCTATTTTTCACATCCAATAGCACCATTGTGCAGCGCCCGATCTGGATGCCGGACCAAAGCGGCCTGCTGGCATTATCCAGTTTCAACCGGAATCAAATTGCTTTCATTTCTTACCCCGACGGAAAGTTCCACGAAGTAACCCGAGACACCAATAACTATTCCGAACCGAGCATTGCCGCTGATGGGCGCACCCTGGTTAGTGTCTTGAGCCAACCGCACTACAACCTTTTCGTACTGCCGACTGCAGCTTCGAACGGAAGCGAGGCTCGGCAGGTCACCTCGGGCGCGCCCATTCTTGGCTTTAGCTGGACGCCCGACTCCAAGATTGTGACGAATTCGGGTTCGGGTATTGGTCTGCTCGATCCGCAATCGGGTAGCACGACTCGATTGGTCGAGAATGGTGTAGCTCTCGTCAACGCTCCATCTGCGTGCGCAAATGGCCGCTACGTCGTTTTCAGCAGCGCGGCTACCAAAGCAGACAAAGTGATAAACATCTGGCGCGTGGACGCGTCTGGTGGAAACCTCAAACAGCTTTCCAACGGCAAGGTGGATCAATTTCCGCTTTGCTCGCCCGATGCGCGCTGGGTGATCTACGAGGACGCGGTGAACGGCAATCGACTGATTAAGGTACCCATCGATGGCGGCACAGCGGAAAAAATCTCGGCCCAACTTGCGGCCGCCTTCGACATCTCTCCCGACTCAAAGACAATTGCAGCTGCAACTTTCGGGCATCTCGGAGAGCACGTGGAGATGCTCGTCCTGATCTCCATGGATTCCAATCAGACTTTGAAGACCTTGCAGTTCGAACGTCCGCGAACTGGTCCTGTCCGCTTCTCGCATGACGGCAAGAGCGTTGTTTATTCCTTCCGCCACGGCGGAGTCGACGACCTCTGGTCGCAATCGCTCGATGGCTCACCCGGAAAGCAGCTGACGGATTTCAAGTCTGACCACATCAACGATTTTCATTGGTCTTTTGATGGAAGCGAGTTGGGAGTGATCCGTGGCCACACAGATTCTGACGTGGTCCTCATCCGTGATGCACAGCCTTAGCTGGTTGGGGTGCGTGCGGTTCTTCCTAGTCTAGTTGCAAGATTTTGGCACTGCGGTCAGCCCAGCCGGATCGGAGCCGTTCTTCAACACATGGAATGGGGAGCCGGAGACTTCCTTCAGACTGCCGCCGTCGGTCGTCAGAACACCGATCGCCTCGGGGTTGCTCTCCTCCGAGACAAAAAGATTGAGCCCCGTGCCCGTGGCCAACCCCAACGCATACAAACCCGGCTTCTTGAGCTTAACCGTGCTGTCGTAAGTCAGATCGCCTTTTGGTCCTACCGACAGCGTGGTGATCTGATTTGACATCGTGTTGCTCACATACAAATGGGTTCCGTCAACGCTGAGCATTACGTTGTTAGAACTGTCACCGTTCTTGTTCGTAAAATTGTTCAGTTCTGTTAGTTCTCCGCTCGAGCTAATGCTGAACACTTCCACCTGTGTATTCGAGGACGCATCGCCAAAGTACGCCGTAGTACCGTCGCAACTGACCTCGACGCCGGCGGCGGATCCCTTGGTGTTGAAGGGACCGAGTTCGGTGAGATCGCCGGTCGTGGAATCAATCTTGAATGAATCAACTTGCCCGATGTAGGCCGCGATCAAGAAGTTTCCGTCGGGAGTGACTTTCATGCCTGCCGGGGAGGCAGGAACGGTGACCATCTTTAAAAGCTTAAGCGAGCAATTGGAGTTGATTTTCAATACTGAAATACTGTTGTTGTTGGTATTGCCCGCGAATAGAACATGGTTTCCACTGGCTAGCCCCACGCCAAACTGCTGCGCGCCAGTCGCTCCATCGGAAAAAGGGGAGCCATCAACCTTGGTCAAAGTTCCGTCGAATAGATTTATCTGAAATGCGCCGATGCTGCTGTTTCCGCCATTCGAGACGAAGAGACAGCTTCCAAGTCTGGTTTTGGCAGAGGTCACAGGCGAAAGCGCGAAGTAACCGCTGCCCGCGCTCTTCCCGCCCGTGGGGTAGGTCTTGAGGACCTTCAACGCGCCATCTTTTGTCATTGTGAGGGCGGTGGTGCTGTTGTTACTGTTGGCTACGTTGTCATTGGTGAAAATATATTGTTGAGCGAGCGCACTAGCCGCGGATAACGTAAGAAAACCAAACAGGAAAAACACCTGAGACGATCTTGGCAAGCTCTTCATTTCTCCCCCAACCGGATGGCGTCACAGCCATTCATTTCCGCTCGATGCGGCTGTCGATGTCCTCGCTGCGTTGTGCTGTTCAGACTCGCATCTGACCTTGGAACAAGACGGCTTTCAGCTCCAGCGCAAGTAATGGGAGCGACGACAGGCGAGCCGTTGACCGGGGGAGGCAACGCACCAAACGCACGTCAAAGTCGATTCAGAACGTATTACAGTCGGACAGCCCTGTCAATGGTGTCGTGTTGCTGGGAGAAGAAAGTCCCGTCATGACAAAGGGCGGCCTGGGTAGCCGCCCGGTTCTCCAAAAATTTGAAAGTGGTTTACGCCGGCTTTACATTCTCGGCTTGCCACCCCTTGGGGCCCTTTACGACGTCGAACTGTACTTGCTGGCCTTCCTGCAGGCTGCGGAACCCACCCGCCTGAATCGCCGAGAAGTGTACAAACACGTCCTCTCCGCTCTGGCGGCTGATGAACCCATAACCCTTGGCATCGTTAAACCACTTTACTGTTCCTGTTTCCATGGTGTTGCTCGATTCCTTTTTCTTAGATATGCGCTGTGTCAATCGCAGAACTTCTTCAGGCAGGTCACGCTGGTGTCGCGGGAGTTGCTGAAAAACTGCAAAGGTCAAACGCAGCAGGATTGTAACTCAGATGTTCCCGAAATTGCCACGCTATTCCATTGCTAGTTTGATAACCCACCATGTGTCAATGGGTTACGAGTCTTCCTCCCAAAGCGGTTGCGCCCCACTGGAAACTTTTCTGACTTCGCTGCATGATGGAGACATGCGTCTCCGTTACTTTGCGATTTTACTCCTGCTTTCATCCTTGGCGTTCGGCGACATTGTTGAAGACGTTCGCACTGCCCTCGCTCAGAAGAATTTTGCCGCCGCTGATTCCGCGCTGCAAGCCTACCGGGTTCAGCACGGTGTCGATCCTGCATATCTCGAAGCTCTCTCGTGGACGGCGCGCGTAGCATTGGCCGCCGGCCAGCTAGACAAGGCTGATGCTGCGGCGAAGCAGACCGAGACCCTGGCTCGCCAGCTACTCGGGAAGCGATCTGTCGATGCCGAACCGCACCTGCCTGTCGCCCTCGGCGCCGCTTTCGAGGTTCAAGCCCAGGTTCTGGCCGCGCATGGGCAAAATGCCCAGGCTGCCTCTCTGCTGCGACACGCTCTGGTCACTTACGGGAGCACTTCGATCGGCCCACGTCTGCACAAGAATCTGAACCTGCTCACCCTCACCAGCCAGCCCGCCCCGCCGCTCGCTACTTCGGAGTATCTCGGCTCGCGGCCTGCTCCACTTAGCCAACTCAAGGGTTCGCCGGTTCTTCTGTTTTTCTGGGCTCACTGGTGCGTGGATTGCAAGTACGAAGGCCCGATCATCTCCAGGCTTAGCTCTGAGTTCGCGCCAAAGGGACTGACGGTTCTCGCTCCCACCCAACTCTATGGATACGCGGCCAAGGGAGAAGATGCGAAGCCCAAGGATGAGATCGCCTACATCGGGCAAGTTTGGCAGCACTACTATCCCGGACTGCAGAGCGTGCCTGTACCTGTCAGCAAAACCAACTTCACTAACTACGGAGCCAGCACGACGCCGACCTTGGTCCTAGTCGACCGCAAGGGCCGCGTAGCGTTATATCATCCCGGCTTGATGGAGTACGACGACCTCCGCGCCGCCATCGAAAAAACACTATCCAACTAACTTGTGTGGCGCGGGCGCATTGGCCCGGGTGCATCGCTCAACGGAATACGTACAACAGGCCGAAGTCTGCGACCGCGCTAGCGCGACGGGAACTCGGCTCAAAATCGGTGACGTACCAATAAATTCCAACTCGTTCGCGTAAGTAAAATCTTTTTTTCAGGTGGATTCGCATGTCGAACAGGGGTCCTACGAGAGCTGTGGGACTGGTCGGGATGAGAAGCTGCGTATTCAGGCGGAACCAATCGCGCTCGTACAAGGCCCCCAGCGTGGGCCAAACATGGTCCTGCCCGTACTTAGAGGCGAACAAATCGCTGAAATGAATTCCCCCTCCAAGACGCCAGTGTGGAGTGGACCGCCACATCACTATGCCTTCGGCACGAAAGGTGGTGCCATTGTTGAGGCCGTTTGGGTTCGCAGTATCCGCACCGACTTCAGCCTCGAAGAATGTGGGACGATGTTCGCCCCAATCAATGCCAATGTCGGCGTCGTAATAAGGTGATTGAAAGCCGAGACCGTTGACGCCGATTCCCGCGTCCGCATAGGGCGCCGTTTGAGCGCAACCCAGAGCACTCAGAAAGAGAACAGCGGCTAGAAACTTTGGCACGGCTCTCATCTTTCGCGGGGAGTTCCCAATCGAATGAGCGACAGTGAACCCCTCGTCTTCCGCAAGTGTACCTATTTGAGACGTGGCCGCTAGTTACCAATGCAGAACGTATGAACTCGCGACTGGACGCTCGATTCAGATGCGAAGCAGGCTTTGTATTGAAGGGGGACGCGTTGAGGAATCAGCGAAAGTGAGCTCGAAAAATGCTGCGAGACCTTATTAAAACCATGTGTAAGATCTCGCAGGTCGTAAGTTACGCGGGCAAATCTTCTGACAGCGGAAGCCTTACTTGAAAACGAGTGTCGCCAGGTTTTGAATCCACCTGAATAGTGCCCCGGTGCTTCTTGACAATTCTCTGCACGGTGTCGAGGCCGAGTCCAGTTCCTTCTCCAACTCCTTTGGTTGTGAAGAACGGTTCAAAGATGTGCGGCTTGACCTGCACCGAAATTCCTGGCCCGTTGTCGCCGATCTCAACTACTACACAACTATCTTCGCGATAGGTTCGAACCCGAAGTTGGCCCTTCCCGCCCATCGCGTCGATGGCATTGTCGATGATGTTGGTCCAAACTTGATTAAGCTCACTTCCGAATGAGTTCACCAGGAGAGGAACCTGCCCGTAGTCGCGCTCCACCACCACTCCCCGTTTGAGCTTGTAATTCAGGATAGTCAGGGTTGTCTCCAGGCTTTTCACGATATCCACGTTCTGCACGGGCGCCTGATCCATGTAGGTGTATTCCTTAATTGCAAGGACCAGGTCGGAGATCCGGGTTGTGCTGCTCTCGATTTCGTTCAGCAGGTCCGCGATCTCGACCGAGGCAGCGATCCTCACCAGCGCGGCTCGAGCGGTATCAGCATCAAGAGCCTCGAACAGAGATTCCAGCGCCTCGGGCTTGACGTTTTTTCGCGCCAAATCGGCTGCCAGTTGCCACAGATCATTCTGCCCGTGACTGCGCAACAACGAATCAATGTGTTCTTCCAGGTCGCTGGTGGTCAGTGCATCAGGCGGAGGCTGATTTTGCTGGACGAACGAAGCCTCCAGCTTCTCAATCTCGGCTTTCTGGGCAGCAGTGAGATCACGCCTTCCGAGTTCGTGACTCGCTTCTTTAATTTTCTTCAGAGTGATGCGTAGCTGGCAACTGGCACGTTTGGCGGCGGAAGCGGGATTGTTCAGTTCGTGCGCCAGGCCTGCAGACAATTTTCCGAGAGAAGCCAAGCGGTCGCGTTGCTGTTCCAGCCGGGTGGTTTCGCGGATCCGATCGGCCATCAGGCCCACGAGACGCTGGGTCAGTTCCGGCATTTTCTGTATGAGTTGCGGAAACAGCGAAGCGGGAAATCGCAGGGCGCGGCTGTCCGTCTCTGCCCGTATGCCCACCGTAAACTGCTTCATCCTGGAAAATGGAAGCACTCCCGTGACGTTACCCTGGTTTATGGTGAAGGTGACGGTTTCGCCGCCAATTTCGCCACGCCCTTGAAGTTGCCCCTCAAGAAGCACAAACATCGCATCGGCCGGATCGCCTTGGCGCGTGGAGCTATCGCCCGCTTTGAGATGCAACTCCTGCGATTGGCTAATGAACCACGCGATCTGATCGTCGGGTAAGTCTGCGAATATGGGGATGCGAAGTAGTTCCGATTTTTCGACCATTTAGACCTTGCTCAAGTATTGATGGATGAACTGAACCGCAACCGATCCTTCGCCGACTCCAGAAGCGACTCGCTTTACAGAACCGTGGCGGACATCGCCCACGGCGAAGAGACCGGGAACATTGGTCTCGAGCAGGAAGGGGTCCCGGTCGAGAGTCCACCCCTTGGGGCGTTGGCCGTCTCGGATGAGGTCAGGCCCAGTCAACAGAAAACCCCGGTCATCTCTTTCTACCAGACTTCCCAGCCAATCAGTTCGCGGCAGGGCGCCGATGAAGATGAACATCGCACTCGCTGGCACCCGCTCCAACTTGCTTGTGTCCGAACAAAGCACGGAAATCTCTTCCAGATGAGTTTCGCCATGCGCTTCGGCCAAGGTTGCGTGCGCCCACACTTGGATGTTGGGCATCTCTTTGATCTGGTCAATCAAATACTGCGACATAGTGCTGGAAAGAGAATCGCCGCGAACCAGGATGACAACGCGCTCCGCGTATCGCGCGAAGTTCATGGCAGCCTGGCCCGCCGAATTCGCGCCTCCCACCACGTAAACAGTTTCTCCCTTACAGGAAAGCGCTTCCGTGGCGCCGCCGCCATAGTAAACACCTGCGCCTTGCAAGCGATCGATTCCCGGAGCCTCAAGCCGCCGCCACTGCACTCCGCTTGCGATCATCAACGCGTGACAGGAAATCTCGCTTCCATCCGCCAACTTGATGATGCGATAAGACCCTTCCGTCCGAATGCCGACAGCTTCCTGTGGCGAAAGAATCTCCACTCCGAAACGTTGCGCCTGGACTACCGCGCGCCGAGCGAGATCGCTTCCGCTAAGTCCGGCGGGAAACCCCAGATAGTTCTCAATCCGCGAACTCATTCCCGCCTGGCCGCCCGGCGCTTCGCGTTCAATCATTACCGTATGCAAGCCTTCCGACGCGCCGTAGACCGCAGCCGCCAGGCCCGCTGGTCCACCGCCCACAATCGCCAGATCGTAAAAGTCGGTTTGCGCGCGTGTCCGTAACCCAACCTTTTGCGCAACCTGTGCCGGAATGCACTCCAGAAGTTTTGTCCCGTCGGGGAATAGCACAACCGGAAGGTCGGTAGCCTCCGGCCCCAGAGCTTCGAGGAGCTGCTTGGTTTCCGGGTCGTTGGCAGAGGCTTCCACGTCGATCCACTGATAAGGAACGCGATTGCGCGCCAGGAAATCCCTCAACTCATAGGATCGCGGCGACCAGCGCGTGCCCAAAACCCGGATTCCCTCGAAGGTCGGACGGTAGGACGCTTGCCAATCCCCGAGCAAGTCGTCCAATTGCGGGTAGAGGTGCTCAGCCGGAGGATCCCACGGCTTCAAGAAAAAATAATTGATGTTGGCCTGATTAATGGCGCTGATTGCCGCGCTCGTGTCCGCATAGGCAGTGAGTAAAGCCCGCTTCGCATCGGGGAAAATCCGCATCCCCTCTTGCAGGAATTCGACGCCGTCCATATGGGGCATGCGTTGGTCGGCAAGAAGCAAAGCTACACTGTCGTTCCGCACCTTCAGGTGTTTCAGGAGATCGAGAGCGCCTTCGGGCGAATCGCTTCCAATCACGCGGTAGTCGGCGCCGTACTGCGAGCGCAAATCTCGCTCAATTGCCCGGAGAACATCCGAGTCGTCGTCCACGCTCAGCAGAATTGGTTTCGGCATGGTTAAAGTCTCAGTTTAGCGAAGAAGCGGCGCCGACGGCCTTCCACACCAAGTGGATAAACAGGTTAGATACATAAATCTGCATTTGGTTGCGGAATTGGGTGGAAGTTGGCGGATTTCTTTGGACTGGGGAAACAAATCACTACTTTCCAATGCAGAACGTGCTGAAGATCAAGTTCAGGATGTCGTCACTAGTTGTGGCCCCAGTGATCTCATCGAGCGGCCGCACGGCGTTATACAGATCAAGCAGGAGCATTTCGTGCGGGACTTTGTTTTCTACGGCTACTCTCGCTGCCGTAAGCGCTGTAAGGGATTCTCGTACGTGTTCCTGGTGCCGCAGGTTGCTGAGAAATCCATTTTCAACTTGGGTGCCGACGTCTCCTCGGATGTGACGCAGAATCTCATTTCGCAGCTCGGGGATTCCTTCTCCTGTCGTGGCGGAAGTTCGCACAGTTGGCAACTCAGCGTCAGGTAGCGACCGCTTCTCACGGGACAGATCGGCTTTATTGGCAACGGCAATCGACGGGCGTCCCGCCACTTGACCTAAGAGCTCTTTATCTTCCTCCGCGTGCGGCTGTGAAGAATCGACCACGACGAGGACGAGATCGGCGTCAGCCAGGGCTTCCATTGATTTACGAATGCCAATACTCTCCGCCTCATCCAGGGCGCTGCGAATTCCGGCCGTGTCAACCAGTTTGACCGGAATGCCGGCGATGGCCACGGTTTCGCTGACTAAATCGCGAGTCGTGCCGGGGGTTGCGGTCACGATGGCGCGTTCGCGTTCGACCAATCGGTTAAACAAACTTGATTTGCCAACGTTGGGGCGGCCCACGATGGCAAGCGTCAAACCTTCATGAACGATCTTCCCGTAAGCGAAGGAAGCGGCAAGTTCCTCGAGCGGAGCACGCACAATCGCGATGCGCTGAAAGATCTGATCGGCGGGAAGAACCGAGATGTCATCTTCGGCGAAATCAATACCGGCTTCGAGCGTCGCAATCAGCTCAACCAGCTTCTGTTTGATCGGCTGCAGTCGGCGCGAAAGCGCACCTTCGAGCTGCTGGGCGGCAACCTTGGCCTGGTAAAGAGTTTGCGATTCGATGAGATCGCGGACCGCTTCAGCCTGGGTGAGATCGATTCGTCCATTGAGGAAGGCGCGCATGGTGAACTCGCCCGGTTCGGCGAGGCGTGCGCCACGAGCCATGGCCAGCTCGACGATGTGATGCAGCACCACGGGTGACCCGTGAGCCGAGATTTCGACGATGTCGTCGGTGGTGTAGGAGTGAGGTTCGGCAAAGTAAGTAACGACGACTTCATCGATGCGTTCAGCCGAGCCCTGCTCGGCCTGGACGGGTCGGCCCACACAGGCATCACCGGGTTCGATCAGTTCGCCGAACACGGCGTGGCCGGGCTCGATATCGCGTTTTAGCCGTAGCATTGGCAGAGCAATTTTCTTTGCGTCCGGACCAGCCAGGCGTACTACGCCAATCCCCCCTCGACCGGGAGGAGTGGCAATCGCGACGATGGTATCGTCCAGGTTCACGGCTGGAGGTGCACGGGAAGATTGTAGCGGTTCTATTGTCGTCGCCGGCTGAACACGACGACTCGACTACGGAATTGCCCTCGGCGCAGGCTTGTTCGCGGGTTTGTAGTCCTTGGGATAAACAACCAGGCAACGACGGCCACCTTCGCCCTGGCTCTCGGTATGAAGGTCGGCGTGATCGCGCAACGCCAGGTGCACGATGCGGCGCTCGCGCGAAGACATGGGCGCGAACTCATACGGCATACTCGTCTTGCGAACTCTTTCAGCCGCGACATTAGCGGCCAGCCGAAGCTCCTCCAGCCGCAGCGCGCGCTGATTCATGCAGTCGAAACAAATCTTCTCGTGCTCGTTGCCGGGAAGACGGAGCATCTCAATCGCCAGCGTTTCTATGGCACGCAGCAGTTCGCCGCCACGTTCCAAAACCAAAGGGGAATCGGGCCCGGAAAGTTCGACCAGAATCTCCGGCCGTTCCCAATCGCGCCCCTCGGGAAGCGGAGGATCAACGGTTATGCGGTATTTGAGATGGAGACCGCCGTGCGTAACGACACCGCGCAGGAGCGCGTCGATTTTCTTTGCGGCTGAAATTTTGTCTGGAATAGGCACTAGCTTCTCGCTCCTAGCTTCCACCTCTGGCTTTGGACTTAAATTTAAGCCAGAAGCTAGAAGTTATTTCTCTTTCTTGCGTGCTCTCTTCGCCGCCATCTCGCGCATTTCACGGCCCAGGCTGGTGCGGTTCATGACCGACTGTTGCGCGATGGCAATGAAATTACCCTCGGCCCAATAAAGACACAAGCCCGAAGCAAAATTCCAACTGAGGAACCCCATCATCACGGGCATCAGCACGTTCATCATTTTCTGCTGCGACGGATCCATTCCTGCTTGTGGCGTCATGCGCTGCATAAATAGCATGGTGATGAAGATGCCGATTGGCAGTATATGGTGCGGGTCCGCCGACGAGAGATCATGAATCCACAACCAGGATGCATGGCGAAGATCGAGGGCCGAGCCTAGCATACTGTAGTACGCGAACAGGAACGGCATCTGGATGACCAACGGCAAACAGCCGCCCACCGGGCTGACGCCCTGCTGTTTCATCAGTTCGCCAATTTCCGTATTCATTTCCTGCCGACGCGGATCGCGCATGCCGTACTTCTTGTACTTTTCCTTGATCGAATTCATCTGTGGCTGAATCTTCTGCATCTTCAGCGCGGATTTCATGCTGGAAATGCGCAGCGGCATCAGCGCCAGATTGATGATCAAGGTTTGTATGCAAATCGCCCAGCCCCAGTTGTGGACGAACTCGTATGTCCACCTGAGCCATATGAACAGCGGTCGCGCAATCACGCCCCAGAAACCGAAGTTGATCAGCCCGCGCAGATCTTGCTCCGTGCCGACGATGGTCGGCACGGAGACGGATTCCAAGGTCGTCAGCGCTTTCGGTCCGACGTACATTCGCGCGACTGTTGGGCCGGTAGGGTTGCCGACCGCTGCTCCCAGCACTTCTGCCGGAGCGGTATCCTGCGGGTTCGGGTTTTTAGGATTCTTGGGAACGTTGAGCGAATTGCGAAGCGTAACCAACGCGGAGTTCTGCGAATCGTCGGGGATGAAAACGGCAGCGAAGTACTGATCAGTTGCTCCCGCCCAGTTGAACGGCATGTGGATCGTATTGCCGCCACTAATTTTCTTGATAGCCAGGTGTTCAAAGCTGTTGTTGTACTGGTAATTAATTTGGCTGGCAGCGTAAGAGGACAACGTGGACTCGTCTCCGAAACCCGCGGGCCACGCCGGGTAAGCGGCGAGTGCGCTTCCCTTCGACACGACTGAGGTCTCCACGCGCACCACGTAGGTGTGATCGAAGCTGAAGCTCTTGCGAACAGCAACGTCGCCATCGGCGTATTCGAACGTGATGGTGGCTGGGGCATGCAAAACGCCCGAACTGGAGCCAAGATAAAGCGCAGAATTCAGCTTATTCCGCTGGCTCTCGTCGTAAGTCCACAGCGAAAGCGGGTATCCGTATTTTTCCGCCGCGAGATGGTTAACAAGATCTAGCGGCCGATCTTTATCGTCGGTAAATTTCTTCAGGATCCAGGACTTGACCTGTGCTCCGCGGTTGGTAAACGTGATGCGGTAGAGATCGTTCTCGACAACCGTTTCCGATTCGGAAGCTGCTTGTTTAGTCGCGCCCGAATTGAGCGCGGGAGCTGCCGGTTTTGCTGGCTGGACTTGACTGCTCGTGGCCGCCTGTGGAGCGGTCTGAGCGTGGCTCTGGGTCTGCGGTGCCGGCACCGCGGCAGGCGCAGTTGCCTGCGGAAAATATTTCTTGAGGAGCGGCTGGAACAATACGATGACCAAGAAGGTCAGCGCGAAGACGAGCAGCAGCCGGCGCTCCATGCCTGGTTCTTGTTGAGGATTTTGGAATTCGGCCAAATTTATTTTCTCAATGACTGCAAAGCTCGGTTTCGCCACCACTCTGAACCGGCGCGCCGCAGCCTGTCAGCTCGATTGCTTTCAGCTTGACCACTGGATCAACGCCACCTTTCGCGAAGGGATGGCATCGCAATACTCGCCAGATTGCCAACAGACTACCCCGCGCAACTCCGTAACGATCAATTGCTTCCATGGCGTACTCGGAGCAGGAAGGAACGTACCGGCAAGCGGGCAGGAACATGGGAGAGACAACCCATTTGTAACCTCGAAGCACGAACAGCGCGACGTTTCTGAGAATCTGTTCCATTCGGTTTCCGCTATGTCCGGACTGTGTCATTCCGACTAGCGAAGCGCCGAGGAATCTAGGTTTCTGCTTGCCACGGGAAGAACCCAGATCCCTCACTTTGCTCGGGATGACACTAATGAAACTACTTCGTCCGTCTCTCCACCGACTTTTGAATTACTTCAAAAGCCCGGCCAATCTCGTCCCCCAATTCGGAGAACTCAAGTTTGAGCACCGATTTCTTGGGATTGACCACTACATCGACCGGAAGCAAAACTCCCGGCCAATGCAAACGAACCGACTCTCGCAATCGCCGCTTTATGCGATTACGATCGACTGCGCCGCCCAGCACTCGCCCAACAGTGAATCCGATGCGAAGACCTTCGCCTTGCTTTCTCAGCAGATAAAAAACGGTCATGTGAGCGGCGAAGTGCCGACGGCCCTGTTTGTAAACTCGCTCGAAGTCAGCGTGCCGGAGTAAGCGCATGCTGGCCGCAAACCTAGCCCGCTTGCCAGGGCCGGGCAGATTGAGGCCACCGTTCGGAGCGAGACCGCTCACACAATTCACGATCCAGACTCAGGTTGCGGAATTGTCGTCAATTCCGAAAAAGGAAATCGACTACTCACGGAAGCCGGGCTTCACCGACACCCGCTTGCGTCCCTTGGCGCGCCGCCGCGAGATCACCGCTGCGCCGCTCTTGGTCTTCATCCGGGTACGAAATCCGTGCGTCTTCGAGCGGTGACGTCGGTTAGGTTGGAAAGTGCGCTTGGGCATGAAACTTAGCTGCTCCTGATTCAGTTAGTAGGTGCAATAATAGCTGTAGGACGAATGAGAAGTATAAATGACCCAAGGCAGACGGGCAAACCGGATCGCGCAAAAACTCGCCGGAAGAGCATTCACTGCACCAGGCAAGGTTCATTGTCGTGCGATCGTCGAGCGGTTCAATTTCGTCGTTTGCTGCACCATGCCCGCGGCAGTTACAAAGTCGCCACTTGACAGACTTTTTTTTTCGCGTTTTGAATTGTAGAACTGAATGAGATCTTTAACGAAGATTTCCACCAAGACATTTTTTTTGTGCTAGTATGCGGACCGTTCCTGCTCATTGAAAATTTTTCTTGCTCCAGCGAAACCGCCCCGCAGTGCGGAGCTTGCTGCGCTGGAAAATGAGCGCTTTCTTACTGCAATCATTTAATTTCAGGCCGCTGATTTACGTAGCGCCACCAAGAATTTCTTATGTCGGTTTCAAGTCCAACGCTTGCTCCCAATCCGTGGTTGCGCATCCTTGACGCGCTAGAAAAGAAGATCAACCGGCACTCCTACGACACTTGGCTGAAGCCTACCCGCTACAGTCACTCG
Source organism: uncultured Acidobacteriota bacterium (assembly GCA_963696705.1). Taxonomy (GTDB): domain Bacteria; phylum Acidobacteriota; class Terriglobia; order Terriglobales; family Acidobacteriaceae; genus JABDBE01. Next base: position 211,805 of record CAVOLD010000011.1, read on the forward strand.
AGCGGAGGCACACTTTTCGTGTGGGTGCCCAAGGCTGAATTCTGTCAGGTGGGCGATAAATATGCCGACCTGATCCAGGAGGCGCTCGACAATCTGGGCCTCGAGTATCAGGAGGTGAAGTTCGTTCCCCCTGGCGACGATCCAGCCGCCACGCCCCTTCGCCACGACGGCGGCCTTTCCGCTTACTCGGCTCCAGCGACTCATCCATCGCAATCGCGTTTTGATTGGGACGGAGCGGCGCAACTTAATCCACGCTACACCTTCGACGCCTTTGTTATCGGCAGCGGAAATCAATTCGCTCACGCGGCCTGTCAGGCGGTTGCGGAGCGCCCGTCGAAGGCTTACAACCCGCTCTTCCTCTACGGCGGCGTTGGCATGGGCAAAACTCACCTGATGCAGGCGATTGGCCATGAGGTGAGCAAGCGGCAGCCGCAGTTGGCCATTTGCTACGTATCCAGCGAGAAGTTCACCAATGAAATGATCAACTCGCTGCGCTACGACAAGATGACCAGCTTTCGCGATAAGTTCCGCAACGTCGACGTACTGCTGGTTGACGACATCCAGTTCCTGGCGCAGAAAGAGCGCACGCAGGAGGAATTCTTCCACACCTTCAACGCGCTGCACGAATCGATGAAGCAGATCGTGATTGCCAGCGACCGCTCGCCAAAAGAGCTGGCCGAGATCGAAGACCGGCTGCGCAGCCGTTTCGAATGGGGTTTGATCGCTGACATCCAGCCGCCGGATCTGGAGACCAAGGTAGCTATCCTGCAAAAGAAGTCGGAGCAGGAAAAGGTCACTCTTCCTACCGACGTGGCTCTTTACATCGCGTCCAACATTCGCTCGAACGTCCGGGAACTGGAAGGTGCGCTCATCCGGCTGGTAGCGCACTCCTCGCTGATCGGGGCCGAGATCACGCTTCCTTATACCCAGCAGGTGCTCAAGAATTTCATCGACTCACAGGCGCGGAAAGTCACCATTGAATCGATTCAGAAGTCCGTCGCAGAGCAGTTCGGATTGCGGTTGGTGGAGATCAAGGCGAAGAACAATTCGCGCGCCATCGTTTATCCACGGCAAATCGCGATGTATCTGGCCAAGCACCTGACCGAAGCGTCCCTGCCCGAGATTGGCCGCCAGTTCGGCGGTAAGCACCATACAACCGTATTGCACTCGGTCGAAAAAATCGATACCGTCCGCAAGACCGACAAGGACTTGAACCGGTTGCTGAATAAATTGACCGAGCAGCTTGGGGGTTGAGCCGGCGATTTGGGCTGGATTCAACTTTTCTCCGGTTCTTGCTGTTACTGCTGGTCTTCTAGGTTTTTGTTTTGATATAAGGGAAGTATTGAAAGTAGCGCCACGCGGCGGGGGACTCAGGTTATGCCGGTAGAAGCCATAGCATCAGCGGTGGGAGCCACCACCATGGAAATTACGGTCAGCAAGTTCGATCTCTTGCGCGAGCTCACGGCGACCCAGGGTGTGGTCGAGCGTAAGACGACCATCCCCATCCTGTCGAACTATTTATTCGAAGCTGCCGGCGACAAGCTTTCTCTTACCGCCACCGATCTGGATCTTAGTCTGCGTACATCGTGCGTGGCCAAGGTGAAAAAAGAAGGCGCGTGCACGATTCCGGCGCGCAAGCTGCACGACTACGTAAAACTCCTGCCCGATGCGGACATCACGATCAAGCTGCTGGAAAATCATTGGGTCAGCATTCGCTGTGGCCGCTCGAATACAAAGATGGTCGGCATGGCACGTTCGAACTTTCCCAGCCTGCCCACGTTTCCAACTGTCGGGGTTGTGAAAATCCCGTCGCAGGTTCTGCGGTCGATGATTGCCAAAACCGGGTTCGCCATTGCCAGTGAAGAATCGCGCTACACGCTAAACGGGGCATTGATGGTGCTCAAGCCGGAATCGATCACCATGGTCGCCACCGACGGACACCGGTTAGCACACATCGAACGTAGCGGCGGGAAATTCGAAGGCGTTTCCGGCGAGATGAAAACTCTCGTCCCCAAGAAGGCGATGGACGAGTTGAAGTCATTGCTCGACTCAACCGATGCCGAAGAAATCGAGTTCGCGAAAGACGAATCCACGTTATTTTTCCGCATCGGCCAGAGACTTTTGACCTCGCGCCAACTCACCGGCCAATTTCCCAACTTCGAAGCCGTGCTGCCGAAGGACAACAACAAGAGCATTACTGTCCACGGAGAGGAACTCACAGCAGCGATCTCTCGCGTCGCGCAGTTTGCGGATGAGCGCTCGCGAGCCGTGAAGATGCGTTTGGAAAAAGGTGAGTTGAAGCTTTCGGCATCCTCGACCGAAACCGGCGAATCAGAAGACTCGCTTGAAATCGACTATAACGGAGATGTGATCCAGATCGGCTTCAACGCGCAATATCTTCTGGATTTCCTCAAGGCGACCGGAAACGGCGATGTGAAACTCGAATTCAAGGATTCCCAGTCCGCCGGCCAGATGCGTCCCGCCGAAGGCGAAGAATACAAGTACCGCTACATTGTCATGCCGATGAGAATCTGACAAACGATGGAGGACGGGTGTCCCCGCCCGTCCCGCCAGACAGGATGAGCTTGACGGCAGCGGTTTATCCGCCGTAAAGTGATCGCCACTCTTCAGTGGGAGGCCACATGCTAAGCGGGTTCAAGCAGTTCATTCTTCGCGGCAATGTCATTGATATGGCAGTCGGCGTCGTGATTGGTGCGGCGTTTGCCTCGGTGGTCTCAGCCTTCACAAAAGACCTGCTTACTCCGCTGATTGCGGCGATCGTCGGCAAGCCCGATTTCTCCGCCATCAAGTTCACCGTCAACGGGAGCATGTTCGCCCTCGGAGACTTCGTCAACGCCGGCATTTCTTTCCTCTTGGTAGCGGCAGCCGTGTACTTCTTCGTTGTGACCCCGGTGAATCTCCTCGTCGCGCGTATGCGAAAAGCACCGGCCCCGGCCGATCCCACAACCAAGAAGTGCCCCGAATGCCTAAGCGAGATTCCGATCGATGCCAAGCGCTGTGCGCACTGCGCGCAGCCAGTTCCACTGGGAATAGCGGCGTAAACCGACGACTGTAGAAACGTTGCTTGCAACCTCCCAGATCGGTCCTGCTGCTGTAACATTGGGAAGATGGGTTGGTCTGCGTGCACACTCTTCAAGATCTGCACTGTGGCTCTGCTGGCCTGCACTCTGCAAGCTCAGCAACCGGCAAAGTCAGCGTCGTCGCAGACTGCGGCGAAACCAGATTTAGGTGCCATCACCGACGGCATTTACCGCAACCCCACATTTGGATTCGCTTACAAGGCACCCTTTGGCTGGGTCGATCGCACCAGGGAGATGCGAGAAGACTCTGACGAAGATTCGAACTCCGCGAAGAAGTCCATCCTGCTTCTTGCTACATTCGAACGTCCCCCCGAAGCCACTGGCAACACGGTGAACTCCGCGGTGGTAGTGGCGGCGGAAGAAGTGGCTTCCTATCCCGGCCTGCGAAGTGCGGAGCAGTATTTCGGCCCGCTTACTGAGCTGACCAAGGCTAAGGGGCTAACCGTCGTCAACGAGCCTTACGAATTCCGCGTAGGAGACACGCAACTTGTCCGCAGCGACTTTAGCAAAGCGCTCGGCAATCTGACCATGCACCAGAGTACGCTGGTCATGATGGAAAAAGGCTACGTCGTCTCGTTTACTTTTGTTGCCGGCAGCGAAGACGAAGCGGACCAACTTGTGGACGGTTTAAGCTTCAGCAGCAAAGAAACGTCAGCTTCGCGCAAATGAGTCGGAAATCGCTGCGGGAACGAGATGCAATTTCCCCGCCAAACACCTCCCTAAATGGCACGAGAAACGCGGTTTACCGGCTCGATTCTGCGTCCAAAAGCCGTTTGAACTATGCTATAATTACTTATAAATCCTGACGTCGTAAGTGTTAATAATTTCAGTCATTTGACCTCATTTTAGGGCACAGGAAATACGCGCCGGCCCGAGCATCGAATCCGGCCCATCTTCCACGGAGCTGAATGGCAACAAAAGAGATTGAAACCGCCGCCGTTGTCGACACCAAGAATAGAGCCGGCGGGCCTAACCCCGTCAACGGCAACGGCGATTACACAGCCGATTCCATCAAGGTATTGGGCGGCATGGAAGCCGTCCGCAAACGTCCCGCCATGTACATCGGCTCGACCGGTGACCTGGGACTTCATCATCTAGTCTATGAAGTCGTCGACAATTCTGTTGACGAAGCGCTCGCCGGATACGCCGACAAGATCGAAGTCGCGATTCACCTCGACAACTCCATCACCGTAGTCGATAACGGCCGCGGCATTCCCGTCGATTCCATGGACATCGATGGCGAGAAGATTCCCGCCGCGCAAGTCGTCATGACCACGCTGCATGCCGGCGGCAAGTTCGATGCTTCTTCCTACAAAGTTTCAGGAGGATTGCACGGCGTCGGCGTTTCCTGTGTCAACGCGCTCAGCGAAGAGCTTGATCTGGAAATCTGGCGCGATGGATTCACTTGGGAGCAGACCTATTCCAAAGGTGAGCCCACCAGCAAGCTGAAAAAAGCGGGCGAGGTAAAGACGAAGCGTGGGACGAAAGTCCATTTCCTGCCCGACAAGAGCATTTTCACGGTCACCGAATACAACTTCGACACGCTGGCGCAGCGTTTGCGTGAGTTGGCGTTCCTGAACAAAGGCCTGCTGATTACGCTTACCGACGAGCGCACTACCGATCCGAAAACCGGCGAGCCCAAAACCGCGCAATTCAAATACAACGGCGGCATCGCGGAATTTATCAAGCATCTCAATCGCGGCAAGCAGGTGCTGCACGATAAGCCGATTTACATGGAGGCCGAACGCGATGGCGTGACCATGGAAATCGGCCTGCAATACAACGATGCCTACTCCGAAACGGTTTTCAGTTTCGCCAACAACATCAACACCGTCGATGGCGGCACGCACCTCTCCGGATTCCGCACCTCGCTGACTCGCACCATCAACTACGCCGGTCAGCAGATGGGCCTGTTCAAAGACGTAAAAGAAAATCTGACCGGCGATGACGTTCGCGAAGGCCTGGTCGCGGTGATCAGCGTCAAGCTGCCGCAACCTCAGTTTGAAGGCCAGACCAAGGGCAAGCTGAACTCCGACATTGCCGGCGTCGTTCAGGCGTTCGTCAACGAACGTCTCGGCGCATATCTGGAACAGAACCCGACGGTCGGACGAAAGATTATCAACAAAGCGATCGACGCTGCCCGCGCCCGCGAAGCCGCGAGAAAAGCTCGCGACCTGACCCGTCGCAAGGGTGCGCTTGACGGGGGTGGGCTACCCGGCAAGCTTGCGGACTGCTCAGAGAAGCAACCGGAGCGTTGCGAGCTGTTCCTGGTCGAGGGCGAGTCCGCAGGCGGCACTGCAAAACAAGGGCGCGACCGTCGTTTTCAGGCCATTCTGCCGTTGAAGGGCAAAATCCTCAACGTAGAAAAAGCCCGCTACGACAAGATGCTGGCGCACGAAGAAATTCGCGCCATGATTACGGCGCTGGGCACGGGCATTTCTAAAGAAGATTTCGACGCGAGCAAATTGCGTTACGGCAAAATCATTCTGATGACCGACGCCGATGTCGACGGAAGCCATATTCGCACCCTGCTTCTCACATTCTTCTTCCGTCACATGCAGGAGTTGATTAAGCGCGGCAATGTTTTCATCGCGCAGCCGCCGCTCTTCTCAATCAAGAAGGGCAAGAAGATGCAGTACATCAAAGACGAGCGCGAACTGGTCAAAGTGATGGTGAAGCGCGCGTCGGACGGCCTGTCCGTGCGCTACGGCGAAGGCGCGGCCAAAATCGACGGCTCGACTCTGGCGAAATTCGTCACCGTCCTCGACGAGTACATCGGCTTCTTCGACAAAGTCAGCCGCCGCTTGCGCGAAGAACGCATGACCGAACTTCTACCAAAGCTGGATTTGTCGAAACGCTCCGACTTTGAAGGCGGCAAATCAGCCGCTCCGAAAAAAATCGAAAAACTCGAACGCTCAGTAAAAGCTTTACAGAAGGAATTAAAACTCAAAGAAGTCGCAGCCCACTTCGACGAAGAGCACAACCTCTGGGAACTGCGCATCGTCAACGCCGATGGCGCCGAACATCGCGTCAACTGGGAGTTCGCCTCCACTCCCGAATATCGCCAGATGATGTCGAAATATAAACAAATCGAACCCTACATGGAGCCGCCTTTCATAGTCGAGACTCTGCCCAAGGCCAGCAAAGCGAAGGCGGACGAAGAACTCGACACCGAAGCCGGTGATACCGGGGGACTAAGCCCTGGGGTGCAAAACGACGACCAAAAAATTGCCAAGAAAAAAAGCTCCGAGCCAGTCACCGTAGAGAAAGCCACGGCCCGCGAACTGCACGAATACGTCCTCGCCGAAGGCAAGAAAGAATACGACATTCAGCGCTACAAAGGCCTGGGCGAAATGACCGCCCCGCAACTTTGGGAAACCACCATGGACCCGGAGCGCCGCACCCTGTTGTCAGTCAAGCTCGAAGATATCGCCGAGTGCGAAACCATCTTCACCACGCTCATGGGCGAAGACGTAGAAGCCCGCCGCAAGTTCATCGAAGAAAACGCCCTCGACGTGAAGAACCTGGATATCTAATCTCGCCTAGGGGCGGGCACTAGACATCCCTGCTCTGCGCTCCATGCCAGATCGTACTGATCGTAACGCGTCGGCCCCGTACTCGATACAAGACGATGTATGGAGTGCCTCCGATCACTAGCTCTCTGATCCCAGGCTCTGCCCCTGCACGGCCCAGGTAGGGATGATTTCTTAAAGCTTCGACCACGGCAACAATCCGCATGGCCAGCCGTTCCGCCGCCTCCGGTTTGTCTCGCGCCACGTAAGCGCGAATCTCCCGCAATCGGGTTCGTGCCAACGCAGACCAGACAATTTCTACTGACACAGCGTCTCGTCATCGTGTTCTTTCCCGCAGACGCACTTCGGAACCGGCAACTCGTGATCAGTTCCCCACGACAGCAGCCACGCCTTCATGTCTTCGTTCTTGATATAGTGTCCCGATTTGACTTGGCGATCCGCCTGACGAACCTCGGCCAACATTCTTTCCTGATCGGAGACGTAAGACTCAACGGCGTCCGCGATCAGAAAATTCGAACTGCGCCCTGAGGCCTTCGCCAGCCTTGCCAACCGTTTCTTGGTTTCCGGCTTCAGTCGTATGCTAAGGGTTGCGCTGCGTGTGTTTGCCATGAACACATCTTAACACGGTGGATGCCCCAGACCCGACGTTGATCCTGCGGCGTACTTCGCCTCCGGGTAGACCCGGTCGAACGCCACCCAGGTCAGCGCAATCACCACAAACACCAGCACGCTGCCTTCCGGCCCGACCGAGCCTCCAGTGATCCAGCGCGAACCGTGGAACGAGGAACGCATCAAATGCCCCGTGACCATCCCGCCGCTGTCGGGTACGGAATACAGAAAACTCTCGCCCCAATCCCACGCAGCGTGAAAGCCGACAGCGAACCACAGAGTTCCGGTTCGGCGAAGAGTCAGACACAAGAAAAGTCCAATGGCCGCGACCGCAAGCAAGCCGACCCAAGTTTCCCCGGAATTGCCTAAGTGCAAAGCCGCGAACAAGCTCGAGAGCAAAATAGCGGCCGGCCAGAAACCCATGCCTTGGGTCAGCGTGAATTGGGGATAGCCGCGCAGTAGATACTCCTCGAAAAAGCCGACGACAAGAAAAAATCCGCCCCAGAACACCGCGAATTTGAAGATTCGCGTGCCGTGCAATGCCAAACCACTAAGGGAGAAATCGCCAACCCCGCCGATAGCGAGCACTAACACTGTAACGGCCACGATGCCCCAGACAGTGCCCACCCAGAACGACTTTCCAAAGGCATACTTTCGTGGAAGGCCATAGTCGCCGAAAGAACGCTTCTCGATGGCGGCCATGACCAGTGTAGGCAGAACAGCCGATGCCAGAAATTCCAACTCGGCAATCAACTCCTGCCAAATTCCGTGCGCCTCATGCGGCTGCACATATCGCACAAGCGTCGGGATCAGAATGAGGAACACTCTCCACAAACCGACGTACAGCAGAAATCGCCATCCGGCTCGCAGGCCGTGATCATCGATGAAGATGTTATGCACCGGCGTGTGCAATGATGGAGGCGAGGCGGTGGCCAACCCAAGATCCGATTGATTGAGCTGTTGTCCCGCCGGTCCTGTATTCTCAGAGAACGAGCCCCCTTTTGCTTCGTCCATGGCGGAAGTTTCCCCAATCATCCCCGGACATGGTAAAACACTCGCCGTCCCTTTCATGAGCAAATTTCTTACGCGCGAGCGCTTCGGCAGGCCTCAGGTGTTGGCGGGATTTCTGCTCCTCGGATTCCTGGCGCAGTGTGGTTGGTTGCTGGTCCGGGGCACCGAGCCAAACGAAGTTGAATCTTCTCAGCTTTTCCGCGTGGTGGAGGGACTGCAGCAATGGAGTGGCGATTCGGTCGCGGGGACGCCATCCGTCGAACGCATGGAAGCCGGAACCCCGACACCGCCCGAAGTCGAGCAGAACGATGGCTACGATCCCAACCACTCCCCGCTCTGGTATCTGTTGGCTTCCGTCCCGCTGCTGGGCTGGACGGGCACATCCGATTCTGGATCCTTTCATTACTGGGGATGGCTGGCGCGAACTCCTTATCTGATCTTCGGCCTGCTCCTGGGCGCGTCTCTGTGGTATGTGGCGCGCAGGCTCTACGGAAACGCCGGTGGCTACATTGCGCTGACGCTATATTGCGTTTCGCCCGTGATCCTCCGCAGCAGCACCCTGTACGCGGCACAGCCAGAGATGGGTGCGGCCTGGGGCGCTTTCGGAGCCATCTTCACGGCCATCGCGGCCGCCCACACCTTATACGCTCCTCGCGAAGTTGTGGTTTGGAACTGGCGGCGCATTCTATTGCTCGGACTCTCACTCGCGCTAGCCATCGGCTCTCAGTTTTCACTGGTCATCCTGATTCCCATCGCGCTCGGGTTCATGCTCTATCTGGCGCCCACGAGGCGGCCAGCAGCGGTTGCGATTTGGGCGGCAGCGTGCGGGGTCGCATTTCTGCTCCTGTTCGCGTGTTATCTGTTTCGTCCAGGCGTCTTTTGGCAGAGCATTCGCCACGCCCGCTTTTTCGGAATCACCTGGTCGGCGTTTCTTGTGCCAGGAACTTATATGCGGGTTCTCGCGCAAACCGGGCAGAGTGGCCCAGCCCTCTTGCTGGCGATCCCAATTGCCTTGATTGCATATTCCGCCTGGCGGCGCTCAAGGTATTTTGGCAATACGGCGCCTCTCATGATTGCAGCGCTGTTTCTTCTGCTAAGCCTGGGCGCGCCGCACTATCCCGGCTTCGGATTCCAGCTCATCGCCACGCCATTCTGGTTTGTGTTCGTCGCGGCCATTGCTTCTGACTTGCTGGAGACCCCGAGACGCGACCTCGTAGCGGCCTGCGTCTGGGGACTTCTGCTGGCCAACGCATTCTGGAATCTGGCCGAACTGGCGCGTGTTGGAAAGCCGCTCTAGCCGCGCACGGCCTTCATCTGCTGGCACCGTTCGGAAGCTGACTTCCAATCCAGTTATCCACCCGGGCTTCCAGCATGTCGAGCGGCAGGCTTCCTCCGCCCAGGATTTCATCATGGAAGGCTCTGATATCGAAGTGGGGACCAAGCTGCTGCTTGGCGCGGTCGCGGAGGTCGAGAATCTTGAGCTTGCCGATCTGGTAGCTAAGCCCCTGAGCCGGCCATGCAATATACCGGTCAATTTCAGCTTGAATCGTAGGCTCGTCTCCGGCGCCGCTCTCGCGGAAGTAAGCCACGGCCTGTTCGCGAGTCCAACCTTCGGAGTGAATTCCCGTATCGACAACTAAGCGGACCGCTCGCATCAATTCTAGATTGAGCCGTCCATAGTCTGAGGCCGGGTCCTGGAAAAATCCGATCTCCTTGCCCAGCGCCTCCGCATAGACTGCCCACCCCTCGGCGTATGCGTTGTTGAGGACGTGAAGACGAAACTCCGGCAGCCCCGTGAGCCGTTGCTGGATGGAAATCTGCATGTGGTGGCCGGGGATGCCTTCGTGATAAGCCTGTGTCTCGTCGCTCACCAATTTTCGGTGGGCATAGTTGGAAGTGGCAACCACGACGCGAGCCGGTCTGCTGCCATCCGGGGTGCCAAAAACATAGTGTGTCGGATTGTTTGGTTGGGAGGCAGGCGCAGGCTCCACGGTCAGCGGAGTTTTTGGGAAAACTCCGAACAGTTCTGGCAGATGCGGCTGCATTTGGCCGACATAGCGCCGAAAATCCTCGACGATCTGGTCTGCAGATTTCGGTATGTATTTCGGATCACTGTTGATCGCGGCGCGAAAGCTGCTTAGGTCTTTGTAGCCTGCTTTGAGAGCAAGATTAGTAAGCAGTCCATTGATTCGTTCGACCTCGCGCAGACCCAGCGCATGAATCTCCGCCGGTGACATATCCGTGGTCGTCTGCTCTCGAATCGCTTGCTGGTAGCGTCGAGCGCCCTCCGGCAAGCTGTTCAACCCAATTGTGCTGCGGCCACGTGGAGCGTAGTCCTTTGCGATAAATTCCGCGAACCGCCGATAAGCCGGCAACACCTCGGAATCGACCACTTCAACGATCTCCGCGGTCAAGCGCCCCTGGTCCTCCGCGGAAATGGACGCGGGAAACTTCTTCGTCGGGGCCAAGAACGGATTTTCCGTAATCGTGCCTTCGCATTGCGCCGGTATCTGCTCGAGCAAAATACGCACCGGCATCAATCCGTCTTTTTCTCCCTGACGGAGCACTTCGAGGGTTTGTTCAAAAGCCCGCGGAATTTGATGCAAACGCGCAATGTAATCTTCGTAGTGCTGAACCGTATCCAGCGGCACGGAGTTCGGAAGATCGGCCAGGCTGTTGTGAATGCCCTGCATTTGCGAAACGGGCATCTCGTAGTTCTTTAACTCGTAGTCCGCAATACGATTGTCCAGAACGTGAAGCAAGAGATCGTGCGAGATACGATCCTGCTCGGGAAACCCCTCGGCAGAAATTGCCGCGAGCTTCGCACGATACGCGCGATCGACCGCATTCTGCTTCGTGCTCGCCGCCAGAGAATAATCATCCAACACTGCGTTATTCCGGTAGTCCCCTCTCGCAGTCTCGCTCTCCGGAGAAGCCCTCATGTCATCTTCGAACTGCTCTTTGAACAAAGCGTTTTGAGCGGCAAGACGCGCTGCTACCGACTCGGTCGGTTGCGATGGCAGGTAAATGAATCGAAAAGGCGCGTACTTGGCTTGAGCCGGCACTGGGCCAAATATGCTTTGCAGGCACAGGCCGGCGAGGAACAAGGCCGAGGCCAAGCTGCGAAGAATGGGAAGCATGCGTCTCATGGCAGTTCCGACCTTTCTTGCTTAGTTAACCCAGGTCGGGTCCACTCGGACCCCAGATTGTTGTATCACTATGCCCGAGTCCCAGGAAAACTGGAAGCCGTTCCGGGCCCAAGTCGCGCCTGGTGGGCAAATCCTGGACACCACTCGCTCCTAACACGCGGGTCCCCGCTTTTCAGCCACTTAGCTGGGTCCCACGCCTCCTCCATAGCACGAAAGTAATTCTCTTTAGGCACGCAACTTCCCATGCCCTCTCATGTTCTAATATTTACAGGGGGAGTGCGCCATGCATCGAAAACTGGAGTATGATGTCCCGGTGAAACGGCTGAATCGACCGACCGGAGCGGCTTTTGCGTTGACATTGTTCGTGCTTGGTTTTCTGGGATTATTTCTGATCCCCACAGCGGGCGCCCAGGTTAACGGCATGCCTGCCTCGGTCACGTCGCCCGGATTTGGCGGTCGCCAAGTGAATGGAGTGGCTCCAAGCGTCACCTCTCTTGGGTCACGGGGATACACGCCTAATTCTCCCACTTGCTGTTTCAGGGGCGTAACCACAAATGCTCCTACTCAACCGCTAAACTCCCAGCATCCTCATCATCGCAAGGACGCGAACCTTCCTTGGGGGGCCGGAATCTACTCCGCACCCTATTACGGTTATTACGATTCCGGAAGCGACGTGGCCGATGATCCGCCGGGCGACTACAACGGGGGGCCTACAATTTTCGACCGTCGCGGTCCAGGTGCAGCGCCTGCGACACCTCCAGCCCAGTATTCGAGCCGCGCCAGCAACTATAGCCCGCAGGACGATCCTGATTCTGCCGAGCCCGCTTCTGATCAGCCTCAGACCATCCTGGTGTTCAAGGACGGTCATCAAGTTGAAGTGGCGAACTATGCAATTGTCGGGAGCACCCTATACGACCTGACCAGCGGACATCGCCAGAAGATTGCGCTCGCCGACCTGGACCTGACCGCTACCGCGAAACAGAACGACGACCGCGGCATCGACTTCCAGATTCCCGCTCCAAACGAAGCGAACTAGAGTATGCCTAAGCCGCGGATCTTTGCGCCGATCATGTTTTCGCTGGCGGCGCTGCTCGGGGTAACGATTCTCCCGGCGACTTCAACCGCCCAAATGCGAGGCGGTGGCGGCAGTGTAGGCGTCCCTTCTGGTTTCTCGCGAGGCGTCAATGTTTCCTTTGCCGCGCGCCCCTATTCCCGCTCTTTCGGTCGTGATGCAATCTTTTTAGGCGATCCGTTTTATTCGGATTATCAAGTAGCTCCCGTAACGGTCCCACCCCAGTTTGTCATCGTTCAGCCGGCCCCTGTCGCCGACACCCAGCCGGAAATAAAATCCGAGCCGTTGATGATCGAACTGCAGGGAAATCGTTATGTGCGTTTCGGCGGAAGGCAGCAAGCCGCGGAACGCGGCGCCAATGCCCCACTCGATTACGCCGAAGCCGACGCGAACGGCTCTCCGCGGATCAATCCACAACCAGCTCAACCGGAACTCCCGCCGGCAGTTCTAATCTTTAAGGACGGTCATCGCGAGCAGGTGCCCGAATATGCCATCGTGGGCAGCACGATTTACGCCAGCGGAGATTATTGGCAAAGCGGTCATTGGACGAAAAATATCCAGGTCTCCGCGCTCGACATCCCCGCCACAATCCAAGCCAATCACCAAGCCGGCATCCGCTTCACTCTGCCCTCGGGTCCAAACGAAGTCGTCACCCGGCCGTAATTTGCATTTCTGTACAGACGTTGCTTGCAACGTCTCGCCCGCCACTCGCGGGTAGTGGTGTAGCTTGAACAGCCGGTTGGTGTTTACGCTGACCGGGGCGCGCAGGTGGGTTGGCTTCCCTCAATCGCTTTTTCGCCTCCGGTCTGCGGACGTTGCCCCGGCTCGGAGTTGCCATCGTTTTCGGCCAGAGGGTTAAAACGTGTAATGGCCTGGTCTATAAAAGGGGATGTCAAGAACATTTTTTTCCCTCCACCGGGGGCGCGGTATAGTTCGCGCCATCCAGCCCTCTCGCCATTGGAAGACGCTGGTGTGGTGTCGTGCCCTGGGTTTAGGTTGTTCCATCTCAGCGGCTGCATCTTCTTTAGTGACGACGACGCCGATCAGTTCTGAAACTGAGCAAGCCCTGCGGTTGTACGGTGTCAACCATGGATCTATCTGAGGCTCGTGGCCTAGTGCTTTTTCGGGTTGTCCGAGGGGGCATAGGGATTACACAGAGACTGGGTGCTATCGGCACCGTGTTGTCTACAGGCCATTGTCATACTCACCCTCGAACCCGAGCGTCTCCAGAACCGACTGGCCACCACCAGAAAAAGATCACCGGAGATGGAAGGGCTTCACCCCAGACGCTCAAGCGGCTTGCGCTTTCAGTTTTTCGGCGTCGAAGTTTTCTCCCTTCTTCCAAAGTGTCAGCGTAATGGCGGCAATCTTGCGTGCCAGCGTGAGCCGCGCCATGGTTGGCTTTATGCCTTTGGCCAGCGCCGCCTGGTAGAAGTCCTGGAAGGGCCCGGGGCGCACACTGGCCATGGTGGCCGCACCTTTGAATAGACCCTTCAGATCATGGTTGTGGTCTTTGTTCAGGCCCCGAATGCAAAGCAGTTTTTTCGAGCGTCGCACTTGACCTTCGACAAAACGGTACTCCGCGCTCGTACGCGTCTCCAAGGCCAGTCCACTATAGGCCCAGAGTTGCCGCTTAGTGCGGAAACGATGCGGGGTCTGGATCAGGGCCACCGCCAGCGCCACTCGAATCGGTCCGAGATACGGAATCTGCCGCAGCTTTGCAGTGATCGCATGCTTGCGACTTTCCGCTAACAGTTCGCGGCGGGCTTGCTGCCGCAAGTGTTGCAACATCTCCAGTTGCTCATACAGTCGTTCGGCGCGACGCCGCACCCCGGCTTCGCGGATCTTGGCCAGCCATTGCGCTCGATGCCGGCGGTAATAGACGTCTCTGCCCGCACAGGGAATCGCCCAGCTGCGGTACACCGCTTTCAACCGATTCATCACTCGCGACAGATCCTTGACGATGGTCAGATAGCTTCGCGATAGTTCGCGCAACATGCGCACGCCCGTCTCGCCGTGGTAGACCGGTTTGAGTTGGTTGCCGCGTAACAGTTCGGCCAGCTTGCGCGCATCAATGCGGTCGCTCTTGTTCCCGTCCTTGAGCAGCGCGTTCTTCCGCGGATTGCACACCACCAGTTTGTCCACCCGGGAGTGGAGCAGATCATACAGCCAGGCGGACCAGGTTCCTTCTTCGAAAGTCACCGATAGAGTTCCGCGCAAGCCTGCAAGGAACTGAAGAATGGTCGCCGCTTTCGTCTCCAGAATGGATTCCATGACCAACTTCCCCGTCGAATCCATGACCGCGACCACGATGGTTGCTTGATGAACGTCCAGCCCAATATACTTTTCATCGTTCACGAGGGTGCTCCTTTCTGTAGGTGATGATGGGAACGATCACAACCTACTCTAAAAGGGCGCCCTTTTATAATGCGATTACATCAAGTATGCCGAGGTGAGGTGTCGGTAGCAAGTTAAAATGTCCGCTTTTTGTAGCAAGTGAAATGTCCGGTTTCAGAGTTGTGCCCTCGCCGTTTGGGTTGGGCTGATTTTGGGGATGGGGTTGCAGGGGAAGGGGGCAGTTCCCCTTCCCCTGCTCAGTTCTGTAGAAGCTTTGGGCGACAAGGGAGTTCCGCCGCCGTCATAGCGACCCAGGCAATGCGGTCCGTGGGTGAGACTCAAGGTTCCATTCAGGTGTTGATGCACCACCACCTGGCAACCCGCCAACGTCGCCCGCCAGCGCACCCGCTCGATCTGCAAGCTCAGATTCTGAAAGCTCACCGTGTTGTCGCGGTTGACGTTGCGTTCGAACTGCAGCGAGAAAATGCCTTCCAGGTCTCGACTCCGGCAGGGCACAAAAGCATGGCCCCGTTGCCTGGGCGCGACCTGAAAACGGCGATTGAACTCGACGATGTAATCTTCCCGCAGAAACCGGTTCGCCGCCTCCAGCGTCCCCAACTGGCGCAGCCGCAACTCCTGCGGCAAGCGGCCCTGCCAAGTCGAGAAGTTGCGCTCACTGCGCCCGCGCGCTTGCGGCGAGTAGGCCGGGATCATCTGCACTCCCAACTCGTGCAACGCCCGCCCCACCTGCCTGCGGCGATGGTAGTCCACCCTGCCGCCCACCTTCGGCGTCAGCCAGAAATGGCTTCCCCGATCGCTGTACAGCGCGCAGAACACGCCTTTGCGCTCGATCACGTCCTTCAGCCCCGCCATCACCGTCGCCGTTGATTCCTCCTCCACCAACTGCGCGTAGTAAATCTCGCTCGTGGCATCGTCCAGAATCACGATCAGGTCGTACCAGCGTTCATCCTGAAACCATTGGTGGCGGCTGCCATCGATATGCAACAGCATCCCCGGCAACGGCCGCCGCTCCCGCCGCTTGCGATGCGCCCCGCGCTTGCGTCCTCGCGCCACCAGGCCCGCTCCCTGCAGTGCCTGCTTCACCCAGGTGTAACTCAGTTCGATCCCATGCTCGTCCTGCAGCTTCTCGTGAAAGTGCTGCACGTTCAGATCGAAATACTTCTCCCGGTACAAGGCGAACACTTTCTCCACCGTCGCCACCGGCACCCGCCGACGCGAGGGCCGGCCCCGCCGCCGGTCCAGCAACCCGTTGTAGCCCTCTTCGACGTAGCGCTCCCGCCACCGCCGCATGTGCCGGTCGCTGATGCCCAGGATCTCCGCCGCTTGCCACCAGGTGATCTTCTTCGCCATCGCCTGCAACATTACGTCCTGCACTTTCATCGCCCGCTCCATCGCGGCCCTCGGGTAAGAGTCCATGCTTCGCATGGTCTCCCATCCTCACCGCCTGCAAAGCGGACATATCACCTGCTATCTCAACCGGACATATCATGTGCTACCGACAGTATGCCGAGGTGAGGTTGACAGAAGAGTACGGCGGGTGTATGTTTTCGCGCAAAAGATAGAGTCAACAATCGGAAACTCCGGCGTGGATCAAAAAGCGTATTGGGGGGCGTGTCTCATGACTTCGCGGCCCTATCTAATGCTCGTGAGTGCAGCCATTCTCATCTCAACGGGGGGCTGCTCCTCGGGGGGCGGTTCGGGAGGCAGCTCGGGAGGCAGCAACAGCAACACCACCCCGATTATCTCGTCCATTACGCCGTTAAATGCACCTGCGGGCGGCGCTGATTTCACGATAACAGTGAACGGCAAAGGTTTCGTTGCCGCTTCGATCGTGAACTGGGATGGCGGCAACCGCATGACCACTGAGGTCAGCGACACTCAGGTAACTGCCACCATTACCGCGGCTGATATTGCCGCAGTTGGTGTTGCGCAGATAACCGTTGTCAACCCCGCGTCTGCCGCTGACAGTGGAACGTCGAACTCGGTCGGCTTTATCATCAATGGAACGCCTAGCTACCTCTACGTGGCAAATAGCATTGACGTAAGCCTGACCATGGGAAACATCTCGGTATTCTCTGTCGATCCGAATACCGGCAGCCTCACTCCAGTTCAAGGCTCCCCTTTCGAAGGGGGCGCGCAGCCAACATCAGTGACGCTGGATCCCTCAAGTAGGTTTCTATACGAGGCCAGCAACATCGACAACACTGTACCCGCCAAGGTCATATCCGGGTTCGCAATCGCTCCTTCTACGGGCGCCATCAAAGCGGTCCCTGGATCGCCTTTCACTGCAGGATCAATGCCCGTCTCACTCTCCATCGATTCCACAGGTAAATTCCTTTACACGGCAGACTTCGGAGGTGACGGTAACAACAACAACATCTCTGAGTTGAGCATTGATGCCGCGACGGGCGCGCTAACTCCGATTGCGGAGGCATCTTGCCTGAACCCTGATGGCTTGACCACCGGTGTCGTGACAGACCCGACCGCTGCGTTCCTCTTTGTTTCAAATTCTAATGGGGCCGTCTGTTCCTTCTCAATAAATTCACTAGGTATCCTGCAGCCGGTTACTGGGTCGCCAGTCTCCTTACCTATGAGCCCACTTATCTTTGCACAGGCGGTGGCCGTCGACCCTTTCGGAAAGTTTGTCTACGTCGCAAGCAACCCAGAGAATAGTGGCAACGGACCGTTTGATGTCTGGGCATTCAGCATCACACCAGGTACAGGCGCGCTCAATCCAGTGCCGGCCTCTCCCGTCGCAACTGGTGGCAGCGCAGGCGATCCCCCAATTCGCTGGGGGACGGACCCGCTGGGCCGCTTTCTGTACCTAGCCAATTTCAGCGACATCTCAGGCTTCAGTATCAACACGAGCACAGGTGCACTTTCAATGCTTGCCGGATTTCCGTTCAGTGCGCAAGTCGTTCCTACATCACTCGTTGTGGACCCTTCGGGCAAATTTCTCTATGTGGCGGGCCCGTTTTTTAACGGTTCAGGATATTCCGTTTCTGCGTACGCAATCAACGAAACCACCGGTGCGCTTAGCGCAGTTCCGGGTTCGCCTTTCCCAATCGTCGACGGCCAACCACAGGCGTTGACGGTCACTAGTAAGGTTCAGTGATTGACTGGACGGCGGCAATGGCCCGGCACCGCGCGGAACCGAAGCACGAGCAAACCCTCTCTCGATACGTGGTAGCCGCGTGCCATTCCAAAGGGAGGCCATGCGTTGGTTGCTTGAGACGGTTCTGCGGACTTCGCGAATTCTCAGCAGTGATGCCGATTGCCGACCAGTTTCGCAAGCCCGTCAATCTGGTTGCTGTTGTAACATCTCGTGGGTGTTGAAAAAGTCACTGTGATTAGCGGTCGGAATGGCGGCAGAAGCGTGGTAATAAGAAGGAGGAATGCTTGCCATCGCCATTCTCGGAGGCCTGCTGATCATGATGGGACAACACGACCGCTCTGAAGCGTTGTTCTACTACTTTCGCCTGGAAGATCAGATTCCTGAAACCCACCTGCTGCGGCTCATCGAAAAGCACATCAGCTTTGCTTTCGTACGCGAACAACTGAAAGGCAGCTACAGCGAGACCGGACGACCGTCGATCGATCCCGAGCTCCTGCTGCGCATTCTCGTGATCGGCTACCTCTACGGCATTAGCAGCGAGCGCAAACTGGTGGAAGAACTGCGCATGCACCTGGCCTGGCGCTGGTTCACTGGTCTGGGCTTCGATCAAGAGATTCCGCATCACTCCACATTTTCCAAGAACCGGCACGGACGGTTTCAGGAATCGAAGCTGTTCGAGGAGCTGTTTGAACAGATCGTGCGGCAGTGCGTGGAAGTGGGGCTGGTGCAGGGCCAGCACCTGTCGGTGGATGGCAGCTTCGTGGAAGCCAATGCGGCCAAGGAGAGCCGCATTCCACGGGAGCAGTTGGGAGAAGCAGCCCAGGTCCATCACAGCGTGCGACAGTATCTGAAGGAACTGGAACAGCAGAACCCGGTGGAAGAACCGGTGCATGAGCAAGACCAGGTATCGACCACCGACCCCGATTCTACCTATGCCACGAAGGGCAATACGCCGGCTCGCCTCGGTTACTACGACAACTATCTGGTGGACAATGCAAGCTGCGTGATTGTGGGAGTGCAGGGCACAGCGGCGCGCATGAGCCAGGAGACGGTGGCCGCGCAAGATATGCTGACCCGTTTCGCCGAGTGGCAAGGACGAGCGCCCGAATCGGTGGCGGCTGACACGACGTATGGGAACGGGGAGTTCTTGCAATGGCTAGCCGATCGGAGCATCACTCCTTACATGCGGACCCGCGACAGCATCCACAGAAAGAGGAGTCCATTCTTCGGTCCCGATCGTTTTATCTACGAACCGGAAAACAATCGCTACATCTGCCCTGCTGGCCAGTTCCTCAACTACGGTGGCCGAGTTTATCGCAATCGAGCCTTCAACTATATCGGAACACGCAAAAAGTGTGGCCCATGTTCGCTCCGACCACAATGCACCAGTGCCGCCTTCCGGGGCCTTATCATCCACCAGAACGAACCCGCCCGACAACGTGCGCGGGAGTTGGTCAACACACCAGAGTTCGCCAAAGCGCAGCGGCAAAGAAAGAAGGTGGAGGCCTTGTTCGCGGAGCTGAAGAATCAGATCGGATTGCGGCGCTTGCGTCTGCGGAGACTCAAGTTCGTGCGCGAGCAGTTCTTCCTGGCAGCGGTCGCTCAGAACATCAAGCGACTGGTGCGCTTCCTTAGTCAGCCGACGACACCGGTTCTGCCGGCCACCACCTAGTCGAACAGAGACAAGAAAACCCGCAGCGGCATGCTCGCAGGTGAAAAGGCGTTCTGTCGAGGGACTTTTTCAACACCCACATCTCGATTACACGCAATATAAAAGGCGCCCACTTTGCGGTAGGTTGTGATTGTTGGGATCACCACTCACCAAAAGGAGCGCCGTTATGAACCAGGAAAAGTATATTGGCATGGACGTTCACCAGGCAACGATCTCGGTTGCGGTCATGGATGGCAAGGGCAAGCTGATCATGGAATGCATTCTGGAGACGAAGGCGGACACGATTCTCGAGTTCGTCCATGGGCTGCGGGGAACGGTATGGGTGACCTTCGAAGAAGGAACTTCTGCCGCCTGGTTACATGATCTGATGAAGCCGCATGTTGCCCATCTGGTGGTTTGCGATCCGCGAAAGAACGCGCTGCTGAAAGATGGCAGCAAGAGTGACCGGATCGATGCCCGCAAGCTGGCCGAGTTGTTACGCGGCAACCAGCTCCATTCGGTGTATCACGGAGAGCACGGGGTGCGCACCTTGAAGGAGTTGGGTCGCAGCTATCAGACGCTCACCAAAGATGTCACCCGGGTGATGAGTCGGATCAAAGCGCTGTACCGCAGCTGGGCCATTCCCTGTAGTGGTACGACCGTCTATGCCGTGCGGCATCGCGCGGAGTGGTTGGCGAAGATTTTGCAACCTGGAGTTCGTCTGCGGGCGGAACGGTTGTATCAGCAACTGGATCTACTGCAACCGGTGCGGCAGGAGGCGCGCCGCGACCTGTTGCGAGAGAGCCGCAAACATGAGGCCGTGAAAAGGCTGCAGCAGATTCCTGCGATCGGTCCGATTCGTGCCGCCTTGCTGGTGGCCTTGTTGCAAACACCCCACCGTTTTCGTACCAAGCGCCAGCTGTGGGCCTACAGTGGTTTGGCCATCGAGACCCACGACAGCGGCGAGTACCGCTATGTCGGGGGGAAGATACAACGCAACCGGGAGCGCATCACGGTGCGCGGTCTGAATGACAATCATAATCACGATCTGAAGAATCTGTTCAAAGGTGCTGCTCTTTCGGCTAGTACTCAGCCCGGACCGCTGCACGATTTCTATACGGCTCTGGTGGAGAAAGGAATGCGGCCGACGATGGCCCGTCTCACCCTGGCACGAAAGATTGCCGCCATCACGTTAACCATTTGGAAGAAAGGAGTCAGTTTCGACGCCAAACAACTGCATCGGCAAGCCGCTTGAGCGTCTCTGGTAAGAGGCCTTTCCATTTCCGGTGATTCTCTCCGCTGGTGGTCGGTCGGTTCTCGAGACGCTCGGTTCGAGGTGAGTATCAGTCAATGAGATCGGCCCTGTGTGCTTCGGCACCAAGTCACCCATTACACGGTATGCCGCCTCGGATAACCAGAAATAGCGATAGGCCACGAGCCTCCGATAGAACCATGGTTGACACTCCAAGACCAGGTCCGCTTGCCCAGTTTCAAGACTCGATTGGCGTCGTCACCAGCGAAAGATGAACCCCGCAGGAAGGGCACACAAACCAGAGCAAAGCCCCGGGGCCGAAAGCGGGGGCGCTTACAGTCAGTGGGCTGGATCTCGAGAAAAGAATCTCGCCCTCCGGTCGAGGGAAAACTTTTTTCTTGACATCCCTTTTTATAGAACTCATTGACACTTGCGGCGGGGGTTTTGAGTGCTATGGCCTGTTCTCGACATTTGGGTTTCATATGACGATGTCCACTGATATGATTTCTGACGCTCGACCGCGCAAGTTCGCGTTTTGAAACGCCTAACGTCGCAAGAGGGGGAGTTTATGTTATTGCGTCGAAGATCTAGGATGTTGGGAGTTGTGCTCGCGGTCATCATCCTGCCGGTCTTAATGTCGGCGGCTTGGGCGCAGAGTAAGTACACAAGCCTGCACAAGTTCGACGGAGCTACAAATGGGTCCGACGTGACAGGAGGGCTGGTCTTCGATTCTTCGGGCAGCCTGTATGGCACAGCTGCATATGGCGGCGCTCACTCTTATGGAACAGTTTTCGAGTTATCCCCACATTCGAATGGGCGCTGGGCGTTCAAAGTGCTTCACACCTTCACTGGCGGCTCTGACGGCGGAGCACCGCTGTCGACTCTTGTCTTCGATCAAGCCGGTAACCTCTACGGTACAACTAGACAGGGCGGGGATAGTAATTCCGGGGTCGTCTTCAAACTGGCCCGCAATGAGGATGGGAGTTGGACTGAAAGCGTTCTGTACAGTTTCGAGGGTGGAACGGACGGAGCAGCACCGTTCGCTGGTCTGATTTTCGACGATTCTGGCAAGCTGTACGGTACAACAACCGAAGGAGGAGGTTCGCAGACTTGCAACGGCGGATGCGGAACCGTCTTCACGCTGACACCCAATTCTGACGGCAGTTGGACCGAAACTGTGCTTTATTCCTTTAGCGGCGGCAGTGATGGGGCGACACCTTACGCGCCGCTGCTCTTCGACTCATCGGGTAATCTCTACGGTACAACTCACGAGGGTGGAACCGCGAGTAGCAACTGCAGCGCCGGATGCGGCGTTGTGTTTGAACTTACGCCTATCGCGGACGGTAGCCGGAAGGAAACGGTATTACATCGGTTCTGTTCAGGCGGTGTCTTTTGCACGGACGGTTTGGGTCCTGGTGACAGCGTGGTGTTGGATCAGGCTGGCAATATCTACGGTACTACAGAGTCAGGCGGCGCCTCTTATAACGGGGTTGTATTTCGGCTAACGCACAACACCGATGGTGGGTGGAAGGAAAAGGTACTTCTTAGCTTCAACGGGATGGACGGAAGTGCTCCCTATGCAGGCCTGATAACGGATCAAACTGGGTCTCTTTACAGTACGACGTTCGCGGGTGGACCAGCTGGGGCAGGCGTTGTATTCAAGTTGATGCCGAACTCAAATGGAGAATGGCACGAGACAATACTGCACGCGTTCCATGATCACCCAGGAGAAATGCCCACTGCTGGAGTGATCTTTGACGCCGAAGGAAACCTCTATGGAACGACCTCTGGCGACGAATACAGGACCTTTGGGTCGGTGTTCGAGATCATGCCCTAGCGCCATGGGTAACTGTTGAAACATCGCCTCTCTGACAATGTCGGCCCGTGTCAAGCACTTTTCGAGCGCACGACTGCATGCACTCAGAGAAGAGCGCCATTTCGCTCTCGTTGATGGTGTTGCCTTTTCCAACCGTAGGCTCGCTCGTAATCGTTTTCAGGTCAGGACTCAGTCCGACCCATGCATCTCTTCGGTCGCAACCCGCGATCATGATTACTACTTCGAACTCCTCGTTATCGAGGAGCGGGACACCCAATCAATTACTCGGTGTTTTACTGCACACCATCACGATGTCCGGGTTGTCCCGCGTGCGAACCGAACTTGCTCCACTGCTGATAATCCCATCCCTTGCGCATCATCCAGTAGAGACGAACCGCCAGCTTGCGGGCCATGGCGACCTTGGCGGTTTTCCTTCCTCGCCGCATCATCAGGTGAAGATACTTGCTGCGCCACTCGGGCACACTACGCACTGTTACCTGCGCCGCTTCCACCAGCAAGAAACGCATCATCGAACTGCCTTGTTTGGTTATGTGCCCCAGCCGTCGCCGGTTCCCACTGGAATCTTCCAGCGGCACCAGTCCCAGATAACTCGCCACCTGCTTGCCGCAATCAAAGCGATCGGCTTGGCCGATGATCAGCACAAAAGCCAGTGCGGTTAAGGCACCGACTCCGGGATGCGTCTGCAAGCGCTGCGCTGCGGGACACTTCTCGGCCTCTTGCTCGACCGCCTGACTCAGTTCCGCGATGGTCGGGTTCAGACGATCCAGCAACTCCAGCAGATCACGCCGCCGCCGACTCGCCCACGGAGCCAGGCGGAATGACTCTAATTGCTCCCGCCCATGCTGCCGCCACAACCGCTTCTTGCAGCGCAGTCCTTCGTTCAGCGCTACCGATTGCAACTGATTCATGATTCGCGTGCGCGCCTGCACCATGCGGTGCCGGTGCCACAGCAGTTGCCGCAGGTCTCGATTTTCTGAGCTCGGTACCCAGATCTTCGGGAAGCGATCTTCCAGCAGCAACTGCAGAATCAGCTGTGCATCCTGGCGATCCGTCTTTTGCTTGCGCACTCGTTTCGTCCGGATCTTCGCTGCATCTCCGATCCACAGCTCGAAGTGCAACTCCGAGAGCAATCGTTCAAACCAGCGCGCCTGCCCGCTGGCTTCCATCCCCACTCGCACCTGCATCCCCTGGACCGCGAGCTCGCGATAAAACTTTTCCGCTTCCTCACGGTGTTGCAGTCGCCGTTCCTGGAACTCCCCACTGTCGGTATCCACAAACGCAATTTGCTGAAAGCCCGGGTGGTAATCTGCTCCTATAATGATCATGTTCGGCTCCTTTCTCCGAGCCCTTTGGTTGGATTCAGCACCCCCAAAGTCTACTCGGGCATCGGAGCCGACATTGTCATGGAATCAATTACACTCATTTGGCCCGGAATCGACCAATTCTCATTGTCATCCTGAACAAGCGTTCTTTGTGACGCAATAATCGCGCGTTTGGCTGGCTCCCTATCAAACTTCACCACGAATCACTCCCGGCAATCTTGCGAACTTTCGCCGATTCCCTGATCATTAGCGACCATGAGGCCGCCCTGCGATGAAGCCGCGATTCGCTCCGCGCCCGCCACTGCGCCTTGCAAGCCGCGGGCGGGGATGTGGATTCTCACCGCCGCAATTCTCGGATCCAGCACGGCCTTCATCGACAGCACGGTCGTGAATGTCGCGCTGCCTGCTCTCCAGTCCAGCCTTGGCGCGACCGTGATTGACGCGCAGTGGGTGGTTGAGTCGTATGGGCTGCTTCTCGGAGCGCTCATTCTCGTCGGTGGTTCGATAGGAGATTTGTTCGGACGCCGTCGCGCTTTCCTGATAGGCGTTACAGTTTTCGCAATTGCATCCGTATGGTGTGGCTTATCCCCAAACATTCATCAACTGATAATCGCCCGCGCGGTTCAAGGACTGGGCGCCGCATTCCTTGTGCCCGGAAGCTTGGCTCTTATCAGCGCGTCATTTGACCAGGCGGGACGCGGTCGAGCCATCGGAACCTGGTCCGGCTTTACCTCAATTACCACTGCGCTTGGACCGGTCCTTGGCGGTTGGCTGATCCAGCATGTTTCCTGGCGATGGGCATTCTTCCTCAACCTTCCATTCGCTGTCGCTGTGATCGCCATTTCACTGAAGCATGTTCCCGAGAGTAGAAGCGCAGCGGCGAAGCGCGTGGATTGGCTGGGAGCTGCAATCGTCACCGCCGGTCTGGGTGGATTGGTTTACGGTCTCATCGAATCTGCTCGTCTCGGTTGGAGAAACCCGCTTGTCATTGCAACGTTGACGGTCGGCCTCCTATGTTTTATTGCCTTCTTTTTCGTCGAGGCTCGCGTCGCTGAACCCATGGTCCCCTTGCAGTTATTTCAGTCGCGGCCTTTCACTGGCGCGAACCTTCTCACGCTGTTCCTCTATGCCGCCGTGGGAATCTTTTTCTTCCTGTTTCCCTTGGACCTTATTCAAGTGCAGGGTTATTCCGCAACCGCGACCGGCGCCGCCGCGCTTCCCTTCATCTTGCTCATGTCTTTGTTGTCTCGCTGGTCCGGAGGCTTGGTCGCGCGTTACGGAGCCAGACTCCCGCTCATCCTCGGCCCCCTGATCACGGCCGTCGGATTTATTCTGTTTGCCGCGCCCTCTGTCGGAGGCAGCTACTGGAGCACGTTCTTCCCCGCATTTATCGTGCTCGGTTTTGGCATGACCATCAGCGTCGCGCCGCTCACCACCGTTGTCATGGATGCGGTCGACCAGGATCGAGCCGGAACCGCCTCCGGGATTAATAACGCAGTCGCACGCATCGCAGGACTACTTGCAGTTGCCGTGCTCGGTATCGTGATGGTTCGCTCGTTCAGCAACCATCTCGATAGCAGCCTGGCGCGCTTGCCGATACCGGCCGAGCAAATGAAAGACATTCAATCCAACTACGTCAAACTCGCGGCTCTCGAAATTCCGCCAGGTCTTGATCGTAATGCCGGATCCGAAATCAAGGCTTCAGTCAACGACGCATTTGTGTACGGTTTTCGGTGGATCATGCTAATTTGCGCCGGCCTTTCCGTCGTCGGAGCGGCTCAATCATGGTGGTTGATTCCAGGCAAACCCACTCGTCCGGACCTGCGACGGCAACCCTCGTGAAGCCCGAAGAACGCCCCGCGTATGCTATAATCGTGAGTATCCGATAGACTGATAAGCTGCTTTAAATGCAATAATTTACACTGGAACGCAGTCAGTGGGAGGGAAGCCCTTCCACAATCAGCCGAAAGAATTTTGACTGAGAGCTGAGAGCTGAGAGCTAAAAGCAAGGAGCCAAGAGCTTCGTTATGCCAGACGACCAAAATCCAGAACTTCCATTAACCCCGCCCCCTCCGGGCGAAGGCGGCAATCCCGGCGCGCTGAACATTCAACCCGTAAATATCGAAGAAGAGATGCGCCGCTCGTATCTCGACTATTCGATGTCGGTGATAATCGGCCGCGCCCTCCCCGATGTGCGCGACGGATTGAAGCCCGTGCATCGCCGCATCCTTTACCACATGTTCGACTCCGGCCTGCTGCACAATCGTCGGTACGTGAAGTGCGCCCGGGTTGTCGGCGAGACGATGGGAAAGTACCATCCGCACGGCGACACCGCTTTGTATGACGCGCTGGTTCGCATGGCGCAACCATTTTCGTTGCGCTATCCCTTGATCGATGGGCAGGGAAATTTCGGATCAGTCGACGATGATCCGCCGGCGGCCATGCGATATACCGAGTGCCGTCTCGCCCGCATGGCGGAAGATCTCAACGCAGATATCGACAAAGATACGGTCGACTTCGAGCCGACCTACGACGACTCCAACACGCAGCCCACCGTTCTGCCCACGCGCATTCCCAATCTTCTGGTCAACGGATCGAATGGAATCGCGGTCGGCATGGCGACCAATATCCCGCCCCACAATCTGACGGAGATCGTCGAAGCCGCGATTGTGCTGGTGAACAACCCAGCCACACAACTCCCCGAAATTCTAAACATCGTCAAGGGCCCCGACTTTCCGACGTACGGAATCATTCACGGCAAGGCCGGAATCTACGAAGCCTATAAAACCGGACGCGGCCGCTTCATGATGCGCGCCAAAGCCGGCATCGAAACTTTCAACAAAGATCGCCAGGCCATCGTCGTCACCGAGATCCCCTATCAAGTAAGCAAAAAACGCCTGATCGAACGCATGGCCCAATTAGTCAACGATAAGATTATTGACGACATAAGCGACATCAGGGACGAGAGCGACCGGGACGGCATGCGCATCGTGGTTGAGTTGAAGCGCGGCGGCGAACCGCAAATCGTGCTCAATCAGCTGTTCAAGCACACCTCGATGCAGGAAGGGTTTTCCATGATTTTCCTGGCTGTCGTGAACGGACAGCCAAAGGAAATGGGCCTGATCCAGGCCATCAAACATTTTATCGACCACCGCGTAGATGTGGTTCGGCGGCGCACTTCGTATTTGCTGGCGAAAGCTAAAGACCGCGAGCACATTCTCGAAGGTTATCTCACCGCGCTCGATCACCTCGACAATGTGATTGTCATCATTCGTGCCAGCGCCAATCGCGCCGATGCCCGCGAAAACCTGGTCGCCTATTTCGGCGGCAAGAAGATCGAAATCAACATCACGGGCCGCGCACCCAAGCTCGATCCCGAAAAGCCCTTCACCGGCCTTCAGGCCGATGCCATCCTCGAACTGCAATTGCACCGCTTGACCCGTCTCTCCATCGACGAAATCAACAAGGAGTTGAATCTTACCCGCGGCAACATTGCCGATTACGAATCGATCTTAGGCTCCGAAAAGAAACTTCGCGGCGTGATCATTAAAGAGCTCGAAGAAGTTAAAAAGCTCTACGGCGACGAACGCCGCACCGTCATCGAAGACGAAGCCGCCGAAATTCATCTTGAAGACCTCATCGCCGACGAGCAAATGGCCGTCACGGTAAGCCACTCCGGCTACATGAAGCGTACCGCGATTTCCACCTACCGCAACCAGCGCCGCGGAGGCCAGGGCCGCATGGGCATGAAGACCCGCGACGAAGATTTCGTCGAACATCTCTTCATCGCTTCGACCCACGCCTACCTTCTCATCTTCACCAACAACGGACGCGTCTACTGGCTCAAGGTCTACGAAATCCCCGACGTAGGCGCAGCCGGCAAAGGCAAACACGTAGGCAGTTTGCTCGCGTTGCAGCCTGGCGAGACGGTTCGCACCATTCTCGCTGTCCGCAATCTCGAAGAAGAAGGCAAATACGTTTTCTTCGCCACGCGCAACGGCACGGTCAAGAAGACCGATCTGAAGGATTTCTCCCACGTCCGCAACGGAGGCATCATCGCCATCAACATCGAAAAGGGCGACGAACTCGTAGCCGCCCGCCTGACCGATGGCGTGCAAATCGTATTCCTCGCCTCGCACGACGGCCAGGCCATCCGCTTCGAAGAGACCGACGTCCGCTCCATGGGCCGCAACGCCACCGGAGTGCGCGGCATGAACCTCGCAGAGAAAGACTACATCGTCGGAATGGCCACTACAGTCAAGCCCGACGCCGTGTTGCCACCCGCTCCCGCGAAAGACCCCGCCGATTCGACTCTCGAAGTCGAAGACGTAGGCAAGAAAGGCTCGCTCATCCTCTCCGTCACCGAAAACGGATACGGCAAGCGCACCGCCGCTGACGAATACCGCCTGACCAACCGCGGCGGCAAAGGCGTCATCAACGTGAAGACCACCGAGCGCAACGGCAAAGTCGTCGGCATCGCGCAGGTCACCGAAGACGCCGAAGTCATGCTGATCAGCCAATACGGCAAAATCATCCGCATCGAATCCAAGTTCATTCGCGAGTCGGGAAGATCAGCCCAAGGCGTCCGCTTGCTGAACATCGAAGCCGGGGACAGAGTCGCCGCGGCGGTAGTGATCCCGCCAGAAGAAGAGCCAGCGAACGGAGGCACGCTGATTCAATAATCGCTCACGTAGGGGCGGACGCCCTCGTCCGCCCAGTCGAGCAAAGCTCTGTACACTGATGTCTCCGCTCTCTTATGATGGACTGGCGAGATGCAGGCCGCCAGTTGGCCTAAGACAGCCCCTCCTTGCCAGGCCCAAGAGGAAACAATTGTTCAGAGACTTGCATTGCGAAGAGATTCTGTATCGCATAAAGATCACTCATGACAAGTTTGATTATCCTGCATTTACGAAAGCTCTTGGCCAGTCCCCCAAGCCGGGAGAGTGGGGCGATGTCGTCTGTCCATCCAGGGACGCTGATTACCATGTCCACATCGCGTGGAAGGACGAGGAAACACTGATTAGGTTGCAAATAGGGCACTACACAGACGAAACTGAGGCGTCCTTGATTCCGAAGAAGATCGTTTATGCGGAAGAGTGCATGAAGTACCTCGGACAATTCTTCACGAATGAACATAGCCAAGCCCATATTCACGCCGATTTTGAGTTTGAGTCGGGGAAGCACAGCAGGTTTCCACTGCCCTTGAGAACCACAATAGGTGCTTGCAAAGCGGAGATTGATGCGATTGGATTAAGGTTGAGCGAAGCTCCTTCTGGAGTCTCACAGGTTTGGATCGTGCAGCGCAAGGACGGTAGGCTTTCTGCCCAGCTATTCGCGGACAGACGGGTCATTTTCGCAAGCTTCTCTGTTTCTGACGACATCAAGGATTTGTCATCGGTAATAGATAGCCTTACGGAGGAGGTCAGATCATGAGTCATACGATTCACAAACCCTCGCACGGGTTCCCGTGCAGAGGTACGGACGATTCAAATTGGAGGAGGCATGACAGGTTCCCTTTGAGAGAGAAGGAATTCGGCGTTAAGGATTTCGATATTCCGGTCTCCGATGTGTTTGAGCGTTCTCTACAGGGTCGACCGTCGGTGGCGATTGACTACAACGTCTTGGGTGGTACGCCACATATTATTGGCACGCGGATACCGGTGTTCATGATTCTGGACGCGGTGGAGTACCACGGCACTTTGGCGGGAGCCTTAGAATCCTATCCGAAGCTGACGATCGAGCAAGTTAAAGATGCTGTAAGTTTCGCCGCTGCGGTGACGGAGCATCCAGTTGACTACAAAGTTGAAAGTTCTACTAGATGAGGACATAAGCGGCATTCTAGCGAATGCCGTCTCTGGTTTCTCTGGTTTATTGAGCGTTGCTTATGTTTGTGACATGCCTGGATTCCAAGGAACCAAGGATCCCCCGCTGCTAAAGTACGCTGACGAACAGAATTGTGTGTTGATCACCGTCGACACCGACTTCAATCATCGCAACTACCCGCCTTGCACACACAAGGGCATTATCAGAATAACTACTCGAAACAAGCGTGAAGGCATCCAGGGAGGAGTGCTCAAGCGGTTCCTTCAATCCGGCCATAGGAAAAAAGTAAAAAACTGTGTGGCCTACGTGAGCGATGGGAAAGCGATCATCCACACTCACGGCGGCATGGAAACTTACACCTTCTGAGGGACGTGTCCTAATGCGGCCGTTGCCAACGCCGAATGTTCGCATCTCAAATCATCTATGAGATACGTTCTTGGGGGTAGAAAAGCTGGGCACTCGGTTTGCTCTGCTCTCAGGTTAGACGGACCAATATGAAAATGGCATGATGGAAACTCCGATCTACGGGGTCGCTGAGGCCGCGCAGTACCTCAGGGTACCGCAGAATACTCTTGCCTACTGGCTCAAGGGCGGAGGCAACGTTCCTCCTCTGATCAAGTTGGCAAGCGCGGAACCGCCCCGCCTGTCGTTCAGTAATTTGCTGGAATGTTACATGCTGAGCAGCATGCGAGCCATCTATGATGTTCGCATTCCCAAGGTCCGCAAGGCCCTCATCACTCATCACTCTTGCCAAGTATGTTCAGCACAAGCATCCGCTCATCGAGCAGGCTTTCCAGACCGATCGCCGGGACCTGTTCATCGAACATCTCGGGAATGTTGTGAATCTGTCGAAAGACCAGCAGATACTGATCCCCGGGGTGATGGAACTTTACTTGGAACGTGTCGAACGCGATCCCAGAGGTCTCTTCAAGCTGTACCCATTCGTCATGGGGAGGACGCAGAATGAACCCAAGCTGATCCAGATCAATCCGGCGGTAGGTTTTGGCAAACCGGTGATCGCGGGCACCGGCATCTCGACTGCGGTGGTCGCTTCCAGGTTCAATGCCGGCGAATCGATAGGCGATCTCGCTTCCGAATATGGCGTCAAGCCGCGGCAGATCGAAGAAGCAATCCGCTGGGAGCAGAGGACGGCTGCTGTCGCTGCCTGAAGACTTCGTTTGTTGTGGTATTTCTGCTGAACGAGTGCAGAGATCCTTCGTTGGCAGGTCCTTCGCTTTGCGAATGACCTGCGCTGCCTCAGGACGACAGAGTGAATTTATGGTGTGGGCCGCGTCCGTCGGAGGCTGGGTGTTTTCAGGATTGCTGTGGTGTCCACAAAACACAAGGTCCCTCCACTCCGCTTTTCATCCCGCTTCGGGGATGAGAAGCTCCGGTCGGGATGACAATTGGTGGGGGCTGTCTGAAACGAGCGCCGCCCTACGCGATTAGCTGCCGGTTATACAAAACCCTGGAAAGTTGTTGTCAATAGGGCAAAATTACACGATCGGGGTTAAGTTGATGAGAACAGGCTTAATATAAAGTTGAAAACCATGTCATAGTTTACCCCTTGAAAATGCTAGCATTGAAATAGAGAGCAATTCTCAGACGCGGCCCTTCTGGCCGCGTTTTTTATTTCCGGAGACAATTCAATGTTTGGAGAAGGTGGGAGCGACCGCCGGCAGTTCAAGCTGCGCGGCGAGTGGGTAGAACTGCTTTTTATGGCGCGAGCGGCGGAACACGGCCTGCGCGTGATGAGACCTTGGGGAGACAGCAGCCGGTATGACTTCGTGGTGGAGGCTGGCGGGCGCTTTCTGCGAGTGCAAGTGAAATCCACCAACTTCCGGAAAAGCAAATTCTACGTTTGCAGCATGGTGAGGTGTGGGCAAAAATGCTATACCAGCGACGATATCGACATTTTTGCAATCTATGTGATTCCGTTGGACATCTGGTACTTTGTTCCCATTCGAGCTGCGAGCCAGACGACCAAGACCATCGCGCTGTCGCCACACAACTCGCTTTCCAAGCACGCTTGTTACAAGGAAGCGTGGGATTTGCTGCGAGGAAAGTGAGTGTGTGGTGGCCGAGCACGCTGACGAACACGCCATACACACTTTTCCGACGTTGACGGCATGCGCAAATCCTCCTAAGATGGCTTCGCCCGTGTTCCCCCTAAGACGCGGGCACAGGGCCACTCGTCAACGATGATCGGGAAGACGATTTCCCACTACCGCATTGTGGAATTGCTGGGCGGCGGTGGCATGGGAGTAGTCTACAAAGCGGAAGACACGGCGCTCGGCCGTTTCGTCGCGTTGAAGTTTCTGCCGGACGAAGCCTCGGAGGATCCCCAGGCGCTGGAGCGTTTTCGGCGCGAGGCCCGCGCGGCGTCGGCGCTGAACCATCCTAATATTTGTACCGTCCACGAAATTGGTGAGCACGAGGGGCATCTGTTCCTCGTGATGGAGTGCCTCAGCGGACAAACGCTGAAGCACATGATTCAAGGCAGCCCGTTCGAACTGGAGCGGCTGCTGAATATTGGCATCGAAGTCGCTGACGCGCTCGAAGCCGCGCACTCGAAGGGCATTGTCCACCGCGACATCAAGCCGGCGAACATTTTCGTAACCGATCGCGGACACGCTAAGATTCTCGACTTTGGATTGGCGAAAATCGCTCGCGCGGCCAAGCCTACCAGCGGAGAATCACAGACTCGTGCGGACGTGAGCGGCCTTGAATTGACCAGCCCCGGAACTGCGGTCGGCACCGTCTCTTATATGTCGCCGGAGCAGTTGCGCGGCAAAGAGCTTGACGGTCGAACCGATCTTTTTTCGTTCGGCGTCGTGCTCTACGAAATTGCGACTGGTGTTCTGCCCTTTCGCGGAGAAACATCCGCGGTTATTACGGAAGCCATTCTCAATCGAGCGCCCGTTCCTCCTACGAGGATCAATGCTGAACTTCCGCCGAAGCTGGAAGAGATTATCAGCAAGGCGATGGAAAAAGATCGGGAGATGCGCTGCCAGACGGCGGGCGAGATGCGCGCCGATCTGAAACGGTTGAAGCGCTCGCTTGATTCTTCGCGCACTTCGACGGTTGGTGAAGCGGCGGGGTCGTCGGCGTCCGCGGTGAGCGCGGTTACGCAAATCGCTGTTACGAAGTCGAAGAGCCGCCCGTTCGGCGCGCTGCTGGCGGTTTGTACGGTGGTCGCGCTGGCTGCGGGCATTTATGTTGGCAAGTTACTTTTCACCAAAGCGGCGTTGCCGCCTCCAGTGTATCGGCAGCTGACGTTTCGACGGGGCAGCATCCGGTCGGCGCGTTTTGCGCCGGATGGGCAAACGATTCTCTATAGCGCCGCATGGCAAGGCAGTCCGGTCGATGTATTCACCGCGCGTCCTGAAGCTCCCGAAGCGAGGTCGATGGGGCTCACCCGAACTCAGCTCGTATCGGTATCCTCCGCGTCAGAGATGGCGGTGCTGCTCAACAGCAAAGCCATTGGCACGTGGGTAAATATGGGCACGCTGGCGCGGGCGCCGCTGGTCGGAGGAGCTCCGCGCGAAGTGCTCGAGCAGGTGCAGTGGGCGGACTGGTCGGCGGATGGAACCAGCCTCGCCGTCGTGCGTGATTTGGGCGGACGGAACCGGCTCGAATTTCCGATTGGAAAGCCGTTGTACGAAACCGGCGGATGGATCGGACATCCGCGCGTTTCTCCGAAAGGAGATCAGATCGCATTCATCGACCATCCGGTGCAGGGCGACGACAGCGGTTCGCTGGCGCTGGTCGATCTCAATGGAAACAAGCGCTCGTTGTCGGGTGAATGGTTCACCATTCAGGGCCTGGCGTGGTCGCCGGATGGAAAAGAAATCTGGTTCACCGCCAGCAAGTCCGGCGTCGACCGTACACTGTATGCGGTCTCAATGGACGGCAAAGAGCGAATGGTCCTCCGCCTCCCCGGCGCCGTAATGATTTTTGACATCTTTAAAGACGGAAGAGTTTTGTTGATGCGGGCCAGTTGGCGCCGGGAATTGATTGGGATGACCGCTGACGACGCGAAACAACATGATCTCTCCTGGCTCGATTACACCTATCCCGCAGACCTCTCGGCCGATGGCAAGACCCTACTGTTCGACGAAGAAGGCGGCGGAGGCTCGTTAGATTATTCGAAGTCTGGCGGCCTAAGTTACGCCGTCTATATTAGGAAGACAGACGGCGCGCCTGCGGTATTGCTTGGCGAGGGCGGGGCGGTGGCTTTGTCGCCGGATGGAAAGTCGGTGATTGCGCAGACTCAGGATTCGCCGTCGCAGCTCAAACTGCTGACTACCGGTGCTGGCGAAGCGCGGGACTTGACCAAGGATACGATTAACCATTCGTGGTCGCGCTGGTTTCCTGATGGGAAACACATTTTGTTTTCGGGGAATGAGCCGGGCAAAGGGGTGCGGTTATACGTCAGTGACGTGGCTACGGGAAAAAGTCAGCCCATCACGCAGGAAGGTGTGAACGGAACTGCGTTTGTGATTTCGCCGGACTCGCAGTGGGTCGCCGGGATTGGTCCGGACCACAAGGGATACCTTTATCCGGTTGGCGGCGGCGAGCCGCGGCTGGTTGCGGGACTTAATCCCGGAGAGCAGCCGATTACTTTTAGTAGCGACAGCGGTTCGCTCTATGTTTATCAGCCTGGCGAGCTTCCTGCCTCGGTTACTCGCGTCGATTTACAAACTGGGAAACGAAGTTTGTGGAAACTGTTGATGCCGTCCGATCCTGCTGGAGTGGAGACGATCGGTCCTATTCTTATGACGCCCGACGCTAAGACCTGCGTCTTCGGCTACCATCGCATGCTGGCTGATCTGTATCTGGTCGAGGGGTTGAAGTGAGCGGCGCCTGAAGGCGCTATCAAATAGCAGGCTTTGCGGCATGCCTGAAGGCGTGCCCTGATACGAATCTCGCTTCGGCCATGAGCCGCCCGCATCTACATTGAGATGCGTTCTATCTCGGCCAGGGCTTTGGTTTGGCGATAGCGGCGGATTTCGATCACGCTAGCTGAAATCGAGGTGACAGCGGCTACCACTGCCGCCACCGGCAACGCGATATGGCGATACGCTATCGGCATGTTGGGATGGATACCGCGCAACGCCGCCACAATCACGATCCCCAGAATTCCAACTAGCAGGCTCGCGGCGAAAGACAGCAGCGTCAGCAGGAAAGTCAGCAATAGAACGCGGGCGGGGATTAAGTACCAGTGGGGTTTGGTGGTGTTCGGAGACATTGTCGTTGATTGTAACGCCGTGAATGCTCGTTATTCATTCGATGCGCATGGGACAGGTTGGGGAAAAACTGCTGGCGTTAGGGGCTTGAAGCGGCGCGCTTTCAAGCGTCGCCTTACGTCATTGTTAACTTCTTACGGCACGGCTGAAGAGGCTGCGGAAAAATGCCATCCACAGTTGCACAATCGAGCCCCAGCGGCTAAAGCCGGACCCATTTTTCATCGAGTTACGGTATGCCTGAAGGCATACCCTGATACGAATCGGAGTTTTTCCGCAACCTGTGAAGCCGTGCCCTTCCACGAATCCGCCGGCTTTTTTTTCGTGCCCTGACCACGCCTCGCACTGCGTATCTGCGTTTCCTATACAGCAAATCGAGAACTACTCTAGAATACTTCTTA
Organism: uncultured Acidobacteriota bacterium; assembly: GCA_963696705.1. GTDB lineage: Bacteria > Acidobacteriota > Terriglobia > Terriglobales > Acidobacteriaceae > JABDBE01. Next base: position 247,285 of record CAVOLD010000011.1, read on the forward strand.
TGTCGCAAGCTGCACCTGCAATCACCCGATCTCCGGAGGAGGTCGTCCGCCAAAGTCCGGTTTCGCAAGCGCCCAATGGAATCTGCTATGCCGTCGTCGGCGAGGTTACTGTCGCAACTTCTGACCTGGAGCGGATGGTCGCTGCTGTCCCCGAGGCCGCTGCTGCCGCTTTGCAGCGGAAGGCTTATTACTTTGTGCCGCTGACGGTCAATCAGGGCGAGGAGACCGTGATCGCCGATCGTTATGACGTTGAGCTCAGCGACAATGCGGTTTGTCATCGGAATATCGAACTGGGTGATTCGCAGTGCGTGTTTATTTCCACCCGCTTGATGGACGATAAGTTTTCGGTTGCGTTTGAGTTCTACATTAACGTCGGACACGCGGTGGTCGAGAAGGTGGGAGTGTCGCAGGAGTTTGCCGAGTTGGTCTGGAAGCAGGTTGAGGCCGGAGTGCGCGGCGAGACTTCGCTGGATGCTTGGGAGTCGCGTAAGGCGGCGACTTCGCATGATCCGGATGCGGAGAAGCATAAGAACGAATATCTGGCGGCGACTTTCTCTGATGCGATTTCGATTTATTTGCTGTCTCTGTTTATTGATGTGGATTATTACGATCTGCGGGAGCGGGATTATCCGCTGCTGGCTCCGGCGCAGATGGCGGAGCGGTTGCGGAAAGTGGCAGAGTTGTTTCCGGCGAATCCGGGGTTTGAGTTCGCGATTTACTACAAGCGGAGAAGCTAAGGGCTGGCCACGGATTTGCGCGGATCGTCACGGATTTCCCCCTGTAGTTAGAATCATTCCTCCATGCCTGTTACGGTTCGATCGTTTGCGAAGATTAATCTCGGGTTGGGGATTGGTGTGCTTCGGGCTGATGGGTTTCATGAGTTGCGGACGGTTTATCAAACGATTGCGTTGCACGATGTTATTCGCGTTTCGGTTGGGCGGGGATCGGGGATTGAGATTCGGTGTGAGGATTCTCGGGTTCCGAAAGATGAGTCGAATACTTGTTATCGGATGGTTGAGCGGGAGATGGTTGCGCTCAAGGCTCGTGGGCGCGTGGTTGTTGAAATTGAGAAGCGGTTGCCGGTGCAGGGTGGGCTTGGTGGGGCTTCGGGGAATGCTGTAGCTGCGCTTTTGGCGCTTGAGCGGGTGTTGAGGAAACAACTTTCTGGGCCTGAACGATTGCGGATTGCGGCTGAGGTTGGGTCGGATTTGCCTTTGTTCCTGGTTGGTGGCACGGTGTTGGGGGTTGGGCGGGGGGAGGAAGTTTATCCCTTGCCGGATTTGGCTGCGATTCCTTGCGTGGTGGCGACTCCGGAGATTGGAGTTTCGACTCCGAAGGCTTTTGCGGATTGGGATTTGCTGGTCGCGGGCGGACCTCAGGGGCTAAAGCCCGGATTCTTGGAAGGTCCTAGCGGCACGGCTGAAGCCGTGCCCTCCCGTGACCCACGTCAGATTGAAGGTGGGCCCTCCCGTGGCGAAGCAAACGTTTCGAGTGGAATTCCGACATCCACAGCTGCCGAGCTTCGCTCCATTAAGAAAGATCAATCCAAATTGACGCTTCCCGCTGCGTCCGATAGAATGGGTGAGTTCGGTCGCGTGCTTTCGGCGTGGCTGGGCGGGCTGTCCCAGGGCAAAAGTAAGTCTGGGATGGCTTTATCCGGTGTCCCTGTGAGCAAAGGCAGGGGCCGGGCCGAGACGCCGCTTCTCGACCTCGTCCGTACCGGGATCGAAAACGACTTTGAACGAGTCGTCTTTCCTAAGTATCCCGAATTGCGAGAGGTTAAGCGTGTGCTTGAACGAGCAGGGGCGGTTTATGCCTCGCTATCCGGCTCCGGTTCCGCGACTTATGGGTTGTTTGCTTCGCGAGCGGCGGCCGAAAAAGCTGCGGCTCGGCTGCGCAAGGACGGGATTCCGGCAACGGCCACGACTACGCTGACGCGTCCGCAGTACTGGAAGAAGATTTTCGATTGACGATTTCCGATTGCCGATTCTGGGCGGCGAGTTACACTAGAAGAGCCAGCCAGTCGTCAACAATTGAAATCTGTTTTCAGGGAAACTGGGCCGTCGACTAATGGTAGGTCAAGTGCCTTTGGAGCACTTTGTCTAGGTTCGAATCCTAGCGGCCCAGCCAGAAAAGCAGCCGAGAGCTGAATTTATGGCAACTCTTGCGACGGTGACGGAGAAGAAGGCTCAGGTGGGCGCCGACGAAAAATCGGAGCGCAAGCCTCAGCGCGGCCGTGGCGACGATAAGTTCAAGATTTTTTCTGGTACGGCGAACGAGGCGCTTGCCGATGAGGTCTGCACCTTTCTCGGTATGACTCGCGGGCAGGCCCTGGTAACGCGTTTCAGCGACGGCGAGGCCTACACACAGATTCAGGAGAATGTGCGCGGGGCTGACGTCTTTGTGATGCAGCCGACGTGCCGTCCGGTGGACGAGCACTTGATGGAATTGTTGTTGATGATTGACGCGCTGAAACGGGCTTCGGCGCGGCGCATTACCGCAGTGGTTCCGTACTACGGTTATTCGCGGCAGGATCGGAAGGATAAACCGAGAGCGCCGATTTCGGCGAAGGTCGTAGCGGATTTGCTGACTACCGCGGGTGCGGATCGGGCGCTGATTATTGATCCGCATGCGCCGCAAATTCAGGGATTTTTTAATATTCCGGTGGATCATCTGTTCGCGTCGCCGGTGCTGGTCGATCATTTCAGGAAACTGAGCTTGCCGAATCTGACGGTGGTTTCGCCGGATGCGGGTGGCGTGGAGCGGGCTCGTTTCTTCGCCAAGAAGATGGAAGCCGCGCTGGCCATCGTGGATAAACGCCGGGTAGAGATGAACGTGGCCGAAATCATGCACGTGATCGGCGATGTCAATGGCAGGACTTGCCTGGTGATCGACGACCTGATCGACACGGCTGGCACGCTGGTAAAAACTGCCTCAGCCCTTATGGAGAACGGCGCCACTGCGGTCTATGCTTGCGCTTCGCACGCGGTGCTTTCGGGGGCTGCGGTAGAAAACATTGCGAAGTCCCACTTCACGGAAGTGGTGGTGACGAATACGATTCCGCTGAGTGAGGCGGCGCGGCAAGAGCCGAAGATCAGGGTTCTGTCGATCGCGGGGTTGATCGGGCGGGCGATTCAATCGATTCACGAGGAAACATCCGTCAGCAAATTATTCTTGTAGACAGGAATCAAAATTATGGCAACTGCAACTGAAAGCACTGTACTGGAAGCGCAGCCGCGCGTGCCTGGCACGAAGAACGATGCGCGCCGGGTCCGCGTAGGCGGGAAAGTCCCCGCGGTATTGTATGGCGCCGGCAAAGAAGCGCTGTCCGTGAGCCTCGATCCGCGGCAGGTGTCGCGCATTCTGCATTCGCAGACAGGCTACAACACTATTTTTGATCTGGCCCTGGATGGCGGGGAGCGCACCAAGGCGATGATCGTGGACTGGCAGTACGAGCCCATCAAAGGGGCGTTGCTGCACATCGATCTGAAGCGGATCGCGATGGACAAGACCCTGACTGTCAATGTGCCGATCGTGCTGAAGGGTGAAGCGGCTGGGGTGAAGCAGCAGGGCGGCATTCTTGAGCAGATTCTGCGTGAAGTGGAGCTTGAGTGTTTGCCGGGCGATATTCCGGCGTTTATCGAGGCCGATGTCAGCGAGTTGGTTTTTGGCAAAGTGTTGCGCGTATCCGATCTGCCGCACGGCGACAAACTCAAATTCCTGACGGATGCGAACCAGCCGGTGGCGACGGTTATCACGGTGAAGGAAGAAGTGGTGGCTACGCCGGAGGCGGTTGCTGCCGAGGCGGGAGCGGGTCCTGCGGAACCCGAGGTCATCAAGAAGGGCAAGCAGGAAGCGGGCGAGGAAGGCGCGGAGCCTGCGGCGGAGAAGGCCGAGAAGCCCGAGAAGAAGGAAAAGAAATAGATTTCACCACAGAGTCACAGAGACACAGAGAAGGCTTGATAGAAAACCGAATCCGAGATTTTCTCTGTGACTCTGTGCCTCTGTGGTGAACATGTGAAACTTATTGTTGGGCTGGGCAATCCGGGAATCGAATACCAGTTCACGCCTCACAATTTGGGATTTCTCGTAGTTGACCGGATTGCGAACGAGTTCGGGGTTGAGGTTAGAAATCGGCAGTGCCGGGCGCTGACTGCGCGGGTGGTGATTGGCTCGGAGACGGTTCTGCTGGCGAAGCCCGAGACGTTCATGAATCTGAGCGGGATCTCGGTGCGGGAATTGGTTACGAAGCATGAGGTCAGGGTGGAAGAAGACCTGACTGTGATTCAGGATGAGCTCGACTTTCCGCTGGGAACGATCCGGATTCAGAGGAAGCGGAGTTCGGCGGGACATAACGGGATCGAATCGATCATCAGCTCTTTGGGCACGAACGATTTCTTGCGGATTCGCATGGGAGTTGCTCCCGAGCGCAAGATCGAAGACGGGATGAGTTATTTGTTGTCGCCGTTTCGTAAGGCGCAGCTCAAGGTTGTCGACGAGATGCTTGAGGTCGCAACCAGTGCTGTGAAGGCCATTGTGACTGAGGGTGCGGCGGCGGCGATGAATCGCTTCAACCGCAAGCCTGAAGAATGAAAGATTAGCCGCAGATTTGCACGGATGCACACGGATTTAAAGATCCGCGAGAGATGGAGAATGGAATGAATCGTACTTATGAATTGATGTTCATCGTCCGGCCGGATATGGCGGAGGAGGATCAGGACAAACTTATTTCCACGCTGGAGACGGCTGTGGCTGCTTCGTCCGGGCTGGTGAAGAGTGTCGAGCGCATGGGCAAGCGGCGGTTGGCTTACACCGTCAGGAAGTTTCACGACGGCATTTACGTGCTGTTGACTGTCGAAGGCGGTGGCGGCCTGATTCATGAACTGGAACGCCGGTTGCGCGTTACCGAGCCGGTGATCAAGTTTCTCACCGTACGCATCGATGAGGAGCAGAAGCGCCTGGATAAAATCAAGGCGATTAAAGACGCGAAGCGCAAAGCGGCAGCGCCTGTGACCCCGGCTGAGGTTGCTGGGGAAGCTCCCGCGGCTACGGCGTAAGAGTCGTCGTTGGTCGTTGGCCTTCGGTCGTCGGCCAACGCGAGCCGAGCCAAGACGAACGACGGAAGACCAACGACGGAAGACCAACGACGGATTATTAAGGAGCATCATGGCTGACGAAACTAGAGCATCTGAATCATCCTCCGGCGGTGACCGGCCCGATCGCGGCGAGCGGCGTCCATCGTCTCGTCCTGGCGGACCTGGCGGCGGCCGCGAAGGTGGCGGCGGAGGCGGACGCAAGTATTTTCGGCGCAAGAAGGTTTGCAAGTTCTGCGTCGAGAAGATTGAAGCTATCAACTACAAGGATATTCGCCTGCTGGCGCAGTTCGTGGCGGAAAGCGGGAGGATTGTGCCCCGCCGTCTGACCGGCGTTTGTACGCCACACCAGCGACGGCTGTCTTTGGCGATCAAGCAGGCACGCAATATTGCGTTGCTGCCGTTTGCTGGGCGGGCTGCCTGAAAGTCGGCCACCGATAAGCACGGATTCTCACGGATTGCTTTGTTATTCAAACCGTCGAATCTGTTGGCCATAACATCTTAGAACGGGAGTCATCCAATGGAAGTCATTCTTAAAGAAGATGTGGCAAAACTCGGTTCACGCGGTGACGTGGTGAAGGTCGCCGAGGGTTTCGGCAGGAATTACCTGCTGCCGCGGAAGCTGGCCATTGAAGCATCGGCTGGCAACAAGGCGGTCATCGCGCAGATGAAGGCGGCATCGGTACGCCGTTCGGCCAAGGAAAAGACGCAGGCGGAAGATTTGGCCAAGCAGTTTGATGGTCTCTCGGTTTCTTTTCAGCGCCGTTCCGGGGAACACGACCAGCTGTTTGGTTCTGTCACGTCCGGTGACATCGGGGACGCGCTCGACAAGAAGGGTTTCAATGTGGATCGCCGCAAGATCCAGCTGCACGAGGCGCTACGGACTTTGGGCGAGTTCACGATCCCGGTCAAGCTGCATAAAGACGTGACGGCGCATCTGAAAGTGATTATCGAGAAGGAAGCTGTCGAGTAGGGATTGCACGGGCGGTGTGTAGCGCCGCCCAGCGCATCCTCCGGGTCCGCGGTACCGAAGTTACTCTGAAAATCACAACCGCAATAACCTTTGTGCTTCCATCCTGTTACATGTGTTCATTGTCAGCAAAAACCCTGCCAAACTCCTATAATTCCTGCTCACGATTGGGCTTTTAGGCCGTCCATAGCTATGCGACCGGGAAGAACGGCAATGGCGTCCCGGAGCATTCGAGGACAGAGAAAAATATGCCGGCCGACGCGTGGGCTGTACCATTTGGAGTTGGCGAGTGTTCCCATCCGGCAATAAGCCGGGACCCAAGGGAAGAAGCTGGTGGAATCCAGGAGCCCCAATTGCGGGGCCTTATGGCTGGGCAGGCTTCACGTATCGACGACACTTTATTGGTCCGCGAAGCGCAGCGTGGCAATCGCGCCGCCTTCGAGGAGCTGGTGCGGAGTTACGACCACGCGGTGTTGCGACTGGCGCTGCATCTCACCGGCTCGGAACACGAAGCCCAGGATGTTTACCAGGAAGCTTTCCTGAAGGCGTATAAGAGTATCGGCAATTTTCGCTTTGAGTGCTCGTTTTACACCTGGATTTACCGGATCGTGACCAATCTTTGCCTTGATCATCTGCGCAAGCGGCAAGTGCGCAAGGAAGACGCGCCAGTCGCGACGGATGCAGCCGGGGAGCAGTACGATGTGCTGGATCAAGTTCCCGACGGCCGGTCGGGCGCGAATCCTGAGCGGAATTTGATGAGCCGGGAGTTGGGTAAACGCATCAGCCATGCCCTGGAGAAGTTGACGCCGCGGGAGCGCATGGTTTTCGAGTTGAAGCACTACCACGGGCTTAAACTGCGGACTGTGGGAGAAGTGCTGCATACGACGGAAGAAACGGCAAAGAATACTTTGTTTCGTGCGACTCAGAAATTGCGGGGCGCGCTGGCGGATATGAGATAAGGGTTTCCCCTGAGGGGGTGTGATTATGAAATGCGAGTGGGTTAAAGAAAACGTTCTGCTGTACGTCTACAACGAGCTGGCCGATGACGCGCGGTATGAACTCGAACAACATCTGGCGCGGTGCGCGGACTGCACGGCTGAGCTCAAGACGACACGCAAGTTTCACGCCATGCTCTCCGAGTTGCCGGTTGAAGAGCCTTCGCCCAATCTGGTTGCAGCATCTCGGATGCGGCTGCAGGAGGGGCTGGAAACGGCTCAGCAGGGCCGGTTTTGGCATCGGCTGATCTTCGATCCCGCCGCGTGGCTTCGTCAGGTTCGTTTTGCTCCCGCGTTGGCGGCAGCGATCTTCATCGTTGGTTTCGCGGGTGGCATCGCGACCACATACAAGGTTGTCAGTGGCAATGGTGCTTCGATTACCGTCGGCCCGGTCAGCGCACCGGCCGAATCTTCGATCGCCGGAATTCAATCCATCTCGCAGGATCCTGGCTCGAACCACATCAGCATTAAGTACAACACGGTATCGACGCAGGAAGCGCAAGGCTCGCTGAACGATCAACGCATCCAGCAGTTGTTGCTCTTTGCGGCGCGCAACAATTACAACTCGGGCGTGCGCATGGATTCTGTCGACCTGCTGACTCAGGAACCGAACAACACGCATGTTCGCGAGGCGCTGATGTATGCCTTGCGCTATGACTCGAATCCGGGAGTGCGGTTGAAGGCTTTGGATAGCCTGGGCGCGTCCGTGAAGAGCGATCCGCGGGTGCGCGATGTGGTGCTCGAAGCCCTGATCCGGGATTCTAATCCAGGTGTGCGGACCGACGCTCTGCGCCTGCTCGATCCGGTTCGGGCGGATAGCAGTGTGCGCTCGGTTCTGCAAGCGCTCGCGCAAAATGATCAGAATCAATACATTCGGTCGCAGGCTCGTATTATGCTGTCCCAGCTTCCCGAATTTGATTAGAAAGCTGGTTACGAAATGCGGGCGGGGCCGACAAGAGTCGGCGGAGCAAGTGAAGAGAACGGGAAGGTGAATGTTGAAGCAACTCTCTAAATTCGTCGCGGTGCTGTTGTTGGTCTTGCCGCTGGCAAGCGCGCAACAGGGCCGTGTGTACGGGGATGGCGGAAACTGGACGCAAGAGATCACCGGATCCCTGACTACCGTCAAGAATCTTAAAATTAAGGTCGACATCGGTTCGGTGCGCGTGGATGGCGGTTCGCAGTCGAGTATCACTTACGTCATTCGTAATCATTCTTATAGCGGTTCAGAGGAGAGGGCGCGGCGGGAATTTGATAGCTACAAGATCAGCGCCTACGTCCGCGGAGATACAGCATGGATCGTGGGCGACTGGGAGGGCGGCAGGCCACACAAGTTCTCCGGCGATTTCGTAGTCAACGTTCCACGTGAGATGGATTCAATCAATGTTGAAACCGAGGGCGGGAACGTCAGTACAACCGGGGTTACAGGCCGGGTGGATGCGCAGAGTGGCGGCGGCAGTATCCGCATCGACGACGTGGGCGGTAAGGTCAATGCCGAAACTGGCGGCGGCAGTATTGATCTGGGGAATGTGGGTTCCGACGTCAGCTTGCAAACGGGCGGTGGTTCCATCAAGGTGAACTCCGCGAAGGGCAAGATCGAAGCCGAGAGCGGCGGTGGAAGCGTGACAGTTGTCTCGGGCTTACAGGGCGCTGTGCTGGAAACCGGTGGAGGCAGCATCCAGGTGGAGCGCTGTGCCGGACACGTGAAGGCGAGTACGGGCGGAGGAAGTATTGAGCTGGGCGACATCGGCGGGGCAGTAGAAATGGAGACGGGCGGCGGCAGTATTCGGCTCGCTTCGGCCAAAGGCCCAGTTCACGCGGAGACGGGCGGGGGCAGCATTGAATTGAATGGAGTGCCATCGGCACGAGCAGAGACCGGCGGCGGCGGAATCGTGGCCAAATTTGTTGCGTCGAACGGCGAGCACCATGATTCGCAGCTGGAGACTTCGGCGGGCGACATCACGGTTTACCTGGATTCCAACATGAACATCAGCGTACGCGCGTCGATCGAAGTTGCCAACGGCCATAACATTCGTTCGGATTTTCCGGATATTAGAGTTAGCAGCGAAGGCGGCGACTACGGCCCGAAGACAGTTACCGCGGAAGGAAAGCTGAATGGCGGTGGTCCGGTGCTCAAAGTGAGCACCACGACTGGAGATATCTGCTTCCGCCGGTCCAGCCACTAGCGGTGTGCATCAGGAGCGTTTTACGGATTTGGGAGGTTGAACATGCGAAATTCAATTCTAATGACAATGATTGCGCTGCCGCTTCTGGCAGTATCGACCTACGCCGGAGAGAATCTTTCATTTGCTCCGGCTAGCGATTCTTACGGCTTCTCGAGCGAGGATTGGGGCGGCGGTTCCTATCTTGGAGTCGATACGCGGGATATCACCCCCGGCCGACTGGCGACTCTGCATCTGAAAGACGAACGCGGCGTTGAGGTGACCATGGTGGACCAGGATGCCCCTGCGGGCAAGGCCGGCCTCAAAGAGCAGGACGTGATCCTGACGCTGAATGGCGCCGATGTGCAAAGCGTCGAGCAACTGCGAAGAATGATCCGTGAAACTCCGCCCGGACGAGTGGTGACGCTGGGCATCAGCCGCAACGGCCAAGCCATGAACATCAAAGTGGAACTCGCCGATCGCAAGAAGAATTACTCTTACAACTACGGTCCCGATGGCAAAGAGTTCAAGTTCAACATGCCGGTCATGCCCACGATGCCGGTGCTGCCCGAGTTGCCCGAAATGCCAGTGTCCATCGTCGTCGTGCATTCCTCCGCCCGCAGTGGCCTGATGGTGGAGAACCTTACGCCACAGCTTGGAGATTTCTTTGGGGCCAAGAACGGCGAGGGAGTGCTGGTGCGTTCGGTTGAAAAAGGAAGCCGTGCGGAGAAAGCTGGTTTTCACGCCGGGGACGTGATCGTCAAGATCAACGGCGAACCGATTCATGACAGTGGGGACTTCAGCCAGGCCCTGCGCTCGCGCAAGGACAACACTGCCAGTATCAGCGTGATTCGTGACAAAAAAGAGCAGACCATCAGCATCACCTTGCCGGAGCGCAAACAATCGGATCTTTTCCGCGAGAGTACAGACATTGAACTCCCCGAGATCGATGCGGCGACGCGAGAAGAGTTAAGCAAGATGGAGTCTCAGATGGCTCACCTCAAGCCGGAGATGGAAGAAGCCATCAATCGCCAGATGAAGGAACTGAAACCGGAGATTGAGCGTCAGACGCGGGAGGCCGAGAGACGTGCTCGAGAGGTCGAACGGCAAATGCACGATGTACAACGGCAATGGCAGGACCATCAGCGCGAGATCGAGAGAGAACTACAGCAGGAATTTGGCAGTCCCACCGAATTCTAATCCGGAGTTATATTCCCGAGCCTTGCGCGAACCCACGTCTCGGCGCCAAACAAACTCGATTCCTGCCTGCCTGTTTGGCGGCATACAATCCAGCGTCGGCTGCTTTTACTAATTCGTCGCGCGTAGTACCGTGCTCGGAATAGTTTGCGGTTCCTGCGCTGATGGTGACCCGCCGGGGAACGCCGGGGAACTGCCAGGCCTCGACGGACTTCCGCAGTTTTTCCGCGACTCCCAAAGCATGAACCGCGTTTGTTTGACAGAGCAGAATGGCGAACTCTTCCCCTCCGTAGCGGCAGAGAACATCGATCTTCCGTAATTGCTGGTGGAAAATGGAAGACACCTGCCGCAGCACCTCGTCTCCCAACAAGTGCCCGAATTCATCGTTCAGGCGCTTGAATTGGTCAATATCTACCATAACCACAGCCATACCTGTGCCGAAGCGCTCTGCGCGCTCGATTTCCTCGACGATCCTCAACTCGAAAAATCTGCGATTGAAAATTCCGGTAAGCCCATCCAGATAGGCCAGCTGTTTTACCCGTTCGACATAGTGAGCATTCTGGATGGCGGTGGCGCAGATGTCGGCTACGGACTCCAGCGGCTGCGTGTCGGTGGGGTTGAAGGCGCCGGTCCGGGATGTATCCAGCACTAGAACCCCGAGAGTCTGGCCGAATGAAACCAGTGGAATGCACATGCTGGAGCCGGTTTCGACGTATAGGGACGGATCGGAGGCCGCTTTCGTGTCGTTTTCTATCAGGGTCTTTCCCGCCGTCAGGGCTCGTTGCCAAAGTCCCGCATCCTCGGGCATTCGCCCGCCTTCTGGGGCACGCCCGGTAAGGTTTCCATGGCTTGCGCGCAACACCAGCTCTTCCTCATCCTTTAGCAGCACTGAAACGTGGCAAAGCTGAAAAGCGTGCTGGATTCGCATGCATACCTGGGAGAGCAATTCTTTCAAATCGAGCACGGCAGTCATCTGCTGCGCGATTGCGTTGATCGCTTCCAATTGCGAGGCGCGCTGTCTCTCGAGCGAATACAGTCGGGCATTCTGCAAGGCCATGGAAGCCTGGGTCGAAAACAGCGCGAGAAGGTCGATGGTCTCTGAATCGAAGTGGTTGAGATTTTCGCTCTGGCAGTCCAGCACGCCCACCACGTCGTCCCGTACCATCAATGGAACGGCGAGCTCGGAGCGGGTATTCTTAGACGACTGAATGTAGCGTGCGTCCTTGGTAACGTCTGCAGCATAGACGGGGCGTTTCTGGTGAGCTGCCGTGCCGGTGATGCCGGTTCCGATCGGGAACCGAACCTTGTCGTGACCCTCATCCCATCCGACCTGGCAGCGCACGTAGAGTTCGTCTTTATCCCGCAAAAGGATAGCGACGTTCTGCAGGTGAAAATAATCGCGCGCGATGGTCAGGATCTGCTGCAGCACCTCATCCAGATCAAAGGTAGAGAGTACCGCCTGACTCGCGTCGTAGAGAATGGAGATTTTTTGCATGCGCTGGGAAGATTCTAGCTGTACCGTCCCCGGTTACGGAGGTTCCGAAAGTAACCTGCTGCGGGGAGGCGGGATAGGCACTTTTGTCCAAAATCGAGACAGTCGCGAGATTGTTTGGAGGCTTGGCCGAAGGCCTATATCCGCTTGGGAAGACGACAAGCCTTATCCCTTAAGGCCGGTCTGAATTGCGCCTCCGGCTGGCCAAGGACTTGATCACGCCGAACACCACGAGGCAGAACCCGAAGTCCACGACCAGCCCGAGATCTACCCGGAAGGGCACGTGCCGGGCCTCGGGCGGAAGACACCTCACCAGCAGAAAATAGGCTGCATTTCCGGCGAGGACAGCCGCCAGGGCGTGAAGGAAATTGGTCACTTGTTTAGACATACTTGAGCTGCACCGACAGTCCTGTTAGCGCCAGCATCCCCTCGGCTCCGCTCGGCAGGATCTGCCGGCTCGCGGAATATAGCACCACAGACGCTCCTGCTAACATTCCTTCAGATGCTGCAACTGAGCACGTCCGTTAAATACGTGAAGGGTGTAGGGCCAAAGCTTGCTGAACTACTCGCAGGCAAGGGCATCCAGACCCTCGACGATCTGTTGCACTACCTGCCGTTTCGTTACGAGGACCGGCTGAACCCGAGGGGCATTGCCGAACTGCGTGCGGGTGAAATGGCTACGGTGATTGCGGAAGTGCGGACTTCGGGTCTTTTCCGCACCCGTCGCATGCCCATTTTTCAGATGACGGCGGGGCAGGGCCGCACGCGACTGAAGTGCATCTGGTTCAACGCCACTTACCTTAAGGACAAATTCAAACCCGGCCAGATCGTCGCGCTTTACGGAAAGGTCGAGCAGGACTATCGTGGCGGCGAACTCCAACTCACTCAGCCTCAATTCGAGATCATCGGGGAGGCTTCCGAAGACGGCAGAGCCGATTCCTCGGAACAGAAGCTGGCCGCTTCGCTCGAAATCGGCCGCATCGTGCCCATTTATGAGGCGATTGGGCAAGGCCGGCTAAGCTCTCGCTGGTTTCGTCGCGTCATTCACACCGCACTCGAGAATCTGGCTTCGGATTTGCCCGATCCCATACCAGCGGCAGTTCGAAGTCATCTGAGCCTCATCTCCCCTCGTGAAGCATTGCAGAGAGTTCACTGGCCCGAGCCAGGGGAAAGTATTGAAGACCTTCAATCTTCACGCACGCCGGCTCACGTGCGCCTGATTTTTGAGGAGCTGTTTTTCGTCGAGCTCGGGCTCGAACTCAAACGTCGCGAACAGAAGGCACAAACTGGGATCGCGTTTCAACTGGACGATCGCGCCCGCGCTGCCATCAAGAAGATTCTTCCGTTTCATCCGACAGGAGCGCAGAAGCGGGTGCTGAAGGAAATCGCCTCCGACATGGAGAAGCCATTCCCCATGCGGCGCCTGCTGCAGGGCGACGTAGGTTCGGGCAAAACGATCGTCGCCTTCGAAGCTGCGATTATCGCAATGGAGAACGGATACCAGGTTGCACTGATGGCGCCCACGGAAATCCTGGCTCAACAGCACCATTTTTCTGCCCGTCGTATTCTCGAAAGCGCGGGCTATCGCGTGGTGCTCCTGACCGGCTCCATGGAGGACGATCGCAAGCGCGAAACCCGACGACACATTGCGCAAGGCAACGCGCAGCTCGTGATTGGGACGCACGCCCTGATCGAACAAAAAGTCGAATTCGCGAAACTAGGCATGGTGATCGTGGACGAACAACATCGCTTCGGAGTCCTGCAGCGCTTCAAGCTCATGAAAAAATCAAGCGACGGAACGGCCAGTGTGGTGGCGGGCGAACCGCCCGCCAAGTCGGAACAGACCTCAGCTTCCCCTGAGCCAGACGTTCTAGTCATGACTGCGACTCCGATCCCGCGCACGCTTGCTCTCACGCTGTACGGCGACCTCGACGTAAGCGTGATCGACGAAATGCCACCCGGACGTACTCCAATCGTGACTCGCTGCGTATCGGACGAACGATCCCCGGAGGTCTGGGACTTCGTGCGCAAGCAAGCGGCCGCAGGCCACCAAACCTACGTCGTGTATCCCGTGATCGAGGAAAACGAAGAGACCGAGCTAAAAGCCGCGATGAAGATGTACAAAGAGCTGAGCAAGAGCATCTTCCCGGACTTGCGGGTTGGTGTCCTGCACGGCCGTATGGAGCCCGACCTGAAAGAGCAAGTCATGCGGCTGTTCCAGAAGGGCGAACTGGACATTCTGGTGTCCACGACCGTAATTGAGGTTGGGGTCGACGTTGCCAACGCAACCATGATGGTCATCGAACATGCCGAGCGCTTCGGGTTGGCCCAGCTTCACCAGCTTCGCGGACGCATCGGACGGGGCGCCGCCAAGTCTTACTGCGTGCTTATGACTGGTGGCAAGGTATCCGAGGACGGAGAGCGGCGCCTTGATGCCATGGTACGGACCAACGACGGATTCCAGATCGCCGAGCTCGACCTGGAGCTTCGCGGCCCGGGTGAATTCTTCGGGACGCGTCAGGCTGGCCTGCCAAGTTTCCAGGTGGCGAATCTGATTCGCGATCGCCAGTTACTGGAAGTCGCCAAGCGCGAAGCCGCCGCGGTCCTGGCCGGGCCGAGCGCGGAAATCACTGAAGCCGAGATCGACGCAGCCCTGCGCCACATGCGCACCCGTTGGCACAAAAGCTACGGGCTGGTGGAAGTCGGTTAGCTGTTGGGATGGAGGATGGGTCCTTGCCCGTCTTATGAAAATCACGCAAACACGGCCGCCCTCGTCCGTGTGTGGGATCTCAAGCTCGCCTTGGTCTTACGTGCTGGCAGTGGGATAATCAATGCCAGTGAAAATCGACTCAAGCGCCGACCTGTACCGCAAACTACCCTCGGTAGATGAACTCCAGCGCAGTTCTGAGCTTGCGGCGCTCGCTGCGAGCGAAGGTCAAGCCGCAGTGACTGATGCCGCCCGTGCGGTGCTGGCCCCTCTGCGGCAGGAAATTACCGATGGACGCCTCGACGCGAACGCCGTCGATCTCGCTCTTTCTGGACTCGAGAACGCGATAATCCGCAGGGTTCGGCAATCGCTCAAGTATTCATTGCGCCCAGTCATCAATGCTACCGGGGTTATTCTACACACCAATCTAGGTCGCGCTCCGCTCCCGGCCTCGACGCTAGAGCACATTCGAGAAACTGCGGCCAGTTATTCCAATCTCGAATTCGACCTAGCAACGGGCGAACGGGGCAAGCGCGATGTCCACGTGGACCGCCTGTTCCGCAAACTCCTTGATGAAAGTGTGGGCGCGGGCGTCACGACCCGTGGAGCCGAGGCGGGAATCTCCACCATCGTGGTTAACAATAACGCCGCGGCAGTCCTTCTCGCGCTCAACACTCTCGCGGAGGGTGGCGAGGTCATCGTTTCCCGAGGCGAGCTGGTAGAAATCGGCGGCTCCTTCCGCATTCCCGATGTCATGTCGAAATCGAACGCCATCCTGCGCGAGGTGGGAACGACCAACCGAACCCGCGTCAGCGATTACGAAAAGGCGATCAACGACAAGACGCGACTGCTGCTGCGCGTGCATCGCTCCAACTTTCAGATCACCGGATTCACGGAGCAACCGCAAATCGAAGAGCTGGTGAGCCTGGCTCGCAAGCGCAAGCTTCCTCTTGTGGAAGATCTAGGCAGCGGCGCATTGTTCGATCTGCGCTCGATTGGCGTAAACGGTGAACCCAGTGTGCTCGACAGCCTGCGGCAAGGCGTGGATGTCGTGACCTATAGCGGCGACAAATTGCTTGGCGGCCCTCAAGCTGGGATGCTGAGTGGCCGCAGTGATCTGATCGCTCTTATGCGGGGGAATTCGCTGTTCCGCGCGCTTCGGGTCGACAAATTGACCTACGCAGCCCTCGAAGCCACTTTGCTCGCTTATGTGAAAGGCGAGCACGACGCCGTTCCGGCTTTGCGCATGATGCGTTTGTCGAAAGAAGAGATTGGACGGCGCGCGGATGCGGTGGGAGGGAGAATAAAATCGTCCCGGTTGTCACTTGAGGTGACCGACGGCGAATCCGTGATCGGAGGCGGAGCGGCACCCTCGGCGGTACTGCCTACACGATTACTGGCGATCGCTTGCGAGGGCTTGAGCGCGAACGAGCTCTCCGCGCAGCTCCGCGCTTCTGATCCACCCATCATCACGCGAGTGGAAGAAGGACGCGTCCTGTTGGACCTACGCACCGTGTTTCCGGAGCAGGATGAAGTTATCGTGAAGGCGCTTAAACAAGTCACGGGAAAATGATCGGGCAAGAACGGGTGACCCTCTACACCATCGGCCATTCCACACGCTCGCTGGATGAACTCATCGCTGTCCTGCAGGCTCACTCCATTCAGACCTTGGTGGATATTCGCTCCTTTCCAATGTCGCGCCGCTTGCCCCATTTCAATCGCGAAGCGCTGGAGAAAACGCTTCACGAGGCTGGAATTCGATACATCTGGCTCAAAGAACTTGGCGGACGCCGCAAGAAGAGTCGCGATGATTCGCCCAACCTCGCGTTACGCAACGACAGCTTCCGCAACTATGCCGATTACATGCTTACTGAAGATTTTCGGCGCGGCATCGCCGAGCTGATCAAACTGGCAGAGCAGTCACGGACCGCTTACATGTGCACTGAGCGAGTTTATTTCCGTTGCCACCGTATGCTGGTTTCCGATTGGCTGGTGGCTCATGGGCACAGCGTCCGCCACATCGACGGAACTGGGCCGGTCAAGAAGCATGAACTCATGTCTGAAGCGCGGTTGATCGATGGGCAGGTCATTTATCGTGGAGATCGGCTGCTCTGAGCATATCCGCCGAACTGCGGCAGCACTTTCCGCCGTCCTGATTTAAACTTCAAGTACGACGATATGAGGTGAACATGGCCGAACGTAATCCGCAGACTCTTGCTAATCATGTGAAGTTCGATCCTCCGTTCCACTACTTTATAGCGCCGGTCTTCGTCATTTCGTGGATCATAAGTGTGGTCGTTGCAGTCCGGCACCCCTGTTTTCTGCACGTCTGGATCGTGGTATTCAATACAGCTTTAGTCGTCGCCGTCACCCGGTTCCGACAGTACGCTCTGAAAGTACAGGATCGCGTCATAAGACTCGAAGAGCGAGAGCGGCTCGCAATGCTGGTGCCGGATTCCCTGCGCCCACAAATCGGAAAGCTCAGCGAGCGTCAGCTCATCGCACTCCGCTTTGCCTCGGACGAAGAAGTGGCAGGGCTGGTCGAACGCACACTGTCGGCGAATCTCGCGCCTGCTGATATCAAAAAGGCCATCAAGAATTGGCGGCCGGACTATTGGCGCGTCTGACGGGTTACGACGCGTGGGCCCGAGCATTACACTATCTGCATGATTGTCGGCACTGGGATCGACATAGCGGAGGTACCGCGCATCGAAGCGTCGATTGCACGCTTCGGCGACCGCTTTCTGCACAGAATCTTTACCGAGGCTGAGATCCGGTACTGTGAATCGAAGGCCAACCGGGTCGAACGCTATGCAGCGCGCTTCGCCGCCAAGGAAGCCGCCATGAAGGCCATCGGCACTGGCTGGAATCATGGAGTCACGTGGCGCGACGTTGAAGTGTGCCGCCAGCCGGGAGGCCGCCCCACTATCGCATTCCACGGCAAAGCTGCAGAGTTCGCATCCAAAGTGGGCGCGGTGCATGTTGCGCTCTCCCTTTCACACACGAAAGAGTACGCCATTGCGCAGGTCATCCTGGAAGGTTGACGGCTGCTCGGCGCAGGTCCTGAAATGGCTGAGTGCCGCCGGCTAAATGCTGAGTGCTTTCTGTTAGACTGTCGCATTCCAGAGCGAAGACCGAATGTCCGCTATAACTGAAACTCCTACAACCAGCAGGACGAACACGGTCGGAAACAAGGCCCGAGCGTTCCCTGCTGGCTGGCGTCGCGGTCAGCAGTTTTGCGGCGCTGCTTCTGGAGTTGGCGCTTACGCGACTATTTTCCGTCGTGCTGTTTTATCACTTTGCCTTTCTTGCAATCTCAATCGCGCTGCTCGGCCTCGGTTCCGGCGGAGTATTCGCGTACTTAGGGAAAAACTGGCTGGGCCGCTTTTCCACCCGCATCCTGCTTTCATGGCTCTGCGTCATTAACGCCTTGATAGTTCCACTCGTGCTGGAGATCGTGCTGCACGTTCCGGTTTCGCTGAGCTTATCGGAAGCAAATTTGTTCCGTCTTACGGCGATTTATTTGGCTTCCGCCGTGCCGTTTTTCGTCACGGGTCTCGAGTTCTCTGTTCTCTTTGCCCGGGAGTCACGCCACATTTCGCGGCTCTACGGAGCGGACCTCCTAGGCGGCGCGCTGGCTTGTTTGGGAATTGTTCCCCTTCTCAACTGGATAGGCGGGCCGAATACGATTTTGTTCGCTGCGGTGATGGCAGCCGTCGCCGGGGCTGTCTGGGCCGTCAGCCCGAATCTCCAAAAACTGACCCTGGGGCTCGCAGCAGTCCTCCTGCTGCTGATTGCCGTGAATTATTCGGGAAGGCTGATCGACGTTATCTATGCAAAAGGCATTTTTCGTGACAAGACTTGGGTAGAGTTCGCCCGCTGGAATGCCATCTCCCGTGTGGAAGTAGATCGTCAAGGCGAAGCAAAAACCGTAGTGATCGATGCCGATGCTTCTACCTACATCATGAACGCCGACCCGAAGCAGTGGCAGGGATCGGAGTGGCAACGCAACTTGATGGCCGCGCCTCCCGCGCTGGCTAACGTTCTGCGCCCGCACGGAGAGTACGCAATCATTGGGCCGGGCGGCGGGGTCGATGTGCTTCGCGCCGTGGCCAACGGCAGCCCCAGCGTAACCGGAATCGAGATCAATCCCATCATCGCCAATACGGTGATGCGCGATCGCTATGCGGAATATTCGTATCACCTGTACCAGCGTCCGGAAGTGCATATTCACGTGACCGACGGTCGATCGTTTGTGCGCAACGCGAAGCAGAACTTCGACGTGGTCCAGATGACCCTGGTTGACACCTGGGCTTCAACTGCCGCCGGTGCCTTCGCCCTGAGCGAAAACAGTCTCTATACGGTCGAGGCATTCCGAGAATACTTCCAGCACCTGCGACCCGATGGCATAGTCGCGATCACTCGCTGGGAGTTCCGTCAGCCGCGCGAAGCCTTGCGCGTGGTTTCGGTCGCCATGCAAGCGCTACATGAGCAGGGAGTCGGGAATCCAGCGAGGAATTTCATCGTAGTCTCTGAAGGCGATTTGGACGAAGACGGAATTCCCGTGGTGGTGTTGGCGAAGAAGAGCGCGTTTACGCGGGAAGAAGAGGAACAGGTCCAATCCTACCTGGCGAGCAATCCCAAATTAGTGGCGCTGTACCTTCCTTCCGATCCAAAAGATAATCCGTTCTCGGCCTTGATTGCGCGCAACGATCCTTATGCCTTCGCGGCGAAATATCCTTACAATGTGGCGCCGGTAAACGATAACAGGCCCTTCTTCTTTTTCACGCTAAAGCTGGACCAGGTTCTGCACGATGACGATTTGAGCGAAGGCATCGACTGGAAGGTGAACTTGGGCGTCGTGGTACTGGCCATGGTGCTGGTGATTTCTTTTGTCGCGGTGCTCGCGTTCTTGATGATCCCCCTCGCGGTGCGTGGTGGAGGCGCGCACGAGCGGCCGGTCCGCCTGTTGTATTTTGTCGCTGTCGGTCTGGGATACATTCTGGTGGAAATTGCTTTTATCCAACGCTTCGTTCTGTTTCTCGGGCACCCGACCTACGCCCTTACGGTTGTCGTGTTTCTGCTCCTGCTTTCGAGCGGCGCCGGCAGTCTGGCATCGCGTAAATGGCTGGCTCGGACTCAGCGCGCCTGGATCCCGCTGGCGTTTATCACGGCTGCGCTTCTGCTGTGCGTTTTCATTTTGCCGGGACTTCTGAACGCGCTCGTCGGGCTTCCCTTCGCGGCCAAACTATTGGTGAGCGCGATTCTGCTGGTTCCCCTGGGATTTGCCATGGGGATGCCATTTCCCACAGGGTTACGGGCCTTGGCCAGCGTTCCCGTGCCCGAGTTTCCTACAGCCGGCAAGAGTATGTTCCAGGAAAAGTCGGTGGAGTGGGCCTGGGCGATGAATGCGGGTTCCAGCGTATTGGGGTCGGTACTAGCGATGGTCATCGCCATCCAGTTCGGACTCAATGCCACCTTGGCTTGCGGCGCCGGCGCGTATCTGATCGCCATCCTGCTCGTACCAACTTTGCAGCGGCATCGTGCCTGACGAGAATCGTTCACCGACTCTCTGCTATCATGCTGGCATCCAGTTTGGTTTTACGGGTCGCCACGGAGAATGTTGCCATGACGCGCTTGGGGAGAATCAGTGCCTAGCCAGAAACAGTTGCAGTGGTCTGAACTGAAGGTCGGGCTCACAGTGCTGATTTCCAGCATCACGCTCGGCATTCTGATTCTGCTCATGAGTGGCACCGGAGGCATTCTTACCAAGAAGATTACTCTGATCTCCTACTTCGACAACGCCGGTGGCTTGCGCGAGGGTGCGCCGGTTCGTCTTCAGGGCGTGGACATTGGCAATATTTCCGGGATCCGGGTTGTCTCCGATCCAGCCAGACGGCTGACCCCCGTGGAAATCATCATGAAAGTGAACACCAAGTACCGAGGCAATCTACGCAAGGACTCGGTAACCTTGCTTTCCACCGCGGGGGTGCTGGGCGAGACCTACATTGACATAGACAGTTCCCAAGCCCATGGACCTGAAGTCCAGGAAGGAGATGTGCTGGCGACGCATGACACGCCCGACATTCAGGATGTAGTGCGCGCCAGCCAAAGCACGCTGCAGAACCTCGACGCGCTGGAGAAACGAGTGGATCGAATCCTGGCCTATATAGAAAGCGGCCAGGGATCCATCGGCAAAGTGATCTACGATGCCAGCCTCTACAACCGGCTTAACGACACAGTTGGTCAGTTTCAACGCCTCGTCAATGACGTAGTTTCGGGCAAAGGTAGTATTGGCAAGCTGCTCGTTAGCGACCAGCTTTATCAGAACGCAAATGCGACCATCGACAAGTTGAATGGGATTATCGACGATTTGAACGCAGGTAAGGGCACCGCCGGGAAGTTCCTGAAGGATCCCTCGCTCTACAATACCGCTAACGACACCATCGCCAACGTGAAGAAACTGACCGATGACGTGAACGCGGGCAAGGGCGCATTGGGGGTCTTGGCCAGGGATCAGCAGTTTGCCGAGAAGCTGAAAAATACCATGAACAAACTCTCGGATCTGAGCGACCGCCTGAACTCAGGCGAGGGAACGATCGGAAAACTGCTGCAGGATCCGTCCGTCTACAACCACACCGACGAGTTGCTGCAGCAAGCACAGGATCTGATCAAAGCGATACGCCAGGATCCCAAGAAGTATCTCACCATCCATCTGAAGATTTTCTAAGGTTGTTCCATCGCCCAGGCAACGTAGACAATCTCTAACGCAATGCAGGCAACGAAGCTGATCTAGACGATGCTTGGCTGGCTACGCCCAACTGGCGAAGTAGACACGGCCTGCTCGTGGGCATGGTAGCTGGAACGCACCATCGGCCCTGATTCCACGTGGCGGAAGCCAAACCTCAGGGCCTCGTCCTTCAAGTAGCGGAATTCATCCGGGGTATAGAACAAAGCAATGGGAAGGTGATCACGAGACGGCCGCAGATACTGGCCGACGGTCAAGATGTCGACACCACGCGACCCCAGATCACGAAACACTTCCACCAGCTCGGAGACCGACTCCCCTAGACCAACCATGACGCCAGACTTAGTTACCATCCCCGGCGAGAACTTCTTGGCGTTCTCAAGCAGGCGCAGAGTGCGCTCGTAGCGAGCGCCGGAACGAACGACGCGATACAGCCGCGGCACGGTTTCGGTATTGTGATTCAGGACGTCCGGTTTTGCATCAAGAACAATTCGCAACGCCTCATCGATGCCCTGGAAATCGGGAATCAGGACTTCGATGCGACAATCCGGAGACAACTTACGAATCTCTCGAATCGTTTCCGCGAAAACTCTCGCTCCGCCTAGATTGTCGTCGTCCCGATTTACGCTAGTCACGACAGCATGTTTCAGGCCGAGCGTCGCAACCGCCTCGGCGACGCGGCGTGGTTCGTCCCAGTCAATCGCACCAGGTTTGCCCTTGGGTACAGCGCAAAAACCACAGCGCCGGGTGCAAATGTCGCCCAGAAGCATGAACGTGGCGGTTCGATGATTCCAACACTCCCCGATGTTGGGGCATTGCGCCGATTCGCACACCGTGTGCAATCCTAAACCACGGGCTAGTTTCTTGAGATTGTGGAAGTTCTCACCCACCGGAGCCTTGGCCCGAAGCCACTCCGGCTTGGGCTGGCGGACCGGCGGTCCGACATCAATCTGGACGAACTGGGAAGCACCTGCCATCTGCTGATTTAATTCTACATGCCTGATTGACGATTCGCGAACCTCGCCTAGCCAAACCCATTCACCACCGAGACACAGAGACACAGAGAAGGCCTTCACTGTTCAAGGGCAAAAACGGTATCGGTGGTTCTTGCAAGAGCCTGATGGCCTCCTCTGTGCCTCTGTGTCTCCGTGGTGAAAGCTTTTAAGTGACGCGTATGTCAAACAACGCCAGCCAATACTGGACCGATTGCAACGCGAAACCACAAAAAATGAGTGCGATGCCGAAAGCCCCGAGTCGCCGCTCCGGAAGGTTGTCCGCGTAATATTCGATGTATGGATTGACGGTCACCCCAATGCCGGTGACCAGGCCGGTCACCAGCCCTACTCGGATCGCAAAAGACCAGGCGTGGTCAAAACGATGCACGAGAGCGCTACAAACAAGCGCCGTGACGATGTAACCAACGGTGCGAACGACCGTTCCCGAAAATTGCCGCCGGGTTAGGCGCGGGCGGCGGGAGGCTATGTAGTCGATCGAGGGCCGCATGCCGCGCGAATAAGCGAATATTTGACCGATGGTGATCAACGTGCCGAATGCGATTGCGTATTCGAGGCCTAGAATCCGATATAATCCGGCGCCAAAAGCCAGTCCTCGGATAGCGCTGAACAAACCCTCCCAAGGCAAAGAGTAGTGGGGCAGACCACGAGCGGCTCGATTGAGTTCAATCGAGATCGTGATACCGGTTGCGAGACCCGAGGCGAGGCCAAAGAACAGACCCAGGCCAACGCCATAGCCGACGCCGAAAACGATAGAGTACGTCACGGCACGGGTAAGCAGCCGCAGCGGGCCATGTTGTCCCCCCAACAGGTCGTAGGCAAGATAAAGGCTGCCCAGCACATCAAGAAAGGTCCCTGCGATGCTTACGGCAGCTACGGTGTGGTGGTCCATTGAGTGATTGTAGAGATATCACTCAGGGGATTGCGCTGGAATTAGCGCGCACTCGGACGAAATAGCGATCGTTGGCGATTACGAGCAGCCAGCTAACCTTCCAGATAAGCGTCGACCCACTCTTTGACCCTGAAACGACGCTCGTCCTGATTATCGAAGCGGATGCCAAAGGTCTTGCCATTCACGTTGTGCCAGGTCACTGCGCAGCGAATCCAGACCCGCGGCAAGGTGAGCAAAGCAAACGAAACTTCTCCTGACTGCCCAATCGCAATATCGTCGGCGCTGCGCAGGGACATCCCTCCCGAGCTGATTTCAATGCTGGTTGCTGTCACCTTGCGGCCATCGTTCAACCCCAGGGAGATTTCTGTAATAACCGGGACGCGGACATAGCGCCGCAACTCGTGTAAGACGAGCATCTGTGTGGCCCGGACCAATTTCAACACTGCCGGGCGCTCGAGGGGTTCGTGGAGAATAGCGTTGATCCCGTACTTCGAATAACTCATCGCATCCTGGGCACTGCCGCCCACGGCATACAGCACGATCCGGCTATTTGAGGGCGAAGTGCGCGCGGAATCCATTATGGCCTGAGCCGATGGACCGAGTTTGATCACGCAAGCCTCGAATTTCTCTTTTTTGAGGCGTTCGGCCGCATTTCCGTTTAACGAGACACTCTCGATCCCAAACTGCCGAAAACAGTCTGCGAGAGTAGTGCGTGCCGGTTCCTTCATATCGACCAACGCCACTCGAGCCGAGGCCTTCTTGGTGCTAAGTGTAGGCATTACAGCGGTTGCAAAGGCTTTATCCATAGGAAGAGTCATCTTGCCGCTAAATCTATTCTGTATTGCACTATCGGCATTGGCAAAGTGGAAGAAGGCCAATCCCTGGGTACTAAGGTCTTATTACCAGAGGAAAATTAAGGGAGACCTAAAGTTCCTTGCCAAAATGGGACGAACTCGTGAATTCGAACTGGAAGTAGTTCTTCGGCGAGAGCACCACAGTTCGTTGCCCACTGAAACTGATCGCGGAGCGGAACTGAAGCAGCGTCCCGAATTTTCAAGTAGTTAAGATACTCACGACGATGTTAGCTAACATGGACCCGGGACAAAGAGGCGAAAGGCGAACATGCATAGAGCTCAGACCCTCGAAGACTCCACTGAAGTCGGAAAGAGATGCTCGATTGTCGCGAAAAGGTCCTTGACTGAGAGCGGTTTTGAAATATAGGCATCCATCCCGGCCTGGAGACAGCGATCCTTGTCACCCACCATTGCGTGCGCCGTCATGGCAATGATCGGAATGTGTTTTCCCGTGCTTTGTTCGCGCAGGCGGACGCTAGCCGTGGCTTCTAAGCCATCCATCTCTGGCATCTGAACATCCATCAGGACCAGGTCGAAAGACCGTTTCTCAAGGGCTTCCAGCGCAGCCGCGCCCGTCTCCGCCAAGACCACGGCGTGGCCCGCTTTTTCCAACAAACGAGTCGCCAGTAACTGATTCACCCGATTGTCCTCAGCCAGGAGAATTTGGAGATGCCTTCGACTCTCTCGCAGGGAGTGAACCGTGACCAGCCCTGACGTCTGTTTCGTTCGACCCGGCGAACTCAACACGCTTTGAATGGCTTCCAAAAGATCTGAGCGCTTGATTGGTTTGGGCAAATACGCCTGGATCCCCAACTCCCGGCAACGCGCGGCATCGCCTCGCAAACCCGCCGAAGTGAGCATGACCACAGTCGCGCCTGACAGTTGCGGGTCCTGCCTCATTTCTTCCACGACTTGGAAACCATCGACTTCCGGCATTTGGGCATCAAGCAGGACCAGAGAAAAGGCGGCACCATCCGCGACTGCGCGTTTTAAGGCATCCATAGCGGAACGGCCACTGCCGGTCTCGACTGGCCGCATCTGCCAACCCAGCAGCATTTCTTTGAGAATGCACCGGTTGGTCGCGCTGTCGTCTACGATCAACACGGACAGGTCACGAAGCCCCTCTAAACCGATAGACACGGCTGTGCTCGGGGAGGTCTTCTGCAATGAGAAAGCAGCGCTGAAATGAAATATGCTGCCCTGCCCAGATTTGCTTTCCAGCCACATCCGGCCGCCCATCATTTCGACCAATCGTGAGCAAATCGAGAGGCCTAAGCCGGTTCCACCATATTTTCGGGTTGTTGAATTATCCGCTTGCGTGAATGCCTCGAAGATTGAGGCCTGTTTGTCCAGTGGAATACCAACTCCGGTGTCGGTGACGGCAAAATGGAGGATTGCCTCGCTCTCAGTCTCGCGCTCCGCCTCCACGCGGATGAGAACTTCGCCTTTGGCGGTGAACTTGATGGCATTGCCGAGAAGGTTTGTCACGATCTGACGTAGACGGGTAGGGTCGCCCAATAACGCGTCCGGAACCTCAGGCAGAATGTGGCATGCAAGTTCGAGCCCCTTCTCGTGCGCCCGCAAGCTGACAGCTTTGATAGTGTCGTCCAGGCAATCGCGCAGATTGAATTCGATGGTCTCCATGTCTAACTTGCCGGCTTCGATTTTGGAGAAATCCAGAATGTCGTTGAGCAGCCCGAGCAACGACTCTGCAGAGCTCTTGACCAGGTTCAAATAGCCGCGCTGCTCCTGGGTAAGCTCGGTATCAAGCGCCAGTTCGGTCATGCCGATGACGCCGTTCATTGGGGTGCGGATTTCGTGACTCATGTTCGCGAGAAATTCGCCTTTGGCACGGCTGGCCGCTTCGGCTGCTTCGCTGGTCTCTCGCAAAATCTGCTCGGCTTGCTTTCGCTCCGTGATGTTTACGAACGTCACAACCGTGCCGATGATTGCTCCATCTCGGTACATGGGGTGAGACCAGTATTCGACGGGAAAGCTGGTGTGGTCGCTGCGCCAGAGGACTTCATCATCTCTGTGCGTGCCGTGTCCGCGGCGAAAGGCTTCGTAAATATGACACTCCTCTACCGGGTAAAGCGTTCCGTCGGGCCGGGCATAATGGGCCAAGTCGTGCATGTTGTTACCCAACAAGTCACCAGCCTCCTGAAAACCCAGAAGCCGCACACAAGCAGGATTGCAGAACGTACAGTTGTCCTTTAGGTCGATACCGTAAACTGCCTCGGGAATGGAATCCAGTAACAGCATGAACAGCTCTCTGCTATCGCGCAGCTCGGCCCCCGCCCGCTTCTGCTCGGTTATGTCTATTCCGACTCCTGCAATCCCAGTTATCTGGCCGCGATTACCTCGGATCGGCACTTTTGTGGATAGGACACATATAGAGTTTCCGTGGTGGTCAACGACGACTTCTTCACGGTTGAGCAGAGGCTCTCCCGAGAGAATCACGTCCTGGTCATCTTTATAGAAACCGGCTGCGAGAGGTTGCGGGTAAAGATCAAAATCGCTCTTGCCTAATAGATCCTCGGGACGGTCCAAACCCAACTGCCGTGCGCAGTATAGGTTGGCCACTACAAACTTGGCCTGTCTATCCTTTACATACAAGAAATTGGGCACGTTATCGATCAAGGATCGCAAGATCGAGCGTTCCTGCGAGAGCGCCTCTTCAGCGCCGCTACGTAAGGAGATCTCCGCTTCCAAAGACGTATTCGCTTTACCCAGATCGGCAGTACGCGCCCGGACACGTTCTTCCATGTTGTCGTGCGCCCGCTGCAGTTCTTTTTCGATCTTTTCACGTTCCGCAATCTGCGCTTCGAGCGACTGGTTGACTTGTAATAAATCGCTCGCGCTTCTCGCCTCTGACTTGAAGATGGAAAACATGCTGATGAAAAGCCCTATCAGCACGAAGATGTGTCCCAGAATCTTGAGGCCGTGAGCGACAAGAAATTGTGTGTCAAAGATCTGGCTATAAAAAGACATGTATCCCATGTGGCCGATCGCACACAGAATGAGGGACAGCACCAGCCAATGCTCAAAGTCGTCGGTCTTCCACGCACCCCTCCACAGATATCCGATCGCGGCCAAAGCGAAAAAGAAAGCCGGCACGAAGTCAGCGGGCCGATGAACCAGGTGGTGAGGATGGAAGGGAGGCGGCAGGTGCAGCAACGCGAAGCAAAAAAAACTGACGACGCTCCAGATCCCGACGATCAAGTAAACCGGCCCCTCTTTAATCGTGATCCCCGCCGACCTGGATTTCTCCTGTCTCCACGCCAGAAGACTCGCACACACGAGGAGGGACATGAACACACGTGACATCACCCCGCTCCAGGGCGTGAGGGTGGAGAGCGCAGAAGGGGTATCACCGGCAAAGAAGGATGAGGTTACCGCCGCATGGTAGCCATCGAGAAGAGCCCCTCCCAGAAAGCCACTGCCCAGCAGCAGGAACATGGCACTTTTCTTTGTGTAATAGCGCACCAAGGCCATCGCACCCGTAACGAAGCCCAACACCGTGGCAATGGTCTCGAGCAAAGTGTGCAATTCGGCAGTGCCCTGCCACGCGGACCGGTGGGCGGGAAGACCACCGAGAAGCAGCGCCACAGTGAAAAAGGCGTAGATGAGACTTCGCTTGCGGGCGTGGCTTGGCTGGAGAACTGCCATTCAAGGCTCATCGGCAGAAAGGGGAGTTTTGTTTAACGATCGACTGCCGGGAGTTCTGCGGTTCGACGATGCGAAGGGTGTTTGTTGTCGTTGAGCAGCCTACCTGTCTCGGTCCCATCGAGAGCAGCTAGCGCCGCGTGAAATTGGCCATGAGTCAGCTAACCCGCTATTCGGTCCAGCGCCGGAAAAGCAGAGCGCCGTTGGTTCCGCCGAAGCCAAAGGAATTGGACATGGCGTACTCCACGTCGGCCTTCCTGGGATGGTTGGGAACGTAGTCCAGATCGCACTCGGGATCGGGATTATCCAGGTTCGTGGTGGGAGGCAAGATCTGGTCGCGGAGCGCGAGTACCGTGATGCCAGCCTCCAGTCCGCCGGCGCCACCCAGTAAATGTCCCGTCATCGACTTGGTTGAACTGACCGCGAGTTTTCGGGCGTGATCGCCGAAGGCGCGCTTGATGGCGATGGTTTCGAGCTTGTCGCCAAGGTCGGTCGAAGTGCCGTGGGCGTTGATGTAGTCCACATCTTCAGGTCGGACCTTGGCATCGTTGACCGTATTCAGCATCACGCGATAAGCTCCATCGCCATTCTCGGCGGGCTGGGTAATGTGGTGGGCATCGCCGCTCATGCCATAGCCCACGATTTCAGCCAGAATCTTCGCCCCTCGACGGCGGGCAAATTCGAGCTCTTCGAGAATCAAAATTCCCGCGCCTTCGCCAATCACAAATCCGTCGCGCCCCGAATCCCAGGGACGACTGGCTTTTTCGGGCGCGTCGTTACGGGTCGAGAGCGCACGCATAGCGGCGAAACCACCAACGCCCATGGGGGTAATCGCAGCTTCCGTCCCGCCCGCAATCATGATGTCGGCATCGCAACGCGCGATGATCTTGTAGGCATCCCCGATCGAATGCGCGCTCGAGGTGCACGCCGTACACGTGGCCTCATTCGGACCCTTTGCGTTGTAGCGGATGCTGACATGTCCCGCAGCGAGATTCACGATCGAGGCAGGAATGAAAAATGGGGAGATCTTGCGCGGTCCGCCGTTAAGCAGATTTATGTGTTCGCGCTCGATCACGTCGAAACCGCCGATGCCGGATCCGATGTGTACTCCGGTTCGCGTCGACATCTCTTCTGAGATCTGCAAACCTGCGGCTTTCATGGCCTCGTCCGCGGCTGCCAGGGCCAGATAGATGAAGCGGCCCATCTTTTTCAATTCTTTTTTTTCGACGAACTGCAGGGGATCGAAGTTCTTGACCTCTGCCGCGATCTGGCAAGCAAACTGTGCGGCATCGAAGTGAGTGATGCGCGCCACTCCGCTCTTGCCCGCGAGCAGGTTTCGCCAAATCTCCTCGGTGGTGTTGCCCACGCCGCAGATCAGGCCAATGCCAGTAACTACGACCCTTCTGCCCAACTACTTCCCGCCTTTCGCGTGCTTGCCGATGTAGTCGATTGCATCCTGCACGGTGCGGATCTTCTCGGCATCCTCGTCGGGAATCTCGATCTCAAAGGCTTCTTCGAACGCCATGACCAATTCCACGGTGTCCAGAGAGTCGGCTCCGAGATCGTCCACGAACGAGGCATTCTGTGTGACTTCGCCCTCATCCACTCCCAGTTGTTCCACGATAATTTGTTTCACTTTTTCGTCAACGGCTGCCATGAGTTCTCCTTGCGATTGCGTGTATGCCACGATGGAGGACGGGCGTCGCGCCCGTCCAGCCCGGCGGGGACGCCCAGCCTCCATTTGGGAAGTGCAACTTACTTGGCCGCTTTGGCGTGCTTATCGATGTAATCCATGGCATCCTGAACCGAGCGGATCTTCTCCGCATCCTCATCAGGAATCTCCAGATCGAATGCTTCCTCGAGGGCCATCACCAGTTCAACCTGATCCAGTGAGTCCGCGCCTAAGTCGTCCACGAACGAAGCGCTGGGCGTGACCTCAGCTTCGTCAACCCCCAGCTGTTCGCTGATAATCTGCTTTACTTTTTCATTGATCTCTTTCAACTTTTCTCCAACGGCCATAGCAATCCACCTCCCGAAGAATGGTAAAAGGGAACGAGTAGTGTACTGGCCAGCACGAATCGGTGTAAAGGCGAGTCCTACCGCAACCAAATCAGACCGCGGTCGGCTCTAAGAAGTCCCATAAGAATCCTAACCGCTGAAAGTTGCCCGGTCAAACATCATAGCCGAAAGGAAGCACGGTTATTTCAAGAGGTATGATGGTTGCCGATCAGCGTAGGAAGGGAACATAAGTGAAACGCACTATATGGTTCACGCTTCTGATTTGCCCGTTTGCTTTTGGCGGCTGTCCGACCGGGCAGACCAAAGACGAGGGTGCCTTGATTAAGATCGAGCAATCCTGGGCACAGGCCCTCGATCAGCACGATTCCGACGCAGTTGGCTGCCTGCTGGCCGAGGAATTTCAGGAGGTAGATCTTCATGGGATGCTGCGCGACCGTGCCGAAAACTTGGCGCGTGTCATCCACCGTCAACCCGGACGCAATCAATTGAGCGAATTGCATCCGCACGTCTACGGAGAATTCGGCTATGTTCGTGGATTAAACACTGTGATCGACGCCGATGGGCAACCTCGCGCCAAAGTCCGGTTCACCGACATCTTCGTCTACCGCGAAGGACGCTGGCTCGCGGTAGCCGGGCAAGAGTCCCTGGTGAGCGAAACATCGAAATGAGGATTTAAGACAATCATGCGCGCCGTCGTGCAACGCGTCAGCCGAGCGCAGGTCGCCGTCGATAGAGAAATCGTCGGCGAAGTTGGACGTGGTCTGCTGGTTCTGCTCGGCGTGACCCATGCTGACACTGAGGGGGACGCCGATTATCTGGCCGACAAGATAGCTGGATTGCGTGTTTTCGAAGATGAGAACGGAAAGATGAACCTCGATACTGCGGCAGTAGGCGGCGGCATTCTGGTGGTGTCACAATTCACGCTGTACGGCGACGTTCGCCGCGGCAAGCGTCCGTCGTTCGATGCCGCAGCCAAGCCGGAACGCGCTCGCGAGCTATACGAATACTTTGCTGAACGCATCCGGGCTGCAGGCCTTCCCTGCCAGACCGGGCGCTTCCAGGAAATGATGGAAGTGGAGTTGGTCAACGATGGGCCGGTAACGATTCTGCTGGATTCCACGAAAACCTTCTGAGGGCTGATGCAGGCGCGGGCGTCCTCTGCTTTGTAGGCCGCCATTCACAGAACCTACGCAGACGGCAGCCGGTACAATTCTTCCAGCACCTTGCGGGTGTTGGTCAGGACTTCTTCAACTTTTTCCGGAGAATAATCGCGGTTGAACATCTCAGGGTCGTGAATAGCTTTATTGCCTGCTTTGGCCACTTCGCGGGCGCAACGCGGACGAACGTCCGTCAAAAGGTGTTTCTCGACCGCCATTACCAGCATGTCATGGATTGAATGATTGGTCTCGCTTTGCGGATCGGCGACTTCCTTGAGTGCTCCCTCTAGAATAGCGCGGCAAAAGACCGCGCAGGCTAAGTGAAAACCATACAGATAGCAGCGATGGGCCTCCTCAAACAGGAACTGGACTCTTTGGTTGGGTACGATTTCCAGACCCACGCGGTTCAGCGCCGAGGCCCGGGAAACAATTTTGTTCAGCTTGCCGAGAATTTCTTCAGAGTAATAACGATCGAGCGCGTCCAGTTGGCCCTCGACTGCCGGCGGGCTTTCAGGGATCAGCGAAACGCGTCCGGCGGCGATCGGACCAAACGCCTGTCCCAGAGCTTGCTGGGTTTCGGGCGTCAGTTCATCCATGAGTTTCTTGAACTGGTCTGCGAGCGAATCTACTGTAGGAGGGGTCGAAAGCGAGGTCCGTTCAATCGCGACAGTGCGCGCAACATGGTCATAAACCACATGGCGCATCTTCTGAAAGATGGCGTCGTCTTTATTCGTATTGCCCTGGTTCGCCTGGCGAGATGCGCCGCGACCAACGCCGAACGACCAGCCTTCACCCGATGGTTCATAGTTGCCGTCGTTGATGTGCCGCATAACCTCGGTGAGAACTTGGGCCCGTCTTGAGAGATGGTCGCTCACCTCTGGCCTCCCTGCACTGGTTGGATCTCCCTAGCTGCCGACTTTCACCCGGCTGGACGGCCAGGGGCGACCGTCCCACGTGGTTCTTGCCAGTTTACGCGTGTACAGCGCTGGGTTTGCTCGACAGCAATTGCCGCAGCACGAATTGCAGAATTCCGCCGTTCGCGTAGTACTGTGCTTCCTGCGGAGTGTCGATTCGCACTAACGCCTTAAACTCCGTAGTCTTACCGTGCGCAGTGGCGCGCACGTTCACCCGGCGGCCCGGCGCGAAGCCGCCGATCAGTTCGCTAATGCCGGTGATCTCGAAAACTTCTTCGCCGGTCAATCCCAACGAGTTTGCAGTCTCGCCCTCAAGGAATTGCAATGCCAGAATCCCCATGCCAACCAGATTGGAGCGGTGAATGCGCTCATAACTTTCAGCGATGACAGCGCGCACACCGAGCAAGAGCGGCCCCTTGGCAGCCCAATCACGCGACGAGCCGGAACCGTATTCTTTACCCGCGAGGATCACGAGCGGGACGTGTTCAGCAATATATTTCTCGGAAGCTTCGAAGATGCTCATCTCCGCGCCGTCGGGCAGATGACGCGTAAATCCGCCCTCGAGGTTGGGAACCATTTTGTTGCGCAAACGGACGTTGGCGAAAGTGCCACGCAGCATGACCTCGTGGTTGCCACGCCGCGAGCCGTAGGAATTGAAATCGGCAGGCTTGACGCCGTGTTCGATCAAATACTTTCCTGCCGGACTATCTTTCTTGATCGACCCGGCCGGCGAAATGTGATCAGTTGTGACGCTGTCGCCGAGAACCGCCAATACGCGTGCGTTCCGAATGTCTTCTACAGCCGCTGGCTGCAGCGTCATGCCATCGAAGTAAGGAGCGCGCCGGATATAGGTTGAATCTTTATCCCACGCATAGGTTTCTCCTTTAGGAACAGGCAATCCGCGCCAGCGCTCGTCGCCGTGATAAACCTCGCCATAGCTGCGCCGGAACATATCCGCCGAAATCGATTTCCTGACCGCCTCATCGACTTCACTGCGAGACGGCCAGATATCTGACAAATACACGGGCTTGCCTTGCTTGTCGTTCGCAATCGCATCTTTGCGCAAGTCGATATCGATGCGGCCAGCCAGCGCGAAAGCCACGACCAGCGGCGGCGACATCAAATAGTTGGCACGAACGTCAGGATTGATACGGCCCTCGAAGTTGCGATTACCGGAGAGCACGGACGCGACCACCAGATTCTGTTCGTCGATCGCTTTCGAAATTTCTTCTCGAAGCGGCCCAGAGTTGCCAATACAAGTAGTGCAGCCGTATCCCACTATGTGGAACTTTAACTTCTCCAGGTACGGAGTCAAGCCGGCGCGTTCCAGATAATCGCGTACGACTTTCGATCCCGGTGCGAGCGAAGTCTTCACCCAGGAAGGAACTTGCAAGCCGCGCTCCACCGCCTTCTTCGCCAGCAAGCCAGCGGCAACCATCACAGAAGGATTAGATGTATTCGTGCAGCTGGTAATGGCGGCAATGACGACACTGCCGTGGTGAAGGTGCCCGTTACCCGTAGTCGCTGCACCGGGTCTTGCGTCGCCTTTGCCCGGCCTGATCAATGAGGGCAGAGCTTGCTCAAATGATTCGCGTGCCTTGGGCAGCGGTACGCGATCCTGCGGACGCTTGGGCCCGGCCAGGCTGGACTCGACCGTGGCTAAATCGAGCGCAAGCAATTCGGAATATTGCGCCTCGGACGTTTTCTCATCGTGGAATAATCCTTGCTCGCGGCAGTAGGCTTCGACCAGCGCGATTTGTTCTTCTGAGCGCCCGGTCAGCCGCAAGTAAGTAAGCGTCTCTTTATCGACGGGAAAAATCCCGCAAGTGGCGCCATACTCGGGCGACATATTGGCGATGGTGGCGCGGTCGGCCAACGGAAGTTCCTGCAAGCCAGGTCCGAAATACTCGACGAATTTCCCCACCACACCATGTTTGCGCAGCATCTCGGTAACAGTCAGGACGAGATCAGTCGCGGTCGCGCCTTCCCGCAATTTGCCCGTCAGCTTCACGCCAACGACTTGCGGAATCAGCATGGACACGGCTTGTCCCAGCATCGCAGCCTCGGCTTCGATTCCGCCCACGCCCCATCCCAGCACGCCCAGGCCGTTAATCATGGTGGTGTGAGAATCGGTGCCGACCAGCGTGTCGGGATAAGCCACCCGCTTGCCGTTCAACTCCTGCACGTATACGACGCGTGCCAGGAATTCAAGATTGACCTGATGCACAATGCCGGTGTCGGGCGGAACGATCGCCAGATTGCGAAAAGCAGTTTGCCCCCAGCGCAGAAATCCGTACCGCTCTTTGTTGCGCAGGAATTCGAGTTCGGCGTTCAACTGGAATGCTTGCGGCGTGCCGAATTCGTCGACTTGCACCGAATGGTCGATGACCAACTCTGCAGGCTGCAACGGATTGATCAACGCCGGATCTCCCGAAAGCACTTTCATGGCGTCGCGCATGGCAGCCAGGTCGACCACTGCGGGCACTCCGGTGAAGTCCTGCATCAGCACACGACTCGGGGTGAAGGCGATTTCTTTGTCTGGCTTCGACTTGCTGTTCCATGCTGCGAGCGCACGGATATCGTCCTTGGTCACACTGCGGCCGTCTTCGGTGCGCAATAAATTCTCCAGAAGAATGCGCAGCGAGAAAGGAAGATGCCTGCTCGAAATGCCCTGCTTGTCGAGCGCATCGATGCGGTAAATCTCGTAATCATGGCCATCAACGCGAAGAGCGGAACGACTGCCAAAGCTATTCATTAGGATTGCCTTCCTGACAAAATAGATGTGACTCCGGAGTGGCAAGAACCAAGCCGGAGCAGCATGTCAACTAATTAGTTTAGTCGTTTCCAGGAAGAATTGCGTAGCGCGACGACCTTTCGTCACGGAGCTTTGGGGAGCGTGTACTCGAAGTCGTACGAATGTTTTCCGTCGGTGATGGTAATCGTCATCTTGCCGGCGATGCCAACCAGTTGGCCAGTACCAGAATCCGGCACCACCGTGATCGACAGTTGCGTCGCGCCCCTGTTTGAGTTTCCACTGTGCTGCAGCACGAAGCTACCGCTGCGGCCACGCAGCGTTCCGGTAACACGCTCGATCGCTACGTAGCCGGCCGAGCCCTTGACGTCCGTCATTGCGGTCAACATCTGTAGTTTGCTCGTGCCTTCGATATCACCGTGAAACAGTTTCTCGCCCGACATCCGACCGAGGGTCGCGCCCTCGGCTTTGTCTTCCGGAGGCTGAGGAGTCAAGTTGATTTCGAACGTTCCGGTTGCATGTGTCGCCATTGCGACCTCATTCTGAATCGCATTTGGAGCCGCGCTTGGTCCCTGTGTTTGCGCGCACCCTGCAATCCCACAGCACAACCGGATGACCGCGATGACACCAACCACCACCTTGTTCGCCATTGCTCCATTATGCCGCTTTTTGTGCGCTGGAAATAGACGCGCCGAGCGTCGTACGGTAGACCCAGGCAGATCGATTGCCAACTTGGGGTATTCAGGTTAAGACTTGCGGTTTGAAGATGGTCAAGGCACGCTTGATGAAATCTCAACCGAGGTCACGGCTCCAATGCTTTCGATTCACGCGAAGATTGATCGTACCCAGCGTTTGCTTCGGATGCTGGAGGAAGATGCTCCACTGCTCGCCGCCCGCGTTGCTCCATTGACCCCCGAGCGCCAGCAATCGGCGAAAGACTATGCCGCCCAACTGACCGCATCTGCCCGCGCAGAACTGGAGAAGCTGATCGAGGAAGGCTCCTTCTGGGATTCCAACGACCGCACTCCCCAAGCCGCCGACTAGCATTTTGTGCTGCCAAGCAAGGATTTGTCGGCGCGGCCCTCAAACCAAAAATAGCTCCATATACACATCGGCCCGTTCGTACGGCGAGCGGATTATTCGGCTCGGATCGATGTGCTTGAATCCCACCGACTCATACAGCCGAATCGCAGGCGTCAGCGCATGGTTGGTTTCGAGATAGAGCCTCTGCGCGCCAGCATTACGCCCCTCTTCAATCGCCGCTGCAAGCAACCTGCGACCGATTCCCGCTCTCTGGTAGGAAGGCTCGACAGCCATCTTCGCCACCTCGAATTCTTTTTCTCCGATGCGAACCAACGCGCAGCAGCCCACGCATCGTTCACCGGCAGTCGCGAAAAAAATCCTCCCGCCCAGGCCCAGAATATTTGCTTGCGGATCGTTCAGAACCGGCATTTCCTTCGGCTCTATTCGGAAATAACGGGTGATCCATTCCTCATTGAGCTTTCGGAATGCCGCCGCGTCGCCCGGCTGAAACTGCCGGATGCCGATTTCGGTCACCGGTGAGCACTGTTCTTTCGCCAGACTCATGTGCATAACCCCTCCTGATTATTCAAAGATAAGATCTGTAATAGAGATATGTCCAATATCTGAATTGTCTATACTAAGACGAACTGAGTATGAAACAAGAGATTGAGTTCAGGCATTTACGTTACTTTCTTGCCGTCGCAGAAACCCTGCACTTCAGCAAGGCGGCAGCCCAGTTGGGGATGGCGCAACCGCCGCTCAGCCAGCAGATCAGGAGTCTTGAACGGATACTCGGGTATCCCCTGTTCCAACGCACGACCCGCGGTGTCCGGCTGACAAAGGTCGGAGAGTATTTCAGGGAGCGTGCGCGGAATACCGTAACCAAGATGCAGGACGATGTGGAAATGGCGCGGCGCTTGGGAAGCGGTCATGAGGGCGTTCTGACCGTGGGATTCAGCGGTTCCGTGATGCTGACCACGCTGCCCAAAGCCATCGAACGCTATCGCCGGCTGTATCCAAAGGTTGAATTGCGGTTGCGAGAACTGGTCACGGCTGACCAAATGTCCTCTCTGCTCGATGGAACGCTGGATTTGGGCTTTCTTCGTGACGGCGAGCCGCAGGATGGGCTGGCGCTTGAATCGATCCTGCGAGAGCGATTTATTGCAGTACTCCCCACTCGCCACAAACTCGCCAGCAAAGTCACAATTCGTCCCGGAGATCTCCGCAACGAGCCGTTTGTACTTTTCGCGCGGCGGATGGGGCCTCTTGCTTTCGATCGGACTATCGCATGCTGTGAAGCAGAAGGATTCCGGCCGAATGTTGTGCAGGTTGCTCCACAGTGGCCAACCGTAGTGCGTCTCGTCGCCGCCGGGTCGGGTATATCTTTAGCTCCCGCCTGTGTGGCGAATTTCGCCATGCCCGGTGTCGTCTACAAGAAAGTGCGGTCTCGCCATTGGTCGTCGATTGATATTGGATTGAGGCCGAACCTCGACAATCCCGCGGTCGAAGCTTTGCTAAGCATCGTGCGTAGTCAATTCTCGAAGCAGAAGGCAAGTTCAGCGCCTCGCCGGCCAGGGGACTAAGAGATTAACCCAGTCGCCAAGCAACGATGAACGGGCCTACGATGCCATAATGCCGATCTGGGAGTGAACAATCACCCGGCCTGATGCGTATCAAGAGACAGTCAGGTAGAGGTGCGCGGGCTTTTACTTGACTCCGAGGACGACATGACTCTGGCAAGGATGTTTACGATACTGTACTGGGTCTGGGTCGCGTCCGAGGTTCTGCTCCAGGTGGTGACGCGCACCAGTCGCGGCAAAGGCGAGCTCAAGGACCGCGGGTCGCTCCTGCTGCTGTTGTCGGTGATCTTCGGCTCTATCTGGGCGGCTACGTGGTATCGCGACGTGTACGGACGAACCATGCTCGTCGGCGCGCATTGGCTTAGGATAGCGACGATAGCACTGCTGGTCGCTGGGCTAGCCATTCGCTGGACAGCGATCCTCACTCTGGGGCGATCGTTCAGCACGAATGTGGCGATTCGCGCAACCCAGACTGTGCACAAGACTGGTCTGTTCCGCTGGATGCGGCATCCTTCTTACTCGGGGATGCTACTGATCTTTACGGCCATTGGCTTAAGCCAGCGCAATTGGGTGAGCCTGGCGATCATGCTGGTCTTTCCCACGGCGGCCCTGCTCTATCGCATCCACGTCGAGGAGATGGCGTTGACCGAGGCATTCGGCGAAGATTACTTGGAGTACAGCCGGGTTACGAGGCGGCTGCTGCCCGGGATCTACTAACGGACAATCTGGATCCGGAGTGCGCTCAGGCCGTCTGTCCAGCCATGGCATGGAGAGGCTCAGACTCCGGAACCTGTTGCTCCTCGATCGTAGTCTCTTCCCACAACGTCCGATCACGCAGCAAGCGGGAGACCAGAGCTGTGTGCATCGCGTGGCCCGCCCGGTCGGCAACCACGTTGCCGAGAATCTGTTTGCCCAAGAGTGCGAGGTCACCAATGAGGTCAAGCACCTTGTGCCGCACGAATTCATCGGCGAAGCGCAGGGGCGGATTCTCCACGCCATCTCTCGTCAGCACCACGCAGTTCTCGCGCGAGGCGCCTCGGATCAAGCCCATATTGCGCAGCGTCTTCTCATCCTGGCGGGAACCGAAGGTGCGCGCCGCCGCAATTTCGCGAAAGTAATTGCCGTTCGCCAGCTCCACGCTCAAGGTTTCCTTGCCGATCAGCGGGTGTGGAAAGTCGATGGTGTAAGACACGGAATAAGTATCTGCTGGATATACCGCGATAAACTTGTCGCCTTCGCGCATCTCCAGGCCGTGCCGAATGCGAAGATAGGTTCGTGGACGCCGCTGCTTCCGGATTCCTGCCTGCTGAATCAATTCAACGAACGGCTGCGCGCTCCCATCCAGAATAGGCAGTTCAAGGTTGTCGAGCTCAACGATGGCATTGTCGATGCCAGTGCCGATGAACGCTGAAAGTAAATGTTCGGTGGTGGAAATCAGCACGCCCTTCTTCATCAGACTGGTGGCGTAGCTGACCCGCGCGACGTTCCGGCTGATGGCTTCGACTTCAAAACCGTCCAGATCAACGCGATGAAACACGATGCCGGATCCCGCGGGTGCAGGCAGAATTCTCAAGTGGACGGGAGCGCCGCTGTGCAGACCCACCCCGGCGCATTCCACCGCCCCACGAATTGTTTGTTCGTGTCTCAGCCTTTAGTTCTCTTATCTATTGTTAGATGAAGAGATTACAGCCCGTGGCCACGAGTCTGGCTGTGGCAATTTAGCCACAATTCGTGGGTTTTACCCGACGAATGTCTTGGAGACTTAGGGTAAACCTAGCGTCAGCAGGAACTTAGCCTGTGAAAAAAGCAATCCAAGGATGGTTAGTTTTTGGATGCGGGTTTGTTTGGATCATAAGTAACATCCGCGGAGAACATGGAATCGCTCAATCCTTTGTTGTAGCTCACCGAGTTCATGAAGCGTTGGTTGGCCATATCGCCGTTATAAAACCGGGTAACGCTGAAGGGGGTCATGACCCCCTGTACTGGCCGGTAATTGTCGTAGACCTCGTCTTCGATGTTGCGCTGCTTATCAGTCGGATCGCGCCAGGAGTAAGTTTTTTTCACCGGCAGATGCGAATTCGAATCGATGCACAAGGTGACGCTCTGATCGTTCGCAGTCATGATCGTGACTTGTTCCGCATCTTTCTGCGCGGCGATCGTATGCCCTTCGTAGAACAGCGCAACACCCGGTTGGGATAGCCACTTGCGAATCACCCAGTCCAGCGAATATTGCCGCCGCCGCACATAGTCGCTCACCGCCTTGGGATCGTCAGTGCGAGTGCCCTTGTAGGTGATTTCAAAACCCTTATCGCCCCGGTAAACGTAAGCCACATCGCGCTTCTTGGTGAGCTCGACGCGGTCCCGGTCAGGGAATTTGTAAAAGCGCCAGAAGAGCACTCCAGTGCCCTCTGATTCCCCCAAATGAAAACTGTAAGTCCGGCCTTCCTGGCTGACGTCTTCGATATTCAGGTAAGCATTGCCACCCAGCGCATCCACCATTTGATCAAGCAAGGCCTTGGCCTTGTGCGAATTCTCCTGGTCAACCGGAATCGATTGCGCGGTAGACGCAGGTGCCGGTGCGGGCTGAGACGCCTGCCCGAAGACGAACGCACTAAAGAAAAACGCGGATAGAAGATACTTCATGGTTCCCATTGCTTAGACGCCGGCATTGCCATTGTAGCTGCCCGAGTAGGGCGGACACTCCTGTCCGCCGCCGTAATTGTCATTCCGAGCAAGCGTTCTTTGCGCAGCGACGGATCTGGGCGAGCCGCGCGAAGCGTCGCGTACGTTTGCGACGCGATAATCGCGCGTTTGGCTCGCTTCCTTATCGACCTGCAACACTATCCCGCCAGTACGGCCCCACCGTTCACGTTGAAAACTTCCCCGGTAATGAAACCTGCCGCAGGCGTACACAAAAACAGAATCGGCGCCGCAATTTCCTCTGGTTTCGCAACTCGTCCCAACGGGATAGTCGCGAAGATCGTAGCCCGGCTCTTCGGATCATTCAGCGCGGCTGCCGACATATCCGTGTCCACCCAGCCGGGCGCCACGCAATTCACGTAGATGCCATCGCGCGCCAGTTCGGTAGATAGCCCTTTCACCATGCTGATCACTGCGCCCTTGGTGGCTGCGTAGTCACAATGAAAAGCTTCGCCACGCTGTCCGGCGGTAGAACTGACGAGCACGATGTGACCTGCGGCGCGGCCGGACTTTTCCTGCTTCTTCATTTGAGCAACGGAATGCTTAATCAACGCGAAGACGCTGTCCAGGTTAACCGCGAGCGTGCGTTGCCATTGCGAATCATCCATCTGATCGACAGGCACGTCTTGCGCTGGCCACACACCGTGATTGGCGACCAGGATATCGAGCCGCCCGAAATGCTCCACCGCGCTCGTCACCAGCGCCTGCGCCGTCTCGGTTCCAGAAAGATTACAGGCGACCGCGGTACACTTGTCCCCGCCCAACTCCTTGACCAATTCATCAGCCTGCGTCTTCGACTTCTCGTAACTGAACACAACCCGCGCGCCCGCAGCCGCAAACAGTCGCACCGCAGCCGCGCCAATGCCCCGCGACCCCCCGGTGATCAGGGCAACTTTGCCAGAGACGGAAAGAAGCATATGCCTAGTTTCGGGGTTTAAGTTCGAACTTGCAAGCGACAGAATGGTGCGACAATTATCCTGGTCTTGTAACGCGGTCTTCGCAATAGCGCGAGGAAGAGATGGACCGGAGACAATTCTTAGAATTGATGGGCGGCGCGGCGTGTTGGGATGCCGCGTCGCGTCTGTCGGCCCAATCGCCGCCACTCTCCAAGGCCGATTTCACGCTGCGCATCTCCCCGGTCGAGCTTGAGACCGCGCCCGGCCGGATCATTAAGACTACGGGATACAACGGCTCGGCGCCGGGTCCAGTCTTGCGTTTGCAAGAAGGCAAGCCCGTCATTATAGAAGTTCAGAACGAAACGTCCGATCAGGAATTCGTGCATTGGCACGGCCTTTTTGTTCCCTCCGATGTAGACGGCGTCGGCGATGAGGGAACGCCCGCCGTTCCGGCTCATGGCAAGCAGCGATACTCGTTTGTACCGCGCCCTTCGGGAACCCGCTGGTATCACACCCACGTCTTCGCCGGACGCGATCTGAAGCGCAGTACCTACACTGGCCAGTTCGGCGTGTTGTATATCGAGCCCAAGAACGAACCTGGCGATTACGATGCCGAAGTATTTCTCACTCTGCACGGATGGGATCCTTACTTAAGCACCATGGGCGATGACGAAGGTTTTCTCGAAGTCGGTTACAAGAGTTATTCGATCAACAGTCACGCCTTGGGGTACGGGGATCCTATCCGCGTGCAAAAGGGACAGAAAGTTATTTTTCGGATTGTGAACGCCAGTGCTACATTGCTTCACCGCGTTGCGCTCAGCGGTCACTCTTTCACGGTGCTCAGTCTCGACGGAAACCCGGTGCCGACGCCTCGTACTGTCGACGTGCTCGAACTCGGGCCTGCGGAACGAGTGGATGCGGTCGTCACTATGAACCGGCCGGGCGTCTGGATTCTCGGTGAACTCGACGACAAGATACGTGGCGCAGGTCTCGGCGCGACTGTCGAATATGCCAATGAGAAAGGTCCGGCACAGTGGCTCGCGCCGACCGTCACCCCCTGGGACTACACGATCTTCGGCCGTTCAGCCAACGCGCCCGCTGCGAACGTCGAAGTGATTCCCTTAGTCTTCCGCAGCAAGTTTGCCGGGAACCGCTGGGTTCAGCATTGGACGATTAACGGCAAGTCTTATCCCAAGACCGATCCCATTTTGGTGAAAGCCAATCAGAAGTATCGGCTGCGATTCGACAATCAGAGTGCCGAGGCGCATCCCGTGCACTTGCACCGGCATTCGTTCGAATTGACCAAGGTCGCCGGCAAACCGACCGCCGGAGTTCTCAAAGACGTCGTCATGGTGCCCGCTCGTAATCAGGTCGAAGTAGATTTATTGGCCGACAACCCGGGCCCGTCGCTGTTTCATTGCCACATGCAACTGCACATGGATTTCGGCTTCATGGCCATGCTTCGCTACAAAGATTGAAGCAGCGGCTGTCAGTGCGGAGCGGGCATCGTGGGCATTTGCCGGCAATTGTCCGGATGCGTGAATAACGAAGCTTCGGGCTCGCTGAAGCTTATATCTTTGTATTCGATCGTCACCGGCCCGCGGCTGGTTTGCGATTCGATCTTGATGGGAAATCCCTTCAAGTCCTGCGCTTCCCAGACCTTCATCTTGGTGGGCTGGCCGTTCTGCTGCGTGACCGTCAAGTTCTCAACTTTGCAGGGATGGCCGTCCACGGTATCCGTGCCCGCGGATGAACGCTCCACCGTGGCGTTCCTGGCTTGACTAAAGGGATTCTGTTGCGGCTGCGGCGTCATTTGCATGCACATGGTGGGATTCACCACCATGTAACTCGTGTGCTGATCAAGGTCCATGATCATGTAGCCGGCGCCGCCCGGCATGGACGTTCTCATCTTGTCCGCCGAGCGATAGACTTTCATGCCGCCGCCTTCGCGGCCTGCCGGCATTGGGCTCATCACAATCGTGGCGGAAAACTGTTTGAAAGTGTCAAACGGATTCTGCGCCTGCGCGGCGATCGCCGGGCACAAAAAGATCAACAGCCCACAAAGGATTTCACGATTCCTGCTCATGTGCGTCTCCCCCAGGGCACGAATTGTATAGCGACCAGCGAGTTTTGCGTGCGACGAGTTTTTGCGTGAATCGATGCCGCGTAATCCTGGTGGGCCCGGTAGGACTCGAACCTACAACCAACAGATTATGAGTCTGCTGCTCTAACCATTGAGCTACAGGCCCCCGTGGCTCAATTTAGCACAGAGCGCTGGGCGTCCGTCGCGCATCGATTCGATGCACACTTTCTGGTGCACATATTTATCAAAAAAAACTCTCTGTTTTGGCGCAAAATATTCAAAACAAAGGGTCGGAATTTTTCTTGCCTCCTAGATCTATGGTTCTTAAGGTAGTTAGAGGCAAAATCTTGGAAACATTGGAGTTACGGGGCTTGTCGCCTCATGATAAGCCCCAGCTTCCGCGC
The DNA here is from genome assembly GCA_963696705.1 of uncultured Acidobacteriota bacterium. Classification (GTDB taxonomy): domain Bacteria; phylum Acidobacteriota; class Terriglobia; order Terriglobales; family Acidobacteriaceae; genus JABDBE01. The sequence continues at coordinate 290,599 of CAVOLD010000011.1, forward strand.
AAACTATAGAAAACACACGGCCAAGATTTTACTGCCTCCGTTGGTTGGAGGCAAAATCTTGGAAACATTGGAGTTATGGCGTTTGCTGGTTGGACGCGGTTCCGTCTCGGAGCCGGGCGCAAAGGGTGCTCTTGTCGGACTCAGCGGGTTCGCGGTCCAGGAGCGCGCCCGTTGTCAGGTTGTCAAAGATCGGTGATTATCTTGTAGATAATCTCTGCGCTCCCATGTTATCGCGAGTGATGGGCTGGGTTCAAGAGGAAAGTGGAGGCGTTGCGGGCTGGTTCCCGAATTGGGAATCTCGGAGGAAAAGCCCCGCCCAAGCGGAGCTTGGACGGGCCACCCTCGGATATGACGCGATGGTCTGGGCCGCCCGCCAGAGCGTCTAGCTAAGCGTGGGCTGGACATTCTTCCCGCAGAACGCCCATGATAGAGGAATTATGACAAGACTTTCGCTCACCGATCCGCAGTTAATTGATTATTCTGGCGAACATTTGTTGTATGAAGTCCAGATGTTTCGATGGCTGGCCGGGACAGTTCCGCCCATGCAAACGGGGCAGGAAAAATCCGCATATCTGGAGTCGTTTTTAATTCATTTGCGAAACCTGATTGATTTCTTTTTCCCGCAGAGTCCACGACCCACTGATGTAATCGCGACGGACTTTTACGACGACCCGACGAAGTGGAATGCCATAGTATCGACCTCGCTAGAGTTGGCGAGAACGCGATCGAACAAAGAAGTCGGGCATCTCACTTTAGATCGAAAAGGTGCAAAGGATCTGGATAAGCCTTGGCCTGTTGTCGATTTGTATCGGGAAATGCGAACGACGGCAAAAACTTTCGCAGCCGGGGCTTCGACCGCAAAACTTAGTCCTAAAGTTGTGGAGTGGGTAACTAACTATTATGGGACGCTTGAGGCGATGTCGGCAAGGGTGGCAATGATGCCCATGATGACCATGTCGAACACTACGACGCCAGATATCAGGAGCGTCATTGTTGACGGCGCTGAGCCAACTAAGAAATCTACGGAGCAACCCATCTCCGCGCCGCTCCCCTGTCGGCGAGGAATCTCCGGTGAGCGGAATTAGTGGTAACCTTTACAATGAGTTGTATCCGCCAAGGCCACTCCTTTCAATGCACGAATGTGAGTAAAATTGGCTCATGGCGACGCAAAGGGAACTCGATCACCAGTTCAGGATGCAGCGCCTTCGGGTTATTTCCATTGGATTTGAGCAGGCTGGACGTGTACTTTGTGTCGTCATATTCTGCGGCTGCCTATATTTATGCGTGCGCGAACTAGCGGGAAGGCAAACGCTAGCCGATATAAGATTTAAGATGATTGCCGATTTTAAGGCCAACAAGTGGATGGGTCTGCTTGTTCCTTGGGGCACGGCAACGGTCTCCACCGGGTGGGCATTGACAGAAAAGTATCTTCGGAAGAGGCACATTCGCCGCATTTCGAGCGAAGTGTCAGAGATGCAAAAATCGATTGACCCCGCTCGGCGTTCAAGCAAGCTAAGCAAAAAAGGTGAAACGCAGCGAGAGGACCTCTAATGCAAAACTCTATTTATCTGCTGAGTTGGGTAGCCGGGCTGTGTGCCGTCTGGTTCTTGTGGAGTCTCGGTATAAAGCCGCTAGTTTTGGATTTGTTTCGAGAGCGGCTCTTCGAGCTTCGCTTTCAACTGTTCCGCCTGGGGATGAATGGTGAAATTGATTTCTCAAATGACACTTACCGTACGCTGGAAACCCTGCTTTGCGGACTAATCCGATTCAGTCACAGGGTCACTTTTCTGACTTTCATTTTCTCGCTCGTTGAGCAAGAGAAGGCGAAGAAAGAAAAAGGATATGCAGATCTTGGCCAGCAAATAGCTCTAAAGATCTCGCGCCTAGATCCCGACGCCCAGACCAACTTGAAGGCTCTTTTGACCAATCTTAGAAGCGCTATCGTTCTGTACTTAGTTTTCAGCTCGGTTTTATTTATGACTCTTATTTTTGTCTATAACGTTAGGCGACTGGTGGGATTCGGTACTAAAACCGATGACACTCATGAAATCAGCTCAGTGGTAGAAAGAGAGGCCTATCGGGCTGAATACCTGCGTGGTTTGCGGGTCGCGCCCGCGTAAGGGTCGCACACCGAAAGCGGGTGGCGCGACATATCGCATTCTTTGCGAAGGCTGGGGCTGTTCGGCCGTCACAGCCAGGATGTAAGAGTCCGTCCTAATCTCGCTTCATGCATTGAGGCCTGAAGCGATTTCAGCAGAACTGACAGCTGCATTTCATCACCTTCATCCGCTATCATCGCGCTCCTCAGTTGGCACGGAGCAACGCATTCCAGGGCATCTTCGGGATTGCTGTCGCCTGAAGGGAGCACTAGGTCCCTCCACTGCGTTTTCCCATCCCGTTCGGGATGGGAAGCTCCGGTCGGGATGACAATTCTTGATGGGTGCGTGCTCTGGCTAAAGGCCCCAGCCTTCGCAAGGAACGCGATAGGCTGGGCCACCCGCGGGGCAAAGCGCTCTCAAGCATTTCGGGATTGTTGTCGCCCGAAAGAACCAGCAGGTCCCTCCACTGCGCTTCCCATCCCGTTCGGGATGGAAAGCTCCGGTCGGGATGACAATTCTTGAGGGGTTGCGGTGCTCTGGCTAAAGGCCCAAGCCTTCGCAACGAACGCGATAGGCTGGGCCAACCGGGAGATTGGGTGGGCCAATGTCCTAATAGATTCCCTTGGCTAGAAGTTGTGTGCTTCCGTCTTTGTCACGATTCAGCAGGGCCCACTTGTGGTCGGTTATTTTCAGGACGTTGGCAGTGGGTAACCTGCCGGTGGCCTCGGTGGGCGCGATCACCATGATCCAAGTCCGCTGATAACGGCCGACCCTGGATTTGAGGGGTACGTTGTCGGCCAGAAAGAACGGTCCTTCTTCTTCGGTGACCTGTTCTGAAAGAAGGTTGCTTTGCAAAATGTGGCACCGCTCGAATGCGATGAGCTTTTCAAACGCACTTGATTTTGCGGCTATCTGTTTTTGGAGAGAATCACTGACGAGCCATCGAGCTTGCTGTTCCAACCTGACTCTTGCAGGACCGGAAAATTGCGGACACTGCTCCTGAGCGGAGGCCGTTAGCGGAAGGGCGGACAGCGTAAGCACAATAAGCAGAGGGTGAATCTTCATCTCAATCTCACCCCACCAACGTCGCTCACGATTGTATCCCCGTGCGAACTGGCGGATTGCTGTAGCCGAAAGAAATAGCAGGTCCCTCCACTGCGCTTCCCATCCCTTTCGGGATGGGAAGCTCCGGTCGGGATGACAATTCTTGATGAGGGCTGCGGTGTTCTGGCTAAAAGCCCCAGCCTGCGCAAGGAACGCGATAGGCTGGGCCACCCGTCGGCATTTTCGGGATTGTTGTAGCGCGAAAGAAAGAGCAGGTCCCTCCACTCCGCTTCCCTCCCTTTCGGGATGAGAAGCTCCGGTCGGGATGACAATTCTTCTGGGCCACCCGTCAGCCATGAATCGTAGAACTGCTGGACTCCAGCCTCGTGTTCGATGCCGAACGGTCCGTTGACTAACGTTGGTGTTATAACGTTTTCAACACATCCCTCCGCCGCGCCTCTGGCGTCAGTCTCTTGTGGAAGCTGACGAATCGGAAACAAGAGGCTGTTCTGTGCCCAAAATCCATCATTTTGCCCTCAAGCCGGGATTCCCAATATGCGTGTTGTGCAACCGGCCGGTAGAACTTGAAACCGCCAAGACCGATGAGCAGGGACACCCCGTTCATGAGCAATGCTATGTGCAGAAAGTACGACGAAAGACCGCTTCGCCGGACAGTACGTAATCTACTCTCCGCCCTAAACGACTGAATCCTCGAAGGCTTTTCAGCCCTCTTCCGCCTGCCAAAATCCGGCCTCTTCCAAGTCATGTCCGACAGGTTACTGAAGTTTCCATAAAAACCCGTAAATCATTGTTCCTAAACACAGTTAGATGCTATTTCTATGGAGAGATTCTGCTGTGCTCCCCCGAGATCAACAGGACCCGAATGCCTGGCCAGTCACAGTCGTGGAGAAGCTTGACCGTACCCGCCAAGCTATTTATTGGCTTGGTTGTGACCGTGGGTACGGGCGTTCTCCTTTTCGGCGCGATCCACCAAAGTAGTAAGAACATCGCCCAATTCATTTGTTACCTCGGGATCGCCGTCCTGGGCTCGCGGATGAAGGTGAACCTGCCCGGAATTACGGGCACGATGTCGGTGAACTTCCTGTTTGTGCTGTTGGGCGTGCTCGAATTGAGTTTTTCAGAGACGCTGATTCTCGGGTGCGTTTCCATCCTGGTGCAGTCGTTGTATCCGGATCGGCCGAACGCGATTCAAGTTACTTTCAATGTATGCGCGGGTGCGCTGTCGACCGCGCTGGCCTACTTGGTTTATCACCATCCATTGTTCAATCTGATGGTCGATAGCCGGCCGTTACTGCTCGGCGTGGCGGCTTGCACCTACTTCGTCGCCAACACAGGGTCGATTGCGACCGTCATCTCGCTGACCGAGGGAAAACGGCTTAAGAAGATCATCGTGGATTGTTATTTCTGGTCGTTTCCCTATTACCTCGTGGGCGCGGGAATCGCCGGCGCGATTGGCTGGTTCAATGAGACCTTCTACTGGGAAACGTCGCTGCTGCTGGTGCCCGCGATCTACGTGATCTATCGTTCCTACCGTTTGTACCTGGGCAAGTTGGAAGACGAAAAACGCCACGTCGAGGAGATGGCGAGCCTGCACCTGCGAACCATCGAAGCCTTGGCGCTCGCGATCGAAGCTAAAGATCAAACTACGCATGACCACCTGCAACGCGTGCGCGTCTATGCGGTCGAGGTGGCCAGAGAATTGGGCGTGACCGACGACGAAATGCAAGCTGTCCACGCCGCCGCGCTGTTGCACGATATCGGCAAGCTGGCCGTGCCGGAGCACATCATCTCGAAACCGGGGCGGCTGACGCTCGAAGAATTCGAGAAGATGAAGATTCACCCGGTGGTTGGGGCCGAGATTCTCGAACGGGTTCGGTTCCCTTACCCGGTTGTGCCTATCGTGCGTGCCCACCACGAGAAGTGGGACGGTTCCGGATATCCGATGGGACTGAAAGGCCAGGACATTCCAATCGGCGCGCGCATTCTCTCTGCAGTCGATTATCTGGACGCCTTAGCTTCGGATCGTCAATACCGGCGAGCTTTGCCGCTGAATGAAGTGATGCAGCGCCTGGCGGCGGAGTCGGGGAAATCTTTTGATCCGAAAGTCGTCGACATTCTGAAAAAACGATATATCAGTCTCGAAAAGATGGCCCTGGCTCAATTTGGGCGAGAGGTAAATCCGCTGCTCTCGACCGACGTGAAGGTCGAACGGGGTTCCGCGCCTGCCGCGGGATTTGAGAACATTTCCGTGAAGGATGGTTTGGGACACGAAGCCAACTTCCTCTCTTCGATTGCGGCGGCTCGGCAAGAAGCCCAGACACTCTTTGAACTCAGCCAGGATTTGGGCGCGTCACTCAGCTTGGTCGAAACGCTCTCGGTATTCTCGGTGAAACTGAGGTCGCTGGTTCCGTACGACGCCATCGCGATTTACGTTCGGCGAAATGATGAATTGATTCCCGGGTATGTCAACGGCGACAACTTTCGTCTGTTCTCGTCGCTGCGCATTCCCATAGGCCAGGGGCTCTCGGGGTGGGTGGCGCATAACAAGAAGCCGATCATCAACGGCAATCCCTCGGTTGAGCCTGGATATTTGAATGATCCTACGAAGTTCAGCACCTTGCGCTCGGCTTTAGCCATTCCACTCGAAGGTGTGTCTGGCGTCATCGGGGTGCTCGCTCTCTATCGCGGCGAACGCGATGCGTTTACTTCGGATAACTTGCGCATCCTGTTGGCCATCAGTTCAAAGATGGCGCTGGCGATTGAGAACGCGGAGAAGTATCAGCAAGCGGAAAACTCCGCCACCACGGACTATCTCACCGGCCTGCCCAATGCCCGATCGTTGTTCCTGCAACTCGACCGCGAACTGGCCCGCTGCAAGCGCGACAATTCCACGTTAACTGTCATGGTCGGTGACATGGACGGTTTCAAGCAGATTAACGACCGCTTCGGCCACTTGGAGGGCAACCGCGTCCTGCGCCTGTTCGCCCAAGCCTTAAAAGAAAGTTGCCGAGAGTACGACTACGTGGCGCGCATGGGCGGAGACGAATTTGTCGTCATCGCTCCCGGCTTGCCCGCGGACGCTTCCGCTAAGAAAGCGTATCAACTGCGCGAACTGGCCAAGCAGGCAGGGTTTGAAGTCTGCGCCGAAGAGATTCTTTCCCTGAGTGTCGGGCAAGCCATGTATCCCGAGGATGGAAAAGATGCGGAAGAGCTTCTGGCTGAAGCTGACCGCCGAATGTATGTGGAGAAGCAGCAGCAGCCATCGCGCAAGAACCGCCGGCTCTACGCCCGCATGAAATGCCGCATCACCATTGAGTTGCATCCAGAGAATGAGGCCGCACCGATCTTCGGAAATCTGATCGATATCAGCATGGGTGGATGTTATGTGGAAACCAGCGCCATCCTCACGCCGGGCACGAACCTAAAGCTGGTCTTTTCGATCGATGATGGCAAGCTGCATGCCGATGGCACTGTAGCAAGAATGCATCCCGGCTCCGGCGTTGCCGTGCAGTTCAGGGAACTAAATCGCGAAGACAAAGTCAGAATGCATCGCATACTGGAATTCGCTCAGAATTCCACAGCTCTCTACGACAATCGCTACTACGAAAAACTAAACCGCTAAATCAATGTAGGTGGGGGCACCTTCGCAGGTTGCGAATCGCGCCTGAAGGCTAACTACTTTCTTCCCGGATGCGCTTCGCCCTTAATAGAAAACACGGAGTAGGGCCACTCGTTTTCTTTCTTCGGCGGAGGCACAGCGGAGACCAGAGGCTTCGAATCGACTCCCCAGTTCGCGGGGGCCGGCTGGATGCACCAGATGTTCGCGGGCTGTTCCAACGCGATTCCCACCAACCAGTATTTGCTCCCGGTCCCGAGTGGCACGCAATTCGCCACTCGCGCTGGCGCGCTCGTTCCTCCCGGAAGTTCGTCGAGCAGAACAGACAGGCCCGGCTCCAGAGGCTGGCTGAGGCGAACGCCGCATCCCTCGGTATTTACCACCAGAGTATGGCACTGCTCGGTGAATGGAGTCGCGGGATCCAGGCTGGTGAGGCGAAAAGGGATCTGAGCGCGAATTCGAGTACTGCGTCGCTCTGCCTCGTGGGATGTCACGCTCGAACTCATATGTGGACCAACATTTAATTGTACGTCTCGACAGAGCGTGCATTCGGCAGCGCGATGCTGGTGTCGAAACCAAAGTAACCCACGAGGAATCACGTGGGGCCGTCCCCGGCTGGCCAACCGAGCGAAGCTCGATAGGCACCGTCCTTCTAACTGGTTTTGTTGAAGGGCAAAGATTATCGTTCTCTCAGCATGGCTGCAGTGGCAGAGATACGACCGGCTCCATCCGGCCCCGCAGGCTCGCCAGCAGCGCGAGCATTCGGTGACAACTCCGAATTCGAGTTACTACTTGCCTGCTGCGCGTACACATCGCGCGCCGAAAGGGTCCGCACACTTCTCTCGCATGGGCTCAACTGGGAACGAGTGCTCGCGCTCGTAGATCACCATTGCGTGGTCCCGCAAACATATGGCGAACTGTCGTCGTACCCGCATCTGGTTCCTACCGAACTTCTCGACGCGCTCCGATCGCGGTACCGGGACAACGCCCGCAAGACGCTCTGGTTTAGAGCGGAACTGGTACGCATCGTGAGCCATCTTGAGTCCGCGGGAATCAAGGCCGTTCCCTATAAGGGCCCAGTTCTGGCGCAGGCTTTATACGGCGCCGTGACGCAGCGCCAGTTTGGCGATCTCGATATCCTTGTTCTTCCAGATGATGTGCCGAAGGCGAAAGCCGCATTGCGTCACCTGGGATACGAACCGGCCCTCGAGCTTGCCCCGCAATTCGAAGCAACCTACATCGAAACTGGATACGAGTATTCATTCGGCTCAACTCACGGGCAAAACCTGCTGGAGTTGCAGTGGCGAATCCTGCCACGTTTTTATTCCGTCGACATCGATGTCGCAGATTTATTCGACCGCGCCGAAAAGATCAACTTTGGCGAACGCTCCATCCGAACCCTGCGCGCGGAAGATCTCCTGCTCGTACTTTCGGTTCACGCCGCCAAACACGTATGGGTTCAACTCTCCTGGCTGTGCGACATCGCCCAACTGGTGAATTCCCGACAGCTTGATTGGAATGCAATACGGTGCGAAGCCAAGCGCCTGGGAATTGAACGCATCGTGAACCTGAATTTGTTTCTCGCCCACAGGTTGCTAGGCTCGACGTTGCCACCCGCGAGTTTGAAAAACGACCCGCAAACAACCGTGCTCGCCGACGAGATTCTGACCATCATCGAAAACAGCACTCACTACAACACGGAATCGATCTCCTACTTCCGCCTGATGATGCGCCTAAGAGAGCGCTGGCAGGACCGAGCGCGTTTCCTCTGGCGCCTCACGGTCACGCCAAGCGTAAGCGAATGGTCAACAGTCCAACTCTCGAAACCTTTGCAGCCGCTCTATCGGGTGGTGCGCCTGTCGCGGCTGGCGAGGAGACTCATCACATAAATCGCCCTGCCGTCGATTGCTGGCGATGGGGCTCGCTAACAATTTCGCTGGCGGACCTGAGATAATAAATATAACTCTGCAGACGCCCGTTCCAGTGGTAATGAAATGTTGAAGCACAGGGCAGCACTGGTCCTCCTACTGAACGCATGTCTCGCATCTGCCGCGACCGGCAGGATCAGCGGAAGTGTCGTGGATGAATGGGGTAACCCGGTGCCGCACGCAGTCGTCGAAGCGACGCCGGAAAACCTAGGACTCGTCCAAACTAGCTCGGTCTCGAAGGCGATTGCCGACGCAACTGGATGGTTCGTGCTTCGAGTAAGTGCCGGACGCGAATCTGGCGGAATGCGCTGGATCGTGTACCCGAGTCAGCCCACAACCTATTTTCGCTGGGGTCTGGACAATGCCCGCACCGGCGGCAGTTACGGACAAGAAGTCAAGCTCACGCCCCAAGCTCCCGACGCGACAGTCCAACTTCGGCTTGACCGCAACGTCGGTTTGCTGAAGGGTCAAGTTACCGACGCAGCAACTGGCGCTCCTCTGAGGCCAACCTTCGAGTTCGCCTGGGCCCCACACCCAATCTCCGCAATGCGTGAATCGGCTCTGAGTGTTTACCGTATCTCAATTCCTGCTGACATTGATATATCTGTGCAGGTCACTGCCCCCGGCTACAAGGCGTGGTCATACCCAGGCACGATCAGCGTCAGACCGCATCAGGAAATAACGCTCGACATACAGATGGAACCAGAAACATTACGATAGGAGACAAGCCGTGAACTCCGCTGGGTGCCCCAGGTCTCACGGTTTTCGAGACTTGGGATTGTTACGGAATGTCCTACTCAAGCCGATCTTGGTTTGAGTGGTAGTTCGACAGTTAGAAAGAGAGTGTTCCCGCCTCTCGTTCGCATTTTTCGCGCCGTCCATCCCGGCCCGATTTCTCGCTCCTCCGATTTACGCCCCTTTTCGGCCCTGATTCCGTGCTTCGAATGCGGCGGTCATTGCATCATCCTGCGCGCGAATTTCAAACGGGCCGTTGCGCAACCCCGGGTGCTTCGAGATCAACTCGATGGCATGTTTCCGGTCTCTGGCCTCCAGGATCAGGATGCCGCCCACCTGTTCCTTAGTTTCTGCATACGGGCCATCCGTAACAATCACTTTGCCCTTGTTAAGCCGCAAAGTGGCGGCACTGCGGGGAGACTCCAGCGCCTCGCCGCCAGCAATGTGTCCGCCCTTACGCAGCACATCGTCATAGGCAAAGCATTCCTCGATGAACGCCATTCGTTCGGTTTCGGACATTGCTTCCCACTTCTTGTCGTCAAAATATCCAAGGCATACGAATTTCATTGCTACCTCCAACTGGAACTGACAGCTTTCACTCTATAATCGTTCGGCGCCACGCGAAATCGACAGTTCGTGCGAAAAAAGATAGAACAGGCGGCCCATTCAATAGAGACAAAAATAAAATACGACCAGGCGGCTAAGCTTGCTGCGCATTCTTTCGCGCTTGGGCTATCCCCGCTTGCAGTCCTCGCTGAAGGCTCCGCTCGTAACCGGCCGAGTCCATGGCATTCATTGTTGTCCATGCGATTCCGCCCGGCGTCGCGGCTTCGTGGAGAAGCCGATCGAGCGGAATCCCGCTTTCACGCCAGGAGACGATCCCGTCGGCGAGAGCATGGGCCGCGGCCGTCAATGCGGTTTTTCGGTTCAGTCCAAGTTTCTGAGCCGAAGCGGCCAGCGCCGCCAAGGCGTGGTATCCGTGGCTGCTGGAGTAGGTGACGGTAAAAGCGTCGAACTGGCTCTCGGGAATTTCGAGCACGCCGCCGACGTTCTCGAAGAAGCTGATTACTTCGCGCTTGGCACCGCGAGGAAAAGCTCGGTCGAAAGTCAACGCCGTGAGTCCACGACCGCTTCTAGATGCGGGACTCGGCATGGCTCGCGCGCAGCGAGCGGGCAGTGACGCTCGGGCTCGCAACTTAGCAAGCGGGATGCCAGCAGCGAGACTCACAAGAGTTAGCGGCCGATCGATTTTTCCGATCTCCTGCAGCAGATCGCGGACCGAATCCGGCCGGACCGCGATGATGAGAAGCCTGGCTCGCTCCACGGCACGACGCAGATCGGATTCGATGATGACGCTATATAGCTTTTCAAGTTGCCGCAGTTTACTCGGATTGCGGTCATGCACGACGATCGGCTTATCGTATTTCGCAAGCCGCAAACCGGCGACGAGCGCGCCCGTAATGCGTCCGCCGCCGAGAAAGACGGTCGCCTTCAAGCCAGCTCCGTGCAGGCCTGATCAGCCGCTTCGATCAGCACTGCCACATCTGCTTCCATATGTGCAGTGGAGATGATCCAGTGCAAGCCGTTCGAAGGAGTCATGTAGATGCCACGTTCGAGCAGAAGATGAACGAATCGGGAATAGCGTGCAGTGTCGACGTAAGCGCAATAGTCGCGGTAATCGTGGATGGCGTCGCGTTCTGTGAAATAGATTTGGAACATGGGTCCGAATCCTTGCACGATCGCTTTTAGGTTGCGGCGGCGAAATACTTCGCGCAGGCCACGGATGGCCTGGTTTCCTATGGCGTGCAGGTTGCGGTAGACGTCGTCGCGTGACAGCAGGTCAAGGTTTGATGCGACTACTTTCATGGTGAGCCGGTGTCCATTGAACGTGCCGTAGTGCAGCACCATGTGATCACTCCAACGCATGCGATCGAAAATCGATCGCGGACCGGCGACTGCGCCTACGGGAAATCCCGCGCCGAGTGCTTTGCCGAATGTGCTGAGGTCCGGCTGGATTCCGTAATACTGATGGCATCCGCCGGGTGCGTAGCGAAACCCGGTAACGACTTCATCGAGGATCAGCAGCACGCCGTAACGCTGGGTCAGTTCCCGCAGCCGTTGCAGGTAGCCATCTCGCGGCGGAATGCATCCCATGTTTGCCATGATTGGCTCGGTGATGACGGCGGCCAATTCGTGTCCACGTTTTTCGAGGATGCGTTCTAGAATCGGGATGTCATTCCAGGGGGCGAGCACGACGTCGTCAAAAGTCGCGGGCGGAATGCCTTCGGAGTCGGGGATTCTCGCGGGATTTTCCGGTGTGCCCAATTGTTCTGAGGAATGGGAGTGCGCATTCAACAGAAAAGGATCGTACCAACCGTGATAGTGGCCTTCGAACTTCAGGAATTTGTTTCGGCGGGTGTGCGCCCGCGCCAGGCGGAGTGCCAGCATTGTTGCTTCGCTGCCGGTATTGGTGAAGCGAACAACTTCTGCTGATGGCACCGCACGGCGGAAAGCCTCTGCCGCCTCGACTTCCGCCGAGGTAGCTGCCGCGAAGTGCGAGCCTTCCGCCATAGCCTCGGAAGCGACGGCCACCAGCTTGGGATGAGCGTGCCCGTGAATGAGTGCGCCGAAGGACATCATGAAATCTACATACTCGTTGCCATCGGCATCCCATGCGTGCGAAGCGGTGCCGCGTTCGAGAAAGATGGGGCCGGATGAGTATGTGGCTTGACCGCGCGAGGGCGAGTTCACTCCCTCGACCAGGGATTGCTGCGCCCGATCGAACCACTGCCGCGAACGCGTGCGGTCTCGAGTTGTGATGAGCGGTGCCATTCAGGTTAAGACTATGCCGATCCTGCCAAGCCGCCTCCGTCGACGACTAATGCCGTGCCCGTGACGAATGAAGAGGCGTCACTTGCCAGATACAGTGCAGCTTGCGCAATTTCTTCGGGCTTGCCGAGTCGCCCTAACGGGCGGCGCGCCGAGTCGGCGAGAAAAACATCTTCGCGAGCTCCAAGTTGGCGGGCTTCATCGCGCAGCATACCGGTGTCGGTGTCGCCCGGGCAAATACAGTTGACGCGAATCTTTTGCGGACCATGATCGATCGCCATCGTCTTGGTCAGGAGAACGACCGCACCCTTAGAGGCACAATAAACCGCGGCGCGCGGCCCTCCAGCCAGGCCCCAGCCGGAAGCTGTGTTGATGATTGAGCCACCGCATCCGTCAGCCATGATGGGGATCACCAGCCGCGACATCAGGAAAATCGACTTCACATTCACCGCCATGACCCGATCCCAATCCTGCTCGCTGAGTTCAGTCACGGAAGCACGGCGCATGATTCCGGCGTTGTTGAACAGCACATGAATCCCTCCGAACTCGCGCAGAGTTCTGTCCGCGACCCGCTGGCAGTCGATGGCTTGGGTAACGTCTGCGGGTTCAAAGAAAGCGTGGCCCCCGCTTCTAATGATCTCTTCGGCAACCGCCTGTGCCGATTGATTGATGTCGGCAATGGCTACCGCTGCTCCTTCGCGAGCAAAAAGTAATGCGGCCGCGCGCCCAATGCCAGAACCGGCTCCGGTAATGAGCGCGATTTTGCCGGCCAAAGACTTGACTGCCGCTTTTTCTGAGCAAGCCATTTCGGAGTGGGATTACCGGCTGGCCAACCCGCCCGCGGTTTCCGCACCGTCGATTGTATACACGTGGCCGGTCATGTAGGCGGCGTCGTCCGATGCCAGAAAGGCAAACAGGGCTGCAATCTCTTCTGGCTTCGCATGCCGCCGCAGGGGAATCTTGCGATTCACTTCTTCGAGCATTGCATCGGTGTACTCGGCGCGCTGCATGGGTGTGAGAACGTAGCCGGGCGCGACTGCGCACACGCGCACCTTGGGAGCAAGCTCCAGCGCCATGGTTCGAGTCAGCTCTATCACTCCAGCCTTGGTCGCGTTGTAGTCGGCATAGTAGGGTTGGCCCACGATTCCGTTGGTCGAAGCGGTTTGCAAAATAACTCCGCCCTCGCGCTCCCACATGTGACGGGCAGCGGTCTGAGCCACGTAGAAAACGCCGGTCAGGTTTACCGCGATGACTTTGTCCCACTCTTCCGGAGTGATTTTCAGAAAGTCATGGCGAATGCTGATGCCGGCGTTGTTAATCAAGACATCGACGCCACCCATGAGGCGAACCGCATCGTCGAATGCGGACTGCACCTGACTGAGGTTCGAAACATCGGCGTCGACGGTTCCGGACAGATCCGGCAACTGCTTTTGGATTTCCTCGCGACCTTTGGCATCACGATCAAGCACGCAGACGGCCGAGCCTTCTTCCAGGAAACGTGCGGCCGTGGCCGCGCCAATGCCGCTGGCGCCGCCGGTGATGAGCACGTGTTTGCCTTCAAGTCCTCGCATCGTTTTCAGGATAGCCCAGTTTCAGGATGGTACGGATGATATGAAATCAGTTCGCAGATTCTGGTTCCCGGTTCTCAGATAGGCTTTCCGCGGAAGAAGTAGACCAGTTCGATAATCAGAATGATCACGACCATGAGTTCCAGCACGAATGCGCGGCTCTGATTGAATTGGTCGACCATGAAGCGATAAAGCTCTTCGGCGGTTTGGACCTTCTGGGTGACGAGATCTTTGTAGTCAGGAACGCCGACCTTGGAGGCTGCGAGCTTATAGAGACGCGCGGAAAACATGTCGCTAAGAAATTTGATGGCGTTGTCGGCGTGCTCGGTGAGCTCGTTGACGTCGAGCAGGACGGTATGCAATTTGGTGGCGGCTCGCGCCAGACGCCAACGCGCCAGCATTCCAGTGCCCTCGTCAAAGGAGTCGTAAACGCTCTCCAGTTCGCGGGTGAGGAAGTCGTCGTAGTGACGGAACTCGAGTAACTGCGAGTTGGCATACTCGAGCAGCTGAATGGCGGTCTCCGCGCCGGCGGCACTGTCATACAGAAAAGCCGCGTTCCAGCTGATTACGGTCAGATCATTGGGATAGTACGAGATTCGCGACTGCAGGATTTCGTTTTGCTCGCCTTCAGAAAGCTGTGCCGTTTCTCCTCGAACGATCTGGGCGATGCGTGCTCCATGAGATGAAACCAATTGATTGGCTGAAGGACAGCCACTGATCTCGCGCACATGAAAAATGAAGTAGTCTTCGCTCAACCAGTCGGGATAGGGCTTCACCAGTGCCGGAGTTGCCCGCTCCAGTTTCTGGTGCGCGATGCGCGAAGCATGGCCTGCAAAATCCACGTCCCAAACCCAGCGGCTGCCCAGACGAACCAACGTGTCCCAGTCACCTGAGAATGGCAGCTCCAGCACCACGCTCACTACGCCGTAATCGTAGAACTTGATCTGACCCTCGAGGTGCTCGCCGCTCTCGAGGATCAGTGGATCGATGGGCTCGACTACCGGAGGGCGCTGGTAGCGGACATACCCTGGAGCCGGATGTTTCAGCGTGGGTTGCTCCAACGTGCGCGCACCAAAGATTTCACGCAGCTTGTCGAGACGGATTTCTTCACAGACGTCGAACTGGATCAGCACTAGAACGGAGCCGCGGATCGAGGCGTCAACCGCAGGAGCTATTTTCGTTTGCTCCGAGGTGTCGGCGACGGTGAGGGCGGATTCGCTATCCCGGATCATAGTTGGCACCGGTCCGCGATGAACTACGAAAGTTGGCAGGCATCGGCGGTATCTTGTATTTTCCCAGAATCGGGGCGGTCTGGCGAGATCAGTCGACGAGAATGCTGTTTTATCAATAACTTACAAAGCACAACATGTCCGGGGCTAAGGGTGCGGCGCACGAGTCGCCAACTGGATGACCTCCCCTAAATGCAGGGCGCGGCGACTCGTACACTGCGCGATCTGTTCGCGGCAACTGAAGCCGTTTGCGATAACTAGACAATCAGGGTCGGCTTTGCGAACCGCGGGGAGGAGTTCCAGTTCTCCAATCGCGAGCGAGATTTCATACTTGTCCGATTCGAAGCCGAATGATCCCGCCATGCCACAGCAACCGGGAGCGGGAGCATGGAAATCGATTTCCATCTTTCGAAGGACAGATTCTTCGTCGGTCATTCTCATTACTGATTTGTGGTGACAATGCCCGTGGACGAGAGCTTTGCGCGCCAATTTCGGCAATTGGAAATGTTTTGCCTTTTGCTCGAGAAACTCGCTCAGTAAGAATGTCTGGCCCGACAGCACGTGGGCGCGGTCGTCTTTGGGGAACAGATTCAGAAGTTCGTCGCGAAACACGGTGGCACAGCTTGGTTCCAGAACAACGATTGGAATGTCCTGTTTGATTTCGGTTTCGAGCGCTCCGAGAATCGTGAGAAGCAATTTCTTGGCGCGATCTAACATGCCCCAGTCGTAGAGCGGCCGCCCGCAACACAATTCGGCTTTGGGCAAAACGACGCAGTAGCCGGCGGATTCGAGTACCTCAACGGCAGCCTTGGCGGTGTCAGGAAGAAAGTAGTTGTTGAAAGTGTCCGGCCAAAGCAGAACGGGTTCGCCATTAATATTCTTGGGCTCTCGTCGATTGAACCAGTGGCGGAATGTTTGGGGCGCGAATGCAGGAATGCTGCGTTCCCGTGGAATACCCGCGGCCAACTTCGCGATATCGCGGAGAAAAGGAAGTTGCGTCGTTAAATTGACCACGCCAGGCGCCTTTGAAGCGAGGCGAGCCCAGACGTCGATATTGCCGAAGGCGTATGCACTGCGCGGACGAAGCCTTCCTTTATAGTAGTGCGACAGAAACTCGGCTTTGTAGGTGGATACATCTACGCCGACAGGACAATCACTCTTGCATCCCTTGCAGGCGAGGCAGAGATCGAGTGAGTCCTTCACGCGCTGGTCGCGCCATCCATCTTTAATTACGTCGCCCTTCGTCATCTCCCAAAGCAGGTGAGCGCGGCCGCGCGTGGAATGTTCTTCTTCGCGAGTCACACGAAAACTGGGGCACATGACGCCGCCTTCATCGCGGCGGCACTTGCCCACGCCCACGCAACGTAATGTGGCACTTGCCAGACTTCCGTGATCTTCGGGAAACTGAAAATGCGTCTGCGGCTGCCATGGCTTGTAGTCAGCGCCTAATCGCAAATTCTCATCCAATTTGTAGGGCTCGACCACCTTGCCCGGATTCATTTTCCAGTCAGGGTCCCACAGCGCTTTGAATTCCCGGAACGCCTGTACAAGTTCCGGGCCAAACATTTTCGGCAGCAGCTCGGCTCGCGACTGGCCGTCGCCGTGTTCGCCGGAAAGCGATCCACCATAACTAATGACCAGATCGGCAGCCTCTTCGACGAACTTGCGATATTTCGCGATGCCTTGCGCAGACTCGAGGTCGAAGTTGATTCGCATGTGGACACAGGCGTGCCCGAAGTGCCCATAGAGAGCGCTGCGATAACCGTAGCCCTGCATCAGCTTGTGCAGATCGCGTAGATAGGTGCCGAGTTTGGCTGGAGTCACAGCAGCATCTTCCCAACCCTCCCAACCCGGAGGTTCACCGGGTACGTGGGACGTGGCTCCCAGAGCCGATTCGCGCACATCCCAGGCTTGCCTTGCCTGGCTCTTGTCGGTGAACAGGCGCATGGCAGGCGGTTGTGCGCCGTGGCTGAGGGACTGCATGAGGGCGCGTGCCTGGGACTCGGCTTCGGCAATCGTGTCCGCGCCGAACTCAGCAAACAGCCAGCCTCCGCCTGGAGGTAGAAGAGCGAGTCCTTCGCGATTCAGCCGCCTTCTCCGGGAGAACTCAACCAGCAACTCATCGATGCCTTCGAGGCCGATGGGATGATGAGCCATGATCTCGGGCACACGATCGGCGCATTGGAAGATATCGGGATAAGCAATGACAAGGAGCACGCGTTCGGGCGGGCTCTCCACCAGTCGGCAGGACGCCTCCAGAACGGTAACGCAGGTACCTTCTGATCCGACCAAAGCACGCGCCACGTGAAATCCGTTTTCAGGGAGCAGGTAATTCAGGTTGAAGCCCGAGACGCGCCGTGGAATATTGGGGTAGCATTTTCGGATCAGACCGGAGTATATGTCACGCAGTCTCTTCAATCCTGCGTAAATCTCGCTCCGACGGCCGCCTTCGCCTACGATCTTCTCGAGTTCCGCGTCGCTGGTCTGGCCCACCTTCATGCGAAGGCCGTCATACGTAAGGATCTCCAGCTCTTCGATGTTATCATCGGTCTTGCCAGCCATTACCGAGTGCACACCGCAGGAGTTGTTTCCGATCATGCCGCCCAGCGTGCATCGATCGTGAGTTGCGGGGTCGGGACCGAACGTCAGGTGATGCTTTTCAGCGGCGTTGCGCAAACGATCAAGCACTACCCCCGGTTGAACTCGCGCGATCCGCCGCACCGGATCGATCTCGAGAATTTCCGCCATGTACTTGGTGAAATCGAGCACCACGGCTACGTTGCAGCATTGTCCGGCGAGCGAAGTTCCACCGCCTCGGCAGAGGATGGGCGCGCCATACTCCCGAGCTATCGAAATGGTCGCGATGACATCGTCGGCGTTGCGAGGGAGAACTATTCCGATGGGAATCTGGCGATAGTTAGATCCATCGGTAGCGTAGAGAGCGCGGGTTCCGTCGTCGAAGCGAACGTCGCCACGCACGTGACGAGTCAGCGCAGAGGCGAGTCCGGTTGCATCGACGACCGCAGATTTGGCAGCGCGGGCGAGCTCGGCGAAGTTGCTTGGCATGTAAGCGCGACGCGCTAGTCCGAGGAGTTGTCGCCGGTCAGGTTCTTGCCAGTCACAGTTGTAATGTTAATCTGGCTCTTGTTGCCTTCCGGCGCGATGTTGATCGTGACGATATTTTTCTTGTCCGTGAAGACAATTGTGCAGTGATTCTGATCCTTGGTGTTGACTCTGGCGTTGGGAAGTTTCGACGAGTAGAACGCCGCGACTTTATCTACCGAATCGTCGCTCTCGAACTGTGCCGTGACGGTATGCATTCCTCCGATGGTCGCGCTGTTCCCATGCAGGACACGCGCACCGGGATACGGATCGATCCCGAGATTCCGGGCGGCTTCTTCGGGATTATTTGTGCTCTGAACCGTACCAAACGGAGTTTCCACGCGAACGTTGCCGTCTTTGTTGTTCTGGATGTGGCTGTTGTGAGCAATGCGCCGCACCACGAACGCCAGCGTCCCGATTCCTAGAATACCCAGCACGACGATGGCGGCTACGACGATCAAGATGATCTTGAGCGAATCGTTCCCCTGCGGAGATGCCGCGGGAGTGGAAGGGACGGTCGCAGGGATTGCAGCGGACATGGGCACAGCCGCGCCACATTTTGGGCAGAATCTTGCGCCCGCTTCCAGATTTGTACCGCAAGAGTTGCAAAAGGCCATCGCGATTACCTCATCTATCTTAAACGCATGTCGAAAGGATCGCGTCGAGAGCGGAGTATATCTCAAATCGAGCGAATGTCCAGTGCCGCGGTCCGCGTTAACTCAGGAGTCGCGTGGCGTAGTCGGCCATGCTGAGCGCCAGCAAGAGGAACAGCCAAAAGATCGCAGAAACAATCACGATCTTGGTTAGCTTTTCACTTGTGTACTTCACATGCATGAAAAATAGAACGACGAGCAAAGCCTTGATGGTGGCGATAACCAGCGCGACGACTGTGTTAAGCGGCCCCAAATCAACGAAAGAAACGGCTGCAGTAATCACAGTCAGACAGAGCAGGGCGATCCAGATGGTGTAGTAAAACTTGCTCGACATTATGTGTTCAGACATGGCGGCTCACCTAAGCGGTTTTCGATCGATCAAATACAGCAAGGGGAAAAGATAAATCCATACGATGTCCACGAAGTGCCAGTACAGGCCGCCCATTTCGATCGGTGTGTAATATTTTGGCGTGTACCGTCCCTTCCACGCGTAGTAGGTCAGAAACATAAAAATTCCCACGCCGATGATCATGTGCAGCGCGTGCAGTCCCGTCATCGCAAAGTACAGCGAGAAGTAAATCTGCTCGTGCCGTGGGTCGATGTGGATTTGCGGATAGTCTTTTACAAGGTCGTCTACGTTAAAGGCGTTTCCGGGAATGTGGTGTTCTTTATATTTGTCGTACCACTCGACGCCTTTGATGGCAAGGAAAGCAAAGCCGAACACGATGGTGAGGAGCAACAGAACGACCAGCAGTTTGCGTTTGCCCATCTGTGCCGCGCGCACGCCCAGCGCAACGGTTAAGCTGCTACAAATCAGAACTGCTGTATTGATGGTCCCCAGGTAAATGTCAAGGCTGCGGCTGCCGGCGGCGAATTCGTTGTAGTACCAGTAACGATAAATCAGGTAGGCGCAGAACATGCCGCCGAAGAACATGACTTCGGTAGCCAGGAACAGCCACATTCCAAGGGAGGCGGCATCGCGTTGTTGCTCGGCGTCGACGAAGTGGTGCAGCAGTTCCGGGCCGTGCTGCTCGACCGCGATCGGGCTATCGCTCAATATTCACCTCCGCGGGAGCGGGAATCTGTTCGTAGTTGTAAGCTTCCCACGTCACTTCCGGCTCCTCGTCGAAATTGAAAGTCGGCGGCGGCGAAGAGGTTTTCCATTCCAGCCCAGCGGCACCCCACGGGTTATCCGAGGCGATTTTCCCGTAACGCATGGACCACAGGAAATAAACCATCGGCAGAACGTATCCAATCGCCAGAATGGTCGAGCCCGCGGTCGAGAGGACATTCAACACCTGGAATTCCGGGGGATATTGCCAGTAACGGCGCGGCATTCCCATGTAGCCGAGAATAAACTGCGGGAAGAAAGTCAGGTTGAAGCCGGAGAACACGAGCAATGCGGCAAGCCTGCCCCACGCTTCGGGATACATTCGTCCGGAGATCTTTGGCCACCAGAAGTGCAGCCCGCCGAGATAGCCCATCACCGCGCCTCCGACCATGATGTAGTGGAAGTGGGCGATGACGAAATACGTGTCGTGAACGTGTACATCGATACCCAAGCAGGCCAGGAACAGGCCGGTCAGTCCGCCCATGGTGAACAGGCCGATGAAGCCAAATGCGTACAGCATGGGAGTGGTGAACGAGATCGAGCCTTTGTACATGGTCGCGGTCCAATTGAATACTTTAATCGCCGAGGGTACCGCAACCAGATAACTGAGAATGGAAAAGACCAATGCGGAATAAAGCGAAATCCCCGCGACAAACATGTGGTGCGCCCAGACCAGAAATCCGAAAACCGCAATTGCAATGCTGGACATGGCGACGAAGTTGTAGCCGAAAATACGCTTGCGCGTGAAGCACGCTACGACTTCGCTCTCCACGGCCATGGCCGGCAGAATCATGATGTAAACGGCGGGATGGGAATAGAACCAGAACAAATGTTGAAACAATAATGGATCGCCACCGCGGGTCGGATCGAAAATTCCTAGATTGAAAGCGCGTTCGAAGACCACGAGCAGAAGCGTGATCGCCAGCACTGGCGTCCCGAGTAGCTGAATGATGCTGGTGGCGTACATAGCCCAGATGAACAAAGGCAGACGCGACCAGGTCATACCGGGCGCTCGCATCCGATGAATGGTTACCACAAAGTTGAGGCCAGTGAGGATTGACGAGAAGCCCGCGATGAAGATGGAAATTCCTGCTTCAATCACCCTGGTATTGCTGAAAGCCGTGCTGAATGGGGTGTAGAAGGTCCAACCCGTGTCCACGCCTCCTGTGACGATGCAATGAAGATAGATCGTGCCGGCGATGATGTAGAGATACCAGCTCAACAGATTGATGCGCGGGAATGCCAGGTCCTTGGCCCCGATCATCAAGGGAACAAGGAAATTTCCCAGCACGGCGGGGATGGAAGGAATGAGAAAGAAAAAGATCATCACCTGGCCGTGCATGGAGAAAAGTTTGTTGTAGGTATCGGCTTGAACGAGATCACCCGCCGGGGTCAACAGTTCCAGGCGGATCAGCAGGGCGAAGAATCCTCCAATGAAGAAGAAGAAGGTAATGGACGCGAGATAAAGGAGCGCGATGCGCTTATGATCCGTGGTCAGCAGCCACGAGCGGATGCCATATTCCTTATTCAAATAGTTTTCGCGTTCGGCGCTAATTGCTGCGGTAGCCATTGCTATTCCTTAAGGGTTTTGCGATCTCGTGCCGGCAGGAGTCAGGCTAGTTTTGCCAGCTGCTCCCGACGGAGCCGGGCTTAACGATTTGATATATGCCACCAAGGCATTTAACTGTTCTTCTCCAACCAGCCCCTGAAACACGGGCATGATCGGCTTAAATCCGCTCACGATTTTTGCGCTCGGACTCAAGATCGATTCGCGGATGTAGTTCTCGTCGGCAATTACGATTCGTCCATCCTCCAGTTGAACTGGCTTGCCAAAGATTCCGGAGAGGATCGGTCCACGGCCTTGAGTATCGGACCGGTGGCACGTGGGGCACCCCAGTTGCTGAAAAAGACTTTCGCCACTGGCGGCAAGCGATCCAGTAGTGCCGCCGCCGGAAAGCCACGCTTGGTATTGCGCCGGTTCCATGACTACAACTTGTCCGATCATGCCGGAGTGCATGGTGCCGCAATATTGCGAGCAAAAAAGATGATAGACACCGGGGCGGGTTGCCCGGAACCATGCGGTCGTGTAACGCCCCGGCAGCACATCCTGCTTGATGCGGAAGGCAGGAACATAGAAGCTGTGAATCACGTCCTGCGAGGTCATGATCAGTTTGACGTCGCGTCCCACCGGCACGTGCAGTTCGTTAATCTCGCGCGGACCCTCCTCGTGCTGAAGCTTCCACATCCACTGCTTGCCTACGACGTAGACCTCAGACGCGCCCTGGGGTGGAGTCCGCTCATGGAAATAAATGACTGCGCCCCAAAGGAAAATCACCATGAAAATTCCCAGCGGAATGATCGACCAGGTAATTTCCAATGCGGACGAGCCTTCGATCTGCTCAGCTTCGACTCCGCGGCGGCGACGATACATGGTCGCAAACACCAGAATCATGGTGAAGATGGCCACGCACATGAACGCGGACAGCGCCACCAGGAAAATGTAAAGGGCATCTACATTACCGGCTCCGGCGGAGGCGCGTACAGGCCAAAGTGGAAAGTTATCAAACATAAATTAGTCGTTAGCGATTCGTCGTTCGTCGCTGTGCGTCCCTCGCGACCGCGTCCAGCTAGTTGGGCTCATACGAAACATCACAATCAGAAAGGTCCCTAAAATCAGTACGGTCGCGCCCGCGGCCAGTTGTAGAACTCGACTGATGATTGCGCCGTATTTCCCGGTGTCTGGATCGTAGTGGTAGCAGTACAGCAACACCTGGTCGACCACGGTGCCGATTTTGTTTTCGGACGCCTGAATCAGTCCCAGGCGCAAATCCTTGGGCGCGAACTCGACTCCGTAATAGTACTGCGCGATTTTTCCCTCGGGCGTCAGAACCATGATCGCGGTCGCATGAGCAAACTGGCCGCTCTTGGGATCGTACTGATACTGGAATCCGGCGGCCTTGGTCAGCGCATCAATTGAAGCGGCTGGCCCAGTCAGAAAGTGCCAGCCCTCTGCTGCACCCGATCGTCCATAGCGCTTCAAGTACTCTGCCTTTTTTGCGGATGCCATTTCTGGCGTTTCTTTCGGATCAAAACTCACGGTGAGAACGTCAAACTCTTTTCCCACGTCGAATTTCAATACTCGAAGCGCGCTCTCCAGCCCGGTTAAGACCTCTCCGCACAGCATCGGACACTGGTAATAAACCAGATTCAAGATCATTGGCTTCTTGCCGAAGAAGTCTCCCAAGGTGACCGTTTTCCCGGTCTCGTCACGAAAGGTGAGACCAGGTGGAATCTGTTGGTTCAAGTTCTGTTCGATGCCAACGTTCTTCAGTCCCGGAGGACGCACATTCGCAGGCGGCGACAGGGGGCCTTGCGTTATTCCCTGACCCCAAGCGGACGCGCTGAGAACGGTCGTAGCCAAAACCGTCACTGCCAGCATCCTCGAAATGTTCGTTGCACTGCGCACTGCTGTTCCTTTCTACTTCGGCGGCTGCGTCTTGGATTTTGCCGGCTCGTTGCTTGTATCCGAGCGCTCGGCGGCCTGTGTGGCCACATTCACCGCGGACGGCGGAGTCGTTCCCGCCCTCGGCGTGGTCGGCAACCCCCGTTGCGCTACCAGTTCCATGGCGCGTTCGATCGGGATGCGTACGACTCCAGCCTTTTCGTCGACCCAGCCGTAGCTGTTTAGCGTTTGCTCTTCCTTCAGCCGGAAATCGTTGATCTCAATTCGCTCGTTTCGCTCCAAACGCGGCTCTGGAAATTTCTTAATCTCGTCCGGCGAAACGATGCGGGTATCGGTTTCCACTTGTTTTACCAGTGGGCTCTGCTGAGGTTGACGCCTTCTCTGGCGCGCGTCCATGAAGTGGTAGAGGCCCCAGACAATGAAATAAACGATCACTCCACCTACAACCAGGCTGATCAGGAATGCGAATACGGACCGCGCGCTCAGGTCTTGCCGCTCGTAGCCTTCTTCCGCGTGCACGTGTTTTAGGTCTTCACCCATGTGCTGGTTCCAAAACTTCGTGCGCGTCCGCGTCATAGGCGGGCAGCAGCGGCAGAGAATTCAGATTGCGGAAGAAGTAAGCCAGCCAAAAACCGCCGATGGCAACGGGAACCACAATGTCCGCAAGCGTCAGACTCAAGGTCTTGGAGAAATTGGGTTCGATGATCCAGAAAAGATCGAGGTAGCGCATGATCATGATCCAGGTTGCGAGCCAGACCAAGCGACGTACATCGCGTTTGAAAGGACGCGAAAGCAACAGGACGAAAGGTACGGCGAACTGAAATACGACGAGGGCCAGCCCAACGAATCCCCAGCCTCCGTACAACCGCCGCATGTACCAGGTGATTTCTTCCGGCAAATTTCCTGCCCAGATAATGAGCCACTGCGAGAACGAGAAGTAAGCCCAGACCATGATGAAGGTCAGCATCCACTTGCCATGGTCGTGGACGAAGTCGGGTTTCAACATCTCCGACATCGGCTTGTGATCCACAAGAATTCGCTCGACAACGACGGCGAAGCACATGGCCGACAGCAATTCGCCGATCAGGATCAACAGACCATAGATCGTCGAAATCCAGCTGGGATCGATTGACATCAGCCAGTCGATGGCAGCAAAGGAAATGGTGAAGGCGTAGAGAATCAGGCCGGGCCCACTTACGGCCTTAAAGCGGGCGGTGTTGTCGCGCGTCGACCGGTCGTCCGTCTCTTTCGACCATTTGGTGAGCAGGAACGACAACAGATTCCAGATGGCCAGGTAAATCACGGCGCGAATGATGAACCCGTGGACGTTCAGGTAACTCTGGGTAAGGTCCTGCAAATGTTCGCGGAGATGTTTGTCCGCGATGGAATCCAGAGGCCGGGCCCACACGTAGAGTTTGGGAAGGCCGAACAGGATGGGAACAAACAAGATTGCCATCAGCGGCAGGCACCGCATCGCTGCTCCGAGAATTCTGCGGATGACCATGCCCCATCCGCCGCCAGTCAAGTGCCGGATCATCAGAATTGCCATCGATCCGAGAGTGACACCGAGCCAACACATGTAGCCGAGCAGGTAGGCGCGGAAGAATTCGTCTGGACGCAGGAAAGCGAGGACTAAGGAGATCACGGCAAAAATCGCGCCGATGATCAGCGAGCGGCTCTGGATGGTCTTGACCACCGGGGGCGCCGTCAGGTCCAGGTTGTTCGCACGCGCCGCGCTCATTTCGGCTGCTCTCCTCTTTCGTCACTCGATCCGGTTTCAAGTTCGGGCAAGGTCGCGCCCGAACCTGGATCGCCGCGGAAGACAGGCGCCACAGACGGAACTTTTTGTCCCGGCGGAACATCGCTTATGGTCGCTTCCTGGCTCAACTGCAAGGCTCGGATATAAGCCACGATCGTCCAGCGATCACGAGCCGGAATTTGCGAGGCGTACTCCGGCATCGCGCCAAAACCTTCGGTCATCACGTCGAAGAAATATCCCAGCGGTGCTTTGCGCAAGCGTTCGGTGTGATAGGACGGTGGAGCGCGAAAGCCGCGCTGCACGATCATTCCGTTGCCGTCACCGGTGCGTGAGTGACAGGGTGCGCAGTAAATATTGAAGCGCTCACGGCCGCGGGCCAGCACATCCTCAGTGACGGGGAAAGGCATATAGTCGCCGGGATTGTTGCCGAGCTTTCCCGAGTAGAAGTATGTGTCTTCGTGCAGTTGCCCGCGCGCGACGGTTCCTTCGACGGGGGGCCGAGCGGAGCGCAAGTCAGAATAAAAGTCACTCTCGGCGAGCGGCTTAAAGCGAGGTTGGTCTTGCATATCCTGGCGGCACGCGCACAGCGCCAACAGGGCCAGCAATCCCAACGGCGAAACTTTACGGAGGCTCAACATGGCGCTAGCTGGGCACCTCCGATATCGATCGCGGCGCCAGTCCCTCGAGAAAGCGGCGGGTTTCGCTCGGGCTGTACTTGGGATCGGTAGAAAACACGATCAGAAAGAAGCGATCTTTGGTCGCGAACGCGAAGCGCGGCACATTGAAAACGGGATGGTATGGCATGGGAAGACCGTTCAGCGCGAGCATGCCAAACACGGCAAAAATACCGCCGAACAAAATGGTCATCTCGAAAGTCACGACGATGAACGCCGGCCACGAATGATAAGGTTTGCCGCCGACATTGATCGGATAACTGATTGCCGAGATCCAATACTGCAGGGCGTAGGCGGACAAACCTCCGAGTAGTCCGCCAATCAGCACGACTAACGGGACGCCGTTTCGGTGAAAGCCCATGGCCTCCGCCAATCCTTCCACTGGAAACGGACTGTAGGCATCGATCTTCAGATAACCGGCTTCGTGCGTGCGATGCGCAGCCTCCACCAGCAGGGTGGGAGAATCAAACTCGGCCATCATTCCGTAGATCGGAGTGCGTTTCATTCCTTCACCTCCGCCTCGGGCAGGAGGGTGCGCATTTCAAATATCGAAATCATGGGCAGGATGCGCACGAACAGGAACATCGCGGCCAGGAACATTCCGATAGTGCCGATGAAAGTCATCCAGTCCCAGCGCGTCGGATAATACATTCCCCACGACGACGTGAGGAAATCACGATGCAGGCTGACCACTACGATGATGAAACGCTCCAGCCACATGCCGACGAGGATGACACCGGAAATTAGAAACAACGCTATCGGGCTGGTTCGTAGTTTTCGAATCCAGAGCACTTGCGGAATAAAGATGTTACAAGCCAGCAGCGACAAGTACCACGGCGCATAGGGCCCGTGCAGTCGGTTCCAGAGGAGGAAACTGTCGTAGCGGTTTCCGCTGTACCAGCCCATGAACGCCTCGATGCCATAGCCGTAGGCGACGATCAGCCCAGTCGCCAACATCACTTTTGCTGAATTTTGCAGGTGACGTTCGGTGATGAAGTCTTCCAGTCCGTAGAATTTGCGGATCGGAATTGCCAGCATGAGGACCATGGCAAAGCCGGAATAAATCGCTCCGGCGACAAAATAGGGCGGGAAAATCGTAGTATGCCATCCCGGCACGATGGCGACGGCAAAGTCGAAGCTGACGACGGTGTGAACCGACAGAACTAGCGGCGTTGCGAGTCCCGCAAGTAGCAAGTAGGCGGTCTCGTAACGGTGCCAGTGTCGCGCGGAACCGCGCCAGCCGAGCGCCAGCATTCCATAGATAATCTGTGCCGCGCGGTTGGTGGATCGATCGCGAAGCGTGGCCAAATCTGGAACCAGCCCAATAAACCAGAACAATAAGGAAATCGTCGCGTAGGTGGAAACAGCGAAAACGTCCCAAACCAACGGGCTACGAAACTGTGGCCAGTAATTCATTGTGTTGGGATATGGAAACAGCCAATAGGCCAGCCAAGGGCGGCCCATGTGAACCAGCGGAAAGAGACCTGCGGCCGCTACTGCGAACAGCGTCATGGCTTCGGCGAAGCGGTTAATTGAGTTGCGCCACGACTGCCGCAACAACAGAAGGATGGCGGAGATCAGCGTGCCCGCGTGACCGATTCCAATCCACCACACGAAGTTTACGATGGCGAAGCCCCAACCGATCGGGATGGTTACACCCCAGATGCCCACGCCGCGGGCAAACAAATATCCGATGGCGAACAACATCATCATGGTCAGCAGAAAAGCGACGCCAAAACCAAGGAACCAACCATTGGAGGTTGGGCGCGTGAGAACGATCGAGCTGATTTTGTCCGTGACCGTGCCGAAGGTGTATCCAGGCTCGATTACCGGAGATGCGGGTTGTCTTTGATCGTCCATCTTTCGATCGCGCTCCGCCTAGGTTTCCAGCTCTGGATTCGGATTGCGAATCTCGGCCAAGTACGTCGTTCGCGGCCGGGTATTCAGATCGGCCAGCAAACTGTAGTTGCGTGCGATCGCCTTAGCCTTCGAAACCCGGCTGTTGGGATCGTTGATATTGCCAAAGGTGATCGCATCCGCAGGGCAAGATTGCTGGCAAGCCGTCTGCAGTTCGCCGTCCTGAATCTTGCGGTCTTCACCCTCGGAATCTATGCGATGCTGGGTGATACGCTGGATGCAGTAGGTGCATTTTTCCATGACGCCGCGGCTGCGCACGGTCACGTCCGGATTGCGCATCATCTTTAACTGCGGCGTCTCCCAATCCTGAAAGAGCAGGAAATTGAAGCGTCGCACTTTGTACGGACAGTTGTTGGAACAGTAGCGCGTGCCCACGCAGCGGTTGTAGACCATGTCATTCAGGCCTTCAGTGCTATGCACGGTCGCGCCCACGGGACAGACCACTTCGCATGGCGCGTTCTCGCACTGCTGGCACGGAACGGGTTGGAAGTATGCTTTCGGACTGTCGCGGTCACCCTGGTAATAGGCGTCGACGCGCAGCCAGTGCATATGTCGGCCAATGACGACCTGCTCTTTGCCGACGACCGGAATGTTGTTCTCCGATTGGCAAGCAACAATGCAATTGTTGCAGCCCACGCAGGCGTTCAAATCGATCGCCATACCCCACACGTAGAGTTCCTTCTCGTACGGATAGGGCTTGTACAACGTGAGTTCCGCCGGAGGCTCTTCGTCGCGAGCAAAGTCTGGCTCTTTGCGATACTCTTCGAGACTCGCTTCCCGCACCTGCGGCCGTGCACCTTCCGGCGTGTCCATCGTCTGGTAACCCTGGGTCGTTGCCAGCTTGTAGGTTCCGCCAGCCTTGGTGATGTTCACTCCCGTCGTGAACCAAGGCGTAGCACTCGAGCGAAGGGGATACATGTCGAAGCCGGCACCCGTTCCTGCACGTCCCGCGCGTTTGCGCCCGTAACCCAGAAATACTGTGATCGAATTATCGGGATGGCCTGCCTGAATCCAGATCGGCGCAGTAGCCTTCCTGCCATTTAGTTCGAGCGTCACCAGGTCTTCGCTCTTGAGACCCATCCGCGCAGCCATCGCCGGACCGATGAGCACGGGATTGTCCCATGTCATCTTTGACATTGGTTTGGGCAGTTCCTGCAGCCAGCCGTTGTTGGAGAAGCATCCGTCGTAAACGCAGGGATCGCGGCGGAAGTTGATTTCGATAGCATTTGGCTGGATTTTGGCGAAAGGCAAATAACTCGCAGCCAGCGTCGCTACTTGCTTGGGCGGAAACGTTGTTCCCTCGATCCATCCGTCGTGCAGTGACTTACGCCAAAAGGCATCGAAATCCGCACCGGGATGCTGTTTCTGCCAATATCCCTGCACAATTTCGTGACCTGTGGCTTCGGCCTGACCGGCGAGGAGCGCGGTAAGTTCGTAAGCACTCTTGCCGCCGTAGAGCGGAGCGATCAGCGGTTGCACGATGCTCACGGTGCCGTCATACGCACGGGCATCGCCCCATGATTCGAGATAATGCGCTTCGTTCACGTGCCACTGGCAAAGTTCCGCCGTCTCGTCCTGGTAGAGGCCGAGGTGCACGCGCATCGGAATATTCGTGTTCTTGAGCGCATCGGCGAAGTTCAGATCGGCAGGCGCATCGTAAGCGGGATTTCCGCCCAGGATGAACAGCATATCCACTTTGCCGGCGCGCATGTCGGCGACGAGATCTTTGATCGAGTCGGTCTGGTTGATTGGGTTGGCGTCTACAGGGTCAGCGTAGAAAACTGTTTTCCCAACGTTGCCGAGAGCTCGATTGATCCCGTGGGCCAAATAGTGAACGGCGGGTGGCTGATGATCGCCGGCGATGACTACGCTCGAACCGGCGTGAGCCTTCAGGTCTCCGGCGACAGCGGAAACAAACTCCGAATATTCGCGTTTGTGATTCGAACTTGTTTCAGCGCCCGGTCCTTCTTGCGGTATAAAGTCGCTCTTCGATTCCCAGAACTTGCTTAAGTCGCGAGCAAAAACCTCAACCTCAACCGCCCTGACAGGCAGCCGGTGATCCGCTTTCGCTCCTGTCGAGCTCATCGTGCTCTCGACCACATACAGCCGGCTCATATTGCCGGCGTCGGGATTACGGCGCTTGGCGAAATCGCGAATATATCGCGTGGAACCCGGAAATCCCGCGTAAAGGAAATCGGCATCGAGCGAAACAATTACGTCCGCGTTCTCCAGCTTGTACTGGGTTTCGACCGGCTGGCCGAAGGCCATCTTCGCGCCTTCGAGCACATTGTCGCGATTCACTGGCTCATATACATGCCACTTTGCCTGCGGATACAGCTTGAGGACTGACCGTAACTGATCGGCTAGCGCGGGCGAAGAAACCGTGGGGGTCAAAATGCGAATCCCCTCTCCCTGCACAGCTTTCTGCGCGTTGAGCGGCCCTCTGATCGCTTCGAGAAAATTTCCCCAGGTTTGCACGTCGCCCAAATACGCGATGGTCTGCGAGCGATCGGGATCGTACATGCCAAGGATCGACGCCTGAGCAAATATGTCAGTTCCACCAAGGCTCGCCGGATGCTGCTCGTTGCCTTCAATTTTGGTTGGACGATAGAGATGACTCTCGACCAGAATTGGACTGGCATATCCGCCAAGGGTGAAAGCAGTCGCGAAAAAAAGAGGCCGGCCAGGAATTACTTCTTCCGGTTGTCTCACGTAGGGAACGATCGGCTCCAGCGGCTGTTTCGTGCAGGCAGTCATGCCAGCCATCGCCAGCGAAGCACCCATCAGCTTCAGGAAACCGCGACGCGAAACCGCATCCAGCCACTCCGATGCGCCTTTAGGAAACTCGCGATGCATCATCTCTTGAAATTCGGCACTGCCCGCGAGTTCTTCCAGGCTGCGCCAATATTCCGGCCCCTTCGTCTGCGCGATTTGGGCGCGAACCGTTTGCAGGTCGAGCTTGTCCTTCTTGCTCGGACAAACCTCTTCGCGGTGCCGCTGCTTTGTTTCTTCTTTCATCTTCCTATTCGAACGTCGTTGTCCTAAATGCGTCTCAGCGGTGACAGGTCGAACAACTCGTAATGTCAGTCACAGTGCGCAAATGGTATTTCCGCACTAAATCCGTGCCCAGCGAAAGTTGGTCAGTATAAACCTTGCCATCCACCACCACAGGCTTGTCGCTCGATGGCTGCTCGTAGCGCATATTGAACACCTGGTCGCGAGGCCGCAGATTTTTCTCGGGCGCGCGATGGCATTCCAGGCACCACTCCATTTGCAGCGAAGCGTAATTGAACATGAGCGGCATTCGGTCGACCGGGCCGTGGCAAGTGTTGCAACCCACTCCCTTGTTGATGTGAATGCTGTGGTCGAAATAAACGAAATCCGGCAGATCGTTAACTCGTGTCCATACCAGCGACTTGCCGGTGCGGAAGCTCTCACGCACTGGTTCGAGCAAGGGCGCTCCCGTCCAGATTTGCGAGTGGCAGTTCATGCAGGTCTTGGTTGGAGGGATCCCGGCGAACAGGGACGTTTCCACCGAAGTATGGCAATAACGACAGTCAATGCCCAAGCCGCCGACGTGGTGCTGATGGCTGAAGGGCACCGGCTGCGGCCGCGCCACTTTGGCGTAAGTGATGTAGGGCGAGCGTTGCAGTTCGAGCAGCGCCCACAACAAGACCGAGACCAAGAATACGGCCCCGTAAATCGTGGCGCGGGAGATTGTGTTCGTACTGCGATGAAAAATCTGCATCAGCGTTCAGTGCAGCAGGGACGTCGAGCTCCATCCCCAGTTCAGTATGGCGCTGTTTTGAGCAAACAGTCACAGATATCTGTGATGTCGCACATGAAAACTTGTGATTATAGCAGTTCGCGCCGTCTTGCGATTGCCAGTAACAACCGAACCCCAACAAATTGACGCAACGTTGCGAGCACAGGAAAACTTAACCCGGAATTCTAACAGAATCTCGCGACCGGTTGCCGCGACGAACGGTTGACTGCGAAATTTATATCGCAACCCGATACATCTCACCGCCCGCACTGACTGGACTAACGCAGGTTCATGACCAACAATTTCGGTTCCGTCATTTCCTCGATAGCGTAGCGCAAGCCTTCGCGCCCCAGCCCTGACTCTTTAATCCCGCCGTAAGGCATGTGATCAATTCGAAACGTGGGCACGTCCCCCGCCATCAAGGCTCCGACCTCGAGCTCTTCGTAGGCGTCGAACAGCAGCTTCGCATCGCGCGTGAATATTCCAGCCTGCAAACCGTAGGGAGAGCTGTTGATTTGCCTCACAGCATCCTTAGAGTCGTCGTAAGCCTCGACGGTTACAACCGGGGCAAAAATCTCTTGGCAATTCACCTTCATGTCGGGACGCGTACGGGTTACAACGGTCGGCTCGAGTATCGACCCCTTGCGTTGTCCACCACAAAGCAATCGGGCGCCGCCCCGCACCGCCTCCTGAACCCATTCGCTCGCCCGGATGGCATCGCTTTCGCGAATCAATGGACCGACGTCCGTTGATTCCTCCAGCGGATCTCCCGTCCTCAGTTTCTTGACTCCCGCAACAAAAAGGTCGATGAATTTTTCCAGAACCGACCGCTCCACCAAAATGCGCTGCACCGAGATACAAGATTGTCCGGCGTAAGCGAAGCCACCAGTCACGCACCGTTCAGCAGCGTAGATGAGATCGGCGTCGCTGTGAACAATCACGCCTGCGTTCCCTCCCAATTCCAGCGCGACCTTCTTTTTGCCAGCCCGTCGCTTGATTTCCCATCCGACCGCGGCGCTGCCCGTGAAGCTGATCAGCTTCAGACGTTCATCAGTCACCAGTAATCCAGCGTCGTCGTCGGAAAGCGGGAGAACATTCAGAGCCCCGTCCGGCCAGCCCGCCTGCTGCACTGCTTCAGCCATGAGCAGGGCGGTTAACGGTGTCTGGGGCGCAGGCTTCAGCACCATGGTGCATCCACTCGCGATGGCCGGAGCCACCTTGTGTGCTACTAGATTGAGCGGAAAATTGAACGGCGTGATCCCAGCGATCGGTCCCAGAGGGAAGCGCCGCACGATTCCCCAGCGGCCGGCAGTGAATTCCTGCCAATCCAGCGGCAGATATTCGCCGTAAATGCGCGTGCTCTCTTCGGCGGCTACGGTAAATGTGAAGATGGAACGCTCGACTTCGCTCCGCGCCGCCTTGATCGGTTTTCCCGCTTCGAGCGACATCGTGTGAGCAAACTCTTCTTTGCGTTGGGCAATGCTCTCCGCGACCCGGCGCAGGACGCGTTGCCGCTCGAATGCCGGAAGCCGTCGGGTCGTGCCAAAAGCCTTGACCGCCGCCGAAATGGCAGCCTCGGCGTGCTCGCGCCTTCCTTGAAACACCCGGCCGACAACGCTGCCGTCGTACGGTGCTCGAATTTCGACCGGGTCGCCTTCTTCAACCCATTTACCATCGAGGAGAAATCCGTGGGTTGCGACTGGAGTTGCAATCATCTGGGCCATGGCGTAATTCTTGCACCTCCCACAAGCAGTAAAGATTATAGACTTTTCGAACGCGGCAAAACATGACTGTCCGATGATAATGGTTCGGACGATCGTCGGTTCGTTTCAAGATAGACGACCATGCTCACATCGATTGTGGAAACTGGCGAGCGGTTGCGTAAACGGGGAGTTTCCCCCGTCGAGTTGACGAAGTACTGCCTGGCGCAGATCGAAAAACTCAACCCGACGCTGAATGCATTCATCACGGTCACCGCAGAATCGGCTCTCGCGCAGGCGCGCACGGCAGAGGCTGAAATCTTGCGCGGAGATTGGCGAGGGCCGCTGCATGGCATCCCGCTGGCGCTGAAAGACCTTATCGATACCGCCGGAATCCGCACCACTGCCGCTAGCGCTTTGTTCAAGGATCGGATCCCGGAAAAAGATGCTGAGGTCGTCCGGCGACTCAAAGACGCGGGAGCCGTCCTCTTAGGAAAGCAGAACCTGCATGAGTTCGCATACGGCGGCAGTTCGATGATTAGCGATTACGGGGAAGTTCATAATCCGTGGGATCCAGCGCGCATTGCTGGAGGCTCGTCTGGAGGCTCGGCTGCATCGGTAGCCGCTGGCCTCTGTTATGGCGCTATCGGAACGGATACTGCCGGCTCGGTTCGCGAACCTGCGGCGCTGTGTGGAGTCGTAGGTCTGAAACCGACTTATGGACGAGTCAGCGTGCGGGGAGTAATCCCGCTCTCTCTATCGCTCGATCACGTCGGCCCAATCGCGCGCACGGTTTCAGATGCTGCGATTATGTTGCAGGCGATCGCGGGCTACGATGCGAAAGATGCGAACAGCGTCGACATGCCCGTCGGTGATCTCGCGGCTATTCATGATGGCTCGACGCGGGTAAAGATTGGCGTGCCCAGGAAATTCTTCTACGCAGATCTTGGCGCAGAGATCGCCTTGGCGGTGGAAGAGGCCCTCAGCACACTGGCAGCGCTCGGCAACGATTTATTCGAAATCGAAATTGATGTCCCGACCGACCGCACATTGCAAGCCGCCGAGTCCTACGCGTATCACTGCGAGTTTGTCTCCAAGAATCCTGAACTCTATCAACCGGAAACCCTGCGACGCATTCGTACGGGCGAGGGGATTAGCGCCGAGCGGAAGGAGCAGGCGGCGCGTGAACTGAAACAGGTCCGCAGCGAGATCGGGAAAGCATTTGAAGACGTAGACTTTCTCGTGACGCCGACAACGCCGATCCCGGCACCTGCGATTGATCACTTAAAGCGCAACCCGGACGCTCTTCGCCCATGCGAACTTGTTCTGCTCAGGAATACGCGACCAGCAAATGTATGGGGACTTCCCGCGATCTCGATTCCGTGTGGATTAACGAGAGCCGGCCTTCCCATCGGACTACAGATTATCGGCCTGCATTGGCGAGAAGATAGAGTTCTGCAGCTTGCGTATGCCTACGAGCAGGCCACGGATTGGCACAAGCGGAGCCCAAAGCTGGTGGAGGAGTAGCCGCTCGATCTTTCATTAGCTTGAAATGCCGTCTATGGGCCAGACTTATGTCGCGAGCCAGAGGCAAACGGGCATTCAGTGTGGCTGTCGAAATCTCTGAGTCATCAACTATTCGCTACAATCGGGTCGCTCAGATAGCTGGCCAACGAGATGGACTTCAGGCGCCTTTTAAGACAATTCAATAAGCTGCGCGGCAGGCGCCCTCCCACATTCCAAGCGCGCCGCCAGCCGACACCGGACGTCACCTCGGGTGACGTTGAGCGAATTGTCCGCCGGGAGTTCCCACACGAGCAATTCACTCTGATTATGTCCCTTCTTAACGAGTACGGGCATGAGACGTGGCACCGTGAATCCTTTCGTGTGCGACTTGCGATATTGAAGCTGGCCCACGGCAGCGTGGAGAAATTGCGAGTGCGCATTGAAGCTGCGAAGAGTGACTATCGAGATATTCTGGCAGCGGCGGAATATCCCGATTACTGCAAAATAGGATTTCGGATTCGAGAATTACCTGCTGACGAGCAACGTCAGATCATCAATCGCGACTGGAAACAATACGAAGATTGGCTGCGAAAATGAAGCGGGCGGGCGGACGTTGAATTGCTTTGACAAATGGCTATTTCATCAGTGCGCTTAGAGTGGTTTCTGAACGGGACGGGTTAGTATGTTCTGGTGTCCGTCAAGAATGTTAATAAGGCCCGATTGACCATCCTTTATTCCGAAAACCTCGCCCGCATTCCGTGGCTGGTTCATGGATTCAGCACGCGGCT
The DNA here is from genome assembly GCA_963696705.1 of uncultured Acidobacteriota bacterium. GTDB lineage: Bacteria > Acidobacteriota > Terriglobia > Terriglobales > Acidobacteriaceae > JABDBE01. The sequence goes on from CAVOLD010000011.1 coordinate 326,107, forward strand.
CGGGGGATTTTCCCGCGCATATGGGGGAAACTCTCTCAACCTCGGATTCACCAAACAGGATTCCCGCAGCGCAGTCGAACGCAATCGTGCTGCCTTCCTGCAGAAACTTGGTGCTGGTAGCGGCAAGAAGGAATGGCCTTTGGTTACTCTGCGCCAGATTCATTCCGATCTCATCCACTGTGTAAATGACCCGCCTAAAGAGCCTTTGGTTGGCGATGGCCTAATTACCCGCATGCCTGGCATTCTGCTCGGCATTCAAACGGCTGATTGTCTGCCGATTGTCCTCGTCGACACCAAGCAGAGAGCCGTCGGACTGTTCCACGCGGGTTGGCGCGGCACGGTCAAGCGCATTGTCGAAAAGGGCGTGGGAGAAATGCGCCGCTGGTTTGGCACGCTGCCGAAGAATATCAAAGCTGCGATCGGCCCTGGAATCCACGCTTGCTGCTACGACGTCGGACCGGAAGTACGCCAGCAGTTTGAATCGCAGTTCGGTTACGCCGAGGATTTGTTTCGCGAGATCAAAGAATCGGACCCGGTGCGCGAAAAGTATCCGCTGCTGTTTCTGACGGCTCGTGCACCCGGACACAGCGAACTGCCAACGAAAATCTTTCTGGATTTGGTCGAAGCCAATCGCCGTCAGCTCATCGATGCTGGAGTTGCGCCCAAGAACATCAGCGCCTCGCCGCTATGCACGGCTTGTCGTTCGGACCTGCTATTTTCGTATCGCTTGGAAAACGGAGTGACGGGACGAATGATAGCAGTGGCGGGAATCCGGAAGGCGGTAACAGGGAAGGGGTAGAAACACAGGTCCCTCGACTGCGCTCGGGATGACAGTTCTTAATTACTGGCGGCCGACTAGCGCTTCACCGACTTCAGCCGCTGTTCCAGCGCCGCAACTTCATCTTGTAATCCCTTCGGAAGATGATCGCCGAATTTAGCGAAGTGCTCTTTGATCAACGGAATCTCCGCCAGCCAGCCTTCGATATCGACGCTTAGCAGTTCCTCGACATTAGACTCCTTGATGTTCAGCCCCTTCGTGTCGAGATCGGCTACGTCGGGAATGAGTCCGATGGGCGTTTCTTTCGCATGCACTTTGCCGTCGCAGCGCTCGAAAATCCATTTCAGCACGCGGCTGTTTTCTCCGTAGCCGGGCCACAGGTACTTGGCGTTTTTATCCTGACGAAACCAGTTCACGTAGCAAATCTTGGGCAATTTGGACTCGTCCGAACTGGCGCCAATCTTGAGCCAGTGCGCAAAGTAGTCGCCCATGTTGTAGCCGCAGAACGGAAGCATGGCCATGGGATCGCGGCGCAGTTGGCCGACTTTTCCGGTGATCGCGGCAGTCGTTTCGCTGCTGACGGTTGCACCTAAGAACGTGCCATGCTGCCAATTGAACGCTTCCGTGACCAAGGGAACGATTCCGGCGCGCCTTCCGCCAAACAGGATCGCATCGATGGGCACGCCTTTGGGATCTTCCCACTCCGGCGCAATTACGGGACACTGCTTCGCGGCCGCCGTAAATCGCGCGTTGGGATGAGCCGCCTTGCGCTCCGAATCTGGCGTCCATGGCCGCCGCAGCCAATCCACCAGTTGAGCGGGCTTTTTATCGGTCATGCCCTCCCACCAAACATCGCCATCGAGCGTCATGGCGCAGTTTGTAAAGATACAGTCGTGGGCGACGGTTTGCATGGCGTTGGCATTTGACTTCATGCTCGTGCCCGGCGCGACGCCGAAAAAACCGAACTCGGGATTGATCGCATAGAGCCGGCCATCGGCGCCGAATTTCATCCAGGCAATGTCGTCGCCGATCGTCTCCACTTTCCAACCGGGAATTGTCGGAATCAACATCGAGAGATTCGTCTTGCCGCAAGCGGAAGGAAACGCACCGGTGATGTACTTCACTTGTCCGGAAGGGTTAATCAGCTTAAGGATGAGCATGTGCTCGGCCATCCACCCTTCGTCACGCGCCTGCACCGACGCGATGCGCAGGGCGTGGCACTTTTTTCCGAGCAAGGCATTTCCACCGTAACCGGAACCGTACGACCAAATCTCCCGCGTCTCTGGAAAATGGCAGATGTATTTGTGAGCGGCATTGCATGGCCAGGTAGAATCCTGCTGATTCGCGGCCAGTGGAGCACCGACGGAATGCAGTCCGCGAACGAACTCACCGTGGTCGCCGAGTACCTTAAGCACCCGCGTGCCGACCCGAGCCATCAAGTGCAGATTGGCAACGACATACGCGGAATCGCTGATTTCAACCCCAATCTTGGCCATCGGTGAACCGATCGAACCCATACTGTACGGAATTACATACATGGTGCGGCCAACCATGGAGCCGGTGAAGAGCTCGGTGAGCTTGTGCTTCATCTTTGCAGGATCTTCCCAGTTGTTGGTCGGGCCGGCTTCTTCTTTGGTTTGTGAGCAGATGAAAGTTCGATCTTCGACGCGGGCGACGTCCGCGGGATCCGACCGAACCAACACACTGTTCGGTCGCTTCGCTGGGTCCAGGGGGATGGCCGTTCCGGTGAGGATCATCAGCCTCAGCATCGCCTGATACTCGTCCGGCGAGCCATCGCACCAATGAACCCGATCGGGTTTGCACAACTGAGCAACTTCTTCTACCCAGCGCGCCAGTTTGGGATGCTTATGGTCGTGGGCGGCTGTTTCAACATCTATCGTGGTACTGGCCATCTTAATGTCTCCGTGTTGCGAACTGCGGATTGCGGGATCACGCGCGGAACCCTTGCGAGAGAATGGAAGGCGTGTGCGTGTGCGCTACCCGACGGGCTGAGAACCAACTTTCTCTTCGACCGCCGCATCCAGATGCTCAAGCGTCTGGGCTACGGTTAGCGAATACATCTCCCGATCCATTCCTTCGCCCGATTCCAGCGCGGACTTGAGATAGTGCCCGGCAATCTCTACGGCGAGCGGATCGGTAATCAATTTCCCCGTTCGTTTCTGATATTCAACCCACGCGGGATGCGGCAGTGCAATCCAGACGGGGCGGCCGTTCACCAGAAACTTGATGTCTACTGCATCCGCGTGCCGCGTGGCGATAGCCACGATCAGCGCCTGATAAATGCAGTGCACTTCTTTCCTGGTCCAGCGGTCTATAGCATGGAAGTCTTTGTACATGCCCTTTAAAACTATATCGGACCACTCGGGACGGTAGCAAACCGGCGAGCGGGCGCGCAAGTTGAATTATGATAAACGCTTGCCCGAGTGTTGATGGCTGACGACTTAGAGATCCCATGAAGAACCTTGGCATCCTGCTCTCCGGACGCGGCTCGAACTTCGAGGCCATCGCCAAGAATGTCGCGGCTGGGCGTATTCCCGATGCACGCATCGCCGTCGTTATTTCCAATCGAGAGGATGCGGGAGGTATCGAGACTGCCCGCCGGTTCGGGCTTACGGCGCTGGTAATTCCATCTAAGAATAGAGACCGAGCTGAGCATGATCGTGAAGTAGTAGCTGCTCTGAAGGAACACAAAGTTGACCTGGTGTGCCTTGCTGGATATATGCGGCTGCTGTCGCCGTGGTTCGTGCAACAGTTTCCTCGGCGCATCCTTAACATTCATCCATCGTTGTTGCCGGCGTTTCCCGGGCTTGAGGCCCAGGAGCAGGCTTTTGCTTATGGTGTGAAGGTTTCCGGCTGCACGGTCCACTTCGTGGACGAAGAACTCGACCACGGCGCCATCATTCTGCAAAAGGCAGTCCCAGTGCTTGATACCGACGATGAACACACCCTCGCCGCCCGGATCCTGGAGCAGGAGCACATCGCGTACTCGGAAGCGATCAATATTGTTCTAGAAGGGAAGCTTGACATAGTGGGGCGGCGATTGAAGACGCGCTAAGTTCCCGTGAGACAGCCCCCGCCTTGTGCTGAGCGGAACTCAGCAGAACATTGCTTATAATCGAAAGTCCATGCCAAACTTCGCACCGGTTGACGAGCAGTTAGCCTATATCAAGAAGGGCTCAGCGGAAATCATTCGCGAGAGCGAGCTGCGTTCCAAGCTGGAGAAATCCCGCGCCACCAGCCAGCCTCTGCGGGTGAAACTCGGCATGGATCCGACCGCTCCGGACCTGCACCTCGGGCACACAGTGGTGCTGCGCAAGCTCAAACATTTTCAGGACCTCGGCCACACGGTCATCTTCCTGATCGGCGATTTCACCGGAATGATTGGCGATCCGACAGGGCGCTCAGCCACGCGCCCACCACTTTCGCGGGAGCAGATTGAGCAGAATGCGGAAACGTACAAAGCCCAGGTCTTCAAGATTCTTGATCCAGAGAAGACGGTTGTCGATTTCAACCGGCGCTGGTTTTCAAAGTTTACCGCGGACGACTTTATTCGTCTTGCGGCCAAGTACACGGTCTCGCAGATGCTCAAGCGCGAGGACTTTCACAAACGTTTCCTGGAAGAAAAGCCGATTGCCGTACACGAATTGCTCTACCCGCTGGCGCAGGGATACGACTCGGTCGCGCTTGAAGCTGACGTCGAACTGGGTGGCACCGATCAGAAATTTAATTTACTGGTCGGGCGCGAACTGCAGCGGTCTTATGGCCAAGAGCCACAAGTCGTGCTCACCACGCCGATTCTCGAGGGTCTTGACGGCGTACAGAAAATGTCAAAGTCGCTGGGTAACGCGATCGGCATCCACGAGCCGCCGCTCGAAATGTACGGAAAGATTATGTCGATCTCCGACGAGATCATGTGGCGCTACTACGAGTTGCTGACGGATGCGTCGATGACCGAAATCGAAAAGATGAAGCGCGAGGCACATCCGATGCAGGCGAAGAAAGATCTGGCCCGGCGCATTGTGGCAGATTTTCATTCGGCAGATGTTGCGATTAAAGCCGGAGAGGACTGGGGGAAGCAGTTCCAGAAGGATGAGGCGCCTGTAGACATAGAGCGAACGGAGGTGCCACCGGACGGCCTGAGGGGAATCCGCTTGCAAGACGGCCGTTGGCCGATTCGACTCGATAAACTACTGGCGCGGTGCGGACTGGCCGATTCTGTGAGTGATGCGTCGAGGAAGATAAAGCAAAAGGCTGTCAGCGTCGATGGGAAGACGGAAACGCGACTTGAAATCCCTCTCCCCCTCCCCACAGACTTAGTAATCCGTGTCGGTCGCAAGATCAAGAATGTCGCAATTGCATCATGAGCGGCCGTGTTATAACGCAGCACGCTGTTGGCGGTTGTATACTTTTTCTATCTGCGAAAAGGCAAACTGGTCGTCGAAATCAGACATCTAATTCGCTAACCGAAACAGTCTGAACCGTGTCTAATTCTTCTTCTGACTACACGTATCCCTCGGAGATTGCAAATGCAAGACCGCGATCCTTTGAATGACGAACCTAAAGATGACAGCTCGGGCGTTTCTCGCCGCGACTTCCTGAAGATTTCTACTATCTCGGCGGCTGCTGTTCCAATTCTCGGAACCAAAGTTGTGCAGGCGGCGGGTGTGCCGGTGAAGGTTTACGGGCCCGGAAAAGTTCCGGTCGAACTTACCATCAACGGCCAGAAGCATTCCATGCAGCTTGAGCCGCGGGTCACCCTCCTCGACGCGATGCGCGACCAGCTTGAGATTACGGGCGCCAAGCGGGTTTGCGATCGCGCCGAATGTGGCGCATGCACTGTGATCATGGACAACAAGCCGGTTTACGCATGCTCGATTCTGGCAATTGAAGCGCAAGGCAAAGCGATCACGACCGTCGAGACCGTCATGCAGGGCGACAACCTTGACCCCATACAGCAAGCGTTCGTCGATAACGACGCTTCGCAGTGCGGCTTTTGCACGTCCGGGTTTATCGTGGCCTTTAAGGCAGTGCTGGATAAGCATCCGAATGCGAGTCCGGAAGAAATCCGTCACGGCCTCAGCGGGAATGTTTGCCGGTGCGGGACTTATCACGGAATTCATCTGGCGATTGCGCAGATGGCGCAGAAAGGAGCGTGAGCCATGCCCGACTACAATTGGCCTGATGCTGAACATCGCACTCTGATCGGCAAGCGCATTTCTCGCGTGGACGCACCTTTCAAAGTTTCCGGTCGCGCTAAGTACACCTACGACTATCACGGCGCGAACATGCTCTTCGGCAAAATCCTGCGCGCGCCTTACGCAAAAGCGAAGATCGTCAGTATCGACACCAGCGCGGCAGAAAAATTGCCGGGCGTGAAAGCGGTCGAGATCATTCAGAAACCCGGCACCACCGCGCAATGGGCGGGAGATGAAATCGTTGGGGTCGCCGCAGTCGATGAGTCCACGGCAGAAGATGCGATCCGTCTGATTAAGGTGAACTATCAACCGATGTCCTACTTGGTTAGCGACGCCGAGCCCCCAGCTGGCGCCGGCGAAGCTCCGGGCCCGATGAGCGAAGATGATATCGACGACGCCATCAGCAACCAGACTCCCGATGCGCAACTGATCAAGTATCTTCAGGATCACGGCGTCACGTTCAAAGTCGATGAAGATTTCCTGAACGACATGAAGGGTGAGGGCGGATCTGAGGCGGTTCTTGCAGCGATCCAGAAGGCCGAATATCACGCGGGGAAAGGTGGGGGCCATTCCGCTTACCAGAAGACCGCAGCCCAAACCAGCGGAGATCCCGACAAAGCGTTTGCCGAGGCAGGAGTCGTTTCCGAAGGTCTTTACGGCGCCCCGGTCATCGTTCATTGTTGCCTTGAGCCTCACGGTTCCGTCTCCGAGTGGGCTGATAAAAATCATCTGCTCACGCACATCTCCACGCAGAATGTGTCTGGTATTGCTGCGCAAATGGCGGACCCACTGGGAATTTCCGCAGCCAACATTCGAATTCACCAGGACAATATGGGCGGAGGATTCGGCAGCAAGTTTGCAGCCGATCGCTGGGATATCGCTGCTGCACGGCTTTCGAGAAAAGCTGGCGGCCGGCCGGTTCGAATGATGCTTGAGCGTGATGCCGAGCTGAAAGTCGCGGGCGCGCGGCCTTCAGCCTACGCGCGCGTGAAAGTGGCCGCGACAAAAGACGGCACCATCACGGGATGGCAAGCGCAATCCTGGGGAACGGGCGGGCCAGGTGGCGGCGGCATGCCGCCGATTCCATACGTGTTCGGAATTCCCAATCAGCACAAGGAACACACCGCCATTCGCAATAACATCGGCCCGGCCCGAGCGTGGCGTGCTCCTAACCATCCACAGGCGGCCGTCATCACCATGGGCGCGTTGGACGATCTCGCGGCCAAGCTCAACATGGATCCGCTTGATCTCTGGCTTAAGAACCTTGAAATTACCGGTCCGCGTCGCGATGTCTATCGCGAGGAACTGGCAATCGCCGCCGACTTGATGGGCTGGAAAGAAAAGTGGCGTCCGCGTGGTCAGAATGTTTCAGGAAGCGTGGCTCGCGGCTTCGGGCTCTCGATTCACACCTGGGGCGGGCGCGGTCACGCGAGCGACTGCGATCTGACCATCCACCCCGATGGCTCGGTGGACATAAAGATGGGAACACAAGACATCGGCACGGGCACTCGGACCACCATCGTCATCATCGCGGCGGAAACGCTGGGCATTCCAATCGAGGCGATCAATCTTTATATCGGCGATACGCTTTACCCTCCATCGGGCGGGTCCGGCGGTTCGACTACTCCGGGCGGAGTGAGTTCCTCTACGCGGCGCGCTGCCGTGGATGCGCGCGAAGCCCTCTTCGCCAAAGTCGCTCCGGCCCTCAACGCACAACCCGACGATCTCGAGTGCGTGAATAGCATGGTGCGAGTGAAGAGCGATCCGAGCCGTTCGCTCAACTGGAAACAAGCTTGTTCGAAGATCGGCGCCATGGCAATAACCGCGCGCGGACACAATGATCAGGTTGCCAGCAAGAATCACCCCGACCTCACCAATAGCGGTGTTGGCGGAGTAGGGATGGCAGACGTCGAAGTCGATATCGAGACCGGCGTAGTAAGAGTAAAGAAAATGGTGGCAGTGCAGGATTGCGGTTTGATCATCGACCTCAAGACCGCCGAGAGCAGTTGTTATGGCGCGCTCGCAATGGGGATCAGTTACGCATTGTTTGAGGAGAAAGTCATGGACCAGGCGACGGGCCGCATGCTCAATCCGAATATGGAATTTTACCGGCTGGCTGGGCTGAACGACATTCCCGAACTTGTGGTTCATATGATGACGGGCAAGGGGTATGACGAGCGCGGCGTGATTGGATTAGGCGAACCGCCAGTGATTTCGCCAGGAGCCGCGATTGCGAATGCAGTGGCAAATGCGATCGGCGCGCGGGTTTCGTTTTTGCCGATTACGCCAGACAAAGTGCTCGCTGCGCTAAGCCAAAAAGATATGGCTCAAAAGGCAGGTGCATAAATGCGACCGTTTGAATACGCGAGTCCGACCACCAAAGAACAAGCTGTGGGACTCTTAGGAACCGCATGGGGGCAGGCTGAAATCCTCGCGGGCGGCACGGACTTGCTCGCCTTGATGAAGGACGACGTCGTGCATCCGAAGCGTCTCGTAAACATCAAGCAGATAAGGGAAATGGGCGGCGTCACGGCCTCGGCGCAGGGACTTCGCATCGGCACTCTTAGTACGCTGGGCGAACTGTCTGACAATGTGAATGTGGTCAAAGACTATCCGGCATTAGCCGAGGCGCTCAACGACGCTGCCAGCCCGCAGATTCGCAACATGGCCACGCTGGGCGGCAATCTCTGCCAGCGCCCGCGCTGCTGGTATTTTCGTGGCGGCTTCGGCCTGCTTCCCAGGGATGAGGCGGGGAAGGAATTGGTGGCCGGAGGCGAGAATCGATATCATGCGATCCTTGGCAACAGCGGTCCGGCTAAGTTCGTCAGCCCCTCGACGATCGTTCCCGTGCTGATCGCGTACGGGGCGTCGATTCGGCTGGTTGGACCGAAAGGTTCGCGCGAGTTATCGTTGGAGCGGTTTTACGTGATCCCAAAAACCGAAGCCGAGCGTGAGCACGATCTCAAGCCGAACGAAATCGTTGCGGAGGTAATTCTGCCTCCGCCGGGCGAAATGAAGGTCGCTCACTACGAGATTCGGCAGAAGCAGGCTTTTGACTGGCCGCTGGCTGTAGCCGCCGTGGGGCTCGTCATGAATGGTTCCTCGGTGCAATCAGCGCGAGTGGTGATTGGATACGTGGCGCCTATCCCTTGGCACTCGGCGGAAGCTGAGCGTGCGCTAGCGGGAACGAACATTTCTGAAGACGGCGCGAAGAGCGCGGCGGACGCCGCCTTGCAGAGGGCGACGCCGTTGAGCCACAATGCCTACAAAGTGCAACTTGCAAAAGTAGCGGTCAAACGCGCTATCATGAAAGCCGCTTCGGGAGGCGCAGCGTGATCAGACAATCACCGCTTCAGGAATCCGATCGCTTCAACACCAATCATCCGGGCCTCTGCCCGTCCCTGCGCTGGAAGGCGCAATTCATCCTCGCCGAAGCCGACCCAACCGTTCCTCCCTCGAATGAAGGTTTGTTCTGGTGCATCCACACTCAGGCTTGCATTGGTCCCGACGGCAAGCTGGCCGAGCCTGGCAACTGCTCGTCGTCCCGCCGAAAGTGCCACGGCACGGGGCAGTGCGGGTAAATAACCGACCTCGGCCCGGTGCAAGCGGCCATCTCGCTAGTGCATAATGTTAATGAAAACCGGCCTTTATCCCGGTCGGATTCTTTCGTGGGGGTAGCTGATGAAGCGCTGGATTCGAGCGCTCGACGTTGTGGCAATCGCGTCTCTCCTGGTCTGCAAGGGGATAGCGCAGACTACACCCACAACCGCTAATGATTACTCTTTTAACGTTTCGACCACTCAGGCCTGGACTGACACGGGAGTGGATCTTAGCACCGGCGACGTTCTTAATATCACGGCGAGTGGTAATTGCGATCCGTCGGGTGTGAGTGGCGCTTCCGCCCAAGCACTCCCGGTGGCTGACGCGCTTCCAGGAGCTCTGATCGCCAAACTGCAGGCGCAAGGGGCACCGGTTCTTATTGGGAACAGCAAGGAAGTGACGGTCGATGCTGCTGCTCATTTGTTTCTTGGAATCAACGCCGGCGCCAAGCCGCCCTGCAAACGAAGCTTCCAAGTCAAAGTCCAGCGCCAGGCTCAGGCGGCCTCGAGCCGCGGAGATGTTCTCAAGCAACAACTGGTTACTGCTGCCGGAATCTTTCTTGCGGGCCAGTTAGGCATCCAACAGCCCGGTTCGACGACCCCAGCTCCAGCTCTGAAAATCTCTAACACGCCTTTGGATGCAGGCCTTCGTAAGGACATCGACGGTCTGCCCCGGCGCGTCAATGACCAGTTCAAGAACCTCGGTGACATGGTGAATTTTGTTCTCATCGGCTCCGAGAAGCAGGTGCAGAGCGCTATCGATGCGGCCAACTTCCACGTGGCCGACACCGACGACAAGAAGGCAGTTCTCGAAGCCGCGATGACGACTTACGAAAACAAAGACTACCTGGCGATGCCGATGAGCACCCTTTACCTATTCAACCGTCCGCAGGATTTCGGTTACGAGCAGGCAGAGCCCATCGCCATGGTCGCAAGCCGGCATCACTTCCGTTTGTGGAAGGCACCATTTACCTGGAATGGACAAACCGTGTGGGTGGGCGCCGGAACACACGACATCGGCTTCGCTAAGGACAAACGCAACGGCAGCGTAACGCACAAAATTGATCCCAACGTCGATGGCGAGCGAGAAAATATCGGCGCCAGTCTGGAGAAGGGAGGCAAGGTGAAGAGTATGTCTTACTACCTCCCGCCTAATCCCGTACAGGACGCGAAGAATGCCACCGGCGACGGGTACAAGTCGGACGGACGAATTCTGGTCGCATTTGTGGAGTAAGAGGCTTCAGGCGCCGGGCTTCAGGCTTCCGGAGACGCTAGGCCTGACGCCCAGCGCATGAAGCCTATTTTCCTGCTCTCCGTATGAGATAATTTTTCAGATAGAGTGTTGAGGAGAAATATGGCTGAACGCATGGTTTTCTGTGTCAAGTTGCACAAGGAGCTTCCGGGTTTGGATGAGCCACCCTTTGACACAGAATTTGGCAAGAAGATTTACGAAAACGTCTCGCAGCAGGCATGGCAAGGCTGGACCGAATTCTGCAAAATGCTGCTAAACGAGTATCGTCTGAATCCTGCTCGCCGAGAAGACCAGGAGGCCATCGTCAGGCAAATGGAGCAGTATTTCTTCGGCGAAGGCGCTGCCCCGCCAAAGGAATACGTGCCCCAGAAATAGCCCAGTCCAAAGATCGCCAACAATTACTGATCCTCGCTCCATTAAGTCCGACCGTAACCATGCGGTTGTTACCTTGGTGGATACACGTTTACCGCATTGTTACCTTTATTTCATCGTCCCGTAACATTCCCCAGCTAGAAATAGGGTATGGATCCGCCCGTCTACGATACGCTGATCCTTTCCGACGTCCATCTTGGATCGGACACCAGCCGAGCACGCGAGGCCACTTGCGTGCTGAAGCAGAACCGCTTCCGGCGGCTGATTCTGTTGGGCGATATTTTTGCCGACCTCAATTTCCGCAGGCTGACTAAGGAGCATTGGAAATTTCTCGGGTATATCCGCAAGCTCTCGAATCCTAAACGCGACCTGGAAGTGGTTTGGGTCGAGGGCAATCACGACCAGGGCCTCGCCGATATTATGTCGCACCTGGTCGGCGTACGCGTGTATCAAGAGTACGAGTGGGAATACGCCGGTATACATCACTTGGCCATTCACGGCCATCAATTTGACCGGCTCCTGGCCAATAACGTTCGCCTCAATTATTTCGGAACGCTGTTTTATCTTTTGCTGCAGAGGCTTGATGTTAAGGGAAAGCCTGTGGTCCGCTTCATTGACCGCATCAACACTCGCTGGCTGCGCATGTCGCACAAAGTGGCCGCTGGAGCGCTGTTTCACGCTCGTCTGCACAAAGCGACCCGCATTTTTTGCGGACATACTCACGAGGCCATGCATCAGGAAAAGGAAGGCATCCATTATTACAACGCGGGCGGATGGGTCGACGAAAGGCTTACCTACATTACGATCGACCCCGCAGGGGCGCGAATTCACGAATATCAAGAGCGGCCGGGCGATCACGATTCCAATGAACAAGCCGAAACTGATTCCGAACTCGCGTTTGAGCATGCACTCCCTGAAGATGCAGAATACGAGAATATTAATGGCTGACGCCGCTTGCCCCGGCAACGCCCGGTCAGGAGATTCTTGCGCAGACTGACAATCGTCTTCCACCACGCCGGTGGAGGACACCGCAGTACAGCCGACGCTCTGAAGGCCACTCTCGCGGTGCAGGACCGGCCTTGGGACGTCAGTTTTCTCAATGTGCAAGATTTACTCGCCCCGCTTGACGTGCTTCGCAAAGCGACCGGTCTAAACATCGAAGATGCCTACAACCTGATTCTGCGAAATGGCTGGACGCGGTTTACTCCGCAATTGCTGGTTGTTCTGCTGGGAACGATTCGCCTCGCTCATCCCTGGGTCGTGAAGGCTCTGCGGGCTTATTGGTCGCAGCATCCGGGGGACCTGGTGCTGTCGGTAATCCCGCACTTCAATCGAGCCATTGCCGAAAGCCTTCGAGGGCCGGAAGAAACTCCCTTTGTCACCCTGCTCACGGATCTTGCGGATTACCCGCCCCACTTCTGGATTGAGCGCGAATCCGAATACATTATCGTCGCCACCGAACGGGCGAAGGCGCAGGCATTGGCGCTCGGTCACCCCGCGGACCATATCTTCGAAACGTCAGGGATGGTTTTGAAGCCCAAGTTTTATCAAAAGACCGTCGTCGATCGCGTCGCTGAACGCACGCGGCTCGGCCTTGAACCGGATTGTCTGACAGGGATTGTGCTCTTTGGAGGCCACGGGTCTCGGGTCATGATTGACATTGCGAAGCGCCTCGACAAAAGCAACAGTGGCGTCCAGTTGATCATGCTGTGCGGACATAATCAGGAGCTTGCCGCACAACTTAAGAGTTTGAAACCCAAAAAGCCGATCGCGGTTCAAGGCTTCACAGAGAATGTAGAGTCCTATATGGCATTGGCCGACTTCTTCATCGGGAAGCCCGGCCCTGGCTCGATCAGCGAAGCCCTGCAGTTCCACCTACCGGTAATCGTCGAATGCAATGCGAAGACGCTGCCGCAAGAACGCTACAACGCGGAATGGCTGACAGAAAAAGGTTTTGGAATCGTGGTCTCAAGCTTTCGAGAAATCGGGCCGACGGTTCAACGACTCCTGCAGAGTGCGACGTTCGATCAACTCCGCCGCAATGCGAGTGCGTATTCGAATCGAGCGCTCTTTGAAGTGCCCGAGATCCTCGAGACTTGCGCTAAGCGTTCAGTCGCTCCGACTCCAATTGAAACCATGGTCTAACTTTTTTGGTCGCGAACCCAGTCCTGACTTTGTTTAGAAATGGACAACAATCCCAGTCGAGATTCGTACATTATTCTGCGTGTTGCTGAAAAAACGAGTTGAGGATGTAGCAAACGTGCACTTCGGGAGGCCTCAAACAATTAACTAGATTTTCACAGTCGCGCAACCCGCCCACAGACATCCAATCAGTATCATTGAAATCACAAACAAGAAACCAAGGGAGTAGCTTGCGCCGGAGGCGAGCTTCGTACACCGGACAAGGAGTACAGTTTGAAGTTAGATCTGCAAACCCGCGCGATTAACGATGTCACCGTGCTTTTGTGCAGAGGCTGTTTTACTTATCGTGATGAAGCCACCGCGTTCTCCAAAAAAATAGCGGAGCTTCTCCCTCATGCGCGCCAAATCGTGGTCGACTGCACAGACTTAGAGGTGATCGACAGCGCCGGCCTCGGCGAGTTGGTGGTCGTGCATATGTGGATTCGCGCTAGCGGATGTTCGCTGAAGCTGGCTGGGCTCAATCCTCGCATCCAGCACACACTCGAGCTAACGAACCTTCTGTCGGTCTTCGATGTTCACCCAACGCTGGACGATGCTTTGCATTCATTCCAAGGGAAGGTTGCAAAATCGGCGGTCCAAGCCGCCTAAAGTTTTAAAACTTTCTCCGTTGATCCATCGAGAACGGCCCGCTGCCGACCAAAAGAAGAAACACCAATCCCAGAAGCATGCAGTAGTCGGTTCGGGCTTCGTGCACGGTGCTCCAAAAGCCTGCGCGAGATAGCATGGGAATCTTGGTCGTGACTATAGCAACGCTGATATCGATGATCAGCGGAATCGTGGCTGGTCGCGTGAACAGACCAACAATCAGAAATGCTCCGCAAACAATTTCAACGACGCCGACAAACGGCCCGAAAAACTGAGGAGCCGGGATGCCAATTTTAATGAAACGTCCTACGCCTAAAGCTGCGGGGAAAAGAAACTTCTGAATACCCTCTGCGAGGAAAACGCCGCCTACCAGCAGTCGGATGAGAATCGTAGCGCGCGGAGCGTTGGTGTCGAGTACAGGATTCGGCATAGCACCTCAGGCATACTTCATCAAAACCATAAGCTTCGTGTTCTGAGTCTCTGGCCGCCTGCGAAGCTTCTCGATGATTCCCGTTCCTAGAGCGGTTGGGAAACAACGTTCGAAGGAACGTAATTTCCTTTCAGCGCGTACCAGCGGATCCTCAGCAGTTCAACAAACATCCGGACGCCATCGCGCAATGGGTGGATGCGTGTTCCTTCGCGATGTGACCATGTGACGGGAACTTCACTGACCGTAAAGCCGAACTTTCTGGCCAGGTAGAGCAATTCCGGATCGAATCCCCAGCGCTCGATTTTTTGCTGCGGGAAGATTGCTTGTGAGCTGCGCCGGGTGAAAGCCTTAAACCCGCATTGCGTGTCTTTGAACTGCAACCCTAGAATGACGCGCAATGCCAGATTGAAGATTCGTCCGAAGATCCGACGATGTAGCGGCTGCTTGCGAATCTGCAGCCGCGAATCAATCCATCGAGATCCGATCGCGATGTCCGCGCCTTTCATAATGGCGGCAAACAGTTTGTCCGCTTCCTCAATTGGCGACGACAAGTCAGCGTCGCTGAACAGCAGAATGTCGCCCTTTGCGTGCAGCATTCCGTTGCGAACGCTGAACCCCTTGCCCCGGTTTCCAGGATTTTCCAGCAATCGAAGTGCAGCGTGCTTCTTCGCGTACTCTAGAACGATCCCTGCGGTGCGATCACTTGATCCGTCATTCACAACAATAACTTCCACGTTCCAGCCGCGTTCGGTGGAGTGAGCGAGAATCTTGTCTAGCGTGGCTGTAATGCGCGCGCTTTCGTTGTAGGCCGGGAGGATAATGCTGTATGTGGCAGGTTCCAAATCCGGATCTCAACTGTCAGCCGTCGGCTTTCAGCTATGAGACGCTTAGTCTCAAGGATTGCCGCTTCAGAGTCAACCTCGCGCAATCAAGAATCGGGAGTGAACTGGAGACAGGGAGCCGATATCCAGAAGCTTCTACGCCACTTGCCGCTGCTTCTGCAGCATGGACAAAAACTCCGCCACCAGTTCTTCATCCCACAATCCGCCGCTGGCTTCCTGGCGCATGGTAAAAGCAGCATGCTCGTGGCTCAGCGCCGGCTTGTACGGTCGCGCCGTCCGCAGAGCATCGTAAACGTCAACCACCTGCAGGACTCGCGGAAGCAGAGGAATTTCCGCCTTTTGCAAACCATCTGGATACCCGCTGCCATCGGAGTGCTCATGATGATTGCGGATAATGGGCAGCACGAGCCGCAACGACTTCAGCGGCCGGCAAATATTCTCACCGGTCACCGGATGCTGCCGCATAATGACCCACTCATCATCGGTCAGGTTCGTTCCCTTTTTCAAGATGTCGTCGGGAACTGCGATTTTTCCCAAGTCATGCAAGTACCCGCCCCGCCGCAAGGCCACGATCGACTCTTCATTCAGCCCGAGATGACGTCCCAGATTGCTTGCATTTTCCGCCAGCCGTTCACAATGACCCTCGGTATATGGGTCGCGACTCTCCACACTCAAGCCTAACGTGCAAAGTACCGATTCCGCGGTTTCCAACTCGTCGGTGAACTCCTTGAGTTTAAGCAGTGACTTGACGCGAGCAAACAGCTCTTCCGAAAAAATAGGCTTATTTAAGAAATCGTCGGCTCCAGCTTCGATTCCCCGAAGCTTGTCCTCGCGATCACTCAACCCCGTAATCAGCACGAACGGGATCAAGCGTGTGGCCGGGTTGTCCTTTACCTCGCGGCACAGTTCATAACCCGACTTGCCCGGCATCACGACGTCGGAAAGAATCAGGTCAGGAAGATCCCGTCGAATCTCGCTCTCCGCCTGGGCTGCGTCCGGAACCGCCACCACTTCATAACCCCGCGTGGACAGCAACTCGCGCATCAGCACCATTGTGTCCGGATTATCGTCGACGACCAACACGCGTGGAGCGCGACGCGGAGAAAGTTCCCCCATCTCTTTGTAAGACGAAGAATGGCTGGCAGGAGATGTCCGGAATTTATGGGGAGGGCTCATAACTGCGTCGAGCGCTTCTTTATTGTATCGGATTTAGCGGTAGGCCAGTGAATCGGCATTGTTATCCCGGCAAGCACCCGTCCAACTCTTGGACAGGCCATTTTGGGAAATCTCTTGAGCCAATGTGCGATCTGACCTTGCTCGGGGATGCAATCGTTGCTTAGCCTCATTGCATGAGTCCTCTTTTTTCGCATCGCTCTCTGCCTTTTCTCTTTTACAGGAACGGTGTTGGCCGCCTCCAAGCCGCACGTCATCGTTTTCGGAAAATGGACCGTTGTGAAGCCATCTTCGGATCTCGACCAAGATCGGCCGGATGATTTGAAGATCAGGCCCCTGTACGTAGATACCCGATTGAAAGAATTTACCTTCGGCATTCCCCATGAAGTAACCGAGCAGCTGTTCGTGGTGCGACGCGTCGTTCGCGTGAATGACACTCTGCCCCAGGAAACTACGGTTCGTTGGAGTTGGCAGCGCAGTGGATGGCTCGTCGTCGACCGCATCACCGGACATATCTCGCAAGCCAGCCTGCCTGAGTTCGATTCCGACGCTTCCTCAGCCAGTTGGTATCGTGACTACGTCGCCTACTGCGGCATCTCGGAGGATGGCCACAAGCTTTCTGCCGTCGTGATGCAACTTGGCCGCCGCAAACCCATCCTGAAAAAGCCTCTCGGAGAAGCTGCTAACGAGGAAGCATCCAGCGCAGAATGTGCGCCGCCGGCCTGGCAACGCGCCCCTACGCGAGTAAGCTTTGTCTCGCGGGGGGACCAAAAGTTCACTTTCGCAGTTCGCGGCCATACGGTTGAAGTCGTGAGCGATGACGACTCAGAAGAAGGAACGCAGTGAGACACGTCTATCGCGTGTGCAATCTTGAAGTGCGCCAATCTGACTATTGTCGTGCCATTCCACTCACATGCTTTACGAACAGGAAGGCGAGGAACAACACAACGGCCGCAGCGATAAAAACTCCGTTACGCCAGCGATTACGTATTTCCGGTGGCGCCATCAGATGCTTTGCCAGCAGCGCTCCGATCGCCAGACCCGCCAGCAGCCCGCCAATGTGAGCCGCGTTATCGATGCCGATCCCTGCCAGCAAATACCCGAAGAACAAATTGTAGCCGGCAAAGATGAGCAGGCTTTTCAGCGTGCTCTGCATCGCCTGCTTGGGAATCGGTAAATGGCCGAGATAAAGTGCGGTGATCAGTGCACCGGCGAGTCCGAAAATTGCACCTGAAGCGCCCACACCAACCGCGGCCGGATCCCACCACAAACTGGCCAGGCTGCCAGCGATCCCAGAAAAAGTGTAAGTGAGCACGTACGTCCAAGGTTCGAAGACTCGTTCAGCAAGGAAACCGAGGTTCCACAAACACCACATGTTGAAAAAAATGTGGATGATCCCGCCATGAATATAGTTCGAAGCCAGCATGCGCCACGGCTCCGAGCCCAGCGAAAGTGGCCCGTAGTTCGCGCCCAGCTTCTGCAGCTGTGCCGCGCTGGGATTCACGGGGGACACGCCTGTCAGTGCCATCACCACGAATACAGCAACATTCATTCCAACCAATGTGGTCGTAATGGGCGATTTGTTTCCGATCATAAGTGTTTAGCACTCAGCAGCTTTCTTCCATGCACGATCAAGCCTCACAAACACACTAACAGAGCGTGCAAAATTTTGGCTTTTCAATGGTCCAAAAGCCGGCGGGGTAAGACCGGACGTGGGATCATGCGATACAATTCTGCGAAGCAGCGCTTTGGATCTGATCTTTTATGCATGAATTGGTGGCTTCCAGTCAGCGAAATCCTCTGTTTCGCACCAGGGTGATCACGAATTTTTGGCCACGCGCCGACGAGGCCCGCGCCAGATTCGAACAGTTCATGGGAGATCCTGGCGCGCATTCGTTTCTCAGTCAACATCAGTGCTGGGATTACTGGTATATGCCCGAGGTCTACTGCTATTTGCGGACTGACGCCGTTAAAGTCTTAGGCGGCGATCTGATTGACGATTTCTTAACCCGGCTGGAGGCGCTTTGCGACTCTGAGTTGAACGGAGTGTCGCCTCGCTCGCCCTGGCTGTCTCTGCATCTCGATGGGATGCGACACGAGATACACAACGACAGCTGCAACGGCGTTTATGGGTACGTGTATTCGTTGACTCGAAATCCGAACGCATTTAGCGGCGGCCAAACTTGCGTCGCGAGAGAAGAAGTTTTCGACGCATTGGAGCCGCGGCAGCCCAAGGCGTGGCAAGGGTACTTCGAAGTGATTCCTGCCCTTTACGATCAGCTCACGCTTTTCGATGACCGCTTGCCGCACATGGTGCCCGTAGTCCAAGGAACGATGAATCCGCTGGAAGGGCGGGTGTGTCTGACGGGACACCTGGTCTAGCGCGATCCATCATCGAAGTTAATCTCCGGTTGTCTCCACCATCGCCATTTCGTCTGCTGCCGGCTTCTTCGTTACCTGCGCGCTAGTCACAAGAATCACCGAAGCGACCACAATTGCACTGCCCGCGATGATGTATCTGTCTACGTGCTCGCTCAGCACCAGCCATCCCAGAAAAACCGCGACTACGGGATTGACGTAAGCGTAAGTGGAAACTTTCGCCGTGGGCACATGGTTCAGCAACCAGATATATGCGGTATATCCGATCCACGATCCGCAAACCACCAAATACAAGGTGGCGCCGATTCCGCGCGGCGTCCACACAACCTGCGAAAAATCTCTGGCAGCGACCGCGAACAACAGATTAGCTAAGCCCGCCGCGATCATTTGCCAAGCTGTAGCCGAGAATGGATCCACATCTGCAGACTTCCAACGTTTGGCCAGTACCGAACCCAACGCCCAACTGAACGAACCGCCGAGCAAGCTAACCGAGGCCCACAATTGCACCCGCCCAAAAGAAGTCGTCGTGGTAAGGTCGGGCCACAACAATACAACCAGCCCCACAACGCCTAGACCAAGCCCAGCTTTGCCGCGAATTGAAACGTGATGGTCGCCGAGCAAGAGCGTATCCAGCACCAGGAACCAAAGTGGCGTCACCGCCACGATTAAGGCAGCCAAACCCGATGCCACATATTTCTCGGCATACGAGAGGGTGAGGTTGCCGCCCATGAGCAGGAGCACGCCCACCGTCGCCATTTGCGCTAACTGCCGTGGGCTGTACCGGATGTTGCGACCGCGTAGCCCGCAAAATGCCAGCATGAACACGCCGGCAATCGAAAAGCGCACAGCGCACATCAGAGCTGGCGGAATCCGTTCCACCGCGATATCAATCGCCAGATACGTCGATCCCCAAAAGAAATACACCAGCCCGAAGGCAAGGATCACGGCAAACCGGCTCTGTCGCTGGGCATTGGTCATATTCGTCGATTAGCGGATAAGTATCAGACACAACAAACGAGCGAAGAGATGCGAGATATTAGAAGTACCGGGCTGCGGACGTAAGCCGATCCGTGCCCGTGACTAACGGTCAAGGACCGATTGGGGGTTACGCCGTCGATCTAGGCGGGCTATAATAGCACTGGAATGATTTCCGATGCGCCGACAAAATCCAAATTCGCACCTGCCCGCATGCTGGATCCACTTTCTGGTGTGCCCGCGACGCTATCTGGCAGTGTTGCCTTCGCATTCG
Organism: uncultured Acidobacteriota bacterium; assembly: GCA_963696705.1. Lineage (GTDB taxonomy): Bacteria > Acidobacteriota > Terriglobia > Terriglobales > Acidobacteriaceae > JABDBE01. The sequence goes on from CAVOLD010000011.1 coordinate 346,184, forward strand.
CGTCCTAGCCTCTTCGGTAGCGACTAACTTTTCCCTCCTCCTCGTCAGATTCTGGCTTTAAGGCGGAAGCCCGCTCGAAGCCAGCCACCCAGACGAACGACCAACAACCATTTGGAGGATTCCATGTCAACCCAAACTCTTATCGGGCCCAAGATTAAAACGGCTTTGCCAGGCCCCAACGCCAAGCGCGTTCTGGAAGGCGACAGCAAATACATTTCGCCTTCGTACACGCGCTCCTATCCGCTTGTTGCAAAGCAGGGACGCGGTATTGTAGTCACCGACGTGGATGGAAATGAATTCTTCGATTTCTCGGCCGGGATCGCCGTTACGTCGACCGGTCACTGCCACCCCCATGTGGTTGCGGCGATTCAAAAACAGGCAGCCGAACTCATTCATATGTCCGGCACCGACTTCTATTACGAGAACATGGTGACTCTCGCGGAGCGGTTGTCAAAGATCGCGCCCATGCCCGGGCCGCACAAAATCTACTACGGCAACTCTGGCACGGAAGCCATTGAATGCGCTCTCAAACTTGCTCGCTATCACACCAAGCGACAAAACGTAATCGCATTTTTCGGCGCATTTCATGGACGCACCATGGGCGCGCTTTCGCTCACCGCGTCAAAACCTCAGCAGAAGCGGCGCTTCGGCGCCTTAGTCCCGGGCGTAACCCACATTCGCTATCCCGATGTTTACCGCGGATGCGAGGGCGGACCGCAGGATGCCGAGGCCTTCGCGCTGGGCTGCGCCCGCTTCATCGAAGACAAGCTCTTTAAGACCACGCTTGCCCCCGAGGAAGTAGCCGCAATCTTCGTCGAGCCGGTGCAGGGCGAAGGTGGATACGTGATCGCTCCCACGATCTTCATGCAGGAACTTCGCCGCATTTGCGATCGCCACGGCATTCTGCTGGTCGCTGACGAAGTGCAAAGCGGTATCGGGCGCACCGGCAAATGGTGGGCTATCGAGCACACTGGCGTCCATCCCGACATCGTTTGTTCGGCTAAAGGCATCGCTTCGGGCATGCCGCTGGGAGTGACCATCAGCAAAGCCGAAATCATGGACTGGGTTCCCGGATCGCACGCGTCGACGTTTGGAGGCAATCCGGTTTGCAATGCGGCTGCGATGGCCACGCTGGATGTAATCGAACGCGATGGCTTGCTGCATAACGCAACCGAGGTTGGCAACCACATGCTCAAGCGCATGGCAAACTGGCCCAGCAAGCACAAACTGGTTGGGGACGTTCGCGGACGCGGGCTGATGATCGGAGTCGAAATCGTCAAAGATCAGAAGACCAAAGAATATGGTGCGGCCGAGCGCGACCGCATCATCCAGATGGCCTTCGAGCACGGCATTCTCTTCTTAGGTTGTGGCCCAAGCACAATTCGTATCGCCCCGCCGCTCATTGTGACCAAAGAGGAAGCTGATGTCGCGATGGACGTACTCGAAGAGTCGATTCTAAGCGTGGGACAAGGCGTTTAGCCAGCCGGACGGGAATCTCCTCCCTTGTGCCGGCTGCGTGGGGCGGGTCATTTAACTTGACCCGCCCCATTGTTCTTGGACCGGGTTCAGTTCGTGGCATGGACCCGCCTAATGTTCCACCTTTCATGTGATGAAGGTCACATCTAAATTCGGCTTGTTCGTCCTACGATCTTTTTAGTTATGGCGATTGTTCTTTCGGGACGAATGACGCAGGCTGCGGTTCGGGCGCTGGATTGGCTGGCGGAGCGCACGCTCCCGACCGAAGATATTCCTCCTCACCAGCGGACGGGGCGGCGTGGGGAGGAAGCTGCTTATTTTTACTTGCGGCATCTGGGATACGTAATGGTAGCGCGTAATTTTCGCTCGCCCCGGCGCCGGGGCGAGATCGACCTGATTGGCTGGGATAAAAACGTCCTATATTTTATCGAAGTCAAAACCCGCACTACGCGCGATGTAAAGCCTGCCGAAGCGGCCGTGGACCGCGACAAGCAGCGCGGACTCGCTGCGGTAGCCGACGAGTATCTTCGTTATGTGGCAACTTCGTGCCGGTGGCGTTTCGATGTGGTGACCGTGTATTATGAGCGTCAGTCCAGCCAACCGCTGATCGAACTATTTCGCAATGCCTTTCCTGTGGCGTAATGTGACGGTTTGGCTTTGACTCGTATGCCCTTATTGAAAGGATTTAATCTTTGCCTGAGCTTCGAAAAGATCCGATTGTAGGTCGTTGGGTAATTATTTCGACCGACCGCGCCAAACGTCCAACGGATTTTGCCCGTGACGGAGTGAAATTAAAAGGGGGGTTTTGTCCGTTCTGTTATGGCAACGAGAGCAAGACGCCGCCGGAGATTCAGGCGTACCGCCCGAACACGAACGGGGGGCCACCAGCGCAGCGCGACGCCCCAGGCTGGACAGTGCGCGTGGTACCGAACAAGTTTCCGGCGCTGGGCATTGAAGGCAGCCTGAACCGCCAGGCTGAAGGCATGTTCGACCGGATGAACGGGATCGGCGCGCACGAAGTCATTATTGAAACTCCCGATCACCAAGCCAGTCTGGCCACGCTACCTCCTAAAAGAATCGAAGATGTGCTTTGGACCTTCCGTGACCGCATTCTAGATCTTAAGAAGGACCGGCGATTTAAGTACATTTTGATTTTCAAGAATCATGGCGAGGCTGCGGGTGCGTCGCTGGAACATGCGCATTCGCAACTGATCGCACTGCCAATCCTTCCCATCTATGTGGTCGAGGAGTTGGAAGGCGCGAAGCAATATTACATTTACAAAGAACGATGCGTGTTCTGCGACGTGATCCGGCAGGAAACGGAGACGGGTACTCGCGTGGTCGCCGAGAATCAGGACTTCCTCACTTTGGCTCCGTACGCGCCGCGATTTCCTTTCGAGACTTGGATCATGCCCAAGCAGCATGAGTCGGCGTTCGAGAATTCTTCGTCGCAACTGTTTGAGAACCTGGCCAAGGCGATCAAGACGCTGCTCATGAAGGCCGACCGGGTGCTAGATAATCCGCCATACAATCTGGTAATTCACACTTCGCCGGTGCAGGATCCCACCAATGATCACTATCACTGGCACATCGAATTCATGCCGAAGCTGACCAAGACGGCGGGATTCGAGTGGGGCACCGGGTTCTATATCAATCCGACCCCGCCGGAGGAAGCTGCGAAGTTTCTGCGCGAAGCCAGTGTGGAAGAGCCAGTGCCCGCCACTGTAGGTTAGACGTTATCGAGCAGGAAAAAAGGGGCACGGTATCCGCCGCGCCCCTTCTGCTTGAGGAGAGGAGATCGTTCCGCGATCTCCATACCAAGTGACTCAGGAGACAACAGAATAGGGCCGAACGGAACCGGGGTTGTCATGCAGAAGTAATAAGCTTGTCAACAGCGGGTCTTTTCGAGCGGGGTTACGCTTGGGTTCTGTCCAGGAACTCATCGTGCCAAGCCATCTGGATGGCCTCAAGCTTGCCTTCGGTAGATTTCTTGGGGTCGTCTTTGAACTCGGGCAGCGCGACTACGTAACCGTGAAGGTCGGTGAAACGGATCGAGAGTGGCTCCAGTTGAGGGTGCGCTTCCGAAAGCAGGATGCCGATGTCTTCTGCGTCATCCCAGGTTAGGTCTTTTGGCATGGAGCTCCTTGAGAAGTCAGCACTGAGCATTTAGCACTTGGCATTTAGTCTCCGAAGTGTCTTGCCCACGCCCGCGAAAAATTTCGGAGGCTAAATGCTGAGTGCTAAATGCTAACTGCCGTTTTTCTAGTGTTCTTCCGATACGTAATTGCGATTCCACGACGGGATCTCGACTACCACTTTGCCGGGCTTTGTGATCACAGCCTGACAGCCGAGACGAGAGTTTAACTGTAAATCGGCAGCCATGTCCAGACGATCGGCTTCGTCGTCGTCCATTTCGGAGAGATTCTCCGCACCTTCCTTCACCCACACGTGGCAGGTGGTGCAGGCGCAGTTGCCGCCACAGGCGTGGTCCAGGCGGACGCCGTAGTTCAACGCTATATCGAGGATTGACTGCTCCTTGCCATGATCTTTGTAGGGAAGCTTGTCGTGCTCGAACTCGACGGTCTTGCCCTCGGGCAAGAAAGTTAGTTGGACGGTGTTTTCGCCGGGTGAGTCCACTGTTGCCGTTCCTGATCCTTGTGTTTCTTCGTCTGCCATGATTGCTCCTGATTCCTCGTCGTCATGTGCCGCCGAGCCTTGCTCGGCTCCCCGAAACAAGGGCGCCCCGGGGCTTACGTAATCAAAATTGTTTACTCGAAATCTGCTCTGGCAACGGGATGGCCGGTTTCTGAGCCTTCGCCCATGTCCGCTTCGTCCATCGTCTTGCCCTTGAGCGCCGTGCTTACGGCTGTGTCCATCATTAGTTCCGCAAGCCGCATCGTGCCCTGGTTTAAAGCGTCAATCGCTTTACGGATCGATTGATAATCTTCTTCGCTCTTGACCTGGAGCAATGCTTTTTCCAGCTTGGCAATCTTTTTCTTCTCGTCGCTGGTCAGTTTGCCCCAGGCAGTACTTCTCTTGCCTTTGTCGAGCGCGGCAAGGATCGTGTCTGTTTCGTTGCGCGCCTCAATCACTTGCCGCCGCCGGAAATCTTCTCCGGCATAGTCGAAAGAATCGAGAATCATGCTTTCGACTTGATCGTCGGTGAGCCCGTAACTGGGTTGCACCTCGATCTCGGACTCTTTGCCGCTGCGCTGTTCACGCGCGGACACGTGCAGGATGCCGTTGGCGTCGATCAGGAACTTGACCTCAATGCGGGCCATGCCCGCAGTCATCGGCGGAATCCCTTTCAGATCGAAGCGCGCGAGTGAGCGGCAATCCTTCGCCAGTTCGCGTTCACCCTGCAGAACATGAATGGCAACGTTGGCCTGACCATCGACCTGCGTCGTGTAGTACTGCGTGGCCGACGCGGGGATGGTCGAGTTGCGCAGAATGATTTTATCGGTCACCCCTCCGGCCACTTCGATGCCCAGCGACAAAGGTGTGACGTCGAGCAGCAGCATGTTCTCGGTAGCTTCGGAACCGCCGCCGAGAATGTTGGCCTGCACTGCCGCACCGAGAGCAACGACTTCGTCTGGATTGAGATCGGTATGCGGCTTGCGCTGAAACAATTCCTCGACCAGTGCGCGTACTTTCGGGATTCGTGTCGATCCGCCGACGAGGACGACCTCGTCGATCTGCTGCGGTTTTAGCCCGGCATCTTTCAGGGCTTGCTTGCACGGTCCGACGGTACGATCAATGATTGGCTGGATTAGTTGCTCGAACTGCTCACGGGTGATCTCGCGCTGATAGCGCTTGCCCTGGGGCAGTTCCGTGCTCAGTAAATCAATGTCCAGTTCCGTCGCTGCTTCCGAAGACAACGCGATCTTGGCTTCGATGACGGCCTTGCGAATTGTGGCGACAACTTCGCTATTGCGAGAGACATCCAGATTCGCGTCGCCGAGGATGTCGTCGATGGCGATCTTGATCATCAGATTATCGATATCGTCGCCGCCGAGGTGTGTGTCTCCGTTGGTCGCGATGACTTCGAAAATGCCGTCGTGAAGTTTGAGTATGGAAATGTCGAAAGTTCCACCGCCCAGATCGTAGACCGCGACGATGCCGTTCTGCTTTTTGTCGAGACCGTAGGCGAGAGACGCAGCCGTGGGCTCGTTGACCAGGCGCAGCACTTCGAGGCCGGCGATGCGGCCAGCGTCTTTTGTGGCTTGGCGCTGCGCATCGTTGAAATAGGCAGGCACGGTGATCACGGCCTTGGTAACTGGAGCATTGAAAAAGCGCTCTGCGTTTCGTTTGAGCTGCCGCAGAATGAACGCGGAAATTTCCGGTGGGGTGAACGTCTTCTGGCCGAGCTTGATGCGCAGAACCTCCCCGGCCTGCAGATCTTCTGCGAGGTGAAATGGGAACAGCTGCAGCTCTTCCTGAATATCTTCGACGCCGCGGCCCATGAGGCGCTTGATGGAATAGACGGAGCGTTCCGGGGTCTCGATCAGATATTTGCGCGCGGCATTGCCGACGATGATCTGATCGCGCTCATCCAACGCGACGACCGAGGGAACGAGATTCAGTCCGTCCTCGCCGGGGATCACGACGGGGCTGTCCCCCTGCATGAAAGCCACAAGAGAATTCGTGGTTCCGAGGTCGATGCCGACGATGCGATCAGAACTCATTGAATCAGTGAGCCATTGAATCAGTGAGCCATTTGCGCGAGCCAACCTCTGCAATGAGTCAATGATTCAATCACTCAATCGCCCAATTCCACTGCTTCATTCACATCTCTAACCAAATTCCTGATGTACGACCGTCGATTCAGCAGGTCAACCATTTTGTCGCGAACTTTGCTTCGGCTTTCCTCCGTAGCATTGCCGGGAAGAAGGTCCCAGTCGTCCCAATATTTCCTCAATTCCTCGGACAGCGACTCGTACTTTTTTTCCAGTTCCAACTTCTGTCTTCCTATTTCCTCAATCAGCGCCGGATCGTCCTCGCCCAGCTTTTTCTGAGCCCGCAGTTCTTCAAGCTGCATGTTCAGCTCAAAAACCTCTTCCAGTAAGTCTGGAGGCACAACCTGTTTTTTGATCTCGCCCGTGGATCGTGCTTTTTCGGTGGCCGCCTTGGATTGCTCCTCGAGTTCCACGCCTTCCAGCCGCAGCAAGTATTCCGTGCGCTTGATTGGATCTTTCAGGGTCCGGTACGCGTCGTTCAGTAGCGAGCTTTGCTCCAGGCTCCATTCCTGTTCGCGTTTGTCGGCACGGGCGCAAAGGTCGGGATGAAGCTTACGGCTCAACTCATAAAATTCGCGCTCCAGAAGCGCCGCATCGAGATTCAACTTGCGCGGCAGAGCGAAGAACGTAAAATAATCCACTGGCCTCGGAGGCTGCACCCTGCCGCAAGAACTGCAAAAATGGACGGCGCGCATGGTGCCGCACGACCAACATGTGGCTGTAGCTTCGCCTGGCGTTATCAAAGACAAACTCGTATTGGATTCCACACTTGCCATAAACACACTCGCGCTCACATTTCGTGTGGGCTCGCGCCGCCAGAACAGCCGCGCCGTGGAGAGAAACCCTCGCGGGCGAGGGCGCCCGCACCACACCATCAGCCCGAGAACGACGTGCCACAACCGCAGGACTTCGTCGAATTCGGGTTCACGAACACGAAGCCTTGCTGTATGAGCGTCTCTTGGTAATCCAGGGTCATGCCGTGCAGATAGATGAACGATTTCGGGTCGACGAACACGCGCACATCGCCGAACTGAAAGATGCGGTCGCGCTCGCGCGGCTGCGTGTCGAAGCGGATGTTATAGCTCAAGCCGGAGCATCCGCCGCCTTGCACGCCAAGGCGTAGCCCGCCCTGTTCGGGCGAAATGCCTTCCTTCACGATGGCGGTGCGGATCCTGGCCAAAGCCTTATCCGTTACCAGGACGCCTTTGGCCGGAGCTTTCGACGCTTCCGTTTTGGTCTCTGTTTCGATCATGCTCTGCTCATATGGACGTACGACGCACATTAGCGCGTCGTAACGGGCGAAACGCCCGTCCTCCATGGAACTACTGCGCGGCTACCGCTGTCGGCTTCGCCACGTCCTGCTTCTTCTTCCAGTCGTGGATGGCAGCGCGGATCGCGTCTTCCGCGAGCACCGAGCAGTGAATCTTTACCGGCGGCAGCGAAAGTTCCTTCACGATCTCGGTGTTCTTGATTTGCAGGGCTTCATCGACGGTCTTGCCCTTCACCCACTCGGTGGCGAGGGACGAAGATGCGATGGCCGAGCCGCATCCGAAGGTCTTGAATTTTGCATCTTCAATGACATTGGTCTGCGGGTTGACCTTGATTTGCAGCTTCATTACGTCGCCGCACTCAGGTGCGCCGACCAGGCCGGTCCCGACTTCAGAGCTGTTCTTGTCCAACGAGCCGACGTTGCGCGGGTTGGAATAATGATCTAGAACCTTATCGCTGTATGCCATGATTTTGCTTTCTCCTTAAAATTTGTCTCGGGAGCAAACCTACTCCGCTGCCCACTTCACGCTCTTCAAATCCACGCCCTCTTTCGCCATTTCATAGAGAGGCGAAAGCTCGCGCAGCCGCGATACCGTCTCGACCACACGATCGGCTACGTAATCAACCTCGGCTTCGGTGTTGAACCGTCCAAGGCCGAAGCGGATGGAACTGTGCGCCAGATCATCCCCGGTGCCCAGAGCCTTCAATACATAAGATGGCTCAAGCGTCGCTGAGGTGCATGCTGAACCGCTCGAAACGGCGATATCGTTGATGCCCATCAGCAACGATTCGCCTTCCACATAGGCGAAACTGATATTCAGGTTGCCCGGAAGGCGATGCTCCCACGAACCGTTGACATAGACCTCGTCCAACCCGCCCATGATTTTGTCGCGAAGTCGGTTGCGGAGGCCTGCGAGTTTGCAGGATTCTTTCGCCATTTCTTCTGAAGCGATTGCACAAGCTTTGCCCAGACCGACGATCCCGGGCACATTGAGCGTGCCCGAACGCATGCCACGCTCATGGCCGCCGCCGTCGATGATCGCCGAAATCTGCACTCGAGGATTCTTGCGCCGAACGTACAGTGCTCCGACGCCCTTGGGTCCGTACATCTTGTGAGCCGAGATCGACATTACGTCGATGTTGTTCTTATTCACATCGACCGGAATCTTGCCCACCGCCTGGGTCGCGTCGGTGTGGAAAATGATTCCGCGCTCTCGGCACAACTTGCCGATTTCCGCGACGGGCTGCAGCACGCCGATTTCGTTATTAGCCCACATGATCGAAACCAGGATGGTCTTGTCGTCCATGGCCCGCTTCAGATCTTCGAGATCGACCAGGCCGTCCTTTTGAACGGGCATGTAGGTGACGCGATAGCCGTATTTCTCCAAGCGCTTGCAGGTGTCGAGCACGGCTTTGTGCTCGGTCACGGCCGTGATGATGTGATTTCCTTTTTCCTTGTACATTTCGGCGACGCCCTTGATGGCCAGGTTGTCGCTCTCGGTGGCACCCGAAGTAAAGATGATTTCCTTGGGGGTTGCGCCGACCAGTTTTGCAACGCGTTCACGTGCGGTTTCGACGCCCTCTTCGCCTGCCCAGCCAAATGAATGATTGCGGCTGGCAGCGTTGCCGAACTTCTCCATGAAATAGGGCAGCATCTCTTCCAACACCCGCGGATCCATCGGGGTGGTGGCGTGGTTATCCATGTAAACCGGCAGCTTGACTCCGTCGGGAGCTACGTGTTCTGCCTGGGGGATCGTCTTCACATCTGTGCTCATGATTGCTCTCCTGCCTGATCTATGTAATCGTAACCAGCTCGGCTGGCTTCTTTGTTTCCAGTTCTTCCTGGGAATGCGTTTCTTCCTTCATCTCTGAGATACTGATGCGCCGCAACACTTGTTCGATGCTCTCATTGACCCGGCGCAGCGGCTCACGAATGGTGCAGCGGTCGGTCTGATCGCATTCGCCTCGCACCGTGATGCAGGAGGTAATGAACAAAGGACCGTCAATGGCCCGAATCACCTCAAAGGCGCTGATCGTTCCGGGATCGCGCGCCAGTTTGTAGCCGCCGTTCGTTCCATGTTGCGAGTGCAGCAACCCCGCCTTGACCAGGCGCTGCAGAATCTTTGCCAGAGCTTCCTGCGGAATCCCGTAGGCGTCGGCAACATCCTTCGCGCTGCAAGCGCCGTAAGGCGCCCGCTCAGCCAAGTGCTTCATCGCCATCAAGCCGTAGTCCGCTTTCTTGGTTAGCTTCAGCATCTGGGTCCGCCAGTAATTACGACCTTTTCAGTCGGATATCATTAATTGTAAGGGACGCTGATTGGGATTGCAACTGTTCGCAGGGAACGGCTGTATACGCAATCTAACGGTAACTATATTGTCCTTAACCGCTTATAGGATGGCGATCTTTTTGGTCGCATTTCCCGTTTCTACGGATTCGGCCTGTACGAACTGAGCAATCTACCGTTCGAGCAGTCGGCGAGAAAGTCAAAGCCAAATTTTCTGCGAAAAGACTTGACAAGCGAATCAGTCAGGCTAAAATACCGCCAATTTCCGGCAAACTTCACTTCAGCCTCGCCAGGCCGACCGTGACCGTCCGGGTTTATGACTTCAATCCCGCCGTCGCAACCCCCCGAGAAGAGCAACACCATGAACGAGTGTAAGCACCCGCGCGTGCAGATTGTCGCACGCGAAGAAGACGCCGAGTTCGTCGAATGCCTGGAGTGCGGAGATATCTTCGAGTCCAGCGAGTTCAAGGACATGATGATCGAAGACACCCGGATGAAGAACGAATCCTGAAACATTTCCGTTTCGTTGCCTGCGAAGAGTGACGAAGGTAATCTCTCATCAGGTCTTCCTCTTGTTTGGATCATCCACAGTTTGTTAGTGTCAGCCTGGGACTAATTGCCCACGGAGAGGTCATGTCAGTTGTGGCTTTGGTTGTCGACGACTCCATGCTCATTCGACATACCGTCTGCCGCTTCCTTGAGGAGCGCGGCTTTGCCGTGGAGTCAGCCACCAACGGCCAGGAGGCACTCGAAGCGCTAAAGCGGGTGCGTCCAGACATAATTATCACCGATATCCAAATGCCCAAGATGAGCGGCAGTGAACTGATCACGGCCGTGAAAAATGAGCCGAGTCTCGCCCGCATTCCCATCGTAATCGTGGCCGGCAAACAGAGTGGTTTCGAACACACGGAAAAACGCGCCAATTACACAATTTTCAAGGACATCGATATCGAGGATCAACTCGGCAAGGCGCTCCAGGTAGTGTTGGGCGCCAAAGCCCAGGCTGCGAAAGGCAGCAGTTAGCACTCAGCAATCAGTACTTAGCCACAGCACTCGTCAGGCAAAAATTTTACAGGGCTGAATGCTGAGTGCTAGATGCTGATTGCTGAAGTGCCTCCTCACCTCAATACCATTCCTGCCTCCGCCGAGAAATCCATCGGCGCAAAATCTCCAGCCAAGAACTTGGGATAGGCTGCCGCCGCAATCATCGCGGCATTGTCCGTCGACAGCGGACGAGAAGGGAAATAGACGAAAAGACCTTCCTGGGCCGCGTCCTTGTCGAATTGCTGGCGCAATTCCTGATTCGCTGCTACGCCACCGGTGATGAACAACGTAGCCACGTCATACGCACGGGCCGCCGCCAGGGTCTTTCCAGCCAGGTCTTCGATCAACGCTCGCTGGAACGAAGCTACGAGATTGAGCGTCTGCTGGTCGCAGCTCGACAAATAGTCTTCGAGTTTGGGCTGTGGGATCATCGCGAGCACTCTGCGCCGCTGGGCGATCGAAGCTTGCATGTTGTGAGTTTCGACGTAGCGTAAAACCGCGGTCTTGATCCCGCTATAAGAAAAATCAAAGCGTGGGACATCGTAAGTTCGTCCGAGCTTTTGATCGTTGCGATCCCGGTGCTTCAGTTGCGATGGCGGAAACTTCACGGCATGAGGGTCGCCGTGAGTAGAAAGCTTGTCAACAATAGGACCACCCGGGTATCCGAGACCAAGCAACTTAGCGACTTTGTCGAAAGCTTCTCCGGCAGCGTCATCCCGAGTGTGGCCAATGTTCTCGTACGACCAACTATTGTCTTGCCGCCTTGCCAAATACAGGTGGGTGTGACCGCCGGATACAACCAGCGCCAGCACGGGAAAGCGCAAGTCGTGATTTCCCTTTCGTCGCTCCTCAAGAAGCACAGCGTGAATGTGGCCTTCGAGATGGTTCACGGCGATGAGGGGTTTGTCCAGAGCAAAGGCAAGAGCCTTTGCGTAGCTGATGCCGACAAGCAATGCGCCCGCCAGCCCCGGACCTTGGGTTACGGCCACCGCATCGACCGACTGATAAGTCTGTCCAGCATCGGCCAACGCCTTGCGGACGACCGGCACAATCGCGCGCAAGTGTTCCCGAGAGGCCAATTCGGGCACGACTCCGCCATAAGGCTGGTGCGTGGCGATCTGCGAAAACACAACGTTCGAACCGATCTGCTCACCCGAGCGCACCACGGCTGCTGCGGTCTCGTCGCAGGAACTCTCAATCCCGAGGATGTAGGCGTCAGGCATAAGCAATATATTATCTGCTGGAGCGCATCGTGGCTGCCCTGGTCAAAGACTTTGCCATCTCGATCGTCCGCACCTTGCGGGAGCGCGGTCACAAAGCGTATCTCGTAGGAGGGTGCGTACGCGATCTGCTGCTCGGCCGCGAGCCTGCCGACTACGATGTCACTACCGACGCGACCCCCGAAGATGTCATGCGCATCTTTCCGGAAACCTATGCTGTCGGCGTGCAGTTCGGGGTCGTGCTAGTTCCCTCGGCGGAAAAAGACATTTTCACAGAAACCTGTAGAGACGTAACTTCTTACGTCTCCCCCAAGGGCAATGTGGTCGAGGTCGCCACCTTTCGAAGCGACATCGGATACAGCGACGGCCGTCATCCTGATCGTGTTGTCTTTAGCAAAGATCCAAAGGAAGACGTCGAGCGCCGCGATTTCACGATCAACGGCTTGTTGCTGGATCCGCTGACGAAGGAAGTTCTAGATTTCGTCGGCGGACGCAATGACCTCGATGCCGGGATTATTCGAACCATCGGTGATCCAGAGCGGCGTTTTTCGGAGGATAAGCTGCGTATGCTGCGCGCAGTCCGCTTTGCGGCACGTTTTGGCTACGCCATAGAGCCTGCGACTTTTCAGGCGATTCGAAAGCTGGCTTCGCAGATTAATCAGGTATCGCGTGAACGCGTGCGAGATGAGCTCAGCAAGATGCTGACCGAGGGCCGGGCGCGTTCGGCTTTCCTTCTTCTAGACGAAACTGGATTGCTGCGCGAAGTTTTGCCTGAGATCGAAGCCATGAAAGGAGTAGAGCAGCCGCCGCAATTTCATCCTGAAGGCGATGTCTTTGTGCATACGCTGCTTTTGCTCGACAAGCTGCCGCATCCCTGTCCGGTGACACTGGCTTGGGGTGCGCTGCTGCACGACGTGGGCAAGCCAGCCACGTTTCGCATCGCCCCTGACCGCATTCGCTTTGACGGGCATGTCGATGTTGGAGTCAAGATCGCCGAAGACATCTGCCGGCGTCTTCGTTTTTCCACTGATGACACCGAACAGATTCTTGCCTTGGTCGACAACCACATGCGCTTCGCGCACGTGCAGCAAATGAAGGAGTCAACGTTCAAAAGGTTCGTGCGCATGCCGCGCTTCGACGAACATCTGCAATTGCATCGGCTCGATTGCGAAGCCAGCCATCGCAATCTTGCTTCGTATGATTTTACGCGCGGAAAGATGGCTTCCATGCCGCGCGAAATCATGCAGCCAGCTTTGCTGATCAACGGCGACGACCTGATCGCACTTGGCTACAAGCCAGGACCACAGTTTAAGAAAATTCTATCGGCGGTCGAGGATGGACAACTCGAAGGTCGCCTGCACAGCAGAGAAGAAGCGATAGCATTTTTGCGGATTGAGTTTCCGAGCAAAGAATAGAAGCTCTGAGCGCCCTCACCGCAATTGCACCAAAAAAGGTGCAAAAAACGCATTTTGCCAAAATCTTGTCAAGCCCCCTTCGAGGCTTAAATTTGCTTAAGTCTATGAAAACAGTGCGAATATATAGTTGGAAAGTATGGCCGGTTTACCCTGTCCAAACTGCTATTCTAAAAATAGGGCACGACTCAAATCCCACAACACATGCCAAATGAAAGTTACTGAGAAAGACGTCGCCTATGTCGCCGATCTGGCAAACCTGGAATTAACCGAAGACGAACGCGCACTTATGCTGCGCGATCTGAATTCGATTCTCGAATACATCGATCGATTGAACCAACTGAACACAACGAATGTGCCGCCGATGGCGCAGGTGTCGGACAGATACGGCGTCGACGAGTCAAGAACCGGAAGCGCGCGCTTTGCTTACGCCAGCCGGGAAGACATTCTCGAAGGTCTGAGAAAATCGCTGCCGCACAAAGTCGCCATGGAAAACGCGCCTGACACGGACGGAACGTTTTTCAAAGTGCCGAAAGTGATCGAGAGATAGGCCAACGGTTCGGAACGAGTTGTTTGCTCAATTCGGCAACGAATCGCTAAGCACGCCATACGTTTCTCTTATGGATTTGAGCTCACTCACAATCGACGCTACCCGCTCCGCTATCCAAGAGCGCAAGACCACCGCCGTGGCTTTGATAGAGAGCTTCTACTCCCGGATAGAGAAAGACGATCCGCAGATTGGCGCGTACCTCATGCTCAGCAAAGACCGCGCTTTCGCCAAAGCGGCCGAGATCGACGCACTAGCTGCAAAGGGTGAGACGCTACCGCCGCTGGGCGGTGTCCCCGTCGGCATCAAGGATGTGATGGTGACCCGCGGAGTTCGTACAACGGCCGGCTCGAAGATTCTAGGCAACTATATTCCGCCGTACGATTGCACTGCGGTGGCGCGGATGGAAGCTGCGGGCGCCGTTGTCTTGGGCAAATTGAACTGCGACGAATTTGCCATGGGCTCTTCGAACGAGAACTCGGCGTGGCATCCGGTTCATAATCCCCGTGACCTGAGCCGCGTTCCCGGAGGTTCGTCAGGAGGATCAGCGGCAGCGGTAGCAGCGGACATGGCTGTCGCAACGCTCGGGTCGGACACGGGCGGCTCGATCCGACAGCCCGCATCTTTCTGTGGAGTAGTGGGGCTGATGCCAACGTACGGGCGCGTATCGCGCTATGGGCTGATTGCGTTTGCGTCGTCGCTCGATCGCATCGGTCCGCTCACCAAAAGCGTCAAGGATGCGGCCATCGTGCTGCGGTCCATCGCAGGCCGCGAGCCTATGGATGCGACTTCCGCCGAAGTCCCGGTTCCGGACTACGTCGTAGAATTGGAAAAGCCGGTGCGCGGGCTCAGGCTCGGCGTGGCCAAAGAATATTTCGGCGAAGGACTGGACCCCGAAGTCAAAAAGGCGGTAGAAGCAGCAATTCAAAAGTTGGCGCAACTGGGCTGCGAGATAGTCCCGGTGTCGCTGCCTCACACCGAATATGCGATTCCGACTTACTACATTGTGGCCACAGCCGAGGCGTCGTCGAACCTGGCTCGCTTCGACGGCGTTCGCTACGGCTACCGGGCTGGCGATGCGCGCACGCCTTCCGAAATGTACCGCCGCACACGCGATCACGGGTTCGGCGCCGAGGTGAAGCGCCGAATCATGTTAGGCACATATGCGTTGAGCGCCGGATATTACGATGCCTACTATCTGAAAGCGCAGAAAGTGCGAACCCTGCTGGTCCGCGACTTCGAGGAAGCATTCAAGAAGGTGGATGCGATTGTGACTCCAACCAGTCCCACAGCCGCATTCAAACTGGGCGAGAAGGTCGATGATCCCCTCGCGATGTATCTCGCCGACATTTTCACGGTCACTGCGGACTTGGCGGGGATTCCCGGAATTTCGATTCCTTGCGGAGATACCAAGGAAAATCTGCCGGTCGGATTACAGATTCTAGGCAAGCACTTCGACGAAAGTACAATCCTGCGCGTGGCCCATGCCTACGAGCAGGCGGCGTAGACTTCGATGTGGTGCTCCATTGCCTGTCTATAGCGGCTCGTAATATCGTTCGCCGGCGCAGGAGCGGCAGAGCAGTTTTCCATCACTACGTACTTCGCGGCGAAAGTTAATACCTTCGCCACAGACTTCGCAAACAATACGTTCGCCTTTGTATCCGGGGAATTCTTCCGGGGGCAGATCGACTTTCACCCATTCCGTGGTGAATAGATCGTCCTCGGACATTTCACGATAAGCCAGCATCTGCTGGCTATTTTTATTGGGCAGTTCAGGATGCATCTGCCGCGCCAGGGCTTTTGATGATTCTTTGGCGGCGATGCGCACGCCTTTGCCAGTGTTCACATCGACGAATGTAGCAGCCATTTTGCCCCAGTCGCGGAACTTGAGCGCGCGTTTACCGAGACGGCAGCCGGTGACGACGGCGACCGCATCCGTCGCGCAACGGTCGATTTCCACAAAAGTGACTAGTCGCTTGCGATCGCTGCCGCGAGGGTCGTCAATCCCGAGCTTCGTCAAGCCGAGCATGGCCAGGCGGACGCCGAGAACTTGCCCGGCGCAGAGATGACCATGCGTGACTTCGGCCTCCTGAAGATATTCGTCGAGAGATTTCATTTTCAGCTGTTAGTTGCCGGTTGCCGATTCCATTCGATTGTAGCCCGCGAACCGGCGAATGTCAGAAGCCGCAACCAGTATCAACCAAACCAAGGAGAAGTTGCATTATGAATTCAAGCTCAATTTCAAAATCGAGAACGATTCTCGCGATTGTGTTGTCCATTTCGCTGATAGCAACCGGCTGCAGTGCGCAGTGGATTAGTATCGCACTCGCCGACTTGCCAGCGCTAACGCAGATGGCGCTGAACCTCGGCACAATCATTACCACACTGGAATCCGGCCAGCAGATTAGCCCCACGGAGGCTGCCGCGATCCAGAACATTTCGGCGCAAGCCAGCAAGGATTTGAATCTGCTGGCTACGCTTTACAACCAATACAAGGCGAGCCCCAGCACGAGCGCCCTGCAGAAAATCCAAAGTGTGATCGCAGACATTAACCAGAGCCTGCCGGCCCTTCTGCAGGCAGCTCACATCAGTGATCCAGTTCTGTCGGTCCGGGTTACGGCGGGAGTCAATTTGATCCTGACTACGGTCGCGAGTTTTGCGACGCTGATACCACAAACTGCGGCTACATCCGCGGCGCAACCTGCTGCCCGAGAAGCCATTCGCCAGCAAGTTGCGATTCCTAAAGCGAGCGACTTAAAGAAGCAGTGGAATCAGCAAGTGTGCGGACCGACGAGTAGCTCAGCGCTCGACTTCGGCGCAGCGGGGTGCACGGTCAGATAGTTATTCCGCTGCCAATGCCTCTACCCGACTCATAGAGAATGACGTGCGGGTAGAGGCGTTCTCGATCATTTTCGTTTCCAGCGGGCTCCGTCTTTCGTGATTTCTACAATGATGCCAAGAGCGCCGAGTTCGGCGCGGATCGCGTCTGATACTTTGAAATTACGCGATCGCCGCGCCGCTTCCATTTCTGCGACTCTGTTTTCAATGTGATCGTCGGAGACTTGCTGCGCTCCAACCGTTTCGAGCAACTCTCGGCTGATCTGACTCCCGTGACCTTCTGTTCTCGCCCACTCTACAATGCTGCGAATTTTCGGCCCATCGTCATCTTTGAGCACCGCGAACAGCTCGTCAAATCTTTGAAGCGATGTCAGCAGAGCGGGAACGTCATCTTTCTTGAATTGTCCCGCGTCGATGGCAGCGTTGGCTTTTCGCACCATGTCGAAGATGGCTGCTTGCGCTTGTGCAGTGTTAAGGTCGTCGTCCATGCCCGCGCGCATTCGCTCGTTAGTTTCGCTCGCCAACTCGGCCATCCCCTCAGTTGCACCTGCTGGGAACTGTCCGGTAATCAAACGTGACTGAAAGTTCCGCAACCGCTCCACCGATACCCCTGCCTGCTTCAGTCCATCGAAAGTAAAGTTCAGCTGGTTGCGATACGGAACCGAAGCCAGCAAAAACCGGATCGACGACGGCTTGTGTCCTTTGAGCACCAGATCGCGCAGTGTATAAAAATTCCCCAGGCTCTTGGACATTTTCTCGCCCTCGACCAGGAGAAAGCGCACATGAAACCAGAAACGGGCAAACATTTTTCCGGTGAGAGACTCGGACTGCGCGATTTCGTTCTCATGGTGAGGAAAGATCAGATCTTCGCCGCCCGCGTGCAGGTCGAACGTTTCGCCCAATTCCTCCATTGCCATTACCGAGCACTCGATGTGCCAGCCCGGACGTCCCGGCCCGATCACTGTCTCCCACGAAGTCTCGCCAGGCTTGGGTGCCTTCCACAAAGCAAAATCGCGCGCGCTGTCTTTTTCGTATTCGTCCACATCCACGCGCGCCCCGTCTTCCATCCCGGCAAAATCTTTCTTGGAGAGCTTTCCGTAAGCCGGGAACTTCGCAATCCTGAAGTAGTAGGACCCATCTTCCGCCCGATAAGCGAATTCTTTTTTCTGCAGCTCGGCGATAAATTCCGCCATCTCGGGAATATGCTCGGTCGCGCGCACCAGAATCGGCTGCTCTATATTCAACGCGGAGATATCTTCGAGAAAAGCCCGTTCGTATTTTGCCGTGTATTGCTGCACGCTCACTCCGTCGCGCGCCGAATTTCGGATAATCTTGTCATCCACGTCAGTAATGTTCATCACGTGACGCACGTCGTAACCGCTCTGGCGCAGAAACCGACGCAGAAGATCCACCGCAACGAACGTCCGCAGGTTCCCGATGTGTCCATAATCGTAGACCGTGGGCCCGCAAGCGTACATGCGAACTTCGTTATCCACGAGCGGCCGAAACTCTTCCACCTTGCCCGAAAATGTGTTGTAAAGATGAAGCGCCATAGTGAGGACCGAAACCGAAAGCAGAACCGTTCATTCTAGGGGCACGAAAGAATGAGGGTCAAATCAGATTGGGGGTAGTATCCTTCGGGAAAAATTCGGCTACACCCCTTCGTGTGCCATATTCCCGACTCGTCGGATCCTAACATTTCTGGCCTTCGGTCGCTCCAGACCCCCGCTCTCAGCCGTCCCCAAAGAATAATGATGCAAGAAGGAACCTCTTTCGGCCTGAACAAAGAAAGAACATAATTAACAAATGGACGACTTTGATCGCGTCAGGCCTCTGGTCGAAGCTTGCCTCTTAAACGCTGAACGCCTATTAAATGCTGCTCGCGATGTCCACAAACCTGGGCAGAACCATATCGCATATCATCTGGCGGCTCTTGCCCTTGAAGAGGTTGGGAAAGCATCGATCTTCACGATCGACGCGATTCATGACTCTAGGGTCGCGATGGGATACGAAGACAAGGATGAGAAGAGGCCGGTGGAATGGATTGAAGATCACGAACGCAAGCTTTTCTGGGCTTTGTGGCTTCCGAACTTTGGACGTCGCACCATGTCGGTTGAAGAGTTTCGCAGCTTTCAAGAGCTTGCGAGAAAGATTCATGACCTGCGCCTAGCTACCCTCTATGTCAGTCCCGAGAATTTGGGGGTCGAAGTAACTGATTTAGAGGTAAAGAGCTTGATTGATCTAACGGCGGCGCGTTTGGAAATGTAGCGTACCAGTAAACATCAGGCTCCCGAACCGGAAGTGCAAGCTGATCTGGACTGGTTCTTCCGCGCCAACGAGCATCCATTCTTGAAGACCGTGGTCCTCAGCCGAGGTAGTCTAGACAAACTGGCGGAGTTTGGTGGAGACAGTCGGAAGTGGGTTCACTGGCTTCGCGAGACAGTAGAACGGATGAACCGCACGAACCGGGAATTGGCGGAGACAGAGCTGAAGCGCATAGCTCCCGGCGAGGAAGAGGCTCAGCAGCCTCGATGGGAGATTACCTTGCGCTTCAAATCTAGTTCCCACTCGATTCGTCCGAAACCACTCGCGAAATGGAATGAAAAAGTTGACTCCATAAAGTTCTATCCAACTGCGGACAAGAAGGAGCTTCTTGTAAAGCTCACCCTACAAAGGGAATTCTGGTCAATGCTTTATGGAATGCGGGCTTCCATCTCTCCACACTGGTCGCGGCGTAGATAAACATAGGGGCCTTCGGTTTCTTCTGGTGGTACCTTCCTTCGGTAACGACTAAGTTCTATGACAAGATTCTTGACTTGGAGAACAACGCAAACCTCGTGCTGGACACGCCATCACTTGAAATGAATTTTGGAAATCGGGCTCTAAAAGAAACCGAACTTATCAATGTAAGCCTTGTACTTGGTCACTTGCTTCGCCTAAGTCCGGAACAATTCTTGCCGTATGGGCGGTACTTCCGAGCCTTGGGTCTTCTCGCCAAGAATGACCTCCTCGGGCAATTTCATCACCCGTTAATGATTGAGTTCTCGGAGGCGCTGAAGGCAGCCTTCACCGCATATGGCGACTGGGACGGAAAACCTGAAACCTTAGACGCAGCGGTGGACAGGGTGTTCGGGAGCTTCGGTTCCGATTTTCTGACTGAAGTAAAGAGAACGCTTCAGCTGGCAAAGCGCCAGACTGGCGAGAAGCAGACATCCGTGCCTATCGATGTCGTCTTGGAGTTGAAGGCGTTGTCTGGACCGCGTCCTCGTCTTGGACTGGAATTAGAAATCGAGTCAAAAATGAGATGGAAGAATCGAGGAGGCAGCAAAGCGCGGTGGCTGCTTCATTACGCCATTCATAACAACCAGCTCAAACGGGGGAACTCGTTTTGTCTGGTTCAGCCTGAAATGGAGAAGCGACGTTCTCCGTTAGTGTAGGTTCCGCCCCTGCGGGGCGGGGATTTTAAGGCATAGGGGGTCTATCGTCCGATGACTTCCTCCCGTCAGCGTGCAGCGCGAGAGAAGGCCCCCCCGCGCCGCTGAGCATCGGCTCGATGAGCCCGCTAGGTTATCCCTCAGCATGGTTGCATCCCTACAGAGCCTGCCTCCGTTTCACCCGGCAAGCTCATTTTCCTGCCGCCGCGCCCTGCTGTTCTCAACTTCCAGTTTGCTCGTGAGACTACGGAACAGGGAAACCTCTCACCATGCGGGCAGCTGCTGCAAACCTGCCTTCATTTTTGAGGTTTGGGTTGCGAGGACTGTTGTTGTTGTGGCCGCGGGCGGCTTGCGGGCGGGACGATACCGTTCATCCGCAGGTACTCGACCATCTGACCGTAGTGATCCTTCGGATGGAGAAGGCGCCGATAATGGCGATTGCGAGACGCGTTGAGAGGAATGGGGATACGGGCTTGGGCAGCGGCGTAACCTCGTTTTCGGAGGTGACCCCCGGAAATGGCCCGATGGCCGAGCGCGAAGGAATCTTTAAGATACTGGACAATTTCGGCCTTGGTTTTCAGCGCCGCGGGGCCGTTGGCATTTTCTTCGATGGAGTTAGCGTCGATCGTCTCGCCCATGAGCGGGCCAAAATAAAGGTGATTGGCGAAGCCGATGTGTTTCACCTGTTCAGCGAAAGTTCGTACGCCTTTAAACTCGCCATTGGTAGGCGCGAAGGAATACTTGTCTTCCGGTGCGTTGCCGGTGGCGCCATAATATTTGTAGGGCAGAAATTTCCCCGACATGGTGAGCCGCACGCGGTCGCCCTTGGGGTCGGGCTGCCGCTCCATCAGCAGGTCGAAGTCGATCGCCGACATGATGCCGTCGCCGAACTCCTCTTCGATCAGTGCTTTCAAGGCCGGACCGTTGACCATCACCAGTTCGTAGAAGCGATAAATGAGGGGATCGGTCGGTGGCATTTGGGCGCCGCGGTACGGCACCTCGTTCAGCAGCGCTTCCTCGCTTTTGCTCAGCCCAAACATCTCGGCGGCCTTTGCCGCCTGCGGCTTGGTCAGCTTCATCTGGCCCAGCACTGCGCCGGTGACCAAGACCGGCGACATGCCGCCGATCTCGCTGCAAATATGTTTCCAGCTCCAGCCCTTCTCGCGCTTGACGTCGAGCATTTTCTCGGTGAGTTCAGCACGCGTCATGGACGACCTCCTGTCGCTTGGGTGCATTCGTGCTTTCTTTGCACTTAGCGACAGGAGAGCAAGTGCCGTGCCAGAGGACCGGCTAGAAGGTCGCAGCCGATCGGCTGAACTTACATCGGCGGATTGACGCCCTTATGCCCGACCGTGATGAATTGCGGCTCCAGCGTGCCGTCGGGCAGCTTTTTTGCGACGACGAATACTTTCTCACCCGGCTTGAGGTCGGCCGTGGACCCGGGAATAAACATCACGACTTCGATATTCGCCGGCATGATAAATTTCTTCTCGCCGTCCTTGTATTTCAACACCAGCTCTTTGCCGTCGGTAGAGGCGACCGCACTGTCGATGTTGCCGTTCGTCATGGTTGAGTTCGGCACTAGGTCCCACGGCCGGTGGCCTTCGCCGGTGCCGCGCATCGAACTCGGGGAATATGTGAATTTCCACGGCCTTCTGCGTGCCATCGGGCAGCGGCATGGCCGTGATGCCGACAAAGCCGCCCTGTTTTACGTCGGCGACCGTCTTTTTCTCCAAACCCCTGATCGGGACGCCGTCCGGCAGTTTCATCGACATGCTCATGCCATCGCGGCCCTTCATCGTCAGGGTCTGGCCGTCGACGCTTTCGATCGCGCCGCGCAGCCGCACGATCTGCGGCTGTTGCGCATCGGCCAATGAAGCAGAGAACACAAGCGCAGCAGCGCTCGCACCGATTGTCCAGCGTTTCATCTTTCTCATCCTCCGACCAAGACTAGGTTGCCAAGACCATTTGCCCGGGCGGGGACGTTATCGGATGCAATTTGCCGGCGATAAACACAACTACGTTGGCGCAAACACAACTGCGTTATCTTGCGGCCTTGGCGGGCGGTGAACCAAGATCGGCTTCGACCAAGGCGCGCAGTTCGGGAGTACTGCGGGGGTTTTCCCGAACCACAGCGAAAAGCCGCGCACCGCCTGATGCAGCAGCATGCCGAGCCCGTCCGCGGTACGCAGCCCGCGCGCTTGCGCTGCCGCAAGGAGTGGCGTGCGCACCGGCGCATAAACCAGATCGGCGACGATCGTATGTCCGGGAAGCCGGGCTACGTCGATGGTGAGAGCGGGCTGCCCTTGCATGCCGAGCGTCGTGGTGTTGACGAGAAGCGCTGCATCGCCGAGCGCGGCGTCCAGTTCGTCCCAGCGAGCCGCGCTCACGCGCTCGCCGAACTGTCGCTGAACAGACTCAGCTCGCGCGGGGGTGCGATTGACGACAACGAGGCGTTCCACACCGCGCTCCAGCAACCCGTAGATCACCGCGCGCGCAGCACCGCCGGCGCCGAGCACGACCGCCGTCTTTGCGTGGCGATCCCAGCCGGGTGCGCAGGCATCGAGGTTATCCAGAAACCCCTCGACGTCGGTGTTGGTCGAACGGAGCTCACCATCATCGAGCCACAGCGTATTGACGGCGCCGACCGCGCGCGCCCGATCGTCGGGCTCGGACAGAGCGAGCGCCGCCTCCTTGTGCGGCACGGTAACGTTGGCGCCGACATAGCCGCGCGCGGCGAGCGATTTGACGAACGATGCGAATTCTTCGCGCGGCACCAGCTCGCGCCGGTATTCGCCGGCGATGCCGTATTGCCTGAGCCAATAATTGTGAATGAGCGGCGAGCGCGAATGTTCGACCGGCCAGCCGATGACACAGGCCGCGCGGTTCGCCGTCGTCACGCCTCGTCCGCCACCGGATTGCGTAGCACGCCCGATTTCGGGACACTCGAGCTCAATGATGTCGCCGGGCTTGAGCCAGCGCGGCGGGTCGGCGGGGGCCCTTCTTGACCGGCGTGCCGGCGACGATGATGTCGGCGGGCTTGAGCGTCATGAAGGTGGTGACATAAGCGATCAGATCGGCGAACGAGAAGATCATGCTCGCGGTGGTGTCGTCCTGAGTGACCTCGCCGTTGACTTGCGCACGGTGAGGTGCATCGGCTTGGCCGGATCGATGTCGGTGGTAGATCCACGGCCCGATGCTGCCGGTCGCGTCGAAGTTCTTGCCCTGGGTCACGTTGAATTTGCCGTGGCGCATCCAGTCGCGCACCGTGCCTTCGTTGCACAGCGTGTAGCCGGCGATGTAGTCGCGGGCGCGCTTCCTTGGACACGTGCCGGCCCTCGCGGCCGATCACCATGGCGATCTCGCCCTCGTAATCGAGTTGCTCGGAGACCTTCGGCCGCACCAACCCTGGCCGTGGCCGACCAGCGAGCCCGGAGCGCGGTAGAACATGCTCGGATATTTCGGCACGGTCGGCAAAATCGTAATCGGCGTTGCGGTTGGCGTAGTTGATGCCGATGCAGAGGATTTTCTCCGGCGTCGCGAGCGGCGGCAGCAGCTCGACTTCGGCGAGCGGAACGTCCGGGCGCACGCCCGCGGCACGCGGCCCTCGCCTCGTCGAGCGCCTGAGCGCGAAACACTTCGAGCAGGCTGCCGAAACGGCTTAGCCGCCCGCGCAGATCGACGATGCCGTCGCCGACGACAGCGCCGAAGCTCGGCCGTCCGCGCACAATTGTAGCTTGCAAACTGCATATCGCATCTCCTTGGCGCGATGTGTTAGAAGTCGGCGCAGCACCCGTCAACGGCGACCGTCCATGCCTGTTCACGACCCGGTTTTCGACCCGCCCTTCAACATCGTGCGCGCGAGCCACGTTGAACTCGGCGTGCGCGACCTCGCCCGCTCGCGCGCCTTCTATGTCGATTGTCTCGGGCTCCTGGTCAGCGACAAATCCGATGACGCGCTCTACCTGCGCGGCGTTGAGGAACGCAACCATCACTCGATCGTGCTGCGCCGCTCGCGCACGCCCGAGGTGTATGCGCTCGGCTACAAGCTCGCGAGCGAGGACGACCTCGACCGCGCCGCTTTCTGGTTTCGCCGCCGCAACCTGCCGACCGCGTTCCCGGATCTGCCGCATCAGGGACGGACGCTCCGCACCGCTGACATTTTCGGCATGCCGCTCGACCTCTACGCACATATGGATCAGGCCGAGTCCATGCTGCAGAAATACGCCGCGCATCAGGGTGCGCGCATACAGCGCATCGATCATCTCAACTGTTTTACGCCGGACGTGCAGGCGAGCTACGATTTTTACAGCGAGCTTGGCTTTCGCCTCACCGAGTACACCGAGACTGACGGGGCCGATCAAAAACTCTGGGCGGTGTGGATGCATCGTAAGGGCAACGTGCACGACCTCGCCTTCACCAACGGCCGCGGCCCGCGGCTGCATCATATTGGGATGTGGACTCCAGGCGTGCTCGATATCATTCACATCTGCGATGTCATGGCGACCAGCGGCTATCTCGACAACATGGAACGCGGGCCCGGCCGGCACGGCATCTCCAATGCGTTCTTTCTGTACGTGCGCGACCCAGACGGCCACCGCGTCGAACTGTTCACCTCCGACTATCTGACCGTCGATCCCGATCACGCGCCGATCCGCTGGTCATTGACCGATCCGCGGCGGCAAACCTTGTGGGGCCATCCGGCGCCGGCGTCGTGGTTCAACGAAGGCTCGGCGTTTTCCGGCGTGGCGCCGCGCGAACCGGTGCTTGCGGCGCGGCCGATCGTGGCGGCGTAGATCCGCTAATTCGCTTTGCGCGGAACGCCGACCATGACCGCGGCCAAAGCGCAGATCGCCAATCCCGCTGAGGTCAGTAACGCGATTCTCGCTCCTGGCAGGAAGCCGGACGATCCGCCCAGCAGCGAGCCGAACAGTGCTACACCGAGCACACTACCGGTCTGGCGCATGGCGTTGAGAACGCCCGAGGCGACGCCGGAATGTTGCTTGGCGACGCTGCCGAGAAGCGTTGAGGTCAGTGGCGGCACCAGAAGGCCGACGCCGGCGCCCAGCGCGATCAACTGCGTCACCAATGCTGCGTAACTTGAGCCTTGTTCAATCCATAACAAACCGACGCAGCTCGCAGCCATAATCGCGAGACCCACGGCGATCGTCAGCCGCGCGCCGATCCTCCGGGTGATCCGTGCCGCGAGCAGATTGGTCACCAAAATGGCCGCCATCATCGGCACAAACGCCATACCGGTCCAAAACGGAGACAAATGATTGAGCCGCTGAAAGTAGAGGCTGAACACGAAGATCAGGCCATAGGCTCCGATGTTGACCAGAAGGCCGGCAAGTGACGTGGCGCTGAACGCAGGCGCGCGGAACAGCGACAGCGGCAGCATCGGAGCTTTCGACCTGAATTCGATCGCCAGGAACAGCGCAGTGAGCACTGCAAAGGTGGCAAAGCCGCCGACGACCAACAAGTCGGTCCAGCCACGCTGTCCGCCCTCGATCGTTGAAGCGGCAAGGCAACCCAGCGCCAGCACGGCGATGACCTGGCCCGGCAGATCGAGCTGGCGCGCGGACGTCCGCATCGTTTCGCTCGCATAACGCCAGGTCAGCCACATCCCGGCGTTGCCGCCTGCTGTTGGGCGGGCGGCCTCGTGCTCGGCGCCATCGGCATTTACGTCCATCAGCTCTGGCTGATGTGGCTCGGTTCCGGCGTGATCGGCGGCGTCGGTCTCGGCCTCGGCTACATCTCCCCAGTCTCGACGCTGGTGAAATGGTTCCCCGACCGGCGCGGCATGGCGACCGGGATGGCCATCATGGGCTTCGGCGGCGGCGCGATGATTGGCGCCCCGCTCGCGAACATGCTGATGAACTATTTCAAGTCACCAACTGACGTCGGCGCGTGGCAGACCTTCCTCGCCATGGGCGCGATCTACTTCTTTTTCATGATGGTCGGCGCGTTCCGTTATCGCCTGCCGCCCCCGGGCTGGCGGCCGGAGGGCTGGACGCCGCCCAGCGAAACCAGGTCGATGATCACGCAGCACCAGGTTCATCTGAGGGATGCTCACAAGACGCCGCAGTTCTGGCTGATCTGGTGGGTTCTCACACTCAACGTCTCCGCCGGCATTGGTGTGATCGGCATGGCCTCGCCGATGTTGCAGGAAATCTTCGGCGGCAAGTTGATCGGCCATCCGGAACTTGGCTTCAGCGCACTCAGCGGCGACCAGAAGGTCGCCATCGCCGCGATTGCAGCCGGCTTCGCCGGATTGCTCTCGCTGTTCAATATCGGCGGCCGGTTCTTCTGGGCGTCGCTGTCCGACTATATCGGGCGCAAGAATACCTACTATACGTTCTTCATCCTCGGCATCGCGCTCTATGCGTCGGCGCCGTTCTTCGCGCAGACCGGCAATAAGGCGCTGTTCGTGCTCGCCTTCGGCATCATCTTGTCGATGTATGGCGGCGGCTTCGCCACGGTGCCGGCGTATCTCGCCGACATGTTCGGCACGCAGTTCGTCGGCGCCATTCACGGACGATTGCTGACGGCCTGGTCGACTGCCGGCATCATCGGTCCGGTGGTGGTGAACTATATCCGTGAGGCGCAACTCGCGGCCGGCGTGCCGCGCGATCACCTTTACGACTCCACCATGTACATCCTGTGCAGCATGCTGATCATCGGCCTGATCTGCAACTTCCTGGTCAAGCCGGTAAATCCCAAGTGGTACATGAGCGCTGACGAGGTCGCGAAGCTGCAGGCCGCAAGTGCAGCCGGCGCCGTTGCATCCGGTTCCTTCGGAATCGGCAAAGGCGGTATCGATCTGCCGGCAATCATCTTCTGGTGCTTCGTCGGCATTCCGCTCGCCTGGGGCGTATGGATCACGCTGAAATCTGCCGCGGTGCTGTTCTAGTTACGGCGCCTCCGCTAATAAAAACGGCGCGGCCTAAAAGCCGCGCCGTTTTCTTTTGTGCCGCGTGTTGGCGACTACGCGACCTTTTCCTTCAAGTGCGGGAACATCGCATAAAGCGCTTCCTGGTCCATCTCGGTCTTGAACTTGTGGCGGTCCTTCAACGTCGAGGCCTTTTGCGCGGCGGGACGGGCGTTGATCTCGTCGACCAGCCGCTTGAGGTTCTTGTACTTGTCCCAGGCGCCCTCGCCGATCACGTTCGGCAGCATGCGCGCCCAGCCCCAGACGTTCATGTCGACGATCGTGTAAGTGTCGCCGAGCATGTATTTGTGCTTCGCGAGCCGCGCATCGAGAATGCCGGCATGGCGCTGCGCCTCGAACACGTAGCGGTTGATGGCGTAAGGAAGCTTCTCCGGCGCGTAATTGCGGAAGTGCACCGCCTGGCCGAAATACGGACCGACGCCGGACGACACGAAGAACATCCACGACAACAGCTCGCCGCGCGCCTTGTCGGTCTTGGCCGGCAGGAACTTGCCGGTCTTTTCGGCGAGGTAGAGCAGGATCGCGCTCGAGTCGAACACGGTGACGTCGCCGTCGACGATGGCCGGCAGCTTGGCGTTCGGATTGATGGCGAGAAAATCCGCCTTGTGCTGCTCGCCCTTGCGGGTATCGACCGGTATGGCGTCGTAGGGCAGCCCGGCCTCTTCGAGAAACAGCGCGACCTTGGTCGGGTTCGGTGCGCCGCTGTAATAGAACTTCAGCATCGTTCACTCCTTGAGGGTCGTCGGCACGAAATCCGCGCGATGGCTCCGCTCGCTGTTAGAACAGTCCGACGATCTTGCCGTCGGGGCCGATATCGATCACGTCGGCCGCCGGAACCTTCGGCAGACCGGGCATGGTCATGACCTCGCCGCAGATCGCGACCACGAATTCGGCGCCGGCGGAGAGCCGCACGTCGCGCACGTTGATAACGTGATCGGTCGGCGCGCCCTTGGCGTCGGGATTGGTCGAGAAGCTGTATTGCGTCTTGGCGACGCAGATCGGGAATTTGCCGTAGCCCATCGCCTCGAAATTGGCGAGCTGATCGCGCACCGGTTTGTCCGCCGAGATATCCTTGGCGCGGTAGATTTCCCTGGCGATGGTACGGATCTTCTCGATGAGCGGCATGTCGTCGGGATATAGGAATTTCAGCTTGCTCTTGCCACTCTCGGCGATCTTGACGACGGCCTTGCGCGACATTGGCCGCGCCCTCGCCGCCCATCGCCCAATGATCGGCCATCAAGGCCTCGACGCCGAGCGCTCTTGCAGGTGTCTTCGACCAGCTTGATCTCCGCCTCGGTATCGGCGGAGAAGCGGTTGATCGAGATCACCGGCACGATGCCGAATTTTTGCACGTTCTCGACATGGCGTTTCAGATTGCTCATGCCGGCTTCGAGCGCCTTCAGGTTCTCGGTCTTGAGGTCTTCCTTCTTGACGCCGCCGTGCATCTTGAGCGCGCGGATGGTGGCGACCAGCACCGCGCAGTCCGGCGCGATGCCGGCCTTGCGGCATTTGATGTCCATGAACTTCTCGCCGCCGAGATCGGCGCCGAAGCCGGCTTCGGTCACGACGTAATCGGCGAGTTTCAGCGCGGTCGTCGTCGCCAGCACCGAATTGCAGCCATGCGCGATATTGGCGAACGGCCCGCCATGGATGAAGGCGGGCGTGCCTTCGAGCGTCTGCACCAGGTTCGGCGCCAGCGCCTCCTTGAGCAGCACGGTCATGGCGCCGTGCGCCTTGAGGTCGCCGGCGCGGACCGGCTTGCGGTCGCGGGTGTAGCCGACGACGATATTGCCGAGCCGCTTCTTGAGATCGTCGAGGTCGCGGGCGAGGCAGAAGATCGCCATCACCTCGGAGGCGACCGTGATGTCGAAGCCGTCCTCGCGCGGGAAGCCGTTGGCGACGCCGCCGAGCGAGGACACGATCGAGCGCAGCGCGCGGTCGTTCATGTCGAGCACGCGGCGCCAGGCGACGCGGCGCGGATCGATGCCGAGCGCATTGCCCCAATAGATGTGGTTGTCGAGCAGCGCGGCGAGCAGATTGTTCGCCGAGGTGATGGCGTGGAAATCGCCGGTGAAGTGCAGATTGATGTCCTCCATCGGCACGACCTGGGCATAGCCGCCGCCGGCGGCGCCGCCCTTGATGCCGAACGACGGGCCGAGCGAGGGCTCGCGCAGGCAGAGCATCGCCTTCTTGCCGATGTAATTGAGCGCGTCGGTGAGGCCGACCGTGGTCGTCGTCTTGCCCTCGCCGGCCGGCGTCGGCGTGATCGCGGTGACCAGGATGAGCTTGCCGTTCGGCCTGCTTTGCAGCGACTTGACGAAATCCATCGACACCTTGGCCTTGTAGTGGCCGTAGGGCTCGAGGTTTTCCGGCCGATGCCGAGCTTTTCGCGGCGACATCGAGGATCAGCCGCTTCTTGGCGGCCTGCGAGATTTCAATATCGGATTTCGGCGATTGATGTTGCGAGGCGACGGCGGCAGCCTTGGCCGCGGTGGCGGGGGGCGGAGTCATGAAAACCTCATACCTGTGGTGAGCCCGGCAGTGGTGGCAAATTCGTTGGCGGCAATTTTAGGCCCATCGGCCTGCACCCGCGTGATCTTGAATCGCCCGTCGGCACAGACGACGGCGAAACCGTCGGCCTCGATGACGGCGATCTCGCCCATCTTGCCGGCGATTCCCTTGGGGTCCTTCGCCGGCAACGGCTTCGCGTCGAAGATCTTCACGGTCTTGTCGCCGAGCTTCGCCCAGGCACCGGGCGTCGGATTGCAGCCGCGGATGAGACGATCAATCTCCTGCCACGGCCGGCCCCAATCGATATGCGCGTTGTCGGCGCCGCAGCGGCCTTCGTAGGTCGCCTTCGCATCGTCCTGCTTGATGCGCGGCGCTTTGCCGGCCTTCACGAGATCGATCGCTTCCAGCATGGCCTCGACGCCCATCGGGAACAGCCGATCGAAATAGACCGAGCCGAGCGTGTCGGTAGGGCCGATCGGCGTTTTCTTCTGCAGCAGCACGTCGCCGGTATCGAGCCCGTTGTCGGGCCAGAAAGATCGACAGCCCGGTTTCGTTCTCGCCTTTGATGATCGGCCAGTTGATCGCGCTCGGGCCGCGATAGGCCGGCAGCAGCGACGGGTGATACTGGATCGAGCCGTGGGTCGGGATGTTCAGGAATTCCTCCGGCACGAACAAAGTGACGAAAGCCATCACTTGCAAGATCAGGCTTGAGCGCGTTGAATTCTTCCCACACTTCCGGCTCCTGCGATAGGACGCCGGCTGATGCACCGGCAGCTTGGCGGCGAGCGCCGCCTCTTTGAGCGGATCGGCCTTGGCACCTTCCTTCTCCGGCGCGACATAGACGGCGACGACGTCCTCGCCGCGCTTGATCAGCGCTTCGAGCACCGCCTTGCCGAACGCCTGCTGGCCGTGAACGACAATACGCATTCGTATTCCTCTCTATAGGCCCCGTGTCCGGGCGCTGCGCAGCGCGAAGTGGCACGCTGCTGAACCGGGAGCGCTCCATATTCTGAGTGCGAGGATCCCGCATCTGCGGTGCACGACTTCGTGCTGCGCCGCGTGCGGGAAACGCGTCATCACGCCGCCTCTGCCTTGGCCGGCTTTTCCGGCGCGGTGATCGCGCCCGATGCCTTGATCTCGGCGACCTCCTTGTCGGAATAGCCGATGCACCTTGCGCAGGATTTCGTCGGTGTGCTCGCCGAGAAGCGGCGAGCGCCGCACGTCGGCGGGCGAATCCGACAGCTTGATCGGATTGCCGACGGTCAGATACGTGCCGCGTCCCGGATGATCGACCTCGACGACGGTGCCGGTCGCGCGCAGCGACGGCTCCTCGGCGATTTCCTTCATCGACAGGATCGGTCCGACCGGAATGTCGTGCTTGTTGCAGATGTCCATGACCTCGAACTTGGTCTTGGTCATGGTCCATTGCTCGATCGTGTCGAAGATGTGCGCGCAGCCGCGGCAGCCGCGCCGGCGGCGTGGCGTAATCCGGATCGGTCTTCCATTCCGGCTTGCCGATGAGATCGCAGATCGCGGTCCACACCGGCGCCTGGGTGATGAAATAAATGTAGGCGTCGGGATCGCTTTCCCAGCCCTTGCATTTGAGGATCCAGCCCGGCTGACCGCCGCCGGAATTGTTGCCGGCGCGCGGCGTCGCCTTGCCGAACGGGACGCCCTCGCCGTATTGGCTGTATTCGGTGAGCGGCCCGTGCGCGAGGCGCTGCTGATCGCGCAGTTTCACGCGCGCAAGATTGAGCACGCCGTCCTGCATGGCGCATAGCACTTTCTGACCGCGGCCGGTGCGGACGCGCTGGTAGAGCGCGGTGACGATGCCGAGCGCGAGGTGCAGCCCGGTGCCGGAATCGCCGATCTGCGCGCCGGTGACGAGCGGCGGGCCATCGCGGAAGCCGGTGGTCGAGGCCGAGCCGCCGGCGCATTGCGCCACGTTCTCGTAGACCTTGCAGTCCTCGTAGGGACCGGGGCCGAAGCCCTTCACCGAGGCCACGATCATGCGCGGATTGAGCTTGTGGATATGCTCGAAGGTGAGCCCCATGCGGTCGAGCGCGCCGGGCGCGAAATTCTCGACCAGCACGTCGCACAGCTTGACCAGCCGGTCGAGGATTTCCTTGCCCTTGGCATGCTTGCTGTCGATGGTGATCGAGCGCTTATTGCCGTTGAGCATGGTGAAGTAGAGGCTGTCGGCGCCTTTCACGTCGCGCAATTGCCCGCGCGTGATGTCGCCCACGCCCGGCCGCTCGACCTTGATGCAGTCGGCGCCCATATAGCCGAGCAGCTGCGTGCAGGTCGGTCCCGACTGCACATGGGTGAAATCGAGGATGTGCACGCCGTCGAGCGCGAGGCCGGCCTTGACCCCAAGGTCTTGGCGCTCGGCCGCGGCAGACCGTTGCCGCGGCGCCGTGGATTTCTTCGCCTTGAACTTCACGACTTTCTTTGGCGGACTTTCCACGGCGGACCTTGTTTTGCCGCTGCTTTGGCTTTCTTTCTCGTGCCATGATTTCCTCTCCTCGTTGTTTCTGGTCGAGCGAAGCCGCGCTCCCTTATTTCTTGCGCAGCTTGCTTTGCGGATTGAGGTTGCCAATGCGTCCGCTCTCGCTGCCGGCCGCCGGATCGATCACCGCATTGATCAGGGTCGGCTTGCCGGAATCCATGGCCGCGTTGACGGCGCGCTTGAGCTCGTCGGGCGATGTCGCATTGACGCCGACGCCGCCGAACGCCTCGATCATCTTGTCGTAGCGCGAGCCCTTGACGAAGACGGTCGTCGCCGGATCCGCACTGGCACTGTTGACGTCGGTGCCGCGGTAGATGCCGTCATTGTTGAAGATCACGACGCAGACCGGCAGCTTGTAACGGCAGATCGTCTCGATCTCCATGCCGGAGAAACCGAACGCCGAGTTGCCCTCGACCGCGAGCACGGGCTTGCCGGTCTCGATCGCCGCGCCGATGGCGTAGCCCATACCGATACCCATGACGCCCGGATCCACCTGGGTCGAAGGCCCAATATGGATCGGCGACAGCCTCTACTTCGCCGAGATCCCCAGCAACTCCATCCGCAAATGGAATCTGGCCTCGGGCCAGAGCATCTTTCTCGAGCCCAGCGGCTACAAAGAGGCTCCGCGCCACGGCGGTCCCGAGTCGGGCTCTGAACGGCATGACCCTCGACGTGCGCGGCCGCCTCACCGTCGCCGGCCACGCGCAGCGCGACGTCTACCGCTTCGAATCGCTCGATCCGCACGGCCAGATCACCATTCTCGCCGACTCCTATCAGGGCAAAAAAC
>CAVOLD010000012.1:0-378830 GCA_963696705.1 uncultured Acidobacteriota bacterium
AAAAAAAAAAAAAAAAATATTTAAAAATTAGCCGGGCGTGGTGCCTTGCCTCTCGACAAAGCCTGAAACCTGAAATGAAAAATAAAACCTGGAGATTTTGTAGAGACTTGGATTTTGGGGAAAAAAAAAAAAAAAAAAAAAAAAAAAAAAAAAAAAAAAAAAAAAAAAAAAAAAAAAAAAAAAAAAAAAAAAAAAAAAAAAAAAAAAAAAAAAATTCCATTCCATTCCTTTTTTTTTTTTTCTTTCTTTCTTTCTTTCTTTCTTTCTTTCTTTCTTTCTCTCTCTTTCTTTCTTTCTTTCTTTTTCCCTTCCTCCTCTCCTTCCTTCCTTCCTTCTCCTTCCCTTCCCTTCCTTCCTTTCCCTTCCCTTCCTTCCCCTGTCCCTGCTCTTTCCTTGTGCCCTTCCCTTCCCCTTCCCCTTCCCCTGCCTGCCCTGGTTCCCTGGCCCAGGCAGGGAATCATGAGGTGTTTGACTGATGGGTGTTGCAGGTGTTGATTATGCTGTGCTTGCCTGTATTTTCCGTGAACACCGACTATCCCCTTCTATTTTTAACCCCCACAAATTTGGCTTACCTGCCCGTGCACCCTAAATATGGACGTAGAGTAATACTAATTTATTATTTATTTTTCTTGTTTTCGCTGCTGTGTGCATTGTGCTATTGAAATCATTAGGTTTTTGTTTTGGCTGCTGCGTGTCATCGGGCAGCGTCGACGCAGTGGCCGATCGAGCGCTTTGCGATGCCGGAGGCAAAGCCGCCAACCGCTCCACTAGTGCCGCCGAGGCCCTGTTCGACGTCGCAGTCGCTGAAATCGCCACGCCCGCGCAGCTCGGCGACGACGCACCGCAGAAACGTCCCGCGCGCTTCAGCTGCCAACAGGTCGGCGGCGCCTGCGACGATGCGAAGCTGACGGTCAGATACCGAGATCATGCCGCCCCTTTCGGCGCTTGACGCGGGTACGCCAGCGCGAACCTTCGCGGCGAGCCGAGCGACGTTGTAGGCGCGGGAAGTGCTGCCACGCCTTCAAGGTGCCGCATAGCACTTGATCCTTAACGGCTTCTGACTTGCAATCGTCGCCGTAGCATCTGCATGCTTCATGGTCGTGGACGCCAACGGGTAGGCGCTCGCCTACGTCTATTGCGAGGATGAGCCTGGAGCGCGCTGTCACCTTAATGTCATGCGCGGCCAGCTACGATTTGGGTTGGCCCGGTCTGTCGGGGCAGCGTGGTCATGCCTAGTCCGAACCCACCTCCGTTTTTCCGCGCCGCCCAAGCTGCAAAGCGCTTTACCAAGTGGTCAAAGCCGAAGGAGGGCCAGAGACGGTCGATCTCGAAGTAGCATGCAGTATTTGCAGTGGACCACTCGTTGCCCGCGAAGGGCAGTTCGTCCTGAAATACTTTCTGTTGCGGAAAGCGACTCCCGTTAAAGACCCCACTGCTCGACGGGCCAGACCGCGCTAGCTTTTTGCGGCTAAGGTCATAAAATGAGCGCTGCCGGGGACATTGGGGGGTGTCGCATGGGCGGTGTTGTCGTCCGCTTCGAGCGGCGTGTTGCGTCTTTGGCAGTCATTACA
This sequence comes from uncultured Acidobacteriota bacterium, assembly GCA_963696705.1. Classification (GTDB taxonomy): domain Bacteria; phylum Acidobacteriota; class Terriglobia; order Terriglobales; family Acidobacteriaceae; genus JABDBE01. Next base: position 1,572 of record CAVOLD010000012.1, read on the forward strand.
AAGCTGGTCGAACTCGGGTACCTACAGCCCGGTGCGCGCCACCGCGCCACCGCTCGTGGTACGAGATGAGCATGGCACAGGCGCGCGGAACCTGTCGCGGCCACGACACCAAAGTGATCGATGCCGGCGGCAATTTACTTCTCCCGGGATTCAACGATGCTCACGTGCATTTCGTTAGCGGTGGCTTGCAACTCGAATCTGTGCAACTGAATGACGCCACCAGCAAGCAGGAATTCGTTCGCCGCATCGCCGCCCAAGCGAAGAAGACTCCGAAAGGAGACTGGATTCAAGGTGGCGATTGGGATGAAACGAAGTGGAGTCCTCTCAGCCTGCCGACCAAGGAGCTGATCGATCCGGTTACTCCTGACAATCCGGTATTCGTCAGCCGATATGACGGCCACTCTGCGCTGGCAAATTCGGCCGCGCTGCGATTGGCAGGCATCACACCGCAAACTCCCGATCCGCCGGGCGGCGTAATCGTCCGTGATGCCCAGGGTAATCCCACCGGCGATTTGAAGGACGCGGCTACGGACATCGTTTTCAAAGTAATCCCACCGCTCTCGCATGAGCAGCGTCTGCGCGCAGTACGGCGAGCGTTGGAATACGCTGCTTCAGTCGGAGTCACAAGCGTGCAGAACATGGATCCCGATTACGCCGACATCGCAGCTTATGCGGAGTTGTTGCAAAACGGGGAACTGACCACGCGCATCTACGCCGCCCCTCTGATCGATCAAGTCGACGATCAGGTGAAAATCGGCATTCGGCACGCCTTTGGTGGGACGTTCCTTCGTATCGGCGCTGTCAAGGCTTTCGCCGACGGGTCGCTTGGCTCGCGCACCGCATATTTCTTCGAACCATTTAGCGATGAACCAGGCAATCACGGATTGCTTGGCGAAGAAATGCAACCGCTCTCGCTGATGCGCGATCGCATGATGAAAGCCGATAGTGCCGGCCTGCAAATTTGTACGCATGCAATCGGTGATCAGGCCATTTCCATAATCCTTGATCTGTATGCAGATATCGTTAAAGCTCATGGGGAAATCGGCCGCCGCCTTCGCATTGAGCACGCTCAGCATATGGCGGCGAAGGATTTCGATCGCTTTGCGCAATTGAACGTGATCGCGTCGGTGCAACCCTACCACGCCATCGACGACGGACGCTGGGCTGAGGGCTACATCGGCCACGACCGCGCAAGCCGCACCTATGCGTTTCGCACGTTTCTCAATCATCGCGTCCGTCTGGCTTTCGGCACCGATTGGGATGTCGCGCCTCTAAATCCGCTGTCGACGATCTATGCCGCGGTTACCCGCGCGACTCTCGATGGAAAAAATCCCAACGGCTGGTTTCCCGAACAGAAGCTCACTGTGGCCGAAGCGGTCGAGGCTTATACGATGGGGTCGGCATACGCCGAATTCCAGGAGAACGTAAAAGGCTCAATCACGCCCGGGAAATTGGCGGATATGGTCGTGCTGAGTGACGACATCTTCTCGATCGATCCGGCAAAGATTCGCGACGTGAAGGTGGTGAAGACGGTCGTAGGCGGAAAAATTGTCTGGGATGAGAAACAGAATTAGCGTTCGCCTCGAACCAGATCGGCGACAGTCTCACGACGGCGAATTAGTTTTACCGATTTTCCATCCACCAACACCTCCGCCGGTCGGGCCCGAGTATTGTAGTTGGAGGCCAGCACCATTCCGTAAGCGCCGGTGTCGAGCAGTGCCAGCAAATCTCCTTCCTGCGCGATGGGCAGGTCGCGGTCACGGGCAAAGAAGTCTCCGGTCTCGCAGATTGGTCCTACGACATCAACTGTCTCGTGCGGTTCGTCTTCTGATGACGCGTTCGATGATCGAACAGGAACGATCTCGTGATGGGCGCGATACAGCGAAGGCCGCAACAGGTCGTTCATCGCCGCATCGACTACGAGAAACTTCTTGTTGCCATTAATCTTCTTGTAGAGTAACCGTGTGATCAGTGCCCCGGCCGGCCCAACAATAGCGCGGCCAGGTTCCAGAAGAAGATGTATTTTCAGACCCTTAAGCGGGGCCAGCAACGCGTCCGCGTAGGAAGCAACCTGTTCAGCAAATCCGGGCAGGCTGTCATTCTCGTACGTGATACCAAGTCCCCCGCCCGCGTCAATATATTTAATCGAGTGACCGTCTGCCCGCAGAGCCCGGGTCAGCTCAGCTACTCGCTCCATCGTTGCAGCGAACGGCTTTACGTCGGTGATCTGGGAGCCAATGTGTACGCTGACGCCGGCAATGTCCAAAGACTGCGTTTCAGACGCCTCAGTGTAAAGTCGGCGAGCGTCGTCAATGGGTATGCCGAATTTGTGTTGATGCAGGCCGGTGGAGATATACGGATGCGTCTCGGCCGCAACGTCCGGATTCACACGGAAAGCAATCCTGGCCTTCTTCTTTACTCGGGCAGCAGATTCTGCGAGTGCCCACAATTCCGACTCACTCTCTACATTGAAAAGTAGGACACCGGCTTTCAGCGCCGCACGCATTTCATCCCGCGTTTTACCCACACCCGAGAAGACAACTCTTTTCGCAGCGCTTCGGCTGACGCGCAGCACTCGCTCCAACTCTCCCCCGGAGACGACATCAAAGCCGCAACCCATTCTGGCCAGCAGCCGTAGAATGCCGAGGTTTGAATTCGCCTTCACCGAATAACAGACCGTGTGGGGGACCTTGCGAAAGGCGTGTTCGAAGGCGCGCATGCGTTGGCGAATCGTCGACGCAGAATAGACGTACAGCGGCGTGCCGAAGCGCTCTGCCAAACTCGTGAGAGGCATCTGGTCACAATGAAGCTCTGAGCCTGACGACGGCCCGGCACGATCCTTGTGCTTCACATTTCCGTAGGAAAAAGCCGGAGGCCGGCCTTGCAGCCGGTGTTTCGTGGGCGTCACTTGCGCTTCCCGGCAGAGCCCTTGACCCGAATCGCAACCACGGTCTGATCGTCGAAAGCTTCCACTCCGGATGCATGCTCAGCGACTGCCTGAAAGATCAACTCGACCATCTCGTCGGCTGAAGCGTTAGAATTTGCGGCGACGATTTCTCCCACGCGCTCACGCCCGAAGAGTTCTTCCGCTTTGTTGGTCGCATCCAGAATGCCATCGCTGAAGAATACAAACATGTCTCCGGGCTTGGCGCGGAAACTGAACTCATCGTAGTCCGCATCATCAAACAATCCCAGAGGCAGGCCTGTGGCTTCGATGATCTCAATTTTGCCGTCGTGGCAATAAATTGGGCGCGGGAGCCCAGAGTTGGCCACCTGCAAGGTTCGATTCCGATCATCCCAGACCGCGTAGATTAGAGAAACGAATTGGCCATCGATCCGCCGTTCCCCCAGCGAGAAGTTCACAGCAGACAGCATTTCCGCAGGCCCGGGCTCGATCGGCGCATGAGATCGCAATATCCCGCTGACCAACGCCGCGTAAATCGCCGCTGGTGCACCTTTGCCGCTGACATCTCCAATCACGATGGCCGTGCGCGACATAGAATAACCGACGAAATCGTAGAGATCGCCGCCGATGGCTCTTGCCGGGACAAATTTCGCTGCTATGTCGAGATGCGCAAGCTTGGGAAGCGTAGGCGGCAGCAGCCGGAATTGCAACTGGCGCGCCATCGCCAGGTCGCGTTCCAGGCGCTTTTCCTGCCGGGCAATCTGCTCGTACAGCTGCGCATTTTCGATTGCGATCGCCACTTGTGCCGCTAGCGTCGTCACGGTTCGTTTGTGATCGTCGGTGAAAAAGCCGCGTCGCGTGTGCTCAAGGTCAAGCACTCCGATCACCTTATCCTTGTAGACCAGCGGCACAGCCAGCTCCGAGCGCGTCTCAGGATTTCCTTGAATATACCGGGAGTCCTTCTTCACGTCGGGCACCAACACTGCCTGCTTGTGTTGCGCCGCATAGCCGACGACGCCTCTGCCCAGCGGTATTTCGTGTTTAAGCTGAATATTCTCCTGGAAGCGCTGCGAGAAACGGTGCTGCAGCTTTTCGCCGGCTTCATCGAGCAGCAGAATGCTGAACATCTGATAATCAATCAGCCGGCTGAGCAGTTCCGCAATACGCTTCAGCAACTCGTCGACATTGAGAATGGAGGTCAACTCGCGCGCAATCTCATTCAACAACACCAGAGTGCGCGCCTGTCGCGTAGTACGCGTATACAATCGCGCATTCTCGATTCCAACTGCCATCCGCGAAGCAATGAGGGTGAGCAGCCGCTTATGCTCTTCGGTGAAATGGTTGGGCTGTGGCGATTCGATATCAATAACGCCGATGAGCCGGTTCTTGATGATGAGCGGAACCGCCAGCTCAGAACGTACATTCGGAACCGCGGAAATGTAGCGTGGATCTTTTGCGACATCGTCAACCAGAATCGCTTCCCGGCGCTGGGCGGCGATCCCCGTTACCCCTTCGCCTACCTTGATCCGCATGCGCTCGGCAACTTCCGGAGCGTATCCCACCTGAAACCGGAAATATAGTTCCTGGGTCTTTTCGTTCAACAGCAGGATGCCGAAGATTTCGTAATCGATGACTTTGCGTACCAGTTCGGCCACGCGGCGGAGCGTAGTGTCCAGGTCCAAGGTCGTGTTGACCACGTCTGCAACTTCCAACAGCAGCGGATCGACCTTGGTTTGAAAGTCAGTCGGGCTTGCTACCATTTCCACTTTCCTATGATAACAGCCGGGGTTTTCGTGCCCTCACGACCGCCTCGTCTGTAACGGCGTTGCGCGCAAATGGTCGCGATCAGCTTTCTCTCGGCACCACGCAAATGTCCGGGAGGTTGCGGTACTTTTCGGCATAGTCCAGCCCATAGCCGACTACGAATTCGTCGGGTATGCTGAAGCCCACGTAATCAGCCTTAATCGGCTGTTTTCGCCGCGATGGTTTGTCAAGCAACGTAGCAATGCGCAAGCTTTTAGGTTGATGGCCCTGCATGATTCTTTGCAGATAGTTGAGCGTGAGACCCGTGTCCAGGATGTCTTCCACCAGGATCACATTTCGATCCTTCATCGACTGGTCGACATCTTTGGTCAGCTGCACTTCCCCAGTCGAATCCCATCCGAACTGCAGCTCATGGGCCGGGCTGGGCCGGTTGCCATAACTTGAAACTCCGATAAAATCGAAGGTGGCATCGAGTTGGATTTGGCGTGCCAGGTCACTGAGGAAAATCGTCGCGCCCTTGAGCACGCCCACCAGAATGACCGCTTGTCCGGAAAAGTCGCGGGTGATTTCCGCGCCCATCGCACCCACACGATGCGCAATCTGCTCGCGCGAGATTAGAACCTTGAGTTCACTCACGGCGAACTATATTAAACTAGCGGTTGGCATTTAGCACTTAGCATTTAGCCAGCGGACGTTCGCGGGATTCGGCAGTATTCTTGAAGGACCAAATGCCAATTGCTAAGTGCCAACTGCGATCCCAATATTATGAACCTCAACGGCATCAAACTAACCTGGCTGGGCCATGCAACGTTTCGGGTTGAAACACCCGGTGGCAAGACAATTCTGATCGATCCCTGGGTTATGGGAAACCCCATGTGTCCAGAGAAGGAAAAGAGCGTCAAGAAAGTCGGCGTTATGCTGTGCACGCACGGCCATTTCGATCATATCGGTGACGCGGTCGAAATCGGCAAGAAGCACAATCCCCAGGTAGTCGGCATCCCCGAGTTATGCGGATGGCTGGAGAAAAAAGGCGTGAAGCAGACCTCGGCCATGAACAAGGGCGGAACGCAAACCGTCGGCGACATCAAAGTAACCATGGTGCACGCCGATCACTCCTGTGGCATTCAGGACGGCGATCAGATTGTTTACGGCGGTGAAGCCTGCGGATACGTCGTTGAATTCGCTAGTGGAGTGAGGATTTATCATGCTGGCGACACCAACGTCTTCGGCGACATGCGGATCATCCACGAGCTTTATGCGCCAGATATTGCCATGATTCCGATTGGCGATCACTACACAATGGGGCCACGCGAAGCTGCCTATGCGTGCAAGCTCCTGAAGGCGAAAACCGTCATTCCCATGCACTTCGGAACCTTCCCGGTGCTGACGGGCAGGCCGAGTCAACTGCAGAAACTGGTGCCCGATTTGGAAGTTCTGGAGATGGAGCCCGGCGAAACAATTTCTTAGCGTTGATGGTGGGCGTCCCCCCGTCAAGCCGAGCGAAGCTCGGCTGTTCTGCAAGGAGAAAGAATTGCCCAAGTCAAAAGCAATAAAGCCACATTGGCAGATGTCTGGCATCACCGCCGAGCCGGTCGAAGACTATCTCTACTCCATGCTTCCACCGCGTGACGAAGTGCTCACGAAGATGGAAGAGGAAGCCGCCCGGCGAAAGATTCCAATTGTTGGTCCAGCCGTCGGCCGCATTCTGCATCAACTCGCGCTAATGATTGGTGCGAAAACAGTTTTCGAGATGGGCTCTGCCATCGGATACTCAACCATCTGGTGGGCACGAGCTGTGGGCACTGGCGGGCTGGTGTTCTACACCGACGGCGATCGAAAGAATGCCGAAGAAGCCCGCGGATATTTCGAGAAGGCGGGAGTCGTATCGCGCATCAACGTGTCGACCGGCGACGCTCTGGAGCTTCTTTCCGAACACAAGCAAGAGTTCGACATCATTTTCAACGACGTTGACAAGGAAGACTATCCGCGCGTGCTCCGACTCGCCCTACCGCGTCTGCGCAAGGGCGGGTTGTTCGTTACGGACAACGTTCTGTGGAGCGGGCGAGTCGCCGAGAAGAATCCTGACAAGACGACGAAAGCCATTCTTGAATTCAACCGCCTGCTCTACAGCTCTCCGGATTTGTTCGCGACGATCTTGCCAATTCGCGACGGAGTTGCGGTAGCAGTGAAGACGTAGACGCCGGGGCGCCGAGGGCGCTATGGGCCGCGAACCATGAAGAGCGATGTTTGGAATGCGATTGAACGTGCCGAGCGCATCTTGCCGGGGCAGGCTGCCGCTGAAGGAGAGTGTGATCCCAGGTGGCAGGCGATCGTAGCGATCGAAGATTTTATCCAAGAGGAACCCGATGCCATCTGGGCATTCATCCTTCGGTGGGGCAGCAACGCCGATGAAGACCTCCGCACCGCGGTAGCAACGTGCCTGCTTGAGCATTTGCTGCAGCACCACTTTAGCCGCTTCTTTCCGCGGGTTGAGGAAGCAGTGCGAAGTAATCCGCTACTTGCCGACACATTCTTGAAGTGCTGGAAAGTTGGACAGGCAAAAGAGGAAGGCGACGCCAAGCGCTTCGACAGCCTGCGGGCTGAATGCAAAGGCAGAGTAGGAACTTGACGCTTGAGGGGCGTTCAGATTGATTTGACTGGAATCAGCGTCAGATCGTCCACCAAGCCCACTTCCTTCTGCAGAAACGGCTCGGCGTAAGTCACGCCTCCCAGCAGGCCGTAAAATCGTGCCATGGCTTCAATGCGGGCGCGAATTTCGCCTTGAGCAGGGAACAGGTCTTTGCCCGCTTCCTGATCGCTGAACTGCGACTTGTAGGCCATCAGCGCCTGGAAACGTGCCTCAAATAGTTCCGTGATGTCCACTACGAATGTCGGCCGAACATCGTAGTAAAGGGTTGCGTAGATAATCTTGAAGGGCCGATGGGGTGGAAGACTCTTGTCGGCATCATCTTGCTTCGCGGGCAAGGGCGCCCGTGCTACATCCAGCTTGGCCAATCCAGCCAGAAAGCAGGCTTCATATCCCAGCGTCGAGGCCGTGTAGTGATCCGGATGGCGTCCCTTCCAGTAGGGAAGAATCACGACTTGAGGCCGCTGCTCCCTGATCACGCGCGCAACTTTCAGCCGGTTCTCCCAAGTGTTCTCGACCCGCCCATCCGGAATGTCGAGAGCTTCTCTCCACGAGACGCGCAGTATCTTTGCGGCCTCTGCCGCCTCCTGCGCACGGCTTTCCGCATTGCCCCGCGTTCCCATCTCGCCTCGGGTGAGATCGAGAATGCCAGTGCGCCGTCCGTGCTGCGCCATCTTCAACAACGTGCCCCCGCAAGTTTGTTCCACGTCATCGCGGTGGGCAGCAATCGCAAGGATGTCGAGAGGTGTCGTTTGCATACAGTAGGGAGTCGGGCTACTTTTTCCTTTCTACCAGGAATCGCGCCAGCGCCTTCAAAGTATCCGCGCGCGAGCCAAAAGCGTCTAGCGAATTCAAGGCTCTATCCACCAACGTATCCGCTTTCTTCAGCGATTCATCAATCCCAAACAAAGCTGGATACGTCGCCTTTTCCGCCGCCATATCCTTGCCCGCAGTTTTTCCCAGCTGCTCAGAAGTCTGCGTCACATCGAGCACGTCATCGACGATCTGAAAGGCTAACCCGATCGATCTTCCGAACGACCTCAGTTTCTCAACCGTATCTCCGTCCCCGCCGCCATAAAGACCGCCGCTAACCACGCTGGAAGTGATCAGAGCCGCAGTTTTCGAGCGATGAATGTATTCCAACATTTGCACGTCCGGTTTGGTGTGCTCAGCTTCGAGATCGACCACCTGACCGCCAATCATGCCGTCCACAGTGCCCGTGCCATGAGCGATCTCTTCGATGATTCGCACCCGGGCATCCGCCGGGCAACGCAGACCAGCCAGTGTTTGATAGGCGTGCGTCTGCAGCGCGTCGCCTGCCAATATGGCAATGGCCTCGCCAAAAACTTTGTGACAGGTCGGCCGGCCGCGACGCAAGTCATCGTTATCCAGCGCTGGAAGGTCGTCGTGGATTAAGGAATAAGTATGCAGCATTTCCAAAGCGGCGCCCAATTCCTCGATTCCAAGGGGAAGGGAACCGTCCACCATGCGTCCAGCTTCTACGCACAGAATCGGCCGCAAGCGCTTGCCACCGGCGAACACGCTGTGACGCATGGCGCGATGAATCGAAACCGGACATTGCGTGGCCGGAGGCAGCAGGCGCTCAAGCGCCGCGTCAGTCAGCTCTCGGCCTGCCTCCAGAGTGTCTTTGAGCATGACGGTGAGTATAGCAAGCGCGCATTCGCGTTTGCCGGACAGGGTCGTCGTTCCAAAATAAAAGGACGCCCGCAAGGCGTCCCTTTTTATTTGTACTTACTTTCTATGCAGCTGCGGAGTGGTTCATGACGTGATTTCCCAGTGCAGCCCGCAGAATGCCCCGCGTGTCGGATGGAGGACAAACATCGGCGGCGCCCGCGTTCAGTGCGGCTGCCCACATGTCTTCGTCCGCCAAACGGTGGGTGCAAACGATTCGCGCTTTGGGAAACTCACGCGACAGATGTTCGACATCGGAAATGGAGGCGGCCTCCATATCCAAAATGGCAATACCCGCAACGTGCTTTTCGATGCTATTTCGCAATTCGCCCAATGACTTAACCTGGCGAACCGATGTGGAAGAACTGGCCAGGGCGGAAACAAGAGATTCCGCTACCCTGGAATCGCTCTGGAGGAGTACCACATTGAGAGGCTGCATTCTTACTTCCTCGGCTTCTACCGCTAGGCACGGCAACCTGGCTGTGTCGGCGTTGCACGGGAGTGAACGCGGTCACAGGCGTTAAAACTGTTGAGCGGCGCAGCAACCGATGCGGCTTTTTATCTTTTCCCCGCCGCACTTTCGGTTAAGGGCTCAAACGACTCAGCCTGGAGCTTCCCGTTCTGTTTCAGCAGGATTTCCACTTTGCCCTCGGCCTGTTCCAATTCTTTCCGGCAAGTGGCTGAGAGTTGCATGCCTTCCTCAAAAAGCGTCAGAGATTTCTCTAAAGGCACCTCGCCTTTTTCAAGCTCCTGAACGATCTTCTCCAGACGCTGGAGGCAATCTTCAAATTTTGCCAACGGGCTTCAGCTCCTACAGCTATTCTAATCCACACGAGGGGTAAATGTGTCCAGCGAAGAACACACTTTAAACAAGTTTTAACAAAGATCAAACCGAAGTGGGACGGGACGTTCCTAACGCTTCCAAAACGTCTACCGCCAGGCTGTATCGGCCCATAGGCGCGCTGATCTGGGCCCCCTGCGCCATTTCTCGCACCGCAACCAACATCTCGCGCGCGATCGCCACCCCTTCCTCGCGTGCCCCTTCCGGAGTCTTGGCTGCGGCCATGCGCTCCAGAATGGAATCCGGAACCGAGACCCGCAATTCGTTCTTCATGAATTCCGCGTTGCGCACGCTCACCAACGGCCAGATGCCAGCCACCACCGGAATCCGGCAGTGCTCGATCCGGCGCAGGAAACTTTCCAGCAGGCTAAGATCGAAGACGGGCTGGGTCACCGCATACTCGGCGCCTGCCTGCACTTTGTATTCAAAGCGCCGGATTTCTTCATCCATGTCGCTCAGTCCGGGGTTCGCGCCTACGCCGATCACAAATGTTGTCCCCGTCCCGATCGGGTTGCCACCAATATCGAGGCCGCGATTCAGATTGTGAACAATATTCACCAGTCCAATGGCATCCACGTCGAATACCGCGGTCGCGTCGGGATAGCTGCCCATTTTCGGGGGATCGCCCGTGATGCAGATCAGGTTGCGAATGCCCGTAGCCGCTGCGCCCAACAAGTCCGATTGAATGCCCAGCACGTTGCGGTCTCGACAGGTGTAGTGCAGGATGGCTTCGATGCCCACTTCCTGCTGGATTAGCAGCGACAACGCCTGATTGCTCATGCGAGCAGAAGCCCGCGGACTATCCGGAACATTGATTCCGTCCACACCTACCGACTTGACGAACCGTGCGCCCTCGATTTCCTTGCGAATGTCCGTGCCCTTAGGCGGAACAATCTCGACCATGGTCAGGAATTCGCCTGAGGCAAGTTTGGCGCCCAACCGGGAGCGATTCTCGAGAGCTACAGTAGAAGTTGCGGCAGGCCTGGCTTGGGTCGCCGTCGGCGCCGCTGTAACCTTCGCACGCGCATCTCCGATTCGCAGCGCGGACTTCATCACCCGAATGTGGTCTGGAGTGGTACCGCAGCATCCACCCACGATGCGTACACCCGCAGCTACAAACTTGCGCGCATAGCTAGCCATATATTCCGGCGAGCAAAGATAGATGTTCCGGCCCTCGACCGAGCGTGGCATACCGGCGTTGGGTTGCGCTGACAACGGCAGGGACGTTGCCGTTCGCATACGCTCTACCGCATCGAGCATTGCGACCGGGCCCACGCTGCAATTGCATCCGATGACGTCCACGCCCCATTCTTCCAGCCTCGGAGTGAAGGTTTCCGGGGTCGAACCGTCGAGACAATTTCCATCTTCGTCGATGGTGACGTGAGCAACCACCGGGATCTTCGGATTCACGTCACGAGCAGCCAGTATGGCTTGATGCAGTTCTTCCAGATAACCAAAAGTCTCCATCATCAACAGGTCGACGCCGCCTTCGATCAGAGCCGCAATCTGCTCTCGGAACGCAGTCCGAGCCTCCTCAAACGAGGTTTTACCCAGCGGCTCAATGCGTACTCCAAGTGGTCCGACCGACCCGGCGACCCATACATCAAAGCTCTTGGCGGCTTCACGGGCCAGCCGCGCTCCGGCAAAGTTGATTTCGCTTACTTGGCTCGCCATGCTGTGTCGCGCCAGCCGGAATGAATTCCCACCGAAAGTATTGGTTTCAATAATCTCTGCACCCGATTGCAGATACTCGTGGTGGATGCCACGAATCAGGTCAGGCTGCGAGACGTTCAATTCATCGTAGCTGCGATTGATGAAGATCCCCTTGGCATACAGCAGGGTTCCCATCGCGCCGTCACAGAGAACGGCTGACTGTTTTATCCGTGTCAGCAAGTCAGTAGACATTGTTTTCAGGATACAAGAGGGAGGCCGCTTTTGCATCTTGGCGGCCCGTATGCGCAGATGCGCCCTAAATTCTCCGAAGTCGCTCTGTTATAATCCGATTTCTTGCATCTAAATCTCTATCCTTCATGCTCTTCGGAGTCCCAGGTTTGAAGAGAATCTTAATCGGCATTTTTGCGCTCGTAGCAGCCAGTCTGACCATTATTGCTTGCGGAAACAGCAACCCTTCCACTTCCACCGCCAGCACGATTTCGACCAAGCCGAGCGGTCTCAAGTTCCGCGTTTTCATTTCGAATGCGCTTTACCCTACCACCACAGGCACCACCGGGCCGAATGCGCCGGTACTGAACATCGTGAACGCCGCCATTAACGAAGACATCCTTTCGCTTTCCGTCGTTTCCTTGGTCGGTAGTAGCACTCAGCCCGGCCTGATGGCGCTTGCTCCCGGCCTGCAATCCACCCTGGTTTACAGCCAGATCGGCAATACGGTGACCGTCGTCGACAACGCCAAAGAAACGGTCGCAACCGTCGCCGGAAGCACCAGTCCGGTGCCTCCCATTACTCTGCCTGGCCTTACCGAGAGCATCGCGGTCAGTCCATTCGCCACCGCCGCCTATGTTGCCGTACCCACTGCCCCGGTATTTGGACAAAACCCAGGTGCCGTGCAGGTCTTGAACTTGCAGAATGGGTCCACCACCGCATCGATTCCAATTCCGGGTGCGCGCTTCGTTATTTGCAGCCCGGATGGCAATCATCTCCTGGTGTTTAGCGACAACTCCGACATCGTGACCGTGATCACGACAGTGTTGATCGGCACCAACACAGATCCACGGAGCTACATCACCGGCTTCGACCGTCCGGTATGGGGTATTTTCACCAGTAACTCCAGCGCTTTCGTGATGAATTGTGGGGCGCAATGCGGCGGGAAGGCGGCATCGGTCAGCGTCCTCAACGTGGGCGCGTCTTCGGCCTCAAGCACGACGCCGGTCAGCGCCGCGACCTATGGTCTGGTTAACAACTCTATGCTTTATGTGGCGGGAACTCCGCCCGGAAGTAACACCTGCGCGGGGAGCCCAACGTCGGCCACCACCTGCGGCAGACTGAGTGTCATCGATACTGCTTCGATGACCGTCACCGGTTCAGCCGTTATCGCGAATGGGTATCACGATCGCATGCAAATAAGCCAGAACGGTCAGCTCTACATCGGCTCGCACAGCTGCACCAATATCAACATCTCCGGTGGCGAGGTGCGCGGCTGTTTGTCGGTCTTAAATACCAGCAATGGTGGCGTTCTGATCCCGCCAAACAACGGCGACGTAACTGGGCTTCAGCAAATCACCGGCCGCAATATCGTTTACGTGATCCAGAATGGCGCCCTTCAAATCTACGACACCGTCACCAACCAGCTGCAGGTAACTCCTGGCGACACTCAAAACAATGATGGCCAGGTGGATATCGTTGGTCAGCTCTACGATGTCAAGCTAGTCAATTGAACGATAACAGCCCTCGACTTGCTGTACAGCGAAGCCAAGAACGGGAAGGGCACGGCTTCAGAGCCTGCGGAAAAACTCTGGATTCGTATCAGGGTATGCCTTCAGGCATACCATAACTCGATGAAAAATGTGCCGGCTTTAGCCGCTGAAGCTCGATGTTGCAGCAGTAAATGGCATTTTTCCGCAACCTCTTCAGCCGTGCCGCTGGAGCTGCAAAGAATTCCGGCTTCAGCCACTGAGGGCATGCTCCGCAAATTCACGAGAACCGCTTTACCGCAGCGGCGGTCCGATTCCGTCACGGCTCCAGCACGACCTCATGCGCACGTGCCTTTTCCACCGCCGGTCTTGAAAACGACCATGGGAAAGTGAAGCCCTCGTACCAGGCCTTCCACTGATCCAGAAAGTACGGGCTGAACAGATTTCCTGCCTCGCCCGTCACCAGGTTCAAAGTCGATTGATCAAGATTGCCGAGATCCACCGTCATCCGCTCCGACGGACCATGGTCGAGCGATACTGCTTTCACCGTGAACTCGCTCCCCGACTGCGGCTGCAATCCCGGCCCGGTCCAGCGCCGCAAGAGAGGAATCTTGCCGTAAATGGGATGCTGAATCTTGACCGGATGAAAAGCTCCCCACTTCCAGGAATTCAGATCCTGCGGAGCATTCGATCCGTGCGCCGGGTTTGAATCAACCGCAGCCTCGACCGCAGCTGTCAGAAGGTCGTCATAGCTCGAATAGGTCTCCGGCAGCCAGCGCTGTAATTGATGCTCGACCACGTTCTCCAACCAGACCGTGCCCATCATCCATTGATAGCTTTTCCAATTGAGAGTCGTTTCGATTTGTTCAGGATCCTTTGGAGCGCCGCCCAACTTCGGTTCGAGCAGCAAGCGCACCAACTCCCCGCGCGCCTCAACTGCGATCGTGGGCGCAGCTGAGCTTGCGATCATCCTTCCGTCCCACTGCCGCAGAATCTCTGCCGCGGCCTTCGCTCGAGCCGAAGGATTCTTGGCATGGTCCAGCGCGTATACAAACCGCTCGCCGAAAAAGCGATCCATGTCGGAATAGATATCGGTTTCAAGTGCGAGCATGTCCGCTGCCGAAAACTTTTTCCCCGACTCGAGCACGCGGTAGATGCGAGCCGTCCGCCACGGAGCTTCCCATTCCGTGCTCAGCGAATATTTGTACCCGTCCGGCGTAATTCGGCTATTCGCGGTGGCAATAATGCCCGACGGCGGATTGTATACGTTGGGCAGCTTCTCAAACGGAACATAGCCCGTCCATTCGTGGGCGTTGTCGCTCCCGTTCTCCGGCAAGCTGCCATCTCCTGCGGCTCGAATCGGAATCTTTCCGGTCGCCTGATAGCCGATGTTGCCATCCACGTCGGCGTACACGACGTTTTGGCCCGGCGCATCCAGTTCAGAAAACGCCTGCCTGAAATCTTCCCATTTTTGTGCTGAATCAACCGCGAAGAAAGGACTGCGTGTGCCATCATACAAAGTCCAACGCAGCGCTAGTTTGCGCGTCTTACCCGGCTGCAGCTCCGTAACGATCGGTCCGTGACGGGTCACCACCACGTCCAGTATTGCGTCCGGCTTCTCTTTCACGCGAATTACTTCGCGACGATGCTCAGGTTGTTTCCACCCATCCGGCGTGAGATATAGCCCGTCCGAGTTGAAGGTCTCAACGTAGACGTCCTCGATCGTCGGACCGAGATTCGTGAATCCCCACGCGATGCGCTGGTTGTGCCCAACGATCACATAGGGATATCCCGGCAACGTGACCCCTGCCACATCGAAGTTGCCAGCACCATAACGAAGGTGAGCTTCATACCAGAGGTTTGGCATTTGATGGCCGAGGTGCATATCATTCGACAGCAACGGCTTGCCCGAAACCGTATGCGCTCCAGAGACCACCCAATTATTCGACCCAAGCACGATAGGATGCTCGTCGAAAAACATCTCTGGCCGCAGCGGCGGAATATCCGGTCGCGTCGTCAAACTCGTGACCGAGCTGTCCGTGCCTGAATCATCGTCTTCGTCCTCATCGTCATTCTGATCTTTATCTTTGATCTCCTGATCCAAACCAGGCCGCTCCACCGTCGGCGGCCGGTCGTGCCAGGATGAATTCACATACAAATCCGCCGTCAACTCAGGCCCCAGTTTGGCCAGAATTTTTTCGCGTATCAGCGCGTGCCGCGGGCTCGTGCTCAGATCCTCCACCATCTGCATCCCGATCACCATCGAGTCCTCAGGCGTCCATGGCTTCGGAGAATACCGCAGAATGCGAAACTCCAACGGCAATCGATCGCGATGCGTCCCTATATACGCATTCACGCCCCGGGCATAAGCCTCGAAATGAGATCGAGTTTCCGGCGGTGTGCTCTCCGCCATCTTTTTCGCCATCGCCCTCAGCCCCAGGATTCTCTGTTGACGATCGTGCTTCACGAAATCGCTACCCAGGATTTCTGCCAGTTCACCTCCTGCGAACCTGCGCATTCCATCCATCTGGAACAATCGGTCTTGCGCGGTTACGTAACCCTGCGCGAAAAAAAGATCATCGAAGTTGGCGGCCTCGATGGCGGGCGCTCCGTGAGCATCGCGAATCACAGTTACCGGCGCCGAAAGTCCAGCCACGCGGACCTTGCCATCCAACTGCGGCAACGCGGATCGTGCCATCGAATAGAACCAGGCGCAGATACCGAGCACAACCAGCAACATAAAGCTGAGGACGAAACCGACAATGCGCAAGATCCGCAGACGCGGACGAGGATAAACCGGAGTACTAATGGTTGCCATAGAGGACACTCGATTTTAGGGCTTCGCCGCTCAGGAAAACAAACTGAATGCATGTCACGCTGCCGGCCACGCATCATTCGCAACGGAGCACCCAAGGTGTTCGCCGTCCCCCGCAGCGAGGATCACCAATATTTCGCTCTCGACTTTGCCGATCGCAATCAGGACAAGGCGGAATACGTGAGTATTCCGGACCATGCGACCCAAGTCGTTAACCTCAAACCTGCAACGAGTCGATAGGGATTCGAGCGTTGCGTGAGCCCCGTCAAATATTTCAATTCTTACCCTGACTTGATCTTCCCGGAGTTGGCGCGTTTCCCAAAGGCCAGTATCATTCAGAAGGCTGCCAATATTGCCGAAGCTCTATGCTGCAAAAACGCATTGACGATCAGCCCAGCATCTCGCCTGAGATGGTGCGGGAAGCTCAGCAGATTCTGCATCAGCATCTCAAGCGCGTCGGCCTGAAGCATACGGCGCAGCGCGACACCATTCTGCGAACTTTCCTTGAAACACGCGAGCACCTCTCCATCAACGAATTACATCGGCTGGTTCAAAAGAAAGACGCCCGCATCGGTTTCACCACCGTCTATCGCACCCTGAAACTGTTCGCCGAATGTGGACTGGCCAGCGAAGTCGCTTTTCATGATGGCATCGCTCGCTATGAGCACCAATACAACCGCCGGAGCCACCATCACATGGTCTGCACCGCATGCGGCAGCTCGGTCGAATTTTTCTCTCCCGAGGTGGACGGACTGGAGCAGGAAATCGGAAAACGATACCGCTACGCCACCACTCGCCACACCTTTCAGATTTACGGAGTCTGCGAGGATTGCCGCAAAAAGAACTCTTCACGCCGCCTGGCCTGAGAAAATCATGCCCATCTCATGTCCGCAATGCCACGCCGAGATGCCCGACAACGCCGCTTTCTGTCCCGGGTGCGGCCGCAGAATGTGGGTTCCCGGCCAGGAAGCGATTAAACCTGCCGCGACCCGGCCCGCGGCGAGCCCGCCTGCAGTACGCATTCCCGCTGCCGCACCCGACGACAGCATCCCCGTCCAGCAGCCCAAAGACAATCTCTTCGCCGCTCTGGCCTACGTGACATTCATTCCCGCCGTTGTCTTCGTGCTCATCGAGCCTCTGAAGCGCAACCGCTTCGTGAGATTTCACTCGTTCCAATCCATTTTCTTTACAGCAGCCACAATCGTGGTCGCAGTCGCAATGCGAATACTCTATTCCGTGCTCGCCCTCATTCCCGCGATTGGGTTTTTGCTGGCATGGCTAGCATTAGCCGTGGCCTCGCTGGGCTGGGTGCTCCTCTGGCTGGTGCTCGTCGTGAAGGCCTTGCAAGGCACGACCTCCAAGCTGCCGGTCATTGGAGACCTTGCCGAGAGCCTAGCGCAGCGTCGTGACTAAGCTGCCGGCCGATTCGTCAGCGCACTCCCCAGCTTTGTGAATCGATGCGCGAAGGCCACATGCGACATCTCTCCCGATCCCGTTTCACCCCCACCATCCTCGCTAATTTCAATCACCGAGAAGTGAACGTAATCGTAATCATCAACGTCTTCTACCCGCACTCGCAAACCGGTCGGATCGCCGCAAACATCTCCTCGATTAAGCTGAAGATCACGCATCATCTCGCACCTCCGATCTCTGGATTGGCCAAAACGGATTGCCGAAAAACCCTCAATGGAAAAGCTGGAACCCCTTACCGCTTGGGGTTCCAGCGTGTTGAAATCAGTATGGAAGATTAAGCCGACATCGCGCGACGTTGGGACCGAGTCTCTCGGATCGAGGCAACGCCACGGCGGATGTTCAGCCAGCCCTGCTCTTGAAACAGATGGAACAGGTCATAGCTGTACGGCACCTCGCCGGTGATGATCTCTTCTTTCCCTTGATCATCGGTAACGGCGAAGGCAACCTGCACCGGCTCATCAGGTGAATTCTGCTTGGTGAAGTGAACCAGTTTTACGTTGAGGGTCGCTTGCTCTTGAGGTTGCATAGGCATCGTTTTCTCCTTCATTGTGAATTGAGTTTCATCGTACAACTTAGGAAGGATCGTCGACACAATTCCTGCGACCAATTTTGTAAAGAGTTGTCATCAGCCGTGACAATTTTTCTCAGCTGTCGCCGACGCACGCATACGGTGTTTACCGTAGGCCTGCGAGCGTACTCGCGTTTGCAACTCCTCCCTACTCACGGACCCGGTTCGAGAATTAATTTCTGTACCCGCCAATTTAAAATTTCAGCCACGTAAAGCTCATGTTCAGATGGACAAGCGATCTCGTGAATCCATCCGAACTGCCCCGGTTGCTTTCCCGACTTCCCGAATACGCCCAGGACTTTTCCATCGAGCGACAGCTTATAGATCCGCCCGGGAAAGCCGTCAGAACTGAACAGCACTTGATTCGGAGGAGGCGTGATACAGATTGCCCAAGGCGCCCCCGGCGCTCTCGACCCAGTCGTCTGAAGGCGCTTATTCCCAATCGCCGGGCGCGCATCCGGATCAACCGGCACATCGATTGTCATCTGGCGCAAAAACTTTCCTTCACCGTCGAACACCTGGATTCTCCGGTTACCACGGTCCGCCACGTACACACTTCCGGCAGCATCAATGGCAAGGCTGTGCGGAGTGTCGAACTGCCCAGGTCCGGTGCCGGGTTCGCCCCACGACTTGAGCCAGTTACCATCCTTGTCGACCTTGCCGATGCGCGAGTTGATGTAGCCATCGCTAATGTAGGTGTTGCCCGCCTTGTCCCACGCGACATCAGTCACTTGGCGAAACATCCCATCCTCCGCAGCCAGCGGCGGGTTTGGCTTTTTCAGTGGACCGGTGCCGTCGTCGGAAGCTTCCTGCTTGCGCCCAAACACCATGGCGACGCGCCCTTCCGGGGTGAACTTGATTACCATATCCGAGCCTTTGTCCGTCACCCAGATGTTGTCTTGTGGATCGATCTTCACCGTGTGTGCAAACGACCACGCATACAAATTGTGGCCGATCTCGTGCACGAACTTGCCATCGGCATCAAACTCAAAAAGTTGCGCTGCGCTCGCTCCATAGGCTGGGCCAGTGGAATTTCCACGCGAAAAAACGAAAATGTGTCCCTTGGAATTGACCGCGACTCCAGGAACCTCGCCGAAATAAGTATTCGGCGGAAGTTGCAGAAAGTCAGCAACCGCGTGGCAGCGCATCTCGGGCACCGCGGCTTGCTGCCCGTAAAGCGAACCGAGTGCCAAAAACCAAACCAGAATCATTGTTCTCACTGATTCCTCCATATCGCTCAGTTTTGGTACCAAATATAACTCAGCACCTCTTGAATGGCGTTCTGGCCGTCGGACCACATCCTTCAAACTGATTCCGTACGCTCGATCTTCTGCCTTGACGCCGTTCTCAACGTGGGATAATGTTGATGCTATTGTATTATCGTAAAGATAATCTACGATCTTTGACAATCTGACATTTCACGACCTGCCGGCCGGCTTCCGAATCAGCAATTATGTCCCAAAACGGGACGCAAAGAGGTGGCCTCGCGGCCGTAACTCCCATGATCTCTAGATTTTGCGTATAACTCCTGCAAACTCAAAGATCTAGCGTAGGGTCGAAAATTAAAGTCCTTGTTTTCTGGATTTTGCGCGCAAAAGGGGGAGGGGGGTACCCATGCCAAACAGTACTCTTTCCCGTTGTGGGAAAACATCTGAGAACCCTGTGCTATCATGCGCGCAATTCTCATGCATCGTGGAAACTTCTTTGGCTGGTCGGCCATGCTGACGCGGACTATGTGTCGTCAGGGAATATCTGGGCTTGCCATACTGACAGTGCTGTTGATGCTCCTGGCTCCGTCGACTCTCGCCGACGAAATCCGCAATCCTTTTTCCGCTGACCCGAAGGCCGCCAAAGCTGGCGAATTTGAGTTCCGTATAAACTGCGCGTTTTGCCACGGCCTCGGCGCTCGCGGCGGTGGCCGCGGCCCCGATCTCACACGCGCCCACAAACGTCACGGCGACGCAGACGCCGATCTGTTCCAAAACATCAGCCAGGGAATCCCCGGCACGGTCATGCCCGCCAACGGCACCAACGGCCAAGGCGTGGGCATGACCGACGAGGAGATTTGGCAGATCATCACGTATCTGCGCAGCATTCAGGTTCAGTCACCGGCGAAGCCTGTTGGCAACGCTGCGCACGGCAAAGAGATTTTTTACGGTGACGCCAACTGTTCGTCGTGTCACATGGTGGAAGGCAGTGGAGGACGCCTCGGGCCCGACTTGACCTCTGTCGGCACCGCGCGAACCGTGGATTCGCTCGTCGAGTCTGTTCGCACTCCGAGCAAGCGGCTGGCTTGGGGGCTCACGGAACCCACGAAAGAGTTTGCGCAGGAATATCAGACCGTCACCGTCGTGACCCCGGACGGGCACGAGATCAAAGGCGTCACTCTGAACGAAGACGAATTCAGTCTACAAATGATGGACACCGCCGAGCACATTCATCTGTTCGATAAAGACAAACTGCGTTCCATCCAGAAGAGCCGCGATTCCCTGATGCCCGTTTACAACCCAACCATCCTGAGCGACCCGGATCTCGAGGACATCGTCGCTTACCTGCTCAGCGTGGGTGCGAAGTGAGCCCGTCGATGAAAAAGCTGCGTGGCGTTTGTCTGCTGATGTCAATTTCCGCTGTGTTCGCGCTTGATGTGTGCGCGCAGGTCACCTTCGAGCGGCTGCTCAATTCTTCCAGCGAACCGCAGAACTGGCTCACCTACTCGGGCGATTACGCTGGCAATCGCTTCAGTCCGTTGGATCGTGTGAATGCAGCGAATGTACATTCGCTGACGACGAAGTGGGTTTACCAAACCGCTGCCACCGGAAAGTTTGAGACCACTCCGCTGGTCGTGGACGGAATCCTATACGCCACTGCCCAGGACGATCGCGCATTTGCTCTCGACGCCCGCACTGGCCGGCCCATTTGGCTTTACCAGCATCAACTGCCATCTGATATTCGACCATGCTGTGGCCGGGTAAATCGCGGCCTTGCTATTTTGGGCGACAAAGTTTTCCTCGGCACGCTCGATGCCCACGTCATCGCACTCGACGACAAAACTGGAAACGTCATCTGGGATGTTGCCGCAGCCGACTACAAGGAAGGCTACAGTTTCACGGTGGCGCCGCTAGCGGTAAAGAACCTGGTGATTCTCGGTGTCTCCGGCGGCGAATACGGCATCCGCGGCTTCATCGATGCCTACGATGCAGACACTGGGCAGCGGAAGTGGCGGTTCTACACCGTCCCCGGCCCGGGCGAGCCTGGTCACGATACTTGGGAAGGCGATTCGTGGAAAATCGGCGGCGCGCCCGCCTGGAACACGGGTGTGTACGATCCGAAGACCAATCAACTCTTGTGGCCGACCGGAAATCCTTCGCCATCCAATCGCGGTGAAGGACGCGCTGGCGACAACCTTTACAGCAACTCTCTGCTTGCTCTTGACGCCGACACCGGAAAACTGAACTGGTATTTTCAATTCACCAAGCACGACGAGCATGATTGGGACGCCACGCAAGTTCCGATCATGATCGATTCAGGGGACAAGCATCTGATCGCGCAAGCCAACCGCAACGGTTTTTTCTATCTTCTAGATCGCAGCACGGGCAAGCTGGTGTCGACCAATGCTTATGCCCGCACTACGTGGAGCGACAGCAAAGACGCAGAGGGTCGTCCGGTTCCGAATCAGCAAAGCTCACCCACGCCCGAGGGCAGAACGGTTTGTCCAGGCGCACTGGGCGCGACGAACTGGATGGCCCCCAGCTTCGATGCGCGAACCAGTCTCTTTTACGTAACCGCGCGAGAGCAATGCGACATCTTCAGCACGGCGCCGCAACCCTATGAGGTGGGCCATGCTTATTATGGCAGCGCCTATTTTCCTTCCGACAAGGCAGAGCCGTACTGGGGTGCGCTGCGCGCTATCGATCCAACAAGCGGCCAGGTAAAGTGGGAGTTTCGCCATATCTCGCCGACATGGTCGGGCGTGCTCTCGACTGCTGGTGGGCTGTTGTTCACCGGCGATGCAGAAGGAAATTTCATCGCGCTGGATGCTGCCTCGGGAAAACCGCTCTGGCACTTTCAGATGGGCGGGGCAGTCTACGCCTCGCCAATGGCCTTCGCCGTGGATGGAAAAGAGTACGTGGCCATTGCCGCAGGCAGTTCCCTGTATGCGTTTGGTCTCCCCTAATTTTTCTTTTTCAAGCCGCACGCCGCACTGTAAACCCTCAAAACCGCTCGGATGTTCTCTTGGATCATGTCTTCAACATTCAGTCGAAGACGCCCCGAGCGGATCGCTTCGTACTGCATCGGCAGAGATTGGCTCACCAGAGTCAGAGGCGGAGGAGAAGCATCAAGGTTCGTGCGAAGTTGGGCCAACTCTTGCTGGACTGTGGCATCGACCCAGTAGTAGCGACATCGATCGCTGTAACTGTAGATGCGGGCAAAACGCATCTCGTCTTCATTCCCTCGATAGTACGAACGCCAGTACGCAGAATTCCCCAGCATGGCGGCTTCGAGCGCGTCCCGAACTTGCGAGAGCCGAACTCCCTTGCGATGACTGAGCCATTCGCGCTCGATCGCGCTTAGAGCGAAAACCGCCTCTCGAAATGCAAATGTCAGCCAGGGCCCTACTTTCAGGATCGCGAAATGATCTTCCACCATCTCGGTGAGAGCTACTGGCTTCTGGTAATCGGTGGAGTGCGCCTCATAAACCAGAGGCGGATCGTTCGGCAAGGCGGATGAAAGTGAACTCGCCTTCTGCCGCTCGTAATCGAAAATTATGTTTTCGCCGAACTCGACTCCAGGTTGCACGACCAGGCCTATCACTCTTTCCCATGCCGAAGTCACGTCCTGCTCAGCGAAAGCAGCGCGGAAGAGTTCCAGGGTGTGGTGAATCTCATCGGCCGAGGATACTGCTGGACCTGCTCCTGCCAACGATTCGCCGCCAGGAGCAGGAACTTCGGTGCCGATTACATAAAGAAGAGGCGAAGATTCTGGCGGCAGATCGTCGAATGCGCGCTCGGCGGCCTGGCACAGAACAGCGGCTCGTTGCGCGATGGTAGTTTCGTCGGGTCCACTCTTGTTGTCATCGACGCAGGCCATGCTTGCATCGAGATGAATCTTGTTGTATCCGGCGAGCACGCAAGCACGAACCAGCTCGCAAGCCTTGTGCATTGCCACTGCCGAGGGCTGCTCTCGCCAAGGATACGCGCCGAGATGGTCGCCGCCTAATAACACGCGTTCGCGCGGGAGTCCGGCGAGCTGCGCTGCAGAATGAACGTACTCGGCGAACTGGGACGGAGTTTGTCCGGAGTAGCCGCCGAATTGATTTACCTGGCTTGATGTGGATTCGACGTGCAGAACTGAGTCGTCCTCGACGGCCTGCCGAATAGCTGCCGCGATAACGCTGGGATGAGCCGAGCATACCGCGTACACGCCGGCTTTCTCGCCTCGCCGATTGCGATGGACGGTGCCTTGGAGTCGTTGACTTGCGTTCTTGGGATGAGAATCCACGGTTGGAGGGTTACTCCGGCTGAGCTTCAATCAGCAAGTGTTTTGCGAAGTCAGTAGAAATCGTCGCCTTGGGGCCGTGGACATTTCCAAAGTCTTTGCCATTGACATAATCCACGATGTGATATGTGCGGTCCTGCAAGCCGTGTAATTCAATCGGCCCGCTCCAATGACGGGCGAAAAATGCGTAATACATTTCCCCGCCTTTGCGGATCGCATGAGCCTCGGGGCGATCAAAGCCGATGTCGTAGAGTTCTCCGAGGTACTCTCCTCGCGACAGCATTTTCTCTTTGTAAATCTGCAGCCATTTTTCAAACACTTTCTCACGCTCGGGTGTCAGGTCGGACGTGCTGTGCTTCTTTACAAGATTCGGAAGCACGAATTGCGTGCCGACGACTCCACCGACGCCGACCGTGGAAGCGAAATCATTTGCGCCGTCGCTCAACTCAACGTGGTCGCCGAAATACGGAATATTGTCGCCCATGAGCGCTTTCAGCGTCTTGCCTTTGGAGCGGATTTGAAATGAACTTTCCGGATCGGACGCAACCGACATATTGAAGTGTGGCATGGTGAAAAACGAGTACGCAGTGCCACACGGGCAAAACTCTACCAGCGCATCGGGCTTCACGCTGCGGGCGGTCTCATAAATCTCACGAAAGAAATCAGGCAGCGCCTCCACGGAATCTTCCGGTGTTTTGTGGTGGTGCGCGGGATTGTAGCAAGAAGGGACGGCGTTCATGTGCTGGCCATCGAGTTTGAGGCCGTCGAATCCCCACTCGCCCAGAATCTTGCGAACCAGCGCTTTGTGGTATTCCACAACGGCGCGGTCTGCGGGACAAAGATAAAACGAGTTCCACCAGGAAATCTTTCGCTTCGATCCATCCTTGTTTAGCAGAACGAAGTCGGGATGCTCTTTCAGCAGTTGCGAATTCGGGACGGCGCTCAGCGGCGACCACCACAGCTGGGCTTTGAATCCCTCTGCGTGGATGCGATCGACCAGCGCTTTCATATCGGCATCGCCATGCGGAAACTTCTTGGAGTCTACGCCCCAGTCGCCGTAGTTGTTTTGCCAACCATCGTCGAGCGTGACCCAGGCGAAGCCCATCTTCTTGACCGTTGGCAGCGTGTCGTATACCTGCTTGAGCTGTACCGAGCGACCGTAACCCCAGGCGCACCAGATCGGGCCAAACGCGCTGTCGGGCGCCGACGCCATTTGAAACCCTTGCCGCACCATGAGCCGGCGGTATTCGGTGAGCGTGCGAAAATAATCACCTTGATGCACCGAGACAAAAGTTCGAAGAGTATGAAAGCTCTCGCCCGGGTCGAGCGTTCGTTCTTTACGCGAACTGACAGCGATGCGGGCATGGCGCGCATCCGGCATAGAAACGGGAAGCGAAATGAGGCGGGGTCCCGGTTCCACGTCACCTACGGCGAGTCCAACGTCTTTACGCCAAACGTCGACGATCGGAGTTCCTCCGCCATAGTCGCTCGCGTTCATGCCAAGATAATTTTCCTGACGAAATCCCGGGCGCAACGGGAGCACCCAATTCGGACGCTTCTCGTACGAGCCACTCTGATAGGACCAGAAGGCAGGACCTTGAGCCGTGGAAAGTGAAGTTATTGAATACTTGTTATTGGTCCAGCCGCGAATCGTAATCGGAGTTGCGCCCTGGTTCGAGTACGCAACGTCAAAGATGGCAATAGAAGGAAAGTCGGCGTAGATCGTAACAGAGACGGTCTTGCGTAAGTCTCCGGTCTGGCCGGTCAACGATAGTCGCTCTCCGGCGCCGAACGCGTCGGATACTCGCTCTCGGCGGGCCGACGTCAGCGCAAAGTCGCTCCAGGTACGGCCCGTGGCGGCGACTGTTTCGGACGCAGAAAATGGAGTCAAGGGCTTCGGGTCCGGAGTGAACAGCGCCACCACTCGGCTGCGCAAGTTGTGGTCGAATTCAATTCGTAAGACGGAGCTATGGATCTGCAGATCAGTCGTGGCGTTACTGGCGGCGGCAGTCGCCGGACGCGAATTATCTTGACGGGGGTTCGAACCGAGCAGCGCCACGGCGAGCAAGACGCAGCAGGTTAGCGCGACTCGTCTGCGCCTCATAATTGAAGCGTACGAGCGATCGTATTTGACCCCATGCTCCAATGAATTGACTTTTCATCTGGCGAATCGTTCGCCGGAAGTTGTTGGCCAAACGCTCCAATTGCGATATATTGCGATCAATTACTTTTACTTTCGTTTACTTAACGTGTCAAGCTCAGATTATCGGCTGCGGAGGCTGAATCCGATGGCAATCAAGAAACCTATGTTCCTCGCTTCGCTCGGAGTGACAACGACCAGGGGGTGCGCTTGTTTCTTTTTGTTGTGCGGGTCAATCTGGTTGTCCGCACAGACGGCTTCACAACAGCCAAACAAAGCCCAAGATCAAATTGGATACAAGTCCGCGGCCGATGCCGAACAGAAGAAGACCTTGCTGCTAAAAGACTTTCAACCTGTCCCGATGTTGCACGCGCCGGTGCACAACGTCGATCGTGCCAAGTACTACGTGATTGACGTTCACAATCACGTCAACGACGCGTTGGGAATCGATGAACACATGCCGCCGGAGCGAGTGATTGAGATCATGAACAATACCAACGTGAAGACGGTTGTGATTCTGACCGGCATGTGGGGCGAGAAACTGCAGCGCGTTATCGACGAGATGGTCAAGCCGTATCCTGGGCGCTTCATGGTTTTTGCCCAAATCGACTGGAGCAAAATCGACGATCCGAATTTCAGCCGAGAAATGGTTGCGCAGCTTGACGATGCGGTTGCGCGCGGCGCGCGCGGCCTGAAACAGTTAAAGGATCTCGGTCTAACCGATCGCGACAAGTCGGGGAAACTGGTTGCGATCGATGATCCGCGCATCGATCCGATTTGGGAGGAATGCGGACGGCTCGGCATTCCGGTATCGATTCACTCTACCGATCCCGAAGCTTTTTTCCATCCGGTGGACAACACGAATGAACGGTACGAGGAGTTGATTGAACATCCCGACTGGAGTTTCTATGGCCCACAATTTCCCAGCAAGGAGTCGATCCTTGCCGCACGGGATCGAATGTTTGCCAAGCATCCGCACACGACATTCATAGCGCTGCACATGGCGAACTGGCCGGAAAACCTTGACTACGTTTCTCATCTGCTGGATACACTTCCTAATGTGATGGTCGAATTTGGTGCGCGGGAAGCCGAGCTAGGTCGTCAGCCTCGGCGGGCACGCGAGTTCTTTCTCAAATATCAGGACCGCATCATGTTCGGAACCGACAATGGTATGGATGAAGCCATGTATCGCAACCATTTTCGGTGGCTGGAAACGGCGGATGAATACTTCGACTATTGGGGATATCCGGGGCAGGGGCGCTGGAAGATTTATGGATTGGAGCTTCCGGACGCGGTCCTCGAAAAGATTTACCACAAAAACGCGGAGCGCATTTTCGGTCAATTCCGGGGAGTTGCGAACATCAGATAGTCGAACTAGACCAGTGTCACTTCGATTCCGGTTTTCTTTAGCGTGGCGAGGTCGGCCTTTGGAATGCCTCGATCGGTAATTAAATGGTGTACGGCCGAAAGCGGGGCAATCGACGACAGGCTTCGCCGTCCGAACTTGCTGGAGTCGCAGACCGCGACCGTGACCCGGGCAACGTCCATCATGGCGCGGTTGACTTTGGCCTCAAGCAAGTTGGGCGTGCTCAGTCCGTAGTGCACGTCGAAGCCATCGACGCCGAGAAAAAGAATGTCTGCATTCAATCGCCGCAGGGTCTCTTCCGCGATCGGTCCCACCAGCGAGAAAGAATTCTTTCTGAGGGTACCGCCGGTCAAAATAACCTCGAGGGAAGAACCAGAGAGTTCGGCGGCGATATTCACGGCGTTCGTGATGATGGTCAGATGCTCGCGCTCGCGCAGAGCCCGTGCGATCGCGGTGGTTGTGGTTCCGGAATCAAGAATGACTACCTGGCCTTCTTTCACCATGCGAGCCGCTGCGGCGGCTATCAGCGACTTTTCCTTGCGGTGCAGCTTTTCTTTCTCGCGCAAGGTAGGATCTTCCAGCGCGCTTTCTCGCGCTGGCAAGGCGCCGCCGTGAGTACGGTGGATGCGGCCATGGGCCTGGAGAATGTCCAGGTCCTTTCGAATCGTGACTTGAGATGTGTGGAAATGCCGGGCCAGGTCGCCGACCAATACACGTCCGTCGTGACTTAAAATCTGTAAGATCAGTCTGCGTCGCTCTTCGTTCAGCACAGGCTCACTCGAAAGCGCTTACTTTCGCGCATATGTATTTTACCCTTGACAGAGCAGTATAACCGAAAGTAAAAGTTGTTAAACGCAACCATACGAAAGTTGCCGCTTACATCATCTTCTGTCCGGATACAGGATGTTAGTATGCACTTCTGACTTGAGTCCTCAGGCCGCATAACTCACGAAAGGTGCTTTCGAATGATTGACGTCTGCGTCGTCGGTGAGCTGAACCTGGATCTCATCCTCTACGGATTGCCGAAAGACCTTGTGCTGGACTGCGAGCACTTGGCGAGCGACATGGCGTTCACGTTGGGAAGCTCGTCGGGCATCTTCGCGCACAACTTGTGCGTGCTGGGTACGCCAGTTGGTTTCATCTCGAAAATCGGCAGCGATCCTCTGGGGAAATTGGCTGCAGATCGGCTGTCGGAAGCGGGCGTTGATCTCAGCCGGATGAAGCGAGGAGCGGGCGAGACTTCAACCGGACTCACAGTTGTGCTGCCTCAGCCTCAACACCGATACATGCTGACGTATCCGGGGACGATGTTTGAGATGGAGTATTCCGACGTTGATATGGACTACGTCCGGACGGCTCGTCACTTCCATCTTTCCTCTTTTTTCCTGCATCGCGCCCTCCGGCCGCAAATCTTGAATCTGTTTCAGCAAGCCAAAGAAGCTGGCCTGACGACATCGCTCGACACCAACGACGACCCCGAAAACGAGTGGGCGCAGGATCTGCTCCAAGTCTTGAAATACGTTGATGTATTTCTACCCAACGAGCGTGAGGCGAAAAAGATTGCGCGGACAGAAGACTTTTCGCAAGCGCTCGAATTCCTGGCTGGGCTATCCAAGATAGTCGCAGTCAAACGAGGTTCGACTGCCTCTGTATGCCGATCGGGAAATGAGCAGTGGAGCGCGGCACCGCCGAGCGTGAAACTCGTGGACGATGTCGGCGCCGGAGACACTTTTGATTCCGGCTTCATCCACGCCTATTTGCTTGGCGCCAAACTGGAAGACTGCCTGGCCTTCGCCAACCTCGCGGCCGCATACTCAGTGACAAAAGCAGGCGGTACCGAAGCGTTTCGTGACCGCAGCGGATTGTTCGACTTCATGCGTGAGCAATGGAAACTGACGGGCAGAGGAACCTTGCCGCTGAAAGAAGAGAAGAAATAGTTCTTGCACTATTCTTCGGGTGGCGTTTGTAGTGCGCTAGCACTTTGAATTCCGGTAGCAATCTCTGGAATGATTCCCAGGGTTCGGTAGATTGGGCGGACCACCTCGCGCATCGCGCTCAACTGGGAGGCGAACCATGCGGCGACGGCGATGCAGATGGTTCCGCTGATCATCACAGTTCGCGGTGCTCCGATCTGCTGGGCGAGTGCGCCGGCCAACAAACTCCCGAATGGCGCCATTCCGAGAAATGCCATGGAATAGAAACTCATTACGCGTCCGCGTTTGTCATCTTGCACGATGGTTTGCAGAATGGTGTTGCTAGACGCCATCTGGGTCATCATTGCGCCGCCGACAAACAGCATCAGCAGCAGGGATAGCCACAGAAAGCGGGAAAGCCCCAGCGCAATCAGCCCGGCTCCGAAAATTGCCGACGCCAACGGGACCACGCGGCCCAGGCCGAGCACATTTTTTCTGGTCGCCAGAAACATCGCGCCGCCCAGTGCTCCCACGCCCGACGCGCCCATCAGGAAGCCCAAAGTGTGCGGTCCGCCATGAAGCACCTGGGCAGCAAAGATCGGCATGAGCACGGTGTACTGCATGCCGACCAGGCTAATCACGGCCAGCAGCAGAAGAATTGACCGGATGGGGACGAAGTGAGTGACGTAGTGCCAGCCCTCCTTCAATTCATGCCAGACCGGCTTGTCCGCGCCTCGGGGCTTGCCTGGGGCGATTCTCATGGCAAGCAGAGACGCAATGACAGCGAGATAACTGAAGCCATCGATCAGGAAACAGTAACCTTCGCCGAACGCGGCGATTATGACTCCGGCAATGGAGGGCCCGAGAAGTCGAGCCATGTTTACCATGGAAGAATTCAGCGCAATGGCGTTGCCCAGGTCAGTGCGGTCTTCGACCATTTGAATGACGAAGGCCTGGCGAGCGGGCATGTCGAAAGCATTGATGATGCCTTGAGCCAATCCCAACCAGATTATTTCGCGAATGGTAATGATTCGGGCCAGAGCCAACCCGGCCAGTGCAAAGGATTGCAGCATGGAGAGGATCTGAGTTACCACCAGGGTTTGGTGGCGGTTCCATCGGTCCACCCAGACACCCGCGAACGGTCCCAAAAGAAAACTTGGTATTCGAGATGCGAAGCCCACGATGCCCAAAAGCCACGCCGAGCCGGTTATTCTATAGACGAGCCAACTCGTGGCGATCTGCGTCATCCAAGTGCCGATCAGAGATACCGACTGGCCAGTGAAGAACAGGCGATAGTTTCTCGAGCGCAGCGCCCGAAGGGCAAACTTCCAGCTTTCGCCTTGGACGCCCGATTTGATTGCGGGACGGTTCGAGGGCGAGTTCAAGTCCGGATTTGCTGAGTCAGTTCCAGGCATTGACGATCCTGATGACGGGCAAAGCTGCCAGGTTCAGGCCATGAGACAATTCGAGTCCCACGTAGCATGATTGAGTGCAATTTCCAACACGAGTGTGATGGCAGCTAACGATTCAGCTACCAAAGATATTAATCCCTGGCTGATCGCGATCGCGGTCATGTCCAGCACTTTCATGGAAGTGCTGGATACGACCGTGGTCAATGTTTCGCTGCCGCACATCGCTGGAAACCTCTCCGCCACGACGGACGAGGCTACGTGGACACTTACATCGTATCTCGTCGCCAATGCCATCGTTCTGCCGATGACGGGTTGGCTGGCTTCAACCTTCGGACGCAAACGGCTGCTGATGTTATCGGTAACGGGGTTCACCACGGCCTCTTTTTTCTGCGGGCTCGCACCATCGCTGCCGTTTCTGATCTTCTTCAGAGTCATTCAAGGAGCCTGCGGCGGCGGTTTGCAACCTTTGTCGCAGGCCATTCTTCTGGAATCATTTCCTCCGGAAAAGCGCGGCCAGGCCATGGCATTCTGGGCACTGGGAATTGTGGTTGCGCCCATGCTGGGTCCGGTGGCTGGCGGATGGCTGACCGACAACTATAGTTGGCGATGGGTTTTTTACATCAATGTTCCAATCGGCGCTATCGCGATCCTGCTGACCCAGGCTTTTATTTTTGATCCTCACTATCTGCGCAAGGAGTCGAAAGGAATCGACTATTGGGGGATTGGCCTGTTGGTGCTTGGCATCGGCTCACTGCAGATCATGCTCGACAAAGGACAAGAAGACGATTGGTTCGCCTCGCACTTTATTATCACCTTGGCGGTGCTGGCGGTCATCGGCATCGGCGGTCTGCTCGTCCGGGAGCTGAAAGCTGAACACCCGATCATCGATCTCAGCGTCTTCCGCTACCGGTCGTATGCGATCGGCACCTTCATTATGACCGTCGTTGGATTCGTCCTCTATGGCAGCACGGTTTTGTTGCCACTGCTGATGCAGGAATTGCTCGGCTACACCGCAACTCATGCGGGCATCACCAATCTGCCGCGCGGAATGGCTTCTTTCGTATTTATGCCGCTGGTTGGTTTTCTCACGGGAAAAGTGGATTCGCGAAAACTGCTCGGAGTGGGCTTCCTGGCTACAGCTTTCGCGATGTACCAGATTTCAACGTTCAGTCTGGGCGTGGCTTCATCGAATTTCTGGCTGCCGCTCACCGTGCAGGGCGCAGGGCTGGGATTGATTTTCGTGCCCCTGACGACGGTGACAAATGATCCCATCCCCAGGGAAAGGATGGGCAACGCCACTAGCATCTTTAACCTGATGCGCAACATCGGCGCCAGCGTCGGCATTGCAATGGTCGAGACCATGCAGGTGCGCAAGGCGCAAATGCACATCAACATTCTGGACAAGCACGTGAACTCTGCGAATCCGCTGACTCGCCAAACTATCGACGGGCTGCAAGCGCTTTTTATGTCGCAGGGCAAGGACGCGGCAACCGCAAATCGCGATGCTTATGCCGCAGTTTGGGGGATGGTGCAGCAGCAGGCGGCGATGCTGGCCTACAACGATACGTTTCGTTTTCTGGCGCTAACCTTCGTGTTGATGCTGCCGCTGGTATTCCTGATGCGCAAACCGAAGAAGGGTAAAGCAGTGATGGCTCACTAGCGCCAGACAGGAGAAATGCTCAATCTTTTGCGTTTACTTGATCCTTGATCCTGTCGTATTCCTGCTCCGAGATGACCTGCCGGCTGACCAACTCAGATGCGCTGCTGTAAGGCCGGCCGGCGATTATGCGATCCGCTCCCTCGCTGCTCATTCCCGGCAGGCTGAGCAATTGATCTTTGCTGGCCGTGTTTACATCGAGAGGCTGGTCGCGATTCCATCCTTCTTTCACGCCTTGAGCCAAGGCCTTCGCGTCCTGCTTGATATCTGACGTGGCTTGCGCGGTTTTTTCTCTCACTTCATCAGGATTGGGCTTCTGCGAAGTGCATCCCGTTACCAATAGAAGAGCCGCGACGGCAAACGAAGCGATTATTTTCACGACCCTTCGATGCGGCCAGAGTCGACGAGGTTGGTCTCATCGAACTGGAATAACGGCACCGGCCGGCAAGAGAAGCCTTAGCCCATCGCGAGCATTCGAAGCCGAGAACGAAATTGACTGGCAATTTTCCACAATCCAATCCGCGCCAGCATCTTTAAGTTCGGCTTCGTGGGCCGTGGTTCTGCACGCAATGACTCGAGCGCCAGCAGCTTTGCCCGAACGAATGCCGGTCGGGGCATCTTCTACGACAACGCAATCCTTCGGTGATTTTCCGAGGAGCGACGCACCTTTCAAGTAGGGCTCGGGGTCCGGTTTCCCGTTCTTTATGTCGTCACAGGTGACCAACCGGTCAGGGATGGGCAGTCCGGCCGCGCGCAATCGGGTTTGCGCCAGTCGGCGAGTACACGAGGTCACGACTGTCCACCGCTCCGGTGGAAGAGCGCTGAGCAACTCGCGTGCTCCCGGCAAAGGCACCACGCCATTCAGATCTTCAATCTCGCCGCGTTCCACTTCGCGGTTCTCGACGTCAGCGTCGGCGTGCGGCAAATAGTCGCGGATGGTTGCAATGCTGGGACGTCCGTGCGCTCTGCGAACAACTTCGGTGGGGTCAAAGCCGTGCGCGATGGCCCATCGCGACCAGACCCGAATGACCGCCGGGGTGGAGTCGACCAGCACGCCATCGAGGTCAAACAGAAGGGCGCCACATGTGATTTCGGTCATTCACCACGATAACAAATTGCGAATGACTACTGAGGTTCCTGCGTAAGCTCGGGGTTCGGCAAAGGTCCCGATTCGAGCTCCTGGTGGCGCTTTTCACGGGCAGCATTCGACAGTTGCGTAAACGTCTGCATTTCAGATTTAGCTTCCTCGCCGCGTCCTAAACGCTGCAACACTTGTCCTCGCAAATAGTGAATGCCCGGGCTGTCGGGATCGAGCTTGAGGGCTGCGTCAGCCTCAGTCAGCGCGTCGGCGAATTTGTTCTCGCGCTGATACACGCGGGCGAGTTGGAAATGAGAACTGGCAAGTTGAGGATCGAGACGTAGCGCCTTGCGAAACATCTCCTCCGCGTCCCCGTCCTTCTGCTGAAGGTAATAAACCTCTCCGAGTTGATCGTAGTCGTAGGAGACGTCAGGCTCGATGGCGATGTCCTTGAGGAACTCCGCCCTGGCACGTTCCAAATCCTGTTTCTTGAGATACGCCATTCCGAGATTGAAGTGGATGAAGGACAGAGTGGAATCTCCCTTCGCTGCTAGTTCAAGCTCGGTAATAGCTTCGTCGTATTCTTCTCGATTGAGGTGAGCCTTGCCCATCAGCAAATGGAACTCGGGAGAGTTCTGGCCGATCTCGACCAAGTGAGCTAACGCCCTCTGCTCAACATCCGCATGCCCGGCCTTGTTGGCGGCAATGCCCAGCACATAGAGATAATTCAACTGGCCGGAAGCCTGCGACCAGAGCGGTTCCAGCGTGGTTGCCGCGTCTCCGTAACGCTCAACGAAGAAATAGCACAGCCCCAACAAATAGCGGGCCTGGAATGTGTCCGGTACGTCGTTTACCACCGATTCGAACGGAGGAATAGCATCTCGAAAATCGTTTTGCCGATAGTACACAAGCCCGATGTTGAGTCGTATCCCATCAATTTGCGGCGCCAGGTCTTCAGCTTTCTGCAACATGTCCAACGCCGCCTGCCACTGTTTACGCCTCATATAGATCACGCCCAGGTTGGCGTACGCGCCCGCCACCTGCGGATTGATCGCAAGCACGCCCCGAAACGCGTGTTCAGCCCGATCCAGATCCGCGCTTTTCAACGCTGCTTCGCCCTGCTGAAAAAGCTGCTGGGGATCGGCATTCTGCGATGACGGCGGGTGCTGCGATTGCTGGCTTTGAGTTGGTTGCGTTGTCTGCGCACGGGCCGCCTGCCAGGGAACTAGCAACAAGACGGTGAGCAGAAATCGAATAGTTGAGCTTGACACTGATTGCACTCTCTGCTGTAGTGTCCGCCAGCAGCCGCACGAATTCAAGCCACGATGATTTACGACAATGCAGTCCAAGGATGAAAAACTCGCAATGAAAGCTGCGACAATCACGATTCGAGATGTGGCGAAGGACAGCGGTTTTTCGTCAACCACGGTCTCCATCGTTTTGAACAATGCCCCCTTAGCGCGCTACATCCCGGCCGTCACCAAGAAGCGAATCGAGCAAGCCGCCAAGAAGCTGGGCTACCGCCCAAATCTTTTCGCCCGTTCTCTTCGTAGTAAGCGCAGTCACACGGTCGGAGTCATGGTCTTCGACATGACCGACCCTTACTGCACGCTGGTTCTGCGCGGCATTGAGAATACTCTGTATCAGTCGTCTTACCTGCCCATTCTGACCGATGTTCATAACGAGCGCAGCCGCTTCGAACGCTACCTGGAGATGCTGCTCGACCGCCGAGTGGAAGCGCTCATTGTGCTAGCCAACTGGCTGTTCGTCGACATCGACGTTCTAGCCGATTTGGAGAAGAGCAGCATTCCGACGGCGATGATCGGACGCGAGTTGCGAACTGACTCCGTCAGCTCCGTCATGGTCGACAACGAACTCGGGGCTCATGCCGCGCTCGAACATTTGTACTCGCTCGGACACCGCAAGATCGCCTTCATTCGCGGGCCTAAGACTCTGGCGGACAGCGCTCCGCGTTGGAAAGGAATCCGCTCTTTCGCCAAATCCAGCGGGCTAGAAATGGATCCTCGGCTGATTGTCGATCTGCCTGAATCGCGCGATCCGATTTCGAGTTTCGAAGCGGGTTATAAGTTAACCGAGGATTTGCTCCGGCAAAAACGGCCATTCACGGCGCTGGTGGCCTTTGATGACATGACCGCGTTTGGAGCGATACGAGCGTTGGCGAAAAGTGGACTACGGGTTCCTGAGCACTGCTCGGTCATCGGTTTCGACGATATCGTCGCTTCCAGTTTGTACACGCCCTCGCTGACCACGGTGCGTCAGCCCATGGAAGTTATGGGCACGATGGCAGTCAGTATTATTTTGGACGGGATCAACGCGGTTCAGGAGAAGCGCGAATTCTCCGCCATTCATCGCAAAGTAGCTCCCGAATTGGCAGTGCGAGAGTCGACCCGAAGCCTTTTCTGAGCGTCAGCGCGGTTTTTTCGCTTGACTATCGAGGTAGACCTACAGCACTATTAACACGTTTTAATAAAAGGATTTTCGTCGTAGTGGTTACGGATCCGGTTCGACTGTGGGGCATAGCTGGGTTTCCGGGGCGAGACCTGGCTTGGTTTCGAATTTCGTTTCGAGCATTAGGAGTTGACGATGAAATCCCGTCTCCTGTGGTTTGTTATTCTCGTGTTTTCGTTGTGCTCGTCGGCTGCACTTTTCGGGCAGGACACGGCGACCATTACCGGCACAGTCACCGATCCTTCCGGCGCCGCAATTCCGGCCGCTCAAGTCACCCTGATTAGCGCAGAACGCGGCATCAATCGAACCACTGCCACGAACGGCAGCGGCGATTACCTGTTCGCCTCGCTTCCTATCGGCTCTTACGATCTCACGGTCAGCGTCGCGGGATTCAAGAAATATGACGCCAAAGGCGTTATCCTGCGCGTCGCAGAAAAGGCTCGCGTGAACGTCGTGCTGGAAGTGGGCGCCATCAACACCGAAGTGATCGTGCAAGGACAGGAAGTTGCCCAGGTCGAAACTCAATCCTCGGATCTTGGCGGCACCGTCACCGGCAAAGAGATTACCCAGCTCGAACTGAACGGACGCAACTTCACGCAGTTGATCACGTTGGTCCCTGGTGTGAGCAACCAAACCGGGCAGGATGAAGCCGGAGTCGGTGTTTCGGGGAGTGTTTCTTTCAGCGTAAACGGCGGCCGCACCGAATATAACGCCTGGGAAATGGACGGCGGCGATTCTATGGACAATGGCAGCAACACCACGCTCAATGTCTATCCGAGCATTGACGCCATTGCCGAGTTCAAGGTGCTCACTTCCAATTATGGCGCTCAATATGGCCGAAACGGATCAGGCACGGTTGAGGTTGAGACCAAGTCCGGCACCAGCAGCTTCCATGGCGACGTGTACGAATTCGTGCGCAACGACTTTTTCAACGCCACGCCTGAGTTTCAAACCGCGCCTCCAGCCTACAAGAAGAACGATTTCGGTTTTACCATCGGCGGACCGGTATACATTCCCAATCACTACAACACAAACAAACAGAAAACCTTCTTCTTTTGGTCGGAGGAGTGGCGCCGCGAGGTTGTCC
Source organism: uncultured Acidobacteriota bacterium (assembly GCA_963696705.1). GTDB lineage: Bacteria > Acidobacteriota > Terriglobia > Terriglobales > Acidobacteriaceae > JABDBE01. Next base: position 38,266 of record CAVOLD010000012.1, read on the forward strand.
CGTCATCCGGCTTCTTTAACGTGACTACTGTTCCTACGCTGGCAGAACGAACTGGAAATTTCAGCGATGTGTGTCCAGCAACCCCCAACTCGCCAGTCAATACAAACGCCTATCCAAACTGCCCGGTCAATCCGCAGACGGGCGGCTATTTCACAGGCAACCAGGTACCTATCACCAATCCCACGGTCGTCAACGGGCTTTTGCCATTGATCCCGACTCCGAATTTTGGGCCGAACGCCTGGTTTGCGACTCCGTCCCTCCCCACGAACTGGCGGGAAGAGCTTTTCCGCATCGATCACAACATTAACGACAAAGTCAGGGCCACTTTTCGTTACATCCACGATTCCTGGGACCAGGATTATCCCGTCCCGTTGTGGACGAGCGGCACCAGCTTTCCGACCGTTCAAACCAACTTCAATGGCCCAGGCGTGAGCATGGTGGCGAGAGTCACGGCGACGGCTTCGCCAACGCTATTGAACGAATTCGTCGCCAGCTACACGACCGACCACATCACCACAAGCCTCATCGGGCCCTGGCAGCGGCCCGCCGGATTCCCCCCGATCGGAATTTATAACAGCGGTTTCGACGGCAAAGTGCCCGGCATCAGCCTGACCGGCGGCCAGTACAGTTTCGCAGAAGACCCAGGCTACGTTCCGAACGGCCCGCTAAACTCGAATCCGACGTTTACATTCCGAGACAACATCACGAAAAGCGTCGGTGCGCACAACATTCAGGCCGGCATCTACGTCGTAAGCGCCCACAAGAATGAAGTCCCCCAGCCAAGCTATGGCGTGAATGGCTTCTTGCAGTTCAGTACCAGCGCCTCGATCACGACCGGAAATGCGTTCGCCGATATGCTTCTGGGAAATATCGGCACCTTTACGCAGGAACAAGCTGCGCTGAAGATGCACGAGCAATATCACATTTTTGAGCCCTTCGTTCAGGATGACTGGCGAGCCACGTCGCGGCTGACCTTGAACATTGGCCTACGGATGAGCTTCTTCGGAACGTATTCGGAAAAGAACAATCTGGCTTGGAATTTCGATCCCGCGCGCTACGTGCCCGGCGCCAGCAGCGTGGATCCAAGCAATGGCCTGGTGGTCGGCAATCCCTTTAACGGATGGGTAGACTGCGGCGTCACGCCCGGAGTCCCCAAGGGCTGCATGAACAATCACTGGTGGAATCCCGCTCCTCGCCTTGGCTTTGCATATGATCCCTTCGGCAATGGGAAATGGGCAATCCGCGGCGGTTACGGGATTTTCTTCGAGCACACCAACGGCAACGAGGGCAATACCGAGTCGCTGGAGCAGTACAACATCAACACCCAGACCAGCAGTGTTGTGAATGTGGCGGGATATGCGAATCTGACTCCCGGTCTCCTCGGAGGTGGCACGACGCCGCTATCGTTCGTTTCGATTCCGAGCAAAGCCACGTGGCCCTACATGCAGCAGTGGCATCTCGACGTGCAGCACGATATCGGCAAGAACACGGTTGCAACGTTGGCCTACGTGGGCAGCGGCGGAGTGCACCTGACCCGTTCGTATGAATACAACCAGATACACTCGGTTGTGCCGAGCCAGAATCCTTACGCGCCGGGCCAGGCGATCAACACTTCGTTCGACTGCAGTTGGGGTCCGAACAGCAGCCAGCCGAATGTAGTTGTCGACGCGTACGGTGTTCCCACAAACGCGGTGACTTCGTACGGCACACCGATTCCCTACACTCCTCCCACGACGGCCGGGGGCCTTCCATCTGGTCCAGCCGTCAATCTTTTCGTGGCTTGCGGCAACAACGCCAATTTTTTCCTGCCTTATGCAGGGATCGGATCCATCACGCGCAAGGATCAGACTGGATCCTCGAACTACAATGCGCTGCAAGCTTCGTTGCGCCACAGTATTGGCGGCCTGCAGTTGAATGCGTCTTATACCTATAGCCACTCGATTGACGACTCCTCCGACTACAACGACACAGGATTCGTCAACAGCTACGCCTTGAACGCCTACCGCGCCAGCTCTAACTTCGATGAACGGCACATTATTACCATCGGTTACGTTTACGATCTGCCATTCCTGAAGGGTAAGACCCTGACTGACAAGCTCCTGGGCGGATGGCAGTGGTCCGGCATCACGGATATCGAAAGTGGGACGCCGTTTAGCGTTTATAACGCCGGCGGAGGAAACATTCCCTCCGACAACGCCGGAGTTTCCAACAGCATTGCCACGGCAGCTTCATATCCAGACCTTGTCGGCAATCCAAGCGCCGGGATACCGACACTCCCGCCCGGCAACGCGCCGTTGATCTACAACCCTTCGGCGTTCGTCGCTCCGACTGGGCTCACGTTCGGCGACGCTGGAAGAAACATTTTGCGCAATCCATGGAGAACCAACTTCGACATGGCATTGCTGAAACACTTCGCGGTCACCGAATCGAAGTATTTCGAATTCCGGTTTGAGGCTTTCAACGCTTTCAATCACAGAGAGTATTCGTGGCTGGGCGGGGACGCTGGCTCTGCAGCCGACAACGCGAACGGCAGCGGAATCACCACCGCGAACTCTGTCGGCTGCTACGGCGGGGCCAATCTTTCAGCCGGCGATCCAAGCTGTGCCGGAAGCGGACTGCTTCAACCCAATTCCGCGCACAACCCGCGCATCCTCCAGTTGGCGCTGAAGTTTATTTTCTGAGCGAGCATGCAAGTTACTCCTCCTGCCTGGCCTCCCGTGAGGCCAGGATTTTTTTGTCTTATCCAACCTGCGCGTGTTGAGGAGAACTCACAACCTTGAGCGCCTGCTCAAGATCGGCGACCAAATCATCCGCATTTTCAATTCCCACCGATAGCCGGATTAACTGCTCAGTCACGCCTATCTTCTGCCGTTGTTCGGCTGAAATCATGGCATGCGACGTCAGCACGGGGATAGAAACCAGCGAATCCACTCCGCCGAGGCTGGGCGCCAAAGTGAAGAGGCGCAGCGATTCGGTGAGCCGCCGTGCATCATCACCCGAGCCTTCGACCTCGAAGCTCACCATGCCGCCGCCGCCACGCATCTGCTCCATAGCAATCGCCCGTTGTGGATGGACCTCGAGAAACGGGTAGTGAACCCGTCGCACTCTAGAGTGTTGAGCGAGGAACTGCGCGACGCGTAGGGCGTTCTCATTCTGTCGTTGCACCCGCACTGCCAGGGTCTTGATCCCGCGAAGCAGCAGCCAGGCAGCATGCGGATCCATCACCCCACCCAGTGTAGTGCGAGTCTCATGAATTTTCTCTATCAAATCCTTGCGACCCGCAATAATGCCAGCCATTAGATCTGAGTGTCCGCCGAAATACTTCGTACCGGAATGCATAACCAGATCAATGCCGAACTCAACAGGGCGTTGGTTGATCGGCGTGGCAAATGTGCTATCGATCATGCTGATGAGCTTATGTTTCCTGGCAATGGCAGCAGCTTTTTCCAAATCAACGATTCGCACCGTGGGATTCGTCGGAGACTCCAGATAGAGCAGCTTCGTATTCGGTCGAATGGCCTGCGCGTGTTGATCGTACTCAGTGGTATCGACAAGTGTCGTCTCAATCCCGAGCTTGGGAAGCCACTGACTGAAGAACTTTCCTGCGCCGCCGTAGATGTCCCGCTGCGCCACAATGTGGTCACCGCTTTTCACCAGCGCCAGAATGGCAGTCGTGATCGCGCTCATGCCAGAAGCGAATAGCAAGGCGGCGTCAGCCCGTTCCAGCTCCGCGATTCTCAGCTCAACCATCGTATTTGTGGGGTTGCCGTAGCGCGTGTAAAACATGTCCGTCGGGGTCACGCGCAACTGTTCATCGTTGTCCGTAACCTCAAACGTGGACGTTTGGTAGATCGGCGTGGAGACTGGGCCATGCTTCTTCTGCAAGTCGGCCCCCGCGTGCACGGCCTCAGTGTCCTGGTGGTGCTTGCCTTTTTTCATCACGACTCCATCTGCGAATACCGGATTAAGAGTATCGTTCACCGGCAAAGTGGGCAAGGGAGCCGAAGCCGGGTCCAAGACCCGTTGCACCCTTTATAATTCCAATCTCATGGATACAGGCCTGAAAAACCGCGTGGCGATTGTCGCTGCCTCTAGCCAGGGAATTGGCCGCGCAACGGCCGAGGCCCTCGCCGCCGAGGGATGCCGACTTGCCATGTGCGCCCGCAATGCTCAGACGCTGCAGGCGGCCGCCGCGCAAATTGAGAAACAATACAGCGCCGAAGTGTTCGCCCAGGCTATGGATGTAACTGACGCGGAGGCGGTGCGTCACTTTGTCGAAGCAGTGGTGTCGAAATTCGGCAACGTCGACATCTGTGTGACCAACGCCGGAGGCCCGCCGGCAAAAGGTTTTCTTGCTGCCAGCGTGGAAGAATGGCGAAAAGCGGTCGACGCGAACTTCCTCAGCACAGTTTATTTTGCCCGCGAAGTCATTCCTCACATGCAGCGCAAGCATTGGGGACGCATCATTACAATCACTTCCATCACGACAAAACAGCCAGTGCCCGATCTCGTCCTATCCAACGCGGTTCGCGCCGCAGTCGTTGGATTGGTAAAGAGTCTTGCCAATGAATTCGGCAAAGATGGCATACTCGTAAACAACGTTGGGCCGGGCTACACTGCAACCGATCGGCTAAAGGAATTGGCCAAGGCTCGGTCAGTGGCTACGGGCAAGAGTGAACAAGAAATCTTTGAAGGATGGAGCGCAAACGCACCTCTGAAGCGTCTTGGGGAACCTCGCGAGGTCGCGGACGCGATCGTGTGGCTGGCGTCTGACAGGGCTTCGTATGTGACGGGGCAGACCGTACTCGTGGACGGCGGACTGTATAAAGGCTTGTAAGTGGAGAGGACTCGGCCACTCCCCAACGGGCGTGGATGGCCCCGCCTCCACTCGTAAGAAGAATTCCGAAAAGGCAACCAATGCGACAGCTAGCTTCACGAATGGCAGTGATGACGGGTGAGGGCGCGTTGTCCGTTTATGCGCGCGCCAAAGAACTGGAGCGTGAAGGCCGCTCGATCATCCATCTCGAACTCGGCGAGCCTGATTTTCATCCCTCCGCTTCAGTAAATGAGGCACTCAAACGCGCCGTAGATGATGGCAAGGACCGCTATTGCGCGGTCGCGGGCGTTCTACCCCTGCGCGAGGCAATCGCTTCCTATCTTCATGACACCCGCAACCTCGAGGTTTCCGCCGATAACATCGTTATCGCCCCGGGCTGCAAAATCGCGCTCTTCATGGCAATGATGGCGCTCATCGATCCGGGGGATGAGGTGTTGTATCCCGACCCAGGATTTCCTGGGTACGCGTCGATTACTCTCGGCCTGGGTGGTGTGCCGATACCGTTCGAACTCTCAGAGCGTAATCATTTCCAACCGAATCCCGATCAAATCGCTGCGAAGATCACGCCTCGTACAAAAATCCTGATTGCAAATTCGCCAGGTAATCCGACTGGCACGGTCTATAGCGACGAAGCGCAGCGGGGACTGGCGGAACTCGCCGTAAAGCATGATCTGCTCGTGCTGTCTGACGAGATCTACGCCCGAGTCATTTACGGCGGCCAGTATGTCTCACTCATGCACTATCCAGGAATGGAGGAGCGCACGCTGATCATCGACGGCTTCTCCAAGAGTTTTGCGATGACCGGATGGCGCCTGGGATATACCGTCGCCCCGCCACGCATTGTTCCGGCGTTGAACATGCTGGCAGTCAACAGCTATACCTGCGTCGCGGAGTTCAGCCAATATGCTGCCATCGAAGCGCTTAAGGATCGCGAGGGCGCAACTCCTCGCATGGTCGGCGAGTTCACTAAGCGACGCGAGCAGTTCATTCGCGACCTGAACCGTATTCCAGGATTTCGCTGCTCACAGCCGGAAGGCGCATTCTACGCCTGGGTGAATATTTCAGACACGGGAATGAGCGCGGAAGAACTCTGCCGCATTCTGCTGGAAGAAGCGAGTGTCGCAGCTATCCCTGGCGCGGCTTTCGGGGATGCGGGCACTGATTTCGTCCGCTTCTCATTTGCTTCTTCAACAGCGACGTTGCAAGAGGCCGTAGAGCGTATTCTGAAGGTTTCCACCGCTTGGCAAGGTACTGCGGCTACGCGATAAGACGGTTGCCGCAGGATATTTGTTTTGGAATCTCGCAGGACGGAGAGTTCATGAGGCGAATGGCCGAGCTGTTTCTGATTACGATTTGTGGATTCTCGATCTTCGCCGCCGGCCAGGCGCGCCCTCTGCCCGGACCGGACGTGCAGCAAATCTATCAACGACTGCTCCCTCAAATCGAAAAGATTCCCATCTTCGATCATCATGCGCATCCTGGTTACTCCGACGATCCTGACGTCGATGCTATGGCCGCGCCGCCTGGAATCTACGCCCTGCGTATCCGTGACACGAATCCGGAACTCATTGTGGCCGCGAAAGCCCTGTTTGGATATCCCTACGACGATCTCTCTCCTGAGCATGGCAAATGGCTGATCCAGAAAAAAGCCCAGCTCAAGAAGGAAAAGGGAATTGCGTATTTTTCTGACATCCTCGACAAACTAAACATCGAGCAAGGAGCTGCAAACCGCGCGATGATGGCCGACTATCTCGATCCCAAGCGGTTCGTCTGGGTATTCTTTGTGGATTCATTCATGTGGCCGTTCGACAATCAGCGGGAACGGTCCCGTAACGCCGACGAAGAGGTTTACATTCCACTGCAGGAAAAGATGCTGCATCGCTGGATGCAACAGGAAGGCCTCAGCAAGTTGCCTGCGGATTTTGGCGAGTATCTGAAATTTGTCAGCCATACCCTCGAAGACGATCAAAAGAAGGGTGGCATCGCCATGAAGTTCGAAGTCGCTTATTTCCGCTCGACTAAGTTCACTGATCCCGCGCGCGAAGACGCGCAGGATATTTACGAGCGCTTCGTCTCCGGCGGAATCCCCAGCCCCGACGAATACCGCACTTTTCAGGATTACATTTTCCGCTACCTGATTCGTGAAGGCGGCCGGCTTCATCTTCCAGTTCACATCCACTCGGCGGTGGGCCCCGGCGATTACTTCAATCTCACCGAGAGCAACATTATGAATCTGGAAAATGTTCTCCGTGATCCCCGCTACTTGAATGTGACGTTTGTGATGCTCCACGGCGGATATCCTTATGATCGTCAGGCCACCTGGCTAGCTGCGGCCAAAAACGTTTACCTGGATACGTCGCAAACTGAGTTTCTGCTCTACCCCTCAGAGTTCAAGAACTTGCTCAAGCTGTGGCTCGAGACATTCCCCGAAAAAATTACCTTCGGCAGCGACGCATTCCCTTACAACGATGTGATGGGCGCCGAGGAGAGTTATTGGCTGGGAGTGCAGTCGTCGCGCACGGCTTTGGCCGCTGCGTTGGCGGAGATGATTTCGATGGGCGAAGTCAACGAGGCGCAGGCGCTGCAGATGGCCCACGGTTATTTGCATGACAATGCAGTCGGACTTTATCCGGGAAAGGTGCACTGATGGCAAAGGCAAAAACGCAGCCAGCGAAGCGGCTAACCTCAAAAAAGAATGTGCGAAGGGCGACGACGAAAAAGACGGCAAGGGCTGAGCTGAAGCATATCCCCTGGAATTCGATCGATCTTGAAGACTTGAACCCCTTGCTGCAACGCCAGTTCGTGGTGGGACAAAACGTCATGGTCGCGCGTGTGCTTCTGAAGAAAGGATGCATCGTGCCGGAACACAGCCACCACAACGAACAAATTACCTATATTCTGGAAGGGGCGCTCAAGTTTTGGATCGATGGCAAAGAAATCGTGGTGAATGCCGGCGAGGTGCTCACTATTCCTCCGCATATGCCGCACAAAGCGGAAGCCGTCGCGGACACGGTCGATCTCGACATATTCAATCCGCCGCGCGCCGATTGGATCAACAAGACGGATCAATACTTGCGCGGTGGAAAGTAGATTGGTCAATCTGCCTCTCGCCCCAATCCGGATGACCGATCAAGTCCCATCAAAGTCGAATTCGATCCGACCTTCGCAACTGCGTTGTATCGGCTGCGACCGGGTGTTCGAGAAAGCAACGCAGAATTTCCGCTGCGCCCATTGCGGCGATCTATTGGAGATCGTCTATCCCGATTGGAACACGAGCGACGCAGCAAGACTCGATGCCGCTAAACTCAAAGATCTCTGGCGTCAGCGCCGCGGTTCTCGATTCCCGGTCGATGAAAGCGGCGTCTGGCGTTTTCGTGAATTGCTGCCGAGCTTCGGCGAAAAAGACGTTATCAGCCTGCGCGAGGGGAATACTCCGCTGTATGAAATGCCCAACTGCGCCCGCGTTGCCGGATTGCCGCAACTCTACGCCAAGCATCAGGGCATGAATCCCACAGGATCATTCAAGGACACAGGAATGACTGTAGCCGCATCGGTCGCGCGGCGGGAGGGATTTCGCTGGGTATCGTGCGCCTCCACCGGTAATACTTCGGCTTCGATGGCGGCGTATGCCGCGCGTGGCGGCATGCGTAGTTTGGTGCTCATCCCAGAAGGCAAGGTTTCGTGGGGCAAACTTTCGCAGGCTCTCGACTACGGCGCCGTGACCTGCCAGTTGAAAACCGATTTCGACGGTTGTATGCGCGTGTTGAACGAGGTTGTCCAGCGGATGCCGGTTTATCTGCTGAACTCGGTAAATCCCTATCGCATTGAAGGGCAGAAGACAGCAGCGATCGAACTGATGGAACAACTCGATTGGCAGCCGCCGGACCACATCATTGTTCCCGGCGGAAACCTGGGGAACTCCTCGGCGCTGGGGAAAGCATTCATTGAGATGCGGCGACTGGGACTGATTTCGAGGTTGCCGAAAGTTTCCATCATCCAGGCTGCAGGGGCCAATGCGCTGGTGCGGACGATGCGGGAAAATGGCGGCAGCGAACTGGTCACCGTCCATGCCGAAACTGCCGCCAGCGCCATTCGCATCGGAAATCCTGCATCGTGGAAAAAGGCGGTAACGGTGTTAGAAGCAACCAGCGGCACGGTCGAAGAGGTCAGCGAAGTGGAGATCGCTCTGGCCAAAGCAGAAATCGGAGCCGATGGAATTGGCTGTGAACCAGCCTCCGCCGTGACCCTGGCAGGACTCAAGAAGCTGGTTAAGCAAGGCTTTGTTAAACCGGGAGAAAGCGTGATATTGATCTTAACCGGACACCTGCTGAAGGATCCGGAGTTCACCTTGAAGTTTCACCGCGGCAATCTGTTCGCTGGCGCCGTGAGCGAAAAAGAAGTTAGCATTCTCAGGCCTCAACAACGCGCGCCCATCGTGCTGGACGCAACCGTAGATGCAGTCGTTCAGACCTTGAAAGCAGCAGACGACCAGCTGGAATTATGACTGAGCGCACCAGAAAGAAGCGCCCTAAACCGCAGTCTGTTGAGATTGTCCTTCCGGCGACTTCCGCGAATCTTGGTCCGGCGTTCGACGCCGCCGCACTTGCCCTCTCGATGTTTCTTAAAGTCGGGGCGAGTTCCGCAGATGAATTCTCGATTGTGGCGCGAGGCCGCGATCGTGAGATCTGCGCGCAGATCGAGGACAATCTTATTCTGGAAACTTACTGCGAGGTGCTGCAACAGGAAAGAAAGCCGGTGCAGCCCATCGCGCTCCGCATTGAGAACCAGATTCCTATCGGCAAAGGATGTGGATCCTCTGCGGCCGCGCGGCTGGCTGGGATCGCCTTGGCAGTGCGCTTCGGTCGCTTGCGCTGGAGCGATAACCGAATCGTGTACGAGGCAGCGCGACGCGAGCACCATCCCGATAACGCCGCTGCATGTTGGATGGGCGGGTTAGCAATTGCGCGAATCTCCGCGAATGGCGAAATGCAGATTGCGCATGTAAGGCCAAAAGGGGAGTGGCCCCTGTTGCTCGCCGTCCCCGACGAGAGCCTCTCTACCGAGGATGCGCGCCGGGTTTTGCCCAATCAATATTCTCGCGCTGACGCCGTGGCCAACATCCAGAACTCCATGCTGCTATTGACGGCCTTTTTACAAGGGCGGAAGGATTTGCTCGCTTCCGCGCTGGAGGATCGCATCCACCAGCCCTACCGCGCGTCGTTGTGCCCTCTGCTGCCCGCGTTGCAAAAGCTCAATGGAGCTCGCGGAATATTGGGGAGCGCTTTGAGTGGGGCAGGGCCCTCGGTGTTGATCTTTCTCGATCCAGAATCGAGCGTGCAGCAAGATGGAAAGCGTGTGCGCGAACACCTGCGAAGGCAAGGGCTCAACCCGGAACTAATTCACACTAAGATCACGGCGAGGAGTTAGCCCAGAAATTCATTAAGGATTTCGCAGGCTGGTCTCACTGCCGCGAATCTTCTCTCGTGCCCAGCGTGTGAGTTGCGGTGACGATGCTGGATAGGTGCTGCTGGAAACTCAAGTAAGGCTCGCGGGCGAACCGATCGGGGTAAGAACTTACTGCTCGAAGAAAACTGTCTATTTCCTGTTGGACTTCGAGTTCACGATCGGCGTCCGGTCCGAGCGGATCTACCGCATAATGCTTCTTAACCTTCATCTACTTCTCCCTGCTATCAGGTTGGTTCGCGGGCCCACCTGCACACTCATATTACGGCGCACACACCTCACCGTCTCGCGGTTTCGCCTCGCAAAACTGTTCAGCGAAAAGGGGAAATTCAAAGTATTTCTAATGGTTAGACATGTAAATAGCACTTTCGTGCCATATGGAATTGGCGAGCCTTATCGATTCAATCCCGATACCGTGTTTTAGCGACTGGCCGGAGGAACGATGCTGTTCATGCGCAGATATTCCACCATCTGCCCGTAGTGATCGAAACAATGCCCGACGACCAGGGTGGCCATCCCCAACCTCGTAACCGTGCCTTCACCGAAGGGACTTTTGATGGGAGTCAACAGATTTCCATCATTGATAGCGGCAACCGCTTTGTGAGCATAGGCAAAGGACCCCTTGAGGAAGCTCATAATGTCTGCTTTGGTTTTAACCGAATCCGGACCATTTTCACTACCCACTTCGACCGGAGGCTTTTCTTCGAGGATGGATGCTGCGATCAGGTAGTTGACCGCGGCTACGTGCTTGACCTGTTGAGCGAAGGTGCGCACGCCTTTGAATTCGCCGTTGGTAGGGGCAAATGAGTACTTGTCCTCAGGCATGGCGTCGGCAGCTGAAACGAACTCCTTCTCCACGCCGCTGACGCTGTGATCCAGCACTTGGGCAATGGTAGGAGGTTGCGCCGGTTTCGTATCTTGCCCCAGAACCAGACTGTTAGCAGACAGCAGAAGCGCACAGGCCAACATCCATTTCATCTTTGGCATGAGAAATCTCCTTGAAAGTGAGCGTCGAAAATGTAGAACCTTGGGCCTGGTTAATCGCGCACCACGGACGGCTCATATTGTAATTCCTGCGACGTAAGCGGATAGCGTCGCACACTTACCAGTCCGGCCACAAGGGCGATTGCGGAGCACAGAAATGTCGTTGGAATTCCGACCCGGCTTGCCAGCGCGCCCCAAAGTGCGCTGCCTATTGCCATCCCTCCCTGCAGGACTAGCAGATACAACGAGAGAGCCCGCGCCCGCAGAAACGACGGTGACATGGTCTGGGCAGCGACATTCAGACAAGCCAGGATTCCAATCCACGCAGTTCCGCTGGTGAACAATACAAGTTCAAGCCAGCCGAATGTTTGTACTTGTCCCGCAGCAAAGGTCATGGCGGCAAAAACCAGGATGGCGATAGTTACAACGCCGTCTACAGAGAGCGTACTCCGCAGTCGAGGCAGCACCGCTGCCCCGGCTAACGCGCCCAGGCCGAATGAGCCGAGAAGCAGGCCGTAGCCCGTGGCTCCATGCGGGCGGGCAACAATGGGGAGCAGAGCCAGCAAAGAACTCGCCGCCAAACTGAACGCGCCCGTGCGGACGAGCACACAGCGAACCACCGAAGCATCACGGCCGTAACGCAAGCCGGTGAGAATGGCATCAGAGACCCGGCCCGTTTCCACATTGTCAAAGCGCGGACGCTTCCAGCGATACAAAAAAAAGATGACTCCAAAAAACGACGCTGCATTCAGCAGGAATGCCACGCCCGAGCCCGCGATGGCAATGACAATGCCGCCGATCGCCGGACCCACTGCGCGAGCCACGTTGAATCCGACGGAGTTCAATGCCACGGCGGGCGCGTGCTGCGCGGGAGAAACAATCTCCGGAGTGATGGCTTGCCACGCCGGATCGTTCATTACTGCGCCCAGGCCCAGCGCGAATGTGAATAGGAGAAGAATCCACGGGGTCACGTGTCCCAGCAGGGTGAAAATGCCTAGCAGCGCCGCGGCCACGACCATCCAACCTTGAGTGATCAGCAGGAAGCGACGTCGGTCGACCATGTCCGCGAGCGCGCCTGCTGGCAAGATGACCAGAAAAACCGGAAGCGTTGTCGCCGCCTGCACCAGGCCCACCATGAACGGAGACATTGTGAGCTGCGTCATCAGCCAGCCCGAGCCGACGTTCTGCATCCAGGTCCCGGTGTACGAAATTACCGCCGCTACCCAGAGTGAACGAAAAAGAGGCTCATGTAACGGAGCCCAAGCCGAACCGTTCGCAGTTCTCGGCAGTATCGGCGTGTTGACCATGTCGGCCATGCTATTTGCCTGGAATCTTTGTTGCGGGTGCGTACTCTCCAAACGGCCACTCCGCGTGACGCCAGGCCCGCAGGAGATAAATGATTACGCCGCTGATCAGGATCAGCGCAGCGTAGCGAATCTGAGTGAGCGAGTTCGTTCGCGAAATCAGTACGAACACAAATCCAACCGATGCAGCCAACGCAGGCAGCGGGTAAAGCCACATGCGGAACGGCCGTGGCAGGTCGGGCCGGCGGATGCGCAGCACGATCAGGCCAATCGCCTGCAACAGAAACTGCAGCATAATGCGGATCACCACCAGCCCAGCGATTACGTCCGCCAGTGATAAAAAACAAAACAACGCCGCAACCACAGCCAAAGCGAGCAACGATACATACGGAAACCGCCCCTCCGTATGCAAGCGGGCAAACGCTTTGAAATAATTTCCATCAAGCGCAGCCGCGTATGGCACGCGCGAGTAACCCAGAATCAGTGAAAAAACCGAGGCGAATGCCGTCCACATTACCAGTCCGGTCGCGAGATTGGCAGCCCACGGCCCATAAATCTTTCGCATGAAAATGGACACAACATACAAGCCGCGATTGTCTTGCCCAACTTGCATCTCCTGCCACGGCACTACGCCCAGGATACTGATGTTCATCACCACGTATAGACATGCCACCAAAAAAATGGATAGCAATATCGCACGAGGAATCGTTTTCCCCGGTTCTTTGACTTCATCGCCTAGAAAGGCGACGTTAGCGTAGCCCCAATAGTCATAGGTAGCGATCAGCATGGCCGAGCCCAGGCCCAGAAAGAAATTGCGAGACAGGACGAACGCTCCAGGCGGAAAACTGAAAGCTCGCGAAGCGTCGAAGTGGCTGAGTCCCGCAACGATGATCCAGGACATGGTTCCGATCACCCCGGCCAAAAGCAACTTCGAGATCCACCCGATGCTTGTGATCTTGCGATACAGAAGGAGAACGGCCAGAGCAACTGTGGCGATCGCTACAAATGTTGATCCCGAAACCAGCCAGTGCAGTTGCAATCTTCCCAGGAGCGGCAAGGGTACGCTCCAGTGGCGAGCGACATATTGCGTTTCCAGCCCGGGCCAGAAATAGGATGCATATCCTGCTAGGCCAATCGATCCCGAGGCGATAATGAGCGGCGCGCTGAAAGAAAGCTGCCAGACAAAAAGAAACGAAATCAACCGGCCGAAGCCTTTGGGCCCGTAAATCTCGCGCAGATAATGATAGGAACCGCCCGACTGCGGCATGGCAGCACCCAGTTCCGCCCAAACCAGGCCATCGCACATGGCAAAGACCGCACCGAGAATCCAGCCGAGCATCGCCTGCGGCCCACCCATTGCGCTCACCATCAATGGGATGGTGATGAATGGGCCCACGCCGATCATGTCGATCATGTTGAGCGCGGTTGCGCTCCCGAGTCCCACGCCGCGAATCAGGTGCGGTGAATTCTGGTCGGTCTGAGAGGGATGCGGCATTCGGAAAGCAACTGAGAACCGAGAACTGAAATCTGGGAACTGACGGCTTCGACTAAAGACTAATCACCGAGCATTGTCCTTCTCATGTCCCGCACTCAACAAGTTCACATAAAGCCGGATCGCTCCTGGCACTCCCGCCGGCAACTGGCGGAAGAAAGCGTATCCCGTGTAGATATAGGTTCCCCTGCCGTATTGCGCGCGCAACAAACCGCCCTTCTGCGGCGATTCTCCGGGATCATGGCAAGCCAAAAGCGGCGTGAAATTGCTGTCCCACTGATCCATGAAATACAACCCGCGCTCCTGCACCCATCCGTCGAAGTCGTGCTGCGTGATCTGGTTGGGGAAGTGAAACATGCCATCGTCCGGAGCCAGAATTTCTACCGGAGCCTCTTCGACCGAAACCCGTGCCCGGCTGAGTTGCGCGGGATAAGGAGTGAATTTCCCTTTGTTGAAATCGGCGACGCCGGTATTGTATTGCGCTACCAACGTGCCTCCGTTATAGACGAAATCCAGCAGCTTTTTATTATTGGCCGCGAGATCCTTTTGTGTATCGTAGGCGCGGATTCCCAGAACAATCGTCTGGTACTGGCCCAGGTCCTCGCTGGCGACTTTGTCGGCCGGAATCATACTAACCTTCATTCCAAGCTGTCCGAGCACAGTAGGGATATCATCTCCGGCACCCATGATGTAGCCGACTTTTAAATCTTTGGGTACTTTCACGTCGACAATGCTGATGCGTTGCAGCGCGGGCTGATAATAGTAAAAGCTGTCGAGGTCCTCACGAGTCACCAGGCTATAACCCTCGCTGTAATTCACTCCGCCCGACTCGAAAACCGCGCGGATCGCCGCTCGCCCTTCTTTCAGGCTAGCCGGCGATATTTTGAATTCGACTTCTTGTTTCTCCCCGCGCTTATGAAACTCCATCGCTATTTGTGCGGGATCAACGCCCCAGCCTGTCGGGGCTTCCAGATGAAGCGTGCCTTTGACAGCACCCGACAAATTGTTCGAAACTCCAACTTTCACGTGCTTCTCGCCATTGCCTTCCGTCGGAATTACTTGTTGTCCCGGTTCCAGCATGACGGAAAAGGCTGGGACAATTGCGAGTGGCCGTGTCCGCTCTCCACCCTTGTCATCTACGAACGGCGTTACCACTGGAGTTGAAATCGCCGTCTCGGGTCCGTTCGATCCGCCCAGTTCACGTGTCCCACCCAAGAGGGTCAGATCGTGCGGAGAATGATGGGTGTGATACTCGACGGTCGCATGGAAGGGAAGGGGCGGGAATGGCAGCGTAACATAGCGCTCGTCGTCGATCGTGTTGATGCTTTCCGTTTCCGGGTCCGTTCGATGCCAATACGGACGCGTGTAGAAATGGCCGTTGGCCGCATCAGCGGGAATCTGCACGACGAAGTTGGCGTACTGATCCGTGCCGGGGGCGACAGCGAGCACCACTTCTTTGTCGATCTGCTTCGCCCATCCTTGAGGAGCATCGAGCTTTATGCCGTCTAGTACGAGCTTGTACTTTGAGCCATTGTGAAATTTGAACCTCACCAGGAACTTTTGGCCCGGAGAAACAGCGGTCAGTGCATCATCCTCCTTCGGCAAGCCCGTTCCCTGCGGGGGAGCAACGGTCGCTTCCAGCGAGATATCCATGGCCAGGTTCAAGGCCGTCTTCATCTGTTGCTGTTTTTCCCGAAGCCTCTGTAATAAATCCTGCTTTAGCGCCGTGGTGATCTCACTGCTGTCCACACGGCTTACGACGGAATCGAGTTTCTGCAATCCGACTAGCAGCGATCCCGTCGCATCGCTTTTATCTTTTTCGCTTCTTTGCGTTGCAATCTGAACTTGGCTTGCAACCTCTGTCAGTTCCGAACGCAACCACGGCACCTTCGATTCTTCCGCTCCCAATCGCGACGCCAGTCCCGGCAGACTGGTATCGATCCCGTCGAATAAATCCTGCTCGTGGCCATCTTTGTCGGTTGTGGATGGTAGAACCGAATCCACCAATTTGTAATATGTGTATCGCGGGCCAGCATCAATTGAAAACGCTCCTACGCCTTGGGAAAGCTGATGCCGCAGTCCCTCCACGGCGAACTGCGCGTACGACATGCCCAGCGCTGGACTTGGTTCTCCAATGTTGAGCCTTACTGTGTAGTTTTCCGCCGGGCAAGTCTGAGCCCCAAATCCACACACGTTCCCGATGTAAAGCTTTTTCGCTTGCCACGGCAGCGAGCCTTCGTTGATCTGTTCGGGAAACCGCTTTGGATCGGCCGCCGCACGAAATGCCTCACGCGTAAGGATGGATGAAGCCTGGTGATGACCATGTCCATCCCGATCGGTGCCTGAAAAGCGGGCAACCAGAACGTCAGGCCGAAAAGTGCGAATCACCCGCACCATGTCGCCGAGCGCGATATCGTGACCTTGCCACTTCTGAAATGTTTCATCAGCATTTTTGGAGAAGCCAAAATCTGCAACCCGGGTAAAACGCTGTTCCACCCCGTAATAGCGATCTGCTCCGAGCAGTTCAAGCGTCCGCAAAACGCCAAGGACGTCGAACAAATTACTACCGACTTTGTTCTGTCCGCCTTCGCCGCGATTCAGAGTCAGCAGCAAAACCGTTGCGCCCCTCCCCCGTGACTCCAGGGTTAACATGCCGCCATCTTCGTCGTCGGGGTGGGCTACGGTTTGCATCAGGCGCGCAGTCGTCCGCAGCCGCAACAGCGTTTCCTGCAGGCCAGCAGCACCAGTATCCTGCGGTAAGGGGTCTACAAAACGGGGGGCGGTTGGGTCTGCCGCGTTTGGCGTGGTTTGCCAAAGCGCAGCGACGGTCCCCAGCAGAATCAAGAATAGAGCGAAAAGCAACTGTATCGACCTGGGCCGAACTCGTCGGTGCCAGACCCCACGGTCATCATCGGTCATAAGTAAAGGATTGCTTTTCTTGCGGACGGGAACCAATATTTTTCCTGATATCGTGTTTGGTCGTTAGATTGAGTAGAAGCAAAAAGGGTAGCGCAACTCTCATTAATAATCCTACCTGATTCACTGCCCCTGCGGGTTACTCACACTTTCCTGGCACTCGTGGGCAGCGGTCAGAACCGCATCGAAGTCTTTGTTGCTGCGCATATTTGCCAGCAACGGATCAGACAGCAGAGCCGAATAGGAGCAATAGTTCTGTTCTACCGCTGCTGTGAGCATATGCAGGGCAATCGCAGGCTTTCCGCAGAATGCCATGATGGTTCCTTCGTAATACCATGGCTCGGGATCGGGTTCGGCAAGGACGGAAGTTTCAGTATCCGTTGTGATCTTGTCCAGTTCCGAAGCTGGGCGCATTCCCAAACACGCCTCTAACAGATCCCGATGATAGCGGGGATTGTTCGAAACCTTCTTTACGGATTCGCGAGCCTCGGCCAGTTTACCTTCGCGTATAAGAACCGAGAGAATTGCCGAGTTGGCCCACTCCGAGCCGGCATCCAGGTCAACAAAGTCCTTCGCGCGTTGCTCTCGGCCCAACTCCATGAAAGCCCATGCGCACGAGCGGAACTGATAGTTTCCCGGAGACAACTCGATCGCGGTGTCGCACTCGCGCGCCGCTTCATCCTGCATTCCGGCATAGCGGAGAACGAAAGCCAGCGTGAAATGAGCCTGACCGCTCTCCGGACGGCTCTTGACCAGGGCTTGTGCCGCCTCATACGCCTTGGTTAACTCGCCGCGCTCGACGCGGTTCGTGATCAACTGGCCTGCCGCCACGATCCGATTAGGATCAAGCGCGATAGCGCGTTCCGAAGCTTTATTGGAACGCTGGAACATCTCTTCTCCACCATTGGAATAGTCGGCATCATAATAACTGCGCACGCCGAGTTCCTCCCAGGCGGGAGCATAGTTCGGATCCATCTCGACGACATGCTCCAGCACCGCGATCGCATCTTTGTTCGGCCCAGCGTCGTGGGGCAACGCGAGACTATGAAGATAGAGGTCGTAAGCTTCCTGGTTCTTGGGACGTGTCCCAGTATCGAGATAATTTCCGGCCGCCCCCAGAGTCGGCAACAAACCTCGGCGGAGCTGATTGGCGAGCTGCGATTGCAAGGCGAGCAAGTCCTCGCTTGACGCGGTGAAATTCGTCTGCCACAACATTTTATTGCTCTTGGTTTCCGTGGCTTCCAGGGTCACCAGCAGATGATCTCCCTGCCGCAAGAAATGCCCGGTCAGGACATTGCCAACGTGCAGTTCGCGTCCTACCTTTTGCGGGTCGATGTCGGGACTCGTATATTTCCGCGTGACCCCGGAAGGTCGCACGTCCAGCGTCCGGCTGTGGGTGAGCACGTTGGAGATCTCGTCAGCTAGGGCAAAGCGCAAGTAATCGACGCTGAAGTCGCCGTTCAAGTTCTGCAGGGGAAGCACGGCAATCGCGTTCGCGCCGGGGCTCGCGGTCGTGCTGCGGTGCTTGAACCACCACGCCCCCACGGCCGCCAACACCGCGATCAAAAGTCCGGACAACGCCAGCAGCAGATATTTCTGCCACGCGTTCGAAGTCTGAAAGGCATTCGTGGCTACGCGCAGCGTTGCTTCTCGCGAATTCGTTTTAACCGAGCCTGATTCTGTTCGTTTCTTGAGCCGCTGCAGGTCGGTTTTCATCTGGGCCGCGCTGGCGTAGCGCTTATCGCGATCCTTTTCCATCGCCTTCCCGATGATGCCCTCGATCTGCGGGGGGAGAGCGGGATTCAGGGTGCGCGGCGCGACCGGCTTGTTATGCAACATCGCATCGAGCGTAGTGACGACATTTGCTCCCTGAAACGGCTTTTTGCCCGTGGCCATTTCGTAGAGCACAACGCCGAAAGAAAACAGATCGCTTCGCGGGTCGAGGTCTTCGCTGCGCGCCTGTTCCGGCGACATGTAAACCGCCGTCCCAGGCACAACTCCGATTGCGGTGAGCGAATCTTCATACGGCGTGTCCTCGGACGCAGCCACGCCCTGGTCGCGGGACAACTTGGCCAACCCAAAGTCCAGAATCTTCACCTGCCCAGTCGTGGTGATAAATAAGTTGGCAGGTTTGATGTCGCGGTGAATGATCCCCTTGGAATGAAAAGCCTCAAGCGCCTCCGCCACCTGCACAGCAATGTCGAGCAACTCCTCAAATTCCAACGGTTTCCCGTGGATACGCTGCTTCAGGCTTTCGCCCTCCAGTCGCTCCATCACGATGAAGGGGTGGCCGTCGTTGTCCTCGATGTCGTGGATAGTGCAGACGTTGGGGTGATTCAACCGCGACGCGGCCCGGGCTTCGCGCTCAAAGCGGTCCAGAGACTTGCGGTCGCCCAGGAGATTGTCGGGAACGAACTTCAAGGCAACGTGACGGCCGAGGCGCACGTCTTCCGCCTCATAGACAACGCCCATGCCTCCACCGCCGATTTTTCCCAGGATGCGATAGTGGGAGACTGTCTGGCCAACCATCGAGCGAACCGCCGTTCGCGGTAATGTTAGGCTGCATCGGGGCTTAGGTCAACCGCCTCTTATCGAGAATGAGAACCGAACACGGAGCAGAGAACTGCAAGCCGAACTCGAAAGGTCTGAAATCGGATCCGCGAAACTCAAGAGCCAGAAGCCTAAAGCCAGAAGCCTAAGGCCATCATTCCAGATAAAACCCAGCCGCCGATCCGACCCATTGCATATTCTTGTTGTGGTCGACGCCCATCATCAGGCCGCGGCCCATGCGAATGATTGTCATGACCGGCAGAAGTTCGTCCAGCCAGATGTACATGATGCGGATCTCCGCCTTGGTCCCGCCCATGGGGGTCTCGATCACGGGCTCAAAGTGCATTCGCTCCTGCAGAATGTATTGTGAGCGTTTCGCCTTGGGGATGTTTGCCAGATCTTCTTTTGTGGGATTGAGAATGACGCCTAATCCGGCGAAGGAAAACAGCGGCTTGACCACGTAATTTTCCAGATCGTTGGGCAGCGGTTCCACGCGATCAAGAAACGATGTCTTAGGCACACATTCGTGACGCAGGAAAGGCAGGGAAAACTTACTCATGCGGAAATACCAGTTGGGATGTCCGGCCCATTCGACGTCGAGTTCGTCGGTGAAGCTAAAAGAAAGTCTGAGCTTCTTGCGCACCAGTTCATCCACGATGGCGCGGTTATAAATCCGGCGAATCGGAGTGCGCTGGCCTCCGCGATCATAAAACAGTTCCTTGCCTCTCTTCTCAATCGTGGTTATGTCGACAGTGGGGATGCCAAGCAGTTTTTCTGTGAGCAGAAAATCCGGCAGCGTCTTTTGGTGGCTGGGATCGATTTCCATAAGGATGACATTCTGCGGATCCTGATCGCCAAGGATGGCGCGTCGCAGCAACTTCTTGTATCCCTCCCAGTCCAGTCCGCTCAGCAGATATTTCAGGTTTTCGTCGAGTTCAAACGCCTCCATGTAGATTTGCGAAAGCATGGCCTGATACGCGTAGAGAGAAGGGAAGCCCTGTAACTCAACCAGTTTGGGTTGCAGCTTGCCTGCCGCGTCGCGCACCAATCCGAAATCCACTTGAATGAACATGGGATGCGGCGCTTCGCGCGGAACGTTGAAATCGGGAGGAATCGCATCGAACGAGGCTTTCCGGTATTCCAATCCGCCAAGTTGCTGGATCAGCTCTTTGCCATACTGCGACATCTGGTCCAGCAGCGGCTTGGGAAAAAAGCAAGGCGTTTCGGAAACCTGAAACTTGACTGGAGTACCGCACCGTTCTTCCATCAACTTCAGGAACGACTGGTACTTCTCGGGCGTGAAGTTCGTGTTGAACTGCTGACGCAGCGCGGGAATCATGATTGGCTGTAGAGACGTAGCTTGCTACGTCCGCGATTTCTCCACGCCCCGACGTTGCAAGCAACGTTCTTACAGGCGCATTACGCTTCGATCAAGAACTTTCCATCTCGCATGATCTGTTCGTCATCCACCCAAATGTCGAACTTTCGGCCTACAACATCGATGTGAGTTGACGAGTACCACTCCGCCCCAGTATGAGCGCCATAAGGATTGCCAAACGCGATGTGCACCCCAGGGTACTTCTCGTCCTGCAGGATCTGGCCGATCACATCCTTCAACTCAATATTCGTGCCAATCGCGAACTCGCCTACGCGATCGCTGTTCTCGTCGGTATGCGTGTAGCTCCAGAAATCCTTCTCCAGTTCAGGATTTGAGGAGTGCGCCTCGACCACTCGATTTCCCTTCACGCGAATAGTCAGCGGATGCTCCCGCAAACTGCCGAACTTGGCGCAAAGCCAATCGCCGACGACGCCATCAATGACGAATGTCCCATTGACCTCGCCCGGAGTAGTAAAAACTTCTCCGCCGGGCAGGTTGCCCCATTTGTCCGGACTGATAATTCCGCTTGTCTTCACCCAGCGATAATTTGGATTCAAATCCGCAACCAGATCGGTTCCCGCCGGCGTTTTGGCTCGGACCTGCTTCGCCCGGCGTACCATGTCGACGACCTTGACGCTGATGCGATCCACCTTGAGAAAGTCCGCCCGCATTCCCTCCAGCATGATCTGCCGGTTGACGTTCACCATGTGCGCGTGACGAATCTTGCGCCGGTTGACCACGTCGGTCATCTGCATGCGCGAACGCAGTTCATTCGCCTGCGCCTGCACGGCAAAGATACTGACCTGGCTGGTCTCGAGATCGTCAATGATTTCCTGCGGGAGATCGGTCAGTGGCCGCGGCGCCAGATCCTCCAGCACCCACGCGCGATATGGAGCACCGACGGCTTCCAATTCGCGAACCATACTCGCCGCGATTTCCTTGGTAATCTCGTCGGTGATGACCGTGACCTTCTCTCCTGGTTGTACTCGCAAACAGACTCTTACCGCGTTGCGGGCTCCGGGAGTGAGTTCAGGATCAAATGGAATCGTATTAAAATTGCGGTTGGCTTGACTGACAGGAACGCTCATTACCCTACTTTTCTAGCGGAAGCGATGACCGGAGACTCCGTCAATCCCACTTCCGTCTCTTCGATGATGTAGTCCACAACCTTTTTCAGATCACCGGTCTGCTCGTAAACGCGCAACTGGCGATCTGCGCCTGTTCCCATTTCAAGAATGTCGTGAATGTAATTCAACTCTTCGCGCGAATCCAGTTCATCCACTACGTCGTCCACGAAATCCAAATATTCCAAAATCAACTCGCGGGCTGGAACTTCCTCCTGCTTGCCGAAATCAACCAGCTTGCCTTCAAGGCCATAACGCGCGGCCCGCCACTTATTCTCCATCACCAGCGCCCGCCGATAGAGGCGGAAGCCCTGATTCGCCGAATGAAGTTTATACAGCTTTGCCACGGTCGCCTGGATGAGCGCAGCCAGCGCAATGGTCTCATCGACACGCATCGGAATATCGCACACTCGGAACTCCAAAGTGTTGAAGAACGGATGAGGCCGAATATCCCACCAGATCTTTTTCGCATTGTCGATGCAATTGGTCTTGATCAGCAGTTTGATAAAGTTCTCGTATTCGCCCCAGCTGGGAAAGTAGTCCGGAATATTAGTGCGGGGAAACTTGTCGAACACCTTGCACCGGTAGGACTTCAACCCGGTATTCATTCCCAGCCAGAACGGTGAGTTGGTTGAGAGCGCCAGAATATGCGGCAGAAAATATCGCGCATGATTCATCAACTGGATGGCAGTCTCGCGATCCTCAATTCCGATGTGGACGTGAAGGCCAAAAATCAAGTTGGCGCGCGCCACCAGTTGCATATCCTCGACGATGTTCTTATAACGATCGTCGGGCGTGATCTCCTGCACTCGCCAGTCTGCAAAGGGATGAGTCGCCGCCGAGGCCAGCCTGAGACCATTGTCCCGGGCCAGTTTGATCATGTCCCGGCGCAGGGTTTTTACCTCGGCTTTGGCATCTTTAATAGTGGTGCAGACCGAAGTTCCCACCTCCACCACGGCCTGGTGCATCTCCGCCTTCACCCGTTCCTGGAGGCGCATCCGTCCCTGCTCCATCATTTCCGTGTGGATATGTGAGCGCAGGTCGCGGGTGACCGGATCGACGGTCTGATATTCCTCTTCGATCCCGATAGTAAAAGTAGGTCGCATCGTCAGCGGGCTGGCCGAGCATTAGTATAACAATTCAGAGCCGTAATAAGCCCGCTGTTTCTTGCGTGGGGACAGCCGTCCCCGGCTGATTCGCCGAGCGAATCTCGGCTTCCTTTCAATTCCTTGACTTTAAGCCCGCACCCGCTTCCGAGTGGCCGGCTTCGATTCGGGGATAGACACCGGCACGGGTCCTGCCAGAAATGCCGCCCAGCGCAACTCGCTCGCCGGATTCTCATCGCTAAGAGCTTTTGTTACAGCCATTTCCGCAACAGCATTCACGACCCACTCGAAATTCTCCTGCCCCACTGACGTCGCCTCGGCATCCGGCGCCGGATTCATAAAGTCGATCGCATAAGGGATCCCATCCTCCACCGCGAACTCGACCGTATTCAGGTCATACCCCAGCGCCCGGCACAATGTCATCGCATCCTTCTCCACACGTTCCAGCAATTTGGCATGGGCCGGAACCGGATTCCGCACGTAACGTTCATGGAATGGCGCCCGCGGGTCGTAATACATAATCCGCACCTTCTCCTGTCCCACCACATAGCAGCGGAAATATTCTTTGAACTCCACGCCATGCTGCAAAGTCATGCACAAGTCGCCAGTCTGATTGTAGTGATGAAAGAATTCCTCCGGCGAGTGAACCTTGTAAACATGCTTCCAGCCTCCGCCGGAATACGGTTTCAGGAAAGCAGGGAAGCCGACATACTCAAAAATCTCCTCCCAGTTCAGCGGATAAATCAGATTGCGCATGGACTGGTCGGTCGTGCCCTCGGGATGCTTGTTATGCGGCAAGAGAACCGTCGGCGGAATCGCCACGCCCAGCTTGGTAGCCAGCGCATAATTGAAAAACTTGTCGTCGGCCGTCCACCAGAACGGATTGTTGACCACGATCGTCCCGTTCAGTACCGCATTTTTCAGGTACGCCCGATAGAAAGGAATGTCCTGGGAAATCCTATCGACGATTACGCGGTAGCCGCTGGGGCCCGCCATCTTCACCCCACCCAGCTTGACGAACTCGGCGGTCACGCCGTCAACTTTCATGCTGTTGACCTTCTCGACGAAGGCCGGCGGAAACGTATTTTCCATGCCAAACAGAATTCCAATCTTCTTCATAAAATCTCCTGTACAGACGTTGCTTGTACCGTCTCTCTTTTCACGCGCGACGGAGACGTAGCAAGCTACGTCTCTACGGGGCATTAGCCGAAGTATTTCCCCGCCATTCTCTGCCACAACGGCCAATCATGCTGCGAATGATCGCCATACACATCCAGCCAGTTCGGCACTGCTTTTTCATTCAGCATCGCCGACATCTTCACATTCTGATCCAGACACATATCCCAGTCCGCCGATCCCAGCACGATCTTCATCTGCCGCCAGTGTGTCAGAAACCAATCGTCATTCATTTTCGGCACATAATCCGGCGGACAATTGAAATAACAATCGTCGTCGTAGTAGCCATCCAAAAACTGGTGAATGTCATAAGCTCCACTCATGCTCACACAATGGGTCACGACATCCGGATGTTTCAACGCAAAGTTCACGGCGTGGTACCCGCCAAAGCTGCAGCCGGTCACGGCCAATCTGGGGGTTTGATTCTTCCAGCGTAGGAAGGGAAGGAATTCATGCAGAATGTAGCGCTCATACTGCAAATGGCGCAGCACGCGCTGTCGCGGATGAACGCTTTTGTTGTACCAGCTCTCGGTGTCCACCGCATCAGGACAAAACACCTGCAACTCTCCGCCCTCAATCTTCGACGCCACCACACCGATCATGCCGCGATCTTCGTATTCGAAGAACCTGCCCATCGAGGTCGGGAAGACCAGCAGCGGCGAGCCGCTGTGTCCGAAGACCAAGGCTTCCATATCGCGATGAAGTTCCTGACTATAGCCTCTGTGATATTCGCGGTCCATTTGACGAGCAGAGCGAACGACGAAGTATCTTACCTGATTCCGCGGATAGTGTGGTGTGGTCGTGTAGTGAGGTCGGCGGAGACGGACGCTTCGCCCGTCCAGTTGGCGGCATCCGGATCCGCTCCAAGTAAAAAGCCCGCTTCCCAGGAAGCGGGCCGTGCATGGCTAATGCCATATCGCGTTACTTGCCAAGCAATCCTTTGTCTACCCCGACGCCCGTGCAGAAATCCCATCCTGTGGTTGCGCTATGAGTGCCGCAACTGCCGGACGTGACGTCGGTAAAGTCGGAAGGGTTGGTGTAGTTCGCATAAATCTCTGTGTTCTCGGCATTGCTGCTGGTATTGAACGTCCCAGCATTGTTGACGATGCCGGCCAGCGAGGGTGAAGCCACGCTGGTGCCATACACTTCGAGCCAGCCGCCGTAGCAATTGGAGTTGTACACGGCCACCCGCGAGCCGCCGCTGGAATCAAAAGAGAAGTCGGGCGTGCCCCGCTTGGTGCCCACGATGCTCTCAATGCTGTTCTGGAACGATGGTCTCGCCTCGTACGCGCTGGGACCGCCTCCACCATCGCTCCATGCCGTCTGGTTGGTATAGTTCCCGCCGCTCCGGTTTACCTGCGTGCCGCCCGCCGAAACCACGTTGACCGAAGAGCTCGGATAAATCACGCCCGGAGAATCGCCGGCCGATGCAAAGTACACCACGCCCGACTGCGTGAAGTAGTGGTCGGAACTGGTCTCGCCGCTGGTCTCACTGCCTCCCCAGCTCATCGAGACTTCGCCTTTGCCACCATGGGCTACGATGTAAGAATTTGCCGCGGTCACGGCTTGGTATAAAGCGGTGTTGGAGGACGAAGACGCTTCCATCAACACAATCTGGGCATTGGGCGCCATGGCATGCGCCCATTCGATGTCGAGCGATTCCTCGCCATTCCAGCCGTTTCGGCAACCGTTCGCCGGCTTTCTTCCGCTAGCGTATTGCACGGAGAAGTTCGGCGCAGGCAAACCAAAGTCGCTGGAGAACGTGGCCAGGTCGGCTGCAGCGCTGGGATAGTCATAAGCATCCACGATTACGATCACCCCGCTGCCGCCGGTGGGAACTTCCGACGCGGTCGCGATCGGGCATCCCGCGATCGGGTTCGACACAATGTCATACACACAGCCCAACGATGCCGGCGTTTCTCCGCCTGGGTTGAACTGCGGCCGAATCACGCCATCTGGGGCGTAAATAATGTAGTTAGTGTGCATCCTTTGGCCAACATCCTCGGGCCTCTCGATGCTCGAACGCGGAACAATGCCGTCACCTCGGCGTACTTGCGCGGAAGCGACACTTGCCGCGACAAGCACGGCGATGAAAATCATCTTGCGCATTTTTTCCTCCTTAAGAAATTCTTGGCACGAACCAATTCCGACGAAAACTCTCGCTGACTCGATTATTTCCCCAAGCGAATTTCTTTTCCGAACCAGATTTTCGGCGATGCCGCCTCAAGCCCGCTCCGGAATCAAAATAACCGCAACAATTTTTAATCTGGTTGTTATGGATGTCAATGTTAATTCCGCGTAGGTCCGCGATATGATTTCAAATCAGGACACTTAGGAGATTTACTCCCACTTTTTGCTGTCTAACCTTTGGACAGAAAGGGAGCGTGAATACAGTAATCACTGTAGGCGCGAGCGTCGTCGCGCGTGGGGACCATTTAAATTGATCAGCCGTGAGAGTCTAGTTTGTTCCGGCATCAAACGGCCGAAGAAATACCGCAGGCTGAAACTTGAAATATGCCGGCGTCACGTGAACATTCTTTCCGTCCACCGACAACACATTAAATTTAGATCCCAACCCCTTGGCTGCTTGGTTGAGCGAGGTAGCACCGAGCGCAGGCCATTTGCCGGTATCCAAGCGGCTGATCAGCGCCCCGAAGGCGACTACGGTCTCCGCCGGAGTAAACTCGCAATGCCCCGCGCGATGCACAAATAACTGCCGCAGCAGCGCGGCGTCGTTCTCCCGGTCGACAACATCCTTGTAAGCGGTTTCGTCTTCCACCACTACCAGACCATCGCCCTTGGTATGCAGGGTCAGGACGGGGATCGGGATCTTTCCGGTGAAGATAATATTTTGTTCGAGGTAAGTCAGAGCTGATTGCTTCGCTTTGATCCGAGCTGCCTCGCTCAAAGCCTGAAGGTCCACATCCAGACTAAGGCCTGCCTTCTGGTAGAGCGCCTGAACCTCAGCGTAGTCGATGGAATTCTTGAGCTGCGTCTCGTAGTCAACTCCATTGTTCCACGAACCATTGCCGCCGGCGCGCCCTTCCAGTTCCGCGCGGAGGTCGAAAGCAAAGGGAAAGTCGATGTTTGCAAGCCACAGGTACTGGTTCGCTTCCTGCGCCGCATAATCGGTGGGAGACGGTTCGGGCGATAGCGGATCGTACCAGCCCGGCGTATCGTCGAGAGCCGCAGTCAGGGCGATCCGCGCTCGGCCTTGAGCATTGTCTTGTGCGGCAGAGAGGATCTCTTCGGCGATCGTGACATTCTTCACAGGGTTTTTGATATTCACCAGCTGCAATCCCGACCCTGATCCCAGCAGCACGTCGAAAGCAAAAGCCGAGTCCAACGCCTGGTTCCATGTGCCAACGCTTCCGGCCACAACGCCGCACATGGGCAAGGCCGCGTCAAAGCGCTGAGGGTAGAGTTGCACCAGGCCCGCCGTGACCATGCCGCCCAACGAATGTCCCCACGCGATGGTGCGGCTGGGCGCGCCGACCAAAGTCTTGAAGGTATCGAGCACTTTTATCTGATCGGGAACCGCCTGCTGAAAGGCCCAGCCCGCTGTGGCGTAAGAAGATCCGCCTAAGGCATAACCGTTCGCTAGAAGGTAGCCGCCAGTGATCGGATCGCCCACATCCTCTGCCGGATTCGACGACCCGGGCACCACATATCCGTGGCTGTACAGAACCAACGTGCCATTCCACTTCGACGGAACCTGGATCAGGTACTTCGCCCCGTCCGAAAATGTGCCCCGGTAGGTTTTTATCTCTGACGCTTGCGCGTCATCAAGAGACAGCCCGAGCAGCACGGCCGAGAATACGGCCAGGAAAATTGTTTGCCTGATTATTTTCCGCATGGCCTGGCTCCTGCGCACCAAAATTGCGGGATAGGGACGAATCGGAGGCAAACTTATCTTCGATGAGAAGCTTTGTCAACCAGCCTCGAAAGCCGCAGGAAATCTTTGGATGGCGAAAACTGTTGTGCCCACGCAGAGTTGGCGAGATCGGCAAGGCGAGCGGATTTGCCTCTCTACTCGATGCCCAGTTGCGTTCTGGCTTCAGGACTCAAACGCTCGGGGGTCCAAGCCGGCGTCCACACAACATTCACCGTCGCGGTCCGGATTCCGGGCAATTGCTCCAGCCTGGCTTTCACCTGCTCCCCGATCATGACATGCGACGGGCAGCCCGGCGAAGTAAGCGTCAGATCTACCGAGACATCCTGGCGATGGTCGGCGACGGATTCGAAGCGGACCGCATAAATCAGACCCAGATCCACAATGTTCACTGGAATCTCCGGGTCATAGCACTGTTTCAAAGCGCTCAGAACGTCGCCTTCGGTCACAAGAGCCATGGTCGTCTCCTCTAAATGGGCGTGGACAGAACGCCGCGCCCGTATGTAAGTTTACCGCATCGAGCCCGGATTCGAAGTATCAGATTCGGGCAAAGACTCGAAACCTTGATTCCGAGGGGTTGCAGTGGCCAGATTCTGGTAAGGTTACGCTTGATGCAGATGAGTCCTGAACTTAAACAAAGGCTTCAGCTCGTAATGGTCGTGGCAATCCTCGTCTCAGGTTGCCGCCTTGCCTACATCTTGTACGAACGGCATGTGAGCCAGATCGAGGAAGCGAAGAAACAGGCGCCCCCGCTGAATCCCGACTATTACGTGACTCCGAAGAAGCTTTATCCCTACGATTCGAAATCAGCCCAGCAGCTCACTCAGCAACCCGTTTGGGTCAAGGTCGGCTACGCCTATACATTTTACCCTTACGATCCGGTGCGGCATCGCGTGGACTTTTCGCAGGAAGCCGGCAAGCTCCTGCCAATCGAAAAACTGCAAATCAAAGACGTCATCACCGCGGACGCTCCGCAATCACCCGGCGAGCGGCAGGTGATGGCAACATTCGAAAAAGGTGGCAAGAGTTACGCTTTTTCCGTCGGATCGATCAAAGGGATCGACTACAAGTTTTACTCCGATGACATGCTGTTCATTGAGGATCCCCACGAACTCTACAAACATTGGCCTGCGGACGTCTGGGACGCGATTGATAAGCATCAGGTCAAGCCGGGGATGAGCGAGTTGCAAACCGATTTCTCTATTGGCTTGGGGATTCCAGAAAAATCAGGCGAGCCCGGAAATCGCATGGTGAATTACCCAAACGGCGGCAATCCCCTCAGCATCACCTTCCGCAACGATAAGGCGACAGAAATCAAGCCCGGGTCGGCTAGCTAGCAGTCAATGGAGAAACTCCGCGTCCTCGCCCGTGCGACTTGACGTCACTTGACCGCCGGCGAATTCTCGTCTGCCGCTTTCGTCTCATCGGCGTGCATAACTCCATCCTCATTGGCGTAGAACGCTCGATGCTCGGCGTCCAACTGCTTGGGAGTCATCGTCAGCTCGTAGCCATCTTTGCGGGAGTGGAAACTCACCGTGTAATCCCCCCGATCGGTCTGGGTCATGCGCTTGGTAAAAGAGCCGGTATGAACCAAGTCGGCCAGGGTCGGGGCGTACTTATTATTCTTTTTGTAGTATTGCTGCTGCGCTCGGATGACAGTACGCATGTAACCGAGGGCATTGGCTTCGGATTCCGATCGCGCCGGATCTCCCTTAAACTTTGGCTGATACGCGGTCTGTGCCAGGGAAATCAACGTTCCTGCGACCAGCAACAGCGCGATCCCGCACATTTGTTTCCCGGACCGTGATCGGTAAGGTAATCTCATGAATTTCGTGCCTCTTTCTAACAATGCTTGCATGTTACTGCCGTAATTGCAAAACCGTTACCGTGCTTTGCATCAGGGACGGATGCGGCTATGCTAAACCATCTACTCGAGTAGGAAAGCTATGAAATCAGCAATGGCCACGAAAGCAGCACCGGTAAAGAAAGCGCCGATCCGTATTGCCGTAGTGGAAAGTGATCCGCTGCGGTTCGTGGGATTTAGGGCCCTGTTCGACAATGAGTCGGATTTCGAGTTGATCTCCGCCTCGCTTCCCGATCTTTCTGCTTTGCAGGGCATTGATCTCGTCCTGCTGGGCAATCGCAATGGCCAGAACTTGTTCGATCTCATGGCCACCATGAAAGCCACGCGCCCCGACCTACGCATTATCGTGACAGGTTCCGGCATTGATGAAGAGACCATTCTGAAGGCCATCGCCTCAGGCGCCAAGGGCTACGTGGACGAAGCCGCTTCGCCAACCGAGTTTGTGCAGGCCATCCGAGTAGTGAATGAAGGTTCCGTGTGGGCGCCCAGGCGAGTGCTTTCCATGTTCATCGAACGGGTGTCTTCGTCTCCGGGACGCATCTTTCCCGCCGGCCGTGTGACCTTTACCGATCGCGAGAAAGAAGTTCTGGAAATGCTGGTCGCCGGGCGCTCCAACAAAGAAATCGGTTCCGCGTTAGGCATCGAAGAGCGAACCGTGAAGGCGCACGTCGCCAAGTTGATGCGAAAAGTTGGGGTACAGAACCGCATTGCGCTTTCAGTTCATGCCATTACGCACAACCTGGTCGCGGCAAAATAAGGGGCCAAGCCGCAAAGTTACTAAAGGACAATGACCCTCGTAATCTTGTCCGCTTTCTCTGCCTGACGCATACTCGATTCACCTACCACAGAACCTGGGAGACGGGGTTGGGAGCGGAGATTAGGGTCACCGTTGCCAACCCCGCATTTTTTGCTTGCCTGAATCCGCAATAGGCCGCCTGCTCCGCAACAAGCCTTTCCTAGCCTCAATAATCAGTGTGGCGCCGTCATTTGTTTGACGTAGGGTTCCCCGGATGCTACCGTCACCCTTTCCCCCAACATGCGTCAGCGCCTCGAGTACGCCCTCGCCTGGGTGATGGTCAAGTTCATAGGCGCGCTGCCTCGCCCATTGGCCCGCGCCGCTGGGATCAGCCTTGGTTGGGTCGTTTATGTGCTGCACATCCGGCTGCGACACGTGGGCATGCACAATCTGGCGATGGCATTTCCCGACAAGAGCCGCCATCAGCGTGCCAAAATCCTGCGCGGGGTTTTTACTTCTTTCGGTCGGCAAGCCGCGGAAGTCTGTTTATTTCCTAAATACACGCGGGAAAACGTCGGCAAAATTGTAGTCTACGACGGATTCGAGAACTTCGAACGCGCCCTCGCCCGTGGCAAAGGTGTGCTGTTTCTAACTGCGCACCTGGGAGCGTGGGAGCTTTCGGCTTTCACTCATTCCCTGCACGGACATCCCCTGCACGTTGTGATGCGGCCGCTCGACAACGTCTACCTCGATCGCCTGACCCGCCAATATCGCACCATGCACGGCAACTCCATGGTCGACAAAGATGATTTCGTCCGCGGCCTGCTCTCCGCCATGAAGGCAGGAGAAACCGTGGGCATTCTCATGGACACGAACATGACTCCGCCGCAGGGAGTCTTCGTCGACTTTTTCGGAATCCCGGCCTGTACGGCAAGCGGCCTAGCGAGAATCGCATTGCGCACCGATGCTGCAGTCGTTCCAGGTTTCACCATCTGGGATCCTGCCCTGCGAAAATACCGCCTGCGTTTCGATCCCGCAATCAACCTGGTACGCACCGGCGATGACGATGCTGATGCCATCGGAAACACGGCGTTGTTCACGAAAGTAATCGAAGATTACGTCCGCCGCTACCCGGATCAATGGCTATGGGTCCATCGCCGCTGGAAGACAAGGCCGGAAGGCCAGCCCCCGCTTTATTAGCAGCTTTAGAGACGTTGCTTGCAAGGTCTTCTGCTCAAAACCAGTCGCTCCGATAGGCGATCCACCAGCTCACGTAAACAATCGGGATTGTTGCCGCCAACGCCCACCATAATGGCAAAACGAAATCCGCAGCCAATCCCAGCACGGTGAAGCTGATCCAGAAAATCTTTCGCTCCATTCGAACATTCTAGCCCCAGCTTTCCTTTCCCACGGCAAACGTATAAAAAGGTGCCATGACTTTAGTCAGGGGGCAATCGGTCAAAGAGGTCGCTGAGTTTGTGCAGGCCCGCGTACTCGGAGACGAAAGCGTGCAACTGAGTGGAATCTCAAGCGTCCAATCAGCCGGCCCGGGCGATTTGGTTTTCGTGGACGACGAAAAGAATCTCAGCGCAGCGTTGGAATCGCACGCAGCGGCCGTGGTCGCCGGAGATTTTTCGGCAAGAAAGCCAAGCCCGAAACCGTTGCTTCTCTCCGCCCAGCCCCGGTTGGCGTTCGCCCGGGCTGCCCAACTTCTTTGCCGCAAACCAGACCGGAAGCCGGGCGTCCACCTAAGCGCAATCGTACATTCGTCAGCGCGGCTGGCTGACGGCGTTACGGTTGAAGAACGAGTCGTCGTTGGCGAAGGCGCGACCATCGGCGAGAGCACGCGGATCGGCGCCGGCAGCGTGATCGGCGCGAAAGCAATCATTGGATGCAACTGCAATCTGTATCCGAATGTGACAATCTATCCCGGTGTGCGTCTCGGAGACCGAGTGATCGTTCACTCCGGCGCGGTGCTCGGCAGCGATGGCTTCGGCTACGTTCGCGATCAGACGACCGGCCGTTATGAAAAATTTCCTCAGATCGGGAAGCTCGAAATCGACGACGACGTCGAGATCGGCGCCAACACCACGATCGATCGTGGCGCCCTGGATGCAACCCGCATCGCCCGAGGCGCGAAAATCGACAATCTGGTGCACATCGGCCACAACTGCCTGATCGGAGAAGACGTCGTGATAGCCGCGCAAACCGGGCTCTCCGGCAGTATCACCATCGAGAAGAATGTCGTTCTCGGCGGCCAGGTCGGTATCGGCGAACACGCCCGCATCGAAGAAGGTGTCATGCTCGGCGGCCAAGGCGGCGTCCTGCCTAACAAAGTTTTGCGCGGGAAGGGAATTGCCTTCTGGGGCACGCCGGCCAAGCCAGTGCGAGAATATCTGAAAGAGCTGGCGACGTTAGCACGCCTGGCAAAGAAACAGTAGACGTATTGTGTGTCGCGGGCGTCCGCGAAATCAGATCACATGGCAATCGTCGTCATCGGCGGACATTCGCGCAGCGTAGGCAAGACCAGCGTGGTCGCTGGCCTGATCGCAGCTTTGCCGGAATACCATTGGACCGCGCTGAAGATCACGCAATATGGCCACGGAGTGTGTTCTCTCAACGGCGAATCCTGCCACTGCGCTACCGACGATCACAGTTGGGCGATCTCGGAAGAAAAAGATCGTTCCGGCGAATCCGACACCTCGCGTTTTCTGTTAGCTGGCGCAGTTCGCGCCCTTTGGGTGCGCACTGAACAAGGTCGTTTGGCAGAAGCGGTACCAACCATCCGCCGTCGACTCGCCGACTCAGAAAATGCGATCCTCGAATCAAACAGCATTCTAAAATATGTTCGCCCGGATATTTACTTGACGGTTCTAGATCCAGCCACCGCGGACTTCAAACGGTCAGCGCAGGAATTCCTCGACCGAGCCGACGCGGTCATTTTGCACGCGTCGAAGGAAGATAGGCCGGCGTGGACAGGTATCTCCCTAAAACCAGTTGCAGGACAACCGATCTTCGAAATTTACCCTCCCAACTACGTAACGCCAGAGATCGTAGAGTTCGTCCGAAACAGAGTTGGTGCAGACCTGAAGCCAAAAGCCTGACGCCTAAAGCTTGAAGCCCGCCTTTTGCTATCCTGCTCACGTGTCACAAATTCACAAAAGTGCCTGGCTTCTGGTTCTGCTCTCGGCTGTCTTGCAGATCCTGATATTCCCGCTTCCCAATCTCTACATGCTCTGCTGGGTGGCGATCACGCCGCTGCTGATTGCGCTCTTGCGAACTCGACAGCCGCAGACTCTGCAGCTGCGAGCCGGGATCAAACTGCTTCCCGCCAGCCCGCTGCAAGGGTTTTTGCTCGGATACGCTTGCGGGATCCTCTGGTACGCCGGTACCTGCTACTGGATTTACAGCGTCATGCACCAATACGGCGGCGTGAGCATGCCCGTCGGAATTGTCATTCTGATTCTGTTCTGCCTTTACCTGGCGATTTACCACGGTGTCTTCGGATTGTTAGTAAGTCTGCTGGCTGGAAGCAGGCCATTCAACCTGCGAGTACTGCTGCTTTCACCGGTGCTCTGGGTAGCCGTCGAACTGGCTCGCACCCGCATCACCGGATTCCCCTGGGGCCTGCTCGGCACGACCCAGGTGGATAACATTCCTCTGTCTCGCATCACCTCAGTCACGGGCGTCTATGGGACTTCGTTCGAGATCATGCTGGTCAATGCGGCGTTGGCAGCCGCTTTTCTCGTGCCACGCGATAAACGAAAACGGCTCTTGCTTGCGACCGTCGCCGCTGCCCTTATTCTGCAAGCCGGAAGTCTGGTTCCCGCGCCCACACTTCCCGCCGACCGCACTGGCGTTCTGGTGCAAGCCAATGTGCCCATTCTCGAAGGCGCCGATTGGACTAAGCAGTATTTTAACGACACCTTGCGCGATCTAACTCAAATCAGTCTGGCGGCGGCCAGCGGTCCGTCGCATCCTGATTTGATTGTCTGGCCTGAGAACCCTGCGCCGTTCTACACCAGCGATCCACTCTTCCGCGACGCAGTGAGCAATGTTGCGCGGCAATCGACCGCGTGGGTGCTCGCCGGCAGCATTGGGATTCGCAATGCCAGTGCGATGCCGAATCAGCCCACTGAAATCTACAACTCGGCCTCGCTCGTAAGCCCGAACGGCGAATGGATTTCTCGCTACGACAAGATTCATCTCGTCCCATTCGGCGAGTATGTTCCCTTCAAGCAGATCTTTTCTTTCGCCGGAGGCTTGACCAAAGAAGTCGGAGATTTTTCCCGAGGCACTTCGCGCGCGCCCCTCGACGCGGGCGGAAGCAAACTCGGCGTCTTCATCTGCTACGAATCCATCTTCCCGGACGACATCCGCCAGTTCGCCGACAATGGCGCCCAGGTGTTGGTTAATATTTCCAACGATGGCTGGTATGGCGACAGCGGAGCCTATGCTCAGCATCTCAAGCAATCCCGCATGCGTGCCGTAGAGAACGATCGCTGGCTGCTCCTCGATACCAATACAGGACGCACCGCAGTGATCGATCCCAACGGACGAATCGTAGCGGATACGCCTCGCAAGACACGCACTGCGCTGCAGGCTCGATATGCTCTATCGAGTGCCACCACGTTCTACACGCGCCACGGCGACTGGTTCGCCTATCTGTGTGCGATAATTTCGATAGCGGCGTTGTTCACGCGGTTTTTAGCTCGAAAGCAAAAAGAAACGTAACTTTCTACGTCTTCTACAGGGCATACCCGTCTGTAGAGACGTTGCTTGCAATGTCTTCCGCGACGAATTCAAAGAGGAAACATCATGGTCGAAGAGTTAGAAAAAGAATACGCAGTCCTGAAAGACAAAGTTCGCGAACTACGGGAGTATCTTTGACGCGGGTAATCTGCGTCAACATCTGACCGAGATCGAAAAACAAGCTTCCGAACCCAATCTCTGGTCGAATCCACAAAAATCCCAGCAGGTCATGCGCGAGAAAAAGCGCCTGGAAGATATGTTGGCCAACGAAGCCAATCTTATCCGCCATAGCGACGACATTTCCGCTTACTTTGATCTGGCTCGCGAAGGCGAAAGTGTCGACGCCGATCTGCGCCGCGAAATCGACTCGCTACGTCAACTCGTTGATCGCCTCGAAACCGAAACTCTACTCTCGGGCGAGAACGACGCGCGCAACGCCATCGTCACCATCCATCCCGGAGCAGGCGGCACAGAATCGCAGGACTGGGCAGACATGCTGCTGCGAATGTATTTGCGATGGGCCGAACGTCAGCGATTCGAGACTGTACTCTATGACTACCAACCCGGCGAGGAAGCTGGCCTCAAGTCTGCGACCTTCGCGGTCAATGGCGAGTACGCCTTTGGTCTGCTAACCAGCGAAATCGGCGTGCATCGACTGGTGCGAATTTCTCCCTTCGACCAAGCCAAGCGCCGCCACACATCTTTCGCCAGCGTCTACGTTTCGCCGGAAATCGACGACAGCATCGACATCGTGATCAAGCCCGACGATTTGCGCATCGATACTTATCGTTCCAGCGGAAAGGGTGGGCAACACGTCAACACTACCGACTCCGCCGTGCGCATCACCCACATTCCCACCGGTATCGTAGCCGCGTGCCAGAACGAGCGGTCGCAGCACAAAAACAAAGACCGCGCCATGAGCATGCTACGTTCCAAGCTCTACGAAAACGAACTGGAGAAGAAGCGCGCAGCGACCAAGAAGATCGAAGATTCGAAACTGGACATCGACTTCGGCTCGCAAATTCGCTCATACACTCTTCAACCGTATCGGCTGATCAAAGATCACAGAACCAAGATGGAAGTCGGCGACGTGGACCGCGTGATCGACGGCGACCTGCAGCCCTTCATCCGCGCCTATCTGCAAATGCGCCGCAGCGAGAAACAATCGTGAAATCAGGCGGTGCCTCAGGCCGGGTTTCTCTGCGCACTCTGCGGCTGTTCTCAGCGTTCTCCGCGTTTTAAGGTTTTGGCGAGGGCTCGGCAAACACCAAAATCGTGGAGACGGCAAAGAAAGACCGCAGAGTGCGCGGTGTCTTTCAGTCGCCTTTCTCCCCACCTGCTGATAACATTCCATCCCTGAGGGCGAACCAAACTGCTCAACCAAACCATTTCGCACTACCGCATCTTGGAAAAATTGGGCGGCGGAGGCATGGGCGTCGTCTACAAGGCCGAGGACATCAAGCTCGGCCGCTTCGTAGCCCTTAAATTTCTGCCGGATGATGTAGCCAAAGACTCTCAAGCCTTGAGCCGCTTCCAGCGCGAGGCCAAAGCCGCCTCTGCTCTAAATCATCCCAACATCTGCACCATCCATGAGATCGACGAGCAGGACGGCCAGGCGTTCATCGTCATGGAGTTCCTCGACGGCGTGACTTTGAAACACCGCATTTCAGGTCAGCCGCTGGATACCGAAACTTTGCTATCGCTGGCCATTGAGATCGCCGACGCGCTCGACGCCGCCCACACCGAAGGCATTGTTCATCGCGATATCAAGCCAGCCAACTTATTCGTCACCAAACGCGGCCACGCAAAAATCCTCGATTTCGGCCTGGCGAAACTCACCCCCGTGACCGGCAAATCGGGTGATGCAGGAGCAACGGCGGCGACCATGGAAGGCGTCAGCCAGGTTTTTCTGACCAGCCCCGGCACCGCCATTGGCACCGTCGCGTATATGTCGCCGGAGCAGGCCAAAGGAAAAGAGCTGGATGCCCGCACCGATCTGTTCTCGTTCGGAGCAGTGCTCTACGAGATGGCGACCGGCACGCTGCCGTTTCGCGGCGACACGTCGGCGATGATTTTCGACGCCATCCTGAATCGCATGCCGCCCGCGCCGGCGCGCCTCAATCCGGACGTCCCACCACGGCTAGAAGAAATCATCAACAAAGCGCTTGAGAAAGATCGCGACCTCCGATACCAGCACGCTTCCGAAATGCGCGGTGACCTCAAGCGATTGCAACGAGACAGCAGCTCCGGCCGCCGCTCGGCATATCAAGCTGCCGACGAGGCGGCGAGCCCGTCAGCACAATCGGTTCCCCCGAGTGCGAAACATCCGACCGATCCCGCGCAGGTTTCCGCGGCGAACGCAGCCGCACAAATCCCAGCGCGCCAAGAAAACGGAAGCAAGAGATTGCTGGCGATCAGTCTGGCAGTCGTATTGGCTGCCGTTGCAGGTTTCGGAATCTACAAATTCTCAGGCCGCACCTCCAAGCCCGCAGTGGCAGCGTTCCAAAATATCCACCTAACCCGTTTGACCAACACAGGCAAATCGCGCGTGGCTGCGATTTCTCCCGATGGCAAATACGTGGTCCATGTAATCGAAGACGCTGGAAAACAGAGTCTCTGGGTCCGCCAGGTCACGACGGCAAACAACGTACAGATCGTTCCTCCGGCAGAGACGACGTACTTTGGCATGACCTTCTCCAGTGACGGCAACTATGTCTACTACGTCACTGCGGGCAAGAATGAGACCCAGGCATTGCTCTATCAGGTACCCGTCCTCGGGGGAACGCCGCGGAAGTTGGTCGAAGACATCGACGATCCCATCGCCCTTTCGCCCGACGGCGCTCAAATCGCCTTCGCCCGCTTCGCCCCGTCGAAAGGGACGGACGACCTTACAGTCGCGAAGGCGGATGGTTCCGATCAGCGCGTCTTGGTCAGCCGCAAACTCCCCGCAAGGGACGCTACCTCCTGGTTCGGTCTCAGCGCCGGTCCCAGCTGGTCGCCGGACGGCCGGACGATCGCAACGCTTGTCCTTGAAGGTACAGGCGCTGGTCAGTGGAGCTTAGTGGGTGTGCCAGCAGCCGGTGGAGCGGAAAAGACAATTTCGTCCAAGAGGTGGTCCAGTTCCGGCCGCGTTGCCTGGCTGGGAGACGGCAGCGGGCTCGTCCTTGATGCTTCCGACCAAAGCTCCAGCCTTTTGCCGCAGCTCTGGTACGTGGCGTATCCCAGTGGCGAGGTGCGCCGTATAACCAATGACCTGAACCGGTATTTCGGAGTTAGTCTTACCGCCGATTCCAGCGCGCTGGTCACGGTGCAAAGCGAAATCTCCTCGTCAATTTGGATCGCTCCGCAAGGCAACGCCACGGTCGCTCGTCGGCTCACATCCGGAAGCGGGACCGCCGAAGGTCTAGCCGGTGTTGCCTCGCTGCCAAATGGTAGCGTTCTGTACACTTCAAACACAACCGGACATCGTGATATCTGGAGCATGGGCCCCGACGGCAGCAGCCCCGCACAATTGACCATGAATGCGGGCAATAACATCCACCCTGCCGTTTCCCCCGATGGCCGAACCGTGGTTTTCTCCTCCGACCGCAACGGTCGTTTTAATATCTGGAGTATGAATGTTGATGGCAGCAGTCCAAAACAGCTTACCGATGGCGGCAGCGACTCTAACCCACGGATCACGCGCGACGGAAAGTGGCTGCTGTACGAATCCCAGAGGGCGGGCAAACTGCGGATTTGGAAGCAGCCTCTCGCTGGTGGTACGACTCAGCCCCTCATCGAACGTACCATCACTAATCCTATAATCTCTCCCGACGGAAAGTGGCTCGCGATTTACGCTTTAGACGAAGCAGTAGACCGGTTTGAGATCGCCTATATGCCCATTGAGGGCGGCGAGCCAACCAAAGTCTCCTACTTGGTTGACACGCCCTTTGGATGGTCTCCCGACGGCAAAGCCGTGCTGTACGTGGATGACCGCAATGGCGTTTCCAACCTGATGAGCCAGACCCTCGATGGCCACCCGCCAAAGCAGATCACAAACTTTACTGAAGGCAAGATCTTCAACTTCACCTGGTCCACTGACGGCAAGCAACTGTTCCTGGCGCGCGGCTCGGTAAATAGCGATGTAGTTCTGATCAACAATGTGAAGTAGTTTGTCGCCTTCTGAAACCGTATAGAAGCGGCTCACCCAAGTGCCTTTCGTAACGTTACTGCTCACCAAATTGCTGGCGAAACAGCCCCGCTCGGCGCGATCCTATACTGTCCAGCATTGTTCGGAGTAGACCAACATCTATGCCACGCATGATCGACACCATCCGCTCGTCTATGGCGTCCTCGCAAGTAATGCAGACCGCCGCTCGGGGAGCACTCTCCGTGCCACCTCAGGAAATGATCGAGATCCTGGTTTATCTGGCAACCCAGACCAAAATCTTCGCCGAACGCGCCCGCCTCACCTTGGCCGGATGGGACGAATCCTCTTCGCGCAAAGCCGCAGCCGATCCTTCTACGCCCAAAGAGGTCTTGGCCTACCTGATCACGCCCGGAAATCTTCGGCCAACGCTGCTTCCTGCATTGCTCGAGAATCCCGCAGTCTCCGAGCAATCGTTGGCTGAACTTGCCGCCGCGGCCTCGCGCTATATGCTGGAAACCCTGGTCAAGAGCCCGCGCGTCAATCAGTCCCAAACAGTTCTCGGCGCATTGAGCTCCAATCCTAGCTTGAACCCGACGCAATCGTCGGCGATTGCGGAGAAGCTTGCTTCATTCGCTCCGCCCGCGGCGCAAGGATCCCAGACTACAGCGCCCTCGCAACAAGCGACAGCCGAACCCATAATGCCAGAGCCTCTCACTCAAGCAGCCGGCGTTGACCCCGGCACGGACGAAGCCACCGACAAAACGACCGCCGCGTACCTGACTGAGCATGCCAGCGAAATCTCCGCAGAAGGCGACAAACCGTTCAAGCCAATCGGTGGGATAGAAGAACTTCCCGCGCCCACCCTTCCCCAACCGGTGCCAGTCGAGGCAAAAACCGAGACGGTCGCCGCAGGCTCCCAAGGCGCAGCCACGGCAGTGAAGAAAGCGCCGTCTCCGGTGAAAAAGGCCTATCTCAGCCCCGAAGAACAACGGGGCAGCGCTCTACAGAAAATTTCCAAGCTCGGCATCACCGGACGAATTCAACTGGCCATGAAAGGCAGCAAGGAAGAACGCTCGCTCCTGATCCGCGACGGCACAAAAATCGTGGCCCTCGCCGTTCTCGAATCGCCCAAACTTACCGACGCCGAAGTCGAAAAGTTCGCCAATCAAAAGAATGTGCTCGAGGCCGTTCTACGTGCTATGACTCTGAAGCGCCGCTTCATGAAGCAATACGCGGTCGTGCGAAACCTTTGCAACAACCCTCGAACGCCGATCGATGTCGCCTTGGGTCTGATCAAGCACTTGCTGGCCACGGATCTTAAGAACCTTGCTGGCAACAAAGAAGTCTCGGAGACGGTTCGTAAAATGGCGATCAGGATGTTCAGGCAGAAGTCGGAAACGGCCAAGAAAGATTAGAAGCGCAAGGCTGCAAAATTGGCTTCCTCCGACCGCCGTCGCTACAATGCTTGGGATGTCTTCATCCCCTCAACCTGATCCCATTTCAGATCTGTTGCATCGTGCCAAAACCATCGCGGTCGTCGGACTATCGAACAGCCCCTTGCGCCCGAGCTACGGAGTTTCTGCCTACATGCAGTCGAACGGCTACCGCATCATTCCAGTCAATCCCAAAATCAAAGAGGGGTTGGGCGAAACGGCTTATGCATCGCTGCTCGATGTCCCCGAGAAGATCGACATCGTGAACATCTTTCGCCGTTCCGAATTCGTAGAGGAGATCGTCGATCAGGCGATCCGGTTAAAGATCCCGGCTATCTGGATGCAGGAAGAAGTCATCAACGAAAAAGCCGCAGAGAAAGGTCGCAAAGCCGGGATCTTCGTAGTCATGGACCGCTGCATCCTGAAAGAACACAGGGCCCACCTTAGTTAGTGCAGGCGCGCGCGTCCACGCCCGTGCGGTAGCGGCGACGACCTACGCTTTCACCAAAATGACAGTAGCGTCGTCATGCAACCCTTCCCCGTCGGCGAACGTCCGCACATCTTCGAGAATGCTCTCTGCCGAAGCATCCGCTCGCCGAAAGTGCTTTTCAAGCCGTTCCGCGCCGTATTCTTCCCCCTCCGGATTCGTCGCTTCGGTGATGCCGTCGCTGTAAAACAGCAGCCGTGCGCCTTGGGACAAATGGATTTCCGCTTCGGAGTACTCTCCCAATCCAATTCCCAGTGGCAAGCCCCGCTCCGTCTCCAGAAAGCGAGCTTGCGAATCCTCGATCAAGAGCGGCCGCAGATGGCCTGCACTTGCGAATCTCAAGGTCCGTTCAGTTGCATCCAGAATCGCGTAAACCATGGTCACAAATCGGCCCGAAGGAAAATCATTGACCAGCAACGGATTCAGCTTCGCCAGTACCTCGCTGGGGCAGCACGCGGTCGCCAGCGAGCGAAGCATGCCACGAGTGGCCGACATCAGCAGCGCAGCGGCAGTACCTTTTCCTGAAACGTCAGCCAGCACCAATCCCCAACGGCCATCCTCGAACGGGATAAAATCGTACCAATCTCCGCCCACCGCGCCTGCCGGGGTTGAGAGGCCAGAGATCGCGAAGCCGGGAATGTACGGCGAACTCCGGGGCAGCAGCGCTTGCTGAATCTTGCGCGCTTCGTGCGCCTCGCGGCTCATCTCCCGCCGCCGGTCCTGTTCTTCCTGAAAGCGGCGCGCATTGTGGACCGCGACAGCCACATAGCTGCAGAGCGCTTGCAAAAGTCGAAGTTGCTCTGCCGAAAACCCGTCCAACTGAGGATGCGATGCGGTGAACACGCCAATCAGCTTGCCATCAACGTGCAACGGGATCGCGACCTCAGACAGCGTGGACTCTTCGCATCCGATGTAGTACGGGTCTTTTCGCACGTCGGGCGCATAACGCATCTGGCCGGTGCCGGCAACGTAGCCAACCATGCCCTGTTTTCCGATCTTCAGGCTGTTGCCGGTGCCGCAAACTTCGCAGCCGGCACAACCGTGGGCGCAGGCCAGAACCAATTCCCCGCGTTCTTCGTCGTGCAAGTAGATGTCTGCTTCGACGCACCCGAACGACGGCGCGACATCGTTCACGACTTTGTCGATCAACCGATCGAGATCAAGGATTGAGCTGATTTTCTGCGCTGCCTTCTGCAGCTTCAGCAAATCGCTGACCTGATCAAACGCCAGTTGATGCTCACCACGATATTCGCTTGTTGTTACTCCCGGAATGGTCGCCACGGCCTGAGTCTCCTGTTGGGTAAATGCAAGTAAAAATGGCACTTACGTATGTGTATAGGATGCCCAGGCAAGGACTTACGATTCATTATCGCAGCCCGAGCGAAGGCCTCGGTAT
Source organism: uncultured Acidobacteriota bacterium (assembly GCA_963696705.1). Lineage (GTDB taxonomy): Bacteria > Acidobacteriota > Terriglobia > Terriglobales > Acidobacteriaceae > JABDBE01. Next base: position 81,285 of record CAVOLD010000012.1, read on the forward strand.
CGCTCTAAAGTGCGCGTACTCATGGATTCGGACTAGCTGGATTCCGCCTGTTCGCCCGAAGCGTGCGCTTTCATGTAGGCGCGCAGGATGGCGTTGATGCGGGTTTGGTATCCGCGCTGTTGTCGGAACCAGGCCAGTAAGTCCGCGTCCAGTCGCATAGTCACAACCGTTTTTCGGGTGGGCCATACGACTTTGGCGTCTTTCCAGAACTCTTCATCCGTGGGGCGCACCTCGGGGTCGGAGGCAATGCCGTGGCGTATCTGGGCGTCGGTCCGGTGACGCAGCTTGCCCCAGTCCGTACTCGCACCTGGCTTAGCTTTCGACGTTTTGCCAGTAGGAGCGTCGTTCGTGCGGCTCCGCCCGCCACGCCGAGATGATGCGTCTTTCGTCTTCGTTTTCATCCGTGTAAACCACCGTAATTTCCAGACCGTTCACCAGGCCAACCGCATGGACGCGAGTTTCGCCGTAGTCGAAGCGGTCATCAACTTTTTCCACTGTTGGCCCATCGAAAATGCGCTGCGCATCCTCGAAAGCGATCCCATGCCGGATGAGATTGCGGCGATTTTTCTCTCTGTCCCAACGGTAGCGCATATTGTGTATTTACACAATGTCAATATCCGGCGCGCTCTTGCGCGTGGTGCGCCGTCTTCCCGAACACGCCAGCGCCGGAACGAGGCTATCCTCCTTTTCAACAGTTCCGCTGGGACCGATGACCACCCCGACCTTCCCTCGTCGCCGAAAAGGTCGCTTGTCTCGTGCAAGCCATTGTTTCTACTATGGATAGCTGATTACCAGGGAACGGCCAAAAACAAACTCAAGAAAAGGCTTGACACATGTCTTAGTGTTATAGTTAACTATAACAGTGATTAGACAACCAACTCCCGTACCCGACTCAGAACAGAAAAGGAGAGATTGAACATGAAACCACGCATCGCACTTTCGGTTGTATTCCTTCTGATCGCCGCCACCGCGTTCGCAGCGGACGCCACCCCCGGCCCGTCTGACGCCCAAAAATCCTTCGATCAACTGAAAGCTCTGGCCGGTTCCTGGCAAGGGCTGGTCGCCGCCCCGAAAGACTCTGGAATTCCCGAGGGGTCGATTGTGAAGGTCCAAATGCGGACAACCTCCCGTGGAAACGCTCTGGTGCATGAAATGTACGACTGGATGAAGCCAGACGATCCGACCAAGAACGACCATCCGGTCACTATGTTCTACCTCGACAACGACCGCCTCCTGCTGACACATTATTGCGACGCCGGTAATCGGCCCCGCATGATGGCCCGCACTTCGCCCGACGGAAAGACGGTGGAATTTGATTTCGTTGATGTTGCCGGTAGTACGCAGTACGGACACATGCAACATGTAGTGTTCACTATCATCGATGCCGACCATCACAGTGAGGAATGGACGTTCCTGATGCCGGGAGATAAACTCATGCGCGCCCGCATGGATTTGCAGCGGATCAAGTGACGAAGTCCGAATTTAATCCATGAGTTGCCATCCGAGAAACTCGGGGGCAACTCATGACTCTGAGGAGATTCCCATGACCTTCAACCCGAAAGCGATTTTTCAACGGAACGACAGATACGAAGGCGTCCGCAACATCAACATTTACCTGTTGCGGTTGCTCTATGTGCTGATGTTCTTCGTGCTGGGCAGGATCACCTGGACGCACGTCCTCACCCACCAGGGACCATGGGAGCCGACAAATGCCGTGGCCTGGTGCGTGTGGACGGCGTTCGCGACCTTGGCGGGGATAGGAATCATCCGCCCGGTGAAAATGCTGCCGATCGTCCTGCTGGAGATCTTTTACAAAATGCTGTGGCTGATTCTTGTAGCGTATCCACTCTTGTCAGCGGGTACGTTGGCAGGGTCACCCGCGGAAGAGATCACCGCGCAGTTCTTGTGGGTGCTGTTGCCCATCGTCGCGGTGCCGTGGGGGTACGTGTTGGCGAATTATTTTTACAAGACGAGGAAAGTGGAAGCCGTTTTTTCTTAGCTCTATTTGGAAAACACCATGGACAGTGAGTGGAACGACAGTCAACCGATTTACCGCCAGCTTCGCGATCGCGTGGTCGCGATGATCCTCGACGGCCTGCTCAAAGAGGGCGATCCGTTACCCTCGGTGCGCAACGTCGCGGCGGAGTATCGGGTCAATCCGCTGACGGTGCTCAAGGGCTATCAGCAACTGGTGGACGAGGGACTGGTTGAGAGTAAACGAGGTCGCGGCATGTTTATCAACACCGGCGCACGCAATCTTTTGCTGCAGGGAGAACGGCAGACATTTCTTGCGGAAGAATGGCCGAGGGTCTACGCCAACATTCAGCGGCTCGGCTTAACACCGGAGGAACTGCTGGAAGCCGCCAACGGCAAGCCGTCCAACGCCAATGCCAAGGATAAAGATAAAGACGAGGAGCCAAAGTCATGACTGTCATCGAAGCACGCGGTCTGCGCAAGGCCTTCGGCACGACCGTCGCGCTGGACAGCATTAATTTGCGCGTCGATGAAGGCCGCATCCTCGGACTGATCGGTCCGAACGGCGCGGGCAAGAGCACGGCGCTCAACGCGATTCTCGGCCTCACCCAATATCAAGGGGAACTGAGAGTGCTCGGACGCGATCCCTGGCTGGAGCGCGATCAGCTCATGCGCGATATTTGCTTCATCTCCGATGTCGCCGTTCTGCCGCGCTGGATGCGGGTGTCGCAGGCGCTCGACTATGTCGCCGGCGTGCATCCGCGATTCGATCGCGCCAAAGCGGAAGGTTTCCTGACCAAGACCGATATCAAGCGCAACAGCCGAGTCCGCGAATTGTCGAAGGGCATGGTGGCGCAACTGCACCTGGCTCTGGTCATGGCCATTGACGCAAGATTGCTGGTGCTCGACGAGCCCACGCTCGGCCTCGACCTGCTGTATCGCAAACAGTTCTACGACTCGCTGCTAAACGATTATTTCGATCGCACCCGCACCATATTGGTGACCACTCATCAGGTGGAGGACGTGCAGTACGTTTTGACCGATCTTATGTTCATCAATCGTGGGCGCATCGTGCTCGATTGCAGCATGGAAGGCTTCGAGTCGCGCTTTGCGGAAGTGACCGCACGTCCCGAGCAGGTCGCGGCAGCGAGGGCGCTGAAACCGATTCGCGAGCGCCAGGTGCTCGGCCGCAGCATCCTGCTATTCGATCATGTTGAACGTCAGCAACTCGCGGCGCTGGGCGACGTGCGCACTCCCAGCATCGCGGACTTGTTCGTTGCGGTGATGGGTGATCACGTCGAGCCGGCAAAGGGGATGGCCAAATGAATACTAGGTCGAACGCAATGTCCGGGTCTTTCCGTGATTCGCAGATAAGCGAGTCGCAAGGAATCGCGCCCGCCATCGTCCGGGCGACTCAGCCGTTCTATTGGTCGGTGAGGCGGGAATTGTGGGAGTACCGTTCCATCTATATCGCGCCGCTGGTCGTCGCCGCCGTCACGCTGTTCGGCTACCTGATCGCCTTGATGATTCGAGGGGTGGCGCTCCTGCAACCTTTTAGCTTCGCTGCAGGCGTGATCCTGATGGCCGTTTTTATCGTCTCGATCATCTACTCGCTCGAGGCGCTGCATGGCGAGCGCCGCGATCGCAGCATCCTGTTCTGGAAGTCGCTGCCGGTTTCGGATCTCACTACCGTGTTGTCGAAGGCAAGTATTCCGCTTGTCGTTCTGCCACTGCTCGGCTTTGCCATTATTGTTGCCACGGAGCTGATCATGCTGCTGCTGGGCAGTCTCGTCCTAATGGGGAGGGGCCTGAATGTCGCGACGCTATGGACACCCGTCTTCCGGATGTGGCTGATGCTGCTCTACCACCTGGTGACCGTGCATATGCTCTGGTATGCGCCAATGTATGGATGGCTGCTGCTGGTCTCAGCCTGGGCGCGGCGCGCAGCGTTTCTGTGGGCGGCATTACCGTGGCTCGCGATCTGCGCCGTCGAGAAGATCGCGTTCAACACTACGCGATTCGCCGCCATGCTGGGATACCGCTTCGCGGGCGGACCGGAGGCTATCCCAGGAGTAGATAGTTTCTTTGGTATGACGCAGCTTACCCCGGGCAGATTCTTGAGCAGCCCGGGGCTGTGGATCGGGCTGGCAATCACTGCGACGTTTCTTGCCGGAGCGGTCCGGCTGCGTCGCTGTCTAGGGCCGATCTGATTCGCATGAGTGGGTCGAACGCCCGCTAAAGGGAGAGCAGCTAGATGAATACGCCATTGAACTCGGTGCCCGAGTCTTCGATTGGTTCGCAATCAGTTGAGCCGGTAGTGGTCTCGGAGACGCGCCCGCTGTACTGGTCGATCCGGCGTGAGCTATGGGAGAACCGGTCGATCTACATCGCGCTGCTGATCGCCGCGGGCGTTTATTTGATCGGCTACACGATCAGCCTGTTTTGGGTGCCGCGCGGCATGCACGGCATGGGAGTGGACGAATCGACGCCTCTGATCGTCCAGCTTGCCATGCCATACGCCCACGCCCAAATGATACTCGCGCTGACCGCGTTCCTCGTTGGCATCTTCTACTCGCTCGACGCATTGCACGGTGAGCGCCGCGATCGCAGCATCCTGTTCTGGAAATCGCTGCCGGTTTCGGATCTCACGACTGTACTCGCCAAGGCGAGCGTTCCTCTCGTAATTCTGCCCGTGCTTGTTTTTGTGATTGCCGTGCTGCTGCAAATCGTCATGTGGCTTGAGAGCGGCGCATTTCTCTTGCTGACAGGTGCCAGCACAGCGACGCCGTGGGCTCCGCCAGTGTTCGAGATGCAATTGGTGCTGCTTTATAGCCTGGTCGTGATGGCGCTCTGGCACGCACCGCTTTACATGTGGATGCTGCTGGTCTCGGGCTGGCCGCGGCGCGCCACATTTCTCTGGGCCGTGTTTCCGCCGCTGGCCCTTGCTGCGCTTGAGTACATCGCCTTCCACACTACGTATCTCGCTACGATGCTGCATAGTCGACTGCTAGGTTTCGACGCGCTCGCTTTTGACCTCGTGGACAAGAATGGCGTCCCCGTAGATCCGCATTTTATTCCGCTGGCACAACTGGCTCCCGGGAGATTTCTAAGCAGCCCAGGTCTGTGGCTCGGGCTGTTGTTCGCCGCCTTATGCGTGGCCGGCGCGGTCAGGCTGCGTCGTTATCAGGGACCGATTTAATTTACATGCGCTTGATTCAACGAACTCGCGCAAGGAGGTAAAGAGTATGAGCGCAACATTCACGACATTATCGATGGAACGAACAGCTGGAGCGCCTCCGCGTTTCAAAGCCAAAACGGCCGGCGTCCTCTATTTGCTGAGTGTACTGGTGGCATCGTTCGCCGAGATCTTCGTTCAGGGCAGGATGAATGTCGCAGGGGGCCTCATCGCGGTCTCGCTAATGATCGCCGCGACGCTGTTCTTCTACGACCTTTTGAGCCCGATGAGCAGGCGCCTCACTTTGCTCGCTGCAGCTTTCAACCTCGTCGGACTCGCTTTTGAGCTTCTTCGATTGCAGCCTCAGGGCGTGAACGTAGCCGTTGTCTTTGACGCGTTTTATTGCATTCTGGTCGGATACCTCGTTTTCCGCTCGACCTCCGTGCCCCGATCTCTGGGAGCGTTAATGGCGTTGGGCGGTGTGGGTTGGCTGACCCTCTTGTCTCCCGTGCTCGCAAGCTATCTGTCTCCCTACAACCTGGCCGTTGGCATCCTGGGGGAAGGATCAGTGTGTCTGTGGATCCTGGTGATGGATGTAAACGTCCGAAGTTTATTGAACACAGATGATGAGGTACAAAAATGAAAAGTTACAACGTTCTTCGCATACTGAAGTTTCCGTTGCTCGCACTGCTCTTTGTCGCAGTGCTCGTCGGGTTCGGCTTCGTCGTCATGGGCTTGTGGAACTGGCTAATGCCGGCGCTCTTCGGATTGAAATTGATCAGCTATTGGCAAGCCATGGGGCTGCTCATCCTGAGCAAGATTCTATTCGGCGGATTGCGTGGACCGCGAGGGCGAAGTGGGCCCCGGCTTCATGGTTGGAGAGAACGCTGGAAACAGCGGACGCCCGAGGAGCGGGAAAAATTCCGTCAAGACCTTCGTGCCTGCTGGAGCCGGATGACATCGCCGGAACCGAGGCCGAGCGCCTGAGAGCAGCAAGGCTGGCTCCGTTCGCGCAAGCCACTGGGGAAACACCGAAGTAAGGAGTGTAGATATGCGATCGCCAATATTACTTCTTCACATTATCGCGGGCACTTTGGGAATGCTGTCTGGATTTATCGCAGTGTTTCTCCGCAAAGGTTCGCGCCAACATGGCCTCGCGGGAAAGGTATTCGTCATAGCAATGCTCAGCCTGTCTGCAAGCGGCGTATACCTGGCGATCTTGAAATCTCAACCGGGCAATATTCTGGGAGGCACACTGACGTTCTACCTGGTTGCGACCGCATGGATGACTGGCCGCCGCAGGGATAACGCGGAACCCGGCGTCTTCGATTGGGGTGCGCTTCTCATTGTTTCAGCAGTCGTAGTCAGCCAAATGACTTTTGGTTTAGAAGCAGCGTTTAGCCAGACGGGGCTAAAGTACGGATATCCCTCTTGGCCTTACTTTTTCATGGGCTCCGTGGCTGTGCTCGCCTTCACCGGGGACGTTCGCATGCTGGTGCGCAACGGCGTTTCCGGCGCGCAACGGATCGCACGGCACCTTTGGCGCATGTGCTTTGCGCTGTTCATCGCAGCATCGTCCATATTTCTGGCGCGGCAACAACTATTCCCCGCGATATTCCGTAAGACCGGCGCGCTTGCTTTCCTGAGTTTCCTGCCACTGCTGTTAATGATTTTCTGGCTGCTCCGGGTTCGCTTCACAAATGCGTTCAAGAGGAAAGCGATCGCTCACGCAGCCCCTTTGATTCAATCCCCTGTGGAGAGCCGAGTCCGGCGCATATCTATTGGCCGACCGGCTGGGACTGCAGCAAGAGTTTGATTCGATTTAGGAGGATGTATGGGAACGCTTGTTGGTCTTGATTGTTCAACCGTTGAATGCACTTCGCCCACCGCACCGATCTGGCAGGACATCCTTGCACAGGCGGTGACCGGCGAACTGATGGCCGCGATGAACTACACGTCCTTATCGGAGATCTGCGACGATCATGAAGAAGTGGCCGATGCCTTGGAGCATGCGCAGATCGAACGAGGGCACGCCGCTCGCTTCGCCGCCGAGGGCCGTAAGATCGGCGTAGATGTCACTAATAATGTCAACGCGATGTACTGGAAGAAGCTTCGCGAAGCATTCCTGCGTTGTATCACCGAGCGCGATTTTATTGCCTGCCTCATCGTCCAGGAAATCATGCTCGAGTCGTTCGCCGTCGCCAGCTATGCGCGCGTCGGCAAGGTAGCGCCGGGTAGTCTGGGCACAACCTTCGCATCCATTGCTGCCGAAGAAGAAGAGCACGTCGATCACGCCATGGCGATTCTCCGAGCCGACCGAGCCTTGGACGCGCAGCGCTTCGACGAGAAACTGTACCGGCTGCATCTCAAGGTGATGACCACGCTTGCGAAGATGCTGGCGAAAGAGTGCAAGGACGGTCACTGCGAAGTGTGTCATGCGAGTTGCGTGAAGCCAGCGCTGTTCGATGTCAGCTTGAGTGCGGCCGAGCTTCGCTGCAACAGTATCTGAAGACCCTCGACATGCTTGGAATACCCGGCGAGGTCACACTCGCGTGGGTGGCTCAGTTGCCAGTTTAGCTATGTGGGAGCGGACTTATGGACGTCGATTTCGCTTTGATCGGGCATCAGGAAAGTTGGCGAGCCGCCGCGGATGTACTCGCTGTCCTGCGCGGACACGAGCGTTCGCCTCTCCCGGACGATGAGATCAGAGACATCCTCCCTTGGATTCCGCCCAGAGTGGTCTGCCATGTCGAGGTCGAATCTACTCTCGGCACTGCCGCGCGCGGCCTCTACATCGACTGCTTTATTCCGCCCGACCGGCTCGGATCCGCCTGCGTGCACGAGAACGTCGCCCGCGTTCGCGCGGCGGCGGCCTGCGCGATCAAGGCGGGAGCGAAGATCGTGAGCCTTGGCGGATTCAGTTCCATTCTTATCGAAGGCAATTTCGATCAGCTTCCGGCAAGGCACCACACGGTCTTCACCACGGGCAATACGTTGACCGTCGGTTTTATCGTTCAGGGCATCAAGAAGATGTGTGCGCTGGAGGGTCGGTGCCTCCGCCGATCAACCCTGCTCATCGTTGGAGCCACCGGAGATGTGGGTTCCGGCTGCGCGCGCTGTTTGGCGCCTCTGGTAAAGCGCGTCCTGCTCAATGCGCGCAACGAAGCCCGCCTGCGCCGCCTCGCCGCCGAGTTGCAGGCCGATGGAACTGATGTAGAGATCGGAACTGATCTAGAGCAATTCTCAGCAAAGCCCGACCTTGTCATCTGCGCAGCCAGCCTCGGATCGCCTTCGCTTCTGTTGGGACGGATTGCGCCCCACGCCATTGTTTGCGATGCCGGCTACCCAAAGAACCTCTCTCCAAACGCCGAGATGCCTAACGCCAAAATCTTCTTCGGAGGCCTGGGACAGATCACCGGCGGCTTGAACTTTACTCCGGATCTTCGCGGAATCTTGAATCGCCATCCATTCCCCGATGTGGTCCACGGATGTTTACTCGAAGGCATGGCTCTTGCTCTGGAAGGCCGCTTCGAGCCTTTTTCCCAAGGAAGAGGATTTATCACTCCGGCGCGGGTCGAGGAGATGGAGACAATTGCGGCACGGCATGGCATCGATCTCGCTCCGCTTTACAACGCCGACGGACCCGTGGAAAACGGCCTTCATCGCGAAACGGAAAAAGCCGGGCTATCGTCTTCAGCCAACTTAGCGACCCTACAAAATCCGCACTCTGTCGTTCGTCTACAAGCGTAAAAAGAAGAACGTGGCGGACTGGAACGAGGCCTACTCCGTGCGCCGGCTGGCCCACCCGTTTCCGCCATAACCAAAGTGGAATAAGCCAAATTCCCAATTTGGAACTGGACCGGACCGCCGACCGTTTTTCGCTTGCTCTCATGCTCTCACTTGCGATAATATATAGACGCAACGATTATCTATAAGATAATCTACGATCCTTGACAACCGAATCGTCGGCGCAGCTTCCGGAGGCTGAAGTCCCGAGCATCGCGAAGGCAAAGGCCTTCGACGCCTGTCTAGTTCGGCTCGCAGTCCCAAAACGGGACCGCGAGCAGGCCGGCCTGACTGTAACTCCCATGTTTCCAAGATTTTGCCCGTAACTACCTTAAGAACCATAGATCTGGAGGGTGCCAAGAATTTCCAACCCTTTGTTTTCTAGATTTTGCGGGGAATGAGAGATCTTTTTTAACCAAACCAGCTCTCAATTTTTTCCCGAATCGGGAGGATCAGCCGTCTGCGACCGGCGCCGCTTGATCTCTTCCATGCGTTCGCGAATTCGCTTTTCGACGCCTTCGCTGGTGGGATGGTAGTAGGTGCGATCGCGCAGATTGTCCGGGAGACATTGCATGTCCGCGATCTTGCCTTCGACATCGTGGGCATACTGATAGCCTTGGCCGTATCCGAGGCCCTTCATCAATCCAGTGGGCGCGTTGCGCAGGTGCAGCGGGACAGATTCGGCCGCGGTCGCCTCGACATCTTGCTGCACCTCGCCGTAAGCGGTGTAGAGCGCGTTCGATTTGGGCGCGAGCGCGAGATATACGACGGCCTGGGCCAGAGCGAGATTGCCTTCGGGCATGCCGATGAAATCGACGGCGTCGCGTGCCGCCATGCAGAGCGCGAGAGCGTTTGGGTCGGCGAGGCCAATGTCTTCGACGGACATGCGTACCACGCGGCGAGCGATGTAGAGCGGATCCTCGCCCGCTTCAAGCATGCGGCCGAGCCAGTAGAGCGAAGCATCGGGATCGCTGTTGCGTACCGATTTATGGAGCGCGGAGATGAGATTGTAGTGCTCTTCGCCGGCTTTATCGTAGCGCAGCACGCGTTTCTGCAATGCGTCGGTGACGATGGCATCGGTAATCTCGGCGCCAATTTCGCTGGTGGCGCGAGCTAAAGTAGCGGCGACTTCGATTACGTTGTAAGCGCTACGCGCATCGCCGCTGGAATAGGCCGCGATCTTGGCGAGCACAGCATCGGACGCTTGGAGCTTCATTGTTCCGAGGCCGCGTTCTTCATCGGTCAGCGCACGCTTTAGCAGCAGCACCACTTGCTCCTCGGTGAGCGGTTTGAGCACATAGACGCGGCTGCGCGACAGCAGTGCCGAGATGATCTCGAACGAAGGATTCTCAGTGGTCGCGCCAATCAGGCGAATGTTGCCCTTCTCAACGTGTGGTAAGAAGGCATCCTGCTGCGCTTTGTTGAAGCGATGGATCTCGTCGATGAAAACGATGGTGCGCGTGCCATACTGGCGCGCCCGCTCGGCATCGGCCATGACTTGTTTGATTTCCTTGATGCCGGTCAGCACCGCGGAGAACTCGATGAACTCGGCTTTGGTCATGCGCGCGATGATTTGCGCCAGCGTAGTCTTGCCGGTTCCCGGCGGACCCCAGAAGATCAGCGAGCCAATGTCATCGCGCTCGATCTGGATGCGCAGCGGCTTGCCGGGCGCAACCAGATGCTCCTGGCCCACAAACTCATCCAGCGTCCGCGGACGCATGCGGTCAGCAAGTGGACGAGTGCGGTCTCCGGAGGTGTCGCCGCTCGGGATAGCATGGAAAAGACTCACCAGCCTATTTCACCACAGAGTCACAGAGACACAGAGAAAATTGGGGATTGTTTGGTGGCTGGCCCCCAGATTGCCTGGGTCTTTGAGGGTTTTGCGTTCTCTGTGACTCTGTGTCTCTGTGGTAAAAGGCCTAGAGGACTCGGCGGATGATGCCTTGCGTTAATAGGGGAACATTGAAATTGATTAGTAAGCCTACGCGTTTGTGAGCCAGCTTCAGGTAGGTGAGAAGCTGGGCTTGGTGAATTGGCAGCAGTTTTTCCACGGCTTTTAATTCCAAGATGACTTCGTCACCTACGATTAGGTCGATCTTGTAGCCACAGTTTAGCTTCAGGCCTTTGTATTCGACCGGCAGGTCCACTTGTCGTTGAAAGCTCAACCCGCGAAGGTAAAGCTCGTGACACAGGCACTCCTCGTAAGCCGATTCCAAAAGACCAGGGCCGAGGTGACGATGGACCTCAATTGCGGCGCCAAGAATAGGACTCGTGCGTGGATCTCTGTGGTTTTCTTTGGTTTCTTGGTCTTCTATGTGAATTGAGCGGATGCCTTGGTTCACCTGACCATCTCACCACAGATTACATGAAAGACCGCGAGGAAAAATGAGGTAGGAAGGTGTGTGTTCCAGAACGGTACGGAGCAGACGTTTCACCACAGAGACACAGAGGAAATTAGGGTTGTGTTTTCTGTGACTCTGTGTCTCTGTGGTGAGAAGCTTGGCGGGCTGCTTCATATAACACGATGCTCGCGGCTACGCCGGCGTTCAGCGATTCGACGGCTGGCGAGTGGGGGATGGATACAGTATCGGTCATTTGCGTTAACAGTTCGCGCGGCAGGCCTGCGCCTTCGCTTCCGATGAAGATGGCCAGCGGCCCGCTCAGCATGGCTTGATCGAGCGGCGTGCCTTTGTGTGAGGAAGTCGCGATCAGGCGCAAGCCGATGTGTCGCATTTGGTCGAGAACTTCTGGCAGCTTTATTTGGACGATGGGAAGGCGGAAGACTGATCCCGCGGACGCGCGGATTACTTTGGAGTTGAATGGGTTGACCGTGCCTTCGCCTAGCAGTATGCCTCCGGCTCCGAAGGCTTCTGCGGAGCGGAGGATCGTGCCCAGATTTCCCGGGTCTTGCACTCCGGCAATCGCCAGCAACGGTCCGGCGTGCGACTTCGCCAGCACATCCTCCAGCTTGAAAACTTTGCAGCGGACTAACGCCGCCACCCCCTGCGGAGTCTCGCTCGGGACAGCGCTGGCGAACAGCTTGTCTGGGAGCATTAGAGTCTCCACGTGGGCGGCAAGTTGGGGCAGCAGTCGCTCGGCGCGGTTTTCGGCGGAGGCGCGGAAGAATACGGCCTTGAATTTCAGTCCGCTGCGGATGGCTTCCTCCAGAATGCGCATGCCTTCGATAGCGCAATAGCCATCGGGTGTGAGTTCACCATGGGCAAAGGCTGCGCGCAGCTCTTTGACAAGGGCGTTGTGGCGGCCCTCGATGCGTCGCAGGCGGGAATGATTAGCCGGGTCGTTGGTGGTCGTAGGTTTCTTCACGGTGGTTATGCGGAATCATACGCGGTTAATCGATGGGCCTGCAGGCCGGTTTGGAGTTTCGAGGAATTGGTGGGATTATTGGGAGCACAAGCCGTCGAGGCTGCCACATGAGTGTTATGCTCGTTATCGTCGTTGTGGTCTTATCGCTTGGCTTAATCGGCATCATGGTAGCTACCTGCTGGGACAGGGGCGTCGACGAGAAACAAGTGAAGGCCGAACAGAACGCGATTGAGCAAATCGACAAGGCTCTCGAGTCTACCGATAGTCCCAGCGAGCCGGCTCGTTGGGTTCCTTAAGTAAATCCAGGACAGGCCACTAGCCGTGTTTATCTCTCCTTGCGGTGATGGCTCATGGTATGTTAGCTTTCGCGGATTCAGAACATTACTGGGAAGGAAGCGTGTGCGCGCGGAAATTCTCAAGATAAACAGCGAGAAGCCGGAGACGTCGTTGATCCGGTATGCGGCCGATCAGATTCGTGCCGGCGAAGTGCTGGGCATGCCAACGGACACGTTTTACGGCCTGGCCGCGGATCCTTTTAACCTGCGCGCGGTCGATCGGGTGTATGAAATCAAGTCACGCTCGCGGCACAAGCCGCTGTCGCTCTTGATCGAAAGTGAGGAGCAGGCCGAGGAGTTGGCTCGTCCGCTGCCCGATGAGTTCTACAAACTGGCGCGGCGTTTCTGGCCCGGCCCGTTGACCATCATCGTCAAAGCCGCGTCGCGACTGCCTTTGAAGGTGACGGCCAACACCGGCAACGTGGCGCTGCGAATACCTAGCGCCAAGATTCCTCTTGCCGTAGTACAGGCGGCGAAAATCCCGATAACAGCGACCTCGGCGAATCTGAGCGGGGAATCGGAGTGTACGACGGCGGAAGCGGTGAGAGATCAACTGCAGGAGCGCATCTCCATCATCGTGGATGGCGGGACCTCGCCGCGCGAAACGGCTTCTACCATTGTGGACCTCACCGATGAGGAAGCCCGCTGGCGCATCATGCGCGAAGGTGCGATTTCTGCTCAGGACATTTCCGAGTTCTTCGCACAAGGATGAGCGACGCGGCTGCGAAACGGCCTTTGCGACGCCATGGGCTGCTGTGGCTTGGGGCGTTCGCTGCGCCTTTCCTCATCTGGCTAGCCGCAATTTGTGTGGGAATCGTGCGCGAGTCCTCGCGACAAGAAATTCATCCCGCTGACGCTCTTGTAGTGTTCGGAGCGGCCGAGTATTCCGGTCGCCCGTCTCCCGTATACCGCGCCCGCCTCGATCATGCTTTTGACCTGTTTGAAAAAGGAGTCGCTCCGGTGGTGATCACGACCGGCGGCGCGGCGGCTGATCCCAGTTTCAGCGAGGGTGGGGTGGGCCACGATTACCTGATGCATCGTGGGATCCCTGACGCCAGCCTCATTGAGGAGACCCAGGGATCGGACACGGCGCAATCCGCGGAGCGGATTGGCGTGATCATGCGAACTAATCACATGCACAGTTGCGTGGCGGTGAGTGATGCGTACCATGTTTTCCGAATTCGCAAGCTGCTCGAGCACGAGGGAATGCAGGTGTATGTTTCACCGCGTCCCGACTCGCGTCCGCATTCGCTGTGGCAGCGCGGGGAAGCGGTGCTGCGCGAGGCGATTAGTTATATCGTGTGGCGGCTGCATGCGCAGGTTTAAGACTGAAAATGTCATGCCAACGTTTTGGCTGCGCCAACTTTCGCGAGGTCCATTGCGTGAGAAGTAGTCGCTTCGCCAAGGATGACAAAATCACGGGGAAGTTGAAACCTTACCAACCCATCCTCTTTCTCAACTCCGTAATGTGGGCTACGTGATGCTTGCCGTGCCAGGCGTAGAGCGCGAGACTCTTGTCCAATGAGACGATCCCCAATTCAGGATGGCGGAAGGTTCGTTTCCAGTTAGCCGGTTGCAAGGAGCGCAACAGGCGAACCCATCGGTCATGTAGTGATTCGAGCATCGAGAGAGAGATTTCCAGCGGCGTCGAGTGTACCTCCGCCGTATCGGCCCAGCGATCTTCCAGGTAGGGTTTGATGGAGGGCTCGTCTTCAGTGAGCGCAAGCTTGAAGCGTACGTAGGCGTTCATATGGCTCTCAGGAACGTGATGGACAACCTGACGAACCGTCCAGCCTCCGTCGCGATAAGGAGTTTCGATTTGTTCTGGCGTCAGGTTTTTGACGGCGTTGCGCAACGCTGCAGGAGCTCGTTCGATATCGTCGATGAATTTGGTTCGTTGGGTTTCACTGGCGGGACCGTCGAAAGTAAATTTTCCAATGGGATAACGTGGGTCGGTCATGTTGGCCTCAACCGTGGATTGCGTACAGGATTCAGATGAAGATGGTTGGAGGCAGGCTCCAAAGATTCTGGGCAAGGCTCTATGAATGCGTGGTTGGCTGGGATCTTGAACCCTGTGTTTGAAGTTCGCGGCATAAGGCTAAAGGCTGGATTCGGCAGTAGCACCGGCGAACAGCAGGTCTCTCCGCTGCGCTCGCGCTGCTTCGCTTCGGTCGGGATGACAATGTTTTATATGTTCAGCGGACCAGCGCCAGGATTCGCACCGGGCCGTCGGATCCGCTTTCGAGTTTGGTTGGGGCGACTACGACCGTGCCGCCGGCGGCCGGCGCGCGATCCAGATTGGCGACGTTTTCCAGTTGGTAGACACTGTGCGCCAGGGTGTACTGGCGCACTGGGAAGTCTTTCGATGGGCCGTAATCGATGCTCAAGGTGTCAATGCCGAGGCCCAACGCATTGCGTCCTTCAATCAGAAATTTCACCGCATCTTGGGAATATCCGGGGAAGTGCATCGTGCCTTTGAGGTCGGCATTGCGATAGTCTTTGAGCGACTCCCAACGCGAATCCCATCCAGTGCGCGCCATTACTACCGAGCCTAGCGGAATCTGGCTATGAGTTTGCTCCCACTTAGCAATGTCTTCGACCGAAATCTGGTAATCCGGATGGTTGGCGGTGTTGGCGCGCACATCCAGCACAACCAAGGGCGCTATCAAGCGCTCCGTGGGGATCTGATCCACGGTCCAGAGGCCACGCGCAAAATGCGCGGGAGCGTCTATGCGAGTGCCGAGGAGCTCGGGAGACACAGCGGATTTTCCCGTAGGTTCGTAAGCCAAGGCGTGAGCATCCATCGCATGAGTCAAATCGACGACAGCGTGAAATTCAGTCGGGGAAGATGCGTCGGGATGGCGTTTGGCAAACAGGAAAAGCGCGAGTGCCAGCACATACCCTATGATCAGCGTGCGAATTTTCATCGGTTATCGACTTCTGTTCCTGGCAAAACGTCTCGAAATCCTGCTCAGTACGTTAGATGTCCGGACCTTTTCTATAGGTTCTCCTTAGATTCTCCATAGCATGACGGTAAGCTTCAAGGAACTGCGGGACATGAACTAGTGGGGCGCCGAAAACGTTGCACGCAACGTTTCTACGGAGGATTCATGCACGTTTCTGGAGAATCATGCGAGCAGGAATGCGGCGCTCGCGGCGACGAGCGTACCGAGAAAGTTAACCGCATCATTGTTCAAAAGCTTTCGCCGTTCCAGTAACGCGCCCAAGTAGCTGTCCGCAATCACGCCAGCTAATGCAGCAACTATTGAAATGCCCAGCCATCTGAAAGGCACGAGCCCGGTTAGAACGCAGACCCAGCTCACAACGGCGGCGGCGGTAATTCCGGCCAGGGTTCCAGCCCAACTCACTCCTCCGTCGGTGCCCGCAGCAACTTCTTCCCAGGTTGTGATCAGGCGCGCTTTTGCGCTTCTTGCTTGGCCCAGTTCGCTCGAAACTGTGTCCGCGGCAGCCTCGGAGAGCGCGGCGGAAACGGCGAGAAGGAAGGCAGCTCTTTCACCGGTGAGCGCTGACAATCCCGCACAACTCGCGGCGACCACGAGGTTGGCTAGAACTTGCAAGGCGGTTCTGCCATCCCGTTTTTCGGCGGTTCCCAGCTTCTCTTTGCGGCGATAACCGAAGCGGGTGGAGATCCAGGTCAGCGCGAAAACCGACACCAACGCCACAAATGCGCCGGCTCCGGCGCCGACGTACAACAGAAAGCACACTACGGCTCCCGCCATGGCGCCGGAAAGGGTTACTCCTCGCAGCCAGCGGGCCAGGGTAGTGAATACCACGGTGACGATCGTGGCCGTCCACAACGGACGCACTGCGGCGAGTTCCGCAAGACTTTCTACGCTTCGGGTCAGGTCAGCCACTGGGAAGATTGTCGCTCCAATTGGCTTGTTAGAGTGCAGGTGCCAAGCCCGTTAATACCATCTATAGGGTTGCGTCCGGTGCAGCCCCAGTGTATCGTGCTTTGACTCTGGGTTACCTGCACCAGCTTTGTGCATCAAACGGTTGGTTGTAGTTTAAACTCACGAGCGCAAGCTTGCGGAGTTGGCGTGGCTGGTAATGCAGCACGGGCGTGGACGCCAGCGCCTACACTTCCAAATACAGGGTGAACTATGGCGGCTTCGGTTTGGTCTGGGTATCTAACCTTCGGTTTGATTTCGATGCCGGTAAAGTTGTTCTCTGGCGCGCGCAGTTCGGGCATCTCTTTCAACATGCTGCACCGCGACGACCTCTCGCGCCTGAAGCAGCAATATGTCTGTCTCGCCGACGGCAAGGTCGTCGAACGCAGCGACATCGTGAAGGGCTACGAGTTCCGCAAGGATGAGTATGTGGTGATCGAGCCCGAGGAGATCAAGAAGATCGAGCCCAAAACCGCGAAGACCATGGAGATTCTGGAATTCGTGAAAACCAGCGAGGTCGATCCGGTTTACTTTGAGTCGTCCTATTACATGATTCCAGACGAGGCCGGTCGGCGGCCCTATGCGCTGCTTACCAAGGCGATGGAGGAGTCCGAGTATGTTGCCATCGCAAAGCTCACCATGCACAATCGCGAGTACACAGTTTTTCTGCGTCCGCACGAAGGCGGAATGATGTTGCATACGATGTATTACAAGGAAGAAGTTCGGGAAGTAGAAGGATTCGGTGCGCCCGACGTTGAACTCAAGGACGCGGAAGTGAAGGTCGCGCACCAGTTAATTGAGGCGCTGGCGGATGAGTGGGATCCGGAGAAATATCACGACACCTTTCAGGATAATCTTAAGAATCTGATCCAAACTAAACTCGAAGGCGGCAAGATTGCAGAAGTAGAGAAGCCGAAGAAGCTCGCCCCGGTTGTCGACTTGATGTCGGCGCTCAAGGCGAGCCTGGCGGAGATGGAAGGGAAGAAGAAGCCAGCGGCTCACGCCGGGGAAGCTGCGGCTTCACGAAAGAAATCGGGCGGAAGGTCGTGAACCTAATCCGCCCGAACATAACGTTTTATTTGCCGCGTCGATCTGTGGTTAGAGTTTAAAGATCTGCGGTTTGAGTCTACGGTTTCAGTTTGAAGACGACGCCGCAGCCGCTAGGGAAGCACAACCCATTCCCACCTGTGTAGCCACCGCTGATCGTAGTGCCATACAAGTTCCCTGCCTTGTCCTGAACCAGGCCCGCGAATGGCTCGTCACCGTCCGTCTGACCTTTGAAGCTGTAGAGAACGGTTTCCTTGCCGGTTTTGGAAAGTTTGTACACCGTTCCACACCCTCCGGGGAGGCAGTTCGCACCGCCGGCAGCCGTTGTGCCATAGAGGTTGCCCTTGGAGTCCAAGACCAGATTCCCATAGGGCAGGAACCCGTCGCGCAGCGAGAACTTGTGCAGTACGGTCTCCTTACCAGTTGTGTCGATCTTGTAGATGGTTCCGCACCCGGATGGCGGGCAAGCCACAGTATTGCCGCCCTCCCACGTAATGCCGTACAGGTTCCCGGCTTTATCGATGACGACAGGTCCGTTGGGTTCGTTTCCATCCGAGCCGCCCTTGAAGGCATAGACGATGGAGACTTTACCCGCTGTGTCGACCTTGAAAACGGCCCCACAGCCGATGCCGCCGCAGCCGGTCCCTCCGCCAATGCCGACTACGCCATACTCGTTGCCGGCAGCGTCTCGCACCAGGTATCCGGCTTCCCAGTATCCTGGCTCGTTGAAACGCGTGGTTATCGTTTCCTTGCCGGCGGAGTTGAGCTTGAAAATAATTCCACATCCGTAGCCGCATCCGCTCCCCGGGCCTTCGATTGTGGTTCCGTACAGGTTGCCTTCGGAATCGAGCACCACGCCGTCGGGAGCTATGCCGTCCTTGGGGGTCTTGGGAAAGTAGTGAAGGATGGTTTCTTTGCCGGCCGGGTCGAGCTTGTACACAACACCAAGCGAACCCGCACCTTTACCGCCGTTGAGCGTCGTGCCGTACAGGTTTCCAACCTGATCGCGGACCACACCCGACGACGGGGCTGACCCGTCGTTGCCGCCCACGAAGGTGTGCAGAGTAGTCTCGTTGCCCTTGGGGTCTATCTTAAAAACATCTCCGCAGTAAGAAGTGCAGCCCGCCTGGGCGTTTTCGCCAGTCGTTCCATAGAGATTGCCCGCCTTGTCTAGAATTAGCCCCGCCGAGGGATAGGCTCCGTCCGTTCCGCCCGTGAAGCTGTAGAGGACGCTGTAGGTTTGCGCTTGCGCCGGTTGGATCAGAGCGATCGATAGTAGGAATACGAGGGCCAATGCCAACGTGACAATTACTCCGCGCGAGTTCAGTCGCAACGTCCTGTCTTGATAATTTCTCATGCTCATCCGATTCGCCTCCTGGGCGAAGGCACGGTAACATGTCTTTCTCGTCAGCAATGTAAAAAGAATGTCAAATCATGGGAGGGGGACTTCCCGCTCGGGATAAGGATTTCGGGAGGTACGGGCGGGTTCCGGTCGGTTGGAAGGTTGATCTGGATCAGTGGGCAAGCTGGAGCGATTCGACGCAAGCGTCCAACCCTATGCCAGTGAGCCCGCATCACTTGAGAAATTGAGAGGTAGGAACCGACAAACGAGTTTGTGTATCAGCTTCTCTGGCGCGGAACGCGGCCAGCCGTTAGAATAGAGAACTCTTCCAGGATTCTATGCAGAAATGGATTTTGTGGCTGAGGTGTCGATGACCGGGGTGCGCACGGCGGCCGTTCTGGTGCTCATGTTGATTTGCATTAGTTGCGGGGAAACGTACCGTCCTGTGGCTACTCCGATTCCGCCGCTCCCGCCCAGCCCCGCTTTTTCTCATCTGGTCGTGGTGATCAGTGGCAACGGTTCCGCTCATCCGGGCGCGAGCACATCGATCGATGTTTCCGGCGACACAGCCGTAGCTCAATCTGCCGTAGGCCTGATGCCGGTGCAGGCTGCATTGGTGCGAAATGGCGCGATCGTCTACGTTCCGAACAGCGGAGACGACACCGTTTCGGCGTTCTCGCCTGCCAGCGCTGTGCCGGTAACGACGATCAGTTTGCCTACGGGTTCGACGCCGACGTTCGCGGCCACAACCGAAGCCGCCACGGTTTACGTCGCCAACTCGGGGAGCAATACGGTTCTTGCAATCGATACCATCAGCAATGTGATCGAAGCGCCGCTGTCCGGCATTCCGGTCGGGATTGATCCCGTAGCCCTGGCGGAAACGCCGAACCAGCAATATCTCTACAGCGCGAATCAAGGCACTGGCGGCAGCGGCGGTTCCGTAACCAGCATTGACCCCGTCGACCGGACGGTCAGCCCAGCGATAGCGAACGCGACCTGGATTTCCCCGGTATCAGTCCTGGCGCGATCCGACAGCAATCGAGTTTACGTGCTGGATCAGGGGAGTGGGTTGGTTTCCGCGATCGATACCGGTGCCAACGCAGTGGTCAATAGCGTTTCGGTCGGTGTGGGAGCGAATTTTATGGCCTACGATCCCACGCGAAACCGGCTCTACGTAACGAACCCCGCCAAGAACACGGTGACTTATCTGGATGCATCGAGCGATGCACTTTCGGCGGTGGTGATTCCGGTGACGAATCCGGTCTCGGTGGCGGCTCTGATCGACGGTAGCCGCGCCTATGTATCGAGCGCCTTTGTCAATGGCGGAAATGTGACGTCTAGCGTCACGGTCATCAATGCTTTGAGCGGCAGCGTATCAAGCACGATTCCCATCACCACGGTGCCCAAGGTGTGCGCTTCGAACCCATCCGAATTGTCCATCGCGGCGTCTGCGGACAGTACGAGAGTTTATGTGGGGAATTGCGATGCGGGGAATGTAGCGATTATTCAGACGCTGAACGATAGGATGGTGTTGCAAATGCCGGCTCCGCTGAGCGCTGCGTTTTCATCGAGCGGGACACCGCTTCCGCAGAATCCGGTGTTCGTTGTGGCTGGGCCGTAAGGCCGACTCTGAACGTCATTTTCTTTCAATACTCCAAATCCAACTCTTTGCTGCTACTGTCCCACTGCGGCTGCCCGTTCAGGCTGCCGAGTGGCATTGTGTCGCAAGGCGATGTTCAGGAATACGTTTCCGACGGGAGTCTCGAAGCAGATAACCAGTGCCTCGGTGTCTTCGCTGCTTTTCGGTCCGTGGTCGGAAGTGTGGAGCACCGGAGGGTGCACGCGAAAATGGAATCCCTGATCGTTCAGCGATGTGACCGCGTTGCCAATCACCTGATTGGCTAATTCGCAGACGGTTTCGCGTACCAGGTCGTCCGACTCCGGCAACTCCGCTCCAGCGAACTTGCTGGCTACGCGCAGGGCGGTGGCCGGATCGAGATCGATGACGATGCGTCCTTCGATGTCGCCGGTAACCCAAATCAGCGCCGCGACGCCTTTGCGACGGTAAGCCTCTTCGTCCATGCTGAGATTGCCGACGGACGTAGGACATTGCAGTCCCTGCGCCAACACGGCATCAGCCGCGTTGATGAAAGGCTGAATCAACTCCATCTTCATTTCAGGCCCCCGCGCCTGCAGCTTGAGCCGCAGTGCCATCCTCACCCATAACGTACTTGATCACTTCGTACAGGACTTCCGCCTTGACCGGCTTCTGCACAAAATGACGCGCGCCCCGTTGCAACGCCGCCACGATGTTCTCCTGATATCCGACGGAGGACACCATGACAATGCGCGCTTCCGGATGTTGCTGCACAATCTTCTCGGCAGCTTCGATGCCCTCCATTTGGGGCATGGTTATGTCCATGAGCACGATGTCGGGCTTAAGGCGTTCATATTCGGTTATGGCGGTTACGCCGTCTCCGGCTTCGCCTGCTACCTG
Organism: uncultured Acidobacteriota bacterium; assembly: GCA_963696705.1. Lineage (GTDB taxonomy): Bacteria > Acidobacteriota > Terriglobia > Terriglobales > Acidobacteriaceae > JABDBE01. Next base: position 102,676 of record CAVOLD010000012.1, read on the forward strand.
CCCGCCGAATGTTTCGATCATCCGGGCCAGGTTCTTGCGCGCGAAGACGGAATCGTCCACTACCAGGTAGCGGACTGGCTGACCGTCCTTGCTGCGTTTCACTGCGACAAACTGCTCCATATACAACCTCCCGCCGTTTTCAAGTTCCGGCATCCTGTTCTTGCCTGCCGGACAAAATCAGATTTTGCCAACTCCGGCGGCTCTGCCGCCGTCTTCCGCTCTGGTGCTCTTTCGATCCTGCATGCACTGAGCTTGCAGGGTGTTGGCGAGCGCATCGAGAGCGATTACTCGCACGGCATAGCCGCGCTCGATAGCTGCCTTCGGCATCCCGTAGACCACACAAGATTCCTCGCTCTGGGCGATGGTCATGCCGCCCGCTGCCTTTACCAGGCCCAGTCCATGGGCCCCGTCCTCGCCCATGCCGGTCATGATTACGGCAATACCCTTTTCGCCGAATTCCTCGGCGACACTCTTGAACAACACGTCCACTGAAGGACGGTGACCGTTGACCCGCGGTTCGTCGCTGAGTACGGCGACATCGCCAAGTGTCAGTCGCTTGACTTTGAGGTGCCGGTTCCCCGGGCAAATCAGGGCGCGTCCGGCCAGCAGCAGGTCTCCCGACTGTGCCTCTTTGACGGTGATGGCGCAGATTTCCTCCAATCGCCGGGAAAACATCTCGGTGAATCCTTCGGGCATGTGCTGCACGATCAGAATGGTTCCGGGAAAATTCTTGGGCAGCTGCGGCAAAATATATTGCAACGCTTGTGGTCCGCCGGTAGAAACCCCAATCGCCACGATGCGAGTGGCTCGCGTTTTAGTATCTGGCTTAGATTTCGGCGAAAGATTCGGAGATTCGAGCGGTGCCGAGACAGTGACTCGGCGGCTATGGGCGGCGGCCTTGATTTTAGCAATGAGTTCCCGCGCGATTTCCGGCATGTTGGCGGAGACATCGCTGGGCTTGGCGACGAAATCAAACGCTCCCATGGACAACGCCTGCAGCGTCACCGACGCTCCCTGGGTGCTGTGCGAACTTACAACGATGACCGGCAGCGGATGGCGCAGCATGATCTCTTTCAGCATGTCCAGGCCGCTCATGCCCGGCATGTCGAGATCAAGCGTGATGACTTGCGGTTTCATTTCTTCGATCTTTTTCAGACCGAAATTCCCATCCATGGCAGTGCCGACAACTTGAATGGAGCTGTCGGTTTGAAGAATTTGCGGAATCAGCTTGCGCATCAGCGCTGAATCGTCCACTACCAACACGCGCACAGGAGAGCTCATGCCTGACCTCCCATGGCCATTTGCGCAGGGCGCGCTCGCTCGGAGCGCGACAGAAGCAGACCCACGCCGGGACCGCCAGCAATATCGGGCCGCGATGTGGCAAAGCGTTCAACAATGGCGGCGAGATTCAGAATGAGCACTACATGCCCACTGCCCAGAATTGACGCCCCGCTGACCAGATCGGTTTCTGCGGTCTGTTCATCGAGGGCCTTGATGACCAATTCCTCTTCACCCTCGATCGCATCTACCAGCAGCCCAAGTTTGCGTTCGCCCATGGCGATGACGAGCACGAAAACTTTTTGCGGCCGGCCATCAGAACGTTCTTCTGACGGACGCCCCAAGCGAGCTACGGGCAAGACGTTGTTGCGCAGTTGCAGGACTTCGCAGTTATCGACTTGGTGGATGTCGGATTCGTGGGCGCGGGCGATTTCGGCCACCGCATTCAACGGAATGGCATACAGACGCTGCTCTACGCGGAATAAAAGTGCTTTGATGATGGCGAGGGTCAAGGGCAATTGCAACCGGAAGGTGGAGCCTTGCCCCGGTCGGCTGACCACGTGCACCGTACCCTTCAGGCGATGCAGGACGCTTTGCACGATGTCGAGACCCACGCCGCGTCCAGAAATTTCGGTGATCTCATCGGCGGTGCTGAATCCGGGGCGGAAGATGAGATCCAGAATGTCGGCTTCGCTGAGCCGGCTGGCTTCTTCGCGCTTGAGGAGGCCGCGTTCGATGGCGCGGGTCTTAACCTTTTGCGAATCGATGCCGCGGCCATCGTCAATGATTTCGACGATAACTTGATTTCCCTGATGGTAGGCCTCGAGGCGGATGGTTCCCTGAGCAGGCTTGCCGGCGCGAGCACGTTCCTCCGCGCTTTCGATGCCGTGCCCAATCGCATTGCGAACCAGATGCGTCATTGGCTCGGCGATGGCATCGAGCAGGCTCTTATCCAAGGCGGTGTCTTGTCCATTCAAAACCAAGTTGACCTGCTTGCCGCACTGCTTGGCAACGTCCCGAACCATACGGGGAAATCGTCGGAACAATTGCTCGACCGGGACCATGCGGACCTTCATCACCGACCGCTGCAGATCGTTCAATACTCTGGACTGAAAGGCCATAGCATCGGCGAAGCGGCTGCGCATGGAATCCTTGGGATAGTGCGCGGAGAATTCGTTGAGCACCTGCTGAAGCATGGATTTTCCGATGATCAGTTCGCCCACGAGATTGAGCACCGTGTCGATGCGTTCGGCATCCACGCGCAAGACGTTCTCTGCCGGCGCGGGACTTGGCCTGACCGCGGCTTCGCGTTCGGAAGATGAGAGCAGGACGGTTTCAATTTCCTCGACCGGTTCGGCTGCGATACTTGCCTCGGGAGTCCCGGCCGGGGCAGGGTCATCGATTGCGGGAGGCTTCGGAGCGCCATCAACCACTTTTGCTTTCTGAATTGCCTGCTGCGCCGGGTTGCCAATGGTTTGGATGCTTACCTGTGAGATGACAGTCGGGATGCGGCACTTTGCACTTAGAAACTCCGCGGTCTGATCGCTGGCCACCAGTAATTGAAATTGCATCGCGTTCTTGGTGGATCCCGGCTCTGGCCGAGTTCCCAGCACTTCGCCGTTTTCTGTCAGCGCCTTGAGTACGAGTTGCTGAGCGGCAATGGGCATGGCGCAGGTCGGGTCAATCTGCGCGACGACGTGATACACATTCTTTCCCTGTTTCAGTGCGGCTTGAGTCGAGAGCTTTTCATACTCCGTCCAGATTACTTCTGCGGCAGAGGTTGTCGGGGCTTTCGGACTGCGCGGTTTGCGGGTCTTCGGATCTCGCGCCATTTTGCGGATCATCTTCCGCACTGGCTCGGACGAGGGTAGCTTCGCTCCCTCGCGATAGGAAGTCAGCATCGCGCCGAAGGTATCCGCGGCGGCGAAAGCTACTTCGGCGAGGGCTGCGGGAGTCGCGGCTGCTTCCAGAGCTAAGGCATCTTCCAGTTCATGCGCCAGTTCGCTGAGTTCGTGGTACCCAACCGCGGCTGAGTCGCCCTTCAGGGTGTGCACAATTCTGCGGATGGTGCGGACAGGTTCGAGATCGCCCGGTTGCTTTTCGAGCTTCAGCGTCTCCTCGTTGAGCGACTGGAGCAATTCCAGAGCCGTCTCAAAGAAAAGTTCTTTCAATTCCGCCGCGCGCTCGTCGTGGAACTGGTTCACTCGGCCACCTCGATCTTCTGGTAGGCGGTACCAGTCTCGCGGTATATCATATTGAATTTGTCAGTCAGCCCCAAGAGGCTTTCGGCGTGGCCTACGAACAGGTAGCCGCCTGGATTCAGGCAGCGAAAGAATTTCTCAACCAGACGTTTCTGCTCGGCTTCGTCGAAATACATCATCACGTTGCGGCAGAAGATCACGTCGTTGCGCTGCGGCAGGTATTCGGTTTTCAAGTTGTGAAAGTCGAAATGGACCAGTTCCTTGAGTGCTTTCTTCACTGCATAACGCTCGCCAACCTTATCGAAATGACGAAGCCGAAAACTGTAATCCACAGACGCCATCTGACTCTCCGAATAAGTTCCTTCCTGGCCGGCCCGCAGAACCGAATAGCTGATATCGCTGGCGAGGATTTCGAGCTTCCAGGGCGGAGGGATCAGAGGTTTCGGGAACGGTGTGGTGTAGTTCGAAGGATTGCGCAGAGCGTGGTAGGAGAGTGCGTCGGCAACCTGCATTGCCATGGTGTAGGCTTCCTGGCCGGTGGAACATCCGGCACTCCACAGGCGCAACGAAAAATCCCTGCGCTCCTGCTTGCCGCGAAGGATGCTGTCGAGAACGTGTTTGTGAAACAGATCCAGCTGTGCCTTGTTGCGGAAGAAACTGGTCTCGTTAACCGTGAGGTTTTCGAGGAGCTTGCTCAATTCCTCTTTGCCTTCTTTGCTGATGAGCAGGCGATAGTAACTGTAGAAGGAATCGAGCTTGCATTCTTTGAGGCGACGCTGCAAGCGATCCTGCAGGAAATCGGCGCGGCGGGAGTCGAAGTGCATTCCGCACTCGTGATAGACCAACGCCTGCAGAAGTTTCAGTTCGGGTTCGGTGAGTGCCGCTTGTACGCCAGCTGTTCCCATGCGCTTTTTTGTCACCTGTCCTGGCTGCTATTTCGAAGCTGCAGCGATCCGTGCGTTTACCGCTGAGGCGGGTTGAGCTGCACTCTTCGGTGCCTCGTTCTTCAATCGCGTTCCGCTGAATTCCAGCACTTTGTCAATATCCAGCAAAACGATCAGCCGGCCCTGGTACTTGCCCAGTCCGGTCACGCAGTTCAATCCTCCGTCCACAAACTCGGTGGGAGAAGGATCGATGTCCGCGGTTGGAATCTTGAGCACGTCGGATGCGGAATCTACGATCAGTCCGCAGAGGCGGCCCCGGTGTTCAACCACCAGGATTCGATTGCGCTTGCTGGGAGCGACCGTGATTTCTCCGAGCCGCTTCCTTAAATCGAGTACGGAGACAATCTTCCCGCGCAAATTGATTACGCCCTCGACGTAGTCCGGAGCGTCAGGCACGACCGTGATCTCGGGCACGCGCACGATCTCGCGAAGAGCGGTGATAGGTACACCGTAGGTTTCACGGCCCACTCTAAACCCGACAATGTGCAGTTCTCGATTCATTCCTGAAATCTCTGGAGATTAGCTGTTCGATCCCGCCACTGCTTGCCGAGCCCTGCTTCTGAAGTTTTCTTCGCGATGAGCTCCCACGGCCTCCACCTGTTCCAGCATGAATCGGCCCATGGAGTCGAGTAGATCGCGCGACATTTTTGACATCTGCTCCGCTGATGCAGCCAATTCGGTCGAACCCGATGTGGTGTTCTGGACCAACTCGCGCATCCGTTCCATCGCTTTTACAACTGCGTGAGCTCCCGAAGCCTGTTCTTCCACCGCCGAATTAATTTCGTGCGTGATCTCGTTCAAGCGTGTAGTGGCGCGGGCAATCTGCGAAGATCCGTGGGACTGTTCGTTCGTGGCTGCGCCAATCTCCTGCGCGAACTTGTACACCTCCGTGACCACGTTGGAGATCTTGCGCAAGGCTGTGTTCAGTTCCTCGCCGTGTCCCAAACCTTCGTTGACGATGGCGGTGCTGCGGTTCATGTTCTCGACTGCTTTGCGGGATTCCTTCTGGATGCTTTGGATCAGCTCAGAAATTTCCTTGGTAGACTGGGCCGACTTTTCCGCCAGCTTTCGGACTTCGTCGGCGACCACGGCGAAACCCAATCCATGCTCTCCGGCGCGCGCGGCTTCGATGGCGGCGTTTAATGCCAGCAGATTGGTCTGCTCCGCGAGATCGTCGATGACTTCAATGATCTTGCCAATGTCATCGGCCCGTTGGCCCAGCACGTCGATGATTTCGCCCGAAGATTGAATGGTCGTGTTGATGCGATTTAGGCCGTCGGTTGCTTTCTCCATGGTCGCGATGCCGTTGTGCACTTCTTCGCGCGAGCGGTTGGAGATGTCGAGTAGAACTTTGGCGGTATCCGCCACGCGCTGGATCGAGGCCACCATCTGATCGATCGATGCGGATGTTTCGCTTACGCTGGAAGCCTGCACCTTGGTGCTCTTCACCATGTTCTGCACGTTGACACTCATTTCGTGCATGGTGCTGGTGACTTCGTCGATGGCGGAGGAAGTTTGTAGACTGATCTTGGCTGATTCGTCGGAAGCTCCAGCCACTTGGTTGGAAGCGCTGGCGACTTGTTGCGCGGCGTCGCGCCCGTTGCGCACAAGCTTTCTTAAGCCCTCGATCATGCGTGCGAAGGCCTTGCCCAGCGTGTCGTTCTTGGATCGTGGCTGGACGTCGACGCCCAGATTCCCGCCTGCGATGGCCTCGGAAACGGAAGCCATTTCCCTGAGGTAGGTGACCATCTTGGAGAAAGTTCGAGCCAGTTCACCGATTTCATCGGTGCGATGAATGTCGATTTCGTGATCCAGATCTCCGGCATCGGCAATCTGCCGGGCGATCCGCATAAGATCATTGAGCGACGAGGTAATGGACTTCGCGGTGGTGTAGGCAATCACCACCCCCAGGGTCAGCGCTACCAGAGTGCTCAACAATGCAATTACAAACGTTGCTGTGCCTGCGGTCTCGTCGGACTTTCTGCGCGCCTCGAGCACTTTGGTATTCTCGAGGTCAGCCACGTCGAGATATTCAGTGGCGTTTTTAACCCAGGAAGAAGCATCTTTCTGCAAATAGAAAATCTGAAGTTCAGCGACAGTGGCATTGCCGCTGTCCACTTCTTTGCGCTTATCCATTAACGGCGCTGCAAATTCCCGCGCCCAGTTCTGCTCGCTGGCCTGTACTTTGTCGAGTGCGGTTCGCTGCTGCTCCGATGTCGTAAGGCTCTCACCCGTCTGCAGCTTTTCTTCCAGCACTCGCATGCCATCGTTGAGTCGTTCGACCTCGCGAGTGTCGCCGCTGAGCAGGTAGTTGCTCAACGACAAGCGGTTCTGCATCATCTGGAATCGGATCTTATCTGTGGTCGCGGCCATTTGCAGCGCCTGGGAAGCCGCAGCCTTGGCGCTATGCTCCCGTTGCACCGCAATGAGGTTGATAAGGAAAAGCACAACGACCATCGCAAGGACGGCTCCGAAGTTTAGGTAGAGTTTCTTGCCAATCGTCATTCGCTATTCCTCCGCTGGTCTCGTTTCCTACCCTGCGCCTCCCCAGCTGTATTCAAATCGGATCTAAAATCAGTTCACCGCTCTCCGGAACTGCGGTTACAGTCCCAGCTAATCTTGGGGTTGAAACTTGAACTCCACGGTTCCAGAGCTTTCGCCGTCAGCCGGCTCAAATTTCCACTTCTTCAGAGCGTCCATAGCGGCGTTGACCAGGATGGGATTTCCGCCGACTACCTTGGTATCCTTCAAGCTCCCATTCGGCGACACCACGACCATCACTTTGACTGTACCGGTAATGTTCATCCGCCTCGCCAACTCTGGATAAGGCGGCATTACTTTGGTTTTGGCTTTGCGAGTCAATTCTGCTTGCGCTATCGCAGGCAAGGGACGAAATGTTGTTGCCACGAACGCCAAAAAGCCGACCATTGCCCACCACCGCATCTTTTGCAAAGACACTGGTCCTCCCGGTCAAACCCGTTTTGTCACAGCAATGTCTTTGCCACGATTGCGGAATTCCCTCGGGCGCCGCAATCCTGCGGTTAAAACACTTTTACTCAGCAACTTAAGTTGATTTTGTTCAACCGCATCAGGGCATTGCGAGAGGCCTAAACCGTCTCACCAAAGCCTAATCCTCTCAGACTGAGACGATTTTCGAGGTTTCGCCAAGATTTCACACTTGGGCACTCCGAACGGTATTCGCTTGACTCAATTTGAGATGCCAGTCTATTTTTCTTGTATATTCAATTACTTGTAGTTTGGTCACGAAAGGGCGGTGCCTTTCTGATTATGCGTGCCGGAGATGCGACGGTGCTGGAAAAGTCCAGCCCTCGATCGGACGATGCTTTCCAGAAACTGCTGCTGCGATTTTCGGAGGCAGCTGCCCGAGGAACTGCCGCCCCCGCCCTGATTGGCCTCTTCTGCAAGGAAACGCGCAGCTTCTTTCGCGTGGATGGTACCTACTTCTGGCGGTGTGCTTCTCCGGAAGAACTCTTCGGCGCGGAAGCGGATGGGTTGATGGCAGCTGATTTTCTAGGCCGCCGGCTTAATGCGCGCGAGAGCGCCGTCGCCATGGAAGCCATTCGTCTGCGGCGAACGGTATACGTGAACAATCCGGCTCCGGGATGGTACCCCGTGGCTGCTGAATTCCGCGCCAAGTCACTGATGGCCGCTCCCTTGATGGTTTCCAACCAGGTCATTGGTGCCGCGGTATTTCTACACGCCTCGGAGCCGGATTATTTCAATGACGATCTAGCTGCAAAGGCGACCATCCTTGCCGGCCAACTTGGAACTTTATTAGAAGCGAACCGCTTGAATGGGTCGGCGCCCGAGGAGCATCACCGCGCGGAGATATTGTCCGAGGTCGCGCATGCGGTCCCCGACTCCGCGTTGGTGGCACAGACCGTGGCGGACCGCGTGCGGGTTTTGCTGCGCACCCGGCTGGTTTGCATTCTGTTGCGCCAGGGAACGACTGTGGGATTGCATGCCGTCGCCGCTGAAACCGAGCAACTGGCAACTTCGGCGCGTGCTCGCTTCGACCGCAAAGGATTACAATTCGCTGCCGATCTTGCTGCCCGCGCGCTGGCCGCCGACGCGCCCATCACCGTCGCCATCGATCCTGTCACTCACGCTCTCGGGGAATTGGTGCCTGCCGGGATGCTGCTGGCAGCTCCCATCCGCACTTCACGCACGGAAGGCGCAATACTTGTCTATCCGCGGCAGGAAGGCGCTTTCAATCACGAAGAGAAGTCTTTGCTCTCTGCGGTGGCCGGATTTGGCGCTGTGGCTATCGCCAATGCCGAACTTTACGGAACCGCCCGCGCCCAGGCTCATGAACTCCACCAACTCCTGAACCTCATGTCCGAACTAAGTTCGGTCGGAGACCTCGACGAGTTCTTACGGCAATTTGTGGTTCGTGCCGCCGATTTCCTGGGTTTCGGCCGGGCTTTTGTTGGCTTGCTCGAAGGCGAAACTTTTCGGGTTCGCTGGGGAGCCGAGAATGGCCAGCCCGAACCGGTCGACGAACTTTTCCCTGACGGCGTTGCCAGTCGTGCCCTGCTAAACAAGGAACCTTTTTGGGCGAACGATCCCGCCAAGATCCCCGGCGCGAACCTCGAAATGATCATCAAGTTCAAGGTGCGTCAACTCTTGGCTGTGCCACTGCTGGGACCCGGAGGACGCGTGTTGGGCCTGCTCGGAGTGCTTGACCGTCTGGATCGTGCGGGAATCACGCAAGAGAATGTCCGTTCGGCGCAGGCATTGGCGGCTCAGGTCGCGGTGACCCTCGAGGCGACTCGCAATCTGCACTTGTCCGAGCAACACCGGCGCCGCGCTGAATCTTTGAAGGGACTCGCGCTCGAGTTGAACTCGCATCTCCGTCTGCCCGAGTGCGCCCGGAATTTCGTGACTCGCGCTGCTGACTTGATGGGTGCACAGGCCGCTGCATTTGCCGTGCAACAGGGTTCCGATCTGCAAACGCTGGTGCTGCACACGACGTCGTCTGCCGGTCATCCCCGGAATTCGTTACTGCGCCGTTTCGATTACGCCCTGACTGAGGCCTTGGGGCAACATCTGCCAGAAATTGTTTCTGCGAGCGCAGTCGATTTGTTCGGCACCGAATTGAGTTCGCTTCTCGGCTGGGATGACTGCAATCTGATCCGTTTACTAGGTTCGTCGGGTGATCTGGTCGGCGTCTTGTGTCTCGCCAATCGGGGAAAGCCTTTGCGGGAGGATGACCAGCAACTCCTGCAGGCCATCGCGGCTCACGCTTCGGTTGCGCTGGAGAATGCCCGCCTTTTCACGCGCATGGATCAGGCGAACCGGCACTGGATTGAGATCTTCGACGCCATTACCGATTTCATTGTCGCCCACGATCAGTCCGATCATGTGTTGCGCGTGAACCGTTCCCTGGCTGATTTCATCGGGGTGCAGCCGCATGAGCTCATCGGCGTAAACATGGGCGCATTACTGGCGATGGGAAACGAGACACCCCTGCACTCCTGTCCCTTCTGCCGCTCGACTGCCGACGTCGCCACCGACGAGTACGTTCTCCCGGTGTTGGACCGAACTTATCTGGTTTCCACTTCACGCGTTCACGGAGCAAACAGCGAGGGACTTCAAACCATCCACGTTCTCAAGGACATTACGGACCGCCGCGAGGCGGAACGCCGCTATCGCGAACTCTTCGACAATATTCAGGAGGGAGTGTTTTTCTCGACTCCCGATGGACGCTTCATTGAAGTCAACGACGCGCTGGTGCGCATGCTCGGGTACCGCAATCGTGAGCACCTGCTCCAGGCCGATGTGCGCACCCAGGTCTGTTTCTCGGCCGAACAATATGAGGAACTCGCTGGACAGATGCAACAGTACGGGGCAGTGCGGAATCATGAGCAGACTCTGCGCCGCAACGATGGGTCACCTGTCCATGTTCTGATCAATGCGTTTGCCGTGCGCGACGCCCAGCAACGTATTGTCCAGTACCGAGGCGTCATGTTGGATATAAGCGGCCTGAAGACATTCCAATCTGAATTGCAACGGGAGCGCGATTTCTCCGGCAAGATTCTGAACAATACCCAGAGCCTGATTTTGGTCGCAGACACGGCCGGACTAGTCAGTTACGCGAACCGTCGCTGGTATGACATGGGGTATCAACAGAACCAACTGTTGAGCCGGCCTCTCGAAGAGCTCATCGTTCCAGCCCGGCGTCAGGCCCTTAACGAAGCATTTGCCTCAACCCTCGCGGGCCAGCAGATCGACAACCTCGAAGTGCAGATTGTGCATGGCGAAGGGCGCGTGGGATATTTTTCGATGAACCTGAGCCCCATGCGCGACGAGCAGGGTCATGTTGCGAGCATTGTCGTCGTGATGAGCGACATCACTGATGCGGCGACGCTGCAAGCCAAGCTGCTGCACGCAGAGAAAATGGCAGCTGTGGGCCAGTTGGTTTCCGGGGTCGCTCATGAAGTTAACAACCCGCTCACGGCAATTCTCGGGTTTTCCGACTTGCTCATGGAGAATCCCGAAGTCCCGGAAAGCGCGCGCAAAGATCTGCGCGTCATTCTGGAGCAGGCCCAACGCACCAAGCAAATCGTGCAGAACCTGCTGAGCTTTGCTCGTCAAATGCCACCGCAGCGCCGGTCGGTACAGCTCAACACTATTCTGAGTCGCACGGTGGAGTTGCGCGCCTATGATCTTCATAGCCGGGGAGTTGAAGTCGTCGAACAGTTCGATTCCGAAGTACCGCAGGCGATTGGTGATGCGCACCAGCTGCAACAGGTGTTCCTGAATATTCTGAATAATGCCTACGACGCCGTACGCGACACCGGGCGTCCCGCGCGGATTGAAATCAAAACTACGAACCGGGGCGCTTTTGTAGAAGTTTTATTTCGCGATAACGGCTACGGCATTTCTTTTCCCGAACGTATCTTCGACCCATTCTTTACCACTAAGGAAATTGGCAAGGGCACCGGTCTGGGCTTGAGCATCTGCTACGGTATCGTGCGGGAACACGGAGGCGAGATTCTTTGCCATAACAATACAGACGGGCAGGGCGCAACTTTCGTCGTGCGCTTGCCGGCCGCGGCAGAAGGCGCCTCAGCGGGTGCCGCGGCAGGAGTGATCCCAGCATGAGCACCACGGTCACGAAATCCTCCGCTTTGCCGGTATTGCTCATCGAGGATGAACCCGCGGTGATGGCCTACGTCCGAGCAACTCTGGAGCGTAGCGGCTACGCCGTGGTGTGCACGGAGTCGGGAGCGGAGGGCCTGCGGCTGCTCGAGTCCGAGCAGTTTCTGGGCGTGGTTTCTGACATGCGCACGCCTGGCGGCGTGGACGGCGCCGGGGTGCATGCCTGGCTGAGCCTTCATCGCCCCGACCTCGCTGCCCGCGTCGTTTTCATTACCGGCGATATCGCGAATGACGATACCGTCGCCACCTTGCGCAAAACCGGTGCGCCTTGCGTGGAGAAGCCGTTCCGGGTTCAACAATTTATTTCGGTCATCGAGAAGACCATGGGGAAAGCACCGTGAGTGACGATTTACGAATCCGCCTGTTGATTGTTGACGACGAGCAGAGCATCCGTCGTCTTTGTATGACCGTGGGTGAGGCGCTGGGCTATACCTGCATGGAAGCCAATAGCGGTGAAACCGCGCTGGCCTTGCTCGAAGAGCAGCCCGCGCACATGATTCTCACCGACATGGTTATGCCTAACATGTCTGGCATTGAGTTTCTGGAAAAAGTAAAAAAGCTTCTGCCTCGCAGCGAGATCGCCGTCATGACCGGCCACGGTTCGGTTGAAACCGCTGTGCAGGCGATGAAACTGGGTGCCTACGACTACATCAGCAAACCATTTTCTCCGCTGGAAGAACTGCGTCTGTTCCTGCGTCGGATGGCCGAAAAAGTCCACCTGGTAGAAGAGAACCAATTTCTCCGCGAGCGTGTAGATACTGAATCCGACCTTCATGGCATCGTCGGCTCTTCCGCCAAAATTCAGGACGTACTGCGCATGATCTCGCGCCTGAAAGACACGCGCACTCCGGTACTTATTTCCGGCGAGAGCGGCACCGGCAAAGAGTTGGTTGCGCGCGCCATTCACTTCCGCGGTTCCTTCGCCAATCGCCCCTTCGTGGCCGTGGACTGTGGTTCCCTTGTTCCTACCCTCATTGAAAGCGAACTGTTTGGATACGAAAAAGGCGCTTTCACTGGCGCGCTGCGATCGAAGACAGGATTGTTCCAGTCGGCCAACGGCGGCACGATTTTCCTCGACGAGATCGGTGAACTGCCGCTGGAGTTGCAAGCCAAGCTGCTGCGCGTTTTGCAGGAGAAGGAAATCCGCCCGGTGGGAAGCAATCAAAAAATTAAGGTGGACGTCCGCGTGGTGGCTGCTACCAACCGCGATCTTGAAGCCGAATACCGCAACGGTACCTTCCGCAAGGATCTGTACTTTCGCTTGAATGTGGTCACCGTTCATTTACCATCGCTGCGCGAACGCCGCTCCGATATTCCGATGTTGGCGCACTGGTTTCTGGATCGTCATGCGCCCGATAACTCGATGCAGGTCACTAATGCAGCGATGAAATGCCTCCTGCAATATGATTGGCCGGGAAATGTGCGGGAGTTGGAAAACTGTATCGAGCGCGCCGTAGCTTTAGGCGACGGCAAACTTGTCGATCTCGGCGATTTGCCGCCTACTATCGCTTCGGCGTCGCCTTCGTCAGAAGCGACGATAGGCACGATGGCAGGCGCGGTATCCTCCACCGACCTCGAGGATATTGAACGGGCAACAATTGAGCGCGTCTTCGAACAGGTCAAAGGCGACAAAGCGCTGGCGGGCAAGATGCTTGGGATCAGCCGCGCGACTCTGTATCGCAAGCTCAAGCGCTACAACATCGGCGGCCGCCAGGAAATGGGGCCAACCAGCCAGGCGCTGCAATAGGTTGAAGCACAGATTCGGATGAGCTAACGCTCAATTCGATGGAGGAAATCCGGGCATGTGTTTTTCAGCGACTGCGAATTTTGTAGGTAGCACAGTTTTGGCAGGGGTCGGCGTTGTGACTTTGACCAAAGTGAAACATCGGCGCGAACTGCTGTTTGCGGCTCTCCCTGTGCTTTTTGCCATTCACCAGTTTATCGAAGGTTTTGTCTGGCTTGGGCTAGATGGAATTCTGTCGCCTAAGGTAGCGCACAACATGGGGGCGGCGTTCATGTTGTATGCGCAGGGACTTCTTCCGTTTATTTTGCCGCTCAGCGTTATTTTATTTGAGGTCGACGCGAAGAGCCGGCGACGCATGCAACCGTTCCTTATTCTTGGAACCTTAACAGCCCTCTATATACTTTGGGCTTTGACCGCTTATCCTACGCAGGTTTTCGTCAAGGGCAACAGCATCGTGTACATCAATCAGGCAACCAACAATGAAGCCGTTGCGGTTCTTTATGTGATCGTGACGTGCGGATCGCTTTTGTTCTCCAAGATAAAGGATATGGTGATGTTCGGAATCGCGAATCTGGCGATACTGCTGGTGGTGATGGCGTTTAAGCGATACGCATTCACATCGCTGTGGTGCGCCTACGCGGCAGTTGCGAGTGTGATTATCCTGGCTTACTTCTGGAAGAGTGCCGGAATTAGACCTTTCCAGTATGCCAGAGTGATCTAGTTGTATCAGGGCGTCAATGCTTGTGCGGCTGTTAGTCTAAACATTACTTCTTGTTTGAGGGAATTCGACCTTATGGTTTTTACGATAGTCAAGTCAGTTCGTCGCGTTTGGTGCTTCGTGTTTCTTGGAATTTTCTTCGCTGCCTTGTCGTCCGAAAGTTTGCGGGCCGAACAATGGAAAGTTCTGGGACCGGATGGCGGGGATGCCCGGAGTCTAGCTTACGATCCACGCAACTTCGATCACATCTTCCTTGGCACTGGAACGGGAAGCTTGTTTGAGTCGTTGGACGGTGGGCGCAGTTGGTCGCGATTTGCGCATCTCGGTACCGGTAACGACTATGTGCTCGATCACATCGTCATCGATCCGCAGAATCCAGACCTCATGTTCGTCTCCGCATGGAGCGTAGAAGACACTAAGGCTGGCGACGTGTTTCGCTCCCGCGACGGCGGAAAAACCTGGGAACCGTTAACCGCCATGCATGGTGAATCCGTTCGTGCTTTGGCTCTCGCTGTCTCCGACTCTAAAGTTGTGACTGCGGGCGCACTGGATGGCGTGTATCGGAGCAAAGACAGTGGCGAGACTTGGGAGCATATTTCTCCTGCCGCTGACATCAGAGATGTTGAATCGATTGCCGTGGATCCCAAGGATCCGAATGTGGTCTACGCCGGGACCTGGCACCTGGCGTGGAAGACGACTGATGGCGGCTTGAACTGGCATCACATCAACAAAGGTATGATCGAGGACTCGGATGTGTTTTCGATCATTATCGACTCGACTGACCCGGCGGTGGTCTACGCCAGCGCTTGTTCGGGGATCTATAGCAGCGATAGTGCCGGCGAAAGTTTTCGCAAAGTGCAGGGAATGCCTTTTTCTGCGCGCCGCACACGGGTGCTGAAACAGGATTCGCGAAATCCGAAGATCGTTTATGCAGGAACCACCGAGGGACTTTGGAAGACGAACGATGCGGGCAAGACCTGGAAGCGGGATGGCAATCCTGAGACCGTGGTAAATGATGTGTTGATCGATCCGCGAAATTCCAAGCTGGTCTTACTGGCGACGGATCGCAGCGGCGTGATCGCGAGCGACGACGGCGCGCAGACTTTCCGTCCTTCGAATCACGGTTACGCGCATCGCTACGTGACCGCAATCCTGGCGGACAAAAAAGATCCGGACACGATTTTCGTAGCCGTCGTGAACGACCGCGAATGGGGTGGCGTGTTTTCGTACCGCTATGGCGGGCAGCACTGGGAACAAAAGAGCACGGGACTTGGAGGCCGCGATGTTTTTACCCTACAACAGGCGAGCAACGGATCGCTAATTGCAGGCACGAATCGGGGCATCTTCATACTTGATCACGCGAGCAAGACGTGGCGGCCCAGCAACACCATCGTCAAGGAGGCGCCTCCGGCGCCAAAAGCGAAGAAGGGAACCAAGGTGGTTGCGAAGCCCGTGCCACATTCAACATTGGAAGCGAAGGTGAATGAAATTGAAGTGACTCCGCAACGCTGGTTGGCGGCCACGACGGCAGGATTGTTCGCCAGTTCGAATGAAGGGAAGACTTGGATGGGCGGTCCGGTGCTCGGCAGAAGCGATTTTGTCGCCGTGCGGTCCAATGGACAATTGGAAGTGGTCGCCACTCGCAAAGAAGTGGTGGTTTCAACCGATGGCGGGACCACCTGGCAACAGGCAACTTTGCCAGGAAACATCAGCGGCATCCGCGGCGTGACGGTGACGCCAGACGCGCAGATTCTGGTGGCGTCACGCGAAGGCGGATTCAGCAGCACTGATAGCGGGGTGACTTGGCTGCGCTTAAAAAATGGCTTGCCTGATCGGGATATCAGCTCCATCTCTTACGACGAATCGGATAAGACCCTGTTAGCGACGAGTATGGCAACCAGCACGATCTTTCAAAGCAGCGATGGCGGGCAAAGCTGGCGTAGTGGTGCGGACTCGGGATATCCGCTTCGTATGATCAGTGTAGTCCGCGGACGCTTCGTGGCGGCAACGCCATTCGATGGCGTCATTGTTCAACCGTAGGTCGTTCAACCGTAAGTCCGGATTTTCAGTCTACGGCTGTCCAGACTAATAACAATCACGCTCTTTTCTTTTTGTGATCGGCGTGGAGCGCGAGGTCTGCCGCGCCCAGGCGGTCCTCAAGATCCGCCAGCAGCCCTGCGTCAGTCAGATCGAGAGGATGGGAATTCTTCCAATCGTGGCGCACGATTGTGTGCAGGCGTTCGACCACATCATCGTCATGCACCTCAATCGCGAGTTCGCGCCGGCTGTCAAAACTGCCGGGCGCCAGATTAATAGAGCCTACGATTGCCCGGACTCCATCGGCAAAAAGCATCTTGGCATGAAGTTTGAGATGCTTGAGCTTGTGGACCTTAATTCCAACGTCATCCATGATGCGCAAACTGCCGACGCCCTCGACCAGCTTTTCCTTTTTCAGGGTGTGCGGAGGCCGCGCCATCACATGTACTTTCACTCCGCGCACCTTCGCGCGCACCAGGTGTTCGATGATGATGGCATCCTGATAGCGCTCGTTCTGCAGGAACAGCGTGTGCTTCGCCTGGTCTATGAATTCCGCGATTTTGTCGCGTCCGTTCCCTTCGCACCAGATAAGGTGCGCGTGTTCGCCCGGGTCGAAGGACTTCCGGCTCCAGTCCGCCTCGAAGCAGTCGATAACCTCGCCGACCTCGCGTTTGTCGTCCGTGATCACGGCATAATCCCGGGTCTCAGTCAGGTTTTTGGTTTCCCAGTTGAGTGACTTCACGAAGGCGATGCGATCGTCGACGACCATCGACTTCTCGTGCGTCAGATCGAACACCGGGTTGCTGTCAATCACCTCGACTCCCGCTTGAGTGAGCGTCTTGCGGGATTCCTCATTTTCCGCCTCGCCGCTGCGGCGAGCGGGATTCAGCATTAGGCGCACCTTTACACCACGACGATGCGCATCGATAACTGCGCCCAACAGCGTGGGATCGGAAAAGAGAAACATCTTGATCCGAAGCGATTTCGTGGCCGCATGGATGGCATCAATAATCGGTTGGGCGGAGTCGTCGGGAAGAACGACTAGAGAACGGGACATGCTGCCTCCATGGAATCGTGCGAGCAACTGCAGGCCGCTGCCGGAGATAATATGCTTCTAGCTTGCAACTTTTTCTGAAACCCCATCAACCTGTACGCGATGCAACTCGGCATACACTCCGCCGAGGACCAGCAATTCCTCATGAGTGCCCTGTTCCGCGACCATGCCTGCTTTGAGCACAATGATTTTATCTGCATCCCGAATGGTGCTGAGACGGTGCGCGATGGTGATGACGGTTCGTCCCTTCATGAGACGTTCCAGAGCTTCGATCACGAGCCGCTCGGATTCGGTGTCGAGAGCCGCGGTAGGCTCGTCGAGGATAAGAATCGGGGTGTTGCGAATGATGGCGCGAGCAATTCCAATTCGCTGCCGTTGGCCTCCGGAAAGCGTAAGCCCGCGCTCACCCACCAGGGTGTCGTAGCCGTGGGGCATTCGTGAAATGAACTCATCGGCGTTGGCCAGTTGCGCAGCTTCCTCAATTTCTTTCTGGGTCGCACCCGGGCGGCCGTAAGCGATGTTATCTCGTATGGTCCCGCGGAACAGCACCGTGTCTTGCAGCACGAAACCGATTTGGCTGCGCAGAGGATCCAGTTTGTACTCACGAATGTCTACTCCATCGATGCGCACGAAGCCAGAAGTCGGATCGTAGAAGCGAGGGATCAGGCTCACCACGGTAGATTTGCCACCACCGGTCGTGCCCACAATCCCGACTAACTCGCCTTGCTTGACGGTGAAGCTGACGTCGAGAAGTACACGTTCGTCCTGGTTGTAGCCGAAGGCCACGTGGTCAAAGGAGATGTCACCGCGAATAGCTCCCGGTACCCGCGCGGTCGGAGATTCACGAATGACGCTGTCGGTCTCGAGGATGGCCTGAATTCGCTCGACTCCCACAGCGGCCTGGGCGATGGAGTTGGTCATCTTAGCGAGATCCTGCACCGGCTTGAAGAATTTGGTGAGATAGGAAAGAAAGACAGTCAACGCCCCCGCCGTCATGGTTCCGATCAAAATTAGCGACGCGCCTCGCCAAAGCACAAACGCGGTACACAAAGCCACAGTCACGGTCACAACCGGCGAGAGCATCGACTTCACTCTTCGAGCTTTGAGGGCGGCATCAACCGTGGCGCGGCTGGCATCGCTCAGCTCCTTTTGTTCCAGATCCTCACGGCCGAAGGCCTTCACGACGCGTACCGATTCCAGCCCCTGCTGGACTACGGCGACGATGTCAGCTTGGCGATGACGCACCTCGCGGGTTGCTTTCTTCACAGCCCGCTTGAATCGCGACACGAAAAGCAGCAGGAACGGAGTGATTCCTACAGCCACGAGGGCAAAATCCCACTGAAGCCAGAACATCAGGCCGAGCATCCCAACGATGGTCAGGAGATCGACGAGAATGCCCAGAGTCGCGGAGGACGCGAAGCTCTGAATAGTTTGAATGTCGTCGGTAATGGTGCTGAGGAGCACGCCCGTCTGGTGGCTGTCGTAATAAGCGAGCGAAAGCCGTTGCAGATGGTGATAGGTACGCATGCGCAGATCGTGCGCCACCCACTGTCCGACGCTCTCGGTGTAATAGTTATCGATGTAGGACGCGAGGGAGCCGATGACGGCGATTAGTATTGCGCTCAAGGCCGCGACGGCTGCGATTTTCATCTTGCCGGGGCCCAGGCCACCAGTCAGCGAAGCTACAAAGTGGTCGAACCATCCGGGAAGATGATGCGATCCGACCACATTATCGAGAATGATTTTCAGCGGCCACGGGCCGGCGAGACTCATCAGAGTCTCGACCATCATGGCGATCAAAATGACGAGAAGAGTTCTGCGATAAGGGCGTATGAGCTCGCGAATCAGCCGCAACATACGGCCTCACTGATGGCGATCGGCAGGGCCTCTGAGTTTGGGTTTCTTCCCCGGTGGGCGTGGCTCATCTGTTTCCGCTCTTGTGCTACCGGAATCCGGAGCGGACACTCATCCGACATCCGTTACTGGGCGCTCTCGGCGCTGTGAGGGCGAAGTATATCGCAAAAACGGAGGCGAAGTCTCGCCCGATTCGGAGCCGAGGTCAGCTCGGGAGACTGCGTTCACGATGAAATTAGCACAAGAGGAATTCGAGCGGGGAGGAAGTTGGAGGCGCGGCACCGGCGTACCGGCCGGATGAGCCGCGCCTCCTCCGAGACTTAGTTATTCCAAATGATGTCGGCCTTCTTGGCTGTTTCGTGCTCTTTCTTCATTCTGCGGGCAACATCACCCAGAGGCACGGAGTGCGACAGGGGCTGTACTTCCCAGAGCGGACGCTCACCCTGTGCAAAGGAGTAGCTGGAGTTTGCCAGCAAGTTCTGTTCTTGAGCCATCGGTAGCGGAGTGGCGCGTTCGTTGTGGGTGGAAAACTGCAGCTCATTGCTCAGGTTCGCACTGCCACTGCTCGATTGCGCAAGGGCTGTGGTGGCGAAAAGAAGGCATAAAACCAACAATCCAGTTTTCATCGCATTTTCTCCAAGTTGCAAAACCTATCGATCAGAGGCTGCGCGAGGGTTCTCGATTTCATCCAGCCTGTTTCCGATCCTGCCTTGACTATAGGCAAGCCCTGTACCAACCACCGCAGCCCGAAGAATGTGTGGCTTAGAGACACGAGGACGTCAGCCAGTGTGCAATTGTTTGCACATTTGTGAAGGGCTCTCTATAGGGATTGCATTTGAAAACGGGGATAAACCACTACTGCAAAAAAGCCCGCCGCCGGCTCTCGGCGGCGGGCGCATCCTGATCCGTTCTGAATAGATCATTCCGCTTATCGCTTTGCAGCCAGCATCGTTTCGAGCTTCGCCATACGCGCTGCCAGGTCTTGAATCTCCGTCTGCTGCCGGGCAATCGTGTGGCTTTGCTCGTCGTTATTTTTCTGCTGCTCCTCGATTCGCTGGCGCTGCTTCTGGACTTCGTTCAGCAGCATGGCGTTAACGAAGTGGTAGCGCACTGTCTCCGGGGTTCCGTCCTGGTTGAAGACGACCAGTTCCGGAGCCACTTTGGCCACTTCCTCGGCCACCAGACCGTACTGACGGGTTTGCGTGTCATCGAGTTCGGGCTTGTAGTAGAACGCGACTGGACGCAGTTTCATCAGGACATCGCTCTGGTCGCCCATGTCGGCGATCTCGTGCTTATAGCGGAGTGAGGACTTTACCGTGCCGAGCTGGCCCGTAGCGTTGACGAAAACCTCCGAGCCGTTGGCGCTGGTTTTTCCGGAGATGCCGGCGATGTAAGTCGACGAGATGTTTTTGATGTAGCCGATGCGGATGGTGCCTGATTCGCCGGCAATTCCGCTGTCGCCGATGTAGATGTCATTACTTTCCGCTGCGTTGAGATTGCCTCCAGCCCCGGTGCCAACGGCAATGTTGCCGCTTCCGGTGGTGAGGCTCGCGAGCGCTGCCGGGCCGACGGCGACGTTGTTGTTCCCACTGGTGTTGGCGGTGAGTGCGCTAAAGCCAAAGGCCGTGTTGCCACTGCCTATCGTATTGGCCAGGAGTGCGAAGTTGCCGAAGGCGGAGTTGCCGCCCGTTGTGCTTGAGGACCCGCCGGTCGTATTCTTGTAAAGGGCCCCGGTGCCGAAAGCGGCGTTGCCATTCCCGGTCGTATTGCTGAACAGCGCTTCGTACCCGAAGCCTTCGTTTTGAGTACCTAGTGTGTTGTCGTAGAGGGTGCCGTAACCGAAAGCAGAATTATTGTTGGCGGTTGTGTTGGCGTGGAGCGCGCCGAGGCCGAAGGCGGAGTTTGCCGTGCCCGTCGTATTAGAAAGCAGCGCCGCGGTTCCAAAGGCCTGATTTTGAGCGCCTGTATTCACCGCCAGCGCAGACCAGCCGAAAGCGGAGCTGCCGTTGGCTGTGGTGTTGGCGGCGAGTGCCAAAGTCCCCTGGGCTGTGTTGTTTTCTCCACTGCTGATGGCGCTGAGCGCGGACGTGCCCACCCCGGTGTTGCCCATCCCCGTCGTCGTGGAGTTTCCAGCGAATCCTAGAAATGCGTTGGTGTTTGCGACCGAGCCGAACGCAAAGGGAGCGCCGCCGATCTCGTAGCTCGTGCTGGCGCTGACCGAACCGGCAACCGAGATCGTCGATCCGGATTGGCTCACGATCGAGCTGTCTACTTTGGAGGCGCCTCCAGTGGTTGTAAACACGGGGACGGTACCGCTCTTGCACGCTGTAGCCGAGGAGCAGGTAATCGGGAAGGTTGTCGGTTGCTGAGCGAACGCGGAAAGAGTGACGCAAACCACGAGCAAGATCACACATACAACGCGAGTGCGAAGCATAAATTCTCCTTTTCGATTTTTCTGGGGTCCCGGTCGTGCGAAAAGTTTTCCCGCCGTGCGTGGCACGGCGGGAGCTCAAGACTTCGAAACGTAAAGCTTTCTACTCGGTGCCATGGAAAGCCTTGGGCGTGGTCTTGCCCGAAGGATTGTAGGAACCGACGATCAGATTGCTGTCGTTGATGCCTCCGGCTCCGGTGTTGGAGCCCTTGGGATAATCAAAAATGTAGTAGTCGTTCTCGATTTTCACCGCACCATGGCCGACTCCGTAGGGATCGGACACATAGTAGGCGATGTCGCCTGCAGTGTTGATGCCTTGGACCTGGATCACCGCGGCTCCCGGAACGTTGATCGGGGTGTATTTCTTGCCGTTGTAAAGCGAAGACTGCAGGTAGCCGTCCGCGTCCCCCCACTGCACCGTGACCATACCGGCGTTGTTGATGCCGCGGGCGAGGGTGAATTCGGAACCGGGTACGTTCAGGATTTTGTATTTGCCACTGGTGAGAACGAACCCGAAGGTGGCCCCGGAAGACTCGCTGTACAACCCAGAGATACTGCCGGTGTCGTTGATTCCGAAGGCAGCACTCGAGACAGCGCCCGAGGGACCCGGGATGTCGGTGAATTTTCCGGCGCTGTATTTGAACGCCTGCGAGCCGGAGCTAGCGCTGTACACCCCGACAATCTGATTGGACGAGTTGATGCCAAAACAGATCGTGTTGGAGCCCGCGGGATCGTCGATATTCTTCACCTTACCGCCGGAAATCATCATGCCATGCGAGGTCCCATTGGTCGCGACGTAGCTTCCGACCGATACCCCTGCTTTGTTGATGCCCCAGAGTTGTGCTTGCAGGTTGCCCGGGACTTTGACGGTGCTTAGCGTGAAGGCTTGTGGCGAGGCCAAATATCCGGACGGCGTTCCATCGGGGACACCCCAATAATACCCGACGTATGCTCCTTTGCTGTTGATCCCGGTAGTGCCGGCGAAGTCTGTGGTCGCATACTTACCTTTAATGTACGTGAAGCCATAAGGTAGGTTAGAGGCGTTGATGTAGCTACCCGTAATTTCGCCGCTATCGTTGATCCCGGTGGCCGAAGTCTGGCTCGCGCCGGGGTATGCGATCTCAGTAATGGTTCCGCCGGCGCTCCGGTAAAAGCCGTGCTGGAGATTGCTGGAATCAAAATACTCTCCCACTACTTCCTCGGAGCTGTTGATGGCGTAGGCATAGGTAGTGTCCTTGCCGCTGGCGTAGAACTCCGTTTTTGTACCACCGATATTGACGAATCCCCTTCCGGGTTCTCCCACGTTTCCGACATTGCCGACGAAGTCTTCGGCGTTGTTAACGCCAAAGATCCCGCACGATTCGGTCTTCGTCTCGTCGTATGTCTTGTAGATTCCCTTCGAATAGATGAAGCCGTGGTACCGGCCACCCGAATCGAGGTAATTGCCAGTGACGGTGTCGGAATCGTTAATGCCCTCTGCACGGGCATAGCCAGCCGCTTCCGGGGGTTCGATGTTGGTGTATTTGCCGGCGGAGTACAAAAATCCCACGACGTCCCCGGTCGTGTTCTTGAAGGAGCCCACAACGTCTTCGCTGGTGTTCACGCCGAATGGACTCGTAGTGCCAGTTTGGGCGACGGGTACGTTTAGTTGGGTCATCTTGAAACCTTGTCCCAGTGCGCTCGAGGTGCTGAGCAGCATGAGAAAGGCAGCCACGAAAAGTAGAGCGACGAACTTTAAGTCTCGCGACTTTTGCTTGTACGAACCTGGAATGTTTCGGATCTTCATCTTCTCTCCTTTTTGCGCGTCGAAGTCGATCGCCGCGTGTGCTCATTGGTTTCATCGAGTCGAGTTGTAAGTGCGAAATTAGCCCCCGGAAACCACGGTGAGGGTTACGTTGTCTTCGTTGTAGGTCACGGTGAAGTGCTCGCTGTCATTGATCTTCGTTCCGTTCACAGTGGCAAAGGTGCCGGTTACTTTTCGCGCTGTCAGAATTTCGAAAGTGTCGCCGACCGCCGGAACAAACTTATCCAGCAGACCGATATTCAGGGTCCCGCCAATAGTCGCTGTGCCGGTGACGTTGAGCACGTTGAACTGGCTGGTGCTGGCGCCGGCTATATTGGCATCCAGCGCGCCCGCGGCAGTTTGGGTGTAGGCGCCCGTGACCCCAAGCTTGCCCGTTGTGGTGAGCGAAGCCGCCGGGATTACCGTTCCAGACGAGGAGACATGGGCCGCGATGGTTCCTCCGTTGCCCAAGAGCGTGCCTTTGGCAATCCTGATGTTGGCAGCGGCAGGGTCGGAATCGGCTTCGGGTTCGTCGGTCTTATCCTCGGTGCTTGAGAGCGTGAGCTTGCCGTTCACCACAGTCTTGCCTTCAGTCTGCAGATAGGATCCGCCTGACCCCACGGTGAAGGTGCTGCCCTTGCCAACGACAATCGCGCCCTGGTTGGTGAATGTGCCTTCTGAGGTAAAACTTTGGCCTCCCTTGAGGTCAAAGCTGCCCTTGGGAGCATTGGTGACGAAGCCTGCCAGAGCGTTGGTGTTGTTGGGATTCAGAATCTGCGATGCCTTCCCGGTGAGTGCGATCTTTGCGTCGTTGGTGGTGATGTTCCCGGGAAGGTCCAGTGTTCCCGCGACGTTATAGGTGCCGCCTGTCAGTGTGCCATTAACGAGATTGAGAAATGGACCGCCGGCATTGTTGAAATAGATTGTGCT
Source organism: uncultured Acidobacteriota bacterium (assembly GCA_963696705.1). GTDB lineage: Bacteria > Acidobacteriota > Terriglobia > Terriglobales > Acidobacteriaceae > JABDBE01. The sequence continues at coordinate 126,835 of CAVOLD010000012.1, forward strand.
GCCGGATGCCGCGTTCAGCGTGCCGGTATTGCTGAAGCTGTTGTAGGGATAAATCTGGAGCATCCCGCCCTTCGAGGCCTCCATGGTTCCGTTATTGACGATTCCGGAGGTTCCCTCGCAGCAGACGTTGAGCAGAAGACTATTGGTGCCGACGGGGAGGTTAGCGTTGATCGTGCCACTGTTGATGAGGCCCACAGTGCCGGACGCGATAGTGCCGGTTCCCTCGATAGTGGACTGGTTTGTGAAGATACCGCCGCCGCCAAAATCGTCGCCGATCACCGGTTGATTGTTATAGGCGTTGTTGGTTCCATCCCCCATGATCAGCGTACCGCTGCCAGCGAGCGTTAGATTCTCCCCGCCGACAAGCTGCAAGAAGATCTGAGCTCCTGAGGCGTTCGGCAACAATTGGATGGTCCCCGTGTTCTTGAGCGTCCCTTGAGCATTGATGTTTGGAGGGTTGCCCACACTCGGCACGATCAACGTCCCGGAGTTTGTGACCGGGTTCGTGGTTCCGTCAAATGTGGTCCCACCGTAACCGTAAATGACGCCTCCGCCTGAAGTGGTATAAGTGCCTCCGCTGATGGTCAGCCCCGATGTTCCGAGAGAACCAACTAAGGAGACGTTGGAGTTTGCGCCTATACTTTCGATGGTACCGCCGACGTTGTTGATCGTCGTGCTGCCGATCACCAGCACTCCGCCGTTGCTGGCCTCGATAGTTCCGGTGTTGGTGCTTGCGCCGGCGCGGCCCAATTGGAGCTGGAGGTTGTTCGTGCCTGTAGGAATATTTGCGTTGATGGTTCCGCTGTTGGTAAAGCTTGGGAGATTTAAGATGTAGCCCGTCCCTTGGACGAGTTGCTGGTTCGCGAAAATGCCGTTGCCGCTGATGCCGACCTGATTGTTATAACCATTGTCGGTGCCATCTCCCAAAATCAGACTGCCGCTACCCATCAGCGTCCAGGTTTGTCCGCCAGGGATGCCGGCGCCGATCTGGCTTCCCTTTGACAGAATTTGGATAGTGCCGGTGTTATTGACGACTCCCTGAAAATTGCCGCCCGGGTGCGGCGCGCCGTCAACCAACTGCATCGTCCCCGAGTTGGTTATGGTGTTTCCATTCGTGCCGTCGAGGAGCACACTGGTGTCCACAAGCTGGATCGCTCCACCGTTGGCGGTTGTCCACGTGCCTCCGGTGAAGGTTTCGTTGCCCTGGCCTTCGCCCTCGAGTTGGACGTAGGAGTTTTTGCCCGACGCCTTAATTGTCCCGCCAACGTTGTTCAGCGTAAGGCTTCCCATGGCGAGCTGGCCGCCATCGGTGGCTTCCATCAGGCCAGTGTTGGTCGAGGCGCCCTGGTTCTGGTTTCGTCCCACGACCAGTTGAACTCCGGATTCGTTGGCCTTGATCACGCCGTTCTTGGTATTGTTGAATGTCATGTCGAAGCCGCCGCCGCCCTGGATCGTCGACTTATTCAACAACTTCGCGCTGCCTCCGATAGAGTCGCCGCCAAAGGAGTTGGCGTTCAGCGTAATCGTCCCGCGGCCGGATAGGGTCACCGTCCCACTGGATGAGAGGTTCAAACCCGTTGTGCCAAACGACACCGGAGCGGCCATGATAATCTGGCCGGCGTTCGTGATGGAGGAGCCGCTGATGCTGAGGCCATTGTTCATGTTAGTTACGGCGGGAAAGGTGAGGCTGTCGGAGCTGCCGACAGCGAGATCGGCTACTCCGTCGGCGACGTCCAACACGACTGCCGCTCCTGATGTCTGAATGCAGACGGCGTCGCTGTTGCCGGGCTCCGAGCCGTTCGACCAATTGGCGCCGTTGCTCCAATTGTTATCTCCTCCCCCTCCAGTCCAACTGTCGGTGCATTGCTGAGCGAGCGCCGAAGTCGCGCCGGCGAGCGCGAGCGTAACCATCACGGCCACAAATAACACAAAGTTGTGTAAGCGTTTTTCCGGTTGGCACGGGCAATTCATAAAGCCTCCTGGGAAGTGCAAGTAGATCCTCTTGGCGTTTCGCAGACAGTTGTTGAGTTGAGCTTGCATCCCGGCAAATCTCGTGAGTATCTGAGACTCGCCTGGGTGTGCAAAATATTGCACTCTGCAAGCTTCGCCGGCCCATTTTGGGTGGCGAAAGACTGCGGGGGAAGTATCCACGATATGAGCAGTCGCGCTATACTCTAGGAACTTGCTCCCCCAAGCAAGGGACATCACGGGACAACTCAGGACATTTCAGGTCTATGCAAGCTGGCGCGCAGCAGGCATCGAATCGCCGTCTGGATTCGTGGAAGGAAATCGCGGCCTTCTTCGGTCGGGATGAGCGGACCGTCAAGCGATGGGAAAAGGAAAGGGCTCTCCCCGTACACCGGGTGCCGGGAGGGGTGAGAAGTGGTGTGTTCGCCTATACCGACGAGTTATCTCAATGGTTGAAAGATCCAGCCGCGTCGGATGTTGGCGCGGGCGGAAGGGAAGTATCGTCCGCCGGCGTCTTGGAAGACGTGGACCCCGCGATATCCAAGCCGGTCCTGGTGCCGACTGCTCCGCCGGGTAGTTCGAAATTTGCAGTGGCGCGAATCCTGGGATTACTGCTGGCCATCCTGCTCGGGTTTCTCATACTCAAACATCAAATCCCGCGTCAGCCAACATCAGCGTCGGCGATAAGCAATGCCCCTCTCGACCATCGCCCTAACCCCGAAGCGGAAGAGTTGTATTTAAAGGGACGTTATTTCTGGAACAAGCGGACGCCGGAAGATCTTAACAAAGCTCTCGACCTGTTTACCCAGGCGATCGTTCGTGATCCCAGCTACGCGCAGGCCTATGTCGGCCTTGCCGACTGCTATAACCTGATGCGCGAGTATTCCGTGATGCCGCCCAACGAGGCTTATCCGCGGGCGCTGGCGGCGGCAAAGAAAGCCGTGGAACTCGACGACAATTCCGCCGAGGCGCACAATTCGCTTGCCTTCGTCACATTTTATTGGACCTGGGATGCAGCCACGGCCGAACATGAGTTCAAGCGCGCGATTGCTCTGAATCCCGACTACGTGGCGGCTCACCATTGGTATGCGACCTTCTTAATGACGATGCGGCGTTATCCCGAGGCGCTAGTGGAAGTCGAAACTGCCAGGAAACTTGATCCTTCCTCCACCCCGACCATGGCTGATAAGGGACTCATTCTTTATTGGGCAGGCCAACCAGAAGCAGGCATTGCGCTATTGAAACAGATAGAAGCTCGGGAACCGTCGTTTCTCTCGCCTCACCTTTACCTCGCAGAGATCTACCTGAACGGCAAGGACTATCCAAGTTACTTATCGGAGACAAAGAAGGTTGCGGCGTTGCGCCACGATTCGATGGCCCTTGCGATCGTGAGCGCGGCTGAGAAAGGCTTTTCTAGCGGTGGTGTCCAAAGCATGTGGAAAAGCATGCTGCCGGTACAGAAGAAGTTCTATGGCCAGGGCGCATTGTCGCCCTATTCCTTGGCGCAAACCTATGCCCAACTGGGAGAAGATCAGGAAGCTCTCAATTACTTGCGCGAGGCATACAACAAACGCGACGCGGCTATGTTGTTTATGAACAACGACCGGTCTTTTGATGGGCTACGCGATGATTCTTCTTTCCAGGATTTGTTAGCCCGATCAGCCCAGCCGCAGTTGAACTGAGCTGAGTTTGCTCCCCCAAGCTTGAAGTTCACAAGCCCCGCTGGCCCTGGCTTCATGAACCATTCCAGGGATCAACGACCTGAAGACCGCAGTCCCGGAAGTCTGCAACATTGCGAGTTGCGAGCTTTGCCCCTCGCACTTGGGAAATGGCCGCGATCTCTGCATCCACGTGGCTGATGGGTCGGCCCAGCTTACGGCAGTTAGCGGCAATCTTAGAAAAGGAAAGCGCCGCGTCACTGTCGAACCCGAGGACTCGGCCCGCCAAGTCCTCTTCAAACAAGGACTCGGCAGCTGCCAGCAAACCTTCGCGGCGCTTGCCCTTGGTAAGCAGTTCGAGTCCGTAGAATATTTCTGCCTCGGTGATTGATGTCGTAAACAGTTCCGCCGCCGGTTGTTTGGCAACCCAGGCCACAACCCGCGAAGAGGGGATCGGCCTCATGAGCTCCGAGAGCACATTGGTGTCGAGGACGATCACTCGCCAAATCCCGGGGCCTGACGTATGGCATCACGACTCGGCAATTCCAGTTCAAGGCCGCCAAACGCCGCAAATCGGCGGCGGATGATCTCCGCCAGGTTCGCCTTTACCGGTGAGGAAGAGGTTAGCGCCGACCGCAAGATCTCCCTGGCTTCTTCCTCCATGGAGCGGCCGTGATGGGCAGCGCGGACCCTTAACCGGGTCTTGGTTTTCTCGTCGAGTTGACGAATGGTTATTGTGGCCATGCTGTCAATGCTATCATTGCTCGCGAAGAATGCAAGCCGGATTGGCGAGACTGTCGGATCGGCATTTGTCAGCTTCAGGCCACAGCTCGGTGCCGCAGGCTACCGGTCCGCGCTGAGATTTTGTCTCAATCTTAGACACGAAGCCTGGGATTATCTCAAGAGCTCGTCCAGTACTGTCAATCTATCAAATAGATAAAGCAAGACTTACGATTCCTAGACCTAGGCAGCCCTTTGGCCGCTCTCGTGCATTCTGACTGAGCGATGCGGTCCGGGTGCCTGAGTCACGCTAACCGGCGGACTAAGGAATCGGGGCCGCATCGACGATCCCCCGGAATCAGGAATCATGAGGAATTCTGTGTCCAAATCGGGCGCTGCGGCTGCTCCGGCACGAGAAAGCTCGACTACCAAGTTGGCTAGGTTTTTTCCCAACGCGACCCCGGTTCGTATTCCCGTCCGCCTGACTCGCGTGGCGAATGGAAGCGGAGCGTTTAGCGAGAGCACGGTGATTGAGTTTGGTACCCCGACAGAAGTGCTGTTCGCCTCAACCTTGCCGCTTGAGTTCGCCGACAAACTGCGGCTGCGGAATTCCGATGGCACGCTGGACACCGAGGCCTGTGTCGTTGCCGTTCAGTACAACGGGGGCCGTACTGCGGTTGCCGCTCGCTTCACTGGCGAAGTGGCCAATTGGATTGTGAAACCTGAATTGTGAAATCTGAATTGTGAAATTATGACACCCACATCTCAACTGAGTGAACTCGCGGCGGAGTGGCGTGACGCGCGCCTGCTCTATCCGTTATATGCTGCGTTGGCTCGGGAGTTCGTGATCGATCTGCCGGCGCACAGCGATCTGGAAGCTGGAGTGGATGCGCCACCACAGGAATCGGTCGAACAAGCCCGGCAATTGTTTCAGGACATGGATGCGCGTATTCAGGTGCATCAGCTTCGCCAGTTCCTGCAGACAACGACGGTGGGGAGCGATGAAGCTCTTCGCACCCTGCTGACTCATCATTTGCGCAGGCCGGAACACTCGGATTCTGATCGCGACAAGATCGACTTCCTGCTGGTGCAATTCTTTTCTCATTGTGCTCCCTCGCGCCTCGAAGATGCTGATGTCGATGTGGCTTATGTAGCGCAGACACTCGAGACTGTTTTGGGGCCTGTCGATCTGAAAGCTCCGGAGTGGCTGAATCCGCTCGATGAAGTTCTGCAAACCGCAAATGGTTGCCGCAACTTGAACCAGTTGCTTACCAGCCGGATTCTGGAAAAGGGTCGAAAGCTCAAAACTTCGTGCGGACAGAAGTATTTCATGCCCGCAGCCATGGTCGGGTTCACCCGCTTCAGCTTTCTGATGAGACGGATTTTCTTTCGCCTGATGCATCAGGACCTCAACGCCATTCTGGATGGCTTGCGGGAACTGGAAAACCGCGGCGTGGAGACACTCGATTGCCGACGGGCCCAGTTTTCTGCCGAGGAGCCCATCGCGCGACTACGCATGATCTGCCAATCGTGGAAGGTGATGTTTCACGCCGAATACTCATCCGGACAGCCGGTGTCAATGTTGGTCGACCTCCGTGCCGTCGTGGAGGCCGCTCTGGCTAAGAATGCAAAGAACGCGAAGAGCGCGACTACTGCCAAACCGACCGCCGCCACAAAAACTCGCGCCCAGGCAGCGGGCGCAGCGGCTAACTCGGATGTACCCGATTTCGAGGTCTCCAGCGCATCCCCGGATTGGAGCGAGAACGCCCCCACCGGGCAGCAGGACGTTGAAGATAGCAACCCGAAATAGCGGAAAGACCAAGCCCTAGGCTTCAGGCGTGAGGCGTCCGGCAACAGTCAGGATAATTTGAAGCCCGAAGCCAGAAGCCTGCAGCCTGGAGCCTGACTTCCAAACGACACAGAAGGGAAACGTGGATCAACCTTCCGTACTGATCATTTCGGATGACGTGGAGCTCTCGCGTGCCGTGACTGGCCGCTGGCAATCGGAACGAACTGTCCCCTCGTTCACTCTGATGAGCAGTGACATCTGTCTCGGCTTCGATCCGGACACTTTCCACCTGGCCATCGCCGGTGGTTTGCGGCCGCAAGCGCTCTCGGTTGTTCTGGAGGCGATGGACGCAGCAGGAAAGCGTGTGTTGTTTGTCTCCGAAAATCCGCGCGTTGTGCAGACTGTTCGCGATCGCTGGCCCGGTATGGCCGTGGTGCGGCAACAGGAGAATTGGCTGGACACGTTGGTCCTGGTAGCCGGGGAGATCCTGCATCGAGTTGGCGCCGAATCTGAGGCGCGCCGTTTTGAGCAGGCCAATGCATTGCTCGAACGCCAGGCTCTGCTTGGCCGCTATATGCTCGAAATGCGGCACACTTTGAACAACACGCTCACCTCGGTGCTGGGCAACTCCGAATTGCTGTTGTTGGAGCCGGGATCGCTATCCTCTGGCGCTCGCTCTCAGATCGAAACCATCCGCAACATGTCTTTGCGCATGCACGAAATTCTGCAGCGCTTTTCCTCGCTGGAAAAAGAGCTCACTGTGGTCGATCGGCAGGCGGAAAAGGAAAGCGGCGCCAAGTCTCACGCCGTGGCGGCGAGTCTGTAGGTCCTCCTGCCGGAATTTCTGTCGGGGCCGGGAGAACAGACTCAATACGCGATCTTGTTGGGCTTCTCTTTCCACTCACGAAACGCCGCTAGTGCTTCTTTGCGCATCATTTGAATCATCGGAATCTGGCGCTGCGCATGCGACTGGGCGATCTCGCGATAGATTGCTGAATCGTCAAATCCGGCATTGGACGCATCGGCCGCAGTATTGGCAAAATAAACGCGAGTCAGACGTGCCCAGTAGATTGCGCCCAGACACATGGGACAAGGCTCACAGGAGGTGTAAATCTCGCACCCTTGAAGATCGAAAACGCCGAGGTTCTTGCAGGCACCGCGAATGGCGAGCACTTCGGCATGTGCGGTGGGATCGCTGGTCGAACTAACCTGATTCGTGGCTTCGGCGATAATGACGGCTTCTTTTACGATGACTGCGCCGAATGGCCCACCGCGTCCGGTGCGGACATTCTCAACCGAGAGCTGAATGGCGCGGGCCATGAAAGGGTTGTCCATGCTTTTGCTCTGTCCACGCATGATCCGCAACAATAAGCCCACGCCGTTCCCGAAACACGGCGTGGTATGAACTGTGGCGTGGAACGTGTCCGCTATCCCTCGCCGATATCCTCGTTCCAAATCGCAGGATTCGCACGAATGTAATCGCCCAGCAGGGAAGCGCATTCTTCCGAATCGACGTCGATGACTTTTATGCCAAGGGCTCGCAGCCACTCCACGCCGCCCAGAAAGTTACGGCTCTCTCCGACGACCAACGTGCCGAAGCCGAACTGCCGCACCAGACCGCTGCAATACCAACAGGGCGCCAGGGTCGTCACCATAATAAGGTTACGATAGCTGCGCTGGCGTCCGGCGTTGCGAAAGGCATCGGTTTCGCCATGCAACGACGGATCGCCGTTCTGCACCCGTCGGTTGTGGCCAGCGCCAATGAGTTTGCCGCTCTGATCAAAAATCGCGGCGCCGATCGGAATACCGCCCTCGGCCAGCCCTTTGCGGGCTTCCGCCTTCGCGACTTCCAGCAGTGCCAGGTAATCGGGATCGGACATGGCCTTTAATTATATGGGCGAACATCAAATGGGCAAACCCTTAGACCAACACGTGCGACGTGGTCGGTTCTTAGTGAACACCGCGGTTCATCTGCACCAAACGGCACCTTCACCACTCGTTCTTCGCCTTTTTTAGTTGGCGGAAAGAAACCTTCCAACCAACCTGCGCATCCAGGTTAGCCGCAACTGGGAGGCCTGATGAGCAAGAAGAGCGGGTTGGCAGATCCATCCCGACTAAAACCTTTCGATTCGGATGACAAGCAGCTGCTGCGAGTCGTCATCGAAACTCCTAAAGGAAGCCGCAACAAGTTCGCGTTCAGTCCTGATGAGCATATGTTCGAATTGAAGAAAGTTCTACCAGCCGGGATGGCATTTCCTTATGACTTCGGATTTGTTCCCTCGACCAAAGCCGACGACGGCGATCCCGTCGACGTGCTGGTGCTGATGGATGAGCCCGCCTTCACCGGATGTTTGCTCAGTTGCAGGCCGATTGGGGTTATCGAAGGCGAGCAAGGCGATAAGAAAAACAAAGAACGGAACGATCGAATTATTTCGGTCGAAAAAGATGCGCACAGTTGGGCCGACATAGAAACGGTGGATGATCTGGGCAAGCAGTTCGTTCGCGAACTGGAAGAATTCTTTGTGGACTACCACAGGCTCTCGCGCGAGCAATACCGCGTCCTGGGTCTGAAGGGACCGAAGCAGGCACGCAAATTAGTGAAATCGAAAATGCGATGAGGAATCGAACGCGATGAGCCAGATTCTCGTTCGCTCCGTCATCGGCGGCGTGGTTGTTTCCGCCTTCGCTGTCCTGGGCGACCTCTTCAAACCCAAGAGCTTCGCCGGACTCTTTGGCGCCGCGCCTTCGGTCGCTCTTGCTACTCTCGGCCTCACCATCGCAATCGAGGGAGCTGCGTACGCCGCTACCGAGGCTCGCTCCATGATGGCTGGGGCGATCGCCTTCTTTGCTTATGCGTCGTTCGTCAGCTGGGTCCTGATGCGATATAACCGAAGGGCACTCTGGGTGACGCTCTGTTCGATTCCAGTCTGGCTGGGCACCGCGTTCGGGCTCTGGTACGTCTGGTTGAAATAGCAAAACGATGAGAATCCAAGTTGATCCCTCTAGTCTTGAGCAAACCAGGTGGTATGAATACGCCACCCGATTTCTGTTTGGAGGAATCATCACCGCGACTGCAGGCATTATCGCCGGCAAGTGGGGGCCGGGGATTGGCGGCCTGTTCCTGGCATTTCCCGCGATCCTCCCGGCGAGCGCAACGCTCATAGAGAAGCACGAGAAGGAAAAGAAAGAAAAATTAGGGCTAAAGGGGACGCGTCGAGGCAGGGAAGCAGCCAGCATCGACGCGGCAGGCGCAGCCATAGGCAGCATCGGACTATTTATCTTCGCCCTGCTGCTTTGGCAATTCGGCTCAGGTCATCGCGCGTGGATAGTCCTGCTCGCCGCCACAGCGGCTTGGGCTGCCGTTTCTGTGCTCTGCTGGTACATTCGCAAACGCGCATAGCGGGTAATCGAGGCTTTGGAAATGCAACTATGCGCTTTCGCGCGATCAGTCCATCGTCAAAATCACCGCACTGCGGCCAGTTCGGGAACGCCGGCCAGTTCTTCGAATTCCTCTGGTGTCAATTTCACGGAAGCTGCGCCTATATTTTCTTCGAGATGTTCGACCGATGACGTTCCCGGAATTGGCAGCATAATCGGCGAGCGCTGGAGTAACCAGGCCAGCGCAATCTGCTTGGGCGTGCTGTGGTGGGCTTTCGCGACCCGGTCGAGAATTTCGCCGGCCACTCTGCCGGCGCCTAGTGGAAACCATGGGATGAAAGCAATTCCATTTTGCTCACAATAGTCCACCACGTAATCCCACTCGCGGTCAGCGAAACTGTAACGGTTCTGCACCGACACGATAGGCACAATCTCGCGGGCTCTCTCTATGTGCTCCCGCGTGACGTTCGATAATCCGACCAAACGAATCTTTCCTTCTTTTTGCAATTCGGCGAGAGTCCCGACCGACTCTTCCAACGCGACGACCGGATCGGGCGCGTGGAGTTGATACAAATCAATGCGATCCACACGCAGCCGTTTGAGACTGCCCTCAACCGCGGCACGAAGATGCGCAGAACTCGAGTCATGCGTCCACTGATTCGGTCCCGGACGATTCCACCCACCCTTAGTCGCGATGACAAGACCCTTTGGATAAGGATACAGAGCCTCCGCGATTAGTTCTTCACTGATATGCGGACCGTAAGAGTCGGCGGTATCAATAAAGTTGACTCCAAGCTCCACCGCACGCCGAAGAACCGCCAGTGCGCCTTTGCGATCTTTCGGCGCGCCCCAGATCCCTTCGCCAGTAAGGCGCATCGCCCCAAAGCCGAGACGATGGACAGAAAGTTTATTGCCGAGTGAAACATTCCCAGCCAGAATTGCAGAGTTTTCCTTCGAGTTCATATTATTCTCCTGGATCGACTTTTATTCACAGTTAGGCGTTTGCCGCAGCGACCTTAACCCACCGACAGTTTTGCCCTCGGGCACAACTTGTGAGAAGGCGGGTAGGCCGATACGTGTTTGGATGAGGCCATCGTAGCCTGCGCTGCATCTTTGTTGCGGCAGTGCGTGATTAACTCGATCTGTTCTCGCCGGCACGCTCCGTGCCAAACTCTTATCTTTCCCGCTCTAGCGCTACGTGCAGCGATCAAATTCCGTATCGAACGGTACATGCTGAATCGTTCGAGCCGTAAAGAGCATCTTTTCTTCAACTGAGGTTAACGTTGATAAATGTTTGAGAGCATTCTTTGCCAGGTGACCGAGTACGATCCCGAGGTGCTCGATTCTCTTATCGAGCTAGCGGTCGAGATCGCCCGCGAAGGGCGAGAGGGAAGACGCATCGGGACTCTGTTCACGCTTGGAGACGAGCAGGCCGTTCTAACAAAGTCCAGATCGTTGATTCTCGATCCGCTCATGGGGCATCCGGAGTTGTCGCGCCACGTCACGGATCTTAATCTGCGCGGGACGGTTAAGGAATTGGCGCAACTGGATGGAGGCTTCGTGGTCAGTCGCAGTGGGATTGTTCTTTCCGCCTGCCGTTACCTCGACGCCGCCGTATCGAGCGCAGAAGTGCCATTGGGCCTCGGCAGCCGCCACATCGCGGCTGCGAATATGAGTGCTGTGACCAACGCGGTGACGATCGTGGTTTCCGAGAGCTCGGTTGTTCGACTTTTCTGCCACGGCAAACTGGTCGGTGAAATCCTGCCAGAACTTTGGATGATCGATCACGCCACTTATCTTCGCGGGTCGCTGCAGAGAGAAAAAGTTGGCGATGTCACGGTACTCACACCCAACCTGCGCTGACGAGCCATCCTCGCAAGATTTATAAGCAACGCCATTGAAGTCCGATTGTTTCCCACAAGTGTGAACTTTGTTCACGCCGCACGCATCAGGCGGAGCAACTGCGAAGGCATCCCTCTCATCGTAACGGCTGGTTTACGCTTGGGAGAATTTATGACACGTGTACTTGCCACACTAAGCTTGATTTTACTTGCCGCGGGTGCATTCGCCAGTGATGCAACGAAGGAACTGGATGGGGCCGCAGTTGTGATCCGCAATATGACAGCATCGCACCAGATTCCGTCCTCCATACTCGCGAACACCGAGTGCATCACGATCATACCGTCGATCGCCAAAGCAGCGATTGTCGTGGGCGGCAAGCATGGAGACGGCGTAGCGAGTTGCCGAACGGCGACGGGTTGGAGTGCGCCCGCGTTCGTGACCATCACGGGCGGAAGCATCGGGTTGCAAGCTGGCTTGGAACACCAGGATCTGGTTTTACTAATGAACAAGCAGGGAGAACAGCAACTCAGTCAAGGACAATGGAATCTTGGGGCGCAGGCCGTGACGGCTGGACCGATGACGCCGGGCACGGGTGGGCCGGACAGCAACGGATGGAAAACACCAGTCCTTGTCTACACGTCCTCAAGTGGCGCCTATGCCGGTGCGAGTCTCGAGGGTTCAAAGATCACCATCGACGACGCGACAGCCCGCGCCCTTTACGGACCCAACGCTAGTCTGCAGTCCATCTTGAACGGTCAAGTGCAGGCGCCCGGGTCGGCTCAGGCGTTTCTCGCGGCGTTGCATCAGGCAGCGGCCAGGTAGTCGGCGCGGACCTCTCGGCGTCGGCTCAATCTAGGCCGCTGTTGCGAATCCGCCGTGTACCTCGAGGCAAGTCTTCAATGCGCGAAGAGCGTAGAGCGCATCGTCAAGCGCTTCTTCCTCCTGAATATTGTCTCCCGAAGCCTTGAACAGCACTCTCGCTCTCTCTAAGATTGCGCCCTCTGCGTCCGCGATACGCGCGGACATTTTGTGGTTCTCCGGCTCCATCAGCGCCGCAACGTATGACTCTCGCCAGCTCCAGGCTCGCGAGGGTAGATTTCCAGAAGTGGCCATTTACGTCCTCCACAATGCGCACGGGAAATACATTAAAGACCTTAACCGTTTACTAGAGGACTCGCGATCCGCGCAATACAGTCAATCCTGTAGAGTGCGAGAAAAAGCCCAGTCGTTAGGCTGGGCTTGTGCAAAGTCCGAACTTACAGGGTTCGGACTAATGAGATGCGGCGCCGTTCTTACAAGTCTTGGAGATGTGCTTGACGGAACTGACGTCGATTGATTGCGGAGATGAGTTGCTTTGTCCCATAGCTCCGCTACTGGATTCGCCACTCGACGATGTGGAAGCCGACGTCGTTTTGCCTGTGATTTTCACCGTGTGACCGACGTGCTCGCTCAGCATCGAAGTGTCTCCAGTCAGTGCAATGTTATTTCCGTGGCTGTCGGTGAGCGTGTAACCGCCATTGTTACTGCTCAAGCAGCCTTCAACCGTGGTGGTGCTGCCACTGCTGGTGGCATGAGTCGTTCCGCCTTGACTGGGATAGTTTTGTGCGGCGGCCCAGCACGTGCCCAGTAGCAGCACCGAAAGTAGCAGCAGATATCGCATACGGAACCTCCAAAGTTGACATGTTTTGCTGGTTTGAGTTTGAGTCTTCTGGTGACAGAAACGCAATACAGCCTTTACCGGAGGTTCGGACTCGCTCAGCAACTACAAGTTAAACGGCACAAGCATACCCTGGGCGATCAATGAGCTTCGGCTCTAACCTTGTGTTTTAGATTTTGTTTCTGTTCGATCTTCTTCGATAGCAGGGACTTCGCTTTTTCAAGTTCGCTCCGACGCGCAGGGCTAAGCACGCGACCAGCCGGGTTTAATGGCCGGAATTGTCGTTCTTAGTGATGTTTGAAATATTGCACCGCCCGTTCGTGAGTTTCGGCCGCTTTTTTCGTACCGAACGTGCCCAGGTTGCGGCGGCGACCGGTCTTGGGATCCTTTTTGCGAGAGTACAACCGGTACTGACCGGATTTTAGTTTTCGAATCATCGGATGCCTCGACAAGCTTGGATGCCAGGTGAGAGTAAGGCGTTGACCATCCCAAAGTCCGATATCGGTTGCTGCGCGGATTGTGGTTTGAGTGAAGTCGTGTTATGAAAGAACGGGAAAGCCTGAGGAAGCCAGCAGAAGAAAGGATGGCAAACCATGGAAGCTGTGAGCGGAGTATTTCGTTCAAGATCGGATGCAGAGCATGCAATGGCCGAGATGCGTTCAGTCGGCTTGGGAGACCACCAGATCGCGTTGTTGACTCCGGAAAGGTTCGATGCAGAGCTCCAATCGATTCCCACTGATGCCACGGAGCAACCGGGCATTGCGAAAGCGATCGGCGCAGTTGTCGGAGCTACTGCGGGTCTATCCGGGGCCTCTCTACTAATAGCGGCAGTCGTACCTGGCGTCGGAGTCATTACGGCGATGGGGTTGTTAGGCGAGCTAATTCTGGGCGCAGCCGGAGCGAGCATCGGCGCAGCAGCTGGCGCAAAGCTAGAAGGTTCCATGACTGAGGGACTGCCGGAGGACGAATTGTTTGTTTACGAAGATGCTCTCCGCAAAGGTCGCAGCGTGGTGATTGCCCTCGCCGACGAAGCCAAAGCTTCTCTCTTCCGCGAATTGCTGAAGGCTGAAGGCGCAGAAGAGGTAGACGCTGCCCGCGAACAATGGTGGATCGGCCTGCGTGATGCCGAACACGAGCATTACTCAACTCTTGGCAAGAACTTTAAGGAAGATGAAAAGTTTTATCGAGTGGGTTTCGAGTCTGCGTTGCACGCTCGTACCCGGTGCAAGGAATATGACCAAGTAATGGGTGAGATGACGGCGCAAATCGAAGACCTCGAACGGCAACATCCTGGAGTAGACGTAGCGGAACCGTTCACGCGGGGATACGAACGCGGCCGTGACTATTATCAGCAACTGTGCAGTGAATCGAAAGCGGCGTAAAAGCTCGCGAGAGCATTGCCCATCCATTGATGCCTGTGAGAGCTGGCTCCGCTCGGAGCCAGCATCGGGCGGGTTTCCGTTCGTGTAAGAGCGGGAAATTGATCTCACACGAACCTATTCTCAGCTACAGGAAACGTCCTGAGTTATTACAGAAAGCATTCGATTCCTTCCTTTCGACGCACAATTTAGTTTGGCATGGGAGGTGCTTATGCCTGAAAAGGAAACGGTCGAGCGTGCTCAGGAAGACGCTCACGAAGGAAAATCGCCAAGCACGCAAGCCGGAGAATTTGTGCGCGAGGAAATGGACCACATTCGCGAAGGTAAACATGGTGCACGTTCCACAAAACAGGCTATCGCGATAGGTTTATCGAAAGCGCGGCGAGCAGGCGTGAAGCTACGGGCGCCGCGCAAAGGGAAGGCCTCGGCGAAAACCAGGAAGCGGGCGAGCCGCGACTATCGAAAAGGCCAGAGCCATTCGAAAAGCAAGCCATCCGCGAGGCGTTCCCGCGCAACCAGTGCGGCTCTGAAGAGGGAAGGTCACAGCGCGGCTTCGCGGCGATCGTTATCAAAACAGGCGCATGCCAGTGCAAAACGTCGTGGTCCAGCTGCGCGCCGCCGTTCAGCGATGAAGGCGGTTCGCACAAACGGGAAGAGCGGCGCGGATCGAGCGGCGCGTAAAGCTGCTTAGTCAGAAGATTCTAGGAGACATAATGCTACTGGAGATTTTGCCAGGATCCCTGCGATCGCAATCTTTGTCTGGCCATCGGCGCTCTCAGGCTCGATGGTTTCTCCGGTAAAAGCGTTTCGATACTTTTCTGCACAGCTGCAGGAAGGCAGCAGAAGATGTGTGTCCTCCCAGATTTGGGGCCCGATGGGCGGACGATCGAAATCACGCAATAGGCTGGCGATCAGGCGGGGAACAACGACGAGGACGCTTCCGGTTTCGGCCTTCCTGGTGAACGCGACGACGTGATCAGCTCTCGTGCCTCCAACTTCCAATGGCAGATATTCGCCTTCGTCGAAAAGACTGGGTCGCTGCCGGCGCAAGCAAAGAGTTTTCCAGATCACGTATAACTTGATTCGACCGTCTTCGGGCGTTTCCAGTAATCGATCCACGATCGATGCATCGTTCGACGATTCGGAAATATTCTGGAGTATCTCTTGTCGGCTGGCGTAATCGACCGGACGCCGGTTGTCTGGGTCGACCAGGCTGAAATCCCACAGTTCGCTACCTTGGTAGATGTCGGGCACGCCCGGGCACGTAAGTTTGAGAAGTGTTTGCGCGAGACTGTTCCAAAGGCCAATGCGAGCGATTCGGTGTTGGAGGGGCAGAAAGTCGTTGAGAAAACGGTTTTGAGCTCCCGGCATTAATAATGTCCGGACGAATGATGTAACGGCGGTTTCATATTCCGTGTTTCGATTGATCCAACTGGTATTCTGCTTGGCCTCGCGGATCGCCTTTAGCATGTAGTTTTCTATGCGCTCACGGAAAGTTTGCGAGGTCGTTTCGTCGAGAGACTGTGATGGCCAGGCACCCAGCAAGGTTTGATAGAGCAAGTATTCATCACTCGGCGAGGGAGCGGGGTGGCCGTTGACCCGGCGCTTATGGTTGCGATTGAAACGCTTCCACTCCCGAACCCGAATCCTCCATAATCCCGATAACTCCGAGAGCACATTGATTCGCGCACGCACGTCCTCGGCGCGCTTCGAATCATGCGTGCTGGTAGTCAGCATGGTATGAGGCCAACAGCGAATGCGATCCTGGTTTGCGAGGTGAAACTCAGGCGCTGTAGTTGCAAAGCGGTGCAGATCGCTGCCGACTTCATTTAAAGACACGAGGCGGTGATATCGGTAGAAAGCGGTGTCTTCGAGGCCTTTGGCCATTACCGGACCGCTGAACTGCTGAAATTTCATCGCGAAGGTTGTGACTGCGTTCCGGTAAGCGGGATCGTGTCCTTCGGCAATGCTGGTCAAAAGCACCTCGCTAACGAAATCGAAGATGCTGGTATCAGCGGCCGGACTTCTCCATTTGGCGGCCGCGACTGCGCTGCGAATGTAGCGCACATCTTTATCCGAAACTTCACTGGCTGTGACGTAAGTGCGGTAGACCGGGAAGCAGGCGACCACTTCCGCCAGAGCATCGCGCAGGCTGTTGAGTGTAAAGTCGCAGGTACGCCGTTTTGACAGGGCGATGCGAGTGAGTTGATTGGCAAGTACATTTAATTCGCTGGCCAGCGCGACCTGCATGATCAGCATCCGACAACTGTAAGCAAGGTCATCAACATCGATTTCGTCATCGACAAAGTTCCGATAAGTGCGCTCCATGGGCAGGGCGGCTGCGGGATCAACGAACACTCCGTTGACCAGATTTGCGAAATCGTATCCTGTGGTGCCGCAGACCGGCCACTCATCCGGCAAACGTTCCGCGCCAGAAAGGATTTTCTCAATGACCACATAGTGCGCTTCGTTCCCGGAAGTTTGCGTCGCCTCCGCGATGCTGCGATTGAGGCGGTCGAAGTATTGACGCGGATCGTACAGGCCGTCAGGGTGGTCGATGCGCAAACCATTCACTTTGCCCTCGGCCATCAGATGAAGAACCAGGCGATGGGTCGCTTCGAAGACCACCTCGTTCTCCATGCAAATGCCCGCAAGATCGTTAGAGTCGAAAAAGCGCCGGTAGTTGATATCGTCGGAGGCGACCCTCCAGTTCGCCAGCCGGAAGGCCTGCGCCTTGATAAGTTCGTGTAGCTCCTCGAAGCTTGTGGGATCAGCAGGCGTCCCGTTTAGCAGGCTTACCGCGGCTTGGATGCAGTCGTCGATCTCACTAGAACGCGCGCACAATTCTGCCAGGCGCCGCTTGTTAATTTCCTTATCGCGATTGCGTTCAGCAATGCGCTCGGCAGTGGTCTCGTACCTCGCAGGTAAATGACTGAAAGCCGTGATCAGGCTCTGAAACTCCAGAAGGTCTGGATTTTGCTCGCCGAGCTTCGCCGCGAGTTTGTCCGGGCAGTGCTGCAGGATGCGTGGATACTCCCGGGGATCCACGGGAAAACGATGATCGTGGTACGAGATATCGAACTCGCCTCGCTCGGAGCGAAAGACGAGTTTCAGCTCGCCCGCTTCCAGCACGACTCCGTAATGATCATGAAGAACCGGAACAAGCACTTTTCCGTAGAGTTCGTCTTTTGTGGGATGCCAGTCAATATCGAAAAAGCTGGCGCGGACGGAGGATTCACCGTTTTCCAGAACGTCCAGCCACCATGCATTGTCGCTGCCCATGACTCCCATGTGGTTAGGGACGATGTCGAGGATCAATCCCATGCCATGCTCGTGCAGGGTGCTGACGAAACGGTCAAAGTCTTCCGGGCTACCGATTTCAGGGTTCAGCGAATTGTGATCGACGATGTCGTATCCGTGCATACTGCCAGGACGTGCCTTTAAGCATGGGGAAACATAGCAATGACTGATGCCGAGCGCGGCAAGATAAGGAACGATACCGGTCGCCTGGACGAAGTTGAAACTGTGATTGAGTTGCAGGCGATAAGTCGCACGCGGGATGGGCGAGCATTGCTTCATCTTAAAAACCATACCACCGACAAAGGCGGCAGCATGCCTTGCGCGAGCGCGTCAGCGCTCAGTTCGTCGCTGGCAAAGATCACATTCGAATCTGCAGGAAGCGAGACGGACAGGGAATCGTTTCCAAGATTGGCCATCAGGATAAGTTCCTCCGCTGGCCTCGGAAAGTTCCAATGTACTGTAATGCCTCGATCACCTTGGATTTCGTAGTTTGCGTCGACGATGCAACCGGTAAGAAGACGAGGCACGATGTGCTGGCAGCGCAGCGTTAATAGGCCGCGGTAGAAACCTAGCCACTCAGCGTGACCTGGTTGCTCAATGTCGCTCCAGTTGAGGCGCGAGGCTTCAAAGGTTGTGTCAGCGCTGGGATCGGGGATGCGTTCGCGTTGAGCGGGGTCATTAAAGCGGGCGAAACGAGCGAACTCGTTTCGCCGTCCCTCTGTTACAGCCGTCGCAAGGTTCTTCTCGAAATCGCAGAAAAACAGAAATGGTGTGTCAGCTCCGAACTCTTCACCCATGAAAAGCAACGGGGGCGAAGGCGCGAGCAGGAGAATCGCCATTGCCGCACGCACAGCGCGAGGATCCGCAAGATCAATGATCCGTTCCCCGAACGCGCGGTTTCCAATCTGGTCATGATTCTGAAGAAATGAGACAAACGCAGTAGGCGGCAAGCTCGCGCTGGCTTCGCCACGCCTTTCACCGTTGCGGTGAAGGGAAACCTCACCTTGATATGCGAACCCCTCAATCAGGCAGCGGCCTAACTGTTCGAGAGGATGTTTCGAGTAATCGACATAATACCCGTCCCGCTCACCGGTGATGAGTACATGCAACGCGTGGTGGATATCGTCGTTCCACTGCGCGGTGTACCATTTCGGCTGGCAGTGTTCTCCATGTTCAAGGTAACGGGCTTGATTGCGGTCGTTTTCTAGGATGAGGTGGACGTGGCGACCGGACCCGACCGCGGTTCGAACTGCCCCTGCCAATTCTTCGAGAATATGCGGGGCAGAGTCGTCGATAATGGCGTGAACCGCGTCCAGCCGCAGACCATCGAAATGATATTCAGTCAGCCAGTAGAGCGCATTGTGGATGAAGAAATCACGGACCACTCGGCTTTCTGGACCATCGAAGTTGATGCCGTCTCCCCAAGGCGTGCGGTGCCGATCGGTAAAGAATTGTGGCGCGTAAGACCTGAGGTAATTTCCCTCGGGGCCAAAATGGTTGTAGACCACATCCAGCAGAACCATGATGCCGCGCTCATGGGCGCTCCGAACCAGCTCTTTCAAATCCTCCGGACGACCGTAAACGCTATCGGGAGCGAATAGAAAAACGCCGTCGTAGCCCCAATTGCGTCGGCCCGGGAAGTCGGCAACCGGCATCAACTCCACGGCCGTAATTCCAAGATCAGCGAGATAGTCGAGGCGCTCGCGCACCGCGGTGAACGTTCCATCTGACGAAAAAGCTCCGACGTGCACCTCGTAGATGACCGCTTCTTCCCATCGGCGGCCACGCCAGGCGTGATCGCGCCAATCGAAGGCATCAGGTTGGACCACTTCGCTCGGCCCATGCACATCACGCGGCTGGAATCGGGAGGCCGGGTCGGGTACTTCTTGCTCTCCGTTGATGCGGAAATGATATTGAGTTCCGGGTCGCGCCACGTCCGTGACGAGATCGAACCAGCCTTCGTCGCGGCGTTCGAGAGGAATCTGCGTGGAGTTGCCAGCGAGGTGAAGCTCAACCTGCCGCGCCGCGGGCGCCCACAATCGAAAGCGCACACTCCCATCCTCACGGCACTCGGCGCCGAACGGCATGTTATAGCGGCGCTTCACTCGACTCTTCCTTTTTGCCGTTTCCCCGCCGTTCAAGCAACACGACCATCGAGCGTGCCTGCAGAGGATAAGGTGCGCCTCCGTCGTAGGTTTCGACGGAGCGCAAGCCCGCTTCGCGGGAAGTGTCCATCCATGCGGTCCAGCGGGTGCCGGGACGGAAGGACGGCAAGGCGAACTGCACATCTTCGTGATACGCGTTAAGAAGAACGAGGAAGTTCTCGTCGCCGAGTTTTCGTCCGCGCTCATCGGTCTCATCTAAGCCCTGACCCGAAAGAAACATTCCTAAACAGTGAAGTGAGCCGTCGCGCCACTCGTCCTCACTGATCTCGTTGCCGACGGGATTAAGCCAGAGCACATCCTTTACGTTTGCACCTTTGATTGGCCGGCCCTGAAAAAATCTTTTCCGCCGGAATAAGGGATGCCGCTTTCGCAGGTTGATCATGCGTTGAACGAATGCGAGCAAGTCGCGATCCTGCGGTTGCAAATTCCAATTTAGCCAACTGATCGGATTATCCTGACAGTAGGCGTTATTGTTTCCCATCTGCGTGTGCCCGATCGCATCGCCCGCATACAGCATCGGTACGCCTTGGGATAGGAGCAGCGTCGCCAGCAGATTCCGCTTTTGCTTAGCGCGCAGTGCCTGAATATTAGGATCGTCGGTGGGACCCTCGACCCCGCAATTCCAGCTGCGATTGTCGTTATTGCCGTCGCGATTGCCTTCGCCGTTGGCTTCGTTGTGCTTTTCGTTGTAACTGACCAGATCCTGCAGCGTGAACCCGTCATGCGCCGTGATGAAATTCACGCTGGCATAAGGACGCCGTCCGCTGTGCGCGTAGAGGTCGCTGGATCCGGTGATGCGATAGGCCAGATCTCCCACGACTCCTCCGTCACCCTTCCAATAAGAGCGCACCGTATTGCGGTAGCGATCGTTCCACTCCGCCCAGCCCACGGGAAAATTTCCGACCTGATAGCCTCCTTCGCCGAGGTCCCACGGTTCGGCGATCAGCTTCACCTGAGAGAGCACGGGATCCTGATGAATAATATCGAGGAACGCGCCCAGGCGATCAACCTCATGCAGTTCGCGAGCAAGAGTGGCGGCGAGGTCAAAGCGGAAGCCGTCGACGTGCATGTCGAGAACCCAGTACCGCAGACTATCCATGATCAGCTGCAGTACACGCGGATGTTGCATGTTCAATGTGTTCCCGGTGCCAGTGTAGTCTGTGTAGTAACGCGGGTTGTCGGGCGCAAGGCGGTAGTAGGTGCTATTGTCGATGCCCTTCAACGAGAGCGTGGGCCCAAGTTGATTGCCTTCGGCAGTGTGGTTATAGACGACATCGAGAATCACCTCGAGACCCGCCGAATGCAGGGTCTTGACCATGGTCTTGAATTCGCGGATGGACTGAGTAGCCATGTACCGTGGCTCGAGCGCCAAAAATCCGATGGAGTTATAGCCCCAGTAGTTGCGCAGACCCCGCTCCACGAGTTGGCGGTCGTCGACGAACGCGTGTACGGGCATGAGCTCAATCGAGGTCACTCCCAGGCGGGTTAAGTATTCGATAACGGGAGCTGTGGCCAGACCCGCATACGTCCCACGCAACTGAACGGGAACGTCGGGATGGCACATGGTGAATCCTTTAACGTGAAGCTCGTAGATGATGGTCTCGTGCCAGGGAATCCGTGGTGGGGCATCCGCTCCCCAGGTGAATGCGGAGTCGATCACGCGGTTCTTCGGCATTCCCGAAGCGTCGTCGCGCCGATCGAAAGACAAATCTTCTTGCTTGTGTCCTACCCGGTATCCGAAGTGTGAGTCACTCCAACGGATAGTTCCCTGAACCTGCTTGCCGTAGGGATCAAGCAGAAGTTTGTGATGATTAAATCGGTGCCCTTCCTCGGGAGCGTAGGGGCCAAACACTCGGTACCCGTACAACTGGCCGGGACGCACCTCGGGCAGGTAGCCGTGCCAGACCATGTCTGTTTGCTCGGGAAGCGGAACGCGGAGGATTTCACGTTTGCCAGTAATGTCGAACAGGCAAAGTTCAACTTTCTCCGCGTGCTCCGAGTAGAGAGCGAAGTTCACACCCTCGCCGTCCCACGTGGATCCCAAAGGATAAGGCCGGCCGGGCCAGACAATGGGCTGTGGTTGAGAGCTCATGAACTCGGGTTCCTCCGGCACACGCTAATGCGAGTTTGTAACACCAGTGTTTTAGTCCAGTCCCGCCGCTCCTGCGCCGATCACGATGACATCGGGGATGCTCCACATGAGAGCTTGTTTCAACGGCCGGGGAACAAGAGATCGCCATTCGACAGCGGAACGCGCCGATCTCCAAGTGAGCTTGCTGAAAAACAAGCATCACTTGCAGCTCGACGTTAATTTAATAATGCTACTCTCTTCGACCGCAAGTGAAGATCTTGGATGACTCCCAAGCGCAAAGGTTGTGAGCTGGTGCAACGGATATGCGGTCTGGTTCAGTCCGCTTCATGGTTTTTGTGGCCAAAGTCCGAACCAAAGTGAGGTTCTGACTTTGTACCGGTGACTTTGACTGGAAGCTCGGTTCCAGCGCCATTCTTGCTAAAGAAAGGATCCGCTGGCTTCAGGAGAATTGATTTCCATCCGGTCACCATATGCGAGAGTTTCGCGTCCAAGCGCGCTTTCCCATGGAATTCGAATTCGTTTCCGTCCAGGCTATACTTGCCGGTTAGGTTCACCTGGGTTCCCGGGATGTTGAACTGCAGTTGGGAAAAGTCGATAACACCATTCTCCAAGTCAAATGTGCCGCTCAAATCGGAGCTCACGTCTTCACTCACATTTTCTTTCGCCAGTTTTGGTTTCCCTTGACTGCGCAGGCTGAGCGCGTCGATTTTGTTCTGGATCTTTTCGTTGGCAAAATGCGCCTCCGTCACTTCGAAGCGGCCCGCCAGCTTTAGCCGATCGGACATCACGGGATCTCCAGGTGGGAGATCAAAGTTTGTCTTTAATTTCACTACTCCCGTCATCACCGGTGGATCGGTTCGTACAGCCAGTTTCAGCAGGTCCTCAATTCTCCCCTTGGCAATCGTGACATCGAGCTGTACACGATGCCCATTCGGTTCTTTCATCCGTACTACCGAGCCCTTTGCCACCAACCAGGTACTCAGAATCTTCGCTTTTACTGGCTGCAGGTACGTATCTCCGTTGGTCCCGTCAACGATTGCATGAAAGTCTGTATGCAGTGGGACGGGTCGCCCGCTGATCGCAATGCGAAAGTCGGGAGTGTCTGTTGTGCCGTTCACAACTATATTGTCCAGGCTACCTGCGTATTGCCCAGTCGATGAGAGGATCCCGCCGATGCCCTTGATCGTGCTCAAATCTGCGTGGCTGAATGAATAGGTGCCGCGCACGGGAGTATCGCGCGGACTGTCGGCCTGCCAGGGCCCAAACAATCCACTCGATACGATATTTCCGACGGGTTTCGGATTAATCAGTTTTGCGTCAAAGTGCAAAGGCTGGCCGGGTCCGATGCTGGTCATCTTCAGACTTTCGATGTCAAATTCGAGAGGAAGCTTGCCTGGCTTCGAAGTGTTGATGACCAACGCGGCCTCGTCACATACAAACTTATCGACCGTGATTTTTATCTTCGCACCCTTGGGCTCCAGATTGTTCATTTGGTCGCGTTGTCCTCGGGGCGGCAAATTCAGCGACAGCCCTTTCACGTACACGGTGTCGACGTGCATGGGAGAACGAAATAGATCCATCAGGCCAGTCCGAAATCTAAATTCGGCCACGCTGATGATCGGCTGAATTCCCGGCTCGTGAGTGTTCGGGTCAGTGGCTCCGAAGAGTCTGAGGCCTTTGCCTGAAACCTGGAGTCCTCGTGCCAGAGAAACGTGGAATCCATCGAGCTGAACCTTCGTGTGAAAGCGAGCGGATAGAGTCTCAATTACGCGTTCCTGCAGAATCGGCTCGGCATGAGACACAAGAATCGCTGCCACCGCGCCGAGGATCGCCGCCGAAAGGAGAGCAATTCCGAGGATCCAGCGCCAAGGCTTGTGTCGCACTATCTTGGCCGACGAATCTTGTTGATGGCCTGACATTATTATCCCGAAGGGAGTGTATGCTCCTCACACACAAGGCACAATCAAGGGAAATCCCTACCACTGCAAAGAAAAAACTGCATGACCATCCTCTGTGCTCACGCAAGCAATCTTCGGCGCATTACAATGCGAACTCAATCGCCTAGCCATGCCCCGAACGCATGCAGAGAATCAATGTAATCGCAGATAATTTTAGTCATCGCCACGAGCGGAACCGCCAAAATCAGGCCCATCGCTCCCCAGATCCATGCCCAAAACAGCAGAGCCAGCGTGACCGCGAGAGGATTCAACTGCAACCGCTTACCTACTATTTTCGGAAATAGGACGTTCGTCGCGACGATATGCATTCCAACTACAGTAAAAAGAATAGTCAGAATGCCGGTTTTATCCAGGATTCCGATACCTGCCGTCAAGGGCGGGAGGAGAGCGAGAAAAACACCCAAGTACGGGATCAAGCTTACAAAACCGCTGATTGCGGCCAGGAAATAAAAGTACGGTATGCCCAGCCGCCAAAATATGATGCCACTAATCACGGCATTGGCCAGGCCCAGAGCAAAACTTCCGGCTATGAATCTGCGAATCATCTCAGATATTCGCGCGACCGTGCGATGCGCTACCAATCGATGTTCTTTGGGGAACAGCCGCACAGTATTGGAATGTACGTGGTCCTTCCACGTCAGCATGAAGTAAACCAGGAACGGCACAAAGCTGACGGCCAACAGAGCGTCGCCCAGTGTTCCGCTTCCGGCTGAGATAATGCTGGACAGACCAGTGGATTGGTGGATCTCAACCGCGATTGGCTGTTTGGCAGGCTTTGGCGAGGCGATCACGGACCCTGCACTCTCTTCAATCTTTTCGGTTTGCGCTCTAAAGCCCGCAATGGCGGAATGAATTTTGCCCGAGTACTTTGGCAGCTCGGTGGCAAAATCGACGGCGCGACTATAAAAGAAGTGAATCAAGCTGACCGCCAGCGCCACCATCAACAATACCGCCAACAACGCTCCCATCGCCCGGGGAACTCGGATCCGGTGGAGCTGCTTAACCAGCGGTTCCATCGCGAATGCCAAAAGCATTGCCGACAGGATGGTCACGAGTACGATTTTCAAGAGGTAAATAAGACCGATCACGGCAATCGCAGCCACTACAATTTGGGCCACTGAACCGGCTTTAATAGACGCATGCAGAATGTCCTCTTCTTCTGTTTCTGTATTTGTGGCGGCGTTTACTGGCTCTGCGAGCCGGGCGTTGGCAACTTGGCTTGCGGCGTTCCATTCGCGAGCAGTGGAATTGGCCTGCGTCAGCAATGTCTTCGTGGGATTCGATTCAAGCGGCATATGGTGGCGCTATAGGACGGCTCCGGAGACTCTTCTGTTGCTTTGCGCAATCTGCGGGCCAAGCAAAGCTGGAAAGATCTTTCATGCAATTCAGCGCCAGACAAGGCAACTCGCGTTTAACCGAAACCATCGAAAAGCCGCTAGTAGAGGGCAAGAGCGCGCCAGCCTATGTCGAGTCCTATGTCGATGATGCGGCACTCCCTTATTTGTGGTTTGATTTGGATATCCCTGGTTCTTTCGGGTTGCGGAGGATTAGGAGGCAATTCCAGTTCTTCAAATGGTTCTTTTCAACTCAGCGTCCAAGTCGCAGGCGGCGGCAGCGGAACCGTCAGCAGCAGCCCCGCAGGCATCAACTGTGGTCAGCTGTGCAGTGCCAGCTTTGCTAGCGGGATAGTCGTGACTCTTGCTGCATCTCCGGCAGCCAATTCTTTTTTTGCTGGGTGGTCTGGGGCCTGCAGTGGCGTTGGCGCTTGCAAAATAACGTTGAGCCAAAATTCTTCCGCCACTGCTACCTTCAGCGATTCGCCAGTACTGGCGGTGAGTCTGAGCGGCACTGGCAAGGGAAGCGTCAGCAGCAATCCATCTGGTATCAATTGTGGGCAGACGTGCAGCGCTAGCTTTGGCCCGGGCACTGCGGTAACTCTCACCGCGGCCGCTGCAGAAGGCTCAACCTTCGTTGGATGGGCGGGAGGCTGCACCGGCACCGACGCGACCTGCACCGTGAAGCTCAGTGCGAGCGAGCAGGTGACTGCAACCTTCGATAATGCTCAAGCCCCACCAGTCTTAAACGTTCGCTTCGCAGGTACTGGCGTGGGTACAGTCTCAAGCAATCCCGCGGGAATCAGTTGTGCCCCGACGTGCAGCGCGAGCTTCAGCGTTGGAACTCAGGTGACGCTGACGGAGACGCCCGCAGCCAACTCATCTTTCGACGGTTGGTCCGGAGGCGGTTGCAGCGGCACCAGCACCACGTGCACGGTAACGCTTAACTCGAGCGAGCAAGTTACCGCCACGTTTAACGCAAATGCACCTATGCTAACCGTGACCCTGGCGGGAACCGGCGCCGGCACAGTATCAAGCAGTCCTGCTGGAATCAGCTGTCCAACGACGTGCAGCGCGGCCTTTAGTGTCGGAACTCAGGTGACGCTTACCGAAACTCCTGTGACGAATTCGTCGTTTGCCGGTTGGTCAGGAGCTTGCAGCGGCACTAACTCGACTTGCACAGTCACGCTCAGTGCGAGCCAGCAAGTTACTGCGACCTTCAACATTAATCAGCTTCTCTTGACCGTGAGCCTCGGCGGAACCGGCACAGGCTCGGTATCAAGCAGTCCCGCGGGAATCAGTTGTCCCACAACCTGCAGTGCGAGCTTCAACGCCGGAACTCAGGTTACGCTTACGGAGAATCCTGCAAGTGGCTCAACTTTCGCAGGCTGGTCCGGAGGCGGATGCAGCGGCGTAGGCTCGACTTGCCAAGTGACACTGACGACGAGCGAGCAGGTCACTGCAACCTTCAACCTTGCCCAAGGTATTAACGTTCTCAACCACATCGTTTTCCTGGCGCAGGAAAATCGCTCATTCGATCATTATTTTGGCGAGCTGCGGCAATATTGGGCTCAGAACGGATACCCCGACCAATCGTTCGACGGTCTGCCTCAATTTAATCCCACGTCAGGCCAACCGCCACTGTATGGGCCACCGCCCGCCATCCCGGGTTGCAACCCTGACTCGCCGCCGCCGGAAGACTGCGTGTTTGACCCGAGTAATCTCATCACGTCGTATCAGTTGATAACTCAGTGCATAGAAAATCCGAGCCCCTCGTGGAACGAGGCTCACGTGGATTGGAACTACTACGACCCGGAGGGCCAGGCTGCCGCCAATTTGGACGGCTTCGTCTGGACTGCGGGGCACGACGGTCGGGCTGACAACTTCTACGACGTCGACGGCATCCGCGCGATGGGCTACAACACGGGCGACAACCTCAATTACTACTACTTCATGGCGTCGAACTTTGCCACTTCGGATCGATGGTTTAACCCGGCAATGACCCGAACGCATCCGAATCGCGAATATCTTATCGCCGGTACCTCGCAGGGATATGCGTATCCGGTAGGCACCGACAACAATGATAAGAAGCTGCTGACAGCAACGACCATCTTTCAAGAGCTGCAAGCCGCAGGCATCAGTTGGAAAATTTATGTTGACCCAACGAACAGCAGTTGCACCGGGCCCCCGTATGATCCTGCGTGTCTGCTGGGATTGAGCTACGTGCAGTTTTTTCAATGGGGCCAGACGATACCGACACAGTATCCTAACAACATCGCTCCGATATCCCAGTACTTCACGGATCTGGCGAATGGAACTTTGCCGCAAGTGGCTCAGATCGAGCCCGCAACGGACGCTGGTTTCGACGAGCATCCATCCGTCTCTGATTCAGAACCGAATGATATTCAAAGGGGAGCAAATTACGTCTCCTCACTCATCAATGGGCTCATGACGAGTTCTTCGTGGTCGGATTCGGCGTTTATTCTCACCTACGACGAAGGAGGAGGGCTTTACGACCACGTTTCGCCGCAGCCGACCGTCAGTCCGGATGGCATCAAGCCAGTGGATTTGCTTCCCGGTGATATCTGCACGCAAACCACTGGGCCAACTTGCGATTTTGTTTATACCGGCTACCGCGTGCCTTTGATCGTGGTGTCGCCATATTCGCAGAAAAACTACGTCTCGCACACCGTCGCAGACCTGACTGCGATTTTGAAGTTCATTGAAACTCGTTTTAACTTGCCGGCCCTTACCAATCGGGACGCCGCTCAGATGGATATGACTGAATTCTTTAATTTCAGCAATCCAGCCTGGCTGACTCCTCCAACTCCGCCTGCCCAAATCACGGATGGCGCTTGCTATTTGAACAAGTTGCCATAGGAAATGGACAGAAACTCGGAGCAACCGTTTCGTGCCATTTGGCCTCTGAATATTGGCATCTATGGGACTTAAGAGCAATCATAATAGCGGGGAATCACGGGTTCCCGTGCCGCGCCAGCGATGGCGCGGCAGCGTCGTGATCGTCGGGATCTGGCTTTTTGTCGGAGCAATCGGGCTTGACGCTCAAACATCTCCTCCGACGCCCGCTCCCCCCGCCGCAACCGGGGCCGCTCAACCGGTCCAGTCTCCCGGTGCTGCACCGGCGACTCAGAGCGAGGGCGCGACGGGCATGCCACAGGCGCAGCCTAACGACCAGCCGTCTGCCGACGACCAGAGTGGTGTCTTCGTATTCAAGAAAGAAGTACAAGAAGTCGTGTTGCACGCAACCGTCGTGGATGATCAACGCCGCTTGGTCACGAATCTTGATCGGCCTGCCTTTACGGTTTTCGAGGATGGCGTGCGACAGGCTACGACCTCGTTTCACCGCGATGACGTTCCCGTCGCGATGGGCATCGTTATCGACAACTCCGGCTCCATGCGCGAGAAGCGAAACAAAGTGAACGAGGCTGTACTGAACCTGATTCGAGCCAGCAACCCGAATGACGAAATCTTCGTGGTGAATTTCAGCCAGGATTCCTATCTCGACCAGGACTTCACATCCGATATCAACCTTCTTCAACAGGCTTTGCAAAAGGTTTCCGCGCAAGGCAGTACGGCGCTCTATGACGCTATTATTGCGTCTGCGGTTCATTTGAAGAACAATCCGCGTGTGGAACGTAAAGTCCTGCTGGTGATCACGGACGGCCGGGACAACGCGAGCCAGGAGACCCTGCAGGAAGCGACGCGCGGACTGCAGCAGCAGAATGGGCCAACCCTTTATGCCATCGGCCTGCTCAGCGACGAACTTCAGCAATCAGGAACCGACGCGCTGCAAAGCCTCGCCGCCAGCACCGGTGGAGTTGCGTTCTTTCCGCGAAGCCTCGATGAAGTTGACGGCATTACTCGAACCGTCGCGCACGACATTCGCAGCCAATACACTATCGGTTACAAGTCGACCAACCCCAATCCGAATGGCGGATACCGGAGAATTCAGGTTACAGCGCAGGCCCCGGGCTATCGCAATCTGACGGTTCGCACTCGGAGCGGATACTCGCGGCAATCGCCCGCAGATGCAGCGATTGATTCCCAACCCTACCAGATTCCTTTATCGCTTCCCGTGATCTTCTGGCCCACCGCTGCTGCTGTCGCCAGGCAAGGCAACAAACTGAGTCGAGCGGTATTCTTTAATTCTCGATTGAGCAAGAAGGTTGCGAGTTGTGACGCGTAGAGCGTGGCAGATTCCGGCATGATCGGGACCCGCAGGAAGTCTCGACGGAAGTGAAGTTTGTCTCCGCCAAATCGCGCCGACGCTCTCACGAAATCCGGCAGATCGAGCGCTTCGCCTCGATAGTGTTTTACGTAATCCGACACAATTGCGAGGTAAGTAGCCACGCCTTCCCAGATGCCGGCTGCTTTCGCCGAATGGCGCAAGTCTTCGTAATCGATGGCACCGGTCTCAGCAAGCTTAGCGCTATCGACGATATCGCATAGCCGGAAATAGAAATGGCGGTACATGCGTTGCAACGTAGAAATCATCAGCCGATCGGAAATAGCGGGCACCCGAAATAAATGATTTCCGACGTGAACAGAGCGGGCGCGTCTGGCCAATGAATTCGCTATTACAAGTTGTTCTCCGGTTTGTCCCAGTCGTCCCATGTGAATCTCGACCGCCTCCGGCAATCCGGGGATGACGAAATTCCACTTGTTGGCCAGACGATCTCCCCAACTGCGCGGAGAGAGTTCCGCATCAAAGCGGCGCTTCATAAGGCCGATGACTTCGGCCGGCTTCGTATTCGTATACAGATCCAAATCGCTGCCCAAGTCAGGCCAGTGATCCAGAGATTTAATGACGGCGATGTCGTGTCCTTCCAATTCAAAGGTGCAGCAGATTTTATGCAGGAACAAAATGGCATTATCGATGCGCGCACGCTCACTTCCGATCGCAGTTGCTGCCCACTCCGCCCTGCGCCAGTCGCCAGCGTCTTTTGCGATCTGTAGAAAGACATCCAGGCCGCGCACCACCACGTGATTCGTGTTAGCGAGCGCGACCAGGTCGTTAAATTCATTCTCGCTGATCTTTGTAATGCCCGAGTCAGGCTCTGGCCCGCCAAGCAGAAACTCGGAAAGAATGGTCAGCGATTTTGTCGAACCGAAAGGAGAAGCTGTTTGTGTAGTCATATGTGATGAGATCCCATTACCGCTATTGAGGTGATTGCGAAGTGGGTGGTTGAGAAGCCGGAGGCTGTGGAGCGGCGGGTGATTGCGATGCATCGGGCGGCGATTCCACCACGGGTGTGTTGTCACGGTGCTTCAGTTCGACAGGCCCGCGATGCTGTCGTCTTGCCTTATCTTCGTCCACAATCTTCCCGTCTACTTTCTGATCACTATCGGCTGCGACTGCGACAAGATTCATCCCTTCCGCAGCACGTCGAGTAGCGAGTCCAACCCGCGCGTTAGCGTCCTGCGCCTTACGCGCCCTCTCGTAGAAGAACTCAGCCGTTTCGAGGTCGCCATCCATTTCGGCAACATATCCAACATTGTTCAGCGAGAATGCACTGTTGGGATCGAGAGAGTAGGCCTGCAGAAAATCCTGTCGGGCAGCTTGCAAATCATTGTGATTCGTCGCTGAGACGCCACGCACGTTGAGTAGGGCGGCACGCGCCTGCGCGGTGGACTCGTTTTGCATGCGTTCTTGAAGTTCTTTCGCGTTGCGGGAGGCCATCTCGCTGACAGGTTTTCCTCTCCATGTCCGGTTCACCGTGACGATAGCGGGTTCTGAAGAACCTGATTTAGCGGCTGCGGTGTAATATTTGAGAGCCTCGTCATAGTCGCCGCGAGATTCCAGGGCAACTCCCATATTGTTTAGAGTGAATGGACTTCGAGGATCGAGAGCGAGTGCCTGCTGCAGAACACTCTTTGCCTCGAGAGCGCGACCCTGGGACAGAAGGCGAATCGCCTCAACATTCATGCGGTTGACCTGCATGGGCGCATCTTTCAGGTTGCCTAATGCCTCCCTCATCGACTTGCCTTCGAGTGGCTTTGCGCTGGTGCGGTCGATGACTGCGTCGGTAGCTTGTTCCGAAGCCAGACCATAAAGTTTCTGCGCGCGATCCAGTTGACCCTTCAGTTCAGAAACGTAGCCCAGGTTGTAGAGTGTGAAAGGATCGGCGGGATCGAAAAGGTACGCCTGGTAAAACAGCGTTTCCGCCTTTTCGTATTGTTGCTTTTGAATTGCCTCAACCCCTTCGCGATTCAGCCGCTGTACTGGCGTGAGATGGCTGTGTTTTGGGAGGTTCAGCGTGATGTCTCCTGCCCGCGCGTTCTGCGGAACCCACGCTGTGACGAACGCAATTGTTATTACGAGGCTGAGTCGTTTCGTAGACATAGTCTCTACAAGTCCAGTTAAGCTCAAATTTGGATGCGCCAGCCTGTGCAGCGTTGCCCACTAAAACTCGACATTCTTATGGCAAAAGTGAACGTCCAGACCACTGTTTGTCAGCTTCAGACATCGAAGAGACGGGCAAAATTCCTACGATGAGCAAAGGTACTCTTATGGGGCGCTTTCTATTTGTTGTGATTCTCAGCGGCGTGGCATTTGCGCAGTCGCCTGCGAACTCGACATTCGTCGAGGACCCTGGTGATCAGCTCGTATCTAATCCAGCAAGTTCTTCCGCTTTTCTCCCAGATTTGCCAGCGATCCCGAAGGGTAAGAGCACGGTGGTTGGTGGAGCGATTCGCGATGTGGATGGCGTCCGCGATCAACTCACCCTTAGTATTTTCGGCGCGCGACCGATGAAGGTTCTTTTCGACGAGCGTACGCAAGTCTATCGTGACGGGCTCAAAGGCTCACTGCGTGATCTGCGCGCCGGTGAACATGTTTCGGTCGAGACGATGTTGGACGGAACGACGATCTTCGCGCGCAGCATTCACATGTTGTCGCAGTTGCCGGAGGGGCAGTGCCAAGGGCAGGTGTTGAGTTACGATCGCAGCACCGGGGAACTCGTCGTGCGTGATTCACTCTCTCCTGCGCCCGTCAAACTGCACGTGTCTTCTGCGACGAAGATTTCGCACCAGGGCCAGGAATCTTCTTCGGGCGATCTGATCCCGGGAACACTGATTTCCGCCGACTTTCAGGCTGATAACGGAGGAAAGAACGTCGCTCGCAACATCGCGCTGCTTGCGACCCCCGGAAGCGCGTTCGTGTTTAAAGGAAATGTTGTATTTCTCGACTTGCACTCCGGTCAACTGGCGTTGGTCGATCCACGTGATGACAAGCGATACGAAATATCTTTCGATCCCGACCGCTTCGGAATCAACCACGATGTGCGCGAGGGAAGCGATGTAACGGTCACGGCAAACTTCGACGGGCAGCACTATTCGGCGAGCGCAGTTAGTTTGAATCCGCCCGTGATTAAATAAACCGATTTTATTTTCCATTGTCATCTCGAGCGCAGGTCATCCACATACGCGGATGATCCTACGATGTCGAGAAAGCTGCTTTTTCGCGCCGCTGGCTAACGACAGGTCCTCGGGAAGATGGGGAGGATTACGGGAGCTTATTCAGATAACAAGCCCCGTTGGTAGGTTGCACCGGCGTCGTCGGTGGCGTGCTCCAGGGTACATCTTGAAAGTCGAAAAATTCCGTCATATCCATTTGAGCCGCATCCCGTTTGGTGAGGCTAGGAAGGTTGAAGCGGGTTTCCACCAGCTTAAGCCACGCTGTGTAGTCGGCGACGGTGTGCGAAACGTAATTCTTTTTCGAGAATGGCGAAATCACGATCAATGGAACCCGATAGCCGGTATAGACGAAATCGCAAGTCGGCCCAGTGCCTTTGGTGCAAATATCCCCCGGCATGAGGTCGGACGGTTTTATCCCGTCCGGACTGACTGCCGGCTGTGGGGGCACGTGATCGTAGAAACCACCAAACTCATCGTAAGTAAGAATGAAAACTGAATCCTGCCAGGAGGAACTCTGCGTCAGCGCGTTGATGAGTGTGGAAACATATTGCGACCCGAGCTGCACGCTTCCGCCCGGCTCACCGTCGTCCAGTCCAGGATGTTCGTCGAGTCCGCTGTCGAATCCCGGATCGATGAAGGCTACCGACGGGAGGGTGTCGTTCGCCACATCTGACAAGAATTGTGAAACCGGCACAATGTTTGTCGGGTACTTGGTGGCTGCAGTGAACATGTTGATCGTGCTGTCTTGAACGGGCGGCGTAGCGTGCGTCAAGTCCGTGACGTAAACCTTCCACGTAACTCCTGCATTCTGGAGCAAATCAAAAATAGTCTGGTTGGGAAGTGGAGACGTGGGCGGATACACGTGCCCAGCTGAAGTGGCAGCCAGCATGTAAAGCCGATTCGGCTGGGTTCGCGACATGACTGGCGAAAACCAGCGATCCGACGTAGCAAAATTCGATGCCATGAAATAGTAGTAAGGCAGGTCGGTTCCATCGTAGTACGCCATGGCGCGCACGCCGTTCACATCGGTAAAGGGCGGTTGATTTGTTCTGGCGTCATGAGCCGCGGTCCACACGAACCCGTTCAAACTCGCCGTGGGAGAGAGCGGATCGCTGAGGTTCCAATCCACGTGATCCTCGTTCCATGAGGGACTTGGATTTTCGACGCACATCGAAACCATTGGAAAAGACGCGACCTTCGGGCTCTCGCCGCCGATTGTGCAGTCATTCGGGGGGAACGGGAACCTGGGATCGCAGCCAGGATTCGTGGGCACGGGGCCTTGATGCGGCGCAGCGCCGGAAGCCGGATTGAATTGAGGCAACCCGTCGAAGGATTGGTCCGGAATACTATTGGCGGCCCAGTACTGGCGCATGGATCCGAAGTAGTGATCGAAGCCACGGTTTTCCTGGGCCATGAAAATTATGTGATTGATGCTCTGCAGGTTGCTGTTCTGGTCGGCTGGGTCCCCCGCAAGTCCCCGGCATCCACTCCACAGAATCACCAGGCCCGACACCAACACAACTGGCAATATCGGAAACTTGGCTTTGCCATCTTGCAGCCGAGCTATGACTTGGCGTGGGAACATTGCAGGCTCACTTGAGATGGCTTTACGGGACAAAGCGTGGCCCGAACCCTCAGGGCATCGCCGCGTTACCCTAGGTTCGGGTGGTTGCAATGGATTGCGCAGGAGCAGAAAAGGAATGCAAATCGCGGGGAGACAGTTTCTTCAACGCCGCTTCGAGGATCTGATCTGCGGCTTCTGCGACTGGAAGTGGCGCTATGACTGTCATTCCGCCGCCCATTTCGCTCAGGGTTAGATACGCAGCGCGATTTTGATGGAGAAACTCGACGGGGTACTCGGGCTTGCGCTCGCGTGCCTTTTCCGGACACGCATCCAACAAATAGGCAATGTCTGGCTGCGGCGTGATCGTTAATAACAGGCGGGCAAACATTCGCGAAATCGGATGGTCGACTGCGAGGTTCGCGAGTTCGTCGTGAAGATATCTGTCGAAGATGATTACATCGGCACTGGATCTTCGTTGTCTCGCAACGACGAACGAAAGCGAAATCGCATCCAGAAAATAAAGCGCAAATCGCACGGCGGTCATGTACCAGGAGCGTACATTCTTGTCCTGCCGGTTCACCGGTTTATCCGGCGCCCCAACGCCTTTCTCACCTTTGAATAGAGCGTGGCCGCTGAATTCGCGGACGCGGGTAAGCACGGCTACGTCATCCCAGAAAGCTAACAGGGCGACCCCGAAGCCCGCTTGTTTCAAGCGAGCGACCAGAAGTTCGATCTGCGTGCTTTTGCCAGCTCCGTCAATACCCGAAAAGCTTATAAGTCGGGTGCGGTGATTTCTGGGCGCGGCGTAAGTCATAGCGGGTAAAATTTCTCTCGTCCTGGCAGCTATCGAGCACCAGGGGGCCGGCTGGGACTGGCGCTCGAAAGCGCGGCAACCGTGCCGATGGCAACACCCGCGCCTACCAGAGCACCGACTTTGATCAAGATAGATCGCGTCCGTCGTTGCTTTGCCGGGGCGATGGCAGCTCCGGCTGGATTGGAGGCTGCAACCCCGGTTGTCTCGACAGATTCCGCTGCCGCCGTGCCCACAGGCTCTTGCGTCCCCTTCGAAGATGATTGTTGCCCATCGGATTGCGGAGTCTGAGCGGAGGCCTGCAAACGAGCCGAACCGGGACTGTCGGGGAGGGTTGCAGGCTCAGACAGCGCGCCATTCATATTTGTCGCGCGAGTACTCGAGTCGTGCGATGGGTCGTTTCCCGACGAAGTCGTGTTCGTCGACTGGCCGGCGCTGCTATCTTGCTGCTGTGCGGTCGCGACAAACGAAGCCAGCGATAACAACACAACGCAGGTGACAATATCTCGCGTAAGCCCCAACATTCTCATGATTCGCTCCAGAGCCAGGTCCCTCTTCCGCCCTCTTCGCGGATCACCCGGCCATCTTCGGATTCCGGTAAGCCTCGCTCACTGATGCTGGTGTTGAGAGTCCCGGATCCACAACTTGATCGAAAACATATGCCGGGAATTGGTCGAAACTATTGACAGCGTCACGGATAGTTTCGAAAATCTCGAAGAGGCCATCCACCCGCGTCAGTTCCAGAATCTCTGCGGCGGCAGCAGGGATCGCGGCGAGTTTGACATCCCCATTCCGCTTCATAGCCTCCTCCAGGCATTGCAGCAGCACCTGGATGCCGGCACTGTCGAGTTCGCGGACTCTCGAACAATCAAGCACGAGACGAGGACGATCCACCGCAAACGAAGGTTCCACATCGAGAAAAAATAAGCGACTTTGTTTAACACTTAACTTCTCAGGCAACTGCTTCACAACCACAGCTCTTGAACCGATCATGTTCTCCATCCGGGCTCGAAAAATACCGCTCCTGCTCCCGACTGGGAGCAAAACGGCTAGTACACATTCCCAAATCTAAGTTCATCGCGACGTGGAGTCTATCCGGTGCTACCTGTAGGGGAGATCGGAGTTTTCATTAGTAAGAAAGCAGGATCGGCGCCTAAGAGCTTTGTAGAAGGCGCTGGAGTTCAGCTTCGGCATCGTGAACGAGATTGGCCAACCGGTTTGCGCCATAACGGCAAAGCGTCGCCAGATTCGTCTCGTACCAACAGCATTCCGCCATTCTCGGCGAGAGTCCGCAGAAGAATTTGAACTTTTGCATGGCCTCCGGCGATGCCAGTGTGGCCGCTACCAGCCGATGATTTCCATCGAGGATAGTCAACGGTTCGCTCTCGTTAACGCCTATGAGAAGCACGGCGCCGGGTTGGGCATCCTGGCGCAACCAATCGCGTAACGATGTGATTTTCGACAGGAATGTTCTTACGGACACATCGCGACTGCGGTATGTGCGAATGCGTTCCGCAACTGTTGTGATCCCAAAATTGCCCCGAGCGAGCTTCCGCCACATGGCGCGCGGAAATACGCGAATCTGGGCCAGATCTGCCGGCCGGATTTCCACTTCAAACCATTCCGTTCCCTTGGGCAGCTCTTTCCACAGCGGAAGATGTCGAATGAACAACAGGGCACGCCGCTTCGCATTTTCCACATCGTCGTCGAGATGTGGTTGCATCACAAGTTCGCGCAGAGATTCCTTATATTCCTCGAAGGCGGAGTTTTCAAAGTCGCTCTTTAAGAACTCGGCAAGGACTTCATCTTCCGGGACGCGTCGAATTATCCTTATTCCACGAACGGTTGAACTGGACTGCACATTCTCAGACCCGATCAGCGTCTTCCACAGGAACGGCACTGCGAGCACGATGAGCAGAACCAACATCAGCACAAGCTGTATCCAGATAACTTCTTGCAGCGACGAATGGAAACGGCAAATGCCTGCAACAAGGACGGCACTGAAGGCCAACTGTACCCAGCTTGTGTTTGCGATCTTGTAGGACATTTCGTAAGCGATGATCACGACGCTAAGCGAATAGACGGCCGTCGTGGCCGCGTACAATGCCAGCAGATAGGGAAGGCCGTGTTGTCCAGAGATGGCGAACTGCGAGCCAAAGAGAGCAGTCCAAATCCACGCTGGGGACAGCCGCAGGCCGACGGCGATCACCGAACCGATCCCGAACACCAGCAACAACGAAGTCACCAGGACGCTGTGATCCTTCCTCTGCTCACTGCGAGTGCCCGCCATAACTGGAAACATCGTATTTATGATTGCTGAAGAAAAGGCAAAAACCACTCGACCGACCAACGCCACTGCGGCGTACAACCCTGCCGATGTTGGAGGAAAGAAGTGCTTGACCAGTTCGATGTCACAGTTATTGATAAGCACTTGACCAGCAAAAAAGACGATCGCCTGCAGCGCTTCACGAAAGGCATCGGGCAGATGTAGTTCGCTTGGAACTCCAGGCGCAAGTTTGGGTGCAGAGGCAAGATAGGCGACCGCGACTCCAGCAGCGTTGGCCGCTATCACCCCGCGAACACCGAAGCCCAGCCAAATCGCGAGAAGAGATCCGCCGAGCCGTACCAGTCCTTCCAAAACCAGATTGCCAGCCAGACTATGGAAACCGTAAGCACCTTGAATGTAGCCACGGCGAGTTCCCAGGGGAACGTAGAAAGCGACGCCAACGGCGAGCAGGACAACCAGAATCGGACTGGGTAGATTCAGGTAGCCAGCAATTGCTTTCTGCAACATCAGCAACAAAAGCGCGACGATGATTCCGCACTCCCAGGCGCTTTTGTGGAATCCTCGATAGGCTGTACTTTTTCCCTCCAGGGAACTCTGCTGCGCGATAACTTTGGCAGAGACGATTTGGAAGGACAGGGTAACCGCGGATATCAGAATGAGCAGGGTGTAGACGGCGGTCGCGTGGCCAAACGCGGTAGGACCGAGAAATCGTGCGACCGCAATGTTGTAGGCGAAATTGATTGCAGTCACGAGCCCCGAGCCCGTGAGCAGGATGAAACTTCCCGAAAGAACGCGGGCCTGTAGAGTCTTCGATTCCGGGCTCAGACGACTCACCGTGTTTTTGGGGCTCCAACCAACTAGGCCGTGAAAATTAATAGGAATCAATCTGGGCCTCGCAGGGCTCGGCGCTGGCTACTGCGAAACTCTGCGCTAGGGAATATTTTCCCTGGCAGCCCTTCTGATGCAGGAAGTAAAGGTCACGCTGCCCGCAAACTGACGAGTTAATCAGGAGTTCTCCCTGATTTCGCGACAACCGCAAGCGGGTCCTCTGCCTCTAACGTTGAGCACTTCTATGATCGATCGCTATCGGGTGATTTGTGCACTGGTTTTTGTCGTGCTGCTGCAGGGATGCACTCAGCCCGTCTTGCGCCAAACGCTCCGCGAGGGCGCTCCGCCTACTGAGGCTTCGCCGCAAATCTTGGCGGTTTACGAACCCTGGTTTGGTCATCCTCGCCACATCTCCGTCGGTTACTCCTCGCAAGATCCCGCCGTCATTCGCAAACAGATCGATGAAGCAAAGGCGCTGGGAATTTCTGGATTTGTGGTGGACTGGTACGGTGATCGCGAGCCTTTCATCGATCGCAGCTATGCTCTACTTCAAACGATCGCGGCCGAAAAGAACTTTCACGTGTCGATGATGTATGACGAGAGCGACCCGGACAACGGAGACGCAACCGACGACACTCTTACTGCCTTTGAGAAATTCGATGCAAGCTATCTTGCATCGAACGCCCCCGGTCGCCAGGCTTATCTCACGTACAACGACCGGCCAGTAATCTTTATCTTTCCTAAGGGAGGACACACGGACTGGAACCGGGTGCGGGCGCTGACCGACAAATGGAACCCTCCACCGTTGCTGATCTACGAAGATCAGGCAACCAACTTCGCATCCGCCTTCGACGGCTTTTACGCATGGATCAACCCGGGGAGAAAAGGGTGGGCGGCGGATGGCAGCAACTGGGGTGAAGAATATCTTATCGATTTCTATCGCAAAATGGAGACCAAATATCCTGACAAGATCGCCGTGGGAGCCGCATGGGCAGGCTTCGATGACAGCAAAGCTTCCTGGGGACTTAACCGGCACATGGCGCAACGTTGCGGTGAAACCTTTTCCGACACGATGAAATTGTGGCGGCAATACTACAGTGATCGTCCATTGCCCTTCTTGTTGATAGAAACCTGGAACGACTATGAAGAGGGGACGGCAATTGAACGCGGATTAGCCAAGTGCGGCACTGACTCGCGGCAACCCGCAGGGCAATAATCCCTAAGCGATCCGAAATACCCGTTCCCGATCTCCATCTTGGCGGCCGATGCCAACCTGAGCGGGAGACAACTGCGAAGCGTAGTACACCTTATTGATGATCGATAGCGGCCGGCTGCGAACCTCGTCGTATACCCGTCCGAGATACTCGCCAAGCACGCCCAGGCACAAAAGAACCAGAGTCCCCATCAAGAAAATCGCCGCCGTAATACCGTAGCCAAGTCCATTCGAAAAAATGCTCGAGACTGCAAGGATGGCGGCCAAGGACATTGAAAATCCCGCTAACACAAAACTCAACCGAAGAGGTTTGTAGCTGAAACTCGTGATTGCATCCATCGCGTACTTGATTCGGCTCAGGAATGTCAGCTTACCCTCTCCACCTGCCCGGTCTTGCCGGTCGTAGAGAACGACCGCCGTGTTGTAACCCACCCACGCCCGCAGCCCGGGAAGATACCGGTTGCCTTCGCGCAAAGAGTTAATCGAATCGACTGCCTGTCGATCGAGCAGACCGAAAATTCCCGCGTTGAGCGGGATGGGAAAATCGGAGAGTGCTCCCAGCACGCGATAGAAAAGCGGGAAGAGTTTGGCCAGAACTTTACGCCGTTCTTGCCGGCTTCTCCGTACGGCGGTCACAACTTGCGCTCCGCCGCGCCAGGCAGCCACCAACTCCGGCAGAACTTCCGGCGGATCCTGGAAATCGCCGTCCATTAAAACAACCGCGTCTCCACGCGCAGTCTGGAGGCCAGCCGAGATCGCGCCCATGTGTCCCCAGTTGCGCGAGAGATCCACAACGACAACATGCGCATCCTCGAGTTGCAACTCTCTCAACAGGTTGAGGGATGAGTCCCTGGAGCCGTCGTTTACATAGACCACTTCCCAGGTTTCGTCCACATCGTTCATGGCGTCGGCCACAGCGGCATGAAGCAAACGTACGAGTTCCTGTTCATTAAAAATAGGGACAACGATCGAAATCATGTGGGGCTCCTCAAACAATATTCAGCTTTATTCGGGTTCGGCCTGGAAGACACGTACCTTCCACCGCACCTCCGTAGGCGTCAGAACAGCAACGTAGCGTGCGCGAACATGCTGCGTTGTCTGAACCTTTTCATGATCCATAATCTGCACGTCGTAGGTCACCGTATCGATCAACTGAACGGATAGGCCCTCCGGCGAGTAGAAAACCAACTGAAGATCGTGGGCACTATCTCGATAGCGTGTCTGGAGCCCCAACTTTTCCTGTTCACGCACAGTGTCCACGAGCTTCTCTTTGGCGGTACCCACGAAATCCGGATCCAAAAGATCTGCGCGATTCTCCTCGAGCGCACTACTCAAGCTGCGCCAGGCTTGAAGATAATCACGTACCACTGCCTCCTCGGTCTGTTTTTCTAGCACGCGGGGCCCGACTGAATCCGTGGGCGCTACGT
Source organism: uncultured Acidobacteriota bacterium (assembly GCA_963696705.1). GTDB lineage: Bacteria > Acidobacteriota > Terriglobia > Terriglobales > Acidobacteriaceae > JABDBE01. Next base: position 167,642 of record CAVOLD010000012.1, read on the forward strand.
GCACCGCGGGCTGGTCGGAACCCTGGACAGAAAGCGCAATCAAGAGGGAGCAAGCCATGACAAGAGGTCTCACAGCCGACGGTGTTCGCCTGGCGTTTTTCATTGACCTCCTCCCCAATGAATTTCATTTCCCATCACAACACCAGTTGCGACGGAAATCGTAGCTCCTTTATAAGCCGGCATTTCCGTGCGCGCGATCCCGCGTTTGATAGGAACATCCACGGTTGTTTCTTTGCCGTTGTAGGTTTCTGTGAACGTAACAACTGTTCCGTCCGGCACGGCATTGCCGCTGCAATCGCGCACCGGGTCTGTTTCGAGGGCAAGGCTCTGGCCTGACGGGTGAGCATTCATCCTTAGACTGCAGGGATCGCCCGGGACCTGCGTGATCACGCGCGTATCTGAAGCGCTTCCAACTCGGGCTACAAATTGAGCCGCGCCTTCCTTGGATGCGGAATTCATTTTTGTCCACGCAACGCCATTGCGCGTGAGCACGGTCCGCGCCTGAGGAGCGCCAGCGACTCCGGAAAGCTGAAACGATGCTTGCGTCGGTTGAAGAATCAGGTTCTGAAAAGTATCAAAGACATAAACAACACCACTGATGCCATCACGCAGATCAACAGGAACGCGGGAAGGTTTGGCGAGAAAACTCAACGTCGACGGCTGAGGCGCCGCAGTGACATCAAACGCACCATTTTCCGTGGACGAGCTCCCTACGACAAGAACGAGGTAGTGACCGGCATTGTGCAGATCGCCGGCAGCAAAGGATATGGTTTGTCCCAATTGCACTTCGCGCCGCAACACTTGCCCAAGGCCCACGATGTAGAGAGTCGCATTGCCGCCGCCAGTGGTTTGGATCGAGAATGCGGCGCCTGCTTCAACCGACTTCGGCAGTTGGAGGCTGCTGGTCTGAGTTGTAGCCAGCTGCGAACTTACAACTATGATCAGCCCGCTGAGAAGTAACGATGTGAGTCGCGATTTCATTGGAATCGGTTCGAGCTGTACGTAGTGGCGACTGCCCGCTCGCTCTTGACTTTGCTCGCGATGTCTGGCGGAAGAGAAACACTAAACGAAATCGGCGTCTCAGGGAACAGAGCACGATCAACGTATCCGTCGGAGACCCAAACGAGTTGGCCGCTATTGTCGTAGAAGGTTCCGAGGACGTGGACCACGTTGACGACTTGGCCGCTTTGATTAAGCAGATTTCCAGTCAACAATGGCTTGGGCCCTGAACTTAAGTGCTGATCTTGAATCTCGATTACCGGGTCCGCCGAAGCCGCGATCAGGCTTGACGACGGCTGCATGCGAATGCTGTCGACTTGGGATAATGCCATCTTGTGAAACTCAATAAGAAACGGAGTAACCTGCCTGGGCAGAAGAATGTGGGAAATCTTGTCGAAGCTATCTTCGGTCGCCAAGGCCGACCCATTTTTCGCCAACAATGTTGCCTTGACTCTCACGAAGGCTGGGACCACGTCTTCATTTAGCAGTTCGCCTAATACGATCACTTCTCCAGCACGCTCCACCGGATGCATGTCCACGATACGCACGTGCGGTGACTCCACATCTTGGGCTCCCCAGTCATCCTCCGCGCCGCGGTAGATCACGTCCCAACGCAGGTAATTCACAGGAATTACCTGCGGCGGGACGCGCGGTTCTTTCACGATCGGCCAAACCACTCCCCAGCGATCTCCCGTTTTTGTCACGCGCAGGTCGCGGGTATCCAAAAACATTCCAACTACGGTCGACCAGCGCAAGTTGAGCCGCATTTGCGCATCATCTGCGGAAGCATGAAGCGGGCGTACGTCGAAGCTGTCGAGACTGGCGTGACTGCGAAGACTGGGATAACTCCCCCTCAGGTCACGCACAAAGTCGGATTCCGCGAACTCGCTTTTGTTCGCGAGGTTCGAGTACGCCTTTTCCCAATCTTCGCGGCCGATTTCATCGGCGAGGTTTTCGACTGCTGCCTGTGGCGACGAGGCAGGGCGTAGCAGATCGGCTCCTGATTCGACGCCAGCCATGGCCAGCGCCGATTGGACTGGCCAAAGAGTGCCGACGACGATGAGCGCAGCGGTTGCAATCGCAATCGAAGTAGCGAGGAGGCGCCCGTTCATGAGGCCAGCCTCCCTAGAGCGAGATCCTCGTGGGTCGCGGCAGGCTGAACCACGCGCCGTTGGTTCCATCGTTTCTCCGGGATGAGCGCAAGCAGCATCGCGAGAATGCTGCTGCAGATGGGAAGAGTGCCCCACATCAGGCCTTGCCAATGCGGAGGAATCTGGGGTGCGTTGATGGGAGTTGCTGGCGGCACATCTTCCTTGCTCCACACGGTGATCGTCTTGTCTTCGAGATCATCAACCTTGCGCCAGCCTGCAAAGACCAAAAGCGGTTCGTAATACGGGTCGCGGAGGAACACCCATTTCAACCCGTAACGATCGGCGTGATGAAGGATGGCGCTCAACGCGTCGATGCCAGACTTGCCAAAATATTTAGAACTGGTGAGCGCGCCCGCGCCGTGCTGCGTCAACTCAGGCAACATGCGACCAGAGTTCCATTCACCATCGACGCTGCTAGCGTCGGTCAGGACGGCGAGTCGAGAGATCTTGTTGCCGAATCCCAGTGTGACATAGCGGTACCGGTCGTGACCGTCGCGATTAAGCCATGCGGCCACAGAGTCGACCTTGAAATCCACAGCATCGGCTGGACGATAAGTTGCCCATGCCACGGCCAGCGCGCAGCTCAGAGCAGCTGCCATGGTCAAACCAACCACTGCGCGCATGCGAAATCGGTCGATAAGTTCGCTAGCGAGCAAACCCACAAACGGCAGCGCCAGCAAAGTCGCCCAATAGCTAAAGCGCTCCATGGTGAGTACTTCAAAAGCTCGGCCCAATACCAGTCGACCTACGGGAGTGGTTCCACCCAGGCCCAGCAAAAATGCCAGCCAGAAACCAAGAAGCAGCGGACGCAGCCGGGTGACGGAAGAGCCTCGCCAGACAATGAAGGGAAGGGCCAGAACCAAAGCTCCGTAAGGCACGATGAAATAATTCAAACCCCATTGCGGACTCAAAATATAGTTCGCCCGACTGGGATGCGGAATCGGAGTCTGGGTTACGGGATAGTGGATAAGAGCAATCCAGAACGGCAGAAGCACTACGGCAATCGCGACGCCGACCACCAGAGCGATGCCAACGGTGCGGAAAAGTACCGCTCGCGTCGACGCCGGCTCACCATCCTTGCGATCGACAATTGCTAACGCCAATACCGGCAGCGCAAACAGCAGCGATCCGAAAAGGAGCGTGGCGTGATGGGCAGCGGCAGCAGCCACCGAGAGCACTGCACCCTTGAAAAAAGCTCGCCAATCGCCGCGCCGAACCCAATTGTAAAGATAGGGCAAGGCATTCAAATAAAGTGGAGCGGCGAAGGTAGTCGATAATTGCCCTGCGGAGTAGACCAGAAAACACTCCGAGCCAAGAAAGACACTAGCCAATGCCGCAAGTGAAGCGGCGCGGCGATCTACCCAGAGCAGCGAAAACCGATAAACCCCCAATGCGAGCAGCAGAATCGCAACGAACTGAACCGCCATGTACGCCATGTCCAGCCCGACCAGACGCGACACCAGCGCGAGCCACTGCTGCGGCAAGGGAGGATAGGTCGTCTGCGAAAAACCGGCGTACCATTTCGCGTTCCAGGGATCGAACCAACTGTGCAAATAGTGCGACGCGAAAAATATATGGAAGTTCGCGTCGTACGACTTCAAAGGCAACTTCATGAGCAGCAGCGGCGCGTGAACTACAAGAGCCGCCAGGAAGATCATGGTTAGCGGTATCGGCTCTTTTGCAGGCGCAACCGACTCAACTCTTCGCAAGGCTCCCTCCCGAACGATCTTCGATTCCATCAAGTCATTCAGGGTTGCTCTCCTCCGCGCGTCGCTAAAACAACAAAATGTTCGGTAGCCAACGGTTGAGGTCTTTTTCGAATCGAAGTGCGATGGATTCGACTAAACCGGTGGTGACAATTTGACTTCCGCGTTGGGGCGCTTGAAGACCGTGTTGATGTATGCGCAGATCGGTGCGCTTGCCTGTGTGGTCCAAGCGCAGACGTATAAGGTCGGCGATAGTTCTCCTCAAAAACCGCAAGACAATCCCGATCAAACATCGTCTGCCAACAAGCTCGGCTGGGGATCGAATATTCAAAACGCGCGCCTCGCCCGCGCGGCCGAACAAGCGTTGAAAAGCGGAAACTACGCGGCCGCTGTTGGCTATGCGCAGCGCGCGGCGGAGGCTGCCCCGAACGATCCCCAGCTATGGTTCCTTTTGGGCTACGCCGCGCGATTGGACAGAAAGTTTCAGCTTGCTACCGATTCCTATGAGCGTGGTCTTCGCCTCAATCCATCTTCTCTCGATGGGATTTCAGGGCTGGCTCAGACCTACAGCAATATGGGTCGCGCGGATGAGGCCGAGCGCCTCTTGAAGCAGGTGCTTGCGTCCGACCCGAAGCGAGTCAATGATTTGCTGTTGTTAGGAGAACTGCTGATGCGCTCGGGAGATTACCCCGGCGCAATCGACTTGTTGGGGCGGGCGGAACGGGCCGAACCCGGCACGCGCTCAGAGTTACTGCTCGCGCTTTCGTATCAGCATTTGAAGCAGTTCGATCAAGCAAACCATTTTCTTGAGTTGGCCAAGCAGCACGCTCCGAACAATCCCGAGGTGCAGCGTTCGCTGGCAGGCTACTATCGAGAGACCGGGAACTATTCGGCGGCGATTGCTTCGCTGAAGTCGATCCACAATCCGAATCCAGATGTTAAAGCCGAGCTTGCGTACACCTATCAGCTCGATGGCAAACAGGATGAGGCCGCGAGGCTCTATGCGCAAGCGGCCAACGCTGCTCCCTCCGACTTGGGCTTACAGCTTTCTGCTGCGCAGGCCGAAGTCGCTGCCGGTTCCATTGAACATGCTGCGCCGTTCCTGCAACGCGCGGCTGCGATCGATCCAGAACATTATCGGGTGCACGCTGTTCGTGGGGAAATTGCGAGACTGCAGGAACACAACGAAGAGGCAATTAGGGAATACAACGCCGCGCTGGTTCATTTGCCAGAGACTCCAGCCGAGGGACCTCTGTACGGAATTCAGTTGCACATGAATCTTGTCGAACTCTACAAGAGTTTGAACGATGAGAGCGCAGCTCAGCAGAATCTTGAGGTTGCCCAGAAACAGATCAGCGGGTTGGATGAACAAGGAGCCAGCCGAGCGCAATTTCTGCGCCTGCGAGCCTTAATCAAATTAAACACGGGCGATCTCGATGGCGCGGGAAATGACATTAAGGAGGCATTGACGATCAACTCGCAGGATCCGAACAGTCTGCAACTCGACGGAGACTTACTGGTAAAACTCGGTCGTCCTGAGGACGCCATCGCCGTTTATAAGAAGATACTCGCGGTCGACCCGGTGAACCGGTTCGCCCTTACCTCGCTGGGTTACGTTTCCCGCGAAGCCGGACACGACCAGGACGCCGAGAAATACTTCCAAAAGCTGGCGAACGCGTATCCAACTTTGTATGTGCCGTATCTTGCGCTTGGAGATTTGTACGCGGCACACAAAGAGTTCGCGAAAGCTGACGCTTCGTACCGCAAGGGTTATGAACTGGCCCCGAATAACAGTTTGATTGTGGCTGGAGGCATGAACGCTGCCATCGAGACGCATCAAATGAATTTGGCGGCGGAGTGGTTGAGTCGCGCGACGCCCGAAATGCAACAGGAACCGCATGTCATGCGAGAGAAAGAAAGATACCTGAGCTTCAAGGGCGACTATGCGGCGTCCGCTGCGGTCGGTCGGGAAGTGATCAAGCAACTTCCCAAAGACCGGGACGTAGTTGTTTATCTGGGCTACGACTTGCTCAATCTCAAACAATACGATGAGTTACTGCAATTGACGTCGGAGTACGATCAGGTTCTGCCCAAAGAGCCGGATATTCCCCTGCTAGCAGGCTATGTGTACAAACAGAATGGAGATCTGGAGCAAGCGCAAAAAGATTTCAGCGAAGCCTTGCAGCGCGATCCCAACGTGGTTACGGCATATGTGAACCGCGGATACGTGTTGCATGACCTGCACGAACCGACTGCTGCCGCTGTGGATTTCGAAGCAGCCCTCAAGCTCGAACCTAAGAATGGCGAAGCTCATCTGGGGCTGGCCTACGCCAGTCTGGATATGCATCGCCCTCGAATCGCCTTGCGGCAGGTGCAACTCGCGGAAGAGCAGATGGGTGATTCGATGCCCATTCACCTGATTCGAGCCACCGCCTACGGGCAAAACGGATTGTTGATGAAGTCCGCTGCCGAATATCGCACCGCCTTGAAATATTCGCCCAATGATGAGGCTCTTCATCTGGCGCTGGCCGATACGCTGTACAGTCTGCGGCAGTACCATGAGGCGATTAGCGAACTGCAAGCGGCACAGAAACTTTCCCCAGACGATCCTCTGATTTACGCACAGCTTGCAAGGTCGTACGCGCAACTTCACGATCGCGATCAAACCCTGCACTACGTGCAACTGGCAGAGCAGCACGCCGAATCAACGCCGACTTCCAAAGCGGACGAGAAGCGAGGAGAAAGCGCAGTATTCGTCTCCACCGGCGAGGCTTTGAGCGCGCTGGGAGATCAGAAAGCCGCCATGGAACGCTTCGAAAAAGCGCTCGACGCACCAGATAGCGATCGCGTAGCCGTGCGTCTGGCAATCGCCAAGCTCATGGCAACTGAGGACCATCCCAATGATGCTCAGCGGCAAATCGCATTGGCCCTGATGGAAGCACGTACAGGAGAGACGTTGCCGCCTACCGGCGAGCAGTTGATGGAGGCAGCGGGTGTATTCCTCGATCTGCACGAGTATCAACTGGCAGAGACGTACCTCCAACGCGCTCAGGCAGCGGGCGCATCCGACGCATCTGTGCACATTGGTTTGGCCAATACGTACTTGGCTCTAGGCGAGACGACGAAGGCCAACGCTGAATTGAATGCAGTCAGCAGTTCAGCCGACAGCGAACCGAGCTATCAATATCTGCTGGCCAAAGCTGCCGTGCTTCGACAGCAGCACCAAAACACTCAGGCGCTTACCGCTTTTGCTCAAGCCGCAGACGCTGCGGGCGAAGACCAGATCGCGCAACAGGATTTGCTGGAAGCGGCGGCGAACGAGGGACTGAGGATCAACAGCAAATTGAGCGTCCTCTCAAATTTTTCCGTAGAGCCCATTTTTGAAGACACAACGGTTTACCCGTTGGACGCCAAGTTGGATGTCCCCAATCCCATACCAGGCCGCCAGGGACTGCTTCCGCCTCCGCGATCTTCGATTCAGACGCAATGGACGGGCGCGTACCACCTGCACTTCGGCGGCTCGTTTCCTGACGCCAGCGGATTCTTTCAAGTGCGCAACGCACGCGGGGCGATTTCGTTGCCCAGCGCAGACGAGATCGTCAACCGCGATACGACCGACTACTCCTTCAACATCGGGCTCAACCCGACGCTTCATCTGGGCAATAACGTATTGAACTTCAACACTGGTATTCAGGAAACGATTCGCAGAGACTCGCTGCAGCCGGTGGAAATGGATCAGAACCTGTTTCGACAATTTGTATACATGTCAACCAGTTCGTTCTTCAACATGGTTTCGGTTAATGCTTTTGGCATTCGCGAAGCTGGACCGTTTACTGAAAGCAACCTGAGTTCGCGCACTCTGGCGGGAGCGGTCGACTTCCGCGTCGGGCATCCTTGGGCTAAGACGGCTTTCGTGACCGGCTGGGGGGCTAGCGATGAGCAGTTTGTTCCGATTACGCGCGAGGTTTATTTCACCTCCGTCTACGCGGGCATTGAACGCAAAGTCTCCGAACGGCTTAGCTTCAGAGTTCTTGCGGAGGACTTGCGAGCGTGGCGCGTGGAGCAAAATGATTGGGCGATTTCCCAGGCGATTCGTCCAGCGGGAAGCGTCCAGTACTCCCCAACGCGCAACTGGAGCATCCAAGCCTCGGCGGCTTATTCGCGCAATATGGGCTTCCACGTTTATGACGCAGTGCAGAGCGGTTTTGCAGTGTCCTATGCCATGCCGTTCCATCACGAGTACAAGGACTCAACGGGGGAAGTCGAGCTGCAATATCCAATTCGTTTCTCAGCCGGCATGCAGCAGCAGAATTTCTATAACTTTCCTGGGCCGCAGAGTCTGCAGATGAGGCCCTATGTGCAAATCAGTTTATTTTGAGATTGGGGTCCGATGAAGATTTGTTTAGTTGCGACATTTCCTCCTAGCGGCCGGCAGTTGAACGAGTATGCGTTTTATATCGCGCGGGAACTAAAGCGCAATCCGCGCATCAGCCTGACCATTCTTGCCGACGAACTCACCGATTACGAGTTCGCCACCGACCAGAACGGAAACTCGCTCAAGGCCCACGAACAGCAGGAACTGCCTGGTTTCGACGTGATCCGCTGCTGGAAGTTCAACAGCCTGGCGACGCCAACCCGATTGTTAAGCGCAATCAATAGAGTGAAGCCCGATGTCGTATGGTTCAATCTGGTTTTTTCGAGCTTTGCGACTCCGGACTACCCGGTCGCCGCCTTCGCGGGATTGTGCGTCCCAGCCCTTACTCGAGCCCTCGGCTATTACACCCATATCACGCTACACCACATCATCGAACACGTCGATTTTGCAAGTGCGGGAGTGCGCCAGGAAAAAATGTTTCGCCTCGGCAGTGACTTGGCCACCAGAACCTTGCTCAAGGCAAATTCAGTTTCAGTGCTGCTCTCTGGCTATCGGCGCACTCTCATCGAAAAGTACTCCGCTCAAAATGTTTTATTGGGTACGCATGGGACATTCGCGCCATGCCCCAGCCCACCTGATTTTTCGCAACGGGGTAATCCCGAGCATCGCATTCTGGCAATTGGGCATTGGGGAACTTACAAGCGGCTGGAGACGTTGATGGACGCCTTCCCTGCGGTATTGAAGAAAGTCTCGAATGCCAAGCTGATTGTCGCCGGCGCGAATCATCACACCAGACCGGGATATTGGGAGTCGATTCGCGATTCGCAGAGCGTGGGCTCGCGGGTTGAGTTTCGCGGATATGTTCCCGAAGAAGATATTCCGGCCTTATTCCGCGCGGCGAGTGTGGTGGTGATGCCCTACGACTCGGCGACCGGATCGAGTGGTCCAGCGCACCAGGCGTGTGAGTACGGAGTTCCAATCGTCTGCGCCGATCTCGCCGATTTTCGTGACATGGCAGCGGATGAAGACATGGCGGTTAATTTCTATAAGCTCGGGGACGCGGCGGATCTCGCAGACCAACTGGTTTCGATCCTTCAGTCACCAGAGCAGCAGTGTCGAATGGCCGAGCAGAATTTCTCCGCAGCGATCCAGATGACGCTGCCCAGCGTGGTCCGCAATTACTTACGGTGGTTCGAACTCAACCGCTGCAAGAAAGAAGTTGGGTCTTTACCATTGTTTCCACATGAACGTTCTTTTTGGGAGCGTCTTGGGTTTCCTGGTCTGGGAGCTTTCTTCGCCGGATCGTTTCGCTCCGAGATCTTGTCTGAAAGCGGAAGCGGTAAGAATAACGATTCCGATCACCTGGGAAGCAGCCCGCAATCTGTCGAACTGGGGAATCCTGGTGGGTGGCAAAGATCGGAAACCGGCGACTGATTGACGCTGTAAAGCGGTCTCGTAACTCAGGTTCATGCCGCCGTCAATTTATCAGTACAAGAAAAACTGTAGCCACATACAGGAAAACCGCTCGGGTCGTCATACAGGCCGTATATTGAGATCGATGACTCCTGATTCGTCGATCTTCCCACCTTTCACTGTTGAAATGCCTCCTCGCATATCGATGAAATCCCGTCCGCGCCTACAGGCTCATTGATCTAAACCGATAATCCCAGTCGCATCAAATTATTCGAGAACAGTGAGAAAAAGGAGGGTTGCCCTTGGCAAACGGAAACTCGGTTGTTGAAAGGCTGGCACGGCCGAAGGTGACGCCCTTGGCTGCTGGCGCTCGTACGGACGCCGCGGGAAAGGCAGTGAACAACGTGATTCTGTTGTCGCTGCCAGATGAAGAATACAACTTGCTTCGCCCTCACCTGGAGCCAGCAGAATTGCCGCAATACCAGATCCTGCACGAGCCCACTGAGAAGATCGATTTCGCATACTTTCTCAACCAAGGCATGACCTCTCTGGTGGCGCTCAGCGCGGATGGCAGAAGTGTCGAAGTCGGTATCGTCGGCCGCGAAGGGATGGTAGGAATGTCCATCGCGGTGGGTCTGCTGCGCGGGACCTTTCGAGCCATCATGCAAATGTCGGGGTCCGGCCTGCGAATCAGGTCAGAAATCTTCCAACAGGTTTTACTTTGCGCTTCGACCCTGCAGGCAGAAGTCAGTCGCTTCGCCCTGATGCATGGCATGCAGGTCGCTCAACTTGCAGCTTGCAACCGCCTGCATGACATCGAACAGCGTCTGGCACGCTGGCTGCTCATGTGTCAGGATCGAGTCGATTCTCCCTTGCTGCCTTTGACCCACGAATTCCTTGCGCAGATGCTCGGCACCGGGCGTCCCAGTGTCACTCTAGCGGCGGGAGCCCTGGAAAGCGCCGGTGTGATTGAGAATTTGCGCGGCACGGTAAAGGTACTGAACCGCAAAGGCCTCGAACAGGCCGCCTGTGAATGCTATGGGGTGATTCAGAACTTCAATGGCGGGCTGGGTCTGCGATAGCGCATTTGCTGCACCCCTGCGTTCGGTGCCGAACAGACAAACTTCCACTTCGGCCACTAGCCTACGCCCACCTGTCCAATCATGTTGTAAGGCTTGCGCAAGCTTGCAAGGGAGCGGTGTGGAACGTACGACCGGTCGAAAAGAACGAAAAGCCATACGAACTGATTCCTCAGGCAGACGGGTGCAGAACTCGATTCTGCGGTCCATTCCAGAAAGCGAATACAATCTGCTTCGAGAATATCTGGAGCCGACGGAGCTGCCGGCGCAGCACATTTTGCACGAGGCCGGCGCGAAGATCGACTTCGCGTATTTCCTGAACGACGGCATGGCCTCGCTGGTCGTGCTTACCAGCGACGGCCGAAGCGTAGAGGTAGCTATTGTCGGCAAGGAAGGCATAGTGGGCACTCCCTTAGTAGTCGGATTGAGTCGCGGCCCACACCGGGCAGTTATGCAGATCGTTGGAAGTGGGTTAAGAATCAAATCCTCAGATTTGATGGAAGTTCTAAACTCGGCGCCGGAGATGCGGCTGATCTGGAACCGCTACGTCCTGGTTCAGGGATTGCAGGTCGCGCAGATCGCGGCCTGCAACCGCCTGCATGACATAGAGCAGCGGCTGGCACGATGGCTGCTTATGTGCCAGGACCGGATCGGCTCGGAAACGCTTTTAGTGACCCACGAATTCCTGGCCCAGATGTTAGGGACTGGACGCCCGAGTGTGAGCCTCGCGGCGGGAATTCTGCAAGGCTACGGGCTGATCGAGAATATCCGGGGCACCATCACCATTCTGAATCGCCCCGGCCTGGAAAACGCAGCCTGCGAGTGCTATTTTGCCATGAAGCACTTCAACGGTGGGTCCGGGTCGCAATAGCCGCTGCCCGATTGTCCGATAACGAACAGACATTTTTCCTTATTCCAACTTATCTTAGCTGGTATAACGCTGCTGGTAAGAGCAAGCCTTTCCTACAGCAGCGAGTTCACCTAAAACCTGCCATACGCTTGGCTGGAGGCGCGATTTGGGGAACGTGGATCAACAAAACGATTGGCGGGTTCACTATCACGCGGCGTTGCTGGAAGCGGATCCGCTGAAAATGCCGGAGCGAATTCAACTGGCGTACAACGCGGTGCAGAGTCGCTTGAATGCGCACCAGAACATCGAGAGTGCTGAGTATCAGGCGCTGGCGGATGCGTTGGCGAATTTACGAGTGCTGCAGCGCGAAATTGCATCTACTACGGACACGCCTAAGACGGATAGCGGCGCCTCAAGCAGATTGACACCGCTGTAAGTCGCGCCTATCACTGCGGTGCGGTTGTCTGCCCTGCTGGCATAGGCGTCCCGTTTGGTACCGAGGGCTGCGTTGGCGCAGTTTGATCGGTCGTGCTCGCGGGCGCGCCCGACGTGGCATTCTGACTTGGCGCGTTTTGCTGCGCCGCCTCACCGATCGACGAACCTGACACCACCAGCTCCACCCGCCGATTCTGCTGTCGCCCTGACGCCGTATCGTTCGAAGCGATGGGCTGGCTTGGTCCGAAGCCTTGGCTGGTTATGGCCGACGAGTTGACTCCCTGGCTGGACAGGTAACTGCGCACCGCATCCGCCCTCTCTTGAGAGAGACGCTCGTTAAGTTCCAAGCTTCCGGTGCTGTCCGTATATCCGTCTATCTCGACATGAATATCCGGGTAGGCGATCAGGATTCCCGCCACCTTGGCCAAGCGTTCGCGAGCTGTCGATTTGAGATCCGATTTTCCCGTATCGAATAGCACATCCGGCATACTCACAATCAATCCTCGCGCAGTGTCTTTCGTCTCCAGCACCTGATTCAGTTGCTGCAACATGCGAGCACGCATTTGCGCTTTATCGTTTTCCGCTTGCTGGCGCGCCTGTTCCGACTGCTGAGCCTGTTGTGCAGCCTGCTGGCGGGCGAGTTCTGCCTGCGCTGCTTGAGCCTGAGATTGCTGCGCCTGAGCCTGAGCTTGAGCAGCGGCGGCTTGTTGCGCCTGGGCGTCCGCTTGAGCTATTGCCGTCTGATCAGCCGCCGCCTGTCGTTCCTGGTCGCGTTGCGCCTGTTCTTCACGCTGGATCGACATCACCCGCGCCTCTTCCGCGGTCTGCGAGGCTTCGCGAGCCACCGTCCCAATCGGGCCGCTGCCTTGCTTGCGCCGGTAATAGTCCTCCGCCCGGTTCAGTAGATCCTGCGCTTTTTGCAATTCGGAAGGTGCATATTGACCAGCGCCTGCATCTTTCGCGATTCGCACCGCATTTCTGGCTTCGAGCAAATCGAGAGGTGTCTTGTTGCTGACTTCGTATACCGGCGAGTTGATCGGCTGGACCTGCGAGTTGTAGGTATCGCGAGAAATAAGCTCAAACTTCACATTCACGGGCTCAACTCCGCCCTTGGTGTCGTGACGAATCTCGTTTTGCGCGACGATCAGGTCGCTTGGCTGCGTGACCGCGAAATCGGGTTCCGCGGTTACGACTAGAGCAAATGCCTGCATGTCCACCGTGGTCTGCAGCGAGCTTTTACCGTCATGCAGCACCAATTCCCCCAGGTTCCGCGGTCGCCCTTCTGGAGAAATTGCCCAAAGCACGTACGTTAGATAGGCCAACCCAAAGCTGTTTGCGGGGCGCAGGTGATCGAGATTGGCTTCGATTTTCACTCCTGCAGCTTTGCCTTCCACTTTGGCTTCTCCGCGCACGTCGGAAGAAAGATCTGTGCCTTTCAGATCCACTTTTGTGGAACCTTTGTGGCGATAGTCCACGGCCTGAGTGCTGCGCGACACCACACTCATGCGGTACCCAGAAGATTGATCACCAGTGATTGAGGCGTTCTGTTGAGAAACTGCCGGCAAAACTAAAGCCCCGAGTGTCAGAAAGAAAACGGAATACTGTCCGAATCTAGTCACATGCACCTCCATCATAAAAATCTCGGCCGCTTCCTTCCAAGTACAGGGCTGCGGCCTTCAGTAATTCGAATCAACAGCACACCTACCGCGAGTGCGAGCAGCGAATGGGCAAAACCAACCGCACCACTCCCGAGCAACCACAGAACCAGCAGGATGGCGAAACTTGTCCAAAGCATTTCTGTCTCCCGTTTTCGCTCTGCAGCGTATGGCAAACCAAGAATGACTGAATGTGACGATGTGCCCAATCGGGGAGATACGGTAAGTCCACGAAATAAGTCATGGACAATCGCATAGAAACAGTCGATTGAAGACAGCCGAGAAAGCACGGAGAGTGCCAGAAGGATTTCGGCTGGAAAAAATTACACATGCCAGCCTACCTGACCAATCTCTCCTGCGAGCAGGTAAGTATTGCAAGATCAGCAATTTTCATATCTGTATAACTTAGGCCCACTTCATGCTCGGTTTCAGCATCGTATCAGCGACAAATTAGAGAAGATTCCTTAACGTGGGGTGGAGCCAGGAGATGAGGACTTTTCGAATCTTGATTGCGGATGACCACGAAGTTGTGCGGCGAGGGATCCGCGCTTTGATCGAAAGCCATCCCGGATGGGAAGTGTGCGCCGACGCCGTAGATGGCCGTGAAGCGGTAGAACGGGCCAGGGAACTGAAGCCGGATCTGGTTCTGCTCGACATCGGAATGCCGAATCTCAACGGGATGGAGGCAGCGCGGCAGATTCTTGCCAATCGTCCGGTGACGTACATCCTCGTCCTAACCATGCACTACTCGGAACAAACCGTGAAGGAAGTCCTGGCGGTTGGAGCTCGCGGCTTTCTGCTGAAATCGGACGCTGGCCGTGACCTCGTCACGGCTGTCGAAGCGGTGCAGGACAATCGCACATTCTTTACCAGCAAAGTCACGGAAATCGTGGTGGACGGGTATTTGAACCCCACGCGGAAGGAATCGCTTCCCCTCAAGAATTGTCTCACCCCCCGGGAGCGAGAGGTCATGCAGCTTTTGGCGGAGGGAAAAACTAGCAAGGAAGTGGCCGCAGCTTTAAACCTCAGTGTTAAAACTGCCGAAACACACCGCACCAACATCATGCGCAAGCTTGACCTACATTCCATTGCCGACTTGACTCTTTACGCCCTTCGCAACGGAATCGCCCAGGCCTTCTAGGTCGCTTCTGATCGCTTCTATTGGTCATACGGAAAAAGGGTTGCTCTTGAAGACGGACGCCGTTCTTTGCTTCGTATGTACCGAATTGGGGAAAAAACTGACTGCCCAATCGGCAACTTTCTTGCGCTGTAAGGTGTCGAGGGTATTGTCCGGTTGTACGGGAGAGGATAGGCTCCAGGGAGCGTCGGGAAATTTGGGCTTGCGCCACGGCTGGATAGGAGAATTTCGTTGGTTCGTATCCTGGTAGCGGACGACAGTCCGGCCATACGACGCTGCTTACGCCAGTTACTGGATCACCACGGCGATTGGCTCGTCTGTGATGAGGCCAGCAATGGAAGGGAAGCAGTCGAGCGTTTCCAAGACGCGAAACCTGACCTGATCGTGATCGATTTCCAGATGCCCGAGATGAACGGCTTGGATGCTGCCCGCCACATCGCCAACCTCTCACCAAAAACTCCGATTCTGATGGTGACCATTCATCTCTCCAGACAGCTGAGCGAAGAGGCGCGAAAAGTAGGAATACGGGGCGCCTGTGCCAAGGGGAACATCAATTGCGTCGTCGATGCGGTAGACGCTCTGCTGCGCCAGGAAACCTACTTCCCGAACTGAACTTCAATCCGCAGCCGTGGCATCAATGGCTTTGGCATCGCCATCGCCATCTTTGGCGGCTGGCGAAAGCGGCATAGTCGCCGAGATCAAGGTGCCGTGCCCGGAACGAATGTCTAGTTGGCCGCCAAGTTCGCGCAGGCGTTCTCGCATTCCCGCCAGGCCCACGCCCGAGTTCGTTCCCTTATCCTGAAAATTCTTTAGCAATCCGTGCGGGATGCCCGTCCCATGATCCCTGACTTCAAGAATAACTCGGTCGGGAAAAAGTTTGAGAGCAACTTCGGCCTTTGTACTGCCCGAGTGGCGATGAATGTTGGTGAGGCTTTCCTGCAGGACACGGAAAAGTCCGAGCTCAATCGACTTCGGCAGACGTCCAACGTCATCGGGAAAAGCCGTTTTCACGTCAATTCCGCTGCGTTGAGCAAATCCATCCAGATACCATTTTGCGGCCGATGAGAAGCCGGCCTCGTCCAACAGCGGCGGGTGCAGGAGGTGCGAAATCGTTCGGGTTTCAGCGATCGATTGGTCCAGAAGGTGCATTGCCTCCGACAAAAGTCTATTGCCGGGCTGGGAATTGCTGAACATGTCCAAGTTCATTTTTACGGCCGCCAAGTACTGCCCCAGGCTGTCATGGAGCTCGCGGGAGAATCTCCGGCGCTCTTCATCTTGTAACTGCAGCAGGCGACCGGTTAGAGTCCGCAGCGATTTTTCACTTTCACGAACCGAGTGTTCCGCCTGTTCGCGGGCGTCAAGTTCCGCAGTCAGAAGCTTGTAATGTAGGGAAAAAAGAATGAGGGCCAGAATAAATGTGATCATCAGGACAACCACCGCCAGGACGAACAGATGGTTGGAAACTTTTGCGCGGACATCCAGCAGTCTTTGCTCTTCCTCTCTCATTTGCTGCATCGTCGAAGTGATGTCCGCCGCAATCGGCAGTCCTCGACGGGATATCTCGGCCTGCCCTTGCTCGTCTTGCGGACCAGATTTCTTGAGTTCGATCGATTCTCGAAGAAGGGCCACTCGGCTCGCGCTAAGCGCTTCCAGACGCGTGCAAAGGTTCTGCTGCTCTGGGTTATCGTTGGTCAGATCCCTCAAATGCTGCAGAGCTTGGCGGATGCGGGGAACTGCCGCGTCGAACTTGGTCAGGAACTCGGCGCTCCCCGTAACCGCGTAGCCGGTACGAGCACGACCGGCGTCCAGTGCCGTCGAATCCACGTTCCCCAGAGCAGCTTGAACTTCATGACTATGTACCACCCACTTCTGACTTTCCAGTAGACGCACGATAGTGAGATAGGTTGCGAGACCGCTTAGGAAAAGCAGAACGACAGCCGATGCGAATGTCACTTGTGCCCTCTTACGCGGTGGCATCATTTGTCGTGACATAGATTCGGCCAATTCTTGGATGTTACACTCCGGTGCCTTGGGAGCCGGACTCCAGCAGTTACTTAGCTTTTTTGGGGTCGGCTACCAGTTGCCATAACCTCTTGGGATCCGTTTCAATCGTGGCGTGCCGGCGGAGTTGGAGCCACATCGCATCAAGATTCTCGGCCATCACTTGTCTTCTAACCCGCGACGAAACCATTAAGTTGCGGCAGTTTCTCGCTTTCACACCTATGGTTTTGGAATGCGTGATTTTCAAACACGAGTAATTCATGACGTCACTCTACCTTTAGCTAGCTCGACTTCGGGAAGACGAAGATGACCCGCCTGACATTCGCTTTGGGCGAGGACGCGCAGGGCTCGTAGGGCATCTGCCATTGCTCTCTGCTCTTCGTTGTCTTGGTTGCCAGCTTGTCTCAGCTCTTCGCTCCTTTCACAAATTGCCTTTTCCGCGTCGTCAACTCGCTGCCGCAATTGTTCGGGCTGAACTTCCAGCAGAGCCGCCCTGTATAACTCTCGCCACGAAAGATTCATTGTTATTCCGTCCTTCACTTGCATTTCGAAGTGAAGCATACCCCGCCCACTAAAAAAGGGTGGAAATAAGACATGCGCAAGAACTAAAGAAACTCCGAAAAACTAAAGAAGCCCTAACGAACGTCTGTGTCGCTGGAATATCGCGAACGACTTAACGATGACGCTAAAAGTATCCTTGAGAATCCTAAACAAAGACTTGACAACTGTGATACAGAACTCTATAAATAGCCCGTAAGATTACTCAGGAGTACGCAAACCGTATGACTAAGGAAAATTTAAGGAATCAAAAGCCCACGCTGAACTATGACCGTGTCGTGCTCGCGAACCTTAAGAGAAACCGACGGGGGAAGCACCACGATCTGATTCAGGGAATTTTTCAGGACCTCGAAACCCTGCCGGTTGGCTCGGCCATCAAGATCCCTCTAGCGGAGGCGGACGGAATCACCTTGGCCAATCTGCGATCGGCCGTCCATCGCGCGTCGACCTCCAGAGACCTGGCGATCGAGACGCTGTCAGACGACGACAATTTCTATATCTGGAAGACGACGGAGTAGCCGAAAGCAATTAGTTTGGCTGTGTTCTGGCAGTGTGTGTGGCGATTTCGCTGCTCGTGAGCTTTGTGGTCCCGCTCCGTAAAGTCCGCGAGACAAGTACAGGATTCCCTGTATGTGCCGAAATGATTCTGCACACTAGAATCACCCAGACCGTTGCCATCCTGCTTTCGTTCTTTTCGTTCCATGTAGGCGCGAAATGCCGACTGACAAGGAGTTGATCTAAATGAGCACCGCGAACACTCCGATTCCGGGCACGCTTTCGTCCGCGCCACAAACGCCATGGGCTGACCACAACCAGTCCGCGCACGTAGTTCAGTTCTACGGAGACGACGGATTTCTTCTTGACGAGTTGAGCCGATTTATTGGCCCGGCGTTGGGAGCTGGTGAAGCCGCGGTGGTTATTGCCACCAAGGAACATCGTGATGGGCTAAGCCGAAGACTGCAAATGTGGGGCCTGGATCCGAACTGGGCAGTCGCGCAGGGGCGTTACATCGCGCTTGACGCGGCCGAGACTCTGTCGAAATTCATGGTAGCCGGATGGCCCGACGCTACCCGTTTTGCCGAGGTGATTGGCAGTCTGATCGCAACCATCGCGGCCGGCCCCGGAGGCGAACAGCGTCGTGTTGCTGCGTTCGGTGAAATGGTCGCCCTGTTATGGAGCGACGGCAAAGTTGATGCCGCGATCCGGCTGGAACAGTTGTGGAATGAACTGGCCCGGATCCATCGCTTCACACTCCGCTGCGCGTATCCGATGTCCAGTTTTTATCGTGAGGAACACGGCGAGCTGCTGCTTAAGATCTGTGCGGAACATTCCAATGTGATTCCCAGCGAGAGCTACACCGCGCTGGCCAATGAGGACGAGCGACTTCGTACGATCGCTCACTTGCAGCATAAGGCAAAGGCGCTCGAGACCGAAATCGCGGAACGCCAGCAAGTCGAGAATAAACTCCGGCGCAGCCAGGCCGAGCTTGAATCCCTGGTGGAGCAGCGTACGGCTGCGGTGCGTCACCTTTCGTCGCGGCTGCTGAGTTTGCAAGATTCTGAGCGCCGGCGAATTGCTCGTGAGCTGCACGATAGCCTGGGCCAATACTTGGTAGCGTTGAAACTCAACGTGGATCTCCTACGCCAGTCTCCGGAGCGAGGGGAATTGTGGACGCAATCAGAAGAGTTGATGGAGCGATGCATCGCCGAGGTTCGAACCCTTTCTTACCTGCTTCACCCACCTACGATGGACGCAGTGGGGATCGCGTCAGCCGCGCGTTGGTATGTCGAAGGCTTTGGTCTTCGCAGCGGGCTCAAGCTAACCTTGGATGCTCCGGAAGACCCGGTGCGCTTGCCCGACGCCATCGAACTCGCCCTTTTCCGCGTGCTGCAAGAAGCTTTGACCAATGTCCATTCCGGCGCATCGGCGGCAGACGTTGTCATCCGTAGAACGTCCGGACAGGTGACTTTGGAAGTGCGGGACAACGGCCGCGGATTGGAACAAGACGTTCTCAACCGTTTTTGCGAAACCGGCGCCGGAACTGGGGTTGGCCTTATGAGCATGAATGAGAGGGCGCGTGAACTTGGAGGTAAGATTCAGCTCGAATCAACCAGCTCAGGAACGTCGGTAAAAATAACGATGCCGGTCCCTCCTGATTGCGCCCGCGTGCAGGAGGAGAACTCGTAATTGTGGCGTCACAGTTATTGCGAAGCAGTCGGGCAAAGATTCGAATGAAGGCAAAGACGACGTGGTGGGGGGAACAAGAACGTCGATATACGCTGAAGAATTTGTTTTCTGTTTCCCTCGAGACTAGAAGCAATTTATGACGGTTCGCATTCTGGTTGTAGACGATCACCCGGTTGTGAGGCATGGTCTCAGGACCTTGCTGGGCGGGCATCCCGAGTGGGAAATCATCGATGAAGCGGCAGACGGCCTTGAAGCCGTCGACAAAGCCGATCGCCTGAAGCCTGATGTCGTGGTGCTGGATATAACTATGCCGAAGATGAGCGGGCTCGAGGCATGCCGGCTGATTCGCAAGCGGGCACCGGCATCCGAGATCCTGATTGTTACTCAACACGACTCTCCCCACATGATGCGGGAGGCAATCGAGGCTGGTGCCAGAGGCTACGTCGTGAAGTCCAATGCGTCTCGCGATTTGCTCGCGGCAGTGGAGGCGGTAAGCCGGCATCTGCCTTTCCGGGCTCTGAATGAGCAGTCGGTTGATTCTGGCTGATTTCGACAATCGGGGTCTGTTGGCTGTGTTTTTGAGTTGGAAACGTCACAATACTCGCGGAGGTGGGCAATGAAGTTGCGAATCCTGATAGCGGATGATCACGAAGTCGTGCGGCGCGGGTTGTGTGCGCTGCTGCAGGCGCGCGAGGGTTGGGAAATTTGCGCCGAGGCGAAGGACGGACGCGAGGCCGTGGAGAAGGCGTCGCAATTAAAACCCGACGTGGTGATTCTCGACGTCGGTATGCCGAATCTCAACGGCTTGGCAGCGACCCGGCAGTTGACCCAACTGGACCCCCACTGCAAGGTCATCGTGCTGACGATCACGGATTCGGATCAGGTGATACGAGAGGCTCTGGATGCGGGCGCTCGCGGGTTCGTGCTGAAGTCCGACGCCGCTCGTGATCTGGTCTCTGCGGTCGAGGCGCTGCAGCGCAACCGCATGTTCTTTACTCCGCGAGTCAATGACATGGTCCTCGCCGGCTTTCTGGATAAAGGACACAACGGATCCAGCAGCGAGCCTCCCCGTTTGCCGAAGCTGACCTCGCGCGAGCGCGAAGTCATTCAGCTTCTCGCCGAGGGAAAGAGCTCCAAGGAAGTCGCCTGCGTTCTCAACTTAAGTACTAAAACTGCCGAGACACATCGCAGCAACATTATGCGGAAACTTGGCTTTCACTCTATTCGCGATCTGGTGGTGTACGCAGTGAAGAACAATATTATCCAGGTCCAAATGCCAACCCAGCTTCACAATCCGACCGAAGGGTCGGCCGCATAGCAGCCTCAGTCCGCTTTTTGTGAGGCGTCGCCGAAAAGCAGGGGCGTCCCTGTCGGAGGCGCCCGTCCTTCGGTCCGCCATTCCTTCCTTAGCGTATTCCCGTAAGCCTTGCGCCGGTGCGAGCAGAAATTCCGCACCTCATCTACAGCAAAGACTCTAGATAAATTCGACAACCTGATCGCATCAGAAGTGGGTACAAATTTCTCAGCGGCTCGGCTTGGCATACGGGGCCTGTTGAGAAGAAAGAAGAATTCGCAGTGGCGATTGAGTTGCCTCTACGGTTGCGTGTTCGCGCGGGGGCGCTTCGTCACACGGAGGTTCTGACAATGAAACGCGGAGCCACTACGTTGCTTGGGTTGACGCTCTTCCTCTTGGTTTCATCCTGGGTATTTTCACAGGACGCAAGTCCCCAGCCTTGTCCGGATGTGAAGGCAGACACACTGGGATGCGAACCGGTTGCGTGGTCGCGACTGCAGGAACCAGTGCCGTTGCCTGAGCCAGGTACGGCGCCCGCGCCCTCACCGGACCAGCAGGATCAGCAATCTGCTCAATCGGCGAGTTCCAAAGTCCAGCCTGATACACCGAAGCAGAGCATTAAAGGCATCATCCTGAGGCAGGGAGAAAAGTTCGTCCTCAAGGCTGGAGACAATACGACTTACCAACTCGATGACCAAAATAAAGCCGGGCAATATCAAGATAAGCAAGTAAACGTCGTCGGCGTCTTGGACGCGGATAGCAACACTCTACACATTGAGACCATCGAACTAGCTTCCTGACACTCGGTACGATTCAGGAAACACCATTTCGAAGAGAGATGGGTACCGAACGAAGAACAACGAGTTCAGGAGTTTTTCTTGAGTGACTAAGGAGTCCGCTCGATGGCTTAGCAGGCTTCCACGCCCCAAGCTAGAACGTGACTTGGGTTATCTCTTCATCGGAGGTTACATGAACACGAAAGCAACTGTTCTATCTCTTCTATTGCTCTCTGGAACCTGGATGGTGGCGCAGAGCGCAGGTTCAGGCAGCGCAGGATCGGCGGGGGGCCACGCGGGAACTGCGGGCCGAAGCGCGACACCCGGCCAACAGAATTCTCCCGGAACCACCAATCCGAATCCGGGTAGTGCAACGCCAACTCCAGGCACGGCGGCACCGACTCCAGGCACGGCAGCACCGCAACCCGGAACCGCAGCGCCTAATTCCGGAACCACCAACCCCAACGCCAATAACCCTTCGACGCACTCCCCGAACAATTCACAGGAACCGGGCAGCGCTTCGCCAGGTGCGGGAAATCCGGGAAATGCAACCCCGCCGTCAGACCAGACGCCTCCGAACGCGCAGCCGCCCAACGGCGGCGCGAACAACGGCACGACCGCTCCCCCCAACTAGGCGAAGCGAAGGGTCGTCGTTTCTAGCGCAGGAGTCTCCTTGTCCTGGTCGGACAAGGGTCTTCTGCGCATTTCTTTTTGCGATGACACTGCGTCGGCTAGGAGGAATCTCCCATTTAATACCCAACCAATTGTCATTCCGAGGGAAGCGAGGAATCTGCTGTCGCCGGGAGCAACGAAAATGCAGATCCTCGCCAGCAGATTCCTAGCTTCGCTCGAAATGACAATTAGTGCTAAAGCTACGCAATTTGTTTGAGGTTCAAAGAATAAAGGGAGCCGACAAAAGCGGCTCCCTCAGCCTTACCTCGGATCGTCTTAGCTGGCCTTGCGTCTCTCATCCAAGTCGGCTTGGTGGGACTCGACTGCGTTCCACTCATCGACCTGCTTTTGAGCCGCTTCTTTTGCAACGCCGTACCGCTCTTGAATCTTTCCCACCAGTTGATCGTGCTTGCCGTCGATGACGTTAATGTCGTCGTCGGTCAATTTACCCCAGCGTTCCTTCACTGAACCTTTCATCTGTTTCCACTTGCCCTGCAGTTGATCTGAGTTCATTTGTATTCTCCTTTTAAGTGTTTAGTATTAAGCCCCGCCGGCTGCGCGTGCACCGGCACGAGATTGCTGCCTCGGCCTTAAACTGCGCGAGGGAGATGTGTCCGGGTTTCGGTGTCATCAGAGGTAGCCTCGCCGCTTGACGAGACATCCTGGGCACTGGTCCGTTCCAGGACTTGCTTTGCGAGTTTGATCGACTCCGAAGTGTCGCAGTGAACAGAAAGCAAAATGCCGCCGTCTTTCACCCTGCCTTCATAGCGCTTAGCCTCGTATTCCGGAATTCCCATGCCAATCAGCGCGCCAGCAATTCCGCCAACCGCGCCACCCACACCCGCGCCGGCGAGGGCAGCCATGATCGGACCGGCCGCGATAAATGGCCCTAAGCCAGGAATCGCCAGGGCACCAACCCCGAGCAGCCATCCCATCGCGCCCCCGAGCACGACGCCGGTTCCGGCGCCTGTCGTCGCGCCTTCCGGGGCTTTGGTGCCCTTCTCGTGCGCAAAGTCCCTGGACCCTGCGCTCTCCGGGAGTAGCGCAGAAATATCCCGGTTGCTAAATCCCGCGGCTTTCAGGCCGTCCACTCCGGCTTCCACGCCGCTGTAGCTCGGGTAGATGCCGAATACCGCTGTTTTTTTTCCTGCCATTATGAATTCTCCTTGGTTGGTCTGATTGCGATGGTTAACGTGCCGGTTTAACGTTCAACTCGTCGTTGACATTGCCTGCGCCGGCTACTTCGGTGGCCTTGGCCTCGAGCGCTCGCTTCTCGTCGTCCGATCGCACGGGTCCCTTCAGCGTGACTTGGCCATTCTGCGTGATGATTTTCACGTTGTGGGCATAAGTCGACAAAGATTTGTCCTGCACGATTGCCTTGCGAATTTGTTGCGTCATGTGCAGGTCAGCATGATTGCCCTTCTGCTGATCCGCTGTGGGTTGGCTTGCCTTCTGGTCTCCCTGGTTCATTTTTGTGTTGTCAGCGGGAACGTCTTGAGATGCGGTCTGCGCCAGTGCCCAGCCGCCACTCAACAACGAACCCACCAGCAGGAGGGTTTTGATACCGTGATTAAGCTTCATTCAATAACTCCTTGTGCATCTTGACCATGTCCAGCTTGACCATAATTCGCACGATCGCACGTGCCAATCGAGTTGGCCCTCTAGTTCACCCTAAGATTGCCCGTAGGCGCAGACTCAAGTACCACGAGTGACGTGCACATGTACCGCGTTCACCTGATGGTGCGAATAATCTTCGGGACCTATGCTCGGCTGGCGAACAGGGCGGTCAAGAGTGGGGGAAGCGCCATTCTTGCGCCGCCGAAACTA
The DNA here is from genome assembly GCA_963696705.1 of uncultured Acidobacteriota bacterium. Taxonomy (GTDB): domain Bacteria; phylum Acidobacteriota; class Terriglobia; order Terriglobales; family Acidobacteriaceae; genus JABDBE01. The sequence continues at coordinate 191,758 of CAVOLD010000012.1, forward strand.
AAGTCAAGAGGAGCCGAATATGCTTTGGACGATTTTCGTAATACTGCTGGTCCTGTGGTTGCTGGGGTTAGTGAGTTCGTACACCTTGGGAGGGTTTATTCACATTCTCCTGGTAGTCGCGCTCGTGATCCTCGTGATCAACCTTCTGAGTGGCCGTAGAACCGCAATCTAGGAGTCGGGAATTGGAGCCGACACGCGGCGAAACGCATCTTAGAATTGGCCATGCTGCAAACTCGACAGAGGTTCACGAAAGGCGCGATCCTGTTTTTCGTGCTCCTCTGTTCAGGAGTCGGAAACGGATACTCCGTACTGACTCACGAAGAAATGGTCGACTTGCTGTGGAAGGATCAGCTACGACCGCTGCTGCTAGAGCGTTTTCCCCAAGCGAGCGAAGAAGACCTGAAGCAAGCTCACGCCTACGCCTATGGCGGGAGCGTGGTTCAAGACATGGGCTACTATCCTTTTGGCAGCAAGTATTTTAGCGATTTGGTGCACTACGTACGTAGTGGCGATTTCGTATCGGCCTTAATTCAGGATTCGTCGGATCTCAATGAGTACGCCTTCGCATTAGGAGCGCTGTCGCACTACGCTTCCGACAATAGCGGGCATCCCACGATCAATCGCGTGGTTGCGTTAAGCTTTCCCAAGTTGCGAAGGAAGTACGGACCGGAAGTAACCTACGTCGACGATCCCAAAGCCCACATCCGCACGGAGTTTGGCTTTGACATGGTGCAGGTGGCGAAGAATCGTTACACCTCCGACAATTATCACGACTTCATTGGGTTCAACATTTCCAAGCCTCTCCTCGAGCGCGCATTCGCAGACACATATGGCCTCCCACTGCAAGACGTCATGCATAACGAAGATTTAGCCATCGGAACCTTTCGGCGCGCCATCAGCAAACTGATCCCTGACATGACTCGCGTGGCTCTGCTATCACGGCGTAAAGAGATCGTCCACGACACCCCGAACTTCAACGAAAGGGAATTTCTCTATCACCTTTCGCGGGCGAAGTATCAGAAGGAATGGGGAAACGGATATCGCAAGCCGGGCTTTGGCACGCGTGTGCTGGCGTTCTTCCTAAAGATTGTGCCCAAGGTAGGACCCTTCAAAGCGGTCGCTTTCAAGATTCCTGACACGCAAGGCGAGGACATGTACATCAAGAGTATCAACAAGACCGTGGACGATTATGGCGCGCTGCTACGCGAACAAAAAGAAGGAAAACTCACACTCACAGACATGGACTTCGATACCGGCCGTGAAACCCGTGCCGGCGAGTATTCGTTGGCAGACCAAACCTACGCCCACCTACTGGGTGATTTGGCTAAGCGCAATTTTGATCAGGCGTCTTCCCAGTTGCGTCAAAACATTCTGAGCTTCTACGCCGACCCGAATGCTCCAATCGCGACCAAGAAGAATGCAAAAGCATGGAGAGCCGCCCAAGAGGAGTTAGATAAGTTAAAAGCGGCCAGTGGGAACCGGGAAGTTGACACGGCGTCGACAATCGCTCCAGCCGAAACATCATTGCAATAATCCGAGCCATCCCTCGCTCCTGGTCTGCCATCCTAACTCTGGCGAAGAACGCAAATCGAAAGATCATTTCGAAGGAGACTTTAATGGCAGGCAAGAATACAGCAGCATTCGGAATCTATCGCACTCAGGCTGACGTTGAATATGCAGTCGACCTGTTACGCGCGGAGGGTTTTCGCAATACGGACATCTCCGTTTTGTTTCCAGAAAACCAAGGCACCAAAGACTTCGCGGTGGAAAAAAACACGAAAGCGCCAGAGGGCACCGCCGCGGGAGCAACTACGGGAGCCGTGGTGGGCGGGGGCCTCGGTTGGCTCGTCGGTATTGGCGCGTTAGCGATCCCTGGAGTGGGCCCCCTGATCGCGGCCGGTCCGATTGTGGCCGCTTTAACCGGCGTCGGTATCGGCGGCGCAATCGGCGGCATCGCTGGGGCTCTCATTGGCATGGGCATTCCGGAGTATGAGGCCAAGCGTTACGAAGGCCGGATCAAAGAAGGCGGAATTTTGCTTTCGGTCCACTGTGATGATTCGAACTGGACAAAGAAAGCGAAGGACTTGCTCGAACGCACTGGCGCGACGGATATCGCCTCGGCGGGAGAATCCTCTGCTGACTGGCAAAAGACGGATAAACCTTTGCCACGCGCCAGTTAGCCCAGTTTAGCAAACAGAGACTTGATAAGCTGAAAGGGCGCAACCCGCCCTTTCAGCCCATAGGCAGGAAAAGCATAAAAACCAGCCCATCGATACAGGATTTACTGTATTCCAATTTTTCGCCGTTACACCCAAGATTAATTTTCATTGGTTTGGACGGAGGCAAGCATGGAAGCAAGGGCCTACTTACCGACTTCTAATAGCAGTGAGTGGAAGCAGCTTTATATGGCCGCACTTTTCGAGGATGACGGTGCTAGGATTCTGCAGCGCATCGCCGAAGCGGAAATGGCGCTCGCAGCGCGAGCCATGGAACTCGGCGACGACGGGAACCAAGCGCGAGAGCAACAGGCTATGGAGAACGCGACGTATTTTCTGCAGCTCCTCAGAAGAATCGAGAGCAAGGCGAATACCGCATACGAATCCTCTGACCTGATCGCGTGTCCGCCACGCCGTCTGGGGGAATGGGTGCCAGCATATTCGCACGGCTCCAAGCCTGGGGCTCTTCAACCGTAAACCTGCGGCCAGATCTGGTAGCCCAGCGAAGTATTCTTGCCATTCCCCCGAGATAAGCGATCGAGAAGCTTTCATTCGCCCCAATTTCTCAGACTCGTCCGGTCAGTACCAGAATAAGAACAATAACCACCACCAAGCCGAGGCCGCCGCTGGGATAGTATCCCCAACCCGAGCTGTAGGGCCACGTGGGCAGTGCGCCCACCACGAGTAACACGAGAATAATAAGCAGAATCGTCGACATTCGTCTCTCCGTTAGCAAGAATTCCGGCATAGGATGCCGGTGTTCAATTCAAAGTCCCGGGTTGCATTCGTTACCGGGCATGTCGGCCGTGTCGTTCGATAAAGTCTCCGGCTCTCACCAAAGCTAAGCTATAACACCCAAGCGTGAACCTGTATCCGGTTAACCGAGTACCTCATGGTGTTTCATGCTGTATCTTTTTCGAAGGCAATGAGATCCGGGCCAATCTCGACGTGCACACCAGTAGAGACGTAGCTCGCTACGTCACTCGGCCGTCGGCGCAACGAGATGTTCAGCAGCCAGCTAGAGGTCAAATACACGGTATGCAGTGGGCGGTTGTTGTGACTGGAGCAAAGTGATGGCAACATTGTGAACGGGGATTCCACCGGTAGTGTGCCCATCCAACTTTCCGTTATGAGCATGTCCGTGCACAACCAGATCGGCGCCATGCCGGTCGATTACCTCGGCCAGACGTGACGTGCCAAGAAAAGGTGAGATCTCCGCTGCTTCGCCTTCGATGGTCGCGGCTATGGGCGCATAATGCAACACGACGATGCGTTTGGTTGTGCGCAGCTGTGACATGGCGCGTTCCAGTTTCAGAGCTTCGTCGATCGAGGCCCTCACAAACGCTTTGATCTCAGGTTCACCAAAGGCAGTCAAAATTCCGCGCCCAAAGCCGCCCACGAATCCTTTGGTTCCCGCAAAGCCGATGCCATCGCGTTCATACGCGCTACCGTCCAGCACTTTGATTCCTGCCGCTGTCATCATGCGAAGCAGTTCGGGCGTTTGTTCACTTTCGTAGTCGTGGTTTCCGAGGACGGCGACAATGGGAATCCGCAAACGCACAAAAGTGTTGAGCAGCGGTTCCATTTCCGTGGGTTTGCCGTAATTGGTTAGATCTCCCGCAACGATAAGCAAGTCCGCCTCATCACGAACCCTGTCAAGCTGGTCGCGCAGTGCAGTGGCGCTCTGAGGAGCGAAGTGCAGATCGGCGGTCGCAGCTATCCTCATATCATTTATTTCTTGTAGCGAACGGCGCCAGGGCGTCGGCCTTCATGCCCATCTTCCAGAGCCGGCGGGACCGATATTCCTGCAGAATATCGTCAAGCCCCCAATCCTTGACGTCAATCGCAAACATGTTGTCATCGATCAAGCTGCCGCGGAATTTGCCCTGCCCGTCGGGTTCCAATACAAGGTTCCGAAATCGGTCGAGAAGGTCTTGCCACAAGACCGCCGGAACATAATGAGTTTGTGCCGGATAGACATATCGGAACAAGATAAGAGCCCAAAGCAACATTTCCCAATGCTCACCGGCGTGATGAAGAATCCGGCCCCAGTCCAGGTTTCCCTTGGTCCCATAGATGATGTGTACAATGTCCGCGCCATCAAACCTCTCACGTCGCGTCACAAAGAGCTTGGACACGAGCAACTCTTCGGGAGCCAACACTCGTGTCGGAATGCCGAGCACCGACGCTGGCACTGCATGGCGGATCCAGGACTCATCCACGCTGAACGCGGCATTGCTCATGCCGGTGATGAGGTCTACGAAATAATCATCGCGACGTACTTTGGCAAGCCATACGGGGTCGCATACTTCACAATGGAATCCGCGTCCTTCCAGGTATTTCAAGGCCGGCAACCAGTTTTTTGAGTCCAGGAACAGATCCAGATCTTTGGTGGTGCGGCATATTCCGGTATGCTGCAGCAACGCGTAAGCGCCGGCGACCGCAAACGGAATGCGTTGTTGCTCGAGGGCCACGAGCACTTCTCGAGCCAGTGCTTCCTGCTCCTCTGGAAGTTCCGAAGGAATGGACGAAGTTACCGGCAGACTCTCCGGTGCGCGGTCGGCATGTTGAGACATTCCTGAGCCTGCCTTTCTCTATCGTCGCCTTCGGGCCCGCAATCCTTGATTCGCAAAGCCGGAAAATGCGCGTGTTTAAGATGCCGTGCAAATGAACAACGGCCAGACCGCGATGGTCTGGCCGTATTTGAAGAGCGCTTCGGTTCCTATTTGGAGTGCGTGCTTGCAGAAGCGGTGATAGATGGTGAGGGTTTCGCGACCTCGCCCTGCTCCCGCGCCTGAGTCGAATACTTCTTCACTGCCGCAAGGAAAGGCTCGCTTCCCGCAGGAGGCGCAACCTTGCCGCTTAAAACGTCAGCGAACGGGATTGGTTTGCCGTAAAGCAGCGTAGTCTCGTCCTTGTCCTGATTGACCACCGAACCCGTCAGGTCGATACCGGCAAAAACGCCACGAGCGCGCGAGTATGTCAGAACCTCCGCCCTCATCGAGATATCGGTATCGGCTGCCGTGTCACGACCAACCGGCCCTGCCGCCGCCGAAGCGTCGCCGCCAAGTTTGAATTTGCTGGCGAGCAGATGCTGCATTCCCTGGTCGTTGGTGACGACCATTACGAGGTCAGTCGCCTGTCCTCCGAGTTGCAGACCCCAGCTACCGCCCGTGATCGTAATTGGGGCAGGTGCGCTCCATCCCTTGCCGGTCCTGCACGTAACCACACCCTTGCCGCGCTGGCCGCCGAAGACGAACGCAACCTTAATCAGCGACGGCACTACGGCGATACACTTCGAATGGTCCATGACCTTGTCAGGGATCGCCTTGTCAGGAGTCGCCATAATCTCGTTGAGAACCTCGGCCGATTTGACAATGCGCTTGTGAATGTCGGACTGATCTTTGCCATTATCGTTGTCCGCGGCCCAGCTCATGCTAGCCAGAATCAAAACAACACTGGCCAGCGTCAGGAGGCATTTCGCTGCTGCACCATTTCCTAATCTCATTGCAAACCTCTTCTGCCCTATGCGGGGCACGCAGAATTTCTTTCTAGTAAGACTTTATCGATAACGATCAATTGCGTTCGATCATGTCCACGCCGTATAAACGGCGTGGACATGCCTTAGTAAGAGATGCGTTAGACCGCCGGTCCCGCCAATTGAGGCATTTGCGAAGCCGCCTGCATGGCTACGCTTGGACTGACTGCCAACTCCCAGTCGTCAAAGATCGGTCTGGCAACTTTCGCGCTCGAGCGCTCAGTTCGTACTGTTACGGACCGGGCTTCCGGTGTACGCGCCAGCAACTCTCGAATTCGCAACTTCGCTTTATGAAGTTGGGACTTCGAATTTCCCACGGAGCAGCCAAGCATCTCCGCGATTTCCTGGTGTTCGTAGCCCTCGACTTCATGTAACAGGAAAATGGTTCTGTATCCGTGGGGCAGTTCCTTGATTGCGTGAGCCAGTGCGACTCGGTCAACGCAGCCCGCCAGGCAATTGTCTCGGGTTCCGTACTCCCTGCGTATCTTGGCGCCGTCGCTATTGCTGTACGGTTCGTCCAGGGAAACTTGGGACAGGGATTTCTTGCGAAAATGCATCAACACCGTGTTTACCGCAATACGGTGAAGCCAGGTCGAAAACGCAGAATCGCCGCGAAAGGTAGCGATCTTGCGAAACACCTGCAAGAAAGCGTCCTGAGTGAGATCTTCCGCTTCGGCGGCATTGTTGGTCATACGCAAACATACGGAGTAGATCCGTGCCTTGTGCGCATGAAATAAAGCGGCAAACGCATCGGAGTCGCCTTGTTGGGCGCGCGTAACAATATCGGAATCCAGAGAAACTGTGCCCGTGCTAGCTGAGTCGCTGTTCACCGGAGTGCTCCTTTCAAGTCTCAGGTCCAATTCGTGTCTGACGAAATTGAGCTTCGTACCAATCACATTTTGGAGAGTAGAGTCGAAAGCGCAAATGGTCTATCCAGTGCAGCCTGTAGGCGTTTCTAGATGTTGCTGTACGTATCTGGCGGGGTATTCATGCAAAGGATTTCGCTTCTTCGATCATTATTTACTTAGTGGTTGCTCTTAAGTGCCGTTCCGCTTCTTCGAAATTGTCTTTATCGTTCTTTGTTCCTTTGTTTCGCTGCTCGGCGCCCTGCGAATCGTCGCGAGTGCTGCTACAGAGAATCCTTACGGAACTGTACAGCGTTGGCGGGATTCCCATAGCGAACGTATCGACCTATTCTGCGTGCATGGAATGTTCCCTCAACGTACCTACCTTTCGAGCAGGAATCGGTTCGAACAATACTGGTTCCTGCTTCTCGCCCTCGTCGGCCATCTGGAAGAACGTCGTGAGAGGTTGATCTGTAAGGCTGCATTAGGGTTCGTTCTTTAATCGTTCCACCATCATTATTCCCGGAGGATCAAAGTGAAAGTGAATTCCCTGCACGACTTGTATCTGGAACAACTCAAGGACTTGTATGACGCGGAACATCAATTAATCAAAGCATTGCCGAAAATGGCCAAGGCATCCTCTTCAGCCGAATTGCGCGAGGCTTTCGAGGAGCATCTGGAAAAAACCAAAGAACATGCTCGCCGCATTGAAACGATTTTCGAATCGATGGGAGAAAATGCGAAGGGGCAAAAGTGTAAGGCCATGGAAGGCCTCGTAAAGGAGGGTAGCGAGGTTATCGAAGAGGATATGCAAAACGGGGTCAAGGATGCCGCTCTCATCGCTGCTGCCCAGCGGGTTGAGCATTACGAAATGGCGGGATACGGTTGCGTGCGGACTTACGCTTCACTGCTCGGAGAAACAAAGGCTGCCGGCCTTCTCGAGAAGACGCTGGAGGAAGAGAAGGAAGCGGACCAAACTCTTGGCGGGATTGCAGAGCAAATTAACGTGGCAATTCCCCAAGGACGAAATCAGGGCGGAAAGGCGGTAACAAACGCGCCGGGCCGAAGATCAAAGCCAGCGGCCTGATTTCGAGAGACGGCCTCCGATCGAACTGCTCTGCTGTGGCTACAGGACTTTCGATTTGAGATTACAGAGTCACCCTGATCGTCACCCGCGCACCAGGAGCCTAAGTTAGGGGTGACGGGCAAGGCAGACAGAATCGCACAAAGGCTTACTAAGGAGGCACTATGGTTTACTGGGCGTTGATGTTCTTGCTGGTTGCGTTCATCGCTGCAGTGTTCGGCTTTACCGGGATCGCATTGGCCGCAGCCGGTATAGCGAAGCTGCTGTTTTTTATTTTTCTGGTGCTGTTTGTGATCACGCTGGCTACGCACCTGACGCGCCGAGGCAGCGCCGGAATCTAAAATCCTTTAGCGACGCGGACACAAATGACCCGTGCTGGGAGTCAAATCGTGACTCCTCGCGCGGGTCAATCTTTTCAGGGGAAATCCTGCATGGGGCAGTCTGGCAAGCGAGTAAGGCAACCGCTCAGGCAAAATACAGAATCAGCCCGATGGGTTATTGGAATCGACAGGCTTATGGTTCAAACAGCCCCAACGCGAGGGGTAGAAGGCAGGCGTTGGATCGTACCTTCCTCTTGAAAACTGGCGCCTGCCCTCTGCCCCAAATAATCAGCAATGCGGACCGCGATGACGTTTCTCTCCATGCCGATAAAGTCGATGTTCGTTGTGCGTGTTAAGCCGGACAATATTACACGGAAGAATCTCGTCGCTCGCAGACTACCGGTAGCCTTACTTCTCGCAACTAAAGTCTCTGAGTGCCGCGCAAATCTTAGGTGCGTGGCGCTGAACAAACTCTAATATATAGGAGCAATTCATGGGCAACGAAACTGAAAAGGACCTCCATAACCAGCAGCAGAAGCCAGCGGGTACGGTGGATCCATCCAAGAAAAACCCGACGCACGAAGGCGGACAGAGCCCCAATCAGCAGGATCCGTCCCGGAAAAACCCTCCGCAGGGCGGCAATGTCCGGGAACGCGACCAAGAAGAAGGCTCCGGCCAGGTTGATAAGCGCCGCGCATCGTAATTGTGATCGCGGTACGCAGCAAGAGTCCCCAGCGAACCTGCTGGGGATTTTTCTTGCCTATCCTTCCAGCGAGCCAAATATTTCTATTCTTTACAGCGCCCCTCCCCGGAAAGTCCTACAGGAAATACCCTAGAGCGAACTTGGTACCTTTCGTGATAATAAGTGCTGTAAGGCCGAAGTTCCGCCCTGGTAGGTAAAAGAATCAAAACGAGATCGCACAAAACAGATGACTCCTCGTTCCATTTAAGAGACGACCATGAAGAGAACTGAGCGTAACGCAGCGACCGCGACCATCGAGAGCGCGCCCAAGAGGAACGAAAAAAGCAACGGGCATTCCAATATCACGGCCGAACCCGCCGCTGCTGACTTCACTACCATACTGGCTGGCTTACAAACCATGCGCGACGGAGACTTCTCCGTACGGCTCCCTGGTTCGTGGACAGGCCTTGCTGGCAAAGTTGCAGATACGTTTAACGAGATTGTTGCCGCCAATCAGCAGATGGCGGACGAGTTGAAGCGTGTCGGTCAGGTCGTGGGCAAAGAAGGAAGAACCCGCGAGCGCACACGATTTCACGAGTCTCGGGGCGCTTGGGGCGAAATGGAGATTTCGGTCAACACGTTGGTCGAGGATTTGCTGCGGCCAACCACGGAAGTTACCCGTGCCATCGCTGCTGTTGCTCAGGGCAACTTGACCCAGACCGTTCGGCTGGACGTGGATGGGCGACCGCTCGAAGGAGAGTTCTTGCGTTCGGCGAACATCGTGAACACCATGATTCAGCAGCTCGGTGTATTCACCGCCGAAGTCACGCGCGTGGCTCGTGAAGTGGGTACTGACGGCAAGCTGGGCGGCCAAGCCCAGGTCCCAGGAGTGGCCGGCACGTGGAAAGACCTTACTGATTCCGTCAACTCAATGGCGAGTAACTTGACCGGGCAGGTGCGCAACATCGCCGAAGTAGCGACTGCCGTGGCGAGCGGCGATCTCTCCCGCAAGATCACGGTGGATGTGCGCGGCGAAATTCTCCAGCTGAAAGAAGCCATCAACACGATGGTGGATCAGTTGCGCTCATTTGCTTCAGAAGTGACGCGTGTAGCCCGGGAGGTTGGCACCGACGGCAAGCTCGGCGGCCAAGCCGTTGTACCGGGCGTGGCGGGAACTTGGAAGGATCTTACGGATTCCGTCAACGCCATGGCCGGAAACCTCACGGCCCAGGTGCGCAATATTGCTGAAGTGACTACGGCCGTGGCTCGCGGCGATTTGTCGCGCAAGATCACGGTAGACGTAAAAGGCGAAATTCTTGAACTCAAGGACACCATTAACACGATGGTGGATCAACTCAACGCCTTCGCTGGCGAAGTGACTCGCGTCGCGCGCGAAGTCGGCACTGAGGGCAAGCTGGGTGGTCAGGCCCAAGTTCCAGGCGTAGGCGGTACTTGGAAAGATCTCACCGACAACGTGAACTTCATGGCCAGCAACCTGACCGGACAGGTTCGCAACATTGCCGAAGTGGCGACGGCCATCGCGAGTGGCGACCTTTCCCGCAAAATTACTGTAGACGTGCGTGGTGAGATTTTGCAGCTCAAAGAAACCCTCAACACGATGGTGGATCAACTCAACCGCTTCGCCGGCGAAGTAACGCGCGTGGCTCGCGAAGTGGGTACGGAAGGTCGATTGGGTGGTCAGGCCAACGTGCCGGGTGTGGCCGGCACTTGGAAAGATCTTACTGATTCCGTGAACTCCATGGCCGGGAACCTTACCGGGCAGGTTCGTAACATCGCAGAAGTCACTACCGCCGTTGCTCGAGGCGATTTGTCACGCAAGATCACGGTGGACGTGAAGGGCGAAATTCTCGAACTTAAGAACACCATCAACACCATGGTGGACCAGCTCAATGCATTCGCTGGCGAAGTAACGCGCGTGGCTCGCGAAGTCGGCACTGAGGGCAAACTCGGTGGTCAGGCCCAGGTACCCGGCGTGGCGGGCACGTGGAAAGATCTCACCGACAACGTGAACTTCATGGCCAGCAACCTGACTGGACAAGTGCGCAACATCGCGGAAGTGGCGACCGCTGTGGCTCGCGGCGATTTGTCGCGCAAGATCACCGTCGATGTGAAGGGTGAAATTCTCGAACTCAAAGACACCATCAACACCATGGTGGACCAGTTGCGGTCGTTCGCTTCCGAGGTAACCCGCGTTGCTCGTGAAGTGGGCACTGACGGACGCTTAGGAGGTCAGGCGCAAGTGCCCGGAGTCGGAGGTACATGGAAGGACCTTACGGATTCCGTGAACTCGATGGCCAGCAACTTGACTGGTCAAGTGCGCAACATCGCAGAAGTCTCCACGGCGATCGCTACTGGCAATCTTTCGAAGAAAATTACCGTGAACGTCAGCGGTGAGATTCTCCTGCTCAAGGAAACCATCAACACGATGGTGGATCAACTTAATGCGTTTGCCGGTGAAGTGACGCGTGTGGCTCGCGAAGTAGGTTCTGAAGGCCGACTCGGCGGACAAGCCAATGTGCCCGGCGTAGCCGGCACCTGGAAGGATCTCACCGACTCCGTCAACTCGATGGCCGGAAACCTTACTGGTCAGGTGCGCAACATCGCCGAAGTCACGACTGCTGTGGCTCGCGGAGATTTGTCGCGCAAGATCACGGTAGACGTAAAAGGCGAAATTCTCGAACTAAAGAACACGATTAACACGATGGTCGATCAGTTAAACGCGTTCGCTGGCGAAGTGACTCGCGTAGCCCGCGAAGTCGGCACTGACGGCAAGCTTGGCGGTCAAGCGCAGGTGCCGGGGGTGGCGGGCACTTGGAAGGATCTTACGGACAACGTGAACTTCATGGCCAGCAACCTGACTGGGCAGGTGCGCAACATCGCTGAAGTCGCCACGGCTATTGCCACAGGTGATCTCTCCAAGAAAATCACGGTGGACGTTCGCGGCGAGATTTTGCAGCTCAAAGAAACGCTCAACACGATGGTCGAGCAATTGCGTTCATTCGCTGCAGAAGTCACGCGCGTGGCTCGCGAAGTAGGCAGCGAAGGTCGTTTGGGTGGCCAGGCGAACGTACCGGGAGTGGCCGGAACCTGGAAAGACCTCACCGATTCCGTGAACGCGATGGCCGGAAACCTCACGGCGCAAGTGCGCAACATCGCCGAGGTCACAACAGCCGTGGCCCGCGGCGATTTATCGCGCAAGATCACAGTCGACGTGAAAGGCGAAATTCTCGAACTCAAAAACACGATAAACACCATGGTCGACCAGCTCAATGCTTTCGCGGCCGAAGTCACGCGCGTAGCCCGCGAAGTGGGCACCGAAGGCAAGCTCGGCGGTCAAGCTCAAGTGCCAGGAGTAGCCGGCACGTGGAAGGATCTTACCGACAACGTGAATGTGATGGCCGCCAACCTCACCGAACAGGTTCGCGGCATCGTGAAAGTCGTAACCGCCGTGGCTGACGGCGAACTCACGCAGAAATTGACGGTGAATGCCAAAGGCGAGGTCGCAGCTCTCGCCGAAACCATCAATAATATGACCGGTACATTGGCCACTTTTGCCGATCAGGTCACGACTGTCGCCCGCGAGGTCGGCGTAGAGGGCCGACTCGGGGGCCAAGCCAATGTGCCCGGCGCGGCCGGTACATGGAAGGATCTCACGGGCAACGTGAACCTGCTTGCCGATAACCTTACCAACCAGGTGCGCGCCATCGCGGAGGTCGCGACCGCAGTCACAAAAGGTGACTTGACCCGCTCCATTCAAGTGGAAGCGAGCGGGGAAGTCGCCGAGTTGAAAGACAACATCAACACTATGATCGACAACCTGCGGCTCACCACGGACCGCAATACCGAGCAGGATTGGCTTAAGACCAATCTCGCGCGCTTCACCAGTATGTTGCAAGGCCAGCGCGACCTGGCCACTGTGGGACAAAAGCTGCTCTCCGAATTAGCTCCGCTGGTGAGTGCGCAGCAGGGTGTGATCTATCAGATGGAGACTGAAGAATCGGCCGGAATGGTATTGCTTTCGGCATTTGCGGCCGACGGACACGACGGGCATCTGCGGCGCATAAAGCTGGGTGAAGGGCTTATCGGACAGTGCGCGGCCGAGAAAAAGCGCATGTTGATCAGCAACCTCCCGGAAAATTCCGTCCCCATTCGCTCCGGCTTGTTTGAGGCTGTTCCCAAGAATGTCATTGTGCTGCCTGTGCTCTTCGAGGATCACGTCAAGGCAGTCATTGAACTTGCCTCTCTGAGCGCTTTTACTGCGTCGCATCTGGCTTTTCTTGAGCAACTGACTGCAAGCATCGGCATTGTGCTCAACAGTATCGAGGCCACGATGCAAACCGAAGGCCTGTTGAAGCAATCGCAACAGCTAGCCACCGAACTGCAAACGCAGCAAAGAGAATTGCAGCAGACTAACGAGCAGCTCGCTCAAAAAGCTCAGCAGCTCGCAGAGCAGAACGTCGAAGTGGAACGCAAGAACCAGGAAATCGAGCAAGCACGCGGAGCGTTGGAAGAGAAGGCTAAAGAACTCGCGTTGACCTCCAAGTACAAGTCTGAATTCCTGGCCAACATGTCTCACGAGTTGCGCACGCCTTTGAACAGCATTCTCGTGCTCGGTCAACAACTCACCGACAATCCCGATGGTAACTTAACTCCGAAGCAGGTCGAGTTCGCTCGAACTATTCACGGTGCGGGAACGGATTTGCTGAATTTGATCAGCGACATTCTTGATCTGTCGAAGATCGAGTCTGGTACCGTTTCGGTGGAAGCGGAGGAAGTTTTCTTCGCCAGCCTGCTTGATATGGTTGCGCGCCCATTCCGTCACGAAGCGGAGAACCGGCGTCTTGGATTCGAAGTGCAGTCCGATCCAAATCTCACGCGCAGCCTGGTCACCGACTCCAAGCGTCTGCAACAGGTTCTCAAGAATCTGTTGTCCAATGCGTTTAAGTTCACCGAACAAGGCGGCGTGCATCTGGCTGTATCGCTCGCCACGGGTGGCTGGAGCGACGACCACCCGATCCTCAATGCTGCCGCATCGGTCGTGGCGTTCGAAGTGACCGACAGCGGTATCGGCATTCCGGCGGAAAAGCAGCGTATCATCTTCGAGGCTTTCCAGCAGGCAGACGCCGGCACCAGCCGCAAATACGGAGGAACAGGGTTGGGGTTGGCCATCAGTCGAGAGTTGGCGAGCCTGCTGGGCGGCGAGATTCAATTGCGCAGCGCGCCTGGGAAGGGAAGTACGTTCACTCTTTATCTGCCTCAAACTTATGTGGGTCCTTCCGCGGCTGCCGCCACGACAGCGGATCGGAAGACTCGCTTGGCCGCTCCGCCGCTTCAGTTGTCTGCGGTGCGTACGGCGGAAGCCACTGTCGAGCACGTCGCCGACGATCGCGAGAATCTGCAGCCCGACGATGCCATCTTGCTGATCGTTGAAGACGACCCGCACTATGCCCGAGTACTCTGCGACCTTTCTCACGATACTGGGTTCAAGGTGCTTGTGGCCATGAAAGGCGCAGAAGCGTTGGCCTTGGCTCGCGAGTTCCATCCCACGGCCGTATCGCTCGACGTGTTCTTGCCTGACATGCTGGGCTGGACCGTGCTCAACCATCTGAAACAGGATCCTGCAACTCGCCATATCCCGGTGCAGATGTTGACGCTCGACGAAGACCGGCATCACGGGTTGGCTCGCGGGGCGTTCGCTTTCGTGACCAAGCCGACTACGCCCCAGGGTCTGGGAGCGGCCTTGAGTCGCATCAAAGAATACACAACGCCGCGCAGGAAGCGATTGTTGGTGGTGGAAGACAATCCGGCAGAGCAGCTCAGCATCCGCGAGCTGCTGGGCTATGACGACATCGATGTTTCGGTCGCCGCTAGCGGCGCCGATGCACTCAACACTCTTAACGAGCGGCCCTTCGACTGCGTCGTGCTCGACTTGCGGCTCCCCGATATGTCGGGCTTCGACGTGTTGGAGCGACTGCGCGATAATGAAACGCTTAGCGATCTGCCGGTTGTCGTATTCACAGGAAAAGAATTGTCATCGGAAGAAGACGCCCGACTTCATACGCTGGCTCGCAGCGTGGTGGTGAAAGGTGTCGAATCGCCGGAACGGCTGCTCGATGAAACCGCGCTGTTCCTGCATCGTGTCGTCGCCGATCTGCCGCCCGAGAAACAAAAAATGCTTGACCGGCTGCATCGTTCCGATGACGCGCTGGTCGGAAAGAAAGTTTTGGTGGTCGATGATGATGTGCGAAACATCTTCGCCCTCAGCAGCGTTCTCGAGCGCCGTGGAATGACGGTGTTAACGGCGGGTACCGGACGCGAGGCGATCGCGACCCTCGAATCTACTCCTGACCTGGCGATTGTGCTGATGGACATCATGATGCCCGAGATGGACGGATACGAGACCATGCAAGTCATCCGGCGGAACGCCTCATTCCGGCGCCTGCCTATCATCGCACTTACCGCGAAAGCCATGAAAGGCGATCGCGAGAAGTGTCTCGAAGCCGGAGCGTCCGAATACTTGGCTAAACCGGTTAATACAGAGCAACTGTTATCTGCGCTTCGTATGTGGCTTCACCGGTAGTTCTGGCCCATAGGCCGGAGCGGCTAGGCAACAGCCCACACGGAGGCATGGAAGAACAAAAATGACTGCGAACGAAAAAGTCAACATTCTCATGGTCGACGATCAGCCGGCCAAGTTGCTGAGTTATGAAGTAATCCTGGCTGAACTTGGGGAGAATCTGATCAAAGCAGCCTCGGGAAAAGAGGCGCTGGAACATCTGCTGAGAAACGATATCGCAGTCGTTCTGATGGACGTGAGTATGCCGGATCTCGACGGCTTCGAATTGGCGGACCTGATTCGACAGCATCCGCGCTTTCAAAAGACAGCCATCATCTTCATTTCTGCCGTATACCTTACCGACGTGGATCGGCTGAAAGGATATGAGCGCGGAGCCGTAGACTACATTTCCGTTCCGGTCATTCCTGAACTGTTGCGGGCAAAGGTCAGCATCTTTGCCGAGCTGCACCGTAAGGCACATCAACTGGAAAGGCTCAATCATGAACTGGAGCAACGCGTCACGGAACGCACCGATGAATTAGCAAGGCGAGCGGAAGCGCTGCAGCTCCTTAACCTCGAACTCGCGCGCAAGAATCAGGAACTCGACGCGATCGTGCGCACGGCTCCCGACATTATTTTCAGCCGACAGTCAGACGGGGCCAGGGATTACATCAGCGATCGATTTTATGAATATACCGGTGCCGCCAGCGGCTCCGCGAACGGGTTCGGTTGGCTGGACTTTGTCCATAACGATGATAGGGAGCGAAGCATGGCCCAGTGGATGGGCTGCGTCCAGTCGGGAGAAAACTATGAATCCGAATACCGCCTGCGGGGAAAAGATGGACACTACCGCTGGTTCCGGGCTCGCGCCGTGCCCATTCGTGACCTCAAAGGAGAGATTTTCAAGTGGTACGGGACCTGCTCCGACATCCATGACAGCAAAGTACTGGAACAATCGATTCGCGAGAGCGCCATCGAATTGGAGAGGCTGGTTGACGACAGAACCGCTGCGCTGCGGCGGCTTTCCGTCCGTCTGCTCACTATGCAGGATGACGAGCGCCGTCGCATCGCACGCGAACTACACGACGGTTTGGGGCAGGACCTGGCCGCAGCCAAAATGATGATGGACGGTATTCGTGGAACGAAGACTCTGCAGGCGAACCAGAAAGCTGCCATGGAAGCCAGCGATACCATCGATCGGGCAATCCAGCAAGTCCGCAGCTTATCCCATCTCTTACATCCACCCCTGCTCGACGAAGTCGGATTGCTGTCAGCGCTTCATTGGTACTTGGACGGCCTCTCCAAGCGTAGCGGTATCAAAACCTCCTTGGATGTTCAGCCGCCCCAGTTCCCGCGTCTCACTGCGGAGTTGGAAACCGCCATCTTCAGAATCGTTCAGGAGGCTCTTACCAACGTCTACCGGCATTCGGGGGCGCAAAAAGCATGGGTCACCCTTGAACAAGCAGGAAATCATGTGCTGGTAAAGATACGGGATGACGGCAAGGGCATTGAAGATCCAGTCATTGAATTGCGGCGGGGCAGCATTGGGATTGGTCTTGGAGGTATGAGCCAGCGGGCAAAAGAATTTGGCGGGGAATTGAGACTGGTGAACGTCGATCCCGGCACGCTGGTGGAGGTCGCCATTCCTTCCCACAGTTCCGTAATCCCAAACACCCATGCTATGGCCTGAGGACTGCAACTGCAGTTGGGGTGCGCGCATTTATCTCTCTTACCGTTCATAAACAGGTACTTTCTGGCTGCATGGGAAAACGGACAATGCACAGCGGGCTCTTGACGAAGTCCTGGTCGATTGCCGCCTACCCGTGCGTGCCGGTCGCTGCCCTTTCCGTGGAAAACCGTCTACGAACTTTATCGCCCACTTCATGCACTTTGTCTGCTATGACAGTTCTGGTTTCATCGCCAGGCGCAGGCGCGAGGAGCAAGCCGACCCCGACTCCAACTCCGATCCCTGCCGTAAAAACAAGAGCGTTGCGGAGCACGTCGCTATCCTCGCCGCGAATAGCTTTCGACGCCCGCGCCATTCGTTCAGCAGCCGCTGCGTACGTTTCCTGGGCAGTGTCACGCAGATCTCCGAGGGATCCGGCGGCACGGTCTCGCACACCTTTGGTTGCGCTATCCGACTGATCGAGCAGAAAGAGGCCAACGCCCAGCAGGGTTTTGAAGATCTTGTTCATAGAAGTTCCTTTCATGGGAGGTTCCTTTCAATTTTATTTATCTATCAGTTCTCACAGAGGTCAATGTAGCATCCGGATCTTTCTCGAGCCATCAAGTCAACGCTGTAGGCGGACACCATAATTCGCCTACGCATCCAGATACGCGCCTAGTTTAGAAGATGCGGCAATGTTTCACGGCCAGTCCCTGATTGCAAATAAAGCACCTGCGGGCAACCCCGGTAAGAACCTGTACAACAAAGATCGAAGCGCCGATGAGGCTCCGGGAGAAACTGTGAAAAAGCATGATCGTTCGTGGCTAACCTTGGTCAGCTTTCTTATCGCGACCACGCTCGCGTCGTCCCTGGTCTTCGCTCTTGCATTTGCTGGTGTCACCGCCGTGATTGGAGAATCTGCGCAAGCCGCTGACGAGCCGCAAGTAGGACCAATTACGACCGAGCAGACCTTTTCAGGGGTTATCACTGACGCGCGCTGTAGTGCCAGACATATGAACCGGGAGAAGAACGCCTCGGAATGCTCCCGGTTGTGCGTGCGCCACGGTTCGAACTACATAATCGTCGACGGCGATAAAAAGTACGAATTAATCGGCGAATTGCGACAGATCCCCGAATTCGCCGGACAGCGCGTAAGCCTTACCGGCGTTCGCGATGGACAAACAATCAAAGTAAGTTCGGCAACCCTGCAAGCGGAGGAAAGACGTGGAGGCCAATAGGAAATCCGTGATACAGGTCATCCCGGGATCTTCCTTCCTCTGCAGTTTTGCTCCAATTTACAAATTTGCTCGCATGGAAATCCGACACAATACGATTTCTCGGAGGTCAAGGGATGCCGCTTCGAATCTTAATCGCGGATGATGATGTGACTATTCGCCATCTTCTTCGGAGGATACTGGAGGAACGTCCTGGCTGGGAGGTCTGTGGGGAAGCGACAAACGGCAACGACGCAGTCGTTCAGACCGAACAGCTTGCGCCTGATCTCGCCATTATTGACCTGGCGATGCCTGAGAAGAACGGTATCGAGGCCGCCAGGGAAATCTTCTCCCGCTCCCCCTTGACGGCGATGCTCCTGCTGACCGTGCAAGAGGTTTCGGCCGAGTTGGCTCGAGCTGCGCGTGAAGCGGGATTTCGCGGAGCGGTGACCAAGGCTAGCGGCAGTGAGGTGGTCATTGCCGTCGAAACCCTTCTGGGCAAAGGCACATTTTTTGCTATCGAGGGATCCGCGAGTGCTCCCAACTGATGCGGCGCGAATACAGTGTTCACCCGATTGCCCTCCTCGGCGGGCTAGGTTAACTTTTAAGGGTTTTGTGCCTTGTGTCGTGGCTCTCGACGCACGCGGGCGGTCAATTGGGTGGGGGTCGGCGATGCCGACGTTCTTACCCTCGCGACCGCCTTTTGTATTTGTAGAATGATCTGAAATGGCAGGCCACATCGGGTATTATGGCTATAACGGGCAGTGTCAGATGAGCGACGCTCACGCAATTAGAGCTTCAATTACTTACGATCCCTTCAAGAAGCAGTCAATTTAGGACCACTATGGCGCAGGAGAGTTTCTGGAGCGGTTGGCGCGAGCGTTTGGCAGCTCTCCGTAACGTACCTCCTGTTCTTGGAATCGTGTGGCAATCCGGGCCCGCCGTAGTCGCGGGAGGATTGATCTTCCGCCTGTTTGCTTCGCTGCTGCCCATGGCACTGCTGTGGGTTACGAAGTTGATTATCGACAGCATCGTACGCGTAGCCTCCACCCACCAACCCGTGCAGCCGCGCTTCTGGTGGCTGGTGGCTGCGGAATTCGGGTTGGCAGTTGTAAGCACTATTCTCACGCGGATCATTGATTATCTCGACGCCCTGCTGGCCGATAAGTACACCCGTTACGTCAGCATTCGGGTCATGAAACACGCGGCGGAACTGGATATTTTGTCCTACGAAGACCCGGTCTTCTATGACCGGCTGGACCGAGCGCGTGTCCAGGCGACGGATCGTTTGGGAATGATCCAGTCGATTGGACGTCTTGTCCAGCAGGTCGCGACGGTGGTTTCTCTATCCATTTCGATCATGCTCTTCTCGCCCTGGCTTATGCTGTTGCTGGTGGCTGGGGTCGTTCCCGCGTTTCTTGGCGAGAGTCATTTTGCATTTCTTGGATACGCCAAGAACTTCCGGCAAACCCCGATCCGGCGCCAATTGGATTACCTGCGCATTCTTGG
Organism: uncultured Acidobacteriota bacterium; assembly: GCA_963696705.1. Lineage (GTDB taxonomy): Bacteria > Acidobacteriota > Terriglobia > Terriglobales > Acidobacteriaceae > JABDBE01. The sequence continues at coordinate 211,409 of CAVOLD010000012.1, forward strand.
CGGCAGCCGAGAGGCTGCGAAAGAACTCAAGCTGTTTGGACTCAATGGCTTTCTTACCGACCGCTTTACGCGTCTTTCCGACGAAATCTACACCGAAAATGTCGCCCTGTCCCGTCGCAGGCTGATCGCCGGCTCGTTCCTGTCACTGATCGGCACGATGGGCTATTACTCCGCGTACGTCTTCGTGATTTGGCGCACTATCGCGGGAGCGCTCACAATCGGTACCCTGACTTTTCTCTCGGGCGCAATTCTGCAGGCGAGCACGAACATCCAGCAGATTTTCTCAACCCTTTCAGGCATCGCCGACCAGGCGCTCTTTCTCACTGATCTGCTGGCATTCTTTGACATGCAACCCACCATTCGCTCCAAGCCGAATGCGCTGACGGCTCCGAGACCGATCTTGCGCGGATTCGAATTCCGTGACGTGTCGTTTCGATATCCGGGCAGCCCGCGCATCATTCTAGACCACATGAATTTCCATCTCCGGCCGGGAGAGCGGGTAGCCTTAATCGGGGAAAACGGCCAGGGCAAGACAACTGTAGTCAAGCTGATTACTCGCCTTTACGACCCGACCGAGGGACAAATTCTGCTGGATGGTGTGGACCTGCGCGAGTACAGCCTCGAAGATCTTTATCGTGAGATTGGCGTCATTTTTCAGGACTTCATGCGATACGAATTGACTGCGCGCGAAAACATTGCGGTAGGCCGGGTCGAAGAACTCCACAACCTGGCGCTTTTGCGGGCGGCAGCCAGAAAGAGTATGGCCGAGAACGTCATTACCCGCTTGCCCCGGGGTTACGATCAAATGTTAGGCGGTCGTTTCGATGGCGGTCTCGATCTTTCCGGCGGCGAATGGCAGAAGGTTGCCCTGGCTCGCGCCTACCTGCGCGACGCACAACTTCTGATTCTCGATGAGCCGACGGCCGCCCTCGACGCCCGCAGCGAGTTTGAGGTCTTTCACCGCTTTGCTGAACTGACCACGGGAAAGATGGCGCTCTTTATTTCTCACAGATTCTCTACCGTGCGAATGGCAGATCGCATCGTAGTACTCGACAACGGCAGGATCGCCGAAGAGGGAAGTCACGCCCAACTGGCAGGTATGGGCGGCCGGTACGCTGAAATGTTTGAAATGCAAGCCGCAAGCTATCGCTAGGACACTTACGAGATGCAGCAAAACGTCCATCTGGAAACGGTTAACGCGGATACCGAATGCGGGCTCGATCCGTCAATGGAATTGACGCCGAACGAGCAGGATTTGCGCTCCCGAGCAACGGAATTGGCGGGCAGTTTGTCCTGGCTGCCCAGCGAAAACTCGTCGCGTGCCTTTGTTGAGCGTTGCCGTAACTTGGCCAAGGCTCTTAAGCCCCTACTCAGAAAACTCGATGTGCCCTTGCCCGGCACTCCCGTTTCGGATGACTCGCGCTGGCTGCACGACAACGTTTATCTGCTCATCTCAGAATTTGAAGGTGCGAGCGAAACCCTTAAGCTCAAGCGCAAGACTCCTCACGTCCGAACTCCTAGTGGCGAGGTTGTTCCCAGAGTGGCCGCTCTGGCCGAGGGCTTTCTAGTGGCAACGGCATATCAGTTTAGTGAAAAGACTTTCAATTCTTTCATCGAGGCTTTTCAACGACAAACGGTTCTCAATACCAAGGAACTGTGGGCGCTCGTTCCGGTGCTCAAGCTGGTTTTGTTGGAGCAGATTGCAGTCCGCGGCGCTCAAGTGAGCGCAAACCCCACAGGGGCGTATGACGTTGGTGTGTGTGTGCGCAGTCTGCGCGACGTTGCTCAGGCATCGTGGAAAGACATCCTCGAACCACTGATTCTTCCCGATCACATTCTCCGCGAAGATCCAGCGGGCGCTTATTCCCGGATGGATCTTGACAGCCGGGATCTGTATCGAAACAAGCTCGTGGAGATCGCCGAGCGTGCTGACATTACCGAAATGCAAGTTGCCCAGGAGGTGCTGTCGCTGGCTCGGCAAGCGCAACAGCAAGTGCAGGCAGATCCGCGGGTCTCATTGCGCTGCTCGCACGTTGGCTACTATCTACTTGGCGAAGGAATCACCTTGCTGCACCGGAGAGTTGGCTTCAGACCAACACTCTACCATCGAATCTCGTCGGCCCTTCGCCGATATCCCGACGAGTTTTACCTCACGACAATAACGTTGGTCACGTTAGCCATTATGTCGGGGATTGTGTTGCTCTTGATCGAATCTCAAGGTTCCCCCGGACTCATTCTGTTCTCGATGTTAGCGTTATTTCTGCCCTGCTCCCAAGCTGCCGTTCAACTTACAAATTATCTGACAACGGCATTGTTGGAGGCGCAGATTCTTCCCAAGCTCGATTTGTCCGAGGGAGTTCCCGACGATTGCGTGACATTCGTTGCCGTTCCCAGTCTGCTACTGAACGACAGTCAGGTTCGCAGACTGGTCGATGATCTTGAAGTACGTTTTCTCGGCAATCACGATCCAAATATCCATTTTGCGCTTTTGACGGACCTGCCTGATTCACGCTCTGAGCCCCGGGAAGACGACCCGTTGGTGGATCTGTGTGCGGAACTAATAAGTGGACTGAATGAGAAGTACGCGAGTAGAGGGATGGGCTCGTTTCTTCTCTTCCATCGGCACCGCGTCTATAACCCGAGAGAAGAGTCCTGGATGGGATGGGAGCGCAAGCGCGGCAAGCTGATGGATCTGAACCGGCTCCTGCGCAACCAATATGACAGCTTCCCGATTAAGATCGGAGATCTCTCCATCCTGTCGCGAGTTCGTTTTGTAATTACGCTCGACTCCGACACTGAGCTGCCGCGAGGTTCGGCACAACGCATGATAGGGGCTCTGGATCACCCTTTGAATCAGGCAATCATCGATCCAGGAAAGAACATCGTCGTCGCGGGCTATGGAATCCTGCAGCCACGAGTGGGCGTAAGCGTTCAAAGTACGGCTCGCTCGCGGCTCGCCAACATCTATTCGGGAGAAACCGGATTCGACATCTACACCCGAGCCATTTCCGATGTGTATCAGGATCTTTACGGCGAAGGCATCTTCGCGGGCAAGGGAATCTACGAAGTTGACACCGTACGCCAGGTCCTCGATCGTCGCTTCCCGCGCAATGCCCTGCTAAGTCACGATCTCATCGAAGGCGCATACGCGCGCGCAGGTCTGGCCAGCGACATCGAGGTAATTGAGAGTTATCCTTCTCACTACAGCGCCTACAATCGACGGAAGCATCGCTGGTTGCGAGGAGACTGGCAGATCGCTGGATGGTTACTCCCGCGAGTGCCCGACGAGGCGGGACACCGCGTCCCCAATCCAATCTCGATTACCGCCCAGTGGAAGATATTAGATAACCTCCGGCGCAGCTTGGTTGAACCTGCGACCTTATTATTGTTCGTACTCGGCTGGGTCGCACTGCCCGGATCGCCCGCATATTGGACGCTCGCAACCCTTGCCATTTTGTTTGTGCCTACGTGGTGCCAGTTTGTGTTTGAGCTGGTTCGAGCCGCCGTCAAAGACAAATCAGAAATTGCTCGTGATGCAGTCGACGCGCTTTTTGCCGCGAACATTAATGTCTTCCTCAGCCTGACATTTCTCGCGCACCAAATGTTGCTGTCGCTGGATGCAGTCGTGCGAACGCTGGTCCGACGCATGGTGACGCGGCAACGGCTCTTACAATGGGAAACTGCGGCGGAGGCGGAGACCGGCAATTCCGACCGCACTACCCTTGATATTTATTTGGATTGGACACCCGCCCTTGCATTTGGGTTAGGTCTTTTGGTGTGGTTCGTTCGCCCCCGCGCTCTTCCGGTCGCGTTGCCGATTTTGTTGCTCTGGGCTGGTGGCAAACTGCTTTCGCGTTGGCTGAACCGCCCGCCCCGCCCCCTGCGCGCCGAAGTACCCGAGAAAGATGAACTATTGCTTCGTCGCGCCGCGCTTCGTACATGGCGGTACTTCGACGAGTTCAGCACCGAAGAACACAACTGGCTGCTGCCGGACAATGTGCAGGAGGAACCCCCTGCCATCGCAGCCCGCATCTCGCCCACAAACCTGGGTCTTCTTCTTAACGCGAGGCAGGTTGCCTGCGAATTCGGATATCTCACCATTCCCGAGTTTGCGTTGCAGACTAAGCGCACTCTAGAGACGATTTCGAAACTGCAACGATATCGTGGCCACCTGCTCAACTGGTATGACACTCGAACGCTTGTACCATTGCAGCCCGAACTGGTCTCTGCTGTCGACAGCGGGAATCTGGTGGCTTCGCTCTGGACCCTTCAGCAGGGATGTTTGGATCTTCTGAGCCGTCCCGTGCTGCAGAGTTGTATAGCCGAAGGGTTTCGCGATCACCTTCGCATTCTTGTGGATCTGCATGTGTTCCCGCGCAAATCCCTGTCGGCGTTTAAGAAAGACATTAAGAAGGAGAGGTGGCTGCAATATTTGTTGAATATCCCCGATACAGTTCTGGGGCAGATCCATCAGGAATCCAGCCGGTCGAAGCATTCGAAGGACGCACAATGGTTCTCGGAACAAGCGCGCACGCGGCTTGCGAGCGTCAAGGAGATAACGAGTTCCTATGCTCCGTGGTTGCTACCGGAGTTTGCTCCGCTGTGGGAGAAGCTCGCCATCAACTCGAGTTCCGCGCCCGACCTTCCCGCTCTCGATCGAGTGCCGAACTTTATCGACAATCTCGCGGTTCGCCTTCGATTCGTTTTGCGTTCGGCTGGAGGCGTCGGAGAGCAACTTGCCTTGTATCAGCGTCTCGAGACTTTGCTTCCCGAGGCACGCGCAAATGCAGTTCGTCTCATCCAGGATCTCCAGACGATAGCGACGAACGCCGGCAAGTTTGCGAATGAAATGGATTTCCGGTTTCTTCTGAACCGGCGCAAGTTATTGTCAGTCGGATTCGATGTGAAGACTCAGCAGGTCCATCAAGCCTGTTACGACTTGCTTGCCACAGAGTCGCGCACAGCCGTGTTCACCGCGATTGCCAAGGACGACATCCGCCAGGAAAGCTGGTTCATGCTTGGCCGCGCCCACACTGTGGACCAAGGGCGCCCGGTTCTGCTCTCATGGACCGGGACCATGTTCGAATACTTAATGCCCCTCGTCTGGATGCGCACCTACCCTAACACGCTTCTGGAGCGCTCCGCGAGCGGGGCAGTGCGTTCGCAACAGGCATACGCCGCCAGCAGGCATATTCCATGGGGTATTTCGGAGTCGGCTTACTTCCGAATGGATGAGGCGGGCAATTACCAGTATTACGCGTTTGGCATTCCTAGTCTGGCGCTAAGCAACCATGAACTGAATGCGCTGGTCATCTCTCCTTACTCAACCTTCCTGGCGTTGCACGTTTGCGCTGCGGACGCTCTGAAAAACCTGCACAGAATGAATCGCGACGGATGGTTGGGTGCTTATGGATTTTACGAATCTGCGGACTTCAGCGCCTCTCGCCATCATTCCAAACATCATCGCTACGAGCTGGTGCGTTGCTGGATGGCCCATCACCAGGGCATGAGCTTGCTCTCGATTGCCAACTATCTTCTCGATGGCGTTGTACAGCGCTGGTTCCACAGTGATCCGCGGGTGCAAGCCACGGAATTGCTGCTGCACGAGAAGCCGGTCGCCCACGTCCGCGCAACACGCGCAGACTACGGAGCCAGCGCCGCGTGAACTCCAGCCCCGCGAGGAGTCTCCATCTCAATTACAATTCATAGCCTGACTTCCATCTGCTAAGGTGCTTGATGCGGAGATTCTATCGATTCTGGATGTTCGCCTATATCGTCGCGACGCTCGCGTCAGGTGCGTGCAAGTTGAGTGCTCAGGTCAGTCCGAATCCAGACGTAATCGTTGTAGACGCGAATGCGCCCTCGCATCCCTTCCCGCACTTTTGGGAGAAGATGTTCGGCTCGGGACGCGCCGTGCTTAGCCTGCGAGACAGCTATAGGAGCGACTTGCGCGAGGTCAAACAGGCGACCGATTTTGATTACGTTCGCTTCCACTCCATTTTCCACGACGAAATCGGTTTGTACGACGAAGACCGCCAGGGTCAGCCCTCGTACAACTTCTCCTACGTCGACCAGATCTATGACGGTCTGTTGGCCGAACACGTCCGGCCGTTTGTTGAACTAAGCTTCATGCCGCAAAAACTAGCGGCGCACAATACCCTGCATACGTTCTGGTACAAGCCCAACGTGTCTCCGCCAAAGGATTGGAGCAAGTGGGAAGACCTCATCACCGCGTTCGCCAAACACCTGGTCGATCGCTACGGCATCGACGAAGTCGCGCAATGGTATTTTGAAGTTTGGAACGAACCCAATCTGGATTTCTGGGCCGGAGATCCTAGGCAAGCGACCTACTGGGAGCTCTACGACCATGCGGCACGCGCAATTAAAGGCGTGAATCCACGCCTTCGAGTGGGTGGCCCTGCGACAGCTCAAGCCGCGTGGGCAGACGCTTTCATCAAACACTGCGCCGACAACAATGTTCCCGTCGATTTCGTCTCGACGCACGTCTATGGCAACGATCGCGCGCAGGACGTCTTCGGCACCGACGAAAACATTCCCCGCGACAAAATGGTATGCCGCGCCGTCGATAAAGTGCACAAGCAAATCGCAGCTTCAAGCATGCCCCACCTGCCCTTGATTTGGAGCGAGTTCAATGCCAGCTACATGAATGAACCCGCAGTAACAGACTCGACTTTCATGGGTCCGTGGATGGCAGATACCATCCGCCAATGTGACGGGCTAGTGAATATTATGTCGTACTGGACTTTCTCTGACGTCTTCGAGGAGCAAGGCGTCGTGAAAACGCCTTTCTACGGCGGCTACGGACTCATCGCCTCCGGCGGCATTCCCAAACCCGCGTACAATGCGTTCAAACTTTTGCACCAGCTTGGGGATCAGCGCATCGCCCTCGATTCCGAATCTGCTCTGCTCACCCGCAGGGACGATGGCACGCTGGTTCTTGCAGTCTGGAACTACGCTTCACCCGGAGAGCTCGGTTCACCGAAAACAGTCACTTTGCAATTGAAGAATGCGAAAGCGCGTCGCGCGTCGATCTCGCGCGTCGATGGCGACCATGGGGACTTCCACGCAGCCTACGAAAAAATGGGTTCGCCGCGTTATCCCACGCAAGCCCAGATAGAAGAGTTACGCCGCGCTACTAACCTTCCCCATCCAGAAGAGAGCAAGCTGAAAGATAACCAACTAACTCTGACACTGCCCGCGCACGGCTTGGCGGTTATCGAACTGAAGTAGCAAGGAGTTGCGGTTCATCAGGCATGCGCCGTCACTCCGTCGGCTCGGAAGAAGTATAAGTCTGGAACCCTGCACGTTCCATGCCCCGCTTTGCCTCCGGATTCTTCATAAACGTCTCCCAGACAAATCCCGTGCGGGCATTTTCAGCCATCACCATCGTAATTCCGGTGTCAATTCCGATCACATCAGTGTCGTACCAGTTTTTCAGGGGATTGAATGCGTTCACGAATCCATAGCGGCTCCAGGCCACTCCATAATGAGCCTTGATGTTTTGCAAGACACGCATCACCGGCTGCGGTAAAAATGGAAGTGAACCGGCCGGCGCGCTGGGGACGACAGTTCCATCGATCGGTCCCATCGAAGGTGGCCCACCCCAAATTACGTAGCCTTTTTGCGAATCCGACGCCGTAATCCCCCAGAGGTCGTCGCTGTAATCCGGAAACTGCTTTGCCAGCTCCAAACAGAAACGGCGATGCACGTCGGTGGCGATCGCCGAGTTATGAAAGTAATCCGCATATTTATCGCGCTTCCCACGGAAATCAAACCAGGCCTGCGAATATTGATGCACGAACAATGGCGCGAACGAACCAATGTAACGGAGGCCGTCATATTCGAACGTGATTCGCTTCCACGCATTCCAGGTTTCGACCCGCAGCGGATACGTCGCAGATCCCAAGCCGAGGAGGTACATCATCATCAGTTCGCTATAGTTGTCCCAGCGGTACGGCAAAAAACCGATTTCGGGAGTCCATCCGTGCGGCAATAACGATGTGTCCTCCGACAGCCACGTCCAATCCACGCGATTAAAAATCTCGTACGCCAACAAGCTGATCTCCGAATGCTGGAAGTGCTGTCGGCAGGTAAGAATTCCGCAGAGCAGAATGGCCGTGTCGACGGAAGAGACTTCTGAATCCCACACCCTCTCGCCGGTGTTTATGTTGGCGAAGTGATAGAAGAATCCGCGATGAGTGGGCAATTTTTTCCAGAGAAAACGCAAACTCGCCACCGCGCGCTCGCGAGCCGCAGACAAAGATACGTAGCCGCGCTTTTGCCCGATGCAGAGGGCAGTCAGTCCGAACCCGGTTGCCGCAATACTCGCCACGATTCCGGTGTCATTCGTGTGCACATTGGATCGGTCCTTAACCATCCCGGTTTGCGGGTTGCCTTGCTCCCAGAAATAGAGGAAATTCGCCTTCTCGATCTCCTCCAGCAGTGCGTCATCCTCTTGTGACAAGGACGTTTGCGCTGGAGGGGGCGCCGGTTTAAGGTGTTGTTCATCGGTAGCAGCTAAAAGGGGCTGAAGGCCCCATGCGAAGGGCAGGCTAAGACCCAGGCCAGACATCTGCTTCAGCAGACTCCGCCGCGACAGGCCTTGATTTCTTGAATTATTCCCGTTCGTCCCACTCACTTAGGGAAGTTTAGACGATTTTCGGCCGGCGCGCAGAGAGAGGAACCACAAAAATCAAGAAACCTTCGTGCTTCACCGAGTGGATACCCGCGCAATCTAAGCATCCAATGGAATCAAAATAGTGTCATAGAATATTGATCTACGCTGACGGCATGACTAGCGGACGAAAGATCGTGATTTGGGCTCTTGCGATTGCAGCTCTCGCAGGCGCTCTCGCCGCAGTGCTCGTTGCCATTCACAAAGCCCAACCGATCACAATAAAGGGCGCGGTCCTGAGCCAGGACCCCGATCCACAAAAGCAATTGCCTCTTGCGGACGTTGAAATTACCGGCACGGACGGTTCGACAGTGAGCCGTGCGGAATCCGATTCTGCCGGCTTCTTCAGTCTTACTCTGCGCCGCGGGCTCCGGCGCCGTCAGCCACTCACCCTGCACTTCCGGCACCCCGGTTATCAGCCACTCGACCTGAATGAATTTGTTAGCGATCAGATTTACATCACGCGCATGGTGCCAATCATCCACGAAACCCACGTGCAATCCGATCATTCCGACGTTACGGTTTCCAATGTACGAGTACGGTATTCCGTAAAGACCACAACCGAAGCGGATGTCGGCAGTGCGGTCAAAACGTTTCAGGTAGAGAACGTCGGCGATGTGCCGTGCAAAGGCCGTCATCCCTGTTCGCCTGATGGGAAATGGAAAGCGGCGCTGAGTTCTAGTTCTCTCGACGCCGGGGACGGAAATGAGTTTCGCAATGCCCGCGTTTCTTGCATCGCGGGCCCGTGTCCCTTTTCGCGAGTGGAGTTCGAAGATCTTTCGCGCGGAGGCAGGAAGGTCGACGTTTCGGTGCGTAACTGGTCTGACACGACGACTTACCTGGTAGAGGCTGAGGTGGTCCACCCCATGGTCAGCGATCTTGTGCGCGAGTCATATCCAGTGATTTTCGGCCGGGCTCTAAATTTTAGTTTGCCACTCTTGGCGGAGGGCCCGAGCATTGAGGCCGAGATAAACGGGGAGTTAATCGTGTTTCCCTTGGGGCCAGATCTCTATTTAAACTGGGCCGATTGCCACGCAAGAATGGATAAAGATCAAGCCAAGGCCTATCGCTGTGAACTCAAGCCCGGATATCGGTTTAAATAGTGCATTCGATCCGAGAGTGCCGCTTCTAAGGCAGACCCAGCGCTGACTTAATCTGCCTCACGATCCCGGTTTCTGGGAAAGCAGCGTCGATTGAGATCGCATCGGCCGGTTCTTCCAGACTTTCAAATTGGCTGGCCAGCAAAGATTCTCGCGCGAAGTGTGACTGCCGCTTTTGCAGCCGAGAGTAAAACAGTTCAAAACTGCCTTTTAGATATACGATCTTCATTTCCAAACCCTTGTGCAATTGCTCGCGATAGCTCTGCTTCAATGCCGAACAAGCAAGCACAAGGTTTTGTCCTTTTTCTACCCGGCTCTCCATGAAGTCGCGAATCGCTCCTAACCACGGGCTGCGATCAGCATCATCCAGGGGTATGCCTCGGCTCATCTTCTCTTTATTCGGAGCGGAGTGGAAATCATCAGCATCGACAAATCTCCATCCGAGTTCTTGAGCGAGCAATTTCCCAACCGTGGTCTTACCCGAACCCTCCACTCCCATGACGAGGATTACCAACGCGCCGCCCCCGGGCCACCTAAATCTAGATCTGGTAATCGATGTCTTGCATAATTCTCTGCATGGACGCCGAGAGCGGTTCATGCGCGACCTCCGCGCCTTCGAGTGTTTGTACTCGCTCGCGCAACTTGTTCACCTCAGTCGCAACCGCTGCCAGCGCTTCAGAGAGCGGATCGTTAATTTGTTTGGGATCGGTAATCACAACCCGTTCGCCATCGCGGAAGATAATATGGCCCGGAACGCCGACGACTGTCGAATTCTCGGGCACGCTTCGCAAGACGACCGAACCCGCACCGATCCTACAGTTCCGCCCAATCGTAATGTTGCCGAGAACTTTCGCTCCGCCGCCGATCACCACGTCGTCTTCGATAGTGGGATGCCGCTTGCCGTGCTCCTTACCCGTGCCACCCAGCGTGACGCCCTGATATAACGTGACATCGTTGCCCACGACCGCAGTTTCGCCGATGACCACCCCCAGACCATGATCAATGAACAGCCGCCTGCCAATCTCGGCCCCGGGATGGATTTCGATTCCAGTGAGGAATCGCGCCACTTGTGAGAGCCATCGCGCGAGCAAATAGAAATGATGGTTCCAGAGCCAGTGATTGATTCGGTAGAACCACACCGCGTGCAGTCCCGAGTAGCACAAGAAAACTTCCAGACGCGACTTGGCGGCTGGGTCGCGCTCCAGCACCGTGACCACGTCTTCGCGAATTAAGCCTGCAAGATGAGACATGAATCAAGCCGCAATCGAGGTGGTTGGGATCTGGAGCGCCTCGTCGCGCAATGCTTGAAACAGAATACTCGTCAAGTAACGTTCTCCGAAATCCGGCAGAACGGCCACGATCAGTTTGCCCGCATTTTCCTTTCGGCTTGCAACCTTTATCGCGGCGACGACAGCAGCTCCCGACGAAATCCCCACCAGCAGACCTTCTTCTCTAGCGAGGCGGCGCGCCATGTTGATCGCTTCATCGTTGGTTACGGTGATGACCTCATCGATATAGTCCCGGCGCAGAATGCTGGGCACAAACCCGGCGCCGATACCCTGAATCTTGTGCGGCGAAGGTTTCCCGCCCGAAAGCACCGGGCTGTCCGCCGGCTCAACGGCAATCGCCTTAAACGAAGGTTTCTTCGGCTTGATATATTGGCAGACGCCAGTGATCGTTCCACCCGTGCCTACACCGGAGATCAAAATATCGACGGCCCCGTCCGTGTCCCTCCAAATCTCCGGTCCGGTAGTTTCAAAGTGAATCTTGGGGTTGGCAGGATTGTCGAACTGCTGCAGCATATAACCGTTTGGCGTTTTGGCGAGGATCTCCTCAGCCTTGGCGATAGCACCCTTCATTCCGTTGGGACCGGGAGTAAGAACGATTTCTGCGCCGAAAGCCAGCAGGAGCACGCGCCGCTCCAGGCTCATGGTGTCGGGCATGGTCAGGATCAACCTGTACCCTCGTGCCGCCGCCACGAAAGCTAAGCCGATCCCGGTGTTTCCGCTAGTGGGCTCGATCAGCACCGTTTTGCCAGGATGGATTTTTCCCGCCCGCTCGGCCTCACTGATCATGCTGACGCCAATGCGATCCTTTACGCTGGCGCAAGGATTCGCGCTCTCCATTTTCGCCACAACTTGGCCCACGCATCCCTCGGTTACTTTATTGAGCCGCACCAACGGCGTGTTGCCGATCAGCTCCGTGACGTCGTTTGCAATCTTCATAAGCCGTGTTCCTCCCCGGAATTGAATGCAGCAGGTTGTACCTTTTCCCAACGGTGGCCCATCTTTCGTACCCAGCCTTGTTTCCCGCTCGTACGATATAATCGAGTGCAACACTTCCATGATATCTGGCCGCCGAATTGGATGCGAAATCGCCGTACTGGCAGTTCTCTCTGTCCTCGCGATCTTTCTATTTCCCGGCGTACAAGGTCCATATTCGGTGGTACACGGACCGGCTTCAGCGCTTCAGGCGGCGCGAGCCGCAGTTCGCTTGAGGATTGCCATTGTGCAATCGGCCTTGACTTCGCTCCCGAACGCAGCGACGTCGTCCCTAGTCGTTCTGTTTTGGATGTCATTCTCCCATCCAAAGTTCCAGCCAATCGGTTTGCCCGAATACAGCTCCATCCTCCGTTGCTGATTCTACTCAGCTTGTCGCGCTAAAGCCCATCGATCTCAGTCGTGGTTGTGGAACGTGTTTCTTCCTAAGGAACAGTTCTGTCGCTGCGCCGAGGTTCACAGCAAACAAGGACATCTCTGACTGAGGAGGACAAAGATCATGCAGAAAAGATTCAAGACATTGCTTTTACTTTCAGGCTTGGCCGGCGCATTGTTGTTGTCCGCAGCCTGCAGCAAGAAGGCAGCCAAAGTGACGCCGCCAAATCCGCCCGCACCCACCGCACCAACAGCCACTCTAGCAGCCAACCCCAGCGTGATTCAGCAAGGCCAGTCGACCGTACTTACGTGGCAAACCAACAATGCCAATGAAATTACCGTCGCAGGCCTGGGCACGCTACCGCCTTCGGGCTCGCGTACAGTCGTGCCGGGCTCGTCGACGACCTACACACTGGTCGCGAACGGGTCGGGAGGAACTACAGACGCCTCCGCCCGGGTCACCGTCAATGCCACAATGTCCAACGCAGCGCCTTCTCCTTCGGATGAAGACCTGTTCAGCAGAAACATCAAGGACATTTTCTTCGACTACAACAAGGCCGACGTCCGCTCGGATGAGGCGCCGACAACTCAAAACAACAGCGCGTTCCTTTCCCAGCATCCGAACGTCAGGGTGGTTATCGAAGGCCATTGCGATGATCGCGGATCTGAAGAGTACAACCTCGCGCTCGGAACCAGCCGTGCGGAGTCAGCTAAGCAGGCGCTGGTGCAGCAGGGAATCGCAGAAGAGCGCATTACAACCGTCAGTCTCGGCAAGGAGAAACCTTTCTGCAACCAGGACAATGAACAGTGCTGGCAGCAGAACCGCGTTGACCACTTCGTATTCGCACGCTGAGTCTGTTCCAGGGAGGGCGGCCTGCTCCCAAGCCGCCTTCCACTCCGCAACCCACTAGCGGCAGAGACGTCTGATTCCGGTTCCCGGTATGATCGATAAAGTTATGTCACGCATACATCGCATGGGAAAACCATGACTGTGAGAGAAAAAGTGCAGGGCCTCGGGCTCTACCCCACGCGTGAGCCCGTCATCCTTGCGCTGCTCTCTGCGCTGGCAATCGTGGGCTTCCTGGCGGTCGGCGGCTTGTCGCGCATGTTTCACGCGCAACAGGAGGCCTTGGCCAATCGATGGTTTACCCGCGGCACGGGGGATCTCAAGGATGGACACTTTGATCTTGCCGTCGGCGACTTTCGCGCCGCGCTGCGTTACTCGCGCGACAATTACGATTACCAACTCAACCTGGCCCAGTCGTTAATCGGTCTCAAGAAAACCGACGAAGCGTATGCCTATTTGATTAACCTCTGGGAGCGCGAGCCAGAAAACGGGCTGGTCAACCTGGAGCTGGCGCGCATTGCGGCACAAAAAGGACAAACCGAACCGGCGCTTCGTTATTACCACAATGCCATTTATGCGACGTGGCCCGGTGACCAGGAAGTGCAACGACGGAGCACTCGAATGGAGCTCATCGAGTACTTGTTAGGCATCAAAGCCAAACCGCAAGCGCAATCTGAGCTGATCGCGCTAGCCGCGAACTTAGGTGACGACCCTGCTCTTCACCAGCACGTCGGAGACCTTTTTGTTCAGGCCCAGGACTACGAGCATGCCCTCGCCGAGTACCGCCTAACCCTGAAGTCGGACCATCACAACTCGCCAGCATTGGCCGGAGCTGGACTGGCCGCTTTCGATCTTGGACGCTACTCGCTTGCGCAGCGCTACCTGCAGGTCGCTGTGGCTGTCAATCCTGGAGACGAGCAAAGCGCCGACCTTCTCAAAACCACTGATCTGGTATTGCAGATGGATCCCTATCAGCGGCAGATTTCGGCAGACCAGCGCAACCGAATTGTCATCGAAGCATTTGCGGCTGCGGGAGACCGGCTCAACTCCTGCGCTGCTACGGTCAACTCGAGCGGCACAAGATCGTATGAGAGCCTGGAGCAGAGTCTCATCGATAGCTGGGCGAAAATGAAACCGAAAATCAATGAGCGTGACCTGCGGCGCGATCCTGATTTGACGGAGAAAGCAATGGACCTGGTATTTGAAATCGAGCGCCAAACCAAGACCGCGTGTGGAGCTCCGACCGGAACCGACTTGGCGTTGCTTTTGATTGCTAAGTTGCACGAAGGGAATTAGCGTGGACCTCTCGCCCAACTCGCAAACCGGGACGGCAGTGGAGAACGGGCCAGCCAACCTGATGACGGCCGTGCCCATGCACCCTCGCGGAGCTCTGTTGCGATCGGTCTTTCGAGAAGAGCGTTTATTTCTTGTCCTGTCGGTATTTATCGGTATCTTTTCCGGACTCGCCGTCGTCTGCTTCCGTTTCGCCATCGACTGGTGTCGTATCTATCTCTTGGGATCGGGCGCTACGCTCTCAACGGCGCGCCTGCTGCTGGCGCCGAGTCTCACCGGCCTGGTCATCGCTGTCCTTGTCATTCACGTTTTTCCACTCGCCCGCGGCAGCGGAGTAAACCAGACGAAGGCTGCGCTCTACATCTACAACGGCTACATTCCGCTTCGCACCGCGATCGGCAAGTTCATCACGGCCGCGCTCGCCATAGGATCGGGACACTCCCTCGGCCCCGAAGATCCCTCCCTGCAAATCGGCGCCAGCTTGGCTTCCGCGCTTGGAAGGCGCATGCGTCTATCTCGGGATCGCATGAGGCTGATGGCTCCCGTCGGCGCTGCGGCTGGGTTGGCGGCTGCGTTTAACGCGCCCATCTCCGCAGTCCTTTTTGTGATCGAAGAAGTCATCGGGCGTTGGACCGCCGGCATTCTTGGTTCGGTCGTGCTTTCCGCGATTTCCAGCGTAGTTGTCATGCGCTGGTTTCTGGGCTCCGAGTCTCTCTTCCGGATTCCCGCCGTGCAACTGGAACGCCCTTCAGAGCTGATCGCATACGCAATCCTCGGCGTCGTGGGCGGCTTCGCTTCAGTAGCATTTTCCACTGGCATAACTAGGCTACGCCCGCGCTTCAAGGCGCTGCCGCGCTGGACGCAGTATTTTCAGCCCGCCATAGCAGGTTTGCTCATCGGGATCATCGCGGTCCTGGGCGCACCGCAAGTGATGGGAGCGGGCTATGAATACATCGATGAAGCCATGCACGGGCAATTTACATGGCAAATGCTAGCCATCCTCGCTGGTTTGAAAATCGTTGCAACTATGCTGTCGTTCGTCAGCGGAACTCCCGGCGGCATGTTCGCTCCAACCTTATTTATCGGCGCTTTGCTGGGAGCAGCCGTCGGCGGAGCCGAGCATGTATTTCTCCCACACCTCAGCGGTTCACCCGGTACCTACGCTCTGGTAGGCATGGGAGTTCTCTTCGCCGGATTCCTGCGTGCACCCATGACATCGGTTTTCATGGTGCTCGAAGTCAGCGGAAACTACTCCATCATCGTTCCCGTAATCGTGGCCAACACAATTGCTTACGTGATTTCACGGGGCCTGCAGCCCACCGCGATTTTCGATGTGCTCACTCGCCAGGACGGCCTCGATCTTCCGTCCATGGAAGAACAACGCGAAGAAAACATTCTTCGCGTCGAGGACGCGATGCAACCGCCGAGCGGACCCGTGCTCGATGCCGAGCAGCCGCTCGAAGACGTTTTGCGCCAGATCGAAGAATCTCCGTCTGATATTTTCCTTGTGCGCTTGCAACCCTCGGGATGGAGCCACATCACCAAGCAAGAAATTCGGACTAAGGTCAACGAGGGCAAAGGAGCAGTCACCCTCCGGTCGGTTCTTCCCATGCGACACCTCCCAGTGCTTCATCCCGACCATCCCCTCGACATGGCTCTGCGCTACGCCAATCAGTGGCCGCTCGTGCCTGTCGTCAGCCGGGCGGACCTTCACAAGTTGGAGGGCGTAGTCAGCGAGCGCGACATCCTGAATCGCTATCGCGCATTCGAAGAGGAAAGCGGCGATTGACCCACGCAATCGTACAAACCCTGTTGACTGCAACAGCCAATCCACCTAAGATGGCTCGACAGAGCAGCAGTCCGTCGCCACTCGGACCATGATAGGCCAGACCTTTTCTCACTACCGCATCGTTGAACGCTTGGGTGGTGGCGGAATGGGTGTTGTCTACAAAGCCGAAGACACGCGGCTGCATCGCTTCGTCGCTCTGAAGTTCCTTCCCGAAGACGTTGCCAAAGATCCTCAGACCCTAAGCCGTTTTCAGCGCGAGGCGCAGGCCGCTTCCGCCCTGAACCATCCCAACATTTGCACCATCTACGACATTGGCGAGCAGGACGGCAAAGCCTTCATCGCCATGGAGTATCTGGAGGGCGCAACCCTCAAGCATAAGATTGAAGGTCGTCCGCTCAAGCTCGAACAGTTGTTGGAATTGAGTATTCAAATTGCCGACGCCCTCGACGCCGCCCACTCCGGCGGAATCGTCCACCGTGACATCAAGCCGGCAAACATCTTTGTGAGCCCGCGCGGGCAAACGAAAATTCTCGACTTCGGTCTGGCGAAACTCACACTCCAGAATCGCGTCGGAGAGCTGTCGGGTGGTGAGACCCGCACTGCCATCAGCGTGGACCAACTCACTACGCCGGGCACCGCGATGGGAACAATTTCCTACATGTCGCCCGAGCAGGCCCGCGGAGAGGCTCTCGATCATCGCACCGATCTATTCTCGTTCGGCGTAGTGCTCTACGAAATGGCGACGGGCCGCCAGGCATTTTCCGGAACGACGTCGGCAGTCGTCTTCGAAGCCATCCTGAACAAGGTGCCTATCCCGCCAATCCAGTTGAACCCGGGATTGCCTCCGCAACTGGAAATCATTTTGAACAAGGCGCTGGAAAAAGATCGCGAACTGCGCTGCCAGAGCGCGGCCGAGCTTCGCGCCGATCTCAAACGCCTGAAGCGAGATGTCGATTCCTCACGCTCCGCGACCAGCGGCGTGGTCTCGACCGTGACCACGGAGAAAGCGACCCGTGAAAGCGTGGGCCCACCCCGAGCCCGCAGCCGTCTGCTTCCCGTGCTGGTCTGCCTCGGTTTTCTAGCCGCGTTGGCAATCGGATTAATAGCAGGCAAGCGTATTTGGGGATCGTCGGCCGCCAGCGCTCCGCTCTATCACGAGATCACTTTCCGCCGCGGTGAAATTCGCTCCGCGCGGTTTGCACCCGACGGCCAAACGATCCTGTACAGCGCCGCCTGGCAAGGCAATCCAGTCGAAACATTTTCCGCGCGCCAGGGCATGGTCGAGTCGCGTTCTTTAGGCCTCGGCCGCGCCGAGTTGCTTGCCATTTCGTCAAGAGGTGAGATGGCCCTTTCCTTAGGCAGCCATCCCGTTGGAACCTGGATCAACGTCGGTACCCTGGCCAGAGCACCCTTGGCGGGTGGGGCACCCCGTCCGATTCTCGAGGATGTCGAATGGGCGGATTGGTCTCCCGACGGAAACAGCTTAGCCGTGGTGCGCAACGTGGGTGGCCGCGACCGGCTCGAATATCCCATCGGCAAAGTTCTCTACGAGACCAGCGGCGGCTGGATCAGCTATCCGCGAATTTCTCCTAAGGGCGATGTCGTCGCCTTCATGGACCATCCGAATCAAGGAGACGACGGAGGCTCCGTCGCCATCGTTGATACTTCCGGTCACAAGACCGAGTTAACCCGCGAGTGGTATGGCACGCAGGGTCTCGCATGGTCGCCGGACGGAAAAGAGGTTTGGTTCACCGCCAGCGAGTTGGGACTTTTTCACTACATCACTGCCGTCGACATGTCGGGCAAGCATCGCTTGGTCACGCGCGTACCCGGTTCGCTCGTGATCTTCGATATCTGGCGCGACGGACGCGTGCTGCTGGCGCGCGCCGATCGCCGGCGCGAAGTCATGGGTCTGGACCCGGGCGCAACCAAAGAGCGTGATCTTTCCTGGCTTGACTACTCCTATCCCGCCGACCTTTCTGCCGACGGCAAGACTCTGCTTTTTGATGAAGAAGGAATCGGCGGCGGCGTGCAATACGGAGATGCCCAGGATCTAACCTACGCAGTTTATGTACGCAATACCGACGGTACCCCGGCCATACGACTCGGCGAAGGTGGCGCCTCTGCGCTTTCACCCGATCAGAAATGGGTCATCGTGGTCACGCCCATCGCGCCCGGACAACTCCGGCTTTTGCCCACCGGCGCGGGTGAAACTCAATCCTTGACCACCGATAACATCAACCATCAGTGGGCGCGTTGGTTTCCCGATGGCAAGCGCTTAGTATTTTCGGGAAACGAACCGGGACGCGGCGTGCGCTTCTATTCGCAGGACATCTCCGGAGGAAAACCGAAGGCCATTTCACCCGAAGGCGTCGACGCACAAAACTTTGCGATTTCGCCCGACGGTCAAATGATCGCTGGAATCGGCCCCGACCAAAAAGGCTATCTCTACCCTGCAGCAGGCGGTGAGCCTCGACCCGTGAGCGGCATGGATCCCGGAGACATGCCCATCAATTGGAGTCAGGACGCCCGCTCCATTTACCTTTGTCGCACCGGCGAAGTGCCCGCCAAAGTTTATCGATTGGAATTGGCTACAGGAAAAAAATCCGTCTGGAAACAGATTGCCCCACTCGATCCCACCGGCGTCTCGACCATAGGACCGATCCTCATGACGCCCGACGGCAAAACCTACGTCTACGGTTTCCATCGAACCCTGGGCGACCTCTACCTGGTCGAAGGCCTCAAATAACCGACAACGCGGCCGGCCCATCTTTACGTTCTCTGTAAAGGTGGGGGACTCATGCTGCCGACGTAGCCGGACCTCCTCGAACATCGTCAGAAACAGATCGCGCCGCTGCGGGCTAGCCAGCCACGCTTGCCGCTGATGACAACTGCAAGTGATGAAATGAAGTTCCTTCGTTCCGTAATAGCGCCGGGGATGTTTAGACATGGCGCCAGCTTACTGGCTTCTGCAAAGAAAAAGCTGTGATGTCCGACCTCGTAGTCCCCACCTTTACAAAAAGCGTAAAGGTGGGCCAGCCCCCAGCTCCAGGCTTTCATTGACTTGCCCTTGCATCCCGGCTTTGTGACTGCAACTCTTTGCAGATGTCGGTAGCAAGTTAAAATGTCCGCTTTTTGTAGCAAGTGAAATGTCCGGTTTCAGAGTTGTGCCCTCGCCGTTTGGGTTGGGCTGATTTTGGGGATGGGGTTGCAGGGGAAGGGGGCAGTTCCCCTTCCCCTGCTCAGTTCTGTAGAAGCTTTGGGCGACAAGGGAGTTCCGCCGCCGTCATAGCGACCCAGGCAATGCGGTCCGTGGGTGAGACTCAAGGTTCCATTCAGGTGTTGATGCACCACCACCTGGCAACCCGCCAACGTCGCCCGCCAGCGCACCCGCTCGATCTGCAAGCTCAGATTCTGAAAGCTCACCGTGTTGTCGCGGTTGACGTTGCGTTCGAACTGCAGCGAGAAAATGCCTTCCAGGTCTCGACTCCGGCAGGGCACAAAAGCATGGCCCCGTTGCCTGGGCGCGACCTGAAAACGGCGATTGAACTCGACGATGTAATCTTCCCGCAGAAACCGGTTCGCCGCCTCCAGCGTCCCCAACTGGCGCAGCCGCAACTCCTGCGGCAAGCGGCCCTGCCAAGTCGAGAAGTTGCGCTCACTGCGCCCGCGCGCTTGCGGCGAGTAGGCCGGGATCATCTGCACTCCCAACTCGTGCAACGCCCGCCCCACCTGCCTGCGGCGATGGTAGTCCACCCTGCCGCCCACCTTCGGCGTCAGCCAGAAATGGCTTCCCCGATCGCTGTACAGCGCGCAGAACACGCCTTTGCGCTCGATCACGTCCTTCAGCCCCGCCATCACCGTCGCCGTTGATTCCTCCTCCACCAACTGCGCGTAGTAAATCTCGCTCGTGGCATCGTCCAGAATCACGATCAGGTCGTACCAGCGTTCATCCTGAAACCATTGGTGGCGGCTGCCATCGATATGCAACAGCATCCCCGGCAACGGCCGCCGCTCCCGCCGCTTGCGATGCGCCCCGCGCTTGCGTCCTCGCGCCACCAGGCCCGCTCCCTGCAGTGCCTGCTTCACCCAGGTGTAACTCAGTTCGATCCCATGCTCGTCCTGCAGCTTCTCGTGAAAGTGCTGCACGTTCAGATCGAAATACTTCTCCCGGTACAAGGCGAACACTTTCTCCACCGTCGCCACCGGCACCCGCCGACGCGAGGGCCGGCCCCGCCGCCGGTCCAGCAACCCGTTGTAGCCCTCTTCGACGTAGCGCTCCCGCCACCGCCGCATGTGCCGGTCGCTGATGCCCAGGATCTCCGCCGCTTGCCACCAGGTGATCTTCTTCGCCATCGCCTGCAACATTACGTCCTGCACTTTCATCGCCCGCTCCATCGCGGCCCTCGGGTAAGAGTCCATGCTTCGCATGGTCTCCCATCCTCACCGCCTGCAAAGCGGACATATCACCTGCTATCTCAACCGGACATATCATGTGCTACCGACACTGCAACTCTTTGCAGATTGACAGGGCGACGGCCACGGAGTATATTCCGCGACGATTCGGCCTCGTCTTTCGTCCCGGCCTTTTGGGGAACGCATCCGGCTCTGTGAGGGGCCAAAAGGATCGATTTCCCCAAAGGCGTCCTATCGCCGTGACTAAACAATGCAGCGAAACCAAATTAAGGAGGATTTATGTCCCGCACCAGCGTTTGCGTATGTGTGCTTTTTCTGCTTGCTTGCTGCGCCCTGCCTATGGCTGCCCAGCAGGGTCATCCGCAAGTAACGACGTACTATGGCTGCGTCAACAATTCAACCGGTGCCATCAGGATTGTGAGTAAAACCACGGTGTGTAAGTCAACCGAGCACAAGATTAACTGGAATGAAGTAGGACCCAAAGGACCTCCGGGACCCAAGGGAGCTCGGGGCCCACAAGGCTTACAGGGACCACAAGGACCACAAGGACCGCCGGGACTCGCCTCGGGCAGCTTTGAGTTACTTGAGGCCGATCTTTTCCCGACGCTGGTGAGTTCGCCCGTGGTCTACTTGATCAGCAACGAGGCTGAGACCGCATCATGGTATTTTCTTTCTGCATCGTTGATGCTGTTTGTCGATGCCAGCGACGGTGGGGCTTTTTGCTACGATTCCCTGCACAGCACAGGCACGGCCAGCCAATACGGTGGAAGCAGCCTGACCGGTGGATATCAGCAGGTGAGTATCACCGACGCGGTCTTTCTTAATGTCGGCGACTACGTCCAGGTGTCGTGTTACAGCGAAAATGGAGACGGCGGAAGTTTCATCTACAACGGGGCACTGACCGTTATTCAGATGGATAGCTTTTTCCCAGCCAAGCACGTGCCAACGACAACCGGCCAAGGTCACCCGAAGCCGCTGAAGAGGTAACGGCAAGGCGGGTGGCACAGGCTTTTAATCTTGCTGGCATCATCAACACTGTGGGTGCCCCGCCCTTTCGCGTTCTTTGTGTTTCGTCTCATGACATCCTTTACAAAACGTCCGGGACAAACTGTAAAGCATGTCATGGGGCTGGACATGTTCCTTGCGAGAGGGCGGGGTTCTTAGCTGACGTCGCGACGACGGACCGCCGCAAACATCCGATGCCGCTCGCGAGGTGCCCCATCGCTTTTATGTACCTTGAGGAAAGCGTCGGCGCCAATGTCCCAATTTGGAACTGAGCCCGCTACGCCGCCAGTTTCTCCTTGATCCACCGCTACCACTTACGATAACATATAGACGTATTGATTATCTCAGAGATAAGCGCAGGATCTTTGACAACTGAATCGTGGACGCAGCTCTCGGGGCTGCTGCAAATCGTCGTGGATGGAAAGCTGATAGCTCAGGCAACCGGCAGACGCCGTAACTCCAATGTTTCCAAGATTTTGCCTCTAACTACCTTAAGAACCATAGATCTAGGAGGCAAGAAAAATCCCGGCTCTTTGTTTTCTATATTTTGCGGGAAATTGAGAGTTTTTTTGAGGTAAATGCTGCACCAGAATATGTGCAAATCGCGGCGAGACTTACTCACATCTCGTCGTTATCGTCGCGATCGTCCCGGTCATCGTGATCCAGGTCTTTGGCCGAGCTTAAGGCGTGGCCGTCGTTGGCGTGACGGATTTCGATTCGTCCATTGACATTCGAGACGTGAATCCGAGTTCCGCCTCCACCCAACTCGCCGCGCAGATCGTGACCGACAAAGCGGTGATGGCGCACTCGCAAGCCAAAGTCATTCTCGATTCCGCCCGAGATCGTCGAAGCTTCCAGATTCGCCTTCGCGTCCGATGGAATAGTCAGCTCAACGCTGCCGTTTACCGAAGACAGCTCGATTGGAGAATCGGAGAGCCGGTCGAAGTGTGCCTCCATCCGGCCGTTGATGCTTTCCAGTTTGACCCGGCCCTGCAGACCTTCCGCGGTCAATGCTCCGTTGATGCAGGAAGCGCGCACTTCGGCGGTGACTCCGTGAATATCTAATGGCCCGTTGATCAGCTTGATTTCGTCGAGGCGAGCAGCGCGAGGGACGGTCAAGGTGTACTCAACTCCGGCAGGATCGTTCGATCCGCCGCTAAAGGTATGGTCGTGATGCGGGTATTTGGTTCGGATCGCGACGAAGTCGCTGCCGGCCTCGACTTCAATCTGGGTTTCATCAAGCCGCTCTTTCGTGCCCGCATACTTGACCGCGTCGACCTTGACCACATTCTGGTCCCACGCAGTGATGTGAACCGCACCATTGAGGTTGTCGAGTTCGATCCGTCCCCCAGCGCCAAGCGGATAGGTTTGGTGAAACTCTTCGGTGAACCGCCGTGAATCCGAAGCATGGCCTGGCACGGCAAACAACAGCACGCAAAGGGTTCCGAGAATCGCACCAACCCGAGGGGCAAGGCGACGTTGGCGGTTCATAGCTCCTCCGTTTCGACACGGTTTAGACGGGGCAAAGCCAGATTCGTGAGTGGCTTAAAGCAAGATAATTCCCGCGATTACTTCGGTGACCTTTCTTGCATTACGCCGATCACGCACAATGATCCCAATCAATGCAGCGGGGAAGTGGGATGTGTTGTGAACTCTGTTCTGAGAAACCTGGCGCGCCAGTCGAGGCGGAACTCCGTTTCGTCTCGAGTTGCTTGCGCCTTGCTGGCCATTTTGCTTCCGGCGGTTTCGCGCGCCCAGACGTCTTCGTCCGATAGTCCGGTCCCCATCCTCAGCGGCAGCGCGGGTTATTTCAATTTCGTCACTGCAGGACAGAATCAGATTGACGCCCAAGTCAACCCTGTCCTCCTTCTCCCTCTGGGCGACCAGTGGCTCGTCGAATCCAGAGCTGAATTTGAAGGAGCTTTTCAGCGGCCTCCTGGCGGAGGCCCTTACGGCGGCGGGGTGAGCAAGAATCTCGATTATGCGCAAGTAGATTACATCGCCAATCCATACCTCACCATAACGCTGGGCCGATTCCTTACGCCATTTGGCATCTTCAACGAACGCCTGTATCCCATCTGGATTCGCAGCTTGCAGCAGGACCCCTTGATTTTGCCGCTCTCCGCCGAGTCGAGCGACGGCATGATGTTTCGCGGAGGATTTCCGGTGAACGCCGAGGCGAACTTGAGCTACGCGGTCTACGGTTCGGCGATCAGCACGGTGCACAACAATCTTCAATCGGATCGCAATGTCGGCGGACGCGTAGGTATCTTCTTGCCCGACTCGCGGCTTGAAGTGGGGACGTCCTGGCAAAAGCTTTTGCAGGATACGCGAACCAATTCCTTCGGATTTTACTTTGCCTGGCAGCCCCAGAGGCTTCCGCTCAACATGCACGGCGAGTACGCACGGTCGAACCAGGGCAGCGGATATTGGGTCGATGGCGCATACCGGCTAAGCCAAGTGACGTATTGGCAGCGGGTCATGCGCCGCGTGGAGTTTGCCGGAAGAGCGGAACAATTCTTCAGCGGTGAAATTAGCTCGGACGAAGCCGAGGCGATTGGGTTGCCCGGTGCGAGTACACGCGAAGGGGAGTTCGGACTGAACTATTACTTGCATGACGGAGTCAAAGCCGTTGCCAGTTACGGCCGCCAATTTAGCTCCGA
Organism: uncultured Acidobacteriota bacterium; assembly: GCA_963696705.1. Taxonomy (GTDB): domain Bacteria; phylum Acidobacteriota; class Terriglobia; order Terriglobales; family Acidobacteriaceae; genus JABDBE01. The sequence continues at coordinate 235,871 of CAVOLD010000012.1, forward strand.
GGGAAATTTCAATCTCTGGACAGTGGGGATTACGTATCGCTTTCTTCTGCCGCTGGGAAGAGTTGGGCAGCAATGAGACTGAAGCTCATCGTTGCTAGCTGCGCTTTGGCTTTGATAACGGCATTATGTATGGCCGTAGATTCACCGCACAGCGGCCCGACGATTCCGGTAGCACAAAACAGCGTCCAGGCGGATGCCATGCGGTTGGAAGGAGAAAAGAGGTTTCACGCGAATTGCGGTCGTTGTCATGCAGCTCCGCAAAAGTTCCCACCGCGCATGATGGCGACCATTGTTCGCCATATGCGCGTGCGGGCCACTATTACTGACGAGGACATGCGCCTCGTTCTGTTCTACATGACGCAGTAGCACCTGACCGAGGACGCGGTGAATAGAACAATAATTTATGTCTGCGGAATTATCCTGGCGAGTTGCGGGATGGCATGCGCCCAAGCCCCTGCAGGCCGCCCGGTTCACGTGATTGAAGTGTTGGCGGACAAAGACAGCCGATACAAGATCGCAGGCGAGAGAAAGCCAGAGATCACTGTGAAGGCCGGCGAACAGATTTTGCTTCGCGTAACTGCGCGAAAAGGAAAATCCTGGAACCGGGATGGATCGATCCACGGATTCTCGCTGCTTCGTGCCAAGGATCGATCAAAAGTACCTGGATGGGACCTTCTGCTGAGGCCGGGCACACAGGAGTTTCCAATGACTGCTCCCGACGAAGCAGGCGAATACGTCGTGGTGTGTACCGTAATTTGCAGTGAAGAGCACGAAGGAATGTTCATGAGGTTCGTAGTGACGCCATAAAGTATTGAGGAGAGTGTATGAATCGAGTCTTGGTTTTAAGTGCAGTGTGGGTGCTGTCGTTGTCGTTTGCGGCGTACGCAGGCGAGGAAGAACCAAAAACGTTTCGAGGCGAAATTTCCGACAGCCAGTGTGCGCTTAATGTTCACTCCCTGACCCAATCGCATCAAGAGATGCTGAAGTCGAAGTCCGGGGACGCGGGAAATACGCCGGCCTCGTGCTCGCAATTTTGCATCGTGCACATGGGCGGCAAATTCGTGCTGGCATCCAAAGGGCACGTTTATCATCTCGATAACCAGGATCTACCGCGGGGCTTCGTCGGCGAGAACGTTAAGCTCCGTGGCTTCCTGGATTCAAAGAACGAGACGATTCACGTGGTGGATATCGAGGTCGAGTAGCAGCGGGAGTTGAACTACATCGTCTGCCGAACTTTACTGATCGGCGCCTACTGCAATGGCCTGCCAGTGCTCAGGCATGATTCAGCCTTGCCGTCAGTAGAGAAACGAATCGCCGCGGATTCATCGCTGCAAAAGGCGCGCGTTCCAGAAGTCGGATCCGCAGGCACAGCGGTTAGGCTGAACCGCGACGACGGCGTTCCGTTGCACCCACTCAGTGCGAATACATATCCGATCTTTCTACCGCTGGCCAGGCGCGGGTCGATCAACATCGCCTGGTGCTCCGACACTCCATTACCGCTTCCCATTCCGCCAAGGTCTGACAGGGTGCAAGTAAATCCATGCGTCGGGAAACTCGCTGCGTAGCTGATCTCGGAAGTATTGAGCATGCGGACAGCGGCTACAGCTGCCGCTTCATTTGCAGCGATCGATGCGGCCGCCAGATTCATTACTTGCGGTGCAGACGAACCCGGCATCGCGGTGCCCACGCCGGTCACAGGCGGCCTCATATTCTTTGTCATGGCCTTTAAAAAGTCGGGATCAGACAACGAAACTCCGACCGCGGCCGAAATCTCGTTAAGCCGCCAGCTACCCGCTTCCTGCTTCATGGTGAGGGTAAGCCGGAATTTCGCACCGGCAGTTTGCGTCTCTCCGTTTTTCGAACCGTGGAATGCAAGCTCAATTTCGTCTTCGTCGCCACGCAAGTCATCGCGTTCCACTGTAATCTCGAACTTTGTGTGGGTCTGGGGATCGTCGATCAGCAGGAGCGTTGGCCCAGCTTCGAACGTCTGCAATTGCTGCCCTCGGGCGCTGAGTTGGGTGGTTATGGCAGAGAACCCGGCGAGCATGGACGCTCCCGAAGCCGGTTGCGCTTTTCGCAGGGCGGCACGGGTCGCTTGCGGCAGGTGCTTCTCAAACGTCCCAGGCGTTTTGCTGAAAAACATTTCAATCAGCGCCTGGCGGGCAGTTTGAGGCGTAGCTTGTGCACTTGCGAACAGGCTGCCGAAGAGTAGAAAAAACGTACCACCGAAAATCAGAGCGAGAAGCTTCTTGGTCCTAAGCATGGCCGCCTCCCCAAGCGTCGCTATTGATGATCGCAGCTCGATCCGGCCATCCGCCAGTTACATAAGTAAGGAGCCACAGATCCAATGGCGAGCCTGCCGAATGCACCTAAGATTTGTGACTTGGGTCATCGTCCAGACGGTTACCGGTGTTTGACGATCCCCACCAACGAGCCATTGTTGAAACGCCTTTCGTAGCGCAAGCTGGTAGCAGTCGAGAGCAAGTTTGAGGGCTATCGGGAGGAGAGAGAATATGACTGAGTTTCTGAGCAAAACGCGGGCGTCGTGTGTGGTAGAGAACGTTGCCGAGTACCTCGTCATGCTGTTCGTTGCCGCAATGACCGGGGTGAGCACGCTGCGATTGCTGGGGATTTTGCCCTAATCGCAAGGCGAACATGTTTGTCTATTAAACTACTAGACTTTAACCGTTGGACTATATACAATTCCGACTGCATCACCTGAGAAAAGGCCCGGAATCGTGGATCTCCTCCCGACCGGGCTTTTTTATTCTTCGTGTCCTTTTTCCATCGTAGAGGATTTCTTCGGCGGGATATTTTGATTCAGCTGAAAGAAGTTGTGGGGATCGTAGCGCGACTTAACTTCGACCAGGCGGTCCCAGCGTTCACGATAGGCTTCGGGCACGCGGTCGTCCTCGTCGCCGCTCATGAAGTTGACATAAACTCCCGGAGCCATTGACGGACGAAGCTGATTAAACAGATTGCGAATCCAGGCGACGTTGGCAGCGTCGTCCGACGCGTCCGACCAGTTAGCCAGCAGATTGATGACGAAGGGCGAACTGCGATCCGGGAACGCGGTTTCGTCAGAAGCAACTCGCGCCGCGGCTCCGCCCAGATATGCAAGTTCGATCTGCGTCGCCGGAGAAGGAACCGTGGCTAGAGCCTGCACCATTTGCTCGATGCTGGTGTCATCGAGAGATTTGAAGTAACCAGACTTGGTGTAATAGCGGCGGCCGTGCGGAAATTCGTTGTCGGCCATGGTTTGCAGAGCGAGGTAGGATACGGCCTTCCTGGTTACTGCGACCGGTTTTCCAAGCGAGAAGATATGATTGAGGTACCGCTCGCCCTCCTCGGGATCGCCCAGCCAAAGCACGGACTCGCTCGCGACCGCACGTCCGCGGACGTGGGCTGGTACGTTCTCAGTGTTGGGTGCGAGGCGAAGATTCAAGTTCCATTTCAATTTATCGGGCGCTTGCGGCATGAAATCTCTCCAGTGCCGCAGGATGCCAGAAATGTTGTCTTCGAGACAAAATCCTTCAGCCATGACCACCGATCTTAGGGGATGGAGTTTTACTTCGAAATCCGTGACGACTCCGAAGTTGCCACCGCCTCCTCGCAGAGCCCAAAACAAGTCGGCGTTTTCTTTTGCGCTCGCATGCGCAATTGAGCCGTCGGCAGTCACCAGCGTAAAGCCTTCCACATTGTCGCAAGACAACCCATGCAGGCGGGTCAGCCAGCCGAATCCTCCACCGAGAACCAAGCCGGAAGCGCCGGTGTGCGAGACGACTCCCGAGGGAAAAACGAGGCCGTGCTGCTGTGTAGCTGCATCGATCGAACCGAGCAGGCAGCCACCGGCAAAGCGCGCCTTGCGGGCTTGGGGATCCACCGATGTCTGGCGCATCCGCGATAGATCGATTACCAATCCGCCGTCGCAGGTGCTGAAGCCGGCGAGGCTGTGGCCTCCGCAGCGCACTGCGCTGAGAACGCCAGCGGTGGAAGCGGCCCGGACCGCATTTTGCACATCCTCGACATTAGCGCAGCGGGCTATGAGAGCGGGTCTACGGGCTGCCATTGCGTTCCAAATGCCTCGCGCATGGGCGTAGGCTTCGTCACCGGGGCGGAGCAAGTCTCCGCGAAACCGGCCCTTCAGTGACAAAAAGGTTTCTTCGATGCCTGTCTTCATAAAGGTTTGTTGAGAGTTGAACTCAACCAAAGCTCCTTGCGGCGAAGTTCTCGCTGCAAAAGTAATGGTGCTTATCGTCAGCTTTGAGCGTCTAAATCATATTCGCAAGTGATTAAGATGCGGAGTTTTTCAATGACCGCACTCCAACGGGAGACCAGTGAAACTTCGATACTCGCTCAGCTTACTCGCGTTGTTCGCGGCGACCCTCGTCGCACAGACGCCAAAATCATCTCCAGCAACCGAGCCGGATACTCGCTTCAAGGCCGATGTTCTGCTGGTGGTGGCCCATCCGGACGATGAGACTGGAGTCTCAGCTTATCTGGCGCAGCTTCTCGATCAGCACAAACGTGTTGCCGCAGTTTATCTGACACATGGCGAAGCCGGCCACAACAACATGGGGCCGGAGCGGGCGGCGGCGTTGGGGGCAGTTCGCGAGATGGAGTTGCGTCATGCGATGACCAAGCTTGGAATCGACAATGTGTGGTTTCTGGACGGACGCGATACTCCCACCCAGAATGTTTTGGAATCCCTGGCCAATTGGCACAACGGGGCAGCTCTGGAAGAAGTGGTTCGCATGGTGCGTTTTACCCGGCCAGAAGTAATTGTGACCTGGATGCCGGGATTCTTCATTGGCGAAAATCACGGAGACCATCAGGCTTCCGGGGTGTTGGCCACGGAAGCCTTTGATATGGCGGGCGACCCATCGGTCTTTCCCGCGCAGCTCGCGGCTCCGGTGCACGTCAACGAGACCCTATTTGACGGTTTGCGGCCCTGGCAACCTAAGAAGATTTACTACTTCTCCGACGCTCAGGAGCAAGACCAATTTAAGAAGACCGGGCCGGAGTACAAAGTTACCGAAATCTCACCCGTGCGTAAGTTGCCCTATTGGCGCATCGCAGTGGAGGAATTCGAGTTTCACCTCAGCCAATACCGCTCGTATATCGAGGGTCTCGCAAAAGAGGATGACCAACAACTTGTGAAAGACGGTTGGTCCGATCCCTTGCAGCTCACCTTTGGGAAGTCAAACGTAGGAGGGAGCGTCACCGGGGATGTTTTCGAGGGCGTGACGCCGGAACCGATTGCGTTTGTCCCTCCCGCGGAAGAAGTCGCGAAACCAACGAAAGGTATTTCGGTCGAACTTGCTGGTCCCTGGGGTTTTTACGAAACGTTCCGGCGCGCACATGGCCTGCAACATCTGCCGCAGGCCGCCGTGCCGGAGATCGCGATTGCGGGCGGAGCAACTTTGCAGATGCCGTTGCTTCTTCGCAACGGCACTGCGGTATCGAAAGAAATAACGTTATCGATAACCTCGCCAGAAGGGTGGGCCACTAAAGACGGTGTCGGAAGTTATACGGTTCGAGCCGGAGATCAGCTGCCAGTGTTGGTTACGCTCGATTCACCCAAGAATGCCGAGAGCAAGAAGGCCGAGATCGTTTGCCACGCCCAGGCTGATGGGCAGACTGTGGCCACGATCAAACTAGAGGTGCACCTCGGTACCGGAGGCCTGCCTCAATATTGAGGCGGCCGCCCCAAACGTCTTAGCATCCCCGGACTCTATTGCTTCTTCTTGCTGCCGAACAATCCCATGATTTGATTTACAGGATTCTGCTGCTGTCCGGAGGCGGGTTGGCCTTTCTGTCCGCTTAATCCACCTAGTATCGAAGAAGCGGCGCCCAAGGGATTGTCTCCATTGGGTATCAAGCCTTTCAGTTTCATCTGCGCCATCTTCTGGACATCAGGCACAACCTTTGGATTCTGGAAAGTGCCGGTGACAATCGCCGGTATTACCAACTCTCCCTGATTGTTCGCCAACGCGGTAGTCATGTAGCCCCCGACACCCGTGCCTCCAGCCTGTTGCGTAAAGGCCTTTGAGAGCACTGCCGTGAGTTGCATATTGAGGATCTGGCTGGCCAGGTTAGCCGTACCAGCCACGCCCACGTTGCCGATGTCGAGAGTCGCTTGCAGATTGTTCGTCTGCGCGACCCCATTCTTTACCACGATGTTTCCCGTCATTTTCTGAATGTTGGTATAGCCTTGATCTTTTCCTCCCTGTGAAGAACCGATCATGGAAAGAAGTTGGTGAGAAATATCAACTCCGGCATAGCGCACGCTGTTGAAGTTGATGTTGATCGTGCCGTTAAGCGCTTTCATGATCTGGTCCGAACTAATGGATTGCAGCGGACCTGCGGCACTCATATCGAGGGCAAGATTTCCAGAGCCGCTAATCTTGTCTAGCGAGGTCACTCCGTAAGCCTTGGCCATCGACAGGAGGTCGGGCAGGGCTGCTTGCGGAGCACGCACCGTCGCGTTTACTTGCGGCGAATTCGAGGTGTATTGCTTCATGGAGAATTGCACGGCAGCCGTGGTTCCACCGGAGGTCACATTAAAGTTGTCGGAATTTATGTCGGCCGGAGTCAGGGTGATGTTTACGGTCTTGATCTGAACCGGCTTGGCGATTTCTTTCCCGGAAATCTGCAGGTTGTTGCCCGCCAGAGTCCCGTTCAGTGCGGGCTTATCGGACGCGCCCTGCGCCTTGATGTCGGCATTGATTTGACCGGTCACTGTCGTGCCGGGAGCGAAGGCAACGCCGGCAGCTGCGGCGAGGCGAGCGATCTCCGAGATGGAAACACTGCTGGCTTTCAGCTCCATATCGACCTGCGCCGGTGTGGGCTTGGAGTTCATGGTGCCCGTGACGGAGACTGGCGTCGGTCCTAGCTTGATCGCGCCCTTATTAATCTTCAGTAAATCATTGACCAGGTCATCGCTGACGTCGTAGTCCACGTTGATCGGATATCCCACATCGATGCCGTGCAGCTTTGGTTTGTCCAGATTCATCTGTCCGTTCGCCGATAGGTTTCCGTTCACGCTGGAGATATCCGTGTGTCCAGAGAGCACGCCGTCGGTGTTGACCAGCGCTGGAGTTTGCAGGAATTTTTGCAGTTCTCCGATCTCGACTCCCTTTAATTCTAGAGTTCCCTTGAAGGGCGTGCTGGCGGGATTCGTATGCGAAAGTGGCCCACCCTTGCCTTGTAGTTGCACTTCCTGGCTCCCCGAACCGGGCAAGTGAACCGATGCGTTCAGGTTGAACGGAGTGTTGGGAGCGAAATCCGTAAGCTTGAGGTTGATGTTGTTGTAGACCGTTCGCGGCTTGCGGTCCTGCAGATCGGTGATCGCGACCAATCCATCGTCGATCGCCAATTCGCCCAGTGAGAATTGCTGCCCGCCAGACGCGGCCGGCGGCGCCGTTGCGGGCGCATTTTGACCAAGCGAGGCGCAATTCCACACGCCCTGCGCGTTTTTGATCAGCTCGACGCTAGGACGCTCCAGAGTCAGAGACTCTACCTCCACGGACTTGCTCAGCAGGGGAAGCAGTTTGACGGAGACGCTCAACTCCTGGGTTTGAATGAACGGGCGATTGCCGAACTTCGGATCGTCGGCGATCGAAAGATTTGCCACCCGAAAACGAAGAGGGAACAGCCCCAAACTCATGTCACCCAAGCTGACTTTTCGATTCAATTGCTGCTCGAGTTTGGTCTGGACCGTTCCCCGGTAGTCGTTAGGATTGAACGTCGCGAAAATCACGCCCACGGCGACGACAATAACGAGCACTACGATTCCGATGACGATTGCGATTTTACGCATGGAAGCCTCCCAAGAACTTAAGTCGCGGATCTCGTCCCCAAGCGAATTCCGTGGGAGACTATTTTATATCGGTTCGTCGATGCCGTGCTTTGGTTGCTCAAACAAATTCCAGACGGGAGCGGACAGGTAAGGACCTCCCGCTCGTGGAGTCTGCTTTCCAAATCGAAGAACGTAAACTTATAGGGACAAGGAAGTCCGCATGGCAGCCAGTGCTCCGGCTCCCGCCGCGGACTCCTGATTTCGCAAAACGAACTGTGGCTTTCTGCCGCTCTTTACTGCTCGACCATATCTTTCGAACGCAACACGAACTCGACGTGTCGTTCTCGGTTCACGCCTACTGTTTGGTAAAGATCCATGGCCTCGAGGGCGATCACTTTCTGCCCTCCATCCAGGCTCACACAATGCAGCTGTCCAGCTTCTACCCAATAATCGCGGGCGATCCATGCGCCCCCACCCTTCAGCACGATGACTGTGGTTGGTTGCTGTTTGGGCTGAACCTCCGCGGAATGCTGCACGAAATTGGCTGGCTGCAAGGTCGCGGTTTGCTCTCGCGGAGCTGTGGAAGCCGGGATGTAGAGCGTAGACGGAGAATAGTTGTAGCTGCTGGGGGTGGCCCATGGTGGCATGGGAACAGAAGCCCGAGCAGCCACTGGAATTTCAATGTCTTCCATCAGTCGCAAGGTCAGACGAGCTTCACCCTTGAAAGTTGGAAACGGTCCGCGGTTCGGAAGAGTGATGAGCTTGACTGGCCAGAAGATCGGAATCGCCCAGAGCGCGGCGTCTCTCTTGGGATGGCCCTTGCTGTGAACTTTGCCCTCGGCGTCCACTTTGAGGTGTGGGGCTGAAATTACTTTCGCAGTAAGCGGAAAGACCTGCGCACCGGGCAGGACGATACGATCAAAATCGATCTCAATCCAGCCCTTACCCACAAAGTGTCCGGGATTCTGATAATCCTGCAGGTGGCCACCTAGTTCCGCGCCACGAGGAAAAACCGAACGCCCGAAGGCGGTTACATGGCTCAAATAGCAAAGTACGGGATCGCCTACTTGTGCCGTCTTGGACGAGAAGTTGGGTTCATCTAACGTGCATTGCAGAAGCGTTCCGGCGGGGATGATCTCATCGCTGGCCGCAGCGCGCGCGCCAAGGCTGGCCGAAACACACAAAAGAACGATTAGAACGAAATAGCTTCGGGTCATACGAGCTTCTCCTCGGGAGTCTTCGTTAAGGAGCGCGCCCCATGCCGCCACAGCTCGAAAGCCGGGGAATCTTATCACGGAAAAGGTTGCGCTACCAAGGTAAATGCGAGGCAACGGAACTATCTTTAGGAATCATCGCCTCGGTTGGCGAGACTTAGCGGTGGTTGAGGTCGTAGATGACGGCGAACCCCGAGGCGCCAATGTCGAGCATGGGGGTAACCCGCTCTAGTCGATGGTGCCCGGTTTTGTGAAAAAGGTAGCTGAGTCCAATGACTCCTGCAGTTTCGCCGGCGAAATTGACCGCCAGCCCTGCGGTGCTGCCGCTGAAGAAGCGGGTTACCGGGTTCAGTTCTTTTCCGCCGTGCTGCAGAATCGACCGGGTCAGAGCAAAATCAGCCGCGCTGAGAACAGCAACCGTCGTGAAAAGAGCCCGATTCTCCGTGTCCCAAAACCTATGCCGTGAGGGCGCTTCGGGTAGTGGACCGGAGACAATCGAATGTTCCATCGCGCCAGTATTGCTGAGAGTGTGGCCAGTTGGAGCGGAGTTGTTTGTGCCAGAGTTAAGGGGACCATCATTCAGGTTCGCGAGGGAAACCCCTTGCGCGAAAGCCGGCACAGACAGGAGCACCAGAAAAATTAGGCCCTTGGTTCTCCTCCAAAGCAAGGCAGATAAGAACCTCATATGCATGGATGGGGGAGCGCTCATCTTTCTAGTTCGGTTCGCCCGCCCAGCCGCAGCAATTCGGCAACCGATGGGATACCGTGTGTCCGCTATTGTTTACTGTCCAGCAGTCAGTGATTTGCAGCAGCGTCATGGAGATAGCGGTAGAAGCATTATGTGCAAACTATTGCAGATCGAGAGAGTTTTGGAGAGTAGCCTCACCGCGGGGAATCAGTCCCGAGACCAGGAGCCGGTTCGAAAAGACTTCTGAAGGCGCGCGCAGCTTCGGATTCGAGCCACTTGCAGCAACTAGGAAGAATCACTGAATCGTGGCTTGCGCCTGATTGGAATAACCGCTCTCTTTGTTGTCCGAATTAACCGCCGTGGTCACGTAATAGTATGTGTTGTCACCCGTCACCGAAGTGTCGGTGTAGGAGGTCTTCGAATCTAAAGAGGAATTGATCTTGACGTAAGGTCCGCCCGACTGATTTCCGCGGTAAATGTTGTAACCGACGACATTGTGAGAAGTGCTGGCGGTCCATGACAGCTCGACGCTATGATTCGTTGAAACGATGCCGGTGCCAGTAAGAGTTTCCACCGCGAGAGGAATCCCATTCTCATCGAGGAAGGAGAGCGCGGCCGATGCCGTGCCACTGGCTTGCGGGGTAAACGTAACCGTAAATCCTTGGTTTCCGCCGGCGGCAATGATCAAGGGGAATGACAGTCCGCCGAAGGTAAACTCAGCGCTGCTGCTCGATGCAGACGAAACGGTTATCTGACTCGCGCCAGCGCTGAGGGTTCCTGATTGGCTGGCACTCAATCCCAACTGCACCGTGCCAAAATTCATGGTTGCTGGGTTGATGATGAGCTGCCCATCATCATCGGACCCCATGCCTGTCAGTTCCATCCTCAGAGCTGGGTTCGAAATGCTGGAAGCATCTGAAATAAAAGCAACACTGCCGCTGCTGGCGCCTCTGGATCGCGGGGCAAACACGCCACTGAATGTGTAACTCTCTCCCCGCGCAAGGGTCACAGGCAAATCCAGCCCGACCACCGCGAAGTCGCGTCCCCGGGTGATGACTTGCAACAGCCTGACGTCTGAATTGCCCCAGTTGGTCAAAGTCACACTCTGGATCTGGCGCCGGCCGACTGCGACTCTTCCGAAACCAAGATTCAGGGGGGTAATGACTAGGCGTTCCTTCTTCGAGTTCGATGAAGCAGACTTGGTGGTGGCAGGATCGCGCGCAAGCGCTGGACATGCCGATAAGAAAACGATGGCGATCACGGCCCACGAAACCGGCAATCGAGACATAGCGTGCGGGAATCTCATATCGCGATTGTGGAAGATTATCGACTAAAACGAATAATGGAAGGTCCCGGTAGTACATCCGGACGAACCCGTGGGGAGACCTTCTGAACGCAGTCCTTTCTTGTGAAAAGTCATGCAAGATTAAACAAATACATTAAGTTCTGCAAGTCGGGATCTTTGCCACGCGGGAACGATTGGGTGGGCTGCTTCCCTGGGAGGGGCCAAGGTGCGCGTTTGTCCCACCCCCGGAGATGTCGGGTTTCCTAGGCGAACCAGGAACTATGGCGGGGGAATTACAGCCGTCGTCTGATTGGAGTAGGCGCTCTCTTCGTTACTCGAATTGACTGCGGTGGTTACGTAGTAATAAGTCTGCCCGTCGGCGACGGTGGTATCGGTGTAAACCGTGCTGGCGTTCAGCACCGCATTGATCTTCGAATAAGGCCCACCCGACTTGATGCCGCGATAAATGTTGTACCCGCTGATATTCGGCGATGAGCTCGCAGTCCAGGAGAGATTGACGGAGTGCTGCGGGGGAGGGGTGCCGTCGCCCGTAAAGGTCTCCACGGTTGGAGAGTTAGAAGCATTGCTGGCGAAGGAGACACTGCCGGAGGCCGAGCCAGTCCCTGCAGGCGTAAACGTTATCGTAAACTGCACGTGCTGGCCTGCCGGAATCGTAACCGGGAACGAGATCCCGCTCAGAGCATAAGCTGATCCGTTGAAAATGTCAGAAGAGACCGTCACGCTTTCGCCGCTGGCAGTGAGCGTCCCAGTTAGTTGAGAGTTGGTTCCCACGACCACGTTGCCGAAGCCCATGCTGGTTGGAGTGACAGCCAACGTTCCCTGCGGCACAGGTGTTCCGGTGCCGCTTAGTGGGATGGACAAGTTCGGGTTCGACGCATTCGAGACAATCGAAACATTTCCACTGTCATTCCCAGGGGAGGGCGGCGTAAACGTGACCGTGAAGGTGTAATGCTGCCCGGGCGTGAGCGTCAAGGGCGGGTTCAACCCGCTCATCGTGAAGCCCGTTCCCGCGACTGAAGCCTGCGAGATATTAACGTTGACTCCACCAGAGTTGGTCAGAGTTTCGGAGAGTTGCTGGTTATTGCCGACTTGGACGTCGCCAAAGCTCAGGCTTGACGGACTCGGCGCGAGCGAACCCGGCGCCAGGCCGTTTCCGGATAGCGGAACATTGAGACTGGCGTCCGACGCGTTGCTGATGATCGCCAGATTTCCGCTGCTGTTGCCGGTTGAGGACGGAGTAAAAGTGACGCTGAAGCCTTGGCTCTGCCCGGCGGTTAGTGTCAACGGCAGGCTCAACCCGCTCACGCTGTACCCTGTCCCCGTGGGATTTACCTGAGTGACGGTGACGCTGGATCCACCAGAGTTGGTCAGAGTTTCGGTGAGCACCTGGTTACTGCCCACTTCGACGCTTCCAAAGTTAAGACTAGCGGGACTGGGCGTAAGAGCGCCTGCGGTCTGTCCGCCTCCCGATAGCGGGATGTTCATTGCAGGAGTGGCGCCGGTGTTCGCGATGGCTAGGTTCCCGTTGACCGTGCCCGCAGATTGCGGAGTAAAGGTGACGCTGAACGACTGCCCTTCACCGGCCGGCAGGTTCAACGGCAAAGTCAAGCCGCTCACGGCAAAGCCGGTGCCAGTAGGGGTCACCTGCGTCACCGTGAGGGCGGATCCGCCGGTGTTATTCAGAGTTTCCGTGAGCGTTTGTTTGCTGCCCACGAGAATACTTCCAAAGTTAAGGCTCGGAGAACTCGGAGTAACCGCGCCCTCTGTCTGCGAGCCTCCGGAGAGGGTGACGTTAACCGTAGGTGTTGAGCCCGTGTTTGCGATCGCCAGATTTCCGGTGATCGTACCTGCGGATGCTGGCGTAAAGACGACGGTAAAACCCTGGCTCTGGCCAGACGCGAGAGTCAGCGGCAAACTCACTCCGCTCACGCTGAAGCCGGCGCCGGTGGGAGTCACGTTAGTGACCGTCAGGCTCGACCCACCCGAGTTGGTCATGGTTGCAGGCTTGCTTTGGTTGTTCCCAACCTCCACGATACCGAAACTAACACTGGTCGGCGCGACCGTAAGCTCTCCTGGCTTGGGGTTGTTAGGAGAAGAAGGGGAGGACTTGTTCGAGCTGCTTAGGCCTTGGCAGCCCAGCATCGTCGCAAGAGCGAGAAGCACAACAAGCGCATTCCACCGGGCAGGAAGCTGTCTCATCATAGAGGACCCTGTTGTCTCCCCCGAATCTACTCATCTGGGGCGAAGAGGTAGTCTGAACGGTGTACCGGCCATTGGGTAGGTCGCGGAAGGACGTGCCGAAAGCAACCGAGGGCCAGTTTTGAGACAGGCTGAATTCACCGCCGCGCACGGCAATCGGACAACTCAAATTAGGCCAAAACCAGATACGCGACTCCTCGAATTTCCGCAGAAGGATTGAACCAGGCACCCCAGGAAATTGGCCTCTTGGGCAGCATCCTTCGTGCTCTTCTTACCCCGGCGTAACCACAATTAGCATCAGCTTCTGGTCGCCAAAGTAACCTCACACTATGAGCAAACTCAACGGCGTTGCGTGGTCCTCCTCCCCTCCGCAGGAGCGCAAGTATAGGCGCTTTCAACTGCAATATCCGGTTCGCCTGAAGGTTCGCGATGTTGACTTGATGATTGAGTTTGAAGCGGTCAGCAAAAATATCAGCATTTGCGGCCTGCTGTTGGAGACCTCTTCCATGATCCCGCAGCACACTCCGGTAAGCTTCACTGTGACCGTGGATGTTCGCGAGCTTGGTCGTCCTATTCAGTTTGTAGGTGAGGGTAAAGTTGTGAGGGTCGACCGGAAGACTGAACGGGAAGTGTTTGCCATCGCCGTGGAGTGTGCGCAACCGATCCAGCAGATCGATCACTATCTCGAAGCACGTGGGAGTTGAGGCAAATTCTGATCGGCCATTAGGAGCGAGTCGAATGAACGAGGAGTAGCGGACCGAACGACTGTGAACTGAAAACAGCGAACTGACAACTAGTCTTCGCCGTCGTTGCTCCAAGCTCTTTGGTCTTGCTCGCAGCGTCTGCTCAGACCACTATTTGCTTCGACTATCGGTTCGCAACCTACCTTGGACTTTCCCCAGCCGACCCCGCGTTCTCGGCCGCAGGCACAACGATGGCCTGAATGTTCTGGCCAGCCATCATCTTCTGAAAATCAGCGAGTTCGGTTCTTTGGATTTCCGCCCAATGCGCGATCGAAATGTCCGCCTGCTGCTTCAGCTTCTCGAAGACTCGATATTCGGCCTCGGTCGGAGCAGAATCGGTTCCCACACCAACCGCCATTGCCAGACCCGCGAGCTTACTATCGACTTTCTGCGGATAAGACAGCGAATCTTCATTCGACTTAATTTTCATCTGCGCCAGATCGTCGCGCACCAACAATAGATTCTTGTCGAGCGCGTCAGCGGCCGCAACCGTGTTCTTTACGGCGGCGTTATCCGGGAGCCGTTTTCTCAGTCCATCCATTTGCTCGCGCACGTCCTGAATCTGGTTCACTGTGTCGTAAACCCGGCTGAGTTGGTCGCGCACTTGAATGAGCAGATCAAATTGTTTTTGCAAATCGGCCTGCGACACTTGGACCCGCGGATCCATTGTGACTTCGAATGCCGCGCTCTGACTTTTCCCGTCGACCGTTAGCCGGACCTGGTATTTGCCTGGAACAGCCAAAGGACCTCGCCCGCCATCCTTATATTCCCAGAGATAGTAATCGGGCACGCGCGAGATCCCGGTGTAACGCAGGTCCCAGACAAAACGATTGAGCCCGGCTTCCGGCTTGATCTGTTTTTCCGGCTTCTTATCGTCGGGAGTCAGGGGCTCGTCCAGTTCTTCCGTCTTATTGCTGGAGTATTTTCGAATGACGCCGCCGGTGGCGTCGAGAATCTCAATGGTGGTTTCACCCTTCGGTTTGTCCTTAATGAAGTAATAAATCAAAGCCCCGGTCGGAGGATTGTCTCCAACCATTACAGGCTTCGGAGCATCCTCGTCTTCGACTGGATTCTGGAATCGCATCGCGGTCGCGGGCACGTAAAGGTGTACATCCCGTTTGGCAATGTCATCGCTGTATTGCCGCAGCGGAGAAATATCGTCGAGAATCCAGAATGCTCGCCCATGCGTGGCTACGACCAGATCATCGTTCTTCACCATCAAGTCGTGAACCGGCGTCGTAGGCAGATTAAGTTGGAGAGCGCGCCAATCCGCACCGTCGTTGAACGACACATACACACCACTCTCGGTGCCCGCATAGAGCAGGCCGCGTTTCTTGGGATCTTCACGCACGGCGCGGGCAAACGTGTTGTCCGGAATCCCCTTGACGATCTTTACCCAAGTCTTGCCGTAATCGTTAGTCTTATAGATATAAGGATGCATGTCGTCCGACTGATGCCGGTCCACGGCCACGTAAGCTGTTCCGGCATCATGCGGCGAAGGATCAATCAAGCTGATGCGACTCCAATCCGGCAGGTCTTTGGGTGTGATGTTGCTCCAGTTCTTTCCGCCATCGCGCGTAATGTGCACGAGTCCATCGTCCGTGCCCACCCAGATCAAACCCTTCACCAGCGGCGATTCGGCCACGGCGAAGATCGTGTCGTAATATTCCGTGCCCGAATCATCCTTGTCGATCGGACCACCCGACGCCTGTTGCTTACTTTTGTCGTTGCGCGTGAGGTCGGGACTGATGGCTTCCCAATGCATCCCAGCATCGGTCGTTTTGAACAGCCGTTCCCCGGCGTGGTACAGCGTGTTGGGATCATGCGGCGAGATCAGAATCGGCGCAGTCCACTGGAAACGATGCTCCAGCTTCGCGGCGCCGCCGCCATCGCTGATCTCGGGCTGCACCGAGATGTTTTTCGTCTGTCCATTGTGCTTGTCGAACCGTGTGATCACACCTTCATATTCGCCCGCATAAACAATGTTAGGATCCGGCGGATATGGGGCAATGTAGCCCGCCTCTCCACCTCCGACCTCATACCAGTCAGCCCGATCGATCGAGCCGTTGTCGCCGCGACTGGCAATCGCGACTGAACCCAGGTCCTGCTGGGAGCCATACAAATAGTAGGGAGTGCGCGTGTCGGTGACCACGTGATAAAACTGCGCAGTCGGTTGGTTATCCTGCCGCGTCCAGTTCTTGCCGCCATCCAGGCTCAGCGTGACCCCGCCGTCGTTCGAGACGATCATGCGGTTCGGATCCTTGGGATCGATCCACATGCCATGATTGTCGCCGTGAGGCACCTTCACCTTGTTGAAGGTGTGCCCGCCGTCACTCGATTTATAGAAGTCCACATTCGCGATGTAAACCACATCCGCAGACCTCGGGTCCGCAACGATATGCATGTAATACCATGCCCGCTGCCAGAAGGCGCGATCGTTGTTCAGCAGTTCCCATGTTTCGCCGCTATCGTCGGAGCGATACAGACCGCCCTCGGGCGCTTCAATCAGCGCGTATACGCGATCGGAATTCGCGGCCACGGCGATCCCAATTTTGCCGTTTGGCCCTTTTGGCAGGCCGTGTTCTTCAAGCCGCTTCCATGTGCTTCCGCCATCGTTCGAACGATAGAGGCCGCTGCCAAGGCCGCCGCTCGTCAGTCCCCACGGGGAGCGCCGCGCCTCCCACAACGAGGCGAAAAGAATATGAGAGTTGCGCGGATCGAACGCAATGTCGATGCCGCCCGTATTCTCGTCCTTGTACAGAACTTTGTCCCAGGTCTTTCCTCCGTCGGTTGTGCGGAAGATGCCGCGCTCGGTATTCGGGCCGAAAGGGTGGCCCAGCGCAGCCACGTAGACAACATCCGCATTCTTGGGGTCGACAATCACTTTTCCGATTGCCCGCGAGTCGTGCAAGCCAACGTTTTTCCAGGTCTTCCCGCCATCAACTGTCTTGTAAATTCCATCCCCGTGCGAAATGTTGCCGCGAATGCAAGCTTCGCCCGTTCCCACGTACACGACATTCGGATCCGAAGGAGCAACCGCCAGACTTCCAATCGCGGATACTGCCTCTTTATCGAAGACGGAAGTCCAAGTCATCGCTCCATCGGTCGACTTCCATACCCCTCCACCGGTCGAGCCGAAATAGTAAGCATTTGGATCGCCCGCCACGCCCGATGCCGTCAACGACCGTCCGCCGCGGAACGGCCCCACCAGCCGGTATTTCATGCCCTTGAACTGGGGGTCCTCGTTATCAGTGTCAGTGGCGGAAGCTTTCTGCGCGTCGCTCTGAAGCTCAGGAGTTTTCCGCGCTTTCTCTTCGGCCCGGTTCTGTGCGACGCTCGTACTCGCAACCCATATCAGGAGAACGCCTGCAATCCACGCAGTTCGACCGGCTGTCCGCTTAAGAATATTCATTGAGTTCACCACCCCGTGAAAAGGAAACTTCAGTGTACCGCCTGGAATCGTCTCACGAAAGCACGCCAGCGAAGCAATCTGAATAGTCTTATGCCCTTAAGTTTTCTTCTTTCCCGTAAGCATCGCCGCCGCGGCCCGTAACTCCTTCCGCTTATTAGCATCGACAACCGGGTAAGCCAGTTTCAGATCTTCCATGGTCTCAACAATCGCCGCCGCCACAGCCACGTGAGTGAACCATTTGTTGTCCGCCGGAATCACGTACCAAGGCGCTTGCGCGCTCGACGTATTGACAATCATGTCCTCATAGGCCTTCATATAATCATCCCAGTATTCGCGTTCGCGCACATCGGCCTCGGAGAACTTCCAGTTCTTTTCCGGGCGATCCAGACGATCCAGAAAGCGCTTCTTCTGCTCCTTCTTCGAAAGATTGAGGAAGAATTTGCGGACTACGATTCCATTGCGTGTCAGATAACGATCGAAGCAGTTGATGTCCTGAAAACGATCCTTCCAAATATCCTTGGTTAGCAGCGACGGAGGAATTCGTGAATTCTTCAACAACTCCGGATGCACTCGCACCACCAGCACTTCTTCGTAATAAGAGCGGTTGAAGATACCGATCTGGCCGCGCTCCGGCAGCCGCCGCAGCGCACGCCACAGGTAGTCGTGATTCAGTTCCTCCACCGACGGAGTCTTGAACGAATACACCTGACAGCCCTGCGGATTGACCCCCGACATTACGTGCTTGATGACCCCGTCCTTGCCGGCGGCGTCCATGGCCTGGAAAATAAGCAGCACACCCCAACGGTCCTGGGCGTAGAGCTTGCTCTGCAAATCGGTCATCGCAGCGATGCCATCGGTCAGAAGTTGCTCCGCGTGTTTTTTGGAATGTATCTTCCCTGTGTCTTCCGGATCGAAATCCTTCAAACGGAACTTGCTTCCGTCCTCGATCCGATAAGGCTTGACCAGCTTGCTCGCCCAACTCATGCGAAGCCTCCGTCCCTCCACATAATCCGAGGAAAGATGCAGTCTACATCAGCGTGATCAATGTAGGCGCGTTCCGACTGCGCCTCGATTTACATGGTTGCAAGCGTTTGCGACCGTCGCAAATATTGCGTTTTATGGTTACTTCGCAGGTTACTTTCCCAAACTATCGTGCTACGTCTATAGCCCATTCGGGCGTTGCGCGAGCAGTGCGGGCTTGCTACCTTGGCTTCATTGAGCCTCCCCTTAGGTGCTGTGACAGACCTTCTTGGGGGTGAGTTATGAAACTTGTTCATCTGTGCTATGCGGCGTTGGGGTTTGCGGTGGCTCGTTGGATCTTTAAGCGGGAGCCCATGCCGATAGCTGATCCAGTTACTCGTTTCCGCTCATCTGGCTTGCTGTAAACTTCACGGGCGTGTGGCGCCCTGTTGCGCGGCTACTTCGTCCCGCACGTCCGTGATTTTAATTTTGACCGCCAATGTGGGTGCATGTTTCGGCCTTCGCGATCCGAGCGCCGCTAAAGGTTCTACGACCAACGTTCGTCCCTCCACGCCATACCCATCCTTTTTCTGACTACAATCTAGCTTAGGAGATCCTCGGTTTTTTGGGTGAGTCTTGATGAAGCATCGGTTTTATCTCGGCGTATTTCTGGTTTTTATGGGCTCGATTTCGCCGGGATTGTTGCTACCAGTGTGCGCCGCGCAATCGGAGGACGAAGTATCTCTGGGCGATCTGGCGCGCTCTCTGCGCCAGAGCAAAGAGCCCAAAGAATCAGCCGCGCCGAGCATCATCGATAACGACAATCTCACCCAGGTGATTGACGATGTCGAGCACTTCCGGCTCGGGACGAGACCGACCTTTACCTTTGAGGGCGGCGCAACCCATTTTCAGATGTCGTCCCCCGATGGAACTTGCAGCCTTTCCTTCAACGCCAACACTACGGCGTTGCTCTCCAGTCCCTACGTATCACAAGACCTCCCGCAGAGTGAACTCGCCAAGTTAGACGGTCCCGCGAACATTCACGGGGACACATTGGAAGTCTCGATGTACAACGCCAGCTCGTGGAACGTGCGGGAGATCACGGTCGGCCTGACCATCGTGCGCCATGATGATACGAGCGCCGACGACTATGGAGCCGCGAAACTCCTGCCCGCCGCCTCCGAAGATGCGACTCCAGCCGACAAGCATTCGGACGTAACGCTTCTACTGCACTTAAAAGGATCGTCCGCGCCTTTCGCGACCACTGTCTATCGGGAGAAGCTGGACGAAAATCTCGACGACGGGCAAGAGTGGCATTGGGCAATCGTAGAGGCCAAGGGGATCCCTCCAGCTACGGTCGCGGACGGCTCGAAGGATTAATCGCAGCACACGGCTAAATCCTTTGGATCGATGAGAGCAATTGGGCGATAGTCCCCGTGCCCTTCCTAGACGACGTTTGGCACCGCTTCGGTGCGTCCGCTCTTCATGCTCCGGTACACCGCGTCCAGGATTTCCTGATTGCGCCAGCCTTCTTCGCCGGAAATCGGAAACTCCGCTTTGCCTTCGACCGCGTTAGCGAATGCATCCACCTGGAGTGCGTAAGCAAGCCGGTTCGAGACTGTCTGGCTTTCTACAACGGCTCCCCCACGACGCAGTTCAAGGTTGATGGGATGCTCGACGGTCAATGCATTGTCAGCCCACAGCACGCCAGTTTCCCCAACCAACTCGAGAGGCGTGCGGTATTCGGCGAGGAACGAAACCGCCACCGTGGCCAGAGTGCCACGCGAGAACTCGAGCACCATCGATGCGCCGGCTTCTACTTCGCCAGCGTTTCCCGGAATCTCGCGAGCGCTTACCCGCGATACTTCGTCCTGAAGAATGAAGCGCAGCGTGTCGACGCAGTGAACCCCAACATCGGCGACCGGTCCACCCCCGGAGACCACGGGATCGTGAATCCATGTACGGGCGTGTCCATGGGATGCGGGAAAAGAGAACTCCGAGCGCGCGAAAACCAGTTTGCCGATTTGTCCCGCGGACAACTTTTGGCGCAACCACGCCGTGCTCTCTTCAAAGCGAAAGACATGGGCCACTCCCAACAGAACTTTGGCTTTACGGGCGGCTTCGACCATTTGCCGGCACTGGTCGGCATTCACTGCCATGGGTTTCTCGCACAGTATCGGTTTGCCGCATGCGGCTGCGACCAGCACATCTTCTAAATGGCAAGCGTTCGGAGTGGTAATGAAAACGGCGTCAACTTGAGGAGAGCGGCACAGCCGTTCGGCCGAATCGAACGCCAGCGGAATCTCGTGCTGTCGCGCCGATTCTTTCGCCTTGGCCAAATCGCGCCGCGAGAGAGCGCTCACCCGGCAGTTCTTGGCAAGCGCAAAACCTGGCATCACCCGCTTCACTGCGTGCAATCCAAAACCGATGATTCCGAAGTTGATCATAGAAGGATATCAATGCAGGCGCGGGCGTCCATGAGTCGCGCTGAATCAGCCTGCGGAATTCATTTCGCGACCCCCATCGATGAGGGTGAAACCCCGGTGGGTGCCGACTGCGAGGTTTCGGCAAGAGCTCCGGTGCTTGTGTCAATCGACAGCGCAGTGATGCTGTTCGCACTTTGACTGCCGACGTAAAGAAACAGATTGTCGGGGTCCAGCACTTCGAACAACGGAGCGATGCCCACGCTAAAAGGGGAACTCGTAATCTCCGTGAGCACCCCCGTGACGGGAGTCACAGTAAACGCAGAGATATTCGTGGATCCCTGATTGCCCACATAGAGGTAAGGATCCAAAGCCACCACGGACGTAGGCGTGGTCCCGGTAGCAAATGTACCCAGCAGCGTTAAAGCCCCAGTGCCGGGGTTAATGTTCAGTACGGAAACCGTGTTGTCGGCTGAGTTCGTCACGTAGACGAAACTTCCCGCAGGATCGACCGTGATAGCCCGCGGCCCATTGCCCACTTGAGCGGGCAAGCCAGCCACCTGCGTCAAAACGCCGGAGGCAACGGTGTAGGCAATAACCGACGTCAAATCCGGATTCACCACGTAAAGGAATTTTCCCGAAGGAGTGATTGCCAGCGAAAACGGATTGTTAAAGGTCGTAAAGGGCGATCCCGCGATCTGGCTGAGAGCTCCGGTTCCGGCATTGATGGAGTAAGTCGAGATATTGCTCGAGAGTTCATTGATCACGAAAAGATAGTTGCCTCCGCTGTCCATGATCATCGAAACCGGCGTGAGTCCGGTGGTGGTTCGGGGCAGCACTTCCTGCAGCGAGCCGATAGAGCTGTTGATGGTGAACAAGGAAATATCGTTTTCGTTTCGATTCACAACATAAACGTACTTGCCGGAAGGATGCACCAGAACCGAAGTCGGCGAACTCCCCGCAGGAAACGGCGATCCGACAATGGTTGTGAATTGTGCCTCGGCGTTGTTGTTGACGCTGCTGCCGCTGGTTTTAATCCGGAAGGCTGCCACCGCGTTCGAGTTTGGCAGAGTGACATAAGCGGTATGCGAATTGGACGACGACGAGATAATCGAGGGGGAACCGCACCCCATCAACGGCGCCAACCCCACCGCAATGAGAACCAGACATATTCGCTTGCTCGGCATCAATCGAGCCCCTTCGCAAGAATTGGACGTTTCGACAAGTCTAAGAAACCAAGAAAATGGTTCGGGATGCAACACCTTGCTCAAAGTTTGGGTCGCCGGCCAAAGTGACCGAGGTGGAAAACCAACCCGGTCGATATCCGTACATCGGTCTGACTCGTGTTAAACGTGTCGGTATGCAGGTAATCGGCCATGATGCGAAACGTGAACCGCGGAGTCAGGTCCCGGTCGTAACCTCCTCCGAAGGCGTATGCGCGCCCAACGCTTTCAAATCCACTCTTGATCAAGGTCGTGATACCGACCGTATTCTGCGCTTTGCCAATAAACCCATGAGCGAAGTATTTTGATTTGTCCTTGCGCAAGTTGTATTGCGGACCAATCATGTAATTGTATGCCGTGATCATGGATCCATAGCCACCGCTTCCATCCGCCGTCACGCTAAAGCGCTGGGTGATGTTATAGGTGACCTCGCCGTTGAACCCGTTCAAATTGGACCAGCCCGGATAGCCAAGCGGCGGGGAATCGAATCTCATATAGGAATAGCCGCCAAAGAACTCCCATTGCGGAGCGATCTGCCCCGCCGAAAGGGAAGATGCCGCCATGACGACCGAAAAAACCATGAAGAGGAAGATTGCCGTTTTCTTGCAGACGATGCCCAAACGCTTGCTGGCCATTAGTATGAAATTACCAACTTCCCTCCAGAATTGTGCCTCGGTCGACGGTAATAAGCAGCACTTTACCTTCGCACGTATGCCTTGTGAAGTCTAACTGTCTGGAATCAAACACGATTCTACCCGGAAGTTGCGTACAGAAGAAAGTCGCGCCGTGTAATTCTTTGTAAAACCGAGTTTCCGCTCAAACATGCCGGGCTGGCCCACCTTTACGTCACGTAAAGATGGGCCAGCCACCCTGGCGGTCCTTCAATCATTAAAGGAAGTGTCCTCAGGCGGCTGGGACTCGGCGAGTAGCTTTGTCTATGCAGGGAGGTCTAAACTTTGCGCCCGCTGTGACCAACGGTTCGGACGGGTATGATGCCAGATCGGTTGCGGTGGCGGACGGCAAGCCCGACCTGCTGGTGGCGAACAGCTATGTCGATCACGTCAGCCTGTACCGGATTTCAGGCATTGGGCTGTCGGTTAACGGCACAGCTAACGACTCTGGCCCCTATTCCGAGATCACCTTCGATCCCGATACCGTCGGGTAGCGAGACGGGCATGACTGGGTAATTCGGGCACCCTTATCCGCTATCACGAGCAGGGTCAGGATCCTGCGGTTCGTCTGCGACTCTAAAGATTACTTCGGTGCTTCCGCGACCCTAAAGATGTACTTCTGGGCTGTATCCCACTCTTCGATACCCAGCCTACACTCCGTTTAGCCGGCGGGCGACGGAGTTTGAGCGCCGCTGGCTTCACCGTTCGCTACGTGGGGGTTCAATTGCGGAGATTAATTGCGTTTGCTTCATTGTGCCTGATGTGTGTGCTTGGAACCAGTTTTCGGTCCGACGCGCAGAGCGGCTTGCCAATGGGTAGCCATCCCATAAGGCCTACAGATTGGGGTTTTGAATGCATCGTTGGCACCGACTGTGGCACAAACGGTTTGTGGATTACTACGACTTCGCAGCCCGGGACGGTGCGCCTGTGGGACACGGCAACGGAGTGGTCGGATATTAACACGGCCGCTGGCACGTACGACTGGAAGAATCTGGATACGTGGCTGGACCTGGTTGCCCAACACCAGCCACGTGCGGTCATCTACACCTTCGGCCATACCCCCTGTTGGATTTCCAGTGTCAGTTGCAACGGCACGCAGACTTGGTCACCGAGTCCGCCCCGCGACCTTATCTCCAGTGGCAGTCCCGCGTTTACCGCCTTTGTCACCGCGTTGGTGCAACATTGTTCTCCCGCCGGCAATTGCGTCAAGGACTACATCAAGTACTGGGAGATGTGGAACGAGCCCGACAACCTACCTTACTGGACCGGCACTCCAAGCCAGTTGTATGAGATGTTCAAGCCTGTGATTCCGATCACCCGCAACAACGTTCCGGGCGCAATAGTCTCGACTCCTCCGATGTGCGCACATGCTACATGGATGGCCAGTTGGATGACGCTGGAGAATGCCTACGGCAGGCTTTCCGACTACTACGGCTTCCACGTCTACCTGCTGGGCTATACCCCCGAGGTGCGCATGGGGTGGCTTCAGATTATTCTGGACACAAAGAACGCCAACGGGTGGACCACGACTCCGTGGATGAATACCGAGACTGGGTATACCCTCCCGACGTTTACCTGCTCTACCCAATACACGGCCGAAGACTGTCGCGGCCAGCTAGTGAGATGGCACGTCCTGCAATATGCATATCAGGCAGGCGCTGGAGGCGCGTTCCACGTCGGCTGGTATGACTGGGAAAGCATCAGCCCCGGCGGCTATGACACCTATTACTACACCATGATGCAGTGGCTGACAGGGGCGACCTTCACTGCATCTTGCACGAATAATGGCAACGTGTGGACTTGCCCACTAAAAGAGGCTGGCGGCACTACGGCACTGATTGTGTGGAATACTGCCGGCGACAGCGTTTATACGCCATCGACTGAGTTCGTAGATTACAAGTACTTCAACGGCACCTATGGCGGCTCGACCGAAGATATAACGCCGGGACAGACAACTACCATTGGATTGGTTCCGATCATGTTTGAATCTAAGCGGGCCCGCAACGACGAGGAGGTCCAGAACTCCGACGGATATTAGTCCGCAAGAGATCCTCCGACGACGCCGCGTAGGCAGTTGCCCAGATGCAAGGCCCGGCAATTAACAGAGGGCACCAAGTGTGGAATCGTTATCTCGCGCGAATGCAGAGCAGCAAATGGCGGTGGCCTGGAATCGCGATTTGCAGCTTGTGGCTGATTCATTTCGCTTACCGCGTATGGCATGGGCATGAGCATGATTTCTGGTGGATTGAGTGCGCTACGGCCCTTGCGTGCTTATTCAATATTGTGATTCGAGTCTGGCCACGCCGCAGCATGTAATTCTTTGTAAACCCAGGTTTGCGCACGGGGCGGCCGCATTGCGCTTGACGGACACCTGGACGTCGCCGGGGCTGCCCAACAGCGGAACTCCGCGCTGCTGCACGGCAAGGGCGACCGCCTGTTCCGATGAAGGACGAAATCGGCACTCGCGTGGGGATTTACCAGATCCAGCTTGCCGTCATTGCGCAGGTCGGCGAGCGGGGCAGACCCCGTCAAGTTGAAAAGAATTGCAACTCCCCCGGCGGCCCGCGCGAGCCGTCGGGGACGAACCAAATTCAGCGAATCGCGTTGCTACTGGTGCCCATAGGTCAGGCGCACACGTCGATTCTTGCTCCAACACTCATCGTTCTCTTCAGGACAGACCGGGTACAACTCACCCCATCCAACTGCGAGCAGAATCCGGTTCTCCGGAACTCCCGAATCGATTAGTTGTTGCCTGATATAGTCGGCTCGCCGCTGCGAAAGCGCCAGATTGTAGATCAGATCGCCACGCGTGGACGCATAGCCATCGACGTAGAAGTAGATATCCGAATGTTCCTTGAGCCATGAAGCATTCGCCTGAACAGGACTCATGTCGTCGGGCGCGGTGTGATCGTTCCAAGGGAACAGTACCTCTTTGACGGACTGGTCGAACTCGGCTTGCGCTCTACTGTAAAGATAGATGTCCGGCGACGAGTTAGCAGATTGAGCCGTCGCAGGAACATCTGTCAGCCCAATAGCAACCGCAATCCAGAAAGCAGCAATGAGAAACTTCATATCAGATACCTCCGATTCGGCTGACCTCGGCGGTCAACCGTGGCGCTCATTTCGGCTGTCATTCTGCCATTCACCCTGGGCCGCCACCACTGTCAAAAATGCTAGGGGGATGGCCACAAACCACACGTCCACCTTATCCCCGAAGGCGACCCGTCCAGATTTTGCGCCAAGGCAGAGAGTTTTTTTGTGGAATATTCTGCACCTGCATCTGTGCAAAAGGACAGTTGACATCACGACCTCCCCGGCCTAACATGCCGACAATCGCCGCTTCAGATTTGCATGATTGGTAAAGTCCTGGGTCACTATCGGGTGCTCGAAAAGATAGGCTCGGGAGGGATGGGCGAAGTTTACCGCGCCAGCGATGAACGGCTGGGACGGGACGTCGCCGTCAAGATACTCAAACCCTCTCTAGCCCATGATCAGGATCGCTTGCGCCGTTTTGAACAGGAAGCCCGTGCCGCCGCCGCTCTGAGCCATCCCAACATCGTCGCCATTTTTGACATCGGCATGCACGATGGCGCCCCCTACATCGTCTCCGAATTGCTCGAAGGGCAGACCTTGCGTGAACGTCTGCTCAACGGTCCAATCCCGCGGCGTCAAGCGCTGGACTTCGCCCAACAAATTGCGCAGAGTCTCGTCGCGGCGCACGAAAAGCGCATCGTTCACCGCGACCTCAAGCCGGAGAACCTGTTCCTCACCAAAGACGGCCGGATCAAAGTTCTCGATTTCGGAATCGCCAAGCTTTTAAGTTCCGGCTTCGATTCGGAAGCGGGCGAAGCGGATTCGATCGCGAGCATGACCACCCAAACCCGGTCAGGGGCGATGCTGGGAACAGTGGCGTATATGTCGCCACAGCAGTTGCGCGGCAAGTCCGTCGACCATCGCAGTGACATCTTCAGTTTTGGCGCAATTCTTTACGAGATGCTCACTGGCAAGCGCGCCTTTGATGGCGATACCCAGGTCGACGCCATTACCGCGATCCTCAAAGAGGATCCACCGGAGATGATTCGCGAAGGCCGGGACATTCCGAGCGCATTCGAACACGTGGTCCGGCATTGTTTGGAAAAGGAGCCGGAGAACCGCTTTCAGTCGGCACGCGATTTGGCATTCGCGCTCAGCACATTGTCGGACGTTACCACTGGCACACACGTGCTTCCGTTCCGCTTGAGCTCGACGCGATTTCGGACGTGGTTGCCCCGTATCGTGGGTGCCTTACTGCTGGCTGCCCTCGCACTCTATGTGGGAGTCAGGCTGCGAACCGCGCCGAATCCCGACTTCCGCCGCGTGACCTTCGAGCGCGGTACGGTTTACTCCGCTCGCTTCACGCCCGACGGGCGCACCGTAGTCTATGGAGCTTCGTGGAATGGCGGTCCGCTACAGATTTATTCCACAATCCCGGATTCCTTGCAGGCGCGGCCGCTGGACCTGAAATCCGCCTATCTTCTTGGCGTCTCGCGCAGCGGCGAACTGGCTCTGACTTTGCGCGGAAGGCCGGGTTCGCGTCTCGACTTCGAGGGTGGAGTTCTGGCTGAATCTCCGATGATCAACGGAATGCCGCGGGAGATTCAGCAAGACGTGGCTTGGGCAGACTGGAGCCCCGATGGGCGACTTGCTGTCGTGCATCATGAAAACGGCCGCGATCAGCTGGAATTTCCGACTCACCAAGTTCTATACGAGACCAGCGGCTCGATCAGCAACATCCGATTTTCTCCGCGTGGAGATCGCATCGCCTTCCTCGATCACCCTAAGCGATGGGATGACGGCGGTTCGGTTTGCGTCATCGACCTGGCCGGGAACAGAACAACGCTTTCGTCTGGTTGGGGATGGGCATACGGTCTGGCTTGGGCTCCCAAGGGAAATGAAGTGTGGTTCAGCGCGGTGGAAAGTGGATCAAGTAACCGCTCTCTGTGGGCGGTAAGTTTGTCGGAGCGCCAGCGCAAAGTTCTCACCGTTCCCGGTGGCTTTACGGTGCAGGACATCGCTCCCGACGGACGCATTCTGGCCACCATCGACGACGAGCGTCTCGCCATGGAGTGGAGCGGCAAGAACAAACAGGTGCGTGATCTTTCCTGGTACGACTGGAGCATCGCGAAGGATATTTCGCCCGATGGCCAGTGGGTATTATTCGAAGAGGGATCGGAACCCGCCGGTCCGAAGGATGCGGTTGCCATTCGCAAGATTGATGGCTCATCGCCCATCCGTTTGGCAGACGGCACGGCAGACACGCTGTCGCCCGACGGTAAATGGGCGATCTCGTTCTCGCGAACCGGACCCGCGCAGCTGACTTTGCTTCCCATCGGCCCCGGTCAAGCGCGCAATATTTCGTTGCCGAGCTTGGAGCGTTTGCAGAACGGCGCCCACTTCCTGCCTGATGGCAAACGAATCGTCTTCAATGGAAATGAACCCGGACGCCCGGGCCGCACCTATGTTGTCGATGTGGGCGGCGGCAAACCTGAGCCCGTAACGCCCGAAGGCGTCTTTGCCACTTTGCCTTCGCCTGACGGCAAACTCGTGGCGGGTGAGACTGCCGGCTATAAACTGGATCTGTTTCCACTCGACGGGGGGCCAGTGCGGCACGTTCCGGACATAGATCCGGGCTATGTGCTGGCACAGTGGACCGCCGACAGCAAAGCGCTGTATGTGTTCCGCCAGGGAGAGGTCCCGCTGACCATTCAGCGCTTGGATATTGCGACTGGCAAGATGAAGCCGGTTCGAGAACTGGTGCCGGCGAGCCTTGGCGGCGTGGTTTCGATCGCGCCCGTGATCACCGATGTGAACGCGTCCGAGTTCGCCTATAGCTACTACCAAACCTTGTCGGTGCTGTACGTGATTTCAGGATTGAACTAATGTGCGCGCGAGCGTCCTCGCTCGTGCGAGTCTGGTGACGACGCCATCCCACTATACCGACTCAAGCGTTTTCCCCGTCGACACAAGCATGCAAAGTCGAAGGATCCCGTTGCCTGCGCCCTCGTCAAATGCTAGGATGGTGGCCTTCTGGCGGGGCTTCCTCTTCCAGATTCTGCTCGGTGCTCTCGGGAAAGGTGGTTCGTTTTGTCACGAAAATTATTTCTTGCGGTAGTGCTGTTTCTCCTGGCCGGCTCAGCGGTTTCCCCGGCACAAACCCTGAAGAGCCTGGTCAATCAACCGCCGGACGGCGCCGAGATGGGCTACTTAATGACTGACGGTACGGTGCTGATTCAGGGCAACGGCTGCAGCGACTGGTGGAAACTGACTCCCGACATCGATGGCAGCTACATAAACGGAACATGGAAACAAATGGCGACCCTTCCTTCGGGATATGTCCCGCTATATTTCGCCGGTGCCGTGCTGGCTGACGGCCGGGTCATCATTGAAGGTGGCGAATACCAGGACTTTGTATTTGCATTCACCGATAAAGGCGCGATTTATGACCCTCTGAAGAATGCATGGACGTCGGTAAAGCCCCCCACCAACTGGGGCTTCATTGGAGACTCCCCTTCGGTAGTGCTGCCCGATGGCAAGTTTTTGGTAGGGCGCAAGTTCGACAAGCGTATGGCGGTGCTAGATCCCGCGACGCTCACCTGGACTGAGGTTTCGTCGGCTGGCAAGCACGATGAAAATGCCGAGGAGGGCTGGACCCTGATGCCCAATGGCACGATCCTGACTGTCGATGTCAAGGGCAACCCCGATTCGGAGCTTTATACTCCTTCCGAGGCGAAGTGGGTAACGGCTGGCAACACGCCTGCAAATCTGCAAGGGCCGCCGCAAGTAAGCTGCATCCCATACGGACACAATAAAGAATATTGTCCCCCAGGAGAAATCGGTCCTGCCATTCTGCTTACGGATGGCAGCGTGTTTGCGACCGGTGCCCTGCACCAGAACGCCACTACGGGGCACACCGCTGTTTATCATCCCGGGGCGAAATCCACCGATCCTGGCACCTGGACCGTCGGCCCCAACTTTCCCAACGGCGATGCCGCTGGCGACTCGTATGCCACGCTGTTGACTAATGGCCGGGTTTTGGTCGAGGGCAATAGCGGGTACCTCTACGAGTACGATGGAACCAAGTTTAGTACCGGCCCCTTTATTGGACCGGGCTACACTCCCTTGATCACACTGCCTACCGGAGAAGTTCTCGTTGGCGGGGGAGAGGTCTACACTTCCACCGGAAAGTATTCATCAGCATGGGCGCCAACCATAAAGACTTTTCCTTCCACCGTGAAGCCACGTTCCACGTATAAAATCAGCGGCACACAATTCAATGGTCTATCGCAGGCTGGAGCGTTTGGCGACGAGAATCAAATCGCGACAAATTATCCTTTGGTGCGAATCAAAAATAACGCGAGCGGGCACGTGGTCTACGCCCGGACCCATGACCACAGCACGATGGCTGTAGCCACCGGCAAGGCGATCGTCTCCACGAACTTTGATGTTCCAGCAGCGATCGAAACCGGAGCCAGTTCGCTGCAGGTTGTCAGCAACGGAATTCCGTCCAAGGCGGTGAGCATCACGGTGAACTAGGGCCCGTGGGATTGAACTAACGTACGCGCGAGCGGCCTCGCTCATGTGAGGAGCAAATATCGCCGGACTATTTCGTCCAATCCTCGACCTTCAATCGCTTGATGCGGCGGAAGACATGATCGTGGGTCACGAGCACGACTTGGGCAGAGAGCGCGTGAGCGGCGATCATGAGGTCCAAGTTGCCCATGGGCTTCCCGGTTCGTTCGAGCTCCGCTCGAACTTGCGAGTACTGCTGGGCGGCGTCTGAATCCCAAGAGAGAGCCTCGACCCGCAACAAGAATTCTTCGACGGCGGTCTTGAGCCTTACGGCTTCCGGTTTCCTGGCGACACCGAATCGTAACTCCGCCTCAGTCACAGCCGATATTCCAACCTCAGCCATGGGTACTTTCAGCAGGCGTTCGCGCACGCGAGGAAAATTTCCCTTGATGACGTAGCTAGCGGTGTTCGTGTCCAGAAGATAGCGGATGGGCATCAGAACAGTTCGCGCTTCTGCGGTGGCGCATCATCTCGAGCCACCATGAAGTCTTTGGGGACGTCAATGGTCTTCATCAGATCGAAGAAGTCCTGCCATGAGTCTGGTCTGCGCGACAGGACGACGTCGCCGGTGGCCGGATCGCGCCGGACGTAGACCTCCGAACCGGAGAAGCGGTACTCCGCGGGCAAGCGGACGGCTTGGCTGCGTCCGTTGTAAAAGAGTTTCGCAGTACGGGGCATCTGGCGACCTCCTAGTAAGTCGAGGAGATATATCAAAGTATATCACAGGCACAGATCATGATATATATCGCTCATTCTAGGCGCTGGCTTTGTCGGTCAGCGGGAGCATGGGCTCGTCGTCCTTTTGGATGGTGGGACTTGCAGTGGCCGCATCCAGATCTAACTGCTCCTGGCCGCTGAGCACGGTCACTTTGCCGCGATAGGTTTTCAGATGTTTTTGCGCGGTCTCGAAGGCCTCCTGCGCTTTGCTCAAACTCTTGCCGACGTTCTCAAACTGGCTCTGGAAATAGTCGAACGACTTCTGCGCCTTCGATAATTCCAACCGGCTCTTCTCAAATCGGCTGGCGACTTCATACCACTTGTGCACCAGAGCGATAGTCTGCAGTGTCATTAGCAAACTGTTAGGCGAAACTGGAAAGACGTGCTGCAGGTTGAGCCAGTCGGCAAGCTCGCGGTTGCGGATCACTTCCATGTACAGCGTCTCGCTGGGCAAATACATCAGGGCGATATCCGTGGTGCCGTTTTCCGGCTGGATGTAGGCCTTGATACGTTTCGCTTCCGCCTTCATGACGCGCACCAGCGCAACGCGGGCTTCTTCTATTTCGGCTTCGACGTTGCTCTCAAATAGCGCCAGCACCGCTTCACGTGGAAACTTCGCGTCAATGGGTAAGCGTCGGTCAGGGAATTGGATGATAGCGTCGGCGCGGCCGCCGCCCTCGGGCAATTGCGCCTGCATTTCAAACATGTGAACTGGAAGAAAGTCCGAAAGCAGGCGCTCCAGGCTAGCTTCGCCAAATTTGCCGCGCAGGTGAGGCAGTTTCAGCAGATTGTTCAAATCGTTGATGGAATGTCCGAGGGCCCCAACTTCGCGAAGCTGTTCTTCCGCTGCTTTCAAATGCTGCTGCACTTTCTCAAACTGCGCGAAGCCTTCCTTAATGTTCTGATCGAGTTTCTGCTGAACCTGATCGGTGATGTCGAGCAGCCGAGCGTCCACGCGGTCGCGAATCGAATCCAGACTTTGCGCGGTTTTCTGATTCAGGCCGTCGAACTCCGATTTCAGCTGCGCCGTGGTAAGCGCGAGCGACGAAGTCAGCTCGGTGCGAGCCTGCGCGAGCCCCTCCGACTGCTCAGAGCGTCCAGCCTTCATCTGCTCTTCGACGGCGGAACGAATGGCCGAGAAGCCATCGCCCAGGCGGTCAGCGACCTGCAGGCCAATGGCCCCTTTAGTCTGCTCAAGGCGCATGGCGGTGTCAGCCGTGGCCGAGGCGAACTGGGACGAGAGGTTTTGGCGCATAGCTTCGGCCTGATCCGCAAGTTGTTTTAATGCTTCAAGTTGCGAGGAAGCGCCAAACCTTCGCTGGAACAGCGAAACGGCCAGTATCAAAAGGACTAGTTCCAGAACGAGAACCAGACCAAGCAGAAACGCGAATAAAGTCAATGCGTATCTATCTCCCTTGTAATCGTGTCTCAGCCGATTCTAGAGCGTATGGTCGAAGAATCAAAGCCGTAAAGTTGGTCCCCCAAACGCGATCCTCCCGGGTCCTGAACGTGGGTAAGGCGGAACATGTTTCGGGTCCCAACAGCTTGGCTGGCGATGTTTTTGATCGGCGGAGCGGCTCCGGTAAAGGATCCGAAATCGCCGCCCGCCAACGTGTCCAGTGTGGCCTCGGCGCAGCAGCCCACCCCCAATGATCGATCGCCCTATGACGCCCAGGCCGAGCGCGCGCTCTTCGACCTGGCAAACCAGGCCCGGGCGCAAGCCGGAGTCGCGCCGCTGCAAAGGGACGAGGGTTTAACCCAGGCCGCGCGAACGCATGCTGCCGCAATGGCTGCCCAGCAAGAGCTTTCACATCAGTTTGCCGGAGAGCCCTCCCTGCAACAACGGCTGGCCGGCAACTGTTCGCTGCATCTGGATAAAGCTGGAGAAAACGTTTCGGTTGCGAGCAGTGTGGAGCAGTCGCATCAAGGCTTGATGCACTCGCCTCCGCACCGCGAGAACTTGCTGAATCCCGGCTACAACGTGGCCGGATTCGGCGTCGTCCGTGCCGGGTCCGCGCTTTACGTGGCGCAGGATTTCGCTCAGAGCCTGCCGGCCTATTCGCCTCGGCAAGCCGGGGGCCTGGTAAGCGGAACTATCGCTCACTTGCGACGGGATGAGAACCTGCCTCCGTTGCTGTGGGTGGATAGCGATGCCGCGGAGAATGCCGCCTGCTCCATGGCCCACGCGGATTCGTTGAAGACGGTGTCCGCTCGCGGATCGTACGTGGTTCGCTACACCACGGAGCAACCGGAGGCTCTGCCAGATGCGGCAGCCAAGGCGATCGAAAACCGCGCAGTCCGTACGTTCTCCGTTGGAACCTGCTACGCACGCACCAGCAGCTATCCAAACGGTGTGTATTGGGTGACACTGGTCCTGCAGTGATTCCTATCCCGCAAGCAGTACCTTTCCCTGTGCTAACCTGCAATTCATAGCTCTGGACGTTTATGGGAACCCCGCGGGAGATTCGAATCGGCACGGCCGGCTGGAGCTATAAAGACTGGGACGGCGTCTTTTATCCGCCGGGGATGCAACGCCAGAAACGCCATGCGCTGGAATTTCTGGCGCAGTGTTTCGATGTGGTCGAGATCAACACCTCTTTTTACGGGCACATCAAGCCGGAACTGGTGAAGGTTTGGACGCGCAAGGTCGCGGTGAATCCGAAGTTCATGTTCACCGCGAAATTGCATCGCTCGTTTACCCATTCCCCGATTGCGGTGATGGAACCTACATCGGCCGCGACCATCAAGCCCAACGATGAAGATGAAAGGCTGGCGCGCGAGGGTCTGGACGCCTTGGCTTCAACCGGAAAGCTGGGAGCGCTGCTCATTCAGTTTCCGGTTTCGTTTAAGAACACATCGTTGAATCGCGAATATCTGGAGCAGTTGCTGCGGCAGTTCATCGAGTTTCCCCGCGTGGTCGAAGTGCGGCATGAGAGCTGGAACAATCCGGAGACGCTCAGCTATTTCACGGAAAGAAATGTCGCCTTCTGCAATATCGATCAACCGCTGATCGGGCGCTCGCTCGAAGCCACCGAACATGTGACTTCACCAGTCGGATACGTGCGGCTGCACGGCCGCAATTACGACCAGTGGTTTGAAGCGGAAAAAGGCGCGGATCGCTACAACTATCTGTACAGTGAAACCGAATTGGCCGGATGGAAAGAAAAAATCGAACGCATCGCGCAGAAAGCCGAAGTCACCTACGTAGTCGCGAACAATCATTTTGAAGGGAAGGCCGGAGTAAACGCCCTGCAATTGAAACACGCGCTAAGTGGGGAGCGAGTCAAGGCCACGGAGACGCTGCTCGATCACTATCCCGAACTGAAGAGCATTGCTGACCCGATTGAGAAAGACAACGACGGATTGCCCCTGCTGTCGATGACGTCTTGAAGAATCGCGGCGGGCCGGAAAACGACCCACCGGGCGTATAATTTATCTAGAGAATGCCGATGCCGAAGAAGGTACAGATCGATTTTGCGCTAAAGACTCCTGAAGAGTTGGCCGAGAGGCTCGGGGTGTCCAAGACCAGGTTGGAGCGATTGGTCGCCATTGTTGGAGAGGGTAATTCCCGAAAGAATGGTGAGCGCTCGGTACACGTCGCATTCAGGAAATCCAGAACTGCAAACTCCCGCTCGGCACGGCGCAACAATGCCAAGACAGCGCGTTGAAGCGGACGCCGTATTTCTGAACATCCCTTACGACTCCCAGTTCGAAAAGCTTTACCTCGCTTACATTGTGGGATTGACCACTTTGGGCTTCGTGCCACGAGCCACGTTGGGCATACCTTCCGGCGCGCGGCGATTGGAACGGATTTTCGATCTCATAAAGCGTTGCCGCTATTCCGTCCACGATCTCTCTCGCGTA
This sequence comes from uncultured Acidobacteriota bacterium, assembly GCA_963696705.1. Taxonomy (GTDB): domain Bacteria; phylum Acidobacteriota; class Terriglobia; order Terriglobales; family Acidobacteriaceae; genus JABDBE01. The sequence continues at coordinate 270,700 of CAVOLD010000012.1, forward strand.
CAACTAGATCGTAGAGCGCCACGGACGCCCAGGTTCAATATGCCGTTCGAGCTGGGAATAGCGGTGGCGTGGAGCGCGCAGAATCCTTCCCGTCACACCTGGTTCACATGCGAGGAAGATCAATATCGGCCGCTCAAATCGATCAGCGACCTCAACGGCACGGATTTCCATATTCACAATGGCACGGTCGAAGGCGTGATGCGGGAACTCTGTAATGCATTCGTCCGCAATCAGAAACGCCCTACCGTTCCCTTGATGATGGGGGTATATAGAAAACTGAGGAGGCGATTGCCACTGATTCAGCAAACCGCCGGAGCGGCATCGCTGTTCGAGGCACGCGTATTCGACGACATATGCATTGCAGTTGCTAAGTTATCGAAACGGTAGCAGCTGGAATAAACGCCTACCGAGCGGCTACTTCTTCCTTCGCGGCGTAGTGGCTCTCCACGTATTCGTCCATGATCTTGATGAACTCTGCCACGATGTGATCGCCCTTGAGCGTAGTAAACAAGCGGCCATCCACGTAGACCGGGGCTTTGGGTTCTTCGAAGGTGCCGGGCAGGGAAATGCCCAGGCTGGCGTGTTTCGATTCGCCGGGACCGTTGACCACGCATCCCATGACTGCGACTTTCATTTCTTCGACGCCGGTGTAGCGATCCTTCCATGTAGGCATTTGCTCCCGTAGGTAGGACTGGATCTGCTGGGCCATTTCCTGGAAGAACGTGCTGGTGGTGCGTCCGCATCCGGGGCACGCCGTGACCTGCGGAGTGAAATGGCGGATTCCGAGCGATTGCAGAATCTGTTGGGCCACGCGAACTTCTTCGGTGCGATCGCCGCCGGGCGCAGGCGTGAGCGAAACGCGGATGGTATCGCCGATGCCTTCCTGCAGCAGCACTCCGAGCGCGGCGCTGGATGCGACGACGCCTTTTGCTCCCATGCCGGCTTCGGTCAATCCAAGATGCAGTGGGTAGTTGCAACGCGCGGCGAGAGCGCGGTAAACGTCGATCAAATCCTGCACACCGCTGACTTTCGCGCTGAGAATGATCTGGTCCGCGCGCAAGCCGTGCTTTTCAGCAAGTGCGGCGGAGTTCAGCGCACTCACGACCATCGCTTCCATCGTGACTTCGCGAGCGTCTTTGGGTTCGGAAAGGCGCGAGTTCTCGTCCATCATGCGAGTGAGCAGAGCTTGATCGAGCGAGCCCCAGTTCACGCCGATGCGAACCGGCTTCTGATTCTCGACCGCGACTTCAATCATGGTGCGGAAGTTGGAATCGTCCTTGCGTCCGATGCCGACGTTGCCCGGGTTGATGCGGTACTTGGCCAGGGCGCGGGCGCACTCGGGATATTTCTTGAGCAACTGATGTCCGTTGTAATGGAAGTCGCCAACGATAGGAACGTTGATGCCTTGCTTGTCGAGTTGCTCGACGATGGGCGCGACCGCCGCAGCGGCCTCTTCGTTGTTGACCGTCACCCGAACCAGTTCGGACCCGGCGCGCGCCAGTGCCGCAACCTGCTGGACGGTCGAGGGAATGTCAGCGGTATCCGTGTTCGTCATGGACTGCACCACAACCGGTGCATCGCTGCCCACGCGAACCCCATTGATCGAGCAAGTGACAGTTTTTCTGCGTTGAATATTAGCCATGCGGAAGCTCTATTTTAACACGTGAAGGCAGCAGGACGGGTGTCTTCGACGGTCCAGCCGGGCGAGGACGCCCGGCCTCAAGGTTCGATGGATTGGAGCTTTACGGCAGTCTTTGCATCATCCCCGGCAGGGTCTTAGCCAAATCGTTGTAAATGACCATGACCGCAAATAGCACGAGGAAGACGAACGCGGCCTGGTAGATTCGCTCTTTAATCTGCAGGCTGATGTCGCGGCGCATGATGCTTTCGACGAACAACAGCAGGATTACGCCTCCGTCGAGAATGGGAATCGGGAGCAGGTTGAAGATGCCCAGATTCAGGCTGATCGCGGCAGTCAGCGCCATCAGTGGGGTCCAACCTTTTTCCGTAGCAGCTTCTCCGGCGGCGCGGCCTATGCCAATCGGTCCTTCAACCGTACGGATCGATATCTTGTGTTGAATCATTTTCTGCACGAGTTCCAGGATAAGGAGGGAGCCTTCTTTATTTTGTTCGATCGACTTGCGGAAGGCAGCGCCCAACGGCAGTGTACTTACCTTCATCGGTTGGCTGCCAAGTCCCACACGATAGCGTTTCTCTTCCTGGCCCGGGATATCGGTTAACACCGGCTGCATTGTGAAGGTCTTCTGTTGCCCATCGCGAAGGACTGTAAGCTCAATCGGTTTTCCCTGAGTTTGCTTCAAGGCCTCAATCATGGCCTCGATAGCAGGGATGGATTTGCCGTCGACAGTGAGGATCTCATCGCCGATTTTGATTCCAGCCTTCTCCGCCGGCATACCCTTTTCCAAATCGGTCACCGTCACGCTGGGTTCTTTTGGATCCCATCCCGCGAATCCCATCTGGTTTACACCGTAGGCTTCGGGCACGATGGTCTTTTCGAAAGACTTTCCGTTGCGCTCGAAAGTGAAATCTAGCGGCTGATTCGGGCTCAGCGCTTCTTTCGGAACCACTTGCTTCCACGTAGGATTGTCGATCCCGTCCAGACGAGTAATGCGATCGCCAATCTGAATTCCAGCTTTCGCCGCGGGAGTGTCAGGCAACACCCATCCGATAACCGCAGGCTCATCCAGCACCGCCGGATATTCGTAGTGCACCATGTAGACAAAGGTGAGCAGGCCTATCGCGAGCATGATGTTCATGAACGGCCCGGCGATGGCAATCAGAAAGCGATGCCAGCGCGGGTGCGACAGGAACTCGCCAGGATCGTTGGTGCGCTCGTCCATGGGATTCTCGCCGCTCATTTTCACGTAACCGCCGAGAGGAATGGCGGCGATGCGATAGTCCGTGTCGCCGCGGCGGAAACCGATCAACCGCTTGCCAAATCCAATGGAGAAAACCTCGACGCGCACACCCAGCAACTTCGCGACCGCGTAGTGGCCGAACTCATGAATCAGAATCATGAATCCCAAGACCACCGCCATAGCGAGCACAGCTATAAAAAATCCCGACATATATTTCTTGATTATTCCCTTCGATAGGTGGAAGCACTTCGCCCTGCCCCGGCATAGCCCAAATGCTCTATCTTCTCGTGGGCGATCCGGCGGGCTTCTGCATCTGCTTCCAATACCTTGCTTATAGACTTCAGCTTCCCGACTTCCGTTTCGGCAAGAACCATTTTAATTATGTCAGGAACCTGGGTAAAGCGTATACAACCATCGAGAAATGCGGCGACCGCGACCTCGTCGGCGGCGTTCAGGGCCACAGTTTTTGCACCTCCAGCCTCCGACGCTTCATAGGCCAGGCCCAGGCAAGGGAATTTTCCCATGTCCGGCGGCTCGAAATCGAGGTGTCGTAAGTCCATGACCGGGAAGCGCATATCGGATTCAATCCGCTCCGGATAGGTCAACGCATACAGGATGGGCAGCCGCATGTCCGTCACTGAGAACTGAGCAAGTATGCTGCCATCCACAAATTCGACCATGGAATGGATCGTGGACTGGGGATGCACGACCACCTGCACCCGGCTCGGCGGCAGATTGAACAAACGACAGGCTTCAATGACCTCAAAGCCCTTATTCATCAAAGTGGCTGAATCAATGGTGATGCGGCGGCCCATCTTCCACGTCGGATGGTTCAGGGCTTGCTCGACCGTGATTGAGGAAAACTGTGACTCTGGGGTGTGTAGAAATGGCCCTCCGGAGGCAGTCAGCCAGATCTGCCGAACCTCGTTCATTCGTCCGCCGCGCAAGCATTGGTGGATCGCGTTGTGTTCGCTATCAATCGGCAACAAAGGTTTGCCTTGACGTCGGGCTTCGGCGGTAATCAGTTCTCCCGCGGCAACTAAGCATTCTTTGTTCGCCAGGCCAACCGTTTTGCCGGCGCGTACCGCTTCGTAGGTGGCTTCGAGCCCGGCTACACCCACGATGGCGCTGACCACGAAATCCGCTTCCGGGTGAGTCGCAACTTGCACGGTTCCCGCAGTTCCGTAAACGACTTCGACTCCGTTTGTTCCTGCAGCTTGAAGACGGGAGCGGAGAACCTCCGCATCTTGTTCATCTGCGACCGACAGCACCTGCGGCTTCCATCGCCGAGCCTGCTCAAACGCAGCCTCAATGTTGCGGCCCGCAGCCAGAGCAATAATCTCGAAGCGTTCGGGATAGGATTCAACCACGTTAAGCGTGCTGTGGCCGATGGAGCCAGTCGAACCGAGGATGGAAATACGTTTCATTCAGTTCGCTTAGCGCACGGTATGCGAGGGCGCCAATTTCGTGCCTCGCAGGATTGCGGCATAGTGATCGATCCAGCGGCGCTGCCCTGCCGTTTCCGGAACAGAAGTGCCACGCGAGGCACTCAGGCTTTTGATCGCCACTTCGGGAGTGAACCCTTTCATCACGAGCAGAGCGGCGGATATCAATCCGCTTCGGCCGACTCCCTGACGACAATGTATTACGACATTTCGACCCGCGGATAGATCAGCGTCTAGTCTTTCCAGAGCCGCTGCCACTTTGGTGTCGGAATCCGGCACCTCTCGATCCGGAATCGGAAACGATACGAACTGCATACCTCGCGCTTTAACGTGCTTCGCCTCGTCTTCGAGTCCGAGACCTTTCGCTTCTTCGGAAGTCAGCAAGGAGAACACAATATCGATTCCTTCGCGCCGCCAACCTGCGATCTCATCTTCGAGCCAGTCGTCGCCGCGAGGACGCGAGGCCATTGCCAGTCGTCCCCGCCACGGTCCTTCCGCCCAATAGAGTTTTGTCGACATGCTCAATCGCTACCTTTGACGACTATTTCGCGTGGCAGGGCATCAACCTCCGTACCGCGCTTACGAAGAACATAAATGCGGTGATTCCATCGAGTATAGTCCCGTCGGGTCTGGTTTTCAGGCAGTCCCGCTGCCCGGGGACCAGTGATTGTTTGATGACCTCAGTCTCAAGGGATTCGATTTTGGCAAGTTTGCCCGGGTTGAGCAACGCCTCGGGGTGCAGTGGCTTCAGTGGCGGAAACGGACTAGGTTCCGACATATCCGACTGACTCGAACTGCGTTCAACTACCTAACCCTTCCTAACTCCGTTGGATACTCTTGGGGCTCAAGTTCCGCTACTGCATGACGCGCCAAGCGGCATAGTACCACAGCACAGGAGCCGCGAAGAGCAGGGCGTCGATGCGATCCAGCATGCCTCCGTGGCCCGGAAGAATCGTTCCAGAGTCTTTCACTCCGGCTCCGCGTTTGATCAACGACTCCACCAGATCGCCTAATTGCGCAGCCACGTTAATGGCTGCCGAAAGCAGCAGCGCGGGTCCCAATGGCGGTTTCTGCAATGCGAAGAAACCGTCGCGCCTTTCGATAAGATGCGCATTCAGCAAAGCCGTGCTAATGGGCAGAGCATAGTTATAGAGCAACATCCCCACCACCAGGCTCGCGAGCACAGATGCCAGCGCGCCCTCCCAGGTTTTCTTGGGGCTGATGCGCGGCGACATGAGATGACGTCCCAGCGAGCGTCCAACGAAGTAGGCAAAAATGTCACCAGCCCACACCACCAGCAGCAAATACAAAAGCAGGAACGCCCCCGACCACTGTTCGCGCAACTGCACCAGAAATCCCAGCGGCAAGGCAACGTAGACAAAAGCAAAAGCCGAAACCATCGCCGCCGGAAACGCACTGCTGAGATTCACTCTGCGCATCGCAATTGTGAGAAAGATAAATGGAGCAATGGCAGCGGCGAATCCCGCGCTGTAAACAAAGATTGCGGTCGAAAGCAGAGGTTTATCGCTCCCCGGATTGATGGCCAGAAGCAGGAAAAACAATCCGACGAAGATGTAAGTCGGCCAACGCAGGGGCCGGATGCCATAAGCCTCGGCAAGTTTAAGCAACTCCTGAACCGTGAGCAACGCCACCAGAGCTGCAACCAGAGCCACCACGGGCACGGGCGCGCGCAGTACCAGCAGCAGGACGACCGGAATCAAAACCACTGCAGTGAGAATTCGTTTGAGCAGTTGCAAGAGCCTCAGCTCCCGCCCGTCTTCGAAGCGTGTGGCGCGGTCACTCTTGTCTGTGAAGCTTCAGCGCGACTATGTTGAGAGGTATGAGCCTGGGCAGCATCCCCTGCCAAGCCCCCATAGCGCCGTTCGCGTTTCTGGTATTCCGCGATGCCCTCGAGCAAATGCACACCGCGAAACTCAGGCCATAGCGTGGGAGTTACGTAGATTTCCGCATAAGCCAGTTGCCAGAGCAGGAAGTTGCTCAACCGCATTTCGCCGCTGGTGCGGACCACCAGATCGGGATCGGGCAAATGCCGGGTGTAGAGATGACGGGATACGGCGTCCTCATCGATTTCCAGATGATCCAGACCTCCGTTGCGAGCGGCTGCGTCGACCATGGAGCGGAACGCGTCCACCAGTTCAGTGCGTGCGCTGTAGTTGAGAGCGAGAGTCAAGACCATGCCGGTATTCTGAGCCGTGGCTTCGCTCGCCCACCGCATTTTTTCCTGCACCGAAGGCGGCAGCTCGTGCTGGCGTCCAATGTATTCCAGCCGAACGTTGTTCTTATTCAGCGTGGGCACTTCCGCTTTCAGATAGCGGCAGAGCAAGCCCATGAGGAAATTGACTTCGCTTGCGGGACGCTTCTTCCAATTCTCTTCGGAGAACGCGTAGAGCGTGAGCGCGGGAATGCCAATGCGGGAAGCAGTTTCGACGGTCGAGCGCACGGACGAAACTCCGGCGCGGTGTCCCGCAATGCGCGGCAGATGGCGACGCCGGGCCCAGCGCCCGTTGCCGTCCATGATAATGGCGATGTGTTTTGGGAGCCGCTTCGGGTCGAGCCGCTGATACATTTCCGCTTCTTTGCGGTCCAGCCCGGCGGGAACTGTTGCTTGCAAGCGAACCTCTGCTGTTTGTTGACGCTAACACAGCAGGGAAGCCCCGCGCAATGACACCAAAGAGCCCCTGGGCGTGCATACTTTCTGCCCTAGCCGACTCTTCTGACCACGGGGGACGGACTTTCCCGCCTTGGCCGGAGTACGTTTCATCGCGCCAGTGTGCGACGGCGCCCGCACCACACGTTTATTGCTCGCGCATTTCTTCAGGCACGACGTTCAACTCCAGTTTCTCCGTATGCCGGAGAACTGTCAGCCTGCTGCTTGCTCCCACCCGCGCATCGGTCAGCAAGCGATGCAAATCATCCACGCCCGCGACCGTCTTGCCATCCATTGCAAGAATCACGTCTCCTTCTCGTAATCCGGCCTTCTGTGCCGGACTGCCATTCGTCACCGAGGCCACGATCACGCCACTTTCGCTGGGCAGATCGTAGAAGCGGACGACACGGCGAAGCAGCGGCACGGTCTGGGCCTCAACCCCAATGTAGCTGCGGCGGATTCTACCGTCGCGCAGCAGACGTCCCGCAACGAACTTCGCAGTATTGATCCCAATCGCGAAACACAATCCCCGCGCACCCATAATCGTGGCTGTGTTCACTCCCACCACCCGGCCGTCAGAAGTCACCAGTGGGCCGCCGGAATTGCCCGGATTAAGCGACGCGTCAGTTTGAATCACATCTTCGATCAGTCGCCCCGAGTAGGAGCGTAGCGAACGTCCCAGCGCGCTGACCACACCAGCAGTAACGGTGTACTGAAAGCCATAAGGATTGCCAATGGCGATCGCCAACTGCCCCACGCGCAGACGTTGCGAGTCTCCCAGAGGCGCGGCCACGAGATGCGGAGCGTCGTTGCTGGGTAAACCAATACGGATCACAGCCAGATCGGTGGCGGGATCGTCGCCGATTGTGTGAGCAGGGAAGCGTTGCCCATCCGGGAGCGAGACATCGATCCTTGTCGCTCCGTGCACGACGTGGCTATTGGTCAGCACCAGGCCGTCAGGTGTAAACACAAATCCCGACCCTCCGCCTTGACGCTCGCGCGGTTCGCCCGAACGGCCGCGGGCTGCCTGCGTAACATCGATCTTGACCACTGCCGGGCTGATCGCTTCCGCTGCACCGACCACAGCCTGAGAGTAAGCGTCAAGCAAATCCGAATCGCTAAACGTTCTTGCTTCCGAGGGGTGACTGATGGCCTCTGAGTAATCCGCCAGAGGAAGAACACTATCTTGCTGGCTCATAGCTGCTAGATGAGGCCAATGTGATTCTGGATTCAAGCCGCGGCGCCCGTCTCCGCGCACTCTGCGGATGTTCTCAGCGGTCTCTGCGTTTTAAGATTTTGAAAAGGTTGGACGACCTAAAGTCCTAAATCGCAGAGGTCACAGAGAACAGCGGCAGAGTTCGCGGAGAGGCTTTGAGGGTAAACCGCTGAATTCCCCATGCCGAGCTTCCGTTGCATCTTGCGAGGGTTTGGATTAAGCTGGCCCGACTTGGGGCAACTTACGCAACACACTCCCTGTAACCCTAATTATTCAAGGAGGAACATTCGTATGCGATCTCGCATATTGGTTTTGCTCGTCCTGTCGTCTTGCTTGTCGTCTATTGCGCAAGATCATTCGGGTCACGCTCAGGCCAAACCTGCAACGCTCATGCCGGGCCTGGGGAACGCTCATCATCCGGTTTCCACCAGCAATCCCGAAGCGCAGCAGTTCTTCGACCAGGGATTACGTCTGATCTACGATTTCAATCATGACGAGGCGGCACGCTCATTCCAGCGAGCCGCGGAACTCGATCCTAAGCTCGCGATCGCGTATTGGGGAATTGCGGAAGCCGTGGGACCGAACTACAACGACCCTGCCAGCGAAGACCGTTTCAAACAAGCGCACGAGGCAATTCAGAAGGCGGTCGATCTCTCCTCCAATGCCTCACCCAGCGAGCGGGCGTACATTCAGGCCATGGCCAAGCGCTTCCCGGCGGACCCGAAGGCAGACCTTAAACAGGCGGCCGAGGATTATCACGACGCCATGCGCGAAGTATCGAAGAAATATCCCGACGATCTGGATGCAGCGACTCTGTTCGCCGAGTCGGGAATGAATCTTCATTCCTGGGCCTTGTGGCACGTGGACGGCACACCCGAAGCGGGCACAGAAGAGATTGTGGCGACTTTGGAATCGGTGATCCGGCGCGATCCCAATCACCTGGGCGCGATTCACTATTACATTCATGCCACCGAGGCTTCGCCCAATCCGGAGCGTGCGCTGGCCGGCGCCAATCGGCTAGCGGCACTCGCACCGAACGCCGGACACATTGTGCATATGCCGGCGCACGTTTACATCCGCACCGGCGATTATGAAGCAGCGGTGAAGACCAACGAACAAGCCGCGGCAGTGGACCGCGCCTACATCAAGGCAAGTGGTGCGCAGGGCATTTACCCAATGATGTATTACAGCCACAACCTTCACTTCATCGCCATGTGCGCCAGCATGAATGGCAACTACGCCGAAGCCAAGAAGAACGCGGACCTGCTGGTGGCGAATGTCGGCCCGCATGTAAAAGATATGCCGCCGCTCGAAGGTTTCATGACGATTCCGATGGCCGTGGATGTTCGGTTTCACAAGTGGAATGAAATTTTGGCGATGCCGCAACCCGATTCCGGGATGAAGATCACCACCGGATTCTGGCATTTTGCACGCGGTATGGCTCTGGCTGGAACGGGCAAGCTGAGTGAAGCGGAAGCGGAATACAAGATAGTCTCCGAGGCGGAACAAAACACGCCGCCAGATGTAGTCTTCGCTCCGCCGATTGATAACAAAGCCAAAGACATCATGAAAATTTCCGAAGATGTGTTGGGCGCGAAGATCGCCGTCGCAAGAAAGGATAACGTTCAGGCCATCTCGCTTCTGACCGCCGCCGTGGTGATTCAGGATACGTTGAAATATGGCGAACCGCCGGACTGGTTCTTTCCTGTCCGAGAGTCATTGGGTGGCGTGCTGCTGATCAATCGCGATGCGCCGGGCGCAGAGAAAGTCTTCCGCGCGGACCTCGATCGCAATCCGCGGAATCCGCGCTCTCTGTTCGGACTGCAGGAGGCGCTAAAAGCACAAGACCGTAATTATGACGCGAGCTTTGTCGAAAGCGAGTTTCGCGATTCGTGGATGGGCGGGGAAGTCAAAGTCGAGGACCTGGTATAGGACTGCCTATACCTTCCGCATACGAAGCCACGGTCTTGTGATCATCGGCTGGGCCGCAACCGCGTAGCTTCATTCGGAAGCGCGCAGACTTGCGATGCGTCTTTCAAAGCTTCGTCCAATGCCGTGCCCAACGAGGCAAGCTCTGATGCGCTCATGACTTTCTGCATTCCTTCGAAAAGCTGGCGCTCTTCTTTGCGGATGTGCTGCGCCAGTTTCTCACCGAAGTCCCGCAAGCCGAGCTGGTCTAAACTGCGAGCCGCCGCGCGTGCGAAACAATCGCGAAGAAAGACATGTTCGGCGAGAAGCTCGTCAACCAAAGACTGCAGTTCGGGAAACCGTGCCGCAGCCGGAAACAGTTCCTTCTCTTCCGCCGCAAAGTGAATTCCAATTTCACCTTCGAACAGCTGCTGGATTTCAGCCTGCCACGCATCCAGATCAATCTCTCCGCCCTGCATAGCCCGATCGAGCCGCACGCACAGCGCCAGCGCATGCTGATGCTGGCGCGAAAGCGGGACGAGGTTTTTATCGCGCAGCATGTCGCAATCATAACTGATGAGGGATTTCGCCGGGCCAGCACGGTCAAGGACGCCCGCGCGTACATTGTTCTTAGCCGGCGCTCGCCGCCCGCCAGTCACTCTCGTCCGAGCGCAGGGTGAGCCAGTCGGTGCGCACTCGGTCCCACTCCTGGATCAGCATCCCGTAGGACTCGAAGAACTGACGGATGCGCGGCCGATCCCAGCCCACGACATCTTCCAGAATGGGCGCCAGCACGGCCAGTGCATTGTTGCTGAGGATGGTTCTTTTCGCCACCTGAGAAACATGTTTGGCCTCGGAGACCGCGATGGTAAAGCCGTCGCGAACATTGACGTGCAGCATGACATGCAAGTCCGAGCTGCCGTCTCCCGTATAAATAATGTGGTCGGGCCCAACTTGCCGCTCGCTCTGTAACTGATCAAGCACGGCCACTTTGCCGTAGCCGGCCGTGGCGCGGGTAATGGATTCAATCTGGCCCGCTTCGTTGTAGCAGAACTCGGTTCCATAGATGTGATTGCGTGGGACGAGCCCTTCCAGAGCGGACTGAATCACTTCGACCGGCGCCGCCGAGAGAACATAAAAATCAAAATGATAACCTTCGATTCCGCTCTCCAGAATTTGATACAGCAGCGAGATGTTTTCCTTCAGCCGAATCTGTTTACCAACTTTGAATAAATGCTCTTTGCGGACCCGCGTCTGAAACTCTGGATCATGCAGGAGCAAGTACGCCAACTCGGCGCCTTGCTGGACCAGGTTGAGCTTCGCCATGCCCTGCGCCTTGCGCTCGAACTCCGCCGTCGGAATGCCCACCAATTCGCTGAGCACATAGCCCGAGTCGTTGAAAGTCAACGTCTGGTCGAAATCACTAGCAAAGATATAACGTTTAACGGGTTTCTCACTCATGACCCCATTAGATTCGACAGGACGCCAAAAGGCCAATTAAAAACATTGATCCGGCCTATAACCCATTGAGATTTAATCGTTTGTTAACAATGCAGGGGCTTCCTGCCATTAGACTTCGACAATTAGGCCGCGCTGACTGTCGATCCAGCGAGATGGATAATAAGCGCCTTTTCGGAGGAAGATTCATGACCCGCACTCCCCGCCCCCGCAAACCGAGTACTCTCCCCAAATCGACCCGCCAGGGACTGAATTCGTATGCTCTGGCTGCGAGTGCGGCGGGAGTGAGTGTGCTGGCGCTAGCCCGAGCCTCCGAGGCCAAAGTTATCTACACAGAAACCCATCAAGTGACGCACGCACGCGTTCCCCTATACATTGACCTCAACCACGACGGCATCAAGGATTTTGTACTGCGCACGACATATTATGCGGGGACCTCGGGCTTCGAGGTCGGGCTCGACCCATCCGGATACCGCGACAATGCCGTCGCCGGAAAACGTTTTAGTGACGGCAGCTATTTCTTCTCTGCTGCTTCCGCTTTGCCCGCAGGCGCTCAAATCGGACCAAATCGCAAATTCCCTGTTCGTTTCCCATTTATGGCGGAGGAGCTTTTCAAGCGTGACGGCGGCGGCCAGTATTCCGCCGTAGGCCCGTGGGTCGGCAAAGGTCAGGGTGTCAGAAATCGCTACCTGGGACTAAAGTTCGTCATTCACGGCAAAATTCACTACGGCTGGGCCAGACTCAGCGTCACCCTTGGACACCAGCGGCAATACGACGATGTCAGCGCCACCCTGACTGGCTACGCCTATGAGACCATTCCCAACAAGCCGATCATCACCGGAAAGACGAACGGCCAAGATGTCATCACCTTCCAACCTGAAACGCTGGCAGGCTTGGCACAAGGAAAGAAGTAGCCTCCCCTACGGGGTAATGTGAAACAGCGTTCCGAAACCTGCGGACCCGCCGAGCATCATGCTGCCATAGACATCGCCTTGCGCCCCTAAAGTCACACCCTGCGGCAAGAATCCATCCTCGTTTTTTCCGCCCTCCAGCTCATTGAAATCGTAGAGGTCGGTATACTTCCCCTTCGTGTCGATTCTGAACAAGCAACCCGTATTGTTGGCGCCATCGAATTTTTGGGCGCCATACAAGTTGCCTTCCGAGTCCCTCACCAGCAGGTTGGCAAACCACGAAGAACGGGTGATCTCCGGAGTAAAGGTGAAGAGCACGCTGAAAACGCCAGTCTTGGTGTCGACCTTGAAAATAGTTCCGTAGCCATCGGGGCTGCCGTGGTGATCTCCGCCCCCTGATCCAATGCCATAGAGGTTGTCTTCCGAGTCAATAATCAAACCCAGAGGGCCCGCGCCGTCTTTGTGGTTGCTGAACGTGTGCAGTACGCTGTACTTGCCGTTGACATCCACTTTGAAGATGGCTCCGCAGCCGGGAGCATTATCATTGTGGTTGCCGGCGGCCCGGCACGTGCGGATGCCGCCGAACATAGCTGCGCCGTACAGGTTGCCTTTACTATCCCGCACCAAGCCGCTTTCAGGATACATTCCATCCGTTCCCGTAAAGGTGTGGATTGTGGTGAACTTGCCGTCTGGGGTCATCTTAAACAGGGTTCCGCAGCCCAGTCCGTGATAGTCCCAGCCGCAATTGGGTACGCCTCCGTAGGGAACCATCCCATAGACGTTGCCTTTCGCGTCCAAAGCCACAGGGGAATCTAAGGAGCCGAAGTTGACGTCCCCCGAAGGTGCGTAGGATGTCTCCTTGTCCTCCGGGGTCAGCTTGTATACCACCGACAAGCCAGAAAAGCCGCTGCCCTGAGTCGTCCCGTAGAGGTTGCCACTGCCGTCCCGAACCACGGCCGCGATCGGATATACGCCGTTGTTCCCGCCGGTGAAGTCGTAGAGATCATTAAGCTTGCCACCGGGCTCGACCTCGAACACGTACCCGCAACCGAAACCACATAAATTGTTACCACCAGCTTCGGCTGCGCCATACAACTTGCCTTCCGCGTCCCGGATCAGCGAAGTAGGATACACGCCATCAGTTGAACCCGTGAACGTATGCAAAACCGTCAAGGTGTATTGCGCGTTCGTTAGCGGCGCGGCAATTGTCAACAGCGTCAATGCCAGTATCGTAGAAATCAGCGACTGTGATGTTCTCAAGGCTGTGCCTCCGTTCGATTGCAGGAATCCCAAAATTCGGGCTACCCCTGTAAGGCGACTGAAAATACCACCGCTACGCCGGCAGTTTGTCAAAGGATTGCAAAAAGATAAAGACTTAAAGACTAAAGATAGAGATAAAGACGAGGCTGAAAACCCATGTACCGAAGGGTGGCAGGTCAACCAGGGATGGCAATTGGGTATGATATCGGCTTGTCAATTAGCCAAACATCTCTATATTCACTATCGCTCATGGGTGAGCGGTCAAAACGTATAATCGCCGCGGCGAGCGCTCAAATCTAGAAACAAGCGGGAGGTTTGCCTGGTCATTCAAGTTGCCAAGAGTATTCTCCTGATCGTGAGCGCGCTCTTTCCGATCGTGGATCCGATCGGAGGCAGTCCGGTCTTTCTGCTGCTCACCCGAGACTACGCGGCCGAGACACGACGAGCCTTGGCGCGCCGCATTGCGATCGATAGTTTCATACTGCTGGTCGCGTCCTTTACCCTCGGGGCGCACGTGCTCTCCTTCTTCGGGATTTCGCTCCCGGTTGTGCAGGTCGGCGGTGGGCTTCTCGTGATTTCAACCGGCTGGGTGATGCTGAATCAGAAAGATGGCGATGACCGGCCTGCCAGGGGAACGGTCACTTGCGCCGACGCTCTCAGCCAGGCCTTCTACCCACTGACGCTTCCTTTGACCGTTGGTCCCGGCTCCATCTCGGTTGCGATCACTTTGGGTGCGAATGCGCCGCAGCACCTGGGCGCAAATCTCATGGCAATTCTCGCGGCCGCGATCGGTTCCGCGTTCGTGGCAGTGACCATCTATCTCTGCTACGGCTACGCCGATCGGCTCGCGAGCAAGCTGGGCCGCACGGGGACAAATGTTATTTTAAAACTCACCGCGTTCCTGCTGGTATGCATCGGAGTGCAGATCTTGTGGAACGGCGCCAGCAAATTGCTGAGTTCGTTGCCGCAGCTTGCCGGAATCGCAGGGCTATCGCATTGAGAGCGAAGCGACCGGTTGGAGTAGATGGTTCTAGTCTGGAAAGATCCGAAGGGGAAGTCCGTGGTGAAAAACGAACAACGTCGACTGCATGGTCACTGGTTCGATGTAGCTTTTGCTGCCGCTTGGATAGGTGCCCTTTCGGTTTATTGGTTTTGAGTGCAATGTCCTGATTTCGACAGTTATTACTTCTTGGGCCACTCGGAAATAATTTACAAGGCCGAGGTAACCCTTCTCTATACGTCCCCTGTAAATAGTGACAGTTCTCAAGCGGCCATCAAAACTTAATAATGAAGCAATCTTTGCCAGCGCAACGGGCAACAAGATGATGGCGACGTCCCTAAATCCGAACTATGTTGGTGTTCGGAGAATACGCCCAAGGTGAGGATTCGCTTCCTTCCTGGAACGGGGACCAACGAAGCCGATGAGCATTTAAGAAGCAAGGAGATCACGAAAATGAGCCAGAACCACTTTACCCTCAGCTTTCCCTTGAAAACTCCCGCGGATGCAAAGGCACTGGCAGAGCAACTCCCACCCCTGATGCCGGGGTTATTTGAAACGCAGGATGTCATCGGCACGGTCCACTACTCGCGCTTCACCGTTCTAAGCGACAAGACTCTGCTGTTTCTTGGGGATTTCGACGGAGAGTTCAGTCAGCTTATGGGTGGCCTCGCCAAGCAGGCAGGCTCGGTATTCGATGCCATCTTCCAGCATGTAGTCGATCCACCACCTACTCCGGTTGCCCAGAACGCAGACGCGTTCGTCGAATGGGCTGCGGATCATCTTCTCACTCCGGTGAATCTCTACACCGCCTATCCAGAGGTGACCGCCAAGGAGATTAAGGCTCTGGCAGCCGCGGCCGGCGTGGTTGGTGCCGGTGACCTAAATCTTTTCCTGGTAATCCTGCCCATGAAATCAAGACTCGCCGACATCGAAACGCAACTGATTTTACGTGCGCGGGGACATGGGACAACGACAGACCTGGACAAGGTTGGCACTCCCCATTTCGCGCAGTTCGTTCCGCTTGAAGACAACCAGATTGGCTTTTTTACTGTCTACGACGGGTCCTTCGACAAGTACATCGCCGATTTCACCAAGAATATCGGGCAGGTCTTCGATCTCCTGTTCAAATTCACCAAAGGCGCGCCGCCCTCGCCTTGCAGAAAGTACCTTCAGGAGTTCATTGACTTTGCAGCCGGGGCGAACCGCCCTCCGATCGGGTTTTACCAGGCATATCCAGGCCTATCGGTTCAGGACATCCATGCGCTGATCGCAGATAGCAAGTCACAGTCAGCGTCATCGGCCGCGTAGTCAGATGGCTGCAACAGAGGGAGAGACACAGTGAGCCGCACTAAGGTACTCGCACCACCGGCAAAAGAAAGCTTCTTGCGCCGTCTGTTCGAAAGAAATGGGCACGAGACCTCAGCGACCGATGCTCATTCAACTACGAAGAGCACCCTCGACCTGCACGACATTCAGGGATTCATTCTCCGCGGTTACAGAATGCCGATGGTGCGACATTTCTTGCTAACCGTGGGCCATCCTGCCGAGGCGCGCAAGTTGCCTGGGAGATTCGTCTCTGGCGACGAGTCGGATGCTCCGCAGATCACTACCGCGGAAGACTGGCATGTAGGATTCACGCCGGGTCCGGGGGACAATCCTGACGATGTCCCTCGACACAAGCCGGACTATTGCCTTAATGTGGGGATCACCTGGCCCGGACTAGTTGCACTTGAAATCAAAGATCGCGTTCCGGCGCTCTCATTCAAGTCTTTCGGCGCATTCATCACGGGAGCCGCCGATCGTGCGGAACTGGTCGGCGATACCGGAGCGAGTGCACCACAGAAGTGGGTCGATGCCTTTGGCAAGGGAAGCGACCACCTGATGGTGACGCTGCATGCTCTTAGCCCCGAGGCAATGACGACTTATAGCGACCGCCTGTCGGCGCTGTTCGCCGAGGGAAATGCATTTCGGGAGACGTGGCGGGTCGACGGAATGGCGTGGACGGAGATGGTGGATGGAAAGCCCAGCTTCTGCTCCAAAGTTCCGTTCGGCTATACCGACGGCATCAGCGTGACAACCATCCGCGGCGGTCCGGAGCGATACACGCCGGATCACCAGCAGCCCTGCGAGCCTTGGCTGTTTGTGCTGCGAGACGAGGCCGAGAATTATTTTGTGCCGGAGCCTCGGGAACTCGGTCTGAACGGAAGCTTTGCTGTCTTCAAAATGATCAAGACAGATGTTGTTGGATTCGAGAATTACCTACAGGCGAACAAGGACAAAATAGATCCCGAATTGCACGCCGCCAAGATTTGTGGACGCTGGCGGAATGGCGTGCCGCTTGCGTTATCGCCGGAAACGGACAGCCCTCCAGGAGGAATTCCACTTGAGCAGCTCAACAATTTTGAGTATGTGAATGCCGATGGTTCCGGTGATCCGAGGGGAGTGCGTTGTCCCGTTGGATCCCACATGCGCCGCATCAATCCGCGAGGCCAGCCCGTCACCGGCCAGGGGGAACCCGGAGGCAGCAATAATACTCACCGGCTGATCCGTCGTGGAATGCCATATGGGCCGACTTACGATCCGACGCAACCCTACGACGGCATCGAGCGCGGGCTTCTTGGCTACTTCATCAACTCCAGCATCGAGAACCAATATGAGTTCGTTCTGGGGCATTGGGTAAATGACGCCGAATTCGCCGGTGCGGTGAGGCTGAACCCGAAGTCGAAGGATCCTATGGTAGGCACGCAGGATCCAGCGGAAAGCATTTTCGTCATCCCCCAAGCGAATGGTGCGCCGCCAATCAAGATCACAGGCTTCTCAAGCTTCGTTACGACGAAGGCAGCCGCCTACTGCTTCTTGCCAAGCGTCACGGCAATCAAATTCATCTCGAAATTGTGATGAGGTCTGTATGCTTTTTCTGACCAGATATTTCGAAGTGACGGGTAGCGATGCCGACCGGGACCTCGTCCGGGAAAAGGTTGAGATCGAAGAGATCGTCGGGAATAGTCTGCTGCTACAGCAGAAATCCGCCGCTCGACAACACCGCCCGATCGGCCGTGGAACCCATGTGAAGGGAGTTTGTGCCCGAGCCCAATTTGAGGTACTCGATGTTACCGCCGGACGCGACGAGGGGCTGGCAAGGCGGCTTGCGAAAGGGATGTTCGCCAAACCTGGCATTTTTCCTGCGACTGTGCGGTTTGGAAATTCAGATCCGAGAAAGAATTCTGATTTCAAGGCTGACGTTCGATCTCTGTCCTTCTCGGTGGACCTTGCGCAGGGCACAGCGGATTCCGAACCACACTCTGGCCGGCAGGATTTTTCACTGCAGAACACGAAGACTCTGCCCATCAATGATGCAAGCGCATTCCTGGCGCTTTCTAAGATACTGACGGCAACGAATCCGGCCGCTGCTGTATGGTCTCTTCCGTTCAAAGACAAATTGAGAGTGTTGAGGACCCTCGCCCTGGTGCAACCTCAGTTGCATCAGACGATCAAGCCCTATCAACAACTGCGTTACGAGAGCAATGTACCGTTTCGTCACGGGCCGATCGACGTTGTGAAGTATTCGGCCACACCGTCGCCGAACAATCACGCGAATCCTCTGGACAGGAAAAACCCAAACGGCTTGCAGGACGAATTGATCCGGCACGTCCAGGAAGACGGCAAGATGAGCGGCTTCGACTTTGGAGTCCAGTTCCTCGACACCAGCCGGATGACCTATTGGGGCAAACATCGGGACGCAAACTTCTGGATCGAAAACGCGAGTATTGATTGGAACGAAGCGGACGCACCTTTTCACACGATCGCACGGCTCACCCTGCTGCCCAAATCGCACCTTCCGCCTGATGCTGCCGATGCAGTGTATTTCGATGTCACGGGGAACTCGACAGTGGACAGCACACCCGTGGGGAGTATCAATCGCGCCCGCTGGTCCTCGGAGGTCGCCAGCAGAAAAGCACGAATGCACGGCAAAGACGAGGTCGCAACCAGAACAGACACCGCAACTTCCGCCGCGTAGGGAGATTCTGAGCGGCAAATGGAAGTTTCCTGAGGCGCAGCCGGTACCCGTAGCTGCATTCCGCTGCCGAAACGTAACCCTTAGAGGGGTTGTTGGCGATAAATCCGATTGCACTCATCGGCCTCTAGCCAAGGTTTTGCGCGTAGGGCCCGCCTACGTCAACCCTCCAGGCCGACCGTCGATCTGGTTCCGAAGATCTAACCAGATTTCTCCCGGTAAACCAAGGAAAGCCTTCACCACCTCGGGATCGAACTGGCTTCCCGAGCCCTTCTCAATTTCCCCCTGTGCTTCTCGTAGCGTTTGCGAGAACGAGGAAGGATCGTCGGAGGTTATGGCGTCGAGGGTATCGGCAACCGCGAAAATGCGCGCTCCCAGCGGGATCTCCTCCCCCTTGAGGCCGCGTGGGTAACCGGCGCCGTCGAAGCGTTCATGGTGGCGGGAATGAGTCCTCACCGCGCTAAAGTACCACCGTGTCCTTTTGTTCGGGCCGGAACTGCCGATAGATCAAGAGTTGGCAAACTAATCTCCCATGTCGATTAAATTGCTTCCGGCGTCGGTGAACCCGATCGACCCGCCCGATGTGTCGACCAGCCTCGTGCCTCTTACTCCGAGAGCGCTCGCCACGCGGGCCGGTCCGATTAGTATTGTTCCCTCCGCCGACGCTTTCGCTTGGTCGTCTTCTTCGACCCGCCAGCGCGGCCCAAATAACATCGACGCAACCCCCGTAGAGGATTCCCAGAGGGATGCGACAACAGGCTCCGGCTGGGAGTCTCTCTCCGGATGGGCCTGGAGCCATTCTGTCGAACTCACCGCAGTCGCCCATTACCTTTTTTATGCGGCCACTCCCGCTAGCTGGAAAGGCCTCCTCATCGATGTGTACGCTTAGCGGGATGATCCGTACCCTGAGTGGCGATGAGATTTCTATCCCGGCGAGTCGTGCTCTTCCTAACTCCGTGGTTGCCACATCGCCTTTGCCTGCCCCAACCATGATTCACTTCAAGCCGAAGGCGAACACATAAGAGGCGTCCGAGCCTATATAAACAACTCCATTCGCGACCACGAACGAGGACTCCGTGCCGAAGGGATCGGGAAGGCCATAGCTCCACAGTGCAGCGCCGGTCTTGGCGTTCAGCGCAAATACGGACTTATCGGTATTGTAGTCGGTACCGATATAAACCACCCCGTTGGCCACCGCGGGCGAGGAATTCACATCGCCGCCGAGGTAATAGTCCCACAGCTCGGCGCCGGTGCTGGCGTTCAGCGCGTACAGATTGCCGTCCTCCGAGCCGACATAAACTACTCCATTCGCCACGGCGGCCGACGAAAGCACATAATTGCCGGTGGCAAAACTCCACAGCTTGGCGCCGGTCTTGGCGTTCAGCGCGTATACGTTGTCGTCGTACGAACCGGCATAAACCACTCCCTTTGCCACGGCAGGCGAGGAAAACCCGCCCCCACTGGTGGCGAAGCTCCATTGCTTGGCGCCGGTGCTGGCATCCAGCGCATACAAGTTGATGTTGTCGCCCCCCCAGAAATAAACCACCCCATTCGCCACCGCGGGCGAGGAAGTTACACCACCGCGCTCGCCGCTGTCGAAGCTCCACAGCTTGGCACCGGTGCGGGCATCCAGCGCGTACACGCTGTTGTCGTACGAGCCGACATAAACCACGCCATTGACTACCGTGGGGGAGGAATCCACCGCTCCGCCGGTGGCGAAGCTCCACAGCTTGGCGCCCGTCTTGGCATTCAGCGCGTAAACGTTGTAGTCGTCCGAACCGACATACACCACTCCATTGGCCACGGCGGGCGAAGAAATCGGCACCTCCCCGTCGGTCCTGTAGCTCCACAGCTCGGCGCCAGTGCTGGCGTTCAGCGCATACACGTTTTCGTCAGCCGAGCCGACATAAACCACACCGTTCACCACGGCGGGCGAGGATGAGGAGAACCGAACGCTGCCGATTTTGTGGCGCCACTTCAGGCTGAGGCTCCCAACGTTATTGACGTTGAGCACCTTCTCGCACGGATTCCAGCGCTCCATGTTCGGTCTGAGGAACTCGCTCCAACTGTTGCTGCACTTGGCCGTTCGCTGCTGGCCCCAGGCCACGGACGCGAAGCAGGCAAATAAAATCAAAGCAACCCTGCTAATTCGATTCATGACCAAACCTCCAGAGGAGAAACTTGTCTTACGGGGAACCGAGAGCGGCCACGCGGGAGCCTATATTGTCCGCCAGAGCTAGTCAATACAGGTTTTCTGGTATGTGCTGACGGGTTCTTCGATGACGGATTGCCGGGTGGCCCGCTACTTACGTTTTCGGTAAGGGGCGGGTGCAAGTGGCATGAAGATGTCGCAACTCAGTTCGATTGTCATCCCGAACCCAGCGAAGGATCTGAGCAAGCCGCGCGATGCCTCGCGTTATAGGCCAGCCGTCAACGGTATTGCCATTAACGCCATTCCAAAGTCGCAACACCAGCCCTCTCATCTTGGCGGGGACGGTCTTGACACCCATCCTGCGCGGGGTGGAAGATTGCCTGTGTCGGGTTGTCGGACTGCGATTATATCCAGTTCGTGAGTTTCCTTGGAGGGTACTCTCATGGAGTACATTTCCGAACGCCGCCCCTTCCGCTGTTTCCTTCACTCTTGGGCCAAAACAATCATCGCCAAAGCAATCATCAAAGAGACACGTTAGGAGGAACCATGTTTGCTCAAAATTGTTCGCGTCGCGCGCTCATCTTTTTCGCTTGGCTGCTGATTGGGTTCGGGACCATTTCACGGCCTGCGGCCGCCCAGTACAAGGTCACGAATCTGGTGGCCAGCCAGGCTGGAATGGCGAAATATCAAGACACGGATCTACTGAACGCCTGGGGAATCGCGCATTCTCCTTCGGGTCCGATCTGTGTCGCTGATGCGGGCTCTGGTCTGGCGACGTTCTATAACGCTCAGGGCGTGAAGCAGTCGCCCGTGATCACGGTCCCTCATGCTGCCAACAACAAGAACCATGGGACTCCTACTGGAGTCGTGTTCAACGGCACGACCGACTTTCAGGTTTCGCAGGACGGGAAGTCTGGTCCTGCGATGTTTATTTTTGCCACCATCGACGGCACGATCAGCGGTTGGAACTCGAACGTGAACTCCAACACCGCGATCGTCATGATCGATAATTCCAGCAGCGGCGTTTCTTACACCGGGCTGGCCATCGGTGTGAGACAAGGCGCCAACTATATCTATGCGGCCGATCACAAGAACAACAAGGTGGACGTATACGATGGCTCCTTCAATTTCGTGAAGTCTTTCACCGATCCCAATCTTCCCTCGGGTTCTGGTCCTTTTAATGCTCAGACCATCAAGGGCCAGCTGTTCGTGGCTTTTACCATACCCGTAGGTCATGGCGCCGTGGATATCTTTGACATGGCCGGCAATCTGGTCAAGAATTTCACCTCGGCGAGCGAACTCAAAGCCCCGTGGGGATTAGCGATTGCGCCCGCGCAATTCGGCCCCGTGAGCAAGGCCGTGTTGGTGGGGAACTTGAACGATGGCCGCATCAACGCTTTTGACGCGACGACTGGGAGCTTTATCGGGTCTCTCACCACGCCGCAGGGAAAAATAATCAGCGAAAGCGGCTTGTGGGGGATTGCCTTCGGGGGAGGAACTTCGGAGAACGGTAGGACCAACCAGCTCTTCTTCGCGTCTGGCCCCGCCAAGGAAAAGGCTGGCCTGTTTGGTGCAATTAGTTACGAGAAATGAATAGTGGGGGCTTCGCCCAAAGAAGAATGCGATACGAGCGAGCCTACGGTACGGACCCACGACTTTGTGGCTGGATTACCGAGGACGGGTTGCGTTGATTTTCCCGCATGACACCTGTTAATGTGCAAACTTCTGCGCCGCTCGAAGAACTTGAGGTTGAAGTCGGGGGAAGCATCTTCATTCCATCGCGTCTGGCTGCTCTTGCCTGCTCCCGAAGGCCCTTCACTTCAGTCCGAAGGCGTACACGTTGCCGTCGTACGAGCCGACATAAACCACTCCATTCGCCACCGCGGGCGAGGAGTTCACCTCGCCGCCGGTGGTGTAGCTCCACAGCTTGGCGCCGGTGCTAGCGTTTAGTGCATACACGTTCTGGTCGTACGAGCCGACGTAAACCACTCCATTTGCCACGGCAGGCGAGGACTTCACTTGGTTGCCAGCGGTGTAGCTCCACAGTAGGGTGCCGGTGCTGGCGTTCAGCGCGTACACGTTGCTGTCCACCGAACCGATGTAAACCACTCCATTGGCCACGGCGGGCGAGGAATACACATAGTTGCCAGTGGCGTAGCTCCACAGTAGGGTGCCGGTGCTGGCGTTCAGCGCGTACACGTTGTAGTCATCCGAGCCGACATAAACCACCCCGTTGGCCACGGCGGGCGAGGAAAACACACCGCCGCCAGTGGTGTAGCTCCAAAGCAGGGCACCGGTGCCGGCGTTCAGCGCGTAGACATTGCCGTCATTCGAGCCGACATAAACCACTCCGTTCACCACGGCGGGCGAGGATTGCGCCTGGTTGCCGGTGGTGTAGCTCCACAGGAGGGCGCCGGTGTGGGCATTCAGCGCGTACACGTTGCCGTCATTCGAACCGACGTAAACCACCCCGTCCGCCACGGCGGGCGAGGAATACACATAGTTGCCGGTGGCGTAGCTCCATAGCAAGGTGCCGGTGTCGGCCCTCAACGCGTACAAGTTGTTGTCGTCAGAACCGACATAAACCACCCCATCCGCCACAGCGGGCGAGGAAGCCACAGCGGCGCGGGTCGGATAGCTCCACAGCCTCCGGCCGGTGTTGGCCTTGAGCGCGAAGACGTTGCCGTCATTCGAGCCGACATAAACGACTCCATCCGCCACGGCGGGCGAGGGGTCCACCAGGTAGCCCGTGGCGTAGCTCCACTTCAAGCTGAGCTTTCCAACATCTTTGACGCCAAGCACCTTCTCACACCGGTTCCAGCGCCACATGTTGTACCTGTGAAACTCGCCCCAGCTGTTGTAGCACTTGCCCGATGGTTGCTGGCCCGATGCCACGGGCACGAAGCACGCACATAGAATCAAAATCGAGATGCTGAGGCGTTTCATGATTAACCCCCAAAGATAAATTTGTACGACGGGAAACCCATTCCCGGAAACTCGGGTCGTTTCGCCTCAGGGGGAGGTGCGTCCCATACTGCGGATAGCTCTTCGGGGAGGCGGACGCGGCAACAGTACGCCTACGAGGGCGCCCTGTCAATGACATGGGTCACGTCTCGGGCACTCACTGTTGTAACATCCCGTGGGTGTTGAAAAAGTCACTGTGATTAGCGGTCGGAATGGCGGCAGAAGCGTGGTAATAAGTAAGGAGGAATGCTTGCCATCGCCATTCTCGGAGGCCTGCTGATCATGATGGGACAACACGACCGCTCTGAAGCGTTGTTCTACTACTTTCGCCTGGAAGATCAGATTCCTGAAACCCACCTGCTGCGGCTCATCGAAAAGCACATCAGCTTTGCTTTCGTACGCGAACAACTGAAAGGCAGCTACAGCGAGACCGGACGACCGTCGATCGATCCCGAGCTCCTGCTGCGCATTCTCGTGATCGGCTACCTCTACGGCATTAGCAGCGAGCGCAAACTGGTGGAAGAACTGCGCATGCACCTGGCCTGGCGCTGGTTCACTGGTCTGGGCTTCGATCAAGAGATTCCGCATCACTCCACATTTTCCAAGAACCGGCACGGACGGTTTCAGGAATCGAAGCTGTTCGAGGAGCTGTTTGAACAGATCGTGCGGCAGTGCGTGGAAGTGGGGCTGGTGCAGGGCCAGCACCTGTCGGTGGATGGCAGCTTCGTGGAAGCCAATGCGGCCAAGGAGAGCCGCATTCCACGGGAGCAGTTGGGAGAAGCAGCCCAGGTCCATCACAGCGTGCGACAGTATCTGAAGGAACTGGAACAGCAGAACCCGGTGGAAGAACCGGTGCATGAGCAAGACCAGGTATCGACCACCGACCCCGATTCTACCTATGCCACGAAGGGCAATACGCCGGCTCGCCTCGGTTACTACGACAACTATCTGGTGGACAATGCAAGCTGCGTGATTGTGGGAGTGCAGGGCACAGCGGCGCGCATGAGCCAGGAGACGGTGGCCGCGCAAGATATGCTGACCCGTTTCGCCGAGTGGCAAGGACGAGCGCCCGAATCGGTGGCGGCTGACACGACGTATGGGAACGGGGAGTTCTTGCAATGGCTAGCCGATCGGAGCATCACTCCTTACATGCGGACCCGCGACAGCATCCACAGAAAGAGGAGTCCATTCTTCGGTCCCGATCGTTTTATCTACGAACCGGAAAACAATCGCTACATCTGCCCTGCTGGCCAGTTCCTCAACTACGGTGGCCGAGTTTATCGCAATCGAGCCTTCAACTATATCGGAACACGCAAAAAGTGTGGCCCATGTTCGCTCCGACCACAATGCACCAGTGCCGCCTTCCGGGGCCTTATCATCCACCAGAACGAACCCGCCCGACAACGTGCGCGGGAGTTGGTCAACACACCAGAGTTCGCCAAAGCGCAGCGGCAAAGAAAGAAGGTGGAGGCCTTGTTCGCGGAGCTGAAGAATCAGATCGGATTGCGGCGCTTGCGTCTGCGGAGACTCAAGTTCGTGCGCGAGCAGTTCTTCCTGGCAGCGGTAGCTCAGAACATCAAGCGACTGGTGCGCTTCCTTAGTCAGCCGACGACACCGGTTCTGCCGGCCACCACCTAGTCGAACAGAGACAAGAAAACCCGCAGCGGCATGCTCGCAGGTGAAAAGGCGTTCTGTCGAGGGACTTTTTCAACACCCACATCCCGATAGCGCTCGACCAGTTGTAAGCAAAATCGCCTGGTACTGCGACGACAATCTCCTCCCGCGATTCCTTCCTGGGCGCGGAAAATCATTTGTTCAAACGGCCCCACTAGGGTATAAGTCGTGGGACCGAGTAGAAGAGACACCACCAGCAATGCTCAACACCTTCCAAAATGTCGTCATTATCGTGCTTACCGTGACCGCCTCTCTGCTGTTTATGTGGGGTCTCAACCGGATCTGGCCATGGGAGAAGCGTCGCGCTCACAATGATCTGATCGGCTGGCAACTTAGCATCCTGGGCACGACGTATGCGGTCATTCTCGGTTTCATGCTCTACACGGTATGGACCAATTTCGGCGCCGCCGAATTGAACGCGGAAAATGAAGCCAATGCCTTGGGAAATCTCTATCGCCTCGCCCAAGGTCTGCCCGATCCGCAACGGGGGCAAGTCGAGGTTTTGGCCCGTTCCTATGCAGAGACCGTGATCGACCAGGATTGGCCACAAATGGCAGCCGATCACTCGCCGGAATCGAGCCGTAAAGTGAATCAGGACATGTGGAGAACGTTGATGTCGATCAAGACTGGATCGCCAACGGAAATCATCGCCGAGGACCACGCGCTTTCCGAATTGAGCGCGCTCACCGAACATCGTCGCATTCGGCTCCTCCAGAACGCATCTCGCCTACCCTCGGTGCTTTGGTGCCTACTCGTCATCGGTGGCGCAGTGACCATCGCCTCGGCCTCCACGTTTGGGTCAGCCAATACGCCCCTCCACGCGCTTCAGGTATTTGTTTTTTCCCTGCTCATCATACTGGCGCTCGTAGCTGTGGCCGACATTGATCGCCCATTTCAGGGTTCAGTCCATGTCAGCGACTTCGCCTTCCAGCGCGCACAGAAAGGCATGAAGGACTAAGGGCAGCGTCAGCAGGTTGGATAATATTTAAAAATCTCGATTACACTCATCATGGCCGTGCGCTGGGCACTTGAGTGAAATGCCTGGTTACGTCAACCATGCCATCTGGTCTTAAGCGGCGGTGGTTCACACCGTTCTACTTCACCAGTTCTACATCGGGCATCTTGAAAGTCTTGTTCCAGAAGGCTTCTTCCGGAGCGTAGAGCCGAAGCCATGGATACGGTTCTTTGTCCATGGTCGGAATCCAGTTGGATTCCAGACCGTCAGGTGCCTTTGGTCCGAAATATAAATCAACACTGCCGTCGGGATTCTTTTTCAGTTGATCCAGGTTGAATGAACCGAGCCCCGCGCGGTCCACCGGGCCCTTTACGAAAGCCCAAGTCCTCCGATCGTAAATAGTCAATGACCAAAACTGCTTGGCCGGAATGTCCTTCGGGACGGTCAGTTTATAAGTTTTGCCCGCTTTCAACGGTTGCCCAGCGCTGTCCGCAATCGGCGCTAGATAAACAGTTCCGGCGTGCTCCGTGAGCACTTTCGGATAGAAGGTAAAGAAAAACCACGCCGCAGCACGCTTGTCTATCTCAACGGCATCGTTCGACACGAAGTCGAAGCCACGGTTGGCGTCGGGAACCATCGCAAAATTCCAGTGACGGTCGGGCCAGTAAAGGTTCGCCGCAAACAACTTCGTGTCGAGATTCTGCATGTAGTAATACGCGTCAACGATACCCCGCTCCATGGCTGCCTTGTACTTCTCCGGAGGGTTGAAAGGCTTGCCAGGCTCAATTCCAATTGTGGCCAGCATGCCCATCATCACCTTGTCACGCGGCTGCACCGGCTCAACGCTTACGATGTCGTAGACGTCCTTCAGGGCCCGGATGTCGTAGAACGGCAGAGTATGTAGGGGGTAGGGTCGGCCGTCGACAAACTTGGTCGGCTTTGGGTTAGCCGCTTCGGCTAGGGGATACATCTTTAGAGTCACGCTATAAGCTCGGGCTTCGGCGTCTGTGGCCCCGCCGAGTGGTATTGATCGGAATCCGAAAAGAATCCGGTAACTGGTCGAACGAATCACCAAATACCCGTCCGGAACGGAGTCCTTGTAGTCGGGAGGAAGAAAGAGATATTTGCCGCCCGCACCTTTATCCAAACCGGAGGGACCGACGTCTGCAATCGTTGACTGCCACGCATCGACGACTTGGCCATACAGAACTGCCTTGTCAGTCTTGGAAGGAACCTCCAACACTACGGGACCGTTTCGCAAGTCGGAAACTGCGCCGATATAGGGCGTCACCTGATTCGGCGTAATCAATTCATGCGCCATCGTCAGCGGCCCGGAGAAGGCGGTGATCACGTTGTCAGCCATTCCGGGCTGTTCCAACAACCCAACGCGAAAACGATAGATTGCCGATGCAGGCGTGGCCCATAAGACCGCTTCAAACGCACGCCCATACGCTACCTGCTCTTCGAGGTGGAGCACAGACTGCTTGGCTTTCGGTGCAGGTTGCCCACCGAGTGGTTCGGTTTGCGCCTCGGCGTTTGAGGCGGCCATTATTATCGCGGCGCCAAGTATTAACTGGCAAAACAACATCCGCCTCAGACGTATGCACATGGAGTGACTCCTGTCCGTTCTGGAGCTTAAGAAAATGCGCACCTGCGCCCAACTGTCAATTTTGACAGTCCAGCACGGTAAAAGCCTACAGATTCTGAGGACTTGCAGGCGCATGGCAGTGACGCGCTACGTGCTAGTTGTCCGTGGCTGTTGAAAAACTCCCTTTCTTGAAAAAACAGCCTCGGCGAAGGGGTAGAAAATGTCCACCAAAATCGAGAACGTCGTTTATAGCGCATCCTAGCGCCATAAAAGTTTTGCGAATTTCGAGAGGGCGAGTTTTTCAACAGCCACTCTCAATTACACTCATCATGGCCGTGCGCTGAGCACTTGAGTGAAATGGCCTGGTCTATAAAAGGGGATGTCAAGAACATTTTTTCCCTCCACCGGGGGCGCGGTATAGTTCGCGCCATCCAGCCCTCTCGCCATTGGAAGACGCTGGTGTGGTGTCGTGCCCTGGGTTTAGGTTGTTCCATCTCAGCGGCTGCATCTTCTTTAGTGACGACGACGCCGATCAGTTCTGAAACTGAGCAAGCCCTGCGGTTGTACGGTGTCAACCATGGATCTATCTGAGGCTCGTGGCCTAGTGCTTTTTCGGGTTGTCCGAGGGGGCATAGGGATTACACAGAGACTGGGTGCTATCGGCACCGTGTTGTCTACAGGCCATTGTCATACTCACCCTCGAACCCGAGCGTCTCCAGAACCGACTGGCCACCACCAGAAAAAGATCACCGGAGATGGAAGGGCTTCACCCCAGACGCTCAAGCGGCTTGCGCTTTCAGTTTTTCGGCGTCGAAGTTTTCTCCCTTCTTCCAAAGTGTCAGCGTAATGGCGGCAATCTTGCGTGCCAGCGTGAGCCGCGCCATGGTTGGCTTTATGCCTTTGGCCAGCGCCGCCTGGTAGAAGTCCTGGAAGGGCCCGGGGCGCACACTGGCCATGGTGGCCGCACCTTTGAATAGACCCTTCAGATCATGGTTGTGGTCTTTGTTCAGGCCCCGAATGCAAAGCAGTTTTTTCGAGCGTCGCACTTGACCTTCGACAAAACGGTACTCCGCGCTCGTACGCGTCTCCAAGGCCAGTCCACTATAGGCCCAGAGTTGCCGCTTAGTGCGGAAACGATGCGGGGTCTGGATCAGGGCCACCGCCAGCGCCACTCGAATCGGTCCGAGATACGGAATCTGCCGCAGCTTTGCAGTGATCGCATGCTTGCGACTTTCCGCTAACAGTTCGCGGCGGGCTTGCTGCCGCAAGTGTTGCAACATCTCCAGTTGCTCATACAGTCGTTCGGCGCGACGCCGCACCCCGGCTTCGCGGATCTTGGCCAGCCATTGCGCTCGATGCCGGCGGTAATAGACGTCTCTGCCCGCACAGGGAATCGCCCAGCTGCGGTACACCGCTTTCAACCGATTCATCACTCGCGACAGATCCTTGACGATGGTCAGATAGCTTCGCGATAGTTCGCGCAACATGCGCACGCCCGTCTCGCCGTGGTAGACCGGTTTGAGTTGGTTGCCGCGTAACAGTTCGGCCAGCTTGCGCGCATCAATGCGGTCGCTCTTGTTCCCGTCCTTGAGCAGCGCGTTCTTCCGCGGATTGCACACCACCAGTTTGTCCACCCGGGAGTGGAGCAGATCATACAGCCAGGCGGACCAGGTTCCTTCTTCGAAAGTCACCGATAGAGTTCCGCGCAAGCCTGCAAGGAACTGAAGAATGGTCGCCGCTTTCGTCTCCAGAATGGATTCCATGACCAACTTCCCCGTCGAATCCATGACCGCGACCACGATGGTTGCTTGATGAACGTCCAGCCCAATATACTTTTCATCGTTCACGAGGGTGCTCCTTTCTGTAGGTGATGATGGGAACGATCACAACCTACTCTAAAAGGGCGCCCTTTTATAATGCGATTACATAAACTGTGGGATTACATAAACTGTGGGACGATAGCAGGTCAGGGGCAGTCACAGGGGCGACGATTGTGGATGCTAACTCGCTCCTATGGCGAGACCTCAAACACAGTCCCACAGCCATAGAAACTGCAGTTCGTACCGGTGCCCCCATCCTGAGTCGTGCTGTAAAGGTTGCCAGCTTTGTCGAAAATCAAACCTGCTGCCGGGTAGGCTCCATCCGGGCTATCTACGAAGCTGTAGAGCACATCGATTTTCCATTCTCTTTGTTTCCCGGCTGGGGGATGCAGCTCAAAGACATTTCCGTCGATGGATCCACCTGAGCCAGCGTAGGCGGTGGTGTAAAGATCACCGCGTGCATCGAAAATGACTGGAGCATCTAGATCGTAGAAGGGTCCGTTTCCCTTGTAGCTATGGAGGATCGTCTCGTCCCACTGGCCGGGATGCTCGGAGGTAGGCGCTAGGCGAAATACGGTATCCTTAAGAGTCGTGCCAAAGAGATAGCCGCTCTTGTTCAGAATTAGGCCATCCATCGGCCAAGCCTCATAGGAATTTGCCGGGTCGAAACGATGAATCACGCTTTCTGTCCATGCCTCGCCCTGCTTGGCTGGGGGGCTGAGGCTGAACACTGTGCCACAACCGACGCTGCCGCAGCTCCCAGTCCCAATGCCGCCGTAGTAACTTGTTCCGTAAATCGTACCCTTGGAGTCCAAAACAAGTCCGCCGTTGGGCTCTGCTCCGTCTCCGTCCTGCTTCCCGCTTGCAGTTCCGGGGAAGTCGTGCAGCACTTTCTGGGTCCACGCGCCGCCCTTCTGCTTCGGCGGACTTATCTCAAACACCACTCCGCATTGCCCGCCGTAGTATGGGTCGCAGGTCGTGCCTTTCGTCCCGCCGAACGAAGTTGCACCGTAGAGGTTGCCAGCTTTGTCGAATACCACGCTGCCCCAGGGAAAGTAGCCTTGCTTCATCGTCGGGAAACTGTACAGGATGGTCTCCGTCCATGCACTGCCCTGTCGCTGCGGCGGAGACAGCTCAAACACCGTGCCACATCCTGCAGCGACCCCCAACAGCGTGCAGTTCCCCGTGCCGCCATAGGCCGTCACTCCGTAGAGATTGCCTTGAGCGTCGATCAGCAGCCCGCCAGCGGGGAGCTCTCCGTCGTTCGCTCCCTTGCCTTGAAATTCGTAAATCAGCGTCTCCTTCCAAGCACCGCCCTTCTGCGCCGGCGGGGTCAGCTGATAGACCGCACCGCATGCATTTCCCTGCGGGGCGCACGATCCTGGGCCATAGAACTCAAGCGCACCGTAGATGTTGCCTTGCTTATCGAAAACCACGCTGCCGATTGGAACAGAACCGTCGTTTGTTCCGCCTTGAAAGCTGTACAGCACTTTTTCTTTCCACTCGGCCGAGGCGGGGATAGACAACGCGAGGGCAACGGCAAACAGCAAACAAATGCGAATCCGGCCCGGAGAATACTTCTCGTGGATCATGGCGCGACGGTATCCTAGCCTGGATTCCTAGCTGGAAGCCAGGAGCAGCGTGGCTTTTCGCGATGTTACACCCGAGCGTATGCGGCGTCCACTGTCTGTCCTCGTTGTCAACTGGCGTAAAATCCCGATTACGCTCAAGTCCTCGCCGCCGCTAGTCTGGTTTGTAGCTGAACACCGTTCCAATGATGCAGGCGTTAGGGTTCGTCCTAGCCTGATCAACGATGTCCAAGAGGTCGTCGTCGTAGCTTCTTGAATTGTCGAAAGGACGCGCAGACTCAATTCCTAGGACCTCCCATCCATAAGAGTTGAGAACTTCCGACACCTTTTGTTCTGCCTTCCTCGGCGAGTCAGCCCAAGTGACGACGTTCGTAAAGCCCTTCGTAACGCCAGAATGCAGATCGCTCGGTTTGACTAGGATTTCAGCGGTGATGATCCAAAGCTGTTTCGTTACCATGTCTTGGCCGAGATCGCATCATTCTACATTCCCGACTGTCGCAAAATCTCGATTACACGCAATATAAAAGGCGCCCACTTTGCGGTAGGTTGTGATTGTTGGGATCACCACTCACCAAAAGGAGCGCCGTTATGAACCAGGAAAAGTATATTGGCATGGACGTTCACCAGGCAACGATCTCGGTTGCGGTCATGGATGGCAAGGGCAAGCTGATCATGGAATGCATTCTGGAGACGAAGGCGGACACGATTCTCGAGTTCGTCCATGGGCTGCGGGGAACGGTATGGGTGACCTTCGAAGAAGGAACTTCTGCCGCCTGGTTACATGATCTGATGAAGCCGCATGTTGCCCATCTGGTGGTTTGCGATCCGCGAAAGAACGCGCTGCTGAAAGATGGCAGCAAGAGTGACCGGATCGATGCCCGCAAGCTGGCCGAGTTGTTACGCGGCAACCAGCTCCATTCGGTGTATCACGGAGAGCACGGGGTGCGCACCTTGAAGGAGTTGGGTCGCAGCTATCAGACGCTCACCAAAGATGTCACCCGGGTGATGAGTCGGATCAAAGCGCTGTACCGCAGCTGGGCCATTCCCTGTAGTGGTACGACCGTCTATGCCGTGCGGCATCGCGCGGAGTGGTTGGCGAAGATTTTGCAACCTGGAGTTCGTCTGCGGGCGGAACGGTTGTATCAGCAACTGGATCTACTGCAACCGGTGCGGCAGGAGGCGCGCCGCGACCTGTTGCGAGAGAGCCGCAAACATGAGGCCGTGAAAAGGCTGCAGCAGATTCCTGCGATCGGTCCGATTCGTGCCGCCTTGCTGGTGGCCTTGTTGCAAACACCCCACCGTTTTCGTACCAAGCGCCAGCTGTGGGCCTACAGTGGTTTGGCCATCGAGACCCACGACAGCGGCGAGTACCGCTATGTCGGGGGGAAGATACAACGCAACCGGGAGCGCATCACGGTGCGCGGTCTGAATGACAATCATAATCACGATCTGAAGAATCTGTTCAAAGGTGCTGCTCTTTCGGCTAGTACTCAGCCCGGACCGCTGCACGATTTCTATACGGCTCTGGTGGAGAAAGGAATGCGGCCGACGATGGCCCGTCTCACCCTGGCACGAAAGATTGCCGCCATCACGTTAACCATTTGGAAGAAAGGAGTCAGTTTCGACGCCAAACAACTGCATCGGCAAGCCGCTTGAGCGTCTCTGGTAAGAGGCCTTTCCATTTCCGGTGATTCTCTCCGCTGGTGGTCGGTCGGTTCTCGAGACGCTCGGTTCGAGGTGAGTATCAGTCAATGAGATCGGCCCTGTGTGCTTCGGCACCAAGTCACCGATTACACGGTATGCCGCCTCGGATAACCAGAAATAGCGATAGGCCACGAGCCTCCGATAGAACCATGGTTGACACTCCAAGACCAGGTCCGCTTGCCCAGTTTCAAGACTCGATTGGCGTCGTCACCAGCGAAAGATGAACCCCGCAGGAAGGGCACACAAACCAGAGCAAAGCCCCGGGGCCGAAAGCGGGGGCGCTTACAGTCAGTGGGCTGGATCTCGAGAAAAGAATCTCGCCCTCCGGTCGAGGGAAAACTTTTTTCTTGACATCCCTTTTTATAGAACTTATTGAGGAGGACGCAACACAAAACCACCTCCCCTGCCGAACCCCCAACCCATAATTCCCATTTTGGAACTCCGCCCCAAACTTTCTCACTATTTCCTTGACTTTACTTTAAGATATATAATATGATCACTTTATATCCCATACAGGAACAGCCGAAATGCTCCCGCCCTCCCCCAGGAATTCCCGTTTCCAGCCCAATCCCACCCCGCAACTCCTTTGTTCCCAAGATTTTGCCTGCAACCCCTTTTGTTTCATAGATCTGGCCGGTACCTTCTCAACCCGACTCAATCGATTCATAGATTTACGCGGATTCGCGTGTTTTTTTCAGGAGTAGTCCCATGCCCATTTCCTTGCCCAAGCGTCCCAACGTTCGTAATTGCACCCACATCAAAGTCACCGGACAGCGCTGCGGCTCTCCCGCCCTGCGCGGCGAGTTCTTCTGCTATTTCCACACCCGCGTCATCAAAGGTGTGCAACAGCGCGTCGATATGCAGCTCCACTCCATGGCCCTGCTTGAAGATTGCGAGTCCATCCAGCTTTCGATCATGCACGTAGTCGATGGCCTGCTCAAAGGCACCCTCGACGCAACCCGCGCCCGCCTGATCATTCAAGCCCTGCGCATAGCTGCGAGAAATGCGAAGAACGTCCGCTTCGACGATGTGCATTATCGCGCCAGCGAACAACCCATGGTCCGCGAAGTCCCCGACTACGCCCAACAATATTTAATCGAACACCCCGAATTCGGCCCGCCGTTAGAAGCGAGTGGCAAGCCAAGCCCGCGTAGCGCGGACATTCCTGTCCGCGAGACCGCCAACGGCGTAATCGAGCTCCAAGCCCAAGCGGACCCACAAACCAGAAAGCAAAACCCCCGGCAAGCAAGCGCCGCGACAGAACCAGCCGCGAAGCGGCGAAAGACCGCAGCCCACGGCGCAAGCCGTGGAACAGAAGCAGAAAACACTCCAGCTCCGGAGGAGCGGAAGAAACCCAGCGCTTCGGAACACGATCCATCCCACAACCAGAAAGAATACGAACGAATCCAACAAGCCCAAGCCGCGATCCCCGGTGCCCTGGCAGGAAACTGGCGCGATCTCCGCACCGTCTTCGAATTCGCCGGAATTTGCCAGCAGGGAAAAGAAACTCCATCGTAACTAACGCGCCTTTACTAATTTCTTCGAAGCATTGAAAATGGTGAGTTCGCCCTCAAGTGCCGGTTTTTCCTGAGTGCGGAGCGCATAATAAAAGCATCATCGCCCGATCGCGGGCACTGGAGCAGAAATCATCATGGGAACTTCCGGAGAATTGATTCGCCTGATCAACTACGTCGACGACATTACCACCACCCTGCGCCGCATCAGCGCCTTCGTCGCAGCCATGGAGACCGACGAAAAAAAACGTCTGGCTGAAAGCCTGAAGGCCGCTGGCTCCAATCTCGACGCTCTCGTAGTTCGGTTGGAAAAGGGGCAGTAGTGGCACAGGTCCAAACCATTGCCGTCATCGGCGCCGGAACCATGGGCCGGGGCATCGCTCATGTAGCCGCGCTCGGCGGCTATCACACGATCCTGGAAGACTTGCTGCCCAACGCCCTGCGCCGGGCGGAGACTGAGATTCGCGGCAATCTCGACAAGGCCGTAGAAATTGGCAAAGTGTCAGCTGAAGATGCCAACGCTGCGTTCGGACGATTACGATACGCCGGAAGCGTCGAAGAAGCCGCGCGCGAAGCCGACCTGGTGATCGAAGCCGTGCCCGAGGAGATGGAGTCGAAGATTGAGATCTTCACCCTGCTCGACAAGATCTGCCGTCCCAGGACCATTCTTGCTTCGAACACTTCTTCGCTCAGCATCACCGAGATTGCCAGCGTCACTTATCGGGCCAAGAAATGCGTCGGAATGCATTTCTTCAACCCAGTCCACAAAATGAAGCTGCTCGAAGTTGTCCGTGGGCTTGAGACCGACGATGACACGCTGGCGACCGCAGCCGAAGTCGGCCGGCGCATGGGCAAAGAGGTCGTAGTGATCAAAGAATCTCCCGGCTTTATCACCAGCCGCATTAACGCCATGATCGGCAATGAAGCGTTCTACATGCTGCAGGAAGGCATCGCTTCCGCGCAGGATATCGACAAAGCATTGAAGCTGGGGTTGAACCATCCCATGGGGCCGTTCGAGATGGTGGACTTGGTTGGACTGGATACAAGGCTCTCAATTTTGGAATATCTCCACAAGAGTTTAGGCGAGAAGTATCGCCCTGCACCACTTTTGGTGCAGTACGTGAAAGCCGGGCGCGTAGGCCGCAAAGCCGGACGCGGCGTCTACGACTATCCCGAACAGAAAACTGAAGAGAAGAGAGCGCCGGTCGCCAAGGCTGGCGATTAGCAACCGGCGCTCATCCCTTTAGTTCTTGTTAATGTCTTGCTTATTCTCCAACTTCTTCACCAGAGGCTGGATGAAGATCTTCTGGTTTTCGGGAGCGCCCGCCAGTGAGAGCTTTATTTCCTTGAGGGCACTGTCATAGTCGCCCTTGGACGAATAGATTCGCGCCGTGCCGTCGTGAACCGTCCAATCATTCGGATCTTTCTTCGCCGCCTGACGGAAAAAGTCAAAAGCCTGATCCTGTTTCCCCTGACTTTGAAGTAACCGACCATAGCCATACAGTTGAGCCGCCGTGGCCCGGTCGAGCGCTTGCTTCTTGGCCATCTCGGAATCGTCCTTGCGGCCCATGGCTTCGAGGATCTGTGACTTGGTCAGGTAATTGTCGAATCGCGGCTCGGTTCGGATCGACGTCTCTTCATATTGCAGGGCTTCGTTGAGGTCATATTTGGCTGTGAGCAGATAGGCTGCTGCGTCGTCCCATCCTTCCCATGTGTATTGCGCCAGCCCCTGAAGTTGGTTATGCAGGCTGGCCTGCACGATGTCATGAACATTCACGTCGATCTTGAAGGGAACTGCGACCTTTTCCCAGCGCAGCGTGGCGACGGCCGAGTCCGCCTTTACGTCGTCGAAGTCGAAAGCCATTGCTTCGCGAGGCTCCGTCGCCTGCGGTTTTACGGTCACCCTCAGAACATCGTCAGCTTCGTTGTAGGTGAAGCTGCCCCACGCTGTGTGGACCTTGGAGAAAATGACTATCCATTGGTTTTCTCCCGGAATCGTGAAGAGCGCGTAGGCGCCCTTCGCCAGCGGCTTGCCCTCGATCGATACATCGTCGGTAAATCTGATCGTTGTGTTCTCATTCGCTCCCGTGCGCCAGACTTCGTTATAGGGTACAAGCTTGCCCCAAATGGGTCGACCTTTCACCAGCGGCCGGGAATAGTTGATCGTGATGTCTGTGATTCCGATGCGCTGCGTCACCGCGGAGTGCTGGCTATCCCGAGGCAAGTCTAAGAGCGCGGACTGCGCGCGGCACAATGGATTTCCCAACGACAATCCTGCGACTGCAACCAGAGCAACGACAAAATGTTTAAGCATGGAATAACCTCCGCTTTTGAATTGTTTCCGGGGAAAGATCCGCCGGAACTGGATTGAGGAAAACGAGCATTTAGACGGACGGACATTCCGCCGGATAGCGAGTTGTAACAATTTGTAAAAAAACCAAATTGCATTGAATGTAGGAGTGAGCGTGCGAACAAGGCTAGTAGTGATACCGGGCCTGAAGGAAGTCGATCCTGCCTTCACTCACCCGATAAACCAGTCGATGTTCCTGGGTGACTCTTCGCGACCAGCAGCCTGCAAGTACGTACTTGAGCGGTTCCGGCTTCCCAATGCCTGTGAAGGGATCTCGCAGCACCGCCTCTATGAGTTCGAAGACCCGCAATGCTACCTTGCGGTCTGTGGTTATCCAGTAACGCAGATCCTGGCGGAACTCCAGGTGGAATATCGCTTCTCGCTCACCGGTTCGGGACAAGGCCCATCTCGCGGCGCAGCTTTTCGAGGGGCTCCGGCTTACCTTTTCGTCCCACAGCCCGCCGCAGGGCGGTGAGTAAGCGTTGGGCATTCTTGGGCGATCGCAGCAGGTGAGCGGTTTCGATCAAGCCCATGAGTTCATCCGCTGGGACCATCGCTACCGTCTTCTCGCCCTTCCGGCGGACAATTACGACCTCGCGATCATTTGCGACGCGATCGAGTACGGAGGCCAGGCTCTGTCGAAGATTGGTGTATGTGGTTTCCGTCAAGTTTGTCTCCCTAATACATTGTACAGGGTTCCTGTACGCCAGCGACGATTACTTTAGAATCAGCTTCGGTACCTATGTCTTCGAACGTCCGTCTTGATCGCGTGCTTGCCCAACTGCGTCTTTACGAGCATCCGCTGCTGGAGTTCTCGGCTCGAGCCAAGGGGGATGGCGTCGAACTGATCATCCAGTTCAAGAATCCTCCGGTCCGTGTGCATACTTACTATTTCGACTTCCATCCACGCGACCTGGACAGCTCTCAATTTGAGTGGACTCTGCAGCGGCAACTCTACGATTGTCTGCACGACTACCTGGTCGAAATGTTTATCCGCACGCCGCAAGACCGCCTTGAGCGTCAACGGGACGGCTTGTGACCCTGCGCCAGAAAGTTGAACAAGAAATCCGTGCGCACGGGCCGATTTTGTTTTCCCGGTACATGGAGATGTGCCTTTACGATCCTGAGCTGGGTTACTATTCGCGGAACGTCGAGCAGTTTGGCAAGGCCGGAGACTTCTACACGTCCAGCGACGTGCATGCGGTCTTCGGACGCCTGATGGCCCGGCAGTTCGACGAGATGTGGCGTGTGTTGGGATCGCCGGACCGGATCGAAATTCTTGAACTGGGCCCGGGCCGCGGATTGTTTGCGCAGGATGTGTTGGATTGGTCGGAGAAAAAGTTCCCGGCGTTCTTTCGCGCCTTGCATTATTCGTTGGCGGAAAACTCCGGGGCATTGCGCCAACGATTGGAAGCGACCCTGAGCAAGCATTTCGAATCCGGCAAAGTGTCGCTCACGCAGCGGCTAAAGCCGCCATCCTCAGGGAACGCTTACGGCACGGCTGAAGCCGTGCCCTCCCGCGGTCACTCAGACGTTAATAATGCAACCTTAAAGGCGTGTGTCGAGAACGAGAGCTTACCGGACGAAGCGGCGTTTCAGAAGGAGGGTAGTCTGAAGGGCACGAATTTAGTCGCGCCGAACGATGCCGCTTTAGAGAGGGCTTTAGCGCCCGAGGTCCCGATCATCGTTTTCGGCAACGAGTTCTTTGACGCGCTGCCGGTCGAGGTTTTAAGTTCACAGGGCGAGTTGCGCATCTCGGAAAATGACGGACGCTTGCTTGAAACCTGGCACTCCCCGTCTGCCGAGGCATTGGAGTTCCTTGACCGCTACAGCGTGCATCCCGAGGCTGGCGAGCGAATCGAAGCTTCACTGATCGCGCAACGTTATATGTCCCAGATCGCCGCTATGGTGAATCGCGGATTCATCGTTGCGATCGACTACGGCTATACCCGACGAGAGCAACTTGCAGGTCGCCACCGCGGTACGATCGTCGCCTATCGCCAACACTCGACGAGCGCGAATCCTTACGAAGCGCCCGGCGAACAGGACATCACTGCCCACGTGAACTTCACAGCGCTCGGAGCCGCAGCCGAGGGGCGAGGAATGCGAGTCGAACCCTTGCTCACGCAGTCGCAATTTCTGTTGGGAATCGGTGAGCACAATCAATTCGCCGATGCCTTCGAAGAATGCCGGTTGCCGCAGGAACACGCTAAAGTTGCTCTGCAATTGAAACACCTGGTCACCCCAGCAGGTATGGGGGAAAGTTTTCACGTGCTGGTGGCAGCCAAAGGCATCAACGCAGAACTGGTATCGAAGTTAAGCGGGTTGACGTTTGGAAAGATGACCCGGTTATAAGAAGAAAGCCTTCGGACCCATCAAAAACTTTTATCGCGACCGCATGGTTCCTCGGAAGCCACCGAACCATCTATAACCCGTCGCGTCTAATTTCGAAGGGGAGATCAGATTGGAAACCGCCGCGCGTCCAGCTTCGTGGAAGGTCCTTCTAGCATTTGGGATCATTTATTTTGTCTGGGGATCGACGTTCCTGGCCATACGTATTGGAGTTCAGGAAGTGCCGCCATTCCTGCTGGCAGGCATGCGATTCTTTATTTCCGGCGTCGTCCTCTACGGCTGGATGCGGTTGAAGGGCACGCCATCGCCGAACCGTCGCGAGTGGGCGGGCGCGACACTGCTCGGAACATTGATCTTCCTTGTCGATTATGGCTGCCTGTTCTGGGCCGAACAGCGCGTACCCTCGGGCATTGCCGCTGTCGTGTTAGCGACGATCCCTGTGTTCATCACGCTGCTCGAAATCATATTTCTCCGCACGCAGCGCCTTACTGTTCGCCTCGGCTTGGCACTCCTGGTGGGTCTGTGCGGGGTCGCTGTACTGACCCTTCATTCGTTCTCGTTCGGAGAAGTTCCTATCAATCCTGCCGGAGCCTTCGCACTGCTAGTGGCGGCGTTTACCTGGTCGGTGGCGACAATTCTCACGCGTAAGCTTTCGCTTCCGGCATCGAAGCCGATGAGTGCAGCCGCTCAAATGCTCACGGGCGGAATTCAACTGTTCGCGCTGGCCGCGGTCTCTGGCGAGTTTGCTGGTTTTCATCTGCAGGCGGTTTCGGCGAAGGCCTGGTACGCGCTTTTATATCTGATCGTCGCGGGTTCGATCGTCGGTTTTACCGCTTACGTCTGGCTGCTGCACCACGAATCGCCAACGAAAGTGGGAACTTACGCTTATGTAAATCCCGTGGTCGCGGTTGCTCTTGGATATTTTGTCGGAGGCGAGTCGGTTGGTCCTCGCACATTTCTGGGAGCACTGTTTGTGTTGGCCAGTGTAATCACGATTACTACAACGCCCAAGACACGTCCCAGCGAGGCGGGAAAGCACGGCGAACTGTCGGTTGCGAAAGCTGAGTGAATTGCTCGAAAGCGTGGAATCAGTTCAGGTTACGGGACTAGCCCGAAAGTACAAGGCCGGACGTTACTCGCAAAACCTCAGCTCGAAGGCTTAGGCGGCGATATGATCAACATCTATGCGCCTTCGTGATCGCTTGGGGATAGTCGGATGGTTTCTACTCCCGGCTTTGGCCTTCGGTCAAACCAGCCAGCAAGCCAACTCTTCGCAATCGACGGGATCGCAAGCAACCAGTTCACAACCGGCAACTGCACAGCCGGCGAATCCGCAACCGGCAAACCCGCAACCGGCGAACCCAGGCCCGGTTAAACCATCTTCCGTCGACGCTGCGGCCGCCGCCGCAAGGCAAGCGCGTGAATCCGCTCCGCCGACCAAAATAATTAGAAACCACGATTTAAACGATGGCAGCAATCCGCCAGCGGCCAAGTCTGCGCCGACACCGAGCGACGCCGCAGAGCAAGCCGCACGCGAGAAGGCCACTGACGAAGAGGATCAACAAGAAGTACAGCGGTTCGAAGCGCAAGGCAAAAAATTCCAGAATCAAGTCAGAGTAGAGAAGGGAAAGATCAGCGATATCCAAAACCACATCACAAGCCTTAAGAACCAGTTTGCCGCGTGGAGCACTGGGTTCGCGCAGGATGATGAAGCGCAGGCATGCTGGACTTCCACGTATTACACGCCTTATTACAAAGACTGGTGCGACCAGGGGCGAAACCTGAAAGCGCAATACGAAGCGTCGGAGCGCCAGCTCGCGCAGGAAAAGACTAAGCTTGAGCAGATGCAGGAAGACATCCGGCGTAAGGGATACGGCAACGGAGTCTACGATCCCGATTGAGCGGGTCTTCGGGATGACGCAAAGACTTGGTATTTCGTAGCACTCGATTGCGATAGAGCCGGCTGCCAACCTACGGCCGCGTCATCTTCTCCGGCTTCATCAATAGATGGAATTCTTCTTTCGTAAGATAGCCCAGCTTTAGCGCCGCATCGAGCAGACTAGTCTTGTCGACATGGGCGGTGTGGGCGATTTTGGCTGCCTTGTCGTATCCAACCTTCGGGGCGAGCGCCGTTACCAGCATCAGCGAGTTCTTCACGTACCAATCAACTTTTGCGCGATCAACTTCGACGCCCTTGATCATGTATTCGACGTAACCGTGGCACGCATCCGTGATCAGAGTCACTGAGTGCAGGAAGTTGTAGATGATCACTGGCTTGAAGACGTTGAGCTCGAAATTGCCTTGGGAGCCGGCGAATCCAACCGCCGCGGTGGCGCCGTGAACCTGCACGCACACCATGGTCATGGCTTCGCACTGCGTGGGGTTCACCTTGCCGGGCATGATCGAAGAGCCGGGCTCGTTTTCCGGAATCGACAGCTCGCCGAGACCGCAACGCGGACCCGAAGCCAGCCAGCGAACATCATTTGAAATCTTCATCAACGATGCAGCCAGCGTTTCCAGCGCACCCTGCGCGAACACGATTTCGTCGTGCGCCGAAAGCGCCGCGAATTTGTTGCCGTGCGAGCGGAAGGGAAGTCCGGTAAGTTCGGCAATCTTCTTTGCGGCTCTCTCCGCGAATTCAGGATGAGCGTTTAGCCCTGTGCCCACTGCGGTTCCGCCTATGGCCAGATCGTAAAGACCTCCGAGTACCTGTTTCAGCCGCTCGATATCGCGCTCTAAAAGACTGGCCCACCCGCCGAACTCTTGCCCAAAGGTCAGAGGCACGGCGTCTTGTAAATGCGTGCGTCCGATCTTGACCACGTCGTGGAATTCCTTTGCTTTGGCCGCGATCGCATCGTGAACGCTCTGGATGGCGGGAATCAGCGCGTTCTTCACTCGTTCCGCCGCTGCGATGTGCATTGCAGTCGGGAATGTGTCGTTGGATGACTGGGACATGTTGACGTCGTCATTGGGATGGATCGGCTTCTTCGATCCCATCATTTCTCGTCCATTCGGGCCGCCGGCGATCTCAATGGCGCGGTTGGAGATGACCTCGTTGACGTTCATGTTGGTCTGCGTGCCGCTGCCGGTCTGCCAGATGCGCAGCGGGAACTGGTCGTTGAGCTTGCCGGAGATGACCTCGTCCGCGGCCTGCACGATGAGTTTGGCCTTGTCAGCGGGAAGCTTGCCCAGATCCTGATTCACCAGCGCGCATGCCTTCTTGAGAATGCCAAACGCACGGATCAGTTCTGGCGGCATGACGTCGCGTCCAATGTCGAAGTGGAGAAGCGAGCGCTGCGTCTGCGCCCCCCAATAAACGTTGGCCGGGACCTCGATCTGTCCCATGCTGTCAGATTCAATTCGGGTGCGAGTAGCGGGTTCGGCGGGGATTGCCATATGGATCCTAGTAAAGCGTGAGGATGAAAGAACTTAAAATTATAACAAGCGCGACGCGTGCTGGAGCTGGCCAACGTTTAACGGTTGACGTTATACACTAGACGTTATACGCTAGACGATATACACTTGAAAACGTGATCAAGTCGTTCCGCTCCCCGGAAACCGGGCGACTTCACGATCGGCAACCGAGCCGACGTTTTCAGGCGATCGAGCATATCGCGCGCCGGAAGCTTCGGCAATTGGACAGCGCAACCGAATTGCGAGACTTGATGTCGCCGCCAGGAAACCGGTTGGAAGCGCTTCATGGCAGCCGAGAGGGACACTACAGCATTCGGATCAGCGACCAATGGCGTATCTGCTTCACTTGGCGTGAAGGGAACGCTTACGACGTGGAGATTGTCGACTATCACTAGGGGACAGCATGGCTAAGCTCCAAAAGCGCCTTCCACCCATCCACCCAGGCGAGATTCTGCGCGCTGAGTTCATGGAACCGTTGCAACTCAGCATGAATCGCTTGGCCCTCGACCTCCGTGTTCCAGTCACGCGCATTGCGGAGATCGTTCACGAACGGCGCGCGATTACGCCCGACACCGCTTTGCGCCTTGCTCGGTACTTCGATACCAGCGCGCGGTTTTGGCTGAATCTTCAGTCTGCCTACGACCTCGAGGTTGCCCAGGACGAATTATCGCGCATTATCGAGCGGGAAGTTCGACCTATTTCGTCCGCCGCCGCCGCTCGCTCCTGATGCCAGTGACGCAAGACTGTGTAGCGGCGCGTGCTAGAATCTTTCTCTTCAATTTCAGAGATAACTTTGGTCACGAAACAAATGTCCGATAGGGCCCTGCAGATTCCCGACACGCTCCCGCGCGCTCAGGTGGAGTTGCAATCGAGCATGCGTGTCGATGTGCTCGTAATTGGCGCCGGGCCAACTGGCCTGGCTTGCGCCATAGAAGCGCAAAGGGCCGGTTTCAAGGCGCTCGCGATTGATAAAGGCTGTGTAGTGAATTCGATCTTCAACTATCCAGCCAATATGACTTTCTTTACCACCCCGGAATTGTTGGAGATCGGCGACATTCCGTTCAGTACGGCCAACCAGAAGCCCACGCGTCAAGAGGCGCTCGAGTATTACCGGAAGGTCGCCGAGCATTATCGCTTGCCGATCGCGCAATATCAGTGGGTGAAAACGGTGAACGGTAAGGACGGGGATTTCCAGGTTACGACCACCGATCGACTCGGCAGAATTTACGACTACCACACGCGCAAGCTGATCGTGGCGACCGGATATTACGACCTGGCAAACATGCTGAACATTCCCGGAGAAGATCTGCCCAAAGTGTTCCACTACTACCGCGAGCCTCATCCGTACTTTGACAACGATGTGCTGATCATTGGCGGGAAAAATTCTGCCGCGATTTCAGCCCTCGATCTGTGGCGGCACGGAGCGCGCGTGACCCTGGTGCACCGCGCGCCGAAGATGCATCACCACGTGAAGTACTGGATCCTGCCTGACATCGAGAATCGCATCAAGAATGGTGAGATCAAAGCTTATTTCAACAGTTCAGTGGCTGAAATCTTGGCTGATCACGTCGTGGTCTACACGCCCGAGGGAGTGGTTCGCGCAAAGAACGATTTCGTATTTGCCTTGACCGGATACCATCCTGATTATGATTTCCTGCGCTCGATGGGGATCGAGCTTTCATCCGAGCAATGCCGACCGGTGTGCGATCCCGAAACACTGGAAAGCAATGTGCCCGGCATCT
Source organism: uncultured Acidobacteriota bacterium (assembly GCA_963696705.1). Taxonomy (GTDB): domain Bacteria; phylum Acidobacteriota; class Terriglobia; order Terriglobales; family Acidobacteriaceae; genus JABDBE01. Next base: position 315,278 of record CAVOLD010000012.1, read on the forward strand.
ACGTGGCGGGGGTAATTGTTGCCGGTTCTCGAACTAACGAGATTTTTATCGAGAACGGGCGCTTCCACGGCCAACTGATCGCGCGGCACTTGAAGTACAAATTAGGATCTGCCGCGGGAGCTTAGATCGGTCTCCTCAAGCCAGCGTTACCGTTTCCTCTCCGAGTTGCTGATTGATCAAACGGGATACTAAAGGTTTCAGCTCTTCTCCGGTCTTCTGCAGCACAAAGACCTGACTTGCGTCCGACCAATCCAGCTTGAAACTTGTGGCGAGCGCGGAAATCCAAATCTGCCGCACCGGCGCGTTGGGCGAGATCACAAAACGGGAGCCGTCTTCGAAAGAAATGTGCAGAGCTCCCGACTGGTCTTCGACCTCAAGGTCAGCAGATTCCTCGGCCGTGATCAGACTCTGCTTAAGGGATTCCAGGGCAGCGTCGGCCCGTTTGCGAAAATCGTTCTCATCGAGCATGAAAGGATTATAGAAGCTATCGGCTCTCGCCCGTCAGCTTTCAGCCACACAGGGTAGCAGTTATTTCAGCAGATACTCTTTCACAAACATCACCGTGGCATAAAACTCGAAGTCCTGGTTTGCCTTTTTCGCAAAGCCGTGGCCTTCGTCTTTTGCCATCAGCCACCAGACCGGAGTGCCATTCTGCCGAACGATTGAAACCATCTGCTCCGATTCGCTCACTGGGACACGGGGATCATTCTTCCCGGCCATTACGAACAGCGGCTTGGTGATCTTCTTCGCATTGTTAAACGGAGCAATGCTCTCCAAAAACTCGCGCATCTTCGGGTCGCGCTCATCGCCGTACTCGACCCGGCGCAGATCCTGACGGTATCCCGAAGTGTGCTCGAGAAACGTGACCAGGTTCGATGGACCAACAACATCGACCGAGCAGAGATGCGGTCGTTGTAATTGGTAGCGACGGCCAGCGTCATAAAACCACCGTAGCTTCCGCCGGTTATGAGAACGCGGCTGGAATCAAGATCGGGCTGAGTCTGAATCCAATCGAGCAGCGTATTAATGTCCTGATAGGAGCCAGCGCGCAGGAAACCATTGTCCAGGGAAAGAAATGTCTTTCCGTAGCCGGTAGAGCCGCGTACGTTGGGCGCGATCATCGCAATCCCCAACTCGTTCATGTAGTAATCCCAACGACCAGGGAAGCCAGGCCGGAATTGACCTTCGGGGCCGCCATGAATATTGATAATCACCGGCCGCTTGCCGGTGAACTTTGTTGCAGGACGATAGAGAAAGCCGCTGATACTCCGCGCGTCCCATGATTTCCAGTGGATGAGTTCGGCCTCCGGAAAGTCTGCGGTGTTCAATCCTCCAGTTTCGCTGACGGTCCATCGTTCCACTTTTCCGCTTTGCACATCCAGCGAGTAAACATCGGAACTCGAACGAGACGAGGACAAATTGAATCCCAAGTCACGACCGTTCTTGTGCCAACTCACGCCCGAGATCACGCCTCTAGGCAGGCTAGGAACAGGTTTTTCTTTGCGCCTCTTGGTGTCGAGTAAGTGCAACACGCCGAATCCGTCTTCGTCGGCTACGAATGCGATCGTCTTGCCGTCGTAGGAGAGTTCGAATTCGTCCACATCCCAGGGGATCTTGTTGCTGAGATAGCTGTGCTCCTTCGTCGCCAAATCAATGTAGGCCAGACGCAGGAATTCCGAATCCTTATCGGTTGTCGCGTAGATGCCCTTACCATCTTTACTGAAGCGGCCGCTGTTGTAGGCAATCTTTGTTGGCCCACCCTTGGGCGTGATCAGCGTCTTCTCTCCACTGGCGGCATCCACGAGCCAGAGGTAGCTCTCCTCTGCCGAGATTCCTTCCGACACGAGAATATTCCTTCCGTCAGGCGACCAGTCCAAAGCTTGCCAGCCACCACCCGCGAGTTGCGCCACCACCCGATCCGTCTTAGGATTCGCAGGGTCGATCGCATACAAATCAAGGTCATTGCCGGTGCGCCGCGTGGATGTGTAAGCCAGTTTGTCGCCAGAGTAATTCCACACGGGATCCGTGTTGCGTGACTTGCCGTCGGTAAGCAGGGTGACATTTCCGGTCGCCACGTCGTAGCGATAAAGTTGATAAAACTCGCCACCACCCACATCCTTCGAGAACACGAAGAAATCATCCTTGGTAGGCGGATAGAGAGCACCGGCCACGCGGTCCGGATAGAAAGTCAGTTGGGTACGCGCGCCGCCCGGCATCTTCACCGTATGGACCTGATAGGTGTCGGCAAATCGGGTGGCAATGAGCATTTCCCGTTTCGTAGGATTCCAGCTATCCAAGACGGCGGCGCGACTTGGAGCAATTTGATCCGCTTGCGGAAAGGCAGCCGCGGTGAGCACAAGCACAGCCAGAATGCGTGATAGAGGTTTCATTTTCTGATCCTGTAGAGGAGCTACGTCTCGAAGTTGGTTACATCGTAGACGTCTGTTGGAGATGTAGGCTCAAGCCGCGTGCAGACCGTCAATCTTCGCGGCCATGATGAAGTCGCTTTCGGTTAATCCATCGACCTTGTGAGTCCACAAGGTAATTTCTGCCTTGCCCCACTCCAGCAGGATATCCGGATGATGTCCTTGCTCTTCGGCCACCGCGCCCACCCGATTCACGAAATCGAGCGCTTGCTTGAAGTCAGGAAAAGTGAAAGTGCGCGTGACGTGATGCTCGTTGATTACCTTCCACTGTGGCACTTGCTGATGCAGAGCTTCGAGTTCTGTTCCCTTGAGCGGAGGTACGCCGCCGCGGCAGGGCACGCAGGTCTTGCTGGCAAGAGATGTCATAGAAAATCTCCGCAGGTATTGTAGCGGTTGAGGGGCCTCGAATGCTCGGAAGTGGGAATGTATTTCTAGAACAGACTTTCCGGATACCGCAATTTCTTCACCGGCGCAGAGTTCGATCGCGCAGCGCTGCGACCAGGCCTTTTCGACGAAGATCAGCGACGGGAATCTCGATCTTTGAGCCTTTTGCCGCCGCAATCAGATCCTGTTCGAGAGTGTGCAGCCGCCGCTCTTTATCTTGGCGAATCAGTTCTCGGACGTATTCGCTGGGAGTGCCCCAATCCCCGGAGGCCACCTGGCCTTCTACGTATTGTTTCAACGCTTCCGGAAGCGAGATGTTCAACGATGTCATAGCCATGCCTTCATGTTATGGCAGTTTATGAAGGTTTCGCAACTGAGATGAAATCCCCAGAAGAATCCCTTTCGCAGACCTGCAGCACCGTCACAATTTCCAGTTGACAACACCAACCGATACGCTAGAGACTTGCGCCTGCAGTGATCGAATAGGAGGAAGCCATGACCACGCTGGAAACAGGGTTTAAACGCGCGTCTCAAGCCTCGCTGGTGTTGTCGATCGTACTGATTTTCTTCGGAGTCCTCGCGATTACCTTGCCGATGGCCACATCCGTCGGGGTTGTCATTGTAATTGGCTGGATAGCAGTACTCGATGGCATCGTGCAACTCGTTCACGCATTTCAATCAAAGGGCATCGGCCACATTGCGTGGAAGTTGCTCGTCGCGGTTGTTTACATTGTCGCCGGAGGTTACTTCATCGCCCATCCGGTCCTGGCGACTGCCACTTTTACTCTGGTGCTGGGGATATTCCTGGTCGCAGAGGGAGTCGCGGACGTGGTCGCCTATTTCGCCACCCGCAAAAGTGGCAGCTCGGTCTGGATGCTGCTGGATGGAATCGTTACTCTATTTCTGGGTTTCTTGATCTGGAATCAGTGGCCCGTTAGTTCGCTTTGGGTTATCGGGACACTGGTCGGCATCAGTATGATCATGACCGGCACTACGCGCCTGATGATGACTTTGGCTGCTCGTAAGCTAGTGGGTCAGGTCGGCGGTAGCGCGTTAAGTCAAAAGGCGGCGTAACTCAAATTAGACCTGACTCGCGTCAGCTTTAGCCCCGGTCAGAAGGGAATATCTTCGTCGCTGATCGGGGTTGAAGCTGCCGCGTGTTCCGGTTCCGGTGTGCGCTGGTCGAAATTGTTTCCCCCTGCGGAGGCGCTGCGGGAGCGACCACCGGAGTCATCTCCTGCGCCTTCGCCACGTCCACTCAGTAGCACCAGGTCATTGGCGATGATTTCTGTTTTGTATTTCTTCTGGCCGGTTTCCTTATCGTCCCAGGAACTGGTGCGCAGGCTGCCTTCGATAAAGCATTTGCCGCCCTTTTTCAGATACTCGCCAACGATCTCAGCCAGGCGCTGAAAGGCCACGATGTTGTGCCACTCGGTGCGATCCTGCCACTGGCCGTCTTTGTCCTTGAAGCGTTCATTCGTGGCGATCGAGAACTTGGCCACCGGCATGCCGCCCTGAGTGTATTTCACCTCAGGGTCCTTGCCCAGATTTCCGATAAGAATGACTTTATTGACGCTTTTTCCTGCCATGAATGCTGCTCCTTCCGCCCCTGGCCAAGACGCGAGCGCGGTCAAAAAAATTAGGGGCTGGACGCCCAATATATCAGAAACGAAGCGGCCTTTGACCGGGAAGGTCGGAAAGAATCGGCGAAGCAGGCCAAAATGAAACCGATTTCTTGTGGTGGCGAGTTCTAAAGACTACGCGCAAGATCCCTGGACCGGCTGAAGTGCGCCGTATCTTCGGGATGACGCCTTTCGACCCAATCCCAACCAACTTCGTGTGGATGAGAATCGCGCCCACTGCGGTATAATCTCGCCATGCCTGCTGAAGCAGACTCATTGAAACCCGCTGGGATGGTGCCGGACGAGATGAAGTTCGAACCCAAGTCCAAGGGGCTATTGACTCCTCGAAAGAAGAAACCAAAGGAGTTGGCGGTTATCACCGAGTGCTGCACTGGGTGCGCCGGTTCTCCAGCCTGCGTGGAATATTGCCCGGTGGAAGACTGCATGTTCTGGGTTCCGGACGAAGATCATCCGCCATTCGGTAGAATTCAGATCGACCCGATCCTTTGTATCGGATGCAAGAAGTGCCTCAGCAAGGGCCCGGATGGATGCTTCCTCGACGGCTGTCCGTGGGACGCTATCGTGATGGTCGACACGGTTGAAGTGGAAAAAGAAGTTGGCGTGATGCCGATTTAGTTCTCAGCTTTTAGCCAAGCCTTCGGTCGCCGTCTTGAGCTCGAGCAGATCCCATTTGTTGCCGTATAAGTCTTCGAACACTGCGACAGTGCCATAAGTTTCCTGCCGCGGTTCTTTTATGAACTTCACGCCCCGCTTTCGCATTTCACCGTAGTCGCGCCAGAAATCATCGGTGTGCAGAAAGAGAAAGACTCGGCCGCCTGTCTGATTGCCAATGCGGCTCTCCTCCTCGGGAGTCGATGCTCGTGCGAGAAGCAGGCTGGTACCGCGAGAATCGGGTGGGCCAACGAGCACCCATCGTTTTTCGTTGCCTGATCGATCTTTGGAGGCGCTGTCTTCGATCACTACGAATCCGAGGGAACGGGTGAAGAACGCTAGCGCCTCGTCGTAATCACGGACTACCAATGCAACGTATCCGAGTGTTTGCGCCATTATTGATTTTGTCAGTCGGAGAGGAAGTTTACTCCGAGGCCGAGGGCTGATGGCTGGTTCTTTCCTGTATGGCCTTCTCTGTTTCGATAGCTTGCTTGCGCACGTGGTCGGGGATGTCTGGCAGTTCCCGCTCATAGGGGAGAACCGCGGCAAGATCGTCGGGCTTGCCCACGAGATAAAGCGCGCGCAACGCTTCCCAGACTTGTTCCGTGCCCGGATCGATGGTCGCTATGGCGGCATCGGCCGCTACCGTCTGTCCGGTTTGCGCCGATAGTGTGCGCAGACGGCCGGTGATTGGCGAGCGAATTTCCGTGGTCTGTCCGCCTTCCTGTAATTTAGCGACGATCCCGCCTTGACGAATCGCAGTTCCGACAGCGCTAGTATCGATTACTTTTCCCGGCTTTAGGGCGACAACTGTGGCAGGCTGAAGAAGCTCAAGAATCTGGGGTCTTCCGGATGCGTCTCCCAGGCGGACCAACGAGAGCGCGGCGTTGCCTCGCACCATGAGTGATGGATCCGCGAGCATTTTTAGCAGAGCTTCATGGAATCCCGCGCCGGACGTATCTTGTCCCATCACCCAGGCGTCGGTGTTGCGTACTTCTTCGACCGGATACGAAGCCAGCTTCGCAACCTGCGGATACCACTGTGTCACGCTCGCGTCGTGCCGAGTCATGCGTTCGCCGATTTGCACCAGCGCATGTTGAATGTGCCGAGGATGCTTTTGGTCCTGCAGATATTCGGCCAGTTGTTTGTCGGAAAGTTGGCGGCCGAACCAGGTATTCCACCAGAACAAAAACGGCATTAAGACAATCAGCCACGCGGTCAAGAAAAAGAGAAGCCGATTGCGCGTAGACATGCCTGGCTTGCGTCGCCGGTCAAGGGTTTCGCTTGCATCGGGCGAAGTTTGCGGAGCTGCGTTGGGCAGGGAGGACATCGATGATTTAGGTTACTCCACCACATCCGCATCGAGCACGCGGTCCTGCTCCAGATAGTGGGAGACCGCGTATTGGGCCAGGAGCGGCGTTTGCAGATGAATTTCGGCGCCGATCCATTCGCCTTTGTTGTGGGGCGCGTTGAGCGGATGGTTGCACCGTCCGCCACTCCCAAACTGAGGACCAAAATCCGCACTCTGGATCTGATCGAAAGGCTGAATCGCGCGCCAGGCTTCGTCGCCTACTGTCCCCGAAACGTCAATCTTTAATCTGACGACCGCCATAAAACCCTTTTCACCACGGAGTCACAGAGACACAGAGGAAAAATAGGCAAAGAACTTCTCTGTGACTCTGCCGTGGAAAGTTTTTCATGCGAACAGATGATAAAGCATGAGGTAAACAATGACACCCGTCACCGAGACGTACATCCACAGTGGAAATGTCCAGCGTGCGATCACCCGGTGGCGGTCGAAACGTTCCCTTAGTGCGCGGCTAAGCGTAATGAGCACCAGCGGCAAAATGACAATGGCAAGAATCGTGTGCGAGGTCAAGATAGTAAAGTACACGGGGCGCGACCATCCTTGCCCCTGGAAATGTTTCGACGGCGAGTGCGCATAGTAGTAAAGGCAGTAATGATAGTAAAGATAACAAGCCAGAAAAAGTGAAGAAGTCGCCACTGCGGCGAGCATGACGGCGCGGTGCGCAGCCATCCGCCCATGCTTGATGAAGTTGCGTCCGACCAGCAGCAACACGGCGTTGGTGCCATTCAGCGTGGCATTGATCTCAGGGAAAGCCGTGTATGCCGGCAAAATTTGCATCATGCAGCAGGCCTCGTGGTGCGGCGATTTACTCGGAAAAAGCATAACCCAAACATGAAAAGTGTAAATAGGGCCAGCATGCCAATCGAAGCCGGCAGCGACAATACGGTTGGGCTCTGCGGATAAAGAAGCACGCGCAGAGCTTCGACGCCGTAGGTCAGCGGATTCAGCCGCATCACCAGCCGCAACCAGCCCGAAGCTCCTGCCAACGGAAACAGCGCGCCTGATAGCAGCCACAGCGGGATCAGAAAAAGATTAATGATGGCGTGGAATGCTTGCGTGGAATCCATCGGCCATGCTATCGCGAATCCCAGAGAGGTCAGCGCAAAAGAAACCAGAAAAACGACAAATACGACCAGCAAGAAATCAATGATCCCCAAATGCACGCCGACAAAGGGCGCAAAGGCCAAAAAAATCAAGCCTTGAATGGCGGCCAGCGTTGTTCCGCCCAGCACCTTGCCGAGCACGATGGCGGAGCGGGGCACCGGCGCGACCATCACGGACAGCAGGAAGCCTTCTTTGCGATCCTCGATTAACGACATCATGGCAAAAATCGAAGTGAACAGCACGATCATGATGAGTGCGCCGGGGTAGAAGTAATCGAGATAGTGCTGCTGTCCGGGAGCGCTGCCTGCCCGAAATGAGGTGCCGAAGCCGGAGCCGATGACCAGCCAGAACAGCAGCGGCGAGGCGATCACGCCGACCACGCGGGAGCGCTGCCGGTAGAAGCGGACAATTTCGCGCCACCAAAGGGTAAAAGCGGGAAGCATCACCCCGCTAGAGACTGGGACGGCCTGCGCCGGCAAAGCTACGCTTCGTGTGACCACGTTAACCTTTCTTCTGCAGCGGAGCAGCGGATTTTTTCATTCTTCCGCGCACATCGAGGAATGCGTTCAAAAACAGAATGCTGGACAGCGTGAGCAGAATCAGACTCATGAATAGGCCGTCGACAGTCGTAACACTTGCTTTCAGAACAATCCACGCCACTCCCAGCAGCGGGACGATCCCGAGTATGACCGAAAGCACCAGCATCATAGGCTTGCTAGCTCCTTCACTTTCTACTTCCTTGCTTCGTCTTCGTCGTCCGTCCAGAAGCGGTGGCCGGTGCGACGAATGAAAACGTCTTCCAACGTCGGTTTGCTCACGGAGATAGCTTCGATCTCGCCCGGGAAAGATTCGACGACATCAGTAATAAAGCGATGGCCATTCTCGCGTTCGATGCGCACCTCCCCGTGAAGCACTTGTGCGTCCAGGTTAAAGCGGGCGCGGATTCTTTCTGCAAGCGAATCGGGGTTCTTTGCGTCCAGCAGAATTACATCTCCACCGATCTCATGCTTCAGGTCTTCCGGCGTGCCTAGCGCCACTACTTTTCCCTGGTTCAAGATGGCGAGACGATCGCAGCGCTCGGCCTCTTCCATAAGATGAGTCGTGACGATCACTGTCACTCTTTCTTCATCACGCAATATCGCGAGATATTGCCAGAGATCGCGCCGGGCGCCAGGATCGAGTCCGGTCGTGGGCTCATCCAGCAACAGGACCGAGGGGTGATGAAGCAGGCCCTTCGCCAATTCCAACCGCCGCTGCATTCCCCCTGAGAACGTCTCGGCTTTTTCGTTGGCGCGATCTGCAAGGCCGACACGGCCAAGCATTTCCGCAATGCGCGATTTCAGTGACGCTCCGTGCAAGCCGTAGAGATGTCCCTGATGCCAGAGGTTCTCGGCGGCGGTGAGTTTTACGTCGATGCTTTGCGCCTGAAAAACCACGCCGATCTGGCGGCGCAAACCGTTGGGGTCACGGGCAACATCGAATCCCATAATCTCGGCGTGCCCGCCCACCGGAATCATCAGAGTGGAAAGTATGCGAAACAGCGTCGTCTTTCCGCTGCCATTGGGCCCTAGCAATCCAAAGAGTTCGGCCCGACGCACATCGAAAGAGACGCCGTTGAGCGCGGCTCGGTCGCCATAACGATGCACGACATCGCACACGGAAATGACCGTAGGTTCGATCGCGAGATCGGTCTCTGAGCTGGCGACAGCGAATGGAGTTTTAGAGGCCACAGACTATTCTACGATGAGACGCTGTCCGGCGGGTTAAGCAGCTACCGGTTTTCGAGTTCGGCTCGGGACTCGCTCTTCGAACGACGTAGGCACTCGCCGCCACACTTGAATGGCAAGGATGACAGCTGTCGCAAGAAGCAGTGCGCCAACGGCCACATGAGCCACGGTTGAGATCACCATCGGCAATTCGGGTTGGACCGCATCCCGTCCCCAAGCCACACGCGTCAGAAACGCTATGAACCCTAAGCAAAGCTGCACGATCATCAGCGAGACCAGAATGATCGCGGGCCGCCGCACCGCTTCAATCTTCGAGAATTGCGACAACGCACGGATTGCCGTCCAGGTGAGTACAAACGCAACGACAGCGGCGTTCGCGACATGCGGCCACCAACTCATGCCGTGGTGACGGAACATGGCGCCGAGAATCAGTTGAACGTAGAGCACGAAAATCGACAGCCACGTGAGCGTGACCAGGCTGGGACGGCGGCTGTCAAATTCGATCTGCGGGACTTCTTCCACCCATCGGCGTCCGGTGAACATTGCGATGGCGACGGCGATGCAGAAGAATGTTTGCGCTACCGCGGCGTGCGCCGAGGATACCCACGGCGGCTGGAACAACAGAACCGTAAGCCCGCCGAGGATTGCCTGCGTAATAACGGTGGCCAGAGCGGCGATGCCGAGCCATTTCATCCATCGCCGCCGGTCAGCGAACCACGTCCACGCGGCAATGGAAATCGTGAGCAGAACGATCGTTCCGGCAATCGCCCGATGACTCCACTCGAATTTGATTCCTCCACGCAAAGGTGGGACGCTGAAGGATCCGAAGGATGTCGGCCAGTCGGGGATGGAAAGTCCGGCGTCGTTGCTGGTGACCAGCGCGCCTGCGATGATGAGCACAAAAGTCGCACACGCGACGAAGACAGCGAAGCGATGGTGCGCGCGATTGTACGGTGTGGCGAGGGACTTCAGTTGTTCACTCCCGGGTCAATCTGACTCACTCTCGGCGGGACAGCCGAGAGCGGCTGTCCCACGTGAACTCGAACGCTACTGTGCTTTGAACGTGGCGTCTACCGTCTTGCTGTCTTTCGCTGCGAGGGTCACTTTTTGATCCTGTTCGCCCAGTTTCTCCTGCACGAAGGCGATGGTGTAATCTCCCGGCGGCAGGCCCTTGATTTCATACTTGCCGTCTGGCGCAGTCACAGCGTAGAACGGGCTCTTCACCACGTTGATGTACATCCGCATCCACGGGTGCTGGTTGCACTTTACCGGCAGCATAATTTCTTCGCGGGCAAAACTCTTCTCGAGCGGAGCGGCCGCGGGCGGCTGAGATTCATTCCATTCGCGATTGGCTTGCGGCGTGGGATGAATGTTGTGCGTGGTTTGGTCATCATTCTTGATTTCAATATTCTGACCGGTCATGACGCCCAGCACGTGAGGATGGTATTTGCAGCCTTGCTGGTCGATCGTGACCGCCTGCGTGGGAACTGCAAATGTCCGATCACCCAGTCCGTCTTTTACATAGACGAAAACATTCGCCACGTCGCCGCCGTCGACGACCACGGTTTCAGCTGTGTTCGTGCCCTTGCAAGCAGCATCCTGGCTCATGTCAATCTTCGAGGCCTTGGGAGCAGCGCCGTCGAACTTCACGGTGCCGCTGACCGAAGCTACCGTACTGGGATCGATTGGAGTGGCTGCCGGCTGAGCCATAGATGACGGCGCCGAAGCCGGGGCTTCGTTCGTTTCCTCTTTCTTGCTACAGCCTACGAGGAGCCATAGGCCGAGAAGACAGAGCAGGCCAAACATTGCTACAGATGTTTTCTTATTCATGATGTCGCCCTTTCGTGAAAAGTTGAATACATCTTTCAAAGTTTGAATTCAGGTTTACGTGCTATCCCGAAAACTTGCCCGGAATGCGTGGGCGGGAGCGCCCTCGCGACAGCCGCCGGGACGGCTGCGCTACAAAACCCTACATTCTACCGCGAACCTCCGCTGCTTGCCCGGTGAGAAGACGTGGCAGCCTGCTTGGATTTCGCTGGCGTCTGGTTTGCGGCGCTATTTCGCCCCATCGATGCAGCTACGCGTTTTTGCTCTTCTGGGGTTAGCTGGAAAATATAGTCCACCAATAATTTCGACTGGTCTCCCTCATAACCCTGGAACGATGCAGGCGTCGGGCCGGCAAACACCCAGTGGTCTTTGTCCAGCCGGAACAATCCCGATGGCATGGAGGTGCCCGGGCTAATGGCTTGTGGATCCAACACCCAGCGCTGCGCCCAATCCGGTTTCAGACGCTCCTTGGCGAGCAGGAAGTTTGGCGCGGTGGCAATCTTGTCGTGCGCCGGATCGCCCGTGGCGTGGCATTTCAAGCAGGGCGCTGCTGTGCTCGAGAACAGGCTGCGCGCCATATCGGATTCTTTTGTCGTCAATACCGGAACCTGCTCCGGAATGTAAGGCATGGGCTGTTGCGAAAGCGCCTGGAAGAATCGCACCAGCTTGCGCAGTTCATTGTCCGAGAAAGAGAACGTAGGCATGCGCACTTTCAGATACGGGCGTACGCCATTGCGATTTGTATCCGTCGTACTCAACGAAGGATTGGACAGGAATCGGCGCAGCCATTCGGGATCGACGCGCGCACCTTCGGTCAAGAGCTTGGGAGGCAACTGTTCCTGATTCTCCCGGTACTGAGACAGGCCCATGAGAACAGTTTTCTGCTCCGGGATAAATTGATGGCATCCCATGCAATTGTATTTCTTGACCACCCACCAGCCTTCCTGAATATCACGGCGCGCATCGCCGGGGCGATATTGATACTGCGCTGGCAGGGAACTCTCTTCGCTTCCCAACAGGAACGTTGTGAGGTCGCGAATCTGCTCCGACGTCAGGTGTAAATTAGGCATGCGCAGGGCCTCTGTCTCCGACTTGATCTTGCCCTGATCGTAAATGTTGGGCTCGGCAAGCTTGTGCTCAAAAAATCCTTTATGGTCGTACCACGAATCTTTTGCCGGACCCTCGGGCAACCGCGCCAAGTCTTCTGGGTTCGTGATCGGCTCCGCGTGCTTGCCGCCTCGTTGGGCCGTTTCGGTGAACAGAGCGAAATCCAAACGCTCGATGGGCTTGCTGCCTTCAAAGGTCAGTTCCGTGCCGATGCGGCCTTCATCTTCCATGCCGGAGATTTCGTGGCATCCGGAGCAGCCGTAGTGACGAATCCACTTCTTGCCTTCTTCTTTCAACGCGGGATCGTCCATGAAGGAAGCTTCGGCGTAAGCGGACGGCTCCTGTTTCTTTTGCGTCATCAGATACGAAGCAATGTCCTGTGCATCTTCCGGAGCCAAACGTAAGCTTGGCATCACCGTCATGTTCTGTACTTGGAGTTCATGGCCATCGTTCGGGCATTGGCTATGTTGCAGGTCGAAGACGTAAGGCAAGCCCTTCTTGGCGTAATCCTCTGGACCGATATCTTTCTTCTCGTACGGACAATAGGGGCGCGTGCGTTGACGGGCATTATGAATCCAGCGCACCAGATAGTCGTAATTTGCTTTTTCACCCTCGCGTGAAAGATTCGCGGCAAAAGTGCCGCCCTGCATCTGATCGCCTTCGCCGATGGAATGGCAAGCGAGACAGCCACGGGTTTCGAAAAGCTCTTTGCCGTGCTCAGCGTTTCCGGGATTTTGTTTTGGCAGCGGATCGGTCAACGCCGACTGCCACAAATACGCCGAGATCGCCTGGATTTGATGATCGGTCAGACGGAAGTTCGGCATCTTGGTCGTGGGACGGAAGTCAGTCGGTTTTTTTATCCAGACCGGAATCCAATTCTTATTGAGCTTGAGCCGGATGTCCTTCAAGTTCGGCCCAATCTTCTTCATGTCCTGCATAACGCTGTGCATCTGAAAGTCGAGTTGCTGGATTTCGCCGTCCGCCTTGCTGTTGGAAACTTTGAGCGCGATGGCCTCATCGTTTAACCGGTTGGCTTCCTGGTTGGTTTCCGCCGTGTCAGCTTGCTTCATCAAATACGCAGCCTGCTTGAAGTTTTCCTTTTTCTGCTGCTCCAATTGCTTGATGTGCTGACTGAACGTATTCAGGTCCTCGGGTTCCTTGTCGTAGCCCTCATAGCGATGGCAACCCATGCAGCCCTTTTGACGGAACAGATCTTTGCCTTCGCTGATCGTCCATCCCACATCACCGCTGAGCAGAACCATGTCGGCGGCGTGGCAAGTCTGGCAACCGGCTTCGACGTTTTGCTTGGGAAACAGTGGCCACAGCCAGTGCTCATAATTTCCGTGCGCCTTCTCGATGCTGGTAGTGGCGCGGCCATTGCCTTGGTGGCACGGCGAACAACCGAATGTATCCGGATCATGGATTTTCAACAGCCCGGGACTTGGATGACTAACAAAAGCCTGCGCATATTCGTCGGGTTTCTTTTCACCCTTCGGAGTCATGACCGCAGGCGTGATTTTCAGCGGCTCGCGAATGCCCATGTGGCAGGACTCACAGCGGTCGACAATATTCGCGTCCGCCACATTGATCTGCACGATCTTCGGATCCCACTCTTTTGTCTTTCGCTGCAAGCCCTCGATCTGGATCGGCGTGAGATCCACCATGTGGTCGGCGACATAGGTTGTCATTGCAGTGCTGGCCGCAGTCACGGGCTTGATCACCTCGCCCAGTTTCGCATTCAGCTTCGTGCGCTGGTCTTTGAGGTCGTTGTATTTTTCTTCCAGTTGGCGGAAGTCGTATTTCTCTTTGTGACCGTCGGGGAACTCGACAGTCCAGAGCTTCTTCTTGTATTCCTCCAATTCGTTTCGCTTGCTTTGCTTACCCGACGAACTGGTCTCAGTCTCGATCTGATAGGTCAACGCATTCGCGTAAGCCCGCTTGTCAGTGAAGATATTCTGCACCGCGAGGATCTGCGCGCTGAAATTCGTGATCTGTTTCTGAAGATCGTCCCGCTGAGACTTGGTTGCCGAGTCAACTTGCTTGTAGGCCTGCTCCAGTTGCTGATACTGAGGATCGGTCTCGACCGCTTTCACGGACTTGTCGGACGCTGGCTCGGCCTTTGCTAGAAAAGCAGTGTAGCGGTGCTTCCATTGATTCTGGAAATCCTTCCACGGCCGCTGTCCATAGGCTTCATCCCACAGAGCCCAGAACAAGGTCGCCATTAGCAAGACCATCGAGATGACGTAATACATCGCGTACGACTTTGTGACTACCGGATCTTGCTCGGGGATTGGTTGTTCAGGCACCAGATTCTCCCTCTAGTCGTTGAACACAGCTAACAAATCAAGCTTGTCAGTCCGATCAAAATGACAATTGCTTCCTTATACGTCACACGTTGAACCAGGGCGTTATCCACACGTACTTGATGTTGAATGCAAGCCGCAATAGCATCTTGAGCGGCAGAGCCACCATGGTGAGCCAGAAAAACATCATGATGGAATACTGCAGCAAGCTCATGCGCTTGTAGTCTTTCGGGTTGTACCGGCGGAACAGCGTGTGTACCAGAAATCCTCCGGCCAGATAATAGCCTCCGACGACGATTGCGCCGAAGATCGCCTTGGCTAAGTTCGACGTGAGCCCAAAAAGATCAGGCAGATCGCGGTTGACCTCATAAATAAGTCGATTGTGATCCCAGGTTTGTCCCGGCCAAAACCACTGCCAACCAGGGCCGCGGATGAACGTACCGATGATGATCATCGCAACCCAAAGAATCACGAAGCCAAACATGAACGTCCCAATGGCAAACTTGCGCTGCTTCCAGGTGTAGTAGCCGCTGCCCAGCGGGTTGGTGTCGATGTACGGAATCACCATGAGCCCGACGATGATCAGCGTCGGCATTACCACGCCCGCAATCCAGGGATCGAAGTACACCAGCATTTCCTGTAAGCCGAGAAAGTACCACGGGGCCTTGGCGGGATTCATGGTGAGGTTGGGATTCGAGGGTTCTTCCAGCGGCGCGCTCAGCGTGATGGACCAGACCATCAGGATGATGGTCACGATTATGGCGGCAAGGAATTCAATGCGGAGAAGAAACGGCCAGACGTGAATTTCTTTTTGCCAACCGGGACGGAACGGCCACGTCTTGCGATGATGAGTCTTCGCCATCGCAGGACTGGTTTCGAGTTCGCCGATGAGTTCGTCGTTCGCCTTGGCCTGCTTCCACGCCAGATAAATGTAGAAGATCAACAGCGGGATCAAACCGACGATCGGTACGTTGTCAGGCGCGGAACAGATCTCCCAAAGTTGTCGCCAATCCATAAAATCTCCTAGCCATGGAAACGTTGCGAAGCAACGTCTCTAGCGAAAGTCTTGTCCGCTGTAGAGACGTAGCTTGCTACGTCTCGCGTGTTTGCCTAAGCGCTACGGCGAGGCTTGTCCGCCTCTTCCGTCAGCATGACTGGCGCCGGGCCGGAAATGCCGCCGTCTTTTCTTACCCGCCAGAAATGCACGATCATCAGAACCGAAGCCACGATCGGAATGCCGATGCAGTGCCAGATGTAGGAGCGAAGCAACGCATTCGCGTCCACGATCGAGCCGCCCAGAAGACCAAAGCGAACATCGTTATACGGCGTCATCCCCAGCATTTTGCCGAAGGGGCCTTCATGGCCCAGCAGCGGCGTGGCGCGGGCCATGTTCGTTCCCACCGTGACTGCCCAGAATCCGAGTTGATCGTCGGGTAGCAGGTAGCCTGTGAACGAGAGCAGCAATGTGAAGACCAGCAAGAGAACGCCAATGTTCCAGTTGAACTCCCGCGGCTTCTTGTAAGAGCCCGTCAGAAAAACGCGGAACATGTGCAGCCAGACCGCGATGACCATCAAGTGTGCGGCCCATCGATGCATATTTCGCAGCAGTTTGCCGAAGGGAACGTCGTGCTCGAGATAGAGCACGTCGCGAAAGGCCTGCACTTTGCTGGGATGGTAATAGAACATCAACAGCACGCCGGTGAAAGTAAGCACGATGAATAAGTAGAACGTGATTCCGCCCATACCCCAGGTGTAGCTGTAGCGGACTGCGTCGCGATTGATCTTAGCCGGATGCAGATGCAGGAAGACGTTCGACAGCACGCCCAGTGCGCGATTGCGCGGCGTGTCGTCATGTTTGTGGCGGAAGATCGAAGTGAAGACCTGAGTCTTGGTAGGATCTTTCAGGCCTTCGATCTGCTCTTTGGCTTTCGCTGGCATGTCCGTCTTGAGCGACTGGACATCTTCTTTTACTCCAGCCTTCACCCGTTCGAGCAGGCCTACCCGATTGCCGTTTTTGCCGTTTCCATTCTCTTCAGGCATTGGTTCCTCTAATCGTTCTCTTCAATCCTGCGACCCGCGGGCGAGTGCGCCCGTCGTCCCCACGCAATCTACGCCCGCAAGAACGCTCCGTCGTCGTTGAACTGAGTCGGCTGTCCCTTTGGCCACTGATATAGCCGAGAAACATCCACCAGGATTTGACCGTCGGGCGCGACTTCCACTTTAGCTCGATCCATCGGGCGCGGTGCAGGACCTTCGAAGTTAATCCCTTCGCTGTCGTATCCACTGCCGTGGCAAGGACACTTGAATTTGTTCTCGCTCGGCTTCCAATCGGGAGTGCAACCCAGATGCGTGCAGCGCGCGTAGATAACGAATATGCGATCTGGCGTCCGATCTACCCAGATGCGGTACTTCTGCTGAAACTTTGTATCCACTCCAAGGCCGTATTCCTCGGGATAGCCGATTTTGAAGCTGGTCGCAGGTTCAAACAAGGTGCGCGGCAGGAAGAAGCGAAAGAATGCGAGGAACCAAGCCACCAGGAAAGCCGCAACCGCGCTCCAAACCAAGCGGCGGCGCTGCTGATTGACCTCATTGTCTTCTGGACCGATCGCCGCAACCCCTCCGGCCTTGGCCGCTCTGGAGGTT
This sequence comes from uncultured Acidobacteriota bacterium, assembly GCA_963696705.1. Taxonomy (GTDB): domain Bacteria; phylum Acidobacteriota; class Terriglobia; order Terriglobales; family Acidobacteriaceae; genus JABDBE01. Next base: position 332,462 of record CAVOLD010000012.1, read on the forward strand.
CCGACCGCGGGGGTTCCGACGTAGCTGGTTGATTCTCCGCTGCGGGCCACGGAAGCCGCCGCCGAGGCAGTTACACCGTTGGCCGCAGCCGGCCGAGGCACAGCAGCGGCAGCCGCAACTGGAACCGAAGCGGCAGGGGCCGCAGCAGGAGCGGCTGGCTCTCCGAGGAGAGCGGCAATCTCGGTATCGTTAAGAGTGGGCAACCCTTTGCGCCCACGCCGCGCCTGTTCCGCCGCAATCGTCGACTTGCTCCACTTCCTACCTTCCGCAACCCACTTGGCAACGTCTGCGCTAATGGGTTCGGATGCGACTGCCGGAGTTGGCGTTGACGCAGCGGCTGGAACCGGGGCCGCTGGAGCTGCCGCCTCAGCGACAGGCTCGCCGAGCAGGGCAGCGATTTCGAAATCGTTGAGCGCCGGTAGACCTTTGCGCGCGCGCCGCGCTTGCTCCGCCGCAATGGTCGATTTGCTCCATTTCCGACCTTCTGCAACCCACTTGGCGACATCCTCACTGAGCGCCGTGCTCGCTGGAGCTGCCGGAGCCGCGACAGGCGGAACAGATGCGGCCGCAGGTGGAGGAGTTGGACTCGCCGCAGCGGGTGCGGTTCCCCCGTTCCCGCCTTCCCAAGCCATAGGCTGGCCGGCTTTCAAGGCTTCGATATCGGCATCGCTGAGCAACGGCAGACCTTTGCGCTGGCGATAGGCCTGCTCCATTGCAATGACCGAATTATTGAGCGCATTCCGCGGCCACGGCGGAAGATGCCCCAGAACGCCACCATTGGCGGATTCGTCTGCCATCCAACCTCACCCCTTTTTTACCTGGCCTCGTTCTATTCTAATTCCGCTGGTTCTTAGTCTCCAACGGCAGCGAGCGAGCCCACCCTGCGCTCACTTGCTAATTCAACTCCCATCGCCGTGCGAACCAAATCGGCCAACGCCGCAATGAATGTCGGCGAATCGTTTAAACCCGACGTCATCTCGAACCGGTTGATCCCCAACTTGGCAGCTTCAGCGCGAGCTTCGTGATCGATCTCTCCCAATGTCTCTACGTGATCCGAAACAAACGAAATGGGCACGATGCAAACCTCGCGGCCTTTTTCCATCGCAAGCTCGCGCAACGCGGTGTGCAACGAGGGCTGCAGCCACTTGCTGGCTCCTACTTTGCTCTGGTAGCAGAGGCGATGACCATTCGTCCAACCGCCGCGCTGCATGAGTCGCTCGACAGTCTCTTCAATTTGCCGCTGATAAGGATCGCCCTTGTGGATCACCGCAACCGGGACGCTGTGCGCACTAAACACAATCTCGGGACGCTCAGGTTCAGCGAAACGTGCCAGCGCCTCGTCTATCTTCTCGACCAGCGCCTGCAGGTACATCTCGTGACGATAGAAGGCGTCAACGCACTGCACCGGAACGTCTTCTCGAAACAGTCGTCGCCACTCGTTGAGGCTGCTGCCTGTTGTCGTGCTCGAATACTGCGGATAAAGAGGAAGCAACACCACCTCGTCGCAGCAGGCGTCCCGAAGTTGCTCAATCGCCCGTGCGGTGAACGGATGCCAATAACGCATGGCGACAAAACAACGTGCGTCCAAACCAGCTTCTGTCAGCTTCAGCTGCAAGGCCCGGGCTTGTTGCTCCGTGAATCGCCGGATCGGCGAGCCTCCGCCAATGGTTGCGTAATGATGTTGGACTTTTCTGGCGCGAGTGCTGGAAATCAGTTTGGCTAGCGGCTTTCGACCGATGCGGGCGAACGGGAAATCAATGATATCGGGGTCGCAAAACAGATTAAAAAGGAAAGGCTCGATCGCTTCCAGCGTGTCAGGTCCGCCAAGCTGGAAGAGCACCACACCAATCCGCCGCGTTGTGTAAGCCATTCCCCCGGGTTCCTTGGTGAAAAAGGATGTTACTCAATCTGCGCGGGGGAGTCAACGCGGAACTCGTGGGGCGCGGGCCTTGATTTACTTTACGGGATGGCGCACTTCAATCTTGTCGCCAATCTCGATGCTCATTAAGTCTTCGCCAACCTCCAGCGGACCCGCATAAGTTTTCCGAGTATGTGGGATCACGTCGGGAACGTCGGGAGGCACAATGTGGGAGTAGACCGCGAGTTTCGGCTTCACACGCGAAAATACGACCCCTGCCTGCTCGGGAGTTGTATGGTGTTCGACTATTGCTTTCCGTTGTTTCCGCGTGTCCGTGCTGGCCAATTCTCCGAACGCCTCAGGGTCAATCACCTCGTGGATCAGAACGTCCGTACCGTGAGCGAACTTAATCAGGTTTTCCGAAGGACGAGTATCGCCGGACATAGTTACGGAGTGTCCGCCGTAATCAACGCGATAGCCGAACGCGGGTTTAATTTCGCCGTGATCGACCAGGAACGCTGTGACCTTCACTCCCGATCTTTCATAAACGATGCCCTCTTCGATATCCTTGGCGACCACCATCGCACCCGCGCCGGGCAGTTTTGTATCAACATCGCGCCGGATGTGGATGTCGAATGCGTATGCCTCTTGCAGATGCTCCATCATCGCCTTCGTGCCCGCCGGACCCCACACTGGAAGAGGAGTGTCTCGGCCCATGACCCATCCGGTCAGCCACAAGTCGGGAATTCCGACGGTATGGTCCGAATGCAAGTGTGTAAGGAACAGGCCAGTGACGTGTTCGAAAGGAATGTGGAGTTGATAGAGGCGTTGGGTTGCGCCGCGTCCGCAATCGAACAGCAGCTTCTCTTTTCCAGCTTCCACCAGAATGCTTGGGCCGAAGCGGGACATCACCGGCCGCGGATTGCCCGTGCCCAAAAGCGTTACCTTGAAGTCTTGTGCGTGTGAGACGGCTGCCAGAGAAGCCACAACCATCCACAACGACGCCACCATCCACAAGATCCGGCGGGATTGCAGCACGAAGCTCATGATCTCAGAGTGGCGCGGGGGACGGGTCAACCGGGTTGTGAGCTTCGTCTCCAGTCGCCATCGCCTCGATGATGAAATCGGCGAACTCGGAAGTGCCTGCTTTGCCGCCGACGTCCCGCGTCAACTTATCGCGCGTGCGATAAACGTTTTCCAGCGCATTGCGAATCTTGAGCGCCGCGTCGTACTCCCCGAGGTGGCGCAGCATCAGCAGGGAAGAGCGCAAGATGGCGGTTGGATTCGCCAGGTTCTTGCCCGCAATATCTGGAGCCGAACCATGCACTGCTTCGAAAATAGCGCAGTGATCGCCAAGATTCGCGCTAGGCACAAATCCCAGCCCGCCTACGAAGGCCGCGCATAGATCGGAAATAATGTCGCCGTAAAGGTTTTCCATGACCAGCATGTCGTACTGGTAGGGGTTCATGACCAGTTGCATGCAGGTGTTGTCGACGATGTGTTCGCCGTAGGTGATCTCGGGATAATCTTTGGCAACAGCCCGGGAGCAGCGCAGAAACAGGCCATCCGACAGCTTCATAATGTTGGCTTTGTGAATGGCGTGAATCTTTTTGCGATTGTTCTTGCGGGCGTATTCGAAAGCAAAACGCGCAATGCGCGTCGAGGCTTTCTCGGTAATAATTTTCAGGCTCTCGACTACACCGGGGACAACTTCGTGTTCGAGGCCGGAGTAAAGGCTCTCGGTATTTTCGCGGACAATGATAAGGTCCACGTCGGGATAACGGGTAGGAATGTGCGGAAGATTGCGAATGGGACGGAAGTTGGCGTAAAGCTCAAACTTCTGTCGCAGCGCGACGTTAATACTGGCAAATCCGCCGCCAATCGGCGTTGTTACTGGCCCTTTGAGCCCAACGTGAGTGCGCTCGATCGACTCTGTCAGTTCCTTCGGAATGTATTCGTGATATTTCTCGAACGCTTCCGCGCCGGCCATGAACGTTTCCCACTCAAACTTCACGCCGGTGGCTTCGAGGATGCGGACCGTAGCCTGGGTCACTTCAGGGCCGATGCCGTCGCCGGGGATGAGGGTGATTTTGTGAGTCATATTTCTAAAAGGAACTATCGTCAAAATCCGAACAAACTGTAGAGACGTCGCTCGCAGCGTCTAATTTCCTCACAACCTAACCCTGTCATTCCGAGGAGCGAACGCGACGAGGAATCCAGGTTCTGGCCGATCGCGAAGGACCGAGATCCCTCGCTGTGCTCGGGATGACAACGTGTGTTTGTCAGCAAACCGAGACGTAGCAAGCTACGTCTCTACGGCGCGGTCAATTTTTAGCCGCGGGCTTGGCGCGAACTTCGGGTTCCTTCGTCTTGAGCAGGTCTTTTAGCTCTGTCATGAATTCCTGCACATCCTTGAAGTCCAGATATACCGAGGCGAAGCGAACGTAGGCCACTTTGTCATACCGCCGCAAACGATTCATGATCAACTCGCCGAGTTCGCTGGTTTTGCGCTCGCGCTCCGCCGATTCGATTACGAAGCCTTCCGCCTCATTCACAATCTGTTCCAACTTGCCGATCGGAACCGGACGCTTCTCGCAGGCCCTCAGCAGTCCATTCAATACTTTTTGGCGGTCGAATTTTTCGCGCCGGCCATCTTTCTTGACCACCATGTAAGGGATTTCGTCGATGCGCTCATAGGTGGTGAAGCGCTTGCCGCACTTCAGGCACTCGCGGCGGCGGCGGATGGATTCGGCTTCTTTGCTCTCGCGCGAATCCACCACTTTGTCATTTGCGAACCCGCAGAAAGGACACTTCATGGCGCTTGGAACGGTGAACCGATTGATTGTAGCAGGGACGCGTGTAGCGAAGACGCATCACGCTGCCGGAGGCGAGGGCGAAAGCTCGGCGCGAGTCTCCTCCTGCTCACTTTCTTTCGAAAGCTTACGCAACGAAAGCCGCTCGCGGTGAGCCAGCAGCAATCCGGCCGGAACAACGGAAACGAACGTGACCACCCACAACAGAATCCCGCAGCTGGCTGCAAGTTCGTGCGATGCGTTAAAGATGTGTTGCAGCGCGGAAATGGTCGCTAACTGCGAACCGCCACCCACTCCTGGCAACTGAATCAAGGAGCCCAACATGCTCGAGCCCATCAACAGCAGAACTTTTGATACCGTCATGTGCTCGAGCGCGGGGCCGTACGCATGAGTAACCTCGCGGTATGCCAGCGCGATGATCCACCACAGCAAAATGGACACGCCGGTCAATTGCAAGAAGGCAACTGGACTGTGGATGGTGTCCAATCCGCCGTGGAACTCCCGCACCTTCTGCGCCACTCGATGCCCCAAGTTCGCAGCCAGGTGCGCGAAACGAGCTTCGATCCAGGCGGCGACGGCTTCGCCAAATTTGGCGATCAAGAGTGCCCCTAGCGCCAATCCAGCTACCAGCGCGACCAGCAGGAAGCCTCCCACGCGAAGCCGTGGGTAAATTTCTGGGTTTGGCAGGTATCGCAGTTCCGTTGGAAGAAAGATGGCAAGGACCATCAAAACGGTGAATCCCCCAACATCAAAGATGCGCTCGACCGCCCAGGCGGCCATCTGCGAAGAGAAAGTGAGGCCGGTTCGGCGCGCGATCAGGTAGGGACGAATCAGTTCGCCCGGGCGTCCCAGCAAAGCCAGGCCGGTAAACCCGACCAGCGTCGGGGAGATCAGTCCGATGGCGGAAGCATCTTTACGAACCGGCCGCAGGAATATCTTCCAACGTAGTGCGCGCAACCCATAGCTAAGATAGATCAGCGCGATGGCAAGAATAATGTGACCCGGGTTGAGTTGCCTCGCTTCGCTCCAGAAGGTGGCCCAGTCGAAGTCTTTCCATGTCCGAAACTGCATGTACACCAGGACAGCAAGAATCGCCGCGACGACCGCGTAGGCCAGATAACGTTTTTTGCCCATTTACCTGAGGCGCCCCAAGCTTAAGAGCCAAATGCAGAAATACTTCAAGAATTGCTCCTACTGCCAAGGTAAATGACTCGTAGACAGGGGTCAACGCAAGAAGGCTCGATAGAGCGGCGGGTGTTCGGCCGTCAGCCAAAACTTACGCGGAGGAACTTCGATTCTTGACGTCAGCGGGAAGCTTGTTCGGTTGTATCCGGGAGCGACACTTGCTTTACGGTCGGAGTATGGTGTGCGGAACCCTGGTGTGAAACAGTCTTCGCCGCCGCCGCTTTTCGTTCCGCCAGCTTCTTGCGGTTGAAGTCACGGACGATGCGGGCGACGTAGGCCTGCGTTTCATAATACGGAGGGACGCCGTGATACTGCTCCACCCGCTGGGGGCCGGCGTTGTAAGCCGCGAGGGCTTTGATCAAATCGAAGTTGTAGCGTTCCAGCAATTCCCGCAAGTATCGCGTTCCGCCTTCCACGTTCGCGCCGGGATCGAAAGCATCGGCCACGCCTAATCTCGATGCGGTTTGCGGCATCAGTTGCATCAACCCCTGTGCGCCTTTGGGCGACACCGCTCTCGGGTTAAACCCGCTTTCGGCATGGATGACGCTGTTTATCAGATCCGGATCAAGGTGGTGGCGGCTGCTGACGGCATTGATCACTTCATTCATCGGCTGTGAGTTGTGTGCTGTTGCTCCTGCCGGAGCCGACAAGTCTTTCTCAAAGCGATCAATTTCGTCGGTCGGAACATCCACATATCCGTCGCGATCCGCGCCCAAATAGAGACGCGTCACCGATCCGACCATCTCCCGCCGCTCATGGCGAATGGAAAAGCCGTTGGTCAAAACGGCAAGATCGGCCCCACAGGCAAACAAAGGCGCTGTCAAGAGGGCGAGTCCAAGAGCGAATTGAGCCAATAACTTCATACGAAAACTGAACGATCCTCCAAGACAATCTTGCGAACCCTAAACTACGACCCGCGCACCCAGCACCTGCTCAATGGCTGCGGCTACCCCGTTCTGATCATTGGCCAAAGTCACCGGCCAACCCCGTCCCCGCAGCTCTTCCGATGCATTTCCCATGATAAATGGCTGTCCGGCGAAGGCAAGCATTTCAATGTCGTTATAGTTGTCACCAATGGCCATGACCTGTTCGCGGGGGATGCCGCGATATTTGGCCCATCGCTCCAGGGCATGGCCCTTGGAACACCCCTGGTTCAGCACGTCCACGATCGAAAGGTCGCGCACGGGATACTCGGTGCGCAGCACGGTGATGTCTTTTTCGAGTCCACTCGCCGCCAAAACTCCCAGCGCTTCGTGCATGTGCCCAATGCGCCCGCAGAACATGGCCTGAACCGGATCCGTGGTGAGCGATTTTTCCAGCGGGACGACGAAATCGATATATTGCAGGTTCTTCTCCAGCCAGCGCTGAATGCTCTCGTTTAAATCGCGCATGTGCTCGAGCACGATTGCGCCTTTGCCATCGATATCGAAAGTCAGGACCGTGTTCCCGCGATATTCTCGCATTGTGCCGCAGAGTTTGTGGCAGGTCTCGGCGGGCATCATATCGCGATGAAAGGTCTCGCCTGAAAGCGACCGTGTAATCGCGCCGTTCGAGCTGATCACCCAGAGATCGAAGCCGAGTTGCTCGGCGATTGGCAGAGCAAACTTGTGCCGCCGCCCCGTGACGAGGATGATTTCCACGCCTTCCTGATGGGCGCGGCGCAGCGCCGCCATGTCTACGTCTGAGATGTGAAATTCAGGGTTGAGCAGGGTGCCGTCAATATCAGTCGCTATCAGGCGAATGGGAGGTCTCACTGCGATCAGTTTAACATTCGAGGGGTCGAGCATCGTCGGACCGCGAGCGCCATGGGCAGTCCAATGAAGAACAGGTGTACGAGAAAATCGCTGACCCTCGAAGCCAATGTGTGATCGAATTTTGGAGCCGCCGAGAGCGGCACTACTACCAGATTCATAAAAAAGTAGATCGCGGCGCCGTAAAGCAGTCCCCAACCAACTGCATGTCGAACGAGGAAAGTCAGTTTACGGCTCGCCGCATAGTAGACAGCCGTGGCTACGAATGTGATGAGAAATTCCAATGCAACGCCGAGAATCGCGGTTGGAACGCCTCCCTTAAAAGATTTCACGCCGAGCAAGCCGGTAGCGATCGCTTGTGGGAGAACGATTGCTGGGTATCCGCGCAAGACGACTGAAGCAGTGGCGTAGATCAGGTCCAACGCTCCCGAAATCAGGCCGCCCCAAAAGACTGCGGGAACTATCTTGGATTCTCGAACCGCCGTCGAAGCCGCATGCATGAAAGGACTCCAGTATTTCGAGGAATAATCAACTAAGGCGCTCTGCCATTCTCAATCACTTCGGTCAATCGTGATGATCGAAAGTTTCGCTGTCCTATTTAGTAAGATGAAAGAGGAGACCACTGGTTAGCGTAAGGAATACGCAAAAATGGCGAATGTGAAGTCGAAAAAAGGCGTGATTGGAATCCTGACCGGAGGCGGCGACGTGCCGGGCTTGAATCCCGCGATCCGCGCCGTGACTTTCCGCGCGATCCGCGAAGGCTGCCAAGTGATTGGGCTGCGTCGAGGATGGGCGGGCCTGGTCGATATTGTCCGCGAAAAAGATTACGACAACAGCGACAACTTCCAAACCTTGACCGAAGAAATCGTCAATCGGGCCGGTCGAACCGGTGGAACCTTTCTGCATAGTTCGCGTACCAATCCCGGCAAGGTTAAAAAATCCGCCGTTCCTCAGCATCTGCAGGCAACCTACAACGCCGACATCAACGACCTAACGCCAGAAGTGCTCAAGAACCTGGACTGGCTCGGAATTGATTTCCTCATTCCCATCGGCGGCGATGACACCCTCAGCTACGGCGTGCGCCTTTATCAGGAAGGGGTAAAAGTGGTCGCGATTCCCAAGACCATGGACAACGACGTTCCGGGAACCGACTACTGTGTTGGCTTCAGCACCGCGGTCACGCGCACCATTCAAATGACCAACGACCTTCGAACCTCCGCTGGTTCGCACGAGCGCTTCCTCGTTCTCGAAGTGTTCGGCCGTTACGCGGGATTTACTGCCATGCTTCCGACTATGGCCGGAGCCGCCAACCGTTGTGTGATTCCGGAACATCGCTTCAATATCGAGCGGCTGACGGAATTGCTGGTCGCTGATCGTCAGAAGAATCCAAGTCACTATTCTGTAGTGCTGGTTTCCGAAGGAGCCATGTTCGAAGGCGGCGATATGGTTTTCGAGGACCACGCGACCGATGCCTTTGGCCACAAAAAGCTGGGCGGCATCGGCGATCTCGTTTCAGAAAAGCTGAAAGAGCTTTCGCCCAAATTCAACAACGGCAAGACCATCGAAGTGATCAATCAGAAGCTCGGATATCTGGTCCGCTGCGGTGATCCCGACGCCATCGACTCAATCGTTCCGATGGCCTATGGCAACCTCGCTCTGGATCTGCTGCTGAACCGCATTCACGGCCGGCTCGTCGTGCTCAAGAATGGTCGCTACGACAACATGCCGGTCGACGCCGTCATCGCCTCGAAAAAAGTGGTGAACGTGAAAGAGCACTACAACACCGCCAGGCTCCGTCCGCATTTCAGCAGCTTCGAAATGAAGCCGTTGTTCATCATGACGAGCGAAACAGGATAGCCGCAGGCGGACCGTTTACTTCGACCGGGTCTGGATTTCTGCAATGGCAGATTTGATTGCAGCTACCCGGTCCAACAGACGTCCCGGTTCAATAGAGACGATTTCAAAGCCGAAGTCGCGATAGGTCTTTTCGTGGATCCGTTCGAAGCGTAGTGTCTCCTCGAAGCTTATCCGCCTTGCTTCAGTCGGCGTAATGAAACCAAGATTCCGAATAAAGAAAATGCGCTTCTGAAAGATCGCCTCCGTCCTGATCTGCTCCAGTTCGCATGCGAGAGCTTCCGACACAGGATGTCCGAGATAAGCCGCCAGAGCAGCAGTGCAAACCGCCGACCGATCGTGAAACTGTACGTCGGCCAGTTCGCTTGACGCGCGAAGCTGCCGCCGCCTCTGCAGATCAACCACCGCATCGATGAACTGGGGATGCGTCCACGGCTCAGAAACACCCCGCGCCTGCTGCAGCGCAATAATGTCAGTAGCCGCCTCTTCAACCACGCTGAAGCCATCGAGCTCCAGTTGGCGGAGTATCGCTGTTTTCCCCGCGCCAGGCGCTCCCGTCAGTATGAATCTCTTCATTCAGTGCCTTACTCGAACAATAATTTGTGAATTGCGTCATCCTGAAGGCCCGCGTTGTCCTTCGGGCCGAAGGATCCCGCGCGCAGTGACTTCAGGTCCCTCGTTGCCACGCCTCTTCAAGTCGACAAGACATTCGCGCCACAAACTGGAATCTCTGCGCGGGTCGTGGTAACTTCAGACTGGACAGCTGCTCAAGATAAACTCCCCATGCCATCACAGACTGCACCCGAGCCAAAACAAAATCCAGAGCACACCCCAGTCGTCGAGCACGTTTCAAGCGCCCACGAGTTGCTGAACGCCTTGCGAAAGCGAATCGGAGAACATCCCGAACTAGGGGAAGCGATCACGAAACTGGAAACTGCGTTGAGCCTGCTGACCGTAAGAACCGGTGGAATGTTGTGATGCGGAATAGGTGAGGGCCGCGGCGCAGCCCCTACAGCCAGCCTTTTGTCCGCGCAATGCGCGCTGCTTCGACTCGGTTGTTCGCGCCGAGCTTGCTGATGGCCTCCGAAAGATAATTGCGAACCGTCCCCTCGGAGAGGCTGAGTTCGGCCGCGATATCGCTACTGCTCACGCCGTCGCCCGCGAGGCGCAGCACTTGCCGCTCGCGGTCGGTTAAGGGATCAGGTTCCGCCCACGCCTCAGTCGCCAGTTCCGGATCGATCACCCGCAAACCCTGCTGCACGCGGCGCACGGCTTCGGCCAGTTCTTCCGAACGCATGTCTTTTAGCAGATACCCCGACGCTCCGGCCTCGAGCGCTCGCCGTAAATAACCTGCGCGCGCGAACGTAGTCAGGATAATCACGCGCGTTCCAGTTCGCCGGCGCTGCAGTTCGCCGGCAACTTCGAGCCCGGTCATTTCAGGCATCTCGATGTCGGTAATGAAAACGTCGGGCTTGTGCGCGAGTACGGCCTGCAACGCTTCTTTGCCGTTGCGGAAACGAGCCACGACCGTGATGTCGCCTTCGATCTCGAGTAGCGCAGCCAATGCGCCTAAAACCATGCCCTGATCTTCCGCGATCACGACTCGAATCGTCTTGCGCCCGTTTTTGGGTTGAGGATTCAATGGGACAGGCTCAATGATCGACGTTCGCCTTCAGCGGGAACTCAATGCTCAATCGCGTTCCCGTGCTATTCTCACGTTCGAGCGTGCCGCCGAGGGCTTCAATTCGCTCCCGCATGCCTCGCAAGCCGTTACCTTCGACTGCGCCGCCGCCGCGGCCGTCGTCCTGAATCTCGATCCGGCAATTTCCGTTCACCGGCAGCAGCCGCAGATGGCAATTGTGCGCGCGCGCATGACGCACAACGTTGGTCACGGCTTCGCGTACCACCAGCGCAACCACGCTTTCTTGTGCCGGTGTCAGGCGAACCTCAGTGGATTCCGACTTCACGGTCACCCCCGCAGTTTCCAGCGTCGCCTTGGCGGCTTTAAGTTCGGCTTGGAGGCTGCGCGCTCGATATCCGCGAATCGTACTCCGAACATCCGCCAAAGCTGCGCGGGAGGTCTGTTCCACGTCGGCCATCTCGGCCTTCGCGCGTTGCGGATCCTGGTCGATCAGCTTACCGGCCAGCTCCGACTTCAAAATGATCACCGAGAGTGTGTGGCCGAGCACGTCGTGCAGATCACGCGCAATCCGTTCACGTTCCGCAACCTTGGCCAGATGCTCAATTTCTTCGTTGGCCTTTTGCAAACGATTGTTGGCACGTTCTCGTTGCGCAAAATAGATATTGCTGCAACCCACCACCATCGAAAGTCCGCCGCCATAGAACAAGAACCATCCTGACAGATGCAAGAGCCACCACTCCGCTGTGGCCACTGCGAGCACGGCCGCCAGCAGCTTGAGTGCGGCCCATTCCGTTTCCACCGCGAAGGGGATGAACGCGGCCGCAAAAACGAAAAATGTGCAGGATCCCTGGTTGAAGGGCGCAAACCCGGCTCCCAGCAGCACCAGCGCCGCAATGTTAAGCAGATTCCACGGGCAGGTGATCCAGAAAAAACTAAAATAAACAGCTAAGAAGGCAATGGTTCCCAGCGCGGTGGCAAGCCATCCCTTCCAACTGGTGTGATTCAATATCGGGTTGAGAAGAAAAAAACAGAAGTAAAAGAGCCAGGTGTAAGGTGCCCAGCCATGCCGACCTTTAGGTAGAAGCCTCATTGTTCAGCTCTAGGCTACCCCTTTTTGCTGTCGCCCGTCAGCCCAGTTTTGTAGTCTCGGGAGCACCCAATCCCGAAGGCCAACAGGAGCGACAGCGGAATCAGAATAACCAGCAAGTCGGCCCTGCCTGAAGTGAGCAGCAGTAAAATCGCACCGAGAATCAGAACCCAGCCAGCACATTGATTGACGTTCATATTTTTTCTCCACAGGTTGCTTCTTCGTTTTGCTCTTAGCCGTATGTCTTTCCTTCGTCGCGCTGAAAGCCCAGCCGGGCTACGCCCAGGCAGATGAGCGAGAATCCGATCAGCGCCTCCCAGTGAATCCAGTTCGATTCGTGTTGTCCGCCTCCCACCACGCTGAGAGCGAGTTGCGCTAAATGATAGGGCGGAAGAAAATGGGCAATCTGTTGCATGAGCTTCGGCAAGAACATGATCGGGATCCAGAGTCCCGAACAAAAAGAGAGCGGCAAATAAATCAGGTTAATGGTCGCGACCGCCGAGTTCGGACCTACGAAATAGCCTATCGCCAACCCCATGGCGCAGAAGGGAAGCGAACCGGCGACCAGGATCGCGACCAGCTTCGCGGCATCCAGGGCAGAGAGATGCACTCCTCCAAACGTAACTCCGAGCAGCAGCAGGAGCATCGCCACCACGCAGCTAAAGGTCATGCCTAGGACAACCTTCGCCATGAAGTAAGCAAAGGGAGGCATTGGGCTGGCGCGCTTCACTTGCAGCCATCCCAAGCCTCGTTCTGCAGCCAGTCCAGATGCCGTTCCAAACAATGACGCTCCCATGACTCCGAACGTGCCGTAGCTCGGGATCAAGTAGGTGGCGATCCCAACCCCGCCTACGGGCGCATCCTTCGGATTCAGCACCAGACCGAACAGCACGTAGAACATTAGGGGAAACGTAATTGTAGAAATCGAGTAGGCGCGAAGACGCAGCCGGGTTAGAAACTCGTATTTTGCTTCCTTGAAGTAGATCACAAGGGTCTGGCTTAATGGGCGCACCCAGGAGCTGTCTGCAAGTGTTAGTGAAGCAGTAGCCATATTCGTTTCCTTTCGGATAATTCAAATTTCCCGCGGTTACGCTGATCTATTAAGCGGCGTCGTTGTTCGCGCCAGTCAGCGCCAGAAAAGCTTCTTCCAACCCTGCGCTAGTGACTTCGATATTAGAAAGTCCCGCATCGCGCATCAACAATTCCCGAAGAATCGGCTCAGCCGCGCCCGCGCGAATCTCCAGCCCCTCGCGGTCTCTGCGGACTTCGATTACGCCGGGCAAACCTCGCACTGTCTCAATGTTCAACGAAGTCACGCAGCGAATCCGACGTCCGGCCGTGCTGGCCTTGATCTCAGCTGGCGTTCCCTCTGCAATAATCTCGCCGCGATTGATTACCACTACGCGGTCGGCAAGCGCATCCGCTTCTTCGAGGTAGTGAGTTGTCAGCAGCACTGTTTTGCCCCGCGCGACGAGCCTGCGGATTTCCTCCCAGAGCACCCGCCGGGATTCCACGTCCAATCCGACCGTGGGTTCGTCGAGAAATAAAATGTCAGGATCACCGCATAGAGCCAGGGCAAACAGCACGCGCTGTCTTTGTCCGCCCGAGAGTTCGCCGAACTCCCGGTCTTTAATCTCTTGCAGCCCCGCCAGCGTCAAAATCTCATCTATCGGCAACGGCCTCGGATAGTACGACGAGAAAAGATCAATGTGTTCCCGGACTCGCAGCGTTTCTGGCACTTTCGCAACCTGCAGCATGGCGCCAATGCGGGTCCGAACTTCAGCATGGATCGGGTTTCCGCCGAATACGCTGACTGTTCCCGTAGTCGGTTTTGCCAACCCAAGAAACAGTTTGACGGCGGTCGTTTTACCCGCGCCGTTGGGTCCCAGGAGCGCGACCAGTTCTCCTGCCCTGATGGTGAAATCCACCTGGCGTAAAGCTTGCACTTCGCCGTAGTTCTTACTCGCGCGGCGCAGGCTCGCAATTACTGCCCCGCCGTTACCCGATCCTTGTTTCCGAAGTTCTTGGGTTGCTTCAAGCGCCGCGATCATTGGATTCCTCGCTTCCAGCCTGACCTGAATCGATCCAGCCAGCGAACTCATCATCGGGGAATCGCGTGCAACCCGCCAGTGGAGAACATCATCAACTTATGGTGACAAATGTCATTCCCGCGCCACGCCTTTGTTCGGATCGCGTAACAAGCTCTGCTTTCGGACAAATAAATCGTCAAGGTTCGATATAATCCCAAGTTCGTAAGGGATCGGCTCAAGTCGCTACCGATATCGCGGCCCAGGGTTTCAGGCCGCTTCGTTTTGAGCGGCGCCGATCCGGATCGGATTTCGCTTTGCGTTCCTATGACCGAAGAACCGTTCTTAGTCTGCTCGAGGACGATGCGAGAGGTGTGATGCGAATACGGCCTGGAGTTGAGTTGGCCAGCATGAGCGACATCGGCTGCCAGCGCGAAAACAATGAAGACCAGCTCACTTACTGGGAGCCGTCCGCCGACGAGGAATTCGCCCGCAAGGGCAGGCTGGCGATTGTAGCCGATGGCATGGGCGGCCACGAAGGTGGACAGGAGGCCAGTCGCATCGCGGTCGATTCCATCAAGGAGGTGTTCGCCGAAACTCCCAATACGGACGTCCAATCTCTTCTGCTCACCGGCTTTCAGATCGCACACGAACGCATCCTGGACTACGCGGCCGGACATCCCGAACTGCACGGCATGGGGACCACAGCCACGGCTGTCGTCCTTCTTGACAACCAACTCTATTACGCGCACGTCGGCGACAGCCGGTTATATCTGGCGCGAGGAGCGACCATTTCCCGCCTGACTCACGATCATTCTTATGTCGGTCGCCTGGTGCAGAATGGCGTGATCAGCGCGGAGGAAGCCGAAACCCATCCGCAAAGACATATCCTCACCGCAGCTCTCGGAGCAGGGACCGAGATATCGCCGGAAACACCGCAGCATCCTATCCCGTTGCAGAAGGGCGATGTCCTGGTTCTGTGCACTGACGGCTTGTGGAGTTTGCTAAGCGACCACGAGATCCAAGGCATCGTCACGAGCAATGATCCAGCCGAGGCATGCCGCGCTCTGATTAAGTTAGCCAAAGACCGCGGCGGTCCCGACAACATTACGGTGCAGGTTTTGCGGCTGACCGAAGGTGCCTAAGATAGCGTAGGCTCGAGCGTCCTCGCTCGTGCATCGTCGAACAAAGTTACACAGCGGACTTAGTTTTCCGGCCTGCGTCGCAAAATTAAATCGCCTTCACTGGGTGGAAGCGAGAACGGGAACTCAACAATCAAGTTCCCGGAGGGAACCCTCAGCACGAATTCTTCTTGCTTCTGCAGATCGTCGATCCATTTGCTTTTGGTGCTGAAGAGTACCCAGCCACTCGCATCGGGATGGCCGCTACTTAGCGTAATGGCGCGCAGTGAGCGGCTTTTCAGAAACTCGATCGTCTCCGCAGCATCTTTCCGCCGGGCCGCTAGCAAGGCTTCTTTCTCTTCCTTTTTTTCTGGATGCTTGCGAATTTCCCGCTCGGTCTCTTCCTCAAAAGCATCGGCGTCGCTCTGCTGCTTGGCTGCGAGATTGTCTGGATCCATTGCAGCGTGCACATCGTGATAGTGCTTTACAAATTCCAACGTGATTTGACCCGGCGCCACCTCAAGCGAATCTTGGCCTCGATAATGCATGCTGAGCAACACGGCGAACATCGCCTGCGCACGTCGCCGTGCTTTCTCTAGTTCCTGGGAATCGACAGCCAAAACAATTCCAAAGTCGGCTGTCCAGAGACCGTAACGATATTTACCGTCGTCATCCCGGCTGAAAGTGCAGCCGGACGCGCCTTCTTCCCAGCGTAAGGGGTGCGTCGTTTGAGTTTTGTCAGGACCGGGAGGATTTGCACGCGCGGTTGAAGCAAGCAGAATAGCCACTACCAAACCCACTTTTCGAAGAGTCGCAACGGCGCGCATCGTAGTCCGCTTTCAGACTACTACCGATCGATTGCGCAACCGGGGGAAACCATGCGGACTGGCTGGCCAACTTACCGAAGTGGAACAAGAACGCGCGCAGCGCTATTCGTATCGCAGAGCCTCAATAGGATCCAGCCGCGAAGCCCTCACCGCCGGAACCATGCCGCTGATCAGCCCCACTGCGGCCAGAATGATCGTAGCCACGATCAAAGTGCCCGGAGCGATGATCAGGCGAATGTCGCCAGCCTCTGCGTTCTTCGCCATCGCACTGTACAGCGTAAGCCTTCCGACCGAGAGCGAAACCAGGTAGGCCAGGATCACTCCGAGCGCCCCGCCGATGAAAGTAATGGTAAGAGCTTCAGCCAGGAATTGCGTCAGGATGTGTCCCCGTCGCGCGCCCAGCGCTTTCTCCACGCCAATCTCACGCGTACGCTGGCTCACCGAGACCAGCATAATGTTCATCAGGCCAACGCCGCCGATGCCCAGCGTCAGCGTGCCAATGAAGCCCAGCAGAATTTTCAAGCCGATGGTGATGACCTCGAACTGGTGAACCTGTTCCATCAGGTTAAACACGCGCACCGCACGGCGATCGGTTGTGCTGAATTTGTGCTGAACCGCCAGCACGTCGCGTGTCGCCTGCTCCAACCTTTCATACTCCGGAGTTTCGTAGTTGAACCAAATGGAATCGAGATAGTGAGTGTCTTTCAAATCACTCATGGTCGTGAAGGGGACATAAATCGCGCGATTGATGTCATCGTCGCCTTCCTGCATCTTCGCGCTCAGGACACCGACCACTTCAAAGCTGAGGCCATCAATGCGGATGCGCTCGCCAACGGCATTTCGTCCCGAGAAAAGTTTTTCCTTGGCCTCCGAGCCGATGACCGTCACTCGGGCGTGCTGCATTTCGTCTTGCATGTTGTAAAAGCGTCCCTGGCCCAATTTGAGAGCGCGGACAGAATCGACGTTTGGATAATTTCCAGTAACGCCGAAAGTAAATGTTCGCGTATCGAACTGGATGTTGCAGTCCTTGCTCACTTCCGGAGTGATGTGAGTGATCTGCGGAAGATTCGTGGTGAGCGTGTCGACATCGTCCATCGTAAAGCGAATCTGCGCCCCGGCCTTCTGTCCGCCCGCCTGCATGGAGGTCCGGCCCGGCACCAGGATCATCAATTTCGTACCGAAGTTCGCGAAGATGTTGGCGCAGGCCCGGCCAAATCCATCGCCGTAGGCAAGCAACATCACGACGGTCGCGATACCCCACGCCATCCCGAGCATGGTGAGAGCCGTGCGACGGCGGTTGTGCCGCATGGCACCGTACGCTTCCTGAAATAGATCCCGAAACATTTGTTTACTCCTGTCGCAGCGCATCCACAGGCTGCAGCATAGCGGCTTTGCGCGCGGGATAAAGTCCCGCAATCACTCCGGCAATGGTAAGGCTGGCAATCGCCAGAATTGCAGACGTGGGCACAATCTTCGGAGGATCGAAACCTCCCGGACCTTGTTGCGTGCCCAGCACCGCCATCAAGCCAGCCGCGAATCCCATTCCAATCAGACCACTGAACAGCGTGAGCAGTATTCCTTCGAGAAAAAATTGAAGCAAAATGCTGTGGTTGGTTGCGCCCAACGCTTTGCGCAATCCAATTTCTCGAGTGCGTTCCGCCACTGTTACCAGCATGATGTTGATCACGCCAATCGCCCCCAGCGCCAGCGTGACCAGGCCCACGGCGCCCAGAAACATGTTCATGGCGTCGAAGATCATGCCGATCGCCTTGGAATTCTGAATCGTGTCCCATCCTTCAAAAGCATTTTTATCGTGGTAATCAAAGCCGTGATTGCGGGCAATTAGTTTGCGAACTTCATCCTGCGCGATCAGATGCTCGTCAGTTACGCGCGGTTGATAATTAATGAAGGAGATGGAATTCTCGTGGTTCTCGCCCTTGAGCGGGAAAAGAGTCGCCATCACCTTGTAAGGGATGTAACCCCGCATGTTGGTGGAATTATCGTCGCCGCGACCGACCCGCTCCACGGCGCCGATGACTTCAAAGCTGATGTCATTCAGAATAATGGTCGCGCCCACCGCCGGTCGTCCCGGGAACAGGTTCTTTACCAGTTCATCGCCCAGAACAATAACGTTGCGTCGCTGTGTTTCGTCCAGGCCATTGAGCCAGCGTCCCTGCTTGACTGGAAGATAACGGATCTCGCTGAACTGAGGCTCAACTCCGGCGAGCTCTCCATTCGCGCTGGCGAATTCGCTGACCGCGCGCACATCCGTGCGAATCAGGACGGGCGAAGCATTGCGCACATGCGGCGCTTCCTTGCGGATGTCCAGATAGTCCTGGTACGTGAGCAGGTAGTTGCGCGCCGAGTTCATGCTGCCCTCGACCACCGGCGCCCGGCCCGGATAGATGAACATGATGTCTTTGCCGTACTGTGCCAGTTCGCGCTTGTTGCCGGAACGAAAACCTTCGCCGAGACCCACGAGTAGCAGCAAAGAACCCACGCCCCAGGCGATGCCAAACATAGTCAGAAACGAGCGCAGCTTGTGCGCCCAGAGGGTGCGGAAGATTTGCGCGAAAATGTCCACAAGCATCCGCATAATCTAAGATACGCATATTTGACGTATTTAGTTCAGGCTTTGGTAGCAGGGAATCGAGGTTACTGACGTGCCTACAGCTCCCCCCACACGTCCTTGAAGTCGAAAGCGCCCTTTTTCCCGACCAGCCACTCGGCAGCGCGCACCGCGCCTTCCGCGAACCCGCGGCGAGACTTGGCAGTATGGCAAAGGTAAATGGTATCAGCGGGCGAGTCGAGAACCAGTTCGTGCATCCCGACTACGTCCCCCTCGCGGAACGAAGTGATTTCAAGCTCGGTTCCGGCGGAGTCCTGAACGATCCTTTGCAGCGCGATAGCGGTTCCCGAAGGCGCGTCTTTCTTCTGCGCATGATGCCGCTCGAAGATTTGCCCGAAATACTGGTGCTGCAGAGCGGCCGCGGCACTCCGCGCAACCTCAAAAAACAGATTCACACCGATCGAGAAATTGGCCGCGTACAGCAATCCAACCCCGCATCCGGGGTCTTCCACCATCTGCCGGATTCGCGGCAGTTCTCCATACCAACCCGTAGTCCCAACCACAATGCTTTTTTTTGCACGGACGCAAGCTTCAACGTTCCCGAGCACCGCGGTAGGTGCAGTGAAATCGATGACCATATTGATCGGGGCCAGCTTCTCCGCAGTCAGGGCGGAGGCCTTTGGATTGTCGTTAGCGCCCAGCACATCGACGTGATGGTGCCGCTCACGCGCCACGTCCGCAACCAGCGATCCCGTTTTACCCCGGCCTAATATAAGAACGTTCATGAGCAGCGTCTCTCCGCGAACTCCGCGGCAGTTCTCAGCGTACTCCGCGTTTTAAGATTCGTTCAAGCAAACACCTCCGGATCCAAGTCCGAAAAAAATGTCTTGTGCAACCGCCGAATCACTTGCGGCACCTCGTCCTCTTCAATCACGAATGTGAGATTAATCTCCGACGCCCCCTGCGAAATCATGCGAATCTTCACGTCAGAAAGTTCGCCGAAAACGCGCGCCGCGATGCCCGGTGTCTCCCGAAGATTTTCTCCCACCAGGCAAACAATCGCCTTGCGGCCTTCATACTTCACATCCGCCAATTTCGCCAGATCGGCCGCCAGCGCCGGGATAGACTCATTCGAATCCACGGTCAACGATACGCTCACTTCCGAAGTCGAGACTACGTCGACCGCGACTCGATGCCGGTCAAAGGCTTCGAAAATCGCTCGCAGAAAGCCGTGAGCTAATAACATCCGCGGCGCCGCGACATCAATAATCGTGATGCGTTTCTTGGCCGCAATGGCCTTGAAAAAATTCTTGCAGTGCGGCACGCGGGCTGAAATCCGCGTTCCTTCACACCCAGGATTGCGCGAGTTCAGCACATAAACTGGAATGTTCTTTTGAATCGCCGGCAGCACGGTTGCCGGATGCAAAACCTTCGCTCCAAAGTAAGCCAACTCCGCCGCTTCGTCGAAACTGATGACTTTGATCCGCCGCGCCTCCGGGCATAGGTTCGGATCGGTAGTCATCATTCCGTCCACATCCGTCCAGATTTCGATGCGTTCGGCGCCCAGCCCGGACCCGACAATCGCAGCTGAATAATCAGATCCACCGCGCCCGATCGTCGTCGTGATCCCCGCCTTGGTGGCTCCGATGAAGCCACCCATGACTGGAACCCGGCCTTTGTCCAGCACAGGCTGCACTTTCGTCCGCAGCCTCTGGTTGGTCTCTTCCGTCAACGGAGCGGCCCGCATGTGCTCGTTGTCAGTGATCACGCATTCGCGTGAATCGACCATCGTGGAATCGAGACCCTGCGCGGCAAACGCGGCTGCGACAATCCTGCTGGAAAGAATTTCGCCGAACGCCGCCACGTGATCGGTAGTGCGTGGCGTCAACTCGCCTACGGCAGCGATGCCGCGCAAGAGTTCGTCCAGCGCTTCGAAGTAAACACCCAGGTCGCCGTGAAACTCCGTGAAGAGCGCAGTGCCAAGCAGTTCGCCTGCGGTGTTGTAATGTCGTTCGCGGAGGGCCCGCGAAAGACTAAGAGCGGTCTTGCGATCGCCGCTTCCCGCTGCGCGGGCCATCGCCAGCAACTGGTCCGTAACTTTGGCCATGGCGCTGACCACGACTACCGGCTTTTGCGCCAGCCGTCCTTTAACGATATCCGCGGCCCGCTCGATGGCTTTGGCGTCCTGCACCGAAGTGCCGCCAAATTTCATGACGATCATTGGACGAGGTACCTCAGACGCGTTTTCGCGCGCTTGGAAGCACCAGTTCTATTGCATGGGCAGGTGCTGCTGTTCACCCCAGGTAACCCCGCACTTTGAGCAACTCAGCGTTCAGCAGAGCAGCGCCCGCGGCGCCCCGAATTGTGTTGTGCGAGAGCACGGTAAATTTCCAGTCAAAGACACCGCATGGCCGCAAACGGCCGACCGTAGCTGTCATCCCGTTGCCGGACTCAACGTCGAACCTCGGCTGCGGGCGGTCCGCCGACTCCGTGTAACGCACCGGCTGTTCCGGCGCGCTCGGCAATTTCAATTCCTGAGGCACACTGCGAAATTCGTTCCAGGCCTTGATCATCTCTTCTGGGCGCGCCTTCTTCTTCAGTCTTACTGAAACCGATTCCGTATGCCCGTCTTCCACAGCGACCCGATTGCACTGCGCGCTCATGCCGAATTCGGCGGGCACGAAGCCGGAGCCATTCAAACTGCCCAACAGCTTGCGCGTCTCCTCCTCCATTTTTTCTTCTTCTTTCGAAATATAAGGGATCACATTGCCTAGAATATCGAGCGAAGCCACTCCCGGGTATCCCGCGCCACTCACGGCTTGCATGGTGACCACCATGACCGTCTCGAGGCCAAATAAATCTTGTAACGGCTTCAACGCCATCACCAGCCCAATGGCGGAGCAGTTCGGATTCGTCACCACAAAGCCGCCCGACTTTTTACGCCAGCTCTGGCACTCGATCATCTGAATGTGATCAGGATTGACCTCTGGTATCACCAGCGGCACATCACTCTGCATACGGAGCGCACTGGAGTTCGTAACCACAGCGCAACCTGCGCTAGCGAAGCGGGGCTCCATCTCCGCCGCGATCGAAGCATCCAGCGCCGCAAAAATGATCTTCGGCGCGCCCTCCGCAACCGCCGGAGACACGCGCATCTCCGCCACCCGTGCGGGCATGGGCGTTCTCATTTTCCAGCGTGCCGCGTCCCCATACGAGCGGCCTTCCGAGCGGTCAGAAGCCGCCAGCCACGCAACTTCGAACCACGGATGATGTTCCAGCAATTGGACAAAGCGCTGCCCCACCATTCCGGTCGCGCCCAGGATTCCCACAGGAGTCTTCGTCTGCATATTGAATTGCATTTTACAACAGGCCGTCAGTGCGTCCGCCCAGGCAGTCCCGACACGAGCATGCCCGGGCAAAGCCGCGAGATGTCCGAACGCGGAAAAGCAGGCGCACAAAACAAAATTCAACCCCTGCCGATAGCAGGGGAGCGAGCGAATATCGAGGTTTCTGATCAGGCCGCGTCGTCGCGGCTGCGCTTCTTTTCGTCCTGCGGTTCGCCCGAGTGCTCCGGGCTCCCACCCGGTTCGGGGAAATCCGTGTCCGACGACTTCAGCATCGGATCCTGATCCCGGTGTCCAAGCTGACCCTGCATGGAAGTGTTGTCGCTCGGATCCCGTTCTTCCTGTTCTACGGCGCCTTTAGATCGGTCTTGATCTTTCGTAATGGTCACAATAAATTCTCCCCCAGCTGGCAGCGAACCATGCCTATAATTACCCTACTCCGAAATTTCAAAACATGGCATAGGATTTGTCATGTATAAGAGGGAATTTGGTAAGGCATTGGAGGGCCTATGAAGCGACTGATTCTTACAACCATCGTGATTCTATTCTGCTCTCTGACTCTGTGGGCGCAAACCGGAACCGCAGATTCAAACCTGTCGATGCCGGAATCGGCCGCGGCCAACAAGCATCACCACAACAAACAGCACAATAAGCAACACGGCCATCACCCTCATCATCACTCCAGCATTAGCGCCAGACGCTAGTCTGACGTCGACCAGGATTGCTTTGCCTCAGCCATCCAAGCCTCAGCCATCCAGGCCTCAGGAATCCAACGACCCGCGGCTTCCTCCGCCGCGACAACTATGACCGCGCCATCCTCGCCCTTCCGGCCATTTACACGCCTGCTGAAAATCACAATCCTGGGCAGGGAATTCGAGGTTCCGGAGGACAACCCGGTACTACGCTGCTTTCAATATCTGGCGCCGGAAGAGGTCTCCTACGGAAGTTTCTGCTGGAATGAGGAATGTCAGAATTGCCGCGTGACTTTCGACTTGGGAGACGAACGCCCCACCCGGGAAGCGCTATCCTGCAAACTGATGGTGCAGGAAAGCATGCGCATCAAAGCCGTGACGCCAGAAATCCACTACTGCCTGAGAACCCTACAGATGAAAAAGGACGAGTAGCAACTCACTCCCCGGGAGCGCGCGCCGCGGTTGTCGCAACGCCCAATTTTCGCAGCCGATCCTTGGCCTGCAAAGCCTCGTTCGACCGCGGATAGCGCTGTATTACATGACGAAGCTGCGCGATTCCATCATCCTTCTTTCCCAGTTCAATGAGCGCCAATCCCTTTTTCAAATCGGACGAAGGCGCCTTGTTCCCGGTGGGAAAGTTCTGCAACACCTGATCGTAATTGTTTACCGCTTCCTGAAAATTTCCCTCCTTGTACGCGACCTCCGCCAGATAAAAATATGCATTCCCCGCGAGATCCGTGTTCGGATAGAACTTCACGTAGTCTGAAAATTCCTGCTTTGCCAAATCATTTTTCGCCGCGTTGTAATCGCGCAACCCATTGTTATAAAGCACATCCGGAGGCGGAGCCGCCGCCATCGCCTGCTGTTGTGCCTGTTGCGCCGCTTGTCCCGCCGCCACGCTTTGCTGCGCGGCCTGCATGTCCTCGAGTTGCTTGCTGACCTTCGCCAGGCGCGCCTTTAGTTCATCAAGAGAATCATTGAGCGACTGGATCTGGCCGGAAAGCTGGTCCACTTTCCCGCCATTGTCCGTTTGCAACTTCTCCAACCCGCTCTGCACCGCGGTGATGGACGCAGCCACCTTATTCATGCTGTCGGTGTTCTGGTCCATCAGGTGCTGCATCACGCCCATCCGTTCGTTGAAGGACTCTTGCATCTTCGTCATCTGGTCTTGCAGCGTCTGCACCTGGGTCTGCAGCTGAACCATTTCTTTGCTGACGCCCCAGGCCGGCATCCCACATACGCAGAATGCAATCTGCAGGACAACTATGGTCGAGTATCGATGAATTTTCATGAGTTGTTTCCTTACAGTACTTTAAAGATGCAAAAGCCAGACTCGTTCGAATAAGGTCGAACGACTTTGTCGGGGGTGCGGAAAAAGTTCGATTTTGGGTGGCGCAGCGCTTCCAGCGCTGCGGTAACTGCCCTCGAATAATTAAAGGGTTTTCACCCCCAAACAGCAAACCGGTGTTTTCCCGCAGCACCTCAATGTCGATCCTGTCCCCACAACATTCTATCGCGAGGATAGTCCGGCCCAGACACGGTTGTCTCGGAGGTTCCGCTGCGCTTGCGGCTTCGCCAGAAAAAACTGAGGTGCGGAACGACCATCGCTCCGCACCTCCCCCTCACTATTTCTGATACACGAAATGGCCACGGCGGTTCTGCTGCCAACAAGCCTCGTTGGATTCCGTGCAGAACGGCTTCTCCTTGCCGTAACTGATCGTTTTAATGTTGCTGGCACTGACCCCACCTTGTACCAGCGCGCTCTGGACGGAGCCCGCTCGGCTGTCGCCCAAAGCCAGGTTGTACTCGGTCGATCCGCGTTCGTCGCAGTGT
Source organism: uncultured Acidobacteriota bacterium (assembly GCA_963696705.1). Lineage (GTDB taxonomy): Bacteria > Acidobacteriota > Terriglobia > Terriglobales > Acidobacteriaceae > JABDBE01. Next base: position 357,065 of record CAVOLD010000012.1, read on the forward strand.
CCCTCAACCACGAAGTGGATATTGGGATGCTGCTGCAGGAAAGCGATATCCGCCTGCAGCGAACTCTGTTGGTCACCCCGAATATCCGACTTGTCATAGTCGAAGTAAACGTCCTTGATGTTCTGCGAGAACAGCTCCTCCTCGCTCGGTCCGGGCGCTGGAGGCGGTGGTGGCGGAGGCGTAGTCACGGTGACCCGTGCTGTGGCCTGCTGCGTCCCCCCTGCTCCCTTCGCGGTCAAGGTGTAGGTGGTCGAATCGGACGGTGTAACCGACTGCGATCCGCTGGCTTGCACAGCTCCCACGCCGTCGATGCTCACATCGGTGGCATTCGTGGTCTGCCAGCTGAGCGTCGTCGATTGTCCCTGCTGAATGGCGTTAGGACTTGCCGTGAGTGAAGCCGTCGGCGCCGGTGGTGGCGGCGGTGGTGGTGGTGGCGGCGGTGTCTTCTTATGGCACGCGCCCAGGAACAAGATGGCACCTAACGCGAATATAAGCGTGATCCACTTCATTTTCTGCTGCTTCACTTTTCCTCCCTTGCGTAATCGCGCGCCGCTGCCCACAACGCGCGCCTCAGAATCCATGCGGGGCGGGTTCAATTCTCCGCCTCCTCCGGGCTAGTTAACTTGAAGAATTCGCCAAACACTAGTGTTACAACTTTAATGATAATCCTGCAATCTGGGATTTGGCCTTTTTTCTGCCTGAAGCCGTTTTCGGCCAGTTCCCTCAGGCTACTTCCAACTCCAGTTCGGCTGCGTATTGCTCCCAGTCGTCGTCAATTGCTTCTGGTTGCTCCCATCGGCCAGCATCTCCCAGATTTGTTCGCCTCCCGCACGGCTGGACTGAAAAACAAGATGCCGTCCGTCCGGAGACCACGACGGAAAATCATTTCGTCCGCCATCGTGGGTCAGTTGCACCCACTGCTTGCTGGCCACGTCCATGAGATAAATATCCGACGCCCCCGGAGCGCCCGGCCCATAATGCCGGATCCAGGCGAATGCCAAAAATTGCCCATTGGGCGACCATGCCGGCGATACCGCATAACCCTGGTCGGTAAGCCGCTGCACATTGGTTCCGTCTGCTTCCATGGTGTAAATCTGCGGCAGCCCAGTGCGCCCGCTCACCCACGCGATTTGCGCATTCGTCTTGCGATTCCATACCGGCGAAACGTCCGGACCCTTGAAAGACGTAGCCCGCTTAAGATTGCCGCCCGATTGGTCGGCAGTATAAATCTCAGGGTCTCCTGAACGAGATGATGAAAAGGCCAACTTGGTTCCATCGGAAGACCACGCCGGCGACAAATTCGTGCCCCCAAACTTGGGAAAGCCAACCAGCCGATTGAGGTCCATCGAGTACATCAGAATGTCCCAACCCGATTTCGTCACCGAACTGAAGGCCAGACGCGAGCCGTCAGGCGAAATCCGGGGAGACAGAGAAATTGAATTCAGATGCGTGATCTGGCGCTGATTCGCTCCGTCGTAATCCATGGCCCAGATTTCTTTGTGTCCAGTGCGGCTGCTGACAAAGTAAATCTGACTTTCGGCAATGCCGGGAATCCCGCCGCCGAGCCGGAAGATAATTTCATCCGCGAACTTGTGCGCGATTATGCGGGCTGCACTGGCAGTGGCTGAATCCTGATACTGCTTGCCCAGCACTTGCGGCGACGCAATATTCTTGACGTCATAAAGCCAGCCTTGCACGGTCACATTGCCGCCGGTCACGCCCAGATTGCCGAACGCCAACATCGCCGCATTGGGAGGCAGAGCGCTCCAGGATGCGAATTGCACCTCGGTCGGCGTGCCCGGAACTGCCAGCGGATAGAAACTCTTTGAGACCATGTCGAAGATGCCGGCATTGTCCAGGTCATTCCAGAGAGTGTCGTTGAAAACTTTGAGCAGGGCGGCGTTCTGGGCGTCTGCAGTGGAAGGCTTGAAGTCGGGAACCGCGAGGCGAACTTTTTCCATCCCCAGGCCCGTGCCGGTTTTGATCCAATCCTGGCCCAGACAAGGAGTCACAGAAGCCGCAGTCAGCAAAAGAAAGAGAAAGAATACCGCGGCGCTAACCCGAGATTTGATTGTGGAATAGTGCGTGCCGGTCGTCCTCGTGCCGATACCAGCGTTCGAACCTCTACTCATCGTAAGATGACGAACCTTCAAGTGCAAGTTGCCCCTTTGCATTAGCAAGCCAATTCCTTCCAATAACCTGTTTAAATTACGAAAAACTCTGATGTCCCTTTTGGCTTGACCGGGAAGGGCACGGCTTCAGCCGCGCCGCTCACGCCCACTAAAGATGCGGCTTTCAGCCACTGCGGTTCGCTACTTCACCCGCGCGATCCACAAACTGAGAACCGAGAACCGGTAACTGACAACTGGCCTTTTACATTCCACTTGCTCTAAGGCTGCCCGTTTCTCCCCGATCCCAGACACCTCAACCTGTCAAAGAACTGAAAGCTGACACCCCGTTCCAAGTAACCTGAAGCCCAAAGCCGGAGGCCTGAAGCCCGAACCAAACCTATCTCTTGTAATCAAACCAGAACTCGACCGAAACCTTGCTCTCGTTATAATCCGGAGGCAGCGGACCAAAAGTATCGATGCGTTGCAAGGCCCGCACCGCCGACTGATCGAGCGAAGGCACGCCGCTCGACTGCTCAATCTGCACGTTCGTCGGGTGCCCGTCCCGCACAATGTCGAAGGTCACATAAACCCTTCGCGCGTCCGAAACTCCTGGATCGACTTCATACTTGAGCCAGTTCTCGGAAACTTTTTGCTGCACCACGCGCACGTACCACGCATAGCGCGAACCAAAATCGCCCCCGCCGCCGGTGAATCCGAATCCGCCTTTCGCCCCGCCGGCATTGAAGTTTCCATAAGGCCCACTGACCGGGCCGCCTTCGCCGAATGGAACTACGTTGCTGGCTTCTTCTTCCTCGGGCTTGGGCTTTTGCTGAGCGCTGCTTCGTGGCTTCGGTTTTATCTTTGCATTCTTGTCGGGAATCGGAATCGCTTCCGGCTCTTTCTCCTCAGCCTTCGGCTGCGACTGCGTTATCCCCTTGGATTCATTCGCCAGCACATTCTGTGTCTGTACCGTGCTGGCAGGAAGCGGAACCGAACTGACCAGCGTTACGCCCATAGCATCCCCGCCGCCGCCCGCGCCCCATGCGCTGCCTTTTCCGCCCGACGCAACCGCCGCGTAAAGGATGATGGAGCCCGCAATCGCGATGTGCAGCCCGGCTGACCACGCCAGGTTGCGGCCCCACTTGTCGTGCTCGAAAAATATCTCAGCGTTTGCTTGCATGGCTGTCGAGCGGCTGGGTCACGATGCTCACATTCGTGATCCCCGATTGCTTGACCGCATCCATAACGGTCGCGAACGCGCCGAAGGGCACATTCTCATCCGCCCGGATGAAGATCGACTGGTGTTGCGGATCGCGAATCTTCTGCCGCAGTTTGGCGGCAATCTCATTGATGTTGATCGGATCGTTGCCCAGAAATACGCGCTGCTGCTTGTCCACGCTGATGACCAGCCGTTCTTCCGTGATTTCCTTCACGGTGCGCGTCTTGGGCACGCTGACCTCAATCCCCGATTGCAGCACCGGCGCGGTCACCATGAAAATAATCAGCAGCACCAGAACCACGTCCACCAGCGGCGTAACGTTGATGTCAGAGATGGAAGATTGCGTCCGCCCGTTCGAAGCCGTGAAAGCCATTACCGCCGCACCTCCGGTGCCGCGGGCTGCGCCCGCTCCACCGCATTCAACATCTCCAAAGCAAAATCATCTCCCCGCGCCGCGAACTCACGAATAGAACTGCCCAGCAAGTTGTAAGCAATCACCGCCGGAATCGCCGCCGCCAATCCCGCCGCAGTAGTGATGAGCGCCTCCGAGATTCCAGGCGCAACCGCCCGCAAAGTAGCCGCGCCAGCCGTCCCCAACCCATGGAACGCATCGATAATTCCCCAGACGGTGCCGAAGAGGCCTACGAATGGGGTTACGGCGCCGGTTATTGCTAGCCAGGGCATGTTTCGTTCGAGGCGGGTTACTTCTTCTGAACAGGCGATTTGCATGGCGCGCTGAATCGCGATAGTGCTGCCTTGGCGTTTGTGTTCTGCGAAGCCTCCTTCAAAAACGGCGACCAAGGGGCTGGGCTTGAATTGTTCGGCTACGGCTGAGACATCTTGCAGGCGCTGGGCTTTGCGGAAGGCTCGCACGAAGCGTCCGCTCTGTACGCGAGCTCGCCGTACCAGGCTCCACTTGGAAAGAATGATGGCCCACGAGATGACACTGAAAGCCAACAGGGTGAGAAGGACAAACTTAGCGACGGGACCGGTTTCTCCAACTAGATCGACGATCTGCCCGCCAACCACCGCTGCCAGTAGTAAGGGAAAATGCATTTTATTTTGGAGGCTCTCGTAATTATAGACGAACATTCCCGGCTTCTTGGAGAGACGTACCGCATGGATTAACGGGATTTTCCTGTAGATGCGTCGACGGACAGCGCAGCGGCTAAAGCCGAACGCATTTTCTGCAGCTTGCAGTATGCCTGAAGGCATAGCCTGATACGAAGCGAGAATGTTTGGCTGGAGAGGCCGCCGAAAAGTCGCGGCGGACGCAAAGAGCAAACCTCAGGCGCTAAAGCGCCGACAGATTTTCAGCGGCTTGGCGGCGCGGCTGAAGCCGCGCCCCTTCAAAGCTCCAGCCGCTCATTTTTGAGTTTTTCCACGAATGACTGAAGCGTGGCCTTCCGGGAGCATTTGTGAAATACGTTTTGGTTTTCATGTTATTCTGCGCTCAACTTCTGGCATCTTAATTCGTTGTCCCGGGACGGCTTGTGCTTTCCGAACTGCGGCTCGAAAATTACGCGGTCATCGACAATCTGGCGGTCGAGTTTGCGGCTGGCCTCAACCTGCTGACGGGAGAGACCGGAGCCGGCAAGTCTATTCTTATCGATGCGCTGGCTTTGCTCCTGGGTGAAAAAGCATCCAGCGACGTGATTCGCGCTAACGCCGACCGGGCCGTCATCAACGCTGTCTTTGAAGTCGATGAGCGGACGGAAAAGAGCATAACCAGAATTCTCGAAGCTAACGGCATTGATCCCAACGAGGAAGACGAATCCATTATTTTGCGCCGCGAAATCGCTGCGGGCGGCAAGGGCCGCGTCTTCATCAACAATCAGCCGGCCACGGTGGCCGTGCTGCGTCAACTCGCTCCGCATCTTGCGACTATTCATGCGCAGAATGAATCTATCCTGTCGTTCGATGCCGCGGCGAGACTAGACCTGCTCGACGCGTTTGCGGGTACCCAACTGGATGCGGTTGGCGAGGCCTTCGCAAGCTGGCGGGCAATAGCTCGTCGTATTGAAGAGCTCGAACACGGCGAGCAAGACCGTCTGCGCCTGCTCGACCTCTGGACTTTCCAGAAAAAAGAGATCGAAGATGCCAAGCTGCATCCCGGCGAGGACGAACGCCTGGAAGCCGAGAAGCGCGTGCTGGCGAATGCCGAGAAGATTTACAGCGCAGCCATGAATGCTTTCGATTTGCTTTACGAAGGCGGCGCGTCCACTTCATCTTCGCTACGGACCGCGCAGAAGCATATCGAAGAGCTGTCGCGCTACGAACCAAAATTCCAGGAGGCGCTGGCCGCAATCGAGACGGCGCGTATCAGCGTGGAAGACGTTGGCGCAACCCTCCGCGATTACGCCGGCGGCATTCAAGCATCGCCTGAGCACCTGGCCGAGGTGGAAGATCGCCTCGCGGCCCTCGATCGCCTGAAGCGTAAATACGGGCCCAGTCTCGAGGATGTGATTCATCACGGTGAAGAAGTGAGCCGCAAGCTTTCTGAGGTGGAAAACAAAGATGAGATTCTGGCGCAGTTGCGCAGAGAGCTGGCGCAGGCGGCCGACGAATATTTAAGGTCGGCCCGTGGTATTTCGAAGAAGCGCTACGAAGCGGCGCGCAAACTGGAGAAACTGGTCGAGGCGGAGATCAATGATCTGGCCATGAAATCCAATTTTCACATCGAGGCCAGCGGAACGGATGAAGAAGGGAACTGGACCGCTTCCGGGTTCGATCATGTTGTGTACTTGATTTCTACAAATCCTGGTGAGCCGCTGCGGCGGCTGGAGCATATCGCCTCTGGCGGAGAATTGTCGCGGGTGATGCTGGCTTTGAAGGCCAGCGTGGAGGCTGGACAGGGAAAAAAGAAGACGGGCGCGCAACGTACGCTGGTGTTCGACGAAATCGATACTGGCATCGGCGGACGTGCGGCGGAGGCTGTGGGCAAAAAGCTGAAAACGTTATCGCGAGCCAATCAGGTGCTGTGCGTGACTCACTTGCCGCAGATCGCGACCTTTGCTGACCATCATTATCTGATCGAGAAGAAAACTTCTGCTGAGCGCACGCGAACGTCGGTTCGTCTGATTGCCGGCGAGGAGCGCACCGAAGAAGTCGCCCGCATGTTGAGTGGGGCCAAGCTGACTGATACTTCGCGGAAGCATGCTGAGCAGATGTTGAAGACGAATGCGTAAGAGCCGATCCGGGCGAGATCCCGATGGCGGCGAAAAGCCCCAGCCTTCGCAAAGTGCGCGAAAGGCTCGGCCACCTGTGGTGTGGAAGTTCCTTAACGGGAGCTAGGTTGCAGTGTCGAGATGGAAGGGCTCGTTGTATGGCTCGACCGGATAGCCCTTCGCTTTCCACGCCTCGAATCCTCCCTTGAGGAATTTGATCCGTGAGAAATGCAGGGCACGAGCTCGATGCAAAATTTCTCGGCTGGTTTTATCACTCGGGCATGTGCAGTAAACGATCGCGTCTTTCTCTTGCGGGATGAGCGCCGGGTTCTCAAGTATTTCTCTTGGGGGTATTCTCTTTGCACCGGGGATGATCTCATACCTGGCTAGCAGATCGAGAGGCAGGCGAACATCAAACAGATGTACCTCTTGATTGGCGGCTAACAGTGTGTGAAGTTCCTCCGGTGTGATGCTGTACCGCTCCATCTCATTTCGGGCTGCTCTGTGCTTGATCCAAGTTACGATCAACAGGCACATCGCCGATACGCAAACGGCGGTCAGGATCAGGACCATTTCTTGTTCCTCCTCCGCACCTCAGACTAGAGATTCCCCAACGAAGTGAAAGGATTCTTCGCGACGAGTGTCCGCCCTACGCGAACGGATCATGCTTGCGCGTGCAGGATGATTGATTTGCGGCGTCTTCCCACTTGCCGACACCCACATCTCGAAGGGCGCGGGATGTGGGGCACCCAGTTTTCGTGTGTTGAGGACTGCAGATCCCTCGCTTTGCTCGGGATGACAAGAATTGGATTTTGTTTGCCGGGTGCGAGTACAGAGATCCTTCGTTGGCAGGCCTTCGCGCTGCGAAGGTCTGCGCTTCCTCAGGATGACGGCGGGTTGAGAGAGGTTGTGGGGCGGGTTTGCCGCACGTGCATCTTGAAAGGGGCGAGATGTGGGGCACTCGCAAACTAAAGTCAAAGTTACGCTAACGTCGAAGTGGACGACGTTAGGATGGGCCACCCTCCAGCAGTGAATCACCAACCGCTTTGAAGCTGTGAATCTCGCCGGCATGGGCACGCGTTCTGGTGCAAGGGCAAAACGGGTAGTGGTGCAGTTTGATAGGGAAGCGAGCCAAGCGCGCGGTTAATGTGTCGCAAAGAACGCGACACATCGCGCGGCTCGCCCAGATCCTCCACCGCGCAAAGAACGCTTGTTCAGGATGACAATCAAACTGCACCACTACCGCAAAACCATAACATTTGACAAAGTCTTGACAAGAGCGTGACAGACGGTTCGCGCCGAGGTGTTAATTTTCCTCCGTTTTCGAATCACAGGTCGCCAAAGAGACTGGAGCCAGAAATGAAACCGAGAACTTCGTCCTACCATCTGTTTTTTTGCGTTATAGCAATAGCTCTGTGCAGCTTAACCGGTTTGGCCGCCGCCCAGACCGCGCCAACCCGACTGCCCAAGGGGCCGGGTAAGATCGTCGTGCACCCGAAGTTCGGCGGCCAGATGTTCGGCTACGACATCGATCAGAATGGAACGGAAGGCGTTCTTGCCGAACAAGCGACTCTAAAGAATGGTGACCTTTTGACCGCGGTTGAGACGTTCGACCAGAAGACGGGGAAAATCATTCAAGTGATTTCGAAGAAGATAAGCCAATTCGACGATGACATTGTCATCGGCATCGTTGGCAATTCGACCGCGGTGCTCTTACACGAGAACGCTTTGCAAAACGGCACGCAACGCATCTACCGTGTGATCAGTCCGCTCAGCGCGAACAAGTACACCAGCGTGTGGCACCCGCCGCATTTTGGCAATAAGGACATTGTCTCTGGCGTCAGCCATGATCAGCAATCCGACACCGCTGCCTTCTTCGTCCTGCATGACATCTACCCCGGAACTACCTACTTTTCCTTCAACGAAAATATGAAAACCCAAACCTTTGGCAAAGAGATCACGCTGACCGATCCCGACTTCGAGCCCTTTACCCCCGTAGCCCTCGCGTTCGATGTCAAGACGAATACAGGTGTTCTCGCGGAGGCTCAAGGATGTAATTATTGCGTTATGCAAGTCGGTTTGCTCAACCTGGACAACGGCGAATTCAACGATTTTCAGGGACTGGGCAAAGGACTCCAAGGGCTGGCCGTCGATTCGGACGATGGCGTTGCCTGTACGACCTCCGCAGACGACGCTAGTGTTCAGTTTTACGATCTCAAAACCCAGACCGGCATCAGCGAGGACCTTCCCGGTGGGGTGGGGCAGGCGCAGAGTGGGTTCGATGTCGAGTACGATCCCATCCACAAGCTGTTTCTTGTCTTCCAACCGGATGGTCCAGGAGAGCACAACTTCATGCAGGTTTACGATCCGAAGGGAAACTTGGTGGACTCGATAGATTTCGGCCCGTACAACCACTTCGGTGGCTACATCGCACTGCAGCCAAAGCAACGCAGCGGATTCCTGGGCGAAGGTCCTGTTCTACGGTCCTTCACTTACTAACTGATTGGCGTCGGCTTCAAACGTAGGGCGCAGGGCAAGGCTTGCCGTTGATGGAAAGGAATGGCGCGTTTTGACACTGGTCAATGAGCGATATGGCCCTGAGCACCGAGCGCAAGCCCACCGAGCGATGTAGGGTAGGAGATATCGGGAGTGGGATTGGTCAGTGACGAAGAGCCGGAACCATCCGCCGAGCCAGGATACGAGACCGGATCATCCCCGCGGCTAGTCTGTCCCGCCCGAATCGGACGGTTCGGAACTGTCTCATACGCATATCCGGTCAGAACGCCGGATTCCTTTCCGTGCAAGGTGCAGGTCACGCTCAGTCGCGCCCATCCAAAATGTACTTTGCCTTTGATCTCGAACTTCAATCCCAGGTAACGATTCTTGACATTGGTCCATGAACCGGTGCACCTTCCCGATGTGTTGCTGGCGCGACTGCGAAAGTAAAGCGCGCTGGCGCCGAAGGGTTGCGCTGCATTGATGGGCGCGCCCGCCTTGAGCGCAAGAGCGTGGAATGGCCATTGCGCTTGTCCCATAACCGCGTTGCCGGGATCCTGATAGAAGGGGACATACGCGTAGAGCCTGGTTTGACAGAACCCTGCGAATCCCCCGTCAGTACTGCACCCGGATGTTTGATTGATCTCAAAATCCACTTTGCCGTCGTGATTGAGGTCAAGGCCAAAGCTGCTGTGGCGAAGGATGACATGATGAACCGGCGTGTATACAATCTTCGCCTCAGACGGCTGGGCCAGGGCAAGCGCACTCACTCCGGCTGCACTAGCCGCGATTGCATAAGCGTTGAGCCGCTGATGAATTGACTCGGGAAGATTAGCAGTCTTGCGAGGCCGGAGAGTGCGGTTCATAAGTCCTCCTCCGAAACGCCTGTCATTATCTGTCTCTTCACATCGAGAGTCAACTTGCGTCCCAGGTGATGTCAAGCTGCTTGTGTAAATAGGTTGAGGGTGCGGGTTTTCCATTCCAGGTTGAATCTCTGGAAGATGGAGTAGATGATTCGGTCTACACTTTCTACATTCACAAAGCACACCATGGGACGGGTGCGTCTTCGTACTTCCACGAAGCAGCGTTCGATAACGTTGGTGGTGCGCAGCTTCTGCCAGAGAGGGCGTGGAAAGGCGAAGACCGACAGTAGTTCCGGCAGATCGCGTTGTAATCGTCGAACCATGGGCCCATATTCTCGCAGCCAGCGCGCGCGGAAGCGGCGAAACGCAGACTCGGCGTGGGCGCGGCTTTCGCCCAAATAGATCGCCTGCGCGCCGGTTTTCACTTCGTCATAATCGCGTTTCCGCACTTTCTCCAGAATGTTCCGCATCTTATGTACCCAACAGCGCTGATGCCGCACCCGCGGATACACCGTCGGAATCGCCGCCGCCAGTCCGGGACAGCCATCGGTAACGATCAAGCCCAGTTGCTTGCCCTCCAGCCCCCGCCGGTAGAGATCCCCGAGCAGGCCTTCCCAGTCGGCCTGGCTCTCACCCTGGCTGCGCATAAACGCCAGCAGATGGCGGGTGCCGTCGCGCCGCACTCCGTAGGCTACCAGCATGTGCACCCGCTTGCGCCCCGCCGGACGCCGCACCCGCAGGCTCACTCCGTCCAAAAATAAATAGGCGTAGTCGTCGCTGAGCCGCGCCTGATGAAACTGCTTCACCGCGTCGTCGAGATCGCGGGTTAGCTTCGACACTGTCTGTGGACTCACCACTTCTCCGGTCAGCGTGGCCACCACCCGTCCCACCTGCCGGGTCGAGATGCCGCGCAGAAAGGCTTCCCGGATCAGCATCGCTACATCCTCGGCCCGCCGCTGAAACGGTTCCAGAGCCCGGGGCAGAAAACTTTTTCCCCGAGTACGAGCAATGCGCAGCCGGATCGTGCCCAGCCGAGTCACGAAATCCCGCTCGTAGTAGCCGTTGCGGTAGGGTTGCCGCCGCTGCGCCCGCCGCTGGTAGAACTCCCGCGCTGCAAAACGGTCGCGCTCCCATTCCGACTCCGCTTCCAACGCCCGCTTCCACGCCAGCCGGGTGTGGCCGTACAGGTCGCCCCAAAATGTTTCCTTCATCTCCGCCAAAAAATGTTGGTAATGCTCGGTGATTGGGATTATCTTCGCCATCGGGTGTAGGCCTCCTTCTCGGAAAGGCTTTAGCTCGCAAGGCCAAAGCCAACTTACACCCTCTGCTTTTACACAATCGAATTTACGTCACCCCCAACCGCAGGACGCTTGCGCGCCCCCGCATAGCAATCAACCCAAGCTACGGCTGCTCCGCCGGAACCAGCGCGACGCCGATCGGTTCGCCGCCCTCCATGAATTGCTTCACCGGGTTTCCGCCCGCCGGGTACGCGAACTCAGCGACTCCCGTTGTACCGGCATCGGCACCCCAAAGGTCTTTGTTGCTCGCGGTGAATGCAAAGGTCACGGGATCGGACGCACCGGTAAGGTCGGTGGTCGCGATTGGAGAGCCCAGCGAGCCTTTGACCGGCTGGTTGAAGGTGTAGATCGTGGCGGAATCCTGGTCGAGGATAGCAATCTTGTCGTGGGTTGTTACCTCAATCCCGCCAGGGAAACCGATAGTCGCCCCGGTGTATGTGAGCGTCTTAAGTTTCTTGCCGCCGGTGGTCGCGTTGGCGATTTCGCCGATCACGACCTGGCCGGAAGAGTTCTCGCCGTCGACGAAGAGGTTACCCTTCGCATCAAAGGCGCAGAAATAGACTCGCGCAAGTATCGAACTTGAGATCTTGAATCCCGCTTTACCTTTCTTAAATATCAGGATGTTGCCCGGACCACCGGTCGTGGAGAGGATGTTCGCCACCGCGACGAACTCTCCGTTATAGGTAACGGCAACGCCGGACGGGTACTCGCCCGGGTCGCCCAGCGTCTTCGGGTTCTTCTTGTAGGGCGGAGCATAGATTTGAATTCGGCTGTTCGCCGTGTCGGCGATGTAGAGGTTGGCCTTGCCATCGCTGGCTATGCCCTGCGGTTCGCTGAAGCCGTCGATTTGCCCCAGCAGCTTGCCGGATGTGTTGTAGATGTTTACGACGTTATTTGCCGCGTCGGAAACGAAGATCTCTATTTTCGAAGTTTGGATCGCCGCCACGTCAATGAACGGATGAATGGCAATCGGTCCGTGCGACACCATGCCGGGGCGCGCCACGCTGGTAGAGTTTTCAGCAGCGCTGCCGTCATTTGTAATGGCAGTGGCCGGATTTGTGGCCGCCTGCGTCGTCGTAGTGGTCATCAGTAGCGTCAGCGCAATTAGCGCGAGAACAACCCATGTTTTCGTCACCAGATTCCTCCTGAGAGACCAAGTCGGTTTCATGAATCCTTTCCAGCGAAGGCAAGGCATTATACATCGGGCTGGACGCCGATTTTTGACAGAGGGGCAGGAAGTCAACTGACGAAATCAGAGATTACACTCAACCCCGCGGCTGAGTCTCTCCTGCGAATGCAAATTTGATTTCGGCAAGGTGTTAAAGGTCGCGGCAAAGCGGAACTCCGTAAGCAACCAAAACAATGCAGCTCAAATGAAAATCTTTTCACTCTAGGCAAGCAGGTGAAAGCTCTATAGAATCGCTGCCGTTTGGGAATTAAAAAAAGGAGGAGACTTCGGATGAACAAAATGTTTGTACGCGTAACTCTGTGTGTGCTTGCGTTGTCGCTGGTTTCACTAGCGGCCGATAGAACACTCGTCACCACGAAACCGGTTAAAGGCGGTCACGCGACCAAGGTCGAAACGCCGCGCCCGGACACCGTTTATTTGCTAAACAACTTTGATGACAATTTAACGGGCACCTATTACTGCTGTTCAGGCAACGTTGTTGTGGGCCCGAACAACACCGATGGCGAGTCACCGTACAATGAGGCGGTTCAATTCACGCTTTCTTCCGCCTCTCACATCACAGCAATCGCAACCGCGGTTAACTATATTGTGCAGGGGACGAGCACAACATTTGAACTTAACATCGAAGCTGACGCCAGCGGCGTACCCAGCGGGACTCCGATTAATACTAACCCCTATTCTGTGACCATCGATTCCCAGACCTTTGGCCAATGCTGCACGATTGAGGGCAAACCTCTTGCTGGCAGTGGCTTGAGTCTGCCCGCTGGTACCTATTGGGTGGTTTGGGGAACCTCTTCCAGTTCGGATCTGTTTGCCGAAGTGAATCAGGCAATCCACGATCAGACTACCGACGTCAACGTCGCTTACTCTGCAAGCGGCGGCGCGGCTGGCACTTGGACCGCTTACTCCACCAATCTGCCGTTCGCGGTTCGGGTCAAAGGGACCACGCCGTAACGACGGAAAACGACAATCAGGCTAACGGTTGACGCCTGGGTTGAGTTCGGCCCAGACGCTGATCAACGGCCAGCCCGACGGTAGTGGGTTTTGGCAAATACGAAAGTTTGCCAAGACCCCTCCGGCGGGCTATTTTTTTCGTCTACGCTGCTCTTCGAGCAGCTCGAGGCAACCCCTCCCGGATTGCTCGCGCTGTTTCGAATGTGTCAGCCACATTGACAAAGTGGGCCACGTGCACCACGGCTGTCTGCAATCTTCGGGCGCGGGCGGACAATGTCAACAAAGGAATAACCGAGGCTCCGTGTCTGAGCCCCAAGCTGCACGCCAACTGTCCTCATCATCAGCTGACGTGAGATTATGGCGTGAGCTTAAATGCGGTGCCGGATTCATAGGCCCCGCCGAAATTGGTCGTCCCATAGAGGTTTCCCTTCTGGTCGAGGACCAGCCCTGCATAGGGATTTGCGCCATCGGCGCAGTTGGTCTGCGCACAGAAATTGTAGAGGACCGTCTCCTTGCCTTTGGAAGTAAGTGTGAAGACGACGCCGGCACCGCGGGCCCCGCCACCCGTGGTTGTTCCATATAGGTTGCCATTCTGGTCGACGGTTAGACCTGCCACGGGAAAGTACCCATCGGCGCAGTTCTGCGGACAGAAGCTGTAGAGGACTGTCTCCTTGTCTTTGGGAGTGAGCTTGAATACGACACCGCATCCCTGTTCGTAGGGGCAGTAGTGGTTGTAGATGATCCCGCCGCCGGAGATCGTCCCATACAGGTTTCCCTTCTGGTCGAAGACCAATCCTGCTTGCGGATTTGACCCATCGGTGCAGCCGCTCTGCGCACAAAAGCTGTAAAGGACTGTATACTTGCCCTCCGGCGTGAGCTTGAATACGACGCCGCATCCGCCGTAGCAGCCGCCGGCCCCGCCGTACTCGGTCGTTCCGTATATGTTTCCCTTCTGGTCTAAGACGAGCCCAGCTACCGAACCGTACCCATCGGCGCAGTTGTTATCCGCGCAAAAGCTGTAGAGGACTGTCTCCTTGCCCTCTGGCGTGAGCCTGAATACGACTCCCGCCCCGTCGGCCCCACCCAGCGGCGTTGTTCCATACAGGTTTCCCTTATGGTCGAGGACCATCCCTGCTGCCGGATTGTAACCATCCGTGCAGTTATCGCGGGCACAGAAGCTGTAAAGGACCGCATACTTGCCTTCTGGCGTGAGCTTGAATGCGACTCCCTCTCCGTGAGCTCCGCCGTATTCGGTCGTCCCGTACAGGTTTCCCTTTTGGTCGAAGGTAAGCCCTGCTAAGGGGTTCCCCCCATCCGTGCAGGGATAGCCTCGCGCACAGAAGCTGTGGAGGACGGTCTCTTTGCCCTCTGGGTTCAGCTTGAACAGGACGCCACAGCCCTCTTGCTTAGTGCATTCGTTGTAGGGCCCGCCGGTGTAGGTCGTCCCGTAAAGGTTCCCCTGTTGGTCCAAAAGCAGCCCCGCCCGCAGCCCCCCGCCATCGTTGCAGTTGATTTGAGCACAGAAGCTGTGGAGCACGCTTTCCGTCTGGGCGTACGCCCCACCTAACAGCACACCAAAACCTAGAAGCACACCAAAACCTAGAAGCACCAGCATGGCGCGTCGCTTCATAAGACACGTTTTTCCTGGCATATCTTTCTCCGAAGCTGATTCCTTGAAACCGGCCCCTCGAACCCCAAAACTGCGCCCCCGCACTTGCTCCAAGTTCAGCGGGCGTGGGGATCACGGAGTGATCTTAAAAACAACGCCGGCTACGTCTTCCCCGCCCTCCTGAGTCGTGCCGTACAGGTTGCCCTTCTGGTCAAAGACAAGACCTCCCTCGGGACTGGCCCCGTCTGCGATCCCGGAAAAGCCGAACAGTACCGTCTCTTTGCCCTCTGGCGTGAGCTTGAATACGACGCCCGCGTAATGTTCCCCGCCGTTGAGGGTCGTCCCATACATGTTTCCATTCTGGTCGAAGACCACCCCTGCGGAGGGATTTGTCCCATCAACGCAGTTGTTCTGCCAACAGAAGCTGTAGAGGACTGTCTCCCTGCCTTCTGGAGTTAGCTTGAATACCACTCCGCCGTCTCTGGGCTCCCCGCTCCCTGCGGTGGTCCCGTATAGGTTTCCTTTCTGGTCGAGGACCACCGCCGCGACGGGAGCCGCTCCATCGGCGCAGCCTTGTTCCTCACAGAAGTTGTAGAGGATAGTTTCCTTGCCTTTGGGGGTCAGCTTGAATACGATGCCCCCTCCGTGGGCGCCGCCGACTTTGGTCGTTCCATACAGACTTCCGTTTTTGTCGAAGATCAACCCTGCGACGGGATCTCCCCCGTCGGTGCAGTTAGTTTGGCCGCAGAAGGTGTATAGGACTGTCTCCTTGCCTTTGGGGGTAAGCTTGAATGCGACACCGCATCCCTGTCCATAGGCACAGTAGCCGTTGTATGTCCCGCCGTTAGAGGTTGTCCCATACAGGTTTCCCTTCTGGTCGAGGACCAGGCCTGCCTGCGGATATGCCCCGTCGGTACAGCTGTTCTGTGCACAGAAGCTGTAAAGGACCTTATACTTTCCCTCTGGCGTGAGCTTGAATACGACGCCGCAGCCCAAGCCCGACTCGCAGCCGTCGTAGGCTCCGCCGAGGTAAGTCGTCCCATATAGGTTTCCCTTTTGGTCGGAGACTAGTCCCGCGAAGGGCTCCGCCCCGTCGGCGCAGCCGGCCTGCATGCAGAAGCTGTAGAGTACTGTCTCCTTGCCCTTTGGAGTGAGTTTGAACACGACGCCGCATCCGTAGTAGCAGCTGTTGTTGTAGGTCCCGCCCGACCGGGTCGTCCCATACAGGTTGCCCTTCTGGTCGAAGACCACTCCTGCGTAGGGAGACTGCCCGTCGGCGCAGTTGGTCTGCGCGCAGAAGCTGTAAAGCACACTTTCCTTCTGGGCCCGTGCCGCACCCAACAGTACACCAAGAACCAAAAGCGCCAGCAAGGCGCATCGCTTCCCAAGAGAGGTTTTCTCTAGCACGATTTCCCTCCAGTGGTGACTCTTGAGACAGGCTCTCGTTTCTTTATCGGGGGAGGAAGATCGCAGGACGCCTTTTGCCTGCGACCCTCAAGGGCAGCAGGAGTATACGCCTACCTGGCAATGTCGAAAAGCGAAGATTTCTTCGCAGTGTGCAAGGCCTTGCGGCCCGGGTTTCGGTCAATTTGATGCTGTCAACGTTACGCCAACGATGGTCTGGTAAGAATCAGTTGGTTTTGCCAGCCGCGGCCTCCGCCCTACACGATCGGTCAGGGCTGCAATGGCCACCAGGCTTCGCGGTATTTTTCGTATTTGTAGCAGGCTTTGCGGGGGACGTTGGGGTGGAGGCAGAGGCGTTTGCGGCCTCGGGTAGCTTCGATGGGGATGACGTACCAGACCTTCTTGGGGACGACGTAGGCGACGATGAGATCGATTTCGTCCTTGGTGTAAATGTCGTGAGCTCCCCAGCAGCCGTGCGCGCTTATCTCGTAGACCCCGCGCTTGGCGGTGCGCGTGGACTTTACTTGCACGCGCCACAGGCGACTGTCCCGGCTTAGGATGAACTCGAAGCGTTCGCTGTCTCCGTAAGGCTTGGCGACTCCGAAGCCGAGGCTGGCTGCTTTGCTCATGAAGGCTAGCTCGGCCAGTTCTCCCTGGCGTTTGCGGGTGGGCGGTTTGTGCTTGCGGCGCGGTATGGCGGCTTTCGGGGAAGGAAGTTCGGATTGCTTTTTCATGGCACAAGTGAGGAAAGGCGCTGGCTGCGCCTGTCTCTTTCTCTTTCTTCTGGATTTTATGTTCGGGATTCTCTTGCTGGACCTGCCCGCGGGCCGGGGACAAAGAAAAGGCGCGGGGTCGAGGCCCGCGCCTAAAATACTACTCTTTTAGAATAGCAGGTTGAATAGGGTAAAAGTGCCATGGTTTTCGACTTTATTTTCCTTGTGGAATGAGTGGGTTGGGAGGAAAATGGGGATGTCGGGGGCTTGACAAGATTTTGGCCGAATCGCGGATTTTGGCGTTTTAAGGTTATGACAAACAGCGTGTAAAGGCGGCGGACAGGAGTGTCGGTCCTACACAAGATCGACGGTTCATCCCCGTTCGCTGCGGCATATCGCCGATTACTGCTAATCCTATGCAGTTCTTGGGCTTACGTTGACCAAATTGGTTCTTTCGGGTAGCTTAAATAGATAAACCATAGTGGGGAAGTGTACCCTTACAGGAACCCTATCGTGCCTACAAGCAATGGCAAGACGCTGCTTTTATTGAAACCCCGGGGATTTTGCGCGGCGGTGGTGCGGGCGATTGATATTGTCCGCATTGCTCTGGAGGCTTTTGGGCCGCCGATCTATGTCCGCAAGGAGATCGTGCACAACCGTTTTGTGGTCGAGGAACTGCAAGGCAAAGGTGCGATCTTTGTCGATAGCGTGGACGAAGTGCCACCGGGTGAGCGGGTGATTTACAGCGCGCATGGAGTTTCGCCCGAGGTGCGGGAAGCCAGTCGGGTGCGCGATTTGCGGGTAATTGATGCGACTTGCCCGCTGGTCACGAAGGTTCATGTGGAGGCGGTCAAGTTTGCCAAGGAAGGATATTCGCTCATTCTGATTGGCCACCACGACCACGATGAGGTGATTGGGACGTTGGGCGAGGCTCCGGTCGTGACTCAGGTGGTGGGCTCGCCGGATCAGGTGAAGTCACTGACCGTGCCGAATCCTGACCGCGTGGCTTATCTGACGCAGACCACGCTGAGTCTCGACGAGACCAAGGACATTATTGCCGCTTTGCGTGAGAGGTTTCCGAATATTAAGGGACCGGCGGCGCAGGACATTTGTTATGCGACCGAGAACCGGCAGGTTGCGGTGAAACATGTGGCCTCGGATGCCGATCTGCTGCTGGTGGTGGGTTCGGATAACAGCTCGAATTCGAATCGGCTGGTGGAAGTGGCGCGCAACCTGGGCACCAGTTCGCATCTAATAGACAGCTTCCAAAACATCCGGCCGGAGTGGCTGGAAGGGGTGAAGACGATTGCTTTGACGGCGGGCGCTTCGGCTCCGGAATGCCTGGTGGAAGAAGTGGTGAAGTTTTTGAGCAGCAAGGGCTTCGGCAACGTGCAGGAAGTCGAAGTCATGCCCGAGAACGTGCGCTTTGGCTTGCCTCCCGAGATTGTGGAGGCGATTGCCAGCGCCCCCAGCGTCGGTTAGTGCGGAGTAAAGAAACAAATATGGACGAAACCTCCCCCTCGTTTTCGGCCTCGAGTGCGCCGCAATTGCGCTTTGGAAAAATCGATGACCTGTCCAGCCGGGTCGCAGCCGCCGTCGATGGCGCGCGTAAGTTCTTATTCTCCCAGCAACACCAAGAGGGCTACTGGTGCGGCGAGTTGGTCGCGGACACCACTTTAGAATCCGACTACATTCTGCTGCACACGCTGCTTGGCACCGGCGATCCCGTGCGCTTCCAGAAGTGTTGCAACTGGATTCTGCAACACCAAAACGAAGACGGCGGCTGGGGAATCTATGTAGACGCGCCGTCCAAGTGTCGGCCAGCGTAAAAGGCTACTTTGCCTTGAAGCTTAGCGGTTACAAACCAAATCACTCGGCTTTGGTGCGGGCGCGGAAGAGAATTCTTGAGATGGGTGGAGTGACCGAAGTCAACACTTTCACCAAGATTTATTTGTGCTTTCTGGGGCAATACGATTACGACGCGGTGCCGGCGATTCCGCCGGAGATTGTGCTGTTTCCCAAGTGGTTCTGGTTCAACATCTACGAAATTTCTTCGTGGTCGCGGGCGATTCTCGTTCCGCTGTCGATTTGCTACGCGAAAAAACCTCTGAAAAAGATCCCGGATGAGCAAGGTGTGGAAGAGTTGTATGTTGGCGGCAGAGACAAGTCCCGCATGCGCCTGCATTGGAGCGACAAGCTGGTCTCGTGGCGCAACTTCTTTTTGGTGCTCGACCGGATGACGCACTGGCTCGAGATGGTACACGTCCGTCCGCTACGCTGGCTGGCGCTTAAGAGGGCGGAGCAGTGGATGTTGGAGCGCTTCGAGATGAGCGACGGCTTGGGCGCGATCTATCCCTCGATGCTGAACGCGATTATTGCGCTGCGGTGCCTGGGATACTCGCTCGACGATCCGCAATTTATCCGCGCCCTGGATGAATTCGAGAAGCTGGGAATCGAAGAGGGCGATACTTTCCGCATGCAGCCTTGCATGTCGCCGATATGGGATGCGGCGTATGCGTTGTTCGCGCTCGGAGAAGCGGGCGTTCCGGCCAATGATCCGCGGATGATCAAGTGCGCGGACTGGATTCTGCAGAAGCAGGTTCGCACCGTCGGCGATTGGAAAGTGAAGAACAAGAAAGGACAGCCGGGCGGCTGGTATTTCGAGTTCAACAACGAGTTTTATCCCGACGTCGACGACAGCGCGATGGTTTGCCTCGCGCTGGGTCAGGTGGAGCATCCCAACGGGCGCTATCAACGGGAGTCGGTGCAGCGTGCGATTGACTGGATCTTCTCCATGCAATGCAAGTCGGGCGGTTGGGCGTCGTTCGATAAAGACAACACGCGCATGGTGTTTGAGCACATTCCTTTCGCCGATCACAACGCCATGCTAGATCCGCCGACGGTCGACATTACAGGGCGAATTCTCGAGATGCTGGCGGCCTATGGATACGACAAGAATGATGTGCGAGTGAAGAAGGCGCTCAAGTTCATTGCCGAGGAGCAAGAGCCCGATGGGTCGTGGTTCGGCCGCTGGGGTGTGAATTACATTTACGGCACGATGCAGGTGCTGCGCGGGCTGGACGCCATAGGCGTCGATCACGCATGAGGCGTACGTCCAGCAAGGGGCGGAATGGTTGCGGATGGTGCAGAATTCCGACGGCGGCTGGGGCGAGACCTGCGGGTCGTACCGACGATCCCAACACCCGCGGCGTGGGACCGAGCACGCCCTCCCAGACCGCCTGGGCAGTGATGGGATTACTGGCGGCGGATGATACGCGCAGCGATTCCGTGGCTCGCGGCGTTGCATATTTGTTTCGTACGCAGCAGAAGAGTGGCGAATGGGATGAGCCTACAGCACGGGCACGGGTTTCCCGCGAGTGTTTTATTTGACGTATCACGTTGTACCGCAGTATTTCCCGCTGATCGCTTTGACGAGTTACGCCAAAGCGATGGCGGGGGCTGCGCAGGGAACTGGCGTGCGGCGGATTGGGTAGTTGGCGATTTCCTGGTGTTGGCGGACGAGAAGCAGATTACTCGTTGCTTCGCTTATCGGAATGACAAGATTGGTGGATTAGAGCGGTACGGGAGAGAAGACGAATGGGAGTACCGATTTCACAGATGTGGACGGTGGCGACTTACGTCCTCAAGCAGAAAATCAAGGGACGCAAGCGCTATCCGCTGGTGCTGATGCTGGAGCCGTTGTTCCGCTGCAATCTCGCGTGTGCGGGCTGCGGGAAAATTCAGTATCCAGCGCATGTGCTGAAGTCGCAGCTCACGCCCGAGGAATGCTTCCGCGCAGTCGATGAGTGCGGCGCACCGACTGTATCGATTCCCTGGCGGCGAGCCCTTGCTGCATCCGGAGATTGGCGAGATCGTGGACGGTCTGGTCGCACGCAAGAAATACATTTATCTATGCACCAACGCGCTGCTGCTCAAGGAGAAGATCCATCTGTTCACGCCCAGCAAATTTCTGACGTTTTCCGTCCACCTCGATGGACAGCGCGAGCATCACGATTTTTCCGTCTGCCTCGAAGGCGGATACGACAAAGCCGTCGACGGGATCAAAGCGGCGCTGGACCGCGGCTTTCGCGTCACCACGAATACGACGCTCTTTGACGGCGCCGATCCCAAGAGCGTGCGCGCCTTCTTTGACGAGATGATGGAGTTGGGCGTCGAGGGCATGATGCTTTCGCCGGGATACTCTTACGACAAGGCGCCGGATCAACAACATTTTCTCGGGCGCGCTCGTACGCGACGGTTGTTTCGCGCCATGCTCTCCAATCGCAGCAAGAAGTGGCGTTTCAATCAGTCGGCGCTGTTTCTTGAATTTCTGATGGGCAAGCGCGAGTACGCCTGCACGCCTTGGGGTATGCCGACTTTTAACGTCTTCGGATGGCAGAAGCCCTGCTATCTGCTGCAGGACGGTTACGCGGATACGTTTGCGGAATTGCTGGAAACAACCGAATGGGAAAATTACGGGACCGAGTCGGGGAATCCGAAGTGCGCCAATTGCATGGTGCACAGCGGATATGAAGCGTCGGCGGTGAACGATTTGTTTGGTTCGGTAAGCGGCATGTGGCAAGAAGTGGAAGCGCGCATGTTCGGCGGGCATGAAGATGCTTCAGCTCTGAGGCTGCTGGATGACGCTGCTCAGCCGGCCCATGCTGTCAATCCTCTGGTGCAGATCAACGCTCCAGCGGGTGAGGAGACGCGGGTTTGAGCGGGCGGGAAGCCGGGCACGGG
>CAVOLD010000013.1:0-337060 GCA_963696705.1 uncultured Acidobacteriota bacterium
GTTCTTCACCGGCCTACGGCGGACAACGAAGGATGAAAATGACAACGGCGGGCCAGAGCGGGTAAATAGGAAGTATGCGCGAAGGACCGAGGCCGTGACTTTTGTTGGCGCTGTGAAAGCCCGAAAAGTAGTTTGGCCGGGACGCCGGTCTGCACAACGAATTGTCGTAGACACTCGCCCTTGAGGCGAGTGGAAGCACGCAGGAGAGACTAATCAAAGAGGCGTCCTCCGGAGCGCATGGAGGAGGCACTATGGAAGTAGTTCACTCGCGTTGCTGTGGAATCGACGTGCATCAGGCCAGTCTGGCGGTGTGCGTTGCGATAAAAGAAAAGGGCAACAGCGAAAAACATAAGCTGCGCTGTGGGACCACTACGGCAGAGCTTCTACAATTAGCTGATTGGCTGCATGGTCACCAGGTGACGCATGTCGCGATGGAGGCGACAGGCGTGTACTGGAAACCGGTATGGCACATATTGGAAGGGCAGTTCGAGTTGCTGCTGGCGAACCCCACCCAGGTCCAGGCCCTGCGGGGCAGGAAGACGGACCTCAAGGACGGCGAACGGATTGCTGACTTTTTCCAGCACGGGCTGCTGCAAGGCAGTTTCGTGCCGCCAAAGCCGATTCAGCAGTTGCGGGATCTGACACGGAGCCGGACGACGCTTAAGCAGGAACAGGTCCGGATCGGCAATCGCATCCGGAAGGTGCTGGAAGATGCCAATATCAAGCTCAGCAGCGTGATGTCGGACGTAATGGGAGTTTCCGGGCGAGCTATGCTCCGCGCCATGGTGCGCGGGGAATCCGATCCGGAGACCTTGGCACAACTGGCCCGCAAACGGCTGCGCGGCAAGATCCCTGTGTTGCAGCAGGCTGCCGCCGGAAGCTTGAACGAACATCATCGATTCCTTCTGGAGCAGTGGCTGGCGCACTGGGATGAACTCACGGAACGGATCGCGAAATTCGACCAGCGCATTGAGGAACAGATACGCCCTTTTGCAGCGGCGGTGGAGACGTGGAACAGCCTTCCGGGAATTGACCGGATCACTGCTTGGACCATGGTTGCCGAAATGGGCGCGGACATGAACCAATTTCCCACCGCCGCGCACGCGGCTTCGTGGGCCGGTTTGTGTCCGGGGCAGGAGGAAAGTGCGGGGAAACGGAAAAGCGGGCGGACGCGGCCCGGCAATGTCTGGCTCCGGCGAGCGCTAACGCAAGCCGCTTGGGGCGCCAGCATGACGAAGGGCTCCTACTTCAAAGCGTTCTACCACCGATTGGCCGCCCGCAAAGGAAAGAAGCGAGCGATTGTGGCAGTCGCCCACGCATTGTTGTCCACCGGCTATATGCTGCTATGGACCGATCGAAGGTTCTCCGACTTGGGTGAGGACTATTTCGATCGTTTGGATCGAGAGCGCCTGACCAAGCGGCTAGTCAAGCGGCTGGAAAAGTTGGGACATCAGGTTTCAATTCAACCGGCGGCGTAGTCTGAATCCCGACAGTGCGTGCTCCCGGGCATCCAGCACGCTCCGAATTTTCAGGAGAGAAATGTCCTATTCCGAGCAAAGTAGTTCTTCACCGGCCTACGGCGGACAACGAAGGATGAAAATGACAACGGCGGGCCAGAGCGGGTAAATAGGAAGTATGCGCGAAGGACCGAGGCCGTGACTTTTGTTGGCGCTGTGAAAGCCCGAAAAGTAGTTTGGCCGGGACGCCGGTCTGCACAACGAATTGTCGTAGACACTCGCCCTTGAGGCGAGTGGAAGCACGCAGGAGAGACTAATCAAAGAGGCGTCCTCCGGAGCGCATGGAGGAGGCACTATGGAAGTAGTTCACTCGCGTTGCTGTGGAATCGACGTGCATCAGGCCAGTCTGGCGGTGTGCGTTGCGATAAAAGAAAAGGGCAACAGCGAAAAACATAAGCTGCGCTGTGGGACCACTACGGCAGAGCTTCTACGATTAGCTGATTGGCTGCATGGTCACCAGGTGACGCATGTCGCGATGGAGGCGACAGGCGTGTACTGGAAACCGGTATGGCACATATTGGAAGGGCAGTTCGAGTTGCTGCTGGCGAACCCCACCCAGGTCCAGGCCCTGCGGGGCAGGAAGACGGACCTCAAGGACGGCGAACGGATTGCTGACTTTTTCCAGCACGGGCTGCTGCAAGGCAGTTTCGTGCCGCCAAAGCCGATTCAGCAGTTGCGGGATCTGACACGGAGCCGGACGACGCTTAAGCAGGAACAGGTCCGGATCGGCAATCGCATCCGGAAGGTGCTGGAAGATGCCAATATCAAGCTCAGCAGCGTGATGTCGGACGTAATGGGAGTTTCCGGGCGAGCTATGCTCCGCGCCATGGTGCGCGGGGAATCCGATCCGGAGACCTTGGCACAACTGGCCCGCAAACGGCTGCGCGGCAAGATCCCTGTGTTGCAGCAGGCTGCCGCCGGAAGCTTGAACGAACATCATCGATTCCTTCTGGAGCAGTGGCTGGCGCACTGGGATGAACTCACGGAACGGATCGCGAAATTCGACCAGCGCATTGAGGAACAGATACGCCCTTTTGCAGCGGCGGTGGAGACGTGGAACAGCCTTCCGGGAATTGACCGGATCACTGCTTGGACCATGGTTGCCGAAATGGGCGCGGACATGAACCAATTTCCCACCGCCGCGCACGCGGCTTCGTGGGCCGGTTTGTGTCCGGGGCAGGAGGAAAGTGCGGGGAAACGGAAAAGCGGGCGGACGCGGCCCGGCAATGTCTGGCTCCGGCGAGCGCTAACGCAAGCCGCTTGGGGCGCCAGCATGACGAAGGGCTCCTACTTCAAAGCGTTCTACCACCGATTGGCCGCCCGCAAAGGAAAGAAGCGAGCGATTGTGGCAGTCGCCCACGCATTGTTGTCCACCGGCTATATGCTGCTATGGACCGATCGAAGGTTCTCCGACTTGGGTGAGGACTATTTCGATCGTTTGGATCGAGAGCGCCTGACCAAGCGGCTAGTCAAGCGGCTGGAAAAGTTGGGACATCAGGTTTCAATTCAACCGGCGGCGTAGTCTGAATCCCGACAGTGCGTGCTCCCGGGCATCCAGCACGCTCCGAATTTTCAGGAGAGAAATGTCCTATTTTTAGAAACGCCTCGGAGAGGCCATGGTACGTTGATGTCGTCCGCGAGGGGTCGCGCCCGAGCGGATGCCCAAGGCCGAGGCGACGATGGAGCTGGCTCCAAAGAAAGCATCGGCAACCGACCCTCTGATGGCGGCGACGAAGTCACCATCAGAGGGTTTTGGTTTTGAAGTGACACTTTCTTTGGTGAAGTTCCTGAGACGCGGAGGCCTTGGGCTATGAAACGCGAGAGATCGCCGGGCCGGGTTTGCCCGGCGCTCCGTTTGCCTTTCGTTGCGGCGCCTGTGCTCAGCTGCGAGCATTGGACACCTCGATGGCATGGCGTACAGAGGGACCGGACCGAATCGAGAAATTCTTCATCCAATCGCTCTTGCGCTGGGTGGTCTGGACTGGACGCGGCTTTCCGGCGGCGACCGTTTTGGGCGGCAATGCGCGCACCGGCGGTGCGCAGCGGCGCACGCGCACGTACCGGTCCTGGAATCGCACGGCGATGGTTCCGTCCAAGCGCTCCTCGACCCGCACCCGGGCTTTGCGCATTCCCACACGGATGTCCTGACGATCGATTTGATAAACCTTTCCGCGGTAGCGCACGGTGTAGTCATTAGTCACTTGTCGCGGTTCGACGTGGCTCAGGATTGCCGCCAGATCGTATTCTTTACCCAGGGGCCGATGGGCGTCGGCAGCATCGGCCGGTTCCACGGTCAGGGTCTGGTTCCACCAGGGCAGATATTCGTTCTCCAGGTACGTATTGGCCTCCTCGATAGTGCGCACTTCCGCCACACGCATTCCTTTCACCAGGCGATCCTGCGCCGTGGAAAACTGGCGCTCGACGCGTCCTTTGGCCTGCGGCGAGTGTGCCGGAATCCAGACTACGTTCAGTTCGCGCAAGGCCCGCTCAATCTGCGTCGGCGGCATCTGGGGCCGGTCTCGGCCTTCGCGCTGCTCCCCCCGTTTGGTCTTGATCGCCACTTGGAACATGCCGGCCTTATCCGTGTAAAACGCCAGCGGGCGGCCGAACCGGTCCAGATACGCCCAGAGTAGCCGCATGTTCTCTTCGCTGGAGTCATGCCGCACGAACCGCGCCAACAGCCGGCTGGTGGCATCGTCGATCATCGAAATCAGATAGATCCGTTCCCCACGGCCCTCCAGCCAGTCATGGTCGCTGGTGTCCCACTGCACCAACTCGCCCACAGCGGCTCCGCCGCGACCGCCATTGGTGCACCTCTACCACGCGGCGACGGCCCGCTCTCCACAATCTCGCCTTGACCATCCATCGCCGCAGCGTCTCCTTGCTCACCGTAATCTGGTGCCGCTTGTGCAGGTACTCTGCCGCCAACGTCGGCCCGAATCCCCGATACACCGAGTCGGAAAGCACCGTGATCGCTCGCTGTTCCATCTCCGCCGGCAGCTTCCGATTCGACGCTCGCCCACGCAGCTCATGGATTACCGCCCGGTCCCCTTTCCGCCGCAGCTTGCGCAGGAGTCGCCGCACCTGCCGCTCCGTGACGTCGATCTCCTCGGCTGCCTGCTTCTGCGTGATCACTTTCTTGCTCGCCCTCTTGAGGGCATCCAGCCGGTCTCGTTCGGCCTGGCTCATCAGTAGCTGTCCTTTGTCCACCCTCCAGGCTGGATCCTGTCAATAGGACATTTCTACTTTGCCCAAATAGGACATTTCATTTTGCCCAAATAGGACATTCTCATTTTGCTGCGACACAGGCCTCCAGGCTCGTGCAGCGCTGTGCGAAAAGAAGTTACCATTTTATCGCATGCGCCTTTGGTTACCCGCCGTACTGGCGATAATCCTCTGCTGCGGCTGTAGCCGCAAAACTGAATCCGGCCCCTCGGCGCCGCTCGACAGCGCCGTCATCACTTTACCCGACGGAACCGAGATAAGCGCGGAAGTGCTGATCAAGCCCGCCGAAATGGAGCGCGGCATGATGTTTCGCGACGCGTTGCCGCCAGGGCGCGGCATGTTGTTCGTCCACCGGAAGCCCGGATATTACCGCTACTTCATGTCAAATGTGAAGGTGCCGCTCGACATTGTCTTCATGGATGCCAACCGGCAGATCGTCGATATTTCCGCTGATACTCCACCCTGCACCACGAGACCCGAGGACTGCCTGCTGTATGGCGGCTATCATCTCGAGCAGTACGTGCTCGAGCTGCGCTCCGGCGAGGCGCGGCGTCTTGGCCTACAGAAAGGTCAGACGCTGAGGTTCTGATATCCTGAGCGTCTAGGAGCGGGGATCAGCTCCGCGCTCTGCTGGAGCTAACACGCGAAAGGAAGCGATCCGCCAATCGACGCCTTCCTTTTTCAACACGAGCACAACTTCCTGGCTCGTCGGCGAAGTATCCTCATCTGACTGGTCGATTCCGCGCACGTGGGCTACCACTGGAGTAATGAAGCGAATGGATCGGATGACTACGCGCAGCTTGACTCTGGGATACAAAATGGGATACCACGTCGCCTCACCCCATGGCTCATGAGAGATCACGACCGCCCCGCCCCCGCCCTGTAGGCGCAAGGGCGCTAATTTATTGAAATCGTGAAAATCGGCCGTGAACAGCTCACGACTAAGTGGGGCTGTATTCAGCGCATGAACGGTTTTTTCGATGGCCGCACGGTCGGCGGCTTCATCAGCCCAAGCGCGGGAAGCCAGCAAAATACAGAGGCAAAGAATTGGCCTCACACGGCAATCATATCACTGAATTAAGCTGATATTCTGAGGTCTATGAATGAGGATCAGCTCCGCGCGCTGCTGGAGCAGGTGCGCGATCGTGCCGTCGATGTGGACGCCGCGCTGGCCCGCGTCCGTCACATGCCGTTCGAGGACCTGGGCTTCGCGAAGCTCGATCACCACCGCGAGCTGCGCCACGGCATGCCGGAGGTGGTCCTCGGCAAGGGGAAAACCCCGGAGCAGGTCTTGACCATCGCGCGCCGGCTTCTTGAGGTTTCACAGAACGTGCTCATTACGCGTGCCGACGCGGCCACGGCGGCCCTCATTCGGGAAAATCTGAGGGATGCCGAACATTTTCCGCTGTCGGGCGCCATCCGCTTCTGGCGCGATAAGACCGTGCGCGGAAAAGGTAAGATCGCCATTGTCTGCGCGGGCACGAGCGATATTCCCGTGGCTGAAGAAGCCTTGGTTACGGCCGAAGTGATGGGCAACCGGGTGGAGGCGATTTACGACGTCGGCATCGCCGGCATCCACCGCCTCATCGAAAGCAGCTCCCGCCTGGCTGAAGCCAGAGTGGTAGTGGTGTGCGCCGGAATGGAAGGCGCATTGCCCAGCGTGGTGGGCGGCCTGGTTTCCTGCCCGGTGATCGCTGTTCCGACCAGTGTGGGCTATGGAGCGAGTTTCAATGGCCTTGCCGCGCTGCTAGGTATGTTAAACAGTTGTGCGAGCAACGTAACTGTGGAGAACATCGATAACGGCTTCGGCGCGGGTTACGTGGCGAGCCTGATCAACCGGCTCTAAGCCGCGGTACTCTAAATATATGCCCTCTACGACGCTGGTATCGGTTGAAGAATATCTCTCGACCAGCTACGATCCGGACGTTGAATACGTCGATGGCGAGCTCGTCGGGAGGAATGTGGGGGAGACGGACCATTCGAGACTGCAATTGATGATCGGCGCGTATTTCGCCCGTCATGAGGAGGAGTGGGGTATTTCGGCGTACCCGGAATGCCGGATCCAGGTTTTGCCTAAGCGTTTCCGAGTGCCGGATATCTGCGTCCTGCTAGGCCCCGAAACGCAAGACCAGATCATTCGTACGCCTCCGTTCCTCTGCATTGAGATCCTGTCAAAAGACGATCGCGCCGAAGACATTCAGGAAAAGATCGAGGAATATCTTGCCTTCGGAGTGAAGTACGTCTGGATCGTCAATCACCGCAAACGCCTCGCCTACGTTCACACCGCCGCCGGCATGACAAAAGCCGACGGGGGCATTCTCAAAACTACTAGCCCGGATATCGTCGTACCTCTCTTCGACGGTCTGGCCCAAGTGGAACCGGGCGTAGAAGGGCTGCCCTCGGGCATCTAAAAACCTGCTAAAATCAGGGTTTACAGTTTCTCCGAAGGAGCTTTCTTCCTCATGGCCAGAATATGTGAAATTTGCGGCCGCGGTCCGCAGTTCGGACACAAGATCAGCCACGCGCACAACGTCAGCAAACGGCGCTGGAACCTGAACTTGCAGAGGGTCCGCGCGGTAGTGAATGGCGCCACAAAGCGCCTGCGCGTCTGCACGTCCTGCATTCGCAACGGCAAGATCCAAAAAGCCGCTTAGCCTTTAAATTTCTAAATCTCGGGATAGAATTCGAAGAACGCGTCGAGCGATTCGAGAAGCTGCTTGCGAATCTCTACTTCGCTCCCTCCTTCGATGAGATGCATTGCCACGAAAGCCTGGCGGCCGCCTTTTAGAACAATGGAGGCTTCCCCCACCGACTCCAACTCCTCCGCCGGCAGCAGACGCACCCCGTAAACCAGCGCCAGCTTGGCCATCAGATAAACATTTCTTCGTCTTGCGTGGCGTGGTCTACCGATTCGCGGCGGCCCTGTGCGACCACCGAAATGGCGGCGCGAATGCCGTGCACAAGGCCGTCCATCTGTTTCACGGGCTTGAGGATGGCGTGCTTCACGGCATCGCCGGCCTGCTGCACCTGGTCAACCGTCTGATCCACTGCGCCATCAATGCGGGCGACCTGCGCACAACACATGCCAAATGAAAGTTACTGAGAAAGACGTCGCCTATGTCGCCGATCTGGGCAAACCTGGAATTAACCGAAGACGAACGCGCACTTATGCCGCGATCTGAATTCGATTTCTCGAATACATCGATCGATTGAACCAACTGAACACAACGAATGTGCCGCCGATGGCGCAGGTGTCGGACAGATACGGCGTCGACGAGTCAAGAACCGGAAGCGCGCGCTTTGCTTACGCCAGCCGGGAAGACATTCTCGAAGGTCTGAGAAAATCGCTGCCGCACAAAGTCGCCATGGAAAACGCGCCTGACACGGACGGAACGTTTTTCAAAGTGCCGAAAGTGATCGAGAGATAGGCCAACGGTTCGGAACGAGTTGTTTGCTCAATTCGGCAACGAATCGCTAAGCACGCCATACGTTTCTCTTATGGATTTGAGCTCACTCACAATCGACGCTACCCGCTCCGCTATCCAAGAGCGCAAGACCACCGCCGTGGCTTTGATAGAGAGCTTCTACTCCCGGATAGAGAAAGACGATCCGCAGATTGGCGCGTACCTCATGCTCAGCAAAGACCGCGCTTTCGCCAAAGCGGCCGAGATCGACGCACTAGCTGCAAAGGGTGAGACGCTACCGCCGCTGGGCGGTGTCCCCGTCGGCATCAAGGATGTGATGGTGACCCGCGGAGTTCGTACAACGGCCGGCTCGAAGACAAGGCCACTATATTCCGCCGTACGATTGCACTGCGGTGGCGCGGATGGAAGCTGCGGGCGCCGTTGTCTTGGGCAAATTGAACTGCGACGAATTTGCCATGGGCTCTTCGAACGAGAACTCGGCGTGGCATCCGGTTCATAATCCCCGTGACCTGAGCCGCGTTCCCGGAGGTTCGTCAGGAGGATCAGCGGCAGCGGTAGCAGCGGACATGGCTGTCGCAACGCTCGGGTCGGACACGGGCGGCTCGATCCGACAGCCCGCATCTTTCTGTGGAGTAGTGGGGCTGATGCCAACGTACGGGCGCGTATCGCGCTATGGGCTGATTGCGTTTGCGTCGTCGCTCGATCGCATCGGTCCGCTCACCAAAAGCGTCAAGGATGCGGCCATCGTGCTCGGTCCATCGCAGGCCGCGAGCCTATGGATGCGACTTCCGCCGAAGTCCCGGTTCCGGACTACGTCGTAGAATTGGAAAAGCCGGTGCGCGGGCTCAGGCTCGGCGTGGCCAAAGAATATTTCGGCGAAGGACTGGACCCCGAAGTCAAAAAGGCGGTAGAAGCAGCAATTCAAAAGTTGGCGCAACTGGGCTGCGAGATAGTCCCGGTGTCGCTGCCTCACACCGAATATGCGATTTCGACTTACTACATTGTGGCCACAGCCGAGGCGTCGTCGAACCTGGCTCGCTTCGACGGCGTTCGCTCTCGGCTACCGGGCTGGCGATGCGCGCACGCCTTCCGAAATGTACCGCCGCACACGCGATCACGGGTTCGGCGCCGAGGTGAAGCGCCGAATCATGTTAGGCACATATGCGTTGAGCGCCGGATATTACGATGCCTACTATCTGAAAGCGCAGAAAGTGCGAACCCTGCTGGTCCGCGACTTCGAGGAAGCATTCAAGAAGGTGGATGCGATTGTGACTCCAACCAGTCCCACAGCCGCATTCAAACTGGGCGAGAAGGTCGATGATCCCCTCGCGATGTATCTCGCCGACATTTTCACGGTCACTGCGGACTTGGCGGGGATTCCCGGAATTTCGATTCCTTGCGGAGATACCAAGGAAAATCTGCCGGTCGGATTACAGATTCTAGGCAAGCACTTCGACGAAAGTACAATCCTGCGCGTGGCCCATGCCTACGAGCAGGCGGCGTAGACTTCGATGTGGTGCTCCATTGCCTGTCTATAGCGGCTCGTAATATCGTTCGCCGGCGCAAGCGCGGCAAATCGTTCTCCCATCACGCCGCAGTTCGCGCCGGAAATTAATTCCTTCGCCGCAGATTTCGCAAACAATACGTTCGCCTTTGTATCCGGGAAATTCTTCCGGAGGCAGTTCGACTTTCACCCATTGAACGGCAAATAAATCGTCATCCGGCATTTCTCGATAAGCCAGCATCTGCTGGCTATTTTTATTTTCCAGCTCCGGATGCATCTGCCGGGCTACAGCTTTCGATGATTCTTTGGCCGCGATGCGCACGGCTGTGCCGCGGTTCACGTCGACGAAGGTTGCCGCCATCTTGCCCCAGTCGCGGAACTTGAGAGCACGTTTCCCAAGCGGCAGCCGGTAACCACGGCGACCGCATCGGTGGCGCAACGGTCGATTTCCACAAAAGTGACCAGACGTTTTCGATCCTTGCCGCGAGGGTCGTCGATGCCCGAGTTTCGCCAAGCCGAGCATGGCCAGGCGAACGCCCAGCACTTGCCCGGCGCACAGATGACCGTGCGCGATTTCCGCTTCCTGCAAATATTCGTCGAAAGATTTCATTTCAGCTGTGGTGGCCGATTGGCCGCCTGCATTGCATTGTAGCCCGCCAATCCGCAATTGTCAGAACGCAATACAACCAAATCTAAAGGAGAACTTTTGTTATGAATTCAAGCCCAAACTGTCTCAACCCCGAAAATTATTCTTGCGATTATCTTGTCCATTTCGTTGCTGGCGACCGCCTGCAGCGCGCAGTGGATTAGCGTCGCACTTGCCGATTTGCCAGTGCTTACTCAGATGGCGCTCAATATCGGCACGATTATTACTACCTTGCAGTCTGGCCAGCAGATCAGCGCTATGGACGCTGCTGCGATACAGAACATCTCGGCGCAAGCCAGCAAGGATCTGAATCTGCTGGAATCGCTCTACAATCAATACAAATCGAATCCCAGCGCGAGCGGACTGCAGAAAATTCAAACGGTCATCGCAGACATCAATCAGAACCTGCCAGCTCTTCTTCAAGCAGCCACATCAGCGATCCGTTGCTATCAGCCCGTGTCGCCGCCGGCGTCAATTTAATTCTGACTACGGTTGCGAGCTTTGCGGCTCTTATTCCACAAACCGGCACACCGCCGACTTCTCGCCCGAAAAGGCGTTCGCCAGCAAGTTGCCATTCCGGCAGCGAGCGAACTCAAGAAGCAGTGGAACCAGCAAGTCTGCGGGCCGACCGGTCGCGCTGCGCTCGACTTCTGCCAGCGGTTGCACGATCAAATAGCTCATTCCGCGGCCAATGCCTCTACCCGCTCGTGGATGCGTGGGGTGGAGGCTTCTCGATCATTGCGCTTCCAGCGCGCACCATCTTTGGTGATTTCTACGATGATGCCAAGAGCGCCGAGTTCGGCACGAATGGCGTCCGAGACTTTGAAGTTGCGCGATCGTCGCGCAGCTTCCATTTCTGCAACTTTCTTTTCTATGTGTCGTCGGAGAGTTGATTCGCTCCAACCGTCTCCAGCAACTGCTCGGCTGATTTCATTCTCGCGGCCTTCTGCTTTCGCCCACTCCACTATGCTGCGAATCTTCGGCGCGTCGTTATCTTCCAAAACTGCGAATAGCTCGTCAAATCTTTGGAGCGCGGCCAGCAGTGCGGGAACGTCGCCTTTCTTGAATTGTCCCGCATCCATGGCAGCGTTGACTTTGCGCACCATGTCGAAGATTGCTGCTTGCGTTTGTGCAACGTTAAGGTCGTCGTCCATGCCGGCGCGCATTCGTTCGACAGTTTCCCGCGCAAGCTCGATCATGCCAGGAGTTTCGCCCGCGGGGAATTGTCCGGTCGTCAAACGTAACTGGAAGTTTCGCAACCGCTCCACGGACACGGCCGCCTGCTTGAGACCATCGAAGGTAAAGTTAAGCTGATTGCGGTAGGGAACCGAAGCCAGCAGAAACCGGATCGACGACGGCTTGTGCCCTTTGAGCACCAGATCGCGCAGCGTGAAAAAATTCCCCGGGCTCTTGGACATCTTCTCGCCCTCAACCAATAAAAACCGCACATGAAACCAGAAGTGGGCAAACGGTTTTCCGCTGAGCGACTCGGACTGCGCGATTTCATTTTCATGATGGGGAAAAATCAGATCTTCTCCGCCCGCATGCAGGTCGAAGGTTTCGCCCAATTCCTCCATTGCCATCACCGAGCACTCGATGTGCCAGCCCGGCCGCCCCGGACCGATCGGAGTATCCCACGAAGTCTCGCCCGGCTTCGGCGCTTTCCATAGTGCGAAATCGCGCGCGCTGTCTTTTTCGTATTCATCCACATCGACGCGCGCCCCATCTTCCATCCCGGCGAAATCTTTCTTCGAAAGCTTTCCGTAATCCGGGAACTTGGCAATCCTGAAATAGTAAGACCCATCGTCGGTGCGGTAAGCGAATTCTTTTTTCTGCAGCGCGGCGATAAACTCGGCCATCTCGGGAATGTGATCGGTCGCGCGCGCCAGAATCGGCTGCTCTATATTCAACGCGGAGATATCTTCGAGAAAAGCCCGTTCGTATTTTGCCGTGTATTGCTGCACGCTCACTCCGTCGCGCGCCGAATTTCGGATAATCTTGTCATCCACGTCAGTAATGTTCATCACGTGACGCACGTCGTAACCGCTCTGGCGCAGAAACCGACGCAGAAGATCCACCGCAACGAACGTCCGCAGGTTCCCGATGTGTCCATAATCGTAGACCGTGGGCCCGCAAGCGTACATGCGAACTTCGTTATCCACGAGCGGCCGAAACTCTTCCACCTTGCCCGAAAATGTGTTGTAAAGATGAAGCGCCATAGTGAGGACCGAAACCGAAAGCAGAACCGTTCATTCTAGGGGCACGAAAGAATGAGGGTCAAATCAGATTGGGGGTAGTATCCTTCGGGAAAAATTCGGCTACACCCCTTCGTGTGCCATATTCCCGACTCGTCGGATCCTAACATTTCTGGCCTTCGGTCGCTCCAGACCCCCGCTCTCAGCCGTCCCCAAAGAATAATGATGCAAGAAGGAACCTCTTTCGGCCTGAACAAAGAAAGAACATAATTAACAAATGGACGACTTTGATCGCGTCAGGCCTCTGGTCGAAGCTTGCCTCTTAAACGCTGAACGCCTATTAAATGCTGCTCGCGATGTCCACAAACCTGGGCAGAACCATATCGCATATCATCTGGCGGCTCTTGCCCTTGAAGAGGTTGGGAAAGCATCGATCTTCACGATCGACGCGATTCATGACTCTAGGGTCGCGATGGGATACGAAGACAAGGATGAGAAGAGGCCGGTGGAATGGATTGAAGATCACGAACGCAAGCTTTTCTGGGCTTTGTGGCTTCCGAACTTTGGACGTCGCACCATGTCGGTTGAAGAGTTTCGCAGCTTTCAAGAGCTTGCGAGAAAGATTCATGACCTGCGCCTAGCTACCCTCTATGTCAGTCCCGAGAATTTGGGGGTCGAAGTAACTGATTTAGAGGTAAAGAGCTTGATTGATCTAACGGCGGCGCGTTTGGAAATGTAGCGTACCAGTAAACATCAGGCTCCCGAACCGGAAGTGCAAGCTGATCTGGACTGGTTCTTCCGCGCCAACGAGCATCCATTCTTGAAGACCGTGGTCCTCAGCCGAGGTAGTCTAGACAAACTGGCGGAGTTTGGTGGAGACAGTCGGAAGTGGGTTCACTGGCTTCGCGAGACAGTAGAACGGATGAACCGCACGAACCGGGAATTGGCGGAGACAGAGCTGAAGCGCATAGCTCCCGGCGAGGAAGAGGCTCAGCAGCCTCGATGGGAGATTACCTTGCGCTTCAAATCTAGTTCCCACTCGATTCGTCCGAAACCACTCGCGAAATGGAATGAAAAAGTTGACTCCATAAAGTTCTATCCAACTGCGGACAAGAAGGAGCTTCTTGTAAAGCTCACCCTACAAAAGGGAATTCTGGTCAATGCTTTATGGAATGCGGGCTTCCATCTCTCCACACTGGTCGCGGCGTCATTGAACATAGGGGCCTTCGGTTTCTTCTGGTGGTACCTTCCTTCGGTAACGACTAAGTTCTATGACAAGATTCTTGACTTGGAGAACAACGCAAACCTCGTGCTGGACACGCCATCACTTGAAATGAATTTTGGAAATCGGGCTCTAAAAGAAACCGAACTTATCAATGTAAGCCTTGTACTTGGTCACTTGCTTCGCCTAAGTCCGGAACAATTCTTGCCGTATGGGCGGTACTTCCGAGCCTTGGGTCTTCTCGCCAAGAATGACCTCCTCGGGCAATTTCATCACCCGTTAATGATTGAGTTCTCGGAGGCGCTGAAGGCAGCCTTCACCGCATATGGCGACTGGGACGGAAAACCTGAAACCTTAGACGCAGCGGTGGACAGGGTGTTCGGGAGCTTCGGTTCCGATTTTCTGACTGAAGTAAAGAGAACGCTTCAGCTGGCGAACGAGTCTGGCGAGAAGCAGACATCCGTGCCTATCGATGTAGTCTTGAAGATGAAGGCGTTCTGTGACACGTACTTCGTGACTCGAATTAGAAATCGAGTCAAAAATGAGATGGAAGAATCGAGGAGGCAGCAAAGCGCGGTGGCTGCTTCATTACGCCATTCATAACAACCAGCTCAAACGGGGGAACTCGTTTTGTCTTGGTTCAGCCTGAAATGGAGAAGCGACGTTCTCCGTTAGTGTAGGTTCCGCCCCTGCGGGGCGGGGATTTTCAAGGCATAGGGGGTCTATCGTCCGATGACTTCCTCCCGTCAGCGTGCAGCGCGAGAGAAGGCCCCCCCGCGCCGCTGAGCATCGGCTCGATGAGCCCGCTAGGTTATCCCTCAGCATGGTTGCATCCCTACAGAGCCTGCCTCCGTTTCACCCGGCAAGCTCATTTTAGCTCCGCCGCGCCCTGCTGTTCTCAACTTCCAGTTTGCTCGTGAGACTACGGAACAGGGAAACCTCTCACCATGCGGGCAGCTGCTGCAAACCTGCCTTCATTTTTGAGGTTTGGGTTGCGAGGACTGTTGTTGTTGTGGCCGCGGGCGGCTTGCGGGCGGGACGATACCGTTCATCCGCAGGTACTCGACCATCTGACCGTAGTGATCCTTCGGATGGAAGGCGCCGATAATGGCGATTGCGAGACGCGTTGAGAGGAATGGGGATACGGGCTTGGGCAGCGGCGTAACCTCGTTTTCGGAGGTGACCCCGGAAATGGCCCGATGGCCGAGCGCGAAGGAATCTTTAAGATACTGGACAATTTCGGCCTTGGTTTTCAGCGCCGCGGGGCCGTTGGCATTTTCTTCGATGGAGTTAGCGTCGATCGTCTCGCCCATGAGCGGGCCAAAATAAAGGTGATTGGCGAAGCCGATGTGTTTCACCTGTTCAGCGAAAGTTCGTACGCCTTTAAACTCGCCATTGGTAGGCGCGAAGGAATACTTGTCTTCGGGCATAGCTTCAGCAGCGGAAACGACTTCCTGCTCGACAATACCATAGAGCATGTTGAGGACAGAAGTGACGGTGGGCGGTTGTTGCTGGGCCGTTGAGACGACCACCAGACGCTCCTTGTTTTATGAAGTAAACGCCAAAATCTTACGCTCTGTGGCCAGAGAAGTCATGTCTCCAGCATGGCCAGTGCGGCCAGGGCTTCGCCACTCCTTATCCCCGCGTCGTTCTCCGGAGCGGCTTGCCTTGCCTTTCATTCAACTAAAGCGGGGCAGCCAGCAGAGCCAAACAGAGCGCGGTCAGCTTTGTACAAAGCTTCGCATGGTCAGCGCTCAACATTTGTCTTCGCGGCCGCATAGGAGCCTCGGTCAGGCGATCTCCGGTGCCGCTGGTGCCATAACCTCCGAAGACAACCCGCAGAATCAACCGCGTCGCATTCATGACTTCTCTTCTCCTCACCTGCAACCACGGGAGCGGTCTAACGGGCCACGGACATGCTGCGGACTTCGCTATTTCTGACCGGAGCGATCTGAATCCCGTGCGGATGTTTCTGAAAAGAACTGCGTGTATTCTCGTGCTGCAAAGGTTGAGCCATGGTGTCCTGCTGAAAACTTATTCCTTTGCGCATGCCCACTCGATCGAAAACATAAAAACAGAAGTGCAAAAGGGAAACAATTGGACGATGGTATTGGCGATACCTTGGTATTGGTGTAGAAGCGCTGAGCTGCGCTCGCTTGTGTAGCAATGGCATTGACTCGACTTGCCAGATCCGAGGCTGCGGACTCGAACGAGGGGAGAAATGCTGAGGCTGCCTTCATCTCTTCACGAGTGCAGACTTTGCCTCATTGCGGACAACTGGTTCGAGCGAAAGGACTCAAGGAACGGCCTCTACTGTTTCCGTGCAATCGGAGCTGGCTCCGCACTGGCCTGCTTGTTCCATCCGTGGAAACGCGAGAGATCCCCCGCATTCCATGCCTCGCGCAGTCCCGGTTTGCTCAGATCCCAGTCCGGCCGGATTTCACTCGTCACGGCGCGCAGGTCGTGCCAAAGATCGACCACCGATGGACGCCCCCAGAACCAGTAGCCGTTATAGATGCTGTAAATCACAAGGCCCGGCTTGAGCACGAGCGTATGCGGGATCATCGGATTGTTCTCGGGGTCGGTGTACTCCTGGATGTCGAGATCCTTCTGAATGGTTCGGTCGGGATCCGAAAGGAAGGTCCACTGGGCTCCGACTGACGCACGGAACTCCTGGAGCGTGTGGTGATCGTCGGTAGAAATCGTGGCGATCTGCGTGTACGCCACCGCAATCTTGGGGTAGAACACGGCGAGTTCCAAATGCTGCTGGTGCTCCTTTGGGCAATAGTGGCCGCGCGCAAGCGTGAGGATTAGCGGATCCTCGCCCTGTAGCTCGCTGAGCTTGCGCGGTTTGTCCGTGTGATCGGGCAGTTCGTAGTTGGGGAAAATGCCTCCGGGCACAATATCAGAACGCATGCTTGAACTCCTCCCGTTTCTCTTAAGGATATTCTCTCAAAGATCTTGTCTCAAAGATCCAGAGTGACACCCGCGCTTGGCTGGGAACAGCATACGAGCACGTTCCCGGGTGCCGGCCTCTCCAGAGGCTCAGGGTTATAACTAATCGATCCGTCAATCAGACCAGTCATGCAGGTATGACAGACTCCAATCCGGCACGACCATCTGACCGGAACATCGCACGCTTCCGCCAGTTCAAGCAAGCTCGCGAATTTCGGATCCCAAGCGGTGGTAATCCCGCTGCGCGCGAACGAGACTGGGGGGCCAGATCCGGGCGGCCCTTGTGGCAGGTGAGGAGTGTGAGCAACCTCCGCCATACCAGGTGTAATGGCCTCGAGAGAACCGAAGATCTCCGTGTGCACATTTCCGGCGAGCACACCCCAGTTTCGCAGCCCATCGCTCATACTCTGCAAGAATGAAGTTGGGCCGCACAGATAGAAGTCACTACCCTGGGACACGCCAATTCTCTCCAGCAAAGCTGTGTCGCTGTGCCCGAGAGCATCGAAGTCTGTCCCGACTCGGTCAGTTGCAGCGGGCCTGCTGTACACGATGTATCCTTGCCCGCGCGAGAGCTGTTTCAGTAATGAACGCGATTCTTCTGCAAATGGATGGTCAACCCTATTGCGCGCTCCATAGATCCACCAGATTTCTCGTTGCGATTTTTCAGCAGCGAGTGTGTGCAGCATCGACATGACGGGCGTTGCGCCCACTCCAGCGCTCAGCAGAACCACGGGATTCTGGCCAGGACGCAGAGTGAAGCTTCCGCGCGGTGCACTCACATCCAACACATCGCCTTCTCGCGCACGGTTGCACAGAAATGAACTTGCAATCCCATTCAATTCGTTTTTGACGCTGATGCGAAAATGATCGGCTGCTGGCAGATCAGACAACGAATAGCTGCGAAGAACCGGCGGTTTGCCCGGATCGAGATGCAAGCGCAAAACCACAAACTGACCCGCTTGGCAGAGAGGAAGAGGCTGCCCATCGCTTGGCGTCAGAACAAAGGAAGTGACGCTATCGCTTTCCTTGTGGATGCCCGCGACTCGCATCTGCCGAAAGCCGGGCCATGCTGGTGCTTGTTCCTCATTCGCGAGTCCCGGATTCCCCACCGTAGTTTTGGAGCTCAAGTCTTGTTGGAGCATTGCTTGGAACGAACCCTGCCAACCCTTGCTAAGTGCAGGAATCCGCAGCGCGCGTTGCAGTTGCTCGCGAGAAGCACCTGGCAAGTACAAGAGACCATCGGTGTCGGCCACGGTGATTTGTTCCGGACCATCTGCGATTTTCACTATGTCGTCGCCCGCCCCGACTTCTCCTTCCTGCAACACGCGAAAGTAGAACCCTGGTCTGTGATGAGCTACGAGCAGGGCCGGCATACGAGGTTCATTCATGCGGATGCCCACGCGGTAGCAAGTCACACGTGGCTGCGTTACTTCAAATTCAGCACCACCAATGCGGTAGCGATCGCCGATGCAGACTTCGTTATCGGGAAGTCCGTCGACGGTGAAGTTTTCGCCGAACTGGCCGAAAGTAAAATCACTGCGGCCGAGAAGGCTTTCCCAGTAGTGATAGGAGTCCATCTGATAAACAAAAACGGCGCGCTGCTCCCCACCGTGACCGGCGAGATCGGCTTGCGCGTCACCATCGATGTCGAGCTTGCGCACCATCCGCCTTCCCGCAACCGGGGATTTCCAGACTGCGGTTCGGACAGTTTTGCCGTTCCATGCCACGTCGCGCGGCAAGCCGACATTTACTGAGAGCAGTCTGGGCATTCCTCCCTCGTCGAAGTGCGGCGTCAGGTTAGCATTCTTTTATTTCTTACCAACGACGAGGCGGAGCGGCACCATCCACGTGCAGTATCTCTCCGCTCACATGACCTGCCTGTGCCAGGTAAAGGACGGCATCGACAATATCCTTTACTGTCGCTCTTTTCTTGGTCGGCTGCGACGTCGAGTCGCTGGGATCATTCGGGTGCATCGGTGTATCCACTTCGCCGGGAGCCACGGCATTAAAGCGGATGCCGTCTTTTGCATACTCGACTGCAAGATTCTCGGTCGCCGAATTCAACCCACCCTTCGTGATCATCGAAACGGAGCCATTTACGCCCGCGATTGGCCGATCGGCAAGCGCCGCAGTGATGCTCACAACGCATCCCGATTTTTGTTTCAGCATCTCTTTCACAGTGCGCTGAGTGATGTAGAAGAATCCCAGCAGATTAATCGACACAAGGGCCTTGAAGTCCTCGGTAGTGAAGTCGGTGAAAGGCTTGGTAAGGAAGATACCGGCGTTATTGACTAAAACATGGATGGTCCCGAAGTTCTCGATCGCCGCGTCGACAGCCTCAGTAGCAGTTTGCTGCTTGCCGATATCGCCATCGAGCAGAACCAGGCTGCTTGAGGCAGTGAACTTTCGATTGGGGCCGAGAGAGGTCGCGACGACGTTGTAACCTTCCTGCAGGAACCCTTCGACCAAACCCGCGCCAATCCCCCCCGATGCTCCAGTTATGATTGCTGTTTTCTTGCCCGACATAAATTACCTTTCATTCTGAAGCTTCGCACTCGATACGCAGGCGGGTTACCGCCCCCCTCAAAACGGTTTCATCCGGCCCTAGCCAACAAGGACGATACCGTCATCGCCTTTTGCAGTCTTAATGATCGCTCCGATCGGCCCTGGCTTTATTAGGCCAGAATCACGATGACGAATCTATAGGACGAACGTATCGATTACCGCAAAGCGTGGTTTGGACGTGTGGGCGCTGAGTGGTGCGCACTCCATTCCACGGGGCTAATACTTAGATACCGCCAATACTAACGTCCAATTGATTGCCCGGTGCACCTCGGGTCTAATTGCTCGAGCGCGACCGATTCGGTCGGAAGAGCGACACACGAAAGGATGACAAACTTATGTCGGAAGCAACCTGGAAACCTCACGAGAAACACGGTCAACTGACGACGCAAAGCGACTTACCCGACAGCGTCTACGCGTTTCCGAAGCAGCGCAAAGAACCACTGACCGACGCCGAACATGTGCGTAATGCGGTCGCGCGGTTCGATCAAGTCATCGACGTCTCCGATGCCGACCGGGCGTTGGCGTTCGCAAACATCGAGAAAGCTGCAAAGCACTACAACGTCAACCTCGCAGAGACGTCATGGCACGACCTGGGCATTCATCCTCAAAAGAATAGAAAAAAAGAATAGAAAAGAGGTACCGTAAATCAAGGAGACAAATTATGAAAGCAATCGTGGTCCACGAATATGGCGGTCCGGAAGTACTGAAGTTCGAGGACTATCCTGACCCGGCTCCGGGTCCGGGCGAGGTGCTGGTGCGGGTCGCTGCCGCAAGCGTGAATCCGATCGACTACAAGCGGCGCGCTGGATTAACCAAGGATTTTTATCCCATGCATTTCCCGGGCCTCATAGGAGTCGATATGGCGGGCACTGTGGTCAAGGTTGGGCCGGGAGTGGAAGGCTTTTCCGCCGGCGACCAGGTGTTCGCGATGGCGGACAATACTTACGCCCAGCTTTGTGTTGTGAAAGCGGCGGTTCTGGCGAAAGTTCCCAAGGGGCTTGATTTGATCCAGGCGGCGGCGCTGCCGCTGGTGACGGTGACCGGCAATCAACTCCTTTCAGCTACAGGAATCAAAGCGGGTCAGACGGTTTTGGTCGTAGGTGCAGCTGGAAATGTCGGGCGTTCGGCGGTATTCACTGCGAAGGACCGCGGGGCGACTGTGATCGCCGGCGTTTTGAAGAGGCAGACGGACGAGGCGAAAACTGTGGGCGCGGATCAGTTGGTCGCAACCGACGACGACACCGCGATTATGAATCTTCCGCCGCTCGATGCGGTGGCCGATACGGTCGGAGGAAGAACCGCCGAGAAGCTGATCGCCAAGGTGAAGCCGGGAGGAGTGTTCGCGACGGTTGTTGGGCCGCCGCAGAGTGCCGCATATTACCCATCGGTAAAAGTGGTCCACGTATTCTCGAAATTCGATAGGAAAACGCTCGAGTTCATGGCCGAAGCCGTGCGAGATGGCAAGCTAGTAATCCCGATTAGCCAGAAACTCCCACTCAGTGAAGCGGCGGAGGCTCAAGCAATGGCAGAAAAGGGTAGTGTCGGAAAGATCTTGCTGGTGGCTTGAACTCGTTGCTGGACATGCACGTCTAAAGGAAAAATCGAAATGAAGAAAGAGCACCGCAGAATTAACCCCGCTTCGAAACCAAGTGGCGACGGATGTGTGGAATGCCTGGCCTCGCCGAAAGGTTGGTGGTTTCATCTCCGTCGGTGTGCCGAGTGTGGGCATATCGGATGCTGTGACAGCTCTCCGAGCCAGCATGCATCCAAGCATGCGGCAGCGACAGGGAATCCGATCATCGCCAGCTTTGAGCCGGGTGAGGATTGGTTCTACGATTACGAGAAGCAGGGCATGATAACGATCAAAGGTGTGGAGTTGCTTCCGCCGCATTCGCATCCAAAAAATCAGCCCGCTCCTGGGCCAGCCGGAAGGGTCCCAGCCAACTGGGAATCGCTCCTGCACTAGCTGCCCGCTATAGGTCGCGAGTGGATGAAACGCTTGCTTTAGACCGTGGATATTTCTGGCCCGGATCCTAATTTATCCTCGGCGCAAATGATCTCCTTTGGCCGCTTGTCGGCGTTACCGCCGTGGCGTCGGGTCTGCTTCTTGCAAAGTGTTTCGCGGACCGCCCGCACAAAGATACAACCGATACCA
The DNA here is from genome assembly GCA_963696705.1 of uncultured Acidobacteriota bacterium. Taxonomy (GTDB): domain Bacteria; phylum Acidobacteriota; class Terriglobia; order Terriglobales; family Acidobacteriaceae; genus JABDBE01. The sequence continues at coordinate 21,410 of CAVOLD010000013.1, forward strand.
TCGTCCAATTGTTCACTGCCCGCCCTTCTGCTTTGATGGGCTCACGCCACAGGTTCAATTAGAACTTGCATCTCGGAAACGTCTTTGAAGATAGCTTAGTAGCCTTTCGGAGGAAACTTTATGTCAAGCAACACAGCAGAAATCGCCATCGAAGCACCGGCCAAGTCGAATCCGCTTGATGTCATCCCAGACGAAATGCCATTCGATGTGCCTTATGGGCGTCCAATATCGCTATACCGAGCCCAGGCGGTAATTCACGCCGCGGTGGAAGAGGCCAAGAAGCGAAATTGGAAGATGAACGTAGCCGTAGCCGATTCCGGTGGTAACTTAGTTGCCTTCCAGCGAATGGACGGCGCGATGCTCGCATCCATTCCGATTGCGCAACACAAGGCGCGAGCAGCCGTGACCTTCCGGCGGCCAACGAAGATCTTCGAGGACGGCATCAATCTCATGCATCTCAACTATCTGCTCGCGTTCGATGGAATTATTGCGTCTCGAGGCGGTATTCCACTGATCGATCAGGGCGATATCATCGGCGCAATCGGTTGTTCGGGAGGCACAGATTCCCAGGACGAAGTCGTGAGCAAGGCAGGCGCGGCAGTAATTAACCAACCCCGGCAAGGGACAAATGAGACAAATCTCGAGAAAGCGTAGGGCGTGCGCCGCTAGGGTGAGAGGCGAAATTCTGCTTTCCCCCGGCACTGGCGCAATCAGGATGTGCAGTCTTTCTTCGATTTCTGACAACCGCAGTGTTGCCAAGAAATTCATCGGTCACAGGCGCGGGAAGGGACCATGCTGAAATTCCCCACCCTCGGAAGGTTTTCCGAAGGGTGGGGCCTGTCGTCGCTGAATTGCGGTTGTTATTTGGCCGCTTGCTGTTGTTTAGGCGCTTGCTGTCTAGCCGCGGGCGGTTTAGGCGCTTGCGGTGTGGCCGCTTGCTGCTTAATCATTTTCAGCATCATCGGGTGGTGCGCCAGCGCGATCGACTTCTCCGGAGGCACGCCGAAGAGTTCGGGATGCAAGTACAGTCCGCGATCGGCCGGAGCTTTCGATACCTCCACCGGAATGCGGTGAGCGTTAGCCCACGCATCCTGGCGAATGCCGGTCACTTGCCACGAGACTTCCACGTTGGGCTTATCCGTCTTGATGGTGAACTGGTGGTTCGCGACTTTGCTGGCCACGATAGCCTGCGCGAACTGGCCCATGACCGTGAGTTGGTAGCGGAAATCACGGTTCAAAGTCTCGAACCATTCGGGCAGGGTAACCACCGCGCTGCCTGACGCGTCGGTAGTCGCATTGCCGTTATAGATGTTCATCATGTCCGGCGATTCGACAAAGGAGTGATAGAGGTACTTGTTTGCCGGATCGAGAGGGTGATCGATTTTGAACGACCCACCAGCTTTGGAAAGGTTGCCATCGACGTCGACATTGCCATCGAAAAACGCCGCATAGCCGCCATTTTGCTCGTAGGCAAACACAGCGTCGCCAGTGGAGGTGTTGTAAAATCCTCCGCCCACGCCGCTGGGACTCGCAGCCTGTCCATACACGCCGAAACCGGCTGAGCTGTTATCGTTAATTCCCGCCACGCCCGAGTTTTCACTAGCCGATATTCCATGCACTCCGTCAACTCCGGCCGACGGTGTCGTCCCATAAATTCCATAGCCGGAGCCGGAATATCCAAACACTCCGTAGGTGCCGCCAGTTCCGTTGACGCCGGCACTGCCAGAGCTGCTTCCCGCATTCCCGTACACTCCGTTGCTGCCATCAACGGTCGCGTAGCCCGCCATGCCGGTCGCACCATAGGCGACCACGCCATTGCTGCCAGTGCTGCTTCCCGCATCGCCATACAGTGCGATGCTGCCAGCGACTGTCGTGTAGGCCGCTACGCCGGTCGCGCCCTCGGCTATTACTCCGTTACTGTTGCCACTGGAGCCAGCGTTAGCGAATACCCCGGTACCCCCAGAACTGGAGGAAGTAGCCGTGATCGGTCCAGCGCCGAGACTGCCGTTGACCGTCGCGTTGCTTCGAATCACGGCCGTGCCATTGACGTCGAGGGTGGCGCCGGGGGACGTCGTCGCGATGCCTACCTTGCCAGCCGCGCCGTCGAAGATGTTCGAGTTGCCCAGCTTGGTCGCGCTTAGCCATTTGGTTATATGGTTAGCCGTGCCGCTGCCGGTGATAGCTGCAGCAGGGAGCTGACTCGAGCTGCTTGCGGTTGGGGATGATCCAGCGGCCGGCGCCTTCAGGAAGGCCGACGGTGGCAGGCCGCCAACGGTCTCCGCATCCAGCGCCTTGAGGGCGTAGGGCACGCTCAGCAACAGCGTGCGCGGCTGTTCCACCTGTCCTTGGGCTTGCACCTCTAACCAGCGAGCTTCGCCGGATGCAAACAGGCTGGCAGGAATTCCTTCCGTGGTGGTAGAACCGAGCATCACGGAATAGTGACCAGCTTTATCGGGGGTTACGTTCTGAGTTTCAACCCAGAGTGCGGCACCACCTTGTTCTTCTGTGTAGAGTGAGAACGTTACACCGACTGTACCAGTCAAGGCTTTGCTGTTTACATCAGTCAGTACGCCGCTGAACTTTACGAGTGGCGGCACGACTGGAGATTGTGTCGAGTTCGTGGACTGAGCGCCTACAAGAGAACAAAACAAAACGATCACGATGCAGGCACGAAGCGATTTCAGAGCATGGCGCATGGAGACCCTCCGCGAGCGAATTTAGAGACCTTATGGAACCGGAAGAACGTCGACTTCTTGGCCTCTAATCAAGCAATCGCAAACGGCGGGGAAAAGACGACAGGAAAGAGGGAAAAATTTCGTGGAGGCGAGGCCCGACGGCGGCAACGTTATCGAAGAGCGGCTGGATCAGGGACTGTTTTCCCCGGCGTTTCGGAGGGCCGCAAAGGCGCACCAGGGGTAATCTGGTTTAACGATTGACGAAGAAGAAATTGGGCATTGGGAAGCTTGCCATTCCAATGGTTCCAAAGATCTGTTCGCTGTGCCTCGAGTTGCAGGGCCTCATCTTTCCGCCCGCTTCGGCGGAGAAGATTGGCAAGCGCCGTCCAAGTACGGGAAAGACAGGTGGCATCGCGCAGGTCATTCAACGGATCGGGTTTCCACGCCATCAGTTTGTCGAGCAGTTGCCGGTAGGCTTGGGTGGCTTTGGCGGTTTGGCCGGTTTCGGCATAGTCGTCGGCCTCTGCCCTTATAACGTGATCGGCTCTACTCATCGGTTCGACGGTATCGGCGGGGTACTGGTGAGCATCACGCAGAAGCTGAAATGCATCCTCTATGCGCCGTTTGGCTTCCTCGTCCTGACCGAGCCAGCGTAGGGGATAAGAAGAGCCAGCCAGCAAGTCCGCTGCAGTGAGCTCCGTGCTGACATTGGTTTTCGCCTCTCGTATGCGGGCGAGAGCGTGGTCATAGACCACCACAGCTTTCTGCGGTTCGTTGTGGCGGAGAATGTTACCGATTTCCAGCCCGGTGGTTGCAACCGAATGGCGGCTGAGATAATCGATAAGGTCTATTTTCGCCAGTACTTCACCGATGTCTAGCCCTCGTTGCAAGACGGCAAGCGCTTCTCGGCTTCGGCCGAGACTCGGTTCCGCATCCTGCTTTCCCAGAATCATTGCTTCGGTGTACAAAGTGTTGGCCAGATTGATACGCAGGGATGCGTGCCCGCCAGCGGCTTGCTTTTCATCCAGTTGAATCGCCTCTTGAGCCGTCTGCAACGCTCCGTCCAGATCTCCTGACTGCCAGCGCGCGATGGTCAACGCGCCCAGAATGCTGCCATAAACTCGATGGGCTGACGCAACCGGCTGCGAAATTTCCAGGGCCCGTTGACTGGCCTTTAGAGCCTGCTGAAAATGCCTTACATTGTCATAGGCGTAGGCAATGTTCTGCTCAAAATACGCCATGCTGTAGACATCTTCTGCGTCGACATTGCCGAGGCTCATGAAGCGCTCGACTCGTTCCGAGGCTTTATCGGCCCAAGCTATCAACTCGTCCCTGCGATCCTGCTCGTCGGCCAGGACCATGCGATCGTGGGCGATTGTCGCCGCGATAAACAATCCTCTTCTGTTGCTGGGATCGACTCTGAGCACGGAGTCGACGAAGGTCTCCGCTTTGTTAAGACTCGCTTCCGCCTCGGGGAACTGGCCGAGGTTCGGCGAGGTCGGATCGCCTTGAGCATGCGCAACCCGCACGTAAGCGTAGGCAGTCTCGAGCGCGAGGTCCTTGTCGCCATGAACATCGCCGCCGAGCGAAGTCAGATATTGCAGCGAGTCGGAAACAATCTGCATTCTGACCTTCGTCGAACCGGGCAGACCTCGAATGTCATTGTCGAGTGCGATGAATTTATTGGCTAATTGGCGCACCTGGTCAAATCGTCGTTCGGCAGCCTTTCGTTCGCGATTTGCAACGTAGAGTCCCGCCGAGAGGCTGCCAATCACAAGTGCAAGAGCGGTCGCTGTTAGAGCCACTACGGTGCGGTTGCGGCGCAGAAATTTGGCGGTTCGATAGGCAAGCGTATCGGGTCGGGCGCTAATCGGCACGTGCTTCAGATAACGCTGAAGATCGTCGGCCAGCCCAATCACTGAAGCGTATCGCTCCTGCGGATTCTTCTTCAGAGCTTTGCCAACAATCGTGTCCAGATCGCCACGAAGTCCGCGGCGCAGTTTATCTGAAGTGGTGCCCCGTCGTTCAACGATCAGCTTGCTGTCGTTCGCGGTAATGGCGTCCGAGGCGCGCGGCGGCTCAGTCTCGAGCACAGCCTTTACCAGTTCCGCGGGTGAGTGCGAATCAGAGCCTGTGGGATGTTGGCCAGACAACAACACGTAGAGCAAAACGCCCAAGGCATAGACGTCCGTAGCAGTCGTGACTGGCTGGCCGGTGAGTTGCTCTGGCGCAGCGTACTGAGGAGTGAGAGCCGAGCCGGATTCGCGCGTGAGCAGGGTTGCGGCACCCGTCTGGCCTTCGCCCTCCAGAAGCTTGGCAATTCCGAAGTCCAACAGCTTGACGTCACCGCCGGTGGTGACCAACACGTTCGAAGGCTTGATATCGCGATGGACAATCAGATTCGCATGGGCGTGCGCCACTGCCGCCAACACATCCAGAAACAGGCGAACGCGTGCATCGAGGTCGAGCTTGTGCTGGTCACAATACTGATCGATGGGGTCGCCTTGGACATATTCCAAGACCAGATATGCTTGTCCAGATGAAGAAACACCCGCATCCACCAGCTCCGCGATGTGTACATGCGCCAATCGCCCGAGAATGCTGCCCTCTCGTTTGAAGCGTTCTTCTCCACCTTTCCCCGCCAGCGCCAAGTTGACAAACTTCACAGCCACACGGCGCTCGAACCTGCCGTCGCTGCGTTGGCCGAGCCAGACGCTTCCCATTCCACCTTGGCCGATCTGCGAGATCAGCGTGTAGGGTCCAATGCTCTGACCCGCAAGGCCTGGCGCATTCGACCACCCGGGAGAACCTTTCTCCAGAAAGCCTTCTTGCACCAGCGAGCGGTGTTCGCCCAGCAATGCTGCCAACTCTGCGGCTAATTCAGGATCCTGCTCTCTAAGCGACAAGAGCCATGCGGCTTGCGCTTCGTCGGTCATGGCGAGCGCTTGGTCCAGATATGGACTTACAATCTGCCAGCGTTCGGGACTAAGCGTGCGCATGGCGAGTCCTCAGACCTCCAAATCCGCGCGAATTTTCTGATGAAGATAAATACGAGCCTTTTCCCAGTTGCGCTGCACTGTTCGTTCGGAAACATCCTGCATGGCAGCGATTTCCACGAAGGAAAAACCGCAACAGAACTTCAAGTCGACGATCGCGGCGAGGGCAGGCTCCACTTTGCCAAGCTCGTCCAATGTTTCGCCGATTCGGACAAGTTCTTGGTGGTTCACCGCATTCTCCATCGCATCGGTGTCGAGCGCAGTAATCTCAAACCGGCCGCCGCGCTTTTGAGCGTGCTGTTCCCGGGCATGATCGATGATCAGTCCCCGCATGACTCGAGCCGCATATCCCATGAATCGTGCCTGATCGGGAAACGACGGGCCATCGCGCGCAGCCATGTCCAGATAGGCCTCATGCAGCAGGGTTGTCGCACTGATACTTACGTCTGAGCCATGGCGGGCGAGTTGACGCTTGGCTAGCCGATGCAACTCGGCGTACAGGGCAACAAACAATGCTTCCCGGGCCTGGATGTCCCCTTGTTCGGCTGCGACAATAAGAGAAGGAATTGACGACCCCACGTCTGCCTCCAAGCGCTCCAAGCCCACCCGTGACAGGTCCCCAAAATGGTGACAGCTTCTCGCAGTTCGGGCGGATAGTCAAGCTGCGCAAAGAGACCGTCACACCGGAACCTGCAAGGGGGTCATGCTACCGCACTGTGACCACGCCGAGCGGCAGCCTGACAGGCAATGTGCCGTTTCATGGACTGCTAAGAAATCCCTTTGTCTTCGCGACTTTGGTGCGAACTGTGTGTTTTTTTCTATCGGAGGTAAACCAGCATGTTGAGAAAGCTGCACCTTGCTGCTCTGTTCCTCATTTTGTGCAATGTCCTGCTGCTTTGTCCGAAACAGATCGCTGCCCAAAGCGCGGCGCCTAGTCTTACCCTGTTGTGTAACCCCAAAGTGATCGCCAGCAAGACGGTCGCTTCCGCTAAGCAACGCTACGAAGCTGGGCAGAAGGCAGAGCCTCCTCTCACCGACCAGACCGATGGTTTTGCCTGGCCTGACACGCCCATCGGCGTGATCAAGACCGATAACGGCTACGAGTTTTTCGCCAGCGATGGCGGACTGCACTCCCGCCAGCTCTGGCAGGGACATTGGTATGGCAACAATAAGTACGGATCGGCCACGCGCACGATTGGCACGTTGGATAATCCCCTCGGCTCCGGCCCTCCGATTGACGTGACCATCCTTCCCAACCCCGATCCGGCAGTGAATCCTTATTATTCGAGCTATGACTACATGGGAGGTGGACCGGTCTACAAAGTTCCCGACGGGATGCCGGGTGCGGGCAATCTTCTGATGGTTTACCACGCTGAAATCAACACGGTAACTACGCAAAGTTTCTATGCCGTTCTGGCCTTAGCCACATCGACCGACAATGGTATGAGTTGGACCGACCTGGGCGAGATCATTCGCGTGAATCAGGCCTACCGTCAAGACCTGGACGGATACGACATCGGCGATCCGCCGCTGGTGACCTCGCCCGATGGCAAATACTTCTACATTTATTTCCGGGATTGGCTGGCCAATGGAACTACGCATTGGGAAAACACAGTCACGCTGGTTTCTGTCGCCCGCGCGCCGATCGCGGAAGTTCTATCGGCTGCCTTCGGCTCGAAACCGCACGCGGCGCTCTTTCAGAAATATTATGCCGGCGACTGGCGGCTTGAGCCGGGCATCGGCGGTTATTCGACCGACTTGAATCCTAACGCGCCCTACAGCGGTGAAGTACAGGTCGCTTACAACGCCGATCTGAAACGCTACTCTATGATCATTGGCGAAGGCGCGCTCTTTGCCTATGCAGAATCGCCTGACGGCCTGCAATGGACTACCCCTGTGCTCATCCACCAGTTCAGCGGCCAGCCCAACACATACGTGATGCCAGTGGGCATGGGAGACGATCCGCGCATCTTAGGCAAAGAGTTCTACCTCTTCTACACGTACGGGGGAAGCGGTGGCTGGCCCAGCAATTATGTGGGCCGGTTCACGGTGAGCTGCCAGTGAATTCTTAGTCTTTAACGCGATCCGGTGTGGGGTTTCGATGAAAGCTACGGTGTGGGGTCATTTGGTTTTGAGATTGTCATCGCCCGCTAGATCTCTTGATCGCAGACGATTAGCATAATGAGCATAAATCAAGATTTTCACTCATGCTAAATTCACGCGGAGGAAATAGCATGCGCAGCCACAATGCACTTCATCGCTATTGGTTTCTGGTGTTGCTCATCGCTACTACGGCAGTACCGGCCTTATGTGCTGCGCAGCTCAATCCAGGTGACACCAACGGAACCAGAAGCTGCGCGAGTCTAGGCGTATACATTTTCGTCGGCGGGACGGGCGGTTTTGACGGGCTCCAGGACGGCGGTCAGTTCACAGAACTTCTCCAAACCGGCCATGTGGGACTCTACGAGCATGCCAATGCCATCGCTGCAGCGGAGCACCCACCGAGTATCCTTAGAGCCATCGAGCGCACATTCGCTGGAACCGGATCAGGACAAGCGGAACTTGGGCAGGTGGGCGCAAATTACTTCACGCTTCCTCCGAAATACGGCTTTTACAAAGATGTGTACATAGGCCACGGTCTGCATCCCGCAGAAGCCAATGTGAACACGCCGCATGACGGTGTCCCACGAAAAGAATTACAAAAGTACGAGAACCGGTGGAAAGACTATGTGGATGCGGCCAGAACTGTTGGGATCGAATCCGTAGCTCCCGTCGTGGGTCCCAACGATCCGAAGGAACCCAAACAAGGAAATCACGTCTTTGCCAATAACCCCTATTACGCACTGGAGCGCTATGAGGCGCTATACGGCAAGGCAATCGCATTCGATGTTCCGCCCAACTTCTTCCTGACCGGAGGAAGCGGCCCGGGCTACCAGAAGTTTATTATTCAGGCAATCCAATGGGGCAATGCACACGGCCTGCGCACCACGATGTTGCTTTCTCCCTACCCTTGGCCTGACAACTCCGACGGCAAGCCGGACATGTTCCATCAATTCACGAACAATACTTTCAGTCGTGACACCCGGACTTTTGTCCGACGCCTGACCAAGGAGCGAGCAATTCCCTCCCAATGGGCGGTTGACAATTACGAAGACCCATACCCGCACGATGTCCCCGCCGTCGTGCCCGAAACCGTCCGCAACACCACGACGGAGGTTGGTCTTTGGTTGGCCCGAAATGCGCCGGTCTATGCGAACGCGATGAATAATGAGGGCGCAATCTGCAAGCCATCGCCTGCCTCATCGAATGAGAACGCAAGTCAGCAATGAAGGAAAACGTTCCCTTGCTACGTAAAGAGGCTTGCTAAGCTCGGAGAACCACTACTCCTCGCCAGAAATCGGCACCGCAGTAGCTACTGTGTAACGCCTACAGCCTCTTTCCGCCGCCAGACGGACAGGCCGGGTGACCCCAGCGCGAGTAAGCCGAGCGTGGCTGATGTCGCCGTAGGCGCGGCGAAAGATGCAGGACTTGCTTGCTCCCCGATAGTTCCATCATCCGGTCCCTTCGTTTTTCCGGCGATGATGGATTTATTGGGCATGGTCTCGTAGGCGTAGCCGGTGAGAGTGGCAGTGAAGGCCTTGCCGTTCGTCGTGACCGTAACCCGCGCCCATCCGAAGTGAACATTCCCGCTGATCATGAATTTCAGGCCAAGATAGCGGTCCTTGAGGCCCTTGCCTCCGTTCCCCCATTCCCCTTTCAACCAGAACGCGGAACTGGAGTCCTTGCCGAAGTGGGTGCCGTGGGCCACCAGAATGTCTACGCGACCGAAGACCCGGCGGGGTCCGATTCGTTCTCCTGCACGGAGCGCAACTGCCTGTGCGCCACTCCTCGCGGAGGTGGCAACGATCTCGTCCGTATTATTGGAACGGGGAGCATAAGCAACCGCGTATTGAGATGCAAACCCCTCAGATTCAACCCGGCTACCTAAGGCCAAGATGAAATCGCCTATTCCATCGTGGTTGAGATCGAGGGTCACTCCTGGGTGTTGCGAGAAATTCACGTGAGCCGGGGTGTAAACAATCTTGGCTTGGGCGGGCTGAGCCAGTGCCATTAGGCCCACGCCGGCGGCAGTTGCCGTAAGCGCATACATGTTGAGATGTCGGTTGGTGGAATCAGTCAGTTTGACGGCTGTCCTGGCGGATCGGGAAGGGGGTTTCATAAAGACTCCTTCAAGCGGGCACATCATTATCCTCCGGTGTTCTCGACCTGTCACCAGGATTTCTGTCAAAGCCGAGGGAGTTCCCCGAAGGCCGATGACTGGCAGTCCGCAACCGCCGACGGGACTCCGTCCTAGAGCTAAATACCCTATTTCCATCATCCTCGGCCACACGAAAAAACATTAAGCTGTTTGTCGAATCCCGTCCGGCCCGTTCGACGTGTAAGTGGAGCCGCACCACGCACCCGTCACTCGCAACATTCCCGGTTACGCGGCGTCGAAGCTCCTATATAAAAGTAGCGGTCCTTATACGCGACCGCACAACACTCGATACTCATTACACAAGGAGAACACCATGCGTTTCATGATGATCATGTTTCCGAAAGACTACGAAAATGCAAAACCCGGTTGGGTGCCCGACCTCAAAAGTATGGAGGCAATGGGCAAGTACAACGAGCAACTAGGGAAAGCCGGCGTGCTGCTCGCGCTCGACGGGCTGACCCCGCCCGCGACGATGAGCGCGCGCGTCACCTTCAAAAACGGAAAATCGAAAGTGACCGACGGTCCGTTTGCCGAAGCGAAGGAAGTGGTCGGCGGCTACTGGATCATCCAGGTGAAGTCGCGCGAAGAGGCGCTCGAATGGGCCTCGCGCATCCCCGGCAAGGATAACGAAATGGTCGAAGTTCGCCGGATGTTTGACATGACCGACTTCGATCCCGAGACCCAAGAGTATATCCAAAAGAAGTTCGGCGACGACGTGGCGGCTGAGATGCGCCAGTATTAGCTTTGTAACTCGCTGACACTCGCCTGCGCGTCATTCGACGTACATGTAGAGAGAGCTTCCGGACATCTAGGGGGCGACGGAAGCTCTCTCACCATTCGCAATAAATAGGAGAACCCCTTCGGGTTGACCTCTTGTGGGGAAATTAGGATCGGCCTGCACTGGTCAGCGACAAGTCGGCGAAGATAAATGGTAGGCACGAGGAGACTCGAACTCCTGACCTCTACCGTGCAATTTTGAGGTCAACAACCCAAAACCCTTTCCCTATCTAGCTCTTCCGCATCCGAAAGCGCCAAAAACAACCTATAAATTGCCCAGTTTTGATGGCGACTTGATGGCGAGTTTTTCTCAGTTTTTAGGACCTCTGAGTCGAGGGAAGAGGTTATCGTCAGACTTTTAGGATTCTTGATGTAATTGCGCCGTAGGCCAGCGACCTCAGAAAGAACGATCGTTCCCCAAAAACTCATTGCAGCTTCGCGTATTCCGCTTTGGCTTCCTTCAGGATGGGAATGTCGGGGTCGGCGTCTTTCCAGAGCGTGAGGAAGTCTTTGTAGGCGGCGAGCGCACGGACGCGGGCCGCATCGGCATCGGCTCCCTCTGAAGTTCTCGCCCGCAAAGCATTCGCACGAGCCACGCCCAGATGCGCCAAGGCTCCCGTCCAGCAGTTCCAGACGATCCCGCTGTGGTCGAGAATCTTCTGGAACTCGGCGGCGGCAGCGTTGCCCTGTCCGGCTGCCAAGTATGCCTCTCCCCGTACATAGATCGGATAGAGGCAGGAAATGGGGAGGGCGAAGTCAACCAACCCAAATTCGAGGGGTGAACCAGCTTGTGGGATCCCCAGCGCGGAAGCCGGGTTCTTTCTATTAAGAGCCAATTGTGCCTGAATCGCAGGCAGCCAGAGCGATTGCATCTGAGTGTTCAGCGGGAATCGTTTCCCTAGGTCCTGGGCCATGGATTCGGCTCGTGTCGTATCGCCCGCCATGGCAAACGCAAGCACGGCTTCGACCTGGCCGCCCTGACTCGTAGGAGCAAGCTTCAAAGCTTCGGCGGCTGACTGGCGGGCTTCTGTGGTGTTGCCATAAGCCGCTTGTTGCAAAGCAGCGTTCGCTTGCCAAAGTGCCCCGGTTTCTTTGCTGTCAGTCCGGACAGCAGATTCTACCGCCCGCTTGGTCAGTTCGCGTGCCTTGCTCACGTGACCGCCATACGCCTCGGTGTCGGATGCCAACGCGAGGCCCACGCTTTCGTAAGCGGGCTTGCTCGCATACCACTGCTGCTGTTCCGCCATCGCTGCAGAGTCCGCTCCGAGAAAGGCAAGAGCGTAGAGAGCGTTGTGGAGGGTTATATTATCCAGTTTTCGCGCCTGCGCCTCCTGGATCATCTGCCTGGTTTCATCGAGGCGTTGCAAGGAAATGAAGCAGTTGGCGAGGTTCGCGTAAAACACTCCTTGTTCCGGTGCGAGGCGCAAGCCTTGCCTCTCCACCTCCGTAGCTTTCTCATACTCCCCCAGAGAAGCCAACGCTACGCCCGAGTTGTTGTACGCTCGGAAATTTTGTGGGTAGCTCTCAATCTCCTCCTGATACGTCTGGGCAGCTTTCTCCAACTCCCCGGTTACAATCCGATAGTAGCTGCCGGCGATCCCCAGCTTTTCCCTCTCGCTTGCACGCTCCCGCAACTGGAATGCCTTGGTGTAGTACTCACTAGCTCGCCCTAGTTCGCCGATACTGGAGTAGTCTCCGCCTACTGCGAGGTAGCCTATAGCGAAATTCGGATCAAGCTCGATGGCACGTTGATGGTAAGGCAGGCCGGCGGCGGAGCCTTTCTCGTTAACCGCCTTTCTGCCAAGGCTGTACGCTTTCAGAGCTTCGAGTGAGGACGTGGTGGCCTCGTAGAGCGGAACATCAAACCTCTTGACGGTAGCCAGCGATTCGCCCAATTCGCCGCGCAGCTTTGATGCCGCTTCGCCGAGCGTGTCCAGCACCTTTTCCTTGGACGCAGCCGTCACTTGGTTCTCGGCCAGTGTGTCTCCGCTCTGACAGTTCACTGCCTTTAATTCCAGCACATATTTGCTACCCAAACTTCCAATCGCACCAGCAATGTAGGCTTTGCTGCCTGCTCGCTGACAAAGCTCTCGGGCCACGTCGGGCGCGAGTTTCGTACTTGGCGGAAGGGTCATCAATCGCAAAGTCTCCGCCACTTTACCGTCGGAGAGGACATTCAAGAAAGGCGATTGCCGCAAGGAAACGGTGAGCGCAGTTTTCAGCGTGTCGTCGAATATCGCATCGCCTGTGCTGTTGGCAAAATCGGTGAGAAGAACAGTGTCTTTGTCGGTCAGGCGCTTGCGCTGATGCCACCGATAGTAGAAACCGCTCCCGACGAGCAAGGCAACGAGCACCAAAGGAACCGCGATTTCCCAGACCTTCTTGAACGGAGCGGGAAGGGTTTCTGCCGCGAGGACTGGGCCCGAGGTTGCCGCAGAATTGCGTCCGCTCTCGGAGTCCCGCTTCAGCCGCTGCAAATCCGTTCGCATGTCGGATGCGTTCTGATAGCGCAGATTGCGATCTTTCTCCAGCGCCTTGTTGATGATTTCTTCCACCTTGGGCGGAAGTTCCGGATTCAACTCTCGTGCCGAGACGGCACTGCGATTCAGAATCGCCTCGTGCAGTGCCGCTGCCGTATCCCCGCTAAATGCCTGCTGCCCTGTTGCCATCTCGTAGAGCACCACGCCAAAAGAAAACAGGTCTGTACGTACGTCCAGCTTCTCCCCGCGAACCTGCTCCGGCGACATGTAAGGCACCGTGCCCATAGTCACACCGGTCAGCGAGAGCCGAATATCAAGGGCCATTGCGGTCGTGGCGTCCTGGGATTGGCCTTCGTGGCATTGGAGGCCTTCGCGATCACCTCCATAGGTCATCTTCGCCAAACCGAAGTCCAAAATCTTAGCTTCGCCCCTCTGCGTGATGAAGATATTCGCCGGCTTGATGTCACGATGGATAATTCCTTTTTCGTGCGCTGCGGCCAGGCCTTCTCCGATCTGGATCGCCAGGTTCAACAATTCGTCGGTCGTAAACGGGGCTGCTTTCGCGGCAATACGCTCGCGCAGGTTTTGTCCCTGCAATAACGACATCGCGATGAAAGGCCGGCCATCGTACTCGCCGAATTCGTGAATGGCGCAGATGTTGGGATGGTCAAGCGCGGAAGCGGCTCGCGCTTCGCGCTCGAAGCGCTCCAGAACTTTCGCGTCGCTGCCGATCTCCTCCGGCAGGAACTTTAATGCTACGAAACGGCCCAGCTTCAGGTCTTCCGCCTTGTACACCACGCCCATACCACCGCCGCCCAGCACTTCCAGCACGCGATAGTGGGAAACTTTCTTGCCGGTCAGGCTTGCTCCGGGAATCGCTTGAGGTTGCGAGCCAGCCTCTGGCTCTTCTACCTCCCTGACTTCCGCCACAAATCGGTAGCCGCGTTTGGGGACGGTTTCGATGTACTCCCTCCCGTTTGTCGCCTCACTCAATATCCTTCTCAATAGGGAAACGTGCTTGGCAACATTCGCCTCCTCCACGAAAGTACCGGGCCAGAGCCGTTTCATGAGGTCATCCTTGTCGACCAAGCGCCCGGCGTTTTCTACCAGTACCAGCAGGACTTCAAAGGCTTTAGGCGCGAGCGACACGGACTTGCCGTCGAGAATCAACAAGCACTCCCCCGGGTCGAGACGAAACGGACCGAAGCAGTAGAAGTGTCTTGTTTTCTCGTTCATAGCCCAGGGAAGGAATTCTTCAAGATTTCTTCGCGATTTCGGAAGGACTTCTAAACCGCAGCTGAATTACGGTTCACATCGAGCGGGCATGGATGCGGCTTGATAAGCCATTCGCAGCACATTCTACGGTGGCTTGGAACTAAGCGCAACTGCCAAGTGGGAATGAAGTTGGTCGTCAATTAACCATGGCCGCCTTATGCACTAAGAAACCTACGCTTCCACAGTTCCTTCGCAAGCAAGTGAACGGGCTGAGGAAGAATAGCGAAAATCCAATCGAAGAAGGAGGAGGGTTATGAAGAAACAGATGGTAACGCGTGCAGCCGCGCTAGTCATGTTGACGCTCGCGGCTTTGGGGTCAGGATACGCACAGAGCAATTCCAATGGCTGCAATGACAAACTCATCGCCGGCAACTATGCATTCACCGTTCAGGGAACGAAATTGGGAGGAACGGGACCCACTGGCCCCATGGTAGGCGTGGCCATGACCCAATTTGATGGCAAAGGCAACCTCAGTCAGATTGACACCGTCACCATTGACGGCGACGTCGTCGCCGATTGGACCCACACGCGAGCCACTGGCACCTACGCGGTGAGCGCCGATTGTACCGGAACCTTCACCATCAACTTTACTGATGGCCGGCCAACCGTGGTGACAAACTTTGTCGTTGCGGCGAACGGCGACGAAATCGACACCGTCGTGATCAGCGCAGGTGGAGACCAAGGGATACTCGCCACTGGCAGCATCGGAAAAAGGCGCTTTTCCAAACGCTAGCTCTCGGCCACCCGCCCGCCGTCTTTCGGCGGGCGGAGGTTTAGAGTCTGGTGCGTTCCACGTGCTGTGTGGTGTGGGGCGAACTCGATTTGGCTTCAAAACTACAAACTAAGGAGAACTACGATGAAACGCAACATTACACGGGCGACGCTTGTGATCGTTTCCGTCGCAGCGATGTGGTCGGCCGCGGCGGTTCCTGCCACGGCCCAACGGTTCCCCGGCATAGGCACTGTGATGACGTACAACGTCAACGAAGGAACCGATTTCCTGCAGGCGGTGAACGCCCCAAATTTCCCACAATTCCTGCTCGATGTCGGCCAGATACTTACTCAAGTCCAAGGTACCAATCCTCCAGAACGGATGCAGGCGGTTGCACGACAAATCCTCGCCGTCGGACCGGAGCTACTAAGCCTGCAGGAAGTAGACCAGTGGTACACGGGGACCTTCAACCCGAGTGCGGGCACATGTGGCACCATGACGCTGGAATACGACATGGTGCAGGAGCTTCTCAGTGCCTTGGCCGAACAGGGCGGGCACTACGAAGTTGCGGTGCAAGTCACCCAAAATTCATTTCCGCCTGTTCCCGGACTGATTCCGCCCGCCAATTACTTTTGTGTTGCGTTGACTGACTACAACATTGTCCTGGCACGCACAGATCTTCCCTCCTGGGTCTTCCAATGGAGCAACCCGCAATCCGGACAATTCGTGAATGAACTCGTTTTTCAAACTCCGGTCGGCTCACTACCGTACCCAAGGGCGTGGGCATCGGTCGATGCGCAGTTCTTCGGGCATGCTTTCCTCTACGTCAACACTCATCTTGAGTCCTTCGATGCCACTATCCGGGAGTTGCAAGGCGGTGAATTGCGGGCAGGCCCGGCGAACATTTCCTTGCCGTTGATTGTCGCGATGGATTCAAACGCGCAGGCTTTCCCCCTGCCACAAGATCCCACCTATACGGATTTTGTCACGGCTGGCTATAACGACGTTTGGTCTACGCTGTTTCCGGGCATCGCGGGGCTAACATGCTGTCAGGATGAAGCGGATAACAATCCTGTCTCGCAACTTTATCAGCGAATAGATCTTGTGCTAACGCATGGTAGAGTGACGCCGTGGGAAGCGTTGTTGATTGGGGCCAATCCGCGAAGTCGGCTGCCCGACGGACTCTGGCCTTCAGATCACGCTGCTCTCGAGGCTGGTGTAGTTGTCGGCAACTAATGCACTCGCACATATAAGGAGTGAGCATGACTTCAAAGTACGCCTGGTGTGGAGTGCTGATTATCGCCTTCGGCGTGGCCGTCGCCACGCCCGCCGAGGCGCAATTCATAAATGGACAAATAGGCCCCTCCGCTGGGCCAATCGTCGCGGGAATCGTGGGGACAGCCGCGGCCGTGGTAGTCGTGACCGTTCTAGTCATTCACTATTCGAAAAAGAGAGCGATCACCGGTTGCGTTGTCTCGGCACAAAGTGGGATGACCCTCATCGACGAAAAAGACAAGCAGACCTACATGCTCTCCGGCGACACGACCGGTATCAAAGCGGGTGATCGAATGAAGTTGAAGGGCAAGAAAGTAAAGCCGAAGGACCCCGACAGGACGCTTGTCTGGGAAGCAAGGCAGGTGAGCAAGAACTATGGCGCTTGTTCACCCTAGCCTTGATCTCGATCGTCATAGACAGAGGCATGCCAACGACGGTCACGAGTTGGCCCGAGTATCCGCCCGCCGCCAGAAAGGCGCACATCCAGGGCACGGTCGTGTTGTGCGCCAATGTGTGCGCGGTTCCGGAGAAATGATGTCGGCGCTTTGGTGGTCTGATCATTTGTCTCTTCGGCGTTTTTGAAAATGTCGCGAGGAACGGCTGGCGACACTCCGTGCCTTCGGACTCAAGCTGAAGCTTCGTCGGTTCCAGCTTGAAGATTCAGTTCAAGCTCGAAGCTAAGAGTTGAAGTTAAGCTTTCTAAACATGCAAACAGAAGACAATGCTTCGGTCTAAGAGCATGATCTATACGTACTTGGTAATAAAGGGATCGTAGGCAAGCAACTTGGAATGCCTTGGCTGCATTGGCACACTTTGCGAAGAACTCACATCACGTTGTTCCAGGTGGTGGGAGGATCGTTACGGGATGCGCAAGCGCAGCCGGGACATTCGAAGATGTCTACCACGCTCGAAATCTACACTCTGCCGATCCCCGAACAGCAGCGGATCACAGTCGAAAAACTTTCAGTTTTGATGGCAAATGATGGCGAGTTTGCTCAAAATCGGGAAGATCTGCCGCTCGCTTCGTAGCAGAATCAATTAAGATAAATGGTAGGCACGAGGAGACTCGAACTCCTGACCTCTACCGTGTCAATTTTGAGGTCAACAACCTAAAACCCTTTCCCTATCTAGCTTTTCCGCAGTTAGTAGGCCTAAAATATCTCAAAAACGACCTAGTTTTGATGGCGAGTTGATGGCGAGTTTTTACGATATTTCCCCGGCTTAGCTCCCCAAGACGGCCCATGGGGACCGGGTAGTACATTCAGGAGTGTCTTTTAATAGCGTGTTGCCGATTATCCACAGCGTTTCCATTGTTTGTTTGATAGTTGTTGGATCAATGCTGACCAAGGCGCAACGTCAAAGGTGGGCTAACGATCGGGAGTTCTCCCTTGACCAGTTCCCCGATCCGAGTAGTACCGCCGATTTGCTGTGGATAGAACTCTCCCTGCATAGCGATAATGACGGCGGCCCAAGCAATTATGTCCTTGAGGCTTGGTGGGGTGTGGGGGAACAGACTTCCAGTGGCAGCCCTAGCATCAGGAAGCAATTGGGTGAATCGCGCAAATTCAGGTGTTCCGTGAGTGAGTGATTGGTTCATTAGTTGTTCATGTCCACTCAGAACGTAACGGATTACGGAGGAAGGACGAGTCCACAATGGAGTCGTACATTGGATGTCAGCATAGAAAAGCTGCCGTTTGTCACGGTCGAATTCGATTGGGACGACGCAATATTGAGGAGCATCTCCATCGTACCCGGCAACGGCGATTTTCAGAAAATCGTTCGACGTGGATATCTCGGACTTCCAAAATTCATCTTGCTTGAGGATGGCATCCATGTTCTGAAAGGTAGCCCGAGCCTTACATTGGATGGCCTTTGCATAATCCCGTACAGAAAAGCGCGCCTTAGTGTTAGTAATAGGCAGCCATTCTTGAAAATGGTATTCGATATTAATGGGCTTGCCGAGTGTGATCGGATTCGTGCCAGCCATTCCACACAAGAACGATTGATTGCAGACAGCAACCTTTGGTTCGGCCTCTTCGCGATGCTGCCAGAACGGGTTCTTGGGATCACCCGTCAGACCTTCGGAGACTTGAAGCCCATCGGATGCCATGACGATGCCTTCTCGAATGAACAATGTAATCACTGCCGTTCCATGAGGCAACGTGATCTGTTCTCTTGCAACCATATAGGCTGCGACGAACAGCAACAGACACCAACCATATTTTGAGTTGAGAGAACGCATTGAATGCACGGCAATCTTACGCCGCGTCTAGCAGTTCGGCAAAGCTCCAAACTTGAACCGTTAGCCCTGTTCCATTGCAGGCGTGACTCTGAGACTCGCATGAACACGACAAAAGTTGTAATGGGGTAAAGTGGAGAGCGATAGGGAACATTCCTGTAGTGCACCCCGCTAGAACTGGACAGAGAAGTTAGTTAGGCTTGGGGCCTCCGCCAGGAGGCGAGAATGCCAAGGAAGCCGAAAGTTCAGAGAAGCCCGGAAGAGAAGTGGCAAATTGTGTTGGAAGGACTGAAGAGCGGCAACGTCGCCGAGACGTGCCGCAAGTACGAGATTGCTCCCACGCTTTATTACCGTTGGAAAGATGAAGTCGAAGAAGGAGCCAAGGCTGCGCTTGGGGGGAGAAGCGCAGCCGCGCGGCCCGATGTGGAGCAGGAGAAGCGGATCAAGCAACTGGAGCGGGCTTTGGGCCGATCGCATCTGCAGATCGAGATCTTAAAAAACGTGCTGGGCGAGTGAGCTGCGGGCAAGCACATTCGTCGGCACGGGAGTTAGTAGCCCAAGGCAACGAAACCAAGTTAGTGGCCGAGACTCTGGAAATCAGCCGGTCCAGTCTTTACTATCGACGGCAACCGCGCGCCGGTCGTGCGGATCGTTCGCACGATGAACAGATCATTCTGGCTTGCGGCGAAAAGCCGGCTTATGGTTATCGTCGCGTGGTGTGGTGGTTGGGGCGGCATCACGGGTTGGTGGTCAATGGCAAACGGGCGCTGCGCGTGATGCGAGAGCGTGGACTGCTGGTGCGCCAGCGCCGCTTTCAAGTCTCTCGCCGCAAGGACTGGGGCAAGGTGGAAGCGCCACTTCCCAATCAGGTTTGGCAGTCGGACATGACCAAGGTCTGGGCCGGGCCGAATGTGGGTTGGGCGTATCTGGTGTCAGTGATCGACTGTTGCACGCGCGAGATCGTCGGCTGGGACTTGAGTCTGCGCTGCCGCAGCGAAGAAGCTCTGGCCGCGCTCAACCGCGCCGTGCTGGAGGTTTTGCCTTTCGGTTCTCGTGGAACGGGTTTGACTTTGACTACCGACAACGGCACCCAGTTCACGTCGGCGCGCTATGTCGAAACTTTGAATGGGCTGGGCATCACGCATCGGCGCACAGCTTACAACCATCCTGAGGGCAACAGTTACATCGAACGGTTTCATCGCAGCTTAAAAGAAGAGGAGGTGTGGCTCAACGAGTATCAGAACTTCGCCCAGGCGAAGTTGAACATCGCGCGCTGGATCGAGGAGTACAATCACGACCGTCCGCATCGCCGACTCCACGGACGAACCCCGCACGATGCTCGTGCGGCCTTCGTTCCAACCCTCACTTTAAACACGGCCCCGGCCGTCTAGTTTTGAGGGGTGCACTACATGGGCAAGCAGTTTAACCTGTTTGGACTTACCACTGGCGCGTCGCTTAAAGCAACTGTCGGCAAGATAGGAACTAACGCCAGTTGCGCAGCCGCCAAACACAATTAGGGTTATAGGGCTGGACAACAAGCCTCGCTTGGAGAAAGGAAGGTGGCACTGTGATTTGGCATGGAACGAGCTTGTGGGTTATCGGCCCGTTGGTTTTGGTGTTGATCGTGTGGTTTTTGTTGCAGGGACGCTTGAGAGCCCGCCAGTACCATCGGGTCTCTGAGGAACTGGGGTTCACGTATCTAGGCAGGTCGGTTCCAGGGACGCTCGATTTTTCGAAAGCATCTTTTCGGGAACCTTGGGACATGGCTACAAATGTGATCGTGGGAACTTTCAAAGGCGTCGAAACCATTGCGTTCTATTTCCACGCCAATCATGGGGAAATGGGATACAAACAAACGACGGTAGCCATGAAGTCAAGTACCCCGATAGTGGAGCTGACAGGCCTTTGGCAGTCTTCTGGGATACACGCGGAGCGGATCGGGGAGTGGATCGTCATGTTTAGGCCGAAAGAGACTATCGAGGGCGCTCAGCTCCCACGTTTTCTGGATGACTGCCGGAATTTGCTCCAGTATTTCGAAGATCATCAGCCGCAGCCGTAACAGACGAGCCGTCTTTCCTTAGTCGCTGTTATGCGCCGCTGATGCGAATTATGCCGCCGATCCGTGTCCTAATCCCGGTGCGATTGGCGGCGTTTTGTGTCGATGCGGGCTGGACGTACGGAGGGAGGCGGACCCCCTCTACGGGCGACTTTTTGAGGGGCAAGTCCGACAATATGAACCGAACCCGGACGGGAACAATATCGCTGAATACAGGCAGTACGGCGGTGCAACCAGCATCAAGGCGTGATTTCGAACACGGCTCCCCCGTTATGAGCGCCGCCACTGGAGGCCGTGCCATAAAGATTGCCCCCGGTATCGAAAATCACTCCACCGTCGGGATAGGCCCCGTCCGTTCCGTTATCGTTGAAGGTATGCAGCACCTTTTCGGTCCAGCCGCCGCCCGCTTGGGGTATCAACTCGAAGACCGTTCCTTGATCGTAAACACCACCCTGTTTGGTCGCGCCGAACAGATTACCAGCAGCATCGAAGATCACGCCTGCGAAGCAATCATTTCCGTCCTTGCCGTCGAAGCTACGCAGCACCTTTTCCGTCCAATGCCCGCCCGCTTGGGGCGTCAGTTCAAACACCATACCGTCGGAATAAGCACCTCCGCCGAAGGTCGTGCCATAGAGATTGCCGGTAGCATCGAAAATCGGCGTGGCGTAGGGGAAGGTCCCGTACTTGCTCTTGAAGGTGTGCAAGACGTTTTCTGTCCAACCCCCACCCGCGTTCGGGGTCAACTCGAACACAACATCGGACGCTGCACCGAAGAGATTGCCGGTAGCATCAAGGACTACCCCCGCTTCGGGAAAGATTTCGCCGTTTCCATTGATATTGAAGCTATGTAGGACCTTCTCCGTCCAACCCCCGCCCGCTTTCGGAGTCAATTCAAACACCGTACCCCATCCGTGGGCCCCACCCGAGTAGGTCGTACCGTAGAGGTTGCCGGACGAGTCCAAAGTCAACCCGGCGAAGGGAGCATACCCGTCCTTATCGTTGAAGCTATGCAGCACCTTTTCCGTCCATTCCCCCCCGCTTTTGGTTCCAACTCGAAAACCGTACCTGAGGCGTAAACTCCGCCAGATTCCGTCGTACCGTAGAGATTGCCGGCGGTATCGAAAATCAGGCTGCCGAGGGGAGCGTAGCCGTCCTTCCCGTTGTCGTTGAAGCTGTGCAGCACCTTTTCCGTCCATCCCCCGCCTGTTTTGGGCGTCAACTCGAAGACTGTCCCGTAGCCACCATTACTAGCGCCGTAAGCGCCGCCATAGTAGGTTGTGCCATAAAGATTGCCTGCTACATCCGAGATCAAACTGGCGGCTGGTTCGTAGCCGTCCTTACCATTTGGGTCGAAACTGTAAATTGCCTTCTCCTCAGTAGCCCCAGCGCACGTCACCAGAAAAGTTACAGCTAAGAACGCCAGGGCAGTTCTCAATCCAATGAAAAAAATCTTGTCTCTCATAAATAACCTTTAGTGCGACGACGGCCAATCTCTCGAACGAAAAGCAAACCGTCCTTTCGATCTGGATCAGGGTTCCTGCTTCCGAAATCCCTGCTTCTCAGTCTCAAAAAGCAGGCAGCAGTCTACACCAGTACCCGTTCCCCTGCCAAGCGGCCAACACGCTGTTTAAAGGTATGACGAGTTCGTAGCTCTTGAGTCATCGTGTAGTGGTACCTTCAGCAAACCTACATCTTCCGAAAAGAGTTAACTTCCTCTTTGCGGGAGTTGGGAATTCCAAAGAGAAAATGCTCGGATTTAGGTAAAAGAGTTCCAATCAGCTTTAAAAAAGGAAGAAAGTCGAGGTTAAGACCAAAAACGGAAAGATAAATTTCAAGAAATTAAGACGATAAGAGCTTGTGCTTTGATGCCGTGAAAATTTGCTGGTGGTGAGCGCAGGCGGCCAGAGTAAAAACTGGGTGGGATGAGGGAAAAACCCACGGTCGACTATGAAAACCCCGCCAGAGTCACGCCAAGGGGTGCCACGAGGGTGTTTGGGAACTAACTGGGACGCCAAGATCAACCCAGGGACTCTGCCCTCATCTCTGCAAGAAAATGCAGCCCAACGATTTCAGCGTAGCAGAGTAAACTATGGGGCGCAGGATGATCCGTGGATAGTGCAACAAAAAGATCATTGAAACTCGGCTTTGGACTTGGTCCGTTCACATTCCGAGTAAAGCTGGTTGAGAAATACCGAGCAGAACTGAGTGTTGACGCCTTCAAGAAAGAAATCTTGGGCACGTTTTTTCTCCAATCGCTATCGGAACGCAGGATCGAATCCCTGTACGAGATATGTCTTGAGGCCCATGTACAGAAGGAACTGATGGCCAAGGCACGCGCAATCACAAGAAGAGACTCATGGCGCAGATCACGACAGATGCTCGATAAGCTGATCAAATCGCTACGTGAATACAAGAGCATCGACATCGAAAAGCGCCTACGCACCAATCTGGTCGGTGGAGACTCGGTTACATTTTCCTCTACGGAGAAGCTATCAACTCAACTGGCAGATTTAAGCAGGGTCTGCGAGTGGTGGCAGGGATTTGCAAACTGGGATGTGTGGGGGGCCTTCTACCGCGGATATATTTTCAATATGGACCGACTCTTGGGTGAGCCAGCTAAATCTAAGGTGCGAAGAAAAAATAACACCGGGTCGAAGCAAGCAATGCAAACAATCGGCGGATCAAAGGAACAAGCGTCGGAGATGATTCGGGTTAAGGAACAAAGGGCAGCGATCATTGCTGCCGCCATACTTTGGATGGGTGTGGAATCCCTGGCCAGTTCCGATTCGGTACTGAGAGCACTATCGAGGGAAACCGGAGACCCGAGGCGTTTTGTTTTCAGCGGACCGGTGATCGCTGTTGAACCCGTGGATGAAACAGACAAGGCGCTAGCGAAGTTTCTGCGGAAGTGGTCAAGAGGAACAACCCCGTCCCCAGCCCGAAAAACCCGCTCCGGTGGTCCACGCAATAAACCCTCCCCACGCACTGCCGGACAAAATTCGTAATTTCTCCCCATTCCAAAATTCTGTTACTGCGGCGACATTTTTTCCAGATTTCAAGATTTGACCAGAACTGTCCTTGGTGTCGCGTTCCGCGTTCGGTACGCTCCGTAAGTGTTCACATACTGGTAGGAGGCGAATACCGTGCTACGAAAAACCGGATTACAGCAATGCATACGGTGCGGAGGACGGCCCGTGCTTGGCCTCAGCTGTACCTATTATTTGTTTGGTTCGAGTAAATGGAAAAGGCAGCAGAAGGGGTCGTTCCCGTCTCGTGGATTTTGCAAAGTCTGCTTCCTGCGGATCGCGAAATCCAGATTGGAACAGTCCGAGCTCGACTCCCTGCGCCGCAAAGTCGAGTATGCACTTGCGATGGCCAAAGAGGGATGAGCAAAACGGTGACTCAAGGTGTGTTCCCCAAACTTGTCGATGCGAATGCCTTCATCGATACGCTCAAGTTGTCTATCTGGGGAAAGCGAAGAGATTCACCTTTGTGCGATGTGACTGACGTGGGGAAAAAGCCTATAGCCAGCCGTCGCGGAAAATATGGATGGGTTGAGCTTGGAATCATTGAAGCCACCGGAAACCGCTACGAGATTGTGTATGGGCCTCTTCGACTGCAGAAGATTCTGCCGCCGTTAGAGCTCATCCTACGAAGCGATCAGTCAGCGATTACGGCGGAAAATGCAGTCGAGGCGATCAATGCTCTGGTTGAGGTGTTTGGCTGTTCTCGATTTACTCGCTCAGCCGGAGTACACTCTTCTGCTTTTGGTTGCTGCGACCGGGGTCCGCATTTCTGAGGCGCTTGCCCTGAAGTGGAAGTCTGTTTTGTATGATCAGAATTCGATTCGCATCAAGAATTCTTGGACGTATGGACAGATGGGCTCAAGCACCAAAACACAGGCGTCGAAGTCCACCGTGCCAATGCACCCGGCGTTAGCCGAAGTGCTGAAGGCGTGGCAGGCTGAGACTCCGTACAACAAACCGGACGATTTCGTATTCGCCAGTTTCAAATTGGAGGGAAAGAAGCCCCGGACTGGGAACATGATCGGGGAAGACTATCTCCGTCCGGCTGCGATCAAGGCCGGGGTAATAATTGAGCGGGACGGCAAGACCTATGACGGAGCTGGAAACCTGATCACGAGGTTCGGGTTCCATTGTTTCCGCCATACGCTGGCATCGTTCCTCTTGGCGGAGGGCAACAACCCGGTCCTGATCAAGAATCTCCTCCGCTGGTCGAAAATCTCGATGCTTGATGTTTACGGGCACGTGATGACTGACGAGAAGATCGCCGCTCAAGGCTCGATGCTTGAGCGGATCATGCCGAAAACGCACGCCGTGCAATAAAACGGGTGTTGAACGGGTGCTAGAGCAATGAAATCAATCTGCTCAAGAGCGGTGGGAAGGGCTGAAAAGCCCATGAACACTGGAAAGAAGAAATGGTAGGCACGAGGAGACTCGAACTCCTGACCTCTACCGTGTCAAGGTAGCGCTCTAACCAACTGAGCTACGCGCCTACATGCAACGCTAATTGTACCGGGCTCAGCCGCTCCGGGCAATCCTGTGTACTTGTCCTAACCACCCTTTCGAGAGACAGGCGTGCCCGCCCGTCCGTGCTGGTGCAGGGCGGACACTCCACTCCTCTCGACGCTTTTGGGGGAAAGCCGCCAACTCAACGACAATCGCGGGCGAACGGCGAGCCTGGAGTCCAGTGCGCGTGCTCTTATCGCAGCATCTGTTCAGCGTCTGCTGCGGACATCCATTGGATTTGGGTTGCATTGTGGGTCAGCAAAAATCTTTGTGTCCAGTCCCGAATTCGTGCCATTTGTTCCTCCATGTCTTTGGGAAGCACGGGTCGAAAAATTTTTGTAAGCCACGGGCGGAAATAAAGCGTACGAATCTGCCATCTCGAAATATCGCCACGGACTGGCCAAAGCACGAATACGGAAATGTGCCCGTGAGAGGCGGCATACGAAAGCGCGCCATAGTTGAGACTGCTCACTTTTCTGGCAATCGGCGTGATGCCCCTCGATTCCAGTTCGTCTTCAAGATGCCCGACGAACCACGTGAGCGCGGTTTTCTCATTTCCCACAGGAGGCGAGAGCCTAAACACGACTGAGTCCTCATCGTCCATGTTAGCCCGGAAAAAGCAGCCCGAAGAATCCGCTGCACATCGCCAACTTGCCGCACGGGCAGCCGCTTTATTTCGATACCTTCTTCACAAGCCCGCTCACCGTGCCCTTCGCCAATCGCGCCGAAATCTCGTCCCCGGCCGTCACGTTCGCAGCGTCCTTCAACAATTTGCCGGAGGCATCGAACACCAACGCATACCCGCGCTCAAGAATGGCGAGCGGAGAAAGCGCTTGTAAAGCCGTGTCCATTCTTTCGAGCCGAACTCTGCACTCGAGCAGCGAATTGCGTGCAGCCGAAACCATCGCCGTGGTCCGCGCGTCGAGATCTTTTTTCATCCCGGCCAACACCCGCCGCACATCGTAATGTCGAACCGCCGCGGACAATGCCTCGAACTGTCGCCGCTGCTTCTCAAAGATATCGCGCTGCGCATGGGCAAGCCGATTCACCAGATCGTCCAGCCGTTGCTCGCGCCGATGAATCAGATCCATCATGCGAGCGAACGCTCCATGCTGCGCCAGTTCGGTCAGATTCTGGCGAGCCATCAGCAAGTGATAGCGCATGGCTTTTTCGATCCGCCGATGCAACCCTCCCAGTTGCTCATCCACTTCGAACCGCGAGCGAATGACCAACTCCGCTGCCGCCGACGGCGTGGGCGCTCGCAGGTCGGCAACAAAATCAAGAATCGTGAAATCGCTCTCGTGTCCCACCGCGGAGATGAGAGGAATCTCGGAAGCAAAAGCCGCACGCGCCAGGCCTTCGTGGTTGAACGCCGCCAGATCCTCCGCCGAACCTCCGCCGCGCGCCACGATAATCACATCCACACTGCGCGCCTTATTGAAGTAGCGAATCCCGGCCGTAACTTCAAGCGCCGCAGCCTCGCCCTGCACTTGCGCGGGAAAAATCAGAACGTTAGCCGTATCGTGCCGCCGCCGCAGAATGTTCAAGATGTCGCGCAGCGCCGCTGCCTGCGGCGAAGTCACAATGCCAATTCTTGCCGGCAGGGCTGGAATCGGCTTCTTCCGCGCAGAATCGAAAAGTCCCTCGGCTTCCAACTTGGCCTTGAGTTGCTCGAACGCAATCTGCAAAGCGCCTGCGCCCTTGGGCTCAATATACTCGGCCGAAATCTGCAACTCGCCGCGATCCTCATAAATCGTGACCCGCCCGCGCACCACAACCTGCAAACCATCTTCCGGACGAAAGCGCAATAGCCGCGCCGACGACCGGAACATCACCACCCGAATCTGCGCATTCCGCTCTTTGAGCGTGAAATAAAGATGCCCCGAATCATGCGCCCGGAAATTCGAAATCTCGCCCTCCACCCAGACGTCGCCATACTCGCGCTCGAGATTCGTGCGCACCGCCGCCACCAGATCGCGCACCGTCCAGGTGCGGCGCTCCGTCGGCCGAAAACTGAATCCGAGCTGATCCGCAGAAGCCATGGAGGGAGTTTAGCTGAGAACTAAGATCCGGGAACTGAGAACCGAAGCTACTTCCGAATCCGCCCAATCACATACAACAAAATCGAAAGCACCACACTTACTGCGATCGAAGTCGCCAAAGGAAAATAGAAAGTCGAATTCTTCCCGCGATAAATAATGTCGCCCGGAAGCCGCCCAATCGGCAGATTGGTTCGTCCCAGCAAAATCAGCGCCAGTCCGACGATCGCGATAATCCCGCCCAGCAACACCAGCAATTTGCCCAGATCGCCCACACCAAAAGTCTAAATCATGCCCAGTATTCACAATTTAGCAGGATTGTCATCTTGAGCGCAGCAATTCGATCCGGTTCACGGATCGCATTGCGAAGTCGAAAGATCCCTACATCGATCGGTCCCACAGTACAAAAGAAAATCTAAGGGCCGGCGATGGCCTAAACCCCTCCGGCCCTGGTTCTGCCTATGCCGAAGCCGGTAACTCCTGCCTGACGTACGCGTACTGAAGCTTTTTCCAACGCCTGGCCTGGGCGATGGAGATCACGTGAAGCATAATGAATAGCGGCACGCCGAAGGTAGGAATCAGGCTCAGGGGCAGCACCATCATTAGCGCGGTCGTCGGCCCATGAGGGCTGATCAGTCGGGCGGTGGTCCCAAGCGTAACCGCCGAGACCAGATCGAAAATTCCGAAGATCTGCCAGAAGATGAAGCTCCGCCGGTGATTGAAGTTCAAGAGTTTCGTCGCTACCCAGGGCGCGGTGACTGCAATGGCGATGTCACCCCAGCCTGCGGGCAAAGCGAAAATCCTCGGCAGGAGCCCGACCGTGTAGAGGGTCAGGAACGCCAAGCCGGCAACCCTCCAGGACTGCACGACGGTCAAGCTGCGTGGATTCAAAGACAAAGTGAATTCTCGAAATCCCTTCGATGTCGCAAACCAGAATAGAAACACGACGATCGGGATCAACCCGGCCAGACCAAGCGCCAGCGGCGGGAGGTTAGGATCAGTTTGGAATACGTGGAGAGCCCCGGCCGAAAATGCAAATACGAACCATGCAGCGATCAGCCCAGCGGTCAATCTTCCATAATTTGCGTTTTTCATGACAGATCTCCTTCTCTCGTGAGTACAGTCGTAACTTCGTTGGCGAGTTGGTGAAGGTCGTGCCAGCGCTTCGCACCCAACCGACGCTCTATCTGCGCTTGCACCTTTTCCCATCGAGGAAAAGCGCGCTTGAATTGATCGCGGCCCGCCTTAGCCAGACGCAGCCATCGTTCGCGCCGGTCCTCACCGCGGCGTTCTGCAATCCATCCTTCCCGGTTCATGATCCGTAGCGCGCGCGTGAGAGTTGTGCTGTCCATGGCCAGTATTTGCCCTAGCACACCTTGGGACAGCTCGCCGGCTCGCGATAGCACCTGCAGAATCGTGAATTGAGTGGCTCGCAGACCGGTTGGGCGCAGCGCGTCGTCATACAACTGGGTAAGCGCCCGCGACGCCCGGCGGAAGTTCCCGCACAAGCAAAGCAGGTCGGGAAGCGTGCGGTCGGTTTCGGTCATATCGGGATAGATGTATATACATCTATCACGGATTCAAAACCTTGATTTGAGTTTCGGTTATGAGCCGCGCATCTGGAGGGTTAGCGGCTCGCATATCAGGGGACAAAAAAAAGGCACGGCCGAAGCCGTGCCGTCCTCCGACCCAAGATGTAACCGTGTTATGACTTTTTCGCCACTTCCAGGTTGTTCTTCACGGTGAAGGCACCAAAGACCTGGTTTGCCCGGATGCCCGCGATCGTTTTATCCATCGGACTGTTAACCACGCCGTAGAGGCTCAAGTTACCGCGATCGACTACGATGCGAATCGGTCGCGCTGGATCAATCGCGTACTGGCCGAGCGCGGGATCGTGATAGATGGCCCGCAGCGCGCGAATTCTGATTTCATCGTCGAAGCCAGAAACCGGGGCGACTTTCATGTTGTTCACCACGTCCTTCACCCCGGCAGTGTCGCTCACCAACGCCAGAGCGGAGTCGCGGTCAACCTCAGTGCGGGTTTCGCCATTGATCGTGACCACGCCATTTTCGACCGAGGCAGTCACGAAATTAAACGCGATGTCGTATCCCATGCGGTCGTAGTAAAGCTTGCGGTCGAGTTGCGCCGTGAGTTCAGCGTCGGAAACGCTCTTACCATTCACCGCAATCAGGTTTCGCACTCCCTGCAAATTTTCGGTTTTGCGGATTTTCTTCGCCGCATTGAGTTTCTGTTGATACAGATCCACATTGCCGCTCAGGGTGACGATGCCGTCGTCAACCGTCGCCGTGACGTCGCGAAATTCTTTCTTGCTTGCCAGTTGCTGCGTGACCTTCGCTTGAATTGTGGCGTCGTAGCGGCTTGCGCCGATGGTTTGCGCGACCATGCTCAGGCTTAACGCGGCCAATCCAACAAACCAACCACAACTCCGAAGAAACGCTTTCATAAACTGTACTCTCCGATCCCCTGCAAGGAAGAAACCCAGCTTGCGCCGAAAAGTTGCCATTCGTTTGGCCTCCCTGCTCCACTTACTAACCGGTTAGTTAAATGATTGGATGCGGGAGAAATGGCCCAGAATGTAAAGATTTGTGGAGGTTTGAAACTGCGATGATTCACAAAAAGCGTTCTCGCTTAACAGTTCGCTGGCACAAGCGGGCAATCTGCAGAGCGGCCACTACTATCCGTGATCAAGCCGGTCGCGATCCGTGGCCTGACGCTTGCGTCGTAACGTGGACTCACCCGCCCGTACGCGTAACAGGGTGGCCCACCCTTCAACGACTACCTCCCTTCATCTGCCGAAGGCCCATACACCGACGGCACGGCTACGTCATTCAAGCGCAAATACACTCCCAGCTGCGCCCGGTGGTGGATGATGTGGTTCATCACCATCCTGCGCAGCGCCATGATTCTTGGCCCGTTGAAAAACACTTTGTCCCCGGCGGACAACTTCCAATTCTTCGCCCACTCGGCATCGCCTGTCTTCGCAATGGCCGCCCGCATTTCCGCCACTTTCTTATCGAAAATCTCCAGCACATGCTTCTGTGACTCCGCCACCAGCGGCTTTGATCCAGCCGGCCGGTTGGCGAAATCCAGGCTCTCTGTTGTAATCGCAGTCGCCCCAAGGCCTGGCAACTCTGCCACGTGTCCTGCCAGCCGCCCCAGCGTCATCGACTTTTCATGCGGCTTCCACGCCAACTTGTCCTCGGGAATGCGTTCCAGAGTTCGTCGAGCGCTGGCCATCTCCTGATCAAACTCCGGCAACAACCCTTCGCTGATTGTCATCCAATCCTCCGATCCAAGATTCTCCAAACCTAACACGATTGTCGCGTCCGCTTCTACCGCGGTGAAAACCCGGTGGGGCCAAGTTCCAGACTGAATTGGCAGTTGGCCCAGACTTGAACGCTGAGCTCTTCTTCCATCATTTATCCTGAAAGCGCATGATCAAGTTCCAACGCCAATTCGAACCCAGCCAGGTGAAGCTGCTGATCTTCGATCTCGACGGAACCCTGATCGATTCGCGTCTCGACCTCATCCACTCGGTAAACGCCATGCTCAGGCATCTCGGACGCACCGACTTGCCCGGAGACGTGATCGCCTCCTATGTGGGCGACGGCGCCCCAACTCTGATTCGTCGCGCCCTTGGCGATCCCCGGGATGAAGGCGTGATAAAAGCGGGGCTGGAACATTTCCTCACCTACTATCGCGCTCACAAGCTCGACCACACTCACGTTTACGATGGCGTCAAAGACATGCTGACCGTGCTGCACAACTCCAACGGCATCCGCCGGCAGATGGCGGTGCTTTCCAACAAACCCGTGATTCCTTCGCGCGCTATCGTGGAAGCGCTTGGCCTCGCCGGATTCTTCACCCACGTTTACGGCGGAAACAGCTTCTCCACCAAGAAGCCCGATCCTAAAGGCGCGCAGACGATCTTGAAAGAAACCAGGACGCGTCCGGAAGAAACCCTGATGGTTGGCGATTCCTCGGTTGACGTCATCACCGGCCGCAATGCCGGCCTTTGGACGTGCGGCGTAACCTACGGCTTCGCACCGCACACCCTTTGCGAAGCCCCGCCTGACGTAACCATAGACAAGCCCAATGAACTGGCAGAGCTATTCCTATAATCGCGTGGGGAAACTCCCCAGCCGTTCAGCAGAGAAGCTCCGCAATGCTGCCGAAGATCCGCTGGGGTTTCTGGTCGATTTAAATCCAACTGAGAACGAGAACTAAGAACCGACAGCTGCCTTTCTGCATTTCCTGTGCACGGTCTGTGGAAATTATCTTGCCCGCGCCCACCGGCTTTCATTTCCCCTTTTGAATCGAGCAGAAAAACCGCACGCAACATAGACAAACTCACTCGCGTCGGGAAATTCTTTGATCGCCGCTGATCCCGGAAAATCTGCGCTAACTTTTTCCTCGACTGCACCAAACATTGGTAATTGACCTCAACCATTCTCACGCGTAGATTCGTGCTCGTCCTCTACAACATTCAGCCAACAATTTAATTACGCCTCCGGCATCGAGGCTGAGCTGGAGAGAGCGGTAGAAAATTGGCAGTCGCAAAGCGAAATGGCCTTTTCATTCTCCCTCCCCCCGAAGGGTAAATGAACGTGAGAAAAACTTCTGCAACATGGAAAATCTATCGCACGCGTTTTTTGATCAAAGCTCGACAACTCACCCAACCGCTCCTCTTTGTCGACGCGCTCGGCCGGGAACATCGCGGCCAGCCCGGCGATTATCTGGTCGAATCCTCCGACGGTGCGCGCCGCATCGCCCCGCGGCTGATTTTTGAAGACGTTTATGTGGCCATGGGTCTGGCAGACGATCGATGGACGCCCAGCCTGGGAGCCGAAATAGCGCATCAGGCTCCGAAACGTCGCATCTCCGCGCGCCCAGCGGCCACGGCCTAATGGAGGAAGCGCGTCCGCGCCCGTCCCGCCGAGGCACCAGCCCCGGAGGGGCGACAGACAATTGCCCAGGACCTAAGTCCTGGGTAAGCGCCAGAAAGGAGATTCAGGCCACGCAAGAATATCGGCATCACCCGTCCGCACATCGGCTCGCAAAATGTCTTCTCGTCACACCGATACCGCTGAATCAAGACCACTTGTGGAAAACCGGTCCGCAAACCCGCATCTGCGCAGTAATTGCATTAGGATACAATATGTAGTGTTACCTCTTGACAGCCACAACCGGCGGGAGTACTGTTGCCATCCCATAGGGCTGTAAACGCCTCCGGAAACGCAGGCGGAGCGATGCAAGAGTGCAAGCGCGTAAGTGCAAGAAAACAGGGGCGGACGCCGTGGCCGAGGTGACCCCGCGCCGCCCCGCCAACGTCAACCATGTATCAGCGTTCCAGGAGCTCCCTGAAGCCTGATACCTGAAGCCTGAAACGAGCGGTGGCCGTCTCCCGGTCCGGTCTTCCGGACATCCCCACGGGAGCGACAACAGTTTGACAACTAGGTTGTGGAAAACGCCTCGAAAGGAGGGCTCGCAGCCCTCTTCTTTCGAGATGATTATGAGGGTTTCCAATGGAAGGTCTAGCGCATCTGGTCGCAGAGTCCTTGGTTCGCAACGGCTTTGAACCGACCTTTGACCATCGGCGGCTGCAGTGGTCGAGTTGGTTTCGTTGCCAGGACGGTTTCAGTCTCGTGCTGGCTCCCTGCAAGCCCGGCCTGTTTGCTTTGGCCGAAGAGGTCATCGCTCCCGGCGAGTTGGCCGTCGGCGATGGCAAAAGAATGTTGGCCCTGTTCCTGATCTCGGAAGCTGACGACTTGGGGATGGCGCTGGGCCGTCTATTTTTGTCCGGCAGCCCGGAGCGTGAACGCTTCGCCAGCGGCCGCTGCTTCGCCCGCTACGTAGTGATTGAGGACCCAACCCAGCGCCAGCTCGCGCTGACAGCATTGCAGCGTTGGATAACCTCATCAGCCGAAGCCGTGTCGGGAGTTCCGCAGGACGCTGGATTCGTATCAGGGCACGACTTCAGTCGTGCCGCAAATGCCGCAATTTCGACCGCGGCTTTAGCCGCTGCCTCTGCCGACTCAGCAGAAGCTCCAGCGCAGCCTGAATCATCAAATAAGCAGGCCCAAATCGGGCCACCATCGCCGATTCCATCCGGTTTCTAAGCCCTCCGGGCTCGAGATTGGAGTAGAAGTGTTTTCAGGAAGAAACATCACGATGGATCGACGGTTTCAATTTGGCTTTTGGGTGGCGCAGCGCTTCGAGCGTTGCGATCCAAGCCAAAAATGATCGGCTTTAGCCACTGAGGTAACGATTCCAGAAGCAGCGGAGCAAAGACTCCGCAGGAGAAAAACGAAATGTCGGAAGTCACTGTAAAGGGAGCCCATACCACTACTGAGACCGTCTCTACGACCAAGAAAGCCCCAGGTCTAACCTTCCGCCGCTTCTTTACCAAGCCCGGTGTCTCGCCCTACGACGAGATCGAATGGGAACGCCGCATCGCTCAGATCACTGACGCGCAAGGCAACACCATCTTCGAGCAAAAGGACGTCGAAGTTCCCAAAGACTGGTCGATGACCGCGACCAACATCGTGGCCAGCAAATACCTGCACGGAACTATCGGCACGCCCGACCGCGAATCCGGAGTTCGCGCCCTGGTAACTCGTGTCGCTGAAACCATCCGCGACTGGGGTTTGGCGCAAGGCTATTTCAAAACTCCTGAAGATGGCGCGACCTTTCACGATGAGCTCGCCCACATCCTGCTCCGCCAATATGCGGCTTTCAATTCTCCCGTCTGGTTCAATGTAGGGTGTGATCGCATTGAACCCGATTCCGACGCCCGCAACTGGCACTGGAATCCAGTAGCCGGTCGCGTTGAATTCGGAGTCACCGGCTATAGCAGCCCGCAGTGTTCCGCTTGCTTCATCAACTCAGTGCAGGATTCGCTCGACTCCATCCTGACTCTCGCCAAGACCGAAGGCATGCTCTTCAAATGGGGATCGGGCACAGGCACCAATCTTTCTCCGCTGCGTTCCTCGACTGAAGGCCTAAGCGGCGGAGGCACAGCCAGCGGCCCGCTCAGCTTCATGAAAGGCTTCGACGCCTTCGCCGGCGTAATCAAATCCGGAGGCAAGACTCGCCGCGCCGCCAAGATGGTCATCCTCAACATCGACCATCCCGACATCATCGACTTCATCGAGTGCAAATCGAAGGAAGAAGCCAAGGCCCACGCGCTGATCGCGACCGGCTACGACGGATCCTCGCCTGATTCCGACGCCTACTCGTCCATCTTTTTCCAAAACGCTAACAACTCCGTTCGCGTCACCGATGATTTCATGTACGCCGTCCTCCGCGACACCGACTTCAGCACTAAAGCTGTAAAAGACGGACGGCCCCTGCACACGCACAAAGCCAAAGAATTGCTCTATAAGCTTTCCGACGCCACCTGGCGCTGCGGCGATCCCGGCATGCAATTCGATACCACGGTCAACCGCTGGCACACCTCGAAGAACACGAATCGGATCAACGCCAGCAACCCGTGCAGCGAGTACATGTTTCTCGACGACTCAGCCTGCAACCTCGCCAGTCTGAACCTGCTGAAGTTCGCGCCCAACGGAACATTCGACGTGGAAGCCTATCGCCACGCAGTAGACGTGCTGATCACCGCCCAGGAAATTCTGGTCGACAACGCCGGCTACCCAACAGAAATGATCGGCAAGAATTCCCACGACTACCGCCCGTTGGGATTAGGCTACGCAAATCTGGGCGCCCTGCTGATGGCCGCCGGCCTGCCTTACGACTCCGACGGCGGACGCGACTACGCCGCCTGCGTCACCGCAATCATGTGCGGCCAAGCCTACCTGCAATCCTCCAGGATCGCAGAGCTCTGCCCGCCGTTGGTTCCAGCAACCGAGCCCACAAAAAAAGGCCTGGCCGAAACCAACCTCGGCTCAAACGTAATGCCCGGAGGAGCCTGCCCCGGCTGGTACATAAATCGCGAGCCATTCTTAGACGTGATCCGAATGCACCGCGCCTCCGTCAACAACATAAACAAAAACAACATCCCCACTCCGCTCTACGAAGCCAGCAAACAAGCCTGGGACGAAGCCCTGGCCCACGGCGAAAAGCACGGCTACAGAAACTCCCAGGTAACAGTCCTGGCCCCCACAGGAACAATAGGCTTCATGATGGATTGCGACACAACTGGTGTAGAGCCTGATCTTGCGCTTGTTAAGTACAAAAAGCTCGTCGGCGGGGGGATGATTAAGATTGTCAACAACACTGTGCCTACGGCTTTGTTCAAGCTGGGGTACTCGCACGATGAGGCCGACAAGATTGTCAGCTACATCGATGCGACGGGAACGATCGAGGGCGCGCCTCACATTCAGGATGCGCATCTGGCAGTGTTTGATTGTTCGTTTAAGCCGGCCAAAGGGACTCGGTCGATCGCATACATGGGCCATCTGCGGATGATGGCGGCTACTCAGCCGTTCATCTCCGGAGCCATTTCCAAAACTGTGAACTTGCCTGAGAGCGCTTCCGTCGAAGACATCATGGAAGCTTATCTGCAGGCGTGGAAGCTGGGGCTCAAAGCGGTCGCCGTCTACCGCGATGGATGCAAGAAGTCGCAGCCACTCAGCGCGGCCGGAAGTTCGACTGCGCTTTCGAAAAAGGGCGATGCGGCTGCGGCGGCTGCGCCACGGGAGGAAGAAAATCTCAACGGGCCTCCGCGGGCAGTACGTCACAAACTGCAGGCTGAAAGAAGATCGATCACGCACAAATTCAACGTGGGCGGACACGAGGGCTACATCACCGTCGGACTTTATCCCGACGACAGCGTGGGCGAAATCTTCATCACCATGGCCAAAGAGGGATCGACGGTCAGCGGCCTCATGGACAGCTTCTCCTGCGCCGTCTCCATCGCTCTGCAACACGGCGTGCCGCTGAAACTGCTGTGCGAAAAGTTTGCCCACACCCGCTTCGAGCCCAGCGGCTGGAGTGGCAATCCGGACATCGGCTTCGCCAAGTCGATCATGGATTACATCTTCCGCTGGCTCGATCTGCGCTTCTCTACCGGCCAGCAGCAAATGTTGTTCGAGAACCTGCGCCTGCGGCCAAGCACGGGGCCGACAGCCGAAGCAGTAGGAGACATAAACGGCTCGACGGAAGTAAGTGGAGGCCGGGCGTCCTCGCCCGTCCCCGCCGCCGGAAGCCACCACGCCGCCGATGCCCTCGCCGGAATCATCGACCTCGGCGACGCCCCAACCTGCTCCTTCTGCGGCTCAATCATGACCCGCAACGGAAGCTGCTACAGGTGTGGAAGCTGCGGCAGCACGAGCGGGTGTTCGTAAGGAGACTGATATGGATTGTGTGTTATGCGATTCCTTAAAAGAACAATTGGCAGAAGCTACGAGGGCTCAAGTAAGCACAGACGATGAATTGCGGCTCGCGACAATTCGGGCGGACGGATCGTCGGAGCCACCGCGTCAACGTCTTACGGAGGCAGAGGACAGAACCACTTCGCTTACGCACGAGTTCTGCAAACACCGCGACGCTCACTGACTCGCGTGTGTTCGTGGCGGACCACGGCCTCAGCTGTGCCCAACAGCAACCCGCCTTGACGGCTTTAAGCGGCGTATGTGAACAAGTTGTTCGCAGTTTATACGCAAGCTTGAGGGGCACGGCGCGCCGTGGCGCCTTTTGTCATTTAGATCGTTGAATGAAGCCCGACATCATTGAAAAACTTCGCGGCGAGCTCCGGGAGCCTATCCATTCCGAGAGGCAAGTTGTCTACATTCTTGCAGAGCTCCGCAAACTTATGGAGCTAGAGTCCATCGACAGGATCGAGGTGGGCGCGCCCGTGGATAATAGCTATTTCGCACTGAAGTTCTATTGTGATTGGGCAGTCCATGTCCGCCTTGACCAGGCTGGCGCGCGGCGAATCGTACAGCGATTCAACGAGTACCAGAAATTCATGGAGGATCTGGCGTCGCCTGGTAGAACTGTGGTCGATCCAGCTTTTCTACAGGAGCTCGACCAGAGTTTTCAGCTAACCAAATTCAGGGACCAGTTCGGTTCTTACCTTGAGTCCCATGGGCGATGAGTAAGTGGTCTGAATTGGCTCCGCCGTCTATCAAGTACGTCCAATCGAGGTCGCTGCCAGAGGTCCATTCTCCTCTCGCCAGCGAGCCGAACACGACGAGACTCGTGTCCTCGGAGGTATACCCTGGGATCTGATTTGAGAGGAACTGGTCTAGTTCTTCGCGTGTCTTCAGGGCGGCTTCGCGACCAGTCTGCAACAGGCCTGAGTTAGCGAGGTCTCCTGAGGTGGCTGCGGATTCAGTGCCGTGCATCGAGCATTATTCTAGCAATGTTTCCGCGCTGCGATTCGAAGTGGACCAAATCCGCCACCAGTTTCGCCGATCCTGACCTTGAATCTTATTTCTGTTGCTCATGGCCTGACTGAAGTCGTGCCCCGACTGTGATCATCTTCAAGCTTTAGACTTGGCTGTAATAGGTCGTTTCAGCGAGGGACGCCTGTGTCGGAAGAATTGGACGAGTTGATCGAGATGGCGAGAACGATATGGATGACGCCGGAGCAGGCGGAACGGCAGCGGCGCGGGTTTGGCTACGGCGGACGCCAAGGTTGAGAATGATTCCATCCCATGGGAGATGATTCATCGTGCGGCGGAGGGATTGGAAGAGAGGTGAGCGGGCGATCTGCTTC
Organism: uncultured Acidobacteriota bacterium; assembly: GCA_963696705.1. GTDB lineage: Bacteria > Acidobacteriota > Terriglobia > Terriglobales > Acidobacteriaceae > JABDBE01. The sequence goes on from CAVOLD010000013.1 coordinate 59,423, forward strand.
TTGTCCGGGCTGGCGGGTTTGTGGTGCCTGAATCTGTTTTCTGGGGTTTATGGCACGACTGAAGTCGTGCCCTTCCCGTGATCCTCATGCGTTCCAAAACGGGAATCCCGCTCAACTCTCTCACTTCTGCGCTTTACTTTGCCTATCCGCTCCAGCTAATCTTATCGATTATCACTTAGCTCTTTGACAACCGAAAGACCGCTAACTCCTTTGTCTGGAATATTTTGCGTGTAAGTCCTTATTCCTCAAAGATTTTGGAGGTAGTCCAGCCCTAACCCCATGATTCCAAAAGATCAGGGGGGAGGGGGTATACCCACGAGACGAAGGCGAAGTTCCGAAGCGGGAAAAGGCAAAAGCAGATTCCTCGCTCCGCTCGGAATGACAAAGTAAACGGGAATGACAACGTAAGGGGAATCACAAACTGGGAACGTGTTCAGGGTTGCAGCAGGATGTTGTCGATCAGGCGGGTGGTGCCTACGAGGGCGGCGACGGCTACCAGCGCGGGGCCGGTTAGCTTGGGCGCGGGGTCGAGGGTGGAGGGATCGACGATCTCGAAATAATCCAGACGGACCGTCGGTTCCTGCGCCAGGATTTTCTTGGCGGCTTTGATTAGTGCCGCTGCGTTGCGCTCGCCTTGATCGAATCGTTGTTTGATCTCGGTCAGGGAGCGGTTCAGGACAGTCGCGGACTTGCGGTCCTGCGGGCTTAGGTAGACGTTGCGCGAGCTCATGGCCAGGCCGTCGGGCTCGCGAACGATGGGGCAGACGACGATCTCGATGGGCAGATTCAGGTCGCGCACCATGCGGCGGATGATGGTGGCTTGCGCGGCATCTTTTTGTCCGAAGAAGGCCAGGTCGGGCTCGACGATGTGGAAGAGCTTGGCGACGACTGTAGCGACGCCGCGAAAGTGTCCGGGACGCGATTTGCCGCAGAGCTTGTCGCTGAGGCCTTCGACGGTGACGTAGGTGACGGCGCCCGGGGTATACATTTCGGCGGGCGCGGGCGCGAAGAGAATGTCGACGGATTCTTTTTCAAGCAGCTCAACGTCGTGGTCGAAGGTGCGAGGATATTTTGCGAGATCCTCGGTAGGGCCGAATTGCAGTGGGTTTACGAAAATCGAAGCCGCGACCACGTCGCATTTCGCTTTGGCGGCGCGCATCAGCGAAAGATGGCCTTCGTGCAACGCGCCCATGGTTGGAACCAATCCCAAATGCTTTCCTGAGTGCCGCGCTGTGCGCGAAGTGGCGCGCATTTCATCGATTGTTTTGCAGATTTTCATGGCGCCGCTCTCAGGAAGATGGAACCCAGTTGATTTCTACGTGCATGCTTTCTAATGATCCGGCGACCAATGCCCGATTCTTGCGAAGCGTGGCGTGGTCCTGATCAGAGGTGTTGGCGCTGATCTCCTGAATCGCAACTACGCGCCCGTAAGGCCACGCCGATGCGGGCAGCTTGGCCAACGCCTCGGGCAATTTGTCTGGGTCGACGATTTGCTGTTCGTTGTTGCTGACGTCGAGCAATCCAACGCCGTCGAGGCGAACAATCAAGTACGGATTGCGCCAGGCTTTCATGTCCTTTAGCGCAGCGTATTTTTGTGGATCGGCGGCAGGGATCTGTTGGATGCGAGCCTCCGGGCTGACCGACGCTGCAGCTTGCGCTGGCGGCTTGGCGCAGGAAGTAAGCAGCACAGCGCTCGCGGCCAAAACACTAGGAAGCAAATATCTCATGCCAGCAGTTTACTATCGTCGCATCGCTCGTTTGCGTTCGAGCACAGTTTCGAGCGCTTGCTGAGTTTCCTTCGATAGATGGTAAGACTCGCGATCCGCGGGGTACTGATGCGCGATCACGTCCTCACGGAAAGCGTGCGCGGCGTCGGTGATGAGCGCGGCGGCATCCCCGTAGCGGCGAACAAACTTTGCCGGCGGAGTGAACGTGAGATTCAGAATGTCGTGGAAGACGAGCACTTGACCGTCGCAGTCCGGGCCGGCGCCGATGCCGATGGTCGGAGTCGCGACCTCCGCCGTGATCATGCTCGCGACTTCGCGCGGAATACCTTCGAGAACTAAAAAGGCCACGCCTGCGCGGTCGAGAGCTACCGCGTCGCGCATGAGCTGTTCGATCTCGGCCAGCGACTTGCCCTGAACTTTGTAGCCGCCCATGACGTTCACCGACTGCGGAGTGAGTCCAATGTGGCCGGCGACGGGAATTTCGGCGTCGATCACGCGGCGAATCAGGTCGGCGCGTTTTTCTCCGCCCTCGATCTTCACCGCTTCTGCGCCAGCTTCCTTCATGAAGCGGGCAGCGTTACGCAATGCGTCGTCCGCGCCAACGTGGTAAGAGCCGTAAGGCATATCGGCGACGAGCATCGCGTGCTTCACGCCACGACGCACTGCTTTGGTGTGATGCAGCATTTCGTCAACTGTGACCGAGAGCGTATCCGGATAGCCAAGCATGGTCATGGCCAAAGAATCGCCGACCAGGACAATGTCGATGGAAGCTTCGTCGACCAGGCGGGCGCTGGCATAGTCGTAGGCGGTCAGGCAGGTGATGGGTTGATGTTGAAGTTTGTTTTCGCGAAGAGAGGCGACAGTAATCTTTTGGCGAGGTTCGCCAAGCGGTGTGATACTCACGATGTCCTCCAGTGCCCCTCCGCCTTGGCGGATAGAGCCCGTACACATCTTGGATGCTACTCCAGTTATTGTAGACCCGAGGGCGGGGGTTCGTCGATAGCTTGGAAAATGTTGGAAATAAAGGGCAGACGGGACGGGCAAGGACGTCGTTCCATTGATCAAGATAGGGGATTCTTAGGCGCTGGCGGCTTCTTGGTTTCCCAGGGGCAGGAAATATTGGGTGCCTTTGATGGGGGCGGAAACTTTTCTTAATAACTCTTGCAGATCTTCGTTGCGCTCGACGAAATCAATTTCCGAGGTGTTCACGATCAGCAGGTCGGAGGAGGTGTAGTGAAAAAAGAAGTGTTCATAGGCCTTGATCACTTCTTCGAGATACTCTTCGTTGATCGCTTTCTCTCCCGGCGCATTCCTTTTCTTTAAACGTTTCTTTAGAACTTCGGGACTGGCCTGTAGATAAATCACCAGATCGGGCGTGGGGAGCTGTTCGCGAAAATAGTTGTAGTAGCGATTGTAGGTTTCGAGTTCGTGATCGTTGAGATTGAGGCAGGCGAAGAGTTTGTCTTTTTCAAACACAAAATCCGTGACCACCGATTTCTGCGACCGGGGCCCAAGGTCCAGCGCGCGGAGCTGTTCGAAGCGGCGAATCAGGAAGGCGAACTGGGCCTGGAATCCTGCGCCGCGTTCGCCGTCGTAAAAGGCGCGCAGAAAGGGGTTGTCCTCGGTTTCCATGACCCGCTGGGCGTTGAGACGTTCTGCGAGAATCCGCGTGAGCGTGCTCTTTCCGACACGTATGGGACCTTCTACAGCAATGTAGCGGGGCAGTTCGAAAAGGTTGGCCATGGGCTCGGGCTTCGAATGGCAGGATATCCCGACAAAGCTTCGAGCGCAATTGAGGGAAGAGTAACCCCTGTGCATCCCAGAGTCACAGAGGCAGAGAAACAATTTACAATCGCGACATTGTGGGTAGCTTGGTCATCGGCGCAGGTTTCGCTGCGGCCGCGGCTGTCGCGGCTGGCTACCAGTCCATGGCTCCGACCGGGCAGTGGTATGGTCGGGCTTTTACCGGGCTGAAGCGGGGAACCAGGCAACTGGCGTTGACTTTCGACGATGGTCCGAACGACCCACACACCCTGCGTTTGTTGGAGGTTCTGGCTCGACACAACGTGAAGGCAACATTTTTTTTGATCGGGCGCTATGTCAAGCAAAGGCCGGATATCGCCCTCGAGTTGGTGCGGGCAGGACACGTTGTTGGCAATCATACTTTCAGCCATCCGAATCTGATCTTTTCTTCTGCGCGCGAGACGAAGACGCAATTGCAGGATTGTCAGCAGGTCCTGACGGATGCGGCGGGAGCGCATTCGCGACTTTTTCGGCCTCCCTTTGGAGGACGCAGGCCTGGTACTTTGAAAATCGTGCGAGCGCTTGGTCTGGAGCCGGTGATGTGGAATGTGACTGGCTGGGACTGGAAGGGAAAGCCGGCGGAATACGTAGAAAAAAAAGTCAGCCAGCAGATTCGCGGAGGCGATGTGATTCTGTTGCACGACGGCAGCCATGCGACATTTGGAGCGGATCGTTCGCGGACTGTAGTCGCCACTGATCGGCTCATTGCCCGCTACAAGTCTGAAGGATACGAATTTGTAACAGTTCCGCAGATGATGGGAAAGTCAGTTCTCAGTTCTCAGCCTGCAGTTCTCAGTTAAAAGCGTGCTACGCACTTGGCGGGGCCCGAGACCCGGCCCAACACCAACGAGAAATTCTCCTACGCGTGCACCGACGCAAACGCCTGCTTGGCTACGTTGATGGTTTTCTGAATGTCCTCGTCGCTGTGCGTAGCCCCTAGAAACGCCGCTTCGAATTGCGACGGCGGTAAGTAGACGCCACTATCGAGCATGGCGCGGAAAAAGCGGCCGAAAGCTTCGGTATCGGACTTCGCCGCCGAGTCCCAATCCGTCACCGGGCCGGGAGTGAAGAACCAGGTGAACATGGAGCCTACGCGGTTGTAGCAAAGAGACACGCCTGCATCTTTGGCCGCAGCCGCGACTCCTTCGACCAGTCCGCCGCTAAGCTTTTCGAGACGCGGATAAATTTCCTGTTTGTTCTCGCGTAGGTGACGCAACGTTGCCAAGCCGGCTGCCATGGCCAGCGGATTTCCCGAGAGCGTACCCGCCTGATACATGGGCCCGAGCGGCGCCACCATGTTCATGATTTCCGAGGGACCGCCGTAGGCACCCACCGGAAGCCCGCCGCCAATAATTTTGCCCATCGTGGTTAAGTCCGGAGTCACTCCGTAAAGTTCTTGAGCGCCGCCGAAGGCCAGGCGAAATCCGGTCATGACTTCGTCAAAGATGAGCACACTCTTTTCCCGCTGGGTGATCAAACGCAGGGCCGCGAGATATCCGCCGGGAGCCGGTACGCAGCCCATATTGCCCACCACGGGTTCGACGATGACGCATGCAATCTCGTGCTTGAACTTCTTGAATGCGTGTTCGAGCGCGTCGGTGTCATTGAAAGGCAAGGCCAGAGTGAACTGGATGAATTCCTCAGGAACGCCGGCCGAGCCTGGGATTCCAAGCGTGGCAATCCCCGAGCCAGCTTTTACAAGGAGCGCGTCGGCGTGTCCGTGGTAGCAACCCTCGAATTTCACAATGTATTTGCGCTTGGTGTAGGCGCGCGCGAGCCGGATCGCGGACATGGTCGCTTCCGTGCCTGAATTCACAAAACGGACTTTCTGCATGTGAGGAAATGCGGACAGCACAATTTCCGCAAGGTCGGCCTCGGATGGGGTGGAAGCGCCGAAGCTGGTGCCATTGCAGGCGGCATCCATGATGGCCTCAATCACTTTGGAGGGAGCGTGCCCGAGAATGAGCGGACCCCACGAGCCGACGTAATCGATGTACTCGTTGCCATCGGCATCGAAAATGTGCGAACCCTGCCCGCGCACGATGAAGGGCGCGTCGCCACCCACGGAACCAAAAGCGCGAACCGGCGAATTCACGCCGCCGGGAATCATCTGCTCGGCGCGTTGCTGCAGCTTGCGGGATATCTCAGTTTTGCGGGCCATGGGCTCTCCGAAGAACTGGTCCTATATGGTAACAGCGAGGGGCCGCAAGACCGCGAAAAGCCAACACTGGGAAGTGCATCTTTACTTTCTACGCCTTGAGTTGAGTATCAAAAGAGATACGGAATTCACCGGATATTTACAGTCTCGCAACAGTCCTGAAACACGTTCTGGGTACTCTCTGTTTAGTACACGCCCTTCTAACCGGGAGGGTTTCAAGGACAGCTTCGGGGGGCTCCGAGCTGTCCTCATTTTTTTGCCGTGCTTAATTACTTCAGGTACGCGCGAACCAGGCCGATCAAATCCTCGCCCAACTCTTCGGGCGAATCCACAGCGTGATCAGGATTCATCATGTGCAGGCGGATATGGTCCTCCAGGATCTCCGCCATCAAGCCGTTGACCCCGCCGCGAATCGCGGCCAAGAGCATGAGTATGTCCGCGCATTCATCCCCGGCGGTGAGGGCGCGTTCGACGGCTGCGAACTGGCCGCGGATTCGCTTGATGCGGAACAGGAGTTTCTGTTTCTCTTTGGAAATCTCGGGAATCTTATCTTGCATTTTTGCCCGCTTTCTTTAGCTTTTCCCTTTACAATACCGTAGGGGGGTATGATATAAGACTCTCAGAAGGGAAATCCATTGCGGACTCAGCGCCGCTAAATCCCTTAGGAGCGTAAATCGCATGGTAGCTGAAATCCAGAGAAAGGAGGGGAACGACGATGAACTGCATGACTCTATTCTTACAGCCAATGGCGATGGCGACGACGCAGCTTGCGAGTGCAATGCACCACGAAAATGTCGCTTCGTGGCACGTGGAACCGAAGGCGGAACACAGGTCTTTGCGCATGAGCTGGGTCGTGGTCACCGACGAATGCGGCAGGCAGCGGCTTCGCATGCACTGGATCGCGGTCGCGAACCGCTGAGGGCATCAAGCGTGAACTGTAACATTCCTTTAACGAATGCTGCGTAGGCTGGGTGGATTGGCGAGCGCTGATCTAGGGTTGGAATGTTCGTCAACCACCCAGTCGAATGCCCGGCATTGTAGTTAACTATAGTTAACACCCCATTGATATAGTCACGTTTACAAAGGTGACGAACATCACGAGGGAGGGTGATAACACGCCTTGAGTAAGATTCTTTCGCTGGCCTAATCTGCAATTTATGAAATTGAAATTCATTTTCAATATGGCGGGACCTCTGGCAAGGTTGCCTCTCGCTTTATGGTTGACGATTGGGCTGGCCGGCCCTTCTTGCGCGGTCGCGCAGCAAGCGCAGGATCAATCTGCGCCGCCGCAGGCGAACACGGTGCAGGTGGTTAGCGCGGCGTCGGGGACAAATGAGGCTGATCCGCCCTCTGATCCGCCGGCAGATGACAGCGTGGAAACGATGTTCCCGCATTTCAAGGACACGCGCTTCTGGCTTTCGGGGCAGATGAATTTCATTTTCCAGACGCATCCTTCATTCCCCGCGCTCTACAGCGGGCCTCACAGCCTGGGCCCCCACTACGAAAAAGCCACGTCGCGAGTGCTGACGCTCTACACCGGTATGCGGCTCAATAACTCGACGGAGATCCTAGCCGATGTGGAAGAAGCCGGCGGGGCGGCTCTGAGCCAGGGTTTCGGGCTCGCCGGCAATACTGATCTCGATATTGTGCGCAACCCCTCTTTGAGCAAAGCGCCTTATCTGGCGCGGGGCATGATTCACAAAGTATTTGCGTTGAGCAAGGACAAAATTGAAAGCGATCGCAGTTTTCTTTCACTCTTTGATGAACTGCCGCGCCGCCGGCTGGAAGTTCGCTTCGGAAAGTTCAGCATGCCGGATTTTTTCGACCTCAATTCAGTGGGCTCGGATACCCACTTTCAATTCACCAACTGGACCGTCGACAACAATGGCGCCTGGGACTACGCTGCCGACACGCGCGGTTACACGGTGGGCGCTACAGCTGATTATGAAGACCGCAATTGGGGCTTCCGCTTCGCCGAGGTGCTGATGCCCAAGGTCGCGAACGGAATTGATCTGGTGTGGAAGCCGTGGCAAGCCCACGCGGAAAACTTCGAATACGAATTACGCCACGGCGTGATGCCGAAAAAAGCGGGAGTGATTCGTCTGTTGGCCTACACCACCTACGCCAACATGGGAATCTATCGTCAGGCCATCGCCAACTTTGAAGCTGGCCTCACGCCAACTCCGGAAATCACCGACCATCCCTGGCACATCACCCGCAAATACGGATTCGGTGTGAACCTCGAGCAGAATCTCACGCGATACCTGACCGCTTTCGGCCGCTTCGGCTGGGACAACGGCAAGACTGAATCTTTCGCGTACACGGAAGTCGATCAAACTTTTGATTTAGGTGTCGGAGCTAAAGGCGCCTGGTGGCATCGCAAGCAGGACCGGGCGGGCGTAGCTTTCGTGACCAACGCAATTTGCAAAGACCATCAGACCTACCTCGCCGACGGCGGTCTTGGCTTTCTCCTGGGCGATGGCAACTTGAATTATGGTCGGGAGTATATCGTGGAATCGTATTACACGGTTCACGTGTGGCGCGGCATTTACGTGGCGCCTGGCGTGCAGCACATCAACGATCCGGGATACAACCGCGATCGCGGACCGGTGGTTGTGCCCGCGTTCCGCGCCCACATGGAGTTCTAGCCGACTAGGTTTTTGGGAGGGCCCGACTTCAGTCGGGCCGCTAAGTCGCTGAAAATGTGTCCGGGCTTTAGCCCCTGAGGTAAGCTCTTCGCGTCCCCAACGACTTTGTTCGCAAATCGCAAGCCGATAAATCCAGCTGCGAACCCAACCCTAAAAACCGTCGGGTTGCTCCATCGCTTCCGTCACCCACGCCTTCTTCATCGTCGCTCCATCGACGTTCTTTCCTACGCGGGCCGCGCATCAGAGGAGCTGATCTAGGATTGCTGTCTCGAACTCTCCAATTCGCGCGAAAACTGGGTCATTTGTGATGAACCCCGTCGCCTGCGCTCGGAGGGCGGCGGCTGCCTGCAGCGCATCCGGCGTCCGCAGGCGATACATGGCGCGCATTCGTGCTGCCATGTCCGCCGTTTCCAGGTCAGGCGCCATCCATCGCAAGTTAGGATACGTGGAAAGCAAACCGTAGAATGCGTCAACTCTCTGCTCGTCGTTGTCGCGATACGATGGGACCAGGAGCTCCGTCATTGTGATCGTGGAGGTCACGGCCTCATGGCCTTCCCGTTCCACCCACGAAAAGACGGAATCTGTGAGGGCAACGTACCGGGTATTCGCTTCCATCTGGTAAATGAAGATGCTGGTGTCCAGAGCGATCCGGCGGTGACGCCGGAGAAATAGCCGAAGGCGCTCTACTCCCAACTCTGACGCTCCTCTTGGAGATGCTGGGCTGGATAGGCTGTACCCGCCAAACCTCGAATTGCCGCCCTATGAGACTTGGGCTTTTGCAGCACCAGTACTCTCTTGCCGCGGACCACCACCAGCACCTTATCGCCGGCCCTCAAGCCGAGCGCCTCCCGGGCCTCCCGCGGAATTACAATCTGATTTTTGGAAGAAATCGTCGCCTGTGCCATGACTTTACATTTTAGCACAAAGTAAAGCGCTATGGCCATCGCCCTGGTAGGAAACTCGCACGGCACATCACTTCTCTACTCTTCGATCTTCACACCCTTCCAGAAAGCAACGTGTCCCTTGATCTGCTTGGCTGCGGGCTTGGGCTCGGGATAGTACCACGCCGCGCCCAGATTTTGTTTGCCGTTCACGTCGAGGTCGTAGTAGCTGGCCGTGCCCTTCCACGGACAAACGGAATGAGCTTCGCTCGGTTTGAAATATTCCTGTTTGATCGCGTCAGGGGGGAAATACTGGTTGCCTTCCACCTCGACGCATTGATTGGATTCAGCGAGAACTGCGCCTTCCCATATTGCTTTTGCCATATCACCAGTTTAGATTTCCTTTATGGCTAGCGGCTTCGAAAAATTAGTCATGGACGGGATCACCCCGACAACCGCGCCTCGTTTCAACGGCCATTCCATGGTGGGCGCATTGAAACGCGTGCTTGTCTGTTCGCCACGCACCGCCTGCTGGCATCAACCCGAGCGGGCGGCCAGGTGGCGGGAGCTTGGCTTCGTGCATGCGCCGGATTTCGAGGTGGCTCAATCGCAGCACGAGGCTTTGTGTCGCGAACTGGAAGCATGCGGCGCCGAAGTTGAGGATATTCCTCCGGCCATGGAACTCTCCCTCGATGCTGTTTATGCCCACGATGCGTCGTTGCCAACGGACTTCGGATTGATCCTGATGCGTCCTGGCAAAACGAACCGTGTTCCTGAAGGCAAACATCACGGATCCTTCTGCCAGATCCTCGGCATTCCGATGCTGGCCAAGATCACGGCTCCGGGAACCACGGAAGCCGGAGATATGGTATGGCTTGACGCCAAGACGCTGCTCGTCGGCCACGGCTATCGCACGAATGCGCAAGGCATTCAGCAGATGCGAGCTTTGCTCAAACCCAAGGGAGTGGAGGTGCTCTCGGCACCATTGCCGCACGGACCTGGGCCCGCGGCTTGCCTGCACTTGATGTCGCTGATCAGTTTGCTCGATGAGAAAACTGTTCTCGTCGATTTGCCTTGGCTCGCGGTTGAAACCATTGACTTGCTTCGCACGCGCGGGCACAACCTCGTCGAGATCGATTATTCCGAGCGAGATACGCTTGCCTGTAATGTACTTTCGTTGGGCGACAAGCGCGTGCTCGCGTTGGAAGAAAACGCGAAGACGAATCAGAAGCTGCGCGCCGCGGGATTCGATGTGCGAACCTTCCCTGGCTCTGAACTGTGTATCAATGGCAGCGGCGGCCCCACCTGCCTGACCCGGCCGTTGCTGCGAGCGTGAGGCTGGCCTCTTTTAATTTCTTAATCATGGAAATGAAGAAGTGTTCCACGTGGAACACTATGTACGGGCCGATTTGTATGTACAGAGCGCCACGCACGATGCCGCTAATGGCAACGGCACAAAGGAGTTGCGCCCTGCCCTCGAATCGAGGAGGGTGGGGAGCGCAAGCCTATTTTCAGCGAACTTGCAGGCTGTGCAGGACGCGTTCGAAGGTCGGTCGGGAAGCGGAACTAGGATCGGGTTTCGAGTGTAGCGGCTTGTTTCATCAACGGGGGAATCGCAATGCCGAAGACCGAACCTGGCAGTAAAGGAGTGCCCCACCACGACATGAGGCCGGGTGGGGCACCTGAAAGACGAGCTAGTTTTTATTTAACCGGCTTTAACGCACCTGTTCTGGGGTCGCATGCGTGTGCTGGGGCTTCACTTTTTTAGCTTTGTCTGAGCTATTAATCAAAGTGGCCGTGAGTCCAGCGTTGAACGCATAACTCCCGTTACTTCCCCCGGTGTAACACCACAACTGGACGGCGTCGCCCGCATTGACGAAAAGCATGTCGCTAACGCTTACCTGTGCGTAATTAACAGTCTGGCCAGATGCATACTGTCCGCCATACTGGCTCGCTATCTCGGTGCTCGCCAGGGTGTCGTAGCAAATAACATACTCGTCGCCGGTCGCAACAGCCGGCAACACCGACCCAGAAATGAAGTAGGAACCCGAAGTACCAATCGTGTTGGTTTGTAGGATCAGGTTACCCGGAAGGCCGCTGTTTATCGGAATGTCTGACCCTGGTCCGGCTGTGGCGGAATAGCCCACAGAGATTCCCGGAGGTCCTTGTGGTCCCGTAGGTCCTTGCGGTCCTTGGGGTCCGGTAGCACCCTTCGGTCCCTGAGGTCCTTGCGGCCCGGTAGCACCCTTCGGTCCCACCTGGTTCCAGTGAATCTTGTGCTCGGTCGACTTACAAGAAGTGAAGGACTGTACGATCCTGATTGCGCCGGTGGAATTGTTGACGCAACCATAAAACGTTGTTGCTGGCGGCACGATCTCACTAGCCGAGGCCGCCGGTGGCTGAACAGCCATCGACAGCACGCAACAAGCAAGCAGAAAAGACGCTCAAACAAAAACGCCGATACGCAACATAGATTCTCCTTTTATTGTTTCGGCTGACTAGGTGCTTAGGGGGAAGAAACGCCCTTTGTGCACGGCAAAGACAAGAATTTCAGAGTGCAAATCCAGTGCTTGGCCAATTACTCGAAGGGACGGCCCCAGGGTTCGGAGCTCCTGAGGCCGTACCGAGTTCGGGAGTTTCGGACCTCTCCCCCCGAGAAGTCTGTTCTCCCCGAAGCCCATCGCAACCGTTCGCCCAGGCATCGAGACTGATGGGGAAGCTCGAGCCCGGCGACGCCCCCTCTGCGACGCCCGGCATCATGCCGCCTGCCGACTGCGGCGGCAATAGCGGTGAATCTGTCGAAGTCTTATTTCTTGTGTCCCTCCAATCGATTGAAAAATAAGTAGATGGCGCGAAATCGCGAACCGGGGTAGAATGGCCTACTTTGTTTGGGGCTTTCCTGTGGCATCAGAGCCGATCAGAATTCCGGGCTTAATTAAATTTGGCGAGGACTTCGAGTTCGACTTCTCCGCATACGCCCTGCGCCGCTCCGGTCGTTTGCTCAAACTGGAGCGCATTCCTGCAGAGGTTCTGGCGATCCTGGTCGAGCACAAGGGACAGATCGTCAGCCGGGAGCACATCGTCGAAAGAATCTGGGGCAAGGATGTCTTCCTCGACACGGATAACAGCATTAATGGAGCGATTCGTAAGATCCGGCAAGTTCTGAAGGACGATCCCGAACAGCCGCGTTTTATACAGACGGTCACGGGCAAGGGGTATCGCTTCATCGCCTCCGTAACCGATACCGACGTGGCAAGACCTGTTGTTGTTCCGAGTCCGCGGGTCCCAGTCACCGAGGTTCCGACGGACCGGCCGATCCGGTGGCGATGGCCGGTCCTGCTGGGGATCGTTGTTGTAATCGCGGTCCTGGGTATTTATCTTCAGTGGTCCCGCTCCCAGGCTCGCGCCTCCGTACCGAACGGGCGACTGATGCTGGCGGTTCTTCCTTTTGAAAATCTCACCGGTGATGCCAGTCAGGATTACTTCAGCGATGGCTTGACGGAAGAGATGATCTCGCAGGTGGGGGACTTGGACCCTGAGCATGTGGGAGTAATTGCACGAACATCGGTTATGCACTATAAGCACAGCCAGGAGCCTCTGGACCAGATAGGCCGTGCTCTGGGCGTACAATACGTTCTTGAAGGGAGCGTGCGGCGTGATTCTGGCAGGGTACGCATCGCGGCGCAGCTCATTCAATTGCGGGACCAAACGCATCTTTGGACGCGGGAGTACGATCGCGACCTCAGCGACGTGTTCGCTCTGCAAGGTGAAATTGCCCGCGAAATAGCCGACCAAATTCAGCTTACCCTGGGCCACATTCACGAAGCGGCGGGCCCTGTTTCTCAGTCTGCCACCTCTGAAAAGGCATTCGAGGCATACGATCTCTATCTCAAGGGACGTTATTCGTGGAACAAGAGAACTCAGGAGGGTCTGCAGCAGGCGGTTGAATATTTTCAGCAGGCGATAAATGAAAGACCCCGCTTATGCTCGCGCCTACGCTGGGCTGGCGGAGTCTTACGCCCTGATGGGCGGCTACACTGGTTTACCCCCAAAGGAATTCATGCTGAAGGCGCGGGCGGCCGCCCGCCGTGCACTCGAGCTTGACGAACAATTGCCCGAGGCACATACGGCGCTGGCGGTCATTGCCCAGAATTACGATTGGGATTGGCAAACTGCGGAGAAAGAATACCGGAGGGCGATCCAGTTAGACCCGAACTACGCTACTGGTCATCATTGGTACGCCGAGTGCTTGGCATTGCAGGGCCGTTTCGATAAAGCGTTTTCGGAGATCGGAATCGCACGAAAACTCGATCCACTGTCGCTTATCATCGCCACCGACTACGGAGCAATTTTGTATTTTTCTCGTCAGTACGACCGTGCCATCGAGCAGTTTCGCGGCGTGCTTGAAATAGAGCCGGACTTCCCGCGCGCTCACATGCTGGCTTGGGCGTATGCACAAAAGGGATTATTCGCCGACGCGCTGGCGGACGCCGAGGCGCAGGGCGGTCGTCAAGAGGATAATCCCTGGAGTTGGGCCATGATCGCTTACATCTCCAGCCGTTCGGGCGACCGGGCGAGGGCCAACGCTGCTTTGGAGCGATTGCAAAACATAAAACAGCACCGGGCGGTGGATTCTTTGTGCTTTACCGTCGCCTACATCGGCTTGGGCAACAATGACGAGGCTTTGCTATGGTTGGAAAAGGCCTACCAGGAACATTCCAATAGTTTGACCGCTCTCAAGGTCGATCCAACGTTCGATCAGCTTCGCGGTGCCCCACGTTTCCAAGAGTTCGTTCGCCGGGTGGGGTTGACGCCGTAGATTTCAAGCGATTGGTTGACGGGCGGCGACGCTCGTCCTTCATCATTCGTCTGCTGTTAGAATTGAAGGGCGATGGTCTTGCCTTTCGTCCGCGATCTGTTCGCGGACGTGGAAAAGTTGCCTGCCTTTTTGCGTGTAGCCTCCCACCTGCGGGAGGGCGCGGGGAGAATACGTGTCTCCGGACTCACGCCCACTGCGAAAGCGTTGCTGCTGGTTTTATTGCAGAAGGCCGCCGGACGGCCGCTGATCGTGGTCGTTGCGGACAACCGGGTAGCCGAAGAATTGGTGCCGGTGTTGCAGGCGTTCCACGAACTGATTGGCGGGAACGACCCCGATTCCGTGGTCTCGCTGCCAACACGCGATGTCTTACCCTTTCAGAATCTATCGCCGCATCCTGAAATTCAGGAAGAACGCGCGGTCGCGCTGTGGAAGATTGCTACAGGCGCTGTCTCCATTCTGGTTTCGCCAATTGCGGCGACCGCTTTGCGTCTTCGCTCCGCAGAATACTATGCCGATCTGGCGCGAATGGTTCGCCGGGGCGAGACTCTTGACACCGAGCCGTTGCTGCGCCACCTCAATACTGTCGGCTACACCTCGACCGACGTGGTGGAAATGCCGGGAGAGTACGCTATAAGGGGCGGCATCCTCGACGTGTATTCGCCTGAGGCTGATCGTCCGCTGCGCATCGAGTTTTTTGGCGATGAAGTCGAGTCCATCCGCAAGTTCGATCCTGCGACGCAAAGATCGTCGACTCCAGTCGATGAAGCGTTGCTGCTTCCGCTTACGGAAACCCCGATCAGCGACGAATTGCTAGGCGCGATTCATGTGCGACTGTCAGGAAAGCGCATCGCCGGTGCGGAAGAGGTTGTCGAGCAAGCCGTGCGCTCGGGCGGCGTCAGCGTGTTTCCGGGATGGGAGTTCTACGCGCCTGTTGCGGGGGCCGATCGCACCGTCTTCGATCTTCTGCCTAATGCGGTGGTGCTGGCGGATGAACCGGATAATCTCAAACAAGAGTTTGATCACACCTGGTCGCGAATCGAGGAAGCACACGAGCGCAGCGAGGTTGGGAACCTGGTGCGGCCTACGGACTTGTATCTCGCTCCTGAAGACTGGTGGCGAAAACTGGGCACTCTTCCCGGAGCGTCGATCGAGCACCTTGAAATCGCGCGTCCCGATGAATCCGAAGCAGTCACGTTTCATTCGCAGCCCACGCAGCGGTTTCATGGCTCGGTTCCGGCGATGCTGGAAGATGTCAAGAAGCAGATTGCGGAACAGAATCGAGTATTGATCGCAGTTCCAAACATCGGCGAGGTCGAGCGCCTGGCGGATGTTTTCAGTGAATACGCTCTTTCCTTCCGTCTAGGTAGCCGCACTCGCGGCGGAGAAAGTTATGCCGACGAAACCGCCTATTTCGCCGGCGAGATTCTCACCAGCACGCTGACCAAAGCGTATGTGCCGGACGGCGTCATCTTGCCGGAAGCTCATCTGGCGATTCTCGGCTCTCGCGATCTATTCGATGAGTCCGACTCGGTGGTTTCGCGTCCGCAGCGCAGCAAGTCGAAAGTTTCGGCGTTTCTTTCCGATTTCCGCGACTTGCAGGTGGGCGATTACGTCGTCCACGTCGAGCATGGGATTGGGCAATATCAGGGGCTGAAGGAGATCAACCAAGGCGATGGCAACGCCGAGTTCATGCTGCTCGAGTATGCGGAAGGTGCGCGGCTTTATGTTCCGCTGACGCGGCTTGATCTGATTCAGAAATATCGATCGTCGGAGGGCGCAAAGCCTACGCTGAACCATCTCGGAACGGCAGCCTGGGCTAAGACAAAAGCACGCGTCCGCAAGGCCATGAAGGACATGACCGACGAGTTGCTCAAGTTGTACGCTGAGCGGCGAGCGGCCAAGGGGTTCGCATTCTCGCCCGACAATCAATGGATGCGGGAGTTCGAAGACTCTTTCGAATTCACCGAGACTGAAGATCAGGATTTGGCGATCACGGACGTGAAGCGCGATATGGAATCGTCGCAGCCAATGGATCGACTGCTGTGCGGCGACGTCGGCTATGGTAAGACGGAAATCGCCATGCGCGCGGGGTTCAAAGCTGTCAACGATAACAAACAAGTCGCCGTGCTTGCGCCCACAACCGTGCTTGCCTTCCAGCATTTTGAAACTTTCAAGCAGCGCTTTGCGGCATTTCCGGTCAAGATCGAAATGATCAGCCGTTTTCGAAGCGCGAAGCAGCAGAAAGAAATTCTGCAAAAAGTCGAGACGGGGAAGGTGGACATCCTGATCGGCACCCACCGCCTGCTTTCGAAGGACATCAAGTTTACCGACCTCGGCCTGCTGGTGGTGGATGAGGAGCAGCGTTTCGGAGTGCGCCACAAAGAGCGGCTCAAGCAGATGCGGAAGGAAGTCGACGTTCTGACCATGTCGGCTACTCCGATTCCGCGCACCCTGCATATGTCGTTGGTTGGGATGCGCGATATGAGCGTGATTGAAACCCCGCCCAAGGATCGCATGGCGATCCAAACGGTGGTGGCAAGTTGGGATGAGAAGCTGATTCAGTCTTCTCTCGAGCAGGAACTGGACCGTGGCGGCCAGGTATATTTTGTGCACAATCGGGTGGAAAGCATCTGGGAGATCGCGGCGAAGCTGCACGAACTGGTCCCACGAGCGCGCATTATCGTGGGACACGGACAAATGTCGGAAGGAGAACTGGAAAAAGTGATGCTGAAGTTCATGCATCACGAGGCCGATATTCTGGTGGCCACGACCATCATCGAGAACGGTCTCGACATCCCGCTGTGTAACACCATCGTGATCAATCGCGCCGATCGCTTTGGATTGTCTGAGCTTTACCAGTTGCGTGGACGCGTGGGGCGATCGAATCGCAGAGCCTATGCGTACTTGCTGATTCCTGCCGACATTGAGCTCACGCCGATTGCGCGGCGACGTCTGGCAGCGCTGAAAGAGTTTTCCGATCTTGGCGCAGGGTTCAAAATCGCCGCCCTGGATTTAGAACTTCGCGGCGCCGGCAATCTGCTGGGCGGAGAACAGAGCGGACACATCGAAGCTATCGGCTTCGAACTCTATACGCAGATGCTCGACCGCGCTGTCCGTGAAATGAAGGGCGAAGCTGGTCCGGATGAAGCCGAGACGCAGCTTAACCTTGGTCTCAACATTCGCATCCCGGTAAATTATATTCCAGAGGAAAACCAGCGTCTCCGAATGTACAAGCGCGTTGCTGGCGTCGAAACCGAGTCGCAACTGAGTGATGTTGGCGCCGAGCTCGAAGACCGTTACGGCGAGCCCCCCGCCGCCGTGCGCAATCTGCTCGACTACGCCTCGCTTAAACTGCTGGCTGTGCGCGTGGGAGTGAACGCCATCGAGCGCAAACGGGATCTTGTGACGATCAAGTTTCGACAAAATGCGGTGATCGATCCCGGGAAGCTGGCGCGATTTGTGTCCTCGCAACGGGGCGCACAATTCACTCCCGACGGCATGCTGAAGTTCTTCCTGAAGCCAACCGCAGCCGAGGAAGTGTTGGACCATCTGGAAACCTTGTTGGAAAAACTAGCCGCGGAGGTTCCCGAGGCGGCATCAACGCCCGAAAAAGTCAGCTAGCCGTTTGCACCTCCCTGCGCCGCCGCAAGACAGCCAGATTCCTAGTCTCGCGTGTTAGTCTCATTTTCTCTGAACTGACGAAATAAAAATGACGGCGCAATTCCTATCTCTGCCCACAAGTCTCAGCCTGGCCGCCGTCTTCGCCTGGGGCACGAGCGATTTCCTTGGGGGATATGGCTCCCGGCGCGCGAATGCATTCGTGCTTACCGCGATCGCGCATCTCAGCGGCCTGCTACTTATGGCAGGAATAGCGCTGGCAAGCCACGCCCCCTTTCCTTCACGAAGCGCAGTCGCGTGGGCTTTGTTGGGAGGATTGTCTGGAGGCGGCGCGCTAGCTATCTTCTATCGCGCGCTGGCCACCGGCAGGATGGGCTTGACCGCCCCGGTAGCGGCGGTCTTAGGCGCCGCGATTCCAACCGCGTTCGGAATGTACCGCGAAGGCTTGCCCAAAGCGGCTCAAGTGGTCGGTTTCGTGATGGCTGCGACAGGAATCTGGCTTATCTCGCGCACCGAAGACGAGAGCTCTCGCGAAGGTATTGGGATGGCCGCGCTCGCCGGCATCGGCTTCGCGGGATTTTATCTGTGCATCAAGCAGGCCGGAGACGGCTCGGCGTTTTGGATTGCGGCTACCTCGAAGGTGGCATCGTTTGCTCTCACTGGAGTGATCGTTCTGATCGGACGCAGCGCCCGCGACATCGACCGGCGGGGCATCGCTCTTGGCATACTGGCGGGTTGTCTCGACATCATTGGCAGTGTGTTGTTCATTCGTGCGAGCCAGACTGGACGCCTCGACGCGGCGGTTGTGCTTAGCTCACTCTATCCGGCCGTCACTGTATTGCTCGCCCGCTTCGTCCTGAAAGAACATTTCACTCGCTGGAAAGCTCTGGGCATGGTGGCAGCGTTGCTGGCAGTGCCCATGATCGCCTGGCGATGAAGAAATCCGCCTAAGGATTTGCGCTGATTGGCACTGATTGATTCGTTTGATCCGCGCAAATCAGGTAAGTATCCAAGGCTACCCTTGCTGTTACCATCTTCTTCGTGCCCCTGCTTGAAATCCGCAACCTGACCAAGGTCTTTCCGCTGGGCGAATCTGTCTTTGGCGGTGGCGCAAGAGGCGAAGTTCGCGCCGTCGACAATGTCTCGCTGGATATTCAATCCGGCGAAACCCTCGGACTGGTAGGCGAGTCGGGATCGGGCAAAAGCACACTGGGCCGGTTGGTGCTTCGACTGATTGAGCCGACATCGGGCAAGATTATGTTCGAAGGCCGTGACTTGCTCGCAGCTGGTCATGGGGAGATGCGCCGCCTGCGCCGCGACATGCAGATCATCTTTCAGGATCCCTTTGGATCGCTCGATCCTCGTATGCGGGTGGTAGATGTGATCAGTGAGCCGCTAATTGTCCACGAACGCACGAGTTCTTCCGCGCGGCGCGCGCGAGTTGCCGAATTGCTTCACGCAGTAGGTCTTGATCAGTCCGCACTGCGCCGCTTTCCACACGAATTCAGCGGAGGCCAGCGCCAGCGAATCGGAATTGCCCGGGCTCTGGCGCTACGGCCAAAGTTCATTGTGGCGGACGAACCGGTCTCCGCCCTTGACGTTAGCGTTGGCGCGCAGATCGTGAATCTGATGGCGCAGCTGCAACGCGAATACGGCCTTACTTACTTGTTCATTTCCCATTCCATGCCGGTGGTGCGTTATCTGGCGACTCGTATTGCGGTGATGTATCGCGGAAAGGTCGTAGAGGTCGGGACAACAGAGCAGATTACGGAACGACCAAACCATCCCTATACGCGCAGTCTGCTAGAGGCAACGCCCGAAGTGATGGCGTGACCTCGCGCCTTCAGCCGCCCTCTTTGCCGCCGCTTGTTTGTTCCGTGACCTGCGGATTACAATTCACGCCGGAATTCTTCCGTCGGAATTTAAGGAGGCCTGCCGGAAACCAGCTTGCTCGGGGCTATCCTTGGACGGCACAATGGAGACATCATGAAAAAAATCATTGCTCTGCTCGCGCTGCTCGCGTCCGCCGTATTTTTGTTTGCGCAAGATAAGCCGGAACCAAGCAAGACCGAACCAGCCAAGACTTCGCCGGCACCCGCGGCGTCGACCAAGAACCCCGTATCCGACACGGTGAGAGAAATTCTGGCGCGACAAAAGAACAATTTGTTGGGGGCGGTTGATGAAATGCCGCCCGACAAGTTCGGCTACAGCCCCACGCCCGCGCAAATGACCTTCGGCCATCTGGTAATACATATGACGATGTCCAACATCGAACTGTGCAGCAAAGCAGGAAGCATGCCGCCCCCGCCCATGAAGCCCATGCCCGAGACAGATAAAGTTCGGCTGCAGGCAGGGCTGACGAGGTCGTTCATGTACTGCGAAGCTGCCTTGGGCAGAGTGGACGATTCAAAGCTCGGCAACCCGATTGAGTTTTTTGGCGGAAGGCAAGGCACCGTGGCATCCGCGCTGATTAGTCTTACCAACGATTGGGCAGACCATTACAGCGCTGCCGCGATTTATCTTCGTTTGAATGGCCTGCTGCCACCCACGGCGGAGCCGAAGAAATAGCAGAGTCTTGATTCGCCATACACGCGTGGCTCGGCCCTCTACTGGATCTGCACCAAATCGCGGGCGCTCGGCACCGCATGTTGCGGAGCGCGCCAGGAATCGAAAATCGATACTTGATGCACGCAGGAAACGGTGCAATGCGGCGCGCAGGATTTCTCGCTTACGTACTCGCGGCGAATATCGTGCACCGTGTAGGTCTCGAGTGGAGTTCCAGGATAGCCGCGCTGTTGGGAGCAATAGTGCACCAACCCGTCTTCACAGATGTATAGGTAACGCGCCCCGGCACGGCAGCGCCACTGATTTGGCCGCCCCTGCGCAATGTTGTCCTGGAAACCATTAATGCGCGTGAAGCTGCTCTTCTCCATCGCCTTCATCTCGTGATACACCCGCTTTTCTTCTTCCGCGAGGGGCTGCAGCTGCCCACTGCCGTCATGAATGATGCCAATGGTCGAACTGAAGCCCAGCGCCAGCGCCCGTCGACCAATGGTCAGCGCATCCTGCGGGTTGCACACGCCGCCGCCCACGACCGAGTTGATGTTCACATGGAAATCGGCGTGCTCGCCGAGGAGTTCGAGTTTTTTGTCCAGAACCTTAAGGCTTTTCTTGGATACATCGTCCAGTGTAACATTGTCGATCGAAATCTGTAGCCATTCAAGTCCCGCACGATTGAGCCGCTGAATACGATCCGCGACCAGCAGATAACCGTTCGTAATCAGACCCGCGATCATTCCACGCTTGCGGATGCGGCGAATAATCTCGTCCAATTCAGGATGCAGAAGCGGTTCGCCGCCACTGATTGTGATCACTGCTGTGCCCAGTTCGGCGAGTTTGTCCACGCGTGCGAACATAGTCGCAGTCGGCACGGGTTTCGAGAAGTCGTCATACTCGTTGCAGTACTCGCAAGCCAGATTGCACCGGCGAATGGGAATAATGTGCGCCAGCAGGGGATGATCCGTGGACACGAACGCGTGCGCAATCATGCTTGCCCCGCGAAGATTACGGTGGAGCGAGAGCATGCGCCGGCGCAGAGTTTTAAAGCGAGCGGGCATGAAGTTGATAGTGACTCTATTAGACCATATGGGCGAGCCGACTTCGCGCTGCTAGCATCGATCGGAGGTTTTTAGAGGTCGAACGGCTACGCCAATAGCTTGTGACCCGCGTCCGTCAGAGCTTGCAGAGCCGTTTCAAGGTAGTCTTCGCCGACGAGTACGTAGTCGGTGTCGAAGGTGGAGACGGCGAAAATGGGAACTCCCTTCTCAGCAAGCGGACCGATGAACGAACTTAAGACTCCAACCTCAGAAAAAGAAAATGGACCCTCGATTTTGAGGCACACCCAAGGAGTCGAGGGCTTGTGCTCCTCGGGAACATTATCTGCGGGACAAACAATCGACAGCTCATCGGCGGTCCGAGTTACCGATGCAAAGGGTGCGCTCCAGGCCCACTCCGGGAGCGGCGCGTTGGCCGGCAATCGGCAAACCGCGAATCGTCCTGGGATTCGAGAAAACCTTAATGCGCGCCTAGCCATGAGTGTCGATTCCGTAGGAGCGGCCATCAGGCTACGATCGGGCTGCGGCCGCGTCAAACAAATTCAGGAAGGCCAGTTTCTTTTCGGCTGGAAGGAATGACGCCTCGAAGGAATTACGCGCCAGTTCGCGCAAGTGCTCATCGGTGAAGCCGAAGGCATCCTGAGCCAGCTGATATTCCCGGCTTAGAGAAGTCTCGAACATGGCGCGATCGTCCGTGTTGAGCGTGACCATTACTCCTTGATCAAAATAATTGCGTACCGGATGCTCTGCTATCGTGGCGCAAATGCCGGTGCGCAGGTTGCTGGTAATGCAAATTTCCACCGGAACCTGGCGGGTTGAAAGCGCCTCCACCAGTTCGGGATCTTGCGAAGCGGTAAACCCGTGACCGATGCGTTCAGCGGGGAGATTCAGCGCGCCCCAAACTGACCCCGGCCCTGCAGTCTCGCCTGCATGCGCCGTAAGGCGAAGGCCGTTCGCGGCGGCATAGGCATAGACATCGCGAAATAATTCGGGAGCAGCCTGCCGCTCGTCGCCGCCGATGCCGAATCCGACCACACTCGGACTCCTGTACCGTGCCGCCAATTCAGCCACTGGCTGGGCTTTCTCCGCGCCGAACTGGCGTACCGCATCAAAAATCCACAGCAACGACACGCCGAAGTCGCGTTCTCCACGTTCGCGCCCGCGTTCGAGGCCGGCGAAGATCGAATCAAAATCCTGCTTGCGCCACAAGCACACTCCCACCGACACGTAGACTTCGGCGTGCAGCACGTTGTCCGCTTTAAGCTTTTCCATCAACCGGTAAGTGATGAGCTCATAATCCTCGGGAGTCTGCAACTCTTCGGTCACAGTCTTGAATGCCATCAGAAACCCGGTGAAGTCCTTATAGCGGTAAAGCTGCTCCACTTCCGCGAGCGTGCCATTTCTCCCGTGACGCTTCTTCAATTCGAGCAGCGTGGGAGGATCGATCGAACCCTCGAGATGCAGGTGTAGCTCAGCTTTGGGCAGGGTGATGACGAACTGGCTGGGCTGGGCGCTCACACTTCAGATTGTAGATTCCAGACCGCAGATTTGCGAACGCCCAAAAGGAGGTAGCCTGAATTGTGCACTGCTATCCAGATGGCAACTCCCATCCGATCTAGCGGGCTTTCACATGCTCAGGACGAAAACCAAGCCCGAGGACGCGAGCCGGAATACGACGCAAGACCGGCCAGTGCTGCAGGAGCTTCAAAACCCACGGAGCCGAGAGAGTTTTGTCGCTGCCAAGAATTTTCCGGATCACATTGTTCTGGATCAGGATCTGGAACCGTTGCGTGGCTCGAGTCGGGAAACTCCTCCGTCGTTGAACCGCCTCAAGATCGCTTTCAGTGACGTTGTTTTGCCGAAGTTTTGGGCCGAGTAGGTTTGCTGCCGCGACCGCATCCTGAATTGCGAGATTGATCCCTACACCGCCAATGGGTGACATGGCATGAGCAGCATCCCCAATACATAAGAGTCCAGGCCGGGACCATCGCGCAAGCCGGTCGACAGTGACGGTCAGAAGGCTGATTTGCTTCCAATCGCGCAGCTCTTCAGTGCGGCCGTGTAAGAATGGCTCGAGAGCCGCAATCTCTTGGCGAAATGCTTCCAACCCTCGCTGCCGGAGTTCATCCGCTGTTCCCTTCGGGATAACAAAAGCACACTGCCAGTAATCCTCGCGATTGATGAGAAACAGAATCTTGCTGCGATCGAAATGGCCCAGAGTCTGCGGTGGATCGGTCGGACGACGGCTTAGTCGCATCCACATGACGTCCATCGGCGCGCCGAGATCAATCACTTTTAGGCCTGCTCGCTCGCGGACCACCGAGCGGCGGCCGTCAGCGCCGACCGTTAAGGAGGCTCGAATTTCGAGAGCGCCGTTCGGCGTCTTTGCGCGAACACCTGCTACAGTGCCGTTCACTTCGATGAGATCGGTTACCTCGGCCTGCAGTCGCAAATGGAATGTGGGATAACGGCTGGCCTGCTCGGTGATGAAATTCAGAAAGTCCCATTGCGGCATCAAGGCCAGAAAATGGCAGTGAGTCGGCAGGTGGGTGAAATCCGCAATCGTGACGGCTTCGCTGCCGACCTTGCCGCCAAGTTCGGTCACCTTCTGATGCGGGCGCTTCAAGAACTCATCCAGAATGCCGAGTTCGTACATGATTTCAAGCGTAGACGGATGGATGGTGTCGCCTCGGAAATCGCGCAGAAAATCCGCATGCTTTTCGAGGACGACAACGTCAATGCCCTGGCGCCCAAGAAGAAAGCCCAACATTACACCGGCGGGACCGCCTCCGACGATGCAACAGCGAGTGTGGATCGGGTTATCCACGCAAAATTAATCCTAACGGAGATTTGGATTACGCAATCGCGACTTACGGCTTTCCGGCGAACTCACTGTGATGCCGACTATAGAGGTAGTAGATGCTCAGGCCAATAGCCAGCCAGGCAAAGAATCGCAGCCAGGTCAGAATGGGCAGACCGGACATAAGCAGAACGCAGAAGAACACGCTAAGCACCGGCGCCGCAATGCCGCCCGGAGCGCGGAACCCGCGATGCCGGCCGGGATCGCGATAGCGCAAAATGATAACGCCGATCGAAACCAGCACGAAGGCGAAGAGCGTACCGATGTTTGAAAGATCAGAAAGTGTGCCAATATCCAGAAAGCCCGCCGGAATCCCAACCAGAAAACCTGCAATCCACGTCGCCGTCGCTGGCGTGCGAAAACGCGGATGTACACGCCCGAACAGCCGGGGCAGCAGGCCATCGCGCGACATAGAGAACCACACCCTCGCCTGTCCAAGCTGGAAAACCAAGAGCGATGAAATCATTCCCATCATCGCCCCAAAGAGCACTCCCAGATCAACCCAGTTCAGGGTGTGCGAACCGGTTTGGACGGTCAGCAACTTCATCGCGTTGACTACGGGAGCGGCATCGTCTCGGACGGACGCCCAGGGCACGATCCCCGTAAGCACAACTGCAACGCCGATGTAGAGAACCGTGCAAACGATCAAGGTGGCAATAATTCCAATCGGCAAATCGCGTTGCGGATTGCGCGCTTCTTCTGCAGCGGTCGAGACTGAATCAAATCCGATGTAGGTGAAGAAAATGATCGAGCCACCGGTCAGGATGCCCGACCATCCCATGGGCGCGAACGGATGCCAGTTGCTGGGATGCACATACTGTGCGCCAACAATCACGAACGCGAGAATGGCCGCGATCTTGAGGATGACCATCACGTTGTTGGCTTCAGCCGATTCGCGGATGCCCCGAACGAGAATCACGGTCAAAATCATGACCACAAGAAACGCCGGAAAATTGAAACCAAAGTGGAGGCCGGGTGTGTAGAGCACATTGCCCTTGAGGTCGGTAAGGCCGCCGGGAAGATACGCCGGCGAAATCCAACGCAAGGCGGGATGAAATCCGAACCAATCAAACATGGCCACCAGGTGCGCTGAAAAGCCGACGCTGACCGCCATATTGCTGACGGCATATTCCAAAATCAGGTCCCAGCCGATGATCCAGGCAATCAACTCGCCCATGGTCGCGTAGGTATATGTGTATGCGCTGCCGGCGATCGGAATCATCGATGCCAGTTCCGCGTAGCAAAGTCCAGTGAAGGCGCAGACAATTGCGACCAGGACCAACGACAGCGCGAGGGCCGGACCAGCGCCCGGCCGGCCCAGGGTGGCATGGTGCGTGATCAGAAAATCAAGTAGAGGAGCGTTGAGAATGGAAGAAGTGTCGAACTTCTGTCCCCCGATGGCGGTCCCAATGACGGTAAAAATACCCGACCCGATCACCGCGCCGATTCCGAGAGCGGTCAGCGAGACCGGGCCCAGGGTCTTTTTCAGTTTTCGCTCTGGCTCTTCCGAGTCGGAGATCAGCTTATCGATCGACTTGCAGCAGAAAAGCTGATTTTCCGAAGTTCGAGGACTGCCCTCGCGGCCCGGATTGGTGGTGATCGGTGTTTGTGCCAAAAGGCGTTGTCTCCCGGAATGCAGCAATTAGCAATTAGCACTTGGCCCTGAAGCCGTTCGGGCCAAGTGCCTAAATGCAGACCACCGCCTTTACCGCTTCGCCGCGCCGCGCACCATCTTCTTCACTTTGCGCTTCTTCGATCCACGCGCGTACTCCCGTGGCTTCAGCGGCTTTTCTGCTTTCACTTTCTTGCGGGCGGTGCGTTTTACTTTCTTGCGTTCTTCCTTGGTTAGCTTCTTTGTATTTGCCATGAATGCCGTTCTTTCTCCTTAAGATGATTCGCGCTTAGCTGCCGAGCAAAGCTCGACCGGACGAACATGGGCGTCCGCCCCTACGTAACTCATGCCCGTTCTAACTGGGCATATTTCTCCACCAGCTTCTTCAAACCGAAGCGAGGGAATTGTACCGTAATCTTGGCGTCTTCACCCTCTCCTTCTCGATGGTACACCGTCCCCTCGCCGTATTTGGGATGCCGCACCTTTTGACCCGGCTTGAAACCCTTCTTGCCTTTGGGTTCCTCGACCAGCGTCTTCGGGACGTTGAATTTCTTCCCCCGCGACGCGAAAAACTCCGCGATGTTGTCAATCGAATTGTAGCTGCGTCCAGAATAAGCAGGAGCCTGCGGCTTGCTCGGAGCCGCCCAGTTCGCGCTGCTCTGATCTTCATCCTCGTAAGCGTAGTGGGCTTGATGGTCAGGCTCGTGTGGCGTGGACACTCTTGTCCGCGAAGACTCTCGCTTTCGCCGCGAACCTCCTAGTTCATCGACCAACTCTGCAGGAACTTCTTCCAGGAACCTCGAAGGGACGCTAGCCTCGGGCAAGTCCGTTCCGTAACGTCGCCGATACACGGCCCTTGTCAGGACCAAAGTATCCATCGCCCGGGTCATGCCGACATAGCACAATCGCCGCTCCTCTTCGATATCGTCCGGCTGCAAGAAAGTCCGAGAATGGGGAAACAATCCTTCTTCCAAACCACACAGAAACACGAGCGAAAACTCCAGACCCTTGGCAGCGTGGAGAGTCATCAATGTGATCTGCGCTCGCTCATCGTAGGCGTCTGCGTCGCTGACCAGAGCCGCATGATCGAGAAACTGATCCAGAGTCTCGCCCCGGTCGCGCGAATCCATCGCCGCATTCACCAGCTCGCGCAGGTTCTCAATCCGCGAGTAAGCCTCCGGAGTGTCTTCCTCCTCAAGTTGCTTGATGTAACCCGTACGGTCGATGAGGAATTTCAGAATTTCACCAGTGTTCGCCGCCTCGCCCGGAGCGACCGGGCCAGCAGTCTCAGGGGAAGTGTCAACCTCATCGGGGACACCGAAGTCGAATGAGATATTTTCGTCTTCGCTGGGATCGAAGGAAACGTCAGCATCCTCCGGCGATTCATCCGCTGGGAGGCCTGCATGCTGATCTTCACGCGCTGTATCTTCTAACCGCTCGACATAAGTTCCGGCCAACATGGCGCGGCCATCTTCAATTAAGCGCTTAAAACTCTTGAGCGCAAGCAAAGCTCTCTGCGGTAGAAGTTGACGCTTGATCGCTTCCCCAAGCGCACCCCACAAGGAAGTTCCAGTCTCGAGCGCGACCCGTTCCAGAGTCTCAATCGTGGTCTTGCCAATCCCACGCACCGGCGTATTAATCACGCGCAGCAACGAGATCGAATCATCGACGTTGTGAATGACCTTCAGATACGAAATCATGTCTTTGATTTCGGCGCGCTCGTAGAACGAAAATCCGCCGACCACGTGATACTTCAACTGATAGCGGCGCATCGCCTCTTCAAACAGCCGCGACTGCGAGTTCGTGCGATAAAGCACTGCCGCCCGCATATTCTCGCCCTGGTCAACTGCCTCTCGCAAATATTTCGCAATGTAGTCCGCGGCAAACAGTGCCTCATTCTCGCCATCCGGCGCCTCGTAATAACCAAGCCTCGTGCCGCCTTGCCGTGAAGTCCACAGATTCTTTCCCTTGCGCTTGAGGTTGTTTGCTACCACCGCCGACGCCGCTTGCAGGATGTTCTGCGTCGAACGATAGTTCTGCTCCAGGCGGATGATTTTCGCCTCGGGAAAATCCTTTTCGAACTCAAGAATGTTGCGGATGTCCGCGCCACGCCACGAGTAGATCGATTGGTCTTCATCGCCAACTGCGCAAATGTTGTGCCGGGTTCCCGCCAGCAGCCGCATCAGTTCGTACTGGGGGCGATTCGTGTCCTGATACTCGTCGACCAGAATGTACTGGAACCGCCGGTTGTAGTATTCGCGGACCTCGGCTGCAGCTTTCAGTAGGCGCACGGTTTCGAGCAACAGGTCATCGAAATCGAGCGCGTTCGCTTTCGCCAGTTCTTTCTTGTACTCGGCATAGATCTGGGCGACTCGCTCGGTCTTGGGATCTGCTGATTGCAAATAAACTTCCTGCGGATCGAGCATATGATTCTTGGCCCATGAAATATGGGCCAGCACCGAGCGCGGCGTGGTCTGCTTGTCGTCAATTCCGAGTCGCCGCATGACCGACTTGACCAGTTGCTGCTGGTCATTCTCGTCGTAAATCACGAAGCTCTTGGTGTGTCCGATCGCAGGCGCGCCAGGGACGGTCGACGGAATGCGAAGCGCTTCGATATCACGTCTCAATACTCGCACGCAGAAGGAATGAAACGTAGAGATCACTGGCTTGGCAATCGACAACCCGCCCACCAACTTGTCTACGCGCTCCACCATCTCGGAAGCCGCCTTGTTGGTGAACGTCATCGCAAGAATGGATTCCGGCATGACCCCGAGATTCTCGATCAAGTAGGCAATGCGGTAGGTGATGACGCGAGTTTTCCCGCTCCCGGCGCCCGCCAGTATGAGCACGGGACCATCGGTCGTTTCAACAGCCTCACGCTGCTGCGGATTGAGTTGGTCGAGAAAAGACAAAGTCCGGAAAGGCTCCAAAGCCAGCCATTTAGATTTTACAGGGATTCGTCGGCGGACTTCCTCTTTTGAAACGCACGCCGATTCGTTGTGACATCCAACCGTGTAATTGGCTCGGAATGTAAATAAACTCTGCCCGGGCCCGTGGTGTAATGGGAACACAGCGCCCTGCGACGGTAGCAGATGCGGGTTCGAATCCCGTCGGGTCCACGCTCAGTTTTTCTGGGCGCGGGTTCTGTGGGGAGCGAAGGCAGGGATAGCTTCCCTACAAAAGTAACTTGACTGAGTATTGTCACGGTCTATACTGGGTGAGTCGCAGGGTGCTGTAAGTGCCCAAACATTTGGCCCCGAAAGATTGGGGCCATTGCATTTTAGGTCAATCTTGCCTTAGCCGGCCCGCGCTGCCCTGCACTCCTCGCACGGACACCAGTCCCGCAAAAATTGCCACGAATATATTCCCATCTCGTGGTCGTCGTTGAAATGAAACTTGATCGCGTACTTGCCTACGCCTTCCGCCGAAACCGCTTTGACTGCGGGCTTGAACATAGGCAGCGCCCCTGGAGCAAGCTTTGGAGGCTCTCCCGGCTGCTGATGAGTCTTGCCCCGCTGCTCGTCGCACAGAGCGCAAGGGCATGCATCGCGCAGGAAGGGAAAAGAATAGTGCGACCGGTGGCCGTCCTTCCACTCGATGTCCAGACCGGTCCCTGTGCTCAAATTCACTTTCACCGACTTTGGGTCCGTAGCGGCGGCCATGAATTCAGTATCGCATAGGGGCCTCAGCGTTTTTCAAGGATGCACAGAGACGCTCCGCAGCCTGCCGCGCGTGGCGCGAGAGTACCGAAAGTAACGGGGAGGGAGTGACCTGAACACTCGCGGCGTGGTATCAATAGGTAGTAGCAGACGACCTCGAAAGGGTCCCGAAAGCGATATCCGGAAGCGCGACGTTAGCCTCCGTTCGTAATCCCATAATGCTTGATTCCGCTCAGATAGAGGCGGTAATGCCGCCCGAGGTCACTTGCGCCGAAGATGTATCCCATCTTTCGGGCAAGATTCCCGACCGGCACGGATACGTCACATCCGTCGACCAGACTCGGCTCTTCTATCGCCACTGGCCTGCCAGTGCGGCCTGGAACGGACGCGTGGTGGTTGTCCTCCACGGCATTGGATATCACAGTGCGCCCTACAAGGTTATCGCCGACGCGTTGAATCCTCATGGCACCGACGTCTACGGGTTGGACTCCCGCGGGCACGGACTGTCCCAGGGACGCCGCGGATTCGTGGGGACTTCGGCTGAGGTCGGCGACGACGTTGAATGCATGATTCGTTTCGTACGGCAGCAGCGGCCCACAGCAAAGATCTTTCTGCTGGGCGACAGTATGGGAGCTAGCCTCGCCCTGAACTACGCCAAACGCAACAGCCGCGAGCTGGCCGGCTTGATTCTTCTGGCCCTGGCGCTGAATCTGGATATGAGCCAGTTCTTTAGCCTGGAGAGTTTGAGCCTGATGCCTTATTTCGTGCTCGCGCACCGCGAGCCGGTGATTGATCTTGTAGGCAAACGTCTTGAAGAAAGTTCGCGAGACCCCGAGTTCATCGCACGTCGCCGCGTGGACCCGCTGGCTTACAAAAACGTTAGCTTCGGATACTTGCTCGACGTACAGCGCATCGTCTTTGGCTGGAGATGGAAAATCGCGCCTCGCGTGCATGCTCCTACGCTGTTGATCAAAGGCGGCAAAGATCGAGTAGTGAGCCACCGCGAATGCGTCGCGTTCGATAAGCTCTCGGCGTCACCAGATAAGAGCTTCAAAATTTATCCGGACGTGCCTCACACCACCCTCTGGGACCCGGAGACGCCTGAGATGTTGAGTGCGGTCGAGGAGTGGATATTGGAACGCTGATCGAAGACGAGCGCCCTTGCCCGTCCGGAGTTGCCGAAACCGGCTCAACTCCGGTAAAATCTATGTTTTGCACATCAAGTTCTAAATCTGTCTGGAGTCGTCATGGCACAAGTTTGTGATATCTGCGGCCGCGGGCCGCAATTTGGGAACACCATCAGCCACGCCCACAACGTGTCGCGTCGGCGCTGGAACATCAACCTGCGTCCGGTTCGCGCCAAAGTCAAAGGCGGAGCCAAGCGCATGCGCGTCTGCACCTCCTGCCTCCGCAGCGGCAAAGTTGTCAAGGCCTGAGAACTAGAACCACAAAGGGCACTCTTCGATTTGCTCCGGCTCGCAAAGGAAAATATCTTTCCAAGTTTTCCTTTGTGAACCTTAGTGTCCTCTGTGGTTAGTCCTTTAACGCACGCCCAACAATTCGACGTCGAAGATCAGGGTTGCATTTGGAGGAATCGGGCCGCCCGGAGTTCCGCGAGATCCATAACCGAGCTGAGGCGGGATTCGCAGCTGCCGCTTGCCTCCAACCTTCATCCCGATGATGCCTTCGTTCCACCCCTGGATGACTGGCGCGGTGCCCAAGGGCTCTACTGTGAACGGCTCTCCGCGATCCAGGGAGCTGTCGAACTTCTTGCCATTGGTAAGCCATCCGGTGTAATGGACCTTCGCTGTCTGTCCCGCCGCCGCAGTGGGACCGGTGCCCACTTTGATGTCCCAGTATTGCAGACCGTCGGCGGTCTTGGTGCCGTCTCCCGTGACCTTCGTAGGCGAGCTGTTGTCGGCCTTCTTACTGCTCTGCGCGAAAAGGGCTGTAGCCAGGAACACAACGATTGCGATCAAACACAGACTCTTCAGCATCAATTTTTCTCCTGAGTTGATTTTCGATTAGAGTGGAACCTCGAATTCTAACTTGGCGACACAAAATCGCAAATTTCTCATCTCTGTCCCGGTACGATCATGCCAGCGCGATCACATCAATTTCGACCAGGACATCCTTAGGCAGACGCGCCACCTCGACGGTCGATCTGGCCGGCGGGGTTGAAGCGAAGTAGCGTCCGTAAACTTCATTCATAGCGGCGAAGTCGCCCATGTTTTTCAGGAACACGGTGGAGCGTACTACCTTCTCCAGTCCAGTTCCAGCGGCTTGCAAAATTGCGGAAAGATTCTTAAGCACGCGATCGGTCTGGACCGCAACGTCGCCGCTCAGTACCTGCTGCGTGGCCGGGTCGATCGCCACCTGTCCAGAAACAAAGACGAATCCATTGGCCCGGATCGCCTGGGAATACGGCCCAATCGCCTGCGGACCGTCTTTGGTGGAAATTACGTCGCGCATCCGTCCTCCACGATTATTGCCGCTGCTGATTAACGCAGATGTGCGCTGACGATGTCAAACGGTCGAAGGAACATCGAGAAAAAACCAGTTGTCAGTTGATCGTTCTCCGTTCTCAGTTAGCGTATGCCAACGACGAACGACTAGACCTTCTGCAGTCTTTGCACGTCATGCACCCCGGGAATCTTGCGCACGCCGTTGATGATGTTTTCGAGATGTTTCAGGTCAGCAATGTCGAGAATGACATCGATGTTAGCCTTCCCATTCGAACTGCGTACCTGCATATCCCGGATGTTGGTTTTGGCATCGCTGATCACGGCTGTAATTTGTTTCAGCATGCCGAAACGATCATCGCAAAAAACCGTAAGCTTCACCGGATACGAACTCGGCGTGCCCTCGTCGCGCGCCCATTCCACATCAATGCGACGCTCCGGTTCATACAGCAGGTTCACGACGTTGGGGCAATTCACCGCGTGGACAGCGACGCCTTTGCCGCGGGTCACATAACCGACCACGTCTTCGCCGCGAATAGGATTGCAGCACCGCGCGCGATACACCAGCAGGTCGCCATGGCCTTTCACGCGGATGGCATTGTTGCCGCTGTCTCCGCCGAAAACTCGCCTGACTACGCTCGCGATGCCGCTAGAGTCACTCTCAGTGACCGGCGCGGCGGAAGCCGGGGCCAAACGAGCCAACACCTGCCGTGCCGAATATTTGCCGTATCCAATTCCCGCCATCAAGTCGTCGATTTGGCCCAGACCGTAGTCGGAAGCGATCTTGCGCAGCTCTTCGTCCTTGATTTCTTTCAACGCGACCCGGTATTTCCGCGCTTCTTTCTCAATCAGCTTGCGCCCGATTTCGATGGCGCGTTCGCGCTGATGGATGTTGAGCCAGTGCTTGATCTTGTTGCGGGCGCGCGAGGACTTGACGATGCCCAGCCAGTCGCGGCTGGGCGTGCGTCCCGGCTGGGTGACAATCTCCACAATGTCGCCGCTGTGGAGCTTGTGACGCAGTGGCACCATGCGTCCATTCACTTTGGCGCCAACGCAACTGTGGCCGACTTCGGTGTGAATCGAATAGGCGAAATCGATGGGCGTCGATTCGCGCGGCAGCACTACCACTTTTCCCTTCGGAGTAAACGTGTAAACCTCTTCGGGATACAAGTCGATCTTGAGGGTGGAAAGGAACTCAGTTGGGTCGGATACATCGCGCTGCCATTCGACAACTTGCCGCAGCCATGCCAGCCTTTGCTCGTCCTGGGCGGATACTGGGCCGTCCTTGTACTTCCAGTGGGCAGCGATGCCTTCTTCGGCCATGTGGTGCATTTCCTCGGTCCGGATCTGCACTTCGAAAGGCGTGCCATCCTCGGTGATCACCGAGGTATGCAGCGACTGATAAAAATTTGGCCGCGGCATGGCAATGAAGTCTTTGATTCGTCCGGGCACGGGGCGCCATACGTTATGCACAATTCCCAACACGCCGTAGCAATCCTGCAATGACTTCGTAATCACTCGCATGGCGTAGAGGTCGTAGACCTGGTCTACGCTGATTTTCTGCCGCACCAGTTTCTTGTGGATGCTGAACAGGCGCTTGATCCGACTCTCGACTTCAGCCGTGATTCCGGCTTCTTTCAGCTTGTCGCGGAGAGTTTGCTCGACCCGCGCCAGGAATTGTTCGCCCTTCTTGCGGCGAGCGTCGACCGCGTTACGCACTTGTTCATAGGTGAGGGGATCGAGGTAGCGGAACCCGAGATCTTCGAGTTCGCCGCGAATCTTGCCCATCCCGAGGCGGTGGGCGATGGGGCCGTAAATCTCGAGCGTCTCTTTCGCAATCTTCTGCTGGCGTTCTGGCGTCAGGTGCTCGAGGGTGCGCATGTTGTGCAATCGGTCCGCGAGTTTGATCAAGACGACGCGAATGTCATCGACCATGGCCAGCATCATTTTGCGCAGATTCTCGGCCTGTTGCTCCTCGCGGGTTGCGAAGTCAATCTGACTGATCTTGGTCACGCCCTCGACGATGTGAGCCACCTGCTCGCCAAACTCTTTGCGGATGTCAACGATGGTGACAGATGTATCTTCGACGGAATCGTGCAGCAGGCCAGCGGCGATGGCGACCGCGTCCATTTTCATCTCGGCTAGAACCTGCGCAACTCCGAGGGGATGAACCAGGTAGGGCTCGCCAGAAGCGCGTAACTGACCCGCGTGGTGTTTTTGGGAGTACTCGTAGGCCTTGCGCACCAGTTCCAGATCGTCGCCGGGCCGGTTGGCGCGCATGGTGCGCAACAACTCCCGGAACTTGGTCACCGTGAGGGCGGTGGTCGCGATCTGTTCGCGCAGCGTCGCCATAATGGATTATAGCTGGGGAACGACGGGCTAAGAACCTCGAAGTGAAGCGCCTTTGCTATTTCAATTATATCGTTCGAAATCGGGGCCCAGAGCCGTTCCCGGTCCTAAGGCCTGCGTGAGCTGATAGAGTTGGCATGCGGGATTACTTATGGTTGCCAACATCTTAGTCAGTGGTTCTTCCGGCCTGATTGGCACTGCGCTGGTTTCAGCCTTGAAGTCGAGTGGATACGACATCACTTGCCTGGTTCGTGGCACGGCTTCCCGCAGAGATCAAATTCAATGGGATCCGGCGCAGCCTCTGGTGCCTGAGTCGGTTTCCGGCTTCGATGCGGTTGTCCATCTTGCTGGTGAATCCATTGTTGGCCGTTGGACTGGGGCCAAGAAGCGGCGCATTCGTGAAAGCCGGGTGAAGGGTACGCTGCGTCTGGCCGAAGCTCTCGCGCAAGCTCCGCAGCGGCCGCGAGTGTTGATTTCGGCTTCGGCGATTGGATATTACGGGGATCGGGGCGAAGAGACGTTGCGTGAAGACAGCGCTTCGGGATCGGGATTTCTTCCTGAAGTGTGCCGGGAGTGGGAGGATGCCACGGAACCCGTGACAAAGACCGGAATCCGAACGGTGCAGGTGCGATTTGGTTTGGTGCTGAGCCAGCACGGCGGAGCGCTGCAGAAGATGCTGCCACCCTTTCGTATGGGAATCGGCGGGAACATGGGCAACGGTCGCCAGTGGTGGAGTTGGATTGATATCGACGATTTAGTCGGAGCGGTGCAGCACGTTATCAAGACCGAAACGCTGCGAGGGCCCGTCAACGTCGTAGGGCCGAATCCAGTGATGAATGCTGAATTTACTAGAATCCTCGCTTCAGTCCTTTCGCGCCCAGCGATTTTCCCAATGCCGGCTTTCGCAGCACGCCTCGTATTTGGCCAGATGGGCGACGAACTCCTGCTAGCCAGCCAGCGCGTGGAACCGGCTAAGCTCTTGGCCAGCGGTTATGTCTTTCAGAAGCCTGATCTGAGAGCGGCGTTAGAGGGCATTTTAAAAAAATAAAAATCGGCCACGGATTTGCGCGGATTTATCATGATTGTCTCTTGTCATTTTAGCTGCAGAAACCCATGCCGATCAGTGGAGATCCGTGGCTGAATTCTTTGTTTCGGCCTTGCCAAATTCTTCTACCCGCTCGCGAACGCTGAGCACGTGCTTGGGCAGATGCAGATGGCTGCCCGCTTCGAGGATGGGGATCAACCGGTCAAAATCCGGCCCCGAATGCGAGCCGGTGATGACGATGCGGATGGGATGAAAAAGTTCTTTGCCCTTCGCTCCGGTTTCCGCTTTCACTTCGTTGACGATCTGTTTGAACTGCTCCGGTGTCAGGTGTCCCGTGCTGGCTGATTCGTCCGCCATGACCTTGACGGTGAATCTGGCGAAGACGGCACTGGTGTTTGGCCACGCGAGAACCTCGGTGTTGTCCGGCTCGGCCAACGCAGCCTTCGCGTCGTAATTGAAAATCGATGACGCGCGTTCGGGCAACTGCTCAAGACGATCCACGTAAGGCACCAGCAGCCTGACGATCTGTCCCAACCAATCTCGCAAATCATTACTCACCTGGACGATCGGAAGGCGATGGGAACTTAGCCATGCGGCGTCGCTGGATTCGACTAGCCCGGCCTTGGCGAAGAACCACACCCCGACGGCAATGAGATCGTCCGGCGGCCACGTCTTGATGTATTGCCGGTTCAGCCAGTACAGCTTCTCCATATCGAAGACAGCGGCCGAGGGCGTTATCCGTTCGAGGGAAAACTCTTTTGCCAGTTCCTTAAGGCTGAAGATTTCTCTCATGCCCCCCGTCGGCGCCCAGCCCAGCAGCGCCAGGTAATTTACCAGCGCTTCGGGCAGCACTCCCATGTCGCGAAAGTTTGCGATCGAAGTGGCGCCGTGACGTTTCGAAAGCCGTTCGCGGTCGGCGCCCAGGATGGTCGACAGGTGCGCAAACTCCGGCACCGGCCAACCCAACGCTTCGTACAGTGCCACTTGTTTGGGCGTATTCGAAAGATGGTCGTCGCCGCGAATCACGTGAGTGATCTTCATCAGCGCGTCGTCGATGACGACCACGTAGTTGTAGACGGGCATGCCGTTGGAACGCAGAATAATGGGATCGCTGACGACTTCGTTAGAAAACTCAACATCTCCGTGAACGATGTCGTGAAAGCGAATAGGGTGCTCGGGAATCCGCAATCGAATGGCGCAGGCCTCGCCGGCTGAGCGGCGACGGTCGGCCTCCTCGGGATCAATCACGCGACATTTGCCGGAATAGATTGGCTGGCGGCCCTCAGCCAGGGCCCGGTCGCGTTCTTTCTGCAGATCGTCCTCGGTGCAGAAACACAAATACGCTTTGTGCTCGTTCAGCAGGCGCTCAGCCTGTTCGCGGTAGAGATCCAGCCGGTCGGATTGACGATATGGCGCGTACGGGCCGCCGACGTCGGGACCCTCGTCCCAATCGAGGCCCAGCCACTTGAGGTCGGCGATGAGTTGGTCTTCGAAACGCGCTTCGCTGCGCTCAACGTCGGTGTCTTCGATGCGCAGCACCATCGTGCCCTGCTTTTGCCGGGCGAAGAGCCAGTTGAACAAAGCTGTGCGAGCGTTTCCCACATGCAAGTGGCCGGTGGGAGAAGGCGCAAAACGCACACGGACGGAAGAATTTTGGTTCACGAAATGATGTTAACAGGAGAGCGGGAAGTGCATCACCAGCGACCGCACTGCCTGAAGCTCAGCAATCTGGAGGTTTAGTCTCACCCTTCGACGGATCGTCTCGATGCATTTCATCCAATAACTTCGCCAGCACCTCAGCCCGCTGGTCGCTGTTCAGTTCACGCCGCAGCTCTTCCAGGGCCAGGGCCACGATGTGATAGTGATGAGCGCCGCAGTACTTGGGGTCGGAGGTAATGTCGAGCCACACTTGATGCATGAGTTCAAGGTCCTGTGCACGCATGCGGGGAGCGTGCGGCCCGAGCGGGTATTCACGGACTTTTCCACTGGGCTCATGGATCTCAAGGATCAGGCGCGGTCTAGGTTCGGGCAAGCGTTCCCACGCATCCCCGGTCAGCTTAGCTTGCTCGTCGGTGGTGAGCTTGTTAGAGAGTCCGCAAACAATTCGGCTCGAATCCAAACGTTGCGCAGTCAGTATGATCGCCTCAAAAATATCGGTAGCGGGGACCACCAGCAACGACACCGGTTTGCCTTCTTTTTCGGCAACCGCGACAGCGGCCGTGAACAGCTCCTGTTCATAATGATCGAAGACTTGCGAAGCCTCGACCACAGCACTGCCGCCGAAAGAATGCTCTCGATGGTATAGCCGGCCCGTCATCACGACCACATCCTGACGGTTGGTATTGGTGGTACGGAGGATATCGCGCAGGTAATAAAGATTTCTGGGATCGCGGACGGCCACCAGGACGTTTCCCGGGCGCACGCCGAGCGCTCCAGATCCGAGTTCTTGATTTCCGTAGACGCGGAATTGATCCAGGTTCTCCGGTTTGCCATGCCGCTGTTTCGCGACTCGGCGCTCGGAGTAGGCAAAAATGGCGAAGAAGACGGCGCTGAATGTAACTCCGGCGATTGTAGCTTCGGATTTCGTGAACAGATTTACCAACGCAGTAATCAGCAATACGGCAGAAATCGCGATCAGTCCCAGCGGCACTTCTGTCTTACCTATGTGAAAATTGCCTGGCACCTTCCATTGCCGATTCTCCGGCTCGGTGAAACGCAAGACCAGAACCGCCAGCGACTTCAGGGCAAAGCTCCAAATCACTCCGAAGGCGTAAAGCCCGGCCAGCACGTACACATTTCCTCGGCTCAGAATAATGGTCAGCAGCTGCAGCCCAACAATCAAGTTGATGATGCGATAACTTGTGCCGAATCTCTTTTGCGGTTTTTGGAACCAGTCGGTGAGCACGCCGTCTTCGGCAACACGGTTTAATACCCCGTTTGCACCGACGATCGAGGTATTTTGCGCGCCCGCAAGAATCAATACGCCGACCAGCACTACGAAAGCGTGGAAGATCAGTTTCAGCACGGTGGGACCAACCAAATACATCGCAATGCCACCGATGAGGTTGGCGAAGTAGTCGTGCCGGACGCCGTCGGGAATAATCATGACGGCGTAGAAAGAGACCAGGGAGGTGAAGAGCAGGCTGTAGATGAAAATGACCAAGCCGGTTTTTTCCAGGTTCTTCAGCTTGGGGTGCTCAATCTCGCGGTTTACCTGGGCCAGCGTTTCTTCGCCGCTCATAGCCAGCACTGAGTGTCCGAATCCGACGAAAAGGATGATCCATGTGAGATGACTGATCCATGTCCCGTGGAGCCAGCCAAGAGATTCTTTATTGAGCTTCACGACGCCCGGATTCAGCGGGTTTGGCGGCAAATGAACCGGCGCGCTGAAGACGGTGATGGTGCACCAGATAATCAGAATCACAACCATCACGGTGGTCACAATCATGATCTGCAGGGCCTTCTCGCTGGATTCATGCATGCCCTGAATGTTCTTCCACCAGAAATACACCACGATCAGAATGGCGAAGACTGCGGAAAAGTGGTCCTCCGAAAAGACCAGGGGATGGTGCACATACTTGCCGATATCCTCGATAAAGCCCGCGAGATACTGGCCGGCCGAGACCGCACTGATAGGGCCAGTGAGCACGTAGTCGAACAGCAAAGCCGACACCGAAAACTTGGCCAGCGTGCCGCCCATGGCTTCTTTGACCACGCGATACACACCGCCGCGGACAAACATGCTGCTGGACTCGATGTAGAGAGCGCGCACGCAGTAGCTGAACAACATCACCGCGAGAATGAACCAGGGGGCGCTCTTGCCGATGACTTTCTCGGCGTCGCCGCCAGCGTAATAAGCTGAAGAAGCAAGGTCGGCCAGGACAATGGCCGACGCACGCCAGAACGAGATGAAGGTGAGCATCACCGTGGTGGCGACGAACACCTTGACCGCAGGACGCCGGATGTTGGGGACGGATGAGGACATTAAAAAAAATGCCGGAAATGTAAGTCTACGAATTTAGCACAGCCGGAGAGCAGAATCTGTGATGGACTAGCAGAAGTTGCAATAACAATTTGCCTGTGGAGTTCAGGCCGAGATTAGCCGGACGATGGGCTCTCCGGTTTGGGTGGTCCAGGAGCCATGTAGGTTCGCGTGATGCGGTCATGCCAGCAGAGCCGATCTTCATCGAGAAAGCACCAAGCGTACCCTAACGCCAATGACAATCCCGACAGCACGGAAGCCAGCACCCGCCAACGACGGATCCTCCTGGGAACCGTGGTGCCATCAAACCGGCTCAGTTGCAAATGCGCCAGTTCTAGCCCCGGCGTCGTTCCCGCATGGACGATGAGAAAGTATTGGTAAGCAATCCAGAAGAGAGCGATCAGACTAGCGGAAATGCCTGCTGCCTGTTGCAAGGACGGCACGATCGCGGTGATACGGAAAAAGATGTACGCGAAACCCGCGAATGCCGTGATCACGAGCAGGCTGTCGATGGTGGCCGCCAAGAGGCGTC
This sequence comes from uncultured Acidobacteriota bacterium, assembly GCA_963696705.1. GTDB lineage: Bacteria > Acidobacteriota > Terriglobia > Terriglobales > Acidobacteriaceae > JABDBE01. The sequence continues at coordinate 99,192 of CAVOLD010000013.1, forward strand.
TTGACATGGGAGCGGCTTGCAACGGTAACTCGAAACCGGGACGCCGTTCCTGCGCTGGTTCTTCCACCGCGTCCATCAATATGCCGCCAAGCGCCGGTGGCGGCAGCACAAGCTCTGGGACCTCGAGGATGCGCGGGCGATCGACAACGGGCTCGGCAAGCTCGTCAAAAACTGGCAGAGGGACTGGGGAACGAGGGAACTCAAGAATTCTTGCACCGGTTTCGGCTGCGGTCGAAGGGTGCGTTTCGGCAATCCTGAGGGGAATCGATTGTTCTTCTTGAGTTCCGAGAGCATCCTGCATCGCAACCGCGAGCCGATTCGCCGCTGGAAGGGGCACAGGCTGGCTGCTGTCCGCGTGAGCCGTCCATGCCGGCTCAGGAGCGTCGAACTTCAACTGCAAGGACGGATAACGAGGTAGGCGCGGGCGCCTTCGCGCCCGGTAGTTGTTTACGCGAGCTGCCAGTTCGTTGCGCCAAGACTCCGAATCCTGCGGTTCCAGAAGTTCCGTCTGAAGCGTACGGGGCGTGTCCCGTCCCATTCCCCCGGCCACGATACCGTCATCGGCGGAAGCAACCGGCGGGCTGTCTGGCCCCGGGGCTGGGGCGTTCTCGGAACATTCGGCCCGGGAGGAATTTTCTCGCGCAGCATCTAACACAAACCGTGAAGGCGCAGACTTTTCTTCGACACTGGCGGCAAAGCGTTGTTCGCTGGCATCGTATGCTTCAGGGTCGATTAGCCGAACCGAGGGAGGCAGCTTCAAGCTGGACTCGATATCGGGTTCAAATCTGGATTTCATGTCTGACGATCTCAAACTGGGCGGACTTCCGCCCACAACCATGGACCGCACCGCAGAGTAGCCAGCGGATGGACCGGTGCTCCGATACTAAGCAGCAAACGCAAGCAGAACGAAGCCAGAGCCTTCAAATTCGTCGAAGATATCGGAATGTCAACTTTGCCACTCGGGCCAGCGGCGTGCTAACTTCACGATACCCCAGCGTGGACTCCACACTCGGGGAGTTCGTGCGCTTTCCGATGACTTCCCGCACACGATTCCTTATCACGGCGGCGTTCGTTTGTCATCTGCTACTCGCGCCTCCCCTAGTAACCAGCCAGTTGCGTTCTCCCGCCAGTGTGTCCGATGGCGCTCAAGACCTGCCTAATACGCCCTCGGTGCCCAGGGAGGAGGACGTGACCATAAGCGCCATTTCGCAGGAGAAAATCGGACGTATCTATAAACTGCATGGCAAAGCTGAGATTCATTACGGCGTCTACATCCTTCATGGCGACGAGGTTACTTACAACGCGGACACAGGCGACTCCACAGCCGATGGCCATGTTGTGCTTGAGGGAGGGCCCAACGACGAGCATATCGAGGCCAGTCATGGAACCTACAACGTGCGTGCGGAGAGCGGGCGGTTCGAGAATGTAACCGGGAGTATTGGCGTGCAGACTCGTGGAAACCGGCTGATGCTGACGTCCTCCAATCCCTTTTTTTTCACTGGAAAGGTCGTAGAGAAAACGGGTCCGGATCATTACATGGTCTATGACGGGACGGTAACCACCTGTGAGTTGCCTCATCCCCGATGGCAATTCAATGCCAACAAGGTGGTTGTCAACGTCGGGGGCACTGCCAAGATCTACCACAGCCTGTTCGGCATAAAAGGCATTCCGGTTCTGTATTTTCCGTTCGCCACTCTCCCCGCACAACGTTTCCCGCGCCAGACAGGATTTCTCATCCCAAATATCGGGACCTCCTCTGTAAAAGGAACGATCCTGGGTGAATCGCTGTTCTGGGCCATCAATAGAAGCATGGACGCGCATATTGGGGCGGAGTATTTCTCGGCTCGGGGATGGGCCCCGCAGGCCGAGTTTCGTGCGCAGCCCGGCGCCAACTCTTTTCTCGATCTGAATTATTACGAAGTGCTCGACCGTGGCGTCGGCAACCCGACAGTGAATCAGGGCGGTGAAGAAGTGCGCCTGAATGGCGAAGGAGAATTTAGCCACAATTTTCGCGGCGTCGCCAACATCGATTACCTCAGCTCGTACGTCTTTCGACTGGCTTTTAATGACGTTTTCGCCCAGGCGGTGGACTCCGAAGTAAAGTCCAAGGCTTTTCTATCGAACACGACCGATGATTTTTTCTACAACGTGTCCATGCAGCGCTATCAGGATTTCGAGAGCACAACTGCGGGAGATGTCGTGACCATCCTTCACGCCCCGAGCTTCGAAGTATCCAGCGTCGATCGGCAACTCGGCCCATCGCCCTTCTACTGGTCGTACGAGGCTGCGGCCGAGGGACTTTCGCGCAGTGAACCCGGTTTCAGCACGGCTGCGCTGGTCGGACGCTTCGATCTTGAGCCCACCGTGTCGTTGCCGCTGAAGCTTGACGGATGGTCGTTTCGGCCAGAATTTTCGCTGCGGGACACCGAGTACACGCAGCAACTGGGAACGTCCAGCAGCGGGGCGAGAGTAGCGGAGTCCGATCCTATCAATCGCTGGGCTGTTGAGGGCTCAGTGGAGGTGCGCCCGCCTGCTCTAAGCCGCATCTTTGATCGCGAGTTCATGGGACGCAAATGGAAACACGTGGTTGAACCCCGCGTCGTTTATAGCTACGTGACGGGGGTAAACAACTTCCCGAACATTCTGCGCTTTGACGAACGCGACATTCTTACCAATACGAATGAAGTGGAGTATGGCGTGGTGAATCGTCTTTACACAAAGCGCAAATCGGGACAGACGGAGGAATGCGAAAAACCTGGAATGCCCGCTTTGTTTATCGGGGGAGCTCCCGTGCCCAACCGCATCCCATGGGAGCGGCAGGGGGAAGCTGTTGAGGCGGCCTGCAAGACGGAACCGCAGGTGCGGGAGGTCGTCACTTGGGAGCTCGCCCAGAAATACTTTATCGATCCAACCTTTGGCGGGGCGCTGGTCACCGGACAAAGCAATGTTTTTACCAGCACTGCGGACCTGACCGGCACTACATTCCTGACCGCGCCTCGTCACCTCTCGCCGCTGATCTCCCGCCTGCGTATTCAGACCAGCGACCGAACCGATATCGAGTGGGACGTGGACTACGATTTCGTGCGCGGCGGCCTAAACGCGAGTACGATTCTGGCCAATTATCGGTTCGGTCAGTTCACGCTGGGCGGCGGTAATGCTTATCTGCAAGCTCCCGGCGAATGTGCCGTTCGCACTTGTATGTTCAACACAACCACAGATCCGAACATCATTTTCTGGCCACAGCTTTTCAATCAGTTTCGGCTTTTGCTGGGTTACGGGCATACAGGCAAGCAGGGTTTCAGCGTTGCAACCAATGTTGGATTCGATGCGAAGTTAGGATTTGTGCAGTACGCGGCAGCGCAAACCACGTATAACTGGGATTGCTGTGGAATCAGCCTGGAATTCCGCCGCTTCGCCCTGGGCGAAGTGCGTAACGAGAATCAGTATCGCTTCACCTTCGCACTGGCCAATCTCGGTGCTCTGGGAAATCTCAGGCGAACGGAACGACTGTTCTAGTTCCGCTAGCATGCTAGGCGACGAGTTCGGTCCGCGATACCATGGACCTCCATCGTGAAGACTGTGGACGCTACTGCTGGCGGCGCTGGTGACCAAAAGAGCCCGGAATCCTTCATTTCCTCGCCGCAGGAAGCTTCGTCGCCGTTCGAACTGATCTTGCTCGCTCTGATCACCGCCCTGGCTGCCGCCCTTCGGTTCCATTCGCTCGCCGCAAAATCCTTCTGGTTCGATGAGGGAGTAAGCGTCGCCATTGCGCGCCTGGATTGGTATAACTTTGTGCGCATCTTGTGGCGGCGCGAAGCCAACATGTCTTTGTATTATCTTCTTCTTCACTTCTGGCTTGAGTTTGGAGGAAGCGAGTTTTTCGTTCGGTCTCTGTCGGTTTTTTTTGCTATCGCGTCTGTCCCCGTGATCTACCTCTTGGGACGCCGACTCTTTGGCTCGCGCGTTGGTCTGATTACGGCTGCATTGCTTGCGGTTAACGCCTATCACGTCCAATATTCGCAGGACGCCCGCAGCTATTCGCTGATGGTGTTTCTTTGTCTGCTTTCGAGTTTGTATTTCTTGAAATGTCTGAGCGAGCCGTCGCGGCGCAACCGAATCGCCTATATCGTCAGCAGCACACTTGCGGTCTATGCTCAATTCTTCTCGTTGCTGCTGGTGATCGCGCACTGGCTTTCCCTAAGAATGCTGGATCGTGGACAGGAGCCTCGGCAGATCAGAAATGACTGGCGCTGGATCGTGCTTCTGTCGTCGCCGATTCTAGCTTTTGCTGCCGCCACCGGTACTGGTCCGCTGCGCTGGGTACAACGCCCCAGTCTGAAAGATGTTTGGGTGTTTGCACTGCATCTGACCGGAAACGGTGGCCCATGGTTACTGATTGCATGCGTGGTTTCATGCCTGGCAGCACTGCTTCCGGTCTGGCGCACGCGTAGGTTGCGGAGCGCACATTGGGACGCTTGGGAGTACCGCTTTCTTGTGTGCTGGCTGATTTTTCCAATCGCGCTTACCTTGGCGCTCTCATTGGTCAAGCCATTGTTTGTCCCGCGTTATTTCATTTTCTGTTTACCCGCGCTTCTGCTGCTTGTGGCATGTGGAATTGCCCGCCTTCGGCCTGTGTTGATGGTGCCTGCACTTCTGCTTGTTCTTGTCCTATCCTTCAGCGGAACCATCGGCTATTACAAAAAGGACGTGGACATTCAACGCGAAGACTGGCGAGCCGCGACCCGATACCTGCTGGACCATGCTCAATCCGGAGACGCTCTGCTGTTTCATGTCCCGATGGGCCGTATGCCCTACGAGTTTTATCATTCCGTGCTCGGAGCGACGTCAACGGCCCCGATTGTTCTTTATCCGCACCACGGTGATCGTGTAACGTTTCTTAATTTCGTCGAGAAGCCTGACGATGCACGGCTAGAAAGCTTTCTGCCCGAGCACCGGCGTGCCTGGCTGGTGCTCACCTACGCCGAAACTCAGTCGGGCCTGCCGGATGCGAGGTCGATTGAACTCACGAATCTGCTCGGGAAGTTCTATCCGGTGGTTGTGCAGCGCGATTTTCCAGGGATCGAGATTCTGCTTTACAGCACCGGCAATGCTGAAAAACATATCGCAAGAGCGCTACCGCCCCAAGGCTTGAGGTATTAGGATATGTGCATGCCAGTTGCGGCCACTACCGTGTCCAAACGTGAATTGCTCGATACGAAGATCCGGGCTTTGGGTCGAACGCTCGTAGCCTATTCCGGCGGCGTGGATTCCGCATTCCTGGCCTGGGCTACTTACAGAGCATTGGGCTCAGATATGCTTGCAGTGATTGCCGATTCACCCAGCCTTGCTCGTACCCATCTCACCGAGGCCGTTGCTTTTGCGCGCGCGCAGGGCATCCCGCTCGAAGTGATCCATACCAGCGAACTCGACCGAACCGAATACAGGCGCAACGACGGATCCCGTTGTTTTCATTGTAAAGATGAACTGTTCACCGTAATGGAAGCTTTTCGGGCCGGGCACGGATTCGACTCAATTGCTTACGGCGTCAATGTAGATGATCAAGGCGATTTTCGCCCTGGACAGGTTGCGGCTCGCCAACATCACGTCGCCGCTCCGCTCCTCGAAGCTGGATTGACCAAGCAGGAGATTCGAGAATTGGCACACGACGCTAACCTGCAGGTCTGGGACAAACCAGCGTCTGCTTGCTTATCCTCGCGTATCGAATATGGACGCCCGGTTACGCGCGAGGCGCTGAGCACGGTGGAGCAAGGCGAGGATGCAATTCGCGCCCTGGGATTTCGGCAGTTCCGCGTGCGTCACCATGGCGAGATCGTGCGTCTCGAAATTGCTGGCGACGAATTGCCTCGCGCGCTCAGTTCCACGATGGCACCGGAATTCACGCGCATATTCAAAGGTCTTGGTTTCAAATTCGTAACTCTGGATTTGGAGGGATTCCGCTCCGGCTCCATGAACTCTTTATTGCCGGCCGAACAGCTCTCCCGTAAGAATGGATCGGGAGACGCCTCTTTACATTTGGAATCTACGCAAAACCCGCATGGTTAGCTGCTTCGGCGCGCAGCGTGTGAGATAATCTTAATTATTCCGTTATTCCTAATGTACAGGCGGTTTTTGGTGACGATATTGCGACGTTCGATCTTTGTCCTGATGCTGGTTTGTCTTGGCTGTTCCGCTCAGCTGGCGCCGGTACCTTCTGATCTGACCCAGAAAATCGAGCGGCAGGTGCGGGTTACCTACAGTATTCCGGCTAGCGTGAAGATCACGGTTGGCCCGCTCCGGCCCAGTGACTTTGCCAATTATGACGCCCTGACCATCACTATGGATGGCGACCAGAAAAAGCAGACCTACGACTTCCTTCTTTCCAAAGACGGTAAGACTCTGGCTCGAATGACCAAACTGGACCTGACCAAAGATCCCTATGCCGAGGCCATGAAAAAAATCGACCTGAATGGTCGTCCCTCGCGTGGCAACAAGGATGCCAAAGTGGTGGTGGTCAACTTCGACGACTTCCAGTGTCCATTCTGCTCGCGCATGCACCAGACGCTGTTTCCTGAACTGCTGAAGGAATATGGAGACCGCGTGGAATTTGTCTACAAGGATTACCCCTTGACGGACATTCATCCCTGGGCTGTGCACGCCGCGGTGGATGCGAATTGTCTGGCTGCTCAAAACAACGATGCATATTGGGATTTCGCGGACCACATTCACGCCAATCAGCGCGAGGTTAATTCCGAGAAGGGGCGCGACGCGCAGTTCGCGGCGCTGGACCGCTTGACCCTCGAGCAAGGGCAAAAACACAACCTTGACCAGACCAAACTTCAGGCCTGCGTCAAGGCGCAGAATGAAGACGCGATTAAGGCTTCGATGCACGAAGCCGAAGGCGTGGGCGTAAGTGCCACGCCGACTTTGTTCGTGAATGGGGAGGAAATGGATGGCGCGCTTCCCGCCAGCGAAATGCGGGCAGCCATCGACGCGGCTTTGCAGCGTGCGGGCGTCCCGGTGCCCACGCACTCGCCAGCCGCTGCCGCCAGCGATCCACAGCCGCCCAGCAAGTAGTGTCGAGAGGATCAATTGAAAACCAACCCGCTATTTCGTCTCTTCGGGGCAGCACTTTTTGCCTCTTCTCTTCTTACGTTTTGCGTGGGCTGCGGAACCAAGTTTGCGGGCGATGATGTTGCCGCCACGGTCGACGGCCGCAAGATCTATCGGGCCGACGTCGAAAAGTATTACGACAACCAGACCGCAGGCTCGCAGCAACGGCCCGTGGGAGAGCAAGCCACCAGTCTGCGCCTCAGCATCCTGCGCGAACTGGTTGATAATGAGATCCTGATGCGTCGCGCGGAAAAACTTGGCCTCCTGGCCACCGACGATGAAGTCGAGCGCAAGCTCAACGAGATCAAGTCGCCTTACACCAAGGAAGAGTTCGACGCTCGCATGAAGGACAAGAAACTCACCCTCGACGACTTCAAGCGCGACCTCCGCCGGTCGCTTACAGTTGACAAGGTTCTGAACAAAGAAGTGACGTCGAAGATCAACGTTTCCGATCAGGACATTTCGAATTACTACAATGCGCATAAGGCCGAGTTCAACCTGGTCGAGCCTCAGTATCACCTTGCCCAGATCTTCGTGACCGTCGCGCCTAATCCCCAAGTCCACAATCTGAAAAACGACAAGGCACAAAACGAGGCGGATGCGCGTAAGAAAATTCAAATGCTTGTGAATCACCTGGACAGCGGCGACGACTTCGGAACGCTTGCGATGAACTATTCCGAGGACACGGAGACTTCGGGAAATGGCGGCGACTTGGGCTTCACTCCGGAATCATCCTTGAAAAACACCGACCCCGTTACTCGTGAGGCCGTCATCAACCTAAAGCCTGGCCAATATACCCCGGTCATCACGGTCGTTAATCCAATGACCAAGCAGCTCGTGGGCTTCCGGATCGTCAAACTGATTACCAAAGAAAGTGCGGGACAGCGGGAGTTATCAGATCCGCGCGTGCAGGAGGCAATCCGCTCCCAGCTTCGCGACCGACGAGAACAACTCCTGAAGGCAGCTTATTATGAGGTTTTGCGCGATCAGGCCAAGGTGGAAAATTATTATGCGCAGAAGGTGCTGGAAGGCAACGGCAATGCAAACTGAGTAAGAGTTACCACTGGCGGAAGCGCGTGCTTAAAAGCCAATGAGCTGCAGCCAAGAGCTTCCTACTCCACAATCGCCAACACATCTCCCGCATTCACGTTCGCACCTTCGGCAGCCACGATTTTTCTTACTATCCCTTTCTTTGGCGATTTGATTTCGTTCTGCATTTTCATCGCTTCCACGACCAGGATGCTCTGTCCCGCCTCAACCGGCTGCTCTTCGCGAATCAGAACGCGCACAACTTTGCCCGGCATAGACGCTAGCAGCTTCCTCGGACCTTTTTCATCCGCGGTCGCACCTCGACGGCCACGCAGTGATCGCGGATCATGCAGCTCCGCCAAGTAGCGGACGCTACCGACCCACAGATGCATGTCTGTCGCGGTGTGCTCTCGCTTGATCTCGTATGCCTTTCCAGCGATCAATACCGATAGCACATCGCGCCGAGCCAGGACTGCGTCCATCTCCACTTCGCGACCGTTCAATCGGCAATGCCAGCGTGTTTCTTTCCGCTCGAGTTCAAGCCGGTAGCGTTTGCCGTCGATGGAGACGTCGTAGACCATAAGAAATTGGCGAGCTGCGTTGATGCTCGACTGCCTCGGAAGAAGCCAGAATGATTGTTCTTAACTCAACCCTTCTACTCTTGCGGCTCGCTTCCAACTTGAGGCAGCAATTCCATTGGCCGGCGCGCTCCCAGTCGCAGATGAGCTTCCATTTGCAGTGACCGCCGACGTTGGTTCCAACATCGCGAATATTCCGGCCGCGATGGCCGCAACTTCCTCGTCTTCACGCCGGACGTGTGGAGGCTTCGCCTTCAATAATCGATCCAGGTAGCCAGTGTCCACTTTTCCCGCCTGAAAATCGGCATCGGTCAGAATGCGGCGGAACAGCGAGATATTAGTTTTGATGCCTCCCACAAAATACTCATGCAAGGCGCGAGTCAACCGTGATATTGCCTGCGTCCGGTCAGTCCCGTATCCAATAAGCTTGGCCAGCAGCGGATCGTAATCGATAGGAACCGTCCAGCCTTCGTACATGCCGCTATCGCGGCGAATTCCCGGCCCCGACGGCGACAGCAGCAACGTGATCTTCCCGGGGCTTGGAAAATAATTGTTGTCGGGATCCTCGGCGTAAATGCGGCACTCAATAGCGTGCCCGCGAATCTGAATGTCTTCCTGTCGAAACGGTAGCTTCTCTCCGGCCGCGACCCGAATCTGCAGATGTACCAGATCCAATCCCGTGATCAATTCTGTCACTGGATGTTCCACCTGCAACCGCGTGTTCATTTCGAGGAAATAGAAATTTTTGTCCTGATCGACCAGGAATTCTACTGTTCCTGCATTTGTATAACTCGCTGCCCTCGCCACTCGGACCGCGACCTCGCCCATGCGCTGCCGCATATCCGGGTCAAGGATCGGAGATGGCGACTCCTCGAGCACTTTCTGATGGCGGCGCTGGATAGAACACTCGCGCTCGCCGAGATAAATTGTATTGCCATGCTCGTCCGCCAATACCTGCATTTCGATGTGTCGGGGATTCACGATTGCCTTCTCGATGTAAACTTCGCGGTCGCCAAATGCGCGTTCGGCTTCGCTCTGTGCCGCTTCCAGTGCGGGTTTCAGCTCTTCTGGCCTATGCACCAAGCGCATGCCTTTTCCGCCGCCGCCCGCTGCCGCCTTCAGCATTACGGGATAGCCGATCTTCCTAGCCATCTGCTCGGCTTCATCGGCTGACTCTAGCCCTCGCGAAGTCCCAGGTACGAACGGAACTCCGGCTTTTTCCATTTGTTGCCGCGCCCGGGTTTTTGATCCCATAATTTCCATCGATGCCGGACCAGGGCCAATGAACTTGACGCCAGCATCGCCGCACGCCTGCGCGAACTTCGCATTCTCGGAGAGAAAACCGTATCCAGGGTGAATCGCGTCCGCGCGGCTTCGCTTCGCGACATCCAGGATCTTGGTGAAGTTCAGATAAGATTCCGCTGCCGCGGGCGGCCCGATGTGATAAGCCTCGTCTGCCTTTCGAACATGCAAGGAAGCACGATCGACGTCGGAATAAACCGCAACCGAAGGGATCCCAAGTTCGCGGCAGGCGCGGATAACCCGTACCGCAATCTCTCCGCGGTTGGCGATAAGAATTTTCTTGAACAGGCTTGTCAGCCCTCCAGCTTTCTTGTCAGAAGTTCGTTGACCATTTGCGGATTTGCCTGCCCCTTCGAGGCTTTCATCACTTGGCCGACGAAGAAACCGATTACGGTTTTCTTGCCCGCACGATACTGTTCCACCTGCTTGGGGTTGGCAGCTACGATTTCGTCGATAATCTTTTCGATCGCGGAAGGGTCGGTGATCTGCTGCGGTTTCTCTTTTTCGTAAACTTCGCCGAAGTCTTGCCCGCGCTCGAACGACAGGTCGTAAAGGTCTTTGAGCATCTTGCCCGAGATTGTTCCGCTCTCCACCAAATCCGCAGACAGCGCCACGCCTTTCATCGAAATCGGCGATTGTTCAATTTCAAGGCCCTTCGCTTTCAAGCGCCCCATTAACTCGCCCTGCACCAAATTGGCCACGCGTTTTGGATTCTTGGCGGCCTTCGCGGCGGCCTCGAATTGATCGGCAAACGACTTCGCAGCCGTCAGCACCTGCGCATCGTAGTCGGTGATTCCGTAGTCGGCAACCATGCGTTTGCGCCGCGCTTCGGGTAACTCAGGCAGAGTGCTGCGAATTTCTGCCTGCCATTTTTCATCTACCACAAGGGGCAGAAGGTCAGGCTCGGGAAAATAGCGGTAGTCGTGCGCCTGCTCTTTCGAGCGCATGCCATAGGTTTTGCCTTCCCCCGAGTTGTAGAGCCGTGTTTCTTGCATGATTTGGCCGCCCGATTCGATGATCTCTATCTGGCGGTCGATTTCGTACTCAAGCGCCTCGCGAATAAAACGAAACGAATTTACGTTCTTGATTTCAGTCTTCGTGCCGAATTGTTTCTGGCCGCGAGGGCGCACGCTGACGTTGGCATCGCAACGCAACGAACCCTCTTCCATGTTGCAATCGCTTACCCCGGTGTACAGAATGATTTCCTTCAGCCGCGTGAGGTATTCATGCGCTTCCGCGGGTGAAGCGATGTCGGGCTCGCTGACGATTTCGATCAGCGGCACTCCACTCCGGTTTAAGTCAATGGCCGTAGTCTCGGCAGAGTCGGCGAAACCTTCATGCAAGCTTTTGCCCGCGTCTTCTTCGAGGTGCAGCCGGGTAATGCCGACCTTCTTAGACCTGTTGGCAGTCGTGATGTCGATCCCGCCGAACTCCGCCAGCGGCTTGTCATACTGCGAAATCTGGTAGCCCTTGGGCAGGTCGGGATAAAAATAGTTCTTGCGCGCGAAAATGGACGTCTCGTTGATGCGGCAGCCCAGCGCCATTGCTGCCAGTACCGCAAAGTCCACCGCTTTACGATTCAGCACCGGCAAAGCTCCCGGAAGGCCGAGACAGACTGGGCAAACATTGGTATTCGGAGGAGCGCCAAATCGTGTAGAGCACGAGCAGAAAATCTTGGACACAGTCAGAAGCTGGACGTGCACCTCCAGCCCGATCACAGGCTCGTACTTGGCGCGGGCCGCTACGGAGGTGTCCAGCGTGGTGGCCATACCCTGCAATTATAGAGGGTTCGCGGCGATTGCCTCATCCGGAGGCTAATTAGGCTTCGAGGGTGCACTCAGATACTTCTCGAGTGCGACATCGAAAAACATCAATTCATTTCCTTTAACATCGCGCACGCCGGTCAGATAAAAATGCGCACCCGCCAGCCGCGTGGAAATTCCTGACAGATCAAAAAACATGAAGCCAGCCTGAGTGCCGTGGGGTTCGACAGCCTTTGCCGCAAACTGGGAGTTTTGAACCTCGTCCATCGTGTCCTTGCTCATGCTGCCGCTGGCCTTCTTGGGCCAGGGTAGCGGATTCTGAGAAATCTTCCCTGCGGGCCGCGAAATCCGCCGGTAAATATCCTCTTCGGTGGCTGCGGGAATCTTGGTCTGATTGAAGGTAACCAGTTCCGCCTTCATTCCTGGCAATGAGACTGGCTGATCGCTGTCATTCGTAATCACCAGGAACATTGGCATCAGACCCATCTCGCCATAGTGAACCGAGAAGATACCTGCCTTGTCGGCCATATCGTAAGGATCAAGCGCCACCGTGACCGCTTCGCTGGGATGTTCGTCGTGCGCCGGATAAGTTTTCGCAGGTTGCGCAGCAGGCATAACAAAGTGTTTTCCCGCCAAACAGATGATTGACGAGAACAACAGAACGGAGGCGCCGATAAGCAGCTGAAAAAAAGTTGGACGTGCGACTGGCATCGTTATCGATTATAGGATGCAAGCTATGCAAACGGTGGTGCCTTGGTTGGCGCGTGTGCAGGTAGAATGTTCTTTCCTGCATGTATTTGATCTACACTGCGGTGCTGGCGGCGGGGCTGCTGGTGAGCCTGCCCTATTGGCTGATGCAACGGTTGCGTCACGGTAAGTACCGTACCGGTTTTGGGGAGCGTTCGGGAAGGATTCCGCAGCGGCTGGCGGCTCAGTCGGCGCGGCCAGCGATATGGATTCACGCGGTGTCGGTGGGAGAGGTTTTGGCTGTTAATGGGCTAGCAACGGAACTCACGAAAAGATTTCCCCGGCATCGAGTTGTCATTTCGACTACGACGGACACGGGTCAGAAATTGGCTCGCACTCGCTTCGGCGCGGAGAATGTTTTTTACTTTCCGCTCGACTTCGCTTTTGCGATCCAGCCATATTTGCGCTTGCTGCAGCCCGAACTGGTGGTGATTGCAGAAACCGAGTTCTGGCCAAACTTCCTACGACTTGCCCATGCGAGCGGCGCCCGGATCGCCGTGGTCAATGCCCGCATCTCGGATCGCTCGTTGCCCGGATACCGGCGTTTCCGGCATTTTTTGGCCAGCGTTTTGCAAAATGTAGATCTTTTCTTGGCACAGACTAGCGATGATGCTCGCCGACTTGAGAAAATTGGCGCGCCCGCTGAGCGCATTCACGTGACCGGAAACCTTAAGTTTGACGTGCCTGCCCCGACTGCGCCGCCGATCATAGCTAGCCTGCGCGGGGCGTTCCAACAAGCTGGCACCGGCGCCGTGATTGTTTGCGGAAGCACGGTCGATGGCGAAGAACCAATTTTGCTGCAGGCTTTCGTGAATGTTCTGGCGAGCCATCCTCGATCTGTAATGATTCTGGCGCCGCGCCATCCGGAACGGTTCGGGGAAGTGGCAAAACTGCTCGAGCAACTTGGAATCCGATTCTGGCTCCGTTCTCTGTGGAGCGGCGATCCGATTGGCGGTGGAGTTCTGTTGATCGATACGATTGGCGAACTCGCTGCCCTGTACGCGCTGGCGGACATCGCGTTTGTCGGCGGCAGCCTTGTCCCTCGCGGCGGACACAACATCATCGAACCCGCTCTGCACTGCGTCCCCATCGTCGTAGGCAATCACACCGAGAATTTCCGCGACATCGTAAGCTTATTTCAAAGCCGAGATGCGGTTCGCGTGGTCGGTCCGGCCGAGTTTCCACTGGTGCTCATGGAACTCATTGCCAACCCGGCCGAACGGATCGCACTGGGCCGCCGGGCCGGAGAAACTCTGCGGGCGCAAATGGGGGCAACGCAGAGGACGCTGCAAGCATTGGAAAAGCTGTTGCCAGTCGGTGATGGCGTAGGGACGGGTCGGAGCTTGCCCTAGGCGCAATCAATGAATCCTCTATCTTCTATCTTCGGAGCAGGTGTGCGGGCACGCAACACGCTTTACGACCGAGGCATCGCGCGCGCCAACAGACTGCAGGGTCCGGTCGTAAGCGTTGGCAACTTGTCGGTTGGCGGATCGGGCAAGACGCCGTTTATTCTGGTTCTCGGAGAATTGCTGAAGGCTCGCAGCGTAAAGTTCGACATACTCTCCCGCGGTTATGGGCGCAAAACACGCGGTGTCGTGCGCGTCGATCCCGGCGGCTTGCCGCAGGACTTTGGTGATGAGCCTTTGTTGCTGGCTCGCCGTTTGAAAGTACCTGTGATTGTCGGCGAGGATCGCTACGAAGCCGGACTGCTCGCGGAAAAAAGCTTTGGCCCACAACTTCATCTGCTGGATGATGGCTTTCAGCATCGCGCCCTGGCGCGCGATTTCGACATCGTCCTGGTTACGCCTGAGGACGCACGCGACCGTTTGCTTCCTGCCGGGCGTCTGCGCGAGCCACTCTCTTCGTTGGCCCGGGCCGATGCGGTTGTCCTGACCAGCGGAGCTTCACTCGAATCGTTTCCTCTGGATGGCAAGCCGGTGTGGCGGGTGCGCCGGGGCATTTTGTTGACCGATGTTCCCATCCGCCCGGTGGTTTTCTGCGGAATTGCCCGGCCACAGAATTTCTTGCTGCAACTGCGTACCGCAGGCGTTGAGCCTTCGGCGCAGGCTCTGTTCCGCGATCACCACGCCTACACCGAGCAGGATATTCATGATCTCTTGAATCTGCGCCGGCAGAGCGAAGCAGAAGGATTTGTCACTACCGAAAAAGATGCCGTCAACTTGGGTAAGTATCTCGACGCGCTGCAACCTTTGGCTGTGATTCCGGTCAAGATGGATTTGATGGACGCGGCTAACGCAGTCGATACCATGCTACGGATGATCGCGGAGCGAAGGGCAAGGCGTGAGAAAATCGGTGCCTGAGCACCTGTATCCGATTCAGGGGCCGCGATTTCTAAATGACTAAACACCCCAAAGAGACCGAACGGTTAAGAAAGATCGTCGAGTCGTTTGCGAAAATAACCGTCACCGTGGTCGGCGATCTGGTGGCCGACGAGTTTGTCTTTGGCGAAATCTCGCGCGTGTCTCGAGAAGCGCCGGTGCTGATCTTGAAACATCGGGAGCGAACTGTCGTACCGGGAGGCGGTGCCAATGCGATCAATAATCTCGCCGAGTTGGGAGTCAACGTCCTGCCAGTTGGGGTGGTTGGCGACGATGAAGCCGGGCGCTTGCTGCTGAAAGCCTTTCGGCACAAACGTATTCCTCTGAGCGGCGTTTTGAAAGACAAGAGCTACACGACTGTGACCAAAACGCGCATTTTGGCGGGCATGACGCACACCGCCCGGCAGCAGGTGGTGCGCGTCGACCGCGAACCGGAGACCGCGCCAAACCATCATTTGAGACGTGAACTTGTGCTGGCAGCGCGAGAGTATGCGCGCGCATCGGATGCGCTGCTCATTTCCGATTATGGTTATGGCGCGGCGAGTCCTGCGATTCTCGACGCGATCCGCGAGCGCGGACGCCTTGATGGGATCCCAGTAATTCTCGATTCCCGGTACCGGATGCTGGAGTATTCCGGCGCGATCGCAGCTACGCCCAATGAGCCGGAAGTCGAAGCGGCGTTGGGTTTACGGATCGGCAACGACTGGTCGCGCTTGTGCTCAGCGGGCGCGCAAGTAATGTCGCGCATGAAGTTGCAATCGCTCGTGATTACACGTGGCCGCGATGGCATGGCCGCATTTGCCGGCAAACACAAACCGGTAGACATCCCAATTTTTGGCTCGGATCAGGTCGCGGATGTGACCGGAGCTGGAGACACGGTAATCGCCACTTTCGCCGCCGCTTTGGCAGCCGGCGCCAGCACCGAGGAGGCCGCCTACCTCGCAAACTATGCAGGTGGAATTGTGGTGATGAAGCGCGGAACCGCAACCGTATCTCGGCAGGAATTGCTCGATGCGCTCGATAAATCACCGCCGGCGACCAGAGCCCACTGAATGTCGACCAAGAAAATCCTTAGCCGCGAAGAACTGAAGCAGCGAGTTACTGCATGGAAGCAGGCGGGCGAGGTGATCACTCTCGCCAACGGTTGCTTCGATCTGCTCCACGTCGGCCACGTGCGTTACCTGCGGGCAGCCAAGCAACTCGGTGGACAATTGATCGTGGCCATCAATTCCGATGAATCCGTGCGCGCGTTGAAAGGAGAAGGCCGTCCGCTGATGCCTGCCGAAGAACGGGCTGAGATTCTCTCTGCGCTGACTGATGTCGATGCTGTCGTCATTTTCTCCGAACATGACGTGCGAGCCTTGATCCGTGAAGTTCGCCCTGACATTCACGCAAAAGGAACTGACTACACGGCCGACACCGTTCCCGAGCGGGATGCGGTCGCCGAGTGCGGCGGCCGGGTCGAGATCGTCGGCGATCCGAAAGATCATTCGGCGACCGAGATTATCCGTTCGCGGATCGGACCGCGACATCCCTGAGAATGCAATCGCCGACCACAAGTGCTTCGAAAACTTCCCTTTCATCGACTCCTCGGAGATTGCTGGTTGTTCGTCTAGGTTCGATGGGCGACATTATTCACACGCTTTCCGCCGTGACTGCGTTACGTCGAGCATTTCCTGAGGCCAGCATTGGTTGGATCGTTGAGGAGCGGTGGGCAGAATTGCTATGCACTTTGCCCGAGCCCCGCTCGGGGCTGCGTTCACCGCGAAGGCCGCTGGTCGACCGAATCCACACTGTGAATACTAAGACGTGGCGCAGGTCTCTGTTTTCTACCCAGACATGGGAGCAGATTGCAGCGGGGCTCAGCGAACTCCGCGCTCAACGATACGAAGTGGCAGTGGATTTCCAGGGTGCAGCCCGATCCGCCTTGCTGGCCCGTTGGTCTGGAGCGCCCACCGTATACGGATTTGCGCAGCCACGCGAAAATGTTGCCAGCATGTTGTATTCGCGCCAGGTGATTGCCCGTGGCAGCCACATTGTCGAGCAGAATCTCTCGTTGGCGGAAGCGGTAGCGTACCGCCCGTTGGAGGTTTCGAAGATAGAATTCCCGCGCGACGACGCAATCGAAAAACAATACGAAGTCCGATTGCAACAGAGTGGCGATTTTGCGTTGGTGAATCCGGGCGCAGGTTGGGGCGCAAAACGGTGGCCGGCGGAGCGCTACGGGGAAGTGACGAGGCGATTGGCGAAAGATGGTCTGAAGTCGCTTATTAATTTCGGCCCTGGCGAGGAGTCCTTGATGAAAGCAGTCGAGTCGGCCAGCGCTGGCGCGGCGAAAGGCGTTGCCTGTTCCCTCACGGAATTAATTGCCCTCACGCGTCATGCGCGTATCTTCATCGGCGGCGACACCGGCCCCATGCACCTGGCTTCAGCGCTGGGCGTTCCCGTGGTTGCAATCTTCGGACCTACGAACCCGGCGCGCAATGGGCCGTTCGGGACTCGCAGCATCATATTGCGCAGCCTGATCAGTCCGACCACGCACTCCCGCCGCGCACAACCCGATCCTGGCATGATGGAGATTAACGCCGATGAGGTGGTTGCTGCCGCACGAAAGTTGCTAGGGAGTGCCCATGGCTAGTGTTCGTTGGGCTAAAATCGCACGGCGCATCCGCGTACCTCTGGGTTTCGCCTTCACCGCAGTTTATTTGTGGCTCGCAGCCCCCACGGCTGCATCCATGCTGATCGGCTCGGCGCTGATCATTCCCGGACTCGCGGTTCGTGCACTGGCGTCCGGTCATGTACAGAAAAATGAGCAACTCACGATGACCGGGCCCTACGCCTACACTCGCAACCCGCTATACCTGGGGTCGCTGATTCTCGCTGTTGGCTTTGCCATCAGTGCGCGAAACTTGTGGATCGGTGCCGGGCTGATCCTGATTTTTCTAGCGATCTACTTGCCTGTAATCCATGGAGAAGAAACATTCCTGCGAGAACATTTCCCCGAGTTTGCCGAATACGCGCGGCAGGTACCACGGCTCTGGCCACGGCTCAATTCCTTCAGCACCAGTCGCGGATTGTTTTCCTGGGACCTCTACTGGAAGCATCGCGAGTACAATGCGACAGTAGGATCTGCACTAATCATGTCAGCTTTAATAGCCAGGTGGCTTTATAGCCGATAAGATTGTGAGACATCCCCGGCCTGGCATTTTGTATCTCACCACGCTGGAATCCTTTACCGAATCAACAATGCATACGTTCTCAAGATCTAATCGCGCATGGTGTTTCTTCGCAATACTTTTCGTTTCGGCGCTACACGCGCAGACTCAACCTTCCGCGCAGTCGAGCCAGCCTTCGCTCCCGACTATTAGCTCGGCGCCTGCGGCGCGAATTATTCCTCCGCCCCCGAACTATGCGTTTCCGAACGGGCAGACCTATGTGTATGGCATCGAATGGCATTTGTTCAATGCCGGAACGTCTGCGATGACGCTAGCCCTCGATGGCGGCCAGGAACACGTCACAGCGATCGCCAACTCCGCCGGAGTAGTGAACGCCCTGTACAAGGTTCAAGATCATTTTGAAGCATTTTTCGACCCGCACGCATTCTGCTCGTTGCGGGTGTCGAAAGATACGGAAGAGGGTTCTCACTCTCGGCAAACCGAGCTGCGTTTCGATTACACGAGAAAGAAAAGCGTACTCGATGAGAAAAACCGGAAGACCGGCGAACAGAAGCACGTGGAAAACGACCTCCCCGGCTGCGTTACAGACGTAGTTAGCGGATTCTATTATTTGGCGTCGCTGCCACTCCAACCAGGCACTAGCTATACATTTCCCATTAATGACGGAAACAAAACGACCGAAGTCACTGCCCGGGTAGAAGCCCGCGAACAGGTGAAAGTGCCCGCTGGCACATTCCAAACGGTGCGCGTGAAAGCAGAAGCGATTTCCGGCGCTATGCAGGGCAAAGGCACGGTGTGGGCGTGGTTCACTGACGACGCAAACCACACGGGGGTGCAGATGCGATCGAAATTGGGATGGGGGACTCTGCTCTTCCGCCTGCAAAGGATCGAAAAGAAGTAACAGATTTCCGGCTCTAACTATTTCTGAGCCAGCAGAGATTTTGCCCGGCTGAGTTCCGGTCGGGCTGAATTCGATCCATCGCATACCTTTACCAGCCGCGAGTAGTATGCGTTCGATTTTTCGCTCTTACCTGCCAGTTCCGCCGCTCGCGCCGCACCGTACAGACCATTGAAGCGATTCGGATTGAACTTCAGATCCGCCTCGTACTCCGTCAAAGCCTGTTCTGGGCGGTTCATATCCATCAACATGTCGGCCAGCATCTCGCGCGCGGGAATCGCCAAGGGCTCGTCGCCCTCAGCTTCTTCTTTCTGAGCGACGGCCCGTAACGCCTTAATCGCTTCGTCCTTGTTGCCTTCGGCGTATGCCACCCAAGCCGCGGCTTCCTGGCGATCCTGTTCGACAGCGTCCGCAAAGCCCGGCTTCTTCTCTTTCACCAAGGCGCTGTGAATGGTTTCGATTTCGGTTACATCTTTGCGTGCGTCGGCCAGATTACCAGTTCGTGCTGCGCCGATTGCCCGAGCCCAATAGGTAATCGAATTGTCCCCGGTTTCCGCCCCAGAAACCGGTGTAAGGGACGCAGCATCGCTCCAATGATGCATCTCCAGCGCGTACCTGGCAGTGAAAGTTACCAGTGCGCTCGTGCGAGGGTCGAAATCCATGCCATACATGTCGTCTTTTTTCGCTGGCATGGCCTTGACTTCTTCGATCATTTTTTGCGCATCTACTTCGCGCCCGGACTGCAAATAAGCGTAGACCAGGAAATCCATAGCATGGAACTGGTGACCCTCGCCGCCCATATGCATGGCCGCAGTTTTGCGCGTGGCAGCAATGGAGGCGAGATTGGAGTCGATATCGTCCTGCCACAAGCCAAGACGCGCAAAGATATGCGATGGCATATGCAGCGCGTGAGGGGCGGCCGGAGCAATCTTCGCATAACGTTGCGCCGCGGGCAGTCCAAGTTGGGCCAATTGAGGCTTGTCGTAGCTGTGGATTAAATAGTGCGCCACTCCGGGATGGTCGGGCTCTACTTTGAATAGCGTTTCCAGGACCGCGGCTGCCTGCTTTCGATTGGCAAAGGTTGTGTCGTTGTCCGGCTCAGAGGCGAGCAGCGATAGCGCATAGAAAGCGGCTGCCTCGCGATCGTCGGGAAAATCCTTGTAGGTAGTTGCCATTGCCTGGCAGTAGGTGTTGGCTCGATCGTGATAGTCACGTTTCTTGCCGCGGTAGAATTCGTCCAAGGCAGTGATGTAGTCGCGCTCTCGGTCGGTCTTCGGATGCAGGGATCTGGCGCTCTTGACCTCGGCGTGGCCTCGCGCGATAGTTGTTGCGTCCGGCTGGTTCCAGAGTTCATGCCAGATGCTCATAGCGATTCCCCAATGCGCCATCGCGCAGCGCGGATCGTCTTTCGCGATCTCTTCGAATTCTTTTTCCGCTTCCTCGTACCAGAATGAATGCAGTAGCGCGACTCCGCGTTCGAACGGTTTCTGCACCGCTGTTGCGCACGAAACCGGAAAATGGACCATTCCAAGTTGATCCGTGGTCAGGTCTTCGTGGTGATTGCCTTCATCGGCAAACGCCGCAAACGCTAACAAAACCACTACGAGGAAGGCCAATAGAATTGGCTTCATGAAATACCTCCGCTGCACAGCGCAGTCTAGTCCGCCGCGGTTGACAGGGTCAAACGCGTGGATTCATTGCCGATTCCCGCCGGCCGGAAATCGAGAGTCTATGATCATTCATGATTTGTGCGCTCAATAGCATAGAATCTTCGCTTGCAACTCACCATCGAAAAACTGGTATATGGCGGCGACGGTCTGGCACGGCTGCCGGCGGACGAACACGGTCCTGGCAAAGCGGTATTCGTACCCTTTGTTCTTGAGGGCGAACGGATCGAAGCTTCGTTGCTCGAGCAGAAGCGCGGCTTTGCCCGAGGCAGGGCGGAGGCAATTCTGCAAGCTTCTCCCCGACGGGTAGAGCCAAAGTGTCCTTACTTCCGGCACTGCGGCGGCTGCCACTACCAGCACGTCAGCTACGAGCATCAGTTGGAGAGCAAGGCGGAGATCCTGAAAGAGAATCTTCGCCGCATTGCCAAACTCGATCTGGAAGCAAATATAACGATTCATGCTTCGCCGCCATGGAATTACCGCAACCGTAGCCGGCTCCAGGTTCAAACCGATCCGGAGTTCGCACTCGGTTATTACAGACTCGGTTCGCATGAGCTGCTTCCGGTCGAAGAATGCCCAGTCAGTTCGCCGCTGATCAATCGCGCCATTGCAGCCTTCTGGCGAATGGGACGCGAGCACTCAGTACCGGACGGACTTCGTGAGATTGAGTTTTTTGCCAACGCTGATGACACTCAACTCTTGATTGAGGCTTCCTGCGAACCAGGAACCTCGAGCACGCCGGTAAGAGAATGGGCATCAACTGTGCCGAGCGTTCTGCCGGAAGTCGCAGGCATTGTGATTTTCAGGGAAAAGTTATCCAACGCGCCCGGCACTGCCGAGCCGAAGCAAATCTATTCGTGGGGCGCGGGAGACTTTACCTACAGCACCGACGCCGCCCCCTACCGCGTAAGCGCCGGAGCTTTCTTTCAGGTTAACCGCTATCTAATCAATGAATTAGTGAAAATCGTCACTGAGGGGCAATCGGGCGAAACGGCGCTAGATCTCTATGCCGGCGTGGGACTCTTCTCCACCGTATTGGCCCGAAGATTTGCACAGGTAATCGCGGTTGAATCGTCACAGACTTCTTATGCTGATCTGCTCCACAATTCCCCTTCGAACGGGAAGGCTTTCCAGGCGACTACCGCCGGTTTCTTGCGGAGCCCGGTCGGTAAGTCGCGGCCCGATCTCGTGGTGGTGGACCCGCCACGGAGCGGTCTGGGGGAAAGTGTGGTCCAGAGTCTCGTCGGATTGGGAGCGCACCGGATGACCTACATCTCCTGCGATCCGGCGACTGCCTCTCGTGATCTGGCTGGCCTGCTCAGCGCTGGATACCGCATCGAGCAGGTGTACCTGATCGATCTGTTCCCCCAGACCTACCACTTGGAGAGCGTATTTCATCTTGCCAGGTAGTAGCTGAGACTCAGAAATTCGTCCGTACTGATCGTTCCTTGCGAAGCCGAGGGGGCCAATATCCAAGCCGGTTCGCCAATCCTTGATTGCTTCCTTCGGGCGACCGGGTGAATCCGCAGGCGAGCGGACCCTCAACGAAACCGCTGTCACGCCAACCTATGCTCTGGGCTGCTGTGGCATATGCCGGGGGAATTGTTACCGGCGTCTATGTCTTGCGGCCACCGGTGTGGTGGTTGCAGCCATCGTTTTCTCGGCATCAGCGGCATTTTTTCTCCGCTCGCGAGCCAAGAGTGCCTTTGCTCTCGGCTTAGCAGCTCTCTTTGTGACGGGGGCATGCGTGATGCAACTCCGAGCGCCAAACAATCAAGACAGTACCGGCATTCTCGCGTTTGCAGACGGTCGCGATGTAATCGTCACTGCCCATGTGGTCAAAGAAGGAGTTTTGCAGGAAAAGAAGTGGGGTGATGTGCAACAGAGGTTGGATTTGGGGACCGAGCAGATACAGACAGGAAGCGAAACCGTAAATATCTATTCCGGGCTTCGCGTCAGCCTTTTTGGCCACGAGACAAAGACTGAGGAAAATAACGAGTCCGAAGAATCAAGCGCTCGGCCGATACATTGGTTCCGCTACGGAGAACGATTGCGGTTTCTTGCCAGGATCTATCCACCACGCAACTTTCGAAATCCTGGCGCATTCGATTACACGGGATATCTGGCGGACAACGGGATCGTAGCAATTGGATCAACCAAGTTGGAGACGGTTGAACTCCTGCCAGGCTTTGCCGGCAGCCGCGTCGAACTATGGCGGACCCGCCTCCGCCGAGGCCTGATCGAGAGGATCCATATCCTCTGGAAGCCGGACGAATCTGCGTTGCTGGACGCCATGCTGATCGGCGAGAATTCGTTCCTCGGGCGCGACATCCTCACCAACTTCCAGCGCACCGGCACATACCACGTGCTGGTGATCTCTGGATTGAAAGTTGCCGTTCTCGCGCTTGTAACGTTTTGGCTGCTTCGCCGTATGCAGGTGAGTGATCTCGTCGCCAGCGCAATCACAGTCTTACTCACCGTCGCCTATGCCCTCTTGACCGACGTCGGCGCCCCGGTCTGGCGAGCTACGCTTATGCTCGCGCTCTATCTGGGTGCACGGTTGCTTTATCGCCGAAAATCAATTCTGAACACTATTGGCGCTGCGGCGCTGGCGTTGCTGATTGTCGATCCCTCGGCGCTGCTGGGAGCGAGTTTCCAGCTCAGCTTTCTCTGCGTGCTGGTCATTGCTGGTATCAGTGCGCCTTTTCTGGAACGGACGACGCAACCTCTGTCTGGGGCTTTGCGAAGCCTGGATTCCATCGGTTATGACGCAGCATTACCTCCATCAATGGCTCAGCTTAGGCTCGACCTAAGGATGGTCGCGGGCAGGTTGCAACGTTTCTTCGGAAAGCGTATTCCGTTGATCGTGCTAGTGGGCGGCTTGAGGCTGCTGCTTGTGGGTTGTGAGTTTCTTGTGATCTCAACGGTGCTCCAGGCTGGATTCACCTTGCCGATGGCTTACTACTTTCATCGCGCGACTCTGGTCTCATTGCTCGCGAACGTTCCGGCCGTCCCTCTCACCGAAATCATCATGATCGCTGCTATTGCGGCCATCACGGTTAGTTATGCCTCGCTTGCCCTGGCCAGGCTTCCAGCATTAATTGCGACAGTCGCTCTTCACGCAATGAATGGTCCGGTACGATGGCTGGGCGCTTTGCGAATTGCCGATACTCGCGTGCCTACACCGCAACTCGGCGTCATTCTGTTGGGCGGCGGCGCGATCATTCTTGCGATGGTGCTCAGTCGCCGCCGTCGCTGGTTTCTCGTAGCAGTCGGCTGGGCTGGGCTTGCACTCAGCGCTTTTTGGATCTGTGCCGTCGCGCCGCATCCGCAGATGCGGCCAGGAGTGCTCGAACTCACTGCCATCGACGTTGGCCAGGGCGATTCGATCCTTCTAGTTTCGCCGCAAGGCCGCACGCTTTTGGTCGATGCTGGCGGCATACCACCCTGGATGCACTCGGAACTGGATATCGGGGAGGATGTAGTGTCGCCCTACTTGTGGTCGCGGGGTTTTCATCAGCTCGACATAGTGGCGCTGACCCACGCGCATGCCGACCACATGGGAGGCATGGCAGCGGTATTGGCCAATTTTCATCCGCGCGAGTTATGGCTGGGAGTGGATTCGCCAAGTCCGGAATTGCAGACTCTTCTGCGTGAAGCGAGAGCACTCAAGATTCCTTTCGTTCTTCACAGGGCCGGTGACAATCTTGAAATCGGAGGTGCAAGGCTCGCGGTCCTGGCGCCGCCACGGGATGCTGAGGCGCATCCTTCCCGGCCGAACGACGAGTCGCTGGTCTTCAAAATCAGTTATGGGGCAACGTCCGCTTTACTGGAGGGAGACGCGGAAAAGAAAACAGAAAAACAGGTTGTGGAGGAGAATCCGCAAGCTGACCTTCTTAAAGTCGCGCATCATGGAAGCTCGACCTCGACCATCCCCGAACTGCTGGCTGCGGTGCATCCACGATTTGCGGTCATCTCAGTGGGCACGCGCAATGTTTACGGGCATCCCCGGCAGGAGGTGTTGGACCGACTGGCGGCAGCGCACGTTTTGACCTACCGGACAGATATGGACGGGGCAGTTACGTTCTACCTTGACGGAACAACTGTTAGCTCTCAGCCGGCGGCTCTTCATTGATTGCAAACTCCGCAGTCTCAAGCTCGTCGGGCGTTTGCCGATATTCCTCGATCATTCGCCGCGCCTCGGCCGCATCTTCTTCCCGCACCAGAATCACGGTCCCACCCACGCCGGGCAAAATGTCCTGTTGTGCATCCAGAGAGGTTAAGTCCGAGTCAATACCGGCGGATTCGAGCAGGCCACGCACCACCATTGCCTCTGACTCCTGTTCGGTATCAAACACGCGCACCAGTTTCTCATTCGGATTAGGACGTTCTTTTCCAGATGAAGTAGGGTCTGCCATCTTTACCTCCGATCAGGATCAGTCAAAAGGACCAATCCGCCGCGCCTATTTCCAGAGCGCGTGTGTCTGATTCTAACTCGACCGAGCCAGTCTAGGGAGCACATTCGTCGCCAGGAGTCTTTCGCAGTGATCGCTGCGCGCCCAATTTTCTTTTGAGGTAACCGAAGGTCTACACCAACGAGGCATTGCGCTGCACGCTCCATACCGCGACAATAGTTGGAAGGGCGAGCGCAACGTGCGCGCGTCAGGGACGTCTAACAATGATGTGGGGGCCAGATGAGTAGTTTAGAACGGCGTGGACAACCGGTGGTTGCGAGCGAAAGAGAACAGGAGGCGCGAAACATCCGTCGCCTGCAAATCATGATCAGCATGGTGATGTCGGTGATTGGTCAGGATCCCAATCTCACCGTCGAAGAAGCTTCCGAATTGGTGGCCGGCGCCAAGCGAGCCGCACTGGCAATGTTTCCCGACAAAGAATTTGCCTACGACATTCTGTACAAACCACGCTTGCAGAGGTTGATGAACGAGCGTTTCCGCTTGCAGTAAAGACCAATCGGCTGGCGCTTCACATATAAAACAAACTGAGTCTCGGAATCCCGTATTTCTCCAACAAACGTTTGTGCACAAACTGCTTCTGCAATTGTTCGATTTGGGCTGACGGCATTTTACGCCGATAGGGCGCAAGTTCCCGATCAGCCTCCGCCCGCACGCTGACGATCTGCTCGTCAGGGGTGGCCGCCAGTATAATCGCAAACAGTTTCTCTTCCGCCACCGTGAGTCGCCGCTCCAGATCTTCCAATCGCGGCAGTGACTTGTTGGAGTCCAGTTCGGCGGCGATCTCGCGCAATGTGCTTGCAGTTTCTCTGGCCAACGGCATCGCATTAATCCCTTTTGCTTCGGGAAGCTTCGCGTCGTCGAGTTGTTCCGCGTTACGCAGGAGGAAGGCAGAGATTTCCGACGCTTGAAAACCGCTGGTGCGATGACTCTGTGAATCGGGGCTCGCTGCTCCTACGGCCGCTTCTTTCATCTCCTCGGCGGCCGTCAGCACTTCTTGCACGCAAAATCCTAGACCATTTGTCTTTCGGGCCCTTCTCGAAGGCTTCCGCTCATGGTGTTCAAAAGTGTTGTCAATGCCGCGAACCACGGCCTCTAATGGAATACCTGCGTCTTTCCAGGCCTCCATCAGCATCCAATCGAGTGTGGAAAGCAGTAGCGGAGCTCCCCAGCGTCGCTGAAAATGTTCCTCGATTTCGGTGAAGTAGTTGAAGTAGTTTTCCACGGCGGGTTCGTGTCTCGAATCAGCGGGAGCGTGTTTTGTTTACGGAAGAAGGTTTAGCCGGTGCGGCTTCGCGAGCGGGCTTCGCCACCAGGTTGCGCTCCCAGATTATACGCAGGCCTTCCAAGGTCAGGAACTCATCGACCTGCTTGATATGTTTCGAGCCTGAACCAAACAGCGAAGCCAGACCGCCCGTGGCGATCACCTTGATTTCGTCCCCCAATTCCTGAACCAGCAATTCCAGAATTCCGTCGACCAAGCCAAGATAGCCGTAGTAGAGGCCAGATTGCAGGCTGCTCACAGTATTGCTGCCAATCACATGAGCCGGCTTGCGGATATCCACGCGAGTCAGGCGCGCAGTGCGCTCGAACAAGGCGTCGGCGGAGATCCCGATTCCCGGGCAGATAACACCGCCTAAGTATTCTCCCTTAAGAGACACGCAATCGAACGTCGTTGCGGTTCCGAAATCTACGATGACGCACGGGCCACCATATTTTTCGAACGCGGCAACCGAGTTCACGATGCGATCGGCGCCCACCTCCGCGGGGTTGTCGTAGTGCACGGGCATCCCGGTCTTAACGCCAGGTTCGATGAAAAGCGGTTTGGTACCGAAATACCGTTCACAGACTTGCCCCAGCGTGGAATCAAGAGGGGGCACGACGGATGAAATCACGATGCCATGAATGCCCTTCGCTTCGAGGTTGCCCATTGCGAAAAGATTGCGGAAGAGCACGCCGTACTCGTCCACTGTCTGAGTCGCGACCGTCGCAACTCGCCAATTCGCCACCAGCAATTCGTAGCGCGGTGTCGCTGATTCGACACCATGGGCAGCGCCTGCGCTTCTTGCCACCTTGGCGAAGACGCCCAGCACCGTATTGGTGTTGCCGACATCGAGAACTAGCAGCATATAAGAATACTTCAGAGCGGCCCAGCCGAGCCCTGCTCGGCAGAAGCTACGCTGGTCTCACGACTCCACTCAAGACAGTACGCATACCCTGGGCAGTTCGAACCTGCAAAAATCCGCTCGAATCCAGGCCTTCTGTTACTCCCTCGAAGCCGCCGTCCTCGACCACGACGCGCTGTCCGCGAGCTGAAGACGAGCGCTCCTCAAAGCGGTGCAGGATCGAAGCAGTCGCATCGGCATTCTCCAGCAAGCTGCGATATTCCCGGTCGAACGATCTTAACAAAGCTGCGCACACTTCGACCCGGGACCACTCGGTACCGGTCGCCAAACGCAGAGAAGTTGCGATCGCCCGCAAATCCGCGGGAAAACTCGATTGATTGACATTGATCCCGATGCCAACCACAACATACTGCACGCGCGTGACCTCAGCATGCATCTCGGTCAGGATGCCGCAGACTTTCTTTCCATCGATCAAAACATCGTTGGGCCACTTCAGATCCGGAACCACCCGCGAGTCGATCTCCTGAATCGCGGAGCACGCGGCCAGCCCGGCAGCGAGGGTAAGAACGAGCGCCTCAGATGGCGGCAGCGCAGGACGCAAGAGCGCAGAGCAATAAATTCCAACCGAACGTTCCGAGTGCCACTGATTGGCTCCCCGGCCCCGTCCAGCAGTCTGTTGCTCCGCCAGAAAGACGCTGCCCTCGGGAGCGCCGGCGCTCGCAGCTTCCAGTGCAGCCGTGTTGGTCGATGCGATCTTGTAATAGTGGTGAATGTGCTCGCCGAAAAGTGTTCCATGCAATTGCGGGGCGAGCATATCCGGGAGCAACAGGTCAGGCATGGACCTCAGACTATATCCGGTCGATGGATGGCCGGCAATATCAACTCCCAGATCGCGCAGCTGTTGAACCAGACGCCAAATCTCTGAGCGACTCGTGCCGATCTCCGCCGCGATTTTTGTTCCGCTCACGACGACAGTGGCGTGAGCGATGAGAAGGCGGACAATGCGTCCCAAGCGGGCGTCAGTTTGTGCCGCAGCCTTCTGTGGCAGGGCCGCTGTTGCTCGCGACCTCCGTATTGGCAGCGATTGCTTGATGCGGGAATTATGAGGGATGGACCGCGAAACAGCAATCGCTCCGCCCGTATTCGCCGAGAACAAAGCACCGCCTGCTGTCGTCTAAATCCTTATTCCACGGTCTCAGTAAAAGTGGCGACCGGGTGACCAAGTCCAAACTGGCCTTCCGCGCTAACGTGTACGGTGCCAGAGTTTGGAGGCAGGGTAAGCACGACGGGGGCATTCCCATTCGAGTCGGTATTGACAATTTGATTCGACAAGGTGCCTTTATCGGTCGTGAACAAGATAGTCCCGCCAGCCGCGCTTCCGCCAGACCTGCCAGGGTGCAGCGTTACTGACAAATTCAGTTGGCTGCCGGGCTGCCCCTTCTGATGGTCGCCGGTTTTGGTGAACGTCGCTGGCGGATTTCCTACAACGATCCAACCGCTCTGGGTCTCGGCAACGCGAGTGTTGTCGGTACTTGGGACAGTAAAGTGATAGAAACCTGGTACGGTGCCCGCAGTCACCGTGATGCTTCCGTCTTGCTTGGAGGTGAGATTTGGCTGCGTGACCACCACCGTGATTCCGGTATCCGACTGTGGAGTGCCGAGCGTTACGGTCCCAGACCCGGCCACAATCTTTGGCTGAAGCGTAGTCGTTCCGCGGGCTGGAACCATGATCGTATCCGGATTCAGATCCCAGTCGGCGCTCGGCGTTGCCGACATCGAGCCCGTCACCACCAAGAGGGTGGCGGTGTAAGGCGCAAATTTCATCGAGGAACTCCATGCTTGAGAAGACGACGCCACAATTTTTGTCGGCGATTTGGGGGACAGCGTATAAGTCGTCACCTGCTGCGGGGTGAATCCGTTCACCGCAAATTGCGTTTGAACCGCGCTCAGCGGTCTTTTGTTAATCACCATCAACGTCAGGGTCGTGCCCGTCGAATTCAACGCAGCATAACTGCTGAAGAGGCCAGGATTACCATCGTTTGTGTCTGAAACGGATGTCGTCGCGAAAGTGTCGTGCTGTCCATCGTAGTTCCGGTACAACTTCAGGGCCTGATAGTTGGGATTCGTCGGGACGGGCGCCACCCACCGCGAAGCCAGATACATGCGTTCGCGTCCCAGAATGCCGTAGGCATCGGCATCCGCCAGCGCCGTCGAGAAATCCGATTCACCGGCGAACGCCGCGCTCCACTCCGTGAAGCTCAGCGGGGTCCCAGGGTAGATCATATTGAGGATTGCACGCATACGCGGGATGCGGAACGGAATATGTTTTTTCGGCTGAATAAAGGTGGTCCACTCCTGATTGATCGTGCTCGATTCGCTTACATACGTCGGATCCCAGTAATCCCGATAGATGCGCAGCGAGAGCGCCTGCTTCTGCGCCTGGGTATAACCGGATGTGTCCGGTCCGTCCGGGTAAGCGTGAATGTCGAATACGTCAACCGACCTCGTGCCGGCTAACTGGTCCTGCCAATAAACTTCGTTCAACCACCAGGGGAGAAAATCTACGCCCGCGTGGTCGCCCTTGTCATTGTTGTTCGCGCCATTCCAATAGAACCACCAGCAACAGCTGACTGGACCAAAACGAATCGCATTTGGATCCCAGCCCTTCAGCGCCCCGGCTTCTGCAACATAGGTATCGCGCATCTCGTCGTATGCAGAAGGAATGGGATGGACATCGCGATGCGTGCTGCCCCAGATGTCGATCTCATTGTCCATGTCGTAGAAGTGTGGAGCGCTGCCGAATGCTGCGGCCAGTGCCGGTGCCCATTGATCGCGGTACACAGTTCCCGGCGGATCTCCATTTTGCGGCGAGTCCTTCAGTTCAACATCGGCATCCGTCGGGTCGTTCCCGGTTATGTTCGTCTGGCAGCCTGGCGTCACTCCATCTCCGGCGTCCGAGTTATAAGGGTCCGCCCCGCATTGTGCCCCGTATTTGGCGACCGAAAAGCTCCAGCCTGAAGTTTTCGCCACCCACGGCAGCATGACCATCGTCATAAGCGGATTGCTTCCCGCCGCTTCCACATCCTTGATGTACTGCACCGAATCGCCGTCCCCGATCTCCGAATAACCAAAATCCTCGAAATACCAATCGGCGGCCGCGTTGTAGGTGAAGGTCTGCCAGTTATACCGGGAGGTGGCGTCCCCACCCCAGCGAACCACAGTAAGGCCGCTGTCAGTAATCGTGGCGGCGTTCAGAGGATAGCTCCCACCGTAAACATAAGGACTGACGGCATGGCGGTCACCGAGAACGTCGACAGTGACATTGACCGATGTTGCAGTCGGAGCGGTCGGGAGGCGAGTAGAATTTGTGCTCTGCGCGGGAGTGGATTCGCCAACAGGCGTCGCGGGAGCAACCGCGTGGAGTCCACCACCGCTTCCGGAAGAGCTACTTGCACAGAGCAGTGCTATCAACATTCCAACGGCTGTATGCCGGATCTGGTGATTCATGGGGGAGGGCCTCCGGTTTCCGAATACTCTATCGTCTTTGAGGGCGCAATCGTTACTCGAAAGTGCACTCTCGGAATGGTTCGTCGGGCCTGAGAATTTGTCCAACAGGACAGGAAGTTTTTGTGCCAGAATTTCAACGAGGGCTTGCGGAAGGACAATCCTGGGTCAGGCCGGGGCTAAGCGCATGCTCATATCCACTGCCTTGGCTGAGTGGGTGAGCGCGCCGACGGAAATGAAATTCACTCCCGTCTCGGCATAAGCGCGGACGTTTTCCAGTGTGATCCCACCCGAGACCTCGAGTGGAATCCGACGTTCCACCCTGGAGCAGCGCTCGACCGCGCGCTTTACCGTTTCGACCGACATGTTGTCCAGCAGAATAGCTTCGCCACCATGCTCGAGGGCCTGCTCCAACTCCTCGAGCGTGCGGACTTCGATTTCGATAATCTGTTCGCCTCGTCGGTTCTTGTGGGCGCGTTCCAGCGCGGGCACAATGCCTCCAGCCAGCGCGATGTGATTGTTCTTGATCAGAACGCCGTCCGATAAATCGAGACGATGGTTCTGTCCGCCTCCACAACGCACCGCATACTTATCGAGCATTCGCAGTCCCGGCACTGTCTTGCGCGTATCCAGAATTCGCGCCTTGGTACCGGAAACAGCATCTACGAATTGCCGCGTTAACGTGGCAATCCCGCTCAACCGTTGCATGAAATTCAGAATGACGCGCT
This sequence comes from uncultured Acidobacteriota bacterium, assembly GCA_963696705.1. Lineage (GTDB taxonomy): Bacteria > Acidobacteriota > Terriglobia > Terriglobales > Acidobacteriaceae > JABDBE01. The sequence continues at coordinate 130,631 of CAVOLD010000013.1, forward strand.
CGCACGAAAGAATCACCCGCGCATTGTGCTGGATCACGGCAATCGACTGCCCCGTACGCAGGCGAATGCCATCGAAGATTTCAGGATGAGTAGTAACTTCGTAATGTGAGGTAACTGCGCCGTCCAAGGCCGCGTAGCAGTCCAGAATGCGCGAAACACAGCCGATGCCCGCAAGGATGCAATCCTGCTTGGCGAGAATCGTGGCGGAGGCGCGCTGGTTGGGATCAATGCAGGCGTAGCTGGTCGCGTCGCGTGTAGCGCGATCTTCCAGCAGCGCGTTCTCGATCACCCCAGTAATGCGTCGGCTATTCCAGTCCATAGATTATTGACTAGTTACAAGTGGGGACAGCTATCCTCGGCTGTCCGGTCGAGCGAAGCTCGCCTATCCCAACTCATCCAGCTTACTCTTTACTTTCGCGCGCAGAATTTCCAGCTCTTGCGCCCGCCTTCGAATTCCTTCTACAACTTTCGCCGGAGCTTTAGCAAGAAATTGCTCGTTGCCCAATTGACGCTGGCCGTTGGCATACTCTTTTTCGATCTGTTCCAGTTCTTTCTTCAGCCGCTCACGCTCTGCGGGGACATCAATCTTTCTCTCATAGATGACATGCACATCGAAACGCGCCGTGTGGCGCGTGCCCGATAGCTTGGCCAGCGAATTGTCGACAAACTCGATCTTCTCGACGTTTGCCAGTCGCTCCACCGCGCCTTGATTCTGTGCAATTAACCTACGAATTTCCGGTTCTGTAACGAAGACCTGAACTGGCACGCGCTGTTTCTGATCGACCTTCAACTCTGCCCGCAAATTCCGCACACTGACGATGAGGTCCTGCAAGATCGCCATCTCGGTCTCGGCAGCGAAGTCCAACTGTTTTTCATCCGTCTGCGGATACGGCGCCAGAGCAATCGACTGCAAAGGCGGGTGACCATCGTAAATCGCATGCCAGATTTCTTCCGTGATAAACGGCATTACCGGATGCAAGAGCCGCAGCGCAGCTTCAAAAATACCCAGCAAATTAGTACAGGAAATTCGCGCCGATTGCGGATCTGCGTCATCCAGCAGCCGTGGCTTAATTAATTCGATGTACCAGTCACAAAACTCACCCCAGAAAAAGTCGTATATCTGATTGGCGGCTTCGTGGAAGCGGTAGGTCTCCAGCGACTCGTTCACGCTTTTGGTGACACGATTAAATCGCGAGAGGATCCATCGATCCTCCAGCACGACTGCTTTAGTGCCCGCCACTCCACTGTTTGTGCGAGATCCAGTCGCGGGCCGAAGACCCGGCTCTACCCGGTCAATGTTCATAAACATGAACCGCGCCGCATTCCAAATCTTGTTGGCAAAATTACGATAGCCTTCAGTCCGGCTCTCGTTGAACGCGATATCGGTCCCCGGCGCAGCCATGGCAGCCAGCGTGAAGCGCGTAGCATCGGTTCCAAAACGCTTGATGATGTCAAGCGGATCGATCACGTTGCCCTTGGTCTTTGACATCTTCTGCCGGTCGGCATCGCGCACCAGGGCGTGAATATAAACTTGTCGAAAGGGAACACTGTCGTCTTTCTTGTCGCCCCATCCGCTGGCCTGCTTTACCTTCGGATCCTGCTGATGACCCTGCATGAAATGACAGCCGAACATGATCATGCGGGCGACCCAGAAGAACAAAATCTCGTACGCGGTGATGAGCAGCGTAGTCGGATAGAAAACTTCCAGGTCGCGCGTCTTCTCCGGCCAGCCCAAGGTTGTGAACGGCAACAAGCCCGAGGAAAACCATGTATCCAGCACGTCGGTGTCTTGCGTAAGCTTAGACCCGCCGCATTTCGTGCACTTTTCTGGAGCCGTGCGGGCAACAATAATTTCGCCACATGAGCAATGCCACGCCGGAATCCGGTGTCCCCACCACAGTTGGCGCGAGATGCACCAGTCGTGGATGTTGTGCATCCAGTTCAAGTAAATTTGCTTGTAGTTTTCCGGAACGATTGTGATTTCGCCGTTCTCGACGGCTTCAGTTGCGCGTTGCGCGAGCGGCGCAATCTTGATGAACCATTGCGTCGACAGCCGCGGTTCGACGACCGTGCCGCAGCGATCGCACTTTCCAATCGAGATGGTGTAATCTTTCTCGCCGACCAGGAAGCCCTGTTCGCGCAGATCTTCCAATACACGCTTACGAGCTTCGTAGCGATCCAATCCGGCATACGGTCCCGCATTTTCGTTCATGCGAGCCTGATCGTCGATGACTTCAATCTGCGGCAGGTTGTGGCGCAGCCCAGCCTCGAAGTCATTGGGATCATGCGCTGGAGTCACTTTTACCGCACCGGTTCCAAACTCGGACTGAGCCAGATTATCGGTGATGATCGGAATCTCACGATTCATCAACGGCAACAAAACTTTCTTTCCGTGCAGATGCTTGTAGCGCTCGTCTCCCGCATTCACCGCAACAGCTGTGTCGCCGAGCATGGTCTCAGGCCGCGTGGTGGCCACCGTGATGAACTCGCTCGTACCAATTACCGGATAGCGAATCTCATACAGCTTGCCCGCAATCTCCTCATGCTTGACTTCGAGATCAGAAATCGCGGTTCCGCAGCGCGGGCACCAGTTGACGATGTACTTGCCGCGATAGATCAGTCCTTCTTCATACAAACGAACAAAAACTTCGCGCACCGCGCGCGAAAGGTTCTCGTCCATGGTGAAATATTCGCGGTCCCAATCGACCGAGGCGCCGAGCCGCTTCATCTGCTCGAGAATCGCGCCGCCGTAATGCCGCTTCCATTCCCAGACGCGCTCAATGAACGCCTCGCGTCCCATATCGCGCCGCTTCTTGCCTTCCGTCGCAAGCTGGCGCTCGACCATCATCTGCGTCGCAATGCCCGCGTGATCCGTGCCCGGGAGCCACAACGTCAGAAAGCCGCGCATGCGATGCCAGCGCACAATAATGTCCATTTGTGTCTGGCCGAACATGTGCCCCATGTGCAATTGTCCGGTTACATTGGGCGGCGGCAACAGCAGCGTGAACACCGGACGCGTCTCTCCCGGTGGAGGCGTGGGAACGGAAAAGAGTTTTTCCTTGATCCAGTACTCCGCCCAGCGCGTTTCAATCGCGCCCGGCTCGTACGCTTTGGGAAGATCGTGGGCCATGATCTTGAAGACGCCCTCAGCAGTTAGCATTCAGCAATCAGCCAAAAATGCTTCTATTGCAGGGATGCAAGAGAGATTCTAAGGGCTGAGTGCTGACGGCTGAGAGCTGAAAGCTGAAAGCTGATCTTTGATCTTACAGTCGCTTTGAAAACGCGGTCAAACTGGACCAGGGGTGAGAATACGACGGGATAGAGGAAGCCGACACTCGAGTTGCCTATTGGCCCGAGGACCCTCCCAAAGAAACTCACCAAAATTTCGAGTGGGTTCGGGCGAGGCTACTTTTTCTTCTCTTTGCCCATCTTCTTCGCGATCTCCGCCATCAGTTTGGGTTTAAGGTCGGCCAGGACGCTATCCACGATGTTCGCGATCTCCGTGGTTTCCTCGTGCGTGGAGTGCGAATCTTCAGGCTCGGAGTCGGGCTTTGCTTCAGCGGTGTCTTCTTTCGGTGCCGCGACCGCGTCGGCAATCTGTGAGCTGAGTTGCGAACTATCGATCTGCGACCCTATTACGGATTCGCGGATCTGCTTCCAGTTTGCCCAAGCCGCAGCCAGTTCCGATTCGCCCTGCCGTTCGCCGGGCTCAGAGACGATGGGAACGTTTTCAGAAGATACCAGCGCCGGACTGTTAGCTGCAGTCGCATCTGTAGCGATCGTTGGCTCGGCCGCGCTTGGGCTGGCCGAGGCTGCCGCTGCGTAAGCCGCGCTTTCGCTGATCTCTGACACAGAATTTTCGCTGACCGCATCTGCGACTGGAGGGACAACCGCTGCGTTTACTTCGGCCTGATGTGCTACCGATTCTTCACTGCTCGTCGCAGCCGTTTGTGCCGTGGGCTCTTGTAGGTTTGATTCAAAACTGCCAGAGTTTGAATACGACTCGACCGGAGACGGCGGCATTTCTGAAGCGGTTGTCGGCGCTTCCACAATCGGCGAAACAGATTCATGAGCCGGCGCGTTCGCAAAACTCACTCCGGCTGCGTCTGCTGCTGCGAAAGCCGCGTAAGCTTTTTCCATCTCTTGTTCGAGGATGAGCGTGGCCTCATCATCTCTGAGCGGAACCGGTTCGGCAATCCATCTGGGGCCGCTGAACTCCTGCGTTGCACCAGCGACCGCCATAGTCACGGGAACCGGCTCCTTTGATTCCCGTTCCCACTTGTCTGCTTCTCTTTCTCTGTGCTCCGCAGCATGGCCGTTCGTTGGCGCCAACGAGGCCAGAGCTGCTGTGACTTCTTCGTCGCCCAGTTTCCCGGTCTGTGCGGCAACCTGGAATGAGTCAGGTTCAGAAACAACTGTTTCGGCTGGCACTACTATTTCGGTGGGAACATCGCCCGCGGGTCGGGATTCTGCGGTCGTGTTGTTCTCGACTACTACTTCTGAGGATTCCACTTGCGGGGTCGCGGGAGTTACTTCGCTGACGACAGATTCTGATGCCAACTCTTCAGCTTTGGCAACGGGCTCTTGAATTGGCACTTCCAACCGATCGGTCGAGCGGCGGCGCATCCTGGAACTCGATTCATTGCCCGGAGTGTTGAGCGCCGCAGCGGCAGCTTTTATGGCCGCGATTTCCTCAGCTGTAATGTCCTGAGGCATTGAGGAAAGCAAGGCTTCTTCCAATCCCGACTTCATTTCGGCGGGCTTGGGTTCTTCAGTTCTTGCAGCCTCGCGAAGACTCGCGACTCCGGACGACGTTTCCTCGGGCGGTGCTTCACGATGCTTGGATTGAGGAGGCGGAATGGACAGCCGATTCTTCCATCCCGTCTCGCTGTTGCCGAATTCGTTCGAAGGATTAAGCTCCTCCACCCCGGCCAGTGCCTTGGCAAAGCGGCTCTGCCGAGTAGGCTGACCTTGGGGAACGATCTTGTCTTCCAGTTTGGTAAGCGCAGTGAGAAGTTCGCTCGCTTCGAAGGGCTTGACGATGAAGGCGTCGGCTCGCACACGACGTGCTTCATCCGCCTTAAAAGGCTCCAACTTGCCGACAGTCAGTAATACTGGAATGCGCGCAGTTTCCGGCGCCTCGCGCAAGCGCTGGCACACTTCCAGCCCACCATAGCCCGGCATATACACGTCGAGCACGATGAGGTCGGGTTTCGATTCCGCAATTTTCTTGAGCGCCGCCGAGCCGTTATTGACCGTGATGACGTCGTAGCCGGCATCGCTGAGGATTCTCCGGCCCATGTTCTGGGCTGTCACACTGTCATCGGCGAGCAGTATTTTCCGCGCCAAGCGATGTCCTTTTACCTGAAAGGGGAGATAGCGCGAAGTTAACTTGTCTCGGACTCTAAGTCAATGAGGATACGACATTAAACAGGTTACGACGGGCCAGTAACCACTGCGTAAAGCCTGGGCCACCCAAACCAAACCGGTAGAAGCAGGCAGGATCTGCGCTTACAACGGCAATATTTTATGGATGCCCTTCTTTTTCTTATGCTTGCTGGATGCGGTCGTATCGCTGTCGTCGGCCTGATCGGTCGAGGAAGACGCCGACGCACCGGTGCTTTTCGGGTCGGTCGCTGTGGCCGCGGTGGTTCCACCGCCTGCCGAGGGGCTAGCCGCTCCGCTCTGGATCTCATTCACCTGCTGCGGGGGAGGCAAGGCCTGAGCATTATCATCGCTGACATTGGGCTTCAGCTCATTCGGGTCTGCCGGTCCAGCGTTGGGCTTCAACTCGTTCGGGTCTGGCTGCGTCGCTGCAGGCGTAGATGCCTCGGCTGCTGCGGGGGTACTTGCAGCCGCATCTGCCGGAGCTGGAGTATCCGAGCGGGGAGCGGGCTGATCCGGTCCAGGCGCTCCACCTTTGACGGTTTCGATAGAAAGAGAGTGGCTGTCTACGCCAGTTCCGATCGCGGCTCTTGTGGCCGCCTGCATCACCTGGGTTGCGCTCATCGGCGTCGGATCGACCAGCGTAGGCTCGCCTACTTTCGTCGCATCGGCTACGTCTGGATGTTTTGCGAAGGTCTTCATGACCTTCGAAAACGTGCTCGGCTCACGCCGGCTGTCTTCTTCCGCTTTATTTTGTGCGACGGCGGCCTTGGTTGCTCTCGGCACCGGTTGATGTAGGGCCAGAAGCCGTGTCCTGGCATCATCGGCTCGATCCATGACTGGATAGCGAGTCAGGATGCGGTCGTAAGCTGCCGCGGCGCCCTTGGTAAAATCAGCGATCATGCGGGACTTGGCGGCTTCGTTTCCCGGACGGGCCCGCACCAAGGCGATCTCGCCTTCATACGACTGCCCAAGCAGGTACAGAGCTTCATCGGCTTTGCTGTAGAGCGGATACTTGTCGACCAGAGATTCCAGGCGCGCGATCGCGGCTGGATACGACTGGCGCAGGTAGTAGAAGCGTCCCACGCTGAATTCCCGTTCGGCAATCACTTCCTGCACTTCCCGGAGGCGTTGCTTGGCTTCCGGTACCAGCTTGCTGTCGGGATACTGCATGATCAGCTGCCGGTATTCTTCCTCGGCGCGTGACGCATGCGTGGGATCCCGATCCGACTTCTCCATCTGCTGATAGTGAATGTTTGCCAGCTTCAGCTGGGCCTCAGCCGCTTCCGGCATGTTGGGGAAGAAGGTTTCGAAATCCTTGTACTCAATTTCCGCCTGGGCCAACGATGCCGAACCGCCTTCGGCGTACCAGGAGTCAGCTACAGCCAGCTTGGCGCGCGCTATGTATTCCGAATCCGGATAGGTGTTGATCAGGGTCTGGAGCGAGAGCCGCGCCACGTCAAAGCGGTTGTGTTTCATCGCGTCCATGGCTCGGTCGAATAGAACCTTGTCAGGCTGCTTCGAATCGACATTCGCGATTGGGTTGCTGACCTTCTTGTTTGTGCAAGCCACAGTGACAGCCAGCACGCCCAAAAGAAGCATCACCGGAATACGACGAGACATAAGAACCCTCAGGACCCGATCTATATTGCTCAGACTATCGTGGGCCAGCTCTGACCTAGCTTTCCCCAGGCGACCGCTACACCTTTTGCAGCACAGCTTCAGTCGCCGCCTTCAACAGTTTCTGCGCGTTACTCTTTGGATCGCCTTTTCCGAACACGGCGTTGCCTGCAACCAGAATTTCGGCTCCCGCCTGGACCACTTCGGCTACGGTATCGAGGGACACGCCGCCATCAACTTCAATCCGGTAGCTCAGCCCCCGCTGCCGACGCAACTCCGCCAGCCTGCGGATCTTATGCACCGCCCCCGGAATAAACTTCTGACCTCCGAACCCTGGGTTCACCGACATGACCAGCACATAATCAACGATGTCCAGCACCTCACTCAATGTTTCGACCGGCGTTGCCGGGTTAATCACGACGCCCGCTCGAGCACCATGGTCCCGGATGAGATGCAGGCTGCGGTTCAAGTGCGTGCAGGCCTCCTGATGAACTGAGATCCAATCCGCGCCAGCCTCCGCGAAGTCGGGAATGTATTGATCGGGATTCTCGATCATCAGGTGGCAATCCAGAGGCAGAGCGGTGAATTTGCGCAACGACTTCACTACGGGCGGTCCAAGGGTGATGTTGGGAACAAAATGCCCGTCCATCACATCCACATGGATTACGCCGGCACCGCCTTCGGCCGCAAGCTGGACTTGGTCCGCCAGGTGGGCGAAGTCAGCCGACAAAATCGACGGGGCTAGCTCGATCAATGGGGTCCCGGGCATGGAGGTACTTCGTGGAATTTTAACACGCTGGACGGGCGCCTAGACGCGCTCTTGTGATTTTCGGCAGCGTATACATCTTCGCATCGGTCGCGAAGGCGTCCCGGCTTGCGATCACAATCCGGTACAATCATTAGTTTAGTTTATGACGGCGTAAGTCAGCGCCGCTGACGACTGATTCTTATGGCCATGAGAGTTCGCAAAGCCGTATTTCCTGCCGCCGGACTGGGCACGCGCTTCCTGCCTGCCACCAAAGCTCAACCCAAAGAAATGCTGCCGCTGGTCGACAAGCCGATCATTCAATACGGCGTGGAAGAAGCGCTCGCCTCGGGTTGCGACCAGATCATCATCATCACGGGCCGTGGCAAACAGGCCATCGAAGACCACTTCGACGTGAGTTACGAGCTGGAAAAGATGCTGGAGGAGCGCAAGAAGACCGATCTGCTCAAGATCGTGCGCGGCATCTCCGACATGATCCACGTTGCCTATGTCCGGCAGAAAGAAGCGCTCGGCTTGGGCCATGCTGTGCTTATGGCGCGCGAACTGGTGGGCAATGAACCCTTCGCCGTACTGCTGGCTGATGACATTATCGATGCTGACCCTCCTTGCTTGAAGCAGATGATTGACGTTTTCAACCAGACCCAATCGTCGGTGATCGCGATTCAGATTATCCAGGGCAAGGCGATCTCTGCTTATGGCGTGCTCGATGTAAAACCGGCAGACGGACGATTCGACGGCCGGCTCTACGAAATCCGCAATATGGTCGAGAAGCCGAAGTTGGAAGAGGCGCCGTCAGACCTTGCTGTTATCGGCCGCTACATTTTGACTCCGACGGTTTTCGAAACCTTGTCAGAAACCAAGGCTGGCGTCGGCGGCGAGTTGCAACTCACCGATGGCATGCGCGCCCTGCTCAAGCGAGAAAAGATGTATGGCTATGTCTTCGAGGGAAAGCGTCACGATGCCGGCGACAAACTCGGTTTCCTCCAGGCCACAATCGAATTTGCGCTCAAGCGCAAGGATCTGGGCGGCCCGCTGCGCGAGTATTTAAAAGGGCTAAAGTTGTAGCGGGCTGAGTCAGTCAAAAATGTATTTCCGGCGGTTCCGGTTCTGCGACGCCATCAGCTCTCGGATCGGATGCACCCGAGTTCATGCCAGTTTTCGAATTGTGCATCACCGCTTGTCCGCGTCCCATCGCCGTAGTGTAGGCCCCGTGCACGATCAGGTTGTGGCCTTTGTCGCGCAATACCTGCAAAACCTCGGGCTTCACCCGCGACTCGATCGGGATATCGCAACTTACTCTGTTGCCGGCCACAGTGAATCTGGGCGCTTCGAGAGCAGCCTGGATGTTCATCCCATAATCCACAAAGTTGGAAACAAACTGTGCGTGCGCCAAAGGCTGGTTTGGGCCGCCCATGATGCCAAAGCCAATATGCACGTCGCCCTGCTCCATGAAAGCCGGAATGATGGTGTGAAATGGCCGCTTCCTCGGTTGCAGCGCGTTGGGATGGCTAGGATCGAGAACGAACAACGCTCCCCGATCTTGCAGCGCGAAGCCCATTCCATTCACGACAACGCCCGAACCGAATCCGGCGTAATTGCTTTGGATCAACGACGCGATATTGCCATCTTTGTCCACGGCCGCGAGATACACAGTGTCGCTCGTCGCCGGATTTCCTGGTCTCGGATTGCAGTTGGCTTTGCTCGGATTGATGAGAGCCGCGCGCTCGGCAGCGTAAGTTTTCGACAACAAGCCCTCCACTGGAACCTTGGCGAACCGCGGGTCGGCGTTGTAACGATAGAGGTCGGAGTACGCCAGTTTCATCGCTTCAATCTTTTTGTGCAATTCCACAGTGCCCTGCGGTCCGGCAGAGTCGGGCTGAAACGTGCTCATGATGTTCAGCATCTCGAGCGCCGCCATGCCTTGGCCGTTCGGAGGAAGTTCGTAAACCTTCCAGCCGCGGTAGTCGATAGAAATAGGTTCAACCCACTCTGCGGAAAAGTCGGCCAGGTCGTCCAACTGCATGGTCCCGCCAAACGACGACGACGTGCTCACGATCGCCTTCGCGATCTCGCCCTTATAGAAAGCGTCGCGGCCCTGGTCGGCGATCAAGCGCAGAGCCTTGGCTAAGTCGGGATTCGAAAACTTGGCGCCAATTTCCGGAGCTTTGCCGCCGGGGAGAAAAACCCTTCGTGACTCGCTGGTCTTTTGCAGCTTGGCTTCTTCTTCCACCCAATAGTCGTGGATGATTTCCGGAATAGCGTAACCGTGTTCGGCGTAATAAATGGCCGGAGCAAAAAGATCTTTCCAGGGCAACCGCCCGAAGCGCTGATGGGACTGGCTCCATCCTTCAACCGCGCCGGGGACGGTGACGCTGTGAATGCCGTCCTCAGGCATTGTTGTGATGCCACGCTTCGCCAGAAAATCCACAGAAAGTCCACGGGGCGCCCAGCCACTCGAATTCAGGCCGTAGAGTTTGCCGGTCTTCGCGTCCCAGTAGATGAGAAACAAATCGCCGCCGATTCCGTTGTTCATCGGTTCGGTGACGCCGAGAACAGCATTGGCAGCAATCGCGGCGTCGATCGCCGTTCCACCTTTAGCCAGGATTTGGGCTCCGGCCTGCGACGCCAGGTAATGGCTGGTGGCGACGATGCCACGATCCGTCATTACCACGGAGCGTCCGTAAGAGCGGTCTTGGCTGGAAGACTCCATAGTCACGGCAAACAGTAGGACCACAAGCAGAAGAATCGGCCGCAGCATGCGCACCTCACATTATTTCAAGATGTCATCCTGAGCGGAGCGAAGGATCTCTGCGCGCATTGGCAGTCAATGTTGTCGTTGCGCTACCCGCGAGATCCTTCACCCGGCTGACGCCGGGATTCAGGGTGACGTCTGGAAAATCATTGGGCAAGCTAAAGTGCACTTGTTCCTTTGACCTTGTCCCGGAAAGGCCCACGCTAGGTGCCCAGAGTGATCTTCAATTTTCGTGATTTCTCTTCCACGCTGTTGGCCAGCGTCTCCTTAAGACTATCCAGTTTTCGGGCGAGGGATTCACTCGCGAGCCCCAGAATTTGCGCCGCCAGAATTCCTGCATTGGTGGCTCCGGCTTTGCCGATAGCAACCGTAGCGACTGGAATCCCCGCAGGCATCTGCACGGTCGCGAGCAGTGAATCCATTCCGTTCAGCGCGGTGGAAGGAATGGGAACGCCAATCACTGGCAGAGTGGTATGTGCGGCAATCACTCCGGCCAGATGCGCCGCTCCACCGGCTCCCGCGATGATCACGCGAATACCTCGGCCCGAGGCTTTACGCGCAAAGTCCGCCGTGCGATCCGGTGAGCGGTGCGCCGAGGTCACATCGATTTCGTAGGCAATTCCGAAATCATCGAGCGCCTTCGCCGCCTCGCGCATAATGTCGAGATCGGAGTCGCTTCCCATCACAATCGAAACCAGTGGCTTGCTCATAAATTTTCCTCTAGTTTGGCGTTGTCATCCTGAGCAACGCGAAGGATCTGCTTCTCTTCCGGAGTGACTAAATTCTCCTTCGCGCTTCGAATAAGAACTATTTCTTCAGGGCTCGGGCCGCAATGTCCTTGCGATAGTACGCGTCCCCGAAGCTGATCTTCTGGACCGCCTCATACGCGCTCTTCACAGCCGCCTCAAGGCTGACTGCTCGAGCAGTAACCCCTAACACCCGCCCGCCGGCGGCAAAGTATGCGTCGTCATGCCTCGTTGTTCCCGCGTGAAAGACCTTCACGCCCGCAACGGTTTCCGCGTCCTCAATCCCGCTGATTTTTTTCCCCACTTCGAACGTGCCCGGATACCCTCCCGAAGCGATGACCACGCAAACCGAAGCATCCGTGGACCAGCGGAAGTTGCCATCGCTGACCCGTCCATCAATCGAAGCTTCCAGTGCCTCCAACAAATCACTTTCCAGGCGCATCAGAACCGGCTGCGTCTCGGGGTCGCCGAAGCGGCAGTTGAACTCGAGAACCATCGGTCCGCGAGCGGTCATCATGAGGCCGCAATACAGGACACCTTTATATTCCGTGCCTTCTGCTTTCATTCCAGCAACTACGGGACGTGCCACGTGCTGCAACAGCCAGTTCTGCATCTGCGCGTCCACCATCGTCTGCGTCGAGTAAGCGCCCATGCCGCCAGTGTTCGCGCCCGTATCGCCCTCGCCCACGCGCTTGTGATCCTGCGCCGCAGCCAGCGCAGCTACGCGTTCGCCGTCGCTCAGCACCAGGAACGAAAGTTCTTCGCCTTTGAGACACTCCTCGAGCACCACGCGCGCGCCAGCGTCACCAAGCATCTTCCCACTGAGCATCTCTGCCGCAACGGCAGAAGCCTCTTCTTTGCTCTTGCAGATCACGACGCCCTTGCCGGCGGCCAATCCGTCCGCCTTCACCACCACCGGCATATGGAAATGCGGCAAGGCCTCGCCGACATCCTGCGGGCTATTGCAGATGGCGTAGTGCGCCGTCGGGATGTGATGGCGCTGCATAAACTCTTTCGCAAAACTCTTGCTGGATTCCAGCCGTGCCGCGCTCTGCGTGGGACCAAAGATGCGATATCCGCGACGCGTAAACTCGTCCACGACGCCGAGTTGCAGAGGCAACTCCGGGCCCACTACCGTGAGGTCGGGCTTGATCTGCGCCGCCAGCGCCAGCAGGGACTCAACGCTCTTCACATCGACGGGCAGACATTCTGCCTCAGCGGCGATACCGGCATTGCCTGGCGCGCAATAAACCTGCGAAACCCGCGGAGACTGGCGTAATTTCCAAGCCAGCGCATGCTCGCGTCCGCCACTTCCGATGACGAGGATCTTCATAGCTCAGGACAAACAAGGGTAGGGAACCAAACAGATGATGTCAAACCCATGTGCAGAGAAACCCGAGAATCACGTGAAGACAGCCGCCCCCGCCTGTCCTAGTGTAGAACGATGCCCCGTGAGCCTCTGAACTTACAACGTGTGTAGATAGGCCAGCAGATCGTTAATCTGTTGCTGACTGAGGACCTGGGCGAAGCCCGGCATCTTGTTGCGCCCCAAGCGAACGATATCCGTAACCCGGTCGTCATTCGCCGGCATCCCGCTCATTGGCAGATATGGCCGCTGGAAAACGCCTTTCATGCTGGGGCCTTGACGGCCCCTCGAAGAGTAAGGCGCATGGCACCGGTCGCAATAATTGTCGTAAATCCGGCGTCCAGCGATTTGCTGCGGATTGAGTCCGAGTTCGGCGTCGCTCTTGCGGCGTTGAACATCGCAGCCGGCCAGAAACGATAGCATCACCACAGAGACGCAGAGACTCAGAGCCAATTTTAACTTTCGGGATTGTCGAATAATAAGAATGCGAGATCGTTCCATTTGTCCGTCAAACCCAAAACAAATCGCTACAATAATAAAGCAACGCCATGACTGGTGCGGGAATCGAGTGACAGCGAAACGGGTGAATGTAAAACGAGTGTACGAAGAACCTGCCCGCGCCGACGGGACGCGGGTTCTGGTGGACCGCCTCTGGCCTCGCGGCCTGAGTAAGGCTCGTGCGGCGGTGGACAAGTGGCTGCGCGATCTGGCCCCGTCCGACGCGTTGCGCAAATGGTTTCACGCGCGTCCTGATGCATGGCCAGTTTTTCGCAAGCGTTATCTCAAAGAGTTGGCCCGCCCGGAATGCGTGGAGGCGCTCAGTGAACTCTATCGCCTGGCCAATCAGCGCAAGATGCTGACCTTACTTTTTGCCTCCAGAAACGAAGAACAAAACAACGCGACCGTGCTGAAAGATCTGCTGGAAGGAATGCGCAAACCCCCGACCGGCACGGGACCCGGTGGAGTCCGTGCAGTCCGTGATCGTCAATCAAAGAAAATGCCAAGGTGAAGAGAAGCACTCAGCATTCAGCGAATAACTCTCAAGGAACGGTTCCGACGGAACCGCAAGTACTGAGTACTGAGTGCTGATTGCTAAGTGCTGAATGCTGATCTACTTCTCATTCACAATCGCTTCCACAACGCCGTCGATGGTATCGAGGACACGTTTGTTAGGCAGGTTGAAATTGTTGGAAAGGATGGAAAACGCGACCTGCTGGCCGCGCGCGGTCGTTGCATAGCCGGAGAGCGCCTTCACTCCGCCGAGTGACCCGGTTTTGGCACAAACGTGCGTCCGCGGATCAAGATTCGGGAAGCGATCCGCAAGCGATCCGTCGATACCGGCAACCGGCAGCGTCCCCCGAAAGCTCGATCCCCACGATTGGCTCGCCGCGTAGCGTAACAGCTGCACAACAGCATTAGGTGTGACCAGATTCTGACGGGAGAGGCCAGAACCATCATAAAAAACATACTGATCGCCGGGCACGCCCGCTTGATTGAGAAAACCGTGCAGCACTTCAAGCCCACCTGCGACGGTGCCCGCTGCACCTTTCTCTCGCCCTAGCAAACGCAATAGAATTTCGGCGTGCAAATTCTGGCTGACCTTGTTGATAACGCGCACATCTTCAATCAGCGGTTTGGATTGATAGCTAGCCAGCACTAACGGCTGATTCGGCAAGGCGCGCGAAGATTCGTCACCACCACGAGCCGGAGCCACAGCCGTGACTGTCAAAGTGGAAAGAGTCGCCAATTCCGTGTGTCGTGTGCTTTGTTTGCCGTAGACCACGATGCCGCGCTTCTCCAGCAACTGATGGAAGAGAGCGGCGGCGAATTCCGCGGGATCTTCGATCGCGAGAGCTTCATTCGCGCCGGCATCATCAAGCGGCACATTGCCCCACAAAGTGAGAGAGGTCGATCCGGGTTCGCGGTTGATGAAAATCTTTCGCCCCGTTCCCGCAGGCGTAGTGATAATGCGATTGTCGATGTGATAATAATCTGCGAAGGGCGTGATGCTGACGAAGGCATGTTCCCCGGCGCGGTCCGCGGGAAGAATACTCACGAACACGACGTTGTCGTTGATGGTAAGTGCCGAAACCGGGGCGCCGTCCGCCAGAACTAAATCATCCTGACTCCAGCCTTCTCCATAACGCTCGAACGCGAAATAGGAGTCGTCAGCGACGATATCGCCATCGACATACTTCACGCCTTTCTGTACCAGCGCATCCGCGAGTTGTTCGAGCACCTGAATGGGATGATCGTTGCGCGCCGTTTTCAAGTTGTAGGGCAATTCGCGACCGGAAAGATTGGGATCGCCGCGGCCGACCAACACTAGATCGCCGGTGAGGCGTCCGTATTTGTCCAACATCCCGCTGGTTTCGACGGTAGTGCGCGAAGTGTAATCCGGCCCGATCAGTGCGAGAGCGGCAGCCGTTGTAAACAGCTTCGTATTGGAAGCCGGAGTGAACAGTTTGTCGGCGTTCTGGGCGTAAATGATTTTCCCGCTATCGAGCGAAACTACCTCGATGCCCCAAAATCCACGGGCCAAATCGGGAGCGGCGAGGATGGTGTCAATGCGTTTGGCAACTGGATCGTGCGAGGCGGCGTAGAGTTGCGTCGCCAGAAACAGGCAGGAAACAATCGCGAACTGCGCGCATTTTCGACGCATCTGACAGTCGATTGTAGCAGAGGGTTATGACGAGCTTTGACATAGCACATAGCCTTAGCACTTAGCATTTAGCACTTAGCATTTGGTCCTGTTGCGAGAATCCTGCAAGTCCCGTTCAGAGCTAACTGCTAAGTGCCAAGTTCTGGGTTTAGAATCGGGCCCATGCGTCCGGTGTTTGATTGGAGTCTTGGATCGCGTTCCCTGGCATTGGGAAAGCGCACGCTCGTGATGGGGGTCATCAATGTCACACCCGATTCATTTTCCGATGGAGGAGTGCATTTCGACCGCGACCGCGCCGTGGAGTACGGTCTGCGGCTGCTGGAAGATGGCGCCGACATCGTCGACATCGGAGGGGAATCGACGCGGCCGGGCGCCAAGGTCCTGCCTTCGGCGGAAAGCGCGGGCACCGATCTGGCTCGGCAACCGCAGCCGCAGAAGCAGCCAGTCAGCGAGCAGGAAGAATTGCAGCGCGTGATTCCCGTGATCGCAGCCCTCAAACAGAAGCGCCCGGAGGCAGTGATCTCGGTAGACACCTACAAGGCGAACGTGGCACGAGCGGCAGTTGAAGCTGGAGCCGAGATCGTAAATGACGTGAGCGGATTTCGCTGGGATCCGCAGATGGTGAAGACGCTAGCCGAATTAAGATGCGGAGCCGTGTTAATGCACATGCGTGGACGGCCGGAGGAATGGCGCACTTTGCCACCGGTATCCGATTTCGTGACGCTGGTAAAACGAGAACTGCGCGCGTGGGCCGATACCGCAGTGTTACGAGGCGTGAAGCGCGAGCGAATCGTGCTCGATCCAGGTTTCGGATTCGGCAAGAGCTTTCAGGAAAATTATCCGCTGCTCAAGCGTTTTGACGAACTGCATGAACTGCGCTATCCGTTGCTGGCAGGAGTCTCACGCAAATCATTTATCGGACGTGCGCTGGCGAGGAATGGCAACGATGCGCCCGTGACCGAGCGCCTCTATGGGACTGTTGCCGCGGAGACGGCCGTCATCCTGAAAGGAGCGCATATTATTCGCACGCACGATGTGCGAGCTTGCGCCGACGCGGCGCGGATAGCAGATGTGGTTGTGAGCTGAAGGAAACTAAAGGTTCCGCTGTTATAATAAAAAATTGCGCTCATGACGAAAAAGCGTTTAGTGCGTTCGACAACGGTGCTTTGCGTTCGGCGGGACGGCCATGTAGTGATGGCTGGCGACGGACAAGTCACGCTCGGCGAAGGCGTGATCAAACATACTGCAAAGAAAATCCGCCGCTTATACCAGGACAAGATCCTCGCCGGATTCGCGGGTTCGACGGCAGATGCTTTTTCGCTTTTTAGCAGGTTCGAGGCCAAGCTGGAGCAGTATCATGGCAATATCGGCCGAGGAGCTGTCGAACTGGCGAAGGATTGGCGGACAGACAAATTTCTGCGCCATTTAGAAGCTCTGCTGCTGGTTTCCGATAAGGAACAAACTTTCCTGCTCAGCGGTCAGGGTGATGTGATCGAGCCGGATGGTGGCATTGCAGCCATCGGCAGCGGCGGTCCGTATGCGCAAGCGGCGGCCCAAGCGCTGGCGCAACACACTCAACTCTCCGCTCACCAGATTGCGGAAGAAGCAATGAAGATTGCCGGAAACATGTGTATTTATACGAACGACAAAGTTACGATTGAGGAGCTCTAGGAATCAGGTGCTCGGCGTCAGCTGCAGGTTGAAGCGCGGGCCTGACGCCTGAAGCCCGAGATATTTATGGCCATTTACTTACCCGGAACCGTGGACGAAGAACAGATTGCGCTCGACGAGCTTACGCCGCGTGAGATTGTCGCAGAACTGGACAAGCACGTTATCGGTCAAAAAGACGCAAAGCGAGCCGTGGCGATCGCATTGCGCAATCGCATGCGCCGGCAGAAGCTGACGCCCGAGCTTGCCGAAGAAGTTATTCCCAAAAACATAATCATGATCGGCCCTACGGGCGTGGGAAAAACTGAAATCGCCCGCCGCTTGGCCAAACTCGCCAACTCACCTTTCCTCAAAGTAGAAGCGTCAAAGTTCACCGAAGTGGGATACGTCGGGCGGGATGTTGAGTCCATGATCCGCGATCTGGTTGAGATCGCGATCGAGATGGTGCGCGAGGAAAAACTCGAAGACGTTTCGGACAAGGCCGAACTCAACGCCGAAGAACGTTTGCTGGATATTCTTCTGCCGCCGCCGGCTGCGGCTCGCCCTTCGGAGCCAGCGCAGGCTGGGTTCATCCTCGAAGGAACGACTTCCTCTTCTTCAATCGAATCGCAGAGCCGCACGCGCGAGAAGCTTCGCCAGCAATTGCGCGAAGGCAAGCTGGATGAGCGCATGGTGGAGATCGATGTGCGCGAACGCGCATTTCCATCGTTTGAAATCATCTCCAACCAGGGAGTCGAGGAGATGGACGTCAACATCAAGGACATGTTGCCCAACATCTTCGGCCAGCGTACGAAGAAACGGAAGATGAAGGTCAATGAAGCATTCGAGTATCTGATCCAGGAAGAAGAACAACGGCTGATTGATATGGATCAGGTGACACGCACGGCTATTGATCGCGTAGAGGATTCAGGGATCATCTTTCTCGACGAGATCGATAAAATCGCCGGCCGCGAAAGCGGGCATGGGCCGGACGTTTCGCGCGAAGGCGTGCAACGCGACATCCTGCCTATCGTGGAAGGAACCACGGTCAACACTCGCTACGGCATGGTTCGCACGGATCACATTCTGTTCGTGGCGGCGGGTGCGTTCCACGTTTCTAAGCCGAGTGACCTGATCCCGGAACTGCAAGGCCGGTTTCCGATACGCGTCGAATTGCAGTCGCTGACCATGGAAGACTTCATCCGGATTTTGACCGAGCCGAAGTCGTCGCTGGTGAAGCAATACACGGCGCTACTCGAGACGGAAAATGTGAAGCTGGAATTCACTAAGGATGCACTGGAAGAAGTTGCTCGCTTTGCTTTCCGGGTCAACGAAGGCACGGAAAACATCGGAGCGCGCCGTCTGCATACCATCATGGAACGGGTGCTGGATGAGATCAGCTTCGATGCGCCCGACAAAAAGGGAGAGCACTTCAAAGTAGACGCAGATTACGTACGCCACATGCTGGCCGACATCGTGAAGGACCAGGACCTGTCACGATATATTCTGTAGCATTCGTAATCCTGCGAGGATCCGCCCATCTGATAATCTTGTTGTTCTGCCGATGAGGCAATTCCTCACGCATCTTTTTGTATTGTTGGCTGGCACCGTTGCCCTTGTGGGCTGCGGGGTTCCTGGCATTCCTAAGCCTCCATCGTTGGATCTCCCACAGACGGTGACTGATCTTCGGGCGGTGCGCAAAGGCGATCGGGTTTATCTTGATTGGACTGTGCCCTCGGAAACGACGGATCGACTTGCCGTAAGGCACTTAGGCCTCACAAACATTTGCAGAGCCCCCGCACCAATTAGCGAGTGCGCGAATCCAGTGGGAGAGGTGCCTGCGCCACAGCTCGCCGGAGCGAGTCCCCAGAGGAATAAGTCTGCGAAGCCGACTACGATGGGACGCGCGAGCTACATCGATCATCTTCCGCGAACACTTCTAGTTGAGAATGTTGATGCGGAAATGTTCTATGCAATTTCAGTTCTGAATGGCAGGGGCCGGAGCGCTGGAATCTCGAATACCGTGCGTGTGCCGGCGGTTCCGGCTTTGCCGCCACCTTCTGACTTTCAGGCTCGAGTCACAGCGGAAGGCGTCCTGCTGAGTTGGATCGGGACTTCACACGCCGCCGAAACGACTGGCTTACGATACGTTTATCGAGTGTATCGTCGCCCGGAAGGTGGAAATACAGATACAGTTGTGGGAGAGGTGCCACTGAACGAAACGCCCGCGGCACAGCTCCTGGATCACAGCTTCGAGTGGGAGAAAACGTATTTTTACCGCGCAAACGCGGTCACACTGATCCACGCGGAAGGAAAACCCGAGACTCAGTTTGAAGGTGACGACACACGCGCGGTAGAAGTGTTTGCTCACGATGTATTTCCGCCCGCGGTGCCCTCCGGTTTGCAGGCTGTGTTTTCGGGAGCGGGTCAGCAACCGTTCATTGATTTAATTTGGGCACCGGACGCGGACGCGGATCTAGCGGGCTACAACGTGTTTCGTCATGAAGCGGGCGCTGAGCCGGTGAAAGTAAATACGGAACTGGTGAAGACACCGGCGTTTCGGGACATGAACGTGGAGTCAGGTAAAACCTACGTGTATTCCGTTTCGGCGGCCGACGTGCGTGGAAACGAAAGCGCGCGATCGTCAGAGGCGAGTGAGGCGGTACCATAAAAGCAGCAATTGGCATTTAGCACTTAGCATTTGGTTTTGCGCAGGTGATCGTAGATATGTTTGACTGCTAAGTGCTAACTGCCAACTGCTCAGAACTGGGGTCTTATGAAATATTGTCGGTTTGAACTTAACGGTCAATCCCACAACGGCTTGGTTGAAGTCGTCGCGGGAGTCGAGCAGATCACGCGGTTACTGCTGAAACCGCCCGAGGAAGCAGACGGTGACATCGAGGATCTGCCGTCCAAGCGCATGGACCAGATTGGTTTGGCTGAGGCTACGTTGCTCGCGCCAGTCCACCCGTCAAAGATCATTTGCGTAGGCCGCAACTATCGTGAACACGCTGCGGAACTGGGCAATGAGGTCCCGGTTGAGCCTTTGATCTTCTTCAAGCCTCCGTCGTCGCTGCTCGCGCCCGGCGGCGAAATCCGCCGGCCGAAGCTTTCGCAACGCGTCGACTTCGAAGGCGAGTTCGCAGTCGTGATCGGCAAGAAAATTTACCAGGTGAGGGCGGACGAGGACGTGCGTCCTTACATTCTCGGCTACACGTGTCTCAACGACGTGACTGCCCGTGACTTGCAAAATAAAGACGGTCAATGGACGCGCGCTAAGGGCTTCGACACGTTTTGTCCGGTGGGCCCATTGGTCACCGATGAGATCAATCCCTGGACGGGCGTCGGGGTTGAAACTCGAGTGAATGGAGAGGCTCGTCAGCAGGGCAACACTCGCGATTTCATCTTTTCACTGGGTGTCATCATTCGCTACATTTCGCAGGCCATGACGATTGCTCCGGGCGACGTGATCGCGACCGGCACTCCTAAAGGCGTGGGTCCAGTAGTTGCGGGAGATGTGATTGAGGTCAGCGTCGAGGGTGTAGGGACGCTGAGGAATCCGGTGGTCGACGAATAGGCTTTGCGTAGTGGAGGACAGCGTCCATCCTCCATCGAAGCTTGGTGCTACTTCTTCACGCGTACTTGGACCTGGGTTCCTTCGGGGAGTTTGCCATCGAGTAGTTCGATCTTTCCCGCGCGGACGACTCCGTTGAATTCTTCACGTGCCGCCGGAATATTTCCCAACTCAGACACGGGCGACGGCGCCCGGGCCACGCGTCCCATGCCTCGGTCCATGGCGGCATTGGCCAGGCGGTCGGCTTCTTCGTTGTGGCCACGGAGAACGTGCCCGATAGAAAACCACTCGAGCTGTGCGATCAGTTCTTTTGCCCGACCGTGGAGATCCTGCAGAGCGGCATTCTTCACTTTGTAAATCCCTTTGATTTGCCGCACCAGCAACTCAGAATCGCTAATCACTTTGAGCGCTTTGTGCCCATTGGCGACGGCATACTCGAGCGCCGCGATCAATCCTTGATACTCGGCAACATTGTTGGTTTGATGACCGAGATATTCGTTAAGCGCGGCAACTTTTCGTCCGGCTTCGTCTTGAATCACAACACCGTACCCGGCCGGTCCGGGATTGCCCCGTGCTCCGCCGTCGCTGAAGGCAACCAGATGATGCGCGGGCGGGTTTTCTCTCTCGTTGAACGGTCCTTTGCTGGCGTGAGATGACGAGTATGAGGGCATGGCAAAAGTTTACACTGCGTGGGATATCTTCTGCCGAGCCGCCCGTCGTCCCATTACTTCAGATAGTGATCAAACCATGCAGTGAGACGATCAATTACATCGCGCCGGTGTTCGGGTTGAAGGAATTCGTGCCCTTCGCCGGGATAGATTACCAGTTGCGTTTTCACGCCTAGCGTCTTGAGTGCCCACCAGAATTCACGGGATTGCGGCATGGGGCATTCGCCATCGTACTGGCCGACCAGCACGAGTGTGGGCGTCTTTACATTTTTTATGAAGGTGATGGGAGCGCTCCTCACATAGATCGCGGGATCGTCATACACCGTGGCGCCGAAATAGGGGGGCATCCATTCGTCAATATCGTTTTGACCGTAGTAGCTCTGCCAATTCACTAATCCGGCTCCAGCCACCGCGGCATGAAAACGGCTGGATTGAGTTACTGCCCACATGGTCATGTAGCCGCCGTAACTCCAGCCGGTAACACCAATGCGATTGTTATCCACCGGCAGCGTCTTTACGACCTCGTCAACGCCCTTCAAAATGTCCTGGAAATCTCCGTAACCAAAATCCTTGACGTTGGCTTGCGTAAATTTCTCCCCTTGGCCGAAGCTGCCGCGCGGATTGGGATAGAGCACGAAATATCCGTGGGCGGAGAGGTCGTAAGTGTTGAAGAAAACCTCGGGCCATCCGATGTGCGCGACCCCGGCCGGCCCGCCGTGCACTACTACGACCATGGGGTAGCGCTTGCTGGGATCGTAGTCGGTAGGAAACATGAGCCACCCTTGAACCTTCGTGTCACCGTTCGACCAATGAAGGCTTTTCACTTGACCCCAGGCTGCATGGATACCGTCGTTTACGCGCGTGACTTGCTTCCACTCCCCGATCGGACCGGCCCAGATTTCCGGCGGGCGGGTGGATGAATTTAGAATCACGGCCGACGACTGGTGATCGGCGGTGAGAGAGACGGTCGGTCCACCCTCAACTTCCGTTGAGATGACATCCGGGCCGGACCAGAGCGAAGAGATTTTTCCGCTGGAAAGATCAACCGCGGAAACTCCCGTCTGACCGTCAATGTTTTCCGTAAAAAGAATTTTGCCCGGCGAATCCCAGTAAAGCCACGACGGCGATGCTGCAATTCCAGGCGTGACGTTGCGGGCATCGCCTCCAGTTGCTGAAATGGTAAAGACGTCGCCGCCGATTGATCCTTCGTCGCTCATCAGGCCGCCGATAAACGCGATAGTCTTGCCATCGGGAGACCAGCGTGGCACCGCGATCTGCAGAGAAGGCTTGTATACCGGCTTGATTTCCCCGCTTTCCGCGCTCAGCGTGTAGATTTCGGCTACGTACCAATTGGAATCCCCCGAGCCATGCGAGGCGATCGCGGCGAAAGTCTTTCCGTTTGGCGACCAGTCGTATTGATAGACGTACATATCCGGCGGCGAGAGCTGACGGACCTTCCCCGACCCAAGGTCCACCAGGGTTAATCGTTGTTCGTAAATCTTTTGGTCGATTACGCCTGTCTCAGGGACCATGGGCATGAGCGGGCCAGCGGCGCGAGGCGCATTTTCGGTGAACAAGAACGCCAGCGTCTTCTCGTCGGGGGACCATGCGGGGTCGGCCAGGTAGCCTTTGAGGTTGGTCAGCTTGCGCACACCTCCGGCCTCTACGTTCGCCACGTAGAAATTCGATTGCCCATCGCCTTCCAGGTCAGAAAGAAAAGCCAAATGCTTGCTATCGGGAGACCAGGCAATGGTGTCTTCGCTTGCGGCTTGGTTATCGCTGCCCGCGGAAACTCGTTTCGGCTTGGCGCCAGGAGATCTCAAGTCCTGAACATAAATAGCCGACCCTCCTATTGGTTCCCCGGACTCATTTGGCACCGATTGCACCACCCATGCAATGCGACTTCCATCCGGCGAAATCGCGACCTGATCGAAGTTTCGGGCGATGGCGCTGGCGCTTTGCGCCTGCGCGGTAACAACCGCAATGACCAATAAAGCAACCGGAATTACGAGTCTTGCGAACTTCCAACGGTTCGTTCTCATTCCAACTTTTTCTCCCGGAATTATGGTGGGCAAAAATAAACTCGAAACAAGAAGCATAGGCGACTGATGATCAGACTACTTCACGAACAGGGGTGTCAAATAATTACATCCTTGACTGGGCGTCTGGGGCTGGCCAGCGCTGGGCGAATCGGATAGCCAAGGCGGAACATGAAGGTCGGCTGCCAGGTGGCATCATGCGTGAGGTCGGCCAACTGAGCCGAGGCTCGCGGTTCCTGATTTCGCAGCCGCTCATGATCGATGAGTTCCACGGCTTCATTGACCGGCCGGCCCGCGACTCCCCGGCTGGTCAGCAACAGATGCGCTCGCTGCCAAATCCGCCCCGCGCGAAGGCACTGTTCCTGATCATAACGATCACGCACAGCGATAAGGCCGAAAACGGGCGTGGCCCGGAGCAGATCCGCGTACGGATCCCCGTTGCCACGCGAAGCGAACTTTCTCAATAATCGCTTCGGGCTGAACTTGATGATCGCTGTAGTCACTGGCGGCAAGCCGAATGCGTCAATCGTGAGGCCGTCGCAGTGCTTCTGGACGTCGCTCCAGTCCCATCGAATCCAGTGCTCGCTTCCATGCTCCACCTCCGGGTCCGCATATACCTCTTTATTTGCTTTGGCGACTATTTCGACGATTCGATTTCGGTCTGATTCCGAGTTGAAGAGAAAAATCTTTACTTCTGGTTCCTCGTTGACCAAGGCATTTAGCGCATCCATCACTTCGGCTGGGACGGGCTTGAGCACGTCATACGGAGCACGATTGGTATGGCGATGGGGAATCGCGTCGTAGAGTTCACTGGCTTGACGGTTGCCCGGTGAAAGATCTACATGGGCCACCAATGCCGGCTGGGTATTGGAAGGAACCGGCTGAAGTTTTCCCGGGAGCAAAGTGGATGTGGCGTTGTAACCGTTCGCCGCGGCCGCGAGCATGAGATTTTCCAATGCGCAGCCCAAACCGATATGCTGTTCTCTCAAATAAGGATCAAGAGCGCCTGGATACCGGCCGGTGTCCGCATACAATTCGATTTGATTGTCGGTAACCTTGAAGAGCCATGGCTGGGTGTTGTGTGGACTGGCAGCCAGAATCGCCGCGCGCACTAGCGCCAGTGGCCCATCTTTCTCGTTCTGCCAGTCTTTCCACGGCTGGTAGGCCGGCCCTTCGCCAACGCTAAAAACTCCCTCGTCATAAGCGCGCCAGACTCCCGCGCCGACGACTACAACGATGACCGCTCCGCTACCTTTGAGGAATGATCGTCGTTGCATCCGTCCCTCCGCGGCAGCTATCTTCCGGCAGCCAACCGGGTAGCCAAACGCTGTGGCAGGTCGGCGGCCAAGATGCGATCCTGCGCACTCTTGAGATTGTAGGGCACGCGGTAAAACTCAACGATGCGGGTCTCCGAGTCGTAAACGGCGAAGCCCGCCCGCCAATCGCCATCGCGAGGTTGCCCTACTGACCCAGGATTGACCAGGTAGGGCAGGTTCTTCTTGAGCGGGAATTCCGAAGTTTCGATTTGCCCGACGGTCCTGTAGGCGGGGTGCACGGAGTTGATGTGATCGCCATTCAACATAAAGCTTCCCTGCAGATGAGTGTGCCCGAAGAACGTGACGACGGCTGGAGCTGCCATTAACGGTTCGACCGCGTCTCCAACGGTTACCACGTATTCATCTTCGTTGACCGGAGATCCGTGCACAAATTGAACATCTGGAAGTCCTTCGATCTGCACCGGTCCCTGCGGCAAGGAACGGAGCCATTCCAGATTTTCCCCAGTGAGCTGATCGTGGGTCCATTGCGAAGCCAGAGCGGCCACGGGATTGAAATCAGCAATGTTGACCAGACCGCACACGGCCTTGTCGTGATTGCCGCGGACGAAGAACTTCCCCAGTCGGCGCGCGCGTTCAATGACTTCGTTTGGACTCGCCCCATAGCCAACAATATCGCCCAGATTAAAGACCACATCGTAGGCGGGAGCGGCCGCGAGGCAGGCATCAAGAGCTTCGAGATTGCTATGAATGTCGCTTAACAGAAGTACGCGCACTGGTCACCGGGCAAAATGGCGATTATAGACCCAAATGGTCCGTGTGGTGCGGACACTCCTGTTCGCCGTCTGCGATTTTGGTTGTTAGTCCCTGATTTTCTGCGTAGAGAATTATTTCTCAGGAAGCAGACAAGAGTACACGTTTACGGATTCACGACCGGGCATCGCGCCCAGTGGCCGCGCGATACTTCGAGCAACGGCGGCAGATGGCGCGTGCATTCCGCTACCCGAAAGTCGCAACGTGGTTCGAACGGACATCCAGGAGGAATCGCATTCATCGGTGGCACTGTGCCTTCGATGGTGGCGAGCGGCCGCGTGCGGTCCGTTTTCAAAGTGGGCACCGCATTCAAGAGTCCGCGCGTGTAGGGATGCGCCGGCGCATGGAAAATGTCGTGTCTCGATCCCAGTTCCACCAGGTTTCCCGCATACATCACTGCAATCCTATCGGCAACCTGCGAGACGACCGCGAGGTCGTGGGAAATAAAAAGCATGGCCAGACCAAACTTCGATCGCAATTCGGCCAGGAGTTGGAGGATCTGCGCCTGCACCGTGACGTCGAGAGCAGTGGTGGGTTCATCGGCAATCAACAGGGCAGGACGATTCACCACCGCCATGGCAATCATGACCCGCTGCCGCATGCCTCCCGAGAGTTGATACGGATAATCGCGGGCGCGAAGGGCTGCGTCCGGGATCGCGACATCCTCCATCACTGCGACTGCGCGATCCCAGGCTGCCTTTTTTGTGACTTGCGCATGCACAGCGACCGCCTCCGCGATCTGCTCCCCCACTCGCATCGCCGGATTCAGCGCGGTCATTGGTTCCTGAAAAATCATGGCCATCTGCGATCCCCGCAGGGTCCGCATTCCTTCGTCTGGAAGTTGCAACAAATCGTGCGCCGAACCGTTTCCGTTCGCGAACAGGAGTTCCCCGGCGATACGCGCCTGCGGGGGAAGCAGACGCATCAGGGCTAACGAAGTGACCGACTTTCCTGAGCCGGATTCGCCAACGAGGCCGAGAACTTCACGGGGGGCAATAGTCAAACTGAGGTCACGGACTGCAGCTAAGGGCGGGGAGGAAGCAGAGTCCGAGGCGGGAAACTCGACCGTGAGATGCCGGATATCAAGCAGCGAAGGCACGAGGCATATCCTAGCAGGGCCGATATGCCTTCGTGCGCTTCGCAGCTATGTCCGCGACGATTGGTCTAGTCTTCTCGCCGACCGTTAATCGTCGTCTGGGTCAGTCGGCGGGGTCTTGTCATCGATAAAAAACTTAGCGTCGTGCGGAGCCGCAATCTTCTGGAACCGATTGTGCCGGTGAAAGTCGAAGCAATCCGAGAGATCGTCAGCCCTGGAATCCGCATATCCGAGCGAAGGTAAACGGTAAACCTCTTCGATGAAATGCAGAATGCTGCCGAAGTCATGGGTCACGTGAGAAACGTAACCCTGTTTTGCAAAGGGAGAGACCACAATCAACGGAACACGGAAACCGTATTCGTACGAGTCATAAATAGTCGGCGGAACGTGGTCGTACCACCCTCCCCAGTCATCCCACGTGATCAGAATGACGGTGTTGTCCCAATACTGACTTTGGCCAATGGCATTGACAATCGAAGCAACCCAGGACGGACCCAGCCCTTGATTGCTTCCGGCGTGGTCCGATTCCTGCCCGGTTGGAATTACCCAGCTGACGGTGGCCATTTGGCCGTTGGCGATGTCGGTCAATACCTGCGAAGGCTGCAAGACGACATTGTTCCAATCCGATCCGAAACGCAGATGTTGGATGGCATTCGGCCCTGTCCAGATGGAACCCGCCGATGGCGCGTAATATTTCCAACTCACTCCCGCGTAGTCGAGCAGGTCCACCAGAGTTTCATGCTCGAAACACGGATACATCTTTTGCGACTCGCTGCCGCTGGGATCGATCAGCTTAACGAATTCGCCGGAAGGAGCTGTGCAGCCTGTGTTGCTATTGGCATTCGTGACGCCGGCTGGATTCTCCGCAACGAACAAGTCACTGTTCTGGCTTGGCGCCGAAGTGCCGGAAATGATGAATTGGTGCGCAGGGAAGCTAGGTCCCTGGTTGGTTTGGAACATCCGATCGCCGAAGGTGTACTGTTCAGCTAATTGGAAGTAGGGGTCGAGGATTCCAGTCGAATTGTCAACATACTTGAACTGGGGAGTGGCGGGCGGACAACCCTGCTGGTTTTTATTGCAGGTCACCGGGATATTGTTGGCGCCGTCCATTTTCCCGTTGTCGTACATTGCCACGAACGCCGAGTGGGCGTGACTCAGGTCGTAATTGTTCGCCAGCGGCACGGCCGTCAGAGGAATTGTCTGGCCTTGGGAATTCATTCCGCTCGTGGCAATGTCCACACCCGGCAAGAAATTCGGGTTGCTTCCAAACAGATTGTCGGGCGAGCGATTTTCCTGAAAGATCACGACTACGTTCAGAGAGTTGCCGTGATGTCGCGGAACCTGAGCATGTGCAACCGTGGCACCGAGTGAAACCAGCAGCATGGAAACCGCAGCTATGAGTTTCATAACACCCCCTTGGAAGTCGGCTCCATCTCGCGAATGCCCTTCGTAGACCAAGGAAGTCGGGCTCGAGGGAGGCCAAGTTAGGTAACTGTGCCTCAAGGGGACCTGCCTGTCAAGAACAAAGGATTTCGTCTGGGGCGCACCCAGCACGGCTTCCAGCGCGCCTTGTGGAGCAGATGAGAGTCTGGGTTGAACGCCCTGAATCCCTCCAGCACATAACAATCAGCGAAAAAGGTGAAAAATCATGCACATTGACAGTGCGCGAACGCTCGATGTATCTTTCTGCGACGTTGGTTCTACTACTGCGCCTCGTTGCTGCCGGAAATGCCCTCCCCATTTTGGCGTCGGGACCGAGCCGCGAATACCACACTCCCAGCCCCCAAGGACAATCCGATGAATCGAGCGTACTCCACTTCTCAAAGTCGTAGGAAAAGGTCTGCCTTCCTCACCTCTGTTTTGGCGTTTGCGATTTCCCTTTCCGTGGCTCCGGCGCACGCGCAACTGGTCAAGATCAGTACCGACAGCTTTCACAACCCCTCCAGCCAGCACAAAACTGAAGTTGAACCTGATACCTATTCCTGGGGCTCGACCATGGTTGCGGCTTTTCAAGTGGCTCGCGTTGACGACGGCGGCGGGGCGGACATCGGGTTTGCCACTTCCACGGATAGTGGCACGACCTGGACTTACGGTTCTCTGCCGGGACTCACCGTTAACTACAAGAATGGGCCCAATTCGGCCGCCAGTGATGCGTCGGTGGTTTATGACGCGAAACACGGCGTTTGGCTGATCTGCACCCTTCCTATCGGCAATTCAGGAGACAACGTTGCCGTCAGCCGCTCCACCGATGGTCTCCACTGGGACAAGCCGGTCCTGGTCGATAGCAGCGGTGGAGACGACAAGAACTGGATCACCTGCGACAACAATGCAACCAGCAAATACTACGGCCATTGCTACGCCGAATGGGACACTCCGGAAATCCTGTTGAGCACTTCCACTGATGGTGGACTGACCTGGGGAGCGGCCAAGGGGAGCAAAGACCAGGTTTTTGGCTCCGGCGGACAGCCTCTGGTGCAGCCGAATGGCCAAGTGGTGGTGACGTTCCTGGGAAACAACATGCAGGCGTTCACTTCGACCAACGGCGGTGCCAGTTGGAATTCGAGCTTCACCATCGCCAACGTCAACACCTTCCAGGGCAACAGCAGTTTGCGCAGCGTCGGATTGCCATTTCCCACGACTGGGATCGATGGAGCCGGGAAGCTTTACGTGGTGTGGTCGGATTGCAGTTTCCGCTCAGGTTGCGACACGAATGACCTGGTGATCAGCACCTCGACCAACGGAACGAAGTGGAGCACGCCGGCACGCATTCCGATTGACCCGCTCAAGAGCACAGTGGACCATTTTATCCCCGGGCTGGGAGTGGACCGTGCCACATCCGGCAGCACGGCCCACCTCGCCACAACTTATTACTACTATCCCCAAGCCAGCTGCGACGATTCGACCTGCGAGATTCACGTTGGCTTCACCGCTTCCGAGGACGGCGGCAAGACCTGGACCGCAGGAAAAGATCTCGGGGCTGGACCGATGAAGATCAGTTGGCTGCCCGCCTCGCAGAATGGGCCTATGCTCGCTGACTATTTGTCGTCCTCGTATGTGAATGGCAAAGCCTTCGGGGTATTCATGGTGGCCAAGGCGCCGGCCAACGGCCTTTTCAATGAGGCTGCCTATACCACGAAGAACCCGCTCGAAGCTTCGGCCGACGAACCTCGCTTCAGTTCGCGAGGCGAGAAGCCCATACCCGGCATCCATGCGGATCGGCCGTTCCCCAGATCTCAGGGCGAAGAGAGACAGTCTCCAACGGCTCCTCCGGCTAAGGACGGGCAGAAGTAGCAGCCGTGCTTAATTCCGCCGGCACAAATGTGCCGGCGGTAGAACTCAAACGCAGTAGAGGATGATCCTAATGAATCGAATTTTCCCTGAGCCCAAGACTGGGCACATGTCTGACTTCTTCACGGCTGCGTTGGCATTCGCAATTGCTCTCGCCATTGTCGTGCCCGCGGGTGCGCAATCTAATCTTGTGAAGCTCAGCACGGACACGTTTCACAATTCTGATAGCGACCATCACACTGAAGTTGAGCCTGATACGTTCGCGTGGGGCTCAACCATTGTGACCGGCTTCCAGGTTGCGCGCGTTCCCGACGGCGGTGGCGCTGACATCGGTTTTGCGACTTCCACAGACGCAGGCAAAACCTGGACCAGCGGTTATTTGCCCGGCCTGACCGATAACTACAAAGGTGGAAGCTTCACAGCCGCAAGTGATGCGGCCGTGGTTTACGACGCCAAACACGCTGAGTGGCTGATCTCCACTCTCCCTCTGATCGACAGCGACGGAGAAGCCGTGGCCACCAGCCGCTCGACGGATGGAATCCATTGGAGCAAGCCAATCCTTGTGGATCACAGCGGTTCGGACGACAAGAATTGGATTACCTGCGACAACACCACTACCAGCCCAAACTATGGCAATTGCTATACCGAATGGGACGAGCCCGCGCTCGGCGATGTCATCTTCATGAGTACGTCCACTGACGGCGGAGTGACTTGGGGACCAGCTATGAATACGAGAGATCAGGCCAGCGGTATTGGCGGACAGCCTCTGGTGCTGCCCAATGGCACGGTCGTGGTTCCGATCTCTACCTTAAGCAACATGATCGCCTTCCGTTCGACAAACGGGGGCAAGAGTTGGAGCAGCACCTCCGTTATCTCCAATCAAGACTATCGCGGGGAAGATGGCGGTCTGCGCGACGGTTTCGGCATGCCCACAGCACAAATCGATGGCGGCGGGACAATCTACATGGTGTGGCCGGACTGCCGCTTTCGTTCTGGCTGCAGCACCGACGACCTCGTCCTGACCACCTCCACTAATGGCACGACGTGGACCAAGGTTGCCCGCATTCCGATTGATCCGATTTCGAGCACGGTGGACCATTTCATCCCCGGGATCGGCATCGATCGAACCACTTCCGGGAAAACAGCTCACCTCGCCGTGACTTACTACTACTACCCTGTGGCGTCTTGCAATAACTCCTGCAAGCTGTACGTGGGCTATACGACGTCGGAGAATGGAGGCCAGACCTGGACGAAGGGGAAGGAATTGGCCGGACCAATGGAGTTGAGCTGGCTGCCGGAAACCCAGAACGGGTTGATGGTCGCCGATTATCTCGCCGTCGCATACGCGAACGGAAACCCGTTTGGCGTATTCGCGGTTGCCAAGGCACTCTCGGGCGGCTTGTTTAACGAGGCCATGTACACAACCAAGTCTCCGCTCCTGGCGTCGGCGGAAGAAGCTCGATTCAGTTCGAGAGGAGAAAAGCCCGTACCTTACGCCAAGGGTAAATACGTCTGGAAATACTATGACGATGATGGAAAGTACCCCATCCCGCCTTCGAAGCAGGGACGACCTTTAAATCGGAAGTAGAACTTGATGTCGAGCCGGCTGGCGAGGGGCGGGTGTTGGCAAGCGCCAAGTCGAAATTTCAGGGATATTGAAATCTCACATAAGGAAAATCTGATGAATCGAAATCCATTTGCCCTCCTCACCGTTGTGCTCGCGCTGGCGATTTCGGGAGTTCTGGTCGCGCCTGCACATGCGCAATTCACGCTAGTGAAAATCAGTACCGATACTCTTCACAACTCCGACAGCGTGCACAAAACCGAAGTTGAGCCCGACTTTTTCTCCTGGGGAAATACCATCGTAGGCACTTTCCACGTCGCCCGCGTGCCCGGATCGATCGGTTGGGGCAGCGCGGATGTGGGGTGGGCCACCTCGACCGACGCCGGTAAAACGTGGACGTATGGCATTCTCCCAGCGCTGACCGACAATTATAAAAACGGACCCTTTGGTTGGGCCGCGGATCCTTCGGTTGCCTATGACGCGAAACACGGCGAATGGTTGATTTCCACGCTCCCGCTCAAAGGCCAGGAAAACTCTGGAACGATCGGGGATGTCGCCGTCAGTCGCTCCAAGGACGGCATCCATTGGGGAAAGCCAATCCTCGTCGATGACACCGAATTGGACGATAAGAATTGGACCACGTGCGACAACTCTCCCAAGAGCCCGTACTACGGCAACTGCTACACGGAATGGGATCAGGCGTACGGTACCGGTGACGTTTTGATGAGCACATCCCACGACGGTGGTCTGACTTGGAGCCCCGGCATTCCTTCGGCGGATCACGCTGGCGGACTGGGTGGCGAGCCTGTGGTGCAACCGAATGGCACGGTGATTGTCCCATTCAGCGGCGGAGGCGTCGACGCCTTTCGTTCCACCAATGGCGGCAAAAGCTGGAGCACGACGGTTAACATTGCCAGTTTCGAAACCCACACGGACGATGGCGGCATCCGCAGTGGTTTTGATTTGCCTGGGGCGACGATTGACGGCTCCGGGAAAGTCTATGTCGTCTGGTCGGATTGCCGCTTTCGTAGCGGCTGCAGCGCCAACGATGTTGTGATGAGTTCCTCCGCCGACGGCAAGACCTGGAGCGCGGTCACTCGTATTCCGATTGATCCAGTCAAGAGCACGGTCGATCACTTCCTTCCCGGAGTCGGCGCAGACCCAACTACTTCCGGCAGCACCGCTCACTTGACTATCGTTTATTACTATTACCCAGTCTCGGCTTGCAACAATTCCTGCAAGCTGGATGTGGGCTTCACCACTTCGTCAGACGGTGGCAAGACCTGGACCGCGGGAAAACAGCTGGCCGGGCCGATGCAGTTGACTTGGCTGCCAGTTTCCGACCAGGGATATATGGTCGCGGACTACATCGGGGTCACTTATAACAACGGAAACCCGTTCGGCATATTTATCGTGGCCAAGTCTCCGTCCGGCAAGCTGCTGAACGAAGCCGCGTACACAACGAAAGAGCCGCTGCTGGCCGAGGCCAGTGAGGCTCGATTCAGCTCGAAAGGCGAAAAGCCCGTGGCTGGCGCGAGGTCCGATCACGAGATGAAGTTCTACTATGACGACGAAGGCGAGAGGCAGATTCCGTCGTCGAGGCTGATTCCTCGTCCGACGCAGAAATGAGTCGCGGCTTCGAACCCGAACCGCCAGCGCTCGGACGCTGGCGGTTTTTTTGCGCGTATGTTTCCCGAATTCCTAAACTCCGCTCTCAATAAGGATTGCGCTGGATTTTCCACATTCAGTAATTGGTGCGAGTTCCCGAGCGCGAGACGAAGTTGCGGCGTTGATGTCGGCTAAACAACGTACTGAAAGCGCGGTCTGCGTGAGTTGGCGTCATCCGCTTGCACCAAATTCGGTCACAGGCTTGTGGAGTCGCTGCACTCGGCTGCATTCAAAGCAGATACACTTTGGTGTTTTTTGTTGACTCCTAAAACAGGAAGAGTAAAAACATAATCGTTCTTTGACACGTTCTAGAGTTTACCCGGTTGGTGCGGCGTCCGGGACTCAAGCGAAGTCACTCTGCGGCATCGCAAGATGAAAAGTGGAGAGGGCAAGCAAGGGTCTATAGCAAAGCGCTGGTCGAGGCGAACAAGAACATCACGTCAAAGGCAGGATAGAGTCCCGAGGCGTTGAGCAGGTTTTTCCGGTTGGCGGTAAGCCCGGAGCCCAAGCAAGGATCGGTAATTGCAGTCCGCAAGGATAGCAACTATGTCAGGTCAGCAAGGGTCTAACGCGAGCTACTGGCCGAGACGAATGAGCTCAACACCACCTCGGGACTCTTAATTGTTTGGGGCTCTGCACTTAGTTCGAACTTCTCTGCGCTTTCCCGTTTTGGGACCGAGTTACTGTTTAGTACCGGCACCCCCCTCCCCCCTGTCACCTGCAAAATCTAGACAGCAAACGACTTAAATTTCCACTACGTGCTAGATCTTTGAGTTTGCGGTAGTTGCACGCAAAATCTAGACAACATGGGAGTTAGGTCCAGCGTACATCTGGCTCGAAGCCCGTTTCAGGAATCGAGAGCCCCGATCGAATACCGGCGGAACGTCGAATTGTCAAAGATCAACATTATCTAGCAGATAATGCCTATGAATGTAAGGTTATCTGAGCGATGGCATGACGTCAAGAAGGAAACGCGTGCTCGTTTGCGGACAGCTCGATGAGGTCGGATTGGGCGAACTTGCGTGCAAAACTCCTCCCGAACGCCTCGGCACACGCGATGCATTCTGCTCGTTGAGGAATAGGCCTGCTAATGCGATTCGGATATTCGTCGTAGGTTCGATTATCCAGTAATCTGCCGTTTTGTTTTTTTCTCACGCCGCCCCATTGCTTGAAGAAAAAAGGGACTCGCTGATCTCTGCACTGTCGGCGAATGGAGATGACCCACTCCTTCGTCATCGGACGCGCGCCGGGACCGCTCTCGCCGCCAACAATGACCCACGCGATACCGGTCAGATCGATTTCCCCGAGATCTTCGAGCAAAGGTTCGACGGAGAGAAAGCGAACTTTCGCGGAGGCCTGGCGAAGATGATCGATTCGGGGCAATCCGTATTTCCGATCTTCGACGCTCACGCCCCACCAGATGTTTTCTTTTTCAGCCGCGAACCGCAGCCTGCCGTTCAGCAGGCCCTGCAACCTCTCCGATCGCTTGGTCAGCACCTGATAGGTATGCCAGTCAGCAGTCGCCATCACCCGCGATACTGTTTCAACGTACGCGTCAGGCACTCCAGGCTGAAACAAATCGCTCATCGAATTGACGAAAACCAGCTTGGGTGAGCGCCAGGCAAACGGCTCAGTCAGTTTTTCCGGGACCAAGCGAAGATCAAACCCCTGCTCGTAAGGATGCCCTCTGACCCCGCGAAACCGCTCCGCGAAGGTCTCCGCATAGCAATGCTTGCACCCGGGGCTGATTTTCGTGCAGCCGCGAACCGGGTTCCAGGTGGCGTCGGTCCATTCGATGTGAGAATTGAGTGACATTCAGTATCAACTACCAAACTTGTTGAAAATATATGTAACGATGTTCTCGGCTGTGTCCTTGTGCGAAGCGAAGAACAAGTAATAAACGATAGACCTGTTCTTATTGCGCATGGCAAGGGGTTGTGGAACCCTCTTGAAACCCGCGACTTTCTGCAGGCGCTGACGGAATGCCTCTGCAAATCGCGGATTTGAAACCTTGTCTAAATCGACTTCACCAAAAAGATCAGGGTTCCTGTCGTACGCAACCTCTCTCCACGACTCGTCTCCCCAATATGCGGTCAGTCGACTAGTGCTTGCCTCGGAGACACCCGAAGGATCGTGGTGTAAAACAGCGCGGTTGATGTCATGGATTGGAAAGTTTATGAAAATATCTAATGACCGCATCGATCCGGCTTCCTGAATAACTTTCCAATCGAGTGTCAACTTATAAGGGTCTAGCAGGCACAGACCTCGCCTGAAATCTGGGAATCGCACTTTCGGGAACACCTCATCTAGCAGAACCGTGTTGCAATCGCCGTGGTAAAAGTGGACATTCGGGCGGTTCCCCACGAGATTGCGGAGCCCCTCGATCTTGTCGCCGTCCAAGTCAATTAAATGAAACTCAGGAAAAGGCGGTTGTACCAAAAGAGCGTTGAGCGGACTGCCGGGAATCATTTCGCCTGTGGCTTTGGACAAATGGTACCCGGTACCTGCGAACG
This sequence comes from uncultured Acidobacteriota bacterium, assembly GCA_963696705.1. Taxonomy (GTDB): domain Bacteria; phylum Acidobacteriota; class Terriglobia; order Terriglobales; family Acidobacteriaceae; genus JABDBE01. The sequence goes on from CAVOLD010000013.1 coordinate 166,072, forward strand.
CATCGATGTATGCATGCGAAAGACCCTTCTGGTTGCTAAGTATCTGGGAGTACGCGGTGGCATATCGTTTTATGATGTCTAGCTTTACTTCCGACCAGGGCCCGATCTCGTCAATTTTCGGAGCACCCATCCAATTCGCCTTTTGTTCGCTTAAAGTCTTGGTATCAATTTTACACGAACAAGAAAGGAGTTCAATAGCAACCAAGCTTCGCGAGCTCTACTAAGTCGTTCTGGGGGCGTCTAAACTTGGCTCTCAGCTAGCGGCCCGCCAACTTGCAGAATTTGGGCACGGCGGGTTTCAAGCTTGCGATTACGAACTCTCGGTTCTGGGAGATGCCGGCTGCTTGATCGTCCAGGTTGTCCAAGACCAGTGCGGGTGGAGATGGTATTGGTCGATCAGGAAATCGTCTGGCTTCTGACAAACGACGCCGTATTCCTCGCAACATTCTTTTGGGTAATGCCTGCTGTTTTGAGTAATGATTGTGTTGGCGTGCGCCACGATTGCGGCCGCGAGGACGTGCCGATCGTTTTTGTCGGGGATGCATTCGACTGCCTTCAGCAGCGCGGACGGCACCGTGACCATCGCCTCGGGGAATGCTTCTTTCATCTGCTGGCGCCTCCAAGCTGCCTCTTCGGAGGATCGATGCAGTTTGGTCTTCAGAGCCTTGGTCATTTCTGTGAGTATTCGCTCGCTCCATAGCGGACGATACACCGCCGGCTCCTCGGCCAGGCGCAACAGGAGATCGCAGAGCGCCATGGGCACGAGAACGCAAGCGTCGAGTACAGCAGAATAGTCACTGCCCGGCGTGAAAATCATCTGGGATCTTGCCGTAGTCTCCCTTGGCGAATTCGCGCTTGGCTAGATCGTCCAGAGTTTTTCGGCGGGAGGTATCGCGTTTGGCTTTGTAGGCGATTACATCGCGCACATACAGGCGGCGATGGGTGCCGACCATGTGGAAGGGCATTTCACCTTTTTCCAACAGTTGCACCAGGAACTGCCGGGACATGCCAAGAATTTTGCTTGCTCCCGCCGTGGTCAACTCGTGACGGCTTTGCAGGATGGTGATGGAATTTCCGGCTCGCAAGTCAGACAGCAATCGGAGGAGGAACGAATAGAGATTGTTGGGAAGAATTTCGGCCTTGCCGTCGGGGCCGATGAGCTTCGCTTCGGCCTCGCGAAGCTTGGCGTAGGTCTCGATAATTTCTTTTTGCTCTTTTAGAGAGACGTCTAAAGCTGGGGCTTCGCTTGCCATAGACCTCCTTTTGCGCGATTCGGGCCTACAACAGCTTATCCTGTAAACGCTATATATGCAACCATTAACTTGCTTTTGTAGCGAACGCAACTTGTTTGAGCCGGGCAGCGGACAGGAGTGTCGGCCCCCGATAAGCGCACTACAGCGGTATGTTCCCGTGCTTCTTTGGCGGGTTCTTGTCGCGCTTGGTTTCTAGCATTTCCAGGGCTTGGATCAGCTTTTTGCGGGTTTCGCGAGGTTGGATTACTGCGTCGACGAAGCCGCGGTCGGCGGCTACGTAGGGGTTGGCAAAAAGCTCGCGGAATTCGTCGATCTTCTTTTGTCGAACTGCGTCGCGATTCTCGGCGTTCTCCAGTTCGCGTTTGTAGACGATGTCGACTGCGCCTTCCGGGCCCATGACTGCGATCTCTGCTGTGGGCCAGGCGTAATTCACGTCGGTGCGAATGTGTTTAGATGCCATAACGCAATAGGCTCCGCCGTAGGCTTTACGCGTGATGACCGTCACTTTCGGCACGGTCGCTTCGGCAAAAGCGAACAGCAACTTGGCGCCATGTTTGATGATGCCTCCGTATTCCTGATTGGTTCCGGGGAGGAATCCGGGGACGTCTTCGAAAGTTACCAGCGGGATATTGAAGCAGTCGCAGAAACGGACGAAGCGTGCGCCTTTTATCGAGGCGTTGATGTCGAGCGTGCCGGCTAGAAATGCGGGCTGGTTGGCGACGATTCCTACTGGCTTCCCGTTCAGGCGCGCGAATCCAACGACGATGTTTTTGGCGTAGTGTTCCTGGACTTCGAAAAAGTAGCCGTCGTCGACAACGGCGTGAATTACGTCTTTGATGTCGTACGGCAGGTTCGATTGGTCGGGAACGATTTTGTCCAGAGCAGCATCGGCTCGATCGATGGGATCGGTGCAGGGCTTACGCGGCGGGTCGTCGAGATTGTTCGAGGGCATGAAGCTGAGGAGCTCTCGCACCATGGATAGGCACTCGGCATCGTCGTGGGCTTTAAAGTGGGCCACCCCTGAGGTTTCGTTGTGCGTTTCCGCTCCACCGAGCTGATCTTTGGTCACTTCCTCGTGGGTGACGGTCTTGATTACGTCGGGTCCGGTGATGAACATGTACGAAGTTTTGTCGACCATCAGAATGAAATCGGTAATGGCGGGTGAATAAACCGCGCCGCCGGCGCAGGGGCCCATGATCGCGGAAATTTGCGGAATGACTCCGCTATACAGCGTGTTTCTTAAAAAGATGTCAGCGTAGCCGGCCAGGGACATAACGCCTTCCTGAATGCGGGCGCCGCCGGAGTCGTTGAGGCCTATCATTGGTGCGCCCATTTTGGCGGCGAGGTCCATGACCTTCACGATCTTGGCGGCGTTGGCTTCGGAAAGCGAACCACCGAAGACGGTAAAATCCTGGGCGAAGACAAATACGAGGCGGCCTTCGATTCGGCCGTATCCAGTGATGAAGCCGTCGCCGTAGAACTTCTGCTCGGCCATGCCAAAGTCATTGCAGCGGTGCGTGACCAGTTTGTCGGTTTCTTCGAATGTGCCTTCGTCGAGCAGGAATTCAATGCGCTCGCGGGCCGACATTTTGCCTTCTTTGTGCTGCTTTTCACGCCGTCGCTCGCCGCCGCCGTCTTCGGCGAGTTGGTCGCGCTTCTTGAGTTCCGTTAGTTTCTGTTCGAGGTTCATCGCGGGAGAATTATAGCGGTTTGGGGGGATCAGGAATTACCGCGCCGATTGATATCAAGGCAAAATGGTTGGACGAGAAAGTAGCCCAAGGCAGATCGGAGCCTATCCAGCTTAGCAACCAAATATACTCACGTACGCATCCCAGCGAGAACTGAAGCTGTATTGGCTCGGGATAACGCGCTCAGATCGAGCACCTGAACTTAGGCTCGAAATCCACATGCACATAACAATTCTCGCCGCATTTCTTCTGATCTCTCGCACGGTGTCCTCGATGTGCACCGCCGGCGTCGTAATTATTCTGGTTGCGATCTGGGCTGCGAAGAGCGATATCGCGCGGGCTCATGGCCTGGACAAGGTCGTCGCCTTGAGCAATTTGTGTTTCGCCGCCCCCTTGGCGGTCTTCGGCGCGCTGCATCTCGCGGCCGCTCAAGGCCTCGCGACCATGGTGCCTTCGTATATGCCGTGGAAATTATTTTGGGCGTATTTCTTCGGCTTTGCGCTGTTAGCCGCGTCTTTGAGCATATCCACAAAAATTCTAGTGCGCTGGTCCGGCCTGCTGTTCGGGATCGCGATGTTTTGTTTTGTGGCGATGATGGACATCCCGGGAACTCTCGCCACCCCCAAAGACAGGTTTGGATGGATATTGACTCTCCGCGAAATGTTGTTCGGCGGAGGAGGCTGGATTCTTGCAGGAAACGCCCTGCGCGGGGAAGGCCGTGGGCAGGTCGGAAGCAAGCTCATAACCGTGGGCCGCGTGATCATCGGGATCGCGGCCATATTTTATGGCATTGAGAATTCTCTGCACACCACGAACGTTCCGGGCGTGCCGCTCGAAAAACTGATGCCCGCTTGGATACCGGCGCACCTGCTCATTGGCTGGCTAACAGGCGCAATTCTTTTCGTTGCCGGGATATGCATTCTGCTGGACAAGAAGACACGGATGGCTGCAACTTATCTCGGTACTTGGATTGTGTTAGTGGTTGTTTTCATCTACGGTCCGATTCTGATTGCGGCGCTGGGCAACCCGAGCACCGATGTCAAAATTGAGGGAATCAACTACTTCTTTGACACGTTGTTGTTTGCCGGAGCGATTCTCGCGCTGGCTAGCGCGACGCCACGCACGGAGTAGGGATACCAGTTCAGATATCGCCAGATCGCTTATTGAGCGCTATGGCCTGTGGGTGTTGAAAAAGTCCCTCGACAGAACGCCTTTTCACCTGCGAGCATGCCGCTGCGGGTTTTCTTGTCTCTGTTCGACTAGGTGGTGGCCGGCAGAACCGGTGTCGTCGGCTGACTAAGGAAGCGCACCAGTCGCTTGATGTTCTGAGCGACCGCTGCCAGGAAGAACTGCTCGCGCACGAACTTGAGTCTCCGCAGACGCAAGCGCCGCAATCCGATCTGATTCTTCAGCTCCGCGAATAAGGCTTCCACCTTCTTTCTTTGCCGCTGTGCCTTGGCGAACTCTGGCGTGTTGACCAACTCCCGCGCACGTTGTCGTGCTGGCTCGTTCTGGTGGATGATAAGGCCCCGGAAGGCAGCGCTGGTGCATTGTGGTCGGAGCGAGCACGGGCCACACTTTTTGCGTGTCCCGATGTAGTTGAAGGCTCGATTGCGATAAACTCGGCCACCATAGTTGAGGAACTGGCCAGCAGGACAGAGATAGCGATTGTGTTCCGGTTCGTAGATAAAACGATCGGGACCGAAGTAGGGACTCCTCTTTCTGTGAATACTGTCGCGGGTTCGCATATAGGGAGTGATGTTACGATCGGCCAACCACTGCAAGAACTCCCCGTTCCCATACGTCGTGTCAGCCGCCACCGATTCGGGCGCTCGTCCTTGCCACTCGGCGAAACGGGTGAGCATGTCTTGCGCGGCCACGGTTTCCTGACTCATGCGCGCCGCTGTGCCCTGCACTCCCACAATCACGCAGCTTGCATTGTCCACCAGATAGTTGTCGTAGTAACCGAGGCGAGCCGGCGTATTGCCCTTGGTGGCATAGGTAGAATCCGGATCGGTGGTCGATACCTTGTCTTGCTCATGCACCGGTTCTTCCACCGGGTTCTGCTGTTCCAGCTCCTGCAGATACTGGCGCACGCTGTGATGGACCTGGGCTGCTTCTCCCAACTGCTCCCGTGGAATGCGGCTCTCCTTGGCTGCGTTCGCTTCCACGAAGCTGCCATCCACCGACAGGTGCTGGCCCTGCACCAGCCCCACTTCCACGCACTGCCGCACGATCTGTTCAAACAGCTCCTCGAACAGCTTCGATTCCTGAAACCGCCCATGACGGTTCTTGGAAAATGTAGAGTGATGCGGGATCTCCTGATCGAAGCCCAGACCCGTGAACCAGCGCCAGGCCAAGTGCATGCGCAGTTCTTCCACCAGCTTGCGCTCGCTGCCGATGCCGTACAGGTAGCCGATCAAGAGAATGCGTAGCAGTAGCTCGGGATCAATCGACGGTCGTCCGGTCTCGCTGTAGCTGCCTTTCAGTTGTTCGCGTACGAAAGCAAAGCTGATGTGCTTTTCGATGAGCCGCAGCAGGTGGGTTTCAGGAACCTGATCTTCCAGGCGAAAATAGTAGAACAACGCTTCGGAGCGGTCGTGTTGCCCCATCATGACTAGCAAGCCTCCGAGAATGGCGATCCACTGCATGGCAAGCATTCCTCCTTCTTATTTACCATGCTTCTGCCGCCATTCCGATCCCTAATCACAGTGACTTTTTCAACACCCACGCCTGTTCTCGTCACTTGACCAACTCGGATTCCAAATCTGATGGTTTATCAACACCTTTTATGCGCGTGCCAGAGCTACAGGAACCTGGACCGAGAGATATCTCGATTTTGGGCGAACATCTCTTCCGGTTGTCCTTAGTGACTCGGATCTCCCTCTGAACCTCCGAGTAACCAAGGGGTCCTTTGGCGCGAAGCAGATAATCACCCTTCGGAATTGAGCCAAACGAGAAGCGGCCCCCGTTCTCCGAACTGGCTGTGAAGAGCACCGCCCCTGTCTCGTCCGTTAAAGTGAGGTCGACTTTAGTCAGACTTTCACCAGCGGCGTTAGTTACGCGGCCACAAACAGCTTTCATGGGAGCACGCTTGTGGAACTTGACACAGGAATCGGCGTACAAAATTGTTGGGCCCTGCACAAAGGCAAAGCCGAGAACGAGCCATAGCAAGTGGAAGAAAAGCCTCGGCATATTTAACAGAATAATACCGCTGCCAAGACCGCGTTGTACCTTACTGTCCACTCGTTTCATTGTGGCGAGATAGTTGTCGCAAAATCGCGGTTATGCTCATTGACCAGCGAGTTGTTTGGAAACGCCGAAGCGGTCCACAAAGGTCTCGAGGAAGGTGGCTGGTTTAGCGGCGCGAAGTCGCCCGTTCTCCGTTGGAAATCAAATTACTCCATGCTGGCGCCGAGTGGCTGGTACTTGTATTTCCGGCCATCCCAGAAGGTTACCGATGTCGCCTGATCGCCGCCGGTTTCTTCCGCAAAGATTCCCATGACCATCTTCTTCCTCTTGATGGCCAACTTCTTCACCACCACCTGCTTGAAGGGCAGATTCACAATGAGGAATTTCGCTTTGGGGGTGGCGGAGCGCCAGGCGTCGGCGCCCGCGCCGTGAATTACCAGCAACGAGTACCCGCGACGTTCCGGATCGTCGGAAGAAAACTGCGTGGTGATCTTCGGATTCCCGTAACCGAAGTAGCTGTTGTACGGATCGACGACCACGAAGCTGTCTTCCATCTGATCCATCATTGGATTGGTACAGCGCGCCGGGATGACGATATCTTCAACGCCGTCGCCGTCCAGGTCGGCGATGAGCGGTTCGAATCCGATAAGGGAGCATGTGGTTCCGAATTGTTTTTGGACAAAGGCGTTGTCGACGGCGGGCTTAGCCGCAGGAGACACGGACGCCGGCTGCGCGGCCAGTGTGAAGCTTAGGCACATGCAGAACGTAGTCAGAAGAAGAAGAGATTTTGGGGACGACATAAGGCTTACTTTAGTCCGATTGGCGTATCGGCGACATAGAAAGAAGACGTTTGGGTAGCACGAAAGTCACATGGGTTTCGGGCTTCGGGCTTCAGGCTTCAGGTCAACCCTTGAAGTGTTCCCAGCCTTGGGGGAGGAGTTTGATTCGGCCCCCGTCGGGCGTGATGAGAATAACCTGCCTGCCTCGGGTGATTTGGCCGATTTGGGTGATGGCGACGCCCGCGATTCTAGAAGGGACGCGCTTGGCTTTGGGAGCGGTGAACAGCAACTCGTAGTCGTCGCCGCCGTGCAGTGCGGATTGAAGATCGACTTTGCGGGCGGGCTGGTCGATCTGCGCAAGTGGAATGGCGTCCGCCGAGATCTCCGCGCCAACAGCGCTCTCGTCGCAGATGTGCCCGAGATCGGTCGAGAGGCCATCGCTGAGATCGATCATGGCTGTGGCGAGACCCCTTTCACGCAGGAACTGACCAACTTCAAGTCGAGGGATCGGATTGAAATGGGTGGGGAAGTGGGCGGCCCGAAGTTTTCTGCCCGAGAATAGCAACTTCAGCGTAGCGGCGGCGCCTCCCAATGCCCCGGTGACGTAGATGCGGTCTCCGGGGCGAGCGCCCGAGCGGAGGATTGCTTTCCCTTTCGGCACCGAACCAACGACAACAACGTCAGCCAAAATCCCGTCTGGGGATTGTGCCGTGTCTCCCCCGGCGAGACTCACGTGGAACCGATCTGCCAATTTGAGCAAGCCTTTCAGAAACTGGTCAACCCAACGCTGTGGTAGGTTCGGCGGCAAGGCGAGGGATAAGAATGCGGCAACCGGAATGCCTCCCATGGCGGCAATATCGCTGAGGCCTCGTGTGAGGCAGCGATGACCCACGACTTCGGGGGAATGCCATTCCCGCCGGAAATGGATTCCATCCAGACTGAAATCGGTAGTAACCAGGGTTTGGTGACCGGCAGGGATTTGCAGGACGGCGCAATCATCCCCGATGCCGACTCCGATTCCTCTTCTTCGGGCTGCCCGTTCCCGGATGCGAGAAATCAAGAGTTTTTCGGCCAGAGGCAAGGTGGATCAATGATATACAAACTATGAACCTCGAGCAGGCGAAATCGGGTGCGGAATGCCCAGTTCTCGAGGGCAACCCGTGCTGGCTTCAGTCCATCGAATCGGAGTCCCCGGCTGGGCAGCCGTGCATCGCAGACCTTGTTGCAACGCTGCCTACGGCCGAATCGTTCTTTATATCGCTCGGAGTTTGGCAGTCGGTAACCCGCCGAAGTATCACTTGCTCTAGTGCCTTTCGTAACATTGGGCTGTGCGCTGGGTCGTTGACAGGGAGAATCTACTTTGGTACCGTTGCGAAGCTGCTTCCAAAGCTCTGGCCGAGCTAAGTGCCGCATGCGGTTAGGATTGCAGGCACAGAAGATTTCGAGCCCGACCCTGGTTCCGGTAGGACGGAGCGATTTACTGACCTAATTCCCAAGATGGGGAAGGTATGATCGCAGCGGGGATCGGGTAGTAGGATCAAAGGCGGCGAACCTGCCGCAGCCGTAGATCTGATTTCTGAACGAAGGGAACATATTGCGTAAGCGTTTCTACATACTTTTCGTAGCGCGTGGCGAGGACGGGCAACTCCGTAAGATTCCCATCCCAGTCCACTATCTGTACGTCTTAGTTGTTGGCGCGGCAATTGGCGTCCTAAGCCTGACCGGCATTGCCAGCTCCTACATGCGAATGCTATTGAAGGTTTCCCGCTTTAATGAGCTAAGACTCCAAAAAGACGCGCTGAAAACTCGCTATTCGCGATTGGAGCAGGTCGCCCAGGAGAGAGATATTCAAGTGGCATCGCTGGGTTCGTTGGCCAGCGAAGTTTCTTCCCTCTACGGTTTGAAATCGGATCCTGTGCTGGAATCGGAATCTTCTGATCACATTCAAGACGCCCAAGTAAGTTCTTCCCTGGATCGGCTTTATGCTTTGAAGGACACAGCTCTGAGCGGTGCCGCTGCGACCGGGATTTCGCTCGGGCTCACTCGCGACGTGACCACAGCGGACTGGCTGCGGGCCAATTCGGCTCCTAACCTTTGGCCGGTGGAAGGTCCGATCACGGGTTCGTTTGGAGAGAGAATTGATCCATTCAACGGTGAAGGCGCGTTCCACCGTGGAGTCGATATATCGGCTTCGTACGGACAACCAGTCATAGCTCCAGCCGACGGCGTCGTGATCTTTGCCGACTTCATGGGTGGCTATGGGCGGGCCATCGCGCTTGATCACGGTCACGGAATCACGACGCGCTACGGGCACCTTGCCAGCTATGCGGTCGTTACCGGACAGTATGTGCGCCGCGGGGACACCATTGGATACGTCGGGTTGAGCGGTCGCAGTACGGGACCGCACCTACACTACGAAGTCCGGATCAATGACACTCCAGTCAATCCGCACAAATTCCTGCGTCTGACCGTCGCGCATGGCGGCGGATTCGCAGCGGGAAGCTAGAAGCCAGCTTTCAGCGCTCAGCTATCAGCATTCAGCTTCTCGAACCCAATAATTACTGCCGCAACAGCGCTTCCAAATCACGGGAGCCGCGAAAAACATGAAGGATCAGAACGTCCTGTTTTTCTATGCGGTAGAGAATGACATACTCGCGCACAGCGAAGCTACGGAGACCGGGACGCAAATCCTCGTCGCGGCGGCGGCCGATATGTGGGTGGCGAGCCAGAAGATAGAAACGCGCGGTGATCGAATCAATGAGCCGGTCGGCAATCTCGATGCTACCGCTCTCTTTTGCAACGTAATACCAGATGTTAAGGAGTTCGGCTTCCGCTTCTGGTGAAACGCGGTGGGGCATCAGCGGGAAGACGATTGGTCGTTTGCCAGGCGTTCGCGCCCCCGCTGCCTCACTTCTTCGGCCAGCTGCCGCATCGACTCCTCGGTGATGGTTCGCCCGTCGCCGCGTGCGAGGGAAGCCTCTGCCGCGTCGACGGCGGTCAGGATTTCGGCGCGGGCGCGCTCGCGCTCTTCCCAAAGACAGAGAGCCTCCTGAATAGCGTCTTCCGCCCTCCGCAGACGCCCACTCTCAACGGCCTGGCGCACAAATGCTTCTTGATCGGGGGTAAGATGCACTTCCATTCGATCTCAGGTTAGGCGCACATGAAGCACGTGTCAATCACTGCCTTAATCCCATCCAGCGCTCGGACACCACTATTGAATTCCCGGGGTTCTGGGGATCGTAACGCACGGATGTGGGCAGGCCCAGGCGGCAAGATTGCAGGTTGATGAGTTGCCGCAAGTAAGTGACGTCCTGCGAGGCTTCATAGGAAACGCCGGCCACGTCGTATTGAAAGATCAGGAAGGTGGCAGGCTTGCGTCCTTCGGGCTGCATCTCCTGAACGTCGATGACGGTGCCGTCGGTAATCCGGCCCACGCGGTCGAGCCACACTCGACGCTCGCGTTCGACCTCATCGTGCCCCTTGGGCTTGCGACGCAGGAGCAGATAGGCCGCCAGCAAGGCGCCCGCGCTACCCAAGATCATGGCATAGAGACGAGTTGGAATCATGACTTCTGGAAGAAACTGCGCAGTCAATGGCGCGATGTCTTAAACAGCATAAAGCCAGATGGCGAAACACGGAAGAGGGTTCGTGATTACCAAGGTGAAGTTGAACCGGCATCTGACATTTCGCTGAAGAGTGGGTCTAGTTGTCCGCGGCCGAAGTGTGATCGTGCACGATCTTCCATCCGTCGGGAAACCTGCGGAAGATCAGGGTGAACAGGCCGTGCGGCGCTTTGCCGTCTGTCATGTTCAAATGCCATGCTCCGCGCACGAAGGCGGCATCCGGGGCGAGTTCCTGAATGTCCAAGTCTGAGAACTCCAGTCGTCCCATCTCCCGCCCTTCGCTCTGATACTTCTTGCGATATCGCTCCAAAGTCGACTCCCATCCGGACGTCTTCTCTGCTGCCGAAAAAAATGTCAAATCAGGAGAATTCCAGTAGCCGGACATAAAGGCTTCGAGATCGTGTCGGTTCCAGGCTTCCTGTTGCCGGCGTAAAACCTGCTCGACGGCGGATGGTACGGCCGATTTGGAATTCTGGGCGGTGGCGGTGAATGAATAGGAAAGCAGAGTTACTGCAAGCGCAATAATCGCAAAGTTCTTACGCATTCAGGTGCCTCGTGACGGAAACACTCCTATTCGAGCAGGCTTATTTCTTCTTCACCGGCGCGAACTCGACCACATCATTGTTTCCAGGAATGGAGCGTTCCCGGGGAATGGATGGATGTTTATCAAGCTCGTAATCAGAACCAGGCCCGAGGGACGTGAATTTTTCCAAAACAAAAGGAACGCCTTCGGATTGCAGAACCGAGTTTCCATCCGTCATTTGAAAATGTAGATGTGGGCCAGTTGCGTTGCCGCTATTTCCGAGCCGAGCCAGAATATCCCCACGGCGTACGTGATCATGGACTCGAACCTTGATGCTTCCCGGCTGTAAGTGCGCAAACGTGACATAGCGGTTGGCGGCGATACGAACGATGATGCAGTTTCCCGCGATATTGTCGAGAGTGACAGGCTTGGGCAGGATGCGGGGCGTATTCTCCGGTATTCCATCCACAACCTGGGTCACTTCTCCATCCGCCACCGCCAGAATCGGTTCGCCATAGCCCCACCAATTCTCATTGCGCGCGGTTCCGTCATGCGAGTCCCCATTCGGACCAACTTTGACCCAGTCAATCGCGAACCTCTCTGGCGAATAAATATGGCCGTCAATGGCGAAGATGCTGCGCCGATGCCCCGAATCGTTCGAAGGGCCGTCACCCGCGAGCCAGACGCCACCGGCGAATGGAGGACTGAGCAAGGGCACCGCATCCTGACTTACTGGAACGGGAAAATCCTCGAGCGTGGTTTCCGTCGGGGCGCTCCCTTCACTTGGCGCACCAGCCACAAATACCATCCGGTGGCTTAAGCTGGCGGGTGTGCGTTGATCCGGTCCAAGTTCGATCCACAGGAAAATGACGGTGCGCTTCGCCGGACCGATTGTCTGTGAGTCCTTCGCTCCGCTCACGGTCCCCGCCTCAGTCATGATCGCGGACAAGGCAGCATCGGCGATGGTCCTAAGCGGTTGGCTCTTGTCAGCGTCCGCAAAAACCTCGAGCTTCTTCAGTGTCAATGGTACCGTGTCGAAGTTGGTGACGTGCAATTCGTAGACCAATACCTGCTTATCTCCTACTTTGACCGGGATTGGCGATGCCGGACAAACCACTTCAACGCGAGGGCCTCTCTCTCGTGCGAGTCCAGCTTGCAGCATTGCGAAAATCAATACGAGTGCGGAAAAGAATCGTGCAGTGGCCGCCAACGACAAACGCATGAGTTCATGCTCCTTCGCTTCGACTTCGCTGTGGACTGCCTAAAATTATCGCGGGTCAATCAGCAGACTTGCACGCCGGGGCCATTCAAGCCGGTTGATATCTAGGAAAATATAACGGAAATCGCGCAGAAGAGCAGTGGGATTCCCTGGCAGAGGGGTAATATCTGAAAGAATTGTCTCCCGCGAAGTGGACTGGGTTCAGGCCCGCCCTTTTTTCGCGGCAGCGGCTATGACTCCGGCTTTTTCCCAAGGACGCTTTGGCCGATCCGCCACAGGTTTGTCGCGGTTCTCGATGCGGTCGTAATGGTACGATTCGCTGACCGTGCCGAGCGATTCGTTGTACAGAGTGGGCAAGCCCAGGCCTTCTTTCATTTCCTCGGTGAACTGTTGCAGGGCCTTAAGATGGTCCGCGGTTGCTGGAACTTCTGTCTTGGCGGTTTTCAGAAACTGCTGGTATCCCTTGTTCACCAGCTTCGAAATTTCGCTGCCAATCAGGTAGCCGGGATAAGCGAAAATCTTTACGCCGTCGTCGCCGTTCTTCTGAATGGCGGCGGACACGTTGTATTTTCTAAGGAACACACGCGCCTGCGTGCCTGGCGCTTCGAGCAGATCAAAGCCGTGATCTCGCAGCCAGCCCAATGCCTCTTCGTAAGTCCTTTGTTCTACCTTCGATGCCATTTCGTCCTTCGTTCTCGCTTAAGTTAGATGCAGGTTCTTGAAAAAGGTACGAAGCCGCATCTTCGGTGGAACTAACCAGTCTCTCTTATAATCTAAGCAAGCGTTCGTCACGATTGATTTTGCTTCTGAGGAACATTACGTAAGTCACGGTCTTCGAGTTTGGAATTTATGCAACCCGCGCCCATAAAGATCGGCAAAGTGTCTATTTCATCGGCACATGCAGACACAAGCGAAGAACCAGGAAGCCCACTAGGGACGCATACCGTCGATCGCATTGGCAACACTCTACTGCTTCGCCTCGTACGCATCGCCAGCGACTTGCCCGGAGTTGAGATTCTCGGCAAAGCGGAGTGGCTCAATCCCGGAGGCTCAGTCAAAGACCGTGCCGCAGCCAACATCGTGGCGCAAGCCCGGGCCAGTGGCAAGTTAACATCCGGTAAAATTCTGCTGGATTCAACCAGCGGCAACACCGGCATTGCGTATGCCATGATCGGCGCGGCACAGGGTTTTCCCGTGACCCTGTGCATGCCCGAGAATGTATCGGTCGAGCGCAAGCGCATCCTGCAAGCGTACGGCGCCAACATTATTTATACCGACCCCGGTGAGGGTTCGGATGGTGCCATCCGCAAGGCGCGCGAACTTACGGCCAAGCATCCCGACCTGTATTACTACGCCGACCAATATTCCAACGACGCCAACTGGCAAGCTCACTACCATGGCACAGCCAACGAAATCTGGCAACAGACGGAAGGACGTATCACGCACTTCGTGTCTATGCTGGGCACGAGTGGAACGTTTGTGGGGACGACGCGTCGGCTTAAGGAATTGAATCCGCGCATCCGTTGTATTTCGCTGCAGCCGGATTCGGCGTTTCACGGAATCGAAGGCGCAAAGCACATGGCCAGCGCCATCGTTCCGAAAATTTATGATCCGTCACTCGCGGACGCAGATTTAGGAATTTCGACGGAAGAGTCTTACGTCATGGCCAAGCGGCTGGCTCGCGAGGAGGGTTTACTGGTGGGAGTATCGGCGGCCGCCGCGGTGGTCGGCTGCCTGCAGCTGGCGCGGCAGTTGAAGCAAAACGAGCACGCGGTTTTTGTGACGATTCTGTGCGACTCCGGCGACAAGTATTTGAGCGAGAGATTCTGGCAAGAGTGACTCATTGACTCAATGAATCCCGCTAACAGGTAACGACTATTCTGGATGTTAAAGGTCCGCAAAGCCGATTACGAGGCTGTTCGCCAACACGGCGAGGAAACCTATCCGCACGAGTGCTGCGGTGTGCTCCTCGGCGAAATCAATGGGGAGGACCGTCGAGTCAGTTCAATTGCACGCTGCGGCAACACGCGCACAGATTCGCCGCAGAACCGCTATCACATTGATCCGAAGGAACTGGTTCGCATCCAGCGCGAAGGCCGCGAGCGGGGCGAAGACATCGTCGGCTTCTACCATTCGCATCCTGACCATCCGGCCCGTTGGTCGGCGACTGATCTTGCGGAAGCGCACTGGTTTGGCTGCTCGTATGTAATCACCAGCGTGGAAAAGGGTAAAGCGGCGATTACGAACTCGTTTGAATTGAATGGCAGCGACGAGGGCGATAAGAAACTGATGGACGAGAAGATCGAAGTGGAGACGTAGCAAGCAACGCCTCTACAGCTTCGGTATCGAACTGAATCCCAGCGGCTCCTCCCGGCATCACTTACCTGCATGACAAAAATCCACATACCCACCCCTCTGCGCCAATACTCCGACAAGCAACCCACGGTCGAGGTCCAGGCTGGCACCGTCGCGGAAGCCCTGTCCGGGCTGGTTTCCAAGCATCCTGACCTGCGGCGGCATCTTTACACCGAGGATGGAAAATTGCGTTCTTTTGTGAATGTCTACCTGAACGACGAAGACGTACGCTATCTGCAAAAAGAGGCCACGGCAATTAAGGACAGTGATACTATTTCGATAGTGCCTTCGATTGCTGGAGGCTGGGGAAACTGATGAATTGCGGATGGACCACTTTTCGAATGCCTCGCCACAGCTCCTGCTGTTGTTGTCCGTTCTGTTGTCGTTTCTAGTTGTCCATCTCGTAATCGCTAAAATCTGAGATTTCTGAACAGAGGTTTTATGGCAGCCATTACAGAAGTCAAACCCGTTCAAGCGAAACCCGAAGGCGCCGTTGCCGATGCTCCGCTTACCAACGACGAAATCCTGCGCTACTCGCGTCATCTGATCATGCCTGAGGTCGGTATGGAGGGTCAGCAGAAGCTCAAGGCGGCGCGGGTGTTGTGTATTGGAGCTGGCGGGCTGGGCTCACCCTTGGCGCTTTATCTGGGCGCGGCTGGCGTGGGGACGCTCGGAATCGTGGACTTCGACGTGGTGGATTACACGAACCTGCAGCGGCAGATCATTCACGCTACGGCAGACGTGGGGCGCAAGAAACTTGATTCTGCGGCAGAGAAGCTGAAGGCGATCAATCCATTCTTGAACATCCGCAAGTTCGAAACCAAGCTGACCAGCGAAAATGCGCTCGAACTGTTTCGCGACTTTGACATAATTGCCGATGGAACGGATAATTTTCCTACTCGCTACTTGGTGAACGATGCCTGCGTGCTCACCGGAAAACCAAATGTTTACGGTTCGATTTTCCGCTTTGAAGGACAAGCCAGCGTTTTCGCGACTGCGGATGGCCCCTGCTACCGGTGTTTATATTCCGAGCCGCCACCGCCGGGATTGGTTCCCTCTTGCGCTGAAGGCGGAGTGCTTGGCATTCTGCCGGGTCTCGTGGGCGTAATTCAGGCGACCGAAGTCATCAAGCTGATTCTCGGCAAGGGTGACCCACTCATTGGGCGGTTGCTGCTGGTCGACGCCCTGGGGATGAAGTTTCGCGAACTCAAGTTGCGCAAGAATCCAGATTGCCCGGCCTGCGGCACGCACCGCACCATCACAAAACTGATAGACTACAACGAGTTTTGTGGGATCCGGGGCGAAGAGAAAAGCCAAGAAAAAAACCAGGAGAAGCCAGTGGAAGCAGGCATTCCCGAAATGCAAGTCGAAGAGCTCAAGCAGCGTCTGGATGCAGGCGATGACCTTTTCGTGCTCGACGTGCGTGAGCCTCACGAGTATCAAATCTGCCACATCAACGGGCACTTGATCCCACTCGGCGATCTACCAAGGCGAGTCAGCGAGCTCGATTCCAGCCGCGAAATCGTGGCCCACTGCCGCTCCGGCGTGCGCAGCGCCAAAGCGGTAGCCTTCCTCCAACAAGCGGGGTTCAAGAAAGTGCACAATCTCGCTGGCGGAATACTGGCCTGGGCAGACCGCGTCGACCCCAGAATGCCCAAATACTGAAGGTGAATTAACAGGGAGCGCAAATGCGCTCCTTGTGCGCGTTTTAATTTTCCAGCCTCGCTCTATTTTTCCGTCCGGACAGCGACAACCGTAACTATGACATCCCGCCGACGGATGCAAGAATAAGTGCTTCTTCCTGACGGCCAATCGTGGCGTGTGTCCGGGAGCTCAATTCGTTCGGAGGCAAGTCATGAAAATCAGGGGCATATCACGCTTCGCTGTTTTCGCCGTAGTCGCTCTGCTGCTTTCAGTCTTCGCCCAAGCGGAGCCCAAGAAAAAAGCCTACAACAATTCCGCGGACCAGGTATTTAATGCCGCGCTGCGTACTGCCCGCGAACGGCACGTCGTCACCTTCGTCGACGAGAAGACCATGATGTTTACCTTCGAAACCGGACGATCGTTGACTTCGGAAGGGTTCGTGGCCAATGCCTCGGTAGAACCAGAAGCCGACAACAAGGCGACCCTGATCATAAATGTCCAGACCAAAAAAGGTTTTTCGTGGGGCGCGGGCGATCGCATGGCGGACAAGTTCTACCAGCAGGTGGGAGACGAATTGGCGGGCGATCCGCAGCAGAAATCCGCGGTAAAGGGCTCCGAAAAAGCCATAGCCGTGCCCGATCCGAAGGCAGTTCCCGCAGAACCGTCGATGACCGCTGGGCCAGCGGTAGTACCGGTGAGCGCAGTCTCATCGGGAAAAGGTTCCATCACGGTGAGTTCCACACCCGATGGAGCGGACGTCTATGTTGACGATAACTTCGTCGGCAATGCTCCGGCCACGCTCAAGCTTTCTCCGGGCAAGCATACGGTGAAAGTCTCGCAGGATGGTTACAAGGCCTGGAGCAAAGACATCTCCGTGTTCGCCGACTCGGACGTGAACTTGAAGGCTGCGCTGGCCAAGAACTAAAGAACTGACGAGAGCTGCGCGGAAACCTCGTGCGCAAAGCTACCTTACCGAAAAGAAAAAGGGGAGCCTCGAGCTCCCCTTGTTTTTTCTTGCAAGATCAGCGACTTTACTTACTGCTACCGCTGCCGTCCATGCCCGCGGACTCGTTGCCAATAGCCAACGCGTACTTCTTGCCGCTGAAATGAATTTCAGCCAGGGACTTGGTGCCATCGCCATTGTTCTGCACAACGGCGGCGTCGTGATTTGATTTTTCGTTCAGATCAATCAAACGCGCCGGGGCGGTCGCGACAACTTTGTTGCCCTTCATGATGCTCAATTCGACGTTAGGGCCGTTGCCATCCCACTTCACCGAGTAATCGCCCGCGCGCAATTGTTTGCCGCTAATCGTGACTGGATCCTGAAGCTGCATAGAACCCTGATTCGCAGCCGCGAACGCACTTGTCGCCAGCAGCAAAGCCAATCCCAGCAGCAAGCCCTTGGAAGTATTTGCGAATTTCATGAGACTCCTTTTTCTTTCCCGAAAAGCGTCGGGAATCGTTTTCTGGGCGGCCTGGTTTTGGCCTTCCACGAAAAACTTGCGTTTTCCCGCGAAAGACTTACAATGCTGCCGCGGGGTTAAGGAGAAAGCGCGTGGCCGCAAGACCGCGAGCTCTCTGCTGCGGGGATTGCGCTCACCTGGGCCGCCAAACCGAGAATGAGCCAGTCCCTTAACCCCTGAAATCGTTTCCTGAAAGCCAAGTCGACGGATCGCTCGCCCGGACTTTCGTGGTTGTCATTTCAATATACGTTCTTTGATGCCTCGAAGTTCCCTTGCGCTGCAAATCGCAATTACCCACTTGGACGCTTCACTACGCGTGTCGTTAGCAACCGCGACAATAGACACACTTCTTCTTTGTATTGTCTACACAGAGACATTTTATTTTTACGAATGTTAACGAAACTTCACACAAGTTCATGACGCGGCTACAGTTCGCGCCTTGCCATTCGCGTCTACATCAAGAACGAACAATCGTCTGTTAATTGCAAATGTGAAGCGAGAAAATGTGGTGGGTTGATTGGGTTCAGATGCGAACAGCCTTCGCTGATGGAGTCTTCAGCACGTCCGACTTTGGCCTGTTCGACTACGAGATCTTCAGAATTACTTTCCCGAAGTTTTTCCCCTCGGATAACAGTCGGTATGCGTCAGCGGCACGCTCCATCGGCAGCACGTGGCCGATGACGGGATGCAAGTGGCCTTGCGAAATCCACACGGAAAGTTGCTTCCATGCATCCCTCATCAACTCTTGTTTTGCGGACAGATAGGTCAACCACAATCCGTGGACACTTGCACCTTTGGCGTAGAGCAGTCGCGTGTCCAATTCCGATTCTCGTCCAGTGGCGCTTCCGTATACGATCACGCGTCCGAAGTCGCGCAAGCAACGTACGCTTTTGTTGGTGTGTTCGCCGCCCAGCATTTCAAAAACCCCGTCGACACCTTCGCCATGAGTCAGATCTTTGATCGCCTCTTCATAATCGCGCTGCTTGTAGTTGATGCCGTGTTGCAGCCCCAGTGCTTTCACCCGCACAATCTTATCGTCGGAGGACGAAGTCCCATACATTTCGACGCCAAGCAGCTTTCCAATCTGCACCGCAGCCGTTCCTACGCCCCCGGCTACCGCGTGGATCAGCACTCGCGGAACCGTACCCGGTGCCGCGTTGCCGAGCAACCCGGCCTTCCAATATGCGAAATATGCCGTAAAGTAATTCACTGGGAAAGCTGCTCCCTCTTCATCCGTCCACTCTTCAGGCACAGGCCACAACAACTCAGCGCGGGCAGCGATGCGCCCAGCGAATGCTGCCCATTGGGCGTAGCCCATCACCCGTTGGCCGTCGCTTTCCCGCACCCCACAAAACTCGCGGCCAGCCACCAACGGAGGCTTTGGCGCTCCCGGGTAGCCGCCTTGCGTCGTCATGACGTCAGCAAAGTTCAGCCCCCCGACGTGGACGCGGACCAACTCCAGTCCGGCCGCAGGCGCTGGATCTGCGACATCTTGCAGCACGAGCACGTCCGGTCCACCTAACCGACTGATGACAATAGCTTTCATAACTTATGAGTCTAGCAGCAGCGTTATCCTGGGCCGATTCCAGCGATCTCGCTTATCACCTCGAGCCGTGACCTACGTAATCGCGGAGACTGCTCAGCAGGTATATACTTCCACTGGAATATTTGTACGATGACTCTGTCTGATTTCTGGACAGACAGCGGAGCGTTGTTTCTTAGCCGTTTCATTCATAGGCTCTGCGATAAAGATCACTGGCCGCAATAGACCGAGCATTTGGGCGGCCGGTGCGGAATTCCACTTTCACTTTTAGGCCCGTGGGTTCCGAGGAGGTCCATAAAATGGACTTAATAGCTGTTCGTCTATTATTTGTTCTTTTTGTTGCACTCACCTGTTACAAGATTCAGCCCTTCGACCTTCCTTCGAACCTCGATGCGGGACTCGGAGCCCTACTCGGCATTGCTATCGTCACCTTCGAGTGGCGGCTTCGTCTGGTAAGCCTGAAGCGTTTGATCGGAGCTGCGATCGGTAGCGTGCTGGGTATTTTCGGCGCCTACCTGTTCGCCCTGGTGATTCGTAACAGCATTCCTCCCGGACACACGCAAAGCTTTCTGCAGATAATGGTCATGTTTTTGATGGCGTACGTCGGCCTGATTGTGGGCGCCAACAAAGGCGATCTGCTGAATCTGGCTGCGTTGGGTGGCCTTTTCGGGGGCGAGAAGCAATCCAGGAAAAGCTACAAGATTCTGGATACCAGCGTCATCATCGATGGACGTATTGCCGACATCGCGGAAACCGGTTTCCTCGATGGTGTAATTGTGGCCCCACAATTTGTGCTGCGCGAGTTGCAGTTGGTCGCCGACTCTGCCGATTCGCTCAAACGCAATCGTGGGCGCCGCGGCCTTGACATCCTGCAACGTCTGCAGAAGATGGCTTCGGTGCAAATCCAGATTGTTGAAGACGATTTTCCCGCGGTCCGCGAAGTGGACCTGAAACTGATTGAACTTGCCAAGCTCTACGAAGGCAAAATTATCACCAACGATTTCAATCTTAATAAGGTGGCCCAACTGCAAGGCGTCGCGGTGCTGAACATCAACGAACTTGCCAATTCGCTGAAGCCGATCGTGTTGCCGGGCGAAACCATGAAGGTGTTCATCCTCAAAGAGGGCAAAGAATACAATCAGGGCGTCGCGTACCTGGACGATGGCACCATGGTAGTCGTCGACAACGCGCGAAAAATGATTGGCAAGACGATTGACATCTCGGTGACGTCGGTATTGCAAACGACAGCGGGAAAGATGATCTTCGGCAAATGGGATGAGCGCGCCATGGCCCGCACGGAGCCACGACCGGCCGTCGTAGTTACAACCGGGGCTGCAACAGCGATTCCGAATGGGGAACCGAAGAAGACTGCACCGCTTGTCGTGGAACGGCCGGCAGAGTAGGCTGTGCCCGAAGGCTCAGGTTTCGGGTGGATAGAACTTGACTGGCCCGCAGTCAAAGGTTACTAGGCGTTACTGTCCCGAATTTATCGAAGCTACCTTGATGGTGTTTCCGTCGAGGCTGCCCACAATTTTCACGCGTTGACCTGCCAGCCCGTCAAGCTCGCTCTCGTTTCCTGCCAACTCGTACTTCTTGTCCCCTTCGACGAGCACGTATTTGGAGCCGTTTCGTACACACATCTTGGTACATTCCAAAGGGCTCTTCCCGGAATCCATGTCATGCCGTCCGCCGCAACGATCATCGGTAACCAACCCGGCAAAAACTCTTGCTTTTGGTTTGCTTGATTCCCGATTTGCCGCAGGCGTTCCGCCATCGGCGGCTGCGAACGCGACGGCTGTGCTCGTGAAAAGAACGGCTGAACTCAAAGCAACCACCAGCGCCCGCGTAGTACAGAGCGCTATGAGCGTGATCCAGGATGGCCTCGTGTTCAAATCTTTGCTCCTTAAGTGGCAGCTTCTTGCCCCTGCCACGGCTCAGTAGTGCAACTGGATTGCCACGGTGTTCACGGGCTGGGTTACATGTAAGTTATTCAACAGATTTGACTTGTGGCGGCGCGGTCCACGAGGCGTTGTGTCGGCAGGAAAGAGACTTCCCAAACCAGAGCAAAATGTGGGTAGGGCAAATCCTGTATGGGAAAGCACAGTGGGACGCGGCGATCCGATTTGAACTGCAGCCCTCACCCTCGTATACTTGCAGCCCGCTATGAAGGTAATTGTGATTGTTCCGGCCGCAGGTTTGGGCACGCGTATGGCTTCGGCGCCGCGCACCAAGGGCAAGAAGCCCGCGTCGACCAAGCAGTTCACCGAGCTTGGGGGTGTGCCGATTCTTATTCACACTCTGCGGAAGTTTGTGGCCAGTCCAGAGGTGTCCGAGATTTATATTGCGTTGCGAGCGAATGAGATCGAAGGATTCCGCGCCCGCCTGGAAAAAGACGCCAAAGACATTCTGCAGAAGAAGATTCATCTGGTCGAAGGTGGAGAGCACCGGCAGCATTCCGTCGCTAATGCGATAAGGTCCGTCTCCGCCAGCGACGACGATGTTGTGCTGGTTCACGACGCGGTGCGTCCGTTTGTAACCGAGGAGATCATTCACGATGTGATCCGGGCCGCGCAAAAATACGGCGCGGCAATCGCTGGCGTGCCCGCGGTCGACACCGTGAAACAGGTCGAGCGCACATCTGATGGCGCCTTGATCACCGCCACGATTCCGCGGGAGCGCGTGGTCATGGCGCAAACTCCGCAGGGCTTCCGCTACGATGTGATCAAGAAGGCCTTCGACGAGGCGGCAGCCGATGGATTCGTAGGGACGGACGAAGCATCGCTGGTCGAACGATCAGGACACGCAGTGGCAGTCGTGATGGGATCTGCCAGGAATATAAAAATCACCGCACCAGCGGACATGGAGCTGGCAGAGTTTTTCCTGAAACGGTAGAGGCGGCCACGGATTTGCACGGATTCTCGCGGATCAGTTCCGAATTCGCTTTACACTTTGTTCATATGGGCGCTACCGCGACACTCAGGCATTCGGATGTTACCGAGAAAATCATCGGCATCTTCTACGACGTTTACAACGAGCTCGGCTACGGATTTCTCGAATGCGTTTACGAGGAGTCGCTTGTGATCGCCCTTTACGAAGCAGGACTTACTGCGAACCGCCAGATACCTTTGCCAGTCTGGTTTCGCGGTCACAAAGTCGGTGAATTCCGTGCCGACTTGCTGGTCGAAAATTGTGTGTTGCTTGAACTGAAGACGGCTCGATCGTTGGATACTGCCCACGAGGCTCAGTTGCTCCATTATTTGAAGTCCACGGAGATTGAAGTCGGCATGCTACCCAATTTCGGCTCGCGGCCGCAGTTTCGCAGACTGCTGTTTGACAACGAAAGAAAAAAGATCCGTGAAAATCCGTGGAAATCCGTGGCCGGGGTTTCGGCATGAGAATTGGCTATGGCTGGGATTCTCACGAATTCAAAGCTGGCATTCCGCTCAAAATCGGCGGAGTCACTTTGGCTCATCCGAAGGGGCTCGGTGGCCACTCCGACGGCGACGTACTTTTGCACGCGCTTACGGACGCTCTCCTCGGTGCGGTGGCTGCGCCTGACATTGGCTCTTTGTTTCCGCCATCCGATCCTAGGTGGAAGGGAGCGGACTCGGTCGTTTTTTTGCGCGAGGCTTTGAATCGCGTTCGCGCCGCCGGTTATGCAGTCGTCAATGTAGACTCCACGC
The DNA here is from genome assembly GCA_963696705.1 of uncultured Acidobacteriota bacterium. GTDB lineage: Bacteria > Acidobacteriota > Terriglobia > Terriglobales > Acidobacteriaceae > JABDBE01. The sequence goes on from CAVOLD010000013.1 coordinate 189,037, forward strand.
TTATTCTGGCTGCACCCAAGATCGGTCCGCATGCCACAGCTATTCGCGAGCACCTTGCTGAATTGTTGGGCGTCTCCGTGGATTGCGTTGGCCTCAAGGCCAAAACGCCGGAAGGCTTGGGCACCGATAACGCCGCGATCGCGAACGCCGTGGTGCTGCTGGAAAAGAAACGCTAGCAACGGATTCACGCCGATTCTCGCCAATAAACCGAATTCATTCTCTCGGTTTGATCCGTGTGAATCCGTGCAGATCCGTGGCCGGGTTTCAGACGGATTCGAATTCTCCCTTGAGTTTCTCGTGTCTGAGCTCTGCGGCGCGGACCAAAGCCCGGAAGATCGCTCGCGACGGTTCGTCCTCATCCACCGACCGTTCAGGATGCCATTGCACCGCCAAGACAAAGTGATCCGGTGAGGTGCCCTCCACTGCTTCGATGACTCCGTCTTGCGGAGAGCGGGCAACCGCGCGCAACCCATCCCCAATAGCGTCTGCCGCCTGGTGATGGCTGGAATTTACTGGGACGACAAACTTCCGTCCGTCGGAGGTTTCCACCGAAGAGGCGACAATCCCTGCGAGCCTTGACCCCGGCGTCACTTCTACATTGTGGGCTACCGCGACTTGCCGTCCCGCTGCGTGATTTACCGCAGACTCAATGTGCTGGATCAACGTTCCGGTGCGGTATACGTTCAGGATCTGGAGGCCGTAGCAGATGCCGAGGACTGGCTTGCGCATGTTGTAGGCGTCCTGAAGCAGCAACTCGTCGACAGTGTCGCGGCCGGCATCGGCGGCAGCGGTCTTCGGATCACGGGGCGCATCGTACTTGGCGGGATCGACGTCGGCTTTGCTTCCCGGCAGCAACACTGCGTCGCACCGCTCGATCACTTTCATCACTTCCGCGGGCGGCTGATCCAACGGAATCCGAACTGGTTCTCCCCCAGCCATTTCAATCGCGCGTTCATATTGCGGCATGGAGCGCTCGGCATATTCAGGGTCGGTGGAATGCGGAACGGGGATGGCAATACGCGGCTGCACAAATTGATTGTAGCGCGGGCAGGGCTCCGGCTGAGGATGACAGGATTTGGCAATCCAAGATTTCCACATGTGTACAGGAAAAATTCATTTGCGCTTAACTTGGGCGCCACATTCGACCGCTAGAGTTTTCAGCTCAGGAGGATTTATTCACATGAGAACTCAAAGACCTTCAAAGGCTTTTGTCACCATTGTTGTTCTGGCTGCGGCTTTGGTACAGGCCGCGGTTGCGCAAACTTCGGGAAAACAGAGCCAAATCAGCCACGTGTTGCTGGTAAGCATTGACGGGATGCACGCCGTGGACTACATGAACTGTTCGCAGGGAGTCAAAGGAATAAACGGCGGACAGCCTTATTGCACGAATCTGGCGAAACTTGGCGCAACTGCCGTGAACTATCTGGATACCAGCACGTCGCGGCCCTCCGATTCATTTCCCGGCTTGATGGCAATTATGACCGGGGGCACTCCGCGTACCATGGGCGTGTTTTACGATGTGGCCTACGACCGTGTCTACGCTCCACCACAGAAAACCACAGGCAACGGGCTCAAAGGCGGACCTTGCACTGTCGGTCGGGCTAACGGTACTTCGAGTGAGTACGAAGAGGGCATCGACATCAACCAAAAATTCTTGAACGGCATCGACGGCATCAACACCAAGAATGGGGACGGGGGAATCAACTCAATTGATCCGGCAAGGTTGATTCGCGATCCGTTTAACAACTGCCTTCCCGTGTATCCCTGGAACTTCGTCCGGGTGAACACAATTTTCGGCGTGATTCACGCCGCCGGCGGTTACACTGCCTGGTCCGACAAGCACCCAGCTTACTCCGCGGTTTCAGGCCCTGGAGACGGAACGAACCTGGACGACTTCTACGCACCCGAAATCAATTCGGAAGTGGTTGCCCTCAAGGGTGTCATAACGCCGCTTGGGCTGGCCTGCGATCCTATTCCGGACCCGAACGCTGATCTCAGTGCCTGGACCAACAGCTTTCTCAACATTCAGTGCTACGACACGCTTAAAGTAAACGGCGTTCTCAACGAAATCGATGGCTACAGCCACGACCGCAAGAAGAAGACGCAAGTGCCCACAATCTTCGGCATGAATTTCCAGGCCGTGAGCGTAGGGCAAAAGCTGATCGAGACGAACGTAGGCAGCGGTGGTTATCTGGACGCAATGGGCACTCCAAGTGCCTTATTGGTTCAGGAGATTCAGTTTGCTGACGCGGCGATCGGAGAATGGACTGCGGAGCTACAAAAGCAGGGCTTGTCCGACTCGACGCTCGTCATCATCACGGCCAAGCACGGCCAGAGTCCAATCGATTCTCAACGCTACGTCGGGATTACCACTTCCGGACCGGTGACAACCTCACCGAGCATGCTGATCGACGACTGCTTGCCGCCTTCCGAGTCGAACAGCGGCGGGCAAATCGGCCCAACAGAAGGTGATGTTTCGCTCTTGTGGCTGAAAAAGTCTTGCAATGCGGCGACTGAGGTCGGGATTCTGGAGACCCAATCTCCAACCTCGAATAACATTGCGGGTATCGGCCAGATCTTCTTCGGCCAATCGATCAACCAGCTGTTTAATCCTCCCGGCATCCCTCCAACCGGCGATCCGCGGAGCCCGGACATCGCGGTTGCTCCGAATGTGGGTGTAACTTACTCGGGCAGCACCGCGAAGCAGGCGGAACATGGGGGCTTCTCGCATGACGACACCAACGTGATGATTTTGGTGTCGAACCCGAGTTTCGCGGCCAAGACTCTGACGACTCCAGTGACGACGTCGCAAATTGCTCCGACCATCCTGAAGGTTCTCGGGCTCAATCCTCAGAGCTTGCAGGCAGTTCAGTCTCAAGGAACTGAAGTATTGCCCGGAGTCCTTTCGGGGAAGAGATAACCTGGGGAATCGTGGTTAACAAAAGGTTCGGCGGGCATCGCAAAGGTGCCCGCTTTTTCATGCGCGGGGAATCAACACCCGAGACATTGCCTTCAGGTCACTTCTTTTTCGGCGGTTTTCTTTTCTCGCGTTTTGGTGCGTCTTTGTTTCCCATGAACCCAGTTTCCCACATACACGTCCGCTTGACCACCCTGTGAATCAGGATCGTAATGCCTCTTGGTTTGACGCTTCTCTGCACCGCACGTTAGAATAGTTGAGTTTGCCTGTACTTGCGGTTCCGTTCTGGGGCCGTCCGCCATCGTTGCCGAGAGCGCCGAAGCGGAAAGCAGCAAGCATAGAAAATCATCAGGTTCTGTAGATCGCGCCGGTGTGCGACGGGATGGATTTTTAGTTCATTCCACAATCGGACGCGCCAGGACTTAGGAGACATAAGCATGTACGCGGTCATCCGCACTGGTGGGAAGCAGTACCGGGTTGCGCCCGGCGATGTCATCCGCGTCGAGAGTCAGGGTACGGGCACTGACGGTCGAGTTGAGTTCAGCGATGTGCTGGCGGTTTCGGCTGGCGATGGCCAGATCGGAAAACCGCAGCCCGGAGCGCTTGTCAGTGGCGACGTGGTCGAGCAAGGCCGCGAGAAGAAGATTCTGGTTTTCCATTACAAACGCAAGAAGCAGTACAAGAAGCTGCGCGGACATCGTCAGGGATACACGGCGGTTCGGATTACTGAGATTGCTTTTGACGGGCAGAAGTTCACCGCTCCCGAGCTTCCGAAGAAAGTAGCGAAGCCGAAGAAGGTGGCTCTGGTAGAAGCGGAAGAGGTCAAAGCCGAGACGAAGGCTCACAAGGCTCCTGCGAAGAAAAAGGCTGTTGCCAAGAGATCGGCGCCAAAGAAAGCTGCACCGAAGAAAAAGAAGTAGCTGAGAGCTTAAAACTAGGAAACTAAGTCATGGCACATAAAAAAGGGCAGGGCACATCTCGAAACGGGCGCGATTCAAACGCGCAACGGTTAGGCTTCAAAGCTTTTGGCGGACAACTGGTTCCCGGCGGCACGATTATCGTGCGGCAGCGCGGCACGCGGGTGAAGCCTGGGCTGAACGTCGGCCGCGGCAAGGATGACACGCTGTTTGCCAAGATCACCGGTAAGATTGTGTTCAAGGACCGGGGTCAGCTGGGTAAATACGTGATGATCGAACCCGTCGCTGTGGAGTAGGGTTTTTTCTCGGTACGCGGGCGAGGGCGCCTGCGCCACACGGTTTGAAGAGCCTCGCCTTCGGGCCGGGGCTTTTTTGTTTTCAGGCCAACGACCGACGACCGGCGGCCAACGACTCATGTTCATCGATGAAGCCACAATCCGAGTTAAAGCTGGCGACGGCGGCAATGGCTGTCTTGCTTTCCGGCGGGAGAAGTATGTTCCGCGGGGAGGGCCATCCGGCGGCGATGGCGGCGATGGCGGTGACGTCATTATGGAATCGAGCGAGCGTCACAACACTCTGGTTCACTTCCGTTTCAACCCTGAATACAAGGCGGAACGCGGACGTCACGGCGAAGGTTCGAACTGCAAGGGACGCGAAGGTGTGGACGTTTTGCTGAAAGTTCCGGTGGGAACGATTGTGTACGACGCGGAAACCGGCGATAAAGTCCACGACTTTTCGCATGCAGATGAACGCGTCGTGATTGCCCGCGGCGGGCGTGGCGGCCGGGGAAATGCGCGCTTTGCCACGTCCACGCATCAGGCGCCGCGTGAGCACGAAGAAGGACGGCCCGGCGAAGAACGCGTCTTCCGCCTGGAACTCAAGCTGCTCGCCGATGTGGGGCTGGTCGGTTATCCCAATGTTGGGAAGTCCACGCTGATTTCCCGCATCTCGGCGGCGAGGCCGAAGATTGCCGACTATCCCTTCACGACTCTGCAACCCAACCTCGGTGTCGTGGCGGTCGGGGAAGCCAAGGAAGAACGTAGCTTCGTCGTGGCGGATATCCCTGGGCTGATCGAAGGAGCTCATTTGGGATCGGGCTTAGGCATACAGTTTCTTCGGCACATTGAGCGCACGCGGCTGCTGGTTCATATGGTGGATGTGTCGGACGGCAGCGGCCGGCCAGATCCAATGAAGGATGTGGAAGTGATCAACGGCGAATTGAAAAGCTTTGGTGCAGGACTCGATCAGAAGCCCGTGATTATGGTGGCCTCGAAGATCGATGTTGCGAATAAAGACAAGCTGGCGAAATTAAAACGCTATTGCAAGAAGCAGGGGGTCGAGTTATTTCCGATCTCAGCGGTGACCGGTAAGGGCGTTGAGGAATTGAAGTACGCAATGGCGGACAAAGTGGAAGAAGCCAGGCTTCGGGCTCCCGGCGATGGGCTTCAGGAAGAGCCTTTGGATGCAGAGAGCGCTGAGGTCCCGCAGAAAGCGCGGAGGCCGCCTAATTAGGGATGCGAGAATTATGAGCGCGGCAGCGTTTTCGCGTTCGGCGAGGTTGAAGGGCAAGGCGGCCTCGCTCCTCGTTATTGGAGTCTGCATCGTGCTCTCCAGCTGTAATCCGAAGACAACTTGGTCCGTGGAAGTTCCATCTCCTGATGGGTCCTGGATTGCAAGTGCTCGGACGGACCAGTACAGCGGGCCCGGGAACGCCGGTCTCTACACCGGGGTTTACCTGAGGCGGACGCGTGGCCAGAAGGATCCGATGGAAATCTTGTTGTTAGACCAGCAAGAGACCGGCCCGATAACTGTGAAGATGAACTGGCTAACCCCTTCGCATCTAGAGGTAACGTATACGGACAACCCAACTGTCGATTTCCAAGCCGTGAAAGCTGCCGGGATCGAAATCTCCGTGCGAGAGCTTTCAAGCGAGATCATCAAGACTTCACAATAGCTGTTCTTCGCATTGCACCCTACGCCTCCGGCATATGCGAGCCGTGTTGGAAGTGGTATTGCAGAATTTTCGCGGCGAGGGCTGGGTTCATCGAAGGACTTTCAGCCTCTAGGGTTCGGACCACTTCCCCACGACACACAACCTCTGCCGCCGACAGGCCTGCAATCTCCGCGGGCAGCACCAGATTAATTTCAAGCTGGACATTCGCAGGAATCATTTGCTCCGCACGAAATAGCAGGCCCGAGCGACTGATGTTCTCGGTTGTGCCGGCACGCCAAGCTTCCTCTCCGATGGGCCGGTACTTCAGCGGCAATTGGAGTTTGAAGCGTTGCGCGCGGAACGGCGACAACTTCCCATTGACAACACCAGCTTCAGCTTGCATGGCTAAACGAGCGGACATAGAAACCTCCTTGGGGAGTGGAGCATCGAGCACCTCGCGCACCCTTGCCTTAAGCGTGAGGAGAGTAAAGGGCTTCTGGAGCAGGTTGATTCCCGGGTCCAGCGTGCCGTTTTGGCCAATCGCATTTTCGGTATAGCCCGACATATAAAGCACGCGCATTTCGGGCCGGCGCGGACCTAGATGATTGGCCAATTCGCGCCCGGTCATTCCCGGCATGACCACGTCGGTCAGCAGCAGGTGAATGGGCCCGGAGTGAGCGTTCGAAATCAGAATTGCAGTCGCGGGATCGCCGGCATCGATCACGGTGTATCCCTGGCGTTCCAGGTATTCGCGGGCCAGGCGCAGGACGGTGAGCTCGTCTTCGACCAGCAGAACGGTTTCACGGCCTTGCTGAACGTCTTTGGCTGCGGCTGCAGGTTGCACAGCAGCCACTTCGCCGGTCGCACTCACTCGCGGCAGGTAGACCTTGAACGAAGTTCCTTTGCCCGGTTCGCTGTACGCCCAGATGTAGCCTCCACTCTGCTTGACGATGCCGTAGACCATGGAAAGACCGAGTCCCGTGCCCTTGGCGCCCTTTGTGCTGAAGAACGGTTCGAAGATGCGGCTCTGGGTTTCTGAATCCATTCCGACGCCAGTGTCGCTCATCGCGAGCATTACGTATTCGCCCGGTTCCGCTGGAGGGTGGAGACGCGCGTAACTTTCGTCCAAGGAAACGTTCGCAGTTTCAATGGTGAGCTTGCCGCCACGAGGCATGGCGTCGCGGGCGTTGACCGCCAGGTTCATGATGACTTGCTCGATCTGGCCCGGATCGGCCTTGGTCGCTCCCAACTCGGCTCCCGGCACCATGACCAGCTCGACGTCTTCTCCAATGAGGCGAGTCAACATTTTGAAGTTTTCGGTGACGACCGCATTCAGATCGAGGACCTTGGGGGTGAGCATCTGCTTGCGGCTGAAGGCCAGCAGTTGGCGAGTCAGCGCAGTGGCCCGGTTGGCGGCATTGGCAATTTCCTGAGCCGGACCTCTGACCGCCGGGTCCGGGCCAATGCGCTCCAGCAGGAACTCGCAGTATCCTGAGATCACCATCAAGAGATTGTTGAAGTCGTGGGCGATGCCGCCCGCCAGGCGGCCGACTGCTTCCATCTTCTGGGCTTGCCGGAGCTGCTGTTCCAGCGCGCGATGCTCGGTCACGTCCTCGGCGAACAGTTCGAAGAACGTCGAGTTATGCTCGTCGCGAATGGTGCGCCCGGAAAGGCGCACAGTGATGGGAATGCCATCCTTGCGGAGCCAATCCGCAATCAGCCCGTTGAAGCGGTGCGAGGAACGGAATTGATCGGCCACCACAAACCACTGTTGAGTGTCTGCATACAGGTTGGCCAGGTTGCCGTCTACGAGTTCGGAGGGCGAAGCATAGCCCAACATGCTGACCAGCGCCGGGTTGGCACTCAGCAGAATGCCGTCTGAATCGCAGCGGCAAATCCCGTATGGAGCATTGGTTACCAGTGAGCGAAAGTTGATTTCCGAGCGCCGCAAACCCTCCTGGGCTGAGCGCAGGGCGGCGTTGAAAGAGCAAATCAGCAGCGCCACAAATACAAACAGGGTCAGATGTATGATAGCTTTGCGATATTCAGCGGGAGAGTGTTCTCCGGCTAAAGAGAAGTAGGCGCTGACGGTCAGAGCGAACGAAGTTGCCACCAGCCCCGGCTTCCAGCCGCCATACCAGGCGCTAACCATAATGGCGACGGCAAACACGACCAGGCGGCTTTCGACGACGTCCGCCAGCATTAATGCCGGGATCAGGGCAAGGGTAATACTAAGGACGGCGACACCGTATCGGAGGATGGGCGCCCGAGCCGGGGGAATGTAGCGTGCGCGAAGAAGGGGGAGCTTCAATCGCATACGAACCAACTTTAGTTCCAAAATGGGAACTCCGCGAGTTACGGGAGTTCATGTGGTTGCTGATGGGTGGGCGCTGACCATGTGTACAACCACTGCCACATTCGTTAGGGTGAATCTACAACGAGAAGGCCTGTGAATCGCACTTATCGCCTAAAATTTCCGATTTCGTGAATCAAGAGATACACGGGCACGAAAATGAGAACCAAGCCAGTATGACTATCGGATATCCATGAACGTCGGACTATTTGGTGGAACTTTTGATCCTATTCACCACGGGCACCTCGCATTGGCGCGAGGGGCTCAGGAGCGTTTTCAGTTGGGCTGCGTTTATTTCACTCCGGCCAACGTTCCCCCCCACAAGCAACAGCATCCGATTTCCTCCTATTTTCATCGCTACGCCATGGTTGCGTTGGCCACGATGAATGAGAAGGCATTCGTGCCATCGCTGCTGGAAGCTCCGGGAGACGCGCCCTTAGCCGCGTCCACGGGCAAGAAAGGCCATGCGCAAGCTGGCGCGAATTACACCATCGACACGGTCCGCCGGCTGAAACAAACACTTCGTAAGAGCGATCGGCTTTTCTTTCTGATTGGGATTGACGCATTCAAGGATATCGCCAGCTGGCACTATGGGGTTGCGCTGTTCCGCGAATGTGAGTTTATCGTCGCCAGCCGTCCGGGATATTCCCTGGCTGACGTGGCCCATGCTTTGCCGGAAGCGTTGCGCCCGAGATCAGCTGTGACCAAGCCATTTGCCAAGCAACCGGCAAAAGGCGATCTTGTGCTGCCCGGGGCGACCGTGCATTTGCTCGAAAACGTGCATCAAAATGTCTCGGCCACGGCGATTCGGGATGCGGTTGCGGCAAAGAAGCCACTGACCAAGTTTGTCGATTCAGCGGTGGCTGAGTACATAAAGAAGGTGGGATTGTATCGAGGCCGGTAGTTCTTCGTCGTCGGTCGTTGGCCCTAGTGTGCTGTCCCACAGAAACAAATCTGTCATCCAGACCGAAGCGAAGCGGAGTGACCGTGTGCTTTCACGGGGGTGACATGCGGATTGTGGCTTGTCAGTTAGAATGAAGAGACCAACGACCAACGACGACCGGCCAACCACTAAATGAAAAAGACTGACTTGAAGCGACAAGTATCCGAAGCCATTACCGCCTGTCAGGAAAAACAGGCGGAAGAAATTACGATTTTAGAACTGGAGCAAGGATCGGGAGCTTTCACCGACTATTTCGTGGTATGCAGCGGGAACAACCCTCGACAGGTCCAGGCGATCGCGGACGAAGTCGAGGAGCGATTAGAGAAAGCCGGGCAGCGTCCAACTCACATCGAAGGCTACAAGCAGGCGGAATGGGTGCTTCTCGACTACGTCGATTTCGTAGTCCACGTGTTTTCCGAGAAGGCGCGCAAGTTCTACGATCTGGAACGCCTGTGGAAGTCCGCCAAACGATTGGCGCCGTCGGAGCTGGCCAAAACAAAACGAGTGGCGCGGAGCGTCGCCAAGAAGCGCGCTTAAGAAAAAATCAGCCACGGATTTCCACTGATTTCGCGGATCACTAGAGAAGCAGATCGTTAAAGAAGAGGGCCCGATCCGTGTCGATCCGCGAAAATCCGTGGCTGCGTTTCTTTGCGTTCTCCGCCATCCCGGTGCGAACGTGAAGCTGAGAATTGCGTGGATTGGCAAAACCAAAGAACCCGCCATCCAGTCGCTGACCGACGAATACTTGAAGCGGCTGTCTCGTTATGCGGACGTGCAGGGGATCACGCTGAAAGATGAGTCAGCTTTGTTGAAGCTGAGTGGTCGAGATGCACGTCCCGCAAAGCACACTCTGGTTCTACTCGACAGCCGAGGCAAGCAGCTTTCGTCGGAGGAGTTTGCCGCGTACCTCGGGAATTATCAGGATCGCAACCCGTTGCCGTTGCTCTTCGCTGTGGGCCCGGCGAATGGATTCTCTGCAGAAACGCGGCAGGAAGCGAATTTGTTACTCTCTCTAGGGAAAATGACAGTTGCCCACGAGTTAGCCCGAGTGGTATTGCTAGAACAACTTTACCGCGCGTTCACTATTTTGAAAGGACACCCGTACCACCTGGGGCACTGAGACGCTCACGAAATGAGCCAGGTACCTTCGTGATGTTTCTCAACTCCTGGGTGCAGTTTAGCCTAGCAGTAGATTGTTGATTTAAGGAGCCTCCCCCATGAAGAACCCCTTCGACGTACTGCGAGTGAAGGAACAGGAAATTTCGAGAATCAAGCAAGAAATAGAAGCGCTACGGATCACAGCCAAGCTGCTCGGAGAAGAACCTCCCAGCGACGGCAAAGTCGAGTATCGACAAGTCGTCAATATGCCCTAAGAAATCCCGCGCACAGCCGTCAGCGTAGGTACGGCCTCGCCTGTATGTTTTCTGTTATCCGGGATGCCTGTAGAGAGGGGAAAAATTCCTACCCCCTAGGTCGCCACGGTGAAGTGCCCTCAGTTGATTTCGTCAGTTGAGCCGCATTGGTCCACCTTCGCTCCCGGATCGTACTTTAGGGATTTCCCTAGTTGTGCAGACCTCCAGTCAGCCCTAGGGTTGTCTTTAGCCCCATTAATCCAATCCAGGGCGACTCTATGGGCTCTTCCTCCAGAACACGCCACGCACCAGGTACTCTGCCTTTTGTAGATGGAGCTTTCGGTCAACAAATTGCCGAGTTGAGACGAGAGATTGAGGGGATCCAAGAGCTGAACACGATCTATCGCAACTGCAAGCCTCACCGGAATCAGGACCAGGTCGCCCACGAGCAGAGAATGGTCAGACTGGAAGAGATCATGAGGCAACTGGCCGTGCTTCGACCTAAATGATGTTCGTCCTACAGACGGCTCCGGTTTGGACCTGGAGCGATTTCTCATTGCGAGTATGTTCCGTTTCGAGGGAACTTCGATGCATAACTCCCAGCAAGTCATTGCCGTTGTAGCTTCCATCACTTTGGTGGTTAGTTCAATCGGGCTCGACGGCTGCAAAAAGAAGGAATCGCAGGCCGGGCAGGAGGCGCAGGCGCCCACCGCGACTTTTGCCATGCCGACTGCAGACCAGCTCTACCAGCTCGTGGCTCCGATCGCCCTGTTCCCGGACAACCTGGTGGCCATAGTGCTTGCGAGTTCGACTTACCCAGACGAGATCACCGCGGCCTGGCAGTGGATGCAGCAGAACGGGGGGCTCAAGGGCCCGCAGCTGATGCAATCGGTGGATCAGCAGACGTGGGACGCCAGCGTCAAAGGGCTCACCCAGTTCTCCGACGTATTGCAGCAGATGGCCACTAATCTGTCGTGGACCTCGTCTCTCGGCGATGCGTATTTCAACGCGCCCCAAAACGTGATGAACGCCGTGCAGGTGATGCGCCAGAGAGCCTACCAGGCCGGCAATCTGAAATCGACCCCCCAGCAGAACGTTCAAGTCGAGAATCAGCCTGCGGGAACCGAACCCGTTGCGGCGTCCTCAGGCGAGGAGCAGCAGGTGACGGTTGTGCAGTCTCCGCCGCAGACGATCGTGATTCAGCCGGCACAGCCAGACGTTGTGTATGTACCTAGCTACAATCCCACCGAAGTTTACGGCGCCCCCGTCCCGCCGCCGCCGGGTTACTCCACTGGAGCCATGGTGGCCACCGGCGTAATCTCCTTCGGTGTTGGCATGTTGGTAGGCGCGGCAATCAACAACAACAACAACAATTGCTGCGGATGGGGCTATAACTCCTGGAACACCGGCTGGAATAACTCCAGCGTGCATTACAACAACAATGTCTACATCTCCAACTCCAATACGTTCGTCAATCGAAGCAACTACAACAACGCCAATTACAACAACCTGAATCGGAACAACGTCAATCGGAACAATATCAACGCGAACAATGTCAATCGCAACGACCTGAATCGGGGCAACAGTCCCCAGTTCGATCAGAGGCGTAACCAGGGCGTCGGCGATCGGAATCAGGGAGTCGGCAATCGCAACCAAGGCGTCGGCGATCGCAATCAAGGCGTTGGCAACCGGAACCAAGGCGTCGGCGATCGCAATCAAGGCGTTGGCAACCGGAACCAGGGGGTCGGCGATCGCAATCAAGGCGTTGGCAACCGCAACCAGGGGGTCGGTGATCGCAACCAGGGCGGCGGCAATCGCAACCAGGGGGTCGGTGATCGCAATCAAGCCGCTGGCAATCGCAACCAAGGCGGCGGCAATCGGAATCAGGGCCCCAACAACCAGCGCACGGAGCAGCGGGGCTATGGCAATCAGCCTAACCGTGGAGCCAGTAGCAACGCGATGGGGAATTACCAGCAGGGCGGCAACGCCCGCAACGCCAGCGCCAGGGGCCAGCAGAGCGTGAATAGCGGCGGCAACCGCAGCGGCGGCAATTCAGCCCAGGCCCGTAGCGGTGGAGGAGGCGGCGGCAATCGCGGTGGTGGCGGTGGTGGTGGTGCCAAAAGCGGCGGTGGCAGCCGCGGCGGTGGCCGTAAAAAGTAACGCGAGCCAGGGGTTGGTGAGTCCCTCCGCTGGGTGCACCGTGGCCGCGATCAGGGGAACACAGCAGCAGTGGCCGCGAGAGGTCAGGCGGAGGTGGCCGATCCGGCAGTCCAGGTTCTGGCCCAGGATGTATCCGCAACCCGAAGAGTCAGGAGGAACTCAGTGAAACGTATTTTGCAATTTCACGAAAGGCCGTCGCCGGATCACTTGGGCGCCGTAGGCCTGTGTCTGGCCGTCCTGATCCTGCTCTGTCTCTCTTATCCTTCCGCTTCTCGTGCGCAGGCGGCGAATGAGCAGACTTTCTCCACTCCGGGCGACGCGGCGCTGGCCCTTTACAAGGCGGCCAAGTCCGATGACTCCAGCAGCCTGAAGGCGATCTTTGGCTCGAACGAGGGCAAGGTCCTGAACACCGGCGACGACGTGGCGGACAAGAACCTGATTGCAAAGTTCGCCTCTCACTATGAGCAGATGCATCGCGTCGTCATCGAGCCGGACCAGACCGCCACCCTTTATATCGGCGCCGACAACTGGCCCATGCCCATCTCGCTGGTGAAGAACACAGGCGGGTCATGGTACTTCGACACCGAGAGCGGAATTCAGGAGATCCTCTACCGCCGCATCGGCAATAACGAGAACGGCGCCATTGAAGTTCTCGAAACGCTGATCGATGCCCAGACCGAGTATGCCTCTACCACGCACGACGACGAAAAGGTGAAGCACTATGCCAGCAAGCTCTTCAGCACCGAAGGGAAGCACGACGGGCTCTACTGGAAGACCACCGACAACGAGCCTCCCAGTCCCGTCGGGCCGCTGCTTGCAGACGCGTCGGACGAAGGCTACGCTCGGAAGGCGGGTGAGCCGACCCCGTTCCATGGCTACATCTTTCGCCTTCTTACCGGCCAAGGACCGGCCGCGAGGGGCGGAGCCCGCGACTACAGGGTGAATGGGGTTCTGACCAGCGGCGTCGCGTTTCTTGCCTATCCCGCGGTGTACGGCACCTCCGGTGTCATGACCTTCATCATCAACCAGGATGGCAGGGCGTTTCAGAAGGACCTTGGGCCGGACACCGCAAAGATGGCGGCGGCCATGTCGGAATACAACCCTGACAAGACCTGGATGCCCGCCGAGTAAGGCGATTCCGCGATTGCACAAAGTACCTCTGGCACGTTGCCGGGGGGTGCGAATTTTCGCGGCCTCTGTGACTATGCCGGTTTTCAGCTATACCGCGTCCCAAAATGGAATTGCCCTTCGATTTCAGCCATTCTTCCCTTGACTTTCATGCACCACCGCAGTTAATCCTGTAACTGTAGAATCAGCCTGAAGATAATGGTGGAGGCAGCTAACCCATTTGTCCGTAAGATTTTACGTATAAGTCCTTCTAACTCAAAGATTTTGGTGGTAGTCAGTCCCTAATCTCATGATTCCAAAAGATCAGGGGGGGGAGGGGTACTGGCTAACGAAAAAGTAAACAGCCTGTCCCGCGCCACGCAGCGCAAAATAAATCTCGGAGATTGTAGGCGCGGAGCCGCTAGACCCAGCCAACTGCTCGAACAGGTACAATCAATTATCCCAAGTATGCAGGACATCCGTCGCGGTCTGATCATTGTGAATACCGGGCCCGGCAAAGGGAAGACCACGGCCGCCATGGGAACGGCTCTCCGGGCGGTAGGCCAGGGCATGAAAGTGCTCATGCTCCAATTCCTCAAAGGCTCGTGGCATTATGGCGAACTCGATGCCGTGCAGGCCTTTGGTGATAAGTTCGTCATGAAGCAAATGGGGCGCGGTTTCGTGAAAGTCGGAACCGAGAAACCCGACCCCGAAGACGTGAGGATGGTGGAAGAAGCATGGGCGGAGGGCCAACAGGCGATCCAGTCCGGCGCGTGGGATTTGGTGATCCTCGACGAAATCAATTATGCCATCAGCTACGGTATGCTCGATCCGGTGAAGGTCGTCGAGAGCCTGAAAAGCAAACCGGAGATGGTTCATGTTATCTTGACCGGCAGGAATGCACACCCGGCAATTGTCGAACTAGCCGACACCGTCACCGAAATGCGCCAAGTGAAACACGCATACGAGAAGGGCGTCATGGCGCAAAGAGGCATCGAGTACTGACATTGAGAAATTTGGGAATTGAGTAATTGAAAAAGAAACCGCGTTTTAATTACTCAATTGCAAAATTGCCCAATTACTGATTCCCATGACTTGGTTTAAACGACAATCCGGCGAACTGGATGCCACGGGCGAAAAGAAAGTCCGCACCGAAGGCCTGTGGGTAAAGTGTGAGCATTGCCGGCAAATTATCTGGAAAAAGGATCTCGAAGACAATCTGAACGTTTGCCCGAAGTGCGATAAGCACTTCCGCATCGACGCCCGAACCCGCTTGGCACAGCTTTTGGACGACAATCAGTACGAAGTTTTCGATGCCAACCTGGTCTCGACCGACCCGCTGAAATTCGCCGACCTGAAAACCTATTCATCGCGATTGGAGCAGGCGCAGGCAGAAACCGGATTGAAAGATGCTGTCATCAACGCGCGGGGCAAATTAAACGGACGTCCAGTGATTGTAAGCGCCATGGAATATTCGTTCATCGGCGGAAGCATGGGCGCGGTGGTCGGCGAAATGATTACGAGGGCGATCGAGCACGCCACCGAAAGCAAGGCTCCCATCATCATTGTGTCGGCTTCGGGTGGGGCGCGCATGATGGAAGGCGTGATCAGCCTGATGCAATTGGCCAAAATTTCAGCCGCGCTGGCCCGGCTCGACGAAGCCCGGGTTCCATACGTATCAGTGCTGACCGATCCCACTACAGGAGGCGTGACCGCTTCGTTTGCCATGCTTGGTGATCTGAACATCGCTGAACCCGGAGCCTTGATCGGATTCGCCGGGCCCCGCGTAATCGAGCAGACCATTCGACAAAAGCTGCCTCAGGGTTTCCAACGCAGTGAGTTTCTCCTCGAGCATGGCATGCTCGACGCGGTTGTCCCTCGCAAGCAGTTGAAGCCGTATATTGGGCGGGCACTGGAATTCATGGCCGCCGCGTAGAGCGATCAGCCAAGTCTCAACCAGCCCGCTTTCTTGCCCGTTCGGCTCACATCTTTCTATGTTGAGTGCTGGATAGTGGCGAACCCCGATTCGCGACGTGCAAACTGATAATCTGAAACCTGATAGCTGAAGACTGATCGCTTGCCCCTGTCCTACGAAACGGCGGTTGCGCGCATGTACGCGCTCGGTCACGAACTGAGCCAGACCCCGTCGCACAAGTTCGACTTGGCACATATGCGCGTGCTGCTGGCAGCGCTCAATCATCCCGAACGACGATTTCCCGGAGTCCTGGTTGCAGGAACAAACGGCAAAGGTTCGACGGCGGCTACACTGGCCTCGATCCTGCGAGTCTCCGGTCTGCCCACGGGCCTTTACACGTCGCCACATCTCGTGCGGATCAATGAGCGAATCCGCATCAACGGCGCAGAGATTAGCGACCACGATTTCGCTTTGCTGCACGATGTGGTGGATCGTACGGCGGAACACCTGGTCGAAGACGGCGAGTTGCCATGGCATCCCAGTTTCTTCGAGATGCTAACTGCAATCGCATTCGAATACTTCGCGCAAAACAAAGTGGAAATTGCGGTGTTGGAAGTAGGCATGGGCGGACGCTTGGACGCGACCAACGTGATCGAGCCGAGAGTGAGCGTAATCACGGATATTTCGCTCGACCACCAGAAGTTTCTAGGCAACACCGTGGCCGAGATCGCGCACGAGAAAGCGGGAATCATCCGTCCCGGCGGAGTCGTCGTGACGCTGCCACAACAGCCACAGGCCAATGACGTAATCGGAAATACGATTCTGGAATTGGGAGCGCAGGGCGTGAGCGCCGTCCCGTATGTGCCGCCAGTTTCGCCAGGAAGCGATGAATATTGCGTGCGCAGAAGTGAAAAGCCTTTGATCGCAGAGCCCGCGGAGGAATGCGCAGAGGGCGCTGAGAAGAGCCTTACGAAAGGAAGCCCTGTTTCACGCTATCCGCTGCAAGTCATGGGGAAACAAATTCTGGTGGAAACCCCGCTTGTGGGTCGGCACCAACTGCGAAACATCGCGTTGGCGATTGCAACCGCTGAAGTACTGAGTCATCAGGGATTCGCAATTACGCCGGAAGCGATCGAGCGCGGCATTCGCGAAACACGTTGGCCAGGGCGTTTTCAAGTCATCCCTCCCGAAGGCACTGCGCCGGAATATATCTTCGACGTGGCGCACAATCCGGCTGGCGCGTGGGCGTTGCGCTCCGCTCTTTCCGCCTGCTACGAAGACCGCCCGCTTACATTCGTTTTTGGCGCGATGCGGGACAAGGCGATCAGCGAAATCGCGGAGATCCTGTTCCCGCTCGCAGCGCACGTCATTGCGACAAAGGCCGATAATCCGCGATCTGCCACGCCGGATGAGATTCGAGAGGCAGCCTCGCGCACTGCAACCGACATCGAAGATGCTACCGATGTCGCCTCCGCGCTCGATCGAGCCAGTTCTCTCGCTGGTCCGCGGGGCGTAGTAGTTATAACGGGTTCGATATACATTGTAGGAGAAGCAATGCGAGTCTTGGGAGTAAAGGTCTAGCGGTTCCGATGCAGGACGTGCATACATCAGTCGGGGAGCAGGCGCAGAGCGAATCGCCTCTACCTGCGCGGATTTCTCCAGAGCGGACGGCTGAACTCGCCCGGAAAGACGCGACCTCTACCGCCCCACTCAGAAAATATGGCCTGCTTAGCACTCTCCGCTCGTACGTCATCTTTGATCTCTTGATTTGGCTGTACACAGTTGTCCTCGGCATTGTTTCCATTCCGGTCTCTCTCTTTGGCGAGAAGAGTCGCATCCTGCACGGTTTTGCGCGCTTCTGGTCGTGGCTGATCATGAAGACGATTCTTTCCCCAGTGAAAGTCACCGGCCTCGAAAAGATTGACACTTCTAAGGCGCATGTCTACGCCGTCACGCACGCCTCTGCGCTGGACATCCCAGTCCTTTATGTTAATTTGCCGTTCGAATTCCGGATTCTGTTCAAGAAGGAATTGCTCTCGTACCCAATCGTCGGATGGCATCTGCGACGGTCAGGTCAAGTCTGCATCGATCAGCAGAAACCGACCCGATCGATTGCCCACATTCGGTCGGCGGTGAAAAGCCTGCAGGCGGGCATGCCGCTGGTGATTTTTCCCGAAGGCGGCCGCACGCCGGATGGCGAGATCAAACCGTTCATGCCGGGAGCATTCTATCTGGCGATCAAGGCGCAGGTGGATATTGTTCCTATCGCATTGGTTGGAACCTACGAACTGCTGCCCATGAACACCTATCACATCAAATCGCGTCCGCTGGAGATGCGCGTAGGCGAGCCCATCTCGACTGCGGGATACTCGTTGCGCGAAATGGAAGCGCTGTCGGAGAAGGTTCATCTGGCGATGGAAAATCTGTACTACACAGGCGATGATCCGGGATTAACCAAACCCGCGTAGGACCGGACACCCCTGCCCGCTTTTTGCGTGACTATGGACAAATGGACTTCTGGCGCGGCCTACGACCTGTGGATGGGACGCTGGAGCCGCCTACTGGCGGATGAATTCCTGAACTGGCTGAATTTGCCCTCGAAGTTGCGCTGGCTCGACGTTTGCTGCGGCAGCGGCGTACTCACGGAAGCCATCGTTAACCTCTACGCACCCGCTCGAGTAGCGGGTGTAGACGCATCTCCTTACCAGATTGAATTTGCCCGGACGCGTCGCGCTTATCCCACCGTCACTTTCGAGACTGGGGATGCCATGGCGCTTTCATTCGCCGAGGCCAGCTTCGACATAGCGGTTTGCGGTTTGGGTTTGAATTACATTCTGGAGCCAGAACGTGCGCTTGACGAGATGCGCCGGGTTACGGTTCCCGGGGGCGTCATCGCAGCTTACGTCTGGGACTACGCGGACGGAGCGCGGTTTCTCCGCGAGTTCTGGGATGCTGCTGCGACCGTGGACAGCGAAGCGCTGATATACGATCAGGCCCAACGTTTTCCTATCTGCGACCCCAAGGCGTTGCAGAAACTCCTTGTGCGCGCCGGCCTCGAGCAAGTGATGGTGTGCGCTCTCGACATCACGACAAGGTTTGAGAATTTCGATGACTACTGGCAACCGCTCCTTACGGGGCAGGGTTCCGCTCCCAACTATCTTGCTATACGCGATGAAGTGACTCGAAGCGCGATTCGCGAGCTGCTGCGTGCATCGCTGATTACCGATTCACAAGGTGCAATCGAACTGCCCGCCCGGGCTTGGGCGGTTCGCGGACACCAATGAATACTGTACAACGCAGGTGATCACGTTGCCCAGGCCCCATTCCGGGCAGGCTAGCAAAGCTCTCCAGTGCCGTCGTCGAGACGCGGCGTCGCTGCGCACCACTAGGACGAGGGCGTTCGCCCTACGTGTTCTTAATCCTCCGAGCACCTTTGTTCAGAAGTAACTGAGCCATGCGTCTCTGCGTCGCTGCTTCAAGGCTGCGAACCAACGGCAGAGCGGATGGAGCGCGACAACCACAAAAGCCCAGAGCAGATAGACAATTGGCAGAGAGAATCCCCATCCCGGCGGCGGAGTAATCGGAAACTGCCCGACGGTCGGGGACTCGAACATCCAGTGGACCTGTCCATAACGCGCATAACATACGATGATCGCGAGCAGATGGATGAGCGGGATGTGCAGCAGATAATAGAACATCGGCACCTTGCCGAAGACGAGCGCGGGTCGCATCCATCGCGGCGTCGTACCGTCGACAGCCCACAGAAAAAGCATTGCGGGGCCAAGCGTCATCAGAAGGAACAGCAGCGATGGCGGATATTTCGTAGTATTCAGAAATGAGAGAACGGTGAAGGCCGCGGACTTCTGCGTGGTCCAGCGAACCGGATCGCCATAGATATTAATTCCTCGAAGTACGAAAAATGCTGCGCTCAAACCAACACCCAATCGCACCAGAAAAGCCTTTCGCTGATCCGATGGCCAACGATAAATCTGTCCGAGGCCATAACCTGCGGCTGTGACTCCAATCCAGGGAATCAGCGGATACCCCACAAAGATGGAATGCTCCGGATGATTCATGATGAAATTCGGCCGGTGAAGAATAGACCATAGCGGCCCGGAAGACTGCACCGAATCAAGCAGATTGTGACTCGCGACTATAGCCACGCCGAACGCCGCCACCACCGACGCAGGTAAATAGACCAACGCCGAAAGTACGATCATCGCCCAACCCAGCGCCCATAAGACGATGAGCATAGTAACGTGGTAGTCGAAGTTAAACTGCCAGCCCAAGCAGCGGGTCACGACTACTTCCAAAAAGATCAGCCAGAGACCGCGAGTGAACAGAAATCGCGACAACTCGGTTTTGGATTTTCTGCGCAGCGAGAGATACGCGCCCGTGCCGGTCAGCAGAAAGAAAACGGGAGCGCAGATATGGGTGATCCAGCGGGTGCAGAAGAGTGCGACCGTCGTCTGATCCAGGTCCGTGGGACTCACGCCAGGAACGCCGAAGAAATCCCGCACATGGTCGAGCGCCATAACGATCATGATGAGGCCACGAACGAGGTCGACCGACTCCAGGCGGACGCGCTTGGCCACAGCGACTTCAGCTATCGCAGACATCGCACCTAGTGTAGCGAACGAATCAATCCCCTACACGGCTCGAATGACCCTGAAAGGCAGGTGCGACTAATTCCCGTTCAACCACTCTTCGTAGGCTTTAAACGAGTAAGGCCTGCCGAGAAAATCGCTTACCAATCCCGCAGCTGGCTTGGTCCCGCTCTCTTCCAAAACCGTATCGCGATATTTTCGCGCGACAACAGGATTGGTCAGGCCATCCGCCTTAAACTCCGTGAACATATCTTTTGCGATCACCAGCGACCACATATAAGTGTAATAAACCGCGGAGTAGCCGTTGAGATGATCGAATGCGGTTTGCATGTGCGTATCCGCAACGTACTTGAATGGCGTGTATCGCTCCTGCAGTTGGGCCACGAGCTGGGTTGTGTCCACTCCCTGCGGGTTGCGGTTATAGAAATTGAGACTCACCGCGGCGTAGAACATTTGCATATGTACGCCCAGGGCACGGCCAAAGTCGTCCGCGGCTTTGGCTTTTTTGGCTAGATCGGCAGGAATGGGTTCGTTGGTCTTGTAATGGCGGGCAAAAGTTTGCAGGATGGCAGGGTCTTTTGGCCATTCCTCGAACATCTGCGAGGGAGCTTCGATGAAGTCGTTTTCCAAATCGCCGGTCGGCCACTTCGAGCTTCCTCGAAAGATTCCATGCAGCAGGTGGCCGTATTCGTGAAAGAAAGTAATCACGTCGTCCCGTTCCATTAGGCCGGGACCGTTGGTGGCTTGGGGAAAGTTACAAACCAGCACGTACTCCGGGTACCGAAATCCTTCTTTCCCGGTGGCGAGGCTGAAGGTGGCATAGTGCTTGTATTTGTTTTCGCGCGGGAACATGTCGAAATAAATCCGGCCGAGCAGCTTGTTGCCATCGAACACGTCGTAAACCGTCACATCCGGATGCCAAACCTCGGCTGTGGTCACGCGTTTGTAAGTGATGCCATACATGTGGCTGGTGAGGTCGAGAATTCCCTGTAGAACGCGCGTGTACTCGAAGTACGGACGCATGGCCTGCGAATCGTATCCATATTTCTCAATCGTCGCTTCGTGCAAAAAATGGTGGTAATTCCATATGTCGACGGTAGTGGCCGCCGGATCCTGGCGTTTTCTGTAAGCCAGCAACTGGTCGTAGTCTCGCTGCGCCCCAGCCTGCGACGCTGCCGTGATTTTTTCGATGAAATCAGCCGCGTTCTGCTTCGTCGCAACCATCTTGTCTTCGGTCACGTAGGCCGCCCAGTCGGAATAGCCGAGCGTCGTCGCCAGTTCATATCGCTTCTGCATCAAACGCGAAAGAACTTCGATGTTTTTCGGATAGGCGCGGTGAGTGTAGAGTTCGTAGAACTCCTTTTGGGCCGCATCATTCGTGGCATACTCGCGGAAAGGCAGGTAGTCAGTGTTGTCGGTCTTGAGCGTTACTTTGCCCGATGCGTCTGGCTTGTGCGCCAATTTGTAATCTTCCGGTAGCCCATCCAACTGTGATGCGTCCAGCTGCAACGTCCGCACATCTGCGGGAATGTTCTGTTCAAATTCCTGACCAATTTTTACCAGTTCATCCTGAAGCTGCCGGATCTTCGCGCGCGTGGCATCATCGCGATCGACGCCGGAACGGTGGTAATCGCGCAGGGATGTCCGCAGAAAATAACCGCCCGCGCTGTCCAACTTCGAACCATCCAGCGGAGCGAGGACGTTGTACAGATCTTTATCAAGCGAAATATCCGTCAGCAGTTGACTGGCTTCCTGCTCACAGACCTGGGCGGCGTCGCGAAACGGTTTGGCTGGATGCACCTGCTCGGCAAGGCCCGAACGGGCGGCGGCATCACTCGCAATCAGGACGGCAGTGTCGAATGCCTGCAGGGTTGCCTCAGCATCGCGCGGCGCCTTGGTGGCCTTGATGTCGGCGACTTGCTTCTTCGTCAAATCCAGATCACTGTGGCAGGACCCCATGAACGATTCCGGTGTTCCAGCTAACATGCTGGAAGCGCCAGGGGCAGGCGTCTGTGCGGCAAGCGCCCCTGGGGCGCACATAAGAAATACAACGGCGAATGATGCCAATAGGGCTCTCTTCTGATTCATCGTAATCCCTTCCAATTTCGTACGAATGCTGAGGACCAAAGCTGATAGACGAAAAAACCAGCAATTGGTGAGGTGCCAGCTTAGATTTGAATCGCAGGAACGGTCAAGCTTTCGCGCGGGCCCGGCCGTCGGCCTTGCGTGTTTTATACTTAAAGGCTATGGCAGACAGCATTCATATAAAACTCCCCGATGGGAGCGTCAAAGACTTACCTAAGGGCAGCACCGCCCTTGATGTCGCCAAGTCCATCGGCCAGCGACTGGCCGATGCGGCCCTTGCTGCCAAGACCAACGGCGATCTCATCGACCTTGCCCGTCCGCTGGAGAAAGATACCGATCTGCGTATTCTGACCGACCGTGATCCGGAGGCGCTCGAAGTGTATCGCCATTCTTCCGCGCATCTGCTGGCGGCGGCCGTTCTGGAGCTTTTCCCCGAGACCAAGCTCGGTCACGGCCCAGCCACCGAGTCCGGATTTTTCTACGACTTCTATCGCCCGACTCCGTTCACTCCGGAGGATTTGGAAAAGATCGAGAAGAAGATGCAGGAGCTGGTGCAGCAGAATATCCCCTACGCGCGCGAGTTTCTGCCGCGCGAACAGGGACTGCAGGAATTCAAAAAAGAAGGCGATTTCATGAAGTGCCATTTCATCGAGCAATTCACCAAGCCCGATGAAAAGATTTCCATCTACCGCACCGGCAAGTTCACCGACTTTTGCCGCGGACCTCACTTGCCTTCGACCGGCAAAATCAAGGCTTTTAAGCTGCTGAGCATTGCCGGCGCGTACTGGCTTGGCGATGAGAAAAATCCGCAGCTGCAACGCATTTACGGGACTTCATTTTTCTCGAAGAAAGACCTCGATGACTTTCTCAATAAACAGGAAGAAGCCAAGAAACGCGACCATCGCGTGCTGGGACAACAGCTGGATCTGTTTTCCATCCAGGAGCTCGCCGGGCCGGGGCTGATTTTCTGGCATCCCAAGGGTGGAATCATTCGCAAAGAGATGGAAGACTGGATGCGCGCCGAGTACATCAAGCGCGGCTATTCGCTCGTCTACACCCCGCACGTGGTGCGCCGCCAACTGTTTCACGTCTCCGGCCACGAAGGCTACTATTCGCAGAACATGTTCGACTCCATGGAACTCGACGATGCGGAATATCGTCTGAAGCCCATGAACTGTCCCGGCCACATTCTGATTTATGCAGACTCGCTGAAGTCGTATCGCGACCTTCCCGTCCGCCTGGGTGAGTTGGGGACGGTCTATCGTTACGAGCGTTCGGGCGTGATGCACGGCTTGTTGCGGGTACGCGGCTTCACTCAGGATGACTCCCACATTTTCTGCACTCCTGAGCAGATCGAAAGTGAAATTGGCGGCTGCCTGGATTTTGCGCTCGAGGTGCTGAAAGTCTTCGGCTTCAACCAGTACCAGACCGAGCTCTCCACCTGGGATCCGAATGACCGCAAGAATTTTCTGGGATCGGAAGATCAGTGGAACATGGCCAACCGCTCGCTTGAAAATGCGCTCAAGCAGCGGAAGATCGAATACAAGGTGATCCCCGGCGAAGGAGCGTTTTATGGGCCGAAGATCGACATCAAGCTGGTGGATGCGATCGGACGCCTTTGGCAGCTTTCGACCGTCCAGGTCGACTTCAATCTGCCGCAGCGCTTTAACTTGGAATATGTCGCTGAAGATGGCACCCGCAAACAGCCGGTGATGGTGCATCGCGCGCTGTTTGGATCGATCGAGCGCTTTTTCGGCGTGCTGATCGAGCACTACGCGGGCGCGTTCCCGGTGTGGCTGTCTCCAGTTCAAGCCGTGATGATTCCGATCGCGGAGCGCCATGTCGATTACGCAAACAAAGTCGCCGATCAGCTCAAGGCCATCGGGGTACGCGTCGGAGTCGATGCCCGCAACGAAAAGATGAACGCCAAAATCCGCGAGCACGCGATGCAGAAGGTCCCGTTCTTGCTGGTTGTCGGCGACAAAGAGTCCGAGGCCGGCAAAGTCAATGTCCGGACTCGTGGCAAAGAGAAGACTGAAGACATGCCAGCCGTAGAGTTCGTCGAGAAGATCAAGAAGCTGATCGCCGAAAAATCTCCGACAATCTAGTGTTGTCATCCCGAGCAAAGCGAGGGACCTGGGTTGTTGCCGGGGTAACAGAAATCCAGATTCCTCGTCGCTTCGCTTCTCGGAATGACAAGAAGATAGATTTATATACGATCAGAGCGAGTTCGTTCCGCTGAGATTTATTTCATGCCATCTGACTTTTCGAGGAAACGCGTAGCGGTTTTAGGTGCGGGAAAGATGGGCGGAATCCTGCTTAAGGCGCTTCTGGAAAAACAGTTGTTTTCGAGCAAGACGACGGTCGCCACTGTCCAGCACGAAGAGAAAGCGCGCACGCTAAGCAAGAAGCTGGGGATTCCCGTGAGCACCGATAATCGCGCGGCAGCACGCAATGCAGACATCATCTTGGTGTGCGTAAAGCCTCAGATCGTCGACCAACTCATCGCACAGATCCGGCCCAGCGTTACAAAAAACCAGCTCATTATCTCAGTCGCTGCCTCTGTCCCGACCAGCCGCATTGAGCGCGTGTTAAAGCGAGCTGCGCCGGTAGTGCGGGCTATGCCCAATACGCCTTGCGTGGTCGGTTGCGGCATGACTGGTTTGTGCAAAGGAAAGTTCGCCACAGCGCAACACCTGGAGATCGCGAGCGCACTATTCGGAGTGGTGGGCAGGACTGTCGTGGTTGAGGAGAAATTGATGGACGCTGTCACTGGATTGTCCGCGAGCGGGCCAGCGTTCATTTACATTATTTTGGAATCTCTCGCCGAAGCGGGCGTGAAAGTTGGTTTGCCACGCGATGTGGCAACGCTGCTGGCTGCGCAGACGGTTCTGGGCTCAGCCACCGTGGTGCTCGAAACTGGCGAGCATCCGGCGCAACTCAAGGACACCGTAACCACTCCCGCCGGGTGCACCATCGACGGCATTCTGGAACTTGAAGAAGGAAAACTGCGGGTCACGCTCATCAAAGCCGTGGTAAAAGCTGCGCAGAGAGCCAAGGAGCTAGCTAACGGGTGAGGCCGCAAGAATAAATGGAGCGACGGGCGTCCTCGCCCGTCGTCCGCTAGAATCGGTCTGTGGTCATCGGCGTTATCTCGGATACGCATGGCCTGCTTCGTCCAGAGGCTCTCGCCGCCCTGCAAGGTTCCGACTACCTCATTCATGCTGGCGACATTGGCGATCCTCTAATCCTCGACAAGCTGGCTGCGATCGCGCGGTTGACTGCCGTGCGCGGCAATGTTGATGACGGCGCGTGGGCGCAGAAAATTCCGACGACGAATGTGCTTGAGATCGGCGAAGTATCCATTTACGTGTTGCACAGTCTTCAGGAACTCGACTTGAAGCCGGAAGCCGCGAAGTTCGCGGCGGTCATCTACGGCCATAGCCACGTTCCTAAGCAGGAAATGAGGAACGGCGTGCTCTACTTCAATCCGGGCAGCGCAGGGCCGAGACGGTTCAATCTGCCGGTGAGCGTCGGACGTCTGCTTCTAACCAAAGGGAAATTGGAATCGGAAATTGTGAAGCTCGGGAGTCAAGAGGCCAGCTCTCAGTTATGAGTTCTCGGTTCCCAGTTGAATGCCGACTCCGCGCACATTGCTACAATCTCCGCAGTGTCCATCCAATTCCAGATCTCAGCAACTTGCGGTCCCGCCCGCGCTGGCCGCCTGATAACGCCTCACGGCGAAGTCGAAACCCCGGTCTTCATGCCCGTCGGTACGCTGGCATCGGTCAAGGGTGTTCCGCAGGACATTCTCGAGGAGCTCGGGGTTCAGATTCTTCTGGGAAACACTTATCACCTTTACTTGAGGCCAGGAGTCGAGCAAGTCCGGAAGTTAGGTGGACTGCATCGCTTCATGTCATGGCCGCGGGCGATTCTCACTGACTCGGGCGGCTTCCAGGTTTTCAGTCTTACCGATCTACGCAAAGTCACCGAGGAAGGTGTGACGTTCCGCTCGCATCTCGATGGATCTTCGCATTTCTTCAGCCCGGAAAGCGCGATGGACGCGCAGATCGGCTTGGGCGCGGATATCATCATGGCATTTGACGAATGCACCGAGTATCCGGCCGATCGCGAGCGGATGCGGGCATCGATGGAACTGACGCTGCGCTGGGCCGAGCGCAGCAAGAAGCATTTCGAAGAACATAAAGATGAAGTCCCGTGGAGAAATCACATGGGGACAGCCGCCCCCACGCAAGCAGAAGCCACGCAAGCTTTGTTTGGCATCGTTCAAGGTGGTATGGATCGGGCTCTGCGCAAAGAATCGGCCGAGCGCACTATCGAAATTGGCTTTCCCGGTTACGCGATCGGTGGGTTGAGCGTGGGTGAACCGAGAGCGCTGACCCGCGAAGTCGTCGAGTTCACGCTGGAACATCTGCCTGCCGACAAACCCCGCTACCTCATGGGAGTGGGCACGCCGGAGGAAATCGTCGAATACTCCAATCTCGGTATCGATATGATGGATTGCGTGCTGCCCACGCGCGCTGCGCGGCACGGACTGCTGTTTACCTCAGAGGGGAAAATCTCTATCAAACAGGCTCGGTATGCGGGTGACGAGGCTCCGCTCGACCCGAATTGTGGGTGCCGAGTGTGCCAGCGCTACTCCCGAGCGTATCTGCGGCATCTTTATGCATCGAACGAGGTTCTGGCCCAGGTCTTAAATACCGTCCACAATCTGAGCTTCTACCTTGACACTATGCGGGCGGTGCGTCATTCTATTTCACTTGGGAAAGAGACTGGTTCGCCGTGTGTCCAGTCTCAACCGAAACCATAGCTCGGCATCCCCGGTTCGTGTCCGAAGCTGAAGGAATCTCCGGCCTCATAGCGTGAGAACTCCAGCGGTAAAATTGTAAAGGGCGAGTGCGCCAGCGGGCGTAGCTCGAATTACTTAGCGGAAGTGGGTTTGTAGTCCCTCATAATATGGTTCAGCACTTATTGGCAATACAGCTGGGCGGCGGTTCGGCAGGATGGCTGGGGTTTGCCCCGCTCATCTTCATCTTCGCCATTTTCTATTTCCTGCTGATCATGCCGCAACAGCGGAAACAAAAGAAGTGGCAGGCCATGCTGAACGATTTGAAAACGGGAGATAAGGTTGTAACCACCGGGGGCCTGCACGGTACCATTGTTGCGCTGAAGGATGACTACATCCATCTGCGGGTTCCTCCCGACAATTTGCGGATCGAAGTGAGCCGGGGCTCGGTGGCCTCCGTGACAACCGCCGAAGAGGCGGCGAAATGAACTCTGGAATTTTCAATTTTCACTTTGGGCAGTGCACGGGCGAGAACGCCCGCGTCTACATTGGGATTTTTTCATGAATAAGAATCTGGGCTGGAAACTTATCGTTATTGTGGCCACGTTGCTGTTTTTCCTGTTCGGCATCTTCGGCATACCGGAAAAATGGTCAGGCAGCGGGCTGCTGGCAGCATTGCAAAACCGTATTCATTTGGGACTCGACCTTAAGGGCGGGACTCACCTGATTCTTCAGGTGCAGGTGAACGACGCGGTCAATGTTGATTCGGATAACGCGGTCGAGCGGCTCAAGGCCGATTTGCGCGCGCGCAAGATCAACTACACCGAGATCAGCAAGCCCGACCCAGTCAACAATCCTGACAAGGTTGTGCTGAAAGGCGTGCCGCCGGAATCCAGATCCGACTTGCTCTCCATCGTGCAAGATCGTCTCCCCGAATACGATCTGGCCTCGGGCGCGGACAACACCTGGACCGTTTCCATGAAGCCGCAGGCCCTGTCCGACCTGAAAAACCGCGCCGTGACCCAGGCGATTGAGACCATCCGAAACCGCATCGACCAACTCGGTGTGAGCGAACCCATCATCGAAGAGCACGGACTGGGGCAGTATCAGATTCTGGTGCAACTGCCTGGCGTGGACGATCCCGCACGTGTGAAGGAAATCATGCAGTCCACCGCCATGCTGGAGATTCGGCAATCTTTTGGCGGGCCTTACCCCAGCGAGCAGCAGGCGTTGCAGGATAAAGGCGGAGTCTTGCCGCCGGATCAGATGTTACTGCCGGGCCGCAGCGTGGGTCCCAGCGATAGCGAAGGCGGACAAGCTTGGTATCTGATTTCGCGCGCGTCCGCAGTTACGGGCCGCGACTTGCGCGCCGCCGACCAATCCCGCGACGAGAACGGACAACCTTCGGTGAGCTTCACTCTGACCGGCGAGGGTGGCCGCCGCTTCGCCAGCTTTACCGGCGCTCACGTCGGCGATAATCTCGCCGTCGTGCTGGACAACAAAGTTCAGGAAGTCGCCGTCATCAAAGATCAGATCCACGATCAAGGTGTAATCAACGGGCGCTTCACCGAGCAGCAAGCCAAGGACTTGGCCATGATTCTGCGCTCGGGTGCCTTGCCTGCGGGAATCAAGTATCTCGAGGAGCGCACTGTAGGCCCATCGCTGGGTAGCGATTCCATTCGCGCTGGCGTGACCGCTGCGGTGATCGGCATGTTAGCCGTGTTGATCTTCATGCTGGTCTATTATCACGCGGCGGGAATCAACGCGGACATCGCCCTGATCTTGAATTTGATCATTCTCCTCGGCTTCCTTGGCTACAGCAGCGCAACCCTTACCTTGCCGGGAATCGCGGGAGTCATCTTGACTGTCGGTATGGGCGTAGACTCGAACGTACTGATCTTTGAGCGCATTCGCGAAGAGTTGCGCAACGGGAAGACGCCGCCTTCGGCGGTGGAGCAGGGATTCGGCCATGCCTGGATCACAATCGTTGATACGCACGTCACCACCATTGTTTCAGCGGTGATTTTGTTTATCTTTGGCACTGGTCCGGTTCGCGGTTTCGCGGTCACGCTGAGTTTCGGTCTGCTCGCGAATTTGTTCACGGCGGTGTTCGTATCCCGCGTGATTTTCGATTGGTTGCTGAGCCGCAAACAGCGCGGCGAAGCGTTGAGCATCGGATAATGGCAAACACATAAGGCCGGACATTTATGTCCGAGTCAAAGAAACGGAGTTCTACGCGGCGTGGAATTTTTTCGTAATCCAAACATAGATTTTCTCGGCAAGAAGTGGTACTTCCTTGCTTTCTCGCTGGTCTTCAGCGTGGCTGGTGTATTTTCCATGCTGTTCTGGCATGGCATCCCGCTGGGCATTGACTTTCGCGGAGGCACGCTCGTTGAGGTGAAATTCGCCCACACTCCCGACGACAACGCCATTCGTACGGCGATGGATCGCGCGGGATTGCACTCCGCTCGCATTCAGCGCTTCGGGCAGCCCGAATCCAACGAAGTGCTGATTGATCTGTCTTTGCAGGAAACCAGCGAGCAGGCGCTCGATCAGGGCAAGCTTGCGATCATCAATGCGCTGGAATCGAATGCCCCGGCCGGCAAGCAGGACCTCAACAATACGAGTTTTCTGACTCTGAAGAACTACATCGCCGAAAAGGATCCGCTGCGGGCCGGGACGGATGCCGAGCAACGCTACACTGCGCAAGCTCAGGCCATCGTGAACTATCGCGACAAGGTCAAGAGCGGCGTTCTTGGTTCACTCGATGAATTGAAGGCGGCGGCCGATCCCGCGGTTGTGGCGTCACTTGGGGATGGTTTTTATCTGTCCGATTTTGGAGTGCGAAATGTAAGCATTGTAGGCCCTCAGGTTGGCCATCAACTGCAAAACCAGGCCAAACTCGCGGTGGTCTACTCGCTGGCTGGCATGTTGGTTTATCTGGGTTTCCGCTTTGAATGGATTTACGGCGTGGCGGCAGTCATTACCGTGTTCCACGACACGCTGATCACGGTCGGCGCGTTTTCTCTGATGAACAAAGAGATCTCATTAACCGTAATCGCCGCCATTCTGACGCTGATAGGCTATTCCAATAATGACACGATCGTGGTTTTCGACCGCATCCGCGAAAACCTGAAACTCATGCGGCGGGAGAAACTCTCGGACATCGTCAATCGCAGCATCAACCAAACCCTGAGTCGGACCATCTTGACAGCAGGTTTAACATTCCTGACAGTCCTGGCTCTGTATCTCTTCGGCGGCGAGGTACTGAAGGGCTTCTCTTTTGCCTTGGTTATCGGTATCTTGATCGGGACTTATTCGTCGATTGCGATTGCGGCGCCGATTCTCGTGGCCTATCAGGATTGGCGGTCGGGCCGCGGAAAGCCTGCTGCCATGGTTCCAGTCGGCAAGGAAGCAAACCGCCGGGAAAAGATAAAGGCTAAGGCGTAGTCCGCGGCGTGGCATTTTTTACAACCATAAGTTTGTGATTGGCCGGGATTTGAGGTAGTATCGTCCGGTTTTCAGTTCGACCGTCGCAATAGTTGAATGCCGGGAGCAAAGTGGGCGCAGTCGGTGTCTAAAGGGTAGTTAGGGCCTGATGTAGGAGAAACCTTATGTTTGAAGACAGCCTGATAGAGTCCGGTGGAAGGCTTAAGACGAAGAGAGGCATATGGACCTTCTTTTCCTTTGCCCTGGAAGCCGTTCTGGTCGGAGTATTGGTGCTAATCCCCTTGCTGTTCACCGAAGCGCTGCCCAAGACGCAGCTGATGACATTTCTGGTAGCACCGCCACCTCCGCCACCTCCGCCACCGCCCGCTGCGGCTCCGATCAAGATCGTGAAGCAGGTGCAGACCAATATCATTAACAACCAACTGCGGACGCCCACCAAGATTCCTGAGAAAGTCCAAATGATCAAGGAAGATGAAGCGCCACCGCCGGTCATGTCAGCCGGTGTCGTTGGCGGCGTCCCAGGGGGTATTCCCGGTGGGCAAATGGGTGGTGTCATCGGCGGCATTATCAGTTCCACGCCGGTTGCCGTGCCCAAGGTTGCCACGCCACAGCGCGTGCGTGTGTCCCAAGGCGTGACCCAGGGACTGCTGATCCGCAAAATACAGCCGAACTATCCACCTCTGGCACGGCAAGCACGCATCCAAGGAAGTGTGCTGCTGCAAGCCGAAATCAGCAAGGACGGATCCATCGAGAACCTGCATTTGATCAGTGGCCACCCTATGCTGGCACCGGCAGCCATCGAAGCGGTGAAGCAGTGGAAGTACAAGCCTTACATTTTGAACGGTGAACCGGTGGAAGTGGAAACCCAGATTACCGTGAACTTCACTCTGTCCGGAGGGTAGGCCTGAGGCAGAGGAGTTCCTCTAAGCGGATGTAGATGTAAAAGAGAAGTTTGAGAAGGTTGTTTTCCCCCAATCCTTTCTTGACGCTAGCTCGGGAGCGGGGCGGTCCGCGGAATTCAAGCCTGTAGCCTCGGCCTACGGATCCGGCAGTTTTCGCACTACAGATCGGCAAGCGGCAAAGCGATTACCAGATTTCTGAGGAGGAAAAAGCAACTCATGTTCGTCGCCAATGTAGCAACCCATACCCTAAGTCATATGTCCACCATGGCGGTCTGGATGTTCCAGGACCAACCCGTGGCCTGGGACCCGATCTCGCTATGGAAACAGATGGGATTCATTGCGAGAACCGTGGTCATCATTCTATTCATCATGTCTGGCTGGTCCATCGGCGTAATGATTGACCGCGCCATGGCCTTCAGCGCGGCACGCAAGCAATCGCGGGCATTTGCTCCCGCGGTGGCTGGCGCTCTGCGTGACGGGAAGATTGATGAGGCCATCAAAGTTGCCGAGCGCAACAAGAAGAGCCATCTGGCGAAAGTCGTTACCGCCGGCTTGATGGAATTCCGGGCTCACCAGGAAAGTGGTGAGATTCCGGGCGAGACCATCGAGGCCTCGAAACGCGCATTGGAGCGCACCGAAGCCATCGTCCATGCCGAGCTTAAGCGTGGCTTGGGCGGTTTGGCTACGATTGGCTCGACCGCACCCTTCGTCGGCCTGTTCGGCACGGTGATGGGCATCCTGAACGCCTTCAAAGGTATTTCCGAACAGAAGGCGACCGGTCTTGGAGCTGTCGCAGGCGGTATCGCGGAAGCTCTTGTGACCACCGCCGTCGGACTGTTCGTCGCCATCCCGGCCGTCATGATGTTCAATTACCTGACTGGCCGCGTGGAAGCGTTCGACGTGGAGATGGATAACTCCTCGAGCGAATTGATCGATTACTTCCTCAAGAAGCGGGGAGTTCGCCGGTCCTAGCTTTCAAGCAGGATTGGTTTTCGACCATGAGTTGCTGACCGGCGCCGGAGCACTGCTCCGGCGCCGAGTCTTGACCTCCCTGGGGCCGAGAACCAATCGAATGCGAGGGCGGTACGGACGCGAGCACGCAGGAGATCAGACTTATGTCACTGAACAAAAGGAACGAAGGAGCCAAGGTCAACTCCGACATCAACGTCACCCCTATGGTTGACGTGATGCTGGTGTTGCTGATCATCTTCATGGTGATCACGCCTATGTTGCAGAAAGGCGTGAGCGTGGACTTGGCCAAAGTCAACAACCCGACTCAGATGCCGGATGCCGACAAGGAAGACGCCCTGATCGTGGCCGTCATGCGTGATGGCCAGGTGTTCTTCGGCAACGACAAAACTCCGCCCGATCAGCTGACCCAGAAGGTCAAAGATCGTTTGGCCAATCGCATCGACAAGCGGGTTTTCGTCCGCGCCGATGCCCGGGCCAAGTTTGGCGCCGTAGTCTCAGTCGTGGATAACGTTCGCGCCGCGGGCGTGGACCAGTTGGGCCTGCTGACCGATCAGAAAAAACAAGGTACGACTCCGCCACCGCCAGGAACGCCGGGAACCGGCGGACAATAAGAGGAGATTGATATGGGAATGACAGCTGGAGGCGGCGGCGGCCAAAGCGCCGTTATCAACGTAACGCCGCTCATTGACGTACTGCTGGTTTTACTGATCATCTTCATGGTGATTACACCTTTGACCCCGAAGGGGTTGGACGCTCTGGTGCCCCAGCCACCACCGCCCAACGCGCCCAAGAACAACACACCGGATCGCACTATCGTGGTGCAGTTGATTGATCGCGGATCGGGCCAGGAGCCCGGGGTAAAGATCAACAATGAGGACACAACCTGGGACGGCCTGCAGGGACGTCTGACCGATATTTTCAAGACCCGCGCCGAGAAGGTGATGTTCGTCAAGGGCGACGACAATGTTCCGTTTGCCGATGTTGCTAATGTCATTGACATTGCGCACGCGGCAGGCGTAGACAAGGTTGGTCTGATCACCGCCAAGATTGAAGCTGGCGGCTAGACACGCGGGCAGAGTTTTCATTTACAGAATTTCAGGTGCGTTACCGATGTGATCTGAACCCGGCCGCGCCGGATGCGGTTGCGCGCTGGTTTGTGCGTCATATTTTCGATCAGATCCCAGCGAATCCTGGCGAGGGAGACTTATAAAGCAATGAAAAAAAGTGTGCGGTTGCTGGCACTCATGGCGGTCGGGTTACTCTTATTGTCTGCGGCGGGTTGCGACAAGCTGAGAGCGCGTGACCAACTCAACAAGGGCGTCGCGTCCTACAAGAATGCCCGTTATGAGGAAGCCATCGATCATTTCCAGCAGGCCGTCACACTCGATCCCAGTCTGCTGAATGCCCGTCTTTACCTCGCGACCGCGTACGCCCAGCAGTACATTCCGGGAGTCGACGCCGAAGATAACAACCGTTTGGGACAGCAGGCCATCGACCAATACAAGGCGGTGCTGGAGCGCGATCCCAAGAGCATCAATAGCGTCAAAGGAATCGCCTACATCTACCTGCAGATGAAAAAGTTTGAGGACGCCAAGAGCTACTATCGCAAAGCCCTTGAGATCGATCCCAACGATCCCGAGCCCTACTATTCAGTGGGCGTGATCGACTGGACGCAGACTTATCAGCCACGCATGGAAGAACGCGCCAAGCTGGGCATGAAACCGGATGAGCAATTGAATCCGAAGGACAAGAATCAAAAGAAAAGTTGTGACGAGCTCAAACAGAAGAACTGGGCTAACATTCAGGATGGCATTGACGCTCTCAATAAGGCACTGCAGTTGCGGCCGGATTATGACGATGCCATGGCCTACATGAATCTGATGTATCGCGAGAAAGCAGACGTGGAATGCGACGATCTCGCGGCCCGAGCGGCGGATTTGAAGACGGCTGATGAATGGGTCGACAAGACCATGGCCACCAAGAAGGCCAAGGCCGAGAAGCAGCCCGGAGCCCAGGGCATCACCATGGATCAACCTAAATAAGATCAGCCTAAGTAAGATCAGCCTAAGAAAGAGCAACTGAAGCAGGAACAATCTACGTAAGAGCAACCGAAGTAGTTTTCTTCTCTGAATCGCCACTTCCGTGAGCGAAGCGTCTGGCCCGATTTGATTTGCGGTGCTGAGTCCGTTTATTCTCTTTCTGGGTCTAAAGTATTTACATCGCTGCTTCGTTCCATAGATGGCTGCCACGACGTCTGCAGGTCGCGCTAGGGCCTGACGAATAGGCAACTAAGGCGTCCAATTTCTCATCAACTAAGCTGCATCCGCATGTACATTTTGACTCTCAATCCGGGCGAGTCCGCTTTCGTTCGCTGCAGTCTCTGCGAGAACCTGAATCTCATGGTGACCAACGAAAAAGAGAGCGACGTAAAACTCCAATTCAATACCAAAGATGATCGACTGGACGCGGAGTGCATGCAGTGCAAACAGCACTATTTTTGGACTCCCGCCTCGGTCGCGATCGTCAAGTCCACCGAAAGTTCAAACTAAAGCCCTTTCAGACCGCGAGCCGCCAACTTCAGGGCCAAACACCTTGTCAAAGGTCACTCCCGGACCAGCGCCTTCCGTCACGTGATCCCTGGCTGATCTTCCCGGTAAGATAAGCACCAGCGCTGCTGGGGAGATAAAGACAATGAAATGGAAGCTCGACCGCATCATTAGCGTGGCCACTTTGGTCACGTCCGTGGCGGCTCTGGTCCTCGTGCTCAAGAAGCCGGCGCCTGTGGCGCCCGCGCAGTCGCCGGCTGCTGCGGCTGCGAATGTCGAGTCGGTCGAGAAGAAACTGGAGCAGTTGGATCAGCCCAAAGAACCTGGCCAAGCCCCGGCGCAGGTTCGCTTCAACTCCGACGAGATCACTGCTGCACTGGCGCAGGCAGCAGCGGCGCTTCCCAGGAACATCACCGCATCGGCGGCGATGGCCGTTCCCGGCGCAGCGTCGCAAACTGGCGCGCCAACCTCCGTTCCCGCTTCGCCTGATGCGGTAATCGGAGAGGGCGAGCCTCAAGTCAAAGACTACAAAGTCAATTTCGACGGCGACGTTGCGCGCGGCCAATTTGTCACGCAGATCGGTGGCAAGGATGTTTACGTCACCCTTGCCGGACACCTAGGCTCCAAGGACGGCTACGCCACTTTCGATCCGACCGAATTCAAAGTTGGCGACCTGAGCATTCCGGTGTCCATGGTCAGTAGCGCCTTGCAGCAGAAGCTAAGCGAACAACGCGACCGTCTGAAGCTGCCAGATGATGTGGGCAACATCAAAGTCGAGAACGGCCAACTGGTCGCCACGCAAAAATAGTCTGGTGGGGATCTGGCAGTAACTCGCCTTTGCACATATTCTGGTGCAGAAAATACCTCAAAAAAAGCTTTCGATTCCGCCCAAAATATTGAAAACAAACGACCGGAAATTTTCCTGCCCCCTAGATCTATGATTCTTAAGGCAGTTAAAGGCAAAATCTTGGAAACATTGGGGTTACGGTGCGTTTCGATCGGCTGCGGTTTCGCTTCGTAACCGCGCGCGGGATTGATCCGGCACGACACCGGAGTTCGCAGCATCCCAGAGCTGCGCACCTCGATCAAGTTGTCAAAGATTCAACGATTATCTCTGAGATAACCTGCACGTCTCTATCTTATCGGAAGTGCTTGGGCAAATCAAGGAGAAACCGGCCCAAGCTGCAGTCGCGGTTTAAATAGGGAATCTCGCGTCGACCCTCTCCGCAAAGTACGCGGAGAAGGATGGGGCACCGCCGTTATCTCATCCGCCGGGCGGCTAAAGAATATTTACTGCGCGAGCGGCCAGCAGAGCCACCGTGGTCAGGGAAATTAGCGATTGAATCATCATGAGCACTTTGGCCCACGCTGATAATACGGGACAGTCCGTTGGGGAAAATGCGGTACTGGTATTGAAGGCGAGAAAGAGGTAATCCACAAAACCGGGACTCCAGCATTGCTCTCCCATCTCGCGTTTGGATTGCTGATCGAGGGTCATCTGCGGGAAAAGGAATGCTCCATCAGTGTGTACGCCGCGCAACTCGCGTTCGCGCGGGCCACCGGCGTCCAAACGCCAGTACCACGAGGCGAAGACCAGGATGTTCGTAACCCATAAGGCAGCTGCGGAACGCAACAGTTCCTGAGGAGACTGGCGATGCGCAGGTAGCCCCGCGACCAGCAGTCCAAGCGACCAGATCATGTCGATAGTCACGATGGAGCTCAGCAGATAGCCCAAGAACTTATTGAGCTTATCTCTACCTCGCTGGCGCGCCCAGGTTGTGGGAATCAGAAGCACTGCGACGACAGCGAGGAGCATCCAGTCAGGGCCCGCTGACAGGGATTCGGGCAGAGAAAAGCGCAATCCGCCTACGGCAAGCAAGGCAAGCATTGCAGGCCACCTTGGCTCTAAATGTTTTGAACTATTTGGCATCGTCTCACGGGGAGGGCCAGAGACAGCGCAGCTTCACGAGAGTCTATACCGGATTACCACGAACGTCCAGAAGCTGAGATAAGGGCGTGAACTGATGAAATCGTGATAGAGCTACTCTCCGAGAGAGCCTTGAAACAGGGGATAGAGCTGATTCCCGATCACGCGATAGACCACGAAGGCACTGCCAGTATCGGAGACCTCGTGGAAAAGAAGCTCGGCCCGACCGTCTCCGTCGACATCGACGGCATCGATCAGGTCGAGGCGGGGAATGACGTCGAGATGCTGGGTGTCGGTTACGTTGGCCAGCGATTTATGGAGCTCGCCGTTCACATCGTCGCGAACTACCAAGGTGATGATGTATTGCAGGCCGGGATTTGTACTGTCTTTTCCGTGTGAGCTCTGTGGCATATGGGCTTTCGCGGTGAGCACGAGTTCTGGCTCGTTGATATCTGCGAGATCGAACACGTAAAGTTGCACGTCTTCGAAAGTGGGCTGCACCGGCTTAGCTGCGGTTGCTTTGCTTCGGGGCGAAGAAGCGGGAACAGGTTTTGCCGCAGCGCTGCCGGGCGCCAGCTGTGCAGCGCGGGCTCGGATTTCGTCCGCTGCCATGGCCAGCATCTTTTTGCGGAACTGTTCTTCTTCTTGCGGGCTCATTTTGTAGTTGTAAGGCAGCGAGTCGGACGGTTGGGGATCCGAGATTGCAGGAATCAGCTGGCCCTGGTTCGCGGGCTGGGCCGCGGATGACGATGGAGACGTTGTTGGCGGGCTTGTCGGAGAGGCAGCCGCAGTGACCGAAGCGGAAGTCGATACTTTCTTCTGAGCTTCCTCAGCGGATGTGGCACCGGCCTGGCCTCGCTTCAGGGTCGGACGATCTTTGTCTTCTGGAGCCTGGTCGTCTTGCGACGGCGGTGGAGTAGCGGGCGAAGACGATGCCGACGCGGCAGGCGCTGCCGACGAGGTCGCGGTGGGTGCCGGCGCAGATGCGCCAGGAGCAGGCTGCGTCGTTGGAGCAGGCGGCGCTTCCGGCGGCTTGGGTTTTTCGGCTCCCGCGCGCCGCAACACTGGAGGACCCTCGTCGTCGTTTATCCCGCGAGGGGTCGACGGCACCGGCTTCCTCTTTGCCGCCATGGCCTTTATGGAATCCGCCGTCTGCCATCTGCCGTCGGCCCACCATACAGTCGCTCCGCTTTCATCTTTCCCGTGCTGGGGGGACGTTACGGTAAACAGTCCCTGAGAAACTCCGGTGCGTATCCCTTCATAAACCGTGTCGGCCCAGAGCGCCATGGGCACTGGAGCGGCTTTGTAGGCGCTGGCATCGTAATATTTGCCGTCGATTAGAATGGCGATTGGAATCAGGCGCGCGTTTCCGTTAGGACCAAGTTCAAGGAGACCCAGAGCTCGCGGTCCCTTGGTGGTCTTGGCAGCGTGGCCAACCTGCGCGGGCAGGGTTGGCGGCAACATTGTTTGCAGAAAAATGCACACCGCGAAGACGCCCGAGATGACGCGCCACCGGGTGGTGCGGTATAACGTTGATCGAGAAGTTGACCGAAAAGGAGAGATACGCATGGATATCAATATCAATGATAAAGCCCCGGAGTTCACTTTGCCTGATCAGAATGGCGACGAAGTCTCGCTGAAAGACTTTCGGGGGAAGTATGTGGTGCTTTATTTCTATCCGCGGGCCGATACGCCGGGATGCACGATTGAGGCTTGCGAGTTTCGCGATTCCTTCAAGAGGTCGGAGAAGCTTGGTGCCGTGGTTCTGGGGGTTTCTCCCGATGAGCCGAAGGCGTTGAAGAAGTTTGAAGATAAGTTTGGTCTGCCGTTCACGCTTTTGGGCGACGCTGACAAGAAAGTTGGCAATGCCTACGGCGTGATCCAGGAAAAGAATATGTACGGCAAGAAAGTCATGGGCGTGGTTCGGACTACGTTCATTATTGGTCCGGATGGCAAGGTCAAACACATCTTCCACAAAGTGAAGCCCGAAGGCCATGCCGAAGAAGTGTTGGATTACTTGAAGAATGCTGCCAAGGGCGCGGCTTAGATTCGCGGTTGCCGAGGTGTCGTCGCATGAAGAAGCTGGAATTCAAAGTGAAGGTCGAAGGCAGAGGCACTTCTGTGTCGTGGTTGAACCCGCCCTTTGATGTGGTGGAAGTGTTTGGTACGCGGGCGCGAGTGGCAGTTCGCGGGACCATCAACGGGTTTCCATTTCGCTCGTCGCTGATGCCGATGGGCGGTTGCCATGGGATGCCTATCAACCAGGCTCTGCGCAAAGGAGCGGGGGTGGAAGACGGCGACACGATTAGCGTAGTCATGGAGCGTGACGATGCTGAGCGAACCGTGGAAGTGCCGGCGATTTTGAAGAAGGAGCTGGCGAAGAACAAGACGGCGCAGGCGAATTGGGAAGAGCTTTCGTTTACCAGTCAGAAAGAGATCGCGCTTTCGATCAATGGAGCCAAGCAGGAAGAGACTCGCGCGCGACGGCTGGCGAAGGTGACGGATATTTTGAAGACTGGCAAGAAATGGACGGGCTAGGCTTTCAAGAGTCGCACTACGTCGGCGATCTCGTTCTCTTGAAATAAGCGGATGGCGGCAATGCCGGCCGCGCCCGCATCCACACAGGCGCGAGCGTTCTCGAGTGTGACGCCACCGAGAGCGAGGACGGGGGTCTTCTGGCGGCAAGCTTCACGCAACCCGTCGAGGCCGGCCGGGCTGGCGTGTGGGGCATCCTTTTTTTCGAAGACTGGGGCGAATATGGCGAAATCGGCTTGCTCGGAAGCAGCTCGCGCTACCTCGTGCGCTGAGTGACAAGAGACGGTGATTAGAGGTTGAGTCGCGTGTCCAGCCTTCGCCCAAATCTTTCTTACTTCGGATGGCGAAAGATCGTCAGTCGGCAAATGAACTCCGGCCGCACCGCAAGCAAGGGCGATATCGCTGCGTGAGTTGACGAGTAAGGCAGTTGGCAGTTCGCGGTTCTCAGTTCTCAGTCGGGCGGCGCGGACGAGAGCTTCAAGATCGCGAGCGGGAAGATCTTTCTCGCGTAACTGAATGAAGTCTACGCCGCAGCGAGCCGCCTCTGCGATCTTCGCAAGCAATGCACGCTGGCGAGCGTTCTCGTCGCCGGGAAACTGCTTGCGATCGGTGATGTAGAGGAGGAGCAAACTTTTACGGATTTGTTTTCGCGATTTCGGGAGCTCGTTCGGCCGATTCGCCCTTGTGCTTGGTTTCCTGCACGAGGTGATACTTGGTCAGGCCGTCGCGCAGAAACTCAAAACCTTCTTCCGGCGAGTCCACGATCTTGAAAAGTTCCAGATCCTCGGGAGAAATGGTTCCCGCGTCCACCATGGTTTGGAAGTTGATCAAGCGGTTCCAGTATTCGGAGCCGTAAATGACAACGAGGATCTTTTTTGCCAGCTTCTGGGTCTGGGCGAGCGTAAGAATTTCGAAGAGCTCGTCCATGGTGCCGAAGCCGCCTGGAAAAATCACCAGCGCCTTGGACAGATAGGCGAACCAGAATTTGCGCATGAAGAAATAATGAAACTCGAAGTTGAGCGACGGAGTGATGTAAGGATTAGGGCTTTGCTCGAAGGGCAAAGCAATGTTCAAGCCAATGGTCTTCGCGCCTGCCTGCTGGGCACCGAGATTGGCGGCTTCCATGATGCCAGGGCCGCCGCCAGTAGTGACGACGAAGCGCCGACGGCGCGCGGGAATTTGAACTGACCATTTGCTCAAGAGAAAAGCCAATTGGCGCGAGTCCTCGTAATAACGCGCCATGTCCACGGCCGCAAGCGCCCGTTTCCTGAGGGCTTCGAACTGGCCGCCGGAAAGTTGTTCCGCGTTTGATTCGAGTGCTGCGAGCTTGTCCTCGGAGGCGGTGCGGCTGTGGAAACGGGCCGAGCCGAAGAACACGACCGTGTCCTGAATCTGCTCACGGCGAAAGCGGGCGATGGGTTCCATGTACTCGGAGAGAATACGCAGGATGCGGCCATCGGGGCTGTTCACAAAGGCTTCGTTTTCGTAGGCCAGCGGCATACGTTTCAAATCACTTTCACTCATAGTTCTTCTTTCCGTGAATTCCTAACTTAGTTGTCCGGCAGACGGTATGGGATAAATGCAAATCCGCCGGCTCGGGCTTGCTTGCCTTCAGGGATGTTTTTCCTCGTGGTAATGAATTGCTTCCGAGAAGCCGATCCAGATGTCGAGGATTCCCAGCCCGCTGCAGATTCCCCGAACAAAGCCGTTAGCGACGAATGCCCGCAGTCCTGGGTACACCATTAGAAGGTGGTTATCTGTCCACTCCGGTCTCCAGGGAAGAATCACCAGAAGCACGCCGACGACGGCGCACACTAACCCGAATGTCAGCACGGTAATCCGATGCAGCCAAAGCTCCAAGCCCGAATAGCGCCTTCCTTCGGAACGCGTCGGCGCAATTTCTACGACCGTTGTCGAAGCGTCACTGCGTTCCGGAGAAGGCAATTTCGACCCCAGGGAAGTTGGAGGAATGGCTTGGGGTGTATTCGGATCCGCCGTCACCGTGAGCTCCCGAAGAGAGCCGGTGTGGTGGGCCGGGTTCTGCGAACGTACATTCCCAGCGTAAGAGGATAGAAACCCATTCGGACATTCTACGACTTCAGGGTCTTAATGCGCTCGGCGACATCCCGGTAATCGATGTTACTGCCATAGACTTCCATGAAATGGTTGAGGGCAGCGGCTTTGTCTCCGGCAGCCTCGTAAGAAGATGCCAGCTCGTAGTGCAGTGCGGTGCGCGTCTCTGCATCGATGGTGGACAACTTGAGAGCCCGCTCATACCAGCGGATGGCAGCTTCCGGCATCCCTTTATCCAGGAAACATTGGGACAACCAGGTGTAAGTCTGCATGATTTGCGGGAAGGGATGACCGCGATCCACAGCCTGGCAGACTTTTTGCAATTCACCGATGGCTTCGTCCAGGAGTCCCATCTCGCGGAAAGCCACGCCGAGGTTGTAATGAGTCTCCGAATCTTCGTCGGCCGCAGCGGAGTCTTCCTCGAGTTCATGTTTCAACTCGCCGAACATGTCGGCAAGGTCGACGCCAGCGTCGGAATCTAACCTCGGCAGGGGTGTACCCGATGCGGGCTTGCTTAAAGGCCGGACCGCTGAAGGCTGATAGGTGAAAGTTGGTGGGGCAGTCGCCGGTTCGTGGGCTGAGCCCGTTTGGGTTGCGGCAGCCGCCATCGCAGCGGGAACCTGTGCTGGCGGTGCGCTGGCCGGGATGACCGTTGCGGATTTGGCTGCAACCGGCTCGGGCTTCGCTTCAGGTTCTGGGACGGCACGCAGCTTGCTTCTGGGCTCGGCTTTCGCGACGGGTGCCTCGGCGA
The DNA here is from genome assembly GCA_963696705.1 of uncultured Acidobacteriota bacterium. Lineage (GTDB taxonomy): Bacteria > Acidobacteriota > Terriglobia > Terriglobales > Acidobacteriaceae > JABDBE01. The sequence continues at coordinate 231,289 of CAVOLD010000013.1, forward strand.
GGAAACTGTCTCCAAGAGAAGCTTCGAGGTCGGAAACGAAACTGTCCAATTTTCCGGCCGGCTTATGTTCGGGGGTCGCTGCGGCAACTTCCGCCGGGTGCGGTTCAGGTTCAGGAGTTGGTTCATGGACAGTGGTTTGCGGTAGGAAACCATCGCCGAGCGAGGATTCCAGGTCGCTGACAAGTGCATCGAGGACGCCAGGCTTTGGTTCAGGAGCGTGCGCTGTAGCTTCCTCTGGCACTGGCACTGGCACTGGCTCTGCCACTGCTGGGATGTCGGCAATTGAAAGTTCTTCAATCGTCTCGGCCTCTGGAGTTGCAGCTTGCGCTGAACCAGCCTCAATCTCGTCGCGCAGAGCCGACAACAAAGAAGGCTCAGCTTTCAAGCGCTCCAACTTGGTGAATGCCGCACGAGCTTCTTCATGCATCCCATTCGACAAGTAGAAGCGAACCTCTTCGGCGGCTTCTTTGATAGCTTCCGGATCGGCGGAGACCGCCGCTTGACTGATCGCGGAGACTTTTACAGCTTCCTCTTGCGGTGGAGGGGTAGCTTCGGATTCGTCCGAGAGCGAATCTTCCCACTCTGTCGAAAGATCGATTTCCTTCTCTGCCGCAACGGATTCCGGGGTAGCGGATTGGATTTCAAACTCCGCGTTTTGTGGTGCCGACGCAGGCGCGGACGCTGCGGGAGGATGGAAGAAGACTTCCGTACATGCGGCAGCAGTTATCGCTGCTTCGGCCGGCGCAGCTTTTGCAATCGCTGGTTCCGGAGCGGCGTCGGCAATCAAAGCCTCAGGAATTGTTGGCGGCGGCGCCACATGCATTGCCGCTGGAAGGCTGAGATCCGGAATCGTAGAGGCGCGTTCCTCGTACTTCGCTGCGAGTTCGCCGTAGCGGGTGGCTTCGTCCGGGTGTCCGGCGTCGTGGTAAATACTCTCAAGGGTGCGGCAGCAAACCGCAGCTTCGGTGAAACGGCTGGCCCGCGTGTGCAGAGCGGCTAAGCGCTGGTTTACGCGGAGATCACGAGGCGCCTGAGGCAACGCAGAAAGCAGCGGGCCCAAAGCTTTCGCCGGCATGTTGTAGGAAATGAAAAGTTCTGCATCGGTCAGAGCGGCACGAACGAAAAGCGCGACATCGTCAGCGTAGCGCTGATCAATGAAGGGCGCAGTGGCTTCCAGTTCGTCCACCATGACGGCGCCTTCTTCCGGAGTAATAAGGTGCGAACTGGATGGCGTGCCGAGCTTGCCCACGACCTGCTGATAATTGCGGGCGTGCAGTTGATTTTCGGGCTCAAGTTGCGTCAGCTTGAGATAGTAGTCGCGCGCCTTCTCCAGTTCTCCCGCCTGCACATAGGCGTGGGCAAGGAGCTCATAAACTTCGGTGAGATGGGTGTTCTCTCCCGCCTTATTCAGCAGGTCGAGCAGCATTTCGAGGGCTGGCGGATTGTCGCGCACCGGGCCGATCAGGGAATGCAGGTTTTCCAGAATCTTTCCGGAGTCTGCCGCCAACAGCCGATCAGAGTGCTGCTGATAAATGCGCAGAGCATCCTCGGCCTGACCCGCTGCGATAAGGGCGTCAGCATAAGACAGAATTGCGCTAATGTCGTTGTGAACGGAGAGCAGCTTCGCCGCCAGTGTGCCGGCCTCAGTCAAACGCCCGGTTTGCAGGTATGCTTGGAGCAAAGTTCGTAATCCGTCGGGATGGCTGTCGAGGTCCGCAACTTTCTCGAGACACTCGACTGCAGCTGCCATGTCACCTGCATCGAACGCGTTGCGTCCGCGCATGAGCAAAGCGTAGCCGTTGCCTGGATCCAGCGTGATCATGCGCTGCAGAATTTCTTCCGCAGGGCCGAGCTGACCCTTGGCGCGCAAAGTTTCGGCGGCTGCAGAGAAAATCTGCCAAGCTTCGGTTTTCTTGCCTAAGCGGACATAAACTTCGGCCAGACGTGTCCGCATGGCAACGTTCTCGGGATCCATTTCCAGAGTCTTCTGGAAGATCCGTACTGCCTGTTCCAGTTGACCTTCACGCAGAAATTCTTCTGCGACTTGCAAATACTGAGCACGCGCGTCATTGAAAAGACCTTGCTGAGTGTAAAGCTCGGCGAGCCTGAGCACGCTCTCCAGCGACGATTGCAGCTTGCTCAGCTTCTTGTACATGGCAATCGCTTTGACGGTGAAGCCTTGCGAAGCGTAAGCATCGCCAACGCTCTTGAAGCATTCCACAGCCTTTTCGGAGTTGCCGAGACGCGAGTAGAGGTCGCCCACAGTGTTCATTACCGTGAGATCCTTGGGGTCGGCTTTGAGGACTTTTTCGTACTCAGTGATCGCGTTTGGCAACTTGCCCTGCTGGACAAACTTCTCCGCAGCACTGAGAACCTTCTGCTTGTTGAAGCCAAAACCAAACGCCATAAGAATGCGGACTCCAGCTCCGGGTTCGTCTCTCGTCCGAAAACTTTCTCTACCACACGAGAGTACGTGCCCAAGTTGACCATTCCATCGGCAATTGCGCCTGGTATCAGGGATGGTCTTTAGGACAAGGGTAATTGTACGGCGGGGTACTCAGAATCGTATGGTTACTAAGGGTTACCGAAAGGGAGTGTACGACCGGGTAGCCCTGCAAATGTAGGCGCGTCCTCGCCCGTGGGGCGGTGCCAAGAAACATCATTTGATTCCACGGCTCTTCGGAAGGTCGAAAAACAGGGCGTGGTAAATAAGGTGTGTCGCCGAATCAATCCATTGATTCAGTTCGACCGCAGGCATATGCACGGCTTGCGCCAGCAGGCTCCAGAAGAAAGTGTCCATCACCCGGGCCAACCCGGAAACGTCTACTCCCGGGCGTGCGCCGGGCAGTTGTTGGAGGAACTGAAACACGGTCGTGACCCGCGTGGTTGTCCAAGCGTGAATTTGCGCTTGCTTTCGCGCCAGCTCCGAGTCAGAAAGCACTGCCTCCTGCCACGCCCGGTATGCGCCCAGGTAGCGGAGATCGTGGGAAAACGCTCGCGCCAACAACTCACGCACAACCGCCCGAACACCGGTAACGGCTTTGGGACGAAAATCGACCTGGCTTAGCTTATCCAGCAACTCGTCCATGAGCGCAAGCAGTAGCTGCCGCTTGGAGCGAAAGTGCTGGTAAAAGGTTCCGACTGCGAGCTTCGCTCGCCGCGCGATCTCGTCGACCGAAGTGCTCTCGTAACCTTTTTCGCCGAACAACGCGAGTCCCGCCGCTTTTAGTTGGGCACGCTTTTCCAGACTGCGCTTCTGGCGCGGCTCCGGCGGAAGATCTTCGCCCGCCAGTAGGTTCGGACGCGCACTCACGCCTGCGTGCCCGGATGAATGGTGACGCCGACCAGGGCGCCGGCGCAGCACCACAGCATCCACCCGCCGAAGACGCCTGCGACTTCCGGAGACATATTCGGAAACACCACCGGAAAGAATGCGCTGGAAAACGGATCGAGCAGGAGCGGTGGCAGAGCAATCGAGATGGCACCAGCAGGCCATTGCCCGGGGCGCGGCTCGAAGCGTCGGCACAGACGACGCACGAGCCAAGCCATCAACGGAAAACTAATCGCGAACAAGATAAGCGTGCCCTTCCAATCCCCGGGACGAAGCAAGTGCTGTCCTGTGATTCGCAGGGTGATGGTGGCAGCGATCCAGATGCCGAGGCCGTAGAGAAAGAGTCGAAGATTCATAATATGAACATGAATTACTATTCATGTTATCAGTCCGCGAGACAGAATGCAAATCTCGCCCTGACCTGACACGGTTGGGTTTACATCAACGAGCGTCGCGCATTGGGGGAGTAGGAAACGACCATCGGTTCGGTATTTGAGATCTTTCCGCAGTTACGGAGGAATTAGTTGATTTAGAAGTTACGATTGCGGTTTAGCTTCTGCATTACTGTCGCCTCAGAGGTGACCCGCTCCCGCGAAAATCTCCATCTACTTTAGGCCCGGCACGCCGCCGCCATCATGAAGAACAGCAAGGCCAACAACAACGGCTTGGGCAGTCGACGCAAGACCTTCCACACTACGATACTCATCGACTCGATCCTCCGGGCGGGGGATTTCCGCGAAATGAATCTGTCTGCCAATCCCGACTAATACAATTTAGGTATTGGCACATCACAGCGCTTCAATGTAGGTTTACTGGCCACGAATTGTAAGGCAAGACCCGCGATTGGAGGCAAGTTTTTTATGACGTGGATCCGCACCGTTCCTCTTTCTGAGGCGGATGAGAAGCTGCGCAAAGCGATGGAAGAGCAGAAATTGCTCTATCCCAAAGAGTACGCCACGCCGGTGCATCCCGTCGAAGGCGGTGGTTCTTCGATCGTTGCCTCCCACAGCCTGATTCCGGAAGCGCTTTACCACGCCTTCGCGACTTTTGGCACGCTCATGTCGCCCGATTTGCCGCTCAGTCGCCGGCAGCACGAATTGATCACGACGATGGTTTCCGTCACCAACCGGTGTGTGTATTGAATCGAGTCCCACGCAGAGTTTCTGCGTCGAATAACGTTGGACGAGGCGCTGATTGAAGCACTGAAACGGGACTACACGACCGCCCCCATCACCGAGCAAGAGCGGGTGATGCTGGACTACGTAGTCAAACTCACAAAAGACGCCACCAAAGTCTGGAAAGATGATCATGATCGCCTGCGAGGCGCGGCTTTCGACGACAAAGCAATTTTGCAGATCACTCTCATCGCATCGTGGTTCAACTACATCAATCGAGTGGCCGACGCTCTGGGCGTGGGACGGGAATAGTCTGCTGCCTAGATAACGGATGCAATCCATGTAGCTGACCAGCCAGGAGACGCACTCTTCATCGCTTTACCAACTCGACCGGCCCGTAAGGCGCTAACATCGATACGTGGAGCGCCGCTCGCTTTTCGAATATCTCGACCATTTTCTGCAAAGAGGGAACGAGACCGCCTACGTTCAGCCTCACGGATATCGCACTGTTCGCTGGTCGTATCGCCAAGTCGCGGACCTCGCGTTTCAGTTTGCCCGCGAACTTGATGCTCGTTCGATTACGAAGGGCGAGCGGATTTTGCTGTGGGGTTCGAATTCGGCCGAATGGGTTGCGGTGTTTTTGGGGTGCGCTTTGCATGGTGTCGTCGTCGTGCCCATGGACGATATCGCAACCCCTGACTTCGCTTTACGAGTGCATCAACAGGTCGACGCCAAGTTGCTGGTGTGCGCGCATGAGCACGTGCAACAGTCGATCCCGACACTCACTTTGGAGGACTTGCCGGAAACCTTGAAACCGCATTCGCCGGCCGCCTTTCAGTCCGCCGAGGTCGAACCCGCGGACACGCTGGAAATCGTCTTCACTTCTGGCACGACGGCCGAGCCCAAGGGAGTTGTAATCACGCATGGCAATGTTCTCGCGAATATTGCACCGTTGGAATTGGAGATCCGGAAATATCTTAAGTACGAACGATGGGTGCACCCGGTCCGTTTCTTGAATTTGTTGCCGCTCAGCCATGTGTTTGGACAATTTCTGGGAATCTTCCTGCCTCAACTGATGGGTGGCACCGTCATATTTCAGAGCACATTCAAACCGGCGGACGTAATTGGCACCATCCATCGCGAGCGCGTTTCAGTATTGGTCGCCGTGCCGCGCGTGTTGCAATCACTGAAAGAGAAGATTGAACGCGATCTCGAAGACGATGGTCGCAGTGAGCAATTCGGGGAAGCGTTTCGCACTGCAGAAGGCAAGCACTTTCTGCGACGCTGGTGGATCTTCCGACGCATCCATCGTCAGTTCGGATGGAAATTCTGGGCCTTCATCTCAGGCGGGGCGGCTCTCGACCGCGACACCGAAGAATTCTGGGGACGCCTCGGCTACGCCGCCGTTCAAGGCTATGGCCTCACCGAAACGACTTCGCTCATAAGCGTGAACCACCCTTTTCGACTGGGCAAAGGCTCGATCGGGAAAGTGCTGGCGGGGCGCGAAATAAAACTCGCGGAAGATGGAGAAATCCTGGTCCGCGGCGGCGGAGTCGCCGCGGGATACTGGAATGGAAACGAGCTACGTTCCGTTGCGACCGATGACGGCTGGTATCGCACTGGCGATGTCGGCGAACTCGATGCTGAGGGCAACCTTTATTTCAAGGGACGAAAAAAAGACGTCATCGTGACGCCGGCGGGAATGAACGTTTATCCCGAGGATCTGGAAGCGGCGCTGCGCCGCCAGCCGGAAGTCAAGGAGGCAATCGTGATCCCATCGCCGCGTAAAGGAAACGCGGAGCCATGCGCAATAATCATACTTCGGAACACTGGCGCCGATCCTGAACCCGTCGTGAAGCTCGCAAACCAATCTCTGGCGGAGTACCAGCGTATGCACACGTGGGTCGTATGGCCAGAAGAAGATTTTCCGCGCACTTCGACACAGAAGCCACTCCGAAACGCAATTCAGCAGGCCGTGCAAGCGCAGCTGGCGCAGAAATCTATCGACCAGATGCCATCGAGTCCTCTGGCTGAATTGATTGCGCGAATCACGAAACGTTCGTTATCGCAGCTCGCGCCCGGTGCGAAGCTCGAGTCTGAGCTGAACCTCAGTTCGCTCGACCGCGTCGAGTTACTGAGCGCGCTAGAAGATCGTTATCAGATTGATCTCAGCGAGATTGGGTTCGCGGCCGTCAATACGGTCGGTGAGCTGGAGCGGATGTTGCAGGGCAAGCTTCCGCCGCGAACCTCCTACCACTATCCGCGCTGGGTGCAGCGCTGGCCGGTTACCTGGGTTCGTCTGGCGGTGCATTATCTGTTGCTGCGACCTGCAGTTGTTATTTTGGGATGGCCTAGCGTTGAGGGCAGACAGAATTTGCACGGAGTGCGCGGGCCAGTGCTCGTCATCAGCAATCATATTGGCGATGTCGATCCAGGATTCGTTCTGACCGCTCTTCCCGCCCGTCTGCGGCATAAACTGGCAATCGCGACCGGCGGTGAGGCGCTTGAGATTCTACGCACTCCGCCTGCTACGCGAAGCTTTGTCGGCAAGGCCTACGATCGCATGAAGTGGGCACTGGGTCTGTCATTGCTCAATCTTTTTCCGTTGCCGCGCGAGGCCGGATTCCGCGAGAGCTTCGCCTACGCCGGAGGGTCCGTAGATCGCGGCTACAGCCTACTCGTCTTTCCCGAGGGTCGTCACACTACCGATGGCAAGTTGCTTCCGTTCCGCGCGGGAATCGGATTGCTAGCGAACAACCTGCAAATTCCGATCGTGCCTATGCGCATTGATGGCCTGTTCGAGCTGAAGCAGGCAGGAAAGAAATTTGCGCGTCCAGGTCAGGTAAGAGTAACGATCGGCGCGCCATTGCAGTTCGAGCCGGGAAGTGATGCCGAGTGGATTGCGCGAGAACTGCAAAGGAAAATGGAAAACTTGTGAGGTTCCCGTTGTCTCATGCGAACGCCACGCCAAAGTAAACCAAAACGCGCTTGGCGCATGTCGCGAGGAAATGGCGTGCAGCCCGCAGCTTGGTTATAATCTGGGGCCATGAAAGACAAACGAGTTTTCATTGCCGCCGTAACGTTCGCGATAGTTTTCTGGTCGCTTGCCAGTGCGGCCAAAACTGTGGTCCAGATGAAAGATGCCCAAGGCAATAGCGTGGGCACAATTACGGTATCGGAAAGCGGAACCGGTTCGAAGGGCACGGGCGTGGGGCTCAAACTCGACCTGCATGGCCTGCCGCCGGGGACACACGGGATCCATTTTCATCAGACCGCCAAGTGCGATGGCCCCGATTTCAAGTCTGCTGGGCCGCACTTCAATCCCGACGGAAAAAAGCACGGTTTACAGAATCCCGACGGACACCACGCGGGTGACATGATGAACTTCAGCGTCACCGACAAAGGCACTGCCAAGCTCAAGCTGGTTGACAATGACGTGGTTCTGGGCGATGGAAGCAACAGCCACTCGCTGTTCAGCAATGGCGGAACTGCGGTAGTCATTCATGCCGACGCGGATGACATGAAGACCGATCCGTCGGGAAACTCCGGCGCTCGCATTGCCTGTGGCGTCGTGACCAAATAGATTGCGGCTAGTGAGCGGGCGCGGGCTGCGGAGTTTTGGCCGGCGCTATATCAACGTGGACTGCTGGTGAATTGTTTTGTTTTCGAGTATCCACGGAGACTACTCCGAGCTCGCCGTTGGAATCCAACGACTGCAGCGTCTGCGTCTTCCGGGTTGTGCCAGCGGTGCCGGGTCGAACAATGTCGATAGCCTCCTGCGTAATTCGAAGGCTGTCGCTTGGCTGCGCAGGGTTTCGCTGCTCTACCAGCGTTGTAGCGGACTGCGTGCCATCCTGACTCTTGCGATGAACCGTTGTAACCTGCTGGTTCAGGCGCAGACTGTCGTCAATCGGAGTCCCTGGAAGATTGGTTGAGTAGGTTGCCACGGTCTCCCGTTTCTCGCCCGCGGCATTTTCCGACTCCTTGCTTACGGTTCGCTCGACCACCGACAAATTCCCGTCAGTTCCCGGGCGGAGGATCCGCTCTTCTTTGGTGCGATCCTTGCCGTCGGCCTTAACTGTGCCCTCTCGAACTTCGCTGAGCTGCCAGTTGCCATTGGAGTCAGGCAGCGAAGTGGACTTGTGAAACTCAACATTGTGATCGCCAGTCTTGGTTTCGCGGTCCGTGGTCTGTACGGACGGGGTTAGACCGCCGTTCGGTGAGGCCGTAAGAATCGTGCTCTTGGTCTCCTGCACGTTGGGGCTTATCTGCCGCGTATCCAGAACTTCTCGCTGAACGGTCTGCAGAGTGCCGTTAGCGTCAGGGTCCGATGTCGTGCGCACGACCTTCACTTCGCCCCCCGGCAAGCTGCGGCTTTCCTCTTCGGTCACCTGAACCAGGGTTTTCCGGCCATCGGAATCTCGGCCAAACGTGCGCTCAACGGTTCGGGTCGTGTTGGCATCAACTTTGACGGATTCTTTTTGAACATCCAAATAGGGCTCATAATGGCCGTCCATCCCCACGGCCTGGATGCTTTGATTGTGGATAGTGCGGCCACCGGACTCAGTGTATGTTTCTGATGTTCTGGTGGGATTCTGGTTGCTAGGCAGTTGCTGCTGGGTAGTGGCCGTCCACGATTGGCTTGAAGTGTCAGAGCTGCTTTGGGTTTGCGCGTGTGCATACGGCTGGGTCAGCGTAGAGACTGGGAGAGAGACTAAGAAAACGATAAGCAGGAAATGATCAGATCTCATGATGCTTCGTGCTCGATTGCCAACCGGATCGCACTTGCGCCATCGCGCCACGTCCAAGCATAAACCTATTTGTGAAACCGGTGCCAGCCAGACATGCGCATCTGCCGATTGTGTCAACGTTGTCGAAACGCGACCCGCTCGAACGGATAATCGCATTCGCCCGGCCCGGGTTGTGACGGCTACTCGGCGAAACGATTTGCGCGCTCAATCTAGGCGGCTGCCTTGGTCTCGGGAACTTCTGTCCCAATCAGCTTGAGCTTTGGTTCTCGATCCACTTCGGCGAACAATTCATGCATCAGATGTTCGTCGATCTCAGCCGCTTTCTGCAGCACTACGGGGTAGCGGATCAAAGCTTCGATTCCCGACGTCGCAAAATGCAGCGTAACTTTCGGCTTCAGTGCGGAAGCCGAGACGTACGTCAGACTGCGTTGCATTTCCTGCCGCTGCCGCTCCAGATTGTCCTGGTATGCGGAAAACGCAGCGTCCACAGCGTGATTTACGCGCTCGCGCACCGTGTGGTAGTCGCTTTCCGGCGCAAATGTAAGCTTGATTTCGTGCCAGACAAAGCTGGTTCCAGGAATTTGTTTGAACAGGCCCGCAGTGGATTGGAAAACAATCGAATTCGAAAACGCTACGACCCGCCCGCTGGGCTCGGAATCCATCGTTCCCCCAGCCAGTTCCATAAGATGGAACCGCACCATGCCAATGTCAACGACCTCGCCCTTCACCCCCGCCACCTGAACGCGATCGCCAACCCGAATTCCATACTTGCCGATCAGGAAGAAATAGCCCACGATCGAGACGATTACGTTTTGCAGTGCTACCGCAACTCCTGCCGTAATCAGGCCTGCGAAGGTCACGATCGAACTCAGTTCCGTAGCGAAAGTGAAAACCAGGATGATCGCGATGGCAATCCAAAGGACAATGCGTCGCAATAGGAGGAATTGATAACGTCGGCGGGTGTCCTGCACGTAGCGGAAAATGGTTCTCCGCCACACCTCTCCTATGCCGAGGACCACTCCGATGACAACGACGAGACCTCCCAGCCGCACCAGGAGATTCTTGAGGTCTTCCAGATAATCGTTCTTGACGGTTTCATACCACGAGCTCAAACTGCGTTTGTAAATATCAAGCAGAATGGCCTGCTTGCTCAAAGGCACGAGGGCTGCGGAGATCTGCCTGTACTCGGCCGTGAGTTGGTCGAGCTTTTGTTTCTCTTGCGCCAGCGCGGCCGCATCGCTGGTGTCCGCTTGATGTTCGAGCTGATCCCCACTCTGGATCATGGTTTTGAGAGTCGCGAGCAATGGATTGCGGAGTTGGCTGGCCTCTTGCTCGAGCGTATCCGTCGAAGCGATCTCCCGCTTAAGAGTGCTTTCTTTGCGAGAAAGGTGGAAAAGATCAGCTATGTAGCCCCAAATTCCTGTGGGCGCAGGTTTCAGCGCCGCCGTTGTGGGAGTTGATTGCGGAGGCGGCGAGGATTGAGTGTTGTTGCCCTTATTCAGGGGCTCGCTTAGGTACGCGGGAACGGACCGCGCCAGTTGATCGATTTGCGACCGCAGCCCAACTGTTCCCAAACCGCTGGTGTTGGCTTGTCCCACAAAATCGATCATGTTGTGGAGCACATCGCGGCGCGCCTGCATCAAGCCCAGTTCACTGTTCAGTTCCGCAATCTGCGAATCCAAATCCTTGCGCGTCTTCCCCGTTGCGGTCTCTTTTTTCTGCTCTAGCTGCGACAGTTCCGTCTGGGTCTGCTGGACCTGTTGATCCTCATTGGCAGCGGCCTGAACCAGCCCCTGATACTGAGACAACTTGTTGTTCGGAGTTTGTGGCTGATTGGCCGTCGCCTGGGTTGAGAGCATTTGTTCTTGTTGGCGCGCAAAGTCAAACGCCATGCGCACAACTTCGTCGGCGGTGCGACGATTGTTATCTCCGAAGGCCAGGTCAACGGGGTTGGTGGCGATTTGCTGCTCGGCGGAACTGCTTTGTCGATACCAATCGATGGTCTTGGATAAGAACTCGACGACATCCGAGGAGCCGAGGGCAGCGGACGCGCTCTGTCCGAGCGTTGGACAGGTGAAGAAGATTGCGGATAGCCCTAAGAAGAGTGCAGCCGCGAAGGCGGAAAACTTCACGAGCCGTCCCGACCGGGACTTTCGTTTTAACTTCAAAAACCACGCCATCATGATTCTTTCTCGTCCACCCGCGATCTAATTTTAAATTTCCATCCTTACATGCCTTCCGAACTTGGATGCGTGTTCCGCCACTGGCTTTCACTCCCACTGTGATTTATGGCGTTCCAGCCACCAGCACGAGGGATTCCCTTTCTGCGGGAAAATTGACCGAGTGCACGTCTTCTGCACCGTACCCATCAGGTCATATTCAACCTTACTGCCCTTCAGGGGCGTTGCCAGAAACTGATTGACTTCGACCACGCCGTACGCTGTCCCACGCGAAATACGAAACTTCAGCACGACCCAATCCCCTACAAAGAGCAATTCCAACAGGACGACGATTGCGATTGCAACTCGCCCCAGCCGCCGCGCCCAGGTTCCTATCACGCCAAGTACTCCGCGCACGTAGAGGAATTAGCCTCGGCCGAAGATTTTTTCATAATCGTCCCTCACTCGCCGCGAGAGTCAGAGTTGTACATCTCGATAGAAAACGCAGTGGCTTTCCAAGTACCAGGAAAAGAGGAAGAGAACGAGCATGATGCTCGAAGCCCAACAAAAGAGTTGAACAGGTAGTGTGGCCAGGAGCTGTGCGCTGCGTATATTTGGTCCGGGCGTTGTGCGCTGGAAAATCAATCCGCTGATCAGCGAAGTTCCGGCCGCCAACATCAACAGACTGAGACAATCGCAGATCTTCTCGTGCATATCGTTGGATGGAAACAGAAAGGCGTGAATGAATAGAGCGTACAAAGAGACAACACACAGAATGAAAGCCACCGGCTTGGCGACCTCTATCAACACGCTCCTAACCTCGCTCCACAAACCAGTTTACCGCCATTCCAGGTTTTCTGGCGAAGGCATGGCACGTTCTCTTTTTTCTGCTTTCAGCTTAGCAAGCCGGACTATCCTATCGTTCTCCCGCATTTCTGAGCGTAAAGGACCGAACTCGCTCTCTGATAATCTATTGAGGTAAATATGCGGAGAGTTGGCCGAGTGGTTGATGGCACCGGTCTTGAAAACCGGCGTACTGCTATGTCGGCCGGTTGTAACCTATTGCAAAACAAGGAAGTGCTCACAGATCTCAGCGGTCGCTAGCGCTTACTGTTAGTAAAACTGTAGTAGTTCCGGAGAGGTGGCCGAGTGGTTTAAGGCGCCAGTCTTGAAAACTGGAGTACGGGAAACTGTACCGGGGGTTCGAATCCCTCCCTCTCCGCCATCCCTGACTCATTTCGTTGCAATCAATCACGTCAGTAGGCTCGTAAAGGAGTCTTGCTCGATCACGTTGAGAGCGGAGCCAAGAAGAACAATCAGTTAACCGAAGTCGGGCGAGCGGTAGCCGGGGGCAAGTGGGGTTCCTCGTGTTCTTTTCGCAAATCCTCCAGTTTGCGAATGGCGTTACGACGGTATTCATCGATCAACTTTGCATACGTCTGCAAGATGCTAGGAGTGGAGTGCCCCATCATTTGCGCAACGAAAAGATCGGGCAGCCCTGCAGCGCTGAGCCGACTCGCAAATGTGTGTCGCAGATTGTAGATCCAAAAATGGTTGACTTTTGCGAGCTTGAGCGCCTTCGCCCAACTTCCGCGGATCTGCTTGAGTGGCCGTTCAGGATTGCGCATGTTTGGAAATACATGGCGCGAAAATCGTGGACCAGCCAGATTCCGCCATCTCAACAGTTCAGCCTTGCACCTGGCGGATAGAGGGATGTTCCGGATCCCTGCAGCGGTTTTGGATTCGAGCACCCGAATGAAGTCGCTCACGAAGTCGATGTCGTCCCACTTCAGAACAAGAGCTTCGCGATTGGATCGGAGGCCAGTTTCCAAAATCAGAACAGCCAACGCTCTGTTAGGTTCTGCGTTCCAACACCTCGCGTGTCAATTACGGCTCCCGATGCCGGATAACCGTACTTCAAGAATTCGGGATTGCCATTGAGAATCTGATAGATCGCGTCGCAGACGTCCGAGGCGTCATTGCTCTGCGGGGGAAGAAACACGCTGGCGTCAATGAAGGCTGGTGACAGAACTGTATGTCCTGACGTGTTGTACACAGCATCGTTGCCGGGAGCCGTCAGTTGGGCCTTGATCGACGGAGCCAGAAGGAGGCTCAGGAAACAAGCCGCAAAGAAGAGGGCGACACGTCTCGAAATCAGACTACTTACGCTGTACATAGCCATTTCTCCTTTAGCATTCAAATCTGGACCTTACTCTTCCGCGAAAGCTACTTCGGCAACTTCGGGAGCGAATATCTTTAGCGTGTGACCCTGAAGACGGTTCCGTTGCCTGAATCGCCTCCAGCGACCGTTGTACTGTATAAGTTGCCCGCCCCGTCCAGGATCAGGTGGGCTTCGGGGCCGCCGCCATCCGGTGGTCGCCGGAATATGTAGAGCAACGCGAATGGCCAGGTCTTCTGAGAAGGGGGTTTCAAACGAAATACAACGCCCGAAAAGTAGGCACCGCCACCGGCCACACCGTAGAGGGTGCCAGTCGAATCACGTGTTAAGGGCCCTGGATTTCTTCCGTCGTTCTCCCCTTGAAAGCTGTACAACACCGTCTCCGCCCATCGGCCGGGCTGTGGCGCCAACTGGAACACGACGCCTAGTCCGTTCCCCGTCCCGCCGAGCCCCGTCGTGCCAAAGAGCGAACCTTTCGCGTCTAAGATCAGGCCGCCATTGGGCCCGTCGCCGTCTGTTTCACCAGTGAAGCGCTTCAGGATCTTCTCGGGCCGCATACCGCTCCTTCTAGCCGGAGGCGCTAGTTCGAACACCGTCCCACACCCAACCGAGTCACGCTTGCAGTCGAGATCGCCGCCGAGCGTCGTTGTTCCGTAAATGCCACCTTTGCTGTCCACCACCAGGCCACCGTTGGGATTGGCCCCGTCGGTGCCTCCTGCAAAGCTGTGCAACACCTTCTCCGTCCATTTGCCGGCGGCGTAGGTCCACAGCACGACACCCGTGTTGGCGTTCACCGCGTACACGTTGTTGTCCGAGCCGAAATACACCACCCCATTCGCCACGGCGGGCGAGGTGTACCCAGAGTCCTTGTTGCCAGTGCGGTAGCTCCACAGCAGGGCGCCGGAGCGGGCGTCAAACGCGTACAAGCCGGCAGACTCTGCGCCGACATAAACTACCCCATTCGCCACTGCTGCCGAGGAATACTCAGCGTCGTAGATGTAATAGCCCCACTGCGGGACGCCGGTGCGGGCGTTCAGCGCGTACCACCCAGTTGAGCCCTTGCCGCTGGGGCCGAAGTAAACCAATCCGTTCGCCACGGCGGGCGAGCTGGTCAAATAGTTGTCGCCGGTCGCGTAGCTCCACAACCTGGCGCCGGTCTTGGCGTCCAGCGCGGACACGTCGCTGTGGGGTTTGGCGTTCCGCGCGGATACGTTGCCGCTGGAGGAGCCGGTATAAACCACCCCATTAGCCACAGCGGGCGAGGAATACCCGTCGCCGGGGTCGCTCCACTTTACGCTGAGGCGACTAACATTCTTGACGTTAAGGAAGTGCTCGTACGGATTCCAACGCTCCATGTTGGTCCTGTGGAACTGGGTCCAGTCGCTGTTGCCGTTCGCCGCTGGCTGTTGGCCCCATGCCACGGGTGCGTGGCACGCACAAAAAATCAAGGCCAAGATGCTCATACGTTTCATGACTACCTCCAGAGGGTAACCGTGTTCGACAAAACTACGTTTCCCCGGCAATTCGGTTCATTCGCCTCAGGCGTGCTGCGTCCCAGTGGGGACTGCGCTCCCGGCAAGAGGCAGGTAGTTAACAACACACTAACGAGCGCGTCCTGTCAATGATAGTTATCGCATCTTGAGGTGCGGTGATAGCCAAGGGCGACAGCACAAAGCGATGCAGATCGCTGTCGTAACATCGCGTCTCTGACAATGTCGGCCCGTGTCAAGCACTTTTTGAGCGCACGACTGCATGCACTCAAAGAAGAGCGCCATTTCGCTCTCGTTGATGGTGTTGCCTTTTCCAACCGTAGGCTCGCTCGTAATCGTTTTCAGGTCAGGACTCAGTCCGACCCATGCATCTCTTCGGTCGCAACTGCGATCATGATTACTACTTCGAACTCCTCAGTGAAGAGGAGCGGGACGCCCAATCAATTTCTCGGTGTTCTACTGCACACCATCGCGATGTCCGGGTTGTCCCGCGTGCGAACCGAACTTGCTCCACTGCTGATAATCCCATCCCTTGCGCATCATCCAGTAGAGACGAACCGCCAGCTTGCGGGCCATGGCGACCTTGGCGGTTTTCCTTCCTCGCCGCATCATCAGGTGAAGATACTTGCTGCGCCACTCGGGCACACTACGCACTGTTACCTGCGCCGCTTCCACCAGCAAGAAACGCATCATCGAACTGCCTTGTTTGGTTATGTGCCCCAGCCGTCGCCGGTTCCCACTGGAATCTTCCAGCGGCACCAGTCCCAGATAACTCGCCACCTGCTTGCCGCAATCAAAGCGATCGGCTTGGCCGATGATCAGCACAAAAGCCAGTGCGGTTAAGGCACCGACTCCGGGATGCGTCTGCAAGCGCTGCGCTGCGGGACACTTCTCGGCCTCTTGCTCGACCGCCTGACTCAGTTCCGCGATGGTCGGGTTCAGACGATCCAGCAACTCCAGCAGATCACGCCGCCGCCGACTCGCCCACGGAGCCAGGCGGAATGACTCTAATTGCTCCCGCCCATGCTGCCGCCACAACCGCTTCTTGCAGCGCAGTCCTTCGTTCAGCGCTACCGATTGCAACTGATTCATGATTCGCGTGCGCGCCTGCACCATGCGGTGCCGGTGCCACAGCAGTTGCCGCAGGTCTCGATTTTCTGAGCTCGGTACCCAGATCTTCGGGAAGCGATCTTCCAGCAGCAACTGCAGAATCAGCTGTGCATCCTGGCGATCCGTCTTTTGCTTGCGCACTCGTTTCGTCCGGATCTTCGCTGCATCTCCGATCCACAGCTCGAAGTGCAACTCCGAGAGCAATCGTTCAAACCAGCGCGCCTGCCCGCTGGCTTCCATCCCCACTCGCACCTGCATCCCCTGGACCGCGAGCTCGCGATAAAACTTTTCCGCTTCCTCACGGTGTTGCAGTCGCCGTTCCTGGAACTCCCCACTGACCGCGAGCTCGCGATAAAACTTTTCCGCTTCCTCACGGTGTTGCAGTCGCCGTTCCTGGAACTCCCCACTGTCGGTACCCACAAACGCAATTTGCTGAAAGCCCGGGTGGTAATCTGCTCCTATAATGATCACGTTCGGCTCCTTTCTCCGAGCCCTTTGGTTGGATTCAGCACCCCCAAAGTCTACTCGGGCATCGGAGCCGACATTGTCATGGAATCAATTTCACGCAATATAAAAGGCGCCCACTTTGCGGTAGGTTGTGATTGTTGGGATCACCACTCACCAAAAGGAGCGCCGTTATGAACCAGGAAAAGTATATTGGCATGGACGTTCACCAGGCAACGATCTCGGTTGCGGTCATGGATGGCAAGGGCAAGCTGATCATGGAATGCATTCTGGAGACGAAGGCGGACACGATTCTCGAGTTCGTCCATGGGCTGCGGGGAACGGTATGGGTGACCTTCGAAGAAGGAACTTCTGCCGCCTGGTTACATGATCTGATGAAGCCGCATGTTGCCCATCTGGTGGTTTGCGATCCGCGAAAGAACGCGCTGCTGAAAGATGGCAGCAAGAGTGACCGGATCGATGCCCGCAAGCTGGCCGAGTTGTTACGCGGCAACCAGCTCCATTCGGTGTATCACGGAGAGCACGGGGTGCGCACCTTGAAGGAGTTGGGTCGCAGCTATCAGACGCTCACCAAAGATGTCACCCGGGTGATGAGTCGGATCAAAGCGCTGTACCGCAGCTGGGCCATTCCCTGTAGTGGTACGACCGTCTATGCCGTGCGGCATCGCGCGGAGTGGTTGGCGAAGATTTTGCAACCTGGAGTTCGTCTGCGGGCGGAACGGTTGTATCAGCAACTGGATCTACTGCAACCGGTGCGGCAGGAGGCGCGCCGCGACCTGTTGCGAGAGAGCCGCAAACATGAGGCCGTGAAAAGGCTGCAGCAGATTCCTGCGATCGGTCCGATTCGTGCCGCCTTGCTGGTGGCCTTGTTGCAAACACCCCACCGTTTTCGTACCAAGCGCCAGCTGTGGGCCTACAGTGGTTTGGCCATCGAGACCCACGACAGCGGCGAGTACCGCTATGTCGGGGGGAAGATACAACGCAACCGGGAGCGCATCACGGTGCGCGGTCTGAATGACAATCATAATCACGATCTGAAGAATCTGTTCAAAGGTGCTGCTCTTTCGGCTAGTACTCAGCCCGGACCGCTGCACGATTTCTATACGGCTCTGGTGGAGAAAGGAATGCGGCCGACGATGGCCCGTCTCACCCTGGCACGAAAGATTGCCGCCATCACGTTAACCATTTGGAAGAAAGGAGTCAGTTTCGACGCCAAACAACTGCATCGGCAAGCCGCTTGAGCGTCTCTGGTAAGAGGCCTTTCCATTTCCGGTGATTCTCTCCGCTGGTGGTCGGTCGGTTCTCGAGACGCTCGGTTCGAGGTGAGTATCAGTCAATGAGATCGGCCCTGTGTGCTTCGGCACCAAGTCACCCATTACACGGTATGCCGCCTCGGATAACCAGAAATAGCGATAGGCCACGAGCCTCCGATAGAACCATGGTTGACACTCCAAGACCAGGTCCGCTTGCCCAGTTTCAAGACTCGATTGGCGTCGTCACCAGCGAAAGATGAACCCCGCAGGAAGGGCACACAAACCAGAGCAAAGCCCCGGGGCCGAAAGCGGGGGCGCTTACAGTCAGTGGGCTGGATCTCGAGAAAAGAATCTCGCCCTCCGGTCGAGGGAAAACTTTTTTCTTGACATCCCTTTTTATAGAACGGTATGCCGCCTCGGATAACCAGAAATAGCGATAGGCCACGAGCCTCCGATAGAACCATGGTTGACACTCCAAGACCAGGTCCGCTTGCCCAGTTTCAAGACTCGATTGGCGTCGTCACCAGCGAAAGATGAACCCCGCAGGAAGGGCACACAAACCAGAGCAAAGCCCCGGGGCCGAAAGCGGGGGCGCTTACAGTCAGTGGGCTGGATCTCGAGAAAAGAATCTCGCCCTCCGGTCGAGGGAAAACTTTTTTCTTGACATCCCTTTTTATAGAACTCATTGACCCCTGCAACAGTGGGTTTGAGTGTAATGGCCTGGTTACAACAGTCACGTCCTCGTGGCCATTATTTGGCGCAAGTACCGGACCCCGAGTTCGGCCCTCTTAGCTGGACAGAAAAAGTTGGCGTACTTAATTCGAAGCAGAGTTTTTCGGTAGCAGCCCGTCTTTCTCCATCTGCTTCGGGACTTCTTTCACCAGGCCCTCGGCGACCTTCTTTGCCGACTTTGGATTGAACGAGTCGCTGACGCCGGTCCACACCAGGTCGCCATCGGGTTTGCTGGTGGCGTACACGTTGGTCTCGATCCGTACCGTCGTGTCTTCCCGAGTGTACCCCGGATCGTAAACAACCGGATACACCGCACCCAGGTAGCCGTAAAAAGAGTAGTAGTAGGGAAACGGGGCTACGTACGTCGAGCTCGGGATGGAGGTCACTTTCTTGTCGACCTTCAAAAGACGCGAGACAACCACGGCGTCGATATTATTGCTGCGGATCTGGGCGCGAAGGTAGTCGAGGTCGGGCTTTGCCTTGGGGTCTGGTCGCAGCAGGATCTGGTTGCCGGGAATTGTCTGCATCCCCGGACGCGCGATCCGAGCCGCCATCTCATCTTCGAAGTCGGCGCGCACCTCCAAGTCCTGAGCGACCCCGATGACGAGGACCTTGTGGAATGTTTGTCCTTCGTACTTGGGATTGAACCAACTCATAACCATCTTGAAGGACTTGCCACTAGCAACAGTGAGAGCCAACAGGAAGACGGCGATAACAAGTGAGCGGGAGAACAGCCGACAGGCGAATCGGGATACTCTTGGGCTTTTTCTTGTGGGAGTGAAATGCACTTGGCAAACCATTGTGCGCGCTAGACGGGTTTTGTGCAAGGACGCGAGGACTACTCAATGAGTGTAATGGCCTGTGGGTGTTGAAAAAGTCACTGTGATTAGGGATCGGAATGGCGGCAGAAGCATGGTAAATAAGAAGGAGGAATGCTTGCCATGCAGTGGATCGCCATTCTCGGAGGCTTGCTAGTCATGATGGGGCAACACGACCGCTCCGAAGCGTTGTTCTACTATTTTCGCCTGGAAGATCAGGTTCCTGAAACCCACCTGCTGCGGCTCATCGAAAAGCACATCAGCTTTGCTTTCGTACGCGAACAACTGAAAGGCAGCTACAGCGAGACCGGACGACCGTCGATTGATCCCGAGCTACTGCTACGCATTCTCTTGATCGGCTACCTGTACGGCATCGGCAGCGAGCGCAAGCTGGTGGAAGAACTGCGCATGCACTTGGCCTGGCGCTGGTTCACGGGTCTGGGCTTCGATCAGGAGATCCCGCATCACTCTACATTTTCCAAGAACCGTCATGGGCGGTTTCAGGAATCGAAGCTGTTCGAGGAGCTGTTTGAACAGATCGTGCGGCAGTGCGTGGAAGTGGGGCTGGTGCAGGGCCAGCACCTGTCGGTGGATGGCAGCTTCGTGGAAGCGAACGCAGCCAAGGAGAGCCGCATTCCACGGGAGCAGTTGGGAGAAGCAGCCCAGGTCCATCACAGCGTGCGCCAGTATCTGCAGGAGCTGGAACAGCAGAACCCGGTGGAAGAACCGGTGCATGAGCAAGACAAGGTATCGACCACCGATCCGGATTCTACCTATGCCACCAAGGGCAATACGCCGGCTCGCCTCGGTTACTACGACAACTATCTGGTGGACAATGCAAGCTGCGTGATTGTGGGAGTGCAGGGCACAGCGGCGCGCATGAGTCAGGAAACCGTGGCCGCGCAAGACATGCTCACCCGTTTCGCCGAGTGGCAAGGACGAGCGCCCGAATCGGTGGCGGCTGACACGACGTATGGGAACGGGGAGTTCTTGCAGTGGTTGGCCGATCGTAACATCACTCCCTATATGCGAACCCGCGACAGTATTCACAGAAAGAGGAGTCCCTACTTCGGTCCCGATCGTTTTATCTACGAACCGGAACACAATCGCTATCTCTGTCCTGCTGGCCAGTTCCTCAACTATGGTGGCCGAGTTTATCGCAATCGAGCCTTCAACTACATCGGGACACGCAAAAAGTGTGGCCCGTGCTCGCTCCGACCACAATGCACCAGCGCTGCCTTCCGGGGCCTTATCATCCACCAGAACGAGCCAGCACGACAACGTGCGCGGGAGTTGGTCAACACGCCAGAGTTCGCCAAGGCACAGCGGCAAAGAAAGAAGGTGGAAGCCTTATTCGCGGAGCTGAAGAATCAGATCGGATTGCGGCGCTTGCGTCTGCGGAGACTCAAGTTCGTGCGCGAGCAGTTCTTCCTGGCAGCGGTCGCTCAGAACATCAAGCGACTGGTGCGCTTCCTTAGTCAGCCGACGACACCGGTTCTGCCGGCCACCACCTAGTCGAACAGAGACAAGAAAACCCGCAGCGGCATGCTCGCAGGTGAAAAGGCGTTCTGTCGAGGGACTTTTTCAACACCCACGCCTGTTTGCGTAAACTGTGGGACGATAGCAGGTCAGGAGCAGTCACAGGGGCGACGATTGTAGATGCTAACTCGCTCCTATGGCGAGACCTCAAACACAGTCCCACAGCCAAGGAAACTGCAGTTCGTACCGGTGCCGCCGTCCTGAGTTGTGCTGTAGAGATTGCCAGCTTTGTCGAAAATCAATGGTGCTGCGGGATATTCTCCGTCTGGAATCCCATCTGCGAAGCCGTGGAGCACGCCCAAGGACCACCTTCCATTCTTCTGGTGGCTGAGTTCGAAGATGTTGCCATTTTGAGACTCGCCGCCTCCATTGTAGGCAGTCGCATAAAGATTGCCGGTCGAATCTCGTACGAAGGCGGCCTCGGGATCCGCCCCGTTCTGATCGTCAGTGAAGCCGTAGAGCACCGTCTCCTTCCACTTGCCGTTCGCTGAAGGCTTTAGCTCGTAAGCGCACCCATATCCGTGAATCCCTCCGACGGTCGTGCCGTACAGGGTGCCGGAAGTACCTAATATGACCCCAGAGGATGGTTCACCACCGTCTTGCGCAGAGAAGCGATGTATGATCTTCTCAGTCCATACGCGCCCTGCTTGGTTGGCGGGGTGAGGCTGAAGATTGTGCCACAGCCGATACTCCCACACACTGCAGTCCCATTACCGCCGAAGTAACTTGTTCCGTAAATCGTACCCTTGGAGTCCAAGAGAAGTCCGCCGTTGGGTTCGGCCCCGTCGCCGTCCTGCTTCCCGCTTGCCGTTCCCGGAAAGTTGTGCAGCACTTTCTGGGTCCACGCGCCGCCCTTCTGCTTCGGCGGACTTATCTCAAACACCACTCCGCATTGCCCGCCGTAGTATGGGTCGCAGGTCGTGCCTTTCGTCCCACCGAATACGGTGGCTCCGTAGAGATTACCTGACTTGTCAAATACCAAGTCCCCGTTCGGCAAATATCCTCGCTTGCTGGTGGAAAAGCTGTACAGGACGGTCTCGGTCCACGCGCCACCCTTTTGCTTCGGCGGAGACATCTCATACACCGCGCCGCAACCCACCGAGTCGCCCAGCAGAACACAGTTTCCCGCGCCGCCGTAAGCGGTTACACCGTACAGATTGCCGGAACTATCCATGACCAACCCGCCCCCTGGAGTGGCGCCGTCATCGTTCGCATTTCCTTGAAACACGTGCAGAACATTCTCCGTCCAAGGGGCTCCCTGCTTGGCCGGCGGCACGAGTTGGAAAACCGTGCCGCACGACAACGGCGACCTGCAAGTGGTCGCCCCGCCCTGTTGGGTGGCTCCATAAATGTTTCCAGCCGAATCACGTATCAGGCTGCCGATTGGGACTGATCCATCCGTTCCACCCTGAAAGCTGTATAGCACTTTCTCCTTCCACGCCGCCGAGGCGGGGATAGACAACGCGAGGGCAACGGCAAACAGCAAACAAACGCGAATTAGGCTCGGAGAACACTTCTTGTGGGTCATGGCGCGACGGTATCCTAGCCTGGGTTCCTAGCTGGAAGCCAGGAGCAGCATGGCTTTTCGCGATGTTACACCCGAGCCTACGCGGCGTCCACTGTCTGTCCTTGTTGTCAACTGGCGTAACATCTCGGTTACACTCATTAAGCCCCCGGCTCTGTCGTCACTGTAGTAAAACTGTAGTAGTTCCATGTTCAAAACGGGTCAGAACAGGTCAGAACAATTCAACTTGGCTGATTTGTAAGTGGTAGAGAAATCAGATAGAGTAGAAAATTTTCATAACGGTTCAGAACCCACCAGTGAACTTGAAAACCGGCATACCTTAACGGGTATCGGAGGTTCGAATCCCTCACTCTCCGCCAGTCCTTTTGTTCATCTCACTTTGTGGTTGCCTGCAGTTCGAAGCCGCTGAAATTCCGCAACTTTTGGGCCGATGATTGACTTCGCCTCCCTGGGTTGGCATAATTCGATTGGGTGTTGGAGTTCACCTTTAACCGCCCGACTTGGGCAGATGACTCCTACGAAGAAGAAGGAATTCTCTTGGTAGGGGTTAATTTCAGAGTTTCCCCCTCCATCTTCTAATTCCAAGAGATTCCTCAAGACGTGTGAGTGCGAGCAGGCGGTCGCACGTTAAGCGGGACGCGCGCTTTTCTGCGCCCGCTCGTGCACACGGGTGCATGCTCCGGACGCAGAATTCAGCAAGAACGAAAGGAATACGACGACTTGATCAAATATCTGATGGTTGGAATCGGAGGATTTCTAGGTTCAGTCTTGCGCTTCTGGCTCGGAAGTTTTATCGGGGGCAGATTGGGCGCTCGATTTCCCTATGGCACTTTTGTGGTCAATGTCACGGGCTCATTCTTGATCGGCATGGTTCTCGCCGTCTTGGCCACGAAAGCACACTGGAGTCCGAATTGGCGATATCTCATTCCTATTGGTTTCATCGGCGGGTACACGACGTTCTCGGCTTTTGAGTATGAGACGCTTCAACTGTTTCAGGACGGTCAGCTACTTACGGCAATGCTCAACATCACCTTGAGCGTGATCGTTGGATTTGTAGCGGTCTGGGTCGGGGTGGTTGCGGGGAGGGCGATCGCATGAAGGCCGACCCATTAGCGCAAGAGATCAACCTCGGTCAGGCATCGATGAGACGGGCGCGCCCGATTCTGTCGCGTACTCAAGGAATTTCAATCGGCCCTGGCGGAGAGTCGTACTGGTGGTGGGATACTAGGGACGTGCGGCTGAAGTCCTTGTCAGCCAGCGAGGGCTGTAGAGCGGAGGAGGGAAAGTGCTCACATCTGGACCTGCTAAGAAGGTCGCCATCTACGTTGCAGAGGACCAGCAGTATCACGGCAGTGCGGCCTATGCGGCCATCCTCGATTTTCTATTCTTTCGGAGTGTATCGGGCGCAACCGTAACTCGAGGGATTGCCGGCTTTGGCTCCGATCACCAAATGCACACGACTCGACTCGTGGACCTCGCAACCCGTTTGCCCATCAAGGTCGAGTTCATCGAAACTGCGCAGAAAGTTGAGGAGTTGCTGCCCAAACTGCAAGCGATGGTCGGGACAGGCCTGATTGAAATGCACGATACGACTATCGTGAAGCCCGCCGAGACCAAAACAAAAAAAGAGCAAACCGCCGCAACCGGAAAACCCGCCCTCAAGAGTGAAACCAAAGCCAAATTGATGCGGATCTACGTCGGCGAAAACGACAAGTGGAATGGCAAGCCTTTGTATGAAGCCATCGTAGGGGGTTTGCGGGCCCACGATATTGCGGGCGTCACGGTTTACCGTGGGATCTTGGGCTACGGCGCGAATCGGAGAATCCATAAAGATGCAGCACTCAGTCTTTCGCATGACCGGCCCATCTTGCTCTCTATCGTGGACACGGAAGAGAAGCTCAAGGCGTTCATGCCCATCCTGGATGAAATGGTGCAGCAGGGTCTGGTCGTGCTCTCCGATGTGGATGTCATCAAGTACACGCACGACTACGAGAAGGCCGAACGGCGTCAGGAGACACGCGTATGAAACTTGAAGGCAAAGCCAAGATGCTACGGATTCACTTCGGCGAAGACGACAAGTGGCAGGGCAAGCCGCTCTACCAGGCGATTGTCGAGAAGTGCCGGGAACTCGATATTGCCGGAGCAACGGTTTATCGCGGAGTTGAAGGCTACGGTGCTAGCACTCTGATTCACAAAGCCCACCTTCTCAGATCATCCGACCGTCCGATTATGGTGTCGGTTGTGGATACACACGAGAACGTCAGCAAACTCCTGCCTGTGTTGGAGCAGATGGTGAACGATGGCTTAATCGCCATGTCCGACGTCGAAGTAATCAAATATGTGCATCAAGATGGCGTCCGCTCCCCGGCATCCTGAGGGCATGGCGAAGAGCGGAGACAATTCGCCCACCGCAGTTAGTGTGCAACCGGAACATCCTTCCCCGGCAATTCCTACAGGGATGAGCGACGCTGACGGGGCCGCGAGACTCCTCCGTATCGCCCAGTTGGCAGATCAGTTGAGTTCCGGTCGAATCGCCGACGAGGCACGGGATCTTGCCAATCGGATCTCAGAGGGCAGGTTCTACGTTGCCTGCATTGGCCAGTTCAAGCGTGGAAAGTCCACGTTGATCAACGCTCTGATTGGCGATCCGGTTCTCCCAGTTGGTTTCACCCCCGTAACCGCAGTTCCCACCGTAATCAGGTTCGGAGATCGGCGCCGAGCGCGAATCCAAGCGCGAGACGGTTCCTGGCAGGACGTTAGTATTTCTGATCTGAACCAGTACGTGTCGGAGGAATGTAACCCGGAGAACACAAAAGCTGTTCGGGGCGTAGAAGTTTTCGTGACAAGCACTCTGTTGGCGAGCGGAATGTGCTTCGTGGATACGCCCGGGCTCGGCTCCGTGTTCACCGGGAATACCGCGGCAACCCACGCTTTCATACCGCATATCGACGCAGCGTTAGTCGTGATTGGGGCTGATCCGCCACTGGCGGGGGAAGAGCTCATGCTGGTAGAAGCGGTGGCGCAGCACGTGCAGGATCTTGTTCTGGTTCTTAACAAGGCTGACCGGACAACGCCAGAAGAGAAGGCCGCTGCCGTGGATTTCGCAGACCGGCAACTGCAAAAGCGGTTGCAACGTGGGTTTGGTCCGATTTTGGAAGTGAGTGCGACGGAACGAATCGACAATCGCGGGCCGGAACGCGATTGGCAAAAGCTGGTGGATGCCCTCGATCGGCTCGTTGAGCAATCTGGGCGGCGGCTGATCTATTCGGCCTGTGAGCGAGGGGTCCAACGCCTCAGCGAGCAACTGCTGGCAGCGATAGGCGAAGAGCAGGAAGCGTTGCAGCGTCCTATCGAAGAATCGGAACGGCGGATTGCGACGATGAAGATCACGATCGCGGAAGCCGAACGATCGATGCGAGAACTCAAGTATTTATTCATAGGTGAACAGCAACACATTTCCGATTTGTTCGTGGATCGGCACAAGATATTTCTCGCGAAGGTTTTGCCGGGAGCGAAGGACGAGCTCGAACAAACAATGTCGTCTCTCCCCTATGGGCTGGGTCCACGTTACCGTCGCCGCCTGATGAGGCAAGCACAGGAAATCGCCAAACGTTATGTGCTTCCCTGGTTGAAACCCGAGCAAGAGGAAGCAGAACAACAGTACCGCCAAGTCTCGTTTCGGTTTGTGGAGACGGCTAATGCATTTCTAAGAAGACTCGCTGATGGGGGGATTCCCGCGCTCGCGCGGATGCCGCACGCCCTCGACCCTGAAGCCGGCTTTCGAGTTCGTTCGAGGTTCACTTTCGCGGATTTCATTCAGGTTGCGCAGCCCGTATCACCGCTGCGATGGCTAAGTGACGTCTTGCTGAGTTTGGTCGGGGCTCTGCGTTTTATTAACAACGACGGGCGAGAGTTCCTGGTCAAACTGCTCGAAGTCAACAGCACGCGAGTGCAGAGCGATATCCTGAACCGCATTCAAGAGAGTCAGGCATACCTGGAGGTTGAGATTCGCAAGCTGCTACACGAAGTCAGTCGGGCGGCGGAGCAGGCTCTTCACAACGCAAGAACGGTGCGGAAGGAAGGAGCATCAGCTGTGGAGGCCGCAAAGGAAAGGCTGGGCAGATTGGAGCAGGAAGTCGTGAATCTCCGCGATATTCCCAGCCTGGGTTCTTCCGTTTGATTGGGGAACGACGGAACCGAACGAAGCGAAGAAGACAAATAAATCAACGGCGCTTTCATTTCCGCGTTCCAAACCCTTGAAATAAATAGGCTTAATTTCCCACCTACGGTCGTTGCGGTAACCGGCGCGAAGCCGACTATAGGCTTTCATTGCTGTGAGTTTCTCAAATCCAGTGCAACGGCTTACCGATAGCCAGTTCCCAAGTTCTCCGCTGAGAGATACGAATTTAAATGAAACCATAGCGGCATAGCCCGACGGCCCGGATCTTTTCGCAAATAATCCATAGTATGTTGATAGACTATATGGTATGCTTCTGTCCGATGTGCTGGGTGGGGCACGCGGGTCGAGGAAAGGGACCGGACTTTATGATTGCACTCTTCGCGAAAACTTGGTTCCTGTGGTGGTTGCTTGCAGGCGTGGTCGTTCTGCGCTGGTTCCACGGTGTCCGTGCGATTGATCCGGAGCCTGCCCACAGATTCGTGTATGACGTGCAGTCCGGAAAGCTGATTGAAGTAGAAGGCGCTCAGGCCGTCGGCAAAGCCGCCTGAAGAAGTTTCTGTGGGGGTAGATGTATGCCGTGGGGTGCAGCAGCAATAGGATTATTGGTTGGCTTCTTAATTGGCCTGACCGGGATGGGCGGCGGAGCCATGATGACTCCGCTGCTGCTGTGGACGGGCTGGGCAGCGCCAACCGTCGCGGTGGGAACTGATCTGGTCTGGAACGCTCTAACAAAAGTCGTGGGTGCGACGGTTCACTATCGTCACAGGAACGTGAATTTGAAGCTCGTCTGGCGACTGGCGAGCGGAAGTGTTCCGGGAGCATTGGCTGGCCTCTATTTGTTGAGCTTGCTGAAAAAGTCCGCGGGTATCGAGTTTGTCGACCATCTGATCGTTCGACTGCTGGGCGGAACGCTGATTCTGGTGGCAGTGGGGATTATTTTCAAAGCGTACATCCATCGTTGGCTTCCGGCAACAGCCACTCGATCCGCAACCGACGAGAACCTGCAAGGCTGGCAAGTTCCACTGTTGGGGTTCGTTGTCGGCGTGCTGGTTTCCTTGACTTCGGTCGGAAGCGGCAGCCTCATCGTAACTACTCTCTTGCTCATATTTCCAGGCGAGAAGTTGAACCGGTTGGTGGGCA
Organism: uncultured Acidobacteriota bacterium; assembly: GCA_963696705.1. Classification (GTDB taxonomy): domain Bacteria; phylum Acidobacteriota; class Terriglobia; order Terriglobales; family Acidobacteriaceae; genus JABDBE01. The sequence goes on from CAVOLD010000013.1 coordinate 259,076, forward strand.
GCGATGTATTTCACGGAGTACTCATTGTTGGAGTCGCGGCGCTGGGACACTGGCGTCTCGGCGATGTGAACCTGCCACTGGTATCGGGCCTTCTGCTCGGATCCGTTCCTGGAGTTTGGCTGGGGAGCTATATCGCCAGCCGCATTCCGGAGGGAACTTTGCGCCCCGCTGTGGCCGCGCTTCTATTCGTCACCGGAGTAAAACTGGTGTAAGGTTCCGGACGGCTCCGCCATTTCTAGCGGCGCTTAAGAGCTTCGAGTTCATCCAGCGTACGCGGCCAATCGGATCGCAACAGCCGGGACAAACTTCGATCAGCCAGAACTTTCCCGCCGGTTTGGCAGCGAGCACAATAGTTGGTTTCGTTGTCCGCGTAGCGAATTCGCTGAATCTTCTCGCCACACCTCGGGCACGGCTCGCCATAGCGTCCGTGAACCGCCATCTCTTTGCGAAACGCGGTTACTTTTTCTGGAAAGCCAGACTCCGCTTCGGCGCGCAGCCGGTCGATCCAAAGCTTCAGAGTGTTTTGGGTCGCTGCGAACAGGCGCTCCCATTCTTCTGGCTTTAGCTTTTGCGTCAGCGTGATCGGAGACAGTTGAGCAGCGTGCAAGATCTCGTCCGAATACGCATTGCCGATGCCGCTGAGGATGCGCGGATCAGTGAGCGCCCTTTTGAGCGTACGGTTTTCTGCTGTCAGCGCTTCGCGAAAGGAGCTGAGATTGCTGCTGAAGATGTCGATTCCGCCGGGGTCCACGGATTGCAAGGCATCCTCGCCAGCGAAGAGACATAGCGACGCGCGATGCTTCGTGCCAGCTTCTGTCAGCACGACAGAGCCGTTGGGAAAATCGAAAGCTGCCAGGCTCTTGCGTCCCGCCAGCTTTGCTCCTCGCGGACGCCAGTGCAAGCGGCCGGCGATCATCAAGTGCAGCACCAGCCAGAGATCGCCTTCTACTCCAATTGCAATGCGCTTGCCGATGCGCCGCAACTCGCGCACAATCCGGCCTTCGATATCCGCAATTGACGGCTGCACCGTACGAAGCAGAAAGGGGCTCGCTAATCGTATGTGCTCAATTGGCTGGCCCACGATCCGTGTTTCAAGCGCGCCGATATAAGCGGCTATATCTGGCAGTTCCGGCATGTTCCGTAGCTTGCAGTGCTCGACTGCGCTTTTGCAAGCGAGCTACTGGGCGCAACTACTAAGATAGATCATGGCCAGCGTCCGAATCGACAAGTGGTTGTGGGCTGCCAGATTTTTTAAGACGCGCAGCCTGGCTGCGCGAGCCTGCGAACTCGGCAGGATCCAATCCAACGGACAGACCGCCAAGCCTGCGCGGGAGGTGCGGGTTGGCGATATGTTGCACGTGACCAACGATGGCGGCGACTTTCAGGTGGAAGTTTTGGGCCTGAGCGAAGCACGCGGTCCCGCGTCGGTTGCACAAACTCTTTATCGCGAAACGGAGGCGAGTCGCGAGCTTAGACTGAAGGTGGCAGCGGAGCGCAGGGCGATGAAGCAATTCGAACAATTACCTGCCGGCAGACCCGACAAACGTGATCGCCGCAGAATCATCCAGTTCCGAGGGAGGTCGTCAGACGAAAAGTGACCGGCAATTGGCGGCCGATCACTTTTTGCGCTTGTTCAATTCGTCGAGCGTGCGCTTCAGTTCCTCAAGCTTCTGTCCAGCCTCACCCAGCTTGCCTTCCGCCGTGAGGCGCTGGTAGTCCGCTAGATCTTTAGCGGCATGCGCGATGAGCGCGTTGAGATCCTCTCCAGTCTGCGGCGACGCAATGGATGGCGGTGTATTTCGCGCTGCCTCGGGAATCGCGGTGGCACTCGACGCGGCAGTCAGCGATGACGCCGCCCCTCCAAACAACGCTGCCATCGCCGACTCGAAGGTTGGTCCATACGCAAGCCGATCCTGCACAGCGAGCACCACCAGACGCAGCTCGGGCATCGGGCTTCGCTCGGCCTGCAGATAAATCGGCTCCGCATACAGCAGCGCCTTCCCAGTCGGAATCACGAGCAGAGCGCCGCGACGCACGTGCGAACCTTGCTGGTTCCACAGCGTCAATTGTCCGGAGAGCTGCGCGTTTTGATCGATTCGCGCTTCGATCTGCAGAGGCCCGTCGACTAGCTTTGTCTTAGGAAAGTTGTAGACAACCGACGTGCCGTAGTGCGCACCATCGCTGCGCCCGGCGATCCAGCCAATCAGATTGTTTCGATTGGCCGGCGTGAATGGCAGAATCTCCACGAACTCCATACCGCTTTCGTCCGGCAGTTTCATCAGCACGAAATTCGGCTCCATCGTCCGCGTCGTCTGCTCGCCGCCCTCGCTCATGCCGACTTCGGTGGCGACCGTCCATAAATCCTCACGGTTGTAGAACGCTTCCGTATCCGTCATGTGATACAGACCGTAAACTTCGGCCTGCAGTTTGAGCAACAATTCGGGATAGCGCACGTGCTTGCGCAGGTCCGGAGGCATTGCCGCGGCATCCTTGAACAGGCCGGGAAAGATGCGGCGGTAGGCTGCGATGATCGGGTCGTCCGGATCAAACACATAAAACGTGGTCGTGCCATCGTAAGCGTCGATGACCACCTTGACACTGTTCCGCATGTAGTTCAGGTCGCTGCTGTCGAGACGATAATGGGTCGAGTACGGATAGCTGTCTGAAACTGTGAACCCATCCATAATCCACGACAGCCGGCCATCGTCCCCGAGAACGATGTATGGATCGGGATCGAAGGTCAGGAACGGCGCTAATGTGGAGACGCGATCGCGGAGGTTGCGCCGCATCAGCAAGCGGCTGTCCGGAGTCACGTCATCGCTGAAGGGCAGCTTCGCAAGGTCGCCGCGGTCGAGGGCGATAATGATGCGCCGGAGAAAGCCGCCGAGCAGGATGCCGCCATTGCCCTCGTAGGAGTTCAGATTGTTGGTCTGGCCTTGCGGATAGTTGAATTCCTTCTGCCGCGTTTTCACGTAGACGTCGGTATTCGTCAGCTCGCCGAAATAAACTTCTGGCCGGGTCACGTTCAAACTATGCACCGTGCTCTGCACCGGCATGTTGCTCAGAATAAGAGTGGGCAACCCTTCCGGAGTGAATCCATTGACTGGGTTCATGGTGATGCCGAAGCCGTGGGTGTAGATCAGTTTTTCGTTGATCCAGTTGCGGCTGCTCTCCGGGAGCTTATCGACGTTCAACTCGCGCGTCGCCAGCATTACCTCGCGAGTGGTGCCGTCGATTTCATAGCGATCAATGTCGATGTCAGGAAAATCGTAATAGGTGCGGATTTCCTGGATCTGACGAAGCGTATCCTGCAGTGCGCGCCAGTCCCAAAGCCGGATGTTCTGCAGCGTAGCCTGATTGTTCGCGGGGTCGGCGGCCTCGACGGTCGTCTCCGCGGGAAACTCGCGCTGCAAAACCCGGTCCAACCCATAGGCCTGCCGAGTGAATTCGATGTTGTGGGCGATGTACGGTTGCTCGCGAACCAGCTCATTTGGTTTGACGATAAAACTGCTGACGTACCAGCCGACGATCTGAACCCCGAAATAACACACCACGGCGGGAACGATTGCCGCGATAAGCCAGCGTCCCCGCTGCATCGACAGAGCGTTGGCGGCTGCGATCACCGCGCCGACAAGGAGCGCCACACACACAACGAGAGTCCCGGTCAGCGTGACATGCGCATCCGTGTAGGTCACACCTCCGAAGATCGTGTGATCCTCAAACAAACGCTCGAAGCGCCCGAGATAAGACAGAATCGCGAGGACCAACAACAGGAACGCAAAGGTGATGGAAAATCCGCGCCAGGGCAAAGTAACTGCTGTGCGGCGCGCGAGCACACTGCTTCCACCTGTGACAAGGAGGAAGAAAACCGCGAGCGCGCAAGTAATTACGGCCAAAGTAAGCAGCCAGCCAGCCATGAGCTGCCATGCCGGCAAAGTGAACAGAAAGAAATTCAGGGGCTTGCCGAAAATCGGGTCCGCGACGCCGCCCGTGGCAGGCGGCACGTACAAAAAGAGCGCGAGCGTAGGCCACTCCGCCATCATCCCAGCGCCGGTTGCAAGGGCGATAGCGAGCGAAATGCCCATCGCGATGAGCCGCAGGACGGGCTCGACCGGCAATCTCACTGGCTGCTGGCCGATGAATATCGTGTGGCCGCTCGGCAAATCCGGCAGATGCGCCCGCTTCAGGGCCAGAAATGATCCGAACAGAATGAGAAATGTCGCGGCTGCAAAGACCGCGAAGATTCCCCACTGAAGGCTCAGTGTTTTCCAGTACACGGCGCCATAGCCGAGCGATTCGAACCACAGCACATCGACGCAATACGAGAGCGCCGTTCGTCCAACGAAGGCGATGCCGACCAGTACGGCCAGAATAAGAAGGAAACTACGGCGGCGGCGCGGCGGATACGCCCGCGGCCAGTCAATGGACTCGGGCATTGCCCAACCCCACCTTCCGCGCATACAGCTTTCGCATGGTTTGGATTATACGTGGCGCACGGTGAGGAGGCAGGAAAGATCAGTATCTTGTGTTTCGGAGCTGGCCGTTCCCCGGCGCCTCTCGCGGTGTTACCCGCGAGAGGGCGTTCGGCCTTGGGTTGGCCAGGACTAACGATTACTGAGGTGGCGCACCTTGCTGGTCGGCGCCGGCTCCGGGCGGTCCGTGGTGGCCGTTTTGCATCCACTGTTCGCGCTTGGCTTGCATTTCGTCCCACTTCTTTTGCTGTGTGGAGTCGAGTAGCGTGCGAATCTGCGTGTCACTAGTTTTGTGGATGTCCATCATTTTGCCGCGGCGATCCTGTTGCGATTGCGAAGTATCCTGATGCAGGCTCTGCATCTGGGAATGCTCGGACGTAAGTATGTCCTGCACTTTGGTTTGCTGGTCAGCCGTGAGGTTCAGTTGTTTGGTCAATTCCTGGGTGCGCTGAGCGGGATCGGGCATGCCGTGATGTCCGCGACCACCCTGTGCGGGCTGAGATTGCTGGTCGTTGGACGAGCTATCCTGGGCCGCCACGAACGGCGCGCTGATCAAGATCACCCCCGCCGCAAGCAGAACTAGCAGGTATTGTTTGAGCATGGAAACCTTCCTTTCAAAACGATCTTTCTACATCTATGAATGGGATTATGAACCGGAAGTTGCGGGAGAAAACAGGATTCTAACAATCTTTGCATAACTTTACGAAACAGGACAGTTTGGGTAATGCGAGCGCGGTTACTCCTGGGACAGAGCCAAGACGGTTAGAGTGAGCCGCGCCGCCGCGTTACTCCTCATCTGCGGCTTTGCAGTGCTTCGAAATGGTGCGGACATCCGTCTGCACATTTGTCACTTCGAGCGGCACACCATCCACCCCATGCTCTGTATCGCTGGGATTGCTGCCTGACTTCATCGGATTTACGCCCGTCTTGATGGTTCCAGACCGTAGCCGACCTTTCACTTCGACTTCATGGTGCAGTTGAGCGTCGAGCTTGTTTCCCACTCCCTTCAGGACATACACCAGGCCAGTCTTGTCCTCGACCACGATGTAGTTTCCGCGCTGGCCGTCAAGACAGCCGCGAACCGTGCTGACGTTGGATGCTGGCGCGCTGGCACTCCCGGGCGGAGTGGACGATTGTTGTGCGACCGCTCCCAGACTGGCGAGCAGAAATCCGATCACGACAATTGAAGTCTTCGTGCGATCCATAGAGCCTCCTCGGAAGCCGATGCGCGGCTTGCTGAAGGAACAATCCATTCACCGGCGTTTCCTTCCCCTATTTATACTCTTTCGCCAGCTAGTTTTTCCTTCGGTTCGCCTCGGGCTGACGGAATTCGAAAGTTCGACGAGTTCAGTAAATCTGGGTGTGATTTTCCCGGGCCGGCAATCGTGTGTACATGTCCCAAATTCGTATCGCAATTGAACTGATTGCCCGTTGTGGCGATGCCATATCCGACGACAATGGTTCGTGGGAATCTTTCGCTTGGGCACCAAACTTTCCAGACTAGACGTATTCCTTCTAACCTTGCCGCTCTCGCTGATGCTGGCGGGTTGCAACGGGGTCTCATCCGGAGGATCGCAATCCGGGGGTGGAAGTGGAGGCGGTACGGGCGGTGGGAGTGGTGGAGGCGGGGGATCACAGAACAACGCCTGCAGCGTCATTTCCACCGGCCAGGGAGCGAGTTTGAACGGCTTCGTGCCGTTCCCCGCCGGCAATGCCTGGAATCAGGACATCTCAAGCTCCGCGGTCGACCCGAACTCAGACGCAATCATCAATTTCATCGGCCCGACTGTCGGCCTGCATCCCGACTTCGGCGCTGGCCTCTACGACGGATCGAGCATGGGCATTCCTTATAGCGTTGTCAGCGCGTCGCAGGGCATGGTGAATATTGACTTCACCGCCTATGGTGACGAAAGCGATCCCGGCCCGATGCCGATTCCCGCGATTGCGCAGATCGAAGGCTATCCCAATCCTGGCAACGGCGACCGGCACGTGCTGGTGATCGATAACAGCAACTGCTTTCTGTATGAACTCTACAGCGCGTCGCCCAACAGCGACGGCAGTTGGAATGCTGGCTCGGCCGCGGTGTGGGATCTGTTGAATGGTGAGCAGCGTCCGTGGACATGGACATCCGCCGATGCGGCAGGACTGCCCATCTTCCCCGGATTGGTGCGCTACGACGAAGTAGCTACCGGTAAGATTCAGCACACGATCCGCTTCACTTTGCCGCAGAGTCGGGCGGCAATGGTGCCGCCAGCGTCGCACTGGGCCGCGACTTCCTCGAACCCGATCGCTCCACCGATGGGAATGAAGCTGCGGCTCAAGGCCAGCTACGACACCTCCCAATTCTCGGCGAATGTTCAAGTCATTCTGACCGCGCTGAAGACCTATGGCATGATCATGGCCGACAATGGCAGCCCCATGTATCTGAGCGGCGCTCCGGACAACCGCTGGAATAACGACGACCTGCACAACCTTTCTCAAGTGCCGGCGTCCGCGTTCGAAGTGGTTCAGATGAACCCAATCTATACCGCTGCAAACGTGCCGCAGGGAGCGGCTCCAACCATCGCCCGTTTTGCTGCGAGTTCTTCCAGTGTGAGTTCTGGGACGCAACTCACGCTCATCTGGCAAGCCAGTGGCGCGTCTTACAGCATCATCTCGCCGCAAATTGGAGCGGTACGCAGTAGCAGCGCAACCGTCACTCCGACGCAGACAACCACCTACACTCTCTACGCGACCAACCAGTATGGCCGCACCCAGGCGACGGTAACGGTCACCGTGCAGTAGAGGCTGAACGTCAAACGATCAGCACTGGCATCGGGCTGCATTATGAGCGCGTATCACACGCGCTACAGGGTGCTCTGGATTATTGACCCGCAATTACCGCATCACTCGACCGCATTGCGTGAAATTACATCACGATACCACTCGGCACTGAGCTTCGGTGTACGGACCTGCGTTTTGTAGTCGACGTAGTGAAGGCCGAAGCGTTTGCTATAGCCGTCGGCCCACTCGAAGTTATCAAGCAGGCTCCAGAGGAAATACCCCTTGATCGGGTAGCCTTCCGAAGCCGCCCGATGCAGATTTGTAAGATGATTGCGCAGATACATTACCCGGTCGGTGTCTTCGATTCGTCCCTGAGCGGTTATCACATCGTCCGACGAGCAACCGTTTTCGGTGATGTAGAGCGCCCGTGGTTTCCAAACTTCGCTGACATTCCGAACTGCCCAGTAGATCACTTCCGGGCCAATGTACAACCAATCCGAGGCCATGCGAGGAAACGAAGACGGACGCTTTTCCACCACGTAACCGGCCGGTGACGCGTCTGCTCGCGCATATTCTGGCGCGTAAACGTTGAGCCCGACGAAGTCGAGCGGGCTACCGATGATTTTCATGTCGCCGGGCTCAACCTTGGGAGCGTTCGCGCCCTCGCGCTGCAGATATCCGTCCGTGTATTTGCCTTCCATGACGGCCGTTAGAAAGGGTGCATTTTCTTCGCGAGTCGCGGCCTGCGCAGCGGTGATCTGCTCGGACGTCTCAATCACCGGCACGTAGACTTTAGCATTTTCGGCCAGGCCGATTTGGGTTCCGGGTTTGGCGTTAGCGCGAATCGCCTGTACCGCCATGCCGTGCGCGAGTACAGCGTTGTGGCGAATCTGATTCACTTGCGCATCTGGCAACTTCAGGCCTGGAGCGAAATCTCCGGTTTTGTAACCCTTATCAGTGAAGCAGGTGAACTCGTTGATGGTGAAAAAGTGGCCCACGCGATCCGAAAGCTGCTTGGAAACATAGCCCGCATAATCAGCGAACGCTTTGGAAGTGTCGCGTGACTGCCAGCCGCCGGGCAAAGCCTGCGGCAAGTCCCAATGGAAGAGCGTGATATACGGGGCAATATTGTTCTTGAGCAGTTCGTCAAGCACCCGCTGGTAATACGCTAGACCTTTCTGGTTCGGCTGGCCGGTCCCGTCGGGAAAGATGCGTGACCACGCGATGGAGAAGCGATAACCGCGTACGCCCAGGTCCTTAAGCAGCTTCACGTCTTCCCGGTAAAGATGGTAGGAGTCGTCGGCGACATCGCCGGTGTCCCCCTGAAAAGTTTTCCCCGGCGTGTGCGAAAAAATGTCCCACACGGATGGCTTGCGTCCATCTTCATTCACCGCGCCCTCAATCTGGTAGGACGCGGTAGAACAGCCCCAGATAAAGTTAGAAGGAAATCGCAGTAATTCCGGCTCGGCCATTTGAGCCAATGCAATCCGCGGCAAGGATGCACTTGCAAAGGCGGCCGCGGCAGTGCCGGCCAGGGTCTTACCAAATCGGCGGCGCGTGAGATTTTTCATCGCCCAAGAAGATTACCACCAGGGTGGATTCAAAAGAAGTCACGCGAGGGCACACACGGAGTTGACACGGAGCTAATGAAGCGATTCACGGGTACGGTCCAGCGTGAACGTCAGCGATTCCCGCGGAATGCTAGTCACGAAAGGTCCGATCAGCCAGCCCAGCCCGCTGGGAATGTCTCGAGTCAGAGAGATGGCTTCCAGTTGAACGTACACGCCACCATCGCGCTCCAGGAAACGCCAGTATGAGTTGATGCGCCAGAGATAACCGTTGTCTTGCCCGACTGGTTTGTCATGCTCGTCCAGCTGCCCGGAATTCTCCACCTCTTGCACGCGCGTGCTGTAGGACTGGCTGTATGCCCGCACCTTGTCCAACGAGAAGTAACGCACGTCGTATTCGGTGTCGAGGACGACGGTTACGATTTTCTTGTCGCTCAGCCGTAGAAAAACCTTGAAGTTATCGCCGTTGTGCTGCAGGAGTTTGGACCGAACTACCCGTGGTGCGTAGATTCGCCATTGCTCATCATAATTCTGTAAGAGCGTCAGGGTCTGCTTGAGGCTCGCGCCGGGAATGAAAACAACTCCCATCCAATGATGGATGAGGCCCCCGGGAACTGGCATCGACGCGCCACGGTCAAGCGTCTCCAGCTTCTGGGTTACAACGTCTCCGCGTTTAAGGCGTGCGTACACTTCTTGACGTTGCGATACGGGCAATCCGTCCGCCCACAAGAACGGCCCCGAGCGTATAGCGTTTTGCATGCGCTGTTCGCTCAACTGCACGTAGCGATCGAATGCAGCGTTGGTTTCGGGCCTCGGTTCAGCGCTTCGGGCTCTGCAACTGATGAGCAGAACTACAGCAAAGGTTAAGAATAGCTGACGGTACACAAAAACCTCCGTGGGGTAAGATGGTTTCGATGTCGCCCAATCGCACGAACGGAATCTTCCGTTTCGGTGTTTACGAGGCCGATCCGGCATCGGGAGAGCTGCGCAAAGCGGGGATTCGCCTGCGGGTGCAAGAGCAGCCCTTCCAGGTTCTGATGATGTTGGTGGGGCGTCCGAGCGAAGTAGTTACGCGGGAAGAGCTGCGCCAACAACTTTGGCCAGCGGATACCTTTGTCGACTTTGATCACAGCCTGAACACCGTAATTAATAAACTGCGCGAAGCCCTGAACGATTCAGCGGCGAATCCGCGTTTTATTGAAACCCTGGCGCGCCGCGGATATCGATTTCTGGCTCCTGTTGAATTCGTCGAAAAGCATTTCACACCAACGACAATCGTGGCGCCGGTTGAAATTTCTAATGCGTCAGCGTCCGCCGAGCCATCGCAGTCGGTCTCGGTTCTAACGCGTCCTGAGGACGTTCCCGCCGTTCGACGCCAATATGTCCGTGTTCTTTTCCTTTTGATTCAAGTTATGTATTTGAGTTTCTATATCGCAGCTTTGGCCCGGTCAACGCAGGTACACGAATTGCTCGAGCAGACAATCAGTTATCCCGCGTGGGCGATGACCCTGATGGTCATCTCGGGAGTTGTCGGTCTGCCGATTCGAATGTATTTAACTTCAGCCGCGGCTTTTGACCTTTCTGGGTTGAGCCACAAATTCCAGCGGCTCTTCCCTGTGACTCTACCTCTTGATGAACTGTGGGCGCTGTCGCCATTTCTTCTGGCACCGCAAATTGGACTGGGGCTGGCGCTGGCGGCAACTGCCGCCCTCATCTATGTCCCGTTCGCGCAACGGACTCTGCTGTTGATGGGGGACCGTCCGCAAAATCCCCGGCGCGCTTTGTGACTATTCTCTGGCACCTGTTTTGACCGGCGACAGGAATACCCATCGATCACTCGCAAGAAAATTCATCACCGAGCACGCTGCAATGGTCAACAGATTTGCCTCAAGGATGTGCATGCCTAGCTGGCCGACCAGCCATCGCATCAGCAATAGGCTGCCGAAGATTGAGATGGCTCCATTGCTGAGGTGAAAGCGAAGCATGCGGACTCCGGTCTGCGCCAAATCCAAATAGCAACGGTCGTACCAAGTGAACCGTTGATGCCAGACGAAATTATTGAGCACTGCCGCTTCGACGGCGAGTCCGGTCGCCCACAGATATTGACAGCCGAAGGCAGTTAACGCTTCAAGAACGGCAAGCTGAACCAGGATGCCGATGGTGCCCACCAAAGCGAATTTCACCGGGCGCTGAAGGCAACGCCAACTCGTTCGTGCGTTGTCGCTCACGAAATCTTCTCCTCGTGATAAAGCGTTCTCGTGTGTTGAATCGCTGAGACGACCAACATCAGCGCCATCCCGCCGATTCCAATCACACCTCCGATGTCCAACAAAGGGAAATGCATGCCCATTAAGTTTGCAGTTGGCCAGCGCAGCAGCGCCAGGTTGCCGAGCGCAAGCAGGAGACGTATTTCGGTCGGCCCAAACCTCCAATACGACAGTTGGAACTGGCCAAGCGTGTAAGTGGCGAGATAAGCCTCGATCGAGAGCATCAGGAAAACGATGAGCATTCCCAAGGCGATCGCAGGGTGAATGTATCCCGAGAGTGCCAACCCGCTCATCAAGAAAAGGGCGGCAAATGTGTCGACGATGTGGTCCACGTAGAATCCGTAACGCGGTCGTTGACAGTTTCGGACTCGAGCCAGGGTGCCGTCCAAACTGTCGCCGAGCCAGTTCAAAGCCAGAAATACGATGCCGAGCAACAGCATGTAACGATTCCATCGCGCCAGCGCGTAGCAGACGCCGGCAAGGCACTGCGACGCAAATCCGAGGATGGTCAGGTGGTCGGAGTTGATCCAGCGAGGTGTGCGTAGTGCCAGCCATATCAGAGTCTTTTTCTCCGCCACGGCGGCGAAACTTTGCTGCAGCCTGGTGGCAGGAGAGAACGTCAGTGTCGCCGGTTTGATTTGCGTGTAAGTCTGCGTGGACATTGATCTGGCCTCCGATTCGGGTTTGCCGAGCCCAATGTCTCGCACAGTGGTGGACGAGATCAATGCATCGGCACTCAAACCGAGGACAAAGGAAGATCACCGGCTAAGCCGTTAAAAAGGTAGGAGTTTTCGTGAACTCTCACTTCTTCCGGGTTGCGGATTATCAGACAGCTTTGCGATCTACTTGGCGGGTGGAGTGGCGGGCTTCATATCTTCAGCTGATTTCCTGAGGTCGTCGATCGCTTTGGAATCGATCTGGTAGAGGGTGGAATCGTTTTCCCGCATCGCGATGTAGTTGTCGCCAAGCTTCGCCATTCCAACCTTCTCGACCCGCTTGCCGTCGTTCGATGTGACGGTGATGTCGATCGAGGGTGCAAAGGTGAGTCCGGTGTCGACAAACTTGCTGGCGGAAAGATCGCGGATTTTGTCGATCAGGTCCTGAACGGTGCCGGGATCCATCTTTTTCGCGCTGCCTGACCACCAATCTTCACCGCTCCGCGTCAGGAAATAGGATTTGGTGCCGTCGCGAATTTCGATTTTGTTCGGATCGTCGGAGCCGAGGTCGAACAACTTCTTGTTGCGGAAATCGTCCAGGTTCTTATCGAGCGCCTGACCAAGAGTAATTGCAACTTTATAAGTACCTTCGACCGCGCTTGACTTGGCATAGTAATCGTCTTTATTCTTTCGGACCTGCAGTTCCTGCGTTCCGGACTCAGCCGTGAGCTTCGCAGTCGCGACGGGAGTCGCCGAGTCGAACGCCGAAGCTATTTTCTTCGGATCATCCAATACATTGAGCTCCATCTTGGCATCGGTGAGAGCGCGGACCAGTTCATCAACTTGCGAGCCATCCGCTCGCAGCGGTCGAGGTTTCACAATTTGCCATTCATCCTTGTTGCGGCCGAATGCTATTTCCTGCTTCTTGGCGACCAGATCGACTTGGCTGATTTTGTCCGGATCAAGCGTCAGCAGGCGTTTATCCCGCAGATCGTTCGCGGTCTTGTCAATGCTGGTTTTGTCGAAGCTGGGCATGATGAAGATGCGCGGATCGCCGTCGAGTTTGGCGTAGATTCCATTGCCCGTGGGAGTGTCATCGCCGAGCAAGAGCTTCTGAGTCTTTTTGTCTTTTTCAGACAGATCAAATTCAAGCTTCGGCGCGTCCAAACCGTAGGAAGCGAGATTCCCGGCCTTCTCTTCCACCAGACGTTGCGAGTTAAGAGATGAAAAAGTACCGAGCAGGCTGGAGACTGCACTCTGATCAGCGGGGAGGGACGTCGGAGAAGTAATGCGCCACTGGCCCGAACTATTGCGCTCGCCAGCGACTTGGTCGGCGCCATCTTTCTTGAGGTCGAACCGGGAAATGTCGGCTTCTTTAACGGCGAGAATCTTCGGCGGCGTATCGGCGGAAGCCTCCGTACTCTCCGCTGGCTTGTGGTGATTCGACCAATACAGTGTTCCAGTGAGCCCGCCCAAGACGACGACAGCGACGATAAGACCACGCAGCTTCATCTACCGCCTCCGCCACCACACCGACACACCGGCGAAGACGACAACCAGGGGCAGCAGGAACTGGCTGGTGATCCGAACCAAATTCAATTGAGCATTGGTCATGGTGATGCGGCGATCTTCTTCTTGTTTGGGGCGAATCGAAATCAGATCTTCGTCGGACGCCAGCCAATCGATGGTGTTCAAAGCCAGATCGCTGTTGCCATTGAATTTGATGAACGAGTTTGCTGCCCACGACGAACTACCTACGATTACGAACCGGCCCTGCGAGTCCTGCTTACCTGTGTTGTAGGTTCCAGCGGCAGCAATCGTCATCGGTCCTTTCTTGTTCTTCGGGTCATTCGGATCGATAGCCGGAGAGCTCAAGTTGGTCGTCGCCAGGCTCGTCGTTGAAGAATCAAACAATTTCTGGACCGTAGTCTTGTCGCCATTCTTGATCTGGATCGAACGCGAAAGCGGGAACCCGGTCGCCGTGCCCTTCATGCCATTCACAATCGGTTGCGATTCGTAACTGGTGACAAGGGCTACTTGGGGACCGAGTCCGGCCAACTGGCCGATCGGGTTGAGGTCCAGGATCAGATTCTTATCCAAGGTCACGCCCCAGGTTTGCAGCAGATTCGTGAGCGCATCGTTTTCCGCAATGTCGGAGCGCCCGATCTTCAGTGGCGGATCGAGCATGAACAGCGCACGCCCGCCGTCCTCGACATATTTCTTGATGGCATCCACTTCAGGCTGCTGATAGTCGCGAGTCGGTCCGCCAATTACCAGGGTCGTGCAATCGCTCGGGACCTCAGCCTTTTGCAGCAGATCAATCGACTTCGCGTCATAGTTGTCTTTGCCAACGAGTTCCTTGAAATTGGAATAACCGTTCCGGTCGGAGTCGTCGATCTGATGCTCGCCGCTGCCGGCTACGAAGCACACAGTGCGCGTCTTGTTCTTCAGCACACGGATCAGCGCTCCAGTGATGCCCTCTTCGGTCATGCTTTTGGCTTCTTCTTTTCTGTCGCCAACCTGCACCAGCGCCGTTCCGTAATTCTTTATGCCTTCTTCGCGAGCTTGTTGCGGATTCTTGTCGGGATCGATGTAGTCAACGTGGACCTTCGGGGAAAGGGACGCATATTCATCGAGCAAGTCTTTCGCGTGTTGAAACCGCGTCCCCTGATCAAAGTAGAGAATGGTCGCATTGTCTTTCAGTCCCTTGACGATCTTCGCGGTCTGCTCGGACAGGCTATAGCGCTTGTTCGACGTCCCGTCGTAAGACTTGGTGTAACGATTGGCCAGTATGTTCACGATCACAACTGCGGTTATGACGACAAGGACGTAGACGACCGCGTACGCCGCATATTTCGTCTGTCTCGCTTTCAGCAATGGTGTATTCACCTACGACCTCCAGCGGAGAGATTCCATGGAGCGCGCCGTGAAAAACAGTCCCAGGAAAATCACCGTCACGTAAAAGATGGCATCTTTCGAGTCGAGCACGCCTTTGGCGAACGACTCGAAGTGCGTGATGATTGACATATAAGCGAGAACTTGGGCCCAGGTTGCGGTTTCGTATCCGCTCACCCACTCCAGAACCCACAACAGCAGGCACACTCCGAACGTCGCAGCGCCAGCAATGATCTGATTCTTGGTGAGAGTCGAGATGAATGTGCCGATGGCCAGCAACGCTCCCGCTTGCAGCAGCAATCCCAGATAGCCAATCGCCAACGGCTTCCAATCGGGCTTACCGTATTTGAAAAGGAACGCAAAATTCACTGCCGCAACCAGCAGCATGCAGGCATATAGGCTGAGGGCCGCCAACCATTTTCCGATGATGATTTCAACGTCACGAATCGGTGAAGTCGCGAGCAGTTCAATCGTGCCGCTGCGTTTTTCTTCCGCGAACAGACGCATCGTAATCATCGGAATGAAGAACAGCCCGATCACGCCGACATTCGACAGCAGTGGCCTTATGATGATTTCGTTGAGATTCATGGGCATCATCTGACCCCGCATCTGCGATTCCATGCCCATCAAGACGAAAACACCCAATGAGTTCCAGAAGAAAAAGCCGAAGATCAAAGCAAACATGGTCAGCAGCAGGTATGCAACGGGCGACGTGAAATAGCTGCGAAGCTCTTTGCTGCAGATGATCAAAATATTTCGCATTTTACTGTGCTCCCTTGACTGCGACTTCTTCTGTTGCAGCTGCTTCGCCGCCGGTGAGTTGCAGGAATATTTCTTCGAGACTCATAGCGCTAGGACGAAGCTCGTTTAAGTCCCAACCGGACTCGACCACAGCCCGCGCCAGATCGCCACGGACAAACCCCTTGCCGCTTTCGACCTCGAAGCTGCTGCGGTTCTGCAGGTTCTGCTTCGCCACGACCCGGCTCACACCAGCAACCTGCTCGAGTCGCCGTTGCACTGCCGCGAAATCGAGGCTGCCATTGCGTCCGCTGACCTCAAGCAGCACAGACTCTGCGCCCCGAGCGCGGTTCTGCAAGTTCTGGACTGAGTCCGTCGCGACCAGCTTGCCTTTGTTGATGATGAGCACCTGCTCGCAGGTCTGTTCGACCTCCGGCAGAATGTGCGTGCTCAGAATGATAGTGTGATCGCCACCAAGGCTCTTGATCAGTTCGCGTGTTTCGTTGATCTGCTTCGGATCGAGACCAGAGGTCGGTTCATCAAGAATCAGCACCTCGGGATTGTGAACGATCGCCTGCGCCAGGCCCACGCGCTGACGATAGCCTTTAGAAAGTCTACCCAGAAGCTTGTTCTTAACGTCGGCAACGGCGCAGCGGTCACAAACGTAATCGACTCGTTTGCGCAAATCCGTACCCGAAAGCCCTTTGAGCTTGCCGACAAAAGTCAGGTATTCTCCAGTTTCCATCTCGGGATACAGCGGTGGCGTCTCGGGAAGGTAGCCGATGCGTTTCTTGACTTCGAGCGGCTGGTCCAACACATCGAATCCGGCGACGGCCGCGGTGCCTGACGTGGGCGACAGAAAACACGTAAGCATCCGCATGGTTGTCGTCTTCCCCGCCCCGTTTGGCCCGAGAAAACCGACAATCTGGCCTTTTCCAACCTCAAACGAGATGTGGTCGACAGCAGTATTCCGAGCGTATCTCTTGGTAAGCTCTTTAACTGTAATCATAAGAGGTGTATTGCAAGGGAATTAGGGTTTGCAATGCCCGAACCGTACTACGCTTGAACAGTTCAAGGCTGAACTTATATGTTAAAAAGCTAAGAGCGGCAATGTCAAATCCCAACAACCTTTTTTTTCATCTCCAGCGGAGGGTTCATGAAGTATCGAAGGCTTGGCCGCACCGGTTTCGAAGTCAGCGAAATTGCGCATGGACTCTGGGGAATGAGCGGCTGGAGCGGGTCTGACGACCAGCAATCGCTCGATGCTCTGCAGTTGGCGGTCGATCTCGGCTGCAACTTCTTCGACACCGCGTGGGCGTACGGCGAAGGTAAGAGTGATGCCTTGCTGGGCAAAATCTTATCCGCCAATCGTGGCAAGCGATTGTATGCAGCGTCCAAAATCCCGCCGTTGAACGACAAGTGGCCGGCTTCTCCGAAAGACAAGTACCACGACGTCTTCCCAGCCGCGCACGTTTTCAAATATGCCAACCTGATTCGGGAGAAGCTCGGGACCGACTCGATTGACCTTCTGCAATTTCACGTTTGGGACGATAGGTGGGCTGGCGAAGCAGAATTTCGCGAGACCGTCGAGAAGCTGAAGAGCGACGGGCTGATCCGCTTCTTCGGACTCAGCTTGAATCGCTGGCAGCCAGAGAACGGCATCAAAGCCATGCGGACCGGACTGGTCGACGTTGTGCAGGTGATTTACAACGTTTTCGATCAGGCTCCGGAAGATAAACTGTTTCCCGCCTGCCGCGAGATGAACGTTGGCATCATCGCCAGAGTCCCGCTCGATGAAGGCAGCCTCGGCGGTAAGATGTCTGCAGAAACCAAGTTTCCTGCGGACGATTGGCGTTCCAAATACTTCAGCCCGGAAAATCTCACGCAAACGGTGGCGCGTGTCGAGAAACTAAAGCCAGTGATTCCCAAGAATATGAGTTTGCCGGACGCAGCATTGCGATTTATTTTATCGGACCCCACAGTGAGCACCACGATCGTGGGGATGAGGAAGCCAGATCACGTCCGACAAAACATTGCGATGAGTGATGCCGGACCGCTCGACACAGGATTGATTCAAATCCTGAAAAAGCACCGCTGGGATCGTACGCCGCAGCCCTGGTCAGACTAGCAGGGTCAAACTAGTTCGCTGTTATTCAGAACACCTTCAGTTGTAATTCGACTGGCCTTGCAAATTTCCGCTGCAACCTTGACCACAGCGTCACTGCTGTGGACCGGCCCATCCGCCGACATGACCGAACTGGCAGCCAGGGTGAAAAGCAAAGCGTCCTCCTGTTTGTCGAAGTAGAGAACCACCTGATTCGCTGCCATGTCTAACACCTCCACAGATTCTTCTTATGAATGATAGGCCGATTCCCCAAGGGGGAGAGGTTATCTCTTTTGGTGCGCCCTAATCGGAAGGGCAGGTTGTCCAGCGTTTGGACATCCTCGCCGGACCGTGAACGCGCCCATGGACTCTTCGGGCCTGCGGCACAGAGCAGGCTTGAAAATGCTACATTGGAAGGTCTCATGTCCGCGCCTAAATCCCGATTCGTCAAGGCCTGCAAGCTGCAGACTGTGGACCGCACACCGGTGTGGTTTATGCGGCAAGCCGGCCGTTACATGCCGGAATACCGTGCCGTCCGCAAACGATATTCGCTGATCGAGATTTGTAAAAAGCCCGAAGTCGCGGCCGAGGTGACCATCACTGCTGCTGAAGCCCTCGGGGTGGATGCAGCGATTATCTTTGCCGACTTGCTGCTGCCGCTGGAAGTTATGGGACTACCTTTCCATTTTTCAGCTGGGGAAGGCCCGGTAATCGAAAAGCCAGTGCGGACAAAAGAAAACGTCAATCACTTGCGCACCGACCGCGCTGCCGATCTGGGGTACGTTTCCGACGCAGTGCGACTCGTCTGCAAGCATTTTGGAGATCGTCTGCCGGTCATTGGCTTTTGTGGCGCACCATTCACTCTTGCTAGTTACATGATTGAAGGTGGCGGTTCGCGCAATTATGTCCACGCGAAGAAAATGATGTATTCCTCGCCCTCGGTATGGGATGAATTGATGCGGAAGCTGGTCGCCGTGGTTTCGGAATATGTAGCTGAGCAAGTCAACGCTGGCTCCGATGTCATCCAGATTTTCGATAGCTGGGTCGGCTGCCTCAGCGTGGAAGACTATCGGCGTTACGTGCTGCCGCGCACGACCGAACTGGTGAAGGCGCTGCAAAGGACCGGCGTGCCTATAATTTATTTCGGAACTGACAGCGCTACGCTTCTGCCTTCAATGCGAGAGACCGGCGCCGAAGTGATTGGGCTTGATTGGCGCATTCCACTCGATGACGGCTGGCGCAACCTCGATTTCGAATGTGCTGTGCAGGGAAATCTCGATCCGGTTCTGCTTTTCGCGAACTGGAAGGAACTGAAGGCGCGAGCCGAAGACATTCTGCGTCGCGCAGCCGGACGTCCCGGACATATTTTCAATCTGGGTCATGGCATTTTGCCGGAAACTCCGGTTGAGAATGTGAAAGCGCTGGCCCAATTTGTGCAGGAACACTCCGCAAGAAACGTTCCGGCATTGGAGTAGCGATTGGCCAATTCAAAGAAAACTGCTGTCCTGCTGCTGGCTCACGGCAGCCCCGACTCCGTCGATCAAGTGCCGGACTTTCTGCTGCGGGTGACCGGTGGGCGTCCGCTCCCGCAACCCGTCGTGGATGAAGTGAAGCATCGTTACGGACTGATTGGCCGTTCCCCGCTCACCGAACTCACATTGATGCAAGCCGAACGCCTGGCATGTGAAATGGGCATGCCGGTGTATGTTGGCATGCGCAACTGGAACCCCTTCATCGCCGATGCGGTAAACAATATGGTCAGGGATGGTATCGAGTACGCTGTCGCAATCTGCCTGGCGCCGCAGAATTCAAGGACCAGCGTCGGCCTTTATCGCTCGGCTCTCGTTGACACCGGCACTCCCTTTACTGTTGATTTCGTTGAGTCCTGGCACGACCAGCCAGCACTAATTAGAGCTTTTGCCGAGAAGCTACGTGCTGGTTGGGGTCACGCGTGTCGTGAGGCGAAGACAGAAAATGTTCCAATTATCTTTACTGCGCATAGCGTGCCCGAGCGCACCATCGCGGACGGCGATCCGTATGAGAGCCAAGCAAAGGAAACTGCATCGCTAGTGGCGCGCGAGGCCGCGCTGGCTCCTGAAGACTGGACGTTCGCATTTCAAAGCCAGGGCATGTCCGGCGGAGCATGGCTGGGTCCGCGAGTTGAGGATACGATTCTTCGTCTAAAAGAAAAAGGACATCGCGATGTGTTTCTACAACCCATAGGATTTCTCTGTGACCATGTGGAAGTGCTCTATGACATCGACATTGCCTTCAAGGAATTCGCGGGCAAGCAAGGCATGCGCCTGTGGCGCGCAGAATCGCTGAATGATTCGTCGTTGTTGGCGACGGCTCTGGCCGATGTCGCCAGATCACGGTTTTCGCAATCACTCCTCGCCAATAAATGAAGCGAATAGCCATCATCGGCGGCGGAATCTCAGGCTTGTCGGCTGCCTTCGCGCTCGAAAAGCGGCGCCAGGCTCGGGCTTCGCTCGAATACACTCTGTTCGAGTCCAGCCCGCGTCTTGGGGGCGTGCTGGTTACAGAACGCGTGGACGGCTGCCTGGTCGAGGCCGGCCCTGATTCGTTTCTCACCGAAAAACCCTGGGCGAGCGACCTTAGCCGCGAAGTCGGACTGGGCGATCAACTCATCGGCTCGAACGACGCCGACCGTATAACCTACATTTTGGCGAAAGGGAAATTGGTTGTGATCCCCGACGGCCTGATGTTCATGGTGCCCACGAAGATCACGCCAACGATGTTGTCGCCGTTGTTTTCTACGCGCACCAAACTACAGATGGCGCGCGAATGGTTCCATCCACCGCGAAAAGCCGAGGCGGATGAGACTGTCGCGTCCTTTGTCGAGCGCCATTACGGCCCTGAAATGGTGGACCGTCTCGCGGATCCGCTACTTTCTGGCGTGTATGGTGGCGAGGCTGCACAACTCAGCGTGCGCGCCGTTCTGCCGCGTTTTGCTGAAATGGAAGCTACATATGGCAGCCTGGGGCGAGCCATGCTCGCGGCTCGTAGAAAGATGGGCCATGCTTCGAAGGTTTCGGCAAGACCGTTGTTCACATCTCTGAAAGATGGCATGCAACAGTTGGTGGATGCGATAGTGTCTCGCCTCCCAGCATCTGCACTCAACGCCAATACTCTGGTGCAACGTGTTGAGCGGCAGAATGGAGGATGGGTGATTTCCGCCGGCTACGCTTCCGATGAATTCGACGCAGTGATTATGGCCATACCTGCGTATTCGGCGGCAGAGCTTCTCAGCATGACCAATGAGGATCTCGCAGCCGAGCTCCGCGGCATCCAATACACCTCTTCTGTCACGGTCAATCTCGGCTACGACCGCGCTGTGCGCGCATCCCTGCCGCCGGGCTTTGGTTTTCTTGTGCCTCCCAGCGAAGGCAAACGCATGCTCGCGGCCACGTTTGTGCATAACAAGTTTCCACACCGCGCTCCAGACGATCGCGCCCTGCTTCGCTGCTTCGTTGGCGGGGCGCGCAACGAGCAGGTGCTTGAGGCTCCCGATAAAGAAATCGTCCGGATGGTTCGTGAAGAACTTGGCCAAATTATCAAACTGAAAGCTGATCCGCTTTTCACGCGTGTCTACCGCTGGAGGCGCGCAATGGCGCAATACGGAGTCGGTCACTTGGAGCGGTTGCAGCGGATCGATGGCTTACTACAGTCGCTTCAAGGGGTAACGCTTGCAGGCAATGGATACCGCGGAATTGGAGTGCCTGATTGTGTCCGATCAGGAAGCGACGCGGCGCACAAAGCTTTGCTCGCGCTTGGATTGCCAGAAGACGCATCGCAAAAAGTCGCATCCTAAGGCATGTCTTCTTTCCAAACCTCACGCTTTATCAGCTTCGTCAATCGCTTCTTGCAACTGCTGCACAGCCCAATCAATTTGATCCGTAGTGATGACCGCCGGCGGCGCGATCAGCACATGATCACCCGAGACTCCGTCCACGCATCCCTGCATGGGATAAACCAGTAGTCCTCTCTTCACCGCCGCTTGCGCTACGCGACCGGCAAAATTTAGTTCCGACGCGAACGGCTGCTTCGTAGCTTTATCAGCCACGAACTCAACGGCCCACAACAATCCAATCCCGCGCACATCGCCAACTGGCTTCGCATCGCGCAACCCCTCGAGCGCTTGGCGAAGGTTCGCGGCCGTCGAGCCTTGCCGATCGGAATCCGCAGTCTGCACCAGTTTTCGCTCCTGCAGACATCTCAGCACAGCCCTGCCTGCGGCCAGCGAAATCGGATGCGAGTTGTACGTGAACCCGTGCAGAAACGCTCCGGATCCCTCGGCGATCGCGCTTGCTACTTTGTTCGAGACCAGGACCGCGCCCAGCGGGGCATAGCCACTCGATAACCCCTTGGCTGTGACGAGAAGGTCGGGAGCGACGTCCCAATGGTCAACCGCAAAATTTCGCCCGGTGCGGCCCATGCCGGTCATCACTTCATCGGCGATCAAAAGAACTCCATGCCGCCCGCAGATCTCGGCAACACTCTGCAGATAGCCGGGCGGCGGCACGACTGCGCCCAAAGTCGCTCCGCTGACTGGTTCAACAATGAAAGCGGCAACCTCGCCCCTTGCGGCCTCGATCGCTTGCTCCAATTCTGCGGCATACTCCTGCCCGCAAGCGCGGCAGCTATCCGTGCAATCAAACGCACAGCGATAGCAATAGGGAAATCCGACGTGAGCGAACTCCCGCACCATCGGACGATAAATCTCGCGCCGTCGTTTATTTCCCGAGACTGACGACGCACCCAAGGTGGACCCGTGGTAACTTTGCCCGCGGCTGACCACCTGATAGCGACTGGTCTGACCGATCTCCACCTGATACTGACGCGCGAGCTTGAGTGCAGTCTCGACTGACTCCGAGCCGCCGCAAGTAAAGTAAACACAGCCGCCCTCAAAATTCTTGCCCGCAAAATCGAGCAACTCCAGCGCATACTCTTCAGCCACTGGAGTCGTGAATTGGCTGCTGTGAACGAACTCCAATTGTGTTGCCTGAGCCGCCATCGCCGCCGCGATCTCGACCACTCCATGCCCGATGAAATTTACGGCCGCAGATCCGGAGAAATCGAGATATCGTTTATCGCGCGCATCCCACAGATAAACACCCTCACCGCGCACGGCTGGAGGAAAAGTCTTGCGGAACGAACGTCGGAGAACGGCGGAATACGAAGAAGGATCAATCACAGGGGATTCCGGCACGTCTCGAATTATCCGGCGGCTTGCGTATATGTGTCAAAACGTTGACCTAGGCAATACTCAAGTGAGCATCACGAGTGAACCACGAGTCCTATCCAATGGATGAGCAGTGGCCATGTAGAATCGGCGTTGGATGGCAACTCCGGCAAATGGTCCCCGCAGCCCGTTGAGCGTCTCCGCACGCTGGCTGCGCCTCTTTCAGCCATCTCACCAGCACACTGCCTTTTCCGCCACAGTGTTGTTGATGACAGCGATGATCCTCTCGCGTATTGTCGGTTATCTTCGCGAGGCCTATACCGCCTGGGCATTCGGGGCTGGCCCGACAACGGATGCTTACATTGCCGCCTTCCAAATCCCTGATTTCCTGGCGTACCTGGTCGCGGGCGGCACGATTTCCATCACGTTCGTCTCCATATACACGCGATTCCTGGCGGAAAAAAGAGAGGACGACGCCCAAAAAACCTTCTCCGTAATCATCACGGTGATGACCCTGGTTTTGGGAATCGGCGTCATTCTGGCGGAGATCTTCGCACCGCAGATCACGCGGCTCATGTTCCACAACTTCAAGCCCGAACAGATTAATCTTTGCGTGCATCTGACTCGCATTCTGCTGCCCGCCCAAATCTTGTTCTACGTCGGTGGCGTCGTTTCCGCAGTGCTGTCTTCGCGGCGGCTTTTTCTTTTCCCAGCCTTGGGGCCATTAATTTACAACGGGTTCATCATTCTGGGGGGCATCACGCTTTCCCATTCGTTCGGAATCGCATCGCTGGCATACGGGGCGCTCGTAGGCACTTTCGTCGGGCCATTCCTGATCAACGCAATCGGAGCCGCACGCGTAGGCGCTGGTTACCGCGTTTCGTTCGACGTGCGCAATTCAGCCTTTCGCGAATGGGTGCGAATGTCGATTCCTCTGATGATCGGAGTTTCGCTGGTCAGCGCCGATGACTGGATTCTGCGTTACTTCGCATCCGATGCCGCCGGGGCAATCAGTCACATCAACTATGCCAAGCGTCTGCTCGCTGTGCCGATCGCGATTCTGGGACAAGCCGTCGGCCAAGCTTCGCTGCCATTCTTTGCTCGCTTGTTTGGCGAAAAACGAATGCAGGAGTTTGCCAACACGGTAAATGGGTCGGTCTATCGGACCGCCGCCGCTGCGCTCCTCGCGACGAGTCTGATGATGGCAGCGGCGCTCCCTCTGATTGATCTGGTATACCGGCTGCCCCACGGACACTTCATTTTCTCTGACTCGCAGGCCACGGCCACTTACTTCTTTTGGTTTTCCGTTTCCCTGGTTTTCTGGTCGGCACAGGGACTTTATGCGCGCGCTTTCTATGCCGCCGGAAACACGCTGACTCCGATGGTCGCCAGCAGCCTGATTACGATCGCATCGCTGCCCATGTACCGCGCGCTCTACCATGCCTTCTCATCGGTTGGGCTTGCGCTCGCCTCCGATCTGGGGATCGCAGCCAACTGCCTGGCCATGGCGATTCTGCTGCACTTTCGCAAACTGGTTCGGTGGGACGAATTGCAATGGGGAGAGTTGGGAAAAGCCACCGTTACTGCAGCCGCGGCGGGATTCTTGAGTTACCGTGTCGCGCGCGCAATCATGGTTAGTGGCAGCCGTGTTGCCGATATCGAAGCGCTTGCTCTGATTGGCATCACTTGGGCAGGGGCGGTTGCGGCGGGATTGTGGCTGACGCGGTCGAAGTTGCCGGGCGATCTGCGCCGACGCAAAGGGCCAGTCCTCCCCCGCGTGGCGGAAAGACAAGCCGAAGAGTTGACCAAGGGAATTGTGCCGTAGGCAAGCTCTCAGGTCCCAACCACTACTCTAGGTGATCGAGACCTGAAGGTGAGGTCTAACTAGGCTCGGGCTGCGACCGCTTCGACCGCTGCCGGTGCTTTTACTTCCTCGCCATTCGGTTTCTGGCCGCCCTTGCGAATATCGATGCCGCCCTTGAAGAACGCGCCATCTTCAATCGAGATGCGGGCCGCTACCACGTCACCGGTAAGCGAACCGTCGCTGCGAATGTCCACCCGATCGCTGGCCGTCAGATTGCCGCGCACTTTCCCCAGGACCACGATCTCACGAGCATTGATGTTCGCGGCCACCACACCATTGCGGCCAACCGTGACCCGGTTGCCGGCGAGGTTGATGGAACCTTCCACGCGACCGTCAATATAAAGCGACTCTGAACCGGTTACTTCGCCCTTGATTACCAGCGATTTCCCGATCGTGGCCTGATCCGCCGTGCTGGCCGCAACCGCCGGACGAGGCGCGCTGGCGGGTTCGCTCGGCGCAGACGTCACCGGAGTTGGCATAGCGGGACGCTCAGGCTCACCTGGCCGCGAAGGCGTCGTAGAAGGCTGATTAGTGGGTTTCCACATGTCGAAAAATTCCTTTCCTCACAAGTAGGTTGAACGGTCAAGCCCGCACTTTGGTGACCAAATAAATTCTACTCCCGCTTCCAGCTCAAGTCTTGTGGAAATTCTGTGCTTTGTACACTTTTCGACCCTTTCGTAACCTACTTGTGCACGGGCAAAGAAACGAGCCCAATGTAATTCCTGCCGCGTGATATCCGGTTTCTATACAGTCTCGAGTGCCGGACCCGCGATACTTAGCCAAGCCATCGCGGCAACTACACCGGAGTATTATGGTTTGGACTGCTCACAATCCACGATCTTGGACAGACTCTCCGATTCCGCCATTCTGAAGAAGATCGAACGCCAGCCCAAGTCTACCGCTGGGTTCAAGCAACTGGTGCGCGAATTGGGGCTTCACGGCGACGCACGCCACGAACTCTCCAATCGCCTGCAGAGTCTTGTGAGCAGCGGTCAGTTGATTGAGGTCGACTCGGACCGCTATGCAATTCCAAAGGCTGCCGCAGGCAAGAACGTTCTCGTCGGAAGGCTGAGCATGCATCGCGACGGATACGGGTTTGTCACTCCCGATGTGGCTACCCTCGACCCACACCTGAAGGCTCAACTCTCCGGAGATGTTTTCATTCCGCCACCCGCTGTGGGTTCGGCAATGCATGGGGATCGGGTGCTGGTAGAGGTCGGGACCATCCGACCCGACGGTCGCGCCGAAGGCACAATCGTGCGCCCCGTCGTGCGAGCTCACAGCACGGTCGTCGGAATCTTTCATCACGGCAATCGTGGCAACTACGTCACGCCGATCGACGAGAAAATTTCTCAGGAAATCGTAATTCTGCCAGGGATGGAATACCCAGAAGAACAAAGTAGCGCCGCCGTCTCCCCGACTGTGCCGAAGCAGTCCCACCCGAACTGGGGAGGCGATAGGGTTTCAAAGAAAACGAAGTCCGTGGATCGCGTCCTCGGCAACGAAGCTGCCCACCGCGCCGAATCGGACGATCTCGAAGGGGTAGTTGTGGACGTTGAAATCACCGACTGGCCGTCGGCCACGCAGAATCCGCGGGGGAGAGTGGTTGAGATTCTAGGCTACGAAGACGACTTCGGCGTCGATGTAGAAGTTGTTATCCGAAAATTCCACCTGCCGCACCGTTTCCCGGCGGAGGTTCTCGCCCAAGCAGAAAGTATTGAGCCCATCATTCCAGCGCCTGAGGTCCAGAGGCGGCGTGATTTCCGCGACCTCCCGATCGTCACCATCGATGGCGAGACCGCCCGTGACTTCGATGACGCCGTCATCGTCCGTCAAATTGATGGCGGAAACTACGAACTCCAGGTACATATCGCCGACGTCGCCCACTACGTCACGCCCGATTCGGCGCTCGATCAGGAAGCGCGGCTGCGCGGCACCAGCGTCTATTTCCCCGATCGCGCCGTGCCCATGTTGCCGCTTGAGCTCTCGACCGATATCTGCAGCTTGCGCCCTCATGTCGACCGGCTCGTGCTTTCCTGTGTCATGCAAATCGACCATCGCGGCGAAATTCTTGGCTATGACTTGTGCGAAGGCGTCATCCGTTCCGCCGAACGCATGACCTATACCGACGTGAACGCGGTACTGGAGGGCGATCCCGGTACGCGAAAGCGCCATGCAGATCTGGTCAGCACTTTCGAGATGATGCGCGATCTCGCCTTGATTCTGAAACGCAAGCGCGAACGGCGCGGATCTATCGATTTCGATCTGCCCGAGCCGGTAATCGAATTCGACGAATTCGGATTGATGAAAAGCATTACACGTTCCGAGCGCAACATCGCGCATCGCCTGATTGAAGAATTCATGCTCTCGGCCAACGAATGTGTCGCCGGATATCTTGAGAACAAGCGCG
Source organism: uncultured Acidobacteriota bacterium (assembly GCA_963696705.1). Taxonomy (GTDB): domain Bacteria; phylum Acidobacteriota; class Terriglobia; order Terriglobales; family Acidobacteriaceae; genus JABDBE01. Next base: position 286,016 of record CAVOLD010000013.1, read on the forward strand.
CGGCTTCGCTTTATCGCATCCACGAGAAGCCCGATGCCAAGCGGGTTTACGACTTCGAAGTCATCGCCGCAGCCTTCGGATATTCGCTGGGCGTGGGTGCTCTACCCATTCAGCGGGTGCAGTTCAAGTCCGAGCGTCGCGCCAGCTACGGCACCGGCAAACGCCCGCGGGAAATCGAAATCCCGAGAGAAGTTCACATCACCCCGCGGATGTACCAGAAACTGACTGAGAAAATCGCAGGCAAGCCAGAAGAACGAATTCTTTCTTACCTGATGTTGCGCTCGTTAAAGCAAGCGCGATATTCAGAAGAGAATGTGGGACACTTCGCGCTTGCTGCGCCAACCTACACGCATTTCACCTCGCCCATCCGCCGCTACCCCGACCTTATCGTGCATCGCATTCTGAAAGAAGTATTGCGAGACGGCGCGAGCGATCGTGTGGCGCGGGCGCCTACGCCCGCGAAAGCTGCGGCGACGGACACACCCTCCCCGTGGTCCAAACGACGAGACCATACTGCGCATCGCGAGGCGCTTGAACCTCTCGGAGGTCCGATCACCTTGGAAGAACTTCGGGAGATCGCCGAGGAATCGAGCCGCGCCGAGCGCCGCGCCGACGAGGCCGAACGCGACCTGATGGAATGGAAGAAGGTCAAATTCATGCAGGACCGGGTCGGCGAAGACTTCGACGGGCTGATCATCAGCGTGACCAAGTTCGGATTTTTCGTCGAACTTACCGACCTGTTTATCGAAGGCCTGGTGCCGCTAGATTCGTTAACCGACGATCGCTATACTTTTCACGAAAACACGCGCGAGATTATCGGCCAGCGCAACCGAAAGATTTACAGCCTGGGCCAGAAGATCCGGGTGCTGGTCGATCGCATCGATCCGGTCGAAAAGAAAATTCAGTTCGCCGTGTTCGAAGAAAAACCGCAGCGACCCGCAAAGCGAAAACGTGGAGGAAGGGCATCCCCGCCCGTCTAGGCGGAGGAATGCCTCGCAGCGCTTTTCGCCAGATAAATGCTATGCATCAAACGAAATTGTGTCCGGGTGGTGTAAAATCTTCGAGTCAACCCCATCCGCTGCGGCTGGTTTGAAGCAGCGGATTTCCTACTCGTCGGGACGTGGCTCAGCCTGGTAGAGCACTCGCTTGGGGTGCGAGGGGTCGGCAGTTCAAATCTGCCCGTCCCGACCATTCTTTCCAAAGGACTTACGCGCAACTTTCTCCGTCGCCGGAGTGTAAGGCGAGTGCGCTGGTCAACGCAAGCAAAAACTAGGGAACGCAGGTGGAAAGTTGCACACAGCAAAATCCCCGAAGTGCTCTCGCGCGGCTGCGTCATACGACTTCGCGGCATCACGCTCTGACTCGAACGCTCCTAAGAATTTCGACTTGCCCTCAATCTTGATCGCTGCATAGAACTTCTGGTCGCGTTTGTGCCAAGACACGCCTTTGTACTTGCTCGACATCCCATCGCTGCGTTTCTTCTGGTTCATGCTGTTCTGCCGGGTCGAACAGATTCTGATGTTACAACGCTGGTTATTGAGGCCATTTCCGTCGTCGTGGTCAATTCTTACCTTTGGGTCAGTGACTCCCAAAATCTCGCGGTGAAGATACAGTGACTTGCGTTTGTCGTGCGGGCCATGCGTTTTGCGATATGCGTACACTTTGCCGCGTCTGCGGTCAACGTTTGCACACCATTTGTAAGCAGACACGCGGTCGAAGTCAGCATCATCGACCAGAGTCACATAGTCCCTAGTCAGTGGAATGGTCTTCACGTTTTCTCAACTTTCCGTTTGATGTCCAGCACTCGGAACTTCGATTTCTCGGTATAGAGGCGTTGCTTTGCATTCAAGCTGGTTACACCGTGAACCACTTGGTACCACTGTCCAAGCACCAGTTCCTCAGAACCCTTGCTGAGCATTCCGGTTTGTCTGAAGTTTCCAGTTGCTTCCGACTGCCAGATGACGAGTAACCCAGAGAACAAAATCACGACAAGCAGGCCGAAAATAGCGGAGCTATTCCAACGGGAACCCTATTGTGGCCGGATTCCGACCACCAAAAACGCCCTTTTTCGGGGTAGACGTGGCCGAAATCCGGCTACCTACATATTGCAGCTTCTGCTAGGGGGGCATTACAAGATGTTGTGGTCATGCCAGCCCGTATCAAGAGCTTTTCAAAGGGCAGCTTTAGCGTCTGCATCCCCCGCTTCGCGGTGTCCGGTATCTCACGAAAGGCAAGGTCCACGACAGCGTTGATCTGCTCCGGCAGGTAGCCCTCATCGAGCCATTCTTGTGCGACGTAAGCCCAGTGGTTCTGCCAGCCTTTCTCTATGCGCACACTATACTGTCGCCCCGTCTTGCTCGTGACTTTCGGCAGGACCTTGATGATGCCGTGGTAGCGAATGGCGAGGTTGACGGCATCAACGCTGATGATGCTCCGAGTGGTGTACCTGATTATCGGCAGCCAGTCGATCTGAACCGCATACGTGCTGCTCGTGAAGCCCTGCTTGCCGCTGTGCTTCACAAGCCACCCATGCTGTCGTAATCGGTTTATCGAGTCCTTGCACGCAGTCCGACCAACGTTGCAGCGGCTCGACAGGTACTCGATGGACGGGCGAGTCTGCCCGTCATCGTCGGTGATGAACAGTAGCTGGACCACCATCAGCACGTCCAGCGGGATCGCCCACGTAGGCTTCTTGTTGGAAGCCAAGAAGTTCAGGATGAGGCTGTTGTTCTTTACAAGTCTCTCAGGCGTCACTGTTGCTCCTTACGATTCGCGGTCCTCCGCACTCCTTCTTGGTTTTATAGCGAATCGCTCTAATGTCCCAAGTCTCCTGCGTTGCTGGTCCTTTGTGCGCTGTCCGGAGGGAGCCGAATCGGGCCGGATCACCGTCCCACGCTGACGTTGCGATTGACGGTGCTCATGTCCAAATTAAAGCTCACAAAGCGAAATGTGTGCCCATCGAGGAACGTGTGATCTTCGGTATCAGAGATTTCTTGGGTGAGAATGAATGGGAAAAAACGAAAGTACCATTCTTGCGAGAGCAATTGGTCAGGTTGTCGCTTCAAATTCGACTTCGCACACAGACGAACTCTGGGTTGCCGTGCCGAACACTGCCAGTTTTGCAAGCGCAGGAGAGCGGATCATGCAGAGTCGAGTCTTTGCTAAGACGGGCATTCGCATTGCGCTAGTTGGCACCCCAATGGCGAGGTGCAGCTCCTCAATTGAATGCGTTCGTCGAGGCTCAGGTTGGGACGGTATCTCATCAATGACAGGACAGGGTGCCTTCAAGACACCGCTCGCCATCCCGCCATCCTTCAGTGGGTTCGCGCTGGTTTACCCAAGAAGGAGTGATTGCTGACTAGTTTTGGGAAGCCCTCCGACTTTTTGGCTCTTCTCCTGTGTTTCTTAGGTTACTTTCAAATATGGGGAAGGACCTTCGGGGTAAAAACCCGGTTGGCGCCCAACGGTAGGCTCTGGGTAGTAACGAAAACAGTATCTAGTTTCGTGGGGTTGACCGAAAACGTCTTTGTATACGATTTGCCCAAGAACATAGATTTCGAGTTTCCGGATATTGAGCATTTCAAATTCATTAAGGCTACCGATAGCAGGTTCGACTGCTTCCGGAATCATCTGATACTCAGTTTGCGATTCTTCTATTTGCAAGTACGGCGGTATCAAGTCAAGACTCTTACCCTTATCTATAACGCTTGTGAAATGAAATTTTCGCGTTACGATGGCGGGGGTGTTCCCGACGTTCTTTACAAAGCCGATCACGCTGTAGCCATCGGGTTGCCCGTTCCTCTTTTTCTGAACGATAGGCTTTTCTGGGATCAAGAACGTAACCCAAGCCCGTTCTCGGATTCGATATTCACGTATCTGTATTCTGATTACGACAACCATTCCTACCGTGAAAGCGGCGATAACAAAGGTGGAGAAAGCGTTAAGCCAATCCACCCAGTCGTGCGGTTGCTTGCCTGCCCGTTCCTTTTCGGGCTGTTCGTGTTTTGTATCAGGTGTCGCCTCCAGATGGGATTGGATTACGACGGTCTGGTTTGTTGGGGTGGGATGATTTTTCGCTTGCTGCTCGGTGCTTACCCGTTTGCTGCTATGTTCTGGGTTCTGTCCGTTTGATTGCTGCTGAGTAGCAACCTGACAGAAGATCAAAAGAAGTACGGCCACAGTGGGCATAAAAGGATTAGCACACTATACCCGGGCTTTCGCTTTTACTCCAAAACATAGGGTCGATCCCACGTTCGTGCATTTCATGAATGAGAATGACCAGATTGTGGCGCAGCAAACCTGCAAAACGGCTGCCACCCGGTGACGTTTTCGTGTGTTCCGCAGTCGAGACAAATGTTTTCAAGCGTATCCCTGCCAGCAACCGTCCCGAATCGAGCAGCCAGAAGGCAACGCGCAGCGTTACGTCAGCTTCGGGCATTGACCTACGAGCCGAGCTTCCCATGAGTACAAATTGTAGACACGCTGGGTGCGACAAAGAAAATCCACGTCATCGACGCCCGCCGAGATAACACTCGACCGCCCTACCATGCTTCCGCAGACCATAGCTCTTGTAGAATCAACCGCTTGTGGAGACTCTGTACCTTTCCCGGCCTGTAACTCCCTTGCCTAGAATGTCAATCTGAAAAGTTGAATTTCCAAAGGAGTTAGCCGACATGGAGCAATGCCCTTTCCAAACAGGTGCCATCAGCGCAAGGGGTGTTGTTTCGCCAGAAAGGTGTCGCAAAAGTCTGCCAGAAAGTAAGTCTGCAAGATACTGATTCCGCTTACTCGCTTTTCGTTGTTTCCTGTGTCGCATTTGTTATAACTTATGAGACATGTCAAGAACTCTATTTCCAACGGTTCGCAGTACTTGAAGACCATTCTGCGCGGGCATCCGACGAACAGGTGCTAGGTTTGCGTCGGAGGGCAATCATCATGAAACCTAAACGGGTGGCACTTTACATCAGAGTATCGACAGGCGAGCAGAACGCTGACCTACAGGTGAATGAACTCACCGATTACGCGGCGTTCCGTAAGTGGGAAATAGCTGAACCCTACACAGACAAGATGAGTGGAGCAAAGGACAGGCGACCCGCGCTAGATCGGCTCATGGCTGATGCCAAGCGCGGCAAATTCGACGTTGTAGCGGTCTGGCGCTTTGATCGTTTCGCACGTTCCACCAGTCATCTGCTCCGAGCATTGGAAGAGTTCGCGGCGCTAGGCATTGACTTTGTGAGCCTGAAGGAGAGTATCGACACCAGCACACCAACAGGGAAGATGATCTTCACAGTTCTCGCAGCGGTTGCCGAGTTGGAGCGAAGCACAATCCGCGAGCGTGTCATTGCTGGGCAGAAAGCAGCGAAACGTAGGGGTGTACGTTTCGGACGGCCTACCGTGGACGTCGACACCGCCCTAGTGGAGAAACTGCGGAAGGAAGGGCTCTCTTGGCGCGATATATCGGCTGAGGTAGGAGTGCCGAAAGACACTTTGATCCGCTCGGTTGAACGGGAGGCGCGATGACGATGCTCCTCGCGATCTGGCGGCCGCGTAACGCGAATCTGGGGATGGCAACGAAGCGAGATGCCCAAGCCGAGGGCTAAGCGATTGCCCCGTGGCTGGTATCGACATCCGCCCGCTCTTTCCCACAGCCAACGGCAATCCCAAGCTCGACTTCCTCGATATGGCGAAGCGGATCAGGGCGTTTTTGCACCTACCCATGCTCCCGCGTACCGGGGGGCAGAAAATCGAAATCCAAGTCTAAGTCTCGAACGACTCGCGACAAAATATCCGAATCCTGCCGTGGACGCCGACATTCCGATGAGACCAAGAGATTGATGTCCCAATCGCGAAAAAAGTTCTGGCGCGGTCGCAAATGCGCCATGCCGCGCAATGAGAAGGGAAGATTTGAATGACTTGCTCTACACGTGGTGTTTGTTGATTTTGAAAGTTAGGGCGTGCAATTCCTTGTTCAACTTTCGATAGGTTCTGTCGTGGTAACTGATGGCGTCAACATCGTAAGCGCGAGGGAGCGTGCCAGTTCCGGCTCTCTTGTAGTCAAAGAATCGTCTGGTGATCTGGTCGAACTCTTTGACGAGAGCCTTGCATCCGCTCATGCCGATGGCAGTCTGTAAATTCTCCAAGGCGTTGGAAAGATTTCTGTACAACTTGATTATTTTTCTTTCTGTTTCCTTCGTTACTTTTTTACCTGTGCCGTAAGCCCCCATGATTTCGTTCCGACACGACCGCAGCATTTCAAACACATCCCGGAGGTTGTCGAGCAGAATGTCTTTTTCCGCTCGATCCTCCGTTGCGCGTGCCGCGAAATAGTATTGGATGGCAAAGGCGATGAAGACATTCACGCCTAACGTCAGGATGTTGACAGGGTCTAGTTCGTGGTTTATCGAAAAGTTTTGCCAACCCTTATCCGCAAGGTAGAAAACTACTAGACAAGCAACGGTCATCACAGCGCCGACAATATAGGGGGCACTGAAGATGCGTTTCATTTTTGCGGAGCATTCCGCGCATCGAATATGTATCCCTTGATCTCGTTTATCAAGTACGGCTCATCGTCAGATTTGAAAGAGATGGTGTTCAAAATATCTTTCGCTTCGAATCGACGCGCCAGTCCACCGAAGGTCGCCTCCAAAAACGACGTAGCGTACCCTTCCGTACCATCCAAATCTACAAGCAGACTCTCGCCTTCTTCTCTGGCCTTCAAATAGGCTGGGAGAAGCACAGTTTCCAAGAATTCGTCGCCTGAGAACGGTCCTTCTTCACGGGCTCTCGGACCCGGCGTTTCGGTGAATTCCTTAATTCGGACGACTTTCATCACATTGGTAGCCATTTTATCTATACCTCCCAGTACACGAGCGTGCCGTGAAACGAGTTCCTCAACTTCATAAAATTGCTCGAACTGACGTTGGCGTACACATCGTTCGCAACGATCACGAGCGAGGAAATTTTATTCTCTCGTGCGAGCCGTTTCATAAAGGGCAATCCTTTTCCTCGGAACGACAGGGTGGTGCTAGAGGGCACTTTTCCATCGAGCATGTCTCGGAGAATATCCGTGTCATCCTTGCCCCCGAAGAAATCGTAAATCTTTCGCACGACGCGAATCCGAATGCTGCGAAAAATACCGACCCCGGTGTCAACAAAGGTGAAACAGATTTTCTTTCTTCCCGAATCCGCGTACACCGTCGCCCACCATGTTTCAGGTGGCTTTTTCGTTCTGCTGTAAGGGTCAATCCTGCCAGCAGCATGACCCTTCGTGTTTGCCATGCACTCTATAAGCGTACTATACGAGGGTCTGTTACGTTGAGATGTTCCGAATATGCCTTTGGTTCCAAAGTGAACCAAATTTTTTGCTGTCGCCGGAGCGACAATTGTGTTCGTTTTTTGTTCGATAGTTCCATGTGGTGTTGAAGGCAACGGCTGCGTACTTGAAACGTAGGTGAAGAATCCCGACTCCAGCAGCATTGTTTGGGCATTGGAATCGTTGGGAAGATTGCCCGTCATATCAACGTCCAGCCTTCGAATTGTGGCTATCAGTGCTGCTATCGCGTCAGTTGTCAGCATTTGTACTTGGGAGAGGTCGAGGTTGAGATTGTATTTGCTGGAATATAAATCCAAGGTCGTGAAGAATTCCATCGCGTCGTTGGGATTGTTAACAATGGAAAACGCTGCTGGGGCTCGAACCGTCTGATACAGTCGCTTGCTCCGAGCCTGTCGTTTTTGAGCAAGGGTGCCAGTTGGCTTCGCTCCCTTCTTGTGACGATTGGCATTCCGAAGTTCCGCCTCCTGCCGCGATTTGATGTACTCTTTCCACTTCTCAGTGGAGTACCGCTTCTTGCTCATGCGGGGATCAGTTTACATGCCAACACGCAGACCACGCTCGCCACTTTCGTGCCATTAGACCGTGTTAAAATCCGCGCCATATGCCATATCACGTCATGATCCTGACGCGGCAAGATGTAAATGACGGCCAACTGGAAGTTCCAGAGCTTCTCGGCGAAGCAATTATGCGAAGCATGATGCAGGTTCCCAGACAGGCTCAAGCTGGTGCGCTTCATCATGACCATGTGGAAGTGCTCAGCCTTCATCCTCTGCACGCGCAGTATCACGAAGTTCGACGCGGCTATGGCGAGAATGCTTATATCGTTTTGTTCTTCAACGACGCAGCGCGTCTAGCGTGCGAGATGTATGAAATCGAGGCGAACTTCGCACAGGAGATAGAGGATCGCCAACTTCCCGGAGACCTCGGAGTGTTGTTACAAATCGAACACTACTACATAACTGCTCTTTAGGACTAGCGATGCCTTACATGAGACGTGACAGATTTAACGCCAAGCCCAGTTCGCGACCTGTGTATGCTGATCCTGAAACCGAAAAGATTCTGCTGAAAAATGGATTCGTAAAGGCGTCCGGTGCCCCCTACTACAACCGTGGCTTTGTGAATGTTGTCGTGTTCGACGATGGCACTTGGGAACCTAGTAACGGTGAGGGATTTTTGCCTGACGAATGGCGGAAGATGCGTCAATTCGAGGGGGTTCAACTCAAGCATTTCGCCCCGTGGCTGACACACAATCACCAATTCATCGACCAGTATTGTGCGAACCTCAAGCCGGAGGACTACCGGACAGATGAGTCTTTTGTCTTCGTGAAAGTTTACAAGGATTACACACCGCCGTTCGGCGGTCCGTATGTGTGGTTCATCCAGCATTTCACTTTGCTGGGGTCCGACGACGTGATGCCAGCCGACAAGAGGGCGATCCCACGGCAATACTGGTTCATCAACGGGAAATATTACGAGTCAATGTCCACGTTCACAGCCACGGGTCTTCCGAATCAGTTTCAGATCAGTCAGATCGCCGATCTGGAAAAAGAGATGACTGACCCCTATGTCATCGAAAGAATTGGAGAGGCTTTCATCGAACAAGAAATCCAATAGCGGAGCGAAGCATGGAACAAATCATTAAAGGCGGTGGGTATCTCTTAGACCATCCCGATTGGTTTAAGATCGACGGAAGAACGGCGGACGGTTCCCACGACTGGAGTGCGGTACGCAAACCGGACGGCTCTTGGTGGTGGGTTGCGGTTACTCATATTTTCCCGATCAGTGGTGAGTCTTTGCGAATTGAACTCGGCGATCAAGTGACCGACAAGAATACCTTAAAGCATTTTGAGGAAACCTATCGAGAGCTACTTCAAAAAGCTGAGGAGAAGAGAGCGGGAACAGCGTAATCGGCTACATTCTGCGCCTATTGATTTTCCGCATCAAAATGGTATTCTGGATGTGAAGTAAATCGGCTACAGCCGAAAGCTGCTGAAACAAACCTTCCGGAAGAATCCCACACTCTCCGCCAGTTTTCATTTGTAGTGCCCACTCTGTCGGTGTCGATTTGAGGATGTCGCAGCGCCATTCTGTGTAGGCACACTTTTCCGAACGAATTGGCACGGACAAGACCCCCAAAACTCGGAGTTTACCGCGCTGCGTCGTCACGCAGAAGAGTAGTGGATATGCTGTTAGGGGCATTGTTATGCGGAAGATACGGCCCACGGCGCTGGAAGAACAACGGGGATTCGGGGTCCGACCCCACAGCTTCGTATTCGTTTCGGACCCTCAAGAATCAGCCATTCGGCCTGTCTCGCGGCGTCTCGGAGGGTAAGGGGTCCGAGGCCATCATGGGTCGGCTCTCGGTACACTGTACCGGACGAAGCGCCGCAGGAGGCTTGTCCCCGAGTCAGTTCGGTATATTATACCGAGAGCAGCGTGCTCATTTTGCCTCCCAAGGTATCATCATCGTCCAGCATCGCGTGCAGTGATACCCGTCCGAATCGAGAACGTGAGGGCATATGTCCACCATGATCCAAGGGCCGCACTCATACGTGCCATTGCCGTCCCATCTCCAAGGGCTAGCGGGATGACCCGAGGGGTTATATGAGGGACGGCAACTCCGTAACATACGAACGTCCATTGGTATCGAAGTACAACACTCGTACTTCGTCGGTAGTTTGTATGTCTCCGGAAGCAATCTTTCCAGCCTGCAAACTTAAAAGGCTTTCCAGCGTCGGCGTGCGCTCGGTGATTTCCACGTCCACACCGTCCGGTGTAATCTTGACGACCTTGCCCTTGTTGCCGTAAACCCCGCTGCTCATGTGAACTTCCTGACCAACCACCAGCTTGCTCGTGTCCATCACTGCCTCCCTTCACCCTTACGACAGAACCACATGGGCTTTCCTTTATGGTCGGTCTGATAAATAGGCTCGGGCCGTGGCGGTAGTGGTGGATTCTGCCATCCCGTGGTGGTTTCACGCGCTCCACATAGGATGCAGGTGTTCATGTCTAAGACCAGATCGAACATGACTGACGATGACCCACAACACGGGCATTCGTTCGATGCTGGATCAGGAACGGGACAGGTTGCCATCGCTTACCTCGCTTCGAAGTTTAGTAGTCGTAGCCCTTCGGTGACGGTGCGGTCAAGTTACGAAAGGCCAGCATGGGCTGGGAAGCCCTAGGACGGTTTGAAGCCAATACCGGACGCAAGCGGCGGGAAAAGCTCGCCACGGGGCTGCAATCGCGCGTTACCTCGGTCGGGCTGACCTCCACAAACCTGCCATAAAGAAAAAAGCAGCCGCAACTGCGGTTGCGGCCACAAAACGCAGTGCCATCCGCTGTAGATCGGGCGCGGCATAGCTGTCAGGGACAGCCCAAAGCCAGCCGTAACCGAGGTCTTCCGCTGGACGGATGGCTCCTTCTGCAAAGTGACGCGCTGGTTCATGCCAAGGAATCCACACGAAGCAGTAAGTAAGCAGGAGACAGTAGAGAATCACGACTATGCGCTGTGCTCTCTTCATGGTGCCAGCAGGCTAACTCTCTCGTGCATGGCTTGCAAGTCCTCAGTCATCAGGTTCGCGTAGCGTCGGGTCATCTCAAGGGTAGAGTGTCCCAACACTTTCTGAAGATGGAACACTGAGCCGCCCTTCCGCAGATAGTTCACAGCGAACGTGTGCCGGAAGGCATGGAGTGTGCGCGCTGGTGGATCAAAGCCCAGCCTCTTGCACAGGAGCTTCACGTCACGCAGGACTACGCGCCTGCCTAGTTTGGTTTCCGATCTGCTGGTCAGGAGCAAGCTGCCCGCTTTCCTGTCGTACTCCCTGACGTAGCGGAAGAGTGCCTTGCGTAGCTCGAATGAGAAGGGAACCTTGCGCTGCTTTCGTCCCTTCCCGTCGAGCACGACAAGCAGATTGTCGAAGTCAACGTCACTCACATGCAGAGTCAGAGCCTCGGTGATCCGGCATCCTGTGTCGAGCAGGATGAGCACGATCAAGTGCAGACGGCGCTGGTAGAAACTACGTGGCTTCGATTCTATGAGGCGGCTCACTTGCGGAAGGGAAAACGTCGGCAGAATAAGCTGAGGCTCTTTAAGCTGAGGAATCTTCAGCGGGGATCCGCTCCACTTCAGGTATGCGTTTATGGCTCGAATGGCAGAGTTGCAGCCCGTGGCCTTCAGCCCCTTCTCGCGCATCCTGAGCACCGCATCTTTCAAGTCATCCTGTGACGGTGACTCGGTGCGGAGCCATTTGAAACTGTGCTTGTACCACTCAAGTGTTGCAGGTGTGACGTTCGACAAATATTGACGTTCCCGAATGAACTGAGAAAAGCTCACGGTTTCCTCCGAGGCTAGTACGCAGATTCGGAGGAAATTGCGGTAAGTCCTTTGCGCTGTTCAGGGCCACAGAGCACTCGCTTGGGGTGCGAGGGGTCGGCAGTTCAAATCTGCCCGTCCCGACCATTCTTTCTCCTTCCGTAAAGTAATGTACAACACGAGTGGATTCCCCCTCCCTAGGTTTACCCTTTCATTACAGCTACCACCCTAGCGCCGATCGCACTCTGCCCAACATGGCCAGCGTTTGGGGCACGCAAGTTGGTTACGACACCCTCACCTACGTGGTGAAGGAGTTCTGGCCTGACATTCGGCGCAAGCTGAGCAAGAAAAAGCAGCCACCTCTCGCCAACTGATCGAGAGACTCGACCCTTCTGAATTACAATCGCTCGCAGTTCCATCGCGTCAATAGTGGAGGATTCGGCATGTTTCAACCCAACCTGCTGCGCGACAAGCGCATCCTCATTACCGGCGGCGGCACCGGATTGGGCAAAGGCATGGCCCACCGTTTTCTGGAGTTGGGAGCGACGGTCTATATCTGCGGACGCCGCACGCACGTTCTATCCGAAACAGAAACTGAGCTAAGCGGCGCAGCTGCAGGCAAGATTCGATCTCTCCCCTGCGACATTCGCGATCTGCCCCGCGTGGAACAAATGATCGACTCCATCTGGAAAGACGGCCCGCTCGATATCCTGGTAAACAATGCAGCAGGGAACTTTCTGGCCCGCACCGAGGAACTTTCCCCGGGCGCATTTGAAGCCGTTCTTGGAATTGTGCTGATGGGCACGATCAACGCCACCATGGCTTGCGGACGCCGTTGGCTGCAAGCCGCCCATCCCGGCGTAGTGTTGAACATCGCTGCGACTTACTCATCGACCGGCTCGGCTTATGTTGTGCCTTCGGCGATGGCGAAAGCTGGAGTGGTCGCTCTTACCCGCAGTCTGGCCGTGGAATGGGGAAACCGTGGTATCCGCATGAACGCGATCGCTCCCGGTCCGATTCCCACCGAGGGGGCATTCTCCCGTTTGCTACCGCGGCCGGAGCTCGAACAATTTGCCCGCGATCGAAATCCGCTGCGCCGCTTCGGCACCACAGAAGAGTTAGCGAATCTGGCTGCATTCCTGGTGAGTGACGGTTCGGGCTACATCAACGGCGAAGTCGTCGTGATGGATGGCGGTGAACAACTGCAAGGCGCAGGCGAGTTTAGCGCGTTAGGCAGATTACTGACAGAAGATGATTGGAAGTCTATGAAGCCGCGCAAGGCATCGAAGGGAAGACAGTGACTTGCCCTTCATCCATGAGGCGACGGCATCACCAGCCACTTCAGCAGCATGTTCACCAGCGTCAGTACGATTCCACCCACGAACGCCGCCCCGAAAGTTCGTATATGAAAGCCCGGTACAAATGCCGAAGCCAGTTCCAGCATGATGGCATTGATCACGAACCAGAACAATCCCAACGTGAGGATCGTGAGCGGGAAGGTGATGACCTTTAAAAAGAGACCGAGCGTGGCATTGACCAGGCCGATCACGATGGCTGCAATGAGCGCGGCCGCCGCACCATCGACGTAAAAGCCCGGCACCACGCGCGAGGTGATCCAAACCGCCAGCGCGCTGACGAACCAGTGCAATAGCATTCGGAGCATAAGTCGATCCTCCCGACCGCAAACAGACTATAAAGCGGCCATGCCCAACCTGGCAACCCAGCAAGTGCCGTCATAAACTGAAAGCGTGGCCCACAAGACAAATGCGGCGCGTCTGCTTGATCAACTCGCCATCGGCTACGAATTACGGGAATACGAAGTTGACCCCGAAGACCTTGCCGCAGAAACCGTCGCAGCCAAGATCGGATTGCCTCCCGAGCAGGTTTTCAAGACGCTGGTAGCGCGAGGTGATCGCAACGGAATCTGCATGGCCGTGATTCCCGGCAATGCCGAACTCGACCTCAAAGCTCTGGCCACGGCATCCGGAGATCGCAAGATCCAGCTGGTTCCGGTAAAGGAATTGCAGGGTCTAACTGGTTATATTCGCGGAGGAGTCACTGCCTTGGCAGCTAAGAAAGATTACCCGATCTACGCGGACGAGACCATCGAACTTTTCGACACGATTTCAATCTCTGCCGGGGTTCGCGGATTACAAATCCTGATCGGCCCCGACGACTATCTCAGAGCAAGCAAGGCCATGCTTGCGGCGCTGGCCCAAAGCAAGAAGTAGAGTCGCGCGAACTCGAAACCCAGAAGCATGGAATCGATCTAACCCCCTTAAAAAACAGTCCAATAAACGGGTTTGGACCCGACGATTCCGTACGACCTAAAGTTATCTGCAGTACCGCCGATACTCACTGATAACGGTAGGTTGAAGGAGGGAAACCTATGGCAACTCCGATTTCTGGGGGAAGCGCTTTCGACTTTGGTGCAGCAGCGCAAGCGGCAACTGTGCAGCCGCAGACCACAACCGCATCTGCCAGACAACCAAGCAAAATTGAGACGACCAGCGGCGACACTGTAAAACTTTCGGACGGTGCGCAAGTCCGGCTTATGAGTTCCCATGGCGAGACGGTCGCAGAGATCGTCATCAACACGGCCCTATCGACTCAAGCGGTGAATAGCTACTTGGGAATATCGCAGGCGCCAGCACCACGAGCAGCCGCAAGCAATAAATAGGTTCAAGATCTGGCAAGAGGCTTTGGCGGGCGTCGAACCAACGAGTTCGGGCTTCGGGGGAGGACCGATCTCACTTGGCGCCCGCTACTGCCTTGTTTTCCATCTTCTCGAAAACGTCTTCTGCCCGCCGTAGTGCTGCCTGCACGTTGTCGCAAATGTTTTCGCGCCCGATCACGTCCTCAAACTCGGCTTGTCGAATGAGTTGAGCCGGCTGCTCGCGGGCGCCACAGAGGATTAGAGTTCTCTTCGACGCGTGCAGTTCCCGTGCTACTTCCTCCAGAGCGAATAACCCGGTCGCATCAATCGCAGTCATGTTCCGCAGACGCAGAATCACAACCGGCGGCAACTCATGGATTCCCTCCAGGATCACCGAAACTTTATCCGTCGCCCCGAACAGGAACGGCCCGTGAATGCGGAAAATGGTCGCGTAGTACGGGATGTCCTTGTCCTGCAGAATGTGCACGCGTCCATCTTCGACGTAGTCGTCGGTAACCTGCGACACAGTCGTAGTCTTTGCCACCCGCCCAATAAACAACAACGCCGCCAGAATCATTCCGGCCTCGACTGCCACCGTGAGGTCGGCAAACACCGTGAGTGCGAACGTAACCAGCCAGATGCTGATGTCGGTCTTGGTCAGCTTCAGCAGTTGCGGAATCTCCCGCCACTCACCCATGTTGTAGGCGACCACTAGCAGAATCGCCGCTAGCGACGCCATCGGAATAAAACTGGCCAGAGGTGCCGCAAAGAGCAGCACGCAGACAAGGGTTAACGCGTGAATCATTCCAGCCACCGGCGTCTGAGCGCCGGCGCGGATATTGGTCGCAGTGCGCGCAATCGCGCCAGTTGCGGGTAACCCGCCAAACATAGGTGAAACAATATTGGCTATGCCTTGCGCCACCAGTTCGACATTCGGATTGTGGTGGTCGTTGCTCATGCGGTCCGCCACCACCGCCGACATCAAAGACTCAATCGCGCCCAGCATCGCGACTGTGAGCGCCGGGCCCAGCAGCCCGTGAATGAGATCGGCCCGGAAGTGCGGAATCGCGAAATGAGGTAACCCGCTCGGAATCCCGCCAAAACGTGTTCCAATGGTTTCAACTGGCAGTTTGAGCGCCGCGACCGCAATCGTACCTGCGACCATGGCCACGATCGGACCGGGGATGCAATTCGAAACCGCGCGGCATAGCAGCAGAGCCGCCAGTGTCACTACACCAAGAACCGTTGCCGCGTAAGACAAAGTATGAAAATTAGCGGCGATGCTTTGCATGCGCTGCCAGAACACTCCCGGCACGTTGCTGATGGTTAATCCAAAGAAATCCTTGATCTGAGTACTTGCAATCAGAACCGCGATTCCATTGGTGAAACCGATGACGATAGGCCGCGGGATGAACTTCACCGCCGTGCCCATGCCTGTAACTCCAAGAATGATGAGCACGACGCCAGCCATCATCGTGCACATGAACAGGCCGTCCACGCCGTGCACGGCGATAATTCCAGCGATGACCACTACAAAGGCGCCGGTCGGGCCGCCGATCTGCGTCCTTGAACCGCCCAATGCCGAAATCAGAAACCCAGTTACGACCGCACAGTAAATTCCCGCCTGCGGTGTCAGCCCCGACGCAATGGCAAATGCCATAGCCAGCGGCAGCGCGACCAGTCCGACCGTCACCCCTGCGATCAGGTCATGCAAGAACTTGTTCAGGCTGTAATCGCGAAAGGCGAGAATCGAAGCTGGCAGCCAGCGATCTTCTATGTTTGCCGTCACTGCGGTTGCCAGGAAGCACGCTCCATCAACAGTTGATTATGACAGGCGGTTCTTTCGGCATTCAATGGATGATAAAGCACGGAAGTACGGTAGACAGTTCTACTTTGGTGTTTGCAGAGGGATCGTATCGGGATGGGCGGCTCGCACGTTTAAGCCTGGCAACGACGCCTATTCCTTTATCGCTTGCCTCCCAACCAACGCGAGGAAGTCGACCTTCATTCGGAAACCAGGATTCGGAACGCGGTCGCCCTAGAACAAATTCCACAAAAACTGGTTGTACACATCGTGGTGATACTGCACTTCCGGAGCCTTTACGAATGTTCCCAACAGTCGCGGACAGCGATCGGCTGAAGCCTGCTTCAAATCCGCATAGCGCGCCTTCACATCCTCGCCCAGCAGCTTCGTAGTCCAATCCGCGTTGCGGAAATTCGCCAGCGCATCATAAATATTGTCCGGCAAGAAACGCTGCGCCTGGCGCAGATTCTTGATCTTCGCCGTGTTGCCGTCAAGGCCGGACTTGAAGATCGACAACATGACCAGGTAAGGATTCGCGTCGGGAGAAACCGAGCGAACTTCCACGCGCATACTCTTCTCGTTGCCAATCGGAATACGAACCATGGAACCGCGATCCGTCGGCGACGCTTTGATCTGGTTCGGCGCCTCAAAGTGCGGATCCAGTCGCCGGTAGGCGTTCACGCTCGCGTTCAGCAGCAGGCAAATATCGTTGCCGTGCGTCAAGATGCGATCGACAAACGCCCAGCCCATTTTGCTCAGCTTCTCCTCACCCTTGGCATCCCAGAACAGATTCGTGCCGCCCTTGCTGATCGAAACATTAGTGTGCATCCCGCTGCCGTTCACACCCACGACCGGTTTCGGCAGGAACGACGCCGTGCAACCCATCCGGGTTGCGACCTGACGGCAAATCAACTTGTAGAGTTGAATCTGGTCGGCTGCTGCAACCACCTCTCCATAGCCATAGTTGATCTCGAACTGCGAAGGCGCCACTTCGGGGTGATCCTTTTCATTCTGGAAACCCATGCTGCGCTGGACTTCCGCAGTCGTATCGATGAAGCTACGCAACACGTCGCCAGGCAGCGAATGATAGTAACCGCCGGTGTTGACGTATTCGAATTTGTGCGTTTCGTGATAGCGCTGCTCCGCGTCCGGACCTTGAAACAGAAATCCTTCGATTTCGTTGGCCGCATTCAGCGTGTAGCCGTGTTTCTTGTACAGCCCCTCAGCATAGGTTTTGAGGATGCCGCGAATGTCGGCGCTATACGGTGTCCCACCCTTATCGATCACATCGCCGAAAACCAGCACTTTGCCCGGCCCGAATATATCCGCCGGCCCCCAGTAAAAGGCGCTCCAGTCAATGCCCAGACGAAGATCGCTCTCCCGCTGCGCTGTGAATCCACGAATCGAAGAACCATCAAAAGTAAGGTTGTCCCAGCTTTTAATCAGAAACTTCTTGTCGTAATCCAGCATGTGCAAGCGGCCTTCGAGGTCGCTGAACAGCACGGTCACGGCTTTAATCCGTTTTTCCTCGGTCAGGTATTCGATCCGCTCCTCTTGGATCTTGTGCGGAGCAACCCGATTCTTGCGTTGCTCTTTCGCATTCAAATTCATCTCTTCCAGTTCGTCGTACGGGATGGCCAGGAAATTTCGCAGTTCAGTCGGCATGGATCTCCTTAATAAGTTCTGCAACAAAACTCAGGTGTGCCTCGGGGGATGATCGGAACTTGGTAGGGTAACGCGGAGTTCCACCCCCTGCCAATCAAAAAAGCTTATGAGACGTATTAAAGGAATCTATTCACCGGCTCGTTGACCTGAGTCTCGACCCGACGACCGTTTGTGCCCAGAGCTTCTGTACAATCTCTAAGACTCGAGCAGATCATCCGATGAACATTATTCTCAACGACGTTGAAACCCGAGTGCTGGGTTCGCTCGTGGAGAAAGACGTCACTACTCCCGATTATTATCCTCTTTCGCTGAATGCACTGGTCCATGCCTGCAACCAGAAAAACAACCGCGACCCCATCATGAACCTGGACGAAGAGGCCGTTCATCAAGCCCTGAGCACCCTCCAGGAAAAACGCCTTGCAGGCCCCACCAGCAGCGCGGATAGCCGCGTAACTAAGTACGAGCATCGCCTCCAGGAGGTCTTCAACTTCACTCGGGGCGAGACTGCCATCCTCTGCGTGCTCTTATTGCGAGGCCCCCAAACGCCCGGCGAACTTCGCGGACGCACCGAGCGCATGCACCGTTTCGAAGATCTTACCGAAGTGCAATCCACATTGCAGCACCTGATGCAGCGCGACCCTCCCCTGGCCAGAGTTCTCCCGAGACAACCCGGAACAAAAGAATCGCGTTACAAACACCTGCTGGCGGGAGATGCGGAGGACAATGCTGACGTGAATGTGGCGCGGGCGCCCTCGCCCGTGTCTGCATTCAGCCAGTCGGCTGACCCCGACCGCATCGCCAGATTGGAAGACGAGGTATCCGACCTTAGGAGAGAGCTAGCCGACCTCAAACAACAACTAGCCACCTTCCGAAAACAATTTGAAT
Organism: uncultured Acidobacteriota bacterium; assembly: GCA_963696705.1. GTDB lineage: Bacteria > Acidobacteriota > Terriglobia > Terriglobales > Acidobacteriaceae > JABDBE01. Next base: position 304,674 of record CAVOLD010000013.1, read on the forward strand.
AGTCGCTTGCGTGCCCAGTCTTCAGGTCATGGCTCCGAGTAAGGCCCGTTTCCGGCTGCACGCGTGGATGGGTCCAATTGGGTTAAACTAAAGAACTTTCTCGAGGAGGAATTTTCCTATGTCCGAAGCCGCCCTCACTGGCGCCGAGTTTAAGCAGCAACTGCGCGATGGCAAGCCGAAAGTCGGCCTGTTCTTGAATTCACATAGCCCTACGGTCGCCGAGCAACTGGCTCACAGCGGCTACGACTGGCTGCTGGTCGACACCCAGCACGGCCCTATGGATCACGAGAAACTTTCTTACATGCTGGCGGCCATTGCCAGCGGCGGAGCCAAATCCATCGTGCGGGTCGGCGGATACGACGACCGCCCCGGAATCCAGCAGGCTCTCGATCTGGGCGCCGACGGCGTTCTCATTCCCTATATCAACAACGCGGAAGAAGCGCGGCAAGCCGTCAGTTGCAACAAGTATCCGACAACCGGTACGCGCTCGGTGTATTTTCCGCAGCGCAGCATGAACAAGGCCGGCTTGCTCGGCTACGCGGGTAATGCCAACAAGAACCTTATTGTCGCGCTGCAAGTCGAAACCGCTTCCTGCATTGAGAACATGGCTGAAATCGCTGCTGTGCCAGGAGTCGACATTTTGTTCTTGGGGCAGAACGATCTGTGCATGTCGATGGGCCTGTTCGAAAAATATGAATTCCCCCACATGTACACATCGCCTGAGCTGGGAGCGGCTACGCAAAAGCTCGTTGAGCAGGCTCGCAAGAACAAAGTCATTCTCGGACTCTTCCTCTTCGGCACCGCTCGCGTGGGCGAGTTCCTGGAAAAGGGATTCACCTTCATCAGCCTCGGCAACGACCTTCATCACGTCCTGACCCAAACCGGCGCCTATGTGAACGATGTGGAAAAAACATCCACAGAAAAAGGCAAGCCCTGGAAGCGCCGTCCAACCGCGCTTTTTTGAGCCGGCGAATCACCAGCACCAATGGATTTCAAGATAACCAGCCGAATTACGGAGATTGAAACAATTGCCAGCGGGGCAGCGATTCGCGAGCGGGCGCGATTACGAAAGGTGTATGGCAAAGGACGCTGGAGAAAGCTCAAAGGGATCGCCTTGATCCGCTTGAACGATGGTACGATGTGCAAAGCTGAAATACACTGGTACGAGGCCCACGGCATCGGGTCCCGCGAATTCAAGATCAAACGCATCTTGAGCGAACAGTAGCGAGTGTTCGGATACAAACAAATATGAAACGCACGGAACCACAATTCGTAGTCTGCATCCGAAACAAGGACTATCCAGCCTCACTGGAATTGAGAAAGCTCTATCGTGTCGTCCCCGACCCGGAAGCAGCCGAGCATGATCAGATTCGAGTGGTCGATGAATCCGGCGAGGACTACCTTTACCCGGAAAGCTATTTCGTGACAGTTCCTCTGCCCCAAGATGCACAGCGTGCGGTACTGCGAGCCACGTAAGACTGCGCTTCGCGCTAGAAACGCCGTGTCCCACCCGCCACAGCGTCTCCCACAAAACACGCTCCTTGCCGAACCCTACTTCCTCCAACCCTTTTAAAATCAGCCCATTTCCCAAAGGCCGCCATCTTGCTCCTACTGTTCCCGACTGGGGGAAACCAGCACAGGAGACCAACATGACGCATTTCACGCAACTCGGATTATCCGGAAGTCCAGACAAGAAACCAGAAACAAAAACCCAAGCCCCATCGCCGAAAGGACCGGGCTCGCACTCAAACGAAAAACAACCTACCAAGAAACAAAAAACTGCGGCGCTCGCCGGTTCACTTATTGCGACAGCGCTGCTCGGAGTCTTCGTCTTCGAAAGCGGCTGCTCGAAAGAATCAGCCAAGACATCGGCCATCGCTCCGCCAAATCAAACCGTGGCCAGTCAGCCCACTGCACCCATCGCGACCGTATCTACAACCATCACCCCGGCAACCAGTCAACCGCTTGCAAAAAAGAAGTCTCGTCAACGAAAACTCGCGGCTTCGACATACACCAATCCGACCTACGGAGTCTCGTTCCGCTATCCGAAGTACGACAACTTGAAAGAAGGCGACGATGCCAACTTGGAATTGGACGGTCTCGGCCCGGTTGAAATGAACTTCGTCCAGCCGGGCGGAGCCACTATCAGTGCCGTTGAACTGCCCCGGCGACTATACGCCGGCACAGACTTCAACACCGCGTTCTTCAATGTCAGCGTGAATCCCAAGATGACTGCTGAGGAATGTGAGCAATTTGCGTTTCCGGAAACGGCTGACTCAAAAACTGATCCTGTCACCATCTCGAAAACAAAGATTGGACCCACCGAATTCCATGCAGTAGAAGCTTTCGCCGAAACCGAGAGCAACGAGGCGGACGTGAAGTTCTATCACGTCTTCCAAAGCGGAAGCTGCTACGAATTCACTCTGGGTCTCGAGACCGCAGCGGAATCCAACTCGGACCAGCCCAAACCTGGCGTCAAGCCGGTCGATGGCAACGAAGTCTTCCGTCAACTGAGCTGGATGCTCTCGACAGTAAGGATCCAGCCCATCGCCAAGCCGGGAAAAACCACTCCCGAGGTAGCTGCTGAAACGCCATCCGCGCCAACGACTGCTACCATAACCGAAGCACACTAAGAAACAAAAGGCCACGCTCGATGATGAACGTGGCCTTTTCCCCTCCGACAATTGCTACAAAATTACATTGATCGAAATCTGTATCCCGGGATGCACTGGGCTAAGCAAGTAATATCCGCCGTCGATGAAATCGACGTAGACCACATCCGTGTAGGCCCAACCCACTGGCCACGGTTGCGCGATCACGAACCAATAGCCGCCGTATTGGAAACGCGGCGTTCCCGCCACGATAACCGGATGCCCAATGGAAAACGTGTGCGCCCGCCCGAAATTGGACCGGAAACGGTCCTCAGGAATGCGCCCGCCTTCCTTGGCATCGGCGCGCTGATCCTGTTTCGCATCCTGATGAGCGACAGATTTCTCTTCCTGTTCGTGCTTGTCCTTGTCTTCCTGCTTTTCCGCCTTCTCTTTGTCGATCTGTTTATCTTTGTCGACCTGTTTGTCTTCTTGCTTATCTTGTTTGGTATCCGGCTCTGCCCGCTTCTCTTCCTGCGGATGCGAATCGTCCTGCGCAAAGACGGGTACGGAAATTCCCAGCAGTACAGCCAATGCGGTCGTGCTCAAAATTGTCATCAACTTCATTGTTGTTGCCTCCATTTCATTTTGTTCATGGACGTCCTAGGCTCGAAGCTTGGACAGCGAACCTTGCGGCGAATCTGCAAGAACGCTGAAACCCGGCGCGGAGAAGTTTATGTGAGCAGCACAGCCCCGATGGCCGCACGCACAGGCAATGTCAGTTTCTCTACTGCCGGCGTCCTTACACGCCTGACTGCAGTATGTGTCGCTCGCATTGCAGCTACATAGAACATGTGCGCACTTCTTCTGGCCAGTTTGCCTCATAAGCTTCCTCCATTGCCCACGCCGACTTTCGGCGCACCCCTTAGTTGCCGGAATTCACTCGAAGGTAGCCTGACGGGAGATTGAACCGGTTAGCGAGGCGGCAGCCCGAACTGGCCCTGTCGGGGAATCCATGTAGAAATTGTGTTTTTCCCCAGTAAACGTCCAGCCGTTTTATGGTAGGATGCGCACCTTGCAGCGTTTCGAGCATCTAGTATTCCGCTCGAAGGAGGCAGCGCTCATGATTCACCCGCAACCGCCAATGCACCGCGAAGACTTGATGAAACCTGACTTGCTCAGCGAGATTGTGCTAGTGGCAAGCGGGCTCATCCTTTTCATACCTCTGCTCCTGATCCTTGTCGCCGCTTGCACGCAATCAGTAGCATTGCACTAACCGGTTCTCGCAGAGCCGTCTAGGTGGACATTCCTCTAGGCCGTTGAAGTTGACTTTGTTTCCGATCTCTGTCCCTTGATTCCTGAGCTTCGATAACCGGGACACACTTGAGGTTGGAGAGACCTATCTCTGCCCAGATAAACTCAGACATGCAGATTCGAATCTTGGCTGAGCAAGACGCGGAAATGTTCTGGCACCTTCGACTCGAAGCCCTCGAGACTGAACCCCTGGCCTTTTCGTCATCCGCTGCCGCGCACCGAATGACTACACCCGCTTCCATGGCCTCTCGTCTAGGTCCCGGTCCTGGCGACAACTTTGTGCTGGGAGCATTTGCCGATGGACAGCTTGTCGGAATGGTGGGATTCTTTCGCTCTCCAGACGAGAAGACCAGGCACACCGGACGCGTCTGGGGCGTATACGTTAAACGCGAACATCGCGGAAAAGGCGTCGGAAAAGCACTGATGGAAGAGCTCGTGCGCCGAGCCCGGCCGCAACCAGCCCTGGAGCAGATAAACCTGGCAGTCGCAGACGGCCAAGCTCCCGCCAGAACGCTCTATCTGCAACTGGGCTTCGAAATCTACGGTCGCGAGCCGCGAGCTCTAAAAGTAGGCGAAGTCTACGCCGACGAACTCCATATGGTCCTCATGCTTCGGAAAGCCTGAGCCCATCTGGGACGGGACTTTAGTTTAATTTAAAGTCGGTCATCCTGAAGGCCCGCATTCTATCCAGCGGGCCGAAGGATCTCGCGTGCAGTGCTTCACACCTGCATCCCCCGCATCCTCGAACCCGCCATCAGCATCTACTGCCCATGGAATTCCGACAACTTGGGTACTCCGGATTAAAAGTTCCCGTCCTCAGCTATGGCACTGGCACCTTCGGCGGTCGTGGCGACTTCTTCAACGCCTGGGGCAACAGCGACGTAAAAGAAGCAACCCGCCTCATCGATATCTGCCTCGAAGCCGGAGTCAACTTCTTTGACACCGCCGACGTTTATTCAAAGGGCGTATCCGAAGAAATCCTCGGCAAGGCCATCGCCGGACGCCGCAACGCGGTTCTGATTTCCACTAAAGCCACATTCGATATGGGCGACGGTCCCAACGATCTCGGCTCCTCTCGCCACCATTTGATTGAGGCCTGCGAGGCCAGCCTGCGCCGGCTCAACACCGACTATATTGACATTTACCACATGCACGGATTCGACGCGCAGACCCCCATCGAAGAAACCATCAAGACTCTCGACACGCTGGTCCAAAGCGGCAAAGTCCGCTACATCGCCTGCTCAAATTTCTCCGGATGGCATCTGATGAAGTCCCTCGCCGTCTCCGAAAAATATGGATGGGCCCGCTACATTGCCCACCAAGCCTACTATTCGTTAGTGGGACGCGATTTCGAGTGGGAGTTGATGCCGCTGGGCCTGGACCAAAAGGTTGCCACGATCGTATGGAGTCCGTTAGGGTGGGGCAGGCTTACCGGAAAAATCCGCCGAGGCAAGCCGCTCCCCGAAATAAGCCGTCTGCACAGTACCGCCGAACAAGGCCCGCCGGTTCCCAACGAATATCTTTTTAAAGTCGTGGACGCGCTCGACGAAGTCGCAAGAGAAACCGAAAAAACCGTCCCTCAAATCGCCCTGAACTGGCTCCTGCAAAGACCGACAGTAGCCAACGTAATCATTGGCGCCCGCAACGAAGAGCAACTTCGCCAAAATCTAGCGGCGGTAGGATGGAACCTAACCCCAGATCAAGTAGCCAAACTAGACGCCGCCAGCGACGTAACTCCCGCCTATCCCTACTGGCACCAACGCCAATTCACCAGAAACCCAAAACCGGTGTGATCGCGTTTGGGTACGCCCCGGGTCCACGCCCGCGTGAACGTGGTGCGATTCTCCGAAACCTTTGGACCATAAACCGAAAGCTCCTTCTACACTTCCTGCCTGGCCTCGCCCAGCACCACGTTCACATCCATTTTTTTCTTCCCCCGATAGACGGTAACGCGGACGGTATCGCCAGCCCTATGATTGTTCATAATCTGCGCCAGTTCCTGCTGATCCTCCATTTGTTTTCCATCGATGGCGACGATCAGGTCTCCGCCCACCATGATCGGAATGTTACCCAGAAATGCGCGCTCGGTACCGCCGCGCAAACCCGCGTTGTCCGCAGCTCCTCCCGGCACTACCTGCACAATCAGCAGCCCGTAATCCGAAGCAAGGCCCATCTGACTCGCCAACTCTGAATCGATGGGAATCGTGCGCACGCCCAGCGCCGGCCGCCGTACCCGGCCCAGGGTGAGCAGGTCATTGATCACCGCTTTGGCGGTATTGATCGGAATCGCAAAGCCGATGCCCGCGCTCTGGCCAGCAGTCGACGCAATCATTGTGTTGATGCCGATGACTTCGCCATGCATATTGAGTAGCGGACCGCCTGAATTTCCTGGGTTGATCGAAGCATCGGTCTGAATGGCTTCGTCAATCGTCATGCCGTCCGGCTCCTGCACTTGGCGGATCGAACTCACAATGCCTCGCGTTAAGGTGCCCGCAAGACCAAAAGGATTGCCGATCGCATATACCTTTTGACCCACCTGCAAGTTTCCCGAGTCGCCAAGCACCATCGGCGTCAGATCCGGAACCTTAATCTGAACCACGGCCAAGTCATGCGAGCGATCGGTGCCCACAATCGTGGCTTTATATTTCTTGCGGTTGTGCAGCGTAACTTCGATCTGGCGCGCATCCGCGATCACGTGATAGTTGGTCAGGATGTGTCCCTCTTTGTCGATAATGAATCCCGAGCCCTGTCCCTCCTCCGGGACCAGCCCGTAAAAAAAGTCGAACGTGACTGCCTTGGAAGTGATGTTCACTACCGAACTGATATTTTTGCGATAGACCGAAATGTTGTTTTGCTCTTCAGCATCGAGCGAATCATTGCTGGAAGCTTCACTGATTTCAATTGTATTCGGATGTCCGATCCAATCTGCCAGCGTGCCGTGGTTCGCACGATAAGTGGTGAAGTAGAAAAATGCGCCCGCGATCATCACACCAAACAAAACAGGCCGAAGCAGCTTCATAGGTCAAAAACCTTCCAAATCATTGTATTAAATTATCGACAGGCCACGTTCCGCTACAGCGCGGGCCCCAGCGTACTCAGCGTTCTTGCCCTCCGACTCTGCGATTGAAGGCCTTTATCCTTTCGTCCCCGCCTCGTCCTTCAATTCGGCGTACACTTCTTCCGCTCGCTTCCGCGTTTCGTCCAATGACCCCGAGTTATCGATTATGTAGTCAGAAGCCTTGATCTTTTCTTCATCCGGAAACTGAACCGCCATTCGCCGCATTACCTCGCGACGGGCGGTTTCTTCGTCGACGCCCAAACGGTTCGCCCAACGTCGAATGCGCTGTTCGGGATGGCAAGTTACCACCAGCAGACGATCAAAATCTTTCGCCGCACCCGCTTCCAAAATCAGAGCTGCTTCTACGACGGCGACAGCTCCCGGATTCTCCCGGCCAACCTCGGCCATCCACTCTTCTTGCCTTCGAAGCACGGCGGGATGCACAATCCGGTTTAGCTCTTGAATGCGGAAAGGTGGGTTTGTCCCAGGAGCGCCAAACGCAGCCTCCGCCAGTCGCGCGCGATTGACCGTGCCATCAGGGTTGAGGATTTCGCGACCGAAATGCCGCACAACTTCCTGATAAACCGCTTCACCCGGCCGCATCAGTTGGTGGGAAATCGAATCGGCCTGAATGAGGTGAGCGCCGAGCGCTACAAACATTTCACCCACCACGGATTTGCCCGAAGCAATTCCGCCAGTCAGTCCGACTTTCAGCAATCCTGCCTCATCTTAGAAACCAACTCACCACAGAGTCACAGACCACCGAAAGGCTGTGACTCTGTGGTGAAAATTCAAACCCGCGAAAGCTCCGCCACCCGGCCTCCACGACGCAGCTTCGCAGCCCGCACCGTGTTTGCCATCAACATAGCGATGGTCAGCGGCCCTACGCCTCCTGGCACCGGCGTGATCGCTCCCGCAACCTCCGCCACCTGAGGGTGCACGTCCCCAACCAGCGTCGATCCTCTGGTGCGAAACGTTTCCTCCCGCTTCGCATTCCCCGCGAACAACCGATCAAACTCCGCTCGATCCCTCACCTGATTCATACCTACATCGATCACGGTCGCGCCCGGTTTCACGAATTCGCGGGTAATCATTCCAGCCCGTCCGATAGCCGCAACCAGAATATCCGCGCGCCGGCAAACCCCAGGAAGATCACGCGTCTTCGAATGGCAAATCGTCACCGTCGCATTTCCATTGAGCAACAGCATCGCTATCGGCTTCCCCACAATGTCGCTGCGCCCCACGACGACCGCGTCCTGTCCCGCGATAGGAATCTTGCTGCGCTTCAGGATCTCGATGATTCCCGCCGGCGTGCACGGCACCAGCCCGGGTCTCTGCGTAGAGAGCAATCCCACGTTCATTGGATGGAACCCGTCCACATCTTTCGCCGGGTCGACCGCCATCAAGACTTTTTGTGCGTCCACCTGCGCTGGCAATGGAAGCTGCACCAGAATTCCGTCGATCTCATCGCGCCCGTTCAGCTCAGCAATCAATTCGAGCAACTCCTCGGTCGAAACCGTTTCTGGCGGCGTGTGTTGCTCGCTGTAAATTCCAACCTCGGCGCTGCTCTTCACTTTGCCACGAACGTAAACCTCTGACGCTGGGTTGTGCCCAACCAGAATCACCGCCAGTCCCGGACGCATCCCCGCAGCCGTCAGGGTCTTCACTTCAGACGCAACTTCCGCTCGAATCTCGCTGGCGATTTTGTTACCGTCCAGAATAGTCGCAGCCATCAACCCTCATTTCCGCAGTGAAGCCTTGCCCTTCCACAAAACTCGGCGCGATCTAACTTCTTATCACCGGAAACTCCGCCGTTCCCACCTTCCCCACATTCGCCTCGGCAAACTCCCGCACTCGCTCCAGCGCGGCCTGCAGTTCCGCATGAAGTCTTTCTTTCTCGGAATCATCCGCACCCGCCGGAACTGGAATCCTGGAACTCACCCGCATCAACGCTCGCGAAAACGGCTTCGGAATCATGGATCGGTCCCACGTATTCAGAATCCAGGCTCTTTCGACTGCGATATGAAATACCGCCATGGGTATCCCCGTCGCGCGCGCCAACACCACCGGCCCCGGCTTGGCCACATATCGCGGACCACGCGGGCCATCGATGGTGAAAGCGACCGTCCAGCCTTGCTCAAGTTCCCGGCGCATGCCCAGCAATGCGCGTACTGCTCCCCGGCTTTTCGATCCGCGCACCTTCACAAAACCGAATTTCCGCATAATGCGCCCCATCCATTCCCCGTCAAAACTATCGCTGCTCATGACTCTGATTTGCAGGTTTCGCCAGAGATACATCGCAGGGAGGATGCAGTTGTGCCAGAACGCATAAACGATCGGCCGTGTCTCCAGAGTGGGTGGAGCGTCATCTTCATACGACGCCGAAAAACGCAGCGTCGGACCGATCAGCTGGACCACCAAGAATCCCGCCCACGTGATCAGCCACAGCAGGAACCTTTGCCACAAGGTATACGGCCGAGACCGGGTCGACGTATCGCGCGAGACCGGCGATGTGGTGGCTGCGCTCACTCCCGTATTGTACCCGCCGGTGTTGCGGAGCGGCTGAAGTCTCCCTGAGCGAAAAGAGATTGAAACACCGCTGCTAATGTTTTCGCTTCCTGTTGGGCTTCGAGTCGGTGCGATCATTCTTGAAGACACGCGCAAAAATCTTGTCGATGTTGCGCAGTTGCCGCTTCAGATCGAAGGCTTGCTCGACTTGCTGGCGCGGAACCCGGCGGGTGATCTCTTTGTCTTTCAGTACCAGGTCGTGGAAATTCAGATCTTCTTTCCAGGCACGCATGGCGTGCTGTTGGACCATTCGATACGCGTCTTCCCGCGAGACTCCATGCTCCACCAGATCAAGCAGCAACTGTCCGCTGAACACCAGACCGCCGGTGCTTTCGAGGTTGCGCTTCATGCGCTCGGGATAGACAAACATTGTGTCGATGAGGTTCGAAGTCTTTTGCAGCATGTAATCGAGCAGCGTGGTGGAGTCGGGAATAATGACGCGCTCGACTGAAGAGTGGGAAATGTCACGCTCGTGCCAGAGTGCGACGTTCTCGAATCCAGCCTGCGCGTTGGAGCGCACGACGCGGGCCAGGCCGCTGATCTGCTCGAAGGTAACCGGATTGCGTTTGTGCGGCATGGCCGACGAGCCCTTTTGCTTCTCGCTGAAAAACTCCTCGGCTTCGCGGACCTCGGTGCGCTGCAGATGGCGAATTTCCGTGGCGATCTTGTCCAGCGTGCTGGCGATCACCGCCAGCGTGGCGAGGTAATAGGCGTGACGATCGCGCTGGATGACTTGCGACGAAACCGCAGCCGCTTTCAATCCCAGGCGCGCGCAAATCTTTTCTTCGAGTTCGGGGCTGAGATGAGCCAAGGTTCCTACGGCGCCAGAAAACTTGCCCACGCGCATGTCTGCGGATGCGCGTTGAAAGCGCTCGATATTCCGTTGCGTCTCGGAATACCAGTTGGCCAGCTTGAAGCCGAAGGTAATGGGCTCGGCGTGAATGCCGTGGGTGCGGCCGACCATGGGCGTGTCCTTGAACTCCCAGGCGCGGCGCTTGAGAACATCGGAAAGGCGCTCGAGATCGGCGCCAATGATGGAACATGCCTGGCCGATCAGGAGAGCTTGTGCGGTGTCGACAACGTCGTTCGAAGTGAGGCCGTAGTGAAACCAGCGAGCCTCGGGGCCGACGATCTCGGCGACCGCGGTGGTGAACGCGATCACGTCGTGACGCACCTCGGCTTCAATTTCGTGGATGCGCTGTAAGTCGAAGTTGGCTCGTTTGCGGATGGCGCGGGCGGCATCTTTTGGGACCATGCCCGCCTCGGCGAGGGTTTCGGTCGCAGCGACTTCGACTGTCAGCCAGGTGCGAAAACGATTTTCATCGCTCCAGATGCGGCCCATGTCAGGGCGGGTATAGCGTGGGATCACGGCTGCGTCACCTCGTAAATTTTAATGGAGGACAGGCGTGGGCGCCCGGCCCCTTCGCTCGTTTCTCAGCAAAACAGAAGGACTAGGGATTCTAAACGTTGCTGAACCTCGATGGCCAGTCCCAGACCAAAGTGCTACACCAAAACAAAAGATTGTCGCGCGGTTTTCCGCACGATATATATCGTGTTACGATGTAATACATTGTTTATCTTGATACGATATAATTCGCACCCATGGAAAGGTTACTGATGTTGGCTGATTATCAGTCGCTGTCGGAGTTACGTTATCAAATCCGCCGTTTTCTGCACTTCAGCGAGCAGGCTGCTCGGGATGCCGGGCTGGAGCCACGGCAGCATCAGTTGATGCTCACTTTGAAGGGTCTGCCTGCGGGAACGCGGCCCAGAATCGGCGAACTGGCGGAGCGGCTACAGATTCAGCATCACAGCGCGGTCGAACTCGTGAACCGGCTGGCCGCGGGTGGTTATGTGAAGCGTCGGCGCGCCGGCGAGGATCGGCGCGAGGTGCTGCTTTCATTGACTCCGAAAGGCGAGAAAATCTTGCGCACTCTCTCACTCCACCACAAGGATGAGCTGCGCATGCAAGGGCCGGCTTTGGTGGCCGCCCTTAAGCAGGCCATGCAAGTGGGCAAGCGTTCCGACGGAATTGCAGCCAAAGCTTCGTCAACCGGCAGGAGAAATAAATAAAGTGTTGGAAAACAAAAGCAATGCGAGTTCGCCTCCAGCCACGATTGCGGCCACCGGCGGGCAAGTGGGGGACGTAAGGATTGCCGAACCGGCGCAGTTTCGCATGGTGCTGATGTCATTTCTTGCGGGAGGGATTGGACTGCTCGCTGGTTTAATCGCATTTTTCCTGTACAAGTTGATTGGCCTGTTCACCAATATTTTCTTTTACCACCGCTTCGCTGCTGAATTCCTGAGTGCGCGGCATAACCAGCTTGGCTTGTGGGTGATTCCGATCCCGGCGATTGGCGGGATCATCGTCGGCTTCATGGCGAAGTACGGGAGCTCGAAGATTAAAGGGCATGGGATTCCCGAGGCCATGGAAGCGGTGATGGTGAATCGCAGCCGTATCGAGCCGCGGGTTGCGATCCTGAAACCTATTTCGGCTGCCATTGCAATCGGTACCGGAGGCCCTTTTGGAGCTGAGGGACCGATTATTCAAACTGGGGGTGCGGTCGGTTCGCTGGTTGGACAAGCGTTCCACACTACGGCCTCAGAACGCAAAGTGTTGCTGGCGTGCGGCGCGGCCGCGGGTATGTCTGCGACTTTCAACACTCCCATCGCGGGAGTGATCCTGGCCATCGAGTTGCTCCTATTTGAATTTAAGGCGCGATCTTTTATCCCTCTGGTAATTGCGAGCACGCTGGCTACCGCTGTCCACATGCAGTTGCTGGGAGCGGGTCCGATGTTCAAAGTCACTCCCATGGATTTTGGCATCCCTCACGCCCTGCCGTTTTACTTGGTCCTCGGTGTGGTCTGCGGATTGGCTGCTGTCGGTTTCAGCAAGTTGCTCTACTGGACCGAGGATCAGTTCGAAAAACTGCCGGTGGATGAACTTTGGTGGCCGGCGATTGGGGCTCTGGGCCTCGGCATCATTGGCTACTTCGTGCCCCGCGTTCTGGGAGTGGGCTATGACACGATCGGTGACATTCTGAATGCGAACCTGGCGTGGAAGCTGTTGCTGGTGGTGATGGTGGCGAAAGCAGTGGCGCTCGTCATCTCGTTGGGATCGGGCACATCGGGCGGGCTGCTTGCGCCCATGTTTATGTCGAGCGCGGCCATGGGCGGAGTGTTCGCCATGGGCGTGGATCGCATCTTTCCCGCGGCGAACCTGTCGGCCGGAGCCTTTGCACTGGTCGCGATGGGTGCGGTTTTCGGAGCTGCATCCCGCGCTACGTTCTCATTCATTATTTTCGCTTTCGAAATCACGCGGGATTACAACTCGGTGCTGCCGTTAATGTTGGTGAGCGTGATTGCCGACGGCATCGCGATGTGGCTCATGCCGCGGGCTTCGATCATGACGGAGAAGTTGGCGCGGCGCGGGCTGCACATCCATCAAGATTACGAAGCCGACGTGATGCAGCAGGTCCGAGTCTCCGAGACCATGGATCCGGATGTGCCCACGCTTCCCGCCAACATGAAAGTCAGTGAATTGTCGGACTTGATCGCGCGGCGCCATCCTTCGGTCAGTCGACACCAGGGGATGTTCGTCCTTGACGCCGACGGCAAACTGGCCGGCGTGATCACTCGTGGCGATGTCATGCGTGCTCTTGACGCGGACCCGAGCGGCGCCGCGACCGTATTCGACGCCGGAACGCGCGCGGTTATAGTCACCTATCCAGATGAGATGTTGCACGACGCTTCGTCCAAGATGCTGCGCAACAACATCGGCCGACTGGCAGTCGTCGACCGCAAGGATCCTGGGAAAGTCGTGGGTTATCTGGGTCGGCCCGGAATTATGGCCGCGCGCTTGCGCCGCCTGGACGAAGAGCATGTCAGAGAGCCGGGCTGGATCAAGAGATTCTAATCAGAGATGACGGCAGTCTCGAAAGAGCTATTTCTTTGGGAATCTCAGTGCTCCGTCGACACCGGTGCGTCATCCAGCTGCGATTTACTTTCCGGAGGGACTGCTTTCGATGTGCCAGCCTTGGCTGCCTCGATCAGCGGTTTCAGAGCGCGGACCGAAACACCCAGCGTGCCGCCGGAGAAGCCGTCGATATAGGCGGCGTTGACGCCGATCACTTCGCCCTGCGAGTTGAATACCGGGCCGCCGCTGCCACCGTGGGCGGTGGGGGCGTCATAGATGAGTTTGTCGCCGACCACGTCTCCTAAATGTCCGCAGGTCGAGGACGGCCGGATTAACGACAGCGCTGCTAGTTCGTTCGCGGCGCCCTGATCGTCACGACGATAAGCCAGGCGTTCGTACACGGCGGGCGGCGATTTTGCCACCATGCCCAGCACGCCCATGGGATATCCCACTACCGCAACCAGTTCTCCCGGGTTCGGAATATCGGCGGCAAGCGGCAGAGGTCGAATCTCATGCACTGCCTTCGCATCCTCGATATGAATAGGGGAGATGCGAAGAACGGCCAAGTCTCCTTGCGCAGACAGGACAGCGGGAGTGATGTTGACCGGCGTGGGCAATCCGGGAAAGAAAGCCAGAAGTTTTTCAAGGCGCGGTGTAGCGCCTTTGCGAATCAACGCCGCCGACTCGGAGTCTTCGTACCAGGGCTCAGCCACGTGACGATTCGTCGCCAGCAGGCCGTCGGAAACGACGAAGCCGGTGCCGGAAATGCGCGCCCGAAACTCCGGCTGGCGGCCGGGGAATCCCACACGATAGACACCGTAGATAAAGCAAATGGAGTTGCGATAACGGTGCAGGACCAGCGCCGGCATAGCCTGCTCTTGCTCGAGTTGTTGCACTTCGTGTCCCAGTTGCAGCACCTGGCGTTGCAGGTCGTCTTTCTGGAGTTCGTTCTTCTGAAGACTCGTCTTCTCAATGTTTCGCGTCTGCGCGGCCGGCGAGTAGCGGAGCATCAAGACGAGGCCAACCAGCAGGCAGACTCCCAGCACGGCTTCGAGCATCCGTTGCCAGATGGTACAGACGCGCTCTTCGCGAATTTGTGAATCACTTTCGGCCATGAGCCCCTTTTTGCACGATTGCTGCGGCGAGTTGGAGGGGAGAATCTTGCGCCAGTTGCCGGATGTGTGAGGTCTATTGTGCGCTCAGCGTTGTACAGTTCCTACGGTACGGAGGGCGATGTACAACTGGAGCAGAGCGAAAGGGCCTGCCTAAAAGGACTTAGCGCGCAGCGCGGGAAGAGAACGGTGTTTCGGAACCTCTCTGGCACTTGGACTTCTGATTTTCCTAGTCTGCCGGAGGCGCCAGACAACGATTGACACGCCAAGCTCGATAACTTCTTAGTCATACGGCAGGGTTAGTCAGATTGAAACTGAGATGAGGGCGAAGCGTTTCAGACTACGCGAAGATATCCAGGGAGGTTGCTCCGGGATACAAATCCCGAGCCCAAGCCTGGCGATTCTCAGCGAGAGCATCTTCGGCGGATTCGGCTGGCACAATGGTTCCGACGATTGCAGGGCTGGGCTTCGGTTCTGGTCCACGTCGGAGCTCCAAACTCGGCGCCGTGGCGATTGTCTTCATCCGGATCGACCCGGGTCGCGGTCGCTCGAGGTCGGCGATGAGATCTGTCAGCATGCCGTATCCGCCAGTGCTCATGCGCATGAACTCAACTGAGATTCCGGAACGTTCACGAACCGCCTTTACGTGGGCCACCGCGCGGAAGAACCACGAGTTCACTTTCAGTAGAATCTCGGCCCGGGCGCCAAGGTCGAACGGGGAAGTTATTTCGATGTTTTCGATGCAACACCCACCCAGGCCTAGGTCGCAGATCCTGCCGCTGAGTAACCTTCCGTTCAACGGAAAGCTTGCGATTTGGGCGTGACCGCTGCAGAAATACCGCGGGATGCGACGACGGTCAGCGCCTAGGGCAAGAGAAGTATGTGGTGTTCTTTGCTGGGACATCTATGCATTCGATGGTATAGCGTCAGGCCCAGCTAGCCAATGCCCAGAAAGTACCCCAACTTTCGAAACCGAAGTAACTGATTTTCTCTGAAGGGCCGCGATCGCTAGGATTCTTCGATCCCCAGCCGCTTGGCCATCTCTTCATAGAGGAAGCCTTCGCCTTGCCGGTACGGTTGAACCCATTCGCCGTCGATTACGAATTGCGGGATGGCACGCTTGCCGGTGTGTTTGACCACTTCGTCTGCTGCTCCGGGCGTGTTTTCTATATCGATGTCCTGAAACGCAATGTTGTGCTCCTGCAGGAAGCGCTTGGCTATGCGGCAGTCGGGGCACCAAAAGGCGGAATAAACGGTCACTTGCATGGTCACATCTAGATGCTGGCATCGGGCGGAAAGTCGCAGGCGTCTCTAGTGCCCGGACGAAGCCCTGCGTATCGATCGAACTACTCGATCTTGGCTATCCCCGGTGCGACGTTCGGGAACTTCGCGATGACTGCGGGATCGTGTCCCGGAATGATGAGGCCGGGACTGCTGGCAATTTGTTTCATGCGATCCTGCGCACGCAGGTTGGACGCGGCGTCGAGCGTTTCTGCAATGGACACGTGCTTTTCAAGATTCTCGTAGAGATACATGTTGTCGCTGGCCAGCACGACGGTTCCGGCGGCGGTGCTGACGCCGACGTACTGCGAAGCGTAGGTATGGCGGCCGCCTGTGTAGCAGGTGATTCCGGGAAGGATTTCCTTGGCGTCGCCATCGACCATGCCCACGCGGCCCTGCATATTCAGCTTTACCAGTGTGAGCACGTCGTCGGCGTCGATTCCACCGTGCGTATCCTTCGACTGCCAAGCTTCTCCTGCGTAGTACTGCAACTCATCCTTCTGAATCCAGATGCGGGCGTTGGGGAACAGGTCCATGCCGTCGGCGTGGTCCCAGTGCATGTGGCTGATGATCACGTCGGTGATGTCCTCGGGCTTAAGGCCAAGCGGCTTCAGCGTGTCAGAGGGCTTGATGAAATCGTTGACATGCCAATCTTTGAAGAAGCGATCGTGATAGAAACCGGAGTCGAGAAGAATAT
The DNA here is from genome assembly GCA_963696705.1 of uncultured Acidobacteriota bacterium. Classification (GTDB taxonomy): domain Bacteria; phylum Acidobacteriota; class Terriglobia; order Terriglobales; family Acidobacteriaceae; genus JABDBE01. The sequence continues at coordinate 321,208 of CAVOLD010000013.1, forward strand.
TGCGGCCGTTGCCGCGGATGAGCCAGATCATCATGGCGATATCCATTTTGCGCGCGGGGTCCACGTCGGGTACCAGTTCCGAAACCGGGAACCCGGGCAGCGTGGCGTAGCGGATGGCGTAGATCTCGTATTGTGGCTTCGATTGGGCAGCCAGGGGAGCGACCAAGAGCGATGCAATGATTGTGGACAGCAAAATTCGGTTGAAGCTCATGAGAAGCTCCTTAGAGTGTCGAGAGAAACAGCTATTTTCGCACAGAGAACGCCCATGCAATCACACCCCGGATGCGTGGGGTCGAATAACGCGCGCCAGCGGTTCTCGAGAGCAGGCAGATTCTGCCTGGCGGGATTGGGGCTTAGTTCAATATTTGCCTGAGCTTTGCCCGTGCCCAACCTGCACCGAGCGTGGACGCTCGTGCCGACGCTAATAAATCAACGCAGCCCGCACCAAGGGCCGTATCCAGAATGCTTTGGCCGTGATCCTGCTCAGAGAATCATCGAGAATAGAGCCGCACTGCCAAACTAAAGTTTGTAGTTGCCTTGCCGATGTATTCAATGAGTCGAATGCAGAGGCGCGGACCCGTGCCGCTCAAGTAAAAGGAGATTCTTATGTCGGTTTCAGGTATTTCCAGCAGCAGTCTTTTCGATCTGCTTGAGTCTGCGAGCGCGCAGAACCCGAAGCAGCAGGTGCAGCAGGAGATCCAGCAGTTAGGGAAGGACCTGTCGGCCGGAAACCTTTCCGCCGCGCAGGCCGATTTTGCCACCTTGCAGAAGAATGATCCGCAAGCGAGCAGCGCAACATCGTCAACCAGCAACAATCCCATTGCTCAGGCTTTTCAGCAGTTGGCCACGGATCTGCAATCGGGAAATCTTTCGGGAGCACAGCAAGATTTTTCGACCATCCAGCAGGATATCCAGAGCCAGGGAGGCGGGCACCATCACCACAGCCACGCGCAGGATTCCAGCGCGACGCAGCAAAATCCCCTTGCCCAGTTGTTCAGCGAATTAGGCCAGGCGCTGCAATCCGGCAACCTCTCTGCCGCGCAGCAGGCTTACACCACGCTGCAGCAGGACTTCCAGTCGACCTCGAGCAACAGCGCTCCAACGAATTCGTCGACAGCTTAGGCGGCGCGACTCGGAGATCCCGCCAACCCGCGCAAGATCCTTCGCGGCCTAAGGGCCACTCAGGATGACGTCAAGTAACTAAACCAAGTTTTCTGAGACTGACGTCATCCTGAACCGGCAGCAGCCGGTGAAGGATCTCGCGCGCAGTGATCAAACTCCACGCGAGCGCCGAGAAGAATTCGCTCACACCCTCTGTAGTTCGTGCAGGGTGCGCTCGTTCACCACGTTTCCGGTGTTCAGCGTAGAAGCCGGCTCAAACAGCACCACCCAGCATTCTTCCTCGGCCACGGGACGATGCTCGACTCCCCTCGGAACTACGATGAACTCTCCCTCTTCTAACCATACGTGGTGATCGCGAAACTCCATCCGAAAACGGCCCTTCGCCACCAGAAACATTTCGTCTTCATGCTCGTGATGATGCCAGACGAACTCGCCGGTGAATTTGCCAAGCTTGACCATTTGGCCGTTGAGTTCGGCTGCGACGTGTGGTTTCCAGGATTCCTTAATGCGTGCAAACTTTTCGGCAATATTTACTTTTTCCATGCTTTTCCCCTTGGCAAACCTGTCCAACTGTTGAAGTCACAGACGCAATGGTTTATAGATGCACGATCCGCAGGTTAGCTTCAACTGAGCGACGGCCACGGCAAACCCCTGACCGGCGTGAGTGGCACGTAGGCTACTTTTTCGGAAACTTCCCGAAGCCCCCGACCGTACATAACATTTGTTCAGCCGCGGATAACGAACTTTACGGTGGCTCGTCTAACCGGCAACTGATTCATATTAGCGAACGGGAGCAGGCATATGATTTCGGCAAAAGCAAGCTACTGGTTGGCGGTAGGCGTACTGGCTATGTTCCTCAGCAATCATTTCGCAGGGCATTATGAAAGTGAAGTTCGATGCCTCGCCAGCCGGTCATTGCTGGCAGTCGAGCAGATCTCCAGCCAAACCACCCGGTTGATGGCGACGGCCGAATTGATGCTTGCTGGTGGCCAGACCCACTTCGTTCGCACGCAGAACGCGATGGCTTGCGTTGAGACTCGCCTGGCCTCGGTGCAGACCATGCTCGCGAGCCACGAAGCCGCACTGGCCAAGGTTCAAGCCGAGCGCGAACAACTGATGGATTTGCAACAACTACGAGGCACAATCGTGTGTCCGCGTCAGAATCTGCGAATGACGATGCCGCAGTTGCATCGCGACGGAACCATCTAACACCCGAAGCGTCTTTAGGGGGTGAGCTGGAACACCAAGCCATCTCCATAGGCGCCGCCGCCCGCAGCTCCGTAAAGATAGCCATCCTTACCAAATACCAAAGTTCCGGGACTGAAGCCGTCGTTTGCTCCAAAGAAATCCTGAATCACACTCTCGACCCACTTTCCGTCAAAGTTCTGCATGAGCTCGAACACGACGCCATCTCCGTAAGCGTCGCCCCCGTCGGTTCCCCCGAAGAGATTTCCTGCTTGATCGAAAATCAGGGAGGTGTCTGGGTAAACCCCGCCACTGGTATTCTGTTCGAACCTATGAAGGACAAGTTCGCTCCAGCGCCCTTTTTCTCCAGACTTCAGTTCGAACACTAGTCCGCACCCTCCGGGGCACCCACCGCCGCTGCCCGAGAAAGTTGTCCCATAAAGGTTGCCTGCGCCGTCGATGCTGACGCCGCCTTCGGGAGTAGAGCCGTCGCTGCCCCCAGTGAAGGCGTGAAGAACGCTCTCCGTCCACCCACCCGCAGAATGACTTAACTTGAATACCAGGCCGCTGCTACCTTTGCCACCTTCTGATGTCGTGCCGTAAAGGTTGCCCGTATGATCTAGGGTCAGTGCGCGAGGCAGGCTACCGCTACTACCTCCACGAAACCTGAAAACCACGACCTCTTTCCAGGAGCTCTGGGAGCGCTTAAGTTCAAAGACGGTGCCGCACCCATTGCCGTTGTCGCAGGATCCAGTCCCCCCGCCTAGGGTGAAGCCATATAGACTACCTCGGCTGTCGGCTATCAGGCCCCCGAAAGGAGAACTGCCGTCACTCCCACCTGCGAAAGAGTAGATCGTTGTCTCCGTCCAGCCGCCACCGGAGTTAGGCGAGAGCTCGAAGACGGCGCCAAGGTTGGAAGCCCCGCCTCCATAAGCGACTCCGTAAAGATTGCCTTCCTTGCCCAATACCAAGGGGCCATACGGATTGGCTCCGTCGCCGCCATTCAGGAAGCTATAAAGGACGGTTTCTGTCCACTCGCTGCCCGAACGTGCCAGCTCAAAAACAGTTCCCGCGCCAGCTACTCCACCGGAGGCAGTGGTTCCGTACAGGTTGCCAGCGTTGTCGAAGATGAGCGGCGAGATAAAGCCGCCTCCATCACTGCCGCCGGTGAATGTATAAAGCACCGTTTCTTTAGCGGCAGACAACGTCGGCGTTCCAACGACCAGCGCCACTATGGCGGCTAAAGTTACGCGTCTGAACGCAGGTTGTAGCTTGTGCAGCGGCATCGAGTTACACCTCCTCAGAACTCCGCAGAAAGAAATAGCAACCCAATCTCCCTCGGGAAGCGAGAGGAGTATAGCATTCATCCCTTCAACCCGATCCATAGTCCTTGGAGGCTACTCCCTCATCGCTAGTATTCAGCGCGCTTCCTCCGGCTTGCTGCGAAGTCGCTTAATTTTTATGCTTCCTTTTTTCACCTCCATAGTCCAATCAAACGTCCAACCCGGAGGATTTCATGCAGGAAACGCCGCAGCAGTACATCCAACGCATTCTCGGCTTCATCGATGGCAAAGACCCCTTGCAGGTCCAGCGCGACACTCCGAAGAAGCTACAAAAGCTGGTCAAACCGCTAAGCAAGAAGCAACTCACCCAACGGCCTGAGCCAGGGAAATGGTCGATCGGCGAGGTTCTCGCTCACCTAGCCGACGCGGAGCTGGTCGGCGGATGGCGCATGCGTCTTATCCTGGGCAACAATGGCGTATCCCTGCAGCCTTTTGATCAGGACGTCTGGGCCGACACGTTTGCCTATGCGAAACGCGATCCGGCGGCTTCTCTCGAAACCTTCCGCGTCCTGCGGGAAAACAATCTGGCTATGCTGAAGGCGCTGCCCAGGAATCTGTGGGAAAACCACGGAATGCATCAGGAGCGCGGCAAAGAGACGCTCACTCACATCGTCCGCATGTTCGCCGGCCACGACCTGAACCATCTGGGTCAGGTGGAAAAGATCGCGAAAGGCAGCCGAAGCAAGCGGGCCGCGTGATATGAAACTGGGAATCGGCATCCTGCTTGCCCTGGTGCTGGGCCTCGGTGTCCCAGTTGCGACCGCGGCTGAAGATCCCGGCCTGGTGCTGCAAGGAGGCAAGGTTTATGCCTCGCCGACCGCTGCGCCGGTCGAGGATGCAGCTGTGCTCATTCGAGACGGCCGAATCGCCGCGGTGGGCAAACGCACCGAGTTGAAAATTCCCAAGTCCGCCCGGGTGATCGATTGCACCGGCAAGGTGATCGTCGCCGGTTTCTGGAACAGCCATGTGCATTTCGGAAATGGCTGGGCGGACGCTGCCCAAGCCCCAGCCGAGAAACTTGATGCTCACATGCGGGACATGCTCACCCGGTGGGGATTCACCACGGTATGGGATCTTGGTTCTGAGCCCAACAACACATTGGCCATTCGGCGTCGGATCGAAAGCGGACAAGTTTCTGGCCCGCAGATTCTGATGGCCGGCGATTTTTTTCCCATAACGGCCATCCGGTTTATCTTCCTCCAGAACTGAAACTGCCTGAGGCCGCTACCCCGCAAGAGGCGGAGCAGATGGCGCAGCAATATCTGAAGATGGGCCTCGACGGCATCAAACTTTTCACCGGTTCATTCATGGGCAACAAGCCCGTGGTCAACATGGATACGACCATCGTAAAAGCCGCCGTCGATGTCGCGCATGCGCAGGGCAAGCCCGTGTTTGCCCATCCACAAAACTGGACCGGCGTGGACAACGCGTTAGCTGGCGGCGTCGACGTGCTCGCGCACACCATTCCGACGGAAGGCCACTATACTCCGGATGAGCTATCGCGCATGAAGCAACAGCACACTGCCTTGACCCCGACTTTAACTCTTTGGACGACAGTGGTCTCGGACCCTGCCGTGGCGGACCAACTTGTGCAGTCCGGCGTGGATGAGTTGAAAGCGTTTTTCTCCCAGGGCGGCACCGTCTTGTTCGGGACCGATGTGGGCTTCCAGTCCAAGTACGACACCACTCAGGAATTCGAGTTCATGGGCCGAGCGATGCCGTGGCGCGACATTCTTGCCTCGCTCACCACGAATCCCGCAAGATTCTTCAAGGACGCCGCCAAAGGCCGGGTCGAGGAAGGTATGACCGCGGATCTAGTTGTCCTCGATGCTGATCCTGAGAGCGACGTGCGGAATCTTGCCAAAGTAGCGTACGCAATCAGAGAAGGTAAGATCATTACTCCGCAGACAGCAAACCGCAATAGTTCCCATGCTGGCCAGCAGCCTCGGATATTTTTCACACCATGCACCAACTTTCATCTACCTCAATTCCACAAAAGCAGTTATAGTTATTCCGCTCAGCGATTCACTGACGACAACTGACCTGTTCTGATGGCGCGAAAAAGCGGTTCCACCATCTCGCAGGAGGAGTTGTATCCACCGGTCCACGAGCCGGCGCGCCCAGCGCCCGACGGCGCACTCGACGACGCGCGCATGCTCGACTTGGACGTGGAACAGGAGTCGCCCTTCCTGCGCGGACAAAAACGTGTCTCCGTTCGTCGGGGATCTCTGCCCAAAAAAGCTGCCACTGGCCTGACCTGGGGCATTCTCGCGGCGGTCATCTTATTCGTCGGCAGCACGGCGGTTGCGGCCTTGTATCACTACGGCGAACACTCGTGGCGCTTCCGGGTTGACTCCAGCGACGACATCGAAATCACGGGACTGCAAAACGTCACCCGCTATCAGGTGCTCGAAGTCATGGGCGGCGACATCGGACGCAACATCTTCTTCGTGCCGCTAAGCGAACGAAAGCAGGCTCTGGAGAAAATTCCATGGGTGGAATCGGCCAGCGTGATGCGCTTCGTTCCTAATCGCCTGAGGATTGAAATTCACGAACGAACGCCGGTAGCCTTCGCCCGCGTCAGCTCCAAGATCCTGCTGATCGACCCCGTAGGCACGCTGATGGATCTGCCCGCGGCGGGCAAGAAAAAGTATTCGTTCCCTGTGATCCTCGGGATGAATTCTGGCGAACCCGCCTCCACACGCGCCGCGCGCATGAAAATCTACAACGACCTGGTCAGCCAACTGGACGCGTGTGGGGCACACTATTCGCAGGAACTGAGCGAAGTAGATTTGTCCGATGCGGAAGACGTTAAGGTCCTCCCCAGCGACCCTCAAGGCGAAGTGCTGGTGCATCTGGGATCGTCCAATTATCTCGAACGCTACAAGGTGTACGTGAGCCATGTGCGCGAATGGCGCCAGCAGTTCGACAAACTGGAATCCGTCGACTTGCGCTACGACGGCCAGATTATCGTGAACCCGGATCTGCAGGGCACGATCAAGCAACCGCCGCTTTCGAAGTCCTCCGCCAAGATCGCCATGGCAGCGGGAATGAAACCCGCCGCTCTGATTACGCAAGTTCCCGCGCAAAAATCGACGCCCGTTCTCGCTCCAGCCGCGCCGACAAAAGCCGTGGCAAAGAAAGCCGCCAAGAAACCGCACCACAAAGTGGCAGCAAAAGCGACAGCGAAACCAAGCGCGCCCACTCAGAACCAAAGCGTGGCGAAGAGTAACCCTCCGACGATGCGGTTGCCGTCATCGCAAAGCGTGTCGCCAACCAGCGCATCGTTACCAAGCGCGTCCGCGACCACCACATCGATCAAAACAACTCCAGCCGCACCGCCGGCTACGGGAACGGTCGCAGTAAAACCAGGAAGCAAACCGAGTCCAGCAATTGCCAAAGGGGAGGACCGTCCATAAGCATGGCGAATCCGCAGCATAATTTTCTGACGGCAATTGATGTAGGCAGCGCCAAGACCTGCGTGCTGGTCGCCGAGGTCACCGACTCCGGCCTGCGCTATCGCGGGCACGGAATTTCCGAATCGCGCGGCTCGCGCAAGGGCGTGATTGTCGATCTGGAAAAAGCAATCGCGTCGATCCAGAAAGCCGTCGAGCAGGCCGAAGACGTTTGCGGCGCTCCCATCGAGCATGCGCTATTGGGTGTTGCCGGGTCGCATGTTCGCGGCATGAACAGTCACGGCGGCCTCAGCCTTGGGACACGTGCGCGCGAAATTGCGCGCGATGAAATTCGTCTTGCCGTCGATAAAGCCCGTGCCATCCCTCTGCCCGCAGACCGTGAAATTCTGCACTTGCTGCCGCAGGAATTCATTCTTGACGAGCAAAGCGGCGTGCATGATCCGCTGGGCATGATGGCCATGCGCCTCGAAGTCCGCGTACACATGGTCACCGCCGGTTCAAGCGCTACGCAAAATGTTGTAACCGCGGTGAACCGCGCCGGCGTGCATGTCGACGATACCGTCTTCGAGCCGCTCGCCTGCGCCGATGCCGTGCTCCGCGCCGATGAACGTGAGTTGGGCGTGTGCTTGATGGATCTGGGTGCAGGTTCAACCAGCCTCATCGTTTTTCAGGAAGGCGCGGTAATTCACACCGCCGTCATCCCGATCGGCGGCGATCACTTCACCAGCGACCTTTCGGTTGGCCTCTGCACTCCGCTGGCAGAAGCGGAAAAAATCAAGAAGCTCTACGGCAACGTGATCGTGACCCTGATTCCCGAGGGCAACGAAGTCGAAGTTCCCTCGGTTGGCGACCGGCCTTCACGTCTGATCTCACAACGCATGGTCGGAGAAATTCTCGAGCCCCGGGCCCGCGAACTGTTCGAGATGCTGCGCGACAACTTGCGCCACAGCGGCATGCTCGACATTTGCGTAGGTGGAATTGTGTTGAGTGGAGGCACGTCGCGTCTGGCCGGGATTCTAGATATCGCCGAATCAGTGTTGCGGCGTCCTCTGCGTTTATCGTGGCCAACGGCGCTGGCGAAAATGCCATCGACTTTAGCCGAGCCCGAGTACGCCACAGTTCTAGGAATGATTTTTTACGGCCATCGCTCACGAATAGCCCGCGGCTTGCAGGACACTCGCTGGAGTTCGCGATTGATGGGGTTATTCGCAAAAAAGGGAGCATAAGGACAGCTCTTAGCAATTGGCACTTAGCATTTAGCCGAAAAGTTTCTACAAGAAGCGGCGACGTCTCCTGGGTACCAAATGCTAACTGCTAAATGCCAAGTGCTGCTGATAAAAAAATGAGGTGCTTATATGAAAAATGAAAACGACATTCGCATTAGCTTTAACGAAGAAGCCCGCAACGACGCCAAAATCAAAGTCATCGGTGTGGGCGGAGGCGGCGGCAACGCCGTGAACCGCATGATCGATGCCGGCATGGAAGGCATCGAGTTCGTGGTCGCAAACACCGACCTGCAAGCCCTGCGCATGTCGCACGCGCCCATGAAAATTCAGCTCGGCGTGAAACTTACGAATGGCCTCGGCGCCGGTGCCAATCCGGAGATAGGCCGCAAAGCCGCGCTCGAAGACTCCGACAAAATCATCGAAGCTCTCGAAGGCTCCGACATGGTGTTCGTCACCACGGGACTCGGTGGCGGCACCGGAACCGGAGCCGCTCCAATCATCGCGTCACTAGCCAGCGAGATGGGCGCGCTGACTGTAGCCGTCGTCACCAAGCCATTCGCCTTCGAAGGCAAACGCCGCATGCAGCAAGCGGAGCGTGGCATCTCCGAGTTAATGGAATCCGTCGATACCACCATCGTGATCCCCAACGAAAAGTTGCTCGCTGTCGCGCAGGACGCCGGTTTCTTCGAATCCTTCCGCATCGCCGACGATATTCTGCGCCAAGGCGTGCAGGGCATTTCTGACATCATCACTATTCCCGGCATCATCAATCGTGACTTCGCCGACGTGAAAGCCATCATGGCCGGCATGGGCTACGCGGTCATGGGTGCGGCCACAGCCAACGGAGCGCGCCGCGCCACCGAGGCCGCGCAAAAAGCGATTGCCTCGCCACTGCTCGAAGCTGGAGCCATCGACGGCGCCCGCGGCATCCTGATTAACATCACAGGATCCAGTTCGCTCAAACTCGCCGAAGTCCAGGAAGCCTGCACCATTATTCAAAGTGCCGCGCACGAAGATGCCAACATCATTTTCGGCGCCGTGATGGATGAAAAGATGAAAGATTCAGTGAAGATCACGGTCATCGCCACCGGCTTCAAAGACTCCGACCGTCATCACCGGCGCCACGAAGAGCGACCTACTTTCATAGTTTCGCGTGAAAACTCTTCACCTCACGATGATTTTTTCGACGAGCCACGACAAGAACGCGAGCTTGATCCCGAGCCGCCGCCTCCGCCGATGGTGATGGAACAATCCGCACACCACGTCGCAGCCGCAGCCTCAACCGAATCCATTTCCGTCGACAGCATGCGCAACGCTATGATCGCGAACTTCGAGCAATCCGACCTCGACGTTCCAGCATTTCTACGCAAGCGGAATGAAACCATGTAAGGTCGGGCAGAGGGAAAATCCTTTCCACTATGAGGCAGTATCGTTCCAGTAACCAGCGAACGTTACCAAAGGGCTGTACCGGCGTCTGGGATTGACTGCAACCCTTTCATTGGCAAAGGGTTAGATTGCGTGGCGACGGTTTCGCGAAAAATACGTTTAAGATTGCTTATCCAGATGAAGTTTCATAACATCTAGTCTAGTGGGGACTTAGCCGGTGGCGTCGATCATTGGCCGGTTTCTTGCTACATAAAGCAGTGAACTCCGGGGACAGGTACAGTAAATTGAATTCAGGGAAGCGTTCCACTGGCATCGGCCTTTTTCTCGCAGGTATCTTTCTTGTAGCGGTTTGCCAAGCTGGCATCGCCGCCACAGTCAGCACGCATTCTCTGACCACCCACAAATCCAAGTCACAGAAAATCAGTGAAAGTCAGCACGCGCGTCGACGCATGCATCACCTGGCGCACGCCCGCGCTACGACAGCTACAACCACAGCCGCGCACACCACGCTGCACACTCGGCACCGCTACTACGAACGTTTCTACACCAGCTCCTTCGCGCAGGATATTACCGAAGGCGACGTCACCACAGGCGAAGATCCCATTGTGCGCGAAGCCGCCATCGACGCTCTCGGCGGCATGAATGGCACCGTCGTGGCCATCGAGCCCACGAGCGGACGCATTCTGGCCATGGTGAATCAGAAGCTCGCGCTTTCGAGCGGCGCGCAACCTTGTTCGACAATTAAGCTCTCAGTAGCGCTCGCCGCTCTGAATGAAGGCATTATCACCAAGGAAACCGAGGTTCGTTTGGGTGGCGCGCTATCACATGAATTTGACCATGGCCCTGGCCCATTCAAACAATGCATACTTCGAAGCGCTTGGCCGTCAATTAGGATTCGAAAAAGTCAGCTACTACGCCCATCAATACGGACTCGGCGAATTGGCCGGCTACAGCATCCCCGGCGAACAGCTGGGCATTTATCCCAACGAAGAAATCTCCTCGAAGCTCGGTGGCGTCGGCAAGATGTGCTCTTTCGGTGAAGGCGTTTCCGTGACCCCGCTGCAACTTGGCGCATTGGTTTCAGCCATCTCCAATGGCGGCACGCTTTATTACCTGCAGCATCCCACGACTCCCGAAGAGATCGCGGACTTCCAGCCCGTTGTGAAGCGCCGTCTGGATATCGCTCCGCTCATCCCTGAGATTTCCGATGGTATGGAAGGCGCCGTGCAGTTCGGCACTGCCCGCCGTCTGCGCACAAATTTCAGTGAAGAAGAAGTTCTAGGCAAGACCGGAACCTGCTCCCACGCCGGAACCCGCTTTGGCTGGTTTGCTTCTTACGCCAAAACCAACGTTGGTCACATTGTCGTAGTCGTCTTCCTCGAAGGTGGGCGCCCGACGTTCGGTCCCAAGGCCGCGGAAATTGCCGGATTGATGTATCGCAATCTCTACGATCACAATTTCTTCATGGCAAAACCAACCTTGCCCTCAAATACCGCGACGATCAATCAGCTCGGCGACCCGCGATAAACTATCTCCGGACGAAGTGAAGTAAAGACGAAGCGAAATAAAGACGAAGCGAAGCAAAGATCTTCCTCATCGCGTGGGAGGCCCCGCGCTCGGAGCCAGACCCGCACCGTACGTTTCTGACAACGCCTGTCTCTCTTCCTCAGTCAATTGTGCCGCAATGCTGCGCATCCTCAAATTAATGTCATTGGCTCGCCTGCCGCTGGCAAAGGCTTCGATCTGTTCCAAAAGATAGGGAGCATTCTGCGTCGTAAGCGACGGCGCTCCCTGCACCAATCCGATGGGGCCATGGCACGCTTGGCAAGGAGGCAACCCGCGGCTTCCATCGCCTGCCGTGATAAGCCGCACCGCCACGGCTTCGTGCTTTGGATCAGGCATTGGCTGCGGGAAGGCGCGATCGTCCAGCGGATCCGGCGCGATCGGCATCATCCAGTAGTAAGCCGCAACGTCGGCCGTGTCTCGCGCGGATAACGAATTGGCAATCGGTTGCATCACTGGCGAGCTTCGCTTGCCCGCTCGGAAATCATCCAGTTGTTTCCACACCACCAGACGGTCCATAGCCGCCAGGTTTGGCACGGAAGGACTCGAGCTGAAACCCTCGCGTCCGTGACAGCGGTCGCAACGCCGCGCAATAATCAGCCCGCGAAGCGGATCCCCCGAGGAAGCCTGCGCGATCGTTCCCGCCGTCCACGCCACGTTCGAAGGAATTCGCACCGGAGGTTCAGCAACGTCCGATCCAAACCCTGATCCCAGGAGACGAACACTTCCGGAGATCCAGACTGTGATCGCGACGGCGAGCATGGCCGAACCGATTCGCCTTTTCAATCCACGCACCTCCGCTGACCCCTTACCGCGAAGCACAATCCCTCCTCGCCTCTCGACTCAAGTTTCGAAACGCCTCCGGAGGAACCGCGATCAGCCGGCTTCGCATTGTGTAATGTCCGGGCCCGCAGAATTCATGGCACGGCATCTGGTATACCCCTGCCCGCACAAACTACAACCGGGTCTCGACCACATAGCCCGGCACTGCTTTGATCTGGTCCTCGGTCCCGCTGATCGTTAGTTTGTGGACTACGTCGGCACTCGTGATCCGAAAACGGATCGGAACCCCGGCCGGCACCACCACACACTGCGGAACAAAAAGATATTGCTCCGCGATCATCCGGACCGTCACCCCGCCGCCCGCATCATCGGTTGATCCCAAATTACTTTCCACAAATTCGCCGCGAAGATGCAGCGTTTGCGGGTTCACGCTGTTGGGCCCATTCAACAGGTACTCAAGGCCAGACTCGGCCTGAAAAGGAAATCGGACGGTCAGCCACACGCAGACCAGGGTGATGCTGATCAAAGCCACTCGAATCATCTTCCTCGCACTCGACTTCACTTCGCCCGGCGGACTCTTCTTCCGCCGGAGGCGGTGCCAGCACGATTTTCGAGTTCGAATCGGGCAAGGTCTTTCGCTCCGTCCTTCGCGACTTTACATTCAGCTCAGCGCATTCTTCCAACGCAGTCTATCGGGCCCCAGTCGTATCTCTCCTCCAAAGACAAGGATGCAATCCTCGATTCCGAGGTTACATTTACCTTCACTTGACAAGAGCACCAGGCACAGAATCCCGGCAGACTATAATTCATCGATAAGCAATCACCGGCCGCTATCCTCCAGGGAGCACGCCACGATGGAAAAACGCGCCATGGAAGAACTTTGGAAACTCCACACCGACGAGGAATTCCTCCGGCACGACGTCGAAGCCACGCTCGCAACCATGACCGACGACGCCTTCGTCCTCAACATCCCCACCGGCATGGGCGGACGCGGCAAGAGCGAAGTGCGCGCTTTTTATCGCGACAGCTTCGTCCATTTTTTGCCCAGCGACATTGCCATCCAGCTTACCCACCGCGTGCTTGGCGACGATGCGCTGGTCGACGAAATGGTCCTCACCTTTACCCACAGCACGCAAATGGACTGGATTCTGCCCAACCTGCCGCCCACCCACAAGAAGGTCGCCGTCGATCTGGTCGCAGTCGTCTACTTCCGCGACCACAAAATATGCGGCGAGCGCATTTATTGGGATCACGCCAGAGTTCTGCAGCAAGTCGGTCTGATCGCCCCGCGCCAGCCTTCACGTCAGATCGTCTGAGAAAAATGAGATCGGAGAACCGCCAACTGACAACCGGTTTCTTGTGATCCCTTTCCAACCCCCGTTACTCGTGTAATGTTCGGCAACGGATTCGTAGCCAGCCCCGGTCGTACCTTCGGTGTAAACTCTCAGTAGGATCTTCCATTACGGGCATATTATGAAACGAATCCCATCTCTCATCCTGCTGGTCGCGTTGAGCGTCGCATCGTCGATGCCGGCCGCGGCCCAAATCTTCACCGGCCCCAATAGCGCGCGCCAAGCCGACAAGGCAGGCATCAAGCAGCAAAAGGCGTTAAACAAAGCCGCCATCAAACAGCAGAAAGCCGCCAGCAAATACCAGAAGGCGCAACGCAAGGCAGCCCAAAAGGCCCAACGTCGCGGCTAAACAGTTTGCTGAAAAGACTCGGACTTTGATTGCCGCAGCGCTCAGCAAAGAGATGGGCCCTGATGCTTCCCAGCAACAAACCGAGAACCGGCAACTGATAACTGATTTTCTCGTTATCCCGTTGCCTGAAAGTCCATAGCCCCGTCGGACGGAGCCACCCTGCAGCGACCACTCAAGATCCCTCGATAAGTGTAATCGAGATGTTACGCCACGATGGGTGATCGCTCATTAGTGGATTTATTCGCTTGTGATCCTCTTACTTCAGCGCGAGCCTTGACGTCAACAAAGCGAGATTATTGTAATTGTGGCCAGGCAGCGCTGGTGCAGGTCGCATGGGCAACCATCGGGGCAGCCTGCGCAGCTTGGTCGTTTTTGTGGATGACGCCGTCTTCGTTCGCGCAGAAGGAGTTCACGCCAGTCGTGTTGAAAGAAGCAGGCGCGCCACCGGCTGTGTAATCCAGGTACGGCGGACCACCGCTAACGTTGCCGATATTGAAGTAGTAACCGCTCTTTTGAAGTGCGACTGTGGCGGCCTTCGAAAGGCTCCAGTCGATCAAGCAAGCCGCAGTGACCAGCGGTCCGCCAGCGGGACAGCCAGTGATCGCTCCCGGCCCAAGTGCGCCCAAGCCGGCTGCGTTAGGTCCAGAATAGCCGTTTGCTGGGTAAGTGGAATAAAAGCTCACCTCAGCCGTATTGATGGTACGAATCGAGCTGGCGGCAGACGACTCATTAGCCGAAATACGCGCGCGCAGCAAGTTCGGAATGGCGATAGCAGCGATGATAAGAATAATTGCCACCACGATGAGCAACTCAATCAGTGAAAAGCCTTTTTGTTTCTGCGTGTTCTTCACGGTTTCTCCATAGTCAGGGTGAGTTTTCTTAAACCTGACTGAAGACTTATCGGCAATTCACTTGCCATCGCCGAATCGCCAACAGGTTTCCAAGTCACCACTCATAAGTCTTGGTCCTGTGACACCTTGGGAGAGAACGAGAGTAACTTAAGGGCTTGAATCCGTCTGAGGAGAGCACCGAAAAAGAGAAAGCCTGACAAATTTTGTCATCCACGTTCCCTTTTTTGGACGAATCACCCATGGTTTCTGTTCGCCCAACCGCGGATCATTTTGGAGCTAGAACGTGAATGCCACTCCGCCGCTTACCGCTCGTGCGGTTGCGCCAGGCAAACGGTGACCGGCGCCAGCCGGTGAAGGAATTCTGCGCGTAACCCGCCTTACAAAACCAGGCAGGCCTCATCGAAGGGTAGGCGCGGATTGCGAGGGGAAAGTTTAGTGTGATCCCCGTAGCCAAGATTGCAGAGGAAGTTCGATTTCCACTTGCCGTCGGGAAAGAATTCGGCGTTGACCTTGGCCGCGTCGAATCCGGACATGGGACCGCAATCGAGGCCAAGCGCGCGGGCAGCAAGAATGAAGTAGCCACCCTCGATCGAACTATTTCGGAAGGCAGTTGCTTCAATCATGTCAGGCTTACCCGCGAACATTGAACGCATATCTTTGTGCGGAAAAAGCTTTGGAAGCTTCTCGTAGAACTCAGTATCCCAGGCAATGATAACGGTGACAGGCGCAGCCATGGTCTTGTCAACATTGAGGGGGGCAAGAGCGGGACGCAGACGCTCCTTGGCTTGGGGCGTCGTCAGAAATACAAAGCGTGCGGGCGTCGTGTTGGCGCTCGTGGGGCCGAAAGCGGCCAGTTCGTACAGACGACGCAGTAGCTCCGAAGAAACCGGCCGAGAAAGCCAGACATTATGGGTGCGGGCCTCGCGGAAAATTTGGTCGATACAATCGTTAGAGACTGCAGTTCTTCGCGGTGCGGAAACGGCGGCAGGTACGTCGGGCATGTCCGGTCCCTCTTAGTCAATTAAGCAACTTGCTACCCGGAATTGGATTGTGAGCCAAGGCGCGTGGATGCAAAACTCTGACAGCGCCGGGATACTTCACCCGCTATACGCCTCGCTCGAAAATGAGCGAGACGGCGACATTACGCCAGAACAGTTATCTCGATTAAAAGGTCCACACTGCGTTGCTGGCGCTGTTGCCACCTGGACTATGGGGTCAGCTTCCACACCACCCCGTTTCCGTCGCTGCCGTCCTCGACGTCGTGCCGTACAGATTTC
>CAVOLD010000014.1:0-9481 GCA_963696705.1 uncultured Acidobacteriota bacterium
TAGCCCGCGGCTTGCAGGACACTCGCTGGAGTTCGCGATTGATGGGGTTATTCGCAAAAAAGGGAGCATAAGGACAGCTCTTAGCAATTGGCACTTAGCATTTAGCCGAAAAGTTTCTACAAGAAGCGGCGACGTCTCCTGGGTACCAAATGCTAACTGCTAAATGCCAAGTGCTGCTGATAAAAAAATGAGGTGCTTATATGAAAAATGAAAACGACATTCGCATTAGCTTTAACGAAGAAGCCCGCAACGACGCCAAAATCAAAGTCATCGGTGTGGGCGGAGGCGGCGGCAACGCCGTGAACCGCATGATCGATGCCGGCATGGAAGGCATCGAGTTCGTGGTCGCAAACACCGACCTGCAAGCCCTGCGCATGTCGCACGCGCCCATGAAAATTCAGCTCGGCGTGAAACTTACGAATGGCCTCGGCGCCGGTGCCAATCCGGAGATAGGCCGCAAAGCCGCGCTCGAAGACTCCGACAAAATCATCGAAGCTCTCGAAGGCTCCGACATGGTGTTCGTCACCACGGGACTCGGTGGCGGCACCGGAACCGGAGCCGCTCCAATCATCGCGTCACTAGCCAGCGAGATGGGCGCGCTGACTGTAGCCGTCGTCACCAAGCCATTCGCCTTCGAAGGCAAACGCCGCATGCAGCAAGCGGAGCGTGGCATCTCCGAGTTAATGGAATCCGTCGATACCACCATCGTGATCCCCAACGAAAAGTTGCTCGCTGTCGCGCAGGACGCCGGTTTCTTCGAATCCTTCCGCATCGCCGACGATATTCTGCGCCAAGGCGTGCAGGGCATTTCTGACATCATCACTATTCCCGGCATCATCAATCGTGACTTCGCCGACGTGAAAGCCATCATGGCCGGCATGGGCTACGCGGTCATGGGTGCGGCCACAGCCAACGGAGCGCGCCGCGCCACCGAGGCCGCGCAAAAAGCGATTGCCTCGCCACTGCTCGAAGCTGGAGCCATCGACGGCGCCCGCGGCATCCTGATTAACATCACAGGATCCAGTTCGCTCAAACTCGCCGAAGTCCAGGAAGCCTGCACCATTATTCAAAGTGCCGCGCACGAAGATGCCAACATCATTTTCGGCGCCGTGATGGATGAAAAGATGAAAGATTCAGTGAAGATCACGGTCATCGCCACCGGCTTCAAAGACTCCGACCGTCATCACCGGCGCCACGAAGAGCGACCTACTTTCATAGTTTCGCGTGAAAACTCTTCACCTCACGATGATTTTTTCGACGAGCCACGACAAGAACGCGAGCTTGATCCCGAGCCGCCGCCTCCGCCGATGGTGATGGAACAATCCGCACACCACGTCGCAGCCGCAGCCTCAACCGAATCCATTTCCGTCGACAGCATGCGCAACGCTATGATCGCGAACTTCGAGCAATCCGACCTCGACGTTCCAGCATTTCTACGCAAGCGGAATGAAACCATGTAAGGTCGGGCAGAGGGAAAATCCTTTCCACTATGAGGCAGTATCGTTCCAGTAACCAGCGAACGTTACCAAAGGGCTGTACCGGCGTCTGGGATTGACTGCAACCCTTTCATTGGCAAAGGGTTAGATTGCGTGGCGACGGTTTCGCGAAAAATACGTTTAAGATTGCTTATCCAGATGAAGTTTCATAACATCTAGTCTAGTGGGGACTTAGCCGGTGGCGTCGATCATTGGCCGGTTTCTTGCTACATAAAGCAGTGAACTCCGGGGACAGGTACAGTAAATTGAATTCAGGGAAGCGTTCCACTGGCATCGGCCTTTTTCTCGCAGGTATCTTTCTTGTAGCGGTTTGCCAAGCTGGCATCGCCGCCACAGTCAGCACGCATTCTCTGACCACCCACAAATCCAAGTCACAGAAAATCAGTGAAAGTCAGCACGCGCGTCGACGCATGCATCACCTGGCGCACGCCCGCGCTACGACAGCTACAACCACAGCCGCGCACACCACGCTGCACACTCGGCACCGCTACTACGAACGTTTCTACACCAGCTCCTTCGCGCAGGATATTACCGAAGGCGACGTCACCACAGGCGAAGATCCCATTGTGCGCGAAGCCGCCATCGACGCTCTCGGCGGCATGAATGGCACCGTCGTGGCCATCGAGCCCACGAGCGGACGCATTCTGGCCATGGTGAATCAGAAGCTCGCGCTTTCGAGCGGCGCGCAACCTTGTTCGACAATTAAGCTCTCAGTAGCGCTCGCCGCTCTGAATGAAGGCATTATCACCAAGGAAACCCAGGTTCGTTTGGGTGGCGCCTATCACATGAATTTGACCATGGCCCTGGCCCATTCAAACAATGCATACTTCGAAGCGCTTGGCCGTCAATTAGGCTTCGAAAAAGTCAGCTACTACGCCCATCAATACGGACTCGGCGAATTGGCCGGCTACAGCATCCCCGGCGAACAGCTGGGCATTTATCCCAACGAAGAAATCTCCTCGAAGCTCGGTGGTGTCGGCAAGATGTGCTCTTTCGGTGAAGGCGTTTCCGTGACCCCGCTGCAGCTTGGCGCATTGGTTTCAGCCATCTCCAATGGCGGCACGCTTTATTACCTGCAGCATCCCACGACTCCCGAAGAGATCGCTGACTTCCAGCCCGTTGTGAAGCGCCGTCTGGATATCGCCCCGCTCATCCCCGAGATTTCCGATGGTATGGAAGGCGCCGTGCAGTTCGGCACTGCCCGCCGTCTGCGCACAAATTTCAGTGAAGAAGAAGTTCTAGGTAAGACTGGAACCTGTTCCCACGCGGGAACCCGCTTTGGCTGGTTTGCTTCCTACGCCAAAACCAGCGTTGGTCACATTGTCGTAGTCGTCTTCCTCGAAGGTGGGCGTCCGACGTTCGGTCCCAAGGCAGCGGAAATTGCCGGATTGATGTATCGCAATCTCTACGATCACAATTTCTTCATGGCAAAACCAACCTTGCCCTCAAATACCGCGACGATCAATCAGCTCGGCGACCCGCGATAAACTATCTCCGGACGAAGTGAAGTAAAGACGAAGCGAAATAAAGACGAAGCGAAGCAAAGATCTTCCTCATCGCGTGGGAGGCCCCGCGCTCGGAGCCAGACCCGCACCGTACGTTTCTGACAACGCCTGTCTCTCTTCCTCAGTCAATTGTGCCGCAATGCTGCGCATCCTCAAATTAATGTCATTGGCTCGCCTGCCGCTGGCAAAGGCTTCGATCTGTTCCAAAAGATAGGGAGCATTCTGCGTCGTAAGCGACGGCGCTCCCTGCACCAATCCGATGGGGCCATGGCACGCTTGGCAAGGAGGCAACCCGCGGCTTCCATCGCCTGCCGTGATAAGCCGCACCGCCACGGCTTCGTGCTTTGGATCAGGCATTGGCTGCGGGAAGGCGCGATCGTCCAGCGGATCCGGCGCGATCGGCATCATCCAGTAGTAAGCCGCAACGTCGGCCGTGTCTCGCGCGGATAACGAATTGGCAATCGGTTGCATCACTGGCGAGCTTCGCTTGCCCGCTCGGAAATCATCCAGTTGTTTCCACACCACCAGACGGTCCATAGCCGCCAGGTTTGGCACGGAAGGACTCGAGCTGAAACCCTCGCGTCCGTGACAGCGGTCGCAACGCCGCGCAATAATCAGCCCGCGAAGCGGATCCCCCGAGGAAGCCTGCGCGATCGTTCCCGCCGTCCACGCCACGTTCGAAGGAATTCGCACCGGAGGTTCAGCAACGTCCGATCCAAACCCTGATCCCAGGAGACGAACACTTCCGGAGATCCAGACTGTGATCGCGACGGCGAGCATGGCCGAACCGATTCGCCTTTTCAATCCACGCACCTCCGCTGACCCCTTACCGCGAAGCACAATCCCTCCTCGCCTCTCGACTCAAGTTTCGAAACGCCTCCGGAGGAACCGCGATCAGCCGGCTTCGCATTGTGTAATGTCCGGGCCCGCAGAATTCATGGCACGGCATCTGGTATACCCCTGCCCGCACAAACTACAACCGGGTCTCGACCACATAGCCCGGCACTGCTTTGATCTGGTCCTCGGTCCCGCTGATCGTTAGTTTGTGGACTACGTCGGCACTCGTGATCCGAAAACGGATCGGAACCCCGGCCGGCACCACCACACACTGCGGAACAAAAAGATATTGCTCCGCGATCATCCGGACCGTCACCCCGCCGCCCGCATCATCGGTTGATCCCAAATTACTTTCCACAAATTCGCCGCGCAGATGCAGCGTTTGCGGGTTCACGCTGTTCGGCCCATTCAACAGGTATTCAAGGCCAGACTCGGCTTGAAAAGGAAATCGGACGGTCAGCCACACGCAAACCAGGGTGATGCTGATCAAAGCCACTCGAATCATCTTGCGCGCACTCGACTTCACTTCGCCGGCGGACAGCTCTTCCGCCGGAGGCGATGCCAGCGCGATTTTCAAATTCGAATCGGGCAAGGTCTCTCGCTCCCTCCTTAACGATTTAAATTCAGCTCAGCGCATTCTTCCAACGCAGTCTATCGGGCCCCAGTCGTATCTCTCCATCCAAAGACATGATGCAGTCCTCGATTCCGAAGTTACATTTACGTCCAGTTGACAAGAATGCCGAGGCACAGAATCCCGGCAGACTATAATCCATCGAGAAACGCCGACCGCTATTCACCAGGGAACACATCGCGATGGAAAAACGCGCCATGGAAGAACTTTGGAAAGTCCACACCGACGAGGAATTCCTCCATCACGACGTCGAAGCCACGCTCGAAACCATGACCGACGACGCCTTCGTCCTCAACATCCCCACCGGCATGGGCGGACGCGGCAAGAGCGAAGTGCGCGCTTTTTATCGCGACAGCTTCGTCCATTTCTTGCCCAGCGACATTGCCACCCAGCTTACCCACCGCGTGGTTGGCGACGACGCACTGGTCGACGAACTGGTCCTCACCTTTACCCACAGCACGCAAATGGACTGGATTCTGCCCAACCTGCCGCCCACTAATAAGAAGGTCGCAGTCGATCTGGTCGCAGTCGTCTACTTCCGCGACAGCAAAATATGCGGCGAGCGGATTTATTGGGATCACGCCAGAGTTCTCCAACAACTGGGTTTGATCGCCCCGCGCTAGCCTTCTCAAACGGATTCGGATCGTCTGAGAAATAACTGAGAACTGAGAACCGCCAACTGACAACCGGCTTCTTGTGATCCCTTTTTAAGCCCCGTTACTGGTGTAACGTCCGGCAACGGATTCCTAGCCAGCCCCGGTCGCACCTTCGGTGTAAACTCTCAGTAGGATCTTCCATTACGGGCACATTATGAAACGAATTCCATCTCTCATTCTGCTGGTCGCGTTGAGCGTCGCATCGTCGATGCCGGCCGCGGCCCAAATCTTCACCGGCCCCAATAGCGCGCGCCAAGCCCAGAAGGCAGGCATCAAGCAGCAAAAAGCGTTAAACAAGGCCTACATCAAACAGCAGAAATCCGCCAGCAAATACCAGAAGGCGCAACGCAAGGCAGCCCAAAAGGCCCAACATCGCGGCTAAACAGTTTGCTGAAAAACTCGGACTTTGGTTGCCGCAGCGCTCAGCAAAGAGATGGGCCCTGATGCTTCCCAGCAACAAACCGAGAACCGGCAACTGATAACTGATTTTCTCGTTATCCCGTTGCCTGAAAGTCCATAGCCCCGTCGGACGGAGCCACCCTGCAGCGACCACTCAAGATCCCTCGATAAGTGTAATCGAGATGTTACGCCAAGATGGGGGATCGCTGATTAGTGGATTTATTCGCTTGTGATCCTCTTACTTCAGCGCGAGCCTTGACGTCAACAAAGCGAGATTATTGTAATTGTGGCCAGGCAGCGCTGGTGCAGGTCGCATGGGCAACCATCGGGGCAGCCTGCGCAGCTTGGTCGTTTTTGTGGATGACGCCGTCTTCGTTCGCGCAGAAGGAGTTCACGCCAGTCGTGTTGAAAGAAGCAGGCGCGCCACCGGCTGTGTAATCCAGGTACGGCGGACCACCGCTAACGTTGCCGATATTGAAGTAGTAACCGCTCTTTTGAAGTGCGACTGTGGCGGCCTTCGAAAGGTTCCAGTCAATCAAGCAAGCCGCAGTGACCAGCGGTCCGCCAGCGGGACAGCCAGTGATCGCTCCCGGCCCAAGTGCGCCCAAGCCGGCTGCGTTAGGTCCAGAATAGCCGTTTGCTGGGTAAGTGGAATAAAAGCTCACCTCAGCCGTATTGATGGTACGAATCGAGCTGGCGGCAGACGACTCATTAGCCGAAATACGCGCGCGCAGCAAGTTCGGAATGGCGATAGCAGCGATGATAAGAATAATTGCCACCACGATGAGCAACTCAATCAGTGAAAAGCCTTTTTGTTTCTGCGTGTTCTTCACGGTTTCTCCATAGTCAGGGTGAGTTTTCTTAAACCTGACTGAAGACTTATCGGCAATTCACTTGCCATCGCCGAATCGCCAACAGGTTTCCAAGTCACCACTCATAAGTCTCGGTCCTGTGACACCTTGGGAGAGAACGAGAGTAACTTAAGGGCTTGAATCCGTCTGAGGAGAGCACCGAAAAAGAGAAAGCCTGACAAATTTTGTCATCCACGTTCCCTTTTTTGGACGAATCACCCATGGTTTCTGTTCGCCCAACCGCGGATCATTTTGGAGCTAGAACGTGAATGCCACTCCGCCGCTTACCGCTCGTGCCGGTTGCGCCAGGCAAACGGTGACCGGCGCCAGCCGGTGAAGGAATCTTGCGCGTAACCCGCCTTACAAAACCAGGCAGGCCTCATCGAAGGGTAGGCGCGGATTGCGAGGGGAAAGTTTAGTGTGATCCCCGTAGCCAAGATTGCAGAGGAAGTTCGATTTCCACTTGCCGTCGGGAAAGAATTCGGCGTTGACCTTGGCCGCGTCGAATCCGGACATGGGACCGCAATCGAGGCCAAGCGCGCGGGCAGCAAGAATGAAGTAGCCACCCTCGATCGAACTATTTCGGAAGGCAGTTGCTTCAATCATGTCAGGCTTACCCGCGAACATTGAACGCATATCTTTGTGCGGAAAAAGCTTTGGAAGCTTCTCGTAGAACTCAGTATCCCAGGCAATGATAACGGTGACAGGCGCAGCCATGGTCTTGTCAACATTGAGGGGGGCAAGAGCGGGACGCAGACGCTCCTTGGCTTGGGGCGTCGTCAGAAATACAAAGCGTGCGGGCGTCGTGTTGGCGCTCGTGGGGCCGAAAGCGGCCAGTTCGTACAGACGACGCAGTAGCTCCGAAGAAACCGGCCGAGAAAGCCAGACATTATGGGTGCGGGCCTCGCGGAAAATTTGGTCGATACAATCGTTAGAGACTGCAGTTCTTCGCGGTGCGGAAACGGCGGCAGGTACGTCGGGCATGTCCGGTCCCTCTTAGTCAATTAAGCAACTTGCTACCCGGAATTGGATTGTGAGCCAAGGCGCGTGGATGCAAAACTCTGACAGCGCCGGGATACTTCACCCGCGGCGCAATACGCCTCGCTCGAAAATGAGCGAGACGGCGACATTACGCCAGAACAGTTATCTCGATTAAAAGGTCCACACTGCGTTGCTTGTGCGCTGTTGCCACCTGGACTATGGGGTCAGCTTCCACACCACCCCGTTTCCGTCGCTGCCGTCCTCGAGCGTTGTGCCGTACAGATTTCCTTTTGCGTCCGGAACCACACCTACGGTCTCGTTGCCGCTCTCATCCGATATTTCACAACTATCGGCTCTGCCCCGGATGATCTCCCGCCCTCTGTGGCATCAGTGAGATGCACAGCACCATAAATGCCCCAATTACCAGCGAAGAACTGATGCGACTAAGATCAAGGCCGCCATTCGCATGCGGTTTGGTCAGCAGATCTCCAAGAGTCGCCCCCAACGGACGCGTCAAAATAAATGCCGTCCAGAACAACACAGTGTGCGAAAGCTTCGTGAAGAAGTACGCGGCCGCAACCAGCGTCAGCATGCCTGAAAAAATCAGCGCTCCGCGTTCGAAACCTACTCCGTTGGTGTCCGCCAGAAAATCGCCCAGCGCTGTGCCTAGCGTATTCGAAAACAGAATCGTTACCCAATAAAAGATCTCGACCTTCGTTGTTCTAATATCGCTGAACGATACCGATCCAACCGAATATTTCCACAATCCCAGCACGATCATGAGGAGCGCAAATAAAATCACCGTTCCTCCCACATATCCCCAGCCCAGTGAGCGGTCGGCGAAATCCGCCATCGTCGTGCCCACTGTTGTGGTCGTAACGATCACCGTCCAATAAAGAAACGGATGAAACTTCTTAGCACGAATTTGCACCGCCAACGCTGCGATAAAGCAAGCCATGAAAATTGCTGTGCTCAATAAATACCCGAAATTCATCGTCATCGAGAGGGCGTCTCCGCCGGTCTCGCCTAACGTCGTTGCCGCGATCTTGATGATCCAGAACGCGATCGCGACCTGCGGAACCTTGCTGGTCGCGGCCCGCGCCTCGCCTGCGGATTCGGACCGTTCACCACCCCATACGCCGTCAACTCCAAACCTAAGAACATTCGCGCGCATAAATCTCCCCATGGAAAACGAAGTA
The DNA here is from genome assembly GCA_963696705.1 of uncultured Acidobacteriota bacterium. Classification (GTDB taxonomy): domain Bacteria; phylum Acidobacteriota; class Terriglobia; order Terriglobales; family Acidobacteriaceae; genus JABDBE01. The sequence goes on from CAVOLD010000014.1 coordinate 8,556, forward strand.
GTCTCTAGTTTATTACAACCCTCTTACCGTATAACCTCTGCCTGAAAGCCTTACGCCTCAAGGATATTTCCTTCGAAGGCCAGTGGGCACTCAATTTGGCCATTGCGCAGATTCGGACGGCCACTCGACATAGCCTGAAATAAGATGACGTCAACAAAATGGACGAGAGCTCAAGAACAAAGACGTCATCCTGAAACCGGCGGCAGCCGGTGAAGGATCTCGCGCGCAGTGACCCAACTCTACGCGATCCCATTCGAGCCCTTGTTCTCCCCGGCTCCCGCATACGCAGAAAACGCGCGGCCACACTCCCCGGAGTCCAGCTTCGTCCGAGCCACAAACTGAGAACCGAGAACCGGCAACTCACAACTAGTTTTCCGGTTATCCCGTTGCCTTAAGGTTCACAGCCACTCAGACGGAGCCAGCCAGCAGTGACCACTCCGACTGAATCCCGCTGACGGGGCGCAGGTGTTAGAATCCCACTAATCTCTGAGGTAGAAGGGAGATTCCAGTGTCAAATCTCTTTAGCAACAACCCACCCAATTACATCTCTACTGTGGACGGGAGTGTTCATCGAACTCCAGTCGAAAAAGACTCCTACGACGCAGGGAGGGGTAGAGAGCCATGCGGCCCCGTCTGCACCTTTGTCGCAATACTTTACGGCGTCATCGGAATACTTTTCTTCGGTGGCGCCTTGGCATTCATCGTCCATGTTTGGTTCAGCGAGCACCCTCAGTGGGTCTGGTAGCCATTCATGGGTTTGTCAAAGGCATAATCGCGGAGCTTCCTCTCCAGCGTAGCGCTACGACATCGCGGTTTGTTGCGAACTCGAAGAACGACGGGCAACTCGGAAGTCAGTTGGCGAAATCAGGTCATCGCACTCAAAACCCCCGCCGCAAGTGCCAATGAGTGCAATCGAGAGTGGGTGT
>CAVOLD010000015.1:0-218409 GCA_963696705.1 uncultured Acidobacteriota bacterium
CGCGAAGCGCGCTCGGGCTCAAGAGGACCATGGCGCATTAATCCAAGGCGTATGTCAATTTCGCGGCCGTTGCCGCCAATTCCAGCAGCGGCTCGTCGAGGACGGAGGCGCGGAAGGTCATAGCGGCAGTTCCTCTTCGCCGCTCGGCGGAGCATATGTGTCCCGGCTGCGCCAGAGTTCGTCAGGCACGGACACTGGAAGCTCGACCATGTCGAGCGCCTCGAAGCGCAGAATGGGCGATGAAATCGCAGCTGACGATGGTGCTAGAAAGTCGGCCTGGGCGCTCGATTGGCCGAGGCTGGTCAGTAGTGTGCGCCACATAACGAATTGGCCACGCAGTGCAGCATTGTTCTCCAGGCGTTTCAGCTTGGAGATACGCTCCCCCGCGTAGCCGTCGGGCCGCACGCCGTCCCGCGTGAAGACGTAGGCGGGTTCGATCGTCAGATACCACTCATCGAACACCCGCCAGAAGCGGCCAGCGAAAGCGCTGTGACGAACATAAGAGACGGATTTGTCGGGTCGGCGCTTCGCTGTAACAACGCCGCGCGAGGTCTCTTTTTTTAAGGACTGATAGCGGATGGTCCGATCAATCTTCGGCCCGTCGGCTGGGTAATAGTAAAGGCTGAGATCACGATTCCAGGCTAGCAGGGGATCAAGCTGGAAACGGAGCGTCCGGTTGAGCAATTCGACGAACTGCCGCTGCTCGCCCTCGTCGTCGTGGAGCGCGAATTCCTCAACCGGGAACGTCTCGATCGAACCGGCATCGGTGACATGGCGCAGCAAGCTCGTATCTATGTCGAGGAATGTGATGAGCCGCCCACCTTTGGCAACCCAAGCGAAAGGTGGATGATCACTGATGTCGAGAAGCGCACGGAGCGCATCGCGTCCGTGGCCATAGATAGTGGGTGCGACTTGGATGGTGGGCGGCAGCACCACCTTCACGGCGTTGAATAGCAGCTCGTCGGGCTGCGCCGATGGTGGTAACCACACGCCCGGCGCGGCTTGGTCCACTGCGAGCTGGGCGATCGCGTCAGCAGCCTTTCCATCAAACCGATCGGCCGGCTTATTGACGCGCAAGCGCCGCGCCTCCGCGACGGAAGTACCGGGCATTCGCACTGGCTTCCAGAACGCTGAGCCGTCGGAAAGGCGGGCCAGCACGATGATGATCGGCACATTTGCCTGCTGCCAATAGGCAACGTCGGCGGCATCACAAAGGTATTCAAACCCGTCCTCGGTCTCAGCCGTATATGCGCCTTCGGCCCGCGTCTTGACCTGGACCGCCACCAGGCGACCAGAGACTTGATTAGTGATACGGTCCCGCAACTCGATCAGGCCATCGATGCCGGCTTCGACTGGCCCATACGGTGTGTAGAGAAAACCCATGGCGTGCGCGCGCTCTTTGACCAGGGCGGCACCCTGCTCGCCGATTATCTGCTGGGGCGAGATACGCTTGGGTCGTGGAAGGACGTTCGACATCGACAACCTGGGTTCGAATCAAGAGCACAATTGTAGAACATTTTGAGCGCGTGCACAGTGGTTCTCGACTGGAGCGGGAAGCTCTGTTAGAGCCTTGGCAAGGAAAACAGGGGGATAAAGGGGCATGCACAAAAACAGCAACCCTCCATACGGCCCGACTAATCCTCATCCGCTCTCTCAACTACGCACAGAGCTGGTTTGGGAAGGGAAGTACGACGAGTACGGCAACCGGCGTGATGTCGATGTTGCCGGCGTGTCCATGCCAATGCAGAAAATCGAGACGATCGACCAACCGCGAAGTGAAGCGGCCGCTGCCGGACAACTCGACATGTTCGAGGAGAACACCAAGCGCCTTGACGACTTCCGGAACATGCTCATCTGGGGCGATAACAAACTCGTCATCGCATCAATCCTTAAGGAGTATAAAGGCCAAATAGACCTCATCTACATCGATCCACCATTTGATGTGGGCGCCGACTTCACGATGTATGTCCCCATTGGTGAAGAGGACGACACAGTAGAAAAAGACCAATCCACTTTAGAGATGGTCGCCTATCGCGATACTTGGGGCAAAGGTACAGATTCATACCTGCACATGCTCGCGGAACGCCTTGTGCTGGCCCGCGATCTTCTATCTGATAATGGGACAATTTACATACACATCGGTCCGCACATCGGTTGCTATGCCAAGGTTTTATGTGATGACATTTTTGGGAAGCAATCAACCGCCGCTGAAATAACTTGGCAACGCGTGACGGCTCACGGCGACAGCAAGAGATGGGGTGTGATTCATGACTATATCCTCTTTTATACGAAAGGAGAGCGGTTCAAATGGGAACCTCAGTTTGGCCCTTATAGCGAAGATTATATAAAGACGAAGTATAACCTGGAAATTGACGGCCGCCGATATCGGCTAGACAACATGACGAGCCCCAATCCACGGCCTAACATGATGTACGTCTGGAGAGGGTATCCTCCTCCGGCCAAAGGATGGCGGTATGAACTTCCCACCATGGAAAAGCTGTTTGCGGATGGCCGCATCGAACTGCCGAAGAGACCTGAGGGCAGACCACAATTGCGTCGCTTTCTCGACGAAATGCCTGGCGTCCCGATCGGGACGGTGTGGACGGATATTTCTCCAGTAAATTCGCAAGCACTCGAAGACACCGGATACGACACTCAAAAACCGGAAGCACTTCTCGAACGGATCATCTGTGCGTCCTCCCAACAAGGGGATTTGGTGGCAGACCTTTTCTGCGGTGCTGGTACAACCGGCGCAGTAGCGGAGCGGCTCGGCCGACGCTGGATCATGTCAGACCTTGGCCGGTTCGCTATCCACACAAGCCGCAAACGACTGATTGATCTTCAGCGGAACCTTCACGCCGAAGAGAAGCCCTACCGAGCCTTCGACGTGTACAATCTGGGCCGCTACGAACGCCAGTGGTGGCAGAGAGCCGCCCTACAGGGGGCGGACGAAGAGCACCGCCGGGTGGTTTTGGAGTTTTTCCAGGCTGAAATGCTGACTAATGCGCCGTCGCCGCTCATCCATGGTCGCAAGGGCGGAGCCCTCTGTCACGTCGATGGCATCGACTCGGTATTTTCCCGACAGGAAGCCACTGCGGTAGCGAAGGCCGTAGCGGCGGCCGGAGGCCGAGAGTGCTACTGCCTCGCGTGGGAATTCGAGATGGATCTCCGGCTCACCGCCGCCGCGCTCGAGCAGGAGCTCGGCGTCAAACTGAAGCTCATCCAGATTCCCCGCGAAATCATGGAACGCAACCGGAGAAGTCCGCCGCCCTTCCTCGAAATGGCCGTGCTCGAAGCCGAGCCAGTCTATCGGGCCGGAAAGATGAGCGCTCCGTTGACATCAAGCTCGCCAACTTCCTGCCCTCGCTCGCTGAGGTCCCGGCCAAAGAACTGGAAGCGCTGAAGGAGCGCGCGATCAAGAGCGGCTTCGACTTCATCGACTTTTGGGCGATCGATTTCGACTGGCATCCGGATAAGCCGTTCAATCACCACTGGCAGGATTACCGCACGCGCAAGGATCGCTCGCTCAAAACCGTGAGCGAGGCCAGCCACCGTTACGTCAAGCCCGGCGCCTACACGGCTTGCGTCAAGGTGGTCGATGTCTTCGGGTGCGATACCAGCATCACGGTCGAGGTGAAAATCTGATGGCTGACCTGCTGAACCCTTCGGCTTTGGAGCCGCTGTTCGCGCCGTGGGAAGAACCAAATTCGCATCGCGTCCGGGCCGACAAGGAAGGTGACCCGGCCAAGATAGTGAAAGGCCGACGCCCGTCGCCGATCCGGATCGCGCAGAACATCCGCGGCGCAGTGCGGGAATGGCGGGAGGGCTTTTATGCCGGCGCAAGCGACACGACGCGGTATCTGCTCGATCACTGGTTCAACCGGAGCCACCGGCGCACCACGCCGGCCGGCGAGGATTTTGAATTCCGGTACTACTTCTGTCAGCGTGAGGCAATCGAGACGCTGATCTATCTCAAGGAATTGCGCCAGCTTGATTGCCTCTCGGAGGTAATCGCCGAGTTCGGCGGTGCGGACGCCGAGGTTGCGGCGCTCGGGATCACCGAGGAAGAGGACGCCTGGAGCCGCTACGCCTTTAAGCTCGCCACAGGGGCCGGGAAAACCAAGGTGATGAGCCTCGCGATCGTGTGGAGCTATTTCCACGCGCTGCGCGAGTCCGACTCCGACATGGCCCGGCACTTCGTTCTGGTTGCCCCGGGACTCACAGTCTATGAGCGGTTAAAGGATGATTTCAGGCCGGGTGACGGGCGGGCGGACATCTTTGACAGCGATCCTCTGATCCCACCCGAATGGCGCGGCGATTGGAACCTCTCTGTGGTGCTTCAGGACGAAGCTGCCGGCGCCGCGAGCGGCGGTGTTCTCTATCTAACCAACATTCATAGGCTTCACGATACGAGCCGCCGCGCGGGCAAAGGCCAGTCCGAAACTTATAGCTGGATGGGGCCCGCGGTGTCGAAGGCCTCAGCCCTCGATACCGCAGCCGCGCTTCGGGACCGCATCACGAAACATCCCCGCGTGATGGTGATCAATGATGAGGCTCACCACGTGTGGGACCCGGATTCCGCCTGGAACGAAGCGATCCGCTTCATTCATGACACCGGCCGCCAGCGCGGCGGCACGGGGCTCGTGGCGCAACTCGATTTCAGTGCCACGCCGAAGGACAACCGCGGGCAAGTCTTCAAGCACGTCGTTTGCGACACGCCGCTTGGTGAAGCGGTCGATGGCGGTATCGTTAAAACTCCGGTGATCGGTCGAGCCGATCGAAGGCTCGAAGAGCAGCCGGGCGACGACGCCAGTTATGTCTATGAACGCCATCTGCTGCTCGGTTACGAGCGCTGGAAGCTCAGCCGTGAGGAATGGGAAAAGAGCGGCAAGAAGGCGCTCCTATTTGTCATGTGCAACAGCACCGCGGAAGCGGATCAAATCACCCGGCGGCTCAATAGCGATGAGCGCTTCAAAGGCCTTAACGGCGCGACAATCAACCTCCACACGAATTTGAAAGGACGACTGAAGAGGGAAGGGAGGGGAGTCGCCGCGCGCTATGTCTTCGAGGAGAACGAAAGAGAGATCAGCGACGAAGACCTAAAGGCGTTGCGCCGACTGAGCCGTGAGCTGGATTCGAACACCAGCCCCTATAACTGCATCGTCTCGGTGCTGATGCTGCGAGAGGGCTGGGACGTTCGCAACGTCACCACTGTCGTGCCGTTACGGCCGCTCAGCTCGAAGGCGAACATTCTGCCGGAGCAGACGCTCGGGCGCGGGCTGCGGCGCATGACGCCGCCGGGCCAAGCGAACGAGATCGTCACTGTGGTCGAACACCCGGCCTTCGCCAGTCTCTACGCGCAAGAACTCGCGCAAGAGGGGCTGCCGATCGAGGTGATCGACATCGACCGTGTGCCTAAAACGACGGTTTCGATTTATCCCGACGCAACTCATAAGGATCTCAAGGAGCTTGAAATCGACGTGCCGCGACTGAGCGGCGGCTATCGCATTCAGGTCACGCTTGAGGGCCTCAAAATAGACGATGTTCGCAAGGAATTCAGGAAGTACCGGCCGTTGCCCTTGGGGACCCAGGGTAAGGCGGAAATCGAGTACGAAGGCCGGCATCTGTTCACGAATGAGGTCGTCGAGCGGCTCAAAATCAACCTACCGCTGCTGGACTCAGGCGTCGGCGCTGTTTCGTACTTCGTTAAGCAGCTTGAGCAAATTTGCCGTCTCCGCGGAACGCACGCTGTTCTCGGGCCGCTCGTCCAAACCTTCCTCGAGGAAATCCTCTTCGAGAAAAAAACGGACCTTTACGACCAGTCGCTCATTTCCCGGCTTGGCGATTCGGATGTCGGCGAGCACGTCCGCGCCGTTTTCGTGCCGCTGATCCGCGCACGCACAACAACTGTCGAAAAGCGGCTCCCGGACACCGCACCGATAGCGCTTTCCACCTGGCGGCCGTTTCAGGTAAGTCACAGCGAGCGTCATCCCGTACTGCAAGCGGAGCGGACGCTCTTCAATCTGGTGCCGTGCAACCGAGAGCTCGAAGTCGCGGTTGCCAACTTTCTCGACCACGCAGCCGACGTTTTGGCCTTCGCAAAGAACGCCGGCCCGCAGTGCCTGCGCATTGACTACCTAGCCGCCGGCTCCCGGTTGTCGTTCTACACGCCTGATTTCTTTGCACGTTCGGAGCAGGGGCATTACTACCTTGTCGAGACGAAAGGTCGTGAAGACGTGGATGTCCCGCGCAAAGCCAAGGCGGCCATCGTCTGGTGTGAGGCGGCTTCGACGCCGGAGTGCCGGTGGGAATACGTCTACGTACCCCAGGGCGTGTTCGAACGGCTCACCGGTGATACGATCGCAGCGCTGGCGCGGACCTGTCAGCCCGCGCTCAAGACGCTAATCGACAGCGACGATACCTCCGATCGGCTGCCGCTCTTTGTAGCGGCGGCGCGGGCGGAAGCGGCCGAACAGGACAAGGCGCCGCAGCTCAAGGGGATCGTTGATGACGCCACACTGCAAGCGCTACCGCCTCGGTACCGCAAAGCGGTCGAGCAAGCGACCATGCTGTTCCGATTTTTCGAGAACAAGGAAGGGATGAACTATTCGCCGGTATTCACAGCACTGCTGGGCTCGCTCGATGAGGCCGCACGCGGCCTGATCGTAAGGCGCCTGCAACCGGCGATGCCGGCGACTGTGCCGGACCAAAAGACCTGGTTCGATCCCTATCTGCGCGACGCTGATCGTCGGTCGCAATCCCGTTACGAAAAGACGGCCCAAAATCTCAAGCGTACGCTAGTTTTCAATAACGGGATCATGCCGCTAGGGCTGCTGCGCGATTGTATGGAGTACGCGCTTAACGACAACACGAGGATCGACGGCGTGTTTCAGGCGGTAAAGGCAAAGTTCAAGGTCGCCGGCGGCCGCGACATGCTCGCGACGGTCGCTGGCATCTATGATTTCCGTAACACGCGGATAGCGCATCAGGAAAAGGACATCACCGACCACAGAGAGGCCGAGCGGCATCTCGTCGGATGGATCAAAGGCCTAAAGGCTCTGACCGAAGCCATCGCATAGGTGAAGCCTGATCCTTCCTATGCGGGGTCTTCCGCCCGGTTCGTATCTGTCCCTGATCGGTTATAATTAATATTGGGCAGTCGAGATTGCCTCATACGGGAACCTGAAATGGCGCGCAGCGAGAGCTCACGAGCGAAAAAACTCACTCGAAGTGAGGCTCGCGAAAGAACTCCCCGAAGATTTGAGAGATACATTCGACAATCTGTGTGATGAGACGTTAGCGTGGTCTCGGTATTATTATGGAACACATTTAATATCTTATTCCATACTCATGGAACTCGTGAAGGACGGGTGGCGGAAAGCTTGAGCCAAGTCGAGCCGGACATTAATGCATTAATGATATCTGAAACGCGGACACCTCAATTTTTAGTGTAACATAAAGGACGTTATGTTACACTAAGGCGCGATCTGGGGGAGGTCCGCATGCGGGGGTCCGAATTCACCTATAAGGTGTCGCTGTGAGCGCCGAGCGGCGCAACGTGCCGGCGGTGGTCGAGGCCGCGGCGCCGGTCAAGGCGGCGGCGTTGCGCAGCACGCTCGCGGTGCCGGCCGTGATCGCCGATGCCGGCGATCACGCCGCGCGCCGGTTCCTGGAATTCTTCGCCGCCAACATCCGCAACAAGAACACGCGCATGGCCTATTACCGGGCCGTGTGCTCGTTCTTCGCCTGGGTCGAGCAGCACCGCATCGGCGAGCTCGCCGACATCGAGCCCGTGCACGTCGCCGCCTATATAGAGGCGCTGCAGACGACGGCCGCCAAGCCGACGGTGAAGCAGCACCTCGCGGCGATCCGCATGCTGTTCGACTGGCTGGTCGTCGGCCAGGTCCTCGCCGTCAATCCCGGCGCATGCGGTGCGCGGGCCCAAGCATGTCGTGCGCCGCGGCAAGACGCCGGTGCTCACCGAGGACCAGGCCCGCCGTCTGCTCGACAGCATCGATGTGACGACCGTCGTCGGCCTGCGCGATCGCGCGCTGATCGGCGTGATGACCTACACGCTTCGCGCGCATCGGCGCCGTCGTCGCCATGCGGGTCGAGGACTATTACCCCGGCGGCAAGCGCTGGTGGGTGCGGCTGCACGAGAAAGGCGGCAAGCGCCACGAAATGCCGGCGCATCACAAGCTCGAGCAGTTCATCGACGAGTATCTCGCCGCGGCCGGCATCCGCGAGGACGGCAAGACCCCCCTCTTCCGCTCCGCGATCGGCAAGACCGGCGTGCTGACCGACAAGCCGATGAACCGCGTCGACGCCTATCGCATGATCCGCCGGCGCACGGCCGAGGCCGGCTTCAAGGTCAAGCTCGGCTGCCACGTGTTCCGCGCGACCGGCATCACCGCCTATCTCGAGGCCGGCGGCACGCTCGAAAACGCGCAGGCAATGGCCGCGCACGAAAGCCCGCGCACCACCAAGCTCTACGACCGCACCGGCGACGAGATCACGCTCGATGAGGTCGAGCGGATCACAATCTAGGGACCCTCCCCTTTCCCGTCAGTGCACCGGTCCGGGCGGTGTGTTGTTCGCGAGCTGTCCGACGGCATCTGTGATCCGGCGCCAGGTCGCTGCGCCGTTATCGTCGCCGGCGGCCGCGAGCTCGTCGGCGCGCATGGCGCTTTCCTCGAGGGCCTTCTCGCCGTGGCGCTTGAGCATCAGGTTGGCGGCGCGCCAGATATCGATCTCGGGTATCACGGGAGGAAAACTACAGGCTTGCGATCGAGAAAGGCTTAACACCAACAATTGCATGGCTTGCGAACCTACGTGTCAAGGTGGCGGCACATGGCGCCAATATTGACTGCCGAAGATGTCGTCCGGCGAATTGCCGCCGAGTGCGTCTATGTCGATGACCGTGGCGGCGTCGGCATCCGGCTAGAACCGGCGGCCGCGATCGTGCGGCAAGTACGGAGAGCAATTCCGCCGGGCACCGCGGCGTCAGCGGTGGCCTCGGGCGAAACCCCCGCCCCTGCTCTGAGTTGACAGGTTCTTTTGCACCTAACTTTTGCAACGCCTAACCCTTTGAATAGGCTGGATCAGTAAAACGCGTCAGAAGTCTTGGTTTCTGCAACGGGTCCGGGCGGCACTGTTAAGGTGCGAGCCGACAAATCATGCTCGGATGCACGTTGTAACTGCGCGCGATTGCGCCCAATGGTTCGCCCCCGTCACGGCGCTTGATCGCTTCACGCTTCTGGTGCGGGGTGAGCTTCGGTGGCCGTAGCTTAATGCCAGCGGCTTTGGCAACGCGAAGCACCGTTTTGTAGCTCGCGCCGCCGACTGACTTTGCAACGCGCTTCGCATGGGGGTCAGCCCGGAGCGCGGCAATGATCGCGGCCCGTGTCGCGGGCGGAATGCTGACGCTCGCCGACTGCTTGGCGCGAAACGCGGTGTCGGCGTTGTTGCGTTTCATGCGAGCGCGGGTCGCCGCTTTGAATTTGGGATCGGCCCATAGCCGCTTCATGGCCCGGCGGTGCGCGGCATTGAAGGCCGGGTCGGCGCGGCGACGCTTCATGCGCGCGGTGGCGACCGCCCGCGAAGCTGGGTCGCGGTTGCGTTGCGTCATGAGGACGGCAAGTTTTTCGCGTGCCGCCTTTGATAGGCGATGTGGCATCGGTGTCCGTTGAGGTAACAACAGTAAATATGCGGCCCCAACTCTGAATATAAAACGCTATTGTGGAAAAAGGCAAATCAGATTATCAACGACCTTTGTATGCCGCGTTACTTCCTCATCCCCGTTGTATTTCTGGCGTTTGTTTTCGCCATGCCTGCCGGTGCCGACGATAAATCATCCGGCGACAGCAAAACCGTGCGCGGTGGGTTGGTGTGCCTCTCGGTAGACGGGCGGCACGGCCAAAGCTGCGATGCGCTCTGCGCGAAAGCGGAAATGGCCTGCATCGGCATAGAGTCGGCGCACAGCAGCCCGCCGCTGGTTTGCGGCCATGTGATTGACGATACGATTGCGCCCTTTCCGGTGTGCCGATGCTGCGCGGTCGGACACTAACCCGCGCGCTCGTCCTCGCGGCGGGGCTGTTGTGGGCCTTGCCCGCTGCGGCTAACCAGACAATCGGCGGGTGCATGCACGACAGGACAAGCCGACGGCGTTCAATCGACAGATGGCAACAACGTGGTCTGTCTGAGCAGCGTCTGGCAGTTCCCGGCCTATCAATTCGGTAACAGCACCGCGACGTGCAATGCGACAAATGCCGGCATCATCCGATGGACGGGCGCGGCCTTTCAGGGCTGTAACGGCGCGACCTGGAATTCGGTCGACGCGGTTGCAACTGTCTCGCTTTCGAGCCTGCTGGCAGCTACCACGACCAACTCAATCGACAGCGCCAATTGGGCGCAGACCTGGAAGTGGGGCACGCTCTCGACGCAAACGGCGCTGACGCTTACATCGTCGAGCGAGACGTCGGGCACGGTTCTGAACGTGTCTTCGGGCAACGCCGCGGCGACAGGCTACGCGGGATATTTTAGCCAGACGGGCACCGGCGGTTATGCGCTCGGCACGACCGGGCCCCTAAATGTTACATACTCGAATAATAATTATGGCTCAGGCGTATATATTACGAATTCCAACACAGGAGCCAATGCGCCAGCGGCTGTGATGATTGTAAATTCTGCAAATCAAAACGCGGCATTTCTGATAAACAATGCCAGTTCCCCGAGTGGCAACTCGGCAGCAATTGTTTCGAACACCGGACTAGCATTTAATATGGATAACACAGGCGCGAATTCGGGCGCCCTAATGTCTTTTCAGGCTGACGGCTCAACCTATATGACGCTTACCACGACCGGCTCCGTCGGGATAGGTACTACGAATCCGACAACAGCCCTAGATGTTTACTATTCGGAGAATTCGTATACTCCGGGCATACGACTTACGAATTCCAATACAGGCTCCGGCGCCTCCGCCGCTATTATGGTTACTAATTCTTCGTTAAACGGGGGGCTCGAGATGACAAGTACCAATTTTTCCCCTCCCAATATGACCCATATTTGGTCGAACACCGGGATCCTTTTTCAGGCAAACAATGCAGGTACAGTTGCCAATGCGAACATATCTTTTGAAAACAATAGTACTACGCTAATGACCATACTTTCGTCCGGCAATGTTGGGATCGGCTCCACGAGTCCGCAGCAACTATTAGATGTGGCAGGCGCTGCTGCGACTGCGACAGTAAATTCTGCGTCGCTTTCGCGCCTCACGAGGCCAGACAACCCGGGTATCAAATACGCTAATTCAGCAGAGTGGGCCTTGGGAAGCTATTCAACAAACATAAATTCGAACACTCGTTTGGATTTAAAGTTGGCTGATGGAGCTACGGATAATCCAGACATGACCTCAATGACATGGCTTGGCGACGGCTATGTCGGGATCGACACCACGTCGCCGACTGCTCCGTTACAAGTTAATAGTGGTTCCTGGGCGCGGCCGGGTACCTCCGGGACGGCACAACCGGGGGCTTTCCTGCGGCTTTATGCAACCGGTGGGTCCACTTTCGATTTTGGGTATGATACTGATAACGGCGGAACTGCCTGGATGCAGAACACGAAATCCGGCGATCTCTCGCAAAACTATGCGCTGCTCCTCAACCCAAACGGCGGCAATGTCGGGGTCAACATCCTACAGCCAGCTTATGCGCTCGATGTTCTGGGCGCAACGACGACCAGCGGTGTTGACACTCAAATCGCGCATTTTGCCGCTTCGTCCAGTAATGGTGGCGGTGCCGACATTGTACTTGAGAACCTAAGTACAACAAATTACGAGACAAACATAGATTTGTATGGAAACGGCACCGAGCTATGGCAGATCGAAAATGATTGCAGTGCTAACAAAACCCAGACTTTATGTTTCTATGATGCTGTCAACCACGCTATACGACTCTTCGTCACCGCCACGGGCTCGGTCGGCATCGGCACGACAACGCCGGGGACCGATCTTACCGTCGGCAATACAAACTTTGCCTATTCGTCGGGATGGGATGGAATTGATATTGCAAACTCCGCCTCTAATGGGATGGTAAGAATAGGGCAAGATCTACCCCATTCACTTCTGCTTTTCTGGATTTATAACGCAACGCCCGGCAATGCAGTTGGGCAAATTCATACATATTCTTATACGAATCCGATTCAGATCGACGCGTCTTATGTGGCATTGCAAAGCCAGAATACCGGTGGTTTCGTCGGGATTGGGACCACGTCGCCAACAGCCCCCCTCGATGTGGTCGGCGCGATCCGGTCGGAGGCCGACAGCTATGTGTCGTCGGATTTCCCCAAAACCAGCAGCACATCCTTTGCCGCCATCACCGGGCTGACCAGCGGGACATTGGCGGCCGGCAAAGCCTATGCGTTCAATATGGCGCTCTATACGACATCAAGTTCCTCGGGCGGCATCAAAGTCGATCTCAACGGCGGTACGGCGACCGCGACCACTTTGATCGGCGATTCCCAGGAATGGGACGGCACCGCTATCGGTGTGCGCACGGCGTTTTCGTCGCTAAGCACCTCTCTCTGCGCCATCACGGCCGTGGCAACGGCGACTTGCCAAATCACCGGCACGATCATTGTCAATGGCGCCGGCACCCTCATTCCGCGCTTCGCTCAGAATGCCTCCAACGGGACGGCCTCGAAGGTCAAGGCGGGCTCGTACATGCTCATTCGCCAGCTAAACTAAGGACGGTTTCAACGCAAAATAGAGATGTCACCGGGCGCGCAAGGTTAGAGATGTCACCCTGGCACAAGAACAATGGTTAGGGAATATCCGAACAGGCCGGAGCCTTTCAGCGAGCGCAGGCCTGGTCGGCTATTCTTTCAGGACTGTGGCTTTAGCCCTCTGAAACCGTCGTTAACCATCACGATTTTGCTGTAGCACGGCAACGGTTAATAAAAATATCCTTATGTATATTACAGGGGTTAATTTCGGTTCGGTCGCGCCCGTAGCTCAGCGGATAGCAGTTGACTTCGGATCAACCGGTCCGGAGTTCAAATCTCTCCGGGCGCGCCAAGGCGTAGTGTCCTTACCTAGTAAGCCGCCGCCGCTGCCATTCCCTCTCGGTGATCATGTTTTCGATGAGGTCGCGGACGGTGAAGGGGCCTTGATAATCCATCGTTTCGTCGGCCATGCGCTTTAGCCGTTTCCGGGTCATTGGATTTCGTCTCAATGGTGATCGGAGCGGCGGCAACAATGGGGTGCGGCGAAGCTCGCCGAGCAATGCCAGTTCGATGACCTAGCCGGAATATCTCGTCACTGACGGGCGGGAACACATGCGCCACTGCGGGATACTCGGCGCGCAGCTTCGCGTTGCGCCGGTCGGCCGCTTCAAGAAGTGCGCGGGCTTCTTCGGGGGTGAGGAATTGGTTAGGCATCGCGCGAGCGTATCATGCGCGAGCGCGGAATAGCACAAGTTCCCCGGTGTGGTGCTGCGCGGGCGCCGCGACCCCGGGCGTCCGACTGGAACTCGCTCTCGCCGCCGATGGGCTCAAACACTGGGCGGGGTTCAGATGACCACGCGGGGAAAAGGTCAAATCCCCGAATGCCGTCATGAATTCTTGACCTGAAACCGCATCCCCGTTTGCTATGTCGAAGCAACGACAACGCACAAACACAGGGGATGATAGGTGAAGTTTGCTCGGGCCCTCTCTGAACTCGACCCCGCTCGGCGCTGAAGGAGAGCGCAATGCCGTTCTGGGATAATATTCCTATCGTCCATAAATATAGGATGGCAACATACCCCGTGTATAGGGAATCCTATGACGCCGCTGTTGCTAGACAGAATGGCTTATTTGCAGGTGACCCGTGGAGCTCACTACTTGGTGGAGACGGATCGGGATTGGGTCTTCCGCTTGGCACAGCGCAATGGATGCCGCCCGCGACGGCCGTCGAGAAATTTCAATACTCCGCTGCTTCCTTATATTCCGATCGTTTTTGGATCGGCGAGGCATTGGACCAGGATGCAACGGGTCTCGGCTACGTAGACGACCGCCACGTTTGCCTTGTGAGCGGGTCGCGGGGTGGCAAGGGCACGGGCGTCATAGTCCCAAATCTCTGTTTCTGGGCTGGGTCCTGCATCGTCGTGGATCCGAAGGGCGAAAACGCGACGGTCACCGCGCGCCGGCGTGGGGGTGGCTCGGAGTATACCCACGGGCTCGGACAAAAAGTCTGCATTCTTGATCCGTTCGGTGAGGTGGCGCTGCCGGCCTCCCTCAAGGCGCGCTACAACCCGCTCGATGCCATTGATCCGAACGGTGACCTTGCCGTCGACGATGCTGGCAGGGTCGCTGCTGCCCTCGTGGTGGTGCAAAGCCAGCGGGATCCCTATTGGGAAGAAGCCGCGCAAAGCCTTATCAAAGGCCTCATTCTGCACGTGATCTCGGCGCCATATCTCGCGCACTGCAGAAATCTCGTCACGGTACGGCGTCTTCTGACGCAGGGCGATTGGCTCACTATCGAGGAACTTCGCCAGGCGGGAGACGAGGACATCCCCACAGCTTTCGAGATGCTGTGGAACCAGATGAAGCTCAATCCCGCTTTCAACGGGACAGTCGCCGGCGTCGGCGAGCAAATGGTCTCGATGCCCGAAAAAACGCTCTCGGGAGTGCTGGAGTCGGCGCGAACCAACACGGTATTCCTTGATAGCACGCCAATGCAGCGAGTCCTGGAGCAGTCGGATTTCGCATTGGGAGAGCTCAAGACGCGCCGCAGTGGCCTGACCATTTATCTCACCCTGCCGCAGCGCTACATGGACACGCATTATCGCTGGCTGCGGCTCATGATTTCCTTAGCGGTGGGGGAAATGGAGCGGATCAAGGGCCGCCCCGCGACCGGCTACCCGACCCTGTTCGTCCTCGACGAATTCGCCGGCCTCAAGCGAATGGAGGTCATTGAGAACGCGGCAGCCCAGGCAGCCGGCTTTGGCGTCAAATTCCTTTTCGTGGTCCAAAATCTGCCCCAGCTCGAGGAGCTCTATCAAAAAAGTTGGGAGACTTTCTTAGGTAATTCGGGCCTCAAGCTGTTTTTTCAAATCGACGACGACTTTACGCGCAACTATTTGAACCGGCAGCTTGGAGAGCTGGAAACTCTCCGCCAGACACGTTCGGGCTCGCACGCGCGTTCGACGTCTTTTTCGACAACGGACGGTGATGGGTTTTCAGCTCGTATCGGATTGTTCGGTTCGCGCAAGCCCACACGAGCGCGCTGGGGCGATACGGCAAACCGATCCTCGTCCACTTCTCATAATTCGTCAGATTCCTCAACGGACGGCTGGGGTGAAGGCATCCATAAACGGCACCTCCTAAACCCTGACGAGGTCGGTCGCCTGCTTGCGCGCATCGATGACCGCAGGCGGCCGGGTTACCCCGGCCTCGCACTCGCGCTGCTTCCGGGCGAGCATCCGTTGCTGGCACGCCGGATCAATTATTTCCAGTCGCAGCGGTTCATCGGATATTTCGATCCGCACCCGCTTCATCCGCCGCCGCCGACACTCGCGGAGCTTAGGGGAAGGTCGGCCGGCGATGAGAGAGAGCTACTTTCAGCACAGGAGATTCAACGGCCGCGATCGCGAAAAAAGCACCGGTACGGCTGGTACATGTTGGGTGGGGTGGCGGGCGTCATGCTGCTAGCGCCGCTTGCCCCACGCCTTCAGCATTACGCGGTCGCACCATTGCGCTACGCAACGGTGTCCGGAGTGCTGAACCTCAATCTAAGGAAAGGACCGGGCCCGAGTTACGATCCGGTCGCAACAATGCCGCAAGGGATCCGGGTAAAAATCCTCAGTGACGCCGAAAACGGTTGGGAGGAATTGGAAGTCCCCGGGAGCGACGGCCAGGTTTTCCATGGCTATGCCAACGGAAAATTTCTGTCGCCGTCGCAATAATCCGGTTGCGCTGCAGCGCATGGCACCTATCGTTCCGGTCCGCCGCGTTCGGGTGCTCGTTCCGCTTCGCGTTGCTTCTGGGCCGCCTGGTGCTTGCGGGCCTCTTCGGCTGCCGCGCGAGCCTGTTGCAGGTTAGCGTTGCCCTGCCTGTCGCGGCCGGGCTGTTGTGCCCCCTCCCCGCTCCGTTCCGTACCTTGTCGGCTGCTCTGCGCCGTCCTGATGTCGTTGTCTTGGCGGATCCAGGTGTTGGCGGACTCCTGCTGGGGGACCATACCGCCACGGTGTGACCAGCTTCGCACAGGGCCGGATTGTCGCGCATTTTGTTCCGGCGCCTGACTTCTGTGCCGCCGGCGAATTCTGCTCTTGATCGACTTCCCGGTGCGTCTCACGCAACGCACCGATATTCCTCGACTGGCGCAACGCTCGCTTCCCGCCATGGCAAGGCCAAGGCGCTTAGTACACATCGCAATGCACCATCGAGCGCGTCTCTATGTTGCAACTTCCCTCTTCGAGCGCCTGCAAAGTTGGGTAGAGTTCCTCCAGTGGCACTTCGGTGAGGAATCCTAGAGAACCCAGATTCACGCCCAGCACCGGGATTCCAGCCTTGGCCATGGAACGCGCAGCAGAAAGCAACGTCCCGTCGCCACCGAGCACCACGGTGAAGCTCAGAGGGCGGGAGGCCATTTCATCGCGGCCAAGAACTTCAACCCCGGCCGCATACGGTCCCGTCTCAGCGTCCACAACAATCTGATACTGATTCTTGCCAAACCACTCGAGGAGCCCAGGCACAATGCTTGCCAGTTCCGGCTTGCCCGGTTTGGAGACGATGGCTGCAGCTTTGCCTTTTGCGGATGGAAGCTTCCCAATATCCATGTGAAGATTGAATTGTACAGAAATTGTCGAAAAAGATTCAGCTTCGGTCGAGAGCACGTAGGTCAGAAAACCGAATAGAGCAAGAACTCTCGATTCCCTTCCGCGCCTAGAATTGGAGATTCGATCACATCCGTTTGCGTGCAATTTTGCGCCAAGAGAGCGAGACGCACCTTCTCGATAGCACCTTGCTGCGCAGCATCGTCACGCACGATGCCTCCCTTCCCCACTTGTCCGCGGCCCACTTCGAATTGCGGCTTCACCAGCACAACCATTTGACGGCCGCGACGTTCTTCCGGTGATTCGGGGAACGCCGCTGCGATGACTGCCGGAATAACGAGGGTCGCGGAGATGAACGAAACATCCATCGCGATGAAGTCGGCGACTTCGCCGAGTTGATCCCGGGTCAAATAGCGGGCGTTGGTTTTTTCCAGCAGGCGCACGCGCGCGTCCTGACGCAGACGAAAATCAATTTGGCCGTGGCCGGTGTCGACCGCAATCACACGCGCTGCCCCATGCTGCAGCAAACAATCCGTAAAACCTCCCGTAGATGCTCCTACGTCGACACAGACTTTGCCGGTAACCTCGATCTGCCAATGCGCAAGCGCTTTCTCAAGCTTGAGGCCACCGCGACCGACATACTTCAAGTCTGCTCCGAGTAGACGAATCTGGGCTTCCGCGTCCACCGCGGTCCCGGCTTTTTCTGTTTTTTGTCCGCCGACCAAGACCTTGCCTGCCAGAATCAGAGCTTGCGCCCGCTCTCGTGAACTGGCGAGTCCACGTGCCAGTAAGAGCTTGTCGAGTCTGACTTTCAAGTCGTCTCCGTCGAGCTTGCAGTCTTGAGCTTTCAACTTACCACCAAAGTGCCAGCAACTAACTCAGTGCAAGGTGTAGAAGCATCTCTGGTAGAGGTAGTTACAAGGTTACTTCCGTGCTTTTCCACAGTGTTTTCCACTGAGGTGTTGAAAAGTGTTCCGACCAGCCGTCCTATCGGGTGTTTCGACGGAAAAGAGGCCTGCTTAGCGTATGGCCCTGTCGTGCCATGGCAATCCACCCCCGTGCCATTGTGCGCATTGGCGAAAGGCATCATCTTAGTAGTGCACGCTACCACTAAAAATGTTAGGGCAAACGAAAACACGGCAGGCTGGCACAGCTTACGAAAACGATCGCAGCCGGATGTTCATGGCGCTCGTTGTCCTGCTGGTTGCCCTTGCCGTACTGGTGGTGAAAGATCGCGATTACTGGTTTGGCAATTCTGACGCGGCTACCGCAGAAGACAACACACCGGAGTGGAATCCGAATACGGTAGTGCAACCGCCGGCGACGCCTGCCGTCGCGACGACAAAAACAGCGGTTGCCACCAAGAGTTCCGCCGAACCGGTGGTAAAACATTCAGTCATCGCAAGCAACCGGACCGTTAGTCAGCCAACGGTCACTCGACCGGCTGTGATTCCGCCGCTCGAAGTCGAAGTAATCGCTGGCGACGCACGCAACAGCATCCATCTGGGCAACAGCCCTGTGAAAATCGGTGCGCCCGACTCCAAATCGGAAGCAACGTCAACAGTGTCCTTGCAGGGTCCCACGGTCGCCGCCGAGCGAGTGCGGATGTCCTTGGCTAAGGCTACGGTTCCGGCGCCCGACTCGCCATATCCTTTACTGGGCCGGCAAATGAAAGTTCAGGGTGCCGTGCTACTCAAAGCGCTGATCGGCGCCGACGGTTTCATCCGCGATTTGCGTGTGCTCAGCGGTCCTGCGATCTTGGCCTCGGCAGCCCGCGAAGCCGCCCGTCAATGGCAATTCAAGCCCTACCTGCAGAACGGACAGCCAGTCGAAACGCAAGCCAACATCACCGTGAACTTCACGATTAAGGTGCTGGACAATGGCGTGCGGGATACGGACACCGTCGTTGCTCTTTCGCGGGGCGGAGAATAGTTAAGCTCGCCGTTTCGCCCGATGCTTCAGCCTTTGCCCGAAATCCACAAAAATCTTCGTATTCCAATGACGACAGGCCTCCGTGCCTCTGGTCCGCAATCTACTTCATGACTCCATAGAAAACACTACTTTCCACTCTGTGTATAATTTCGGACGTTCATGGACTGGGCTCCTGCATCCGCCGTCCGCTGGCTGTTGGACTCGGAGCATGGCGCGTCCGACCGCGTGATTCCACGCTGGATCTTTTTGCGCTGGCTCGGGTTCATCTATTTCTCCGCATTTTTCTCCTTAATTTTTCAGATCCGCGGATTGATCGGCCCTGAAGGCATCCTCCCGGCAGGCGATTATCTACAGGCGGTAGCGCATTCGCTCGGCCACGCACGCTTCTGGCATGCGCCGACTCTTTTCTGGTTTTCGAGCGGACCGCAGATGCTCGTGGCTATCTGCTGGGTGGGGATGGCAGCGTCGGTACTCCTCGCTTTGAATATCTGGCCGCGCGGAGCGCTCGCGGTTTGCTTCGTATGTTTTGTTTCCTTCGTCAGCGCAGCCGGAGATTTTTCTGGCTACCAATCCGACGGCATGCTGCTGGAGGCTGGATTCATTGCGTTTTTCTTTGCGCCGCCCGGATTTCGTCCCGGCCTAGGCGCGGTGCACCCACCTTCTCGCGCCAGCTTATTTCTCCTGCAGTGGGAGTGGTTTCGCATCTACTTCGAGTCGGGCATCGTAAAGATCGCGAGTGGCGATCCGCAATGGCGAAATATGACGGCCATGGATGAGTATTATCAGAACGGCCCGCTACCCACTTGGATCGGCTGGTATCTGCAACATCTGCCTCACTGGTTTCATGCCTCGACTGCATATGCCACGCTTGCACTCGAACTCGGTCTGGTCTGGATGCTATTTCTACCGCGGCGCTGGCGAATCCTTTGCTTCTTCCTGGTGACGCCTTGGCAGATCGGCATCATCCTCACAGCCAATTACACATTTCTGAACTATCTGGTACTTGCCCTGGGATTCTTGCTATTGGATGACCGCTTGCTGCTGTCGCTAGTTCCGCGACGATGGAAGCCATACTTGCGCAATCAACTGAAGGCAGATCGGGTCATTGGACTGCGGACAACCGACACCGGAGAAGCGGAGCCTGCTTCTTCGGCTAAGGCGCCGACTCTTTCTGCGCATCCGCAACTCACCGCGATTAAGTTTTCCTTGATCGGACTAATGCTAGGCTGGATCTTCTATTCGACCACGGCTCAAATGATCTGGATCCTCTGCCCTTCGCTCAAACTGCCGACGACGCCGGTCGAAGCGCTTGATCCCTTTCGAATTGCCAATCGATACGGCCTTTTCGCCGTCATGACCCGCGGCCGGTATGAGATCGAGTTTCAGGGCTCACAAGACGGGCAGACGTGGGAGGCGTATCCATTCCGCTACAAACCACAGGACCCGAGCAAGCCGCCGGGCATTTACGCACCCTACCAGCCGCGTTTCGACTGGAACTTGTGGTTCGCCTCTCTCGGCTCTTGGCGCGAGTATCCAATCGTTCTCAGCACCGAAATACACTTGCTGACGAACGACTCAGATGTGCTTTCACTTTTTGCGGGAAATCCCTTCCCGAACCAACGTCCACGCCAGGTACGCGCTGTTCTTTGGCAATATTGGTTCAGCACGACGGCTGATAAGCGGAATACAGGGATCTGGTGGCGACGTCAGTTTCTTGGGCTATACGCCCCGACAATCGAGCAGGCCGGAGGAACAATTCGCGCCGTTGAATGGCCCCCAGGAGCTCGTCAATAACGGTATCGCTCCAGGAACGAACTGGACAGTGCCCGTCTTTACCTCCGCAGTCATAGCCTTGTCGTAAGATGCCACCCGTGAGTAATTACGTTCAGCCCGCGCGCAAAGGATCCGTCCGCTTCGGGCTGCTTTCGTCTCTTGTATACCAACTGATCGCCCTTGTTTGCCTGCGGCATTGGCGAAGTACCGCGCCCTGGCGGGAGTTGAATCTCTTTTCCGGCGGGTTTTTCGTGCTGAATACACTCTTACTTCTGCATCGGCTTCGACTCCGCCGCGGCGTTCTTGAATCGCGAGAAACACTGCGCGAGGCATCGGGATTGAACTATGACCCCGCCACTATCAGGTTGGGGACCCTCTTGGCTATCGCGGACCTCTCCGTGTTCTTGGATTACGCGCATTGGCATTTGATCCCGGCACTTCGCCAACCCGGACTGCAGGCCGCGGGATTGGTTTTGTATGCGGCAGCCGTCGCCGGCCTGATGTGGACTGACGGTTGTCTGATCCGCTATTTTCGAGGGGACTTGAATCATCGCCAGCTCATGACCACTGGCCCATACGGCGTCGTGAGACACCCTCGCTATGCCAGTCTTTTTCTGGCAAAGTTGGGGTTCACCCTTCTCTTTGCCAGCGTCTTCGCATGGATATCGTTGCTTGTCTCGATTCTTATGATTCGGCGCCGCATCCGACTCGAAGAAGCACACCTGCGAGAGATCTTCGGCCCCGCTTACATCGAGTACTCGAAGCGAACCGACCGTTTGCTTCCGTGGGTCTACTGAGCGTCTTTTTTTTTACTTTGCCTGGCGCAAGCGTTACCATGTTGACCTCTGGCCTCTCTACCCCCCTCGAGAGACATTTCGCTCTCATATGGTGACCCGCCCTTCGTGGTCTGCGAACAATCCGCTCGCGACTTATCTGCCACAGATTCAGTTGCGTTCCATAGCCGCTCGGACCGGGCTTCAGACGGAACCATGGGAAAAGCAATGCGCGGGTAGCATCCTGCTGGTTGACATTACAGGTTTCACTGAGGTCGCCGAACAATTCGCGGCGCAAGGTGCGGCCGCCGTGGAGACACTCTCCAAGGTACTCAACACCTACTTCGGGCGGATGGCAGAGGTCCTGACTGAGCATGGCGGCGACATTCTGACGTTTGCCGGAGATGCGGCCTTAGCCTTATGGTTAGCGGAAAACGATGAGGAACTCGCGCAGTGCGCTTGCCGGGCAGCACAAGCAGCACGGGCCGTGCAAGCGGAACTGCTGGACTACAGAGCGCAGGGTATCACTTTGCGGCAGCGGGCCGCGGTTGGCGTCGGACCGTTATCGATCATGGAGGTGGGCGGGACCGACGGCCGCTGGCAATTCCTGGTCGCTGGCGACGCGATCACGCAAGCTGGAGAAACCAGCCCACACGCCAACTCGGGTGATGTCGTATTGTCACCAGCTGCATGGGCGCTAGTGCAATCCCGCTGTGCCGGAGATGTTCTGCCATCCGGCCATGTCAAGCTGCGCGACGTGCACCAACCTGTGCCGGTCGTCCCTCTCGCTTCCTCGCCAGATCACCTTTCTGTTTCTACGCTGCAGTCCTATGTTCTGCCGGTTGTGGTTAACCGTTTGCGCGCGGGGCAGGGCGCATGGCTCGCCGAGTTTCGCAACGTCACCGTTCTGTTCATTCATTTGACCAACCCGGACGATGGGAAGTCTAATTTCTGCTCGAGTCTGCACGCTGCCGTGGGCAAAATGCAGGAAGTTCTATCCCGACACGAGGGCTGCGTGTACCAGTTTCTGATGGATGACAAAGGCGTCGCCCTGATCGGCGCCTTCGGTCTGGCACCACCTTCTCACGAAGACGATCCTTCGCGTGCGGTGCGTTCTGCGCTTGCCATACAAGGTGAATTGCAGCGCACAGGCATGCGCGTTTCTGTTGGAATCAGCACGGGACGCGCATTTTGCGGGGTCGTCGGCAGTGAAACTCGGCGGCAGTACACGGCGGTGGGAACCGTGATGAATATGGCGGCACGCCTGATGCAAGCCGCCGCAGGCCGCGTGCTCTGTGACCAAGCGACGTTTCGAGCCTCGCAACCGCATCCGGGCTTGAGCTTCGAATCCCTTGGGGACATAAAAGTTAAAGGCAGATCGGAACCACTCGCCATCTACGTTCCGATGAAAGCGGAGGCTCGCGAAGAAAGCGGCGTAGTTGGCCGCGAAGCTGAGCGCGCTGTGCTGACCCGTGTCCTCGAATCGTTGGTACAAGAGCGGCGAGGCGGTGTCATTGTTCTCGAAGGGGAACCGGGAATCGGAAAGTCGCGCTTGGTCGAGTACGTGCTGGAAAAAGCTCGAAAGTTGAACGTAGCTTGCTTGCAAGGTGCAGGCGATGCGGTGGAGAGTTCATCCGCTTATCACGCCTGGCAAACCGTGTTTCAAACTCTGTTCCGTGTCGACCCGCTTGCGAGTGCGGAGACGCAGGCGCTGCGCATCACAACTGCGCTGCAGCCACATCCGGACCTTCTCCAATTAGCGCCGCTGTTGAGTGCAGTCCTGCCGCTCAGTTTTCCAGACAATGAAGTTACCGCGCAAATGACCGGCAAGGTCCGAGCCGAGAATACGCAAAAGTTGCTGATTCAACTGCTGACAAGATCGGCTTCTTCCGCGGCTCATCTGCTGGTTCTCGAAGACGCTCACTGGCTGGACCCTTCGTCTCTCGCCCTGACGGCGCTTGTGACGCAACAGACGCAGTCGTTGCTCGTGGTCATTACCGCTCGGCCCTTTCCCGATCCTGTGCCAACGGAGGTTGAACAAATAAGAACAGCGGCAGGGTCGCAATATCTGAGGTTGGATTCGCTCGCTCTCGATGACGCGCTGGAGATTGCGCGGCAGCGACTGGGAGTGAATTCCCTGCCCCAGCCGGTGAAGGATCTTCTCGAAAGCCGTGCGGGAGGTCAACCTTTCTTCATTCAGGAACTAGCCTACGCCTTGCGGGACGCAGGCCTCATCCAGATCGCGCAGGGCGAGTGCCGGGTTTCCGAGGGCTTGGGAGATTCGGCCGAAGGCCTGGAGCGAGCTTTCGGAGCGCTCAATATCCCGAACACTATTCAAGGAGTCATTACCAGCCGCGTCGATCGGTTGCCTTCACCGCAGCAGCTTACGCTCAAAGTTGCGAGCGTTATAGGCAGAAGCTTTGCCCTGTTTGTGCTGCAGAATATCTATCCTGTAGCGGGGCAGAGCCCGGATATTCCGTCGCACCTGGAAGATCTGGAAAAAGTCGATCTCACGCGCCGCGTTCCATCTTCCGATCCGACCGAAGAATTCAAGCACGCACTTATTCAGGAAGTCGTGTACATTTCGGTATCCTTCGCCAATCGGCGGGAACTGCACTCGGCCATTGCCGAGTGGTACGAAAAGCAACATCCTCAGGACCTGACTCCGTATTACCCGCTTCTGGCCTATCACTGGCGTCATGCCGAAATGATTCCCAAGGCCATCGACTACTCCATCAAAAGCGGAGCGCAGGCGCTGGAAAACTTTGCCAACCAGGAAGCGATCCGGTTCTTGCGGGACGCGCTCGAGTTGTCTGAACAGGGCAAATTAGCCGGTGGCGAAACAGATTTGCAGCTGGCTCTATGCCGGCTTTGGCTGGGGAGAGCACAGGTGAACCTCTCCAACTACGGCGATGCGCGGGCTAACCTGGAGCGTGGGCTTGCCGCCGTCCGGCAGCCGGCTCCTCGGTCCATGGTGAATGCCAGCCGCGTCCTCTTGGGCGAAACCTTGCGGCAGTTTGTGTATCGTCTCTGGCCGTCGCGCTTTTTAGGCAAGAACGCAGGTGAGCGGAAGATGCTCTTGGAAGCGGCGCGAGCCTACCAGGGGCTGATGGAGATTTATTACGTTGAGAATGCCCCGGTGCCGACGCTGGTCGCGTCGATGAAGTCACTGAATCTCGCCGAGTCGGCCGGGCCGTCGCCTGAACTGGCGCGGGGATATGCTTCGCTCGGAGCGATTCTGGGCTTTATTCCCTGGCATAGCGCCGCCGCTGCGTACTGCCAGCGCGCGCTAGAAACCGCCGAAGCGGTGAATGATTTGTCGGCCGTTAGCTGGGTTCTGCTGTGCAAAGGCATCTACGAGTCCGGCTTGGGAAAGTGGGACGAAGCCGCCAGCGACTTTCAGCGGATGGCACAAATCAGTACTCAGCTGGGAGATGCGAGGAGCCTGAGCGACGCCAATCAATGCCAGATTATGCTGCATTATTTCCGCGGGAACTTCGCCGCTGCCGTGCAGGAGGCGGAAGAACTTTATGCCTTCATGCTGAAGCGCAACGACCCGCGATTGCAAGCTGAGGCCTTGCGTTGGAAAGCGTACAGCCTCCTGGCATTGGGAAAAACAGATGCGCTGCCCACATGCCTGGCAGAACTGGCCAAGTTGCGATCGGCTGAGAAGAGTGGAGGCCTCTTGAATTTGGGAGATGTTTTCGCTTTGCGCGCCAGCTTGCACTTGCGTGTCCGGGAATATCCTCAGGCGCTGGAGTCGATCGAGGAAGCTGCGGCTCGACTGGCGAAGATTTCCAACACCTCGCATGAACTGATTTTGGAACGCGCCACCGTGGCGGGCGTCTACCTAAGCCTTTGGGAACGGATTCAAAACGACGACTGGAAGTCGCCCGGCGAAAAGGCGCTGACGCAGTGCCGTGTCGGGGCAAAAAAAGCTTGCAGCGCACTGCGCAGCTTCACTCGCGTTTTTCCCATTGGTCAGCCGATGACCTGGTTACGGTTGGGGCAGCAGCGACGTCTTGCAGGCTACCACGCCAAGTCTGAAGCGGCTTGGGCACAAGGCATCACGTTTGCCCGGGAGATTAAAATGCCCTACCTGGAAGGATTAATCGAATTCGAGATCGGACGCAACGCCTCGGGCGAAGCCATCCGGCGCGAGCATTTACAACGGGCGTGCGATTTGTTGCGCGATGTGGGCGCGGCCTACGATCTTGGGCTCGCGGAGGCCGCCCTTCGTGAAACCCAGCGTCGTGCTTGACGCGGTATAGCTTGGGTGTTAGCATCCGTTTCCGCTCCTCTGCCGTGTTCATGGAACGGGCCTTGATGGCGCGTCACAACGAAAGCCCGGTAGGTCAGTCTTCGTTTCTTCACGACGACCAACTGCAAAAGTTGGTAGGCGACGCGTGCGCTCGAATCCAAACCGAATTAAATTGCCGCGCTCCCTTCCTAGGTGAACAACTCCGCGGTTGGATGGCGCAACTGTCGCCTACGGGCAAAGCGCCGGATTACTTTCTGCAGCCGCGCATGTTTCCCTTGCTGCGTTTACCTTTGTGGGCGGCAAGAAGCTTCACTGCCGAACCCGACGGCGAATTTATGGCCGATGTTATTTATTCGACGGTCAATGGTTATTACTACATCCGGCTGCTCGACAACCTCATGGATGGTCACGGGACGATCGAGCTGAAAATCTTGCCGGCAACGGCTTTTTTCCATACTGAATTTCAAGCGATGTATCAGAAGTATTTCGAGGCCGCCCACCCTTTCTGGGAGGTGTTCCGCTCAGCGTGGTTTTCCGCCAGCGACGCGGTTACGCACGAATTCAATCTGGATCGCATCCGAGAAGCAGAGTTCGAGCGGATCACTGTCGCCAAACTCGCAGGCGCCAGAATTCCGTTGGCGGCTGTGGGCTTCCGGTACGGGACTGGTCAGAGCATGCAACGCTGGGAAAACTTCGCCCTGGCCCTGGCGCGATGGTCGCAAATGGAAGACGATTTGTTCGACTGGCATCACGATTTGCGCAATGGCAAGATGTCCTATTTCCTCACCGAGGCCAACCGCCGAAAAGGCTCTGATACCGTCGATGCCTGGGTAATCCGCGAGGGATTTCAGCAGGGAGTCGAAACCTTACAGAGGGAACTCTGCTCTTTGCGCGATCGGGCTCGACCGTTGAACTGTCCCGGCGTCGTCAGTTATCTGGATCTGCGGGAAACGATATTGGAAGATCAAAAGACCAGAATCAGCGAAGCATTTCAGGTTCTAAGAGCTGTTGCTGTCGTAGTGGAAGCTCCGACAGCTCAGACTCCGGAGTGGGCTCACAGCCTGCAGCAAAATAAATAATAAGGAGCGAACATGACGGTACAGGAACTTTTCGAAAAGGCTCTGCACAACTCGAAGTTTTGGAAGGAACTCAGCAAGGATCCCGCCAAGGCTTTACAAGCCGCGGGAGTAAAAGCCACTGCGGATCAAGTAGCGGCTCTAAAACAGCTGAATTATGAAGCGCTCGACGAAGTGGCGACAGCATTCGGCGTCGGTGGCACGGGCAACATTACCTAACTTAGTACTGCCGAAGCTACTGGGGAAGATCGATCGGTGAATCGGACAGTCAGTGGATCGGAGTGCGCTCTCGCTACAATTCGCTCGTCCGCCCGCATCGCCACAGGAAAAAGATGATCTTCAATTTCTTTAACTTACTATTCGACTCGCACGGCTTTGAAATGATAGCCGCGATTATTGGTTCGCTGCTCTGGGTGCTGGCCTACATTTTGATGGCCCTCAAAGGTTATCGGGATCAAACTTACGGTTTGCCCCTGGTAGCCATCACGCTGAATTTCTCCTGGGAGTTCATCTACGTTTTTTTCTACCCGCCGGACAACCGCATAGTCATGTTGTTGCGGATCGCCTGGCTGGTGTTTGACGTTTTCAATGTCTGGCTGCTGTTCCGCTTCGGCAAGGCGATTCAGAGTGTTCCAGAGATTCGCCAGCACTTCTATGCCGTGGTGTTGTGCACGTTTGCGTTCGCTTATATGGGCGAGATGGCGCTCCACCATCGCTTGGCTGATAGCGGCGGCGACGAGTCCGCTTACTCGATTAACTTCATCATGAGCGTTCTCTTCGTGTTCATGTATTTCAATCGTCGCGATCTGAAAGGACTTTCCTACGGCGCGGCCTGGGCGAAGATGCTCGGAACCGGCATCATGGCTCTGGCCACCTATCTTGCCTTCTTGCGCCAGGGAGGCACTCATTATTTGTTGGACTATTTATTCGCCTGCATCTTTATATTCGACGTGATCTACGTCTACCTTCTGCACAAGGCAGGAGCAGGCGCGGCGTCCGGTCTCAAAGCAACAGCGTCCGCCAGGGCTTAGCTCGGGAGCCCGATCTCATTGCAGAGTTGAATGAAGCGCGGTTCCTCGCGCAGATGATCGAAGGCCGGCCGGACCTTCAGCCAAACTAGATCGACGGCACGCGACTGTTGAGCCTGATCCAGGTAATCAAGAGCATCTTGTTTTTCTCCCAATCCCAATACCACTTGCGCCAGGAGCACGGGAGACACGTAGGTCGAGAGGCTCTGCTGGCGCAGATCCTCTAGAATCTTGCTCGCCTCGTCCCGTCGACCAGCCTGCGAGTAAGCCCATCCCAGAACTGCCAGAGATTCTGAGCTGCGCGCGTTCAGTTCGGCCGAGATCTGTGATTCTCGGACTGCCTCGCTGAACATTCCTTTTAGAGAATAGGCTTGTCCGAGGAAAAAGTGGGCCATGCCAAAGTTCTTGTCCATGGCAATCACCTTGGCGAATTCCTCGATCGCTTCGTCGGGTCGTCGCTCCAGTAGAAGCCCAAGCCCCCATGTGGTGCCGATGACCAGCGAAAGGGGTTCTAATTCACGCGCCAGATGAAGTTCCCGGCGAGACTCCTCGAAGCGGGCCTGCGGCAACAGGCAACTCGTCGCATACCAATGATGAGCCGTGGCGTATCTGGGACTGCTTTCGATTGCACGCTGAAACTGGCGTTCAGCGCTCTCCCAGTTCCAGTCATACACCGCCTCCGCGCATCCGAGAGAGGTTTGCGCCTCGGCAAGTTTCGGATCGATCGCCAACGCTTTGCGCGCCGATTCTTTGACCAATGGAATTGACGCCTCCGGAGCCTCGGCGCCGTAAATTGCGAGTGCCATGTGCGAGTCCGCAATACCTGCATGTGCGGGTGCGAACCTGCTGTCCAGGGCGATTGCATTGCCGAAGCATTCAATGGCCTTTCTGAGATCCTGCGCCGTCCTCTTATTCCAGAAGAATCGTCCTTGCAGATAAAGATTGTAGGCCTCAGGATCAATCACGCGGCGCACAGGAATAGCCACGGGCTTGCGGTTCAAAGCAGGTTCCAAACTCGCAACAACCGCTTGTGCGATCTCATCCTGCAAGGCAAACACGTCACTCAACTCTCTGTCGTATTTTCCCGACCATAGTTGGAACCCATCGGCCACATCGACCAACTGTCCGGTAATGCGAACGCGGTTGCCAGATCGTTGTACGCTACCCTCGAGAATCGAACTGACCGCCAATTCTCTGCCGATTTCCCTCACGTCGACCGTCTTTTCCCGGAAACGAAACGAGGAACTGCGGGCGGCAACTCGCAAATCACTCATGTTGCTCAACAGATTGATAAGTTCCTCGGTCAAGCCATCGCTGAAATACTCGTTGTCGGGATCCCGCGTCAGATTGCGGAAAGGCAACACCGCGATGGAAGATCTTGCAGGAGACACTGCCCCTACTGTAATGACGCCCAACTGGCTGAATCCAGCCTCACTGCTCAATTTGATTAGATCGGTGCGTACTTCCTGTGCATTGCGATATCTTTCGTGTTCGATCTTATTCAACATCTTCCGCAAGATCGCCAGCCACGGCTCAGGAACCGGGGGCAATGAACCATCGATCGCCGGGAAAACGTCGGAAAGAATTGAACTCGCCGTCTCGACGGCGGTCCTTTTCACGAACGGATGGATTCCCGTCAACATCTCACACAGAACGATCCCAAATGAAAAGACATCAGATGCGGTGCCGAGCGGAATGCCGCGAAGCTGCTCGGGCGACATGTACGTCAGGGTGCCTACAATTGCCCCGGCGCGTGTAAGGCCGTCTTGTGCCATGGTGACAGCGTCGGCGGGATACGACAAACCGGACTCTGCAGGCTTGGCCAGCCCGAAATCCAGCAGCTTGATCTGGCCTTCCTCGGTAATGAAAATGTTCGAAGGCTTGAGGTCACGATGGACGATGCCCTGGCCGTGGGCTGCGGAGAGCGCGTCTGCGATTTGCATCGCAAACTGGTAAACATGCTTTGCCTCAATGGGCCCGCGGGCAAGCGTCTGTTGCAGATCTCGTCCGCGGAGCAATTCGGTAACGATGAAGTATTGCCCTTGCGATTCGCCGATCTCATGCACGGTGCAGATGTGAGGATGGTTCAGCGCGGAAGCCATCCGTGCCTCGCGACGGAATCGCTCAATGGCTTCGGGTTTGCGTGCACGTTCAGGGCTCAGAAACTTCAAGGCGACATGCCGCTGAAGATTCATGTCCTCAGCTTCATACACCTCGCCCATACCGCCCCTGCCGAGCACGCTCAGGATGCGGTAGTGGGTGACCGTGCTGCCAACCATCAAAACCCTCCCGCGCGGCGCGTCGCGAGCATCGCAACAATCCCGATCAACGTGTACGCTACCGATCGCAGTTCTATTTCAAGCCTTCCACCAGGTAGAGATCAGAGAGGAGGCGGCGATAGCCGTATGCGTATGCCGTCCCGTCAGGCGAGGGGAGGATTGGGCCAACGTACTCCACGCCTGCTGGATCCGGGGGCATCAGTTGTTTCCAAAGGGTTCGGCTGCCGCTGGAGATATCCAATCGGAAAATCTTTGCCGGCAATTCACCACCGCGATAGATGTATAGCGAATGGCCATCGGCACTCCACGCGACGGGCGCTTCACCAGGCAGCAGACCGGGAATCGGCCTAGGATCGCCCTTGGCAACCGGAAAGAGATAACCCTTTTCGTCAGGGCCAACCGCGGCGACGAACTGCCCATCAGGCGACAGGGCAAACGAGAGAGCGTTGGTTCCTTCCGGACTGATGGCCTCGATCTTATTCGTACTGATGTCCTGAACATAAAGCCGGACACCACGATTTAATTCCGTTCCAGACAATAGAACTCGAGTTGCGTCCGGAAACCATTGCGCTTTGCTGTGAATGATTCCGTGACCGTCCAACTGTTTCGGCTCACCGGGTCCAGTAGGCAGAAGAAAGAGGTCAGTCTGGTTGTCGCCACGACTGGAGAGCGCCCATTTTCCGTCGGGAGACAACGCCAGAGATTGCCCGTCTCCAAGCCGAACTGCGGGAGAACCATCGGTCTTGCGCAGATAAACGGCGTAGCTTGGTCCGCCCGCCTCGCCTTCTTCACGGAACAGAAGTGTCTTGCTATCGTTGGAGAGAGTCACCGGGTAGGACCAATCCAACCAGGTGAAGTCACGTTCTGTCGCATCCTTAGCTGTACGCACGATGAGTCCGCGCCTCCAGTAGTCTCGCGCCAGCAAGACTCTGCCATCGGGCAGTGCATCCTGAAGCGTCAGATCCGCAGGTACTCGGGCAACCAACCGTCTCTTGCCAGACAAGCTGACCGAATAGAGCGCACGATCGATTCCGAGTTGAGTTGCCGTAAACCAGATCTCGTCTCCATCTGGCGACCATGCCAGGCCAATGGCGCCACCTTCGTAAGGCTCAGTCACGGTCCGTTTCTTCCCGGCCATATCCACTACCGAGACGCCGGCGATCGAATCACCCTGAATGGGGTGATCCAGAAAGGCAATCATGTCACCATGGCGAGAGATGCGAGGATGACTGATCCAGCCCCCGCTTTCGTAGAGCACTTTGCCCACGGGATACTCCAGACGATTGCGCCCCGCAACGTCGCGTACGACGGCGAGCTGAGTGCCGTCCGGAGACCAATCGGCCCACTGGACATTCTCCAGCACTTCGCGCGGAGCACCGCCAACCAACGGCATGCGCGCCAGCGTTCCGCTGTGGACCTGCGACGTGGTCTGTTGGCTGTCCAGCAAGAGCGCCATCTCCCCGGTGGAAGAAATAGCCAAAATCTCGGCGCCGGGAACTCCAACGGGGCGGGACTCGGGCGAGCCAAAACGCGTGGTAAATACCTCGACCGGCGCGCCCTCCCATGCGGCGCTATAGACCACGGTTTGACCATCGGGAGCAAACCTGGCCATGCGGATGGTGCCCCGGCGATAGGTAAGGAGATGATAGGAGGCAGAGTTTATTGGTGCGCTGCGCCGCACCAGAAAGAACGCCATGACAATCAGCGCGAGCAGAGCTATCCCGGCTAATGCCAGCGCACGATGGTAGCGACTTGCCGGAACCACTTTTGCGGCCGGGAGCGCGGCCGATATCGCAGCAGCAGACTCGGCTTTTTTCGCGCCAGTCTCGACCTCGGCTACGCTGGTGGAAAGGCGCGAAGAATCCAATCCGCGTTTCAGACGCTTCAGATCGCCGCGAATCTCAGCCGCGCTTTGATATCGCAACTCAACATCTTTTTCTAAGGCCTTGCTGATAGTGCGTTCCAGCTCCGCCGGCAGATCCGGGTTCAGGCGAATCGGGGCGGTGGGGGCGCGGTTGAGAATCGCTTCAGTAATGACCCCTGAAGTGTCCCCGCGAAAGGGCAACACTCCCGTTGCCATCTCATAGAGCACCACGCCAAAGGAAAACAGATCCGTACTCGGCCCGAGTTCCTTGCCCCGTACTTGCTCCGGAGACATGTATGCCAAAGTCCCCAGCGCCGTTCCTGGGCTGGTCAGGTGAAGCGCGGCCGCATCGGCCATGGTTTGAGAATCGCCGCTGACTGACTTGCCAACGTCGGTGATCTTAGCCAACCCGAAGTCCAGGATCTTGGCATGACCGCGCTTGGAGACAAAAATGTTCGCCGGCTTGATGTCGCGGTGGACGATTCCCTTGGCATGCGCCGCGTCAAGCGCGTCCGTGACTTCGATCGCTATCGACAGCAAGCGCTCGATCTCAAGCGGGCGAGCATTGATCAGATGCTTGAGCGTCGACCCGTCGAGATACTCCATCGCGATGAAGGATTTGCCTTCATACTTTCCGATTTCGTAAATCGTGCAGATGTTGGGATGATTGAGGGCGGACGCGGCTCGCGCCTCGCGTCGAAACCGTTCCAGCGTTTGTTCGTCGTGAGCAACTTCTTCGGGCAGGAATTTCAGGGCTACGGAACGACCGAGTTCAGTGTCCTCGGCCTTGAAGACGACTCCCATGCCGCCACCGCCAAGTTTCTCCAGGATGCGGTAGTGCGAGATAGTCTGACCGATCATTGATTAGAGGACAAGAACTCGGGACAAGTCCCAAGACTTAGCATGTTAGAGGGAAGGCGCAGAACAGTCAAAGCTTTTGAACAGGAACTGATTTCAAGCTAATCGTGCGAACACCGTTCTCGCTACGGTTCAACAACCACAGCAACAGAACTACGGCACCGAGCCCCAACAGAAAGAAAATAATTCCCCCATGCCGATGCAAATTGCCATGCAAGAATCCGGGATCAACGCGAGTCCCAAGCATCGAGATAGTGAAGATTCGAACCCCGTTCTTGGCAATCGAAAGTGGAATCGCGGCCAGGACCACAGCAGTCTTCCGCCAAAAGGATCGCAAGAAAAGCTGTGCCAGCACCATGCTCGTCACGATCAACATAAGACTCGATCGCAAACTGCTGCACTCCTGTGCGACCTCAAGGTTCAGTCCTGGTATCGACAGCATGACGCCGTCTTGAGTATTTGGAATTCCCAAGGCTGAAAACAGCAAACTGGCAGAGATAGCGGAGCCATGTTGCCAGATGGCAACGATCTTTTCTAACAATGCCGCCGGAATCGGAACCAGCCAAAACAAAAAGCAAAGAGGAAACAGAAACAGCCGCGCGACGTGGGAACCGAAACACAACACAAAGGACCCGATCCACCAAATCACGATTGCCAGCATCTTGAAAGAAAGCTGCACATCGATCCGCGAAATGGTGTGGGAAAAGGCACCGATCAGAATCGCGGCAATCAAGAGAAATGAACCAAGTTCGACAGCTGGCTCGGGCGCCAGTTTCAATAAGTCTCGCTCGGAGAAGATCAAAGATACGCTAATCGGCACAATTAGGAGCAGGTGGGTATACACA
Organism: uncultured Acidobacteriota bacterium; assembly: GCA_963696705.1. GTDB lineage: Bacteria > Acidobacteriota > Terriglobia > Terriglobales > Acidobacteriaceae > JABDBE01. Next base: position 33,501 of record CAVOLD010000015.1, read on the forward strand.
TCGACACGCAGCGCCAGCATAAAAGTGCTGAATAGCGAGTGCCAGCCGACAACCAATGAGATTACGCACAAAAGAACAAACCGTAGAGACGGAGGTATCCTTGCCATCGTGCCTCTGGCTGTTGACATGAAAATGCTCAAAACATCACTCCGTCAAGCTACGACCGGAGGGAATGTGCTTGGCTTCTCGATCATGGTAACTCAACGGTTCGACTGGTTCGCGAAACTACGGTAATGGCGGCAAGAGCCTTCAACCACTCCATTAATTTTCCGTTAAATTTGCCCCGTCCAATTGACAGGGCCCAGATGTGGCTTTACTCTCCATGGCTTATGAGTAATGCCGATCTCGATGAAGCCCGCCTCGCCTACAAAAAGGCTGTTGATGAATGGGTCGATACCATTCGCGCCGAAGAAGCCTTAGCCACTCCCGACCATTCCATGATCGCCATGGAGCACTGGGATGCTGCCCATTTCAAGGAGCAGGATGCCCATCAGAAAGCCACGGACGCCCGCGAAGTCTACAAGGATGGCCTACGTCGCGTGAACTATGGGATCTAGCCGGTCCAGCCGTTCGCTGTTTCGCGGTACACGAAATCGAATTGTTATTCCGCAGCCTTGGTCGCCAACGTTTCGATGACCGCGATGTTCGGCAACAGTTCCGGGGGCAGGTTGTGCCGCTCCTGCAAGTAGGCCGGACTGTTGTACGTGACCCACACTTTTCCCTGGAGATCTTCCCAGATCAAAATCTTAAGCGGAAGATCGAGCGCGCTGCTGGGTGCAGCCAGCATCAGAGGAGTGCCAGCCTTTGGGTTCCCGAAGATTAGCAGCTTTGTGGGAGGCATTTTCATTCCCACCTTTTCCGCTTCTCCACTGTGGTCGATCAAGGCAAACAGCGTCACTCCTTTCGATTGCAGAATATCCTTCAACTTCTGCACCGTCTGTTCTACTGAGTGATTGCTGGGCTTGTCGACAATTCCTTTATTCATATTTGCCGTCGGTGTCATGGATATTCCTCGTCTCCCGGCGATCTGGCCTGTTGCAGTCGCCATGCGTCGGTTATTCTAGCAATTTGCTAGTCCCGACGCGGTAAATCTCGAGGGGTCATCTGCACGATCCGCTTTCCAAGAACGAGAACAAGTGCAATACTTGTGGGCGCAAAAATGCTGAAATCGGACGTCGAACCCAAGCGCGTAGAGCGCGGTCGGAGGAATCATGCCCAGCTGCCAAAGTGTGATAATGAAACGGCGGTCGCCGACAACAGCTGAACCATCGCTCCTGGTCAAGAGCGTGTTTCTGATTGTGCTGGCAGCCACTTCTGGCTTGCACGCGAGTACTCTGGGCACCGATGTCGCACTACTACCGTCTGTTGAGACCCAAGGTGCGTCGACCCCCGACGCCTCATCTGCATTCAGCAGCGCGCTGCGCCAGATCGCTGGCGCCGGCAAGCTCCCTGATCTTCGATGGCCCGATTTTTCTGACTATCGGATTCACGTAACGAACCTCTACGATTCAATTGGCTACGCTCCTGCCTGGCTGAACAACAACGAGCCAACACAACAAGCCCAAGCTGTGATCGATGTGCTAAAAGAAGCCGATAGCAAGGGGCTGAACGCCGAAGATTACGACGCTTCACGTTGGGCTGACCGCATGGCTCGGCTTCGTCAATCGCCCTCGTCCGAAGACCGCGCAAGATTCGATGCCGCGCTAACGGTCTGTGTCATGCGTTACGTTTCCGACTTGCATATTGGCAGAGTCAATCCGCAGCATTTTAAGTTCAATCTCAACGTCTCTGCGAAAAAATATGACCTGCCGTCATTCTTGCGAGACAAGCTGATCCATGGAGCGGACATCCGCGTCGAACTGGATCAGGTAGAACCACCGTTCGCCGGTTACAAACGCACCCAGCAAGCGCTGCAACGATATATAAACTTGTCGCGGCAGGACGACGGGGAACAGTTGCCGGTTCCGGTCAAGCCCGTCGAACCCGGGAGCGTGTATGACGGAACACCACGATTGACGCGCTTGTTGCGTCTCCTGGGAGATCTGCCAGAGAGTGCCGCATCCGGAAATGAAAATGTTTATGACGGCCCGCTGGTCGATGCCGTCAAACATTTCCAGGCGCGACATGGCCTGACCCCGGACGGACGGCTGGGTGCCCAGACGCTGAAGCAATTAAACACGCCGTTGAGCTTTCGCGTGGAACAGTTGCGTCTGACGCTGGAGCGCTGGCGCTGGATACCGTTCCAATTCACTCAGCCGCCGATCGTGGTCAACATTCCCGAGTTTCGCCTGCGAGCTTACAACCAGGACGGCACGATCGGACTTCGAATGAACGTGATCGTGGGCAAGGCTTATCGCCACCAGACTCCGGTCTTCGAAAGGGAGATGAAGTACGTCGTATTCCGTCCCTATTGGAATGTGCCGCCAAGCATCCAGCGTTCTGAAATTGTGCCCGCAATCAGAAAGGATCGAGACTACATCGCAAAAAAAGGTTTCGAGGTGGTCACTCCGCAGGGCAGCGTAGTAACTTCCGGCACGATCAACGATGACATTCTGCAGCAACTCAGCGCGGGGAAGCTGCTGGTGCGGCAGAAACCGGGCCCCACGAATGCGCTCGGGCTCGTAAAGCTGATGTTCCCTAATGAATACAATGTCTATTTGCACAGCACTCCATCGCCGCAATTGTTCTCGCAATCGCGTCGGGATTTCAGCCATGGGTGCATTCGCGTGGAAAAGCCCGCGGAGTTGGCTGCGTGGGTTTTACGCGATAAGCCAGACTGGTCGCTGGAGCGCGTCCGCGCCGCCATGGAGACCGGCAAAGACAATGTGCAAGTCAATCTCACCAATCCCGTACCGGTATTAATTCTCTATGGCACCGCGGTTGTCTATGAAGATAACCAGGTTCATTTCTTCGACGACATCTACGGATACGATTCCGAGTTGGAGAAAGTGCTCGCGCGAGGATATCCGTATCCATGATGATGAGACGGAGATCTACCAGCGCCGACGTCCAGGTTTACGAAATCCGACTTGGCGTACTAGCCAACCCCTCCGCGATGGAGCGCAAGAGCGACGTCGCGCAAGCTCGACGCCTCAACTCCAGGCATTCGCTCAGTGAGGTTGCCAGCCTGCCTCAGCTATGGAATCATCAGGAATGTCTTTTGCGAGAGTCTTGAGAGCATCACGAAGGGACGGGCCGTCGAGGCAAACGCGGGCGCCATCGCGCCACACGTGCCAGATTCCGGCCCGGGTTGCAAGTCGACGAATTGTGGTCGGTCACGCGCGGAAGCCTGCGATGCGACATCTGATCCTGATCGCAATCATTTTGTGTTTTGTCTGTTCAGTCGGTGTCGCACAACAGAACCAGTCTGGCTCAGTTCCCGATGCGCCGTCTGCCAGCGCGCCAATGCAAACCACGCCGCAGGCAACGAATCCCCTGCAAAGCAGCATGTCTTTTTTACAGAGGAAGTCGGTATTCTTTCCTGACCTTGCGACGAACACGGGGCCGCTCGACAAGTGGCAGAAGTTTAAGCTGGCGGCAAACAACAGCGTGTCACTCGCGACAATCGGCGCGGCGCTGGTCGGCTCGGCCTTCGGCCAAGCCATCAATAACCCTGCGGGCTACCACCAAGGCGGCGAAGGATATGCCAAGCGCTTCGGAGCTGACATGGCACGCTCGGCATCGGCCAACTTGTTTGGAACTTTCTTGATCGCATCTGTGCTGCACGAGGATCCCCGCTTTTACGTGAGGAAACACCTCTCCTTCAGGGAGTCTCTCAAGTATGCCGCGGTCCGAGTGGCGGTCACGCGCAGTGACCGGGGAGAACGAGCGGTCAACTTTTCCGGGCTGCTTGGCCCTCTCGCGGGTGAAGGGTTGGCCAACACCTATTATCCTGAAGGAAGCCGCGGAGTGAGCAGTACGTTTATACGCTACGGGTCCGACTTGGGTTGGAAATTCGGCGGGCACCTGCTGCGCCAATACTGGCCGAGCATTAATAGGAGGCTGCGACTGGTGCCGGATACTCCGCCGGCACCGGTTCCGACCGAGCCCTAGCGCTTAGCCGATATTCACCGGGCAACCTTCCGGTCGATGAAAGAGTCGGGACGCGGCGCAGGCAACGGAAGAAGATGGATCTACGTCTTTATCAGGCAGCTCTGTGTGTGGCTTCGCATCCATCCAGAAACTGACTCTTCGGTGCGTCGCACTGATGTGCCTCGCCTACCCGGGCTTGGCTCAAACTCAGCCCGCGCAGCCCGATGCTCACAAGCTCGATATCACCGTCGTCGACGAAAACGGTGTCGCGGTACGTTCAGCGTTGGTGCTCCTGACCGCTACCTCGCAAACCGCTTCGCCTACGCGTTGCGAAACCGACTTCGCCGGACACTGCAGCTTCACCAGCCTGCCCGCCGCTGCCTTTCGGCTTCGAGTGGAAAAGCAAGGCTTCTATGCCGTGAGCCTGCCTTCGGTGCGGCCAGAGATTACCTCCGCTGTTGACGTCACTCTATCCCATCTCCAGGAAGTCCGGTCCGTGGTTAATGTCAGCGAGTCTCCATCCGCCATTGATCCGGCTCAGGTTTCCTCCAAGGAACAAATCTCCGGCATCGACATCATTGATATTCCTTATCCCGCAACCCACGACTACCGCAATGTGTTGAATTTCATTCCCGGCGTGGTGCAGGATTCCTCCGGCCAGCCCCACGTTGCCGGCGCGCAAACTTATCAAACTGTCACTTTGCTCGATGGGTTCAACGTGACTCAACCCGCGAACGGGCTTTTGCTGGTGCGCGTGAGTACCGATGGTTTTCGCTCCGTTGAGGTCGAGCCCAGTCGCGAGCCCGCGGAATATGGCAAAGGGTCGGGCGGAGTCCTCAGTCTGAACACCGGTATTGGCAACGATCGGTTCCATATTATCGCCACCAATTTCATTCCTTCGATACAAAACAAGAACGGGATTGCGCTTGACCAGTGGACGCCGCGCGTCACGTTTTCGGGTCCGATTCGCACCCGCAGAGTGTGGTTCTTCGACGCGCTCGAGGGCGAGTACGACAATTTCATCATCACTCAACTACCATCTAACGCTGACGCGGACCACTTCTGGCGCGCCGGCAATCTGGCCAAAGTCCAAGCGAATATCTCCTCTCGCAATATCCTCACCACCAGCTTCCTGTTTAATTACCTTGATGACCAGCACGCCGGCCTTTCGCCACTTCAGCCCGTTCCCAGTACGCCGTCCGACGTCGAATTCGCATATGTCGGCACTGTCAAGGACCAGCACTATTTCAGCGGCGGCGAACTGCTGGAGACCGGTTTCAACGTCGACCAATACAACCTTGCGCTGACTCCGGCCGGCACGCAGCCCTACTACGAGACCCTGGACACTGCCGGTGGCAATTACTACCTCAACTCGCAAACCCACGCTCGCCGCTTGCAGGGCCTGTCGAATCTATACTTCCGCCCGCGCTACGCCCACGGTCGCCACGACATCAAAGTTGGCGTCGACCTCGACCGCATCGACTACGATTCCCAATTCCTCCGCCAGCCGATTTCGTTCTGGCCCGGCCAGACCGTGACCACGCCTAACGGCGCTTGTCCCACCAACGCCGCGGGAGTGCCAATCGTACCCTCGCCTTGTGCCCGCTATTCCATCTTTTCCGGTGGCAACTATTCCGCTACATACAATTTCGAAGCTGGCGCTTACATGGAAGATCGATGGCTGATCACGAACCACTTTCTCATCGAGCCCGGCTTGCGTGTCGATTGGGATGAAATTGTGCGTAGCCCATTGTTGTCCCCTCGTCTGGCTGGCACTTACGTCCTGGATAGCTCTGGCAACACCAAGCTCTCGGCTGGCGTGGGCGTAGTTTACGACGCGACCGACCTCATCCTGATCGCGCGCCCTGACGCCGGCTCACGCCAAGACTACTTCTTCAACTCGGCCGGGCAACCTACCAATCTCAGCGGCTCGGTTACTTCAACTCCAACTCCAGTTCTCTCCACCTTCACTGTCAACCACCAAAGCCTCGAGGCGCCGCATTTTTTGAATTGGAGCGTCGCGGTGGAAAAGAAACTCCCAGCATCCGTGTTCGTGAAGGCAGAATTCATGCAGCGCCGCGGCACTCGCGACTTTGTCTACAACACGCCTAACAATTTGCCGGGCGGCAACTTCATCCTGCAAAACACGCGTGACGACCATTACAACGCGTTCCAATTGACTCTGCGTCGCAGTTTCCGCGAGCGCTATATGATCATGGGCTCGTACACGCGATCCAGCAGCACGTCAAACCAGGTCCTCGATTTCAACGTGGACAACCCAGTACTCGGCCACGTTGTTCCCGGAACATCCTTGGTCGGCAGTCCGCAAGCTCCCGGCCCAGTTCTTTGGGATGCACCCAACCGCTTCCTGTCCTGGGGCTTCCTGCCTTTTTTCCGGCTTCCCATCATCCACGAACTGGATCTCGCCTACTCCGCCGAGGCGCGCAATGGATTCCCCTTCAACGTCTTTACCGATCAGCAACTGCTGTACGGATCGCCGGGATCTTATCGCTTCCCGACTTATTTCACTCTGAATTTGCAGTTGGAAAAACGTTTCCACCTCTTTGGCTACTATTGGGCGCTGCGCGGCGGCTTCGACGACATCACCGGTGCATCCAATCCAGTCGTAGTCAACGCCGACGTCAACTCTCCCCAATTCTTGACATTCAGCGGTTACAATCGTCGCTCCTTCACGTCACGCATCCGCTTCCTCGGGAAACAATAGCTGCTGAGCCAACTGTGTTAGCATCCGGGTGACTTTCGCCGGACGCATTCTGTCGAATGGAATTCTTCGGACATTTTCGCAGGCTGACTCCCGTACAGCGGAATACATTCATCGCCTGCTTTCTAGGCTGGTCACTCGACGCCTTTGATTTCTTCATCCTCATTTTTTGCGTGAACGCGCTGGCGGTTCAGTTTCAGACCAAAGTTTCGGCCATCACGGAAGCGATTTTTCTCACGCTTGCTATGCGACCGATCGGCGCATTTTTGTTCGGGCTGATCGCCGACCGTTTTGGCCGCCGTCCTGCGCTGATGATCGACATTATTGCGTATTCCGTCTTCGAGCTGGCCTCAGCCTTCGCTCCTTCGTTGAAATTCTTTCTGATCATGCGCGCATTCTTCGGCATTGCGATGGGCGGCGAATGGGGAGTCGGCGCGGCTTTGGCGTTCGAATCGTTGCCCGCGGAGGGACGCGGATTCTTCTCCGGCCTGTTGCAGGAAGGCTACGTCGTTGGCTATCTGATGGCCGCCTTGGTGTATGGAACTTTGTTTCCGCTTGTCGGATGGCGGGGCATGTTCGTGATCGGAGCGCTGCCGGCATTCCTGGTGATTTACATTCGCACCAAAGTCGACGAATCGCCGGCCTGGCTGCAGGGACGCGTGTCGCGAGAAGCGGAGAGCCATCTGGGAAAAGATATCTCCGCCCACCTTGGCAATTTTCTTTTCCTGGTCGTCCTGATGTTTGCGTTCAATTCTTTCAGCCACGGCACTCAGGATCTTTACCCAACATTTCTGCAGAAGAACCACCAGTTCTCTCCGCGAATCGTCGGACTGATTGCTATCGTCTACAACATCGGTGCATTGTTGGGGGGGGTTCTGTTTGGCACCTGGTCGGAGCGAATCGGCCGCCGCCGAGCCATCGTCATTGCCGCGATGCTTGCGATTCCAGTGATTCCGCTCTGGGCTTATTCGCACACTGTGCCCATGCTGGCGCTGGGAGGCTTCCTGATGCAATTTATGGTGCAGGGCGCGTGGGGCGTGGTTCCGGCTCATTTGAATGAGCTTTCCCCACCGGCGGTGCGCGCCACATTTCCCGGATTCGCCTATCAGCTAGGCAATTTTCTCTCGTCGCGCAACGCGGTAATTCAAGCCAACCTAGTCGAACATCGCTACGGAGGAAGTTATCCGCCGGTGCTGGCATGGACGGTCGTGATTGTTGCATCGCTGGTCGCTATCGTTACCTGGAGCGGCCGGGAAAATCGAGGCACGGACCTCTCGAAAACGAGCTAGATCTCATCAAGACTATGCGGAACCTTGCTGCCACGCACTTCTCAAGGCGCGATGAAGTTTTATTGTTGAACACGCGTTAAAAGTGAGGATCGTCCAACGTTCACTGCTTCTTCACCTCTGTCAGATTGTCATCCGGGTTACGGTCAATGAGTTTGATGAGCGGGTCGATGCCTGCCTGGCTCGGTACTTTGTCGACCGTGACCGTGAACTCCTGCCGCTCCTGTTCGATTTTGTGTTTCTGCAGGTACAGATAGTTCCCGTCGGCGTCGAGCACGCCAATGTCCACCAGGTCGTGCAGCGGGATGAGGTGCTCCTGTCCTTTGCCGTCCGATCGATATTTCTTGGCTTCCACCGCAATGCGGACCGAGTACTTGCCCTCCGGAAGAGCGGAATAAGTGGCCGAAACTGCGCGATTATCGAAAACTGTGATGGTTTCAAACCAGTCTTCATAGAGATACTGGAATTCCGGCGGCGTGACATTGCGCAGGTAGTTGACCAGATCGAGAGAGGTCGGATACGGCGGTCCTTTGAAAGCGTAATCTTTCACCATCGCGGCCAACGCCTGGTTCACACGGTCTTCGCCGATGTAGTCCTGCAGCGCGTACATGACCGTTCCGCCTTTGTTGTAGTGGATATATCCCTGCATCGGTTCAACCCGCATCAACGGCTTCTCTTCGTCGCGCTCCTGCGCGCGCCCGCGCAGGTAGCCGTCAAGTTGGTAGCGCAGAAACTTCTTCATCGACTCGGCGCCATAGGTATGCTGCATGACCATGAGCGCGGTGTACTGGGCTAAAGTTTCGACAATGGCGGTGGCACCCTCCGTGTTGGCGCTCACCACCTGATGCGCCCACCACTGATGGCCGACCTCATGCGCAGTGACGAAGAAAGGCAGGTTGATCGCGTCCTTCTTGCTGGGGTCGACATACGTAATGAAGCCGATGCCTTCGGAAAACGGAATCGTATTGGGAAACGATTCGGCGAAGTCGCCATAGCGCGGGAACTCGATGATGCGTAGTTGCCGAAACTGAAAGGGACTGAAAGCGGCAGTCGCATAATCGAGTGTGGATTTCATGCCTGCCATCATGCGGTCGAGATCAAACTCGTGAGTCGGATGATAGTAAATTTCGAGGCTCACGTCGTGCCAATGGTCATGCCGTACGGCGTAGCGGGCGGAATTCACCGAAAAAATGCCGGCGAGAATGGGTTCATCGGCTTTGTAATGAAAGTAGCGGCGGCCGTCTTGCACCCATTCCTTCTGTAGATAACCGGGAAGGATGGCGATCTGATCCGGGCTGGTGCTGACCGTTCCTTCGAAATTCACCCAATCGGAGCAAGTGGATATGTAGTTGTTCTGCCGGGCGGCCACATCCTCGAGCTTCGGAAGCCCGATAGATTTCTGCAGACCGTGGCGGCGGCGGGCACTGTCGTCGACGAGTTGTACGTCCTGGAAATATCCGATGGACGGCAGATAGCTGGCATTAACAAAACTTCCGTTGTGTACGATGTCGCCGTTGGGATTGGAGTTGACGAATCCGTAATTGGGATATTCCAGTGCAAAATCGACGGCGATTCGGCCATGCGGCGGCAGAGGCTGCGACAGTCGATAAAGATAAAAACCGAGCGCCGCGTCTTCGATGATCGGTGTCTGGCCGCCTTCGAAACTAAGAGTTCGAACGTCGATGCGAGGCCGCGGAATCACGTCCACGTCCTCGGGCCAGATTGTCACCGCGATACGATCGATGGGCGCTTCTGTCTTGTTCTCGAGCCATCCTTTTCCGCGGAAAACAGCGAGCCTGCGTTCGGGATAGAGATCAACATCGACCTGAACATCCGTCACCCGCGGTTGCGGAAGGGTTTGGTACTGTTTGTATTTGATCTCGTATTGCGCACGCGCTTCCTGAATCTTGAACGTTGTGAGATATGAGTTCAGGACGTGCGTATTGTAGTAAATGTAGCCGCCTACTGCGACGAAGAGCACTCCGAACACTACAAGCCCATATGTGGATGCCTTCGACAAGCGGCCTCGCGCCAGCCGCAGGCGGTTGTGCCAACCGGTTTCCATGCCCCGTACCCACAGCAGATTGATTGGGATGGCAAGCAGCACAGCACCGATTGCCCAATAGAGATGAAACCAAAAAAGCGGCGCCCCATACGGACCGTAACCGTTCATGTCCGAATAAACGGGCACTGGAGATTCTCCCAGAAGGTAGAGGTAGTTCTGAAAATTCATCTGGGGCAGGGCGATGGCGGCCACGAAGTACAAGACCATGATCAAGTGGCCGAGGTATTTGTGATTGACGATCGTGTGTACGAGGAACGCGATTACACACAAAATCCAAAAGGCTATCAGCCGGTGACCGAACAGGTCCGTCAAGTAGAGGTCGAACTCGAAGTGGTGGTAGCCGTGGCTAAGCTGGACGACCAAACCACAAACCATCACCATGAGAATGAGCACCACCTGGATCAGCATCAGCGCGAACAGCTTGCTGCCGAAGAATACCCATTCGTGGACGGGGAACGCATCCATGATCTGATTGAGCTGCGCGTCGCGCTCCCGCCAGACCAGTTCGCCAGAGAAAAAGGTGACGATCACCAGGATGAAAAATGTGAAACCTCCTCCGCCCAGTTCCAGCACGCGCCACGTGACCGGGTATACCGGAGTGGAAAACGGGTTGTTGATTCCGTTGGCCGAAAGGATGGCCAGGAGAGCTCCAGCCAGCACGAGCACGGCGAAGAAGACGCTTCTGACCGTCTCAGTGAACTGGAGGCGCGTCAGAAAAACCAGCTCGTGCAGAGAGTTGGCCGTCGAGAATGTGGGGTGAGTCAGAGGCAGAGCACGCGCCGTTGCAATGAACGGTGTCGTCGCCTCGGGCTGCGACTGCCGCGTTGCCTTGCCCCGCGAGTAGCTGAAGGAAAAGCGAGTGTAGGTAACAGTCAGAATGGCCGCACCGAAAGCAAGCCACAGCAAACGGTTCCACACCAACACTCCGGTGAACGGGATAAGTTGCGTGTTGCGCTGGAAGGGCGTCCAGTACTGCGTGAGTTGGCCCACGGCATTGCCGCCAAATGGGTCGACCATCGCGGCCAGTGTGCTCGTCGTCAGGTCGTTCGAGAGCTGTGTGGCCACAAAGTAGCCAATTAGCAGCAACACACTGCCCGCGTAAACAGGCAGCATTTTCCTTCCCAGCGCCGCTAGTGCAAAGAAGATCGCGGAAGTGAGGATCAGATTGGGGATGACGAGCGCGAAATAGGGTTGGAGATAAGCGAGCGCGCTCTGCGGTCCTACACGCGCGGGATCGAGCCACGGCACGAGAGTGCCAGCCCACGCTCCCAGTCCCACGCTGGTGAAAATCACTAACTGCACAGCCAACGCGCCCAGAAAGCGTCCGCCCAGGTAGTCGAACTTGGTGATGGGCGCGGTGTAGAGAAATGCCGTTGTGTTATTTTCTACATCCTGGAAAATCGCTTGGCCGGCCAGGGCTGCGCTCACGACCACTCCGAAGAAACTGATGTACATGATGATGAGGTTCAAGGCGAAGGGTGAGGTAACTAGCACTCTCCCGCCGGTGCCGAAGTCCACGGAGGCGCCGGAGAATGCGCCTCCCGACATAAGCAGGAAAAGAAATCCCAGCGCGAAAAATACAAGGAAATATACGTAGGTAGAGATGCGGCGCAAGCGCTGCGAAAACTCAAATGCCAGGATGCGAGCGACCATGGTTCAGTTCACCGTCGCCGGAGCCGGGTAGATGAAACCTTTGATGGTCGCGAAATAGAAGTCTTCCAGATCGGCTACGGCGGGCTCGAAGCCGGCTTCCGGTGGTTGGTCGTTCAGCACGTGCACCAGAGTTTGTCCAGCGAACAGTCGCATCGAAATTAGTTGATAGCGATCCCGGTAACGGGCCAGTTCGTCGTGTGCGATCGATTTGCGCCATACTTTGCCGTCGAGTTCCGCGACCAACTCCGAGGGATTGCCCGCAACCCGAACCCGCCCTTCATGAATGATGGCCATGGCGCTGCAAAGATCACTGACGTCGGAAACGATGTGGGTGGACAGAATGACAATAATGTTTTGTCCGATCATGCTGAGCAAATTGTGGAAGCGCACGCGCTCCTCGGGATCGAGTCCAGCCGTGGGCTCATCCACAATGATCAAGCGCGGATTGGCGAGCAGCGCCTGCGCGATGCCGAAGCGCTGCTTCATGCCGCCGGAAAAGCTACCCAGCGCTTTGCGGCGATGCTCGTAAAGATTGGTTTGTTGCAACAGGGACTGCACCAGTTCCCGCCGCTCCTTCGCGTTGGCAATCCCCTTGAGCACGGCGAAGTAGGAAAGCAAATCCTCTGCCGAGACTTTCGGATAGAGACCAAATTCCTGGGGCAGATAGCCCAGCACGCGCCGCACCGCGTCTTTTTGGCGAAGGATATCAATGTCCCCCATCACGGCCCGGCCGCTATCGGCCTCCTGCAGTGTGGCCAAGGTTCGCATGAGTGTGGACTTCCCCGCCCCGTTTGGCCCGAGCAGGCCGAACATTCCGAGTTGGATGTTCAGCGAAACATTCTGCAGCGCCTGCGTGCCGTTGGGATATCGTTTCGAGAGGTTTTCGATTCGCAGTTCCATCGTGGTAATCTGACTTCCCTTATATTACGGGAGCGCGAGGCAAAAGGTTCCTCATCGAGATCGATGGTGGATAATTCTTTGGTCGGTCAACAGCAAAGCGCGTAAGAGGCGTGCGCGATTGAGAGCGATAGACCTAACTTGAGCCTCATCCGTTGCTTGACGAACTGGCAAATGGTTGGTCTTGGCGGATTCGATTGGAACCGGTGCCCACAAGAGTCACATTCTTGGATCGCGTTCGTGGTCTGCTAAGAACTGTGCTGTGATCCGTGATATTCCAAAGATACATGGTCGCGTAGGCTCGCCAAGGGCGCCAAGCTTCAGCGCGTCGCTCGAGCTCCGCAGGAATGCTCAAATTCAGGGCGGACAGCACGGCCGCATCGCCGACTGGGAAAGCATCAGGTTCGCCGAGCGCTCGCATGGCCACATACTGGGCAGTCCATTTTCCGATACCCGGAATCTCCATCAGTCGTTCAAGGAATGATTCAGAATCAACGACTCCTTCAAAATTGATGTGCCTCTCGCAGACAGCCCGAGCAAGAGCGCGAATGGTCTCGCCCCGCGACCGGGGCATGCCGATACCGCTTAGATCGGCAGCTGCGAGCACCTCTGGCGTGGGAAAAAGATGGGTAAGTTCATCGGTCGCGGGACAGGCGCGCCCGAACATTTTCACGATCCTTCCAGCAAGCGTGGTCGCGCCTCGGACCGTGATTTGTTGACCAAGAATCGCACGCGTCGCCAGTTCGAAGCCGTTCCAGCACCCCGGCACCCGGAGCCCCGGAGCAAGTTCAACCAGTCTTGCCAACACTGGATCGCTTTTCAAAACACAAGCGATGTCCGTCCAGTCGGCATTCAAATCGAACATGGCGCGTATCCGCTCGACAATAAAGAAAAGGGAGCGTGGTTCGCCGAAGTGAATGCGCACTTTAAGCGAGTCATGCTCATCGTCGAGCGAGACTTCAAAATAGCCGGCCATACCGTCGACGGAAATCGAACGAAAATAGCTGCCGGACTTCACCGCTTCCACACCGGGTGTTGCGCGGGCTGCGAGAAACGCCAACATACTCTGCCAGTGATAGGGAGGACGAAAACGAAGATGAAAGATGTATTGATTCTCCGCTGGAATTGACTTCTGCCGTGCCAGCCGCCGAATTTGAGTCGGCGCTCGCTTGTAGGTCTTGCGGATCGCAGCGTTGAATCTTCGGACACAACCGAAACCTGCAGCCAATGCCAGTTGACTCATGGGCAGACTTGTTTCGTCGATCAACTTCTTCGCGAAATGTAAACGCCGGGTTTGAGCGACGGCACTCGGGGTCGCGCCCAGATGCCGGATAAACAGGCGTCGAAGATGCCGCGAACCGACACCGAGGCGCTCCGCCAGAGATTCCATGCCCCCGACTTCTAACGCACTCTCTCCGATCAGGCGTAGAGCCCGCGAGACGGTATTCGAGGTTCCCAACCAAGCCGGAGTTCCCGGAGAACATTCGGGCCGGCAACGGAGGCACGGATGATAACCGGCTTCCGCCGCGGCAGCCGCCGTCGGAAAATAACGGACATTCTTTTCCTTCGCCGTTGGCGCAGGGCAGATTGGACGGCAATAAACCCGGCTGCCCCGCACTCCAATGAAGAACTTGCCGTCGAAACGCGCATCGCGCGACAGTCTTGCTCGAGAACACACCCGCCAATCAAGATTCATAGCTTTTCCGAGCCCATGGTGAATCACGACCGCTACTTCGCGACCGCTCCCACAATCATAGTCGACCCTGCGGTACGTGTTGGACGTTTTCGGACCGGCTTATCGAGTCGTCGGCCGCCATCGTGTAGCAACGTCCGAAAACGTCCGGCATGCGGCATCGGTGTCCGTAAACGTCCGGTGAGGGGGCATCCATTTCGCTATTGTCTCGAGTGTGCTGCGCTGCCGGCCTCGAACCGCAACAGAAAGGTCGCAGATGCATCCCACTTCGACAGCCACCAAACCAGTCCCACCATGGAGGCAACATGCAACTCAGGATTCGGACCTACACCACCGCAGCCATCGCATTCATGATCCTCGCAACGGGCTTTCCACTCCGAGCGCAGGTCGAGCAGAAGAAACAACCGCCCAAGTATTACGTTTTCAATCTGGGCTCTCCGCTCGGGGGAGTTCCTGAACCGGTTGGCGTCAACGACCGGGGCTGGATCTCAGGCGGCGCCAACCTAACATCGAATACCAGCGTGCACGCCGTACTGTGGGTTGGAGTCCCGATGGACCTCGGCACTCTTGGAGGACCCAACAGCAATGTGTCGTGGCCAAATCACAGCACGAAGGGCGAAATTGTAGGCATTGCCGAAACCGCACAAATGAATCCATTAGGCGAGGCCTGGAGCTGCTCCGCCTTTTTCTTTGGGCCTGATGGCTATGTCTGTCGCGGCTTCTCGTGGCAGGACGGCGTGATGTCTGAACTCCCCACGCTGGGCGGGTATGATGGTTACGCAGCCGGCGTGAACAACGAGGGAAGAGTGGTTGGATGGGCAGAGAACACCATTCACGACCCAACCTGCGCAGGGACACAAGTGCTCCAGTTTAAGGCCGTGATTTGGGGGCCGCGACTGAATCAGATGACGCAACTTCCGCCGCTGGCACCTGATCCTGATTCGGCCGCGACGGCGATCAATGACAAAGACCAGGTCGTCGGGATCTCTGGTTTGTGCTCGGTTGCGGTTGGGGGCGCGAGCGCCGAGCATGCTCTGCTTTGGGAAAATGGCGTTCCTACCGATCTGGGCAATATCGGAGGCCAGGCATGGAATACTCCTGTCGCCCTCAATAATCAGGGTCAAATCGTTGGATTTGCAAACACCGCCGGCGATGAAAATGCCGCGCTCAGTCCGACGGCTTTCATCTGGACAAAAGCGTCCGGGATGAAACCCATTCCTCCTTACGGAACCGACACGAATGACATCGCCTTCGATGTTAACGAGAAAGGCCAAATAGTTGGCCAGTCTTTCAACGCCAACAGCGGGGCCTCACGAGCGGTCTTCTGGCAAAACAATGTACTGAGCGACTTGAATACTCTTGTCATTCAGCCCACGTCTCTGTATTTAACGTTGGCGCAAGGCATCAACGACGTGGGGGAAATCGCCGGCACTGCGATCGACAGCAGCAGTGGCGAAACTGTCGGTTTTCTGGCAGTTCCCGTGTTCGATGGGAGTGGCAATCCAGGCATTGCGTCGAAAGCCAGAGTTGACCCCAATCCGCGGCAGTTCATTCTCACGGAACGCATGAAGAAACAGCTTCCCTTCTTCAGCCGCAAAGCGCTGGGGGTTGCCGGAACGAAGTGAGAATCGACGCAAAAAATGCTGGACTTTCAGTCTGATAGTCATGGCCTCGACCAGCGAGGGGGGGAATGTTCCGCCCTCGTATTGGCTAATCCGAAGAACGACATAGTTAACGCAAGACAATCCGGTTCACGATTGCGCCGAGGCTTAATATTTCAAGTTCCGCAATACCTCCGATCTAAAATGAAAAGCGGAGAGAATTCGCTATGAATCCGGTCCTCGCCAAATGGAATGCCACCCTAGCTTTTGCGGTTGTACTTATTCTGGGATTGTCAGGCTCCGTGGTTCATGCTCAGCCTCAATCCGCTGCGGCGAAGACAAACTCGTGTACGGCGCCCGAATATCGGAGCTTCGACTTTTGGGTTGGCAATTGGGATGCGTTCGACGTCGACAATCCGAACAAGAAAGTCGCGCACAACCGCGTGGATCGCATACTCGACGGCTGCGTCTTACTGGAAGACTACCAGAGCACAGAAGGCGAGCACGGTCAGAGTTTCACCATTTACGACGCGTCCAGGAAGGTATGGCACCAGACCTGGGTCACCAATCAAGGAGTGCTGCTCGTCATCGAAGGCGGACTGCACGGTAGCGAAATGGTTCTGAGTGGTACGGATCGCACAACCGACGGAAAAACGAGATATGTCCGCGGCACCTGGAAGCCAGTGAACGGCGGTGTGCGCGAGGTCGCGGTGACGTCGATCGACGGCGGCAAGACTTGGATACCCTGGTTCGATATTATTTTTCGCCCCTCATCGGAAAAGCCGCGTTGACACCCGAACGCTTACTGCAACAGTTCGAATGATCCCTTCAGTCGGATGTCTGCCGAGGATGAGCCTACCAACACATCGAATGCGCCGGGTTCTGCGACCCAGTCTTTCTTTTGCGTGCTGTAGTAGGCCATTGAACTCTTGTCGAGCGTGAAGCTGACAGTCGTGGACTTGCCGGGCGCCAACTCGACTCGACGAAACCCCTTCAGCTCTTTGACTGGACGGTCCACGCTCGAATGTCCATCGTGAACATACAACTGCACAACTTCCGCGCCTGCGCGCTTTCCCTGGTTGCGAAGTTTCAAGCTCACCTCGAAGGTTTGACCGTTCGCGGCTTTGCCCGGTTTAATTTTCAGATCGCTATAGCCAAAGCTGGTATAGGACAGGCCGTATCCGAAAGGAAATTGAGGCGTGATGCTGTGCTTGTCGAAATAGCGATAGCCGACATAAATTCCCTCCGCATATTTCACGTGCAGATCTTCTCCCGGATAGTTCCCGTAGGCAGGAGACTCTTTGAAGTCGTTGATAAAGGAAAAAGGAAGTTTCCCAGAAGGATCGACGTCGCCGAACAAAACATCCGCGATTGCATGGCCGATCTCCTGGCCACCAAACCATGCATCCAGAACCGACGGAACCTGGCCAACCCAGCGGCTTACGTTGACCGAAGCGCCAGCGTTGAAGACCACAATCGTATTGTGGTTGACTTTAGCAATCGCCTGAACTAGTTCGTCCTGGCCAGCAGGCAAATCTAAGGTTGTGCGATCGAAGTCTTCTGATTCGACAGCCGGCGAGTTCCCGATCAACACGATTGCTGCGTCAGCTTTCCCCGCAATGGCCACAGCTTCCCTCCGCAATTCCTCGCGAGCTTCAGGAGTATCTTTGGCGGGGTCCTCGCCTGGCATCGAAGTGCCGAGCGCATAGCTGATCTGCATACCGCTGCCGGCACGTTCTTTGATTCCATCCAGAGGCGCGATTGAATAATTGGGATGCACCAGGGAACTGCCGCCACCACCGGTTCTGGCAACCGCTGCGCTGGGGCCAATGACAGCAAGCGACTTGATCTTTGCAGGGTCGAGCGGAAGCAAATTGCCGTCGTTCTTAAGCAGCACAATGCTCTCTTCCGCCCCATGGCGTGCCACCGCTCGCTGTGCGGGAGTATCGATTTCACCCGGTGCCGTTGGTGCGCGATCGAAAACGCCGCTGACAAACATGGTGCGCAAAATGCTGCCCACATTGTCGTCAAGAGTTGCCACAGTGATTCTGCCTGCGGCTACTTCGGGCAGAACCTTCTCTGGCGATAGCCAGTCGCCACCGTTGCCAACTTTCTTTGGGTTTTCTGTCATCAACCATGCCTTGGCCGGTTCTCCTCCCGGCATCTCGAGGTCCATCCCGGCATTCACCGGGCCGAGAGTGCTGTAGGTGCTTCCCCAGTCTGAAACCACAAAGCCCTTGAAGCCCCACTCTTTTCGCAGAATGTCTTTCAGCAGAAATGGATTCTCTGAGCAATAAAGTCCATTTACCTTTTGGTAGGCAGACATCACCGACCAAACTCCAGCCTCTTGCACAGCCGCTTTGAATGCGGGGAAATAAATCTCCTGCAAGGTACGCTCGTCGATGGACTCATCCACACGATGGCGTTCGAATTCCTGATTGTTAGCGTCGAAGTGCTTCACCGTCGCGATAACGCCCTCGCCCTGTAGGCCTTTGATGTAAGCCACGCCCATTTGCGCGGCGAGGTAGGGATCCTCGCCATAGCCCTCGAAGTTTCTTCCCCACAGTGGCACACGCTGGATGTTAACGGTCGGGCCGAGAATCATGTCGCGGCCAATCGCTCTGACTTCCTGGCCAATCGCCTGACCTACACTCTGCGCCACCGCTGGATCCCAGGTTGCGGCGACCGCGATTCCGGCGGGAAAGGCGGTGCTATTGAATGGGTGTGGGGCCGTTTTGGTGATCTTCGACGGGCCAGCCCATGATCGGATGCCCATTGGCCCGTCGGCCATCTTGATCGACGGAATGCCCAGACGCGGCACCGCGACGCTCTCCATCCAGTTCGCTCCAGCCAACATACTGGCTTTCTCTTCGATGGTCATGCGGCCTAGCAGATCTTGCACACGTTGTTCGACCGGCAGTTTCGCATTCTTATAAGGAGCATTGGAGGGAACGTCCTGGGCGTGCCCGATGGCGACCCCCGCGATTAGAACCGTCAGGATGATGATCGTGCGCAGCGTGTAGATATGGTTTGCATTCCTCTGACTATGATCGATCACAGTGTTGGCCCTCATTGGATTTCGACGCCGAATGTTGTTCCGCGGAATTCGTTCCCCAGACGCTTAGCTCGTCTGGACGAACCCGGCCGACAATTGTTAAACAAGCTTTGAATCCTACATCTGGAAGAGGATATCGGCAACGAAAAGGACGCATTGTAGCCCGGTCGCGTGTAGATGTCCGCGTTCGTCGGCGCAAACTGCGAAATATCCTGAACGCATCGGCCGGTTTGACACCCCTTTGCGAGGGCTCTTATACTTGCTCCGCGCCGCGAAACCCGCGTCTGGAGGGACCTCTATGCTGAAACGTTCGCTGACTGTTTTTCTGATTGCCGCTTCCGCAACTCTTGGCTTTGCGCAAAATTGGAAGTCTCATAAACCGAAACTCACTCCGCAGAAGAGCGGCACGACGCAGTTGCTCATCGCGGTCAGTCCGGTGGACTCCCGCGTGGTCTGGGCAGCAGGAACCGGAGGCACCTATGTAGTCACGACCGACGCCGGGAATACGTGGAAAGCCGGTGTCGTGCCCGGGGCAGAGAAACTTCAATTCCGCGATGTGCAGGGCGTAAGTGACAAGGTCGCGTATTTAATGTCCATCGGAAACAACACTGGAAGTTTTCGTATCTACAAAACCGTCGATGGCGGCACGACTTGGAAAATCGGATTCAAGAACGAGACGGAAAGCGCATTCTACGACTGTTTCGCCTTCTGGACACCGAACCGGGGCGTTGCACACAGCGACTCGGTGAACGGAGTATTTCCCGACATTCGCACGACCGATGGAACAACCTGGCAGAGCATAGCCAATAATATGCCGCCGGCCTTGTCAGGCGAAGCCTCGTTCGCGGCCAGCGGAACCTGCATAACAACTCAGGGCCGAGGGAACGCATGGATTGCCACCGGCGGCGCAACCACCGCACGGATCCTGGCCACGCGAGATGGCGGCGACACCTGGAACGCGTATGACACGCCACTGGTCAGTTCGGCCAGCGCGGGCGGGATCAGCGTGGCCTTCCGCGATTCGCGGAATGGCGTTGTGGGGGGCGGCGATTTGTCCTCAAACAAAAGCGCGGATATGGCTGCGTCGCACGATAGCGGAATGACCTGGCAGTTGACGAACAAGCCTCCCGTAAGCGGAGCCATTTTCTGCCTGAGTTACATACAGGGCATGGGTCGCGGTCACGAACGACATGATCACGGCGACCGAACGATCGTAATTACCGCCGAGACCGAGCCAAACTTCACCTCAGGATCAGGAGCCTGGACTCCCGATGAAGGTCACACTTGGTTCAAACTGCCCAAAGAAGTAAGCGGTTATTGGGCGGTTGCTTTTGCGGATCCGCACGCGGGATGGTTCGTGGGAAACGGTGGCGCCATCCTCAAGATCAGCTTCTGACCACGATGTGACGGACCGCGCTGCGTCCCGGCGCAGCGCGCGCGTTCTTTATTCTGAAACTCTTGCCGGGCCGAACCATTGCCCGAACAAACCGACACCAGGGGCCTATGCACATCGGCGCAGTTGTAACCGCGTACGATACATAGGAAGCAGCGATAATCGGTAGTACACGAACCCTGTTGCTGGCGGGGAAGATGGGTGTACACTCGTAGGTCTTGGGGCCAATCAGAGAGATTCGTGTAAACTTTCTAACCGGAGGAAGTCTCATGCATTGGCGAACAATCAGTCGAATTCTAGTATCAGGCGCGTTTCTCGCGTCAGTTATGATTGGGGCCAGCGTCTCAGCACAAATCGCGGCGCACCCCAGCACCAGCGCTACCAGCCAGCAAACTCAGGCCTCCAAGTCCGCGCAGGCTCGCGCTGAACAGAATCCGGCTTGCCAGAAAATCATCGCCGAATGCAAGAACCTGGGATTCATTCAAGGACAATGGAAAAAGGACAATGGCCTCTGGAAAGATTGCTTTGACCCCGTCGTGAAGGGTGGGGGCAGCGCAACCCGGGATGGAAAGCCCATTAGCGTTCCTGTCAGCCAGAGCGAAGTTCAGGCCTGCCGCGCCGCCGAAGGCCACAAGTAGAGACGGTGCACAATCAAAGCGTTTCCGCATTTCTGGTTCGCTCCGGTGGCGCGTGGTGCACCTACTCTTGTTCGCGCGGCTTTGCAGGATTCTACGACTTGATTCGTTTCTGAAGCAGGCTCAGGAGCGCTCGATCAAGCTGATGGCCGTGCCAATCCTCGAACTTGGTGCCGGAACGCTCGGTATCGAGGATGCCAAACGGTCCCCGAAAGTTCCACAGCGCCCAGCCCGTGTGCAGGTCGTTAAGCACGCTTAAAGTGTCGTCAAACCAGGCCAGAACGACTTCCGGCGGCGTGTGCTTATAACAACCCATCTCCCCAAAGTGAATGGGAACACCGAGCGCGGCCAAGTCGCCCCACGGTCGAAATGTCCGAGCGACCTCGGCCCGATCAACAGTAACGACACCTCTACTATTCTTCAGGGGCCAAGTCGGTACCGGTTCGGCGCCGGTAAGAATGCCGCGTGCCCACTCACATTGGTAGTGGGTGAGTTGTACGGGATGGTAGGTATGGCAACTCTGCAGAACTCCGGTTTCGAACAATTCGGGGATGACCGCCGTCCCTCCGTTGTATCCGTCTGTGACGATGAGGCGTTTCGGATCGTGCTTTGATATTCCCTCGATGGCCGCACGAGCGACGCGCGTGTAGTCCGCCTCGTGACGCTTCGCAAGTTCCCCGCGCAGCGAATTCTGAGACTCAGGCTTCGCTTTCTTAAGTTCCTCCGTTTCGGCGGCGGTCGGGGTCACGATCGGCTCGTTCACCAAGTTGAAGCTGAGCTTTTCGCTGCTGATCCCCTTGTAGCGATCAGCGAAATAAGTCCACTGATGGACGAAAGCGTCCAGCATTTTGGGGTCGGCAAAAAGACTGCCTTTTTCTTTCGTTACATGGATGCCAGTGGCGGCTTCATCTAAAGTGTCCAGAATGGAGTATCCCGGCGCTCGGTGCAGACAGAGGTTGACATGGACTCCGTATTTCTCGCCCAGTTGGACGGCGCGATCAATGGGCACGACCTTGTCCTCGCGAATCTTGAGCAAATCCTGGGAGTCAGTCCAAAAGCGGTAGTCCATCGGCAGTCGAACCCAGTTGAAACCCCAGTCACGTATCCAGCGAAAGTCATCTTCCAGAAACATCCCGTCGTTCTTGTAGGGGAAGTACTTCATCCAATCCGCATCGGTGGAGAAATATTCGAGCAGGTTGAACCCGTACCATGCGGGATTCTTTACCGGGCTTGGCGAACTTGACCTACCTTTAGCGCCGTGTAGAAGCGTCCCGGTAAGAGTCGTGTGGTTTGACAAGCCGGCCGGCAACATCAGTGCCGCCGCTGCGAAACCGAGCGACTTAATGGCAGCCCGCCGGTCTAATCCTGTAGGGGGCAGTTCGGGTGGACTGGCGAAGGCCCGATTGACGACCGATTCGCCATCGCGGGCGGAATTCGCGTTCTTCAATAGGATCACGAGCACTCCGTTTCGTCTCGACGACGCTCCTCATATACCATACGGCGACTCCCGACCGTCGTGGCACGCTCAGGAACTGAAGAAGAATATGACGGTTCAGCCAGTGGATAAACCCGAAGGTCTATACCGTTAGTGATCTTACCGCAGGGTTAGAACCTTCTTAGAATAAAAGCTCAATTAAGCATTCTTACGACTTCCTCTCGGCAGACGATTGGCAGAGTTCGTCGCAAGTAACTAGCGATCAGGTTGATGAGAATTAACTTAGAAGGAGGCCATATCCATGGCTACAGGAACAGTTACAGCCCGCGAACCAGAGGCAAAAGTACAAACCGAAACAGCGGCAACGGCTGAGGCAAAGCCCTTGACACTAAAGCAGCGTTTCATTCATCTACTGCATGAGATTTTCCAGGGACGCGAAGAGCACCTTGGATGGCGCCAGTAAGCCGATGCCGCGCTGAGCAGTTGTCAGAGAGACCTTGAGCGATTCGTCAATTTCACTATCGTTTCTGTACCTCGTCTTTCCGTCCTGCCCAAGCATTCTGTACGTTTAGGGCGGTGCTTGCGATTCGCTCCAGCGGCACAACCAGGTTCACCGCACCGCGAGCGATGGCTTCTTTCGGCATTCCAAATACAATGCAGCTGGCTTCGTCCTGCGCAATCGTGGCCGCTCCTGCTTCATTCATCTCACCGAGCCCCTGAGCGCCGTCGTCTCCCATGCCGGTCATAATGACTCCAACCGCTTTTGCTCCGACGGAAACCGCTACTGAACGAAAGAGTACATCGACACTCGGACGATGACGCGAAACCAGCGGCCCATCGAGGATCTGGACGAAAAGACCTTCGCCACTCCGATTAACGACCATGTGCCGGTTGCCCGCGGCGATCAGCGCCTTCCCGATTTGTAAATGGGTGCCGTCCCGAGCCTCCTCGACTTCTATGGTGCACTCCTTGTTCAATCGCTCTGCAAAAGCGCGGGTAAATCCTTCCGGCATATGCTGCACAATCACGATCGGCGGGCAGTCGGGCGGCATGGCAGTCAGAAAAACGCGCAGGGCCTCGGTCCCGCCCGTCGAGGCACCAACCGCAATCACGCCATTCGATTCCCCTGCAGTGTGGGGCTTAGCTTTGCGCGGTAGAACCGCATCGGCAGTCAGACGCGGAACCGCAGCCATAACAGGCCGCGACGTGACGTGTGCCTGAGATGCGCTCCAGACCGCATCCACAAGAGTTACAGCTGATTCGTGCAGGAAGTCCCGCACGCCAACCTTGGGCTTGGTGATGACTTCAACCGCTCCTTCCTCAAGCGCTCGCAGTGCAAGGTCGGTGCCGCGGGC
Source organism: uncultured Acidobacteriota bacterium (assembly GCA_963696705.1). Classification (GTDB taxonomy): domain Bacteria; phylum Acidobacteriota; class Terriglobia; order Terriglobales; family Acidobacteriaceae; genus JABDBE01. Next base: position 57,323 of record CAVOLD010000015.1, read on the forward strand.
AGCCAGACCAGAGCAGACCACGACCGGCGTGGGCATTTCCTGCATAATTTTTCGGATGAAAGTTAATCCGTCCATTCGCGGCATTTCCAGGTCGGTAATAACGACGTCAGGAGGTTCCTTTTGCATCTTCGACCATGCAATCAGGGGGTCTGCCGCGACGCTGACCTTGACTCGGCTGTTGGTGCTCAGGATACCCTGCATAACCTGGCGCACCATTGCGGAGTCATCTACGACCAAAACGTGCAAGTCATCTCCATGCATACGCGGCACGCTCTTTCTGTTCGGAGGCGCTTAAGGCTGCGGAATATGTCGCTTGATTCGCGGTTCTCACAAGTGCTCTTTGTTTCCAGCTCTGGTATAGATCGTGGGCTCGATGCTGCGTAACTCGGGGGACACGGCGTTCAGGTTTTCAGCGTGGCCTACGAACAGAATACCGTTCGCGACGAGATGACCGACCAGGCTCGTGACTACCCTTTGCTTCGAAGCCGCGTCGAAATAGATCAGGACATTGCGACAAAAAATCGCGTCGAATGGTCCTTCGACCCGATCCGATTCCTGATCCAAATTCAACCTTCGAACCTCGACCATTTGCTGGATTTCAGCTTTCACCTTCATCTCGCCTTGCCGCTCCGCTATTCCACGCAACATGAACGCGTGCAGCAAGTCCTTAGGAAGTTCGGTTGCCCTTGCAATGGGATAAACCCCCTTACGAGCCTTTTCCAGCACTCGGTTCGAAATGTCGGTGGCTAGAATCTGTGCGTCCCAGCCCTGATCCGCAGGCAGATGCTTGGCGAGCAGCATGGCCACTGTGTATGGCTCTTCTCCCGAAGAACATCCGGCGCTCCAGATATTGACTCGCTTAGGGCGCAACCCGCGTTCAGCGTCCACGTGCCAACGAGGAAACACTTTCTGCACCAGGAACTCGAACTGCCTGGGTTCCCTGAAGAAGCGGGTTTCATTCGTGGTAATGGCATCAATCATCCGCGCGCGTTCCTGATGCTGCTCCGGCTGTGAAACCAATTCGTAGTAATTCTGCAGTGAGGTGATCTCCAGCGTGCGGAGCCGCCGAAAAAGCCGTCCACACAGCAAGGCCGTTTTTGAACTCCCTAGCCAGATGCCAGTCTCGGAGTAAATCAATTTCTGGAACTTTTGGAATAACGCGGAGCTGACTGAAAGATGAGGTGGTTGCTCAAGGTAGGAATCGCCTTGAATCAAGCTGTCTGAATCCTTGCCTGGAGCGGCTCCAGCTGGCAAAGCTACGCCCCCGTCTCGAAGTGGGCTTCTTTGGCCGGTACATCAACGATGGGTTCGTCTGGGCGTGCTTCATTCGCAACCGACTCGGTCACCGCCAGCAATTCGTCGGCAGACAGGACCTTGTCGATATCGAGAATCAGGCAAAACTTCTTTCCTAACGCGCCCATGCCGAGCAGATATTCCGTCTTGACCCGAGTGCCGAACGGCGGAGTCTCTTCGATTTCGTCGGCGGAGAGATCGATAACCTGGCTCACCGAGTCGGCCAGAACCCCCATGGTCAGCTTTTCGCCCTGGAACATCACTTCGGTGATGATGATGCAAGAGAACTTCGTGACGCGGCTGGATGGCAGCCCGAACTTCACTGCGAGATCGACCACCGGGACAACTTTGCCTCGCAGGTTTGTAACACCGCGGATCCAGACTGGTGTGTTGGGCACGGTGGTGACAGCCTCGTACTCAACAATCTCGCTGATTTTCACAATACTGATCGCATATTCCTCACCCGCGGTTAAGAAGGTGAGGTATTGCACCGGGCTCTGGGGGAGTTGATTATTTCCCTGTTTCGACGCTCCCATAGTTTTCACTCCTCGCATCTATGCCGTTTTCTTCGTCGAATGCGCTTATCCACTTTCTTAGAACGAAGCGAAGTTCGCTTCTTCCGCTGCCTTGCCGCTCGCCGATTGATTCCGGCTACGCTGCGCGAAATCGCTCCTGAACGGCGGATTCAGGGGCATAACCACGCGCTGTTTGTCGCCACTGCTGCGTTGGGCAGGTTGTTCTCCCGCCACACGGAAAAATGTCATTAACTGCTGCAGTTGTTCAGACTGCGCAGCCAATTCTTCCGCAGTGCTTGAAAGCTCTTCTGCAGACGATGCGTTGCGCTGCGTAACCGTGTCGACTTGGGACATGGCCTTGTTGATTTGGGTCACCCCGCCTGACTGTTCGGTGGATGCTGCAGCAACGTCCTGCACCAACTCAGCAGTCTTCTTAATGGACGGCACCAGATCAGACAGCAATTGCCCAGATCGTTCGGCAACGCTGACGCTCTTTCCGGCCAGCCCGCCGATTTCCTGCGCAGCTAACTGGCTCCGCTCCGCCAACTTTCGAACCTCGACGGCGACCACCGCAAAACCTCGACCTTGATCTCCGGCACGAGCCGCTTCGATCGCCGCGTTGAGTGCGAGCAGATTGGTCTGGTACGCGATCTCTTCGATCACCGAAGTCTTCGCGGCGATTTGCTTCATGGCTTCGACAGTTTCTTTGACCGCGTCGCCGCTCTCTTCCGCCGCCGTGGCTCCCTTGGCCGCGGCCTGCTCCACTTGCCGGCTATTGTCGGCGTTTTGGGTGATGGAAGCGTTCATTTGTTCCAGGCTGGAGCTCATTTCCTCGACCGAAGCAGCTTGTTCGCTGGTTCCCTGCGAAAGACTCTGCGAGGAGGCTGAAACCTGCTGAGCTGCGGAAGCAACCGCTGCGGATCCTTCGCGAACGTCGCGGATGATGCCGGAAAGCTTACTGCTCATCTCGCGCATGGCCTGCTGTAATTTACCCGTCTCGGAACGGTTCGTGACACTGATCTCCCGTGTTAAATCGCCGGCGGCGATTCGCTCCGCGTGCTCGACAGCCTGTTCGATTGGGGTGGTGATGCTCTTCGTGACGCTGATTGCCGCGAACGTGGCCATGATGAGAATGACAGCCAGCAGGAGCAATGCAATCCTGCGCCCCATGGCGTAGGCGTCCTGGCCATCCTTCATACTTTGCTGCATGGCAGCCCTCTGAAGGTCAATGAACTTTTCCCAGGTAGCACGATACTTATCGAGCGCTGGAATCACCTCTCCGCTCAACGCTGCCATGGCCTGATCACGTTTCTTGTCCATTAACAGCTTCTTGGCTTTTTGCCGGGCCAGTTTGTAGGCGTCCCGGTCCTGAGTGACCACCTCAAACAAGTCTCGCTCCTGGGTTGAGCTGAGACTTTTTTCGATTTCCGCGACCTGCACGCTGATTTCTTGACTGATCGCATCATTTTGCACGTTCAAAGTCTTCTCTTGTTCGGGGTCGGTAGTCTCGAACAATTGAAAAGTGATGCGGGCGTTGGTGATTGAGTGCTCAATCGTCTCGCGTGTCAGTTCAACCGTGTTGTAACGCTGCTGGATCGAGGCTGACATCTTGGAGTTCAGGCGACCGAGCCAGGTCAGCCCAAATCCACCAGCCGCAATCACGCATAGCAGGATTGCCCCAAAGACAACGCCCAGTCGCGTACCTATTTTCTGATCTTGCCAAGTCTTCATTGTCCTTCACCTCTCTAAATAGCTGCCCTTTTTGTCTAAGCTTGCGCCTGCAAAGTCGATTGCATCACTCCACGCAGAAGGCTCGGTACGTCGATGATCAACCCAACGCGTCCATCACCAAGAACGGTTGAACCAGCAATACCTGGAACTCCTCGAAACGCTCTGCCTAGCGGTTTCACGACCGTCTGCATGCCACCCAGCAACTCGTCCACTGCGATTCCGGCGTGGAACTCGTTGACCTTGACAACAACGATGTTCTCTCTCTTAGGGGCCACGCCCGAAAGACTGAAGATGCGCCGCAGTCGCACATAGGGAAGGGCGTTTCCGCGAAGGCTAAGAATCCCGCTCGCATCTGCGCTGCGCTGTCCCTCCGGCAGTTCCGTACACTCCGTCACATGTTCCAGAGGAACGATAAAAGTCTCGGCGCCCACCTTGACGGAGAAACCCTCAATAATGGCTAAGGTCAGCGGCAAGCGAATGGTAATAGTGCTGCCTTTGCCAGCCGCGCTTGATATTTCCACTGTACCTCGCAAATTGTCGATGTTGCGTCGAACGACATCGAGGCCGACTCCGCGACCGGAAATATCGGTGACGGATTCAGCAGTTGAAAATCCCGCCTGAAATACCAGACGGTAAAGGTCCTCGTCGCGAACCTCGTCTTTAGCGGATACGAGCCCGAGGCGTTTTGCTTTTTCGAGAATGCGGGCGCGGTCGAAACCTGCTCCGTCGTCCTCTAGTTTCACGACGATGTTTCCGCCACTATGTGCCGCCGTCAGGCGGATCAGCCCGCAAGTGTTCTTCCCTCGGCTTTCGCGCAAAGCCGGCTTCTCAAATCCGTGATCGACCGCATTGCGTAACAAGTGCAAGAGCGGATCTTTCAATTGCTCGAGCACCGTGGTATCAACCTCGACGTCACCTCCGACCACTTCCAGACGGGCCATTTTTCCATGGCTCTTCGCAAGGTCCCTCACGGGACGGACGAATTGGCGAAATAGCGGACCCACTGGCACCATGCGGATACTCATCACTTCACTTTGAAGATCCATGTACAGCCGCTCGGCCTCGCGATGCATCTCCAACATGGCACGCCCTTGCTCGGCGTCGAGCTTCTCGATCATCTGACGCAGACGGCCTTGCGCAATCACAATCTCCCCTGTCAGGTTCAACATGTGATCGAGTTTGTCGACATCGGCGCGCAGTGTGCGGTGAGCGGTGCCGGGAAGCATCTCAACCTTTGCTACTGAACTGGACTCTCCCGGGGCCTCGCTGGCGGTCACAATTCTGTTCGCTCGCTTTTCTACTTCCCGCGCGATTTCTTTTCTGAGTGCCTGTTGACCTGTCGTAAGCTCTCGAGGCCCGGCCGCCGAAGTTGAGACCATGGCACGAAGTTCATCCACGGCTTTTAGCAGCAACGAAATCAAGTCTGCTCCGGGGAGGACCTGCTGCTCGCGAAAAACGTCCAGCAGGTCCTCTACCACGTGGGCGAAGCCTGCGAGTGCACTGAGCTCCAACGAGGTTGCGTTTCCCTTGAGGGTATGGGCTACGCGGAAAATACTGTGAAGGAGTTCCAGATCAGAGGGACTTGATTCCATCTGAACTAACGCCTGTTCCATCGAGTCCAAGCCTTCTTCCGACTCGACGAGGAACGAGGCGAGAACTGCTTCACGGTCAAAATCCGCTAAATCCACGGTTCTCCTCTGGTCGCGCCGACTCGCGCGGAGTTTTCTTTTACACCTGGTCGAAATTCTTGATTGTGGTCGAACCATCGGAGATTTGAAATACCAATCTCCGACCGTGTTTTCCTGAGACCTCTTTTTCAACCACGGGGATGCCAGCGGAGCGAAGGAAACTCTCCGCCAGCTGAACATTCCTTGTTCCCAGCGACTGCAAAGGGTCATTGCCGAAAGCGCAGGACCCCCCGAAAACCTTGGCCTGCAGATTTCGAACTTCGCATCCCAGCGCCAGGACTTGTTTCAGAAGTTCAGCATTAGCGACATTTCCGTAACGCAGCCGGTTCGGCCCCGCGCCCTGTCCTTCAGGCAAGAGATAATGGTTCATCCCGCCGGCCTTCTTGTGCCTGTCCCAGAGACAGATCGCGGCACACGATCCGAGTATGGTGGAGATAGTGATGGGATCGCGGGTTACAAACACCTGTCCTGGATAGAGGAAGTGCCTGGTCTTTTCGGAATCCGCGCGCTCGAAATTCTTCATGGCCTCCGCGGGCAGGACCGCCGGATTGAATTTGGCCTCTGTCATGTTCTCATTCCTGGTCCGTCAACCACTGGCGTCGAATGGACACCCGATCCAAACAAGGGTTTCGCGGCTTCGTCGGAGAGAAGCTTGAACAGTTCCATGTCCGACTTGTCGAAAGCGACCTTTTGCGGAAGCAAGCGCAATATCGCAAGAATCGCGACCGTCTGGTTTGCGAAGCGGATCGGAATGTAGGCCTGGACCTTTACCATTGCGCCCGAGTAGTCGCGATCCGGGCGCACGACGTGACATTCACCGCGCATGACGCGTTGAAGACCGGCCTCGCCCAGGGCTCGCACGAGATCGTAATTCTCCACGTCGATTCCGAAGGACCAATAAACCTGGAAGGTCGCGGTTCTACGTTCCACTTTGAACAGACCAATCTCCTCCGAGCCAAGAAAGTTGGCCACAATCTCGCGCAGACCCTCGATTGCATCCTCTTGACTCCTGCTCTCGCTCAGCCTCTTGCGCGCCGCTTCCAACCGTAGGTCGTTCATCACGGCTCCCGTGGACTTGTTCGCAGATGCACTGTTTTTGTCACCGTTCATGAAGATCCTTGATGCGCTGATTCGATGAAATGCAGAAAACCTAAATCGTCATCAGTTCCCTACTCGCCCAGGTAGCTCTGCAACAAAGCCACAAGTTCGGCGCTATCCACGGGTTTCGTGATGTAGTCATTGCATCCGCTTTGAAAGCCGGCCTCCATATACGATTCTTCGCCGCGAGTAGTGACCAGAACAATGGGGATCTCGCGCGTGCCCGGTTGTTGACGCATCCTCTTGCAGGCCTCAAACCCATTCATGCGCGGCATCACCACATCCATCAAAACCAAATCAGGGTGCTCTTGTAGCGCCTTCTCGACCGCCTCCTGGCCGTCGCTCGCTGTTACACACTGATAGGTCGTCCGCCGTTCGACGATCTCGCGCTCCATCATCAAGGCGGTCTTGGAGTCGTCAACTACAAGGATTTTCTTTGACATCGCTCTCCTCAAACCGGAACGCCGGGGCCCTGGGCAACCGCCACTCTGGAAGGCAAATCTCACCATTAAAACGGCTTGCCGACCGGCGACCCACATTGATGTCTATCACACACCATAATTACGTCGGTAATTACGTAGGTAATTCAACGCTAAAGTTTCGCGTGACTTTCGAGCGTGAGGCTGGTCGATCAAATGCGCGATGCAACAGCGATCCGCAGGCAGACCTCTCTGTGTTGGTTTCTGGGATGGCCACGACTGGGATGAAATTGAGTTGATCAGACAGGTTTCGTCGAACCCACAGGCGGCCAGGAATCTGACTCCACCCGACGCGACAAGAATGCCTACTCGACGTTCCAGCCGCTCACTTCGATTGCGGGATTCTTACTGCCGAGGTCCTGGACGCGATACCTTGCGGTAATCTCGCGCTTCTCGCCTGGCATCAGTGAGAAATAGTTGTCCTGCCACAACACCGGGAGAATCTCTTCACCACCCCTGCCCTTATCGACCTTCAGGCGTACAAAGAAGGCCAGATTCTTGCCCGGATTCTCGATTGCGACGCGTGTGACTTCTTCATCACCTTTTCGCGCGCTGCTGGTAGAGACGTTCAGCTTCACTTTGGGCAATTGCTTGAGGGCTGTGAAATCGGCGTAAGTCGCCGTAGGAGTCGTATACCAGTTCGATTTTTCCCAATCCAGTGTCTCCGGAGACGTGGATAGCCAATAGAAATTTGATCCCACGATTTTTCCGGGCGAATCCTGAACCGTCAGACGCAGGAAATAGGTTGGGCTCAGGCCCTGAATGTCGGGAAGGGCGAAAATCTTATTGGTGCTGTCCGCAGATGCGTTGATCGTTTCTTCCTGGGAGAATTTCTCACTCATGTCTAGGTTGTAAACCTTGGCCGTGATTTTAAGATTGTTCGCGTCCCGGTACTCGCTGCTGACCAGCCAAATCGAGCGATCGTCGTAGCCATAAATAGGATCGAGTGGCTGCATGCCCGCCTTCGCACCAAAATATCCGCCTCCGGGGCGAAGGTAATAGTCGTAGAGATGCCAGATCAACGAAGGCCAGGCGTTGTTCAGCATCCATTGAATCACTCCCGTGGACGTGTACTTGTTCCGGCTGTAGGCTTCGTACATGGCGCGGATTCCCTCGTAGGCCATCAACTGGGATTTCAGGGCATAGTCCTCAACATTGTCGGCCTTGCCATAGCGTGCATTCAGCGCATCGGTGAACACGTGGATGTCTTTAAAGGCTCCGCCGCCGGCATGGTAATTCCAGTAGTCATCGATTGGCCAAAGGTGCTCTTTCGGCAAGAATCGTTCCAGACTCTCGATGGGCGGAACGGCTGGTCCGGGACTGGTCTCGGTGTTGAACCCGTAAGCACCCCCGCAGCCACCTTCGTTGCACTCGGTGGGAGAAGGATGATTGAGGGAATCAGTAAGCCAATAAGAGGGTGCAACGTACTCATATGGCCCAGTCATCTTTACTCCACTAGTTCCAGAAACACCGGCCGGCTTGGCGGTAGCTGAGGAAACGATTGGGTTAGGCCACAGCGCCTGCTTTTCGACATCGAGATACATCTGCTCAACATCCGGCGGCGGCGGATTATCGCTGCCGTTCAGCCACATGATCAGGCTCGGATGGCTGCGCAGACGGTACATCTGCGACACCAGCGATTCCTTCGCGATCTGGTAATCCGCGTCCGACCACTCCGACCAGTGCTCCCAGTGATCGCAACAGCACCAACCCGCCATCACCAGCACACCCTTGCGGTCAGCCTTCTCGAAAAAATCATCAGGTTCGAGTTTGCCTTCCAGCCGAACCGTGTTGAGCCCCATGTCCTGCACGTATCTGAATTGGTCGTCAATGTTGTCGGGATCGTATCGCAGCATCATGTCCGAAGAGTAGCCGCCGCCGCGAATCAAAATCTTCTTACCGTTTATGCTGAAGACGCGATTGCCGTTGTCGTTGAGCTGCGAAGTGACTTCTCGAATCCCAAAGTGCGAATCAGATACATCGGACACTTGTCCGTCAATCTCGAACTCCAAGTGCAACGGATACAACTCCGGACTGCCCATCTGCCCCGGCCACCAGAGCCGCGGTTGAGAAAACGCAAGCTGCGAAAACTTGTCAGGCGCGAAAGTTACATCCTTCACTTCGTTCGGCAATAGTTCTACTTCCTGCTCGAACTGCGTCTTCTCAATTGTCCCGTTGAGCTTGCCCTTCACGGCATGATTGGACGAATTCTTGACCTGTGCAGTGACGGTGATTTGAGCGCTGTCGTTTGCGGGAGAATTAATATGTGACAGAACCGCTGGGTAGCGCAGGGCGACCGGACCGCTCGTCCTGACGTTCACATCCCGCCAGAGCCCCATGTTCTTGTCTGGGGGAGCGGGATTCCAGTCGACAAAGGTGATCGCCAGATCGTCTTTTTCGGGAGCCCACACTTCAACAGCCACAACGTTCTCCCCAGGACGCGCAACGGCGGTGATGTCGAACTCATAGGTTCGCCACGCGCCCACGACTTGCTGAAGATTGGCAATCTGCTTCCCGTTGACCCAGATGTTCGCGCGGTAGTTAATACCGTTGAAGTCCAACCAGATTGTTTTGCCCGCGCCGGGGGAAAGCCTGAATGCTTTGCGATACCACCACGCCACGGCGAACGGGCTATCCTGCTGCATCGGCAGGTTCGAAAAGTTTGCCCCCACGGGATACGTCATTCCGGGAAATTGCCGCAGGTTCATGCCAAAGGCGGGGTCAGGATAGACTTTCTGCTTTACCAATGCGGCCACCACGGTGGTTGGCACGGTAACGGTGTACCACCCTTTCGGCGCGTAGGACGGTGTCGAAATCACGTCGCCCGTCTCCGCAACTTTGCCCGAGGACTGAAGAGCCCATCCATCGGCCAGAGGCAGTACCGGAAATGGTTCGGTTGCTGCGAAGAGTGCAGCCGCATACAGGAGATGAGCAGCCAGCAGTAAAGAGGAAAAAACAAAGCCCGGAGCCTTCATGGTTCGAATCCCTTTCAAACAAAGAACCGTCGCAGTGCCGGGATAGGAGGCAGTACGGCACCATCGACTCCGCCCAGGCTGGGTTGTCGCCCTTAGATAATATCCTTTATTCATTCGTTTCAATAGGCCTGAAGTGCGAGATAATGACTGCGCAAGACCGCAGAAGAAAAGGAGCCTTCGATGAAGATTCGACGGACTGGTCTGTGTGTGTTCTGCCTGGCTCTAATGCCGCTTATGCCGGCGCACGCCGGAAACATTAATAGCGACGCACCGCAGCAATCGAGCCCGTCCGCGTTTCAGCAGGAATTGATCCGCACCCAAAGAGCGTTTCAGGACGCACTGGAGCGTGGCGATGCGGAATATGTCAGGAACGTGGTGGCTGACGATTTCCTATCCGTCGAGACTAACGGAAACAGCACTGGCAAAAAAGAATTCGTGCGTGATATTCATCCCTCCGAACACCCCGAGCCTTCCCCCATTTTTTACGAGTTCGATGTCGTGCAACTCGATGAAGGCTGCGCTGTCGTAACTTACAAGGCGGTGTTTCCTGGAAGCCAATTAGAGAAATACCAACACTTAAGCGATACCTGGGTGAAGCAGGCTGGCCATTGGAAGCTGAAATTCCAACAGAGCACGCTCAATTTATGGAGCGCTCACGACCTGGACTAGCGCATGCGATTCATAGACCGCGAAGAGGTTGCCAAACGTCTCACCTATGATTTGTGCATCCCTATCGTGCGCGATGCGATGATTGCCTTCTCACGAGGCGAAACCAAGCAACTGTTGCGTTCGATTATCCCGCTGTCCGAAGGCCGACTTTTCGGCGTCATGCCCGGTGCGATGGGCGCGCATGCCCCGTTCGGAGCGAAGCTGATCAGCGTCTTCCCCGAAAACTTCTCTCGCGGAATACAGTCCCATCAAGGCCTCGTCATCCTGTTCGATCCGGAATCCGGCGCTCCGGTTTGCGTGCTCCATGCGGGAGAAATCACAGCGATCCGCACGGCCGCGGCCAGTGCTGTTGCCACCGACGCGTTGGCCCGCAGAGATGCAGGTCGACTAGCGCTTCTCGGCTATGGCGAACAGGCCGCGACCCACGCACGCGCAATCGGTAAGGTTCGCAATCTTGATTCCATCGTCGTATGGGGTCGTTCGCCCGAACGCGCGCGAGTTTTCGCGGAGCGCATGCACACGGAACTTGGCTTGCCAGTGACTGCGGCCCGAAACGTAAAAGAAGCCGTCGTCGAAGCCGACATTGTTTGTACCGTCACGTCCGCCGGCGAGCCGATCCTAAAGGGCGAATGGGTGCGGCCGGGGACACACTTGAATTTAGTCGGCTCGAGCTACGCCGGGCCTGCGGAAGTTGACAATGACCTGGTCGTCCGCTCGCGCTTCATTGTCGACAGTCGAGAAGGCGTTCTAAATCAAGGCGCAGAATTTCTCCGAGCTATGGCTGCTGGCTTAGTTGGTGATGAACACATTGTGGCCGAGATCGGTCAAGTGTTGGCGGGAGAAGTCGAGGGCCGCCGCTCGGCGGACGAGATCACCGTGTATAAATCCCTTGGCCACATCGTCCAGGATTTGGCAACCGCATGGGCGCTTTACTCTCAGAGCGAAAGTACATCTTGAAAACTAATCGGGTGTCCAGCCAAGAAATTCGTATCCCTTGAACATCTTGACTAGAAGATTCCGGACCCGCTGTTTCAAGGTTACCGGCGTCGGCTCACATAGCCGTATGATTTCCTTCTCGAAAACAGTTTTGACTTGGGGAGCGACGTTTGGGTTTGCGGCCATAGAGTTTTCTCTCAATCAGCCGTACGGATTCAGCGCCTGGCAAGGCCGTCACGAACCTGTACTGTTGCCTTGACTGAAGCAACCGGGAAATACCGGCTTGATGGATGGTGCAGATTCGGTGCCGATCGTTTCACTGAATCCGGCGGGGTGAAGGCGATCGATCCTCGTTCAAGTCGATCTCACGGCGCGATTCAATACATGTTGTTTTTGGCCATGAAGCGAGAGCATCGGCTTACTTGTTGTCAGGAACGATGTTCGACGCGGGCCAGTGCGAAGGCTGCGCATTGATGTTGGCAACGATAGAGACTGGGCCATCGACCGGCTTCACATCCACGTTGTACCCATCCACTTCGACGAGTGGCAAGTCTCCCTGCAAGTCTTTCGTCGCCGCTTCGATTGAGACGGTTGAGGATTCGCCGGGCACGAGTGAAACGTAGTTGTCAGAGTAGAAGACGGGCAGGACGCGCCGTCCGCTCTTCTTTTGATGAAGCTGCAGGTGCGAGAGCAAAGCGACGTGGCTGGTGTTGTTGTGCAAGGTTAGGGTGAGCACCGTATTGTCGCCTTGGGTACGAGCGTCGGCTTCGGCGTCGAGCGTCACAGCGGGTAAATTCATTAGGCCGTCGAACTGATCCTGCGCGACATGCTGCCAGTAGAAATTGCTGGAGAGCAAGCTTCCGTTCGCGTCGGTCAGGTCGAGCTTGATGAAATAGAGCGGGCTGATGCGAGCGTTCACCACGATCTGCGCGGCCTTGATGGTTGTGCTGCCGGGGACCTGTGCTACTGGATAGGTTTTCTGTGAATCCAGCGTGCCGTCAAAACGATAGATGAGTACTTTGACTTGAAGCGCGTTGAGCGCGTCCGGACGATTGTTGACCACCTCGATGCCGCGGTTTTCCTCATTAAACTGCACATGAACGGTCTCGGAGGCCTTCTTCACCGCGTACAAAGCAGCGTTGGGCTCGAGATCGTAGTGGTAGAGCTGCCAAACGAAGCTGGGCTGCGCCGGGTGGCTCATCCAGGTGATCACGCCCGTAGTCGTTTTGAACATTTCGGCGTTGCGCCCTTCATACATGGCGCGGAAAGCCTCATACGTGGCCAGTTGGCCTTTCTGGACAAAGTCGGCGAGATTGCGAATGTGCCCATAGCGCTCCGCCAGCGAAGTTGGAAACTCGTTGCCCCGTTGCGCGCCAGCCGCCATGTCGTGTTGGGCCCAGTCGTCGTTGATCGTCTCCCAATCTTTCTGCGGCATCATGCCTTGGATGGATTCGATCGTAGGAATAGAAACTGAGCCGGTCTCGGTCTTAAAGCTTTCGTTAAACGCGTAGAAAAAGCGCGGCGAACGCCAGTAATAAGGTCCATGCGAAGAAACACCACGGCCGTCGGCGGAGTTCGATTGGTAGAGCCGCGTCGGATCAAGGCGACTCATCAGCGTCTTCAGTGTGTCGTCGAGTTCCTTGGGCGGATAGCCCTCGTTGCGCGCACACCAGACTGCAATGGACGGATGATTTCGGTAGCGAACCACTTTGTCGGTGACGTTGGCGAGATAAGTTGGAATGTCGGTCGGGTCCGGACCGTCGTTGGGGTTAGGCTGAAAGAATTCATCCCACAGCAGGATTCCGTATTTGTCCGCCATGTCGTAGAAGTCGGGACTGGTGCTCTGCCCTACCCAGTTGCGAATGATGTTCAAGTTGGCTAGGGCGTGCATGTGAAACTGAGCGTCCAGCCTGTCTCGTGTAATCCGCTTCATTCCTTCGTCGAGACCCCAATTGCCCCCGCGCGCCATCACGCGAACCCCATTAACTGAAAGCGTAAGGTTCTCCGAGTCGGCGACCTGGTACTCGATCTTGCGAATACCAAACTGCCGGGTCGCGCCATCGGAAGATTTTTTCCCCACATCGAAGCGCAGCGTGAGCGTGTACAGGTTCTGCGGACCATACCCGTTGGGCCACCACAACTTCGGATCAGAAACATGCAGCTCTGGTGTGGATTTGCTGTCCAGCGCGACCGACTCCGTGCCGTTCGCCGCAACCGTCACCGATTCGTGAAAGGTAATCTCATGCTCTTTAGAGTTCTGGAATTGAATGGTGCCGGTAAGTGTGCCGGTAACGGGCTTCGGTGATTTGTTCTCGAGTGTAGCGGAAATATGAAGGTCGGCGTTGTCGTGCGATAGGGACAAATCCTCAGTAACGAATGGATCTTTGACCAGAATGGACCCAGTTGAACCCATCGTGACTGGAAGCCAGATGCCCGTGTCACGATCGCGAACCGCGGGCAGCCAATCCCAGCCGATGGTGGAGAGAAACGTGGGGCCGTCGATGGCGGTCTCGCCACCGTTCTTGCCCACGCCCTGTGCGACGGTGTGTTCGTGCGGAACGCCGGGATGAGGCTGTGGAGCAACCAGCACGGCCAGAACGGCGCGGCGGCCGGGTTTCACAAATTCAGAAATGTCGAAGTCTCCCCGTATGAAGGCGCCGCGCATGGTCCCAGCTTCGTGGCCATTGACCCAGATCTCCGCGGTGTAGTTGATGCCACCGAAATGAAGCCAAGTATGGCGGCCTTTGAAGGCCGCAGGCACCATAAAGGTTGTGCGATACCAATAGCTGGTTTTGTTCAGGCTCTCCGGAATGGCGCGCATGTTCTCGCCGTACAGCGGTTCCGGATAAACCCCGTCGTTGACCAGCGTGGTGAGCACGGTCCCCGGTACAGTCGCGGCATACCAACCCTGAGACTGAAAAGCGGCTGTCGAAATAATCGGAGCAGCCGCTGCGACCTTCGCTGCGTCTTGCATCTGCCAGCCATTGATCGTTTGCGTTTGCATTTGCGCAAGTAAAGATGGAGGGACGAGAACCGCGATTAGAATGAAGAGACGCAAGATCATTGGAGTGATTCCCTCTAGACCGCATATTATTTCCGGCTGCGGAACAAATCTCCTCGTCTGCCCGTTCGACCCTACTTGTTAGGTTACATCCACGAGAGGCCGGTCATCGTGCGTTAGGTAGCAATCCCTTTTCGACGAGTACAGGTGGCCGGCGGTGTCGTGTAGCCTGCTCATACGCATAAGCCCAACTGAGTAAATCGCCATCTTTCCAGGGCCGGGCCGACAGCTCCAAGCCGAACGGGAGACCATCGGGGTAGAACCCGCCGGGAACGACCACTGCGGGAACGCCGATCATATTGACCCATCCTGTGTCGCTGTGTGGACCTTCACTGATCTTTCCGTCTTGCGGCATGGTCTCGTCGGGCGGAGGCATCTGTGTTGCCGGGTAGACGAATCCATCAAGGTGCAACCGATCCAGCGTTTCGTTGTAGGCGTCGAGTGCCCGTTGCCGGGGAGCAATGACGTTGGCTTCGGCTTGCGGATCGGTCTCGAACACAGATTGGGTCAATGGCGGCCGATCCTTTCGGGTGTTCTCATCTACGCCTCCGATGATCGTCGACGGCAGAGGAGATCCCACAGCTTTCTGGTACTCGACAACCGAGTGGTATTGTGCTGGGCCATACTCAGCCAGAAACTTTTCTGTTCCCTCACGGACGTAAGGAAACGTGCCGACGCGAGCTACGGTCATGGCAAAACTGTCGGGTAAGATTGAATCGTCGAAGATGACGGTCGCGCCAGCCGCTCGCAGGCCTTCCAGAGCCTTCATAAAGGCGGCGCGCGTCTCCGGTCGGAGCGGGAGGCGAGCGGCAGCGGTGTCCTCTACGACCTCAGCCACCGACTCGGACGCGGGAATGCCTTGAAACGGAATGCCGGCTCCTTCAAGAATGAAGGCAGGCACGCCGAAGCGTTTCCCCTTGAGCGCATCAGATTTCAGATATCGCGCATACGGGCCGGGCTGGGCCTTTGCCGCGGAACCGATCGTACGAGGATCCAGCGGATCTTCTCCAGCCATGACATCGAGTGCTATGGCAGCATCGGTCACGTCACGGGCGATTGGCCCAGTGTTGTCGAGCAACCAGTCAAGCGGCGCGATGCCAGCGATACTCACCAGACCGCGCGTTGGGAACACACCTACGACAGAGCTGGTGGCAGACGGCATGCGGATCGAGTTGCCAGTATCTGTCCCATTGCCCAGTAATGCAAAGTTTGAGGTAACGGCTGTGACCGTGCCTCCAGACGAACCACCGGGACTGAAGCGCACATCGTATGCATTTCCGGTACGTCCGTAGGCCGTGCTGCGATTGGTGTCGCTTGCTGCGAAATCCGGCATATTGGTTTGCCCCAGGATGACGACTCCCGCCGCGCGTAGCTTTGCGATGATGGTCGCATCTTTTGGTGCAACCAGCTCATGGCCCGGGATGATATAGCCTTTCCATCCATCCGTAGTGACGAGACCCTTGATGCTGGTATTTGCCTTCGTAACAATCGGAACTCCCCACATGGGACCCCGCACAAAACCGCGGCCTGCGGCTTTTGCTTCGGCGTCCTCGCGAGCAGCCGTGGCGAGAGCTCCGGGCACATCCAGGTTTTGCACGGCGCGGTAGATCCCGTTGTACTTCTCGATGCGCGCTATGTACCAGCGCACGACTTCTGTAACGGTGTATTTGTGGCTGCGGTATAACTGCTCCAACTGGGGAATAGTGACTTCGAGCAGGTCGCGATCAATGGCCTCTTGCGAAGAGATTTCCTTCGTTGGCCGAGCTGTTGTCTGCGCCCATAAGCAACCGGTTATGAGCATGGCCAACACGACGAGGAGATAGCAAAAACTGGCTCGTATCTTCATGAGATCCTCGGTACGGAATGACGTCTGCTGAACAGCATAAATGTCGGCTCGCCAGCAGAGCCCGAAACCGCTACTCGGGTAGTCCGAGGCGGCGCATCAAATCAGCGAAGCGGGAATCGGATCGAAGCGGGTCCAGCGCTGGATAGCGGATGCCGATCAGCAGTTCGTTGTCTCCATCGGAATAAGCTTTCTCCAAATATTCGAAGGCTTGGTCGCGGTTTCCGGCGAGCGCCGATGCAACGGCTGCGGCGGTCGAGCGATCCGAGCCTTCCAACCGCAATATGAGTTGGAGATAGCCTTTCGCATCGCCACTCACCGGGACGGGCTTTGGAAAAGCCCCCTTGAGTTCGTTCACAGCGTCGGCGAAGCGGCCGGTAGTAGCGTAGAACTGCGACAGCTTGTAGTGGGCGGGAGGAAAGTTGGGATCGCGTGCGAGCACCTTCTGGAACTGGGCGAGCGCCTCAGGATAGTGCAGGGCTTCCATCAACATCACAGCGTAATTTGTATTGATGATCGAGGAGAGAGGGTCGAGCGATATCGCCGTCCGGTATTGCTCCAGACCTTCGTCCATGCGGTTTTGCGGAGCGAGATAGCCGAAGGCGTAAAAGTAGCGGGCAGCGGCGTTGTTGGGGTTCAACGCAATGGCGCGGTGAAATTCCGGTTCCGCCTCGCTCCACCTTCTCAGGTTCGAGAGGGCGAAGCCGCGCGCGGCATGGGCCTCGGACAGGGAGTCATCGAGTTCGAGAGCTTTGCGGGCCGCTTCGTCAGCCAGCATTTCCCCTTGCTTCGAAGTGATTCCAACGCCGTAGCTAGGGGCGATGTTGTAGGTATCGGCCAGCCCCGAATAGGCAAGAGCGTAGTTGGGATCGGCGGCGATGGCCTGCTGAAACAAGTCGATGCTCTTCTTGATGCCATCAGGAGTGCGTCCGTACCAAAGCTGCCGGCCTTCGAGGTAAAGACGGTAGGCTTCCGGATTCGTGGTCGAGGCGCGGTTCAGACGCTGCTGTTCGGTGCCGCTCAAGTGAATACGCAGGCTGCTGGAGATGTCACGGGTGATGTCAGCCTGAACTTCCGACACATCAGTCGCCTTGCGGGCGTAGTGAGAACCCCAAAGTTCGCTGCCATCGGCAGTATTGACCAGGTCGGCTTCGATGCCGAGTTCGTCACCATGCTGCGTGATGCGTCCCATGAGAACTGCGCCCACTTGAAGCGTCTGGCCAATCTGCCGCGGGTCATCCTCTTTGCCTTTGAATTTGAATACCGTGCTTCGTGCCATGACTTTGAGGTCCGGCAGTTGGGATAGCGTACCGATCAAACTTTCAGTGAGGCCATCGCTCAAGTATTCATTGCCGGGATCCGAAGTTGCATTCACGAAGGGCAGCACTGCGATGGAGGTGATCTTCTTCGCATCGGACTTCGCGCGCACGAAGTAAAAACCCGCAGCCGCCACAACCGCCAGAGCTGCGACGCCGCCGACGGCGGCGTATTTTAGCGAACTGCTGCTCGAAGCGGCCGGCTGTGTTGAGGATGAGCTTACGGACAACTGCGCACTTGCCCCTGAAGAATGCCCGGTATCGAAATCGCGCTTCAGGCGCGTCAGATCAGTCCGCAAATCCGCAGCGCTCTGATAACGAAGATTACGATCCTTCTCCAGCGCCTTGCTGATAATGCGTTCCAACTCGACCGGCAAGTCGGGATTGAGGCGCAACGGCGAAGCGGGTGCCGCATCCAGAATGGATTTGAAAATCTCGGCGGAGCTGCCGCCGCGAAATGGAAGCGTGCCGGTCGCCATCTCATAGAGCACCGCGCCGAAAGAAAACAGATCGCTGCGAGCATCCAGATCCTTGGCGCGCGCCTGCTCCGGCGACATATACGCGATGGTGCCGATCGTAGAGCCGGGGCTCGTAAGATGCTGCTCGTCGGCCGTCATGGTGTTGGCTGATGCGACCTGCTTGGAAGAGCCGGTGTTCGCGACCTTAGCCAAGCCAAAGTCCAACACCTTGGCGTGCTCGCGCTTGGTGACGAAGATGTTGGCAGGCTTGATGTCGCGATGGACAATGCCAGCCGAATGAGCGGCGTCGAGCGCGTCGGCAATTTCGATGGCGAGCGATAGAATCAGTTCCGTTTCCAGTGGACGGCCGGCAATGCGATGCTTCAGCGTCAGCCCATCCAGAAACTCCATGGCAATGAATGCCTGCCCGTTTTCCTCTCCGATGTCATAAATCGTGCAGATATTAGGGTGGTTCAGCACCGATGCAGCCTTTGCTTCTCGCCGAAAGCGGCTCAAGGCCTGCGGATCTTTGGCCACGTCGTCGGGCAAGAACTTGAGAGCCACAAAACGATCAAGGCGCGTGTCTTCAGCCTTGTACACTACGCCCATGCCGCCGCCACCGAGCTTCTCGGTGATGCGGTAGTGCGAGATGGTTTGGCCGATCATTCCACGATGTGGCGCAGGAAAACGTGTCGCTTTCAGGTCGCTTCATCTTACGGACGTGGCCGCAGCCCGTCAACGCTCGGCATTTTCGGTAGGAGACCGTTGAACACGAAATCCTCGCTGTTCTTTTAAGTGCCGAGAAGGATACAAAATTCAAACAAGTGCGTCTAAACAGTAGCTAATGAGGCAATATGATCTATGTGGCGCCAGATTCCACAGCCGTGAGAGGCTCCCGGAGTTGAACATTTCGGGCAAATTCAGCGTATTCCCTTCTGAAACTAAACTGAGCCCCGGCGCATTGGAAATGAACCCATTCAGCAACACTCTTCGCGCGAAGCAAGTCGGTCCGTTCCGGATCGTTGAGAAGTTCCATTCTCCAAGCCAGAGGCTTGCCTTGCACGAGCATGAAAAGGCGTACGTCTCCTTCCTTCTGACTGGGTCCTACGTGGAAATCCTTCGGCACGAAGAACGAATTTGTTCGCCGGGGACGGTAATCTGGCATCCCAGAACCGAGGCTCATGCCGACCAGTTTCGCTCAGAGGGCGGCCACTTGCTCGATCTCGAAATCGACGCTGCCTGGCTGGACGATGCCTCGCAGGCACTAGAATCGGTCGCGCGCGCTCATATATTTTGCGGCGGCCTTCCCTATGCGCTCGGTCTGCGGATGTATCGCGAACTCAGCACTTGCTCCTATCGATTTGAGGACGCAGCAACCGAATTGCTTGGTTTTTTCTTCAGAGGGCCATTCGAGCGGTGTCCGCCGGCTTGGTTTAACCATGCCCTGCAACTCTGCAATGAAACTGAGGAGTCGAGGTTGTCATTGGCCAGTCTGGCTCTTGCGGTTGGCGTACATCCAGTGCATGTCGCGCGCAGTTTTCGCCGATTCCTGGGATATACGTTCGGCGATCATCTTGCCAAAATCCGAATCCGCAAGGCCTTCGGGCTCCTCCTCCATTCGAAGAATTCGATCGTGGACGTGGCGTACGCCTGTGGTTTCGCCGATCATGCACACTTGTGCCGGGCATTCAAACAGTCGACCGGTCTCACTCCTTCCGCTTTTCGCAGGAACCTTCAATTCTCATTGCAAACAACACAATAAATAATTTCACGCATGTTAATACGGTTCAAGGCACCACTCTCCCGTTTGGCTATAAACAATGTGGAGTGTGTCATAAGATGATTGCCCGCCGCTCTGGGCGGGACCGTCACTCTGAGAGGACAAAATGAAGCGATTTGTCATATTGATTGCGATTTCCTTACTGACTCCGTTCTGCATGGCACAGCGCCTTCCGCGCATTGCAGATCCGGAAAGCTACAAATTAAGTTTCGCGCCGGACTTTTCGAACAACACCTTTGCGGGTGTGGAAACCATCCAGGTGCGTGTGCTTCAATCGACCCCAGAGATCGTGCTCAACGCGGCGGGTATTGACTTTCAATCGGTGACCATCGCCAGTAGCGCTGGTAACCAAGTGGCCCGTGTCTCTCTCGACAAAGAAAAACAGATGGCGCACCTGGCGGTAGACAAGCCGCTTGCCCAGGGTCCGGCGACAATTCAAATTCGCTACGCCGGAAAGCTGAATGATGAACTGCGCGGCTTCTACATCGGCAAAGACGATCAAGGGCGGAAATACGCGGCCACTCAGCTCGAAGACACCGACGCTCGGCGCGCGTTTCCTTCGTTTGACGAGCCCAACTACAAGGCCACGTTCGACGTCACCGTCATCGCGGACAAAGACATGACTGTGATCTCGAATGGGAAGGTGGTTTCCGACGCTCCCGGTCCCGGCGACGCAAAACACACCGTTCATTTTTCAACGAGCCCCAAGATGTCGTCTTATCTGGTGGCTGTTATTGTCGGCAATTTTGAGTACATAGAAGGCGAGTCGGACGGTATTCCGATTCGCGTGTGGACCAGTCCCGGCAAGAAGGAACTGGGACGCTTCGCATTGGCGGCGGCGGAATTTAATCTGAGCTATTACGATCGCTATTTCGGAATCAAATATCCTTACGGCAAACTTGACCTGGTCGGGCTCGCAGATTTCTCGGCAGGTGCGATGGAGAACACCGCCTGCATTACCTTCCGCGAAATTCTACTGCTGCTGGATGAGAAGCACACAGCCATTGACCTGAAGAAGACTGTGGCATCGGTCATCGCGCATGAAATGGCGCACCAGTGGTTTGGCGACCTGGTGACCATGCAATGGTGGGACAATAAGTGGCTCAACGAGGGTTTTGCCACCTGGATGTCGAGCAAGCCGGTCGCAGCGTGGAAGCCAGAATGGAATGTACAACTCGATGAAGTCAGCGACACCGTATACTCGCTGGGCCAGGACTCGCTCGTCAATACCCACCCCATTCACCAGCCGGCAGACACACCGGCGCAGATCCTCGAACTCGACGATGCGATCACCTACACAAAAACGGCAGCCGTGCTGCGTATGCTGGAATCCTACGTCGGAGCAGACTCGTTTCGTGCCGGTGT
This sequence comes from uncultured Acidobacteriota bacterium, assembly GCA_963696705.1. Taxonomy (GTDB): domain Bacteria; phylum Acidobacteriota; class Terriglobia; order Terriglobales; family Acidobacteriaceae; genus JABDBE01. The sequence continues at coordinate 78,530 of CAVOLD010000015.1, forward strand.
GGACTTGTATTTGAAGCAACACTCCTACGCCAACGCGACCGCGTTTGATTTTTGGAACGCGCAGACCCAGGTCTCAAAGAAGCCAATCGACAAAATCATGCCCACCTGGACCGAGCAAGCGGGGCAGCCGCTCGTAACCGTAAAAAACGAGTGCTCGGGCAACTCCGAGACCGTCGCGCTCGAACAGCAGCGCTATTTTTACGACCGGGCGAAGTTGAACGCGGGTAGCTCGGAACTCTGGCAGATCCCTCTGTGCATGAAGGTTGGGTCGACGACATCAGCGACAGAAAAGTGCGAGCTGATCACAACAAAGCAGGCGAGCCTCACCCTTCAGGGATGTTCGCCATGGGTTTACGCCAACGCTAAGGCAAAGGGTTTCTATCGCTCCGCGTACAGCTCCGAAGCCATCCGCTCCATCGCCAAAGTAGCCGAGAGCGCCCTTACTCCGGCGGAACGCATGATGCTGCTCAGCGACGTGTGGGCCTCGGTCCGCGTCGATCGCGAACCAATCGGAGATTATCTTGTCCTGGCGGAAGGCCTACAGGCAGACCGGAGCAGCGCCGTTCTAGGTGAAATTATCAACCAACTCAGTTACATCAGCGATTACCTTGTGAGCGATGCCGATCGCGAAGCCTTCGATCTTTGGGTGCGTCAACTCCTTGATCCAGTTGCCCGCGATGTGGGGTGGGAAGCCAAGCCTGGCGAAACCGAAGATCAGGCTGGCCTGCGCGCGAGACTGATGCTGGCCTTGGGCGAAGTTGCCCGTGATCCGCAAGTGCAGGCGCTGGCAAGAAAGCTGGCCGATCAGTATCTTGCTGATCCTTCCTCTGTCGATCACGAGATCGCCCCCATTGCCTTGCGAATTGCTGCCCTCAACGGCGATCAGGCTTTGTACGACAGAATTACGGCAGATCTTAAAGCTGCCAAAACACCCGAAGCCTATTTCACCGACATCTCTGCTCTCAGGCACTTTAGCGACCCCAAATTGGTTGAGAAAACCTTGGAATTCGCCATCTCCCCGCAGATGCGCTCACAGGATGCTCCGTACTTGATCTCCGGCGTGATGCGAGATCCGGCCACGGAAAAACAGGCGTGGATCTTTGTTCAGGCGCATTGGGGAAGTATCGAGAACTTGGGCGGAGCCTTTGCAGGTGGAATTATTGTCCAAGGCACCGGAAACTTCTGCGACCCAGGCATGCGCGATGAAGTGCAAGCCTTCTTCACCAGCCATCCCGCTCCCGCAGCGGAACGTTCGCTGAAGCAGTCGATCGAGCAAATCAATTACTGCGTGGATATGAAAACGCAGCAAGGACCCCAGCTCGCTTCCTGGCTCGAGCGAGGCAACGTTACCGCCAACAAATAGAAACCGGGAAGCATGGCCCCGCTTGCTTTCTGCTAAAACAGAAACTTCAGAGCGACCTGGATCACGCGCCACATCCGATTGGATTTGCCTGGCCACGGGAAAAACACATCCGCGAATTGCCACTTTCGCGGAGCAAGCTGGGTGCGTAGTTCATTCACCGTTCGCCGTCGAATCGTTCGCCACAACGCAGAATACGGAAGGCTTGTCCCAAGCTGCGGCAGGTATCGACGAAGGCATCAGGAGTCGCCGTGTTGAACTCAAACATTTCGAAGTGGCATGGAATCGCCAGCTCCGCACCGATGTCGTGCGCCAACTGGGCAGCCTCCGGGCAGGACAGATTGCCGGCCACGCGCCGTTCTGGAACCCGGCCATTGATAGGAAGAAGCGCGACATCGACTGCGAACGGCCGCAGTTTTTCCGCCATCCCTTCGTAGCGCAGCGTGTCGCCGCTGTGGTAGAGGCTCCAGTCGCCGAACTGCAAAACATAGCCCAGATCCTTCACGCGTCCGTGCTCGTCGCGCTCCACAGTTTCGTGTGCCGACGCGACGCCGGAGAATCGAATCCCCGAGAGTTCGACCACGCTCCCATCATCGAGCCCGATCGGCATCGCGCGATCGATCTTCAGACGGTCGGCGACAAAGACGCGGTTGGCTTCCGGAATCACGAGTTTCAGCGACGGGTTACGCGCCAGAATCGGGCCCAGCGTTTCCGCGTCGAGATGATCAGTGTGATTATGCGAGGAGGTTACAATATCGACGAATGACAACTGCGCGGGATCCACGACCAACTCGGTCATCCGCTCATGGGGCTTATCAGTCTGGCTGTATTTTCGCGTGAGCGAGTCCGAGAGATAAGGATCGAGCAGAACATGGATGCCTTGCCATTGCAGCAGAAATCCACTTTGCCCCAGCCACCACAGCCGGAACCCACTATCACGCCGGGCTCCGCCACGGATGTCGGCTAGCAGCGCGGCATGCGACTGCACCGGGCGGATCACGCGAGCCCCAACTCCTTGCGCACGACTGCCACACCTTGGACCATGTTGATGAGTTTCTGCCGGGCTGCCCAGCGCGCGGTCTGACTCAAACCACAGTCGGGCGCGAATGAAAGCCGGTCGGCGGGTGCGTACTTGAGGCAGAGACGCACTCGATCCGCAACATCGGCGGGGGTTTCGACGTAGTAGTTTTTTACGTCGATGATTCCGACCGCCACATCGATGCCTCGCTTCACGATTTCTCCAATCAGTTCGATTTCGGCGAACTCGCGGCTCGCCATTTCAAGGTGGATTTCGTTCACGGGTAGTTCAAAGAACCCTGGGAAGAGCGGAGCGTATCGCCGTGGCGCAACCGCGCGACCTTTGTAATTGCCAAAACAAAGGTGGGTGGAGAGACGGCATCGACCGACGATAGGTTTGACGGTCTCGGAAAAGATTTTCACGAAGCGGCGGGGATCTTCGCGATACCCATAGCAGCTCATCGAAGGCTCGTCGAGAGTAATTTCCCGGCAACCAGCTTCCACGAGCTGCTCCAGTTCGGCGCGGACAATCGGGATCAATGCATCGGCGACTTCCCAGCGGCTGGGATAAGCGCCGCCAGGCTCGATGCGACCGCTAAGCGTGTACGGCCCCGGCACACTGGCCTTCAGAACAGGCCCTGCTGGCGCGACCTTCTGCAAGAGTTTGAATTCAGCCACTGCACCCAACCCATGTTTGGAGGCAATCGTTCCGGTCACCGGATATTTCCCGCGCTGATCGTGCGCGGGCGGCCCGAAGCGGCGCGGGGAAAACGGCGACGCGCGGATGCCCTCAAGCCGTCCGTAGAACGACAGATTAAAGTCGTACCGGCTCTGCTCTCCATCGGTGATTACGTCGAGCCCGGCGTGGACTTGGTCGTGGACGGCGGCGATCACAGCGTCGGTCCGCATCTCTTCGAGGTCAGCTTCGCCAAATTCATCCAGGTGCGCTGAGGCAAACTCAAGCCACCCTGGAAAAGGGTAGCTGCCGATCACGGTCGTTCGCAGAGGCCGGTGTTCTCTTGCTTCACTCATGCGCTCACCGTCCAACCTCCGTCAACAGTTATGACCTGGCCTGTGATCGGGCTCGAATCTTTTCGCAAAAGAAAGCACGCGGTCTTTGCGATGTCCTCGGGCGCGATCAGACCTTTCGTCAAAGGCTGCTTCTGGGCAACGTAGTCCATGACGCGGGCATCGCTCTGCGCCCGCGCGCTCATCGGCGTAAGAACCAGTCCGGGCGCGAGGACGTTGATTCTGATGCCGACAGGCGCATAGTAAGCCGCCGCGGAAAGCGTCATGGCCTCGATGGCCCCCTTGCTTGCGGCGTAACCTGCGGTGGCGAAATGTTCTCGCTGCGGATGCTGCGCTAGAACGCTCCTGATGTTGAGAATGACGCCCTTCTCCGAATTCTTCGTCCACATCCGCAGCACTTCTCGACACATCAGGAATGTGCCTTTGGCGTTCACGTCCATCACAGTGTTCCAAGCCTCAGTCGAACATTCGTGGAGCGGGCCATCGCCCAGCGAGCGCGCGCTGATGCCGGCTACATTAAAAAGCGCATCGATCTTCCCGAATTGTTCGATGCACGCCGCCACGCTTTTGCGAACAGCGTTTTCATCCCGCACATCCACAGCGTGGAAGCCTGCCCGGGGCAACTCCGCCACCAGCGAAAGGCATTCTTTTTCGTTCACGCCAACAACGAACACGCTGTCGCCCCAGAGGCGCGCCGTTGCCGCCGCAATACCCGACGAACCAGTCACCAGGAGGACTTCGCTCACATGGCCTCTATTCAAAAAGGTGTTTGAGGCTTTTGCGGTAGGCCTCGTAGAACGCTTCGAGTTGCTCGGTGGCGCTGGCATTTCCTACGAATTGGTGGCTGGGCAACAACACCGGCTTGACACCTCGCGCCAGCAGCGCTTCCGCGGTGCCGCAACGAATCATGTTGATGATGGTAGCGCCGGTGATTGTCGAAACCGGTCCCGTGCGCCACTCCAGACCTTTCAACTCGACGATGCAGTCACCCGGCGGGCACTGGTTGTCGATGATCAGATCGGCGCAGTCGATCAGTTTCTTTCCCGAAGAATGTGCGGGCTTGGCCTGTTCGCAATGCGCTTTGGATACGATGGCAATCACCGCCAGCCCGCGCTTCTGCGCTCCCGCCGCCATTTCGACGACTACAGGCCGAATGCCGCTGGTCGAAATCACGATGAACGAGTCATTTGCTCCGAAATGGAAGCTGCGGAGAATCTGCTCCGCGTACCCTTCGTAGTTCTCCAGGTAAAGCGGGGCGCGCAGACCGTTTGTGCCGACAATCGACGCATGATTCGAGAGGGCGAGTTCAACTAAGGCTACGAAACCGGCGTAGCAGCCTTGTCGGGGAGTCATTTCTTCGCACATCATGCGCGAGTGGCCATTGCCAAAGAGAAAAACCAGTCCGCCGCGCGCGATGCGCTCCGCGCATAGTTCCGCCGCGTTTTGAATGTTGTCAGCTTGGGTGCGCCGCAGATTATCGAGTAGCGCCATCGCTTGGTCGAAGAAGGCCAAGCCCGCCTGCTTCGAATTCACCATCGGATGCGACGGGGCTTTTGTGGTCACGGGGAAATTGAATCCTTTTCGCCTTGGAGGAGCTGCTAAGGATCGACGTGAGTATAATTCAGAATCATTGTGAGCGAAACTCGAACAGCAGCTCATGCGGACGCGGACGCGGTCGCGATCGGCGTCGACATCGGCGCGACCGTGATCAAGGCTGCTTTGGTCGGATTGAACGGCGGTCTGCTGGCGAGCTTCAAAGAGAATTCGCCGCGCACCGCTTCAGCGCTCCATGATTTTGTCCTCTCCGTCCGCGAGCGCGCCGCAGGTCCATTGCTGGGAATCGGGATCGGCTGCAAGGGGGTCATCGATGCCGTCACCACGCGCGTGAACCGCCTGCCCGGCGATCTGAATTTTCTGGAAGGATGTTTGCTGAGCGAACTTGTCTGCGTGAATGGCCTGCCACTCTGCGCCGACAACGACGCGCGTACGGCTCTCGTCGGCGAGATACTTTGGGGTGCGGCTCGGGGACGGCGCAACGTAGTTTTGCTCACGCTTGGTACCGGAGTTGGGGCCGCAGCGCTGGTCGATGGCGTAATCGTCCGGGGCGCGTCGGGAGCTGCGTGCCATCTGGGACACGTGACTCTCGACATTCGGGGTGGGCTCTGCATTTGCGGCAATTACGGCTGTCTGGAAACTTGTTTCTCTTCGCGTGCTATCGAGTCCGCTTACGCGGCCCACATCCATCGAGCTTCACCGGCCCGCCTAGGGCTTGACCATGCCGGCCGGATTCCGAGTACGGAAGCTATTTTTCAGGCGGCAACCGAGGGCGACCCGAGCGCGCGACGCGTGTTGGACCTCGCTTTCGAATCGCTGACCGCGGCGCTGGTAAGCTTCCTGCACGTGTTCGATCCTGAACTCCTCATCCTGGGTGGCAACATCGCCGCAGCCGGACCGCAACTGCTGGCCCGGTTGCATGAAGAGGTCGCGCGTCGTACCAGTGTTCTGCTGGGCAGGAAGGTACCGATCGTTCTTCAAACTACAGGCGGGTACGGGGGAGTTGCCGGTGCTGCAGGGATCGTCTTCCTTCAACAAGGGTTGCTGACAATTTAAAACCGGATCCATCACCTCGACGGGGGCATGCGAGACCAGATGAACCCAACCAATGTGCAGGAATCGATTCGCGTGAAAGATGGATCGGCGCGTTATCTGTATCTGCCCGCTGCAGTCGCGGCGATCGGCGGGTTGTTATTCGGATTCGACACGGCGGTCATCAATGGTGCCATTGTTTTCTTGAAGCGCCAGTTTGCGCTGACCGATTCGCAAACCGAAATCGGCGCCAGCAGCCTGCTTCTGGGATGCGTTTTCGGGGCGAGCCTGGCGGCCTTCACCAGCGACCGCTTCGGCAGGAAGAAGTCGCTGCTGGCGGCAGCGGCGCTGTTTACAGTTTCGTCAATCGGGGCGGCGCTTCCCCGCAATATCACTGAGTTCGTGCTCGCACGCGTGGTTGGTGGTCTCGCCATCGGGCTGGCTTCCACGCTTTCACCACTCTATATCGCAGAAATTTCCCCGGCCCGCATCCGGGGACTGCTGGTGAGCGTCAACCAGTTAGCCATCGTCACCGGCATTCTGCTTTCTTACAGCGTGAACTACGGCCTCACCGGAGCGGGCTCGGCGAACTGGCGATGGATGTTCGCCTCGGCAGCGGTTCCTTCGGCGTTTTTCTTGGTGACGTTGCTCTCCGTTCCCGAAAGCCCGCGTTGGCTCGTACAAAAAGGCCGAGAAACCGAGGCCGAACTTATCTTGTCCCGTATCAAGGGACGCGATGCCGCTCAAGCAGAAATCCAGGCGATTCGTGCCGCAGTAGCCGAGGAGGGCGGAAACGTGCTTGATCCGGCCTTTCGCAAGCCGCTCGTGGTCGCCATACTGATCGGCCTTTTCAGCCAGTTCACCGGCATCAACACCATAATTTATTACGGCTCGTTGGTTTTCCTGGAGCACGTCCCTAACCAGACCGCCAGCACGGCGCTGTTTGCCAATGTCATGATCGGAGCCATCAACTTCGCAGCCACAATCCTTGGGATGTACCTGATCGATCGCGTTGGCCGCAAGCCCTTGATGACATCCGCATTCGCTGGCATGGGCGCTTCCTTAGTTGGCGTGGCTGTGTCGATTCATTTCCATGGCCCACCCTTCACGGTTTTGCTTTTCGTCCTCATCTACGTCGCGTGCTTCGCGATCGGCATCGGCACGGGAACATGGGTGTTGATGTCAGAGATCTGTCCGAACCGGATACGAGGACGCGCCATGTCGATCGCAACCTTATTTCTATGGTGCGGAACCCTGATCGTTACTCTTACGTTTCTGTCGATGGTACGAGTGTTGACCGCGCCCGGCGCATTCCTGCTTTACGCAGTCGTTTGTGTTGCAGCGGTTTTATTTGTGAAGCTAGTAGTTCCTGAAACCAAGGGGCGCAGCCTGGAGGAAATTGAAACTTGGTGGCTGGCTGACGGGTAGAAGCCTACCCTCGCAAAGCATGACTGCCTGTCGACTTCGTGCTTAACTTGTTCAGCGTCTGTCAGGCCCAGAAAACTGCGTGCTTGCACCGTCAAGACTGCTCCTTACTTATGCTTAATTATGCCCTCAAAACTCATCTGCGAATCACTCGTCGTTACGCGGCCCTCCCAACATCCTAATAACGTGTATCACCGCGGGCCCGGCACTCTGAAATACAACGCTGGTGTCGTTCCGAGTATTTTCTTGAACATGGAAATGAATGCGCTCGGTGTGCTGTAGCCGGATTCCAGAGCGGCGTGCGTAACCTTTGCTCCTTCCGCCAAAAAGCGCATCGCCTGCATAAGGCGCAACTGCTGCCGCCATTTACCAAAGCTCATCCCCACATCGTCCTGAAAGAGTCTTTCTACTGTCCTGCTGCTGGCACCCGCTGTCTTGCATAATCGCTTGAGCGACCGATGGTCAGTTGGGTCGGCTAAGAGTACTGCAGCGACTCGGAGTGCTCGTGGATCGGAAGGATTGGGGAGCCACAGAGGAACCAACTGAATATTTTCCAGTTGGTCGATGATCACATCCATCAGATGACGGTGCCGCTTGCTGGTTTTCCTCAGGCCGGCAAAGGTGCAGGCTTTCAGAATCAACTCTCTCAGCAGCGGCGAGACGTTCACTACGCAACAACCTCCTGGCAGAGTTTTCGCCAGGCGCGGCCTGAAATATAGAGTTCGCATCGCAACCCCGCCTGACATGGTGATGGTGTGCGGAATCGCCGCTGGTATCCAAACCGCCCGGTGCGTGGGTACGACCCAGGCGCAGTCGCTGGTGCGCACGGTCATCACACCGCGGGACGCATAGACAAGTTGGTCCCGATCGTGAAAATGCGACGGGATGATGTGCCCTGCGGGGTAGTCGTGCGTGTGAGTCGTAATCTGGGCGTGGCGATCTCTCGAAGGATCAAAAATCGACCTTTGGCGCTTTTGCGACATTCATTGTCACAATATCGAAAGTACGTAAGCCAGGCAAGCACTAAGCTGAGAGCTGAGATCGAAATGGAAGGTGGGTTCGCGTGAACCGCTTGCACGATTGGTTATGCCGTTCTGCCCGATGGCGAAAAACTATCCAGCAGCGAGTGCCGTGGGTCGTTTCAGGCGCCAAGCTTGGGCCCAACGTCCTTGAACTCGGACCCGGGCCGGGTCTTACAACCGATTTGTTGCGGCTCATGGTGGGGCACATTACGGCCATCGAAGTTGACCCAAAATTGGCGGAGTCACTGCGCTCGCGCTTGCGTGGCAGCAATGTTGAAGTCGTCAGCGGTGATGCCACTGTCATGCCTTTCGCGGACAGCCAGTTTTCGGCAGGTGTTTCGTTCACCATGCTGCATCATGTGCCTTCTCCGGAACTGCAGGACAAGCTACTCCGCGAGGTATGGCGCGTGCTTAAGCCGGGAGGAGTATTTGTGGGCAGCGACAGCCTGCAAAGTCTATTTATGCGGATCATCCATATCGGCGACACGCTTGTCCCCATTGCGCCCGATACGTTTGGCGTGCGACTTGAAGAAGCGGGATTCGAAGTTTTGGAACTGGAAAAGTGCGGCCGCGCATTTCGCTTCAACGCACGGAAGCCGGCAGCACGTTAATAGTTCAAAAGAAAAGGTCATGAATTGATATCAAGAGGAGGAATACAGTCATGAAGCCAGATATCGTTGTACAGAGTTCGAGGTGGTTCAGAAGCATTCTCTTGCTGGTTGTCATCGGGGGATTATTTTCCCTGGCGATGCCATCTGCACTCGCGGCGGTCGATGCCGAATCCTGCTCCGCAAACTCGGAGAGCCGGCAACTGGATTTCTGGCTGGGCGATTGGACGGTAACGTATCCCGGCATGCCGGGTAGCGCGAACAGCACAGTCTCACTCAGGCTCGACAAGTGTCTGCTCACCGAAACGTGGGACGGAGGCAAGGGTCACAGTGGGGAGAATCTGTTCGCCTACAGTGCGGACGATAAGAGCTGGCACGGCATGTTCGCGGATAACCAGGGCCGTGTGCACGTGTTTGAAGGAAAGGTCGCGCAAGGCTCTGCCGAGTTTACTGGACCGAGCCGTGGACCCGACGGAAAAGAGGTTCTGAACAGAATCAGAGTGGTACGACTGGCCGAGAATAAGGTTGAACAGTCATGGGAAAAATCGACCAACAGCGGGGCCACTTGGACGACGGAGTTCAAAGGAGAGTACTCGCGCAAGAATCATTAACGAGAGAATACGTAGGGAGTTTCGTTCCGCCTTCACTTCTGAACCGGCGCCCCGACGCCGGCGGATCGTAGAATTCAGTAGCCGACCCGGGCAAATCGTGTCGTTCGCGGTCAGGCTCCGTTTATGACGGTAAGCCAGGAACTTCCCGCGTTTTGAGAAGCCCTGCTTTAATTAATTCCGCAAAAGTTATACCGCCAGCAGTGTTGTCAATAGAGATGCAATTTGAGAGCCTCCGATCCTTTCATCATTACAATCTCATCACGGTCGTGATCCGTGAGCCTTATGCCCAACCTGTGAATCTATATGTGGCTGAGGTAACTGCGCATCACGCACGCGGCGAATGCCACGCCCGTGCAAAGATGGAGATGGGGAAGCCGAACCAACGCAAAACACATGGAAACATCAACTCTTCGGAGAGTATTTAAAGCATTTCAATATCGAGATTTTCGTTTGATGTGGTTCGGCGCCTGCATGTCCAGCATTGGCACCTGGATGCAAATCGTCGCCCAGGGCTGGCTGATCTACCGGCTAAGCCATTCCGCGTTCTTGCTGGCGATGGATCAGTTTCTAGCGGGTATTCCTATTTTTCTTTTCTCGCTGATCGGAGGTGTCGTAGCCGACCGCGCCGAACGCAGGAAAATCCTCCTCGGCTCGCAATATGTGCAGATGGCCTGCGCCGCGATACTAACCGTGCTGGTGGCGACGGGCCGAATCCACGTATGGCATATGCTCTGCCTCTCGTTCGTTTCCGGATTGGCCCAAGCCTTCGGCGGACCCGCGTACTCGGCGCTGATTCCTTCCCTCGTCGATAGGGTGGATATGCCGAACGCCATTGCGCTGAATTCGATACAGTTCAATATGGCGGTAACGATTGGCCCCGCGCTGGCCGGGCAAGCGTTGGCGAAGTTGGGCGAGTCGTGGTGCTTCGGACTGAACGCGCTTTCCTTCCTCGCGCCGGTCATTTCCCTTTCTATGATCACGGCCCGATACTTGCCGGAAAAAACCACCGAGTCGCTCTTCGGCAGCCTCCAGCAAGGCATCAAGTTTGTTCGCAAGCAAGGCTCCATGGAGGCGCTTATTGTCCTGGCGTTCTGCATGACCTCCTTGAGCATGCCCATGCGCACCTACATCCCCGTGTTTGTGAAAGACGTTTTCCATCGCGGCCCGGAGACTTACGGCAACCTGCTTTCACTGATGGGAATCGGTTCGATCTGCGGGTCGTTGACGGTGGCTGCGATGGGTAACATACGAATCAAAGGACGCGTTGCCTTAACTTCACTCATCAGCCTGGGCGTAGGCATCACTGGATTTTCGCTCTCTCGATCGCTTCCCCTGAGCTATGCCATGCTGGTGCTCGTGGGCGCTTCCATGATGACCGTATTTGCTACAGTGACTTCGCTCGTGCAGTTGATTACGACCAACGAAATGCGTGGACGTGTGATGAGTGTCTACAACTGCGCATTCCGTGGGGGTATGCCGATGGGAAACTTGTTGTCAGGATGGCTCGTTCCAATGTTTACGGCGCCTATCGTCCTCGGAGTCAACGGCCTCGCCCTGATTCTGATGGCTCTATACTTTCTGTTGGTGCAACGCCGTGTAGCAGCGCTTTGAACAGGAATGGTTCCCGACCAGGTTTGCGCATATCATGTTGTTCGTAGCAATACCGCACTGGGTTGCCCACGTGGAACGCTCCTTGATCTGGATGGAGAACGATGTGAATGGATGGGGCTGCTCGAACTGTCTATGGAGGTTCCCCGTGCCTACACTCCTTAGCGGACGAGAGGCTAAGGATGCGTATGACCGACTGGCCGCTGCGAAGTTTCGCCAGCACCTATGTGAAGCCGGGACGCGCATTTCTGCGACCGCGCCGGAAGCAAAAAACGACATTGACAGCGCTTTCGTCGAGCGCGCTCGGACGCTGATAAAACGAGGGTACAAACCGAAGGTCGCTGTGGAGCTTGCGCTTCAGGAAACCCAAATTGAACACGGCCACGATCCAACCACAATGCAAAAGGCGCATGCCGATGCCGAGGATTTCCTTCAGAGAGTCGGAAAAGGCCTCATCTGAAGACTATCCCGTGGGCTTCTACTGCAAATCGCCCATTTAGACCTGTAGCACGTCGCCATCGCGCGCCACCATCTGATAGAGCACCGGACTCACGATGCGTCCCAGGAATAACCGTGAGAGAAGTCCGGCCACAATGACGATCGCAAACGGTTTCTGTGAGTCCGAGCCCACGCCGGTCGACAGTGCGGCAGGCAGAAGACCCAGACAGGCGACCAGCGCCGTCATCATGATTGGTCGGAGCCGGATCAACGAACCATCCAGCGTGGCTTGGCGAATTCCCTGCCCTTCCAGCCGGAGCTTGTTGATATAGGAAACGTCGATGATCGCGGTCTCCGCCGAGACACCCATAAGCACGAGCAGTCCAAGAACGGAAGAGACGCTGAAGGTCGTGTGCGTCAACTTGAGCGCCAGCAGCGCCCCCACTGGCTCGGTCATCACCACGCCGATGACCACGGTGACCGGAAACTTGAAATTGCCATAGAGCGCGAACAGGATGATAAAAATAAGGAGAACGGCGAGCGGGCCAATCAGCGCGAACTGCTGTCGCGCGGCGACGTACTCGCTATATTCGCCGCCCCAATCCAGCCGGTAACCCTGCGGCAGCTTTACCGACGACTGCACCGCCTTCTGCGCCTCGTCTACAGCACGGGCCAGGTCGCGCTCCTCAATGCTGAATTGAACCCCGATGTAGCGCGAATTATTCTCGCGATAAATGAACGACGCGCCGTTGCCCTGATGAATGTTAGCCAGTTCGGAAATTGGGATCTGCTGCCCAGAAGGAGTCGGCACCAGAAGATTGCCGATGGCGTGCTCGCTCGATCGGTATTGAGGCTTCATGCGAACTACCAGATCAAATAGCTGCTCGCCCTGAATTACTTGCGTGGCCGCCTGGCCGCCTACCCCCGCCTGGATCACTCCCTCGACATCGGAAACATTGATGCCGTAACGCGCGATTTTGTCACGGTCCACGTCGATCTGCACGCTGGGCTGCCCCAGTTCCCGCACCACGGTTAGCTCGGTAAAGCCGGGTACTTGCTGCAACACGCGCTTGATCTCGACCGCTTTGTCTTCGAGTACTTGAAGGTCTGGTCCGAAGATTTTCACTGCCAACGCGCTCTTCAAGCCGGTGAGCGCTTCATCCACGGCGTCTTCGGCCGGCTGCGTGAAATTGAAAATCACTCCAGGATACGATTCGACTTTTTTCTGAATGTCTTTGGTCAGTTCGGCCTTGTTGTGGATCGGTCCCCGCGCCCACGTTGCGTCCTTGTAGGGCTTCAGCCCAACGTAAAACTCGCAGTTGAAGAATCCAGTGGGGTCGGTGCCGTCGTCGGGACGCGCCAACTCCGAACCAACTTCGGTGACCATCGGGTAGGACATCAGGATCTTCCGGATTTGGGGAGCGAATTTCGCCGCCTCCTCGAAGGAGATCGTGTAAGGCATGGTGGCGCGAACCCACATGGCTCCTTCGTCGAGGTGGGGCATGAACTCACCACCGATGAAAGGAACTAGAAGAAGAGACGCAGCAAAAATGACCGTCGCCAGAACCATCGTAAGATTCGGGCGATCCAGGCACCAGCGAAGCTCCGAAGCGTACTCGTCCTTGAGCCATTCGTAAGCGCGGTTCGTCTTTTCCTTCACGCCATGCCTGAACCAATAGGACGCGAGGACGGGCACCAGGGTAAGGGTGAAGAGCAGAGAGCCGAGCAGCGCCCACGACATGGTTTCCGCCATCGGGTGAAAGAGCTTACCGGATGGGCCGCTGAGCGCGTAAATCGGAATGTACCCGGCGAGAATGACGGCGATGGAATAAAAAATGGGCCGGTCCACATCATGCGCTGCCGCAATAATCACTTCGTGAAGTTTGTACTCCTGCCCGTGGCGTACAGCTAGTTCGCGGTAAATGTTTTCCATCATCACGACGGTGCCGTCGATGATGATTCCGAAATCGATAGCCCCGATGGAAAGCAGATTTGCGGGAATGCCGCGCGCGTGCAGGAAAATGAAAGAAAATAGTAGGCTCAGCGGAATGGTCAGAGCGACGATAATCGCCGCTCGCACGCTGACCAGGAAGAAAATCAGGACGATAAAGACCAGAGCCATGCCAAGCAGAAGATTGTGCTCTACCGTGTCGATGGTCACCTGCACCAGGTCGCTCCGGTCATAGTACGGGCGGACCTTCACATCATGCGGCAGCAGGTCGCGGTTGATCTCCTTGGTCTTCTCCTCCACTCGTTTCAAAACGTTCTGCGTCTGCTCTCCAGTGAGCATGAGAATGACGCCTTCGACTCTGTCGTCATCGTTCTGGAAACCGAATTCTCCGAGGCGGGGAGCGTGGCCGATGGTAACTTCGCCGACGTCGCGCACCCGCACCGGTACGCCATTGTTATTGCCCACGACGATGTCGCCGATGTCTTCAGTCTTGCTCACCAGTCCCAGTCCGCGCACGTAGAAGAACTGCGAACCCTGCGAGTAGAATCCGCCACCAGCGTTGGCGTTGTTGGCGGCCAGGGCATTGAGCACCTGCGGCATGGGAATGTGGTAGCTGTAAATCTTGGCCGGATCAAGGAGTACTTGGTATTGCATCACCGTACCGCCGAAGCCCGAATCGTCGGCCACGCCTGGCACGGACTTGTACGCACGCTCAATCACCCAGTCCTCGTACGTCTTCAGTTCTTGCGGCGTGCGATCAGGGCTCTCGATCACGTAGCGATAAACCAGATTTGATGGGCTCGAAAGGGGCGCCAGGCTGCCGGTCACGCCCGGAGGCAGGTTGGCGGTTGAGAGTCGCTCAAACACAACTTGTCGGGCGAAATAATTGTCCGTGCTGTCCTCGAACGTCATAATGACGTCGGACAAGCCGTAGAGCGAGATCGAACGCATGAACACCACGTGCGGGACGCCGTTCATCTGCAGCTCAATCGGCAGCGTAACCAGACGCTCGATTTCCTCAGCCGCGTGCCCGGGCCACTGCGTGATCACCTCGACTAGCGGAGGCGAAAGGTCTGGGTACGCGTCCACCGGCATCTGCTGAAAAGAGATCGTGCCGACAACGGCCACGAGCACTGCCAGCATCAGAACTAGGAAGCGCTGACGGAGAGCGAATTGGACGATGTGATGAATCAATCTGCGATACTGTCCCCTCAGCGTTGAAGCGAATTTTGGAACTGCAGGAAAAGACTTCCGTCGCCGACCACGCGGTCATTGGTTTGCAAGCCGGTAAGGATTTGCGTTTTCCCTTCCTGGGTTTCGCCGAGCGTGACGTCGCGCCGGGCGAACTGTCTTTCTCCCGTCTGCAGATAAACGTAGGGCATGTTTTGTTCGTTGCGCAGCACGGACGAATTGGGGACGAACAGCGCGTTGGGGATGACGCCTGCTTGGACCTCCGCGGTCACGTACATTTCTTTCTTCATGCGCTCACCCGGATTCGGCGATTCAATGCGCGCCTGCAGCGTGCGCGTGTTGGGATCGAGCGCAGGAGAAATGTACTCAATCTTCCCGCGCACTACGCCAGCATACGATTCATTCTCAATCGTCACCGCGTCACCGACGTGCACGTAAGCCACGTCGTTCTGGTAAATGTTGACAAGAATCCACACCGAACCCATATCCGACAGCGTGAAACATTGAGTGGCGCCAGCTGCCAGCAATTGCCCGGCGGAGCACTGGCGATCCACAACTTCTCCCGCCACCGGTGAAAACAGCGGGATCTCCGGCGAGGGAGGTTTGGTCACAATCGTTTCCGGATCGGCTATGCCGAGCACACGAATGGCGTCGGCGCTGGACTCGTAGTCCGCCTGCGCCTGCGCGCGATTCGATTTAGCCTGCTCGAGATCTGCTTCGGCGATGGCGTGGTGCGCATAGAGATCTTGCGCACGAAGGTAGAATTTGTCCGCCAACTGGAAGGCGTCGCGTGCTTTGATATACGCCGAGCGCAGGAGAGAGTAGTCCGGGCTAGCAATATAAAGCAGCGCCTGACCGGCGCGCACATGCTCGCCTTGCACAACCACAACGCGGCTGACGGGCCCACCCACTTGCGTGATTACCGGCGTGGTCTTGAAGTCGTTGTACTCGACCGCTCCGGTAAGGCGTAGAACCCGCGCCAGCGGCCCCTGCCCGACCGTCACGACCTGGATGTGCGACATCTGCTCGACAGGCAGCGAGAACAACTCGGCTTTAGATTCGCGACTTTCAGCGGTCGAGAACGAGGTCATCTTGCCGGCCTGTTCTCCGCCCCCGCTGCAACCGGTCAGCGCGAGCGCCAAGGCCAGCATCGCGCCGCTCACCCACGGTGAAACGCGGAGCGATTCGCGACTTCTCTCGATAAGTCGGACAGTAGGTTCCGTGTGCATTCTCATGGCAGATTCCTCGTTCCTACCGCTTCCCGCAGTTGCTCGAGCGCCGTCATGTAAGAAGCCAGAGCCTGGCGGTATGCCAATTGGGCGGCCCGGTAGGTGCGCTCAGCGTCCAGGAAATCCAGTAGGCTGGCGGCGCCGCGCTTATAGGCGTACTCGCTGATATCGCGCGAGTCTTGCGCCTGCTTCAGATATCCGGAAGTGTAAAGTTGGACGATTTCGTCGTTGCTTAGAATCGCCTCATAGGCATTGCCAACATCAGACAACACCGTATCGCTGGCCGATAGCTGCGATTCCTGGGCTTGGGTAAGAGCGTAGCCGGTGCGTGCGATTTCGCCTTGATTGCGATTGAAAATCGGCAGCTCGAAGTTGGCAAAAATGGAAGCGGTATTCTGTCCCGAAGTGTGGGTATAGTCGAAGATTCCGTTCACATCGACTTTGCCGTTAGCCTTGGCCAACCGAATCTGGCTTTGCGCGGCAGTTACGCCAAGCACAGCGGCCTGAAAGTCGGGACGCTGCTTGAGCGCCTTGGCTTGCAAATCCTCCAAGTTGGCTTTCAGCGGCTGATAGGCTAAGTCGCCGATGACGTCATAGTCGGCCGGCACCGCGTTATAGCCAAGCATTTCCCTCAGACCGATAAGTGCCTGCGCCTTCGCTAGACGGGCCGAGGATACATCGGTTTGAAACTGCAGGAACTGAAGTCTGATCTTGAGATAGTCGCCTTCGCTGATCGCGCCTGCCTTGAACTGCGATTCTGAAATGTCGACCGTCGTCTGGAAGCTCTTCAAATCCTCAAGGGCGAACTGCAGAGTTGATTCGGCCAGCAAAACGCTGACGAACTGTTGGCCGACGTTGAACGTGAGCGTACGCTCAGCATCCGTGACTTGCGCCCGCGTCACGGCAGTCTGATCGCGCGCGGCTTGCAGGCGGCTCTGGCGCTTGTGGCCGCGCTCGAAAAGATACGAAAGGCCAAGGTCGAATTGCTGGGCCAGATCCAAGTCGTCTTTGGAAAAATCGCTGGGACTAAAAATGGGGATGAATTGAGCGTCGGCTCCGAGCACAGGGTTGGGACGCAGGTTCGCGGTGATTTCTTGTGCCTGGTTTTGAAAGATCAGAGTCCGCGTGGCTATGAGCGCATGGTTGTGGGCCAATGCCAATTCGATGGCCTGATCAAGACTGATCAAAGTCGTGGTTTGTCCAACACTCACATGGACTGCCAGTAACAACAAGAGAGGCAGAATGGTACGGGGCAGGAATTCTTGTAAGACTATCGACGCCACTTCAAAGCGATCGGTTCTAACGGGCAGTTGCCCGCGAAGCACAAGCGTTTTGAAGCGTCGTAAGCTCAATAGAATTTTTGAAACTTGCAGAATTTACCGGAACAATATGCGTTTCAGGAAAGACGCCGTCAAGTCCGGCCAGCCATCGGCTCTCTTACGAGGCTGCTGAGCGTACAGAAAACTCAGATCACCTTTCGGAAATGCCAAGACCAGGGAGAACAAAAGACACTAAACAATGGGAGGAGGACGTACGTACAACTGGAAGGATTCCAGAAAAGGCCGCGGATCCATCTGCGGCAGCGAGACCTGAAGGCGACGGCGAAAGACCGAAGAAAAAACGACGGACAGCACGATGGCCGCCACCGACTGCGCCATCAAGCAAATCAGGCACAGTGTGGCGTTCGGCGAATCTGCACGAAACTGTGTCCCGTCGGTCAAGTCGAACGACTGGAGACTACAGAAATGAGCAGCCTGGGCTACCGTCGCGAGCAGAAGCAACGTGACGCACAGGAGAGCCAACCACTTCGCCCCAGCCGTTTTTGTGAGGATGCCCAAAATTGCTCAGCCGTCAGATAGAGCATACAGCGAAACGGCCTTAATCTCGCAGGTTACGAGGGTTACCGGGACATTCTAGCACTCCGATCGCTTTTCGACTGCACTGGGAAGTTGGCTTTGTTGAGGTCAATTTCCGAGTCGCCCATTAACCGCTTAGAGCCAACGCATTTTACGGGGCTTCTGCGTAGACGCTTTTGACGAATCCAGAAGCATTGGTGTTGGGCCAGTCGGGATGCTGCATTTTGAGTTCGGCGCTGATTTGTTTCCCGGCATCATCGGGCGATACGCCTTGGCTTTTGAGCGCAAGCGCTCGTTTGCGAATTTCGGAGATCAGATCCCGTTCCGCCACCACCAGCGAACCGTCCCCGGGAGCGCTATGGTCCGGCAAGACATGCGCGGCGTTGAGGTCGGCAACCTTCTCCAGCACCGCAAACCAGCTCGCGGGCGTCCCTCCGTCGCCATAGATGTTCGGCATAGTCTTGTTCTGCACTACGTCACCCGAGATCAACGTGCGGTCCGGTTCAACAAAAGTTAGCTCATCGCCTTTGGTGTGAGCTCCGCCGAACCAGAGCAGGCGGGCAGTAACTCCGCCAAGTTCGATCCTCGCTTCTTGATCGAAAGTCACGTCGGGTGGGCGCAATACAACACCCGCCAGCAACTCTTTATTCTGCGGCGAACGCTGGCTGAACATGTCGATCATCTCCTGGCCGTGCTTCTCCATTTCCTGCTGCTGCACTGCGTTGCGGATCAGGATGGTGCCGGGAGGAAAGCCAGACTCACCGGCGGCGTGCTCTGGATGAAAGTGGGTGGTGGTAAGGAAGAGCTTCGAGTTATTGGGCGCGAGTTTTGCGGCTACGCGCGCGGCCGTCGCTCCATTCTTCGGGCCCAGTCCGGTGTCGACCACGAGGGTTGCATGGCTGCCGACGACAATTGCGATGTTGGGGAAGCCCATGATCGCCCAGACGTGATCGGAAATCTTTGTTGTGTTCTCGCTGACCATCGGCTGGCTCATCTGCGCGAATGCGCTGGTGGCTGTCAGTGCAGCCAGTGTCAGAAGTGTCGAAAGTGACTTCATGGTGTCCCCTGCAAGCCGCGGTACTTCATCATCGGCTCGACGCTCGGGTTCTTGCCGCGCCAGGCGGCATACATTTTCGCCAGGTCCTCCGTGTTCCCACGCGACAGCACCATCTGCCGGAAGCGGTCGCCATTGGCTCGCGTCAAGCCCCCGTTATCTTCAAACCACTGGTACGCATCATCATCAAGCATCTCCGCCCACAGGTAAGCATAGTAACCGGCGGAGTAGCCGGGGCCTCCCCAGATATGAGCGAAATAGCTCGAGCGATAGCGCGGCGGCACGGTGCTGAGCAGCAGATGGGTCTTCTCGAGCGCTTGCTTTTCAAACGCGTCCGGCTGTTGCAGCGGTGCGCTGGCCGGAAGTGTGTGCCACTGCATGTCGAGCTCGGCCGCTGCAACCAACTCAGTCAGCAGATATCCCTGATCAAAAGTTGCAGCTTTTCTGATCTTGGCCACTAACTCGGCCGGCATCGGCGTGCCTGTCTTGTAGTGCCGGGCGTAGTGGTCGAGGACTGCGGGATAGAGAGCCCAGTGCTCATTGAATTGCGAGGGAAACTCCGCGAAGTCTGATGCGGTTGCGGTACCCGATAAGCTTGGATACTCGGTGTTCGCGAACATGCCGTGGAGCGCATGGCCAAACTCATGGAACATAGTCGTCACATCGCTATAGCTGATAAGGGCGGGCTCCCCCGGCGAGGGCTTCGGCAGATTCGCGATGTTGTAGACCACTGGCGGCGTCCCCAGAAGTTTTGACTGGACCGCCAAGACATCCATCCATGCCCCACCGTTTTTGTTGTCGCGCTTGAAATAGTCGCAATAGAACAGTGCCAGCGGCTTGCCATCCGCATCCGAGACCTCGAACACACGAACATCACTCTGATAGACCGGAATATCCTTGCGTTCCTTGAAGGTGATTCCGTAGAGCTGGTTAGCCGCATAGAAGACACCGTTTTCGAGTACATTGTTCAGTTCGAAGTATGGCTTGATTTCAGCCTCGTTCAGATCGTACTTCGCTTTGCGCACCTGTTCGGAGTAGAACTCCCAGTCCCAGGGCTGCAAAGCGAATCCACCTTTTTGCGCGTCGATGACATCCTGGATATCCTTGCCCTCGCTCCTTGCCTTAGCGGTCGCACCCGGCACCAGGGCATCCATGAACTGCAAAGCCGCCTCTGGAGTTTTGGCCATCTGGTCTCCCAACTTCCACGCCGCGTGGTTGGGAAAGCCGAGGAGTTGTGCCCGTCGCGCACGCAGCTGCGCCATGTGCGAAATAATGTCGCGCGTATCGTTGGCATCGCTGCGCTCGGTACGGTTCCAGGATTTCTCGAAGATGGCTTCGCGTGTCGCGCGGACGCTGAGCGAGGCCAGGTCTGGCTGCTGAGTAGTGTTCTGGAGCGGGAGGACATAGCCCTGCTGCTTACGACTCTGCGCGTCCTGTGCCGCCGCCGCGATCTGGGCATCGGTCAAACCGGCAAGCGCACTCTTGTCCGTCGTGGCGTAGGCCCTGTCCTTCGTTGCCGCAAGTAGCTTTGTCGAAAAATCAGCCGAGAGTGTCGAGAGTTCCTGATTCAACTTCTTCAGCTCGGCTTTGTCCGCATCCGAAAGATTTGCGCCCGAGTGAACGAACTTGTCATAGGTCACCTGGACCAACCTCTGCGATTCAGGATCGAGATTCAGTGACTCGCGCTGTTTGTAGACGGCAGCCACGCGGGCGAACAATTTGGAGTTCAGGTAGATGGCATCGGCGTGGGCTGCCAGCTTCGGCGCCTCTTCGGTGCGTACTCTTTCCAGTACGGGATTCGTATTCGCTCCACTGACCGCCTCGAATGTCTCCGACGCTCGTTGGAGGAGTTGACCGCCCTTCTCCATCGCAATGAAGGTGTTCTCAAACGTCGGTGCCGCCGGATTGTCCGCAATCGCTTGGATCTCGGCGAGTTCCTCGACCATGCCTGCCTCGATGGCCGGCTGATAGTCCTCGTCCTTGATCTTGTCGAAAGGAGGCGCATGGAACGGCAGCGTACTGGGTGCATAAAACGGATTCGACGGGCCGAACTTCGCGGCGGCCGCAGCAAGTGTGCAGAAAGTGCTCAGTGCAATGGCAACGAACGTAACGAAAGCAAGCGTGCGCTTCAAAAGAACCCCCGTTTGTCCTAGTGTGGATCTGGACGAAGAAACCGCGCCATGATTGTAAGTGAAATCCCTCGTCTGGCACCAGAACTCGCAGCAGGCTTGCTCGGAAACCGACCGTCAAGAAAACGAGCCATGCGAGATGGTCTATTTCAAGTTGTGTGTGAACTTAAGCTCGAAAGTCACTCCGGAATCTCCGAAAAAAGGTGCGAATATCAGTCGCCAATGCTTCCGGCTCTTCCATCGCTGCGAAGTGTCCTCCGCTCGCGAATTCGGTCCAGTGCTGGACGTTGTAGCCGCGCTCGATCCACGAGCGGGGCGGAAATGGCGCTTCCTTCGGGAGGTGCGCGATGCCGCAAGGTACTTCGATCCGCTCACCCGGTGCGAGATGAAGCGGGGAAGTCCTGGTTTCGAAATACAAATGGCACGACGAGCGAATGGTTTCGGTCATCCAGTAAAGCGTAACATTCGCCAGCAACTCGTCCCAGGTGAACCGTTTTTCAAGGTCGCCGTCGCAGTCGGCCCAATCTCTGAATTTTTCCAAGATCCAGGCGGCCAGCGCAGCAGGAGAATCATCCAGTCCGTAGGCAACGGTTTGCGGCGTGCGAGACTGAATGTGGTCGTATGCGCCCCATTTTTCTAACCAGTGGTCCGCCTCTGCGAGAAACTGCTGCTCTTCTCTGCTCAGGACTGCTCCGGGCTGAAGGCCGGGCCGGTAGGACCCCGGAGTGTAATTCAAGTGCAGCGCGACGATGCGCTCGGCGTGACGACGTCCCAGCTGACTGGTGACTTCGGCTCCAAAATCGCCGCCGTGGCACGCGAAACGTTCGTATCCAAGTTCCGTCATCAACTCGGCAAACAGGTCCGCCATTCGGGCGGTGTTCATCCCACGCTCGGTCGGTCGGCTGGAAAATCCAAAACCCGGAAGAGACGGCACGACTACGTCGAACGAATCTGATGGTTCCCCACCGTGCGCTGCAGGATCGGTAAGCCGCGGAACCAGCTTTCGCATTTCAAGAAACGATCCGGGCCAGCCGTGGAGCAACAAAATCGGAATCGATGAGGGTCCCCGTCCGCGCTCGTGAACAAAATGGATGGACTGATCGCCGGCGATGAACCGCAGGTGATGCAGCGATGCGAGCTTCGCGATTTCCGCTTTCCAGTCATACTGCTCGCGCCAATAGCGGCAGATGCGTTGCAGATAGGCGAGATCAAATCCGTACTCCCAGCCCGAACCAGGAATCGTATCGGGCCAGCGGGTGTGTGCGAGCCGTTCGCGAAGGTCCTGAACAGCACTTTCGGAATAAGGTAGTTGAAAAGGCTCGATGGCCATAGATTCTCCGTTCGCAGACAGTCAGATTTGTAGTAACCGCTATTATCGCCTATAGCGGTTACTACTCTAACGACAGTATGGTAACCTGTCAACTGGAACATACGAGTTACACTATTCGACATGGACTATGAATTCCTCGGCGGCAATCTGGCGCTCGATTTCACCAACACCTTGCACAGCCACGGAGAGTCCGATCCCGGCGAAGATCTGAAGAGCGTCGCGGACCTCGTGGAATGGGCAAGCCAGGCGGGATTGCTTCGCGACACGGAAACCCACAAGCTGGGAAGGGTTCACGCAGACCAGGTGCGATTCCAGCGCGCCTTAGCGCTGCGCGAGTGGCTCTATGAAATCTTCAGTCGGGCGGCAAAAAGAAAGAAACCCACGCCACAGGCACTTCAGAATTTTCAGACCTTCTATCAGGATGCGATCCGTCGCGCCGAATTTCACCCAGCGGCCAATCGCTACCGACTGATGTGGCCGGCGGCGACTCATCCTTTGGAGCGCATCTCGTTAGAGATCGCCCGTTCGGCCGCGGACCTTCTGACGTCAGAGGCGTTGACGCGCGTGCTGCAGTGCTCGGGAGAAAGTTGTTCCTGGTTGTTTGTCGATAACAGCCGCAATGGGATGCGACGCTGGTGCGATATGAAGGCGTGCGGCAACCGCGCCAAAGTCCAACGCTTTCGCCGTAACCTCAGTCGAGCTGTCGGCAAGTCTGCTGCGCGCAGGGATGATTAGTTGTAGCGCTGCTGAGTCCCGTTCCAACAAAATCCCTCACCCAACTGATTGCGGACCATCAAGGTTTTGTGGAAGACAGCCAATTTTCAAGCCGATCTGCGTAGGTTCGGCTGGAGCGGTGCTCTGATCCGTCAGCCAACTTCACAAGATACTCCCGATTGTCGATGGCTCGAAGTTCACGGATGCATTTGACCCGCAGGATTCGGGAGCGATGAACCCGAAGAAACTGCGCGGGATCAAGTTTCTCTTCCAGAGAGTTCATGGTCTCGCGCAACAAGTGACAGCGTGTGCCAGCGTGCAATTCCGCGTAATCTCCCGCTGCCGCGATCCACTCGATGTCGTCGGTAAGCACAACTTGAATCCTTGAACCCATTCGAACGGGGAAACGCGATGGGTACCTTACGGAATCGCGCTCGAGCATCTGCAGAATTCGTTCGGCCATCTGAATCTTCGAACCAGATTCCCCCACCTGCCTTGCTCTTTGCACGGCAGCACTAAAGCGTTCGTCGTCGACAGGTTTAAGAAGATAATCCAATGCGTGGACCTCGAACGCACGCAAAGCATGCTGCTCGTAGGCAGTGAGAAAGATGACCGAGGGTAGATTCTCCCGCGGCAAAGCTCGGAGAACCTCAAACCCGTCCATGCCGGGCATTTGCACATCCAAAAAGACTACATCCGGAGAGAGCTCAAAAATCTTTCCGACCGCCGACGCGCCGTCTCCGCACTCGCCAACGATTTCGACGTCTTTGAATTTTTGCAGCCGGAGCCTGACTCCGCGTCGCGCCAGCGGCTCATCGTCCACAATTACTGTGCGCACGTTGCTTCCTCTACATTTTGAGCAATCCTTCGGAAAGGCAACTCGATGACTACCTGGCAACCACCGACGTCCGGCCATTGCAAGGTGAAGCGATAGCCGTCACCGTACAGCGTCTTCAAACGTTCGGCGGTATTCCTCAGGCCAATTCCATTTCCATTTTCGCTTTGTTTTTCACTACCTCGCGCTCCAGAATTTCCGATGACAATTTGCAATCGATCAACGCGGAGCGCACTCGCGATCGTAATCCTTCCCCCTTGAACCAGCGGCACGACGCCATGGCGGACGGCGTTCTCGACCAGCGGCTGCAGCAACATGCTGGGTACCAGGGCATCCAAAGTTTCAGAAGGAATCGCCAAGTCGACTTGCAATCGGTCGCCCAGCCGGGTCTGCTCGATAGCGAGGTATCGCTGCGTAAACGCCATTTCCTGAGAAAGCGTGACCTCCGACATCACTTCGTTGTCCAGGCTGGTGCGCAAAAGCTCTCCGATCTGCGCCAGCATCCGAGTGGCGGCGGGAGCGTTGCCGTCGAGAACGAGCGTGGAAACCGCATTCAGCGAATTGAACAGAAAGTGCGGATTCAACTGATAACGCAAAGCGCTCAGCCGCGCTTCCCGGGCCTCGGTTTCGGCACGCAGCAGACGTTCTCTCTCCTGGGTCGATTGCTGCCATTGCTTAATGCTGAAGTACAGACTGCACCAGAGGAAGAGAACGACCGAAAACTGCACGGAGTTCCCCGCCAAATCAGGCCAATCCATTCTGCGGAAAGCTAGCACCGTTAATTCAGCTGCGATTGCACTCACGGTTCCAACAGCCAGCGACCATGCTGAGATCCTGAGTTCGAATGCGAGCCAGGAAGGCGAGCGGCGCAACAGCGATCGACAAACGGGATGCAGAACAAAACTTCCGAGGAACATGAAAGCGACAGACACGGTGCTGTCGCGCAGCACTCCAGGTTTTTGGAAAAGATCGGGGATGCATGCGACCAGCACCAGTACGTAAAGGCAGATCCATCCCGCTGCCTGGAGACGCCAGAACGAGGGGAACTGTAGTGGGCGCTCACCTGCCATCAGCAGCATTCTAGCGCAGAAGCGCCGTGGTTCAAACGCATCCCGTCGCGCTAGACCTGCGGTTCGTCGCATGGCTTATGCGTCTGGCGGATAAGACGAAACGAACACGGCCGATCTGAGGTAGTTTCCTTTCAAAAGGAGCCAGATCCGATGAGAAGGATGGTCGAGTCAATACGAAATGCGCGCGAGTATTTTTCGGGCAAGGGAGCAGCGAGAAGCATTCTCGCGCTTATCTTTATTTTCGTCTTCGCGGCTGTTTTGGTCGCGCCGGTTGGAGCGCAGAGTCCGTCGTCATCCTCCCAGCGACCTTTCCTAGACACTGACCTCTTGATATCACGGGTAGCGGAACACCAGAAGGATGTCGAGGCGCTGCTGACCCAATACACATTCACAGATAAGACCACGCTTTACATGCTCGACAAGGCTGGGTCGGTGCGAAGTCAGCATACGGATATTTATTACATCACGCCTACGCCGTACGAGGTTTTCACATTACACATCAGCCACGACGGCAAACCGATCTCGCAGAGCAACATCGAGAGGCAGGAGAAGGAAATCGAACATAAGCTGACAAATTACGAGCGCAAGGCTCAAAAGAATCCGGGCGCTCGCCCCAAAGACACTCTTCTGTTCGGTGACATTATCGCCAAGTCTCAATTCAATCCTCTGAGGTGGGAGGACGTGAATGGAACTGCCACGGTGGTTTATTCATTTGCGCCGAAAACACAACCGGCTCGGCACGGGAGTACCGACGAGAAAATCGCCAGCGATATGAAGGGGACGATGTGGGTTAATCCAGAAGCCGCCGAGATCGTTCGTATGGAATTCGTCAGCGTCTCACCGCTGGGCATGAACTTTCTGGTGAACGTGAAAAGCTTCCAGGGATTCGTCGAGCAGCAAAAAATGAGCGGAGAGATATGGCTGCCGAAACGCCAAGACTTTGTGGCCCAAGGCCGTGAAATCGTCAAAGGCTTTCGGATTCGTCAGGTAAGTGAGTTCAGCGACTACCTCAAGGCCACTACGGATGTCTTCCAGCAGGTCCACACCCCGAATGCTGTTGCAGGGGATGGCGCAAAGGTTCAACAGTAGGAGGAACAATGTCCAGCGTTTCTGTTTTGAAAGAGCCACTGCCCGATCGAACTGATAAACCGCGATTCACCAGCATCCCGCAACCCGTGACCGAGAAGGAACGCATTGTCAGCATTGACGTCCTGCGTGGGTTTGCACTGCTCGGCATTTTACCCATGAACATCCAGTATTTTTCGATGATCAGCGCCGCGTATGACAACCCGACGGCCTATGGCGATCTGCACGGAGCAAACTACTGCGTATGGTTATTCTGTCATGTTCTGGCAGACCAGAAATTCATGACGATTTTCTCCATGTTGTTCGGCGCTGGAATTCTTTTGATGACTAGCCGAATTGAAGCGGCCGGCAAACCATCGGCCGCTCTGCATTATCGGCGCATGGGGTGGCTCATTCTGTTTGGCCTGGCCCATGCGTATCTGCTGTGGAGCGGAGACATTCTGGTCGCGTACGGAATGTGCGGGTTAGTGGTCTATCCATTTCGCAAGCTCCAGCCGCGCACACTTCTCGTGCTGGGGTTGCTGACCATCGCAGTAGCCTCGGCTTCTTTGGCTTCGTATGGTGCATGGTCTCGGCATTGGTCTCCAGCGGAGGTGCAGATAGCACGCGAACAGTTATGGATGCCGACGCCCTCGCAGGCGGCCAACGAGATCGCAGCCTACCGCGGCAACTGGACGGCACAGATGAAGTTTCGTGTGCCCGAGTCAGCGCAGATGGAAACCATCTTCTTCGTGGTGTTCATATTCTGGCGGGTAACAGGCCTGATGCTGGTTGGCATGGCGCTTTTCAAGCTAGGCGTTTTCAGCGCCAAGCGACTAGCGTCAGTTTATTGGACGATGATTGCCATCGCTGTGTGTTATGGGATTCCGATCACGCTCTATGGAACGCATCGCGACTTCGCAGCCGGCTGGGATTTCCGTTACTCTTTCTTCTGCGGCGCGCAATTCAACTATTGGGCCAGTCTCCTGGTAAGTCTCGGTTGGGTGGGCACGATCATGCTTGCGTGCAAAGTTGTAGCGCTGATTCCACTCACGCGTCGGCTGGCGGCGGTCGGTCGCATGGCTTTCACGAATTACATCATTCACACAATCATCTGCACCACACTCTTCTACGGACACGGATTTGCCTTGTTCGGAAAAGTGGAGCGGGTGTGGCAATTCGCCATTGTGTTAGCGATATGGGCGTTGCAACTGGTTGTCTCGCCGATCTGGCTGCGGCATTTCCTGTTTGGTCCAATGGAATGGTTGTGGCGTTGCTTGACATACCTGCAGTGGGAACCGTTCCGGCGAGTCCCTGCAGTAGGTCGGTTATAGCTAAGGTCGCCTCGGTTCATCGCGTGGAACCCTCGGTTGAACTCACTTCTCCGGCAAACTACGGACTTGGAGAAGTACTTAGCTCGACGCACGCATCTACACGAGGTGAATCTCGACTTTGTTTGAAGTCAGGTTCATTTGAACACGGCTCGTGGATTACGACGCTATACTTCAGGTCGTCGAGGAGTGATTTATGGCAGAGAGCGTTCAAGTGGATGCGCCAGTCTTCGCAGCGGTCCGAGAACTGCCTTCGATTCGAATGAGCACTGTGCCCTGGTATGTGCGCACGGCCGCTCTGGCACTGACGTCTACCACTTTCGGCCTTTACTGGGATATTTCATGGCACATCGGAATTGGACGGGACACGTTTTGGACACCCGCCCATTTGGCCATTCAGTTTGGAGCCGTGCTTACCGGGCTGTCCTGCGCCTATCTTATTCTGCACACTACTCTCGCGGGTGATGACGCAAGTAAAGCGACGTCAGTAAAGATCTGGGGGCTCCGTGGCCCGTTGGGCGCATTTATTGCCGCATGGGGTGGGTTTTGCATGCTCACCTCCGCTCCCTTCGACAACTGGTGGCACAACTCCTACGGATTAGATGTAACAATTCTTAGCCCGCCGCACGTGGTGCTGCTGGTGGGCATCTTCGTCATGGGGCTGGGCGGACTAATCTTGACCACCGGCCAGATGAATCTGTCGTCGGGGGAAAGCCGAGACAAGTTCAATCGGATCTTGCTATACAACGGATCGCTGCTTCTGTGTTTGCTGCTGATGCTGGGCTATGAATATATCGGCGACCAGACGCTGATGCATAGCGCGATTTACTATCGCGTGCTCGGGATGATCACTCCGGTCGTGCTGGTTGGAATCGCTCGCACTTCTGGAGATCGTTGGGCTGCCACCACTGTGGCCTCGATCTACACCGGCTTGTGGCTCGCCGGGAATTGGATATTCCCCTTGTTTCCCGCGCAGGCGAAGCTTGGACCCGTCTTCACTCCGATCACTCACATGGTGCCGCTCGGATTTCCTGTACTGCTGCTTCCCGGAGCGATCGCGCTCGATCTTGTTCTCAACCGATTTTCCAGTCGAGGCGACACTTGGAAAGCCATGGTGGGTGGCATCGGCTTCATTGCTGCGAGTTTGATTGTGAACTGGCCATTCGCCTATTTCATGATGTCTCCCCATGCGCGCAACTGGGTCTTTGCGATGAACGAATTCGGCTACAACGTTCCGCCTTCTCAATATCACTTGGCGTGGGAGTTGCAGCCTTACGGAAAGACCCGAGTGGAATTCTGGGTTGGGATGCTCATCGCGCTGGCTGCAACCGTGATTTCAGCGCGCATCGGAATGCTCTGGGGCGATTGGATGCGTCGTATTCGCCGTTAGCGATCGAACCCCGGAGTATTGCTACTTGTGCCCGTCTTGAGGATGAGTGTTATGCGAGCCTATGGACTAGCTGTTTTGATCTTCATGTTGAGTTCCTCCGCGTTTGGACACGTGGGAAGCCCCAACGTGTTTCTCGAGGGGGATGCAGGCCCGTATCACTTGCTGGTCACGGTGAACCCACCGGCGATGGTTCCCGGCGTAGCCCAGGTGCAAGTTCGCGTTACGTCGGGGACTGTAAACACCATCAGCATTGCACCGGTCTACATAAGTGGCAAAGATCAGGGTTTGCCCCCGACACCTGACTTGATGCAACCGGCGGTTGATCCGCAATCGTTTGCTGGCAAGGTTTGGCTGATGGAATCGGGTTCGTGGGAGATTCGTGTCGAGGTTTCCGGGTCGCAAGGAATTGGCAACCTGGCGGTGCCTGTGCCCGCATTTGCGCGGCGAATCCTGCCGATGCAAAAAGCGTTGGGCGCCCTGCTATTCGCACTCATGCTGCTTCTTTCCATTGGAATCATTTCCATCGCCGGAGCGGCGGCACGCGAGGGTGGGCTCTCGGCTGCGGCCACTCCCTCGCCAAACAACAGACGTCTTGGACGAATTGCAATGACCGTTTCCGGCGCGCTGGTTGTAATCCTACTGGCGTTGGGAAATTGGTGGTGGAACGCCCAGGCCGCTGATCTGAAGCAAAATATGCTCTACAGCGCTCCGCCCCTCAGAGTTTCGTTCGACGGAACCGGCCAGCTGACTTTGCGGATGGAGGAAGACTTCTGGCACAAAATCCGCAAGGATCAGTGGTCGATGACCTTGATTCCGGATCACGGGCACCTGATGCATGCATTTCTCGTACGCGTACCCGCGATGGACCGCTTTTATCATTTACATCCCGAGCAAGCAAACAACGGATCGTTCGTTCTCAAGTTGCCCGCGATTCCCTCAGGGAAATACAAAGTTTTTGCCGACATTGTTCGCGGAACAGGGTTCCCGGAAACCATGGTGAGCGAAATCGACTTGCCCAATGTGACCGGGGAAGCATTCTCCGGTGATGACTCGGGTGCGGATGCTTCGGCATATGAACCCTCCGGCCGCGCGACGGATGTCTCGCCACTGGCGGATGGCGGTCGCATGGTATGGGAACAAGACGGAACGGCTTTGAAGGCTGGCCAAGTTTCCTGGTTACGCTTCCGCGTTGTCGACGCGCAGTATAAGCCGGTTGACGACCTTGAACCGTATATGGGGATGGCAGGTCACGCGGAATTCGTCAGATCAGATTTTTCCGTGTTCGCGCACATCCATCCGGCTGGTTCGGTGCCGATGGCATCACTCATGGTTGCGCAGAAGGATTTCGGATTGCCGATGGACCATGGTGCGACGAAGACGCTTACCGACGAAGTTTCGTTTCCCTACGGCTTTCCCCAACCGGGTGACTATCGTTTGTTCGTACAGGTTAAGCGGCATGGCCAAGTCGAGACCGGCGTGTTCGACGCGCACGTCGGAAGCTGATTATGATTCGTTCTGTGTTCTGCATGTCGCGGTGCGATGCACTTTCAGGCCTAATCTGCTACCATGACCGCTTGGTGAGGTTGGCATGCCCCAATACGTGATCGAGCGGGAGATCCCAGGCGCAGGTAGTTTGACGGATGAGGAGTTGCAGGCGGTCGCCCGAAAGTCGGTCGGTGTGTTGAAGGATATGGGACCGGAAATCAAGTGGCTCCATTCCTACGTCACCGGCGATAAAGTCTATTGTGTGTACCTGGCGCCAGACGAGGAAACCGTTCGCGAACACGCACGCCGTGGAGGTTTTCCGGCGAATCGTATCTCGGCAGTGCGCCGCATGATCGATCCCGACACCGCAAATTGACTTAAGCGGAGTTTTGAGTCCGCGGACCTGATTCCGCGTCGCAGTTAAGAGCCTCCTGGATTGCTTGCTCTACCGGCATCGCCCAACCCTCCATCCAGGCTGTCAGGCCTGCAGCATTGCCGAGCGTCCGGCGGGCAAATTCCAGGGCTTTGTCCAGCCTGCGTTGCTCGGCGGGCATGAGCGGAACGCCTAATTGTTGGCGAAGCGCGGCCGCGGCTCCAGCCCAGTGCAGCGATTGCTCGGCGTTCGATTGTGCTGCGGCACTCACGGCGAGACATTCAAGCGCTCTCGCGATGCCGCGTTTGTGACCCAAGTCCTGAAACACCTTGATGCTTTCCCCGTACAGACGGCGCGCCTCGGCGTTGCTTCCCTGATCGCAGCTTAGACCTGCCAGATCGGAGAGCGCGCTCGCAATTCCCCAGTTATCATGCAGTCGGCGAAACTCCGACAGGCTCTGCTCACAATAGGAACGCGCGGCAACGAAGTCGGCTTTTTCCCGAGCAACGTCGCCCAGGTAGTTCAAAGTCCACGCGGCACCCGCGCCGTCTCCGGCCTGACGGAACATTGTCAGACACTCATTGTAAAGCGAAGACGCGCGCTCATAATTGCCCTGCAACTTCATCACGCTGGCGAGATTGCTGAGGGCTCGGGCGATTCCAGCGGGATCGCCAAGATCCTTCCATATGGCGAGACAGCGCTCGAAGAGCAAGGAAGCGTCAGTGAACTCGCCACGGTCGCGAGCGCCGACGGCCAACGCGTTAAATGCGACAGCAACGCCGCGGTTATCATTTTGCTCGATGCAGGTATCGAGGCTCTCTTCGAACAGTGGCCGCGCGGAACCGTAATCGCATTGTGCCGCTGCCAGAACTCCGGCAGCGAACAGCAGCCGCGCCCGCAGCTTCGGACGCGCCCGGGCTCCTTCCAACGCGAGGAGCCTGGCGATGGCATCACGGCCCTCCGTGAGATGCTCGCGGGTCTCCCAGAAACGGAACAGAGCGGCGCCAAGGCGCAGGCCCCATTCGGCATCTCCAGTTTTAATTAGATAGTCAATTGCCAGGCGAAAGTTCTCATGTTCGACTTCATAACGCTCGAGCCATTCGGGTTGAGCGGCAATTTCCTCGGCACCTTCTTCGGCAAGCACGAGATAATATGCCGCATGGGCCCGTCGAGTCGCAGATTCGTCGTTGCTCTCAGCGAGCCGCTCGAGAGCGTACTCGCGGATGGCGGAAAGCATAATAAAGCGAGTTTCTTTATCAACCTGCTCCACCTGTTGGGCTAGGCTCTTGTCCACCAGCGAGGCCATCCCGTCGAGCACGTCGAGCCCCAAGTCCCCTTTGGTGTCGCACACCGCTTCCACGGCTTCCAGGGTGCAGCCGCCGGTAAACACGGAAAACCTTCGCAAGAGAGTTTGTTCAGCGTCATTGAGGAGGCCGTAACTCCACTCTACGGTGTTGCGAAGAGTTTGTTGCCGGGTCGGCAGATCGCGCGCGCCACCGGTGAGCAGGCTCAAACGGCTCTCGAGACGTGTCAGCATGGCGGACGGCGAAAGCAGCTTGATACGCGCGGCCGCCAATTCAATGGCTAGTGGCAGACCATCAAGGCGTGAGCAGATGGCGGCCACCGTCGGTGCGTTTTCCTTCGTCAGCGCGAATTGGTGCTTTACCGCCCGAGCACGTTCGACGAACAGCTCGATCGCTGGAAGATGAGAAAGCACTTCGACAGGCGGGATGGATTTGGGATCGGGCAGCGCCAGCGGTGGCACAGGAAATTCATGTTCGCCGTAGAGATGAAGCGGTGCCTGGCTCGTGACCACAACTTTGAGTCTGGGACCGGCACTGAGCATTTGCGCTGCGAGAGGCGCGGCTGAGACCAGGTGCTCGAAGTTGTCGAGAACCAGGAGCATCGGCTGGCGCAGCCCGCCGATATACTCCATCAAGTTTTCCTGCAGCGAAGTATTTCCGGTCTCGCGCACGCCCACGGCTTGCGCTATTGCGGAAACTATCAAACTACGTTCGCCAATCGCGGACAGCGCGACAAAACAGATACCGCTGGGAAACTCGTCGGCCATTTCGCCGGCCACCTGCAATGCGAGCCGCGTCTTCCCGATGCCACCCGGACCGGTCAGAGTCACTAGGTGTACGTCAGAGCGGCTCAAAAGCTGACGGAGATCAGCGGTTTCGCGTTCCCGTCCAATGAATGCAGTGCGCGCCACCGGAAGGTTGCTGGGGCGAGGTTCCGATTCCCGGGCAGGCACATCGGCGAGGCGGTCGCGCACCGCAGCGAGGTCACGAGCCAAATCCCGGGTGGAGGCGTAACGCTGCTTCGGGTCCTTGGCAAGGCAACGCTCTATGATCCAAATAAAGGGAGCCGGCGCCTGCAGCGTTTTGGCGCCGAGCCGCTCGGGCTCGTCGCGAAGGATTGCTGCCATCGTTTCCGCATGCGTCTTCTTTCTGAATGCAGGGATTCCGGTGGCCATTTCGTAAAGCACTGACCCGAAGGAAAATTGGTCAGAACGAAAATCCAGCTCCTCGCCCGTCGCTTGCTCCGGCGACATGTAGCCGACAGTGCCCACCACCGTTCCATGTTCGGTGATGGTGGTGCTCGAATCCGAATTGCCGCGGTCGGGCTTATGAAGTTTCGCCAGACCGAAATCCAGCACCTTGGCCGTACCGTCGTAAGAGAGCATTAGATTCTCTGGCTTCAGGTCGCGATGAATGAGGCCAATCTCGTGCGCTCTAGAGAGACCGTTGGCAACTTGCGCCGCGATTGTAACTAATTTGCGAAATGGAATCGGGCCCGAGGCAAGCAGCGAACGCACCGTTTCTCCATCGACCAATTCCATCGCGATATAGCGCGTGCCGTTCTCGTCCCCGAGTTCATAAATCGTCACGATGTTTGGGTGATTCAGCGAACTGGCAGAACGGGCCTCCTGCTCGAAACGGGATAAGGCTTCCGGATGAGAAGCGTGGTCGAGCGAAAGGGTCTTGATTGCGACTTCCCGGTCGAGACGCGTGTCTTTAGCGCGATAGACCTCCCCCATCCCGCCGGCGCCCAGTCGCTGAAGAATCTCGTAACTGCCAAAGCGCGCACCGGGCGACAGTGCGGATGACAACGAATCTGAAGTAGGAGGTGGATTCATGAAACTTGCGTAAAGCTTTTCTCAGCATGCCGAAGCGGACTCTTACCTACTACGCAATTGCAGGTAAATAGTTCAGGCTGCGACAAAGCCAAGGCAGCGCCCCGGTGGGCTTATAATATCCCAGAATTCGGAAAGGGATTTAATGGATATTCGATCGCTCCAGCGGCCCCTGAAGGATATGTACAGGCAAGATCCGGGCAGTTCGCAAATCACGCTGACCGCCCGCGGCACTCAGGCTGACGCGCCGATCGCTTGTTCTGTGGACCTGGGGCGTGCCATCTACGCGGCGCAGGCGCACAAAGGAGTTGGTGGCGCCGGCACCGGAGCCTGCTCAGGAGACCTGCTGTTGGGCGCGCTAGCCGCCTGCGCCCAGATTACCTGCCAAATGGTCGCCAGTGCCATGGGAATACTGACCGAGGCGATCGATGTCACAGTCGAGGGGGACCTGGATCTGCAAGGAACGCTGGGAATATCGAAAGAAGCCCCAGTCGGATTTCAGAGCATCCGCGTCATTTTCGACATCCGTGCACCGCAGGCAACACCAGAGCAGTTAAGCGCGTTGCAGGCCAAAACCGAACAATATTGCGTGGTGATGCAAACCCTGCAGCATCCGCCGCGGATTGAGAACAAATGGAAGCAGTAGAAAGCTGCCGATCAGGATTTGACTCAGCTTCCTCTTTCACTTCGGCTTGATGTTCTGATTTACTCGGAATAAGTTCCCCGGATCGTAGCGCTTCTTGATCTTCGCCAAGCGATCGTAATTCTTGCCGTACGTCGCCCGAATGCGATCCTCGCCCTCTTCCATCATGAAGTTGACGTACGCGCCGCCGGCGGAGTAGGGATGAAGCGCGCTCCAATACTCCTTCGCCCAGGTGGAAATTTTTCCCTTGTTCGCCGGGTCCGGGTCGACCCCGACAATCACAGAACTCCAGGTTGCGTCGCGGTAACCCCAAGGCGTGGCATTTTTCTTGACACGGCCGGCGGCGCCGTTGATCGGGTACAGGTGCATGGTCGACTGCATCGACGGCATCTTCGCCGCGTATTTCACATGCGCAGCGATGGCTTCATCCGGTAGCGAACGCACGAAATCGGCCTTCCAGTACCATTGGTGGCCCGGCGGATAGAGACCGTCGTGCATACTTTGGAGTGCGGGATGCGGAATTGCCCCGACCATATCGAGCGCTGGAGCCCTCACGCTCCGGATCGGCTTGAACACTTTCTCCCCCTTCTTGATCGGCCCGGTATAGCACCATACGATGCCGCACATCTTCTGGTTGTGCAGGTGCTCGGGGAACGGAGCTGCTGGCGGAACGGTGAGGAAAGCAAAAAAACCATAGAGGTCATCGGGCGCTTTCGCAATGAAATCGCGGTACCAGCGCATAATCTCGGCCGCGTCTTCCATCGGCCACAGCATCGGACCGCCATAGACGGTGTGCACTTGGTGCGCTCTAAACAGAAAGGATGTCACGACGCCGAAGTTGCCACCACCACCACGTACCGCCCAGAACAGATCAGGATTTTCCTTGGCGCTGGCTGTGACGAACCGGCCGTCGGACAACACCATTTCGACGGCCAGCAGATTGTCGATAGTCAGGCCATACCGCCGGGTCAAGTAACCGATACCGCCGCCCAAAGTCAGTCCGGCCACTCCGGTGGTCGAGACGATGCCCGAAGGAACCGCGAGACCGAACGCATGGGTCGCATGGTCTACGTCGCGCCAGAGCGCTCCGCCCCCCACCTGTACTGTTCTCTTCTTCGGGTCTACGCGAACATGGTTCATTGGCGAAACATCAATTACCAACCCGTCGTCGCATACGCCCAATCCGCCCGCGTTGTGCCCGCCGCCGCGGATGGACACCAGCATTTTCTGCTCGTGGGCGAACTTTACCGCTGTCATAACGTCGGCTACGTCGGCGCAGCGCGCAATCAGTCGTGGCCGCCGGTCGATCATCGCGTTGTACACCCTGCGAGCCGCGTCGTAACTCGGATCGCATGGCTCGATCAGTCCTCCGTGCATGCGGGTTCTGAAATCTTCAATCGTCGCTTCGTTCAGCATAGTCAACCGCGATCTCCGGAATTGGACGTGTTCTTAGCACAGCAAGTGGCTGCACGCGTCAGCGCGGTGTTACCGCGCAAACCCCGCGCCGTCCGTACATTTTGCCAGAATTTTCGATTTGGAGCCCGGCTCGCACATAGTACGCCTCTCCCTTCAGTGGAGACAACGAATTGCCCGCAAGAGCAGTGCCTGGCCTATGAAATATTTTGACGAAGATGTAGAGAATGGCGGGACGGCTCCGACTATAGGATGAAGGCGCAGATCGCAGGCGCTATAAATAAACGGAAGGAAGGAGCAAGGGGCATGAAATACATTTTGCTGATGTCGGGCACGAAGGCAGGCGTCGAAGCGTATCACGCATGGCCAAAACAGGATATTGAGGCGCATATGGCGGTTCTGCACCGCATCAGCCAGGATCTCACCGAGTCCGGAGAATTTGTCGCCACGCAGGGTTTAGCTGAACCAAGGGAAGCCAAGGTCGTTCGCGGCGAGAAGAACGGCCTCCCAGTCACCGACGGTATTTTCCCTGAATCGAAGGAATTTCTGTTGGGCTACTGGATCGTGGACGTTCCGAACGCCGAGCGCGCTTATGCCATCGCGGGACGGATTTCCGCTGCATCCGTAAACATGCCGATTGAGGTGCGGCAGTTTCGCCCATAAAGGCAGATCCCAATAAACCAATGTGATGACGGCGACGCGGGAAACGGCCCAAAACCCAACAGGAGAAGAAAATGAAATACATTTTGATGATGAACACGATGAAGGCTGGCCACGGCGTGCCCAGTTGGCCCAAGAAAGACCTGCAGGCGCACATCGCCTTTATGATGGGTCTCAACAAAGAGTTGCACGAATGTGGCGAGCTGGTGTCGGCGGAAGGGCTGTCGTTTCCCGACCAAGCGAAACTGGTGCGAGCAGGCAAGGATGGCCGGCCCGTCACAGACGGCGTTTTTCCGGAATCCAAGGAGTTTCTGGCCGGGTTCTGGATTATCGATGTCGACAATCCACAACGAGCATATGAGATTGCCGCCAAGGCGTCCGCCGCGCCAGGCCCCGGTGGTGTGCCGTTGAACATGCCGATTGAAGTACGCCAGGTCATGAGCGGACCGCCGCCGGATATGCTGTAACTGGAACTCCGATGACCAGGAAATGGGATACGACTTCCGAGCATCTGTTGCGTGAACTTGCGCCGCAGGTGCTCGGCGCTGTCACTCGCCGTTTCCGGGATTTCTCCTCGTCCGAGGATGCGGTGCAGGAGGCCATGATTGCTGCTTTCACCCAATGGCCGCAGGAGGGGATTCCGGAAAATCCCCGGGGCTGGCTGATTCAGGTGGCGTGCCGCCGCATGATGGACCATGTGCGCAGCGAAATTGCCCGCCGCGAAAGGGAGACGACAGTGGCCACGGAAACGAAAAGCTTGGCACCTCTCCCCGAGATCGAGGCCGACATGGATCCCGACGACACCCTAATTCTGTTGTTCACGTGCTGCCATCCCGCACTCACTCCATCCTCGGCAATCGCGCTGACCTTGCGAGCCGTTGGCGGTTTGACCACAGCCGAAATCGCCAATGCCTTTCTGGTTCCCGAGGCCACGATGGCGCAGAGGATCACCCGCGCGAAGCAAACCATCAAAACTTCGGGTGCGCCGTTCCGTCTCCCTTCTCCGCACGAGGTAACTGAACGCCTGCCCGCAGTTCTGCACGTACTCTATCTGATCTTCAGCGAGGGATATACCAGCAGCGTCGGGCCGCATCTGCAACGATTCGACCTTGCCCGGGAAGCGATTCGCTTAGCGCGCAACACGAAAACTCTACTCCCCGATAATGCCGAGGTTGCAGGACTTTTGGCGCTGATGCTGTTAACCGACGCGCGGCGCGCAGCCCGGACCGGGCCGGATGAAGAACTCATCCCGCTGGATAAACAAGATCGAACTCTATGGGACGGCGTGGAGATTTCCGAGGGCATCGAGCTTCTCACGGCCGCGCTGTCGAAAGCGTCAGTGGGCCTGTATCAGCTTCAGGCAGCGATCGCCGCCGTTCACGACGAGGCCGAGCAAGCTGAAGACACCGATTGGCCACAGATTCTGGCTCTTTATGAGTTGCTGAACCGAGTCTCCCCCAGTCCGATGGTTACGCTCAATCACGCAATCGCAGCCGCTATGGTGCATGGTCCCGCCAAAGGCCTCGAACTGCTAAGAGCGCTCGATGCCGACCCGCGCCTTGCCAGTCACTATCGTCTCGCTGCGGTTCGTGCCCACTTACTGGAACGGACGGGAGATTACGAAGCTGCCATCAAACACTACCGACTTGCGGCTGAGCGGACGACGAGCATCCCGGAACGGAATTACCTCATGACGCAAGCAGCGCGCTTGGCCGGCGACTGACCCCCGAGCCGTCGGCAAACCTTACCCGGATTACTTCAGAGTTGCTGTCATTCGGAAACTGATCCACTACTGCCGCTTCGCGGCGGACTCTACGTGCGTTAGGATCTGATCGAGCGCCGCTCGATCAAAGATTTGGCCGTCTGCAACAACGATGCTGATCTTCCGAGTGTTCCGAATGTCTTCGAGCGGGTTTGCGCTCAGCAACACCAAATCGGCGACCTTGCCGGGTTCGACTGAACCAAAGCTGGCTTCCATCCCAAGAAATTTCGCCGGGTTGCTGGTTGCCGTCTGGAGCGCTTCCATGGGCGTGAAACCGGCCTCGACGAAATTGGCGAGTTCGTCGTGCAAGCTGAAGCCCGGCACGATGTAAACGCCGGGTGCAGTGTCCGTTCCCGCCATAAAAGGCACTCCCGCGCGATGCATTGCGCCGACCATTTGTAGATTGTGCGCGAAGTACTCCTGGCGCAGCGCCAGCGGATCGCGCAGAAGGTCAGGCATCATTTCGTCGGTGAAGCGACGCCAGGTTACATCGCGCCAGTAGGCAGGAACGTACTTGTCGAGTGGATCGTGCTTCAGATCGCGTTGGTCGAGAAAGGTTCCGCCGCGTTGCCAGGCCAGCGTGGGTACCTGCCATGTTTGGTTCTGCGCCAGCAGTCTAATAAGCGAGTCGCATCTTTGCTGGTCCTGCGTCGTGAGTAGTAGTTTGAGATTGCCTTCGCCCTTGATGAATTTGTCCTCTTCCGTGGAACAGCCTTCAAAAATCCCCATCAGATGCTCGATACTCTTTTGCCCCGCCTCGACAACTTCCTGAATGCGAACTTTATCCGGAACATGGCCGACAATGGGCAACCCTTGCTTGTGGGCTTCCGCGGCAGCGGCAAGGTAAGCGTCGTGTGAAATGACGGACTGGACTTTTATGAAGTCCACGCCTTGTGCTTTGAGCGAGTCCACCGCAGCAACCGCCGTAGCCGGAGTGCTGACGGCGATAGAACTCGGAAAGCGCAGTTTACCGTTTGGGAGATAGGCATCCAGCATGGGGCCGGAGATGACCATGCGCGGGCCAACGATTTCGCCGGACGCAATCTCCTTGCGCCACTCCATGAGAACCGGAACGTCTCCTCCCATGTCGCGCACGCCAGTAACACCGTTGGCGATGAACAGCGGCAGGATAATGTCGCGTCCGCCGGGAAACCAATCGCCGAAAGCGGAGTGCACATGCATGTCCCAAAGTCCGGGAATGAGATATTGACCCGTGGCATCGATGACCCGCGCGTTTTTCGGTAACTGGAATTTTTCCTTATCAGAAACAGAGGTGATGCGAGCGCCGGTGATCACAACCGTCCGATTTCTCTGAACCGACGACGTACCCGGATTGAGCACGGTCGCGTGCGTGATGACGGTCGGGCCTGGTGCAGGATTGTACTGGGCGATGCAGACGGGCTTGGGTAGCAGAAAGAACGCAATCACGACTAAAAGGCGGAGGGAAACAAGCATGCGCATGGCTCAGAGAGTACTACGAAATTACTCGAAAGCAGATGACGGAAACTGCCCGCGCACTATGCGATTTCTTGTACGCTCATCCTGAGTTTGCGCGCCCCATCGTGAATCTGATGTGCGTTGGCGCCCCCGTACCCAAGAATCAGGCCGCCCCTGGCCGGCGGTTTCGAGTAGCATATGGACAAGGGCATTGCCGAAATGCCCCTCTGGGCAGCCTTCCTCGACACCGCCACATCGTTAATGCGAGGCGACAGCAATGCCACCAGATGCATCCCCGCTTCGGCACCAATCACTTCGATCATATTTCCTAGCTGGTCTTGGATCGCATTTACCAGAGTCCTTCGCCGATCCATGTAGAGCATTCGCATCCGACGTATATGACGGGCGAAGTGTCCCTCTTGGATGAAATCAGTCAAGACAGCCTGATAAAGAGTCGACGAAAAGATGTCCGCGGCATCTCGAGCTGCGGAGAAAGCGGGTACCAAATCCCTGGGAACAACTACATAACCCAGGCGCAACGCAGGAAACAGGACTTTGCTGAAGGTTCCGATATAAATGACTCTCGCATCCGTGTCCAGGCCTTGCAGCGACGCAATCGGGCGGCTTCCGAACCTATACTCGCTGTCGTAATCGTCTTCGATGATCCAGGCACCGGAGCGTACCGCCCAATTGAGGAGAAGCATGCGGCGGGTGGCACTCATCGTCATACCCATGGGATATTGGTGCGATGGCGTGACGTACACGGCCCGCGCATTGCGACCACGGCGGATGATCTCTGCCACGTTCATGCCCTCGTCATCCACCGGAACCGGGATCAACTGAGCCCCGGCCGTCACGAAAGCCTGGCGCGCGCCAGGATAGCCCGGCTCTTCCATCCACACCCGATCTTTCGGATCCAACAGAACCTGTGCGGAAAGCTGCAATCCCTGCTGTGACCCGGTTGTTACCAGAATCTGCGACGACTCGCATCGTACCCCCCGAACTGCTCCCAGATACTCCGCGATGACTTCGCGAAACGGCAGATATCCCATGGCGTCGCCATAGGCCATACTGCCTCTTGGCGGCCTTCGAGAATGCCGAGCCACAAGCTTTGACCAGACGCCGATGGGAAAGTGGTCGAGCGCGGGCAGGCTTACTCGAAACGCACCCATGTTGTCCAACCATGATTGAGCGGGAACGTGCGCCAGCACCAACCCGCGTCGTGACATTCGGCGTGGACCTACCTTCTCCACTACTGCTTGATTCCCTTTCCGCGCTTTCACGGCTGGTAGACTCAGCCTCTCATCCGGGATGGATCCAGCCACGCACGTGCCGGCTCCAACGAAAGTCTCGAAGTAGCCCTCGGCAAGCAATTGCTCGTATGCGTTCAAGACCGGAATGCGTGAAATCTTTAGCTCATCGGCCAAGCCTCTGGTGGACGGCACTCGTTGTCCGGGCCGCAGTTGGCCGTCGATGATGGCCTTGCGAAACCAGCCGTACAACTGGCGATACATCGGAGTCTTGGTACCGTAGGCAAGCGCTATCGGCGGGAGAAAGCTGGCAGAGATGCGTTTCATCCGTGGCACCCCACGTCCATCGACTGGTGAGATCTCAAAGTGGTTATATCGTAACAGACAAGAGTGGCTATTGTGATAGACCACTGTTCGGGTTAAGTTTTTCTTGCGGGACTGGGAAGCGCACTCTAATACGGCGTGGTCCATGCCGGTGAATTCAGGCAGAGCTACCAGCGTTATGACCACAGGCTCGTGCGCTTGGAAAAGTAGTCAGACCATCAAAGGAGGCCGTGATGAACATGCTCGAACAGGTCAATGGGAGCGATGTGATTTCTGATACTACGAACGCGGAGGCAACGCAGTTTGATTTTCTTGAAGGCGAGTGGAACGCCATTTGCCGTTTTCCTCTGCCCGATGGATCCTGGGGCGAAGGTCCGGGGTCGCTGAGGGCAAGCAAGGTCCTGGATGGCTGCGTCTCACTGGAATTCTTCGAGGGACCCTATCAGGGGACGATCATCAAAGGCCTCGGTCTCCGCGCCTTCAATCCGCAAACCTCCCAATGGGAACATACGTGGACGGACACTTCTGCGCCGGGTGGCTTCTTGGTCTGGCGTGGACGA
The DNA here is from genome assembly GCA_963696705.1 of uncultured Acidobacteriota bacterium. Taxonomy (GTDB): domain Bacteria; phylum Acidobacteriota; class Terriglobia; order Terriglobales; family Acidobacteriaceae; genus JABDBE01. The sequence goes on from CAVOLD010000015.1 coordinate 120,425, forward strand.
TTTGAAGGCGGCGCAATCAATCTTCACGGCCAGTGGAAGGATGAGGCCGGACACCATGTTCATTCTTGTCTAACGTGGTCGCGGATCACAGAGCAGTCCGCCCACTGGGAGAGTCACCGTTCCATGGATGGCGGCAAGTCGTGGACCAAACACTGGGTAATTGATTTCACGCGGAAGACCGCGACGTAAGCCTGAGGATTTGCCGAAAGAACACCGCTCGCGATGGGTGGCAGCGAGCCGCTTGGGGTCATGGCGAAACAGCTTGCCCTAACAGAATAGACAGACTAATTACAGGAGGCTCTGATGAAGATCAAACACATTCGGACTTATCTCATATTGTGCAGCTTGGTTGCCGTATTGGCACCCCTCCAGGCGCGCGCGCAGCAAAATGCAGACCCTTCGAAAGCAAGTATTCAACGCGATGGGCAACACGATTTTGACTTCGAGTTGGGCAGTTGGAACATTCATCTCAAGAAGCTCCTGCATCCCTTAACGGGCTCGACTACATGGGTCGAATTTGACGGTACTTCGGTTACTCGAAAGGTTTGGGACGGCCGATCTCAGCTGGAGGAGTTCGAAACCGATAGCTCTGCGGCCGGCCACATCGAAGGCCTGACCCTGCGTCTATACAATCCGCAATCCCACCAGTGGAGTCTCTATTGGGCGAACAGCAAAGGCGGCGCCATCTTCCCGCCCCAGATCGGCGAGTTCAAGAGTGGAAAGGGTGAGTTTTATGCCCAGGACATGCTGAATGGAAAAAGCATCTTTATTCGATTTATTTGGTCGGACACCACTACGAATAGGCCTCACTTTGAACAGTCATTCTCGGAGGATGGGGGCAAGACTTGGGAAGTGAATTGGATTACGGACCAGACGCGGGTAAATGATGAAGCTGTCAAAACCCCGGCCTCACAGAATTCGGAACCAGCGAAAACTCAATCAGCCCTCACAGAACGGGATGGGCAACACGATTTTGATTTCGAGATTGGTACCTGGAAGTCGCACGGATCGCGACTTCTGCATCCATTAACTGGGTCCACGACCTGGGTTGATTTTGACGGTACTTCGGTCGTCCGCAAGGTCTGGAACGGCCGCGCCAATTTGGTGGAACTCGAAGCTGATGGTTCCGCCGCTGGTCATATCGAAAACCTGTCTCTCCGTCTTTATGACCCCCAATCTCACCAATGGAGTCTCTATTACGCCAGCAGCAAAGGAGGTACTTTGAGCGTCCCGGCAGTCGGCGAATTTAAGAATGGGCGCGGCGAACTTTTCGATACGGAGCCTTTTAATGGCAGAAATATCTTGGTCCGAAATGTCTGGTCGGATATTACTTCCACTTCTTGCCATTTTGAACAAGCCTTCTCAGACGATGGAGGCAAGACCTGGGAAGTGAACTGGATTACGACGGACACGCGGATAAACGATGAATCTAACAAAGCGCACTGAACTCCGCCGCATCCCCAACAGAGGATCGCGCGACTGGGAAACGATTAACCAAATTCTGGACGCGGGCTTTCTCGCTCACGTCGGATTTTGTGTCGATGGCCAGCCGTTTGTCATCCCGACGCTGTATGGCCGGGATGGAGAAACACTTTACTTGCACGGTTCAGCGGTTAGTCGCATGCTACGGGAACTTGAAACCGGCATTCCGACCTGTGTGACGGTGACTCTCGTGGATGGATTGGTCTTGGCGCGGTCTGCCTTCCATCATTCCATGAACTACCGCTCGGTAGTTGCATTTGGAAGCGCGCGGAGGATCGCGGATCCGGAGCAGAAGGTTGAATCCTTGCGTATTATCTCCGAACACATTATCCCTGGCAGGTGGGCAGATGTCCGCAAACCCAGCGAGAAGGAATTGAAGGCGACGACGGTGCTTGAATTCTCGATCAGTGAGGCTTCATCGAAGGTACGAAGTGGACCGCCACTGGACGACGAGAGTGACTATGAGTTGCCGGTATGGGCCGGGGTATTGCCGCTCGCGATAACTTCTCGTCCGCCCCTACCAGACGACAGATTAATCAAAGGCGTCACTCTTCCGGATTCGGTGCGGCGCTATGACTCTCGGATCAACGGCCGTAACGATGCCGCAAGCTCTGTCCGCTAGTCAGGGATTCAGGCTTTCAGGCTACATCTTGCCGCGTGTTGCTCTGGTCCCTTGAAGGTCGGGGCTTCAATGGGAGAATCGCGTGAACCTTCGTGCCGGAACCGTTAGATTCAATAACCAAATCGCCGAGAAAATGGCGCACACGCTCGCGCATTCCTCTGATCCCCACTCCCGTGCCTTTGGACTGAATCTCCGCCAGTCGTTCCGGAGACATTCCATTTCCTTCGTCTTCAATCTTCACGTGGACGGCGTTTTCTCTGCGCTCAATTCGAATCTGCGCGGTTTTGCTTCCCGAGTGACGATGGATGTTCGTCAAGCTTTCCTGAACAAGCCGGAATATGAGGAGTTCCATTTCTGAGGGAAGTCTTCCGAAGTTCTCCGGAACCTTCAGATCAATTTCCAAACCGCTGCGCTCCGCAAGACCTTGCACGTACCAACTCAGTGCTGAGGAAATACCGACTTCATCCAGCATCGGTGGATGCAGGAGATAGGAGGTTGTGCGTATTTCTTTCGTCAAATGCTGGACCAAATCTTCGGCGTCCTGCACGTTTTTAGCAAGTTGCGCCGGATCTTTCTTCGCGTCTTCTCTGATTCGTGCAAGGAGCATACCCAGCGCTGCCAATGTCTGCCCCGCACTATCGTGCAACTCCCGTGCTATGTGCCTCCGCTCCACATCCTGAGACTCCAAGAGCCGTCCCGACAGGTCACGCAGTTCCAAGTTTCTTCTCTCAAGTTCCTGAGTACGGAACTGCACTTGGGTGTCGAGTGCATCCGCCAATGTTCGGTAACGCTCCTCGCTTTCACGCAACTCTCGCTCAGTTTCTTTACGTTGGCTGATGTCGCGAGCGATTTTCGACGCTCCGACGATCTTGCCGCTGGCGTCGCGGACAGGGGAAATTGTTAGCGAAATATCGAGCGATGTCTGGTCTTTGCGCACGCGAACGGTGTCGAAATGTTCGATTCGTTCGCCTTTCTTGATACGTTCGATGATGACCGTTTCTTCGTGCCTGCGATTGAGCGGAATGATGAACGAAATGTGCTGGCCTATTGCTTCGCTGGCGGTGTAGCCAAACAACCGCTCTGCCGCTGCGTTCCAGCTGCTTATGACGCCATCCAGCGTTTTGCTGACGATGGCATCATCAGATGAATCCACAATTGCGGCGAGCAAGCCAATGGCTTTATCCGCCTTGAGGCGTAATGCTGGCAACTCATTCAAGAGTGAGTCGCTGACGTTGTCTCTAGCTTCCGGGTCACTGAGGATGCAATCCGCCAGCGCTTCATGCGTCGCCAGCAGTTTATTAATGTCATCTTCTAACGCGACCTCAGGATGTGTTTCAGTCCAATAGTGTGCTGCCCTGACAAATGCTAAGAACAACAGCAAGTATTGAAGGCGAGTCGGCCCAAACATCCGCGTCAGCGCATCAAGAGCCAACAAATAGTCAGAGGTCTTCAAGAAAACATGCGCTGCCAACACAAAGATGGCATCTTCCATCTGCGTGTCGGGCCTCGGCATTTCAACAATGGGTGCGGGGCAGGCTGCGCACAGTGAGAGACGAGACTGAAGTTCTTGTCCGCGTGGAAAAGGGCGTTGAAGGAGTTTAACAACGTCAGTGACACTTTGCGTACGTGCAGTCGCATCGCCAGCGGGGCGACCAAGCCCCACCAAGAAACCAACATGACGAGCAATGCAGTAGCGGACTGCGCAAAAGCGCGAAAGATGGACGAAGAGACGCTCCTTGAAAAGGGAGGGTAGAGGATTGTCGAGGTAGGCAGCTTGTGCGAATGCCCACAGTTTTTCAGTGATCTCTGGAGCCTCAGGTGCGAGGAGGAAGAAATTGGGAAGAACCCCGAAGCGCTCCCCTACTCTGCTTCTCCAGTTCCGACATGGCATCGTCCACGCCTGATTATATGCCCCTTTTGCCTGAATGACGCTTTCCCGGCGGCTTTCCAAGAAAAGTGGTTGTCTTGCCTTCGGTCTTCTGCGAACGAAATTACGGTCAAGGAAACACGGTCTAGTTTTGACTACCGGTCAATGAGCTTATATATTCCTCGGCCAACCATCTGCTCTGCTGCCTGATGATCGCGCCATTTCGCGGCTGTCTACAATTCGACCTACGAGTCAACGTCAGTCCGCTTGAATGCCGGGATGCGAAACAAAAAAAATGGCCCGTAACCGTAGTTACGAGCCGGGAAGCCAAAACCATCGCTTGCAGAGGCGTCACTGCGGAGATTTCTCTTGCTCTTTTTTGGGGTGAGACTGCTCTTCAGTCGAAGCACGAGGCGCTTTTTCTGGCCGGGCATGAGCTTCAGTCACAGGAGATGCCGGAGTCTCGGATTTAGGTGCGCTCTCAGGACGTGCGGCAGGTTGCCCGTGTTTGGCACTCGCGGTTGGTGGAGCAGCGTGCGCAGCCGCTTTGTTTTCGGATGCCTTGTTTTCAGCTGCTTTGTTTTCAGCTGCCTTGTTGCTGGCAGCGTGACTTGCAGCAGCCTTATTCGCGTTCGCTTTCTGCTCATTTGCTCGAGCCGCAGCTGACTTCTGCTCAGCCGCCTGGTTTTCCTTTGTCCGAGCCGCAGCCGCCTTACTCTCGGCTGCCTTATTTTCGGCGGCGCGATTTGCAGCGGCTTTATCCGCGCTCGCTTTCTGCTCATTTGCTCGTGTTGCAGCTGACTTCTGCTCAGCCGCCTGGTTTTCTTTTGTCCGAGACGCTGTCGCCTTATTCTCGGATGCCTTGTTCTCGGCGGCGCGACTTGCAGCAGCTTTGTTCGCGGTCGCTTTCTGCTTATCTGCTCGTGTTGCAGCTGACTTCTGCTCAGCCGCCTGGTTTTCCTTAGTGCGAGCGGCTGTCGTCTTACTCTCGGCTGCCTTATTCTCAGGGGCGCGACTGGCAGCCGCGTTCTTCTCTGCTCCGTTCTTATTCGCGCCGGTCGCTTCCCTGTTTACAGCAGTCTTGTTTGCTTTGGTGCTAGCTGGAGAGGGCTTATTCGCGCTGGTCTTGCTCTCGGTTGTCGCACCCTTAGCTGCCATCACACCCGCTCCGGTGAACTCTCCCGCTCTGGATGTTGCAGCCACCGGTGGATGGCCATGGTTGGCCGATGCCAACTGGGCCCGGTTCGCCCTGGCAGCCTCCTGCTGCCGCGCTTGAACTGCAGTCGGCGGTGTATGTTTACCGCGAGCTGCCGCTTCTTGTTGCGCCGTCGGGCGCGCTGTGGTGCCGCCTGGACCGCCGTTGTAGCTGACGCGGTTCACGGTAGTGTTGTTGATGATGGTCTTGTTATAAACGTTGGTAATATTCGTCGTGCTCACGTTGTTTACGGAGCGGTTGTAATAGAACTGCCCATTGTTCCAGTATCCGCCCTGATAGCCGACCCCGGTATAGCCGAAGCCGTAAACGATTCCGCCATAGAAGCCGACCTGCGGTCCCCAATAACCCGCGTTCCAAACGTAACCACCGTTGCCAAACGCCCAATAGCCAGGAGTCCACAACAGACCGACTGCCGGGGCACCCACCCAGGTCCCGGGCACCCAATAGTAGCCGCCGGGACTGTAAGCCCAATATCCCGGCGTCCAGATATAACCGGCTGAGGGACAAACGGGTTGCTCGTATACAGGAAGCGCGGGCGGGGCGATGTTGATCGATACCGCGACCTGCGCCTGAGCTGCGGCGGATAGAGCCAGCGTTATGAACGCGAACGCCAGCGTCCGAATGAAGCGAATACTTTGCATGGTTTCCTTTCGCCTGATCCCTCGTTCTCCCAAGGTGGCGCTGCGATGGGTTGCGTGGACCAAGGACCGAGATATTATGCGGACCACAAACATCGAGCCCGCTTGGTGTTTGAGCAATCGGAGGGTTATGAGGTTGTAATCAGAGCAGGCGTAGACACCCTACAGCAGCCTTTCAGATACCGTATTCGGATCCTGGAATTGCCCTGAGCCACTGCTGGGCAACGAAGACATCATCCCAGAGGGCACGGCGCCTGGCGGGTTTGCTGGAGCAACTCCGGGGGAGACAATTGTTCGAGTCTTCGGCGGCACCTGGGCCCAAACCGAACTTTGGCGGCTTATTGAGAATGCCGCCATTGCTGGCGGCCTATGGCACACATCGGATAGCTGTGGATTGAAAGACCGAAGGAGTGGCAAACCACATCACCACGTCGCCTCGGAAATTCACTTACTTAGTGGTTTCCTTCGCTGCTCGTCGCAGTTCTTTCAGGGCGGCCGTGGTACGTGCCGTGTAATCTACGCGTTTCGCGGACTTCGGGCGGCGGTGGCGTTTGGTGGGGGTATCGTGTTTTGACATTTGTCTCCTAAGTTTTCGCTTGAATTAACGACGTTGTGTCGGCCATGAAGGCCTCGGCTCGGCAACATCGGCTCGAATGTTGCGACTTTCAATCTCGATCCGACTCTTTGCGAATCTTTTTCCGCGCACGCTTTCGCGCCAAAGCTTGCTTGACTCGACGCTTATCGCCCGGCTTCAGGTAGAAGGAGTGACGCTTCATCTCCTTAATGATGTCCTCGGCTTGAACTTTGCGCTTGAATCGACGAAGAGCATTCTCCACCGATTCGCCTTCTTGCAATCGAACTTCTGCCACGCTCATCACCCCCCAAACGAAGATGGATTCAGTTGTACAAGAACTTTAGTATTTTTCAAAGGTGCGCTACCTAACTTCGGCCTTCACGAGAAATTCATCTCTCCAGAATCGGGGTCACACTCACGTCTGTAAGAGACTCGCGACCCGAGATGTGATCGATCCGCAATGGGCACATCCCTCTGTTATCCGTATCCGGCGATCTGGGGTTCCAGCTTGTTCATCCCGTGGAGCAGAAGGATAGTAAACAGCACAATCAGCAGACGACGGAGAGATGCGAAAGGGACTTCTTAAGCTTAGTCCTCCGCGTCAGCATTAGCAATGAGATTCGGGAACGAACCGCTATGATCGAGCCAGGGCCCTACAGGCCGGTCGTGAAGTCCTTTGCGAAATCTACTGTGTCTTGCCTCTCGCCGGCGAAAGCTCAAATACGACACCGCCGTTGCGCTTGCCCTCAACTGAAGCCGACCCGTATAGATCTCCAGCGGCGTCTAGCAGCAAGCCCCCCGCCGGTTCCGAGCCGTTTTCGCCGTTGAAGGTCAGAAGCGTAGTCCTCTTCCAGCTTCCGTTGGCCTGCTGCGAGAGCCGAAACACAATGCCTATGCCGAAGCGTCCGTCGTTGGCGTTCCCGTATAGGTTTCCATCGGGGTCAAAGATGAGGCCTGCCGTTGGCTGGCTCCCGTTGGCGATGTCGAAGGTAACGAGGGTGGTGTGCTTCCAGCCTCCATCGCCCTCCGGAGAGAGCTTGAAGACCGTACCGAAGCCTCGTCCGCCGCCACTGACCGTCGTTCCATACAAATTGCCGGCAGCATCAAAGACCACACTCCCTCGGGGACCAGCACCGTCCGCACCATTGAAGCTGAAAAGAGTCGTAGGTTTCCACGCACCGCCCTTGGCGGGTGAAAGTTTGAACACCGTGCCTTCTCCGAATTTCCCTCCGCCAGACGTTGTTCCATACAAATTGCCGGCGGCATCGAAGGTCAAATCCGCATAGGGACTTGCGCCGTTCGTGCCGTCGAACTCGAAGAGCGTTGTAAGCTTCCATTTTCCCTTTGCCGCCGCAAGCTCGAAGACCGTGCCGCACCCACTTCCATCGCAAGCGGAGTTGCCACCAGCGGTAGTAGTTCCGTACAAGTTCCCGGCCGGGTCGAGAATGAGCCGCGCCTCAGGATCGCTGCCGTTCTTACCTGCAAACTTGACGAGCGTGTTGAACTTCCAGATTCCACCCTTGCGCGGCGAGAGCTCAAACACGGTGCCATCGCCGAGCCCGGTGTCGCTGCTGGTTGTCCCGTACAGATTTCCTGCGGCGTCCGTCACTAAACCCGCGGCTGGATAAGCTCCGTCCTTGCCATCAAACTTGAAGATCGTGGTAAGTTTCCAAGTTTTATCTGCTTTTAGCGAAAGCTGAAAAACCGTACCGCACCCCAAGCCGCAGGCAGGATCGCCGCCCTCAAACGTAGTTCCATAGAGATTCCCGGCAGTGTCGAAGATAAGGTCGCCGTTGGGAATATCCGGGCAACCAGAAGAATCGCAGAACTCATACAGAGCCTCGTACTTGTAGTGAATTGCCGGCTGAGCCGCATCAACAGACGTTAATATTGCGGAGTCGGCTGGCGCCTGGGCGGCGAGAGCCACCTGCCCCGCCGAGATTAAGCGCAGAAGCATGGCGACCGAAATTACCCCTAACCACCGCGATGACGTTGTGTTCCTCGGGATTTTCATAAGCGCGATTACTCCGGTCTTGTGTTACTGGCTAGAGAACTCACTTCTGCGCTTGCGCTGGCTGAAATTGAGGTTACCCAACTGCCAGAACAAGAAGGCTACTTCATCAGCCTGATCTTCGTCGCGTTGCGTCTTGGTCGAGCCCATTCCGTCTCGCGTCGTAGTCACAATACACTTTCGACCTATTTAGAAGACTGGTTTCGGCCCGCCGACACCTGCCTCCCGACCACTGTCTACATAGGGCGAGTTGTAAGTTAAGCAATTGCCCCAGTCGCTTAATTGCTCCACAGCAGATTGTTCCACGGCAGAGCCTCTTCTGGATCCTGGCCGCCTAAGCTAGTGATGCCGGAAACGCTATCTCGGATCACATCCTCCAGGTTTAATTCGTTAAAGCCGCGCCCCACTTCTTTCATCACACAGAGAATACCTGTCACGAGAGTCGCCGGGAATCCCACCATAAACCCGGTTGCCGCCTCACACAGGTTGCAAGTCCAGGGAGGTTTTTTGAAAGAACCGTCCCAGCCGAGGGATAGGAAATGTCCACCAAAATCGACAATGTATTTTATAGGGCATCCTAGCGCGACGAAATTTCTGCGGCTTTATCGCGAGTGAGGCTTTCGAACCTGCAGTCGGTTGCAGTCATTGACAATTGCTGGTGGTTTCATCGTGGATCGCCGAGGGATGTCGCCGACCTGTCTAACGTTTGCAGTGGACAACCGTCTAAACCGGCTTGGGCCAGGCTGAATTGCCGGCCTAACGCTCGCTCACAATCAGCGGAGAGCAATGATCTTATGGGAGGAACTGCACCGTGAAAACAAAGTTGGTAGGAGCCGTGTTGCTGTTTTTAATCATGAACACTTCGATGTCATTCGCTCAAGAAGCCCCAGATCTGTTTCAGGGATACGAGGGCGAATGGAATCACGTGTCCGAGCAATTAATCTCTCTGGCGGAAGCGACGCCGCCCGAAAAATTTGCGTGGCGACCGGCGAGCGGAGTCCGCTCCACTAGCGAAGTGTATATGCACATTGTGCGAGCAAATTTCCTGATGCTGAACGCGATCGGGGTCAAGATGCCCACTGACTTCAAGGATGGCATGGGAGCGACAGTGACATCCAAGGCCGACGTGATTCGCTGGCTGAAGCGCTCGTTGGAGGCGGTGAAAGAGGCTCGCGCCGCTGAAACGCCCACGGATCTACAGCGAAAAACGAAATTCTTCGATACAGACACGACCGTGGACAGCATCTTCCTCCGAATCATCGTTCATAACAACGAGCACATGGGCCAACTAGTTGCGTACGCGAGGATGACGGGCGTCGTGCCGCCGTGGTCGAAGTGATTTAAGGGTGGATATTCGCTCTCAGTGGCCAGAGCTATAGCGAACTGAGGCAATTTATCAACAGCTTTGTACTCGCTCGCGTAATTTGTTCACTTCGGTAGCCGCCGCCGCCAGCGCCTCTGCGAGCGGATCGTTGCCGATTTAGCAACTCCAACACTCTAGCGGAGCTTGACCTGCTGGCTGTCTCGGCGGCGTCACTTTGTCAGCAAGGCTTCGACATCAGGAAGCTGATGGAGAGTGGCTGCAGGCCGAAGCGCTCGAGATTTCTGGCCGAGGCTCCGATTCCCCCGGTGCTTGAAAACACGAAGCGGCATCCTGCTTCCACAGCCAGTTGCAAGCGAGTGCTCAGCAGGGCAGTTTGTACTCCGTTGCGGCGATGCACAAATCGACAGCTGGTAGTCCGCAAATGCGCCGTGTCTCCGTTGATGTGGAGAACGCCTCCGCCTGCCACGTCCCCGTTTCGCCGTGCCAGGAACGGCTGCGCGCCATCAGCGAAGCCGAAGCAGTAAAACGTATCGAGCAATCTTGCTGGTAATTTGGAATCGTCGACCGGCGCGTCGGATTCCTGGAAGCCTGCGGCCACGGTGCGCACCCAGACGTCAGCTTCGTCAACGTTAGCCGGAGTCACTTGGATATCATCGGCAGCGGTCTTGGCCGGGAGATCAGCGAGCGGCCTCCACCAATTCTCCATCGGCGTTCCGGCTTTGTATCCCCGGCTCGCCAATAAGGAATTTACTGCGGTGTGAGTTCGGCCGGAGATTGTGATGCGTACGGGTGAGTTTCGGGAGTTGTAAAAAGCTTCGATTGCCTCGATGTCGCTGGGATCAGGAGCGGTCGATGTACCAACTCCGATGGCGCACGTCAGCGGCACGTCTGAACCGTTGTAGGCCACGCAGGCGCCCCCGAGATCGGTCAGGCAGACTCCAACCTCGGGCCTTCGCATGCCCATCGCGGCGGTTGCGGCCTTCAACATTGCGATCGATGCATGCTGAACCTTCTCCAGCAGCATGTCGTTGTCGAAAATTAAGGAACTCGTGGAGCCAGTTGGGGAGTATCTGACTTTGGCCTCAATCATAACGGCTGCCTTCCCGAGCTCAGTCCAGATTCTGTCTGAAGATCTGTTCCATCAACATCTCTTCATTCGTCGTTTCCACGGCGTGAACAGGACAACGAGAGAGGCTCAATTTTGCTCTCCGCCCGCGACGCTGCTGCCCCACATGGCGCTGCTACCCCACATCGCACTGCTACCCCACATCGCACTGCTACCCCACATCGCGCTGCTACCCCACATCGCACTGCTGCCCCACATCGCACTGCTGCCCCACATCGCACTGCTGCCCCACATGGCGCTGCTGCCCGCCATCGCGGACGAGCCCCACATGGCAGAAGTTGCGCCGGTGAACTGATTTGAACCCCAGACCGCCGACGAGCCCCACATTGCGGATGTGCCCCAGACCGCCGACGGATCGCTGCTCATGTAAACATCGCCCGTAGTCGGGTCATAGTTTGCGACAGGAGACATCGCCGTCCCGCTAGCCACGGCAGTGCTCGCCAATGCGGCGGCAATGTCCAGGTACCCGGCGCCGACTGTGAAGACGTCGTATTGGTCTGTATAGGTGTTTCCCGTCGTCGGATCGTACACGCTGCTCGACTGCGGGAATGTCTTGTAAGCCGTCTTCATCAGGCGTGCCTTCACCTGATCCGGCGTAAGACGCGGCTGCGCCTGCAACAGGTCGGCAACGGCTCCGCTCACGACGCCTGTCGCCATGCTGGTTCCGCTCAGTTCGAAATAGTATGCCGATGGCGACGAGCTGCCGCCGAACATGTAAGCACTATAGGGAACGAGGTTGCTGGTTTCGGTGGTTTCCAGGGTGGTTCCCGGCGTGTCCGTTGAGACCAGCAAATTGCCAGGAGCGACAAGGTCGGGTTTGACCACGCGATCGAGCGCCGTCGGGCCCTTGGAACTGTAGCTAGCAATCAGATCGTCAGTGCGCTGCGGCGTTCCCATCGGTTTCATCGCGCCCACGCTGATCACATAGGGATCGTTAGCCGGAGCCGTGACGGTTCCGTATCCAGAAGTAGGCAGGTAGCGTCCGTTATTTCCCGCAGCCACGACGACCACGATTCCATTCTTCCAGGCCTGCTCGACCGCCTGGCACAACGGATCCAACTTGTAGCTCTCATACACCGCGCGCCCAAGCGACAGGTTCATCACACGGATGTTGTACTTCGATTTGAGTGAGATCGCCTGATTGATAGCGGCAATCACCTCGCTGTCAGTGGCTTCGCCGTTCGCATCCAGCACTCGCAAATTAACGATTTTGGCTCCGGGCGCGATTCCCTTGAATGTTTGCGTGTACGCAAGTCCGGTGGACGCCAGGCCGTCGCCTGCGATCAAGCCCGCGATATGGGTTCCGTGGCCATACTGGTCGTTCGTGCTCGAGGTCCCGGGGATGAAGGATTGGCTGTACGCCACCCGCGAGATTGGAAGAATACCGGTGTAAAGGTCAGGGTGACTGTTAACGCCGCTGTCGATCAAGGCCACGCCGATGCCGGTGCCGATGTAACCCGATTGCCACGCGACTTCCGCGTTAATCGCCGGAGGCGCAACATCGAGGGTTGACAATTGACGATCCGAACTGATGTACACGACGTTCGACTGATTCGAGAGGTTCACGATACCGGTCCCGTCCACCAGAGCGACCACGCCATTGATAAGCGGCAATTGCTCAACGATGTTCAGAAGATCGGTCACCACGCAATCCACCAGGCCGAGCAGTCCGCCGCAATTGGGCTGCGCTGCGGGCTGGGTTCCCGGCGCATACTGCACGATTACCTGTACCTGCTTAGTGGAGTTATAGCCACGCAGTTCGGGCGAAATCTTGGAGTCATCGGCATAGCCGAATGTGACCGTCACCAGCAAGCAAAACAGAACGAACTTCTTCATAGTGTCTTCAGTCCTCTAGCCAGGCGCAAAGGCCAAGCCGCGAATGCGGGAGAGGTCGAAGCACTAGGTTGCAATTCGCCAGCCGGACCTTTGGCTCCGTTACACTTGAAGAATCAACGGGTTAGGAGGTCGCGTTTCAGCCTGAGGGACGATTTGTCCCGGCTTAAATTGGGACTGGGACAATTTGTCCTCGACCAACGATTCGGGCAGATGCCCTAGCCGGATGGCTGTTTTCGCTTGTTTCAGGATCGGGATGGGGGGCCGCGTTTCCAGAGTGTGGAGAAAATCTTGGTACGCAATCATCGGGGAACACTTGGTCCAGAATTAATCCCAGACCGATTTTCACCTCGGAATTTCAATGCGATGCTCAGAATAATAGCTTCGCTCCGAATTGAATGATTCTGGGCTGGGCGGTGCCGTAGGTATTCGACGAAGATCCGCCGGCCAGTCCGGTAATCTGTCCGAACGTGGAATCGAGGAGGTTGCCATCTGGCTTTCCGAAATTGACATTGTTGAATGCATTGAATAATTCGGCTCTGAATTCAAAATTGAGCCGTTCGGTGAGCTTGGCATTCTTGACTACCGCTATGTCAGTATCGAAATATCTCGGTCCGCGCAGGATATTCTTTGACGTATCGCCGAAAGTCCCGATTGCGTTCGGCTGAAATGCGCTGGTGTTAAACCATTCTTGCACTTCTGCAGCGTGGGAACGGCCACCGGGCAGTATGGCTTGCTGAACACTAGGCACGGCGAGATCAGCGCGATCTCCTAGCATGCCGCTCAAAGAATTGTCGACATTGCTGAAGAGGGAGAACGGAAATCCGGACTCCCACAGGACTGTCCCGGAAAGTTGCCAGCCATTCAACACTGCGCCAACTACCTTGGGCAAAGGCGCATGCGGGATCACATACTCGCCACTGATTTTGAAAACCTTCGAAACATCATCATCCGAGGGACCGTAATCGAAGTAGCGGCCGCAGTAGCAGGTATTGGTTAAGTATGGGGACCCGCCGATCGGGGCGAAGTCATCCAGTTCCTTGGACCAGGTAAAGTTGGAGAGAAACGAGAAACCATGGGTCATGCGCTTTTCGACGGTTATCTGAGCGGCGTTGTAATTGCTGTTGACTCCGGAATTTATGGAACCAATGGAGCCATAATTAGGATAGACAAGTCGCTCCGATTCGTTGGCCACAGTGGAATTCGGTTGGCCCGTCAGGGGATTGTTCCCCGGAATATAAATAGCGGGATTCAATTGCAGCAAGCCGTTTTCCTGGTCGCCTGTTCCGCTGAGGCGACGTCCAGTATTCCCCACATAGGACATGCGTAACATCCAGTTCTTATGGAACCCCTGTTCCGCCGTCAGATTCCAGGAGAGCACCATGGGTAAACGAAAGTGTCGGTCAAATATCTGACTAAAAGAAATACCTCCGCTGGGGAAGGTTGCGTTCGGGCCGGGATTGACGGGCCCGAATTGCCCCGGAAACGGGTTCGACACTCCTCCGCTTCCATACGGGTCAGCCAGAGTCACATTACCCAGGTTGATGATGGGAGCAAAAGGCGGAACGCCAACCACATCTTCGAAGGCAACGGTATTCGGGGCTTCATAGTAATAACCGACGCCACCGCGAAGACTTGTGTTGCCATTTTCTGTAACCCGGTAGGCAAAGCCTAGCCGGGGTGCGAAGTTTTTCGCATTGTTGTAAATGGATGAGGGCGGACATCCGGGATCGTGGTTGCTTCCGCCGAACAGCATGTCCTGCGGCGCATTGGGAAAGCGTGCAGATTGTGCTCCTGGAACAAAGCAGGCAACTCGCCCTTCGCTATCCGTGTATGGGAAGAAAGGATCCCAGCGCAGTCCGGCGCTCAGCAGCAGCCGGGGGGTAGCTTTCCAATTGTCTTGCACGAAGAGGTTTTCCCTGTAGCCAGTGAAATTCAGGTATAGCCCTCCGCCTTGCGTGAAGGCACCGAGGTAACCCGATTCGAAATCGGCAAAAGGGCTGCCTGTAAGGCCCTCAAAGTCGAAAACTCCGCTTTCCTGGTACTGATTTCCCATAGGCAGGCGAATCCGCATAAATTCGCCGCCAAATTGCACCTCATGCGCCCCCTTTATCCAAGTGATAACTTCACGTATAGACTGATCATTGCGATTCCAGTTCCCGTACGGCGTTCCCGGAAGAGTAAAGTCTCCGCCCACCGTCACATTCAAGACGGGGGCATTGCCCCCTCCCAGGTTTTGCGGCACCGCTATGTTCACGCCTGCATCGGCCATGCTGAAGGGAGCCGAGGAAAGTGTTGTGCCATTCACACTGTTATAGCCAAAGTAAGTGCTAAACAGAAGGCTGGATGACTTCGTATAGATATCGACAACACTGATATTTTTGAGAACCAGATGCTCCGCATCGCCTCGGAGTTGCAGCAGGTTCGAGGGGGGCGGAACAAAGATTGGGTCCGTATAATTCATCTGGAAATAATGACCGCTGAGATGATGCTTCGCGGTGTTGAAATCTATCTTGCCCAGATATTCGTCCGTGTCCTGGATATCCGGGCCTCCATTAAACGTGAGCTCATCGTTTGGTCCATTGGGAAGGGGGATGTGGTTCAAAATGTAAGTGGCAATAGGGCTAACAGGAATCTGATTGTTGGGGTACAGCGCCCCCGTAATCGGATTCATCAACTGCGTGCCCGGAAGCAGGTCCGAAAAGTCTCCTATACGTTCATTCGCGTTCGGAACCGAAGCAATCTGGCCATTGCTGGCGGTGTGGAGGCGCGTTCCCTGGTAGCTTCCAAAGTAAAAGAGGCGGTTCTTAAGAATCGGCCCACCGATGCTTCCCCCGAATTGATTCTGCTTAAGTGGATTGACAAGTCCACCAGAAAAATAGTCGCTCGCGTCCAGGGCTGAGTTCTGCAGAAATTCAAATACGTCTCCGTGAATCTGGTTCGCTCCCGACTTGGTAACAACGTTGACAACGCCTCCGATTGCGTTTCCGTACGCGGCGCTCATATTGCCGGTGATCAGATTGAATTCCTGGAGCGCGTCAGGATTGGGGAAGGGCACATTCGTATTAATGTAGGTGTCGTTAGCATCCACGCCATCCAGCAGATAATTGACCCCGTTTGCGCCGCCCCCGTTTACCTTGGCATACTGCTCGCTGGGAAAGACGCCTCCCTCGCAGTTGGCGGCGCAATAGTTGGAGGTCACGTTGGTGGTTCCTGCTGCAAGAAAGACCAGTTCCTGCACGTAACGGCCATTCAACGGTAATCCCTGGATCTCTTTCTCATTAATCAACTGGCCGACCGTGGCGGAGTCCGTGGTAACCAGAGACGAATTTGCGGTAACCACGACTTGTTCTGAAACCGAGCCGACTTTCAGTTGGACATCCTGGGTCGCCGCCTGACCGACGGATAAGACGATGCCCTTCTGGACATACTTGCTGTACCCGGACATCGAAACCGTGATTTGATAAGTGCCTACCGGCAGGCTGGGAAAAAGATATTGCCCGGTTGGCAAGCTATTTGCGGTCTGGCTGTAACCCGTCCCGAGATCCTGAACGGCAATAGTTGCTCCCGCTACGACTGCTCCCGATGGATCACTCACAGTTCCGCTGAGGCGCGCCGTCGTGAACTGGGCCGATGACGGGATCGTAGAAGCGAAAATCAAAACCAGCCCGAGATTGATATAGAACAGCCAATGCGCTAGCAATGAGTGCCGACAAGCTCTTTTCATGGTTACCGCCTCCTCATCTGGATCGAACTCGCGCCCACTACTCGCGCCTGCTAAAGGTTCTTGCTATTCGCAATGGACGTCTTGTGATCGCGCGAATTTATCCGCACGATGTTGGTTTGTCAATTGTTTTGTTCGTTTGTGATCGATTCTTGCGCCAAACAGTGCGCAATTGCGATACAAATCGTTCAGATCCAGCACCCAGCATGCAAATCCATCTTCGTATCTCGATGCGAGTTTATGCATAAATCTTCACGTTTTCGACCACCCGGCTGATGACGCCGGTAGGACTGGGATGGTCCGGCGTCAAGTTCCAGCGCAAGGAGAAAAACAATCCGAGCAACTGACCAAACATGACGTCCACAGGCGGACGACAGTCATCCGGCACCGCCGTGGGAATGTCTGGCGAAAGATAGTGGTCTGCGAGGCCATCCAACGGCATTTCGGAATGGCCACCCACTGCGATCCGAGTTTTCACGACTTGCTTCTTCGCCACCTCGTGCAACAGATCTCTTTCATAGCAGGCAACCGTTTCATCGCTGGAGAGAAAAGCAACCAGCAGCGTGGTCTTATCGAGAGCTGCCATAGGACCGTGTCGCAATCCCAGGGCTGACTCCGACATTGTTAGCGTTCTGCCCGCGGTCAGTTCCAGCACCTTCAACCCAGATTCCACGGCTGCGCCTTCAAGCGCACCGGATCCGAGAAAACAGACCCTGCCATAAGGCTCGGCCGCGAGCGCCGCTGCGGCGTCAGCCGCAAGCGGGAGGAAAGTCTTTCCCGCTTCCACAAGCCGGCTGAGGATCGGCTCATAATGCGTGGGATCGTGAATGTGGGCTATACACTGGCCGAATACCACCATGTTCGAGAATGAACTGGTCATGGCCAGACCTCGATCGTTAGCAGCATCGTCCAGGACGACGGTGAATGCTTGTCTTTTGCCGGCGACGCCACGAATCATGCGACCTTCAGCGTTACACGACACAATAATGTGACGTATGTCCGGATGACGCGCCAGCGCCTTTTCTATAACCGACACACTCTCCGGGCTATCGCCGGAGCGTGAGAACGAAATCCAGAGGTAGCTGCAACCCGGAATCAGCCACTGCTCCGCGTGGGTCAGGAGAGTGGTGCTGGGAATGACAACGACTTCACACTTCCAGAGCCGACGAAACAGATTGCCGAGGCTTATGCCCACGTAGTCGGAACTGCCTGCTCCAATGAGAAAAACCGTTGGCTTCGGCTGGCCAGGATTATTCAACCCGCTGTTCTCTAAAAATTCCGCAAGTGCCATACGGCGTTCTTCGAACAGAGAAAATGTCGATTCCCAAGTGGCTGGTTGCTGCGCAATTTCCGCAGGAGTATATAAAAGACCGCGTTCGGCCTTCTGCTCTTTCGAAAGATCAAGAAGTTTGGCAAGAGCATTCACGCTACGGAAACCTCACAAGTTTCTGCACTGTCAGCGGATGTCCCGACGCTGGTTTCGAGCATACTTTCATTTCCTTACGTATATAGACATTTACTTTCGATTTGACAAGAAGTCAAGCACAAAAATCGCAGCACTCAACCGCCTCGCTTTCCCGTATGTCTTCTATCCGCAGGCCTTCCCGCCTGTTCGGGGCTCTCCGCTTTTTTGCCTCGACAAACGAAACCCATGACGTTAGAAAGTGAACCTTTCACTGCGCAGGTTGGTAGCGCTTGATATTCTGAGGATCGAAAGTCGTCGGCATATATCCAGAGATATGCACGTTGAAAGCATCTTCTGCAGACAGGCCACTGAGACCTGTCGCCTTCAGATGCACCTTGTATTCACCCGGCTCGGTATAGGTATGATTCACTTCTCTGCCCTCCAAGCTCACGCCGTCGCCGAAATCCCAGTGATACGAAACCACCGCGTCGCCGCCGCGGCTGTTGGCGGCAAACTTAAGTGTGGCTCCCGCATTCCCAGTGGTGGCGTGGTCAGTCGTCACCGCGGGAGCAACTGCGGGGATGTTGGCGTCGATTATTTTCAACACCCGCACCGAATGAGGGGACTGATGAAAGGCCAGCACACCAGCGGCGGGAGCCGGGATCTCCCGATCATCCAGAACATCCCTAACTACATACTTGCCCGCAGCAGGCAATCCCGCGGTTGTCAGATTGATGGAGTGATCCCTCTCTTTATCTGTCCAGTTGAAGACGGTCAGAATGCTTTGCCGGTCATTCTCTTTTAGGAAGAAAATGCTCGGCTGCTGATCTTCGGCTTCGAAATTCATCAAATCCAATGGAACCGACGCCCGACCCAGACGGATCATATCGATCAGGTCCCGATTTTGAATCAGCGCGAGGCGCTCAGGAGCCTTCGACAACGAAGGAAGGGCGTCTCCGATTTCGAACATACCGCCAGAAACTGCGGCGAGCGCGATTGAGACCTTGGCATCATCAAAAGTAGCTGGCTTATCGCTCTCGTGCCATGACTGATCGCTGATGGTTTGCGTTGACACCGTGAATGCATCTGGATCAGCTACAAAAAAGTTGTGATTCATGTAATACCGCGCAGCAATTCCCGGTGCAGCTTCTTTACTGGCGCCAAATGTGTGTCCCGTATCCAGTGATATCCGACCATAATCCACATAACCTACCGGGTTCAGCATGGCGCTTCCATCTTTGTCTAAGTAGACGTCGTCTCCAACCGTATCGCGGATGATTTTCAGTCCAATCCTTTGGGCTTCCAGGGCAGTAGTATTTGGAGTGTAGTAGTAACCTTCGATCAAGCTGTCATCCATAAAATCCATCTTGATGGAACGGATACCCCACGCATTCACCAAGGTGGAATAAGTCTTTCGCAGATACTCCTGCGCCCCTGGATTCGTAGTGTCCAATACGAAAAGCTGATCCTTGTCGTCCACCACCGTACCCGCGTGGATCGGCTGCCCTTTTGCGTTCTTGACCAGCCAATCCGGATGATTCTGATAAACCCAGGAGCGCTCCGATATTTCAAACGGAGCAGTCCAGATCGCCGGAACCAACCCGAGGCCGCGCACCTTATACTCGAGCGGGACCAGACCCTGGGGAAACAACGTCGCGTTCGGGGTGATGTATTCTCCGCGCGCATATTGATAGCCTTCATCGATGTGGAAAATGTTATAGCCGAGCGATTTCAGATTTTCAGCTTCCCACTGGGCATTGGTAATGGCCGCTCCCTCGTTCAATCCGAAGTAGTATGCCGTCCAGCTCCACCAGCCCATCAGCGGAGGCGCAGTGGTTCTAGCATGATGAATCTGTCGAATCAACGAAGCATAGGTTTCCAGTTGCTCGTGATAATCCGTGGCCAAACTGAACAGCACACGCTCCGAAGATAGCTCTGCACCGGGAGCTACCGGCAGGCTCAACTGCACCTGATCCTCGAGAGAAGAATGCTCCAGAGAATTTTCCTTCGCCATTTCGGTGGACCCGGTCGAATCGACCTCGTAGACGGCAGAACGGGCTGCACCTCCTGGAGAGGCGACAAGGTGAAGGCGCAGAATGGTGAGAAACCGGTCCGAAGTTAGCGCGCCAAGAAACAAGCTCTCATGACTTCGGCGATTGTAGATAAGCTGGGCACCGACCGCACGATGCATCTGCTTTTCCGCATCCGCAAAATTGCGGATGGTAATGGCTGGCCGGTCCTCGCTGAAGCTGTCGGAGAGAATTCGATTGTCGAGGGCTGGTCCCCCCAGATCAACAATCGGTTCTTCCGTTGTTTCCAGGGATCGGATGCTCTCGACGTGAATGGTCTTTCCAGTTGTATTTCGAACCGTTACCTGGATATCGCCAAAGGGCTTGCTCGAGTATGCTCGCAGGTGATAAATCAGGTCTGGCTGCCCGCTCAATCCTGAGTAGGTGACCTGCCAATCTGTGGCGTCTCCGAGATATCCCTGAGCCCGCGAGTGCTCTACCGAATGCTGTGGATAATCGGAAGCATGAAGCCAGTGCCCATCCACCTCGGCGCCTACCCCCGCTCGCAAGGCATGAGAGTTGGATCCTGGCATGGCGATGGTGTACTTGCCATCTGCCGGGTTCACGGTGATTTGCAACGCGTGCTCTTCGCCAGACGATTGCGCCCGGAGCGCGGGAACAGAGCCAGCGACAAGCAGTAGAATTGCAATCAATTTGACCGCGCACACCATCCTGATTAGCCTGATCCAGTCGCTGATCACCGATTCCTCCATTGAGTTGAAAAGTATTGTTGCAGCGCTTTTCCAGCCGAGGGCGCGACGATAGCAGGTCATACTGGCTGATCGGTAATCTCCTCGCTCCGAGGATCCCAGTACAACCTCTTTCCGGTCCAATACGACTGCGCAGCCATGATGCAGACAATGGAATGCGAAAAGCCATGATCGACAGTTGCGTTCGGCTCTTTCCGCGCCTGCATTGCGGCAAGCCAGTCCACGAGATGAAGCACATCGTCGTCATCCGGCCCGAGAGAATTGGGCGGGGGAGCCCCTGGAATCCTCACGGTGTCTGCGGCATCGCTCGACGGCCCAACGATCGGTGTCTTGCTATAGACCGGTCCAGATTCCCACGGGTCGAATTCCTTCCTTCCGCCTTCTTCTGTGATGACAAACAGTGAAGCACCCTCACCGCCGTAGTTTTCGATCGTTCCGTCCCGGCCTTGAATGCGCGAAAAGCTCCGGTAACTATTTCCGAAGGTAGTCTTGTAGGTGTACAGAAATCCTTTTGGATAGGTAACAGCGGCCACGCAGGTATCAGGATTTTCCCGTCCATCTTTCCAGATAAAAATCCCACCATTCGCCACCACGCTCGAGGGATAGGTCTCGTCCATCCAAAGATGAACCAGGTCGCAGCCGTGGCTGAGCCACTGGTCAAATATCCCGGAGGAAAAGTCTTTGTAAAGTCGGAATTCAAGATAAATGTGGGGGTCGAAGGGCCGATCTGGTTTGCCCAACAGCCAGCGCCTCCAGTCGGTGTCCTCTTCGCGGAGTTGGGATCTTCGACCATAGAGCCAACTCTTCCACTCCATCTTCAGGTCCTCCAACATCTCTGGCGACTTGCCGGTATCTACCCCTACAAAACGCCAGCGCTCCTCATTGACATCCCACTCCTGTTCGATGGAGACGATGTTGCCGATCTTTCCCGACCGAATGATGTCGCGCACCGCCAGCGGATAAGGCTGGCTACGGTGCTGCGTTCCCATCTGCACGATCTGCTTGGACGCCTTCACGATTTCCCGTGCTTCCTTCGCCTCGGCGAGCACGTTGGCAAAAGGTTTTTCGACGTAACAATCTTTGCCTGCCTTTACCACCTCGCAACAGAGCCTCGCGTGTTGGAAATCTCCGGTCGCGATCATGATGCCGTCGATGTCCTTTCTGGCCAACATGTCTTCCGAGTATTGATACATCTGCGGCTCGAGGCCGAACGCCTTCCTTACTTGAGCGGCACGGCGTTCCCGCGCCTGGTTCCAGAGATCACATACGGCAACCATTTCCACGGGAATTTGCTTCGAAGCGAGTTGCGCCATGTGTACATGGCCTTCGCTCCGGTCTCCGCATCCCAGTTGCCCCAGACGGATACGATCATTGGCTCCGAGAATCCGGGCATAGGAACGCGCATCCATGCTGGCGGTCACTAACATTCCCCCAGCCTCTTTCAGAAAAGTCCTTCTGTCGGTCCCAAATATCTTTCGCATGATGTCCTGTCAGGTCCCAGTTGAATCGATCATCCCTCTGTTGAAAATTCAGGGAAGAATTGCTTTTATTCCCGTAATCTCGCAAAAATCGACTAAAGCTGGATATAGCTCTTCTCCGTAGCCCAGGCAGGCATATTCGTTGGTCCAGTGCTGGAGCAAAACTTCGATGTCGCAATGAGCGGTAACAAAGCCGTGGGGCCAGAATGGGATGCCACATTCGTTGAGCCGGCTTTGTATTTGACTCGGTGCGGGCTCACAAATGCTGGCTCGAGTAATGACCATTTGAAACGCTCCGCTCACTCTGCCGAGTCGGGCCAATACGCCTTCTCCCACTTTGCAGATTAACTTTACGGAAAGGCCGCCTGCTTCGCCTTCCGTAGGGATACCATGCTCAGAAAAGCCAGCCGGACCCAGCTTTCCCGCCAACGAAGGCGGACAAGCACCATCCCCGATGATCTTGATTTCTTTTGTTCGCTTATCGATGTGTTGCAGGTCGCCGTAATATACCCTCTCCTTGCTTAATTTGCCGAGCAGGAGAACGGTGAGGGCGGTATTGAAATCGCCCAGAGTGGAAGTACCCACTCCGTCCTCAAGCATCATGCTTTGCGCAAAGCAGGTCGCAGAATAATCGCCGGCTAGACCGGGGAAGGATTGAATGGTATAGAAATCAAACTTTTCTTTCGCTACAACTTTTTTCAAAGCGAGATAAAGACGCATCGAGCGCTCGGTCACTGCGTTTCGCTCGGGCTCCTTGCCGAACAACTGCTTCAACCTCGGCCACAGCTGATCCAGTTCGCCTGATGAGATTCCCTCTGCGGCTTGCTTCAATTCCGTCGTGTCTCGGGAATCGATATCTATGCCAAACATTCTCATCCACTGGGAGGGATCGGCAGCGCCGCAGGTCTGCCCCATTCCACGTCCGCCAAATGTGCCAATGGTCGACATGTTCAGGAAGTTCTTCAGATGCGAAGCTTGGGCATAGCTGATGATCTTGCTTACGGTATCTGGTTCCTCCAGGCTTCCGTATACAAATTTGTGCGGAACGCCGATTTCGAGCAACCCTCCGTGCAGAACCAATCCGCCAACCGGCCGCCAGCCTTGAGATCCGGGATGCGTCCACAGTAGCAATCCCTTTCCGCATGCGCAGTAATCGCGAATCGCGGCGACCAAATGCGCCGCCCAAACCCAGGTCCCAGAAAATAGCACGACCGCATCGATAGCATCATCGCACTTCATCTTCTTGAATGCGGCCCGAGCTTCTTCTTTGGTGGCGACGACAATCGCATGCTCCACAACCTTCAGACCTGCCGTAACCAGGGCGCTCTTGGCGCGCTGAACCAACATGTCATCGATGAATGGATTACCCATCGGGTCCTTTAGACCATCTTTGTGAACTCCAAAAACTATGAATCCGATTGTGGCTTGGATCACTGTTCCTCCCGTTGGCCTTTCGAACTCTCAGCATTTGTGATCGCTGTAAGCACGGAACGCAAATGGCGATATTGTTTGGTTTGTTGTCTGTAAGCGTGCGCGATCGCATCGTCCGGTGATACGACTGAAATGTCGCGTACAACAAGTTCTACGGCTTCCCGCAGGCTCCCGTATTCTCCAGATGCGACCCCGGCAAGTATGGCTCCTCCAAGACACACTGCTTCCGGGCACCGCATTACATGTAACCGCCGACCTGATAAGGCAGCTCGCAACTGGAGACCTAGAGCTGACCGTGAACCTCCGCCGGTGACGTAGACGTCCTGAAATTCTCCTACCGCGTTTGCCAGAATGTCGGTCATCAGTGACAGTTCACAAGCAAGCCCCTCCAGGATGCCTTTGAAAATCTGGCTGCGGGTTGTACTCGAACTCAAGCCGGAAATAAATCCACGCGCACGAGGATTGAAATCTGGATTGCACGTACCGATCAGATTGGGAGTAATGCAAAGGCCGGTTGGGCCCGCCGGGGTGTCTCGTTCCAGAGTCGCGTAGTGAAGCGACTCCGCGCCCGAAGAGTCCCCGTCCTGCCCGCGCGCCTCTTCGCCGTACAACAGATCGTGAAACCACTTGATCATGATTCCCGATGGAAAGTACGCTAGCGTGACGAACTTCCCTGGAACCACGTGACAATAAGAGTTAAGCGAGGCCGCAAGCCCTGCATCCGTTAAGCAGGGTTGATCGGAAGCAGCCAGGAGACATTCGTAAGTGCCCATCGAGTCGGCCACGCGGCCCGGGCCGATCGCGCCAACTCCCAACGCACCGCAGGGCTGATCGTGCCCTCCCACCACAACAATTGTGTCCGGTGAGAGACCGAGTTCATTGGCACCGGCTCCATTTAATTTTCCGGCAATCGTTCCCGCAGGTACAGGGACGGGCAGACATTCGGCGCTTAACTCTGTCGCAGCGAGAATTTCTTTGGACCAGCACTTTTGACGTATATCAAACGCCAGATATCGGGAGGCCAACGAATAATCGATATAGGCGGGCAGTCCTAATCGTGCAAGAACATAACTAATCGGGCTAAGGAAGCGAACCGAAGAAGCAAAAATGTCCGGCCGATGCTTTTGCAGCCACAGTAACTTTGGAATCGGATACATGGGATGAACAACCTGGCCGGTAATTTCATTAAGCTGCTTTTTCCCAAATGTTCCCTCGAGCCAAAGGGCTTCTTCGGTGGCGCGACTGTCTTGATTGAGGATGGCGGGAGCGGTGGGCTCGTTACGCCCATTTACCGGCACGAAAGTTTCACCGTGTGAATTCAAGCACAATGCTCGAACCGGATCAGAAAGATTCTTCGTTACCGCTTGCGAACAATGACACACCGCCTGCCAAAAGCGCTCGGGATTTATCTCTGCGTGCGAAGGAGCAGGAAACTCTGGTGCGTACGCGCAGGTGTGCTGGGCAAGTATTTCACCCGTCGGCGCAAACACCACCGCTTTGCATCTGCTCGAACCAATATCAATAGCGAGCAAACTCATGATGGTCTTAGTCGCGCTTGCGTTCAGGTGGCGGAATTCCTCACACTTCGTCAAGAGCAGCACGCGCCTGTTCTAAAAATGCGCTGATGTTGTCGGATTGGAAAACATTGCGGCCAAAAAAGACACCAGCTGCTCCCGCAGCGGCAATTTCACGAACCACATCAAGTGCGCGTTTGTCCGATGCATGACGACTTCCACCAAGCACAAGGATTGGGATCGGACATTTTTCCACCACTGATCGCATCGAGGTTATATCGCCGCTGTAGTCGGTCTTAACGACATCCGCGCCAAGCTCGACTGCCATCCGAGTGTGCAGGTTCAGCCACTTTGGATCGCCTGGATTCTGAACGTCCTCCCCCCGTGCAAGAGATTCCACTATCAGTGGGATGCCAACTCGTTCACACTCGCGGGCGACTTCGGCGTTGCGAGTGATCTCCTTCATCTCGAACTCCGCATCGCCTGTACCTACGACGAGATAGGTGAGAACGGCGTCTGCTCCGAGCCGTAACGCTTCCTCGGGGTGAGCGAGAAGGGAGCTGTGCAGCGCGCCAGTCCCGCTTCGTCCAATCGCAGACCAAACGGTGGTCCAATCCAGACGGGCAATTAAAGCCGGTATGGTGCCGACGATTTTTGAGTTGGCGAATTGGCGGATCAGCCCAAGGTTCAAAAGCAATGCATCGACTCTGGCCTGGGCAAACTGGCGAATCTTTTGTAATGGGTCTTCAGTTCCAGGAATCGGCCCGAGTACCAATGCATGATCGAAAGCCACTACCAGGGCTCGCCGTTCCGAGGCTCCCAGCAGCCGATTCAACCGAATCTTCTTTCCGCAATCGCTCACAGTTCCCTCACGCCCGCTGCGCTTTAGACGGCCTAAAATTATCTTGCATGTGAGCGATTGTCAACCGATTTTGTTCGTATATGCTCTTTTATGTGGCATTTTTTGTAATTCTGCAACGATCACTTCGACACCGGCTTTTCGCATGCTCTTAATGTATCTTGCATCGGTGCCGGAGTCGGTTACGAGAATGTCGATATCTGCCACGGGACCCACATACGCGAAGCTCTGAGTACCAAACTTACTGTGATCCGCTAAGGCAATCCTCGTCTTGGCAGCTCTCGTGATCATCTTCTTGATCTGCGCCTCGGCGTGGTTTGCAGTTGAAACTCCATACGAAAGATCGATTGCGCTCACTCCCAGAATCGCTTTGTCCAAGCGGATCTCTGAGAGCGCACGCTGTGCCCATTCTCCGGAAAAATAGAACGTGTCCTTTTGAAGATCGCCGCCGGTGCAGAGGACAGCAACGCCTGAACTTCTTTGCAACTGGCAAACGATCGTCGGAGAGTTTGTCACCACGGTCAGCCGATTCCGCTGATGCAAGCCGCGGGCGAGCTCATATACGGTGGTGCTTCCCTCAAGAAACACGGTTTCTCCATCAAGCACTAAATCTTCGGCCGCGCGAGCAATCGCCCGCTTTTCGGTGCTGTGGCTATGCGACAAAGTTTCGTAGGAAGGTTGGAAGTTTGTGCTGGACATGCGGGAAACCGCTCCCCCATGGGAGCGGACCAGTACGCCATCCTCCTCCAAGGCTGCCAAATCTCTCCTGACCGTCACCGCGGTAACTCCCAAAGCGGCGCAGAGGTCGGAAGCGGTAATAGTGCGTTGACGGGAAAGCATTTCCCGAATGCGAAATCTACGCTCTTCTGCGAGCATAATTTTTGCGCTCTCCTGGCGCCTGAACATCGTACGGATCACTGGTTCCGCGGAGCCAATTGTATTTGCGATGCGAACGATTTGTATCGTAAGGAATGTACCACCGGGAGTCACGATCGATCAAAAACAAACAATCCAATTGACAAACGAGCAGGCTGTCGGTAGATTCGCGCAATTATAAGAACTCTCACGACTCTTGCCCGCCTATGCCAGTGAAAACTGAAACGCACCCCCACCTGACGCGCGCCTTCGGCTTGCTTCCCGCCACGGCCCTGAACATGTCCAACATGGTCGGCATTGGGCCTTTCATCACAATCCCCTTATTGATGGCGTCCATGGGCGGCCCGCAATCGATGTTGGGATGGCTGACGGGTGCGCTCATCGTAATTTCCGATGGTCTCATATGGAGCGAACTGGGAGCCGCGTTGCCGGGCTCGGGCGGTAGCTACCATTTTCTGCGCGAGGCGTACGGCCATCAAAGTTGGGGTCGCTTGATGGCCTTTCTTTTCATCTGGCAATTCGTTCTGAGTGGCCCGTTAGAAATCGCATCCGGGATGATCGGGTTCGGCAACTACTCTACCTATCTCTGGCCAGGACTCAGCGGTCGAGGTCAACAATACGTAGCGGTTACCGCCGGCCTGGTTGCGTTGTTCCTCTTGTGCCGGAAGATCACATCCTTAAGCAAGATCACGCTCACGCTTTGGATCGGTACGGTGCTGGCGATGGTAACCGTCATCGTCACGGGATTACCTCACTTCAATGCCCGCATGGCGTTCGATTTTCCTCCAGGAGCGATGGCGTTTAATCGTGGCTTCGTGCTCGGCTTGGGCAGCGCTACCCTGATTGCTGTGTACAACTATCTCGGATATTACGACGTGTGTTATATCGGCGACGAAGTGCAGAACCCTTCCTACGTAGTGCCGCGATCGATTCTATTTTCGCTAGCGATCTGCTGTGTAGGATACCTGACGTTGCATCTGGCCTTGATCGGGGTAGTGCCATGGCGGGAAGGAATTCATTCGAACTTCATTGTGTCCGACTTCATGGAGCGCCTGCACGGCAGGGGCGCCGCAATCGCGGTAACAATTTTGATCCTCTGGTCGGCCTTCGGCTCTGTGTTTGCGCTGCTTCTGGGTTATTCGCGAATACCTTATGCAGCTGCGATTGACGGCTATTTCTTCCGTCCGTTTGCGCAGTTGCATCCTACAAAACACTATCCCCAGGTTTCCCTTCTGGTTCTGGGCGGTGTATCGATTGCTGCCGCGTTTCTTAAGCTTGATCAGCTCGTAAGCGCGTTGATCACCACCAGAATTTTGGTGCAGTTTCTCGGACAGTTGTTCGCCATTCCACTCTTGCGGCGAAAGTTTCCCACCAGCGCGCGGCCGTACCAGATGTGGTTCTATCCCGTCCCCGTGGTCATTGCTTTTTTTGGGTGGGCATATATTTTCCTAACCTCGGGCTGGCTCTACATCAAAATCGGTTTGTTGACGCTACTAACCGGCGTTGTGGTTTTCTTCATCTGGGCGAAGTGGAAAGCCACATGGCCTTTCAATGAGAGTCTGGATTCTCAGTGAGAGAGAAATCAAGGTTCCAGCAGAGAGGAACATATGATTGAGCCTAATCGCAGTGGTTTTGGGTTGCCTCGAAGATTGACTGGAGAAGTCCGCGAGGTGGAGATCGCAAGCCTATTGATAGCCTGCGCGCTGATCTTAGTGGAAAGTTGTATGGGCTCTTCTAATCCAGCTGGCTTT
This sequence comes from uncultured Acidobacteriota bacterium, assembly GCA_963696705.1. Classification (GTDB taxonomy): domain Bacteria; phylum Acidobacteriota; class Terriglobia; order Terriglobales; family Acidobacteriaceae; genus JABDBE01. The sequence goes on from CAVOLD010000015.1 coordinate 148,935, forward strand.
CAGACTGTTGCTCACACCGAGGGCGTATCGGTGGCTGTTCGGGCGAGCGACGGGACATTTCAGATCACAACGGGCAGTGGTGGACACAGCGTCATTCGCGCGAGGGTAGCGGCGGAGATCGATCATAAGTGGGTCAAATCGACTGATTACCCGAAACATGAAATATCTGAATCAAGTTTTGAGGATGCACTCGGACACGGCAAGAAAATAACAGTCGCGTCGTTCGGACTCTCGAATTTCCCCGATCTTGCCTATACATTACAAATTTACGACGGCAGAGCTTTTGGCGTAATCGAGACGGTAGTTCAAAATCACGCAGACAGGCCGGTAACAATCCAAAGTATCCGAAACGTCGAGGCCGTTGGAAACGAAATCATCGACCTCGGCGGAACACAGAAACGCGACCGAGTTCTGTCGGATAGCTTCAGCGAGGATTGGCCCCCGTTACAGATTTATGATTTAGGAAAGGCCCCCAAAGGCATGCACCGGGCTATTGGCAGCCAACTCATCTACAACCGGGATAGCAAGGAGAGTCTGTTCCTGGGGGCTCTGACTTCGAGCCGCTTCCTCACCATCATTCATTTGCAAACGCAATCTTCATCACCGGATGGGCCCAGCATCGCTTCGTACACAGTCGATTCAACAGGAACCACTGAGATCCAGGCAACCGATCCCGAATCCGGTCTGAGGGAGGGACCTGCGGAAAATCTGATTGAGCTGACCGTGCCTCTTCCCGCGGGCGAATCAATAACTTCAGAACGCTTGATGTTTGCTGCGGGACGAGATTACCACTCGCAACTTGAGAACTATGGCGCCGCAGTTCGAGAGCTGCATCACAGTCGCATCAGCGCAGAGAACATGCTCGGTTGGTGGAGCTGGACGGCCTTCTACACGAAAATCACGCAAGGCGCTGCGCTCACCAACGCGCAATGGTTGACCGAGCATCTGGAAGAGCTGGGCTACGACTATTTTCACTTCGACCTGGGTTACGCATACGCTCGCAGTGAATATGCGACGCCCAATGCCTCTCAATTTCCCGGGGGCATGCGGGATCTGACCCACCGCATCTGCCGGTTGGGATTGAAGGTAGGAGTTTGGACCGCTCCCTTCGAAGTAGGCGAACGGGCCTTGATTTACGAACACCATAAGGATTGGCTGGTGCACAACGCCCATGGCGATCCAATCTCGATTGGAAAGGCCGAAGAGGTCGAGGGCGAGCGCCTGTTCGTTTTAGACGTCACTCATCCTGACGCGCAGGAATATCTTCGACAGACTTATCGCACTCTGACCCGTGAATGGGGTGCGCGCTACATTAAGCTCGATTTCATGGACAACTCGGCAATCGAGGGTTATTACCATCGGCCGAACACGACTGCACTCGAAGCACAGCGAATTGGGCTCAAGATTATTCGTAAGGCGGTGGGCGAAGACGTGCTGCTGGATAAAGATGGGAGTCCGATGTTGAACCCTGTCGGCGTGGTGGATGAAGGCCGTATATCGCAAGACACCGGTCATGCGTTTCTCCGCAGCAAAGAAGCCGAGCCAGGCATCGCAGCGCGCTACTATATGCATCGCAACTTTTTCATCGATGATCCGGACGCCTTCACAGTTTCCCGGCAATTGCTTGAGGAACGAACCATTCAAGCTCCACTTACATTAAATGAGGCCGAGGTCTCGATCGCTCTGGCGGCGGTTTCCGGGGGAATGTTTGAAATTGGCGACGACCTTCCGATCCTGGGAAAAGATCCGGAGCGTTTGACGTTGGTCAAGAATCCTGATTTGCTTGCAATGGCGAAACTTGGCCGTGCCGCTTTGCCTCTGGATCTCCTGACCTATACAGACAAGGATCTGCAACCAAGCGTTTTCCTCCTGCCTGAGGACCAGCGTCAGTCCATTTTGGCGGTGTTTAACTGGACGGAGCAGGCGAGTTCTCACACTCTCACTTTTTCCGATTTGAAGCTTCCCGCGGGGCATTTGTACAAGGTAATTGATTTATTCGTGCCAGATCAGCCCTTGGCGATGGACCACGAAATGCTCCGTCTGGATAATCAGCCCGCGCATTCAGTCAAGTTGATCAAGATCATTGATATTTCTATTCCGATCGCCGCGCCTTCGATCACCTTTCAAGTGCCGACTCAAGCCAAGATTGGTGAGGAAATTCAGCTCTCCAGCGTGGTATCCAAAGATGGAGTCCCGGCACTCTCATATCATTGGGATTTCGGCGATGGAGTTGTCGCCGACGGCGCATCCCTCACCCATACGTATACGGCTGCAGGCGCTTACACAGTGCGGTTCACGGCCGAGGGCCTCGATGGCAAATCCACAGAGGAAACATTTCCCATCGTAATCCACGGAGCGGTTGTTATCCCTGCTCCTCGGCGTTACTCTGACTGAGGCGAAGTCTGCGGCGCTTAGTCATTCTGGCATCAGTCGTTCGCGCGAGTTCATTTATTGAAATAGAGAAACGTGGCATTTACTTACCCCACAACTGAATTTTAGTTGCCCCGCGTGTACTTGTTGATCCAGTTCACCTCCCAGGTTTTGCCGCCATCATTGGAAAACGCCTGTTCGGATTGCGCGGAGTCATCACTGATTTTCCAGATGGACAATCGAACCCAGATTTGTCTGCCGTTGATCTCCTCCTGGTCATAAAATTCGCAACGGCCATCCTTACACTGTCCCACTCCCGGCTCGCCTAGCGCGCCAACATTCGGCGTCGCGAAGTCGAGGTTCCATTCATGCGTATTTGGATTGAACCATCGCAGCGCCAGCAACTGCACGTGCCCAGCCGGGCCGTCGCCCACATATTCCGCCAGGTTGGCGCGTCCGCCCCACACTCGGTGAACCACTGTCTGCCCAGCCAGATCAGCCCATGTCGTTGACCCCGTCAATGGATGCATAAGCCGCGAAGACTGCGCATGCCAGGTTCCCAGATCGAAGTCGAACGCGTGCCCATCGGGATCGGGGCTCATCGGCTCAGCCCCAGCAGCCATGTCCGACGGCGGCAAATCCTTTTCACGCGTCTTATGAGCATCAAATGACGTAAACCACGTCTTCCCTCCATCATTCGAATACGACTCCGTGTAACGATGCGAATTGGGAGTGATCTCAGACCACACTCCCCGTACGAAGATCGACTTGTCGTGAAAGGTATCGTGTGCGTACAGCTCGCCGCGGCCGCCATGAAACTCGCCCACCAAGCCCCCGGACAGAACTGCCATCTTACTGTTGAGAAAGTTTTGACTCCACTGGTGCGACTGCGGATTGTACAGAAAGAGCGACAGGCCTTCCCAATGTCCCTTCGGACCGTCGGCCTCAATCTCTTCCAACTTCGCGCGCCCACCCCAGACCGGTCGTATCGCCACAGTGCCTTCGAGTTCGACTGCGTCGCTCGAAGCCGAGAACGGATCGAGCACACGGCGTATGTGCGTATGCCACACGCCAGTGTTGAAATCGAAATCGTGCGATCCGTCTCGCGCCTGCGCCTGTTCCGCGCCGGTCACCTGCCCGAGCGAGAACGCGCGCGGCTGCCAGCCCACGCCGACCAGAAGAAGAATCGCCACAACCCTGAGTAGATTTCGAATGCCGCTTGCTTTGGTCTCTTTCATGCCTGCAGTGTAGGCTTATTCTCGGTGATGTCGCAGCACGTATGGCACAGGGATTTTCAAAGAAAAATCAAAGCGCGGATGAGACAGCGTATCGCTTTGGCGATTTCGCACTGTATCCCGGCGACCGCCTGCTCAAGAGAGGCGCTGCCTCGATTGCTCTTCAACCAAAAGCGTTTGACGCACTGGTTTGCCTGGTTCGAGGGGCAGAGCACATGATTTCCAAGCAGGAGCTGAGTGAAGCACTCTGGCCCGATGTACACGTGAGTGAGCGAAATCTCACAAATCTGATCGTCAGCCTTAGAAAAATTATAGGCCACTACGCGATTCGAACCGTTTCCAAGCACGGATATAGATTTGAATTGCCCGTCTCAGGACAACCTGGCGTCAGGCGGCAGACTTACGAAAAATTTGTGCGTGCTCGGGAACTGACCACGCAGCGATCTCTCGAGTCGATGCTTCTCGCGCGAGATTTGTTCTGGACCTGTCTGGCCGAGAATCCGAACTTCGCGCCGGCATGGGCCTGGCTGGGCCGGTGCTGCTGGTTCCTCGATAAATTCACGCACGGTAGCACCGTGATACCGGAGTTGGCTGAAGCTGTATTTCATCGCGCATTTGCGCTCGATCCCGATCTGGCCTCCGCTCACCAGTTCTACACGCTCCTCCAGGTGGATCTTGGCCGGGCTGATGAGGCGATGCGTCGGCTTTTCGAACGCCTGAAGCATCATCCGACAGAAGCGGAATCTTTCTCCAGTCTGGTTCAAGTGCTGCGATTCCGTGGACTGCTTCGGGAATCAGTTGCAGCGCACCGCCGAGCTGTCGAACTGGATCCCGCCGTTACGACGAGCGTGGCGCATACCTTCTTCTTAGCAGGACAGTACAAAACTGCAATCGAAGCCTACAGTGGGCGAACCGGATATTACCTCGACGCGGCCGCATGGGCTGCGTTGGACGACCGGAAGCAAGCCGTCGCTCTCCTGCGGGAGCGGCTCAGCCAGGCTTCATTTTCTAAGCTCATAACGGCTCTCATGACTTCTCTATTGGCGATCCTCGAAGGAAAAGCGGACGAAGCGAGAGCCATTATGGATCAGGCCGACACGAGCCACGAACCGGAAATCCTGGTTTATTTCGCGCGGCACTACGGCCATATGCGAATGCTCGACTGCTCCATCAAAGCTTTCCAACAAGCAGCACGTTCAGGCTTCATCTGCGCACCGGAGACACTGCAATCTGACCCTTGGCTACTTCCATTGCGAAAGCATCAGGAATTTGCAGTGCTGATGAGCAAGGCGGCCGCTTTGGTTGAGCAAGCAGGCTCGAGTTTCAGGGATCATGCGGGGAGTTCGAAAGTTTTCGTTAACCACAAGTAGCGCTACGAGTTCCTCTGGCTAGCCCTTCTCCCAAAGGGTCAAAAACTCACTTTAACCGGCACAGCGTAGATGTTGGGCTGATTGTCAGGTGATACCGTGCTGCCCCAGCTTACGACGAGGCTGTTGGGGCTCCTGGTCGAAATGCCAAACGTGTCGCCGGGCCACACGCCGCTGTTCCCAAACCCTTTCGAAATGCGAACCGGCGGGGTGAGCCATCCTTTCGTGATGGAAAATGTCCGCAGATAAAGCGCGTATCCGCGTGAATCGCTGTCGGAGAGCCAGGCTACATAAGCGATTCCGTTTGCACCCCCCGCAACTTCGACGATGTGTGGAACGCTCAGCTTGTCTGGGATCGGCTTGAGGGGCGTCGACCAGTGTTGGCCGTGGTCGGTCGAATAAGCGAAGTAGCCGATATCGTTCGGGGTGCCGTCGGAGTTCTTGCCCTGCGTATCCCAGGTTGCGTAAAGATTGTCGCCGGAATCGATGCCAATCGCGCCGTCGATCCACCACACGGCAAGCGCTACTTTTCCCGTCCGGGAAGTAAGGAAAATTGGCTTCGACCACTCTTCGCCGCCATCGACGGACGAGGTGAAGTGCCCGCCCCAGGGGGCTAACTGGAAGTTCTGTTGGTTGAGCGTGCGGTCTGCCTGGTAATAGGTGTCGATCTGGCCGCCCGACTCCACGACCATGGGAGCGGCTTCGGCTCCGCCCCCGGGAAAATCCGGACTCACGTGAACCATGTCGCCGAAAGTCATTCCCCGGTCTGTCGACTTTTGCACCACAGCATTCAGGTCGCCATAGGAATAAGAACAGCTGCCTCCTTGCGAACAAATGAGCTGTATGTAGGAATTAAACGGCCCGTAATCCCACGTGGCATACACCGCGCCGTCGGGTGCGGTTGCGAGAAAGACGCGGTCGCCCCAGTTGTTCTGATCGGGCGGAAGAAGCTGCGTCACCTGCGGGAAGCTAACCCCATGATCAAACGACGCTGCAACAACGGGGAACATCTGCGAGTTGCTGGCCAGCATATACCCAACATACAAAGTTCCATCAGGGCCGACCGCAACCGTAGGATCCCAGGAAAACGAAGACTGAGACAGCGGCATCGTTACCGGTGTCGAGAACTTGACCCCGCCGTCAGTCGAGCGGGCAAAGCCGATGCCTCCGCACCCGATCCACGCCTCATACACATACTTGCTTTGCGTTGAATCGACCGCTTGCTCCACTTCCGCACTCCCACTACATCCCTGACTAATCTCTTGAATGGAACCTACATGATAAGTGACCGCCGCTGCCGCACAGTTTGTGAGTGCGTAGGTGATTAGGGTGAGGGTCATAAACACAGGCCTGAACATCGTCTTGTCTCCTGGGCTTACCGAGTTGAAAATGTTGCCAGCGGTCCCGCGCTCGCTGGAAGAACTGGAGCAGTATATCAACACATTTACAGTCTGTGCGTTGTTGGTTCAGGTTTGCGGAGCGTCGTCAACCGGCAAACACTAACCCGGGAGAGACTTGGAGAAAAGCCATGGAAATAACTTTGGTTCGTTATAGGCTTTGTTCCAGCAGGGGTGTCCGACACCTGGATATTCGGTGTAGTGAACTTCGGCGCCGATCTGCTTCATTGCTTCGGTCATCCGTCGAGATTCGATGACCGGAACAATGTCGTCGTCGGCTCCGTGAAAGATCCAGACAGGCGTCTTGCCAACTCGCTCAGCTGCGGCCAAGTAGCTCTTGGGTGAGTCTGGTGGTGTGACGTTCGCAAGACCAGGGTAGGCATTCAGGGCTGCGTCCGGAGGGCGGATGCCGCCGCAAATCACTATCAGAGCCGCGAATTTCCCCGGGTATTTCTGTGCAAGATGCCAGGCGCCAAAGCCTCCCATAGATATCCCGGTGAGATAGGTTCGCCGAGAGTCCCCATCGAATTCCTTAGTCGCTTGTTCCATCGCGGCCATGGCTAAGTCGTCCATGGGCGGCAGCATCCACCAAAGATTTTTGGGACATTGCGGCATGACGACAATCGCTTTTATGGCGCTACGGTTGTAACGGATGGCCGTGCCGATGCCCACTTCGGTTTGCAGCAGGCCGTCGTCCCCGCGCTCGCCGGCGCCATGAAGGGCAAGAATCACGGGCCATTTTTGATGAGGCGTCCAACCTTCCGGAACGAATACCTGATATTTGAAATTAACGGCTTGGATCGTAATAGTGCGATCGATGAACCCCGTCTCGTGTTTTCTTGCGTAAGCCGGAGGCGGCACCAGCAGGCAGAGAAACAAAAATGTTATCAGCACTTTTGAAAAAAAAGCCACCAAGCTCCCCCGAGGCTAGACTCTAGCACGTAATTTTGGCGTAACGCCGCCTGTTTCCGTATTCGAGTGTCGAATTCGAGTAACGGTTGGCTGGCGGATAGCGTCTAAGTGACGTGGCCGCGGAACGCCGATTAGAACTTGATGCGATGCGGGGAGTGATGCTCATCTGGATCGCTTTGACGCATCTGCCTACGGCTGCAAGTTCGTGGGTAAATCAGCCTTTTGGTTTCGTGGGGGCGGCGGAGGGTTTTATTTTTCTCTCGGCGCTGTTCACAGGACGAATTTACTTCCGTATCGCGGAACGCGACGGCTATCGAGCCATGACGCGAAAGTTGTGGGCCCGCACGCTGCGCTTGTATGGTTACCACGCTCTCTTGCTGGCTTTTGCGTTTCTGGTGGCAGTGCCCATCGCCTCCCATGGCGATCGGCCAGGGCTGCACAATCTCCTGGATTTTTATTTCGCGGCCGGGGCCAAGCAAGCGGTTATCGAAGCCGCCCTGCTGATTTATCGGCCGCCTTTGCTCGATATTCTGCCCATGTACATCATTTTTCTATTGTTCACATCGGTTGCAATTCGGCTGGCGTGGAAGATTGGATGGAAACCGATTTTGTGGGCATCTTTCGCTTTCTGGGTGCTCGCTCAGTTTGGCTTTCGCAGCGCCGAACACACCTTCATGATGCGATACATTCCTACGCGGATTCCGTTGAACGAGATGGGTTCTTTCGACTTATGGGCTTGGCAATTTCTCTGGTTTGCGGGTGTGTGGTTAGGCGTGCGTTGGGCCCAGGAAACCTTGCCGATTGAAACCTGGGCCAGGAGGGCGGCGATTCCAGCGGTGGTCATCGCTGTTGTTTGTTTCATCATTCGGCGAAAACTCGCGCACGGTTTAGAACTGGGTGCTTTTGAGTTTCTCTTTGACAAATGGCACCTCGGACTAATGAGGCTGCTCGATTTCGCGGCAGTGGCAGCGTTGCTGATCCTTTCGCAACCGATCACGAAGACGATGGCGATAAGGCCTCTCGTACTGTTGGGGCAATCTTCGCTGCAAGTCTTTTGCGTTCATCTTTTGTTTTGTTTCGCCGGCCTCACGCTGATGGGCAATGCGTCGATGCTAAACGGATGGCGGCAATTCGCACTTCTGAGCATGACGTTTACAGCGATGTTAATTACAGCGAAGATTTTCTCAAAGAGCGAGGCCAAGAACGAACGGCAAGGACCAACACGAATACCTTCCAGATCAGATTCAGCACCTGTATCAAACTTGAGGGTAGGGTGAGTCAGCGGGCGCTGACCGCCTCGGATGCGACTTGATCCGGCTCACGGTCTAAGCTCCGATAAAGTCGGAGAGACTGATCGCGTTGTTCGTTAAAGATCGCCGATCGCCGTCGCAGACGATGCACGTCTGAGCTACTGGATTGTGGCCGCAGTCTGGGCTGAATGACGAACGGTTTTAGTATCGTTAATCAGTACCGTGGCCACGCCCGTTGAACTTTGATTCAGACCGTCAGCGACGCATGCCAGCACTATGTCCGGACGACCATCGTCGTTCACATCCGCAACCGCGACCGCCGGCGCTTCGGCTCCGCCGGATGGGAAGGTTTGCGCAGGCCGGAACGTGCCGTTGCCCTTACCTTGAAGAACAGTGACGGCTCCGGCATTCGTGCCCGCGTTCGGCGTGCCCCAATTTGACACTACGATGTCGAGCTTCCCGTCGCCGTTCATGTCGGCAGCAACCACGTCGAACGGCGAGTTCGCCGCCGGATAGTTCACCACGGGCTTAAAAGTGCCATTGCCATTCCCGATCAATACCCCAACGTTGCCGCCGGGAGAGCCAGGGCCGCACGCCTCAGGCCCGCAATTCGCCACAAGAATGTCTGCTTTGCCATCTTTATTCAAATCCGCTACCGCTGCGGAAACGGCGCCGTCGCCGCCTGACGGGTAGGTTTTAACCGCCTTGAATGTTCCGTCGCCCTTCCCCAGCAGCACCCCAACCGATCCCTCTACCGGTGGATAACTGCACTCCGTCGCGCAATAATTCGCCACTACAAGATCAGGCTTCTTGTCGCCATTCACGTCTGCGATCTCGACCCAACCGATGGCATCGAATCCACCGGTGGCATAGGTCTTGGCCTTCTTGAAGCTTCCGTCGCCGTTCCCCAAGAGAATAGCGACCAAACCCGGCGGACAACCGCTGCCGCACCCGGATCCCGTGGTTGCGACTGCGAGATCGAGCTTCCCGTCGCCGTTCAAATCGCCGACCGCCACGTGCGATCCAAAAACCGATGCCGCGCCTGAACTGTAAGTCCGCACCTTCTTAAAAGTTCCGTCACCGTTTCCCAGCAGCACACCTACGCTACCCGTCGAACAATCGCTTCCCAGGCAACCATTCGCCACCACCAAGTCCAGTTTGCCGTCGCCATTAACATCCGCGATGCTGATGGAATAAGCGCTTTCCCCGCCGGAGCTGTAATTCACTGCCGCATGAAACGTTCCATTACCCTTGCCGAGCATGACACTGATCGAACCTGCAGGATCGGTCTTGCTCTGCTGCTCGTTCGCGATAATCAGGTCGGGCTTACCGTCGCCATTCACGTCCGCAATCGCGACCGAGTAAGGGTTGTATCCGCTCGTTATATAAGGGATCGCCTTGCGGAAATTTACTGGCCCTACGACTCGAGGTTGGGAGAGTAATTCGTCGCTCTGCGGCCCGGTGACCGGAGAACCCTGAGCTTCGCCGGTCCCCGACCGCGCAAAGTGTTGCCACGGCCGGTCATAATCCGGAGTTGAGCCCATCTCCTGGGCCGAGGCTGCAAGAGCGGCCACAAGCGTGAAAGATGCGATGAAGAGAAGAACAACCTTGAGATTGCAGATGTGAGCGAAGGATTTGCGCATCATGGAGCCTCCTCGATGGAACTGACGGACCACCGTGGAATGCTCCCGGGGTCTTGCCCGACTGCGAGCCGTGCGATCAATGGAACATCGCACCTTCGAGCGCGACAATTGTCATTCAGGAAAAGAGTAGTGTCAAGCTGCTGTGCTCGTCCGGTAGATCTACAACACCGTTGCTCTCCATCAGGCCCTCGGCTTACCTAACCCCGCAGCAGTTCCCGCTGCAAATCGCATCCCCGCGAAAGGAAAGAAAAGTGTCACTCGTTCTAAGCTGGGCTGAATTCGGATCTGCCTGTAGAGAGGGTCGCTTCTGCAGCCTTTTATCCTCACTAAAAACTGAGGCTGTCATTATGGAGCGTATCCAAAGAAGGGTTAGATGAATCTAAAAGCTGCAGGAGGATACTATGACGAAAACCGCAGTTGGGTTGTTCGAGAATTCTGGATTGGTCGATGGAGTGGTTCGCGATCTCGAGAGCAATGGCATTCTTCGCAAGGACATTCGTGTAGTCAGCGAGCCGCTGGAGATCGCTGGTGAAGGTGTGTTGAGCACACCGCGTACGGATTTTGAAGTGGACTTGACTCACGATCTCATGGCTTTTGGTGTGGCCGAAGCGGAAGCGGAGGCCTATGTAGAAGGAGTTCAACGCGGCGAGGTCATAGTTTTCGCAACCGGCCAAAAGGCGGAGGCGGCTGCCGAGATTATGAATCGCCACGGAGCCGTGGGGATCGAGAAGGTCAATGGCGCGGAATCTGCGCTACCGCACGTCGACCATGATCCATCTGGCCAAAAAAATGGAGGGTCCAGTTCAACGAGTTCCGGTGCCCGCATGTTTGTGTGGTAGCTTCTTCGTGTAGCAGACGAGCCGGAAATTGCATCTAACACAGTAGGCGCAGGAGGTTCAAGAACATGAACATTTTCGAACGAGCAGGGTTTTCATGGCCCGGATTGTGCAACCAGAGCTTGGTTACCCTGTTGTCGTTGGCGCTGTTGTTCGCGACTTCGCCTCAGGAGGCGTCAGCTTATCAAGACGCACAAGACCAGGCGCCGGCGCAGGCTACGCAACAAGCTCCGCCGGGGTCGTCGGGTCAGGCTCCGCCCTACACACAGCAAACTCCTGCTCAGTTGCAGCAACTGGTAGCACCAATCGCGCTGTATCCGGATTCGCTCGTGGCGCAGATTCTGGCGGCGTCTACGTTTCCCGAGCAGGTGGTCGAGGCGGACCGCTGGGTGCAGGCAAATCCTGATTTGAAGGGTGACGCGTTAGGGAAAGCCGTCGACCAGCAACCCTGGGACCCGAGCGTCAAGGCACTCACGGCGTTTCCGTCCATACTGGGAAACATGGACAAGAACTTGTCGTGGACGTCATCTTTAGGCGACGCTTACTACAACCAGCAGCAGGATGTAATGGATGCGGTACAGGCGATGCGCAAGCGCGCCGAAGACGCTGGCAACTTAAAGACTACGCCGCAGCAAGTCGTGACCACACAAGGCTCGACGGTGGTCATTCAACCGTCTAGCCCCGATGTCGTTTATGTCCCCGCATACAATCCGTGGCTGGTTTACGGAGGGCCCGTCTATCCTTGGCCCGGATGGTATCCCTACCCTGGGATTTGGTTTGGCGGCCCGTACCTTTCGTTCGGATTCGGTTTTGGAATCGGATGGTTCGGGGGTTTTGGATGGGGCTGGGGTCACTGGGGGTTCAATTGGCACGGAGGATACCCGATTTACGGCGGGCGCAGGTACTACTCCGTAAGCAGAACGTTTTACAACCGCAACAATTTCTATCAAGCAGGACGTGGACCTTACGGCGGGCACGGCAACGTTTACAACCATCCCGGGGCAGTGCCGAGACCTTTCAACGGAAATAGCCAGGCAGCACGAGGATACACTGAGCGCGGAAATACTCAGGCTGCTCGAGGATACGGAGAGTCCAGAGGTGAGAGCGGCATCCGCTCCAACGCCTTCAGCGGCTACGATCATGGCGGTCAGGCCAGAAGCTTTTCCTCGCGTGGAAGCTCCAGCTTCGGTGGTGGAGGCGGATTTCACGGTGGTGGAGGGGGAGGATTTCACGGCGGCGGCGGTGGCGGACGGCGGTGATCAAGGTTTCGCCAGATTTCCTAACTAGCTTGTGAGACTGGAAATGGAGAGGAAGCTTTATGCGGCGAGCGGAGCTGAAATTCAACGAATTTAGTTGGATGAGTGTGCCTAAACTGGCGGTGATCGCTGTTGTTTTGACGAGTTGCTTGTCCATTCATTCGGCGGCGCAACAGCCGGGCCAGAGAACGTTTTCATCGCCCGAGGATGCTGGCAACGCTTTGTTCATGGCGATCCAGAGCAACGACGAAAAAGCGATGCTCGATATCCTCGGACGGGACGGAAAGCAAATCGTCTCTTCGGGAGACGACGCCGAGGACACGGAAACTCGCGCTAAATTCGTACAGAAATATCAGCAGCTGCACCGTCTGGTAAAAGAGCCGGACGGAACGACCACCTTGTATATCGGCGCGGAGAATTGGCCTACGCCCATACCGCTCGTGAACAAAGGGAGTTCGTGGTATTTCGATACCGACGCGGCGAAGCAAGAAATCTTGTTCAGGAGAATTGGCCGCAACGAAATGTCGACCATTCGCGTCTGTCAGGAGTTGGTGGCGGCGCAAAAGGAATATTACGCCTCACAACATAACGAGTATGCGCAAAAAATCTTGAGTGATGATGGGCAGCATAACGGTCTTTACTGGAAGGCGGCAGATGGGGAACCCAAGAGCCCCATCGGGCCTCTCGTGGCTGCGGCCGTTGCCGGTAGCAATGCCGAAACCCAAAACGCACCAATACCTTTCCGCGGCTACTTTTACCATTGCCTAACGCGTCAGGGAAAAAATGGGCCGGGCGGCGCCAAGAATTACATCGTCAATGGCAAAATGACCGAGGGTTTCGCGTTCGTGGCGTATCCGGCGGAATACAGGTCGTCCGGGGTGATGACGTTCGTGGTTAATCAGGACGGCATGGTCTATGAAAAGGATCTCGGCAAAAAGACCGGGGCTCGCGCCAGGAGTATGAAGGAATACAATCCCGATTCTACTTGGAAAAAGGTTGAAGGGATGCAGGAAGACACCGCGGACAACCAGGAAGCCAAGTAGACCGTCAAGGCAAACACTGAACAATGATTGGGTTGTCGTGGAGGCGGCGGGCAAGCGAGAAGACGCCCGAATCGCTTGTGCTAGCCACCGGCAACTCTCGTGCTCACCCATCATTCTCACAGACCGAAATTCCGTGCGGTACAAAATAAGAATCAGATCGGGCTGCGCCGCTTGCGCCTGCGGGGATTGAAGTTCGTGCGGGAGCAGTTCTTCCTGGCAGCGACCGCGCAGAACATCGAGCGACTGGTGCGGGTCCTCGGCCAGCGGACAACAGCGGTTCTGGCGCGGAAAGAGCTGATCTCGCACATAGGCGGCGAATATTGAAGTTCAACCGAGGACACAGCATCATTCCGGCGGCAAGTCTGGAGCGTTATGAGAGACTCAGCAGATCCAACAGAGGACCAGGTTCGAACGAAGGGTGTTCAAGACCGCGAAGCGGGAGTGTTTACGAAGTTAGTCTTCTGGCGCGCAAAACGCCGGTATGGGCACGTTCCGCTCTCCACCCGCATCCGTGCCAACGATCAGAAGCTGCTTGCAATAGCCGAGTTAATGAGCAGGTATACGTCTGCCCGCGGGATTGTCCCGCCAAAGCTGAAGGAGTTGGTCCAACTCAAAGTCGCGACGATGGTAGGCTGTCCACTTTGAATCGACATTCATTCTGCCGTGAGCAGAAAAGCTGGAATCACGGAAGAACAATTGAGTGATCTGTCGAAATTTGAAAACAGCCCACATTTCAGCCATGAAGAAAAATTGGTGTTGCATCTGGCTGTAAGCCTTACGCGAACACCTTCAGACGTTTGCGATGAGCTTTACGCGGAGCTCAGAAGACGTTTTTCCGAGCGTGAGCTGGTGGAATTAAGTGCAGCGATCAGCTGGGAAAATTACCGAGCACGATTTAATCGCACGTTTGCCGTGGGAGCTGAGGGATTCTCAAAGGGCATCTTCTGCGCCCTGCCAGAGAAATGATTTAGACGCCTATCGCATTAGAGCCTCGCTTCTTGCCGATCCGGAGAGGACGGGCTTCGCTGGTTTTTCGTAGGCGAGCAATTCCAAAATGTTCCGGGCGTTTATCACCTCTGTTGGGGCCGCGCGTGGCGAATAAACGACACCGGCTTCGGCGGCCGTACTTGAGTGTTGGTGCGACCGGCTAGCGGGATACCGTGTTTATCCGCTTTTGCTCTTGGTGAACCTCGGTGCGGAGTTCCTACCTTGCCATTCCTCCACGCTTGTCACGGTCAAACCGAGCTTCCTAATGAAAATTGGCTGAACGGACGATAGACCTCTAAAGAGGGAATCTATTCCCGCGACACGGACCTGGCGCGCCCAGACAGGCTGCCTCCAGATGGCGTGAGAAGCCGGCGGCCGATAGCCTGACCGCCTATGCAATCACCCTTGCTTAGAAAGGAACGACCTCGATGAGCGATAGCGACATCGTCCAAGATTTCCTGGTGGAAAGCTATGAAAACCTAGACCGGCTGGACCGGGATCTGGTTGGTTTGGAGAAAAATCCGCAAGATCGGGAAGCGCTCGCGGGCGTCTTCCGCACCATCCACACCATTAAAGGCACATGCGGCTTTCTGGGTTTCGACAAGCTGGAGAAGGTCGCGCACGTTGGTGAAAACCTTCTCACGCGTCTGCGCGACGGTCAGTTAACGCTCAATCCAGAGATCACTACCGCCCTGCTCGGTATGGTGGACGCCGTCCGGCAGATGCTGAAGGAGATCGGATCGACAGGTCACGACGGAGATGCTGACTATGCGGAACTGCGGGAAACTCTCACTCGGCTGCAAAACTCTGCTGCCGTGAGCGTCGCCCTCGCACCGTCCCTGCCTGCTGCAGTTGATCCAACACCGGTACCCAGCCCGGAGGTGTCTCGATCTGCGGTTGTAACGGGGATTCTTCCCGCTCCCTCTGAAACCGTGCCATCGGCACAGAATACAGCGATCAACGAGCCTCGGAAAAAGAAAGACGATGCGCCGCGCAAACCCTCACGGGGAAAGATCGGTGGCCTGCTGGTCGAGCGGGGGGTGGTGCAGGCTTCTGATATCGCGCGCGCGCTGGAAGAGCAGGAACACGGCGATCGCCGACGGCTTGGCGAGATTCTCGTGGCTTTGGGATTAGCCAAAATGGAAGACGTGTTGGCTGCCCAGCAAACCCTGGAAGCGAAACCGCGCGAAACCGCGGCTGACACCATTCGCGTCGGAGTCAATTTGCTGGACAAGCTGATGACGCTGGTCGGAGAGCTGGTGCTGGCCCGGAACCAGCTCATGCAACTGACGAGTACGTTGGAGGACACTGGTCTGCAGGCAGTTTCCGAACGCATGAATCTGATCGCCACCGAACTGCAAGAGCAAGTCATGAAGACCCGTATGCAGCCCATCGGAAACATCTGGGGGCAGTTTCCGCGCACCGTGCGCGACGTAGCGCTCGGTTGTGGCAAGGAAGTTGGCATCGAGATGGAAGGCAAGGAGACCGAACTGGACAAGACCATTATCGAAGCCATCAAGGATCCACTCACCCATCTGGTGCGCAATTCGGTGGATCATGGCATTGAACTTCCGGAACAGCGGATGAAGGTGGGCAAGGATCGCGCTGGACGTTTGATTCTGCGCGCATTTCATGAGGGTGGACAGGTCAATATTGAGATCAGCGACGATGGTGCCGGCCTGAATGTCGAGCGCATCCGCAAGAAAGCGGTCGAACGCGGGTTGATCACCGCTGAACAAGCCGCCCGCATGCCGGAGCGAGAGATCTTCAGTCTGATCTTCCTGCCCGGATTCTCCACGGCAGAGAAGGTGACCAATGTGTCGGGCCGCGGCGTCGGCATGGACGTAGTGAAAACGAATGTGGAAAAGATCGGCGGCACCGTGGACGTTCAGTCAACTTTGGGCCGGGGCACAACGGTGCGGGTAAAGATTCCTTTGACCCTGGCCATCATACCGGCGCTGGTTGTGACCTGCGGGGGCGAGCGTTACGCCATTCCCCAGGTGAGTCTGCTCGAACTGGTGCGGATTGAGGCCGACGATGTGGACAAGAGCGTCGAGTTGGTTCACGGCGCGCCCGTCTACCGGCTGCGCGGACAGCTGCTGCCTTTGGTCTATCTCAACCGTGAGCTCAAACTTGCCGATGAGACGAGGAGCGCAATGGGAAGCGACGGCGCGGTCAACATCGTGGTGCTGCGAGCCGACGACAGGCGGTTCGGATTGATCGTCGATCAGATCAACGATACCGAGGAAATTGTGGTCAAGCCGCTGCGCAAGCAGCTTAAGACGGTAAGAACATTTGCTGGCTCCAGCATCATGGGAGACGGCAAAGTAGCGCTTATTTTGGACGTGCTCGGGCTGGCACAGCGTGCCAGCGTGATCACGGAAACCCACGACCGCGGCGTGACCGGCAAAACTATGGAATCGGTCATGACTGCGAACGAAAAACAGACGTTCCTGCTGTTCGCCGGTCCAGGCGATTCTCGTATGGCGATTCCACTCAGCACGCTGGCGCGCCTGGAGGAGTTCCCCGTGACGCAAGTGGAAATGTCGGGCAGCCAATGGGTGACGCAGTATCGCGGCCAGATCCTGCCCCTGGTTCGGCTCAACGTCGCCTTGGAAGAACGGCGCAACAAGCTGCGAGCTCTGCAAGCCCCGCCAACTCTGGATTCAGGGCCGATTCAAGTGCTGGTGCTGAATCACGAGGGGCGCTCTTTCGGTTTGGTCGTGGAACGGATTGTGGACATTGTCGAAGACCGCGCCGACGTGAGGTCGCCGGCGACCCGGTCCGCGGTACTTTATTCGGTTGTCATCGGGGACCGAATAACGGAAATGCTCGATATCCCGGCCATTCTGCGAAGCGCGGATGCGAGCCATCCGCACCCGGGCCCGGTCGCCCGACCGGCGGAGGTTGTGCACTAAACCATGGCCCACACTTCACAGTTTTGCACTTTCTATCTGGACAAGCTGTTGTTCGGAGTGGAGTTGAAAGGCGTGCAGGAGGTCATCCGTTCGCTGGAGATGACCAAGGTGCCCCTGGCGCCGGAGGTGGTCAGCGGACTGATCAACCTGCGAGGCCAGATTGTGACCGCGGTCGATCTGCGGCGGCGGCTGGAATTGGAACCTGCACCACCGGACATGCAGCCCATGAATGTCGTGGTGCGATCGGAGGATGGCGCGGTCAGCCTGCTGGTGGACGAAATTGGCGATGTGGTCGAAGTCGACGAGACCAGCTTCGAACCACCCCCGGAAACCTTGCGCGGCTCAGTCCGGGCCATGATCGTCGGAGTCCACAAACTAAACGACCGTCTCATGCTTGTGCTGGACATCGAAAGAGCCTGCCACATGGCGGATATCACTAAAGCTGCGGCTGCGGAACGGTAACAGCCGTTCCAAAGGGACTTCCACCTTTGGTTTCGGGATACGCCTTAAGTGAAGGCGCTTTCCGCCGATGTTCATGGGGACAGATCGCGTCACCACCCACAACGTGGGTGTCGTCGCCCTGAACCTGCAAAGACCGTTCTATGGGGGGAAAGCATGAAACCGTTACGAGCGTTGAGAATCATACTCGGATTGCTGGTGCTAGCGTCGTTTGCGCATGCGCAGGATGGGTTCTTCTCTTCTTGGGAAGACCGGGATCGAGCTACTCTCGCGGCGCAGCCAGCATGGCCCACCCCAGTGGTCACGGCCAACGCAGGACTGATCCAGCTCTTCCGCACGGATTTTGTTCGCCAGATCACGCCCACTGAAATCACCACCTGGAACTATGGCAACAGCAAAGGAGTGGACCTTATTCCGTGGTACAGAACGGAATTCGATATCACGGTCCCTCCCTATATCCAACACAATTCTCCGAAAGTTGAAGATGGCTTTGGCGATGTCAGCATGCTGTTGAAATACAGAATCCTCTCTGATGGCGAGGCGCACGCCTATTCCATGAGCTTCTCTGCCGGTGGCACTGTTCCAACTGGAAGCCATACTAACGGAACTACGGCGGGAAGCATTTCGCCGACATTCTACGGCGGCAAGGGTTTCCGGAAACTCGATGTGCAATCCAGCGTGGGCGAAACTCTACCCACCGGGCACACGGCCAAGCTGGGCGGCCGGTGGTCTGGAACGCAGTGGCTCAGTACCGGATCGCCAAAATCTTCTGGCCTGAGATTGAGAATAATGCGACCTACTATCGCGGCGGACCGCACGACGGCAAGTCTCAGGACTTCGTGACTCCAGGATTGATATTGAGCAAGTTCAAACTCGAACACAATCCCGGCAACCGGCTGTCTTTGACTTTCGGTGCGGGGGAACAAATCGCCGCGACCCAGTTTCACACCTACAACCACGGGCTGATTTTCACCTCGCGGCTGGCGTTCTAAGCGATCTGCGAAACTGCGACTGCCGGGAAACTAACGCTAGCGTGGTGTCTTGAGACTCTTGAAGGAGAAGGAATACGAGATGAAACTTACAACTGGAAAGAAACTCGGATTGGGCTTTGGAATCGTCCTCGCCCTGATGATTCTTAGCGCTGTTCTGACCTCCATGAAGGCCAGCGCTCTCAAGCAGGGTCAGAACCGGGTGATAGCCATGCGAGTGCCTACGATTAGAGCCATCACCGACTTGCAGAGGGACCTGAACCAGACTCAGAGCAAAGGTCGGCAGGCTGTCCTCGCCGGGGCGGAATCCGCGCGTTGGGAGGCATCAAAGAAGCTGTTCGATTCGACGTGGAACGATATCGGCAAGGACGTCGCCAGGCTGGATGAGTTGGCTCCTAGTTGGACCGTGCAGGCCAACCGAGACGCGCTGGCTGAAACGAAGGCGCAGCTTGTCGCCCTGCGAGAGGCCCAGGAAACGGCCATGAAGCACGCAAGCGAAAGCGAGCATGATGCCGTCGGTCGGGCTGGAAACGAATTCGCCGATAAGGCTACGCCGGCCAATGAGGCGATCAAGAAAGCTCTGGGTCAAATATCGGATTCCAATGACAAGATGCTGCAGGAGGAAACGGGGCAAATGAACGCGGAGACCCGCTCCATGACCATCACGATGGCGGTCGCCACCTCGACCGGAGTGTTTATCGGAATCGTCGTCGCCTTCTTCATCATTCGTGACATTTCTGCAGCAGCCAAGCGAGAGAAGCTAGCCGCGGCTGAAGTGGCCCAGGGAGCGGAACGCGAACGGACTGCGGCGCAGGACCTCACCCACAAACTGGATAGCATTCTGAGCGTGGTTTCGGCGGCGGGCCAGGGCGACCTGACGCAAGAGATCTCAGTCCGGGGCAGCGATGCCATCGGGCAAATGGGAGAAGGACTGACAAAGTTCTTTACCGATCTGCGCGGCAACATTGGCAGCATCGGGGCCAGCGCCATGAACCTGGCGTCCGCATCCGAAGAGTTGACCACGGTCAGCCAACAGATGAGCGCCAACGCCGAAGAAACTTCAGCCCAGACGAAAGTGGTCTCCAGCGCGACCGTGCAAGTCAACCAGAACCTGCAGACGGTAGCCACCGGCGCCGAAGAGATGGGCGCCAGCATCAAGGAAATCGCCAAGAACGCCACCGAAGCCGCCAAAGTTGCAAGCGCCGCCGTCCGCGCCGCAGAAACCGCAAATGCCACCGTAACCAAGCTCGGCGAGTCTTCCGCCGAAATTGGGCAGGTCATTAAGGTCATCACTTCGATCGCCCAGCAGACCAACCTGCTGAACGCGACCATTGAAGCGGCCCGTGCGGGTGAGGCTGGCAAGGGATTTGCAGTCGTAGCCAACGAGGTGAAAGAGTTGGCTAAGAAAACTGCCAAAGCCACCGAGGACATCAGCCGCAAGATCGAAACCATTCAGATTGACGCTAAGGCGGCAGTGGATTCGATTGGCACCATCAGCGAAGTTATCAATCAGATCAACGGCATCTCGAGTACCATCGCGACGGCAGTGGAGGAACAGAACGCGACCACCAACGAGATGGCGCGCAATGTCAGCGAAGCGGCGCACGGCAGCGGAGAAATTACCAGCAATATCGCAGGCGTAGCTGAGGCCGCGGAGAGCACGTCGCGGGGCGCCACCGACACCCAGAAAGCCGCACAGCAACTGGTCGAGACCTCGACAGAACTCCGCCGCCTGGTCGAGCAATTCAAGATCGACGACGGCGCAAACGGGCAGAGAAACGCCGGTCAAGCCAGCAAGAGAGCCGTCGCGGGTTCGTAAGCTCGCCGCCATACTGAGGACTTGCCCCGCAGGCACCGCTATGGGACCTGCGAAGAACCTTGGTTCATGTTCCTTCGCTTTGCCGAATTCCCTGATTTGACCTTCTTCCACGTCCATTCGAGCCGATCCCGCCTAAAGTCTTCAGCCTATCTACCGAAGTTGAAGTAAGCGACCAATCTGGGTCCACTGCCGTACGCGAACGGTGGCCCACCCTTGAGGGAGACATGAAAACAGCTTCCGCACCAGTTCGGAAAGTGCCGCGGATCGTTAGTTTGGCCTTAATAATGACACTTGCGTTTTCGGCTCACGCCCAGCAAGCGACGAGTGACGCCACTACTCAAGCCGATGCCGACCAGCAATTGCAGCAGCGCATCAAGGAACTGGAGATTAAGGTTAAGCAACTGGAAGACAAGCCTGCGACACCTGCCCCCGCTCCTCCGCCTGCGCCCGAGCCGCAGCCAACCATAGACGCGCCTGTGGTCAACGAGGTCGCGCCGCGTCTGCATCTCAATGTTTTCGGCGATGTAGGTGCTCAAAGCTACAACCACATTCCCGATACGTTTATGTTTGGATCGCTGGACCTGTTCATGACGGCCCGCCTCTCGGACAAGGTTTCGACGCTGGGAGAAGTGCTGTTCACTGCGGAAAACGACAACTCCCTCTCGCCGGACGTTGAAAGGCTGTTATTGACCTGCCGCCAGAACGACTATTTCGCGGCGTCCGTCGGGCGTTACCACAGCTGGGTCGGTTACTACAACACTGCCTTCAACTATGGAGAATTCCTGGAAACTACGACCGATCGTCCTTTCATGTACGCCTTCGACGATCAGGGCGGCGTTCTGCCGATGCAGGAGGTTGGGGTAAATTTTACCGGGAAGATTCCTTCAGGAAAACTGGGCCTGAATTATGTAGTGGAATTAGGCAACGGCCGGGCATGGGGATTGAACGTGGAGCCCGTGCAGAATAACCAGGACGCAAATAACAGCAAGTCCATCAACGGAGGCCTGTTCATTCGTCCCGAAAAGATCTCCGGTCTCCAGATGGGATTTTCTGTGCGTCATGACAACCTGACAATTCCTGGCCCAGCGGTCGCCGAAACTATCGCGACAGTTCACGCGGTATACATCAACAACGGATACGAGATTCTCAACGAAGCCATGCTGGTGAGGCACGTCGAGGATTTTGGGCCGGTATTCACTACCACCGGCTTCTATACCCAGTTTTCTCGTGCGTTCCATGCCTATCGGCCTTACTTCCGATACCAGTATTTCAACGCACCCAGCAACGATCCGGTCTATGTCTTCGCCAGTCCGAACGATTATGCACCCCCCTACGTCAACGGATTTGTGGGCAGAGTGAACGGTCCTTCGATCGGAATACGCTATGACTTCACGGCGCACTCGGCGTTCAAGTTGCAATATGACCGAATCTCTGAGAGAGATCTGCCGACCGTCAATGGCCTGACTGCTCAGATTGCATTCACGTTCTAACGGAGACGACGATGAAAACAAACAACAGCGTTACGCGTGCATTTGCGATCCTGGCCATCGCCATGGGCATATGGTGGATAGCTTCAGTCCCTCCGGTGGAAGCCTCCGGCGACCCGATCGTGGTTATTGTCAACAACGCAAATCCCGTCGATAACTTGAGCATCGGAGAGCTGAAAAAGCTCTTCCTCGGGGACCGCAGCCGCTGGGATACCGGAAAGGCGGTGGCGCCAGTCATGCTCACGCCAGGCGCGCCTGAACGAACGGCGTTTCTGAAGATCGTGTGCGGAATGAGCGACGCCGACCTTGGCAAGTATTTCCTGCAAGCAGCGTTTACGGGAAAGTCGGCGACGCCACCAAAAGAGGTCGGCAGTGCGGCGGCGGTAAAGAGCTTTGTGGCTGGCTCGCCCGGAGGCATCGGTTTCCTCAAAGCAAGCGATCTCCCCGCGGGCGATACCACGGTCAAAGCGGTGAAGGTCGATACCGCGGCTAGCGATCCCGGGTACAAGATCAAGATGTAGCGCACGGACGGCTGCTCAAGATTAGGAAGGTATGCCAGATGGAGTTGACAATCAAGACGCGGTTGCTCGGGTTGACCATCAGTGGCCTGGTGTTCGTGGCCGGGGTGAGTGTGACCGGATACTGGGGTATCACCTCGGTCCACAAAACGACCGCCGAGGTGGCCGCAACCGGTTCAGCCATTCGCAACCACATTGAAGCGGGAGTCTACAACGACCTCACCCGGACTGACACGTCTGCGGTGTTCACAGCAAAAGGCGATGAGCAGCAGAACAAAGCAGAAGAATTTGCCCAGCACAGCAAGCTGCTGCAAGATCGCCTTGCCAAGGCCCGAGACTTTGCGACGGACCCCGCAAGCCAATCGATGCTCGATACCGAGAAGCAATTGAGCAGTCAGTACGTGAGCGCGGGTGATGCACTGATCAGCGCAATCATTCACAATCCCAGCACTGCTCCGGGCCTGCTTGGCCCCTATCTGCAACTTTACAAAGACCTCCAAGGAAAAATCGAAGAGACCAGCGACCAATTAGGGAAGAGTGCGCAAGATGCCGAAGTGGGCGCGACTAAAAAAGCGGCGCGTGCAACCCACACCATGTTCGGGATGTGCGGAACATCGCTTCTGTTGCTATTGGTCCTGGCCACGTCCGTGAGCCGCAGCATTACCCAGGGAGTGGACCGGGAAAAGCTAGCGAGCGCGGAAGTGGCTCAGGGGGCGGAACGCGAACGGATTGCGGCTGAGGAACTAACTCACAAAGTAAATAGCATTTTGACCGTGGTTTCGGCTGCGGGCCAGGGCGACCTGACCCAAGAGATCCAGGTGCATGGCAGCGATGCCATCGGGCAGATGGGAGAAGGCCTAGCAAAATTCTTTACCGATCTTCGCCAAAGTATCGGCAGCATTGGTGCGAGTGCAGCCAGCCTTGCTACAGCCTCCGATAACTTAACCACGGTCAGCCAGCAGATGAGCGCCAACGCAGAAGAAACTTCGGCGCAGACCAAGGTAGTTTCCGGCGCCACTTTACAAGTCAACCAGAACCTGCAGACAGTCGCCACTGGTGCGGAAGAAATGGGCATCAGCATCAAGGAGATCGCGAAAAACGCCACCGAAGCCGCCAAAGTCGCCAGTGCCGCTGTCCGCGCTGCCGAAACCGCAAATGTCACCGTGTCCAAGCTTGGCGAGTCCTCTGCCGAAATTGGGCAGGTGATTAAGGTCATCACTTCGATCGCCCAGCAGACCAACCTGCTGGCTCTGAACGCGACCATTGAAGCGGCCCGTGCGGGTGAGGCTGGCAAGGGATTTGCCGTAGTGGCAAACGAAGTGAAAGAGTTGGCTAAGAAAACCGCAAAAGCCACCGAGGACATCAGCCGCAAGATCGAAACCATTCAGATTGACGCTAAGGCGGCAGTGGATTCGATTGGCACCATCAGCGAAGTTATCAATCAGATCAACGGCATCTCGAGTACCATCGCGACGGCAGTGGAGGAACAGAACGCGACCACCAACGAGATGGCGCGCAATGTCAGCGAAGCGGCGCACGGCAGCGGAGAAATTACCAGCAATATCGCAGGCGTAGCTGAGGCCGCGGAGAGCACATCGCGGGGCGCCACCGACACTCAGAAAGCCGCCCAACAGCTAGTCGAGACCTCGACAGAACTCCGCCGCCTAGTCGAGCAATTTAAGATCGACGACGGCGGCAGTCACGCAAAAACCAAGTCAGCCCGCGTGGGTGCGTGACCCCCCAGTTATTGGCCACTTCGGCTTCAGCTTGGCGATGACCCCGCCATCCGACACCGGAGGTGGGGTCATTTCTCTTCTCTGAGGGCATGCGGTAGTGCGCTCGAAAAACCCGCTCCAACCTTAATACCTTCGATCCGATCCTGCCTGTCCTCCCTGCACTTTTCCAAAATCGCTGAATGTATCATATTCGACAGTGATACGCTTTTCATTCTTGCTTATAAACGTTCATGGGAATCTTTCGAGTGAAAACCGTCAAAGCTAATAAGGCCATGGCTGGCAAATATCAGAAAGTGCTGCTGGCGACCACTCTCATCATTGTGTGTACGACGTTCGCGAGTGCGCAGGGTGGTCCGCCTTACTACACCAACGATCCCGGCACGCCCGGCAATCTCAACTGGGAAATCAATGTGGGCTACATGCCGTTCTACTTCCAAGGCCACTCAATTTCCCACACGCCCGATGTGGATATCAACTTCGGCGTTGGCAACCGCATCCAGCTCACCTACGAAAATGCATGGCTGCGCGTCAAGTCGCCGGAAGCCAACCCGAATTTTGGCCTTGGCCAATCGAATCCGGGCGTGAAGTGGCGCTTTTACGATGCCGGCGAAGGCCACCTTTCCATATCCGTGTTCCCGCAGTTCTTCCTGAACAACCCCAACGACGCCGTGCACCGCGGTATCACGCCCGCGAGCCAGACCTTTGAATTG
Source organism: uncultured Acidobacteriota bacterium (assembly GCA_963696705.1). Lineage (GTDB taxonomy): Bacteria > Acidobacteriota > Terriglobia > Terriglobales > Acidobacteriaceae > JABDBE01. The sequence goes on from CAVOLD010000015.1 coordinate 173,867, forward strand.
CCGTTTGAGTTCTCCGACAAGGTGGGACCGCTCGACATGAACTTCGAACTGGGCTACAACCTTGTCCACAAGGGGCCGAATGGCTGGATCGCAGGTCTCGTCGTTGGTCGTGATGTTACACACAAGCTTGAGTTGGATGCGGAACTGTACAATCAGGGCACGTTTTCTCCTTCGCAAAATCAGCCCACGATCGATTTTGGCGCGCGCTATAAAATCCACTCCCCGATTATTTTCCTCTTCATGGCCGGGCGCGCACTCAGGCCGAGCAGCAGCAATCAAACTTATTTTCTTGGATATTTTGGCCTGCAATTCCTGCTGCCGCCCAAATCGTATCCAAGCGATTTGCCGGAACACGTCGAGGACAAGTAGATGCAGATTCTAAGGAGCTCATGATGAAAGCAACACGGTTGGCTGCATTCGGTATGTTGTTGGTCAGTTTTCCACTACAAGCGGCTTCGCAGCAATCATCGACGGTGCCGAAACCTGCGCCGTCTCCGCTGGTGGGATCGCTCGCGGGTCATCCCGGATGGCCCTCTGCCAAGAACACGAACGATGTAGACACAGTGGAGCATCTCGTGGCCGCACTCTATGACGTGATCTCTGGCCCCCAGAGCAAACCTCGCGATTGGGACCGCTTCCGCTCTCTCTTTCTGCCTGATGGCAGGCTCGGTGTGATCCGTCCTGACGCTCCTGCCACAGCGAGCGAACTCGCACGCAAAAGTGACGCTGTCCTCCTTACTCCAGACATGTATGTCGAGCGCGACGACCCGTACTTCAAAACGCACGGCTTTTTTGAACGGAGTATCGCAAATCGTGTCGAAGAGTTCGGCAACCTCGTGCATGTTTGGAGCACTTACGAGAGCCGCCACGCAGCGGATGATTCCAAACCTTTTACACGGGGCATTAACTCGATCCAGATCATCCATGCGCAGGGGCGCTACTGGGTGGCCAGCATAATGTGGGACGACGAACGGCCAGGATTGACGCTGCCTGAGAAGTACCTCAAATGAACTACCCTTGATGTGTCGCCGGTGCCAGATGAGAAAGGGGCCGAACATGATCATTATACGAGTATCATCCCGAGTCTACGCGGCCCAGATCTGGGCCAAACCGGTCCGCAAGCAGAAGACGGATCGGACGCTTTTTGCTGGTAGAAGCGGCGCAGCAAAATGTGTAATCGCCCGGTTTCGCCAGTTGTCATCAAACCCTAAGCGCCGCCTGGATTTCGGACCCCGCCGCCTTTCGACCTAAAGACCCGACCGTTCTTTTGCGAAGCTAGACGGTAGCTTCTGCGGGCTGATCGAGCTCGATCTCATCGCTGCTCTCGATTCGTACGTGGGTCTTCGCGACAAGCATGTAAATGGACGGCACCACAAAAAGCGTGAAAACGGTACCGATGATCATGCCGCTGACTAGCATGATGCCAATGCTGTTTCGCGCTCCTGCGCCTGGGCCCTTAGCCAGAACCAGCGGGAAATGGCCGCAAACCGTCGCCGCCGTTGTCATCAGAATGGGGCGCAGTCGCGTGCTTGCGGCGCCGATAATCGCCTGCAGTTTACTCAGACCGGTTTCCTGCAAATGATTTCCGAACTCGACGATCAGAATTCCGTTTTTTGCAATGAGGCCAACAAGAGTAATCAGGCCGACCTCGCTGTAGATATTCAGAGTTGTGAAGTTCAGGAACGAAAACACAAGCGCACCCGAGATCGCCAACGGCACCGAACCGGCGAGAACAATAAAAGGATCTCGGAAGCTTTCGAACTGCGCGGCAAGCACGAGATAAATCAAGATTGCCGAAAGTAAGAACGTGCCCAGAAACTTACTTCCCTCTACGCGAAGCTGGCGAGACTCACCAGCGTAATCGACAGTGAATCCCTGGGGCAGAATCTGTTTTGCCTGGTCCTCCAGAAAAGTTAGAGCCTTATCGAGCGGAACATTCGGCGGGATGACGCCCTGGATCCGCACCGCGTTCAGCTGCTGGAATTTGTTCAGCGACCTCGGTTCGGTAGTGGTTTTAAGAGTGGCGAACGTTGAAAGCGGGACGAGTTGATCTGCGGAACCCTTCACGTAGATTTGTGAGAGCTGATCCGAGGTCAGGCGGTCCATTCGCTTTATTTGCGGAATGACTTTGTAGCTGCGTCCCTGAATACTGAAACGGTTGACATAATTCCCGCCCAACATGGTGGAAAGATCCGCACCCGCCTGGCTCAAATCGACGCCCTGGGAGCGAAGCTTGTCACGATCGAACACTACTTCTGTCTGCGGCTGGTCAAACTTTACGTCTGTGTCTGCGAAGATGAACATGCCGCTGGCCATAGCTTTCTGGACGATCTGCTCGGCGAGCTGACTGACCTGCTCTGGTTCGGCGGCGGACACAATCGCAAAATCAACCGGGAAGTTGCCGCCTCCGGGAAGCGGCGGCGGTGTGAGGGGAATGACGCGGACGCCGGCAATCTTTGACAGCGGACCCGATGACTCTACCAGGAGTTCTTGCGCGGTCTTTTTTCGCTGGCTCCAGGCCTTTGTGACCATGCCTCCGAATCCACCTCCTGGATTCGTGATCTGGAATATGCTCGCGCTCTCGGGAAATGAGTGGTAGACATCGTAGACTTGCTGCGTAAACAGGTTGGTTTGATCGAGAGTCGAATTCGCGGAGGATTGAATAACTCCGAATACAACTCCCTGGTCTTCGGACGGCGCCAGCTCGTGCTGAGAGAACATGTACAAAGGAATCATCAGCGCAGCGACAACGACCCAAACCGTGAGCACTACAGGGCGATAATTTAATGTCCCGGTCAGCAATCGCACATACAGATTTCGGGCGTGTTCGAAGCCCCGATTGACAATGCCGGCAAAGCCGCGATCCGTGTCGCCGGACCGCAGCAACTTCGAACCCATCATCGGGGACAAGGTAAGGGCCACAACGCCCGAAACAATGACAGCTCCAGCCAGGGTGAACGCGAATTCGCGGAACAGCGCCCCGGTTAGCCCTCCTTGAATTCCGATCGGGGCATAAACAGCGGCCAGAGTGATCGTCATGGCGATAATCGGTCCGACGAGCTCACGAGCGGCGTCTCTCGCAGCCTGAAATGGAGTCTTGCCCATTTGTAGGTGTCGCTCGACGTTCTCCACCATGACGATGGCATCATCCACGACCAATCCGACCGAAAGCACAATGGCAAGCAGGGTCAGGAGGTTGATGGTGAAGCCAGCTACCAACATCAGGAAGACGGCGCCAATCAGCGAGATTGGAATAGCGACCACCGGAATCAACACAGAGCGGAATGATCCCAGGAAGAGGAAAATAACGACGACCACGATCAGCAGGGTCTCGACGAGCGTGTGTAGAACTTCATTAATCGCGTCTTGAATGTATTCCGTCGAGTCGTAGGGAACACCCAACTTCATCCCTGTCGGCAGCTGCGCCTGAATTGCGGGCAGCTCTTTGCGCACGTTACGAATTACTTCCAGAGAATTCGCAGTGGGAAGGACCCAGATGCCCATGAAGGTCGCGGTTTCTCCGTTAAAGCGAACGTCCTGGTCGTAATTCTCCGCGCCGAGCTGCACGTCCGCGATTTCGCCCAGGCGAACCACTACGCCGTTCTGCTGTTTCACCACCATCTGGCGAAATTCGTCAGGAGTGCGCAGGTCGGTGTTTGCTATAAGGTTTACGGAAACCATCGAACCCTTCGTAGCTCCAAGCGCCGAAAGATAATTGTTCTTTGCCAGCGCATCATGAACATCGGAGGGCGAAACACCGCGCGCGGCCATTTCTTGGGGCTTCAGCCACAAGCGCATGGCGAATGTGCGATCGCCCAAGATGTCGGCACGCTGTACACCGCTGATCGAGCTTAACTTGGGCTGGACGACACGGGTCAGGTAGTCAGTGATTTGGTTCTGGTCGAGATCGGGGGAAGAAATCCCGATGTACATCGCCGCGAACTGCGTGTCTGCGGTTTCCAGATCGATAACGGGGATTTGAGCTTCGGGCGGAAGATCGTTGCGAACCTGCGCCACTTTTGCCTGGATCTGAGTCAGTGCCGCAGTCGTGTCGTAGTTGATTTTCAGGTGTACCTGGATGGTGCTCAGTCCCTGAGCGCTCGTCGACTCCATGTAATCGATACCATCCGCGCTGGCGATAACACGCTCGATGGGTGTCGTGACGAAGCCGCGAACCAGATCAGCGCTCGCGCCCACATATACCGTCGTCACTTGCACGACGGCGATATCGCTGCGCGGATACTGACGCACGCTGAGCGAACGTATGGCCTGCAAACCGGCGATCAGGATCACCAGATTTACCACGATCGCCAACACGGGTCGCTTAACGAATAGATCTGTAAACTTCACACTACGCTCCTCAAATCGCCGGATTAGTCTAGCTATCCTCGGGCTTCGGACTTGGATTGTTTTCTGGCTTGACCGTATTGTTCACCTGAACCGGGGCGCCATTTCTCAGTCGAAACACGCCCGAGCTCACAACTTCGTCTCCGGGATTGATGCCGGAAGTGATTGCGACCTGATCGCCGCGGGCGCCTTCCACCTTTACTACTTGCTGACGCACGCCACGATACGTGTTCCCTTTTGCATCCTTCATTTGAGCGACTATGAACACCGAGTCACCATAGGGCGCGTAATTGATCGCAGAAGCCGGCAGAGGCACAACTTGACGGGGTTGCCCAAGCGGCAGTTCAACTTGCACAAACATTCCCGGGCGCAGCTTGTTCGCTTTATTCTCAAGGGTCGACTGTACTTGAATGTTTCGCGTCTGCTCATTTATCACAGAATCAAGCGCGGTAATCCTGCCTGTGAACGCCATCCCCGGCAAATCGCCGTTCGTTATGCGCACCACACGCCCCGGCCTCATCTCAGCTATGTTTTGCTGCGGGACTCCGAAGTTCACATAAATAGGATCCACAGATTGCAGCGAGACAATCGCCTGACCCGCGGCTAAATATTGCCCTAAACTTACCTGGCGAATGCCCAGCAGTCCGGTGAATGGAGCATGTATCGTCTTGCGCGCAATTGCCGCTTTAATGTCACCGACCTGGGCTTCGGTAGCTTTCTGCTGCGCGCTGGCGTTGTCATACTCAGAATGCGCAATCACTCCCGCCTTATCGAGTTCCTGGGCGCGACCGTAGTTGATAACCGCCAGATCCCGCTGAGCTTCCATGTTGGCGAGCTGCGCCCTCTCCTGGCGGGTATCGAGTTCGACCAAAATATCCCCCTCATGTACCTGCTGGCCCGAATCGAAATGAATTTTGTCGATCGTGCCCGGCAAATCGGCGCTGACGGTTACGCCTTGGATCGCCGCCGCTGTGCCGATCACCGTTAGCGTGGAGGGCCAAGTCTCCCGCTGAGCGACCACGGTAGTCACCGCCGTTGCCGGCATCTGGAAGGATGCGCCCTGAGCGATTGCAGCCTCGACTTGCCTGAATTTAACGAATCCAAGGGCCCCTAATATAGCGGCCATTACTACTAACGTTACGATCAACCGTTTCGTCACATGTTCTCCAAGGTCTTTCAATACATTACCGTTTCCCCGCGGCAAGTGCAGGACAAAACGATAGCTTCCCAAGATAGATTTCCTTATGCGCGAAAAGGATTCAGTTTGGATCGCTCGAGTCGAATTAGTGATAGCCGGGGCTGACACGGGCATATCCGGACTCTGGTGGACGTCAGTGGCCCTGGCGCGGGCCCCGCACACGTCAAAACCGTGCCTTTCCACTGTGATGAGAAGAAGTCGGCTTCGGGAAGATCGCGCCCAATCTCCTGCGAGCCCGTTTATGGATAGCTTTCGAGTCGCCCACGAATTACGAACTGGCCTAAGATTGCTGAATCCCAATGACGCGGGCCGGAACTCGGCTTGCAGGAGATCACTATTGATGTCCACCAAGCCCGTTTCTCGATGGCTTCTGCTTTGCGGATGATTCGGGAGTTACTATGTGATAGTCCCTGGGAAGCTGCCAAAATCACGGCAAGAGTCGGCGGGATGACGCGAAAAAAGGAACCACGGAGAGACGAGAAGATGGCCAAATACATGATTCAATCTAAGCGTGGTGCACCACCGGGAGGAGCTTACTCCCAGGGATGGCGGGCCGGGGATTTCGTCTTCGTTAGCGGAACGGGTCCGATCGACCCAGTACATGGCGGGTTGGTCGGCGACAGCATTGAGCAGCAGACGGAGCAGACGATTGATAACATCGTTGCCATTCTTGAGTCGGACGGAGCATCCCTTCGCGATGTGGTGAAAGTCCATGTGCACCTGAGCGACACGAGTTTGTTCGCGCGCTACAACGCGGTTTACGGGCGACGTTTTTCGCCGCCGTATCCGGCGCGCACGACGGTCGGCAGCGATCTTGGTCACACTCCAGGCATGCTGATCGAAATCGACTGCGTTGCGTACAGTGTGAAGAAAACGGGATCGAGACGAGTGCATGGGGCAAAGAAGAAGGCGAGCCGCCGGAACCGATAAATTTCCGCACGGTCGCAACAGACGGCACTAAGGATGGGCCACCCCGACCAAGTCGCGGCGCCAAATTTATTGCCGGGACTGTTTTGCCTAAACTGGCTCGGAGGCCGCGAAACCCACTGAAGACTTGGCCAACGCTAACGTCGGCAGCAGCGGCGCTTCGCGTCCGCGGGCGGTAACTTTCTCTACCGATGCGATCTGGCCGTCCTGCACGAGGAGCGCGGAATCAAAGTTGTTCACCGTGGGGCAGGCGTGGCGCGGTAGGAGATAGAGCGCTTCGCCCACCCGGGGACCTGCGGTTTCGCGGTTCAACGCCATTGGAAGATGCTCTTCACTGGGCGCCAGAGGCGTCAGTTCGGGATGTCCGGCGACCACGCAAGTGGGTACGCCAGCATCGGCCGATACTGCTTTGTGGCCTGCGTCGCAGGTGATGATTCCGTCGTGCGGCCGGCTGACCACGCGGGTTAATACCAATGCGGCTGGCGCGTAGCCGTATTCCGCGGGCAGTTGCGCCAGACTTGTGGCATCGCAATAGACAATTGTTCCAGGCGAGACCCGGTGGATGAACCCTGCGCCGTGAAAACCTTTGTACGCGAGAGAGCAGGGGAACGTCGGCGTCCCTGCGGTGATGACTTCCGGCACGCTCATGCCGCTGTCCTGGATCGCGGCCACGAGTTTCAGCAAACGATCGTAGCCGGCATGCGCCGCCGCGGTCCGTTCCGGTTCGTCGAGCCCCCCGTGCTGGCCGTCATAATAGTGCAGGCCCCTGAATTGCAACTCTGCTTCTTCAACAGCACGCACAAGCCGAACCACTTCATCGGTCTGACCCTGTTCGACTCCGGTTCGATTCATGCCAGGATTGATGTCGACAAACAGGTCGACTGAGCTCCCTCGCCATTGCCGTACCTGTTCTTTGTTCTCGACCAGGACAGAAATCCGTACGTGCGGGAACTGATTCGCGATTTCGAGGACGCGGCGCGCGTTTGCGGCCACGACCGGGTAGGCAAGAAGGACGTCGGCTACTCCGTTGTTGCAAGCTGCCAGCAGTTCGAGCGTGGTTGCGCACTTGAAATTCCGGACACCCCGCTCGACAAGCATACGAAGCGTGTAGGCCAGCTTTGCAGTCTTGATGTGCGGACGCCAGCGATCCGGATCGCCTCCGAGCAGATGCAAGGTTCGCGCAATGTTGGACGCCACGATTTCCGGATAGATCACAAGCGCAGGGGTAAGGACGTCTTCAGTGCTGGCTACGCGGTGACGTTCGTCCCAGGGAAACTCGCTCAGCATGGTCTTGTGCGCTGCCATCGCGGCTTCGATCATATCGCGCAAACCTGAATCAGCGCTATGGGTGCACTCCCGTCCGCAACGCTACCTACCGGCGGGTCATTGACCGTTGACCATCTTCGTGGCTGCTAGTAGGCTCTGACTTCCGCGATGTTGGCTAGCAATCCATCTGAGCATTCCGAGCGAAGTGAGTTGCTTTGCGGCCTGGGTCTTGGGTCGGCGATCGCGATCGTCGTTGGCGACACGATCGGGACCGGGGTTTTTCTTGTCGCTAGCGACATGGCGCGCGCCGTGGGCTCCGCCACACTGGTTTTGACCGCATGGATCCTTGGCTTGCTCATCGTGCTTTTGGGCGCCTTCTGCTATGCCGAACTCGGTGCGGCTTTTCCGAAGGCCGGCGGCCCCTACGTCTACCTTGGCCGGGGACTCGGCCCCCTCTGGGGATTTCTCTTTGGCTGGATGAGTTCGTTTCTCGAGCGGCCAGTCGCTATGGCCACTCTGGCAGCCGGTTTCGTGCGGTTCCTGGGATTCTTGTTTCCCATTGTGGCGACGCCTTTGTTCAGCAGTCATATCGGGCGTTACGAATTCACATTCACGACGGCCCAGCCGATTGCGGCGTTGATCGTGGTGATCGTGACGGCAGTCAATTACTTCAGCGTGCGGATGGGTGGCGCTATCCAGGTGCTGCTGACGTCGCTCAAGGTGGGCACAATCCTGGTCATTGTTGTCGGAGGCGTAGTGTTCGGAGCAACACGCGCCGGCTCAACTGCGCCAGCGATCACATCGTTCAACTGGGGAACGATTGGAGCCTTGCTGACTGCGCTCGTTCCTGCGATGTGGGCGTACAACGGCTTTAACGACCTGGGCGATCTGGGGGAAGAGATTGTCCAGCCGCAGAAGAATATCCCCAGAGCCATCATTGTTGGGCTGCTCACTGTGGGTGGGCTGTATTTGATGGCGAATGTTGTGTACTTCCATGTGTTGTCATTCGCACAGGTGGCGGCGTCCCAGCATGTTGCGTCGGACGTAGTGCAATCGTTGAGTGGTTCGAGCGGCGCAGCCTGGCTCACGGTCGCGATGGCCGTGTCGGCTCTTGGCGCGCTACACGTCGTGGTCTTGACCGGTGCTCGCATCCCGTACGCCATGGCGCGCGATGGTTTGTTCTTCCCTTTCGCGGAGCGCCTTCATCCCTCCCTTCGTACGCCCACCGGCGCGTTGCTTTTCCTGGGCTCGATCGCTGCGCTGCTGGCGCTCACTGGGACGTTCGAGGAACTCTATTCACTATTTGTCTTTGCCATGTGGATTTTTTTCGGATTAGTGGCGATTGCCCTGATACGTTTACGCCAAAAAGAGCCGAATCTGGTTCGGCCTTACCGCGCCTGGGGATATCCCTGGACACCGCTCATCTTTTTGGCTGCCGCGATGGCTTTGACGGTCAACTTGTGGATGGTCCGGCCCGTGCGTTCCTCGCTGGGGCTGGGAGTGATTGTTCTCGGTATTCCGTTCTTCTACCGCTGGCACAAACGGCCTGGTGCCGCAGACATACATTCGCGACGGAATTAATGGAATGCTCAGCGCTTTCCCGCCCCCAGCAGTGCGCGGCCGGGGAAAACATCTGGCACGATCTTGCCTTCGTCGACAACAATGGTTCCGCCTACCACCAAATAGCGCACGCCCACGCTCGGTTCCATGGGCTTCGCGAAGGTGGCTCGGTCACTGATGGTTGCAGCGTCGAACACAACAATGTCGGCGTCAGCGCCTTCCTGCAGTCTGCCTTTTTGCCTTGCAGCGGGTGTGGAACGCTCGAGCATCTCCGCCGGCATGAGACTCATCTTTCGCAACGCATCCATCAGCGTGATCGTCCCCTTTTCGCGCACATATTGGGCCAACACACGCGAGTAAGTTCCTGCGTTGCGGGGATGGCCGGGAATGCCGTCGCTGGCAATCATCACCAGTGGGTGAGGGATCACTTTGTCCACCATTTCCTGTGTATTGGAGAAGATCAGCACCGTTTGGGGAGTGCTTGAATTGTGGAGTTCGTCGAAGCGTTCCTTGGTCAGGTGCTCGCCAGTGTTGGGAAGCATCAGGTCGCTATAGTCAATGCCCATCTTCTCCCGCCAGCCGGGATTGAAGACTGCTGAGTTGATGAAGGTCATGCCCGCAATGTAGGGGTAGGCCTCGGTAGTGACATCGAGGCCACGGGCGCGCGCTCCTTCGATCATGGCGAGACACTCCATAGCGTCGCGCGCGCAGGTGCTGTTAATGTGCACGATGTGCAGCGAAGCCCCCGTGACAGCGGCTGCTCCGATGACTTCGCTGGTCGCCTCAATGGCCGAGCCGGGCTCGATGCGGCCCGAACTGCGCATGTGAGTGTACACGGGAAGTCTCCGTTCGGCGGCGAGACGGAACATGTCAATCACTTCCAGCCGAGTTGCACCCGGTGTGTACTGGATTCCCATCCCTACGGCCAAGCCGCCGGCGTCCAACTCTGCGCGCAAGCGTTCCTGCATAGCCTCGATCTGCTCGGGTGTGGCTGGCTGATCGGTCGCGGGGCCGCTCTTCGGCAGGATTTCTCCGGGCGGCAGCGCCGCTCCGAATGCCAGAGCCCGTGCCGCCACATGGCTGGCCGACGTGCCGTAGTGAATGAGAGAGTGCCCCTCTTTCGCTTTAAGGAACTGAGCCACGTCAGGCGCGCCGATTTCCAGTTCGAGCGCTGTGGTTACGCCGTCGAGGGCCTTGACGCGCTGGCTCTCCAGTTCCTGGCCGTGCTGATGCAGGTCAATGAATCCGGGAGCGACCACCAGCCCACTGGCATGGATGACACGGTGTCCGCCCAGCGCCTCGGACGAGATGCGGACAATTTTTCCGTCGCGGATGCCAACGTTGCGCACTGCATCCAGGCCGGTCTCGGGATCCATGACGCGTCCACCTTCGAGCACCAGCTCGTACTGCTGTGCGCACACGATGGTGGTTGATAATGCCAGAAAAAACAGAAAGAAAATCACCTTGCGCATGGTGGCTCCGTTGGACGGACGATCATAGCAGGAGGATCTCCCATTCGCGGCTCGCCTCCCCGGGCAGACGGGCTAACCGGAACTTACGAAGTTGGATTGTGGCCTATGGCCTCGGATTGAAGCGGACCGCGACATCAACGGTCCTATCCTTTTCGTCGACAGACTCGTGGACGCTCGTATCCCAGTCCCCGATTTCCTTGTAGGCTTGCTCCACAAATCGCCCGGGATAACTGGAGTCATAGACATCGCCAGGTCGTAGGGTCCATTCGCTTTCTAGTCGTGCAGTTGCCTTGGAATCCAGCCCGTGAATCTTCAAATCTCCCATGCGATAAACATCACCCTCAGAAATGCGAACCAGATATTGCACTGTAGGCAGCGAATCGTCTGGTTTCGACTCCAGCCTCACATTAGCTGCCACGTATCCGCGTGTACCATAAAGCTGTTTGAGGGTTTCCACGTCTTTTTCAAGCTGAATGGCATTGGCTGTCTCTCCGGCTTTCAAATGGATCAGGCTTCTCAAGGTGTCCTCAGGTATAGCCTTGCAGCCGACAATTTCAAGTCCGCTCACATGGTATTGCTTGCCAGGATGCACGGGGAAGGTGACGTCCACCATTACGTGCTCCTCTTCGGTCGAAACCACCTGGGCTTGTGGATCGCCGATCTCAGCTTTCAGATAGCTTCGTGCAAAATAAACCGGTAGGAAATTCTTGTCGGCCAGAGCGCGAAGAGTGGGCAGCGCATATTCCACCCCTTGTAGTGACCTTGCGGTAGCCGCAAGCAAGGGCAACTCCGCTGCATCGGCCCCTGAGAATTCGATGCTCCGAATCGTAATATGGAGTCCGGTCACAGTAAACCTGACAGCCTCGGTGGGACCGTCGTTGGGCACTCGCAGAGAGTCAACCTGTCCCGCCACTTTTTTCTCATCCAGCAGCGCCTGCAGGGCGTCCGAAATCTGATTCACCATTTGGCCCGTGACCGGGACTTCCCCATCGAACAGAGGGACGCTGGCATGTAGGTTGTCGAAGAGCTCCTGACTGCTGAACCAGACCACATTGTCGAAATGGACAGGGACAAACTTCTTGGAGTTCAGGACCGTTAACTTGAGTCTGGTGCCCTCGGGATCGGATTCCAAATTATAAAGAATGTCGGTGAACGCCCCGCTTTCTCCCAGAAGCCGGACCACATTCTCGAGGTCTTCTTTGTGCACGACCTGGCCGAGTTGCAGGCCGCTGGCCCGGATCACGTCCTCAGGCTTGTAACGCTTCGTGCCAGTGACTTTGATCGAGACGAGCTTATATGCCGAGGGAGGGAGGTTTTTCGGCGAGTGCTGGCTCGTCTGCGCAGGAAGAGCGATTGAGAGCAGCAAGACCAGAACGAAACAAAATGAAACGATGGGCAGCTTGCGGGAGTTCATCTACAAAAATCTTACCTCAATCGCAGCTTTTCGAATGGTGTTGCGCTTCATCACTGGCGGCCAGGCACCACATGCGGGAGTCGACGCGTTTGACGATTGCCACGCTCGTGTTAGATATTGTGACGCATGGACGTTGAACGCATCATTGACGACATCGAGCAGCTACAGGAAATGTTCGAAGCTCCGGATATAAGGCCACTCAGCCCAAGCGACATCTCTGCTGCGAATCGAAGGCACGACGACATGCTCGCGCGTAGTCCGTGGTTTCAGCTTTGGCAGGATTTTGGGGTATGCTGCCGAGCGGAGTCCCCAGTGCTACGGCTCGGGGAACGGGAGAGCTAGAGCTCCTGCGAATGGACATGAGAAGTGGCGAAGAAGAAAACTGCTCGTGTCGTGCCGAAACTCACCGAGACTGAACAAGACCTGCTTTCGCACATCCAACATGGATACCAGCTTGAAACTGATTCTCTCGGCGGCAACCCAGTTCTGCGGCACTTGAAAGATAATGAAGAAATGCGCCCTATGTCTGCCAATCGCAATACCATCAAGGCGCTCGAACAGCGCGGACTCATTAGTCCCGGCAAAGGTCGCGATCCGCTGACTATCGTGTGGGATCTGAACAAGAGACTAATGTAGGACCTCAGTCCGTCCTTGGTTGTGGCAGAAGGTCCCCGTTCAGGCAAGAAACTGATTCTGGGTGTCAGCAAGCTCGACAAGATCAGCCCCGGAGATCCACAAACCGTGCCTGAATCAACCGTTGAATGACTGCAAAAATAATCGCAGTCGAGACACCGAACATAAGCATTCCGTCGGCCGCTTCCAGCGGTCCCAGCAATTTCCACGACGGCGTCATAATCGGATCACCGTAACCGAGCGTCGTGTAGCTGACTGCCGAATGGTAGTAAGACGTTCCGAAGTCTGGGAATTCTTTACAGATTATGAACAACACTGCCCACAACGCGATTTCAATCAGGTGCGCGACAAGCACGACTGACATCGCCAGCGCAACGATTGCAATATCGATCCAAGGGTTTACACCCTCGCGGCCGAGTTTTTTTCATAACGAACGAAGCTTACCGTTGCGCTCACAGCTAGCGCGTGGATAAAAATCGTGCATAACACGACGCAACCGCCCACCATTAATGGAATCAGGATCGCGATTCGATGAGTTTGGGTCATTCTTTCCTGCCAATCGAGCGCAGTCGGGTGCAATCTATAGGCTGCTTGCTTTGAGCCAGACTACCAAACTTGCAGAATTATCTTGCCTGGCGCGCCCTAATGCGGAAAAAGTAATCACTGCACTCCTCACGGTCCCGCATGGGCCCGATTGCTCAGCGCTTCAAGCGCTAATCCATTATCTAAAGCTTGTAGCCTGAATGCCGATCTATTACTTATCGAATTTCTATGCGCGTACCCTTGCGATCGCTAAGTCTTTCTGAGTTTGAAGGGTGAAGCCGCAGCCGATGAGGCAGAGGACCGGTGAATGAACTTATCACGACCTGGCACCATTCGAGATAGAACAAGGGTTTTGGAGTGGTCAGGGATCGTTGTTGGCTGCCTTGCCATCGGCATCGGTTTATTTCATTTCTGGAATCTTGGCGATACCGCATCGACAGAAAATGCAGTTGCGGCAGTCGTGCAGTCAAACGAACCTATCCAGCCGATTGAACCTCTGACCGGGCTGGACCTGCGGAAAATCGAACTAGGACGAAAGTTGTTCCACGATCCACGCCTATCCCATAACGACCAACTCTCCTGCGCGCATTGCCACAATCTTAAGACCGGAGGCGCCGACGGCAAGGCGCGGTCGACCGGCATCAATGGCGCCGTGGGCGTGATCAACGCTCCTACCGTTCTTAACAGCGGTTACAACTTCAGTCAGTTTTGGGATGGCCGAGCGGCGACACTCGAATCGCAGATCGATGGCCCAGTTCAGTCAGACATAGAAATGGGGTCGACGTGGCCCGAAGTGATTGAAAAGCTAAAGCGCGACAAGGATTACGTCCAAGCTTTTCAACAAATCTATGGTGATGAAATTCAGAGCGGCCAGATCCGGGATGCCATTGCTGAGTTTGAGCGCTCCCTATCCACGCCTAACTCTCGTTTCGATCGATTTCTCCGCCACGACAATGCAGCTCTGACCAGCCGGGAGCAGGAGGGTTACAAACTTTTCAAGTCGTTCGGCTGCGCGAGTTGCCATCAGGGGGTAAGCGTCGGCGGAAACATGTATCAGAAGCTGGGAGTGATGGCGCCTTACTTCACCGATCGAGGCAATATCACTAAAGCTGACCTAGGACGTTTCAATGCAACCGGCGATCAACGCGACATGTACATGTTCAAGGTTCCAAGCCTGCGGAACGTCGAACTGACGGCACCGTACTTCCACGATGGTAGCGCGGCTACGTTGCCAGATGCGGTTCGAATGATGGCCAAGTATCAGCTTGGCCGCCACCTCACGGATCAGGAAGTCGAACTGATCGTGGAGTTCCTCAAAACCCTGACCGGCGAGTTGAATGGGAAGCCGCTATGACTATGGCGCCGATAAGAAGCGTCGCAATGGCTGCGGGAGCGGCGTTATTGTTGACCTTCCTCTTCATTCAACAGCGGCCCGTGGATCCGCAGCAGCATCACGAGTTCATGCACGGCTTGAACCAGTTGAAACAGTTGGACACCGAAGTTAACCGTGATCTGCTTAATTCGCAGTTCGATCTGTTGGCGTCCTACGATCCTTTTGTGCAAAAACTCGATGAAATGCAGCAGGTCGAGACCGATCTGCAGCGCGTTCCTCCCTTTGTTCACAGAGGCAAACAGAAACAAATCCAGCAGCTTCTTAAGCAGGAGTCAGAACTCAGATCCAAGAAAGTCCGCTTGGTAGAGACTTTCAAATCGCGAAACGCGATACTCAAGAACTCACTGCGCTACTTTCCCACATTAATCGCGGAAGCATCCAGGACCGCGGCGGCCAAAGATCCGCAATTGCAAGCTCATCTTTCAAATTTGCTGCGAGACATTCTGCTCTACGATTTGACACCCCACTCTGATCTTGCCGGGCAAGTGAACGCCGAAATCGCGCTACTGGCAACGGACGCCACTCGACATCCTGAACTAGTGGACACTCTGAACAACGCGTCGGCCCACGCTGCGACCATTATCAGCGCGAAACCGCAGGTTGAAGCGATCACTGAGGAATTAAACGCGCTGCCTACTGCGGAAAGTATCGATGCAATCTCTGTGGCCTATGTCCGCGACTACGAAAGTGCACAAAAGACCAGCGACATTTATCGTTTCTTTCTATATCTCTGTTCGGTGACGCTACTCGTTTTTGGCGCAAACCGGACCAGAAATCTGGTTAAGACCCGCGTGGCAGTCGAGGAAGCCAAAGCGGCGACCCGGGCCAAGAGTCAGTTCCTAGCGAATATGAGCCATGAAATTCGGACCCCGATGAACGGAATTATCGGAATGACGGAACTCGCCCTTGAAACCGACCTCAACCCGGAGCAACGCGAGTATCTGGGGATGGTCAAGAGTTCTGCCGACGCTCTGCTTTCTTTAATCAACGACATTCTGGACTTCTCCAAGATTGAAGCCGGAAAACTCCAAATGGAGACCATCGAATTCAACCTGCGTCATAACCTGGATGACGCCTTGAAAGCGATCAGTATCCGCGCTCACCAGAAAGGGCTCGAGTTGGTGTATGACATTCTTCCCGACGTGCCGGAGGCTTTGCTGGGAGATCCGACGCGCTTGCGCCAGATCGTGCTGAATCTGGTGGGCAATGCGGTGAAGTTCACGGCGGAAGGCGAGGTTGTGCTCCGCGTTGAGAGAGTAGAAGAGTCTGAAACAGAAGCCACGCTGCATTTCTCGATCGCCGACACTGGGGTGGGCATTCCGCTGGAGAAACAAAAATCCATCTTCGAAGGTTTCTCGCAAGCCGACAGTTCGATGGCCCGGAAATTCGGAGGGACCGGGCTCGGTCTCACCATCTCTTCCCGCTTGGTCGAAGCCATGGGCGGCCGTATTTGGGTGGAGAGCAAAGCGGGTTCTGGAAGCGTATTCCATTTCCACGCCCGCTTTGGTTTGCAAAAGAACCCAGTTCCGCTGGAAGAGATCGATCTGGCGGAGTTGGCTGGCCTGCCTGTGTTAGTCGTCGATGGGAACGCAACCAGTCGCCGGCTCTTGCAAGAGATGCTGACGGGTTGGGGGATGAATCCCACGCTGGCGGCACGTGGACCGGAGGCATTGGCCCTGCTTGAAAAGGCGAAAACGCTCGGGGTTCCCTTCCCCCTGGTGCTGCTCGATGCTCATATTCCGCAAATGAACGGATATGTGATAGCGGGCAAAATCAAGAACGACCCCAAGTTCAAAGAATCCGAAGTCGTGATGCTTACGTCGGTCGGATTGCGCGGCGATGCCGCAAAGTGCCGGGAGATTGGCATCAGCGCGTACCTGACCAAGCCGATAAAACCGTCGGACCTTCTCCACGCCATCAAATTGATGATGGGGTCGCGCGAAGTTCAGCAAGAAAACCAACCTCTCCTCACCACGCACTTCATACGGGAGAGCCGCAACGCATTAACCATCCTGGTGGCGGAAGATAATCTGGTAAATCAAACCCTGGCCCGGCGCTTGCTGGAAAAAAGGGGGCACACCGTGATTGTTGGCGGAAACTGGCAAGGCAGCCGTGGCAGTAGTGGAAAAACAAACGTTCGATTTGGTCTTAATGGACGTTCAGATGCCCGAGATGGATGGCCTCGAAGCTACCGCCGCGATTCGTGAGAGAGAAAAGACAACCGGGAAGCATCTCCCAATCATTGCTATGACTGCCAACGCGATGATCGGCGACAAAGAGCACTGCCTTCAAACGGGCATGGACGGCTATGTGGCCAAGCCGCTCTCGGCTAAAGATCTTTTTGAAGCGATCGAGTCCATCGTGACCCGCGAAACTGCAAAGAGTCATGAGCCTCAAGCATTAGCCGCCCACGCAGGCGAATAGCTCGCTTGAAACGTCTTCAGGAAATCGTCGCTTGCCGAAATCGGCGGAGGACAGGAGTGTCTGGCCCACATGGATGCCGCTCGCACAAGCAAATCCTGTGCTGCATCTATGGTGGAATATGAAGCAGGTGCCAGGCAACGTTAGAAAAGATGGCCAGCAGCAGACAGATCAACAGATTACTGCGATCCCAGTTTTTCTTTCGCTTTGGCAATACCGTATTCCAGCCACCCCTGTTCCACGTAGTTCTCACAGCGATCTCGCAGCACATTTAAGGCTTTCAATCGCGCATTGAGGGCCCCGTTATTCTTGGGATCATAGGCAAGAACGACGTCCGTCAGGTGCAGTGCCTCGACTGGCTTCCCGGCGTCCAGTTTCTCCAGGGCCGCACGCACTAACGGTTCCGGTCCTCCGGCGAGCTTGACCAGGTCGGGATAGACCGAAGACGCTGGTGTTTCATACATGGTGGTTGGATTCATGTCATACCAACCAGCGTACCCGTCGTAGATCCCGCGCACCGACCAACTCACCTTGCCAAATGATTCATTCAGGTTGTAACTCGCCGGAAGTTTGATCTCCTGCATCAACGTATAGACATCTTTGCCGGAGTTCATTCCCTTGACCACTTCATCATGCACATAAAGGATGGCGTCGCGATAGCGGCCGAGCAGGCGAGTTATTTCCTGGTTCCCCACAATCGGCTGACCGTGCCCGTTGAGCACAATATCGGGTTTGAGCGCGAGCACTTTGTCCAGCGAATTGGCCCAGTCAAGTGCCCAACGAGGTTTGGTGCCACGGATCGCGTAAAGGTTGGGGAAAGAATTCGGCTCAGGGATTCCAATCCCTGAGTAATTGTCGCCGATGAAAGCAGCCTTGTAGGCCGGAATCCACACTGTCAGATGATCCGGCGTCTCACCGGGTGTGCTGAATAGTTGGAATTCCACTCCGCCAAGCGTGAACTTGTACTCCTGATCGAAGAGAATATTCGGATCAACCTTCGCGCCATAATTGCCCGCCCAGGGCCCGACGGGCTTGGGCGAACCGCCGAACGCGGCCGCATTACGGGGAGCAAAGAAACCTTCAAGCCGCTTAACGTAGTTGACGAATTCGACGTAGTTCCTCTGGGCGATGATCTGGATTCCCGGCTCCTTCCACAGCGGAATCCCACCGATGTGGTCGGCATGGCTATGGGTAAGAATGATGTATTTCACCGGCCCGAGGTTTTGCGCCAGCAGCAGGTTCCTGGCCTCCGCCGCGCGTTCAGATGTCGCCGTATCGATAAGCACGTTCCCGTCCGGCGTTTTGACCATGTAGACGTTGCCTGAGGTCGGCACCATGTAAATCGCGTCATTAATTTTGACTACCTGGGTCTGCTTTTGATCTGCTGCAAACGCGGACAAGGCCATACATGCGCACCAACAGAGAGCGACAACACAGAGGATTCGTTGCATTCGTGTTCTCCTTGACGGACTGCTCGACGAACTTCCGCACATCGCGCACGGCAGCGCCACCCTTAACAAATCGCAACCTGACGCTATCGATCGCTACGTATAGTCAGCTTCGAGAAGTACGCGTCCGTGCTCCACTCGCCCCAAAAGCCGACCTGCCCGTGGGTTTCGCCAAGCTTCAGGTCGCTCACGATCAGGCACGGCTGGTTGCTGCCATTGACATAGAGCGCCGCCTTTGTCCCTGAAACCACGATCTTCATGTGCGTCCACGCGCCCGCTTCGAGATCGGTGTAGGATTCATAAACTCCGGGGCTCTCTTTTCGCAGGCGGAACCAGGGAAAATCCGGCAGCGAGTCATATTGCACAGAGTGATTGCGGCGCAACTGATCATCGGCTCTGCCATTGGTGGGCCGCAGATAGATGCTTTCCGTGCGAGCACCATGTTCCTGGCTGCGAAAGTCGATGCCGATGAAGCCTCGCGCATCCGCAGGCGCTCCGGGCATAAGCGCACCCGCAACATCGGCCTCAATTGTTCCGTCTCTGAAATCGACGCCGGCCACAAATGCGTGGACCGATTCATTGTCCTCAGGGTCGGAACGACCGGGTAGTGCTATCAAATGGACTCCGCGCCGTCCGCGGTAGCTCGCGACTTCGGCCTTCCCGTTGAATACTTCCAAACCCGCAACGGAATCGAGGGGAAACGAGGCAATCGAAGAGGTCGCTTGCTGTCCCATGAGTCCGATAGCCGAGAATGTGACGCAGCCCGCGATCACCAGCAAAATCGCACTCACATAACAATCAGGATTGGTGAACCACTCGAGAGCCGGCGACGGATGCCTCATTTCAGGCCTCGATTTCAGGGGATGACTTTAATCACGATGCTTTTGGACGAGAGCCGCGCAGGCTTGGGTAGCAGAAACTCGAAAATAGCTACGAGTTCAGTCAACAGAAAACGCTAAACCGAAAAAACACTCTTCCCTGGCTGAAGCCTGGGTCGGGGATTCCGGGGGCCATCTTCGCTGGAAGGACCGCCATAGGACTGCCTCATTGACATCGTGACCGGAGTTTTGATCCGTTCTACTCAACTACTGCACGACTGGGGATTGTCGAACTCACGGAAAAGGAACGCGATAGAGATTGTGATGCGCGCTGCGGCGACTGAAGGAATAGTGCCCTGCATCCGGGCCAGCGACGATCGATTCGTTCACGACCGTTAGATTGCCCGGCAAATCCTTGTCTGACTGCACGCCTGAGGCCGGTAGGGCGGGGAGATCGGCGCCATGGGCAAGTGGGAAGACATACGTTTTTGTAATTCCCGACGTGCTTTTCATCGCGGGCAGACGGAGATAGAACGTCTTGGCGTCGAAGCTCCAATCAACCCCGCAGAACTCCGAGCAGATACTAACTTCGGAGCCTCCAGCAAGCGGGAGAGCGTCGATCTCAGTCGGGCTGCCCTCTCCCTTAAGGGCGCGACGCACGGCCACAAATCGCTCATCGGGAGAGATTCCGAGGAAAGTGATGATCGGCTCCGGCAAAACCTTTTCCTGCTGACCGCCGTCTTCGTTCATGCGGTAGAGGTAGTTCAGATTGCCTTCCGCGCGCAGGAAGTAGATGTTTCGGGAAGCGGTGTACTTCGGTGCCTCACCGTTTGCCAGTTCCTTCGGAGTGAACCGGTGGTCGAGAGACGCCGACCACAAAAGGTGGCTTCCATCGTCGTTGCGCACCACGTAAACCACACGCTTGTCATCCCGGGAAAGGCTGTAATCCACAACTGCTATTCCCGGCAATGCCTTTGAAGCCTGTCCCGAGTGCAGATCAAAAACCCAAAGCTCATTCCCACGGTCAACATCCGAGCTGCTACGGGCCACCATGTAGAACAACCTGCCGCCGTCGGATGACAAACTCGCGCTGTGGGCGTAGCCTTCCGAAGAAATCTGATGATCGCCCTGTGGGTCGTGCGTCCAGACCGTTCGTTCTTCGGTGCCGACGGAAGTGATGAACGAACGACCGTCGGGCGCCATGGCAACATCGTCTTCCTCAGATGGTCCGTTCGTGATCTGTATGGGCGTGCCGTCCGGGAACGGCTGCCGCCAGATGTGGTCGCCATGTCCGCCTGCACTCGAAGTAAAGTACATCCACTTCCCGTCGGGTGACCATGCGCCTGAGTAACAGACTCCATTTTGAGGGCCAACCAGTTTGCCACTACCTCCGCGGAACGGCACCAGTCGACAGGGAAGCCAGCCATTCGCATCCATCTCTGCGATCAGCACCCACTGGCCGTCGGGCGAGAGATGGGAGAAGTGCGCCATGCCGGTTTCGCGCTGCGGCACGTAGATATCACGTTGTTCAGAGCGGCTTTCAGCGGCGGTTACCACCACAAAGTGCCAGCCGCCGCGAATCTCGCTGAACATGACGTGATGCGGGGCAACCCATGTGAGTCCGGTGGCGTTGGAGAGTAGGAGCAGGGGTTGGCCGCCTAGGATAGGTAAGACCATGGTGCGCCAGTCACCGCTGACCGCACCGTATGCAATACGCGAGCCATCGGGTGAAAACGCCGCCTGCATCTTGAGGGCTTCTTCGTGCGTAAGTTGGACCGGTTCACCATCCGGAAGCAGCTTGACGTAGAGTTGCTCGGAGGGCGTGAAGGGGGCCTGACCACGGAAAAACGCCAGCATGCGGCCGTCTGGGGATAGAACAGGACTGAAAACTGAGTCCGTGAAGTTCGTGAGTTGCACCCATTCGGTAGAACCCGGCACAGCCGCTTGATTGGGCCGCTTCAGCCACCAGACGCCGGCGATCATTGCGGCCAGGACCACAGCCACGCCAACCCCAATGAGAACGGAGTTACGCTTTTTTGGCGCTTCCGCTACAACTGCCGGCCCGCTGCCCGACTGAGTGTCACGCGTGAGCCGCTTCAGGTCCGCCCGCAGATCGGATGCATGCTGATAACGGATTTCGCGGTCCTTCTCCAAGGCCTTGTTGATGATTCGTTCCAGGCCTTCCGACAAATCCGGATTCAAACGGATCGGAGGCGCTGGCGCACGGTTGAGGATCGCATCAAAGACGACGCCTGAAGTGTCTCCGCGAAACGGGAGGATCCCCGTCGCCATTTCATAAAGCACGACACCAAAGGAAAATAGATCGCTGCGGACGTCCACGTCTTTGCCGCGAATCTGCTCCGGAGACATGTACGAGACAGTTCCAAGCGCTGATCCCGGGCTGGTCAAATGTTCGAGTTGATTGCTGGGCATTGTGACTTCAGTTGCGCTGGCGGCAGACGACAAGGGCGTCACTTTCGCCAATCCGAAATCCAAAATCTTGGCGTGCCCACGATTGGTGATGAGAATATTGGCGGGCTTGATGTCGCGATGAATGATGCCTTTTGCGTGCGCCGCATCCAGAGCGTCGGCCACTTCAAGCCCGGTTTCGAGAATTTGCTCCAGCGTGAGCGGGCGCCCCATGATCAGATGCTTGAGGGTGCTGCCCTCCAGATACTCCATGGCGATGAACATGCGTCCATCGTGCCGGGAGATCTCATAAATCGTGCAGATATTCGGATGATTGAGGGCCGAGGCAGCGCGGGCCTCGCGCCGGAATCGCTCCAGTGATGCCGCGTCTTGCGCAACATCATCGGGCAGAAATTTTAGCGCTACAAAGCGGCCAAGCTCCGTGTCTTCGGCCTTGTAGACAACGCCCATTCCACCGCCGCCAAGCTTTTCAACAATGGTGTAGTGAGAGATGGTTTGGCCGATCATCGCGCACGCCATGTTATGCCCGATACTAGGCCAAGTCAATCAGAGCTAACGTGTTGGAAGGAACTGGAGAAAACCGGACGGACGACCGTAAGCGGCGAATTCATGCCCCTCAACTTTTGGAACTTTATAACAACAGGACACATATTGGGTTCGTTTTGACAACAAAAGACGTGTAAGCGCTCCATCGCAGGTCTTCAACGCCACGACAATATATCGTGTCACGATATGTTTGTCGAGCGTTCCCAGAGGCCGATTGAGACGCGACGCCTTGTCTAAGAAAGCACGCCATAACACTCAAAACCCCCTTCAAAAACCGCACAGGCTACTTGAGTCCCTTGACCACGTAAGCCTGCGACAGGATTTGGTCGTAGAGGTAGACGTAGGCGCTCCCGTCGCTCGAAAAAAGCACGCCGCCAGCGTTCGCTCCCGTTGGCAGCGAGTCTCCGAAGGTTTTCCAGACGTCCATTTTCCCGGTGGCCACGTTCGCTCGAAAGATTTTCACGGTGCGCTCGTGCGAGTGACTCTCACCCACATACACTGAGGCTCCATCCGGGGCCCAACCGCTCACGTAGTATCGGGAGTCGACTCCGGGGAGCAGACGCAGGCCGCTGCCGTCCAACGGCCAGACCCCCCATTTGCCGTCAGGCCCTAACACCACGAAGCTGCGGCCGTCCGGGGATAAAATCGTCCCTGCAACACCCTCGGGCGTAATGGGCTTGGCATTGCCGTTGCTTAAATCGATCAGGTAATCGCGCGCCCCGTGTCCCGCCTCGATTCCCCCCGCCACTAGCTGTTTGCCGTCTGGCAGATAGCGGGCCTGGGTGTAGTCGACGTTGTCATGGGTCAACTGCCGGGCTTCGCCGGCGCCGGTCGGAACCACGCTCAGCGGACCGCCTTTGGCCGGCTTCGTAATGACCCATTTGCTGTCTGGCGAAATCGCAAGCCCTCTGCCTTCCCCGATCCGTATTGGAGGCGAGCCGTCGGTATCGCGGAGAAATACCGTGTAATTCGGGCCGCCTCCGTCGGCTTCTTCTTCGAACAAAACCTTCTTTCCGTCGCGGCTGATGTCGCCTGGAATGGCCCATCCCAACCAGCCCAGTTCCCGCTCTTCCTTGCCGCCCGGAGGCACGCCACGCAGTCCAATGCGTTTCTGATTGGAAAGGATCAGGGTCATTCCGTTGCGTATGTCTTCCAGCCACATCCCTCCCGGAACATTGGTAATGGTCCGCAGCTTTCCGGCCAGCGTTACTCCGCGCAGGTTTTGTGCCGAGCCCGTATCTGAGGAGGTAAACCAAATCTCATCGCCCTTGGGAGACCAGACAATCCCCTGCGCAGAAATCCATCCCGACGAGAGTTTCTTCTCGTGTCCCTGCATGTCCACGACTGCGATTGAGCCCTGGTCATCACCACCAGGATTCTCGTGATCGGCAAAGGCAATCTGACGGCAGTCAGGGGAGATTATCGGATGACTGAGCCAATTGACGCTGTCCAACAACACATGGCCGATCGGGTATTCGAGGCGCCAGTGACTGTTCTCCGGGACAAAACGAACCACGGCCATGCTGTCGCCGTTCGCTGACCAGTCGGCGTCCTGCACGTTTTCCAGCACTTCGCGCGGCGTACCGCCTCCCAGCGGAACGCGGGCCAGCGTGCCGATGCGGGCATACCCTGGAAGGAATACGGTATTGAGCCGGACGGCAAGCTCTCCACTCTTTGAGATCGCCAGAAGCTCTGCATGTTTCAGCCCGAGTTCGCGTGAGACCGTGTCGTCAGTGCGCGCCAGGTAAAGCTGAAAGTCGCCGCCATCCCACGACGCGCCGTAAACAATGCCGCCATCGGGCGTGTACCGGGCATTGCCGATGAAACCGGTACGGAATGTGATCTGCTTGTACTCGGCTAGAGGTGGGGCACCCTTGCCTCGTCCCAACCACCAACCCAGACCAAGCATAACTGCTGCGAGCACGATCACACCCGCGGCAGCCGTCAGCTTACGACGCGAGCTCCCCACGTTGGCTTGTTGTACGGCGGCTTGCGCACCAGACTTGGTCGCGGCCGAAACGTCCGTCAGCGCTTCCAGATCGAACGCGAGGTCTCCCGCCGATTGAAAACGTTGCGCGGGATGCTTTTCCAGGCAGTGCCGCACAATTCTTTCCAGACCTGGGGGAACGTTGCGAGCGGTTTCGGAAAGCTCCGGCGTTTCTTCCTTGAGGATCGCACTCATTGTGTCGGCCGAGGTCTCGCCGTGGAAGGCCCGCTTGCCCGAAATCATTTCGTAAAGGATCGCGCCAAAAGAAAAAAGGTCGGAGCGGTGATCGGCCGATTTTCCGCGGACCTGCTCGGGCGACATGTAACCGGCAGTGCCCATGACCACGCCAGCGTCGGTCGCCACTTGCACGGTTGGAGCGTCTCCGCTGCCATCGTTCGTTTCCGGTCCCGTCAGCTTGGCTAAACCAAAATCGAGAATCTTCACCCGGTTGTCGCTGGTCAGAAACAAGTTTTCCGGCTTCAGATCGCGATGCACGATGCCCTTCTCATGCGCCGCCGCCAGCCCACGCGCCACTTGTAATGAATAATCGACTACTCTGCGGATGGGCAGCGGGCCGTTCCGCAGCCGTTCGCGAAGGGTCTCACCTTCCAGCAACTCCGAGACCACATAAGGCGCGCCTTGCTCCTCGCCGATGTCGAAGATGGAAAGAATATTGGGATGGTTGAGCGCCGCCGCCGCCCGCGCTTCTTGCGCGAAGCGCTGCAGACGGTCGCGATCCGCAGAGAACGATGCGGGCAGAACCTTGATCGCAACCGTGCGGTTCAACCGGGAATCGTGGGCGCGATACACCTCCCCCATACCTCCCGCACCCAGCAGGGACTGGATTTCGTAGGGGCCAAGTTTCATGCCAGAGGTGAGCGCCATGAGTGCTCGCAATTATAGCCCCGCGCTCTGTTCGATCGAAAGAACAACATGCGTTTCGCCTCTTCTATTTCGTCTATTTCATCCAAAAATAGCGTGACGACTTCGGGAACTGCTGTTGGATCGATTGGGCAGCCCGCTCCTCTTCACTGAGGGGCTCGAACTGGTAATCATGATCAAGGTTGTGACCGAAGAGATGCGTGGGTCGGACCGATTGTCCTGACTCAATGGATCACTAGCGGGCCTACGAGGCTGCGTACTGAATAGGGTACAGAATCCCCCGACACGATACATCCTCGCCATGACCGCGGAACCTTAAGCGGCTGGCTTCACAATGTCATCTAGCAGGAAGGGATATTCGGCGAGGATACGTTGCAGGTCTTCGTTGTGCTCGCGGAGCGCATCCCTAAGTTCGTCCATAATAGGCCGCAAGGCGTCCGCGTCCTTCGCTGCGACAGCCTGAGAGCAGAGGTCACGGATTCGCCTGTCCAAGCTCATGAGATACCCCGATGTCACTAATCATGACACCGGGCGCGAAGCTGTTCCATACCCTACATACTGTAGCTGTCGAACACCGCGGGCGTGCCCAACCGTGGTATAAGGAAGGAGTCGCTTATACATCTCTCCGCCGCGCCCTTCGGCCCTGGTCGCATTTGCGATCTGACGATTTTGCATCCGGAGGCTGCAGTGCCATCGTTCCTGCGATTTATCCACAAACTGCGACCACCGAAATGCAGTATCTGCAATGAACCTGTCGAGCTTAAAAGCGCGAAGACGGATGAGGATGGGAAAGCCGTTCACGAAGACTGCTATGTTGAAAGGATGATGCGGCTGAAGGACATCACGCCCCCGTCCAAAGCCTCGTAATTCAGAACTTGTGTGGCCCATTTGTGCTGCCAGTTAACATCGGCGACGTAGTGTCGAGGCCAAAGCAGGGCTACCTCGTCGTCATGGCCATCACGCGAGGCGCGAAGAGAGGTTGAAGGAAATCATAGATGAATTAAAGTCGATGACTGAGTTGAAGAGGCCCTAGCGGTCGCTCGTGTCTTTGGTAGGAGCGGCGGGAGTAGGTCGGCCTTCTGGATTTACCCAACCTTTCAGGATTTGTGAAGGTGATTCAGATAATGGGCTAGGTGCAAAATTCCAAACCACATCCATGCCCCAACCACGGTCCAGAGGAAGGGCCAAGGACTGATCTCAATTTGGACCCAGGAACCACTTTTCTGTGAGCTCACCTCATGCTGCGATGCTCTCGCTCTTGACATAATTGTGACCATCCACGACAGCGACGGAACCGGCGCCGGCTCATCGCGTGGATCTTGCTTGGCGAAGTGGAGTAGTCTTTGCGTTGAGAGCGTGGGACAGTTTTGGAGATAATGTTTCCCGGTCGTCCCCTTGTTCGGATCTGAACTCCACCCTAGCAAAGAGGCCGGGGCATAAGTCAAGCGATGACGCGGGTTTTTCAAAGCAAGTTATTTATCACTGGTGAGAATTTACATTGTTTCTGAAATGAGATGAAAGGCCTGAGTAGAAAAATGCGTGCCCTCCGTAAGTTACCGCGCTCCCCTCAGGAATACCTTCACCGAACTGCTACTTTTGACTGAAAGAACAGAGCAATGCAACGGCAATACAGTGAATGCTGTAGTCATCGTGAGTGACAGTTCGGCTGGCCCGACGGATAAAGATACACCGAACCCGCGAAGACGCTGTTAAGGAATTACTGAAGCGCGGTGTGCCTCTCGTAACGCACCACAATGTCTTGAGCGACTATGTCGCCTTCGCCCTCATAAATTGAATGGCGCTTCGAGCTCACAATCTTCCGGGTAGAGGCTGAACGTGCAACCGGTCTGTCAGCAACAACCGATCGCTCGATCCCGATCGGTCCAGTCTTCGTCGCCTGTCGTTCCATCACCACCGTCTTTATGCCCACTCCGCCGCCCTGCGTCGGAACTGTCACGATGTGAGGTGCTCTCCGAAAGGGTACCTGCTGCTGGACCACGTCCGATGGCAGCACCAACTGGGAAGGCACGGGCGAAAGGCGATCGCTCGAAGCGACTAGTAGGAGAGCCGAAACCGCTGCCATTGCTAGCCCCGTCGCGGCCCTCCAGAAGAGTTCGTCGCTGGGAGGGGTTGGCCTGCGCACCATCCTGCCATGTAAACCTAGAACCGTCGAGGGGTTGGAGCGTGCCAACGGCTCAACATCAGATTGACGAGGCACCGACTCTGTATGCGCGGCGCCCAAGTGTCGCTGGAACATATTCTGGTCTGGAACTGGCCCGTCCAGCATGTTGTTGCGCCGGGCGGTTCGTTTACACAACCAGAACAATAAGAAAACCGTTGCGATCCCGAGTGCAAGCCATGCTGTTAAGAACAATCGTAGGAAATGCATTTGGATCACTTGTACCGTCTGCACGTCGCCCGAAACAACTCGGGACAAGAGCATTATCGCAGATGCGATATGCCATTTGTAGGTTGCCCGCACTGCCACATCAGCCCTTTGACGTACTCATTACCGACCTGCACACGCCCGATCCGGGGACGGTTTTACGGTGGCGTCAGCGATGGGCCTCTCCCAGCTCAACGCACTGACCACGCTGGTCAGCGGCTACCGCGACGTGGAGAGCGCCATGGCCGCCATCCTTCTAGAAGCGGACGAGGTTGTGGTGAAACCGTTCGATATGGGGTGACTTACTGAACTCGTCCGAGAAAGCGGAGAGAGTGGCCGTGATACTGCAACGGTGCTGCAGCAGTATCGTCGAAAACTGGTTGGCGCCGACGAAGCAGAGCAGTGATCTAAACTGCCTTCCGCTTAACCAGGAGGAGTGCACCGGATATATCCCTAAGTTGGTTGAAGACCTGTCTCTCCGCCTGAGCCAGTCCAGCGCTACCACGAAGGACAGTTCGGAGGAAAACCTGATCACGCTGTGCAATGATTGCCACACAAGAATCCATCGCAGCTGAGAAAGACGACGCTCTACTGCTTGTCTCGAAAAAATTCTTCCATGCTCCTGGTCTGCTCCGGTTTGATCAAGGGCATCCGCGTCGTCTTCCCCACCCATTCGGCATACTTCCGGCGAATGGCTTCCGGCGAAACCAAAGCGAGTTGCAGGGCAAGGGTGTTTGCATGCGCCCCGACTCGCGGCTCTGGACCTCCAGGTGTCCCAATCATCTCCGGGAGAATCCTCATCACCGCTGCCGCAGGCAACGCGCCGCTAACGGTCAGGCCTTCGAGATCGCCAACGAGCGCCAAGCGCTCCGGTTCTTCAAGAAGGTCGTAGCCCTTCTCCATCAATGCCTCGAGGCCGCCTCCTGCCAAGAAAGACCGGTAGTAGCCGCTGCCGAAGGCATTGGGCCAGAACCACATTGACGCGTGGGGCAATGACAGTTCGACGTGAGCATCACTCACTTGCTGGCACTGCCTTTCCCCGCTTTCCAGGTGAATACAAACCGGCACTATCCACGGGCGCCCGTCTTGTTCGACTTCGAGCTTTGGGACTTGCCCCGTGGTGGCAAGTGTGAAGCGCAATATTGGTGCCCCGGATCGATCGAGGAAGCTGAAGAGAACCGGTCGGATATCCACGCTAGTCTCCTCTTCAATAGCTCGCGCTAAGTCTTCCGAACTGCCGGTCGCAAACTGATGATCGGTAAGGTAGCGATGCAGCGACCGCTGAAAGCGTTCTGGTCCTAACCAGTCTTCCAGCATTTCGAGGATGCTCGCTCCCTTCAAGTACACGATGACGTCATACACATCTTCTGTCTGCTTGCGTGAATGCATTTCGAGCCGCAGAGGCCTCGTCTCGAGCGAATCGGAAAGTAAGATTTGGTCGCGCACGTCGGTGATGGCGAGACCGCGCTCAAACGCGGGCAACTCCAAGTCGGAGATCTTTGTGCCCAGCCAGGTTGCGAAACCTTCGCTAAGCCAAACATCGTCCCACCATGCCTGAGTCACAAGGTTGCCGAACCATTGGTGCGCCAGTTCGTGTGCCATCACTTCTCGCATACGTCGCTGCCGTCGTTGCGTGTCCTGATTCCGCGGTGCCAGAAGGATCTGGTCTCCGTACATGATCAGCCCTGGGTTCTCGATGCCCCCGAAGGGCAACTCCAGACCAGCCAAGTGGTCGAGCTTTTCCCATGGATACGGGATTCCGGTGTACTGTTCCAGTCGATTCAGGATCTCTGGAGTGGCGGTGCGCGCTGCCGCGGCCTCCGTAGCCCTTCCACGCGGAGTAATAATTCGCACCGGAATTCGTCGTTGTCCAGCCACACCGGCGTCTACCACATCAAACGGTCCAACAGCGAATGCGACAACTTCCGAAGCCAGCGGTTGTGTCGGTGCGAAAACCACCCGCTTCATGTCGTGAGGTTCATCAGTCGTGGACACCACCGGTGCATTGGACACCGCGACTTCATCACGCTTCACGTGGAGCACGATTTCCCATGGCGCCTTGTAGCCCGGTTCGTCAAAGCAAGGGAATGTGCGTCGAGCGTCGATCGGTGTGAATGCTGTGTAGACGTACCAATCGTTACCCGATTTCCTCCGGTATGCTCCCACGTTGAACTTTTCATCAAGTTTTCCGATGTACCGGATTCCAATCTCGATCGGTCCCGGCCGAGTTCGTTCGGTAAGTTCGACAGCCAGGAACTCGTTCGTCAGGTGCCATCGGACTGATTTTCGGACTTTACCTACCGTCACGTTGACTTCCTGAATCGTGAGGTCCTTCACATTGAGCCACACAATGTCGCTCGGTTCTTGTAGGTCAATACCAATCACTTCGTAACCTTGGAAACTGGGCATACTCGGCACGATAGTCAGGTCCACATGGTATCGAGTTGGGCGCGCGATTTTAGGAAGACGGAAGTCCGGCGCAGGTGCTTGGCCCGCAGCCAAGGCAGAAACGAAGACGCCTATCACCAGCTGCATTCCTAACCTGGAAGTGCGTCGAATCAGCATAGCGAACAATAGTACAGAGGTATCGGAACGACTGCCAAAAGACGAGGAGCGCTAATGCGTTTTGGTGTACGGTAAGTGATGTGAAGAGGCCATTACACTCAACACGAGGTGGGGACTCTACCCTCCTACCCGAGTCTGCAAATCCTGAATCGCTGCGATCCTGTCGTTCAGACCGTCGGCTTCGAGCCATAGGTCTTTCAGTTCAGAGTTTTTCCGCACACGCTCCAACGCTCGTAGTGCCAGAGCCTTGAGCTCTCGAGTGGACGTCTGTCGATTGGTCGTCCATTGGATAATTTCTGAGGGCGCTTCCTGGGCGGGGGAGCCGTTCAGAGCGGCGATGACCTCAGCCGCCGCGACAGCGATGCGGGAGGCGGGTGCCTCAAGATAGCTGGGATAGTCAGCGGCCTGAACGAATATCTGCGCCAGATCATCAGGCACTATTGTGCCGAGTTCCGCAATCCAATTCGCAGCGTCGTCGTTCTCAAAGCTTCCGGTACCCCACGCCCCATGCAGTCTCCTCCTGAGAGCACAGTCCGCTTGGGCATTATAAGGCGCCGCTTCGCGATCGGCGCAGGCAACAATAGTGTTGGTAGTCCTTTAGCGGACTTGGACGAAGATCTCATTTGGTAAGTCGCTGCGAGCTGGCCAGCAGCTCAACCGAGTTCTCGCGGCAGAGCTCATCCCATCTGAGAACGCAGCTAGGCCCGGATCCTCGCCGGAACGGCGGTCATCGGACCAAGTACCATCTCCGGTCTTGCATGCAACAATTGGGAGTTTCAACTGGACGTGTTCCTTCGTAAGGCGTAAGTCGGTTCACGATGCTGTTAAATTGCAAGTATGGCATTGAACCGACACCCGTCAGGAGACACGCGCCGATGGGAGCGACGCGCGGTTGACGTGCCAATCCGCGTAGTCGCTGATGATCTGAGCGGCACAGCTGTGATACCGGCTCGCGGAACAAAGATGAGCGCAGGTGGCATTTGCTTGTTTGCCCTTGCGAACCTAGCCGTAGGAGCTCAGATCGATGTTGAATTCATGGACTCCGATTGCAGTAAACCCGCCCGTGTCAGCGGAATTGTCCGTAACCGCTTAGTCTACCTTTATGGGGTCGAATTCCTGATTGACGCGCGCGAGATCGCCAACAGCTCGCTTGACTAGGCCACAGCTTCGCGGTATTTGATTATGCGGACGGTCGAAGCCTTATCGGCCCACCCATGCCTTGCGCCTTCGCGGAGCGAAAGCTCCGTATGCTTCCGTCCGAGCCGTACAGTCTTCTTCCCTTCCCGCATCTGGCGTCCTGATCCCACAAACTCAACCGAAACGGCACCGCTGCAAAATTACTGTAATGAGCCGGAATCGGTCGGAGGCCCGCGGCCAAAAGGCACCCCTCTATGATTCGACCGCGGGCGAGAACCAAATTTCTTTCAATCCGCGAGTTCAGCACTTCCGATTGCGTATCGCGATTTTTCGCCAACAACCCTCTTGAGCTGCCACCAACTCCGCAGGTTTCATTGACTTGCAAGTTTCGCAGACGTAAGATTCGCGCCAGTGATTGGCCAAATCATCTCGCACTACCGCATCGTCGAGAAGCTGGGAGGCGGGGGGATGGGCGTCGTTTATAAAGCCCAAGACACGCGGCTGCATCGCTTTGTCGCGCTCAAATTTCTCCCCGAAGACGTAGCTCGCGACCCGCAAACCCTCGCCCGTTTTCAACGCGAAGCCCAGGCGGCGTCGGCGCTGAACCATCCAAATATCTGTACCATTCACGACGTCGGCGAACAAGAGGGAAAAGCCTTCATCGCCATGGAATTCCTGGGGGGAACGACCCTCAAGCACCGCATCGCGGGACGTCCACTGGAAATTGAAACCCTGTTGTCGCTCGCCATCGAGATTGCGGACGCGCTTGATGCTGCACATACCAAGGGGATCGTGCACCGCGACATCAAACCGGCCAACATATTTGTGACCGAACGGGGGCACGCCAAGATTCTTGATTTCGGCCTGGCCAAGATAGATCTCACGCGCCGGCGCATCGAGACCGGCTCCGGCCCCGAAGATCCTACCCTCGAAGACAAAGATCTTACGACCGGCGGTAGCACGATGGGCACGGTGACGTACATGTCTCCGGAGCAGGTGGAGGGGAAGTCGCTGGATGCTCGCACCGATCTGTTCTCGTTCGGAGCTGTGCTCTACGAAATGGCGACTGGTCACATTGCTTTTGAGCGACCGACATTGGGCGCAACCTTCGCCGCCATCATGCATGAGGACGCGCTTTCCCCGCGTCAGTGGAATGCTGAGTTGCCGCCACCGGTGGAAGAAATCATCGGGAAGGTATTACAAAAGAATCGAGAGTTACG
Source organism: uncultured Acidobacteriota bacterium (assembly GCA_963696705.1). Lineage (GTDB taxonomy): Bacteria > Acidobacteriota > Terriglobia > Terriglobales > Acidobacteriaceae > JABDBE01. The sequence continues at coordinate 206,460 of CAVOLD010000015.1, forward strand.
CTACCAGAACGCCTCGGAGTTGCGGGCCGATCTGCAACGACTGAAGCGCGCCATGGACTCGGGGCGGATTGTGGCGGAAGGAGATGAGCTTCGTTCGACTGGACAGCTCCATCGACTGCGCTCAGGGCAGGCTCGGGGAACTGTTCCCCGGCGAGCGTCGCGAAAGGCTTGGTACGTCAGTGCGGCAATCCTGTGCGCTCTCCTCATGGCCGGGGGGCTCTACTATCGTCTGCATCTCCAGAACCGGCATCTGACTGACAAAGACACGATCGTTCTTACCGATTTTGCTAACAGCACGGGCGATGTGATCTTCGACGATACTCTGAAAACGGGACTAACCGTTTCGCTGCGGCAATCGCCATTCCTCAATGTGCTCTCCGATAGACAAGTTGCAAGAACCTTGCAACAAATGAAGCGCCCATTGGGCACGAAACTTGCACCTGACGTAGCTCGCGAGCTTTGCCAGCGGGCGGGAAGCAGAGCTTACATTGCCGGAGCGATCGGCAGCCTGGGCAGCGAATATGTGCTGGAATTGAAGGCAGTGAATTGCGAGAATGGCGACACGCTGGCCGAAGAGCAGGTGACGGTCGCGTCCAAGGATAAGGTGCTGGACGCGCTGGGCGAAGCGGCATCCAAGTTGCGCGGCGAATTGGGCGAATCCTTGGCTACGGTGCAGCGGTTTGATGTTCCGCTCGAACAAGCCACTACATCTTCGCTCGAAGCTCTGAGAGCGTACAGCCTTGGTAGAGAGGCAACGAACGAAAAAGGTCCTGCCGCTGCGCTGCCGTTCCATGAACGAGCCATCGAGCTTGATCCCAATTTTGCCATGGGCTACTTGTCATTGGGTGGCGACTACTGGAGCCTCGGCCAAGTCGGCCGGGCGAGCGAGTACTACACCAAAGCATTCCAGTTGCGGGAACATGCCAGCGAACGGGAAAGGCTGGACATCACAGCCGACTATTATTCGAATGTAACCGGAGAACTAGACAAGGCGGCCCAAACCCGCGAGGAGTTGATTCAGAGCTACCCGCGCGAAGCCGGAGCTTATGGCAACTTGGGCACCTTGTTCGCGTCCCAAGGGCAGTATGAAAAGGCAGCTGAGGTCACCAGGCAAGAACTGCATCTTGCACCGGATCGAGCGTATCGGTACGTGAATCTTGCAAACTACAGCCTCGCTTTACAAAGTTTCGAGGAAGCGCGACAGATGACTGACGAGGCCCATAGGCGGAAAGTGGATGACCTCGCGTTGCACAATGCTCTCTACGCCCTTGCCTTCCTCGGGGCGGACTCCTACGCGATGTTGGAACAGCAAAAGGAATTCGCAGGCAAGTCAGAATACGAGAACTTCGGACTTGCTCTCGCGTCCGACAGTGAGGCGTATGGCGGCCATTTTGCCAAAGCACGGGAACTGACCAAGCGAGCCGTGGACTCTGCAATGCGCAGTGATAGCAAGGAAAGCGGGGCCGTATGGCAAGCGATTGCGGCTCAGTGGGAAGCGGCTTTTGGCAACTCCGCAGAGGCGCGCCAGTCAGCCGGGCAGGCTTTGAAGGTAGCTCCGGCGAGTCAGGGCGTTGAGACCGAGGTCGCGCTCGCGTTTGCCATTGCCGGCGATACCGAACAGGCCGAGTCTTTGGCGCGAGACTTGGGGAAACGTTTTCCGTTAGACACACAGGTGCAGTCGCTTTGGCTACCTCCGATTGAGGCACAAGTAGCACTAAATAGAAAGGATAGTGATCACGCGCTCAATATTCTGAAGGCTTCTTCGCCAATCGAGTTAGGGTTAATTCAGTTCGTCGAAAACATTTCCTGCCTTTATCCGACATATGTGCGCGGAGAAGCCTACCTGGCCACCAGACAAGGTGCCCCCGCCGCAGCTGAGTTTCAGAAGATTCTCAACCACAGCGGCATTGTTTGGAACTGCTGGACGGGAGCCTTGGCGCATCTGGGCGTGGCTCGTGCGAATGCTTTGCAGGCGAGAACTTCAGAGGGAGCCGATGCCGATGCGGCCCGCGTCCGTGCGCTCGCCGCTTACAAAGACTTCCTCACTCTCTGGAAAGGCGCCGATCCAGACGTTCCGATCCTGAAAGAGGCCAAAGCAGAATACGCAAAGCTTCAGTAGTTCCAGCTGGAACTTCCCTGGTGGTCAACCTCGATGGCATTCGGCTGGCGGACTACCAACTGCGCAATATTCCGCGCGCAGGAGGAGCGCAATTGGAATTCGCGCGGCTCTGCATTTCTGTTATCGGCGATTACGCGCATCGACTAGATAGTTTCTAATTCCCGCCAGATGAAGGGACTGGTGGCCCACTCGTCGGCAAACCTTGGCGAACTGTGTGACCTGAAAGTTCCGAGCCACCGGCTAAACGGGAGTATCATCAAAATAAAGGGCGGGCGGTGGAGGAGTTGAGATGAAAAAATCCAACCTATTGAGAGTTCTTTGTATTCTGGTTACCTCGGTTGTCCTGATCTGCCTGCCCGAGTCGTGTTTCGCGGCTGGTGGCCACGGCGGCAGTGGCGGTGGAGTCCACGGCGGCGGCGGATTTGGTGGCGGGTTCCATGGCGCTGGCTTCGGCGGGTATCACGGAGGCTGGGGTGGAACTGGCTGGCACGGTGGTTGGGGCGGTTATGGCTGGCGCGGCTGGGGTTACCCAGGCTGGGGCGTCGGCTTTGGTTGGGGCTGGGGTTCCTACTGGGCGGGTTACCCGTACGCCTACGGCTATCCTTACTATTACCCCTACTATCCGTACGCGTATGGCTATCCCTATTATCCGCATTCCCCATACTATGGGCCGGATGCGGATGCGCGACCGAACCCGGATCCATATGACGGTGGCAACCGAGATCGGGGTGACAACTCGCAGCGGCAGAATTCGAGCTATCCTGGGCCGGGGAGATCGCCTAGCGCTAACGACATTCCTCCGATGAAGTTCGTCAGCCACAAAACGGCCGGGGACACTGACTCTCCAAAGTACTGGTTGTCGAACTACCAGCAACACACGGTTCCGCGGCAAGAAGTGCGCAACGTGATTCAAGCTTTGCTTGCCATGCCGCCCGAGGCTCGGCGGCGACAGATCGAATCTGGCCGATACCGAAATTTTTCGCTAGGCGAGCAGGAACTCCTGAACCATGTAGCGCAGGTGCCGCCGCGCGAAGAACCACAAAAGAATGCGGACCAAACGAGGCCTGCGGCATTGCGACTCGCCTCGCAACAGGTTCAGTGATCAGCATCGTTCGGTGCTCGCGCTAACAAAAGAAATGAAGTTGCCCCGCCTTCCACGTGCGGTAGGCGATGCTCTCGCCTCCGTCCGTGAGACGCTATTTCTGGCCGAAGACGATGCCTTAAAAAACGCCTAGCGGCCAAGGGGCATGACTCTCGTTCCACTCGTTAACGGCGTCGTGAGTGTGATGACCCTGGCCTCAGATTCAAAACCGCACTTGCCCTGACTCCCATGTGATTTGGCTTTGAATCCGCGCTCGTTAACTCTCGTGCCTCGGCCAGAGTTTGTGGTGTGGGAAACCTCGAACACTGAATCGGAGGATTCTGCCCTGAGTCACTCTCAGATGTAACTGTCAATTTTTACAGTCGAGTTGGTTCCGAGCGGCGAGCGACCCTGTACAACGAAAGCAACAACATTGCCGAAGCTTCCGACAAAAAATCGGGAATTGGCGGTGAAGCTAACGGCAATACCCGGATTTTCGCGTCTACGACTGATCGTTGAGTCGCCGTTATCTTCTCTGCCTTAATTCTTGCAGTCGGCTTTCCCAAGACTGTCAAGTTTGACAGTTCTCGCCTAGCTTTTCTCGCCCTAGCTTCAAATGAAGTCGATCCGCGAACAAGCCAGATATGAGGAGATCCGCGCGTCTATTGCCAAAGTCGCCGCGATCACTTCGAACTGGAGCGCTCGCGACAGCTTAGTGAACTTACTCGCCGTCTGGATTCAGTAATTCAACTACAGAGAGCAAGCTACGACGAAAACAGCGCCGAGCTCAGAGCGGAAAAGAAAGCCAAAATAGAGGCGGAAGCGTTCCAGGCCGATCTCGACTACCGTCAGGCCTTGGCGAAGCTGAAGACATTGATGGGCGAAAAGTAGAAAAGTATCTGGAGCTTCCGGTCGCTCCATGCCTTTCTACTCGCAGGGGATTCTCCTATGCGTTCAAAACCGCGAACCACATCACCAGACTCCACCGCGACTTGGCTGAAAGTGCTGCGGGCGATTGGAATCACGATTGTGTGGTCTATTCTCGGTCTGCTTACTTTGTGGGCACTGACAGCCCTTTACGTCGATGTGCGGATTGCCGCATTACGCATTCCTCTGACCTTGATCTACGTTCTTGGGATTTTCACGATTCTGTTCAAGCTCGGATGGTCGCGCTGGGCGGCAGCCTTGTGTCTGGTGGGCTTCTGTACTGTGCTCGCGTGGTGGCTCACTCTTAGGCCCTCGAACGACAGCAATTGGCAACCCGACGTTGAACGAACAGCCTGGGCTGAAATAGATGGGGATCGGATCACAATTCACAATTTACGCAACTGCGACTATCGCACTGAAACCGACTACGCAAATTGCTGGAGCGACCGGACACTCTATCTCTCTCAGATCCGGGCGGCCGACCTATTCCTGACGAACTGGGGAATCCCCTTTGCTAGCCACCCGATTGTCAGCTTTCAATTCGGGGACAACGAGCACGTCGCATTCTCCATTGAGGCACGTTACAAAGTTGGCCAGGATTACTCGACAATCCTTGGATGTTTTCGTCAGTACGGGCTGATCTTTGTTGCCGCTGATGAGCGCGACGTGATTCGATTGCGCACCAACTACCGTAAAGACGAAGAAGTGTCCATGTACCGGGTTCAAGCAACCCCAGAGGTCGCACGAGCTATGTTCCTCACCTATGTCGACTACCTAAACAGATTGAAAGATCATCCCGAGTGGTACAACGAAGTGACCAGAAACTGTACCACTACGATCAACAAACAGCTCGGTGCGGACGTTCATAGCACGCAGCCCTGGAACTATCAATACCTCTTGAACGGCACGCTGGATGAGTTGCTATACGACCGGGGAAGACTGGTCACCGGGGGGCTTCCATTTCCAGAGTTGAAGCAACGTGAGCATATTAACGCCGCGGCTCGAGCGGCGAATCAGTCTCCTGATTTCTCCGCACTAATTCGAGTGGGACGGATTGGATTCTGATTGGCACTAGAGATTGAAACAACCGGAGGCTGCCATGAATCGCATTTCTCCATTTGAAAGCACGCGCCAGCGATCTTATAAGCTGCCGATGAGGATCGCGCTCGTTCTCTTCACCCTAAGCGTGTCTTCGCTCATCGCTGTTGCGCAGAATGGAACACCGGCTCCCAAGCGGCTGACCATCGGGGTTGCGCTCGAAGGCGGCGGCGCGCTCGGACTGGCCCACATTGGAGTGCTCAAGTGGTTTGAGCAGCATCACATTCCCATCGACTATATCTCCGGAAACAGCATGGGCGCCCTGGTCGGAGGCATGTACGCGACCGGCAAGAGCCCGGATGAGCTCGAAGTGCTAGTCAAACACATGGACTGGCCGTTTATTATAGGGGGCCAAACCCCTTACCAAGACCTCTCATTCCGCCGCAAGGAGGATGAGCGCGCAGTTCAAAACGACCTGGTCATCGGTTTCAAACACGGGGCATCGCTTCCTTCCGGATTGAGTTCGGGACACCAAATCAGCCTCGTTATTGACCGGGAAACACTGGCCTACTCGGCCGTGAAATCGTTCGACGACCTACCCATCCCCTTCCGCTGCGTTTCGACCGAGCTGATTTCGGAAAAGGCGCATGTGTTCTCTACCGGTCCGATTGGTTTCGCTATGCGGTCTTCCATGTCCCTGCCGGGAATCTTCGATCCGATCCACGACGGCGACCGCGTATATGTGGACGGCGCGTTGGTGGACAACCTGCCTACAGACCTGGTGCGCGACATGGGGCCCGATGTGGTTATCGCGATACATCTCCAGGTCGCTCCCGCCACCGCCGATCAAATCCAATCTCTCTTTAGCGTCCTCGGCCAGTCGATCACTGTCGGCACTGCAAACACGGAGCTCCGCGGCATGGAGGCTGCAGACATCGTTGTCAAAGTGGATGTTCAGAAGTTTACTAGCCTGGAATTCGACAAAGCGGAAGCACTCATCCAGAAGGGAATGGAAGCAGCAGAGGAGAAGTCCAAGATCTTGCTGCCTTATGCTCTCGATCAAGCCGCATGGAACGAATACATAGCACGCCGCGATGCGCGCAAGAAAGGAGCTGTGGGCATTCCGCAATTTGTAAGAGTGGTGGGGACCACTCCCGATGCGGAGAAAAAAATCCAGACCTTTCTTCAGCCTGTGGTGGGCAAGCCGATCGACACCGCCGTTCTCGACACCTATCTGACCCGCTTGACAGGAGTGGGCAGATTCCAAAGCGCGTCCTATGGTTTGACCCAGAATGACGGCCAGCTGGGCCTGTTAGTCACTGTCCGCGAGAAGGATTATGCACCGCCTGTCCTGCAACCTGCTTTTGGAGTGAACGGAGCGGAGCCCGACAACGTCACCTTCACGATGGGAGGACGTTTGACGTTCCTCGACATCGCGGGGTACGGTTCAGAATTGCGCACCGATTTTGAAATAGGGAGTACCTACGGGATTTCCACCGAGCTCTACAAGAGATTTAGCCAGACTTCCCGCTGGTTCTTTGCGCCACGCGTGGATGCAAGCGACTCTGCGCAGTGGATCTATTCTTACAACAACCCTCGGGCGGACTACCGTCTCGGGAGAGTAGACTTTGGGATTGACCTCGGCTACGCAGTGAGCCGGTTCAGCGAAGTCCGTGCTGGCTACGAAATCGGCTATTTAAATGCAAGCCTGAAGCTGGGCACACCAGAGTTTTCATCAGTTAAGGGAGAAGTCGAGGCTTCGCGATTTCGCTTCGTTACCGAGCACCGGGACGATCCCATTGTTCCACGCCAAGGTTATTTGGGCGAGTTGACTTTCCACTGGGTAGATACGAGCCCGGGAGCGCCGGCCGCGTTTCCAAGTCTGGAAGCGAAAACCGAGTTTTTCAAAACTGTGTCGCCGCCGGCGTCTGTCTTCCTGGTAGCTCAGGGTGGTTCGACCATTGGCTACGACCAGACCGGCATTCCTCAATACTTCCTTGGAGGTTTGGGTGCGGGGGGGTTGCTTGCTTATGGCCAGAACGAGGTGCGCGGAGATCAGTATTACCTCTTCCGCGCGGGATACCTACATAAACTGCTCACTCTCCCGCCTTTCCTCGGCAACGGCGTTTACGCCGTCACATTATATGAGATCGGAAAGATGTTCAACGCTCCGGGCGTGAGCAGGCTCCCCAATGACGGGGCGGCCGGGGTGATCGTGCGGACCGCGATTGGCCCCCTGTTCCTTGGCGGAAGTGTCGGAGACACAGGACATGCTACGTGGTTCTTTGGTCTGGGCCGCGTGTTCTAGCCCGTCGGTGCATACGATGGCACCAAGTGAATGTGCAGCACAAAAACTTGGGCCAGATTTGGGTTAAATAGCTGCCAAATACTAGGTAGGACCATTGTCTGAGACGCAGAACCAAGCTAAGCGAATCAACAATACAGGTTATTGGTTATTGCTTCGGGACCAGTGGGTCGGTACCCTCAATTTATCTCGGGCTCAAGACCACGGCCGTCGATCTTACCCGCGCGGCAGCGTCCGCCGCGCCAGCGGCTTCGTTCCATCATTTCTCCGAACTGAGAGATGCACGAGCGTGGATCGTGGTACCACGCTTGGGTTGCGAGTCTATTGACAGGGTTCCGTTCAGCAGTTTCAGACGCTCATCCATGCTGATCAGACCAAGACCCCGGCTATTCTTTGCCACTTCGCGGTCAAAGCCCGTGCCAGAATCCCTAACCGTGAGATGAATCTCATCCGGCGTTCCCCACAACCGCACTTCGAAGTCTCGAGTCCCACTGTGTTTCGCCGAATTATGGAGCGCTTCTTGCAGCACTCGGAAGAAGCAAAGACAAATGTCCGGCGACAAAGGGGTTGGCAAATCGTGGGCTTGGAAGTCAATTTCCACTCTTTGCTGCTCGCCGAACTCTTTGCAGAAACCTCTCATCGCTCCAGTAATACCCAGATATTGCAGCTTCGCCGAGTGCAACTCGTGCGACAAGGATTGAATATCACCAGCTATTTCCGTAATCTGTTTCTGGAGTTCGCGAGTACGATTGCGGACTTCGGGCACAATGAGAGGGTCTTCATGGAGTTGCTGTAATTCGATCGCCACCATAGCGAGACGTTGACCCATGTCGTCATGAAGCTCTCTGCCGATGCGGGCACGCTCCTGCTCTTGTGCCTCAATCAACTTGCGGGTCACGCTTGAGAGCGCAGCATCAGCCGTCCTTTTCGCTGTAATGTCTTCCACTATCGCGACCACCAATGGCGATGTGCGATTCAACAAAGAGATAGTTAAGCGTCCCCAGACAAGCGAGCCGTCTCGTCGAATAAACCGCTTCTCTAACTGATAGCGATCTATTGAACCCCCTCGCAACTGCTGAAACAGAGCCCAGTCCTTTTCTGCATCTTCAGGATGAGAAAAGTCGACGCAGTGTTTGCCACGCATTTCCTCTTCGCTGAATCCTAGCATCGCGCAAAGGGATGCATTGACGAAGATAGGCTGCCCTTCTAGATTCTCAAGTGCAATCCCGATCGGGCTTGCATTGAAAGCATCATAGAAAAGCTGGTTGTCGGTCGTTCGCGTCTGTGCGGTTCCTTTTTCCATAGGAGAAGGTATATTAGCACTCGCCTGTCTGGGTAGATTGCGGCTTCACAGAGTTCACCCGACCTGAGAATGAATTGTGCTGCCTCACCGAAGACGCTGCCGCCTAACTTTTCAGTCCCGCAAAATTCTCTGGTACGCCATCCCTCACTGCTTGAAGCTTCGTTCGGTGATATCCGATTGCACGCCCCAGGTCAAAACCAGTTCGCCCGCAATCACAACTCCTCTCATACTATTCAGAAATACTTTGGGTTGTCCCTTCGAATCCAGTTCGTAGGATTTCCTCTCCAGCACTTGATAGCCGGAGCGAATGAATTCTCGTGTCAGTTCGATATTCTTGGGATCATCGGGCACAACCATATCCGCCATACGCTTGCCGATTAGGTCTTGCGCGGAGGCGAGACCATACATCCTGGCTTGGCAGTCGTTGCAGTAGGCTACATAGGAGTCGTAAATAATGCGCCGAACCTGTTCCTCCTCGGGCAAATTCAAAGGCATCGGAGAATCCATCTCTACGCGGAAGATCCCGTCAGAACTATCGGCCGCAAGTCCCTCTGGCGCATATCTGGAGTCCGTCAAGGCCTGCCCCATCAATCCCCGACTGACGAACCGCTTGCCTTGAAGGAGCGCTTCCACTGCGGGTAAGAGTTCACTTGCGGCATGCGCCTTGACGACGTAACCAAATGCCCCTGAACTAAGAGCCTCTTCGACCACGTCAAGAGACGATTCTTGACTGACGAACAATATTTTGGAATCGGGCGAGAGCGCGCGAATTCGTCGTGCGGCTTCAATTCCATCCAGCCCCGGAAGGCCGATGTCTAACAGTATCAAATCCGGCTGCAGGGCTTCGGCCTCCTGAACCGCCTGTAGACCATCGGAAACCTCTCTGACGACGCAGAAGTCTGGGTTTTTCCCCAGAGTTGCACAGATGTAGCGCCGAAATGGCTCATAATCCTCGACCACGAGAACTCGGGCCCACGACATCTCGCCACCTCCCGTCCTTAACGCAGTGTTATATCACAAGTGGTCGGACCACTCACCACAGCTTCGCACTTCAACTCAGTCTATTTCCCTCAAAATGAAAGGCTGCGTTTCGTCGATGTATTCGAAATTATTGCCGCGAACCAGATCATCACACGTGCCCGCGCGTAGACTATTTCGGAATCAGATACGATCCGGGAATGTTTTCATCCAGCGTTGCTAAGACCGCAGCATTTGCAGTCGCAAGCTTGCTTAAATGACCGTCAGTAATTTGCTTCGGTGCTCTGACCCAGGCAGGCAAATGAGAAACATCGTGTTCATCGGGCATGAACTTGAGAGGAGAAGTACGCGCCTCTTTCAAGCGTAGCAACAAAGTGCGAGCTTGAGTCACGGTAAATCCGTAGGCCGGGGCTTGGGCCAGCACGCGTACAAACCCTAGCTCGGTGATTGAGCAACTCGCCAGGTTCGGCAAATGTTGAGATCGCACCCAAGCAGCAAGACGACCATGGAACTCATGATTCATGAAGCCTAAAGCGACTAGAGCATTCACATCGAGCAGATAGATCATGGGAAGTTTGCCAGTATTTCTTCAACTTCCTTGCTGCTCATGGTGGGCGCCTTAGGCCCCGCACTGAAAGCGGGCAGTCCAGTGACCGGGTCAGTCACCATTTTTATTCGGTGCGGACGTTTTCGTCGAGGTGTCAGCACAATTCGTCCATCCTCGATGTTCGCGTCTAGCGGATCACCTGGCCGAATATCAAGTCGGCGGCGAAGCGGCCCCGGCAGAACGACTTGTCCCTTGGTCGATACTTTGGTTTGCATGGTAAGACGATCTTACCTCAACGAAACGTTTTTCGCAATCAAACTAGGGTTGCCCGGGCCGTACAGTCTTCTTCCCTTCCCGTATCTGGCGTTCTTCCGCTGCGCGTGCGGTACCTTCGGTTCAGTTCTAGTTCGCTTCTTGTCGATCATTCCCTCAAGGATGAATTCGTGTCTCTCAAATTTTGGAAGTCTATACAAACAGGACACATATTGGGTTCGTTTTGACAGAAAAAGCCCTGCAGGCGCACATCAAAGGTCTTTTAATATCACGAGCATATATCGTATCACGATATATTTGGAGGATTCCCAGAGGCCGCTTGGGACGAACCGCAACAACATTGTAGCGAGGTCTAGGGTTTTTCCACGAGGCGTGCGTCAGATCGATCAGAATGCCAGACCGCCCCCCGGTGCTACCCTGAGGCTGGCCTGTGCCTGCGCCCGGAGCTTTGAAAGCGGTTATTGTGCCATCGGGAGCGCGCACGAAGCCGAGAAACACACCGCTCGGCTCGAGTAGGTTCCCGTGATATCGCCGGCCGCGTTAGTGCTGAACGCACCGGTTACCTGAGCCTGGCTATGAGCTTCGAAGGTAGTTATTTTGCCATCGGCAGCTCGCACGAAGCTGCGAAACAAAGATGTCGTGTCGTAGGTTCCTGCAATGTCCCCCGCAGTGTTGATGCTGACAGGAAAGGTTCCCTGATGCGCCCGTGTGCCTGCACCCGGAGCTTTGAAGGTTTTTACCTGCCATTGGCAAGCCGCACGAAGCCCTGATAAACGCTGTTCGGATCAATGTAAATTCCCGCGATATCCCCTGCCGTGTTGATGCTGAAGCCGCCAGTTCCCTGGCCCGGTCCCTTGCCTGCGTCCGGAACGTTGAACTTGGTTATCTTGCCGCTTCGAGCGCGTCGATAACTTGGGAGCCTATCGCATCCCGCCGGAGACCGGCATTCTCATCGCATCTGTTAGCGTAAATTGACTACTCCAGCTTCGCGTACTACGCCTCCGCTTCCTTCAGGATGGGGATGTCGGGATCGGCGTCTTTCCAGAGGCTCTCCGATATACACCTTTGCCGGTGGTGTTCCGATGAAGTGATTCCGTCTAATGTTCGGTTTCGTTTGCGGCTACTTCGAATCATTCAAGTCATTAACCAGGTGTTCCAATTCATGCTCAATGGATTCTATCTGCTTTTGTTGCTTGGGCTTGCTTGAGAGTTGTGCTTCTGCCCGTTTCAGATCTCCTAGCGCCAAGTTTATTTGCGCTTCTGCGTTTCCGGTGCCAACGATAATTTTGGGATCATCGGTATATGTTAAGTTTGTCGCATTATCGAAGACGGCCACATAATACTCATAGGTGCCTGAAGCGTCATTGTCTATCGTCCCC
>CAVOLD010000016.1:0-159430 GCA_963696705.1 uncultured Acidobacteriota bacterium
TTACGCGGGAGACTTCCGGCAGTTTTAACAGTCTTTCACTCATCTGGTTGGCAACCGTGAGCGATGGGGCGAGTACATCGATCGAGCTGGCGCCGGTCGCCGGATCGCTGCGTAAATCAAGATAGGTGGCGATTAATTCAACTTTCGAGCTGCGCAGGTTCATTGGGTTAAAATCAAAGCGTAGATGAAACAGCAGCGGCAGGCCGCCGAGTACAATAATGATTGTGGCGATGATGATCGGGATCCGATGCCGTTCAGTAAAGGAATCGATTGGCGCCAACGCTAAACCCGACCGGCTCCGGCTCACCCGGCGGCTTGAGCAGGGAAAGCAAGGCCGGTAATAGTGTGATGCTGCCGAGGTACGCGATGATCATGCCCACACCAGCGATCTCACCAAGCTCGGAAAACCCGCCATAGGCAATCGCGACTGCGTGTTGTCGTGCCGCGAGCCGGGCATCAATCGAATCGATCCACTCCTCCGTAGTCCATCCCCAAAAAGATCGTTTGCGTTCGGCCATCTCGCGCAAAAAGAAAAGCAGAACGTATTTCCGGCGATACGTTGATGCCCGTATAGTCGAGCGCGTCGTTGAGTGGCCGCCGCGGCCCGTCGAGAGCCGCTCCGAAGTCCATGGTTCGCCCATAGCGATAGAACCTGTACTCTTCGCATACCGCGTAAGCATCTTCCCTTCAACTGATGTTAGCTGCGGAGAGCGGTCGTATCGTTCCAGATTGATTGGCCAACTCCATGGCCCATCGTCGGCCTTTTTTGCAAGAATCTTCTTAGGTCCCCACTGGGCACGCGCTCGCCGGAATGAGTTCTGACTGCTGCTTTGGTGTGCGGCTTTCAAACCATGCTCCGATGGTTTTCGGACGCTTCTTCTGGATTACGATTTGGCTGCTCATGCTGTCGTCTCCGCGAGCATGCGTGTGCGTTGGGCATGTGTACTCCTGCCATGCCCGCGGCGAGCTTTCGGGCAAGGTCACGACCGCTGAGGTGTATATAAAGGAGAGTGGTCTGCACCGAGCGATGACCGGCAAACGTTGCGATCTCGTGGATGTCCCAACCAGCGCGGGCTAGATCAGTCAAGCACAGGTGGCGAAGGTGTGAGTCGTGAAGCGAGGAACTCCGGCGCGCCTTGCGACTCGAAGGACAATCTTTGACCAGGACCAGATGGAAATGGGAGCTGAGTAATTGCGGCGTGATTCAGAAAGAAACAGCGGGCCTCGTTTCTGCGCGAACGTGCGCCGGTGATCGAGATACCCCGCGGAGCAGCGCACCGCTTACGGCGGAGTATGGCACAACACGGTCCCGTCGTCCCTTTGTGTTTTCGGCACGAACCCAGATCGTGCGGCGCGAAGGATCGATGTCGCTGGTGCAAAGACTGCACAGTTCTTCGCGCCGCAGTCCAGCATCATAAGCGAATGTAAACATGACGCGATTGCGGATCGGCTCCTGTGCTGCAGCACCAAGGATGGTCTGCCAGTCGTCCTCATTCGGCACCCAGGGTAGCTTCCGGTGTCGAGGGATAACCGCGCGTCCTCCGTTGTACGCTGTGGGATTTTTCTCGCAGACTTCTTCTTCGACCGGGTAGGTGTAGAACAACCTTAGTACGGTGAGCCGCTGCTGAACCGTAGCGTTCGACAGGTAAATGTTGTGGCTCTGCAAGCTGGCTAGATACGCGCCGATGTGGATCCGCTTGACAGCTAGGACGGAAATTTGCTGGTTGGCGAGAAAACGTAGAAAAACCTCAAGCCCTTGGGAATATGCATCGAGCGTGTTCCTTGCGAGTCCCCGATTCGACTGAAACGTCAACCACGAACGGCACATCGGATCGGCTGCTGCCACGGGACAGCGATCCCAGCGTACGGGCTGAACGGCAAAGATGCTGGTCACTTGGACCTCCTCCGGCGAACCCGATGAGGATAGAGGAAGCGGAGTGGTTGCAGCCAACAGCGCTTCTATAGCGCTGGGCCGGGGAAGGGGAACTGCCCCCTTCCCCGGCACCCCATCCCCAAAACCAAAACCTGATTCCACATAACTTACATGAGTCTTTACGCACGTCGGGAAAAAGTAGTTTGTTGAATCCGGTTCGCTTCGGACAGTTAACGCACGAACCTGCTTCGGGAACGAGTGTCTCATCCTGCTTGTCAAACGGCGCGGACGCCAGTTGTAGCAAGATGTTCGATTCAATCCACGCTGCCAATAATGCGGAGTCCGTTTTTATGCGGACTCCGCTTCGACCGATTCAGAATTGACGTTACGGAACGGCTCCGACACTCCGCATAATCGTAGGGGCCTTCAGCAAGGCGATGAGCTTGTCTGTTGCCTTGAATCGGCCCGTACGCAGTTTCGGTGAGATTGCGGCTTCTAGAGTTTCCAACTTCACGGTGGGATCGGCGCGAGTGTAAATCTCAGTGGTTTGTATGCTGGAATGGCCGAGCCAGAGCGAGACTTTCCGCAGATCTTTTGTGGCCTGCAGGATCGTCATCGCGCAGGTGTGTCTCAAGACGTGCGGCGATACTCGCTTCGACGCCAGAGAAGGGCAACGCTTTTCAGAGATGCGGACGTGTTTTCGCAGGATGTATTCAAACCCCGCGCGTGTCATACATCCCTTACGAGCATTGATAAATAGTTCCGGAGCCAGGACCTCACCTCTTACTGAGAGCCAAGCCCGTACTGCCGAAGCGGTCTCTCTCCACAGCGGAACACAGCGTTCCCGGCGCCCCTTCCCGTGGACCAGTACGCTAGGCTCGGGCAGGAGTTTAACGTCTACGACACGAATCCCGACTAGTTCCGACACTCGTAACCCACCGGCGAAACAAAGGTGGAGCATTGCGCGATCACGAATCCCCATAAGCGTTGCCGGGTCGGGAGCATCCAAGATCGCCTGCATTTCCTGGGCCGTCAGATGCCGCACCAGACGCGTGTCTGTCTTCTTGGTGGGAATCGATAGGATACAGTGAATCTGTTCGAGAGCAGATGGCACACGATACTCGATGTACCTCATGAACGACTTGATGGCTGCGAGTCGAATGTTTCGGGAAGCTGCACTATTTTTCCGCGCTGCTTCCAGGTGGTTGAGAAAGTTCGTGATGAGTGACGCATCGATGTGCTCCAACTGCAACTGCGATGGCGCAATCTTCAGGCAGTTGCTCGCGTACGCGAAGAGGAGTCTGAACGCGTCTGCGTAGGAGTCACACGTGTTGGGGCTGGCCTGGCGCTCGACAGGCAACCGTTGCTGAAGGAAAGCCGCGATATGTGGTGCGATCAGAGTCATTGCCGGCCTCCCATGAAGTGCCGTTGAGTGGATTCGGCAATGTTCCTCATCAGCTCGGGCGTCGCCTCCAGATACCAGTACGTATGCTTGATGTCGCTGTGTCCCAAGTAAGTTGAAAGCGAGACCATATGTCGGGTGATTCGATCTCGGTCATCGGGACATGTTTCCAGAGCCCTGACTGCAAACGTGTGGCGCAGCGCATGGACTGTCGGTCGCGGTAGACCCGAAATTCGTTGAAGGCCGACCTTCTCGATGCTCTTACGAAACGCAACGTAGGCATCGTGCCGAAGCAGCTTGTGCTTCCGTAAGCTGACAAAGACGTGATCATCGAACGGAGCAAAAAGGCGCCGCTTCGGGAGATAACTTTTCAAAACAGCTTCTGCAGTCGGATGCAGCGGAATCAGACGACTCTTACGGAATTTTGTGTTTCGAATGATAAGGCCGTCCGCCGTGATGTCCGGCAATCGCAGATTAATCGCTTCCGACAGCCGCATACCGGTACATGCCAACAGCCCGAAAAATGTGCTGTAGGTAAGCCCGCGATAATCCGGGTTGGGGTAGCACCCGATCCTGGACGCAGCTTGGACAAGTCGTTGGATATCTTCTCTTGAATAAATATAAGGAGTACGCCGAGGTCGTTCTTCTCTGCCAAAGGCGGGAGGCGGTACTTCATGATGCTGATTCTCGGCGCGCAGATATCTTGCCAATCGAATCACTAAACCGAGCCTTCGCGCTCGCGTCCGGGCGGATGGAGCCGATGCAGCCCACTTGATTGCTATCTCAGAACGGATGTTATGTTGGCCCTGTGCATCGGAAAATGCCGCGAAGCTTCTCAGGAGATTGCCGGACCACTTCATCGCGAATCCCATGGCGCGGCGCACGCTCAGATACGCCTGCACGTCGTGGCTCAGCATGTCTTCACCTCCGGCCATGGCTGCGCGATCTGCCGCAGGGTGACCACATCCACTTTGGCATAAATCTCGGTCGTGCGAAGCGAACGATGACGGAGCACGGCGGCGATCTCCTGTAGGGACACCCCTCCTCGCAGCATGGAACTTGCAACGGAATGGCGGAGGACATGAGCTGCCCCTGGCTTCGGGCAGTTGATGCCGACACGGCGCATCGCGCGAGCAACCATGATCGAGATCGCAGTGGACTCAGTGAAAGCACGATAGGGAGCAGATGATCGAAGAAACACTGCATCGGTCTCAGCGGGGGGACGATGGTCCTTAATATAGGCTGCCAGCGCATCTCCAACCTCTTGGGACAGTGGCAACACAGTTTCGCGGCGGCCCTTTCCCGAGACATGGATCATGCCTTCCTTCCAGTCCAGATCCCTGAACCGAAGTCGAACGACATCGCCCGCGCGAAATCCCAGGCGTGCGAGTAAAAGGAAAATTGCTCTGTTCCGGCTCCCAATCGGGATCTTCGGATCGGCTGACGCGATGATCTTTTCAACCTGATCGGGTTGTAAGTAGCGTGGTAGAGCGGAGAGTCGCCAGTGGACGAAAGTAGGAATTGACGCGTACAGGCTGTCCGGGCACCGGCCCTGCGCGATCAAAAACCGAAGGAACATGCGGATGGCGCAGATGCTCTTTCTTGTAGATGCCCATCCGGAATGCCGACTCTTATGCAATACGAACTGGCGGAGGTTCCGGGCGTCATACATGCGCGGATCTTCGCCGAGTTCCATGAGAAACGATCGCAGTTCGAAGCGGTAGATGGAAAGAGTAGTATCGGAAACCCCGCGCTGCTGACGCATCCAATCGCAGAAGGTCGCTAACAAGGGTGTCTCGGTTGCCGGGTCGGCAGAGCCCGGAGTCGTGACTATGCCGCCGCGTCGCAAATAGGCGAGCCAGAGATCGACACTGAACTTCTGCCGGTGAGGCTTCAAGGATGGGTGGTGTCCGCGACAGCAGCATCGTTTCAAGTGATCGAGGAACTGCTGTGCGCATCTTTCCTCAACGCGCGTGATCGACAGCTTTCGATGGGCGATCCAATGGAGAAAGTGCTCCGCCGCTAGAATGTGCTTACGCGCTGCAACCCACTGATAACGGCTCTCGGACAGTTCCTTGGCGAACCCTTCAAGCAGATAACCACCGGTGCTACTGCGTAGTTGCTCGATACGTGATGGCCGTCTGAAATAGCGAACCAGCATGATGTTCCCCTCCTTGGGAGCATCATGATTATGTGTGACGGCGGACACTTGACCTTACACGCGCTGCTGTGGGCGAAGCGGAACTTTCGGACTCGGCTGAACCTCAATTTCCGGTTTGCTCGTCAACCGCCCAGAATCGATGCCAGTGCGAAGATCACTTCCAACAACCAGACGTATAGGGACTAATGCGGGCGAGAACGCACCCGCTAAATGAGTGAGTAGTCAGGATACGGGTTTGCATTCCATATTGTCTCTGGGACAGTCGATGCTCTTGCGGACTGCCTATGGACCTAGCAAGAAAGCGCCTTTAGATTGTTTTAACAAAGCAGGAGCCCACCGCAGTTGGAAGCAATGCTATGGAGATTTTGTCGATGGCAACACGATATTGTGAACTCGCTCCTTGCCTTGTTCCGCTGAATACCTGAAACGCCGCCAAAATCTACCGCGCTAAGGGTATGGACTTCAGTCGGGTGGTGAATCGTACGATGAAGCATGACGGTCCTAGAGGGCAAGACTCCTCAGGAGCCAATCCGTATCCTCGTCGCGGATGACAGCGACATCATGCGGCGCAGTTTGCGTGGACTCATCGAGAGCCAGGACCACTGGCAAGTATGCGATGAAGCTTCCAATGGTCGGGAAGCGGTAGAAAAAGTGCAGCGCAACGCGCCTGATCTCCTCTTACTAGATTTCGAAATGCCGGAAATGAACGGTCTGGAGGCGGCAAGAGAGATCACGCGCAGTTCGCCGGGCCTGCCAATTCTGATGGTAAGTGTGCATATGTCCGACCAGCTCGCGAACGAAGCAAAAAAAGTCGGCGTCCGGGGTGCCTGCGCCAAAAGCGACATCGGATGTGTCGTAGAAGCAGTGGAAACGTTGCTGCAAAACGGCACTTACTACCCGCAGTTGACGAGCGTTGGAGTGCAGCTCTCGAAATCCACTGTACGAAATTGATGGTTCCTCTTTTGAAGACTCCGCACGGAACCAATTTACGCGACTTGGCATTTAGCTGTCGCCGTCGTTGTAACATTGTTCTCGTTGGGAGTACACCGATAGCGCTCGAAACTCCCGGGGAATACGTATGCCTAAGAATCCTGCAAAGGCCGTTCCCGAGTGGTCCCGCAAAGTTATAGATTTTCGCCAGGCATTGAAACTGACCCAAGGCGAACTAGGCAAAAGACTGAAGACATCCGCCATGGCGGTTTCCCGATGGGAGCGCGGGGAGACCGAGCCGGCGGCTGAATCGTATATCCGTCTCGGTAATCTGGCGGGTGATCCGCTGTGCTGGTTCTTTTGGGCACGCGCAGGTCTTAGCACTGCGGACGTTATGCGCGTCCTGCCGACGGCAGACCGACGTTTGCGTCAGGGCAGAATTGCCAGCGTGAATCTCGTTCATGCTGGAGTGTCCAGTTCCCTGAAACCGGAAGATTTCGTTGCCATTCCTCTTCTGCCCGTTCGTGCGGCGACTCCTGGAGCCGACGGAGACGAAGTTACCGATCTCGATCAGCTCAAACCAGAAGCGATGTGGGCGGCCCCCGCGCAGTGGTGTCCGAATCCACAGCGCTACGATCAGCCTTCGCGTTGCTGGCAATTCGATGTCGCCATTGATCCTCGATGGATACGTCGTTGCCGTTGATACCTCACCTGCCTCCCGGGACGACTTGGTTGGAAAAATTGTTGTTGCCTGGAACCCCAAGGAAAAGGCACTTCTTTTGTCCCGCTTAATAAGATTTGACCACACGGAGGCCCTTGTCTCCGATCAGCGCGGGCACCAGTCCGTTTTATTGTCCAACGGATCGCATTGGCGCATTGTGGGGAGGGTCTTGTGGTGGGCAGGAAGAGACGATACCCCATAGAGGCTTTCTACCTCAAAATCCCAACATGCAGCTCATAAGACATTCTTGATTTTTGGGTCTCAGGGCGATAGCATCTTTACCGTCCACGATAATCATGACCGTTAACGCTGATCAGGTCAGACTAAACAAAGCCAGCTCCGCTGCGTTCGATGCCAGCCAGCATGTCGGAGAGCGGGTTCGAACAAAATCTGATTTAATCCGAGATTTGCTTCCGGAGATGGGGAGGATGGCAATGGAAAACAATAGCAGCATGGACGAGACAAAAAACGCAGCGGCTAACGGTGAGCCCTGGTCCGGTCTTTTAGCCGGCGCTGCGCCCCGCGATCACATCGTCCAGCTTTATCAGGATCAGCAATTTCTCAATCGGGCCGTCTGTCGCTTTGCGGCTGCGGCGATTGCCAACGGCGAGGGGGTAATTCTAGTTCCGACGATCGCTCATTGGGACGCTTTTCGGCCCCGCCTGGAAAGCGAGGGCGTGGATGTGAAAGCCGCGGAAAAGCGCGGACAACTAACGATTGTTGACGCGGACAATCTGCTGCCCACCTTCATGCGTGACGGAATGCCGGATTCGCCCGTTTTCCTAGGCTTAGCTGCAAACGTTGTTTCACAAGCTCGCGGAGACGGTCGCTACCCGAAAGTACGCTGGTGGGGTGAGATGGTTAACATTCTTTGGGAGCGCGGCGACGTTGCCGCGAGCATGAACCTCGAAGATTTGTTCGACAAACTCGCACATGAGCAGGATATTGCGATCTTCTGCTCGTTCTTAATGGATAACTTCAACGGAGACGTGCACGCTCGTATGCTGCCGAGACTCAGCGAGAATCACTCCCATCTTATTCCCGTCGAAGATTACTCTCGGCTTGAGCGAGCCGTGTCCGAGGCACTTCGAGACGCCGTGGGCCCGGACGAATCCCGTGTCCTGGAGGACCGACTTCTGTCGCGCTATCCCGGTTCGTTCCACATGCCGCGCTCTCAGGCGTTGCTTTTGGCGTTGCGTCAGACTCTCCCACTTGTAGCCGATGATGTGCTGCAACGGAGTCGCACGCTGTATCGTGCTACTGGTTAAAAGATAGAGATACTCCATGGCCCAGGATGACGAGCTCTTTGTAGCCGGCACTGTGTCAGGCGACGGCACCACTTTGGGCGGGATGACCGCCAACGAGATCGGTGTGCTTGATGCTGTCGATCTTCCGATAATTGTAATCAGCCGCGAGTGCAAAGTGGCCCGCATCAACCGGGCCGCCATGACGGTGTTTGGCTTGAAGGCCTCGGATCTCGGTTGTTCTCTTGGCAACACTCTTGCGGGCGTGGAGGATCTCAATAGAATCTGCACGCGGGTGATCACTGACGGAGCACCACACCGGATCGAAACCCGCGATGGCGATAGATGTTTTCTTCTTCGAATAGCTCCCTACACCGGAAGCGATCGCCAGATTCTGGGCGCGGTGCTCACATTCACGAATGTCACGGCCTTTCGCGCAAGTATCGAGCAAGCCATCTACGAACGGGAATACACGAAGGCGATCCTCAACACGGTAGTTGATCCCGTGGTTGTTCTCGACGCCAAATTGCAGGTACAGACGGCGAACCGGGCCTTCTATACCATATTTGGGGTTTCGCGGGATGAGACGCAGGGCATTTCGATCCGCAAGCTGGGGAATAACGAATGGGAAACCTCCGAAGTGTGGGAATCCGTAGAAACAACTCTTTCTGGCCCCAGTGAATTTCAAGCTGTCGAGATCGACCGCGAATTCCCTGCCGGTAGAAGGACGCTTGTGCTTGACGCACGCCGATTGGCGGGAGCCGGGGATTCTCTGATCGTTCTCACGTTCCATGACGTCACCGAGCGAAAGCAGGCAGAACGGACAACCTCACTATTGGCTGCCATTGTCGATTCTTCAGATGATGCCATCCTCAGCAAGAAGCTCGATGGGACGATAACCAGTTGGAACCAGAGCGCCGAGCGACTGTTCGGATATAAGGCAGAGGAAGCCGTCGGTCAGCATATTACGCTCATCGTCCCGTGGGAACGACGTTCAGAAGAAGAAGACATTCTCAGGCGTCTGGCAGGAGGCGAGCGAGTCGATCATTTCGAAACGGTGCGCAAACGGAAGGACGGCACTACCGTGGATGTTTCACTCACAATTTCTCCCATCCGCGATGCGGCAGGCAGGGTCATTGGAGCATCAAACGTAGCCCGCGATATTACTGAACGCAAGCAGGCGGAGCGAGCACTGTCGGAACAAGCTCGCCTACTGGACCTGAGCAATGATGCTATCTTCGTTCGCGACGCCGGCGACCACGTTACCTATTGGAACAAGGCTGCGACGGAGCTCTACGGCTTTACCCGTGAGGAAGCGTTGGGCCGAGTAACCCACGAACTCTTGCAGACCCAATTTCCCGAGCATCTGGAAAAGATCAACGAACAACTGCACCGCGATGAGCGCTGGAACGGCGAATTAGTTCACACAACGAAGGATGGCACGAAAGTCATAGTCATTAGCCGGTGGGTGCTGGATCGGAAAGCCAATGGAAATGCGCTGCGCATTCTCGAAACCAACAGTGACATCACGCAGCAAAAGCGGACCGAGAAGGCATTGCGCGAAAGCGAAGAACGTTTCCGCGCGATTGTCGAAACCACGCCTGAGTGCGTCAAACTGATCTCGGCAGATGGTACGTTGTTGCACATGAATACGCCCGGCCTGGAGATGGTTGGCGCTCGTTCCGCAGACGAAGTGGTTGGCAAGAATGTTTATGACCTGATTGCGCCGGAGGATCGGGACCGGTTCAAAGCTTTCAATGAGAGCATCTGCCGGGGCGAGCAGGGTTCACTACAGTTCGACATCGTTGGGCTAGAGGGTAAACGGCGGCACATGGAAACCCACGCCGCACCCTTGCGAAATCCGGATGAAACCGTAGTGCATCTTGCTGTTACGGCCGACATTTCCGAACGGAAGCAGGCGGAGGAGTTGCTGCGTCGGAGCGAAGAACGGTTCCGCGCACTCGTGAACGCGAGTTCTGACGTGGTTTATCGCATGAGTCCCGACTGGAGCGAGATGCGCGAGCTCGATGGCAGGGGGTTCATCGCGGATACGGGGAAGCCAAGGAAAGATTGGCTGAACGAATATATTCATCCCGACGACCAACCGCTTGTGTTGCGGACGATCCGTGAGGCAGTGCGGACAAAAAGCATGTTCGAGCTTGAACATCGTGTCCGACGAACGGACGGCA
This sequence comes from uncultured Acidobacteriota bacterium, assembly GCA_963696705.1. Classification (GTDB taxonomy): domain Bacteria; phylum Acidobacteriota; class Terriglobia; order Terriglobales; family Acidobacteriaceae; genus JABDBE01. The sequence continues at coordinate 10,521 of CAVOLD010000016.1, forward strand.
CGCTGGGCTGGACGTACTCGCGGGCGGTTCCCCTACTCAATGTAAACGGCGAGATCCTGGAGTGGTTCGGTGCAGCCAGCGATGTTACTGCTCGCAAAGAGGCAGAGGAAAACTTCCGCAAGCTGGCCCAAACACTTGATGCAGAGGTGCGGGCTCGCACCCGAGAACTGGAGGAGCAATCCAACCAAGTTCGAGAGCTCTCCTGGCGCTTGTTGACAAGTCAGGATGAAGAACGCCGGCATATCGCTCGCGAGTTGCACGACAGCGCAGGTCAGACCTTGACCGTGCTTGGCATTAGCCTCGCGCAGCTTGTTCAGAAGACTGGTCGCAATGCCCCCGAGCTAGCCACTGAGGCCGAACAGATTCAAGAGACAGTTCAACAGTTGCACCGCGAGATACGCACGACTTCTTACCTGTTGCATCCGCCTCTGTTGGACGAGAACGGGCTATATTCCGCGATCAGCTGGTACCTACAAGGGCTTCTGGAACGCAGCGGTCTCGAAGTTCAGCTTGATATTTCAAAGGAGTTTGGGAGACTGCCGCGTGATATGGAACTCGTGATCTTCCGGCTGGTGCAGGAATGTTTGACGAACATTCACCGGCATTCCGAGAGTAAGACTGCTTCGATTCGGATTGCCCGTGAATCGAATCAAATTACCTTAGACATCCGGGATCAGGGCAAGGGCATGTCCCCCGCGCGTTTGGCTGAGATTCAATCGGGACGCTCGGGCGTCGGAATAGGCGGGATGCGGGAACGCCTGCGTCAATTCGAAGGGACCATGAATATCGAGTCGGATAGCTCAGGGACCCGCATTTTCGCGACCATCCCGCTCCCCAAAGCTGCATCGCCAGAGGATCAGAGCAAGGCTGAGCCCTTGCAAGCAAGCGTGTCAGACGTTATGAATACGGTCTGATCATGAGGGTGCTGATCGCGGATGACAATGAACTAGTCCGACGCGGGATCGCTAAGCTCCTGTCAGGCGACCAGGAGCTGGAGATCTGCGGGGAAGCCTCAAATTCCAGCGAAACTCTTCAAAAAGCTGATGAGCTAATGCCGGATCTCATTCTGCTGGATATCAGCATGCCTGGAATGAACGGTTTGGACACGACACAGCTCTTACGGCAAAAACGTCCTGCACTTAAAATTCTGATCATTAGTCAGCATGATTCTAACCAACTACTACCTCGTTCACTCGAAGCGGGAGCTGATGGTTGTATCGACAAGGCGCGAATCGCTACGGATTTATTGCCCGCCTTGAAAAAGTTGTTCAAGAATTGATCCGAACCAAGCATTGCAAGTATCCGGACGAATGACGGAGGAGTGGAAACATGCCTCTGGATTAGAGCCCGGAAATGCGCCTCTTGTGACTTTGATCCCGGTTTGTCGGCAATACTGAAGTTGAATTTTCGCTAGCTGGTTGTCCGCGCAAGTTGAGAGTATCCAATCGGTTAGTCACGTTCAGACTATTACAGATTATGCGAAGCTGTCACTCTCTAGTGGTTAGCCGATCATGCTGGGCCCAAAAGAGTTCGTCCCCAGCTAGCTGCCTCACTCTGCATAAAGACGCACTCCGCATTATTGGCAGCGTGGATTGAATCGAACATCTTGCTACAACTGGCGTCCGCGCCATTTGACAAGCAGGATGAGACGCTCGTTCCCGAAGCAGGTTCGTGCGTCAACTGTCCGAAGCGAACTGGTTTCAACAAACTACTTTTTCCGGACGTGCGTAAAGATTCATGCACGTCGCCCGACTGTTTCCGGGCCAAGATTGACGCTTCCGTGAAAAAGACTCTGGAAACCAAGCCGCAGCTAATCCAGATTTCGGCGGCGTGGAATTCCCGCGAGGGCGCTCCCTTGGGACGGAATCACGTATGTGGAGTTGGAGATCAAGAAGGCAAAGCCGAACGGCGGAAGCAGCAAAGCTCCCCGCTAACCAGAAGCCATGCGAGAAGATGGCTGAGGCGATTGTCATGGACGGCGGCAAGCGCGGACAAGTCGTCAAGGTTTGTGCCGATCCAACTTGCCGTGTCCACCATCCCAACACGCCCTCTCCGCAGCAAATCGAACGGGAGCGGGCCGAGGAACGGAAGCGCATCGAAAAGGAGAAACTGACTATCACGAGTCGCCATCGCATCTTGGCTACGATCCTCCAACGCGTATCGGCTCCGTTGAAGAAAGCTGACCTGCTGACCGTCGCCGACTACCTCATCGGCCACCTCTCCTACAGCCAAGTCCCGGCTCTGGCGAAGCGGCACAAGGTCGAGGCAAAGAAGGACTCCGCGTCGGCGCAAGAACTCTTGGCCAAGCAGGTGGGCAAATACGAGGAGGCCGAACTCTGCAAGCTCCTTTTGGAAATCAGCCTGCTGGATTCGGCGTATCAGCGATCCACGGCCAGCCGGGACGACGTTCTCATGGACGCCGCCAAACGCTACCGGGTAGATACTGCGAAACTCCAAAAGGCCGTGGCGGAGGAGCTTGCGGCGAAACGAGATAAGAAGACGAAGGCCAAAGCGAAGCCGAAGAACCGCAAAACGGCGGCATAGGTTAATCGGAAAATCGACTTAGATTCTTGGCGGAGTGCAAGTTTGCATTCCGCCATTTTTATTGATTTGAATGCCCAACGAGCAGGCGATTGCCTTAACCAGAAATTCGCCGGCTCAATCCAGATTGGCCTACGCCTGCCCGTCTGCGACGGGTTTGCTACGCCTCAAGAGAACATGCAGGAGAAATACCCCCTCCGCCGTATGAACCTCTCGTATCGCCGCGCCATCCCATCCTAATGAAACCCGATGAACGCGAACGTATGTATCAACTATGCGCGATGATTGAGAAGGAACAGGACCACGGAAAGTTTCTCCGTCTGATTCAGGAACTCAACGAATTGCTGGAGCGCAAGGAGCAAAGACTGGAAGACAGGACCAGACACTAAAGACGCTCCCCGTCAGGCACTGCACAGCCGGTTTCCCCGGAAATTTCAGGAGATTTTGCGCCTCTCATTTGGTAAGGCACGGCTGCTGCCCAGCACTGCAACCGCTTTTATTCTGACGCGCTCTATGGCCTGATGAATGGCCGTCTTGAGCTCGGGAAGGATTAGATTCAGCTCATCTTGGTCTCTTGAGGCGGCGACTTTTGCACACATCTCCCGGATGCGGTCTTCAAGCCGACGCGAGTGGCTGGACATAAGGAAAGAACAGAGTCTAGGCGACGATGTCCCCTTCTTTCGTACCACAGGTTACTGGAACTGTTCGATACCCTACATACTGTAGAACTCCGCCTCAAGCATTTGCCGTATTCTCCGCCGCTGGACGGGTTGTAAGCTCGCGCACATACTGAGCGCCCTCGACAGCCGGTCAACACCCGCCGCTCGTTCGGCATCTGACAGTCAGCATCTGGCCCATATGTTGCGGAGGGTGCGCGTGCGTGTGCGGTCAGTGCTCGTCGTCGATGACAGTCCGGCAATTCGTAAAGCCGTTTGCGAACTCCTGACGCGCGAGGGAGACTTTGAAGTCTGCGGCGAGGCCGAAAACGGCCAGGAGGCCATCGAAAAAGCACAATTGCTCCGCCCCGCCTTGATTGTGACCGACCTTTCCATGCCGCTTATGAATGGCCTAGAGGAAACGCGGATTCTAAAGAAACTCATGCCCGCCGTGCCGGTGATTGTTTTCACCGCTCACAGTAACCCGTTTGTCGAGAAGGAGGCTCTGACCTCGGGGGCATCCGCCGTCATCTCCAAATCGGATGCCGTGGCAGTACTCATCGGAAAAGCACGGGAACTGCTGGACCAAATCGCCGCCTGACTACTTCGGTTCCCGGTCTGAAAATTCCGACGCAAAGAGCCGCCCGGAGCTATGCTGCGCTACGACGGGCGGCTCACTACCCCCTCAGCTTGCCCCCATATTGTAAGGCTTTCATGGCCTTCTTAGGTGTACACGGCCTTAATGGGCCACTTGCCCGAAATTTCGGGCCAACCGTGTGAACCGTTCGTGGTTTGACACTGCCAATTGGTCAATTGACTCCGAGAGGTCGACTTTCGCCCAAAACGCTTGCCCGAGGCGCAGTTTCGGGCAAAACCGCCTTTTGTTTTTTGTTATCTGATGAGAAACTATTGGGAAGAGTTTGGGTTCTAATCCGCATCGCCGCTGCTTTGCGCCGCCTCGTCGCTACGACTTTTTAGATTCCTTATTTGCGTGGTTTCTCAGTGGGCAGACGTGTCCCAGGATGGGCGGGCTTTGTAGCCGCTCCGGTCGTGGTGTTCCTGACAATCTGCTCTTACTACGCCTACACTCGCCACTACCGAACGGTTTCTGGCAATGCGGCCAGTTCTCCCGTTGATTCCGCGGCCCTACAACAGTCCACCGATCCGCAGGCGCTACTTAGCTCCGCCGATCACTTCTACTGGTTAAATAACGGACCCGCAGCGACGCCACTCTATGCCAGAGCAGAGAAGCTGTTCTCCGAGCGGGGCGACGCCAGGAACGAACTTTACGCCAAGGTCGGACGCCTCAGATCAGAGGCCGAAACGATGTCGTTTGTCGATCTCTCACGGTTCTTAAACGAACAACTGCAAAATCCCATCGTGCAGACTGACAAAAGACTGCGGCTTTGGTGCTTGATCGCGAAGGGCTACACGGATATCGAAATTGACTATCGAGCTACGAAGCGAGATTGGTTGGAAGCCCAGGAGATTGCAAATGAGTTGGGCGAAAAGCAATGGGCAACTCGGGCCTCCGGCGAATTAGGGCTGGTCGCCTTCCTTGAGGGAAGTCCCGGACGAGCCGCGCGCCTCCTCGGTGGCGCACTTCTTTCGACGATGGCCAGCGGCGATACAGGCGGTCAGATCAGGTTCCTGGAATTGATTGGCAGAGGCTTCGAAGAGGTGAATCGTCATACCGAGGCGCTGAGATTTTTCGAGAGAGCAATCAAGCTTGCGGATGCGGAAAAAGACTCTGGTCTGCCGTTCATGGCGTACGAGGGGAAAGCACGAGCTCTGGTCGCCTTGGGAAAACCACAAGAGGCAAAGGCGGTGCTTGACGACGCACTCGGTAAAGCCCGATCACAACAGAAACGAGGTCATGAGGCGGAGCTGTTGATCTTGCTTGGAAGGCTGGCTTCGCAAACAGGGGACAGGAAACAGGCCATCGCCGATTTGGAAAGTGCCGCGCAATTCTCAAAGCGAGTGCAATTTTTCCGAATGGAGGCCGACGCCATGTTCGAGTTGGCGACGCTTTACCGCGATGCCGGCGATCTCCCCACGGCGGAGGAGCGTGCTACCGATGGCTTAGAAGCGAGCCAACGTGTTGGCGATCGTTACTATGTGCCTCGCAACCTGACCATCCTTGCCGACCTGAAGGCGCGCCGCGGTCGCGTTAGCGAAGCCAACGCTCTTTACGAGCAGGCCGAAGACGTGATCGAGAGCATGTTAATCAGCGTGGATGAGCCGTATTGGAACAGTTCGGTTGCTGCTTCGATGAGTCAAACGTACTTGCAACATTTTGAACTGGTCACCAAGAGCGGCGATGTGCCAGGCGCTTTCCACGTTTTGGAACGGGTACGCGGGCGGACTCTGGCTTGGGCCCTCGAAGATAGGAAGGCTCTTCCGACGGCCGAGTCTGGGCAGACAGCATCGCTCGAAACAGACCTTGCGGGTCTCCAAGTGCAACTGATGCAAACCAACAGCACAGAAAAGCGCGAGCAACTGATGGATCAATTGGTCGAATATGAGCGGCGGCTTGGACTGGCCTGGACAAAGGAAGACGCTCCCGGCCATGGCCTGCCGGTGCAACCTGCGTCACTGTCGGAGGTCCAAGAAGTCCTGAAACCAGACGAAGTGCTTCTGGAGTACGTTCTGGATGACCCGACTTCCTTCTGCGTCGTGGTTTCTCAAAAAAGGGGCGTACGTCCGAGTGCTACCGGCAGGACGCAAGGAGATCGAGAATCTCAGCCAGCGATTTGTCGGCGAAATTCGCACCAAGGGCACCGGCGCTGAACTTTCAAAGCGACTCTACGCGATGCTCGTAAAGCCCATCCCGGAAGCAGCCACAGCTACACGCTTCATCATCGCACCGGACGCCATATTGAACCTGCTTCCGTTTGAGGCGCTTCGCGATGCTCAGGGCGAGTACCTCTTGAAGTCGCGCGTCATAAGCTACGTGCCTTCCGGCACGATTTTGAACACGCTTCGCCACGCGGAGAAACAGAAACCAGCTCCCAAACCCCTTCTCGCAGTCGGTGATGTCGAGTACGAGAACCAAGGCGGCTCGGGACGGAGAATCCCGCGTCCGGCCTCTATTCGTGGCCGGATTGAGCGCGGGATTGCGGATCTCTCAGGGATCGGCCTTCACGACCTTCCAGAGACGCGAGCTGAGGTCGAGGAAATCGGTAAAATTGTTGGATCGGACGCCGTAATGTTGCTTGGGAAGGATGCCACGGAAACCGGATTTCAAAAAGCAACCACTTGATCAGTTTCGCATCTTGCATCTGGCTGTCCATGGATTCGCAGACACGCAGTACCCGGAACGGTCAGCGCTGGTGCTGGGTGCGGACCCACAATCGAGTGATGACGGTCTGCTGCAAGTGCGGGAGATCATAAGACTGCGATTGAATGCCGAACTGACGACGCTTTCTGCTTGTGACAGTGGGGTTGGCAAACTGCAAGGGCAAGAGGGCATCAGCAACCTGGTGGAATCATTTCTAGTGGCTGGGTCGAAATCGGTTGTAGCGAGCCTATGGAGCGCAGATGACACGTTCGCTAGCGCATTGATGGAACAGTTTTACCGGCGCTTGGCTCAGGGCGAAGATACCAGTTCTGGTTTGCGAAACGCGAAGCTTGACCTGCTCGTGAAATATGGCGACCAGGTGAGCCCATTCTATTGGGCGGCATTCATCGCTGTGGGCGAGACCTCGACACCGATTGGCATAAGACAACAATGATTCTGACTCTCGACGAACGCACGAAGATTTTCGACAAAGTCTGCCGACTTGTGGAGACAAAGCACTTCGATCCGGGCATGAACGGCGTGGATTGGAATGCGTTGGCTCGGGATCGCCGGGATCAGATACTCGCGTGTACCGATCCGGAAGTCTTCGAGAAAGAGGTTCACAAATTGGTAGCGGAACTGAAGACCAGTCACACTGGCTTCCGCCATGCGGGGATGCGGAATATTCCCGCTCGCCACGCAATCAACGCGACTCTGCAGCGCATCGGCGTGAACGGAAGTGAGCGCTGGATGTTTCAAGACGTCCATCAAGGTGGACCAGCATTCGCGGCCGGCATTCGACCGGGCGATCTGTTGCTCGAATGCGGTGGACAAGAAGTTCGACCGCCAGATGACCTGACGTTCTCTGTAGGCGAATCCGCGAATCTCCTTATTGAAAAGCTCCACGGCGAAGTGCAGAAGGTCAACGTTCAATTGCCGATACCCAAATCCCAGAAACATCCGGTAACGGCGCCGCAGGCGGTCACCACCGAAAAGCTCAGCGATGAAATTGGATTACTGAGAGTCGCAATGTTTCCGGGCGCCATCGGTATCGACGTAGCGAAGGACATCGACCGCGGCATCGCCGCACTCAACGGATGCAGTCGGCTGATTGTCGATTTACGAGGAAACACTGGAGGCGGAATCGGAGGGCTTCGCCTTATGAGCTACCTGACTCCCGGAAAGCTGGAAGTCGGATACAGTCTCACGCGGAAACGTCGCGAGCGCGGTTATCGTCGCGAGGAACTGACTCGATTCGGACGCATTCCGTCCCACAAAGCGACTCTGTTATGGTTAGCAGCGCGATATGCTTTCGTTGAAAAATCCATCCTTGTGGTCACCGAAGGACTCGGCCAGCGACGATTCCACGGTCGAGTAGTGCTGCTAGTGAATGAGCATACTGCGAGTGCCGGAGAGATGGTCTCGGCGTTCGCGGAGGAAAACAATCTTGCGACCATTGTGGGGACGAAGACACCTGGACGTCTTCTGAGCGGCAGCGCGTATAAGGTCGGCCACGGATACATTCTCGGCCTGCCGGTTGCCGCCTACCTCACCTGGCAAGGGCGGATGCTGGAGAACAACGGCATCGTGCCAAAATTCTCAATCGAGCTCTCACGCGATGCCTTGATGCAAGGAAGAGATACGCAACTCGAAACGGCGATCGAGGTGGCGAAAACCTTGTGATTGCGAAAGCTGAAACCGCGCGGGACATTGCGCTTTTTTCCGGTGAACGAATTATTCAGTCGCGAGTTACTTCGGACTCGGCTGCCGGCGCAGCTTTGATGTCGCGCGACGATAGAAGCGCGCAGCCTTTCGAGGAGCAACACCTGGTGCCGTCCCAAGTAAATCTTAAGCACTGCCTCGATTCCAAAGGGCCCTATACAATGTTCCAATCAACTTGTGTTCGAGTCTACGCGTTATCCAAGTGAAGGGAATCAACTGCGTTGAATTGGAGACAGCTGTTATCAACAAAGAGAGTTAAGGGGCTCTACGCGCAAGCGTCCTCGAAGCCGATCCAAGGTGACTTGCGAAGCGAATTCGATCGCGATTACGGACGAACCGTGTTTTCCACCCCGGTTCGTCGGCTTCAAGATAAAGCACAAGTTTTTCCACTGGAAAGACACGATGCTATTCGAACGCGGTTAACGCATTCGTTGGAAGTGTCGAGTGTATCGCGCAGCCTGGGGGATTTGGCTGAACGATTTTTGGTTGCGCGTGGCGATCTTAAGAGTGATAGTGATCGAGGAGTTCTCGGCACTATCGCGGCGACATGTGGCTTGATCCACGATATTGGCAATCCCCCTTTCGGCCATTCTGGGGAAGCCGCTATAAGCGAGTGGTTCAAGAAGAAGTTTCAAAGGGATTCGGATTTGTTCAAGGATTTTGATGAGTTTGACAGGTCTTCGTTGCCCGAAGACACCCAATTTGCTCGTGACTTCCTAGAGTTCGAGGGTAATGCTCAAACTCAAAGACTACTCTCGCGGTTGCAAGTATTGGCGGATGAATTCGGCCTAAACTTGACGTGTGGTACCTTGTCGGCTAGTTGCAAGTATGTTGCGCAGTCAAACAAGATCGACCCAACGAAACAGGAAATGAGGAAGCACGGCCATTTTGCTTCCGAGAATGAACTAATTTTCAAGATTCGAGAGGAAGTTGGAACTCGTGAATATCGAAATCCAATCGCCTTTCTTGTCGAAGCGGCCGATGACATTACCTATGCGACTGTTGACTTGGAAGATGGCGTGAAAAAACGGGTCGTAACCTGGGATTTTATCGAGAACGCATTGCGCTCTAAATTGGGCCCAACGAATGTGAGCTTAAACAGTGCTTTGACGAAAGCGCACGATAAAATAGATGTTGCAGGTTTACAGGGGCAAGGGAAGGACGAAGCTATGGCTGTGGCCTTTCGGACATTTGCAATTGCTGAGTTGGTTGTCGAGACATTTAAAGTGTTCGAAAACAACTACGAGGATATTATGTCGGGGAAGTATCACGATGAACTCTTGTATCAGTCGGCAGCAGGGTCACTTGCAAAGGCCTGTAAGGGTCTTGGTTTCGATTTCGTTTACGTGTCGAACGAAACGCTAAAGCTCGAACTCATGGGGCGAAAGGTTATCTCAGACCTGCTCGACTGCTATTGGGAAGCCGCGAAGTCGTTTAGGCCAGGAGAGAAACTGAAGGGTTTTCCGGGAAAAGCGTACGGGTTGATTTCCACGAACTACCGCCAAATTTTTGAAAGGAATCTCGCGCAAGCAAAGGTGTTAAGAATTCCTGCTAATTATTTTCGAATGCAACTCGTAACGGACCAGGTTTCGGGGATGACTGATTCCTATGCCTGCTCCGTTCATCGCGAGTTGATGAATGCCGGCTAACTAACCGAGTTTTGATATGGTCAGCCTTCCATTGCCTACGAGCTCCTCCGAAGAGCCTATAAAATCAGTCGAGACATTGCTACGTCGTCAGCTTTCGCGTTTCCTCGTCGACACGGCATCTTGGAAGGTGCCTTTTCGAGAGATGATTGATATTTTCAGGAAGAAGGAGTGGAGAGCTGTTTTCTTTGGTGGTGTTCCTCGGGATCTCGTTCTATACGGGCCTTCTAAACGTCCCCGTGACGTCGATATTGTGGTTGACTGTTCTCCCCAAGAACTAGGTTCTGTTGTAGCTTCCTATCCTTTTCGGCTCACACGCTTTGGTGGCTTCAGGATTGCACTTGGAAAATGGAGCTTTGATATTTGGTCTTTGCGCAATACCTGGGCGTTCACATCTGGTTACATGGATCCGACGTTCGACAATCTCCCGAAGACGACTTTTTTTAACGTTGAGGCCATAGCAGCACAGTTCAACACAAGACCTCGGGAGAGGCGATCCCTCTATTCTTTTGGCTTTTCTGAAGCAATCTCAACTCGTGTTCTGGATATTAATTTCGAACCAAATCCCTTCCCTCAGCTGTGTATTATTAGAGGGCTTGTCACGGCAGCGCGTCACCGTTTTCTCCTGTCCCCGCGACTTGCGAATTACATCCTGGAACAAGCAAGCCACACAGAGATTGCGGACATAATGCATGCACAGTTCGCTCATTATGGAGTCGTACACTTGCGCGTCGAAGACATCGTGAACTTCATGGGCCGCATCGAGTTTCGTCTGAAACAAAGTCCGCTCTCTCCCGTGAGCTTGCCGCAAATGGACACACAGCAGCTCATGCTTCCGTCTTTTGACCATGTTGATGTTTAGCTAATTCTTGTGGTGGCCTAACTCTCTTGAGAGCGGAATAGGGGGAATCCGCACCTCTATGGCGAACAAAAAGCGAATATGCTACGCTTTTGCTTGTGGCCCTCCGAAAGTGCACAGTTGCGGTAAGGGATCTTCGAGACGTTGAGCACTCCGTAGAGGTCACCGCGGAGACACTCTATGAGGCGATCGCTACAGCTCTTGCGGCCTTGCAGCAGGACAACTGGGTTGGAGAGATCGGCCACGGATTCACAACCGTGACTGTTGTTGTCCAGCAGCCGCCTGTAAAGCACGAAGTCAAAATGAAGGACTTTGTCTCATGGCTCGGACGCCAAGGTCGTTCTCCCGCAGAAGTCATCCTGAAGCAAAAGCTGGAGAAAATATTGGGCAAGGTTAACCACGCGAGGACGTGACCGAAAAGGCTAAAGAAATAAATCAGCAGGAAGATATCTCCGATGTCTCACTGACTCGGAGTCTGCGCCGCTTTGTGGGAGTGCTTAGGTTGTTGCCCCGCTTGTGCAGGAGTAGCTTTCATGGCTGAAGGCTGCGTAATGGTCGCACTTGGCGCGAAGGGGTCCTTTCCCTGAAGCACCGAAGATGCAACGAAACCGAAGAATATCATCGCGCTCAGCAATCCCCATACGAGAACGACTGGCTTCCAGGGAACGAGAATCCGCATGACAGAACCTCCGGGGACGAAGAGCGGCTCACGATTACGGCTATTATACTGCGAAAAAACCAGACGCCCTTTCTCATCGCTTAGCTTTTTTTTTCGTGTCGTGCTTGCCAGCTCGGGCATGCGCGAGAGCAAGTTTCAGATCGGCAGAGAGATCCATGTTTTCTGTCGCGATGTGAACAGGTACGTCCAGACCAGCTTCGCGGCCGAGATATCCGCTTAATTCCTCCCGAGACGCATACATGAATCTGCCTTCTCGCGTCACGGGCATACCTGATCTCGCCCATCGCTGCGCGACCGCTACCGGCTGACCGAGAAAGCTGGCGATTTCATTCCAACCCTTGAGCCGTTCGTTCTGGGCTGTCGGCTTTATTGCGGGACGACTCTTCTTGGCTGGCTTTTGTTTCTTCTTCATGGGGATCGCGTTCAGAGCAACCGGATAGAAAACCGCGTCCACTCAAGGCCTGGCTGTCGAACGCCAAGGAAGTATGAACCCGGAGAGATGCCGGCGAGATCGACGTCAGCCCTCAGGACCACAATGTGATCTTCGAGTTTAGCCGTGGCACTCGCGCGGAAAAGTTCAGCGCCACTCGGATCGAGCAGCGCTACGTCGTAGGTCCCCTCGTTGCTTCCGATTGGCAATTCCAAGTTCAAACTCCTTGCGTTACGAGGAACCTCTAATGCCGGCTGACTAGTCTCGGGCGGGTTTTCTCCGCGCACTGTTGCACGGCCACGGAGATCGAGAACCACAACCGCTGCAGTTTGTCCTGATGGCCGACTTCGCACCCATAGCCACCCTGCGAAAGCAAACAGGACCATTGCAGCCGCGGCCAGCCACATCGGTGTCCGCCTCCGCTGACTTATCTGTCGCTTTCGAATTTCAGTGAATTCCTGAAAGCAGGGACTGCAAGAGGCGAGATGATCGAGCCAAGGATCGGCTTCTGACAATGGCAGTTTGTGAAGAGCCATGCTTTTAAGAATCGCGGGGCCAGGGCACCCGACGCGCTGTGGGTTCGGGAATTCTCGGGATAGACCCCGAGCAAGCAGATCCAATATCCGCTTTTCCTCTCGGCTGAATTCTTGCTCTTCGCTCAGAACGCCCTGCTCTCTAATGAAGTCACTTCACAAAGACAGGTCAGTTTACCGCGAGGAATTTGTTCAAGCTACTGCTCGCCATCCAAACCATCATCCGCGCCGCCTGAAGAGTGCACGCAGCTTCCCAATTGCGTAGCGAAACCGCAGCTTAGCCTGCGGTTCAGTCAGGTCGAGATGCTCTGCAATTTCACGCCAGGAGTATCCGTACTGCCGAGCAGCCCAGACCTTGCGGGTCCACTCATCCATTCTTCGAACGGCTTCTTGAACCTGAATCGACTGCTCAAGGACTCGGTGTACCTCCGAATGATGCGCCTGCCTCAGTCGGCCGAGGTCACCGTCTGAAGGCAGACTCCGCAGTATTTCCCGTCTTCGACGCTCTTTTTTCAGAGCTCGGTTGAAACGGTGGTGGAAGACACCGAAAAGATAAGCGTCCAAGCTCTCAATCTGTGCACGCTTTCCATTGGACCGCTGAAGGGTTTTCGCCACAGACCGCAGCACTCCCTCCCAAACCTCCGTCGCCAGGGCGATCGCCTCATCAAAGCTTTTTCCCGGTTGCTCCTTGCGTGCATGGGCTTGGACGCCGGGCCAAAGGCGCCTGGCGGCGTCCGCTAGTTCCATCATTTGGTCGCAAGAATTTCCGCTGGAATGAATGAACGACGACAGGACCCAATCTGGGCTCAACTCGCGGCTGGCAGACATCAGGGGAGGCCTCAACCCCACTACCGATTTGATGGCCAGATTAATGAAAGCGTGCCATCCAAAATGCACAGATGTCAAGGCAACTGAAATGGTCGACGAACGGCTAACCCCAAGCCCTTAACTGTCTTGGAACACGAGAGTCATCTAGAAGTTTCTTTTTAATACTTTTTTCAAATCGCGGGCTCCTTCACTGGTGTAGGGCAAATGTCGCGCTCAGGGTGAACCTGCGCTGCAAACTCCAGGGGGTTTGAGTTGTGTTCCCCAGTATCGAAGTGCGTCATCTCCATGCAGTAGTCGTTTTGGCCGAAGAAATGAACTTCACTCGTGCGGCGCACCGGTTGAACGTCACCCAACCGGCGCTTAGCAAGCAGATCACAGAACTCGAAGAGCAATATGGACTTCACCTGTTTAACCGCGAAAAAGGCCGACTGATCGAACTTACAGAATCAGGACAGATCTTCGTAGAAGAAGCAAGTGCAGCTCTTTCCCATGCGGAAAGGGCCATTCAGCTGGCTCGTGCAACCCATGAGGGGTGCGACAGAGTCTTGACAGTCGGACACTCGCCTCACTGTGACCAATCGTGGATCTCAACGGTCGTGACCATACGCTTACCACTCTATCCGAAGCTGCGCGTAAGGCTTATGGGTCAGTTCCCAATCGAACTGGTCCGCAGTGTTGCTGTCGGCGAGCTCAACTTTGCTCTCGTGACCGCCCCCTTGTTGAACGCTGACATCATTGCTGTGCCATTTGCTCAAGCGCCGTTGTACGCCGCCTTACCGGAGAACCATCCTGCCGTTAAGAACGAAACTTTGGGACTCCAGGACCTAGCCAACGACGAATGGATCCTGTTTCCGAAACGACTTCACCCGATTGTTTATGATGCCATCATGGCGTCGGCGCGGCGCGACGGGATTAGGCCAAAATGCACGCACGACGCGGTAACCGCGGAGCAGGCGATTCATTTGGTTTCTGAGCAAATCGGTGTTGGCATTGTGACGAAACCGAATGCTTTCGACTCTCGGCCTAAGAATGTGGTCTTGAAAGCCTTTTCCGACAAGTCTCTACGGTTCGAGACTTGCGTGATTATGAGAAAAGGTGACGATTCCAGATTGACCAATCAGTTCGTGAGGACCCTCCTCCGCAAATTCAAGCTGCCGCCGCAAGCCGGCGGCCAAATGGAACTGTCGCTCTCCGCTTAGCATTCCCTTGATCGTGGTTCCGATCTCCGAATTGGCGACGATTCTGAGGTTGATGGCGACAAGCGCATTTCCCGATACCTACCTTGCAGTCGAGACAGGGATGGCTCTCGCTGAGCCACTTGCTCGGCAATAGTTGACAGTTCGCGCTGCGGAAAAATCGCTGCAGCGCTGACCGTGCGCGATTTCCCGCTACGGCAAATCGGCGCCAGCAACTAAAATCTCAAGTCATGGCAACCAGAGGGAAAAACGAGCACGATATGCCGGATGTTCCCGTCCCCGACTTCGTGGGGGCACTGTGCGAGATTTGGGCCACGATAAACTATGCCGCTTATCACCTTGCGTATGTACAAGTCTATCTTCAAACGGCGGCCCTCCAAACTCAGATCGAGGAGATGCATAGGCAAGATCAGGCATTTAGAGATGTATCGCAGATCGATCTGCATGTTTGTCGCGCACATCTCGCGGCCCTCTTCTGGCAAATCGACCATGTGTTCGAGGCGTTGCGGATCGCGATTAACAAGGGACAGAAAGAACACGCCGAAGAGAAATATTTTTGGAGTTGGGGGAAGTCTTTGGAAGAGATCGAAGCGTCTCCGATCTATAAGGAAATCAACGCGTATCGAAACAAGTCTCACGAATTCCCCGCGATCATCGGGAACAAATGGATCAATGATGCGAATGGGCACCCGGTCTTTGTGCATCACTTCCTGCCTACCATCGCGGGGCACGAGGCGAAGGAAGATATCAAGCTCGTAGATCAGTTACAAAGATATTTTGAGTTTGCGGCAAACGTGTGGCTATCATTTTCTCCCAGCGACTTCAAGGAGAAATTCCCGCGCAATTTTAGATTTACGGTGACAGTTCCCTACACGTATATGGGCGAGCTGCCCCCTGAGTTGTACGGTGTTCCGCAATTTGAAGTGCATGTCGTTGCGCAAGACCCTCCGCCGGGCGATCCGCCGAAGGCAGAAACAGCACCGGCTGAAAAGGACGAGGCAGCGAAATGAAAATCTTCTGGTCATGGCAGTCGGACACTCCGGGAAAGATCGGACGGTTCCTGGTTCGCGATGCCCTGAACGATGCCATTGAGAAGCTGAGGGCCGACAACGACATCGAGGACGCACCGCGTGATGTCCATTTGGATCATGACGTAAAAGACGTTCCCGGAAGCCCTGACCTTGTGCGTACCATACTGGCAAAGATCGAGAAGTCTGAAGTGGTGGTCGCAGATGTGACGATCGTTGGACGAACGGAGGAGGGAAAGAGCCTGATCAATTCGAACGTTGCAATCGAACTTGGCTATGCCTTCCATGCCTGTACGGATGAGAGGGCGGTCCTGGTGTTTAACAAACATTACGGGAAATACGAAGAACTTCCGTTCGACCTGCGCCACAAAGGAGGCGGGGTCGATTTCGATTTGAAGCCCGGCGCAAGTAAGGGCGAAATCGAGGAGCAACGTCGCCTGTTGAAGGATGCCTTTGTCCGCAAACTCAAACCGTTTGTAGAAGGCCCTGCGAGAATCAAGGAAGCGTTGTCTGTGAGGCCGGTTATCGAGTCCCGTATCCTCCAAAGACACCCAATGCCCGGAGGGGGAACCGACGACGTATTTGAGATGAACGTCTTTGTCGAGAACGACGGAGAAACACCCGTGAAGGAATTCCTGCTCGCCTTGGAAATGCCATCTAATTTCCCTGACGGCAGTACCCCTTACGCCATGAGGATCGAATCCGCAGCGCCGGGTTTTGTCGGGTGGTCTCGCACCGGTACGAGTTCGGGAGTGCGAGTAGAAATTGTTTATCCTGACAGGAAAACAGAATCGCTAATTAGATTCAACGGCGCGGTGAGGGCACAGACCAAGCGACATCCCGAAGAACTAGAGAAGAAAATTACCGCGACCGCCTATGCCGGAAACATGCAAAAGAAGTACAGCCTGGCAATTAAGGATCTGTATTCAGAACTGCCACTAAATCCGCCGTAGCTACAGAAGCGGCTCGCACACACCCGAATCCGATGGCTACTCCGTTTTTCATTTCAACTGCCGAATTCGCTCCTGCAAGAATTGCAGCTCTGGTTCCTCAAAATGCGCCCAATGACATTGCTGGACCCTGGCCCGTTTGTCGGGACTCATCGCTTTTCTCGGTTTGGGCGAGGTCTCAATGAGCGCATTTGGCCTGTTTTCCTCAGTTGGGGAACGCCGAGTCAGGTGGCCCATTCATCGAATCGGCGCAAGATCTCCATTAGCTTGCATCCCAGGAGTATGAGAGAACCCCACAATATGAAGGGGACGCCATAGAGTAGAAGATGCTTGCGCGAACGGGCAGAATCAAACACCCGCATCTTCACGATGGCGTATACGTTCGCTGAGAGATAAGCGACCGCCAAACAGCTCGTTACCAGGTTATGCAAGTTTATATGCCTCCTGACGTCTATATCTCACCGTAATCTTTCTTGCGATATTTGCCGGTGAGCTGAGGTAGTGGTTGTTCTTCGTTCTGTCGCCGTCATTCAAGTTAGGAAGGTGTGTTGATGTTGTTTGGCATCCAGTTGCGCGCCGATCAGCGCTCCTCAGGACACGGCAGTTAGGGATGCTGGGTGAGACAAGTCGACGCCTGAGACCTTGACGACGGCCTGCCACGCGGCTTCCTGGCTGGCGCGATCGTGGAGGTGTGTCTGGCGCTGCACCTCCATTGGGCCTGAGAACTTCCCTTTGGCCGAGGCGAAGAATTGCCCCGAGACATCGGTTCCGAACTTTGATGCCTGGATATACCGGCTGGCCGCGGTCTCCGGCGTCTGATTCATGCCGGGAATGAGGTTCACGATTGGGATCATCAGATACCTCAACGCCCAGCCAGCGCTTCGCACCACGTTGGTGCCGGTCGCGCCACCGGGCGACACCGCGTACACGGCCATGCCGGAGGGCAGCCGGCGGGCCAGCGCCGCGGTCCACCAAGCGATGATGAGCTTTGCGTCGGCATACGCATTGTTGGGCACGTACTTCACATTCGGCCCGTTGCGTATCAGCGCTTCAACAGCGGCGGTTCGGTCACCTTGGTAACGACTGGCCGCGAAGGCTGGCAGGTCAGTGTATTTGAACATGGGTACGCCCCCTCGGGCAGGTTCTGCACCTGCGATAACGATCCGCGCGTTGGGGCTCAGCAAGTTGGCATTGAGCAACCCAACCGTCAGTTGATGATGCCCGATGAGCGGGGCCTGAGAAGACTCGACGCCCGTCGCGGTGAGAGCGCGCTTCTTAAAGGGAACCAACCCTGCATTGAGTAGCAGGAAATCGATCGGCTGGCCTCGCTTGACGAGCTCGGCAACGGCCGACTGAACGCTGGACGGCTTGTCCAGATCCAGTGCCAGCGGCGTGAAAATCGCTCTTTTGTTCTCAGCCGCGAACTGAACGACCGCTTGCTGGGCCCCAGTCCGGCTGCGCCCGGTGACGATGATCTCGCGGTAGCCCTCTCCGGCGAGCAGGCGGGCTGCCGCATGGCCGAGCCCGGAAGTAGCGCCAGTGACCAGTGCAATCGAATGTTTCATAGGCGTCTCCGTGGTGAAGGGTGAAGGCTAAAGTCGTGAAGGCCCCTCGAGGCCAGAATCGGCTTGCTAATTTCGAACTATTTGGTTTTATAATGGTGGGGTGGAAGGTGTCAAGGAGTTTTGAACTAAATGATTCAAAAAACCACTAGGCCGCGGGGTCGACCGCGCAGCTTCGACGAGATGGGGGCGCTGGAAAAAGCGACTCAAGTGTTCTGGTCGAAAGGCTACGACGGCGTGACGATTGACGATCTCGTCGAAGGGATGGGTGTGGGACGGCCGAGCCTGTATGCCATCTTTGGGGACAAGCGGGCGATATTCTTGCGCGCGCTTAAGGCATACGCAGAACGCAAGGGCGCATTAGCCGCAAAGGCACTCCTCTCGCCACAGACGCTTCGCGACTCGATCGCGGGCTTTCTGAGGTACGCCGTTGAAAGTGCGACCCAGAAAGAGTCCGCCCGGGGCTGCCTCATGATGTGCGTCGCGCCGCTTGTGAACGACGCTGAGGTTCAGCAGTTCCTGCAGAGCGCGGTCGCAGGCGGCGTCGCGCTTGCGGAGCGCCGTTTCCGGGACGCGATCAATGCGGGAGACATCCCACCTGACTTTCCGGTAACGGCGCGCGCGATCCAAGTAACGGATTTAGCGCGTGGGCTAACCATGCGTGCGCAGCTAGGCATGCCGCGCAAAACGCTCCTCAAAGATGCTGAGGAAGCGGCCGACTTGGTGCTCCAGCCTCGCCTGAAGACCATCGGCAAGCAGAAGCTATAACGTTCTCTCGCCGACCGGGATCATGTTTCCAAAGCTAGAAACTTGGTTTTACCAACAGTCGGAACTCATCCCCCTAGCTCTGAATCACGTGCCAGAAAGTCGTTCCGGTATAACCCACAGGAATGGTTCTCCCTCGAAAAGTTATTGGACAAAAACGAGGAAAGGAATCAAATTGGTAAACACGTAAGCGAAGAATCTGTCAGCCAGAGCAATCACGGCTTGGAGGCCAACCCAACGACAGATTCATCCCTGAAGCCGTCGCGAGGAGAATGTTCGCCAGCCTCACGCTCTCCTCGTGCCGGCTTTCCTGATCAATCACTCTGCAGGCACCAATGGTGCCCGAGATGGGAAAACCCGTCCGCCAAAACTGTTGAAGCTTCCGATGGACGACGTTGCTATAATTCGCAACCAGGCGAACATCGGCGCTCCGATTTCCCCACAGGAGATGGAGCGCATGGCAAAGAGGAGGTTTCAGAACCCCCGGCCTGAACGTCGTGGGGCCTGGTGGACAATGCGGGTTTGGCGCGATGAATTCATCGACGGCAAGCACGTTCGTAAACAACAGCGGGTCCGCTTGGCAGCCGCCACGGTGTCAGAGCGGGAGGTCAAGAAGATCGCGACCGAACACCTGCGACCGCTGAACCAAGGTCTGGAAAGTCTTGGATCGGCAACCAACTTCGAGCATTACATCGAAACGATCTACAAACCGGTGGTGAAGCCTCTGATGGCGACGACCAGTTTTGATAGAACGCGAGGGGTTCTCGATAATTACCTCATTCCCGCGTTCGGAAAAAGTTGCCTTCGCGACCTCACCGCACTCACCCTCCAAACCTACTTCTCGAAGCTCACGACCAGCACCACAAATCAAATGCTGTCGCATGAGTCGCGAGACAAGATCCGTGATGTGCTTTCGAGCGCATTGCGGTTCGCTGTGCAGCACGATCTCCTGGTGAGAAATCCAGCGGAATCGCTGCGCATACCTCCAGACAAGCGCGGCAAGAAGCGCAACAAACCCTACCTCACACCTCAACAGTTCGACCTGCTCGTTGAACTGATTCCTGAACCCTACGCTTCAATGGTTTATGTAGCGATCTACACGGGTCTGAGGGTCAGTGAACTGGCAGGCCTACGTTGGAATGATATAGGCGCAAGTTCCATTACGATCGATGAGCGGTTTTGCCGCGGCGATTGGGGGGCACCAAAGAGTGAAGCCTCCAACGCAACGATCGGGGTGAACGGTTGCGTCGTTGACCGTATCCATCGGCTGAAGGGACTGACTGTCGAGGTTAGGGCCGGCAACAATGCCATTCGCAAGTACAAAGTCGTGAAGTCCGACGGACCGGATGACCTAGTGTTCCAGGGAGTTCGATCCGGCGGTCCGCTTCGCGACAACAACATACTCGTTCGGTTCATCAAGCCTGCAGCTCGGTCGATGGAGTTGCCCTGGGTGAATTGGAGAAGCCTGCGAACATCTCATGCGACCTGGCTGAAGATGGCCGGCGCCGACGTGAAGGACGCACAGGCACAAATGCGGCACTCCCGTTCGAGCACGACGCTGGACATCTACCAGCAGTTCGTGCCCGAGAGCCAACAGCGGGCAGTCGACAGACTGAGCCGTTTAGTGAACTGAATTGTGACCAATTGTGACCGGTGAATTGTGACCGAGTGTGACCAAGTGACCAGCAGCGAGGCTTCTAAGTGATTGAAAATATGGTGGCCAGGGACGGAGTTGAACCGCCGACGCCAGCCTTTTCAGGGCTGCGCTCTACCACCTGAGCTACCTGGCCACGTTCGTGCCGCTCCACTGCCGGACGGTTGCGAGTTGTGGGCTACGCCAACTTCGGCGAACATGCCGGGAATCGCGGGCAGTCAAAACGCAGGGAGCGTGTGGAACAGCCCCGATTATAACAACCAAGTTGGATTCCCTCAATGCGCGCAGTAGTTTCATTCGCGGCAGTATCACTAAGACGAAGCTGGTTAGTCCGCCGTGACGGGTCTCGGATAGGCTGCCACCTTCTTGCGTCGCAGGACTCACTATCGATGGAGCGCAGTTACCTGACTTAGCTCTTACTCTCCAACCGAATTGCCGTGCGTCTGCAACCAGGATGCGAGTTGTGTTCCCTGCTGCGCCTTCAGATCGACACAATAGTTGATGCTCTCCAGCGATTGCTTGAGCGTGCGCTCGGCCGCGGGCGCTGGATGCGTGGAGAAGAAATCTTTGACTTCGTCCCGCATACGTGCGTCGCAGAAGGACCTGGTATTTTCTACGATCGTTCCGCCGCCAATGCGCCGCCCAGATTCGCGATCTCGGTCCAATGTGCCCGCACAAAATCCCACGCCAGCTTTGTTCCGGCTGGGTTTCGCATCACCTCGGAAATCACGAGTAGACTGTCTTGCGAGCGCACGTCGGGCGAAATTGCGTATTCCAAAGTTCTCTCCAGCAGTTTGGGATCACTGAAGCACGTCAGTATTCGCTGATAGAGGTACTCTTCCTCCGGTGTCTTGGCGGATTTCACGTGCGCCAGGATTGCGTCGTACAAGGCCGCATCTCCGTTGCGCGCCGCGACCTGCAAAGCCGCCAACAAAAGCTCACGATCCACCGACGACGGATCCTGCATTGCTTGAGCGGTCAGTTTACGGGCAACCGCTTCTGTTTCGGGATCACGCGCGGTGTAGCCCAGTGCATGCATGAGCCGGGCTCGCAGGCTGTTTTCATCGGGGCTCTCGCCCGGCTTCGGTGCCCATCCGACATCTTTGGCCGCGGGCGTCAGAAGCTGACGAACCCACAGATCATACGACTCGCGATCTGAATCGTTCACCAAGTGTTCTCCGATGTAATCCAACTGGCTGATCATTTCACTCAAGACCGCGCTGGTGCGATCCGTCTGCATTCCCTGGGCTACGGCCAAGTAGTCACCGATAGGCTCGCGACTCACGCGGACGGAGGCCCAAATGTCGGACAGCAACCTGATCCGCTCGGCGGGGGTCAATGCGGTTTCGACATCCTTTGCCATCGAGCGCACAGCGTCGGACTCATAGCCCGAGCGGTAATACCCTTTCGCGCCTGCGTTGGCGAGAACCCAAGGCGAAAATCCCGTAACGTTGAAGGACTGATCCTTCTTAATCAGCAATTCACATTTCTCCGCACCCGCATCCTTGCTCGATTTCAGACACGCCGGAATCTGCCAAACTTCCTTGCTTCCTGCGTTGAACAAAGCGCGGTCATAAAAATAGCGCTGTTGGGACAAGCTGACCGTCGTCGAACTTCCCGAGCATTGATTCTTCACACTCACAAGCGGCGGTCCTGGTTGTTCCACGAAGGTGGGCATGATCTTATCGACCGCCTTCTTGGAAACCTGGGATTGCGCGCTCCAGAAATCTGCGGCCGTCGCATTTGCGTACGCATGTGGTTTCAAATATGTATTGACGCCAGCACGGAACGTTTCGGGCCCGAGATAAGCTTCCAACATGCGCAGCACGGCCGCCGTCTTTCCGTAAGTAATGTCGTCCGCCAGCTCGAGGATCTGTTGCGGCGTCTCAGCTTGCTGGTGAATCGGATGCGTGTTTACCAGGGAGTCGGCATTCATAGCGTCTCCGG
The DNA here is from genome assembly GCA_963696705.1 of uncultured Acidobacteriota bacterium. Lineage (GTDB taxonomy): Bacteria > Acidobacteriota > Terriglobia > Terriglobales > Acidobacteriaceae > JABDBE01. Next base: position 32,797 of record CAVOLD010000016.1, read on the forward strand.
TCTCCCTTACATCATCGAGGTCCACGTTCCATTCCGGCTTCCACGCCTCCACTGGCTTGCTTGACATCCAGGTGGCAAAGCCCTCGTTCAGCCAGATGTCGTCCCACCACTGCATCGTGACTAAGTCGCCAAACCATTGATGCGCCATTTCGTGCGCGATGACGGAAGCCACGTCCTTCTTCAGATCGATTGAAGCCTGCTTGTCATCCAGCAGCAGAAGGATTTCGCGGAAGGTGATGCAGCCAGTATTCTCCATGGCGCCGGCTGAAAAGTCGGCGAGTCCAACCAGGTCCAGCTTTCCGTAGGGATATTTGATGTCGAAATAGCGGTTGTAATACCGCATGATGTTCTCAGCCGCGTCCAGTGCGAATGAGCCCAATTCTTTTTTCCCCGGACTCGCGTATACGCGAATCGGGATGCCATCGGCCGAACCTTCTATGTATTCGAATTTCCCCACGACCATGGCGACCAGATAACACGACATCTTCGGAGTGGTCGCGAAATGGACAGTGTGTTTGCCATCTCCGGGCCCGGGCGCATCAGAAACTACTTTGGTATTCGAGATTACTGTCATCCCCTGGTCTGCGGTTACGGTCACGTCAAAGGTGGCTTTGTATGCGGGTTCGTCGAACGAGGGAAACGCACGACGCGCGTCAGTGGCTTCGAACTGTGTGGCTGCGTACTTACGGCCATCGGAGTCTTTACCCAAGTAGAAGCCTCGCAGTTGATCATTGAGGATTCCCGTGTAGCGGATCTGGATAGTCGCGGCGCCGGGCTGAAGCGAGTTCCCTACCGTTAGAGTCGCCATTTCTTTTTCTTTGTCGAGCGTAACTTTAGCCTTCTGGCTTGCGCCTCCGCTAGTGATGGTCGCAATGTCGAAATCAATTTCCGCGGCGTTGAGCACGATCTCCGAAGTGGGCTTCAGCACGCGAACCTGGATGGTCTCTTCCCCCGAGAAGTTATTCTTGGTGAAGTCTGGGGCAAAGGCGAGCTTGTAGTTATCGGGAACGGCGAGTTCCGGCAAACGTTGAGCCGCACAGATGGAAGCCAGACACAGAAAAAAGCCAGCCAGAAAGAAGATTCGTTTCATTTTTCCCTCGGTATTTTAATAGCTTGGTGGAATCGCGCGATTGTTCGACCTATCTCTATACGAAATTTCGGCGCTGAAAGTTTCACCCCAGAACTGCCGATCCCGATGAGGCAATCAGCGTCCCATTCAAAACTGTGAAGGCGCATCGATTGGATGCGACCCAGTACGGAATTTCGCGATAATCGTCGGCTTCGAATACAGCCAGGTCCGCGTCCTTTCCCGGTTCAATCGAGCCTTTCCATTCGGCGAGCCGCAATGCCCAGGCGCCGTTGATTGTCGCAGACGAAATTGCCTCAGCCAGTGACATCTTCATATGCGTGCAGGCGAGCGATAAAACAAAAGGCATGCTAGGAGTCGGCGACGATCCCGGATTGTAATCAGTGGCCAATGCCACGGCCACGCCCGCATCGATCAATTTTCGCGCCGGAGGAAAGGTTGGCAAGCCGAGAAAGTAATTCGCTCCCGGCACCAGCGTCGCAATCGTGTCGCGTTGTGCCAGTTCTCGAATGTCATCATCGTTCACATGATCCATGTGGTCAAACGACACTGGATTGTAGCGCAAAAGCGGATCCAAGGAAGTCTGGCTCAATTGGCAGACGTGCGCCCGGACTCCCAAGCCATGCTTTTGTGCAGCGTCAAAGATTCTCGCAGTGTCATCGACGGTGAATGCTCCGCGCTCGGTAAACACATCAACAAACTGGGCGAGCTTTCGCTTGGCCACCCGCGGGATCATTCTTTCGCAAACCAGATCGACATACTCGCGAGAGCGGCCCCGAAATTCATGCGGCACTACATGAGCACCGAGCAGAGTTGGGACCAGTGTGCCGCACCAGCAGTTGGCAGCCGCCCGTATGGCTTCGAGGGACTTCAATTCTGATTCCAAGGTCAGTCCGTAGCCCGACTTGGCTTCGACCGTCGTAGTGCCCTGTTCGGCCATTTCGCGCAATGCTTGCAGCACCTGCTCGGTTAGTCGACTCTTTGTTGCCTTCCGCACGCTTTCGACGCTCGACCGGATACCGCCGCCGGCCTCGGCGATCTCTTCGTAAGTAGCTCCGCAAATACGTCTCTCGAAGTCGATGAGGCGTGGCGCGATGAAAGCGGGATGAGTGTGGGAATCCACGAAACCAGGGAGAACCACTTGATGTTCGCAATCGATCTCGATGACAGTCTTTCGATTCTTCTTGAGCCAGGAATCCCGTAGCGCATCTTTACTCTTACCGACAGAGACAATCTTTCCGCCGAGACACAGCACGGCGGCGTCTTCGATAATGCCAAGTTCGTTGAGTTGGGTTCCGCGTCGCGGACGCGACTTATCTTGCGACGAGCGCAGCGTAAGAAGCTGACCGATGTTGATCAGCAGCAGAGCAGGCTGTCGCAATTTTGCTTTTCTGGATCGGTTCAAGGCTGGCACTTAACTTCTCATCGGCACTTTCACGCCGGTTTTTTTCGCGAACTCTTTCGCTTCTTTGTAGCCCGCGTCGACGTGGCGGATCACGCCCATGCCTGGATCGGTGGTCAGCACGCGCTCGATCCGCTTGGCCATCGCGTCGGTGCCATCGGCGACGGTTACTTGTCCTGCGTGCAGCGAATAGCCAATGCCCACACCGCCGCCGTTGTGAATTGAAACCCAGGAAGCGCCAGCGGCTGTGTTCAGCAAAGCGTTGAGTAGCGGCCAATCGGCTACGGCGTCGCTGCCATCCTTCATGCTTTCAGTTTCGCGGAATGGAGAGGCGACCGAGCCGCAATCGAGATGATCGCGGCCAATCACGATTGGGGCTTTGATCTTGCCCTTCTTCACCAAATCATTCATCGCCAACCCGAACTCGGCGCGCTCGCCGCATCCGAGCCAGCAGATTCTCGCAGGCAGTCCTTGAAACTTGATGCGCTTGCGGGCCAGATCAATCCAGCGACGCAGAATCCGATTGTCCGGGAACAATTCCAGAACCAAGTCATCGGTGACGTGAATATCCGAGGGCTCGCCTGAGAGGGCCACCCAGCGAAACGGGCCGCGGCCTTCGCAGAATAGAGGACGGATGTATGCGGGCACGAATCCTGGAAAGTCGTATGCGTTCTTTACTCCGCGCTGGAATGCGAACGTTCGAATATTGTTGCCGTAGTCGAAAGTCACCGCGCCCATCTTCTGCAGGCGCAGCATGCCTTCGACGTGGCGTGCCATCGCATCCAGCGACTTCTCCTGATAGCCGCGGGGATCGCGCTGGCGCAATTCGACGGCCGCTTCGAGCGTCATACCGTTCGGCACGTAGCCGTTCAATGGATCGTGGGCGGAAGTCTGATCGGTGAGAATGTCCGGCACGACGCCGCGCTCGGCGAGTTCGGGAATCACGTCGGCGCAGTTCCCCACCAAGCCGACCGAAACATTTTCTTTCTTGCGAATCGCGTTCTTCAGGATGCGCAGGGCTTCATCAAGCGTCGTGACCATGAAGTCACAGTAGCCGGTCTTAAGGCGTTTCTTGATGCGCTCAGGATCGACATCAATGCCGAGGAAAGCTGCGCCCGTCATGGTCGCCGCTAACGGCTGGGCTCCACCCATGCCGCCCATGCCGCCGCTTACAATGAGCTTGCCGGCAAGGTCTCCGCCGAAATGTTTTTCTCCAGCCGCTGAAAATGTTTCGAATGTGCCTTGCACAATTCCTTGCGAGCCGATGTAGATCCAGGAACCGGCCGTCATTTGACCGTACATCATCAATCCCGCGCGCTCCAGTTCGTTGAACTTCTCCCAGTTCGACCAATGCCCGACCAGGTTCGAGTTGGCGATTAACACGCGCGGTGCGTATTCATGCGTCTTGAACACGCCTACCGGCTTGCCGGATTGCACCAGCAGAGTTTCGTCGCTCTCGAGGCTCTTCAATGATGCGACGATTGCGTGGTAAGCCTCCCAACTGCGCGCTGCACGGCCGGTTCCACCGTAGACGACCAGATCGCGCGGGCGCTCAGCGACTTCTTCGTCGAGATTGTTCATGAGCATGCGCATGGCGGCTTCCTGCTGCCAGCCTTTGCAGGAAATGCTGCTGCCACGCGGGGCACGAATCGGCGTATAGGTTGAGGAAGTGATTTCTGTTTCAACCGGCATGCTTAGATGTTAGTGCTTTAAAGACAAGTCTTCAAATCCGAGTCCGCCTCATCACGCTGTTAACGTGGGGCTTTACCCCGGCGGCTTGGCGTCCCACTCTTTCCGCAAAGAGCGCGGAAAGAGTGGGGCACCCGCTTTTACCTGTGATTTAGAGTTGCTCGGAACGGGTGGGCCACCTGCCAGGATCGGCCGTTCTATTTGACTCCCTTGTTGATCGCGGTGGCGTACTTTTTGGCCAAGCCATTACCCACGAAGTCGTCGTAGATCCACATGAACCCGCCGATGATCCCGCATTCCTTGTGCCAGCCCCTCATCACCGTCTGCACTTGGCTTGGCGTGTAGTTCTTGTCCCAAACACCGGGGAAAACAGGCACCTTTCCAAAATCCCAGCCCGAGCACGGATTGTTTCCTTGACCGCCGGCATAGGCCTGAAGATGTATTCCGTCTACCGTGCCCGGAAGTTTCTGGTTGATTCCTGAAACCACACTCTGCCAATAGCTGGCATCGACATAAGGATCGGGCATGACGTGATAGCCGAGTTTGCCGACCATGACCCCAAACTTCACCGTAGTAGGGAGGTTGTAGCTGTTTTCGTCGTCAAAATCGAGGGCATCCAGAGCCGGAATTGCTTTTTTCAGCGCCCTAAAATCCTTGTACAGAATGCTCTTCGGGCCGACGCCTTGCGCCTCCACCAAATTCGTGATGTCTTCCCAGTCTCCGTAGTTCGAGGAACCGATGCTGAAGGTGACTCTCTTGACGATTCCTGCTTTCTTTAACGTGGCCATATCCGCAGCAAAGTTCGGATAAGTCTTGTTGCCCACATAGACGCCCTTCGAAGTCAACGGAAACTCGCCGTTGAAGTTCAAGTCGCCTGTGCTATTGACTTCAACGCTCCAGACAATGGCTTCGGAGTAGCCGGCGTGTTCAATTTCAGCGATGTTCTTCGGGACATTGAAATTCGCAGTCTTATAAAACGGGCCTCCACCAAATATTCCCGTAAACCCTTGCGGAGCGGGCGTGGAGATTTGTTCCCACGAAGTCTGCGCCGTCGCTGGGAAGGCGAGAATCAGGAGGCAGATCACAAGTTGAAACAATGGAAACGCGAGAGTGCGGCTTGCTTGGGAAAACCTTGCTTGGGAGAATTTGGGCAACAATCGGGTCATTTGAGATTCCTTTGATGTGAATTGGCCTTTGTTATTGACGAGCCGTTGATGAAGTGACCTACAGGACTTGGCAGGTTCCCAAGCGTGCGTGGCATGATTCCCCAACTGGCAGCATCCAAGTATCCCCCTGCAATGGGCAGGAGTCAATCGCTGCAATGAGGCCATTGCTATGTAATTTGGACGCAAGGAGTTGCGAGCAGCGTTTCTACGGGCTTACCAGGTGTTGTAAGCGGTGCCGTCGGTGCCGATGGCGGACGAGCCACTGTGCACATCGTAGATTCCAGGCTCCTGCTGGTTGACCGTCATAATTGTGTCGGTTTCCTCTTCGACGGTCCAAGTGTCGCTGCGGCCAGTCATAGGGTCGTTGGGAATTTGCTTGAAGTAGCCGGCTGTAACCAAGTCTTCCAGAGATTGCGGGGCCTTCTGCTTGTCCAGCGTGTATTGAGAGATGACGGAGCGAAGGGCGAAAAGATTCTGTTTCAACACCGACTCTCTGGCCCGCCAGATCGATTGCTGGTAGGCCGGGAGCGCGACCGAAACCAGGATCAGGATGAGGCTCATGACGATCAGCATCTCAATCAAGGTGAAGCCACGGCTGCGTTGTTTGCCAGGTCTTGCCATCTACCAGTCCTTGTACTTGGTGCCGTCGAGTGCCGTGTCCTGCGATTTGGTAAACACGTCAAAAACGTTTTGCTCGCCCCAGGAGTCGGACTCAGGATCGTCCTGCATGGAGTGCAGTCCCCACTCGGTGCTATTCGTCATCGGATCAATCGGAATTCTGCGCAAAAACTTTAATTTCTTGCCTTGGACATCCACACCCTTGACTAGCGAGTCCAGGTCCGGGGGATAGTTTTCCGAACCTACCTTGGTCTGGAATGCGCCCTTGTCGGCAGCGTCCTTGTAGCGATCGATGGCATCACGCAAATCCCACAAAGCCTGTCGTAACTGGTGTTCCTTTTCGCGCTTGATGGTTACCCGCACCAGTGGGATGGCAAGAGTGCTCAGGACCAGCAGAATCGCCGTGGCCACGATCAACTCGATGAGCGTGAAGCCGTGCGCCTTTCGCGCGACGTTTTTTCTGGCGATCAGCATTTCAAATCTTGGTGAGAACTGGTCTTTCGCCCCGCTGGGGTTTGGATATTTCTCACTTTTACCCACGGCTTACTCCGTGGGCTGCTTTCTTACGCCGCGTTGCGGCTGGCGGGGGAACTTGGTTCCATTGCGTCGATGGCGACGGGAGAGCACACCCGGCCTCCAGTGAGCAATTCACTATTGAACCGTTACGGTCACGTTCGCGCCGGCCGCTGGCGCAGCTTGCATACCGGGATCGCGCACGCTTCCCCTGGCAATGGTAAGCGAGGACTGTCCAGCAGCCTTTGCAACTAATGTCAAAGTCACGATCGAGCCCTCACCCGAAATTCCCGTGGCTCCCGGTGGCCGGGTCGCGGTTATCTGCAGGGTTCCGGTGGTGTCATCGTCGCGATGTACCAGCGCTACGGCCTGACCGTCATGCGACAGGAAACTTCCATTCGAAACATTGATCACCTGCAGCATCTTGGGGTCGTAGCTGATCTGCAGGGGAACGGAGAAAGCGTTCTGAGCTCCGGTGAGCATCACGTTGACGGCAAAAGTCGACCCCTTCGGCTGCGAAATGGTGGCCGGATCGAAGCTGAAGGTCGCGGGACCGGCGGGGGCGACGGCGGCTGATCCTTGGGGCGGAGTTGCCGGCGCGCCTGGAGCCGGCGCTGGCGTGCCTTGCGGCTGAGCTTGTGGTCGAGACACAGGAACTGGAGCAGGCGCGGCCAACTGATGGCTGACCCGGCGCAGTTCGATTGCGTTCGCTGTACCTACGTCGATGGCCTCCTGATTCATATCGTTGTATTCGTGGGCGCGCACGATATGCGGAATCAGGACGAAGACGGTCTCAGTTTCCGAATGGTCGGTGGTGGACTGCGCGAACAGATATTTCAGGATCGGAATCTGGCCCAATCCGGGGATACCGCTCAGCGACTTGGTCTGCGAGTCTTCCAGCATGCCGCCGAGCAGGTTGACTTCTCCTTCTTTCAACCGAACTTCGTGTTCGATTTTCCGCTGTCCGATGATGGGCTGGCTGATGCCTCCGATGTTAGAGGTGCCGGTCACGGAAGAAATATCCATGACGACCTTTAGCGTTACCTCGCCGTTGGCGTGGACCTTGGGAGTGATATCGATGTTCACGCCGACGTCCAGATATTGAAACTGCGTGTTCACCAGCGGGTTGATGCCGACGCCGCCGATTCCGGGCTGGAACGAACCAGTGGCTACGGGCACACGGTCGCCGATCTTGAGCGAAGCTTTCTGCCCGTCCACGGCGCGAATCTGCGGTTTCTGAATGAGCTTGGTGCTGGTGTCGCTGAACAGCGCGGTCGCGGTCGCCGCCGGAATGGTGATGGTGAAATCGGTTGCGTTCAGGTTCGCGAGCTGATTCAGGTTAAGCTGGTTGGGCGTACCGGTCGTGCTCGAAGTGTTGCTAGTGGTTAGGCCGGTGGTGGGAGTGGTTCCGGTCGTGCTCGTGTTCGTGATGTTGTTCTGCAAAGCCACAGTTGCGCTAGTCGGTGGGCTGATGCCCAAGGTCTTCGATTTGTCGCGGTTGATCTGCAAAACCGCGACGTCCACGATGACCTCGGCTTTGGCTTTATCCAAATCGCCGATCAGTTTTTGCGCCAGCGCGATCTGGTCCGGGGTGCCGCGCACTACGATTGCGCTCTGCGAGGGTAAGGGCTGTATGCGGGAGATTTCGAGAATCTGGCGCATGGCGTTGACCACATCCTGTAGTTCGGTCGGCTGGGAAAGGTTTGCCAGATAGAAAGTCTTAATAACGCTTTGCTCGAGATCCTTACGCTTGGCGGGGTTGTCGGAGGCTACGAAAATTGTGTTGGGAGTTACTGGTCGCCAGAAGGTTTTCGATTCGAGCGCGATAATCTCCAGCGCTTCCTCGAGGGATACGTTATTCAGCTCAATCTTGACGCGACGGGAAGTGTAGTCGGGATCAAACAACACGTTGATGCCTGCGAGCTTGCCCACCGTCTCGTAAATGACCTTCGAATCTTCCGTGATCTTGAGATTGATGGGAGTATTCGAAATGGTTGCCAGTTCGACCGGACCTCCGGCTTCCTCCAAGCGCTTTTGCACGCCACTCGGTGCGGGGGTTGCCGCTTTTGGTCCGGTAGCCTTGGCCGCCTCGATCATTTGTTTTGTATGTTGGAGTTCCTGCTGGGCGATGGCACTCGAAGGATCGATGTCGGCGGCTTTCTGGAATTCGGCTAGCGCAGTGTCCAGTTGGCCGGCGTCGCGGAGCAATTGTCCGCGATGCACGTGCGATGCGCCGGCGAGAAAACGTAAGCGATCGAACGCGGACTTGTAGCTGAGCTCGGTGGGCTTGAGGTCGTAAGCCTGCTTGTAAAGATCGTAGGCTTGTTCGTAGTTCTCTCGAGCCTCCGCATCCTTCCCTTTGTTGTATAGAGACTTGGCCTTGTCGGCCGCGATGGCTAGGGTTACGGCCAAAACCAGCAAGACCATCGCCGCCGAGCGGAGCAAGCGTTTCATCAAAATTCCTCTTAGAGCAGTTTTCTCCCGCCGGTCGGTTAAGACCACGGGATGCAACTCTAAATATCTGCCAAAGATAGTGTTAGCTGCGCGATTATAGCATCGCCTCGAAGCCTTCCGATGTGCTTGCCGTGGTGGCAGTTACACTCTTTGGTTCTAGTACCGAAGGTTCGAAGCTCTCGGATTCGCCAAATCCTATTTTGTCTTTACTCGTTCTCTCCACCGCGGCTTGAAACCTGACGAGCTTGAGACTTAGCAAGCTACCTCTCTACACGTGGTACGACGTTGCTTGCGGCGGCTTCGCCATCCTCGACGCCGTAGCTCTCGCTGATGAGATAAGCTAGTAGAACACCATGCCACGGCAACCCGTACAACCAACCCGGCCGAATCCGGAGAAAAACCCTCGTCGCGATCCCACAGCGGCAGGGCAGCGCGATGCCTCCGTTAATAGGATCGCGTCACACAACTACTTCTTGCTGGAAAAATTTGAGGCCGGCGTCGCACTGACCGGGACAGAGGTCAAATCGGTTCGAGCGGGGCGCACCAATCTCAAAGATGCTTATGGCCTGGTCAAAGATGGCGAACTCTGGCTGCTGAATTGTCATATCAGTCCGTATGAGCATGGCAACATCTTCAATCACGCGCCTCTGCGCACACGCAAGCTATTGATGCATAAAGAGGAGATCCGCAAGCTGATCGGCAAAACACAGCAACGCGGGTTGACCCTGATCCCCACCCGGATGTATTTCAAGAACGGTAAAGTAAAGGTTGAGATCGCACTGGCAAAAGGCAAGCAACTATGGGATAAACGCGAGACCGAACGTCGCAGAACCGCGGACAAGGAAGCCAGAGAAGCGATTGTGAGATCGCGAAAGACCTAGCCATGACAGCGCGCGCTCGGGCCTGGCTGCGGGATCCTTTGGTTCTGCTGGCGTTAATTGCGGGCCTCGGCGCGTTCGTCGTGCAGTCGGGCGAGCTTGGCTCGGCCGACACCATGCATCGCCTTCAGACCGCCCATTCCTTCTGGACTTCGGAGCCGTCGGTTTTCCCCCAGGAGTATCCCGAGTTCGGTCTGCATGGCCGCAGAGGCAAACTCTTCGACTGGTATGGCGTGGGTCAGCCCCTGCTCATGCTGCCAGCAGATGTCGTGGGGACCTACATCGAGCGGCTACCGCTTTTCGAGCACTACAACGGCGACGACCCGAGCGTGCGCAACATTGTGGTCAGCTACAGCACCAACATTCTGCTCAGCATTTTAACCGCGCTGGTCTGCTTCCGCTTTCTGCGCTGGCTCAGTTTCACTACCCGCCAATCCGCGGCCGGCGTGCTGGCGCTGCTGTTTTGTACCACTCATCTCCATTACACCCAGAACATGATGGAGAACAACTACATCATGCTGCTGACTCTGGCCGGATTTACGTTCCAGTATGAGTGGCTGCGAACTGGCAGCCGCCGCGCGTTGCTGGTCGGATCAGCTGCGTTTGGACTCAACCTGCTGACTCGCCTGACCACCGGCCTTGACCTTCTGGCCGGAGCGGCCTTTCTACTTCTCGTCTTGTTGTTTGAACGGGTACGCGGGCGGGCATTGGGGGAACGGTTCGCTGCGTATGTGAAGATTGCTCTGCCGATTTATGCGTTCTTTGGGCTCATTGACCGCATGTACCAGTACCATCGCTTCGGATCGTTCTTCGACACCTACGTACACTATTTTACGGTCGAACGCCGGCTTATCGATCCCTCGCTGCCGGCGAGTTATCCGTTTGAGAATCCTTTTCATGTGGGCCTTCTGGGTGCACTCTTTGCCCCGGAGAAGTCGATCTTTCTTTTTGATCCGCTGCTGGTTCTGACCATCATCATCGCCGCGCTGGCGTGGAAGCGCTTACGCCCGGAAATCAGGGCATACGTCGTGGCTACATCCCTGCTGCTCTTGGCATACATCAGCTTCTACGCAAAATACACGGTATGGAGTGGTGATTTTGCCTGGGGCGACCGCTATGTCTCAACGGCGGCCGAGCTGGTAGCGTTTATTTCAGTGCCGTTGCTGTTGCGTTATCGCGCAGATCTGGGAAAGCTCATCTGGACGATCGGATTGACGCTGATCGCGGTCAGTGCAGCGATCCAATTAGCGTCACTTGCGTTTTGGTTGCCGCTAGAGATCTACCAGACGGAAACGCTCGGGCATCCGACCTTCGTGATCGCACTGCGCCTCAAGAACATCGTCGCGTTTGCGTTGGGCAAGATGGACGCATGGCGACTTATCAATCACGCTATGACTGAGGATCAGTGGGACTACGTTCACATCACGACGTGGAATTTTCTGCCATTTCTGCTGCGAAGAGTGGGAAAAGCTCCGGGTTGGGTGGTTGAGCTTTGCTTCTCGGTGTGGATCGCAGGAGTGGCAGGGTTAGGCTGGATGTTATGGCGGCTCCGCGAAGTCCTTGCGTCGAGCCCCGACGGCGAGGACCTGGCCCCATCCTGAGGTGATCAGGATATTAGAATACAGGAACGAGGTTGTGTTTCTTCTGGTAGAGCTGGCGGTCGACTGTACGCAGGACATCTTCAACTTCGCTGCCGGTCACATAGCCAGCGATGCCCCAACTGAACGAGAGCTGATAGCTTTTGCCGCTGCTGAGGTTCCACTGCTCCAGCGCGCGATGCAGGCGGCGGATGGGAAAATCGGCATCTTCCTCGCTGGTATCGGGCATAACCACAAGGAACTCGTCCCCGCCCTGGCGGAAGACGATGTCGCCACCGCGAAAGATCATGGTGAGCAATTTGGAAAACTCTCTTAGCAGCAGGTTGCCCTCTACATTTCCGAACTTCGAATTGATGGCGCGAAAACCATCGAGGTCGATGGTCAGGAAAGTAAGATTACTGGAGATCCGATTGGCACGCGCGACTTCCCTCGGAATCAGCTCGTTCATCGCCCGCCGGTTCAAGAGCTGAGTTAAGGGATCGATCAGAGACAGGCTTTCCAACCTCTCATTCAGCACCAATTCGCTGATCAGGGCGCGGCGGGTATTGTTCAACGTGACCTTTTGTCCGACCAGGTAAATATTGAAGAGCAGGATCAGCGAGATCAATCCGAAAAAGAGTTGCGGGAGATAAACATGCTCAATGCGGATAACGCGCTGCGCCCAGATCACGTTGGGCAAAACTAGCGCCAACATGCCCGCCGTGAGCACGACAACGACGAGAATCACGATCGACCACAACTGCAAGTCGCGTCCCGAGAGCTGCTGAATCTCCCGTTGAATTTGTTCCGCGCGCGCCAACATCGTAGGCGCAGGCGCGTCCTGTTCCTCTCTCGTCCGGTCCATTTTCCCCTCCGCTTCGGACGGACTCGTCCGGCGAAATACCGCTGCTTAGTAATTCTCTACTGAATTCGCACAGGCTAGCGAGGCGGAAGTAGGGTTGCGAGTTACGTTCGTAATCAGCCCGAGGCGGCGGCGCGAGTCGCGGACAAAAAAAGCAACTGGCCGGTCTGGGAGGAAAATTCGGTATCTATGCCGGTTCGGAGCTTACTTGTTTGTCGAAGAAGCGCTAAGAAAACCAGTTGTCAGATGCAGGTTCTCGGTTCTCAGTTCGGGTCAGGCCTGGTTGACGTCTACCAGGACGTTCTTGCCAGCTTCTTTGCGCAGCGTGATTTCGAGCGTTTGGCCCACGGGAAGGGCGTTGCGCACGTCTCCCTCAAGGGCGAGGGTTTGCGAAGAACCACCTCCGTCGAAAAGGGTGACGATGGATTTGTTGGGCTGTCCCACGTTCGATTCGAAGAACACAACTTCCTTTACCTTGCCGCGGGCTGTCAGCCGGGCACCCTCCGCTACCGGCCCCGCCGTTCTGGCAGCAAGCACCCTGCGGCTAGGGGCAAACGCGGACTTCCCCTTGCGCAACTCAATTAAGACATTCAAACCAAGAATGCCCGAGATAGAGAGCAGAATCAGGGACATGAACAGCCCATCCACCGTTGTGAGAGAGCCGAAGAAAACGATGTAAACGATACCGAGGAGAGGAATCAGCGCCAGAAAAAGCGAAATCACCAAGACCATAGTTTTCTCAGACGTGGCCCGTGGAGGCTCAGGTTACCGGGAACAGACTAGCAGAAAATCATGGGATTTTGGAGAGACCGTACTCGTGCAGTAGATTGATGACGCTTCTTGTTCCTTTCGTGGAGATGCGAATTGCCGCAGGAACTGAGCCGGCCGCCGCGTAGCACTTGGGTTTCATTGACGGGGCCAGAGCGGCGTCCGTAAGATGAAACGACCTGACAGACGGGCGTTTTCGAATGATCGACGAAAGATTGATTGGGCAAACCGTCTCGCACTACCGCGTCGTCGAGAAACTCGGCGGCGGTGGCATGGGTGTGGTTTATAAGGCTGAAGACACGCGGCTGCATCGCTTCGTCGCGCTCAAGTTCTTGCCGGAGCAGGTGGCTCATGATCCGCAGGCGCTGGCCCGTTTTCAATTCGAGGCCGAAGCCGCATCGGCGCTGAATCATCCGAATATTTGTACCGTCTACGATATTGGTGAGCAGGACGGCGAAGCCTTCATCGCCATGGAGTTTCTGGACGGGATGCCCATGATGCACCGCATTGCCGGGCGTCCGCTGGAAATTGTCCCTCTGCTGGGGCTGGGAATCGAGATTGCCGACGCGCTGGACGCGGCGCACACGCATGGCATCATTCACCGCGATATCAATCCGGCAAACATTTTTGTTACCAAGCGCGGCCACGCCAAAATTCTAGATTTCGGACTGGCGAAGCTCACGCTTGGAGACGAAGCCAGCGTCAGCGGCAATACCTTTGGAGGCTTCACACAGTCGCCGGAAGATCTGGCACGCATGGGCTCTGCTCTGGGAACCATTCATTACATGTCGCCGGAGCAGGCGCTGGGCCAGCCTTTGGACTGCCGTACCGACCTGTTCTCGTTCGGAATCGTGCTCTATGAGATGGCGACTGGAGTGCTGCCCTTCCAGGGGCAGACGACGGCCGCGTTTTTCGACTCGCTGATTCACAGCGCGCCGGAAGGACCTCTTCGATTTAATCCGGCGACGCCTCCCGAGCTTGAACGCATCGTGGCCAAGGCACTTGAGAAGGATCCTAAGCTGCGATATCAAACTGCGGCTGAGATGCGGGGAGATTTGCAGCGCCTGCGTCGTGGAATAGAGTCGGGATCGGCGGTAACGGTTGGATTGGCTCCGAGGCAGGTGCCGGATTCGAAAGACAGGTTGCGCGCTATGTTCGCGGCGGTGGCAACTCCTAAGCCTCAACCTAAAGTAAATGTGGTGAAGTGGGTGGCGTTAGGGCTGGTCGCGGTCGCAGTGTTGGTTGCGATCTTCTGGTTCGCGAGATCCCCGGAGTCGCCGCCGGCGGTCATTTCGTCGCTGCAGATCACGAATGACGGCACATCGAAGCGCTCTCTGGTCACTGATGGCGCTCGGCTATATTTTTCCGAGCATCTGAGCGGGCACTCGATCCTGATGCAGGTTTCGACTTCTGGCGGAGAAACCGTGCCCCTACCAACGTCGCTAGCGAGCGCCGACATTTATGATTTCTATCCGGGCCGTTCTGAATTGCTGGTCAAAGGTGTGGCGGAGGGTTCGGAGACGGAGTGGCCGGTTTGGGTGTTGCCGGTGCCTGCGGGGTCGATCCGTCCGGTGGAAAACATCCTCGCCCATGCGGCGACGTGGGCACCCGACGGCCAGCACATCGTGTACGCGAGGAACTCGAGTTTATATCTGTGCAACGCGGACGGAACGGATTCGCGCGAACTCCTCGCCGTGCAAGGAATTCCTTTGGCACCCCGGTTTTCTCCCGATGGCCGGCGTCTACGCTTTACGATACGAAACACGAACCAACGAACTTCGTCACTGTGGGAGTCTTCGGCGGATGGCAAAGGCTTGCATCCGCTGTTGCCGGACTGGAACCGACCCGCGCAAGAGTCGGAGGGAACGTGGACGCCAGATGGAGAATACTTCCTGTTCGAATCGACTCGCGACCACAGCCAGAATATCTGGGCCCTACGCGAGGGTGGGTCACTATTCCACAAGACCGCCGGTGAACCGACGCAGCTGACAGTCGGACCGCTCATGTTCAGCAATCCGACGCCAAGCGTGGACGGAAAGAAACTCTTCGTAATTGGGCAGCAGCGCCGGTTTGATCTGGTCCGACTGGATGGCAAGTCGCAGTTTTCCATCTATATGCCAGGAACGTCGGCGGGGGAAGCCGACATCGAGCGTAACGGCGAGTGGATGACGTACGTGGCACATCCGGAACTCACGTTATGGCGAAGCAAACTGGATGGAAGTTCCCGGACGCAACTCACCTATGCGCCGATGCAGGCGCATTCGCCGCGTTGGTCTCCGGATGGAACCCAGATCGCGTTTATCGCATCGCGTCCGGGAAAGCCGTGGAAAGTCTTCGTGATATCTGCCGCAGGGGGTACGCCTCGTGAAGTGGCTGCGGGGGAACATAATCAGGGCGATCCGACGTGGATGCCTGACAGCGATTCGATTGTCTTTGCCGGAGTTCCATGGCTGGAGTATGCGACCACATCCGGCCCTAACATTCACATGGTGGACTTGAAGACTTCGCAAGTCTCGGATGTGCCCGGGTCGGAGAACCTTTTCAGTCCTCGCGTTTCGCCGGATGGACGATATGTGGCGGCACTCTCGGCAGACTCCACGAAGATGATGCTTTACGATGTCGAAAAGAAGAGTTGGTCGCAACTGGCGCAGTCGCTGTTCGCATTCGAAAACTGGTCCCATGACGGAAAGCATTTGTATGCGGAGGATTATTCCGACAACATCGACGACCTGGTGCGAGTGAGCGTGCCCAGCGGCAAAGAGGAACATTTGTTCACCCTGAAAGAAATTCCGCGTGGATTTGATCCGTGGGAGTTCTGGGTTGGGCTGGCCCCGGATGACTCGGCGCTTCTCATGCGGGACAGAAGTACGCAGGAGATCTACAGCTTGGATGTGCGCTTTCCGTAGACTACAGCGTCACCAAGCGGATCGCATGTCGCTGGACGTACCTCCGGCTGCGGGAACGTAGCACTTCAACGTGTAATCCATGACCATGCGATCGGCATTGAAACGCCAGCCCAGAGTGCGGATGGTTCGCTTCATACGCTTGATCCAGCCGCGCGGCAGGCCGTCGCGATCACGCTGGTAGTACAGCGGGATCACTTCTTCGCGAAGGGTGCGGCGCAAATCCTCGGCGTCGCGGGTGTCATGCACGTTCATGTTGGAATGGGTTCTGCCTGTGCCGATGGCGAATCCGTTCATGCCGTCGTAGGCCTCAGCCCACCAGCCATCGAGAACGGAAAGATTCAGGCCGCCATTCAAAACCACCTTTTGACCGCTCGTGCCCGACGCCTCCTGCGGACGCCGCGGGTTGTTCAGCCACACATCGACTCCTTGCACGAAGTGTCTCCCAACGTTGATGTCATAGTCCTCAACGAAGACGAACTTATCCGAGAACCGCGAATTGCGCATCAATTCCGCAATCTGTTGCAGAACGGTTTTGCCCGGCTCATCGTTGGGATGAGCTTTGCCGGCGAAAACGAACTGCACCGGGCGTTTGGGATCGTTCACCATGGATGCCAGGCTCTCGATGTCGCTTAGGATCAGATTAGCTCTCTTGTAGGTCGCGAAGCGGCGGGCAAATCCAATGGTTAGCGCGTCAGGGCTGAGCACCCTGCCCAGCCTCTGCAAGACCTCTCGAGATTCGCCGCGGCGTTCGGCTTGTTCCACCGCGCGGCGGCGCACGAATTCGAGGAGTTGCGATTTCAAGCTAAGGTGCGTCTCCCAAAGTTCGCCGTCATCGACGTTCTCAATGCCTTCCCAGATGCGCGCTTCGCTGCCATGCTGATGCCAGTTCGTGCCCAGATGGCGATCGTAGAGACGAAACATTTGGGGAGCGAGCCACGACGGAACATGCACCCCGTTGGTGATGTGCCCGATGGGAACTTCGTCCTCGGGCTTACCCGGGCAGAGCCCGGTCCACATCGCCCTGGATACTTCGCCGTGTAAGGCGGACACCGCATTGGCGCGGCGCGAGAGTCTCAGTCCCAACACGGTCATGCAAAACGTTTCGCTCTGGTTATTCGGATCCTCCCGTCCTAGACCCATCAAGCTCTCGGAAGAAAGACCCATCTTTTCGCGTAAAGGTCCAAGATGTTCTTCGATCAAATCCGCCTCAAAGCGATCGTGGCCAGCAGGCACCGGAGTATGAGTGGTGAAGACCACCTCCCGGGAGACGCGGGGCACCGCAGCGTCGAACCCGATGCCTTCATCGTTCATGCGCATGTGGATCGCTTCCAGCACTGCAAATCCGCTGTGCCCTTCGTTCAAGTGAAAAACACCCGGCGTGATTCCCATCGCTCTGAGGGCGCGGGAGCCTCCAACACCCAGTAACAACTCCTGACGAATACGTGTGCGCGCGTTTCCGCCATAGAGACGGGAAGTCAACTCCCGGTCGTCTGGAGTATTGTCTTCGACATCCGAATCAAGAAGGAACAGGTCACAGCGTCCCACCGTCACCCGCCAGACTTTGGCATGAATTGAGCCGCTGCGGGTTTCGATTTGAACCGCGACCGGACGTCCGTTCTTGCCGATCGCAACTTCCATGGGCAATTGATTGACGTCGGTCTCCAGATATTCCTCTTGCTGCCAGCCTTTGCGATCCAGGCGCTGGCGAAAATATCCTTGCCCATAAAACAAGCCGATGCCGACCAGCGGAATGCCGAGATCGGACGCGCTCTTAATGTGGTCTCCGGCAAGAACACCGAGCCCGCCCGAATAAACCGGAAGCGATTCGTGCAAGCCGAACTCCGCGGAGAAGTACGCCACCGGTGAAGGCCGCAAAACCCCGGCGTGTCTCGTTCCCCAAGTGCGGTCTGCCTGCAAATATTCTTGTAAACGGCGACAAGCGTAGTTGATGCGGCTGTGGAGCACGAGTTCCGCGGCGCGACTTTCCAGTTTCGCCAACGGAAACTCCGCCAGCAGTGAAACCGGATTCTGATTCAACTGCCTCCAGCGGACGGGATCGAGATCGCGAAATATGCTTGTTGCATCGTGGTCCCAACTCCACCACAGATTGCGCGCCAGCGCCCAAAGGCGTTCCTGGGCGGGAGCGATAAAGCGATCCAGGGTCCGCGCTTCGCTCACCACCGGCGCCACCTGAGCCGCTGCCTCGGTCAACATGTGAATCTCTTCTTCCTGGAAAATGCGAGGCTCTACGGTTTGAACCACCAAAACGCCTTGCAACACTCCTCGGTCGATCAGTGGAACCCCGAGGAACGATTGATAGTCATCTTCGCCGGCTTCGCGGAAGTATTTGAACCGTGGATGACTGTGCGCCTGTTCCACAGCCACAGGCCGCACTTGTTCCGCGACCAGTCCCGCGAGCCCTTCGTGGATTGCCATGCGGAGATTGCCAATGCATTCCCGCCGCAAGCCGACGGTCGCGGCCAGCACCAGATTGGCTCGATCGGGCTCAAGCAAATACGCCGAGCAAACGTCGGTCTCGAATCGCCGAGCGATCAAGGCGACGACGTTCATCAGGGTTTCTGCGGGCTCACCCTCCGCCGCGGCGAGGTGAGTGATTTCCTCCAAGGTGAGGACATGGGTGACATCGCGCGTGTGGCCGGTCAGATCCAATTCTTGAACCTCGTTCCGATTCTCTTCTAATTCCAAGCTCTCTGGTTCCATTTTATCCGCCACATCCGATTGAAGCACCTAACTGATCATTACTCACGCAGTATCGAATTGTCATCTGGCGTTGTCGCTTAGCCGTTTTCGACACACGGTTCCCTAAGCAACTTTAGGCGACGCGGCATCCCGAGTCCAATTGAAATTGTTGATGATGGAGATAACTTCGGCGGGAGTGTTTAGTCGGAAAAGAATATTCTGCCATGAATGGCGCAGAGAAGAAAAAACGTCGCAGTGAATATCGATGTTTGTAAGGCAATCTGGAAGGGCTTACTGGATGTTCGTCAGGGATTCAATTGTTCGCTGGAACTAGGCGGCGCGCATTGCGTGGCGTCGTTTCCTGGATGTGACGATCGCGACAAACAAGGCGATGCCAGACAGCAGCAAATAAGCCATCGAATTCCCACCTTCGGGAGCTGACATGTAATTAAAATCTCCCTGATTCTTCCAGTTGTAAATCCCACCGTAATCCTCATACTGACCGGTTTTCAGATTAAGAACGATGGTGTTCCAAACCGTGTCGCCGTCCACTATGGTTTTCCAGGAGATTCCGCAGATGCCGAGTATGCAACCTCCTCCGCCTTTATTGTCCTGTGCGGTAACACCACTAAACGCACCGCTATTGAAGGTGAGGGAAAGGTTGGAAAAGGTATCGGTGGAAGTGTTAAACGTGAATCCTCCGGATGCGCTACCTCCAGAGTTGCCAACGAGATTTACGTTGCTAAAACAATCGCCGGAGCAAGCTGACGCGGAGAGGGATACCGCAAGTAGAAAAACAGCGCAAGTAGCGGCCAACTTTAGACTTCGCGACATCAGACTTCTCCAGCGTGAATCGAATACTCCGTGAGTTTAGACCTCCCAGTAGCGTTGTCAAGACTGAGAATTCTTGCAACCGGTTGCAAGGCGTTGCAACATCGATCCAACTAACTTATTTTCAATAGATTAACCAGGATCTTCTTATTGGAACAGGCGGCGGACTTGTTAGCTGTTGACGAAGCTAAGTGAGGCCAATCTCGATCTTCTTCGTTGGCTGATCGAGTTTCGTGATTCGAAAACTGCGAATCTCCCCGGCCTGAAGTTCTTGTGGCTCCGCCGATTTTGCAACCGCGCCACCTTTCCAGCGCGCCTGCAACATCGAGGTCAGCGATGCCAAGTCCGACCTTGTTTCAGCGGACTGATTTGCACTGGTGGATTGCTGCTTTACTTTTTCTGGCGAGATCCGACATGTTGCCTGGATCCCTTCTCCCAGTTCCACTCGCACCGAGCCGCTTGAAACTTCGATGATGCGGCCGCTCACTACATCGCCTTCTTTGTGCTCAGCGAGGTATTCATCAATGTCGGTCGGAACCAGTTGTTTCATTCCGAGTTTCAGCCTTCGCTTCTCCGCATCGAGCTCGAGTACTTGCGCCTTTATTATTTGCCCGACCTTCAGCATGTCCTGCGGATGATTGATTCGTTTCTCAGCACTCATGTCGCTGACGTGAATCATTCCCTCGATACCTTCAGCAACTTCCACAAAAGCTCCGAACTTGGTAATGCTCACCACGGGTCCTTCGGCCACCGAGCCAACGGGAAACTTCTGCGCAACATCCGCCCAAGGATTTCCCAGCGCCTGCTTCAATCCCATTGACATGCGCCGCTCGTTGGCGCTCACGCCGAGGATCACGGCTTCGACGGTTTCGCCCGGTTTCACCAGGTCGCTAGGCTTTTTTACTTTCTTGACCCAAGACATTTCGGAGACGTGAATTAATCCCTCGACTCCCGGCTCGAGTTCGACGAATGCGCCGAAGTCCATTACGCGAGTCACGGTGCCGCGGACGCGCTCTCCGGTTTTGTATTTGTCCGCGACCACGTCCCACGGATGCGGCTGTAGCTGCTTCAGTCCTACCGAGACGCGCCGCTTTTCGGGATCGATTTTGAGAACTTTGACTTCGATCGACTGCTCTACTGTGAGCGCGTCTGCGGGCTTGTTGATGCGGCTCCAGGAAATATCACTCACGTGCAACAACGCGTCCACGCCGCCGATGTCAACGAAGGCTCCGTAGTCGGTGAGGCTTCGCACTGTACCGCTCACCGTATCGCCTTCCTTGACTTCGGAGTAGCGGCGGTCCTTGGCCGTCCGCTCGTCCTCTTCGGCGACGGCCCGGCGATCCACTACAATGTCTTCCTCCGCGGCGTCGAGCTTGATAATGCGGCATCGAATCTCCTGCTCGACTAACTTCTCCATCTCAGCCGCATCGCGTGCGCCGCTACGGGACGCCGGCATGAATGCGCGCACTCCCACATCCACGGTTAATCCGCCCTTCACTACGCCCGTCACTGTACCAACAATCGTCGTCTTGTCTGCGAAGGCTTTCTCGAGCGCTGTCCAGTCGGTGGGACGGGCAGCTTTGCCAAGGGTCAACTCGAAGTAGCCCTCGGGAGCGCGGCCTTTGATCGTAACTTGCAGCTTGTCGCCGGGCTTCACGGCCTTATCGTTATTTTGCAATTCCGGATTCTGCAATTCCGAAAGCGGCAAAACGCCTTCCGACTTGAACCCGATGTCGATAAACACCGAATCTGCCGAAACGGAGACGACGGTGCCGTCACGCGCACCTTCTGTCCGTTGGACCGTGTGGCCCTGCTCGAATTGCGAAAGAATGTTTCCGAAAGACTCGCTCTGTTCTTCGGTGTCCGGAGGAGTTGGGATGTTTGGATCGGACATGTTCGAAAACCTGGTGGAGGAATAGAAGCTTCAAGGATAACATCGCGGCGGAAACAGCGGTTGTTGGACGAACGCTTCTTCTCCGGGTTCTGAACCAGGTTGGGGCGTGAATGCAGAGTACGTATGTTCCCCCTGGGAAGCGCTTCGGGGATAGTATGCTGAGTTACTAGTCGGCGTCGCCGTGTTGGCGCTCGACCGACCAGATGCTTGCCTGATCCTTCTCGAAAGGATAGACATGGACCATCCAGTTGAAGATCACGGGATGGAATGTTCCGCCAGCTGCATCGCAGGCTTCCTGCGTGGTGATTGATCCCCTGAGACCGAACTGCGGATGCGGCGACCTCATTTCAGCCTTCTTGTCCGCCGGCGGCGCGCAGAAATTCACGTGCTCGTGCCATTGGCCAACACTCAGCGGAATGCGCTCGTCGAGTTGAGCTTCGTCGAACCGCTTGGGCGCCGTATACATGACGCCGATGAGTTTGTAGTCGTCGCCATGTTTCTCGTAGAGCAACGATGTGGGATGCTCAGGGTTGAAGCGGAAGAACGCTTCCCGGGCATACCCGTAGTTGGTGAAGTGATACATCTTCTGCGGAACTTCCGGATGGAATATCTTGAAGCCGTCCGCCAGGGCGGTACGATAGTCCGTGTATTTTTCAGAGGCCTTGCGCGCGCTTTCAACGATCTGTTGGGCGCGGTCAGCGTCGCCGGGCTTGGACGGGCGCAGCGCAGTCATCTTCATGTGCGGGCCCATATCCATGTGGCCTTCCATGGAGTGCATTGCGTGAACGCTCGCGTCGCTGTCATTTTCGCCGCTGCTGTCGGTGTCCTTGTCCTTGTCCTTGTCAGCGGCCGCAGGCATGTTTTTCATATCTTTCATGCCTGACATGTCCATGCCCGGCATGCTCTGTTGTCCGGACTGGGCATTGTTCTGCGACTGCTGCGCCCAAGCTCCGCTGACCAGCAGGCTGAAAGCGACAAAAACAACGAATCGGTTGCGCATAGATCCCCCACCTCGTCTATTCATTTTAACCTTCTCGCAGGCCAGTTCATTCCGCAAGAATTTGGTGATTAGCGACGATTACAGAGGTAACAGCGCATCGATTGACCCGCACAGGCCCAATTCATGGCTTTGAGAAATCCTTGATTCCGCAATAATCGGCTATGATGACTTGCGATCCTGGGAGATAGAAATCGTTATGCGCGTTGGAGTGTTCACGCCCCTGCTGTCGCAGCTTTCGCTGTCCGCGGTTCTCAAGAAACTTAAGGCGCTGCAAATCGACACCGTCGAACTCGGCACCGGCAACTATCCTGGCGATGCGCACTGCAAGCTCTCAATGCTCGAAGATGCTTCAGCTCTCGCTGAGTTTCAGAAGGTTCTTGCCGATCACGGCGCTTCGATTAGCGCCCTGAGTTCTCACGGCAATCCGCTGCACCCGGATAAGACTCGCGCGCAGCACGATCGCGAGGTCAGCCGCAAGACCATTCTGCTCGCCGAAAAACTCGGCATCTCTGTGGTGATCGACTTTTCGGGATGCCCCGGCGACTCGCCGCACGCCACTGCTCCCAACTGGGTCACCTGTCCCTGGCCTCCGGACTATCTCAAAGTGCTCGACTGGCAGTGGAACGAAGTAGTCGCACCCTACTGGATCGAGCACGCGAAGTTTGCCGCCGACCACGGCGTGAAAATCGCTATCGAAATGCATCCCGGCTTCGTAGTCTACAGTCCAGAGACGATGCTCCGACTGCGCTCCATCGCAGGCTCTAGCGTCGGTTGCAATTTCGATCCGAGCCATCTCTTCTGGCAAAACATCGATCCCATCGCCGCGGTTCGCGTGCTCGAAGGCGCGATTTTCCACGTCCATGCCAAGGACACCCAGATCTACTCCGCCAACCTGCCGCGGACCGGCGTGCTCGATACAAAACCCTACACGCAAGAGCGCGAGCGTGCGTGGATTTTTCGCACTTGCGGCTATGGTCACGGCGCCGAGTGGTGGCGCGAGTTTGTTTCTACCTTGCGGATGTTTGGCTACGACTCCGTGCTCTCCATCGAACACGAAGACAGCCTGCTTTCGCCGGAAGAGGGTTTGACGAAGGCCGCTAGTTTCCTCAACAGCATTGTCATTCGAGAGCAGCCTGGTGCTGCGTGGTGGGTCTAGCAAGGAGCACATAGGGAACGATGAAACGGATTAAGACAGCAGTCTTCGGCACCGGATTCATGGGCCGTGTCCATCTTGAAGCGGTGCGGCGACTGGAGTTTGTCGAGGCCGCAGCCATCGCAGGACGAAACGGAGAGGCCGCACAAAGATTGGGCACCGGCTTTTCTGTTCCGAAGATAACGACCGATTATCGCGAGATCTTGCGCGATTCAGCCATCGATGCCGTTCATATCTGCACCCCCAACGCGCAGCATTTTCCCATGGCCAAGGACGCGCTTCAGGCAGGCAAGCACGTGATTTGCGAAAAGCCGCTGGCCACTAGCGTCGAAGAGGGCAAGGAACTGGTCGCGCTTGCCGCTGAGCGTGGAGTGCGCAATTGCGTTTGTCACAATTTGCGTTTCTATCCCATGGTGCAGCAGATGCGCGCCATGCGTGAAGCCGGGGATCTCGGTGAAATTCTTGTTGTGCAAGGAACGTATTTTCAGGACTGGCTGCTCTACGAGACGGATTGGAACTGGCGCGTCGACGTCAAAACCGGCGGGCCGTCGCGCTGCATGGCCGATATTGGCTCACACTGGTTTGATTTGGCTGAGCACGTCACCGGATTGCAGGTCAGCTCGCTCTGTGCCGATCTTCAAACCTTCCACCCCACGCGCAAGCAGCCAAAACATTCGGTCGAGACCTTTGCGAATAAGCTGCTTGGCCCGGAAGACTACATTGAAACTGCCGTAGAAACGGAAGATTTCGGCGCCGTCATTTTTCGCATGGGCGCACACACCCGCGGCAGCGTCGCTGCCAGTCAAGTTTCCGCCGGACGCAAGAACCGCTTCAACATTGAGATCTACGGCACACGATCTTCCGTCGCCTGGAACCAGGAGCGTCCCGACGAATTATGGGTGGGCCACCGCGACACCGGCAATGAGATCTTCATTAAGGATCCGTCTCTGCTCAAGCCCGAGGCGCGAAACTACGCCGATCTTCCCGGTGGACACAGCGAAGGCTACGACGACACATTCAAACAGATCTTCCGTCGCTTCTACGCTTCGATCGGCGGTGACGCGCCCCAGTATCCGCAGTTTGTCGATGGCCTGCGGCAACTGACCATCCTCGACGCCGTGCTCCGGAGTCATCGGACACGAGCGTGGGTCGATGTACCGGCGCCTGAAAACTAGCATTTGAAAGGAACGCCAACGCGTGTTGATTCTCGCTGCCATTCTCGCGATCTTTGTGTACGGGATGATCGCCGCTATGCTCGGAACTATCCTGCCTGAACTATCCGAGCGATTCCATCTCTCACCGAGCCAGAATGGCACGATCGCTTCTGCGCAGGCGCTGGGGCTGATTCTCGCTTCGCTCGGGGTCGGGCCGTTGCTCGATAACGAAGGTAACAAGCTCGGCATGGTCCTCGGCCTCGTTTTCATCTCCATTGCGCTTTTTGCCTTGCCGCGCTCGCCCGGCTTCCGCACCATCCTGCTGCTCCTTTTCCTGCTTGGAGTCGGTGGCGGCACGCTAGTGACCGCCGCGAATTCTTTGGTTAGCGATGTCGGTGCGGCCCATCGCGCTACGGCGTTGAACCTGGTCAATCTTTTCTTCGGCCTCGGAGGACTTGCCACGCCGTTCATCGCTGCCAATCTTTTTAAACGAAATTGGGTTCGTCTTTGCTACACCGTCGCGTTCCTCGCCGTCACCACGCTGGCGATCGAAATGCTCACACAAATGCCTGGGCCGACTGGCACTGGCTTTATTCTTGCGGATGCGGGTCCTGTGCTTGGACGCCCGGTGCTTTTCTTGATCGGACTTTTCCTGTTTCTCTACATCGGCTGTGAAGTGGGAATGTGGAATTGGCTGGTCCGCCATCTGATTGCACAGAGTATTCCGGAATCGCGCGCGCTCAATATTCTTTCGCTCGGATTCGCTCTCGGGCTGCTGATTGGACGCGCCGGCATCTTACCGATTCTGAGTCATGTGCCTGCGATTACGGTCACTCTGATTGGATCAGTCGCGATGGCAGTGACAACGTTTCTGGCGTTGCGGACCAACAAACCTGCGGCGGCCGCGGTGCTGGTTTTTCTGAGTGGGATTTCGATGGCGCCGGTGTTTCCTACCACGATCGCCATCGTCGGCGATGCGTTTCCGCGCATGACCGGCAGTGCCATCGGCTTTGTGATTACCTGCGGATGGACGGGGCTCGCCGTCAGTTCGCGCATTATCGGGGCTATTGCGGGCGGGGATCCGCGGCGGCTGAAGAAGGCATTGTTGGTGATTCCCGCGTCTGCCGTTTTGATGGTAGGTTTGGATCTGGCGATTCGGAGCGCGCTGCGCTAAAGTATGCCAATTGTCATCCCGAGCAGCGAGAGATCTAGGTTCGTGCCTGAGTCAGCGATGTCGGTTGTACAGGCGAGAACCTAGATCCCTCGCTTCGCTCGGGATGACAATCGTACTTCCACGAAGACACATGCACCTTCATTCGCTCGTTACACCTTCAGCGCGTGCATGTAATCCGCGTCGACTTTCAATGCCTCCATCGGGGGCATGTCGAATTCTTCTTGCTCGACGAAGGCATGCTCGATATGCGCCTTCTTGGCCGCTTCGAAAATCGGACGATAGTCGATCGTGCCCCGACCCAACTCCGTCGAGGGCGGAGCGTTCGACGGATTCGTTGTCGCGGTCATCTTGAAATCCTTTACGTGCAGCATGGAAATGCGCGTCGGGTAACGCGTCAGCAAATTCACCGGATTTTGTCCGGCCACTATTGCCCAGCCGCAATCCAGTTCCATGGCGACTTTCGACGGATCGGTCGAACGAAGCAGTTCGTCGTAGAACATTACACCATTCTGGGAGCGGAACTCCGGGGTGTGATTGTGATACGCAAACTTCATGCCCGCAGCATGCACCCGTTCGCCGATATGATTGAACTGCTCCGCATTCCAGCGCCAATCGCTGAGCGTCATTGCTTCTCGGGCCTCTCGGGAGGGGGCCTTTACGCCCGATGGATCCTTGAGCCCCGGGGATGCGCAGACAATGTAATCAAGTCTCAGGTCCTTGCCGAACTGAATGATTTCGTCAACGTGCGGCTGAAGTTGAGCCAGGGAATAGTGCGCGCTCACACAACGCAGGCCGGCCTGATCCATCGCCAGTTTAACTTGAGCTGGCGTATGGTCGAAGAAGCTCGCAGCTTCCACTTCGCGATAGCCAAGCGCCGACAACTGTTTCAGCGTTCCTTCGTAATCTTTGGGCAAGATGTCCCGTACGGAATACAACTGCAACCCGAGTGGCAGGCCCAGAGGGTCGGCCATCAGCCAGGGTGCGCTGTTCCATAATGCCGCTCCTGCGGCGGATGCGGAGGCAGTCTTTAGAAAAGCTCTTCTCGACATTCCTTGCATAAATTCAATCCCTCACTTCGGCGATCACTTATCCCCGAATCGTTTTGGCGTTCGCGTCCCAGGTCGCAATCGTGTTCTTGAAATAGGCGTAGTTGGCCAGATGGCAGCCGATCGCCGCATGGTTGCCAAACACCTCGTTCTCCACGGTTGGCTTGCGGGTTCGAACTGCGTTGAAGAAGTTTGCCTGATGCGCCGACACATCGCTGTAGCCGACGGGCGCAGTAAAAGTCTCTGCTTCGTCCACTTGATATTCGAGCGGGCCTGGCTGCGGATGTTCGGCAGTCCACTGCGCCAGATACTGCTTGCGCAGACGCTCCGGCCAGCCCTTCGTCGAATATGTTTCCGGCTTCGGAGTTACATCTTGCGGCGTGAAGGTGAGCGTTTGCCCGATA
Organism: uncultured Acidobacteriota bacterium; assembly: GCA_963696705.1. GTDB lineage: Bacteria > Acidobacteriota > Terriglobia > Terriglobales > Acidobacteriaceae > JABDBE01. Next base: position 60,073 of record CAVOLD010000016.1, read on the forward strand.
ATTTCCATGGTGCCTTTGGTTCCATAGAACCTGATCGGCTCGCCGCCGGCGTTGTTCAAATTGCAGCGCAACACCACGCGGAATTTCGGGAAGTCATAAAGAGTTTCGATCACATCCGGGAAGTCGCGTCCATCTTTCCAGCGAAACAATCCGCCGCTTGACTGCGCCCGCTGCGGGGCCTCATTCGTACCCGAGACGAAGAAAATTCCCGAGAGCAAGTGGACGAACAGGTCGCCAGCCAACCCCTCGCCGTAGTCGGAGTAGCAACGCCAGCGGAAAAAGCGCGCTGCGTCGAAAGGCCGCTTGGGCGCTCCCACAAGGAACGCATCCCAGTCGATAGTCTGCTCGCTTGCGTCCGGCGGAATCGGATACACCCATGCACCGCTCGGGGAATTGCGGTCCGAGAAACCTTCGATGAAGAACACCTCTCCGAGCGCGCCCGACGCGTAAATCTCGCGCGCTTTCTCATAGACGATGGAGCTCACACGCTGGCTGCCTACCTGCAGGATGCGATTTCCCTTTTGCACTGCTGCTACCATCGCAAAGCCATCTTCGAGCGTATGCGACATCGGCTTTTCGCAATACACGTCCTTGCCTGCCGCGCATGCATCGACGACGATTCTGCGATGCTGGTGGTCGGGAACGGCAACAATCACCGCATCCACATTCTTGCGGTCGAGGATCTCTTTATAATTCCGCGTCGTCGGGATTTGCTTCTGCACCGCCTCCTGCGCGGCCTCATGACGGCTGTCATAAAGGTCGCACGCGGCAACACATTCAACCCCGGGCACAGCGAGCGACGCTGTGAGGAGTTCGCATCCGCGCGTGCCCGTGCCAATCGATGCAAAGCGCACTGTATCGCTCGGCGCAACTGTTCGATCTTGGCCCCACAACGCGGCCGGTTCGAGCAAAGTGATCTTTGCCGCTGCTACGGAACCTGCGCCGATCCGCATGAAATTGCGGCGTGTCAAAGGATGCATTCTGTCCTCTTCCTGTTTTTAATCAACGATGAAGCCCAATACTGCAAAATCTTAGGTCGCTGTATTGGAGACTCTACGCTACTTGGAGCACGCTGACCGGCAACAACAACGTTATAACAGCGCCGCCTCCGGCGCGATCGGAAATCCTCGCTGCGCCGCCGTGGGCCTGGACGACCGCATCCACAAAGGCCAGTCCGAGGCCGTGTCCAGGAGAATGTTTTCCTTTTACGAAGCGCTCGAAAGCCCGGCTGCCGATATCAGGGGGGAATCCCGGGCCATTGTCCTCGATCACGAGTTCCGCTGACCCCTGGAGCGAATGGAGCCGAATGTTCACTCGACACCCCACCGGCAAGTGAGTCAACTCGTTTTCAAGCAAATTGCTGACCACGCGATTCAGCAGAGGTAAGTCAGCATCTACAACCACATTGCGTTCAAGATCGATGGTCACGTCGTGATGGCGTTCAGCCATGGCTGGCTGGTAAATATCAACCAGCTGCCTTACAACCTCGGACAAATCGACTGGTCCGCGATCCATGTGAAGTGCGCCAGCCTCAGCTTCGGCAAGATCCAACGTAGTGTTCAGCAACAGCAAGAGTCTATCCAGTTCTTCGATTGCTTGCCCGACCGAGTCTCGCCACTGGTCGTTTCTATCTTTGCATAGTGCGGATTCGAGGGTCCCGCGAATCAAGGTCACCGGACTTTTCAGATCGTGAGCGACAGCGCCAGTAACGGTGCGCAGCTGATTTACCGAAGCTTGCAACCGGTCCAACATGCGATTAAAGGTCTTAGCCAATCGCGAAATCTCGTCCGAATTCGCGGGTTCGGGCAATCGCTTCTGCAAATCCTCAGTGCTTATCTGCGCAACGGTTTCCGTAATACGCTCGACCCGGAGCAGAGTACGGCGCGCGCTCCAGTATGAGATCACGAAACCCAGCAGGAACATGCCGCCCCAGACCAGGAAAAAACGTCGCGCCAGAATGTGCAGCAGATATTTTGCTCCACGATCTGAAAGGCCCAGGTAAACCGTTCTTCCGTCTTGTGCCTGAACCACGACCCGGAAAGTTTGCCGCCATCCTTCCACCTTTATGGATTTCGGAGTCCCCGGAACGAGCTTGGCCAGTTGAATCGCCGCGACAAAAACATCCTTCGAGCTTGGGCCCACCCAGAATGGAGATTCGCTGTTGTTAGGATCTGTTGCCAGAAAAAAGACCGAGTTCAGCCTCTCGCCGCGTGCATTGCGCTCCTCCGGCACTTCGCGCGTCGCGAGCTCAGCTACTTCACCAATGATCCGCTTGTGCAAGTGATCTCTCGGAGTATCCGCCAAGACCTGGACCAGAACTTCGGCTTCTCCGCTAAGCCAAGTGTCGCTGCGTTCTCGGACGCCCTGCGCGACTAGAAAGTAGACAATGTAGAAAGCCCCGGCGGTTCCGAGCGCGAACGCCAGAGTCGTCCAAATCGAAATCCGCCAAGCTGCGGTAGCGCGTAAATTCCTAGGCATGCTTGAGAACGTAGCCCACGCCACGAATGGTGTGGATCAGCGGGCGCGGAGTATCGTGGTCAACTTTACTTCGTAGACGATAAATATGGACATCCACGACGTTGGTTGCAGGGTCAATCCGCATTCGCCAAACGTGGTCGAGAATCATGGTGCGAGTGACCACACGACCTTCGTTGCGGCAAAGATACTCCAGCAGTGAGAACTCTTGCGGGGTCAATTGCAGCAAGTGATCGCCCCTTCGAGCTTCGCGCCGTACCAAATCCAGCTGCAAGTCGGCGGCTTGCAGGCGCACCGACTCATTTTGCGGAGCGGCAGATCTGCGAAGAAGATTTCTCAATCTCGCCAGCAATTCCGGGAGGGCAAAAGGTTTCGTGAGGTAGTCGTCTCCTCCCTGTTCCAGGCCGCGGACACGCTCATCCACAGAACGCCGCGCAGACAGGATTAGAACTGGCGCGGAACTGCCCTGTGCCCGGCAATGCGCGATCAAGTCCAATCCATCCATATCGGGAAGGCCGAGATCAATGATGAAGGCATCGTGAATGCCTTCCAGAGCCATGGCTTCCCCGGCCTTCGCGTTACCGGCCGTATCCACCTGATATCCGGCCTCTACCAAGGCGCGTTTCAGGAACTGCTGAATGGAGACGTCATCCTCGACTAAGAGCAATCGCATTGGAAATTCCCACCTGCCCAAGAACTTTACACCTCAAAGCGGGATGCAGGAAACTACTTAAGCATCCAACGCATTTCGAGACAGACCGGGCTCTCCGGGTCGAGGCAGTCGAAACGATTCCGCGCTAATTTTGATAGGAACGCCGTCTAGTCACTGTGGACGCCAGATCATATCCACGCGTATGGGAATTTCGTTCTTAACCGGCATGGTTAGCAGGGTCGGAGGGTCGATTTTGAAATCAGTGAGCGTAGCTGGGATTGTTCCCGTGATGTGAGTCTCTCCGTTCTGGGTTTGAAGTTTGAAAGGAACCTGCTTGAACTGGGCGGTCTGGCCGGCGAACTGAATCTCCAAATCGGCATTGACGGTCGATGACGTCTCGGCCGATTCGGGTAACCGCGTGCGTACGGTCACTATGGGGAACTCCGCGCCGCGCGTCACTTGCAGCATATGAAGATCGCGGTTGCTGTCTCCCGAATCAAACGATTTGACTGGCACTGCGATCAGGAAATCGCATTGCCCTGCGTGGCAAACGCCCTTCCCTTTCGCCGCGTGGCTCACGCCCTCAGACTGATGAAGCGGATGCGAGACGTGGTAAGTGAGCGTACTTTGTTTCAGGATCCATTGGCTGTCGGCAATCGCAAACGCGGGGAGTGCGGCGAGCAAGAAACCGGTCAAGATTTTTTTACTCATAAACTGTGCTTAGAACTTGACGGAAACTGAGAGAAGAGCAGCCCCGAAGGCCCCCGCGGTCACGATGGCTACCGGCGCGTGTGCGGAAGCGATGCCATGAACTTTTTCGCCCTTACTCTTTTGGTCGAAAGCCAATATCCCCAGAATAGGCGTCAGAATCATTCCTGGACCGTGGATCCAAGCCATGGCCTTGTGAAAACGGATTGGACCGCGAGTTTCGGTTCCTGGCACTCTGGGCGCGAAGATTGCGTAGTAGGCGGTAATGAAATACAAATCTCCCGTTACGCCTCCAAGAGCCGCATGCAGATAGCGCGACGATGTGCTCGTGCTCTTGCCTCCGGCGTTGAGAGAAGTGGCGACGGTGGCAATCAGCGGAATGGTCGTGATCAAACCCATCCGTTGATGGATCTTCAGCATGTGCGTTCGCTTGTCGAGCAGGGCCTGCTCGCGGGAATTTCCCTGGGTTTGCTCCGGAGTAAGGCCCAGATCCGACAGCGTAGGGGCGGTCGTGCTGCTGGATGGAGCGTTCGGCAAGTTCTCTTGCGGCGGCGTCGATTTGTTGGCAGCGGCCTCGAGTTTCTGGTCCACAACAGCGGACGCGGTTCCGCTGACGGTTGTGGAGGGAATTTCCACGGTGTTAAAACCGGCTGCCTCAAACTTCACCTGATAGTTGCCTGATGGCAACTGGTCAAATTTGTAACTGCCGTCTGTCCCCGTGGCGGCGGTTCGCCCCTGCCCAGTGTCTACGCTCGTCGCTGTCACTGTGACATTTGCAACCGCATTGCCGGACGCGTCAGTAACCCTCCCCGACAATTGACCCGCTCCGTTCTGGGCAATAAGAACTGAAGTAAAGACTAAGCAAAACACAACCATCGCTGGCGCGCGACTACGCCGATGGAGAAAGACATTCGTCAACATCCTTCACCTCACGGTTTATTCCTGAGCTCAAGTAAGACTGACCGCACCCCGCATTTCAACGTTACGTGCGTTCATTTTCGGTCGAATCGACGAGGTTTTTGTAAACCCTCCTTTCAGCCCCAGCGCGGGGTGTCGTGCGCACCCCGCGTGGGAATCTGATAGCGCGATACTGTCTTATCGCGAACGGATTATTAAAGCTATGATAGTTCCGCAACATTACCGGGCTTTTTCCGGAACATGACAATTCGTTCATACAAGTTGTGAGGCAGTATCCCTGGTTCGAAGCTTCGGCAGCCGCGCGTCTCTACCGGCTTCCCGGCCTCGCTTGCTCGAGCGCACGGGCATACGTAACTCGTCGCGCCCGAAACGGCGGCAACGCTCGGTTAGGTACGCTGATCGAAATTCTTGGTCCGGTAGAAAATCGTTTTGATCCGACGTGACCGTGAGTCTTTATGGCCTGGAGTGCGCGCTCGCGCATGAAGTCTTCGCCCCAAGAGAATTATCCAAAGCCCACCGAAAAGGCTTGCATCTGTAACCCGATAGTTGCAAAATTGCGTTCCAACAAAACATGAAACGTTTTAACGCGAGCTGACCCTTGGTCAGTTTTCTGTGCCTCACTTGCGTAACGTTTCAGGGAGCCTCTATGACCTCGCAATGTGGTTCGGATGAGATTTCTCCTAGACAATTGACATCCCGGATTCTTTACCTAGCCATTTGCATCGTGTTGCTGGCTGCAGGAGCACAGGCGCAACAAGCCTCCGCGCTCATCACTGGGACGGTCAAGGATCCGTCGGGTGCCGTGGTCGCGGGCGCAAAAGTGACTTTGAGGAACTCGAACACCAACATTGCGCGCAGCGTCACCACGAACAAGGATGGGTACTATTCCTTCTCGCTCGTGCCAATCGGAACCTACGAGCTGACGGTTGAGCAGCGAGGTTTTGAAAAGTACGTACACTCTGGGATCACGCTTGAGATCAATCAGAATGGGCGGTTAGACGTATCGTTGAAGGTCGGCTCCATCAGTCAGGTGGTGGAGGTGCAAGGCGATGTGTCGCAAGTGGACACCGTCAGCGCGACCCTCGGCAAAGTGGAGACCACGCAACGCATCTTGCAGCTTCCGCTGGTGGAGCGCGACACTCTGCAATTGGGGCTTTTGCAGGCAGGCGTTTTTGCTCCCGATCAGGATGACGGCTCGGGCAATCCGTTCTCGGTGAGCGGGCAGCGTTCTGAATCCATGACGTTTCTGCTCGACGGAGCTGACAACAACGATTTTCTGGGCAATAATATTGTTGTCGATCCGAACCCCGATGCCGTGGCTGAGTTCAAGATTCTCACCAACAACTACACGGCCGAGTATGGACGAACTTCCGGCGGCATCGTCAATCAGGTGATCAAGTCCGGAACCAATCAGATTCACGGCAGCGCGTTCGAGTTTTTCCGCAATACCGCCCTCGATGCCAGCGACTACTTCCTGCAAGCCGTGCCGGTTCTGCGCCGAAACATTTTCGGAGCGACCCTCGGTTTTCCCATCAAGAAAGACAAATTGTTTTTCTTCGCTTCCTATCAGGGGACGAAGCGCAGCGAAGGGCAGAATCCGGGCCCGCTGCCAGTGCTCAGTCCAGCCGAGCGGACCGGAGATTTCAGCGAACTGTTACCTTCGGTCCAACTCTACAATCCAGCGACCGGCAACGCGTACTCCAACAATCAAGTGCCAGTCGACCCCGTCATCAAGAACTACATCAACGCCTATCTGCCATTTCCCAACCGTCCGGGCAATCTTTTTGAATCTGATCCGGTGGCGAAGATCAGCGACACTCAGTTTATCTTCCGTGTCGACTACAACATTTCGCCGAAGGATATTCTGTCGGGCGTTTATATTTTCGACGACACTCCGGATAGCTATCCATTCCAAATCATCAATGGCGCCTCTACGGGCGGCGACGTGCCCGTGGGTTCCGGGCTCACCGATGCAAATCGTTATCAGGCAGGAAATATCACGTGGACACGAACAATTTCTCCGAATCTGGTCAATGAACTGCGCTTTGCCGTCAACCGCTCCGCCACCTACGATTACGTCCCGACTACCACGACTTCGCCTGCGCAGTTGGGATTTCTGACCGTCACTCCCGACGATCCTAAGGGCACGGCGCCGCCTCTGATGAGTGTTACCGGCAACTTTAACCTGGGTCCATCCCCTCAAGGGCCAACGAAGATTCACGATATGACGTATCAGTATCAGGACACGATTTCGTGGACCAAGGGCAAGCATGATCTGAAGTTTGGAGGCGACCTGCGCTGGGTTCAGAACAACTTCAACTACGACTTCTACACTAACGGAAGCTTTACCTTCGGACAGGGCGGTTCATTTACCGGGAGCACGCTGGCTGACTTTGTCGGCGGCTTTTTTGACAACTACTATCAGTTTTCCAACGCGGTCTACGGCATTCGCACGCATTCTCTGTACTTTTTTGGCCAGGATGCCTGGAAAGTGACCCACAACCTGACCTTCAATTACGGCCTGCGCTATGAATACAATGCTCCGCAGCAGGATCCCCATAACCAGATCATCGGTTGGTACCCGGGACAACAATCAACCGTGTTTCCCGATGCTCCGCGAGGTTTCCTGTATCCGGGAGACCCGGGCACGCCAAACCGCGGGCTGATTTATCCCGACCGAAACAACTTCGCACCGCGATTCGGTTTCGCTTGGGACGTGTTGAGTAATGCCAAGCTGGTCATGCGCGGCGGCATCGGAATTTTCTATGACATAGAGGATGGCGCGCTGAACGAACAATTTGGCGGCCAGCCGCCGTTCGGCTACGTGGCCAACAACTATCCGTGTTTTGGAGTCGCGACGGATAATTCGGACGGATGCCTGGCGGCTCAGCCCAACGGTTCTTATGTGGCTGATCCCTTTCAGAGTTTGTATCCCCATCCGTATCCATTCATTGCCGGAGGAAACTACGGTAAATTCTTTTCTCCGGCGCTGCCTTTCGCGTACGTGGTTTATCCCCACTTCCGCACTCCGTATGCCGAGAATTTCAATTACGGCTTCCAATATCAGCTGAGCAGAGACACGATGATCGAAGCCGTGTACGTGGGCAGCCTCAGTCGAAAGGCAGTAGTCGATACGGAGTTGAACTATGCGTCCTACGCCGGTCCCAATGGCCTGCAAGCGCAATATCTTTATTTCCTTGGCCAGGAGGGCAACACGGGGGAAAGCACGGCTTTCGAAATAAACCCGGATTGCGCCCGCCCTCTGGCAGCATGCGCCGGCGGAACGCCCGCCTTTACCGGCCTGCCGACCGGGGCTACGCAGATTTATACGAACTTGAGCGAGGGCAATTCCTCAAGCAATGAATTCCAGCTCACCGTGGATAAGCGCCTGAGCCATGGATTGCAATTTCGCGTGGCTTACACCATATCGAAGACCATCGACGATCAATCCGGCTTTCGGGCCCGTTCTTACACTTTTACAGATCCAGCCAACCCGGCGTTGGACCGCGGACTAGCCGACTTTGATGCTCCTCAAAGGTTAGTCTTCAGCCCCATCTGGGAGATCCCACTGGGGAAGCACGGAAGCTCTTTGACGCGCAAGGTGCTCGGCGGCTGGAGCGTGGCCACCATCGCGAGTTTTCAATCAGGAAATCCATTTACTTTCTTCTCAGAAAACAATTCCGGCGAATTAAACAATTACCTAGATCGGCCGGATGTAGTTGGTCCGATACAGGTTTTCAGCAACGTGCGCCAACAGGAAACGTTCTCTCCGAGTTCGAACGGAGTAAACGGAAGCTGTTTGCCCGGTCCCGTGACTGGACATTTCCTGATTAACCCCACGAATCTAGTCTGTTCTGTGGGCTCGCCGATTGGCTTGCCTGCCGACCCTCTGCTCACGCCGGGTGGAGTGCCGCTCTTCACCCATGGCAACCTGTCGAGAAATGCATTGCGTGGACCGGGAATTAACAACTGGGACATTTCCATCCTGAAAGACATCCAGTTTACGGAAAGCAGGTATTTGGAATTCCGCTCGGAGTTTTTCAACGCGTTCAATCACGTGCAGTTTTACAGTCCGACACTTCAGGACGGCACGATTGGAGGGGATTCGTTGTTCGGACAGATCAGCTCCGATCGCGGCCCGCGCGTTATTCAATTCGCCCTCAAAATGTATTTCTGAAGATGGACGAATTTCGGAGCCGACGGCCGAGCCCCAGGTTCAATTTTTGCCAGTTGCCTGCAAATTCCAATCAAAAGATAATCGGTACCTACGCTGGTGCATCTTCATCTAAGCTTTCGAACGTATGGCAGACAGCGCTGAAACTCTCGCCGACCCGCCGCCGAAAACAGGCGCACCGTCTCCCACCAGTTCTCAACCGTGGCGGCCCAAGTACAACCCTTGGTTGATTGCGGTCGTGGTCGCTTTGGCCGCGTTCATGGAGGTGCTCGATACCAGTATCGCCAATGTCGCTCTGCCATATATTGCCGGCAATCTGGGAGCGACCAACGACCAGAGCACATGGGTTCTTACTTCATACCTCGTGTCGAACGCCGTGGTGCTACCGATCAGCGGATGGTTTGCCAGTGTAATGGGCCGCAAGTGGTTTTTCATGACCTGCCTGGCAATTTTCACCGTGAGTTCGCTCTTGTGCGGATTCGCACCGAGTCTCGGGGCGATCATTGTGTTTCGCATTCTGCAAGGGACCGGCGGGGGAGGACTTCAACCGATGGCCCAAGCCATCCTGGCCGACGTATTTCCTCCCGAGAAACGCGGCTTGGCGTTCGCGCTCTACGGCGTCACCGTCATCGTCGCCCCTACGGTCGGGCCGACTTTAGGGGGGTGGATCACAGATAATTACACCTGGCGCTGGATCTTCTTTATCAATATTCCTGTCGGGATTATCACCCTCCTCCTGGTTTATCGTTTGATCGAAGATCCGCCTTGGGCGAAGCGCGTTAAGGGCGCACTGGCGCGATTCGATTATGTCGGCGTATCGCTGCTTGTTCTGGGTGTTGGTGCTTTGCAAATCATGCTCGACAAGGGCCAGGAGGATGATTGGTTCGGGTCGCGGTTCATCACGACTCTCGCTATCCTTGCGGCCGTTGGTCTTGTGTCGGTGGTGATCTGGGAGTGGTTTTACAAAAATCCTATCATCGACGTTCGCCTGTACAAGAATTTGAACTTCCTGGGCGCCAACGGCATGATGTTTGTGTTGGGGCTGATGCTGTTTTCCACCCTCGTGATGATGCCTCTGTTCTTGCAATCGCTGATGGGCTACACAGCGGAGTCGGCTGGCCTGGTGCTTTCCGGAGGTGGTGCTCTGCTGTTAATTCTGATGCCGGTCGTGGGGTTTCTCTCGTCCAAGGTCCAATCCCGCTATCTGGTCGCGTTTGGCTGGCTGACGCTCTGCATCGGCATGTACTATTCCACCCAACAGCTCGACCTTCAAATCAGCTTCTGGAGCGCCAGCAAGCTGCGCCTGCTGCAGGTGTTTGGCTTGGGCTTTCTCTTCGTTCCCATCAATTTGACCTCCTACGTCGGAATGCCGCTGGAGAAAAGCGGCAGTGTCGCTGGCCTGGTCAACTTTATGCGCAACATCGGCAGCAGCGTGGGAACTTCGATGGTCACCACCTTGATTGCGCGCCGGGCTCAGGTCCATCAGGTCTACATGGTCGCGCATGTCACGGCGGGACGCCCCACCTTTGCCGGCGCGGTTGCGGCCACTACCGCGCGGCTGATGGCATCGGGCGTCGACGCCGAGCACGCCGCGAAGCAAGCCTATGGATTGGTTTATCGAACTGTGTTTGTACAGGCCAGCACATTAGCCTACATCGACACGTACTGGGTTCTCGCAACCGGAGCGGCGATCATGTTTGTGGTTTCGTTTGCGTTGAAGAAAAATACGCCCGGTGGCGGGCGTGTGGTTTTGGACTAGGACGTCTCCATGATCCGCGTGCTTACGATCGAGCGGGAATACGGCAGCGGCGGCGCCGACATTGCGAAGCGCCTTGCCGACCAACTCGGCTGGAAGCTTTGGGATCAGTTATTGACCAACGAAATTGCCCGGCGGATGGATTGCGACAACCGCGTGGTGGAAGAACACGAAGAGAAAAGAGATCCCTTGTTCTACCGTCTCTTCAAGGCCTTCATGCGTGGCAGCTTCGAAGGCAGCTTGAATGCGCCTCGGCTAAAGATGGCAGATACCGAGTGCATCCGCGAGGTGACGGAGCGAGTTGTGAAAGAAACGGCCGACGGCGGCAAGTGCGTAATTGTGGGCCGCGGCTCCGCCTACTATCTTCAGAGCCGTCGCGATGCATTTCACGTTTTTGTGTATGCACCGTTTGACGCGAAGGTCCGGCGACTGCAAGCCAATGGGAGGAGCGCGAGCGAAGCCGTGCACCTCGCTGAAACCGTCGATCGCGACCGGGCAGCTTTCATCAAGCAATATTTCGGCGTTGAATGGCCCGATCGGCAGCGCTTCCATCTCATGATCAACTCCACGATTGGCGAGGAAACAGCGGTTGAAACCATTCTCGACAGCGTCACGAGACTGGAGAAGCAACCAGCAGACTCTCTGGTTCAGTAATCGGAGGATAGAACACGCAGCGGTTTGCCGGCGGCTGCTGCGGGACACCTTCCGAGCTATGCTCGGTGCACAGCCGGAGCGACTTGTCCCCACGCGAATTTACTGCATCAGGCGTTTGAGGGCTGCACGAGCTTCTCCGACCTCGGGAAGGCGAGATTGCAAATTCTGGAAATGCGAGAGAAATTCCTGGTATTCGTTGATCGCCTGATCATGCTTGGCCGTTTTTTCGTAGAGCTGGCCGAGATAGTAGTGGGAGAGAATTTCAATCATGGGAAATCTCTGCACCAGAGAATTCGAGTTGGCCAGTGCACGCCCGGCTCGTAAGGCTCCGCGAAACTCGGCTTCGGCGGACGCATAGTCACTGACCAGCAGGTGGGCGCGCCCTTTGAGGTAAAGCAAATAAGCATCTTGAAAATCGGGAATGCTCGTGGCCCGGCTCAGCGCGGCTTGCCCGTCACCGTTGTGCACAGCAGCGCTCATGTCAAAGTACGCTTGATTGATTTCAATAGCCCGAGGCGCGATCCAGGGATGGCTCGACGCGAATTGCTGTAAACTTCGCTGCGCCGCCGACGGGTTTCCCGCCATGGTCTGCAGAAACGCCGCAGGTCGCAGTTCGTAATCGTCGATCTTCTGTTGCTGAACAAAAGAGAGAGCGGATGCACCCTCCCCTAACATCACAGACAAGACAGCGAACGGTCTTAGAAACCTCTCGCTAGACTGGTTCTGCTTGGCGCGCCCGAGTTGCAGCACTGCCTCTCGATAACTTGCGAGGGCGCCGTCGAGGGCGCCTGCCGTCTGCTTAAACTGCGCTTCGAAACCTGGAACGTAAAGGCGCGAAATTGGCGATGCCCGCTGGGCAAATTGCTGGAAGGCAGCGTTGGCCATGTCGGGTTTCTTCTGATCGGTGTATACGATTGCCAGCTTCAGATACTCTCCGTAATCGGTGAAATCCGGCTTCAGTTCAAGCACTTTGCGGTAAGCGGCCACGGCCTCATCATCCCGGCCCGCTATATAGAGAACGTCGCCTCGCGTGTCCAGCGGATTAGGGTCGCCAGGACGAATCGCCATGTAAGCATCGTTGGCCGCGAGTGCGCCATCGAAATCGCCTTCAAAGGCCAATGCGTAGCATTCGAAGTTCAAGAGATCTTCGCTTTTCGGATCTAGAGCGAGTCCCTGTTTGAATAGCTCCAGCGATTGCTCCCGCTTACCGACGCCGGCAAGCATATTGCCGAGAAGACCGCGGTCCATTGTGCTGCGCGGGAATTCCGATACCAATTGCTGACGGGCTGCTAACTCAGCCTCCGGGTCCTGAGAACGGCTGGCTTTCACTGCCTGCAGCATCAGTTGGTCGTATCGAGGCAGGCGCGACTGGAGTTGCTCGATCTTAAGCTGAATTTCGTTGCCGCGGCGCAGGTCGCCCTGAAGGCGGTACTGGTCAGCGAGACGGAGCATTGCCAGAGCAAACTGCGGGTCCAAACGGACCGCCTCCTCCAATTCGCGGATGGCGTCGGTTCCAAGATAGCGACGGGCGTAGTCAACACCGAGTTGGTAATGCCGGTAGGCCTCGACGTTGGACGTCGAAGACTGCTCGATCTCGGGAGCTTTTTGCGGCACGTCGGATGCGGGCAGAAAGCTGTCGGCGATGCTGGCGGTGAGCCGGTCCACCATACCGAAGATGCTTTGAACGTCCTGACCTTCCAGCTTGTCCGAGAACAGAATCTGTCCGCTGCTGGTGTCCTGGGCGCGCACGTCGAGACGAAGTTGTGTCGGCCCAATTTTTAACAATGCGCCGGTGATGTAAGCGTCGGCACCGGCATCGCGCGCGGCTTGTTGTGCTAGCGCGGGATCCATTGATTGGCCATTTTTAGATTGGCCATCTTTGCTGGCGCGCTGCACGGCTCCCATGACTCGTTCAGTGGAGAGGACATCCAAACCTTTTACCTGAGCGAGGTTCGTGGTCAGCATGTCGGTAAGGCCGTTGTCGAGCCAGTTGAGAGACTGATCTTGCGAGAGATTGGAAAAGTACAGAACGGCGATGGACTTGTGGGCTTGACTTCCGGCAGGGTGAACGCTTCGACTGCGGAAGAACCAGAAACCTGCAATCACAACAATCAAAGCGGCTGCCAGAGAAGCAATCAGCCAGGTGCGTTTCCCCGCCGGAGCCATGGTGGCTGACTGACTCACCGGTCCGGACGCGACTTGGGCGGGCAACGACGATGCGGCCATGCTGACAGAAGAATTCGCCGGTCCCACCGCGGGAGGGGTGATGGCCGGTGTTGGAACGCTGGCTGGCGCGGACGTTGGGGGTGCAGGCACTGGAGGCGGAATCTCGAAGGATACAGTCCTTCCAGATTCCGTGTCCCGTTTCAACCTCTGAAGATCGGCCCGCATATCAGCAGCGTGCTGATAGCGCAGGTTGCGGTCTTTCTCCAGCGCCTTGCTGATTATTTCTTCCAGTTTCTGCGGGAGGTCCGGGTTGAGCCGCACCGGAGGCACGGGCGCCTTGCGCAGTATCGATTCGAATATCGCAGCTGTGCTGTCGCCACGAAACGGAAGCGTGCCGGTTGCCATTTCGTAAAGAACGACGCCAAAGGAAAACAAATCCGTGCGCGCGTCCAGCTCTTTTGCGCGGGCTTGCTCCGGAGACATATACGCGACCGTGCCAAGCGTACTGCCGGGACTTGTGAGATGCTCTTCACTAAAAGCAGTCGCGCTGGCCTCGATTGCGGCGGTTTTGCGGGTAACGACCTTAGCCAGGCCAAAGTCGAGCACTTTCGCCAACCCGCGCCGGGTGACAAAAATGTTGGCGGGCTTGATATCGCGGTGAATAATCCCTTCGCCGTGAGCGTTGTCGAGCGCATCCGCGACCGAGATGGCGATTTCAAGCAGTTGGTCGAGATCCAATGGCCGTCCGATGACCAGGTGTCGCAGGGTCTGGCCATCGAGGAACTCCATCGCAATAAAAGGCTGATTGTCGTGCTGCCCGATCTCATAGATGGTACAGATGTTGGGATGGTTCAGGGCGGACGCAGCCTGGGCTTCACGCTGGAACCGGTCCAAAGCTTGGCGATCTCGGGAAAGTTCTTCTGGCAGGAACTTCAGCGCGACAAAGCGGTGCAGGGTTGTGTCTTCGGCTTTATAGACCACGCCCATCCCGCCACCACCGAGTTTTTCGAGGATGCGGTAGTGCGAAATGGTTTGCCCAATCACTGGCGCAAAAATCTTACGTCTCCCGAACCGGCAAGTCAAATGAAAGCCACGACCAGAGCCTGAATTGCATTGACTATTGGCCCCGAAGCGGGTAACATCGCCGAGTTCTTTCTCCCCCCGAAGGAAGCAGAGTCGCTAGCTCTTAAGACTTCCGAACGTATCCCAGCTTTCGCTTCGAGTTTCAAATATTAGACCAGACTCCCCAGGAGGGAATGCCATGACTGCAACTTGTCTCACCCTGACAAAGGAAAAGAGAGACCTACGAACGAAAGGACATCTTCTGCCAGTGAATATGTTCTCCATCAAGAGGGCGCTTTTTGTTGTCCTCTTCTGCACTCTGCTGATGTTGATGGCCTCACCGGCGATGGCCGACGTATGCTCGACTGCGTTTCCCCAAGTCCCCAGTTGTGGCGTAACAATCACGATAACCGGCTCGTCGGGAAATCTTGTGGCTACGTTTGGCGGATCCGGAGTGCCGTATGACGGCGACGAAGACCAGTTGGTCGGAATCACAAACAACTCGACGGTGGCCGTGGGTGCAATCATTTTGAGCGCACCGGGTACGTCCAACCCGCCCTACACGAGCAACATTTTCGCATTCGACGGCGACGGAGCATGCACCTATTTTGGCAGTTGCTCCTACGGCCCGACTGGCTATGAAGGTCCGAATAACTCATTCGTCGGCACCAGTCCCGACCTCACGACCGGAAAAGTTTTGTTCACGGCGGCTCTCGCGCCTAACGGCGGGACCACGTGGTTTTCCTTGGAGAACACACCCAGCGCGGTTGCGGCGATCGGAGAGAATAAGCCGCTGACAGCGGGCGCGACCACCACATTCCCATTCGGTCCATTTACGTGTGTCAACAGTGAGGGCATTACCTGCACGGAAACCAGCGTCGCAGACGACCTTCAAGTTGCGCCGCGCAACAGCGCTGCCGGCGACGCCCTAACCGTCACGGCGGTGCCCGTGGCAGCAGGACCGTTGTCGCTAGACAACTGGGGCCCGGATTATTTCGGGATTGAGGGGCCGCTTCCAGTGGAACCGCCTTCCGGACAATTGAGGTTTAGCGCGGCCAACTATTCGAACCTGGCCTGCGTTCCGTACTCTGATTTCAGCAGCGAGGGGAACCCAGGCTGCATCGAACTCGAACTGGATTGCCCAGCCACGGACTCGGACGGCTGCCAATTCGTTTACTCGGCCACGGCCGACTTTAACGTCGACAAGCTCAGCCTGCCGAACGGAATCGGCGGTACGCACTTTCTGGGGGAGCATGACGGCAACCCGAGCGGCTATAACGGCCAGTGTCCGACGACGGGGTTCAATGTCGATATCTTCGAATCGTATACGGCAACCAAACCCGATCCTATAAGGGGCGGCGGCACGGGAAATTCCTGTTTTGTAACCGCCTTCGATCCGACTGCGCAACCGGTCCCTCCCGGAGAAACGGTTTCGACTTTCTTTGGATTTGAATTTCCAGTTTCGGATACCAAGGTAAACCCGATTTTTATCCCGCTGCCGGTGCCTCTCAGCTGGGACTACAACAATAGTTTGGGCCAGCCGGTTACGAATCTCACGTTGTGCCTGAACTCGAGCGGCACCGGCTGTACCGCACCTTGGGTATATCCGTACTTGACGGCGTTATCTTCGAGCAGTGCGTGTAAGGCGATCGCGGGGGCATCGTCCCCACTTCCCTCTCTGTTTAATTCGGGTCTCCTGAATTTTGGGCACGGGGAGTACACTTTCGTCTGGAATACTGCGACGAAGATAAAAGGACTGCAGGGTTGTCAGGTCAGCGTGGTACTGCAATTTGACAGCGGGCTGACTGCGTCGCCGGCGGTGTTCCAGTACCTCGACTGATCTACTGTTCTTGAATAGAGGAGGGTGCAGGCTTGCGGCCTGCACCCTTTTTTGTGCCGAGCAGAGTGTTGGCGCCCGTGCGAAGTACGAATCCGGGGCGAGATCGAAGCTTTTCCTACGCTGTGAAGGGAACTTTCTTTATTGGCTGGCTGACTGGCTTAAGCGCGTGGCTTCCTCGTACATCGTCTTAAAGTCGGAGCGCTGCAGGATTTTATCGCTGCCCGCTTCTTTGCGCATATCGTCCAGCATCTGAGTGGTCGTGAGGTAGTGCTGCTGGGCTTCGAGTTCGTTGCCGGAGGCTCGCATGGCATTGCCAAGCAGGTAATGCGCTTTGACACTCAGCGGCTTCAGCCCGATTTTGTCTGCTCGCTGCAGAGCGCGTTCGAGTTCCTGTCGCGCGCGCTCGTTGTCGTGGTTTCTGATCATGGCCTCGGCCATATAAATTGAACACTCGACCGAGACATTGGGTACACCTTGATCGTCAGCTTCCTGCATTAATTTATGAAAGCTGCTAATAGCCTGCGGAAGAGATTCTTCCGCAGCCGAAATCTTCGCCAGAGCCACCTTGGCGATGAGGATCCGCTCCGGTTCCTTGCTGCGGGTGGCCGCCTGCAATGCCTGTTCATAAAGGGCCTTTGCGGATTTGAAATCGCCGCGGTAATAGGGCACGTTTCCCTGAAAAACGAGAACCTGCGACTCTAATCCCTGGTTCTTCAATTGGCGTGAGAGGCCGAGCGCATCGTTCAAGTACGGGCTGGCCTCATCACCGCGACCCGCAAGGGTGAGCGCCTCTCCGTAGCCGCCTTCGATCTGCACCATCCAGTCAGTCTTGTCCTTCATTTCCTGAAAAGTCTTGAGAGCATCCAGCATGGGATCGATGGCTGCGCCGAACCGCCCCTGGTAATCGAAGATCGTTCCCAGGGTGTACGATTCAACGGCAGCGCCACGAGTGTCATTCATGCTGCGCCACAAGTCCAGGGCGCGCATGTACTGCGAGACCGCCTGGTCATACTGGCCCATCCTGACCGAAGTCTCGGCCAGGTTATGAACGCTTTCGACCAGGTCTTGTGGCACGTTCGCCTTTTCGCGCAGTTGGAGTGCTTGCTGGTAATAGGTGAGCGCGTCCTCGTATTGCGCCTTCTCAAAATAAACTGCACCGATGTTGTTCAGGCAGATGGCCTGCGCACGTTCGCTGCCGAGATCGCGCTGGATTTGCAAGGCCTCCTTGTAGAATTTCAAAGCTTGGTCATGATCGCCGCGTTCATCGTAGAAATTACCCATGTCGATCAAAGTGTCGCCCAAGCCTCGCATATCGCCGATTTCGCGCCGTATCGCTAAGGCCTGTTCGAAATTGCTCTGCGCACTTTTGCTATCGCCTAACACATCTTGGGCCTTCGCCATCTCATTGAGGCTGAGCGCAATTCCACCCTTCTGTCCGAGCTGGCGCCAGATCGCCAATTCCTCCTGGTAATTGCGAAGGGCTTCATCGGGCTTGTTCATGCGCCAGTAAGCGAGGCCGATGAGGTGAAGGCTGGCGGCTTTTTGTTCCTTGTTATCGAGCTGAACGGAAAGCGTCAATGCACGGTTCAATGGATCGAGACTGGCTTGTGGCTTGCCGCTATTGATGGCGAGCCGCCCGACCGCGAGGGTCGCGGTGACGTCTTTGGGGTTCGACTTCAAAATAGCCTGGTTATACTGGTTGGCTTTCGTTAGATCGCCGGCTTCTTCGTACAAGGCAGCCAGTGCCGACTGCACGTCCGTGTTGTCGGGAGAGGCTTTGGCGAGGTTCTCGTAGGCCTTGATAGCCTGGGGAAAATTCTTGCTGATTTGTGCTTGGATGGCGGCGATCAAGTACTTCTCGGCCTGAGGGAGGTTTTGGCTCAACACGACCGCTTTTTTTGCAGCCTGCTCGGCATCGCCGTCGTAGCCCTGGCTGCTGTACGTCTGGGCCAGCTTGGAAAATGCCAGCGCGAAGTTGGGGTCTGCCTTGGTCGCCGCGTCGAATTGTTTTTGCGCTTCCAGGTTTTTCCCGTCGCGCTGGAAACCGATACCCTGATTGTAGTCGCGCAGCGCATCTACGGATTGCGAAGTCGGCTGAAAGGAACTGGCTTTCAGCTCCTTAATCACATTCTCGGGGAGCGCCAGTTTCTGGCGGATGGAATCGGCCAGGTGATCGACCGCGCTCGGAATATCCTTCTCGCTGGGAATGTCCGCCTTAAGCTGAACTGTGTTGCCACTCTTGATGTCTTGCATGGTGGCATCAATGCGGATCTGGTCACCGAACTTCGCGTACTGGCCCCAAACCACGCGGTCGGCTGTGCTGAAATCAGCCACCCGGTGAATTACTGTCGGATCAAGCGCGGTTGTGGGAGAAATGCGCAAGTCAGAGAATATTTGGTGCAGACGGTCGGGGCTCACCGTGTGCAATTGCGAGGACTGCCCTATATCCGTGCTCAACATCTCCGCCAGGCTCGAACCCAACCAGTCGAAACTCGGATCTCCGGAAGCGTTTCTAAAGGGCAGGATCGCCAGGGAAATGGCTGGCGCTGCGCTGGTTCGTGCGGAAGGCGACGAAAACAGTTTGTCGCGGAATCGGTATCCGCCAATCGCGAGCAAAACCACGATTAAGCCCGCAGTAATGGATGGCCACGGAATGGTTCGGCCCCACGGACCTATCTTGGGCTCGAAGCTCAGCGTAGCGCCGGCTCGCTTACCCTGCCAGGTCTCCAAGTCGGCCAAAAGTTCAGCCGCGGTGTTGTAGCGCAGTTGAAGGTCGCGCTCTAAACATTTCTGAACGATACTGCTCACCGACCGTGGAATGCTGGCGTCGTGATCGGACAATGGTGCGACCTGCTCCTGAGTCCGCCGAATCAAGCTGGCAATTGTGCTATCCGCCTTGAACGGCATCTGCCCGGTGAGCATCTCGTAGAAGATCAATCCCAAGGCAAAAATGTCAGATCGCTGGTCCAGAGGCTTCCCGAGAGCCTGCTCTGGAGACATATATTCCATCGTCCCCACCAAAGCGCCGCTCTGGGTCATGCCGTCGCCTTCGAGTGTGCGAGCCAGGCCAAAATCCATCACCAGGATCCGCCCGGTCTTATCGCGCATGATGTTTTGCGGCTTCAGATCGCGATGGATGACGCCCACAGTGTGCGCCGCTTCCAGGGCCCGGCAGACCTGCTGCATAATTTCCACGGCTTCTTCGGGTGCAAACTTCTTTTTCTCATGGAGGAGCGTTAGCAGATTTTCGCCCTCGACGTACTCCATGGTGATGAACTTCATACCGTCCGCTTCGCTGAGGTCGTAAATACGAATGACGTTCCGGTGCGTTACCTGATGAGCCAGCAGCAGCTCCTGCTTGAAGCGATCCACGATGCCTTGGTCGCGAGCTAAATCGGGCCTGATTACTTTAATCGCCACAGTGCGATTGAGTTCGCGGTCGGTTGCCTTATAAACCGCGCCCATGCCGCCTTGCCCCAGAATCTCGACGATCTCGTACCTCTGCGCCAGCACCATGCCTGGCTCCAGTGTGGGTTGTTGCGGATGCACGATGGACGGACGTCTTTTCTGTTTCGGCGGGAGAACTGGAGATCCCGGAGAGAGGTCGACAATCGTCGGAGCATCTGGCGAATAATCCACGACGGTTGGAGAATCGGAGGGCAGATTTGCGTCAGACGAGGAACTACCTCCTTCCGAGGGCGTTCGTACGCCCGCTGCATCGTTCCCCGCCGCGTCCCGCTTGATTCTAGGGTCTCGTTCCATCAAATCGTCCCAGCAATGGTAGCTTAAACAAGGCCTGGAGAGCGGAAATTCTTAGGGTCGCGCTATTGCCAAATTGGTAGATTTTCCCTCCATTGGCGGCCTCCGCAAGGCCGCTGCAAAATGCCCGAATGGTCAGGCTTTTCGATGGCGTACGAGCGATGTACTCTTAACCACCAGAGGATTCGCCGGCTATGCTGCGAAAACGTCTATCAAGCTTCACTTGCACCTACGTCATCCTCTCGGTTTTTCTGCTCGCTTTCGAATGCTCCCCGAGGATCGCGTCGGCACAAACCGAACCCGGCCTCGGCACAATCCTGCAATACATCACTTCAGACTGGGATGTGCTTACCCGCTCCATGACACGTTGCGACAGCGTCGTGGATCCAAAGTTGCCCGAAGCTGCCCTGCTGTATTTGCCAGCCGACTTTCCAGAACCGGATTCCGTAAAGCAGATGGAAAAGGCGTGTAAAGTGCGCGTCGAACACTTGCCGATGGTCATTCGTCATCCGGGGCAAGCCGATGTGGAAAGTATCTCTCCCCAAGGGCTGCTATTCCTCCCTAATAGTTACGTTGTGCCCGGCGGCCGTTTCAACGAAATGTATGGTTGGGACAGTTATTTCATTCTTCTGGGGCTGCTGCATGATCGTCGAATCGACCTGGCGCGCGGAATGGTCGAGAACTTCTTCTTTGAAATCGAGCATTACGGGACGATTTTGAACGCCAATCGCACATACTATCTGACCCGTTCCCAGCCACCGTTTCTGACTTCCATGATCATGGAGGTTTACAACGCACAAAAAGCTGCCGGACATGACGACAAAGCCTGGCTTGGTCGCGCTTATGAATTCGCTGCGCAGGACTATGAAATGTGGACTCATGAGCCCCACTTGGCAGGCTCAACCGGACTTTCACGTTATTACGATTTTGGCAGCGGGCCGGCTGCCGAAGGTGCGCAGGACGAAGCGGGACTCCATCGCAAAGTTGCCGGCTATTTTGTCATTCATCCGGAACTGGCAAGGGCTTACGTGGTAGCGAAAAACGCGCAGCCGGCCCAGACAGCAACTGGCCCTGAGTTCAACGTGCAAGTCTGCGATGCTGCCCAAACCAGGGCCCACCCGGGATGCGACGATGCCGGAGCAGTGCGATTGACCGCTGAGTACTACAAGGGAGATCGCAGCATGCGCGAATCAGGGTTTGATATTTCTTTCCGCTTCGAACCGTACGGCACGGCCACGCATCACTTTGCTCCGGTCTGTCTGAACAGTCTCCTCTATAAAACGGAGAAAGACCTCGAAGAAATGAGCCGTCTGCTCGACAGGAACGCCCAAGCCGAACAATGGAAGCAGCGGGCAGAGCAACGCAAGGAACGAATCAACAAATATCTTTGGGACGATCAGCGGGGGCTGTTTTTTGATTACGACATCCGTAAAGAAGCCAGATCAATCTACGAGTATCTGGCCACGTTTTATCCGCTGTGGGCCGGGCTCGCCAGCCCGCCGCAGGCACAAGCAGTAGCCCGAAACGTGAAAGTCTTCGAACAACCGGGAGGGCTGGCCACGAGCCCCAATGAATCGGGCGTGCAGTGGGACTATCCGTATGGATGGGCCCCTCTTCAATTACTTGCCGTGGAAGGACTACGCCGCTACGGATTCACGGACGACGCGAATCGAATTTCGTACGAATTTCTTTCTACTGTGGCGGAGAATTTCAAGAGAGAAGGAACCATCCGGGAAAAGTACGATGTTGTGACGCGCTCTTCAGACGTGCAGGTCAGCGCAGGATATCAAGCGAATGTGGTTGGCTTCGGCTGGACGAACGGAGTTTTTCTTCAGCTGTTACAGGATCTGCCAAAGGAAATGATCGACCGATTGGCAAAGGCGCAGGACAGAGCCCCGCAATCAAGCCATGAGTGATCGACAAATAGAAGGGGGAGGGTCTCTTCTGTCCCGCGCAGCCGGATTCAGGCCATGCTGGAGCTTGTCGATGGTGCTTGTCGCCGACGCCGTAGAAGCATCGCCCCAAAGCATGACAGTCCCGCGAAGAGCAGGTACAGGGCGGCTGCTCCGCCTTCGGGCACCATCATCAGGAACTCCTGACCTGGGCAAGAACCCGGACCATTGGCGCAGCCTTGCGGCGTCAATATGACGAAGTTGGCGAATTCACCAGGCGTCAGGTTCGAGGGAACTTTAGTCAGCCAACTGTTCACGCCCGCCAACTGAGCCGAAGTCAAACCATTGAGCGCGGCCTTATCAAACAACGACCAGATGGCAAATGAAAGATATCCCACCTGCATCCCGTTGTTCGAGTTGCCGTTCAAGGAAAGCATCTGGAGAGTCAACCAAGCTGCTGCTTCATAATTCTTGGTCTGGTTGCCCCACAAGGCGCTGCCCAGAGTCGAGAAGTTGTTGCTGGTGAAATTCCACGAGCTGCCGATATAGCTTTCATCCGCGAAGTCATCGCAAATGACTGGCGAATTCGCAACGCCGTTGACTGTCGCATAATAAGGACCAACATAGACTCCGTCCATGACGTTGTTTCCCGCACCGGTCATGGTCAGACTGCTATTGGCAAAGGCGCACGGTGCAAAGCACAACAATGCCACCGCGACTGCACCCCACCACTTCTGGGTTAACTTAATCATTTTTTCTCCTACGATTTCTTAACTGGGGGATGTTCGTCTTGGGGGGAATTACTGGGTATCGGTGACTATCAGGAGGGGAACCAGTTCACCAAATCCGTAACACACTGTAAGCAATCTATCTCGTGTGATAAGCCTGGTCAAGACTGATAATTCTTGCAACCGTCGCAAGCGCTTGCAACTATCCGGCAACCACTGGCAAATAATGTAGATACGGGGAATCGCTCTCCGGTTAGTCCCGGGAAATTGACCTTATCTCTGATGGCGTCCGGCCTCGTAATCGGCCATGGGAGCGGGTTTCGACCCGATCTTAACCTTATCGTTAATCAACTCTAACGCTAATAATAAGGAGACAGTGATCAGGCGGATTAGAACTCGGTTTGAGTCAAGAAGCAGCGCGGCGTGATGGCGAATTGGATCTTATAAAATCGGCTGTGTCCACTTCGATCGGCTGTCCGGAAGAGCGCGATTCTACCGCGCGCAAAGTCGCCAGAGTGGTCGAAACAATCTCATCAAACGGAATTGGAAGTTCGCCTTGACTGCATGCGGCAGCAGCAAAAGCCTCCAGTTCTGCGTGATGCCCTTTGTCTTGACGAAAATGCGAGCGAAATGTTTGCCTGCGACCATGCTGCACGAGTTCCAAGCGCCGAAAATCTTCCAGGACAGCCACAGCGCCTCCGCCGAACACTTCTACTCGTTCTTTGGGATAAGATCGGTCACCGTTTGCAAGGTAACTGATCGTGCCTTGCGATCCATTCCCAAATCGCAATGCAATAATTACGTTGTCGTCGGAGTACGTTTCAAGACCGTTCACGCTGCGCGTCTGCACCTCGATCGGCAGGTCGCCGGCAAGAAAGGTCAGGAAGTCTACAAAATGGCAGACTTCCCCGAGAATTCTTCCGCCGCCTTGCTCAGGATCGTTGACCCAGTGATCGCGCGCGACAAAACCGGCATTCACGCGATAGTGCAACGCCAGCGGCTCTTGCATCGGTTTGAGGAACGCTTTCATCTTTACTGCCATGGGAGCGAATCGGCGGTTGAAGCCAATCATTAGCAGGGAACCGCGCATCCGGCTCGCGTATGCATGAACAATTTCCGCGAGATCGATTTCGTTCAGACAAAGCGGCTTTTCGCAAAAGACATGCTTGTCGGCTTCGAGCGCCGCCAATATCTGGCTCGCATGTAAGTGATGTCGAGTAGCAATCACAACAGTGTTCACCTGTGGGTCGTGGAGGATTTTCTCCTCCTCTGTCGCGCAGTACCGGAATCCAAACTTCTCCGCCGCGTGGCGCGCGTGCGAACCATTTGCAGCACATAGTCCAACGAGCTCCGTGCCGCGAAGGCGTTTGATCGCAGGCAGCAATGTGCTCATGGCAAAGTCGCCCGCACCCAGAACCCCAATCGCTATCGACTCCTTATTGGCACGAAGTGTCGCGCTTCCCTTCCCGCGCAATTGAACTTCGCGAGTTTCTTCAGCCTGCTCGGGATATGTGATCAACACACCGAGGAATGGATGGCCCACCTTTCCGGTGATCAAATCATAGGCGCCCTGAGCACGTTCGACAGGGAAACGGTGAGAAATCAGCGGTTTCACATCGATCTTGTCTTCCGACAGCAGTTGGAGAAAGGCCTCCATGTTTCGAGTTTCGGTCCAGCGCACATAGCCGATCGGATAATCGCAGCCCTTCTGCTCATACGCCGAATCGTATCGCCCCGGCCCGTAGGAGCGGGAAACACGAAAATCCAGCTCTTTCTCAAAGTAGAGCTTGCGTTGGATATCCATGCCGACTGTTCCGACCGCTACGATTACACCGCGGTCGCGCGCGACTTCTCCGGCCACATCGACGGGTTCGCTACTGGCTGTCTCTGCCGTGATCAAAACAGCGTCGGCCCCATAACCGCTGGAGTGCTTCACGCACAGATCGCGCAAACTATCGCCCGAGATGCTGACGTCGTCCGCGCCCGAACGCAACGCCAGTTCGGCACGTTCAGGCGCAATATCCATTCCTAGCACGCGGCACCCGGCTGCTTTGAGGATCTGTACTGTAAGTTGACCGAGCAGGCCAAGACCGATGACCGCTACGACATCTCCGAGCTTCGCCTCTGCCATGCGGACGCCATGCAGAGCCACGGCGCCCAAAGTAGTAAAGGCGGCATCCTCAAAGCTAACGGCTGAGTCGGGACGAACCCTGGCGACCAGCAAACGCGGAACACAGGCAAACTCAGCGTGCACGGCGTAACTCGCTCCGGCGCACGCAACATGGTCACCCACTTTGAAATCGGTAACGCCTTCTCCTACGCCAATGATTGTTCCAGCACTGCTGTAGCCCAGCGCGTTCGGCTGATCGAGACGGCCGCGAACAGCGGCGACGGCCGCGAAGACGCCATCTCGTCGGACTTTGTTGATGACCTCGCGTACCAGGTCCGGGCGGGCTTTCGCTTTTTGCAGAAGGTTCTTGCTGGCAAATTCGTAGGAGGCCCGTTCCGTGCCGGCGGAAACCAGCGATGCTGCAAGGTGTACCAGAACACATCCTGGCAGTAGCTTGGGAACCGGGACATCCATCACGGCAATCTCGCCCGAGCGCGCCCGCTGCAACACTTGTTTCATGCCGTAGCGGCCTGCGGAAGCATGATTGAAATCTTAGAGTGTCTCAGATTCTGCAAGGGAACCATTCCGCTGCCATACTACTCGGAATCTGCTCCATTTCTGGTTGACACAGTAGGCACATGGATCGCGACGGTGGGGCTTTTGCTACAGGCTCTTGGCTTGAGACTCCTGCAGATCAAGCCGCAGTTGCCGAAGCCTGGTTGCCTTCCCCGGGTCGATTCCAGGCTGCAGATCGGTCTCCTCTAGGAAGTAACGCCAGCCTGCGCCTCGGTCTTCCTGGCTTTGGCACCATTCGAAATCGTTGAGAGTCCTTTGCGCGCTCTCCGTTCCTTTGACGACGGCCATGACCCCACCCGAAATGTAGGTCTTCTCGTTGAACCGAATGACCGCAAAAGAGTGCTCAGAGTTGTTTGTCATTTTTTAGTTTCCGAGTCGGAGATTCGGACAGGCAAGTACGTCGCCATCGGATGAGCGCGCGTAACCCCACAAGTCACGCATGCTTCATGAACGTTCTTGCCCAAAAAACTCGTCGCAGTCAAAATACTTTTCTTAACGGATTTGGTAAATGGCCTCTTGGTGTAGTCGCGTAGCACAAGTGGGGTAAGGCTCGGAATGCCGCATGTGGGAACAAATCATGTCACGCGTTCGAAGATGGAAGCCAAGTATTTTTAGGGGAGTGCGTCCGTTGAGCTGGAAGTTCCACGAAAAGCCGCAGTCTTCCCCGCGAGCATTTCGTTTGAGTGGAAAGAAAAGGCGAGGGCTTTCTAAAAAGAAGTGAACCACAAAAGGTAAAGGCCGTGATATTGGTTATGCTCTAGCCGCCCGCTCCTGCGAGGGAGCGAACTGCGTGGAGTATGCACCATCACGGCCCTTGATGCGATCACTGCTTTCGCAGTCCCAAACCCCAACTACCCCTCGCAGAGCAGTCGGTTTTTTCGGGTCTGGTCGTTCTCCGGGTCGCCCCAGCGAACTAATCACCCAGCTTACTTTGGACTGGCCACGGTTTATTTTGACCAACCCTTTCAGCCGTCGACGGGGCCAAAGGTAAACACTTCACTCGAAATTGTCAATGCCGATTGTTGGTGCAAACTGCGCGCGCAACAACTCAAAACACGAACAACGCAGCTCATTGAAGAGCCTAAGTTTAGAGAACAGAAAAATTGTATATCCTGTTTTTCCACAACCTTATGCACAGCGACGCTCTATAGTTCGAAACCATTAAAATGTCCGCGAACCAACAAATCATCTTGACGTCGAAGCGACGCGTACCGCATGTTGGTTGCAGGAGAGAAGTGAGAATGTCAGATGTAGTCGCGTACGTGGACGGCGGCTCTATGGGCAATCCGGGACCGTCCGGAATTGGAGTGGTGCTAGACTGCTCTGAAGGCCGCACTATCAGAATCGCCAAATGGATCGGACGTCAGGATAATAACGTGGCCGAATACGTTGCCCTGCTCGAAGCCCTGCAATGCGCTCTGACCCTCAAAGCCAGAAAGCTGCACGTCTACTCCGACTCTGAAGTGGTAGTCCGGCAGATGAAAGGCGAATACACGTGCCGCAGTCCGCGCCTGTATTCCCTGCACTGGATCTGCCGCAAGCTGGCCCACTCTTTCGATTTCTCCATCTCGCACGTCCGCCGCGAACTCAACGCGGAAGCAAACGACCTGGCCAGCGCGGCGGTTCGGCAGCACCTCGCGTAGCCCTTGCCGATCCATCGGGCTTCCACAACTTAAAACCTGGCGCTCGATACGAGGTTTGCGGACCTAATGCTTCCAACTCCAAACCGGATTGCCTTTGTCATCGCGCAAAACCAGCGTGTCCGAACCTTTCACAACCTCCCGCGCGAGGATCAGATCCACTCCACCGTATTTTACTTTCGACCCGGTAAACGCCACTTCGTCCCCCTTGCTGAAGCTCACGCCCATGTCGTCCATAAACGATTTCGGGCAGAAGTACAGATCAACCACATCCTCGCCGTTTTTCATCATCAGGTGGACAACATCGTTCGCTTTCGGTGGCAACTTAACTTCTTCCACCGTGCCCTTGAGCTTGGTTTCAGTGTGCAAGTCATACTTGGGTGGCCCGGTCTGGGCAAGCAACAGAACATTCGGGGCGAGCACGAGAATGGCAAGAAGAACAACAAGAAGAAGTATCTTGTGCAGACAGTTCGATAGGCCGGCTTCGCTTGAACGATGCATGGCTCCCTCCTCACGGAGTAAAGAGAAACCGCTGCCCCTACAAGGACAGGTTCTCAGTTCCATTTTTGTAGATAGGATTAAGCCCGTTCGTGAGTACGGACCATCGTACTCCTAATGAGTCACTTGTCCCAAAATCTCTCGGTGCTGCGGTCCCACTCACCCGCCGGCGCAGCCCTTCAGGAAGTCGTTGGAAATCAGTAATTTCTGGAGCCAGGATGCAGACGCAAGATGACGAGCAACAAATACCAGTTATTTACGCAGTGATAACAAACAATTTAGTGGGTTTGTTTCGCAAAATTTGCGGGGATCAAGGCACCTTCCTGGTGCAATCGTAGGCGATTTCGGAAATCGCTCTTCCTACAATCGTTTATCTTTGCGGATTCGGATTGATACTTAGGAGTTGTCGGATAAGTCGGGACATCAAGCCAATCACGGGCTGCTTCGCGCAGTGCTTAATCATTCTCGGGACCACCTACTTACACAGTTATTGAAATGCAAGCGCTTAGTGGGTTTGTTTCGCAAAAATCCACCGGCATTCTCTTCCCAGAGAGCGCGCAAACGTCGGGGTGTCCTCGCTGATACGAGGATGATCGCTGTCCAGCACCGCAAAGCTAAACTTTCGCGGCACCCCGATTCGCATTTGCTCGCGCCTTGAGGGCTTGGTGGTCCATGTAAACCACCATGGGAGTCCAGTCATCCTCCAGCTTGACGCCACTGGTCAGCGCCCAAAGCACAATGGCGTCCCACAGTAGTCCGGACAGCTTTTCGAGGCAGTCGGCGTAGGCGTTGAATCTGCGTCGGTTCGCCGGGCTGGCCGGCCCTCCTGCATCGCGCATGAATGGTTGGGCACCGAAAGCTTCGTCAACTTGACCGCTGAGTCGCTCCACCCGTGCAAAGAGGTGTGTCACTTGGACTCGCGTTGCCGCCAAAGCTCGAAGCCCAACTTCGTTGCGCTCCATGCATTCTGCCAAGAGCCGCTGGGCGGAGGATCGCTCCTCGCGCAAGCATTTCTCGCAGGCTTGCTCTTTTTTTATCTGTTCGTGGGTGGATGGGCGCTTGTGCACCGTAGCTGCTGATGTGGTAGAAGTCAATTCAATTCCCCCCTTTCCTCGGGTCGACAACGATTGACTGGTGCTGCGTGCTCCATGGCAACGCTTCGGTCACGTCTCTCGCGCTGTACGGTACGAAGTTCCTTGAGGGCGCGATATAAATCGTTGTTTATGGTCGCGTGATAGCGCAGGAGCGTGTCCAACGAGGTGTTCAGCTTGGCCTCGATTTGCACATGCCCGATCTTTTCCCTGCGGTCTTCCCGGATTCCCACGCTTTCTTCTTGCGACTTACTCGTGCCGGTTCGAACCACCAACTCCTGACAGTCCCACCCGAACTGGGCAGCAGACTGCGAACCATCCCGCCCGGTAAAAAGCGGAAGTTGTTCGCCGTCATAGTTTTCGGCCAGCGTGGTCAAGATTGCCGTCGCCCCCTTGCGCCGTTGAGCAAGTTCCTGCACTTCCAGGCCGCTCTCCTTAGCCCCGTTCCAGAACGCCACAGCAACTTTGTCGAGCAGTTCAATCTCCGTCCGACCGCCAGGCTGATATTCATCTGTGAGGTCGTCCAAAAGCGCCTCAAATTCCTGCCGCTCATCCTCGGTTTGAAATACAAGCCGCTTCGAAGTCAGACCGTGTTTCCGCGCGTGTTGATTTCCGGGGCTCGGATGGTCCGGTCCGTTGCTTTTTGGGCCATTCTTTCGGTTTGCCTCAAGCGCTTTATCTGTCATGGTCTTTTTGACTGTCATTGTCAATTCTCCTGAATTCGCAATCCGGAATCGCCGCCGTGCTAGCTCGCACGTGCGCGAATTCCGCCGCGTTAAATTTCCGAACTATGATTACCAATCAGGTGATTTTATTGACCGTTCGTTCCCTTGTACTGCCAACCCTCATGCTCGCGCGTTACCACAGTTGTTGCTCGACGATCGCGGGTCGCCTAAGTCCCGACT
Organism: uncultured Acidobacteriota bacterium; assembly: GCA_963696705.1. GTDB lineage: Bacteria > Acidobacteriota > Terriglobia > Terriglobales > Acidobacteriaceae > JABDBE01. The sequence continues at coordinate 89,677 of CAVOLD010000016.1, forward strand.
GAATCAAGCCTGGCTTGTTCGGGGCTTCTCTCGACTCTCGTTGCATTCATTTGTCACCTCAGCACTAAAGCACGAGCGGGAGCGGCACCGGCCACAGTTCATCAGGCCGCACGCTGATGCAGGCGACTGCGCACGCTCACGACTCTAAATTAGGAATTGAATCGCTCTACTGACCAGGTCTAAGTCTATGGATACTATCGATGGGTCCCGCCGTCACAATTCCGACACTAGGGGGCATTATAGCTCTTAACTCGATAACTGCTATGGATTTTTTTAGCCTGCCGAAATCGACGACAGAACCGTGAATTGACCCATCTGGGTCGGTTTCGTTGTTACGGCTTCGGTGGTTGTTCCTTTTGCGTGGCCTTCCTTTTTTTCGCCTTAGCCCACCTCGCGAGAACAGCTTTGCGAGCCAATGCTCTTCTTTCATCGGCTGTCAGCTTGGCCGTGCGAGCCTTGCCGCCCTTTAGGCCGCCCAATCGGCCCAAGGCCACAGCGTGGGGATTCTTTTTTTTGCTTGGCATAAGTCTGAGCACAGGTATGCCAGATGTGCCGACAATTTGCAAACCCCAAACTAAACTCGGCATCTTTCTCGTACACAAGAAGCTGCTCTTGACATACCATACCGCTCTAGTATAATTACACTTTTGATACTAGAGCGCTCTAGTATTGAGAAAAATAGAAGAATAGAAACGGTTAAGGAGGTACACAATGCCAAGACCTTTGAAATCTATTAGAGCGTCGCAATTAGTGCGACGAAACCTTCGGCTCGCGCGCTCCAAATGGGGGAAGCACTTAGGCGTTGCGCTTGAGCAAGCCCTCGCGGCATGGTCAGCAGAGCTCAGAATATCGATTGAAAGTGGTGACCTGCTGCTGATCGAAGGCAAATGGTACGTCACGCATTCTGGTCTGCTTCGGTTGGCCCGTCGCAAGAAGTGTTGCGGCATTCACGTCGATATGACGCCCGAATTCTGTGATCCGCGCAGCTCACGCTGGGCGTGCAGAGCCACTGTGTATAAGTCTCCAACCTGTAAAGGTTTTGCTGGCCTCGGCGATGCTGATCCGTCGAACGTTGATCCGTTGGTCCACGGCGCGGAACTCAGAATGGCAGAGACCAGGGCAGTGAACCGCGCGCTGCGCAAGGCATACGCCGTGCCCGTATGCTCAGTCGAGGAGATCGGCTCGTCTAATCGCCAAGCCGAGTCGTCCCGCGATCCGAAAAAGGCCTCGCAGCCTGCAAACGGTAATGGGTATGGTGGCCGTACAGTCCGCGATCACCTCTGCCAAATCATTCGTCAGCATCAACTCGATCCCAATCTCGTCAAAGCTTACGCTGTGGATTTCACCGGCACTAAGGCATTGCGCGATGCCACGCGGGAGCAAGTCGAGACTTTTGTCGCCCATTTAGCCGACTGGGCCGAGAAAGACCGCAGTGCCCTAAACTGCCAGCTCAACAGCTATCTCGGCCAGAAAGAAGGTGCAGTGTGAAACGCCAAATTGCAGGCCTCCATGCCGCGGATCGCTGCGCGGCTGACCAAATCCCCGATGGACTTTTTCTGGTTCGGGTCCAGAAAGTCTGGTTCCGTCGACAAGCACAAAAGCCGTATTACATTCTGGCTTTAGCCGTCCTCGAACCCGGTCGATTTTCCGACCATGTCATTTCCAGCCGCCTCTATTGCAACCCCAAAGCCCTGTGGAAGTTCAACTGGTTCCTGCGCGACTTTGGCTACGATGTCGAACTGCTGGGTCGCGATGAAGTCGATGAATCGCAACTGATTGGCCTTACCGGCGTGGTGAAGATCAGCCATGTCATCATCAACGGCGCTTCCCTGCTCCGGTTGGATGGTTTTGCCCCCGCCGGTCGCTGGGAGGAACTCTCGCCCTCCTCCAATCTCGATGGCTCGCAGGTGGCCTGATGACTTACAGCTACACGCAAGTCAGCCAATATTTGACCTGCCCACGGCGCTACCGCCATCGCTATCTCGATGGCTGGCAAGAGAAAGATACTCGGGCCGCAATGCTCTTCGGGCGTGCCTTTGAGCGGGCTCTCGCTGCCTATTTCCTGCGCGAAGATGCGGCCGGTGTCTTGTTTCGCGAATGGAGCGGATGTCAAAACCAGGGCCTGCACTACTCGAACGGCGACACCTGGGATCGCATGTTGCAACAAGGCATCCAGCTTCTGGACCGCTTCTGCCAGGATGACCGCATTCGCATTCGTCAGCCGCGCCGTAACCTGCAGATCAAGTTCACGCGGCCAGTTTCGGGCAAGAACGATTTCGTCGCCTATGTTGATGCCATTGGAAAGCTGGACGGGACGCGCTGCCTGCTCGAATGGAAAACCACTTCCAGCCGCTACTCGGAGGAGCCCGCAGGGCTGCTGGCTCTCGATCCACAATTGGTTTGCTATTCCTGGATGACCGGAATTTCCGAAGTGGCTCAAGTGGTCTTCGTTCGCAAGCGGTTGGTCGAGATCCAATATCTGCACACCGCCATCAGCGAAGCGCAACGCCAGGAGTTCGGCCAGTTGGTGGAAGACACCATCCGGCGAATCGAGTCCGCACAGTTTCTACCACACAGCGGCATTCGCTTCCCACAGAACCCCTGCAGCACTTGCCCGTACCTAGGACTCTGCCTGGGAAAACAAGAGTTGGTCGATGCCGCCCTGGTGCGGCGGCCAGGAGCCGAGAACCTTGGTTGGCTTGACGAGCTTACGTACTAGGACTCCGCCCATGCTGCCCAAGCTCAATCGTCGTCGAGCGCTGTTCGTGCTCACTAAGATCGATGAGATTCTTGCCTGGGAAAAGCAGAAGGAAATCGAACGCGATACCCGGTTCGTGGAACTCGGGCGTTATCTGTGCGAAGTTCGCGCGGGACAGTATTGGCGGGTGGAGAACGTGAAGTCCTTCGACGAATTCCTGGAAAGACGATTTCCGGAATCGCGCAGAAAAGCTTATTACTTGATGTCGATCCATGAGCACTTGCCACCGCAGGCGAAGAAAGAGCTCAAGGAAGTGGGGTGGACGAAGGGATTGGAGTTGGCGAAGATTGCGAGACGGGACCGGCAGCACTTCGACTGTGCAACCTGGTTGCACAAAGCCCGGGAAATGCCCAAGGAAGAATTTAAGCAGGAAGTCGAGCGGGAGTTAACCGGCCAGGAAACAGAGCCGTGGGAGATGGTCTATTTTAAGTTGTACAAGAGCCAGATCCCGGTCGTTGAGCAGGCGATTGAAACCGCGGCTCTGATGTTGGGGAGCGACAAATCCCGGGGGTACTGCCTGGAGATGATTTGTGCCGACTTCCTGGCTGGAACGAATCTGGAGAATGAAAATCCCGAGGTTCTCTTGCAGTCGGCATTACGGTTCTTCAAGTTCCTCCCCCGTGAAGAACAGCAAACGTTTCTGCACCACGTGACCGAGAAAGCGTCGTGAATCAGGTCCGACCGAAGCAGCCTCGCCTGCGGCTTGATTCCGAGTTGTACGAACAGCTCCGCAACGAAGTACTACGGCGGGATGGCTGGAGATGTCAGTTGTGCGGCACCAGGTCGAGTCTCGAGGTCCACCACAAAGAGTCCCGCAGCCAGTCCGGACACGATCGCGAAGAAAATCTAATCACCGTTTGCACCGCGTGCCACGCCGACCTGCATCACAGGTGAGAAATGCGTTCTTGTGAATCCAAGTACCGGTCATGACCTCCGGATTTTACGTTGCCACTGACGAACAAGGCTTGTATAACAGCTGTAACCAGTTGTATTCGTGATAGTCGGTGCTCTAATCTCGATACTCTAATCAAGGTTTGTTAAACGTGCTCTAAGCTTATTGACGATTCTCACGGCGCCCACCATAGGGAACGAATCATGTTAACTCTTCGCGTGATCAGTTCGTGGTTGTTTTTCGTCTTCCTCACGTCCGGGGCGGGCATGATAGTTGCTCAGACCCGCCCCGAAACCAAGTGGCCCGGGGCCGTCCCACCAGTTCCGATTCTCATTACCGGAACAGTTGACGAAACCGAATTGGTCACATTGCCTGGCAACACCCGTCCCGAGGCGAATGCGACCAACGATCAAGGCCGGCTTGCCGATAACCTTCCTCTGGAGCACATGATTCTCCTGCTGCGGCGCTCACGCGTGCAGGAGCAAGCGTTGACGGATTTGATCGATCGACTGCACGATCCCATGTCGCCGTACTTTCACCATTGGCTAACGGCGCAGCAGTTGGGAGAGAGGTACGGTCTGGCGCAGAACGATATTCACACCATAACGCGTTGGCTCAGGTTGCACGGCTTTAGCGTTAATACTGTGTATCCGAACCAATTCCTGATCGATTTCTCGGGCACCGCGGGTCAGGTACGCCAAGCATTTCACACAGAGATCCATCGGCTCAAAGTAGGCGATAAGGAACATATCGCGAACATGACTGACCCGCAGATCCCAGCCGCGCTCGCGCCCGCGGTCGTCGGAGTAGTCTCACTGCGACTTCATGCCACAGCCCATGCACGAGCCACGTAACTATCTGACCTCTGGCGGAAACTACTACGTTGCGCCAGCCGATCTGGCCACCATCTACAATCTTAATCCGCTCTTTGAGGCTGCTGTTTCGGGCCAGGGCCAGACGATTGCTTTGGTTGAAGACAGCAATGTCCACAACCCTGCAGACTGGTCCACGTTTCGCAGCGTCTTAGGTCTCTCTGGGTATAGCGGGGGTTCCTTCACCGAGATTCATCCCGCCCCGCCACACGGCGCCAATAACTGCATCGATCCTGGCCCGACAGGCGACGATGGCGAAGCGATCCTCGACGCCGAATGGTCCAGTGCGGCAGCGCCGAATGCCGCCATCCTGATGATATCTTGCGCGAACACCGCGAGCAGTTTTGGCGGTTTCATTGCTTTACAGAACCTTCTAAACGACGGCACCGCACCGGCTATCATCAGCATCAGCTATGGCGGTCCGGAAACGGAGTTGGGCGCAGCAGGTAATGCTTTTGTCGACTCTCTGTATCAGCAGGCAGTGACGGCGGGCATCTCCCTTTTCGTTTCGTCGGGAGATTCGGCGGCAGCTCTGTCTGACGGTGGTGACTCTTACACGACTCACGCGTATCAACGTCAACGGGTTAGGTTCCACTGTCTACAACGTGTCGGTCGGGGGCACCGATTTCGGTGACACCTACGCCAGAACCAACGGCATTTATTGGAGCGCGACCAACGGGCCGACGTACGGTTCTGCCCTTTCGTACGTTCCGGAAATTCCATGGAACGACTCGTGTGCCAGCCTGTTAATTGCCAAATACTCGGGATACGCGACCACGTATGGCACCGCCGGCTTTTGCAACTCCGCTTCTGGGAGCAACTTCCTAGTGGTTGGCGGTTCCGCCGGACCGAGCGCCTGCGCGACGGGAGCGCCTAGCGTGGCTGGAGTAGTCGGTTGAACATGTAAGGGATATGCCAAACCTGGCTGGCAATCCGTCATCGGCAATCCGACCGACGGCGTGCGTGATCTTCCCGATGTCTCGCTATTTGCCGCGAACGGAGTCTGGGGGCAGGTCACGTTGGGGCTGAGTTCGAAGGCCGTGCCACAGCCGAAGCCAGAGTTGCACGCAGTGTCTCCGCCGTCGGCGGTTGTGCCATACAGATTTCCGGATCGATCAAAAATGAGACCGCCGTTCGGGAAAGCACCGTCGCTGTCGCCCTTGAAACCGTAGAGGGTGGTCTCGGTCCATCCCCCGCTTCCGCTGGGGCTGAGCTCAAAGACTGTGCCACAGCCTGCGTAATTACAGTTCTCGCTCCCACCCTCGCCGGTTGTGCCATACAGATTTCCTGACTGATCAAAAATCAGTCCGGCTTCCGGTTCCCAGCCATCGCTGTTGTCGGTACCAAAACTGTAGAGAAGAGTTTCCGTCCAATCTCCGCTCCCGTTGGGGCTGAGCTCGAAGGCCGTGCCACAGCCAAGCCTGGAGGTGCAGCTGCCCAGGCCTCCTCCTTCAGTTGTGCCGTACAGATTTCCGGATTGATCAAAAATGAGACCCCCGTTCGGGAAATCACCGTCGCTGCCGCCCGAGGGAAAGCTATAAATAATGGTCTCCTTCCACCCCCCGCTTCCGTTCGGGCCTAGCTCAAAGACCGTGCCACAATAATTTTCGTCGTCGGGCCCGCATCCATACTGCCCTCCGTACGCGGTTGCGCCATATAGATTTCCGGAGCTATCGAAAATTAAGCCCTGCGGCCCGTCCCCGTCGGGGCTACCGAGGAAGCTGTAAAGGATGGTCTCCGTCCATCCCCCGCTTCCATTGGGACTGAGCTCGAAGACTGTGCCACAGCCTGCGCCACCGCACCCCGTCCCCCCACCCCCCGATGCCGTGCCATAGAGATTTCCGGCATGATCAAAAATCAATCCAGAGGAGGGCGCCGAGCCATCACTGCCGCCCTGGAAAGTATGGAGGATGGTCTCCGTCCAGCCTCCGGAGCTGGGGCTCAGCTCGAAGACCGTGCCACAGGGGTCACTATCGCTAGCGCAGGCCGTGCTTCCGCCTCCCTCCTGTGTTGTGCCATAGAGGTTTCCGGAGGAATCGAAGATCAGGCCGCCGCTCGGGTAGTCCCCGTCGTTTCCGCCCTGAAATGCGTACAGCACTTGTTCGGGGCCGTTCTGCACTTGAGGTTTTACGTGCCGGCGTCGCGAGGGTCCGCGCTCAGGTTGCGCGAACGGCGCCGCTTGCGGCGCGCGGAAAAGACTCGCGGGCGACCCCGGCTGCGGTTGCTGGGCAAAAGGCAGCCCGTTCAATGGATTGGCTGGAGGTTTAGAACCAAACTGCGCCAGCACGATCGTGCCAGCGAGCATCAAGCAAACGCAGACGAAGTGGACGGGCTTCACAAGGCCCTCCTAGATGGCTGATAGAATCCGGCTCGAAAAGTTATTGCGCGGGCGCGCGCCGATGGAGATTCGCCCATCGCATGCTCCGCCTCCCAGAGAACCCATGTCAAGGTGAAAAGTTTCAGGTGGTAGAAAAAAAGGAAACTAGTTGCGTCGAGAGAGGGACGACGAATCTTCTGCGGGACGGGCCGGCTGGAACAATGGTAGTTGAAGTCGGGGTAGGCATCCAGGCCGGCGCTCACTTGGAAGCCGTCCTTGCCTACCCCGTCCGTTACTTTACGCCGAAGTCGTAAGTGTTGCTGTACGACCCCGGCCTGGTAGCGCTCTCATCTATCTCCATCGCCTTGCGCGCTAGCGCCCGACATGGATTTGATTCGACGCTTCTACTGCCCCACCGGCTTGTTCAACGGAATATCAGTCGACAAGCCAAATTTGTGCTGGGTTACCTGGTTGTTGCTGCTCTGTATCACAAACCAGGTTTGATCTGACGGACGCCACACCGCAACGTCTGCTTTGAGATCGCCGTCGTAGTCCCTGGGCACAGGCACATCTCCAGTTGTTCCAAACGATACCTGATAAGCTACCTTGGTGCTGCTCGGAACGATGAACCAGATCGCCGTCGTACCTGGCCGCCATGTGGCGATGTCAGTCTTGCCGTCACCGTCATAATCAGCGGGAACAGGTTTGTCGGTGGACAATCCCCACCTGTACTGGGCGAGTTTGCCGGTACTGCTTAGCAGGATGTACCAGATCTGGTTCGAAGGCCGCCACACGGCGATGTCAGTCTTGCCGTCGCCGTCGTAATCGCCGGGTACTGGGATGTCACCCTGTGCTCCAAACTGCACTCCGTACGCTTTGCTGCCGTTGCTTGGAGTGATGTACCAGGTCCCGTTCGAAGGTCGCCAAACCGCGACGTCGGTCCTGCCATCGCCGTCGTAATCGCCCTCTACCGGCACGTCACCCTGTAGTCCAAACTTCACTGCGTACGCTTTATGGGTGCTGCTCGGAATGACGAACCAGGTCCCGTTCGAAGGCCGAAATACGACGACGTCGGTCTTGCCATCGCCATCGTAATCGCCGATGACCGGGATATCACCATTCTCGCCGAACGGTTGGATCAGGGTGTTCTTGGCCGCGTAATCCTCGCTGACGAAGGTGCCGGTGCTAGGCCGGAATATGGCGAAGTCGGACGCCCCTTCGCCAAAATAGTCGACTTGTTGGGCAAGAGATGCGTAAACCAACCATGGGGTGGATTGATTGATGAGCACGCCCGCGTACCCAGCCCCTTGGCCACAATTAGCGCTGGAGCAGTTAGCTGCTACGATGTCGGGCCTGCCATCCCCGTTGACATCCGCCACCGCCACTGCAAAGGGGTAGTTTGATCCCGAGGTGTAAGTGACCGCCGCCAGGAAGGTTCCGTCGCCATTGCCCACCAGAACTCCCACGTTGCCGGCCGAACCACTGCAGTCACTGCTGCTGCCGGAGCAATTCGCTACCACTACGTCAAGCTTGCCATCGCCGCTCACGTCTGCCACCGCTACGGCGGCGGCACCATACCCGCCCGAGTTGTAAGCCATCACCGCCTTAAAGGTACCGTCGCCGTTGCCCAATAACACTCCTACATTACCCAGACCGCCGTCGCTGCCGACACTGCTATTCGCCACAACGAGGTCGGGCTTGCCGTCCCTGTTCACATCCGCTATTGCAATCGAGTCGGGGTAAAATCCGCCCGTCAGGTTGGACATCGCAGTCGGGAACTTTCCGGTACCGTCGTTCAACAGCACGCTCACATTGCTGTTGGTGTCAGTGTCATCGGCCCACTGGTTCGACACCACGACGTCAGGCTTGCCATCCCCGTTAAGATCTGCTACTGCCAGCGCCAGGGGGCTAAGGCCGCCCGAACTGTAGGTCGCCTCCGCTCCGAAGGTTCCATCGCCGACGCCCAACAGCACGCCCACCGAGCCAGCTGTGCTCGAGCCGGTAGCCACGACCAGATCCAGCTTGCCGTCCCCGTTTACGTCCGCTACCGCCACCGACGTGGCGCCAGATGCACCCAAGGAATAACGAGCCGCCGTCTTGAAGGTTCCGTCGCCGTTGCCTAACAGTACTGATACGTCGCCACTGCCACTGGTATCGACGCAGTTGACTTGGGAGGAAGAGCCGCAGTTCGCTACGATTATGTCAAGCGGCTGGCCAGGCCCCCTCAGCTGCGCTATTGCCACCGAGTCCGCGTAAAGCCCGCCCGATTCGTATTCCACCGCCGGCTGGAAGGTTCCATCGCCCATTCCCAACAGCACTCCTACGTTAGTGCCAGGGGATGTGCAGCTGCTATACGCACACCAGTTCGCGACCACCATGTCAGGTTTGCCATCTCCATTCACATCCGCTATAGCTACCGCATTAGCGCCATCCGCACCCGAGAGATACGGCCCGCCGGCGACAAAGCTTAGCGCCGACGATGGCGTGAACTTAGACAAGCCAACAGTCGCCTTGGATGCTGTAGCCCTGTGCCCGGCGATAGAGGCTCTGGGGGACTGCGCCATTACCTGGACGCTAACAAGAACTGCGAGTAGGCAGACAGAAGAAAACACACGAAGACGGGACGTCATTAACAACCTCCTGGGAATTTACGTCGGGTTCACTTGCAAAATCATATCTTGCAGAATTGCGAGGCCTGGGGACGACCGAGGTTACATTTAACCGAGGAAAACCTCTACCGACCGCGGAGCGATCGGAAGATCCGATACTGTATTCTAACCAGCCGGAATGTTTTGTCAAGCTTTTTCGAGACTCAGCAAATTCTCAGCAGCGACCCACAATCCGCCACCGGCACGGCATTTGACATGTCCGGCCTCCCCGGCGGCAAAGCAAAACCCGGCTTCGGTGGAGTTTGAATTACGTTCTGGCCCACATCATTCAGACCAACCTGTTCTTCCCGGCAGTCATAGACCTACGTTTCCCCGGAAACGCGGACACTAAGATGCCTGTGCAGTAGGAACGTTGCCTTGATACAACAGGACTGGTTTCGAATACCTGTAGATTGCCCCCGGCCCTGGTGTCTCGGTATGCTGCGACGCAATGGACGTACTTCCCCTTTGCCGGAAGCGCGCAAAGTCGCAATCTTTTGACAATTGCGTGACATCCCGCCTTGCGCATATTGGACGTTCCCAAGGAAGACTGCAGACTCACGTTTCGAGCTCAACAACATCGATATCGATTCATGTATTATGAGGCGTTTCTTAGTGTGGTGCAAAATCGTCAACTCAACGCGGAGCGGGACATATGAATATTAGAGGATTGAGGTCTCTGGCCCTGGGGTCGAGCATTTTATCAACGCTTTGTTTCTTAGGCTGCGGCGGTTCGAGTACTCCCGGTAATCCTGAGACCGCGATCACCGCATCTGCGAACCCTCTGGTAGCTCAGTATCAGGTGAGTGTTTTTGGTCCTGCAAACGTCTGGGTCGAGTTCGGCACAGACACATCCTATGGCAGGCAGACTTCGCAGGTCGCAACAACCGGCCGCTACAACAATAACGCCACCGTTCTAGTTGCGGGCATGAAGGCCAACACGACTTACCACATGCGTGCGCACGTCGACTGGTACCTCGGATCCTGGGTGGATCAGGATCAAACCTTTACGACGGGTGCACTGCCTCATCAACCTCCCGATCCCTTGATTGTTCCATCCATTAGTGTGACCCACCCCAGTCCGAGCCTCAAGCCATCGGGCGGGGTGGAGTTGGTCGACATAACGCCCCAAGGTCCAAGCGCCCATTGGTTGGATACCTTCGTCACCGATCTGGAGGGCAATGTCATTTGGTACTACGACGTTGGCGCAGGAAACTATGCGTTCCCGATCAGGCCTATGACGAACGGACATTTTCTTCTGGGATTGGTCACGCTGGTGCGGGAAATTGATTTGGCAGGCAACACAATCCGTGAGATCACAGTAGCGCAGATCAATCAGGGGCTTCAGGCTGCGGGCTATCCGTTCAGCATTTCGTCTATCCACCATGACGTCATCGTCCTGCCGAACGGACATTGGGTTGCGATCGCCAACACCCTTCAGCCTTTTACGGACCTACCAGGCTACCCCGGAACCATCAGCGTTGCGGGCGACGTTTTGGTGGACATCGACACTAATGGCAATGTGGTCTGGGCCTGGTTGTCGTTCGATCACTTGGACATTAACCGCCATCTCATGGGCTTACCAGACTGGACTCACAGCAATGCTTTGGTGTACACCCCGAACGATGGCAACCTTCTCCTTTCAATGCGCAACCAGAGCTGGATCCTCAAGATCGACTACGAGAACGGTTCGGGCTCGGGAAACATCTTGTGGCGCCTCGGAGAAGCGGGTGATTTCGCTCTTTCAGGAGGCGATCCGAGACAATGGTTCTATGCCCAGCATTTTCCTTCCCCAATCACTATTAATGGTTCTCAAATGACACTGGCCGTTTTCGATGACGGGAACGAGCGAGTTCTGGATGAAGATGGAAACGTGTGTGGCACGGAGGGTAATGAGGCATGTTACAGCCGCGCGACCATCTTCCAGATTGACGAGGACAAGAAGATCGCCAGCTTGGATTGGGAATTCTTACCCGATCTCTATACGTTTTGGGGTGGAAGCATCAACCAGCTCGCAAACGGCAACGTTGAGTTCGACATGTCCCAGCCGTACCCACAAAACCCGACGGCTTCGCTGGTCACGGAGGTCACCCAGACCGCGAATCCAGCCGTCGTTTGGCAGATGACTATAAAAGGAAGCAACGCGTATCGCGCGTATCGCATACCCAGTCTCTACCCAGGGGTGTCGTGGCAGAAATAAAAAAACTTCCGAATCAGCACACTGTGGATTCTTCCGCAAGCAGAGCCGCCTACTGACTGCTTCAAAGGGCAGCCTCAAGGCGGGTCAGTTTGCTTGGGAGCAAGCGGTCGGGGCATAAGGATGTGGGCGCGGCGACATAACAAGGATCATAACCCCGAGTCGAAACCTGTTTGCGAAATTCTCGGAGTGCGTAGGGTTGGCTTTATTACGGTTTATAGACTGCCAAGATCAAGGGTCCGGTCCCAGCCGGTACCGGACTGCCGACCGGGCTTAGCGCCCCCGTGGTCGGGTCAATCGCGAAAACGTTGATCATATTCGTGCTAGCTGATGCCTGATAGAGAAACTTACCGTCTGCGGTAGCAACTAAACCGCCGTAGTTTGTTCCTGGCGGAAATGGCGAGCCACTCACTTCCGTCAGCGCACCAGTCGCAGGCGCAAAGCTAAGTGCGTGAACTCCGCCAGGGTCATCCACTCCCGGATTGTCACTCACATAGACGAAACTTCCAGACGTGGTGATGGCGAAGGGGGGAGGCTGGCAGTTTTCTCCAAATTGGAGTGCGGAACCAACCAGATTGAGAGCGCCACTTGCGGCGTCTATTGAGAAGGACAAAACGGTTTGAAAGCATTGAAACCCGTCGTATGCCACAACAAAGATGTGTCCGCCGGTCGAGTCCTCGACAAGAGAAACTGGGTTACACGGGTAAAGCGCACAAGACATTCCGAATGGAAGCTGGAACGGCGATCCCGCCACTGGAGTTGGAATCCCAGTATTAGGATCGACGGTGTCTGCCACGATACCGAGATTGGACACTGAGAAAAGGAACTCGCCCGAGGGGTCGATTGTGACGAAGCCGACGTCAGCATCCTGAAACGGTGAACCCGGAACAACCGTTAACTTTCTCGATGTACTGTCAATGGCGAGAACATCTGTCCCTCCGCTGGGGCCGTTGAGTGCAGGGGTAGAATTGGAAACGTAAAGAAACTCGCCTTTAGGGTCCACAGCCATGCCCCAAGGACGGCTGAGGGGACCACTCGAGGGAAGCGCGAATGGAGAACCTGAAAGTATAGTCAAGGCGCCAGTATTATTGTTTACGGCAAACCCGACGACCTGATTATTTTGGGGGTCGGAGACGTATAAGACTCCCTGTTTTGGGAGACCCACGATGCCGTAGCTCGGAGTGACGGTGCCGTTGTACATGTAGCTCGGACCCGGGGTGTTTGTAGGATTGCTCAGAGCCCCCGTAACGGGATCAACGGTAAATCCGAGGATCGCATTTTGGGCGGTGGCATAAAGAAATTCGGAGGGTGGGAGTGGCGGAGGCGGAGGGGTTGAATTCTCCGAAGTACTACCGCCGCATCCGAGAAGGGTTAATGCCAGCAAAATTAGGACGGGTGCAGTGGCGATTGACCCACAGTGCCTTTTGCTCGCCGCGTAAACCTGAGAAATTCGCCAACCAAGCGTCGTACGCAGCCTTGTCCTCATAGTAATGAACTCCCGAAAGATGCGAACCTCCGCACCCCGGCCAACCAAGATCTCAGTATTAACGGCGATCATAACCCCGGTTGGACATTTACTTGCTGAATCGCTTGCCGCAATTAGCACGGGTTAGATTCGTCGCTGCGATTCGCACCCGAACTCCGCCGATTTGCACTCTCACTGCACGATCACGGTGAGGGCGGTGTTGTGGCTGAGGCTTCCCGACTTGGCGGTGACCATGGCCGTGTATGTCCCGGCAGGAGTTCCCGGCGTTGTGGTTGAGGACGACGAACCTCCGCCTCCGCATCCCGGCATCGCGAGAAACGCAACGGCGATCACCGGAATGCCAAGAATGCGAATCCGTCGCCGATAGCCGGCAAACGGCAAGCCGGAGGCCAGCAGAACCATCGTCCAACTGACGGGCATCACTCCGGTCGGGAAGTTAGCGGACGAAATCGATCCAGCGGTTCCGGCGGCGGTCGTCGATACCTTCACAGTCACTGGCGCAGCCGCGCCCTGGGTCACGTTGACTGAGGCGGGCACGGCGCAGACCGGCGCAGGCGTGACTGCGGGCGTGATCGCGCAACTCAGACTCACCGCTCCACTGAATGATCCGGCGGGTGAAACTGTCAGATTGAAGGATGCGGCTTGTCCTGGGACAACGGTCGCAGAATTCGAAGATCCCGAGGCCGGGCCGATGGCGAAATCGGCCGCCGCCGTCGCCGTGCCGGACAAGCCGACGTTTTGCGGACTGCCCACGGCGTTGTCGGTCACGCTTAGACTCGCCGTTGCGTTGCCGCCCGCAGTTGGAGCGAACACAACTTTGATCGTGCAGTTGGCGCCCGGCTGAATGCGGACGCAGTTGTTGGTCTGGCTGAATTCGCTGGCGCTAGTTCCGGTAACCTCGACCCCTAACACGGTAAGAACACCTTTGCCGGTATTGCTCAACATCACGCCGACAGGAGAGCTGCTCCTCCCGGCCACTTGCGACGGGAAGGCCACGGTCGTGGGGGCGACATTCACGCCGGGCGCGGGCGGAGTCGTGTTCAGTAGGATCTGAAAGCCTACCTGTGATCCAACTGCTCCCCAACTGGCTGCCAAGTCAGGCCGACCGTCTCCATTGAAATCTCCCGTTAGCCCCACGCCTGGAGAAGCGCCATATTTGGCTCCAGTTTCGAGCACGATGGGAGCCTAAAACGTTCCATCTCCATTCCCTAAGAATACGACTGTTTCCGGAATGTCATTGACGAAGTAGTCGTCGTTATACAAATCCAGGTAGCCGTCACCGTTAAGGTCGACAACCGTGCCGCCTAATCCCGTTGTCGGTTGAGACAGCGGTTGAAACCCTCCCTTGCCATTGCCCAGGTAAACTGCGCCGTTGATAATCAGGTCCACATTCCCGTCGCGGTTGAAGTCAGCTGCGGGGCCCACGACGGAATTCGTAGTGAGCAGATAATTTGCTCCCTGGAAAGTGCCGTCACCGTTACCCAAAAAGAGAGCAACTCCGGCATCGCCGCCGACGACTGCGTCCAGCTTGCCATCGTTATTGAAGTCAGCCACGACGACCGAACTTGGATTGGAGCCGAAGAAATAGTTCACAGCCGGGGCAAAAGTTCCGTCTCCGTTTCCTAAGCAGATTGAAAGCGACTCGCCGTTTGGAAAGGCAAGATCAGATTTGTTATCGCCGTTCAGGTCCGCGATTGCGCCGATACCGATGCCTGCTGCCGGGCAAGAAGTGGACTCTATAGGCGAACCAAAACTGCCGTCACCGTCACCCAAGAGCACTGCCACAACGCTCATTCCCCCTGAATTAACACTCGCAATAAGGTCGAGCTTGCTGTCTCCATTGAAATCTCCGGTCTGCAAGCCTCCGTTGTTAGCAGAAATGGCGTAAGTATGGGCCAAGGAAAGCGATCCCGTAGCGTCCGCTAGATAGATGTAGAGGCTCCCGTCGCTCGATGTAACCGCCATGTCAGACTTGCCATCTCCGTTGAAATCACCGCTCACCGCGGCAAAATCGCCGCCGGGCGGCAAGACGGCTGGCGAGGCTTGAAATGTGCCATCTCCGTTGCCAAACAGTATCGACTGGGCAGCGGTTATGTCTAGTTTTTGGTCGCCGTTGAAGTCCCCCACCAAGATGTTGTTTGAAAGCAGGTCTACCGAGTTGTAAGAGTAGGCCTGTCCTAAGGCAAATGTGCCATCGCCGTTGCCCAGGTAAACCTGCAGGAAGGGAGAGCCTTCTTCGGGCGAGCCCTGAACCAGTAAATCTAACTTGCCGTCGCCATTGATATCGGCCAGAGTGGGGTTGTTCGAAAGGATTGGAGGGAACTGGTTGCTTGGCGCTTGGAATGTACCATTGCCGTTGCCGAACATCACAGCTATTTCCGTGGGGTTGATAGAGAACATCTCGAGCAGGAGATCGAGCTTCTGGTCACCATTCAAGTCTCCGATTGCCTGGACGGCCCCGTCGCCCGAATAAGTCGTGATCTTCGCGGCTTGGAAGGTACCGTCGCCGTTGCCCAGCAGAACAAACACGCCCCCGCCTCCGTTTGCGAGAACATCAGCCTTACCGTCGCCGTTAAAATCTCCCACAAAGAGCGAGCCAGTAGTGCTGGGCGACGGATAGTTTACGGGCGCAGCGAAGGTGCCATCACCCTTGCCCAGGTAAACCAGTACGCCCCCAGTCGGATTAGGCACCAGGACATCCGCTTCGTTGACACCGGTAACCAGGTCCGCAACTGCCATGCCATAGAGTGGAACTGCGGCATATGTGTCCTGCGGGGCCTGGAACGTGCCGTCGCCATTACCAAGGTAGACGAGGAGATGATTGCTGGCGGTAAAGGCAAGTACGTCTAGCTTGCCATCGCCATTGAAATCGGCAACGAAAGATGGAGCATTGCTAAGGGTGGTGCCGGTAGTAAAAGTGCCGTCACCCTTTCCCAACAAAACCGTTCCGGCCGAGTTGATGATGTCCAGTTTACCGTCCAGATTGAAATCCCCGATTACCGCCGCAGTCCCGGTGTAAGTTGGCGTCCGGTAGAAGCTGACTTGGCCGTGCGCGAGCGGCGACGCGACACCACCCAGCAAGGACAGAACAGCGGCTATACGGATGACGAAAGCGACCAAGAGCCTCGAAACCTTCATGGCGCGTGCTCCTGAAAAGGATCTAACCGCCAGGGCCCAGGCCGCACCGAGACGAAGCGGGCGCGGAATTGTTAACGACCATCCTAACCCCAGGGTAGAAATTTAGTTGCGAAATCATTTGCCTGATTCAGCGAACGAGCGGCGATCAAAGATTTTCCCAAATGGTTCCGCACTCGTGATTTTGTGCTCACAGCCGGCATCCGCGCTGCGGGATTGTGAGATAATGCCTTTCTTTAGAAGACAAATCTTGGAGCCCCGTTAATGCAAAAGCGTTTTTGTGTGCCTCTGCAACTCTTGCTAACTCTTTTCTCTGTAATGATTTCCGTCTTCGTCTCTGGGCAAACTCAGCAGGCCCCGACTCAAGCCAGTGTCGCCCCCGGCGTACCGCGCCTAGTGAAATTCAGCGGTGTGCTGAAAGATGCCTCGGGAAACTTGCTAACCAATACGGTCGGCCTCACCTTCGCCATCTATAGCGAGCAGACGGGAGGGGTACCGCTCTGGCAGGAGACGCAAAACGTCCAGTTCTCACAGGGTCGTTACACCGCCTTTCTCGGCGAAAGCACGAGCACAGGAATCCCGTCGGAACTTTTTGCTTCTGGGCAGCCGCGATGGCTGGGAGTAACGGCACTGTTACCGGGCGAGGAAGAACAGCCGAGAGTACTGCTGGCGAGTGTGCCCTATGCCTTGAAGGCAGCAGACGCGGACACTCTTGGTGGATTACCTGCGTCGGCGTTCCTGCAGGCAAACGGCGGCAACTCCACCAATGTCCTTGTAGCTCCAGGGACTGCGGCGGCCCTGGGTATGCTTAGTGGTCCTTCTCCTTCATCGCAGACAGTCACCACACCAGGAGGAAAGATTGGAACAATTGCGGAGTTTGACCGTAGCGCCGACATTAAGAACTCGCCGATCGTGGTGAACTCCACGCCGACTGACACCAAGGATGTAGTGGCGATGGCAAACCTCCAGGTGCGGAACCTCGACAACGTCTTCTATGCAGATCAATTTCCCGGAACAGGTAATCACGACATTGGCGACAAGATCAATCAGGCGTACGCAGCATGTCCAGCGAGCGGATGCAAGATAAAGGTGTCGGCTGGAATCTACCCATACACGACGCCAATTAGTTTCTCGACTCTCGACAAACCTGTTGTCCTCGAAGGCGACGCGGGAGACACCGGCACCTACAAGGGTTATCCGTCCTCGGAAGGCACGACAGAACTCTATTACACGCCGACTTCGGGAACGGCAATTACGATGGCTACGTGGGGCGGAGCTGGAAGTGGTATCCGGGGAATCACTCTGTTTGGGCCGGGTTTTGGGGGAAGTAATACAGCTATTGGGTTATTGCTTGCTACCGGCGATATCAGGCAGAGCTACAAAGACTTGTTTATTTCTGGCTTCAACGTCGGCATTGAGATCGGAAATAATGTGTATCTCGATTATTTCTACAATCTCCAGCTGCTTGATAATGTGAAGGCTATATACGCACCCCCGGGACTTTCTGGCACCGGAGAAAACATAGCTTTCTTCGGTGGCGTTATCACAAACAAGTCGACATTCGGTGGCTCGTCCATTCCCTTCTACCCGAACTGCGTGGACTTCGAAGGTGGACAGGGCATAGTGGTTTCCTTTTATAACATGTCGTTTGATGAATGCGGTGTCACGCTAAATATCCCTGGTGGCCAGCAATTCTACTTTAGCGGCAGTCACTGGGAAAATTCTGGTGGCCCAACGGCGCTGGACTTCCTTACAATCGGCCCCAACTGCGTTTCGTGTAACGTAGTGATGAGCGGCAGCGATATCCTTGAAGATCCACCCAGCGCCGGCCGTACCGAACTGATTAGCATAGCTGGCGGAGCGCGTCTTACCATTGTTGGTGGGATTTACCTTGCGGTAGGGACGATCCCTCAAGCCATCATGTCTACTCATCCCGCCAATGCGGTTACGGTGCTGGGCGCGGACAAGCTTAATAGCATAGGCGCATGGGTGGGCGGTAATTTCGCAAGCTTTGTGACTATGAATCCTAGAGAGTATCAGCCTCTAACCGTAGCCGGTGGACCGATCATAATGGGAAGCAATCCGGCCATCCACGGAAGTATTACGAGTGCGGGCTTGGGCGCATCGCAGACCTGGACTTTTCCCAACGCCAGCGGAACTGTGATGCTGGCGAACAGCGCTGGTGACGTGACAATCGCCGGGGGCTTATCAGTAGGTGGAGACTTGAACGTGACCGGGGCCAAGCACTTCAAGATTGATGATCCTCTGGATCCCGCCAACAAGTACCTTTATCACACGTCGGTCGAATCTCCAGACATGATGAACATCTACAACGGTACCGCGGTATTGGATACGAAAGGCGAGGCGGAGATCCAGTTGCCGGATTGGTTCGAGGCACTCAACCGGGATTTCCGGTATCAACTAAGTTGTATCGGAGGCTTCGCGCCGGTGTACGTTGCCCGGGAGATCGAGAACAACACTTTCCACGTGGCTGGAGGAACTCCAGGCCTGAAGGTGTCCTGGCAGGTAACCGGGATTCGCCACGACGCCTACGCAGAAGCTCATCGCAGCCCAGTCGAAGTTGAGAAGCCCACGGGAGAGCGCGGCCGTTATTTGTATCCTGACTCCGTTGGCGCTTCGCAGGACAAAGCAGTCGGCGCTCATTAGATGGCTGCACGACGATTTATTTGAAGAGGGTGGCCCATCCATCCCCGCGCAAATCTCAATCAACATATAAAATAAAGGGTGCCCCATCCTTCCGTGTTCCTTTGCGGAGGGTGGGAGGCGAGGGTGCCAGCGGTGAAGACGCTCGCCCACCTTGTACGCCGGTCCCGAAGGAGTTAGCGGGCTGACTTTGGAGGCCGCGGTCGAAATTGTCAAAGAGCCGAGCGAGCGATTCGCCGTTATCAAACAGCTAACTGTTGTACTGACTATGTTAGCTGAGCTATAGCGCCCGGGTCAAGCAAACAACTGGAGGTGAATCAGGTCGCGAAGCCAACTTCCCGAGGAAAGCCGGGGAAATGGTGGAGCGGGGATGTGCGGGCAAGGGTCCGGTTAGGGCCGGAACCCATGCTATACTTTTGCTGCAGGATGTGGCCTGAACTGCCCCCTTCCTCCCCGGCCCACCGCTTCAACAGAGGTAACGAGCCATGCGACACAAGAAGTCGTTCTATGCAGCAAAATCAACTCTCGCGATCTTCGTGACGCTCTTGCTGGCGTTGGCAATTATTCCTACTCAGGCGCGGGCCCAGAAGTTCAAGGTGCTGCACACATTTCATGGAAAGGACGGGGACGGTCCGACCGGCCAGTTGGTGCTCGATAAAAGCGGCAATATATACGAGACGACGTTCGATGGCGGCACAGGCAAATGTCAAATAGGCTGCGGAACCGCCCTCAAGATGAACAGCGCCGGAAAGATCATATGGACGCACAGCTTCGACCTCTCCAACGGCTGGTCGCCACTGGGGGGACTACTGCGTGACGCGACAGGGAACCTGTTTGGAACCACAGTTTACGGCGGGAAAACGAATGGCCGCCCCTGTAGCCCCAATGGTTGTGGACTCGTGTTCGAGCTGGGCAAAACAGGGAAGAAGGAGACCATACTGCACAGGTTCACAGGTGAACAAGGCGGATATTTTCCCGATGGGCCGGTTGCGGCGGACGCGGAGGGGAATCTTTATGGGGTCAATGGCATCGGAGGGGAGTACGGATACGGCACTGTATTCAAGGTCGGCCCTGCAAGCGAAACTACGCTTTATAGCTTCACCGGCGGCTCGGACGGCTGCACTCCTACCGCAGGTATCATTCTCGATACCTCCGGCAACGTCTATGGCGTAACCAACGATGGAGGCGCTGGTTTCTGCAACAGCGGCTACGGGGTGGTCTTCGAGGTCGATACCGCCGGCAACGAGACAGTGCTGCACACCTTCGATGGCGGCAACGGATCAAATCCCAACGCGCAGCTGTTCTTTGACTCGAAGGGCAACCTTTATGGCATGACCGAAAATGGAGGCACAAGCGGGGTCTGCCAAGGGGGATGTGGGACAGTCTTTGAACTGTCGCCGGGACAAAACGGCACCTGGTCGGAAAAAGTGCTTTACAGCTTTTGCTCTACCGGAGGCTGTGCCGACGGCGACGACCCCGCGCGTGGCCCTCTGGTCATAGATGCGGATGGAAATTTATATGGCACAACTGAAGCAGGCGGAGACTCCCAAAACTGCAACGGCGGCTGCGGCGTTGTATTCAAGCTGGACACGGCTGGTAACGAAACTGTGCTTCACAGCTTTACGGGCGGAGCGGACGGGGCGGTCCCTTTCGCTGGGCTGACCATTGGCTCTGCAGGCACTCTCTACGGCGCTGCTTCCGCGGGCGGCGACCTCAAATGCGCCGACGGTTCAGACGGTTTTGGCTGTGGCGTCGTGTTCAAGATGACCCCGTAGGGCGCGCCAGAAATGCACCCTCCCTACTGCTCCATGTGACCTTGGTCACTTGATTTCGCCTCTCCTCTACGCCATCGTTGGCGCTGAGGTGACCCATGAGGGGCTTTCTCGCGGCGTTCGTGCTATGCGCTCTTCCCGCAGTCGGCGCAATCTCCCAAAGACAGAGTCCCGTTTCTATGTGGAACAGCAGCTCTCAGTCAAGCTGCTATGCGACCTTGGGATCAGGCTACCATTCGGGAGATTTGATTGTCGTCTGGACCTTTTGGAGCACTGGATCGTCGTCGAACAACCTCACAGTGACGAGCGTTAGCGACACACTCAACACCTACGTAAGCGCGGTGGGACCCACATTGCAGCCCGCGCCCACGTCCAACGCCGCCGCGCAGATTTTCTACGTGAGGCAGACGGCCAGCGGATCCCCGCCCACGATTACGGTACAGTACAGCGGCTTGGCGAGCACTTCGGGCTGCGTGTTTGTCGAGTACCAAGGCGCGGACACGGTTGCCCCGCTCGACAGCGTTTCAGAAGCCATTAGCAACTCAGGTTCGCCTAGCAACGCGCTAGACAGCGGAACTTCTTCTCCCGCCAATGCAAACCTTCTTGTCTTCGGTGCCGGAGTCGTAGACAACGCGTCGGGCCTGATTCCGGGCTCAGGATTTACTAGCGTTCAGTCAAGCCCCATTGGTAGCGCCGCCAGTGCCATCACAGAACAGAACACCGCTGCAATCACTACGAATAACCTCCTACAGCGAGCGACGGCGTGTATTGGAGCCCCGGCTTTGTCTTGTCCACAAACCACCCCCACGGGCGACTGGCTGATGCAGATGGCGGTCTTCAGGGGCGCGTCGTGGACGGTCGCCCAGGGGACGAGCCCGACACGAGCCCACGGGGTCCTCTATGCGGACCAATTCCCAGGAGCTGATATTGGAGAGCAGATCAATAATGCGTACGCAAGCTGCCCGTCGAGCGGATGCGTGGTGGACGTCGCACCGGGTAGTTATAGCTTCTCAACCCCAATCATAGCCAACACAAACAATAAAGCCTTAGTCATAAACTGTGGGTATGGCTCAAACTCTTTCGGTCCGACCGTTCTGAATTACACTAAGTCCATGGGAACCGCGGTCACCTTGGCTACCGGGCTGGGCTCCAGCTTAAAGGGATGTACGCTGCTCGGCATGAGCAATGCCAGCTCTGCGGTCGGAATCTCTGTCTCGAATACCAGCGGAGCATTACAGACTCAGGGCGTATTTGAAAACAACTCGGTATCGCTTTTTGGCACCTGTCTGCTCTTTGGCAACTATGCATACCTAAACAGCTTCCGGGAGAATGCATTCTTTAATTGCAGCACCGTTCTCTCCTATCCGTCGTCCGTCACTGGCTCCGGCGAGGATCTGGTGTTTTACGGAGGACTCTTTCAGGGGATCATCGGAAGCTACTCCGCGACCTGCGTCAACATCGCGTCCGACGCGGAAACGATCTCGTTCTTTGGAGTGTCGTTTGATTCATGCGGGATTACGCTCAATGGCACTGGAATCAATTTCACGATGGCAGGCGGAAACCTGGAGAATAAGGGTTCGATGACCGGGCTGGACTTCTTCACGATAGGTTCGTTGTGTATTCAGTGCTCGGCGCTGCTCGACGGGATAAACCTCTCGGAGGACTCTGCCGGGAGTCGTTCCCACATCATCACCAACGAAGCGATTGGCGGGCACTTAACCATTAATGGAGGGAAATACTTCCTCGGCTCCATGACACCAATAGCCGAACTTGTGAACGGCGCGGCTGGGTCTTTCACCACAGCTATGAACCCATTTTTCAACGTGCAGCCTACCGTGATTGTGGGTGGAGGTGGAGCGGCTACCACGATCTCCAGCGGCGTCACCACCTCGAGTACCTACTTTGTTCTCAATGGAACGTCGTGGACAGCCGGGGGTGGACCACCCGGCGGAAACTGCATCGGAAGTTCCGGGATCTATACGAACAGCTCCCCGGCAGACTTATCGCATGTGCTGTATGTGTGCGCTGGCAACACTTGGCAAAATTTAAACGCGCCGTAACTTGGCGTTGAATTGCTTTGCGCAATAAGAGCGAGGAGTCTCTTGCATGGCGGCTGGTCCACCTTTACGTCCCTTGTAAAGGTGGGAACTCATGCAGCCTGGTATCGGGATTTTCATCTTGGCTTCGCCCCATTGATTGATTCGCACCGCCTCTTTCCGAAAGAGTAACGCCTAATAACTGCTCCACAGTCCTTGCTCCTAAAAAGCGATGACCGCCGACCTCTCCGTTCCCACCTTTACAAAGAACGTAAAGGTGGGCCAGCCACAGTTGCACGGAGTCCACACCCGCACGGGGCGCTAGTCATCATCGGGATCGATAGGCGGACTCTTGTCGTTGAGGAAGTGGGCTGCATCGAGGGGCGCGGGAATTGTCTTGAAGGTGATGGGCGTTTGGGTGAAGGTGAAACAATCCGAAAGGTCGTCAGCCGAAGCGTCGGCGTAGCCCAGCGATGGCAGGTCGAAAGTAGTCTCGATGAATTTGAGGATGCTGCCGAAGTCGTGCGTGGTGTGTGAAATGTAAGCGGCTTTGGCGTAGGGCGAAACCACGATAAGAGGAACGCGGAAGCCGTAGACATATCCTGATCCCCAGCTGACGCCGTCGTTGATGACTTTGGGGGCGACGTGATCGTACCAGCCTCCCCAATCGTCCCAAGTAATGATGATGGCTGTATTTTCCCAATACTGGCTGTTGCCGATGGCATTGACAATGGAGGCAACCCAGGAGGGTCCAGTGCCCGTGCTGATGCCCGGATGATCGGAAGAGTCGCCATCGGGCATGATCCAGCTTACTTGCGGGAGTTGCCCATTGGCGATGTCCAGCAAGACTTGCCGCGACGGGATAGTCACGTCCTTGATCCAATCCGGTCCGGTACAGGTGAGTTGGCCGTTGATGGTCTGCGGCTGGCAGATGTGCTCAATGGCATCGGGCGCTGTCCAAATGAAACCGACGGAGTTCACGTAGTAGCGCCAGCCGACGTCCTTGGTGTCGAGGAGGTCGGTCAATGTGGGATGCTCGAAGCAGGGATAGATAGGCGGATAGTTGGTTTCACTCCCGGTTGGATCGATCAGGAGGATTCTTTCCGTTGGGGCAGCGAGGCATCCGGCGGGATATCCGCTGGGATTTTCCGCCGCGAAAAGGTTGCTTCCCGTGACGGGGGCCGAAGTGCCGGAAATGAGGAACTGATGAGCTGGAAAACTTGGACCCTGGTTGGTCTGAAACATACGGTCGCCGAAGGTGTATTGCTCAGCCATCGCGAAGTAGGGCTGAACGTCGGAGGGATTGACGTACATGAACTGCGGATTGAGATGGGTTTGACAAGTTACACCGCACTCCACCAGGTCCGCACCGTCCATTTTGCCACCGTCGTACATAGCGACGAAGTCTGCGTGAGAGTGGCCGAGGTCGTAATTCTGAGGGTTGGATCCGATATTTCCCAGGTTGATTGGACTCAGCGGGATGGTTTGGCCGTGCGAATTCAGGCCGCTGCTGGCGATATCAGCGCCTCGGGAGATGAGAACGGAATCATGGAAAAGATTGTCAGTGGAGCGGTTCTCCTGAAAGATGACCACGACGTGCTGGATCCCGGCCGCCGTCGTCAGGGTCAGTGTCTGAGAACCGTTGCTGGGAGCTACATTTGTGGCGTCCTTTCCCGTGACGAGGATGGTATAACTACCGCCGGCTGTGTTCTTCGAGGTGGTCACCGTCATCATGGAAGTGCCCGGAGAGGTGCCGGTGATCACGACCGGAGAAACGCTGAAGGAACAAGTCGGCGCCGGCATACCTCCAATCGTGTTTTTGCACGAAAGGTCGACTGTGCCTGCATAACCATTTGCCGGAGTCACCGTGACGGCGGAAGTGGAGGCGCTTCCCGCGGTAACCGAAGCTGGATTCAAGGCTGCGGCGGTGATTGTGTAGCTGGGTGCTGGGCCGCTTGTGGTGCCACCACCGCAAGAGCCAAAGGTGAGCAGAAGCGCACTCAGACCCAAACCTGCTGCGGAGACAAACAAGGGACGAATGCGATTCAAAGCACGATCTCCTTACTATTGTCGGATTCGACGCTGTCAAACAGGAACCAGTTGGCGGTTCCTTGACTCGGGGAAATACTTATTCATGAGTTTTCCTCGCCAAGTCATATTAGTATATCGGGCCGCGCTAAGAACAAGGCTCGGAGAAAAATGACGTTCCCGCCTTGCTAACCCGGTCGCAATCTTTTCCGGGATTACTGGCTCGACTTAGTCAGTACCGCCTACTGCACAATTACGGTGAGGGCGGTGTTGTGGCTGAGGCTTCCCGACTTGGCGGTGACCGTGGCCGTGTACGTCCCGGCGGGAGTACCCGGCGTTGTGTTTGGGGACGACGAACCTCCGCCTCCGCATCCCGGCATCGCGAGAAACGCAACGGCGATCACCGGAATGCCAAGAATGCGAATCCGGCGGCGGTAGCCGGCAAATAGCAAGCCAGAGGCCAGCAGAAGCATTGTCCAACTGATGGGCATCACTCCGGTCGGGAAGTTGGCGGACGAAATCGATCCGGCGGAGGCTCCTGATGCGGTTGTGGATACCTTGACAGCCACCGGCGCAGCCGCGCCCTGGGTCACGTTGACCGAGGCTGGCAAGGTGCATATCGGCGCGGGCGTGACTGCGGGCGTGATCGCGCAACTCAGACTCACTGTTCCACTGAATGATCCGGCGGGTGAAACCGTCAGATTGAAGGATGCCGCTTGTCCTGGGGGAATGGTCGCAGAATTCGAAGATCCCGAGGCCGGGCCGATGGCAAAATCCGGCGCCGCCGTGGCCGTGCCGGACAAGCCGACGCTTTGCGGACTGCCCACTGCATTGTCTGTCACGCTTAGACTCGCCGTTGCGTTGCCGGCGGCGGTCGGAGCGAAAACGACTTTGATAGTGCAGTTGGCTCCAGGCTGAACGCTGGCGCAGTTGTTAGTCTGGTTGAATTCGCTGGCATTACTTCCAGTAATCTTTACGCCTGACACGGTCAGAACACCTTTGCCGGTATTGCTCACGGTCACGCCGACAGGAGAACTGCTCGTTCCAGCCACTTGCGAGGGAAAAGTCAACCCAGAAGGAGAGAAACCCACCGCAGGCGCGGGCGGAGTCGTATTTAGAAGCATAAACAGTCCAGCAGTAGGGCTGCCGAACGGGTAGAGCTCAATCGCAATATCGGGTTTTTGATCGCGGTTGAAATCGGCGACTGCCGTGAACCCGTCGGGAGACATCCCCAAATTGGTCATAATGTCAATCGGGCTGGCAAAAGTGCCGTTCCCATTGCCCAATTGAACGCACCATTGGTTGAACTGTGATGTCGAGTACGGGCAGCCGGATTCAACAAGATCTAGATTGCCATCGCCATTAAAATCCGCTATACCGACGACTCCAGCCGCTAGGTTCGCAGCGACCGCGGTGAAGGTGCCGTTGCCGTTGTTTAGGAACGTCTGCGAACCGAAGAGTAGATCTGGTTTGCCGTCGTTATTGAAATCGCCAGTGAAAATGCCGCTGCCGCTGCCAGCAATGTAGGTAGCGCCCTGAAACGTGCCATCGCCGTTGCCGAGCAGAATTCCGATTCCCGCTGAACTCGAAACTGCGGCGTCAAGTTTGCCGTCATTATTGAAATCGGCCACTACGACTCCGTTCGCGTTGGCCCCAGCGAGATAAGGCACCGGGGTGCCAAGAGTGCCGTCGCCGTTGTTGGGAAATACTATTAAAGAGTCGCCTTGCAGAGTAAGCACGTAAGGCTTTTTGTCGCCTCGGAGGTCGGCGATTAGCACTGGGGGAATGAGGCTAGTACCAGAGTCCACTCCTTCCTGGTAAACTATCGGCGCGCCAAAGGTTCCGTCGCCGTTTCCGAGCAAGACGTCCAGGCTCCAGTTGCTGTCGCCGTCGAGGGCAAAGATCGCCAGGTCAAGCTTGCCGTCGTTGTTGAGGTCACCGGCAGCAATCGAGTAGGCCGGTTCGGGAAGGCTGTAGGTGTGCTCCACCGTGAGCGAACCCGCGCCGTTGCCGAGAAGGATGTAGAGGCCTCCGACGTTGATGGCAGTGACCGCGAGATCTGGGTTGCCGTCGCCGTTAAAATCTCCGACCGCGGCGTAGGAACCGGGGTTGAGCGAAGTTACGGGCTGTCCGTTAAATGTCCCATTGCCGTTACCAAGAAGCATCGTGCCACCCATCGCCACGTCGAGCTTGCCGTCATTGTTGAAATCCGCGATCACTATATTTCCGCCGCCGAAAGGGGTGGCATAAGATTCGTTATAGGTGAAGGTTCCGTCTCCATTCCCCAGTAAGACCTCGGCAAACGAAGAGCCGGTTCCAACGATCAAGTCGGGCGGTTTCGCATCACCACTTAGGCCTGCGGCACCAACCGTCCCGGCTACGGACGCAGCTACGATAGCTGCTTGGAACGTTCCATTCCCGTTCCCAAGAAAGGTATAGGTCTGACCGGTGGATTGGTCGGAGATGATCAGATCGAGCTCGCCATCACCGTTGGCATCAACAGCGCTTACGCCAATAGGATCCTGCACGCCGGTCGAAGTTATCGGTGACTGAAAGGTGCCGTCTCCGTTCCCCAGCATGACGGCGATCGTCCCGCCCGAAGGGTAGCCCCCATCAGCAGTAGCGATGTCCACTTTGCCGTCACCATTGAAATCGCCTGTCAGCATGAGGGAGGGGCTTGGTCCAGCAGCATAAGGGACTCCAGCCTTGAAAGTTCCATCCCCGTTCCCTAGGAGCACAAACACCTGAGTCCCATACAATCCCAGCACGTCGGGCTTACCGTCGCCGTTGACGTCGATGGCTACAATCCCAGAAAAAGAAATCCCGACATTAGTGCTCTTCGGCGCTTGAAACGTTCCATCGCCGTTGCCTAGGAGAACGCTTAGTACCGTTGACTGTGAGCTTGCGATGAGCAGATCAGGATTGCCGTCGTCATTGAAATCAGCGGTTGCGACCAGGTTTCCGGAAACACTTAAATTGATTGGCGTCTTGAAAGTGCCGTCGCCGTTGCCCAGCAGCAGCGTGCCCGAAGTGGCGATGTCGAGCTTGCCGTCCCGATTGAAATCGGCGTCCACCTCAGGGGTGCTGCCCTGGAAACTGAGCGGCTGCAGGAAGGAAACTTGCGCGTGCGCGTGCGGCACCGCGGCACCACCCAACAAGGACAGAACAGCGGCTATACGGATGACGAAAGCGACCAAGAGCGACGAAGTCTTCATGGCGGGTACTCCTGACAAGGATCTAACCGCCAGGGCCCAGGCCGCTCCGAAACGAAGCGGGCGCGGAAGTACTAACGGCTATCCTAACCCCAGGGTAGAAACTTAGTTGCGGAATTATGTTGCAGCCAGGCCGATACTGGCTGCTGCGGGTGGAATCGAGTTTACTCAGGCCGCAAAGCGGGCTGCAGTCTTCCCGATAGGCCGAGAGCATGCCGAAATAGTCCCTTGAGTTGCTCCCGGTCGCCGGCATTGAAGGTGAAATTCCAGAAGAGCGAGAACAAAACTAGTTCAATAGTGATGATCAACAGCAATTGCATGAGTGGCAAGGAAACCCACTGAGTAAGCACCAGAGTTATAAACAAGAGCGGGAGGGCATATAAAATTGGCTTGAGGATTCCTGCCCAGACCAGTTGCCTCCGATTCACAACGACGCAGTCGGTTCGAGGCAGGCTGACGGAGAAATGAACCCAGACGCTGACTACTGCGCCAACCAATGTTCCAATGGCGACTCCCCGCGCTCCCATGACCCGCACCAGGACCAGGCTGAACAGTAAATTTACCGTAGCTTCGCTAATCGGCGAGGCCAGCATTCTGTGGAATTGTCCAGCTGCGTACCCGACCATTACATAAGGAAGCATGGTCAGACGGATGAACTGCGCGACGACCAAAATTTCTGCCAGGCCTAGCGAGTGAATTGCGTAGTCTGACCCAACCCAAACGCGGAGGAACAACGGCATTCCGAGCAGCAGGGGAACAGTAATGAGGCACAGCACTACCGTTGAAAAGCGTATCGTCTTGAGCAGCACCTCGCCCATGCGTTTGGGGTTTTCGTTGGAGCTCATTCCCGCAGCAACGGGCATCAGCGTGGAGACAATCGCTGCGTGAGGCACAGCAAGCGCGTTGCTCAACGTGGCCGCTACCGCATAGTAGGCGGTAGAGCGGAAATCAAAGGCAACCACAATAGGTATATCCAGGCCTGAGATGAGGATGACGCTGAACTGCGAGACGAACATCGCAGAGCAAAATAGAAGGAATTCTCGAATCATACCGCCGTCCACGCAGCTGGGCCGCAGCAGAGCACCCTTGACTTCTTTGTTCCAATAAATGACGTAAATCAAGCATTGAGCAAGGCTGCCGAGTCCAGTCCAAATCGCCATTACGAGCAAGCCCTTGTGACTGTAGGCGGCCCAAGCGGTGCCCAGAGCGCCCGTGAATTTTCCGAGGCTACCTGCGAAAGCGTTGATCTCATTCTTTTGAAGCCCAGCGAAGAGGCCTGCTATGACTGAGAAAGGAAGGGTCAATGCCACAGATGCCCCGATTATGATCAAGGCCTCTCGAGCACTCGGCATGATGGAACGCGGGATATCCCGGAAGATGTGATTCAACTGCCAGGACGCGAGCGCAGTGAGTAGCATCGTGGCAAGACTGCCAGCCACAAGGATGGCACTAGCGCTGCTGAGCAGTTGAGCCATGTAACGACGATCGTGCAACCCCTCGGCCCGCGCAACAAAACGAGCGATCGCCATTTGCATCCCGCCATCAAAAATCGAGACATAGGCTGCCACCTGTAACAACAGCATCCAAACTCCATAGGTCGGCTTATCCAGTACGCGGACAAGCAGCGGCGGCAGGAACAGTAGGATAATCCAGCTCGTACCGGTGCGAAACAGGTTCGCCACGGCGTTCCTCGCCATCGTAACCAAGACAACCGGTTTGGTCTTTACGGAGTTTGAACTCTCGGGCACAAGGTTGATTTTACCGTGAGGATCGCTTGTTGTTCGGTTATGCGTTGCAATCTTAGACGGCAAAGCAGACCTCCGGCATGGCATTCTGAAGTTGTCAGTTTTTCGGGGAAAGTAAATAGTCCCAGGAGAGGGTAGAGCGAGGATTTATTTACGAACCGTGGGTTAAAATTAATGCGAGCACGCGCTTGCTGTTTATATTCCTTTTTCTAAAGGGTATTCCGTCATGCACATTCCGACGTTGCGGGGCGCAATTCATCGCGCTCGAATACTGACTCAGGGCCGTCTTGATTGCTTTGACTCGATCGCGCCTTACGTCAAGAACAAAAGAGGGCTAGAAATTGGTGGCCCCAGCGAAGTTTTTCGACGGTGGTACAGTCCGCTTCCAATCTACGATCACATAGCATCCTTGGACAACTGCGACATTTCTCGCAACACGGTCTGGGCAGCTCACACAGATAATTATAATTTCAGCCCTAGCAAAGCTCCTGGGAAGACCATCTTTTGCGATGGTTCAGAGCTATCGTCCGTTCCCGACCACAGCTATGACTTTATCTTGTCGTCGCACAACCTCGAGCACTTTGCAAATCCGGTCAAGGCCCTACAAGAATGGAGAAGAGTCGTTAGACCTGATGGCGGCTTGATTTTGGTCCTGCCGAACTATGCCAAGACCTTCGATCACCGGCGACTGCCAACGACCGTTGAACATATGCTTCAGGATTATGAGAGGAATACTCAAGAAGACGACCTTTCGCACCTGCCAGAAATTCTAAAATTACACGATCTGAGCATGGACTTGGCTGCGGGATCGGCGGAGGAATTCCGCATTCGATCCCTCGGCAATCTTACAAACCGGTGCCTCCATCATCACGTCTTCGACGAACGCAATAGCCGCGATCTGCTCACCGCGTCCGGGATGACAGTACTCGCGGTGGAATCGGCCTTTCCGTTCCACATTTTTTTGCTCGCGCGGATGTCTTGATCTGAATGCAGCGAGGACACTTGCGAGGACCATGTATTGCAGCAAGATTGGTTTAATTGCGCCGGTCCCCTTAAAAACCGTTGACAATAAGCTTCAACGTTCTCATACTTGAAAGCGTCGTAAACTGCTCATGCGGAGTTCCAGATAATGAATCGACGGCATCTTGTGGTGGTCGTGGCTCTCTTTCTCTTGGGGGTACCAGCATACGCCTACGGTGATCCGAGTGGTGGCACGTTGTTCCAAGTCCTAATGCCGGCATTAGCAGCGCTCTGGGCGACGTGGATGATATTTGCGAACCGTGTTCGCAGTACTTTCGCGAGCGTATATCGGAAGTTGCGCGGGGCTGTGTCGGAGAAGCCAACCGATTGAGCTGTAGCTTAGAAATCTGATTCCAAGACCTGACTGCCACAGCCAAACTTCCCCACAGTCCGGGCCGTATCTGATCGCTTTACCGCCGAATCAGAAACCCTCTCGTTGCGAAGGTGAAGCCGAATTTGGCTTCACGTGCAGAATCGTATCTGTAATCTTCTGGGTACTGCCGGAAATATTCTTGCACGGCCTCGAAAGGACCTGGGCCGTGGGATGCGAGTACAGGGTGCCCGTTGACATTGGAGTCTTCAACAACCACGTAATCTCCGGACACGAGAAAAGGTCTGAGAGTCTTCATCTCAGCCAAGACGTGGGCCTTTGAATGGTCGCTGTCCAAAATGACAAACGCCGGGCCAGTGTACTCCCGCCGCAGCGTGGCGATCCGCTCACCGACTTTAGGATCCAAGGAAGACATGATGAGCACTTCGATGTCAGGATCCTGGCGGGTTTGTTCTGACACGGTTTCCGCGTCAATATCCACGGCGAGCAACTTGAATCGGTTCCCGATCTGCCGCATCACTGCGGCAAAAAATAATGCAGAACCGCCGTACCTAGTGCCAAACTCAATCACTAGCGAAGGCTTGAGAGCGTAAAGAATCTCCTGATAATTCCACATATCTGCCGGAGACTTCAGAGTCTTTACGCCAACCCAGCTTGTTGTATCCCATACGAGATTGCGGTAGTACCACAGATGGTAGCGGGTGCCTGCTGAGCGAAAGAATCCCAGCCTCGCCTGAATCCTTCTCATAAGGTTCATGGATTTCCGATTTTACCCGATTCTCGATTCTCATTTCTTAGTGGCAGAAACATGGGATCCGGCACCTTCCTGTCCTGTGTCCACACTTCCAGTAAGCAAAGACAACGCGCAAAGTTCCAGATTCGGGACTCATTCGATGCAGGTCACGCACCGACCTTCTGGAGAGGATGGAAGCAAAAAGCGGGAGGTGTCTAGTTTACAGCACTGCAGCGCTCCGGATCCAAACTCAGATATTGGTCCGGCCAGTGGTAGTTTTTGCTGCTTATGAATTGGCCCCAGCTCTCTTCGACGCGCGCCTTCTGTGTCAAAGAGATGGTAAAACGATTGCGAACATGAGATGAAACTCCGTTTGCGTATTGTTCCATGACAGGGGCTGCCCCCTCTAAGTCACCCAGCTCCAGCTCTCGATACAGCCGTGCCATTTGCCCCACCGGGTCAGCCACCAAATCTTCGTAGCGAACGCGTACGATGCGATTAGCACCCATGACTTTCGTCCCTTCCGAGATCGCTTCTTCATGCATGAGGTAGGCTTTGAGAACGAAATGCTCAATCTCCTCAGGAGACAATGATTCCAAAGCATACAAATTCATGAGAGTTCGCCAAAGTTTCAGGTTTGACGCGAACACTTCGTACGGATTTCGTTCGATAATTACATACCGGGCATCGGGGAACATCGATAGGAGCAGGGGCAGCCTGAAGCCATGCGGAGGCGACTTGAGTACTATCGTCTTACCCTGCTGCAGGGTTAGCAGGCGCAGGAACCAGCGCAGTGCATCTGCCCAGCGTTGCTGTTCTGCAGGTGTGCGCTGACGTAAGTCAACCAGGGCTTTAGGATCGCGCATGAGAGACGGAATAATTAGTGACTCATAGGGCGATGGTGCACCGAGCGCGAGCAACGCAAACTCATCTTCCTGCGGCGATGCCCACGAATACGACATGCTGTCCATCGGCCGAGTCGTCCCTTGTTTCGCTTTGTGCCTTGCAGCCCAGTCTTCGGTGAGCAAAAAATGCGAAGGATTCATGCACGCGTAGGTGCTCGGAAAACCGAAGCGCGAATCACAACACAAGAGTTCGTGCAGTAGGGTCGTACCCGAGCGCCAAAAGCCAAGCACAAAAATGGGAGGTTTTGGAGAAGCTGCTTTTAATTCGTCTGCTCGGCTTGCATCCTGCAAGCGAAACAACAATGAGTGACCGGCACCGGCCAGCCAATACGCGAGGCCGGTGTGAAATTTCAGTTGGCTCCGGTTACGATCGATTCTCGGCACCAGCCTGCGCCAAGCGCTCAGACGGAGGCGGAGCCTTCGCCTCATTTGATCGGGCACAAGATGCCCCCAACATCATCACGGCTGGAAAATAGGTCGTGCATTGGCCTCTTCTAGTTTTCTTGCCAACAGATCTTTCATGCGCGCTGCTATCCCCGGTTCCGACTCGACGAGATTCTGTTCCTCCAGTAGGTCAGTCTTGTATCTGAATAGGGAGCCGTCATGAGTGCCCAACTGACCGATGTACTTGAAGTCGTCGTCGATCACCGCGACGCTCCCCCGGGTGATCGGTTCAAATGTGCTATCCGGGTCTAAGTTCATACTGATCAGCAATCTTGGCGGCATCTGACCACCCTCTAACACCGGCTTGAGCGAAGTTCCCTCAGCCCAACTCGGGGCCTGTCCGCCAACTAGCTCTAAAATCGTAGGCAACAAATCCACTTGCTCGGCCGCTTGAGTAATTCGTATTCCTTGTTTTTGCCCCGGAAGATGGATGAGCAACGGAATTCGGATCAGCCCATTGTATAAGTACGGACCGGCGTGAGAAAACCAACCGTGCTCGAAGGATTCGCCATGATCCGCCGAGACGATGACAATAGAATGGTCAAGACGGCCTGTTTGTCGGAGCCATTCAAGAAAATCTCCGACAACGTGGTCTGCATAGGCAACGTTTTCATCATACCGGGCGCGCAATTCTTCCGCCGACACACCGCGCGGCGGCGACTCGTTCCGGAGACTAAGAAAATCATAGCCGTGCGTCAGCTTGCTGGAAGGCATGAAGCGTCCCCGATATGGCAGTGGGGGAAGATACGGATCGTGCGGGGGGAATATGTGTGCCCACACGAAACGAGGCTGTGAAATATCCTGCCGAGCCACAAGAGTGCGCGCCCGCTCGAAAACCGGCTCCGCGGGGCTGGGATAGCGGTCGCTCCAAATTACGGCGCCGACGTAAGATCGTACAGCATTCAACAACTTCAGCATGGTGTACGACAACGTGTGAAGAGTATTGAGCCCTACCAAATCAGTGTAACGATTCCACAAACCATTCCCGCTCTGCGGCAAAGGAAACTCTATGGCGTCGTAACTGTCTTGCGTTCTATGTTGTATTGGGCTCGCGTATGGATTCGACGCGATCGACGCTGTGTAATATCCACGTTGACGCAACAAGGCGGCCAAGGTTTCCTGTTGGGCCTGGCCACGCAAGAAACCTCCCAACTGAAATACGCGATGCGTCCAGGGTAGCTTTCCCGTCTCGATTGAAGTTGTCGCCGGCGTCGTAAAGTTTGAGTTGGCGAAGAAGAAATCGAAGGTGTAGGCTTGCTGCGCAAATCTCTCCAAGTTTGGAGTTGTGGAGCGCTGGTAGCCATATAGCGACATATCCTGCGCTCGCAGGGCGTCGATCGTAAGCAGGTAGATATCCGGAGAGTTCGAGGCTACCACCGCTTTTCCCGGATGCGCAAAATCGTGAAAAACACGAACTCCACGTGCGATGAGAGCAATTGCGACTACGGCGATAAGAACGATGTGCACCTCAGCAACCGGGGCCAAGCGGGTACGGCAAAACCTCTGAAGTGCCGACAACTTAGGCAAACAGATACTGGCCACGCAGAATGCGACCAAAAGTGGCGCCATCCACAGCCAACCGAACAGCCCCGGGTGCCAGTGCGGAGAGATACGTAGACGAGTGGAGCTGAGAAGTTCGAGAGCAAAATAAATCAACGGAATAGTGAGACCAAGACGCCAAAAGACAGATTCGCGATGGCGCGCTTTCCAGCCAAACACCTGAACAATCTTCATAAACAACATGAGACAAAGCCACCACCCCACCGCCACACCAAACAAAGGGATAAAAGCTGCGCCAACATCCTCGAGAATCTCGCGGACGGTCATGAATCGCAACATGCCGTCAAGCGACGTCAAAACTTCTAATTCCAGCCCGGAGAACATCAGTGCTGTTATACCCATCAGCACAATCAATGCGCTCCACTTGTCTGGGTGATGTTGAAATCTCGGTCCTTCTAGTTTCTCTGATTGCGCAATTGGTGCTTCGGCGACGTTCATCCCTCTCCCCTGTCCCTTATCCGTTATCCCGTGATATCTTCGCAGCCATAGAGACCTCAAGCTAAAGCGCAATTCGAAGCAATAGAGCCGGCGTGGTGGTGGAGCGTTTCCGCGTTCACGGCTTAGCGAAACGATAGATCCGACAGCATTTCAATTGAAAAGTTAAGGAAATCCGGAATCACTAGCTCCGCACCGCATTGACGCAGCATCTCGGCTCGTCCGTTCGTGCTTACCCCAACACAACGCATTCCGGCCGACTTGGCTGCCTGGACACCGCAAGGGGCATCTTCAAGGGCGAGCAGTTTTTCCGGAGGAAGGTTCATCCGCTGCGCCGCAAGGCTGTAAACCTCAGGGTCCGGCTTGCCGGCATCAACATCGTCTCCCGTAACTACCACGCTGAACTTCTGGTCAAGTTTGAGTCGGCGCAGAGTTCCCCACGTCCGGGCAGAGCTTGCGGAGGTGGCGATCCCAGCGCCTAGGCCTTCAGTCTCCAGTGCCTGCAAGAACTTACGGACTCCCGGAATCAGCCTCACATCGTGGAAATTTTCTTCAAAGAATAAGTCCTTTTGATGCCCATACTCGGCGATCTTGGATTCGGGAAGATCGCCGAGAAAATGCCGCAATATCTCTTCCCGCCGCCTTCCTGCCAAGATGAAGCCGAGCCCCTCCTCGCTGACGCTCTTTCCGACAGTAGCCAGGAACTTGCTCCACGCGATCCGGTGCACCGGGTGGCTGTCGATGAGCACACCATCCATGTCAAAAACTACTCCTTCAATCATTCAGCTTTCCTTTTGACTATGCGAGCCAGGCCAGGTGCTCTGTGCCATTTCATAATTATGCATTGTACCGATGTCTAGCAAATAGGTTGATATGGGATAGGCAACCATCCTCCCAACCAATCGGGGGAGAACATCAAAGCCCAAATCGGCCGGCTGCTTGAGCGGAATGGCGTCGAGCAGCGTCTGAGTTCCAAGCAACAACCCCGAGAACGCGAGATTACCGCGCGGGCGGTCCGGCTTTTCCACGAAATCCACCACCGTGCCATCTTCGACGGTGTCGAGAATCCCGCAACGACTGGGGTCCGCAACGTGGTAAGCACCAATGGTCGCCGCCGGTCTCCTCGCACGGTGCATTCGCAGCATCGCTGAAAAATCTACGCAGTTCAGTACATCCGCGTAGAATACCCAGAAAAAATCCTCGGAAGCGACCCACTCACGGTTTCTCAGCAGGGTTCCCGCACTGCCCAAAAGTTCCGTTTCTTCAACTACTCGCACCTTACTGCCATGTGGATGCTTGCGCACGAATTGATGCACTGCTTCTGCGTGAGCATGAATGTTAATCAGCACCTCGTCGATACCGAAACGGCTACAAGTCTCAAGCCAGATCTGCAGGATCGGCACGCCACGAATAGGCAGTAAACACTTGGGAATTCTGTCGGTTAACGGGCGCAGTCTTGTGCCGTAACCGGCAGCCAACAAGAAAGCCTTCACGCTACACTCTCAACGACCGGCGATCGTAGCCAGAAACTAATTCCCATCATTGGGCACGCGCAACGGCAGGGACAAACGTCCAACGCGAACCGCCGCGCTCGTCGTTGTCGATGAACGGATCATTCACCACGACCTGCGCGCCCTGGAGATCAAAGGAAAAGGCCATTTCGTGCACGCCCTCTTCGCGCAGGGCTTTCCTCACTGCTTCCCTGTGAGGTCTTTCGCAATAAAGCAACAGAAACCCACCACCTCCGGCACCGGTGATTTTTCCACCCATGGCGCCGTGTTCACGCGCACGTGCGTAAAGTTGGTCGATCCTAGGCGTGGAAATCTTGCTGGAGACACGTCTTTTCGCTTCCCATGCGGCGTGTAGGAGCTCGCCAAAGAGTTGAAGTTGGGCTCGCTGCAATGCGTCACGCATGCGAATGCCCAAAGCCTTCACGTCGTGCAAAGCATCTAATGTGGAGCTGGTCTGAGCGCGGGTCGAATGCTCCTGTTCCTGCAGAATCGTCCAGGAGTGGTGGGCGGCACCGGTAAAAAACAGCATTAGGTTAGACTGGAACTCCTGTAGAACCTCGGCATCCAAATCCAACGCCTCCACCTGGGTACTGCCATCTTGGTTAAAGGACAAAAAATTTAATCCACCAAAAGCCGCTGCATACTCGTCTTGCTTGCCGACGTGCTTTCCCAGAACATTCCTCGCAATATGGAAGGCGCGCTCGGCAAGTTCATACTTCGAGAGGGGTGTGTGTAGATAACTGGTGAGCGTCTGAAGGATGTTTACGCAGACGCTCGCGGAAGAACCTAGACCTGTCCCTGGCGGGATCTCCGACGCCAAGAACAAATCCACCGACACTTTCGAACCCAGCTCCTTGAGCACCGCTAGTGGAATTTCCAGCTCGCTGTTCCGAACCGGCATATTCGCGATGTCTTGCCAGTTTTCAAATACTCGCAGGTCGGAAGAAATGACCTGAACCCGCCCATCGCTCCGCGCGCCCAGAATCGTATAGAAGTATTTGTTGATCGCGGCGCTCAAAACGGAGCCGCCAAACCGCTCGTAGTACGAAGGTAAATCGGTTCCTCCGCCTCCAAAGCTAATCCGCACTGGACTGCGAACTATGAGCACTCGGCAAAATCCTTTCAACCCCAAAATCTGTGGCACCCGAACCCGTCGTCAAAGGTTTTTGGGAACCTAAACTCTTCAGGCGCAATAGTCTTCCCATTAAAGTCCATCCCGTCTGCAAAATCAACGAGATGTCGAAGAACAATGACGAATGCATCATGTATTGCAAGTCGAAGCGAGCTTTCTCCTCAGACGAATGCTCCTCTCTCAATCCGCAAACTTGAGCCAATCCAGACATGCCAGGCTTCACGTTGAGTCGTTGAAACTGCCACTCAGAGTAGTGCTTGACACGGTCTGGTGATTCGGGTCGCGGACCGATCAGACTCATGTCTCCACTCAAAACGTTCCAGAATTGTGGCATTTCCGTGATACTGAGCTGTTGTAGAATGATTTCGTAACGGGACAAGTCTTGGGCGTTGCGATCGGAATTTAAGCGGTACATCCAGAAGTGCCTGCCAGATTGGCCACAACGAAGCTCCCGCGCGAAGGGACCGCCTTTCTTTGCCAGCAACCCAATCGCACCAAGAGCCACCAGGGGAATCGAGATAAGCGACAGACAAAAACCAAGAATTATATCGAGGCCACGCTTGAGGCTGCTGTTTACGAATCTCGACTTCGCTTCGCGTAACTGCAGGATGGGCAACCCCCCAAGGTCGAGCAGTTGGGGTTTTGAGAGATAAAGTTCGTAAGGATGGGGCACGACGCTCACGCCGATGCCTTCGCGCCGGCAACGAGTCGCAAGATTCATTACTTCCGGACTTCCGGGTTTGGACAGGGTAATAATGACCTCATCGACTCGCTGCTCGCGAATGAGTTCAATCACACCAAGTGTCTGTATCATTCTCGCTTCGCTCGCCGTACCAGGCAAGCGGGTGTCAAACGAGGCGTCAGAGGAACAGAGGAATCCAACTACATGGCAGAGCATTTCAGGATGGCCCTCAATTTTCGCGGCCATCTCGCGCGCCACCGGTCCATTTCCAACGATCAGAACGCGTCGCACAGCTTTTGCCACGTATCGTGAACCCAAAATCGTGTGGGCCGTACACCGGATAGACAAGAAACCAACAAAGAGAAGGATGCCAAAGTAAGAAAGCGTCAGTCGCGAAAGAAATATCTGGAGGAGATATGCCCCTGCCATCAAGACAGCCATCAGCAGGCACAATGCAAGAAACAGTTGGGAAAGAGTAGCAGGTAAATCCCATCCCCGGCGAAACCCGTCCAATTTCATCCACGAAAAAATGAGCGCCCAAATTGCGACGGCAACCAACAGTGGTGGGACAAAGGTGAAGAAAGTACCGTCACTCGGACCATTCCAGGTAAAGCCATATCGCATCACGTATGCCAACGAGAGCGCGATAAATGCCCACGTGATATCGGCAGCCAGTATCCAGTGTTGAAGTCTTTGTTTTTTCATGGATGCAAGTCGATCTTCGGGGGCTTGCGCTCCGCCCAAGTCAAGCTTGAAGGACCTTGAATTACTAACAGATTTCTGAGGCCAGAACTGAGAAACCGGCGTGTTGCCAGAAATTTGTTATGCACAGGAAAGATCGGCAATCCATTTCTTGCCGACGTCCAGACGATCAGCCAGGGTGCGAGACCAATTCCGCCCCCCGCGCCGCATATCCGACGGGATGTTTTTGCTTCCACTCCCAGGCGCTTCGGACGATCTGTTCGAGATCCGAGAAGGTGGGTTGCCAGCCCAACGACGACATGAGTCGCTGCGGATCGGCACAAAGGATGGCCGGATCTCCGACCCTTCGCGCTCTGTCCCTCGTGCGTAACTTGGTTCCAGTTATTTTTTCGACCACCTGGCAGACTTGCCGTACGGAGAAACTCGTTCCGGTTCCGATATTGTAAGCCGTCATGCCGGGCCGTTCTGGTGCTTGCAGAGCCCGGATATGGGCGTCGGCTATGTCCAAAACATGAACGTAATCGCGGAGGCAAGTTCCATCCGGAGTCGGATAATCATGACCGAACACCTCGAAGGACTCCCGCTCGCCAGATGCGACCTGCAGCAGCAGGGGAATGATGTGGGTCTCAGGCCGATGGTCTTCCCCGACCGTGGAGGTACCACCGCAAGCGTTGAAGTACCGGAAGGCAACAACCGTCCAATCGTAAGCACTCGCGTACCAACTCAGCGCACGTTCCAGCATGAGTTTAGTCTCGCCATAAGGATTGACAGGATTCTTGAGATGCTCCTCAGCGATAGACACGCACTGGGGGTTTCCATACACGGCGGCGGAAGATGAGAACACGAATCTCTTAATGCCTGCCGAGCGAGTCTCCTCGAGCAGTGCAATACCAGAAGCAACGTTGGAATCGAAGAAGATACCAGGATTGGAAACGGATTCCGGAATCAAAGCCTTGGCCGCAAAATGGAAGACCACGTCGAAGTCATCGGAGGCGAACACTTCCCTCATTGCCAGCCGATTCCCTATGTCGACGATGTGCAGGCGCGCACCCGGGGGCACCGCAGCCGCATGCCCCGCCGAAAGATCATCCACGACGGAAACACGGTGACCTCGCTCGACTAGTTGCGAACAACATACTGCACCAACATATCCCGCGCCGCCGGTAACCAGGATTACTGCCATCCTCAGTAGGCCCCTTGTGTACGGATTATTTTTAACGGAGTTTGAAGAAGAATCTTCAGGTCCAGCCACAGGCTCCAATTCGTGATGTAGTACACGTCCATCCGAACTCGCTCGGTGTAGGAAACATCCTGGCGGCCTTTAACTTGCCAATACCCCGTCATGCCCGGTTTCACGGTCAGAAGAAGCGCTCCATAGGGTACGTATTTTTCAAGTTCTGGTTCAGTAATCATACGCGGACCCACCAAACTCATCTGGCCTCTTAGGACATTGAACAGTTGAGGCAGTTCATCCAGACTGAATTTTCTGAACCACGAGCCCATCTGGGTAACCCTGGGATCCGACCTCAGCTTAAACTGTTGAGCGAACGCTTTGCTGAGTTGCGCGTCGGCGGCCAATACTGCGTCGGCATCGCGGCTCATCGTTCGGAATTTATATGCATCGAACTCTCCCCGCGGACCGACAACCCGACGGCGATAAATGACCGGAACTCCATCGACTAATAAAACCAAACCAGCTAACGCGAGAAGAAGAGGCGAGAGCAGAAGAATAAGGACGGCAGACCCCAGGAAATCGACAACGCGTTTGCCGGCCCGCTCGCAGGCGTGCGGCTCGCGCGCCATAACCACCGTCGTATCGCTCGGAGCACTTCTCACCAAGTCAATGGGCATTTTACAGGGTCGAAAGCAGGCGAAACGCATGCAGCAAGACGATTCAACAACTCACCGCCAAGAGGGCACTGGCTACGATCCGGAATCAGTCAGCAGAACTTGCTCCTACGACAAATTCGGATTGTCGGTTCAGACTGAGCTTATGTCGAACAATGGAAAAAATAGCATGAGTGACACTTAGGTGCAAATCTTCGATGATTTGCATGTTTTCGGAAGGAATGACGATGCAGGGATTGCATAAGTTTTTCATTTTCCCTCCGCCATAACCGGTCAAGCCTATGTTGACCGCGCCGGCCTCACGGGCAACTTCCAGGGCCCGCAAAACATTCGGGGAATTACCGCTTCCGCTAATGGCAAACGCAACGTCACCCGGCTCCACGAAGTTCCGCAGTTGCTGTGCAAACACATCCTCATAACAGCTGTCATTCGCCCACGCAGTCAAAAGCGGCAAGTTGTC
Source organism: uncultured Acidobacteriota bacterium (assembly GCA_963696705.1). Lineage (GTDB taxonomy): Bacteria > Acidobacteriota > Terriglobia > Terriglobales > Acidobacteriaceae > JABDBE01. The sequence goes on from CAVOLD010000016.1 coordinate 131,202, forward strand.
GGTGAGTGCCAGGACCCGGAAGCGCTTTTGCCGTTCGCCGTTCCTTATAGTGCCCTTTCCAAGATCGCAGGCAAAATGGGATGCTAACGCCGCACTGCCTCCGTTGCCGAACAGGAAAATAGTGCGATTTTGGTCATACGCGACCAGCAGTTCTGCTGCTGCTTGTTCCATTGTGGAATGAGGAAGGCGCGCGACAACCTGTTCAAACATCTTAAAATAGCGGGGAGCGGTGCTGATTTGGAGCGCACCGCCGTCCCGATCATCTGCTGCGAATAACCTGCTCATCTCGATCTCCGTTCTCGGCCTTTCGCATGCGTGGCACTTTAGAAACAACAACTTCGTCGGACTTGCTATCGATCTGCACGGGAGAATGCGACATTCGCCGGAGCTCCAGACTTCGATCGATGAAATCGGTCATTTCGGACTTAAAACGGGAAGTATCGAACCGCTCAACGCTATGGTGGATGAATGACGGCGAGAAGCGAGACTCTACCGACTCGAAGAACTCAATGGCCTCCACCAAGCTGTCGACGGTCTGTTCTGCGAAGAAAACGCCGGTCGCACCCTCAACATTCAGAGCATCGCCTGTCATCAAACCTTGCACCGTTTCCAATACACCACCACGTCCGTACGCCAATACTGGGCGGCCAAAAGACTGCGCCTCAACAGGAACAATTCCAAAGTCCTCTTCCCCAGGAAAAAGCAACGCTCGGCATTGAGCATAACTCTCGCGGACGGCTTCATCGTCCAGACGGCCTAGGAATTTGATACTTGGACCGGCTAGTTTTCGCAAGTACTTATACTGGTCTCCATCTCCGACGACACGCAGAGGCCGGTTCAATCGATTGCAGGCCTCGATTGCGAGATCCACTCGCTTGTAATCGATCAAGCGGCTGACCACCAAATAATACTCGTCCGTGCGCTCGGAAAGATACCCTGAGGAAACGTCAACTGGGGGATAGACAACGGCGGCGTCGCGACGATAGTGTCTCCGTATGCGCGCGGCGACGTTGTGCGAATTGGCGACAAAATGATCCACGCGATTGGCTGAAGCCAAGTCCCACATCCGCAGGTAGTGAGCCGTCAACGCGAAAGCACTCCCGGCCAAAGGCCGCATGGCACGGCGATAAAGGGGATATAGATCCCACAAATATCTCATCGGAGTGTGGCAATAGCAGATGTGGCACGCGTCTGGAGCCGGAAGTACGCCTTTAGCCGAACCGGATTCGGAACTCAAAATGAGATCATATTTCGAAACATCTAATTGTTCTATTGCCAGAGGATGAAGAGGGAGCAGTTGTTTGTACCAGCGCCGACCGCCGGGTATACGCTGCAGGAACGAAGTAGTCAGACGGTGGCCTCGCAGCCTGGGAGTCATGGTCTCTGGTTCCGCGAACAGGCAAAAGAGATCGGCTTGCGGGAACATTTCGGCCAACGCCTCCACCACTCGTTCGCCGCCACCGTTCCGGACAAACCAATAATGAACAATGGCCACTCTCAACGATTTATCCTCGGCATCATTGAAACCCATGCTTTCACTCTGTGGTTGCCGGAATGTATCCGAGATTCAGCCGCCAACTCGGCTTTGCTCTTTTCAAACAGATTTTGAATCCAAGTGATTACCGGCTTCTAGCTCCTAAGCGCGAATAGCTCGCGGTTGTATTTTGCGCCCAGTACGTACCTGTAAAGTACTAAATGGTCCTCCGCGATGCTCTCCCAAGTGAACTGACGCGCGTAGCGCCGTGCGCTATCGGCTAGTCTCGTTCTTTGCTCGGCGTTTCCAGAGAGGAATCGAGCGGCAGCCAACGCCTCTTCGGGGTTTGAACAGAAGCTAACAAGGTCCCCAAAACTGGAGGGCGTGTCCTGACCGCGAGTCGTGATCACCGTGACGCCGTTCAGCAGCGCAGCCTTGAAGGTGGCTCGTCTCTCAGAAACACCGTCGGGGTAAGGAAGGTAGGCAATCGAAGAGGATGCCAACCTCTTTGCAACTTGCTGTTCACTGAGTCCATGATCCCAAATGATTGGGAGTGTCGAGGTTTTCGACTTCAACTCTTCAAAGTACGCGGCATGTTTGGGGGGAGACGAACCCATGATGCGTACCCGAAACGAAAGCCCAGACGCCTTGATGAGCCCGGCAAGTGCGATCACATTCTCCAATCCTTTCTTCGGCATGATCAATCCAAAATATAGGATTTCATCCAGGCTGCGGTTGCTCTGTCCCTCAAAGGCACTAATGTTGCTGGGGACGGGAATTACACAGCTGACTCGGGAAATCCAAGGAACCCACTTTATGGCGAATTGACGCTCGCACTCGCTGGTAAAAACCAGTCGCCTGGGGCGAATACCGAATGGCAGAAGGGCGAGTTTTCTAAGAATGTGCGCCCGGCTAGCCTCGTGAATGGTAACGACAGACCGCCGAACCAGCGCAAGGACCTGAGGAAACAGCGCCCATCCAAACCCAAACGTCGGATACTGAATGTGCAAAATGTCAAACTTCGTCCCTGATCTCTCGAATCGCCTTACGGCGCCGAGCAGGTTCCACTCGCCCGTAGAGATTACATGGGCTTCCACACCTTTCTGGTTGAGGGCACGTGCCAGACAAATGGTGTAGTCGCCAACCCCGCACGCGCCAGGAGGACAAGATCCACAAAGAAGCGCTGCCTTCATGTAGCAACTGCTTCCTGGCCGTGAAGCTCCGGCGGTGGGTGCTTAAGACTGAGCGCTGAATTTAGCGATGGGACCGACATCGCGAGTCCAAGCAGAAACCAAAAATGTTCAAAAACAAAATCAAATCCCGTTGTTATATTCGTGAAAACCATGACCAGACATGCAGCCAGCAGGCAACGGGACCACCAGCGCCATTCGGGATTACTGATTCCAACAGTCTTTGAGCCACGCCAAAGCCGCCTGAGCAGTGAGATCAAGAAGTAAGAAAAGACCGAGAACCCTAAAATCCCGGTGTTAGACAAGAGCTTGAAAATCAAATCGTGCGAGGTCACGCTTCCCCAACCGAGTCCGAGCACGGGATACTGGAGAAAATACTGAGCGGCGAGAGCCACGGAGTAGGCTCGCCCAATTCCGGAGTAGCTTTCCCCCTTGCCCACGATCAGGGAATAGATCATGTCCTGCGCGGGCGAAAAAAACGCAATCGCAAGCACTAGGAAGCCTGCAAGCAGAAGAAGGACAATGACTTGCCTGCCGCGTAGAATTCTCATGTACACCAAGGAGCAGAGATAAATAACAAACACTACCAGCAACCCCAGGTATGCAATTGTGGATGTCGAAATTACGAGAGCCCCAAAAATTATCGCTACGGCGAAGCGATCCCACCATTTGGAAATCAGCGGTTGGTTTCTAACCACGGCGAACAGGGCAAAAACAAGAGCAATCAACATGCAGGCCGCGAAGATCGAGGGTTCGACAGCAACTGAGGAGACTCGGGTTATTCCAATATCGTCGAGCGTCTCCAGATAGCCGAGCGCGCTTCCGGTGGCGCTGGTGTTAAATATGTATGCTGGATAAGTAATGTTCAGCAAAGAGCAGAAAAACTGAAGGAAACCCCAGATACTGACAAAGATGGCGGAGATCAGAAAGATGCGGATGCTACGGACTAATTCTTGTAACTCGGAGTTCTTATAGGACACAAGAATCGCCAGCAGCACACCATAGACAAGGTAGACAATCTGGGTAATGTTTCGCAGCTTGAATACCAAAGGCTCCGTAGTAAGTCCGTTGGCGAATTCGGCATCGTCGATGTATAGGCTTCCATTGATCCAGATCGGCATAATCAGTGACAGCACCGCAACCAGAACAAACCATCGCAGATGATTAGCCGGAATCCGCAGGTTTTGTCCAATCGGGGAATCCCTGGCGCTGAGGAATCTGGGGAACTCCTTTGCCATCCAGAGGGCCCCAAGAAAAATGGGGGCTTGCACTCCAGAAGCCGAATCTCCCGATCCGATGTTTACTACAGCTGTCGCCGAGAATGGCAGGAAGAAAAGCATCCATCCGTACAATCGGTGCGGTTTGAAGAAATAAAGAGCGATACCGAGAGGTATTAGGATCCAGCCGATGGGCGTTACTTCCAAGACTTCACTCCGTGAGAAAAAACCCTTGAGGGATGGGCCACTATTTCTTGACAGCTATCATAAAGAATCGGCCTTCAGGCAATGCAGTCATCGGGCGGAATTGATCCCGGTAGTGCTCGTCGGTCTGACAAAAGAGGTTATAGCCATGATCCCTGAAGACTCGGACGACTTCCGCCGGAGATCCACCGAAAGACTCCAAACCGCAACCCGCGTGCACTTCTACGTACCAGTCCGCATCTGAACTTAGGGTTTCTGTTGCCCCTTCGAGGGCCCGCAATTCATAGCCCTCAATATCGAGCATGATGACATCCGGTCTGCCAAATTCCGAGGCCAGTCCATCGATCGACTTGGCACACACGGATTCCCCAGACGCACTAATTGAACCATTTATTCCGCCGGAAAACGACACCATGACTCCGCTTTTTTTATCCACGGCGGCTCGGACGATCGAGAGATTTTGAACTGCATTGAGATTCTTGTTCTCGTTTAGGACATCAAAATTGCGCTCTCCAGCCTCGATTGCTATGACCCGTCCTGTATCACCGACGATTCTAGCCAGTAGCATCGCAATGACACCATGATGCGCGCCCAGGTCAAAGACCAATGCTCCCTGCTTAAGCCGTTTCTGCTTCAGGAACGTTATTTCCGGGAGTTCATCAAAATCGCGGTCATACCAGCGTGCCGAGATTTTGTCCGCAAGCCTCACCCGCAGTTCAATTCCGCCATACTTGTGTTCCACGATGGTAGGTTCAAAAGTACGTATGGCAATCTGATCTCTAACCGACCTGAGACTGCTGAGCATAGGGCCGGGCAGGTTGCGCAATATTCCTCTGAACATTACTTCCGACCTCGAATTCTAAGGTTTGATTTCATCGCACTCAGTCCGATAAAGAAGTCTCTCGCCCGGTTGCAGTAAATAAAGAGAAATGCCTTCCGAGAACGCTTTTTCCGCCAACCAAAACATACTCAGGTTTCGTCTCAGGAGAACGAACTTAGCAACCACGTGGAATTGAAGGGCAGGGAGATAAAATAAGCGCTGCCAACTGGGGAAATTCTTCAAAACGTAATACACATGATTCCGAATGCAGTATCGAACAGTGAAGTTGGAATCACGTCCAGTGAGGCTGCTAACCCTATGCAGCAACTGTGCTGAAGAGATATAAAGCAGCTTGATACCCGCCTGACGAGCCCGATAACAGAAATCTGTGTCCTCAAAATAAGCGAAGTAGTTGGCATCCAGAAATCCAACCACGTCGAAGACCTCTTTCTTGATTAACATACAAGTGGTTGGACTGTAGTCCACGAAACGGGACCGATCGAATTGGCCATCGTCGTTTCGGTCCGAACCAAAGTGCCTGGCGGATCCCCGCCACCAACTGAAATAGCCTCCCGCACTCCATATTTTATTGGGTCGGTCAAAGTAGAGTATCTTTGGCACTACCATATCGCTTCTGTGTTGCTTCAACCCAACCAGAAGTTCGAATAAGAGATCCTCCTTGAAGGCCGTGTCGTTATTAATCAGAACAACGCAAGAACAATCATCCTTGAGCGCGGCTCGTATTCCAATATTGTTCCCCTCAGCAGCGCCGACGTTGGTGAAATTGCGCACAATCACAATTCTTGGGTCATGGTATTCGCCCAGGCACTCGAGGGTCGCGTCCGTCGAAGCATTATCGATGACATATACAATGAAATGTGTATGCGTTTGCTTAAGTAACGAGTCCATGAAGGCCCGAATCACAAGAGCGCTATTGAAAGTGACGGTCACAACTCCGACAACCGCGTCCCTATCCACAGGAACGGACCGTTCACGCGTCTGGTTGGGAATATCTTGATTCATCGGAACTCTATTCCGCTAAGAGAACCCGTCGCTGAAACAACCCGCGGGCAATCGTCCTGGCGGAGGACAGCGCGCTCACAACCTCGCGGGCTACACTCGAAACTCTGGTCGACCAGTGCCTCACTTGGTAACGTCAACCGTTTTTCCTTGTCTAAAGATCGAATCGCTTGCCCATTCTGCCTCCAAGCGCGTCGGCAAAACCGAGCACAATGCTTTTCAACTTCGCCAGCCGATCTTGCTCTACGAGCAAAATCTTGACCGTTTCCAGAATTGCGCTTTTCGTCTCTTTGGGCGACCACGACCAGTCTCCAAGGAAAGACGCCAGTAAACGCAATCGGTTTCGGGTAATGTAATATCGTCGCGCGGCGCTGTGGTTCGTGCTTGTGAAGGACCGACCGAACAACCGATGCCGGGTAATGCGGCCCATGGAGTGTTTTAGAATGGCCTTAGGCGATTGGACGATCCGATATCCAGCCCTGCGGCTTCGCAGGCTAAATTCAACGTCTACATAATCCATGAAGAGCGATTCGTTAAAGTTTCCCAATTTATCGAAGAGTTCAATTGGGATCAGGCTCCCGGACGTCGGTGTAGCTACAATCTCGCCGGCTCTCGAACGCGGAAGTGGCAAGATTATCCCGGTCTGCTTATCCAAGTAGGCCGGACAAACGATACCAACACGAGAAGAGTTCGGAGTGCTTTCGTACGTCTTCCGAAGTAGCTCAATGAACCCCGATTCCACCGTACTATCTTGGTCGAACAATGCCACCCAGGAGCAGCCCCTAGCTTTGCCTTCGCGAACTCCGAAGTTCAGTGCGACCGCGATACCAAGATTGGAGCCGTTCTCAATGAGCTCAAAGTCAGACTCTGATCGGCCGTGTCGCAGCATTGTCAGACTCTGTTCCGATGACCCGTTATCGATCACCACAATGGAGTCGACCTGAGACCGGAGAGCGGCAATGTTCGCCAATACATCCGAAGAAGGATTGTAAGAAACGATAACCGCAGAAACTGAATGACCTGGCATTTGTAGGTCCATAGACCACTCGAGTCTTGAAAACCCGTGCGTCGAGGTTTCACATGCGTTGCGATCGCGGGATTTTGACCTCGCGGCGACGCAACTTTATGTTCCTAACCGGGTTTCTCGAGCGGCAGATCGCTTACCAATCACGATTTTGAAAGTTAATGAATTGAACCGTGGTCTCTGACCAACGTTTGTAATTGGTAACTGTGCCAAGACTACGAACCAGCCTCCTCTCGCCAAAGAAGACTTGAGCCTTAAATAAAATGGTAATACCCCGCTCTGCCGAGTTCGTATTCTAAGTTTCTGGTGCGTGTTCCAATGACATGAGCGGGTATTCCGGCCGAAATGCTGTAAGGAGGCACGTCCTTGGTCACAATCGCGCCCGCGGCCACAACCGCGCCTTCACAAACTGTCACGCCCGGTAAAATCACAACCCGGAAGCTGATCCAAGCGTTATCTTTGATCCGGACCGGAGCAAGTTTGGTGCCGAAAGTCGGACTTTGAGGATCATGCTGAACCGTCCAGATCGCGACTTCGGAAGAAAAATTGACATTCCTCCCAATGGAAATACCTCCCCTGGCATCGAGAATAGCCCCAGTTCCGATCACGGTACCACTGGCTATCTCCAGATTCCGCGGTTTTCTCACTTCGAAACCATGGTACAAACGAACATCGTGGGCGATGCGGGCACCGCATACCCGCAACAGTACCTTGCGTAGGGTTTGAGAGGGAATGTAGGCGACCAGCAGCAAGCATAACTGGAACGCAGAAGAGAGATATGATCTCATCATCCTCAGAGACTGCCAATGCTCCCGCTCCTTGGAGTTGCTGTTAAGACGCCTCCAAAAATCATCTTCGCGTTCTCTGTTGGAACGGGGGATCCAGGCGCCGGGACGTTGATCGAAGGAGCACCATTTGTTCGCATTGTATCAAGCGCCTTGGTGTTCGCTCGAACGGTGAACTCGCGACAAAATCTGCTGCCACGTCCGGCGAACAGAAGCCATCCTTCCGCGAAGTGAAGGTAAGATTTCCCGATCCAAAAACGCCTTGTAAGGCTCATTCGGGTCTATGCCAGACCAATGCTCGGCCCCCAAAATCCAGGATACTGCCAATAAAAAGCCAATGAAGGCGCCGCCGAGAGCGAACAACCCGCGGGGCGGCCAGTCAGGTTTCTCCGGAAGCCGGGCAGCATCAAGAACCTTGACGCTTGGCGTGTCTTTCGCCTCCTGCACTTTGGCCAATTCATAGGACTCTGTAAGAAGCTCGAAGACAGCCTCGTCAACCTTGGCGCGCCGATATAGCTCGGCATACTCGCGACCTAATACTGGCAACTGACGTATCGACGGATAGAGAGAATTGGGATCCAGGGTAGTCGACCCTTTATAACCCTTACCGCCAAAGGTATTGAGTTGCTGCTCTAGTTCAGATATATGTGCTTGCAGGGAGCGGACACGCACGTTTTGACCGGTGTAGATCTGTTGTAATCCACCCAATTCCGACTTGGCGGCAATGAGTTGTGCTTCCAGCAGTGCGGCCGAGTCCAGCATAGCCTTGGCTTGGTCTTGTGGATCGAGCGTTGCGTTTCGGGACGAAAAGTCGCTCAAAATCTTTGTGGCATCCTGCAGCTCAAGGTTGATGGCGGCAAGGCGTTTTTCTAGAAACTCTCTTTCCCGGGATGCAGCGGAAGTATTGACGTGCGAGAGCAATCCGTTTAATTCATCCACATAGGCTTGCGCCATAGCGGTAACTCGCGCGCGGTCATTATCGTCAACTGTAATGGTGATAATTCCGGATTTTTTATCTTCCACGAAGCTGACTCGGGAAAACAGTTTTTTGCGCGCCGCGCCGTAGCTCTTACGCCAGTAGACCTTGCGTAAGTCAAAGCGATCGATCATGCGGTCGCTGATCGTGCGACTCGCTAATATTCCGATAAACAATGGGCCTGGCTTCTGCGTTCCCAAGAGATCCCCTACCGCGCTGGACAGCCCGCCGCTACTGCCACTACCCGGTCCGCTTGACCCTCCGGTTCCGAGCATGAGCCCCAGTAAGGCTGATGACCCCGAAATAGAGCTGCTTTCAGGAGGCATTAGCCGAACAGTGGCCTGATAACTGTTCGGAATCAACACCGCCACTATCGATGCTAATACCACACCAGCAAGCGAGGCCTTAGCTAAACCAACGCGCTTGTACCATAACAATCGAGCGACTTCGATTAGCCGAGGCTCTCCGTTTCTCTTGGAAAGATCCTCGTCCCGCATCTCAGGGGAGGGTGCAAGATACGAATCATTCAAGCTTTCCAATGTGGTCTGCGTTGAACGATCCATTATTTCTGCCTCCATGGGGCAATCGCTAGGCGCACTCGGCGAATCGAATCAAAAGTTGCTTTCACAAAATGCGAGCTAGTCCGTTTCATCAGGATTATAGGAGCATTGGCATCGAAAACCAAAATGGAGCGACTGTTTTAGTCAGGTACAGGCTGATTTTGAAAGAATGAGAACACCTGACATTCTCAAGCGATTCTAAGACATTTCAAATTGAACCAAAGAGCGAGGAATGGTAGCACGATGCCTGACCGCCCAAATGGCGATCAGCGAGTCCGCCAATGCGGGTAAAAAGTCAGCTGCAACGAAGCAGTCACGTCGGACTGTCCGGTTGGACTCAGCACGGGGAACTTCCATTGTTCATACTGAAAAAAACCCGAAACTGAGACATTGGGCCCGATCATAAACTCGCTTTGTGCCGAATAGTCAGCCAGCCTGCCACCTTGAATGAAGTCGGGCGAGACCCCCTGCAATCGATAGCCGAGCTGAATTTTGTTTCGGGGAGACAGCCAGTAGGTCAGCCATCCCTGCCAGCCCCGACCTGCCCTGCCAATCCAGCTTCCCATTAAGACGCCATCGTTCGTATATCCACCAAGAAAGCGGCGGTTGTCAGAATATACAAAACCTGGGGAGAATATGTTGGTGCGGGATACATTGAATCCTTCTGCTCGAAATTCCAATTTCGGAATTTTCGGTATTCGGGGCATATAGATCCCAGGATTCACGTTCGCTCGGTTCGACCCGATTGGGGAGAACTCGTCAACGACCAAGGAGTCGAACGTAAATGTCAACCAATTCCTCAAGCCTGGGATGCGGTATGAAAAATCAGCTTCCGAAATTCGCTTGCCCGGATTGTTGGTCGGGGTCGAGGAGTGGACGTAAAAGGTGCGAAAGAAATTGCCGAAAGTCACGGGCAAGCCAGGGCCACCGAACATCGCGGTATATCCCATACCAAACTCGAAATTCGGAGTGGGCTGGAAGCTTATCTTCGAACCCTGGATGAAGGGCTGGGGAACAATGTTCGGCCCGACAACGCTGGGGTAGCCCGGATAGGTCTGACACGTGGCCACGATGCAAGTTTCCCAGTGGTGTCCGGAAAGCTGGCCGATGAAGAATTCTGCGCGGAAAGGACCCAAGATTTTGGAAAGCCCGGGGATATCGTGGGGCTGAACATCGTCTATTCTGACCATGGGAAATGGAGGCGCATTATTGCTCATCAGGAACGATCCCGATTCTCCCTCTCCCAGCCATGAACTTTGCTCCCCGAACGTGAACTGTACATTATTAATGTTGAGCGAAACCGTGCTATTCAGAAGCTGCAATTGATTCACTTGTGGTCTTCCATTTGCCAGAGGGGGACTGATATCCGCTGCGGCGATGGCCGACAAGGCCTCCGGAGAATAGGACGGCATGGCGGGTGCGTGTTGGTATTCAGCTTGGAGATTGAACGCCAACGGACCAGCTTCAGCCTCTGCATTCACCCCAGTTATGTCGTTGAAGCCGGTCCAGTAGGGACGTCCGTAGTCGTTGATAAGAGTTTGGCCGAAGTGATAGCTGTCACTAACTGGAGTTCCCGAAATACCCGTCATTCGTGTGTAGACGGAGTTGACCTGCGCGCCAACGTTTGCGGCGCCATCGAGGCGCGCGATTTCCGTGGCAAACTCTTGAGCAAGCGATTTGTAGATCCTGGCTGGGGCCGCCGAATCATCTGCATTATCTCCGAGCTTCTCTCCAGCGTCCTCCACCATTCGAGCACATTGAAGACGAGTCCACGGACGCATGCCGAGCATGTTGGATTGCATATAACCCAGAGCGATCAAACGTTCTAGTAAGGGATAGATCCAACTGTCAATGGGGACATACGGTGAGGCCATGTAATTCGGGTTGCGAGGTTTCTCGCCGGTATTTTCGGGCAACAAGCTTCCCCAAGGGGACCCGCCTAACTCCGGATCGTGATGAGCGCGATAAACCTGACGGCCGAAGTACCATCCCAACGCGCTGCCGACGATCACATCTGATGGAAAGTGTTGCTTGGCGGTCACGCGCGTAAGCGTAATTGTGGACGCCAACCCGTAGGCCGCCATTTGGCTCAGCCAGCCGGGATATTCATGTGCCCAGACGCTCGCGATCGACCAGGCGATAGCGGAGTGCTCCGAAAAGAATGAAGAACCTCCCGTAAAGAAATCTCCATTCCCATTGCCTTGGAGGGGACGTTGTCTCTGCGTGATCTCTTTAAACAGATACGTCACGCCAGTTGCGTTGATTGCAGCTTCTCCACTCAGAAGTCCAGTTTCTTGCAGGTGACCGTCATGGGTCATGGAACCGATGAGGAATGAAGCTCCACTCAAACCGATTAGGGAATACGTACCATAATCTGAAACAGTCAGGCTGGTTTGCTGGTGACTCGGGTTTACCTGCCTGGACCACCAGCTATCGCTTGCGATGAAGGCGGCGGTGATGCCAGCCGCCGGGAGGATCCACTTCAGGTCCTTCGTGCGAAAGCGTGCGGGACTAGTCCAGAACTGCTTTTGATCGCCTAGGATGTGCTTGGCGAACGGCGAAACCAATTGATTTTCAGGGTCCTCACCGGGCTGCAATACATAGGGGTCCTCAAAAGCATTCGTCTTTTGTGACTGTGAACCAGCCGCTGCCGTCGGACTCTTAGTTCCCTGGGTGGAAACGGATGGAACGCCGGTGGTGGTCTGCGCGACCGCAACGCCCATCATGGCCAGTAACAGAATTACGAAGTGAAAACTCGTACTCTTAGACTGCGAAAGAATCAAACGACGTCTACTCACTAGAAGTTCTTGGCGTATGAGGCACTAATAGCAATGGCAGTGACGATCTGGGCGGCTGTGGCCGTGTTTTGCCATGCACGACTGATCGTGAATATCTTCTCCGGCACAACCACCATGTCTCCGGGTTGCATCGCCGCGCTCTCTGCACCTCCGCCAAACAGGCCACTAGAGCCGCCAGCCACCGAACCATCAGCCCGGATCACGAAGACACCCTTTTTGTTCGCCGTCCCGGTGGGACCTCCAGCTTGGCTGAGGTACCATCCCGCGCTCTTGCCGGGCTTGAAGGTAACTCCGGTGGGATTGTAAACCGCGCCGTCCACCAACACGACACTAGGCCTCTTCGGGACATAAATCGTGTCGCCAGCTCGCACCTGGACATCGGACTGGGTATTGACCCAACGCTTCAAATTGCTAGAGATGTGAATCACCATGCGTCCTTGGGGAGGAGCATTCTGCAACTTTTGCAGCGTGACTTGATACTGTTGCACCGCAGCCTGCTTAGCCAACATGTCTTCCTGATTTTGTTCGGGAATCCCCTTGATGTCGGCAGCTTCGCTTTGTACGCGATCCAGTAAGTCAGCGCGATTTTTCGCCTCCATATCTCTGATCTGTTGCCGCTCAAACACTGCTCCGTACGGATAGGCATCACTGCGGAAGCCGCCGGCGCGCTCAATGATTGAACTGAGGCGCTCGCCCTCCTGGATGCCGTAGGTGCCGGGGTGAACAACTTCACCAGTTACCGTAATCATCGCGCCCACATCTTTCCAGCCGGTAAGCTGCTTAATCGCAAGAACATCCCCGTCGCGGAGACGGACGTCTGCGTCCGGCTCATCGGCCATAGCTTTCGCAATTGGCACGGCCACGTGGTCAGTGACAACTTTGCTGCCTTGCTCGATTTCGTAACGAGTCAGGTCGGCTTCGCCGGTGTATGCACCGCGTTTAAAGCCGCCGGCGAGACGCACTAACCCAGCGGCAGTCATATCGTTGCCGAGCGGATACTTTCCTGGACGGGCCACTTCGCCTTCGATGGCGACCGTGGGCGGGTCAAGTAAGTTGAGATCGCGATGAATGAAAACGCGGTCCTTGGGCTCGAGAGCGATATTGTCTGTTGCGTCGCCTTCTAGCGCCTTGGCCAGATTTACGTTGATCACTTCTAGCTTGCCATCCCTGGTCGTGCGAAAGACCTGGGCATCGGTAAGCAGGGCATTGCGAGTCGTTCCGCCCGCCATGTAGACCGCGTCGCGAAGGTGGGCGACTCCATTCGTTAAATGGTCGCCGGGATCCCTTACTTCTCCTGTCACCGTAATCACCGGCGGATCTTCGAAGTCGAATCTCCCGAAGACGCGAACGATATCAAAAGGTTTCAGGACCAGATCCTGGTCTTTGCCAGCAAGCGCATCGCCCAGATTGAACGTGAGCACCTCAGGCGCGAAGTCGGGCTGGGACAGACGAATAATCTCCGCGTGAGTAATTGAGGGCTCGGGCAATACGTCTTTGTATGACCTGATAAGATCCGTGACCTTCATGCCGTCCGTGTAAGCAAACTTGCCCGGGCGGGAAACGTGACCGTCCAGGTAAACAGTTTTGTCAGCATAAGGCAGGATCGGAGTAATCTTGATTTTGTCTCCGTCCTGGACGACAAAATCTTCAAGCGCTTTGTTGACGCTAGCGTCGCTATCCGTCTCCGGAATATCGAGACGCAACATGGTACGGCCCTCGTGACTCTCCACCCGTTCCACATCCACGTGACGCAACGTGCCGGAAGGTAAAACTCCTCCGGCGAGCTCCAAGACCTCTGCGAGACCTTTTTCGCCGTTCAGTTCGTAAACGGCTGGCCGTCGGACCATGCCCTCGATTGTGACTTGACCCTTCAGAGGCGGAACCTGGATTGTGTCCCCGGCCTGCAGCCGCTGAACGTCCCCGCGAATGCCGTGCAGCAACAAATCGTAAACATCGAGTTCCTGAATGAGTTGCTTGCCCCGATAATGGCGGAGGATTCGCAGTGAACCACCCGAGGTCGGCCCGCCCGCGATATAGAGCGCGTTCAGCGGCGTCGAGAGAGAACTCACGTCGTATGGTCCAGGACGCTCCACGTCGCCGGTCACATAAACGCGGACCGTACGGATGCGGGAAAGGGAGACATCAGCATCGACGCCCCGAAACTGACCCCGCAGAACAGTCTGCACAACATGTTGCACGTCGCCCAGACTGCGTCCGGAAACCTCGACCGCTCCGACCTCGGGCAGAGCAACGCGGCCTTCGCGATCTACGACCCGTTGCAATCGTTGTGAGATTCCTCCCGTGAGAGTAATCGTCAGCCCGTCACCGGGCCCCACAACATAGTCTGGCCCTGCGGGCAAATCCATGGGAAGTTCGTCGAGGTTCCCCGTGCCGTTGATGAAAACATCCTCTCCGAAGCGCTCGAGCCTGGGCGAACGCCTCGAGTACTGAGCGTACAAATCGTAAAGCGAGGGCACGTCAGCGTAGGGATTCGGCCGATGACGAAGCATGGGCTGCTGCGGCGGTTTCGGAAACGAATACTGTTGAAGCGGAACGCGACTCTGGTCTTCAAGCTTTGCTTCCTGCGGAAATCCAGAGGTCCCGTTCTGGCCGCCGAGCATCGAGCCGATCGATGAACCAAGGGAGGAACCTAACGAGGAAGTTAAGTCGGGGGGCAGGCTCAAACCCGAAGTACCGGCGCTGCCCATTCCCATCCCCATCCCCTTCGATGGCGCTGAAAGACTGCCCGTCTGGCTCGCGCTGAGCAGGCTTGGAAGCTCATCGGGCTGGATGCTGGCCATCTCGCTTTGATCGCTGTCCATGCCAAAGTAGCCCTGGGATGGTTGCGTCTGCGTCAGCTCAAGCTGACGACGATAGTCGGTAGACGGACCCTGCTGAGGAACCTGAGATGGCGGGTATTGTTGTTGCGGGTACTGCTGAGGATATTGTTGCTGCGGGAGTTGCCGCGATGGATATGGAGATTGTGGGTATTGTTGCTGGGAAGGCGATTGAGTGTACTGCGGCTGCGCGGACGGGTTGGATGTCGTGCCGTAGGGAAGATACTGGGTCAGATAACAATCCAAGTCGTTCTCGTGCTTGCGCCAATATTCCTCCTCTTGGCTGCTTGAGCGCTTCGGTGTCGAGTTGGGAGCCGACTGATCCGGTTGCTGCTTCGTCGCGAGAGCCTCCGTGTCATTGGGTATTAGCTGTCGACATGGGAAATCGCGCGCCAGTTCCTCGCGTGTGGGTTTCGCCTTGATGTAGGCCCGATCCACGATCTCGTGTGTCGCGATCACGCGGATGTTGTCGTCCTGACGAATCAGAGTGAATAAAGCATCGTCTGTGAGGTCATTTGGATCGAGAATCCTTCCCTGCTCGAAGGCCTTTCTGATCAGTGCCTTCTTAATCTGGAGCAGCAGTCCCGGTTCATCACGAAGGATGAAGAGAATTCTATCGGCTGAAAGCGAAACCATCTGTTCCGCTTCATGTTCCGCGCGAGAATTCTTTTGATCGATTGCCGTGCTGCGGCTGTAGGCTGCTGGTTGTTGACCCCAAGCGGCCGTAGAGAGTGCCAGGCCGAGGCACAGCGAAATCATTTTCCGACGATGATGAAAAACGCGAGAGAATCTACTCATAACACCTCTACGCGGCTGGAAGCAGCCAGAATCTCTTGATTGTAAGCGAGCCGATTGGAAGACATTGAGACTGAAGCAGGCCGGACTCGCGAACCTTCGAAACGATGTTCAGCAAGGCTCGACGTCCGCCTCATCTACTTCCACTGCCACCGATCGCATAATCAAATCGATGGAAAGCACCACGCGAAACTTGTCTTTCCTGCGCACCAAGATGCCTTGCGCCCCCGCCAAAGGGCCATACTTCACGCGCACGCGACGTCCAACCTTCAAGTATGGATGAGGTTCCGCTCGAACGCCACCAGCTAATCCGTTGTTCAGAGCCTCGATCTCACTGTCGGGCAGCGGAGCGGGGTGACCGTTGAAACTCACGAACCGAACCACACTGGGCACCTGCAGCACCCGCAAGCGATCCTTCAAATCGAGGTGGACGAAGACATAACCTGGAAACAGAACAAGATCTAATTCCTTGCGCCGGTCCTTCCATCGACGAACGCTTCGATAAACGGGCAAGAAGCAAGTTACTCGTCGCTCTTCCAATTGTCGGGCGACTTGCTTCTCGTGGCGCGAACAAACGTGAGCCGCGTACCAACGAGGTTGAAGCGCCGCTGTAGAGTGAGAGTCTGGCTGCAAAGATGGGGCAGCGACGATGAGATCAGAGCTCTCTGTCAAACTCGACATCCCTTTGAATCGTGGTCCCCAGCTACAGCTTCGCCCCCTCACTTACAGGGCATCTGTGAGCTAACCCGTATTGATTCCGTTGGTTTACTGTTCCTGCGAACTATCAGCGACCCCGTTACAACAACCAACGTCGTATCCAAACCCCTCTCAACGCACGAAGTCGCGGAGAGATGAACGCAAGCGGCTAATTACTTCGGTCGCGCAGCCACACACGTTCTCTGACTGCCTCTAATTTTGATTTCGTCTTATTCGTAATCCGCATCCGCGCGTCTAAATGCCAACCAACTCTGGCTTGCTTCGCAAAACACCTAAGATACCCTGCTCGGATGATTCGACAGGCATGGAACGGATATCCACAAAAGCCCAATAAAAGATGCCGCTGTTCCGTTCTGCGGCCAGCGCAAGAATTTTCATCTCCGGATAACGGCCCAGCAGAAAGCCGCTCAAACCCGGCCGGACTTCAGGGTTCTCCAACGCGATGATCAAATAGTCAGGACGCGTGCGTTCAACCAGTTCGGTGATTTCCGCTTCGTCCTGAGTTTCGCCGACCACTTCGATATCGGGTTGATCCCCAATCGTCGCAAGGACCAAATCCTTCATCAAGCGCGGCCGATTTGCGACCAACACTCTGATTTTTTGCACGATCCTCTCCGTGCCGGGCAGTATCTCCTGTTCTCCGTAAAAAAGTAAGGCTCAAATCAGGCCCAGAGATTCAAGATAGGCAGTACTAAGAAGGTCCTACGAAACACCGCAAGCGTGTTAGCTTCTGTAACAAATAAGTACCGCAAAAGTACCAATGCCCAGATGCGGCATTGTTCAAGCGACAGCTCCCGGCATGCGGCAGAGCTCTACCGCTCCCAAGCGGTCCGCTGCCCCAAGCTTGCGCAACATCCGATGAATGTGGTTCTTCACTGTCTGTTCTGAGAGGTTCAACTGCGAGGCTATTTCCTTGTTGGTGACCACCTTGAGGCCAGGGATTGCGGCACGTACCTCTGAGACTAGCCGAAGATCCGATAACTCGACCACGGCCGAATCAGACAGCAGGACATCCGGGGCGGCACTGCTGATTTGCTCCACAACATCAGGCGAGAAGGCCGAGGCCCCAACAACCCGGATATCGTTTTCCTTGCCCAAAATTCGCGTAAGGGCCTCGCACAAAAGACAGTTCTCAGCCAATATGAAAACTTGTACGTTCTCTGAATCAGACATAACGACCTCTACACCTTCGCATGCGCCCCCTCACGCGATGTTTTCGGTGCTCCCGTAGGATAAACGCCTTTTTTGTTTCATCCAAGGATATATGGTTTCGCCGTAAAATGCGAGCACGATAGCAGTTAATGTTTAATTTCACATATCGACTGCTCCAGACGGCCGGACTGGCGGAACGATCGGAATTCTAGCGATTCCAGACTGTCGCAGCGCGAGGCGGCTTGCCCGTGAGTGGTGTTCGAATTAGAAACCTCAAGCTTTTGGGTTATTCGGTAGCTTTGTGATCAAGCCCGGCGGTTCAGGAATGGCTAGAATCGGATCGCCAGGCCCGAGGCCATGCGAAATCTTCCAATCGATGGTCCTCCTCGTAGACCGAACAAGAAACTACGCTGGCTCACATCCCCATACTGGACGCCGAGATCAGCTACAAGTCCAAAATAACGAAGGTATTTTTTCTCTACCATTCACCCAGGATAATCCGGACCACGAAATTCCGTTCGCGGTCGATGCGCTCGCCGACCCCGCCGTCGCGGTTGTCGACAAGGTGCGTCGTGAGTTTCCGCAGGGGCCGCGAGTCCATCTTGTCGAGACCGGAGAACCGATCGTACCGAACCGAAAAGCGCACAGTCTCGCGCGTCTCGTCGCGCGGGCCCAACACAGCATTCTGGTTATGAGCGATAGCGACGTGCACGTCCCGCCAGGACTGCTGCGGCGTGTCGCTGCCGAGCTTCAGGACCCAGCCGTGGGCGTCGTGACATGTCCTTATCGCGCCGTGCCTGGTCGCGGATTTTGGTCGCGACTGGAGGCCCTCGGGATGAACACAGAGTTCCTAGCGGGTGTGCTAGTGGCATGGCTGGTAGGAGAGATGGATTTTGCACTCGGGCCAACCCTTGCCGCCCGCCGGCAAGTAACCGAAGCCATGGGTGGCTTCGATGAACTTGGCCATTGCCTTGCTGAAGATTTTGAAATCGGAAATCGGGCACCTCGACTTGGATACCGGGTTGTCCTCTCTTCCTGCGTGATTGAACACCGCATCGGTAGTCAAACGCTAAAAGAGAATTTGCAGCACCGCCTGCGGTGGGCACGAAGTACAAGGCGTTCGCGACCTATGGGCTACTGGGGGTAAATCTTCACGAATCTCCTTCCCCTCGCGCTGCTGCTTTGGCTAGCGGTCCCAAGGCTGTGGCCGCTTGTTGGGGTGACTGTCTTCTTCCGCGCGCTGGCAGCGTGGAGTACGGCGAAATTAGTTTTGCACGATCCGCTCACCAGCCGGAGATGGTGGCTTATTCCGGTACAAGACGTGATGAGCCTCTTGGTCTGGATCTCGGGATTTTTCGGGAGCACGATCGATTGGCGAGGTCGCCGATACAGTCTCTTACCCGACGGCCGTTTTCAACTTGCGGGAAGTGCACCCGAGGTGCCGGAAATCGCGCACATGCTCCAGGCAACAACGGGACCCTTTCGTCAGCACGACATCAAGCCTCGCAAGAGCTGAAGAAAAGAGCGCGCCGACTAAGATTCCGCGTCTTGTGGCTGTGCCGACTGAGTCCAAGTCCGCGAGACATGTTCTAGCGCACAGGAACCCATCGAAAGCCCCGCTTCGGCGAACTGATATATTGGGTTCAACAACTTCCCCGCCCGCAACACTACGCCTGTCTTTCCCACTCCAGCTCGGATTGCTTAGCATTGCCGATCAATGACAATAGTGCCGAACCCTTTCAGCCGAAAACACCCGCTTCGAGCGAGGCTCCGGCTGAATCGGCGAAGTGGAACTCTCAATACGTTATGCTTAACAGATAGGCGAGCGAGAGGGACGACCCCGAGTTTCCCGTCGCGTTGAGCACCCCGCCATCTTGAGTGTACTTAAAGTTCTGAACAGAATCGCCTGTCGCGTTGGTGAAGGTGACAGAACGAGCTGGCGTGGACAACGGGACACTGATATTCATCGGCTGATTGCCGTTCGCGGGAAACAGAGCGATTACGATTTGACGTTGGCCAACGGTGAAACCTACCGAACCGTTGGCGGCCGGATAAGATGGCAGATTGCTTTTATAGTTGCTATACGCTCCGAGGGTCCCCCCATCAAAAAGCTGAGAGAGCACAGCGTGGTAGGTGCCACGAGGTTTCGATACGGATAGACGGGCGCCTGCTGGGCGCGAAGTCAGAGCCGACGTCCCCTGAGCCGCAAGACCTGGATACCAAAACAACTTGTACCGGTCGGGATTGCGTTCATTCCAGCCTCCCGAGGAAAGAGCCCAGTACATCGCAGGGAGATATACAAGAGGAAGATCCCCCGGCAACGGACCTCGAGAGAAGTCGCCCCCAATTTCGGTTTGCCACAATCCTTTCACCTTCCCACTTGCGACCCAAGTCGGGTAAAGTTCCTGCCAGACGTACAGTGGGGCATAGTGAAGGTCGATGTAGTCAGTATGGGACCCGGCTCCATGATAATTTAGCCATCCGTTAAGATTTTGTTCGCATTTTCTCCAATTCGAGTTGCCTATATCGCAAGCCCATCCAGAAAAAACCACTTGGCCGCCATGGGAGTGAATAATCGCTGCGGCGGGATTGTAAATTTGATCCACAAATTCCTGGCCTGGGTTGCCTCCATCAGTAACACGCCAAGTCAAGTTCCCCGGATCTCCGGGCTCGTTCCAAATTTGAAAGTACTTGATATTAAATGGGGGGGCTGAAAAGTGCGCTACTGTTGCGCTCACATAATCAGTCCAATCGGTGAGCTTTTCTGGGGCGTAATATTCGCACTGAGCCTTAGGTATTTTCTTACAGGCCGCACTCCAGGCGCACGGTGCGGTGTACGCTAAGTTAAGGAGATATTCTTGTCCGTGGCTATGGGCATAAAGAATATCTTGTTCTGGATTTCCATCACGACTACCGGCCCAGTTGAACTTTCCGCAAGAAGGACCCGATACATTGGGCCAAGTCGCGTTCTTGTTACGGAGCCAACCTGCTCCGACCTGCTGATTTGCAGTCTCTTCACTCTGTGTATCCGCAAACACTTCGCCGGTGAAATTGGAAAACGTCACTCCTCGGGGCAGTGACGCAGTGAGCGGTGCTGCATTGTTGAGGATGTCGTCATCAGCGACAGCGGTGCACGCGGAGGCCAAAATGCAAATGGTGACGGCGAATGCGACCGTCATGATTGCCAGTCGCGGAAATGCGGGAGCGATATTGGCCGAACACGTCAGTGGGAAATCGCTGACGTTGTGCGTTACTGCCGCGGAAGGAACGCCGCTCCTGGATCGACTTTTGGACGTTGATTCTTTTCTCATGAATGTTTGCAGGCCTCTCAGGAGATTCCGTTTCCCGCTTTGACCCCAACACTGATTGCTGAAAAGGCTATCCCCGACTTTCTTAGGCTAACTACTGGCAATATTGATAGGAAGAACCCGATAGTAGCGGACAATATCACCCATGACTGACCTTTTTCTACTCCCCACATGCTATAACGCATGTACGCCAACCCGCAACTGAGTTTTTCCTGTGATCTCGTTCAATGGACTAGACCACACCCCACCTCTCCATCCTCATTTGACGCCTTGCTTCTGCCAAAGCATCGTGCTGGATTCGCCACTCGATTGATGATCGAGGAAAACACGATAAGAACTATACGTGTCCGGTCCACAAGAGGAACTCACAGGAGCGTTCTACTCGCGCGTTTCCCCGCTTTTCGGCTTTGACCTGAGAAACAGTCCAGCAACTAGAAACAATCGAGCAGCTCCGGTGTTAGACTGGGGCACTCAATTGTACGGTCAAGGAGGACAGGTACATGACGAAGAAAAACCTACTACTCAACACGATCCTCAGCGCTGCATTCTTCTGCAGTGGCGTGACGCTGGCTCAAGAGCCGGTGCAAGACATTGACAGGAAGATACACCCCAACCTGGCAGAAGCGCAGCACCATGTCGTTGAGGCCAGCAACTACGTCCAAGTCGCGCAGAAAGACAACCGATACGATATGCACCAACACGCGCAAAAGGCGAGAGACCTTTTGGCTGAAGTAAACCGGGAGTTGAAGCTCGCTGCAGAGGATGCCAACGCCGCCAACGCGGGCCACCGATAGAAGCAATGGAATTGCTTGGAGACGCGACTCGCCCGCCGGCTTCCGACGCGCCATAAGTAGGCGTTGTAGCCAACCGTAATCCCCAGCCCCAGATACTGGCAACAGAAGTCACTGGGCGGCGGCGGAAGCGAGTTCGAAGCGGCGACGCCGTTCCAGGCGCCAGATCGATGCCACATCGCCCGAGTTTGCGAACAATTTCATTCCGGTAGCCTTGCCGTTCTTGAAAATGGCAAATTGGACCGTTACCTTGCCCTGTTTCCGGATGGGGGCCTCGCTGATTCTGGGATATTTCTTACCAGTGAAGCGGACATCCAGCTCACGCTGCAAATCAGGAGCGAAAATTGTACACCGACCTCGGGGGGCGACTCGGCAACCGTTATTGAATTGTGGAGGCGGAGATGCGCCATTGATCAAGCGACAGCTCCAGGCATGCGGCAGAGCTCTACCGCTCCCAAGCGGTCAGCTGCCCCAAGCTTGCGCAGCATTCGATGAATGTGGTTCTTCACTGTCTGTTCTGAGAGGTTCAACTGCGAGGCTATTTCTTTGTTGGTGAGTCCATGGCTAATCATTTGAACAAGTTGCTGCTCCCGGCGCGTGAGACCGAGATTATGTCTGATCACAAAGCTGGCAGGATGCGCGTTCTGATTCTGACTCGCCACGCCCTCGAACAACGCCATGCAGAGACTGGGAGGACAAACGGCTTCATGATTCGCCACAGAACGAACCGCCGCCGCTACTTCCATGGCGGACGCGTCCTTGAGCACGAAGCCTACAATTCCATCCCGTACCGCGCGCAGAAAAGTTTCTGGGTCTGCCTCCATACCGATCATCACCACTTTGAGGCCAGGGATCGCGGCGCGTACTTCTGAAACTAGGCGTAAGTCCGAGAGGGCCACCGCAGCCGAATCGGATAGCAGAACATCCGGACCGGCACTGCTGATTTGCGCGACGACATCAGGCGAGAAAGCGGACGCTCCGACTACCCGGATGTCGCTTTTCTTGCTCAAAATGCGTGTAAGGGCTTCACGCAAAAGCCGATTCTCGGCCAATATGAAAACTTGTACGTTCTCTGAATCAGACATAACGACCTCTGCCCCCTTCGCATGCGCCCCCTCACGCGATGGTTGTGGTGCTCTCCGTCAGAACAACTGTTTAAATTTCACTTAAGGATATATGGTTTCCGCGCAAAACGCGAGAAGGATAGCAGTTAATGTTTGCATCCCTCTATTTCGTAAATGCGCGAGTCCCTTACTCCGGACCCGAAACGCGGACCGATCGCCTGCTTAAAGCATTGAAGCATCTTACCAAAACTCCAAGGGTCTATTCGAGAACGCCGAGCCTGACCAATCCGACAGCAGCCGGCGGATGGATCGTTTCTGAGCAGGCGGTTAGGGACAACTAGAACCGAACAGCGAGTCCGGAAGACAGGCGAAGGTTACGCCGCTCAAAGTCGGGCGAGCCTGTCTTGAGTTCGTCGGCCTGAAACCGCCACCCGAGCAGCCGCATCAGTCGGAAGTCGACTCCGACGCCGAGATCTTCAGCAAAGGAGGTATCCGCCTTGGATGCTGCAGGGCCGTTTTCGCTTGCGTGTACGGCACCGATCAGGGCCTCCGCAAACGGCCGCAACCTTCCAATTGGGGCTCCGCCTCGCAGACCGAACAGGAAATTAGTCTGGTTCACTCCGCCGTACAGTCCGCTGAAATCAGCAATCACCCCAAAATAGCGGAGGTACTTTTTCTCTACAGCTGCATTCCAGCCATTAAGGTTAGAACTTCTAGCTGAAAGTGGATCGCAGACAACGGCCGTGCTGGAAAAGATCGCCTGGCAGCGCGACGACCCCGTGTGCGTGTAACCAAAAAACACATCTCCGTGGTCGGGAATCTGTGTTTTGGAGGTCTCGTTCGCGGAGACGGCCGATTTCTGATCACTAACCAGGCTCATCCCTTGCGCGTCGCGGGAGGCACGATACCAAAGGGGCTTTCCGTGGAGGACGTTGGCTCCTCCGCGAATCGGATTGAGAGCAACGCGGACGGTGTCAATCAGCAAACGGTTCTGCGTGTCATCCTCGACGCGTCGAACAATCTTGCTGTCCAGAAAGTCTTCCCCTATCAGCCACCCCGTGCCGCCCAGCGGCGTCATCACGATGTCAATTTGGCCCACGCCAGTCAGGCAATGATGCGAACAAGGGAACGAGCCGTCGTAATTCCACGGTGGCCTAGTTTTCGTGCCATACTTTTCAACCGTGACCTCACTGACTGGTCCCAGATTCCACTGCGTACTGTAGGCGGCATTCCATAATCCAGCCTTGAGGCGACTCCACCAGTAAGCCTTGGTCTTGGAAAACTCCAGTTTCTCCCCCTGGGGATCATTTTGAATTTGGATGAAGCCGGTCAATGCTCCCTGGATCGGGTGCCCGACGTAGCCGAACCAATTGGGATCGCCGTCATTCCAGCCTGAATGTGTCCACTCGGAGAGAGACTGCATGTAGTCGCGCCAATAATGATTGAACGGTATTCCATTTTCAGATACGACCCAATTGAAATCGGTGTGCACAACATATGCCTGCTCGATCACAAGGAAGGTGGCTGATTCCGTGAGAGCTCTGCCCCAATGAAAGTGTTCCCGCCTGGTCGGCTCTGGAGCGATCGTGGTCCCGCCAGAATCTGAGTCCCTGTCTGTCGTGGTCTGGGAAATCGCTGCCAGCGGCACGAGATGATGCGTAAGATTTTCCTCAGACGTAAAGATTTGATCAGGCGCAATAACGATCTTTGTCAGGTAAATGCAATCCTTAAGTGCGCCACCGGCTGAATCACAGCGAGACGAAGGCAACTGGCTAAAGCAGACAGGGGACAACAGCAGTACGAGGAAAACGGAACTGCCCAGGCTGACTCTCATCGTTCGAGAACCGGTCATGATATCAGAAGCATTATCTTTTCCGCGTAGGGGTCACCATATAGTGAAACACAATCTGCAACGAAAGTTTCCAACGTGGGTGAGAAAATCACTGGCTCGTGCAAAGGGTCGGATGGTTTTCTTTTTGACCGCGCCCTGGGGGAGTTTACAATCGTTTGGCACCTGATATGGCGTTGCTGACATTGGCCCTCGTGGCGCTACTCGTCCTGTTGCTGGTTGGCTCGTGGGTTTACTGCGTGCTCAGCAGTGTCGCTGCACGTCGCTACCTGTCCATTTCTCCGCCCCCACTCACGGACCCGCCACCCATCAGCGTCCTGAAACCGCTTTGCGGACAAGACGATCACCTGGAAGAAAATCTGCGCAGCTTCTTTACCCAGGATTATCGTGACTACGAAATTCTGTTTGCCGTCGACCGAATGGACGACCCGGCTGTGGCCATCGTGGACAAAGTACGCGGTGAGTTTCCGCGGGGCCCTAGAGTTCATCTGATTGAAACCGGAGATCCAACCGTCCCCAACCGAAAAGCGCACAGTCTGGGGCGTCTAGTGCCGCGCGCTCAGCACAGCATCCTCGTCATGAGCGATAGCGACGTCCACGTCCCGCCTGACCTGTTGCGGCGTGTCGCGGCTGAGTTCCAGGACCCGGCCGTCGGGGTTGTGACCTGTCCTTACCGCGCTGTACCCGGGCGTGGGTTTTGGTCACGGCTTGAGGCCATCGGCATGAACACAGAGTTTCTGGCCGGTGTGCTGGTGGCGTGGTTGGTTGGCGAGATGAACTTTGCCCTTGGCCCGACTCTCGCCGCGCGCCGTGAAGTAATCGAAGCCATGGGCGGCTTCGCCGATCTTGGCAATTATCTTGCCGAGGATTTTGAAATCGGCAACCGCGCACCCCGGCTCGGATATCGCGTAGTCCTTTCTTCTTGTGTGATCGAGCACCGCATTGGCAGCCAAACCCTCAGCGAAAATCTGCAGCATCGCCTGCGCTGGGCGCGCAGCACACGACGCTCGCGTCCCGTGGGCTACTGGGGGCAGATCTTCACTAATCCTCTGCCGCTCGCGTTGCTGCTTTGGCTGACTGTCCCGAAGCTCTGGCCGTTGTTAGCGATTACGGTTTTTTTTCGTGCCCTTGCCGCATGGAGTACGGCGGGCTGGGTACTGCACGACCCGCTCACCGTCCGGAGATGGTGGCTCGTTCCCATTCAAGACTTGATCAGCGTTTTCGTTTGGGTGGCGGGATTGTTCGGCAACACCATTGATTGGCGCGGACGCCGCTACACACTTTTGCGCGATGGGCGCTTCCAATTCGCAGGAAGCGAACTAGGAAAAACGGAAGCGATTCATGGGCAGCTGCGAGCTCCCACAGAGTCATTTCGCCAGCCTGATATCAGGGCTCACAAGACGGGCGCGAAATTCCTTTGACGGTAGAAGGTCATGATCACCGGTCATGAGGTCTCCTTCGCAAAGCTGGGACAGGAAGTGGACGTTAACTATCAATGAGGGGGTTTGATAACCTTCTTTGTGTGGATCAAACGAGGGAACGTGACGCCGCCGCGCCAAGAGACCAGAAAGCCAAGCCCGCTTCTCGAGTCTTTCGTCCGGATTGGATCGTTTTAGCCGCAGCTAGCCTCGTTTTTCTTGCAAGTATCGGCAGCCCTCCGCATCTCATGGATGATGTCGATGCGGTTCAGGCGCAAGCTGCCCGCAACATGCTGTCCTCCGGGGACTGGGTAACTGCCCGGCTCGACGGCGTCGCCTATCTCGAAAAGTCGCCGCTCAATTACTGGATGATCGCGGTTGCGTACCGTGTCTTCGGCGTCCACGACTGGGCCGCGCGACTTCCGCACGCTCTGGCGGTGGTGCTTTTGTGCTGGATCACTTACCGCTTCGGGCGCTGGGCCTTCGGCGAGACTGCTGGACTCTACGCGGGCATCGCTCTCGGCACTTCTGTCGGCCTCTTCCTGTTCACGCGCATTCTGATACCCGACGCCACTCTAACCTTGACGATCGCTGGCGCAATCTGGGCGTGGCTGCGTCTGCTTGAGCCTGACACGGAATCTGGGCTTACTAAGTCTGGGCTGCCGTGGTCCTTCCTGCTGGGACTTTGCCTGGGAGCTGGTCTGCTCCTGAAAGGCCTGATCGCCGCCGTCTTCCCGGTAATGGCGGCTCTCGTTTACATGGCTGTGACCCGCAGCTTGTTCTCTTGGACGGCGTGGCGTCGTCTCCATCTCGGACTCGCGTTTGCGGTTGCGTTCGCCATTGCGCTTCCCTGGTATGCGATGGCAACTCTGCGCAATCCACCTTATTTTGTGTTCACCCTGCACAGCGGGCCGGGTGAATATCACGGATTCTTCTGGTTTTATTTTTTCAACGAACACCTGCTGCGTTTTCTGGGCTTGCGATATCCGCGCGACTACGACACTGTCCCGAGAATTTGGTTCTGGATTCTGAATCTGCTCTGGATTTTTCCCTGGTCTTTCTATTTACTCTCAGCGCCGACCCTCGACTACAAGCCGACTTCTCGCGCAGGTAGAACGAGGTTGATGGCAATTTGCTGGATAGGCGTCGTAATGTTGTTCTTCACATTCTCGACGACGCAGGAATATTATTCGATGCCAATCTACCCCGCGCTGGCGTTGCTCGCAGGGTCGGTTCTCAGCGCCGGCGGTCGCTGGGTGCGGGCGGGAACGTATGCCCTGCTCTCCGTATCTACGATCTTGTTTGCCGTACTTTCATTCTTACTCGCCTCAGTGTGGCGCGTTCCCGCGCCCGGCGACATCTCACAGGCGCTGACGCAACATCCCGAACTCTACACGCATGCTCTGGGACACATCTGGGACCTGACGCTTAATGCTTTCGCCTACCTGAAGTTGCCACTTGCCCTTGCGGCCTTTGCATTCGGAGCGTGCGCGGTAGCACTGGCGATCTGGCGAAACAATATCCGGAGAACAGTTCTCGCAATCGCCATCAGCATGATCATCTTTTTTCAGGCTGCCCGGATTGCCCTGATCCACTTCGACAATTATCTCGGATCGTACCCGCTAGCGGAGCGACTGCAGCAGAGTCCGCCGGGCCAGTTGATCGAAGCCGACGCTTATTATGCCTTCTCTTCAGTCTTCTTCTACACCGATCGGACTGCGCTTCTTCTGAACGGCCGCATGAATAATCTGGAGTATGGCTCGTACGCGCCCGACGCTCCGCAAGTATTCATCGACGACAATAAATTCGTATCGCTCTGGCACGAAGAATCCCGCTGGTATCTTCTAACCTACGGCACGGATGTGCCGCATCTGGAGCAAGTCGTCGGCCGGATCAACTTGCACGTTGTAGCCGAGAACGGCGGAAATTACTTGCTCACAAACCACGCATTGCCCTGAGGACTCCCGGGATTGAGTTGCGAACGCGGCCGTTGCAGTTCCACGAAATCCTCTGTGCACTCTCGTGTCCTCCGTAGCTCTCTCATTCGCACTTCAGCAATCGCAAACGACACAAAGCTACATATAAGGAGAACGAACAGCGAGAGTGACCGTCGCGATGAGTGACCTTCGAGCGAAGCACCAGGAGTCCACATGCGGCGAACTGATATATTGGCGTCAACGACTTCCCTGCCCGCCCGGGTGGCGAAACTGGCAGACGCACGGGACTTAAA
>CAVOLD010000017.1:0-701563 GCA_963696705.1 uncultured Acidobacteriota bacterium
GATCAGGGCCACCGCCAGCGCCACTCGAATCGGTCCGAGATACGGAATCTGCCGCAGCTTTGCAGTGATCGCATGCTTGCGACTTTCCGCTAACAGTTCGCGGCGGGCTTGCTGCCGCAAGTGTTGCAACATCTCCAGTTGCTCATACAGTCGTTCGGCGCGACGCCGCACCCCGGCTTCGCGGATCTTGGCCAGCCATTGCGCTCGATGCCGGCGGTAATAGACGTCTCTGCCCGCACAGGGAATCGCCCAGCTGCGGTACACCGCTTTCAACCGATTCATCACTCGCGACAGATCCTTGACGATGGTCAGATAGCTTCGCGATAGTTCGCGCAACATGCGCACGCCCGTCTCGCCGTGGTAGACCGGTTTGAGTTGGTTGCCGCGTAACAGTTCGGCCAGCTTGCGCGCATCAATGCGGTCGCTCTTGTTCCCGTCCTTGAGCAGCGCGTTCTTCCGCGGATTGCACACCACCAGTTTGTCCACCCGGGAGTGGAGCAGATCATACAGCCAGGCGGACCAGGTTCCTTCTTCGAAAGTCACCGATAGAGTTCCGCGCAAGCCTGCAAGGAACTGAAGAATGGTCGCCGCTTTCGTCTCCAGAATGGATTCCATGACCAACTTCCCCGTCGAATCCATGACCGCGACCACGATGGTTGCTTGATGAACGTCCAGCCCAATATACTTTTCATCGTTCACGAGGGTGCTCCTTTCTGTAGGTGATGATGGGAACGATCACAACCTACTCTAAAAGGGCGCCCTTTTATAATGCGATTACATCAGTTACTATCGCGGCAGGGTTTCCCGTGGGTTCTTCTACGCATGCGAAAAGTCAAACGGCCATTAAATTCCTGGGATGTAATGTAGCGACTTCATCGCTTGAACTACAACGCTGCTCCCGTCAGCGAGGTACGTCGCCTCGCCGGGCAGGATCGCCTCGGTATCCTCACGGCATAATCTCGAATACGCCCCCACAGCCTGATCCCTCACAAACGTTTAGATCATCACCCTGACTTGTTGTTCCATACAAGTTGCCCGCCGTGTCAAAAGTCAGCCCACCCCAAGGAGTCGCACCGTCAATGCGTCTGAAGGTATGCAGAACAACCTCAGGCCACTCACCGTTTTTGTCCGGTACCAGTTTGAACGCGACCCCACAGCCCACTCCGGGACAAGCCTGGTAATCACCGCCCCGGGAGGTCGTACCATATAAGTTGCCCCCCGAATCGATGATCAGTCCCGCCACAGGGTTAATCCCAATGAAAACATTGATGAAGGAATGAAGTACTTTCTCTGTCCATTGACCATCCGTACCGGGTGTTAACCTGAATATCGCCCCTTGCGATCGACGACCGCCCCAGTAGGTTGTGCCATATAAATTTCCTGACGCATCGAATATCAGCTTGCTTCGAGGACTGGACGCGTCGTCCCCGTCACCAAAGCTATGTAACAAGCTCTGCTTCCAGCCGCCGTTCTTACCTTCTGTCAACTTGTAGGCTGTACCGGTAAAATAAGCGCCCCCCTCGTAGGTCGTACCATACAAACTACCAGCGGCATCGAAGATCAGGCCAGCCCACGGGGTAGCCCCGTCCTCCCCCGTGAACGTGAAAGCGTGGAGAATCGTGCATTTCCACTTGCCGTTTCCTTGTGGAGACAATTTGAACACAGTACCGCATCCAAGGCGGTCACAGAGACTGCGGTTGCCACCGTACGCCGTAGTGCCATACAGATTTCCGTTTGCGTCGAGGATCACACTAGCGTAAGGGTACTCACCGTCGCCCCCGCGAAAGGTATGGAGCACCGTATAAGTCCACTTGCCGTTTCCTCGATGAGCCAATTTGAACACGTTCCCGTAATTACCCGCGCCCTGTTGCGTGCAGGTCCCGTACAGATTACCTGCAGGGTCAAAGACCAGCGGTGAGTTGGGACCTCCTCCATCTTTACCGCTAAAAGCGTGGAGTATGGTGTGTATCCACTTGCCATTCCTGCTGGGTGACAGCTCAAAAACCGTACCGTCGCCGAGGGCACCTCCTGAATATGTGGTGCCATAAAGATTTCCAGCTGCATCGAAAATCAGATTACCCAATTCGGGCCCGCCCCCATTCTTGCCGTTAAAGCGTAGTAGCGTCGCATATCCGCGATGAGGCGTATTTGTCGGTCCAGTCACGGACGAGAAACGCCCCATGTTTGACCTGTGGAACTCACCCCAATCAGTCAGGACATGGGTCGTAGCCCGAGCGTCCGAGCGTGAGGACGATCCCGCAGCTTGGCCAAGGCATATTCCTGCGAGCAGGAACATTGCGACAAACACCGCACCCAACTGCTTTGCCGCCTTCGTTGAATCCATACTTGTTATGCGTGCCATCTTGTCCCCTCCTGACGGTGTAGATCGTTCTCAGGACGCCCGGAACCCCGAAGACCAAATACCGTTGAGACGGTGGGAGAGAGAGCGTGGTACTCAGCCTGCCGATCATTCTTGCCCGCGTCTCTTGGCCTGTCAATAGACATGCACTTGCGGTGCTTCGTCATGTCGATTGTTGAAACATCGCGTCTCTGACAATGTCGGCCCGTGTCAAGCACTTTTCGAGCGCACGACTGCATGCACTCAGAGAAGAGCGCCATTTCGCTCTCGTTGATGGTGTTGCCTTTTCCAACTGTAGGCTCGCTCGTAATCGTTTTCAGGTCAGGACTCAGTCCGACCCATGCATCTCTTCGGTCGCAACCCGCGATCATGATTACTACTTCGGACTCCTCACTGAAGAGGAGCGGGACGCCCAATCAATTTCTCGGTGTTCTACTGCACACCATCGCGATTTCCGGGTTGTCCCGCGTGCGAACCGAACTTGCTCCACTGCTGATAGTCCCATCCCTTGCGCATCATCCAGTACAGGCGAACCGCCAGCTTGCGGGCCATCGCGACCTTGGCGGTCTTCCTCCCTCGCCGCATCATCAGGTGGAGATACTTGCTGCGCCACTCGGGCACACTACGCACCGTCACCTGCGCCGCTTCCACCAGCAAGAAACGCATCATCGAACTGCCTTGTTTGGTGATGTGCCCCAGGCGTCGCCGGTTCCCACTGGAATCTTCCAGCGGCACCAGTCCCAGATAGCTCGCCACCTGCTTGCCGCAATCAAAGCGATCGGCTTGGCCGATGATCAGCACGAAGGCCAGCGCGGTTAAGGCACCGACTCCGGGATGCGTCTGCAAGCGCTGCGCTGCGGGACACTTCTCGGCCTCTTGCTCGACCGCCTGACTCAGTTCCGCGATGGTCGGGTTCAGACGATCCAGCAACTCCAGCAGATCACGCCGCCGCCGGCTCGCCCACGGAGCCAGGCGGAATGACTCTAATTGCTCCCGCCCATGCTGCCGCCACAACCGCTTCTTGCAGCGCAGTCCTTCGTTCAGCGCTACCGATTGCAACTGATTCATGATTCGCGTGCGCGCCTGCACCATGCGGTGCCGGTGCCACAGCAGTTGCCGCAGGTCTCGATTTTCTGAGCTCGGTACCCAGATCTTCGGGAAGCGATCTTCCAGCAGCAACTGCAGAATCAGCTGCGCATCCTGCCGATCCGTCTTCTGCTTGCGGACTCGCTTCGTCCGGATCTTCGCTGCATCTCCGATCCACAGCTCGAAGTGCAACTCCGAGAGCAATCGTTCAAACCAGCGCGCCTGTCCACTGGCTTCCATCCCCACTCGAACCTTCTGGCCCGCCAGCGCACGGTAGAACTTCTCTGCCTCTTCGCGATGCGCTAATCGTTTTTCCTGGAACTCTCCACTGTCGGTATCCACAAATGCAATTTGCTGAAAGCCCGGGTGGTAATCTGCTCCTATAATGATCATGTTCGGCTCCTTTCTCCGAGCCCTTTGGTTGGATTCAGCACCCCCAAAGTCTACTCGGGCATCGGAGCCGACATTGTCATGGAATCAATTACGCTCAAAACCCCTCAATGAGCGAAATGGCCTGGTAACGACAGTTGCGCGCACCCACCATCGTGATGATGGGAAGGAAAAGCCGCCCAGACATCGGGCGGCATAGTTTTGGTTTGCGATTCGTCTTACGGGTTCCACAGAAAGCCGTGAGTCACGCCACTCGTATCAACGTAGTTTCCCATGACCTCGCCCCCCGTATTAATGCTGACGGCGCTAGTGCCTTGTCCGGTGCCTGTTCCCGCACCCGGCGCATTGAGCGTGGTAAGCTTGCCTGCGGTGGAGCGCACAAAGCCGTGAAGCGCACCACTCGCATCAATATACTCGCCCGTCGTGATGCCCGCCGTGTTGGCTGCGAGCGCCAAAGTCCCTTGGCCGGACCCAGTTCCCGCATGCGGGTCGCTGAAGGTCGTGTACTTGCCATCAACAGCACGCAAAAAACCGTGATTCACGCCGTTCGAATCTATGGTATTTCCGGGAATTACCCCCGCCGGGCTGATGCTCTCGGCTTCAGTGCCTTGGCCCGAGCCCTTCCCTGCACCCGGCGCATTGAGGCTGGTAATGGCGCCGCCGGCAGCGCGCAGGAAGCCGTGATCCACGCCACCTGAATCGACGTACACCCCCGCGACTGCGCCTGCCGAATCGATGCCCACTGTGTCTGCGAACGTGTTCACGCTGCCTTTCGGATCGAAGCTGGTGATCTTACCGTCGGCAGCGCGTACGAAGCCGTGATACACGCCACCAGAATCGATGTATGATCCATAGATCGTACCCGTCGAATTAATGGCAAAAGCAAGGGTGCCCTGGCCCTTGGTTTTCCCCGCGTCCTTCGCATTGAAGCTGGCAAGTTTGCCGTTGGCAGCGCGCAGGAAGCCGTGTGCCACCCCGCCCGAATCGAGGTAGTATCCTGTGATCGCGCCCGCGTCGGTGATGCCGAAGCCAAACGTGTTCACGCTGCCTTTCGGATCGAAGCTGGTATATTTTCCTTGGGGGGAGCGCAGGAAGCCGTGTGCCACCCCGCCCGAATCGAGGTAGTATCCTGTGACAGCACCTCCCGTGTTATTTTGTTCAGCGAAGGTGTCGGCCGCGCCTGGAGCATTCAACTTAGTGAAATCACTTTTTGCGGCGAGCCGCATCGGGATCGCTAGTTGTACAAATAACGCAATCGCAGCCATCGAAGGCAATACTTTGAATTTCATAGGTTCTCCTTCAAGGATTGAGCTGACTACTTGACTTTATGTCTTCGCCGGTTTTCGACTTCAAAACCCGGCCATAAGCATACGCCTCTTTTCGGCTGCTAACATGCTGTGAAAGGATTTTCATCTCCGTTCCCCCTCCAGCGTGGACCAAAGGGCTGGAGCACTAACAAGTCTTATTCCCTTCCAAATCCACAGCCTTGATCGGCCCAAATCCAGTGGGCATCGAGAATCTCGAAACCTGCGTTTCCCTTGTGCTGCTAAACCCGCCCTTACGATGATGTTCCTCACCAAGACGCAATGGGACTAGACCACTCTTCCGCCTCCCGTCAATGAAGGGAGTTGACGGCGCGATGCGTCAGTTGGCGAAAAATCGTGTCTCTGACAATGTCGGCCCGTGTCAAGCACTTTTCGAGCGCACGACTGCATGCACTCAGAGAAGAGCGCCATTTCGCTCTCGTTGATGGTGTTGCCTTTTCCAACCGTAGGCTCGCTCGTAATCGTTTTCAGGTCAGGACTCAGTCCGACCCATGCATCTCTTCGGTCGCAACCCGCGATCATGATTACTACTTCGAACTCCTCGTTATCGAGGAGCGGGACACCCAATCAATTACTCGGTGTTTTACTGCACACCATCACGATGTCCGGGTTGTCCCGCGTGCGAACCGAACTTGCTCCACTGCTGATAATCCCATCCCTTGCGCATCATCCAGTAGAGACGAACCGCCAGCTTGCGGGCCATGGCGACCTTGGCGGTTTTCCTTCCTCGCCGCATCATCAGGTGAAGATACTTGCTGCGCCACTCGGGCACACTACGCACTGTTACCTGCGCCGCTTCCACCAGCAAGAAACGCATCATCGAACTGCCTTGTTTGGTTATGTGCCCCAGGCGTCGCCGGTTCCCACTGGAATCTTCCAGCGGCACCAGTCCCAGATAACTCGCCACCTGCTTGCCGCAATCAAAGCGATCGGCTTGGCCGATGATCAGCACAAAAGCCAGTGCGGTTAAGGCACCGACTCCGGGATGCGTCTGCAAGCGCTGCGCTGCGGGACACTTCTCGGCCTCTTGCTCGACCGCATGACTCAGTTCCGCGATGGTCGGGTTCAGACG
Source organism: uncultured Acidobacteriota bacterium (assembly GCA_963696705.1). Taxonomy (GTDB): domain Bacteria; phylum Acidobacteriota; class Terriglobia; order Terriglobales; family Acidobacteriaceae; genus JABDBE01. Next base: position 6,233 of record CAVOLD010000017.1, read on the forward strand.
ATCCAGCAACTCCAGCAGATCACGCCGCCGCCGACTCGCCCACGGAGCCAGGCGGAATGACTCTAATTGCTCCCGCCCATGCTGCCGCCACAACCGCTTCTTGCAGCGCAGTCCTTCGTTCAGCGCTACCGATTGCAACTGATTCATGATTCGCGTGCGCGCCTGCACCATGCGGTGCCGGTGCCACAGCAGTTGCCGCAGGTCTCGATTTTCTGAGCTCGGTACCCAGATCTTCGGGAAGCGATCTTCCAGCAGCAACTGCAGAATCAGCTGTGCATCCTGGCGATCCGTCTTTTGCTTGCGCACTCGTTTCGTCCGGATCTTCGCTGCATCTCCGATCCACAGCTCGAAGTGCAACTCCGAGAGCAATCGTTCAAACCAGCGCGCCTGCCCGCTGGCTTCCATCCCCACTCGCACCTGCATCCCCTGGACCGCGAGCTCGCGATAAAACTTTTCCGCTTCCTCACGGTGTTGCAGTCGCCGTTCCTGGAACTCCCCACTGTCGGTATCCACAAACGCAATTTGCTGAAAGCCCGGGTGGTAATCTGCTCCTATAATGATCATGTTCGGCTCCTTTCTCCGAGCCCTTTGGTTGGATTCAGCACCCCCAAAGTCTACTCGGGCATCGGAGCCGACATTGTCATGGAATCAATTGCACTAACAACGCCGCAGAAGCGAGAGGCCATGAGCGTCGAGAGCTTCACCGCTTGTCCCGAGCCCCTTGCTTGATGAGGTACCAGCCGTACCAGAGAAAAGCTGTTGTCATTGCCCCGGCGAAGATTAGTACCAGAAACTCCCAAACCCCTGGCTGCGATCGACCGAGCGTGTGCAGAACCGCCACAAGTAAGGCAACACCACAGATGATGAGACTCACGCCTAGTAGCCGATATCCTGCAGCTTGGACTGCCGGAATCTCACGTCGGGAACGCACGCGACCATTCTATAGTGGCAGTCAATTGGCGAAACATCCCGGTTACACTCATTGATCCGGATTGGGTGGCATTGCTGCGGAGCAACGACAGCGCCAGCAAAAGAAGCTACCTTCGATTTCGGCTCGGTCTGTTTGCTGCTGCCCGTTGAGGGGGTGGGTGTCGCCACACGGCGCCCCTTTTGCTACTCCGGGTCCTCCCGGCAGCAGGCCGAGCATTTTCGCCGCGATAACCAACCACTTCTCGCTGGTATAGATGTTGCAATATGGCGATTTCACTTATTGACTGGGTTGCCCAAAAGATCCGTTTGTCAGCCTAGCCACCATCCACTGACTGGTCGAGAAATCTTTCGCCAGTCTCCGTACACTCGTTCCATTCGACCGCAACTCTCGCATTCTTTCGATATCAAGTGGCTGAAACGTCCGCAGGGCCGGTCTCCCAACGTGTTTTCCAGTTCGACGTGCCTGTGCCATTCCTGCCTTTACCCTCTCCCGCAACAATTCTCTTTCAAATTCCGCAACCGCTCCGAGGATTTGAAATGTCAACCTGCCGGCCGGCAACGTCGTATCGATGTTCTGCCTCAACGAAACCAAATCCACCCCCAAAGACCGACACTCCTCACCGATGATCAACAACTGTTTCAATGAACGTGCCAACCGATCTAGTTTCCAGACGACCACAACATCGAATCGCCTTCTCCTCATGTCACTCAACATCTGGTTCAGCGCCGGTCTGTCGTTCTTTGCTCCGCTCTGAGCCTTGTCCCGATATAAAACACAACTCCAACCGCGCTTTTCACAATACTCTCGGAGTTCGACTTCCTGCATGTCGGTCTCCTGCTCGTCGGTCGAAACTCTCACATACATTGCGGCTTTCTTCTCACTCATGGTCATTCATCCTTTACGCTTCCGCTTGGCCCATCGTGCCTTTGCAGCATTCCGAGCAATCTGCTTCCGTCGTCTGGCCGAGACTGTTTTCATTCTCACTTTCGCCGACTTGCGACCTATGGCGGCGAAGTATTCTGACAGCCTTCTGTCGATCATCCCTTGCATTATATACGCAGCGGCTGAGCATTAATAACAGCAAATATGGCCATGGAGGGACAGGACACGAATTGATTCCAATCGTGGAAGTATGGTTCTTAGACCCCCCTCTCAAAACCTACGCAGCGCCACTTTGCGTAACCGTAGCGAGGACTTTGGACCAGGATTAGGGGTTTAACCCAACCCCCAAGAGACCACTCTAGCGTCTAGTTGTGATATTTGAATCGCCTTTTTCATCATCTTCCGCGCACTTTCGGTGTTCGGATTCTTGATGTCCAAGTCTTCAGTCTCTTGTCGGAGAATCCAATCGACGGTGCAAAGTCTGTCGGATATTCGGACGCGATAGGATTCAACGTCAGTTTTAGCGGACGAAAGTGTGCTCAAACATGCATTCGCACGGATCTGGTGCAGATTCATTGCTGCTTTACGGTCGCTATAAATCCGTGTTGCGAGCCGCTGGAATCGTACCAGTTGCCGACTATTTCGCTATAGTCATCGATGTCGAATGCGGCTGTCCCCGTAGAACTCGGGTAGTCGAGGGTGGTTTGGGTGCCAAACTGGAAGTCGTAAAAGATGTTGCCGCCCACCATCTCTCGGCTGTCGTTCACTCCGTACATAGTCAGATTGAAGGGAGAGAAGTTTTTCGAAACCGCGTCATAAAGGTAACTGTTGCTCCCTTGAATCAAGCCAACAATCAGGGCGTCGCCATCAATATTGCGCACCAAGGTGTTGGTGCCGTCATTGATCGGCGTGATCATGCCATTATTCGTGTTGTCCAAGAAACCGTGGTATCCGTTCGAGTCCTTGTAGTAGCCGACGATCTGATTGTCGTCGTTAATACCGAGAGCCAGGGTGAAGGTTCCATCCCCCAGATCGATCGGGGTGTAGTTATCGTAGGGGTAGGAAGTCACGAAGCCGTGGAAATTGGAGCTTGCGTCGATGTAGAAACCCACAATCTGGCCGCCGTCGTTGATGCCCCAGGCCTCGGTTTGCGCTGCGTTCGGGTACTCGATTCTCGTGAACTGGCCGCCAATATCCAGGAATCCAATCCTCACGTTCGAAACAAAGTCGAAGTATCCGACGATGTCTCCAGCAGTGTCGATTCCGAGCGCGTTGGTGAGCTTGGCGCTGGGATAGTCGATGCTTTTGTAGTTGAAATCCAGATTTTTTGAACCTGTGGTCGTGAAACTCACGTCAGCGTCAACGATGTCGTCGTCGATGGAAAAACCCACGCCACCCCAAGTCTCTTTGTGATCGATCACGAACTGGTGGATGCGTTGGCTTGCCGACCAAAGAGTGCATGGACTCTTCGAGAAGGGATCGCACAAGGCAGGCCCCTTCTGGGGCGTGAGCCCCCATATAGAAACATGTGGAGGAGTCTTGGCAACTGGCGTCCAGGTAATCCAGGCGTCGTCGGGCAGTGGACTCAGTTTGGAGAAATCGAGCACGGCGGGCGCGATGTTGCCGTACACTCCGGCAAGATAGTTTTTGGCCTTCATGCCGTTGATCCAACCGTTCAAAAAGTTTCGAACCAAGGCGCGGCAAGCAGTGTTTGAGGTATCGTAGTTCTCCATGTTGTAGTAAATGACGGGCCCGAGCGTGGAGGAAAGTTTTGCTGCTGCTGCGATGGCTTTACCTGCTTCTGCCTGACCTTGGCCATATGGGTTCTTAGACTGAATCGAAACCAGCCCTTTTTGAATGGCACAGGGAGCTTGAGGACCTACCCATATCGAAATGAGTCCCCAACCGTAGCTCTCGACTGCGGAAACCCATTGCGGGTTGAGATTGGGATCTTTCTTCTTGTTCACGGCACCGGGAAGATAAAGGCCGCTATCAGAATAAGGACTGAATTTCCACCATTGACTCATCGGCGTCGGCTTTGGGACGAGGCTTTTGTCAAAGCCCATGCGTATTTCTGTAGAGCTTCCAGTAGGAGGCAACCCACCTTGAGCGACCGGTTTAATCGTCGCGGGATCATTTTCGACGATGTCTCCCGAGTTCCTCGCCGAGTTGGGAACGGACCTTGGTGAAATGTCAGTCCAAGTTAAGCCTCCATCGCTTGTTGAGAGCAAACCGTTTGATTCCAAGACCCAGCCGCATGAGTCTTCGACGAAACTAGCCTGAAAAACAGCAAAGGGCTCGCCGCCAATCGAAGAATTAACAGTGCGAGTAGTACCACCAGCGGAAAGCGAGGTGAGATTGACGCCTCCCGGTTTGGAGACCGTGACTGCCATCAAAGTTGAGCCGGTCAGGGCGGTGGCAATGGTCTGGCCAGGAGAAGTTTCTTCTAACTTCGCAAGGACTCTGTCAGGCCGCCAGATCCGACCGCCATCTGTGGATGCGAATAAGACTAGAACCGACTTCACTCCTGCTGGTCCGGAGTAGGTAACAGGCAAGAATCCGTGTCCGTTCTCTCCGCACATCGGCACACCATAAGTCGGAAAATCCGCTTGCCCGACCGATGCCGGAGCTTTGAACGAAAGACTCTGCCAGGTAGTGGACCCATCGTGCGTGACATAGAGCTCCGTATTCTCAGGGCCACCTGTGAGAAGACCATTGTTTTGGTCGAAGAAGCACAGTGTGCCCGCCCTACCTGGGTCCTTCGGTGGTGAATTCCACGTTTTACCACCATCTCTTGTGACCAGCAACTTGCCCGGTCGAAATGCCGACCCGCTGCGCACCACCAAATCGATCCAACCATTAAGTCGATCGAAGAAGTAGATCGATGCCTGCCCCGTGAACTCATCGGGTACTTGTTGTGAGACTTTTATATGAGAGATCGCCCACGTTGTTCCGCTGTCGGTCGTAGCACCCTGATCGAACTGAAGGTCGCCGGATTCATCTTCGTGCACAAGAAGTGCCCAACCTGTAGTCGCGTCCAGGAACGATGCGTCGGTGAGGGCGTGCTTGGTTTTCGTCACAGGGGTAATGTTCTTCCAATGACTACCACCGTCCGTCGTCCAAAATAGCGCACCAGAGTTCAACGCCCACCCTGTCTGCGAGGACAACATCTTCATCGCGTCGAGGGAGTCTGAAAAAGTGCGGCTATGGGCAACAGAAACTGTGAGAACGAGACCAACCAGCGAGGCAAGAAATGCTTGCAATCTCATAAAGACTCTCTCCCCTCAGGCATGCAACGGAAGTCAATTATAGGTGGCTTGGAGTCACTGTCAAATGAGTCCCAGTCGTGGGGAAAACTCCCACATCCGGACCAGACTTGTTGTTGGTCCAATTTCTGGGTGTAGTGGCCCACTCTTTCATAGGGAAAACCTGAAATCAGCAAGTTGCTCGCGAAGGGTTTGTTCTGGTGATTGATTCGACGGAGGGCTTTCAATTCGCAGGACTTGCCAGTGGATCAGTCTCATTTTTTTCGATAGCGTTTGTTACAGCTAGCAACCAAACACCAGCACCACGAGACAGGAATCAATGGACGAGTGGCGCCATGATCAATCTTCGTTTAGACGGCAGTCCAGATGTGCATTCAAATTTGAAAGGGTTCTGACGGATCGGGCTTTCGCAGCGGGAACAAAATACCGGGGAATTAAATCGGCAAACAAATTGCCTTGGATGGGCTTGCTGGCCTGAAATCGACCACGATTCCGAGACTGATTCCAGAAATCAGTTTTTGATTCCAGAAATCACTTTCTATCGCATCATGAACTTACAAGGACCAAGATTTGCCAGCCGTGCTTGTTAAGTGCTTTGGTTGATGTTAGAGGGCAGTTTCAAATCCTATCGCCCCGACCAATGATTCTCTCTTTTTGTTTCGCGGCAAATACCAACGTTTTGTCGCAGGGTTCACTTGCTTGGAAAGCTATCGCTTTTGCCAGTGTCTCGGATTGCGCCTGCCGTGGAAGCAGGCAATTACTACAATCCGACGCTCCTGAATCTCGAAGAATATCCCATAAGGAAAGAAGCCTCACTCCTGCGCGACGACGGTTCCGGTAGACGACAGGAAACTGCAACGGGTGTTCTGCTATCGCATCTACCGTCGCCTCAACCGCAGTTGCAAAACGCTCTCCCAGTGCCGGGCGTATGTTGTCATACCATAACCGGGCTTCCTGCAAGTCCTCATTGGCCTCTGGTATCCAGACGACGGGGAGCGTCACGGCTTCTTAAACAGGGTCGCCCTGACTTGTTCCCAGGGGATGACATCGGAAGGATTTTGCTCATGCCGTGCAATGCGGTGATCAAACTCCGCCCGCTGCGCGTCCGTCAGCGTTAGCGCGTCCGCTTCCAGGCTCTCCCAAACCGTGTCTAGCAGGTCCGCCTTCTGCTCGGCGGAGAGGCTTCTTATCTGACTCCGCAAATCACCCATATGCTTCCTACCCTAGCGCGGTTTATCGGCTCCATGCAAGCCCGGGGCTAAGCTTGAGAGTACAACTCGTGTTCTCAACGCATCTTGCTTATCGCCGAGAAGTAAGTTCTGGTTGCAGTGTTATTTCTTCAGCAGGCTGGTGTGGCTGGCGACGCATTCCCATTTGCCATCTTCCAAAATCCAGGTATCGGTGAAGCGGCCGAGATGGTCGTAGGGTTTACCGTTATACGAACCTTTGGTGTGATAGACGCCGGTCACCACGCCAGTGTTGTGATACAGGTTTACTTTCACATCCTGGATCGTTACCAGGTCGGGCTTGAACTTTGGGTCTTTGATGTCGGCGAGAAACTTGCCGCGCTCGCTGACTTCGCCGTCCCATTCCGTGTCCGAGAAAGAAGCGGCGATCATGCCTTCCAATGCGCGTTCGTCGCGGTGCACCTGAGCATCGTTCCAAAGATGCTCGAGCACGACTAGCTTGGTTGATTGCGGATCGTCTCGCTCGTGAGGCGTTTGCGGGAAGGCTCCCAGTGTAAGAAGAAGGCAGCAGAGGATTGTGTTGAGCACGTTCATTGACAGTTTTGTGGCGCAGGCACGTCCGGTGCGCATACGCTCGCAAGACCATAACAGCCGCCAAGAGCGCCCGCTATCCAAAAAGGCCAAGGTGGATTACTAATGTCACGTGCCCAGGACCAGTTTTCCTCGGAAGCCGCTGTGGAAAGATCATTCGTCTGCAGGCCTCCGCTTTGCGAAGGCCTGCGCTTTCTCAGGATAGTGAATGGTTCTTCCTGAGGGACAGCGGATGTTACTTGAGGATGATCTCTTGCAGGAGTTCGGAGCTGATTACTTCGCGGATCTCGGCTCGCTTGTCGGCTAGCTGTTGGGCGGGTTGTTTGCCGCCGAGAATCTTATCGCGAAGCATTTCGCCTTTCGCAGCCAGGCCGTCCATGGCAGCGTGGTTCTTATATTCAACCGCCAGACAGATGTCCCAATCTTCGGGATTATTCTTAGTCTCCTTGAGGAAGAGTTTGTAATCCATGATCGTCCCATCCTGCTTTTGGGCATCGAGGATCGGCTTAGAGGATTTGCGGAGACTGGTGAGATAGGCATCCATTTGCGCGGGCTTCACCCGGATCAATGAGACGCGCCAGACTGGGCCTTCGGTGTAGTGTTCTTGTGCAAGAACGGCAGGGACGAGCAACAGCAGAAACACGACGAGACGGCAGATCGTTTTCATAGATCTCCTTAAGTTAGATTTTGGGGGAAACGGCAGGAGCATCATACGCTTTGCAGCGAGTTTTGTATGTGATGTTGAGATAAGACTGTTCGAGCTTTCCTCGGTTGGACAGTCAGGGGCGGCTATCTCCACGTGGTTCTTGTGGTGTCCACACGAAGCTGCTGACAGCTGATAGCTGATCGCTATTTTACGGGGCTTCGATCAATTCCATTTTCCCGTCGCGGGTGCGATGCAGGACCATCACTTTGCCTTTAGGATCGCGGAAGACGAAGACGTCGCGATCGCGAAAGTGGGCTTCCTTGATGGCTTCTTCGAGGGTCATGGGACGCATGGCGACGGCTTCTTCGGAGCGCACCAGGTGAACTTCGGTGGTTTTGGCGACGGCGGGAAATTTGTGGACGACGACGTCGATGGAGGTTTGTTCGGATAGGCCGACGGCAATTCCTACGGCTTCCTGCAATCCCTCACCGTTCCATTTTCCAGCGGTTGAAGTTCTGGAGCTTTGGTTTTTGGGGTTCGGACTCTTGTGGTTGTGGCGTTTCTTGGTGCGCCAGCGAGTTTTGTATTTGACGGCCTGCTTTTCGAGATGTTCAAGAGCTTCGCTGACGGCGGACGGCATGTCTCCCGCTTGGGCCAGCCCAACGAGCGGACCGTTGCGCGGGCTAATGGTGATCTCGGCCTTGTGGCGGTGCTTCTCAACCGCGAGAACGACCTTGGTCGGAAACTTGTCGCCGAGAATTTTGCGGATTTTGACGAGGCCGGATTCGACGTCCTTGCGGATGGCGGGAGTAACTTCGTAATGCCTGCCGGTATATTCCACGGTCATGAGCGCCCCTCCCTGGGTTTCATTCTTTCTTGCTGGGCACTACATTTGGAACTATTTACCTCAGGGGGCTAAAGCCCGCTGTCTTTATTGACTCGGAATGGCCCCGACCGAAGCCGTGCCATTCCCCAAAAAACCATTCACGAGACCGCTCATACCCCTTACTTCTTTACTCTGCGCTGGTGGGTGCTCGGGATGCGCATATCTTCCCGGTATTTCGCGACAGTGCGGCGAGTGACCTGAATGCCCTGCGATTGCAGCAGGCGGGTGATCTGCTCGTCCGTCAGCGGTCTGGCGGGATCTTCGTCCTCGATGAGCTTCTTGACACGGCGTTTAAGGATGAGTAGCGAAGTGTTGCCGCCTTGCGGACCGTTCACGCTTTCGCTGAAGAAGTACCGCAACTCAAACACGCCTTGCGGAGTGTGGGCATATTTACTGGACACGGCACGGCTGACGGTGGAAGGATGCACGCCGATTTCTTCGGCCACCTCCTTGATCATCATGGGCTTTAACTCATCGATGCCTTTTTCGAGGAAGTCCTGCTGCCGGGCGAGGATGCTGTAACAAACTTTGACGATGGTCTGCTTGCGCTGCTCAATGTTCTTGATGAGCTGAATGGCGCTCTTATAGCGTTCTTTCACGTAATTGCGCGTGTCTTTGTCGTTTGTCTCTTTGGTGAGCAAACGCTTGTACGCTGGGTTCAGGCGAAGCTGGGGGACGTCTTCGTCGTTCATGACGACGAGCCATTCGTCTCCGTGCTTGACGAAGGCAACGTCGGGTTCGATCAGGCGCGGCTGGGTTTTGTTGTAGCGCAGGCCGGGACGCGGATCGAGAGTGCGGATGTAATCGAGCGCCTGTTGCACGGCTTCTATCGGACGGCCCAGGGCGCGAGCGATTTCTTTATATTGCTTGTTCTGCACTCCGCGCAGATGCTGGTCGACGACGGCGATGGCGTCCGTGAGCGTTTGGGCGGTGGATTCTCCGTTGCCGTTCTTGTGCAACTCGTGTTGCTGCTGGTGGTAACGCAACTGATAGAGCAAGCACTCGCGAAGATCACGGCAGGCAACTCCGGGAGGATCGAGCTGCCTTATGACTTCGATGGCTTCGTGGAGATCGGAGAGACTGAAGCTGGTGAGGAACTTGGGATGCGGAGCCGGTGTCGGCCGAACCGCGGCTGGTTCCGGTGCAGTTGCTGGTGCGGCGGCGCTGCCGGCAAGATCAACACCGTGTGAGCCTTCGTTCCAGTTTGTTGCCAGGGGAGAATCGGCGACCGGGCCCGTCGAAATGGGTCCGCTCGAAACAGGTTCTGGCGAGAAGGGTTCGGAGGAATCCAATTCGGAAGGAGTCAGCTCGGATAAGGCCGGTTCAGGCAAGCCTTCCTCGGGCAAGTTAGGCTCGGAACTGATACCAAGCGCAGCAGCTTCTTTGAAAACATTCTCGACGACCGCGGCGTCTAACTCAGGCGGAGCCGGCGGCGCGACTCCCAGCAACTCTTCATCGCTCGCAATCAGGTACCCGTCTTCGTTGAGATTGCCGATGACGAGTTCGACGGCTTCCTGAACTTCGGGTCGCATGGAGATGGAGCCGAGTTGCCAAACCAGGTGGTCGGTCAGACTGCCGGGCTTGGAAAGGAAATTCTCGAACGATGGGCGCTCGATATCCTCCATTTCACGAGAGCTGCGATAGCCGGGATCGAGGTAGTCCTGAAAGAACGAGCCGAAATCAATCTCTTCGAACGGATCTTTCTTTTCGGCGTCGGCCGCGGCCGTGGGACTTTCTTCGACGGGAGCACGGTCGCGGTCCTCTTCACGGCGATTCACATCGTCGATCAGCGGAACTGATTCTTCCAGTTCTTCGAGAACCGGGTTCTCCACCATTTCAGCCGTGATCATGTCCCGAAGCTCAAGCTTGTTGAGCGCGAGGACGCTGACCATCTGGACGAGGCCCGGGGTCAGGATCTGTCTCTGAGAGACTTTGAGACTTAGTTTGTGCTGCAACAAGACCATAAATTCAGTCGTTCGTCGTTAGTCCTTAGTCGTTCGGTCTGCCAACGACCGACGACTAACCACCAACGACGTTGTTTCACACCAGCGAAAAACTTTGGCCCAGATACACGCGACGTACTTCGGGATCGCCGCCTAACTGCTCGGGCGTACCCTGGCGGAAAATCCGGCCTTCATTAATTATGTATGCGCGGTCGGTGACCGATAGTGTTTCACGCACGTTGTGATCGGTGATCAGGACGCCGATGCCGCTGGCTTTCAGATCACTGATAATCTTTTGCAGGTCGAGCACGGCGATGGGATCAATCCCCGAAAAAGGCTCGTCGAGCAGAATGAACGTCGGGTTGATGCACAAAGCGCGCGCGATCTCGACCCGGCGACGCTCTCCGCCGGACAGAGCGTATCCGCGATTTTGGCGGATGTGCTCCAGCCCAAGCTGATCGATCAGCTTCTCCATCTTCTCCCGGCGCTCATGCCAGGAGATAGATTGTGCTTCGAGGACGGCCAGGATGTTTTCCTCCACCGTCAGTTTGCGGAAGACCGAAGCCTCTTGCGGGAGATAGCTGATACCGTACTGGCGAGCCCGGAGATACATGGGCACGTCCGTGATGTCATCGTCGTCGATAAGGACTCGACCGGTGTCAGGTGGAACCAAGCCTACGATGGCGTAGAAGGTTGTGGTCTTGCCGGCGCCGTTAGGTCCAAGTAAACCAACGACTTCGCCCTGTTCGACGCGCAAGCTGACACCGTTTACAACCCGGCGGCTGCGATAGGATTTGCCGATTTCGTCGGTGGCCAATGTACGCATTTATCGTGCCACTCGCGTTTGGGTGACGGTGGGGGATAAATTGTTGCCTTCAACCAGCACCCTATCATCGTGTCTAAAGAAAGTCAACGAAACCCCGGTAATCTTGCCGTGTTCGGCATCAAAAATGCTAGGCGGTCCGCCGGTCAGGACGAACTTGTCGTCCGAGGCAGTGTAAATAAGGAGATCGCCGGTAGCGCGACGGTCGGGTTGGGTGATCACAACCTGCTCCTGGGCGACGATCTTGTCGAGTTTCCCTGCTCCAGAGAGCGCTTCATGGGTGGGGCCGCGCGCCTGGAGAAACGCATCCATCTTCTTGGCGGTGATGGTGACGTCCGTTTCCTTGGCCACGACATCGCCTTCGAAGTGCGCCTTGCGCTCGTTGTCGGCGTAGGTGAGACGCGTAGAGGTGATGGCGATCAGGGTAGGTTTTTGGGATTTGTCGTCTTGCAATCGATCGGCCTGAGCTTTGTCCGTCTGAACCAGGACCGTCGAGACGGTTTGGGATGCGGTCGATCCAATCGCCGACGTTCCTCCAGCAACCATGGAGCGCTGGTCGCGATTGAATTCGATCGACTGCGCTTCCACAATATTTGCATCCTGCCAGAGCCGCGCATCTCCGGTATAAAGGGCAATGGCTGAGTTGCCCTGGACGCTCATGGAGCGGGCAGTGACGTGAATAGGACTGGAAGAGGATAGCAACGCACCACCGGGTTGTGGCTTCAGGTCATTGTAGGTGGTTTTGACGTTGCCTTCGGCGAAGGCGTATCCAGTCGCGCGATTGAGACGCATGGAATTTGCAGTGGTGGTCATGCCACCATCGCTCACGCGGGGAGAGCCAGTGAGGACCAATATTTGATCAGCCGGAGTGTAGCGGGCATGCGCGCCCCAGGCTTTGCGCTCTCCATCAACGTAGGCAACATTTCCCTGCTGCACCAGAGATTGGATGCCACCGCCGGGTTGAAAGTTCGCGTCGAGGATGCGGCTGGTACTGATGCGATCAGGCTGGCCGGAATTCTGACTAACGATGCGCGCATCCGGCGCGCCGTGGACTGCAGTGAGCTGTCCCGAGTTGTCAAAGCGAGCGTCGAACTTCGCCGCCGTAACCAGGGTTTGCTGCCCAGCACCGGTGGTCGGACGAATGGCGATCTGGGCCGCGCCAGAAGTTTCAGCGCGGTCGAGGTGGCTTGCTTTGTCGTCTCGGGCGAGGTTGGCGGCAAAAAAGTCTATGGCCTGCGTGGTCAACTCGAGATCCTGCGCACCGGCTGAGGCGCTCGCTGGCCTCTGATGCTGCAGTAACTTCACGTGGTCTTCGGCATGCACCTTGGTGAGTAGATTTTTTCCCGAGAATTCGAGGATGACCCGGCCAGCTTTGCCTTGCATGGGCCACTCTTGCCGCGCTTGATCCGTGGGAGCGGCCGCATTGGCGAGATTTGAACCCTCGGCTTCGCTCGGGGCAGACTCGCGGGGACGCGCGTCCTCCGCGGGCTGTGCGTCCGCGACTTGAGCCTGGACGTCGCCAGAAAAAACGGCGGTGCGCAGAGTATCACGCTGCTTCGCCATGGTGAGTTCGAGTTGTTCGGATCGAGCTTCCGCTGGCTGCGAACCTTCCGCTTTCACCAGTACGTTCCCGCGGGCTAGAACGCGGTCCAGCGTGTTGTCGGGGCGTAGAAAAAGTGTGGCCTCGTCGGCGTCGCATTGGCGCGCGCCACTGCGCAAGTGGGGATGGTCGAGCAGGACCAGGTGCGGATCCTTGGTGATGGTTGCGCGAAGAGCGATGACAGTTGCGGCAGTTGCGCCCACCGACACGAGATTCACTTGCGATTGCAGGGTGAGGATGTTGGTCTTCGCGGCATAGTCAACCCCCACAGCCGATCCGCTGGCTTGGGCCAGATCAAAATCGACTCTCTCTCTGGTATGCGCGTCTCCGGTGTTCTGGTTGAATACCAAGCCGCTGGTTTTGAGGTGGATGGGATTCTTCAGGTTCGTCGGAGGCGACTGGTCGGGATTCAGGACGCCGCCAGGATTTGACTGCAAATCAATTTGAACTTCTCCCTTCGCGACGACGTTTCCGGATTGCTGATCGTATTCGAAATCGGCGCCACGGATCTGATCGAAGCGGCTGGAATCGCTTCCATATAAAGTGATTTGCACATCGTGCAACTCGGCGTGTCCGCCCTGCTTGAATTGCACAGCCTTGCTGGCTTGAATGGTGAACAGAGTGCGTCCTTGTTGAGACTTGGAGACGGTGAATCCGGTCGCGGTTTGTTTGATTTCAAGGCCGATCTTCGCCGGAACCTGCTTGAGGGCGTTCTGCATGCGATGACGAGCATAGAAATAAACCCCCGCCACCGCCAGGACAGCGACGATGATGGCGCCTGCGAACCAGCGCCGCAGGCGGGATAGGTAGGCAGGCATCTGGAGTTAGTTTACTTCAGGCGGCTTCCGGCGTCAGGCTTCGGACGTCAGGTTGTGCATGGCTCGAAACCCGAGGCCTGTAGCCCGGAAGCCTGTGTCTAGAAACTCTCATCGAGGGTAATCTGCTGCACGATCTGATCTAGTTGATTCCTGGCCTGAGTTTGTCTCTCCTGCAGATCGGAGATCTCTTTGTTCAATGCATTCAGTCGGTCTTCCTGGGCATCTAGTTGATGGGCGTAGCGTTGCAGTAGAGCATCGACACCTCGCCGCTCTGTCGGGGAGTGTAGCAGTGGATCGGGACACGTTCGCAGTGACAAGTCAGGGGCAGTTCAGATATACCGATGTCGTGGATCCGGGTTCCTTGAACCGGTTGTCGGTTCTCAATTCTCGGTTGCGCCAAGGACGACGGCTTGGGTTCGATCTCGGTCATTCAGTTTCGGACTTTTGAAATCGCGCAGCGAAAGTTCCAATCCGCCGAACTCGGGATGGTCATTGTGATCGAGCGTGAAGGCGATATCCAGAGCGTCGCCGGGAAGCAGCTCAGCTTGCTGGATGCGCTCGGCCATGCGCCAGCCCAACGCATCGTAAGTCACCGACATTCGCGGGCGAGAATTCGAACTCTGGGCGTGCACGCGCGGCAGCACGGATGAATCAGGATGACATCGAGGCGCGGTCAGCACTGCAACGTCGCTAAGCTCTTCGCCAGGTGGCTGCGAAGCTAATTTTAGTTTTGCGTGCTTCTCTTTCATCACGCGAGGCAGCGACATTAAACGCAAATTACGGGCGGCAAAGACTGGTTCGGGGTTGCCCATGCCAAAGGGTTCGAGTCTCCGTAACGCTTGAAACAGGTCAGGCGTGATCTCATCGAATGGGAGTTCGGCATCGAGATCGAGGATGGGTTCGAAGTCAGCCGGAGTCAGCCGAGCGCGGGCATAAGCATCGAGACGAGTGCAAAGCTCCGGCAGGTTTGCGGCAGGCATGGAGAAGCCGACGGCGTGGGCGTGTCCGCCAAAACGGGTGAACAACGGGGCGCAAGATTCCAGCGCGTTTAGCAGGTGGAAAGCGCGAATGGATCGGCCCGAGCCGTGAGCCTCATCGCCATCGCGGGAAATCACCAGCGTAGGCCGGCAGTAGCGTTCGACCACGCGAGTCGCCGTGATTCCGATGACTCCGCGATGCCAGCCGTCGCCATCGATGACCAGGCAGAAGGAATCGAGCAGCGCGGGCTGTTCTTCGAGTCGCGAATGGATGGCATCCAGAATTTTGCGTTCTTCGGCTTGACGGTCGGCGTTGAGCTGATCGAGCTTGTTTGCGATCTCGCGAGCGCGCACAGCGTCTTTCATACTGAAGAGTTCGATCACGTCGCGGGCAACATCCATACGGCCGGCGGCATTGATTCGTGGCGCAATGCGAAATCCAACTTCACCGGAAGTAAGAGGCCTTCCCGCTACCTGCGCGACTTCGAGTAACGCCTTGAGCCCGGGATTTACGGCTGAGCGCAAAGCTTCGAGACCGAGTTTGGCGAACACGCGGTTCTCTCCGGTTAACGGCACGGCGTCGGCAATGGTGGCGATGGCAACCACTTTCATGAACGACTTCAGCAGCGGCGCTTGATCTCGGTGAGAGAGACGACGCTCCATCAAAGCCTGCGCCAACTTGAAGGCAACGCCAGCGCCACAGAGCGCTTTGCAGGGATATTCGCAGCCTGGCTGATTCGGATTCAGCACGGCCATCGCGGTTGGCATACCGTCCGGGCCGGGAAGATGATGGTCGGTGACGATGAGGTCGACTCCGAGGCGATGTGCGGTCTCAGCAGCCGCGAAGGCACGGATGCCTGTGTCCACGCTGATAATGAGTCGAATGCCGGCGACGGCTGCGCGCTCGATCACGTCGCCGCGAAGATCGTATCCTTCTTTGATTCTGTGGGGAACGTGAAAGTCGGCGGAACCGCCGCATAATTCGATAGCAGTCTTAAGGATGACGATTGCGGTGGTGCCGTCCACATCGTAATCGCCGTAGATCAGGATGCTTTCCTTGCGCTCGATGGCAGCATCGAGGCGGTCGACGGCAGCTTTCATGCCCGACATTAAATAAGGTGAATGCAGATGGCTGAGGGACGGAGTGAGAAAACGTTCCGCAGTTTCGGAGTCGTCGATTTCGCGCATGACGAGCAGACGAGCAAGGGTCGAGGCGAGAGTCGGATCTTTGAGACTGAGGTTGGCGTTCGAGAGTAAAGCCGAAGCCAGAACGTCTGTTCGGGCTGCATCAGCGATCTTGGGGACCCATTTCATTTCTTGATTCAGATTCTTCGGGAAGGACGATTCTACTCGCAGGAGGCTGCCGGACTTTGCTCGGCCGGCACGGATTCGAAGACCCTTCACCCCACCTGACGAGGCCAGATCTAATAGGGTTTATCGTCGTCCTGGTCGGATTCGTCAATGGAGAGCCCGGCGAAATCGTCAGCCATTTCGAGGATATTCTGATAACGCTCGTACCACGGCGTAGAGGCCTCGAAGACCATCATGACACCCTGCTGGGCGAAGCCGAGTTGCACAAAACCTGTTTTGCCGACGTAGGTGCGCAGCCAGCGGGCGTCCTCGATGTCGTCGTCGCTGGTGAACTCCGCCGTGCTCAGGCGCTGGATCATGGCATCGAGTTCCTCGCGCTCCAGGCGCCACGAGTCCATAGTGAGGAATGGCGCGGCGGCCGCCTTCGCAAGTTCGACAAAATCTTTCCAACTGTCAGGATTATCTTGCGACTTCCAGGTGACGCTCTGCACCTGTTCGTAGTCGATAAAGCCGGGAAAGCGGCGCATACCGTGGCCTTCGATGAAGGCGACCATGTCATCTTTGAGGTTACTGAGATCGTCAGATACAGAACGCATATGGGGCTCTGGATAAATGCATTGTATGCCTGAATGCGGGCAAATGGGAGCGGGCTCTGGGCTTCGGGCTTTGGGCTTCAGGTGCAGTCGTCAGCGTAAATGCAGGCGCGGTCCCCCATCGTCACATTGCCGCATGTTTCAGCTGAAGCCTGACGCCTGGAGCCTGACGCCTGCTCCCGTGTGCTACACTATTTGTTTCACGACGAACCTCCGATCCGCACCATGCTTCTTTCCAAAGAATATGTGGGCTATTTGGCCCGCGAAGTCACGAAAAAACTGATTGCTGGCAAACTCATTGAGACCAAAGCTGCTGCTGCGGTCGGAGAGAAAGTGCATGCTGCAATCCTAGAGGAATTCTCGCTCGAAGATCGCATCAATGACGAAGTGCGCGTGATCTTAGAGGCCTATTCCGCCGAGATGCAGAAGACCGGGGCCAATTATCAGGAAATGTTTCGCAAAGTGAAGAACGAACTGGTGCGCAAGTACAAGGCGGTGCTGTGAGAGTAAGCCGTGACAAAGTGAATAAGGTGGCGCATGTGGTCACGGACGCGCTGGCCGAGACGGACGATTTGGACTTTATCGAGGATCGAAATACGATCCGCCTGGAAGTGCGCAAGATTCTGGAGGACCTGCTGAACCAGGAAGAGAAAATCGATCAGGCAGCCCGCCACAAAATCGAAAATCAGAAGCGGACCATCCTCGAGGGCAGCCAGGAATGGGACATTCTTTATCGTAAATATTACAACGAAGAAGTGAAGAAACTCGGAATGTAGGATCCCGCTCTCAGCGGATCGTGAATTTCCACACTGCCACAACCACGAAAACGATTACCCCGACCAAATACGCCCAGCCCCGTCCTTTTTGTAACCTTTCCTGATCGATCATAAAACACCTCCCGAAACTTGTTCTAACTATGTCACGAACCTGGATCGGAAAGCGAGGTCCCTGGTTGCTTCGACGAAAGTCATTCTGAAGCCCCGCGCTTTCACCAGCGGGGCGAAGAATCTCGCGCAGACCATTTTCTAGCCGCTCTATGTTTCCATCGCCTACAAAAAAGAGCGGATTTTGGCAGTTCCTAGGGGTAAGATGGTCACGGTTCGGGTGATACGGGTCACGGTCGAAACGAAATCTCGGGCTTTGAATAGAGCGTTAGCCAGGTTTTATGTACGCGCCATCTTCAAATGAACAGACCGTAAATTTAAAGAGCAGTTCATACATTGGAGGAAAATCCCATGAGCGTCATGACACCGCCCGGAGTTAAGAATTCGGGTGATTACATTGAAGACGTAATGACTACTGTAAAAGCCAAGAACGCGGCCGAGCCTGAATTTCATCAGGCCGTACAGGAAGTGTTCGAGTCGCTTCGATTAGTGTTGCAGAAGCATCCGGAATATAGATCGTCGAAGATTCTAGAGCGCATCACCGAACCCGAGCGCGTCATCATGTTCCGCGTGCCCTGGTTTGACGATCGCGGTGAGATTCAAGTCAATCGCGGCTTCCGCATCGAGATGAACAGCGCGATCGGGCCTTATAAGGGTGGGCTACGCTTCCATCCCTCTGTCAATCTTGGCATTTTGAAGTTTCTGGCCTTTGAGCAAGTATTCAAGAATTCGCTGACCACGCTGCCCATGGGCGGCGGCAAGGGCGGATCGGATTTCGATCCCAAGGGCAAGAGCGACAACGAGGTCATGCGCTTCTGCCAAAGCTTCATGACCGAACTGCAGCGGCACATCGGCCCGGACACCGACGTTCCCGCCGGCGACATCGGGGTTGGCGGACGCGAAATCGGATTCATGTTTGGCCAATACAAGCGTCTTCGCAACGAATTCACCGGCGTGCTGACCGGCAAAGGTCTTAGCTGGGGTGGTTCGCTGATTCGTCCGGAAGCGACGGGCTACGGCTGCGTGTACTTCGCCGAAGAGATGCTGAAGTCGCGTAAGGATTCGTTTCAAGGAAAGCTATGCCTGGTTTCCGGCAGTGGCAATGTTTCGCAATACACGGTCGAGAAGCTGCTTGATCTGGGGGCGAAGCCGCTCACCTTCTCCGATTCCGACGGCGTAGTTTACGATCCGGATGGAATCGATCGCGAGAAGCTGGCTTGGGTGATGGAGTTGAAGAATGTTCGCCGCGGACGCATCCGCGAATACGGCGAGAAGTTCAAGAAGGCGATCTTCATGCCGACTGACATCAAGCTGGAACACAATCCGCTGTGGAACATCAAGGCGGACTGCGCGTTCCCGAGCGCCACGCAGAATGAGATCAGAGCGAAAGATGCCGCGAACTTAATCAACAATGGCTGCAAGCTCGTAGCCGAGGGCGCGAACATGCCCTGCACGCTCGAAGCCACAAAGATGTTCCTCGAAGCCAAGGTTCTCTACGGCCCAGCGAAGGCCGCAAACGCCGGCGGCGTAGCGACCTCTGGCCTCGAGATGGCCCAGAACAGCGCGCGGCTGAGCTGGACTCGCGAGGAAGTGGACGACCGGCTGCACAAAATCATGATCGCCATCCACAAGAACTGCTTCGAGACAGCCGAGAAATACGGCACCCCGGGCAATCTGGTGAACGGCGCCAACATCGGCGGCTTCCTGAAGGTAGCCAATGCCATGCTGGATCAGGGCTTGGTGTAGCGGTTGTATGGCTAGGATGCGGGGTGGAAGAAGTTCCACCCCGCAAGTTTTTGACTTTGCCCTGATAAACTCAGGACGTAGCGTTGGCCCTACCGTCACGCCGGTGGCTCAGATGTCCGAGGTGGGTAGTCGAGGAGGAAATGAATGACAACCTATCGAATCGTGGTGGCCTTCGTCGTTCTACTCGCATCGGCTGCTTTTGGCCAATCCCGACCTCAGGACAACCCCACACTAAAGGAGACCTTGCGTTGGATGCAGACCTCGCTGGAGGGCGGCGCCGGGAGCTACTCGGTCGGCCATGAAATACGTTCCGTTAGACTTCAAAGCTTTGTCGGCTGCGAGGTGCATTTTTCGTATTCAGAGCACCAAGAGCCGTACGTGAATGGCGAACCCGCCCCTGAGCCCAACAAAACCTATCACCTAGACTACCTCTTCGCCCTAGGCGACATTGACCCCACCAACATAACCTTCTCAAAGGGACCGCGCCTCCGTCCTGATGTGCCCGCCTTTATTACCATTCACACGCGAAATGACGAGAAAAAAATAACGACTAGGCTCATTGGGAAGTCCGAGGCCGACTCTAAGCCGGATGACACGTTTCTCATCTTCTCGTTAGATTCTATCGATAATGACTACGTCGTAAGATTTGCGAAAGCCTTTAAGCATGCCGTAGAAGCCTGCGGCGGCAAGCCGTCACTTTTATAAGAGAAGCCGTTCGTCGGTGTAGGCACGCAGCCGGAGTTAGGGCAGTGTCATCCTGAGCGCAGCGGCTGCTTCGCAAAGCGAAGCAGATGCGGAGTCGAAGGACCCCGTGTCGGCGTGGACCAAGATGAATGCAGCAAGGCGTTCTCACGAGGCTGCCCGGTGAGAATTCCCTGCGACAGCGTTGCCTGGTTCAGAACCTCGGGGTCCTTCGACTGCGTGATCGTTCGCTTTGCGAACGATCACTTCGCTCAGGATGACAGCTTAGAATAGGGTCGAGTTCTCAGCAGATGGCGATAACCCACACCCCCGACCCAATCGTCGACCCCGAACGCCTCTTCGAAGGCTTCGAGAACCTGATGCCCTTTCGGGTGCAGGATATTCTTCTTGTCTCCAGCCTTTACGACTCTTTCATTCTGCGCGAGGACGGGCGGCTGAACGAGTTGCTGATCGGGGAATCGCTCGAACTTGAGCAGCAGCAGATTCCTGGGATCACCCACGTTTCATCCGGTGCGGAAGCGCTGAAGCTGGCGCGATCTCAGCCGCGATTTAATCTGATCGTCGCCAACCTTGAAGTCGAGGACATGGACGCCGCGCAGTTGGCTCGCGAAGTCAAGGCGGCAGGGCTCGACGTTCCCGTGGTCGTGCTGGCCTATGACTATCGCGAGATCAAGAAGTTCGTGGCTCGCAACCCAGTCACCGACTTGCAGCAGATATTCTTGTGGCAGGGCAATGTCCGCATTCTGATCTCGATCGTCAAATACATCGAGGACAAGCGCAATGTTGAACACGACACTCGCGCCATCGGCGTGCCGGTCATCCTGGTGGTCGAAGACAACATTCGCTATTACTCCTCGTTTCTTCCCACGATTTATACCGAGCTGATTACGCAGTCGCGCCGCCTACTTAGCGAAGGATTGAATGTCGCGCACAAGCTGGTGCGAATGCGGGCTCGGCCCAAGATTCTGCTGGCGTCGAATTACGAGGACGCGGCACGGCACGTAATGAAGTATCGTGAGTATCTTTTGGGCGTGGTTTCAGATGTTGAATTCCCGCACAATGGCGAATTAAGCCCCGACTCCGGATTCGAATTGGCCCGCATGGTTCGAGAAGAAGTGCCGGATGCACCAATCGTCCTGCAAACCAGCCGAACCGAATTCAGGGCGCGTGCCCATGCTCAGGGATATTCCTTCCTGCGCAAACGCTCACCCACGCTTTTGCGCGATCTACGGCGCTTTCTTACCGAGCAGTTTGGGTTTGGCGACTTTGCGTTCCGTCTGCCCGACGGCAGTGAAGTCGCGCGGGCTAGTGATTTGAACGAACTTGAGGAACGGCTGCACGAAGTTCCGGCGGAGAGCATCGCGTATCACAGCGAGCGGAACCATTTCTCCCGCTGGCTGCGGGCGCGAACTGAGTTCGCGCTGGCGCAGAAACTCAGGCCGCGGAAAGTTTCGGACTTTGACTCGCTGGAGCATTTGCGGCGTGACTTGATCGAGTCCATTGCCGAGTATCGCAGTGAGCAGAGCCAGGTCCTGATTGGCGATTTCAACGCCTCGACTTTCAAATCGACCGAAGGCTTCTTTCTGCGGATTGGCGGCGGTTCGCTCGGCGGCAAAGCCCGTGGACTGGCTTTCATCCGGCACCTGCTGCACAAATATCAGACCGCGCGACGCTTCGCCGAAGTCCGCATTGCAGTGCCACCAAGTGTCGTGTTGGCGACGGATATGTTTGACCGCTTCCTCAGCGAGAATAATCTGCTCGACTTCGCCATCAATAGCACAGACGATGCCGAGATTATGCAGCGGTTCCTAGAAGCTTCACTCCCGGCCTCGCTGCGCGACGATCTGTTGGCATTTCTCGCCGAAGTTCATTACCCGCTGGCAGTGCGCTCTTCCAGCTTGCTCGAGGATTCGCAATACCAGCCTTTTACCGGCGTCTACGAAACCTTCATGCTGGCCAATCAGCACCCTGATTTGTCGGTGCGGCTGGAGCAGCTGATGGAGGCGATCAAGCGGGTTTATGCTTCGACGTTGACTCAGCACGCCAAAGGATATGTGCGGGCCACGCCCTACCGGTTGGAAGAAGAAAAGATGGCAGTCATCCTGCAGCAGGTTGTGGGCACGATTCATTCTTCTCCAAGAAATGGAAAGCGGTTCTATCCTGACTTCTCGGGCGTAGTGCGATCGCACAACTTCTATCCCGCTCCGCCGATGAGCTACGGAGATGGAATAGCCGCGGTCGCATTAGGCCTGGGGCGGGCGGTGGTAGATGGTGGAAAATGCCTGACCTTCTGTCCGCGCTATCCGAGAAACCTTTTGCAGTTTTCTTCGGTGGAGGATATTCTCGCGAACTCGCAGCGGGAGTTCTGGGCGCTGGAGCTTGATCACGTAAAGCGCAGCGATGGTCCAGATTCCGATCCTCTGCTGGAACTGAAAGAAGCCCGCTTCGGTCTGGACGTGGCCGAGGCCGACGGAACCTTGAACAACCTGGGATCGACTTATTCCGTAGACAACAACGTGATTTACGACGGGCTGAGCCGGCCCGGCACCCGCATTGTGAGCTTTGCCCCGATTCTCAAGCACGGAGTGTTTCCGTTGGCCTCGATTCTTGAATTGCTCACGAGAATCGGAGACGAAGCGTTCGGCCGGCCGGTAGAAGTGGAGTTCGCTGTGCGCCTGCCGCGGTCACCACAGGAAATCGCCGAATTTGGATTTCTGCAAATCCGTCCGCTGGTGCTTTCGCGCGAGGGCGAAGAGCTGCGAATGGAAGACGTAGATCCCGAGCGACTGGTCTGCCACAGCTCCAAAGTACTAGGAAACGGGCGCATCCCGGATTTGCACGACGTCGTGGTGGTCGACTTTCACCGCTTCGAGCGAGCCCGGAGCAAAGAGGTTGCCGAAGGGGTGGCCCACCTCAACGCAAAGCTGAATGAAAACGGAACGCCGTATCTGTTGATTGGAGTGGGCCGCTGGGGATCGAATGATCCCTGGCTCGGAATTCCTGTCGAGTGGGACGAAATTTCGGGAGCGCGTGTGATTGTGGAGGCAGGCTTCCGCGACTTTCGAGTAACCCCATCGCAAGGCAGCCATTTCTTTCAAAATCTCACCGCATTTCAGGTGGGATACTTCACCATAAATCCAGATGCGGGGGAAGGGTTTGTGGACTGGGGATGGCTGGGCGGACAGGCAGCAGTTGAGGAACAAGGGTGCGTGCGGCATCTGCGATTTGACTCGCCTCTGGTCGTAGTGATGAATGGGCGAACCAGCCGCGGGATGATCTTCAAACCAAATTGACTTTCGTCTTTTGTTCGTCTATTATTCTTCTCCTGTAGATTTCAAACTCCCAATATCCAAGGAGCAATCGCATGTCGCTGAATCAATCTCTTCTACCTGAGTTCGATCAGGAAATGGCCAATACCCGCAAAACTTTAGAACGGGTTCCAGACGAAAAATTCTCTTGGAAGCCGCATGAGAAATCCGGCGCCATGGGCTGGTTGGCAGGTCATCTGGCCAATATTCCGGAGTGGGCGGTTGAAACCATCACGAAAGATGGCTTCGACATGAACCCTGGGGGCAAGGGATTTCAGCCGCCGCCGGTACCCAAATCACGCAAGGAACTGTTGGAGTTGTTTGATAAGAACGTGGCGGCGGCACGCGCCGCTTTGGCGAAGGCCAGCGATGCTGACCTGGGCAAGAATTGGTCGTTTCTCAACAATGGCGCGGCCGTTTTTTCCATGCCTCGAATTGCATGCCTTCGCACCTGGGTGATGAATCACAACATTCACCATCGAGCACAACTGGGTGTTTACCTGCGTTTGAACAATATCGCTGTGCCGGCGATTTATGGACCGTCGGCGGACGAGACTGGAATGTAGAAGAATTCCGCAGAGGAACACTGCGGCCGACTCCCACCCTGGGCGCGGGCTTGGAATGAGGACAAAGACGCGCGGACAGAATTGAAGCCGGCACCCGAGGGAAACTATTGTACGCGTGGTTCCGGTGAACTCCGGTAAGGTTGCAGGGTTGGATTTGCAGCTATAATTGATCAAACTGATGAAGTCCCGCACCGCCATTCTATTTTTCGGTGTTTTATCTCTAGGCGGCTTTGGTCTGTTTATGTTGGGCGCCCAGGCGCAGGACGCGGGGCAGACAGAACTGCCTTCGGCCCCTTCCGCCTCTCAACAACAGAGCCAATCGCCGGTGCCGGCGGCCCCGGCTCCGCAACAGCCTGCCGCGTCGAAGCCGTCATCTGAGGAAACTCCGGTTTCATCTGATTCCGCCAAACCGGATGCGGCTCCGCCGACCAAGCAACCTGCCGACGACACAGGGAAGAATCAGCCAGCGAAGCCGGGAACCGCTTCGACCCCGACCTCCACTTCACCCGCAGGGACGATCCTGTCAGACGATGAATCGCTCACTACGATTCGCAGCACGGTAAATGAGGTGAATGTAGTCTTCACCGTTACCGACAGACACGGGCGTTACGTAAAGGATTTGAAGAGAGAAAATTTCAAGGTCGTCGACGACAACAAGCCGGCACTGGACATACGAAGCTTTCATGCGGAGACGAATTTACCTCTGGAAGTTGGACTATTGGTCGACGCCAGCAATTCGGTGCGTGACCGTTTCAAATTCGAGCAGCAGGCAGCCATTGAGTTTCTGAATCAAAGCATCCGTCCCAAGTATGATGAGGCGTTTATAGTGGGCTTCGATGTCACTCCGGAGGTCACCCAGGACTTTACCGACAACACCGAAATGCTTGCGGTCGGGGTGCGCGACTTACGCCCGGGCGGTGGTACCGCGATGTATGATGCGCTGTACTTTGCATGCCGTGACAAACTCATGAAGGCGGAACACAAAGGACCGGTGCGACGGGCGATCATTCTGCTTAGCGACGGCGACGATAACCAGAGCCACGTGACGCGGGAAGAAGCCATCGATATGGCGCAGCGGGCTGATGTGATCGTTTACACCATCAGCACCAACTTGAGTGGCGCGGGGCACCATGGCGATAAGGTGCTGGAGCGAATCGCCGATGCCACGGGTGGCCGTGCCTATGTTCCCTTCCAGATCACCGAAGTGGCCAATGCATTCGCCGCAATTCAGGAAGAGCTGCGCAGCCAGTACGCGATTTCTTATAAACCTGCAGGCTTTGTTTCCGACGGCCGCTATCGCAGCGTCGAAATTCTCGCCCAGGGTCAGAAGGGCTTACGGGTGCGCAGCCGCCGCGGCTATTACGCTCCTTCGCAATAGGTCCTCATGGCGGGATACTCTGGAACTCCCTTATCCAAAAAGCTTGGCATCAAAGAACAGTTTCGCTTCACTCTGCTCGATTTGCCGGCAGATGTAAAGACGGAACTGCAGAGCGCGCTGGCAAGTTGTCACATTGCCAAAGATGAGCCCGTTGACTTCGCGATGATCTTCGTGAAAACCGCGAATGAGCTAAAGAAGCAGTTCCCAAGATTCGCAAAACAACTCGCTCCCACAGGAATGCTGTGGGTGAGTTGGCCAAAAAAAGCTTCCGGAATGGCCGCCGACCTCAACGAACACGAAGTGCGAAGGATCGGGTTGGAAGCGGGCCTGGTCGATGTGAAAGTTTGCGCGGTAAGTGAGATCTGGTCGGGGTTGAAATTCGTGATCAGGGTGAAGGACCGATCTAAAAGCTGATTCCGCAACGTCCACTCGATACTTTCGCGCAAATCAAAAGCACGCGACGCTGGGTATAGCGTCGCGTGCGAACAAATGCTATTGCTTCGCCGCGGGTACCCAGACGCTGTCAGCGGCTGAGAAGTCGACGCCGGCAACTTCCGTGCTGATTTGTACGCCTTGCAATCCGGCCTTGTTTTTCGGCTTGGCGAGAAAGCCCAAAATATACTGGCTGTTGATCGCTTTTTGTACGCCATCCAAGTAGGGTTTAAAACTCACTGGGCTCTGCACTCCAAGATAGTAGGACTCGCCGCCGGTCTCTTCCGACAGTTTTGAAATACCAATCTGTCCGTTATTGGCGCGCCAGAAGTTGCGGTGCCAGTGACCGATTCCGGGAGAGTAGATGGTGTAAATAATGGTACCGGTGCGCTGCGCGACGTCACTTGCGGTGTCTACGTCTGGATTGATCGTGGGGGTGCGAGTGCCGACATTGCGCCGGGCACGGTCAATTCCGTCCGTCACCATAATGATCTCGCGGCGGTTGGGATGCGCGGGCCAGCGTTTCATGAGATCGACGACGGAAAGATACGGGCTGCCGAAGGCGCCAGCGTTTTGCAGGGGTAAGCGCAGCGCCTTGGCGGCCTGATCGTGGTCGGCGGTGAAGTTCTGCACAATTTGCACCGTGGCATTACTCATGTAGCCGACGCCGATTGACGTGGTCGACGGTTGAGCGGCGATGAAGGCACGCAGATCACCGAGTTGGGAACCAAGACTGGCGTCGCAAGCATCGTCAATGAGGATAAATAGATCTAAACCAGCCTGGTCGCCACGAGCCGGAGTCCAACCCGTCACCTTCAGGCGATCTTTTCCTTGCTTGACCATAATATCGTCGCGACTCAGTTCGGGCATGGCCTTGTCGCCGAGTGGGGTTGCCGTAACGGTCATTCGAACGGGAACGGTCGTCGCTGCCGGCTTGTCTTGCGCCTGCAGGTAAAGCATTCCGGCAAACACAACGGCCACAACTGTGAGCGCTTTGAGACGGGAGCAACATTTTGGCTTTTGGTTCCCCATTTTTCGATTCTCCTTCTTCGGAGCGGCACGGAAACAGACAGGGCTATCCGGTTGGCCGAAATTGCTATCTCGAATCAGAAATGAGCGAGTATTTTATACCGAATCTGGCGCAAGTTGACAGCGTGGGCACAAGATCAAAAACTGAAAATCTTGAAAGCAAGCCGTCGTCCTGAGCGCAGCAGAGTGTGCAGGCAGAACAACAAAGCGTGTTAACGATGATTACTGTCGGCGCTAGTCGCGTTTTGGAATGGCGTAGTATCCGGCGCGTGATTGGATCTTGTAATCTTTGCTCGAGGCGTGTATTTCGACCTTGCGGAAAGTACCATCGAGTGCCGGGTTGGTCGAACTGTAGCCGATGTTGTACTGGCTGCGCAGTTCGTTGGCGATCTGATCGAAGCCCTCTTTCAGCTTTTCGTATTTGTTTCCGACATCGATGACCCGGCCTCCGGTTTCCTGAGTCATCTTCCTCATTTCACCTTCACCGGAGTAGCCGCCGAATCCGCCATAAAAGCCGCGATCGGCGCAGAGCAGCACGTAGACGATGCTGTCGGACTTCTGCGCGGCTTCAATGGCATCCTTGATCTTGAGTTGGCTGCCTTCATCCTGGCCATCAGTCAGCAGGATCATGGCCTTGCGTCCTACTTGCTGGGCTAATTCGTCGTGTGAGGCTAAATACACCGCGTCATAAAGCAATGTGCCGCGGGGAGCACCCTGAGTTGGAACCGTACCTCCGCCTAGACCTGGAATACCTGTGCCACTCCCGCCGGCAGTGTTGATGCGGGCTTGATTGAGAGCGGTCTTCAGCAAGCGCACGGAACTGGTGAAGTCCTGCAACAGTTCCACGTTGACATCGAAGTCGATGACAAAAGCCAAATCCTTGTCGCGCAGGATTTGACTGAGGAACTCGCCACCGACTTGCTTTTCCATGTCGAGCACGCGCGCCTGGCTGCCGCTAGAGTCGATCAAAATCCCAAGGGTTAGCGGAAGGTTGGACTCAGCGGCAAAATACTTGATGGTTTGCGGTTTGCCATCTTCAAGTATCTGAAAATCGTTCTTAGTGAGGCTGGGGATCAGCGCTCCCCGTTTGTCCTTGACATTGAAGAACAGTTGGACCACATTCACGTTAACTTTCAAAGTTGTAGCCGACTGGTCCTGATCTTGATCCTGATGATTCTGGTCGGGCTTATTGTCAGGTGAAGTGGCCGGTTGCTGGGCGTTGGCGGCCGGAATTCCCGCAACAAGGAGGACAAGTAGCAGGACGTGGAAGACCGGAAGTCGACAGGTTTTAGGCATGAAAGTATTCTCTCGCAGTTTTTGTTAGTCTAGTCCAATAGCGTTAGATGCACCAGATCGTGAGTCTTAGCATCCCAATAAAAGCATAGTTGCCGTTGAGGCGGAGAGGGTTTCCCCAGTGCTGCGAATAACGAGTAAGCAGTGGACGGCTCCAAGCGTGGCAATCCTATTGTTTTTGCTGACTTTGATGACTGCGGCGGCGCCACAGCAACAAACCGGTCAAAAGCAGGACATTCCCGATGCCCCTTCAGCCAGCCGTCCTCCGCAGCCATTCCCCGCAACTCCACCGGCTCAGCCTCAGGGTCTGCCTCCAAGCGAATCGCCGACGGCCGACCAGGTTCCCGGAAACGACGTGCCGCCCTCAACCGCCAATCCGGCTCCGCCTGCCACCGACGGCAACCCGAACCCGCCTCCACATCCGGTTGATGTTAAGACCGTTCCGGAAGGCGGTGCGACGCCCGACAACACGGGAAGCAGTTCGCAGGACGAACTCTTCAAAATTACTCGCAATGTAAACCAGGTGATTGTGCCCGTGCGGGTAACGGACGACTCCGGCCGTCTGGTCAGCGGATTACTGCCCAAGGATTTTTCGGTTTATGAGGATGGCAAGAAGCGAACCATGAATTTCTTTACCAGCGATCCGTTGGCCATCTCGGCGGCGGTGGTTTTCGATCTGGGCATGGCAGACATCAATGTGCAAAAAGTAAATCAGACCTTGCCGGCATTGGAGGGTGCATTCAGTCAGTTCGACGAGGTCGCCATTTACACATACAGCGGTACGGTTGGGAGAATGGCCGACTTCGGAGCCGTAGGCAAGCGCCTGGATGCGGTACTGAACCAGCTGAAAGCTGACCACGGCGAGAACAATGGAGTGCCCGTGCTGGGCGGTCCTTTGGGACCCCAGGGTCCGACGATCAATAACATTCCCGTGGATCGCAGCATTCCGCCGGCGATTTCGCCGCCGAAGCAAGCGCGGGTTCTGAACGATGCCATTTTAGCCGCCGCTCTGGATCTGGGCCAACGCGAGAGAAGCCGTCGCAAAATTATATTTGTCATTAGTGACGGCCGCGAATACCGGAGCACAGCCAGTTACGGAGACGTGCTGAAGGTCCTGCTTTCGAATGGGATTCTGGTTTACGGCATTGGCGTTGGAGGTTCAGCAATTCCGGGCTACAAGCAGTTGGAAAAGCTGCACATCCCCGGGCAAGCAACTGGCAATATTCTGCCCCGGTATGCGAACGCAACCGGAGGCGAGATTCTTAGCGAATATTCGAAGGACGCGATCGAAAACGCTTACCAGCGCGCCATTGGCGACGCCCGCAACCAGTACACGTTGGGCTACGCTACCGCAGCGACGCCTAGCAGCACCTATCGAGAGATCGAAGTCAGGGTAGGCCGGCCGGGCTGCAAGAGTTCGGATCTCCGTCCGTGCGTGCTGGTATTTGCCAAGGCTGGATATTATCCTTTGCCAGTTGGCCGGTGAAGTCGGGTGTCTCTCACGTTTGCGGACTGTGGGGGTCCCGCTAGTAACCAGGGTAACCTGCCGGTAGGGCACGGCTGTGTGGTATAAAACCAGCAGTACCAACCCAAAACTACAAGTGGGGGCCGCTCGGGTTTTTGAGCGTCTGCCGCATGTCTTGAGGAAAGTCTTTGAGTTTCATCAACTTTGCAGCCCGCGAGATTAATTGCAAAATCGTCTACTACGGCGCCGGGCTGGGCGGTAAAACCACGAATCTGCAGTACATCTTCCAGAAAACTGCCGAGCAGCAGAAGGGGAAGATGATCTCGCTGGCCACGGAGACGGATCGAACTCTGTTCTTCGACTTCCTGCCTCTGGACCTCGGCTCGGTTCGCGGTTTCAAAACCCGCATCCACCTCTACACGGTTCCCGGCCAGGTTTTCTACGACGCCAGCCGCAAGTTGATCCTGCGCGGAGTAGATGGGATTGTGTTTGTCGCCGACTCCCAGCAAGAGCGTATGGATGCCAACGTCGAGGCGCTCGACAACCTGATGGACAACCTCAAAGAACATGGTTACGACTTCAAAAAAATCCCCTACGTGCTGCAGCTAAATAAACGCGATCTGCCCAATATCCTGCCAGTAGATGCTTTAGCTAAAGAGCTGCGGCGGAAAGACGAGCCGGTGATGGAAGCCATTGCCTTCCAAGGCAACGGCGTCTTCGAGACCCTGAAAGAAATCGCGCGGCAAGTGTTGCTGGAGTTAAAGCAGGGCGGTTAAAAACGGGTCGGGCCTTCAATCTTTAGGCTTGGAGTCCCATCTCTGACTGGAGGGCATTCGCCGTCCACATGACGAGTTCAAGCAACACCGCCGTGCCGAACCCCAATGCTCCCACCCTTGCATCGCGGACCTCCCAGCTGCGGACCGCGCTGATTGCAGCGTTGGTAGCGACTTGTCTGTTCTTCCTCTTTTTCTTAGGCTCAATCGCACTGCAGCACCGCCTCCAAGAGGGGCAGCCTTCTCCGCCGGTGTGGTTTTTTCTGCTTGGTTTTGGATTCTTATTGGCCCCTTACATAATTTCGTGGCTGCTCCTCTCGAATCGCGAACAAGAGCGCATCGCAGCCGGGGCAGGTGTAGCGTGTGGTTTCTTTGGCGCATTTGTACTGGTCTCGCCTTATGCATTCACAGTGACGCTCCTATTCGTGGGAATGTCTGCCTGGAATGGCCCGCCAAACCCTGGAATGGTGGCAGCGGAATTGACACTGCTTGTGTATATGGTAATGAGCCTCTGGATCGTCTGGTCCGCGTTCAGAATCGGAAAGGTTCAGTGGAGTACGTTCGGGGCAGGGGTCGGCGCAACCGCATTCTATCTGTTTGTTGGCTTCGAGCTTCTCATTGCCGCCGGAAACCAAGCCCAGCAGCAAGCAGAGCACAATAGAGTACAGGCCAACATGGACCTGAACAAGCCAGCTATGCTTGCCGGGCAGACCATCGTTTCCCTCACCGCTTGCCTGCTGCGAAACCACATGCTCCATCCCGAAGCGGACTATCCGGCAACGCTAAATCCACACCCGGCAGACTGGGCTTGCGATACAAATTTCGCCCCCAACGCCTTTCCGGGGTTCACCCTCGAATACGAACCGCTGAAGGATGCAGCCACTGGACGGGTGACCGATTTCCAGCTAACCGCCATGCCTGACAGAAAGGGAATTCGCGGCCGAGATCCTGTAATGATTGATGGCCGTGGAATTATTTTTGTCGACTATCCCTGGGATATGGAGAAGGTGACTCCCAAGGTCATGGTGCAGCAGGGCGACTTTTTTTATTCGCAGATCGAAGCCCTGAAACGGAATATCGAGCAGTATATGAAAGAAAAGAATAATCGAATGGCGCCCGCTACGCTCAACGCCGAGGCCATCGGCGGTCTTGGCCACGAGAGGCCGACTATCGAAGACGGTGGAATGCGCTTGGAAACGAGGGATTTTGAAACACTCTATTTGCCACCCGAGGCGGGCAACCCCGGCCAATTTGCGCTCTCCGTGCAGTGCAAAAGTTACGGCCAGAACTGCCTGCGGAGCTATTTCGCCGACTACGATGGCAGCATTCACGCCACCGGTGAACCGCGCCAGGCGACATCCCAAGACCCTACGTTCTTCCGTTGCGAAAGGTTCTTCGGGGAATGCCCAGACATCATTTGGGACCCAATATAGCCCACTGATTCGTGTTCGACAGCTCTCCGCGAACTAACCAACAAGCGCCTTTCTCGTCTAGAATGACAGGCGCAACATGTAGATCCAACCGAGACCTCGGGAGAAAAGAATCCTTCATGCGCATTCTCAAGACTTTGTTGCCGGTCTTTTTGCTATCTCAACTTGTTCTTTCGCAGGCCGCCACGCTACATAGCATCGACATAACCGACCTCGACCGGAAAGTGGATCCTTGTACCGACTTCTACGAATTCTCCAACGGCTCTTGGCGAGCGAACCACGCCATGCCCGCTACCATGGTGCGTTGGAGCAAACGTTGGGAGTCGGGCGAAACCACCAAGGACAAGCTGAAAGATGTGCTCGATGCCGCGCAGCAAGATACGACCGCGGCAAAGGGGAGTACCGACCAAATTATCGGCGACTACTACGGCGCATGCATGGACGAGTCACGGGTCAATGCTCGTGGCATCGTGCCGTTGAAAAAGTGGTTTAACGAGATCGATGCCGTCAAGGACACCGGCGGCTTCCAACCGGTCATCGCCGATCTGCAAGATATTAACGTCGCCGTTCCCTTTAATCTCGCCTCTGCCACCGATCCCCACAAGCCCACCTGGGTACTGGCAGACCTCGGCGCCAGCGGTTATTCGCTGCCCGATCGCGACTACTACTTGAAGCCCGATGCCCGCTTTAAAGAAGCTCGCGAAAAATACCTGGAACACATCGCCAACATGTTCGTGCTGGTGGGTTGGGACCAGAAATCAGCAGCCGCGGCCGCGCAAACCGTCATGTCCATGGAGACCAAGTTTGCGGAAGCTTCTTTGGACAACGTCGCTCTTCGCGATCCCAGCGCCACCGACCACAATACGGCGTTTGTCCAACTGCAAACGATGGCTCCTCATTTTGACTGGGCAGACTACTTCAAGCATAACCAACTCGCTCAAAATGTTGACTTGAACGTCGACCAGCCCAAATACATGCAGGAATTCGACCGGCAGTTGCAACAGAATTCATTGGCGGACTGGAAGGTCTATCTCAAATGGCAAACCTTGAACTCGGTTCCTGACGCTCTCTCTGCGCCCATCGAGGAAGAGGACTTTGCTTTCTTCGGCAAGTACTTGAGAGGCCAGAGTGAGATGAAACCCCGCTGGAAGCGCTGCGTGGAATCGACCGACCAATTCCTGGGCGAGGCCTTGGGAAAGAAATACGCCGAAAAGTATTTCCCGCCCGAAGCCAAAGCGCGCGCGCAAGAAATGGTGCGGAACATTCTTGCCGCCATGCGAGACGACATTCTTAGCCGGCCCTGGATGAGCGACGAAACCAAAGAGCGGGCGATGGCCAAAATCGCCACCTTCAATCCCAAGATTGGCTATCCCGATAAGTGGAAGGACTATAGCAAGGTTGATATTCGCCGGGATGCATTTTTCGAGGACTACCTTGCGGCGCGGAGTTTCGTGGTGGAAGACGACCTTCAAACTATTGGAAAACCGGTCGATCGCACTCGCTGGGGAATGACGCCGCCCACTTCGAATGCCTACTACAACGCCCGCTGGAACGAGATCGTTTTCCCCGCCGGAATTCTGCAGCCTCCGGGATTTGATGTGAATGCTGTCGATGCCTTCAACTACGGTTCGATCGGGGTGGTCATCGGCCACGAAATATCTCATGGCTTCGACGACCAGGGAGCGAAGTCTGACTACCTGGGCAGCCTGCGAAATTGGTGGACGCCCAACGATCTGGCCCAATTCCAGCAGCGTGGCGCGTGTGTGGCTGACCAGTTCGATAATTACTTCATAGAACCCGGCGTCCACCACAACGGCAAACTGGTACTTGGCGAGAGCATCGGCGACCTGGGTGGCGCGAAGATTGCATTTCTGGCTTACGAAAAATCGCTCGAGGGCAAACCGCGCCCTCCCGATATCGACGGCTTTACCCCCGAACAGCAATTCTTCATCGCCTGGGGACAGTGGCGCGGAGACGCCATCCGAATCGAAGAACAAAGAGTCATGATGCAATCTGACCCGCACCCGATAGGGAAATACCGCGTCATTGGCCCGCTGTCGAATCTTCCTGAGTTTCAGGCGGCGTTCAGTTGCAAAGCTGATGCGCCAATGGTGCGTCCCGCAGATAAACGTTGCGAAGTGTGGTGATGGGACCGCGGCTCAACTGGCTGGATTGCCGGCAGTACTTTTGTGAGGTTGCATGAAGAAGCGGTTGCCTTGCCTCGGCCTTATGCTGATTTCCCTGGTCAGCAGTTTGTGCGCAGAGGATGCTCATCACCATCTTGATCCGAACCAGAAGCTGGGAACGGTTTCATTTCCTACTTCGTGCGCTAGTTCCGTGCAGAAACCTTTTGAACGTGGCGTGGCTTTGCTGCATTCGTTCTGGTACGACGAAGCTGACAAACAGTTTCAGCAAGTTGCTGACCGAGACCCGCAATGCGCAATTGCGTACTGGGGCGAGGCGATGAGTTTGTTTCACCAGTTGTGGTCTCGCCCTGAAGAATCCGCTTTGAAAGAGGGATGGGATCTAATTCGCAAAGGCCAGGCGATTGGTGCGAAGACGCAGCGGGAACGGGATTACATCGATGCGCTGGCTTTCTTTTATCGCGACTACGACAAACTCGATCACGGACAACGCTGCATGGCGTATTCGCAAGCGATGGAGAAGGTTTACCGCAGCTATCCCAGCGACAACGAAGCGGCCGTGTTCTACGCGTTGTCTTTGCTGGCCTGGGCGCCTGACGCCAACACAGCGTTGAATAATGCAAAGAATGCAATTGCCATTCTGAACCCACTGTTTGCGGCAGACCCGAACGA
This sequence comes from uncultured Acidobacteriota bacterium, assembly GCA_963696705.1. GTDB lineage: Bacteria > Acidobacteriota > Terriglobia > Terriglobales > Acidobacteriaceae > JABDBE01. The sequence goes on from CAVOLD010000017.1 coordinate 40,509, forward strand.
TCCCGGCGTCGCCCACTACCTCATCCATGCAGCGGACGATCCGCGATTGGCGCAACTCGGATTGCCAGCGGCGCGCCGTTACGCGCAAATTGCTCCGGCGTCTCCGCACGCTTTGCATATGCCGTCCCACATTTTTGTCCGGCTTGGGCTCTGGCAGGAAGATATTCAATCGAATCTCGCGACCATCGCAGCCACGCAGCAACCGTCTGCCATTCACTTTGGCGCGGAGCATCAGGTCCATTCGATGGATTTCCTCGAGTACGCCTATTTGCAAATCGGAGAAGACAGCAAGGCCAAAGCCATTGCGAATGGATTGGGAAATATGCGCGAGCAAGACATGGACAAAGGTCTCGACGGTTATCTTAATCAGGAACGCGCACATTTTCCCGCCATGTATGCGCTCGAAATGCATCAGTGGAAAGAGGCTATCGCGTTGCAGCCGCCGCCGGGAGTTGAACCGGAAAACCAGCAGATCACTTACTGGGCGCGGGCCGTCGGCGCTGGGCATTTGCGCGATGCGACTGCGGCCCAGGACGCGGTGAATCAATTCGATGTCATGCTCGACGCCACACGAAAAGGCAAGCATCCTTACCGCGCCGACCGCATGAGCACGAACCACGACGAGGCCCACGCCTGGCTGGCATTTGCTCAAGGAAAAAACGACGACGCATTGAGGCTGTTGCGCGCGGTCGCGGATAAACAGGATGCCGAAGGCAAGGGCGAAGTCGAACTGCCCGCACGCGAAATGCTCGCCGACATGCTGCTGGAAATGGGACGGCCCGAGGAAGCTCTAGCTGAATATGAGAAGTCCATGAAGACCGATCCCAACCGGTTCAACGGGCTAGCCGGAGCGGCTCAGGCGGCAGAGTTGTTGCACCAGACTGAAAAAGCTAAAACTTACTACGCCCAGTTGCTGAAAAATTGTGCCAACGGGACGCACTCGGATCGAGTGGAACTGGCCCAAGCACGATCGTTAAGTCAATAATTCGCAATTTCTCATTCAAGAAAAAAGCGCCGCGGGTTAGCGGCGCTCTTTTCCTGTCCGGACGTTACAAAACTTACTTTGTATCAGCAGTCGGCGTTGCTCCGAATTCGCGGCGTCCAATCGTACGCGCTGTGCGTGCCGCCATGGGAGGCATTCCCGCGGCTGCGCCGTAGCGCTCCATCAGCATGGGCACCATCGCGCCCTCTGCTTCTTTCACAAATGTCAGAGCGCCTTCGGCCGCCATGTCGACGCGGATGAAGTCTCCCAGCCTGACCTGACCCGTAGCCACCAGATTCGCCAACGGAAATACCAGGTGACGTTCAATCGCCCGCTTTAGGTGCCGCGCTCCGTATTTTGGATCCGTGCCCTCATGTAGCAGGAAGCTCTTCACCTTGTCCGTGCAATTGAACACAAACTGGTTTGCGGCTGAAGCCATCAGAATGCGCTGTTGCACCATGCCGAGTTCAATATCGAGAATCTGCTCGAGGTGCTCCGGCCGAAGAGTCTTGAAAACCACGACTTTGTCGATGCGGTTCATGAACTCCGGCGTGAACTTGCGCCGCGCGGCGTCGACAGCGGTGCGATCGATCTTGTCGTCCAGGCTCGAATCCACGAGCTTGGGCTTGTGGGTGAATCCCATGCCACCGTCCACCAGATTGCTCATTTCGCTGGTCCCCAGGTTCGAGGTCAGGATAATGATGCATGAGGAAAGATCGACGCGGCGATTGTCGCCCAGAGTCAACGTTGCCTTATCCAAGATGCCGAGCAGCAATTGCCAGAGCGCATCGGAGGCTTTTTCAATTTCGTCGAACAGCAGAATCGAAAGCTTCAGCTTCTCGGTATGCCACTGATTCAGCGCTTCCTGCGTAAGCAGTGGATGAGTCTCGCGATGGCCTAGGTATCCCGGAGGCGATCCGATCAGCTTGGCGATTTCGTGGGAGTGCTGGAACTCGGCGCAATCAATCTTGATGCAAGCCCGCGCATCCCCGAACAAAGTCTCGGACATAGCCTCAACCACACGGGTTTTTCCCGACCCCGTGGGCCCAAGAAAGAGCAGATTGCCAACCGGACGTCCAGGAGGATTCAGTCCTGCCAGAAACATCTGGTAGATTTCGACCACCTTTTCGAGCGCGGCATCCTGGCCAACGATCTTGCGTCGCAGGGTGTTGTCAAAATCTCGGGCGTCAGTACTGCGGCGGGTGGGATCGAGCACTGTGTTAAGGACGGTTTTCATTCCGGGCGTTTCCCTTTCCTGGCTTTCCGTTGACTGCGCGAGAGTGCTGCACTCTTGGTGATTCGGGAGCGACAAATTCTGTCACTCTCCGGGCTGTTTGTCGATACCCCTAACTTACCGCGCTGTCCCTTAGTGCAAATGACTCGCCATCCCCGGCGAACTGCCAATGGCTTATTCCTTCGCAACTTAGATGCTTAATACGGGCGGAGGGAGGCATTCCCATGGCAGGTAGAAATCATGGAAAGGGAAATACTTTGCGCACGCAGGAAGTTCTTTGCTAGCCAGTGGCGTAGGGCAGTCTACCTCTACGGCCTTGACCAGACGTAACTAGCACAGGAAACCCGCGCCCGCTAGCATCCGGAGAAAGCGCCACACGCGTTTCCACGGAGAAAAACTTGCGCCGCTCTAGCTCAGTTCTAATCATCGTTTTGTCCTGCCTAGCCTTAGGATTTGTTTCCTGGCGATTGGCATTCGAAGTCCCGGCTTCGGCCGCCCAGTCCGGCCAAAATCCTGAACTGGTGCCTACTTCGAACCCTGTGCCACGCGTTTCCAAGCCGGGAGAGCCACCGGCTCTAGTCACAAACATTGCCCCACCGGGCAGCGCCATGTACGTAGCCAAGCGCGGAGACACGGTCACTTTGGTGGCCCATCGCTTCTTGTCGCAGACGTCATTTCTGACCTCCAGCGAACTGGCCGATGCGATCCGGCAGGCCAGTGGAAATCCGCAGGGCACCTATCTCAAGTCTGGCCAGCAGCTAGTCGTTCCGGGGATTTTGCCGGCGCCGATCGTGGAAAAAACTATCCCTGTACCCCGGGACTTTGAAGTGCGTGCAGTGTATTTGACGGGAGTGATGGCGGCAAGCGATCGCGGTCTCCGCATCATCAAGCGCTGGCGCGAGTTAGGCGGAAACTCGGTAGTTTTCGATGTGAAGGATAGCGACGGAAGCGTCAACATTCCCTTTGACCACCCCCTCGCTGGCGGACATCATATTGCTATTCATGACCTGCCCAAGTTCACCCACTTCCTGCACTCGCAAGGCATGCATGCAATTGCGCGAGTGGCCATCTTTCGCGACGAGCGGCTGGTGGTTGCCCATCCTGAACTGGCGGTGAAGTCCCATAAGACCGGGCAGCCGTGGCGCGAAAACGGAAAGCTGGTATGGACCGATCCTTCGCAACCTAAAGTACAGGCATACGATATTGCCTTGGCCAAAAAGGCTGCCGAAGCTGGCGTGGACGAAGTTCAATTCGACTACGTCCGTTTTCCAGCTGAGGGAGATCAGAAAGACGCTAGCTTCGAATTCCAGACCGACCATCCGACTTGGCATCGTTCGGACGTGATTGCGGACTTCCTGAAACATGCCTATGCCGAACTGCATCCCACTGGCGTGCTGCTTTCTCTGGACGTGTTCGGGATTATGGCCTGGCAGCGGCCCGTCGACCTGGCTCACACCGGCCAGGATATCGTGCTGATGGCAAAGTATTGCGATGTGGTTTCGCCCATGATCTATCCTTCGCATTTCTTCGGAATGGATGGCATCGCGCACCCGGGTGACGCGCCCGAGCATTTTATCGGCGAATCCATGAAACGATTCGAGCTGATCACCAAAGGCAGCGATGTTGTGATACGTCCGTGGCTGCAGGCCTTCCGCTGGCGAACGAAGACTTACTCACCCGAGTACATCGAAGTGCAGGTGAAGACAGCAAAACAAGCGGGCGGAATCGGCTTTCTGTTCTGGAATGCCGCCAACGACTACAGCAAGCCCTACGCCGCCATGCCGGAGATGCGGGCTGCTAAAGGGCAGTATTTCCGCGGGGATGAGCTGCCGGCTGTCGCTCAAGCTGAGCTGGCGCCCCCTGCCGATAAGTCTGGGATGAATAAGTAACGATGAATAAGTAACAAACTTTGTCAAAAAACATGCTCTGCCTGTTTCGTTCGGTCTGAGAGCGGCGATTCCGCCGGCTCAAGTTTTTCTCTCCGCCGAGCCGGAAAACGTCCTTCACTTTCTCCTTGCTAGGTTATAATTTCCTCGTAGTTTGCTTGGCTCTTGCCTCCCTCGTGTACCGTGCTGCCTGTCATGACTGCCAACAGGCGGGTCCGCCCACGGAAGGAATTTTGGCATCTAACGGACGTAACTTCCTGCTGTGCGCGTGAATCAAATCTTTAGGAGTGCTCATGGCGATTCAGAAGACGGAGAAAATCTGGCATAACGGCAAACTTATTCCCTGGGACGATGCGCAAGTTCATGTAATGTCCCACGTGGTGAATTACGGATCTTCGGTATTTGAGGGAATCCGGTGTTACGCCCCTCCCAGCGGGCCTGCGATTTTTCGCGCCCAGGAACATACACAAAGGCTGTTGGATTCGGCCAAGATTTACCGGATCGACGTGGATTTTACCCGTGAAGAACTCATCTCCGGGATGCTCGAACTGGTGAAAAACAATGGCGTGTGGCCGTGTTACATGCGCCCGATCATTCTGCGCGGTTACGGCGAAGCTGGGGTTAATCCCTTTAATTCGCCCACCGAAGTCTTCATCTGCAACTATCCCTGGGGAAAATATTTGGGCAGCGACGCCGAGCAAGGCGTAGACGTCTGCGTCTCCTCGTGGACGCGCATCGCTCCGAACACGCTTCCGGCCATGGCCAAGTCCGGCGCGAACTACATGAACTCGCAGCTGATCAAGATGGAAGCCATCATCAACGGCTACGTCGAGGGTATCGCGCTCGATGCTAACGGTTACGTCAGCGAGGGCTCGGGCGAGAATGTATTCGTCGTCCGCAATGGGGTTTTGCAGACTGCGCCTTTGGGCAACTCTGTGTTACCCGGAATTACCCGCGACTCGGTTCTGCAGATCGCTCGAGGTTTGGGAATTCCGGTGGCCGAACAAGGCATCCCGCGCGAACTGCTTTACATCGCGGATGAAGCCTTCTTAACCGGAACCGCGGCTGAGATCACACCGATTCGTTCCGTCGATAAGATCAGCGTGGGCAAAGGCGTGACCGGGCCTCTGACCAAAGCCATTCAGAAGGAATTTTATGGCATCGTGCACGGTGAAAAGGCTGATCGTTTCGGTTGGCTGACTCCAGTGCCGGTGGGCAACAAGCAGCCGGTTAGCGTTTAACAGATTGAAAATTCACAATCAGGGGCGCTTACCTGAGCGCCCCTTTTAAGGTCACACCTACAGCAACTCGCAGCAGAAAGCAAAAGGAGAACATATGGCAACCGAACAGCAGGGTCCCACCCCGGAATTTGCCTTGGCCTACCGCGACATAATGCTCATGGGCCTGACCAACGAACTGCAAGCCACGAAGAAAGTTCTGGCCGCGATCCCCGACGCAAAGCGGGACTACAAGCCCGATCCCAACTCGCGCACTGCCGGCGACCTGGCCTGGCATCTGGCATCTGCGGATGTGCAGATGCTCGATGAGACCGCCGATCGCAAGTTCGCCATGGAAACCCGCTTCAAAGACGAACCCAAGACCACGGCGGAACTGGTTTCCTGGTATGAGAAAAACTATCTGCGTGCCATCGAACGGGTACGAGCAATGTCGCCGGAGGAGTTACTTACCCCAGTGGATTTTTACGGCGCGTTCACGCTGCCCGTGGTGTTCTATCTCGGCTTCGTTAACAATCACAGCATCCACCACCGCGGACAGCTTGCCACGTATCTGCGTCCGATGGGATCCAAATGCCCAGCCATTTACGGAGGTAGCTACGATGAACCGTGGCAGGGAGCTCCGGCGGAGAGTAGCGCCGCTTAATTGCTTTTGAAGTAACTTGGAGCCGCCCTGTGGGGCGGCTTTTCTCATTCGGAGAACAACGTCCGCGCTGAAGTTCTAGCTTCCGCACCAGAGCAGCTCGCCCGGATATTTCCTGAACGCGCGATCGGAGGTGAGAATCACCATGTCCTCAACCAGAGCCTGGGCAATCAGCATGCGGTCGAACGGGTCGCTGTGGTGTATCGGAAGGTCGTAAACTTTGGCGGCGTGACTGTGAGTGACGGAGAGCGGTCGGAGGTTTTGCCTCGCCATGAATCGCGGCACGTATTGCGCGGGCGGCCCGGCGAATTCCAATTTCCCTAGACGCATCTTAATGCTAATTTCCCATGAAGTGATGGCCGAGAGATATACTTCCTCATCGCCGAGTTCTAATATCTGACGGCCCTCATCGCCAATGAGCTCTGGCGATCTCAGACTCCACAACCAGACGGCGGTGTCCAGCAGATACTTCATTTTCTTTTACGCGTGCGGCGGACAGGCTTGACGGGCGTCTCGCCGTAGAATGCCGCGAGGAGTTCATCCGGCAGGGGAGCATCGAAATCTTCGGCGATCCATATTTCATCGCGCGCGAAACCCATAGGTCGCACATTCTTGTTTTTCTCGACAGCCACCAGCCGCGCCACCGGCACACCCGCCCGCGCGATCGTAACTTCCTCACCTTCGGCTACCCGTTGAAGAAGCCGCGAGAGATGGGTTTTCGCCTCATGAATGTTCACTTCCATGAATCGTAACGATAGACTAAGTCCATGGACTAAGTCAACTGCCAGCTCCGCTTCTGCGCAAGTGCGACCTAGCCCCTGCCCAAACGCACATCGCCCCATTACTTAGGTCATCTTGGGTTCGACGCGATTTCGGTTCATCATACGAACTGATCCCTGGGGACTTATCCAAAATGAATATTGATGATCTTCTTCGTATCGCCATGGAGCGGCGCGCTTCCGACTTACACCTGAAAGTCGGCAACTATCCTCACCTTAGGATTGATGGCGAACTCACCCCGCTTACCGACCAGCCGCGTATCAGCGCGGAAGATATGCTGACCATGGCCTTCAGCATGATGTCGGCGAGGCAAAAACAGAAATTCAAAGAGAGCACTGAAATCGATATGGCCTACGGCGTAGCCGGACTGGGCCGCTTCCGTGTAAACGTTTTCCAGCAGCGTGGCAACGTGGGACTGGTCCTGCGCGTGATTCCCACTAAGATCCGTGCGCTCGACGAACTCTACTTGCCGAAGATTGTTGAACAAGTTTGCGACATGCCGCGCGGCCTGATCCTGGTCACTGGGGTCACGGGTTCCGGTAAATCCACGACTCTCGCCGCTATGGTGGACCGCATCAACTCCACTCGCGCTGAACACATCATCACTATTGAAGACCCGATCGAATTCCTGCATCGCGACAAAAAAGGCTACGTGAACCAGCGCGAGATCGAAGTCGATACGCCGACCTTTTCCTCGGCGCTGCGCGCTTCTCTGCGTCAGGATCCCGACGTCATCCTGGTCGGCGAAATGCGTGACATTGAGACCATCGGCACTGCGCTGCACGCCGCTGAAACCGGCCACATGGTTTTCTCAACCTTGCACACGCTGGACGCGGTCGAAACTATCAACCGTATTATTGCGGTGTTCCCGCCGCCGGAACAGAAGCAGATTCGCTTGCAGCTCGCCGCCGTGCTGCGAGCCGTGATCAGTCAACGACTGGTTCGACGTTGCGACGGCGACGGCCGCGTGCCCGCTGTCGAAGTCATGATCAATACCGCTTACATTCGGGAATGCATTCTGGTGCCGGAAAAAACCCGTGCGGTTCGCGACGCCATCTCCGCTGGTACTTCGCAGTATGGCATGCAGACCTTCGATCAATCTCTTTGGGATTTATTCCAGGCGGGGCTGATCAACTACGAAACCGCACTGGAGAGCGCCTCCAACGCAGACGACTTCAAGTTGCGTATGCAGGGCATCTCTTCCACCAGCGATATCTCGAAAAACGCAATGCAACAGACCGGCTTTGGTGGCCGCTGATCTATCCTCCTGAAACACTTAAGGGCGCGCCGGAGCGCGCCCTTTCTTATTTCGGAGGGGGCCGAAACTTGACTTCGACTGTTAAACCAACAGGCGAACTGACGTAAAGCTCCGGCCCAGTGAAGAACAGTTGCAGCTAGCAAGCAGCCGCATATTTCAAGTGATGACAATCCGGCGCGCCGAGAACGAAAAGCGCATGCTCGAACTTTGAAATTTCAAATACACGATTCAACCCGGTGAGGGTCAGCACCTCGCAAACGAAGTGCGACGGATTCACCAGCTTCAGTTGAACGTTGCGGCTCCACGCCCACTCCTGCAAGGACAGCAACGCCGCCAGCCCGCCCGCATCCAGCATTTCGACCTCGGATAAATCAATCACCACAATGCGAGTGTTTTTCTCCGACAACACTGCGTTCCGAAGCGTGCAAACCTCAGCGCCGCGAACGATCCGCCCAACGCATCTCACAACCGCTACATCGCCCGTTTTTTCCACATCGATGGTAAGCATGACTTTCATCCTCATTCATTAACTATCTACGCAAATAGACGGTAGGAAGTTCCCGATGTCACCACGATCGAGGTAAAAAGTTGTAACGCAAACTTTTCTCTGCAGGAGGAGCGCTCGGCGCGGTAACTTGTTACTAGCCATGGCCTTTGCCCGCCCGAGAAAAACCGATTCGGAAAACGAACTCTACGAGTATGCCGTTGGAGCGCTTGGCCGCCGCATGCGCTCCGTGGCGGAACTGAAGCGTCTGCTGCGACCACGCGTCGAAGCCGATACAGAATATGGACAAACCCTGGTGGACCTCGTAATTCGCCGGCTTAAAGACCGCGGCTATCTCAACGACGCGCAATACGCGGCTGCGTATTCCTCTTTTCGCCGCGATAACGAAAAATTCGGCCGTCGTCGCGTGATCACCGATCTTAAGGCTAAAGGAGTGCACGGCGAAGTCATCGACAAAGCGGTCGAAGCCGCTTACGACGAAGTGAGTGACGAGAGACAAGCGCGCGAATATTTGAAACGCAAGCGACTGGTGAAACCGAAAGATCAGAAGCACGCAGCACGGATTTTCCGCCAGCTCATGCGCGCTGGATTTGCATCGAAAACGATCTTCGCCATACTCAAGAAATGGGATGTCGATGACGAGACACTGAGTGCATTGGAAGGCGAGGTTGAGTAACCGTGCGGTGGTTGGCGTCGCTTTGTGACGTTTGACCGTCGAATGTTATACTTTGCGAACCATTTCCATCAAACTTAGGAGGCCATATGAAATCCAAAGTGGCAGCGATTCTTGCTGCAGGAGTGTTTTGTGCAGCATCGTTCCTGTTCGCGCAGGATGTAGTCCACGATGTGGACAAGGGAGCAAAGGATGTAGGTCACGACACCAAGGTCGCAGCCAAGGATACGGCGAAAGGCACGGAAAAGGCCGCCGACAAGACCGGACACGCGACCAAGGTCGCAGCCAAGGATACGGCGAAAGGCACCGAAAAGGCTGCCGACAAAACCGGACACGCGACCAAGGTCGCGGCTAAGGACACCGCCAAAGGCACCGAAAAGGCTGCCGATAAAACTGCCGACGCTGTGAAGTAGAGAATTTCTAGCGAAAACGAACCGCAGAGTACGCCGGGGCCGCAGAGTCTAACTGCGCGACCTCTGTGGCCTCTGCGTTTTTAATTTAGAATTGATTTTCCATGCTCACCGGCTCCCAGATTCGGCGCAGATTTCTGGATTATTTCGTTCAGCACGGGCACAAACAGGTCCATTCCTCGTCGCTCGTTCCGGCCAACGATCCCACGCTGCTCTTCACTAACGCGGGCATGAACCAGTTCAAGGACGTTTTCCTGGGCCTCGAAACGCGTGACTACAAGCGCGCCACAACCTCGCAAAAATGCGTGCGTGCCGGCGGGAAACACAACGATCTCGAAAACGTCGGCTTCACCAACCGCCATCACACCTTCTTCGAGATGCTGGGCAATTTTTCTTTCGGCGACTATTTCAAGAAGGACGCCACCGCCTACGCTTGGGAGCTCATCACCTCGAAAGACTGGTTCGCGATCGACAAAGAAAAGCTATACGTAACGATTTTCGAAGGAGCTGAGTTTGGAACCGGAATCGTTCCGCGCGACGACGAAGCAGAACAAGCATGGCTCCAACAAGGTGTCCCGAAGGAACGAATCTTTGAGGGCGACGCCAAAGACAATTTCTGGCAGATGGGCGACACCGGACCCTGCGGCCCATGCAGCGAAATTCATTATGACATGGGCCCAGCCGCATCCGAAAAAGGGCATGCGGATTGCAAGTTCCCCTGCGACTGCGGCCGCTACGTCGAAATCTGGAACCTGGTCTTCATGCAATTCGACCGTGACGCCAGCGGCAGACTGAATCCATTGCCGAAGCCGTCGATCGATACGGGCATGGGTTTGGAACGAGTGACGGCAGTACTGCAAGGTGTGATTTCGAACTACGAAACTGATTTGTTCACGCCCCTGATCAAGCGGGCGGCAGAGCTAACAGGCGCGTCCCTCACGAAGGAACTGGAGAAAGAAGGCAAGGCAAAATCAGCCGCCTCTCTGCGAGTGATAGCAGACCACTCTCGCGCCGCGACGTTCCTCATTTCTGACGGAGTGCTGCCGTCAAACGAAGGCCGCGGATATGTGCTGCGTAAAATTATCCGGCGCGCCCTGACGCATGGCCGACTTCTCGGACAAACCAAACCCTTTCTCAATGAGATGGTCTTTGCCGTGCGCGATTTGATGCAGGATGCATATCCTGAGCTCATTGAAACCTGTGAGCGAGTTGCGAAAACTGTTCTGCTAGAAGAAACGCGATTTGGCCACACCATGAACATTGGTCTGGAGAAACTGGAGGCTCTGATTGGCGATAACCGACTATCAGGGCCCGAAGCGTTCAAACTCTACGACACGTTCGGCATGCCCCTCGACTTCATGCAAGACGCCGCGCGCGACCAAGGACTAGAGTTTGACCAAAAAGGCTTCGACGCCGCCATGGCCGAGCAGCGCGAGCGTGCGCGCGCATCCTGGAAAGGCGCAGCCAAGCAAACCGCCAATCCCGCATATCAGCAACTCCCGAAATCCACCTTCGAGGGCTATCGCCAAACTCGCTCCAACAACTGCGAAGTTCTCGCCATCATCCACAATGGCCAAGGCACCCAGCAACTCAAACCCGGAGACGAAGGCGAAATCATCCTCGATCACACGCCGTTCTACGCGGAGTCCGGCGGACAGGTGGGTGACCGCGGATGGTTCTACTCCGACGATCACAACACCATCGTCGCCGAGGTAAAAGGCTGCTACTCCCCGATTCAAGGCGTGCGCGCGCACCAGGTCATCGCGAAGCAACCAATCCGCATCGGCGACAAAGTCGATGGCGTGGTCAACGCCGAACTCCGCGAGTCCACCATGCGCAACCACACGGCCACGCACCTGCTGCAAGCCGGTCTGCGCGAGGTTCTGGGCAAACATGTGAAGCAAGCCGGATCGCTGGTCGCTCCCGACCATCTGCGTTTCGACTTCTCGCACTTCGCAGGCGTTGCCGACGAAGAACTGCAAGACATCGAAGACCTGATCAACAAAGAAGTTCTACGCAACCAGAAGATCGAAGTCATCGAAAATGTGCCCATCGATGTCGCCATCAACGAATACAAAGCCATGGCTTTGTTCGGCGAAAAATACGGCGACCGCGTCCGCGTCATCAAAATCGGAGACTTCTCCACCGAACTCTGCGGAGGCACGCACACCAAAGCCACCGGAGAAATCGGTCTGATCAAAGTTTTGAAAGAAGGTAGCGTTTCCTCCGGGGTCCGCCGCATCGAAGCGGTCACCGGCGAAGGCTCGCTGCACCACTTTCAAAAAGATCACAAGCTGGAGAACGTAGTCGCCAGTCTCGCCGGTCATTCGGAGGTGACTTCTCCAGCCGAAGCGCTGAAACTCGAACTCGACAAGAAAGACTCCGAGATCAAGCGCCTGCAGCGCGAACTCGATCAAGCGCGGATGAAGTCCGCTTCCTCGACGGTTGCGTCCGTCACCGACAAGATTAAAGACATTCACGGCATAAAAGTGCTTGCCCACCGCGTAGATAATCTCGAACGCGCCCAAATGCGTACCCTGGTCGACCAACTCCGCGACAAACTGGGCTCAGGCGTCGTAGTGTTGGGCTCGGCCACGGACGGCAACGTCTCGCTGATCGTCGGCGTGACCAAAGACCTCACGCAGAAGATCCAAGCCGGCAAAGTCATCGGCCCCGTAGCGCAAAAAGTCGGAGGCAAAGGCGGAGGTCGCCCCGATCTGGCCGAGGCCGGCGGCAAAGATCCTCAGGCATTGGACGCGGCGCTGAGCGAGTCGTATAAAGTAGTGGAATCATTGCTGACGTAGTTTGTGTGGGCAGACCTCTCGGAGCCTGCTATGGAAGACCGCATACGACTGATTACGCATAAGGGCAAAGCGATTCTGCTGGTGGATGTATCTCACTGCGCCCCCGCCGAGTTGCTGAAGATGTCCCGCCTGGTGCCGCGCTATCTGATGTCCGAGCCACGCGAATCTGTTCTGCTGTTGGCGGATTTCACTGGAGCCGAGTTTGATCGCGAAGCCATCACCGCTCTTAAAGAGACCACGGTTTTCGACCGGCCTCACATTAAGAAATCAGCCTGGGTAGGAATCGAAAATCTGCCCCACGTGTTCTACGAACATATCAAGAATTTTTCCCAGCGGGAATTGCCCACATTCAAGACTCGCGAAGAAGCGATGGATTGGCTGGTGAAAGACGAGTGAACTGTGAATCCGGGTGAACGATGCAACTAGCTTCTCCACTTCAGCGTAACCGGCCCGTTCATCGGATGACGCATTTCTCCGCCGGTGCGTCGTGATTCCAGATACGCTGCCTTCAACTGGAAGTACCATTTTGCGGGACGATCCGCGTCGTCGATCAACATCAGGTGCGGATTGTGTTTCAATCCTTCCGATTGATTCTCCATCGTCTGGCGATCTTGCTCGACGAACTTTGCAAACACAAACTTCAGCAATTCCGGTCCAAACGGAACCCAGCGGAAGATGTTCCAGCAGGCCACCACATCGATGCGGCAATGACTGCGCGTGATCGGTGTGACGGTCGTCAGGCTGGAGAACCAGTACTTCCCTGCCCTTATCGTTTCCAGGCGCAAGTTTGGTAGAACAAAATCAATGGTGGTCGTAATCGAATCCGCGTCCGCGTACAGCCGCAGCAGTTTATAAGGCGCGCTGTTCGAGCTGGGCGTGTGGGCGCTCATACGGAAGCCCATGGGGATCGGCTCGAAATTCTTTTGCTTCTCGTGAATGCTATGCCGGCCGCGCCACCACCACGCCTGATGCACAAACGGCCCATGCGCCGGATCCATAAGCCCGATAATGCCGTGGTCCACGCTGCATGGCAGGTCTGCGGTCAAGTGCGCGATCTTATACTTCCCGTCGAAAGTCGGAACGCGCGGCGCGGGTAAAGCCGGCTCGACCGCCTTGGTGAAACCGGCTCCGCTCGGAGGAGGTTCGGGAATAAATACCCAAACGTAGTCATCGTTCTCCGCGCAGGGATAACTCCCGGCGTAGATCCGATCTACTTTCAGCTCTTGATCGGACGTCAGCGACGGAATGAGCTGGCACTGGCCGGAGTGCGCGTCGAACTTCCAGCCGTGATAACTGCATTCGAGATTCTGTCCGTCAAACCGGCCGCAAGAAAGCGGCATTCCCCGGTGCGGGCAGGCATCGCGTAAGGCAAACGGCTTTCCCTGGCGATCACGGCCGATAACCAGAGGCGTTTCCAGCAGCATCGCTTGGTGCAGACGGTTGCGGGTCACTTGTCCGCTGGGCAGGGCGCGATACCAGAAGCCGTAGAGCATCAGCGAGTCCGGCGTTTGGCGTTGGGAGGTTTCCAGTTCGCGGGTTTCGAGTTCGTGCGTTTCGAGTCGCTCGCTCATGAGGAATCACAGGCAGCGTACTACAGCCGGGAAGGTTTGTGCAGGGACGGGGCTCGAAGTCCGCCGGCGGGCGACTTTCCCGTTTCGGAACAAGTTTACTATTTAGTACCGACTCAAAAAAAACTCTTCATTCCCCGCAAAATCTAGAAAACAAAGGACTGGAATTTTTTTGTCCCGCTAGATCTATGGTTCTAAAGGTAGTTAGAGGCAAAATCTTGGAAACATTGGAGTTACTGGGTTTATCGGCCACAGGAAAACCCTGGTCTCAGCGCAAAGTACAGAAAACAAACGGCAGGGGTTTTCATGCCTCCGGTGACTAACGGCAAAATCTTGGAAACATGATAGTTAGCTGATTCGTCGGCTGCGCGTGGTTCCGTTTCGGCGCCGCTCGCGGGAGGTGCATTGGTCGGACTCAGCGGGTAAGCGGTCTCAGAGCCGCGCCCGTTGTCAGGTTGCCAAAGATCGATGATTATCTTGCAGACAAGGTCTGCGTTCTTATGTTATCCGAGTGATGGACGAGGTTCAAGAAGAAAATGAACGGGCTGCCGATCTGGTTCCCAATTTGGGAATCTCCGGGGGAGAGCCTGGCTAAAAGCTCCAGCCTTCGCAAAGAACGCGATAGGCTGGGCCACCCGCAGTTGCAACAAACTTCAAGGGATCCCGTCAGTCCCCATTCGTGCCTCTATTGAGGAAGCGACTTCCGCGTGGACATTGGCGGGAATGCGGGATAATATAACCAACCGCTCCGGCGTTTTCTCCCCCGGGAAACGCTGGAGGTTGTTCCGCGCCATGATCCACAAGAACCGTTTTCCACGACTCGCTGACGTTGGTTTGATATTGGCTGTCGCTTTGAGTTTTGCTGTTCCTGCCTCGGCGGCATGGAAAGAGAAAGTGCTATACAGCTTTCAGGGCGGAACGAACGACGGCTCGTACCCATACGGTAGCGTTATTTTCGACAAGCAAGGCAATCTGTACGGTGTGCTGCAGGACTTCGGCGGAGATTCTTGCGCGCCCCTGGGAGGCGAGTGCGGGGCGGCCTATCGACTGAGTCCACCGGCGCAAAAAGGTGGCTCTTGGACTGAGACACTGCTCTATGAATTCCAAGGCAAGGGAGCGAACGACGGCGAGTCTCCCAACAGCGGCCTGATTATGGACAAGTCGGGAAATCTGTACGGCCTTACGGCCTACGGAGGCACAGGAAACTGCACGTTGCTGGGACTCTCCGCAGGCTGTGGCACGGTCTACAAACTTTCTCCGCCGAAGCAGAAAGGGGGCGCGTGGACGGAAACCATCCTCTACAGTTTCCCGAGCGCGACGCAAGGTTATGTACCGATTGGAGACCTGGTATTCGACAGCGCGGGAAATTTGTATGGATCGACTTTGTTTGGCGGGACGAAAGGCACGACCTGTGATCCAGACTACGGTGGGCAATGTGGGGTGGTGTTCGAGCTGAGTCCGCCAAAGAAGCAGGGCGGCGCGTGGACCCAGAAAGTGCTGCACAACTTCGCGGGAATCGCAAGCGGGAAGCAGGACGGCGACGGGGCGGAGCCCAACGGCGGTCTGGTGCTGGATAACAAGGGCGCAATCTACGGCACAAGCTACTACGGCGGCAATGAAGGTGGCAGTTGCGGTAGCGTAGGCTGCGGCACAGTTTTCAAGCTCGCGCCGCCGACTAAGAACGGCGGGGCCTGGACACAGAAAGCCCTTCATGTTTTCAAAGGCATTCCGGATGGTGTAAGGCCTGCCGCAGGAGTGGTGTTCGGCCCTAAAGGCAGCCTATACGGCACAACCGTCCTTGGCGGCGGAGGCAACTATCCGTCGGGTACTGCCTTTGAGCTTATCCCTGGAGTTAACGGCTCGTGGACGGAGCGCATAGCACACAGCTTCCAGGACGGAGACGACGGTAGCGAGCCGAAGAGTGCCCTCCTCGCCGATGCCTCCGGCAACTTATATGGTTCGGCACTTGGTGGCGGAGGTGGGCAGCGGTACGGAGTGGTTTTCCGCTTGCGACCACCGAAGGTACAGACCAAGCCGTGGACCCTGACCACCCTCTATGCTTTCCCGGGAAGCCCAGACGGAGCAGCACCAGCAGCGCCTATTGTGTCTGACGCGAGTGGAAACCTTTGGAGCACGACGACGGGCGGTGGTACGGGAGGCTGTGTTTACGGGGGCTGCGGCACAGTGTTTGAAGTCAAACCATAGCATCACGCTGTACCGAAGCATTAACAGAATTCAATTTTTGGCCGGTGGCCCATTCAAGCCGTTCTTTGGCTTGAGTGGGGCTTTGCGGCCGGGCCGAGTCTCGCTGCCACTCGTTCTCGCTTCCGCGCTGCCCATTCGCATTCAATCTTAACCGTCCCTGCGCAGCCCGTCGCGTACTGGCGAAAACTGCTCCGCTCCCAGTCCTCTGTACGTGCGCACAGGCCGCGCTTCACTGGGTTGCGATGAATGCATCGAAGTTTTTCCACAAACTGAGATTCATTCCGGACATTGAAATCATAGTAGCGCTTTTGCCAGAAATGCTCTGTCTCGCCGATCAGTCGCCGCGAGACTCCCTGTTTCAAGAAGCGGCTTGAGTGGGCCACGCGCCAAATCCCCACCCTAAATTTCGCAAAGGACGCGAAATTTAGAATGGGGCACCCGGCAGTCCACGCCGTTACAACACCAGGTCCCTCCACTTCACAGACCATCGCTTTGCGATGGTCTGTTTCGGTCGGGATGACAGGGTTGGGGAGATTTGAAACATCTCCGGCCAAACCAAAACCGGGCTTGAGTGGGCCACCCGCGGGCATCCGAGAAGTACAGAGATCCTTCGTTGGGAGCCACTCGCGAGCGAGCGGCTCCGCTGCCTCAGGATGACAAGCAATGAGTTAATGAGTCAGGGATATGGGACTGGCCGGGTTGTTGAAACTGTGGCGCGGCTTTTCCTGCCGTCGCCTTGTTCCATCGAGTTTGTAACGACCTCAAGAACGTAAGGGTGGGCGAACGCGTTACAACGCAAGGTCCCTCCACTTCACAGACCATCGCTTTGCGATGATCTGTTCCGGTCGGGATGACAGAGTTGAATCGGGATGACAGGGTTGGGGAGATTTGAACATGCCCGGTCAAGCTACGACCGGGCTTGAGTGGGCCACCCGCGGGCAGCGTGAAGTACAGAGATCCTTCGTTGGGAGCCGCTCGCGAGCGAGCGAGCGGCTCCGCGGCCTCAGGATGACGAGCGATGAGTTAAGGAAATGGGAGTGAGGGCTGGCCAACAGGGTAACTTAGAAAACGGGCGGCGACGCCCGTCCTCCATACCGCCCGTTACTTTCTAACAACAATAACGTTTTCAATCACTTACATAGATTACCATCGTGGTTCAGTGTCCCTTTCGTAAGTTGCCGCCTACCTCCCGTCAACCTATAATTGACACACTCTGGTTTTAGGATTCTCCGTCAGGTTCCGGGTAGGCAGGCGCGGAGCTTTTTGTCCGCGTCGAGATGCTTCACGCAGATGGTCCCTTGACCGTCTTGCGTGCTGATTTGTACCCGGCTATGCGAAAACGCCTGCAACTCGCCCTGATGGCTAGTCCCGTAATCGCGACCTTCCTTTCGTTCACTATGCCATACGTGCAGGCAGAAACCGGTGCTGCCACTGTCATCACCAGTACCGATGACAACGGCCGCAAAGTCTATGTCAACGAATCGTTTCCGGTGGCCACGAGCAAGCGCTCGGAAGCTCCAGCCCAGCGTAGTTCGCTGGCATTCTGGAGTACCACGGAACACCGCTGGAAGCCAGTTCCTTCCGCCAATATCCGGGCAGCCCGCTCGGCCGCGGCGGAGGTCAACCATTACCTCGGCGAGCATCCTGGAGAAAGCGCGCCTGTCCCGAGCTTTGTTCGCGGAAAGTCGTTCTCTCCGCAGGAGATCGATGCCGCCATCGATCAGGCGGCTTCGCGACATAATGTCGATCCCAACCTGGTGCGTGCGGTCATCAAGGTGGAGTCGAACTTCAATCCCAATGCGGTTTCCCGCAAGGGCGCGATGGGGCTGATGCAACTGATGCCGCAGACTGCTCGGCAGCTAAAGGTGGCAAATCCCTTTGATCCGCAACAAAATGTGGACGCCGGGGTTCGTCATCTTAAGCAGCTTATGGAGAACTATGGAGGCGACGTGAAACTGACTCTGGCCGCGTACAACGCAGGTCAGGGAGCGGTGGCACGCAGCGCCGGCGTTCCTCATTTTGCCGAGACTCGAAACTACGTGAAGCAGATCACGCAACTGTATTACGGAGGATCGGATCTGGGCTCTCATTTTCTCGAAAGCCCTATGCACGATCCTATTCATGTGGAGCGCGACGCCAGAGGCGTGCTGCACATCAGCAACACCGAGTAAGCGCAAGAGCATCTAAGAGCAAAGCGATTACGGGCAGTTCCGATTACAGGCAGTTCCATTGAAGACCCTTCGAATTCAACGCGCGCTGCGCTGGAGTGCGGCTGTGTTTGCGCTGCTGCTCCCGGCGATGGCACATGCCCGCGTGCACAAATCTGGAAGCTGGGCCGACTCGCAATTTGCCGCCGCCGAACAAATGCAGGAAACGTTGGAGGGGCGCCCGTTCGAGGATCGCGCCCGCCATGACTATGAACGCGTGATTAGTGCATACCGGCGCGTCTACCTCGAAGCGCCGAGTTCGGGCCGGGCAGATCCCAGTGTGGTTGCGGCCGCTCAGATGACCGAGGAAATGGGACGCCGCTTCAACGATCCCGACATTTTGCGCTCCGCCATTCAGCAATACGAATTCCTTCGCCGTGAATATCCCGGCAGCAAGTTCCGCTTCGACGCGCTTTTCCGCATAGGCGAAATTTATAAAGACGATTTGCACGACAAGGGTCGGGCCGATGACACGTTCGAGGAATTCCTTCGCCGCTATCCGCGCAACCAGTTCGCGGAAGCGGCGCGCCTTGCGCTGGCCGAACCGGCGCAGCAGCGGGCTAGCGTGAAATCGAAGGCTGCGATAAAAACAGCCAAAGAGTCCCAGCCGAGTTCCCTCTCTGACGATAAAGATTCGGACCACGACTCCAGCCAAGATAATTTCAGCAAAGATAATTCGGTTAAGGAAAGTGATCTACCCGCCGAGGCCGCCGACGGGAAGCCGGCACGCGTGCTTGGAATCCGGCACTGGTCCACGCCGGACTACACGCGAGTGGCAATTGATCTCGAACAGGGCGTCAAGTATCAGTCGCAACGAATCGACAATCCCGACCGAATTTTCTTCGATCTGCTGAACACTAAGCTTGATCCCATGTTGGCCAAGACCTTCGATGTGAGCGATGGCCTGCTGAGAGATATCCGCATGGCGCAGTTTGCGGCGGGACGCACGCGCGTCGTGCTTGATCTCGATGAACTTTCGGAATTCCAGGCTTCGCTGCTTTCGAATCCTCCGCGGCTGATTATTGATATTCGAGACCCAGATGCTCGAAAAGTAGACGTTAACAGCGCGGACGGCCAGGGCAGCGATATCCGCGGCCGGCAATTGGCGGCGGTGCCGGCCGTGAAGCCCGCAGCCTCTGTTACAGATACATCGGATGGCGACGCAAACGACGTAGCGCCCAATTCGATTAGCCGCGCTGAGGAATCTCCAAACATGACCACCGCGGCGAAACCTGCGCGACGCAACACCGTCGTGATCAGCAACGGCGTGAAGAAGACCATTGTCGATGCCGACGATGACGAGTCTGCGCCGAAAACTCTCCCGGCCAGTGATCTCGCGGCGAAAGATGTCGCGATAAAAGATGCAAACGCGGCGACGAATAACAATAAAAGAGCTATCGTAGCGAAGCTTGACCGTCCCGAAATTGACACTGGAAAGCTCGACTCCGCCGTGGTCAACGATGAAAGTCCCAAGCTGGCTACAACGCCAAGCGCCGCCGCTGACGTCAAGACCACGACTTCCAAAAGAAAGCGCAAGACCCAAACCGCCGATCCCGACATTCGCGAAGCTCAGCCAACCGCCAATGGCGAGCGTTCTTTAACCCGCGTGCTGGGGCTGAAGATCGGCAAAATCGTAATCGATCCCGGCCACGGAGGCCACGACACGGGCACGATCGGCCCCAACGGTTTGGAAGAAAAAGATCTCGTGCTCGACGTGAGCCGGCGACTGGGCAAGCTGCTGCAAACCCGCCTGGGTGCTGAAGTCATTTACACGCGGAAAGACGATACTTTCATTCCGCTCGAAACGCGAACCGCCATCGCCAATGAAGAAGGGGCCGATCTTTTCGTTTCCGTCCACGCCAACTCGAGCCACGACCCGGACGCTCGCGGAGTCGAAACCTACTACTTGAATTTCACCTCATCGCCTGACGCGCTCGAAGTCGCGGCCCGCGAAAACGCAGTTTCGGAAAAGTCAATTCACGAACTGCAGGACTTGGTAAAGAAGATCGCGCTGAAAGAGAAAATCGACGAATCGCAGGAGTTCGCCTCCGACGTGCAGAACTCTCTCCACAGCGGCCTGGCGGCGAAGAATCCCGGCGAGCGCGACCGCGGAGTGAAAAAAGCTCCCTTCATCGTGCTCATCGGCGCCAATATGCCCTCGATCCTGGCGGAAATTTCGTTTGTCAGCAATCCCGGCGACGAGCGCCGTCTGGAGACCGCCGATTACCGCCAGAAGATTGCCGAATCTCTCTACCGCGGCATCGCCAAATACGTCGGCGGCCTCAGCGGCGTGAAAGTTGCCAGCAAGATCGACAAAGACCCAACTCGCTAATGCGGGCGCAAGCGTCCCCGCTCGTGCAGGATGGCGACGCAGGCTAGCCGTTTCTTCGCGCATCCGTTATGATCTCGCCTTGCTCGCAAAAATAATCCCGGCAACATTCCTAGTCCTGCTGTCGTTACTCTCCGCCTCCGCTCCGTCAGCGACAGCGGCAAACGCCAACTATCCCCCCGGGCCCGGCGCTCCAACTGCATTCTCAGCCGACGACTTCGACTGGCGGGACATGCTTACTTATCTTTTCGACGCCGCCGCTCTCCCTGGAGAGCAAGGCATTCAGGCGGTGCTCGAAAACTCCAAGGTGCTTCGTGTTTATGTCGCCAACGAAGTTCGAACTGAGTGCAGTCCTCACAAGGATCCCTGCGCTGCGACCGGTGACAGCTCTACTCTGGACAAGGAAGTGAGCAAACGGATTGACGAGATCGTTCAGGAAGGGATGGTCCATCGGCACAAGGTGGCATTCGTCGACTACCAACTGACGCGCCAGCCTTTTCCTTTCTCCGAAATTGCGGCGGTCAAGAGCGAGAATAAGCCTGAAACCTACCTCACGCTTTCGTTTGTCGGCCGCAGCTACACCGCTGCCGACGTGCAAGCCAAGTACGGCGTTCCCTATGACACCGACGTTGTTCAGTGGTACAGCGTTTTCAAATATCGCCTGGACAACCCGCATTACACCAGCAAGGCAGTCTTCGAGATTGATCCCGTGGACGGCGCAGTAATAAAGGTAGCCGTTAGCGTGAAACTCAAGAAAACCAAGAACCGTTAACTCTGCGGGTGAGTGAGGTCTCGGCTTTTAATCTTCCACAACTCTGGCCGTCATCTCCTCTGGTGGAGCACCCGCGGTCATGCCTTGGGCGATGATCAACTGGCGAGCTTCAACTCTGATCTTAGGCAGCTGCAATCCAAACAACGCGGCGCCTCCCACGCAGGCGACTGCGCCCATGGAAACGGTGAGCGGTGCGCCCAGACGATCCGCTAATGCTCCCCCCAGGAACGCGCCGAATGGAGCCATGCCCATGAACATCATCGAGTACACCGCCATCACACGCCCGCGCAGATGATCCGGCACCATGGCCTGGATCAACGTGTTCGACGACGACATTTGCAACATCATGCCAAAACCCACGGGAAGCAACAACGCCGCCGAAAGCCAGAAATTCCGGGACAGGGAAAACAGAATCAGGCTGACTCCGAAACCTCCGCAGGAGAATGCCACCCACTTGCCTAAGCCATGCACGCCGCTGCGGGAAGCCAGCGTGAGAGCGCCCAGCAGGGCTCCTACGCCAGTCGCGCCCATCAGAATTCCCAAGCCACGCACTCCGCCGTGCAGAATCTTGTCGGCGAAGATCGGCATAAGAATCGTGTAGGGCATCGCGACCAGGCTCACCAGTCCGAGCAAAAAGAGGATGGCACGGATTGGCGCCGTTCCCTGCACGAATCGGAAGCCCTCAATGATGTGCGCCCAAGGCGAGGCTGGGGGCGCACGGCGAGCCGGACGCTGCACTCGCATCATCAGCAGTCCGACGATTACCGCAATGTAGCTAATGCCGTTGGCGAAGAAACACCAGCCCTCTCCAATCTTCGCCACCAGAATTCCAGCAATCGCCGGACCAATGATGCGCGCGCCGTTGAACATCGATGAGTTCAAGGCGATCGCATTCATCAGATCTTCTTTGCCCACCATATCCACCAGAAAGGCCTGACGACCGGGAATGTCAAAGGCGTTCACCACGCCCAGTAGCGCCGCCAGCACGAAGATGTGCCACACCTGCACTCTGCCGGTCAGGGTCAGGAGCGCAAGGATCAGCGCCAGGATCATGGACGCGATCTGGGTTCCGATGACGACTCGCTGGCGGTTGTGACGATCGGCCACGATGCCACCCAGCGGGGCCACCAAAAATACAGGAAACTGGCTGGCGAATCCAACTGAACCGAGCAGCAGGGAGGATCCGGTCAGGCGATAGACCAACCACGCCTGGGCCATGCTTTGCATCCAGG
Source organism: uncultured Acidobacteriota bacterium (assembly GCA_963696705.1). Taxonomy (GTDB): domain Bacteria; phylum Acidobacteriota; class Terriglobia; order Terriglobales; family Acidobacteriaceae; genus JABDBE01. The sequence continues at coordinate 63,232 of CAVOLD010000017.1, forward strand.
TTCCAATCAGCGAAATCAACTGCCCGCTGAAGAAAAGCTGGAAGTTGCGATGGCGCAACGCGCGCAAAGTCGCAGGCAATCCGAATCTCGACGCCGGAGAGCCGTTCAAAGCTTGGTCTTCAGAGTTTGCTGAGGCCGGTGGGTTCTGCAAAAGCGAATCTTCCCTATCCCATCTTAAAGGATGTCGCTAATCCATGTCGCGATTCAACCAGGTTCTCGGTTCGATTCGAGCAGGCGTCCGGATGATACGACACACGTTCTGCTATCGGACTTTTTCGGCAGCACCGCTCACAATTTCACGTGCTTCAACACGTCCGAGCCGTACACGTGTTTCCAGAACTTCGGGACCTGCACGGGCACGACGTATGCGCCGGGCGGGCCGGACAGTGACGACGGGGACTGACTCCTTCGGTCGGATTCGATGGGAAAGGCAGTGCCGGCCCGCCGCTGTTGCTTTTGTCCAAGTATGCGGGAGAGCCTCGCAGGCCTGCGTCCAGCTTGCTTTGCAATCCACCCGGTTTTGCGTAGAATGCCTTAGGGAGACTCCCTCGCTCCGCGGTATTTCCACCGCTGTGTCGTCCTTAAAGCTCTTGGGGAAATTGGCGTGGCATCTTGAAGGGACCTTCTGTGCAAGCTTCCGTTACGATAGTCACTTGGCGGGCTTCTGATCTCTTCATAACATGCACCTGCCGGGTACATAATTGAGGTTCCAGCCATGCATGGCATAGCGGTCACCCTCCTTACCGAGGACAAAGAACGGCTCACGGTCCTCCAGCAGCGGCTGGAGAGCACCCAGATGGGCCGCAATGTCTTTGGGCACGTTGGGTTTCCCGCCAGCCCGACCGACGCCATTCTGCGCCAGCTTCAGGATGTGAGCTCCGATGTCGTGTTGGTCGATATCGATCCGCAGAACGTCGAACGCGCCATGCACGCGATCGAGCTAATTCACTCCAACACCAGCGAGATTGTGATCTTCGCCGTCGGTCCCATGACCGATCCCGGCACCATCGTTTCTGCCATGCGCGCCGGGGCTCGCGAATATATGGAGCGCAATGCGACTCCCGAGAGCATGATCGACGCCTTCACCCGCTTCGCCACTTCTCGTGGACGTGCCCGCACCTCTTCAGGCCGCGCCCGGGTGTTCGTGGTGGCCAACGCCAAGGGTGGAGCAGGCGCCACTACCGTTGCAGTGAACACAGCGGTAGCGCTTCAGGAATTGCACGGCGGAGTGCTGCTGGTCGACTTCGCGCTCTTGGGGCACGCCGCGCTTCATCTCAACGCTCGCCCGACTTTTGGCCTTACCGACGCGCTGCAGAATCTGCATCGCATGGATACTTCGTTGCTGCAGGGCCTGATGACCACCTGCAAGAACGGCCTGCAACTGCTGGCCGGTCCGCAGGAACCTCAGCATTCGACGCCAACCGCGGCCGAACTGGCCCGCCTTTTCGATCTGCTGGTCTCGCAGTTTCGTTACGTGGTGGTCGATTGTTCCAACCGCACGGATCAAACCGCGCGGCTGCTTTGTGATTTGTCCAACGCCGTGCTGTTAGTGGCACAGTCTGATGTGGTTTCTCTCTGGAGCGCAGGCCGATTGCGATCTTTCCTCGAAGAAGGCGGAGGACGCGACCGGGTCCGCCTGGTGCTGAATCGCTACAAGAAGATTCCCGGCTTCGGGGACGAAGACGTCGAAGCCGCTACCGGCTGCAAGTTGTTATGGAAGATCCCCAACAACCATCAGGCAATCGCACCCGCTATCGATAAGGGCTCGCCCGTGGCGCTCCATGAAAGCGCCGATGTCGGACGCTCGTTCCGCAGTCTGGCAGCCACGCTGGCCGAAGCTTCTCCGACGGCGGAAGGCTCGCTCGACCTGGTCTATCAGCCCGACAAATCCGACACCAAGAAGAAATCGACTGCCCGTCTATTGATCTCACCCCTCCGCGCGGGCCAGTAATTCGCTTCCCAAAACAGTTCATAATCCAGAAAGAATCGCACTCTATTACCTCGGTTACCTACCGCCGTAACTGTCCACGAACTAGAATCACGCCATTGTGATAAACGGGCGACGAGTCCTCGTGCTGCTGATGTGGGTCGCGATGCTGCCCTGCGCCGTTCAAGCCAAGCAATTCGCGATCGTTGCCGACAAGGCAAACTCCACTTCGAACCTTACCGCCTCCGAGTTGATGAAAATCTTCACTGCACATAGACCGAGTTGGCCGGACGGAAAAGCCATAACAGTCGTCATGCGCGATCCGTCGTCTGCCGACATGCAACTGGTTCTGCGCAAGCTGCTGAACATGACCGCCGAGCAGGCCCACGCTTTCGTTCAAGCTCATCGCGACGTGATTATGGTTACCGACAGCGATGACGCCGTACTTCGCTTTGTTTCAACTTCGCCCGGAGCCATCGGCGTTGTGGATTTGTATTCGCTCACTCAGGACGTGAACGTGATCAAGATCGACGGCAAGCTGCCAGTCGAACAGGGCTACTTTTTGAGGGGAAACTAATAATGATCTGCCAAAAATCGGTCTACAGAAAATCGGTCTGCAAAATCATGCTCTCGGCCATCTGCGTGAGCCTCTTCTCAGCCGTCGCCATGGCGGAAGAAACCGCCGCGTCCGCCGCCTCAAACACGCCCATCGCCGTGTTCCCCCTCACCACTAAATCTCCCGAGGCGCGCCGTCTGGTCGAAGAAGCCCTGGACCTGTACCTCGACAAAGTCGAACAGGAAGAAGCAAACAACATCCTCCGCAAGGCGGTTCAGGTCGATCCCGACTTCGCCATGGGTCACGAATTTCTTGCGCAGATCAGCCTCGACTCCGCCGAGCAGGTTGTCGAACAACAAAAGGCATTTACCGCCAGAAGTCACGCCACCAACTCCGAGCAACTGGTCATCGAGTGGTACCAGGACGCCGCCGACCACAAGCTGATTTCCGCCATCCCGAAGATGAACGACGTGCTCAATCAATATCCGCACGATAAGTGGGTGGTTTGGATGACCACGTGGTGGCTTTTCCAGCAGTCCCAGTTCGAGCGGGCAAGCGCCATCTACGAACAATCTGGGATCACAGATTCTCCCGGCCTGATCAACAACATGGGCTACAACTACGCCGCCCTGCGGCAGTTCGACAAAGCGTTCGCGATGATGGACAAATATGTTGCGTTGATGCCCAACGACTCCAATCCGCAGGATTCTTACGCCGAGATTCTGCGCCTGGCAGGACGGTTCAATCAGTCCATTGAACATTACCGCGCGTCGCTCGTAATCAATCCCGAATTCTATTCCTCGCAATTCGGCATCGCCGATACTTACTCGCTCATGGGCGATCAGGTTCAAGCTCGCAAAGAATACGAAATCGGTTTCAAGAAATTTACTTTGCCCGAGCTGCAACAAATTCTCTGGAACACCCGCGAGGCGACCACCTACGTTCGCGAAGCCGATTACGATGGCGCCGAGCACGCCTTCCAGGCGATTGCCGATTACGCGCACACCAGGCACAACAGCCAGGCCGAAGCCGACACCTACCGGCAGATGGCTATGTGCGAGCAAAATCCGAAGCAGGCGCTGGTCTATTTAGACAAGGCCGAGGCCGCCGCGCACGAAGGCAACAACGCGTTGAAGATTGCGCTCACGCAGGAGATGGCGCAGATCTTGCGCGCACGCGTGGAAGTCGCTCTGAAGATGGGCAACAAGCAAATGGCGAACTCTACTCTGGCGCGCCTGTCCGAAATGGCAGAAAGATCCAACGATAAGTTGAGCGAACTGGCCTACCACGGAGCCGCCGGGGAAGTTCTGTTCTCCGAACGCAAATACGATGAAGCCATTTCGCACTTGGAAGAAGACAACAGCAATCCATTTTCCCTGAAGCTCCTAGCCGCCGCCTATCAAAAGATCGGATACAGCGCGGGAGCCAAGCGCACCAACGACACCCTGACCAACCTTAACGACCCGACGTTAGAACAAGCATTAGTAGTGCCCGCATTCCGCAAGTGCAGCGACACGCCATCGTCGTGCACCACAAACACAAAGAGCGCCTCGCTGAAGAAATAACAAGCTCATGTGGCGCGGGCGCCCCTCGTCCGGGAAAGACCCATCGACAAACTGAAATCTCGCAACCTGGGCGCCATGGCCACACTGCGGGATTTCGCTTCGAAGTAAGTTTGCATCGAAATCGACGCGGACATACTCTACAGAAACATTCGAAGCAATCAAGTCCAAATCATGCGCACGCCGATATTCCAGATTGACGCGTTCACTACTCGCCGGTTCGCGGGAAATCCCGCTGCCGTGATGCCGATGGACAGCTTTCCGGCTGACGCAGTATTGCAGGCGATTGCCGCTGAGAACAATTTGTCGGAGACGGCTTTTCTCGTCCGCGAAGGCAACGATTATCGCGTGCGCTGGTTCACGCCTAACGTCGAGGTGCCGCTTTGCGGCCATGCCACGCTGGCCAGCGCAGCGGTGGTCATGGAGCGGCTGGAGCCTGGACGGAACATAGTTGTCTTCCACTCCGCAAGCGGGCCGTTGACGGTGAAGCGCTCGGATGTGGGCTACGTCATGAACTTCCCTGCTCGACCGTCCGAGCTGGTCTCGATTCCCCCGGGGCTTGCAGAAGCGTTGGTCGTTGTTCCAGTCGAAGTCTTCTCAAACACATTCAACTATCTGGCTCTGCTCGATAGCGTGCAAACGCTGCGTACGCTTGCTCCCGACATGGCGGCACTCGCGCGCATAGACCGTCCCGGCGTAATCGCGACCGCGCCCGGAGAGGGAACTTACGACTTCGTGAGCCGCTACTTCGCGCCGGCCAAGGGAATCCCAGAAGATCCCGTGACCGGCGCTGCTCACTGCATGCTGGCGCCCTATTGGTCAAAGCGATTGGGAAAAACCGAGTTTCGCGCCTTTCAGGCCTCGCCGCGTGGCGGAGAAATCATCTGTCGTCTGGCGGGTGATCGCGTCGAATTGGAAGGTGCGTGCGTTTTCTACCTCGAAGGCACGGCGGAGATCTAACGAGGAGTTCGGATAGCGCCAACACGCATGCGAGGCACTACACGCGCTTCACTTCCCAGCCGTCGCTTTGCCTTCGAGCTTGGCATCGATTGCGGAGTTGGAGCAGATTTCGTAGTACCAGCGCTCAGTCCAGAGCTGGACCGAGAAATTGTGAGGATCGATCTGGGGCATGCGGCTACCGCGAACCACGATTTTGCGAAAGATATCGTTGCCGACTGGGACCAAGCCGCTCCACAAATGAAACTCTTCGCCCTCCCACGCCTTGGGTAAATCGAGGGGAGAAAGTTCGAGCGAAATTTCCTGCTTCAATCTCTGGAACGCGGCTTCGCTGATGCGGATCCCGTTCAGGTTGTATTTCAGAATGAAGTCATCGGGACTGTCTTCCACGTCGGCGTCAGGCACAGTCTGAAATGCATACACGTTGAACGGAGTCTCCATCGCCTTCATGGATTTCCGCACCCGCTTGCTGCACGAGGACAGCCGGTCGCTCTCGTTGAGCGCGTCCGAAATCATGATGCGCTGCTCGCCATCCATCAGGTACATCGGCGCCGAGTCCTGGAAGGAAATCCCCACTCCCAATTCAATCCCCGGAAGTCCGGCGCGTTCGAGCAGTTGGTTGTATCCGCGAACGATTTCGATGATTTCGCGCGCCAGCACCGCAGCCCGGCCAACCGCCAAACCCGGCTCTCCCTCGCGTTCGAGGATAGCCAGAATGATCGCGTCGCCTTCAAGAAAAACTTTGCTGGCTCCGTACTTCGACAGCAGCTTGTTGACCGGATCGTAGAAATTCAAACTGAAGTAGGAAGCCGGATTCATGCCGCGTTCAAGCAATGATCGTGTGAGCCGCGATGAGTCGCGCACATCGGCTTTGATAATCACGTGGCGCAGCACCTTCTCTTCTGACGGCTTTTGTTCCTCGGGCAGCAGAAACTCGTACAGCGTGCCATTCATGGAAGAGAGCTGCCGCATTTTGTCGTTGGCGATAAGATTGACGTTGTCCATCGCCGAGCGCAACGTTTCCAGATTCCGCAGGTCGCGGTGGTAGCGCATGAAATCGTGCAGGAATCGGGCCGCCATCTTGCCCCGCTCCGCTCCCTTGCAATTCGCCACTCGCTGCACCGCGGCTTGCAGGCTGTCACGCGAAACCTTGCCCTGCTCCAGAATCAACTTTTCCACTCGAGTGCGCTCTTCGCGCGAGATCAGAGCATTCTTCAATTGCTGCGCGTTGATGCGGGGCGAATACTCGGCCAGCAGCGGCACTGCTTCATAAGATGCCACCACATATTCCATGAGCTTCTCGCGATCGAGCAGGCCTAACCACGCGGCCAAACGTGCCTTTTGCGCTCGCTCTTCGGGCGTGGAGTCCTCCGGAGTTCCGGAGCCAACTAATTCCTGTGCGTTCTCCGGCACATTCAGCCAGGCATTGATGGCACGCTCGGGATCGGCTTCAAGCCCCAGGTTCAGCGACTGCAGAAATTCGTAAGCAATTCGACGAACGTTCGGAAAACGGTCGGGATCGCGATCGAAATTGCCCAGCATCACATACTGCTCGGCGTTGACATAAGCGTCACAGCCATCCGCAGTGAAGATCAGCGGATTGAGGAACAGTTTGTATTGCTCGTCGTGGCTGCTTCCGAACAGGGAGCGCCGCGTGCGCGCCAGAGTTTCTTTTTCGATTTCTCGCAGCGTACGAAATAATTCCTGCCCGGTCTTGCGCAGAATGACTTTCTTCGCCACCTGAAAGGCCGCTACGCGCTCCCGATATTCCAGCGCCTTCTGCGCCCGGACGCCTTCGTAGCTTTTCAGGGTCATGCGGCAGCGTTCCAGAATCTGGGCAAACTGCAGCCCCAGTTCAATGCGCAGAAACTTGATGATAGCGACCCGAGCCAGCACATCCAGCGATGGATTTCCTTCCGCCTTGGCGCGATTCAGCGCGGCCGAATGCACTTCCGCCAGAAGGTGCTTCAAGTCAGAAGCGTTGGATCGGACGCTGGAACTGGCATTGCTCTTCGGACCGGCATTCGATCCAATGAAGTGTCCGCCCTGCCGCGGTTGCGGCGCTTCCGCCGCCAGCAATCCTTCGACATCGCCGTGACGCACGATCAGGCGTGAAATTTGTGAACGCGTCTGGGCCACAAACTTGGGGCTGAGATGAACATCGTGCCGCAGGTTGTCGATGCCGAGTTGCAGGCCTTCGAGCGAGAGCGAAGAACTATAGCCGCTCAGGCGAGGCAAGGCCACTTCCTGCTCTGCGTGTCCGAAGCTGAAGATTGGGATGCGTGGCATGGCGGAGAGTGTTGTCGCCCTACGGTTGCTCCGCTCGGCTGATCAGGCTCACCCGGAATTGCGGCACCACCAGCGCTTGCTCGACCGTAGGCAGGTTCAGCGATGCCAGCTTCGAAGCAATTGCCTGCGCGTCGGAAGTCGCGCCTGTGCTGGTATAGGCCCGCCACAAGAGTCGCATGGATTCCGGATCGCCCGCGCCTTCTTCTAGATGAGGAATCGCTTCCGCGAGTTTTCCTTGTGCGACCAAAACGGCTCCGGCTGCGCCGTGATAACAAAGCTGGATGACCTGGCTGCGGCTCGTGCCTGCCATGGTTTCGAGTTGATTCACTGCTTTCGAGGCTGAGTCCATGTCCCGCTCTTCCGCCAACCGTGCAGCCCGGACTCGCAAGATTCGCGCCAACTCCTCGTCGTGGTCGCTGGCGGAAATCTCATGCTCTTCCCCCAGCACATCCTGGGCAGCCTGCAATTGCTTGATTGCCGTTTTTGGATCGGGCTCGTACATGCCCAGAATCCGGTGAGTCTCGGCTTCGAGCCTTGCCAGCCCTGCGGAGTGAGCGTGCCTGGCGACATCGTTCAATGCCCTCTCTGCCTGCTTGCGGTTGTTCTCGCGAATCCAGGTCACAGCCGATTGCAACTCACGTTGCACTTTGTCCGCGTTGCTGGGAGCGAAAACGATGGCCCGGTCATACTCCTCGCGAGCCTCCAGTTCCTTGCCCATCAGCGCATAAGTATCGGCAACGCCGACTTCCGAGCCAAAATTGGGATCGATTCGGATGCTCATGCGGAACTGCTCGAGCGCGGCATCAAGTTTGCCTGCCATGCGAAGAATCTCGCCGTAGGAATCATGCGGGTTGGGCTGGTCGGGTTCGAGCGCGACATAGCGGTCCATCGCTGCGAAAGCTTTTTCGAAATTTCCCGTATCTGCGTATCCGTAGGCCACATCGTTCAGCGCGGCAGCGTAGTTCGGGTTCAGTACCAACGCGCGTTCCAACACCGTGATCGCCTGCTCGTAGCGTTGTTGTTGCATCAGCCAGTCGCCGGCTAGGTAGGCCAGGCGCTGGTCGTGTGGATACTTCGCCAGCAAATCGTTCATGGCTGCAATCGCGGGCAGACAATTGTTCTCCTGCGCGTCCGCCAGCCAGCGGATCAGCAATTGCTCGCTCAGGCTCACCTTGACAGCTAACTGACGCGCTCGCTTGCGTCCGGCCGTTTGTTCCGCCGGATCCTGGCTCATGCGGGAAATCAGGATGAAGGCCTGGGCAAAATCAGGGTCTGCCTTGGCCGCTGCTCGCAGGTCCTGCAGCGTCTCCGGAATGCGGTACTCCTCGAATTCCTGCATGGCCTTTTCGTAGCTGTTTCGGGCCTGTGATGAGGAAGTCGTAACCGGAAGTTTGGCAGATGCATTTTTCTGCCTGGGCTGAACCGCATTGGATTCAGCCGACGCGAGCCCATTCCAAACCACCAAAGACGAGAACACCTGCAGGTAGAGACACCAGCGGCGAAGCATTTTCCCCCCGGAAACTGTTGATTTCTTGCTTCTTATCCGACGAGCGTATCACGCGGTTTCGACCCCAGAAAGTTACCTAGGTTACGCTCCAAACGGTTGATTTTTCGCGCAATTTCGTCTGCATCCGAACCGCTCGAAGGTGTGATCTCTCGGCACACCTTGGCTTCCCCCTCGACTCACGATTTGCGCGTAGGCGCCGGCGATGCCAGAATGAAAACCCCTTACTAGCGGGAGGGAATTCAGGCTGAGAGACCATCGGAAGGAATAGGAACGAAATGTCAAAATCTTTATTCTTGTTACTACTGCTGAGCGCCACGATTCTATGGAACAGCTTGCCTGCCGCATCTCAAGACATTTCGCGGAAGACGCCCCCGACGCCCCCAGCCTATTGCCACCCGTGTCTGTTTTATGGCGGCGACTTCGACCCTCATAACAAGGAAGCGAATTCTTTGGCCAACGAACTCACGACCGCCGTCGTCAGCGGCGCGCGAGTTTTTGTTCCCTTTATCGTGCCCGCCGGAAAGACATGGACGGTGACCGCCCTGTTTTCCAACAATCTCTCCTACGTAGATGTAATTGATCCTCAAGAAGGACTGTGGTCGATCTCGAAAGGCATGAGTCAGGGCAACGGCGGGACGATCGTTGCGGACGGCGCGGCTCCTGCCACATACATCGCCACCGGCCGGCATGGCTTCGGGCAAGCGGAATACACGTTGATGTTAACCATCGATCCGCCCGTGAAGCTGAAAGCTGGTTTGTACTGGATGACCGCAATACCAGAATGCAAGAATCCTATAGACCGCGCCTGCGCCAGCACCTCCTATTATCTGTCCGATGTTGAGGACGTTCCGCGCAAACATTTTGTCGGGCGTGAACCCAACGATAGATCCTGGTATTTCTCCGGCGAATTTGGATATTTTTACTATCCGACGTGGGGCACCAACGGCGCTTGTCAAGGCACCGGATGTGACCGATTTTCAGCCGGGGCCGTCGGGAAAGAATCCCCCGAGTAGAAGCGCAGCTAGCACATCCACGAACTCCATTCGCGTTCGTCGAAGTTCAGCAGGAGCGAGCGGCCTGGGTTATATTGTCTGCCACGGGATTCTAGTTCCCTCCACAGCCCCGTGAAGGAAGAGGCCGGAATGAACCGAGTTGCAAAGCTGGCGTCTCTGGCGGTTTTATGTCCCACGATCTTTGCGGGCGTCGTTCCGTCCGCACTGGCGCAAGCACGGCAACCGGACGCCGCCGCGGTCGCCCGGCGCAACGCGACCGAAAGCGAACTCGAATCCATGGCCATCATTGAACGCAAGGTCATGGTGCCCATGCGCGACGGCAAACGCATGCAGGCAGATATCTACCGACCCAAGGACGAGTCAAAGAAATATCCCATCATTTTTGTGCGCACTCCATACAACTTCAATTACTGGGACTTGGATTTGGGCGCGCCTCGCGACATGACCATCCCACTGGAAGCGGTCAAGCACGGCTACGCGTATATCGAGATGAACGAGCGCGGCCGCTACTTCTCCGAAGGTGACTACGACATTCTCGGCGTGCCGCTCACCGATTCCGACGATGCGCTCGACTGGATGGGAGGGCTGCCATGGTCTTCGGACAAGGTCGGCCTGATCGGCTGCTCCTCGACGGCAGAATGGCAGTTAGCCGTGGCCTCGCGCGGCAACAAGGCGCTCACGACGTTCATCCCCGAGAGCTTTGGCGCCGGCGTCGGCCGCGTCGGCCCTTATTATGAGCAGGGCAACTGGTTTCGCGGCGGAGCGGTGCAGATGCTTTTCGGGTCGTGGCTCTATGACTACGGGCTCCTCGTCAAAGACGGACGTCCTACGTTTCCGGCGGGCATGACGCAGGAGGAGTTGGCGACTGCTGCCAAGTCCTACGATCTTTCCGCGCACCCACCCACGATTGAGTGGTCCAAGGCGCTTCAGCATTTGCCGGAGAAAGACATCTACGCCGCGATCGGCGGCCCGCGCGGCATCTTTGCCGACACAACGCCCTCCGGTAAGCCGGGAATGATCGCGCGTACGCCCAACGATCCATCGTGGTACCAGGGCGGACTTTGGAACGACAGCATGCGCATTGACCTTCCCGGACTTTGGCTCATGACCTGGTATGACGTCAGCATTGGGCCGAACCTGGCTGCATACAATTACGTTCGCAGCACCGCCAGCCCCGCGGTCGCCGCCGAGCAGTACGCTGTCATCGCGCCCGTCAGCCATTGCGGTTACAAGCGCGCCGCCGAGCACACTATCGTCGGCGAGCGCGACATGGGCGACGCCCGCCTCGACTATGACGCCATCACCTACGGATGGTTTGACCACTTCCTCAAAGGCGACGACAACGGGATTCTTGCCAAGACTGCCAAGGTTCGCTACTACACGATGGGCAGCAACAAGTGGCAGTCGTCTGACTCCTGGCCGCCCGAGGGCGCAAAGCCCGTGACGTATTACCTGGCCAGCGCAGGACACGCCAATTCGCTTTACGGAGATGGATCTCTGCTTGCCACAGCGGAGCCCAAAGATAGCCCCGACAAATTTGTTTACGATCCCATGAACCCCGTTCCCACTCACGGAGGAGACTTCTGCTGCCTAGGCGCGGAGTACAAGCCCGGCGCGCTCGATCAGCGCAGTCTCGAAGTGCGCGACGATATTCTCGTTTACAGCACAGGTCCACTCAAGGAGGGCATCGAGTTCAGCGGCCCCATCGACGTTACGCTTTATGTGTCGAGCGACGCCAAGGACACGGACTTTACCGTGAAGCTTATCGAGGTGCTGCCCGACGGCACGGCCTACAACATCGAAGAAAATATTCAGCGTGCCCGCTATCGCGAAGGCTATACCAAGCCGCCGGTGTGGATGGAAAGAGGCAAAGTCTACAAAGTCACGTTCCAGCCCATGCAAACCAGCATCTACTTCGCACCGGGACACCAGTTGCGCCTCGAAATCAGCAGCAGCAATTTCCCGCAATTCGACCGTAACCTCAACACTGGCGGCGACAACTACGATGAATCACACGGCGTCGTGGCCCACAACGAGGTCCATCACTCGACGCAATATCCTTCGAGCATCACGCTAAGCGTCGTGAAAAGGTGAACGTCGTGGGAAAATAGGTTGGAGCGCGCCGGTAGTTTCGGGGCCAAAAATTCCGGTGAATTGTGCTAAATTCGAGAGGAAGTGAGTTTGTGAAAGGATGCAGCCTCCAATCTACGGGCCGCTGGCTTCGCTTGGCTGGCGCGGTAGTCACCTTAGCATTTGCTTTGGCCACGCCATCCGCAGCCCAATCGCAAGGACAGAGTACGACGCCTCCTTGCTCCGACGTTCCTCCGATTTTGCAACGAGGCACACAGCCAGCTTTGCCTCCCTGTCCTGACCCGCCGGTCGCGCCGCGCCCCGCGGACTCCGTACCCACGCGTTCGCTGACTCCCTCCGAAGCCTTGATCGAAAGGGCCAGAGAGGCGGCGTTCCAGTTTTCCCAGAAGCTTCCTAACTTTATTTGCCAGGAGTTCATGTCGCGGTTTACCCAGCGAGGCCGCGAGGGGAAAATGCCACTGGACACGGTTTCGGCTGAAATCGTTTTTGAGGACGGGCAGGAAAATTATCGTAACGTGAAGATCAATGACCGCCCCACGGACAAGCCCCTGCAGCAGATCGATGGGTCCTGGTCAACCGGAGAATTTGCGTCCATACTGCTTGATCTTTTTCACCCCGCTACACACGCGCAATTCCGGCCCGGTGGTGCCTCTCCTATTTCGGGTTTCAATGCCCAGGTTTACGACTTTCAGGTGCAGAGCGAAAATTCACACTGGATGTTGCATGCCGGCTCTCAGAATGTGTCTCCGGCTTACGCAGGCTCCGTATGGATAGATCCAAACACCGCGCGCGTCCTGCGAATCGAGATGCAGGCCCGCAACATACCGTCAGATTTTCCAATGGATACGGTCGAAACCGCGCTTGATTATGCGAATGTGAGCCTTGGCGAGAGATCGTTTCTGCTTCCGGTCCATGCCGAGGCCTTGGGTTGTGAACGCGGTACCAGCAACTGCAGCCACAACATCATTGACTTCCGAAACTATCACGAATTCAAATCCGAGATCAAGATTCTTCCCCATTGATTTCGCTCGGGCAAGCATGCGTACATCAATCCTCAATCGCCGCCTGCATGTGGTGGACGAAAACCGTGCTTATCAGACTCGCGACATCTCCACCGAGCCCTCCCTTAGTGCTTATGGGAATCGCCAGCCGAGTCACCCTGCGACGGCTTTTCCGCGGCCACGACCAGCAATGATTCCGGCCCCACGCCGCTCCCCGTCAGATAAGGCACCATTGTGGGAGATACCGATTCATATCCCACATCTTTCGCGGTCTTATTAGGCGCATAGAACATCAAGTGCGGGGGCACGAAACCGCTCTTCTTGGACTCGGAGTCGTAGACGTAATTTTCACTCGACATCATGAAAAGGAAACCGGGCCCCGGCGTTTTGAAGCGGCCATCCTCATATCCCTTCGCTATGTCGTCCTTGATCTCTGCCTCTGACTTGCCCTCTGCCCGTAGTTCTTCCCTGCGCAGATAAGCAACCATGATCGTTCGGCTGCCTTCGGCGTCGAAGCATGCCGGCGCCGACGAAGTTTGCGTTGTCCCTCTGAATGACCGCTCAATCAAACAACTAAAGCCGTTCGTGCCTTCGCGAACTTTCTCGTAGCCTTTGGGCCCCAAAATATAAACTGTGGCCTTACTCGATACCTCGGTTGGGGCTGCGCTCAAGGCCAGTGCGATCTGCTGTTCGCGCGGGGTGGAAGCGGTTGCTAAGTGCACTTCCCGCGTGGGTTCCTGAGGCGTGTCTTGCGCTGCAGCACTGCTGAATAGGACAGCGACTGACAGGAGGCCAGCAAAAGTTCCTTTCATCCAGTTCATAAGATTCGTTCCTTTCTCGTAGTCAGGCGATCAGCTGTGTTCGCAAATCCGCCCACCGTCGGAAGGTATATTCGATCAGGGCCAACCATCTCAATTCACAACAGCTAGCTTCTGCATCTACAGTTAGTATCCGATCAGGAGACACGCGGGAGACATCCGGAGACCGTACTGTCCAGCTGAATTTAACAAACCAATTAGCCTCTACAGGCGTCGATAGGAGAGGTGACCAAACGATGCTAGACTTTCCTACGAACGGGGCGGCCACGGTGAATAACGGGAACCAGACGATACGCTTTGGGGCGTTTGAAGCCGATCTCCCCTCTGGAGAGATCCGCAAGTCCGGAAGCCGCATCAAACTCCAGGATCAACCCTTCAAAGTACTGCAGATTCTGCTGGAGCACCCGGGAGACCTGGTCACTCGCGAGGAACTGCAGTCCCGTATCTGGCCGGAAGACAGTTTTGGAGACTTCGACCACGCAGTGAATGTCGCGGTCGGCAAGCTTCGCGCCGCGCTAGGCGATTCAGCCGAAAATCCTTCCTTCATTGAAACGGTGCCGCGTCGTGGTTACCGCTTTGTGGCCAGGTTGGACGAAAGTCCGGCGGATACGCATCCGCAGCTACCTGCGATCAACGGTGATCGGCCCGGCAAAGTGCTATCGGGATTCAACCGCACGCTCATGGCACTTCTCGCAATCGTGATCTCCGGGATCCTCGTCGGCTCCGGCGTTTACGTCGGCCACCGAACGGCCAAATGGCCGCCGCCAGATTTTCAACGGCTGACCTCTAGTCGCGGCACGGTGTACTCAGCAAGGTTTGCGCCTGATGGTCACGGCGTGATCTATGCCGCCTCCTGGGACGGCGGACCAACTGAAATATTCTCCACCGACCCGAAAATCCCCGGAGCGCGAAGCCTCGGATTCACCGCAACTCAGCTGCTAGCGGTTTCCTCTTCAGGCGAAATGGCGGTACTGCAGCCGGTCTCTAATCGCTTCTTGTTCGCAGGCCGGGGAACTCTTGGCCAAGTCCCACTGACGGGCGGATCTCCTCGTCAGCTCGCTGAAAATATCGACTGGGCTGATTGGTCTCCGGACGGGACGACGCTGGCGGCCGTCCGCAATGTAAACGGCAAACAGCGCCTTGAATTTCCACTCGGCCATGTTCTATATGAAACTGCTGGCTGGATCGGCCATCCGCGTATCTCGCCCAAAGGGGATCAAGTCGCATTCCTCGACCACCCGCTCTATCCTGACGACAAGGGTGTCGTCTCGATTGTCGATCTTGAGGGACACAAGAGGGTTCTCTCTGCGTCCTGGGTAAGTGTCGAAGGGTTGGCATGGTCGCCCGATGGAACCGAGATCTGGTTCTCGGCTGCCCAAGCCGGAACCGAACGTCAAATCTATGCTGTGGATCTGAAGGGTCATCAACGTCTGATCTTCCGTTCACCTGGGGGAGTCACGCTGCAGGACATCGCGTCCGACGGCAGAGTTCTTTTAACCCGCGATGAACAACGAGTCGGAATGATGGCTCTGGCGCCGGGAGCCACCACGGAGAAAGAGGTCTCATGGCGGGACTGGTCGGTCCCAACCGATATCTCCAGTGACGGCAACACTGTGCTCTTCGACGAAGAGGGAGTTGAGTCTGGATCAACCTATACCGTCGCGGTGCGAGACATGCGCGGATCGCCTCCGATTCCACTGGGCCAAGGAATGGCGGGCCATTTATCTCCGGATGGAAAATGGGCGACCACGATTGTTTCCGATGCGCATCTGCTGCTGTTGCCGACTGGAGCAGGCACGGCCAGGCAAATGGACCCAAGCGACCTTCAGCAGTATTGGCACGGAGCTAGCTGGATGCCGGATGGCAAGCAAATCGTTTTTTCCGCAAACCGGCCCGGGCATGCCGTTCAGTGTTTCGCTCAAGACATAGACGGTGGCAAACCACGTCCTGTGACGCCGGAGGGAGTTACTTTCTGCCTGATTTCACCGGACGGCAAATTGATTGCCGGCAACGGTCTTGCTGGTGGCGGAGGCTGGTTGTATCCCGTAGAAGGTGAACAGCCGCGCCCGATTCCAGCCTTGCAGGCGGGCGAAGGTTTCGCATGGACCTCAGATCCGCGCTGGTTGTACGCGTATCAGTGGAATCAAGCGCCGGCCAAGGTCTATCGCTTGAATGTGCTGACCGGCCAGAGGCAGTTTTTCAGAGAGATGGCTCCCCCGGACGTAGCGGGACTTCATGACATCTCTCACATTTATTTCAGCACTGACGGTCGGGCATACGTTTACAGCTACACTCGCCTGCTTTCCGAGCTCTATTTGGTTAAGGGGCTCCAGTAATCTGCCTTTGCGTGATTTGCAGCAAATGGTGTCAGCGACTCAACGCTGACTGCCTGAATTCCGAAGGAGAGCGACCATAAGCTTCGCGAAATGCGGCGCTGAAATGGCTGTGACTGGAAAAGCCAAGTTCCTGGCTGATATCCGTCAGGTCGTCATAGAGTGCGAGAAGGTCCAGCGCCCGGGCAAGCCGCAGGCGCAACTGATAACGATATAGGGGCAGTCCTTCTACCTGCTGGAAAACTTGTGTGAGATAGACGGGAGAACCGCGCACCTCAGCGGCAATTTCGGCCAACGTCCAACGTCGCGCCGGATCGCTCGCCAACACAAGCTTCACTCGGTCCACCAACCGCTGCCGTCCGAAAGTAGCTCCCGGAGTGTGAGTGGTACGCGGGCCCAGAGCCCTTCGTACGAGGGTCAAGGCCAAGCTCTCTGCCTCCAGGGGTTCGGCGATTTTCTGGCGCAGACTGTGTCGTAACAGCGCCACTAGCGCTTGTGTCCGTGCATCAATCCGCAGGCGCGGCTGCCGAAACCAAAGGTTCGCGCCATCGCGCATTAGGGCAGTCGGCGCTAATTCACGCAGCATAGCTTGGCTGATAACCAACGTCAAACTGGCGTCACCACCCGGCACGGGATGACCGATGCGGTAGCCTTCAAAAGCATTGAAAAACAGGACTTGGTTGGCTTCGGCTACAGCTTGGTCAAGTCCAACGTGCCGCACGTATACGCCGCGGTACGGAAACACCAATTGCGTGGTAGTCGTGCACTCTTCCGCGCTCTGGTGGCGGCATGTACCCCTGCAGTATGTGTCCCGAATGGTAACGACTGGAGATGTTAGCAATGAGTCAACAACAAACTCGGGGACTGGTTTCGTTTCGTTCCTGAACGCCATACTGTGTACCGGAGCGGATGAGCGGTTTTCTCTCGATGATGAAAGCGAAGCGCCAGCTCTAAGGTATCACGCCCGTTTGGCACTGGCTCACGTGTTCCGGCGAGCCGCATCACTGGATCCGAGTAGCATCATTGAATCGCAATCGAAAGATGCGAAGGACAAAGCGCTTTCAAGAAATCCCGGGCGTCAAAGATTTCTCCGGCGGCGAATGCGCCTGCTGTCTTACCCCGCATACTGACGACGCGTTGTGTCGCTTCCACTACGAGAGGCGCAGTAAACGCGTAGATGTCTCGCCCGGTCGCTACTACGCGGCGTTCCTCGTTTCCCACGCGCGCCACTACTTCAACCAGGAAAGTTTGCGTCGAACGTCCGGTCTCGTCGGTCGCGGGCGGCGGCGATAGGTCCGGATCGTCCAAGTCTTTAAGTGGGGCTAGCGTCATGTAGGTGCAAATCTGGGATGTCCTTAAGTGACGCGGAATCGTAACGCTGTCCGCCGTGGTGAATTCTCCGACGACGACCTGCGTTCCTATGGGAGGTGGGAAAGTCCAATTGACAACCGGTGCGTCGTCGGTACGGAACTGCATTTGATGGTTGGAGAAGACAAGTCGCCGTCCGCTCCTCCGCTGCCGCGAAACTTGGCTCGTAGCTCTCGTTCCAAGAGTCGGCTTCCAGCTACTAAGGGCATAGGCGATGCAAATCTCATCTGCGGCTGTCCAATCTCCCATGGCCGCAGTCGCAAGCAGGTCACCGAGTCCACCGTAAAAGGCCATCGCGGGCACAATCACAATGCCTGCCTCGCGTGCTCGATCAGCGTAGCGCTCGAATGTATCTGCGTTGGCCTCTATTTCGGCCGCGATGTCCAAGTAAGGAATTCGCGCGCGCAACGCAGCTTCGATCACAGGTGCGGAGGTTCTGGCGAAAGGTCCAGCGCAATTGATGACAGCCGCTGAACCAGCCAGCGCGCGATCGAGAGATGGTGGGTCTTCGATGCTTGCGGGCCGTAAGTCGAGTCCCGGATGCACATCCCCCAGAGCATTCAGCTTATCGGGATCTCGCCCCGAGAGCACCGGTGTCCATCCACGTTGTCGTAACTCGGAAACGACAAAGCGTCCTGTATGACCGTACGCGCCAAAAACCGTGACTCTTTGATTCGATGTCATCGGAGAATCCCTCGCGTGGCAAGCGATTTGTCGTTCCACAACTTCGCCGCCTCTTCCGCGATGAGGTCCGGCATTTCTTCGGGGAAGAAGAGATTTGCGCCTTCCACTCTTCTTATGCCCCGTGAGCGGGAAAGAGTGCGGTCGAGCCACTCGGCCCACTTCACGCCGAAGAGCACGTCTTTTAACCCCCAGACCATGCGGGCTGGCCCTTTCCATTGATGCAGGTTCTCGCGTATTGCGACGAGGGAGTTTGTTCCCATGGAAACGGCGTACTCGTTTACCTGGGATTTCTTGAGTGGCGTTTCAACCAGCGGGCGGAAGTAGGTCTCGATAGTTTCGTCCGCGAGGTTTTCGGGGTGCGTGAAGGCGAGGCCGCCCATTCCTTGCGGTGACCGGGCGAGTTGCTTGTCCTTCAATTGAGGAACGATGAATTCGTCCACGAAAGTGCCTTTCTTTGCCTCTTCGATGAATGGGAGAAACTGCGGCGGAGGGCTGTTTTCGTCTACATCGCAATTGGTCAGGAGTAGAGTTCTGACTCGACTGGGATACTTTGCCAGGAACAGCTGAGCGACCAGCCCGCCGCTATCATTGGCAACCAGATCCACAGCGTCGATGTGAAGCGAGTCCAACAGCAAGGCGAACATGGTCGCCTGTGTTTCAGGAGAAATCTTTTGTCCCTTCGGCGTTTGCGTGTAGCCCATGCCCATAACGTCGGGGGCGATGCAGCGACGGTATGCTTGGAGCCTCTCGAGCGCCCCGCGCCACTGGAAGCCGTTGAGGGGATATCCGTGGATAAATAAAGCCGCTGGCCCATCACCGCGCTCGACGTAGGCGACACGGCTGAGAGGCAGATCGGCGAATCGCCGCGATGCGTGAAAAGCTTTGGCGTCGATTGTTTTTGGGTTTGCCGGTTTTGCAAAGTCCACGGTCGGCGACAGAAGCATCGCGCCGGTTGCCGCCAGGAAACCGCGCAGAAAAGTTCTTCGTTTCATTGGCTCTGGCTCTCTCTCCGACTTCGAATCAGGCGACCGCGGACTCCGTCCGCGGTCCTTGGGTTGGCCTGTGCAGCATAGGTTTTGGGGAAAAACTTAAGGCGCGGTTGCCAGTTCTCTTTTCGAGGCTTGCTCTTCCACCAGCAGCCAGTGTTCGCGCAGTTCCTTGTCGAATTCCTGCCAACGCTCTTCGGGGAAAAAGATTCTGGCATCGTTAAATTCGACGCGGCGTCGAGTACCCGGAATATTTTCGGCGAGCCAGTGTGACCACTTCACCGGGAAATACACGTCATCCGTGCCCCAGACGATCAAGGTTGGCGCCTTCAACGTTCTTAGCTGTGGCTCAATGGCGAGAGTGTGCTTGTTGTCGAAGGCGGCGAGAAAGCGTTCCAGATCGTGCGTTCGTTGGGGGTTCTTGACGAACGGACGCAAGTAGGTTTCGATGCTGTCGTCGCTCAGTTGGTCCGGATGCTCATAGGCTGGTCCCAAAGCCTGGGGCGATCGATAGATACTCTTGTCCGCTAACATCGCATCGAGCGTTCCGCGCAAGCCCCCACTAGCGGCCATCGCAAGAAATGGTTTGAAAGCCTCGGGCGGCCAGTTATTGTGCGTGTCACAGTCGGTGAGTGTGAGGCTTCGCACCCGTTCCGGATACAGCGCCGCGAAAATCTGTGAAATGCCTCCACCGCTGTCATTGCCTACGAGGTCCACCTGATCGATGTTCAAAGCATCGAGGAATTCCTTGAGCATCTTCGCATTGGCGGTGACCGACACGTCCTGATTCGGCGCGATTTCGGTGTCGCCGTGGGCCAGCAAGTCCACGGCAATGGCGCGCCGGATATCCGACAAATCCGCTAACTGGTGACGCCACAAATGGCTGTTCAGCAAAACTCCGTGAACGAATAGCGCAACCGGCCCAGAGCCTTGCTCGATATAGCTGATACGGCCTGACGCGGTCTGCACACTGCGCCGGACCGGCAACGATTTGTTGTCAGATGCCGCTGGAGCACTCAATCCTTGTTTCGAAGTCATTATGTTTTCCTTTCCGTACGCATGTCCCAACAACGCCACGCTCAGGCACAAGCCTGCGATAAGAGCGCTCGTTCTCTGTACCGCGACGGGCTGGGCTAGCCGACGCAGGCGATGAACGCTCGCGAGTGATAGGTGGACGCTCATGGCTAGCCTCTCCCTGACGAAGAACTGGCTTCCTTCAGCTTCTGGGCGCACTCGTCGCAGCACACTTCGACAGTTTTGCCACCGATTTTGACCTTGATGGCGCCCTCATCCAATTTGCAATCGCACGCTGCACAAGTTCTCTCGACCATGATTTTGTCTCCCACTAGAATTCCCGAAGATCGGGTGAATTCAGTAGGCCACTGCGGACGAGAGCGCCGCTATCAGAATCTTTAGCGATTTATGGAGACCCGCACTACGTGGATGGAGGGTGCGGAGTCTACTTTAAGAGCCTGACGACGCTGATTCCGAAAGCGACCGCAGCTTGCATCAATGGGCGCTGGCAGCGTGAGCGGCGGCCGGAACCGATTGGGTGATCTCAACGGAGTCCGGTTGAGTCCAGACCGGCTTCCCGCTGCTAAGGTCGAGTCGGTTCATGGTGACCTTCAGATGGTGGTGATCCACCTCGACCAGCAAATAGTGATAGTTGATCTCTTTGCTCTGGAACGGGTCGCTGGGAGCGCGTTCAATGGGATAGGCGTGAGCTCCCGCTCCACCTGACACAAAATAAGTGACTCCGCCGTGCTCATGGCGTTCGTAATTGTGTACATGTCCGGAAAAAACCACAAAACGAGCATTCATGTGTTGCTGGCGGGCTTCCAACATTGCCGCTAACTCTTCCTCGTGCTTACGTGACGAGTGCCCTCCGCCATATTTTTTTTCATCAGAAGAACTTGTGTACGGAGGATGGTGCAGCACGATGAAAACGAAATCAACATCTCCAGGTACCGTGTCCAACATTTGCGTCAGCCATTGCCCCTGTGGGCCGGAGGTTTCGTTGAGCGAGCTGTCGAGCACCAATATCAAACTGTTGGCTGCGCGGACGGAATAGTATCGACTGTTTTTCAAGTCGGGAAAACGCTGAAAATAATTCGCTAGGGCGACGTTCTCATCGCCATGCAGATCGTGATTGCCCAAGGCCGGATAAACCGGAATTTTTTTCTCGCGCCATATACTGGTCTCGCTGTCCCAGACTTTCCAGTCATTGACGTCGTAGCCGTTATAAACGATGTCTCCCCCAAAGGAAATGAACGCTGGATTCACCTCTGCAATGGCTTGCACCAGCGCCTGGCGAACGGGCGGATTCGCCGCTTCCGTGTCCTTGGGATCATGGAAGCGCGCATCCCCGTAGGCGACGAAACGGAATGGAGTGTTCACCTGCAATTGCAGGGCAACTGGCTGGGTCGCCGGCTTCAGCATCTGTGAACGCGAGTGTGTACAGGCGGCACAGCCGAGAAAAACCAGGACCACGGCCAATCGGCGGCAGGTTCTCATTTACTTTCCCACCACCAACACTTCAAACTGCCCCGACTCCGCAGTCGACAGAAATAATTGATGCGTTTTCGGATCGAGCGCCGAGGTCTTGGCGCGAGGCAAGGTTTTCACAGTTTCGGCAATCGAATACTTGTCCGGGCTATCCTGGCGAATCACTGTGACTGTGCCTTCTCCGTTGGAGTTGAAAATCAACCGCGTTCCGGTATCGAAAGCTGTTGCATCCACGTGATCGCCGATCGGCAGCGTTGTGATGACCTGGCCGGTGTCCGCATTCATGACCGCCATAACTTTGCTGCGGCAGCCGAGAAACAATCGACGATTGGCCCGGTCGATTGCCATGCTGGAAGGCGCGGCGCACGGTTCCGTGGGCCAGCGCTGCTCAACTTTCAGAGTGCGGGAGTTGACCTTCAGAACCAGGCTTTCGTCCTCAAGATTATTGTAGACGTAGCCGTTGCCATCTGCGGCCGCGAACTCGGGGCCGCCCCCAAGATCAATCGTGCCGGCCACTTTTCCGTCCTTGCCTTCGATCACAGTAGCGCTATTACTGCCCCCATTAAAAGCGAAAACTCTGGATGTCGCCGGGTCATAAATGATCGCGTCCGGCTTTTTGCCGGTTGGCACTTCTGCGATGGTCTTGAGAGTCTTCAAGTCGAAAATCGTGACCGTGGAGGATTGTCCGTCGCTGACAAATCCACGGCCGATGTCGGGAGCGATGGCGATTCCGTGTACGCCTTGGGTGTTTTCGATTTTGCCGACAATCGCGCCGGAATCCACGTCGAGCACTTCGACCTGGGTTCCGTGAGAAACGTACAGGCGACGGGCGTCTTCATCGACTGTCAGATAATCCCAACTGCCCTGACCGGGAATAGCGATTTTCTTGATCACACTGTAACTGCTGTCCGATGCGAAAGCGCGTACTCCACCGATGCACGCCGAAGTGGTAAACAAGAGCAGTGCCGCATGGAAAATAGTTTGGCCCAGCGTTGTTTTCATTACTCCATTCCTTTTGAATTCGCTTTTTATTTATTCTCGCAAATGCCCCGGGCATTTAACACGTTAGTACTCCCGGCGCGGCTCCCAGCGCAGGCCGAACGTGTAAGTAGGCTTGTAGTACTCGCGTTGAGTCACGTACCAGGGGCTGCCATTGTAAAAGCCAAATACTTCGTCGGTTAGATTGAGGCCTTGCACCAGAGCCGTGAGACTCTTCGTCACGCGATAGCTGGCCTGGGCATCGACCTGTAAATGCGCATAAAGGTAGTTGTCGCCAGCGGGCCCCTTCGGTCCAATATTGTCCGGATCATTGGGCGTCGTGTACTGGTATTGAAAAATACTCGCGCTAGTGTAGGCCACGCCCACCGCCGCGAAAAACCGTCCTCGGTCATAGGTGGGATTGAAATTCCAGGTGATCGGGGCCTGGCGCTGCAACTTCGGAATATCCGGGCGAAGCGGCAAATGACCGGCGCTCGAATTTGTCCAGCTGTAGTTTGCCGAAATTCCGAACCCGCTTAACGGCCCCGGCAGGAAACTCAAACGCTCGACGTAGGCGCCCTCAAGCCCATAAAGAGTGGCCTTGGTGCCGTTGATAATCGAAGCCAGGTTCACCACTCCATTGATCATGTAGGGCGTCCCCGAGGCTTGCGGATTGTTGATGTAGTAGATGGGATCGCTGAGTTGCTTGAAGAAGGCGCCGGCCTGGATTAGGCCGAACGGCTTTAAATATTGCTCGTAAAGCAAATCATAGCTGTTAGCGTGCTCCGGCTCCAGCTTGGGATTGCCGACGCCGACGGAAATCGGGTTCGTTGAGTTATCCAGCGTGATATAGGGTACCAAGTCATAAGGATTCGGACGGGAGATTCCACGTCCGTAAACAGCGCGAATGTCCGAATTCGGAGTCAGGGCGTAACGCAATTGAACGCTGGGCAAGGGGTCCACATACCAATTGCTGGCCGGCTGCGGGGTGACGGTTGAGGCGGTCGAATCGGCGTTGTTGGTCACCAGGTAGCCGAGGATGTTCAACTGCGTGGCCTCGATGCGCAGGCCAGTCTGCAAACGGAAACGTCCGAATTCGATCGTGTTCATTGCGTAGCCAGCCGAGATGCGTTCGGTGTAGTCGAAGTTGCTGGCGGCCGAGCCGAAAATTGTGGCCGGAACATCGAGCGAGAGAACGCCCTGGCTAATAACGTTATTCAGATTGCCGACGATCTTGTTGTAGTCCGTGACTGGACCAAAATTGTAGGCTCCGAAATAATAGTTGGAGTCGCGAAAGCCGCTGAGGTATTGCGTCATCAAGGAAGTGTTCGGGTTCGGAAGAAAGTTCTGGTCGTAGGTTGGCGAGTACGCGTCCTGCCCCTTGTGCGCGTTGCGCACCTTGAAGCCGAACTCAAAGGTGGAGAAGTGCGAACCCACATGATAATTCCTGGCCATCGACACCGCGCCTTGCAGATTCACCTGCGAAGTCGCTCCGGAAGTCCCGTCGAATTCCGTAAGGGCGTATTGGGACGGATTATAAATTGGCGATCCAGGGGCGTCGCAAGCCGGGTTGAACTGTGGCAGGCGAAAGTTGGTCGTAGCCGCCTGGTCGAAATTACAGATCGTGTTGCCCAGATATGAAAACGTGGCTCCAGGATTACCCGCCGCCGCCAGCTGGCGCGATCGCGCCGCGGAAATCTCCCAGCTAAGCCATGAGTCCTGGAAAACATGCTTGCCGCCGATCGCCAAAGTGCCGATTCCATAATCCGGCAAACGACTGGAAGTACTGAACTGCGGGGCGCCACCATCGTTAAGTGTGTAAACCCATTTATCACCGTAGTCTTTGAAATCGGAGTAGAAATAGTGAAAGTAAACTCCCGAACCGTCCCCAAGTTTGTAGTCGAGCGAGCCGCCAAAGCCATAGCGCCTGCGTTTGTAACGGTACTCTCTCAGGTCCATGCTGTCGTAGTAAGGCACCGCAAAACCGGGATCGGGTTGAGGCTCGATGTCGTCAATGCCGCGGCCGTTGTAATCGTAGCTTCCGGAAAACAGCGCGCCAAAGCGCTTCTGTGCGCCGAATCGCTGGCCCACAGTACCCGTTAGTGTGCCAACGTAACGGGTGTCGACGATGGGAGTGAATCCGCCAATGGCTTCGAGTGATAGTGTGGGCAAGTCGCCCGCAGTCTTGGTGCGCAGATTGACGGTCCCGCCGATGGCGTCAGCGTCCTGATTGGCGGATAGAGTTTTTTGAACTTCAACTGCCTCGACGATCCCCGCGGGAACTGTGTCCAATTTCACCTGGCGCACGTTGTCTTCCGGCGCGGGTACGGTGACTCCGTCAATCGTTACATTGGTTAGTCGAGGTTCGGTGCCACGAATCTGTACGTACTTGCCTTCGCCCTCGTCTCGCTCGAGCGTTACGCCCGGCAGTCGAGCCGCCGCGTCCGCCACATTCGCATTGGGTAGGCTTCGAATGACTTCGGAAGGAATCACATCGATGATATCGTCGGCGGTGCGCTGCCGGTTAATAGCGTCGGCCACGCCGTGCGGCACACTCGCGGTAACCATGACTTGTTCATTCTTCGACGCAACAGTCAGCACTGCATTCACGCGAGCTACTTGTCCGGCGCTAACCGTAACGTTGCTGGTAAAGCCAGAAAATCCGACGAACGAAATTGTAAGGTCGTAGCTCCCGGGCGCTAGTCCGTTGAACGTAAAATTGCCTTGCTCGTCGGATACGGTCGAAACAGCGGCTACGGGCAGCATGACACGAGCGCCTTGAAGAACTGCGCCAGTAACGTCGGTGACGTGCCCCGCGATAGTTCCCCTTGGTGCTTGCGCTACAGACAGATGACCAAGGGCCAGAAAGCAAGACATCGCAACCGCAGTTCTAACGAAAGCTGACCGCATAAGGGCCCTCCACCTCAGTCCAGGACGAGCGGTTTTCCCGTTCGAACCAGAACCGTTTTCTTTTCTCGTAAGCCGCGATTCTAGGAAGGCCTAATGAAGCCGATGTTAAAGAATGATGAATTTTTTTTCAGACTGCGCTTTCCAGCCCGCTACCGGTCTACCCTAATAGTCAATTTTTATCTCCGGCACGAATCATGTCGATGAGATTGCTAGTTGTCGAAGATGAGCCGCGAATGCTGGAATTGCTTCGGCGAGGACTGACCGAAGAGGGACACGCAGTTCTCTGTGCAGACGACGGCAACGAAGCTTGGCGCAAGCTTCGGGAACAGGAATTTGATGTCGTAATTTTGGACGTAATGATGCCCGGGATGAGCGGTTTCGAGTTAGCGCTCCAAATGCGCAATCAGAAAAACTCCACGCCCATTCTCATGCTCACCGCAAAAGATTCTGTCCCCGACATCGTGCAAGGTCTCGAATTGGGCGCCGACGATTACATGACGAAACCTTTTTCCTTCAGCGAACTTCTGCTTCGGTTGCGTGCGGTGAAGCGAAGAGCATCCGCCGGCCAACGTTCTGCATTTCAGGTTGCAGACCTGTGGCTTGATCCCGCGACTCACCATGTCAGCCGCGCCGGCGAATCGATCAGCCTCACACGAACCGAATACAACTTGCTCGAGCGCCTCATGAACAATGCGGGAAAGGTGGTTCCTCGGGAAATGCTGATTCTCTCCGTGTGGGGAGGCAAGGGAGGGATCGAAAGCAATACACTCGACGTTTTCATGCGCCTCCTGCGCAATAAGATCGATAGCGGCGATCGAGACAGGCTGATCCACACCGTAAGGGGCGTCGGATACATCATGCGGCCGGAGATTTGATTATGAAGAAATGGTCGATTGGGGTTCGCCTTACGCTCTGGTATCTAGTGCTATTCGCCGCTGCTCAGCTAATTTTCGGCTCTGGCATGTGGTTCCTCGCGCGACGGAGCTTATACAGCATTGCCGACGATACTCTAAAAGGGCAAATCGACGATCTGACTAATTTCCTCGAAGCGCAGAAGAAGAACGCCACGGTTGCCAAACTGCAGGAGGAAGTTGCCGAGGCTTATTTACTCGAACACTCCGGTGACTATCTGCAGATCTATGACGATAGCGATGGCGCCTGGATCTTTCGGGCTGACCTCCTCAAACAACATGCGCTGACAGCGCCTGCCGGCAGGTTGACCCACGCCCACTATCGCAATGAGCAACTGGACCGATCGCTTCGCTTTGTCAGCCAGAGGATCAAAGTTAATGGCCGCGTATTCACTGTGCAGACCGGACTCCCGATCGATCAGGTGGACCAGACTCTGGCTCTTTTTCGGCGCTATTTGCTGATGTTTGCTCCTTTATTATTGATTGCCGCTGCCTCTGTGGGCTTCTGGCTAAGTCGAAGAGCCTTATCGCCAGTCGACACGATCACCCGAACCGCGCGAACCATCAACGCCAGTAACCTGAGCGACCGACTGGAGAAGCTGACCACCGGCGACGAACTGCAGCGGTTGTCGGACACGCTGAATGAAATGCTGGGCCGCATAGAACATGCATTTGTCCGTGTAACGCAGTTTACGGCGGATGCTTCTCATGAACTGCGCACACCCATTTCATTGATTCGAACGGAAGCAGAAATCGCTCTTAGAAGATCCCGAGGCGATGGCGAGTATCGCGAAGCCTTGCGTCACATTCTCCTGGAGGCAGAGAGAAGTACGGCTCTGGTCGAAGAATTGTTAACGTTAGCCCGCGCCGATTCCGGACGGGAAACCTTGCACATCGCTTCCGTCGATTTATCGATGATCGTTCGCGAAGCTGGCGAACAGTGGCAAGAATTAATGTCTACGCGAAACTTGACGTTCACCCGCGAGACGACCGGCGATGAAGTCAGTGTTCTCGGAGATCGCAACGCCCTTAAGCGCCTGCTGACCCTTCTGCTCGACAACGCCGTGAAATACACGCCCGCGCCCGGCAAGATTGAGCTTCAGCTTGAATCCAGAGGTTCTTCCGCGATCATTCGGGTCCGCGACTCCGGCATCGGGATCGCCGTCGAAGAGCAGCCGAAAATCTTCGAACGCTTTTATCGCGTCGACAAAGCCAGAAGCCGCGACTTAAACGGAGCGGGCATCGGCCTCGCGATCGCTCAATGGATTGTGCAGCAACACCAGGGATCGATCACGGTTCAAAGCGCTCCAGGCGAAGGATCAACCTTTGCGGTGGAATTACCCCTTCAAGTAGCGCAAATAGAAGCCGCCCAATCTTCGACCGCCATTTTCAGCAGATGAATCAAACCCGTCGATGAGATGGTTCGTGAACTTACAGCGATTAAAATCGCCCAACCTTCAAGGAACCAGCTGGAAGACCACGCCTTTATTGTGAGCGCCGCCTTCAGTCGTGGTGCCGTAAAGATTGCCTTTTGTATCCTGAACCAGCGCAGCTAACGGATCGGCTCCGTCGGTCCCGGCAAAGGTGTGCAATATGGTTTCATCACCAGAGGGAGTCACTTCAAAAATGGCGCCCGGGCCGTCGGCGTCAAATTCAGTCGTGCCATAAAGATTGCCTTTCGCGTCGCGGACCAGCCCCGCGAAGGGATACAATCCGTCCCCGCTGTTTTTTCCAAATGGGTATAGAACCTTTTCCTTCCCGGCCTTATCCACCTTAAATACGATACCCACGCCAAACTTGCCGCCATCGCTGGCCGTGCCATAAAGATTCCCAGCTTCATCTCGCACCACACTGCCAATAGGATACGCACCATCTCCCTTCGCGTCGGTGAAGCTGTACAGCACGGTTTCCTTGCCGGCGGAGCTAAGCTCGAAAACTGTGCCATCGTTCTGAGAAATGGGACCACCGAGCTGCGTGGTGCCATAGAGGTTACCCTCCGAATCCAAAGTCAGTCCCGCGCAGGGATACTCTCCGTCGGGCACGCCTTTGAAGCTATACAGGATTGTTTCCTTGCCCGCAGCGCTAAGCTTAAATACCGTGCCGAAACCGTGCGCGCCTCCTTGCTGCGTCGTTCCATAGGCGTTGCCTGCCCCGTCAACTACTACTGCGGCGATAGGATATGTGCCATCCCCGTGTTTACTGCCGAAGCTATAGATCTCCGACTTCGCGCCTACTTTGAACACGGTTCCTCGATTCGCGCTTCCGCCTAACATTGTTGTGCCATACACGTTGCCAGCAACATCAAAAGTCAATCCCGCACTCGGATACGCTCCATCGGCTCCCGAAAAACTGTACAGGACCGTCAACTTCCCGGCGGAATCCACTTTGAAAACCGTTCCTAAATCGTGAGCACCGCCTTGTTGGGCAGTACCGTAGAGATCACCGTCGGGGCCGATTGCCAATCCGGCCACAGAATATGTTCCGGAAGCGCTGTCCAATGAGAAAAGAGTTGTGAAAGTCTGGGCTTGTGCCGAACTTGTTGCGAGCGCCATCAGCAACAGAAGCCCTGGCAGAAAGCCGGCCCCGCGCCGCGTCGTTGAACGCAGGCTGCAATATTCAATTGTGCTGGTCACGATAGTTCTCCTTTCAGATTTCGGCTTTGCTTGCGACCCTATTGAACGGTGATGACGACCGGCTGGGAAGCAATTCCGTTCGCGACAACTACAAGCTTGCTGGCGCCGGTTTCCATATCGCTCGGTACGTCGAAGTGAGTAGAAACCTTCGCATTGCCGGTCGCCACGCCCATCGTGCTGGGGTTATGCGTTCGTGCATAGAAGACGTGGTGCGACGCGCTATTGGTAATTCGGATTAGCGGATAGTTGGTAGCCATTTGGGCGTCATCGCCATACATGGCTCCCTGCGAAAGGCCGTTGAACTGCGTGCCCGAAATAACGTAGCTGTCGCCGCGAGTAACCGTGCGCGGATACACGCTGATGGCTGGCGCCCAGGACGGATCGGGCTTGCCCGTCGATGTGTAGATCTCAACATCAGACGAGCCGTCGGTGAAAAAGATTTGTCCCGTCGGCAAAACCAGCATGCTTCCCTGCTCGGTCGCATCCTTGTTGGCTCTAGGCGGTCCGGGTACTTTAGTGAATTTGGTTCCGTCGAATTCGTAGAAGGTCGTGGGCGGGTTGTTGATGCCATGGTTGGTATCGCAGAGCACATTGCCATCCGGCAACAAGGCTGCTGGGGCATCGCCCATATCATTTTCGTCCGGGATATCCGGTCCGGGCACCCAATGTCCAGGCTGCATGAGGTCGGCGGGAGGATGATAGATCGACGTGTGGCCCGCCTTGGTCTTGTCGGAATTGGCCCCGGTCGCAAAGACGGTGCCATCGGGACGCAGTACGGCTGGTCCGATCTCGGCGGTAGGTGGATCGCTCAGCAGAACGATCGTGCTTCCCGCACTGATCCATTCGCCTAATTTAGGAACGTATTTTTCCGCGTGCTTGGGGTGGAGCGCGTTTTCCGTGTCTACCGTCAAAACCGCGCCATCGGGGAGCAGGGTCCAGCCCTCTTCATCGTACAAGTCTTGCTTGTTCGACCCGGTAAAGGTCCAAGATAAAGTCTTTTCATCAAGCAGTGCAGCCGTGAAGGGGAAGGCGCAGCAGTTGGCCAGCATAAATGTGCCGTCTGAAAGGACCACACTCTCCGCATCGCCGATGATGGTCCAGCCGGGGGGAGGATCTACATTCGTCCAAACATTGGTGAGCGGATCGTAAACCGCGCCCAGGTTGGTCCACTCCAGTTGGCCAAAATTGTACTCACCGCCTTCGACGATTACGCGGCCGTCCGCCAGCACCGCCGAGCCAAACGCAGAAGGACCGTATCCTGGGGGCAGCGAAGCCATCTGCGTCCAGGTGCCGTTGAGGTAGCTGCCACTTTGATCTGGGGTCAGGCGCCACCAATTGCTGCCGGTATTACCGTCCTGTACCAGAACCGTGCCGTCGGTGAGTTGGAGCGGAATGCTGGCGCCGAAACTGGGTTGATTGTGCAAGGCATGCCATGTTTGTGAGAGAGCCGTCACCGAGCATGCGACTAGAACAACCAGCAGAATACCGGCCCTTGATAGCTTCATGTTCTTGTCCTCCGGTAAAGCGCAAAAAAAGAAACAGGGAGATTGAGACAACCATCATGCGGACGAAAGACCTGGCTTGCGACCAGGTAGCGCAAGCCCAGGCACGCATTATGGACCGACAATTAGCCGGATTTCAATCTGAATTTTTCAGTGACGTCTCACGAGCGTCGTTTCATGCAAACACATCCTGCGCTTGCCCTTTCGGCATTGTCGCAGACTCCTGAATTTAAGAAATATTGAGGAATTGTAAAGACCTACCCTGAGGCCATCGCACTCGTTTTGCTTCAATCTAGAATCCCACGCTAAGATTGCCAAATGGTCGACTCTTCACGCGACGCGATGGATCCGTACGAGCATGGACTTGGGGATGCACCTGCCAAGTCTCAAGGGAAGTTAGCGCTGGCTCTGGGAGTGATCGCAATCGCGCTCAGCTTGGTTCTTGGGTTTGTTTATCTAATATCGGTCCGTCGCCTGGAGCGCGAGGTGGCACGGCTCAGCCAGCAGACGGAAGGTTTAAGCCAGTTGGTCGTGCGCGCACAGGAGCAATCGCAGGCATTGGCTCAGCAGGCTTCGCAAGCGGCTGCGAACGCGCAGGCAGCCGCTCAACAGCGCGACTTGGCGAAGCAGGATCAATCGAACTCGGAGGCTCAAGCGCAACTTGCGCGGCAGCAGGCCGCCGCCGAGCAGCAAAAGGCAGATCAAGCCACCCAGCAGGCTGAGCAATATCGGCAAGAGCGAGAGGCGGAACTTACCCAGCTGCAAGAGGCTCTCGGACAAATCGCCGAAACGCGTCGCACCGCCATGGGCCTGGTGATGACGCTGGACAGCAAGTCGATTCGCTTCGACTTCGATAAGGCAAACATTAAACCGGAATACCGCGACATCCTCAATCGCATCGCGGGGATCATGATGACGCTTAAGGGATACACGATTGCTGTCTACGGATATACGGACGACATCGGCACTCAGTCGTACAACTTGCAGCTCTCACAGCGTCGCGCCGAAGCTGTCCGCGACTTCCTGGTGCAGACCGGAATTCCCGCGACAATCCTGAGCACTAAGGGTTTTGGCAAATCCGACCCGCGCGTTCCGGGCGACAGCGAACAGGCGCGTGCTGCCAACCGCCGGGTCGAGATCGGCATAGTGGATTCGAAACTTATCACGAACGGCCCTCTCGTCGCGCCAAAGTGATCGGCCGCCGAAAGTTGTCGAGTGCGTACCAAAGGAAGCTGCGAGCGGTTGTCGAGTTGCGGCACAAGAAAAAGCCGCCTAGAACATCGGGCGGCTGTATTCGTTAATTAGGAACGGATCAACGTGTCACTTCGTCATCCGGAAGACCAAGTTGCTCGCAAGTGTCCCTCCGGGCATTTTTACCTTAACCTTGCCCGTGGTCGCGCCGTTTGGAACCTCAGCCGTGACTTCAGAACTTGACATGACTTTGAACTCCGCTGGCGTGCCGTCAAAGGAAACGCTGGTAGCACCAGTCAGGTTCGTCCCCAAAATAATGACCGTGGTCCCCACCTCGCCGGACGTGGGACATGTTTCCACGAACGGGCCGAGTCCTACAGACAAGCTGAAGACCGTGCCGCTCATGTTAGCCCCACCCCCGGACGTCGTCCCGTAGAACTTGCCGTTGGTGGCTTGCACCGGCGCGGCTTGAGGAAACTCGCCGTCAGCGCAGTTTGTCTGGGAGCAAAAGCTGTAAAGCGTCGTCAGCTTACCCTCTGGGTTTATCTTGAAGACCGCGCCACTGTTATTGGCTCCGCCA
This sequence comes from uncultured Acidobacteriota bacterium, assembly GCA_963696705.1. GTDB lineage: Bacteria > Acidobacteriota > Terriglobia > Terriglobales > Acidobacteriaceae > JABDBE01. The sequence goes on from CAVOLD010000017.1 coordinate 95,534, forward strand.
AACCTGGTTGTCCCATAGAGGTTCCCGTCGGTGGCTCGCACCAATCCAGCATAAGGAGTAGCGCCGTCAGTGCAGTTTGTCTGGGAGCAAAAGCTGTAAAGCGTCGCCAGTTTGCCCTTCGGGGTGATTTTGAAGACTGTGCCGCTTGTATTGGTCCCGCCCTCGGCCGTTGTCCCATAGAAGTTGCCGTCGGCGGCTTGCACCAACCCAGCCAAAGCATCGGAGCCATCGGTGCAGTTTGTCCGCGAGCAAAAGTTGTAAAGCGTGGTCAGCTTGCCCTGGGCGGTGATTTTGAAGACCGTGCCGCAACCGATCTTGTTTCGGCCTTGTGTCCTGCAGATGTGAGCGCCGCCCTCGGCCGTGGTCCCGTAGAAATTTCCGTCGGTGCCTTGCACCAGCCCTGCCCAAGGGTCGGCGCCGTCAGTGCAGTTCGTCTTGGAGCAAAAGTTGTAAAGCGTGGTCAGCTTGCCGTTGGGCGTAATCTTGAAGACCGTACCGCTGGTGGTGGCTCCGCGCTGGGTCGTTGTCCCGTAGAAGTTCCCGTCGGTGGCTTGCAGCAAACCGGCGTTGGGGCTGTAGCCATCGGTGCCGTCGAAGCTGTGCAGAGTGGTCAGCCTGCCCCCTCCCGCGATTCTGAAGACCGTGCCGCAACCTCCGCTGCAGGCACTGTTGCCGCCTTGTTGTGTTGTCCCGTAGAAATTCCCGTCGGTGGCTTGCACCAGCCCGGCGTAAGGCAGAGTGCCGTCAGTGCAGTTTGTCTGGGAGCAAAAGGTGTAAACCGTGATCAGCTTGCCCTTGGGGGTGATTTTGAAGGCCGTGCCGCAGCCTGAAGTGCAGTCTGTGCTGTTTGTCCCGCCATTATAGGTTGTCCCCCAGAAGTTCCCGTCCGTGGCTTGCACCAGGCCGGCGTAAGGGGTAGCGCCGTCAGTCCCGTCGAAACTTGCCAGAGTCTTAAAGGTCTGTGCAGACGAAACAATCGCCGTCGCAGCACAAAGCGCAAACACGATGCATATCGTTTTCGGTAGACCAAATTGCCTCATACTCCCACCTCAGGGTCCTGGCGCTGATCAACATTAAATTGATCCAGAATTAAATTGGCCATCGGTTCGCACAACCGGCGAAGCACGGATTGTCGCTCTAGGGATGCGACGTGTCAATGCGCAACATTTTGCGGTGTCGCGGCGAAAACGACGGCTTCCGGTGACGGGAAATCCGTGCTGCTGGCTGGGTTTGGCAGTTCGGGCGACTAGATTCCAAAACTTCATCCCGACCCACATCGCGGGATGGTGACCTTCCCCCCGACAATCTCGATGTCACGCTTACGCTGTCGACGGTTTAGGGCGTGACCTCAAACACTACGCCCTGGTTCTGGCTTCCGCCTGTGTTGGTTGTGCCAAAAACATTTCCATCTTTATCAACGGCTACGCTGCCATAAGGCTGCGCGCCCTCGCTGCCGCCGACGAAGTCGTAAAGGTCGGTGAAGGTCCAGCCGCCCTTTCCCTTAACTAGCTTGAATACCTGGCCGAGGCCATTCTTGCCTTCAGCTTCGGTAAAGCCGTAAATGTTTCCGTTGGCGAGCGTGAGCTTGTTGTAGGGTCCCCCATAACCGCCGGTCAAGCTGTAGAGCGTGGTAAGCCTCCAGCCTTTACTGGAAGGAGACAGTTTGTACACGACGCCGCCGCCGTTGACCCCGCCGTCGAAAGTTCCGCCGTAAAGATTGCCAGCTTTGTCCAGGACCAAGCCGCCCACTGGATTTGCGCCATCATTCTTACCATGGAAGGTGTGTAGCACAGTCTGTTTCCAGCCGGAACCGTGGCGAGAAAGCTTGTAGGCAATGCCATCTCCATCGGCACCGCCGGTGGAAGTCGTACCATAAAGGTTGCCGTGAGCATCCAGCGTCACCCCTGCCTCCGGATTGATGCCATCGTTCTCACCCGTGAAGTTGTAAATCGCGCTCTCAATCCACTTGCCCCCGGACTTCTTCTCTTCAAAGACTGTGCCGTCCCCGAGGGTACCTCCCAAGTTAGTGGTTCCATAGAAATTGCCTGCCGAATCCAGGACCACTCCGCCAAGGGGCTGAGCCCCATCCGTTCCGCGGCCAAACTGGTGGATCTGAACTTCCTTCCCCTTGCAGGAGCAGATTTCAAAGTCGGAGCCAAAGTATCCCCCTCCCTCTGTGGTTCCGAAGAGAGCGCCGTCCGGGCCGATGGCCAAGGACCCAAAGCCTGGGCCAGCCCCGTCTGGCGGACCGTTGAAGCTGTATAACGAAGTATGCTTCCAGGAGGAGCCGCTGGGCGAAAGCCGATAGACAGTTCCGTTTCCGTCGCTCCCACCGAGATACGTCGTGCCATACAGGTTTCCCTTTAGGAGGACTGGCCCTGCATAAGGATTGGCCCCATCGTTGCCTATGCCCGTGAAGTTGTAAATGACTTTGTAGGTTTGGGACTGTGCCGGCTGAGACACAGAGGCAAGAAACAAAAATACGGCCATAAGAGTGAAAGGAACTACGGTAGCGCGACGCGCCAAAGCGCGGCAGTCAGCTTCACGTTGCAGCATTACCCCCCCATTTTTCGTCCGCACAGGCTGGATGTTCCGCCCCAGACAATGGCGTACATTATGCACTAATTGCATTCGCAATGCTGGCGATTACCTCCCTGCGGAAGTATTCAAATGAGCAAGACGGGCCGAGTTGGTCTGGGTTTACAACTCAAGGGATCTGGCGCTGACGGTAAATGAGCCTACCGCAGTGTTTCCTGCGGGATGCGAAGGGTGAAGGCCACTCCCGGCCTTCGTGCATCATGAGGTCAGACTTGAGGGGCCGTCATTCTGTTTTCCAGAGCCACTTCGTGTTGACGAGAATGAAGATCCAACTGGCATTGAAGGCTACATCGCACAGTGACCCGGCAGGATGTGCCCCGAATGGGAGAAACAGTTGGCTTCCGCGCGAGAATTGAGATAGCAACACAGCCGCAATCGTCGTGACAATCAATCCCACGAGAAAGGACCACACCAGGTTGGGAAAAAACATCCGGTGAAACCTATCGATCGACATACGTACCTTTCGCGGATTTGAACAGCATAAACCCTCTGTCAATCGCTTGGGTAGTGACGGGCCTGTTTCGCCTAATTCATTCTCATCCAGGCCGGCGTTCTCCCAAACCTGAAGACCGAGTTTTGAGTGCATTCACAGCACGTACATTCGAAGCATCCACCAGACGAGGAATATCGCGACGATAGCCCCCGCGATGTGAACTATCCAGCCGCCAGCTGTTTTGGGTTTCCCAAAATTGAACATGCGGCGATGGTAGCAGGCCCCGCGAACTGTGGCGCAGTATCGCCGTTACGCTCATTGACCCTGTGCTCGGGGTTTTGAGTGTATCCGCCTGGTTAACAGCAGTTGACTTCCGGTTTGTCAGTCATCCGCCCGTGATTGGCAAGAAGCGCCAACACACCTTGCGATGCCAACTGGCACCGCGTTACGCGCATTATCGCCGGGTATTACGGGGAGCTAGGTGAAGCAATCGTGGGAACTGGCGGACTCAAATGACGCACCGCTACACTGCCGGCGACAGCGAACAAAAGACAAGCTATCGCGATCGCTCCGACGCCCAACAGCGAGTTACGTACTGTGCGCTCTGACTTTCCAGAACGAGGACGTAATGCCCAGAGAATGCCGACGGCCACGAGGCGGATCAGCAGGCCAATCGCCCCGGTACTGTCATTCAATGGATCACCATTGTGGATGTGCGTCACTACTGCACCGAACATGTCCGTGGTGAGTCCAATCAATGACGGCAAGAAAGCCCACGGAAGCAGTAGCCCCACCGCGCCAAAGATCTCAGCAATCACGATGAATTTGAGGAAGGTGATCGAGTAGCCCGATTGCGTGAAGAACTCCGTCATGGGAGCGAGAGAGAAGGCTTTGCCGATACCGGCCATCGAAAACGTGAACGCAATTGCCATGCAAAGCGCGCCCAAAACAGACGGATCCACCAGAAATTTGCGGGCGTCCGCGCGTCGGGCCGCTAGTCCAAATAGGGCGCCGAATAGAAATCCTGTAACGTCTCCTATGAACCCGACCGCAATTCTGCAGAAGCCTTGTTCAGTCGTGAGGATGGTGCATGCAAAGACCGCTGTTCGGACCACCAACAGGATTGCGACGGCCACATAGTATCCGCGGGCCAGTCGAGAAGGCAGAATAACTGCGGCGCGCCGACTGAACGAAACTCCCGCGATGAAGCCAGCAAACAGCACTGCCAGTGCATAATCCACGCGGTAGAACATCTCTTGCCCTCCGGAGTTTGAACACACCTCGTCCGTCGCTCGATTTCGCTTAGACGGCTGTCAACACAAAAGGTCTTCCGGTGTAAGAATGACAACGTTTTTCGTCATCTTTATGGGTCGGTAGAAGAAAGAAAAGTTTGGCATGGCTATCGGACTTTGGCATCGCGCCAGAGAATCGCATTCAGCTTCCTTGCATCTGCTGCATCCGGTCGCGAAAAATCCATCAGGGCTGATTCCTTCGCACCCGGATTTTTCTTTTCGTTCATCTGGTAGAGCAGGCCGCTGCGTAGGTTCTTTTCGTCGGCTTGATAGGGCGGCTGGGTTCCGGGCCCGGCGAATAGCGCGAGCAGAGGTGCGTGAGCGTCGAACAGATTCATCGGAGGAAGCCCAAGGAGATGCTCCATTGTGTGGACCATTCCTGCCGTGGTATAGAAATGATGGTCCACAAACGGCGTCTCCGAACGCGGCGAATACTTGCTGATCACCAATGCGATCGAGCGATGCGCATCGACGTGATCGGGTCCGTCCTGCGCATCGTCTTCCACCACGAAGATGGCCGTATCATCCCAGTACGGGCTATGCGACACAGCTTCCACCACGCGCCCGACCGCAAGGTCGTTATCTGCAACCGAGGCCCTTGGGGCCGGCCGGCCCACGCGCGTTCCGCCGGTGTGGTCGTTGGGCAGATAGAGCTGAATGAACTGCGGCAGTTCTTTGCCGGTCCCACGAGCTTTTACAAACTCGTCAAATTCGCGGAGGAATTCGTCGGCACGAAGCTGGTCAGGATAATCAATCGCGAAATCCGGATAGAGCGGATCAATGTGATCGCGTTGCGCCTCCTTGGTTGGCCGGGCGCTTTCTAGCTGGGGAACCGCCCACGGCCATGGACTTGGCCCGCCGCGAGGATTCCCGACATTCGCCGGCAACAGCTCTCCTCGCTTAATTTCAGTCGATGGACACACGCTGGACGCAGGTGATGGCGTGCCTTCTCTCGGCGAGCTCACTTTTTCGTCTCTGCACCATGTTAGGTCGAGCATCTCTCCGTAGATGCGGTAGGTGAAGTTATGTTTGGCGAGATTGTCCCAGAGAAAACCAGTTCCAGGGTCGTCCATGAGAGGCAGGCCCTGATCGAGTGTGTTGCCGTAATCCTCCGGACGCTCACTGCGGCGATAAATAATGGGCCAAATCTTCTCTATGTAGTCGGAAGTGGCGGAGGCATCGGACCACAGATGTCCATTGGCAGAGACGTCCCCGCTGTCATAGAAGTTGTCCAGCACCCCGAACTGCAAGGCCAGTTTGTGCTCGTTCGGGGTAACGTCAGCTCCGTACATCGTCAGGGAGGGATCGCCATTGCCCGCTCCCAGATCGCCGAAGATCTGGTCGTAGGTGCGATTTTCTTTCAGAATGTAGATTAAATGCCGGATTGGATTCTTACCGCCGGCAAACTGAATCTGGTCAGTGTCAGCGTGCAGCAAGTTATTTTCTTCAACCTGGCGCGTGTAGAGGGGCAAGTTTCTGTCAATCTCTTCCCTGCTGAGCCGCTGAATCGACCCTCCGATCAGTGTCGCAATGTAAGGATGCGGATTGGGATGCAGTCCTGTCTGCACCGCAGCTTGCACATTGTTAGGCCCGCTGCTTTCGCCTTTGGCACTGGCGATGAGCAGATCATTTCCTGCACTTGCAAGCGCACTGGGATACCACTCGGTAGGAATGAAGCCGATGGGCGTCTGCACGCCGTTCGATTCTGACGGCTGCGCGTTCGGTTTGGTTTCGAATACCGCGACAGCATTCAGCGACGCAACCGCTGCATAAAGATGCGTTTCATCGGGAGAAAGAGCGAGCGCGATCGGAGCGGTACCGGGCGCATTCTCGCTACTCACGCGGTAGGTGCGTAGCGGGAGACCCCTCTTCTTCAACCCCACGGCGGCGATACCGTCAGTCTCGGTTGTCGATGCATTCGCCATGGCGACGTAGAGTATGTCCTCACTACGATTCAGAAGCATGGCTGTGGGATGAGTACCAGACGCAACTGGATCAGAAGGGCGCCAAAGTTCAATCCGGCGCCTGACTCTATTTTTTGTCAGATCCAATTCGGCCACCGCAGATGCATTCCACAGACTGACCCATGCTTCGGTTCCGGCTTTGTTTGCGATAACGGTGTATGGGTACGCCGCAGGGACGTATTTACTGACGCTGACATCGAATGACTGCAGAATCCGGCCGGAGGCGGCATCGAGCAGAACGACGTTGTCAGAGAGATTATTCGCTATCAGCAGACGGTCGCCTTGGGCTGAGGTCAGGACAGCCAGCCCAGCCGGATAAGGTGGCGCAGTTCCCGCCGGACTCTTGCCCGCGTCGAAAGTCACTTTCTTCCCCTCCGCAAGCCGCTGCGGAGGAATGCCGATGAAACGTTCGGGCGTAACTTGACCTTCTGCAAAGCCGTAAACCGCGATGCCGTTCTCGGTAATCGACGCCATCGATGCGTAGAGATATTTGCCATCGCTGGAAAATGCGAGCCCAATAAAGTAGCTTTGCAGAGTCGATTTTTCGTCGCCACGCAGGCGGTCGTCTGGGAAGTCGCGCAACTGATTGTTGCTGAGGTCAAGAATCGCGATTGACTGCCGCACCTCGCTTTGCTGAGTGCCGTATCCCTGGTTGAGAATGGCGGCGTACCGGCCGTCGGGACTTAGGGCGATGGTCGCGGGGTAACTGTTAGTACGGCCGATGAAACCGGGAACGGGAACGGTCAGGGTTTTGCTCGTCGGAAGATTGATCTTATGCGAGTCCTGGTTCGCGTCCGCGACCATGAACAACAAACAAGAAAGGGGAAGTGCGGCAGCGATGAGAGCGAATTTTCTGGTCATTTTTGCTCTTTACGACCTCCGTGTAATCGAGAACTCAAGAAGCCCGTGGCATCTCCAATGCCGGATGTGGAAGATGAATCGCTCCAACGCAGAGTGTTCCAATCATTCGGATACATCTCTTTAATTCGTATGTCGCGCAAAGCCGGTCATTCTGCCACAGTCGCTGATTGCATCCTGATACAAAACAAATAGACTGGAATACCGGTGCCAACCAGCCCAATGCCGATCAATACACCTATTGGTCGCGCAATCAGGGTGCCAATAATCACGCCCGCGGCCGCAACGCAGAAGAGCAACGAAAGCCATGGATATCCGGGAACGGAAAAGGAACGTGTCGTGTGCGGCTGAGAACGCCGGAGCACCAGAACGCCCGCAACTGCCAGCCCGTAAAAAATCCATGCAGTGAAAATGACGTCTGTGAAAAGCTGCTGGTAGCTGCCGGAAGCGGCCAGTGTGGCCGCCCAAACGCCTTGAACCACCAATGCCGCTGTGGGTGTGCGGTAACGAGCGCTCAATCGGCCGAAAACGGCAGGAAAAATTCCCTCGCGCGCCATCGCAAACGAGACACGAGGTCCGCTGAGTATCAATCCATTCATGGAGCCAAGAATCGAAACCACGATCAAAATGGAAATGACACTTGCGCCGATCGGGCCAAGAAGCTTCCCGACTGCCAGAGCGGCCACCGCGTTACTTCCTCGAATCTCTGTTGCAGACAGCACGTGGTAGTAGCCGAGGGTGGCTGCCAGATAGATCAGCATAACGATGGCGCTGCCGTAAAAAAGACTCCGCGGAAAATCCAGCTTGGGCTTTTTCATCTCTCCGGCAACAAACGACAGGACGTGCCAGCCCTCATAGGCCCACAGCACTGCTACCAGAGCAACACCAAATCCCGCAACCGAAAACGCTGGACCCTGGGCGCTCCCTGAACTTTCGAAAAAGTGGATCGGGCGCGAACCCTTGGCGCTAAGTAAAAGGATGATTCCCGCCAGGCCGCTGACTTTGGCAACGGCGATGAAGTTTTGGACCAGCTTTCCGCCGCGAATCCCAAAACAGCTCACAACAGTGAGCGTCAAAATCAGCCCCGCGCTTAACACCTTCTGCTCAACTATGCTCAAAGGCAGAACCTGACCGACGTAAATGCCGAAAGCGACAGCCAGCGCGGCGATGCTGCCAGTATGAATCATAAGAAGCAGCGCCCAGGCATAGAGGAAGGCGGGCAGCGGGCCATAAACGTGGCGCAGGTAAGTGCACAGGCCGCCTGTCCCAGGATAAACGGAGCCGAGTTCAGCCAACGATAATGCGCCAAACAGGCTTAGGATCCCGCCCACCAGCCATACCAGCAAGACCGCGCCAAGGGAGTGCAGTTGGGCGGCGACGAAACTGGGCAAGAGGAAAATTCCCGACCCGATGACGGTGCCAACAACCACCGCGACCGCATCGAAGATGTTCAACTCCTTGCGCAAGCGCGCAGAGCCAAGATCTCCTTCAATGATGGCCGCTGCGGCTTCCTCAGACTCGTACCCACGCCCGCTCAAAGGTGGTGCTGAGGAAGGTATGGTCATCATCAATTCTCTGTATCAGAGTTCCTTCCGCAACTCTTTCTGGGTCTTGATGTGCTCGTATCCATTATTTGTGTAGAACTGATGAGCGCGATCCCGCTTGACGTTCGACCGCACCGAGATAACACGACATCCGACTCGCTGTGCCCATTCTTCTGCAGCATCGAGCAACATCTTTCCGATCCCACAAGAGCGGACATTTTCGTCGACGATCAATCCACTAATCTCTGCGACAGTTTCCATTTCGACGGCCCGGAAGACGTACAGCCCGATCCATCCCGCAATTTGGCCGGTGGGAAGCTCTGCCACAAACACGGCGTATTGGTTCGCGTCCTGCATTTGGCTGAGCCGCCCGCGAACTTCTTCCCCTGTGCACGGATAGCCAAGTTGTTCCGCCAACTCTGCGATTCTGTCGGAGTCGCGCGGTTGGGCCATGCGCACCGCGTATGAAGATTGGCGTAAAACGAGTTTGATTTCCTGGTGCATAGATAAAACCGATCTCAGACCGTACCCCGCCATTCAGATCGAGAATTTAGGATCGCCCTCAACAATCTGCGTCTCCAGCCTGGGCGTTTCTCCTTTGCGCCAAAGACGGGCCCGATGTCTGCTGCGATAAAGCAGCGGACCACCATCAGCGCGGTCGCTGCGCTCAATCGGCCTCGGGATACACACAAACTCAGCTTCCAAAGCATCGCTGGTAACGCGAACCACGGCGTAACCGTGGCCTCCCATGTCGACAAAAGAAAGGTGCGGCGAGAGATCGGGGTTCGACAAGGCGCGCGCTTTCTGGATGTCTCCGCTCTTCACATATTCCAGCGATGACCGGACACCGTGCCGCAGCAATAGATTCATGGTTGGCTGAGGCCGCGAGTCTCCCGGTCCCTGGCCTACGAACAGAGGTCGCAGCGGATGATCTTTGGGAAAGCCGTGTTCGAATGCTTCTACGATTCCCGGCGCGGAGATCGAACCGGTTACAAAAGCAATTCCAACCGGTTCGAAGGTCTTTGGCGGAAGACCTTTCGCTGCGAGGCCCGCCCAAAAACTATGGCGGTCGCCCGCCACGGTCGCGAAACCTGTAATTCCCTGGTCGCGAACGAAGTCGTAGATTTCTCCGCGCTCGACATATGCAGTGCTGTGATCCCCGGCGCCAGTGCTCGCGTCAAATCCCGCGTATCCCGCACCGGGCCATGCAGAGGTTAAACCCGCGGGCAGATTCTGCGGGTCGGCGCGCATGTCGAGCGTGGCCACTGTGTCGCCCCAGATCTTCCATGTGGCGTTTGATTTCTGCAGACGCTCCAGAAACCATGCTTTCTGTTCCGCTCCAAGAATAGTAGTTGGAGGCTGATCTTTGCGAAAATTCACAATCTCTGTGCCACCGTACTTGATCGTCGCCGGTGGATGGCCGTCTTTGTAGGCGCTTCCGGCGTCGAGTATGTCGAGCACTTCCTGCGGCATGAATCCGGGGAAATCATCACTCATGAAGGCCTTAGCCTCTGCTCGATAAGTAGGATCCTCGGAGCGGTAGCTGCGCTGGTCAGTGATGATCAGTTCCATGTTGCGGCCCCAGCGCAATGTCCGATATCCCCTGAGGCTGTGAATTGCGGTCAGATTGTTGGGTTCCTGACCGAGACCGTGCTCGTCAAAATGAGTAATTGGCGCATCGACGACTCGCGGCGGATCAAACTGATCGAGCGACGGTCCGCTCGGTTTGTACAAACGTGCAGGCTGGTATTCAAAGAATGCCTGGTTAGCCGCTACCCTTCGCGTCTGCGCCGGACGATTCACTCCTCCAAATTGCTGCATGCTCTGCCAGCCAATCCAACTGAACTCATGGTTGTCCCACATGCAGACAAATGGCCAACGGGCGCGCGCATCCTGCAAGTCGGGATCGTGAAGGTAGCTGCGATAGATAGCACGATAGTCGCCGACGACCGTGGGAATGTGAAAGTCCCCGATTTTTTCGCCATGCTCGTAACGAACGATGTCGCGTAGTCGACGATCGTACATTCCTTGCGGACGGTCCTCAGGGTACCAGACGATTTCGTAAATGAAATCCCCTAAGTGGAGCACGAAGCCGAGGCGGTCTTCTTCCGCAGCACGTTGGTCTTCAAAAATCATCCGTCGGTAAGCGTTCTGCGCGCCATCGTTTGCGTTCTGGCAAGAGATGAACACAAACCGCACACTTCTCGTGTCGTCATCGGTGGGCGCGGTGATCGTCCGTCCGATGCGGCTTCCGTTACCGTGCGAGTCGGCAAACCGGTACCAGTACACTTTCGAGGGCTTCAACCCGCCCGCCAGCACGCGGCAGGTCCAATCGGAGGCTTCAGAGATCCGCGCTTCGGCCGTGCCTACGACGCGGTGGAAGGACTCGTCCTCGGCGATCTCCACCGTCAACTTCTCCACTCCGTTGCCATCGATCGGCGGACGGCGCGTCCACAACAGAACGCTGTCGCTTTCTGGATCTCCAGATGCAACACCTTCTGGATAGAAGTCACGGCGCTCGTACCAATCAACCTTGGACCGCGCCGCAGTGGGCTGTCCCCATGCGGCAGTCGCACCCAACGCAACCGCCATTTCTATGAACGATCGTCTGGTTATTGTGGCCATTGGCTGCTACCTCCGCCGGGCAACCTTAAATGCCTGAATCGTGTTCCAACAAGAATGAATGACGAGACCGGCGCTGTCTTGAACCCATTTGACTTGGCGGAAACGGCGCGAGGCGAATTGTCCTTGCCGGTCGCGATGTCTTCGCCTTACGATTGACCGTGTCTGCGCCGATCCACAATCCGCACTTTCGCCGCGTCACACCTGGAATCGAAACCTTGCCATGCAGCTTCAGCTTGCCGCGGCATCGCCACTTGCGCGCGTATGCGACGGTCGTCCTGGCCGGCAGCTTCGAGGAATCGGGCTACAGTGGCCGCATACACGCCACAGCGGGCGATGTACTGATTCATCCTACGATGGATTGTCATGCGAATCGGATGATATCTGCCGGGGTTAAGCTGATAAGGCTCGACTGGCCGGATACCAGCGGAATTGGCGGGCTCTATCACTTGGACAGTGTCGATGAACTGGCGCGAACTGCCGAAAGGGACGTCACCGAGGCAACGCTGCTGCTGGAACGCACTCTGGTGAAAAACAAGTTGCCCTCGCCGGGGCAAAAAAATGACTGGCCGGACCTTTTGCTGTTGGACCTGGCCCGGAATGCATCAACCGAGATCGGTACGTGGGCGGAAGTAAAGGGCCTGGCACGCGAAACCGTCTCTCGCGGATTCGCTGCAGCCTACGGGATTACGCCATCGGTGTTACGCGCCGAATTGCGAGCCCGTGCGGCGTGGCTGCACATCACGCGAGGCTCTGACTGCTTGTGCGGGATCGCAGCCGACACGGGCTTTGCCGACCAAGCCCACATGACCAGATGGATTCACCGCATCAGCGGAGCCCCACCGGCGGCTTGGCGCCGGAGTATTGTCGGTCTTGAATATGGAAGATCTGGTAGCGCTACCGGGAATCGAACCCGGGTTTGAAGATTGAGAATCTTCCGTCCTAACCCCTAGACGATAGCGCCATCGAGTAGAGGCTGATTATAACAAAGCCCGCGGGCAGAAGCATCGCGCTAACTCGCATTCGCTTGGTGACCCCAAGCGTGAAGTACCTTCGCTTTCTTGAAGTTGGATTCCTGCCGCGTCTGCTCTGAATTCTATGCGCAAATTAATTTTTAAATGCTTGACAACCCCCGTTCGCAGTATAACAATCATAGCGAACAAAAGGCGAAAATTAATAGCCGCCACAGAGCCGGGTCGCGGCCCTGACGTTCCCTGAAATCCTGAGGTCTCCATGTCGTCTGTACCGCTTGTTTCTACCGCGGCCGTGGGCCGCTTTGTTGGCGTTGCTGGCACTCTGGTTTTCGAACGCTTGTCGGCGATACCCAAGCTTGCTGGAGTGACTCCCGCATCGCGATTGGAAGTGCGGCCGACTCCGCTGATGGTTTCGAGCGGTGTCCGCGAGGTTGATGCGCTTACCGGCGGACTTCCGCGCGGATGCTTGACCGAGATTTGCGGACCAGCCTCGTCCGGCCGCACCAGTGTATTGTTGGCAGCCCTGGCGGCAGCGACTCAGCGGCAGGAAGTATGCGCACTGGTGGACATCAGCGATGCTTTCAATCCCCACTCGGCAGCAGCGGCGGGAGTGAATTTTGAAAGACTGCTGTGGGTGCGATGCGGGGGAAACAAGCAAAAGGTACGTTCACCACAAAGACATAGAGCCATAGAGAAGACAGAGAAGAATGAAAATGCCCGGCGGCAAATCGAAAAGCCGGTCGAGCAGGCGTTGCAGGTTACCGATTTGCTTTTGCGAAGTGGCGGCTTTGGGTTGGTGATTATCGATCTTGGCAATACTCCGGTGAAGATGGCGCGGCGCATTCCGTTGGCATCCTGGTTTCGTTTTCAACGTGCGGTGGAGCACACGGCCACGGTATTGTTCGTCATCAGCCAAGCGCCTTGCGCCCAGACCTGTGCTTCGCTGTTGCTGAAAGTTTCTGGGAAGAGCTTGTCAGCTGTCAGTTCTCAGCTCTCAGCAGAAACTCCTCCGGCTCACGCTCAGCTTCTGCATGGACTTCAAGTGCAAGGAGAACTCTTGCGGTCCCGGCTGGAACGCAAACCGGCGGGATCGGTTACGACCACGTTCACGACGAAAGTGGGATGAAAGGATTGACTCATAGAGTCATTGAATCAATGAGTCAATATTTTGCCTGCATCTTCGTTCCTGATTTCCCCGTGGAGGCGCTATTGCGCGCTGAACCGGAGTTGCGCTCGCGGTCTCTGGCTGTGCTCGAAGGCAAAGCTCCGCTACAAAAAGTTTTTGCGGTGAATGAAAACGCGCGCCGCGCCGGGGTGAGCCAAGGAATGACCAAACTGCAAATAGAAGCCTGCTCCGGTTTGGTATTGCGAGCCCGTTCCCTGCCGCAAGAAGCCGCTGCCCATGCTGTGCTGTTGGATTGTACGCAATCTTTTTCGCCGCGGGTGGAAGCCGTGGGTTGCGACACAATCGTGTTGGATCTTGCCGGACTGCAGCCGCTTTTCGGTCCCCTACCCAAAATTGCGCGCGCTTTGGCACGACGCGCTTCTGATCTTGGACTCGAAAGCAACGTCTCCGTAGCCGGCAATCCGGAGACAGCCACGCTGGCGGCTCGAGGGTTTTCTGGCGTGACCGTGATTCCGGAAGGCAAAGAAGCGGAACAACTGGGCAGCTTGCCGGTAGAAGTATTGTTTGAAAACTCGACGCAGGAATCCGCGCACCTTTTGGAAACCTTCAGCCGCTGGGGAATTCGCAAGCTGCGCGATCTGGCGGCATTGCCCGACGTCGCACTGAGTGAACGTCTGGGGCAAGATGGAATCCTTTTACAAGCACTAGCACGCGGCGCCACTTCCCGCACTTTGGTTCCCGTCGAGCCTCCGTTAATCTTCGAGGAAGTGGTCGAGTTGGAATATCCGCTGGTGCTGCTGGAACCGTTGGCATTTCTGCTGGGCCGGTTATTGGAGCAATTGTGTGCTCGTCTGGAAGCGCGCGCATTGGCGACGCAGGAATTGCGGTTATCTTTGGAACTGGAGAATGGCTGGCAGCCAGAAGATCCCTCAGCAAATAATGGAGAGACGGGCGTCCCCGCCCGTCCAAGCCGAGCACAAGCTCGGCAAAGTTTCCAGCGCACTCTCCGGCTTCCTGTCCCATTGCTTGACCCCAAGACTTTCCTCAAACTACTGCAACTTGATTTGAAGGCGCATCCTCCCGGCGCTCCCATCGTCAAAATTCGTCTGGCGGCAGAACCAGTGCGGCCCCGGGCGGCGCAGAATGGACTATTTCTTCCGCCTGCCCCAGAACCGGAAAAGCTTGAGCTCACGCTGGCCAGGATTGCAAGCATCGTCGGGGAAGACAAAGTGGGATCGTTGGAACTGCTGGACACGCATCGTCCCCAGGGATTCCGCATGCAGCGCTTCGCTCCCAGCGAACCGTTTTCACCACAGAGACACCCTTCGACTGCGCTCAGGGCAGGCTCCGGCACAGAGAAGAACAGTTCTCATTTTTCTGTTCAAAAGAATTCCTCCGTGTCTCCGTGCCTCCGTGGTGAATGTGATCTCGTGACTGCGTTGCGCATCTTCCGTCCCCCAGTCGACATTGCGGTGGCCATTCAAGACGGCAAGCTCGCGCACATCACCTGTCCCAGGAACAAAGCAATGCAGGGAGAAATTCTATGGGCCGCTGGACCATGGCGCTCCTCTGGAGACTGGTGGGAAAAAGAAGGCTGGGCGCGCGACGAATGGGATATCGCAGTGCAGGGAGAATCTGACATCGCTTTATATCGCCTGGTCCGCGATCGGCTTGGCGGACGATGGTTTCTGGAAGGAACATATGACTGATCAGCAGTCAGCACTTAGCAGTCAGCCACACCTATGCGTCGTACTGCTTTTACTTAGTGCTGAGTGCTGAATGCTAAGTGCTTTTTATGTACATCGAACTCCACTCCCGCTCTGCTTTCAGTTTTCTCGAAGGTGCTTCCCTGCCCGAGAACTTAGTCGAGGCCTGCGCCAATCTGAACATGCCGGCGATGGCGCTGCTCGATCGCGACGGTGTTTATGGCTCTCCGCGTTTCCACATGGCAGCGAAGAAAGCGCGGATCAAGGCGCACATCGGAGCGGAGGTGACATGCGAACTGTTTTCACCACAGAGACACAGAGACACGGAGAAGAACAAGAATCACAAAGCTAAAGATTCCTCCGTGCCTCTGTGTCTCCGTGGTGAATTCCGTCTTCCGCTTCTTGTTTCTTCCCGTCTTGGATATCAGAACCTTTGTCGCCTGATTACGAAAATGAAGCTGCGGTCGGCCAAAGGTGAAGGCGTAGTATGCGAAGAAGAATTGCGACAACATGCCACCGGACTCATTTGCCTTACCGGCGACGACAACGGGCCGCTGGCTTCTACCCTCGCTCACGGTGGCATAGAAGAAGCGCGACACTGCGTCGAGCAGTTGGCAAATATTTTCGGCCGAGACAATATCTACGTAGAACTGCAGCGGCATTTTCACCGCGAGCAGGAGGCTCGCAATCACGCCGCCATCGAAATTGCTCGCTCGCTCCAGCTTCCTTTACTCGCGACCAATGGCGTTTGTTATGCCACAGCTCGGGAGCGTGAACTCTGTGACGTGTTCACCGCCATTCGTCACAAACGCACGCTGGCCACTGCCGGACGCCTGTTGGCGCGCAATTCCGAGCGCTATCTGAAATCGCCGCAAGAGATGCAAGCGCTCTTCGCCGATTTGCCTGAGGCGATTGCGAACACGGTAGAACTATCTTCCCGGCTCGCATTCACTTTCAAAGATCTGGGATATGAATTCCCCAAGTACCCCGTGCCTGAAGGCGAAACTATGATGTCGTTCCTGCGGGAGCGCACCCGGGAAGGGTTTCAGCAGCGCTATGGCCGAGCTTCATCAGATCTGCAGAGCCGCGCCCGCTGCCAGATTGAACGCGAGCTAAAACTTATTGAGAAGCTCGCTCTCCCCGGCTACTTCCTTATTGTCTGGGATCTGGTTCGCTTCTGCCGGGAAGAAAACATCCTGGTGCAGGGACGCGGCTCTGCCGCCAACAGTGCGGTCTGCTATTCGCTCGGCATCACTGCAGTTGATGCGGTCAGCATGGAATTGCTTTTCGAGCGCTTTCTTTCTGAAGAACGAGGCGAGTGGCCCGACATCGATCTCGATCTTCCCAGCGGCGATCAGCGTGAGCGTGTGATTCAGTATTTATACAAACGCTACGGCGAGCGCGGCGCAGCCATGACTGCCAACGTCATCACGTATCGCAGCCGTATGGCTTCGCGCGAAATGGGCAAGGCTCTGGGTTTCGATCCCGAAACTCTCGATAAAGTATCGGCCGCCGTTTCCACCTGGGAATATCGCGACGACAACGACACCTTCGATCACCGCTTCCGCGATGCCGGATTGGATTTAAACCATCCCCGGCTGCGGAAATATTTCGAGCTGTGCGTTGCGGTGCAGGATTTGCCACGACACCTCGGCCAGCATTCCGGCGGCATGGTGATTTGTCAGGGACAGCTCGACTCCATCGTTCCGCTCGAACCTGCATCAATGCCAGGCCGCGTCGTCGTGCAATGGGACAAGGAAGACTGCGCCGACCTGGGCATCATTAAAGTAGACCTGCTCGGCTTAGGCATGATGGCCGTGCTCGAAGATTCCCTAAAACTTATCCACGACCATCACGGCGAAGAAGTAAACCTTGCCCATCTTCCGTCCGACGATCCCGCAGTCTATTCCACCCTGCAGAAGGCTGACACCATTGGCATGTTTCAGATCGAGAGCCGGGCGCAGATGTCATGCCTGCCGCGCCTGCAGCCAAAATATTTTTACGACATCGTCGTGCAAGTCGCCATCATTCGCCCCGGACCAATCGTGGGGCAGATGGTGAACCCGTATTTGCGCCGCCGCATGGGCCGCGAACCCGTCAACCATTTGCATCCGTCGCTCGAACCTGTGCTGGCCCGCACTCTGGGCGTGCCTTTATTTCAGGAACAATTGCTGCGCATTGCGATGGTCGCAGCCAATTTCACCGGAGGCGAGGCCGAAGAACTGCGTCGCGCCATGGGATTCAAGCGCTCGCAGGCTCGCATGAAAGATATTGAGGCCAGGCTGCGCAGCGGCATGGAAAGCAATGGCATCTCGCGCGAGGCGCAGGAGCAGATCGTTCTTTCGATTTCTTCGTTCGCTCTTTATGGATTCCCCGAGTCTCACGCTGCCAGTTTTGCGCTCATCGCCTACGCCAGCGCCTATCTGAAATGTCATTATCTCGCCGCATTCACTGCTGCCCTGCTCAACAACCAGCCGATGGGATTTTATCGGCCGGCCACGCTCGTCAAAGATGCGCAACGGCACGGCCTGAAAGTGTTGCCGATCGATGTGACGAAGTCAGAATGGCAGTGTACGTTGGAGCGGTCAGCACTCAGCAATCAGCAATCAACCAGTTCAACCGCCTTACGTCTCGGTCTCCGCTACGCCCGAGGATTGCGTGAAGACGCTGGCCAGGCAATAGTCCTGCAACGCGCTATCGCTCCATTCGTTTCTATTCGCGATCTGGTCCATCGCGTGCCCGAGTTGCGCAAAGATGAATTGAACACGCTGGCAGAAATTGGAGCGCTGAATTCAGTCGGGAATTCAAATTCACCCCGGAGACACGGAGGCACGGAGAAAACCGATAAACGTAATAAGAAAAATATCTCAATAAGTGTCAAACCTCCAGATACCTCGGTGTCGGAGCCTGCCCTGAGCGAAGTCGAAGGGTGTCTGCGTGGTGAACTTGCTCTTCATCGCCGCGATGCCCTCTGGCAAGTCGAACGCGCCGTCCGTAATTCCGGCCCGTTGCTCGACGAACTCCCCGAGCCCGATACCAACTCCCCGCTACACCCCATGAATCCGGAAGAACGCCTGGTCGCAGACTTCCGCGGCACCGGCATGACTGTCGGCCCGCACCCAATGGCTTACCACCGTGCACGAATGGAAGCGATGGGCATCCACAAAGCCAGCGACCTCAGCCGCATTCCCGACGGACAACATCTCCGCATTGGAGGATGCGTCATTTGCCGCCAGCGTCCGGGTACTGCCAAGGGTTTCGTTTTCCTCAGCATTGAAGACGAGACCGGCGTGGCCAATGCCATCGTCATGCCCGATCTGTTTCAGAAAAACCGGCTGCTGTTAAGTTCCGCGCAGTTCCTCATGGTGGAAGGAATCCTGCAGAATCAAGACAATGTCATCTCCGTAAAAGCCGAGCGCGTGTCGCCGCTTTCCATCACCCGCGCCGAAACCAGTTCGCACGATTTCTACTGATCGTTATCGACAAAATCAATGTTTCACAGAGATTAATTCTTTCCAGCTTTCTTCCAAATCCACAGTCTCTCGGTTTATGATTACTACATACTCACTATTTGTGGGCCTAACTAGGCGCGCGGAAACGCGCCCAATTATAAGCTTTTCTAATTCATGGACTTAGAAGTCCCAAAGGAGTACCAATCATGGCCAAAGCAAAGACTCCCCGCACCACGAAGGCGACCAACAATCAAGTCATCACCATGCCCGAAGCCGGCTCTGTAACCCTGGTCCGGAAGACCTCACCGGCAAACAATTCCCCAGCCGATTTGGAAGTGAAAATCCGCGAGCGCGCCTACCAACTGTACCTGGAGCGCGGAAGCACTCCTGGCAACGAGAATGAGGACTGGCTCACAGCCGAACGCGAAATTCTCGACACCAAAAGTCATCAACAGTCCGCCTAGGCGTAAAGTTCCGCCAGTCGCGATGCCCTCGTAGGCCCGGACGCACGTCCGGGCAGCGAGCGAAGCTGCACACAAACATAATGCAGAAGGCACGAACTATTCTGCTGGCCCAGCCTTCGTGGTTGCTTCTGGGGATAGTTTCTGAAAAAATACAACCCTAGGTCCCCCCCATGTCGCAAATAGGTAGTTTTGCGCTTCTCCTCGCGCTGGCGCTGTGCACCTACTCCTTCCTGGCAGGTCTGCTGGCACTCATCATCAAGGGACCTGGATCTGAACGGCTGGGTGAAACCGCGCGCCGCGCCGGCGTTGCCAGCTTTGCAATCGTCTTTCTTGCGGCCGTTGTGCTGGTGGTCGCAGCCTTTCAGAATGACTTTTCCATCGCCTACATTTTTCATCACAGCAATCGCGACCTGCCCGCACCATACAAATTCGCCACGCTGTGGTCAGGACAAGAAGGATCGCTGCTGTTCTGGGCGCTGCTGCTCTCGGCGTATGGCCTGGTTCTCAGGCTGCGCTATAAAACAGATGTCCGCCTCTTTGCCCACGCCTCAGTCATCATCGCCGCCGTTCAGGTCTTCTTCTTATTGCTGCTGAACTTCGCCGCGAATCCTTTCGGCGTGATGCAAGGCGCATTGCCCGCCGACGGCAATGGGCTCAACCCTCTACTCCAATATCCCGAGATGGTGATCCATCCGCCGATGCTCTACCTCGGCTACGTCGGATTCACGATTCCATTTGCGTTCGCGCTGGCCGCGTTGATCATGCGCTACCCGGGCGAGAAGTGGATACAGATCACACGCCGCTGGACCATGGTGACATGGGGATTTCTAACCTGCGGAGTCTTTCTCGGGGCGCACTGGGCCTACTCAGTACTGGGATGGGGCGGCTATTGGGGATGGGATCCGGTCGAGAACGCCTCACTAATGCCATGGCTCACCGGCACCGCATTTCTGCACTCCGTAATGATGCAGGAAAAACGCGGCATGCTGAAGACCTGGAACATGTGGCTGATTTTTTCCACCTTCATGCTGTCGATCTTCGGCACATTCCTGACGCGCAGCGGGGTGGTCAGTTCGGTGCATGCCTTCGCGCAGTCCTCGATCGGCGATTGGTTCGTTGCGTTTCTCGCGATCATTTTCCTGACCTGCCTCTTCTTTTATATAAAAAACCGCTCGCACTTACGCACTGAGCACAAACTGGAATCGCTGATCTCGCGCGAATCCAGTTTCCTGTTCAACAATCTTTTGCTGCTGGTCGCCTGTTTCACCGTTCTTTGGGGAACGCTTTTTCCGGTGCTCTCCGAGTGGGTCCAGGGAACCAAGGTTACCGTCGGACCCCCATTTTTCAATCGTGTAAACATTCCGGTAGCTTTGCTGCTTCTTCTGCTGACCGCAGTGGGCCCGTTGCTCGCGTGGCGTAGAACATCAGTCGAGAGCTTGAAACGCAACTTCATGTGGCCGGCCATCGGCGCACTCCTTACGGGCGTGCTGTTAGTCGCGCTCGGCATGAAGCCGTGGACGGACGCTTCCTACTTCTACGCGCTGATGACCATCATGCTGTCCGTGCTCGTGGCGCTCACGGTCATCTCTGAGTTCGTTCGCGGAGGCCGTGTGATTGGCCGTCATACTGGCCAGAATCTTTTTGCCTCGATGGTGCAGCTTGCGCATCGCAACACGCGCCGCTACGGCGGATACATCGTTCACTTCGGCGTGATCGTGATCATGATCGGCTTCGCCGGCTCGGTCTTCAATCAGGATAAAGAGCAGGAGATGGGTTTCGGCGACAAGATGACCATCGGCGCTTACACCCTGGTCTGCCAGTCCTACACGCAGGATGACAATCCGAATTACGGCAGCGAGTGGGCGGTCATGAATGTCTTCAAGGGCGGAAAACAAATTGCCACGCTCAACCCCGAGCGCCGTTTCTACAAAGCGAGCCAGCAGACTTCTACCATGGTCGCCAATCGCTCAACTCCGCAAGAGGATCTGTACGTCGTATACGAGGGGCAGAATCCGGAGACAGGAAAGCCAATCATCAAGGTGCACTTGAATCCTTTAGTCATGTGGATTTGGATTGGCGTCTGGATCATTATTGCCGGCACGGTTGTAGCCTTGATCCCCAACTCAGTACCAGTGCGTGTCACAGCCCCGGCACGAATGCGTGCCGAACCGGTGGGAGCAGGCGACTGATGCGGATTCCGCATTTGCCATCCGCCAGGCCGGTCATCCTGAGCGCAGCAGATTCTTCGCGAAGCGGAGATTCTGCGGAGTCGAAGGACTCCGCGGAGGATTGTGTCACGAGAAAGCCGAAAGGCATTCCGGCCAGAACATTCGCAGGACTTTGTTGGAAGAATTCCCTGTCACAGCCTTGGTTGCATCTGCGACGCCGGGGTCCTTCGACTGCGGCGACGCTCGCTTCGCGAACGCCTCCTTCGCTCAGGATGACAACTTTTTTACTGAGTCGCAGCGCTAAACTGGCGCTCCTGACAATAACCCTCCTCACCCTTCTCGGCGCCGGCGACGAATCGGCCCGCGTCAACGATCTCGGCCATCGCATGATGTGCGTCTGCGGATGCAACCAGATCCTGCTCGAATGCAATCATGTCGGCTGTGCCTACTCGGAGCGGATGCGCGCTGAACTGGTAGCCGCCGTCGACCGCGGGGACAACGACGATCTGACCCTGCAGGGATTTGTCCAGAAATACGGAACGACGGTGATGGCTGCGCCCACCAAAACCGGCTTCAATCGGGTGGCTTGGATCATGCCATATCTGGTCTTGGTGCTGGGGCTGGTCACGGTTACAGCAATTGTCCGCGTCTGGAAATCGCGTCCTCTAGTGCTGCCCGTTGGCGCGGTTGCCGCCGTCCACGGCGCGGAGCTTGACCATTTCCGCGATCAAGCCCGGAAGGATACCGAAATATGAGCATCGAACTTCTGACCTGTATCCTGATAACGATCGGAGTGTTGGTTTACGTCTTTTATCTGCCGGGCAAGCTATACATGGGTCCAGAAAAAACTCGCGTCATCTATTTACGCGAGCGTAAGGAAGCGATCTACGAAAACCTTCGCGACCTGAACTTCGAATTCAAAGCCGGCAAGTTTCCAGATTCTGACTATCAGACAATGAAGACATCTCTCGAAGAAGAAGCAGCTGCGGTTCTGTCCGAGATCGCGCGCCTGGAAGAAGCCGCCGCCAGTGCGTCACTCCGCCCCCGAAAAGGAGCCAGAGTTTGAGACTTGGCAAGCAAGAAACCGGGTGCCGCATTTCCCGCACACTTTGCGAGAAGTGGGGACTTTTTCTCGTGTTGTTATGGATGCTTCTTCTCGTCCCCGCCTCAGCCCAAACTCTGACCGGTAAAGTGACAAACGGCACCACCAAAAAGCCCGCGGCTGGCGACGACGTCGTGCTCCTCAGTTTAGGCCAGGGGATGCAAGAGTCTGGTCGCACCCAAACCGACGCCAAGGGCAACTTCAACGTGAAGCTCGACGATGCGACGAGTCCCCACTTGGTCCGCGTCATCCATCAGGGCGTGACTTATCACCGCATGGCTCCGCCGGGAACGACTTCGGTTGACGTGCAAGTCTACGATGTCGCCAAGCAGGTCGACGGAATCAGCGTAACTGCCGACGTGATGCGGTTTCAAGCGCAGGGCAGTGAATTACAAGGCATCAGCCTTTTCGCCGTGAATAATACTTCTGATCCGCCGCGCACCCAGATGAGCGATCAGAGCTTCGAATTCTATCTTCCCGACGGCGCCCAGGTTGACCAAAGCATGGCGATGACCGCCGGAGGCCAACCCATTAACTCGGCTCCAGTGCCGCAGAAGCAAAAGAACCGCTACGCTTTCGTGTTCCCTCTGCGTCCGGGAGAAACCCAGTTCCAGGTCAGCTATCACCTGCCATACAGCGGAGAAGCCACGTTCGATCCCAAGACTCTGTACGGGGCTCAGCACTTTGTCGTAGTGCTGCCCAAGTCTATGGAATTCGCTCCCGCTCCGGGCACAACCTTTCAGTCGATGCAAGATCCGCGGCAGGCGGATGCAGTCGTTCAAGTGGCTTCCAATACCAAGGCTGGCCAGCCTCTTGCCTTCAAAATCTCCGGCACCGGCGTAATGTCGGATGAGCCAGAGGAAACTAAAAGTGCCGGCAATCCCGTCGGCGGAGCTCAAACGAGCGGCGCCCAAACCGGCGGCGCAGTCGCTGGACGCGACTCCCGGCCCGGAGGCGGACTTGGCCCACCCATCGACGCCCCGGATCCGCTCGAAAAATATCGCTGGTACATTCTTGGAGGCTTTGGGATTGTGCTGGCTGCGGGCGCGGTCTACATTGCTACCCGCTCGAAATCCGCCACCATCACCGATTTCGGTCCAACGGACGCGGAACTGGGCATTCCCCCTGCCCCGAAACCCAAACCCGCAGACCGCTCCGCATTGTTGCTCGAAGCTCTGAAAGAAGAGATGTTCCAACTCGAAGTCGAACACAAGCAAGGCCGAATCTCGCAGCAGGAATACGAGAAAGCCAAAGCCGCGCTTGACCAGACACTGGAACGCGCCGTAAAGCGAGGCGCAGTGAAAGTCAGCTAACACTATATGGAGAAACGTGCGTCCTCGCCCGCTCGCTTTGCATAGCTTGTATTCCCTCCCTGTCCCGAGTCTGAATCCCTAGATCCGGCGTACCATCTAATGGGGTGGGACTTCTATGGGAAACACATTTAAAACCGCGTTCTTGCTGACGCTGCTCACGTTGCTGCTGATGTTCATCGGCCGGGCCTTTGGCGGACAGAACGGTATGTTGCTGGCGCTGGCCTTCGCCGCGGTCATGAACTTTGTTTCGTATTTCTATTCCGACAAGATCGCGCTGGCGATGTATCGTGCCCAGCCCGTCACGCGCGAGGAATTGCCCCGCGCCTACGCCGCCGTCGAACGGCTAACGCAGAAAATCGGCATCCCCATGCCCAAGATTTACGTAATTCCCAACGAATCCCCCAACGCCTTCGCTACAGGACGCAACCCGCAACACGCCTCGGTGGCTGTGACTCAGGGCATTCTCAACCTGCTCAACGATGAAGAACTGGAAGGTGTCCTGGCGCATGAATTGGGACACGTGAACAACCGCGACATCCTTATTAGTTCAGTCGCCGCGACCGTCGCCGGAGCCGTTACCATGCTGGCCAGCATGGGTCGCTTCGCCATGATTTTCGGCGGCATGGGAGGAGATCGTGATGAAAACCGAGGTGGCGGATTCGGCGCGCTCTTGATGCTGATCCTCGCACCCATTGCCGCGTCATTAATTCAGCTCGCTGTGTCGCGCTCGCGCGAATATCAGGCGGATGCCACGGGAGCGCATTTCACCGGCAATCCGTATGCCCTCGCCAGCGCCCTCGGAAAACTTGACGCCTACTCGCGCCGTCTGCCATTACAGGCCACACCCTCGACCGCGCACCTATTTATTATTCAACCATTCCTAGGGATGAACTTCGGCAGCCTGTTCTCCACCCATCCCCCAATCGCAAAGCGCATCGAGCGATTGACGGGAAGGCCAGCAGAGTTTACGCAGTGAGCAATCAGCCGTCAGCATTCAGCAATCAGCAAACCCACCTGTCGCTTAATGGACTGGATGCTGAGTGGTGATTGCTGAGTGCTGAATGCTTACCGTAACCTCCGTAACTCTTAAACCAATCCAGCCGCATAGTAGAATTCCAATAATGTCTCCTGAAACCGCCATCGCCGTTTCGCATCGTGCGGCGCGACTGGAAAACGCCCTTCGCAAAGTGATTCGAGGCAAGGATGACATTCTCCGTCTGGCCGTCGTCTCGCTGATTGCTCGCGGACACTTGCTCATCGAAGGCGTCCCCGGCGTCGGAAAAACTACTCTGGGACAGGCTCTGGCGCGGGCTCTCGACTGTACCTTCCAGCGGGTGCAGTTCACCAGCGACATGCTTCCGTCGGACGTGCTGGGGATTTCGATCTACTCCGCGGTCGAGCAACAGTTCGAATTCAAGCGTGGCCCAGTCTTTACCAACGTGCTGCTGGCCGACGAAATCAATCGCACCACGCCCAAAACACAATCCGCGCTGCTCGAAGCCATGAACGAGAGTCAGGTCACCGTGGACGCGCATTCGTATCCGCTGCCGCAGCCATTCATGGTCATCGCCACGCAAAATCCTGTCGAACACCATGGCACGTATCCTTTGCCCGAATCGCAGCTCGATCGTTTTCTCATGCGCGTAAGGATGGGCTATCCCGACAGCAGCGCCGAGCGCGAGATTCTACGCTCCGAAGCAGGCGTCACGCAGCTGGAGGTAATGAAGCCCGTGCTCACTGGCGCCGACGTGCTCGAAATGCAGCAGGCGGTTACGCAGGTCCGTGTGGATGAATCGCTGGTCAGCTATGCCCTCAGCATCGTCAAGAAAACGCGCGAATCCGAACAGTTTTCGCTGGGAGTCTCGCCCCGGGGCTCGCAAATGCTCTATCGCGCCGCGCAAGCCATGGCATTTCTCGACGGCCGTACTTTCTGCACTCCCGAGGATATCAAGCCGCTGGTTGTGCCCGTCTTTGCCCATCGGGTCGTGGTGAACGGACTTTATTCTTCAACCCTGAAAAAGTCGGAGCAGGCCGAGCAGATCGTTCGCGAGATCGTGGACGGCACGCCCGTGCCCGTCTAGCCTAGCGTCAACCTTGTTGCCCACCCCACCGGGAAAACTCCTAAGTCTCAAATCAAGACGCGGTTATCGACTTAGCCGCTGGACTCTGGGAACGACCTTCAAGTAGAATGTTGGCTCTGAAATTCTTGTTAAGAATATGAAAGCCTGCACTACAAGACTTTAAGAAATAGCGACGGTTCTAACGGTTCCCATGCAGTGGATTCCCAATCTTGTACGTGCATGGATATACAAAGCTGATCAAATAAGTTTCGGAGGACGATATGTCGTTTCATCCCAGGTTAAGAAGTATGCGTGTACTGTGTTGTAGTTTGTTGCTGATGTTAACCGTGGTTCTGCTCTCGGCCGTCACCCTGGCGCAGGACGTGGAAACCCCGAAAGACGAAGTCTTCATCGGCTATCAGTGGCTGCACCCCGGTGGTACGGTTCCTACTCCGTTCGGCAATTTCAACGCTCCAACTGGCATGAAAGTTCCAGATATGCCTGCGGGCTTTGGCGCTGCCTACACTTACAACTTCCAAAAGTATTTCGGACTGGAAGGCGACTTTGGACATAACTGGGACGACTACGAGATGACGATTTCGGTCGGTCCCAAGTTAATCGCACGAACCCAGGACGCCAACTACTTCTTGCATACCCTGCTGAGCTACAACCGCCTCGGCATAAACGGCCTGCCCAATGGGAATGGCATCGGAGCTATTCTTGGTGGCGGAATGGATCTGAAAATAACTCATCTGTTCTATCTGCGGCTCTTCGAGGCAGATTACGTGTGGGGACGTCAGAACTATTCTTCGGAGGTGTCTTCTGCATTCCCGGATCTCCGGCGAGTCTCGCTCGAGGGAATACGGCTGCGCACCGGCCTCGTATTCAACTTTGGCTATCCTGCCGCAGTGACTCCGAGCGCAACCTGCTCGCTGCAGCCTAGCGAAGTCATGCAGGGCGAGCCCATCACTGCTACCGCCACTACCGCCAACTTCAATCCCAAGCACACCTTGAACTACGCTTGGAGCGGTACTGGTGGAAAAGTTACCGGCAACAACAATACCGCCAGCATCGATACCAACGGAGTTGCGGGCGGCACTTATGCCGTCACCTCGACGGTCACCGATCCCAAGATGAAGAATGGCGGACAAGCGACCTGCACCGCGAACTACACGGTGAAGGAACCGCCGAAGAATCCGCCGACCATGTCTTGCTCGGCGAGCCCAAGCTCGTTGCAGGCGGGTGGAAGTTCCACCATCACTTGCACCTGCACCAGTCCGGATAGCGTTCCGGTTACAGTAGGTAACTGGACCGCCACCAGCGGTACGGTTTCCGGCAGCGGCAGCACCGGAACCCTGAACACCACAGGCGCGTCTCCTGGTCCAGTTACCGTGAGCGCGACTTGTACGGATTCGCGTGGGCTAAGCACACCAGCTTCCACGCAGGTGACGGTTGAAAATCCGCCACCGCCGCCGCCGCAAGCCAGCAAGCTCACGGATTGCGACTTCGAGAACATGGCTAAGATCAAGAAGCCATGGCGCGTGGACAACGAGTGCAAAGGCAAACTGGACGACGTGGCCAAGAACCTGCAGCAGAACGCAGACAATAAACTGGTCGTCGTCGGCAACGCTGAACCGACTGAGAAGCGTCCGAATCTGGCGGCGGAACGTGCTGTCAATTCGAAGGCCTATCTCACCAGCGGCGAAGCCAAGCTGGGAATTGATCCCAACCGCATCGAGTGCCGCACTGGTAGCGCTGGCACAAAGACTGCGGAATACTGGATCGTGCCCGCCGGAGCTACGTTCTCCGAAGCTGGTACCCAACCCGTGGATGAATCGGTCGTAAAAGCAGTTCCGGATCATCCCCACGCCGCACCCAAAAGGAAGGCAAAGCCCGCGGCTCAGCAATAAGCCAAGCCAGGGCTAAGCCCGTCGAACAAAGGCCGGTCGAGCGCAATGCTCGACCGGCCTTTTTCTTGCGCGTATGCAGTTCATTCTGTGGGGACGAAGCTAGCTACGTCTCTACAAACCACAGCCCTGGTTTGCGACCGCACCTTGGGTCGACAGCTAAACACCAACTGTTCCATCTCCTTCGGTAACTTGCTCGCCTCCGGTTACCCTGTCAATCTTGCCGCGAACGGATTTTCTTCCGTTGGGGGCGAACCGCTATATGATTTCCGCATCAAAGCAGTTTCTGAGCAGCAAAGCGCTGCTATTTGTTCTACTTGCGCTGTGTTGTGCCAGCGCCGCATGGGCCGGACAGTGGACTGCATTGGGACCAGACGGGGGCGACGTTCGCAGCCTGGCCTACGATCCGCAGAATCCGGATCACATTTTCCTGGGCACCAGCACGGGAACTCTTTTCTCTTCGACCGATGGTGGCAAGAACTGGGCGAGATTTGCTCACCTGGGCAGCGGCGATGACTACGTCATCGACCACCTCGCCATCGATCCGCAGAGCCCGAACAAAATGTTCGCCGCCGCATGGAGCGTCGAAACTCAGCAGGCCGGCGACTTGTTCCGCTCCGACGATAGCGGAGCCACTTGGCAAACCACTCCAGCCATGCACGGCAAATCGATCCGTGCCCTGGCCATTTCTGCTTCCGACACAAAAACTCTGGTTGCCGGCGCAGTCGATGGTGTCTTCCGCAGCACAGATGGCGGCAAGAGCTGGCAGAAGATTTCCGCCAGCAATTCCGACATTCACAGCATTGAATCCATCGCCATCGATCCCAAGGATCCAAATGCGATCTATGCCGGCACCTGGCATCTGGCCTGGAAGACCGACGACGGCGGCGCCAACTGGCACCACATCAGCAAAGGCATGATTGAGGACTCTGACGTTTTCTCGATCATTGTCGATTCGACCAATCCTTCAGTCGTATTTGCTAGCGCCTGCTCCGGCATTTACAAGAGCCAGAGCGCGGGCGAATCCTTCCAGAAGATTCAAGGCATCCCGTTCTCCGCGCGACGTACCCGCGTGTTGAAACAGGATCCGACCAATGCCGCGATTGTTTACGCTGGAACCACGGAAGGTCTCTGGAAAACAATTGATGCCGGCAAAACCTGGAACCGCGTGACCGATTCAGACGTCGTGGTTAACGATGTGATGGTCGATCCGCGCGACTCGATGCGCGTCATGCTGGCTACCGATCGTGCAGGCGTCCTGGCTAGCACTGACGGGGCCCATTCTTTCCTTACCACTAACCATGGCTACACGCACCGCTACGTAACTTCCATCCTCGCGGACAAGACCGATTCCAATACCATGTACGTGAGCGTGGTCAACGACCGCGAGTTAGGCGGAGTATTCGTTTCCCACGATGCCGGACAGCGCTGGATTCAGAACAGCAAAGGCCTCGACGGACGCGATGTGTTCACTCTCAAGCAGGCCAGCAATGGCGAGCTCGTGGCGGGCACCAATCGCGGCATGTTCATGCTGGCTCACCATGCCACCGAGTGGAGTCCGATCAACGATATCGTCGAGCGGGCTTCCTCACGTTCCGCAAGAACCAAGCCTGAAGTTCACTCCGTGCTAACTGCGCGCGTGAACGATGTCGAGATCACGCCCACCATGTGGATGGCCGCAACCTCCGCGGGACTGTTCACCAGTTCCAACCAGGGTAAAAGCTGGAACGGCGGCGCGGTCATGGGCAAACAGGATTTCGTCTCCGTCCGATCCGATGGCAGCCTGATCGCCCTCGCCACTCGCAGCGACGTCCTGGTTTCGAAAGACAACGGCTCGACCTGGCAAGACTCCAGCTTGTCTGCTTCCATCAGCAGCATTCGTGGCGTCACCATTTCGGATGGGCAGATTATGTTCGCTTCGCGTGAAGGCGCTTTCCGCAGCCCGAACGCCGGAGCCGGATGGGAGCACATGCAGAATGGTCTCCCGGACAAGAACATCAGCTCCATCAGCTACGACCAGAACAACAAGCGCCTGCTGGCGACCAGCACGGAAACCGGCGTGGTCTTTGAGAGTCAGGATAACGGCCGTAGCTGGACCCGCGGCCCGGACACCGGCTACCCCTTGCGCAACATCAGCGTGGTGCAAGGTCGCTTGATGGCAGCCACACCGTTTGACGGTATCGTGATGCAACCGGAGAACGATGATCACAGCGCGTCCAACGGCGCTGAAACTCGACGCACCAACTAGTCAACCAACCACCCATCGCACAAACCACCGAGGAGCGGCATCACCCGCTCCTCGGTTTGCTTTTACTGGCAGGTAGGAAACTTGAGCGATGCCACTCGAGTGTGAAATGTAATGGAGTTGTTAGCAGCAGTTTTTGGAATGTACTGATTTATGTACCAGAAGGTGCAGTCGTCCACGGGATCGATCACCATGCTGCTGTAATCTCCCCAGCGATTCTCGTCAGTTGCAGATCCTTTCGCAATAAAGATCGTGGCCGGGCTTTCCATGGTATTCAGAGGATCAGTGGGCACTCGTCCGGCGAAAGCCAGAGACGGATGCAAAGTGCTGGCGTTCGATTCGCTATAGCCGAATGCGATGTCGCCTTCTTTATCCATGTCGAGGCTTCCCATCCAGAGCGAATTACCGCCGTGAGTGAACGTGCCCTGTTGATAGACCTTGGGAGTACCGTTGGGATCGCGGATTTCATACCAGCGCTCGCCGGACGCCGCCTTGCTGGTCATCACTGAATGGCTTACGAGCAGGGATTCGTGGTCGCCAAGGTTCCGATAGGCCAATCGGAACATCAGCCGATCGCCGAGGGAATCCAGTTGCTGTTTTGTTTCCGGCTGTGGAATACAAACTCCTCCTCCGCAGGCCATGGTGTAAGCCTTCACTGGAATCGTGATTGGCCCCGTGAACTTCGACTTGGCAGGGTTGGTGAAGTCCACATGAAAGCGATACAGGTGAAGAGAGGTCGAACTGAAGAGATCGACAAAAAAGCTGGGCTCGCCCGCTGGAGGAGGCGTGGCGCCATCCGCATTCGAGGACAGAAAAGAAAACTCATTCGGACTCTGGAAACAGACAGCTTTTGCTTTTGCCCCGGTCAGCATGGCGGCGCGATCATAGGCGCAAGCGTCGTCCGCTATGAAATTCTGCGGCCCGAACAGATTGTAGTTGGCGTAGTACGCGTCCGGCCACACGCTCAGCTTGTCATAGTCGTTCAACACGTTATTTCCGAACTTGAAAATGTAGCGATGGTATTTGCCACCTGCGTCCGAACTTTCGGAGACGGCAATGCATTCGTTCCCGGTCTCGAAGCTGCTGTCGGCCGCAATCTGGCTGATGATCCAGCGATTGGCCATCTGGTCGTAGAGCACAACGGGGTCAGTCCAGAAAAAGGTTTGCCCCTGTCCGCACAATCCCGGAACGCCAGTGAACAGAGCGCTGATCTGCTGCGGACCGAATACCGACTTCCCCGTCGCCTTGTCGTAGACCTGCCACGCTGTGTTAATAGTTTCGACCACTTGCGTAGCGCCGACCGCGAGATTGTCATCGGAAGGAATTCCTTCCAAAGCCTTGCCGTTAGCCGAATTCGGGATCCCCTCGAAGTTGAGCCCAATGGTGGCCGAGACCGGCGGCGCGACATAGCTCTGCTCCGCAAGATCTGCGACCGGGACGGCGGCCCCAGCAAGAATTCGGCGAGGCCGCGGGTGCTCAACTTCGCGTGGAGCGCGCCCCTGCGGAACTTCCATCGAATACTCCCGCGCCGGCAACGACGTGTCATGATAGCTGTCGTCAACCACTACCATGTGGCTCTGCACGGCCTTCTGCGCCGACAGATGACTCGGGACACTCAGGCTGAAGAACGCCAACACAATCGCGGCTACGAGCACGCTTTTCGAGTTCATAATTCCTCTTCGATCTAATTCCTCGTTGATCTAGTTCCTCGTCGATCCGTGGGTAGAAATACTAAGAAGTCCGGATGCCCTCTATTCGGGCATCTCCATTGCGGTTCGATAAGTTTGATCTGGTTAGGGCTTCGCGTCAAGCTGAAACAAATTGCAGCTTAACGGTTGGCCAGGATGGAAGCATCGCGCGCCTTCAGCAGATGTACGTCGGCGGTGACCAGGGTGAGTTCAAATACTTTGGCGGTAGCAAGCAGAAAGCGGTCGGCCGGGTCGCGATGAGCAAGCCGCAGACGTCCAGTTTCCCGCGCCACTTCGTAGGTGACAGGCGCTTCTTGTAATGGCAGAGAGCGTAACGCCTCGGGAACCCAGGACTCAATGTCGTCGTCCGGCAGGATGCGTCGCTTCTGCCATAGCACGATCAACTCCCAGACGCTGATCGGTGAAAGCCATAGCTCGTTGCTCGCGTCCTGAATTTCCTTCGTGACTCGCCGGGAGAGCCGTTCCGGTTCGAGCACGCTCCAAAGCCAGATGTGCGTGTCGAGCAGGAGTCTCATGAACGCAGGACTTCCTAATCGTCTTCGTCAGTGGCAGGAGAAACGATGTCTCCCGTGATGCGCGCGGTGCCGCGCAGCTTGCCGAGTTCCCGCTTCGGCTGTTCCCTGGCGGAGGGAGGAATGAGTTGGGCGACCGGCTCTCCGAAGCGGGTGACGAGCACTGGTCTCCCCGTCTTGCGCACTCTTTCGAGGACGGCGAGACAAGTCGCTTTGAACTTCGAGATGGCAATTTCTTCCATGGGGCCTACTACTTCAAATCATACTATGGTCAACGACCATGGTCAATCCTAACGCAGAAGATCAAGCCCCGACCCGCGCTCACTTGGACTATGCGCCGATGTGTCGGGGTTCGTTCTGCGTTGACGTCGATCGTTGGAACTGATCGTGATCGTGAGTCCTGGGTATTGCACAAATTCTGGCGCAGAGAAACCTTCAAAAAAAACTCTCGTTTTCGCGCAAAATATAGAAAACAAATGATCGGGAATTTTTCCTCCCGCTAGATCTATGGTTCTAAAGGTAGTTAGAGGCAAAATCTTGGAAACATTGAAGTTACGGTGCTCGCGAACTCGCTGCGTTCCTTTTTGGCTCTGCGGCAACGGGTGCAACGACCGGATTGGCATAGATTTAGAATATCTTGCAGATAACATGCTTATTGAAATGTTATCAGTAATGATCGACCGAATTCAAGAAGAAAGTGGGTGGATCGCGGACTCGGTTCCGAATTGGGAATGTCGACGGCCACCCTTTCCGCGAACCGGTTAAGGGGTAGGCCACTGGGCCGCCCCATCCAGTGCTACTGGGCCAGCCACAGTGGTATAGAAGCCCTGCGGCTATGGCGTTATGACACAACTGAACAGGCCTGCCTTCGCGCAGGGCCTACCCGCTAAGCAAAATCTACATCGAGACGAGCCGGACGCCGCCTCTAAACCCATGATTCCTAGACTTCAAGAAATGGCATCCGCCGTGCGACTTGCCACCACTAATAGAGCAGAGTCAGGATGCGGTCATGAAGAGATGGCGGCGGGCGAGTCGGCAAACGGGGGCGCTCGGCGTGGTTTGGTTGGCGCTGGTCGGTGCAACCGGATGCTCCCGGCAGGTTGCCGTACCCGGATCGAACGCGAGCGCGAATGGCGGGCAACTCCCATTCGAGCGGGTCTCGGATAGCGGTGGAATCTCTCCGACGGCTGGATTTGCTTTCGACGGAATTCCTGCCGGAACTGAGTTTACCGTCCGGTTGCAGGTGGCGCTGTCCAGCGCGGACTCTCGCGCCGGAGACTCGTTTCAGGCAGTTCTGGACGAACCTTTAGTCGTTGCCAGAAAGACGATCGCGCCGCGAGGAACGCCAGTCACAGGGAGCGTGGTGGCGGCAAGGCCTTCCGAAGGTCTGAACGATCCTGGTTTCATGCGGCTGACGCTGGCCTCGATTGTCATGAACGGAAAATCTGTTGCGCTGCAGACTTCCAGCATCTTCGCCAAAGGCGGATTCTACGAGAGGCGCAAACCGACGCCTATCAGAACCTCGGATACAAACGGCAAAGTATCAGTGGTGGAACCGGCCGTAGGCGGAAGCAACGCGACCGCAATCAATCCAAGTCAAGGCAATCCAAACCAGGGCAACCCGTACCAAGGCAACTCGTACCAAGGCAACCCGTACCAAGGCAACCCAGGCCAAGGCAACGTGAGGTTTTCCACAGGGCGCCGCTTGAACTTTCGATTGGCTCAACCGGTGCATCCGTCGGGCTGATGCGGCGGTGAAGTGCGATTGCACGTTGTACGCCTACGAGTTCGCAGCAAATCCATCCTCCCATTTTGGATTCGGTTTCAATCTGGAAATCCCTGTTCAACCATCACAGCACTCCTAATGAAGCCCGCCTAGACTTCCCAAATGGGGAGCACGTCCGCGAGGCGTGGCTCTACTGCACTTTGGAATGGGTGAAAGCGACCTATGAGCGCAATTGCACAACTTGAGGTGAGAACGGAAGAACTAACTGAACGACCGCAAACCGAACAGCAGTTGCGGGACGCCCACAAGATGGAGGCCATCGGACGCCTGGTGGGCGGAGTTGCCCACGACTTCAACAATCTGCTGACTGGAATGGTGCTTTGCAGTGAACTGATTCTTGCCGGGCTGGAAGAGAACCACCGGTTGCGGCGTTTCGCCGAGGAGATCCGCAAGGCTGGGGAGCAGGGCGCGGGGCTCATCCAGCAGTTGATGGCGGTGGCGCGGCAGCGGGCGGTCGAGCCGTGCCTGCTCAGCGTGAATGACGTCATCTCGGACGTCCGCAATCTGCTCAGCCGCCTGATTGGCGAGAATATCGAACTGCTTGTCGAACTCGCGGATGATCTGGGCCTGGTGAGGATGGATCCCGCCCAGGTTCAGCAGATCATCCTGAACCTGGTGTTAAACGCGCGCGATGCCATGCCTGACGGCGGACGCATAACCCTCAACACCAGAAATTGTGATGGGCCGACGCCGGGACGCGACCCCCATAACCAGTTTTGCGACTCCTGGGTCGCAATCGGCGTCAGCGACATCGGTTGCGGCATGAACGCCGAAACCCGGGCCCGTCTGTTCGAGCCTTTTTTTACTACCAAGAAGCCCGGGCAGGGAAATGGCTTGGGCCTGGCCACGGTTTATCGCATCGTGACTCACGAAGGAGGGACGATTGAAGTAGAAAGTGAAACTGGAAAGGGCACACGAGTGGTTGTACATCTCCCGCGAGTAGGAGCGGTACCCAAACCGTTCACAGCTCCCGAAGTTGCGAACAAAACCGGCCCGGCTCCGAATCAGAAGATTCGAGCGCCGGGGAAAAGCAGAACAAAAAGAGGAAAATCAGTATGACCAGCGCCACTGCTCATGCGTTTAACCCGCCTCAGCTCGAGGCGGCCAATTTGCTGAATCTGGTGATCGTTGACGACGAGCGTGCCGTTCGTGACGTCTGCCGCGAAGTGGCGCGGTCGCTGGGTTTCAATACCATGGTTGCCGAGTCTGCCGAACATACTTACCGCTTGTTGGATTCGCAGGCGGTCGATGTGGTCCTGCTCGATCTGAAGTTGCCGGGTGTGGGTGGATTAGAGGCACTGCACAAGATTAAGCAGCGCCGCCCTGATGCCGAGGTCGTCGTGGTCACGGGCTACGCCACGGTGCAATCGGCTGTGCAGGCCATGAAAAACGGCGCCTATGACTACGTCACCAAGCCGTTCACGATCGACGAACTGAAGCTTCTGCTGGAGCGGGTTGCCGCGCATTTGAGGCTAAAAACTGAAAACCGCATGTTGCGGGAGAAGATTAAATCAAAGCTCGGATTCGGCAGCATTGTCGGCCGTGCCCCGGAGATGGAAAAGCTCTACCGCATGATCGCGAAGGCCGCGCTGAGCAACCACCCGGTATTGATTCTGGGAGAGAGCGGAACGGGGAAGGAAATGGTGGCGCGGTCCATCCACTTCTCGGGTCCCTTTCGCGACAAACCTTTCATTCCCGTGGACTGCGGCTCGCTGGTTCCCACATTAATTGAAAGTGAACTGTTCGGCTATGTGAAAGGAGCTTTTACTGGCGCGGTGCAGGCCAAGGAAGGACTGCTCGCAATGGCCGAGGGCGGGACGGTGTTTCTCGACGAGATTGGAGAGCTGCCGGTGGATCTCCAGGCCAAGCTGCTGCGCGCCATCCAGGAGAAAGAAATCCGGCAAGTTGGCAGTACCAAGCGCACGAACATCAATGTGCGCATCCTGGCGGCGACCAATCGTGACCTCGAAACGGCCGTGGCTCAGGGAACCTTCCGGCGCGATCTATACTTCCGGCTGAATGTCTTGAACCTGCGCATCCCGGCGTTGCGCGAAAGGCGGCAAGACATCCCGGTGCTGGCGGGCTATTTCCTGGAACGAATGGGGCGAGATTTTGGACAAGAGCGGACCCTGAGCGATGATGCCATGAAAGCTCTGCTCGCCTACGACTGGCCCGGCAATGTGCGGGAACTGGAGAATTGTTTGCAGCGGGCTTTTGCCATGAATAGCAGTATGGAAATCCAGGTGCTGGACTTGCCCAGCGCGGTTCACGGTGGGAACGGCCATGCACCGATCGAGGGAGAGGGTTCCGCGAAGATCATTCCTATTTCCGAAATGGAGAAGAAGACGATTCTCAACACGATTACGCAACTCAACGGAGACAAGCTTCAAGCGGCGCGTCTGTTGGGCATCGGCAAAACGACGCTGTATCGCAAACTGAAAGAGTACGGTTCACCAGCTTAGTTCAAATGCGGACGGCATTCCCGCAATGGAATGGTCGTCACTGGAACTTCCGACGCAACCCGCTTGTTATCAATCGGAGGGTTCTGGCTGGCGGCGTGCACTATAGCAGAATATGATTCTGCTGATTACGTCTCTGGCAAAAGCCGAAGATTGCGCGAAGGCGCTACAG
Source organism: uncultured Acidobacteriota bacterium (assembly GCA_963696705.1). Taxonomy (GTDB): domain Bacteria; phylum Acidobacteriota; class Terriglobia; order Terriglobales; family Acidobacteriaceae; genus JABDBE01. The sequence goes on from CAVOLD010000017.1 coordinate 132,000, forward strand.
GAAACGTCGGGCGAGCCGGTCGAGGTAGCGTCGAACCTGCGCGAAGCAGTGGCGCAACTGCAAGCCCACGAATTCTCGGCGGCGGTGATCGAGCAGGTGTTACTGGACGCGGAACCGGACGACGTCGAGACGATTTTGAAACACATGGGCTCGGCCGTGCCGGTTTATTCCAACTTCGCCATCCATGGAATCGAGCGAGTATCACGCGAGCTGCGTTCGGCACTGCATCGGCGCAACCGAGAGTTGCAGGCTGCGAGACGTGAGGCGGAACAGACTTTACGAAGCGAACTAAAGGACACCATCACCGCGCTCTTACTTTCCTGCGAAATGGCGCTCGATGTCCCCAATCTCCCTCTCTTTGCCGAGACCAAGATGCGAGCCGTAGACGCTCTGGCGAAGGAGATGCGTACAAAGCTTGGGGGTGACGGCGCGACGGACTGAGTTGGCAGGAAACGCCTGAATCTCTCGGTTCTAATTGTGGCGAACGTAGACTTGCTACGGCGAAACCTCAAACACGGTACCGCAGTAGCGTGAACAGCTGCCGCGTCCACCGCCCGTGGTCGTGCTGTAAAGGTTGCCCGCCTTATCGAAAACCAGCTGGGCTGCTGGATAAAGGCCGTCCGGCGCACTCAGGAACCCGTAAAGATAATCGACAACCCACGCTTCCCCTTTTTTCGCAGGTGCTCTCAGACGGAAGACGCTACCGTACAGTTCCCCGCCGAAGCCATAATACGTCGTGCCATAGAGTCTGCCAGAGCTGTCGAGGATTAGACTGCCCTCGGGTTCGCATCCGCCCCCGCCTTGATTGCAGAAAGCGTACAGGGTCGTTCTTTCCCAATGATCGGATTTCTTGGATGGGGGCGCTAGTCGAAATAGCGTTCCCAGGGTGGTGCCGTAGAGATTTCCGTTCGAGTCGACGATTACGCCCACGCTCGGCAGCCCACCGGCATTGCCGGTAGTAAATACATGAAGCTGTTTCTCCGTCCATGCGCCGCCCTTCCGATTTGGCGGTCCCAGCGCGAACACCGTACCCCAGTCCTCGCGACCGCCTGCATACGTCGTTCCGTAGACATTGCCCTTGCCATCCAAGACCAAACCGCCGTTAGGATTGGCCCCATTCGCGCCTCCTGTGAAGCGGTGCAGCACTTTCTCCGTCCATTTGCCGCCCTTGGTCTTCGGTGGGCTTAGCTTGAACACCGTCCCGCATTGTCCGCCGTAGAGGGAATCGCAGGTCGTTCCCTTGCCGCCGCCAAACAGCGTCGCTCCGTACAAGTTGCCTGCCTTGTCGAATACTAGATCGCCGGACGCCACATAGCCGTCCTTGCCGCCTTGGAAGCTGTACAGGACGGTCTCCGTCCAGGGATCGTCCTGCTTGGCTGGCGGAGAAATCTCGTACACCTGCCGCAACCCACCGCTCCACCCAGCAGCAGGCACGGCCCGCTGCCCCCGTAGCCGGTTGTGCCATACAGATTCCCGGCCTCGTCAATCACCAATCCGCCTTCGGGAGTCGCGCCGTCGTTCTGGGCATGGCCTTTGAAGATGTACAGCACGGTTTCCGTCCAGGCTCCGCCCTTGGTCGCGGGCGGGGCGAGCTTGTACACCGTGCCGCACTGGCCCGGCCCGTCGCAGGTTGACGCGCCTCCATCCAAGGTTGCGCCATAGAGATTGCCCGCCTTGTCGAATACCACCGCGCCGGTTGGCACGGCTCCGTCAGGAACACCCTGGAAGCTGTAGAGCACTTTCTCCTTCCACTCGGTCGCAGCAACGGAAACAAAAGAACAAGCGAGTGCGAGCAACAGAATCAACCGACCCGTGGTTCGTGTCTGTATGGAGTGCATAGCTGGAAACCATACCCGAACGGAATTCGCCGCGTTGTGGGGGAAGGCAGCAAGCGCGCCGACTTCCGGATAGTAGTTCCGATGGCTGGCGGTTGTCCAGAAAATATGCGGTTCGTGGTCGATGGCTTTTCTGCTTCGAATCGAACTGGAGTCTTTGGACTGGTGGTTTTTCTTCCGAGCGGTCGAGCCTCTTATACGACACGATCATCGACGGCAAGAATCTTTGCTGCTCCGCCGTTGCGGCGCGCAGAACTTCTTTGACCTTTCGAACCCTCGTCGGCGGCGCCTGACTACTTGCTTCTCTGGTAGCTCACTTGCCCACCGACCAGCACTGCCAGTACATGGCTGGTGTATTCAAAGGGATCGCCATCGAAGAGCACGACGTCGGCGTCTTTGCCGGGGGCGAGCGAACCTACGCGATCGTCGATGGCGAGAATCTTGGCCGCGTCTGCCGTCGCTGCGCGCAGCGCTCCTTCCATTCCCAGGCCATTCGCGGCAGCAATGCCGGCTTCGAACAGCAGGATGCGATTCTTCGGGACGTACTCTTCGAGGCCGGTCATCAGCGCAATCGGAATTCCTGCTCGCTTGAGAATTGCAGGATTCTCGAAGGTTGCATTGGCAGTTTCCAGAGATTCGAAACGCTGCATAACAGGACCTAACAGGCAAGGAACTCCCGCGCGCTGAATCGTATCGCTGATGAGATAGCCCTCAGTCACCGAAGCCAGCATGTAGCGGAGGTGAAACTCATTGCCGATACGAATGGCTGTGTCGATATCGTCCGCACGATAGGCGTTGAAGATCGCCGGCAGTTTCCCATCAACCACGGGAAGCAAGGCTTCGAGCTTCATATCGCGCGAAGGTTGTTTGGAAATGTCGCTACCTTCTTTTTTCCATTTGTCCGATTTTTCTTCATAAGCCTTCGCATCGGCCAGCGCATGCCGAATAATTTCCGCCGTCTTCATGCGCGTGGCTGGCGCCTTGTCCTTCTTTCCATACGTGTCTATCACGTTGCCGCTGCCTGGCATGATGTTGGCGGTGGTCACGCCACCGGCAGTGGCCATGCGGATATTCGGATCGGCGGGATCAATGGCATCGAGCGCGCGCAACCCCGGTTGAATCGGGCCGGTCGACTCGTTGGCGTCGCCCGAGTCCTCGGCCATTGGGTTCGCAATAATTCCAATGTGAGAGTGCGAGTCCACAATACCGGGCATGACGACCTTGCCGGCAGCGTCCTCGATTGTGGCGCCGCGAGGAATCTTAATCTTCCCTTCTTCTCCGACGGCCACGATTTTGCCGTTGGCGACGAGCAGCACTCCTCGCTCGATCGGCGGTCCGCTTATCGGATACACCTTTGCACCCCGAATCGCCAGCGTCACCTGCGCCGCGGATGTCTGTGCGCAGAATGCAATGCCCGCGCATAGAAGTACACACAGGCAGAGGGTTGTTCTGCCACTCCTAACTGTTCTGAATCGCATCCAGCCTCCCGGAAAATCGTGAAGCATGAAACTATATCACCGGGTCCGAGGATTTACGCCGCGAGGCCGCGTTCCCGATGACCGTCTTTCCAGGAGCCGACGGCGAGTGTGACTCACCGCGATCAAAAAAAGAGAGGGCAGCGAAAGTCGCTGCCCTCTTAAATTTATACGACGATTAGCTTACGGCTCGGGGACCTGGGCGAAGTCCACGCTCTGTAGGGGCACGCCGCTAATCTTGTGGCGGCCATCGGTCCAGGTGACGTAGGCAGTTCCGGTCGTGCCGGTGTCAGCCGCGTTGAGTGCCGTGTTGTAATCGTAATCTCCCGCGTAGCAGCCGACGACGCCGGGGTCGTCCTGCGATGGCTGGGTGATTATGGCACTGCTGATGGTGATGTCGGCGTTCCAGGAAGCGCCGTTGGTGCTCGACTGACGGCCCACGCGCTCGTAGTTGCATCCCGGATCGCCAACGTTAGTGCAGGTGCTGGTGGACTTGCGACGATCATACCAAGAGGCGGTAACATTGCCATCCGAGGTAGCGGACAGCGAAGGCATCCACTGCTCGTGGAATTTATTGTCCGTGTCGGTGTTGAGTTTGATTGGTTTGGACCAAGTCTTGCCGTTGTTGGTGGAACGCGTGTAAAAAATATCCCCGTGGTCGCCGTTCGTTCCTGCACCGGCGAAGTCGTAGTGAACTACGCCATTAGGACCAACTGCCGGTTGCCCCCAGCCCATATGTCGGATGATCGGATTGACCTGATAGAAGTAACCGTTGCTGGCGCATCCCGAATCGCCGGGCGGGTTGAATCGTGGACCCATAGTAATCGTGGTCCAGCTGACGCCGCCGTTGGTAGATTTGTACATGACGTTTTGACGGGTAGCATTTCCGCCGCCGCCTTCGTCCATGCTGGCGAGGAACACGGTGCTGTCCTTGCCCCCAACTAGTGCGGCGCCACGCGGCGATCCCGTGATTTGAACGTCGCGCATGAAGGTCGACGTATTGCTGACGATTACGGGGCCTTTCCATGTCGTACCGTTGTCGGAGTAGACCACATCCAGGGAGCCGTTGTTGTCGAAGTCGTTAAAAGAGATATACATCCGGCCGTAAGTGGCGCTGCTGGGCTCGTTGTCCGCCCACATCGACGGGCGATCATCACTACCGCCGTTATGAGCGCAGGCTCCAGTGGCCCAGGTTTTGCCATTGGTCGAGGTCCACAAACCGATGCCGAAACCACCGCAGCCGGTCGCCAAGTCGCCGGCAAAGAACTTGCCCAACTTGGAATTAAAAACTACCAGTGGGTCGCCAATATTCTCGCCATGGCCATTGGCAAAAGGCGCAGGTTGAATTTCTGTGAAGGTCGCCCCGCCATCAGCAGAGTACGACGTACCCGAATAGTTCGATGCGGCGTCGTAGTTGGCGTTGTAGTTGACCACAACGGTTTGGCCCTTATTCTTGGTGCTGCCGGCCACCATGCTTTCGCTGCCGCATACGTCGTCGGAGGCGTTGCAGTCCGATCCGTTGCTAACCCGGATGTTTGGTGGAGCGGGCGTCTTGTGAGTCGCGGCAACCGTGCCACCCACCGTCGGCCGTCCCCCTTGCACGATGCCGCATTCAATCAGGATTCGGCCCGCACCCAGGTTATCCGCTTTCAGTAGTGCTTGAACATTGATCGTCGAGCAGTCAACGCCCAACGTAGTCATTTGAGCGCTGGCTGGCAGCGGTTGAACCACGAACACCGCCAGTAACAATACTGGCAGCGCAAAATAACCGAGCAACTTATTTCGATTGTTCCTCATTGTCTGTTTTCCCCTTTGTCGCTGATTTTTGAAGCTCAGACGGTGGGTTCGAAGCACGCCGCTGCGCGTCCGGGACTGGAGCCACCGCTGTCCCGAAATATTGTTCATCCATCCAGATACCGGCCTTCTTTTTCAAATCATCTAAAAGCGCTTGCATTTTCTGCGCTTGCAATTCTTTTTCTATGGAGCCCGATACTTCTCGAAGCGGTTGACGGTCAAGCTTGACTAATTGAACGATCAGAAGGCGCGCCGGAGTGTCTTCGACTTCGGCCCACTCACCCTGTTTGAGCGCGAACGTGACTTTCTCCATGTGCGGCGACAACTCTCCACGCGGAAAGGTGAGCGGCTGGGGATCGAGCATGCCGTCGTTCGACTTTCTGAGATCCTCTGACAGTTTCCTTACATCGGTTCCTGACGCGTAGGCCTGACGAATCTGATCGGCGCGGGACCGGGCCGCTTGCGTAGTCAAGGCTGACCCGTCTTTGGAGTTGTCTCGCTGTTTCCAAATGAAGAGCCTGCGAATTTGTACTTGGTCATAGTCGGCCAGGTGGGCAGAATAATATTGCTCAACTTCCGCCGAACTGGGCTCTGCCTGGCGCATGAGGCTCGCAAACTGCGCGTCAGACAATACCTGCATGCGCGCGATGGCTAACTGACGGATAACTTCGGGGGAGGAATCTAAATGGTTGGCAACCGCCTGCTGGGAAAGCATAAGCACCGACGCATAATCATCGCCGAGCTTCCGACGTTCTTTGTCGCCGGGCGCTTTCTTGTCGGGATCGCCACCCTCAATGTCGTTGATCCTGGACTCGAATTCTCCCTCAGTCACCTGAAGGTCTCCGACTTTGAGTACTACGCGGTCGCTGCCAGACGAACTTTGCTGCGACGGAGCGGAAGTTGAGTTCGCGGAGGAAGCGGCAGGACTTGTTCCGGTCGTTTGCTGGGCGCGGCCGGCTACCGCTACAAAGGTTAATACTATAAGGAAGGAAACTTTTCTTGCTGTCATCGACTCCACGCTGGTTCCCAAATGTTGAGTAATTGGCGCAGTCCCCGCCACAATGGCACGGCTACAGGCCAGAAAGCTCAGCACTAATCGGACCCGGTTGGAGCAAAACGATGCCCGGTAGTAGAGCGTCCGCAACTTTAGTCCATGATCGCCCGGCTGTCAACGTGAAAACTTTTGCACTGTAGGGGCGGGAACAAGGAGTAATTTCCAGCGACTTAAACTGCAGCTTCGTTCATCTCTTCCAACACCTCTTCCGTCTTTTCCTCGAGCATGAAGGCCAGGACCTCCTGCGGCACGGGATTGTTCCAGACCGGCGCAAACGATTGGCGATGCAGAGGAGACGGCCCGTGCAGCCGCAGTGCGGCGAGGTGATGAGGCGTGCTGTATCCCTTGTTCGAAGCCAGGCCGTAGACGGGGAAAACTGGATCCCATTCGCGCACCATCCGATCGCGCTCGACCTTGGCCAGAATCGACGCAGCGGCAATCGAGGCCGAAAGAGCGTCGCCGTGGATGATGGCTCGTTGCGGCAGCTCGCAGTCGAGGCGCATTGCGTCGATCAGCAAATGGTCCGGGCCGGGTTGCAGGTTTATTACCGCTTCCCGCATGGCGACTCGCGAAGCCTGGTAAATATTGATCTGATCGATGCGGGCAGCATCGACGGCGGCGATAGCCCAGGCGATGGCATGTTCGCGGATGCGTTCGGCAAGCACTTCGCGCCGTTCCGCGATCAAAAGCTTCGAATCGCGCAGCCCTCGAATTCGATAGCCGGGATCGAGGATGACCGCAGCTGCCACAACCGGACCGAATAGAGAACCACGGCCAACTTCATCCACGCCGGCGATCATGCGTGCGCCCAATTGCCGCGCGAGCTTTTCAAATTTCAGCGTGCAATGCAGACGCTTGAGCAGGCGAAGCTTGGCGGCCGCCGGTGAAAGTGTTTTCTCGCGAGCGAGTTTGGGTTTACCGGACACTAATGCGCGGATCAACCGACCGATACGAGCATCTTCGCCGAGGCGGACCCTGTGGAGCAAGTAGGAAAAGAGCTAGTACTGTTTCGCGTCCGGCCCATGGGCTGTTCCGGAAATAACTCATCCTGACGACGTCAGCTAGAATGACGAGGCCGAGCAGGAGGGAACATGCCGGACGTAATCAGCATTCCGCATCGACTGGGCCGGCGAGCGTTGGTGCATTCGGCTCGAACCGCTGTGGCTGCGGTGCTCTCACTTGTTGTTGCTCGAGCTTTCGGGCTTCCCGAGGCCTATTGGGCCACGGTCACGACTTTAATTATCATGCAGTCGACGCTGGGCGCGGCGTGGACTGTGTCCGAACAGCGTCTCGCTGGAACCGCGATGGGTGCGGTGATGGGCGCGTTCCTGACGGCCTACTTCGGTTCTAACGTAATCGTTTTCGGCTTGGGCGTATTCGCCCTGGGATTGGTCTGCTGCACACTGCATCTTGAGGACGCATACCGGCTTGCCAACGTTACCTTGGCGATCGTTATGCTTATCGCGCGCACCAAGCAGGCGTGGATTGTCGCGGCTCACCGCTTCGTCGAAGTCGCCGTGGGAATCGCCGTGGGGTTGGCGCTAACGGCGGTGTGGCCGGAAGACGAGCCGACGGCAAGTATCGCGCCGCCGGCATCGCCTCCTTAAAGTAGGTTCCGCCATTTTACTTTGTAGTTGCGGCTGCAGTTGCGTGCTCGCGATCGACGTCTTTGAGGCGGGCCGCTTTGCCACGCAGCGCACGCAGGTAGTACAGCTTGGCGCGCCGAACTTTGGAGGAACGTAGCAATTCCACTTTGTCGATAACGCGGGAGTTGTCCGGAAAGATGCGCTCGACCCCTTGACCGAAGCTGATTTTGCGAACGGTGAAGCTTGCCTGAGGACCGCGCGAACGCGAGATCACAACTCCTTCAAAGGCCTGAGTACGTTCCTTATCGCCTTCCTTAATCTTGACGTGTACGCGGACGGAGTCGCCCGGAACGAACTTGGGAAGATCGTTGCGCTTGGTTTTCGCAAGGAGTTTTTCGATGATCAGGTTCGACATAATCTTTTCCTCGGTTCTATAAGTTCTGGCCCGTGATCTGGGCTAACAGTTTCTTGTCTTCGTCGCTCAGCGCGGCATCAACCAAAAGATCGGGCCGGTTGCGCAGCGTTTTTTCGAGTGCAGTCCGACGGCGCCAGCGTCGTATTTCTTCGTGATTCCCCGACGCCAGCACTTCCGGAACTGCCATGCCCAGAAAATCCGCAGGCCGCGTGTAGTGCGGATAATCCAGCAATCCCCCGGAGGTGCAGGTCGAATCCGGACCGTCCCCAGTTTGCGCTCGAGAGAAAGTCGTGAACGACTCCTGCTGCGTCGAAGCCTGGTTGCCGACCGCCCCAGGGATCAGACGGGTCACGCAGTCCACGATCACTGCCGCTCCCAGTTCGCCACCGCTCAGCACGTAGTCTCCGATGGACAACTCGCGGTCCGCCAGATATTTGCCCACACGCTCATCGACGCCTTCATAACGGCCGCAGATCAGAACGATTCGTTCCATCGTGGCCAGTTCATTAGCCACGCTCTGATCGAATCGCTTGCCCTGCGCAGAAAGCAGAATCACACTCTCTGCGGCGCCGCGTTTCTCCTGAGACGCGATCTTCAGCGCTTCAATACATTCAAAGATCGGTTCCGGCTTCAGCACCATGCCTTCGCCGCCGCCGAATGGGCGGTCATCCACGGTCTTGTGGCGATCATGCGCAAACGCCCGCAGATCGTGGACTTCGATTGCCGCCAGCCCGGATTCCCGAGCCCGGCGGATAATTCCGTGATCCAGCGGTCCGCGAAAGAAGTCGGGAAAGATCGTTACAATGTCGATCTTCATCGCGGTACCCGGTCAAAAACTTTCACCACGAGAGCCCGAAGTTCGCAGTGAGCTCTTATTCTTCGGTGCCCCTGTGTGTCCCCCAGCTTGCTCCCGCTTTTCTTCAGCCGTCAGTGGCGCATTCAACTCAAGCATCCCTTCGGGCAGTTGCATGTGTATCTGCTTGTGCTCGAGGTCTACGCTTTGCAGATACGCTTCTGCGTAAGGAATCTCGTATCGCTTGTTTCCGGCTACCACAATCAACAACGGCGCTTCGCCTGTGCCGAACTGAACATCTTCAATCTTGCCAATTTCGCGACCCGCGTCGAAGATCACACAGCCGATGAGGTCGCTGACGTAATTCCATCCTGATTCAAGCTGCGCTCGCTCGCTGCGTGGAACCTGCAATTCGCAGCCGATCAGAGTTTCCGCATCGGAAATCGAATCGATCCCCGCGAACTTCAGAATCAGGAAATCCTTGTGCGGCCAGAGTTCTTCGATCCGCAACTCGCGCCGGCTGCTGTCTTGCGCCAGAGCGAACAGCCTCAGACCTGGTCTGAACCGGTCGGGAACATCGCTGTGCAACTTGACTGCGACTTCGCCGCGGCGTCCCTGCGTTTTTCGCACGCGGGCCAGAGTAACGAACTCGCCGGTTATTCCCGACACTCCTATTCCTGGGCTTCCTATTCTAGGATCTCCAGCGTAAAACGCTTGTGCAATCGAACTCCCGCTGCGCCAATCAAGGCTCGCAAGGCGCGCGCAACCCGGCCTTTGTTTCCGATCACTTTGCCCACATCGTTCGGTGCGACCGTGAGTTCAAGCACATCGCCTTCGAGTTGGTTCACCGAAACCTGATCGGGTTCGTCGACCAGCGCCTTCGCGATCTGCTCGACCAAAGCCCGCACATCCGCGCTTTGCTGGGTCATTTGCGGTTCCTATCGGGTGGGCTGAAAATTCCTACCGGCACGACAATCTCAGGCAGCCGGGACGGCGTTGGGCGTAGCAGGCTTGGCTACAATCTTGCCAACCCGGTCCGACATCTTGGCGCCCTTCGATACCCAGTAGTCAATGCGCTCGCGCTTGAGTTCGATGCTGGCGGGTTCGGTCCGGGGATTGTACGTTCCCACGACCTCCACCGGCCGGCCATTGCGCGCCCGTTCCTTCTCAATCACCACCACGCGATATTGCGGTTGTTTACGCGCACCCGTGCGCGACAGACGAATCATTAACACAGAGCTTTGCTTCCTTTCCTAGTCCAACTGGCAGGGTTAAGACAAACTCTTATTTTTGCAGAAGTTGGTAGGAATGGCAAGGGCAAGCGCCTTGTCTTTCTCGCGGGCAGACCGATAATCATTTGCGTCGGCATTGCGGCTTACCCGCGCGCTGAACAACCCGTGTTTCAGTTCGCGCTGAAAGCGGTTGCTTATGTCTCGCGGGGATGGAAGAATTTGGACCTTCAACCTGCCGCTTAGTAGGCAGTCTAAAGAGGCGCCGATAGCTGCGCTCCTTGCCCGGTGCCCCGCTCCTTGCGGTTTCTGCAAGGGGCGGGAGCAGTTGACCCTCCCGAGTTGACATTCTCGGATCGTCCGCTAGGATGGGGAAAACGACCTGACTTTCAGCGTCCAAGGAGCAAGCAATGAACATCGAAATACGGGATGCGGCCCTGGAGGCCAGACTCCAAAGACAGCTTCAAGCGACGGGCTCTGGCAGCGTCGAGGAAGTGCTGCTGCGCCTCCTTGAAACCCAAGAGGAGCAGGATCGGTGGCTCTTGGAGAACCGGGAAGCGATCAACGCAAAGATCAAGCGCGGCATCGATCAACTTGACCGCGGCGAAGGCATCCCCGAGGATCGACTCAATGCTTACCTGGCGGACTTGAAGGCCAAGCCTGAATGAGCGGTCGTTACGCTCTCGCGCCAGAAGCAGCCTACGATCTTGTCCAAATCTGGCGTTACATCAGGAAGCAAAGCAACGCGCAGGTAGCCGACCGAGTCGAATCGGTTATTCGAAACAAGATCATTTTTCTTGCCAGAAACCCGGGCCCTGGACATTGGCGCAAGAACCTGACGGACTTGGCGGTGAAGTTCTTCCCTGTCTACTCTTATCTAATCGTCTACCGACCCGACACAGAACCCTTGCAGGTAGTTTCTATTCTCCACGGTCGTCGCGACGTGGAACAGATTCTCAGGGATCGTTTTTAAAAAGGGGCACGTCTTGACAGAAAGAGGACCGTCGATTCTAATTAGTTTTGTCAGATTGGTTGCGATTCAGTCGCAGCTATACAAAACCAAAGAAAACTCTCGGATCAGGACAAAAGAAAGGGCTCGGAATGTCCAGGGCGCTTGTTGCAACTGAGTCGCAACTAGGAAGATCGAATACTGGCACCGAAATCACTCGTCCCTCGCTGATGAAGGAACTGGCTTCGCGGCACGTGCGCATGACTCCTCAGAGACGCCTGCTGGTGAATATTATCCAGGACTCGCCCCGGCATCTGGACGCGGCCACGCTGCTGAAGCTGGCTAGGAAACATGACCCCGAAATCGATCGCGCCACCGTCTATCGAACCCTCGCGTTGCTCAAGAATCGCGGCCTGATCGATGAACTCGATCTCATGCACATTGAGGGCGAGAAGCATTATTACGAGGCCAAGACCAGCCGCGATCACTGCCACATGGCCTGCTTTCGTTGCGGCGCGATCATGGAATACGCGAGCTCGTCCTTCGAGAAACTAAAACAAGAGATGGTCAGGCAAAGCGGCTTTCAAATACGGGTAGTGCGCCTCGAAGTGGGCGGAGTTTGCAAGCAGTGCCAGAAGGCGGCCAGCTAGGATATTTCTTTGGTCCGATAGATGCGACTCAGTCGCAACTAATCGGAACGCAAATTTGAACTTTGCTCAGAAACTCAACGGTGCTGATTGCGTAAGTTCCTAATTCTTTGTTTCACGTTCGCGATGTTCCTCGCCCTCGATAGCTGGGCCGGGACGGGCGGAAGCGTGTCGGGCACAGTTAAAGATGTGAGCAGCGCCGTAATTACGAATGCCACGATAAGCGCAACCAATATCGAAACCGGAGTCCAGCATCAGGTCGCGACCAACGGCCAGGGATTCTACTCATTTCCCGATCTCGCCATCGGGCGCTACAACATCACGATCCAAAAAACAGGTTTCAATCCCTATCAGCGAACCGGCATCACCGTCGACGCCAATAGCTCGCTCGTAGTCGACGCAGTATTGGAAGTCGGCGCTCATGCGCAGGCCATTACGGTGAACGAGAATGCAGTTCTCGTCGAAACGTCCGATACGCAAATAGGGGAAGTCATCGGCGCTACCAAAATCGCCGGAGTTCCGCTGAATGGCCGCAGCTATACCGATCTGCTTGCTCTTCAACCGGGCGTCGCCCCGGCGACATCGCTCACCTCAAACACGCAGCAGGATGTGGGCGTCAGCGCGCTTTCGCCCTCCGGCGGCCTGAATCCGGGAACGATTTCGATCAACGGCCAGCGCGAGTTTTCGAATGCCTTCATCGTGAATGGCAGCGATGCCGAAGAAGATGTGAACTCGGGCGCTGCGATTATTCCGAATCTCGATTCCATCGCCGAGTTCCGCATCCTTACCAGCAACTTCGACGCGGAATACGGAAGCCACAGCGGCGGGCAAATCAACGTGGTCACAAAATCGGGCACCAACCAATTTCATGGCGACGCGTTTGAATTTCTGCGTAACACGAACTTCGATGCCCGCAACTATTTTTCCCCGACCCGCGGCACATTTGACCAAAATCAGTTTGGCGGAACCTTCGGCGGCCCAATCCAAAAGAGCAAGATCTTTTTCTTCGCCGATTACCAGGGAACGCGATCGACCCAGGGCGTAGACACCGGCCAAATCCCGGTCCCTTCCCTTTCGGACCGCTCGGGCAATTTGCTCGATCTGACGAACTCGCTGACCGGCACGGTCACCGGCCAAAATTGGGCAAACCTACTTTCCCAGAGATTGGGTTATCCCGTTTCCCCTGGCGAACACTACTACACGGCAGGATGCGCGAGTTCCTCGCAGTGTGTTTTTCCCAACGCAACGATTCCGGCCTCGGCGTGGTCCACGCCAGCGAAGAACCTGCTGCAATACATTCCGCGGCCAAATGTTGGCGCGAACCTCTTCGCGACCTCCAACTCCAACGAAACTTTGCGCGATGACAAAGGCGCCTACCGGCTCGATTACAACAGTCATTGGGGCCTGCTGTCGGCCTACTATTTCCTGGACGACTACACGCTCAACAATCCGTATCCCGTAGCGCAGAGCGGCGCGAGTGTGCCGGGTTTCAACGCGCTCTATCTAGGACGCGCTCAACTGCTCAGCCTGGGCGACACGAATACGTTGGGATCGACGGCGGTCAATGAGATTCACTTTAGCTTCATGCGCGATCACAATGACCTCGGCAAGCCCGTCGGTGGACTCGGCGTCAGCCTGGCATCGCAGGGATTTGTGACCGGCGCGGAAACTCCTGGCATTGTGCCTCTCAATCCGCAAGGCGAAGGAGTGGAAAACATCGTCTTCAACGCCTTCTCCATCGGCACCAACGCGAACGAACTGAAGCAGGTCAACAATACTTTCCAATGGCTCGATAATTTCTCGAAAGTCGCGGGCCGCCACACCATGAAATTCGGAGCGGAATTTCACTACGATCAGGTCAACACAAATCCGATCGCACAATTCAACGGCAACTTCCTCTTCACGGGTAGTGAGACAGGATCCGACTTTGCCGATTTCCTGCTCGGAATTCCCAGCCAGTACAACCAGAGCCAGCTCCAACCCTTCTACGGCCGCAATCAATACTGGGGCCTGTACGGACAAGACAGTTGGCGGATACTTTCCAACCTGACGCTGAACTACGGTTTGCGCTGGGATCGTATCGAGCCCTGGTATGAGAAAAACAACGGCATCTCTACCTTCGAACCGGGCAAGTCTTCGGCAGTTTTTCCCGGCGCACCCGGCGGAATCCTTTTCCCGACTGATCCCGGTGTGCCCAGAACGCTGGCGCCACCCGGACACCTCGACTTCACCCCTCGCGTCGGATTGGCCTACTCACCCCAAGCCAAGGACGACACTCTTCTCAGCAAAATTCTAGGAGGCCCCGGCAAAACCAGCATCCGCGCCGGTTTCGGCATGTATTACACGGCGATCGAGGCCCTGACGGTCGGGATTCTCGCCGCGAACCCTCCCTTTGGAAGTACATATTCGAGCCCGTCACCGCCGTTGTTCGCCACTCCGTTCATCACCGCGTCGACGGGGCAAGTGCAGGCGCAGCCGTTTCCTATGGCGCTCGTGACCGGCAAGGCATCCAGCAGCAACCCAGATCCAGATGTCGATTGGTCGCGCTATGAGCCGATCAGCGGCATCCCCGGATACGCCGCGACTAATCGCATTCCCTATGTCGAGCAATACTCGCTGTCGATTCAGCGGCAGCTCCGAGCCAACACTGTATTCACCGCCAGCTACGTGGGTGCGCAGGCGCACCGGCTTCTGGTGATGATCGAAGCCAATCCGGGCGACCCCGCGCTCTGCCTGAGTCTGAGCCAGCCCAGTACCGTCGCGCCAGGCTCCGCCACCTGCGGCCCTTTCAGAGAGGGCAACGTATTCACGACCGCCTCCGGCCAAGTGATCAACGGAACCCGTGGCCCACTAGGTCCGAACTTCGGCAGCGACACCAATCAGTCGACCACCGGCAAATCGAATTACAACGCTCTCGAACTCAGTCTGCGCCATACCAGCGGACGCCTGGAACTGTCTGCCGGATACACCTACAGCAAGTCGATGGACGAATCCTCAAATCTTGGAGAAGAAGTAAATCCAATCAACCCGGCGCTCAGCTACGCACTCTCTTCATTCGACATCACCCACAACTTTGTCGTCAGCTACAACTACAAAATTCCATTCGAAAGACTGTTTGACGTCTCGAACCGTTGGACGGAAGGCTGGGAAATCTCGGGCATAACTCATTTCAGTTCAGGGCTGCCGGTCACTCTCATTAATTACGGGGACAATTCCCTGCTCGGAGCCGAACCGAATGGCATCAACAATTATGGCGTCGATGAACCCGACTACTCCGGAGGTCCTCTCGATCTGAATCACAATCCCCGCAACGGGCGATCCTATTTCAACCCCTCCCTGTTCAGCGACAACGCCCTGGGGACGCCAGGCTCGGCAAAGCGGCGCTTCTTCTACGGACCGGGGATGGACAACTACGACATGGCGCTTCTCAAGAATGTGCGTCTCACTGAATCCAAGTCGCTCCAGTTTCGGCTCGAAGGTTTCAACATTTTCAATCACGCCCAGTTTTTCGGACCGCAATCCGTCGACGGCAACATCAGCAGCTCCAACTTCAGCCAAGTCGTCAGCGCCAATTCGCCTCGCCTGGTGCAGTTGGGCGCGAAATTCTTGTTCTAACCCCCTCACCCCGATCACGACATAATTTTCAATCTGGGAAAAATTCCGTCCAATTCTTGGAATCAGTCAACAAATCGCTTGCATTGTTAATGGTGTGTTGCTAACGTCGCAGCCATCTAACGGGCCAGCATTGATTTCGTAGGATTGCCGGGCGCTCGGCTCCTTCCTGGGTGGAGTCTTGCGAAAGCGGACTCGGTTGTAACGCTGCGCTGCTTTTCTTCACAATCAGCTAGGCCCCACAGAAAGGAGACTTATGTCTACTCCGAAAAAACTTGCAATTACCGGTAGTGAGCGCGCTCCCCTCGCAGGAGCGAAAGAGATTGGCCCAGCCAACCCCAACGAAAAACTCGATGTCACCATCCGTCTGCGCTCTCGCGCGGGGAAAAAGCCGATTGTCAGCGCCGACGCATTCACCAAACCGATCGCAAAACGCACCATTTTAAGCCGTAAAGAATTCGAGCAAAGCCACGGTGCTGCTCCCGAAAGCATTGCTCGCGTCGAGGCATTCGCCCATGAGCACAAACTCACGGTAAAAGAAAAGAGCGCGGCCCGGCGCACGGTTATTCTCACCGGAACCGTCGCCGCCATGGATCAGGCATTCGGCGTCCAACTGAAGGAATATCAGCATCCCAGCGGCAACTACCGCGGCCGCACCGGAGCTGTCCATATTCCCTCGGAACTACAGGATGTGATCGAAGGCGTCTTCGGCCTCGACAATCGTCCCCAAGCCAAACC
Organism: uncultured Acidobacteriota bacterium; assembly: GCA_963696705.1. Taxonomy (GTDB): domain Bacteria; phylum Acidobacteriota; class Terriglobia; order Terriglobales; family Acidobacteriaceae; genus JABDBE01. Next base: position 148,127 of record CAVOLD010000017.1, read on the forward strand.
GCATTTTCGTAGGCGGCGTGGGCAAGCCGGAGCCCACGCCCAAAGTGCCGGCGTGTCCTATACACCCTTACAAGTCGCCACGCTTTACAACTATCCCACCGGCGTAGATGGCTCCGGAGAATGTATCGCACTGATCGAATTGGGCGGCGGATACAAACCTGCAGACCTGACCAGCTATTGGAAACAGCTCAAGCTGAGCAAGACGCCAACCGTATCGTCGGTGTCAATCGACAACGGAAGCAACAGTCCCACCGGGGATCCGAACGGCCCCGACGGCGAAGTCATGCTGGATATCGAAGTGTCCGGTGCGATCGCACCCGGCGCCAAGATCGTCGCCTACTTTGCCGACAACACCGATGCCGGATTTCTAAACGCGATCACGACTGCCGTGCACGACAGCACCAATAACCCGTCGATCGTTTCCATCAGTTGGGGCGGTCCCGAATCCTCCTGGACCGGGCAAGCGATGACTTCGATGGATGAGGCATTCCAAGCCGCCGCCGCCATGGGCGTAACCGTCTGCGTTGCCGCCGGTGACGACGGCTCGACCGACGGCGTAACTGACGGCCTCAACCACGTCGACTTCCCTGCCTCGAGTCCCAATGTTCTGGCCTGCGGAGGTACTAAGTTGGTGGCCTCCGGCAACTCCATCAGCAGCGAAACCGTGTGGAACGAACTGGCAAACAATGAAGGCGCAACCGGAGGCGGCATCAGCGACTTTTTCACTCCGGTACCGAGTTGGCAGACTAGCGCGGGCGTACCGCCTTCCGCCAATCCAAACCACAATGTTGGACGCGGCGTTCCCGACGTGACCGGAAACGCCGATCCAACCACCGGCTACGTCACTCTCGTCGATGGCAACCCCGACGTGATCGGAGGCACCAGCGCCGTCGCTCCGCTCTGGGCGGGATTGATCGCGCTCATCAACGAAAGCATTGGAAAGCCAGCCGGACTCATCAACCCGTTGCTCTATCAAAACGTTACTGCCGACGATGATTTCAGCGACATCACCACCGGCAACAACGGCGCCTATTCCGCAGGCCCGGGATGGGATGCATGTTCCGGTCTAGGCTCGCCCATCGGGACGCAAGTCGCCGCAGCACTGGGTGCACCCTCGGCGCCAGCCAAGAAAACCGGCACCCACCGGTAAAACAAAAAGTGGCGCGGCCACTCGTGCCGCGCCACTCTCTAACTCCGCAAGAAACAAACTGAGAACCGAGAACCAGCAACTGACAACTGGTTTCTTCCTGTGGATCTTCTTGTCGGGTGCCCCGCTCCTTGCGCTTTTTGCAAGGGGCGGGAGCTCGGCTGATGCTGCTGAACTATGTGCCGAAGCCGGATGCTGCGCGACAACCTCTTCTGAACCCGACCAAACCGGAAGGCCTGTCCATCGACCATGCCGCCCCTTGCAGAAAGCCCGAAGATCGGGCACGCGGCCTCTATAAACTATTTCGCAGAGGGATTTCGCATGGATGAAATCGCAGAACTCGTTCAGATGGAAGCTCAGAACTATGAAGTATCGCGCGAACATCTAGGGGACGCGGGTGACCTAGTTCAAGACCTTGTTGAGCTTTATCGGACCATCGGGGACATGATCGCTGAATCCGCAGTAAAGCCACGGGACGAAATCGTCGCAGGGGGAATGTTTCTCTATTCCTGTCGGTATCAATTGGTTCTTGCTGCGCTGAACGTGATGCGTGGACACCTAAACGACTCTCACTTTTTCACCAGAAAGGCGATTGAATTGGCGCGTTCGCAAACCGAGTGAGGAGTAATCCCACCCTAGCCATGAAGTGGCTGCAGGCATGGAAAACGCAGACTTCTTATAAGGAATTCAGAAAAGGGTTCGCCGCAAGAGACCTATTTCCTCCGGATCATCCGCTCTTGGCGAGGCTGTTCATCCGATACGATCTGTGCTCGAAACTCATTCATTCGTCCGTTTACTCGCTCAGCGGACAGATGCAGACAGAGCACAAAGAAGAGCTTTTTGAGATGACTTTTTCGTACTCACAGTTGGATGATTCACACCCCAGCGAGCCTATTGGATCATGGCTGTTCTTGGCTGATACTCACTTCGGAATTCTTCAGGTGTTTGAAGAAGTTCTTGCGGAAGTTATCGCACATGACAAGACGAAGTGGGACCTTAGACGGAACGCCTTCGCCGGTAAGCTCACATTTCAAAAAGCGAAGTGGCACGCTGTGCTGCAAAAGGTCACAACGATGATGGAGCCTGAACAGGGGCCGACCGGTACCGTCGCTGAAGATTGATTGCCCGGTGCCCCAGGTTCGCGTCCGCGCTTTGCATTTCCCGCCACGACATTTCGCACTTCGGACGCTAACCTGGGCCTCCACCACAACCCTCTGTTGAGACACGCGGGGCCAGACTATCGCGTCCACTTCATTCCTGGGGTGGCCCGTCCAAGTTTCCGCTTGGTGGGCTTTTCGTTGCAGATTCCCGATTTGGAACCGGCCAGGCAGCTCGTTCTCTTTGTTCTTGAACTCCACCCATCACTTCGGATAACATAGGAACGCAGAACTTATCTGCAAGATAATCATCGTTCTTTGACAACCTGACAGCGGACGCGGCTCCTGGACCGCTCACCCGCCGAGTCTGACCAGCGCACCTCGAACGAGGGACGCTAGAGCGAAAGTACGAGCAGCCGGAAAACACGCTGGCTTAAATGTTTCCAAGATTTTGCCTCTAACTACCTTTAGAACCATAGATCTAGCGGGACGAAAAAATTTCCGTCCTTTGTTTTCTAGATTTTGCGAGGAAACGAGAGTTTTTTTATCGTGTGCCGCAGGCTCCCTGCGCCGTTCCAATCTGGGCCCACCAAGACTCATCTTAATGAAAGCAAATTCCTTCGGGCGTGCGCCAGCTCCTACGCGCAGCATCAAGAAAGGAATCGCATGCAGTCAAGAACCGGCGTAACTCCAATGTTTCCAAGATTTTGCCTCTAACTACCTTTAGAACCATAGATCTAGCGGGACGAAAAAATTCCAGTCCTTTGTTTTCTAGATTTTAGGCAAAAATGAAGAGTTTTTTTGAGGGAAATTCTGCACCAGAACATGTGCAACTCCAGGATCAACCAGTCGGCGTCACATCCCCGGCAGCTTCATCCCCGCGAGTTTGCGCGCGAAGCTGGCCTTGCCCATCTGCTTAAACATCTTGCGCATTTGGGCATACTGCCGCAGCAGATTGTTGACTTCCTGCACGCTGGTGCCGGAGCCGCGCGAGATGCGTTTGCGCCGGCTGCCGTTGATGACCTCATGATGCATGCGTTCGTGCACAGTCATCGAATTAATGATCGCTTCGACGCGATTAATCTGTTTTTCGTCGATTTTGTCGGCATGTTTCTGCAATCCGGCGAAGGGACCGATGCTGGGCAGCATACCCATAATGTTTTGGATCGATCCCATCTTTTTCACCTGGCGCAGTTGGTCGCGAAAATCCTCGAGCGAGAATCCATCGCCAGAAAGCGCGCGGCTGGCCATCTCCTGCGCCTTCTTCTTGTCGACATTCTGCTCGGCCTTTTCGATCAGCGAAAGAATGTCGCCCATGCCGAGAATGCGTGACACGATGCGATCCGGATGGAACGGTTCCAGCGCGTCATACTTTTCGCCCACGCCGATGAACTTGATTGGCTGGCCGGTGACCTGTCGTATGGATAAAGCCGCACCGCCTCGGGCATCGCCATCCATTTTGGTCAACACAACGCCCGTCAGCGAAAGCTTCTTATGGAACTCATCGGCGGAGTTGACCGCGTCCTGTCCAGTCATGGCGTCGGCGACGAAGAGGATCTCCTGCGGATTGAGCAGCCGCTTCAGCGATTGCATCTCCTCCATCAGTTGGTCGTCGATGTGAAGACGGCCAGCGGTATCGACGATCAGCACGTCGGAGCCAGTGTTTATGGCCTCGCGGCGCGCTTCTTTTGCCAGGCGCTCGACCGTCGCGGTATTGGCTTCGACGTTCGCGCCTTCGTAGATGTTGGCCTTGATCGCCTGCGCCACGACTTTAAGCTGTTCGCGCGCAGCGGGACGGTAAACGTCGACGGAAACCAGCAGCGGCCGATGCCCACCATTCTTGAGCCAGTTTGCAAGTTTGCCCGAAGTGGTGGTTTTGCCGGACCCTTGCAAACCCGCCATCAGTATGACTGTTGGAGGTTGTGAAGCGAACTTCACGCGCGCGGTGTCGTGGCCGAGAGTTTCGATCAGTTCGTCGCGCAGGATCTTGATGACCTGCTCGCCCGGCGAAAGCGCCGTCGCGACCTGCTGGCCAACAGCCTTCTCCTGAATGTGGTCGATAAGCTGTTTGACGACTTTGAAGTTGACGTCGGCTTCGAGCAAAGCCAGACGGATCTCGCGCAGCGCCTCTTGAATGTTCTCTTCATTGAGGACGGCCTGCCCGCGCAGAGTTTTGAACGCACGCTGAAGCTTCTCTGAAAGATTCTCGAACATAAGGATAGAGATTAAGAATAAAGGTTTATTTTAGCAGCCATTGAGCAAAGTATTCAGCCACTGAGATCACCGTCCCGCATACAGCTCTTTTGCCGCGATCACTGTGTTGCAGTGAATGGTGACCGTGTCTTCAACACGCTCCGCGTAGCCGCCGGCGAACGTCACCATGACCGGGATATTGCGAGCGCGGGCAACTCGAAAAACCAGTTCGTCGCGGCGTTTCAATCCTTCGATGGTCAGCGACAGGCCTCCGAGTTGATCTTCGCGGTAGGGATCGGCGCCCGCGATATAGCAGATCAACTCCGGATCGAAATGGCGTAGGCCCGAGCTGAGAGCGTTGTCGAGCCATGCCAGATAATCGTCGTCGCCAATTCCATCGGGCAGATCGACATCGATCGAAGATGGCGGTTTCCACATCGGATAATTGTTCTCCTGGTGCAGCGAGATGGTGAACACGTCGCCCGCGTGAGCGTCGCGCACTTTCGCCGGCATCGCAGGGCTCAGAGTCGAAGCAGAAGTCGAGGGCAGCGGCCCCGTCGGAACACGCACGCCAGCAAAAATCGCGGCGGTGCCGTTGCCCTGATGTACGTCGCAGTCAACAGTCATGGCGCGAGTGATTCTGTCATCGCGCTGCATGCGCCGGATGGCGACCGCCACATCGTGAATCATGCAGAAGCCTTCGCCATGGTCGGGAAATGCATGATGGAATCCGCCACCGATGTTGAAAGCGATGTGATTCTGCAGAGCATAGTCGGCAGCCAGAATTGAGCCGCCGGCCGCCAGCCAGAATGCTCGAACCAGTTCAGGCGAGTACGGAACCTCCATCTCCAACTCTTCGCGCGCGGAGAGCATTCCCGTCTTCAATTTCTGGACGTAAGCAGGCGTGTGGACCAGGAGTACATCCTGGTCGGATGCCAGCTGCGGGGTTACGAAGTCTTCAGCATCAGCAACTCCAGTTTCCAGCAGCCGGTCATGAATCCGGCGGTACTTCTCGGCGGGAAAGACGTGTGCACCGATTGGCAGATAGTAATCGTCGCTGTAAACCAGCTTGAACGGGAGCATGGTGAAATATGGCGTTTTTCATCATACGCGCTCGGTCGTCCACTCGGCACACGTTGCGGAATGTCACTGTACGTCTCGGCATAATATGCCGATGGCCTGAAATGTCCTGAGTTGACACTTGATGCCCCTTGCTTGAGCGCATCCAGATTCGTAGAGTAAGGCGCTCTGCGGTTGTTGCTCTTGCTTCCCACTGAAATGTGGCGCACTTGACAAGTTGCGAGGTGCAAGTCTTTGCACCAGGCATCGCGGAAGCGAACTCAGGAATCGAACCCAGGACCCAAATGTTCGATTAACTCTAGGAGGCTGTTTTGATGTGTTTCAAGTGGTCGAGCGTGCTTCAGTCACTGCTGGCACTTTGGTCCGAAGAAACGGGCCAGGACATCGCCGAGTACGCAGTCATGCTTGCAGTGATTCTAGTGATTGTGGTGGGCACGCTTCGCCTGATCGGAGGAAGCGCGAACAATGTATTTTCCTCGGTGGCCAGCTCAATCGGGCAGTGACGGCAAGGAAGCGATCAGCTCACGGTGTGGGGAGTGCAGTTTTTTTCTGAATGCCTTCGCCTTCCACGATCGTATAAATAAAATCTGCCGGGACATCACGCAGCACTTCAACTTTGCCGCTTGGCCATTTGATTTCTACTTCGTCCATTTTGGCTTCTGCACCGAGACCAAAATGTAGTCGCGGATCGTTCGACGAAAGGTAGCTGCCTCCGGCGCGAACCTCGTTGAGTTGCACCAGCTTTCCCGCTCTAACTGTGACACGCGATCCGATTGCCATTTTGTTGCTCTTCGTTCCTGCCAACTTCAACAGCACGCGATGATTTTTGTTTCCTCCTCGATTCAACAGGAGGGTTGGCGGTTCGCCTGTGTTCATCACGACGATGTCGATGTTGCCGTCGTTATTCAGATCACCAAAAGCCGCGCCTCGCCGCGAGGCATCAGGGATTCCGGCAAGCACGCTGGAAACATCTTCGAAGGTTCCGTCCCGGTTGTTACGGAACAGCAGCATCGGCTCGCGATAACGGGGAGCGCCCGGGACCTGGTCCATCTGCGGATACACGTGTCCGTTGGCGATGAACAGGTCCGGCCAGCCGTCGTTGTCCATGTCCAAGAATCCCGTTCCCCAACCCACCGGGTTGTACGTGGGCTTGGCGAGCTTGGCGGGGTAACTGACTTCAGAAAATCCCTGCGCCCCAAGATTTCGATACAGGCTGTCAGGTTGCTCGGTGAAAGTGGTGACGAACATCGAAAGCTGGCCTTCGTGCAGGTAATCGCTCCAATCCACACCCATGTTGCCGCGCTCCGACCCGTCACCGCTGACCGCCGCTCCTGAGAGCATGCCGACTTCTTCAAAAGTACCATCGTGTTTGTTGTGGTAGAGGTAATTCGGTCCGGAGTCGTTGGCAACATATAAATCGGGCCAGCCGTCGTTGTCGTAATCGCCCCAAATCGCGCCCAGGCCGTAGTACTTGTTGGGATCGTCGACGCCCGCTTTTTTGGAGACTTCTTCAAAAGTGCCATCGCCGCGATTGTGAAAGAGCAAGTCAGATTCGCCCAGCATTCCCCAAGGACCGCACTGCACCGGGATTCCCTTGAAGCTGCAGTTCTTCTCATTCTTTCCGAAGTCGGGGAGTTTGTTCACATCGAAGTGCACGTAGCGTGAGACAAACAAGTCTACGTGGCCATCTCGATCGTAGTCGGCCCAGGCAGCGCCGGTGCTGAATCCTCCGCCAGCCACGCCCGCTTTGTCTGTGACATCTTCGAATTTGCAGTTGCCCAGGTTGTGATACAGGGCATTGCCGCCGAAGCCGGTCACGTAAATGTCCGGCAGACCATCGTTGTCGTAATCAGCGACGGCCACGCCCATGCCCCACCCTTTGCGGGTTAGCCCGGCGGACCTGGTGATGTCAGTGAATTTGAAGCCGTCGTCCTGGTGATAAAGCGTGATCAAGGGATCGCCGCCCTGCTTGTAGCGATCAACCGTGGACCCGTTTACCGTGATGATGTCGAGTCGACCGTCGTTATCACAATCGATCAGGCCCACGCCGCCGCTCATCGATTCCACAATATAGCGCTTGTCTGGAGATGAAATGTGGGAGACGGTCAGGCCGACTTGTTTAGCGACGTCTTCGAACCTGGGCAACAGAGTTTTCGCGGGAGTTGTCTGCGCCGGGGCAAAGACAGAAAACAGCAGACTCAAAGACAAGAGGATGCGCATGATGAAGGATGCGAGATTATAGCCCAGAAACACAGTGCTTAGATCCTTCGCTTTGCTCAGGATGACGGCGCCAACTTATCGAGTTCGAGATAAAAACTAGTCGGCGGGGGCCGGCGCTGGTTGTGGGACGTGAGCTTTCCCTCGCTCGCGCCATCCTTCGATGATCAGATACAGCACGGGGATGAAGAAGAGATTGAGAACGGTCGACATGATCATGCCACCAAACACGGTGGTTCCGACGGAGTGGCGTCCTTCCTGGCCGGCACCATGGGCCAGCATCAACGGCACGACGCCAAGGATGAATGCGAACGAAGTCATAAGAATTGGGCGTAACCGAATCCTGGCGGCTTCGACCGTAGCCTCGACCAATGGAAGCCCGCGTTCCCGCAACTGTTCTGCGAATTCTACGATCAGAATCGCGTTCTTGCTCGACAATCCGATCAGCATTACGAGACCGATCTGGCAATAGACATCGTTTTGCAAACCGCGCAACGCCTGTGCGCCGAGCGCTCCGAGTAATGCCATTGGCACGGCGAGCAACACGATGAAAGGCAGCACGAAGCTTTCATATTGCGCAGAGAGAGTCAGGTACACGACCAGAACTCCCAGGCCGAACAAAATGATTGTGGTCCTCCCCGAAGCCAATTCTTCGAGTGACGGACCTGTCCATTCGTACGTGAAACCCTGAGGCAAAACTTTCTTGCTCAAATCGTCCATGGCGGCGATGGCCTGTCCGGAACTGAACCCCGGACCGGGCGAGCCGTCAATTTCCGCGGAGCGAAATAGATTGTAGTGGCTAATAACTTGTGGCGTCGTGGTCTGCGTGACGGTGGCCAGGTTCTCGAGCGGAATCATTGCGCCCATATCCGAGCGCACGTAGTACTCTTTCAAATCTTTCGCTTGCGAACGAAATTGTTTATCGGCCTGAACATAGACGCGATAGGAACGATTGTTGAAATCGAAATCGTTGACGTACGCCGAGCCCATGTAAACGCCTAACGTATCCGTGATCTGCTGCAGCGGGACGTGCAGGCTCTTGGCTTTCTCACGATCGATGGTGACCAGGAACTGCGGATCGCTTGCAGTGTAGCTGCTGTACAAGCTGGTCAGGTCTTTGCGTGAGTTACCCTGACGAACCATATCCTGCGTGACCTGCGCCAACTCTTCCAAGCTATGCGAACCCTGGTCCTGCACTTCGTACTGGAAGCCGCCGAACTGGCCCAAGCCTTGGATTGCGGGAGGCAAGAAGCAAAGCACGAGCGCTCCCGTGATTCCGGAAACGGAGCCTCGCAGACGATCCACCACTGCCTGCGCAGAATGTTCAGGGCCTTTGCGCTGCGAGTACCCGGTCAATCCGGCATAGATAATTCCGCGATTCGGCGCGCCGTTGCCGGTGATGGCAAAAAGGTTTTCGACTTCCGGCATCTTGCGCATGATCGCGCTCACCTGGTCCTCAACATTCCTGACGTAATCCCCGGACGCGCCGGGAGGAGCCTGGATGATGACCGGGAAATAACCCTGGTCCTCGTCTGGGACAAAACCGGTGGGCACACGCTGGAAAATCAAAACGGTGAGGCCCAATCCCGCGAGAAACAAAACCACGGCGACCATGCGGAAGCGAAGAAAAACATACAGTGAACGCCGATAGCCTTCGGTAATGCCGCCAATCACTTTGTCGACCCGGCGGAAGAACCAGCCTTTTTCCCCGTGAACGCGGCCCAGCAGGAGCGCGGAGAGCGAAGGGGTCAGGGTCAGAGCGTTGAAGGCGGAAATCGATATCGAGAAGGCGATGGTCAAGGCGAATTGTCGAAATAGAATGCCCGTCGTCCCGGGGAAAAACGCGACCGGCACGAATACGGCAACCAGAACGAGGGAGGTCGCAATGACGGCGCCGGCGACTTCTCCCATAGCGGCCGATGCGGCTTTGCGCGGGTCGTGCTCACCTTCCTGCAGGTGGCGTTCAATGTTTTCGATGACGACAATGGCGTCATCCACGACTAGCCCCGTCGCCAGGGTGATGCCAAACAAGGTCAGCGTGTTAATGGAAAATCCCAGGATTTTGACGAAGGCGAAAGTCCCGATCAGCGAGACCGGAATCGTGACTGATGGAATGATTGTGCTGCGCCAGTCTTCGAGGAATACGAAGATCACCAGAATGACCAGGACGATGGCCTCGATCAAAGTGACGAGAACGTCGCGGATCGATTCACCCACGGCCTCTGTCGTATCGAAAGCGTTCTCGTATTTCATTCCCGGCGGGAAATGTTTCGAGAGCCGGTCCAACTCGGCCAGAGCACGGCGATCCACGTCAAGGGCATTCGCATTCGAAAGCTGCAAGATTGCAACGCCTACCGACGGATGCCCGTTGTAAATCAAGTCAGAGCTGTAGTCCTCCGCTCCCAGTTCGGCGCGGCCGACATCTTTAAGGCGCACCAGGGTTCCATCAGCATTCGCCTTGAGGATGATGTTTTCAAATTGCTCGGGCTCGCTCAGTCGCCCAATGGCCCGCACGCTGATTTGAAATTGCTGCCCAGCTCTGATCGGAGGCTGTCCCACTTGGCCGGCAGCCACTTCTACATTTTGTTCTTGCAAAGCATTGACCATGTCACTGGCAGTGAGGCCGCGACTGGCCATGCGCACGGGATCGAGCCACAAACGCATCGAATATTTGCGTTCACCGAAGATGACAACGTCAGCAACTCCGGGCACGCGCTTTAGCGTGTCCTTCACATAAACGTCGAGGTAGTTGCTCATGAACAGCGGATCGTAGCGGTCGTCTGGCGAATACACGCCCGCACCGAAGACGAAATTGCTCGACGACTTGGTGATTGTGATCCCGGTGGCTTTGACCGCGTTCGGAAGACGTCCCTGAGCAGTGTTGACGCGGTTCTGAATGTCCACGGCGGCAAGGTCGGGATCGCGGTCCAGTTCGAAGGTTGCGGTAATCGAACTGGAACCGTCGTTGCCGCTGTCGGAGGTCATGTACTTCATCCCTTGGGCGCCGTTGATCTGCTGCTCCAAAGGGATCGTGACTGCCGACTCGACGGTTTGCGCGCTGGCACCGACGTATCCGCTGCTGACGTTGACTTGCGGCGGCGCGAGGTTGGGGAATTGCGCGATCGGCAAAGTGGGAATTACGACTGCGCCCGCGAGAATGATGAGCAGCGCGCAGACTGTAGCGAAAACCGGCCGTCGAATGAAGAAGTCAACGAACATGGGGAACCATAATGCGGCTTCGGGCTTCGGGCTTCATGCTTCGGGCTCCAGGTTTCCACCGAAAGCCAAATGATTTTGAGCGGAGGGCCCGAAGCCTAATGCCTGAAGCCTGACGCCTAACTCTGTGGCGTTACCGCCGCGCCATCCACAAGAAACTGGACGCCTGAGACGATTACTTTGTCTCCTGCTTTGATACCATCGAGCACTACGTAATCATTTCCGGTCATCTCTCCAATGCGCACGGCTTTCTGATGCGCCACCAATTTTCCGTTCTGGTCCTCCGCCACGAAGGCGAAATACTGTCCGCCAACACGCGACACCGCGACCACGGGAACGACCGGTCCCTGGTGGGTTCCCCAGATCACGCGGGCGCGGATGAACTGCAAATTGCGAAGCCGGTCCTCATTGTTGGCGATGCGCGACTTAATCAGCACAGTCTGGGTGGTGTTATCCACTTGCGGCGAAATGAAACTGACACGGCTGTCCGCGATGACGTCGCCGCTTCCATTCACGATTTGCACCGGCATATTCATCTTGAGCTGAGACGATCGCTCCACCGGGATGTAGACGTAGGCCTCGAGGCTGCCCGGTTTGTCGACGCTGGTCAACGTCGTTGTGGTCGTGACCCGGTCGCCCACGTGAACGGGAATATCACCCACGATTCCAGTTGACCCCGCGGTCACGCGATAGTAGTGGAGCTGCGTCTGCTGCTCCTGTACCTGCGCATCCAGCGATTTCAGTTGGGCTTGCGCCGTGTCCAGAGCCGATTTTGCCTGGTCAAGGTCCTGCTTCGAGACCACTCCCGCCGCAGCCAAAGCGCTGATCCGGTTGTACTGTTGCTGGGCATAGTCGAGGTTGGCTTCCTGGGCCGCGCGGCTGTGTTCCTGGCTGTTCACCGTGGCCTGCTGCTTGGTGGGATCAATCTGCATTAGCACAGTGCCTGGCGAAACGCGATCGCCGGAGTGCACATAGATGTCGGTAATCTGCCCTTCGACCTGCGGCATAATGATGGCCGAGTCCCGCGATTTCAGGGTCGCGACGTATTCCGTGGTATCACTGATTGGCACCGACTGCGCGACCTGGATCTTGACCGGAACCGCCGTGTCTGCCTGGGCCTGGGCGCCCTTCACGGAATTTCCGCTGCATGCCACTCCGATCGCGGCGAGAAACAAAACCAGCAAGAGCGCCAACGCAGAGGAAAAATGCGCCCTCAGCCCTGTATGACCCTCGAAGCTGAAATCGATTCTCATCTCACTATTCCCGAATCGCCATCGCAGGTACTAGCTCAATAAGTAAGTATCAGATCAAGAAAGGCCTACGTCTAGAGAATTTCATCGCAAAAAGATAAAGCTTCACATCGTCAGCTTTAGACTCGAAAAGTCTGAAAAAGTTATCGCGATGATGCTTTTGACTGGTGTCGATTTTCCTGCACACTTCGAACCGGTAGCGAGTAGGAACCGGCACTTTGCCTCTGCTACATTGTTGAAGCCATGAAACCTGTCCGCAGTTTCGCCAGCGATAACAATGCCGGGGTCCATCCCAAAGTCTTGCAAGCCATCGCCGCCGCCAACCGGGGGCATGTAGTGGGCTACGGGGACGACACTTACACCGAGGCTGCGGTCCGCAAGTTGAAGCAGCACTTCGGCTCTGATGTCGAGGTTTTCATGGTTTTTAACGGCACAGCGGCAAATTGCTTAAGCCTGAAAGCGCTCACCGAGCCATATCACGCTGTGATTTGCGGCGAGGCTGCTCACATCTACGCGGACGAATGCGGGGCACCGGAGAAATTTACCGGCTGCAAACTGATTCCGATTCCTACTCAGGATGGGAAGCTCACGGTTGAGGCTGTCCGACATGCCTATCACGGAATTGGCGATCAGCATCACGTGCAGCCGCGCGTGATTTCGATCACACAGGCCACAGAAGTAGGCACGATTTACACGCCGCGGGAGATCCGCGATCTGGCGCGCTTCGCTCATGGGCGCAAAATGTTTCTGCACATGGACGGCGCGCGAATCGCCAACGCGGCTGTGAGTTTGGGGCTGACCCTGCGCGAAGCTACACGCGATTTGGGCGTGGATGTTCTTTCCTTTGGTGGAACCAAGAATGGGGCCTTGGGCGCCGAAGCTGTCGTCTTTTTCGATAAGAAACTCAGCCACAACTTTCTTTATCTTCGCAAACAGGGGATGCAACTGGCGTCGAAGATGCGCTTCATCTCGGCTCAACTCGACGCGTTGCTATCGAATGACTTGTGGCGAAAAAACGCCCAGCACGCCAACCGGATGGCCGGGCTTCTGCAAAAAGAGATCAGTAAAATCCCGAAAGTGAAGGTTGTTTATAAAGTGGAAGCTAATGGGGTGTTCGCGCAGATTCCTCGGAAGGCCATCGCCAAAATCCAAAAGCGCTACTTCTTTTATGTATGGGACGAAGAGCAGTCAGTTGTGCGCTGGATGTGCTCGTTCGACACCACCGAACAGGATGTAAAGCAATTCGCTAAGTTCTTAGGCGAAATAGTCCGAGGGTGACGTTACAGGTCAATCCAGTTCCACAATCGTTGCTTCAGACGCAAAACCGCATTGAGCCATCCGCTCTTGTAGCGGAGAAGCACGGTGGCGTGAACTGTCTTAGCGCGCTCCGAAGCCCTGTTACTGAACACTAGATCGTAGACTCCCGCGCCCGGCGGAAGCGGAGCATTGATGACGTCCCGGGCTATGGAGCCGCTCTGGTACAGGGTTTCGGTGGAATAACCACCGCTCCACACTATAAAGGCAGAGTTGGTCAGCACATAAGCTTCGATTCCATTGTCATGATCTTTCCCACTCTCGGTGCCTCCGCTGTTGCCGTGGCGCGGGCTGTTAGGCAACGCAGTGAACTCGCCGCTGACGCTGACATCCAGCGCGCCGGGTGGAACGGTGAACTCGTGAGACCAGACGCCGTGCGGGTTCACCGCCGCCTGCGCGTCAACGATGGTTTGCGCCTGCGACCAGTGCACGAACTCCTGTACTTCCTGTGCCGCTGGACTTTGACTGGTTGCGACCCACAGTAGTGCTCCGAGCAACACCGGGAGGAATGACCACAGCAGAATTCGCCCTCGGCGTCGAGCCCGCAACAGCGCCATGGCGTCGGCAACCGCGCTGGCCATGGCCGCGCTATTCGCTGCAGCCATAACCGGCTGTCCACATTTTGGGCAGGACGAAATGTCCAAAGGCAATTTCGTACCGCATTTGCTGCATGCGGATCGGGCGGGAATCGTGGCGACCGCAGCGTTGTCTGGCGCCGCACCCGCCTTCTGGCCACACTTCAAGCAGAATTGTGAGCCATCCGGCAGCTTCGTGCCGCACCAACTGCAGAACACCTGGGCCTCGGTTTCCTTGAGATTCCGCGTATGGTCTCCGCTCGAAGATGACTGGACAAATATACTCGTCTTTTTATGAACGGAACGAAGAAGAAATCGGTCTGTATCCAGAGCCGCACATACGACACCATCTGAATAGGGCGTGAAACAGTTTGCCGAGTTCGCAGCGATACGATCAAAGAGTTAGCGGCGCGCCTGCAATGCACCGGCGTCCAGTCCGCTATTGATTTTTGGCTGTTCTTCTACTAAAGTGTCGCTCACTCCCCCAAGATTTGGGAAGCGTCTCTTTCGGAGATTAGATGCGTCGAAACTGGCTTAATTTACTAATGATTTGCTTGGCCGCGATCGTTCTTCCCAGCTGTGGGAGCAGTCAGCAACTTATTGGAATCCAGGTGACGCCCAGCAATGTTGTCTTTGGCGGAATCGACCCTGCGCTCTTCGTCCAACTGACAGCCACAGGTTTTTACACACATCCCCCAGCAACAAAGGATATCACCAACCAAGTCACATGGACATCGGACACGGTTCAGGTCGCGCAGGTCACGAGCGCCGGTAAGGTGACCCCGAATACCAACTGCGGAACAGCTGGTATCTCGGCGAGCTTGCTGACCAACAGTCCCAAGGGAAACCTGATCACGGGGACAGCGAACGTAACGGTTGATGGGCCACCTGGCTCCGGCTGCCCAACAACAACGCCCTAGCGGATTCACCCCGGTTCGTTCAGGAGCCTCTCCAGCGTGGGTTTGTGCTTCTCGGTTTTCTTCTTGCGATTCGGCACTATCCGTGACGCGGGGGGCGCTCCGATTTGTTCCCGTGCCATGGTCTTTACCGCTTCGACCGCCGTGAATCGTTTCGCTTTCTTCTTCTTTGCCATTGCTCTCATCTTGCCATAGCTCATCCCGCGATGACGTGCAATAATACAAACGATTGGCAGCCGGCCCAGGCTGCGACTGGCCATTAACGACCCTATGGAAGAGCGCGAATTTTTTGACGAACGTCCGGAAAAGAAGGTGGCGACGCTGAACTGTCCGCATTGCCAGCAGTCCGCTGAGTACGAAATCAGCTGGCTGGTGCGCACCAAGAAGAATCAACTACCCGGCCGCGCTGACGAACGAGACCGCGCTCGTTTCGCCAAGGCGAAATCCTATATGCTGCGCCGCGACGATATGATGGCCTGCAAGAACATGCGGTGCCGCAAGCGCTTTGAGATTTCCGGAGTGCAGTCGGTTGTGTTCACCGAGTAGGACTTTTTGTTTCCCGTTTCCTCTCTCCTCCAGCGCTGATTTATACTGATTGGTTTCCCTATGGGTGGTTGAAGGTTTCTGTGGAGGCATCGCCTGCGCACCTCCACATCGACGCCCGATCACCCGATAATGAGGAGATTTCTCTTGAAGATTCTGGTTTGCATGAAACAGGTGCCGCAGAAGGATGCGCCGCTCAAGCTCAACGAGTCGGGCGCGTGGATTCGCGAAGACGTTTCTTACGAAGTCAATGAGCCGGATGCTTACGCATTGGAAGAGGCACTGCGGCAGAAAGAAAAACACGGCGGAGAAGTCGTGGTCATAACCTCCGGGCCGGCCCGCGCCCAGCAGGTGCTTCGGGAAGCTCTGGCCAAAGGGGCGGACCGGGCGATTCATCTCGAAGACAACGGGTTCGTGGGCCTGGACGCATTCAATACTGCGCGAGCCTTCGCTGCCGCGATTAAAGACGAGACCTTCGACCTGATCTTCACCGGCTTGCAGTCCGATGACTACGGCTATGCGCAAACCGGGGTCGTGCTGGCGGAACTCCTCGGCTGGCCGCACGCGACCATCATTATGCAGATCGAAAAAAACGATTCTGGAATTCGCGTGAAGCGAGAACTCGAAGCCGGCTACTTTCAGTTCGTCGACATGCCGCTGCCTGCGATATTAACCATCCAGTCCGGTATCAATAAATTGCGTTACGCCACCCTGATCGGCATCAAGCAGGCCAAGAATAAGCCGCTGCGCAAAGTCGCCATGGCGGAGGTGCAGCACGCGGTGAGCGGAAATCTGCAGAAGATCGAGCGGTTGTATGTGCCACAGAAAACCAAGAACACGGAATTTCTGGAAGGCTCGGCGGGCGAAGTGGCCAAGAAGTTAGTGGACAAGCTCCGCAACGAAGTGCGCGTTCTGTGATTCATCCGCACAAGGCTGTCCCCGCATGATTGTGGCGAGGAGCCAGAAGCCAGGAGCGAGAAGCTGCACTTATGTCTGACACAATTTTAGTGGTCGTCGAACAACGCGAAGGCAAATTGAACCGCGTCTCATGGGAGACGCTAACTGCGGGTCAAGCGCTTGCTGCTGAGACCGGGTGGGCGCTCGAAGCTGCGATCGTTGGCAGCGGCGTAGGGAATTTTGCCAGCGAAGTTGCCGCAAAGAAAGTCTCGAAGGTCTATGCGGTTGAGTCGCCCAAGCTCGAGCCCTACACTCCGGATGCTTTCTCGGCTGCGCTCAAGCAATTCATCGAAGCGAAGCAGCCCAAGCTGGTGCTGATGCCGCACACCTATCAGGTGCGCGATTTTGTTCCCAAGCTGGCAACGGCTATGGGTCGCACGGCCATCAGCGATTGCATCGGCTACAAGAAAGAAGGCGGCAAGCTCCTGTTTACGCGCCAGATGTTTCAGGGAAAGCTGGCGGCGGATGTGAGTTTTGCATGCGACGCTCCCTGGTTCGTCACCTTTCAGAATGGGGCGTTTCGCGGGGATAAGGCCGAGGCCGGAGCCAGCGCGGCTCCGATTGAGACTTTTAATGTTCAGATTGCCGACGGCGTCATCCGCAACAAGCCGCAGGAGGTTTTCAAAGAGGCTAAGCAGGCAGTCGACCTGACGCAAGCCGAAATCATCGTTTCAGTCGGACGCGGGATCAAAGAGCAGAAGAATATCGAACTGGCCAAGCAACTTGCTGAAGCTCTTGGCGGAGAGCTGGCCGCGTCGCGTCCGATTTGCGACTCTGGATGGCTGCCCATGGATCGCCAGATTGGTTCCTCCGGCCAGACGGTTGCGCCCAAGCTGTATTTGGCGCTCGGCATCAGTGGCGCCATTCAGCACATCGTGGGAATGAAAGGCTCGCGCACGATCATTGCGATCAATAAGGATTCAGAAGCGCCGATCTTTGAGATCGCGGATTTCGCCGTGGTGGGAAATCTGTTCGACATCGTGCCGCCGCTCATTGAAGAAGTAAAGAAGGCAAAGGCCGGATCGTAAAATTAGCCACGGATCAACACGGATTTGCACTGATTTAGTTTAGAGAATTGATCAGTAAGATCCGCGTGAATCCGTGGCCAGGTTTTTTTTATGCTCGTTTTCCGCAAACCTATCGAGGGCGTCGAACGTCCCCAGATGCCTGCCGATGTTGTCATCGTCGGCGGCGGACCTGCGGGGATGGCCTGTGCTCTGCGGCTCTCGCAGCTCATTGACGCGCACAATTCTGCGAATCCGAACTCTCAGCTGAGCAAGGAAAACATCTACGTGCTCGAAAAAGCGCGCGAGGTTGGGCAGCACTGTCTATCAGGCGCGCTGCTCGATCCGCGGTCTATGCGCGAGTTGCTTCCCGGATTTGAAAAAGAAGCTCCTCTCGATGCCGAAGTCACGAAGGAAGCAGTTTATTTTCTGACTGAGAAAGGCAAATTCAAGTTTCCCATCACACCGCCGCCCCTCCGGGATCACGGCAATTACGTCATTTCGCTGAACCGTTTTGTGAAGTGGCTGGGGAGCAAGGTTGAGGAAACCGGAATCACGATTTTCACCGGCTTCGCGGGATCAGAGTTGCTTTTCGACGGGGCTCGCGTGATTGGGGTTCGCACCGACGACAAAGGCGTGGACAAAGAGGGCCATCCCAAATCGAACTTCGAGCCTGGCTACGATCTGCAGGCGAAAGTCGTTATCCTGGCGGAAGGTACTCGTGGATCGTTAACCAAGCAGCTCATCTCCAAGTTCGATTTGATGAAAGGCTGCAATCCGCAGACTTACGGCCAGGGCATAAAAGAGTTGTGGGAAGTCCCTTCGGGCCGCATCGCGCCGGGTGAAGTGATTTATACGATGGGTTGGCCGCTGACGACAAAAGAGTATGGCGGCGCGTGGATCTACGGTGGCAGGGACAACATTGTTTCGCTCGGTTTCGTGACCGGCCTCGATTATTCCGATCCAAGGCTTGATCCGCAGCACGTGTTGCAGGACTTCAAACAGCATCCATTCGTCGCGAAATTGCTTGCGGGTGGCAAGATGATTCGCTACGGCGCGAAGTCGCTGCCTTATGGCGGCTGGTGGGCGATTCCGCCGGTCGCGGGCGACGGTTGGATGATTCTCGGCGACTCCGCCGGTTTCCTCAACTCGCAGCGCCTCAAAGGAATTCATCTGGCGATTAAGAGCGGAATGCTCGCGGCTGAAACCGCTTTCGAAGCACTGAAGAAAGATGATTCGTCAGCCGCCGTGCTAGCTGGCTTTCAAAAGAAGGTTGAATCCAGCTGGATCAAAGAAGAGCTTTGGAAAGTTCGCAACTTTCATCAGGGATTCGAACGCGGATTCTTTGCAGGCCTCTTCAATGCGGGAATACAACAATTCACCGGAGGCCGCGGCTTACACGACCGGTATCCGGGGACGGCGGGCTATCAGCATATGAAGAAGCTCGCCGAGTTGCCCGCGGACTGCGGCAGTGAAGCTGGTCTGCTCGGTCCAGCGAAAGGCGATGGCAAGCTTACTTTCGACAAGCTGACGGACCTGTATCACTCGGGTACCAAGCATGAAGAAGATCAGCCGTCGCACTTGGTTATTCACGATACGAATATCTGCAACACGCGTTGCGTGAAAGAATTTGGCAGCCCTTGCCAGAATTTTTGTCCAGCGAACGTTTACGAAATGGTGGATGACACCGAGCAGCCCAACGGCAAGCGCATCAGCTTGAATCCATCGAACTGCGTACACTGCAAGACCTGCGACATCGCCGATCCCTATCAGATCATTACGTGGGTTCCGCCAGAGGGTGGCGGCGGACCGAACTACGACGGCATGTGACCAGCCAAGACCTCACTTCGCCACGGATTTTACGCGGATTCCCACCGATCATAGGCCAGACCGTCAAGGCTCGCGAAGCCTATAATCGAATCTAGGAGCTAGAAGCTGTTTCTATCCGACAAATTCGGCCGGCCCATAACCGATCTGCGGCTCTCGATTACGGATCGCTGCAACTATCGGTGTGTTTATTGCCGGACGGGCAACGAAGGCGCGCTGTACGGCGAACTTCCCTTCTCCGACTACCTGCGCATGGGGCGTATATTCGCGGCGCTCGGAATCAAGAAAATTCGTCTTACTGGAGGAGAGCCGCTGCTGCGCAATGGAGTCATTGATTTCGTGCGGGAACTGGCGAAACTGCGCTCCGCCGATGGCGAAGAACTCGATCTCGCCATGACCACCAACGGTCATCTCCTGGCCGAGATGGCGTTACCGCTGAAAGATGCCGGCCTGAATCGCATCACGGTCAGCATGGATGCAGTCGATCCGGACCGCTTCGCCCGCATCACGCGCGTCCCCAACGGATATGACCATGTGCTGGCGGGAATCCGGGCCTCGCGGCGTGCGGGGCTGTGGCCGGTCAAGGTCAACTGTGTGCTGATGCGCGGCTTCAACGAAGACCAAATCATTCCGTTCGGTATGTTTGCCCGCGAAGAAGGGGTCATCGTTCGCTTCATCGAATTCATGCCGCTCGAAGAAGACCGAACCTGGTCGCCCGCCATTGTGGTTACGTTGGATGAAATCGTCCAGCGCATGGCCGAGTATCGCCCGCTAGTCGAAATCCCGCATGCGCGGAGCGAAACTGCTCGCCGCTATCACTTCGACGATGGCATCGGCGAAATCGGAATCATTGCTCCCGTTTCGCATCCCTTCTGCGGACACTGCAGCCGCATTCGCATCACCTCCGACGGTAAGATCCGTACCTGCCTGTTTTCAGCTTGGGACCACGACTTGCACGAACTCATGCGCCGCGGCGCCGCGGACGAAGAGTTGGTGGAGTTCATCCGCGGAGTGGTGCAGAGGAAAGAAGAGCGCCACCACATCGGCGAAGCGGATTTTGTTCCCGCGTCGAGGACGATGGTGCACATCGGAGGATAGCGGCTCGCAAGTATGGGACCCGGGCTGCACTCATGGGATGCGTTCGAAGCAGTTGTGCTCAAGCTTGGCGGTGAAATCTCTGACGCTTTCGTTCAGCTCGGCTCGCTCGACTACAGAGCGGCTGGGCGATTTGTGAGTCGCTTGCCCTACGGACGGAACAAAGCTGTCCACGGTTCGCTTATCGTTTTGCAGGAAGGCCGTGGGACCTGCAGCACAAAGCACGCGCTTCTTCGAAGGCTGGCGATCGAACAATCCCTAAACGTTGTGCTGGTTCTCGGAATCTACGAAATGCACGAACGGAACACACCAGGCGTTGGCTCCGTGCTCGAAAAGCATGGACTTGAGACGCTGCCCGAGGCGCATTGTTATCTCCGTTTCCGCGAGAGTCGGATCGACGTGACCCGCCCAATCGATGTGGATCCACCGGAGAGAATTGCCCACTTTCTGCATGAGGAAGACATCGCCCCTGAGCAGATTGGTGACTACAAAACTGCCGTTCACAGACAATTTCTGCGCCGATGGATGGCTGAAAGCGGAAATGCTCGCGGACGAGACCTTGATGAGGTTTGGCAAATTCGTGAAGAATGTATCGCAGCGCTGAGCCGATGAACGAAGCAGGCTTGTTGCGATAACATCATCTGCGTGAAACCAATTGCGCTCATTCTTGCCGTAATAGCTTCGATCTCCGTTCCGCTCACCAATTCGCAATCTAACCCCGCCACAAACCCTTCCGCTTACCTCGGATTCGATCGCAATAACTATCCCGGCGACCAGAACTTGAAAATTCTTCGCCAGACTTTTTCCTATACGGGCTATTGGCTGAACGCGCCGCCCAGCGCGCGTACCAATACATGGAGCGGCAAACGGCTCAAACTGCAATCAGCAGGATTTGGATTTCTGGTGCTGTTCAATGGCCGTCTGTTCAATGAGCTGAAGTCGGTTTCGTACGCGAGCAAACTCGGCAAGTCCGACGCGCATGCCGCTGTGGCCGCGGCAGGAGGTGAAGGATTTCCCGCGCGAACCATCATCTTCCTTGATCAAGAACAAGGCGGACGGATGCTGCCCGAGCAGAAAGCGTACATCTACGCGTGGGTCGATGGAGTAACCGCAGGAGGCTTTGTCGCCGGAATTTATTGCTCCGGCATATCCGCGGCGAAAGAAGGCGGCGAAGATATCGTGACTGCGGACGATATTCGTAAGAACGCGGGTGCCAGAGCAATCGTTTACTGGGTCACGAATGATGCCTGTCCGCCTTCGCCGGGGTGCGCTTTTCCCAAACGGGCGCCTAGTCCCGCAGACGCTGGCATTCCCTTTGCCGAAGTATGGCAGTTCGCCCAATCGCCAAAGCGGCCAGAGGTTGCGGCAAGTTGTCCGGCGAACTACAACCGCGATGGAAATTGCTATCCGCCTGGAATCGACATCGGCGAGCGCTTGCATATCGACGTAAACACCTCGACGACTACGGATCCCTCCCACGGCAGGACTCGCTGACCTCCGCTTCACAAACCAGTGGCGGTGATAAGATTCCGGACCATGCGACCGCTTGCCAAACAGATCCTCACCTACCTCGCGCTGGTTTTCACATTCAGCAGTTTGCCGGTGTACCTAATGGTTCACTCCGGGCACGTCGGCGCCGGAGACGGTCTGGTCGCGGGGTTGATGGTGTGGTGTCCAGCGTTGGCCGCGCTGACGACCTGCTGGCTTTTTCGGATTGATTTGGCAACCCTGGGATGGAACTGGCGGCCGGCAAAATATGAAGCGTGGGCTTACTTCATCCCGATAATTTATGCGCTGCCGGTTTATATTGCGACGTGGGCGCTGATTCCCGGTTCGTTCGCATTTGCCGCATTCGCGGCGCGGTTGGGAGAAGCTTTCGGATTTCCGCAACATCCTCGCGCTGCAACCCTGCTGCTGGCTTTCCCATGCTATGCGACGGCGGGCGTTCTCGGCAGCATGGCTGACGCGCTGGGTGAAGAAATTGGCTGGCGGGGATTTCTGTTGCCGCGACTGGTTCAGCAAACCGGTTTTACCTTCGGATGCCTGTTGAGCGGCTGCATCTGGGCCGTATGGCATTATCCGGAGTTATTGTTTGCCGACTACAACTCGGGGACGCAGCCAGTTTTCGCTCTAACTTGCTTCACGCTTATGGTGATTGGCCTCAGCTACATTCTCGGCTGGCTGAGATTGAAGTCGGGCAGTCTATGGACGGCATGTGTGCTGCATGCCAGCCATAATCTTTTCATCCAGGCAATTTTTGACAGGATCACCGCCCCGGCGGGTCGCGCACTTTATGTCTCGACAGAATTCGGCGCCGGACTGGTGCTGACCGTCGGTGCCTTTGCGCTTTACTTCTGGACGAGGCGCCAAGACGTATTCGCAATCGCAAAAGCCGTTCCGCTATAGCCCTCCAGTTGCGTTCTGCCCCTTCCGAGGTGCACAATGGCTGAGGATATTCAGTTACTTGCGGTGGTTACTTTTGTCGGCCGAAAAAAGCGACGCTTTTCGCCGCTGCTGAGCATCTTAACTATTGTGAAGAATTAGTGGCTTCAACATCCCCGCCGGTTGGGCGCGGCGTAGTTTCAAACGACGCGTAGTGAATCGACTGGAGCCGCTCGAAGCTTTCAACATCCCCGTTCCGGAACAAGCGTTCGCCTATTGCGGAATAGCCGCAATCGCATTCGCGTCTGGAGCTGAAGGCGAGACATGACAATGGCAACCGCAGCAGCAGTTTGCAGTCTGGAAAATTACCTCGTCCTGCCCGATCACACCATGGACGAACGCATCGCCGCCGCCCGCGAGGCTTTGGGCCGCGAATGCGTGATTCTTGGTCACCACTATCAACGCGATGAAGTCATCCGCTTCGCCGATTTTCGCGGAGACTCCTACAAGCTTTCGCAAGAGGCAGCGCGGGCCGGGGGTAAGTACATCGTCTTCTGCGGCGTGCATTTCATGGCGGAGAGTGCCGACGTTTTGAGCCATCCCGGCCAGGTAACGATTCTGCCTGATATGAACGCGGGCTGCTCCATGGCTGACATGGCGGAGATTACACAGGTGGAAAACTGCTGGGAACAGCTCATCGCAGCCGGGCTGACTTCCGATGCGGGTGAGGGCATCACGCCCATCACCTACATGAATTCCACGGCCGCGATCAAAGCCTTTTGCGGAGAGCGTCGCGGGGTGGTTTGCACATCCTCAAACGCGTCGGGCGCATTTCAGTGGGGCTTCGCGAAAACTCCTAAGCTTCTATTCCTTCCTGATCAGCATCTCGGACGCAATACCGGCTTCAACCTGGGCATTCCTTTAAACGAAATGGTCGTCTGGGACCCTTACTTGATTAACGGCGGACTGGCGCCCGACCGTCTGCGTGCAGCGAAAGTCATTTTGTGGAAAGGCCACTGCTCCGTCCACCAGCGCTTCCTGCCCGAACACGTGGATAACGTTCGCGCCAAGTATCCGGGCATTCGCGTAATTGTGCATCCCGAATGTCGCTGGGAAGTCTGCCAGAAAGCCGATGGCATTGGCTCGACCGAAGGCTTGTTGAAGATGATTCGCGACTCAGCGCCTGGAAGCATGTTCGCCGTGGGCACGGAAATTCATCTAGTAAACCGGATGGGCAAAGAATTCGCGTCCGAGGACAAGAAGGTCATCACCCTCGACGACTCCGGCTGCCTATGCACGACCATGTTCCGCATCTCGCCACAACATCTGTGCTGGGTGCTGGAGAACCTGATCGAAGGCAACGTCGTGAACCAGATCAAAGTCAAAGATGACATCAAGTACTGGGCGCGAGTGGCGTTGGACAGAATGTTGGAAATTTCGTGATGGTCGTTGGCCGTGGGTCGTTGGTCGTTGGTAAGACCACGCTGAAACAGGAATTTGAGCCAACCACGAATGGCCAAGGACCAACGACCAATGACCGACGACCTTCCCTAAAATGGATTAAAATAGATCCATCCACTATGGCCGAACGAACTTTTACCCTCGAAGACGCCCAATCTCTCCTGCCCGTGCTGGAATCGCTGCTGCGCACCGCAATTGACGGCAAGAAACTGATCGAGGCCGTTGACACTGAACTTCAGGAACTCGCGCACCGCGTCTTTCTGCAGGGAGGTCTGTTGGTCAACGTAGTCCACATGGCTCGTCGAAAGGCGGAGCGCGAAAAGGCTATCCCGCGGGTGAAAGACGCATTGGCTGAAATTGATTCTATCGGCGTTCAAGTAAAAGATCTCGATATCGGACTGCTCGATTTTCCATGCAAAGTTGACGGCCACATTGTGTTGCTATGCTGGAAGCTGGGGGAGTCTGGGATCAATTTCTGGCACGACACCAGTGAAGGCTTCGCCGGCCGCAAGCCGATTGACGAGAAGATCAGCAAGGCGAAGAAAAGTAATTAGCAATCGGCACGTACCATTCAGCCAACCACGCCTCGCGCTAATGCCAGCGCCTCCATCAGCGTCAATCTACGGTTGTCCTCCTACGTTCCACTTTGGTTGAAACTCCGAATTCACTAGCCATTCGACCGGCGCCAGGAGCGATGCGATTGCCACATCTATGTGCTTGAAATCCAGATGAGCCAGATCGTCGCTGGGTTGGTGATAATCCTTGTGCAAGCCATAGCTTGATATCGTCTGCGCTACCACGCCCTCTTTAGCCAACACGAAATTATCCGAGCGGGCAAAAAAGTTCTCGGCAGAATGCGGATCGCCCACCAGCTTCGCACCGTGTGCTGCCAGCGCTGGGCCGAGATTGGATCGCTCCCATCCGGTGAGCCATAGAGTGTCGTCTTTCACCGCGAGATCGGGTCGGCCGATCATTTCAAATTCCAGATTGGCGGAAATATCTTTCAGCGGCAGCGGAGAATGCTCGCGGAAATAGTTTGCTCCCAACCCGCCCATCTCTTCGCTGCCAAACAGGGCGAAGATCACGCTGCGTCGCGGACGCGGCCCTCGTCCCAACACGCGGGCTATTTCCAATACCGCTGTTGTCCCCGAGGCGTCATCGTCCGCGCCGTTATAGATATTATCTCCGTTGACCGGAGTCCCGATTCCCAGCGCGTCCAAGTGTGCCGAGAACAAAATCGCCGCGTGTTGCAGCGATGAATCCCGCCCGCGCAACATGCCGATCACATTCCACGTGGAACTTTCTTCTTCCGGCAACTGTGCTTTGGCGTCTTTCTGCCGCACCGCCAAACGTTGAATGTATCCGCCATTGTCTCCGGCTGGTTCAATTCCGTATTGCCGCAGCTCCGACGCTACGTATGTCGCGGCCACCAGTTCGTCGTGCGTGCCGCTGCCGCGCCCCTGCATCGCATCCGATGCCAGGAATTCCTCGTGCGCACGAATGCAGCGCTCACAAACTTTGGGGACAACGCTGGACTGGACCGGAACAGACCTTCCGTTTGGAGATGTTGTAGCACCCTGCGCAGCAGCCATCGGCGACATTAAAACGAGGAGAACGAACGGGGCAAGCAAACCAAATTGTCTTCTCATGGGACTGGCTCGTCGAGTTTACAAGGTTTTACTTTCCTTTACGTATTCTTTACCTGTGATTGGTCGCCTCGCGATACGATACATTGAGCGAACTATCTTGAATCGGTTCTCAGTGTTGGTCTGTCAGATTACCCTCCTAGCGTGCCCCTCCATGCTGCTGGCCCAGCATGGAGGACGTGGCACTGGTGCAGGACCCACCACCCCTGCCCCGTCCAACCCGACGCCCAACAGCGACATCAGCGATTTCAATCGCGCGGTTGCGCTTCAGGCTACTCCAGACCAAATTGCCCAATTCCAGCGCTTGAAGAAAAGCACACAAGCCGCCAGAAAAGAGACGCAGAATCTGATCCAGCTTTCTCAAAATGCAAGCAAACCTCATTCATCCCGCTACACAGACTTGAACGACGCAATCGACGAGGCGCGAAGCAGCAACCTGCAATTTATGAGGAGCCTTTCTACCTCGCAGCAGTCGGGATTAAAACCTCAGACAAAGAAACTCGCTAAAGCAGACGCGGATATCTCCAAGCAGAGCAGGGCTCTGGCTCACGAGTCGGAGCAGCGACCGATCGACAACAAGAAAATCGCTGGCGTCGTGGAAAAACTGGACAACGCACTCAGTGCCTTCCAATCCGAGCAAACCGATATCGGAAAAGAAATGGGAATTCAGTCCGAAGAGCATACGCAATGACCGGCATGAGGGCTATCCAACGACTGGCCGGCCTGAGCCTCGCACTCATCTTCCTAACCGTCGGCGATTCATACGCTCAAAGTCCGGATGCCCATAGTCAGGCTGTAAGCCAGCAAGGCGTGGCTACGATGTCGGTTGACGTCAAGGTGGTGACGCTGCCAGTCACCGTTCGTGACAAAAAAGGCCAAATCGTTCGCAACCTGACCAAGGACGATTTCGTCCTCCAGGAAGACGGGCGCCCGCAAGTGATCAAGTATTTCACCCAGGACACAAACCTGCCTCTTACTCTCGGACTGCTCGTCGACACCAGCTTGAGTCAGCGAAATGTTCTGGACCAGGAGCGAAGTGCCAGCAAAGTCTTTCTCGACCAGATGCTCACCGACGCCAAGGACAAAGCATTTCTCATCCATTTCGACCGCGAAGTAGAACTGCTTCAGGACCTGACGCCGTCGCATGAGAAACTGGAAGCCGCGCTACAGTTGCTCAATACGCCGCAACTTGAGCGCGCCGGCGGTGGATCTTCCGACCCTCAATCCTCCGACCCTCAGTCTTCGGGTAATGGCCAGCCCCAGATGCACAGAGGCGCCGGCACTCTGCTTTACGACGCCATCTTCCTCGCCTCCAACGAACTCATGAAAAAGCAGCAAGGCCGCAAGGCGCTCATCGTTCTTTCCGACGGAGACGACCGCGGGAGCAGGGAATCACTGCAAAGCGCCATCGAAGCGGCCCAGCGCGCCGACACCGTGGTTTACTCCATCCTGTTTGCTGACAAGCACGAAAATAGCAATGGCTTCGGCGGTCCCGGAGGAATGGGACGGCACGGCGGCGGTTGGCCCGGTGGAGGGTTTCCCGGGGGTGGTGGCGGGGGACGAGGCGGCGGGCGATCTCAGCAGGAACCCCGCGTGGATGGCAAGAAAATTCTAGATCAGATTTCAAGGGAAACGGGCGGGCGTCTCTACGAAGTTTCCAAGAAGCAGGCGATTGATCAAATTTACGACAGCATCGCCGAAGAACTGCGGACGCAATACAACCTGGGCTACACCCCGGACAAGAGCAATACTGAAACCGGCTATCACAAGATCAGCCTGGCGGCCAAACAGAAGGACTTGGTCGTCCAGACCAGAGATGGATATTATGCAGAACAGAAGGCAGCACTCAGCAATTAGCACTTGGCACTCAGCGAGCTGGGCTATTGCAGATACGCGTTAAAACCCAGGCCGACTGACTGCTGAGTGCTGAATGCTGAGTGCTACGATCAAATTTAGTCCGCAACTCTGGCCAGGCACCTGCGTTCTTTAGATTGGCGCGACGTAACAGGACAGGTACTGTTGTGTATGCAGACATACTCTGGCGGGAATGTTCTCTGTTACAATTTAGCAGCGCCACGGGTGACGCTACCGCGATGAGCGGATCCCCGGAGGCTTTCCTAACATGCTGAGCAGTAAGAAGAAACTTCAACTCGTAGCTGCATTTGCGACCCTCTTTCTGTTCGCTGTCGTAGTGGGTTGTAATGGATTTTTTGTTGACCCGGTCTTGACCTCCATCGCCGTTGGTCCTACGGCAACCATCAACCAGGGCGCAACCGTGCAGGAAAGCGCCGTCGGATCGTACAACGACGGGTCGACAAAAACTCTCAGTTCGGGCGTGCAATGGAGCAGTAGCGACTCTACGGCCGCCACCGTAACTAATGCAGGACTCGTAACCGGCACCGCCCCCGGTAGCGCAACGATTACTGCAGCCTATCAAACGACAAGCGGCACGTCGGCCATCACGGTCAGTCTCGGCAACGTAACCGCTCTCAAAATCACTCCCCTGACCGGCAATACCGCGGTCAATGTGCCTTCACCTGCTTACTTCGCTTTTGCAACCGTGGCTGGAGACAACACCCCGGTGGATGTTTCGCCCACCGCGACCTGGACCACAACTTCTTCGACTGTCACGATCAATGTCCCATCGACTACTGGGGTAGGGGTGACGTTCACGGACACGGTGTCCGAGTCAGTTACGATTCAGGCAACATATACCAGCACGACGACGTTAACTGCAACAGCAACGCTCACAGTGAATTAATAAACGCGCCACAATGTCTGACATCCGCTGCATCGGCATTTGTACCGGGGCGGGTCAAACACCCAGCAGTTGAGCATCCTCAGCCCTTGCTGCGGTCTGCAAGTCACGATCAAGTGTGGCCAAGGGCAACTCCCGGCGCAACGCCAGTTCCAGATAAGCCGCATCATAGAGTGTGAGCCGATGGCGTCCAGCTAGGCGCGCGGTCGCGCCCCACGCCTGGCGGTCAGTCTCGGAATCGGTCTGAATTGGCAACAGGGCAAGATCAGCGAGAGTGCTGTCTCGAAAGCGAGTGTCGTGCCGGCCGCGCCTCACACCCATTTCCAGAATATTGCCTACTTCCAACCGCCAGAGACCAGGGACCCACGCGCCACTCTCGCTGAGCTGATCGAACACTTGGCGGACCGCTTCGGTGGTTTCATCGCTGTATAGCCATGCCAGCGTAACCGAACTATCGAGGACCAGGCTCACGGCCGCCCCTGGTCGCGTAACTCTTTCAATGAGTCCCAATCGAACTTGGCGCATTGCACATCGCGGGCTCGATCACGAATGCGCTGCAGGACGGCTTGAGTCTGGCTCTGGTCAATTCGGGCTGCATGGGGGACCAGACGGGCAATGGGCTGGCCGTGCCGAGTGATCACGATCTCCTCGCCTCGCTGCACACGATCAAGCAAGGTGCCGAATGTATTCTTGGCTTCAAAAGCCCCAATCTTCAGCATGATTTGCGTCCATAATTTAAGCTAGATCAGTCTAGCTTATTTCAAAACACATGTAAAGGATTACCTAGGGGTCGCCATGATCGCTCGTAACCTCCGGTTTGTGGCCCGAAGGGGTATTATCGAGCGTTGGCCGAAATAGAATCAGCCAACTCCGCATCAGAATTCCTCTTACGGACCGACATTCATCATGTCTGACATCCGCTGTATCGGCATTTGTACCGGAGGCGGCGACGCTCCCGGCCTGAATGCGGTCATTCGCGCAGCTGTCAAGTGTGCCATTCTCAAGTACCACTGGCAGGTCGTTGGCATTCCCGATGGCTTCGATGGCCTGATCTGGCCGGAAAAATCGCGGCCACTGACGCTCCATGACGTCAGCGGGATTCTGCCCCGCGGCGGCACCATTCTCGGAACCACGAATCGCGGCAATCCCTTCCACTACTGCACCATCGAGAATGGCGTCGAAGTCATCCGCGATATTTCCGATCAAGTCATCGCCAACTCGCATCAGTTGGGGATTGACGCAATCATCAGCATTGGTGGCGACGGTTCGCAGAAAATCGCCCTGGACCTTTTCAAGAAGGGCATGAATATCGTAGGCGTGCCCAAGACCATCGACAACGACCTTTCCGCCACCGAGGTCACTTTCGGTTTTGATACGGCGCTAGTGACCGCAACCGACGCCGTTGACAAAATTCACACTACGGCCGAGTCGCACCATCGCATCATGGTCGTCGAGGTCATGGGACGAGACGCAGGCTGGATCGCGCTGCAAGCTGGGATTGCCGGGGGCGCGCACGTTATCCTGATTCCTGAGATTCCGTTCAGCATTCAAAGAATCTGTGACCACGTAGCCCTTCGCGAATCCTTCGAAAAGCGTTTTACCATTATCGTGGTAGCGGAGGGAGCTAAGGTGCCCGTGGAATGGCAGGAACATCGACGGACCGGCTCAGTCGGCAATCGAATTGGCGATGCTGTTTCCAGGGGAGCAAAGAAGGACGTGCGGGTCAGCGTGCTGGGCCACATCCAGCGCGGCGGTTCGCCGACTCCGTTCGATCGCATCCTGGCCACTCGTTTCGGCGTGGCCGCAGTCGATCTGATTGCCGAGGGAGGGTTCGGCAAGATGGTTTGCCTGCACAATACTCAAATCGAAGCCGTCGATATCGCCCACGCCGTTGGCCAATTGAAAACCGTCGACCCTCATGGGCAAATCGTGAACACCGCACGCTCAATCGGGATTAGCTTCGGCGACTGAGGGACATGAAGTACTTTCGCGCCCTCTGCGGAATTTCTCAGTGTCTTCTGCGATTTAAGATTTTGCCGCAAGCGCTGCGCTATATTGTTTTGTGGTCTTCGTGAAAACTCATTGGCGACCTCTGCGGTATCTGCCCTTCCTGGTGCTTTTATTCCTGCTCTCGGGTTGCCGTGGGCGCAGTCGGGTGCAAGAGATCGCATACGTCTCTGCCCCACAGGCGATTCTTCGCGACCGCGTGTCCGCCGTCTTCAGCAAGACGGGCACGGTGAAAAATGGAGATCGGGTTCAGATACTCGAACGCGAACACCATTTTGCGAGGGTTCGAACAGCGAGCGGAGTGGAAGGCTGGATCGAGCAGCGTGCGCTGGTACCACAGCAAGTTTATGACGGTTTTCAGAAGCTGTCCCAACAAGCGCAAAGCGATCCCGTGCAAGCCACGGGTACGACGCGCAACGACACGAACATCCACCTCGACCCCGGCCGCGAAACCGAACATCTTTATCAACTGAACCAGGGATCGAAAGTTTCCATCCTGCAACGCGCCACTGCCGAAAAAACTGTACCGGGCGGGATGGCTAAGCTGGCGAGTCCAAAGAACGAATCGGCCAAGCCGGTGTCGCCCCCGATGGAAGATTGGTGGCTTATCCGCGATCCCGACGGGCGCGTGGGTTGGGTGCTGGCGCGATTCGTCGACCTCGATGTGCCTCTTGAGATTGCAGAGTATGCAGAAGGCCAGCGCATCGTGGCCTTTTTTGTATTGAATCAAGTCGCCGACGGAGACAAAAAAGTTCCTCAATATCTGGTCGTGCTCACCGAGCCTAAGGATGGCCTACCCTTCGACTACAACCAAATCCGCGTCTTCACCTGGAACGTCAGGAAGCATCGCTATGAAACTGCCTATCGCGAGCACAATCTGAATGGGTTCTTGCCGGTGACCATTTCGCAGGAAAATTTCGACAAAGAAGGCACTCTGCCTGTATTCGTGTTGCAGGTAAAAGACGACAACGGCAAAATGAGCCAGCGAAAGTACAAAATGAATACCCCAATCGTGCGTCGCGTCCTCGCCCCCGGAGAAACGAAGGAAGTTTCCACACCAAGGAAAAAGACGCGGCATCGCTAGTGGCACGTGATTGAACAATCATTACTATTGTGGTCAGTTAAGCTCAGCGGACCGTCTGCTTAGTCGTTGGATGGGCAGAGCTTCGGAGTCTCGCGAGAAACTCCGATTTTGGGTGGCGCAGTGCTTCAGCGCTGCGATAACTGCCATCGAATGAAGGAGGGTTTTTGCCTCGAGTCGGAAAAATCGCGTCCCGAAATACATGACTCGTATTCCCAACGCGTATTTTCATTGACTCCACGCTCATACTCAGATAATCTTTTGCCAGAGATATTATCTACAGGATAATGTCCGATCTTTGACAATTCGAGTTCCAAAGTGGGACACCAAACCCCTGGCGCCCGAACATAACTCCCATGTTCTCTAGATTTTGCCCGTAAGTCCTGCAAACTCAAAGATCTACCAGGTAGTCGCAAATCAGATCGTTTGTTTTCTTGATTTTGCACTCAATAAGGGGGGAGGGGGGTACCGGTACTAGAAAGTAAACTCCGACCCGATTTGGGAAAAAGCGACGAAATCTGCGCTCGAGGTTTAGGAATAAAACTCCGCGATACTCTCCACCACGCATTCTTGCTCTGCTTCCGTCAGGTCCGGAAACATGGGGAGGGCCAGCACTTCGGACGCCGCCCGTTCTGATTCCGGCAAGTCTCCCGCGCTGTAGCCCAAATATGCAAAACACGGTTGCAGATGCAGCGGGATGGGATAGTAAAT
Organism: uncultured Acidobacteriota bacterium; assembly: GCA_963696705.1. Taxonomy (GTDB): domain Bacteria; phylum Acidobacteriota; class Terriglobia; order Terriglobales; family Acidobacteriaceae; genus JABDBE01. Next base: position 180,605 of record CAVOLD010000017.1, read on the forward strand.
CTCGGTACCGATCTTTCTTTCGCTAAGAAACTTGCGCAGTTCATCGCGGCGAGCGACCCGGATCACGTATTGATGACAGACGTGAAATGCATGTGGCGAAGTCTGCAGCGGCCTTACTCGCGAGTCACTCGTATTCGACGCAAGCCCTGCTTTAATCAGCAAACGATCGTAAGTTGCAGCGCGTCGGCGGCGCTGCTGGTTCCAAGCTTCGATATGCGCCAACTTTACTCGGAGAATCGCGGCCTGGATCGCGTCCAAGCGGCAGTTCCAGCCGATCTCTTCGTGATGGTAGCGTCGCGAACTGCCGTGATTGCGCAGTTCCCGCATGTGCTCAGCCAAATTCAAATCACTCGTGGTCACCAGTCCCGCGTCGCCGTACGCGCTCAGGTTCTTGGTGGGATAAAAACTGAACGCCGCAGCCGCTCCGAATGATCCAGCTTTACGGCCTCGCCATTTTGCTCCAATGGCCTGCGCCGCATCTTCGATGATAGGCAGATGGAATTCATCGCCGATTTGTTGCAGCGCGTCCATGTCAGCGCACTGCCCGTAAAGATGCACTGGCAGCAGCGCCCGGATTTTGTACGAGCCTCCCGCTCGAAGGCGAGCTTTGACCAGTCCCGGATTCACATTCAGCGTGTCCGGATCTACATCGACAAACACTGGCCTTGCTCCGGCCCGCACGACCGCGCTAGCCGAGGCGAAGAAACTGAAGGCCGTAGTAATGACCGCGTCGCCGGCTTGGACCCCGGCAGCCACCAACGCAAGCCAGAGCGCATCCGTCCCCGACGCGCAGCCGACGGCGGCGCTGGCGCCGGTGAAGGCCGTGATTTCGCTTTCCAGAGCTTCAACTTCGGCACCCAAGATGAATTGCTGCGAGGCGCAGACCCGCTCAACAGCGGTCAACACTTCTCCGCGAATCTGCTGGTATTGCCGATGCAGATCCAGTAAAGGGATGGGATCAAACTTTCTCGCGGGAGATTGGGTCGCGCGCGGCTTTGCAGTGGAGGATTGGGTCACGGGAAAGAGCGATTCTAACACTTCGCGGAAAGCTGTCAGCTATCAGCCTTCAGTAGATTGAAGGCAAATGCGCGGCAGCGCCGGAAGCGGCGTTTTGTTATCCAGGGCTTCGCGCCATTGGCCGAGCGATTGAAGCAGAGGCGTTAACTGAATTATCCCAAAGCTTCCCGCTGGCTGGGAGAGATTTCTTATGGCCCGCTCAAGCACGGACCTCATCCCTACCCGGTTTCCGGTCGAGTAGTGATGGAAAGCTACGGCGACCTGAATCATTCCTTGAAGAAACTTTTTGTTCTCGGGAGCGGCGGCGCGCCAGACGTCTTCGAGGTGTTCGTGAGCGTCAAAGAATTCAGCTTGATTGAATAAAGTAATTCCTCGCAGATACTTTTCTGACTCCACCCTTCATTCTGGCACAGCGCGAGGGAGACATAGCAAGCTATGTCTCTACCAGCGTCTACCGACCGAAAATCCCGTAGTGCGAACTGGTGGCCATGAAGAACAGCAGCGGTACCGATAGAAAGAAATTGGTTCGCGATGCCAGGAACGCCTGTCGGGCCAGGACAGCGGCATTGGCCGGCGGCGTTCCCGCCAGAGTCCCGCGAATGATTTTCTTTTGATTGGGCCAGATAATGCCCCAGACATTGAACAACATAATGATTCCGTATCCGCCGCCAACACCGATTGAGAGCACGTGGTTATCGTCCTGACCCACCGGCGTGTAATTCACAAACAGCCATGCCCCGGCAACGGCAACTACTGCGACGATGGCGCCAAGAACGTATCCCGTGGGCGCGTTCTTGATAACGGCAAATAGGATCGCCCAACCGACAATCCAGATGAGCAGGAACAGGCCAATAGTGCTCAACGGACTGACTCCCATAAGCTTGGCGTCTGCTCCAACGTAGATTTCCCCCCAATACCAGAAGCCGACGAAAACCGTGACTAGCGAGCTCCAGCGGAACCAATTCAGAGCAGGCAGGGTCATGTACTGAAAGACCTTTGGCTTCATGCCCGCGTCCACCTGCTTCATGAAGGGAACATTCACAAGGTTGAAAAAATAAAGCAATCCGACCCAGGCAATACCGGCGATAAAATGAAACCAGCGCAGAATCAGCGCCAGGGCTTCTTTGCCCGTGTGGGTGGGCGCGACCCATGAGGCCGCCAAAGTAATCATCGATTGCATCTGTATTCATCTCCTATCCGCGAGGGGCGCCTCACCAGCACGCGAGTTCATGTGGACCGGACCAAATACTCGCATGCGTAAACTCGGGCAGGGGCCGCCTGTCGAGGTTGAGAATCGACTTCTTGTTCCCGCCTTTAGTTTCGGCGCACGAATGCTTTCACTTTGTTGGGTTTATGTCAACCTGCGCGACCGAAGCAGAAATAACGCGCTGGCTTGAAAAGTAGCGGGCGAGGCCGTATTGTACCGAGAGTTGCTTTGGGTGCGCCGGCGGAGCGGATGGGCGCTTACGCATCTCGAGCTTTCCCCCCTGTTCCCCGAGGCCGTCTGTCTACGGCCTGAGGAACTGAACATGTGCATTGCAGAAAGCTTTCGCAGTTGAGAAAGCTAAGGAGATCGGCATGGAAAACAAGCCGGCGCAAAACATTCAGGACACCTTCCTCAACACCGCCCGCAAAGAAAGATTAAATATCACCATCTACCTGTTGAGTGGCGTCAAGCTCACGGGGCGCATCCGTTCCTTTGACAAGTATTCTGTCGTGCTTGAAACCAACAATCAGGAGCAGTTGATCTTCAAGCATGCCATTTCGACGGTAGCAATGGGAAGGGTGGCCCACGCCCATGGCGATAAACCTGCCATGGTTCCGGCACCGCCAAGTCCAGCTGCCGACCAGGGTCCGGCACCCAGCGCGTCCGGCACGGACGGATAAGGCAGCCAAGCTTTGCGCAGTTCAGAGTCCAGAGTCTCAGGCAAGACGGAGAGCCCACGGCGGGTCTCGATTTCGACCGCTTCCGACCGTGGTTCGACGGAGCGCGCTTTTTTGGTAGGGATCGACTACCGTGTGCGCTCGCGCACGGGGTCGGCCGCCAAGAACGCGAAAAACTTGCTGACCAGCGGCGCGCAGGCGGCGCGAGACAGCGCCAGTGGTGTGCCTGGAGCATCCAAAGCTCCTTCGGTTCCTGAGTTCAGCGCGGAAGAATCGCTGGACGAACTGCGCTCTTTGGCAACCAGCGCCGGCGCCCAAATCGCTGGCGAATTCCTACAGCATCGCGACAAACCCGACCCGGCCACGCTCATTGGGAAAGGCAAACTGGAAGAGATCGCGGGGGCTGCAGCTTCGGTCTCGGCCGACCTTCTCTTGTTTGATCATGACCTGACTGCATCCCAACAACGCAACATCGAGAAGGTCGTTAAAATTCGGGTGATTGATCGCACCCAACTCATCCTCGATATTTTCGCCAAGCATGCCCGCACCCGTGAAGGCCAGTTGCAGGTGGAACTCGCACAGCTCGAGTACATGCTGCCACGGTTGGGAGGCCGCGGAATCGAGATGTCGCAACTCGGCGGCGGCATTGGCACACGCGGTCCGGGTGAAACCCAACTGGAGACCGACAGGCGGAAAATCTACCGGCGAATCCGGCACGTTAAGGAACAAATAGAAAGCGTCCGGCGGATTCGCGCGCAACAGCGCCGGCGCCGCGAGTCGGTTCCGGTGGCATTGATCGCGTTGGTCGGCTACACCAACGCGGGAAAGTCGACATTGTTCAACGCGCTGACCCAGGCGGCCGTTCTCGAGTCGCCCAGAATGTTCGCGACGCTGGATCCGACGATTCGGGGGGTAACGCTGCCATCGCGCCGCCAGGTACTGTTGTCTGACACTGTAGGATTTATTCGCAACCTGCCGCACACGCTGGTTTCCGCCTTTCGAGCGACGCTCGAAGAGGTGCAGCGCGCGGAACTCATTTTGCAAGTTTCCGACGCGAGCAGCCCGCTTTCCGCCGAGCAGGACGCGCAAGTGGAAAAGGTGCTGAAGGAACTCGAGGCTGATGCGAAGCCGCGCTTGCGAGTGATGAACAAGATCGACTTGCTACCTCCACGCCAGCGCGATAGTTTGCTCGATGCCGCCACCACAGTGCACGTGTCAGCATCGAAAGACATCGGAATGAGTACCCTTCTGGACCGCATTGACCAGATGCTGCAAGGAGACGCGTTGAGCCGCATTCGTTTGCGCGTGCCGCAAAAAGAAGGAAAGACGCTGGCCATGCTTGAAGCGCGAGCCCGGATTTACTCGCGCAAATACAAAGATGGGTTGGTGGAGTTGGAAGTCGAAGCGCCCGAGTCTGTGGTGAGGAAGGTGAGGGAGTTTGTTTTGGATTCGTACTTCCGGCCTATCAGAATCCAAGGAGAGCCCCTCTCAGAGACCATCAAGCGCGAAAGACGCTGAACGTAGGCCCAGCGCAATTTAAATGGGCCGGCAACCAAGAAGCGGTGACAGTCCTTGGCTATCGGCCCATTCGATCCTGAATTGGATCGGAGGTGATACTTCCATGCTAGACCCGCTGCCCCAGAAGTCAAGCACTCTTTGTTAAATTCCACGAAAAGACTTGACAAGTGTCCAAAAGTACGTTCCGCAGCGTCGCCTTGTCTCGTTCTGGGACAGCATCCGCGTTGACACTAAGCCTTGCAGGATGTTAGGTTTGATGGTTTCTTAAGCCCTCTTTCGCTAGAGATTTTTTTCAAGCACAAGGTTTTTATCAAACTCAGAAAATGGACGAGACACTCAAACAAGTAGGGGAATTACTGCTCGGATCCATACCGACCATTGTCTTCATGACGCTGCTGTATGCGATCTACACAACGCTTGTTCACAAGCCGTTGGTGAAGGTGTTGGCCGAGCGGCGCAGCAAAACTGAAGGTGCTGTCGAGAAGGCACGCGCCGATATCGCAGCCGCCGAGGCGCGAACTGCGGAGTACGAACAGCGCCTGCGCGAAGCGCGTGTGGCGGTTTTCAAGAATCAGGAGGCACTTCGTCAGCAGGCACTGCAGGCGCGCGAGGCAGCCTTGGTGGAGGCACGCAAGAAAGCGCATGCCCAGGTTGAAGAGGCGAAAGCGGGCATCGAGAACGATAAAGCATCAGCGCAAGCTGGTCTCCAGGCGGAAAGCGGGAAGCTGGCCGCCGAGATCATCCGAATCGTTTTGCGGCCCGGGACCGCGCCGGCTTCGGCGGGGAGTGGCCGATGAGACCAGAGCTAGCTCGGAAAAATCTGCAGGCCGCCGGGAGAACGCGGAAGTTCCTGCTGACTTTTGCCGTTGCCACATTGTTGCTGTTGAGTTGGTCGGCCTTCGCAGGGCATGCCGTCGGGCAGGAACCATCCTCCGCAGTGAAGCCCGACCAGCAACCGAGCAAGGGCTCTCACGGGCATTCGCTGAGCCAACAATTGGTGAAAGAAAGTCGTGAGGCCGCTGGAGAGGACGATGCAACACAGTTCAAACACTCTTCCTCGGTTCAGTGGGTGGCTGAGGTTACCGGGTTGGATCTGGAGCACGCTTACCTGCTCTGCGTGCTGTTGAATTTTGCGGTGGTTGCAGCCGCTATCTTCTGGTTCTCAAAGAAATACCTACCGGGGCTGTTCCGCAATCGCACGGCTTCGATTCAGAAGGCAATGGAAGAAGCGCGCAAGGCCAGTGAAGAGGCCAATCGGCGACTGGCGGAAATTGACGCAAGACTTTCCAAGCTCGATGTGGAGATTGGCGGAATGCGAGCCTCGGCGGCGAAAGAAGCTGCTGCCGAGGAACAAAGGATCAAAACTGCCGCAGCCGAAGACGCACGCAAAATCGTGGAATCGTCCGAACAAGAAATCGCGATGGCAGCCAAGGCGGCGCGCCGCGAACTGAAGGCGTACGCAGCCGATCTCGCCGTCTCGCTGGCGAAAAAGCAGATCAACGTGGATCCCGCTACTGATCAGGCCCTATTGCGAAACTTTGCCCAACAACTCTCGGCCAACGGCGGCGAGAAACGGAAGGATGCATAACCGATGGCTTCCGTCACCAACACCTATGCACGCGCCTTCGTCGACGCCGTCTTTGACGTGCATCTTGATCCTGACAAGACTTTGCGAGAAGCTCAAGCCGTCGCTGCATTGGTAGCCGAGAGCAAGGAACTGCGGGAGGTTTGGGAAGCACCTTCGATCACGGCGGAGCAGAAGCGCGCTGTGCTGGATGCAATTGTTGCCCGCCAGGGAATCTCACAGACCGTGAGGAATTTCATCGCGGTACTGATCGATCATCGACGCATAAGCTTCCTGGAACCAATCGTGAAACAATTTGAACGGGAACTAAATCAGCGCTTGGGATTCACCGAAGCAGAAATTACCAGCGCGCACGACCTCAACCAGACCGACCGGCAAACGCTTGAAGTCCAGATGGGAAAGTTGACAGGGAAAAAGGTTCGGGCGCGCTACTCGTACGATGAGTCGCTCCTCGGCGGCGCCGTCGTGAAGATCGGCAGCACGATCTATGACGGCTCGGTGAAAGGACAGTTGGAAAGGATAAAACAAGCACTTAGCACTTAGCACTCAGCATTTAGCCAAGGCGCTTTGCGGGGGTCTCGCGTGGAACTTAGTGGCCAAGTGCTAATTGCTAAATGCTTGTCACGAGCTAGACAATTGAACCTAACTTTATGGCACAAATCAAAGCGAACGAGATCACACAGCTGATCCGGCAACAAATCGAGAACTACGAATCCAAGATTGCGGTGGACGAAGTTGGCACTATCGTGACTTTGGGCGACGGTATTGCCCGTGTCTACGGCCTCGACAAGGTCATGGCCGGTGAGTTGCTTGCCTTCCCACACGACATCGCCGGCATTGCCATGAACCTGGAAGAAGATCAGGTCGGCGTCGTGATTCTTGGCGACTATACCGAGATCAAGGAAGGCGACGAGGTCAAGCGTACGGGGCGCATCATGAGCGTGCCCGTCGGCGACGCTCTGATTGGCCGCGTCGTGAATTCGCTGGGACAACCCATCGACGACAAAGGGCCGATTGCCACCGACAAGTTCATCGCGCTGGAACGGCTGGCGCCTGGCGTCATTGACCGGCAACCGGTGCGCGAGCCCATGGCTACTGGACTGAAAGCCATCGACAGCATGATTCCGATTGGCCGCGGCCAGCGCGAGTTGATCATCGGTGACCGTCAAACCGGCAAAACCGCGGTGGCGCTCGACACCATCATTAACAACAAGGGAAACAATCTGATTTGCATTTACAACGCCATCGGACAAAAGCGTTCTTCGATCGCGCAGGTTGTGAAAATCCTGACCGACTACGGCGCCATGGATTACACCATCGTGGTGGCGGCGTCGGCGTCTGAGCCCGCGCCCATGCAATACATTTCACCCTATGCGGCCTGCGCGATGGGCGAGTACTTCCGCGACAACGGGAAACATGCTCTGGTCATTTATGACGACCTCTCGAAGCACGCGGCGTCGTATCGAGAAATCTCGCTGTTGTTGCGGCGCCCGCCGGGCCGCGAAGCGTATCCCGGAGATGTCTTTTATCTTCACTCGCGTTTGCTGGAGCGTGCGGCCAAAGTGAGCGACAAGAAGGGCGGAGGCTCGCTCACAGCGTTGCCGATTATTGAAACGCAGGCGGGCGACGTTTCGGCGTACATTCCGACTAACGTTATTTCGATCACTGATGGCCAGATCTTTCTGGAAACCGATCTGTTCAATAGCGGCGTGCGGCCAGCCGTGAACGTAGGCATCTCCGTAAGCCGCGTGGGTGGTAGCGCCCAGATCAAGGCCATGCGCCAGGTGGCCGGAAGTATGAAGCTCGACCTGGCGCAATATCGCGAACTCGCGGTCTTCGCGCAGTTTGGCAGTGATCTGGACAAAGCCACGCAGAACCAACTCAACCGCGGACAGCGTCTGGTCGAAGTGCTTAAGCAAAAGCAATTCTCGCCGCTACCGTTCTCCAAGCAAATTCTGATCATCTATGCGGGCACAAACGGTTTTCTCGACGATCTCCCGGTAGATCAGGTCCGCGACTTCGAAGCCGAGCTCTACAAATATGTGGACGCTACCAATCCGGGCGTGCTGCGCACGATCATGGAGAAAAAAGTTCTCGACGACAACCTGAAAGCCGAGATGACTAAGACAATCAAAGAATGCAAAGAAACTTTTGTGACGGAGAGGCAAGCGGTAGCGAAATAGGCTGCTAGCTACTAGCTCCTGGCCTTTGGCTAGAAGCTAGTAGCCGGAAGCGAATGACGAACGACCAACGACCGATATATGGCCAACATTCTCGACATTCGGCGTCGTATCCGCAGCGTGACCAACACGCGGCAGATCACCAAGGCCATGAAAATGGTTTCGGCGGCCAAGCTGCGTCGTGCTCAGGAACGCGCGCTGGCTGCGCGCCCCTACGCGCAGATGTTGACCAACGTGCTGAAGTCGCTGGTGTCGCGAGCGGAAATTTACGATCCGGAGACGGGAGAGCCGAAGCATCCCCTGTTGGCCCAGCGTCCGGAAAAGAATGTGCTGCTGTTCGTGGTCACCGGGGACAAGGGTTTGGCTGGTGCCTTCAACACTAATATTCTGAAAGCGGCGACGCGCTTTCTGGAATCAAAAGCGGGGAAGAACGTCGAAATCGAAGCCATCGGGCGCAAAGGGCGCGATTTCCTGCGACGGCGATATCCGGTGGCGCAGCCCAGAACAACCGAATCTCAGGAACCCTCGCGAATTACACTCGTGGGTGAGCATGTAGGAGTGCTCGGCAAAGTTGAATATGCCATGGTCTCCGAGATGGCGGGGCGCGCCATAGATCGCTATTCCAAGGGTGAAGTTGATTCCGTCTACGTTCTTTTCAATGAATTCAAGTCAGTCATTTCGCAGCGGCTCATTGTCGAGCAGGTGCTGCCGATCGAGCAGGTCGGTCAAGTCAGCGTTGCCCAGGCCGAAGAAATGACCCAGAAAGAAAAAGAGCGTGCTCTGGAAGCGGCCAAGGGAGCGGGCGTTGGCCTGCGTCCCGCGGATACAAGGGAGGCTGATGCGGCTGCCGCAAAGTTCGCTACGGGTTCGGTTGACTATATCTACGAACAGCCTCCCGAAGAATTGTTTCAGTCACTGTTGCCGAAATATGTTGTCATCCAAGTATTTCGGGCGCTGCTGGAGTCGGTGGCGGCAGAACACGCCGCGCGTATGACCGCAATGGACGCAGCCACCAGCAACGCGACCGACATGATCGATTCCCTTACGCTGGCCATGAACCGCGCCCGTCAAGCGAAGATCACGAAAGAGATTATCGAGATTGTAAGCGGAGCAGCCGCAGCAGGCTAAGACAGCAGTTAGCACCTGGTAATTAGCATTTGGCCCCGTTATGCACTGCAGGGGCTGAGTGCTAAATGCTAAGTGCTGAATGATAAGGAGCTAAGGCTGTCCCTGAGAGAGAAGAACATCTATGCCAGAAAATGTCGGACACGTAGTTCAAGTCGCCGGCCCTGCAGTGGACGTGCAGTTTGCCGAAGCCAACATGCCCCCGATTTATCAAGCGCTTCGCATTGTGAGCGATGGCTTCACGGTTCCCTTCCCAATCAATGTCATCGTTGAGGTGCAGCAGCATCTGGGCGAAGGCCGCGTGCGTTGCGTCGCCATGGAAGCAACCGAGGGCATGGTGCGCGGCATGAAAGCTATCGACCAGGGCGGACCGATTTCCGTGCCCGTCGGCCGCGGTACGCTCGGACGCGTGATGAATGTGATCGGCGAACCAGTCGACCAACTCGGTCCTATCGCACACACGCAGACGATGCCAATCCACCGTCCGGCGCCACTGTTCGACGAACAAGCAACGACCGCCGAGATGTTCGAAACCGGCGTGAAGGTCATCGATCTCATTCAGCCATTTTTGAAAGGCGGCAAGATCGGGTTGTTCGGCGGCGCGGGCGTTGGCAAGACCGTCGTAATCATGGAGCTGATCAACAACGTCGCCAAGCAGCACGGCGGATTTTCCGTGTTCGCGGGCGTCGGCGAGCGCACGCGCGAAGGCAACGATCTATGGCTGGAAATGACTGAGTCTGGTGTCATCAAGCCGGGCGATCCCGAGCATTCCAAAGCCGCGCTCATCTATGGCCAGATGACCGAGCCACCCGGAGCCCGTTTGCGTGTAGCTCTGACCGGACTCACAGTTGCCGAATATTTCCGCGACGTCGAAGGTGCCGACACGCTCCTTTTTATTGACAATATCTTCCGCTTCACCCAGGCCGGCTCCGAAGTGTCAGCTCTTCTGGGCCGCATGCCCAGCGCCGTGGGCTACCAGCCAAATCTTGCGACGGAGATGGGCGAATTGCAGGAGCGGATTACTTCCACGAAGAAGGGATCGGTTACGTCGGTGCAAGCGATTTACGTTCCTGCAGATGACTTGACTGATCCGGCGCCGGCAACTACGTTTGCCCACCTGGACGCAACTACGGTGCTTTCCCGTGCTTTGACTGAGATTGGAATTTATCCCGCGGTCGATCCCCTGGCTTCGACTTCCCGCATTCTCGATCCTCGCATCGTGGGCCAGGAACACTACGATGTCGCGCAAGCAGTGAAAAAGACGCTGCAGAGCTACAAAGATCTGCAGGACATCATTGCAATTCTGGGCATCGACGAATTGAGTGAAGATCAAAAAGTCACGGTCGCGCGAGCCCGCAAGATTCAACGATTCCTTTCCCAGCCATTCCACGTGGCCGAGCAATTTACCGGCGCCTCCGGCCGTTACGTGAAAGTCGCTGACACGGTGAAAGGTTTCAAGGAAATCAACGAAGGCAAGTACGACGACATTCCAGAACAGGCGTTCTACATGAAGGGCCAGATCGACGAAGTGCTGGAAGCGGCGGAGAAATTGAAGGCAGTAGCGTAGAAACGGGCGTTCGGCTTCAGGCGCCAGGCATATCCTGGAACCTTAAGCCCGAGGCCTGAAGCCCTGATTTTATGGCCGATACTTTCCAACTCGAGATCGTCACCCCGGAGAAGATGGTTGTTCGCGACGTGGCGGAAGAAATGCAGATTCCCGGCAAGGACGGGTATCTTGGCATTCTGCCAGGACACGCCCCGCTGATCACCGAGCTCGCTGTCGGCGAGATTACTTATCGCAAAGACAATTACACTCACCACCTGTCAGTGGCTTGGGGATTTGCAGAGGTTCTGCCGGATAAGGTGACCATTCTCGCAGAGACTGCGGAACGCGCCGAAGAGATTGACGCCAGGCGCGCGCAGGAGGCCAAGAAACGCGCCGAGTCAAGCCTCGCAAAATGCAATACCGAAGAAGATTTCAAGCGAACCTCCGGCGACCTGCAGCGGGCTGACACTCGCCTTGAAGTAGCCGCTAAAAAGAAGTAAATCCCTCGCCACGACAGCCGGCGGCATTTCGCGACATCCGAACCGGCGGACCTCCGCAGAAATCCGCATAACAGAACAAACGTCATGTGGCACTCCCGTGCCAGAGTGCGGCACAGGTGGGCCATTACGAATGGACCCCTTTCAGAGATAACTTCGTTCTTGACGGACGGCGAGAGCAGCGGTGACAAGACGCTTGACTGCAGCTTGTTTTTGCTTTCGCCGTCTGACTCAAGATTGACATGACCCAAATAGTAATCCGTTGTCCCTATTGCGTCCTCGGGATTCAGTTCAGGCCCATGGTTCCCCATGTGGACGGGTGCTTTGTTTGCGACAAGTGTGGCCACGCGGCTTTCGAGGCCAGCACAAGTTTTAAGTGTTCTTGCCGTCGATGCGTAGAGTTGCAGTCGTCACGAACCCATTTGGATGTGAGCCCGATTCTCAAAATCAAGACTATCGCCAGTTGACAGCATGGGCAGTGATTTTAGAGTTGTTTGCCGGTTATCCGTTTGCCCTGGCCACCAGTAAAATCGCAATGCAATAGAATACAAACATAAGGCCGAGGTAGACCTTGGCGCGATTCCCGGCGCCTGCGAATTCCTTCCATGCCAGCACTCCCCATAACGCCGCGACCATTGGCGCAGACTGACCAATCGCATACGAGATTGCAACACCGGTGAAGTTCGCAGCCACGAGATTGAAGACCATTCCCGTGCCCCATATCACGCCGCCAAGCAGCCCAAGAAAGTGTCCGGAAGCGGGGCCGCGAAAGAATCCGCTGAAACTCACCGGTTCTCCGACCAACGGCTTCCTCATGAAATAAACGTTCCAAATGCAGCAGGAGAGCAACGCACCAAGAGTCAAGAACACAGCAACGCTGTACGGCCCCAGTGCGTTGCCCTGGGTCATCGCATGGGCTACGAATGGCGCCCACAGCCCCATCAAAACTCCGGAAACGATGCACACCACAATGCTTTTCTTCGACGTAGAGCGGCCTGTTCTGGTCAGACTCCCGTAGGCTTTGCCGTCCATGATTACGGCAATGACCGCGCAAACCACTCCGGCGGCGAGCAACGCGAAGTTGCCTATCGGCTGCAAGATGTAGCTCAAGACCACGCCGACTACGAGAGCAATTCCAATGGCAACCGGAAACGCGATGGCCAGTCCAGCCATATCAATCGCGGCAACGAGCAAGAGATTGGCAAGATTGAAAATCGCTCCTCCGACCATGGTGGAAACAATATTTGAAGCGTCCGCAGAATGAACATTGTTGAGGAAACTGTTGGCGTCGCTGCTCGTGCTTCCCATGGTGAAAGCTAAGATCAGGGAGATGAGAAAAATGCCAATGGCATAGTCCCAATAGAACAGCTCGAACCGGTAATTCTTGACGCCCTTGTAGGTGTTGGCCCACGAACCCCAGCAGATGGCGCTGGTAATCATCATGATGAGCGCAATGCCAAGACTATGTGGTGTGAACATTTGTTTGGAGAAAGATCAGCGAAGCCTAGCCTCGAGATTTGTGGGTGTCAAGGCCAAAGTGGCATCGTGTCGGTAGCACATGATATGTCCGGTTGAGATAGCAGGTGATATGTCCGCTTTGCAGGCGGTGAGGATGGGAGACCATGCGAAGCATGGACTCTTACCCGAGGGCCGCGATGGAGCGGGCGATGAAAGTGCAGGACGTAATGTTGCAGGCGATGGCGAAGAAGATCACCTGGTGGCAAGCGGCGGAGATCCTGGGCATCAGCGACCGGCACATGCGACGGTGGCGGGAGCGCTACGTCGAAGAGGGCTACAACGGGTTGCTGGACCGGCGGCGGGGCCGGCCCTCGCGTCGGCGGGTGCCGGTGGCGACGGTGGAGAAAGTGTTCGCCTTGTACCGGGAGAAGTATTTCGATCTGAACGTGCAGCACTTTCACGAGAAGCTGCAGGACGAGCATGGGATCGAACTGAGTTACACCTGGGTGAAGCAGGCACTGCAGGGAGCGGGCCTGGTGGCGCGAGGACGCAAGCGCGGGGCGCATCGCAAGCGGCGGGAGCGGCGGCCGTTGCCGGGGATGCTGTTGCATATCGATGGCAGCCGCCACCAATGGTTTCAGGATGAACGCTGGTACGACCTGATCGTGATTCTGGACGATGCCACGAGCGAGATTTACTACGCGCAGTTGGTGGAGGAGGAATCAACGGCGACGGTGATGGCGGGGCTGAAGGACGTGATCGAGCGCAAAGGCGTGTTCTGCGCGCTGTACAGCGATCGGGGAAGCCATTTCTGGCTGACGCCGAAGGTGGGCGGCAGGGTGGACTACCATCGCCGCAGGCAGGTGGGGCGGGCGTTGCACGAGTTGGGAGTGCAGATGATCCCGGCCTACTCGCCGCAAGCGCGCGGGCGCAGTGAGCGCAACTTCTCGACTTGGCAGGGCCGCTTGCCGCAGGAGTTGCGGCTGCGCCAGTTGGGGACGCTGGAGGCGGCGAACCGGTTTCTGCGGGAAGATTACATCGTCGAGTTCAATCGCCGTTTTCAGGTCGCGCCCAGGCAACGGGGCCATGCTTTTGTGCCCTGCCGGAGTCGAGACCTGGAAGGCATTTTCTCGCTGCAGTTCGAACGCAACGTCAACCGCGACAACACGGTGAGCTTTCAGAATCTGAGCTTGCAGATCGAGCGGGTGCGCTGGCGGGCGACGTTGGCGGGTTGCCAGGTGGTGGTGCATCAACACCTGAATGGAACCTTGAGTCTCACCCACGGACCGCATTGCCTGGGTCGCTATGACGGCGGCGGAACTCCCTTGTCGCCCAAAGCTTCTACAGAACTGAGCAGGGGAAGGGGAACTGCCCCCTTCCCCTGCAACCCCATCCCCAAAATCAGCCCAACCCAAACGGCGAGGGCACAACTCTGAAACCGGACATTTCACTTGCTACAAAAAGCGGACATTTTAACTTGCTACCGACAGGCCAAAGTGGCATCGCGATCGAAGGCGGAAGAAAGCAAATCACCTTTCCTTTTCCCCATTCTGCCGTACAATTGCCTCGCAACATCGGTCGTTGGGCTTGAGCTTCCAGCTTCGGCTGATGATGGGGCTAAGAATCGCCATTTTGGCGGACAACATCTAAATGTCGGTGGAGAACAACAAACCTTCCGGGATCGCCCCCAACGCCCGAAATGTAACTGGCGAAGTCGCCGTGCAAGATTCCCACGCTCCCTTGGCGTCGCTGAACGGACAGCCACTTCTATCCAATCGAGGCATCCCGCTCAATTTGGATTGGGTGAAGCAGGCCCGAGTCAACACCAGCGCGGTGGAACGCCGGGCGCAAACTCATGTCACGCGTCGCACCGTCAAAAAAGAATGGCAGGCGGCGTGGCTGCTGCGCGCAATTACCTGCATGGATCTTACAACTCTTTCGGGCGACGACACCGATGAGCGCGTCCGGCGCTTGTGCGCGAAGGGTCGGCAACCGATTCAGCGCGAACTGGTCAAGTGCCTCGGAATCGAAGATCTTGCTATTCAGGTGGCCGCGATTTGCGTGTATTACAGGTTCGTCGAAACAGCACGAAGAGCGCTCGAAGGCAGCCCCGTCCGAGTGGCAGCGGTTGCCACTGGATTTCCTGCAGGGCTTTCGCCATTATCTGAACGGATCGCCGAAATTCGCGGCTGCCTCGAAGCTGGGGCGCAAGAGATTGACGTCGTCATTACCCGCGCCCACGTTTTCGGAGGCAGGTGGCAAGAACTTTACGATGAGATCGCCTCCTTCAAACAGGCCTGCGGTCCCGCGCACATGAAAGTTATTTTGGCAACCGGGGATCTGCTGACTCTTCGCAACGTCGCCCGAGCCAGTTTGGTCGCGATGATGGCGGGCGCGGACTTCATCAAGACTTCGACTGGCAAAGAGCCGACCAATGCTACGCTGCCTGTCGGTTTTGTTATGACTCGCGCCATTCGTGAATACGCGCAGGAAACCGGCATGGCAGTTGGGTTCAAGGCTGCTGGAGGAATTCGCACCGCCAAGCAATCCACCGATTGGCTGGCATTGATGAAAGAGGAACTTGGACTCCCGTGGATGAAGGCGGGACTTTTTCGCCTTGGCGCAAGCGGGTTATTAAATGATATCGAACGGCAACTGGAGCATCACGTAACTGGACGCTACTCGGCAGATTATCGCCATCCTCTTGCGTAGTTTGCTGGCAGGGACGCACGAGCGTGGACGCTCACGCCTACATTTATGAGCATCGCTGAAAAATTCGTTGCCATGGAATACGGTCCGGCGCCAGAAGACGCGAAAGATGCGCTGACATGGCTCGGCCACCACGGACGCCGCTTCGGCCATTTCATTAATGGAGCATGGCTCCAGCCTTCGGCGGGAAAATACTTCGACACCGCCGACCCTTCTACCGGAGAAAAGCTTGCCAGTGTTGCAGAAGGATCGGCCGCCGACATCGACGCTGCGGTCAAGGCCGCACGTGCCGCGCTTCCCAAGTGGCAATCTCTCACGCCGCACACGCGAGCTCGTTACCTGTACGCCGTAGCGAGACAGGTGCAAAAGCATTCCCGCCGCCTGGCGGTGCTCGAAACGCTGGACAACGGCAAACCAATTCGCGAGAGCCGCGATCTCGATATTCCGCTGGTGGCGCGACATTTTTATCATCATGCGGGATGGGCACAACTTCTGGAGCAGGAGTTTCCGGGCTACGCGGCTTGCGGAGTCGTGGGACAAATTATTCCGTGGAATTTCCCACTGCTCATGTTGGCGTGGAAGATCGCACCCGCTTTGGCGACGGGAAATACGGTTGTGCTAAAGCCCGCCGAGTTCACTCCGCTAACAGCACTTGCATTCGCCGAAATCTGCCAGGAGATCGGACTGCCCGAGGGCGTGGTGAATATTGTGACTGGTGACGGTTCGACCGGCGAGGCTCTGGTCAAGCATCCCGATGTGGACAAGATCGCCTTCACCGGATCGACGGAAGTGGGCCGCGCAATTCGCAGCGCGACTGCGCAAAGTCACAAGCGGCTTTCGCTGGAACTTGGAGGCAAGTCTCCGTTTGTCGTTTTTGAAGATGCCGATCTCGACAGCGCCGTCGAAGGTTTAGTCGATGGAATCTGGCTTAATCAAGGACAGGTGTGTTGCGCCGGATCGCGCCTGCTTATGCAAGAGAGCATTGCTGAGCCGTTGATCGCGAAAATACGTGACCGCATGGGCACGCTCCGCGTGGGGCCGCCACTGGATAAGGCCATCGACATTGGCGCGATCGTCGATCGTGTTCAGCTTGATCGAATTCAGAGGCTAGTGGATCAGGGCATATCCGACGGCGCAACC
Source organism: uncultured Acidobacteriota bacterium (assembly GCA_963696705.1). Taxonomy (GTDB): domain Bacteria; phylum Acidobacteriota; class Terriglobia; order Terriglobales; family Acidobacteriaceae; genus JABDBE01. The sequence goes on from CAVOLD010000017.1 coordinate 197,264, forward strand.
TGCTGGCAACCGCAAATGGAAATGCCATCGCGTGGACTTTACTTTCCGCCGACCTTGCTCAGTAACGTCCATCCCGCATCAATCGTTGCGCAGCAGGAAATCTTTGGTCCCGTGTTGGCGGCGATGACGTTTCGCACGCCGAGTGAGGCGGTCGAGCTTGCCAACAATACTGTGTATGGACTGGCGGCCTGCGTGTGGAGCGAGAGCATCAACGTTGCGCTTCACGTTGCAGCTCAGATCAAAGCCGGCGTGGTCTGGGTGAATTGCACCAACTTGTTTGATGCTTCCGTCGGCTTCGGAGGGTACCGCGAAAGCGGATACGGCCGCGAGGGCGGCAAGGAAGGATTACTGGAGTATCTCGAACCGGCGTGGTTCAAGAGTGCGCCTCCACTGCCGGCCTCGAAAGCGGGTCCGGCGGAAAGTTCGGATGACGAACCGGGGCCCGCGACATCCGCCGTTGACATCGATCGGACCGTCAAGCTCTACATCGGAGGCAAGCAGGCGAGGCCAGATTCCGGATACAGCATGGAAGTGCGGAATACGAGTGGCCAACTGCTCGGCGAAGTAGGCCTGGGCAATCGCAAGGATATTCGCAACGCAGTCGAAGCCGCCCGCAAAGCAGTGGGCTGGGCGAAGACTACTGCACATAATCGTGCACAGGTTCTTTACTACATGGCCGAGAACCTGTCCCAACGTCGCGACGAGATTGCCCATCGACTCGCGGCGGCTGTGGGAGAATCGCAAGCCACGACTGAAGTGAGCTTGGGGATTGAGCGCATTTTCTCTTATGCTGGGTGGGCGGATAAGTTTGATGGCGCGGTGCACAATCCACCCTTCCGCAGTATCGCGATCGCGATGAATGAGCCGATTGGAACTGTAGGCGTCATCTGCCCAGAGGCAGCGCCGCTGCTGGGATTTCTTTCTGTTGTCATGCCCGTAATCGCGATGGGGAATACGGCAATCGTGGTCCCTTCGGAAACTTATCCGCTTATCACGGGAGACCTATACCAACTCTTCGACACCAGCGATTTGCCTGGCGGTGTCGTGAATGTCGTCACCGGGTACTCATCGCAACTGCTCAAGACGCTTGCCGAGCACGACGATGTGGCCGCTGTCTGGTGCTTCGGGGATGAAGCCAGCGCGGCCGCGGCAAAATCATTTTCAACTGGAAATTTGAAGCAGGTCTTTACCAATGAAGGCCGCGCGATTGACTGGTTCGACGTGAAACAAGGCGAAGGCAGATGGTTTCTGCAGCACGCAACCCAAGTGAAGAACATCTGGGTACCCTACGGCGAGTGAGAACAAACGCTTCACCACGGAGGCACGGAGTCACAGAGAAAGCTTTTTTTCTTCCTTCTGTTGTTTCTTTTCTGTGACTCTGTGGTGGTAGGTTGAAATTATGGCGAAACGTCCGCGCATCGCGGTGATTGGCAGCGCGAATATTGATTTGACTACGTTTGCTGATCGCTTCCCTAAAGCGGGGGAAACAATTTTTGGTCAGAAGTTCGATCTTGGGTTTGGCGGCAAGGGGGCGAACCAGGCTGTCGCCGCGAGGCTTTGCGGGGCCGAAGTTTTCATGGTCGCCGGGGTAGGCAGCGATTTGTTTGGTCCGGCGACGATTGAGAACTTCAAGACGCTTGGGATCGACACCACACATGTGAAGCAGATTAAAGGAGTCTCCAGTGGCGTCGCGCCGATCTTCGTTGAGCCCAATGGGCAGAATCGCATCTTCGTAGTAAAAGGCGCAAACGATCTGCTGAAGCCGGCGGACGTGGACGCCGCATCCGATTTACTCAAGACTGTCGATTGCATGGTCCTCCAGTTTGAAATTCCGCTCGAGACTGTTTATTACAGCGTTGCTTTCGCCAGGAAGAACGGCATTCGCTGCATCGTTAATCCCGCTCCCGCGCAGCCGGTCGATTTGAATGCTCTGGCTGGACTCGATTATTTCGTTCCCAACGAAACTGAAGCCGAGACCATCATTGGAATGCCGGTGCGCAATGTTGAGGATGCAAAGAAGTGCGCGGAGAAGTTGCTTTCGAGAGGTGTGAAGCGGGTGATCCTTACGTTGGGAGCGAACGGCTCTCTATTGGCCGGCCGCGAAGGTATGGAACACGTTGCGGCATTCAATGTGAAGAGCATCGACAGTACCGGCGCGGGCGATGCATTTATAGGCAGCTTCGCCGTGTTCCTCGGGGAGGGGTTGCCGGAGCGCGAAGGCGTTCGCCGCGCTAATCTGTATGCTGGGCTGTCGACGATGGGCGTAGGTACGCAGAAATCATTCTACGATCGCGCGCGTTACGACGCGGAATGGAAAGCACGTAACGAAGCCTAGCCCGGGTCATTCATACTCGACAGCTTTGACCTCACGAAAAATCAAAAGGTGTGAACGACAGCGAAGAACTTTTCTCGGGAGTGTTGTAGAATCCTTGCCTGCAAAGGCTTTTGCTCTTCTCCCGCAGTCAACACTGGGTTAAGCTGAAGCTGGAGTGCGTGATCGTGCGCGAATAGTCCCTGCGAAAGTTGGTTGCTCACTCATCCGTCAGGTCAGTCCCAGTGTCTGAGGTAACGAATGACCTTTTGTCGATCCCTGCTTCTCGGTCTCACGCTTCAGTTTCCTGCATTGCTTTGGTCACAAGCGACACAACGCGTCGATCTCATCGTTACTGGCGGGACCGTTGTCACAATGAATGGAACTCGGGCCGTTTATGACGATGGTACCGTCGTCGTGAAGGGTGACACGATTGTCGCGGTCGGCTCTCGCAACGAACTTGAAGCCAAGTATGTCGCCTCGAAGACTGTCGACGCCAAAGGGAAGCTACTTCTGCCTGGATTCATTAACGGTCACACCCACGTTCCGATGACTCTGTTCCGCGGCCTTCACGACGATGTGACGCTCAACGATTGGCTCTACAAGTACATCTTTCCCGCTGAGGCAAAGAACGTTAACGAGGAGTTTGTGCGGTGGGGAACGCGGCTGGCAGCGGCAGAACAGATTCGCGGCGGGGTCACAACTTTCGCGGATATGTATTACTTCGAGGACGCAGTCGCCGAAGAAACCAAGTCAGCAGGAATGCGGGGCGTGCTGGGCGAGACGTTTATCGATTTTCCCGCACCCGACAACAGGAGTGAAGCCGAAATGCTTCGTTACACAGAGAAGTTCCTGAAGAAATGGCAGGGCGATCCACTGATTCACGCGGCGGTGGCGCCGCATTCGATTTATACCTGCTCGCAAAAGACGCTTCAGGACGCCGCCGCGCTGGCCAGAAAATATCACGCACCTATTCTGATTCACACAGCGGAAATGAAGAAAGAGTGGGACGATAGCGAGAAACAAAACGGAATGTCACCGGTGCAATACCTCGACAAGATCGGGGTACTCGGTCCCGATGTAGTGTCGGCGCATTGTATTTATGTGGACGAGACTGACCAGAAAATCCTGGCCCAGCGGCAAGTGGGCTGCGTACACAACCCGTCGAGTAACATGATGCTGGCCAGCGGCGTTGCGCCCGTGGCTGCAATGAGGACCGCGGGAGTAGCTGTGGGGCTTGGCACCGATGGGCCGGCTGGCAGCAACAATGATTTGGATTTGATGGAAGAGATGGATTTGGCTGCGAAGCTTGCCAAAATTACGAAAATGGATCCTCTCGCGCTGAATGCCAAAGCAGTCGTAGAAATGGCGACGATCGAAGGCGCCAGGGCTCTGCACACGGATAAAGAGATTGGTTCATTAGAAGCCGGCAAGAAGGCCGACTTCATCATGATCAGCCTGGACGAACCGAACGCTGTCCCGATGTATGACCTCTACGCGCAGCTGGCGTACGCCTTGAAGGGCAGCGATGTGGAGACTGTGGTTATCGGCGGGCGCGTGGTCATGCGCGATCGAAAACTGCTGACCGTGAAGGAAGAGGAAGCCATGGCGAAGGCGCGTGAGTACCAGAAAACTGTCGCTGCTTCGCTCGGTCTGCAATAAGCTCGGTCTGCAATAACTAGACTTCATTGGGTGCCTAGCAACAATCCATTGCCACAGCTCACGCATGGCGTTGAGTATCCACGAAAAATCTTGACTTTAGTTCGCGGCTACAGTTAGATGGTCGCGTTGTCATCCCGGACATCCAAAATGCTTTCATAGGAAACGCGCGGATCGGTTCGCGTCTCGACCGGAACCGCGAGGGAGAGATCAATGCTGACGAAGAAGGCCCTGCTTCTTGCGTTCTGTTCTCTTGTGCTGCCCATCTGTCCACTTCTGTACGGCCAAGCCAATGGCAGTTTTTCGGGCACGGTTACAGATAAGACTGGATCTGTAATCTCGGGAGCAACGGTAAGAGCCACGCTGCAGGCCACAGGCGCAACCCGCGAGTCGAAGACCGACGATTCGGGGCACTTCCTCATGCCCCTGCTGCCCATCGGAGATTATACGATTCGGGCGGAATTCCAGGGTTTCCAGGCCGCCGAGCAGAAGGATGTTCGGTTGCAAGTGGATGAGCATCGCGAGCTGAACTTCACGCTGGCTCCCGCTTCAGTTACCGAGAAAGTTGAAGTAAGTGCGACAGAAGTCGCGGTAGAGACTGCCAACCCCACGCTGGGGCAAGTCATCACGTCCCAGCAAGTGGCCCAGCTTCCCTTGAACGGCCGAAACTTCGTCCAACTGGCGACACTCACCCCGGGTACAACGGCCGAAACCAACCCAAACAGTTTCTTCAATGGCGCCGCCAGCAGCGAAGCCTCCACGCGCGGGTCGTTTTCTCTTTCTGTCGGCGGATCGCGTGCCCAGAGCACCGATTGGATGCTCGACGGCAATGACAATAACCAGTTGGATGAAGGCGGCATCGCTATTTTCCCCAATCTCGACGCGGTCCAGGAGTTTAAGGTTCTAACCTATAACTACTCGGCAGAATATGGAGAACGCGCTGGCCCAACGGTTCTGGTTACAACAAAATCGGGATCGAACCAATTTCATGGAAGCGTGTTTGAGTATTTCCGGAACACCGACCTCGATGCCCGCAACTATTTCGCTCCTACCAAAAACAAGTTTAATCTCAATCAATTTGGCGGATCTTTAGGTGGTCCAATCCAGAAAGACAAGACGTTTTTCTTTCTTGATTACCAGGCCAAAATGCAGCGACTCGGCGTTCCCTTCACCGGTCTGGTTCCGACCACGGCTATGACAACTCCCGACGCCGCCGGGGATTACAACTTTAACTTGGATCCGTTCGGCAACCCGCGCGGATCGAGCGCCTTCCCGAATCTCACCAACCCGTATTCTCAATCGCCCTTCCAGTGCGTGCCAGGTACGACGACGCCCGAGCCCGTTAATGTCAATGGAAGTCAGGCTGCGGGTTCCGTCTGCAACACAATCCCGGCGGCCTTGGTGAATTCCGCCGGCGCAAAGGCGATTCAGCTCTACCCTACACCCAACGCAGCTAACCTGGCATCGGGTTTCAACTACGTCAATCAGCCAGTCAGAAAACTCAACGAAGGGACTGGCGACATCCGGGTCGATCACAATTTTTCCACGAAGGATTCGATTTTTGGCCGCTTCAGCTACGATCAAGCCACGAACTTTGTGCCGGGAGGCTCGCCCACATGGGCTGAAGTCAACGCCTTCGGCAGCAACCAGTACATCGACAATCACGGGCGCAATGCCGCAGTGTCGGAGACGCACCTTTTCTCTGATCGCACCATCAACCAGGCCAGCTTCGGATTCAGCCGGATTTTTAACCATATTCTCTCGTTCGGCACCGGCTCGTGCGAAGCCGCAATCATCGGCATTCCCGGCGCTAACTTGGGAAGCCACTGCGATGGCGTTACCGGTTACCCCGCCAGCCTGAACCAGTCAAACAAAGACTGCATCAGTTGTGGCCTTACTTCCTTCCAGATGACCAACTACATGTCACTGGGAGATCGTGGATACGCACCCTACCAGGGTGGAACTAATGTCTACTCCGCTTCCGACACGCTGGACCTGATTCGCGGCAAACATAACATCAGGTTTGGAGCAACCTACCGTGCCGAGGAAATGAACATACGGAATAACGCCTTCCAGGACGGTTTCGTTACTGAGGTCGGCGCATTCGAAACCACTGGCGACAATATGAGCGATCTCCTGCTTGGAAGTATGGGGGCGTTTGCCGCTCACGATCAGACGTTCCTTGGGGGTACGGTCGGCCGCCGCGAGAAATTGATCCGCCCCTTCGTCCAGGATGATTGGCGCGTAACCCCCAATATGACGTTCAACATCGGACTTGCTTGGGCCCTAGCTACGCCAGAAACCGAAGTCCAAAATCGCCAGGCAAACTTCGACGTTCAAAACCTTAAGTGGTACGTGCCGGCGGGAAGCCCGGGACTGGCTGGCTGCACTACTTGCATCAGTTCCAACAACCGTGCCGGCATTGAGTTTCAGAAAGGCGCTGTGGAACCACGCATCGGGTTTGCCTGGAAGCCGACGAGTAGCGACAAGGTAGCAATCCGCGCGGGTTACGCAATATTCCATGATTCCGCATGGAATCAAGGCGGGCAAGGTTTGTGGCAGAATCCGCCGTATTATGCGGAAGTGGATCCGGCGACGGGCTTTTGTCCAACTTTCGGCGCCACCGGGTGCGGTCTATCGAATGGTTTCCTTCTCAAGGCTGGTACTCCTTCGACGGCGACCGTTCCGGGCGGTGCTGTCTTCAACGCACCGGTCAATCCCAGTTCTTACACTGGAACCATTCAGTCCATGAATCGCAACTTCGTACAGGGCATGGTTCAGCAGTACAACCTCAACGTCGAATACCAGATGCCTGGGGATATAGTGCTGACCACCGGATACGCCGGCTCGCATAGCACCCGTATCTTGGTAAGCCAGGTAAATGAGAACATAAGCTCTCCCTCCGCCTGCGGTGTGGTACCCGGTTATACGCTGGGCTGCGGCTTTCCATCGTTCCCTTATGCAGCGCCGTTCCAGGCGGTTGACAGCAACAACAGCGACGGCTCGGCCCGTTATGATTCTCTCCAGATTAAGGCCGAGACTAAGAACGTACACCACGGACTCTACGCTTTGCTGGGCTACACGTGGTCCCGCACTTTCGATTCTGGTATGCCTGACGGTCTGGGCAGCAATCCTGGCGCACTATACTGGCCTTTGCCCGGAGCCCAGGGTCTTGATTGGAGTTTGTCTCAACTGAACCTCAACGACGTTTTTACCGCCAGCGTCTTGTACGAACTGCCCTTCGGCAAGGGTAAGCAATTTGGCAATAATTGGAACGGGGCTACCAATGCGGTGTTGGGAAATTGGGAGGTAAATGTAATTGAAAGAGCCGAATCCGGCTTCCCGCTGTTCGTGGTCGATAGCGCCGATGAGTCGGGCGTCTTTTTCATGTACAACGGACTCGTCGTGCAGCGTCCTAATGAGGTCGGCAATCCTAATCAAGCGGGGCAAATCGCAGCCAATCCAAATTGCATTGCACCGGCCAAAATTCACACGCATGCCAATTGGTTCAATCCGTGCGCTTTCGAGCAAGCGCCCACCTTCACGATTAACGGAACCACTGTGGGAGAACTGGGTGATGCTGCTCGGGCGCCCGTTTCCGGACCTCGTTATGTAGACACCGATTTTTCAGTGATCAAGCATTTCCCGCTTCCCTGGGAGAATATGGGATTGGATTTCCGGGCGGAGTTCTTCAATCTGTTTAATCACCCTCATTTCTTCCTTCCGGGCCTCGCCGGTACGGGAGAGCAGGACATCAACACACCCAGCAGTTTCGGCGTAATCAGTCAGACAGTTAATCAGACAACAAACGACGCGCGCTCGATCCAGTTTGCCCTTAAGCTGAGGTTCTAGAGCGGGCTAAGTTGTCTCGATTTCAATGCGAGATGGTGTGGCTGCAGCGTGCAGGATACACTTCCCGTTCAGAGCGCAGCCGAGACGCCCCGCGTAGGATACTGTAGACACCCGAGCAACACGACCTGTCGGGTCATCTGTTCGTAGCTCTCCGCGATGCGCACTGGAGAGATGCGCGTGCCGGGGAAAATCATGCTGAGGTAAAGGCGCGGTATCGTGTGCAAAGCGTAAAGACGCAATCGAAGAGCGTTGTTGACCAGTTTCTCGGCCGCCTCGGCGGTCGCGGGATCCGAACTGCGTCGTCCCGCATCAGCCAGCCGCAGCAGGACCCCTGCATTCTGCGCCGCACAGGAGACATATTCGACGGCCGCGCGCAGGCGTTCCCGTTGAATCTTGCGAAATTCGGCTGGCGCAAGGTTGGTACGCAGAAACTCCTCCTCGCCGGGATCAACCAGGTTCCGAAACGCCCCTACGTCCACTGCGCGGAGGTGCTCGGTCGGGTTCTCCAGGACTTCGGGGGCAACAGCTCGACCCTTGGCCAGCCTGACCAAAAGCGCCAGAGCTAACAATGCGGTGGATATAAGAATCAGGGTAACAGTCATTGCCGAAGAAGACGCTCCAACTCCTGGTTCCAAATTTCTAAGTCGTATGTAGGCAAACTTTTCAACTCGAATCGAAGTTCGGGTTCCGGTCGCACCACATACATAATCCAGATCAACACGCAGAGGTGATAGATTCCCATCGCGGCGCGATCGTAAACTTTGTTGCTGATGGGAACGTAGAGCCGAAGCGCCGTTGTAGCGAATTCCGCAATTGCGAATGTTCCCATGCCTAATGCTATGCCGAATGCAGGACTTCGCCAAGAGAGCACGAAATAGCGGGAGAACAGAAATAGAGAAATCAGAAGCCCACCCTGCAGAACGCTAACCGCTCGATCGGCCGCGAACGTTGTTGTTTTCAACGCCACGTACGTCGCGTCGTTTAACGACGCGCGCGGAGCGTTACCCGGTGCAGAAATGGCCAACCCGAGAGCTATGAGGAGAAGCACCACGCTGGCCGCGCGGAACAGCAACTTCCCCGCCCCGCTGATTGCCGGGTAACGCCGGAAAAAATGACAGAACAGCTCATAGATCACGGCAAATCGAATGGCAGTACTGATGGCCAGTCCTACGGCATAGACCTGGAAATAAACCCCGGAGAAGTAGGAAATATATTGAGACACGTAAAGCAGGCAAAAGCACTGGGCAATCTCAAAACTGATGTAGAGAAAGAACATCGGGAACTGCCGATGCAGTCCGCGACGGACCATGGCAAACAAAACGATCGCCTCAAGGACGTGCGGAGCTATCCACAAGTAGTAATACAGTATTACCGAGGCAGACATGGGCTACCGCGCAGAATATACACCCTTTCGCGGCAGCCCACAACAAAAGCTTTGACGAGACCTATTGGCCCCTCACGACACTCGGGGGGCCCGTCGGGTTGCCATCCGGGGGCAACGGGGGCGTCGGGAGAGTAATCGGTCCGGTCGGGGTGTCAACAATGGCCTTGAGGGTTGAGGGCAACGAAACGGTGGTGGTCAGAAGCAGCGCAACAGCCAACCAGCGGGAGCTATTGGTCACAGTGTGATTTCCTTTCGAATGTGGGAATACCTCGTGATAATGTATTGGCGGAAGCCTTTTGGAACAGAGTACCGAAGTAATTCTCTATTTCCAAAAACGTAACAACATAACAATGACGCTGCATTCGGCACTTGAAGACCTGCAAGAAACCACGCTGAGAGCCTTCGCAGGCTGTCTGAACCGACTGGAATATCTCTCGGGCTTGCGGGACAAAGGCGGAAACTACGAGCATTGGGGCTTGGCTCGCGTCTATGGGGACCCGGCGGCCAAGCGTGCCTTGGCGCGAGCCCACCGCTCGCTTCTCTCCAAAGTGCTGGCTATGCCAATCCGAAACTTAGTAGAGGATGCAAAGCATTCCAGCGAGGTTGCTGGAATTCCACCTGAGGCGTACGTGGAACGACTCGCGACCACAACGCCGAATCTGCTGCCCCACGGACCCGGCGCGGGATCGGCGCGTCATCTCAGTTCAGTACTTCACGCGCTTTCGAGCCTGTTGAAGAATCCAAAAGCGGGCGCCAATCCCCCAGCCTGATAGCAACTCCGACCACCTGACCAATGATTTCAGCTTCTTGAGGATAGCGTAGAGCGCGCGCGGCGACCGGTGATAGCGGGTGCGGCTGTAGAATAATCTCCTCCCGCGTCATGGTGCACCAGCAGCAGGTGTGGCCGTCTCGGGTTTCCACAAAGTAGATAGGGCGCTCGTATTCCGACCTCCAACCGCCTTCTTCTGCCTTGTTCTTCGATTCATCGATCTGGACAAAGCTGCCGGGCGGCAAAATCGGGTACATGGTCAAATCGTCGCTCCCGATATAACCATAGGTGTACTGGCAGGTGGCAAATTGCGCCAGATAGGCGAGTGGGACCTGGCCCCACTGCTCGACCATTCGTCCAAAGTTTACCGTGCGCCGGGGATCGAAGCTGGGGTCAAGCCGAACCGGCATGTTGATACTGGAAAGATTCGCCAAGGCTTCGGAAACATGCGATTTCGGGGGAATGACGAAGTCCAGATCCGTCGCCATTCCATTCAAATCGACGCCGTACCAGGACAGGAGTTCGCGGATATCCCTGCGATAGATCACGGCCAGCGAATACAAACGGTAGATGCTGGGGATCACTCCTTTTGTCTCGACATCCGAAAGTCGACTCGGGGGGATGGCAAATTCGTCATTCGCACGCTTCTGGGCGATTCGTGCGCTTGCGTTTTCGACATCCCGCATTGTCAATCCCAGTTGCTCGCGCAACACGCGCAAGTTCTGTCCGCCTGGAAACATTTGCCCCCCCATCTACTAGCCGCACAAGTAATGTAATAATAGCAACTTAGAGGCATTTCCGGTATCAGGAATTTGCATTTATTATTGCGCAAGCCCAGCTGGTACCGAAGCTAAGAAGGGCCAGTTTCGGGCCTCACTGTTTTTGTTCCGAATTCGTAAATAATTCCACTCCGCTGTAGCGCGGGTCGCAACCCCCTCCTGACGTGCCCACTATACTGACCCCGAGTCCCAGCGCAGTCAAGCTATGAGCAGCCAACAATAGATAAGGGCTGGCCTGAAAACCAGCCCTACCATCAACTTTCGACAAATCAAATCAATCTGCCGCAGCAGCGCTATCGACGGCTTCCACGAGGGGCATCGATACCAGGTGCTCGCTGATGAACCAGACCTGCAACTCATTGGTCCGCAAAACATCACTGACGACGACATCGTTGGTCCCATCGTCTCCCAGTGTGGAAGCCAGTTTCGCCAGTTCCCGGCAGTCGCGAATGATGATCTGGTGCGCGTCCAGCAAGCGAGAGAGTTGCACCGGAACCTCCTCCCTGCCCTTGGGTGGCCGCTCGATTCGGGTAGTTTCCGCCACATCGTGGGCCATTGCTATGCTGAGACCTCCGAGCAATTGAATCCGCTCGGCTACGGTGTCGACAAGCTCCGACTGCTCACCGAAATGCTTATCGAAAAGCAGATGAAGTTGATAGAAAGTCGGACCGGCGACCTGCCAATGAGATTTCTTGTACAAATCGCGCAGGGTCATGGTGTCGGCGAGTAATTGATTGAGTCGTTCCGTCATTTCCAGACGTACCGGCTCTTCCAGTTCCAAAGGCAAAGCATGGCTGACAGTGCCATACTCTTGAATTTCGGCCGCCCTTTGGTGGATGCGCGGCTGGGCGTTAAGTTTTGCTGCAGGTCTTTTTGCCATAGGGAGTCTCCTCTTTAAAATTACGAATTCAGTGCATTATTTGCTTCTGGCGGACTTGGATGCAATCTGCCTCCGAATGGGTACAGCTGACTTGCATTTCAATCGGCAATAAGCAACACTCGAGCCTTGGCGGTCGGATGTTTCCGAACGACCGAAAGATTCCTGTTTCAGCACAAATATACTCCGCCATTAGCTTTGCAGGAAGTCCTGCCAGCAAAATTCCCCGCGATTGTCTATCATGGAATATTCCTATTCGACACATGGAGAAACCTGACGTGGCTGAGACCCAGACGAATGGATTGGAAGTGCTCGAGACTCGGGAGTGGCTCGATTCCCTCGACTATGTGTTAGCTGAAGGCGGCCCTGAGCGCGCCGGACGCTTGCTCCAGCAGTTGTCGTTGCACGCCAAGCGGGCCGCCGGGGTAAACCTCCCCTTCACCGCGACTACGCCCTATCAGAACACCATTCCATCGATTCAGCAGGCGCCATTCCCCGGTAGCCAGGAAATGGAGCGCCGCATTAAGAGCTTGGTGCGTTGGAATGCCCTAGCCATGGTAGTGCGCGCCAACAAGATGCAGGAAGGCATCGGTGGGCATATTTCGACTTTCGCCTCGGCGGCAACTCTTTACGAGGTAGCGTTTAACCATTTCCTGCGCGCCCAAACCGAGACCGGTGATCGCGATCTCGTCTATTTCCAGGGCCATGCCGCCCCCGGCATCTATGCTCGCGCGTATCTCGAAGGCCGCATCCCTAAACAGAAACTGGAGAACTTTCGCCGCGAACTAATGCCCAGCGGCGGCTTATCCTCTTATCCACATCCGTGGCTCATGCCTGATTTCTGGGAGTTCCCTACGGTTTCCATGGGATTGGGCCCGATCCAGGCGATCTATCAGGCGCGCTTTATCCGCTATCTCGAAAATCGTGGACTGAAGCTCTCGACCGATGGCAAAGTGTGGGCCTTCCTGGGTGACGGCGAAATGGATGAACCCGAGTCTCTAGGCTCCATCACGCTGGCTTCGCGCGAACGGCTCGACAATCTGATCTTCGTCGTGAACTGCAACCTGCAGCGTTTGGACGGTCCGGTGCGGGGCAACGGCAAGATTATACAGGAACTGGAAGCCATTTTCCGCGGCGCCGGCTGGAACGTGATCAAAGTCATCTGGGGCGGCGATTGGGATAGCCTCATCCGCAACGATCGCGATGGGCTGCTGGTCAAGCGCATGGGCGAGATCGCCGACGGCCAGTATCAGAAATACTTTGTCGAGAGCGGTGCCTACTTCCGACAGAATTTCTTCGGCACTGATCCCCGTCTGCTCAAGATGGTCGAGCATCTCTCCGATGAACAACTCGCGCGTATGCGACTTGGTGGCCACGATCCCATTAAAGTCCACGCCGCTTACAAGGCGGCTGTAGAGAACGTGGGCTCGCCTACCATCATTCTCGCCAAGACCATCAAGGGCTATGGCCTGGGCGAAGCAGGTGAAGGCAAGAACATTACGCATCAGCAGAAAAAGCTCAACGACGATGAGCTGGAAATGTTCCGTTCGCGTTTCGGGATTCCGATTCCCGACGACGAACTGCACAACGCTCCCTTCTATCGTCCCGCGGACGATAGCGCCGAAATCACCTACATGAAAGAACGGCGCAAGCAACTCGGTGGGTATCTCCCGGAACGCAAGGTGCGAGCCAAGCCGATCAGCCCCGTCTCCGAGTCTCACTTCGAAGAATTTTACAAAGGCACCGAAGGACGCGACGTTGCCACGACCATGGTCTTCGTCCGGTTGCTGGGAAAGCTGCTGCGCGACCCCGAGATTGGCAAGCTCATCGTGCCCATCATTCCAGACGAAGCTCGCACCTTCGGCATGGAAGCGCTGTTCCGCCAGGTGGGCATTTACTCCAGCGTCGGCCAACTTTATGAACCGGTCGACATGGATACTCTGCTCTACTACAAAGAAGCCAAAAACGGACAGATCCTCGAGGAAGGCATTACCGAAGCTGGTTCGATGTGCTCGTTCATCGCGGCTGGCACGGCGTATGCGAATCACGGAATCAACACGATTCCCTTCTTCATTTATTACTCGATGTTCGGCTTCCAGCGCATCGGTGATCTGATTTGGGCCGCGGCCGACATGCGTACCCGCGGCTTCCTGATTGGTGGCACCGCCGGCCGCACTACCCTTGCCGGTGAGGGCTTGCAGCATCAGGACGGCCACAGTCATGTGTTGGCACTTTCCGTGCCAAATCTTCTCGCCTACGATCCCGCTTTCGCCTACGAAATCGCCGTGATCATTCAGGACGGCATCAAGCGAATGTATGTAGATCAGGAATCCATCTTCTATTACTTGACCGTCACCAACGAACCACTGCCCATGCCCGAGATGCCGCATGGCTCAGAAGTCCGGGACGGCATCCTGAAAGGTTTGTACCGTTTCAAAGCTTCGGCAAAAAAGGATGCAAAGCTCCGAGCCCAGCTTTTCGGAAGTGGAACCATCATGTTCGAAGTGCTCAAGGCGCAGGAGATTTTGGAAGAGAAATACGGAGTTGCCGCAGATGTCTGGAGTGTAACCAGCTACAAACGCCTTTATCGCGACGGCAACGACTGCGAGCGCTGGAACATGTTGCATCCGCACGAGGCCCCCCGCGTGCCATTCGTCGCGCAGTGCCTTAAAGACGCGCCGGGAGTCTTCGTGGCAGCATCGGATTATATGAAGGTGCTTCCGGAATCGATTGCACGGTGGGTGCCGCGGCCGCTAACCGCCCTGGGAACGGACGGCTTCGGCCGCAGCGAGAATCGAGCTTCGCTTCGTGACTTCTTCGAAGTGGACGCGAAACACATCGTACTGGCGACATTGACCGCCCTTGCTCGTGATAAACAGATCGGTCCAGAGATACTCCAAGAGGCAATCAAAGACCTGGGCATTAATCCCGAAAAACTGAACCCGGCCATTAGCTAGAGGCCCCGCTGGAACAACGGAGAAAAAGTCACAGTGACAGAATTCAAGCTACCGGAACTCGGCGAAAACATTGACCAGGGGGACCTCGTCCGCCTGATGATTTCGCCCGGCGCTACTATCACCCAAGGCCAGGCCGTGATGGAACTGGAAACGGACAAGGCAGTCGTCGAAGTGCCCTCCACCGTGAGCGGCGTTGTGAAAGAGATTCGCGTCAAAGAGGGCGAAAAGATCAAGGTCGGCCAGGTGATTTTCACCTTCGAAAACGGCGCAGGCGGAAGTGTGGTGCGGGCGCCCTCGCCCGCGAAAGAGTCCACGAAAGAACCCAAAGCGCAACAAGCCGCAGCGTCAGCTTCCAGCACAAAAGCAACTCCGGTTGAAGCGTCAGCTCAAACCTCAGCGCCGACCGTGCCGAGAGAGCGGCGCGTTAACAGCTCACCTGCCGCTTCCACAGAATTCAAACTTCCTGAACTCGGAGAAAATATTTCCCAGGGCGATCTCGTGCGCCTCATGATTTCTCCCGGCGTCAAGGTCTCCGAAGGCCAGCCGGTGATGGAACTTGAGACCGACAAAGCGGTGATCGAAGTTCCATCTTCGATCAGCGGAATCGTCAAAGAGGTTCGCGTAAAACAAGGCGAGAAGATTAAAGTTGGCGACGTCATCTTCACGCTCGAAGGCGCTACCGCACCTCAAGTGCAGAAACCCAAGCACGCCCCAGTTGAGCATGTCTCCGGCCAACATGGAGCGCGTCTCGCTTTCCAGGCTGCCATTCAGGCCGAGGGAAAAACCGAAGAACAGGCCCTGCCGCCTGATCAACCGCAATCGTTTCTTCCGAGCTTCGCCATGCCGGCACAACTCGAAAAGGTGGCGGGCAGTGAGCATCGCGAGCCGGTTCCCGCGGCCCCGCACGTCCGCCGCTTGGCACGCGAACTCGGCATCGACGTTCATAGCGTCAAAGGCAGCGGACCTGGCGGGCGCATCAGTGAAAACGATGTCAAGGCGTACTCGAAGTCGTTGTTCGCGTCCGCGGTTGCGGCTGCTCAAACCCCACACGGCGCTCAATTTGCCCAACCGGATTTGCCTGATTTCACCAAGTGGGGCAAGGTCGAGCGGGTTTCGATTCGAGGCGTGCGCCGCAAAACCGCCGAACATTTGTGGCAGGCGTGGACCACCGTCCCACACGTGACGCAGAACGATAAAGCAGACATCACGGAACTCGAGCACTTGCGCGCGCGTTTCGCGCCTAAAGCGGAAGAAGCCGGCGGCAAGATGACCGTGACCGCAATCGCATTGAAGGTTTGCTCGTCGGCGCTGAAGATCTTTCCCCAGTTTAACGCCAGCATCGACCTCGCCAAAGACGAAATTGTTTATAAGCAATACATCAACATCGGCGTTGCCGTAGATACCGACCGTGGTCTCCTGGTACCCGTCATTCGCGATGTCGATAAGAAGAACATCGTCGAACTCGCGGCTGAGCTCACACAACTGTCCCGCAAAGCGAAAGATAAGAAGCTCACGCTCGCGGAAATGGAAGGCGGCACCTTCACCATCACCAACCTCGGCGGAATTGGCGGCACTGGATTCTCTCCGATCGTGAACTATCCGGAGGTCGCCATCCTTGGTCTTTCGCGCTCGAGCATGGAACCGGTGTGGCTGAACGGGAAGTTCGAACCGCGCCTCGTGCTGCCGGTGTCTTTGTCTTACGACCACCGGCTCATCGACGGTGCGGACGCCGCCCGCTTCCTGCGCTGGATTGCGGAAGCCTTTGAGCAGCCTTTCTTGTTGTCGGTTCAGGGATGAGATTTTGGCTTTTGAATTCAGCTCGGAAAATATTCCGGATGCGAAACACCCCGGTTGTTCTCGTCTTACTGATAGCACTGCCCGCGCTCGCTTCCAGGAAGCCGGTCGAGATTCCATTGACCATCAGCCCCGAAGGTTTTGTGATGGTCCCCGCCACATTAGGTAGAACACTTTCTGCGCACGTAATCTTTGATACGGGCGCCGGCATGGATGTCCTCGCGCCGAGCGTAATCGAGAAACTGCATGGCACGCCTGCGGGTAAGTTCACAGCCTTCCGCATGTGGGGTGATCGGCTCGACGTTCCACTATTCACAGTCTCCGAGATTTCCGTGGGGCCGGTGGTCAGGAGCAATGTCGTCGTCGGCGCATGGGACATGCTAGACCAATTGCACCTTCAGGGTATTGTTTCAGTCAACGATTTCCGCGAGCAGCCATTTACTCTCGACTTCGTCAACAAAGTCATGGTGTTCGAAACTGCGAAGTCCCTGGCGCAACGGCGCAGGATAGGAAAAACATCTCCTCTGAAGTTCGACGAGCAGCGCGGCATTACGCTCGACTTGTTCTCAGACTTTTTGATAGGCAATCGGCCCGGCCAATGCGAAATTGATACAGGCAGCCCGAACGCAACCGTAGCCACGCGGTTCATGGCGCCGCTTGCGATCGACAAAGACGGAAAAGATGTGAAGAAGCGGGAGCAGAAAAACTCCGACGGGGTAACTACCGTTCGTTACAAGACAACTCTGCCGAAGATCGCGCTCGCGGCTGCACCCCAGATCGCGATTGCGGACGCACCCACAACCTTCGCCGACATAATTTACGATTGCGTGGTCGGCCTCGACTTTTGGCTGGGGAAGGTCCTCACGATTGATATCTCCGGTCGGCAGCTGATTGTGTCCGATTCATCTCCGGCGCGGTGAGTGTTTCTAAAATAGTGTTTCGAAAATAAAGTAAAGAGCGAGAACAATGGTGGATACAACCTGCTTACACATCGCAGTGATCGGCGCAGGCCCCGGTGGCTATGCCGCTGCTTTCCTCGCCGCTGACCTCGGATTGAACGTCACGCTGATCGACCCAGAAATAAATCCGGGCGGCGTGTGCCTTTACCGCGGGTGCATCCCGTCCAAATCACTCCTCCATCTCGCCAAGCTGATCGACGAAACCCGGCACGCAAAAAACTGGGGAATCGACTATGCGGATCCCAACATCGACTTACCCCGCCTGCGCTCCTGGAAAGAAGGCGTCGTCAAGAAACTGACAGGCGGCCTAGGGGCGCTTACGAAACAAAGAAAGGTCGAATACATTCAGGGCAAAGCTGCATTCGAAAATTCGAATGCCTTGCGCGTGAGTCGCACCGACGGCAGCGAGGATTCTCTCACTTTCGACCGCATCATTATCGCCACCGGGTCGCGGCCCGCAATCATTCCCAGCCTCAAACTCGAAACCCCGCGCATAATGGATTCCACATCCGCACTGGATCTGACCGAAGTCCCCGGCACCCTGCTGGTCATCGGCGGCGGCTACATCGGCCTCGAACTCGGCACCGTCTACGCTGCGCTCGGCTCCAAAGTCTCGGTCGTCGAGATGCTGCCCGGACTTTTGCCCGGAGCTGACCGCGATCTTGTCCTGCCCTTGCACAAACGCATCGAGAAGATTTTCGATTCCATTCTGCTCAACACCACCGTCGCCGCCGTAAAAGAAGAATCCAACGGAATCCTCGTTACATTCGATGGCCCGGAAGTAAAAGAACGCGAAAAACTGTTTGACAAGGTTTTAGTTTCAGTCGGACGCAAGCCGAATTCCGAAATCTCCGGCCTGGACAAGACCCAAGTCAAAGTCAGCCCTCGCGGATTCATCCAAGTCAACAAGCAACTGCAAACAGACGATGCTGCCATCTACGCCATCGGCGACGTAGTCGGCGAACCCATGCTCGCCCACAAAGCCATGCACGAAGGACGTACCGCCGCAGAGGCCATCGCCGGACATAAAGTCGCCTTCGAACCGAATGCCATCCCCGCCGTCGTCTTTACCGATCCCGAAGTCGCCTGGTGCGGCCTCACCGAAACCCAGGCGCAGAAAGATAATCGCGAAATTAAAGTGGCCCGGTTCCCCTGGGCCGCCTCAGGACGCGCCATGACCATCGACCGAACCGAAGGCATGACCAAGCTGCTCGTCGATCCGCAAACCGAGCGCGTGCTGGGCGTGGGAATCGTCGGCGTCGGTGCTGGCGAGCTCATCGCCGAGGGAGTGCTCGCCATCGAGATGGGCGCGCTTGCCAAGGACGTTGCGCTCACCATCCATCCTCACCCGACGCTCTCGGAAACGGTAATGAATTCGGCCGAAGTTTTCTTCGGCACCGCCACGGATGTGTCTCGACCCAAACGCCATTAGAACGCGCGGTAGTGGCTCAGTTTAAACTGAGCCACTACCGAACGCGCTCACGATTCCGCGACGTTGGTCTTCCTTCGATACAATGAACTCTCGCTCTGCGCAGGCATTCGCGGGCGCACTTGCGCCCTCCTCTGGAGAAGGAACCATGTCTTCTTTGTTTAAACGAGTTCATTGGCTCCTCTTGTGCGTAACCGTTTCCGTGGCCGCCGCCGGACAGCTGCTTCCGGCGCAGCTGGGCAAGTTCTCGACCGAAGCCGCGACCCAGCCCGCAACCGACCCGCTGGGCCGCGATACTCCTAGCGGCACCATCTACGGATTCCTGCATGCGGGGCAAGCGGGGAATTATTCGATCGCTGCGCAGTATCTGCAGATAAATGCCAAGCGCACAGGGCAAGGTGAGGAACTGGCGACCAAGCTGAAAGTGGTGATGGATCGAGCCTTTGCCGGCAATCTGCGACTGATTAGCAATCGGCCCGAAGGAACTCCGCAAGAAGGAGTTCCTTCAGACCAGCAGCGCATCGGAGTCTTATCCGCCGGGGACGTTGATGCTGACCTCACCCTCGCGCACGTCCCCGATTCCAGCGGAGCGAAAATCTGGTTGATCTCGTCCCAGACATTGGCCAAAGTACCCGACCTCTACGACCGTCTGGAGGTCCGCCAACTCGAGGCCCACCTGCCCAAATTTATGGTTGAGTGGCTGTTCTTGGGTTTGCCTGCATGGCAGTGGCTGGCAATCTTGCTGGCCCTGCCACTCGCCGCAGGGTTGGGCTGGTTGTTGATTAAGGTTCTCGGCCTTTTAGGAAAGTTACATCGTGGCCAGCCGCTTCGCACGGGAGTATGGCAATCGATCTCCCGTCCCCTGTGGCTTCTATTGGGCACGATGATTCACGTTCTTTGTGTACGTGAGCTCAGCCTGCCCTTGTTATATCTCCACTACTACCAGCTGGTAATCGGCGTGGTATTCATCATCGGATGTGGCTGGCTACTATCGGCAATCCTGCGGCAAATTGCGCGGCGGCTTCGAGAACGTGCGCTCTACGCCGGACGCAAGGGCGAGGGAACGCTTTTATTGCTCGGCGAACGCGTCCTGAACGCCTTGATTGTCATCTTCGCTCTACTTGCCATACTCAGCTCTCTCGGCTTCAACATGTCGACCGCGCTCGCCGGATTGGGAATCGGCGGAATTGCCGTCGCCTTCGCTGCCCAGAAAACCCTGGAGAATCTTTTCGGCGGCGTTTCCCTCCTTGCGGATGAAGTCCTTCGCGTGGGCGACATATGCCGTTTCGGCGACAGGATTGGGACGGTAGAAGACATCAGCCTGCGCTCCACTCGTATTCGCACTCCGGAAAGAAGCGAGCTCTCTATTCCTAACGGCTCTCTGGCCACTATGAACGTGGAGAACCTGAGCCGGCGCGATAAAATCCTTTTTAATGCCAAGCTAGACCTGCGCTACGAGACTTCCTCCGATCAGTTGCGTTATGTGCTCGCCCAGATTCGGCGCTTGCTCTACGAACACCCCAAGGTTGAAACCGCGAGCGCGCGCATTCGATTTATTGGATACGACAACGCTTCCATGAATCTGGAAGTGTTTTCTTATGTATTGACCAGAGACAACAACGAATTTCTCGCGATTCAAGAGGACCTTCTGCTCAGGATCACGGAAATCGTGGAAGCTTCGGGCACCAGCTTCGCCTTTCCCTCCCGCACCGTTTATCTGGGTCGTGATCCTGGCGTGGACAAAGAGAAAGCTGCCGCGGTCTCCCATGAAGTGCAACAATGGCGCGAGAGTAGTAAACTGCCCTTCCCCGACTTCGCGTCTTCCGACATCTCTGAGTTCAGTAATTCCTTGCCTTACCCGGATCCGGACTCGGCAGTGAGGAGCAAGAAATTGAAATGAAGAGGAGCAGAGAATGAAACAACGTCCTCGTTTGACGCTGCTGGCCATAGCCATCGTATGCGTCGCGGTTCCACTTTTTTGTTCCGAGGAGATTTCGATGCAGAACGCTTCCACTCCCGCTAAGACATCCGCAGCCCCACCATGGATGAACGACTCGATCGCCAAACTGCAAAGCGAACTGACCGCCAAGTACGGCGCCCAACAAAAACTTCGCCTCGGGCGTGGCCTCCATCAGGTAGCCGAGTTCTGGCGCGCCGACGACGGCGATGCGGCCACCTTCGAAGACTTCGTCAGCACCAACTTCGCCGGCGATCAAACCACGCTCGACACCATGTTCAGCCGCTTCCAGAGTCTGCTCGAACAACTCGACGGCCATATGCACGAGATCAATCGCGAGTTCAATCAGCAATCCGATCTCGATCTTGGCCCGATGCTACCCTTCGATGAAGTATTCGCCGGCTACGATCCTTCCGCGCACGTCATCGACGACTTCTTCAACAACAAATTAGCGTTCACGGTCCTGCTGAACTTTCCCCTCACCACGCTCGACGAACGTCTGAAAGACGGTCCCAACTGGACGCGACGTCAGTGGGCCGAAGTCCGCCTCGCGCAACGTTTTGATAAGCGCATCCCAGCCGACGTTAACCTTGCCATCTCTCAAGCTGCAGCACAGGCCGGACAGTACATCGCGCAATACAACATCTGGATGTACCATCTCGTCGATCCTCAGGGCCAGCGCCTTTTCCCGCCCAAAATGCGCCTGTTGAGCCACTGGAACCTGCGCGACGAAATCAAAGCCGACTATTCGGACGCACAGAGCGGTCCCGCCAAGCAACGCATGATCCAGCAGGTAATGGAACGCATCGTCACGCAGACAATTCCACAAGTTGCAATCAACAATCCCACGGTAGACTGGAATCCGTACACCAACGAAGTGAAACCCGCGGCAGCGAAAGACTCAGACGCCAAGACCACCAACAATCTACCAATCACCAATGCCGCTGAACCTGACGCCCGCTACGCCACTTTGCTGAGGGATTTCCAAGCCGCGCGCAAGGCCGATCCCTATTCTCCGACCGCACCCACGCTGATCGACCGCCGCTTCGACGAAGACCGCGAGATTCCGGAACCGCAGGTAAGAGCCATGTTGGAGCAGGTCCTGAGTTCTTCGTTAGTAGCGCAAACCGCGCAGTTGATTCAAGTCCGCCTCGGCCGTCCGCTCGAACCCTTCGACATCTGGTACAACGGTTTTCGTCCGGGCAGCCAATATACCGAAGCGCAGTTGGATGAGATCGTGTCCAAAAAATATCCGACCGCTGAGGCCTACCAGAAGGACATTCCCAACCTGCTCATGAAACTCGGATTCGCCCCCGACCGCGCGCAGCACGTGGCCAACAACATCATCGTCGATCCCGCCCGCGGCTCCGGCCACGCCATGGGATCCTCCATGCGATCCGAAAAAGCCCACCTCCGCACCCGCGTAGAAAAAACCGGCATGAACTACAAGGGCTTCAACATCGCCGTGCATGAAATGGGACACAACGTGGAGCAGACCTTCTCGCTCAACGACAACGACTTCACTCTGTTTCAAGGCGTGCCCAACACGGCTTTCACCGAGGCTCTCGCCTTCGTCTTCCAGGGCCACGACCTCGAACTGCTCGGCCTTCCCGCGCCCGATGCCAAGAGCCAAGCCGAAAAGACCTTGAACGATTTCTGGGGAACCTACGAGATTGCTGGAGTCGCGCTGGTTGACATGGGCGTCTGGCACTGGATGTACGATCACCCGCAAGCCACTCCGAAGCAACTCGACGCAGCCACGGTGCAGATCTCCAAAGACATCTGGAATCGCTACTATGCTCCGGTCTTCCACAAGAACGATGTCGTGCTGCTCGGAATCTACTCCCACATGATCGACTCGTTCCTCTATCTACCCGATTACCCCATCGGACACATGATCGCGTTCCAGATCGAAGAACAAATGAAGAAAGCCGGCAGCATCGGCCCCGAGTTCGAGCGCATGGCGAAGATGGGCCGCATCACCCCCGACCTCTGGATGGAACGAGCCACCGGAAAACCCGTAGGCCCAGAAGCCTTGCTAGAAGCCACCCAGCGAGCTCTCGTGGCCGCGAGCCGTTAGCAAATCATCACGGTTTTTGACGTCATCCT
Organism: uncultured Acidobacteriota bacterium; assembly: GCA_963696705.1. Taxonomy (GTDB): domain Bacteria; phylum Acidobacteriota; class Terriglobia; order Terriglobales; family Acidobacteriaceae; genus JABDBE01. The sequence goes on from CAVOLD010000017.1 coordinate 220,100, forward strand.
GAAGCCCCGCGTTTTCCAGCGGGGCGAAGGATCTCGCGCGGACTGGCAGGGTCGTAGTCAGGCTCACGCGGGACGGTTGCGAAATCTACTCGCCCATTGCAAAACCAAATGCGTAGGCCAATAAACTAAAGCCGGGACAATCACCAGATATCCCACCAAGTACACAATCCCCGGAATAAAGTGCTGCTCGTGAAAGAATGGCCCACGCGCCCAGTTCACATCGCATTGCGGACGCCAGAAATAATTGATTGGAACCACAATCCACGCCGTGACCGTCTGATACTTCCAACCCCGCCCGTCATACCCCAGTCGCCAAATCGCCCACAAAAGCAGCGGCGGCGCCACAATGTGAAACAAACTGAGCAGCCGCACCGCCAGCGGCAGGTGAGGATCAAACATATATTCGGTCCCACCGATGACGTGCCGGCCACTCACCAGCGCTCCGATCAAATCGACGATATAAAGAGTTTGAAAAAGCAACAACCCGCAAGCCTGCCACGACAACAGCAGCGAACTCTCCAACCACAACGCGGCGCAAATGAACAAGTTTCCCAGATCACAGAAGTATAGAAAGTTCTGCACCCCATACTGATGCCAGTAAACGGGTATCCACACCAGCACCCAGAGACTCCAGCCAATCCTCAGCCAAAGTGGAATGCGCATGCCCGCCATTGTACCCGCCCAGAATCGGGACGCACTTTCTGTTGACATGATCCCATATTTCTGCAATTATCGAACTATGACGCCGACCCAATCCAAGCGCTCCGCCGAGCAGGTAGCCAAGTTCGCCGACATGTTTTCGGCCATGGGAACCGAGCCTCGCCTCCAAATCATGCGATTGCTGCTGTCGGCTCATCCCGATGGCCTGGTGGTCGGCGAAATTCAAGAAGAACTCGACGTTCCCAGTTCCACTCTCTCTCACCACCTGGACAAACTAAAGTCCGAAGACCTCGTAAACGTGAAACGGGAGAGCACCTTTTTGCGCTACACCGCCAACACAAACGCTCTGCAAGAACTGCTTCAGTTCTTATATGCCGAGTGCTGCACCCGCAACAAAGCGCTCAAGCCGGAATCGATCGTTCAACTTTGCAAGTAAGGAGAAAACATGAGCCACCCCGACATCAAGGAAGTCGTCAAACAAAAATATGGTCAGGCCGCACTCCGGGTCACCAGCGGCGGCAGTTCGTGCTGCGGAGCGACCGCAAGCACCGGTTGTGACCCGATTACCTCTAACCTCTACGACGCGCTGCAGGCCGGCCAAATCCCCGAAGAGGCTCTGCTGGCTTCGCTCGGCTGCGGCAACCCCACCGCGTTGGCCGAACTAAAACCGGGAGAAGTCGTTCTTGACCTCGGCTCTGGTGGTGGCATCGACGTTCTTCTCTCGGCGAAACGGGTCGCACCAACTGGCAAAGCCTACGGTCTGGACATGACGGACGAAATGCTGGCGCTCGCGAACGAGAACAAGCGCAAAGCCGGAATCGACAACGTCGAATTCTTGAAAGGTGAGATCGAACACATCCCCCTGCCCGATAATTCCGTCGACGTCATCATTTCCAATTGCGTCATCAACCTGTCCGCCGACAAAGACAGCGTCTTGCGCGAAGCCTTCCGAGTTCTCAAGCCCGGAGGCCGATTCGCCGTCTCCGACGTCGTCACTCGCGGCGAAATGCTTCCCGAGATTCGCAAAAGCGTGCTCTTGTGGGTTGGCTGTGTCGCGGGTGCGCTGGAGGAAAACGAATACCGAAGCAAGCTGGCGTCAGCCGGATTCGAACAGATCGACCTCGAACCAACCAGAATTTATCGCCTTGAGGATGCCCGCGAGATGCTCTGCGGCCAGAACATCGACGTCGACGCAATCGCACCCCAGGTTGACGGCAAGTTCATGAGCGCCTTCGTGCGGGCCGTGAAGCCGCAGCCAAAGCAAGCTTGCTGCGCTCCCACATGCTGCAACTGAGAAGCGCACCATGCAACCACACTACAACGTCTTATTCCTGTGCACCGGAAACTCAGCCCGCTCCATTATGGCGGAAGGAATCCTGAACCATAAGGGTGGTCCACGCTTTACCGCTTTCAGTGCCGGCAGCCATGCATCGGGAACGGTTCGTCCCGAAGCGTTGGCCCAACTCGAAGTTGCTCATATCGCCACCGCTGGCCTCCGCAGCAAAGGCTGGGACGAGTTTGCCCAGCCCGCCGCGCCTAAGCTCGACTTCGTTTTCACCGTCTGTGACAACGCCGCAAAAGAGGTCTGCCCCATATGGCCAGGCCAGCCCATGACTGCACATTGGGGCGTGCCCGACCCAGCGGCCGTGCAAGGAACGGCGCAGGAAATTCAGCGCGCTTATCGTGACGCTTTCTTCATGCTCGATCGCCGCATCGGTTTGTTCCTGAACCTTCCCATCACCGCCTTGGACCGCCTCGCAATCCAGAGAGAAATTAAGAGTATCGGCCAGCAATGAAATTCAACCTGCAGGCGCGAGTCGTCGCGGAATTTGTCGGAACCGCTTTCCTGGTTGCGGCCGTCGTCGGCTCCGGAATTATGGGGGAGCGCTTGGCCGGCGGAAATGTCGCCATCGCTTTGCTTGCAAACACTATCGCAACCGGAGCCGCCCTGGCCGCGCTGATTCTGACCTTCGGCCCGATCTCCGGCGCCCATTTGAATCCGGCAGTCACCCTCGCCGACGCGCTCGAACATGGCATCCCCTGGTCCGAAGCACCCGCTTACATCGCCGCCCAATGTGCGGGTGGAATTTTGGGAGCAGTGGTCGCCCACTTGATGTTCGGCCTGCGCTGGTACTCGCTGTCATCTCATAGCCGGTCGGGATGGAATTTAGTCTTCAGCGAGTTCATCGCCACCTTCGGCTTGCTCTCGGTGATCTGGGGATGCTCGCGTTTGCGCTCAGGCGCGGTTCCCTTCGCGGTTGCAAGTTACATCACTGCCGCGTATTGGTTCACTGCATCGACTTCCTTCGCCAATCCAGCTGTCACCATTGCGCGTTCGTTGTCAGATACTTTCTCCGGCATCCGACCCGCCGACGTTCCTTTATTCATTGCCGCTCAAATCGTGGGGGCCCTCGGCGCAACTCTACTCTTCCGCTGGCTCATCCCGAATCTGCCAGATTCCGCCGATGAACTGCTCGTCCCACACTAATCCGCGATACAAGTGGACGCGGAACGAAGGAACCTGCACTTGGCACTCACAGCATCCGCAATGAACCCTTGGATCGGTTCCAGAGTCAACCAGAAAGCCGGCAGAACGGTTGGTTCCGTCTGCCGGCATGACGTCATCCTGAAGCCCCGCGTTTTCCAGCGGGGCCAAGGATCTCGCGCGGACTATTTCAAACCACCCCACCAACCGGACCGGAGAGTCGTGGATGGGGCTTCCTGTGCAACGGAGTCTTTTCTGGCGCACGTAAACCGCAGCAACGTGCAATAGCCAGGGTTTTGAGTGAAATCGCCTGATAGCGACAGTTAAGCCTTGGCGGGGACTGCGAATCGGGGTAAAGTCGGGAGGAATGGACACATCCTCAGCCCTTCCCGACAACCTAGAATCGAATGAGGGGGCCTACTATTTCGCGTATTCTGCGACCCTGCGGATTTTTGGCGACTTGCCGAACCTCGACGAGATTTCTACCGCTCTGAGGCTTCAGCCAACTCACACGCATAGGAAGGGGGACCGAAAACGAGGTAGCGCGTCGTTTCCTCATGATATGTGGTCTTTCACCCCGCCCCTAGGCAAATCTGAACCGCTCGGAAAACACATCGATACATTGTGGGGGCTGATTAAGCCGCGTAAGCACTACCTGCTCGAACTGAAGAAATCCGCAACCGTAGACGTATTTCTGGGCTACAGGTCAGACTGCGAAACCGCGGGAATCGAAGTCCCACACACTTCCCTAGAAATGTTCTTGGAGTTGGAAATTCCATTCGGGATTTCCATCGTGGTCGCATAACTGGCGTTAAATCGCCTCTCTGACAATGTCGGCCCGTGTCAAGCACTTTTTGAGCGCACGACTGCATGCACTCAAAGAAGAGCGCCATTTCGCTCTCGTTGATGGTGTTGCCTTTTCCAACCGTAGGCTCGCTCGTAATCGTTTTCAGGTCAGGACTCAGTCCGACCCATGCATCTCTTCGGTCGCAACTGCGATCATGATTACTACTTCGAACTCCTCAGTGAAGAGGAGCGGGACGCCCAATCAATTTCTCGGTGTTCTACTGCACACCATCGCGATTTCCGGGTTGTCCCGCGTGCGAACCGAACTTGCTCCACTGCTGATAATCCCATCCCTTGCGCATCATCCAGTACAGACGAACCGCCAGCTTGCGGGCCATGGCGACCTTGGCGGTTTTCCTCCCTCGCCGCATCATCAGGTGAAGATACTTGCTGCGCCACTCGGGCACACTACGCACCGTCACCTGCGCCGCTTCCACCAGCAAGAAACGCATCATCGAACTGCCTTGTTTGGTGATGTGCCCCAACCGTCGCCGGTTCCCACTGGAATCTTCCAGTGGCACCAGTCCCAGATAACTCGCGATCTGCTTGCCGCAATCAAAGCGTTCGGCTTGGCCAATGATCAGCACAAAAGCCAGTGCGGTTAAGGCACCGACTCCGGGATGCGTCTGCAAGCGCTGCGCTGCGGGACACTTCTCGGCCTCTTGCTCGACCGCCTGACTCAGTTCCGCGATGGTCGGGTTCAGACGATCCAGCAACTCCAGCAGATCACGCCGCCGCCGGCTCGCCCACGGAGCCAGGCGGAATGACTCTAATTGCTCCCGCCCATGCTGCCGCCACAACCGCTTCTTGCAGCGCAGTCCTTCGTTCAGCGCTACCGATTGCAACTGATTCATGATTCGCGTGCGCGCCTGCACCATGCGGTGCCGGTGCCACAGCAGTTGCCGCAGGTCTCGATTTTCTGAGCTCGGTACCCAGATCTTCGGGAAGCGATCTTCCAGCAGCAACTGCAGAATCAACTGCGCATCCTGCCGATCCGTCTTCTGCTTGCGGACTCGCTTCGTCCGGATCTTCGCTGCATCTCCGATCCACAGCTCGAAGTGCAACTCCGAGAGCAATCGTTCAAACCAGCGCGCCTGTCCACTGGCTTCCATCCCTACACGAACCTTCTGGCCCGCCAGCGCACGGTAAAACTTCTCTGCCTCTTCGCCATGCGCTAATCGTTTTTCCTGGAACTCTCCACTGTCGGTATCCACAAATGCAATTTGCTGAAAGCCCGGGTGGTAATCTGCTCCTATAATGATCATGTTCGGCTCCTTTCTCCGAGCCCTTTGGTTGGATTCAGCACCCCCAAAGTCTACTCGGGCATCGGAGCCGACATTGTCATGGAATCAATTTCACTCATTGACTGGTTCCTGAGTAATTTGGGCCTTTTCGCGCTCTCACGAGCAATCGCTGCCACCGTCCCGAAGTCAACTCTGCTCTGTCACGACTCCTCCCCGGTTTGATTTAGACCTCGGAGCGTGCGGCCCGGTACGTCTCACGCGGGTGATCACCGCCGGGATGCGTGGACGTGATTGTAGACACCCGCTGGACACCAACTTTCGTAAGTGACGAGAGAATCAAGAGCTTTTGGCCCCTCCAAAGTACCTACGTAACTTGATGCTCCTCACCACAGTACCTACGATTCCAGTATGAAGTACAACGCCCTTTTATTCTGCCCTGATGAGAAAACCGCCCGCGTCGTCACCCAGGTCCTGAACGACCTGGAGTTTCGCGTTGAGCCCTGCAACGAGCCTTTTGCGGCAGTCAAGAGGCTGATGGCGGAGCACTTTGATGCCATCGTGGTGGACTGCGACAGTGAGCAGAACGCGGCCCTGCTGTTCAAGAGTGCGCACAATTCCGGATCCAATCAGTCATCGCTGGCCGTTGCCGTCGTCGAAGGACAAGCTGGCGTCGCCAAGGCATTTCGCATCGGCGCCAATCTGGTTCTGACCAAACCCATTAATGTTGAACAATCCAAGGGCACGTTGCGCGTCGCCCGCGGCTTGCTGCGGAAAACGGATGCAGCCAAACCGACGACTGCGGCACCTGCTCCCCAACCACCCCCGCGGCCCGTTACTACTATCAATGCCAAGCGCCTGTCCCCTCCGCAGGTTCCCGAGCCAAGGCCCGCGTTTACATCTTTGCCGACGCAGCCGCCACCGTCTCCGATTCCAGCCGTCAGCGCCGCCATGTTTGAGGTTGAAGCCGACCTTGGCCCAAAACCCGAGCCAACCGAAGCTGCTCTGCTCGAGTCGATGCCAGATCCGCTGACCACCTCTCCAACCGCCAGAGAATACCCGTGGCAGCCGATCAGCAAACCCGCAGCCGAGCCCATGACTAACGCTCTGCGGCACGCCGCCCAGGTCACCGGAAGGTCGGAAGTGGGTGCTGCCGCGACCAGTAAAGCAACGCCTTCGCCAGCAAGTGTTTCCGACGCTCCCATCAGCCATTCTCATGGCATCGGGATGTCGTCCGGTCAAGCGGCGGCGACCGCTCCCGCGAAAACACCGCCCAAGCCACACCATGAGCCCGAGGCAGGGACGCCCGAATTAGAGATGCCCGAATTAGAGGCGCCTGCGTTTGCCTCCCTCGGTGGTATATCAACCGAGCCTGCATCGGGCGGCAATAAGAAGACCATCCTGATCGCAGCCGCGGTTCTGGTCGCAGTCGCCACCATCGCCTATGTTGGCTGGACCAAAATGCAATCTGCGGGAGGGCCTTCGGTCGCACCAATCGCTTCTCCGCGGACTGTGCCGGTTCAGCCCCAAGCTACAGCGCTTCCGCCTTCGCAAAGTCCAGCGCAAAATTTGGCTTCTACTACACCGCAAACCCAGCCTGAGTCGGCCCTACCTATCGAGCAAGGCCCTGACATAACTCTTTCGACGACAGAAACGCGCCCTCCGGCTGCGAAGAAGTCGACTTCCATCGTGGCACCGAACACTATCATCAGAGCTCAGTCCGACGCGCCAGAGTCCGCGCCTCTGGTGGTCAAGAATGAAGCCCCCGCCCCGGCTCCGCCGAGTCCGGCTGAGCAGGAACCCGTGCAACCGCCCGCTCCCGGATCACTGGATACTTCGAACGCCAACAATCAGGCCATCTCCGGAATCATGAGTGCGACCCCGACGAGCCTCCCTCACCAGGCTGCTCAGCAATTGAAGGTCTCGCAAGGCGTGTCGCAGGGACTGCTGATCAAGAGTGTTCCCCCTGTGTATCCCGCCTTAGCCAGGCAAATGCGCGTTCAGGGAGCGGTCGAATTGCTCGCCAACATTGGGAAAGACGGCAGCATCACCAAGGTGTCAGCCATCAGTGGCGATGGGGTTTTGGCGCGCGCCGCAATCGACGCGGTCAAACAGTGGAAATACAAACCTTATTACCTCGACGATCAACCCGTCGAAATTCAAACTCAGATCACAGTAAACTTCAAACTTCCATAAACCTTTACCCAGTCGAAGTCTAAGCGCGGCGCAAGGATTCAATCCTCGCGCCGTTTTTGCTCTCTGTTCACCAAGCTATAATAGAGAGATGCCTAGCCGCTGAAATTCCTTTCTGCGGTGCCGGCGAAACAAAATCCAAAGCGTGACCCGGCTGAAAGCTGAGTGCTGACGGCTGAGTGCTTCTCCTCATGGACTTCAAATTAGTAAGCGATTACAAACCGAAAGGCGACCAAGCCAAAGCCATCGAATCCCTAACCAGAGGTCTATTCGATCGCGAACAACATCAGGTTCTTCTGGGAGTAACCGGCTCCGGAAAAACCTACACCGCCGCCAAAGTAATCGAGCAACTAAATCGAACCACGCTGGTAATGGCCCACAACAAAACCCTCGCCGCCCAGCTCTACCACGAATTCAAAAACTTCTTCCCCCACAACGCCGTCGAGTACTTCGTCTCATACTATGACTTCTACCAACCGGAGGCTTATGTGCCTGCGGCGGACCTTTATATCGAGAAGGAGGCGACCATTAATGATGAGCTCGATAAGCTGCGGCTTTCGGCTACGCGGTCTTTGTTTGAGCGGCGGGATTGTTTGATTGTGGCTTCGGTCTCTTGCATTTATGGGTTGGGTTCTCCGGAAGCGTATTACGGGATGATGTTGTTCTTGGAGAAGGGGCAGAAGATCAAGCGCGAGGACATTACTCGCAAGCTGGTTGAAATTCTTTACGAGCGCACCGATGGGGATTTTCGCCGGGGGACTTTTCGGGTGCGCGGCGATGTGATCGAGATTTTTCCTACTTATGACGACATGGCTTATCGCGTCGAATTGTGGGGAGATGAGGTTGAGGCGCTCTCGCAGATTGATCCCTTGTTTGGGACGGTGAAGCAGAAATACATGCGGCTGCCGATTTATCCCAAGACGCATTACGTGATGAAGCCGGAGACCCGAAACAAAGCGGTTGATTCTATTAAAGAAGAACTGAAGTGGTGGGAAGCGGAACTTGAAAAGCAGGGACGCGTGGTCGAGGCTCAGCGCGTGCATCAGCGGGTGATGTTTGATCTTGAGATGATCAAGTCGATGGGCTACTGCCATGGGATTGAAAACTACTCGCGGCACTTTACCGGGCGCCTTCCGGGTGAGCCCCCTCCGACTTTGCTGGATTATTTCCCGCGCGATTATCTGATGTTCATCGACGAATCCCATCAGACTGTGCCTCAGTTGCATGGCATGTATCACGGCGATCGCTCGCGTAAGGAGACGTTGGTCGAGTATGGATTCCGTTTGCCGTCGGCCTTGGACAATCGTCCGCTTACTTTCGAGGAGTTTGAGCATCGCATGGGGCAAATGATTTATGTCTCGGCGACTCCGGGTCCGTATGAACTGACCAAGTCAGCGGGCGTGGTGATCGAGCAAATCATTCGGCCTACGGGGTTGGTCGATCCTCCGGTCGAAGTGCGTCCGGTCAAGGGACAGATCGACGACCTGCTGCATGAAATCCGCGAGCGAACCAGCCGCGGCGAGCGCGTGCTCGTCACTACGCTGACCAAGCGTATGGCCGAAGATCTGGCCGAGTATTACAGCGAAGTGGGCGTGAAGTGCCGCTACATGCACTCCGAAATCGAGACGCTGGAGCGGGTGAAGATCCTACGCGACCTGCGCAAGGGTGAGTTCGACGTGCTGATCGGCATCAACCTGCTGCGCGAAGGACTTGACCTTCCCGAGGTTTCTCTGGTGGCCATCCTCGATGCGGATAAAGAAGGCTTTCTGCGTTCGAGCGGCGCGCTCATCCAGACCATGGGCCGTTGTGCCCGCAATCTGAATGGGCGGGCCATCCTTTACGCCGACCGCATGACCGACTCGATGAAGAAGGCCATGGGCGAAACCGACCGCCGGCGCGCCATCCAGGAAGCCTACAACGAAGCCAACGGGATCACGCCCGAATCCATCGTGCGCCCGCTGGATATGTCGCTGGCCCGCATCATCGAGGCCGATTACACCGACCTGACCGGTGGCGAAAGCGAGGGCATCCCCGAATTCAAATCGCAGGAAGAGCTGGATGAGTATGTGCGCAAGCTGGAAAGTGACATGCGCGAGGCGGCCAAGCGATTTGAGTTCGAGAAGGCGGCGAAGTTGCGGGATACGATCAAGGAACTGCGGACTAAGGAATTTCTGTTTGCGTAAGCTTCTCGTCCTCGACCGTCCTCCGGAGGTAAAATGCAGCTATGAATGAAGAAATTTCCGAACTATTGAAAAAGGCGCTTTCCCTGCCGCCTGCGGCACGGGCAGCTCTAGCCGGGTCACTTCTTGAGAGCCTTGATGAAACCGTCGATGGAGCGGCAGAAGCGGAATGGCAGAAGGAGATTGCTCTCCGCATGCAGGAATTGGATTCTGGGAAAGTAAGACCTGTTGCTTGGGCAGAAGCGCGCCAGCAAATCTCAGCCATACTTCATCGCCGGTAAAAAATGGCCCGCAAGCGGATCGAGATTCATCCCGCCGCACTTACGGAACTGAAATCTGCCGTGGAGTGGTATCTGGAGCGCAGCGAGCCTGCCGCTGAGGAATTCGTCGCTGAAGTAGATCGCGCCATAGCGTTGGTTATCGAATCGCCGAGGCGTTGGCCAGCCGGCGAGTACGACACCCGCAGATTTGTGTTGCGGCGGTTCCCTTTCGCGGTCACCTATCGAGAAAAGAGTTCGGGCGTGCAAGTCTTGGCATTCGCCCATGGGCATCGCCGACCTGGGTACTGGAAGGAACGGCTGTAGGCGATCGACCGTAACTCAAAGGCCCCACCCTAACGTTAACGTTGCTAGGATGGTCGATACGCCACTGGCCTGCCTCCGGGCTGCAGTTCTCATGGGAACAGCCTTTTGAAAAACCCGGGGTGAACGACCCTAACATTCCTCGCAGTCACTCCATCTGGGCCCCGCATCAGATCGAACTCAACGTCTTCGCCATACGCAAGAGATTTGCCGGGTTCACTTATGTCGGACTCATCGACTGACACGTCGACCCAATAAACATCTCGTATTGTTCCTTGACCATTTTCGAAATGCGTCACCTCTCCGGATTCGTGCCTCACGAATACTGAGGGAGTGCTAACCTCTGGCGCCCTAGAAGCCGCGATCAGCCTGTCGGCAGCGTTGCGCAGAACGACTGCTGCCTGCCGCAGTTTGGCGTCGGTCGGACCGGATTCAATTTGGGCGACGACCCGGTTCAGGTCACCCAACTCGACGCCGTGATCGTGAAGGGTGTCGCGTACGCCTATAATGTCCTTGGCGTACATGTCGACACAAAACGTATCGGGGTGATTGGTTGAGATACAAGTTAGAATTTCGGCGGCGATATTTTGTGCCTCATGTATAGTCTGGTTAACATCAAATTTCCTGACCAGGCCAGCAAGGGGATCGCTCGACTTGTTGCTTGGCTTGTCGACGACCGGGGGCGGGTGTTGTCTCCGGCTTGCCCGAACTGGGCTGTGAGAGAACGTATTTATAGGCGCCAATAAAAATTAGCGCCGCCAACACAACCCCGCAAGATGTCAGGGGTATCTTCCACCCCAGCGCATTGCCCGATAGTCTTGGTGTCTGGCTGGTCGGCGTGATGTTGGGCTTCCCCCCCAAGACGGCAGTTCCCACAATGGCCAACACAGCGATTGACGTTGCGATACTCAGGAACGCGAACGTGTCGGCAAACAGCCAGTGCCCAAAACCGCCCAAATGGGATATCGCCCAGTCCATCACCTTTCCCCGCAGATACTCCTTGACTAGGTCCAGCGCGCCGGAAATGCCAATAAGCCCAAGGAGTCTCTTCCAGTGCTTGTGTAGCGTCGCGGAAAGCGATACAGGGGCCGGAGGCGGCTGCTTTTTCATCTCCCAGAGCCTACCACGGAGAGTAGCCCGCCCGAGTTTCCGTTCGGCGTTGATTTTCTCGGCTGCACGCAGCCCGTCGGCGGGGAAGACGCCAGCCTGATCCCAGCGACCCCCAGTCCGTTGCGATTCGATTTCTGACGCGCTCGTCTTCTCCGTCGCGTGGGCAGGTCCCTCAGGGGCTAAAGCCTGGGGTTCAGGGGATCGTAACGGCCCGGCTGAAGCCGGGCCCTTCCCCACAGGCGTTTTCCCGAAAGGAGTCCGAGGCAAAACGTCAACTTCCGACTAACCGAACAGATAGCAGCCAATATCCATTTGGATAGTCCTACCGGGACGGACGAACGATCGCCCTTTCTAAAATCTTGGCTCCGGCGCGTATGTCATTGCAAATGCCGATGGAGTCAGCTGGCCTTCTTTCCCACTTCAATGTGGCACATGTCTTGCTTCGAGTGCACCAGCGGTTCGAAGCTACAAGTGTCGTGGGGCCAAGATGTGCTCTCAGGCAGAGGAAACTCTGGAGTTGAATCTTCAACAGGAGGCAAATATGTCAGGGGTAGACGGAAGCGTGTTAGAGGTTGGAGTAGTGCTGAAGGCATTGGAGCTACGCATGGCTGCGATAAATGCGAACTGGAACGGGCTAGGGCCTGACCTGATGACGCCCGCAGAACTGAAGGGCTTCATGTCGGCAACTCTTTCGCTCCATGAAGAATGTGGAAAGCTTCTCTTCGCGGTTGGTGGGTACGCCGCCCGTGTCAGCATAGGCGATAGGGCCGCTTAGCACTTTAGTCGGTGGAGAGGTAGCCGAAACTATCGGTTCATCTTACCTTCGAGGCCGCCTCGGCCAAGTTCCGCTTGGGGCGGGGATTTTCCTCGACTGGGCGCATCCGTGCGGTCGGGGAGATGCCAGCTCCTGGCGACGCGGCGTGCGCTGCGATTCGATTTCTGGTGTGCTCGTCTCTCCGTCACGGGGGTGGGTCCATCAGGGGCTGAAGCGTGGCGTTCATGCGGATCGTGAGGGCCCGGCTGAAGCCGGGCCCTCCCCACGATCGAGAGTTGGCTGCGCCTCAATACACGGGCGATCGTGCGGAACACAAGGTCCCTCCACTGCGCTTCGCTCCGGTCGGGATGACAGAGTTATTTCGCTATGTGGGGATCGCAGAGTTATTTCTCTATTCCGGAGGTTACTTCGACAGCGTCGCGCAAATCGCCCGCCCCGTCGCAACGCTTGAGGAGTTTCGGCACATGACGAGGATAGTGCACGGCAGTTCTCAAGGATGTGACGGATGAACACGCAGAATCGAGGGGGAAAGACCCAGGTCTCGAAAACCGCGAGACCTGGGGCACCCGGCTGGTCCGTCAGGGGCTAAGCCCGGTGTTCATGGGGATCGTGACGGCCCGGCTGAAGCCGGGCCCTTCCCACGATCATCGGGCTAGCGGATCGTTGATCCCCGGGCGATCATGCGGAACACAAGGTCCCTCCGCTGCGCTTCGCTTCGGTCGGGATGACAGAGTTGTTTCGCTATGTGCGGGTGGCAGCGTTGTTTCGCTGTGCCGCCGGTCGCTTTGGCAGCGTCGCCTCCCACCCTAGCGCAAAGAACGCGCTAAGGGTGGGGCACCCTCGGTTTGGTTTAGGTGGGAGGAAGCATACGCCGCAGCATCGGCGGTCGCAGTAAGAAGCAGATTCCTCGCTTCGCTCGGAATGACAATATTTAATGAGCGAGAGAGAATGCAGATTCTTCGCTTTGCTCGGAATGACAATGTTAATGAAAGGGACAATGCAGATCCCTCACTTCGTTCGGGATGACAACGTTTAAGGATAACTAGCATAGGGTGGGGCATTCTTTTGTTTCTATCTTCTTATTTTGGGTGGGGGGACGTAGTCTTCGATTATTCCGTAGAGGTCGATTTGGCCTCGCTTTTGGAGTGGGCAGGGGGCGCGGTCTTGGAGCAGGTGCCAGGCTTCGCGGTAGGGTTCCCACTGATTCAGTTTGTCGCCGGGGCAGACGCGGATGGCGTGTTTGCGGGCGGCTTCCGACGACGGGATGATGTACCAGACGTCTATGGGAATGCAGTAGAGGGCTAAGTAGTCGAAGTCGGAGGGCTGGTAGCGGTGGTTGGGTCCGTTGATGTGGAAGAGGCTGGCGACGAAGTTTCCGGGCTTCAGGTTGCTGGCTTGGAAGAAAGTGGATTTGACCTGGACGCTGATGAAGCGTCCGCCGAGGTCGAGGACGACGTCGTATTGGGCGGTGTCGCCGCGAGGCTCGGCTACCTGGAAGCCGAGTTCGGTGGCTTTGGCCATGAAACGAAGCTCGGCCCATTGGCCTCGCTTTTTGTGGTTGCGGATGTCCATGCCGGAAGTTTTCACTGGGTCCTTTGTATAGCAAATAGAAAAGGCGCGGCCGGTGGGCCACGCCTTTATTTGTCTCTATATCTAGCCTAGCAGTTTGAGGGGGTAAATAGGCTATGGTTTTGAGATTTATTTTGTGAATGGTTTCATAGGGTTGAAAGGAATTGGGCGGTTTTGGGGTATTGACAAGATTTTTGGGGACTGGCCCGTTCCGGTCCGTTCTCCTCCGGCAGGATGCGTGGTTCGCAGCTAGAAGCAGATTCCTCGCTTCGCTCGGAATGACAATATTTAATGAAAGGGACGTGACAATGTTTGGTTTTTGACGCTAACGACGGGGGAGCAGAAATGCGAGTGGGTTGGCCAGGACTTCCCGGCCGACTTCACGCAAGAAGCGACGCGATTGTTTTTCTCCGATATTGCGGGCGCGCACTGCCAAAAGATAGCTCAGGGCAAACGACGTGAAGATATTCAGCAGGCCGACGATTGCGATACCGGAGAAAGCTAAGGTCGCATCTTGCCAATTTAGTTGTCCATACACGTGCGCTCCGTCGAGAGCGTAGCCGAGACTGGCGGCTGCGAGGGTGACGTGGCGAACTTCAAGAGGAATCCCGAATAGCTCGACAATCACCGGCACGCCGCCCAGCAAAAAGCCCAGGACGATGAATCCGACAGATCCAGCGGCGTGGTGGCCCACCCAATTCGCGAGCTTCGCGGCTCCCTTTGGTCCAAGCCGGTCTCGAATGCGGAGACTGTTTGAAATGGCTGTCGCCATGCTGTGCAGGGCGAGGTAATTAGCGGTCCATCCGGTTGCCAGCGAGGAGAGCCAGAGAAAGCCGCCGGTTACGATGGCGAAAACAATCGTCATCGAGCTGTGCGGAAAAAGCATATGCACACCGTGTTCAGCCTGCTCCGAGTTGAGGAATGGGTGTGCGGTTGCGGCGATGAAAATGCGATCGATGAGAATCGAGACCGGCACTGCGCCAACCAGATTGCTGATAGTAACGATGAACTGAGTTTCGGAAATTTGTTTCAGGCTTGCCATGTGATCTTTTGCGGGATCCTCCATGGCATCGACCAGGGTGGCCGCAGTGGCGGCGGGCATTTTCGAAGCCAGCAGGAATCCGCCAGCCTGCATGAGCAGGAAACTGACCACATAATTCATGGAAAGCGCGAAGGCCAAAAGCATGGGAGCGTGAATTGCCGACGAAAGCGAGTATTTGAATAACGCGGTGAAGGAGGTGATGACGCCGGCAAGAATCGCGCCCTGACCCATGGCTCTCCATTGGGCGGCATTGCGGGCGATGTAATGCTTGCCGGTGCGTCCGGTTCGCTCAACAACGCTGCGGGCCAGACGGCGAGTGCTGGCGGTCAGCACTGTCTGAATGCGGCGCTGCGAGGCGAAGCCATGCACGATGATGATGGAAAGTTTGCTGGCATCCGAATCCAGCTGTTGGAGGCTGATCACTTGTTGAATTCTTCCCAGGAGCGAACGCAACAGGCGAACGCGAAAAACTAAATCCGCGGTAGAGCCCTTTTCCTCGATCAACTGATTCACGGACTGTAGCTGCGCGTCGCAGGCAGCACGCTGTTCTTCCCAGCGTCGGAAGTCTTCCGGATGACGAACCACGTGCTCCACGATGGCGGGAAGGTTGAAAAAGCTGGACTTGGTAATGTCCTCGTCATCGGCGAATTCAATCAGGTCGCGGGACAGCGCAATGTTCGCCGCCCGGAGGGCGAGGATTTTGCAGCTGGCAAGAATGGAAGATCGGGAGGGCCGGAAAATATCGGCCCACGAAGTGACCAGCGAATCGGGTAAGGTGCTTAGCCAACGCGCGTCAGATTCTTTCAGGTTTAAGGAATCCATCAGTACGTAGAGATCGCCCTCGACTTCATCCACGGGCAATAAGTGTCGAAGCGCTCTCGCCAGCAGTTCGCGCAGAAGGAATGCTTCGTTGGGCAGGCCGGCTTCCGAAATTACCCGGACATAAGAGTGATGAGACCAGAATTCGCGAAGCGCGGAATGAATCGCTTCGCGATCCGGATGGCCCTCGATGGCCGTCGTGAGGCGTGATAGGGCTTCGGTTCTCGATTCGACCGGGATGTCGAGAAACATGCGAAGCAGTTCGTAAACCCGCGTAGCCTGCTCTCGCGAGGATAAACCCTCGAGCGCTACAAGATCCTCGACGGCAAACGAAATGGGAGCACCTCGACCTCGACGGAGTGAAACTAGAATACAAGGTTGCTAGTTTGCCGGCCAAAAATATCTTTCCCGTTGTTTTGCCTTCTCATTCTTCAAGTGTGCCGCGCGCACGGTAGTTTTGGCAGGAATTCTCAGGCTCGAACTAACCTTCGGGTTGCAGACGACAACAATCGCGTGGTCGTGTTACCGGTGCTACTCTGATGTAGGAACCGATGAACAACCGCGACACTCAGGCCGCTTGGGAATATCACGATGGCACGAAGCACTCTTACTGGAGTATTCGGAACAACTCCCACTTCCTGGACTGGGCGAATCGTCCGCAGCCTTTCAAAATCTATCCCAAACTAGAGCCAATTCTTCTGCCGCGGGACGTGCCACAAACAGGGGTGGCCGCGCTTTCGGCGATCTCAGAACCAGTGCGCTCCTCACTGGTTGATTCTGTCCCTAATCTCCAGGATTTGGCGCGAATCCTCTACTTTTCGGCGGGAATCACCAAGCAGCGCACGTCACCAGGCGGAGCAATCTATTTTCGCGCAGCTGCTTGCACCGGCGCTCTCTACGAGATTGAGTTGTACGTTGCGGCTGGCGATCTTACCGGGCTGGACGCCGGTGTTTATCACTTCAATCCAGGAGATGTGTCGCTCCGGCTTCTGCGAAAAGGTGATTTTCGTGGAAACCTGGCCCAGGCAACTGCGATGGAACCTGCCGTGGCTCACGCGCCGGCGACGATCATCTGCACAGGAACGTATTGGCGGAACGCGTGGAAGTATCAAGCCCGCACCTATCGCCATTTTGGCTGGGACAACGGGACCCTGCTGGCGAATCTGCTGGCCGTCTCTGTGGCGTCGGGGCTCCCGGCCGAGATCGTGCTCGGGTTCGTGGACGCCGAAGTGAACTCCCTCCTCGATCTCGACACGCGGCGCGAAGTCGCTGTGTCCATCGTACCGATTGGTTACAGATCGGAGAACTTGCTGCCAGCTCCAAAACAGGCTCCGCCGCTCGGGCTGGAGACGATCGTGCTTTCGGAACATGAGGTTGAGTATCCCGCCATGTTTAAGATGCACGACGCGTCTTCACTTCAGTCGGAAGAAGAAGTGGCTCGGTGGCGCGAAAAGCATTCCATGCCTGCATCTGTTCCTGACCTCGGCGAGGAAGTTCGGCTGCATTGTCTGCGCGAGGAAGAACAGCCCCACGATACGATCGAGCAGGTGATCTTGCGCCGTGGCTCGACGCGAGCATTCGATAAGAGGGCATCCATCACACTGGAACAACTCTCCACGATCCTCGATTGCAGCACACGAGGTCTTCCCGCCGACTTCCTTGAGTTTCCTGGAGCGCAACTCAACGATGTTTATCTGATCGTGCATTCTGTGCTTGGCTTGAGGCCGGGCGCATATTTCTTTCGACGCGAGCGGAATTCATTGCAGCTACTGAAGGAGGGAAACTTTCGCAGCGAGGCTCACCACCTTGGGCTGGAGCAAGAACTTCCCGCGGACGCTTGCGCGGACATCTTCTTCCTCGCAGATTTAAGGCATGCCCTAGAGCGATACGGGAACCGTGGCTACCGGGCCGTCCAACTGGAGGCAGGTGCGATTGGCGGCCGAATGTACTTGGCGGCATATGCGCAGCGACTGGGTGCGACCGGGCTTACTTTCTTCGACGACGACGTAATCGACTTCTTTTCGCCGCACGCGAAAGGCAAAAGTGCCATATTCTTGCTCGCGATTGGCAAATCGCTGAAACGAAAATCAGAGTAAAGACAGAAGGTGGAAATCGTCCGTCGCCGTTGAGCGGTACGCCGCGAGAGGTTGCTCAACGCGAACCAGACACCAGTTCGTGGATCATGAAGCTATCAGGAGCTAGCGTGACACTTCTCGTGCCAAGTCAGAGATGCGGCTCGTCCAAAGGGACGCAGGGTTAAGAGTTCGGCGGAAGATTAGGGTTCGGGAAACGTGCAAGACGGAGCCTTGCCGCCATATTGACCAGATCCGCGAGAGAGTCGGCTCTCATCTTTCGCATCACCTGACCGCGGTGTGCCTTGACCGTGATTTCGCTGATGTCGAGCTCGCCACCGACCTGTTTATTCAGCAGGCCCGAGACTACCAACCCCATGACTTGCCGTTCGCGAGGGGTGAGGGACTCGTAACAGTCTCGAAGCGCCCGCATCTCCGCGTCTCGAGCAAGTGCAGTGCGGCTGCGCTCGATGGCTTGCCGGATGGAGCTCAACAGTATCTCGTCGCCGAATGGCTTGGTCAAGAATTCGACAGCGCCTGCCTTCATCGCCTGGACCGACATCGGTATATCGCCGTGACCTGTAATAAAGATGATCGGCATGTCAGCCCGTTCCACGGCAACGCGCTTCTGCAGGTCGAGACCGTTGAGACCTGGAAGAGAAACGTCAAGAACGAGGCAACTCGGCACGGAAGGTCGAGGACGAGTAAGAAATTCCTGGGCGGACTCGAATGTCTCCGGCTGCCAGCCTTCGAAGCGAATCAGCAATTCCAGTGATTCGCGGACAGAGACGTCGTCGTCAACTACGAACACAATTGGTGTGGCGTGCGACATAGGAGATGACCCCAATTCACGACCAAGGGCGCGCGCTGATCTCATTGTATATCCTCCGCAGGCGTTGCGGATAGCTCAGCTTGTCGAACTGCGGCATGGAGCGCATCAAGCAGAGCTGTGTCGCTGAATGGCTTGAACAGGCACTCCACCGCACCCTGTTCGAGCACTCGGGCGCGCACGGCCTCATCTCGGCTGGCGGTGATGAAGACGATCGGAATCTCTTGCCGACGACGCTTCAATTCCTGCTGCAGGCCCGGTCCGGTCATACCCGGCATCGCAATATCCAGGATCAGACATCTGCTCTGGCCGACACAATCAGACGCGAGGAACTCTTCCGCCGAGGAGAACGCACGAACTGCAAAGCGAAACTCCTTCAGTAAGTCGGGCAGCGACTCGCGCACTGACTCGTCGTCATCGATTACTGACACTAGTGAACGTGTGACTTTCATAGACTTTTTATAGCTCGCCCACCGCCACAAACTTCGGCAACACTGATACTGCTGTATTCGCAGCGGCGTTGGTCGTGGAAGTCGATGCGCCTGTCAAGGAATGCCGTTCGTTGCAATCCCGGCAGCGCATTCACCACGCGGCTGAACTAGTTCTCCCCGATATGAGCATGCGCCGCTCCAGCGGAGAGCGCCATTGTGCTTTGGTATTGGTTGGCGGCAATTTTAGCTCTAGCGCAGCCGTCCCGCCGCGGCCGGTCCCGAGGGTATCGACCGATACCTTCGTCCAATAGATTCGTGTGCGTGCCTCTGGCTTAATTGCAGCTACGCGAGAGCATCAATGAATGCGAATTGGACACCGCAACTGGTAACGCGCGAAAGCCCTCAGCCGGCCGGCGCCGAAAACCGGTTGTTAGAACTTGGCACCAAGCTACGGGCTCAGGTTGGCGACGTCTACTTCCGCAGCAGTGGCCACTGACCGACAACAAGAAAGGCATGATCGAAACATTTTCTTTTTTGGTTATCAAGCATCACATATACAAAAAGGAAAGAGGTATTCGACTGCGACGTGAGCTTGCGAGACAGACACCGTGGTAGGAATTCATAGGAGGATTTGTGGCGACGAACAGAGTAGTTCCAATGAAGATGGCGAAAATGAAGGTGGCACAGATTTCTAAACCGGGAGCGGATTTCGAGATCGTGGAGCGCGAGATCCCTGCACCGAATGCAGGACACGTGCGCATCAAAGTGCAGGCCTGTGGTGTTTGCCACAGTGACGTGCTCACGAAAGAAGGTTTGTGGCCCGGCATTCAGTATCCCCGCGTTCCGGGACACGAAGTGGCGGGCATCATCGATGAGGTGGGCGAGGGTGTTTCGGTGTGGAAGAAGGGGCAGCGTGTTGGTGTCGGCTGGCACGGCGGCCAGGACAACACTTGTCGCGAGTGCCGGCGTGGAGATTTTCGCAACTGCCAGAACCTGAAAGTTTGCGGGATCAGCTACGACGGCGGATACCAGCAATACATGGTGGCTCCGGTGGAGGCGCTGGTGGCGATCCCGGAGAATCTAAAGGACGCCGACGCAGCACCGCTGCTCTGCGCTGGAATTACCACTTACAATGCGCTGCGCCACAGCGGCGCGCTTCCCGGCGACTTGGTTGCGGTTCAGGGCATCGGTGGCCTGGGTCACCTCGGCATTCAATTCGCGAACAAGTTTGGTTACAAAGTCGTGGCTATCGGCCGTGGCTCAGAAAACGCAGCGCTCGCAAAAAAACTCGGAGCCAGCGTGTATATCGACAGCCAAGCAACGAATGCAGCCGAGGAATTGCAAAAGCTGGGTGGGGCACGAGTGATTCTCGCGACCGCTCCCAACTCGAAAGCAATGTCTGAACTGATCAACGGTCTAGGGCCGAACGGCACGCTCATGGTGATCGGCGCGGCATTCGACCCAATCGAGGTAACACCGTTACAGCTGATTACTGGAAGTAAAACCATTCAAGGCTCGGCGTCGGGAACTCCAGCCGATTCCGAAGACACACTGCGCTTCGCCGAGTTGAGCGGGGTGCGTCCGATGATTGAAACCTATCCGCTCGAAAAAGCGGCCGAGGCTTACGCGCGCATGATGAGCGGCAACGCGCAGTTCCGCGTCGTTCTGACGATGTGACATTGACGAGGACTGGAGGGGAATAAAGTGTCATTAACTCTTACGCAGGTTCGGGATATTTTCAACAACCTTGAAACCAATGAGGGCGCGTTCTTCGCCCACGTCGCCGACAATGTCGACTGGATCGTCGAGGGCACACATCCATTGGCCGGTCATTACCACAGCAAGGCGGATTTTCAGGCCCACACTTTTGCAAAACTTGCGAAGGTCTTACCTCACGGCGCAGAACTTCACGTGGAGCATGCGCTGGTGAGTGGAGACTGGGCGGTGGTTGAACTGCATTCCCTTGCCACCGCGAAGAACGGCTTCAGGTTCGACAACCGGTACTGTTGGGTTTGCCGGTTCAACGGCGACAAGATCGTTGAGGTCCGGGCGTACCTCGATTCCGCCCTGGTGGCTCAACTCTTTCAAGAGAACCCAATTGACCGAGCTGCTTGAGCGTCGCGAGCCGAGAAGCGAAAAGACGCAGCCATGAAGCTTGGAACAATCGCCCGGAACTCGGCCGCACTACTCTTTATCGGGTTAGCCGCCCCTTATCTCGGCTCTCAAGAAAGGACGAAGACGCCCATGTCCCAACCCGTCTCTTATCGCACCGTGAAGGTTGACGGACTCTCAATCTTTTATCGCGAAGCGGGACCGAAAGACGCGCCAACGATTCTCTTGCTGCACGGACTTCCGTCCTCGTCGCGGATGTTCGAGCCGCTCTTCGCCCGACTTTCCGATCGCTATCACCTGGTCGCTCCCGATTACCCAGGCTTCGGACACAGCGATTGGCCGGATCCGAAGAAATTCGCGTACACGTTCGATCACTGCGCCGAGATCATGAACCATTTCACCGAAGCCCTCGGGCTCTCGCACTACACGCTTTACATGCAGGATTACGGCGGCCCCGTGGGTTTTCGCATGGCATTGGTCCATCCGGAGCGCGTGGAAGCTCTCATTGTTCAAGACGCCGTGGCACACAACGAAGGCCTGGGGGCGAATTGGAAGACGCGGCGAGCCTTTTGGGCCGATCGCACCGCCAACGAAAACACGCTGCGCGAAAACCTGCTATCGCTGGAGGCTGCGCGTGCGCGTCATGTCGGAAACGACCCCAACCTTGAACGCCATGATCCCGATCTGTGGACCGACGAATTTTATTTTCTCAATCAGCCTGGCCAAGCCGAGATTCAGAGCGACCTGTTTTATGACTATCGAACCAATGTAGACGCCTATCCGAAATGGCAAGCATGGATGCGCGAGGAGCAGCCGCGGCTACTCGTGATCTGGGGTAAATATGAGATGTCGTTCGACCCCTCGGAACCGGAGGCCTATCGCCGCGACGTGCCGAAAGCCGAAGTGCACATTATGGACGCAGGGCATTTTGCGTTGGACACGGCAGCCGACGAGATCGCCGCATTGGTCCGAGCCTTTGTCACTTCTTCAAGTGGGGATTTGCAGGCTCGGCGCGCCAGCTAAAGTGGCGATTGTTAGTCCCGTGGGAGTCCCGACTCGGGCGGAGGGACTTGCTAGAAGTTCACAAGTTGTTTGTTTTTGTTGGCGTCCCCGACGGGATTTGAACCCGTGTTACCGCCGTGAAAGTCGTCCTAGAGTTCGTAACCGATTGAAACCAAACGGTACGGATAGCGCTCTAGGGCACTTATCGGACTGTGGAGACGGGTTATCGGACTGTTAACGGACTGTGATGGCCAGGTGCTAAGGAGCCTGAAAATCATGGACCCAATGCTTCTTTCCCTGCTGGATTCGATCGCGCAAAAATCACCTCGCTCCAAACTCGAAACTCACCGCGAACTGATTCGCCAGCTTCGTCGCAAGGGTTGCACCTATCGCGACATCGTTCGCATCCTTCACGAGCGCGTCGGACTTGAGGTGGCAGTCAGCACAATTCACTCTTTCATCAAGGTTCGCGCCAAACACCGAAAGCAGGTGCAGTACGAACTGCCACCGCTCGAACCGCAATCGCCCGTGACCGCCCGCATGAATCCCGAAGACGTTGCCTCCCGAATTGCGGCGCTCAAGGCAAAGCCAATCGAGCAGAAGGCAAAACCCAAGCATTTTCACTTCGAAGAAAGCGAGCCGTTGAAACTCATCAATCAAGGAGGATCACGATGAACACCGAAAAGATAAATAAACGCATTGTCTTCACCATGGGCGGTAAGGGCGGAGTGGGCAAAACAGGATTGATGGTTGCCCTAGCGGAATGGTTCGAAGCACATGAGATCCCGTTTACATTGCTTGATCTCGATACCGAGAACAAAGCTCGCGGATCGCTAAAGCACTTCTTCAACGGGTCGGTGGCCAAAGTGAATATTCACACGCCAGCCGGTCTCGACGCGTTCGTAGATCATCTCGAATCCGGCACGTCGATCATCCTTGCTGACATGGGAGCTGGCTCGGGGCAGGTAGCGAGCGATTGGTTCGACGCGATGTATGAAGATGTTTCGGCCACTGGCGCACGTTTCACTGCGGTCGGTGTCGTCACGCCAGACCCAGCAAGCGTTGAGAGTGTCCTTGCATGGGCGAACCGACTGCAAGAGCGGGCCCAGTATGTTGTCGTCCAGAACGCCACAAGTCCCCAGTCAGACTTCAGCTACTGGGATTCGGCTGAGCAAGCAATTCGTTTCCGCGAAGCTCTGTCGCCGACCGTGATTCGGATGGAATTTCGCTTTGCAGAACTTGAGAACCCAGCCCGGCAACACGGTATCCGCCTTGGCCAGGTTGCCACAAGGCAAAATGCAATCAACGAACTGAAGCGTGCTTCCATCGTGATGCGTGCCGAAAGTTACCAGCGGCGGCTCTTCTCCGAGTTCGACCGGGCAAAGGAGATGTTCCTCCCATGAGCGCCGATCAGGAACTCCTAAATCTGGCGGGCGCTGAGTCCGAGAACAAAACCCTGTTCGATGAACTGGCAGGACTAGTGCCCGCTGAACGACAGGCGGAATACTACAGGGTCATCGCGCACACTCGGACCCTCAGCCCAAACGACGAGGTGCTCCGCGTATTGGAAGCGATGGGTATCCTGGCGCTTCTCACGAGAGAAACGCCCGCGGCGATCGCGGTAGAACGGAAGTCTTTGCAAAGGATTCTAGAAAATGCTCTCTCTAAGGCTGATGAAGTCGAGAAGCGATTGGCAGCATACACGTCACGGCTTGAGTTACGCATTGCGCAATTGCCGAAGGAATTGGAAACAGGTTTGGACCCGCCACGCATAGCGAAGCTTCTGGGCGAGAGCCTGCGACAGTGCTTCCAGCAGTCCGGTCTGCCGGATACGGCCAAAGCACTTGACCAGTCCTGTTCTGAAATGAACTCCGTTCAAGAGCAACTTGTGAACGTGCTCCGAGAAATAGCTCACCCTGATATCGGAGTGATCGAAAAGGTCAGAAGCGCCAATGACTCGCTCCTGCGGAGCATGACCACTAGGGCGCAGCAGATGGACAATTTCCTTGTTAGGCTGGAAAGGCAGGTCTGGGCCATTTGGCTACCTGTCGTTGCCACTGCTGCTCTAGCACTGGGATTCGCGTTGGGTGCGTGGTTTGCCAACGTCCGACAAGGACCGCCGGAAGCATCAAGTGCCGCTCAGTCACAACAGATGCCAATGCCGGAAGCTCCTGCGCAGCAAGTCGTTCCGCAGCGGAACGCAAAGCATCATTGAGACTGAGCTAGGTCGCCAGGGAGTTCACAAGAGACATGCCGAACACATGGTTCACTGCGGATTTTCATTTCGGGCATAACAATATAATCCGCTACTGTAATCGACCGTTTCGAAGCGTCGAGGAAATGGATCAAACGATCCTCGACCGTCTCAACGCCTCCGTTAAGGCCAATGACATCCTCTATTTCCTTGGGGATTTCTGCATCGGGAGCAAGGCGAAGACTCTGGAGTACCGCAAGCAGATTCGCTGCAAGAAGATCTTTGCGGTGCCGGGTAATCACGACAAACAAATTCGCAAGCTGACCGAGGAGTTCTCTTGGCTCAGCAACCTTGCGGAAATCTTTATACATGGGCAACCCATCGTGATCTGTCACTACACCATGCGGGTCTGGAATCGCTCCCATCATGGAACGTGGCATCTCTACGGACATTCCCACGGCAAGCTCCCGGAAGCACCGACTTCCCTTTCCATGGATGTCGGAGTTGACACCCACGATTTTTGCCCGTGGCATTTCGAAGAAGTCAATTTGGTTATGACTGACAAAGCAAAGGCGCGAGGCGAATTAAAAAGAGCTGCTCCATCGAACTCCCAGTAGTTCAGGTCAGGCTGCGACTTCGATTGGTACTTCCCAGACCCGGCACCCTTGGGGCGATAACTTCAGGGTTGCCCGTTATCCAGGAGTTTTTGCGATCGATTCACACAAGCCGACTTCGGCGGTACTCATCATCGGAGCCATCGTTTCTGTCGCGTCTCGTCCAGCAAGCAGCGAGGAGCAATGGGTGTGCGGTTCATTCCATCTCTAGGTAAAACTACGAGGCCTTCGGCGTCTCGCCGACCGTGTTATTCTAGGGCCGATGCAGCTTAGAAATGCCGTCGCCATCGTAACAGGCTCAGGCGGTGAAGGTTCCGGGCGCGCGGAAGCGATACGCCTCGCTTCCGAAGGCTGCCACGTGGTCGTCTCCGACATCAACGAATCCGGCGGTAACGAGACTGTTCACCGCATCGCGCAAGCCGGAGGCCAGGCCGGGTTCTGCCGCTGCGACGTGTCTCACGCGAGCGAAGTCCAAGCGCTAGTCGCCTTCGCTCAAAAGACCTTCGGCGGCCTCGACATTCTCGTCAACAACGCCTCAGGCCCTGGCTACAAGCCCGGCGCGCCGCCGGAGGAGTGGCTCGCCACCATCGAGATTGATCTGCTGGGCGCAATGTACGGCGTAAGGTTTGCGTTGCCCGCCATGCGCAAGCGGGGCGGAGGCACCATCGTTAACGTAAGCTCCACCTCCGCGCTCACGCACGGGCCGGGCCACTCCCGCATGACGCCCTATGACGTCGCCAAAATCGGCGTCTTGCGCATGACCACCACTCTTTCGACGCTCCGCGACAGTGACAACATTCGCGTGAATTGCCTCGTCCCCCATTGGGTTGCGGTTCCAGAAGTGAAAGCCTACTGGGATACACTCACTCCCGAAGAGCGCCGCGCCGAGAATGTTCCGTCCAAGTTGATCGAGCTCGACGAGGTAGCCCAAGCCGTCTTCCGCCTGGTTACGGACGACCGCCTCGTGGGCCGCGTACTAATTCTCTGGGACGGCCCTCGCGCCGAACTAATCTCGGCCACAGACCCCGGGTATGCCTCCACCGAACCCTACAAGCTGTGACCATCGCGATGCGACCCGTTCAGAATTGCGATTCGCAGCCCGAAACTTTGTGCGACACAAAAGGTCAAAGAAGAGTGTCGTCGATGTGGTCGGAGGGGGCCGCCTGGTCAACAGCCGGGTCGGGCAACGCCCTTATCGCCACCAACTCCCGAATTGTCGCTAGCCTTGATCGGAAACGCCTCGGGGCAGACTGTTGGGGTGGAGGGGGTCTCGATCCGAGGCGTTTTCGATAAGGAGACTAGGAGGAAGCCGCTGGCGTTTGCGGCGGACGCGGTGCGCTATGGGATTTGAACGGCAGCGTGGATCTGAACGGAGCTTGGGGAGAGCAGCGAAACGTGGCGGGAACGCCGCGAGGATTGTCGGAATAGGGTTGAAGATGAGCCAGAGCGTATGCGGAGAGTGGCCACAGAGACGGTGGCGAGGCGGCGGGCACACGAGTGCGCCGGCGTGCGGGAGCACATCCCAGGGCCGCCAGTGGTGGACACGCTACGAAGAATCGAAGTAAGCGCATGGGGATAATTCCGCAGCGGTAAATCTCTGAAGCACGATCATCGCCGCGCCGCAGCGTGGGCAATGCCAGACAGAAGAACTCTCCGCCGGAGCTTTGCTGGTTTCAGCCTCGACCAGCGTGGAGGAGATACTGGACAGCAGTTGTCGGGATAGTGCCAAGCGGGAGGCGCGAAAGCGATTGGCGAGGAATCCGAAGTGACGGATGCGCACGAAGCCTCTGGGGAGCACGTGCAGAAAGAAGCGCCGCAGGAACTCGTTGGCGCCCAGAGTCATCGTGCCTTGCTTACCGCCGTGGGCGTAATCCTTCCAGCGAAAGGTGACGCGCTCCTGGTCGAAGTCCAACAAGCGATGATTGGAGATGGCCACGCGATGGGTGTAGCGGCCGAGATAGCGCAGCACCTGCATGGGGCCACCGAAAGCTTGCTTGGCATAGACAACCCAGTGATGTCGGTGCAGGCGGCGGATGAGTTTTGCGAACTGCAACGGATCGGCGAGAGCGGCGGCGGGGCCAGCGCAGCAGAGTTGGTGGCGGCGGTGGAAACGTTTGAGACCAGCGAGGAACTTACCGCGAAAAACGCGGCTGAGAACCTTCACGGGTAAGAAGAAAGGATAGCGTGGGCGGACCCATTGACGGTGATCTGGCGAGAGTCCGCCCGCGGGAATGGCGCAGTGAATGTGGGGATGCAGGAGCAGGTTCTGTCCCCAAGTGTGAAGAGTGCTGATCACGCCGATCTCGGCGCCCAGGTGTTTGCGATCGATGGCGATTTCGAGCAAGGTTTGCGCGCTGGCAGTGAACAGCAGGTCGTAGAACAAACGCGGGTTCTCTAAAGCCAGCACGTTGAGTTCGTGGGGCACGGTGAACACGACATGGAAGTAACTGGTGGTCAGGAGTTCGCGTTCGCGGGCCGCCAGCCAGCGCTGGCGCGCTTGCGTCTGACACTTGGGGCAGTGTCGGTTTCTGCACGAGTTGTACGAGATGGCCTGATGACCGCAGCTCGGGCAGGCATCGCGATGACCGCCCAGTGCAGCGGTGCGACAGCGCAAAATGGCACGAAAAGCTTTGAGTTGCTGAAAGTCAAAGCTCGATCGATAGTGCTCCAGGAAGCGATCGCCTTGCGCACGCAGAATGTCCGCCACCTCGAGGGTGGGCCGAGTCATTTTTCGTTTTTCCGTTTAAAGCTGCGGCTGATGTTCTCGGTGCTGGAGAGCGCGAGGCCATCCAGCGGATTGCTGACCGCTTGCAGGTGCCGCTGCGACAGGTGCAGGTACTGAGCGGTAGTTTCCAGGTCGCCGTGCCCGAGCAGAACCTGGATGGTGCGCAGGTCGGTGCCCGCCTCCAACAAGTGAGTCGCCCAACTGTGGCGCAGCGTGTGCGGGGTGACGCGTTTGCGGATGCCGGCCCGACGCGCGGCCTCGCTGCACGCGATCCAGACGGTCTTGTCCGAAATCGGCTGATCGAGTCTGTGCTGAAGGGTGCGAGTCGGGAACAGATAGAGTTTGGGCTTGCGCCAACGCCAGTACTCGCGCAGGGTTTCCAACAGGGTTGGACTCAGAGGCAAATCACGATCCTTGCCGCCCTTGCCTTCCACCACGCGGATGATCATCCGCTGGCTATCGATATCGCTGACTTTGAGACGAGCCAGTTCGCTGCGTCGCATGCCGGTGGCGTAGAGCGTCATCAGCAGCGTCCGTCGAAACAAGGTTCCCGCCGCATCGATCAATCGCGCAACTTCCTCCCGGCTGAGCACCGTGGGCAGCCGGCGCCGGTCCCGGGGGTAGGGCAAGAACTCGCGAAACTGATGGCGCTTGAGTGTCTTGACGAAAAAGAAGCGCAGCGCCGCTACCCGGTTGACCACCGTGCCGGGCGTCAGCTTGCACTCAGTCAGCAGATAGGCTTGATACGTTCGAAGTTCATTGGGGCCGAGCTTGTCGGGAGACTTGCCAAAATGCTTGGCGAAGTCGCTTACCACCCGCAGGTAATTGCGCGTGGTGATGGCAGAGTAGTTGCGACGCTGGAGTTCTTCCAGCATCATCTTGCGTAAACGGGTCACAGGAATCTCCTTTCCCATGACCCACACTATGTCAGCAGTTCCTGAACTCTCTCGGTCGATCCACGCGGTAGCGTCCGCCGCGTCAGCGGCTTAGTCCTTGTCGGCTACTCTTACCTTACTTCCGAGTTGCCGTGGTCCGCCTAGAAACCTACCGCCAATCCCCATAGTCGAAGGAAGCTACCAGCTCTGACGTTTCATGGCATAGATCTGTGACGAACGCTGATCACGAACCCACAGCAACTCGTCATCTGGCCCGATCGCCAGAAAATCAAACGCCTCGAGAAACGCTCCGAATGCTCCAAAGGTCTGCCCCCTGTCGGGTAGCTGGACGATGGATTCGACTTTCCGAGCGACCGGAAGGTAGCGCTGGACTTCTTGGTGGTGAGTGATGAAGATCGCGCTCGAATCTCTAGCCCACACAGGCCGATACGCGCTGTCCTGCTGCAGGACTGCCCACTTATCTGTGGCCAGCTCATAAATCGCCACGTGGCTCTCGGCTGCATGCAGCGCCGCCAAGAACCTGCCATCCGCTGACATGGCGGGTAAGAACATGTCTTCTGACCCTGGTATTTCGGTAAGCTGACGGGTGCGGAAATCGAATTTTGCCAGTCGAACCGGGACCTTGTGGCCAATCTCCAGCCAAGGCAATCTGCCAAAGATGAGTGACTGCCCATCCGCAGACCAGGCCGGAGACCCCTGATTTCGTCCTTCCGGATAAACCTCGCGGGGTGTCCCGCCTTCGGCGGAAATCAGCTCGATCTGCATGGGCTGGCCGATCCGAACCGCGGCGAAAGCGATCTGCTGGCCGTCAGGCGACCACTTCGGCGAGCTGGCAACGACGGGCGGATGAGTCAATTGCCGCCGCTCGGAGCCATCCGCGCGGCTTCGCCAGAGAACTCCATCGGGGTGTGTCACGTACGCCATCCATTTTCTATCTGGGGAGTAGTCAATGCTCACTACCGATGGAACGGTCGTCACCGGCGTCGTCAGGCCAGAAACTGAATTCAGGCGCACCAGTTCGTAACGATGCTGGGTGCCCGTCATGTAGAGCCATTTACCGTCGCCTGAGGGCAACGGCGACGAAAACCTCAGCGGCCCGGATGTCACCGGAAAAGGCCGCGCGGAACTGAACGGCCCGTCGGCCGCGACCCAGATATCCGACTGGGAAAGGCCGCCAGTCTGAAATACATAGTACCGGCCGTCGCGGGTCCATTCGCCACAGCATTCGATCGAAGGTTTGTTCCATCCTGGGAGCAAAGGCCGCGCGCCCGTCCCATCGGCCTGCACTTCCCACAGCTCGCTGGATAAATTGGAGGGGTCTTCCACCGTGAAGCGCAACCGCTTCCCGTCGGGCGACCAGCGGGGCCAGAAAGCGAACCCACGGGCAGTGAATATCTTTCGTTTTCCGTTGTTGCCATCCAGCAGAAAAAGACCGTCACCCTGGGCAAAGGCGATCAACTGCTTGTCCGGAGACCAGGCCACATCGTGGGCAAGGAGGTCATCGACTCGTCGTGGCGAGCCGCCAGTCGCCGGAACGATCCATTGCGGTGTTTCTACTTCCACCCCGTCAAAGGTTTCTGCCAAAAGCTCGCTACCATCCGGGGAAATGCCCTGGAGTGTGATGCCCCTCGAAGACAGTGCCAGAGGAATGGGTGCAACTTCGCCACCCCCGACGGAAACCTGAGCGGCAGTAACGCGAGTGGCGGTCGTGCCAAAATCCGCGGTGAAATAGAGACGCGTTCCATCGCTGAGCAGCGGATTGTCGAGCACCGGCGGCGGCCATCCGTCGTTGTTCTTGACATAGCTGTCATTGGTCAATTGCACGAACTCTACCGCTGGGGTGGGATGTGACCGCCAAAGGACGACCGCCAGAATCGCGAGCAACAGCCCCGCTGCCACGAGAACCAACGAACCCGAACGATGCAACGGGAAGTGGCGTTTTGGTTCTGCTCCGGCCCCCAGTGTGTTAGTACCGGAACTTCCCGAGAGATTCCCCAACGCGAAAGCGACATCCCGCGCCGACTGAAAGCGCTCTTCCGGATTCTTCTCCAAACAGTGGCGTACGATCCGCTCCAGCACAGGAGGCACGCTTTGGTTCGTTGCCGTGAGGTCCGGGGGATCCTCTCTCAGGATCGCGCGCATGGTCTCGACCGGAGTCTCGCCGTGGAAAGCGCGATTGCCCGAGAGTATTTCGTAGAGAATTGCTCCAAAGCTGAATAGGTCGGAGCGCTCATCCGCGTTTTGTGCCTTCACCTGCTCGGGCGACATGTAACCGACGGTACCCAGCATCACGCCGGGCTCAGTTTGCGAAGCTAGGGTCGCGGCGTCGGCTGTCGACTCGGGACGGGCGAGCTTCGCCAGACCGAAGTCAAGAATCTTCACGCGCCCATCGCGAGTGATGAAAATGTTTTCCGGCTTCAGATCGCGGTGGACGATTCCCTTGTCATGTGCCGCGGCAAGACCGCGCGCGATCTGCTCGGCAGTTTCAATCGCTTTGCGCGGCGGCATAGCGCCCAGCCGGTCGCGCAGAGTCTCCCCTTCAAGAAACTCCGTCACCAGGTAAGGCGAGCCCTCATGCTCGCCAAAATCGTGAATGGCGAGGATGTTGGGATGATTCAGCGCGGCGATGGCCTGCGCCTCCTGTTGGAAGCGCCGCAATCGCTCGGGATCGCGGGCGAAAGCAGCAGGCAAAACCTTAATCGCAACGTCACGGTTGAGCCGCGCGTCGCGCGCCCGATACACCTCGCCCATGCCGCCCGCTCCGACTGCCGATACGATTTCGTACGGCCCGAGTTTTGTCCCAGGAGTAAGAGCCATCCGTGCGCGCAATTATAGACTTGTGCAGCACGTTGCACTGGATGCAACGATTCTGGACGGTTGGTCGCTAGGCTTGATCGGAAACGCCTCGGGCAGGACACTCTCGCATGGAAGTGGAACTCGATCCGAGGCGTTTTCGATAAGCAGACTAGGAGGAAGCCGCTGGTGTTTGCGGCGGACGCGGTGCGCTATGGGATTTGAACGGTGGTTTGTGGCGCAACAGGTCTATGGATGGGCAGCGGAGAAGCCGATCAAGAGGATGTGCGGCGCTGCAGAGAGCTGCAGGAGTGTCGGCGGCGGATGGTGAGAGAGGTCGCGGAGATCGGGTGAGCACACGAATGCATCGGCGTGCTGGAGCAGGTCCGCGGGTTGCGACCGAGGGACGGTTTAGGAAGAATCGAAGTACATGCATGCTGATAGTTCCGCAGCAGTAAATCTCTGAATCACGGTCATCGATGCGCCGCAGCGCGGGCAGTGCCAGAGAGAAGAACTCTCGGAGCGGGCGTCGTTTGTTTTAACTTTCTGCTCCGTCGAACCACCGGAGGCCAGTAGTTGTCGGCCGAGCGCTAGACGCGAAGCGCGAAAGCGATTGGCCAGAAAGCCGAAGTGACGAATGCGGACAAAGCCTTTGGGCAGCACGTGCAGAAAGAAGCGACGCAAGAACTCGGTGGCAGCCAGCGTCATCTGACCTTGCTTGCCGCCGCGGGCGTAATCCTTCCAGCGGAAAGTCACGCGATCCCGTTCAAAGGCCAACAGGCGATGATTGGAAATGGCCACGCGATGGGTGTAGCGACCGAGATAGCGCAACACCTGCATGGGGCCGCCGAACGCGGGCTTGGCGTAGACCACCCAGTCGTGGCGATGGAGACGACGCAGTAGTTTTGCGAACTGCTTGCAATCGGCGAGAGCTGCAGCCGGGCCTGCACACTGTAGCTTCTTGCGGCGGTGGAGGCGCTTTAGGCCGGCGAGGAACTTGCCGCGAAAGACACGACTCAGGACTTTGACGGGTAAGAAGAAAGGATAGCGCGGGCGGACCCATCGACGATGACCCAGCGAGAGCCCGCCGGCAGGAATGACACAGTGAATGTGGGGATGCAAAAGCAGGTTCTGTCCCCACGTGTGAAGGATCGCGACGACACCGATCTCGGCTCCGAGGTGTTTCGGATCGGATGCGATTTCCAGCAAGGTTTGTGCACTGGCAGTGAACAGCAGATCGTAAAACAGACGCGGGTTTTCCAAGGCCAGCACATTGAGTTCGTGAGGCACGGTGAACACGGCATGGAAATAGCTGGTGTCGAAGAGTTCGCGTTCTCGAGCTGCCAACCAGCGCTCGCGGGCCTGCGCTTGACACTTGGGGCAGTGCCGATTTCGACACGAGTTGTAAGAGATGGTCTGATAACCGCAACCTAGGCAGGCATCGCGGTGGCCACCCAACGCTGCCGTGCGGCAACGTAGAATGGCCCGAAAAGCTTTGAGCTGCTGAAAGCCAAAGCTTGATTGGTACCGTTCCAGAAAACGATCGCCCTGCGCGCGCAGAATGTCGGCCACCTCAAGGGTGGGTCGAGTCATTCTTGTTTTTTTCGCTTAAAGCTACGACTGACACTCTCGGTGCCAGCGAGAGTTAGACCATCCAGCGGATTGCTGACGGCTTGCAAGTGTCGCCGCGACAGATGCAGATACTGGGCGGTGGTTTCCAGATCGCCGTGCCCGAGCAGAACCTGGATCGTGCGCAAATCGGTGCCCGCTTCTAACAAATGGGTCGCCCAGCTGTGACGCAACGTGTGTGGCGTAACGCGTTTGTTGATACCAGCCCGACGTGCGGCCTCGCTACACGCGATCCAGACGGTCTTATCGGAAATCGGCTCCTCCGCTGGCAGGCCACGTTTACGAGTGGGAAACATGTAGAGTTTCGGTTTACGCCAGCGCCAGTACTCTCGTAGTGTTTCCAGAAGGGTCGGGCTGAGAGGCAAATCGCGATCTTTGACGCCCTTGCCCGCCACCACCCGGATGATCATCCGTTGGCTGTCGATGTCATTGACCTTGAGATGAGCCAACTCGGAACGTCGCATGCCGGTTCCGTAGAGCGTCATCAGCAGCGTCCGTCGAAACAGTGTCCCAGCGGCGTTGATCAAGCGCGAGACTTCTTCTGGGCTGAGCACCGTTGGCAGTCGGCGGTGGTCTTTGGGATAGGGTAAGAACTCCCGAAACTGATGTCGCTTGAGAGTTTTGACGAAGAAGAACCGCAAAGCGGCCACACAGTTCACCGCAGTGCCGGGTGTCACCTTGCGCTCTTGCAGCAGGTAGGCCTGATAGCTTCGCAGCTCATTCGGCCCGAGCTGATCTGGGGACTTGCGGAAATGGCGAGCGAAGGCAGTTACGTACTGCAAATACTTGCGGGTTGTGATCTCAGAATAGTTGCGGCGCTGGAGTTCCTCCAGCATGATCTTGCGTAGATGGGTCACAGGAGTCTCCTTTCTCCGTGACCCACAATACGTCAGCCATGCCGGAAATCTCCGTGCTCACCCACGCGGTAGCGTCCGCCGCACCAGCGGCTTAGTCCTTGTCGGCTAACCTTACCTAAAAGGTAAGGTTTGCCCGTTAGAACGAAGCCGCTGGCGCGGCGGACGCTGCCGCGTGGGTGATGTCGGCAGTCCTGAGTTTTGGCTCAGATAATTGTGGGTCACAAGGAGGTCTCGGTGACCCATCTACGCAAAATGATGCTGGAGGAACTCCAGCGACGTCATTACTCTGAAGCTACCACACGACGTTACATTCGCTTCATCGAGCGGTTCGCCCAACACTTCCACCGCTCGCCCGATCGCCTGGGACCGCAGCACATCCGCGAGTACCAAGCCCAACTCTTCACCGTGCACAAACTGACTCCCGGTTCGGTAACCAATCATCTCTGCGCCCTGCGCTTCCTCTACATCCAGACGCTCAAGAGGCCCTGGAGCATTGCCGACACTCCCTATCCCAAGAAGCGCTATCGCCTGCCCACCATTCTCAGTCAAGAAGAAGTAACGCAACTCATCGATGCTGCGCCGACTCCCTTCTATCGCACCATTTTGATGACCCTCTACAGCACCGGCGTAC
This sequence comes from uncultured Acidobacteriota bacterium, assembly GCA_963696705.1. Taxonomy (GTDB): domain Bacteria; phylum Acidobacteriota; class Terriglobia; order Terriglobales; family Acidobacteriaceae; genus JABDBE01. Next base: position 254,386 of record CAVOLD010000017.1, read on the forward strand.
GCCGCGCCGAGCTCACGCGCCTGAAGGTCAGCGACATCGATAGCGGACGCATGGTCGTGCACATTCAGGGCGGCAAAGGCGGGCAAGACCGCGACGTGATGCTCAGCCCCGTCCTGCTCGAGGAACTACGCGCTCACTGGCGTCGCTTGCGCAAAAAGTCAATCTGGTTATTTCCCGGCAACCGCTGGCACAGTGGCGATCACCCCACCGACACCAAGACTCCCTACCACGCCTGCGCCGCAGCCGCTCGCTGCGCCGGGATCAAGAAACGTGTCTATCCCCACGTGCTCCGCCACTGCTTCGCCACGCACTTGCTCGAAGCCGGCGCCGATCTCCATACCATCCAGATCCTGTTAGGCCATCACGATCTGAAAGAAACCGCTCGCTATCTCCACCTCTCGCAACGGCACTTGCATGCCACGCCCAGTCCGCTGGACGCGCTGGTGCTGAAGAAAGGCAGGTCGTCCGAGGAGGAGTAAATGAGTCAGCCACAGTTAGAGGTGGCCGACCTCATTCGCAGCGCAGGAGCAGACTTCATTGCGCGCAACCGTCACTGGCTCCGCTGGACCCATCTCAAGGTCCTGCTGGCCATCGCGCGCTGCCGCACCGCCGCTCTCGGCGGTCATATCGATGAGTGCACCGGCTGCGGACATCGTGCCACCATCTCCTACAACAGCTGTCGCAACCGGCACTGCCCGAAGTGTCAGACCGGTGCGCGTGAACGCTGGATCGCGGCGCGTCGTCTTGAACTGCTGCCCACGCCCTACGTCCACGTCGTCTTCACACTGCCGCCGCAACTGGCTGCGTTGGCTCTCCAGAACAGGAAACTCATCTATGATTTGCTGCTTCGGGCCAGCGCCGAAACTCTACGGGAAGTGGCTCGTAACCCCGCCCATCTCGGAGCCGAGATCGGCTTCTTCAGCGTGCTGCATACTTGGAACCAGAAACTCCAACTTCATCCCCATGTCCACTGTGTTGTTCCCGCCGGCGGACTCTCGCTGGATCACCGTCGCTGGATTCGCTCGCACCCACGCTTCTTCGTTCCCATTGCGGTACTGCGGCGCGTGTTTCGTGGCAAGTTCGTCGCCGGCCTGAAGGCTGCCTTCGAACGCCGTCAACTGCACCTGGCCGGAGAACTCGCACCGCTCACCCATCCCAAGTTCTTCGCTGCCTGGCTGCGTCCGCTCTTCCGCAAAGATTGGATCGTCTACTCCAAACCACCCTTCGGCGGACCCGAGTATGTCCTACAGTATCTCGGCCGCTACACCCACCGCGTCGCCATCTCCAACCATCGCTTGGTCGCGTTGACCGACGATCAAGTCACCTTCCGCTGGCGCGACTCCGCCGACCACAATCAACAGAAACTGATGACCCTGTCGCGCGATGAGTTTCTCCGTCGCTTCCTACTTCACCTGCTCCCAAAGGGCTTCGTCCGCATCCGCCACTTCGGCTTCCTCGCCAACCGAAGGCGCGCCGCCCTGCTGCCACGGTGCTTCGCCGCTCTCCACGCCACTCCCCCGAAACACCAATCGGAAACATCGACCGCTCCTACAGCGCACCCGTTGTGGCGCTGTCCCAAGTGCGGCGGACCGATGGCCGTCGTCGAACGATTCACCGCGGCACAACTCCAACTCCGTTCTCCACCACTCCTGGCCACCGCTGCATGAAATCACTCGCCCACACACCGCACCGTCGGCGCGCTTCAGAGCGTCTCGCCGAAGTGTGTCTCCGCTACACCCAGACATCTTCTTCCTGTCCCCGCCTAGGCTCCCTTCGACCATCAACTCGTCTTTGCACAGGTGCGCCGGCTCCTCCTCTACCGGCCTTGACTACTCCCGCCAACTGCTACACCCCTCGCTCGCTCCATTCAATTTGCATATGGCCCGCGTCCGCCGCGCCAGCGGCTTCCTTGAGGCGACGCGACGCCTTCATTTTTTCAGCCTTGAGCACTCATCCCGGCGTCGCGTCGAGCTGAACGGCTGCAACCGGCGGCGAGTGCCAACGCCGCTTGAAACCCACCAACCTGCGGCCCGTGTTACCCTCTTTGGCTGGCTGCCGTTTAGCCCCAGTTGGCCGGCTCCCAAACCACAGTTCCATTGGATCATTACGCATGAGATTCACACTTAGATTCTTGTTCCGGAACGCTGCCGCATGCGCTCTCTTCGCCCTCGCCCAACTCGCCGCCTATCCGCAGGACGCGCCCGCGCAAGGGACCCACGGCATTGTCGTCGCTAACATGGATCGGTCGGTCAAGCCCGGTGACGATTTCTTCCGCTATGCTAACGGCGACTGGATCAAGCGCACCGAAATTCCCCCGGACAGCGGTTACGTTGCCGTTGGCGGCTGGTCGAACGACAACTCGACTGAGTTGACCCGCAAGCAGACCGCAGGGCTGATAGAAGAAGCGGTCAAGGCCAATGCGCCTGCCGGTTCCAATACCCGCAAAATTGCCGACTTCTACCGCTCCTTCATGGACGAGGCCGCCATCGAAGTCAAAGGCATCGCTCCGCTGCGCCCGCACCTCGACGCAATTGCCGCCATCAGCAACAAGCACGACCTTGCACGAGCATTGGGTGAAACCCTCCGGTCGGATGTCGATCCCCTGAACGGCACCGACTTTCATACACCCAACCTCTTCGGGCTGTGGGTAGCGCCCGGCTTCAACGATCCAGAGCGTTGGGCCGCCTATCTGCTGCAAGGGGGCCTCGAAATGCCTGACCTCGAATACTACCTTTCCGATAGCTCCGAAATGCGCGACATACGCAGCAGGTATCAGACGCACGTCGCGACCATCCTGAGGCTTGCGGGATTCAGCGACACCGACGCTCGTGCAATGCACGTCGTCGAGCTGGAGCACGCCATCGCCCAAAAGCATGTCCCGTTCGCGGACGAGCAAGACATCTCTAAGGCTAACAACGCTTGGAAGGAAGCCGACTTCGCCTCCAACGCCCCCGGCCTCGACTGGGCAGAATACTTTCGTGGAGCGGGTCTCGGCCAACAAGCGAGTTTCATCGTCTGGCAGCCCACCGCCATCACTGGAGAGTCTGCTCTTGTCGCTTCTATCCGGCTGGATACGTGGAAAGACTGGCTTGCGTTCCGCCTGATTGACACCTACGCCGCCGTCCTGCCCAAAGGGTTCGCGGACGAGCGGTTCGCCTTCTTCGGCAAGGCGCTTTCCGGCAAGACGGATCAACTTCCGCGCTCGCGGCGCGGCGTCTCACTGATCAACAGCCCGTTGGACGAAACTGGAAGCTCTATGCTCGAAGGTAGGGGCGTGCTCGGCTACGCCGTCGGACAAATGTACGCCCACCGCTACTTTTCACCCGAAACCAAGGCGCAAGTGGAAGCCATGGTTGTGAACATCATCGCCGCCTTTCGGAGGCGCATTAATGCCCTCTCATGGATGGATTCTGCGACCAAGGCTGAAGCCCAAGCCAAGCTCGATACTCTCTATGTAGGAGTCGGTTACCCGGAGACTTGGCGCGACTACTCCGCCTACGAAGTCAAGGCGGATGACATTTTCGGCAACGTATGGCGCGGCAGCCTGTTTGATTACCACCGAAATCTCGCCCGTCTCGGCCATCCTGTTGATCGCAAAGAGTGGGTATTTGCGCCGCAGACGGTGGACGCGATGCAACTGCCCCTGCAAAACGCACTCACTTTCCCAGCCGCATTCCTCCAACCGCCGTTCTTCGACGTTCAGGCAACCGCCGCGGTGAGCTATGGGGCACTCGGTACCATCATAGGGCACGAAATCAGTCATACTTTTGATATTGAAGGAGCGCGGTTGATTCTACAGGGCGTGTGCGAAATTGGTGGAAACCCGCTGATCTGGCGCATTTCAAGGCGGCCACGGCCAGCCTGGTCGCGCAGTACGACGCCTACAAGCCTCTTCCCGACCTTGCCGTGAATGGTAAGCAGACGCTTAATGAGAACATCGCCGACCTCGGCGGCATTTCCGCTGCCTACGATGCGTACAGCGCCTCCCTCGCGGGCAAGGCCGCTCCCGTCCAGAACGGTCTCTCGGGCGACCAGCAGTTCTTCCTTGCCTTTGCCCAGAGCCAGTGCTCAAAGTCGAGTGAAGCGTTTCTTCGGCAGACAGTGATGACTGACGTGCATTCCCCCGACGAGTTCCGGCCATCTACGGTACGCAACTTCGACGCATGGTACACGGCATTCGATGTCCAAGCCGGAGAAAAACTGTACCTCGCTCCGCCCGACCGCGTGCGCGTCTGGTAAGCCAATACCGAGTGTGCATGAAGAGATATCTCGCTGCAGATCGTGGGTGGATGGTCGGCAAACCGGAAGTGATTCGAACTGCCAATCCGTTATCGAATCGCCTCAAGTGGTGAAACATCCCCATTTCACGCAATATAAAAAGGCGCCCACTTTGAGGTAGGGTGTGATTGTTCGGATCACCACTCACCAAAAGGAGCGCCGTCATGAATCAAGAAAAGTATATTGGCATGGACGTTCACCAGGCAACGATCTCGGTTGCCGTCATGGACAGCTCGGGCAAGCTGATCATGGAATGCATCCTGGAGACGAAAGCAGCCACGATTCTAGAGTTCCTCGATGGGCTACGCGGAAGTCTATCCGTGACCTTTGAAGAAGGAACTTCTGCCGCCTGGTTGCATGATCTGCTGAAACCTCACGTCAGCCGCCTTGTGGTCTGCGATCCGCGAAAGAACGCGCTGCTGAAAGACGGCAGCAAGAGCGACCGGATCGATGCCCGTAAGCTGGCGGAGTTGTTACGCGGCAACCAGCTCCATCCGGTGTACCACGGCGAGCACGGGGTGCGCACATTAAGGGAGTTGGCTCGCAGCTATCAGACGCTCACGAAAGATGTCACACGAGTGATGAGTCGGATCAAAGCGCTGTACCGAAGCTGGGCCATTCCCTGTAGCGGAACCACGGTCTATGCCGCGCGGCATCGCGCGGAGTGGCTGGCCAAGATCGCACAACCCGGAGTCCGTCTGCGGGCGGAACGATTGTATCAGCAACTGGATCTGCTGCAGCCGGTGCGCCAGGAAGCACGACGCGACCTGCTGCGGGAGAGTCGCAAACATGAGGCCGTGAAAAGGCTGCAGCAGATTCCTGCGATCGGCCCGATTCGTGCCGCCTTGCTGGTTGCCTTGCTGCAGACACCTCATCGTTTCCGCACCAAGCGCCAGCTGTGGGCTTACAGTGGTTTCGCCATCGAGACGCACGACAGCGGCGAGTACCGCTATGTCCGAGGAAAGATCCAACGCAACCGGGAGCGCATCACGGTGCGCGGTCTGAATGACAACCATAATCACGATCTGAAGAATCTGTTCAAAGGCGCCGCGCTTTCGGCCAGCACGCAGCCCGGACCGCTGCACGATTTCTATGTGGCGCTGCTGGAAAAAGGAATGCGGCCGACGATGGCGCGTCTCACCCTGGCCAGAAAGATGGCCGCGATCACTTTAACCATTTGGAAGAAAGGAGTGAGTTTCGACGCCCTACAATTGCATCGGCAAGCCGCTTGAGCGTCTCTGGTAAGAGGCCTTTCCATCTCCGGTGATTCGTTCGGGTGGTGGTCGGTCGAGTTCTCGAGACGCTCGGTTCGAGGTGAGTATCAGTCAATGAGATCGGCCCTGTGTGCTTCGGCACCGAGTCACCCATTTCACGTTATGCCGCCTCGGATAACCAGAAATAGCGATAGGCCACGAGCCTCCGATAGAACCATGGTTGACACTCCAAGACCAGGTCCGCTTGCCAAGTTTCAAGACTCGATTGGCGTCGTCACCACCAAAAGATGAAACCCACAGGAAGGCCAGACAGGCCAGAGCAAAACCTCTCGGGCGCAAGCGGGAGGCACTTACAAACAGTGGGCTGGATCTCGAGAAAGAATCTCGCTTTCCGGTCGAGGGAGAACTTTTTTCTTGACATCTCTTTTTATAGAACATCTCTTTTTATAGAACTCATTGACCCCCGGTCAGCCAATTCTCACTGATTGTAAACGCCCGATAGCGTCAATTGTTGGGTTACGGCTTGATGACCCTCCGCCGTCCGTCCTTGTTAGTCAGGGCGAAAGAAGGATCTCCTCCGTCGGCGTTCAACACAATATAGGTGGGATCGATCCCTCCGCCCAGAGTAAGTCCAGAGCCTTGCTCCGAAGTTGTAATCTTCACGGATGGGCGTCCGTCAGCGCGGATCAGCCGAAAGCGCACTGTTTCGGGATAGATCTTCCCGTCCTTGGCAACCGAACCGTCTGCCATTATTGCGGGGCCTTCCGGTACGAGCTGGATTGATGCCCGAACTTTTCCCTGGGCATCCACGATCTCAAGCCCGCTACCCCGAAGGACCGGTAGAGCACCACTCGCTTCAACGATCCGTGTCTGGTGAAACAACAGAAAAACTAAGGTTCCGAGATTGACCAGTGTGAGGAGAGTGAGAATACGCGTGTCCTTCATCATAGGATCCTCCATTGAGACCAGAAGTCTTAGGCTCTGATGCAATTGTCGATTCTAGCTTTACAACAATTAGTTCCGGTTTGCCTGTAATCCGGGACCCACGCTCCAACGCAGCGTAGACCAGTGCAAAATTGAATCGAGATCAATAGTCCTCGGCAGGGTCGAAAGCAAGCCGAGCAGGTAGAATGAACCGGCTCGATCCCAACCTGTAAGAGCTGAGGTTCAATCTGGCAGAAGCATTTTGCGGCGCAGGGCCTGGAAACGAGGATGAGACCGAAGACGGCCTAGTTTGGGCTCTGTGGAAAGATACAGCGCGATGGCATCGCGGTCCTGGATGGCTTTCTCATACCAGTCCAGCGCCTGTTCCACCTGTCCCAGGCCTAGGCACATGATTCCGAATACGCCGGGAGCCACGTACCCCGATTGCGCGCGCTGTTCTATTTCCTTCAAGACAGCTGTCGCCTCTGCGCCCCGGCCGGCCCGCGAATAAAGATTGCGCAGCGAAGCCAGCACCCACGGGTTTCGCTCCGAAAACCCCGCTGCTCGCTCGACTGCATTCACCGCCTCCTCGAGCTTGCCTTTGAGAAAATAAGCCAGCCCGAGCATCCAGTGCGAAAAATAGTAGGTCGCGTCCAACTCCAGCGCCTTCGTTGCTAGGGTGATCGCCGCATCCGGATCACCCCTGCGATACGCATTTTCCGCCAGGCCGATCACCGCCAAATGATAGAGCGGGTCGAGCTCCGCGGCGCGGTTGAACTCGACTTCCGCTTCCTTCAAACGTCCCAGAGGTTGGAGGAGGTGCATTGCGTAACAGAAATGGACTTCGGCGACGCCCGGGCCAAGCTCCAAAGCCCGCTTCATCTCACGCTCGGCTCCTGTCCAATCGTAGTCGTAGTATCCCACCACGCTGCCCAGGTAGGCATGCGCAACCGGGAGACTCCCATCCAGCTCCAGAGCTTTCTCCAAAGCCCGTTTCGCGTCCGGCAAAATGCCGCAGGGAGCAGCCAGGCCCCACACGGCTTCGATGAACAGCAAGTATCCCACCCCAGCGTATGCGAGTGCGTACTTGGAGTCGCGTGCGAGCGCCCGCTCGAAGTACTCCCGGGCGACCCGAACGCTCTCAGGGTTGAGCCGGGCCGATAGATGCCGTCCCCGCAGGTAGAGATTGTAAGCCTCCAGATCCGCGGTGGGCCGGCTCAGCAGCGGCTGGCCGCTCAGCTTGAGTTTCAGGGTTTCGACGATGGCCTGCGAGATTTCATCCTGAATCGCGAACACGTCGGTCATCTCGCGGTCGTAGCGCTCCGACCAGAGGTGGTATCCGTCCGACGCCTTGATCAATTGGGCGGTCACACGGAGGCGATTCTCTAGTTTGCGCACGCCACCTTCCAAGATATATTCCACGTTCAGCCCCTGCGCGATGCTGCGGATGTCCTGTCCCTTTCCAGCGAACGCCAGCGTCGAGGTGCGCGCCGTCACTAGCAGACCCGGCACCTTGACCAGCGCATTGAGGATGTCCTCGGCCAAGCCGTCGCTGAAGTATTCATTTTCCTTGTCGCCGCTGAGATTGGAAAACGGGAGCACCGCGATCGAAGGTGGGTTCAAAACGGGAGCCGCCGCGGCTTGTTTCAGCGCCTGTTTTACCTCCGCGATGCTCTGGAACCGCTGCGCCGGCTGCTTAGCGAGGCAACCCGCGACCACTCGCGCAACCTCCGACGGCGCCTCCGTCAGCGGCGGTGGATCCATGTGCAGGATCGCCGCTAGGATCGAAATCGTGTTTTCGCCGCCGAATGCTTTCCGCGCGCTGAGCATCTCGTACAAGACCACGCCAAAGGAGAAAATGTCCGAGCGCGCGTCCACGCTCTTGCCCTGGGCCTGCTCTGGCGACATGTAATGAACCGTCCCTAAGACGGTGTTTTCCTGGGTGAGCGTGACCGTTTCAGTGTCGTCTTCCTGGCGGAAACCTCCCTCGGTCGACGCTTGTGCCACGACTTTCGCCAACCCGAAATCCAAGAGCTTTACGCCGGCCTTGGTCACCAGGATGTTGGCGGGCTTCAGATCCCGGTGCACTGTTCCTCTCTGATGCGCCGCTTCCAGCGCGTCGCAGATCTGCCCGGCGTATTCCAGGGCGCGCTTCAGAGGTAGGGGACCAGGTTCGGCCGGAGACAGCAGCGGATGCCCATTCACGAATTCCAGAACAATGAAATCGGGACCGACGTCGTAGATCTGACAGATGTTCGGGTGGTTGAGACCCGCGATGGCGCGGGCTTCCCGTCCAAATCGTTCCGAGTACTGCTCGGTGGAAACCTTGAGAGCGACCATCCGGTCGAGGCGGGTGTCGCGAGCCTTATAGACGACACCCATCCCGCCGGCGCCGATCTGCGAGAGAATTTCGTAGGGTCCGAGCGTATCGCCGACCGATAGCGGCATAATCCTGTTGGTCATTTCTTCGCTTCGTGACTGACATTGATTGTATATTCCAACCGCCGAGGCCGGAGCCCTCAAACTGTTCCATTCCGAGCGACGGACTCATCGAACAGAATTCGTTGTATCAGTCTGGGTTGTCGGCAAACTTCCCTTGGAATTCCTTCAGGTTTGCCCGTTACTCGTCCCTTTGGTTCGCTAAACGGGCAGGGTGTTTCGGGTCGGTGAATTCGAGCAGTTCGATCGGAGCGCCGTTTTCGACGATGAATGCGACGCGGACACCGTCCGATGGGCTGTTCGGAGGAATCAGGATTTCGCGGCCAGCAAGCTCGGAAGAGAGGTCGGTCACTTCAAACGCGACGTGTGCCACTCGCCGGACGAGATCGGGAACCGCCGCATCCGCTTCGAAGCGCATCCATTCCACGCCAAATTCGCTTTTCTGGTGACTGACGACAAAGAGTTTCAGATGCTTTAAATGGGTCTCCCCAGGTTTCGATTCGTCAGTGGGGATCCCGATGTGGTGATATCGGCGCATTGCTTTCTCTCCGGGAGAACCGGCGCAAAATTCCACTTTATTCCTTACCCGTACTACACGCCGCCGTCTTCACAGCTGGGAGCAATCGGGGCAGTAGTAGATTGACGTCAGTTCCTCCATTCAGAACATCCCAACCAGTGAATACTACGATCAGGTTTTGCTGGGGAAAGACCATCAGTTCCTGGCCGCCGAATCCAGTTGCCATCCAGGCATACTCGCCGTTCAGCGGAATCAACCACCAACTGAATCCGTAATAGAGCCTTCCGCCTTCCACGGTATATGGCATGGGGACGTGCGGCGCCACCGACTGTTTCACCCAATCCTCTGATACGATCTGTTTGCCTTCCCACAAGCCATTGTTTAAATAGAGGTACCCAAGTTTGGCTAAGTCCTCGTCGTTGAGATACAAACCTCCTTCGGTATCCACGTTGCCAGCATAGTCGCGCTTCCAGTAGTGCTTGATGCCAAGTGGAGCGAAAAGATATTTCTCCGCGTAGGTGTCAATGTCCTGTCCCGTTTCTTTCTGAAAAATGTAGGCGAGTAGCTCCGTATCTGCGCTGCTGTATGTAACATTCCGGCCCGGTTCTTCGACGATCGGTTCGTCGATCGCGTATTGCACCCAGTCGTCGCTGGCCTCCATGTGAACAAAATCGTTCTCAGGGGCATCGGACGATTCGGGGTAAAACAGTTCCTCCGAGTTCATGCCGGAGGTCATGGTCAGAAGGTTTTCGACCGTGATGTGGCGCTTGCGGTCATCCACATTTTTCACTTTCGCCACATCGAAATACTTCAGCACAGGGGTCTTCAGACTAGCCTTGAAATCGCCGCGCGTGATGGCGACGCCCAAAATGACAGAAGTGATGGTCGTACTGACAGACTGCATCGTGTGTAGGTCTGTCGCATGGTAGTAGGGGTGCCACTCGGTATCAAAATAGTTGTAGCGCCCAGCCAGCCGCGCGTTGAGCGGACCTTTTGTCTTAGCCTCTTTGGCGTAGATTTGACCGTAATCATGCTGGTATTGCCCCGCGAAAACCTCCTTGCCGCACCGGAAGACCCGGAAACTGTCTGTCAGGGCGTACTTTCCAGTGGCGATGTCCGCGTCGAGATTCTTCAACGTTTCCTCGTCGAGTCCAACACTCGCAGGTGTTCCTTTCGGCCAGTTTTTCGTTGTCCCGGTCACGGCAGAAGTGGATGAGGTTGCTTGTCCGGCCGCGAGCAAGGTTGCTGCTGCAAGCAAGAACAGAGAGGCCACCGTGACGCCGCACACGACCAGAACGATGGATCGAAGGACCAACCCTTTCATATCGCTTCTCCAATTCGCAAAGACCAAGGGTGAAATCCTAGGGCCGCCTAGAAGGGAAAGTCAATAAATGTGAGGGACTAATAACTCACGACGCGGTCCTATCCTTTGACGTGTTTCTGACCACAAGCTAGGATGGCGTACTTAGCGAGGCAACTCAACACAAGCAAGCGGAGCCTGTTTGGAATGCATCCCTTACGTTGTGCTGTGAATTTCACTTTGCCTATTTGGAGAAGATCCATATGCAACGACGAGTCAAAATCCTTTTCACGGCAACGATAGTGACCTCTATTGTGCTGGTTGCTTGCAGTACCTGCATGGCATCAGAAGACGATGACAAGAAGGCGGTCATCGATGTTGTTCTGGCGCACGAAAAAGCGTGCCAGGACTATGATTTCGTCAAGTTGGATTCGCTTCACACACCGGACGCACGTGGGATCGAGGAGTCCTACCCGCTCTCGATGGAACCCGGTCTGCGGCAAAGCTATCAATCAATGAAGGACGCTGGCATCCGCATCGACTATCACCCTCAGGACGCAGTGGCGGAAGTACGGGGCGATGTCGCCTGGGTGACGATCACGTTGCATAGCATCTGGACAGCCGATAATCCGGTGGGCCGGGCCATGATTGGAGGGGAGTGGCATGCGACCTTCGTGGAGAGTCACGTTCTGGTGAGAACCGCAGAGGGGTGGAAAATCGCGTTCGGTCATACCTCGCAACTTCCCGCCGATTTTGGTATCGAGCCGGATTACCAGGCGGCACACGGTGGCATGAAGTTAGTCAAAGTTCCTGAGGATGGACCCGCGGGCAAGGCAGGAATCAAATCCGGCGATATGTTGATCGAATACGGCGGAAGGAAGATTGACAACTACATCGACTACGCCAGACTGACACATGTCTATTCCGAGGGCGAAAAAGTGCCGGTCACCGTGCTGCGGAGACACGAGAAAATCACCAGGGAAGTGACCCTGGAGGCAATGAAGTGAGCGAGTGCGGTTAGCGGCGTATTGGGGCGGCGGTCACCTACCTTCCAGTGAATCGGGCAGCCGGATTGGAGCACATCGATGAGATTCACACTTAGATTCTTGGCCGGAAACGCCGCATACGCTCTCTTCGTCCTCGCCCCGCTTTCCGCCTATGCGCAGGAAGCGAGCACGCCAGAGACTCACGGCATTGTCGTCGCCAACATGGATCGCTCGGTCAAGCCCGGCGACGACTTCTATCACTACGCGAATGGCGCCTGGATCAAGCGCACCGAAATTCCGGCCGATCGAGGTTACATTGACCCCTACGGCGGCGACTACGAAGACGATTCGAACGACTTGACTCGCAAGAGGATCGCGGGCCTGATCGAAGAAGCGATCCACGCTAACGCGCCCGCCGGTTCCAATTCGCGCAAAATCGCCGACCTCTACAATTCCTTCATGGACGAGGCCACCATTGAAGCCAAGGGCCTTGCTCCGCTCCGCCCGAACCTCGACGCCATTGCTGCCATCCGCGACAAGCACGAGCTAGCTCGGGCTTTGGGTGGAAGCCTGCGAGCGGGGCGCCTGAACACCGACAGCTTTCATACTCCCAACTTTTTCGGACTGTGGGTCGGCCCCGGCTTTAATGACCCCGAGCACTATGCTGCCTATCTGCTGCAAGGCGGCCTGGAAATGCCCGACCGCGAATACTACCTTTCCGACAGTCGCAGCATGCGCGACCTCCGCTACAAATATCAGAAGCACGTTTCTGCGATTCTCAAGCTGGCTGGCTTTGCAGACCCGGACGTCCGCGCCCAGCACATCATCGAACTCGAGCACGCCATCGCCGAAAGGCATGCTCCCTTGGCGGAGGAGCACAACATCTACAAGGCGAACAACACCTGGAAGCGGGCCGACTTTGCCGCGAACGCCCCAGGCCTCGATTGGGCGGACTATTTTCGCGGTGCCGGTCTCAGTGGTCAGGTCAGCTTCATCGTCTGGCAGCCCGCAGCTTGCACCGGAGAGTCGGCTCTCGTTGCCTCGGTCGCGCTGGACACATGGAAAGACTGGCTGGCCTTCCACTTGATCGAGAACTCCGCTGCCGAACTGCCCAGAGCGCTCGCCGACGAGCGCTTCGCCTTCTTTGGCAAGGCCCTTTTCGGCTCGACGGAACAGCCTCCGCGTTGGCTCCGCAGTGTCGCGCTGGTCAACAGCCTGCTCGGCGATGCTCTCGGACAGGAATATGCCCGGCGCTACTTCTCACCCGAAACCAAAGCGCAAATCCAGGTCATGGTAGCGAACATCATTGCAGCTTACCGACGCCGCATCGACGCCCTCTCCTGGATGGATCCTGCGACCAAGGCCGAAGCCCAATCCAAGCTCTCCAGTCTCTATGTAGGAATCGGCTACCCGGAGACCTGGCGCGATTACTCTTCCTATGAAGTCAAGGCTGATGACATCTTTGGGAACGTCTGGCGCAGCCACCTATCTGACTATCATCGCTTGGTCGCTCGTCTCGGGCGCGCCGTGGATCGCAGAGAGTGGTGCATGTATCCGCAGACCATCGATGCCTGCGAATTGCCGCTGCAAAACGGACTCTACTTTCCGGCCGCATATCTCGAACCGCCAAACTTCGACCCGCAAGCTCCCGCCGCGGTGAACTACGCCGCCGTCGGGTCCAGCATCGGGCACGAAATCAGCCATACCTTCGACGCTCAAGGCAGTGCATTCGATTCCACCGGGCGTGTGCGCAATTGGTGGAAACCCGCCGACTTGGCGCATTTCAATGCGGCCGCCGCCAGCCTCGCCGCGCAGTACGACACTTACAAAGCCTTTCCCGATCTTGCCCTCAATGGTAAGCAGACGCTTGATGAGAACATCGCCGACCTCGGCGGCATCTCAGCCGCCTACGATGCGTACCGTGGCTCCCTCGCAGGCAAGGCGGCTCCCGTTCAGAACGGTCTCTCGGGCGACCAGCAGTTCTTCCTTGGCCTCGCGCAGAAGTGGGCATCCAAGTGGAGTGACGCCTTTCTCCGTGAGGTAGTGATGACCGACGACCATGCCCCCGACCAGTTCCGGCCGGTCACTGTGCGCAACCTCGACGCATGGTACGCGGCATTTGATGTGAAGCCTGGAGACAAGCTCTATCTCCTCCCCGCTGAACGCGTGCGCATCTGGTGAGCACCCTTTGGTAAGTCAATGTGGACGCGGGTGGGCCCGATTAGATGGACTCTCACTGCAGATCCCGGGCGAATCGTTGGTCTATTCGATAGCAGCATCGGTGGGCACACCGACCGGGCATGTTTTCGTCTTCACGAGAGGTAGAAAGTCGGAGGCGGGAGGCTCCGTGCCGGTTGAGCTGGGCAGAATGTCCCAAGCGGTAAAAGTCACGATCAGGCCTTCTTTTGGAAACACCTGCAAATTCTGGCCGCCGAACCCGCGGGCTATCCAGACGTACTCTGTCGATTCCGGTACTTCGAACAACCACCACTTGAAGCCGTACTTGAATCCATCCTTGAACTGCGACTCGGGAGCCGTTTGGAAATAAGGCGTTACCGACTCTTTCACCCATTCGCTGGGGACGATACGCTGGCCGTCCCACACGCCGTCGTTCAGGTACAAGTAGCCAATTTTCGCCAGGTCGCTGCCATTCAGATAAAGGCCTCCTTCGGCGTCCACGACGCCCAGATACGTGCGCTTCCATTCATGTCTGATCCCCAGCGGTGCAAACAGATATTTCTGGCCGTAGTCGTCGAGGTCCTGCCCGGTTTCTTTCTGAAAGACATAGGCGAGCAGTTCCGTACCGCCGTCGTTGTAGTTCCAGACCTTGCGCGGTTCGGCGACCATGGGCTTGTCGATCGCGTACTGCACCCAGTCATCGCTGGCTTCCATTAAGCTCGTGTCGTTTTGTGAATCGCTCCCGGTGATGAAACCCTCGGCATTCCAATTGAGACCAGCCGTCATGGTCAGCAGGTCGCGTAGGGTTATGCGGCGCTTACGGTCGTCCACATTCTTCACTCTGGATACGTCGAAGTATTTTAAGATCGGTGTATCCAGGTCGGCCTTGAAGTCGCCGCGTTGCATGGCCGCGCCGATAATCACCGAAGTGAGCGTCTTGCTGACCGACTGCATCGTATGCAGATCGGTGCCGTGATAATAGGGGTGCCAGTAGGGATCGAAATAGTTGTACCGCCCTGTAAGGCGCTCGTTATACGGCCCTCGTTCCCCCGCTTCCTTACCGTAGAGCTTTGCGTAGTCGTGCGGGTAAGTACGCTCGAATACCTTCTTGCCACAGCGGAAGACCGCAAAGCTGTCGATCATCTGTGAATAGGCCCCAGAGGACATGTCCGTGTCCAGCTTTCGTAGGACCTGCCCATCGAGCCCTACGCTGGCCGGGCTGGCGGTTGCCCAGCCTTTGGTTGGCCAGAGGGTTTCATCCGCTGGCGGCATCGGCGGCAGTCCCACCTTCCGCACCAACTCGGCAAACCGTGGGTCGGAACGGATGGGGTCTAGAGCGAAGTCAGTCTTCAAACCAATGAGAAGTTGATCGTGTTCCTGAAACGCGGTGTTGAGCCACCGGAAAGCCTGATCTTTGTCGCCCAGGTCGGCATAAAGCTCAGCGATCTCGTACGCAGATGAGTTGCCGGTCTTGCGCTGCGCCAGCGAAGTTTCAATTCCCCTGCGGAGAGCACCTTCCCAGCCCGCTGAACGAAATCCTTGTTCCATGGCAATGGCGGATTCAGAACTGCTTGGGTCGCCCGAAAGCTTGCCATAGGCCGTCCATTCTTCAATAACCTTCGGGTACCTCTTCTTTCCCCAGTACGCGTTGCCTAAACACTCGTGCGCCATGGCGAATGTCGGGTTCTCATTTGCCACCTTCTCGCACACGGCAATGGCAGCGTCGTACTGTCGTGCAAGAATGAGATTGGTTCCGAGGTCACGGCTGATCACCGCGGACTGCGGATCGAGCTGGTGAGCACGGTTGATTTCGGTAAGGGCTTCCTGCTCCCTGCCACCAATCGTGCCGATATTCTCCGCGTACCACGCGTGTGCGGTGGCGTCGTTGGGGTCGAGTACGAGGGCCTTCTTGAACTCAGCTTCCCCTCCGGCAAAGTCCCATTCGTGGACAAACTTGATGTAGCCTAGAACAGCATGGGGACGGCCCAAGGTCGCGTCCAACTCCAGCGTATTGTGGGCGGCGGCATTCGCCTTCGGGACGTCTTCGCTGGGGCTGCCGCCATAATCAGGCATTACGGCGTAGGTATCCGCCAGCGCGGTATACGACAACGCGTAGCCGGGGTCTTTGGCGATGGCTTGATTGAAATAAAAGACTGCGGTCTCAAGGTCCGAGAGGGTTCGCTTGCTCCAGTAGGAGCGCCCCTTCAAGTACAACTCATAGGCCTCAGGATTTTGCGTGCCTTGTTTGCTGACCTGCGGCAGCCCTACCTTGTGAATTAACTCGGCAAACCGCGGGTCGGAACGAATGGAGTCGAGTAAGAAGTCGGTATTCAAACCCATTAGACCGATATCGTGTTCTTGAAACGCGGCGTTGAGCCATCGGAAGGACTGCTCCTTGTCGCCCAAGTCGGCATAGGCTTCCGCAATACTGTACGGAGCTGAGTTGCCTGTCTTGCTTTGAGCTTTCATGGTTTCGATGCTTCTGCTAAGAGCGCCCTTCCAGCCTCCCGAACGGAATCCTTGTTCCAGAGCTACAGCATAATCGGAATCGCTTCGCTCGCCGGTAAGCTTGGCATAGGCCTTCCATTCTTCAATCACTTGCGGGTACATCTTCTTTCCCCAATACGCATTGGCTAAACAGTCGTGTGCTCCGGAGAATGTCAGGTTCTCACTCGCCACTTTCTGGCACACGACAATGGCCTCGTCGAAGCGCCGGGCGTAGGTGTAAACATTGCCTACATCAACGCTGATGGCGAGTGACAGTGGATCAAGCTGGTGGGCGCGATTGATGTCAGCAAGGGCGTCCTGCGCCCTGCCACCAAGCAGACCCAGATTGTCCGCATATCGCTGGTGCGCATGTGAGTCGTTTGGGTCGAGTTCCAAAGCCTTCTTGAACTCAGCCTCTCCTCCCGCGAAATCCCATTCGTGCGCCATCTTCATGCCGCCCAGATTGACGTGCGGGCGCGACAAGGTAGGGTCTAACTCAATTGCCTTGAAGGCGGCGGCTTTCGCCTTCGGGATGTCTTCGACACTGGCGCCGTAGTCAGGCAACATGGCATAGCAATCAGCCAGCCCTGCGTACGCCATCGCGTAGCCGGGGTCTTTGGCGATGGCTTGATTGAAATAGGAGACTGCTGTCTCAAGGTCCGAGCGAGTCCGTTTGGCCCAGTAGGAACGACCCTTCAAGTACAACGCATAGGCCTCAGGATTTTGCGTGCCTTGTTTGCCGGCTCCTTGGGACGGTTCCTTAAACTCCCAAAAGGAAAAGCCGAAGCGGTTCGTCTCTTGATTTTGGATTGGACTGACCACTGCGAGGCCGCCATCGCTAAGGAATAGGACAGGCAGATACTCGCCCGCCGGTGTTCGCACCAGCTTCGTGCTGGGAGCATCATCCGGCCTCCAGGTATCCTGTGTAAATCGGCCCGAGTTTGTTATCTGTGGTGGGGTCGCAGAATCTGCAACTCTGATTTTGCACGCCTGCCATCGCAAGCTCTCTCCTGAACCCGAGAACCAAGTCGCCGCCAGTTCGCCCGGCCCACGCGCCACAAGGTACGGATAATACATCAGCGTGTCGCCTTCACTCTCCTGCACCGGCCAGGTGGTCCACGTTGATCCGCGGTCAACGGAACGCGCGAGCCAGACGCCAGTCACCTGCGTCCAGAGCAGGTAGAGATTTCCCTTTGCATCCCAAGCCAGCGGCTCGATCCAACGCGGGGTGCTTCCCTCGGTAAAAGCCCAGATGCGCTGGCCCGGAACGGAGTGCTTCTCCCAGGTATTGCCGCCATCTGTGCTGACGGCGACCAGTTCCACGCCAGGCTCAATCTTATTGCCCGATGCTGATGCCGGAGTGATCCGAACCGCGAGTTCACCCTTGGGCCCGACGGCGAGGTGAGCGGACCCGCCTTGTGGGTGGATCAACTGAGCTGGACTCCAAGTGACGCCTCGATCACGACTGACTGTGTGATACACACCGTTGCCATCGTTCCAAATCACATGCGCGGCTCCGTTTGGTTCGACTGCGACCCATGGGCGGTCGTCGAATCGCTTCTTCGAGAGCATCGTCCAGTGCCAGGTATTACCGGAGTCCCGACTCACACCGATCGCGACGTGCTTACCCTCAAATGCCTTGTTGTCGAAGCCCATAGTGACGAAATAGAGAGTGCCATCCCGCGAGACAGCAAGATCCACATCGGAATTGCCGATGGCTCCGTCCACTTCTGCTCCGACATTCACCGCGTTCCAGGTAGAGCCGCGGTCGGTGCTCTTCCACAATCTCGGAACAGTTTGTGGCGGCCCTGAAGCGCGGTCTCCCGAATAGCCACTTACGAACAAAGTGCCATCGGGGTGCTCGACAATCATCGGTTCTCTAGCAAGTCCACCCAGGAAGTCCACGTGAGCGGTCAGGTTGAGCCTTGCTGAATCGGTCGGTGCAACACCGTGGGTTTCTGGGGTGGACGCGGACTGCGAATAGGCGGTGAGTCGGGTGAGGGCGAAGAATAAGAGAGCGTGTGCGACCGTGTTCCACGGCAAGAATCTAAGTCTGAGTCTCATAGTCATGGTCCCAAGCTCTCGCTCTGCCTGGTGAGAAAACGATTAATGTTGCGGTCTGCTCTTCACCCTATTCTCTCGGATTCTGCCGCCGAACCAACACAGGACTGACGAACGCGCATCGAGGCCGCTGGACTACTTCAAGTATTTGTCGAACCATTCCAGCCAGACACGGTCTTTGTCCGAATCATGGACGGGATCGCCGGGTTCGTGTCCGGGTATGGGAAAGGCGATGAATTTCACGGTTACGCCGTTGTCCTTGAGCGCGTGGTAAAACGCGTAAGAACTTGTAATGGGCACAGTCGCGTCGCCGGTATCATGGAGGATCAACGTAGGTGTCGTGACGGCAGCGGCATAGGTGATGGCCGACTGTTCCGCGTACGCTTTCGCGTACTCCTTTTGCCACGGCGAGCCGCCGAACTCGAAGCGCTCGGTGACGTTGACATCCGTGAGCGTGTACCAATCGGTCATGCTGGTAACGGCGGCTCCGGCGACAGCTGCTTTCCAGATGTGGTAGTGACCTATCAGCCAGGTCGTCATGAAACCGCCCCAGGACCATCCGGAGACACCGATGCGCGATTCGTCGATGAAGCCCTGTTTTTCGAGCGCGGCGATTCCAGCCATGATGTCGCGGCCAGGGCCGTCTCCGGCATTTTCGTTCACAAAAACAGCATGCTCGTATTGGTTGCCGAGGTTATCGGTGCCGAGATAGTTCGGCGCGAAGACAACATAGCCGTGCGACGCAAAGAGCTGCAGGAGGAAGTCGAACTCCGTGACGGAAGCAACAAACTGCGGGGCACCGTGCAGGTCAACAACCAACGGGTATTTCCTGTCACGCGAGAAGTTCGGAGGGTAGACCAGAGTGCCATCCGCTGTGAAACCGTCTGGTCCTTTCCATTCGAAGCTGTTAATGCTACCCAGGTTCAGAGCCGCGATCTCATGGTTGAAGTTGGTAAGCAGTTTCGGTTTTGACTCCGGTGATGCAAGGTAGTAGAGCTCGGTCGGTTGGGTCGGAGTACTCCCGGTAAAAGCAATCGATCCATCCTTGCCCACATCTACCGAGAAATCCCAGTAGACATTGGCGTCGCCGAGGTCGAGCTTTCTTGCAACGCTGCCGCTCGCACTGCCCTCGACCGGCTGGATCCAGATGGCCCTTCGCGTGGCGTCGTCGGCGCTAACCAACAGCGATTTGCCGTCAGGCATCCAGAGGGCACGCTGGACATTGCGATCGAGCGCGCGTGTGAGGTCAGTTCCTTCGCCGCCGGCGGAGGAGGCGACAAAGATTTCATTCTCATTGTTTGTATCTCCGTCGCGCGGGTACCAGTAAGCGATCCTCGATCCGTCAGGGGAGAAGAGACCGAAGCTTTCGAATGAATTACGCTTCGTGAGTTGACGGATTTGGCCGTTGTCAACGTCCAGGATATCGATGACGGTTTGATCGGAATCGCCGAAGTGCGGATCGGCTTGGCGAGTGAAGGCGATCTGTTTGCCGTCCGGCGACCAGGAAAGCGGGGGATGCGGATTAAAAAATCCATCCGGGGTCTTGGCCAAGCTCCAGACACCAGAGGTGAGGCGCTTCGCGGTGCCCCATGCGGCAGAAACAACCCAGATGTGCGAAGGAGTGGGGGCCGAGGTGGCGAGAAAATCGTTGTCGCCCACCTCAAACAAATCGTGATGCTTTTCGATCTCGGCCTTGTTGGGAGGTTCGTCCGCCGCGACGAAGGCCAAGAAGCGGCCGTCCGGGCGCCAGGCGAATTGTTCGACACCCAGAGGCGCGCTGGTAATCTGCTTCGGAGCTCCACCATTTACAGGCAACACAAAGATCTGCGCCGTAGCTGTCTTTTCGTCCCCTGCTTCCGCAAGAAATGCCAGCCGGTCGCCCGAGGGCGACCACTGCGGCAAGTTCAATCCCGGACGCACGTTGGTCAGCACACGCTGCGCGCCTGTAGCAATGTCCACCAACACGAGCTGGCTCTCGTAACGGTCCTCGTCGAAATTCACGCGAGACACAATGATGACGATGGATTTTCCATCCGGCGAAATCGCCGGACTGGAGACGCCGACGATTTTCTGAAGGTCGGTCAGCTCTATCTTTCGAGCCTGAGCTTTCGCCTTACCGGGCGCAGCTAGCGCAAGTAGCGCCGCTAGGATTCCGAGAAATGTATATCGCGCGAATAGAGCCGAGATGCTCGTCTTCGGATGCGTAACCATGAGTTCTACCCTCGCGTCAGGTAAGAATTTCAAATCGAAACTATCTCATAAATGTGAGTCGTAGGGCGTGCGTCCATACATTTCCCCCGTCCTCGACCCAGCCAATTTGCCATCAGAGCAGGCGCGCTCGTGATTCTAAATGCCTGATCAATGCCGAATGCCCCAGATGTCTCACGGTGGGGAAGTATGAGATTCCAGAGCTCCGCACCGATAGGACCTCATGAACGCGTTAGTGTTAGAACGAACCGACCAACTCCTGGATCGTCGGCAAGCTGGAAGTTGGAAGCTCTGATCCAGGTTGTCACGCCGTATCCAACAACTGGTGCCCGACGGCGCTGTCGTTCAGGTCGAGGTCGAATTTTTACATTTTCAGAGAAGGGTGAGTTTTCGTGATCCAGTCTTCGACTTCGCCATAAAACCGAGAGGCTTGGACAAGGATCTCCTTCGCTTCGGTCTCCGTCGCGACGTTGGAGAAGGTGTAGTCGATGGTATTTCGCTTTCGCCGACAGGTCTCGAAGTAGTCGGCGTAGTTATGAACTGCCTTCCCCAACACAAGTTTCGTACTCTCTAGCGACACCCGGTGATGTCCGACCTTGCTCACGATCCGATACCCCGCACAGGCTATGGCCATATTCGCAGCCTGGAGCGCAGCGTTGTAGGCAGTGGCGAATCTCCGATCTGCTGAAAGGCCAGCAAGACTCGCGTCTGCGAGGTCGCGGGCGATCAGGGCTCGCATATTGTCTAATTCCTTCTTGGAGGTTTTGTGTTTCTGGGCTTCCTTATTCGCCAACAAGCTCGTCCAAGTCACTCTGGCCTCCTTTCACAAACTGTTTCCGTCCTCGTAAAACGGCGGCAAGGAAATGGTCGCCCGATTTGATTTTCTCCCGAAACTCCTCTGGGGAATAGGCCGTGACATTGACCTCTCTTCCTAGCCGAGTCTCCGCCTTGCGGAGCGCTGGAGATAGGTCAGCAAGACCTGCTCTGCCAATGACCATCACATCCACGTCACTCATCGCATGTTCCCGGCTTCGTGCCACAGAACCATAGATAAAAGCACTCTGAATCTTGTTCCCAAACGGTTCTAGTACCTGCTCCAGGATTGGAGCCAGTCCTGCAGTTTTTTCGAAGAGATGCTGCAGGTCTCGGAACACCGGGGACTGGGTCTCCGCCTTGAAATAAGCCCTTGTGCCTTCCCGACGATGCACCAATATTCCGCTCGCCACCAGAGATGATAGCTCCCGCTGAAGGCTCGACGGGCTCGTGCCCAAACGCCCGGCGAGTTCCGAAAGATACCACCACTTGTCTGGCTGGCCGAGGGTAGCCGCAAGCACACCTTGCCGTACCTGTGGGAACAACGCAGTCAGCACGGAAGAGTTACGCATATTGCGTACATTATTACGCATATTGCGTAAGCGTGTCAACTGCCAAAAGAAACGGGGTTGCCTGCGGCGAGGATTGAGTAGTCTAAGGTGGCAGTTCGGATTACTCATATCCGTTCGAATCAGAATCGGACGCAATTCGAACGGACTCGAATGCTGTTCGACTTCGTGCGACCAGCATTCGCCAGTCCCAGGACGGCCTGCACCGCCCTAAGCCGAAGGCTTAGGGATGGTGTCTCTCTCTCTCTCTCTTCTTCTTTCTCGGGCAACGAACTCGTGGCTCCGGGAAGTCCCGCGTCGTCAAGTCCTAGCTTCTTCCTGATCAAGCCAACTCATTGCATCTGGCGGCAGAGCAATGCCCATGCAAAAGCGCATCGCACTCAACAGTCTTCTCGTTCCCTCAACACTCCCGTCGGACAACTCAAACTGGCGCAAGGTATACGCTTGGGCAGTACGGAATGGGTGATCAGTCCGGGCGGCCCGGGCTTTAAAGTATTCGACAAAAAAAGGAGCAACGATTGCGCTGTACAAGCTCGATCCGCCCGAAAAGAGCCGCCCCAAGGTCTCCATCGATCTCACTTGGAGATACAAGGACTGACCGGGAGGTGATTTCAGGATGGCGCCCGCCATCAACGTCTGCGCCTTCACGTAATCGAACTCACCGTGAGCAGCCACGGCTTCGTCAGCCAACGTTTTCCAATCGACTTCGTCGATAAAGGAGCGCCGCAAAGCGGGGGCAAAATCCCCGGACTCAGGAACCTCTCCGGTTTCAACCTGCACAGCCGTAATTGCAGCTGAAATCTCTTCCGTGGACGCACCTTGGAGTACGCGTGTTGCGAGACGGAGCGTAATCGGCGTGCCGACCCTAAGTTTGGAGAGAGAAATCACAGCTGCGGATGAACTCGCAAGAACCGATTGAGCAAACGCTTCTTGCTCGGGACTTTTCGCGAGAGCAGCTGATTTGTTGATCGACGGCAGCACTGACTTGGCGAAAAGACCAAACAATCTCCCGGCTTTCGCAAAATCGTCTTTGAGAAGAACAGCGGGAAGAGCGCACTGCACTTGGCTGGCAACTGCAACGCGAGCCTCTTCGTACTTCTCGGCAAGGGCAATGGCCCTCCAAGTCCAGTTTTCGGCCTTGTCCAAGTCTCGCAGTCCGTCCGCGAACATGGCGACCCGAGCGCAGATGTACGAAGTCTGTTCGGGCCGGAATGCTTGAGCAAGATCGTCATTGCTGGAAAGGAACCAACCTTGTTCCGGTACAGCATAGCCTCCTCGGGGGCTGCCATTGTGAGCCACGTCGCTGTAATGAGAAAGTACGCCGAAGACCTGATAAAAGAGCGCTTTCCAGCTATCTGTGTCTTGCTGAATCTTGAGCAGGAGATCAACTGCCTCGATGAGGGTTGTGAGTGATGAGTCGCGACCACCGCTTCGCCACTGCGCAATGCCATGCTCGGCGAGCGTTCCGACAACTATCGAATCAATGAGTTTGCCACCACTCGCGACTCTTAGTGCCTGCTCCGTGTATTGGGTAGGCGTGGGGTCGGAGGTAGCGTCCTGCAGGCTTGCCAATATGACGAGCACATTTCGCCGTAGGAGTGCATCCCTATATGCGTCGCATGAAAGAGCCCGTATGAGGAATTGTCGGCCCTCTTCATCTCTGTCTGCAATCACGAGCTGCCGACCGGTCACTTCTAGCAGCAGAAACCGCCCTGTATCGTCGACGGTCGATCGTAACGCGTGGTCGCTGACCTGCATCGCGTCGTCAATGTGTGCCTCGAACTCGGCTAACACCGTGATGCGGGCGCGTATGGCGGCGGCTTCGAGAAGAGAAAAACCGATGAGTCTACCTACTTCTCCCATTTGTTCCAGCTTCGCCTTGACATGAGCCCAGTCTCGGTGCTCTTGAGGCTTTCGGAGTTCACGACTCCACACGCCGTCACAGACAATCACTACGTTGTCTTCAGCTAGTTCTGAAATCGCGAGCACTTGAAGCTGAGTCTTGCTGAACTGCTTGAGCATGTCGAGCCATGCGTCCACATCGGTGTCGGAATTACAAGTATGGGCCGACATTAACGCCATGATTTCGATCGGATGATCGCCAACCGGCAAAGATGACCCATCTGGGAGACGTGCCGAAGGAAAAGCGTTGAGTGCATATGCCAGATACTTGCTCGCGAGTGCCGAGAACTTCCAGACCAGATGGATTGCAAGGCCAGCAGTGGCTATCGCAACACCCCAACCTGCGTAGTCCGCTTGCTTCAGAAGAGAGTCAAAGAAAGCAAGTCGCGGTTCGATGTCACGCCCGATTTTAGCCGCAACGATGATCTGCAGCGAACGAAGATGTAACTCAAGGTTCAGATCAACTTCCGACCTGTCGAGAGCGTCCGGCCAGAGTCGTGAGAATCCGAACTCGTCTGTGAATTGCCCATCAAGCGCGATGTACGCCGACAGCATGTTGATCGTGACTAGGACGGCATAGGCCGTAATCCCGGACAGAATGAAGTGATTTAAGGCAGCGAATGCGTCGATTGGAGTAATCGATCCTCGCGAGAGAACTCGTGTACCCAAAATGAAGTGAACGCCTCTTCGTGTTGTAGGCTCAAGCGTGTCCGCCAGTCGTGAGGTGATGAGGGGCGAGCACAAGTATTGGTCATGTCCAACCCTTTGCAACCACACACCGGCTGCACGCTGGACGATTTCGAGAGGTAAAGGAATCGCGGAAGGCACCCTGGCCACCCTTGCAACATCCACCCCTGAGAATGGCCCAATCGCAAGGCTCATTCGGATGATGAGCTCACGCTCTCTAGCGTCCGACATCGTGAGCCGCAACAATTCTTGCGTGTCTCTACGGCTAGCCTCGGCAAAATCGCCGCGGAATATCGCCTCAAGTTCGCTAGCAGTAAACTTCCAACTTTGTGAAGCGAGAAAGCGCACGACGGCCACGGCCAGCACAGGCAGTCCCTGCGTCACGGTCACGAGGAAGGTGCCGATTTCCTCAGACAGAAACTGACTCGGTGCTCCAGCGATCTGCAATAGCTCAAGGACGTCCTTGGAATCGAACCGCGGAACCTCACAATGGACTTTGCCCAATCGCTCTGCCAAAGTCGCTGGAAGGCGGTAGTAGCTTGATATCAGGAGTTGTCCACCAACCAAGGTGATGGCGTCTATCAACTGCTCGATGCGAGTTGAAAGCCGTCCACCTGGGAGAACCCTTGGCAAGTCATCTATCACGAATAGGCTGCTTCGCAGTTGCTCGGATGCTCCGCTCAAAGAGTCGCGAAAGGATTCTCTTGCCGTATGACTATTTAAGGAGCGAATGTAGACATCGAGTAGAATGCAGACCTGTGATTCGGTCGAATCGCGAGGAATGTTCAGCCAATGGACCGGGCGCGGCGCACACTCTCGGAGAAGGAGGAGTAATTGAGTCTTTCCCGAACCCGGTTCGCCAACAATCTGCGCTATCCTGATGGATTCAAGCTTCTTCTGCACTTCTGTAACAACGCGAGACCGCCGCACGCATGGGTGTACAGGCTCTGGCACTTCGTTCGAGAAAGTGGTAGCGGAAATCGTGAAGGCCGCAGTTAGGCCCATGCTGCGATTGAGAACCTGTACCGCGTGCTGAAGTGTTGCGAGTTCCCCCTGGTGCTTCGCCACAGTCGTTTCAACAGAATCAAACCGGGCTCCGGTCTCTTTGATATGCGCGCGGATGAGTTGAATGAGTTCTTCGTCGCGCGCGGAGGAGGGAAATATCGAGCATTGCTCTGCAAGCTCTGCAGCATCAAGCAGCTTCCTCCCTGGCCTGCAGAGCCGTCGAAAAACATAAGCCAGCAGGTGTTCATACAAAGAGTGGGCTTGATCCTCGTTCTCTGCATAACCTCGATCGACTAGGATCGCGCGGATCTTCGCCTCACTCTGTTCCAACCCTGGCTGTCCCACAGCCCATTCAAATCGGAGGATCAGCTGGAGAAAGGAGTCCTTTTCAGCGGCAACTGACTGCAAAAGGTCCCAAGACTGCTTCAATATCTTCGATGGCCCCGACAGTCCTGCGATGAACAAGCGCAATAACTCCGTCGCTTCAGTTCGTGCCTCATCGTGATACTCTCCCTCACGTATCGACTGCCACGTCGCAATTGCAGCCTGACTACCCGTCCACCCCTTTTCAATGCCGATATTTGCAGTTGTTAGATAGCGAAATTGGAGGTGGGTGCCCGGATTCAAATGCGTGTGTGTGCAGCAGTTTGCCAGAGATTCTAGAGCCTCTACGCTACGCAGAGTTACGGATTTCCCACTCCGAATTTTGAGCTGTTCCAAGAGCCGTTTCTCTGTAGCCTCTTCGCCGACGACGATGGGATCAACGGTGTCAATGTCTTCGCCATGCTCCAATTCCAGGTGCTGTGAGGGCTCAAGATCGAGCCAGCGCAAAATCGACATATTCACCTGAAAGAAAAATCCGGCAATTGTCGGTCCCGCGTCTCGTGACGGATTGGCAACAAAGGACATTCACTAATCTTACTGCGGACCGAAATCTGTTAAAGCTTATTCGGCGCGGGTCTCTTGATCCCGAACTTCGAACAGCGCTAGGGTCTGCGTGTGCTGACGATTCGTGCCATGACCGGCGGTGAAGGCTACGCTCAACGCCATCTCCAACAGAGCGACTACTACGACCAGAATCGGACGGTCGAAGGCCGGTGGCACGGACGCGGCGCTGAACTGCTGGGCCTGAAAGGAGAGGTTACCTCCGAGGATTTCGAGGCAGTGCGTCAGGGCCTCGACCCACAAACGGGAGAATTCCTCCGGCAACGTCACGGGGCAGATCGCATTGCCAGCAATGGTGAGGAGCAAAGTAAGGCACGTTCTCTGTATGACATGACATTTTCAGCGCCGAAGTCCGTCTCTGTCATGGCCATTGTTGGCGGTGATGACAGACTGCTCGCAGCGCACGCAATCGCCGTGCGCGAGGCCCTGGAGGAAGCAGAAAGATACTCGGCCACTAGGGTTCGCCTCGCCGGCTTGAACGAAAATCGAGCAACCGGGAACTGGATCGTGGCTTCCTACACTCACGACACGAGTCGTCAGCTAGATCCTCAGCTCCATACTCATGCAGTCGCTGCCAATCTCACCTACGATGGGACTGAAGGACGTTGGAAGGCGCTCCAGGCTTCCGGTCTGTACGAGCGTCGCAGCTATCTGACCGAGGTCTATCGTAATGCCCTGGCTCGCGAAGTGCGTGGTCTTGGTTACGAGATTGAAAACCGTCACGATGTTCGTGGTCGTGACAAGGGATTCGAAATCGCAGGTTTTTCCCATGACCTTTTGGACAAGTACAGTCAACGCAGTGCCCAGCGTGATGCGGCCATTCAGGAATTCACTCGTGAGCGCGGGCGCGTGCCCACAGACAACGAGGTTGCCGTGCTCGTCCGGGAAACGCGAGCTGACAAGCTTCAGGAAATATCGACCGAGCGAGTCCGTAACCTTCAGCAAGAACGAATGACCCCGGATGAGAGGCAAGCACTTCGGGATGGCTTGAACGAGGCTCAGACAAAATCCCATTCGCTTCAAATCAATCGCGGTGCGCATGGGGCTTCCCTTGCATACTCCCAGGAGCACATCTTCGAGCGTCTCTCAGTCGCCAGGGAGCATGAGGTTCTAACCGAGGCTCTTCGTCACGGGCGCGGCAACGTCGAACTCAGCGATCTTCAGGGCTCTCTCTCCCTTGAGCGTGCGAAAGGAACTCTCATCTCCTCTGGGGATGAAATTGCGACACACGCGAGCCTCCAGCGCGAGCGCGACATAATCGCGATGGTTAACCGAGGATTGGACCGCTACGACCACCTCGGCAAGGGGCGTGACTTTGAGCTTTCGGGCCGCCTCCGTCCGGAACAGAAGCTTGCCGTCGAAGCTGTACTCGACTCTCGCGATCTGGCGGTCAATGTTCGAGGCGCTGCAGGTACTGGCAAGACGGCGACACTGCGTGAAATTGACCGTGGCCTCAGAGAGGCCGGACACGAGGTTCTTGCGGTGGCTCCCACCAGAAGTGCGGTGGATGAACTCGAAAAAGTTGGCTTCCGAGATGCGATGACTGTCTCACGACTTCTGGAGGCTCAGGAACCACAGGGCGCGCTGCGCGGGAGGGTCTTGATTGTTGATGAAGCAGGAATGGTTTCGGGCCGGCAAATGCAAAGCTTGCTGCACCTCGCCGAGGATCAGGGAGCCAGAATTGTCTTTTCCGGTGACACCCGACAAATTACCAGCGTAGAGGCCTCGGATGCTTTGCGTATCTTGGAACGGGAGTCTGGCCTGAAGAGTGTTTCCCTTACTGAAGTACAGCGGCAGACGAACTCTGTCTATCGCGAGGCCGTAAAGACCATGAGGCATTCACCGGAGGAAGGGTTTGTGCAATTGGAAAAGCTAGGGGCCATTCGGGAAGTATCCATTTTCGACCGAGGCCAGATAGTGGCAGAGTTACATCGCGAGTTCCGAGCCGAAGGGCTCGATACGCTGGTAGTTGCGGGCACTCATGCTGAGATTTCTCAACTCACCTACGCGATTCGCCAAGATCGGAAAGAACACGGCGAACTGGGAGTCGCTCATTCTTTTGATCGGTACGTATCGCTCCAGTGGACAAGAGCCCAGAAAGAGGAACTGTCCAACTACCAAGAGGGACAGATTCTGCAGTTTCACAGAGACACAAAACTAGCAAAACGCCATGAGTCTCTGGACGTCGTGCGTGTTGGGCCCGAATCTCTGGTTGCGCGAAAAGAAACCGGCGAAGAGGTGAATATCTCGCGGAAACAAACGCGGGCATTTTCCGTTTATGAGCGTCAGCCCATTGAGGTTGCCACTGGCGACAACCTGATGCTCACGGCAAACCGTCGAGGGCCGGAATTCCGGGCGACCAACGGAGAGCTGGTCAAAGTGACTTCCCTGGATGGTGGTGCCATTCGCCTCGAAGACGGAAGAACACTTCCTGCGAACTATCACGAATTCACCCACGGATATGCGGTCACCGCTCATCGAAGCCAGGGCAAAACCGTAGACACCGTGATCATCTCGGCGGACGCCATGAAAAAGGAACTGTTCTATGTTGCGGCGAGCCGCGGCCGGAGCGAGATCGCTGTTGTCACGAGCGACCGCGAGCAACTTCGCGAATCCGTCGGCGTATCCACGACGCGGCAGTCTGCGATTGAACTAGCCCGAAAACAGCTATCCGCACACGATCCGGAAAAGGGCCACCGTGTTGACCTGATGACTGGGGTGAACCGGCAAGCTGGCCAGCAGATCGGAGAGCAGCATTCTTCCGTTCCAACTCACACACCGGAACCGGAAAAGACGCCCCATGTCGGCGTGGAACATGACCTCGGTGGCCCCAGTCTTGGTCTCGGACTTTGAGGTCTCGCGGAGAGCCACACATGCACATTCCCCACATGGCGGAGGATGGGCCGGGCGTAAGGATTGTGTCAAGGCCGCGTCTTGTGCGCCGCGAAGCGGTCGTGAGCCTTGACACGAGCCGCACCCCGGCTATGCTTAGCGCCGTGGGGAGACGACATTTTTCAGAGTTACTTCCAGGAACTCACTCTCTCCGCACGTTTCTGAAAAGCTCCGGAGAGTGAGTGATTGCGAGCACGGAGCAGCAACTTGCGGCCTTCAGGAGTGCGCGTGTATACAAGTTCAACCGGTCCCACGAGGCGTTTCCAGCGTTGTGTGAATACCTCAGCAACTTCCTTCTTCCGCGCCAATGCATCTGGAACCGCGAAATAGTCCTCTCGGAAAACCCTCCAAATCTTGCGTCGTGCGAGCACGTATCGTGGGTTGTCAATTGGGCTCAGTATCTCTCGTAAAGCACGAAGAAATGTTGCCTGTTCCTTGCCTGTGCCGCCCCCTATCCAGCAGAAGACGGTCCCGTCGCCATTCCTATCGGCATAGACTCGAAACACGCCGGCGTGCTGGTCAATGGAGCCCTCGTACTCCAGGGCTTCGAGAACCGCACGCCCGATCTGCTTGATGCTTCGCTCGGGAGTGCCGTGACGAATGAAGCGCCACAACGCAATCAGGCTCCAAGGCAAACTCACA
The DNA here is from genome assembly GCA_963696705.1 of uncultured Acidobacteriota bacterium. GTDB lineage: Bacteria > Acidobacteriota > Terriglobia > Terriglobales > Acidobacteriaceae > JABDBE01. The sequence goes on from CAVOLD010000017.1 coordinate 284,433, forward strand.
ATTGCAGCAATTCCCAGCAACAATGCGGCGAAGGTCCAAAAGTCCTGAGTGGTCCGAACTCGACCTAGCATCCGTCCGAAATATTCGAGGATCGCGACGATAATATAAGTAGCTTGGATCAGAAGCGCCGCAATTGTGTTTGTGAGAACGAACCCGCGAGGCAGCGACTCGTCCGGTGCCTTCAGGCCGTCCGTCATCTGCTTGATGGAACCTGCACTCAGCGCATCCTGCCACTGCTGGCGAAGGCCTGCGCGGTCGAGAGCACGCTTGCAAGTCTGGGTATTGATCTGTGCGATCTGATCGCGGCTGAATGGCGGATGTCCGAATCCCAATCGCTCGGTTCCGTTCTCGATCACTGGCGCGGCAGAATTCACACCGGCGAATGCGGAGCAGCGCCGAACCAGAAGTTCATAGTCGTCACCTGGACCAAATAAACTCGGCTCGACACAAACGAGATGCCAGATATTGGCTGTTTTCTGTGGCTGAGCTGAGTCCACTCGGATCGAGCGCCCCCTCATCTGGTTCGAGAGAACAAAGGAGCCGACAAAGCTGGCAAGTACCAGCGTGTTGATGCATGGCGCGTCCCAGCCTTCCCCCAGCAAGGATTTCGTTCCGACTAGCACGGTTATTCCGCCCTGCTCGAAAACCGATGTGATCAAGCGAACTGAGCCGCGATAGTATTGTCCGCGTATTTCGACGCTCGAATAACCCGGATCGTGGCTTAGCGGAGAGATCGAGAGGTCTCGCGGTTCAATTCCCAATGCTGTCGCAGCCTGCCTAAGGAGTGGCTCCGCGCTGCTGGGAATGATTACCAGCGACCCGCTTAAAACACCCAGCCGAATATCCGACAAGGCGGCGCGGCGCAGATATTCAAATATCGGAACGATGCCAATGTCTTCGCAGACTGCAAGCTCGTCCGTGGATTTCGGCATCTCTGCCTTACGAATAAAGTCAGTGAGAATAACGCACCGCAATTCGGCGCACTGACTGCCCGATTCAAGCCGCACGATCTCCTCAATAGATTTCAATTTGGTGATCGATGTGGTTAGCAGCTTTAGATGGTCTGAGGGATCGCGGAGCTTTACCCTTCGCCGTTCAATCGCGCCGATCTCCAGCAGCTCACGCCGGAGCAACTTGAGAATCTGTTCGCTCGGTTGGAAACTCTTGACATCGGAGTACAAGCAATGCGAGAGCAGCACCTCCAGCCATTCGAGTTCTAGCGCAGGAACTTGTTTGTGAGACAAGCCCAGCGTTTTCAATACAGCGTGTGGGACTTCCTGTCCAGCGGCGTGCAGAAAGACGACCATACTGGAGAGATATTCAGGGTCTTCAAGAATATCTTCCGTGTGTTTGTCGGGCGTCACAATCCACGGGTGGGCAAGGATCGCATCTTTGAATCCCTCGTTTGACCGGAGGCGCTCAACAAACGAGTCCACGGCAGTGCGGAAATCCGAGATCACCTTTTGCTCTTTCTCGGTAGGCGTACTGAAGTAGACGTAATCCTGATGCGGACAGAGGTCGCCTTCGAGCACTAATTCAGGGACCGAAACCTCCGCATCGACTGGTCCGCAAAGCTCTTCGTATCGCTGCCACTCGAACGGAGAAACATCGTAGGGCGGCGTTGCCGTCAGGGCAATTATCGTTGGCTTGTCGAGTTGCGCCGCCACTGAGGTCAACGTTTTCCACCACTCGGCGCGGAGATGGTGTGCCTCGTCGAGGACAAGGGCTCCGAACTTTGCTTCGGTGAACGCCTCGGGAAGCGGGATGTGCTCTTGAGCGCCGTGGCTAGCATCGGTGCCGTTGTTCAGCGGCTCGAACAGGTGTTTGTTAGAGTCACCGTTCTCCTCGGCTTCAATAGGCTGCGCTTGCTCCTCCGGTTCGCCCGAGCAGAGCGCGTGCAATGCTTGATAGGTCGCAACTGTCAGAAACGCAGGACTCCTCAGTTCCGTAGAAACCCACGCGGGTCTGCCGCTGCCCGGAGGCAGGAAAAGATCGACAAGACGATCAACCCACTGGTCGCGGATCGTGATCGTCGGTGCCAGCACCAAGGTGGGCTGATTCACACGCTTTATCACTTCGAGACCCAGAACTGTCTTGCCCGATCCCGGCGCTGCTACCAAATGCAACCGTCGGTTTTGCAAGTAGCCGTCAAGGTGACTCAATAGACGTGATTGATAGGCGCGCCAGGTTTTTCGGAACGTCATTACGTCCGGGAGACTTTCCCTTTTCGTGTTAGGCGATGCCAAAGGCATGAACTGCTGAATTATATGGTCGCAGACGGCTCGGAGCTACTGCTGGGTCTGGTCCTACGCTCCCAAGAGAACGTTCGACCGCGTTCGAAAATATTTTCGATACCTTTTCCCTCCCGCAGGTTCCTTTTATAGATAGAAGGGAAAATCTCGCGACCGATCGATGGAACCGCCTCGCCAAGGAGGGGGTGGTTGAGTGCGGCCATTGCTCTGTTCCCGTGGATTCCTCAAACGTACCTAAAAGTACTTTTAGGCGCTTTAGGCACTTTAAGCAATTGTTGAGAAGTTTGTTCGAAGTCAAAAAGAAAAAAGATTCTTTGAAGGAAAGCAACAAATGCGTCTTGTACGGTTTCTATACGAATAATGTTCTCGTCCGCCCATGACGCGAAGACTAACGCCAGCCGAGTAGTGAATGGGCTCGAAATCTGTCGGACGAAGTCGGACGCCACAGCCGACCTTCAGACGACGCAGTGATTTCAGCCCGGTCTCGACTCTCGCTGCAGGAGATTTTATGAGCGAGATGCACGAAGTAACGCCAGTCAGCCAGCCGTTCCCTCATTTCGAGAGGTTAGTCGATTCGCGCGAGGCGGCAGCCTTGCTGCAGATCCACCCGAAAACACTTCAACGACTCGCCCGCAAGGGTGAGATACGCGCCATGCGGATCGGAAAATTGTGGCGCTTTCGCACATCGGATCTCGACGCGTGGGTGCATTTGAGGTTAAAGTTAGCCAGCTATCCGTACCGTCCCTAACCACGGAGGATCGTGATGAGACGGACGAGATTTCAGCAAGGCAGCCTTCAGATCGTGAAGCGTGCCGGCGGCCGGAAGGCCTGGGAGTACCGATGGTACGAACTCCAGGCGGATGGTAGTCGGACGCGACGCAATCTAATGGTTGGATCGCTCGAACAATATCCGAACGAGACGGCGGCTCAGAAGGCCGTCGCCGCACTTCGGGCAGACATCAACGCTGAGAATCCGCGAACCAGCTTGACCCCGATCAGTGTTCAAACGCTTGTCGAGCACTACCGGGAAAAAGAGCTGGGCCCGGACTGCACCAAAACGCGGAAGACGCAGGTCACCTACGTGGGCTATTTCCGAAAATGGATTTTGCCCAGGTGGGGAAGCTATCACGTAACCGAGGTCAAAGCAGTCGCGGTGGAGCAGTGGCTTCGTTCGCTCAAGTATGCGAACGGAAGCAAAGCCAAAGCTCGAAACATCATGAGCGCGGTTTTCAATCACGCTGTCAGGTGGGAATGGCTTGATGTGAATCCCATACGCATGGTGCGTCAAAGTGCCAAGCGGACCAGGATGCCCATTGTGCTTTCCATCGAGCAGATCGCGGCACTGCTTCGCATCCTGAAGGAGCCAACGCGCACGATGGTGTTCCTCGCTGTGTTCACGGGCCTTCGGGTTGGGGAGTTGCTAGGCCTCAAGTGGAAGGACATCGATTTTCAGAAGATGGAAATCCATGTCATTCGCTCGATCGTCATGCAACACGTGGGTGACTGCAAGACCGAAGCTTCTCGCAAACCAGTTCCACTCGACTTGCGATTGGCTAAGGTCCTGTGGAGCTGGCGACTGCAAAGTCCATACCCCACTGCTGAGGACTGGGTATTCGCCAGCCCGCACAGCGGAGGAAAACTGCCGTACTGGCCAGGTTCGCTCTACAAGGCGCACTTGGAACCGGCGGCGAAAGAAGTCGGAATCGTAGGTCATTTCGGTTGGCACACGTTCCGGCATACGTACGCGACGCTCCTCAAGGGGAACGGCGAGGATGTGAAGGTTGTGCAAGAGCTAATGCGGCACGCAAACATCTCGGTCACTCTGAACGTTTACGCGCAAGCAATCACGCAAACCAAGCGAGACGCGCAGAGCCGAGTTGTGAGCTTGCTGCTCGACAAAAACGATGAAAAACCAAGCACCGAGGCTTATCGGACCGTAACGGACCTACAAAATTCTGGAGGGGATTTGCAAGTGGTTGATAAGGTTGGCGTCCCCGACGGGATTTGAACCCGTGTTACCGCCGTGAAAGGGCGATGTCCTAGGCCAGGCTAGACGACGGGGACCAGAGAGGCGAGCCGAGGGTCAATTAATCGATGGTAACAGCGCTCATACACAGTGTCAAAAACGATTTCGATCTTCGCGGAACTTACTCATCTCTTTTCGCCGAATGCCCTTGGTTCAAATTGCGCGAGAGGGATGAGAGTTGAGCTCAATGCCTGAGCCAATGAGTGGGCTCGTCGTCCACTGATCCCCATCCACTGATCCCCACCCCCCGGATGTTCTAAAATTAATGGGTGCCCCACGTTGGGGCCGGAGCAATCCTGTGGCCGATGCACTTTTTCTCAGCCTGTGGTTTCCGAGTTTTGACTTGGACGAAATGATGCCGCGCGCTTTAGCGGTGATGCGGCAGTTTCCATTTTCGGCCGTGCAGCCGGGAATCACTTATGTGGCCATGCATCCCGTTTCTTGGGGTGAGCCCACGATTTTCGAACAGCGGTTCCGGCCCGGCGTTCCTCCAGAACAGGCGGTGCTTCTCGCGGCTGATTTGCTTCACGAAGATTATGCCTATTTGTTCGAAGCGTACTGGGACCTTTGGGTTCTTTCCGACCAGCGCGAGTGGATTCTGCAGCAGTCATTGGTGAAATTCCTGGTCCACGGCGTGGACTTTGAAGAAAGCGTCTACGAGCACGAGGGTCACATCGAGGTGGACTTTGGTGTAGACTCGCGGTTCCTTCAGGACAACGTGCAACTCAACAGCGAGACCGAGACTCGAGTTCGCGCCAATGTGCAAAAGTTGGTGGAGTTCACGAACAAGGCAGAGAAGAGTTCAGGAGCGAGCGCACGCCTGCTGTGGTCAGAGTCAGAGGAGAACCTGGCGCAGAAACTGATCGCCCGCCTGCAGAAAGTGCAGTGAAAACGAGGGGTCGCCGTCGGTGCGGCGACCCTCACTTTGGAACGGTTCAAGCTACTTCGTTCTTCCACCCTCAATTTTCAGCTTGTCGCTTGCTCCGGCTTGCGCCGCTGCGAGCCGCGCCGTCAATACGCGGAAGGGCGAGCAGGCCACGTAGTCCATCCCGACTTCATGGCAGAACTTCACGGAGTCGGGATCGCCGCCGTGCTCTCCGCAGATTCCGACTTCAAGACCAGGGCGGGTCTTGCGTCCGCGTTCGATTCCGATGCGGACCAGTTCTCCCACACCCTCGCGATCGATCACCGCGAAGGGATCCTGTTTGAGGATGCCTTCTTTCAAGTAGGTCGGCAGCACTTTGTTCACATCGTCGCGCGAGAAGCCGAAGGTGGTCTGGGTAAGATCGTTGGTGCCAAAGCTGAAGAACTCGGCTTCTTTTGCGATCTCGCCTGCGAGCAGCGCGGCTCGGGGCAACTCGATCATGGTTCCCACGAGGTAATGCACCTTCTTGCCTTTCTCACGGAAAACTTCTTCCGCTACGCGCCGCACGATCGCCGCCTGGTTCTCCATCTCCTTTAGAGTTGCGATGAGCGGAATCATGACTTCCGCATGCGTCTTGATTCCCTCCTTTTCTACCGCAACCGCCGCCTCAAAGATGGCACGCGCCTGCATCTCGGTGATCTCGGGATAGGTGATTCCTAAGCGGCAGCCGCGATGTCCAAGCATGGGATTGAATTCGTGGAGTTCTTCAACCCGGCGAAGCAGTTTTCTCAACTTACTCAACTTCGGGGAGCGCGGCTTGGTAGCCTCAAGCACAGCGATCTCCACCATCAATTCTTCGCGCTTGGGGAGGAACTCGTGCAGCGGCGGATCCAGCAGTCGAATCGTGACTGGGAGGCCATCCATAACGCGAAGCAGGCCGATGAAATCGGCACGCTGCATGGGCAGAAGTGTTTTCAACGCCGCTCGACGATCCTTTTCATTGTCCGTCAGAATCATGGTGCGCACGTGCGGAAGACGGTCTTCGGCGAAGAACATGTGCTCGGTGCGGCATAATCCGATTCCCTCAGCGCCAAATGCGCGCGCTTGTTTCGCGTCGCGTGGAATGTCAGCGTTGGCCCGCACGCCGATTTTGCGGAAAGGTTCCGCCCAGCCCAGGAACTTCATCAGTTCAGCATCGTCAGGAGCGGCGTCGAGAGTATCGAGCTTGCCCTTGATCACGCGGCCGGTGGTTCCGTCGAGCGAAATCCAATCGCCCTCCTTGAAAATCTGACCCTTCACCCTCATCTCGCGGGCGTGTTCGTTTACTCCGATGTCGCCCGCGCCCGCAACGCAACATTTGCCCATACCGCGGGTGACGACCGCGGCGTGGCTGGTCATGCCGCCACGCGAAGTGAGAATGCCCGCAGCGACTTCCATGCCGTGAATGTCTTCGGGAGTGGTTTCGGCTCTGACCAGGATGACTGGATTTCTCTTACTGCCGTGCCCGGCTTTTTCCACTGCCTCGTCCGCGGTGAAGACGATTTGACCGACGGCGGCGCCAGGGGACGCCGGTAATCCGGTTGCCAGAACTTCGATCTTCGCTTTCTTCTCATCCAACCGCGGGACGAGAAAATCGTAAAGCTGGTTAGGTTCTACGCGGAAGATCGCTTCTTCTTTGCTGATCAGGCCTTCTTCGACCATCTGGATGGCCACGCGCACGGCGGCGAGTCCGGTGCGCTTGCCGTTGCGCGTTTGCAGCATGTAAAGCTTGCCTTCCTGAATGGTGAACTCGAAATCCTGCATGTCGCGATAATGTTTTTCCAGGCGGGTGGTGATTTCGCGAAGCTGCCGGTAGACATCCGGCATGACCTTTTCCAGTTCGAGAATCGGGACCGGCGTGCGAATGCCCGCAACGACATCCTCGCCCTGCGCGTTCATCAGAAACTCGCCGTAGAATTCTTTGTTACCGATCGCGGGATTGCGCGTAAAACCCACGCCCGTTCCGCTAGTGTCACCGAGATTGCCGAAAACCATTGCCTGCACGTTTACCGCAGTGCCCAGATCGTCGGAGATATTGTTGATACGGCGATAGTGCTTAGCCCGATCGTTCTGCCAAGAGCGGAAAACGGCATCGCGCGCCATGACCAACTGATCGTGAGAATCCTGCGGGAAGTCTTGATTGGTGTGCTTCTTCACCACTTTCTTGTATTCCGCAATCACTTCTTTCAACGCTTTGGCATCTAGGTCGGTATCGAGCTTGGCATTTTTCTGTTTCTTCTTGGTATCGAAGACTTTGTCGAATTCTTTCTTCTCAATTTCCAACACCACGTTGCCAAACATCTGAATGAGGCGGCGGTAAGAATCATACGCAAAGCGTGGGTTGTTGCTGCGCTTCGCGAGCGCTTCGACACTTTGATCGTTTAAGCCGAGATTCAGAATCGTATCCATCATGCCTGGCATAGAAAACTTCGCGCCCGAGCGGACGCTTACCAGCAGAGGATTTTCGCCCTTGCCGAGCTTCTGTCCTTGTAGTTGCTCGAGGTGGGCCAAGGCTTCCTCCATCTCCCGGTCAACTTCTTTCGAGACTCCGCCGTGCCGCATATATTCACGACAGGCTTCGGTTTGGATGGTGAAGCCCGGCGGCACCGGCAGGCCTGCGTTGGTCATTTCGGCGAGGCCCGCGCCTTTTCCGCCGAGTTCGTCTTTCATCTTGCCGTTACCATCGGCCTTGCCGCCGCCGAAGAAGTAAACATATTGAATGGTCGGCTTCTTGCTGGTTACTGCGATTTCCGCTTCGGGGAGAGCCTGCGTTGCCATGAGATTAGTCCTTTACTGTTTCGAAGATTCTTTGGATTCCTTGCCTTCCGTCACTATTTCCGAGAAATCCGCAATGGTGGAGAATTCTTTTAACAACGACTGCAGCAGCGCCAACCGGTTTGCGCGGACGCGTTCGTCGTCGACCATGACCATAACTTTGTCGAAAAAACGGTCCACTGCGGGTCTGAGTTTTGAAATCTCAATAAGAGCATGTTCGTAATCGCCCTGCGCGCGAAACGCATCGACGGTTTCAACCGCGCGTGGGATTTGAGCGGCCAATTCTTTCTCTGCTGCTTCCTGAAAGGCATTCGCATCGATGGCAGGCGCTACTTGCTTTCCGGTTTCGGCTGCCTGGCGAAGAATGTTCTTGATACGCTTAAATGCGACCGAAATCGATTCGAAGTCTGCCGAGGGACGGACTTTGGTCACCGCTTCAGCCCGGGTGATCGCGTCCACTGCGTCATCGGAGCCAGCCGCCAGCACTGCGTTCACGACGTCATACTTAAAACCGAGCACATCGCGCAGATAAAACTCCAACCGCTCACGGAAGAAAGCTCTCAAAGCGCCGGCATAATCAATCTCACCCGAAAACTTTCGTTCCGCCGGCGATCCACGATAGACTTCGCGCGCGTCCGCAAACAATTCGGCCAAGCGGAACGTCAACTTCTTTTCCGCAATTGTCTTTACAATTCCATTTGCCTGCCGCCGCAGTGCAAACGGATCTTTCGATCCAGTAGGCTGCAGGCCAAGCGCAAACATTCCGGCAATGCTGTCCGCTTTATCAGCGATCGATAGGACCGCGCCCTCGACTGAGCGCGGAACGGAGTCGTCCACGGATTCCGGCTTATACTGATCGTAGATCGCCTGCGCGATCGCTTGACGAGTCGCATCCGGCATGCCGGCGTCGAGTTCTTGCACGCCGGCGTAGAGTCCGCCCACGATTCCCTGCAGTTCGGTAAACTCCTTAACTAGTTCAGTCGTGAGGTCAGTCTTGGCCAGCGAGGCAGCTTTATGTACGATCCCCGGACGAACCTGCACGCCTTTCTGACGGATGATTTCGCACAGCCAACTGCATAGCCGCTGCACGCGCTTCGTCTTTTCGTAGTAGCTGCCCAAGTCCTTTTGAAAGGTGACGTTCTTGAGCCATACCGTCCGCTCGCGCAGCGGATGTTTCTGGTCGGTCTGCCAAAAGAAGCGAGCGTCATTGAAACGTGCTCGCAGCACGCGTTCGTGGCCGTGACGAATGATGCCGCGTGGGTCGCCATCGGTGTTCAGCACCGCGAGGAAATGTGGCAGCAGCTTGTCGCCTGCATCTTCGACTGCGAAATATTTCTGATGATCGCGCATCACAGTAATCAGAACCTCTTTCGGCAGTTCCAAAAACTGACCGTCGAAACTTCCCAGGATCACCGAAGGCCACTCAGTCAGATTGACGACTGTTTCCAGAAGGCTCTTATCTTCACGCCAGCGTGCGTCTGGAATGGTGCGAGTGGCTGCGTCGAGTGCTTTCCGAATTTGCTGCTCGCGCTCGCTACGACCAAGTACTTTCGCCGCGCGCAGGGATTCAACATAGTCAGGACCGGCGCTGGGAATCAGGATCGGGCCCGCGGTTAACATCCGGTGCCCTCGCGATTCGTTCCCGGCGCGAATGCCATCAAATTGCAGTGGAATCACTTCCCTGTCGAGCAAAGCCACAAGCCACCGCACGGGCCGTACAAACTTTTCGCTTGGCTTCCGCCAGTACATATTCTTCGGCCAATAAATCGAGCTGATCTCTTTGGGAAGCAGTTCGGAGAGCACTTCTGCAGCCGAGCGGCCTTTCTTGGTGATTTTTGCGGCCAGGTATTCACCTTTTGAGGTTGTCACTCTCTCCAAGTGAGAGACATCAACGCCAGCCTTTCTCGCGAAGGCGTGAGCGGCCGGTGCGGGCTGCCCATCCTTGAAAGCCACGTTGACTGACGGCCCGGTAACCTGCTCCGTGACATCGGATTGGGCTGCTGGAATTCCAGATGCGAGAACTGCCAGACGACGCGGAGATTCGAAGCTAGAGATTGCTACGTTGGCAGGAAGATGTTCCCGTTCGAGCAACTTGTGCACCCGCTCACGCAACTCGAGCGCAGCAGCATCGATCATCCGCGCTGGAATCTCTTCGCACCCGATCTCTAGTAGAAAATCTGGCATCGAGAACCTTTAATTTGCAACCTCAGAAGCAAAACTACGAAGCTGTGGGCACCAACTCCTTTTTCACCTTCGGCCGATTGCGCGCAGGTTCCGCTTCATCCGCACTTTCTGGCGCCTCGCCTTTCTGCTGATCCACGTACGCCCTCGCGATCCCCACGGCCAAGGCACGCACACGCGCAATCACTCCCACACGCTCGGTCACTGAAATCGCGCCGCGGGCGTCCAAAATGTTAAACAGATGCGAACATTTCAGGCACAGATCGTAGGCAGCGAGGATGGGGAAACGCTTCTTGTCGCCCTGCCACCCGTCACCAGCATCCTTCTTCGCGCTCAGTAAAGCGTATTGATCGAGTAGCGCCTTGCATTCTGCTTCACACAACTCAAAGTGCTTCCATGCTTTTTCCACGTCGGCCAACTCAAAATTGTAGACGGAGAACTGAATCTCGTCCGCCAGCCGTACATCGCCGTAGGTCGTAGCCTTGCCCGTTTCCGGATCGCGCGCCCACACAATGTCGTAAATGGAATCGACATCCTGGAGGAATGCCGCGATGCGTTCCAGGCCGTACGTCAACTCCGCAGATATTGGATCAAGATCCACTCCGCCGCATTGCTGAAAGTAAGTAAACTGCGTGATCTCGAGTCCGTCGAGCATTACCTGCCAGCCCACGCCCCAAGCGCTAAGTGTCGGCGCTTCCCAATTATCTTCCTCGAACTTAATGTCATGCTGGCGCAGGTCAATCCCCATCGCACCCAGCGATTCTAGGTAAAGCTGCTGCACATTCTCCGGCGGCGGCTTTAGGATCACCTGCAATTGCGTGTGCTTATAGAGACGATTCGGATTCTCCCCGTAGCGCCCATCGGCAGGCCTGCGGGATGGTTGCACGTATGCCACTTTGTACGGACCCGGTCCCAGCACGCGAAGAAATGTTTCCGGCGCCATGGTTCCTGCGCCGACCTCGACGTCATACGGCTGTTGCAGGACGCATCCCCGTTCAGCCCAGAAAGTCTGGAGGCGCAGGATGAGTTCCTGAAACGTGAGCGGATTGGAGTTGGTCTGAGTCAAAGTTTTGGGTTAGCAATAAGCAGTCAGCACTCAGCATTCAGTCGTTGCGAATACGCCGTCAGTTCAACCACTCTGCGATCGTGATCCTAATTGCAAAATGCTCTCAACTGATCTTCTCCAGCATTCCTGCCGTTACTAGCTTTTTCTCCATATGCCGCTGGAGAGCCTGCAGCAGAAACTTACGCAAGTCGGCGGCTTGCGATTTGTGCCCGGGCATTGCCGTAAAACTTTCTACCGGCGCACGCAACATTTTGCTAGCAAGCGTGCGTGAATCCACGGAAATCTCGGATGACGCAAGCCGCTTGTCCTCGGCACAGAGCAAACCATCGCTCAGTGCATGAAAGAATGCCCTACTCCCATTCAGGGTCCGCCCGCAGACTATACACTCGGACAGTTCCGGCAGATAGCCCATCAGCCGGGTCATCCACAAGTCGAAATACGTGATCGGCATCCAGACGTCAGCCTCGCGCAATCCTGCCAGGACCGCCAGTGCAAGCCGGAAGACATCATCGTTGACTTCGCGATCTGGAAGTAGCTCATCCAGCAACTCGGCTACATGGCCCAACGCGACCGCACGAGGATAACTCACCTCGAACGCCATCGGCGATTCCAGCACTTCGCAAGAATCCAGACGCGCCAACTCCTGCCGTTCGCGATCCTCGTAATAGGCACGAACGTATGTCAGGGGCTCGAGCGCTCCGCCAAACCGCCGCTTAGACTTCTTGGCAGCGCGTGCGACTCCCCGTACCTTCCCTTCCAAGCGAGTAAACAGCGTGACCAGCAGGTCGGCCTCGCGTAACGGATACGTCCGCAAAACGATTGCTTCCGACTCCTTCAGCGCCATGGAAGCTCAGCAGGTAATCCTTGATTGTAATTGAGCCGTCAGGAGATGGAAAGGAGCAGCGGCCCACGGCCTGGCGAGCCCTCTGCGCGTTTGCTAGATCGCTTTGGCAAGCACTTGAAATCCGATCCGCCTTCGTTTGCGATGCGGGTGAGCCATTAAAGCACGGATGGCATCGATGATTTCTATTATCACCGCGTCGTGGCCTTTCAATCGGCGTTCCAGTTCGACCAGTTTGCTCGCAACTTTTTGATTAGTACTGAGCATCTCTCGCAGGCGAACGAAGGCGCGTACCACAAAGACGCTCATTTTGATTGCACGTTGCGAGTTCAGCACCGTGGCCGCCATAACGGCGCCATGCTCGGTAAAGGCAAAAGGCAAGTGTCTGCGGCCACCGTGTTCCAAACTTGAGGTCGCAATTTGCGACCTCAAGTTGCGATATTCGCTCTGCGAAGGCTGGAACATGAAATCGTGCGGAAATCGCCCTGCATTTCGCTTGACTTGTTCATTCAGTCGCTTCACCTGCACGCCATACAATTCTGCCAGTTCGGAACCCAGCACGACCTTCTGACCTCGCAGAATAAGAATTCTGGGCTCTAGCGGTTTCACGAGTAGTAGGTGGCGTTGACGCATTCGATCCTCTCTAGCTGAGGTCGCACTTGCGATTCACACTGTCTTTCAGATGTTATGCCCGTTGCCGGGGCTCCGAAAAGGAAAAGGCGCGCGTCCTGACAGAAAAGACGCGCGCCCAGCCCAAATGGGGATTACGAATTATCGGCCAAAGTATTTGGCGTTTCGCTCCGTGAAAGCCTTCCACTTTTCCGGCAGGTCATCCAGCGCGAAAATTGCGGACACGGGGCAGACGGGAACACAAGCACCGCAATCAATGCACTCAACCGGGTCGATGTACAACATTTCCTCTTCGGGGAACGCCGGCGCATCCTTCTTAGGATGGATACAATCGACTGGACAAGCGTCCACACAAGCAGTGTCCTTGGTGCCGATGCACGGTTCTGCAATTACGTATGTCATAAAGTCTGTGTCTCCTGAGATGTTTGCGGAACTTAACAGAACCGCTAATTCTAACAAGAATGCCGCCAGCGGTACAGCGTTCCGCAGCGAATAGGTTGCTGGAGGACGAAACCCCCGCTCGCCCAATCTGTGGGCAAAATCGGCTCTCTACGCCTCCACTAGTTCCCGCTCCGCGCTTGGCTCGTACTCGACGATCTGACCCGCCACCGCACTAGCCGCCACGGTCAGGGGACTGGCCAGGTACATCTGCCCCGGCCCGCTACGGCCCGGGAAATTCCGGTTCTGTGCGCTGATTACCACCTGCTCCGCCCGCGTGGTCACGCCTGGCCCAGCGTTGATGCAGGCTCCGCAACTCGGCTCGATCACATGCGCTCCGGCGTTCTGGAAAATCTCGAGATAGCCTTTGCGGATGCAGTACTCGCGAGTCTCCTGGGATCCGAACTGGATGTAGAACTTCACCGAGTCCGCGACGCGCTTGCCATGCTTGAGCGCATCAGCGAGAACCAGCGCATACATGTCCATGTCTTCATTCTTGCCTGCGGTACAGGTTCCACCATAAGCGAGTTCCACGGGCACAGGCGTATTCAGTTCGCGAATGTACTTGCCATTTCCCGGGTCGCCTGGCGTAGCCACCATCGGCGTAATCTCGGCGGCATCCAACTCGATCACGTGTGCGTACTGAGCGTCGGGATCACTATTCAGACCGCCGATCATGGCCTCGGCTTTATTGCGGTCCATGCCACGTCGTTCGACCAGAAAATCCACGGCCTTGCGATCTGGCGCCACGATGCCGGTGAAGCCGCCAATCTCCGCAGCCATGTTGGTCATGGTGGCACGTTCGTCGACACTAAGATCCTCAATCGCCTCGCCAGCGTATTCCATGACCTTGGCCAGCGCTTTGCCGTCGCGAACATAGTCGAGACTGAGAATCTTCAAGATGAAATCCTTCGCGGTGACGTTGGGGTGCTTCTTGCCCCGAATCACAATCTTCACCGACTCTGGCACTTTCACCCGAACGTCTTTTGTGATCCACGAATTGAAGACGTCGGTTGTGCCGATGCCGAAGGCTACGCACCCGATCGCACCTACGTGCGGCGTATGCGAGTCGGAGCCGATATTCAACTGCCCCGGGAGCGCGTAGCTTTCCAGAACGATCGAGTGGCAGATCCCTTCCGAGCCCTTGCGGTCTTTCAATTCACCATGCAGCTTAATATCCTGTTTCGCCGCGAAGTCCTGCTGCTTAAGCTTAAGTTGTGTCGCGAGATCAAGCAGGCCGAGTTTCTTCTTTTCTTCCGAGATCACTTCGTCGAGAAACGTGAGGTGGTCGCGGAAAAACAAAATGCTCGTGGGATCGTTTACCTTCGCGTCTTTGCCCACGTAACGCTCGAAGAAAATGGCTGCCATCGGCGTCACGTATTCGTGGCTGAAACGCAAATCGGCGCGGGCAAAACCTGTGTCGCCCGGCTTAACAAACGGGACGCCAACATTTCCCTTATCGTCGAGCATGTGTTTTGCGAAGATTTTCTCGGCTACGGTCATCGACCGTTTTTCGGTTTTGATGGCCGGAAGAAAAATTTTCTTCTGCATGCGCGCGACGTTAAAGGGAAACAGGCCGCCATACTCAATCACCTGCCGCGTGATCTCATCCTCTCCCGCAGTAAATTCGCTGAGCGGGATTTCCTGACCGGTGCGAATCTGGTCAATCAGGGAAAAATTGGTCGACGTCAGCAAGCCGAGATTCTGGCAATTCTGCTTATAGATGCGCTCGATATTTTCCGCGATGACCATGCGAATACCAGCGCACATCTCCGCATATGGCGATTGCTCCCGGCTCGATCCCTTGCCCCTTCGCTTGCCGCTCACGGCGCAGACGAAGCCACCCTTTTTCACATCGGAACGTCCGACGGGGAACACGCTCCCGCATTTCAGTCCCAAATAAGGGATTTCGCCGAGAGTCTCGTCAAAATAAAAGCAGTAGTGCGCCGGAGTAATTTCGTCGGTCGAAATATCGTCACGCAGCTTGGGATTGTTGGCGGGATTCTTCGTGTCCCACGGCAAGTCTTCGCCGGCAAACTGCCGCTTGATGAGCTCAGGATCCTCAGTTAGAAAAAGGATGCGGCCCTGCAGACGAACCTGGTCCTGCCGCTTTTCGATTTTGCGTTCAAGAAGTGAACTGATCACGATTGATAGCCTGGGTTATAAAGTAGCGATCCATACAGCTTCTATTGTAACGCGCACAGCGGGAGTCCTCCAGGCAGGGACTAATGGTGCGCGTGAGCCCGATCGTACTTCTCTCCGGCGGGGATGGCGACCGCTAGACGATTCTCTTTGGGCGCAAGCGGGCAGGTGGCGTACGGCGTGACCGCGCAGGGCGGATTGTAGGCCCGGTTGAAATCGATGACCACAGTCCCATTCACAACCGGATCGCTCTCCAGGAAACGCCCTCCCGGGTAGGTGTCGGTTTTGCTGGTCAGATCGTTCATAACGAACGAGAGCCCCTTCGACGGATTGCCACCCAACGCCGTCAGCCGTACTTCCTCGCCATTGATCTTGAATACAACGGTCCCGGCCACTGGCGTGTGTGTGGTGTCGCCTAAAACGTTGGGCACATCCACCGTTTTCTTTCCATCGGAGGGTATCCAGCTAGCGGTCACCCGATAGGCTAAGTCGAGCGGAAAGAAAATTGGGCCACGGTAATTCTTGACCTCCTCGCTGTCGACGTCCTTCAATCGGATGCCGATGCGCTGACCCCGCACGATGACTTTGATGCGGAGACTTCCCAGTTCCACAACTGTCGGGCTGCCTGAAGTATCTGGCTGAAACTTGGCGGTGGTCACTGGTTTGCCGTCGATGGTGGCGTGGGCGTCGCGCGCGAATTTGACCGTTACATCCGCACCCTGCAAATCGAAAACGCCGGCATGAGCCGGGCCTTTGGGAAAAACGACAGCGTTGCCCGCATCGCCGCCGAACGAGTTCTCGCCGGGCTTGAGCCAGAATAAGCCTGCCAACGGCAGCCAGTTTATCTTGAGATCGTCGATTAGATCAGCCTTCCATTTATCAAACGACTGGACGTATGCCGCATCCGGCGCCGAAGACGGCGGATTCTCGCCCGCAAGAACCGGAGCACTGAACTGCGTCGCTGCGACCACCGAAATGATGGTAAATAACCAATTTCGCTTCATACTCAAGTTCTCTCATCCACGGTTGGCCCCTGGCTATCGTCTGAATGCATGCAGATCGGGCAATGGTTCCAAGTCCTGTCCGCTGAGAATCTGTTCGAACTCGGCTAGCAATGCCGGATGCACCAATCCGTTGGAAGCCAGAGTCTCGCGACCGTGCAGTTGGAATGGCCCACCCTTAAAGTCCGTCACGATTCCTCCGGCCTCCTGCACAATCAGGACGCCTGCCGCGGTATCCCAGGGGTTGAGGTTGAACTCCCAGAATCCGTCAAATCGCCCGCAGGCCACACAGCAAAGATCAAGCGCCGCCGAGCCGGCCCGCCGCACTCCATGGGTATGCAACGTGATCTGATGGTAAAAGAAGATGTTCGGATTCTTGTGCCGCTTATGGCTGGGAAACCCAGTAGCCAACAGACACTCAGCTAAACTGGCAGTCTTTGAAACATGAATTCGATGCTGATTCAAGTAAGCGCCGCTTCCCTGCTCGGCCGCGAATAATTCGTCGCGCGTGGGATCAAAGATCACGCCGGCAATCCGGCTCCCTTTGTAATCCAAACCCATCGAAACGCAAAACACCGGAAACCCGTGTGCGAAGTTCGTGGTTCCGTCCAGAGGATCGACGTACCAGCGGTAGTCGCTGCCCGTATCCTGCAATCCGCCTTCTTCGCCGAGTATGTCGTGGGTGGGCCACCGCTGGCGCAGCCGGTCCCGGATCAACGCCTCGGAATTGCGGTCCGCGACCGTAACCAGATCCGCTTCCCCTTTGTATTCCACTTTGACGTGTTTGTGGAAGTAGCCCATCAGCAAAGCACCGGCCTCGCGGGCGATCTCCGCCATGCCCGGCAGAAAGTCGTGACTATTCGAGGAAGATGTCATTTACTGTCGGTTGTTCTTCGCGTGCAGCTTCTTGGACTGGTCACCTGTGCTTGGTGCCGTCCTCGGCGATGTACATGATTTCGTGTTTGAAAATGAAGAGATTCGGTTTGTCCTCGCGCGTCAGTCTGACCATGTTCTTGTCGTAATATTCGATCCAGCCGTTGACGATTTCGCCGTCCGCCAGCTTGATGCTGACTGGCTTTTGCTTTTCGCCCAATAACTTCAAGTACGCGGCCTCCTGCGAGGTTTCCTCGGGAGGAGTGATCTTCGCTTTCCGCGGTGCGCCAGGACCTGCTTGTCCGTTGAATGCCATGACTAGCATTCTACATGTGCACACGGGTGAACGCCGCGCGTCACGTAGGGGTGAAGCCGAAGCCTAAATAATAGTTGAGCTGGGCCTCATAGAATCGAGATAGAATACGGGCCATTATCTGCGTGGGGGTTTGTCATGAGAACCTCAACTCTCCTGTTCGCTTTCCTGCTTTGCGCATCCGTAGCTTTCGCCCAACACAACGGCCCCACCGGCCAGCGTCAAGCTGACAGAGCCGAGGACCAGTTCGAGAAAAGCGTGCCCCCTCCGATTCACCAACAATCTCCGGTGGATTTAGCAAAACTGAAGAATGATGCGGACGAACTGGTCGTCCTCTCACAATCGATTCATTCCGGGATCGGCGATGTAGAGAAGGGCATGCTTCCCAAGGATTTGACTGAGAAGCTGAAGCAAGTGGAAAAGCTTTCCAAGCGTCTGCGCAACGAACTCACCCCTTAGAAATTAGAAGGACAAAAAAACACCAGCCCTTGGTGGAGCTGGTGTTGGCCTTTGCCAGTAAATTCCGTACTAGAAATTAACCTTCATCCCAAATTCGATTTGGCGAGGCGAACCCAGCGTGTAAACGCCGGTGCCGACACCAACCCGGTTGACGAAGTGCCCGTTGTAATTCGTACCGTTAATTGTGCCTGTCGAGCCGGTTAGAAGACCGGACATCATGCTCGTCGGCAGGTCAAAGTTAACGAAGTTGGGCAAGTTGTAGAAGCTGACTTGCGGTTTAATGGTCACTCGCTCCTTAATCGTGTACTGCCACGCAATGGTGGTGTCGAGCGTCCGCAACCACGCGTAGTTAACTTGGTCCGGAGGAGCCAGCGGCAAACTCGGAGCGACGCCACCCAAAGCTACCAACTGAGCCTGGGTCATCAGCCCATTCTGGATCAGCACGTTGCCAGCCGGGGTTGGCTGTCCGGCCACGGTGTTGTTGTAGTTGCTGATGACCGAATTGATGTTGCTGGCGTTGATGCCGCGATCAAAGTTTCCGACGTGAGTTCCCGGAATCGGGTCCTGCGTGGTGCCATCCCCCGAGAAGTCAGTACGGAAGATTTCGCCCGCGCCGGTCGACGTGTTCGGAACAGTAAGGGTCGTCGAAAACGGACTGTAGAAATGGGCCATCATGCCAATCTGGAACCCATATTTTAGGTCCAGGTAGCCGCCGAAGGATATCTGGTGAGTGCGGTCCAGCGTCGAAGGCCCGAAATAGCGGTTGACGTTGGAGTTGTCCAGAGATGGAACGATGAAATCCTGGTCGCCGCTGGCCGCGGTTACTGTGGCGTCCGCGCCTACGCCTCCGCCTGTATTGTCAAAGCGGGACAAGGAGTAGGACACCGTAAAGTTCAGGCCGGTTGCGCCCTTGAACGGATCCTTAACATTGTCCGTCCACTTCATCTGCAGTCCGTCGTACGTGGAACGTCCGACCGGCGAGAGGAAGTTGAGGGGTGGGGCTTTGGGATTGATTCCGCCGAAGGCGCAGGCGTAACCGAACTTGGCCAAGCAACTGGTGCCGCCCTGGTCGGACGAAGAGCCGAGGCCAAAGCCGGCAAAATCGCCCATGGTCGCAGCTCCAGCGGGCACCCCTGGACTAGCCGGGTGAAGGCCGGGGCAGCCGCCTGAAGCAGCCGCTGCGTCAATGGTGGGCGCTCCGCAGGCCGAGAGCGTGGCCGCGATGGCCGCCTGCGCTCCGCTCAGATTGAAGTAGTTGACGTCGCCAGCGTGGTTTTGGTCCACACCCAACAAGTAGTGAGTCTGGACGTTGCGAACGTAATCTACGCTGAACACCATCCCGCGACGGAGTTCACGCTGGATGCCGATATTCATCTGCACCGAGCGAGGTGATTTGTAGTCAGGGTTAAACATCGCGAGACCCGACGGGAAGAAGCAATTCGGGTTGTTCGTGACGCAGTCCGCAACGGTGTTCCCCACGTAAGCGGGGTTGGGCGCATTCAGGTTCAAGGGCGAGGAAGCCTGATACAACTTCTGGAAGGCGATGATCGAGGGCAGCGCATTGCCGATCAGAGAGGCACCGCTGGACGTACCGCACACCGATGTGGGAGTGCCGGAACTAGGAGTTAGAGTGGCGCCGCCAGGGATTTGGATCGTATTCGGTGCACCCGGCGCGGCGCAGGCCACAGGGCCCTGGAAAAATGCGCCCGTGGTCTCACGATTTGGAGCATCAAAAAGCACGTTGTTCCAGATCGCGTTCTCGTAGAACAAACCGATGCCGCCGCGGATGGAGGTTTTGCCATCTTTAAAAGGATCCCAGGCAAAACCGAGTTGCGGAGCCCAATTGTTGTTGGGCTGGTTGACCGGGTTGCCCAGGCCTGGCATTAAGCCGTTGAGTCCTGGAATCGCCGGGAACTGGCTGTCGGTGCGGCCAGTGTCGCGGGCCCACCGGATCCCGTAAGTCAGGGTAAAGTTAGGTTTGATCTTCCAGCTGTCCCCGAGATAGAGCAACACTCGGTTGTCGGGTCCGAGGCCGCCGGCCGGGAAACCGAGAGCCGCCTTGGTACTAGAATAGCCCAACCCGTTACCTACCGTAATCGAATCAGCGGGGTAGTTGAATGGGTTTGAAACACCTCCCGGAAAAGGCCCCGTGGCCGCTGCCGTCATTTCACCAGTATCAACCGCCGATATGATGAGCGGCCCGTTCTTGAAAAACGAAGCGAACCCACCGCCTTGGATGTGGTTGTAACTAACTCCGTAGCGGATCACGTGCGAACGGATGATTTTGCTGCCATCGTACTTGATTTGATGGTCGCTTTGCGGAGTGCTTTGCGGGGCCAAGTAATTAGGACCGGCTATCAGGCCGGTTCCGCCCATAAAGATAATCGCGCCCAAGTCAGCGTATGGGAGCGACGAACTGCCCGTAGTTTCGTCAATAATTTGATTCTGGAATTTCAGATACGAGAACCGGATGGCGTGGCTGAAGCTGCCGGTGTTGAAATCTACGCCGCCCACGAAATTGCGGGTAATGTCCTTGTTGTCGTACACCGAGAATCCGAGCCCGAAGGTGGCGCCCAGAATGTTCTGGAAATCAGAGAAACGAAAGAACGCGCGCACGTTCTTCGTAATCTGGTAATCGAGACGTCCCAGTAAGTTGCCCTCGTGGAACGGATCCTGAAACGTTCCTGAGAAACTGCTGAACGGAGCTGATATGGGCACAGGCACGGCCGTGTGCTGAATGGTTCGCTCACCGTCGATGAAGAAGAACAACTTGTTCTTGATGAACGCGCCGCCAAAGCTGCCGCCATACTGGCTGCGTTGAAACGGCGCGCTGAATCCCGGAGGTACGGGCAGCGCCGCCGCAAACGAACTGTCGCGGAATTGTCCAAAGGCCTCACCGTGGTAGGCATTGCTTCCGGACTTAGTGGTCACGTTCACCGAACCAGAAGAAGTCAGCTCGGTGGACATGTCAAGGCTCGACTGGCTGATTTGAAATTCCTGAATTGCGCTGGAGGGGATATCGGTCGTGGTCGTTCCTACGGTTTCATCGGAGACGTCCACACCATCAACCTCAATGCGGGCCGTACGGCCGAAACGGCCTCCGAAAGAAATCGAAGAATAGCCCGCTTTTGTGGGATCGAAATTCTGACCGTCTTGAATCTGCACGCCCGGTTCAAGCTGGGCCAGATCAAGGAAGTTGCGTCCGTTTACTGGCAGGTTGGCAATCTGGTTTTCTGTGATGACGCCTTGTACGGTTGCCTGCTCGGTGTTTACCTGCACCGTGCTGGCCTCAACCTCAACCACCTGGCTGGTCTGGCCAACCTCTAATTTGATGTTGGCGCTAGCGGTGTTGTCGACTTGAACAGTCACTGGCACTTCCGAGGTCTTGAAGCCGGATGCCTCGACTCGGACGGAATAGTAGCCCGGGATTAGGGCGCCCGAAGTATACGCACCCTTGGTGTCCGAGGTCCTGACGATCGAAACCCCTTTAGATTTTTCGGTGATAGTGATTTTCGCTCCACTGACCACAGCCCCGGAAGGATCCGCGACTGTTCCCTGGATGCTGCCGTTGCCGACGTTGGTTTGTGCTAACAGAAACGAGGAGGACAGAAAAAAGGTTATCGCCAGAGCGAGCCCTACAAAAATTCCGGCGGGACGGAGGGGGCGGTTGCAATTCAGGGACATCGTCCACCTTCCTTTCAGAGTCTGTTCAGAATCAGTATTTGCCAGTTGAACGAAAGCTCTCGGTCGAGTCAGGTAGGACGATTGTTTGTTTGTTCACGGCAGGTCTTAACAATAACTTCCGTCAGCAAACAAAACAGCGAGTGTCGCCTCTCACAGAACCCGAACACAATTAGCTAGCAGCTGAGCAATTGACCGACCAAGACAATTAGGGAAGACACTTTGTCACGTCAACCCAATTCTGTCAATAGGTTAGTGCTGGGTTGGGTGTGCTGCGCGCTGTTGCGGGCGGTTTACAAATACCAAATTCCGTAGATCATTACCGAAAATGAGATCAAAACGGAGGCGCGAGAGTTCAAAACTTCGACTTGGTTGTGTAGTACCCCGTCCGATGTCGCACCGTGAACGGAGAACTGGTTGACGCTCCGTCGACCTTCACCTCAATACGGCGGAAGTTCGAATCCGAAAGCCGTTGCGAGGGATAGTACGCCAACAGGTATTGCGTGCGCAGCTCGTCACTGATTTTCCGGAAGGCGTCATCGAGTTCGGGCACGGACGTGGCATAGAAATATTTTCCGCCGGTGTCTTCGGAAATCTGGATCAACGCGTGTTCCCCGCCAATATCGCGTCCCGCACTTGCCTCGATGGGAACGTCAATGATGCTGTAGACAATAGCTTCGGCTTCCTGGGCCGAACGAACTGCTTCTTTGTAGTCCACGCGACTTACCGTGTCACCACCGTCAGTGATCACAACCAAAACTTTCCTGCCCTTGCGTGGCTCCAGTGCCTGCGATCCGAGGTATAGGGCATCGTATAGAGCGGTGGCCGAGCCCATGCGAACCCGGTCTACCCCACGGTCGATTGCTTTGAGATCGGAAGTGAACGGCACCACTTCACTGACGATCTCGCTGAAACTATAAAGCGAGATCGCGTCCACGGGCCGGAGGATGGCGCGGGCGAAGCGGCGCGCGGAAGACAGTTCCAGCGGCAAATCCTTGCGCGTGCTCAGGCTGGTGTCGATGTCGAGCACGATAGAAAGCGGCAAAGCCGATTCTTTGTCGAACACCGAAATGGTCTGCGGCTTCCCGTCTTCCAGCAGCGCGAAGTCTTCTTTTTTCAGACCCGCGACAGGTGCGCCATGTTCGTCCGTGACCGTGACGAATACGTTTACCAGCTTGACGTCAACCTTCAGCGTAGCTCCGCCATTCTGAGCTGCACTCGTGCTCGCGCTGTCGTTGGTCTTCGAACTATCAGTGGAGGTAGATTTCGCAGGGCTGGTTCCGCCGGAGGCCCAGGGTGGTTTGGGCACCTGAGCATGTGAAGCCGCGACAGTCAGCAGGATCACCAAGAGTCGCAGTCGGAGGCCGAAACCCTTCTGTAGGGAGGACTCATCGTCGCGAACCTTGCGGATGGGCTCTTTCCGAGAGAAAGACTTTAACCGCAAAATCTGCAGAAAAACTCCGACGCGGCCGCGAAGAGACAATCTGCTCACTTAGATGCGGACCTGCCCGAATGGCTGCCTTCGGCCGTCGGAATCCCCGACGGCAAGGGCTCGCCATCGGCCCACACTGCGCCATCCTCAAAATATTCTTTTTTCCAGATGGGTACGGTGCGCTTGAGCGTGTCGATCAGCCAACGGCAGGCATCGAAGGCGGCCGCCCGATGTGCCGAGGCCACTACGATTAACACGCTGGTCTCGCCGATTTCCAGCCGGCCTAATCGGTGCACTATGGCGATGTCGCGGATGGAAAACTCGCGAAGCGCTTGCTCAGACAGCGCCTCCATCTGCTTCAGAGCCATCTCTTCGTAGGCTTCGTAATTCAGATAGAGAGTACGCCGGCCTCGGGTGTTGTCACGAACGATGCCTTCAAACACAACCGCGGCGCCGTCCTCAGGTTGCTTTAGTCTTGTGAGCACCACTTCGGTTTCGATTTTCTCGCGAACAATGGAAGCATAACGCCGGCTTTGAGCGGGGGTATCGATCTGTCGATCCGGCAAGCCTCCGCTCACCGGCGGCAGGAAGGCAACTTCGTCCCCTTCCTTGAGGCTGGAATCCGGCCTGGCAAACTGCTGGTTGACGGAGATCGCAATCGAAGCCGCAAGTTCTCCCAGCCGGGGATTCATCTCCTCGTAATGCATGAAGACGTCGCTGAGCGTGGCATGTTCCGGCAAGGTGAGGACTTCACCGCCTCGCCCCGCTAGATCCTTCAACATGCCGAAAAATAAAACGCGAACCTGCATGAAATTCCAGCCGCCGTGATTCTCCGAACAGTTGCCAGTAGTGTAACGCGGCTGCCCCGTTACCAGCTTTCTTACGACAGAAAAAAGCCAGTCCCCTTTCGAGAACTGGCGGCTTTTCTCAAGCAGATCAGAAGCTCATCATTTATGTTTTTCTTCGTGCCCCGCAGGTTGCGATGCGCGCGGTGCCGGCGGTCGCGGCGGCGTACTCTGACGCTGCTGCTGCCACGCGTTGAACTTGGTTTGTTCGTTCTGCTGGTGCTGAGCGTTCTCCTGTACCGGCGGAGCTGGTCTCACCAGCGGATGTCCATTCTCGGCCGCAGGTGGCCGAGGTATTGAAGGTGCTGCCGGACGCGCCGCTTCAGGTTGACGTGCTGATTCCTGAGGTGGCGGCGTCGCCGTGCGCGGCGCGCTGGGTGAAGGTGCAGGTGAAGGGCGGTTATTCGTCGCGTTCGGCGGCTCTGACTGACGCGGAGCCTGATTGGCCGTGGGCTGCGCAGGCGTTCGAGTAGCGGCTTGCGGTTGTCCCGGAGCCTCGGTGCGCACGTTCGGCGCAGCCGCTTGACGTTCTCCCAGAGGCGCTCGCGGCGCAGGGGGTTGGTGGACCGCGATCACCTGACGATTCGTAACCGCAGCTGGCGGCTTAGCGTTTGAGGGCCGGCCAGCTCCGATAACACTTGTCCGCGCTGGCTGCGCCGGGATGCTGTGGGAGACCGGAGCATTTGCGATTTCTTTCGCATCGACCTTTGCCAGATTCGCCTGCACCGGACGCGCATTCACGAAGGTGTCGTGTGAAACTGCTGTCACGGCGTTGGCCACATGTTGATTGGCGTAGGTAATTCGGGTGACATTCGTCGTGTTGTTGTTGATGATTGTGGTGTTGTAAACGTTGGTCACCTGGGTCACGTTAACCCGCGTGTTGGTGATGTTCACATTGTTTACGTAGCCCGGACTGGTTCGATACCAAGGCACGAAAACTTCGCGCGGAGCCAGCGGGAACCACGCCACGCCGGCGCCGATGCCAACTCCGAAACTAAAACTACCTCCGCCTACAAATGCGACGAGAGCGGGCGCATACACCGGGCGAGCGTAAACCGGACCCGGCACCCAGCACCAGGAAGCTCCCACGAATGCCCACCGTCCGTAATGGAACGGAGCGAAACCCCAAGGCTCGTCTTCCACCCAGGTCCAACCCCAGGGAGCGACCCAAACCCAGTGACCGTAGCGATAAGGAGCCCATCCGGGAGCAACCGCGAGCGGGGTCCACACCGGACCGTAGTCGGCCGCATAACTCCAGTGGCCGTACTCGTCCAAGTCAGAAGCACCGGTCATATCGGGCGAAACGTAATTGGACGATTCGGCGTGATCTTCACGTTGGTCACGGTCAAATGCAAACTGGTCAAAATCGTCGTTAGCGGGCACCTGGTCGATTTCGTGATCAAGTTGGTCGGTACCCGTGAAGCGCGCTCGCTGGCCGGCAACCACGTCGTAAGAGTTCCCGCCGCCGGTGGCTTCGCCGCGACCATGCCAGACTGTGGCGTCGGTTTCGTTTCCATCCGCACTCACATCAACCCGATATTCCCCTGTGCGCTGTATCTGAAATGCCAGATTCGGGGTGTCGATCTCGAAGTGATCTTCATCATCGAGATGCCGCACGCGCACAATAATTGATCCCTGCGACAGCTTCAGCTGGGTGGTGTGGTCATCGACATCAAGAAATGTGACGCTGGTTTCCGAATACATGCGAATCGCAGTCGAACCGGTTTGCAGTTCAGCCCGCGAATCCTTGTCAGCCCACAAATTGTCGCCGGTGGTCAGGGGTCGATTGGCGACAGCTTGTACCCAGTCGCCTTCGCCGCCCGGTTGAAAGGAAACCGATCCCACCGAGTAACTGAGACGCGCAACCCGGCCCGGCGGATCCTGCGCCGGCCCCTGCGGTTGCGACGGCTGCACTTGATCCTGCGGCGGCGGTTCCTGCGCAAGTACTCTTTGCGGTGCTTGCAACATCAGCAGCATCCCCGCCAGGACAATTCCAACTGCCAACACTTTGTGGGTCTTCATCGATTTATGTTCCTCATTTGCAACCACTATCGGCACAACCTACATTCTCTATTAACCCCAACCCCGGTCATAAGTTCCATACTGTAAATACTGCACGGAAGTAACCTAACCGGTAAAGAAAATGCCAGCCTTCGCTTTCGAAAGCTGGCATCTTGTTTGTAAACTTTTGTCTGTCACTACCCGACGGGCTGTTCGCTCAACACTTTCTCGCGCTCTTCCGCATCCTGCTTCTCCTGCCGAGGCGAGGAGGGCAGCGCCAGTTCCAGAACTTCACTGATGGTCTTGACATAATGAATGCTGAGGTTCTCGAGTTGCTCAGGAGTCAGATCCTCTTCCACATTCATCTTGTTTTCCGCGGGTAAAATCACATCGTGGACGCCCGCGCGTTTGGCTGCCAGGACTTTTTCTTTGACGCCGCCAATCGGAAGCACATTCCCGCTCAGCGTGATCTCGCCCGTCATTGCGGTCAGTGGACGTACCGGATGTCCAGTAAGCAACGACACCAGCGCCGTAGCCATGGTCACTCCAGCGGATGGGCCATCCTTAGGAATCGCTCCCGCCGGCACGTGGATGTGAATATCGTGTTCCGCGAAGAAGGTCTCGGGAATTCCAAGCTGCTCCGCGTTCGATCGCACCCAGGTTAGGGCCGCCTGCATCGACTCCTGCATCACCTGGCCGATCTGTCCCGTCATGGTGAACCCACCTTTGCCCTTCATGGTGTTGGCTTCGATGAACAGAATGTCGCCACCCGAGGGAGTCCAGGCCAGCCCTACCACGACGCCAGCGCGCTTAGTGCGTTCCGCGATTTCGCCTTCGCTGCGAACTTTGATACCGCCCAGGAATTCCTGGACGATCTCGGGCGTCACCACCAGTTTTGCGGTTTTGCCTTCCGCCAGACGGCGCGCCTGCTTGCGGCAGACAGTACCGATGTTCCGCTCCAGATTGCGCACGCCGGCTTCACGAGTGTAATGCCGGATAATATTGCTGACCGCTTCTTCCGGAAACTCGATCTGCTCCGGCGTGATTCCGTTCTCTTCAATCTGCCGCGGAATCAGATACTGAAACGCGATGTGTATCTTCTCTTCCTCGGTGTAGCCCTGGAGTTCGATAATCTCCATGCGATCTCGCAACGGCTCTGCAATTGGATCGAGCATGTTCGCTGTGGTGATGAACAACACCTTCGACAGATCGAACGGCACATCGAGATAGTTATCACGGAAAGTAGCGTTCTGCTCGGGATCGAGCGCTTCCAACAGCGCCGAACCAGGATCGCCGCGGAAGTCGCGCCCCACCTTATCAATTTCATCCAGCATGAACACTGGATCTTTGGTTTCGGCCCGGCGAATGCCCTGGATGATCTGCCCAGGCAAAGCGCCGATGTAGGTGCGCCGATGGCCGCGAATTTCAGCTTCGTCGTGAACCCCGCCAAGCGAAACCCGCACAAATTTCCGCCCCATTGCTCGCGCTATGGATTTGCCTAACGAAGTTTTGCCCACGCCCGGAGGTCCGACAAAGCAAAGAATCGGTCCCTTCATTCCGGGCTTCAAACGACGTACGGAAAGGTAATCGAGAATGCGGTCCTTCACTTTTTTCAGATCGTAGTGATCCGCATCGAGCACTTCCTTGGCTTTGATAATGTCTACGTCGCCGCCGGAAGTTTTCGCCCACGGCAGCACCGCCAGCCATTCGATGTAGTTGCGCGTTACCGAATAGTCCGCCGCCATGGGTGACATGCGCGACAGCCGGCCCAACTCTTTCAGCGCCTCTTTCTTCACTTCATCGGGCATTCCCGCGGATTCAATTTTCTGCCGCAGTTCTTCTGTGTCCCGCGCGCCTTCATCCTGCTCACCCAGCTCTTTTTGGATGGCCTTCATTTGCTCGCGCAAGTAATATTCACGCTGCGTTTGTTGGACGCGATCCTGCACTTCCGACTGAATCTTGTTGCGCAGTTGCTGGACTTCCAACTCCTTCGCGAGATGTTGATTGATCTTCTCCAGCCGAACCCGAACGTCCGTAGTTTCGAGTGTGTCCTGCTTATCCGCCGTCGAAAGAGACGGCAGCGACGAGGCAATAAAATCCACGAGCCGGCCGGGCTCTTCAATATTCATCGCCACTGTGGACAACTCATCCGACAATGTCGGCGAGCCTGCTACGATCTGCTGAAACAGGGTCAGAACGTTTCGCTGCAGAGCCTCGACTTCAGAACTCTTGGGCGGAATGGCTTCGGGCACCGAGTCTACTCGTGCTCGCATAAAGGGAGCGAGCTGGGCAAACTCCACCAACCGCACCCGCTCCAGACCCTCAGCGAAGACGAACAGGCTCTGGTTGGGCATCTTGACTACCTTGTGCACCACGGCCAGGGTTCCGACCGTGTAAAGATCGGTAGGCTGTGGCGTGTCCACGCGAGCTTCTCGCTGCGCGACTACAACGATAGTCTTGTCCTCACCCAGCGAATTGATCAGCTGGACGGAGCTTTCCCTTCCCACTGTAAGCGGTAGGACGGCATGGGGAAACAGAACCGTATCCCGCACCGGTAGAACCGGTAGCGCCCGGTCCTCGGGTTCGCTATTCGTTGTGTTTTCTTTTACTTCTTTGGTTTCTTTCACTTCTTTTGTAGTGCGCTCAGATCGCGATGACTGTACCATGATTTCACCTTGAGTGTAGTATGCTCAAGTTTGATGACATAGGGAGGCCGGAAGATGCAACCGACCCTCCAAAAAATGATTCTTAGTGAGCGAATTAAATTCTAAACCTTCCCGGCCCGCTTTGCACCAAACCAAAGGTACACAGGACGTTCGCTCCGAGCTGTTTCACGCCGACCGGTACACTCCCAGCACTTTTACTGGACTCGCGCTCTCCGCCAGATGCCGCAGCGCGTTGCGCGCGACTTTGTTGTCTCCACACAGCAGGTCGGCGCAAAAGACGTATTCCCATGGCGTCCCACGCATGGGACGGGATTCAATCTTGCTCAGGCTGATGTCTCGCAACGCAAATACGCTCAAGGCCTTGAATAGCGCGCCCGGCACATTCTTCACCCGGAAAGCGATTGACGTCTTATTCCCGCCGGGAACAATGCGGCGGCCTTTGCGGATGAGAAAGAATCGGGTGAAATTCTTTTTGTCGTCTTCAATTCCAGCCGCCAATATCCTGCTTTTGTAAACAGCGGCGGCCTGGCGCCCCGCGATCCCGGCCGCATCCTTCAAACCGTTCTCGACGACGTGCTTCACACTGCCGGCCGTGTCATAAAACGGTATCGCCTCAATCTTCGGATGCTTCCGCAAGAAATCCCGGCATTGGTCGAGCGCCACCGGATGCGAAAAAACTCGCCGAATATCTTTCATTTTCACTCCGGGCGCGGCGATGAGGTTATGCACGATCCGCAGCGGGTATTCCCGCTGAATAGACACATTCCGCGCTAACAAAAGATCGAAGTGCTCCGCCACCGAACCCGCCAGAGAATTCTCAATCGGAATCACAGCCACGTTGACAGAACCGCGCTCGAGCCGATCGAAAACCTCTCGCGAACGCGCGCACGCCACGATACTGCAACCCGGAACCATGCGCTTCGCCGCTTCATAGCTGAACGAACCCGCTTCCCCTTGAATGGCAACTTTCATACTGTGCACGACGCGATACCGGAACTATATTACGCCCCAGCCAACGATGGCTCGCGGTCCGCCGGAGAAGTAGAGTCGTCCTTCTAGAGCTCTTTCTCCAGAACGAACGCATCTACTCCATTCGTGTAGTAGCGGGGAATTGTTTTCACCACGCTGTATCCGTGCCGCTTATAGAAAGCCAGAGCGCCGGCATTGTCCACAGCGGTTTCCAACTCCACACTGTGGCAAGCCGCCACGCGCAAACGCTCCTCAGCCGTCACCAGCAACTTCGAACCAACTCCGAAACGCCGGCTTGCCGATGGCACGTCAATCGTAAGGATATGGCCAACACTCCGCCGCGTGACCTGCGCCAAGATGAAACCCAGAAGCTTCAGCGAGGAACCCTCACCGGGGGCTACGTTTCCAGCCTTCTTGCGACTGTCCGGAATCGACTCCGCGACCACGGTAAAAGCTCCCCGCAACCGAATATAGGCGGCCAACTCCAACCGGGAGTATGCGATCCCAGGCGCAAAGCACTCCTGATCCATGCGCCACAGACTTTCAAAATCCTCACGCCGAAACTCCCGCAGTGCGAATTCCACCCCGTTATTGTAGCCGTGTCGCTTCGGATATTCCGGCCTTCACACTGATCCTGTAGGGGCTAAGTTTTCCTCAAAAATAGTCCACGAAACTGTTGCCTCGTTGCACCTTCGGACGTACCATTCGCATCAGAGAGATTTGTGGGCCGCCTTTTCCTCATTGATGCCGCAGCCGCAGTTGCTTTAGTCGGGTTGTGGTTCCTGTGCCTCGCCAGCTACAACCGCCGGCGTGGGGCGAAGGCCTTGCATTGGGTGGAAGCCGCCTGCTCCCATCGCGGTCAACTGTCCGACGCCCGCTGGGTTGGAACCTCCCGCGTGCAGGCGCACTTGCGATTCGCCACCCACTGGTTTGAGAATGCCCGGGTGACTATCCGATTGCTGCCCCGCCCAATGCCCATCCAGTGGGTATTGAGCGTCTGGCACAAACAAAAGGAAACGCTCACGTTCGAAGCCGATCTCGACTGTGCGCCCGGCATGCGCTTGGAAGTGCTGCGCCATCGCTGGCTCACTCACAACGATAACAAGGTGATTCGAAAATCGCGCAACTGGACCATCGTACGTCCTGGCCCGGTTGTGCTGACCACTTGCACCCAGTGGAAACAGGAACTGCCGCCTGTCATCAATACCCTGATGACCTCTCGCGGACATACCCTGCTCAGCGTGCGTTTCCGTCCCGAGTCCCCGCATTTAGCCGCGACCATCGACCTCGAAGCGCTCTCCGACGAACAAGCCGCCGCCGGTTTTCTAGGCGTCCTCAGAGACCTGGCCGCCGGAGCATCAACCCCCCGCCAATAAGAATCGCGCAGCGCATCAGCCGAGGACAACTCTCCCGACGTTACGCAAGCATTCCGACTGCAATCGTGACCACCCGCGCTCAGGAATAGAAGTCGAGAGTGCCCGGGCCATCCGATGCGTCGATGCGACGAGCAAAATGCAGAGATCCTTCGTTACCCAGGATGACAGCGGCTTGGTCTAGCGAGCCTGCCATGACCTTCGTAATCTTTCGCGAACCTGCGCCGACAATACAAAATGAAAGTTCATCGGAACATACCAATCTTGTCCACGTGTCCGTGCCGGAACTATCTTCGATGGCTTGGATAGTGAATTTAGGTTAGAAGAAGCGGCAGGGCGATTTCCATGAAGTGTCGGATCATCGCGGTCCTCGGCACGAGGCCGGAAGCAATCAAATTAGCACTGGTAATTCATGCACTACGTCAGCGTTCGCAAGAGTTCGAAACAGCCGTAGTTCACACCGGTCAACATCGCACGATGCTCGACCATGCCCTGCAGTTTTTCAAGATCAAGCCTGACTTCGATCTGGCCGTCATGCGTCCGAATCAGACGCTGAATTCCCTGACCGCGCGGGTATTGGATACGGTGGAGAATGCGTGCCACCGCTTCGAGCCCAACATGGTGCTGGTGCAAGGCGACACCACCACGGCGTTTGCCTCCGCCCTGGCGGCTTACTACTGCAAGATCGCGGTGGGTCACATCGAGGCGGGCCTGCGCAGCCACGATTTATACAATCCGTTTCCGGAAGAAGCCAACCGGCGGCTCGCTTCGGTGCTGACCGAGATTCACTTTGCTCCTACCGCGTTGTCGAGGGACAACCTGCTGGCCGAGGGCGTACCCGACGAGAAGATCGTGGTTACGGGCAACACCGTCATCGACACTCTGCGCGCTCTCAGCGTGCTGCCGCATTCCTGGGAGAACACGCCGCTGGCCGGCATTCCCGACGACAATTCCCGCCTGGTGCTGGTCACTTCGCACCGGCGTGAATCCCTTGGCACAGACCAGGAAAACATGTGCCTGGCGCTGAAGGAACTGGTCAAACAGCATCCTGACATCCGTGTCGTCTATCCCGTGCATTTGAATCCCAATGTGCGGGCTACGGTGAATGCGCTGCTGCAGAACACGGACAGAATCCACTTGACCGAACCGCTCGACTACATCACCTTCGTCAGCCTGCTGCGGCGTTGTTTTCTGGTGCTGACGGATTCCGGTGGAATTCAGGAAGAAGCACCCACGTTCGGCAAGCCGGTGCTGGTGTTGCGCAAGCTCACGGAGCGTCCCGAAGCCTCGCAGTTTGGCATGGCCAAGATCATTGGCATGTCGCACGACGCAATCGTGAATGAAACCAGCCGCCTGCTCAACGACGCGGAAGCGTATCAGGACATGTCCGAGGGAGAGAATCCTTACGGAGACGGTCACAGTTCGGAAAGGATCGTGGAGGCTGTCGCCCGCTGGCATGCGAAGAAGACGCCGCTGCTGGAGGCTGACAAACAGTTCAAGCTGGCGCCCCGGCCGCAGCCCCGCCGTCGCAAAAGCGACGCCGAAGAGAATGCGCGCAAGGCCGCAGCAGGTAAGGAGTGACCAGGGGAAACCCGCATCCGGGCAGTGGTTGCGCACCATGATTTACGTTCTCTACATTATTGTTTTCGTTATTTGCCTCTACACTGGCCGCCATTACTGTTTCACGCTGAATCGCCTCTTCGGTTTCCAGCGCCACCCTTACATCGACATCGACACCGCTGACTGGCCGCCGGTCACGGTCCTGGTGGCTGCGCACAATGAAGAGAAAGTCATCGCGAATATTCTCGATGCCTTGATGACGGTGAAATATCCAGCAGACAAAATGCTGGTGATTCCGGTGAACGATCGTTCGACCGACCACACGCGCGAAATCATCGACAAGTTTGTGGAGGAATTTCCCGGACGGATACAGCCGTTTCATCGCGCAGGAGGCAAAGGCGGCAAAGCCGCGGCATTGAAAGATGCAATGGAACTGGTGACGACCGAGGTCATCCTGATTTTCGATGCGGACTACATTCCGGGAGCGGGATTGATCAAACAACTGGTTGCGCCGTTCTTCGATATCGAAGTTGGCGGCGTAATGGGCCGGGTGGTGCCGATGAATGCGGGCACGAATCTGCTCACGCGTTTGTTGGATCTCGAACGGTCGGGAGGTTATCAGGTCGATCAGCAGGCGCGGATGAACCTCCGCCTCGTACCTCAGCATGGCGGCACGGTGGCCGGCGTCCGGTTGAGCGCGCTGCGGGAAATTGGCGGTTGGAACGAGAATTCGCTGACTGAAGACACCGATCTGACTTATCGTCTCTTGCTGAATGGCTGGAAGACCGTCTATCAGAATCGGTCAGAGTGTTACGAGGAAGTTCCTGAAGTTTGGCCGGTTCGCATCAAGCAGATTATGCGTTGGGCTAAGGGCCATAACCAGGCCATGGTCACCTACGGCCTGCATCTGCTCGTGGGCAAGCATCGCGCCACGCTGCGGGAGCGGATTGATGGGAGTTTGCTGCTGGGAGTGTATGCCATGGCGCCGATCACGCTGGTGGGTTGGGGGCTGGCGCTCGGGGTGTTCTACCAGGGAGTGGCGCCGCTGCATGGAGTCATCGCCCTGCTTTCTCTGACGGCTTATGCGGCCATCGGCAATCTTGCGGCCTTTTTCGAGATCGCCGCGGCGGCTCGGCTGGATGGGACGCGCAAACGAATTTGTCTGCTCCCATTCCTGATTCTGGGATTCGGCGTGAGTATTTTCTCGGTCTCGCGCGCGGCGGCGGTTCAGATGAGCGACTTCGTCACTGGCGCTGAATTCCACTGGGACAAAACCGAGCGTTTTCGGAAGGTCTTGTGAATCCGTACCTCGCAGTAGCCGCCCTGGTTTGTACCGTGGGCCTGATGTTCGCGCTGCCTCTGATTCCCGCGTTGGTGGAATTGCGCCGCAAGTCGGACGCACTGCCGCTCAGCGTGGTTCAGCAAAATGCCGGGGAGATCCGCTATTTTTCCGACAGCTTTCGAGCCTACATCAATGGACTCGATCCCATCATGCAAGGCTGTGTGGCGGCAGGGACAACGGCAACCGGTGCGCTTCCCGACGGCGAGGAATATGTCGTGCTCGGCCGCGTCGACGAGCCGCTGGTGCTGGCGCTGCAACAGCGCGACACAACCCATCTCGTGATGGGAGCTAATGTTGACCTTATCTTGCCCGCGGAAGTCAGATTTTCGAAAGACATCTATGCTGGCGGGCAATTCATTGGTGGCATTAAGAACAACTTTCGCGCGATTCTGGGAGAGAAAAATGTTCACCTGGGCGCTTCGAGTCGGGTGCTGCGCTGGGTTCACGCCGTGGGGGAGTTCACTGCGGACGCCGGCTGCGGGCTCGATGGGCGTATATCTTCGGATTCGCTCATACGCCTGCAAACCGACTGCGGCTTCCGAAGGCTGAACGCTCCCCGGATTGAAATCGGGTCTGTCGCCGCCAACCCGGAGCCACCCCTTCCGCAGCTGCACAGCCTCGCGAGTTCCGGCAGGCCTCCCCGTTTCCTGCACGACGGCGACTTCGAGGTTCAGGCCGGTCAGGTCATCGTTGGCGACATCCTGATCAGGGGCAAGTTGCACATTCGGTCGGGTGCACGAATTTGCGGCAGCGTGAAGAGTGTTGAAGACGCGGTAATCGCGGACGGAGTCGCAGTGGAAGGAAGCCTGATCAGCTCGCAAAAAATGCGTATTGGCCCGCACTGCGCGATTCACGGGCCGGTGATTGCCGAACGCGAACTAGCCATCGCAAGGGGATCCCAATGCGGAACCTTTGAACATCCTACGACGGTCAGTGCGCCAAGGATTGAAATCGAAGAGGGTGTGGCAGTGTTTGGCACGCTGTGGGCGCGCGAACAGGGGCAGGTGGTGGCTACCCAATGACGCGCACACGAATCGTTTTGGCGACCAGTTGCCTGGTTCTCGGGGCCCTGATCGCATGGTCGTGGGCAACTCACGACCGTTCTCGTTCCACGGCCGACCGCCTGCTCCTGCTGGTTCCCGACGGCACCAGTTTCTCCAATCCCAAAGTCACGATGTGGCTTGACGCCGGGAGTGAAGAAGGACTTCATGTGATTCCGGTTCATGACTCCGAGTTTCTCCGCCCTCTTTTAGGAGAGGCGAAGTGCGCAGGAGTGATTCTGCCGGACTCTATTCACCAACAGGCGAGCGATGTTTTCATCGCTACTCTCCATCGCTTTGTAGCCGATGGCGGGAAGCTCATGCTGGTCTACGATGCCGGCACGTTCTCTCTGAATGGCGCGTACGTCGCCGGACGTTCCCGGCTATCGGACCTGGCGGGTGTCGATTACGCTCTTTACGACAAGCTTGGCGATAAGACGATCCAATGGGGCAAGGTCACCGGCACTGATGAACTTGTCAGGCAGATGGAAATCCCCCCGGGAAAGTATTATCCGTTTCACGCGGAAAGCGGCGCCTCCGCTTCAAAGGGTGGCCCACCAATTGTCTCCGGCGGGAACTTCGAGGTCGAGCTCAGGCGCTACAAATATGGAGATCTGCAGTATCCCAGCTTCATAACTTCCGGCAACTACACCGGCGAGGTTTTGTTCCACTCCAGCAACGGCCTCATAGCCGGTCAACAGGCTTATCGAAAGGGTTCTGTCCTGTTCGTGAATCTGCCACTTGGATATCTGAAAGGCAGCACCGACGGATTGTTGTTGCACGCCTTTCTTAGGTATTTCGCCACCCATGCTTTGTCGTTGCCTTACTTGATGCCGGTACCGGATGGAGTCGGCGGGCTGGTGCTGAACTGGCACATTGACTCGAACGCCGCGATCAAGCCACTGCAGGAAATGAGTTCATGGACTCTGCTGCAACAGGGACCATATTCAATTCACATCACCGCCGGACCCGATGCTGGGAAATTTGGCGACAAAAAAGGCTTCGATGTTGATCACAATCCTGTCAGCCAGAACCTGATCCACCAATTCGTCAATCAGGGGTATGAAATCGGCAGCCACGGCGGCTGGATTCATGACTACTTTTCTGCCCACGTCGATACCGACAATCCGAAAGACCTTGAGCAGTTTCTTGCGCTAAACCAGAATTCATTGGAGCGGGCCGCGGGGAAACCAGTGAAAGAGTATTCCGCTCCGAATGGTAATCAGCCCCCGTGGGTCACGCACTGGTTGGAGGCTCATGGCTTCGTCGCCTACTACTTCACTGGTGACACCGGAATGGGCCCGACGCAAGGCTATCGCAATGGCGAGCGCGAGGCCCGCAATGTATGGGCGTTTCCAATCTCTCATCTGGATCGGGCAGCGGGCTTCGAGGAAATGAGTACGGAGGGATATTCCAACTCTGAAATCGACCGCTGGCTGGCGGCGATCACGGACTTTGCAGCCGAGCACCAATTGGTAAGGCTGGTCTATTTCCATCCTCCTGGAATTCTCCAATACCACGATCTCGTAGATCGATGGATGAAGCAAACCGGCCGGCTGAAAGCTAACGGACAATTTCGCTGGTATACGATGACGGAACTCGCCGACTTTTTGAATTCCCGCAAACAAGTGAAATGGAAAGTCTCAGACAACAGTGGCCTGGTTACGTTCGAAGCAACTCATCCCCAGAGCCTGGATCACGAGACCTGGAGAATTCCCGCCAGCAGCTTTACCGAGCCAAAAATTGTGGAGGGCTCGGCCAAGGTGGTTCGCGATAACGACGCGTGGATGGTCATTGCTGGCGAAGGCAAAGATCTTCGCTTTGAATCCGAGGCGCTATCGAAATGACAACCATTTGCCAGCGGCCGCGTCGATTCGCAGTAACGCTTTTGCTCTTGAGCTTTGCCATGGTTCCGGGCGTACGGGCGCAGGACGGTGGGACTTCCGGCGCCGCTTCCATCAACCCCGCTTCGCTTAACTCCGCTTTGGTCAGTGCTGCCTCATCGAGCGATCAACAGGACTCAACCCAACAGCCGGCCGCTGATATCCCTCCGCAAACCGGGCCGAAACAACTCACCAACTTCGTTGAAGCCGGCGGCGACTATCTGAACCTAACCAACGGTTACGGCTACTGGGCGGGCGGATACGCTCGTGGCGTAATCGCACAGGGAAACAATATCTGGAATGCCGAGGTTAACGGTCAACACGAATTCGGCGACGCCGGCGTGTACCTCGCCGCCGGCGATACCTATAACTTCAATCCGGACTGGTACGGCTCACTCACAGTTGGTTCCAGCGTCGGAGGCTTTTTCTGGCCACGCTTCCGCGGCGACGGATTCATCAACAAGAAATGGATGGCCCACAAGCAACTGATCACGACCCTCGGCTTTGGCTACTACGCCGCGAAAGACGTCCACCTCGATCACAGTTTTTTTGTCGGTACCACGTACTACTTCACGACACCATGGATTCTGGAAGAAGGAATTCGTTTTAACGTCAGCAATCCCGGATCGGTGTTCTCGCCGGCAGGCTTTGTCGCCGTAACCCATGGACGAAACCAGCGACAGTACCTTACGCTGCGCGCGGGTTTCGGCGTAGAGGCATATCAACTCGTCGGACCAACCGTGAGTCTCAACGATTTTCAGAGTCAGACAGTGACCGTAACTTGGCGGCGGTGGGTCGGTGAGAGCTGGGGCGTAAATCTGGTAGGGGACTACTATCACAGCCCTTACTACGAAAGAGGCGGAACTAGCTTTGGATTCTTCCGCGAGTTTTGAGCTGCGCGAGAAATCCGCCAAGCGACTTAAAGTCCCGCAGGCGGCGAATCCCGCACCCACCCGCGGACATCGCGGCGGTGTCATTCCCATGCACCGCGCGCTGGCTCACTTCCGTCTCGGCCCCATGAATCTGGTTACCGCCATCTTTCTCTTTCTATTCTTCACATCGATCTGGCTGGTGTTTCTGCCGAAAGTCTGCCAGGTATGGAATCGAGTTTTAGCGTTTGGGATTCGGGTCTTGCCCCTGCGTGCTGATCTCGGACTCGCTCAACATCATCTAACGCCTTTCATCCGCTTCGACATTCCCTACCTGCGCATGGAGCCGGTTCTACCGAGCGCTCAGACCTGGTGGTTAACCTTTGCCGCCACCGTGGCACTGTTTGCCGCGAGCTTTCTTCTGTCCGCCAAGTTGATCCCCGTCATGTACCTCCTGCGCGGGATTTTGGTCGTACCTGGCACAGCTCTTGTATATTTCGCGCTTCTGCCTGCCCGTTTTCCTCACACCCCCGATAGCTATATGGAAGGACTGGTAACCGCCGGAATTGCTTTGATTTCTACCGTTCCGCTGTTATTCGGACTGACGTATTACATATTCGATTTCGGTTTGCTGAAAAAGGCGTTCCTCACAGCCATCACAATGACTCACCTGGCACTATTCCTGCCGCTGCAGATTCTTCTGCAAGCTTTGTTTCTGCAAAAAACGATTTTGTTTATGCCCGTGCTCTACATTGTTTTCGGCATGCCCGTAAACATTCTGATCATCATCGCCTTCTACTCGTGGGGAATGACCTGGTTTTTCCGCCCGGCGTAACGGATCCGTGATTCACTGAGTCCTGTGGCTGGTGTTATAGGTGCACAAAGCGTGGGTTGACAAAGGCACATAGAGTAGGCACACTGGATGAGCACATATGAACACCAAACGCGCCCACGTCCTGTTGCCCGAAGACTTGCTCCGGGAGATCGACGCCTTGGTTGGTCCTCGAGGGCGCAGCTCTTTCCTGGTCGAAACGGCGCGCGAGGAAGTTCGCCGGCAAAAGCTCCTGCATTTTCTGGGCAGCAAGGACTCCTCATGGAAGACCAAAGATCATCCTGAACTGGCGGGTGGCGCGGCCTCCTGGGTGCGGAAACTGAGAACTGAGAGCGAAGGCCGTAGGGCAGCCCAGCGAAAAGCCAGGAAGCCGGGGCGGTCGTAACGTTCGACCTGATGCGCTGATTAATGCACCTGTTGCTCGACACATCGGTACTTATCGACGTCCTCCGGTTGCGTCGCGGACGACGCGAACTGCTCGCCAAACTCGCTCGTGGCGGGCATAGCCTTGCCACTACAACTTTGAATATCGCCGAACTGTATGCGGGCATGCGTCCAGACGAAGAGGCGCGAACCGAAGAATTCCTCGACCTCCTGGATTGCTACGCGCTGACTGCGGCGGCAGGACGGTTAGCTGGAAGTCTCAAATACAAATACGCAAGAAAGGGACGTACTCTTACTCTTGCCGACAGCATCGTCGCGGCCATTGCAATGGAACAACGATGCACGCTAATGACCGACAATCGTAAAGACTTCCCCATGCCCGAACTGGATTGCTACGACCTGCCAGATGGGTAGGCATCGGGAATCACCGCTCCACAAACTATGCAGCCGCACGGGTCGCGATCAACGTGCTATCGGCAACTTGCTCGACCCGCGCTTTCATCCACTGATTCGGTTGGTGCTGTCCCTGCAGGAGCAACTTCAGATAGTTATCCGTCAGGGCTTCAGTAGATTTGCCATCGCACACATTCAAGGTGATCGCTTCCACGGTCTTTCCCACAAACGACTGCATGAACGCCAGTTTTTTCCGCGCAGCCAGTTCGCGTAGAATGCGATTGCGTTCACGGGCAACTTGCACCGGTATTTGATCGCGCATGCCCGCTGCCGGCGTTCCCGGACGCGAGGAATATGTGAACACGTGCAGGTAAGTGAAAGGCAGCTCTTCGATCAGCAGCCGGGTTTCTTCGAAATCAGCGTTACCCTCCCCGGGAAATCCCACCATCACGTCAGCGCCGACGGCCGCCGTAGGTATAGCCGCGCGAATTCTTTGGAGCTTCTCTCGATAATGCCAGGGGCGATACTTGCGGTGCATAGCCCGCAGCACGCGATCGCTGCCCGATTGCATGGGCACATGAGCGTGCTTGGCAACGCGCGGAGAGTTGGCCATCAAGCCAATCAGCTCATCGCTCCAGTCCATCGGCTCCACGGACGAGATGCGCAACTTCTCCAGACTGGTTCGATCCAGAATCTCACGAATCATGTTTTCAAATCGCAGCGGCGTGTCGAGATCGCGTCCCCATCGGCCCAAATTGATTCCAGAAATCACGACCTCGCGATAGCCGGCGTTGACCAAGGCATCGACTTCGCTCACGATTTGACCTAACGGCAACGAACGGCTCTGCCCGCGCACAGAGGGAATCACGCAAAACGAGCAGCGGTTGTCGCAGCCATCCTGCACTTTCAGATTCGGACGAGTGCGATCGTTACTCGTTCCAAGCCCCGTGCCGTCGAAAACCGGCGCGGCCAGCAATTCCGTGTGCGCGAAAATGTCGGAGACGAAGATCTCGCTTCGGCCTTCAGGCATCAGGCTCGACAGAGAGACAAAGGCAGCTTGTGAAGTTATTCTTTCGCGGCCATCGCGCCGGCTCGAAGCAACCACGATTTCCGCCAACCGATGTTTATGGGAATTGCCGATAACATGGGCCACCCCGGGAAGCGATGCGACTTCCTCAGGCGCACGCTGTGCGTAGCAGCCGGTAACAACGATTTTACAATCCGGGTTCTCGCGACGGATACGGCGGATCGCGGCCCGTGCATCCTGATCAGCCGAAGCGGTGACGGTGCACGTATTTAATACCACGATTTCCGATTGGGCAGGCGCGCCGGCTCGCACCAAACCGCGTTCCTCGAACTGGCGCTCAATCGCCGCGCCGTCGGCCTGCGTAGCGCGGCAACCGAAATTCTCTACGTAGAAACTAGCCGTCATCAGTTTGTCCGATATAGAGAAGGCGTCCTTCGCCGTCCTGACAAAACATTACTCTTATAGTAACTGGCATCCGAACGGAACGGGCATTTCACCAACGAAAAAAGGCGGACGCTTGCGCGTCCGCCCGTAAGGCTACGAAACGTAAGTTACTTCCCGGGGACTTCGGCCGGAACGATTGCGACACCAATCGGTTCGCCGCCCGTTACCGGGATCGAATGCAGTGCGCTTCCGCCCTTGGGGTACGCGAATTCGGCGGAATCCTCATTACCGGCGTCAGCAGTCCACAAGTCAGCGTTGGTGCTGGTGAATGCAAACGTCACTGCATCGCTCGAACCGGTGACCGGAGTGGTGTGGGCCGGATTGCCGAGCGAGCCTTTCACAGGCGCCTTGTAGCTGTAGACCGTAGCGGCATCCTGGTCGTCGATCGCGATCAGGCCTTTGGTCGTTACTTCAATGCCGCCGGGGAACTCGATCGAGTTCTTGGTTTTGAGCACGGCAATTTTCTTGCCGGTGGTGGTCGCCTTGGCGATCTCGCCAACCACGACTGCGCCGCTGGAGTTCTCGCCATCAATGTAAAGGTTACCGCTGGCATCGAATGAGTCAAAATAGACGCGGCCGAAGTTCGAGTTGGAGATTGCCGCCCCGGCTTTGCCATTCTTGTAGATGGTCACGCTGCCGGGACCACCGCTGGTGCTGATGATGTTCGTAACTCCGACGTAGGTCACCTTCCCCACAATCGTGACGGAAACGCCGGCCGGGTACTGGCCTGAATCGGCATAGGACTTCGGGGTCTTGGTGTAGGGCGGAGCGTACACTTGAATTCGGCTGTTGGCCGTATCCGCCACGTAGAGGTTGCCCTTGGAGTCCGTCGCCAAGCCTTGCGGTTCGCTGAAGCCGGTGAGCTGCGCCAGCTGCTTGCCGGCAGTGTTGTAGATGTCCACGACGTTATTGGCTGCGTCGGAAACGAAGATTTTAGTAGTCGCTTCTTTGATGCCTTTTACGTCAACGAACTGATGAACGTAAATGTGTCCGGGCGCGACTACGTCGGGACGCGCCAGGCTTCTGGGGTTTCGATCAGCTGCTACGGCCGCGCTAGCCAAAGACGCGGTGAGCAATACCGCAAGAACAGAGTTTCTCACTAGATTCCTCCTGGGATTTTCACTTGGTTTTTTTTAGTCATCGAGCTCGCTTTGGCTGCGCCATCCAACCAATGAAGCTCGCGGAAGTGGATGTTGAACGTTACGTCGGCGAATGTCAAGCAAAACTCGCCGCGAGTCCGACAAATTTTCGTCTGCACCACTTCGGAGGCATGAAAACGAAAAATCTTTCGAGAAAAAATGTAAACAATTGCAACATAGGCGCAATTGCTTGGCGCTCTCCCGAAATGGTGCGCCCTCCGCCACGAGAAAAATTCCACGCTCGGGTTTGGCTTAATTGGATTGAATGGACACGCAGCGAGGGGCCGGTCCTAGATCGCTCCCAAACCGGCGCCGACAATCATGCCGACGCTGCCGGCCGCCTCTGCTGGAAACATTCCCGGCATAACACAGGACGTCCCTGCGTCGGCCTGAAACGGAACCGTGGTCTCTTTTCCGCATTGCGAACACACCGCTCGCGTCTTCGGTTCTCGAGAAACCATGATGACCCGAGTTTACGGCTCCCAGAACTGCAACTCGCTTCGCTTTGCAGGTCTTGCACCGTTTGGGTTCGTTTCTGAATTGCTTATCGTGGAAGAACAACTGCTCCCCGGAGGTAAAAACGAAATCCGTGCCGCAGTCGACGCACTTCAACATCTTATCCTGGAATTCCATTGAGGATGCTCCTTCGGCCCATTCCCGCCCCACTCACACGCCGATGAGCAAACGAAGCCCACCACGCGCACGAGTGCGCAGAATTTTGACTCATCCCCCTCAATTGAACTGCCCCTGGATTCGGCCCGCCATGCCCT
Source organism: uncultured Acidobacteriota bacterium (assembly GCA_963696705.1). Taxonomy (GTDB): domain Bacteria; phylum Acidobacteriota; class Terriglobia; order Terriglobales; family Acidobacteriaceae; genus JABDBE01. The sequence continues at coordinate 326,984 of CAVOLD010000017.1, forward strand.
TGGCTAGGACATGGATTACTGCTGACGTACTAACCCTGAACAAACCCCGTGGTTGCGCATATCCCAGACCAGGGAATGCACTGCGAAAAAGGGAAGAGGGCCGCGCCCACGAGGACAAGCGGCCCAATTTCGATCAGTCTTGCTCTTTTCGAGCTTTTTTCCGGCTGCGTTTGCGCGCCAATGCTTCCTTCACGCGCTTTTTCTCGCCGGGCTTCAGATAAAAGGAGTGGCGCTTGACCTCCTTGATGATGTCCTCCTGTTGCACCTTGCGCTTGAAACGGCGCAGGGCATTCTCAAGAGACTCACCCTCTTGCAATCTCACTTCTGCCAACGGGACTACACCCCCAAACCCGTCCAATGGGGACTGCATAGTTATTGCAAGGTTCTACGCACAAGTCAAGGGCTATGTTGGAAATTGGTCAACCCGCGTGCTCAGGCAGCGATCGCGATGAACACAACCGCGAAGCACAATGATTCCAGTGTGTTGTTGAAGCCCCGCGTTTTCTCCAGCGGGACGAAGGATCTCGCGCGGTCGATTTCGATGATCTCATCCCGACTGAAGCGAAGCGCAGTTTTGGGAATTTCTATTGTGTACTTGCAAAAACTTTTATCTTGACTCGATCTTCCCAAGTGCAGACAATTACCCGATCGCCTTTCAGGCGTGGGGTCTGAGGCGGAACCGCGACAGCATCCCATTTAAGAAACGAGGAAAACACCATGAAAAAGTGGCTCGGGCTTGCCCTGGCAAGTCTTCTGGTCTCCTGCGCTTTTGCTCAAACTAACAGCAATGTCCAATTCTTGCGCCCATACCATGGCGAGGACCCTTCGCCAATGACGGGGTGCTATAACGGTACGCCCTGCGACCTCCAATATCACGGCGGACCGGTTTTCGAAAAGGCGCCAACCATCTACATCGTCTACTATGGCAGCTTTACCGCGAAGGACAAGAGCATCATCAACACCTACTTCGAGAACCTGAGCGGCTCGGCGCAAGAGAAGATCAACACCCGCTATAGCGACAGCACCGGAAAGTACTACCCCGGCACGATCAACTTCGATGCCAGCAAGGACACCTATCACGACAACTACTCAGAAGGAAAGACCGTCAGCGATATTCAGCCGATTATCGCCGCGGCGATCAAGAACAAACACCTTCCCAACGACACCAACGGAATCTACATTGGCCTCACCTACAAGGACGTCACCTACGGTGGCATGTGCACCCAGTACTGCGGATACCATGGACCCTCGACCTCGATCGTAAAAGGCGAGACCATCAAGTATGCGTTCGTCGGTGATCCTGGACAATGCCCCGACAGCTGCTCCTACGAGTACCTCTACGGAAGCAAGGCCAGCCCGAACAAGGACATCGATGCCGACGGCAGCATCAACATTATGTGGCACGAGTCCTCCGAATCGCTCAGTGATCCGCTGGTCAATGCCTGGTACAGTGCTGCCGGTTACGAGTCTATGGATCTCTGTGCCTGGTTGGCTCTCAGCTACAAGGTCGACAAAAACGGCAACTACTACAGCGTCTTGACCAAGGGACACGAGTATCTCACCCAGATGGGTTTCGAATTGAACGAGAAGACCCGTTCCGGCGTTGTCCCAGGTACTTGCGAGAACATCTACAAGAACATTCACTAAACACAGTTCGTAATTAAGCTGTGCGAGGCGCCCGATCTTTCGGGCGCTTTTTTTGCCTGGTGCCCCAAGTTCGCGTCCGTTCTTTGGACGCTAACCTGGGCCGATTTCAACCATGTCATCCCGACCGAAGCGCAGCGCAGTGGAGGGACCTTGCGTTCTGCCTCATCGACAGCACAAAGGGTGCCCCATTCTTGTCGCGTACTTTGCGACAAGGGTGGGAGACGAAAATCTCAATTCGGAAATGCCCCGCGCTGCAACTGTGGCCCGGACGCCATCACCGCGAAATTTGAGATCAACAGAAACCCATGAGCCCAGCGGAAATTCAGACGAAAACCGCGGCGCCAAATTTTGTCACAAAGTCTCCGCGCTTCTCGATGGCTCGGCGGCAAAAAGCTTTTTCCCCCGCCAAAGACAGAAAAACCTCAAAACTCCGGCCCACTCGGCTCACCAAATTCGTGCCATGCATTCAGATAGCGTGCATAAGGGTCGCGGTGAAAGTACCTCTTGCGTACGAAGTCCTTGGGACGCAGCATAATGCTCGTGGTACAGGGTGACGAACAAGTGGCGAGGCGAGGTGGGCGAGGCTGCGTTCGCTTACAAAGCGACGCGCCTGGGTTATTGTGGTATCGAAGCCACTAGGCAACATCCATCGCTACGACTTTGTGCTCGAGGGCAGCGGAAAGCTGTGGCGGGTGCAGGTGAAAACCACCGCCCACATGACGTCGGGCCTTTATGCGCTGCATGCCCGGTGCTTTACGCAGCAGCGTCTGGGGCCCTATTCGGCGTCGGATATTGATTTCCTGGTGGCTTATGTCCTGCCTGAGGATACGTGCTATATATTTCCCGTAAGCGTAGTGGCGGGGCGCCATGCATAATGATGTCCTCCAGAAAGTTTTAAGATGTAGGGGAGTGTTGCGGTTAAAGATTCGCTTTGCCCTGCCAGACAATCGCGGCCTTGTTGGTTGGATTGTCCTCGTGTGCCGCGATGCGCTCCCGCAGATATGCAACGTACTCGGCGCGCGTGTGTAATGAGTTGGTGGAAACCATCCCGATGAATGCGCCCGTCTTGATGTCTGCGACGTAGCACTGGCCCATCGTGTTCGCTGGTGGCGCGGATGGCAAGTTGACAACGCGGACAACGTCACCGGACTGCAAGTTGGTGCGACCGTCTACGATGTCCAACAGGTTTGCGTGGAAAATGTAGATGCTGTTAACTCTGACTCTCATTGTGTCCTCCTGTTTAGATGTCGCTGTGAAAGTCTTCGCGGTAGATGCGCGCGTCCTGCTTGCTGAGATGCTCGATGCGCGCCGTGATTGCCTTGTGCCAAGTGCGGGTGCTGATACGGTCGCCATGCTTCGCGACGATTGCCTTCGCTTCGCTCACGTTGCCGTTGGCGAACTCCAGCGCATCAAAGGCGAGTTGCAACTTGGTGGTGCGCTGTCCCGCTGCTGTGAGGCGTGCTTCAAGTGAATCGTACATTTTACACGCCTGGCTTCGGGACGGAGATCTGGCCAGACGCTGCTGTGCGCCCGTCTGAACCGCCCTTGGCTCTGCTCATTTGTTCGGAAAATGTCCTTAGGAGAGAAAACCGCCGTCCAATAGAAAAGGCGCAAGCCGGAAAGCTTGCGCCAATCTTGATCTCTACTTTCAGAATAGCAAATCCGGAAGGTAACTATGACATGCTTTCCAGATTTATTTTCCCCACCAAATCATAGCCTTGGCGGGAATTGACCCGCCCAGGGGGCTTGACAAGATTTTGCCCAAAACCGCTTTTCGACGATTTCTCTGTGCCTCTGTGTCTCTGTGGTGAAGATTTGCCCTAGTGCGGACGCCATCTTCCGCCGTATCAGCCTACCCGCGCGCTTCGCGATGACGCACGCACCCCGCGCTTCTCTTTGCCAAGGGCCGCACGCACCAGATAGGCGGACCGCGTCATCCCAGCCGCTTCGGCCAATCGATCGATTCTCTCAATCTGGCTTTCCCGTGCCGTGATGTTCACGCGCACAGTCGCATCGGGAGCGTCGACGCTCACCATAAACGCAATCGCGCCGTGCTTCACCGCATCCGCGGCAACATCGTCGACCTTCGACGGCTCGGGCACCGTCTCTCCATCTTCGATCATGCCCCGGATATGCAATGCCAGCGCTTCCGGCGCCAGTCGACTGGCCTCATCAAGAGTTTTCCCAGCGGTGATGCAACCCGGAAAATCGGGGAAGCTTACGCCGTAATCAGATCCGCGGTCCTTATGAAGATAGGCGATGTATTCCATAGACTGCGCTCCTCTGCTCCGCAATTACCTCAGTTTGATCCCGGCCTGTTTCTCAATGCTTTTCAAAGTGCCCATCGGTATATCGCGGTTCGGATGCGGCACAGTCACCCTTCCCGTCTTCGTCGGATGCTTAAACTGCTTGTGACTTCCGACCTGATTCACCTCAAACCAGCCGTCGCTCCGTAACCGCTTTAGAACCTCCCGGCTGTTCACGTCCTTCCTCGAGTGACTATATTATACGATACACACTGTATACACACTTGTCAATGCAGAAACACGCACTAACTACACACCAAAGTGGACTTCAGCACACGTGAATGGACCGCCGCCATGTGGATTCGATTTCAATAATGTCATCCCGACCCGAAGCGAAGCGCAGTGGAGGGACATTGCGTTCTTCCTGCACGCCGGCAGATTAACGTGACGGCTGGCCCTAGCCCTCGCCGGTTTTTAAATCTCACCCAACTAACACAAAGGGTGCCCCATTCTTGTCGCGTACTTTGCGACAAGGGTGGGAGGCGAAACTCCCAGCTCGGAAATGCGGGGCGCAGGCGGCTAGTCCCAACCCTCGCCGATTGTTAATCTCAATCAACCAAACACAAAGGGTGCCCCATCCTTGTCGCGCACTTTGCAACAGGGTGGGAGGCGAAAATCTCACTTCGGATTCTATTTCGAGTGATGTCATCCCGACCGAAGCGAAGCGCAGTGGAGGGACCTTGTGTTCTGCCCGATCGCCCGCAAATTAAACATGGCAGGATGACCGCAGCATTCGCCGGTTCTCAAATCTTACCTAACCAACACAAAGGGTGCCCCATCCTTGTCGCGCACTTTGCGACAAGGGTGGGACGCGAAACTCTCAGTTCGGAAATGCCGCGCGCTGCAGGGCGTAGCGCGGACGCCATCGCCCGCGAAATCAGAGATCAACAGGACCCGTTAGCCACTGGAAACTAAGATGAAAACCCCGACGCCGACCCTATGAGCCCCACCCTTTAAGAATAACGCAAAGGCGGGCAGCCACCTGAAGCACAGGGGGCGGTCAGAGCGGGAAGAAGGATTGTCCCTCGATGGTGACCCCGTTTACGATTGCTCCCTCGAATCGGACTTCAAAATCGACTCCCTCCACGGGTAACCAGTCATAAGTACGAAAGCGCGCAACCGCTACGTCCAAATTGGCCGCGTCCTGAAGCCCCATCTTTAGGATGTCATAGTCCACAATGAATTGGTCTGGGCGCGGGTCGGACCAGACCAGATGATCCAGCCCGACTAGGCCGAAGTGGGTGCGGTAATCGTTCAAGCTACGCTTCACGGCGCCGCGCATTCTGAGATATTCAGGGTTATTCTGCAGGAAAGTTTGCACCCTCCCAAGCTGTTCTAACCCATGAAGAAATTCTGAATCCGCGCGCATTCTCTCCTTGACGAAAGCCGGCTTCCTTATCCACTTCAACTCCGCCAACAGAAGCGTGGAGGAGCACTCGTCCGCCACGACGAGGTCCAGATTCGTTCGGGCTTCCCTTGGCAACTCGAAGGGACCAGAAACTGAAAACTTGCCGGACAGCGCCCCGCAGGCATCTTCTACCAATTCTCGCTCTTTTGAGGCGCTTATTCTGCTGTAGAGGTCTTGATTGTTCCGAGAGAGTGTTCGGAGTAGATTCTCGTCCATTCTAGTTGACAACGCGAATTGCGGAAGAAGGCCACGAATGCGCCCGTCTTCCGTGAACCTAACAAAGAGCTCCTGATGAAGATCAACGGGCTTGGTATCACCGAACGTGAGGTCCTCGATGATTACTCCCAGCGTATGTGGTTCGAGCTCACTGAGCGGAGCTAGTTCTTCGATCCACTGTGTAACGGTTTTGCTCAACACCGCAGAATTCACAGGGAACTCGTGCTGAAGGCTTGCGATGAAGCAAAGGTAGTCGTGAACTGCACAAATACTTTGCAACGCCGGCCAAAACGCCCTGATCTGACCGATCGTGTACTGGCCGAGACTGATCTGGTCATGTCGGCGAACAAGCTTGCCCGTCGCTTCCCGGAACCACGGCAAGACCTCGAGGTAGAGGTCCTTCGGAACCGGGTACTTAAGCTTCTTAGACTTGAACCCACCGCAAGATAACAGGCATTTTTGAAAACGTTCTATGATCTGCGGCCTAAGTGGCATTTGATCGCTGGTCGGCGGCCTGACTGCCGTTGCCTCGCTGGTTCCTCGGCGACAAATCGAACTCTATGGCCAGAAGTAACTGGCAGCAAAACGCCCCTGATGCCATGCTGGAAAGTACGAATTCGCCGTAAAAAACCGGCTCCCTCTCGAAAGGCCTGATGTGTCACCGAGGCAAGCTGGCCTGTCCACTGGAAAGATCTTTGTCCTGCGAACCCCTGATTGCCGAACTTGGCAATTTGCTCCAAAAGAAGAGCGGTGACGCGGCTATAGTTAATTACTGCGACCCTATGTTTTGACCCTCCGTATTCGTCCGCGCTTGCCCTCTGAACCTCGAGCGCGCAGCGGGTCAAGACCATCCATTGAGCGAGGTTCCGCGGGTAGAACCGAAGCTCAAGCGACGAAAAAAACTCGTCCACCCTAGCCTCTAATTGTTCGACTTCTTCGTCGGATGCCACCGTCCCCGATTCTAACGCAACGGTCCGGTCGGAAGAGGTTTCCCGGTGCCCCAGGCTCGGGTCCGTTCTTTGGGCGCTAACCTGGGCCCAGAAACACTCGTGCGAACCTTACCGATTCGCCCCTCTCGACGGTTCGGCGGTAAAAGAGTTTCCCGCCCCACACGACCCATCGTTGTAGAGTTGTAACAATGCCCTCTCAAGCAAAGAGCAACTGGCTTACCCAAGTCAACGCCGAGATCATAGCCTGCACCCGCTGTCCGCGCCTGGTGGAATACCGCGAAAGAATCGCCCGCGAGAAGCGCCGCGCTTATCGTGACTGCGACTACTGGGGAAAGCCGGTGCCCGGCTTCGGCGATCCCGACGCACGCGTTCTTATTCTCGGACTCGCTCCCGGAGCCCACGGCTCCAATCGCACCGGCCGTCCGTTTACCGGAGATGCGTCCGGCAAATTCATGTTTCCGGTGTTGTATGAGACCGGATTTGCCAACCAGCCCAATGCGACCGATCGCAACGACGGGCTAAAGCTGAAAGATATTTACATCACGGCCGCAGTTCGCTGTGCTCCACCCGATAACAAGCCGCTTCCACAAGAGCTGCTGAACTGCGCTCCCTATCTGGATCGTGAAGTGGAGTGTCTGAAGAACGTGAAAGTCGTAGTGGCGCTGGGCAGGATTGGCTTCGATGCCTACCTCAATTACCTGAAACGACGGGGCCAGCTCCCAAGCCGGAAAGCCTACATTTTTCAGCACGCAGCCACGTACAAACTGCCGGATGGAAAGACGTTACTGGCCTCGTACCATCCCTCGAACCAGAACACCCAAACCGGAAAGTTGACCCGCCCGATGTTCGTGAGAATCTTTAAAGAGGCGGCAAAAATTGCCGATAAGTAAATAGAGGCGGCTGCCGCCGGGGCCGGAAAGCTTACCCTCCCCAACGCAGGGGACATACCAAAAAGGGTTGCAATCTGGGGTGGCAGCTGCCGATGTTGCCAGCAAGCACGAGCGATAACCGAAGACGCTTGCGCCCAAACTAGAAATTCGACCCTAAAATCCGACGAAGACCGGCTCCGGCTCCAGCAGGATGCCCCATATTTCTTCGACACGCTGCTGAATATCTTCCTTGAAAGCGACAATGTCTGCAGCTGTCGCGTTACCGCGATTCACGATTGCCAGCGCGTGCTTGCGGGAAATGCCCACGGAACCGTTGCCGTATCCTTTGCTGAAGCCGGAATGCTCAACCAGCCACGCGGCCGAGATTTTCTTTTGCGTCGCCAGCGCCGGATAACTGGGGATCTGCAGGTTCTTGGCCGCGGCACGTGCAGTCAGCCGCTCATACTCATCGGCCGAAAGAATTGGATTCTTGAAGAAAGATCCAGCGCTGCGGCAGTCCTCATCGCCCTGAACAATAAGCATGCCCTTCCCCGCGCGAATCTTCTTTACGGCGTCTCGAGTATTGGCCAGGGTTGGTTTTTTGTTCCATCCGGCAAAATATTTCTTCAGATCAGCGTACGCGATGTAAGCCTCGCCGCCATGTTTCAGCGAATAATTCACCTGCAGAATGATGTATCGTCCCCGTTCGGAGGTGTTGAAGATGCTGGTGCGATAACTGAAAGCACAATCCTCTCTGCCGAGTTCGCGCTGTTCTCCGTCCTTAAGGTCCAGCACAACCACAGACTCAATAGTGTTCGCAACCTCTGCTCCATAAGCGCCAATATTTTGGACGGGGGACGCTCCGGCGGAGCCTGGGATGCCACTCAGGCATTCCAGGCCGGCGACGTTGTGGGTTACGACCATGCCCACGAATTTATCCCAGTCTTCACCGGCTCCTACTTCGAAGATGACTTCATCATGACCGTGGCGATGATTGATTCCGGTAATTCCGATCTTGAGCACGAGGCCGGGCCATCCGGCGTCGGAAATTACCAGGTTACTTCCGCCTCCGAGGGTGAACAAAGGCAGATTTCGCGATCGCGAGAATTCGACCGCTTCGGATACTTCAGCAATGCTCATTGCCTCGATGAAATAGCGAGCTGGCCCTCCGACCTTAAGAGTGGTGAGCGGGGCGAGCGGAACGTTTTCGGTGATGACCATGGGCGGATACTTTCAATATATACGAATGAAAAAGAGGTTTTGAGCTTTGGGGTTACATTGGTTTGGTTCGTGTCCCGGCTTGATGGGCGCAGCGTTTTGACAGTTCTGTTAGGCTATTAAAAAAGCTCTCAAGGAGAAGAAATGTATCCAGAGATTATGGTGATCCCCATGCGTGAAGAGTTGACGCGCATGGGTGTTGAGGAACTGCGTACCTCGGAGGAAGTTGATCGCGCTATCGTCAACCAACCTGGAACGACGATGGTTGTAGTGAATTCCATTTGCGGTTGCGCAGCTGGACGAATGCGTCCTGCGCTTCGAATTGCTTTGCAGAGTTCTGCGCGTCCGGAGAAGATGTTCTCGGTATTTGCTGGACAAGACAAAGAAGCTACCGACCGCGCTCGCAGCTACTTTACGGGGTATCCGCCGTCGTCGCCTTCGATCGCGCTGCTTCGCGATGGGAAACTGATTCACATGATGCAGCGGAGCGACATTGAACATCGCGAGGCAGTAGACATCGCGGCAGAACTCAAGAAAGTGTTTGATAATTTTTGCGGGAAGCCGGTGAGCGTGGTCTGACGCGTTTCTCGATTTCATCGCAGAATGGATTTCCGGGGTTGTCTGGAAATGTATCTGGTCCGAGCTTCAGTTCGCCCTCGGTTATGACAACAAACGCGCGCACGTGCCCTGCGATTGCAGTGCGGAGACAGCCTTCGCGTCGAAAGATAGGAATTCTGCTCCTCCCAACCAATTGCCTTCGTGAGCGATTACGCCGTCGGCAAAATCCCCGCCAGCATCGAGCAGGGAAAGGCCCGCCTCTACCACAGGTCGATTCATCACCACATTAGCGCTCTTCACAAGCCGATAAATCGCATTCGAGACTTCAGGGACGGATTTCTTATATCCTCGGCGAAGTACCCACACAAATTCACAAAGAACCGGAACAGGCACAGCGACCAAATCGGCTTCTTGCAGGATCTTTGCCGCCTTCCGAGCTTGCTGTGGGTCGTCTTGAACAGCCGCTCTAACCAGCACATTGGTATCGACCGTGATTTTCATTTTGCTTTTGCCCATCCCCGGCTTGCGATCTCATTGATTTCGTCGATCGTGAGCTTCGGGTCGCCTCGTTGTGACAGGCAGCCAATGAAATCAGAAATCGTGCCATCCTGTGCGGCGGCTCTCACAACGATCCGGCCATCAGGCAGCTTGTCAGCCTCAATTTTCTCCCCAGGGCCGACGCCAAGATGTTTGAGCAAATCCTGTTTCAGCGTAATCTGACCTTTGGCAGTAACCGTGAGCGTGGTCATGTGTTCCCTAAGGCAACAAGTCTAAGGCATTATTGCCTTACTGTCAAGGTTAGAAGTGATCTTTTAGTCCTGCAAAGGTTTCGACTACTAGCAGCCTCGTCGGTGGCTGGGCCTCGGCGACTTCTTCGTGCTCGAGAATCCAAGTCTGGCCGTGAGGAACGAAAACGGCGTTCAGTCCGGCTGCCAAGGCGGGATTAATGTCGGACTTTGGGCTGTTTCCTACCATCCAAGTGGAATCGCTGGAGAGATCGTACTTGGATACGATCGTGCGATACGTGGAGACATCTTTCTCGGCCACAATTTCCACCGCCGCAAAATAATCCTTCAAGCCTGAGCGCTCGACTTTGCCGGACTGCTCCGTGATCGCGCCTTTAGTCACGAGCATCAGGTGGTGGCGCTTGGACAGATACTGAAGCGTTTCAGGCACGCCGCGCAGAATCTCGACCGGGTGTTCAGCGATGGTGTGAGCGAATCCGCTGATGGTCTCGTGCAGAGCCGGAGTTAGCGGCTCGACTGCCAGGCGCTCGAAAGTTCGCACGAGCGCGTGACTGAAGCTGTGCAGACCGTACCCGTGAGTGACGATGCACTCGCGCTCGACGTCGTTTAAAACTCCGCGCACTTGTTCGGGCGAATATTCATGATGGTTGAGGAACGAAATAAAATTTGCGATGGCGCGTTCGAAGTAAATGTTATTTTCCCAAAGCGTGTCGTCGGCATCGATGAGCAGCGTCTGGGAGCCATTCGAATTAGAACTCTGGGTCATAACGTCACAGCGATGTTAGTGTTGATTCGCGGGAAGTAAAACGATTTAGGTGCAGAATGCTCTGTTAGAATACAACATTCATGTTCAAGAAACTGGGGCCCTGGTTTGCACTGTTGCTTGTTTGCTTTATCCTTCCCATTACTATTTCAGCACAAAAAGAGAGTAAGCCAATGACGGGGTCGGCTGCCAAAGGTGCAGAGTCGTCTGGAATGCAGGTAGTTCCTGACCTGGACCAGCGGCTCGCAAAGTTTCGCCGTGTAGAGATGCCATTTCATTCCGCCGGCTTGACCGCGCGCGAAGTGAAACTGGTAGAGAAACTGGTGGACGCTTCGCGTTATCTCGAGGAAATCTATTGGCGCCAGATTGATCCTGATGGATTGACGCTTTACGAGTCCTTGAAGACCAGCAAGAATCCAAAGGATGAAGTGCTGCGGCGGTACCTCTGGATCAATGCCTCGCGCTTCGATCTCCTCGACGATGACAAGCCTTTCGTCGGGGAAACTCGCATGGCGCCGGGCCGAGGATTTTATCCGCAAAACCTGACTCGCGAACAAGTCGAGCAGTATGTGAAAGCGCACCCGGAAAAGAAGAATGAGATTTACTGTTCGTTCACGGTCGTGCGCTGGCACGGCGATAAGCTTGAAGGGCTTCCCTACCACATTGCGTACCTTTCATTCCTTGAGCCTGCGGCGAAAGACCTGCGGGAAGCTGCGGCCTTGAGCGATGACCAGGCTTTCGCGAATTTCCTGCGACTGCGGGCCGACGCGCTGCTTACCGACGATTATTTCAAGAGTAATCTGGCGTGGCTCGATTTGAAGAATCCGAAGTTCGACGTGATCTTTGCTCCTGACGAGACCTACGACGACGGTCTGCTTGGCGTCAAAGCGACTTATGGCGCGGTGGTGATGATTCGGAATAGTGAGGAGAGCAACAAGCTTGAAATGTTCCAGAAGTATGTTGCGGATATTCAGGATGCTCTTCCGCTCGCGCCGGAGGATCGGCCTTCGAAGCACGGCCTGGAGACTCCGATGGAAGTGATGGACACGCCGTTTCGCGCGGGCGATCTGAACCATGGGTATCAAGCTGTCGCCGATAATCTGCCGAATGATCCGCGGGTGCACGAACAGAAGGGGAGCAAGAAACTTTTCTTCAAGAACTTCATGGATGCGCGGGTGAATTACGTAGTTCTGCCGGTGGCGCAACATGTGATGTTGCGGGCCCAGGCGGACAAAGCGTCGGGCGAGGGGTATCTTCTGGCAACGATTATGCACGAGATGTCTCACGGCCTGGGGCCAGCGTTCGCGCGGACTTCCGCGGGCAAGGTCGACATCCGCGAGGCCATCGGTCCAGCTTACAACGCCCTGGAAGAGGCCAAGGCGGACGTGGTGGGAATGTTTGGGTTGCAGTGGTTAGTCGACCACGACGTGCTGCCCAAGAACAAGCTGGAAGAATATTACGCGTCGTATGTGGCGGGAATTTTTCGCACAGTGCGCTTTGGCGTTGCCGAGGCCCATGGCCAAGCGGAAATGATGGAGTTCAACTATCTCTCTGAGCGTGGGGCGATCACGCGTCAGTCCTCCGGCCGGTACGCGATCGATTATCAGCGCATGCCAGCGGGCATCAAGGATCTGGCGAAAGAGTTGTTGGAAATTGAAGCGACGGGGGACAGGGCGCGGGGCGAGAACTGGTTTAAGAGATATGGGACCATGCCGCCGGAGCTGCAGGCTTCCTTGAAGTCCGCGGCGTCGGTGCCGGTGGATATTGATCCGGTGTTTTCATTTAAAGAGCGCTTCTAGGTTCTGGCTTGAAACGATCAACAACGAATTCTTGGTAGAGATTCCCTGAAACGGCAAGGGTTGGACGGGCGTTGGGGGATTCCTCACTTCGTTCGGAATGACAGAAATTGTAGCGATCCCTCACTTCGTTCGGGATGACAATTAAATATTGTCGGTATCTTCGCTTCGTTCGCGATGACAGAATAAGATTTTGGAGATGACATGCCGGAAAAAGGGTGGCCCCGGATTGCCGTAGTCGGCGCGGGCGCTGTGGGATGTTATTTCGGAGGAATGCTGGCACGCGCGGGCGCCCCGGTCACTCTGATCGGCCGCGCGCAACGTGTCGAAGCAATCCATCGCGATGGCCTTTTCATCGACAGTGTTCATTTCAAAGAGCGCATTTCCGTTTCTGCGTCTACTGAATTAGCCGCCGTACGTGACGCGCAGTTAGTTCTTTTCTCGGTGAAGACGGTGGATACAGAAGACACGGCGAAATTGCTGGCTCCCTATCTCGCACCGGAAACGAATGTGGTTTCTCTTCAAAACGGGGTAGACAATGCCGAGCGAATGGATTTCGCAGCCGGCATCCAGGCGATTTCTGCCGTGGTTTATATTGCCGCCGAGATGAGCGGAGTGGGGCAGGTCAAGCACTCTGGACGCGGCGATCTTGTGATTGGAAATGCGATCTCGAACCAGGGTGCAAGCGAATCGGAGCTTGCAGAGATCGCAGAGACGTTCACGCGGGCCGGCGTCCCTTGCCGGATTTCGCAAAACATCACCCTCGAATTGTGGACAAAGCTGATCATGAATTGCGCCTACAACGCGCTATCGGCGCTCTCGCGTGCAAGATATGGGCGGCTTGTCGCCGATGCCGGATCGCTTGAAGTGATGAAGCAAGCGGTAGCCGAGGGAGTGGCGGTGGGCAACGCTTCTGGAGTTCGCCTGTCGGCGGATAAGCTGATCGCGGCGGTCGTGGAACTCGGCCGTGTGGTACCGGAAGCGCTTTCTTCCACCGCGCAGGATATTGCCCGCGGAAAATCCACCGAAATTGATTCCTTGAACGGCTTTCTGGTGCAGAGGGGTGCGGAGACGGGCGTGCCCACGCCGGTCAACCAGACGCTCTATAGTTTGGTAAAGCTGCTGGAACGGGCGCCGTTGGCGAGATAGAAACTAATCTTTCGTGCCGCTGGGCTTGTCTGGTTCAAACTTTCCCCACGGCTTGCGAGTTTGCGGAAAAACACGATTTACAGTTGCGCCATCGAGCCCCCGCGGCTGAAGCCGAGCCCGTTTGTCATCGAGTTACGGTATGCCTGAAGGCATACCCTGATTACGAATCGAGAGTTTTTCCACAGCCCCTTGCGCATTGGCTGCATTCTTACGCCTCTCTGCGGCTAAGTAATACCCGCGCCTACGTTCGATTGCTCGGGATGGCCGTCCACTGCGATATATTGTGAAGGCTTTCGTCCGACTGAATCAGGGAATCACATGTCACGCTGGCGTCTTAACCTCCAATGACTTCACCACTCGCTGAAAAACTCCGGGACGCAGTCTCGCAGGCGCATTGGAATGAGGCTGTAGCTCTGCTGCAAACTTCCGAGGTCGAGCACGCGGCCGACGCGTTGGGTAATCTTCCGTTCGAGCAGCAACAATCGCTTTTCCGCCATTTGCCTTTGGATCTCGCCGCCGATGTGGTCGCTCAATTTCCCTACTATCACCAATACGTGTTGTTGCACTCGCTGCCGATGGGAGAAATGCGCGCCCTGGTTGACCGGATCGATCCTGACGACCGGATGCGATTGTTCGATGAACTTCCAGAAGAAGCCTGGCAGCGGATGATGGATGAACTTTCGGGAGCGCTGCCGGCGGAGCCTCAGCACGAACCCGAAACCGCACACGAGCCGGAACCGCAGCCGGCGCAGCTTCCGCAGCCGGGGGAGATCATCATCGAAGGGCGGAAGATTGAGAAGTCCTACACCCAACCGGACGGAAGAGAAATTCAGATCATCGCTCCCATGGACTTGGCGGTCGAGTCGGGCATCATTTGCGCGCTGCTTGGGCCTTCAGGATCGGGAAAATCTACGTTGCTGAGAATTCTGTCGGGATTGACCGCGCCCACGAGTGGCACCGTACTTGTACACGGTCAACCGCTGAGTGGTTGCACTCCGAACATTGGCATGGTGTTCCAAAGCTTTGCGTTATTCCCTTGGCTAACAGTGATGGGGAATGTGGAGGCTCCGCTGGCGGCAAAGGGGATGGAGCACGCGGAGCGGCATCGGCAGGCATTGCAGGCTCTGTCCACCGTGGGACTCAAGGGATTTGAAAACGCCTATCCCAAGGAACTTTCGGGAGGCATGAAGCAACGAGTCGGATTCGCGCGCGCCCTCGTTGTAGAACCCGAGGTGCTGTTCATGGATGAGCCGTTCTCCGCGCTGGATGTGCTGACCGCCGAAAGCCTGCGCCGCGAGCTGATGGAATTGTGGATGAAGGATCAGATGCCGACGAAGAGCATTTTTCTGGTCACGCATAACATTGAAGAAGCGGTTCTGCTGGCGGATCGAGTCGTGGTTCTCGGGACGCATCCGGCAAAGATTCGGGCCGATTTCCGCATTTCACTACCTCAGCCGCGGGATCGGAAGACGGCCGAGTTTCTCATCTACGTCGATTACATCTATAAGGTGATGACACAACCTGAACTGGAAGTCGGCCCGGTTACGAAATTGCCCTTCGTACGCAAGCCTTCGTTTCAGGTGCTGCCTCATGCAACTGCCGGCGGGATGGCCGGGTTGCTTGAGTTCTTGAACGATCGCGGCGGACGGGAGGACATGTATCATCTCGCGGAAGAGTTGCTGATGGAAGTGGATGATCTGTTTCCTATCGTGGATGAGGCTGTCCTGCTGGGCTTCGCCGACTCGACTCAAGGAGACGTGCAAATCACGCCCGCGGGCAAGGAATTTGCGGACGCAGATATCGGCACGCGAAAGAAATTATTTCGCAATGCTGTTCTTAGTCACGTCACGCTGATTCAGCAAATTCGAAACGCGCTGGAGCGAAAGTCCGACCGGGCGGTTCCGTTGGAGTTTTTCCGCGATGTTCTGGACCAGCATTTCTCTCAGGAAGACGTTGAGCGCCAGGTCGACACTGCGTTGAATTGGGGTCGATACGCGGAGATTTTCACTTACGATTCGCAGACGGATCGATTGCTGTTGCACGAAGGCACGGGTATTGCGAATTCTGCGGAAGCGGCTCGGCTTCATTGATGGCGAACCGGGCTACGCGGCGAATTCCACCCTTGAGGCTTGCGGAATAATTCCCGCCTTATGGCCCATGTCGAGGAGGCGGCGTACGGCTTCCCTTCCCTCGGGCCCATAGTCGAGAGTGCGCTCGTTGACGTACATGCCGACAAACTTGTCGGCGAGTTGGGAGTCGAGGTCTCGGGCAAACTGCATGGCGTACGCGAGCGCCTCTTCGCGGTGATCGAGCGCGTACTCAATGCTCTCGCGCAACGCGTTACCCACGCTGGTCATCAGTTCGGGGCCCAGACTGCGACGGATGGCATTGCCGCCGAGGGGCAACGGCAAACCCGTGACTTTCTGCCACCACTTGCCGAGATCGACGATGCGATGCAGACCGGACCTGTCGTAGGTCAACTGGCCTTCGTGAATGATCAGGCCAGCCTCCTGCCTGCCGTCCAACACTTGCGGAATGATCTGATCGAAAGGGACGACGTCAGTTTCGATCCCCGGGGCAAAGAGTTTTAGCACCAGATAAGCGGTGGTTAAAACTCCGGGAACGGCGATGCGTTTGTGCTTGATATCGTTGATCGAGTACGCGCGTGGGGCCACGATCATAGGGCCGTAGCCATCGCCCACGCTGCCGCCGGTCGGGAGCAGTGAATAGTGATCCTGAATGTAGGGATAGGCGTGAAAAGAAATCGCAGTCACGTCGTAGACGCCTTCCATGGCTTTGCGGTTCAGGGTTTCGATGTCCGAAAGAGTGTGGGTGAAACGCAGGCCGGGGACGCGAACCTTGTTCGTGGCCAGTCCATAAAACATGAAAGCATCATCGGAGTCAGGGCTGTGAGCGACGGTGATTTCGCGCTTGCCTTCGGTGATGGGTGTCGGCGAATGTTCGGAAGTGGCGGCGATGAGAGTCATGATTGAACCTTGTGGAAACGCTGCCAACCGCTGGCCAGCGCGGAGGCGGACATAATCTTGATGACTTCGGCAAAGACAAACCAGTAGAGACCGAAGCGAATTGCAAGAGCGACAGAATGTGTAAGGACGGCAAGCCAGGACAGTCCGCACACAAACAGGAAAATCTCGGCAAGAACGCAAGCGATGGCGGCGCGGACGAAACTCTTTTCTTCGTTCTTCGCTTGGAAAACCCAGCCAGCGATGCCGGCAACGAAAGGATAGGCCAGCAGGAAGCCGCCGGTGGGTCCGAGCAACTGAGCCAGGCCGCCGGGTCCCGTGGGATTAAATACTGGCATTCCCATCAGGCCTTCCCCAAGGTAAAGAACGAGGGCGGCGAAGGCGCGACGGGGGCCCAGAGCAAGCCCTACGAGCAGCACGCCGAAATTTTGCAGCGTTAAGGGCACAGGCGTGAAGGGCAAGGGCAGCGTGATGCGGGCGCACAGAGCCACGAACAGGCTGGCGCCAATCACAATTGCTACTTGGCCTGCTGCCTCGAAAACACGATCTTGAGTTCCGAGGATCCCGGTAGCGGGTTTGTTCATGTGCTGCGAATCTCCATTCGGTAGAGAGGTAGCTAGATAGGTCTCTACAGTTGGTGCATCTAGAGAGTGTCGGCCTCGCGATGGGCGCCGCTTTTTCTCAATTCAGCCGTGACCTTCAGGTGGCGGCGCACACGAAGATAAGCTGCTATGCCCGCCCACAACACGGCCCCGCCGCTGCAGGCGAGAATCAGAAACAACCATATCATCCGCACAATAGATTAGGATATCAAAACGATAGGGCGCGTGCCGGTCGTGTTGATGTTCGTTGACGGGAACACGAACTTCTTTCGCGACCTCAAACTCCGACCGGGAATGGCTTGGTATGGGTCTCCGCGCTAAGCGAGATGCCCGCGAATCGGCCCTGCAGCAGAGACATAAGTCCGGTATACCAGTAACCCACGACGAACAGAACCAGGAATGGCACCGTGATGTAGTTTTCGTTGTCTATCGCGTAGTACACCGTGATCGCGAAGTAGCATCCGATCAGCAGCTCTACCCACGGAACCCAGCCCAGACCGCGGCGATAGTTGTTGGCGCGCACTTTGTCCTTCTTGGACTCGACGTGGTATTTCGGAGTGCGCGCGAACTCGGACTTTTTCCCCAACAGTGCTTCCAGCACAGCGCGTGTGTTGGTCACGGTCAGGCCGATGCCGAGAGCCATTAGAAATGGAAGATACAACAGGGCGCGATACCATTTGCCGGGAAATAATTCGCGCTGCGACACCAGATAAAAACTCGAAATGGAAAACGTCGAAGCCATGAATAAAGGCAGATCGATGTAGAGCATTTGAAACCAGCCCTGGTAAAAGCGAATGATCATGGCCGGCAGCAGGAGCACTGACAGCACAATCATCAACGGATAGCTGAGATTTGCGGTCAGGTGATACCAAGCCTCAAGCTTCACGTGGAACCGCTGATCGCTCTTGAGCACCTGGGGCAGAATTTTCTTGCTGGTCTGGATCAATCCCTTGGCCCAGCGAGCCTGCTGGGTTTTGAAGGCGGTCATCTCTACCGGCAGTTCGGCCGGGCACTCGACATCTTGCAGGTAAATGAATTTCCAACCTTTGAGCTGGGCGCGATATGAGAGATCGGTATCTTCCGTCAGGGTGTCGTGCTGCCAGCCACCAGCATCGTCGATCGCGCACCGCCGCCACACTCCGGCCGTTCCGTTGAAGTTGAAAAAGACTTTGCTGCGAGCGCGACCGGAGTGTTCGAGCACGAAATGCCCGTCGAGCAAAATGGCCTCAACCTCGGTCAGGAACGAATAGTTGCGATTGATGTGGGTCCAGCGGGTTTGGACCATTGCGACTTTGGGTTCGGTGAAGTGGTGAATGGTGCACATCAGGAAATCTTCCGGAGGAACGAAATCGGCGTCGAAGATCGCGACGAACTCGCCTTTCGCCGTTTTCAAACCCTCAGCAAGCGCGCCTGCCTTGAAACCCTCGCGATTCGAACGATGATGGTAGGTCACCGGAAATCCCCGAGCGGCGTAGTGATTGACCAGCCCGCGTGCCACGGCGACGGTTTCATCCGTCGAATCGTCGAGTACCTGAATGTCCAGTTTGTTTAGTGGATAATTCAAGCGGCAAATGGCATCCAGAAGCCGCTCGACCACGAATTGCTCGTTGAATATTGGGAGTTGAACGGTGACTCGCGGCAGTTCCGGAAAATGCGCGGCCGGTTCGGTCGTGCGATTCTTCTTGTGCTTGTAGTAGAGATAAACCAGAACGTAGCGATGCGCGCCATACGACGCCAGCAGGATTAATACGATGAAATACGGAATCAGCAACGCCGTGTCGAAAGCGTTGGGGTGATACAGGCCCTGAAAAGTCTTATCGAGAAAATGCTGCCGGATGTACTGCCCGATCCCCTTCGGAGCGGCGAACGCGGCTAACAGTTGGCAGGGAACGAGCATGCGGTTCTGGCTGAAGCTTCTCAGTGACTCAAGGCGAGTCTATATGAAACCTTCATTCTACCTGAACTTGTGCGTGGGTCGGACCGCGCGAGTCGCGCCAGGCTATGAAGCTTCAGTTCAGAAAGTATGTCCGATACAGCGTGTCTCTCTGCACCGGTTTAAAGCCGGCATCGCGGATGATTCGCCGAAGCTCTTCTTCGGTGGTGCAGTTGGTCACTCCCGCCGCTCGTACGACGTTTTCTTCGAGCATCACCGAGCCTACATCGTTGCCGCCGAATTGCAGGCCGAGTTGGCAGACTTTCAGTCCCTGGGTCACCCAACTGGATTGCACATTCAGGAAATTCGAGAGGTAGAGCCGGGAGATTGCCAGCACTTTCAAATATTCAACTGCAGTGGCTTCGTCCCAGTGGCGACCGCCCAGGGCCGTGTGCTTTGGCTGAAAACTCCAGGGAATAAATGCAGTGAAGCCGCCGGTTTCTTCCTGCAATTCGTAGAGCCGCTGAAAGTGATTCACGCGGTTCTCATAGTTCTCGCCCACGCCGAACATCATGGTCGCGGTCGTTCTCATTCCCAACTGGTGCGCGGTGCGATGGACGTTGAGCCAATCGTCGGTCAGGCATTTCAGGCGCGCGATCTTGTAGCGGACTTCGTCGTCGAGAATCTCCGCGCCCCCGCCGGGGATTGAATCCAGGCCTGCGTCTCTAAGGCGCGCAATGGTGTCGCGGATGCTCAGTTCGCTGTATTCCGCGATTGCAATGATCTCGGAAGCCGAGTAGCAGTGCAGATGAATTTTCGGGAAGCGCAGCTTGATGCCGCGCAACATCTGCTCATGCCAGTCAATTTTCAGGTCGGGATGCAGACCACCCTGCATCAACACTCCAGTTCCGCCGAGCTCGACAGTCTCACGAATCTTTTCGTAAATGGTTTCGAAATCGAGGATGTATCCCTCTTTTGCTTTGGGCCCTTTCAACGGGCGATAGAAGGCGCAGAAGGTGCAGTATTCAGTGCAGTAGTTGGTGTAATTAATGTTGCGATCAATAATATAGGTGGCCACGCCTTCGGGATGAAGCTTGCGGCGCAAGGAATTGGCTTCCATGCCGATGCCAATCAAATCATCGGAATGAAAAAGGTCGAGAGCTTGCTGCTTGGTCAGGGACATGGGATCAGATACGACTATGACAATTCTAGCGGAGGCATGGCGGTTGGTCCAAATCTAACGCAGCATCGAGCAGAGCTCCAACGGTTCTTCAGTTCTTTCTATAGCGAAGATACTGGATCAGCGTAATAATTCCGCCTACCACCGCGAAGCCGATGAGGATGGCTAGAGCCTCTTTATTGTAGCGGGCAAAGAAGCGCACGATGTGATTGCCATAGCGCACCCCGAGGTAAGCAACTATCGAATAGCGAACTCCACGGCCGAGCACTAGGGCAGCCAAAAACTTCTTTCGCGAATACTGCATTGCACCGGCGGCGAGCAGGAAAGGGAAAAAAGGAAATGGCGGAGGCAGAATGGCCGGAATCGCAATCCCGCCGAATCCCCATTTTTCGAATCTCTTGTAGACTTTCGCGGCTCGTCTTTTCGAGAGCCTGCGCTCCATCGCTTCCTTGCCGCCCTTTCGAGCCAAAGCGTAAGTGATGTAACCGCCAAGCACTGCGCCAACGGTTGCCATAAGCGCGTAGTAGGGCCAGGGTTCACGGTGACGAGCGGACAGCCAAATGGTCAGCACGTCCATGCTGCCGGTCAGCGGGATAACGGAGTTGTCCGCGATACCCAGCAACACCAGGCCTACCCCGCCGAGCCGCCGGAGTCGTACCCAAGTGGAAACCGCGAGCAACAACTGGACATGAGGAAGCATTCGATTGTGGTGAGATGTAGTTTACAGTGCGGAGTAGCAAGACAGCGAAAAGACTAAGTCACTGCCGCCTTCGCGGCGTCTAGAAAGAACAATGGCGGCGCGGATGGGAGCGCTCCACACTCCTGGGCATATTTGAAGAAGAGCTCCATGCCATGAAGGCAAGCTGGGTCGAGGAAGTAATGAATGTTCTCGGTCAGATAGCTTTTAACGTTTTCCTGGCTCAAGCCTAAGCGTGGCGCCCACTCGCTGGCTGTGCAATCGAGACTCTCCGGCAGCAAACCGTGGTCGCGTGATTCCTGAAATATCGCGGCAAGGTCCAAATCTCGAGGCGCGTTCTTCAAGGCTGCCTGTCGTACTGCCCAGAAGGCGAAGACAAACGGCTTGCCTGTCAGGCGTATCCATTCCTCGGCGAGATCATAGGTGATGTAGCGCGAGCGATGAATGCGCAACGCGGGATCTCCAATCACCAGGCCAGCATCGTGCGTCTGCAACATTTGTTCGATGTCTGGGGGCATTGCGACAAATGTTCGGCCGCCGCCCCACCATTTCTCAAACAGAACTTTGGTGAGCGCGACCGAAGTCATGGACGAGGTATCCAGCGCGACGCGCTGAATCTTCTCCAGCGGAACTTTGCTGACCAGCAGGATGGAACGAACCGCGCGGCGTGATGCGATGGCTACGCCCGGAAGAATTGCGAGATCGGGAATGCTGGCGTAAGCCGCGGCGGGAATGATGCCGATATCCGCCGAACCTTCGCGCAAACTAGCGGCGCACTGCGAGGGCAAGGTGTAGGAAATATCGAAATCAGCGGCGGCCTGTCCGTGCTCGAAATCCCACATCAGGGGCGCAGTATTAAGGTAGGAGATGGCGGAAATCCGAAGGCGTTTCATCAGGGGACTAATCAATTCTAACAAAACCAATGTTCATCTTACCTTGACACTGGTTTGCCGGCGTGTATAGATGCCCGTGAGACTCCCGGAGGGTGCAGTGTCGGACGCGGCCGTTTCGGTTTGCAAGACCAGCGAAACGTCAATGCAGTGGCTGGCTTTGGCTCTTACGCCCGGATTAGGGCCTACGAAAGCGCGCCGAGTGATTGAGTTTTTCGGTGGCGTACAAGCGCTCTTCCGGGCTTCGCTGACCGAACTGGAAGCGGCTGGCCTGCGCGCAGTTTCCGCGCAATCGCTTGGCACCGGCCGTTCCATGGAGTTGGCGCAGGACGAACTGGGGAAGACCGCCGCTGCCGGTGCGCAAATCGTCTCTTTAGACGACCCCAGATACCCGGCGCAGTTGAAACAAATTTATGATCCGCCGCTCATTCTCTATGTGCGTGGCAGTGACGCGGTGATTTCACAGCCTGGAATTGCGCTGGTCGGCACCCGTCATCCCACGCCCTATGGATCAGGCATGTCCGAGAGGCTGGCTTGTGATCTGGCGGCGCGTGGTCTGGTAATTTTCAGCGGCATGGCGCGGGGCATCGATACAGCCGGGCATCGCGGCGCGATTGCGGCAAAAGGTAAAACCGTAGCAGTGTGGGGCACGGGCGTCGATGAGGTATATCCGAAGGAGAACAAGAAGCTGGCGGAACAAATTCTGGCTTTGGGCGGTGCCGTCATCTCTGAATTCCCCATAGGTACATTTCCCGCGCCACAGAACTTTCCAATCCGTAATCGCATCATCAGTGGGATTTCTCTGGGTGTTCTAGTAGTGGAAGCCGCCGAGTATAGCGGTACGCGCATTACCGCCCGCTGTGCATTGGAGCAGAATCGCGAAGTTTTCGCTGTGCCGGGCAACGTCACCAACAAAGGCTCGTGGACCCCGAACACGCTGATCAAACAAGGCGCGAAGCTGGTTGCGACGTGGGAGGACGTCTGGGAGGAACTCCCGACGGACGTGCGACTTACGCTCCAGCCCGAGGGCGGCCATGAATCGCAGACGGAGCAAACCGCATCTCTATTCGGGGAAACGGAGCTGTTACCGCACGAAAAGAAGATTTTCGCGCTTCTCAAGGCCGACGAAGCCACGCACATTGATGAAATTGTCGAACGGCTGGAGCCGGCGTTGTCCTCTTCCGAGATATTCGCAGCGCTGTTCGAGCTGGAGCTCGCGGGGAAGGTGAAGCAGCTACCAGGCAAGAATTTTGTGAAGGCTTTCTAGCTCGTAACTTGTTGATTTCTTCTAGTTCGTGCTAGCTTCACAAAAAGCATATGAATCGACTGAGGACACATTGACTAAAGGTTTAGTGATCGTCGAGTCGCCCGCCAAGGCGAAGACCATCCAGAAATATCTGGGCAAGGGCTTCACTGTGGAGGCTTCGCTCGGACATGTAAAGGATCTGCCCAAGAGTACTCTCGGGGTCGACGTCGAGAATGATTTCGACACGGAATACGTCGTCATTCCCGGCAAAGAGAAAGTGGTCGCCCGGCTGAAGAAGCTCGCGCTGGGGATGGATACGATCTACCTCGCGCCCGATCCGGATCGTGAAGGCGAAGCCATCGCGGCTCATTTGGCGGAGGAACTGAGCGACGACCCAAAAGGCAAAAAGAAAAAGAAGAAAACCAAGAAGGGTGCTGAACCGGAGCCTGAGCGCATACGCCGCGTTACTTTTAATGAGATCACGCAGCGTGCAGTCCGCGAGGCTTTCGAGCACCCTCGAGACATTGACCAGAATCTCGTGGACGCGCAGCAGGCCCGCCGCGTTCTTGACCGCCTTGTTGGCTATCAGGTTTCGCCCTTGCTCTGGGACAAGGTCCGGCGAGGTCTGTCCGCCGGACGGGTGCAGACAGTTGCGTTGCGCCTTATCGTCGAGCGCGAGCGCGAAATCAAGGCGTTTGAAAAGAAAGAATACTGGACCATCGACGCCAATCTCGCAGGCCCGAAACCCCCGGCATTCGACGCGCGTTTTCTAGGCAAGGGCGAAGAGAAGATTGAAGTCACCAACGGCGAGGATGCCGAAAAGATCCGCGCCGCTCTGGAAAATGCCGACTGGATCGTCCGAACGGTTGACCGCAAAGAGCGCCGGCGCAACGCGACTCCACCGTTCACCACCAGCAAACTACAACAGGATTCCTCACGCAAGCTCCGCTTCAGCGTAAAGCGCACCATGATGATCGCGCAGCGGCTCTATGAGGGCGTGGAACTGGGCGAGGAAGGCCTGGTCGGCCTGATCACATACATGCGTACCGATTCGGTGCGGGTTTCGAATGAAGCGCTCAGCGAAGTCCGCGAATACATCAAGTCGCAGTACGGCGATCCATATCTTCCGGAAGCGCCCAACGTTTATAAAGAGAAGAAAGCTGCCCAGGGTGCTCACGAAGCGATCCGTCCGAGTTCGGCCATGCGCCATCCCGATCAGATCAAGCAGTATTTGAAGGAAGACGAATTCAAAGTTTACACGCTGATCTGGCAGCGCTTCGTTGCCTCCCAAATGACACCGGCAGTTTTCGATCAAACAACTATTGACATCGATGCAAAGGGTGCGACAGACACATTTTGGTTCCGCGTGACGGGATCGGTGGAGAAATTCGATGGCTTCCTGAAGATTTACAAAGAATCCAAAGAAGGCAAGGACGAAGAAGACGAAGAACTGAAGCACAAGCTGCCGGCGCTCGATCCTGGCCAAAGACTAACGCTCAAGGCGCTGAAGCCGGAGCAACACTTCACCGAGCCTCCGCCGCGTTACAACGAAGCTTCGCTGGTGAAGGAACTGGAAGAGCGAGGCATCGGCCGACCTTCAACTTACTCGGCAATTCTGAGCACCATTCAAGAGCGGCAATACGTGCAAAAACTCGGCGGCAAGTTTACGCCCACGGAAATCGGCCTGGTCGTAACCGACCTGCTGGTGGAAAACTTTCCTGACATCTTCGATATCCAGTACACCGCCCGTCTCGAAGAAGAACTGGACGAGATCGAAGAAGGCAAGGAAACGTGGACCCACGCACTGGGCGACTTCTACAAGAAATTCGAGAAAGATCTCCGCTACGCCTCCAAGCACATGGAGAACATCAAGCGGATGGAGAAGCCCACAGACGAGAAGTGCGAACGCTGCGGTTCTCCGCTGGTGATCAAATGGGGCAAGCATGGTTCGTTCTATGCGTGCAGTTCTTACGATAAAGAAGATCCGAACAGCTGCACTTTCACGAAAGAGAATCCCATCAACCTGCCCGACCTGGATTCCGCCGATATACAGGAAACGACCCAGGAAGAATATTGCGAGAACTGCGGCCGGGTAATGGTGCTGAAGCGCGGACGCTTTGGCCAGTTCATGGCGTGCACGGGATATCCTGATTGCAAAACCACGCGACGCCTTGATCAGGGCAAAAAAGTTCCCGACATCCCGCTCGACGAAGTCTGCCCGAAGTGCGGACGCAATATGATGATTCGCCACGGGCGCTACGGGGAGTTCACGACGTGCAGCGGATATCCTGAGTGCAAGTACGTGAAGCAGAATTTTATCGGAGTAAAGTGCCCGCTGTGCAACGAAGGCGATCTGGTCGAGAAGCGGGCGCGCAAGGGAAATACTTTTTACGGCTGTGGAAATTATCCCAAGTGCAAGTTCACTTCTGCCCACAAGCCGATTCCCGAGAAATGCCCAAGCTGCGGGAATGAGTATTTGGTCGAGAAATTCCTGAAATCTGGCCCCGTTATTGCGTGCCCAAATAAAGAGTGTGAGTACGAACGAGCGGTGCCGGTCGAGGCCGCTGCCGTGGGGTCGAATTGAAGTCCTGCTAAAGAGGCCCGTTGCTTCGCCTCCGTCCTTTTCTAAGAAGCTGCACCGTTTCGCGGATGTCCGCATCTCTTGCAGTAGTAAAATGATGGGGTTCCCTGTCATCCATTCCAAATTCTCTTGGAGGTTTTTCATGGCGAAGAAGCCTACTGCTGCAGACGCTGAACTGATCCTCAAGCTTTATGACTTGCGTCGCGAAGCCGAATTGCGTAAAGCCCGCAACTGGTGGCTGGTAACTTTCTGGCCCGAAAGCATCGACGATTTCACGAAAATTGCAATGGCCTTGGGTAGCCAGGAAAATAACTGGCTCCGACAAGTCGGGGGATACTGGAGCATGGTCGCTTCGCTCACCCTCGCGGGAACAGTTAACCAGGAACTCGTGCTGGATCCCAGTTTTGGCGGCGAGATGTTTTTCATTTTTGCCAAAGTAAAGCCATTTCTTGCGGAACTGCGCAAAAAGATGAACAACCCGCGCATGTTTGCGAACATAGAGAAGGTGATTAACAGTTCGAAGCAGGGACGCGATTGGTTGAAGTACGTAGAGGGTCAGGTAGCGTCGCGCCGCGAGGCGATGGCGAAAGCGGCGAAGGCCAGCTAGCGAAAGATCATTTGGCAATATGTATCGGGTAATTGAGAAATTGCTGTTTCGGGTCGATGGACGGCTGACATCGAGTTTTTCAAATTACCCGATTGCCAAATTGCCGCGGCAGTTCTTGTCTTGGTTCGCTCGCACTGTTGTCCGAGTGAACTACCTCCAAGCCAAAGTGGTTACGGAATTTTCCTTCAAAGGAACCGAAGCCGCCATATCCGCGAGCCTCAGGTCGATCGTTTTGGCGAGTCCTGTATTGGTGAGAATCAGCACCTGCTGGCCGTCG
This sequence comes from uncultured Acidobacteriota bacterium, assembly GCA_963696705.1. Lineage (GTDB taxonomy): Bacteria > Acidobacteriota > Terriglobia > Terriglobales > Acidobacteriaceae > JABDBE01. Next base: position 353,547 of record CAVOLD010000017.1, read on the forward strand.
GGATTTTCAAGCGCAACGTGCCGAAGATCAGCGGTTGAACTCTGGGAGTCAAAGCGGCGAGCTCCGCGACGGACAACACGCGAGTAGTGAGCGAACGCCCAGTATTGTCCGCTACGAGTGATTTCTCTGCTTTGTGCATCGATAGTGACTACGCCGCCGCAGGGAAACGGACCGACATTTGGCCGTCCATGCTCATCGAGAGCCAGGTTCCATGCGGTAATAGAGCGACACCAGTTCCGCAGAACCGTGCTGTAGGTTGCCGCCCATTTACACCAATCCGTCAGATAATCTGGATTCGTGTAATCCGGGCCACCTTCCGTCCAATGCATTTCTACGTCCGGATAAACGTCGTGGACCTTACTCATCATGTCAGGAGAGCCGTAGTAGCCGTGCCAGGCAACCGCGTTGACGTATTTGCGAAGCTTTTCGTCCTCTAGTGAATCCAGCACGCGTCCCCACAGATTGTAGTTATGATCCAAAATCCAGATCTTGGTTTGTTGCCCGCTGCTTTCCAGGAGTGGACCTAAATGGTCGCGCACGAATTCAATTTCGTACTCCTGACCCCAAAGGCAGGCGGGCATTCTGCCATCCTGATCGGTATCCACTTCGTTCTGCGATGTTAGCGCCTGTATGGGCACACCTTCAGCGGCGTACGCTTGCAGAAACTTCAGGTAATATTTCGCGTAAACCGGGAAGTAATGTTTGCGCATGGATCCGCCCAGCATGGAGTTGTTGAACTTCATCCATCCGGGCGGGCTCCAGGGAGTCGAAAAGAGGAACAAATCTGGATTCACCTGCCGGGCGTGGCGCAGCATCGGAAGAATGTATTCGCGATCATGATCGATGGAGAATCGCGTTAGCTCCGGATCTGTTTCGCCGTCGTCGTAGCTGTAAACCTTGGTCGAGTAATCGCTCGATCCCACGCAGACACGTCCTGTGTTCAGCCCCATTTCTGAGGGATGAAACAGTTCATGCAAGAGTTTCTCCCGCGCTGGAGGGGCAAGTTGATTGAACATATAGCAGGCGGCATCCGTAAAGGCGCCACCAAATCCCAAAATCTCCTGGAACTTTATGGTGGGATTCAGCTGGAGTTGATCGTTTGCAGGTGTGCCCGTCGCAGGACGCCACGTCGCTCGCGGAGCGACAGCAAAACGTTCCTCGCCGGATGTAACCCAAATGGAAATCTCCGGGCTATTCAACATCTCGCTGGCTGAGGCAGGCTTTGCTTCTTCGGCGGACGCTGGCGGGACGACATCAGGAACTGCCGCCGCGGCCAATCCCAGAGCGGACATTTCGAGAAAATTTCTTCGCGAGATCTGGTTCATAAGGGCTTCCTAAGCCGGTTTTGTGGTGGTGGCGTCGCGGCGTCGCCCTCAGGCATCTTCGAATCACGAAAACCTAGCTTACTAGACGGCGCCTCTACGAAATATATTCCCGGATGTATTCGTCCTTCGACTGCGCTAGCTCGTGCGCATCCCCATCGAAAATCACTTTGCCGTCACGGAGGATGAGAAATGCCATGGGCACTTCGCTGCGTGTTCCCGGCGGTAGCGGCCGCATTTCATTCGCCTTACGATCGAAGTAGTGCGTTGCCATAATGAAAGCATCTTGTAGCCGATGGGTGACCAACAGGGAGCTGGTTTTGTACACGTCTCGCTGTTTCACGATTAATTGGATGATGGTTGTAGAGGTGACCGGATCAAGACCACCTGTGGGCGAATCATAGAGCAGAACCTCTGGTTGGGTGATAATGGCGCGCGCAATCGCGACCCGCCGCCGCATACCTCCCGAAAGCTCCGCGGGAAACTTGTCCACGGTGTTTTCGAGTTCCACGAAGCTCAAGGCCTCCCGCACCCGCTTTTCAACTTCATCGTCGGAAATGTCGCCTTCCTCGAGCAAGCGAAAGGCAACGTTTTCGCGCACTGTGAGCGAATCGAAAAGCGCGCTCTCCTGGAAGACAATGCCAACCTTCCGCCTGATTTCGAATAAGGCGTCTTCAGACATCTGAGTCACATCTTCGCCGAGAACATAGATGTGTCCGCTGTCCGGTTTCAACAAACCGAGCGCCAGCTTAAGAATTGTGCTCTTACCCGAACCAGCGACCCCAAAAATTGCCTTGCTCTCACCTTTAGGCAGGCAAAAAGAGATCCCGTCGAGCACGGGCTTGCTTTCAAACGCGATTGAAACGTTTTCGAAAACGATGACCTTGCCCGCAGACTGCGGCTCGGAGGGAACACGCTCTACGATCGCTGAGGGAGGTGCAGCCATGATTCAGTGGTAACCAAAGATCGCCATCAGGAACTTGGTCGCGAAGAAATCCACTAGCAGGATAAAGACCGAAGACGCAACCACGGCCTGGGTGGTAGCTCTGCCGACACCCTGTGTTCCGCCCCGAGCCGAGATCCCGTAATAACAACCCACGGTGGAAATAATAAACCCGAAGAGCAAAGGCTTGACCAGGCCCATGAAAACGTCTTGAAAAGCCAGGGCCTGCCAGGCCGTGCTCCAATACTGATGCCAGTCCATCCCGAGCAATGCACGGGCAACGGCGCCGCCTCCGAACAGTCCCAAGAGGTCAGAAATAATGGTAAGGAAGAAGAGCATGAAGACGGTCGAGACCACGCGCGGAGTGATCAGTTTCTTCGCCGGGTCGGTGCCGAGAGCGCGCATGGCATCGATTTGCTCGGTTACGACCATCGAGCCCAGTTCACTCGCCATTCCCGATGAATTTCTCCCGGCCACCATTAGACCGGTCAACACCGGACCTAACTCTCGAACCATGCCAACCGAAACCAATTGGCCGAGCAGGGAAAGCGAGCCAAATCGTTGCAGCGTCGTAGAACTGTTCAAAGCCAAAACCGCCCCGGTGAAGAATCCAGTCAAGACGACGATGGGCAGCGATCCCACGCCAATAAGGTCGGCCTGCTGCAACATGTCGGCAAAATAGCGCGGATGGCGGAACAGGTTGGCGATGGATTGTCCAGCCAGAAGGGAGTAATCCTCCACGATCTGGACAGTTTCTTTGGCGAATTCCGTAGGAGAGATCAGTTCCATGCGATTCAGGAATCGTGTGGCCGCGATTCTCGAACTATAGCAGAGGCGAAGAAAGCTTTCAGCTCAGCCGTCAGCGAATCAATGGAGGACGGCCGGGGACGCCCGGCGTCCACAATTATTCTTTGGTCTTTTTCTTGATATCGATGTTCAGGCGTTTGATTTTCTGGTTCAGAGTAGAAAGGGGGACGTGGAAACGCTCGGCAGCGTCGGTCTGGTTCCAGTTACACTTTTCCAGCATCTCGACGATGATCTGCCGCTCGCAATCTTCCATAATGTCAAACAGCGACGCATCGGTGCGGCGCTCCAGTGCTGAAAACGCGCTTGCCCGGCCCGCAATCTGGTCGGGAAGAAGTTCAGGACCAACTTCCACCCCGGCGGAGAGCACGACGGCACGTTCGATCACGTTTTCGAGTTCGCGCACATTCCCGGGCCAGGAATATGCCAACAGCGGTCGTAACGCTTCCGGAGTGATGCGCCGCGTCGGGCGCTCATTTTCCTCGGAATATCGATTGAGGAAGAACCCCGCCAGCAGCGGAATATCCTCCTTGCGTTGGCGAAGCGGCGGCAGATCGATCGTAATGACGTTCAGCCGGTAAAAAAGATCCTCTCGAAACTTTCCTTCTCGAACCTGCTGTTTCAAATCCACATTGGTGGCGGCGATAATCCGCACGTCGACCTGAAGTTCGTGTATCCCGCCCAGATGCATGAACTTTTTGTCCTGGAGCACACGCAGAATCTTGCTTTGCGTGTCCAGGCTCATGGTGCCGATTTCGTCGAGGAACAGCGTCCCTCGGTCGGCAATTTCAAATAAGCCTTTCTTGGAAGCCACCGCGCTGGTGAACGCGCCTTTCACGTGCCCGAACAGGATGGACTCCAGTAGATCGGGAGGCATCGAGCCCGTATTGACCGGAACGAAAGGACGCTCGCGGCGGGGCGAGTTCAGGTGGATAGCCTTGGCGATGAGTTCTTTGCCGGTTCCGCTTTCTCCTTGCAGCAGCACCGTGGAGCGGCTAGGCGCGACCTGGGCTACGAGGTCGAAGATCTTCAGCATGGGCTCGCTCTTGCCCACGATGTTTTCAAAGTTGTAGCGCTGCTTGAGCGCGCGCTTTAGTTGAACGTTTTCTTCTTCCGCGCGATGGCGTGCAACCGCAGCCCGCACATCAGCCAGCAACTTTTCGTTATCCCATGGCTTCTGAATGAAATTTGCGGCTCCCGCCTGCATTGCCTTTACGGCATTTTCCACCGTTCCGTAGGCGGTGACCATAATGATCGAGAGCCCCGGATCCTGCAGGCGGATCTCAGCTAAAAGGTCCATGCCGTTACGATCGGGCAGCGCCAGGTCGAGCAGGACCAGATCGAAGCTTCGTTCGCCTATGCGGGTCAACCCTTCTTCGCCGCTTGCGGCCGATTCCACTCCGTAGCCTTCGAGCTCCAGCAGAGTCTCCAGCGATTCACGGATCGCGGCCTCATCGTCGATGATCAACACTGAGCCCGCCGTCGGCAAAGATGCTTCCCCCGAGTTGTGTCGCACGATCACCGCTGCTTCAGACATTTACTGCCTTCTTAGTCAATGGGAAATCGAGGTAGAAAGTCGTGCCTTCGCCGGAGCGGCTCTCCACTCGAATCTTCCCGGCGTGCTCTTGAATGATTCCGTAAGTCACCGATAATCCCAGTCCCGTCCCCCGCGCCTGGCCTTCTCTCGGCGCTGTCTTGGTCGTGAAGAATGGATCGTAAATCCGGTGGATGTGTTCCTGCGCAATGCCGGAGCCCGTGTCCGAGACCATCACACCGACGCTGTCGCCATTGGTCGTGGTGATGCGCAGCGTACCGCCGTTGCTCATCGCGTCTTTTGCATTCAGGAATAAGTTCAGGAATACCTGCTGCAACCGTCCTGCATTCCCGGTGATCAAAGGGATCTGCGAAGTCCGCTCGTCCTGGACTTTGATTTTTGTGACTTTGAACTGGTGCTCGAGAAGCGCGAGCGTATCCGAGATGATTTTGTTGATATCGATTGCGGTGAACTCAGTGCCGCTGGTGCGTGAAAAATTAAGCAGATTGTTAACGATTTCGGATGCGCGGAAAGTCTGGCGCGTGATCTTTTCCAAAAGCGCGCCCTTCTGCGGATCACCCTGAACTTGTTTCGACAACATCTGCGCGTAAGAGGAAATGACCGCGAGAGGCGTATTCACCTCGTGCGCCACGCCCGCAGCCAATAGCCCAATGGATGAGAGCTTGTCGGCTTGCGAAAGCTGCGCTTCCAGCTCAACTCGCTCAGTAATGTCGTCCATGATGATCAGGCGGCCAATTACGCTGAAGTCTTTCGTGACCAGAGGCGCGATGGCGACGTTGACCACCCGGCTCTCTCCGGTCGGCGTCCCCAGGCGGAATTTGTACAGGTTGTGGATGCCAGGATTCCGTCGGACTCGATAGAACTCTTCCACAAATGCCGGTGGGAAAACATCGCCAAGAGATCTGGTCAGAGCCTGCCATCGAGGTAACGCGTACATCACTTCCATTTGCGAGTTCCAGGACTCGATCCGGTCCGCCAGGTCGACCGCCAGCACGCCCACGTTGATCGACTCCACGATATTTTCGTTGAAGTCTTTGAGGCGCTCGTACTCTGCAACTTTTTGCTGCAGCGAAGCATACAGACGGGCGTTCTGAACGGCGATTCCCAGGTAGCCCGCCAACGTCTCCAGCAACTCCACGTCTTCGCTGGTCAGAAAATCCCCTTCCACGGTCTTGCCCAAGCCCAGCACAGCGATGGTGTGTTTCTGGGCGCGGCAGGGAATGTAATAGTTCAGATCAAGCTTGGCGATGGCCTGCTGCGCATTCACCGCCTCCCGCGGAACCTGGTGAGTGTTGTCGAAGAACAAATGGCCGACCGCGTCCTCAGGCCGCGGAGTGCCCAGGAAGCTCAAATCCAAGCCACTGGTCTGCGTCATGCCAAACGACTTGGCAACGACGAATTGCTGAGAGGTTTCCCCGTCGGAAACGGAAACGAAGACGGCCATGCGGTCCACCAGCAGCGTCCGCGATAATCGATCCACCACGGCACTCAGCATTTTATCCAGATCGGTTTCAGAACTCAGTTCCCGGCCAAACTCGATCAAGGTTTTCCGGTAATCGTAGCCCGTGCGATAGAAGACCTGGTCGATACGTCCCTGGATCCATTTCCGCACCGGATCAAACAGCAGCGCCGTCACTACAATGGCCAGCACCAGCCCCAGCGGTCCGGAACTGGGTATCTGCAGATGGACAAGCTCGGCCACGCCCGCTACCACGGCAAAATATGCGCCCGCAATCGCGCCCGCAGCCAGCGTGTACACCATGCCGCGCTTGAAAATCAGATCCACGTCCATCAAGCGGTAGCGGAAGATGGCATAGCCGAAAGTAAGCGGCAGGATTCCCAGCGACAACACGGAGATTTTCATCGCCGCCGTGGGCAAGGTTCCGGTCAGATAGGGAACCACATAGAACAGGGTGAAGGGCGTGATGGCGAGAATCGTACCCCGAGTCACCCACTTCAACTGTTGCCGAAGGATCGGCGTGCTTGCCCGGCGGTAGTTGTAGAGCAGCACTCCTGCCGCAGCGACAAAGAACAGCGCCTGACAACCCATTTCCAAGCGATCCAGGTTCCAGCGCAGCACCTCGGTGGCTTTCAGGAACCGCACTGCCAGAATGTGGACGCTCAACAGCAGCAGCCCTGGAACGTAAATAGCAAAGATTACCCAGCGATGCCTGCGGACGAACCAATGCCGTTCCGGAAAGGTCAGCACAAAATGCAGAAACAGAGCCGCCTGGAGCAGACCAGCGACGACGTTGCCCCAGTAAATCGTCCAGTCAAACCCGTTAAATTTCCCGGTGTAGTGGAACGAGTAGGAAATGAACGAAACCAAACAGAAGATGTAAAACTGGGTTGAGCCTGGCGCGGTCCAGCGCCGCAGTAATACGTAGAGCCCGATCCCAAGATAGATCAGGCCAATCAGACGCAACCAGTTGTATTGCGACCGCTCCGCCGGAACCGGAATCAGCACCACGTCCACCGGGACCGATTTCCGTACCAGAGAGTAGGTGGTCTTTGACCACGCTCCCACGCGGTACAGCTCACGGGTTCTGGCGGCTGTAGTATTTACCGCGTTTTGGTCGATGGCGGTAAGCTGATCCCCGACCTTGACGCCGGCGCGAGTACCCGCTCCGCCAATCTCGACTCGATCCGCGGTAAGCCGGCCTTGATGCTCGACCCACCACACTCCGTCGTCTGGAACCTGGAATTGATTTTCAGCCTGAAAGTTGTAACCGGCGTAAACCACGGCAGCGGTGGTTAGCAAGGCCAGCAGAATGGCCGTAAATCGAATTTGAAAATCCCTGTTCATGCGCCGCACAGGCTCCGCCGCCCGCAGGGACAAAACACCTTGCTGCTCGCTCTGCACTTTCACTGCCATCAGTGGAGCCATACAGCCGCCTTTAAAGCACCTGCCTACAACAGCTTCCAATATTATAGAGGCCGGGCCATAGGGGGTGTATGCTTTTTGGAATACTCGATGTGGGATTTTGTAACCCTATGGCCGCGATGGCTTTATCTTGAGTGGGTTGACGCGCACTCGTGTGGCGCGGACACTCCTGTCCGCTTCCGCACCAATCGCGCAGCAGCGCATCGCTGGGCCACGGCCTTGCATGCTGCTGAGAAATCGTCGAACTATGTCACTGCATCGCGTTGGTGATGTCCTGACTGCCCGACCACCCAAGCCAAAGCGTGGACAAACTGATGCGCTCCTAATGATATAGTTTCTACCGCAAGATCGGCCCCCGCGTCACACTCTCTCCAAAAGAGGTCAACCATCATGCGGCCAAAGAGACTGTCCCCGACACGCTATTCAATTCTCGCGCTAACCGTGCTCGCCCTGGTATTCGCAACCAACGCAGCCGCAACCGAAAAGGTAATCCACAACCTCATCACCTATCCACACGGAGCCAGTCCAATAGGAAATCTGATTGTGGACGCCGCAGGAAACCTCTACGGCACAGCTTTCAATGGTGGCGACCACGGTTACGGTGCGGTTTTCCGCTTGACGCGAAAACCAAATGGAAAGTGGGTCGAAACGATTCTACACAGCTTCGAAGGACCCATTTCTACTGAGGGTGGCACCAAGGACGGCTGGTCGCCAAACGGCGGTCTGACCTTCGATACCTCAGGAAACCTGTACGGCACCACTTATCTTGGCGGCGAGCAAGCCTGCCAGTGCGGTACCGTTTTCGAGCTCGCGCCGGTCGGAGGTGACAGATTCAGCTACATGACCATTTACCGTTTCAAGGGAAAGAATGATGGGGCCTACCCAAGCAGTGCCGTCGTGGTCGATGCCGCCGGAAATTTCTATGGCACCACCAGCGGCGTCGACTTGGTTAACGGCGCAGTTTTCGAACTGGCCCGCTCTTCCAAGGGCTGGACGGCGAAGACCATCTACACTTTCGCTGCAGAGCATCCCGGCAATTTGGCTATCGACGCAGTAGGTAAGCTCTACGGGACCGGCGCCGGCATTTTCCAACTGACACGCGGTCGAGACGGTAAGTGGACTGAGAATTCGTTATGCGCCGGTTGCTCGTCGACTGGGATTCCGGTCTTCGATCAGGCCGGCAATCTTTACGTCGGTACTATGAACCAGGTACTGGAGTTGGTGCGAAAGGAAAACTGGAAGATGACCGTTATCGCCACATTCACTGCCACGGAGGGCTCTTACGCCCTCGGAGCGTTGACCTTCGACGAAAGCGGCAATCTATATGGCACCAATGGGAGCGGAGGCGAGGTCAACGCCTGCAACTACTCTGGCTGCGGAACTGCCTTTGAACTGACGCATAAGAAGGACGGCGAGTGGCAGGTTAGCGTTCTCTACACATTCAAAGGAAACCGCGATGGCGCAGGGCCTGCTGGCATAATCTTCGATCGCCACGGCAACCTCTACGGTGCAACGGGCGTCGGCGGGGACCCACTTTGCGATGTTAATTCCAACATACCCGGTTGTGGGACAGTATTCGAATTAGCGCCTGCCTCGGGCGGACATTGGAAATTCGACGTCATTGACCGTTTTGGACTCGGCGATGGCAGTGGCCCACCTTCCGGCTTGGTCGTCGACGCCTCCGGCAATCTCTATGGCACCATGCCCCAGGGAGCCTCATCGGATGGAGGCGGATGTGGCATCGTGTACGAGCTGACCCCGTCGCCTCATGCCGGATGGAAAGAGCGCATCCTCCACCAATTCAAATGCGGCACCAGCGACGGCACGTATCCCGCGTCCAGCCTGATATTTGACCCAGCCGGCAACTTGTATGGGACAACCAGTTGGGGTGGGACCACCGGCGGCGGCACTGTCTTTGAACTCAAACCTACTGCCAGCGGCGCCTGGACCGAAAGCGTAATCTACAGCTTCACGGGCAACGCGGATGGATATGAACCCAGCGGTGCCGTCGTTTTTGATGCTGCCGGTAACCTTTACGGGGTAACGGATTACGGTGGCGGCGGGCAATGCCAAACCGAATACTCCTTTGGCTGCGGGGTTTTATACGAACTGTCGCTCGCATCGCAGGGCACTTGGACCGAAACGACCTTGCATACCTTCATGGGTTACCCGAATGACGGGGCCTACCCGGTCGGCGCGCTGGGTGTCGATCAGGCAGGAGATATATTTGGAACAACCATACAAGGTGGTAATGGTGCTTGCGTTGTCCGCGACGGCTGTGGGACGGTCTTTGAGTTGTCACCTGGTTCCGGAGGCGTTTGGACCGAGACCGTTATCTATAATTTCCCTGGCCTCCCTGGTCTGACTGCTCCCGAGGGTGGTCTCACGTTGGATTCTCATGGAAATCTCTACGGCGCCGCAGCCGGAGGCAACGGTAACGGTTGCCCCTACGGATGCGGTGCGGTCTACGAGCTCAGCCCAAGCTCCGGCGGTAACTGGACGGCAACGGTACTGTACAACTTTGGTGCCTTCAAGGGAGACGGGCAATATCCCGTCGGCACCCTCACCTTTGATGCGACGGGGAACCTCGATGGCGCGACCGCTGAAGGGGGAACGCCCGGTTGCGGCATTGGGATTTCAGGCTGTGGCACCATGTTTCGGCTATCGCCCTCCGGCGGCGGTTGGACGGAAAGCGTACTTTACAGCTTTAGCGGTCCTTACAAAGACGGTGCGTTCCCGGCAACCGGCGTGATTCTGGACGCCGCAGGGGACGTATATGGAACAACCAACAACGGCGGGGCCGACCAAGGCTATTACACAGTCGGCGGAACCGTGTTCGAAATTAGCCCCTAGCTGCAATCCTCGCTGAGCCTTTATTGAACTAACAAATAGATCTCAAGACCGACTAGGCAACACTGGCGTCAACGCTCATATTCGCGATCTGACGGAGCGGTTGGCGGGGCTGTGTAAAGTTTTGTTTCCTCCAAAAGCCAAGCCCAGCAACGGGTATATACTGTCGCGGGTTCGGAAAGGACACCAGGGATATCCATGAAACTTCGACTCTCGGTTTTGATCGTTGCAATTCTCACCGCAGCCAGCTCTTTTGCCGGCACTTTTAAAACTGTCTTCTCCTTCAACTTTCACGACGGAAGCGCTCCCAATGGAGGTCTCATCACCGACTCCGAGGGCAACTTTTACGGTACGACCCAATTTGGCGGCCCAACCTATAACCGGGGCGTTGTGTTTAAGCTGAATGCCAAGGGAGAAGAAACCGTTCTCTACAGTTTCACTGGCCAATCCGACGGCGGAATTCCCATCGGCCGCCTAATTAGCGACAGCGCCGGCAACTTCTACGGAATTACGTCGAGTGGTGGCGATGCCACCTGCAGTTGCGGAACCGTGTTCGAGTTGGAGAAAGGTGGAAAGTTGAAAGTGCTGCATGCCTTCAAGGGCGGCAAGGACGGCTCTCAGAACCAGGGGCAGGCTGAGCTTGGATTGGTGTTGGTCAACGGTGACCTCTACGGCTCTGCTAGCTTCGGCGGCGTCTCCGGTTGCGATGGCACCTTGGGCTGTGGCGTGGTCTTCAAAGTCACCCTGGCCGGCAAGGAGACGATCCTGCACAGGTTTACCGCTAAAGCCGATGGAGGATTCCCCCAGGATTTGATCGCCGATCAAGCGGGTAATGTATACGGCGAGACCGGCGGCAGCTACGTGGCAGGAAACGGGGGAACGATCTTCAAAATCACTCCGGCCGGCAAGTTTTCGACGCTTTACACGTTCCCCGAAGGCGCCGAGGGTACTTCCCCGCGGTGGGGTCTGAGCCTTAACTCAAGCGGCGTATTTTATGGGGTGACCCAGTTCGGTGGCGATACTAGTACCTGCGCTCTCGGCACTTCCGGCTGTGGAGTTGCCTTCTCGGTGAACCCAGCGAAGAAAGAAAAAGTTCTATACACTTTCGGAATCAAGGCGGCCAACGGAGAAGAGCCATCGGGCTCCATGTTGGATGCAAATGGTAATTTCTTTGGCACGACGTTCTACGGTGGAACCGACAACTCAACCTGCAGCCTTGGTTGCGGAGTCGTTTACGAAATCTCCTCCACCGGAAAGTATTCCGTGCTGCATCGTTTTACCGGCGCAAATGACGGATGGGACGCCAGCGGAGGTTTGGCCGAAGACAGTGCCGGCAACATCTACGGCGCCACCATGGACGGCGGAAGCGGAAGCAACGGCGTGATTTACAAAATTACGCCATAACACGGCTGACAATGGCTGGCAGATCCCCGTCCCGAACGGGGATCTGCTATTTGTGCCGAACCATTTCTGCAGCAGGACATGGTTCGACAGAGACGACACGCCTATTGTAGTGGCAATCAAACTTGCCAGACCGCGAGGCTGTCCACTCTTCGACCTTGCCATTCGTATTCCGGTAGAATCGTGGTTTCCATGACTGCGACCGAAGAAGTTATCCAGCGCGAAAAACAGTTCCTTCTGCAGACCTATAACCGCTACCCTCTTGTCCTCGAGCGCGGTAAGGGAGTCTTCCTCTTCGATCTCGATGGCAAGAAATATCTCGACTTCGTCGCCGGCCTGGGAGTGAATGCGCTCGGCCATGCCCATCCGCGAATCGTCAAGACCATCCGCGAACAGGCGGCCCGCGCCATTCACCTCTCGAATCTTTACTACAACGAATATCAGGGACGTCTCGCGGAGAAACTCTGCAGTCTTTCCGGCTTGCAACGCGCATTCTTTTCGAACAGCGGCACCGAGGCCATTGAAGGCTCCATCAAACTAGCGCGCCTCGCCGGACACCGCTCCGGAGGCGCCGCCAAAAGCCAACTGATCGCCCTCGAAGGCTCCTATCACGGACGCAGCTTCGGATCGATGTCCGTCACCGGGCAGGACAAATACCGCAAAGGGTTTGAACCGCTGCTTGAAGACGTGAAGTTTGTCCCACGTAACGACGTCGAAGCTCTGCGAGCCGCGGTGAACGACAACACCTGCGCCATCGTGCTCGAACCCATCTTTGGGGAAGGCGGGATTTATGAGTGTTCGACAGATTTTCTGAAAGAGTGCCGCGCTGTGGCCGATCGCCATCACGCCGCGTTGATTTTCGATGAGATCCAGTGCGGCCTGGGCCGCACTGGAACCATCTTCGCGTTCCAGACTTTTGGCGTCACGCCGGATATCGTCGCGATCGCCAAGCCCATTGCAGCTGGAATCCCGCTTGGAGCTTTTCTGGTAAAGGAAGACTTCGCATCAGCGATTTCTCCAGGGCAACACGGAACCACTTTCGGCGGGGGCCCGTTGGCCTGCCGCGTCGCGCTCGAGTATCTGGCCATCGTGGAAGAAGAGAACTTGCTGCAGCACGTTACCCAAGTCGGGGGATATTTGCAGCAACAACTGAAAGCTCTGACCGATCGCTATCCGGTTGTTCGCGAAGTTCGCGGCCGCGGCCTGATTCAGGGCTTACAACTGGACGTTCCCGCTCGCCCCATCGTCGAACAAGCTCTGGCTGAGGGCGTCCTCTTCAACAGCACCCAAGACTCCGTTTTGCGATTCCTTCCACCATTCCTGCTCCAGGAAAAACAGGTGGACAAAGGCATGCGCGTCCTAAAGAAGCTACTAAAGAAAGCTGGGAAAGGCCTTAAGTGACGGATCTCAAAACCGAGTACGCCACGCTGGCAGTCGCCGATGGAACCTCGATGCGTGGCTACGTCGCGCACCCAGCCGCTCCCGCCGCACGCGGCGTGATTGTTTGCCAGGAAGCTTTCGGAGTGAACGCTCACATTCGCGATGTAACGCAGAGATTTGCACGGCTCGGATTTCTCGCCATCGCGCCAGAGCTATTTCATCGCACGGCTCCGGGGTTCGAAGGCCGCTACGATGATTTTCCCTCGGTGAGGGGCCACGTGCGCGCGCTTTCTGATGATGGAATGGCTGCGGATCTGCGGGCGACATACGCGTGGCTCACCGGGAATGGCGGCAGCGCGGATTTTCCGGTCGCTGCGGTCGGCTTCTGCATGGGCGGTCGCGCCGCCGTCCTGACAGCATTGACCGTCCCGGTGGCCTGCGCGGTTTCCTTTTACGGCGGCGGCATCGCGCCCAATGCGAATAATCCCGGCTTGCTGAATCGCGTCGGCGAGCTGCGTGCGCCCGTACTGCTTTTCTGGGGAGGTCGCGATAAGCATCTTGGACCCGACCAGATTCGCGCTGTCACCGAGGCGTTGCGAGAGGCGGGCAAGAACTATGTCAACGTCGAGATCTCTGACGCCGATCACGGCTTCTTCTGTGACGCGCGACCCAGCTATAACCCTGTGGCCGCCGCACATGCCTGGGCGCTCGTGGTCGAGTTCCTGGATACCTACACATTGGGGCGTCTGACCAAGCCTGCGTAGGTCCGACAATCATGGGTCTGGCCGGAACAGAGGCAGGGGTTTCGACCATCTTTTTGGAATGCAGTAACCCGGCTAGATCAAGCATCCAACTTCAATGGGCGGGATTAGAAACGATCGGGGACACACAAGCGAGACTAGTTTGTAACTTGCCGCGAGGCGCGCCGGTGCTCCCATTTCGGCTCGCGCAGCCGCGGAAGTGGATCACCTTTCGTGATTTGGACGGGAACTACGTGAGAGGATAACGTTAAGTTAATTCATGACCTTCCAATTCAAGTGTGGGCTCATAGTTCTTGCCTTTGTCACTCTGGGTTGGACATCATTCTGCTTAGGACAGGCTGCGCCCGCGGCTGATCCGGATCGCCCGGGGACGGCCTCAAACGGTGCTCCGCCGCCCGTTCAGCGATTGCCCGGAAGCATCAGTGGAACGGTCATGGATCAAAGCGGAGCCGTGATCGCCGGCGCTCGGGTAACACTGACCGGTGAAGATCAATCGATCAAGCACGAGGTAGTATCCGGAGCCGATGGGCAATTCTCTTTTGCCGGAGTCGCTCCCGGGCCTTTCCAGCTCACAATCACTTCTGCAGGATTCGCGACGCAGACCTACTCCGGCGTCTTGCATTCGGGAGAAATCGATACGCGTCCCCCGATCGTCTTGACGGTTGCGAGTAATGTCACAGAGGTGCAGGTCGGGGTCAGTCCCGTCGAGGTGGCGGAAGAGCAGATCAAGATTGAAGAAAAGCAGCGTGTGCTTGGCGTCCTGCCAAATTTCTATGTCAGCTACATCCCCAATGCAGTTCCCCTGAACTCCAAACAAAAGTTCAAGCTGGCCTGGAAGACGGTGACGGATCCCTTCACGCTTGTATTTGTCGGCGGGGTAGCGGGAGTGGAGCAAGCGCAAAATCACTTCAGGGAATATGGACAGGGCGCGCAGGGTTACGCGAAGCGCTTCGGAGCCGGTTACGCTGACACGCTGACCGGCACGTTCATTGGTTCCGCCATTCTGCCCTCGCTGCTGAAACAGGATCCGCGCTATTTCTACAAGGGATCCGGCAGTATGAGCTCACGGGCTTTATACGCGATCGCGAATTCGGTGATTTGCAAGGGCGATAATCGGCGCTGGCAGCCGAATTATTCCAACATTCTGGGCAGCCTCGCTGCGGGCGGCATTTCCAATCTCTACTATCCACCCCAGGATCGCGATGGTGCGGAACTAACTTTCGAAAATGCAGCCATTGGAATTGGGGGAACGGCAGTCACCAATTTGCTGCAGGAATTTCTTATCCGGAAGCTGACACCGAAGCTTCCTAACCACGATCAGGCCAAGCCCTGAAGCGGAACCAGAAAGAACTCACCTTCTTGATTGGACAATCTGCTTCCGCAGTAAAAATAAGGGAGAGCCGAAACTCTCCCTACACAGAAGCGACAGAGGCGATACTGTTAGGATAGACGCCGGCAGACGAGGAAAAGTTGTCTCATCGCGATCAGAAAATTGACCTGGAAAGCCCGTCGGATGCGCGTATCAATCCCCAGCCGGAATTCTTCGTCGAGGAAAGTTGGGTCGCGCTTGACGGTGCGCGCATGCGCTACTTGCGGGCCGGTTCGGGACCGGCCTTATTGCTGGTTCACGGGCTGCTCGGATACTCGTTCTCCTGGCGTTTCACGATTCCCGCCCTGGCGCGGCACGCGACGGTCTACGCCATCGATCTGCTCGGAACCGGCTTCTCCGATCGACCGCCGGGACTAGACTACTCTTTCAAAGCTAGCGCGGAACGTCTTCTGCGTTTCATGGACGCGACCGGTCTACCGGCATGTGATCTGTTGGGCACGTCGCACGGCGGAGCAGTGTCGATGAGGGCGGCCGCAATCGCGCCAGATCGCATTCGGCGTTTGATTCTGGTCGATCCCGTCAATCCCTGGTCTGCGCACGGGAAGCGGTTAACGGTTTTTCTTAGTAACCCTCTGATCGCGCCGCTCTTTGTTGCTCTCGCACCTCGTCTGCCCATGCTGCACGCGTACTATCATCATCGGATGTTCGGCGACCGGCAGCGCATTCCAGCGGACAGTCTTGAAGGCTACCTCAGGCCCATGCGGATTCCAGGTTCCTACGATTACCCAATGGGTGTAGTGAGTTCGTGGAACCATGATCTGGAAGAATTGGAATCAGTGCTGCCGCGCATCAAAAGCATCCCAACTCTGCTGATTTGGGGCACGGCAGACACCGCGGTAGATCCTGCTTCAGCCGCGCAGTTGAACCAGATATTCAGCGATTGCCAACTGGTAACATTCGACGGAGTGGGCCATCTTCCCTACGAAGAAGTCCCCGAGGACTTCAATCGTGTGGTAACTAAATTTCTCGCGGAAGGCACGCGATGAACATGTCGTTCGAACGAATCGCGGCTGCGGGTCACGGGGTCGCGTGTCGATGAAGCTGGCCGACACTTCGCGGCTTTCTCTTTTCCAGCGGCTCTCTCGTTTCCTGCACCTCGATATTCCCGAAGTATGGGTGCGTTTCTTGCTGGCGATTGTGGGCCTGGTCCTGGCCTTCGCAGCTGCGCTCTTTTCCACCGTGTCACGAGAGTCGGGAAATCTCTGGGCAACTCTGGTGCTTGCATCTGCTGCCCTCTTGCTGGCTGTGATCGTGGGCTTGACTACCGTGCCTTACCTTGCCCGCCGCGTGGCTGGGGCCGGCATCCGCGACGCTTTCGATTATGACGTTACGAAGGTCGGGATCGCGTACGTGGTCATCGTTCTGGTCATCGGGATCGCCGCGCTGAACACAGGCAACAACCTGCTTTACATCGTCGTGGCCGCGATGCTGGCTGCGATTATGGTTTCGGGCTTCGCTTCCGCTTTAGTGCTGCGAAATCTGGAGCTTGATGTTCGTCTGCCGGAACACGTGTTTGCGGGCCGCGCCACGCTGGGCAGAATCGCTTTGCGCAACCCGCGGCGATGGCTGCCGTCTTTTTCTGTGAATGTGGTGTCGGTGAAGAAAGATAGTGGCGTCAAGCATTGGCAATGGGCGCCGACGACCTTTGCGGTCCCGCCTGGACGTCCGCCGGAAAAGCAGTGGATGCGCTTTCGTGATTACAAACTGCGGCGCGTTCCGAAAATCAAAGCTCCGCCAAGTATTTTGGAAGGCGCGGCGTACTTTCCATATATTCCCGCCGGCAGCGAACTCAAAGCGGACCTAGATCTGCGCTTCGATCGTCGCGGACGTTATCAGCAGAAAACCTTTGGCCTGGCTACCCGCTTTCCTTTCGCTTTCCTGACTAAGACTCGACATGTGCCGCTGGCACGCGAAATCATTGTGTATCCACGAGTGGAACCTGCGGACGAGTTTTTCGAAGTTCTGCCCATGATCACGGGCGAATTCGAAACCTTTGCCCGTGGCCGGGGAGACGACTTATATCTGATTCGGGAGTACACCCCGGAAGATTCGGCTAGACATGTGGACTGGAAAGCGACGGCCAAGTCGGGATCGCTTAAAGTGCGGGAGTTCAGCCGCGAAGACGAGCGCAAGCTGCGAATTGTCTTCGATAATCCAAGCCCGGGCATAGTTCCGGAAAAAGCTTATGAGGATGCGGTCGCGCTGGCAGCGTCGCTGAGTTGGCACTTTGCGGGTCAGAATACGGAAGTCTCTTTCGTCTCTCAAGGCTACGGCGGTGAACCCGACATTTATCGATTTCTTTCCCATCTGGCCGTTGTCCAGCCGCAGGCATTGCCGTCCGTGGTCGAAAGACTCCAGCCATCCGACGACTACAACATCATTCTCACCACCCGCGCGCGCGGCGGCATTCCCACGGCGCTGTGGGCCTGCTCGTATTTTGTTTTTTTAGGTCCAAAGTAGTCGTGGGTTTTTCCCTTGGACCGCCCAATCTGGGCCTACGCGATGTTCCACCCTCGGAATACATGATTCTTTCTCTTTTCATTGGCGCCGTTTCGTCATATACTCGCGCCCGCGTTGCTTCTGGGTGAATTTTCCAGGGGGTGATTCAATGCATGTTTACGATTTGATTAACACACAGGATACGTATCGGGCGGATGCCAATCAGATGGTGCTCGACGTAGCGCAGGCGATGGTCGACCGCAACATCGGCGCGGTACCCGTGCTCAGCGACGGCCTGCTAATTGGCATTTTTTCCGAGCGCGACCTGATGAAACGCGTCGTGGTCGAAGGACGCGATCCTGGCACTACCAAGGTTGAGACGGTCATGACCGACAACCCGCTCACAGTGAGCCCAGACGAAAGCCTGGAGACTTGCATGGTCCTCATGCGGCGCCACGGCTTCCGCCACCTGCCGGTGTGTGAAGGAAAGCAACTCCGGGGTATCGTCTCCCTGCGAGACATCCTGCTTCACGATCTGAACGAAAAAGATCACGAAGTGCGGATGATGCGAGCCTACATTCAGGCGTCTCCGGAACTGTAAGTAAGATAGGGGCAACGCTTCGTGTCGAACCTGCTACTGGCTTCGCCACAAGAGGACAAGCTTATCTTCCGGCACCGTATAGAAACTACCACAATTCAAAAGCCCAGAAAAACATAGAAGAGATTTGAGCCGTCTACTGCATCAAGCATCGTCGTTCCTAAACGCGGGAGGCGGCACGGATTCTTTAGTCTTTGTTAAGCTTTTGATTTCGCAAAGGGACCGACCTCCGATAGTAACCACCTGGGAGTGCGAGATTCCTGGGTTCCATTGTGGGATCGGGAATCTATCTTTCTGTGCAGGAATAGGTTAGAACCAGGTGCCGGGGTAACTGTTACCTTTGGTTACTTTCGTCCATTGACCCTTTCGCCAGAACTGGTAAGGTCATGTAGCAAGGAAGTGGGCGAAAGGCGCCCACGGCAGCTGCGGTAATGAGCTAAACCCCATGAATTCGCCCCATATCCAGCTCGCATTATGGATCGCCCACCCGGTTCTGGAGTTATCCCTGGCTGCGATCATGTTTTGGCGTGGGCTGCATCGCAAGTTTCCAGTGTTTTTTGCCTACATCGTTTTTCAGGTTGTGAATTTTCTGGTCTTATTCCCGATCTACAAGCTAAGCTCCACTGCGTCCGGAACTCAGGATCAGCTTTTGTATTTCTACGCCTACTGGATCAGCGCCGCGATTAGCCTGGCGATCGGATTCAAGGTCATTCATGAAATCTTTCTCGATGTGCTTCGTCCTTATCCCAACCTGAAGGATCTGGGAACTCTGCTATTCAAATGGGCGGCGCTGGTCATGTTCCTCGTCGCGATGGTAGTGGCCGCGGCAAGTCAATCGGGAGACGAGTCGCATTTAGGCCAGGCAGTGATCATGGTGCAACGGTGCGTGCGGGTGATTCAATGCGGCCTGATCTTGTTTCTTGTGTTCTTTTCCCGGCATCTGGGAGTCTCCCGGAAACAGTTCAGCTTCGGAATCGCTTTGGGATTTGGCAGTTTTGCGAGCATCGAATTGGTTGGTTTGGCACTGGTCTCCGGCGGGCAAATTCATCCCCCCACGGTAAACCTGATCTATACCGCGGCATACAGTCTCTCTATTCTGACCTGGATAGGATATTCGTTGTTGAAGACGAGTTCTCGAGAAGAATCTGCCAAACTACTGATGTCGCAGCGCTGGGATTACGGTCTCAGCGAGGTGCGGCATCCGGCTACTGACGATTCCCTGATTCCGATGTTCGAAAGCATGGTGGACAGAGCTTTCTCGCGCACTCCAGGAGAGCCGGAGCATGCAGAACCGGAGAACACGCGCATAGTCCATAAGATGTCTGTCACCAGCAAAGCTACATCTTCCTTTTCTGCCCGCACTCTCGGCAAAAACGTGGTGCGCTAACCCGCGTTGTCTCAATTCCGGACAACATTTCCCGGATCGGCCACAATCAGCAGACTTGACTATTCTTAACCTCGCGCCTTTATCTCCTTGAAAACTTGGACAAAAACAGGTCCGTGAGCGGTTCGAGGTACTAAGTATTTCGGTTAAACCGTTAAAGTTAAAGAATTTTCCCCTAGGGTACTTGACACGACCCTGTATAATCCCTGCCAAGTTAGGGTCGCCGCTCCCAGGGGACCCGCTAGGAGAACAACTCATGAAACGTGCGGTCAGGATGTTATTCCTGATGGTAGGTATGTTATGCGCGTACACAGCGCTTGCCGCTCCGGCAGTTCCAGCGCCGGAAGACGGTGCACCGATCCCGTCCTGTACGGGACACTGCGGCTAAGACGTCTGGGGCAGGTACAAACTGCCTCTACGCAGATTTAGAATTCCAGGCTGGCGATTGTAAAAACAATCGTCAGCCTCTTTTTTGGTCTGCCGGAAGGACTCGACTGGATTACCGGTCGGTTGACGAGAGTTCGCGCAAGCTTCGCGTCAATTCGTCGGGATCGAAGATCGGGGGCTTACAGGTGAATCCAGAACAAACGACTGCGACGGTTTTTTCTCCCTGTATCGCCGGTAGTTGAGGAATGGTCTCGGCCAACGCTGGTGGAAGATTCTGCGAAACCGCCCTGTTGGCGGCCAGCTTAAGGACGGCCTTACCCGTGGAATAGGGAGCTACCGCAACGTTGTAGAGACGGTCAGCCAGTTCATCGCTTCCAACAATCACGATCTGCGTATGGGGATTCGACAGGCGTACCGCGGCAATCCCATAGGTGGCGGCAAACAATCCGTACTGTCCGGCTAGACCGGCAATCAACTCGATGGTCTGCTCCGCCTTCTCGCGTAGCCCCGCGTCATTGGTGTAGGCGTGGAGCCGAAGCAGGGCGATTGCGGCGACCGAATTCCCTGCGGGAGTGGGTGAGTCCTGAAATGGCTTGCGCCGCGTTCCCAACACACCGAGAACTTTCTCATCGGCCGAGATCTTTCCGGTATCGAAGAAGCCTCCGGAAATCGGGTCGAAGAACTGCTCGACCATCGCATTCGCGATACGCCCGGCGAAATTGAAGTAGCTGATATCCGCGGTCGCTTCGTAAGCGTCGAGGCAGGCAACCGTCGTGAATGCGTAATCGTCCAGCACGCCCGGAATTTGGCGGAGTTCCGCCTTGGCATCGGAATACGCGAGCACATGCAGCAACCGGCCCTCTTGCCATCCCTCGGCGAGGATGCGATCCAGCGAGCGCAGGGCAAAGTGTCCGGCAGTTTCCAGCCTGAGTACCTTGGCCGCTTCCAGATACGCTGAAGCGCAGAGCGCATTCCAGCCCGCGTAAACGGTCTTATCTACGTAAGGAGTTGGACGTTTCAGGCGAGCGGCATACATCTTTTCCTTCGCTGAATGCAGGAGCCGCACGATCTGTTCCTGCGGCAGACTCAGGCGTTTGCCGATTTCTTCCACCGAGGCTCGCTGGTACAACACGTTCTTGGCGGGATTGTGGTGCATCTCGCCAATTTCATTTATGTCGTAGTGCAGACACGCCACGCGCGCTTCTTCCTCGGAAAGAACGGACTGGGCTTCCTGCAAAGTCCAGGTGAAGTAGTCGCCGTCGTCGTCCATGGAGTAATCGGCGTCCTGAGAAGCGTAGAAGCCGCCATGCTCGCGGTCGCTGAGCCATTCATCCATCCAGCGAATGATGTCGCGGGCCACAACTGCGAAGAATTCGGAGCCTGTGACTTGATAGGCGTGAACATAATTCTTCAATAGTTCGGAGTTGTCGTAGCACATTTTCTCGAAGTGGGGCACGATCCAGCGTTCGTCGACGGAGTAACGGTGAAATCCGCCCGCCAGTTGGTCGTAGACGCCACCGAGAGCCATCTTCTCGAGCGTGGTGACAAACACGCCGCGCAGTTTCTCGTCGCCGGTGCGCACATATTGATCGATCAGCAGATCGAGCGCGGCGGAATGCGGGAACTTGGGAGCGCTGCCGAAGCTGCCGTTTTGCGGATCGAACATCTTCAGCGCGGATTCGACAATGGCGTGAATAACACTCGGCGAAAATTCGGCGCTTTTCCCAGCAAAAGACTCCGCGTGCGAGATTGCGCCTTCGACCAGTTTTGCTTGTTCGACCACGTCGTCGTTCTTTTCGCGATAAGCACTTGAGATCGAGAGCAGCACACGCTTGAAACTAGGACGCCCGTAATGATCATCGGGCGGAAAATAAGTTCCACCGTAAAATGGTTTGCCATCCGGCGTGAGAAACGCGGTCAGCGGCCAGCCGCCTTGTCCGCTGATTGAACTGACGGCGACCTGATAACGGCTGTCGATGTCGGGACGCTCGTCACGGTCTACCTTCACCGCGATGAAATGCTGGTTGACGATCTCCGCGATCTCGGGATTGTCGTAGGATTCGCGATCCATCACGTGGCACCAGTGGCACCAGACCGCACCGATGTCGAGCAGGATGGGTTTGTTTTCGCGTTGCGCGATGGCAAAGGCTTCCTCGCCCCATTCATGCCACTGGATGGGCTGGTGCATGGCGGAACGCAGGTAGGCGGAAGACGCCTTGGAGAGGGAGTTGAGCGTCTGGGTGGTCATGATTTAAGTGTAACTTGTTTTGGGAAGTGGAAGGTTTCGGCGATTTTCTCATCAAGAAGAAAGGCTACGGCAAAGGCTGCGGGCTCGTGAGCGGATTGATCACTCGGATCGCGCCGTACCTTTGCCCGGCCGCTAGATCCTCCGAGTAAAGAACGGCGGCGTCGGCACTTTCGGCGGCTTGCAGAACAAGCGCATCCCAAAAAGAAGTTTTGTAGCGTACCTCAATTTCCAGCGCCTGAAGGACCGATGCCGGAGTGTTGACCACGATTTCCCAGGTCAGGTAGTCCTGGATAAGCCGGCGGACTTCTTCCACCGGGAGCGGACCGGCAATCTTGCGACGAAGATTGACGCAAAGTTCCTGCAACACTTGCGTGCTCAACACGCCTTGCCCAGAGGTCCATAGGCGCTCGACTAGATCGCGGGCACGCTCGTACTTCAAACCAGCAGAGCGATCGTGAGCGTAAATCAAGATGTTGGTATCGACGAAATATTTATCGGGCATGGCTCATCGTTCATGAAGTTCGTCACGGGAGCGGGGAGGCGTCCACTGCAAATCAAAACCTTCGCGCAGGCGGGCCAGAGCTCGCTTGCGGGCGCGCTCATAAGTCTTGCGCTCGCGCACGATTTGCTCGAGACGAGCCGCGAGCAAGGCGCTAATCGACGTACCTTCTTCGGCCGCCAGCACGCGAACCTCGCGCAGGAGAGCAGTATCTAGCTTGAGCGTTATGTTAGTTTTCATTTAGCACGCAATTATGTGCAGCACCATTCTACGTGCTACGAGGTTGCGCGTCAACCGAGCAGTTTCTTCGCGATCTCACAATACAAATCCACCGCATCGCTTAACTGGTTTTTCTCGATGTATTCGCCTTCGGTGTGGGCAACGTGAATCGATCCCGGGCCGATCAGCAGCGGCTGACCCCAGTTGGTGAGCGCTGGGATGTCTGTGGTGAAGGCGGCGACCATGGTGGGCAAGCCATCTAAGGCGCGCAGGCGAAGAAACGGGATCTCTAGCAAGAATTCGACCTTGGCCAGGCCCGCGACCGTGCGCTCAATTTCTCTCCTTAGTTCGTCCGTCGGGCCGATGAGGCGATAAAGCAACTGCGCTCGTGCTTTATCGGGAATTACGTTCGGGGCGCGGCCACCTTCGATGACGCCAATGTTTAAAGTGCATGGCCCTATTCCTTCCGCAGAAGGCAGGTTCATAGCTCGCAGCCGGTTCAACGCTTCCAGGAGTTTGTCGATCGCCGATTCGCCCAGTTCCGGATAGGCAGAGTGGGCCATCCTTCCTTCGGCAATCACATTTACACGTAACGTTCCCTTAGACGCCGTCGCCATTCGGTTGTCGGTAGGCTCGCCGTTCACCAGAAACTTGCATCCCGGAGACTGGCGATTAGCCACCTGCGCGCCCAGGCTGTTCCGTTCCTCTCCGACGAGGAAAAGAAGTCCGACATAAACGTTCTCCGCGCGCAATCGTTCGGCCGCCGCGACCTGAGCGGCGATAATTCCTTTGGCATCGCACGATCCCCGGCCGTAGATCCGAGTGGCATCTTCGGAGGAAGGAATAAAAGGCGGAACCGTGTCCATGTGGGTCGAGAAAACGATGTCAGGTTTGGGCTGCTGAGGCGACGTTGCGTACACGTTGTAGCGAGTGCCTTCTACGGGGAGCTTATTCGCATGGTATCCCACGCGGCTGAGTTCATCGTGAAGAACATCGCCGACATGGGCTTCGTTGCCGGTGATCGATTCAATGTCTACAAGTTGACGGGTCAGAGCGACGGCATCCATGGCAAAGAGAATAACGCACGTGACGGCGCACAGTCTTTTCGCAGGCAAGATTCAGCTACAACCAAGACGTAGCGAGCTACGTCTCCACCGTTGCGCCGTAGTAACGTTGCTCCCTAACGTCTGGGCGCGAAGCAGAACACCTTTCGGCTGCTATTCTGTGGCATGAAAATGACCGCACAGCACAGTTCGATCCGCTCTCTATTCCTTGATGGCCCTGTTGGCCGGCTGGAAGCCTTGCTCAATATGGGCGCCGAACATGCCACTCATGCTGCGCTGGTTTGCCATCCGCATCCGCTTTACGGAGGGACGCTACACAACAAAGTCATTTTTCACACCATGAAAGCATTGAACAGCTTTGGCTATCCGGTGCTGCGGTTCAATTTTCGGGGCGCGGGGCTGAGCCAGGGCGAGCACGACCACGGCGATGGGGAAGCGGAGGACGTTCGCACCGCACTGGACTGGCTGGACCGAGAATTTCATCTGCCCTTAATCTTCTCCGGATTCTCTTTTGGAGCTGCCGTGGGATTGCGCGTGGGATGTCCGGACGTGCGCGTGAGAGCGGTGATCGGGCTTGGTTTGCCGGTGAGCGCAATCGACGATCGGGTTTATGATTTTAAGTTTCTGGCTAGTTGCGTAAAGCCCAAGTTATTCGTAAGCGGCGACCGCGATCAGTTTGGGCCGCGGGTGAAACTCGAAGTGATCGTCCGATCGCTTCCCGACCCAAAGCAGTTAGTTATCGTCGAAGGTGCGGATCACTTCTTTGAAGGCCGGCTACGGGAATTGCGGGATACGATTGAAGCTTGGATAAAAGAGAGCATTCCTCAGTGATCACGCGAGCGAAACGTCAGCTTCTATAATCCTCGCATGTCTTCAACCGCGGCCAATCGCGAACGACTCGCTATCGAGATGCGAGTAACGGCGCGGCATCTTTTCGAACACGCCCTCGGTGAATCCAGCATTGATCGGGCTTTCGAGCGGCAAGTCACTTGCGAGCGCGGCGTGTTGCGTATCTGCGAAGACCTTTACGACCTTCATTCTTACAGCCGCGTATTCGTGGTCTCTATCGGCAAGGCTGCACACACCATGGTCAACGCGCTGGAAATTCAGGCCGGAGATAATTTCGAGGGCATCGTCGCCAGTTCCGTGCGGCCGAATTCGCAGGCGCGCGGATTCCGATATTTTCATGGCGGACATCCCACGCCGAATGAAGAATCGATTCGCGCCGCCGAGGCAATGTTGAAGTCCTTGAGCGCGCAGAATGCGTCGTCGCTGGTGATCTTCATGCTGAGCGGCGGCGGCTCTTCGATCGTGGAGAAACCGATCGATGACGAAATTGCTCTAGCGGATCTGATCGCAACCAACCGCGTGCTCGTGCACTCCGGCGCACCCATTGCCGAAATCAACGCCGTTCGAAAACATCTATCGGCGATCAAGGGAGGTAGATTGGCGCAGGCAGCGTTGCCGACCCAGCAGGTTTCAATTCTGGTTTCTGATGTCCCCGACAATACGCCCGATGCTTTGGCGTCCGGTCCAACCATGCCTGACTCCACCACTGTCAAAGACTGTTACGCCATTGCCGCGAAGCACCGACTGCTTGAACAGTTTCCGGCTTCCGCGTGCGAGTTGTTTCAGCGCCATGCGCTGGAGGAGACTCCTAAATCGGATGACCCCGCGTTCCATCGCAGCCGCTGGTGGACGGTATTGTCGAATTCAACCTTGCTCGAGGCCTGCAAGAAAGAAGCCGAGCGCCATGGGTTCGCCGTGGAAGTGGACAACACTTGCGACGACTGGGACTACGCGCGTGCGCGTAACTATTTGCTAGAACGATTGCGACAATTGCGAAAGAAATCAGAGCGAGTGTGTCTCATCTCAGGCGGTGAAGTCACGGTGAAAGTAACGAATGGCGGTGTAGGCGGCCGCAACCAGCAGTTTGCGCTGGCCTGCGCACAAGGGATCGCCGGCGAGAACATCGCCGTGCTCAGCGCGGGCACGGATGGAATCGACGGTAACAGTCCCGCTGCAGGCGCGCTCGTCGACGGCACCACTGTCGAACGTGCAAAGTCTCGCGGGTTGGAGCCAGCCGCCAGCCTTCGAAGCTTTAACGCCTTTCCATTTTTCGAAACGCTAGGCGACACGATTATGACCGGACCGACCGGCAACAACCTGCGAGACCTGAGAATCCTGCTGGCGTACTAAGCCGACTTCGGCATCTTTCCGAATGCCTTCTCTTGCTCCTGTTGCATTTCCTCGGGAGACATATCGCGGGTATGGGTGGCGAGCGACCATTTGTGTCCGAAGGGATCCATCAGTGTCCCGTAACGATCACCCCAGAACATGTCCATCAAGGGCATTTTCACAGAAGCGCCGGCCGAAACCGCTCGATCAAACGCAGCATCCACATTGTCGAGGTAAATGTGGAGCATGACGCCTGAACCCGCAGCGGCAGACGGCGCGAGCGAGCCACCCATTTCCGGGAATTCATCGTTCATCATGATGATCGAATCTCCAATCTTGAACGCGGCGTGCATCACTTTGCCACCAGGGCCGGGCATGACGTGAAGAATCTCGGCGCCGAAAGCGTTCTTGTAAAACTCGAGCGCGCGCTGAGCATCGCGAACGGTTATATGCGGCGTGACGGTATGGAATCCATCAGGTATGGGCTTTACTTTGTCGGTCATGGAATATCCTCCGGAGAAAGAGTCTAGACGAACCCATGTTAAGAATTGTTAAAAAGAAGGGAAAAGTTTCTCGTTCGGAGGGGCAGGCCCATTATTTGGCCTTCGGAATCTCGTCAAGAGCGCTGTAGATATTCAGCCCAAGGCTTCGGCCGACGCGCACCATCTCATCGGCTCCGGCCGAGGCGCCTCCGACTCGAAGCACGCCATCGCACTTTTCCAGAAGCCGCGTCGCGATCGGATGAAATATTTCGTTGAAGGCTTGGTCGCCGATCTGCTTAGACCCGGCCAGCTCAACCAGCGGGAGCGCAAGCCACTCGCCAAGAATAGGAATATGCCCAGCGCGGAAAATAGGCAGCGCATAAGACTCCATCTCTTGAACGTTTCTCTTGATCAAGGACGGATCGTCATTCGTGCCCGAGCGATAGGGACCGGCAATCAAAATCATCATTGGGTTTCGACATCAAACATTTCTGTAACTGGGAATTGCTAGTGTAATCGTGCCGGTTACAGCCCCGTATACTCGGGGATGTAGTCCTTAAACAGACCTTTGCCTTCATACATGATTCTTACCGGGACGCGGTCCGCGTTCTTGCTGGTTCGGACCCACTCCCAGGCAGCGTTGATTTCGGCGCCCGTGAAATAGCGGGTCTCGGCCTGAAGAACGGCGGTTCCAGCCAGGACAATCGCGACCACTTCTTCCCATTTGTCGGCGCCGACGACCGCCATTCGCGCAATATGCTCGGTATATTTTTGCAGAAAGCGCATTTCATCCCAACGTGCCCTCCAATCCGCCCCCTCCATTTGCGAAAGATCCGCCAGAATCCCGATCGGCCGCTCTTTTCGTCCGGCGATGACGAATTCAATTTGCGGCTCAAATGCTTTGACTTCGTCACTGGTGAGCCTGCCCACAACTTTGAATCCGATTGCCGCTCCAAAGCTCTCTTTTAGTCTTTCAATCATGGCTGGGTATCTCCCTTTTGTCGTAAAGTTTACCCTAGATTTGTCCGCGGAGATTGTGCCGGGAAAAGAGGATTGCTTGCGGAACGGCGATTTTTCGCCAATCGACCTCTTAGACTCGGCGAGCCTTTCGAGGCTTTCGTGCTTGAACGGAACCTTCGGTACATTTGGTCCGTCAATCGAATTCGAAGAAAAACGGAGAGTATATGGCGATTCGCGTTCATTTTGCATCCTTGCTGCTTCTCGCGACGGTCCCGTTATCTGCTCAGACCAACCCTACGCCTGCACCGAGCGGCAATAAGCCCCACGCACTGACTACTGGTTCGAACCCCGTACCGAAGCAACCGACGCCCACAGTCTTTCAGGCCGATGAAGGTGACCGTTGGATGCTGCTTGGGGACAAGCCCCTTATCTTCAAGGTTGATCCAGTCAGCACAGGGTCGGACGCACTGCTGGTCGGGACGGAAGAGATGCCCCCGGGAAACAAAATTCCAACCCACCAACATCTCTACGAAGACGAAGTCATCTTCGTCCACAAAGGTGTGGTGCGGGTCACATTGGCCGGTCGTGAATACGACGCAGGAACGGGAGCGACAGTTTTCATTCCGCATGGAAACTGGATTGGTGTGGCGAACGTTTCCAGCGAGCCTGCCATGATTCTGTTTTTCTTTAACAAGCCCGCATTTGAGCAATGTCTACGAGCCATGTCCTCAAGACCGGGCGAGGCGTTCACCATGCCAGCGCCAGAGAAAATGGCGGCTGTCCGAACGGAGTGTCATGAAGTGATGAAGCAATAGCGTCCGACCGGTTTCTCTTGTCATAGCAGACCGCCGCCACGAAGGGGGCATGTCAGCCACGAGATGGCAGTCCTTAGAAGAACCGCGTCACGCCTTCTTCCATCACCAGCACCCGATCCTCAATGCCCGCCGCCTTGGCTTCCTGCTCGAGCAACTGCAAAGGTTCGTCCATCGGCTCGTGGGAGAGTTTGAAAGTTCCATAGTGCATCGGCACCATCCAGCGCGCTTTCAAATCAAGGAAAGCTCGCGTGGCGTCGGCGGGATTGGTGTGAACGTTGCGGAATGACGGCGGATTGTAGGCTCCGATCGGTAACAGTGCCAACTCGGGCGCGAGCCGCTGTCCGATCTCGCGGAAGCCGGAAAAATAAGCCGTATCGCCGGCGTGATAGACAGAATGCTTGCTGTCGCGCAACACATAGCCACCGTAGCCGCGATGAGAATCCTTAATGATGCGCGCGCCCCAATGCCGCGAAGGCACGTGCGTGACGGTGAGCCCGCGATGGCGATAGCTGTTCCACCAGTCGAGCTCGACAACATCGCCGAAGCCGAGGTCGGACACTAGATCCAGCACATGATGCGGCACCACAATCGTGGGCGGATCGGCGCCACGGTTCCGTGCCTGCTGAACAATAGCGCGCAACGACGGACGGTGCAGATGGTCAAAGTGCGCATGAGTAACCAGCACCAGATCGATGGCGGGAAGGTCGCGAAGCCGCACTCCTGGCTGCCGCAGCCGCTTCAGCACAAACAGCCACCGAGCAAAATTAGGGTCGATGATGACGTTCTGGCCACCGATCTGCATGAAAAAGCTGGCATGGCCGATGAAAGTTAATCCCAGCTCTCCATTGCTGACCAATTTAGGTTTGTAAGCTTGGCCAGTTCGAGGAGTCACCGCCGAATGCCGCACCAGAGTGCCAAACGCACGCGCGCGTTTGCGGAGAAGGGGATTCGTAAGCGTTGGCTTTGACATCTGCTCCTGGCCGAAGTGACGGCTTCGGGTGCAACTTTAGGCGCGAGGCACTGAAAGAACACCGCTTTCAGCACTTGGCGACGTTTGACACGAGAGCTGGATGTATTCTAAGACAATTCGCTGGCGATTGCTTGACCGTAATGCAGCAGTCAGTTCTAATCGCTTGAGGTGACGCTCTCTGCGAACTCAGCGGCCTTTCTCCGCGCCCTCTGCGATTAAAAGCTTTTGATCGCGGAGCACGCCGAGAGAAGGCGCAGAACTCGCAGGGAGAGCATGTTCTTTCAGCACTAAATACAGGAGCCAAAATGCGCGTTGCTTTCTTAGGATTAGGAATCATGGGGCGGGCGATGGCCTCGAATCTGGCCAAAGCCGGCCACGAAGTCGCGGTATGGAATCGCACTCAGGGCAAAGATAAAGACGTAGAAGGCGCGCGCAGTGCTGCATCTCCCGCAGACGCCGCGCGTGACGCCGAAGTCGTATGGATGTGCGTGTCCGACACCAAAGCGGTCGAAAGCGTTCTCTTCGGGCCGCAAGGCGTGCATGAATCCCTGAAGGAGGGCATGACGATTGTCGATTCGAGCACCATCTCGCCCTCCGCCACGCGCCAGTTCGCCGACCGTCTGCGTGCGCAGGGAGTGCAATACGTCGACGCGCCCATGACCGGCTCGAAAGTTGGGGCCGAAAACGGCACGCTGATTTTCATCGTAGGCGGAGAGGAATCGGCTATTGAGAAGCTGAAACCGCTATTCGCGGCCATGGGCAAGAAGATATTCCGCATGGGCGAGACCGGCAAAGGACAAGCCGCAAAGCTGGTGATGAATCTGCAAATCGCAATGATTTACGAAGGCTTTGCCGAAGCTCTCACCTTGGCCACGAAGCTGGGCGTCGATGTCGAGGCGCTGGTGCCGCTGATTCAGGCTTCGATGGTCCACTCGGGTGTGGTCGAATACAAGGCGCCGTTTGTCATGAAGCGTGACTTTTCGCCAAACTTCCCGCTGCGCCTGATGCACAAAGACCTCAAGCTGGCGCTGGACGCGGCGAAGGAACTCCGCGTCAGACTCCCCGGATTGGAGACTGTAGAAGAAATCTACGACGTCGCCGCCGAAGACGGACAAGGCGACCTCGACTACGCCGCCACGCTGACGCTCCTCGAAAAGTGGGCTGGAGTCGAAGTGAAAGGCGTATCAGCATGACCTGCGGTCGCTTTTCCGATGTCTTCTTTCCCGATGGAAGTTACTTGCCAGTACTTCCGTAATGCAATCCCGCCTGCTTATTACACAACTATTACACTCGGCGCCGCCGCTCCCTGTTAAGTTAGCTCTATAGCACCCACAACAAGTACAGGGACCCCTTCAATGGAACTCGAAGCGTTACATCGTGAGCCAGCCGCCGATAACGAAATCAACTGGGTAACCGCAACCTTCATGGGCTTATTTCATGTTGGTGCGATTGCCGCACTTTTCTTTTTCACCTGGAAGGCTCTTTTCGTATCGATGTTTCTGTGGTGGGTTTCGGGAAGCTTGGGAATCGGAATGGGCTACCACCGGCTGCTGACGCATCGCGGCTACCGAACTCCGAAGTGGGTGGAGTATTTCCTCACCACGTGCGCAACCCTGGCGCTCGAAGGCGGACCAATCTTCTGGGTAGCTACGCATCGCATTCATCATCAATATTCTGATCACGAGGGCGATCCGCACTCCCCGATCGACGGCAAATGGTGGGCGCACATGGGCTGGATTTTGACTGGCAAATCCATGCACCACGACACAACCACGCTGGCGCGTTATGTACCTGATCTGGCTAAGGACAAATTTCATGTCTGGATCACCAAGTATCACTACGTTCCCATGATTGTCCTGGGCCTGATTCTGCTGGCGATTGGCGGCTTGCCGTTCTTGCTTTGGGGCGTGTTCATGCGCACGGTCGTGGGCCTGCATACCACATGGCTGGTAAACTCGGCGACCCATAGCTGGGGCAAGCGGCGCTTCATCACCAAAGATCTTTCAACCAACAGTTGGTGGGTGGCAATTCTGACCTTTGGCGAGGGCTGGCACAACAACCATCACGCGCATCCGGTTTCCGCCCGGCACGGTTTGCGATGGTACGAAATAGACATGAACTGGTACGGCATCTGGACGCTCAAGAAATTGGGCCTTGCCCGCCACGTGTATCGCGTAAAGCTCTCAGAGTTGGACCAGAAGCAAGAAGCAAACGCCGCAGCTCCAACACCGGAATTAGCTTCGGTCTAATCATCGACAAAACCATCTTGTCATTCCGAGGCGCGTAGCGACGAGGAATCTGCTGTCTTCATTAAGCGTCGCTGATCCTTCCATCTCACCCTTTCTTCCGCATCTTCGCGGTAGAATCGTTCCATGCGCATCACCAGCCGGCGCAAAGCGACGATCACCTTCCTCGTTCTAGGCGTCGGCCTCGCCGGCGTGGCGGTCGCCGTCGGATTCGGCTGGATCATCCTCAACTGGCGCGAAGGCATCAAAGTTTTTCTGGGCGTGATCTTCTTTGGCGCCATCACGACAGGCCTGGTTCTCAACACGATTTTCCTGCTGCGCGAGATTCGCCGTAACGAACAGCACGACAGCTTCATCAACGCAGTCACGCACGAACTCAAGACGCCGATCGCTTCGATTCGTCTTTACCTGCAGACGCTTCAACATCGCGATGTCGACGAAGCACAGCGCCGTGAGTTTTACCGCCGCATGCTCGACGATACCGATCGTCTCCTCGGCACGGTCGAGCAGGTGCTGAAAGCGGGAGTCGCGGGACACAAAAAGAGCAGCCGCGAGCGCGTTCCTATCGATTTCGCAGAACTGGTTCGCGACTGCGTCGAGGTTGCCCGCACTGGTCATCATCTTCCGTCCCAGGCATTGCGCTTCGAGCCCGCGGCCGCGCACGACGGAGCAATCGTCATCGGCGATCCGGCGGAGTTGCGCACCGCCATCTCGAATGTGCTGGACAATGCGATCAAGTATTCCGGTGATCAGGTCGACGTTTCCATCCGCATCGAAGCCCCCGACGAGAAGCGCGTGCGGGTGAAAATTCAGGACCAGGGAGTCGGCATTCCGCCGGCTGAGTTGAAGAGCGTCTTCAAGCGCTTCTATCGCGTTTCCAATCGTTCCATGGCTCACATCAAAGGCACAGGTTTGGGCTTGTTCATTGTGCGGGCCATCGCCAAGAAACATGGTGGCCGCGCCTTTGCCGAAAGCTTGGGAGAAGGCCAGGGCACGACGGTCGTGGTCGAACTGCCGCGCAACATTTCCCGGAAGAATAAAGCCCGGGAAAGCCGCGCGGAAAGCGCGGTTCGGGAGAATCGGGCATGAGCCGCGTTCTGATCGTCGAGGACGAAGCGCACATCGCTCAAGGTCTGCGTTTCAATCTCGAAGCCGAAGGACACAGCGTCGAAGTTGCCGGAGACGGCGAGCGCGCCATTGAGTTGCTGCTGGGCAATAAGGAAAACGGTTACAAAAAAAACGGCGAC
The DNA here is from genome assembly GCA_963696705.1 of uncultured Acidobacteriota bacterium. Taxonomy (GTDB): domain Bacteria; phylum Acidobacteriota; class Terriglobia; order Terriglobales; family Acidobacteriaceae; genus JABDBE01. Next base: position 386,573 of record CAVOLD010000017.1, read on the forward strand.
AAGCAACGAACCCAGCGCGAAGAGTTCGATGCCGTCGTGCTCGACGTGATGCTTCCCGGCAAGGACGGTTTTGCCGTCGCCACCGAACTGCGCGCGGCAAAGAACTTCGTTCCCGTGCTCATGCTGACTGCCCGCGGCCGGCCCGAGGATGTGCTCAAGGGCTTCGCTTCCGGGGCCGACGATTATCTTCCCAAACCCTTCGAGCTTCCCATCCTGCTGGCGCGGCTACAGGGTTTGCTGCGCCGCCGTGAGTGGATGGGCGTCAGCCAAGCGCCGGCCGCCGACGCTTTTTCCTTCGACGGGCGAACTATCGACTTTGGCAAACTCGAATTGCGCGTTCACCGCAACACCATCCAGCTGACTTTGATGGAGACCGACCTGCTGCGTCATTTAGTTCGCAACAGCGGCAAAATCGTTTCGCGCAAAGCCATTCTCGAAGAAGTCTGGGGACTGCACGAAGACACCGATACTCGTGCCATCGACAACTTCATCGTCCGCCTGCGCCGCTACATCGAAGACGATCCCGCTAAGCCAAAGCATTTGCTCACCGTCCGTGGCGTAGGCTACCGCTTCGTCCCCGAACCGGAGAAAAGTTAGCCAGACTTCCCGGCCTGGCTGCTATCAATCAACACTCTCGAAATTTCTTTCAAGATTTTTGAAACCATCCGCGGCCTGATGTTCTCTTATTTATTAACGCCATTTCACTAGCCAGCGATTGACGGGACATTCCCATAACACTTCGCTGGTCAATCGATTTGCTGTGCCAGCTCATGTGGGAGATTTCTGTCATTTGTGGGAGAAGGCGCAATGAAGCGGCTTGTAGTTGGTTTTGCACTTGTGATTTGCGTTTGCGGATCAATGATTTCCAATGCTCAAGACCAACCGGCTCGGTTACCTAACAGGCCCCGACCGCAGAGCGGAATTATTGTCGGCACGATAACCGATGTAAACAACGGCACTGTTCCCGGCGCCACCGTCTCGCTCGAAAGTCCTTCCCTGAGTGATCCGCGCGTGATCGTGTCCAACGATAACGGATTCTTTCAGTTCAACAACGTCGAGCCGGGCACCTACCAGGTCACCGTCAGCGCCCCGGGATTTGCAGAGTGGAATTCACCTGCCATCATCCTCAAGCCGGGGCAGTACGAAATCCTGACGGGCAGCAAACTCCAGATCGCAAAAGCGGTTACTACAATCAATGTGGTTTCTCCGGTGGCCTCCCCCGAAGAGATCGCCGCAGCGCAGGTCAAGGTCGCGACGCAGCAGCGCATTTTCGGCTTCATCCCCAATTTCTACGTCAACTACGATGGCAACAATGCCGCGCCGCTCACGGCGAAGCTGAAGTTCAAGCTTGCTCTCAAGGTTCTCGTCGATCCGGTCACAGTTGCCGGCGTAGCTGCATTCGCCGCCATCGACCAGGCCGCCGACAACCCCAACTTCCCAGAGGGCGCGAAAGGTTACGCCGAGCGCTTTGGCACGGGCTATGCCGACGGCGCGATCAACATCATGGTCGGCGGCGCCATCTTGCCATCGCTTCTGCACCAGGACCCGCGCTACTTTTACCAAGGCACGGGCACCAACAAGTCGCGCGCCCTGCACGCACTCTCCAGCGGGTTCGTCTGCCGTGGAGACAACGGACGGCTGCAGCCGAACTACTCGACTATAGGCGGTGATCTGGCCTCGGCGGCGCTTGCGAATGCCTACTATCCGGAGTCGAATCGCGGCGTGGGGCTGTTCCTGGGGAATTTCTTCATCGCCACTGGGCAGCGCGCCCTCGCCAACGTGGCCCAGGAGTTCATCCTGAAAAAGGTGACCAAAACCAAGAATCAAAATTAGCCGCAGCCAGATAGACACCCGCCATCCGAAGGCTGGAGTTGAGCTTCTGAAGTCGGTGGGACGCGATTCTTGCTTTTCCCACTTTGGCACGGCGTTTACCATTTAGGGTGATAATTTACTTGACCCATCCACATCCAAGTGCTACATTCTAATGCATGGAGAACAAGGCCATGCCGGAAATGATGCCCGAACCGAAAAGCCTGCAAGAGGCTATTGTCTACTTTGCAAACCCTGATAACTGCATTGATTACTTGGCGATACGGCGATGGCCCGATGGCCGCGTGCTTTGCCCCACCTGCGGATCGGACAAGGTCAAATTCAATGCCGACCGTCGCATCTGGCAGTGCAGTTCCCACCATTCCAAGCGCCAGTTCTCCATCAAGGTCGGAACTGTCATGGAAGATTCCGCTATCGGCTTGGACAAGTGGATGACCGCTGCATGGCTCATCACTAACTGCAAAAATGGAATCAGTTCTTACGAGATTGCCCGCGACGTGAAGGTTACTCAGAAGTCGGCATGGTTCATGCTGCATCGGATTCGCTTGGCAATGCAGGACGAAACTCTGGGATCGAAGTTCTCCGGCGAAGTTGAAGCGGATGAAACCTTCATCGGCGGAAAAGCACGGAACATGCACAAAGACGTCCATGCTCGCCGCATCACTGGTGGTGGTCGCAATACCGATGACAAAATTATGGTCATGGGAATTTTGGAGCGCGGCGGGAAGGTTCGCACCAAGATCATTGCGGATCGCAAGCAAAATACTCTTCACGGTGCCGTAAAAGAGAATGTCGAAGTGGGATCCGAACTGTTTACCGATACCTTCGGAGCCTACAAGGGTTTGCAGGGTGAGTTTGAGCATCAAGTAGTTGACCATGCTCTGCGCTACGTAGATGGCCGCGTACACACTAACGGCTTGGAAAATTTCTGGTCCCTCCTGAAACGCGGATTGTCTGGAACTTACGTTGCTGTTGAGCCGTTTCATTTGTTCCGCTACCTTGATGAGCAATCGTTCCGGTACAACAATCGCGCCACTAAGACCAAACCCGTATCCGATGCTGACCGCTTCGATATGGCAATCTCCAACATCGTCGGCAAGCGCCTCACCTTCGCCCAACTGACTGGCAAGGTGGGAGAAACGATTAACTAAGCCTTGGAGCAAAAAGCGAGGACCGGAGGCACTAGTAGCGCCGAAAGAATAATTCCTCTAGTGCCATCTTCCTCACATGCCACAATTCTCGCTCCTGGTCGCCTACCTTCAACCGACATTCCCCGTCATCGCTGAGGGTCGGAGTTGCTTTGAACCGCACCTTCCCATCTTTGTCAGCTATGTCAATCCCATCGTCTGTGAGAATAAACAGAACCGAATCGTAGATACCATTTCCCTCGACCACGACTGCCGTTCTCTTGTCTTTGGCGACAATCTTAACCCCATAGTAAGTATCATTCTCGCCGCGTAAAGACTGGCGTGTTTTAACATCCTCCTGTAGATCCATTTTCAACTTTTCATATATTCCCGCGAGAGAACAAGCGGAACGCGCTTTAACCCAATCAAATTCACTCATTTCGTCTTCTCCTTGTGCGAGATCGCATTAGATAATTTCTTCTTTTCTCGCTTGCGTCGCCACTCCTTGTCGCGCTTCTGAATTTCCTCATGGGACACGGAAAGAAGAGTCCGCACTACCTTGTCGAATTTTTGAGATTCCTCACTCAAAGCCAGTCCCCTTTCTTGTTGTGTTCCTCAATGTACGCCCGAAGGGCAGCGACGTGACGGGAGGTCCACTCTCGTTTCAGAAGAAATTGCTCCAGTGGTTCCGACATCTTGCGCCACTTACTTCCAGGAACCATGCCGTGTTCGATGTAATGTTTAGCAACATGCTCTATGTATTCGCGGGGAAGAAATCCCCCGTACATTTTGTCGCACTCCGCTATCGGCATACACGCCTTCGCCTTCGGCGATTCCTTATTGACTTGATATTCCCGAAAAGCAAATGACAAAAAGTCTCCCGGATCGAGACACACGGTTGTTTTGTGGGATCGAAAGTCTATGTCTTTCACGCGGCGATCCAACTTTGCAAACTCGAACACAATCTTCCGCAATGCCTCCATTGTCCAAGCGCGTTTCCCCTCCTGAAGGTCAAAGATGAACATCACCTCATCCTTAGGCCCAATTACTTCTTCTAGTACGACTCCAATGGCGGTAACAGCTTGCCCCATTTAGTATCGGTACCCCCCTCCCCCTGTTGACTCCAAAATCTAGAAAACAAGAGACTTAAATTTTGACCATGTGCTAGATCTTTGAGTTTTAAGGAGTTAGAGGCAAAATCTTGGAAACATTGGAGTTACGCCGTCCCCCGCACCCGCGGCAATTCCATTTTGGAACTCGCGCACGTTGCGCTTGGTGCACGCACAGGCGAAGCGGTCCACGGGGCACTCTGCCCGCCGTCCAATTTTCAAAGATCAACGATTATCTTGCAGATAACATCTGCGTTCCTATCTTATCGGAGGTGATGGAGTGGGTTCAAGAACAAAGTGGGCAGGCTGCGGGGTTGGTTCCAAATCGGGAATTGCAGTGTCGGCTCCAGACGATCTGCCGGTGAAAAATCTCCGCCCAAGCCGCAGCTTGGACGCGGCACCCTCGAGAGATAGCGCTCAAGCCCTAAATGAGTGTAACCGCGTCGTTCCAACGACTGACCTTTTGAACTGCAGCCAACCCCGCCCCTTTCATTGACTCGCCCGCTTTACCCAAGTAAGATTCGCGCAATGATTGGCCAAACCATAACTCACTACCGCATCGTCGAGAAACTCGGCGGCGGGGGCATGGGTGTGGTTTACAAGGCCGAAGACACCCGGCTGCATCGCTTCGTTGCCCTCAAATTTCTTCCCGAAGATGTCGCCCTGGACCCCCAGGCTCTCAGCCGTTTCCGCCGCGAGGCCCAGGCAGCTTCCGCGCTGAATCATCCCAACATCTGCACCATACACGACATCGGGGAAGAGAACGGCCGCACCTTCATCGCCATGGAACTTCTCGAAGGCGTAACCCTCAGGTATCGAATCGCCGGCCGTCCCATGGAGATCGACGAAGTTCTCTCGCTCGCCATCGAAATCGCCGAGGCCCTCGACGCCGCCCACGCCAAAGGTATTGTTCATCGCGACATCAAGTCGGCCAACATCTTCGTCACCGATCGCGGCCACGCCAAAATTCTCGACTTCGGACTCGCCAAGGTCGGCCCTGTCTCCGCTAAAGACGCCCAGAACACGCAGACCATCGTAGATGCCGAACATCTCACCAGCCCCGGCATGGCCGTCGGCACGATCTCTTATATGTCGCCCGAGCAGGTGCGAGCCAAAGAACTCGATGCCCGCAGCGATCTCTTTTCTTTCGGCTCCGTTCTCTACGAGATGGCCAGCGGCACGCTTCCCTTTCAGGGTGACAGTCCTGCCGTCATCTTCGAAGCCATCATGAACCGCACACCGGTTTCGCTGGTCCGGCTCAATCCCCAACTACCGCCGAAGCTCGAAGACATCATCAATCGCGCGCTTGAAAAAGACCCCAATCTTCGCTATCAGCACGCCTCTGACATGCGCGCCGAACTCCAGCGCCTCAAGCGCGATACCGAAACCGGCCGCTCAGCCATCATCGCGCCGAGTGCCGCAGCCGTTGCCCAGCCGGAAGCTACGCTTCCGCAGGGTTCCGTTGCAACGCTCGCCGCAAGCTCCAGCGCCGCCACGCAGTCAGCATCTTCGCCCGCTCATCCATCCAGCTCGGCTGCTATCGCCGCAGCCAAACAGCACAAGCTCGGCTTCATCCTCGCTTCCGTCATCGGCGTGCTGGTTCTCGCCGCCGCCGGATTCGGTGTCTACTCACTGGTGCATCACCCGGCCCCGTTGCCATTCCAGAATTTCACCATCATCCAAGCCACCAACTCCGGCAAGGCCAGCGTCGCAGCGCTTTCTCCCGATGGCAAATTCATCCTCAGCACCACCAATGACAACGGGATTGAAAGTCTCTGGCTGCGCAATGTGGTCACCGGCAGCGACACCCAAGTCATTCCGCCCTCGGCCAGCCACTATCGCAGCCTGGAATTCTCGCCGGATGAGAATTACATCTACTTTGTAAAAGCCCAGGGGAGTGTCGGCTACCGTGGCGACGTTTACCGCGCTCCCGTCCTTGGAGGCACGCCGCAGATCGTCATCCACGGCATCGATTACGACATCGCGGTCTCGCCTGACGGCCACCGCATCGCCTACGTCAGAGTGGACGACCAGACCGGCAATTACCGTTTGCTCAGCGCATCCGTCGACGGCAATGACGAAAAAGTGCTGCAAACCGGGCCCAAGGAAAGCGCTCCCGATCACTTTGCGTGGTCCCCGGACAACGAGCAAATCGCCTCCGGCTTGTGGGTGCCGGAGAACGCACTGGGCGGCGTTGATCTGCTCTCCGTCGACGACGGCAAAACCCGTCGTCTTGCCTCTTTCAACGACAAACTCACCATCGAAATGGCCTGGTCGCCCGATGGCCGGGCCATTTACTTCACCTACCAGCCCAAAGGTCCGAATTACATTCACTATCAGATCGGATGGGTATCGGCCAAAGACGGCGAGTTCCACCCTGTCACGCGCGACACCAACACTTATCACACCGTTTCCATGTCTGCCGACGGAAAGACTCTTGCCAGTGTGCAGACCAAAACCACTCGCAACACCCACGTGATTTCCGGCGCGGGGACGCAAGACTCACAACCCGCTCCGTTTTCGTCCCAGGTTCACCCCTACATGCCCAATTGGACGGCCGACGGCAATCTGCTCCTGACCGACGCTGAGCACATTTGGAGGGTCACGCCCGATGGCAAAACCGCTACCCTGCTTCTTGGCGATCCCAATGCTTTCGCCATTTCTCCCGCCTCTTGCGGTGACCGGTATATCGTCTACACTTGGTACTTCCACGGAGGCGGCAACGCAGCTCACGTCTGGCGCGCCAACGCCGACGGCTCGAACCCGGCCCAGATCTCCAGCGGCAAGCGCGACTACACTCCTGCCTGCTCTCCCGATCAAAAGTGGGTTTATTACTGGGACGGGCTGACCTCCCAGCTCAACCGCGCCCCGCTCGACGGCTCCGGCAAATCCGAACTCGTTCCCGGTGCCAACGATTTCCATGGCCGGGGCGTTGTGGGCGAGATGCAGTTTTCCCCCGACGGTAAAACTCTGGCTTACGCGGTTCAGCTCGTCAACGATCAGACCAAGGAAACTACGCAGAAAGTGGCGATGCTGAATGTTGACAGCTCCTCGCCGCCCAAAATGCTCGACGTAAATCCCCACCTCGCCGGCGGCGTGCAATTTACGCCCGATGGCAAGTCTATCGCCTATGTCGTTCGGGAAAGCGGCGTGGATAACCTCTGGGTCCAGCCGCTCGACGGCTCTGCCGGCCACACCATCACCAACTTCAAGGCCGACCAAATCAGTCGCTTCTACTGGTCGCCTGATGGCAAAAGCCTGGTCCTGGGCCGCTTCCACAACGACTCCGACGTGGTTCTGCTGCAGGAGGCCAAACCGTAGGAACGCACGAAATGTGTTGATCGTAATACATCGGATCTTCGTTGACTTGGGTAGCTACGGCACGCAGCATTCTACTCAAGCCCGTTTTTGCTTGAGCGGGGCTGTTCAGAGCCAGACAGGGTCTTGCTGCCGCTTGTTCGTGGTTTCGCGTTGTCTATTCTGACTCGATCTTCGGCGTCCCTCACGGCCGTGTTGTAGCAACGCAAGGTCCCTCCACTCCGCAAATCATCGCTTTGCGATGATCTGCTCCGGCCGGGATGACAGACCTGAGACGATAATACAGGAAGACATATTTTATCTATAAGATAATGTAAGATTTTGGACAAACCTAGCCGTGAGCACCGCCCGTGAGCGATTTCAGGCGCTGGGTTTGAAATGATCCCACCAACTCACGTTGTCCTTTTCGCTGGTTTGTCGTCTAATTCCTGTTGGCTGCGCCTCACCCGCAGCCGGTCTGGAGCCCTAGGAAAATGAGATTCATCCTTAAATTTACGCGCCCCGCTTTTATTGCGGCCTTTGCTTTTTTCGCTTTATTCCCTCTCACCATGTACTCCCAGGACGCGGCCAAAACCGAAACCCATGGCATCGCCGTTGACAACATGGACCCTTCAGTCAGGCCGGGCGACGATTTTTACGATTATGCCAACGGCAACTGGATCAAGCGCACCGAAATTCCGCCCGACCGCAGCCGAATCGGTGTCTTCACTGCGCTCGACGACTTGAGCAACAAGCGTACTGTCGGCCTGATTGAAGAAACCGTCAAGGCCAACGCGCCCGCCGGTTCGAATGCGCGCAAGATCGCCGACCTCTACACCTCATTCATGGACGAGGCCACGATCGAAGCCAAAGGCCTGGCTCCACTGCGCCCTCGCCTCGAAGCCATTGCTGCGATCCGCGATAAGCGCGAACTGTCGCGAGCCTTGGGCGAGAGCCTTCGATCCGACGTCGACGCACTTAACAACGCCGTCTTTCATACGGCTAACCTTTTCGGATTGTGGGTTGCGCCTGATTTCAACGACTCTGAACACTACGCCCCCTACTTGATGCAAGGCGGCCTGCAGATGCCCGATCGCGAATACTACTTGGCAGACACTGCGCGCATGCGCGACATCCGCACGAAATATCAGGCACATGTCTCCGCCATGCTCAAGCTTGCCGGCTTCACCGACACCGACGCCCGCGCCCAGCGCATCTTCGAATTGGAGCACGCCATTGCCGAAAAACATATCAGCCTGGCTGACAGCGAAGACATCCAGAAAGCCAACAACCCCTGGAAGCAAGCCGACTTCGCCGCCAAAGCCCCGGGCCTCGACTGGGCTGAGTACTTCCGCGGCGCCGGTCTCAGCAAGCAAGCCAGTTTCATTGTCTGGCAGCCCACAGCATTCACCGGCGAAGCCGCTCTCGTCGCTTCTACCGATCTCGAAACCTGGAAAGACTGGCTGGCGTTCCACTTGATCGAAGCCTATGCTGCCGTGCTGCCCAAAGCGCTGGCCGACGAGCGCTTCGCATTCTTCGGAAAGACACTCTCGGGCACGACAGAGCAGCGTCCACGCTGGCAACGCGGCGTCGCCATGGTCAACGTGTTGCTCGGCGACGCGCTCGGACAAATCTACGCTCAGCGTTATTTCCCGCCCGAGGCCAAGGCGCAGGCGGACGCTATGGTCGCAAACATCATCGCCGCGTTCCGCAAACGTATCGAAGCCCTCGACTGGATGAATCCCGCGACCAAAGCCGAAGCCCAGGCGAAGCTCACGACCCTTTATGTGGGAATCGGCTACCCGGAAACATGGCGCGACTACTCTGCCTACCAGGTCAAGGCTGATGATCTCTTCGGCAACCTCTGGCGCGGCCACCTGTCTGACTACCATCGCGATGTCGCGCGTCTCGGGCATCCCGTCAATCGCAAAGAGTGGTCCATGGATCCTCAAACCGTGAACGCCGTCAATTTGCCATTGCAGAATGCGCTCAACTTTCCTGCCGCCATTTTGCAACCGCCGTTCTTCGATGCGCTCGCCCCCGCTGCCGCGAACTACGGTGCAATCGGCTCGGTCATCGGACACGAAATCAGCCACACGTTTGACACTGAAGGCAGCGCCTTCGATTCCAAGGGCCGCGTGCGCGATTGGTGGACGCCCTCGGACTATGCCCACTTCAAAGCCGCCACCGCAAGACTCGCCGCGCAGTATGACACCTACAAACCCTTTCCCGACATTTCCGTGAACGGCAAGCAGACTTTGGGGGAGAACATCGCCGATAACGCCGGCATCTCCGCCTCCTTCGATGCCTACCATGCCTCGCTCGCGGGCAAGCCTGCCCCGGTGCAAGATGGCTTCTCTGGCGATCAGCAATTCTTCATCGCCTTCGGACAGAACTGGGGATCGAAAGGGCGGGAAGAAATGTTGCGTCAGCAAGTGATGACCGACCCGCACGCCCCCGCGGAATACCGCGCTGACGGGGTCCGCAACGTGGACGCCTGGTATCCAGCATTCAACGTTCAACCTGGAGAAAAGCTGTACTTGGCGCCAGCTGACCGCGTGCAGATCTGGTAGTTCATCGTGTAGGGCGGACACGCTTGTTCGCCGCTGTTGAGGTTGGGCTTCGGGTCGACCTCAATCCATCATGCTATAATTCTTCATCTTGGTTGCCGCTATAGCCGACGGAGGATCGTATCGATAAACGCTTTATCCGCACGAACGACCGTATTCGAGCGCGTGAAATTCGAGTGATCGGGGACGAAGGTGAACAGATTGGTGTAATGCCCCCGTACGAAGCGCTCAAAATGGCCCGCGAAAAGAATCTGGACCTGGTTGAGATTTCGCCCACCGCAGTTCCTCCCGTGTGTCGCATCATGGATTACGGGAAATTTCTCTACCAGCAGGAGAAAAAAGAACGCGAGGCCAAAAAGCATCAGAAGACGATCACGGTCAAGGAAGTCAAGTTTCGTATCAACGTGGACGATCACGATTACGAAACCAAGAAGAATCACGTGCTGCGCTTCCTGGACGAAGGCGACAAGGTCAAAGCCACAATCTTTTTTCGCGGACGTGAAATGACCCGCACGAACCTTGGCCGGCAAATTCTGGAGCGTCTGATTAAAGACGTAGAAAGCCAAAGCATTGTGGAATTCCGTCCCCGCCAGGAAGGTAACACTTTGCACGCGATCCTGGCTCCGAAGAAAGATACAGGGGTAAAGCCGCACGCAGCGCCGCCGGCGCAAAAGAGCGCGGGACAGGCGTAGTAGGAACAAGCACTCAGCACTCAGCACTTAGCATTCAGCCCTAAGAGGTTTTTAGCTGAGTGCTGACAACTGAGTGCTGAATGCTGATTTTCGAGGACTTATGCCGAAATTGAAGACACATAAAGGCGCCGCCAAGCGCTTCAAGAAAACTGCCACTGGGAAAGTAAAGCGCGGGCATTCGCATTTGCGCCACATGCTGACGTCCAAGTCGCACAAGCGCAAAAAGAAGCTGGGCCATGCCGTATTGGTCAGCGACGCGGACACCCCAAAGATCAAACGGATGATTCCGTACTAAAGTAAGGTAATGTGGTAGCGGGCTACTCGCCCGCTTTTGTGGGCTGCGAATCTTTTATTCGACGGCCCCCGGCGTGTGAAGAGGTGATGCGGACTGTTTCAGTCTCCTACCTCCAGCCGCCGTAAATTGAAGTGAAAAAGGAGCATTGCAATGCCTCGTGTAAAACGTGGAACCAAACGGCGCGCCAAGCGCAAGAAGATATTAGACCGCGCCAGCGGTTACTTCCTCACAAAATCCAAGCTCTACCGGTCGGCTAAAGAAGCCGTCGAACGCGGCCTGAAGTTCGCCTACAGCGGGCGCAAGCAGCGCAAGCGGCAATTTCGCTCGCTGTGGATCGTACGCATCGGCGCCGCCGCCAAGCTGAATGGAATGAGCTACAACACATTCATCCACGGCTTGAAGAAAGCCGGCGTCGAACTGGATCGCAAGATTCTCGCAGACCTGGCGGTCAGGGATGCGGCTGCCTTTAAGAGCCTCGCCGAGCAGGCGAAGGCGGCTCTCGGCGCGGCGGCGTAGAAAACCAGCCTTTGGCCGTTAGCACTTAGCATTTAGCCAATACAGAATTGTCATTCCGAGTGGGCGTTAGCCCGCGAGGAATCTGGGTTTGCTGGTTTCTAAAAGAAGCTGCAGATCCCTCTCTTGCCGTCACGGCTGCCGCAGTTCGACCGGCGCTCGGGATCACAGAGTCTTGATATGAGTCCGAAGAAAAAATCGGCGTACGCGGTTCCCAAGCTTAAGGATTTTTCCGCCGCTGCTTTGGAGAGAGCGGCAAAGGAGCTTCTGTCTGCGCTTGCATCTGAGTCGAAAGCGGTCGACGGCGAGGCCGAGTGGAAAATATTTCGTGATCGTTGGATGGCGCGCGGGAATGGCTTCCTGACTCAGATCAATGAGGCATGGCTCAAAGCTGCGCCCAAAGATGCGAAGCGCGCTGCTGGACAATGCGTCAATGAGCTCAAAGCAAGAGTCGAGGAGATAGTCGGTGCGACTTCTGAGCGCATCCTGAGCGAAGCCCGCTCGAAGGGCCGCCCGGTTGGGCGGGCGCAGACGCGGGATTCTGCTTTTGATCCTCGCAGGGGAGAATCCCCCGCCGACCGTATCGACATAACGCTGCCTGGCATTCGCCGTCCGCTCGGGGCGGAGCATCCTGTTATCAAAACCATGAACGAGATGGTCGGTGTGTTTCGAAATCTTGGATATTCGGTCGAAGAGGGGCCGGAAATTGAGACGGATTATTACAATTTCGAGGCGCTGAATTTCCCTCCCAATCATCCCGCGCGGGATACGCAAGACACGCTGTTCATTGCGAATCAGGAATCGAAGCCGCTGCGGGAGCGGCTGCTTTTGCGCACGCACACTTCGCCGGTGCAGATCCGCACCATGGAGAAGATGAAGCCGCCGGTGCGCGTGGTTTGCCCGGGGAAGGTGCATCGCAATGATGCGCCGGACGCGACGCATTCTCCGATCTTTCACCAGATCGAGGGGTTGGCGGTCGATACGAACATTACGTTTTGCGATTTGAAGGGGACGCTTGATCACGCGATGAAAGAAATGTTCGGATCGAGCGTGAAGACGCGGTTTTATCCGTCATTCTTCCCTTTCACCGAGCCCAGCGCGGATGTGCAGATCAGTTGCATCTTCTGCGGAGGGCGCGGATATCGCGATGGCGGTCCCTGCCGGAACTGCAAGGCCAGCGGATGGATTGAGTTGCTGGGCTGCGGCATGGTGGATCCGAATGTGTATGGGTTCGTCGATTACGATGCGAAGAAGGTTAGCGGATTCGCTTTCGGCATGGGTGTGGAGCGGATTGCGATTCTGAAATACGGCGTGGATGACATTCAACTGTTCTTCAATGGGGATGTTAGATTTTTGCAGCAGTTTGCGTAAGAACCTTTTACCACAGAGTCACAGAGACACAGAGAACCTTTTTTCTTTCTGTGTCTCTGTGACTCTGTGGTAAAGGCCCAGAAGCTGGAGGCTAGGAGCCAGCAGCCGGTCATGAAGATTTCTCCTCAATGGGTGCGCGATTTTGTTGACCTTGACGTCAACTACCATCAGCTTGCAGAGGATCTGACTTTGGCTGGGATCGCGGTCGAGTCGGTTAGCGGCGAGGGTAATGAAACCATCTTCGAGATGGACATCACCACGAATCGTCCGGACGCGATGAATCATTATGGCGTGGCGCGAGAGTGTTCGGCAATTTACGACCTTCCTTTGAAGGCGATTGAGCCGCAGTTGCCGGAGCCGCCAGCGGCTAAAGCCACATCTTCGTCGGGTCTGAGCGGCACGACTGAAGTCGTGCCCTTCCCAATCGAGATTCAGGATGAGCAGGGTTGTGCGCGTTTTACGGCCCGGATAATTCGCGATGTGACTATTAAGTCCTCACCTGAGAAGATCGCGCGGAGGCTCGCGTTGCTGGATCAGCGGCCTATCAACAACGCTGTCGACGCGACCAACTACACGCTGTGGGAAATGGGCAAACCGACGCATGTCTTCGATCTTGATTTGCTCGAAGGCGGCAAGATCATTGTTCGCCGGGCGCGCGATGGCGAAACGCTCAAGACGCTCGACGGAGTGGAGCGCAAGCTGACTTCCGAGGACCTCGTGGTCGCAGATGCAAGGAAGCCGGTTGGATTAGCGGGGACCATGGGCGGGTTCGACACCATGATTACCGAGAAGACGCGCAACATTCTGATCGAATCGGCGTGGTGGGATCCGGTTACGGTTCGCAAAATGTCGCGACGGCACGGGCTGCATACGGACGCGTCGCATCGCTTTGAACGTGGCGCGGATTTTGAATCGACGATTCTTTCCTGTAATCGCGTCGCCGAGCTGATTTTGCAATCCGGCGGGGGTAAGCTGGTTGGCGGGTCCATTGATGTCGTCGCGCGGTCTCTCGATCAGGCTCCCGTGGCGTTGCATGTTTCTGAAGTGCGCCGCATTCTCGGTGAGAAGCTGGAGACAGCGGAGATCCTGCGCATTTTGCGGCGGCTGGGTTTCGAGTTAATCCCGGAGCCGGGAGAGGAACTTGAGTTCACGGTGCAGGTTCCAAGCTGGCGGCTGGATGTGGAGCGCGAGATCGATGTGATCGAAGAGATCGCAAGATTGCACGGCTACGATAAATTTCCGAACACGCTGCCGGCCTATGTTGGCGCGGTCGTCGAACTGCCCGATGCGCCGAAGGAAAAGAAGCTGCGGACTTCCCTGCTGGCTTTAGGCTATGACGAAGCGATTTCGCTAACGTTTATTTCGCATCGGGATGCGGAGCAATTTTCGTCGGTTCCGGTGATTGAGTTGGCGAACCCGCTGAGCGAGGAAGCGTCGGTGATGCGCACCTCGATGGTTCCCGGCATGTTGAACATGCTGGCCTACAACCTGAACCGGGGCAGCGAGAATATTCGCTTGTTCGAGACAGGAAATGTATTTGAAGCGGCCGGCGAGAAGACGGTGGAGTTCAAGCGCATCTGCATGGGCGCGACGGGAAGCGCGTTGAACGCGAACGTGCATCAGGCGGCACGGCCGATTTCTTTTTTTGATCTCAAGGGCGATGTGGAAACTTTGATGGGTGCCTTTCAGCATCGCGCGCTCGAATACAAAGCGGATGCGGCGGACTATTACCATCCCGGGCGTTCGGCTTCCGCTGTGATGGACGGCGAAGTCGTGGCTCAGTTCGGGCAACTGCATCCGGAGATTGCTGCGGGGCGCAAGCTTAAGCAGGATATTTTTCTCGCCGAGACTTACTTGGATCGACTGTTCAAGCGCGGGCTGCGTGCGGTGCGGTATGAGGCTTTGCCGCGATATCCGGCGGTGGAGCGCGACTTCTCTTTTATTTTTGAGGATTCGGTGTTGTTTGCGACCATCGGAAAAACTGTGGCGGAATTGGAGTTGAGCGAGTTGCGAAGTTTTGTTCCGGTGGAGATTTTTCGCGGTGGGGCCATTCCTGCGGGGAAGTATTCTTTGTTGCTTCGAGCTACGTTTCAGTCCGGGGAGCGGACTTTGCGTGAGGATGAAGTGGCACGTTGGTCGGGCGCTATCGTTAAATCTCTTGAGGGATTGGGCGGGACGCTGCGGGCCTCGTAGTTCGACAAACCAAACACAAGGTCCCTCGGCTCCGCTCGGGATGACAGTGTTTTGTGGCGGCCCCAGCTATAGACGGCTGTCCCACGTGATTCTTGCTGGTGTGCTAGTCTGAGCCAACTATGGCTGATGTGGTCATCCAACCTAAGCATTTTCTCAGCGACAAAGTTGAGCATTTTACCGAGTCGGTCATTCGGGAGATGACGCGGCAGGCGATGCTTTATGGAGCGGTGAACCTGGCGCAGGGTTTTCCGGATTTTCCTGCTCCGGCGGAGATCAAGCGGGACGCGCAAGAGGCTATTGCTGCGGAGGTCAATCAGTACGCCATCACCTGGGGCGCGAAGAGTTTGCGCAATGCGATTGCGCGGCAAATGCAGGAATGGCAGGGTATCGCGGTTGATCCGGAGACGCAGATCACCGTGTGTTGCGGCTCGACTGAAGCCATGATTTCGACGCTGCTGGCGGTGTGCAACAAGGGCGACGAAGTCGTGATCTTCGAACCGTTTTACGAAAACTACGGTCCGGACTCGGTGTTGTCGGGAGCGAAGCCGGTGTTTGTGAAACTGCGTCCGCCCGCGACGGCCGACGGCGAATGGACGTTCGATGAGCGCGAGTTGCGCGCGGCGTTTCATGGTCAAACCAAGGCGATCATTCTCAATACTCCGAACAACCCCACTGGGAAAGTATTCACGCGCAGCGAACTAGAACTGATTCGCGATTTGTGCGTTGAGTTTAATGTTCTGGCCATTACCGACGAAATTTACGAGCACATTCTTTACGACGGCACGCAACATATTTCGATGGCGAGCCTGGAGGGCATGAGCGAGCGGACGGTCACGATCAATGGTTTGTCGAAGAGTTACAGCGTGACTGGATGGCGCGTCGGTTGGGCAGTCGGGCCGCCGGCGATCACGAATGCGATTCGCAAGGTTCATGATTTTCTTACTGTGGGCGCTCCGGCTCCTTTGCAGGAAGCTGGTGCGGCGGCACTGGGGCTGCCGCGTGCTTACTATGAAAATCTCGCCAGTGGATACTGTGCGCGACGCGATCGTCTCATGCCCGCGTTGACCGAGGCAGGATTTCGGTGCTTTCGTCCACGAGGGGCGTACTACGTGATGACGGATATTGGCGCATTTGGCTTCGCCGACGATGTGGCGTTCACGAAATATCTGGTGAAAGAGATGGGCGTGGCGGCGGTCCCGGGATCGAGTTTCTACAACGATCCGAGGGATGGGGCGAAGCAGGTCCGGTTTGCGTTCTGCAAAAAGGATGAGACGCTCGATGAGGCTGGGAGAAGGTTAAGGAAATTGCGCGAGCGATAGTGTCCCGACCGCTGGCCGAGCTTCGCTCGGCATGGACAGGTCACAGACCCGTCGCTGCAAGAGCGTCGCCATGTGGAGCGTCACCATGCGAGCAACGGTGGCCTCATCTATCTGATTCATCCACAGGGTTGTGCGGTATACTGCGCTGAAGATCGAAAATCTTTATGGGGAAGAAGTGCAATCATGGCGGTGAGAATGGCTGAAGAAGTATCGGCGCAGGTTCCTTCCGACGATTTTCAGGCGCTCGAACAAAAAGTCTATCGCACAATTGAGATGTACAAGGCAGCGCGGGAAGCGCGAGCGGCATCGGAACGTGATGCGCAGCGGTTGCGTGAGCAACTGGAAGAGCGCGAGGAGGAAGTTGAAGGCCTCCGGCGCGAAATGGTGCAACTGCGGCGGGAGCGCGAGGAAATCCGCGGACGGGTAGAGAAAATGCTGCAGCAGATCGATACCCTGGCAGAAGAGCAGGCTGCGAGCTAAGCTGCAGAGTTCGACGTCACGGTCGACAGGAGCAGAACAAACTATGGCGAGCGCCACGAAGCAGCCCGCTGCGAAGAACGCGGATGAAGGCAGCGTGCGCGTGGAGATATTCGATCAGGCCTACAATCTGCGCGGCTCGGATGCGGAGTACATCCTCAAGCTGGCGGAGTACGTGGACGCCAAGATGCGGGCGGTAGCGGAGCAGACGCACACGGTAGACACGGCGCGATTGGCGGTGCTAGCTGCGCTGAACATCGCGGATGAATATCATTTATTGAAACGGAATCAGGATGTGGGCGCGGTGGATTATTTGAAGCGGGCACATCATTTGGCGGATGCGTTGGATGAAGTGCTGGACGAGAAGCGGCGGGCCGGATAGCAGCTTGTCGAGCTTCGCTCGATGAAAAGCGAACGTCGGCTGTCCCCACGTGGTTTCTGTAAGTCTACGTTTCCCCTTACGAAAGTTGCTGGCAAACCGAGTGCCAACTATTTGTGCCGTGCCCCTTGCGAATTGGGCGGCATTTGCCTAGGATTTGAAATGAAAGCCGACCTGCGAAGTTGGTGATGGTGGTAACCGATTTTTGAACCAACACCGAATGAACGGGGGCCTGACTCGTACAATTAGATCCGGTGTGCGATGCTCCGCCATGCGGAGATGCCTAAAGGGTCGCGGCGGGTTCCCAACGTCTACCGACGGGTTCATTCTCGGCCTACCACACGGCTAGGTGGGTCGGCTTGCTTCTTCTGCTGCTTCTTCCCTGCTACACTGGCAGTTACTAATTCTGAGTGATCCGCATCTAACAAACAGTGTTTCCTCGACTCTTTCATATTGGCAACTTCAGCCTGCCCACCTACGGGCTGCTCGTCTCGTTGGGCGTACTGATCGGATTGTGGATCAGCGTGCGCAATTCTGAGAAGCAGGGGATCAACGGGGACGACGCTTGGAATTTGGGAATTTTGGTGGTGCTGTGCGGAATTCTCGGGGCCAAGATTCTTTACATTGTCAACGACTGGACTTACTACAGCACTCATCTGAGCGAGATTTTCAGCTTTGCTACGTTGCAGGCAGGCGGCGTTTTTTCGGGCGGGCTGATTGGCGGGTTTTCGGCGGCGGCATGGTATGTCCGCAAACGGCGCATGCCCGCGCTTGCCACTTGTGATGCGTTCGCGCCCGGGTTGGCCTTTGGACACGCGCTGGGACGCGTGGGCTGTTTCGCGGCGGGCTGTTGCTATGGCAAGCCGACGACGCACTTCTGGGGGGTAACGTTCACCAGTCCGATCGCACAGGCATGGGTGGGAACGCCACTGGGAGTTCCCCTGGAGCCGACCCAGCTTTTTGAATCGGCGGTTGAGCTGGCGAATTTCTTTTTTCTAATGTGGCTGTTCAAGCGCAAGAAATTCGACGGCCAGGTGGTCGCCGCTTATTTCTTTCTTTATGGCGTGGCACGCTATTTTCTGGAATTCCTGCGCGATGATCCTGGACGAGGGTCGGTGTTTGGCGGAATCATGACGGGGACGCAGTTGATCTCGATCGGATTGGTCGTGCTGGGCGGGCTGATCTGGTGGTTGCGCCCGGGGTTGAAATCCGTTCCGGCGCAGGCTACGCGATAAATTCCTTTCACCACAGAGGCACGGAGACACAGAGGAAAAACTTCTCTTTCTTGTTTGTCGGATCTTGTTCTTAGTCGTTCTTTTCTTAGACAGCTCTATCCCGCGAGCGCAGGGTAAAGAGTGTGACTTCGGGGCGACAGTTCAAGCGGATGGGTAAACGAATCGTGCCCAGTCCCATGTTGGTGTAGAGGGTTAAGGGGCCGATCTGGTACCTCCCGCGAGGATATTTTCGGGCTAACATCGGCAGCCAGGGCGCACCGATGCCGGGAAGCCAGATTTGGCCTCCATGCGAATGTCCTGAGAGTTGAAGGTCGACCGGAAAGTGAGCGGCCTGGTCGGCGAAATCCGGTTCGTGCACCAGCAAGACAACCAATTCGTCGCTGGGGATGCCGCGCAAAGCTAGGTTCATGTCTGGATCCCCTTGCCATGCGTCGTCCAAACCGGACAACCAAATTCGCGATCCTTTCTGCTCGATGGGGATAGAACGATTACGAAGAACGGAAAGGCCGTGCGAATCGAGAGTTTCAGTGATTCGTCGGGGATCCGAGTCCATATCGTGATTTCCAAGAACAGACACAATGGCGATCCGCGCATGCAGCTGCGCCAGCAGTTGGGCGCAAGGTTGGGCAGCTTCAGCAGCGCGCTTCCCAGTGTGGAACCTGCGATGAAACATTGGAACCGTGACGAAGTCACCGGTCAAAACAACCAAATCCGGACGGAGGTTGTTGACGATTTCTATGGCAGCTCGGATTGGCACTGCCGAGCGTTCGTCGTAGTGAAAGTCGCTGAGTTGTACGATGGTCAAGCCATCGAAAGCCGCGGGCAACCTGGGCAGCACGACTTCGACGGCCGTCAGAATGGGGTGGTTCGGTTCAAGAATTACGCTGTCTTCCCCGAGGGCCAAAGCGCCCGTCGCGGCCACTCCGGCGGCAACTTGAAGAAACCTGCGTCTAGTTAGAAATGACAATCGAAGTTCGTCCCGTCCTAACGTGCGGCGATTGGCTTTGTACGTGACGTGGCAAACAAAATTCCTTCTTCTAGATTGTATCGGACAGCGACTCCATTCTCTCCCCGGCCATTTCTCCAGCCCAAACTCTCAAAGTTCTGCGCGACATTGGCTGCTTCCGGGCTTTATAGTGCATCTATCTGATGCACGGAGGACTTGATGCGATTTCAGGTGGTTGCGGCGGACTACGATGGAACTCTGGCAAACGACGGGCGGGTCGACAAGCGCACTGTCGAGACTTTGGTCCGGGTGCGAGCGTCTGGTCGCAAAGTTATTCTGATCACAGGCCGCGAACTCGATAGCCTTCAAAGCGTTTTCCCGGAACTGGGTCTGTTTGACCTGATCGCGGCAGAGAACGGAGCTTTGCTCTACTACCCCTCTACGGGAAAGGAAAAGCTTCTGGGCAGTACGCCCCCGGCGACCTTTGTGGAGATGCTTCGACGTTCAGGGGCGAATCCTCTATCGGTTGGCCGTTGCGTTGTGGCAACCGTGCAACCTTACGAAGTAGAAGTTGCCAAAGCGATCGGCGAACTAGGACTCGACCTGCAAGTTATCTTAAACCGGGAGTCGGTCATGGTCCTTCCAGCCGGAGTAAATAAAGCCACCGGATTCCGCGCTGCCATGGCTGAGTTGCGCCTTCCCGCTGCCAGCGTCATAGGAATCGGTGACGCGGAAAATGACTATGCATTCTTAAGTCTCTGCGGATTGTCCGTGGCCGTCGCCAATGCAATTCCAAGCTTGAAACAACAAGTTCATACGGTGACATCAGGCGAGGATGGAGCGGGAGTGGTTGAAGTCCTTCAGAAGCTGCTCGCGAACGAAGACGCTCTTGAGGCGGCCCACTCCGGTGTCAGCGACCGGTTCCGGCGCTGAATTGTCGCAAACCCGCCATGGCTTCAATTTTCTGCGGCGCGAGCCGAACATTGCTGAGATCAGCGATCAGATTACCCGCCCATCGGAAGATGTTGTGCTCTTGCACCACTCCCCGCATTCGCGCCATTCGCGCCTGTCGCTCCTCCGCAGGTAATTCCAATGCAATACGAATCGCTTCCGCCATCTGCTCGGTGTCGTACGGATTAACGATGAGAGCATCGTTGAGTTCGCGGGCCGCTCCGGTAAAACGACTTAGGATCAGTACTCCCTGTTCGTCATCGCGGGCGGCGATAAACTCCTTGGCAACCAGATTCATTCCGTCGTGCAGAGATGTGACCAAACACAAGTCCGCTGCCCGATAGTACTTCTCGACCTCCTCATGGGTGAACTGCCGCTTGAGGTAGACAATGGGTCTCCATGAGCCATTCTGAAAGCGCCAGTTAATGCGGTCGGCTTCGGCTTCTACCTCTCCGAGCAGATCGTGATATCGCTTGATGTGGGTGCGGCTCGGCGCTCCGATTTGCACGAAGGTGAACTTATTTTGATAGACCGGATATTTCTCGAGCAGTCGCTCAATGGCGAGGAAGCGCTCAAGGATTCCCTTGGTATAGTCCACGCGATCAACGCCTACTCCCAGAAACGACGCGTTCACGCCCAGCCCTCGCAACAGGTCAACGCGGTCCGTATACGGCGATTCACTCGATCGCGGACTGGCAGAGATCTCGCGGAAGTCCACGCTGATCGGAAACGGCTTTACGACGGTGCGATGGTCCTCGCGGTTGATGGCAAAGTGCTCCCAGTCGATGCGCGACTCGAGGGTGCGATCCACGGTCTGGAGAAAATTGTTGCAATGCGATTGAATGTGAAATCCAATCAAATCAGCCCCGAGCATTCCATCAATCAGTTCCCGCTGCCAGGGACAGATGCCGAATGCCTCCGCATTGGGCCAGGGAATATGCCAGAAGATTGCAACCCGCGCATCGGGACGTTCCTTCTTGACCAAGCGTGGCACAAGCGCGAAATGGTAGTCCTGTACCAACAGGAGCGGCTGCTCGAAATCTGCCATTTCTTCGAGAGCGGCATCGGCAAACTTCTGATTGACCTCGCGATAAGACTCCCAGTCCGAGGTCCGGAAGATCGGTCGGGTGTGCGCGATGTGACAGAGTGGCCATAAGCCCTCATTCGAGAAGCCGAAGTAATAGCCCTCTTCTTCCTCTTTGGTCAACCACACTCTTCGCAGGGTGTATTTAGGATCGTCCGGTGGAACCCGCAAATGAGCATTGGCATCCACGGTTTCCCGGTCGGCGTCGCCACTGCCATGGGCCACCCATTTGCCATCACAAGCACATAGAATCGGCTCCAGGGCCGTCACCAACCCACTGGGGGGAACCACGACTTCCAGAGACTCCCCTTTTCGGGTATGCGAATAAGGTTCGCGGTTGGAAACTACAACCAGACCGCTGTCTCCGAGTTTGCTGCGCACGTGCACCGCCAGACGTTCGGCGGTCCAGATGGATTCTGCGGTTTCGCGAAGGTGGGCTTCAGCTTCCGCCGCTGAACGCGCTGCCATCAGGCTCGCGGCGAAGGTTTGCATTTCTCGCGCCAGCGGGCGCAGCAAATCCAGATCCGGGGCTGCGGGCGGTGTGCCTTTCCCTGTCCTGAGCGCTTTCATCCACTGCGCCGCTTTTGCGATCGGCCCAACGATACTCCACCGGACGATCAGCAATGTAATCAGGGCAATCAACAACACCTGCACCAACACGCGCACAAAGGCATCCCTCCACATGCGCGTACTCTGGGTGTTGATATAGCTGGCATCGTGGACGATGACCACCCCTCCGACGGCCTGGTCGTCTTTCCGCAGAGGGTATGCGTAGATGTGTACCGAGGCTGTCCCCAGACGCGTGAACTGGCCCGAGCCTTGATTCGTCGCGATGGCTTGAGTCACCAGAGGCGGCTGTTTGCCAAGGCGATCTGGCATGCCGGGGGTTGCCGCAAGCAGCGCGCCCTCTTTATCGTAGATCGCCATCCCTTCCAAGCGCTCGCGATTGCCGAAGCGATCAACGATGCGCTGAAGTTGACGGGGAGATTGCTTTTCAAGGTAAGGTTCAATGTACCCTGCCAGGCTTTCACCCAACACTTCTGCACGTCGCTCCAGGTCCCTCCGAAGCGCAAGCTTCTCCCGTTGCACTTCTTTGTAGGAAAACGCCAGCGACACCAGCGTGATCCCCACAATCAGCGAGACAATAAGTCGAACACTTAGCCAGCGCATAGCAATCTTTGATTACGTCGACTACCTTCGGGATATCTGATGTACACTCCTTCCCTCGCGTACAACAGGACCTAAGTTCAAGGTTAGGAATTGCAGACAGCCCCACATTAGTATAGGTCTATAGACGCAGGGGGTATATCGGGAAGAAGCTGTATATCCTTCGCCCCGTGGCTGGCGACGATTCTGGGCTCCTTGCGAGGTGATTTATTGCGTTGCGCCCACGTCTTTTACCAGCCTCTCCATACTGTTCTGTTCGACGTGGATCAGCCCGGTATGGGGACTGTCGAGGTCGGCGATCAACGCCATTACGACCGCGATCACCAGCGGCGCAGTCACGAGAGAGAACCATAACTTCCGCTTGAGACTGAATCCGGCGGCAAAACTTTGAAAGATGGCGACCACCATGATTATGATCCACACCGATCTTGGAACGCGGTTTTCGAACGAAGCGAGTCGTTTTGCCGAAACGTCAATGGTCTCATTCAGGGTCAATATATAAGTTCCAACAACTGCGGTCTGGCTCGTTTGCGAGACTGCGACAATCTGTTGCCACAGCTGCGCTTGCAGATGCTTTGTTGGTTGCAAAGACTGCTCCGGTCCGACTGTGGCGGAATCGCGCCGCACTACCGCGTACTGCCGGAGCAACTCCAAAGACTTGCTACGCTCAGGTTCGGGCAACATTTCCGCTCGTAACATCGTGGTCTCGATCGCGTTGGCTTCGTCGATCACAAGCTGTCTTCTCTCGTCGAACCGCGGCAGGACCATGGCCACTGAGAACCCGAGGAGCAGTCCCAACAGAACGAAGAGTCCTTCCCGCAGACTGTTGATCTGCTCGTGATGGTGGCTGTCTTCATTGATGTGGCTCCCCATGGCGAGCCTAAAGCCGATCATGGATGAAGCGAATAGGACAAGCGCAACCACCAAGAACAAAAGCCACGGTGCGTTGAGAAGAAAATCCATACTGGCCCCACTCCTGTGCCTGGAGTCCTGGATCGAAGCGCTCCGATTATGGCTCTAACGCTCTGGAGAGCGCAAGGCGAGGCCATTGATCGGATGCATTGTTTAGCCCATCGATGTGCATCGCCCCTGATTGCGAGTTGTTATTGGCTTCTGACGACAGTGTCCCTTTGAGACGGCCGGAGCATCTAAAGATGTCTTCAGGCCCTTTTGCCCTGCGGGGAGATAAATTGATCAGGTGGAGCAACCAATGAAAGCGGCTATCCTCAATTCTCCACAAGACGTTTTAAAACGCCCTCTTCAGATTGTCGACGTTCCTCGTCCGGAACTCGTGCCCGGACACGTTCTGCTGCGGGTGCGTGCGTGTGGCGTTTGCCGCACCGACCTGCACATTGTCGAAGGCGAATTGCGGCCGCGTCGAAGAGACCTCATTCCGGGCCATCAAATCGTAGGTGACATCATTGATGGGGCAACGGCGGAGTTTCCGATTGGAACTCGCGTAGGTGTCTCGTGGATGGGTGGAATCGATGGCACCTGCTGGTATTGCAAGAAGAATCTGGAAAACCTTTGTGATGCCCCCGTCTTCACCGGATACACGGTCAACGGCGGCTATGCCGAGTATGCACTCGCGCGCTCTGATTTCGTATTCGCACTGCCTTCCGCGCTTGATGATTTGCAAGCGGCTCCTCTTTTATGCGCCGGCATCATCGGCTTTCGCAGCCTTCGCGTCGCTGGCGTGGAGGAGGGCGAGCGGGTCGGTTTATTCGGCTTCGGAGCATCGGCGCATCTGGCCATCGCGGTTCTTCGGGCCTGGAAATGCGAGGTCTACGTTTCGACCCGCGGCGATTCTCATCGACAACTGGCACGTTCGCTGGGAGCTACATCGGTTGGCAGAGAAGTGGACAAACCTCCGGTCGAACTTGACCGGGCGATCACTTTTGCACCGAGCGGAGACGTGGTGATTGCCGCTCTGGCCAGCCTGCGCAAGGGCGGCGTGGTCGCCATTAACGCGATTCACCTGGACCGTATTCCGGAGTTCAACTATGATCGACTGCTCTGGGGCGAGCGCCAGCTTCGGAGTGTCGCTAATATGACTCGTTCCGATGCTCGGGACTTCCTTCAAATCGCAGCCGCCATAAATCTTCGACCCAAGATCACCGTCTTCCCGCTGGATCAGGCGAACGAGGCTTTGGCTGCGGTGAAGAGCGATTCTATAGACGGCGCAGCCGTCATCCAGCCGACGTAGAACTCTTAAATGCGAAGAAGAAATTCGTATTCAAATATCGTTTAGGGGGTGCAAACGTGCTTCGAGGTCATGGGAGTGCCGCAGCCTTCTGCGTGGCTTTATTCGCCCTAAGTTCATGGAGCTGTTTCGCTCAGACTCCCAAGCAACCTTGGACGAACACTCATCTTTCACCCGATGAGCGGGCTGATCTGGTCGTAAAGGCGATGACGCTCGACGAGAAAATCCAACTCGTCCACGGAAGCATGGCCATGCTTGGCCGGAAAATCCCGGGAGCACTCGGAGGTGACGGATTTGTTCCTGGAATTCCCCGCTTGGGAATCCCTGACCTCAACCTGATCGGCGCGGGCGTCGGAGTCACTAATCTCGGGAAGCGCACAAACGGCCAGGCCACCGCCCTTCCTGCATCGCTCGCGGAAACCGCAACCTGGGATCTCAAACTCGCCTATGAATTCGGAACTGTTATCGGCCGAGAAACGCGCGACCAGGGTTTCAACGTCTCGCTGGGCGGCGGCAATGACATCATGCGAGAACCACGCAATGGGCGCAATTTCGAGTACCACGGCGAAGATCCAATCCTCGCGGGCAAGATCATCGGGCAGGAATTGAAGGCAATCCAAGACCAGGGCGTGATCGCCGATATCAAACACTACGCGCTCAACTGCCAGGAAACCGATCGCATGGGCGTGAGCTCCAATCTCGACCAGCGTTCCATGCGCGAGCTTGACCTGCTTGCGTTCGAAATTGGCATCAAGGATTCCGGGGTCGGCACCGTGATGTGCGCCTACAACCGCGTGAATGGGGTCTACTCTTGCGAGAACGATTATCTTTTGAATCAGGCGCTCAAGAAAGACTGGAATTTCCAAGGCTGGGTTATGTCAGATTGGGGCGCGACCCACAGCACGGTGAAGGCTGCGTTGGCCGGCCTGGACCAGGAATTTTTCGAGAACAAATACTTTTCTGAGCCGCTTAAGAAAGCGGTCGCGAACGGCGAGGTTCCAACATCGCGGCTCGACGACATGGTCCAGCGCATCCTGCGTACAATGTTTGCCGTCGGAGTCATTGACAATCCCCCAGTGATCAAGCCAATCGATGCGGAAGGCGACGCAGCCGTGGCACAGCGCGTGGAGGAGCAAGGCGCGGTTCTATTGCGGAACGAAGGAGATCAATTGCCGCTGAAAGCGTCTAGCCTTCGTTCGATCGCTGTCATCGGATCGCACGCCGACGCAGGCGTGCTCTCAGGCGGCGGCTCGGCCCAAGTGGAACCAGTCGGTGGGAATGCGGTCCCGCCAAAGGAAATCCCGCCGGGCCCTAACGGTTTTCTGGCTGTGTTGGTGTGGGACCCTTCGTCGCCGCTACACGCAATCCGTGCCAAGGCGCCGAATGCTAAGGTCAACTATGACGACGGAACCGATTTTGCGGCCGCCGCCAAGCTAGCTTCCACCTCGGACGTCGCTATCGTTTTCGTCTATCAACACACTCATGAAGGGGCTGACCTGAAGGATCTTTCTCTACCAGACCATCAGGACGAACTGGTTAAGCAAGTTGCGGCCGCGAATCCTCACACCATCGTCGTGCTGGAAAACGGAGATCCCGTTCTAATGCCTTGGCTGAATAGCGTGAAGGCCATTTTGGAATCCTGGTATCCCGGCCAGCGGGGCGGAGAAGCAATTGCGAATATTCTTTTTGGCGATGTAAACCCTTCCGGGAAACTGCCGATTTCGTTCCCCAAGAGTGAATCCGACCTGCCTCATTTGACCATCCCAGCGCCGCCGCCATCGAAGCAGCCGGCGAACGAAGACTTGCTGCCGACCCCGATCTTCATCGATGCCAACTACACCGAGGGGTTGAAGGTTGGTTATCGCTGGTACGACGCCCAGAACAAAGACCCACTGTTTTCTTTCGGATTCGGACTGTCGTACACCAGCTTTTCGTATTCTCAACTCAAGGTCACTCCCGGCAAGCCGGTGCAGGGGAGTTTCGTAGTCAAGAATACCGGTCCGCGCGCTGGAGCCGAAGTGGCCGAAGTCTATCTCGGCCTGCCGGCGAGTGCGAATGAACCGCCGAAGCGTCTGGTGGCCTGGGAAAAGGTGCAACTCGATCCCGGCCAGAGCCGCACGGTAACGGTTTCGCTCGAACCTCAATTCATGTCCATATTCAACGTCGAGAAAGACGCATGGGATCTCCTTCCCGGCGACTATCTCGTTTTTGCCGGAGGATCGTCCCGGCACACACCGCTGACTGCCACGCTGCATATATCCGCGGAGAGCAGTAAACCTTGATCGAAAGGATGCCGTGGTCGAGCCAGGACTAGCTGTTTTCGGGTCCAGAGCCTGGCTGCAACTCCGACTGCGGAACGCGCAATACTAAGCCTTCAGTCAGAAGCACCGACTGCTCGATCAGGTTCTCCAGTTGCCTTACGTTGCCCGGCCAATCGGAATTTGTGAGGAAACTCAGAGTCTCGGCTGGAATCGTCTCTATGTGTTTGTTCAGCCGGCGGGCAAACTTCTGCATGAAATAGCGAATCAGCAAGGGAATGTCGTCCCGTCGCTCGCGCAGAGCCGGCACCGGGACAGGAAATACGTTTAGCTGGTCATACAGATCGCCCCGAAACATTTCTTTCGCTACGCGCTCTCCTAGATCGTGTTGGGTGGTCGCGATGACGCGTACATCCGTCCCAATGCTGGACATGCCAACGGCCTCCCCGCGATCGAGCAGCCGCAGCAGCTTGGCCTGAAGGTCTAGCGAGAGATGTGCGATTTCATTCAGGAAGAGTGTCCCTTTGTTTGCCAGTTCGACGTAGCCGAATTTGTTTTTCTCGTCCTGGCCTTCGTTTTCCAGACCCAACACGTGTCTCTCCAGTGCCCCGGCGGCGCTCGGCTCCGCCGTGCAGTTCACTTTCACAAAACTCTCGTTCTTTCTCGCGCTAATACGGTGAATGGCTCGGGCGATCAACTCTTTACCCGATCCGTCTTCACCCAGAATCAACACGGGCGCGTCGCTGCGCGCCACTTTCATTGCCAGCTTCAGCATCCGATTCAGCGCTTTGCTGTCCCCTACAATCTCTTCAAAGCCGTCTTCCGGGCGGTAACCTTCCATAGAGATCCAAGACGCCTGCCAGTTAGAAAAGTTGATTTCTTGATGGGCCATGGCACACCTAGACGCACAAAGTTTCTGATAACTAATCTGTCGCCCTTCGGTCGTCAAAGGTACCATCGCGATGCTTACGAATCTATACAGCGTTCGCGCGGACAAGTCCTACTTTCGCGAAGAAGAACTTTACGTAGGTTTAGGGCATAGCCACGGAATCAGGGTCGAAGGGAGACATCCGCAACAAGAAGAAACTCTTGACAACTCAAGGTTTAGGTGTAGATTAGCGGCACATTCTGTGAGCAACCAATAATTCGCGTTCCCGGTTCAATGGGACATCTGAAGCAGAGTTTGGGGCTATACCGCAAGGTTGCCGCGAGGGGGAGAATGGCTTCGGAACCATGTCAGCATTCCAATAGGGTCAGCGGTTTGGTCAGGTTAGACTTTGCTCGACAGAATGCTCCTGAAGGCCCAATCTATTCAGGGGCGGTGTCGGCGAGTGTGTGTGAAGATTGCGGACACATTGAACTGTACGCGAAGACCCACCACTTGCTCAGCGATTGGCTACACAAGACCTGAAAGTTGACACGTTAGTTGTCTTAGTCTCGACTTGATCTGACATTTGCTAAACTCTCGCGATAGCGGGGGAAGGAGACTGTCAGATGAGCACCGACGAGAAGATCATCAAGAACAAAGTGGGGTTGCTGAAGCTCAGCGAGTTGCTGGGCAGCGTCTCGGAGGCCTGCAAGGTCATGGGCTATTCCCGCGACAGCTTTTACCGCTTCAAGGAGTTGTACGAGACCGGTGGCGAGTTGGCATTGCGCGAGATCAGCCGACGCAAGCCCTGCCCCAGAAACCGGGTCGAAGAGCACGTCGAGAAGGCGGTGGTCGAGATCGCCCTGGATAAGCCGGCCTTCGGCCAGGTGCGCGTGGCCAACGAACTCACCCGACGCGGCTTGTTTGTTTCCCCGACTGGGGTGCGTAGCGTGTGGCTGCGGCATGACCTGGAAACTTTTCGTAAACGACTCAAGGCATTGGAAGCGAAAGCTGCGCAGGAACATCTCGTGCTCACGGAAGATCAGCTGCGCGCCATGGAACGAGCCCGCGAGGAAAAAGAAGCCCACGGCGAAATCGAGACCGCGCATCCCGGCTATCTCGGCGCCCAGGACACGTACTATGTCGGCACCATCAAGGGTGTAGGGCGCATCTATCAGCAGACCTTTCTCGATACTTACGCCAAGGTCGGCTTCGCCAAACTGTACGACCGCAAGACTGCCCTGGTCGCGGCTGATCTGCTCAACGACCGTGTGCTGCCGTTCTTCGAAGAGCACGAAATTCCGTTGTTGCGCGTGCTCACCGATCGCGGCACGGAATATTGCGGCCAGCGTGAGCACCACGAGTACGAACTGTACCTGGCGGTGGAGAACATCGATCACAGCCGTACCAAGGCTCGGCATCCGCAGACCAACGGTATCTGCGAACGCTTCCATCGCACCATCCAGGAAGAGTTTTACGCCACCGCATTTCGCAAAAAGCTCTATAACAACCTGGACGAACTGCAGATGGATCTGGATGATTGGCTGGCCGAGTACAATCGGACACGACCGCACTCCGGCAAGTATTGCTATGGCAAGACCCCGATGCAGACTTTCTTAGATTCGGTTTCTTTGGCACGGGAGAAAATGCTCGACTCATTCTCGATTCCAGCGCCGGAGCCGGAGCGGAGCCCTGCGGAGCGGAGCGCAGGCGGAGGCGCGGCTGCGGAAACAGCCGCTTAAACCATAACCAGAGTGTCAGATCAAGTCTGAGCTATTACACGTTAGTGCCACCCAAGCCGCAGATGCGTTGGTGTGTCTGACGGCAGGAGGCCGCATGTCAACGCCCGCAACCGCCTTCGGAGTCTTTGAACCGCCGCCATTTCCCACCCGTCGAATTCTTTACAGGGTCACCTTGCTGTTGGCCGTCCTGGGCGTTCCATTCTTAATTTGGCCGGCTCTTGTGCACCGCATTCTGGCCACCGATTTCCTGCCTCATCAATATTGCTACCTCCGCAAGCCGGGATTGGTGTGGACTCATGTGATTACTGACTCGCTCATTGGCGTGTCCTACGTCGCGATTTCCGGAACCTTGGTCTACCTGGCACAGAAAGGACGCCGCGACATACCTTTTCACTGGATGTTCCTCGTGTTCGGCTCGTTCATAGTGGCCTGCGGGACCACGCATTTCATGGAGGTGCTTACCGTTTGGATTCCGGTTTACGTACTCTCCGCAAGCGTGAAAGTGATTACGGCTCTGGTATCGGTGGCCGCGGCGGTGCTGCTTCCCTTTACGGTTCCTGAAATCCTAGCTGTGATACAAACCGCGAAGGCTTCGGAGGCAGCGGAAAACAGGTTCCGCGGCTTGCTGGAGGCGGCCCCCGACGCGGTGGTGGTGGTGAATCGAGAGGGCAAGATTGTGCTGGTCAATGCCCAGGTAGAAAGGCTGTTCGGCTATAGGCGCGAGGAATTGATCGAGCAAGAGATTGAGACGCTGGTGCCAGAACGTTTCCGGGGTCTGCACCCGGGACACCGAACGGACTTCTTCGCCGAGCCTCGAGTACGGCCGATGGGAGCCGGTCTGGAGCTCTATGGCTTACACAAGGACGGGCACGAGTTCCCAGTAGAGATCAGCCTGAGCCCGCTACAAACCGAAGAAGGTGTGCTGGTTTCGAGCGCGATCCGCGATATCAGCGAGCGCAAGCGCACAGAACAGGACCTGCGCGAGAGCGAAGATCGCTACCGCGATCTGGTAGATGCACTGCCTGATGCGATTTTTGTTGCGAGGGAAGAGCAAATTGTTTTCGTCAACCCCGCAGCGGTGAGATTGTTGGGAGCGCAACGGTCAGAACAAATCGTTGGCAAACACCTTTCCGAGATCGTTCATCCCGGCTCCCTCGCATCCGTCAGGAGTCGAATGCACAACTCACACCAAAATGGAGTTGCCGCTCCTCCGACGGAACACGTCATTCTCGCTCTCGATGGCTCACCGGTGGAAATAGAGTCAGCTTCGATTCCGATAACTTGGAAAGGATCGCCAGCTCTTGAAGCGATTGCACGCGACATCAGGCAGCGAAAACGAGCTGAGGCAAGGCTGCAGGAATACGAAAAAGCCCTTGAAGGGCTCGAAGAGATGATCGTGGTGGTTGACCGAGAATATCGCTGCGTCCTCGTCAATCGCGCGTTCTTGAACTATCGAGGCATGGAAAGAGAAAAAGTGATAGGCCATTCGGCGGCAGAACTTAGCGAAGGGGACGTCTTTGAGACGGTTGTGAAGAAAAAGCTGGATGAATGTTTCGAGGGCAAGGTCGTTACTTACGAGTTGAAGTACAAATATTCCCGGCTCGGCGAAAGGGAGCTGCTGGTAACCTACTTCCCCATTGAAGGTCCACATGGCATCGATCGAGTCGTTTCTGTTCTGCAGGACGTCACCGAACGTAAAAAAGCCCATGAAGAATTGCTGCTGGTAAAGGATGAATTGGCTGCCGAGCTGGCATCGATGACCCGTCTTCACGAATGGAGCACGCGGTTGATGGCGAGCGCCGAACTCCAACCCCTACTGGAGGAAATCCTCTATGCCACGATCGAACTGCAAAACGCTGATTTTGGTCACGTCCAACTCTACAACCCCAGAACCGGACATTGCAAATCGTGGCGCAACATGGTTTTCAACGGGACTTCCTGGATTATTTCCGTGAGGTGCGCGACGACTCTGCCACTTTCGGCCAGGCCCTCCAGCAGGGCACACGGGTCATTATTGATGACGTTCAGACCGACGCTGCCTCTGAGCCTTATCGGCAGATCGCTGCCTCCGCCGGTTACCGCGCAGTGCAGTCCACGCCTTTGTTCAGTCGCGGCGGGAAACCGCTAGGCATTATCTCCACCCACTTCCGTTCCCCCCACCGTGCGTCCGAACGCGAATTGCGTTTAACCGATCTCTACGCCCGCCAGGCTGCCGAACTGGTCGAGATCAAGCAGGCCGAGACAAGGCTTCGAGAATATGAAAAAGTCGTGGAAGGTCTAGACGAGATGATCGTGGTGGTTGATCAGGAATACCGCTACGTGCTCGCCAACCGTTCTTTCCTGAACTATCGAGGCGTGGAGAAAGAGGATCTCATTGGTCGGCCATCCCGGGAGATGTTGAACGAGGGCGTCTTTGATGCCGTGATCAAGGAAAAATTGGACGAATGTTTCCAGGGTAAAGTCGTCAAATACGAGCTTACATACAAATATCCGAAGCTGGGCGAAAGGGACATATCGATCTCATATTTTCCCATCGAAGGCCCCAACGGCGTCGACCATGCAGCGTGCGTAATTCAGGACATCACCGAGCGCAAGGAAGCGGAAGAAGCTCTACGGCGCAGCGAAGCCACGGCCCGAGCCCGGGCCGAAGAGTTGGAGGCCATTCTGGACGCCGTGCCAGGCATGGCTCTCATTTCCCAAGATCCGCTGGGCCACAGGATCACCGGCAGCCGTGTCGCTTATGAGTTACTGCGGTTGCCGTATGGCACCAACATTTCCAAGTCTGCGGCGGAAGGGGAAAGGCCGTCGAATTTCCGCATCGTCAAGGATGGAACCGAACTTCCTCCCAGCGAGTTGCCGGTTCAGAAGGCCGCGGCCACAGGACAGGTGATCCGCGAATCCGAGATCACTCTGGCATTTGACGATGGAACCACACGCGAAATGTTGGGCAACGCCGCCCCACTCCTGGACGACGCAGGACTCGTCCGGGGAGCCGTGGGCGTTTTTGTCGACATCAGCGAACGCAAACGCGCGGAGCAATCGTTGAGACTCTTTCGTATGTTGGCCGACCAATCCAAGGACGCCATCGAAGTGGTCGAGCCAGAAACGCTGCGCTTCATCGACATCAATGACCGGGCTTGCATAGATCTGGGTTACACGCGCGAAGAACTGCTGTCGATGAAGGTTTACGATATTGATCCCAATGTCGACGAGTCTGGGCACGCAAGGGTGCTTGACGATTTGCGAGCTTCGGGATCTGCAATTATCGAGAGCCTTCACCGGCGCAATGACGGAACGACTTTCCCGGTAGAAGTCAGCATCAAGGAGGTGAAGCTTGATCGAACCTACATGATCGCCGTGGCTCGCGACATCAGCGAACGCAAGCGGACTGAACAAGCATTGCAGGAGTCGCGGGCCGCTCTGACCCGCGTAGCTCGAATCGCGACCATGGGTGAGTTGACGGCATCGATCGCGCAC
The DNA here is from genome assembly GCA_963696705.1 of uncultured Acidobacteriota bacterium. Lineage (GTDB taxonomy): Bacteria > Acidobacteriota > Terriglobia > Terriglobales > Acidobacteriaceae > JABDBE01. The sequence goes on from CAVOLD010000017.1 coordinate 419,676, forward strand.
GAGATCAACCAACCCCTCGCTGCCGTGGTCACCAATGCAAGCGCCTCGCTGCACTGGCTCGCCATACAGCCGCCTGATCTGGCCGAAGCCCGCCAGGCAATGGCCCGTGCGATGCAGGAAGCGAATCGGGCCAGCAGCGTAGTCGGGAGAATTCGGACGCTGTTAAAGAAGGCGAGTCCTGAAATGCAGCCGCTGGATGCGAATGAGCTGATCCGAGAGGTGATGGCCCTTACTCACAACCAACTTCTGACTAGCGGTGTTGCCGTACACACGGAGCTGGCGTCCGACATTCCCGCCGTATTTGGCGACAGGGTTCAGTTGCAACAAGTAATGCTGAACCTGATCATGAACGCCATCGACGCCATGACTGCGACCAGTGGCCGGCCCCGAATACTCCTCATTAAGTCAGCAAGGGCCACCGAAGGTGTGCTGATTCAGGTCGAGGATTCGGGCCAGGGAATCGATCCGGAGCAGCTATCTCGTATCTTCGACTCTTTCTATACCACCAAGCCCCAGGGGATTGGAATCGGACTGTCGATCAGCCGCTCGATTATCGAAGCTCATGACGGCCGTCTGTGGGCCAGCCCGGGGTCCGCCCGCGGTGCGGTTTTTCAATTCATCTTGCCCAGTGCAGACGGTGGCGCATGAGTGAACCAAATTCCATCGTATTCGTCGTTGATGACGATGCATCGCTCCGCGACGCGCTGAAGAGCCTGATCCGCTCGGTGGGTTTGCAAGTCGAACTCTTCGGCTCGACACAGGAGTTTCTGCAAAGGAAAGGGCCGAATGTGCCTAGTTGCCTGGTCCTCGATATCAGATTGCCGGGCACCAGTGGACTTGATTTCCAGCGCAAACTAACGGAAGCCAACATTTCCATTCCGATCATCTTTATTACTGGACACGGGGATATTCCGATGTCGGTCCGGGCCATGAAAGCGGGAGCTGTCGAGTTCCTCACCAAACCATTCCGTGATCAGGATCTGCTGGATGCGATTCATACTGGGCTAGAGCGCGACCGAGCCAGACGCCAGCGAGACTCAGAAATTGCCGCGCTGCGGGAACGCTTCGAATGGCTCACACCGCGTGAACGCGAAGTGCTGCCCCTCGTGGTCTCTGGGCTTCCCAACAAGCAGATCGCTGGGGAAATCGGAACCAGCGAAACCACCGTCAAAGTTCATCGTAGCCAACTGATGCGGAAGATGGGTGCGGGTTCTTTGCCGGAGTTGGTAAGAATGGCTGAGAGATTGGGTATGCCTGCACCAAAACCCTGAACTTTTGCAGGTTCGACCGTACGAAGGTAAAGGTCACCTTGACGAACAACCAATAGATTCGCCTATCAGTGCAATTACATTTCTTTGCAGGAGAGTAGCAGAATGTTTCAATCGATAACGGGGCATTTTCAAAGAAGCATTGTGCCCGTCTTCCGGCCCGCCGAAACCCCTCACGGCGGGCTGTTTAATTGCGAATGTTTTCGCAGATAGTTCGCATTAACAGATTCGTTGCTTCCCTGCCTTGAATCGTAACCCTAGTTTTTGTTATAACCAGAAATACCAGTTGCCAGTGGGGTCCTGGAGCGGGCCGCCAATGGGTTTAAAATGCGGCAGCTTCAAGTACGTTAGTCGAGACGAGGCGTGATGCGCCTCAGCATGCTGTTGGGGAACCTGTAGTATCGCTCTTGTAAGGCGTTCACGAAAACCGGCCTGACCAGTTCTCGCGAACGTAAAACATCGAACCTCCTTGTCCCGAGCTGTGAGGAGTTTCCGGTGCGTTCTGTTCGCAGGTCCGATGTGCTCCGCACTCCCCCCGAGCGCAAGCAGCAGGGGGAACTCGCGTTCTGCCTGAGTTTGCCTTTCCCGAATGGCAGTCCTGCCATTTGGCCAATCCCATCAAGCTTTTTCAAGTCCACATACGCCGGAGGAAGATAATGGCGACGAATCTAATTAACATCGAAAACGATCAGGAAATTAAACAGCGGTTAGCGGCGGAACGCGCCCGATTGCGCAAAATCGCCGGGTTGGATCAACCCGAACACTTCCACCGGCCAGTGGAAAGAGCCTTCACTGCGGAGGAGCGCAACAAAGTCACAATATTGTTCGGAGGCTTTACCTGGAAGCACGAGGACTTGATTCGTGCCGTCTTCCAGGGCTGCGGCTATCGCTGCGAGAAACTGCCGGTGCCCGACGTCCCCGCATTCCAGATCGGCAAGGAATACGGCAACAACGGTCAATGCAACCCGACCTATTTCACCGTCGGCAACCTGGTGCAGTACTTGCAATTCTTGGAGAAAGAAGGCGTTTCTCGCCGGAACATTCTGGACAATTACGTCTTCTTCACCGCCGGTTCGTGCGGTCCCTGCCGCTTCGGCATGTATGAGGCGGAATACCGTTTCGCTTTGAAAAATGCCGGCTTCGATGGTTTCCGCGTGCTGCTGTTCAAAGACAGCGACGGCATCAAAGCTGCGTCAGGCGAACCTGGACTGAAGTTCACCATCGACTTCGGCTTCGGCATGTTGAACGCAATGCACCTCGGCGATGTCATCAACGATTTGATTTACCAGATCCGTCCTTTCGAGGCAAATAAAGGTGAGACCGATCGCGTGTTCCATGAAGCCGTCGACGGATTGTGCGAGGACCTGCGGAACCGCGATTCCTTCGAGATCGAGGAACGGGCTCCGGAATGGGCGAAACCTAAGTTCAAGAGCAACAAAATTCTGAGAAACACTTTTAACGTCTTCGGCAAATGGCACGAGCACATGTGGGGCAAAGATTATCTCAACGCCCTGTCTTCTGCTCGCGACAAGATGAATCGCATTGAAGTCGACCGCACCAAGGTGAAGCCGGTGGTGAAGATCACAGGCGAATTCTGGGCGCAGATCACCGAAGGCGATGGCAACTTCCACATGTTCGATTTTCTGGAGCGCGAAGGCGCACAGGTCGTAGTCGAACCGATCGCAACCTGGGTAGCTTATCTGATGTATCAGGCCAAGGCACACGCTAAGGCGAAGTGGCCGGTGAATCGTCCGCATCGCAATCCCGAATGGTACGAAGCGAAGAAGCAGATGGCGAACTATTTCGGCTTGCAGAAGAAACTATGGGGCATTGGCGCCGGCGAGCGCATGTGGAATTTCTTCTACCACCGGACGATCAAGAACATGGGCGGCATCACTCACCACCTCGTCCCGCAAACCGATCTGGCTGAGATGGCCCATCCTTTCTACAACCAGTTCGCACGCGGCGGAGAAGGCCATCTCGAAGTCGGCAAGAACGTTTACTACACCGTGCACCGCCTTTGCCACATGGTATTGGCGCTCAAACCCTTTGGCTGCATGCCTTCATCGCAGTCCGACGGGGTGCAGTCGGCGGTGGTAAACAAGTTTAAAGAAATGATTTTCCTGCCCATCGAAACTTCGGGCGAAGGCGAGGTCAACGCTCACAGCCGGGTGCAGATGGCTTTGGGCGAAGCCAAGGTAAAGGCCAAGACCGAGTTCGAGCAATGTCTGAAATCCACCGGCAAGACTATGGAGGAGATCAGGGAATTCATTGCCGAGCATCCGGAGCTGCGCCGGCCTTTCTATCACGTCCCGCATCGTGAAGGCGTTACGGGAACCGCCGCTCAGTTCGTGCTGCACGTGAGCGATCGCATGAATAAGAGCACACGGCTCTGGAAGCGTGCGCGCGTTCCTGGGATTGCGATGCCAAACGCCGCGTAATCGTGGAGGCAACCGCCGTCTTGCTCGCAATGCACCTCGCAGCAAGACGGCGACCTCCACAATTCGAAACGCTTCTTGCCACCGATTGGAGATGAAATGCACGACCATCTGGGCGAAAAACCAAAGCCACAGCTATTTCACATAGCCCCCGCGCCTACGCAACGGCCGCACGACCATCACACAGAATTCATGGTTGGACTCGACGTCGGTTCGACGACAGTAAAGGCAGTCGTGGTAGACGCGGCCACCGACAAGACTTTGTGGCAAGATTATCAGCGGCATGAAACCAAGCAACCGGAGAAGTCGCTGGAATTCTTGCGCCGTATCGAAAAGGAAGTCGGCATCAATCGCCACAACACGCGGATGTTCATGACCGGCTCCGGTGGTGGAGGAATTGCCGAACAGATTGGCGCCAAATTTGTGCAGGAAGTCACGGCGGTTTCACTCGCGGTCGAGAAGATGCATCCCGAAGTGTATTCGGTGATCGAACTCGGCGGTCAGGACGCAAAAATTATCGTCTTTAAAGACGACGACGAGACCGGGCGCAAGAAGAAGATTCCGTCGATGAACGATAAGTGCGCCGGCGGCACGGGCGCAGTCATCGACAAGATTAATGCGAAACTGAAGATTCCGGTCGCCGAGCTCGCCCTTCAGGGCTATCACGGGGTCAAACTGCACAAGGTCGCCGGCAAGTGCGGGGTGTTCGCCGAAACCGACATCAACAGTCTGCAAAAAGTGGGAACGCCGCCGGATGAATTGATGGCTTCCCTCTTTGAAGCGATCGTACTGCAGAACCTCAGCGTTCTCACTCGCGGCCATACACTTCGGCCACACGTTTTGTTGCTTGGTGGTCCGAACAGCTTTATCAAAGGAATGCGCGAGGCTTGGCAGGCGAATATTCCCCGCATGTGGCAAGAGCGCAAGGTCGCGATTCCTGACGGCGCAAAACCCGAAGACCTGATTAAAGTCCCACAAAACGCGCAATACTTCGCCGCGTTAGGCGCAATTGAATTCGGCAAGAGCGAAGAAGACTGCGTCGGCTGCTACCAGGGATACGAAAAGCTGCTGCACTACATCGACTATGGACGCCAGGAAGAAAAGGCCAAAGCTGGCGCCAAGGGGCTGACGACTAACGAAAAAGAGTTGGACGACTTCAAGGTTTCATATCGCCGCAAGAAGTTCGTGCCGGCACCCTTCCCTGCCCATAAGACCGTAGGCGGATTTATTGGCATCGACGGCGGCTCAACCTCCACTAAAGCCGTGCTGCTCGACGAAAAGGGCGACATTCTCTGCAAGTCTTACCAGCTCTCGAACGGCAACCCGATTCAGGACACGATCGAAATGTTCGAGAATTTGCGCAGCCAGGTGGAAGCGCAGAACGCGAAGTTGGAAGTCCTAGGCGTGGCGACGACCGGCTACGCAAAGGACATTTTGAAAGACGTATTGCACGCCGACGTGGCCTTAGTAGAAACAGTGGCCCACACCGAGTCCGCGCTGAAGTTTTACGAGGATCCCCACGTCATCGTCGACGTAGGCGGACAAGATATCAAAATCATCATCCTGCACAACGGCCGGGTAAAAGACTTCAAACTCAACACGCAATGCTCGGCAGGCAACGGATATTTCCTGCAATCAACCGCTGAAGGCTTTGGATTGACCGTAGAACAATACGCGGATCTGGCTTTCTCCGCGCAATCCATGCCGGTTTTCGGCTATGGCTGCGCAGTGTTCATGCAATCCGACATTGTTAATTTCCAGCGCCAGGGCTGGCGTGCCGAGGAAATCCTCGCAGGTCTCGCGGCTGTGCTTCCCAAAAACGTTTTCCTGTACGTGGCTAGCATTCCCAATCTCGCAGCTCTGGGAACGCGTTTCGTTCTGCAGGGTGGAACGCAGAACAACATGGCGGTTGTAAAGGCTGAAGTTGACTTCATCCAAAACAGCTTCCGTGCGGCCGGCAAGAAGCCGGAAATTATCGTCCACGAATTCTGTGGCGAGTCGGGAGCCATTGGGGCTGCGGTTGAATCTGTGCGCTTGTGGAAAAATGGCTTACAGACCAGTTTTGTCGGACTGGAGGCGGTGCGCAAAATTCAGTACCGCACGACGCGCAACGAAGCCACACGCTGCAACTTCTGCAAAAACAATTGCCTGCGGACGTTCATCGACATCCGAACCGCTCCCAAAGATGACCTGAGCATCATTCCAATTCAGAAGGTCACGAAGGTTCCGTTAATGCATGGCGAACAGCGCTTGATTATCGCGACCTGCGAAAAGGGCCTGGTCGAAGATGTCAATGACATGAAGGAGATCAAAGCCGGGATCGACGAGATCAAAGACAAATATCCGAACTTCGTAGATTTCGCCGCGCACGAAGTCTTCCGCCCAGTGAATCCGAAGACCGTCGCCGACCCCGTTCCGGTAACGAAATTCTGGAACAAGGCAGCAAAAGAACGTGTTCCGCTCATGGAAAGCCGCAAAAAGATTCGCGTCGGCATTCCCCGCGTGCTCAACATCTACACCTACGCGCCCCTTTTCAATGGATACCTCGAGAGCCTCGGTGTGCAGCCGGAAAACATCATCTACTCGGACTACACCAGTTCCGAACTCTACCGCGCGGGCGCAAGCCGCGGTGCAATCGATCCCTGCTTCCCTGCGAAGATCGGCATTTCACACGTCTACAACCTCATCCAGGAAAAACATCGCAAGAAGCCCTTGGATGTCATTTTCTTCCCCATGTACGACGTGCTGACGTCTCCGTTGGTCAACATTGTGGGCGCTAATGCATGCCCCACTGTTACCGCAACTCCCGAGACCGTGAAAGCCGCCTTCACCAAGGAGAACGACGTTTTCGCCGAGCACAACGTGAAATACGTCGATCCCATCTTGAATTTTGCCGATCGCAAACTGTTCGCCCACCAAATGCTGCAAGCCTGGCAGCCGATCCTAGGATTGTCGATGGAAGAGAACGACCGTGCCGTCGAGGTTGGTTATCAAGCGCTCGCCGACTACGAAGCCAGCATTCGCAAGCGCGCCCGCCAGGTGATGGATCAACTCGAGCGCGAAGATCGTATCGGCATCGTGATGCTCGGCCGTCCCTATCACCACGATCCCGGCCTCAATCACGAAATCATGGAGGAGTTCCAGAAGCTCGGCTATCCCATCTTCTCGCAGAACACGCTGCCGCTCGATGAAGACTTGCTGGAGCGCCTGTTCGGCGAAGAAGTTCGCGCCGGGGTGATCAGCCATGCTCTCGACATTACCGACGCCTGGAAGAATTCTTATTCCTGCAGTACCAACCACAAAGTGTGGGCGGCAAAGTTCACCGCCCGCCATCCCAACCTGGTCGCGCTTGAAATTTCCAGTTTCAAGTGCGGCCACGATGCGCCAATCTATGGAGTCGTCGAAGGAATCATCGAGCAGTCGGGCACGCCCTATTTCTGCTTCAAGGATCTCGACGAAAACAAGCCCTCCGGCTCGATCCGAATCCGCGTGGAAACCATCGATTACTTCCTGCGCCGCTATCGCGAGGAGATCATCAAGAAACGCAAGTCGAGCGAAGAGATCGAAGCGCAATTGGCAGCTTTGGAAGAACAGCTCCGCGGCCAAGTTGAGCAGGAAGCGCAGGGCATGGCTGCCGACTAAGACGTTCGCCAACCAAAACTCCGGCGGATCATCGTTAGCGATTGATCCGCCTCTACCCCTTCAATCATCCCCCAAAACCTGCATCCCATTCTTCGAAACAAAACGCTGTTAGGATTGAAACAGCCTCCACTGAAAATGTTTTCGTGCCTATGCTGGCTGTCCGCGACAATCTGGCCGAATGCTTCGACGCTCTGCGCGCTCACAAGCTGCGCGCCTCGCTCACCATGCTGGGTCTCACCATGGGCGTCGCCACGCTCATCACGGTCATGACCCTGGTGCAAGGGGCAAATGTTTATGTTGAACAAAAGATCGCGAACCTGGGCACGAATGTCTTTCAAATCGCGCGCACTCCATTCGCAGTGACCGACTTCAACATTGTCATCAAGGCTCTCAAGTTTAGAAAGATTGAGCTCGACGACATGCAAGCCGTCGCGGATCGGTGCACCGCATGCGATGTGGTCGGCGCCACCGCCAGCAGCACCGTACGAGTGCGATATGGCGACAAGGAGGTCACAGATGTGAACCTCTCCGGCCAGACCGCAACTATGGCAGACATTGACACCCGCACAGTCGAGCGCGGCCGCTACTTCACCTCTTCCGAAGCCGATCATCGCGCCAACGTCTGCCTGATCGGAGACACGCTGGTGCAGCAGTTGTTTCTCGGTGTCGATCCCATGGGCAAGACCATGCGCATTGGCACCGATGAGTTCACCGTGATCGGCACGATGGAGAAAATCGGCAGCGTGCTTGGCCAGGATCAGGACAACTTCGTCATGGTCCCGCTCTCGAATTTCCTACGGATGCAGGGCGCGCACACCAGCCTCACCATTAACGTCAAGACCAGCGCGACGAAGTTTGAACCGGCACAAGATCAGGCACAGCTCACCTTGCGCGGACGGCATCATCTCGCTCCAAACATGGAAGACGACTTCTTCATCGGCACCAAGGAAAGTTACATGGCCTTGTGGCGCAGCATCAGCTCCGCATTTTTCGCTGTGTTCATTATGGTAAGCGTGATCTCGGTTGTAGTCGGCGGCATCGTCATCATGAATGTGATGCTGGTGAGCGTGACCGCGCGACGCAGGGAAATCGGCGTACGCCTCGCTGTGGGTGCAACCAGGTTCGATATCGTGCGGCAGTTCATCGCCGAGAGCGTCACCATGTGCATTGCTGGCGGACTGGTTGGTATTGCTCTGGGATTTCTCGTCGCCATGATTCTGCGATCGTTCACCCCATTTCCCGCGTCGGTGCAAAGCTGGGTTGCAGTGTTGGGGGTGTTTCTCAGCTCCGCAGTCGGACTGTTTTTCGGAATCTATCCTGCCGTCCGCGCGTCCCGGCTGGACCCGATTGTCGCCTTGAGGTCTGACTGATGGCGATCATGACCACTTCGCAGGCGCGGGAGAATTGCCTCGCGGCGCTCGAAACCCTGCGCTCATCGAAGGTGCGCTCCGCGCTGACGGTACTTGGCATCGTGATCGGCGTGTCCTCTGTGATTTCGATGGCGAGTATCATCCAGGGTCTGAACAAGTTTGTGCAGGATAAAGTCGAATCTCTGGGCTCGCGTACATATTTTGTCTCGCGATTCCCCCCGGGATCCGATCCATCGCGCTGGCCGCAAAGTATTCGCACCCGCAAGTATTTCGAGTACGACTACGCCGACTTCATTCGGCAGGCCGCGCCCGACGTGCAGACTGTGACCACGTTCGGCACTCGCGGCTTTTTCTTCGGCGACAGCAACCTCATCACCAACGCCAATCGCAGCGTCGAGCAGGTCATCGTGCGCGGGGTTGAGCCGCAGTATGCCGAAACAATTCCATTGTTCACTGTGGGCCGCGGTCGCTTTATCAGCGCCTTCGATCAGGAACATGCGCGGCCGGTAGTGGTACTGGGTGCCGCGATCAACGAATCGCTTTTTCCCTACACTGACGCGGTCGGCAAGACTGTGCGAATCAACGGCGAACTCTACGACGTGATCGGCGTCTTTGAGCACGACCCGGGCCTGTTCGTCGGGCCGGGCGTGGACGCATTTGCCGTCATTCCGCTCAGCAACTTCAAGAAGATGTATCCCGAGGCGAAAGAGCTGATCATGGCTTTCACCGTTCCTGAGAACATCAGCCGCCAGACGGCGCAGGACGAGGTGATTCAGGCCATGCGCCGCCTGCGCCATATTCCCGCCAACAAAGAAAATGACTTCGAGCTGAGCTCGCCGGACTTCCTTAGCAACTTATGGAATCAACTGACGGGTGCGCTGGTGATTCTTACCAGTGTCATCAGTTCCATCGGTTTGCTCATCGGCGGTATCGGAGTGATGAACATCATGCTTATCTCCGTGACCGAGCGCACGCATGAGATCGGATTACGCAAGGCTATCGGCGCGCGGCGGGTCGATATTCGCCTTCAATTCTTGCTCGAAGCGGTCGTCCTCACCGTTGTGGGCGGAACGATTGGCATTTTGATCGGCGCCGGTGTTTCCACGCTGGTGCGCACTCTTATTCCTTCGATCCCCGCAACGCTGTCGTACGTGTGGGTATCAATCGGCTTCACCATCTCGGTCGCAGTCGGGGTGTTCTTCGGTTTTTATCCTGCCAATCTGGCGGCGAACCTGGATCCTATCGTCTGCCTGCGCTACGAATAAAGTCCGCTCGGGAATTCCTGCCAGGCCGATTAGCTCGTGCATGAGGTGCAGAGCCAGATCTCTGGGCGACTGACTTGGGCTAATCGCACTAGCGCTCCATCTAGCTACGACCCAACTGAAATTGCTCGAACTTGTGCAACGCGGCTTCTACCTGCTGCCGATGGGCGCGGGACTTCCCGCGGCCGATCCAGTGCCAGCGCTGCAGCAAAAGCTTTTGCCGCGACCGGTCGGTCTTGAGGTCGAGGGCGGCAACGATACGGTCCCCGATCAGGACCGGGCAAACGAAATAGCCAAATACCCGCTTGTGTTTGGGAACGTAAGCTTCGAAGCGATACTCGTAATCGAAGAACAGCCGGAGTCGCTTGCGCTGGATGATCAGCGGGTCGAAGGGGGACAGGATGTGAACTTGTTCCTGCGCCGGATCGGGAATGGCATCGAGGGTATCCGGACGGACCCAGAGCAGCCATTGGCCCGCTCCTTCCAGCTGCACGGGGATCAGCTCTTTTCGACGGACTCGTGACTCCAGCAGACGCCTCATCGCTGGTTTGCGCGGAGCATCCAGATGGCAGATCGATTCCACACTCACGATCCCCTGCGATAGCAGGGCACGATCAAGCAGGTAGTTCAAAGTTTCCCTCTCGGTCGCTGCGCGCGGTAGACGGCTCCAACCGAAATGGCGAGTCATGAGCTCATAAGTCTTCAGCATTCCGGCCCGCTGACTAATCGTCACCAGGCCCTTGTAGAAGGCCAGTTCCAGAATGCGCTTGGAAGGCTTGCGGCTGGCCCACGCGTAGTCTTTTTCGACCGGCTCGTCTTCGATGTCGCGGATGGTGAGTGCGCCATGTCTGCGAATGCGCGACAGCACTCTGCGCAGGTCAGCATCTGAAACCGTACCGAACCAGCCGTTGCGACGCTGCCAATCCTGGTGTGCCTGGCGCATATCGCGCACATAAAACCGCAGGCTCTCCGTCGGCACGTATGAAAGGGCATGCGTCCAATACTCGAAAACGGTTTTGTCGATGCTCTGTGCCTGCTGCAGATGTTCACGCCGATAGGTAGGGATACGCGTGTAGAGAATATGGTGATGGCTGCGCTCGATGACGAAGATGGTATCAATCTGCAAGTAGCCGAGGTGCGCCACCGCTGCCGGAGTGGCCTCCGGGCCGGAGCCGAAGGGTGCGGTGATGTCCAGGCGCTGAGCATGCAGCCAGATTCGGCGGGCTTGGACGGAGGTGAGTTGGATGGGCGAATTCTTCAATAGGGTCTGGCGGCTAAGAGAATTTCGTCAGCCTAGAGCGTTATAAATCGCCCCGCTTCGGCAGTCAAGAGTGACACTCGTATTCGGTGGCGTCGGGGACGACCGAGTCTCCGCAGTTTGCCTCGGTCCATCACGAAGCCACAGCCTTCTTGGATCCAACCTATTGGTGACTCTTCTGATATTCTGAGGGTACCTTTGCATAGCCGGCGGGCACATTAAAAAGCGTCGGTTCCACCGACGCCGAAGAGAAATTTGTCATCTCCATGGTCGACTCCATCAGCACCGCTGAATTTGGCGGGGCACTGGCTGGAGTTTGCGCAGCCGGCGGTTGCGGCTTCTTCTTGTGAAAGCCTCCGAAGCCCAGATTTCCGAGGCTTGAAGCCACTCCGCTGTAACTGCCCATGTGACTGCCAACTTGGTTTTCCGCATTTGAGGTTGTCGTATTCGCGGCCGAATTTGCCGCGTTGGTGGCGGCCTGATTGGCGACATCCCCTGTGCTCGGACCATTCGACGCTGGCAGTGGCGCTTCCGAAGCAGCGGGAAGCGGACTTCCATCGAGAGTTGTCCCCATCCGCATGACCTGCGAAACCGGGACGCCTTTTAATTTCGACATCTCCTTCGCCATATCGGCCATGCCCGAACCCATGCCCGGTTGCGATGAGAGCATCTGCGGAGACACGGAGGAGGGCATCGCGCCGCTGAACACCGTTCCCATCTTGACAGCCATCCGGCTATTGAAATCCCGCACTTCGCTATACCCGGGAATCTCCGGAACCATCCACATATCGTTGGTAATGGCCATGCCGCCGGTTTGCCCTGACTGCTGGTCCGTGGCCTCAGCCGTCATTTTGAGAATGGACTCCGACGCCGACAAGCCCGCAACCGGCTTGGTTGTCCCCGTATTGGTAACCGTCACCTTGAACTTCATTTGTGGCGGCGGAGTAGTGCTCGCGGGCTGCGGCGGTGGCGCTTGCTGCGGCTGCGCCTGGGCTTTTTTCACAGCCTCTTCCATTGCCGCTTTCATTTCCTGAAAGGTGACTACCGTATATTGCTTCTTGGCGTGATCCATTCTCGTGACCGTTTCCTGGTCAAGATCGATTACCTCCGTCGAGTCTGGATTGATATGGGCCATGCGATTGCCCTTCACCAAAATCGTGGAATTGGTCGGGTCTGTGATGGAATGGGCCTGCTTGCTGAAGGTGCCAGCCAGCTTTGCCATGCTCACCAGAGAGCCCCCAGTAACCTTGGTGGTTTCGTCGTAACGGAAGTCGGCGAAACTCAAGGATGGCAACGCGATGCATAAGCCAAGCACCAAACTGGTTCGAATGCGCATGACGATCTCCTCTCGGTATTACGCCTGGAATTGAAAGCCTGGATTCAAATCCCGATTTAGGCCCAAAGAAGTGTATCGCAGAATTGCTGAATTGTGGCTTCCAGCAACCACTTTGAAAGCTTTCGTAGCTCGGCCATGCCGCAGTCAGACTAAGAGAAGCTGGGCGAAAAAGGTAGCTCAGAAAGGCCGGATCGGGAAAGGGGCAACTTCGGAGGCCGAAAAGATTTTGAATAAGGTGCGCTAACCGCTGAGGCAGTGATTTCTAGGCCGCCGGAAGCGGCTTACTCCGGTACACCTGATATCCGCGCGGCGTAAGTCGAACCACACCCCTCACCTGCTCCTCGACATAGCCTTCGTTGCGCAGTTCAGCCACGGCTATCCGCGCGACGGATGAATCCACGGTCTGCTGCGGCAGCCTCACGAATTCGCGAGGGTCCTGCTCGTAGTGCTGGACGAGGGTGACGAAAAGCTCAGTTTGGATCGACTCTTGCACCATTGGATTGTCTCTGGAATCCAGTGTGCTCCTACGCGGCCATTCAAGGAATGGCCCGTCCGTGCCACCCTCGGTAACCATGGTCGAGTGTACTAACGCGGCAGGGACGGAGCACTGGGTTTTAGCAAGCCTTTGCCACAATGTTGCCCGAAGACGACGGGCAGTAATCTGGAATTACACGGCGCTTGCTGCGAGTCAAACCGCCTACTGAAGATTCAACTGCGTCAACTTGACGGCACAACGGGCAGCCGTGCAAGTGCCCACCGTTACCGAGCCTAACGTGCTGAAATACACGCTGGAGGCTTGCACGTCAAGGCTGTCGTTGTCCACGATGACACCGCTCACTCCGCCTGGATAGTTTACGTCATTCAGTCCTGCGGTAATTGCTCCTGAACTGATGTCATCGGTGATGACATAGCCATTGGTGGTCGCGCCCACCAGACCGCTAATCAGCAAATCGTGGTCGCCGGTAGTTCCACCCAGGTTGATGTTCGGGTTGTAGAACTCGGTGTACGGGACGCACGGAAGATTTGCGGTAGCCAGTCGCAGCAGGCTCCCGGTTGGAGTCGAGTTCATCACGGGGTAGGACGTAAAGCCGATCCAATAGTGGTACGGCTCGGTATTGGCCGGACCCGTACCGCACACGAAAAGCTCCCCCGTGCTGGGTGTGCTTCCCCAGTATTCGTTATCGAAAGCCCCGCTGTGCATGTTGACTCCACCGAGGCCAATATGAGTTCGAACCAAGCCAGTTAGATTCTGGTTCATCTGTGCGACCACGGCGGCGCCGCCGCTGGTCCCGTCGTTACCCGAAAAAACGAAGATTTTTTCGCTGACGCCGCTGGCATCGAGAATCACGGAGTCCGGAATGCCATAGCCAGGACTTGCCGGAGTGCAAAGAGCGAAGCCCGTTCCCGTCCGTCCGGGCGGATTCGTCGTCCCGCAACCTCCACCACCGATCATCACTGGCCCCGCGTACAAAGTAGGCGTGGAACCGTTGGCCTGAATGACCCACATCTCTCCCAACTGATCGCCAACGAATAAAAGACCAAACGGATAGTTGTAGACCGGCCCGTTGGGCTGCGGCAGTGTGCCTCCCGTACCCGCGACTGGCAAGGTATAGGTCCAATCGATGGTCGGATTGCTATTCAGGGCGCAAGTGAATGTGCAACTCAAGCGGTAAATCTTGCCGTCGTCGGTGGCGACGAAGGCTTTATCCGTCGCGTAGTCAACCCACGCCGACGAATAGGTCGTAGTCGCCGTCGTCGAGAGGGTCACTGAGATTAAACAATTTGTTGAGGCCGTGCATGACGGAGGCACGGTCGGGGCTTTCGCCTTGGCGATGGTCCCATCCCCCGACTTAAACGTCAAAACATGAAATACCGCCGAAGTGGCGCCGCTCTCCACATAGGCGATCTTGGTGCCATCCATCGAAATCGTAGGCGAGGTCAAGACCGAACCCGATGCTGTGCTGCCGTTGTACGCCCAGTAGACTGCGGGATTAGCCCCGCAGAAACCGCCCGTCCCACTGTAGAGATTATTGATCCCCACCAAGTTGGGCTGGCCATTGCTGACGCCAGCTACGTTCAATCCATACACTACATAATCGGTGGTGCAACTGGGAGTCCCATTGATGTTGAACTGGTACTTTGCTGGAAACATGTTTGCCACGACGTTGCCCGAACCCAGAGCCACGCTCCAGTCGACCCTGATGTTCCGGCCCTTCTGGCTACGCATTCCATCGACACGCCGGTTCAGCGAGGACACCGGAGGACGCGAGTCTCGCGGGGGCAGAATCAGTCGAGGATCATGCCAATCAGGATTACCTAAAGCGGGATCATCGGGATTTCGCTCCGCCAGATGAAACAGGATTCTCGGTTCGGCCTTCGCCGCATCCGAGTCGCCTGCCGGCAACCCTCCGCTAAAGATGACGTGACGGTAGCTCCAATCAATCACCCGGCCCAGGTGTTGCTGCTCGAGCGGAACGGTCGACTGCTGCGCCATCGCAACTCCAACACTTGCGAGAAGCATGAACAGAGGCAACCGCAATCCAAGCCGTACTCTGGCCACCGAATTTGTCAAAAGCAATCTCTTGGACACAGCCCCTCCTCCAGCCTTCGCTGTTCCTGCCCTCGTTTTGCGCAATCCAGCATTACACCATTCTTATCTTCGCTTAGGTTTTGGGAATCTTGATCCTTACTTTCGTAACCAGCAGTGATCAACGGGGTTCCGGGGTGGTGACCGACGTGCACAGGAAAGCGCCCGCAAATTCAGGCAAGAATCTTGGCGAGCGCCAGTTGCCGCGGCAGGAATCACCAAAAAGGTGGCAGAGACCAGAACTTACGTAGTTACCAATAACACAGTTCCTGCGGGGTCTGCATTGCCGTTGCGCATCGAGCTCATGACAGAATGGTCCATGGCTTCGGCCAGATCCTCAGAGTCTGCACGCAGCTGGAACCGGCTGGACGGAGTCGATTTACTCCGCGGTCTTGCCATCTTTTTTGTGTTGATGAACCACGTCAACATACGACTGCTTTCTGCAGACGTGCCCTATGCAAGGACACTGCCCAAGCAACTAGTGTCCTCGCTGGTCTGGAATGGTCAGCGTGGGGTTCAGATTTTCTTCGCGGTTTCAGGATTCCTCATTACGTCAACAACGCTTCGTCGCTGGGGTTCGCTCTCGCTCGTCAACGTGCGAGCTTTTTATCAGATGAGGTTCGCCCGCATAGCGCCATTACTGCTTGCCCTGTTGGCGATATTGAGTGCCCTTCATTTTGCGCGTGTCAAACACTTCATCGTTCCGCCGGAGACCGGAGGACTCGGGCGTGCCCTGATTGCCGCACTTACTTTCCATGTCAATGTACTGGAAGCTCGACGGGGCTATCTCCCTGGCAACTGGGACATTCTCTGGTCCCTGTCCGTCGAGGAAATGTTCTATATCTTTTTCCCGCTGACGTGCAGACTGTTCGGTCGAGGAAAACTGTTTATTGCACTGCTTCTCGCTTTCGTGGTGATGGGTCCCTTCGCTCGGACGTTAGCTGGGAATGGCGTATGGCATGAATACTCCTATCTGGGAAGCATGGACGCTATTTCCCTCGGCTGCCTCACAGCACTTTTCTTCGCAAAGCGACGACTTCCGCGTTCTGCGCTTGTGGCCCTCGCGGGCTCTGGCACAGCTCTCCTGGTATTCAGCCTGGGGTTCTCCCGTGCGGCGGACTCTTGGGACCTCGCTGGAAATGGATTGGATATGACGATTCTGGCAGTTGGGACCTGTATGCTCATCGCAGCTGCCGCGCAGACACGTTGGAGAAGCCCGCGTCTCTTAAGCCCGCTGCTCAAACTGGGCCAGCGCAGCTACGAGGTTTATCTGACGCACATGTTCCTCGTTTTCGCTCTCTTTCACCTGTTCACTGTCGTAGGTAAACCCATGGCCGCTGTTCCAGCTCTATTTTTATTCGTCATTCTCCTGTCGGCCCTCTTAGGCGAGATCGTCGCACGGTTCTACTCGGAACCGGTGAACTATCTGCTCCGCGAACGCTGGGGAGATGGCCCAAGCAGACTTGGCTCGGTCATTGAGCCAGCCGGGGCGGCGCTGCGAGGGGCCAAGATGAAGGCTCAACCGATCCAGCGCATAAGACCGGGTTAAGGCCATTCTTATGCGACGGTTTTACGCCATAGATTGGATTTGAATCAACGGACCCGAAACGCTTGCTCGTAGGCGCGACAACATATTCGCTGACGGGATGCCCGTTCGCTGAAATGACTTCTCGCAATCGGCGGTGGATGGCCCTCGCATATTCCCTTCCATATAGGCCAGACCGGGACATCGCGTACAGGTTCCCACATGGGCGCAAGTCGAACAGGTCGGCAAATCGCGGGCACGGATCGAACGGACTTCTTTCAGTTGCGACGAGTTCTGCCAGATATCCGCAAACCTCTGCCGCCGCAGGTTGCCGCTGGGCAAGGGAAACTGCACGCACGGAAAAACGTCACCGTACGGAGAAATGTAGCAGGCAGTGTGACCCGCGCTGCACGGCAACCCGTCCATAATATCCTCGCCGGGCGCGGGCGGAGGAGCACAGAATTCTTCGACATCGCCGACCAGTTCCTCGGTGCGAAAAACCTGCTTCAGTTCAGACCCGGGAATGCGCAGCGCCAGGATAGATGTGTCTCCGTCCATTTTCGGCGTGATCGTCGGGTCGAGCGTGTAAGCAACCCCCAACTCTTTCGCCAACTCCATCACACCCGCGTTGTCGAAGAAATTGCCGGCCATGAGCACGTTGGCAATCACGACCTTGAGGCCCTGCGATTTGAGAAACCGGATCGCTTCGACAGTCCGCTTCAGCGATCCCGGCAATTTTGTGATCGCATCGTGAATTTCGGGACGGTGCGAATAAACGCTGATCTGTATCTGCTCGACGCCCAGCTCACGAATACGTCTGGCTTGCGGCTCGCGAATCATCACCCCGTTCGTCTTCACTTTGACGTTAAACAGCAAGCGGCGCGCATGTTCGACGATTTCGAAGAAATCGCGGCGCATGAGAACTTCTCCGCCGCTAAGAGTAAGGAAGAAGACTCCAGCATCCGAAAGCTGATCGAGAATGTCTTTGATCTCGGCGGTCGTCATCTCGCCGTGATCATCGTGATCCAGATAGCAGTGAACGCAGCGCTCGTTGCAACGATAAGTAATGTCGAGATGCACGCTGATGGGAATTCCCAACCCGAGCGCCTTCTGATTCATCTCCGCCAGCAGGCTCATGCCGCCTCCGACGGCGACGCCGATGTGATGGGTTTTTCCGAGACCACGAGAATACCGTGTTGCGAAAGATCGCTGACGAACTGCTCGGCGTCGCGACCCGCCTGCTCCGTATCAACCTCGAACTCTGGACAGATCCTGTTGGTCACGATATCCGACAACGGTGTGCGTCCATCCGCAGCCTGCCAAATCACCGTGGCAACTTCGTTCAGAGTGAAAAAAGTCGAGTCCACCGCCGACATAATCATCATTTCGCCGCCGATGAGGCGGGCAGCAATGGCCGAACTTCGCGCAATGTATTTCTCGGCGATGACGTTGTCTCCAGCGGCTATCGTATTATCTCCCACACGCTCTTATCGGGAACAAATATCAACCGCCGTACAGGTACCTTCTCTACAAACTCGCATGCGGAGCGGAACACCAAGCTCACCAGTTCCGGATCCTCGGCAAAGAACAGAATGTTTCGCAACAGCAATCGGACTGCCTCCGCTGCCGCAACTTCCTCGATCCGATTCTCCGGACCTTTCTCCAGCAAGAAAAGCGTAGCCAAAGGCGCAGCCTGATTCTCGCCGACCCTTGCCAACTCGCCAGCAAACGGCGTACCCCAAGCCTCGTACGCGCTCCCGGCGCGCCGCACATAGGAAATTTCGTCGGTCAGCAATACCGTATCGGACGGAGCCAGCCGGGAAATAGTCGTCTTCCCCGCTCCCGACACCCCCGCAAACAAGAACGCGCGCCCGTGATGAATCGCGCTCGCAGCATGAACCAGAAATCCGCCCTGCCGAGCCAGAATCAGCGTATGAACAATCCGCAGCACCGAGTCGACAGCATATGGGTTGCGGGATTGCCGAATGTGACCGCGACCGGCCGTTGCATCCCAACGAGCGTGGAAGTCACCACGCTGGAACAACCATTGTCCACCCTGCAGACTTACCTGCACGTCATCGTCAGCGTGCTTTGTTTCCGCAGGCTCGAACTGGTCCGAAGGATCGAAAAGGTCAATGTCGAAATCGAATTGAGGATGAGAACCGCCCGCTATGAATCCTGCGTAACGATCTTCGAGCAACTGGCGAAACCCGAAGTCTTGCGTATGCAGCGCGATCGCCATCCCGCCGATTTCGATGGCAACAGCATCACTTACCGCAAGTTGCGAAGGATGGCTCATTGGTAGGCGCGCCGGTCCCACAATAAATGCATTCGCAAGGCGAGGTTGCGGAGTAAATCCCAACGGCAAAGCATCCCGGCAAATACGGCAGCCAGCGGCGAGACTCGCCCATTTGGACAGACAGTTCGGCCCTTGCGATGAATCGTAGCCACTTTGCCCAGCACTTGAATCTCTTCCGCCGGAGGGTCATTCTGCGGAAGCGAATCCCCTCGGGTCACCCACCCCGACTCGCACTTCTCCATCAGACGATGGATAAAAAACCGCCCATCCCTCGCCACCAGCACAATGTCTCCCAGAACGACCTCTTCGCCGCGCTTGTTCTCGATGCAGAGAACATCGCCGGGCCAGATCGACGGAAGCATGCTGTTTCCCAGCGCCTGCAGGCGCAGTCTGCCGCCGGCACGGAGAACTTCCGCCGCAAGATCAAGCTTAAGATCGTCGCGAGCCTCGGACGTGACTGCCATGGGAGACGCTACGAACTCTTTCGATTGAAGCGGCACTGCAGTTCGGTGGGGCTCACCTTGCCACAAGCCAAAGCCATGGTTTCAAAGACCCGCTCATACCGGAATTCCGGTTTTTGATACGGCTTCTTCCC
This sequence comes from uncultured Acidobacteriota bacterium, assembly GCA_963696705.1. Lineage (GTDB taxonomy): Bacteria > Acidobacteriota > Terriglobia > Terriglobales > Acidobacteriaceae > JABDBE01. The sequence continues at coordinate 439,256 of CAVOLD010000017.1, forward strand.
CGCACCAGCCCGATCATTTAACTTTTTGTCATCAGCATTCGCGTCTTTTTGCATAAGGTCCGCGGTCCTCGACCGGCTGTGGGGGCAGCTCGCGTAACGTCCTGAGAATGTGTTTGTCCGCAAGTTTACAACAAGATAACGAAGAATAGGTTGGGATTGTTGGTTCCGCCCCATAAGGGATAACCGCGTCCGGCTCAGGACAAGCAGCCAGCCCCATCTGAAACAAACTGAGAGCCGAGAACCGTCAACCGTCAACCGGTTTTTCATTATCTCGCATGCGCTCCGATCAGATGCCATTCGCAGCTTGTTCCGCCCATGCACCAGTTTGGAGTTTCGGTGATATGCTTGTGGGCCGACCGAAGGTTTCCGCCGCGCCCCTGTGAGTTCCCGACGATAGGGAGGAATCAAATGCGAAGACGACGGCTATCATCCCGTTTACTTGCCGCGATTGCCCTTGTTGCTCTGACGGTGACGCTGACGAAGATCGCCTCGGCCGCCCCCAAATACAAAGTGCTACATGCGTTCAGCGGAGGGGCGGACGGCGGCGGCCTGTGGGGCAGCCTACTTCTCGACCAGCAGGGAAACCTGTACGGGACCACCAGCGGCGGAGGGGCCTATGGTCAAGGCACCGTTTTCGAATTGAGCCCTGGCTCGCACAGCAGGTGGACCGAGACCGTGCTGCACAGCTTCCCCTCGTTCCCCAACGATGGCCAAGGGCCCACGAGCAGCCTGATCCTGGACACAACTGGCGACCTATTCGGCACGACCTTGGGCGGCGGGGATCACGATAGCGGGGTCGCTTTCGAGTTGGCGCACGACTCCTGGGCCGAAAGTATTCTCTACAACTTCTGTGCCGAGCCTAAGTGCAGCGACGGAGGTTCGCCCTACGCAGGTCTGGTCAGTGACAATGCAGGCAACCTATACGGAACCGCGGGCCGTCTTCGAGCTGTTGCCGGCGTCAGACGGCTGGGAAGAGGTGGTGCTTCATAACTTCACCTGCCACGGGGGCGACGGGTGCGATCCCTATGCCGGCACAATCCTGGACGCGGTCGGCAACCTCTACGGCACCACCGAGCATGGAGGCACAAGCAGACTGTGCGGTGGCGGGTGCGGCACTGCCTACGAAGTGGAGCCCACCTCTGCCAGCTGGGAGGAGGACATCCTCCACGACTTCGGCACCGGAGACGACGATATGGCATTTCCTGGCGTCGGCGCACTCGCCGCCGACAGCCTAGGCAATCTTTATGGCACGGCCGGCGGCGGCGAGAGTCGCGCCGGGGTCGTCTTTCGGCTGACTCGCGGCCCGGACGGAATCTGGAAGACAACCATCCAGTATGCCTTCAGGGGGGGCACAGACGGAAGCGGACCTGGCGCGGGCGTGGTCATCGACAAAGCCGGCAATCTCTACGGCACGACCATCGCCGGGGGAAATCCGCAGTGCGGCTGTGGCGTGGTCTACAAGCTCTCGCGCGGAGCCAAAGGCAAGTGGACCTACACCGTCCTGCATACCTTCGTGGGCAGCGACGGCGCCCAGCCCGACGCCAACCTCATCCTCGACAGCAAAGGCAATCTCTACGGAACCACCATCACCGGCGGCGCAGGCGGCTACGGCGTCGCCTTCGAACTCACACCCTAAGCTGCCTTCCTAAGAGCGAAGGCCGTGCTCCCAATTTGGAACTGGCTATCCACCGCCAGTAGTTTCCTCTTGCTCTTGCGCACTCGATCCGATAACATAGACGAACGTAGATTATCTACGAGCTAATCAACGATCTTTGACAACCTGACAGAATGCGCGGGCGCCAACTCAGCACGCTCCGCCGGAATCACGCTTAACTCCAATGTTTCCAAGATTTTGCCTTCAATCGCCGGAGACAGGAAAATATCGACTGTTTGTTTTCTGTAGTTTACGCGGAAACTAGGGCCTTCCCGAGCCGGAAAGCACAAGTAACTACAATGTTTTCAATATTTTATCTGTAAATACCTTTAGAACCATAGATCTAGCGGGATGAAAAAATTCCGATCCTTTGTTTTCTATATTTTGGGCGAAATCGAGAGTTTTTTTTGAAGGAAATCCTGCACCACAATATGCGCAACCGGCCCCGAGGGAAACCGCAAACCTCGCCGTCTCTATCTATCTATTTTCCCTTCGGCTCTTTCGACAAAAGCGTGACGCGCGCGGTGACCTTCTCTCCCTTCTCCATGCCTCCGATGAGCACCAGGCCTTCATGCGTGACCAGCAATCCCCGATGATCCATGGTCGGGTCGGGAGTGTTGTCGTTGATGGTCTCCCATTTCTTGGTGTGCAAGTTGAAGTCGAAGGTCACCGGAGACGGCTCCGACGGCTTACCATCGAAGCCGATGCCGTTGTAGTCGTAAGGATTGTCGGTTCCACCTGCAAAATAGATCTTCTGATCGGTTTCGGAACCACCCCCCGCGATGCGGTAACGCGCCGCGCCCGGATGATTAGGCAACTTGGTCCATTGAATCCGGGTCTTGTCGTGATGGTCAATCTTGCCCATCCAGCATTCGTCGGACGCGACGTACTTAGGATTGTTGCCAGCTGGGTTCTCGCGCGCTCCGTCCACATAAATGATGGTCTCGCCGACCAGCCCGCCGGCATGGCCGAAGACCGCCGGTCCGGGAATCGGAGTTGCTGGTGCCCACCTGTCCTTCTCCACGTCGTACACTTGAACGTCGTTGACTGGGCCTGCGTTCGAACGGCCGCCGACCAGGTAAATCCAGCGATCGCGATAAACGCCAATCACCGAATCAGCCACGGGCTTTGGAATGTCAGCGATGCGGAACCAGCGGTCATGCGAAGGCTGATACGAACTGACATCGGGGACGACCATTTCTCCGCCTTGCGCATACACTACGTAGCCGCCGAACAAGTAAACCTGATCGCGGACGCTCGCAGCCATCGCCCCGATACGGCCCGCCGTTCCAGGAACAGGATGGATCGCAGACCAGTTCCCTTCCGTCGCATCCAGAGAAAAAGCGGTGTTCGTGATCGCATCCGCATTCTTCTTCTCACCCATGCCCATGAAGGAGAAAAGCAAGAGCTGCCAATGGACCCTGAGCGCAGCGACAGCATTGTTGGAGATAGGATCGGCAAGCGGGTCGACTTGGGTCTTCGCTTGAGGCTGAGCTTGCGGCTGGTCCGGCTTTGCCGTGGACTGCGGCTGCGATGGTTGCTGTGGCTGCGCCGGAGCCTGCTCCTGGGCCTGCGCTAATGACAGCCTGCTCACGAAGAGCAAAACGAACAATGCGACGAGCTTTTTCATGTTCTCCCAGTCAACCATAGGGCAACTTTAGAAAGCAAATTGAAACCATCGTACCGGTGCGAAACGCGGCATGCAGACGTACGAGAGGGTAGAATGCAGACGTGAAACTCGATCTGGCTGGGCGCAACGGGCGATGGCTTGTGCTCGCAGCCTCGCTGCTGGTCTGTTTCGGGGTGTGGCGATGGGCGGGAACCATTCTTGTGCCCGAATTTACCGCACAAGCGGTCGCCAAGGGTCGACCGATCGGCAATAACTCCGATCTCTATCCGCGGTGGCTGGGCACTCGCGAACTGCTGTTGCATGGGCGCGATCCCTACGGCGCAGACGTGACTCGGCAGATACAGATCGGTTACTACGGAAGGCAGTTGGATCCCAAGAAACCCGCCGATCCCATTGACCAGGTAGCATTCGCGTATCCGCTATACGTCGTATTCCTCTTGGCTCCTAGCGTCAACTTGTCGTTTGCGTCCGCCGCCGCGATATTTCGCTGGGCTCAACTCCTGGGCACCGCATGCAGCGTCCCGCTTTGGATGTATGCCATCGGATTCCGTCCCCCGCGCTTGCTGGTCTTCTCGGGAATGATTCTTTCGATCAGCACTTTCAGCGCGGTGCAGGAATTTCACATGCAAAACCTCTCGGCGTTGGTAATTTTGCTGCTGTCGGCTGCTGCGGCTGCTGCGGTTCACAAATGGCTGTGGCTGAGTGGATTTCTGTTGGCGCTGTCCACCATAAAACCGCAGATTTCGGGACTGCTCATTCTGTGGTTCATGCTTTGGGCAGCAGGCCGTTGGCGAGAGCGCAAGCATCTCGTCTGGAGCTTCGTTGGAACGATGACGGGTTTGGTCGGAGCGGCGGAGGCAGTCTCGCCGCACTGGATTGGACGCTTCTTGAAGGCCGCTGCTGAATATCAGAGTTACGCGGCAAATCCTTCCATACTGCAAGCGCTTCTTCCTTCTTTGTTGGCTACTCTGCTGGCAGCGACGCTGGTGATCCTGCTTGCGTTTCGGTGCTGGCGATGGAGAGAGAGCGCAGCAGGCTCTACAGACTTCGGATGGGCTTTGGCCTGGGTAAGTGCGGTGACGCTGACTATCCTGCCCAAACTAGCGGCATACAACCAGCCGTTGCTGATTCTGGCGCTACTGGTCTTGGTGGCGAACTATGAATTCATAGGAAAGGCAGGGCTACTACCGCGCGCATTCATCAAGGCCGCCTTTGGCTGTCAGATATGGCAATGGGTCGCCGCTCTTGTCCTGGCTCTCGCTTCTCTTCCAATCCCGGCGGCGCGGCTGCACTCAGCGGCGGAGGTGCCGCTGTACACGTGGCTATCTCTGACCCCGATCACACTTCTGGCTGTTATCATTGCCACGTTTCCTCTCGAACGTACCGGCCGTCGCACTGCGGCTGTGCCTATTCCACAAACCCTTGCCGCACCGCGTGAATGAAATCGGTATAGGCAGGGGTGAAGCCGGCGGCGCGGACATCCGCGGCAATCTGACCACGATGATATGCAGAATGCATGATCACCTGCAGCAGGATGTCTTGCTTCTTGCTGGTGAACGTATCGCCTCTGGTGTTCTTGTAAGTGCGCGAATCGGAGAGGCCTGCCTCGCCCAGCGAAGGCAGATAATTCTTCCAGCGTTCGTGAAGTTGATCGATTTCTGACTTGCAGTCCTCGAGCGTGAAGAGCGGCCAAACCGGATGTGTCTGCTTCTGGGCGAGCAGGCGTTCAAGCCACAATCTTTCCGAGGAAATGATATGCGCCAGCAACTTTACCGAGCGCACGGGTGGGGCATTCAACGTTTGTAGCGAACCCAGGACTTCGCGATTGGCCCAGTCGTCGTAGGAAAACAGACTCCCGATATGTTCCAGCATAGTCATGGGAATGCTCCATTCATGATGCTAGTCCGAACCAACTACTCTAAGCCGGGGATCGTGCTCCGGACAACATACGACCAGGGTTCGGATTTAAACCTTGCGGTTTCCAACTCCACGGAGATTAATTCGGCGAGTGAGACCGGCACGATCTGCCGTCGAGGCGCGATTATATACAAAGGGGCTGCAGTGGAGGCGTACTGCGCTTAGGCTTAGGCTTAGGCTTAGGCTTCGGCTTCTCGAATTTCGAGGCGGGACTGGCGGAGGGCTGTGGCCTCAGCAGGATCCATCCCAGCTTTCAGGTCGGTCTTTTCGAGGAAGTACCGCCAGCCGATGTGCCGATCTTCGGAAGTCTGGCTCTGTTCAAACTGTTTGAGAACGGACTCGGCGCTTTCCTTACCTTTAATCACGGCCATAACGCCGCCGGATTCGTAAGTGCGCAAGTTGTAGCGGATGACGGCGAAAGAACCTTTTGATTCAGCCTGCATGAAGAGGACTCCATCCCGGAGTGCGGATTATGTTTCTGTAGAACGTGCCCGCCTTCTTGCGGTTGACGGGCACGGATTTTAGTTGAACGTCGCCGGCTTACAGCGGGCGAACGTTCTCAGCTTGCCAGCCCTTTGGCCCTTTGGTGACCTCGAACTCTACGCTCTGGCCCTCCTGCAGGCTGCGAAAACCACCCGCCTGGATCGCCGAGAAGTGTACAAAAACGTCTTCGCCAGTCTGGCGGCTGATAAAGCCGTAGCCCTTAGCGTCGTTAAACCACTTTACTGTTCCTTGCTCTGCCATTTTGTCGCTTGTATCCTTTTCAGATTATTTACGTTGGTGCGAGTCGGAGGTACTGAGGGCAGGACTAGCTGGTATGCAAGAAGCTGCTCAACAACCGATTTCGTTCAAACGCAAGTACATTATAGCAGATGAGTCAACGTTGGCCGACAGCAGAGCTGCCTCCAAAGTAACGCCGCAGTTCCGTTCGAATGGACCGATGGCCGCCCTGAAACGGGCTCGCGGATCGCGTTTCCTGAAGCCCGACTTGCATATTTTCCCTTGTTGCCAAGGGCAAGCGGGTATAATCAGTGCCGGACATTCAGCCGCGACAAAAACAGCGCTAACAGGATTCAGTCTGTGACTTCGCGGCTGGAAGAACCAGCTGGCTCAATTGAGCTGCGAGGAAAACACTCTTTCCACCGAACCGCGCGCCCTGCATTCCGACGCGACTCACTCAACCAAACCCGCCGACGAAATCTGACGTCTCGCGTTGGCTCACAGAAAAAGGAAATCCATGAAGAAGCTTTTTGTTGGCAATCTCCCTCACAGCACCACGGAAGCAGAATTACGGACCTTGTTTGAGCCTCATGGCAAGATCGATCAAGTCAGCGTGGTCACTGATCGTGACACAGGTCGTTCGCGAGGATTTGCATTTGTGGAAATGGCCGACGCCGCCGAAGCCGAGAAAGCCATTGCCGCCCTCAACGGGAAAGAGCTCGGCGGACGCGCGTTGAATATTAACGAAGCGCGTCCCAAAACCGATCGCGGCGGCCCTGGCGGACCCCGAGGCGGCGGCCGTCCTGGCGGTGGTGGCCGTCCCGGCGGTGGCGGGCGGTCGAGTGGCGGCGGTGGACGCGACGACTACCAGGGCCATGCCCGCCAGCCTCGCGAACCACGCTGGTAGCGAAAAGATCCAGAGTATTGCCTCGAACGAAACTGGGATGGGCCGCTTGTTGAGGCCCAAGCGCCCTCCCTCCCAGTACAGCGGGCTTGGCTGCCTATCTTCGATTATCTGCTGTGATTTCAATCGCGCACCAGCACGCGCGTGGATGCCCGTGTCGGCACTCGCAATCGTGTAATTCCTCTCACGCCCGTAGCCCGAACGGATAGAATGTCCCGGTCAACGGAAAACTCATGCCCCTTACTTCTACGGACTGGATTGTCATTGTTGGGTACCTGCTGGTCAATCTGCTGATTGGTCTTTACTACCGCCGCCGGGCTAGCGGGAACACGGAAGAGTTTTTCATTTCGGGCCGCGATGTTTCCTGGTGGCTGGCTGGGACTTCGATGGTGGCCACCACTTTTGCCGCCGACACGCCCTTGCTGGTTTGTGGGCTGGTTGCCAGGCAAGGCATCGCGGGAAATTGGATCTGGTGGGGTTCCTGCGTCGGCGGCATGATGACCGTGTTCTTCTTCGCGCGCTATTGGCGGCGGGCGGAAGTGTTGACGGACGTGCAGTTGGTCGAGCTTCGCTACGGGGGAAACCCAGCAGCGTTCCTGCGCGGATTCAAGGCTATCTATCTCGGCCTTTTCATGAATTGCTTCATTCTGGGATGGGTGACGCAGGCCATGGTCAGCATCATCAGGGTTTTGCTCGGCCCCGTGATTGCTCAAGGCCGAGTCTTGCAAGTGTCAGTCGGCGGACACGTTTTTCAGCACACGCTGGGTGATCCTCGATATACGTCGGTGCTGATATGCATCTTTATTCTGATTCCGTTTACCGGACTCTACACCTTCATCGGCGGACTCTGGGGCGTTCTGGTAACGGATCTGTTTCAGTTTGCCTTGAAGATGACCATGATTATTGTGCTGGCCTGGGTAGCCGTATCGAAGATTGGAGGGATGCAGGCTCTGCAGATGCATCTGCAGGTGATCGAGAACAATGTTCGCGCGACGGGAGTGCAGACGTCAGATCCGACAGCATTCCTGCCTGACTTTCATCTGGGCCTGACTACGAACGCGCTTTGGACTCTGCCGGTACTGACTTTCATCGTTTACCTCGGCATGCAGTGGTGGCTGGCGTGGTATCCCGGGGCGGAGCCGGGCGGAGGTGGATATGTGGCGCAGCGTATGTTCAGCGCCAAGGACGAGAAGAATTCTCTGGGCGCGACGCTCTGGTTCAACATCGCGCATTACGCACTGCGTCCGTGGCCCTGGGTGGTTACCGGGTTAGTGGCGATGGTAGTTTATTCGCCGAATGGAGGGCTGCATCCGAGCGCCGCGTTTGTGCAGAACCCAGAGCAAGGTTACGTGATGGTCTTACGAGATTATCTTCCGCCTGCTTTACGTGGACTGATGGTGGCGGCCTTTCTCGCGGCTTTCATGTCTACGATCGGAACCCAATTGAATTGGGGCAGTTCGTATCTTGTAAATGATCTTTATAAGCGCTTTTTCGTGCGCGCGGCTGATGAGAAACATTATGTGATGATCAGTAAAATTTTTACTGTGCTGCTGGTGCTGGGCAGCGGTTATACAGCGATGCAATTGACATCAATCAATCAGGGCTGGCAGTTGGTTTTGAATATCGGCTTTGGCACGGGGGCGGTCTACATTCTGCGCTGGTACTGGTGGCGGATTAATGCCTGGAGCGAGATTTCGGCGATGGCGGTCGCGGCAGCGGTCACCATCGCGCTGAGCCGCATTTCTCTCACCGGCAATAATGCCTTGGTATACGCCAAGAGCGCGCTGATCACGGGACTCATCACCACCATTGCCTGGTTGATCGCGACCTTTGTCACCAAGCCCGAGTCGCAGCAGACTCTAATCGCCTTTTACAAGCGGGTGCATCCGACGGTGTATGGCTGGAAACATATCGCGCGGCTCGTGCCCGAGATGCCGGAAGTGCGGGACCTGGCGGGCAACACCTTCAATTGGGTAATGGGAGTGATTCTGGTTTACGGATGCCTGTTCGGCATCGGAAAACTTGTCTTCCAGCAATGGTTCTGGGGAATCTTCTTGCTATTGCTTGCCGCGGTTGCTGGCTATTTGATCTTCTGGGATCTCTCCCGGCGAGGGTGGGCCACGCTTTCTGGAACAACGATTCCGGCTCCGGCCGCACAGGCGGGGACGCCCGCGCCAACATTACCTCAGTAAAAGGTTATGGCTTCTTTGGAGTCAGATCGCAGGCCTTCTTCACCCGAGCCAGGTCGAGGCCGCCAGGAGAGAAGCTCGCAATCTCCGGGCCGCGCGGGGTCCCGACTTCGACTTTGAATACTTGTGCGCCGAGCATCTCACGCACGGTTCCTTTGTCCATCGAAAGGAAGTGGCCATTCACCCAATTCCATCCGTGATTGCTGTGCGAATTATCCACGCGGACAGTGACCTCCATCTGCGGCTGCCCCCAAAAACCCGGACGGTTCGGGGGTGCAATCATGGCATTGGGACGAAAGTCGGCCAGATTGAGTTTGCCACCGGTGCAGAAGAGAATGACTTTGGGACTAGCCTCGCTGCCTGGCAAGGAGTTGTCGGCGTCAAGCTCAAACCTGGCCGTCTTGACCAAGGTCATCTGATCCTGAGAATCGTATTCCATCCATCTTCCGCCGGCACTGATGCCGGCATCCTGCGCGCACAAAATCGATGCCACCAAAAGCAGCATGACACCCGCTAAAAAAGCCTTTACCGGAAACCCAGAGTTAGTCTTCAATCCCATCCTCATCTTTAATCTTTGGAATCTTCGGCCTTCTTGCCTCCGCGCTTAGCCTCGGCTCAAGTGAGCCGAAAGTCAAAGCGCTTCTCGCAAGATTTCAATTTGATCACTAGATATAAAACCTTCCGCCCGCCGAAAGTTGCGGCGGCAGCTCTTATCAGCCCGTCCCGGATGGAAGCCCCAAAAGCGAGTTTCTCAAAGCCGAACCAATAAAAGAGGACGCGGTCCCGCCGGAGGGGATAACTTCCGTAACACCAGTTGGTTACTGGTGGGCGCTATAGGATTCGAACCTATGACTTCCACCGTGTGAAGATGGCACTCTACCGCTGAGTTAAGCGCCCAACCTGAATCAGCCGCTATATTGTAGCAAAGAAACAGTTTTTCGTGGACCTTCGTCCATGATAGCCTAGGATTCTGTAGCTCCGGATGCAGGCGCCCAAGATGACCTCCGGAGAGTTTCCGCCAACGCCGGATGCCAAACCGATTCAGCCTCGCGAAAGTACCCCAAGTTCCGTCTGCCGAAGGGACTTCCCAGCCTTTCGCCGATCCCGAGGACGCGCAACTTTCAGAACCCCGAGGGGTTCACTCCAATGTGAGCAGCGTAGCCATGAACCGCGGGTTCCTGTCGATGGCAGGGGTCCCTCATTCTGGGGCAAAGATTGTGGGTGAGCCACCCAGCGAGGGATTGAGCGATGCCCAGATCATGCTACGGGTGAAGGCTGGAGATGAGTCGGCTTTCGAGTATCTGGTGCAGAAGTATCGCCGGCCCATGCTGAGCTTTATGTATCGCATGGCGCACAACACTGCGGTGGCGGAGGATCTGGCGCAGGAAGTGTTCTTGCGAGTGTATCGCTCGCGGGAGACTTACGAGGCGAGTGCTAAGTTTACGACGTGGTTGTATCGGATTGCGAGCAATCTAGCGGTGAACCATGCGCGCGATACTCGCCACGAGCGCCCGGAAAATACCGTCAGCCTGGACGAACCGGACCAGGAAAGCGGGATGACCATGGACGTGCCCGATGACTCGCTCAGCGCGGAAGAAACGATTGTCCGACGCGAGCGACTGGCTGCCATTCGTCAACGCGTACAGGAGTTGCCCGAGCGGCAACGGATCGCGGTGGTCATGCATAAGTATCAGCAGATGGACTATCGCCAGATCGCAGAAGTTTTGAAGCTGAGTGAGTCCGCCATTAAGTCGCTGTTGTTCCGCGCTTATGAAACCTTGCGCGTGCAACTGAAAGAGTTTGTATGAAGGATGTAGTCATGAAATGCAATGAAGTTTGCGAACTGATGCCGGAACTGGCCGCCGGCCTGGACGCGGTCACGCCCGAAGTAAATGAACATCTCGAGACCTGCACTGGCTGCGCGGGCAAAATGAACGAGTTCCGCCAGACCATGGCGCTGCTGGATGAGTGGCAAGTGCCGGAGCCGTCGCCGTACTTCGACGTACGGCTTCGCGCTCGTCTGCGCGAAGAGGCTGCAAAACAGCCACATGGCTTGTGGCATTGGATTCGCAAGCCGGCGCTGGCGGTTTCACTGGCCGTGCTCATGGTGATGAGCATCACTTTGTTCCGCGCCGATGCTGGGCGAAATTCTACGCCCGAGGCAACGAGAGCCCTGCTGGTGGCGGAACCGGGGACAGCCGTGGGGGACTTGCAGGCGCTGGACAAGAATAACGAGTTGTATTCCGATTTCGAGCTGCTCGATGATCTGCAAGTGCAGAAAGATGTGGATGCCAATCCCTAGGTGATGTCCACGAAGCGCGGCCAAGATCGCATTACACGAATTGAACAGGGAGTTGAAAAGAGACACCGGGGGGATACGAGTGCGGGTGAGGTCCATGACGGCACGGGTGAGAATCGCCACCCTGGTGTTGGCGCTCGCGAGCGCGTGTCCGTCGATGGCGCAGAAAAACCATCCTGAGGAACACCCACAGAAAAAGCAACAACAACAGCATCACGCCGGAGAATGGCTGCGCCAGCACCGGAACCTTCCGCCGGAGCAACAGCGAAAAGCGCTGGAAAGCGATCCGCAATTCCGCAATCTTCCCCCGCAACGGCAGCAACAACTGCGCAACCAATTGCAGCGCTTCAACAGCGTGCCCCCGGAAAAACAACAGCAAATGCTGAACCGGATGGAAACATGGGAGCACCTGACTCCTGAGCAGAAGCAGCAAGCCCGGCAAATCCACGATCAGATGCAGCAACTTCCGCCAGAACGCCGCCAGGCAGTGCGGAACGCCGTTCAAGCCTTGCGGGCGATGCCGCCAGAGGCACGGCAGCGCCAGATTGACTCCGACGCTTACAAGAGACAATTCTCGCCCCAGGAACGCAACGTGCTGAGTGGCGCGTCCAAGTTGCCGCTGGCGCCAGCGGAACCGAGCGAGCCGCCAGAAGAGTAGCGCCTTCGAGAGCCTGCCGAAGCGCAGCGCTTATCCAGCCAACGCCGCGACCCTCTCACAATCCAATCTCATCCAGCCGGGTCGGTTCATCTCGGCCGGCATATGATCCAAAAGAAAATCGCCGCCGAGCCATAAGGCTGGCGGCGAGAAAGTAGAGGGGAGCCAGAGCAGCGCCCTAAAAACCCTGACTACGGTACCACCTCATATACGACTCCCCCTCCATGGGGCCCCCCAGCATAGGCGGTACCATAGACCTTTCCATTGACGACAACCGGTCCGTGGATCGGATAGTATCCGTCGCCACTGGTGCCGAAACTCCAGAGCACACTTTCCTTGTAGGTGCCTGCGGTCAGCTTGTACACAGTGCCGTAATTCAGATTGTTGGCCGCACTTGATCCACCAGAATAGGTGCTGCCGTAGAGATTCCCTGACGCATCCAGAGTAACGCTTGCATAATCCGGGGTTGCGCCGTCCTTCTTGGCATAACCCGCGAAGCTGTGGATGACCGTTTCCTTCCAACTGTTGTTCGTGCCTGGCGTCAGCTTGTAGACTTCTCCGAGGTTAAATCCGCCACCTGTATTGGTCGTTCCATAGAGGTTGCCGGCTGAATCCGCGGCCAAACCGGCGTAGGGGCTTTGTCCGAGTGAATCTCCAAGGAAATTGTAAATTACCGAAAAGATCCACACGCCGCTGACTTCGCGCATTTGGTAAACTGCGCCAGCGTTCCAGATAACACCACCGTAGTAGGTGGTACCGTAAAGATAGCCGTTCTTCGTGTCCACAACCAGCCCGGCATAGGGGTAGTACGCGCTGCTGGCACTTACGAGGAAACTGTGAATCACGTGGTAAGTGTAGCTGCTTCCTGACTTTTTTAGTTCGAAGACAATGCCGCCGCTGAACTTACCGCCGCTTTGGGTAGTACCGTACAGGTTGCCGGCCGCGTCAAAGACCACGTTGCCGTATGGGTAGGTCCCGTCATCGCCGCCAATGTTGTCGAAGGTATGTAGCACACTCTCCTTCCATGTGCTGCCCGATTTGACCAGCTCAAATACCGCACCCTGGCTGCTTGCGCCGCCCTGGTAGGTCGTGCCATAAAGGTTCCCGGCCGTATCGAAGGCCAAGCCGCCAAACGGATACGCACCATCGTTGTTGCTGGCACCGAGAAAGCTGTAGATTACACTTTGGGTCCACGTGCCACCGGAAAGCGTCAACTCATAGACTTCGCCAAGGTTGTTGGTACCACCATAGATCGTCGTGCCATAAAGATGAGTACCCGAGGCGTCGGAAATCAAGGCGCCCTGGGGTTGGTTGCCGTCCACACAACTGGTCTGAGCACAGAAGCTGTAGAGCAGAGTCTCAGTACCAGCGGCCCAGGCAGAAGCTGCTAAGGCCAAAGTCACCACAAATAACACAAGCGCTTTCACGCGCATAAATCCTCCTGAATTTTGTCAGCTGTTCGAAAATTGTGACCGTCAAACATCCGAGACTGAAGAAGGCCTTGCCAGGGGGATGGCAAAAGGGGAGAGCGGACTTCCGCAACTAACTGCTCGGATGCTCAAAAAAATGTCGGGACATTGTGAGTCAGCGGCGAGCGCCTGTCAAGATGAAAGATTTTGCAGTTCGCCCGTTACAAGCCTGATTTGCACGAATCCTGTGGAAATTCGGCACAGTCCAACCCGGCCAACCAAATGTCCTTCAGCGACTCAATTCATTAGGGCGAGCATTCTGCGGATGGAAAGCGCGGTCTGGCGGATTTCATCGGCATCGGAAGCATCCGGCGACATCTTCAGGTACTGTTCCAGATCCTCGGCGGCTCCAGACATTTGATCCAGACTGTAGCGCAAAAGAGCGCGTTGCTTGACGTCCTCGGGAGAGCGGGGATAGATCACGAGCACCAGATCCACCAACGGCAGGGCTTTACGAAAATTGCGAGTGGATAGGTGAATTGTCTTGAGATTGTTCAAGATACGGGTCAATATCTGACGCCGGCTGACGGCGAAAAGGAATTCCGGACGCAGGGTCATCTGGCCGGAATAGATTTCGTCGAGGCGGCGCTGGCAATCCTGGGGGCTGAGGATATCGCCACCGCTGAAGCAGTCCACCAACGTCTCACGGCCGTCAATGTCATAGTGCTTGAGCAGGAAATGTCCGGGCATGCCTACGCCAAACAGAGGGAAGCCGAGACGGCGGCCAACCTCCATATAGATAAGGGCGAGGGTGATGGGAATGCCCAGTCCGCGGTCAAGCACGTCGTTCAGGAAAGAATTGCGGGGATCGTAGTATTCCTCGCGATTGCCGCGCAATCCGGCATCGTCGAAAAGGGTGCGATTCAGGGCGGCGATGGTCTGGGCCGCGTCGCCAACCTCGGAGATTCGAGCCTCCGTCATGTGTGCGAGTTCATCGATGCGGGCAACGTAAGATTCGATATCGAGATTGGGATATTCGGTCAGGGCGATGGTCAAGGCGGCGCGAACGAGATCGATATCCTCGTCCCCGACCTGGGGGCCAACTAGGGCGGCGAATGCTTCCGCAATCGCTGTCTGGCCACGGCTACCCATGTGTTTATGCTAGCAGAATACGGCGGGAATATCGCCGAAAACTCCTGGCTCGTGCTCCCAAGTACAGTGATGGATCTGGGTTCTTCGCGCGGTCGGCGAAAAGCAGATTCCCCGTCGCTTCGCTCCGCGGAATGACAAGAATTGAGAGCGCATGGCAAACAGCGCGATCCGTCGTCACCGGAACAGGTTCTTAGCGATGAACAAAACGTTCGCCGGGCGCTCGGCCAGGCGCCGCATCAGGTACGGATACCATTCGGTTCCGAACGGAATGTAAACACGCATTCGCCAGCCGTCGCGTACCAGGCTCTGTTGCAGATCACGACGGATGCCGTGCAGCATCTGAAACTCAAATGCGTCGCGGGAAATTCTTTCTTTGGTGGCAAAGGCTTTTGCCTGATTGATGATGTTTTCGTCGTGCGTGGCCAGCCCGTGATAGACCTTGCTCTTCAGCAGGATCTTCATCAGCTTGACGTAGTTGGCGTCAACTTCTGACTTTGGTTGAAAGGCAATCTCCGCTGGTTCTTTGTAGGCGCCTTTACACAGGCGAATGCGGATTCCTTCTGCCAACAATTTCTCGACATCGCTCTCCGAGCGCCGCATGTAAGACTGAATAACCGCGCCCACGCATCCCTGATTACCGGGCGCGCGATGCAGTTCATGGACGAAATCGAGCGTGCGCTGCGTGTAGGGCGAACCTTCCATGTCGACGCGGACAAAATTGCACGGGCTCATTGCCACGGCCTTTGACACGAGACCGGTCACCAAGTCACGCGCCAGTTGCTCATCCACGTCGAGACCCATGTGAGTGAGCTTCAAGCTGATGTTGGCATTTAGCTTTTGTTCTGCGATGTCGTCCAGCAATTGGTGATAGAGCTGAGCGCTGGCTCGGGCTTCGTCGACGTTGCTGACGTTTTCGCCGAGATTGTCGATGGAGACGGTCGGGCCAGACTCATTGATGGCGCGCGTGGCGCGAAGCACGTCCTCGACCTGAGTGCCGGCCACAAAGCGGCTGGAGATTTTCTGCCCAATGGAAGAGCGCTCGGCGACGGCGCGCAGCCAGTGGCTCTCCGACAGAGAAATGAAGAGAGCCCTCAGCACCGGACGCCTGCGCAGGTAGAGAAGATGGAGATATAACTACCTTGCACGTGCATGAAGATCACAGGAATTTGTATCACAAGTGGGGTGAGCTCCGGCTTGACCGAGAGTAGATAGCCTCTCGGCTTCAAAACTTCTCCGGCTTTTGCGATGGCTTGTCTGCCCTCAGCCAGCAGTCCCAATGGACTCGCCTGCCGTCTTTGTCCGTGACGGCAGTGGCCTGCTCAACAAAAGTGATGACATTGCTGCAAATCGCACATAACACAACCGGCAAGTCCGAAGGGTAAATTCCCATAAACAGTCCAGATTGTGTGCCCATCAGTTTGCGTGGTGGCCAACTGCTCGCTAGGTCAGAAAAACCTCATCGACGTAGCACCAGCGCCAGTTCTCTCCCGGCTCGAAAGACTGCATGATCGGGTGTTTAGTCTGGTGAAAGTGCTTGGTGGCGTGCTTGTTCCTGGATGAGTCACAACAGCCGACGTGACCGCAGACGAGGCATTCCCTCAGGTGGACCCAGGTGTCGCCCATCTCGAGACATTCTTTGCAGCCTTTGCCGCTGGGCTTGACCTGACGAATCTCTTTTACGTGCGGACAAGTTGACTGTTCGCTTGGCATGCGGCATTCTCCAGAGAAATTTTCGGCTAGCCCCGCACGGGCGAGGACGCCCGCGCCTACATTCATTCTTCCAGGAACTTTTCTGCTTCCAATGCAGCCATGCATCCCGAGCCAGCGGCCGTGATCGCCTGGCGATAGCGGCGGTCCTGCACATCGCCGCAGGCATAGACTCCGTGCACCCGAGTGAAGACGTAATCTCTCGTTTTCAGGTAGCCGTCTTGATCCATCTCGAGTTGCCCATCAAATATCTTGGTATTGGGGATATGGCCTATGCCCAGGAACATCGCACTGGTGGGGAAATCCCAGACCTTACCAGTCTTGAGATTCCGCAGCGTCAGGCTGGTGACCTCTTTCTTGTGAATGTCGTTTACGTCTTCGACGACCGTATCCAGCAGGAACGCAATTTTCTCATTCTTCTGGGCTCGCTCCAGCATGATCTTCGAGGCGCGGAAATGTTCGCGGCGATGGATGACCGTGACTTTTGTTGCGAAGCGAGACAGGAAAATCGCTTCTTCCATGGCCGAATCGCCGCCCCCTATCACTGTGATTTCCTTGCCTGAGAAGAAGAAGCCATCGCACGTGGCACAGGAAGAAACGCCGTGTCCGATCAACTGCTGCTCGTGAGGCAATCCCAGCCAGCGCGCCGAAGCGCCACTCGCGACGATAAGCGTGCGGGTATGAATCACTTCGTGACTAATGTGGACCTTGAACGGATTCTCGCTGAGATCGACGCTGGTTACGTGGCCGTGTTTATATTCTGCTCCGAAGCGCGACGCCTGCTTGCGCATGTTCTCGATCAACTCCGGGCCCTGTATGCCTTCGGGAAAGCCGGGGAAGTTCTCGACCAGCGTGGTTAGCGAGAGCTGCCCGCCTGGTTCGTGGCCTTCGAGCACCAGCGGTTTCAGGTTCGCTCGGGCAGTGTAAAGCGCTGCTGTGTGCCCGGCGCAGCCGGAGCCAATGATGACGACGTTGCGGATATTGTCCATAAAGTAACTAGTTAGATTACGGATTTCAGATTTGGGTTCAGCACGCGGATTTGGTCACTCGTTTTGCGACGTGGACTTGCCTGGCACAGTCTTTTTTGTCCCGTCCTTCGCTGCGGGCTTGGCTTTGCTCGTTTCCAGATTGCTGACTCGCGTCAACTCTGCGGGTACAGTGGTACGCGCCGCCAGCAGGTTGCGATAGTTGGTCACGATTGCTGTCGCGCTCTGAAACAGCGGCTCATAAGCACTTTGATCTGGCGCAGGACTTCCCTCCGTTCCAGCACAGCGGCCCAGCACCACCGAGGATTTACCGAAGCGCTCCAGCTTGATGCGGCTGGCCGGAGTACTGGTGGAAAGCATATTCGCGGCCGTGGTCACAGCGGACGCGTTGTCTTCAATGGCGACCTGCATCAAGTCCTTGGGATCACGCACGTGGAAAATCAGAGTCTCAACCATGTTTTTCGGATCGCGACTGAACGAGTACTGGACTGTTGAAAAGAGAGCCTGCACGGAGAACTCGCGACGGATGCGCACCCAATCAGCGGTTCCTGAGTCGGAGGAGAATTGCGCGCTCGCTCCTGCCTTCAGAAAATCAGGACTCTGATCGAGTGTCGAGCGCCCGCGATCGACCTCAAAATCAGGACTGAAAAGCGGCTGCTTGGGAATCTTCGCCAATGCGGAAGCGATCTCTTGCTGCTCCTCCGGCGAAGGCGAGCAGACATTCAACATGTTCAGCTTGACTGGTGGCTGGGCGGATTGTTGGGCGCTGGCCAGCAGCGCCAAGCCGACGCTAAACAAAATTACAAAGATGTTTCGGAGCACGACGGCATTCTAAATGAAGAACGTAGAAAATCTTAAATCGAAGCGTCCGCGAAGGACGGGCAGGGCTTCGCGCATTGGGCTGCTGGCTTCAGGATTCAGGATTCCAAAAACCGGTAGAATCGCTGCATGGCAAACTTAACCTTGGTATATGGATTGCGGCTGCTTCCCTCCGAGGAAGTCGCGGAAGTTGGGGACGCAACCCTAAAGCTCAAGAACGGCCGTGAAGCCCACGTGACCATGCACGTGCTCGAAGGCAGCAAGGATGAGATTGAAAAACAGCTAAAGACCAGCCTGGAAGCGTTCTTCGATTTCTATCCAGAGATTTGAACAGGCAGGCTTCCGGCGTCAGGCTTCAAATGGTCGCATCCTGAAGCCCGACGCCTGAAGCCCGACGCCTGCAACCTGATCCCGCCTTCTCTTCTATAATTCGGTTCTACACCATGGCCTTGCCTTATCGCTATCTTCGGCTGCGGCTTCGTGAGGCAGGAATGCTGCCCACCAGCAAAGTCGCGCTGATCGCCTGGTATTTACTCGGTCTGGACCTGCTTCTATTTCTGCTGCAGAAGGTGTTCGGGTTTTTTCATCTTGCTTACGGCGATAGTCTTGGCGGGTGGGTCAGCTTCCTGAGCTTCCTCGTCATCGTTCTTTTCTCGATCCTGGCATTTCGCTGGATCAAGGCCAAGGCACTATGGCGGCTGCGCAACCGGCTCATCGTCACCTATGTATTCATCGGCTTCATACCGCTTGTCTTGCTGATTGCTCTGGCGCTCGGATCGTTCTATCTATTTGCCGGGCAGTTCGCCACCTTTATTGTTACGACGGGATTGAACTCCGAGTTAAGCAGTTTGTCCGCAGCCAATTCCACGATTGCCCGCCACCTTTCTTCCCAGATACAACGCGAACCGGCGGCATGGGTGGCTTCATTGGAAACCCTGCACCAGACCGACAAGCACTGGGCCAATCGCCAAATCTGTGTTTGGTTGAACCAGAAGATAGTTCTCAACAGTTCTCCAACAGAGATCGCGGCGCCCATATCTCCGCCGTATCTGAAAAGTGCTTTCCGCGGCGTGGTACGCGATCACGACAAACTTTTCCTGCGCGTGCTCGAGACTGTGCCGCTGAAAGAAGGAAATCTCACCGTTATATCCAGCGAACCGGTTGACCAGTTGCTACAGACTCTCGCCGCGAACCTGGGCGAAATCACTCTGTATGAGGGGCTGACTCTCCACAAGGTAGACCGAACGGAACCAGGGCCAGCCCGGGGCACGCAAGTCCTCGCCGGAGACAACAAGAAGGTCGTGCTCGACACCAGCAAGGCGAAACTGACATTCAGTTCCGGCACTATTCCCCCGCCGACTCGCGCGCTGGATCGAGGCGTGCTGTTTGTCACTTCGGTCTCCGTAATGGATTGGGATGACGGCGAGACGGCCAATCCCATCGGCATCACGGTGCAGACCCGCATTTCAAAACTGTATGAGCGTTTGTTCTCTGCTCAGGGAGATTTTGCGCCCACGGTTGAATTCTTCTTGTTGTTCGCGGTGATCTTTTTCGCAATCATCGAACTGCTTGCGATCTGGATTGGCACTCAGCTTACGCGCACGGTGACCGGCGCGGTGGCGCAACTCTACGAAGGCACTCAGCACGTCAACCGAGGCGATTTCAGCCACCGTATTCCGGTGAAGTCCAACGATCAGGTCGCGACTCTGGCGAACTCGTTTAACTCCATGACCGCTTCGCTGGAAAAGCTCATCGAAGAACAGAAGGACAAACAGCGCCTGGAGAACGAACTCGTGATCGCCCAGGAAGTCCAGGCGCAGTTGTTTCCTCAGGAGAGCGTGCAACTCGCGTCGCTCGAAGTACACGGGTTTTTCCGTCCCGCACGTACGGTCAGTGGCGATTACTATGATTTCTTGACGCTGGATTCGGATCGCCTGATTCTGGCCGTGGGCGACGTTAGCGGCAAAGGAATCTCCGCCGCTCTCCTGATGGCAACCATACACGCCGCGGTTCGCGCCCTCAGCTTGCAGGACGTTCCCGTCTTGCGCGAGCCCGCAGCTGTGGGCGCGGCGGCTAGGCCCGAAGTCATGCTCGCGTCGGGATTCCGGGGCGTCGACATGTCTCCCGGCGCTTTACTCTCCCTGTTGAATCATCAGCTCTACGAAAGCACGCCGCCGGAAAAATATGCGACATTGTTTCTGGGGATCTACAACGGGGTCGAGCGCAAGCTCACTTACAGCAACGGAGGCCACCTGCCGCCTTTCATTATGAGTGAGGACGGTTCCATTCGCCGCCTGGAATGCGGCGGAACCGTGGTCGGCCTGTTCGATCAACGAAGCTACAACGAGGCTTCGGTCGAGCTCTGCCGGGGCGAGATTTTCGTGGGCTACACTGACGGCGTAACCGAGCCGGAAAATGATTTTGGCGAGTTTGGCGAGGCCCGGCTGATCGACTTGCTGCGGGAGAATCGCGACTTGCCGCTTACGCGCATCAGCGAAATCGTGACTGCCGCGGTGGACGATTGGATTGGCCCCAACGAGCAACCCGACGACGTCACTCTCGTCCTGGCCCGGGCGAGATGATTGTGC
Source organism: uncultured Acidobacteriota bacterium (assembly GCA_963696705.1). Lineage (GTDB taxonomy): Bacteria > Acidobacteriota > Terriglobia > Terriglobales > Acidobacteriaceae > JABDBE01. The sequence continues at coordinate 459,885 of CAVOLD010000017.1, forward strand.
GCTCTTGTCTCGGTTCATTCTTGATGCGCGCCCCCTAGCGATGGGTGAAGCTGTAGGCTATTCCGTAAGCGGAATCGCCGCTGGCGTACACCGGAAAAGCGCGCTCCAGCTTATGGTGTCCGGTTTTGTGCAGGAAATAGCTGATCGCAACCACCCCAGCCATTCTGCCTCCGAAGAAAGCCAACTGGCCGGCAGTTCCGCTCTCGCACAACGCCTTTGCCATGGGATCCAATTCCCTTCCTCCATCACTTAAGTTACGGTGCGTTATGCCAAAGTCCACCACTTCCAGGGTGGCGTGACTGGCAAAAAGGATCTTGTTGGCTCGGTCCCAAAAGCCGTGTGGGGTTGAAACCTCGGGCAAATCTTGAGCGGTGCTTGCACCGCAGATCAAGAGCGTTACAAACAGGATTGGAAGAGAAAAATTCACGGGCAGCCCCATGGCCCCAATCTATAGGTCGAGATAGAGCCCACCCAGATCACGTAGGTATGCGGAGACGTTTTCTGATTCAGAATCGGGAAACGGTGCGCATGAATTTCCTTTTCGGTTAAGGGTTTGGTACAGCCGGATAATTACATTGACGCGCCAGTTGCCTTCCACGATAATCGGCCCATCCGTTTCACCCTTCCCCAGGTAGTAGGCATATCCCTGTGTAACCGAGTTGAGTGTTGGAGGAGATAATGCTATCTGCAACGCCGAACCGCAGCGCCGTGGCTCGCCGCTCCGTGCGCGCCTTCTGCACGTTGTGCGCGCTTCTGTTGGTCCTCACTGTCGTGTCCTATGCGCAGACTACAGATCTGGTGCGCACGACCGTCAATCCTCTCAATCGTGTACCACTGACGGGCCACCACCCGGCGTGGGCAAGCACTCCGAATGACGCTGGCGCGGTTCCCGCCGACCTTCCGATTGAGAGACTCACGCTGGTGCTCGCGCGCCCACCCCAGGTTGAACAGGCGTATACGCAATTCCTGAAAGACCAGCAGGACCCGGGATCGCCCGACTATCACCACTGGCTTACGCCCGCGCAGATCGGAAAGCGCTTCGGAGTCTCCGCGCACGACATCCATGCGGTTACAGTCTGGCTCCAATCGCAGAATCTCACCATTGATTCCGTCTCCAATAGCCGTCAGAGAATCACTTTTAGCGGTCCGGCCCCGGCGGTCGGCAATGCCTTCGCGGCCGAAATGCACTACTTCACGGTCAAAGGCGAAAAGCGTATCTCGATCAACGCCGAACCGCAGATACCTGCCGCGCTGGCTGCTGTGATCAAGTCCATCAGCGGACTTTACACGATCAAGATTTACCCACAGCATGTAGCGTCCCCTGCGCATGGGCTAGGGGCTGGGCTCTCGTGGGGCGCTGGCAGCGCCTCGCCCGACGGCAGTGGATTTAGTTGTGGCGGCACGCCTTGCAACGTCATTTTTCCCGGTGACTTCGCAATGATCTACAATGTCGTCGGAGTTACGGGCGGCATCAACGGCACGGGTCAAACCATCGCGATCATTGGCCGCTCCGGCGTGTGCAATTCAGACATCACGAATTTCGCCAGCGCCGCTGCAGTGACGGCGAACGTTCCGACTCCTATCGTGCCACCGCTCGGCATTACTCCACCCGCAGCGGTCTGCAGCGGCAATGCTTCTGGGGATCAGAGTGAAGCAACTCTCGATGTGACTCGCTCCGGCAGCATCGCGCAGAACGCCGCGCTCGATCTTGTGATCAGCGCTGATAGTTCGACCATGAGTGGCGTTGCCATCGCCGCCACGTTTGTAGTGGACACCCCCCCTACGCCTGCTCCCAAAATCATGAGCATCAGCTTTGGCGCATGCGAAGCCGAGGCTGGCGCATCCGGCGTCCAGTTCTGGGACGACCTGTTCACGCAAGCTGCAGCGGAAGGTATTTCGGTATTCGTATCATCCGGAGACTCAGCCGCGGCTGGCTGTGATACGGCCTTCTCGACACCGCCCGCGACTCAAGTCCTCAGCCCGAATTACATCTGCTCTTCGAGCTACGCGACCTGTGTGGGTGGCACGGAATTCGCGGATTCAGCTAACCCAAGCCAATACTGGAGCTCGACCAACGGACCGGGCTTCGAATCAGCGCTCGGCTATATTCCGGAGGGTGCCTGGAACGAGCCACTCAACAGCCAGAATCAAGTTCAGGTGGCTGGAACCGGAGGCGGGGTCAGCGCCTTCATCGCCACGCCCTCCTACCAGACAGGTACCGGGGTTCCCCCAGCCCGACTCGGCCGATACACTCCGGATGTCGCCTTTAGCGCGTCCCTCCACGATGCCTACTTCGGATGCCTAGCTGGGAATAATCAGTGCTCTCCAACTACCAGTTTTTCGATTTTCGCTGGTACCTCTGCGGCCGCGCCAGACATGGCCGGCATCGCCGCTCTTCTGGATCAGAAAGAAGGCTCCGCCCAAGGCTTGCTCAATCCCACGCTTTATACCCTGGCTGCAACGCCCGCGAACTCTGTATTTCATGACGTCACAATATCCAGCAGCGGCGTTACCGGCTGCGTAGTCACAACCCCGAGCATGTGCAATAACAGCACGGCAGGTCCGAACGGGCTTACCGGTGGCCTTAGCGGATACCTGGTCACCACCGGGTACGACGAGGCGACCGGACTCGGTTCCATCAACGTCGCAAACCTGCTCACGAACTGGAGTTCCGCCGCCGCTGTCGCGACCACTACCACACTAACCCCCTCGCCCGCGTCGCCCGTGAATGTTGGAGCCAGCGTGACCCTGACTGCGACAGTGAAGCCGGCCTCCGGCGCCACAACCCCCACCGGGACAGTTACATTCTTCAACGGCAGCACCGCACTAAACAGCGCTCCCATCTCACTTACGAATGGAGCGGCCACCTTCACCAGTAGCACACTAGCAGGTGCGTCGTATTCCATCACTGCCGCTTTCAGCCCCGCTACCGGCACGGACTTCGCCGGGTCGACCTCCTCGGCCCTCTCCTACAACGTGCAGGACTTCCAGGTCGCGGCCAGTCCTACCACCGTTAGCGTAGCTGCTCCCGGAGGGAGCGGGACTACGACACTGACGATCACTCCACTCGGCGGCTTCAATGCGACGCTGACCTACAGTTGCACCGGGCTGCCTTCGGAAGCGACTTGCACCTTTACTGCTGTCTCGGCGACCAGCGAGACCCTGAGCATCACGACCACCGCGCCCTCGTCACAGTTGGACAAGCCGCCCTTCGGGCGCCACGGCGGTATCTTTTATGCTTTACTGCTTCCCGGAGTTTTCGGGCTGCTGATCACAGCGGGAAATCGCAAGCGGGGATTGCGTGGTGCGCGGTTGTTAAGCATCATCGCGGTATTGGTGCTCTCCACGATTTGGATGCCAGCTTGCGGCGGTGGCAGCAGTAAACCCAGTAATCCGGGAACGCCCGCGGGAACCAGCAGCGTGACAGTCACGGCCACGACCGGAGGCACATCGGCCCTTTCCCATACCACGACCGTTTCGCTCACGGTGCAATAGAATAGCGGCGGGGATTGTCTTACCCCGACCGGGTGCTATTCGAAGTGTCGACCGAACTCGTCACGCTGCAGCATTTCCGCGATGTTCCCGAAGCTCTGCTGGCCAAGGGAAAACTGGAATCCGCTGGAATTGCCTGCACCCTGGCCGATGGCAACCTGGTTCGCATGGACTGGCTGCTCTCGAACGCCATCGGCGGCATTCGCCTGCAGGTGCACCAGCAGGATGCCGAGGCCGCTCGCGCCATTCTGGACGAACCGATCCCGCCGGAGTTCAACGAAGAAGAAGTTGGCGAGTCGTATGCGCAGCCGCGCTGCCCTCGCTGTTATTCGCTCGACATCGGATTTGAAAAAATCAATCGCTTCTGGACTTATGGTCTCTGGCTGCTTTTGACAATTCCGATTCCCGTACGCAAGAACAACTGGAAGTGCTACACCTGCGGCATCGAATGGGTTGAGGAATGAAAAACACGACTCCAGAGGTTGCGGGAAAGCACATCGCGTTAGAGTTTTGCAGGGGAACGGCTACCAACCGTGACGTTTTCGCCGATTCCCGTTAACGACTTGACCCGGCTAATCTCTTACCGGGTTGTGCCGATATCTAAGGAGTGACTGCCCCAACTTCTGCTCTGAACCCCGACCAAGGCAAACCAGCACCCAAACCTGGAACTCAGTTTGTCGCTCGCCAACCGATTCTCACCGTAGACGAGAAGGTTTTCGGCTACGAACTCCTGTTCCGTGATGGGGTGGAAGATTTCTTTCGCCACGACGATCCTGACCAGGCTTCGCGCAGCACCTTGAACACTGCCATGCTGCTGGGCCTTGACGTTCTGTGTGATGGACGTAGAGCCTTTGTCAACTGCACGCGTGACATCTTGCTTAAGGATTACATCACTCTGCTGCCTTCCGAAAAAGCCGTGGTCGAGGTTCTGGAGACGGTTCCGGCGGATGACTTGGTGGTGGCAGCCTGCCGCCGTCTCAAAGAATCCGGATACACAATCGCCCTGGACGACTTTGCAGTGAACGACCCGCGCGAAGCTCTCACCGATCTTGCCGACATTATCAAGGTGGATATCAGAGCGACCTCGGCGGCTGATGCGGCCGCCATGGTCAAGCGCTACGGCCCCTGGCGTTGCCGCATGCTGGCGGAAAAGGTGGAAACCCGGGAAGAGTTTCTTGCCACCAAGAAGGCCGGCTTTCTGTATTTCCAGGGATACTTTTTTCGCCGTCCGGAAATACTCACGGCGCATGAAATCCCCGCCAACCAGTTCAACTATCTGCGCATGCTGAAGGCGGTTTCGCAGCGCGAGTTGGACGTGCGCGAGATCGAGAATCTGGTCAAGAGCGAGGCGGCGCTGTGCTACCGCCTGCTGCGCTATTTGAACTCCGCCGCCTTTGGATTCGCCAACGAAATTCATTCGGTCCGGCACGCCCTGGCAATTCTGGGAGAGCGCGAAGTTCGCCGCTGGATCCGCTTGGTGGCAACGCTTGGCGCTGGGCAAGGCAAGACCAGCGAACTGGTGCTTTCCGCCATGGTTCGCGCCCGCTTTTGCGAACTGCTCTCGCCGAAAATCCCGCACGGGGACTCCGACTTGTTTTTGATGGGCCTGCTTTCATTGATGGATGCCATTCTCGAACTACCCATGTCCCAGGTGCTCGACAACATCCCCATCGATCAGGAAACCAAAGCCGTGCTGTCGGGCGGAGCCAGTCGCCTGCGGCTCTTCTATCAACTTATGCTGGCGCAAGAATCTGGAGAGTGGAAAACAGCAGCCGACTTGACCAGTCAGCTTCATCTCAGCGAGAGCGAAGTCGCGGAGTCCTACTGGCAGGCCATGCGGTGGGCTCGTGAGGTGAGTAGCGGAACTTAAGCGACGTTCGTCGTGAGCCAGTGTCGGACATGGTCCGGGAAGCAATGCAGTTACTTCTGTGCAAAATTACCGTTAGTTAGCACTTGCGCTCTAACCGTCACGAGAGATACCATCAGAGTGTTCCCAAGCGGCCATGCTCCCTAGCTGGCCTCCCGCGCCCATTAGCTCCAGGCGCCTAGACGGACAAAGATCATTCACGGATGAACTCCAACCGCATTGGGTTTCCACGCACGCTCGGTGCATGTGCGCGAGGCGATGTACCACCCGGAGAGCGGTTGCACCAAGGCAGCAAAACAGAATCTTCTTTCTGAGACTGAAACGCAAGACTACACACGAGAAACAATATGAATGTTGGACCCGGAAATCCCTCCGGAGGCGGAGGGCAACGCAGACGGCGGCGGGGACGTCGCCCGTCGAATCGCGCAGGAAACCCCGGCGGTCGCGACCGCCAACAAGCTAGCGGTATTTATAGCGCTCCCATGGATCATAGCTATCGCGGTGCCCTCGGTGGGGACAAAGGGTCTCGCGGACGAGGCGGCCGTCCTGGCTTTGCTCCGTCTTACGCTCCGATGGAACCAGAGCCGCTGCCGCTCAACGAGGATGCCAATTCGCGCATCTTTGCATTCGTTGATGATTTGTTTTTCCAGGCCAAGATTCAAGAGACGGCGCGGAAGCTCAATGTCAAAGTCGAGTTCGTCAAGAACGAAAAAGACATGTTGGAGCGGATTAAACAGAATGGCGAGGAGAAGCCTTCGCTCGTCATTTTCGACATGAACAATGCGAATGCCAAACCGCTGACTTTGATTCCCAAGCTCAAGAGCAAGCTGAAGAAGACTTCGATCATCGGATTTCTGTCGCACGTGCAAGGCGACTTGAAGCAGAAAGCTCATGAAGTAGGATGCGACATGGTTCTGCCAAGGTCGGCCTTCTCGCAGAACCTGCCCCAACTCCTTCGCCGCCACGGCGCCCCAGAAGACGAAGCCGCCGCAGAGTGAGCTGCCAGTGTTAGGCGCGAGCGTCCTCGCTCTTGCGATTCCGGATCCCGTCATCCTAGGCAGTGGAGCCCTTGGCAAGCAAGGGAGTACCAACGAAGGATCGCTGCACCTTACAAACGCTGTAACGCTACGAGACATCAGACGCCTTGAGCCTTCGTCTTGCGCCGTGACGAATCGCGAGCACCCACACCGTTTGTTGACGCTCATCGATTTCGTATATAACCCGATAAACATGGGGCTTTTTGCCGTAAAGCAAATGCCGCAGTTTCCGTCTTATCCTTCGAGCTTCCGGCGCGAGAGGCCAGCGTCGGGGATATCTGGCAAGCGCGCTTACAGCTTCCTCCAACCCTTCGTACCATCGAGCGGCAGTTTGTGACTCGGCAGCGTTCTTTTCCACATAAAGGGTTTCAAGATCGCGGGCAGCGCGATTGGCAAACTCAATAAGATATGCCATGTTTGCGGCGGATCTCGTCGAATACTTCCTTGGCCGAACGGGTGCGCCCGTGAGCCACGTCATCAAGCCCCTGGCGGATGCCCTCTTCCGCATCGGCACGGGCGGCGATGTCCAGCAATCGCTGATAGGCTTCGGCGTCCTGCACGATGGCCGCAGCCTTCCCCTTCACTGTGAGCACCACGGGACGCTTACTTTTTCTTAACTGCTTGATGAAATCGCCTGAACGACGGCGGAAAGTCGTTAGCGATTGGATATCCTTGGTGATGTCAAGCATAATACCCCTAAAGCACCTTTTTAGGTGCTCCACCATAATACATCTTCGAGCGGAGAAGATGCCAAAGAAACGGCTGGACTACCGCCGCGGCTTCTCGGACCTATCCCGGAGGCCACTGCAAGCTTCGCCCGCCGAGCAGGTGTACGTGGAGATGAAAAACGGATTGCCCGGCACGTGGACCGACGTTGAGCACGGTCCGATACCCATCCTCGATGCTGCGCTGCCGTGCGATATTGGCGGCGACGAGTTGGCAGCGGCCGATCAGTTCCGCATCCTCGGCCGCCGCTTCCTTCAGTCCACGCACGTGCTTCTTGGGAACCACGAGCACGTGCGTCGGAGCCTGCGGATTAATATCGTCGAAGGCATATGTGTGCTCGTCTTCGTAAACCTTCTTGGAGGGTATTTCCCCGCGAATGATGCGGCAGAACAAACAGTCGTTCATGACACCGTCCATAGTTTGGGATAGGAGACACGCCGCGCTGTGCACGCGTGTCGCCGGGACGGGGAAGGCGCAGAGCTACTATATCCGATCAGATAACGTTTTTGCAGTGCGGGCTCTGGTTCACGGCGACTCGATGCCCCAGGGATCAATTCAGATTCGAATACGTTTCGCGGAATTTCTCAGTCGAGCCTGACCAGAAAGATGGAACCTTGCGGAGTCTGGGTTTTGCGTGCGACTTCTTCGGCAAGTTTGCGATCGTCATCTTGTACGCGGACTCGCACCCACCAATCGCCGATTGGGCTGCTGAAACATTGCACCTTCGCGGTTTGATAACGGTGGGACAGATGGTCGGCTAACTTATCCGCCGAGTGTTCCTTCTCGAAAGCGCCGATCTGCACCGCCCATCTCCCGCCGGTTTCCAGGGAAGACGGAGCCCGCATGACTTCGATGCGGACCATCGCGACTCCTGGCTGCAAGACGTCGACTTTCTTGGCCGCGGCCTGCGAGAGATCCAGAACGCGGCCTTCCACGAAAGGTCCGCGATCGGTAATTCGCACCAGCGCCGAACGCCCGGTCTTCAGATTAGTTACGCGCACAATCGATCCCAACGGAAGCGTGCGATGCGCAGCAGTCATCGCGTTCATGTTGTAAATTTCGCCATTGGAACCGCGGCGCTTGTTGTACGGGCCTCCGTACCAACTTGCGAGACCGGTTTCCACCAGAATCGGTTTCGCATTTGCGGGAATGCGGAACGCATCTTCCCCTGATGGCGCGGGCTGTGATGGCGCGGGGACAGCAGTCTCGGCTGGCGGCCCGGCATTCGCGGAACTAGGTTGCGATTCGGGCGCAGTGATGGGCGGCGGAGGCGGAACATTGACCTGCGCCTGTTTGTGTTCGCCGCAACCGATGAGCAGAAACGAGAGAAGAGAAACAAAAATAGCAATCGTAAAGGAACGGCTGCGATTGTCGCGCAAGCAAGCGCTCACTTGCGGGGAGGCTGGTTCTCCATATAGTCGGCGAGCTTCGCGAGCTTCTCCGCCGCTATACGTAATGCTTTCGTGGAGTGCTGCCGGACAACCGGAACTACCTCGTCGTTCAGATGAGCAATCAACTCCGCCGTTTCTTTCTCCACAGTGGTAACTGCGTCGGCCACGGATTTGTTGATGCGCGCGGATGCTTCTTCCACCTTGCGGTTGAAGTCGTTCATGGAGGTCCTTCGATTTCGTGAGCGCGTAAAGAGGCACTCGTAGATTGCGGACACCAGGCTCAGTCATTATTCCCTGCCTGCGAGCGAAGGTCAACGGGGAGGCATCCTTAGTCAAACCCCTAGGCGCGGCGAAAGTAGCACGATTGGTCCCTTCGGTCGCCTTGGGCTCTTTGCAGTAGAATCGCGCCATGCGTCCTCCGGGATAGCCTCTTAGTTTGTGGGATTAAGTGGCGCGGAGGTTGTACGGTCTGCATAAATGACCTTAGGAAAAGGCTCGAAAACGGAAGACTCGATCAGCCACGGACGCTTTCAGCAGCGCCTGCTCGGCTGGTTTGACCGCCATAAACGCGATTTGCCCTGGCGGCAGGATCGCGATCCGTACCGGGTCTGGCTTTCGGAAATCATGCTGCAGCAGACTCGCGTGGCTGCCGTGACAAATCACTATGAGAAATTCTTGCGGCGCTTCCCAAGCGTCGAGAAGCTGGCTTCCGCGCGCGAACCATCGGTGTTGGCGGCCTGGAGCGGGCTGGGATATTACCGTCGCGCCCGCATGTTGCATGCGGCGGCGAAGAAGATCGTGAAGGAGCACGGAGGAAAGTTTCCCGCGAGCGCAGAAGACTTGCGGGCCCTGCCTGGGATCGGCCGCTACACTGCGGCAGCGATTGCCAGCATTGCTTTCGACCAGCCTGTCGCTGTGGTCGACGGAAACGTCGAGCGCGTTTTGCAGCGCGTGCATGGGAAGAACATTGCAGGCGAAGAGTTGTGGCGCGCCGCGGGAGAACTGCTCAGTCAGCAGCGCCCGGGAGATTTCAACCAGGCCATGATGGAATTGGGCGCGACCGTATGCTTGCCGCGGCAGCCCCAATGTCTCTTGTGCCCGGTGTCCGATCTTTGCGCGACGCGCGGCGAACTGCAGAAACGAACGAAGTCAACTCGCCAGACGAAGCGAGACATCCAATACACGCTCGCTGCCAGGAACGGATCAGTCTTCCTGGTTCAGCGTTCGAAGGCAGAGACCCTGATGCCCGGCATGTGGGAGTTGCCAGAAACCGCCGTGAACGAAACAGCAGAAGAGTGGCTCACGGTGAGGCATTCCATCACCGTGACTGATTACGTGGTTCGAGTGCTGCGCGGCACCGCTCCCGAGGATCTAAATGGACGCTGGGTGCGTAAATCCCGCGTTACGGCTTTGCCTTTAACTGGTCTGGCACGGAAAATCCTGCGCGCGGCTAAGATCATCTAAATTAATGTTGGCCGATGAGCGGTACTCGCGCTCATCGCGGCTTGGCGTTTGCGAGTCCGCGATAGAATGGAAGTATCGGTGAAGTGGTTTCGGAAATTATTCGGAGGAAACAACATGGCAGCTCTGATCGCGGGAACGTCCGCGCCGGATTTCAAGTTGCAGACGATGGATGGAAAGCAATTCTCCTTGCGCGAGGCGCTTACGCGCGGCCCCGTCGTCGCAGCTTTCTTTAAAGTGTCCTGCCCGGTGTGCCAATACACGTTTCCGTTCCTCGATCGGATTTACAAAGCCCATGGTGGCAAGAATGTGACCATTGTCGGCGTCTCCCAAAACGCGAAGAAAGACACGGCTGCATTTATTACGGAATACGGGGTGACTTTCCCGGTGCTGCTGGATGACACGGATACCTATCCCGCGTCGAACGCCTACTGCCTAACCAACGTGCCGACCATTTTCTGGATGGCGCAGGATGGAGACATTGAAATCTCCAGCGTGGGATGGGAGCGGAAGGAGATCGAAGAAATCAACCGCAAGGCCGGGGAACTCAATGGCGGTGGGCAGAAGCCTGTGTTCCACAGCGGCGAGCAGATTCCTGATTTTCGTGCTGGTTGAGGGTCGAAGAACTAGCTCGCGGTCGCGGGCACAGGCACATAAATCGAGTCGGGCGACTTTTCGCGCGAACCCAAAGGCTGAGTCCACTGGTAACAACGCGTTTCTGTTGCTTTCCCGTACAATAAAACCCTTATCCGACATCTTCGTTTTCTGAGGAGCCTCTGGGATGCGAGCTGGCATCATTGTGCTTTCCGTAGTTTTTGCGTGCTCAACTTTTTCCGCGACGCAGTCCTCGCGCAAGCACACCCGAACGGCGACTGATTCCGTGAGACTGCCGGGCGCTGCCTTCGTGGCCATGCAGAAGATCGATCCCGAGCGCATTCGGGCGCACGTCCGTTTCCTCTCTCATGACCTGCTCGAGGGCCGCGGTACGGGACAGCGAGGCGGTGACATCGCCGCCGAATACATTGCCACTCAATTTGCCCTCTATGGTCTGAAACCCGTCGGCGACAACGGGACTTACATGCAGAAAGTCCCGATGGTCGGCATTACACCAGCGCCGGAAACCACATTTTCCTTGGTCTCATCGACAGGCGTGGCCTCAGATCTGAAGCCGCTCGAACAATACGTGGCCTACGACCAGACGCAACAACCCCGTTCCGACGTAGATGCTGAAATTGTGTACGTCGGGTACGGAATCGAAGCTCCCGAATATCAGTGGGACGACTACAAAGGAGTGGATGTGCGCGGCAAAGTTCTGCTGATGCTGGTCAACGAGCCGCCCTCTGACGATGTGAATTTCTTCAAAGGAAAAGCGCTCACCTATTATGGGCGCTGGACCTACAAATATGAAGAGGCCGCACGAAAGGGGGCTGTGGGCGCGATTCTTGTCCATCAAACCGAGATGGCGAGCTATCCCTGGGAAGTCGTTCGCAACTCGAACTCTGGAGAGAAATCATACCTAAAGCTCGACGGCACGCCTCAGCTGAGGGTTGCGGCATGGGTTCAGTTCGAGGTCGCAAAACAACTGACTGCTGGTGCGGGCACGGACCTGGACAAGCTGATAGCGGACGCGCGTTCTCGCGATTTCCATCCGGTGACGCTACCCGTGAAATTGAAAGCACGCATTGTGAGCAAGATTCGGCCGTTTGAATCGAACAACGTGCTGGCCGTGCTGCCGGGGTCGGATCCCAAGCTCAAGAGCGAGGCCGTGATATATACGGCCCATTACGATCACCTCGGCATTCGCCCCGACATGCCTGGCGATAACATCTACAACGGCGCTAACGATAACGCCACCGGTTGCGGAATTTTGCTGGAGCTCGCGCGTACGTACGCCGACGCAGAGCAGAAGCCGCGCCGGTCCATTTTGTTTGCGTCGGTAACGGCAGAGGAGCAGGGTTTGCTAGGCTCGGAATATCTGGGCAAGCATCCGCCGGTTCCGGCAGGCAAGATCAGTCTCGATCTGAACTATGACGACATACCGCCCCTGGGTGCACCCGAGGAGGTGGAAGTTTCGGGAGCGGAGCGCACAACATTTTATCCGGAGATCGAGGCGATGGCGAAAACTTTCCGGCTGACGATTCGTCCTGATTCGCGCCCTGAGGCCGGACATTACTATCGATCCGATCACTTCAGTTTGGCGCGCGTGGGCATTCCTTCGTTCTCGATCAACGAAGGCACAGAATATAAGGGACACGATGCCGCATGGGGCGTGCAGCAGGCTGAAGAGTACACCTCAAAGCACTATCATCAGCCGAGTGATGAATATCATCCAAGCATGGATTTTACCGGCGATGCGGCGATGGCTCGATTTGGATTCGTGCTGGGATGGGAAGCCGCCTCGCAAACCAAACTCATCGGCTGGCAGAAGGGCGATGAGTTTGAGGTGGCTCGGATCAAAAGTTTTGCCGGCGCGCAGTAAGACCGGTTCAGCTTGCCATCGTTTTGAGGGTGGAACTGACGATCAGCGGGGCTTCGGTGACGCGCTGTACGTCATCTGCACTCAGGCCGGGTGCGACTTCTTCCAGTAACAAGCCCGAAGGCGTCACATGAATGACTGCCATCTCCGTGACGATCGTATTCACCACTCTCACGCCAGTCAGAGGCAGCGTGCATCTCTTCAGGATTTTCGGTTGAAGCTCTTTGGTCGTGTGCTCCATGGCGATAATCACGCGGCGCGCACCGGCCACGAGGTCCATCGCGCCACCCATGCCTTTCACCATTTTTCCCGGGATCATCCAGTTCGCGAGATTGCCTTCCTCGTCTACTTCCATAGCGCCCAGAACGCTGAGGTCAATGTGTCCGCCGCGAATCATGGCGAAGGAATCGGCGCTTGAAAAATAAGCCGTGCCTGCCATTTCGCTGACGGTTTCTTTACCGGCATTGATGAGGTCCGAATCCTCCTGGCCTTCGATCGGATAAGGGCCAATGCCCAACATGCCATTTTCGCTTTGCAGGATTACATCCATTCCCGCAGGAACGTAATTGGCCACAAGCGTCGGCATCCCGATACCGAGATTAACGTAGAAGCCATCTCGCAGTTCTTGAGCGATGCGCTTGACGATGCGTTCGCGCTTTTCGATGTCTTTGCTCATGGTCTGTGGCCGTCGGTCGTTGGTCATCGGTCGTTAGCCAGAACCGTCGATGTTCGCTGGACAACGACAGACGACCTACGACGCTTTTCTCGTCGTTCGTTTCTCGATTCGCCTCTCGTACAACTCACCCTGAAAGATGCGATTTACGTAAACACTGGGAGTGTGAATTAAATCCGGTTCCAACTCACCCACATCAACCAGATGCTCGACTTCCGCGATCGTCACCTTTGCCGCGGCCGCCATCATTGGATTGAAGTTGCGGGCTGTCTTCCGATAAACGAGATTGCCCCACTTGTCGCCCTTCCACGCTTTCACGAGCGCGAAGTCGGCTTTCAGCGCGTGTTCCATGACATACATGCGGCCGTCGAATTCGCGCGTCTCTTTATTTTCAGCGACGAGGGTGCCGACTCCGGTGGGCGTGAAGAAAGCGGGGATGCCAGCGCCGCCCGCCCGCATGCGCTCGGAAAATGTTCCTTGCGGCACCAGATCCAACTCGACTTTGCCTTCCAGAACCATCCGTTCCAGCAGCTTATTTTCGCCGACGTAGGTTCCGATGTGTTTGCGAATCTGCCCCGCGGAGAGCAGAAGGCCCATACCCAAGCCGTCTACGCCAACGTTGTTGCTGATTGTGGTTAGATTCTTCACGCCCTTGCGGACGAGAGCGCGGATCAGGTTCTCCGGAATGCCGCAGAGCCCAAAACCGCCAACCATAATGATGGCGCCGTCGGAGATATCGTGAACGGCCTCGTCGGCATTAGCAACAACTTTGTTCATGAGAAAAAGAATTCTAAATGAGAATTGAGACAGTGAGCCAATGAATCAATGACTCAATTCATTTGCTTCCGTTTGGCTGGCCCGATTTTCTTCAGCTGATGGGCCCGCTCGAACTCCATTGCCAGCTCTCGCGTGTCGAGATTTTCGCGGATGTGAGCCAGATGTTGCTCCAGTCTCGACAGCGCGTTTCGAATATTCGTCTTATTGGTAAGAGCGATGTCGCGCCACATGGAATAAGGGCTGCCCGAAATGCGTGTCATCTCGCGCAACGCGCGGCCACCGGCTTCGAGGAGTGGCGCATCTGCGCCATATTCATCGACCAAAGCAGCGGCGAGCGCGGTTGAAATCATTTGAGGTAGATGACTGATCCAGGCACACAACTGGTCGTGCGCGCCGGCATCCATGCCGGCGATCCGCGCGCCAATCTTCTCTACCCATTCCAGATACTCTCCACTCAAATCGTCATAAATCTTTTGTCCAGCAACCGGCGTCACGAACCAGGCTGCTCCCTGAAAAAGATCGGGGTCGGCATATTCCACGCCAGATTGTTCCTTACCCGCCATCGGATGACCGGCGAGAAAACGAGTGCCGGTGTTCTTGCGAAAGACTATTTTAGCTTTCTCAAGCACGAGCGCCTTGGTACTACCGACGTCGGTGAGCAGAGTCTTCGGGGGCAGCACCGGCCCTAGCCGCTCTATCAAATCGATGATTCCGCTCACGGGCGTCGCGAGAACAATGATCTGGCTGCCACGAACGGCGTCGGCGGGATTGGTGTGGCCGGCGTCAATCGCAGCCTTAGTTCGCGCACGCTCGAGAACGGGCGCCCGATCGCAGCCAACGATTCGTCCGGCAAACCCACGCTTCTTCACCGCCAGAGCGAAGGAACCGCCAATTAAGCCGGTCCCAATGATCGTGATTTGGCGAATAGGCATCAGTTGTTCTCACTACAGAGACAAAGAGAATCATGCGATTGTGCGGCCAACAGCCGGCGCAATTATTCGCAACTGATCCATCAACTCGGAGAATTGATCGGGATAGAGCGATTGCGCACCATCTGATAACGCTTTGTCGGGATCGTGATGCACTTCGATCAAAAGCACGTCGGCGCCAGCGGCCACAGACGCGCGCGCCATAGGGGCAACCTTATCGCGAATCCCGGTGCCATGCGACGGATCAGACGCCATGGGCAAGTGCGAGAGCTTGTGAATGATCGGGATGGCAGAAATATCAAGCGTGTTGCGAGTATAGGTTTCGAACGTGCGAATGCCGCGCTCGCACAGAATGACATTGTAGTTTCCACCGGCCATAATGTACTCGGCGGAGAGCAGCAATTCCTCGAATGTCGCAGCAATGCCACGCTTGAGCAAAACCGGCTTCTTAACTTTGCCCAATTCACGCAGCAAATTGAAATTCTGCATGTTGCGCGCGCCGACCTGGAAGATGTCCACGAAAGGCAGCATGATGGCGATCTGCGAAATTTCCATGACCTCGCTGATGACCAACAATCCAAAGCGATCACCGGCCTCGCGCAGAAGTTTCAAAGCTTCCAACCCGAGTCCCTGGAAAGAATAAGGAGAACTGCGCGGCTTGAAAGCGCCCCCGCGAAGCGCCCGCGCACCTGCCTTCGCAACGCGCTCGGCTGTGGTAAAGAGCTGCTCGCGAGATTCAACCGAACATGGACCCGCCATCACAACCACTTGCTCGCCTCCGATTTTCAATCCGTTGGCGAATTCGACGATCGTGCCCGCCGGGCGGAAACTTCGCCCCGCCAACTTGTAGGGCGCGCTTATGCGATGAACGTGTTCGACCCCTGATAAGACTTCGAGGTTGCGAATATCGAAATCAACTCGCGCACCCACTGCCGCGACGACGGTCTGCCTCGCACCGGTAGAGCGATGCACCGAGAAACCCATCTCGATCAGGTGTTCCACCACCTGCTGGATTTGCTCCTCGGTTGCCGATTCTTGCATTGCGACGATCATAGAAAGGCGGCCGCTTTTCTCAGTCGTTCACTTCAGAATCCAACTCCGTATCACCCGCAACCTCGCTCATTGGCTGCTTAGGCGCGATCTCCTCTTGCTGAATCTGGCGCATGATGTCCATGATGCGTTCGTAGATGCAGAGCAGATCGCGATCGGGCAACGGCCCCCGATTCACGCCGCGTACATTGTCGAAGACAGCCCGCTCACGATCTGGCTCATAGATGGGCATACCAACGCCACGTTTCAATTTGCCGATCTCGTGGGCGGCTTGCGCTCGCTGACTCAGTAATTCCACCAGTCTGCGGTCAAGCTCGTCGATTTTCTTGCGCCAGTCCGAAATGTCCATAGAAGCCATAAGCTCAGCCGTCAGCTCTCAATTCAAACCGTCAGAAATCCGAAATCATGAGCATCGACCTGTCAGCTACCAGAACCGGGACTCATCGTTGAGCTGACAGTTGAAAGCTGACGCCTGAGAAGCTGTTTTATGAATTCTGCCACAGACTCGGCTTCTTTGCCGGGATTACGCTCGATGGTTTCGACAATTGCACTGCCAACCACCGCTGCGTCAGCGAATTCTCCTACTGCCGCGAATTGCTCCGCAGTGGAAACACCGAAGCCAACGGCAATGGGAAGCTTCGTGTACTTGCGCAGGCGGCGAACTAGTTTTTGCGCATCTTGATTCAACTGTTGTCGAGCTCCAGTCACTCCGGTTCGAGAGACTGCATAGAGAAACCCGCTCGACACTTCCGCAATGCTCTTTAGACGCTCGTCCGTGCTAGTGGGTGCCGCGAGAAACACAGTTGCCAAATCGTTTCGACGCATGTCGCGTAGGTAGTCGCCCGCCTCTTCCACCGGTAAGTCTGTCAGCAACGCTCCATCAACCCCCGCGTGGCGTGCGACCTTGCAAAACTTTTCCAATCCCATGCGCAGGATCGGATTCAAGTAGGAGAAGATAATTAACCCGGTTGACTGTGCGTGCTGGCGCACTTCTGCCGCGAGTTTCAGAACATCGGCCAGCGTTGTGCCCTGCCCGAGCGCTCGTTGGCTGGCCCGCTGAATTGCGGGGCCGTCGGCCACGGGATCGCTGAATGGCACACCCAATTCAATCACATCGGCGCCGGCCTCGATCGCAGCCAAGACGACATCCCGAGTGGTTGATAAATCGGGGTCGCCGCAGGTGACGTATGCGACAAAAGAAGGGCGAGTTGGGAAAGAAAGAGGCATGGTCTGCGAAATCTGGTTAAAGCTCGCGCTTGGCAAAGCGAAATCCTGAAATTGACCTACCCGTCTAACTGCAGGTTTTCCCTTAAGATCCCGATATCTTTATCTCCGCGCCCGGAGACGTTCACGATTACGATGTCTGACTTCTTCATCTTGGGTGCGCGTTTGATCACTTCTGCTACGGCATGTGCCGACTCGAGCGCAGGAATAATGCCTTCCGTCCGCGCCAGCAGGGTGCAAGCGTCGAGCGCTTCAGTATCGGACGCCGAAACATACTCAGCCCGACCCGAATCATGAAGAGCCGCGTGTTCAGGACCAATCGACGGATAGTCGAGTCCTGCGGACACCGAATGCGTATTCGCCACCTGTCCCGCAGGGTCCTGCAGCAGATAGGAAAATGTTCCCTGCAGCACACCCGGCGAGCCGCCATGAAAGCGCGCGGCGTGTTGGCCCAGGTTGTCACCGCAGCCGCCAGCTTCCACCCCGATCAGCTTCACGCGTTTGTCTTTGATGAACTCATAGAAAATGCCTATGGAATTCGAGCCGCCTCCCACGCAAGCAATAATCGCCGCGGGCAGCTTGCCTTCGGCTTTGAGAATCTGCGCGCGCGCTTCGCGGCCAATGACTTTGTGAAAATCACGAACCATCGTCGGATACGGATGGGCGCCCAGCACGCTGCCGAGCAGATAATGTGTGTTGCGAACGTTAGTCACCCAATCACGCATGGCCTCATTGATGGCATCTTTCAACGTGCGCGATCCCGAGTCCACGCCGCGTACTTCAGCCCCGAGGAGCCGCATGCGAAAAACATTTAGCTCCTGTCGCCGCATGTCCTCGGTGCCCATGTACACCACGCATTCGAAACCGAGCAGCGCGCAAACTGTAGCCGTGGCGACGCCGTGCTGTCCGGCGCCGGTTTCGGCGATGATGCGACGCTTGCCCATGCGCTCGGCCAAAAGCCCCTGCCCCAGACAGTTGTTGATTTTGTGCGCGCCGGTGTGAAGAAGATCTTCGCGCTTGAGATAGATTTTTGCTCCACGAAGCTTTTCGGTGAGCCGCCGTGCGAAAAATAATGCTGTCGGCCGGCCAGCGTAAGTGTGCAAGAGTTCATTCAGACGGCGCTCGAATTTGCGATCGCGTTTCGCTTTGTCGTATTCGCGCTCCAATTCTTCAAGCGCAGCCATTAGGGTCTCGGGGACGTAGCGCCCTCCATAGGCACCGAAGCGACCTTTAACGGCAGCCTTGCTCGACTTATTGCCCTTCATAACTGTCGCGGTCGCCATATTGCTTATACGAGCCTCTCCGCCTGACGAACTGCCGAGACAAACGCTCGAACCTTTTCTGGATCTTTCTTGCCCGGTTCTGATTCGACGCCGGAGGAAACATCCACGCCCCAAGGCTTCAGGACATGGATCGCTTCAGTAACATTCGTGGGGCTCAGACCACCAGCCACGACAACCTTCACGACTTGTTTCATGTGCTCCACGATAGGGGCTGCTTTTCGCCAATCGAATGTTATGCCGGTTCCGCCAGGTAGTTGGAGACTGCCGGAATCGAGAAAAATTGTCTCGATGAAGTTCCGCAATCGGTCCGCTTCCGGAAGAGATCGCATGGATTCCAATACGTGAAACACGCTGTCGACAAAACTCTTCGCAGAGTCCTCCGACTCAATAAGCCACTCGGCGGGCATAGACGTGTAGCTCTTGAACCCCAGTGGAAAACAGCCTAACCCAGATACTGTCGTTTCGTTTGCTGAGTCGATGCACTGTCCGAGATGAAGCTGAGCACCGGTCAGACCCAAATCATGCGCGAGTTCAGGCAGGTTCTTCGGACTACCGCCGACGAACACTCCAACTTTTTCGACCTGCGCCGGCATCTGGCGCACGATCTCGCGTACCGTGTCCGGAGACACGTTTCGCGGGCTCTTCTCGTAGAAAACGAATCCCAGCGCATCCGCGCCAGCCTCAACCGCGGTTCGCGCATCCTCGAGATTCGTGATTCCACAGATTTTCACCCACGTCATGACACTCAGTTCTCCGTCCTCAGTTGCTCGTCACGGTTGATCAGCACTGATGAGCGCATGGGATTCGCGTAGCGCTTCCGCCAGAAGACCATTCAATGTTTCTCCGGGCGATTTCGCTTTCATCAAGGACTCACCGATCAGAAATGCGTGGTAACCGGCAGCGCGAAGACGCGCGATGTCGGTGCCGTTATTGATTCCGCTCTCAGCTACGCGCAGCGCGTTTTTTGGAATTGACTCAGCCAATCGAAATGCGGTTTCGAGATCAACCTTGAATGTGCGCAAGTCGCGGCTGTTAACCCCGATGAGCGTGCTGCACCCGGCATCTTCAGCGCAGTGCAATTCCTCTTCATCATGCACCTCGCACAAAACGTCGATGCCGTATTCGCAGGCCCGGCCGGCCAGGAATTTCAGTTCTTCGGGAGACAATGCAGCCACAATCAACAGAACCGCATCGGCGCCGTTGGCTCGGGCTTCCAGCAACTGGAATTCATCGACGATGAAATCCTTGCGCAGACAGGGCAACTTTGTGCTGCCTGATGCACGCCGCAGATTTTCCAGCGATCCTTGAAAGAACTCCTCGTCGGTCAGAACCGACAACGCGACTGCCCCTGCGGCCTCGAGTTCTTGTGCCAGTCGTGCAGAGTCGAAATCAGAACGAATGAGTCCGCGCGAAGGCGACGCACGCTTCAGTTCCGCGATGACGGCTATGCCATTCTGGCTCTTTGATTCCAATCCACGTCGAAAGCCGCGCGGGACATGGTTTCCAGCCTGCCGCTCGAGTGGGCGCAAATCGGCTGCGGGCTTCGTCTCCGCAATTCTTCGACGGGTTGCGGCAACCATTTGATCCAGGCTGGCGGGCATGGCAAGTCGCAACAATTATACGGGAGGGGTGTCGAGACCTTTGTCAACAGCTCGTCAAAGGTAGGAAAGAAGTTTAGTCAGAGTAACGGGAACGCCGAATAAAACCGTTGGTGCCATCGAAGGGACTCGAACCCCCACACCCTTGCGGGTACATGGACCTGAACCATGCGCGTCTGCCAATTCCGCCACGATGGCAAAAAGTGATTCGTTACGGGGCGACCTATTCGGGCCGCCTTCAGGAGAGAATCACAGCTAATATTCTACAGGGGCATCGCTCGCTGTCAAACATCGAGGTCGGGCTTCAAGCCTCGGGCTCTAGGCTTTAGGCAGCTGAGTCAGAAGATGCCGCTCACTTCGTAACTTTGAGTCGGGGAGATAATCCAAGACTCTGGAGCTTGAAGCCTAGATCCGGAAGCCTGGAACTCCCTACCCTTCCAGCTTCGCGGTCATCGTGATGTTGGCCTTGAGTACCTTTGAGACCGGACAGCCGCTCTTGGCGTTCTCGGCCGCCTTCTGGAAAGCAGCTTGATCGGCATTAGGTACGCGGCCAACCACATCCAGATGAACCGCGGTGATCGCCCAGCCAGAATCGAGCTTTTCCATAGTGAGTGTGGCGTTGGTCTCGATGCTGGATGCTGTCAGATTGGCAGCGCCTAACTGCCCGGATAAGGCCATGGAAAAGCATCCGGCATGTGCTGCCGCAATCAATTCTTCCGGATTCGTTCCGGGAGTGTTTTCGAATCGCGTGCTGAAAGAATAGGGGGTATTGTTCAGGACTCCGCTCGATGACGATACCGCGCCTTTGCCGTCTTTCAGTCCGCCCTTCCAAACTGCGCTTGCTTTGCGTTGCATTGTTTCTCCTCGAATTATGAAGTCATGTTCTTAGCTATTGTAGATGGAAGCAAGCGAACGTGTCAGGTCCGGCGCATTTAGCACTTGGCATTTAATCCGGGAGGTTCTAGTTAAAGATCGGGATGGTTAGGGGCAAGATGCTGATTGATCAGTAGAAATCGGAGCAGCTCAGATAAAAGCCGCACAGTGGGCAGCTCAGTTTGCAGTGATTCTCCTGCAATTCCGCCGAGCAGTTCGGGCAGAAGCGTAATGCAGCGCCGCAATCGGAATGAACAGCTGCGTTGCTCAGGTTGGAACTTTCAGAAGCGATCGGGTCCGATGCCGTGCGATTCATGCTCGCTGAAACCTATCATCGGGAAACCGCGCCTGCAATTGTAATTCCCGATTCCTCAAGCCACTTTCGCGTCTTCGCCGAGTTTGATCTCCTGGCCGCTAGGCAAGCTGCTGCTCCAGGAATCCCCGAGGATGCGCCAAACGCCCAAGCGACGCCAAGCACGCAGGAACTTTCCCGTATCGCCGACGGTTCGGTGGCCCGGGTCAAACGAAACGGTGTAACGGCCGATTTCGATGGCCATGTCGCCCGAGTAATCCACGCGCGTGGTTTCAAAACGCAGATTCTGGTAGCCCAAATCGCCATACTGCCGGAGCACGCGCTCAATCCCTTTCGTCCCCTGCGACGCCTCACGATGCGAAAGCATCAACACGCCGTCGGACGCGAATAACGCAGCTACCTGGTCGTAGTTGCCGGTATTGAAGGCCGTGCAAAAGTCCTGGGTGAGACCACGAATGGTTGACTCGACGTCAAGCAGTGGATTGGTTCCACTGCTATTGGGGGGCCGGTACATCAAACTACCTCCTGGGGGGAACAGGACATTGCATACTTTGAATTTGTATTGTAGCGCAGAAATCGAAGTGGAAAACTGCCAAGTTTTCCTCGGCCAATGCGATTTCAACAGCACCCAAGCCTGTTCCTTAGGCAAGTCCAAGTCTTGATACTTAGATTATGATGATCTGGGCCGAGTTCTCTTTCATGCCCTCAACTCTCGACTGAGGCGTAAACCATGTACTTCGAACAGTTTTACCTGGGTTGTTTAGCACACGCTTCCTACATGTTGGGGTCAGAGGGAGAAGCAATTGTGGTCGATCCTCAGCGAGATGTGGACATTTACTTGAAAGCCGCGGAAGAGCACAACCTGAAGATCCGTCATATTTTCGAGACTCATCTGCACGCCGATTTTGTCTCCGGGCATAAAGAACTGGCCGCGCGTACCGGAGCAAAGATTTACATGGGAGCCAATGCTGGCGCCGCATTTCCCCACGTTGCGGTGCGAGATGGCTTCGAGTTGCGAGCCGGGAAAGTGCTTCTCAAAGTGCTGGACACTCCGGGACACACGCTAGAAAGCATATGTCTTCTAATCACAGATGAAGAGAAATCACCCAATCCCTGGGCAGTTTTGACCGGCGACACGTTATTCCTCGGCGATGTCGGACGGCCCGATCTCTCGACGACGCACACTCCAGCGGAATTAGGGGGTCTGCTCTATGAGAGTTTGCATCACCAACTGCTCACGCTGGCGAACGATGTGTTTGTCTATCCGGCGCATGGAGCGGGCTCCCTTTGCGGACGTAACATGCGCGCTGAGCGGTCTTCGACCATCGGCACTGAAAGGCTCACGAACTACGCCCTTCAGATAAAGAGCAAAGAGGAATTCGTTCGGCAACTGACCACCAACCTGCCCACGCGTCCCGAGTACTTTCTACAGGATGCGGAAATTAATCGCCAGGGCGCACCCACGCTTTCCGACCTGCCTGAACTACCGCCAATTTCGCCGGCTCAACTAAAGTCGATGCTCGACGACGGAGTCATCGCACTCGACGTTCGCCCTGGTGATCAGTTCGCTCACGAGCACGTGCCCGGCTCGATTAACATTGCCTTGTCAGGACAGTTTGCCTCGTGGGCAGGAACAGTCCTGGGCCTAACCGCTCATCCGGTTTTAATCGCAGACTCTCCCGACCAATTATCCGAAGCTCGGCTCCGCTTGGCGCGAGTCGGCCTTGAAGATCCGCGTGGATACCTAGACGGCGGAGTCGAGGCCTGGAAACAGGCCGGGTTCGCACTCGCCGAGTTGCCGCAAATCACTGCGCAAGAGATGCATCGTCGCTTGCGATCCGAAGCTTCCCAACTGCTCGATGTACGCCGCGCGCCTGAGTGGCAAGCCGGACACATTGAAGGCGCGACCTGGTGGCCTCTGGACAATTTCAAAGTTTCTCCGCCCGAGATTGATCGCGACCGGCCCATCGCCGTCCACTGCAAGAGCGGATATCGCAGCATGATCGCGTGCAGTCTGCTGCAACGAGCCGGATTCAAGAATGTTACAAATGTGATCGGCGGCTTCGACGCCTGGCAGGAAGCCAAACTTCCCGTGCAGACTCAGACCGCAGTCGAAGCCTAGAAATCACGCGGGTCGCAAAGGCCAAGACGGTCAACCAGGCTAGGCTGGAACCTCGACTCTGGTCAGAGATCGAGCATGATCCATGTTGGGGCATGGTCGCTTGCGTTTTCTTGCCCACGCGCCCATCGGTCGACACCGCCGTCTACCAGCCGGTCCGACAAATTCGGTGAGAGCAGAAAGTGATCGAGTCGCATGCCTTTGTCTTTCTGCCAGCGTTCAAATTTGTAATCCCAGAATGTCCAGAGCGGCCCGTTTGGATGCAGCTTCCGCATGGCGTCAGTCCAGCCTTGAGCCAGCAAACGCGCAAAGGCCTGCCGGCTCTCGGGCTGGATTAACGCGTTGTTATCCAACGAGCGAGTCGGATAGATGTCCTGCTGTGTCGGCACGACATTGTAGTCACCGGCCAACGCCACGGGGGCTCCGCTCGCCATGAGTTTGGCGGCGTGGGCAATCAGGCGCTCAAACCAGGCCAGTTTGTAATTGAATTTCGGCCCCGGCTGGGGATTTCCATTGGGGAGGTAGATGGAAGCGATCAGGACTCCCTGAACCGCCGCTTCGATGTAGCGAGCTTGATGGTCTTCTGGAGTACCCGCCAAACTTGTGCAGGTGAGCACGGGAACGTGGTTTCGCGCGAGAATGGCCACGCCGTTCCAGGAGCGCTCCCCTTGCCAGACCGCTTCGTACCCGAGAGTCCGAAGGGCATTTACTGGAAAGGCTCCCTGCTCTGCCTTGAGCTCCTGGAGACTCACCACGTCCGGTTCAGCTTTCTTCAACCAAGCCAGAAGGTTGTCGAGCCGCTTGTTGACGTTGTTAATGTTGAAGGTGGCGAATTTCACTAAGCCCCACCCCATAGATAAGTAAAACTCCGAACGCCAATAGCCCTACCGCAAACAGTCTCATGTGACGAATAAGTATTGGACGCACTTTCTCGCCGAAACGATCGTGCCATTGCCAAGGAGTAAGGATCAACACCAAGGAGGATAAGACGATGGCCCATCCGACAAACCAGAAGACCTTCGGTTGCCACATTGCCCCAGAGCGAATGATGAGTGACGCGCCGATCAGTAGCCGGACAACTTGCTCCGTGTAGTGTGTTTGCGCTGAACTCGCGAATGACATAAAAAAACGTTCAGCCACTGCTGACCTCGCGAAGACGACAACCGTAAGACCAACCAAGAAAAAGCCGAATGCAACGAGAGTGGCTCCTGCGAGTGCGCTCATTATAGTCATGGCATAGCCTATGCTATCGTCAGCATCTTACCCGCCCTTGCACAAAACGCAAGGACGGGGCACCCACTATGTTGGCGGGGTCGGCGCAATCAAAGGCCGGGCCACCCGCCGACTCGGTCTGTTTTCTTCAGTTGGGAACGCCTGGTCAGGCAGCCCATTCATCGAATCGACGCATGATCTCCATGAGCTTGCATCCCAATAGGATGAGAGAGCCCCACAATATGAAGGGAACGCCATAGAGTAGGAGATGCTTGCGCGAACGGGCGAACTCAAACCCTCCCACCTTCACGATGGCATATGTATTCGCTGCGAGATAAGCAACCGCCAAACAGCTCAATACTAAGTTGTGCATCTTCATCGTCCTCCTTTTACCGGCCTGCATCTCCGCGCCGATACTCATCGGTCAGCTCATCAAGCGAGGTCCACACTTTAGAGTTGCGACCATCCTCCATCGACCGGAAGTTCAGCGCCGGTCGTGAAGGTCGCGTCGAACGCAAGGAAGAGGACGGCCTTCGCGATTTCCTCCGACTTCCCCCAGCGTTTCATCGGGATCATACCGGTCATCTTCTCCCTGATCTGCGCGGCGGCGTCTTTATCGGCGAACACTTTGCCGAGGATCGGCGTGTCGATGGGACCGGGCGTTACCGCGTTGACGCGAATTTCCCGAGGAAGCAACTCGACGGCGAGCGTCCGAGCGAATGATCGCAGCGCAGCTTTGGCGGCTCCATATGCGGCCTGGCCGGGCAGTCCCTTGACGTTGGCGACGGAGGTCGTGAGGACGACAGCGCCGCCCCGGTTGATCAGTGGCGCGAGCTTCTGGACCGCGAAAAACGGTCCCTTGGCGTTCAGGTTGAACATCTCGTCGTAGATGGCCGAGGTCACGTTCTCGAGAGGCGTTGGAATGCTGAAGCCGGCGCTGACGGAGAGCAGGTCGAAGGTGTCGAATTCGGACTTCACGCGAGAGGCGAGGGCTTCGATGTCCGTCAACGAACGCGCGTCGCTCGCAGTGACGATGGCGTGCTGGCCAATCTCCTTCTGGGCCGAATCCAGGCCGGCCTTCGAGAGACCCGTCACCAGTACACGCGCGCCCTCATCGATGAGCATCTTCGCCGTCGCAAGCCCCATGCCGCTCGTGCCGCCGATAACCACCACCTTTTTACCTTCGTACCGTTCCATGTGTGTTCTCCTCGCGAGGTTAGGGTTACTTTGCTTATTTTGAACTGTTTGGTACGATAATAGACGCGGTGGCAGTGGTCAAGGACTTTTTGAACTATTTATTTCAAAATACCGTAAGACCCTGAGGACGAGCACGCAGCGCCGCAATCGCATGCTGATTGTGGTCACCGCAACCATTTCGCCGCGACCGGCGTTCTTTCAGGGCGCCGCGCTTAAGGATGCTGGGGAAGAGAAATCGACGCCAGACACCTTGACGACGGCCTGCCACGCGGCTTCTTGTCTGGCGCGATCGTGGAGGTGTCGGTGACGCTGCGCCTCAATTGGGCCTGTGAACTTCCCTTGAGCCGAGGCGAAGAATTGCCCCGAGACGTCGGTTCCGAGCGCCTAATTTATGAAATGGTGAATTGCCTCGTTGGCGTTATCTTGAAATGAAGTATTTTTCAAATCAGTAAAAAAGGTGCTCTGGTCCACCATGTCCCCTGATAACTTACCCTCTTTACTGGCATAAAATACGCCGCTTTTATACCGCTCATCCGAAATGGCATCTACAAAGCGTTTTGCACCTACGTCCAGCGTGTGCACCATTCCGCCCATCAATGGGAACACAATAGGCATCATCACGTACTTCAACATAAACCGCATTGGCGGGGGAAGACTGTCTGGCGCCTGAGTTCCTTTTGTATTTCCTGGGCTCACAACAACAAACTTGAACTTAGGATATTTTCTTGCCATTGATAACGTCCACATGGTTTCCGCATACTTGACATATGCGTATGCAATGCATTGAACTTCTTACCAAAATATGATCCATCAAGAACAGCAGCAAACTCATCTACAGAAGAAGTCCTCATTGAAACTGGTTTTACTCCAAGCATCTTTACTCCTGGAACAGCTTCCGCACTGACTGATAGAACTGTTTTCCTTAACTTGTCTCGTTTGATCAATTCCTCCACTAGAATTACATTGCCTAAAATATTCGTAGCAGCTAATTGATTCATGCCGGAAGGTGTAGATTTCGCAGCCGTTTTTCCAATTACTCCACCTGCATTTAAAACGATTGCATCAATAGGTTCCTTTATTTCTTCTACTGCCTTTCTTACGGAGTTTGCATCCGTAACATCCCCAATAATAATTTCAAAAATCTTTTTCCCCGTTTTCTCCTCAAGGTCTTTCTTTGCTGCCTGTGCTCTCGCTCGATTTCTGCAAAAAAGAATTACCTTCTTTGTTTCTTTTTTCAATGCTAACTGTCGGGCAGTCTCTTTCCCAAGCCCAGCATTTGCTCCGGTTATTAATATAGTCTCGGTGACTAGAGCGATCGAATGTTCCATGGGCGTCTCCGTGGCAAAGGGTGAAGGCCGGGTCGTGAGGTCCCCACGAGGCCAGAGCCGACTTGTTAATTTAGAACTATTCAGTTATATAATTGGTACGACGACCATTGTCAAGGAGTTTTGAACCACATGATTCAAAATACAGCTAGGCCGCGGGGACGACCGCGCAGCTTTGACGAGACGGGGGCGCTGGAAAAGGCGACTCAGGTGTTCTGGTCGAAAGGCTACGACGGAGTGACGATCGACGATCTCGTCGCCGGGATGGGCGTGGGACGGCCGAGCCTGTATGCCGTCTTTGGGGACAAGCGGGCTATATTCTTGCGCGTCCTTAGGGCGTACGCAGAACGGAAGGGCGCATCAGCCGCGAAGGCACTCCTCACGCCACAGAGTCTTCGCGACTCGCTCGCGGGCTTTCTGAGGTACGCCGTCGAAAGTGCGACCGAGAAAGGGTCCGCCCGGGGCTGCCTTATGATGTGCGTCGCGCCGATTGTGAACGACGTTGATGTCCAGCGGTTCCTGCAGAGCGCGGTCGCGGGCGGCGTGGCGCTGGTGGAGCGCCGTTTCCGGTACGGGATCACTGCCGGAGAAATCCCTTCCGACTTTCCTGTGGCCGTGCGCGCGATCCAAGTCACGGATTTTGCTCGTGCCCTGACCATGCGTGCGCAGATAGGCACGCCGCGCAAGACGCTCCTCAAAGAGGCTGAGGAAGCGGCCGACTTGGTGCTCCTGCCGCAGCGCTCGCCGCTAGACGTGAAAGGAGTGAAGGTGAAAGTGTCGGCCGAGGATCTGGTTGCCATTGTGCGCAAAGGCCGGGAACGCAAGCGCTACGAATAGATCCCAGGCGCCTCATGTCCAAGCTTCTGCACGTACTCAACGTATGACCCAGGATAGACGGTGGGATTGCGGTCCGTGCCGCTCTCGCCGCCCAGTTCCAGCACACGTGAGCCGAGACCGCGAAGGAACATGCGGTCATGCGATACGAAGATCATGGTGCCTTCAAAATCCTTCAGGGCGTCCACGAGCATCTCCTTGGTCGCAAGATCCAGGTGATTGGTAGGTTCGTCGAGCACCAGGAAGTTCGGCGGGTTGTAGAGCATGCGCGCTATGGCCAGCCGCGATTTTTCTCCGCCGGAAAGTGCGCGGATCTTCTTGTCCACGTCTTCGCCGGAGAACTGGAATGCTCCTGCCAGGTTCCGCAGCGACCCGAGACCGTCCTGGGGAAAATCTTGTTGCAACTGTTCGATGACGGTGAGATCGGAATTGAGCACGTCCAGGGATTGTTGCGCGAAGTAGCCCATATACAGGCTGGCGCCGAGCCGCACGCTTCCCGCATCTGGAGCACTGGCTCCGGCAATCATCTTGAGAAGCGTGGTCTTGCCCGCGCCGTTTCTCCCCATGACGGCCCAGCGTTCTCCGCGGCGGATGGTGAGATTGAACCCTTCGTAAATCACACGCGGGCCGTAACTCTTGTGCAGATTCTCAAGGACGGCCACCTGTTCGCCGGATCGTGGTGGAGCGCGAAAGTCGAATTTCACGACCTGCCGTTTTTTGGGCAGTTCGATCTTCTCGATCTTATCCAAGGCCTTAATCCGGCTCTGCACCTGGGCCGCTTTCGCGGCGTGCGTCCTGAAACGATCGATGAAGCGCTGTTCTTTCGCAAGCATCGATTGCTGCCGGGCAAACGCTGCCTGCTGATTGCTCTCTCGGATCGCGCGCTCACGCTCGTAGAAGTCGTAGTCACCCGAGTAGGTGATGATTTCGCCGCCATCAATCTCTGCAATTTTTGAGACCAGACGATTCATGAACTCGCGGTCGTGCGAAGTCATGAGCAGCGCGCCGGGAAATGACTTGAGAAACTGTTCGAGCCAGATGATGGATTCGATGTCGAGGTGGTTCGTCGGTTCGTCCATCAGCAATACGTCCGGCATTCCGAGCAGGACGCGTGCCAGCGCAACCCGCATTTTCCATCCGCCGGAGAGAGCGCCCACGTCGCCGTCAATCTGATCGTCTTTAAATCCCAGACCGTGGAGCACTTCACGGGCTTGCGATTCGAGCGCGTAACCGCCTAAATGCTCGTACTCCTCCTGCACGTGACCGAAGCGATCAAGGATGCGGTCCATGTCATCCGCCTTGTCGGGGTCGGACATTTCCCGCTGCAAGGCTTCGAGTTCGTGGTGCAGATCGCCGACGCGTCCGCTGCCTGCGATCGCTTCATCCAGAACCGAACGGCCCTGCATTTCCTCGACGTCCTGGCGAAAGTAGCCGATCGTCAACTTCTTGGGGACAGAGACCGCGCCCTCGTCGGGAGTTTCCTCGCCGACCACCATACGGAATAGCGTTGTCTTGCCCGCTCCATTGGGGCCGACCAGTCCAACTTTTTCGCCAGGATTCAACTGAAACGAAGCATCCACGAAGAGCAACTGCTTGCCATACTGCTTATTGATGTTTGAGAAAGAGATCATTTTGAAGGAGCAACTCGCAACACGCTGCCTCTTCCAGTGTAGCGTGGCCAGAAGATTGTGGGCCCACGATGGCAAGTTGGATTATTGAAGGTTTGCCCGTGATCCGGCGACGTCGTGGTGGGTCAATTTGATAGGACGTCAAATGACATCTGCATCGCGCTTCATATAGAACTTGCGATCGTCTTCATGTGTGACTCGGAAGCCGAGGCGCTCGTAGAGTCGCCGAGCGGGATTGATTCTCACTACATTCAGGCGTACTGCAAGATTGAACGCAGTGGCTTCGCTAATCAGTCGCCTCATCACCTCGGTGCCGATGCCGTTGCGCTGAAACCGGCTGTCCACAAACATCTGAGCGACAAAAAGTTCATCATCTTCCGTGATGGTCTGCACCCAGCCTACGTCGGTGCCGTCGAGTGCTATGAGACGAACCTGCGTCGAGTTCCACTGCTGCCTGAAGCTGGTTTCTTGAGAGGTTCTGTCTAAATGTAATTCCTCAATGATCCATCTCATTTCGCCGAAATAGAGGCGCCGGCAGTACCCAAAGTCGTGGTCAAGAGCTGGACGCAATTCAATCGGCACCGGTCTATTCTGTAGCATTCACGCGATGGCTTCAAGTCTGACGAGATAACCGTGTCGGCTCCTTTCCTCCGAGCCTTGGTCGCTTGAGCGCTTCCAAATCTACTCGCCCGAATGGAGCCGACACGTTTATCTCATCAGTCCAGAAAATTGCTGGCCAACGCTGGCATGTTGGGGATCAGTGAACAGAAATCAGGATCACAAAATTCACCCTTGACATTGGGCAGATAATCCACTACCATATGGTTGTGGATAGATTGGGTACAACGTTTGCGGCTTTGTCTGATCCAACCCGGCGAGCGATGATCGAACGACTCTCCCATGGGCCTGCCTCTGTGCATGGATTGACGAAACCGTTTGCACTGTCGCAGCAGATGATTTCAAAACATATTGCTTATCTGGTGCGGGCGCGGATTGTGATCAAGGCGAAGCGTGGACGAGAGAGTATGTGCACGCTTAGCCCGGCGGCGATCAAGACGGTCAGCGACTGGGCGATTAGCTATCGCCGATTCTGGGAAGAGAGTTTCGACAAGTTGGATGTGGTTGTGCATCAAATGAAAAAAGAAGGGGTCGGAGATGACAAGAAACACGGTTAGCGAGACTGAGCGGATGGTTATCACTAGAGTTTTTGATGCCCCACGCGCATTGGTTTGGGAGGCGTGGACCAACCCGAAATATGTGATGCAGTGGTGGGGGCCGAAGGGTTTTACTGCGCCTTTTTTCGAGATGGATTTTCGCGTAGGAGGAAAATTTCTCCTGTGCATGAGAACGCCGGATGGGCAGGAGGGCTGGAATGCTGGGGAATACCACGAGATTGTTCTGCACGAGAAGATCGTTTACTCCATGTACTTTTCCGACTCGAAGGGAAACAAGGTTGAGCCTGAGCAATATGGAATAGAACATGAGGCCGTAGACGATGCGCACGACGTGGTTATTTTTGAGGATTTTGGAAACGGCCAGACGAAACTCACCTTCATTGGAAGTGAACCCATGGAGAGCGCGACAAATAGCGGTCAATTGGAGGGCTGGAATGAGCAACTCGATAAAGTTGCCGCAGTTGTTACGAAGCTAGCGCAGGCGAAATAGGAACCTGAAGCTTTGATTCGCAAAACTCAATCGTGGAGAAAGAAATGAAAAGAATATCGTTTCTCGCTATCGTCCTGCTGGCATTCGCATTTCCCGCCCATGCCCAGGACGCGATGAAGAAAGACGCAGCCGTCAAACCTGCCGATCCGGAATTGAAAGTCGTGCTCGATTCCTGGAATGAGATTGGCCGCAAGCTGACGGCGATGGCCGAAGATTTTCCCGAGGACAAATACGACTTCAAGCCCACGCCGGCGCAACGCAGCTTCGCAGAGCAGTTGCTACACGCGGCAGGATCGAACTATTTCTTCACCAATCCCGTCATGGGGAAGGAGCCTCAGGCAGCAGAAGATCCCAAGCGCGACCAATACAAGTCCAAGGCCGACATCGTTGTGTTCGTCAAGAAATCCTTCGCCCGATGGCGCAGCCGCCATCCAGTCGAAAGGCGAAAAAGGCCTGACGACGGAGGTTGTTTATTTCCCTGACCAGAAAGCGCGCGTTCTCGACATAGCATACGGCCTCATCGAACACAGCGGTGAACACTACGGCCAGCTCGTTGTGTACTACCGCCTCGCAGGTCTTGTGCCGCCGGAGTCGCGGCCCAGGAAGTAAAGCTCAAGAGACCAGCCGGGTGGCCCATCCTTTGCAGGTGCATCGCAAAGGGTGGGCCTATCACGGCTCTCGCCCTCGAAGGATTTTGAACGCTACATACTGCCGCGCGAATCTTCATCGGCTGATTAGATAACCGTGTCGGCGGCCTGGGAGCCGACACGGTTATTTAATCAGTCGGAACGGCCCTGCATTTCCTCGACGTCTTGGCGAAAGTAGCCGATCGTCAACTTCCTGGGGACAGAGACCGCTCCCTCGTCGGGAGTTTCCTCGCCGACCACCATACGGAATAGCGTTGTCTTGCCCGCCCCATTGGGACCGACCAGCCCGACCTTTTCGCCGGGATTCAACTGAAACGAAGCATCCACGAAGAGCAACTGCTTGCCATACTGCTTATTGATGTTTGCGAAAGAGATCATTTTGGAGGAGCAACTCGCGGCACGCGCCCCTTCCGGTGTAGCCCGGCCAGTAAACTGCCGGCGCACGCTGGCACGTTGGATTAGCTCCCGCGGCCTTGACTGACTGTTTCTACAGGAGTGTAATTGCTTTCCAACTCATACCCGATCACATGGTTTTAGTGCGGCGCACACGAGGGGGAAACAATGAGCTGCAACGCTGGCCTGATCCGCTATTCTGCATCATTTCTTCTTGTTATCTTTTGCGCAGCGAGTCTCTCTGCTGCTCCAATGCCTCCCGCAGTGCCTACCCCCAGGCACAAATTACCGTCTTATACGATGCATTTGGCAAATCCTCCGACATGCACAAGGACTGGGGCTACGCTGCTCTAGTCGAATACGGTGGAAAGCGGATCCTGTTCGACACCGGCAACAATCCAGAAATTCTTGCGCATAATGCACAAGTGAAAGGCATCGATCTTTCAAAATTGGATTTTGTCGTCATGTCTCACCGCCACGGGGATCACATGGGAGGATTGTCCTACGTGCTGAAAGTAAACCCAGCAGTGAAAATCTACGCCCCGAAAGAGGGCTTTGGCGTCTATGGATCGAACCTCCCCAGTACGTTCTATCGAAAGGATGCCTCCCTGCCCACTGAGCAGCGTTACTACGATGGCGCTCCGCCGGACATCATGCGATTCGGGTCGGCTTGGCCCGGGGCGAACTTTCAACTCGTGGACGGAGACACCGAAATCGCTCCTGACATTCACCTCATTGCGTTGGTGTCGGACAAACCGGGAACGCTTGAATTGCGTGAGTTGTCGCTTGCGATCAGTACACCCGAAGGCATTGTGATCGTCGTCGGCTGCTCCCATCCTGGCATTGACAAAATCGTCGCAGCGGCGAGCACGATGAACCCCCGCATCCATCTGATTGTCGGAGGGTTTCATCTCGTGACGGCGGGTGACTCGGACATTGATAGGATCGTCACAAGTCTCCATGACCAGTCCAAAGTGGACTACGTCGCACCCGGCCACTGCACAGGGGAACCTGCATTTACCGCACTCAGAAAGGCTTTCGGTGATCGATATCTCTATGCCGGCCTCGGTACTACCCTATCTCTGAGCAAACTATCCAATTAAAGAGTAGATCCTGATCGGTATTGGTTTGTCGGCCAACCTTAGCTTACGGGATTAGGTGAGAGCAGCCCGTTCATCAGAACTTGTGCGCACTCCAAGAAAGTTCACGGTAAGTCACGAGAAGATATAATTCGCGTGTGCGGCAACCTATGCGGCACGTAATGGCGCTTCGCGTTTCCAAAGCGGTTCTCGTTTTCGCATCGCGCTTACACGATTCTGGTCCCGAACAACATCACGGGTTACGGCTCCAACTACGAGTTTGTCCGCCACGTCCTGATGATGAACTCAACCCTTCCGGGAAACCACCTCATGTGGCGCGCCGTCAATTCGCCGCTGGTAAGCCTTTGTGCAGTTAAGGATGTTGCTCAGCATTTGGCACCAACACTCCACCTTCGATCTTTGGAATACCGAAGTGCCCGCCGAGATGGGAGAGGTCGAGCGGGCTGATAGACCCGGAGATCACGATAAAGTTGACCTCATTCGACCTGGCAAGGAGAATCGCGACGTTGCTGATCGCTTTATTCTCAAAGTGGATCCACAGATCGGTCACACCTTGGGATCCGCCCTTATCATGGTTGTTCACCACTTGTTTCCAGCCGGCCGTGTGGTACTCCTGTTTCACGGAGTTGAGGGCCTCAAGATCATACGTCCAACGTTGAGGAAAACGGTAGTCGTGAACCGAGACTCCGCTCACACCCGCGATCACACGGCGAAGTTCTTCATTGTCCGGGTCAAGCTTGGAGGCAAATACCAGCATCGAGTGGTCGAGCGTGAATTCGGTTTTCGACGACGCGCTCTGCCGCAAGCTCTCAATACCCCGAGGAATCCCGTCGTGCTGCTGCGCTTCCGTCAACCTGGCTCCAGAAATGACGATCAGGGCCGCAAAAACAGTTCGAAACAACCTCATAGAATGCCTCACTGGGTAGATAAAATGCATTGCAATCTCACTTCTAGTACAGCCTTCTGAGACTTGGCAATGCACGGCGGGTAAATCGCAGCTCATCCGCTAACCGGTTGAATCCAGACCGTCTACGAAGAGAGGTCATCAGGTCCGAAAGCAAAATCTGGTTTGGGCTGTGGCAAAATCTTCGAGGCCCAGTCGTCCGCTTCGCGTGAAATCAAAATGTAGCAGCTCTAAATGAAATGGTAGAATTTCGTGCGGGTGCTTTCTTATGACTTGGCAATGGACTCTTAGCCCGAGCATCGCCGGCAAAGCGCTTCACGGGCAAAATGACAACGAACTCTGGAGACCCGCGAAAACACTTTCTTACGCAGTCGCACATTCGTCATTTTAGATGAAAAGGCAACAGAGCCATAAACAGGTCGTAAGATAAGGCAGTTGCAAGCAAAGCCGGGATGGCGGAACTGGCAGACGCAGCGGACTCAAAATCCGCCGACCTTCGGGTCTTGGGGGTTCGACTCCCCCTCCCGGCACCAGCCCCAAAAGCCTACAGAATAAGCGGCTACGGGTGCTAGCTGCCCGATGAGATGCACCTCTGGGGCAGACGCAGCGGATTTCGTGTCATATATGGTCACGAACAAAAAACTATCACATTGAAATCAATAGGTTTATGGACACCTGCGCTGTAGGTGTGGCTTACACATCAGTTACACATTTTCAAATTCGCACTGCCTTTCAAGCGAATAAAGATGGTGGGAATACGCTTCAACCTTGGCGGCGACCAAGCCAAAGCTTGAGCTGGGAAGTTGTAGACGTCGAAGGGATGGTCAAGACCGGAAACCGGGCACTGAGGCTTCGCACGGCATCGGAGGCGGCGACATCCGCAAATCTCAAAAGGCCTGTGAGAGTTCGACTCTATCCGGGCGCACCACATTTTGAACCGGCGTTTAGTTGGCGTACCGACATTGATATGTGTCATCACTTCCTGGTGTGTAACGACGTATTGCAACACCTTCGTGAGCGTCCGGGAGGCCATATTGACAGCGTCCGGATGAGTTGATGGTTAAGCGTCCACGTAAAGAGTAAGTGGACAATTGCAAGCACGGATGAGGATAAGATTGGGAAGCTATTTCGATGAGGACGGGAGCCGCTGGTAGCGATATCCCCGAGGTTTGAGCTTCTGATTCACGTAGGTGCCTTTGGAGTCGGCGGCGAGGAATGCATTGTATTCGTCGGCGGGTACGTCAAAGTATTGATAGACCTCGCCCGATTGACGAAACTCCAGCTCCAGCACGCGTTCCTGGGGAGCGCAGCCGATGCCGGCGATACTGCTGGACTCCACCGGAACTCTCTGCATTCTCGAATCGAGCGCCTTCCGGGTGCGCTCTCTCCTTGGATGCGAATGACGCCAAGGAAGGAACGCGCCCACTTGTCTAGACGGTCACAACCGGACACTTACACACCTTCATCCACTGCGCCCCGAAGAGCGTGAAAATTCGAGTTACGCCCACAAGCAAGACATTGGTGCAGCAACAAGACGTTCGCCGAAGGGGACCGGCCTTCCGCCATCATAGAGAACCACTCCCAGCTTGAAGTTATCGCCGCAGGCCTCCGCCAACTTTCTGAGTCCCTTGAAGTCGCCGGCATGGACGGTAGCGCTCGCTTTGACTTCGATACCGACCAGTGCGCCACTTCCCGTTTCAATCACAAGGTCAACCTCGTCCTGATCTTTGTCACGGTAGTGGTACAAAGCACAGGTCTCACCAAACCAAGACGCCTGTTTCAACACCTCAGAGAAAACGAACGTTTCCAGCAATGGTCCGAAGATTGTCCGGTCCTTCGCGACCCGCTCCACACTAGCTCCTAAGAGTGCGCCGAGCAGGCCGGAGTCAAGGAAATGCAGCTTGGGCGTCTTTACCAATCGCTTCAACTGATTCCGAAACCACGGTTCCACCCGACGAACGAGAAACAACTGCTCCAGGATGGCCACATATTTCCTTGTGGTCTTGTCGTCAAACCCAACTTGGCCGCCTATCTGCGTGAAGTTGGTGAGCTGGCCAGAATGGTGCGCAAGAACCTGTAGCAGACGCGGCATTTGGTCGAGTTTCTCCACGTCGGCAACCTCGCGCACATCCCGCTGCACGATGGCTCTTACGTAATCGCGTGCCCATGTCTGGCGTCGCTTTGGATCTTCGCGTCGCAGCATTTCGGGGTAGCCGCCAGTCAGCACGGCTTGTACTAGGTCTTTGCCGATCACTGGCTCCGCAGGTTTGCCAAGTTTGCTATCGAACGCCGATTTGAGGAACCCAGGCTTCTTGCCTCGGATTTCAGCTCGCGAGAGGGGCAGAAGGCTCACGATCTCCATGCGGCCAGCTAGACTCTCCGAGACTTGAGGCAGAGTGAGAATATTGGCTGAGCCCGTCAACAGAAACCGGCCGGGCCGGCGATCATCATCCACTGACTTCTTGATAGCCCGGAGGAGGTCGGGCACTCGCTGTACTTCGTCAATAGTCGTTCGATCGAGAGTGCGCACCAAGCCAGTGGGATCGCTGCGTGCCGCGGCCAGAATTGTGTCGTCGTCCATGGTGATGAATTCGCGATTGCCCGCGACCAAATCGCGAACCAGCGTGGTCTTGCCGCACTGGCGGGGCCCCGTAACCATAACAACGGGCGTGTCCTTGAGCGCGGTAGCCACCAGTTCGGCGGAAAAGCGAGGAAAGAGCGCGTGATCGGTATCGTCCATGCCGGGTGAAGGCTCCGTCTAGTTCGGATTAATGTTCCGTCTATTTCGGATTATAAACGCGTCTGATCCGGAATGAAAACTGAAACGTTCCGCGGACGCATTCCGGGTTGTGGGCAGACCTAGGATTCCCAATTCCCGCGGCCCGATTTTGTCGATGGCCCCGGTCAATACGGATCTACCATAGTATGCGGTTCCCACCTTCCCCATAACAGCGTCGACACTGAGGGCATTTGTGGAAAGAAGCGGCCCGAGATGCCTTGAAACATCAGTGAAACTTACACAGTGACTCCCACATTTTTGGCATCTTACTTCAGCTATGTAGTTTAGTTTCAATACTTAACGTGAATGCGCAGCGGACTCAAAATCCGCCGGGCTTCGGCCCTTGGGGGTTCGACTCCCCCTCCCGGCACCAGCTTCAAGTGTCCACCTTGACGGCACTTAGTTCACCTTTCCGCTTTTGCCGATCGCACCCGCGCCGAGGTCAATCGGTACCGTATTGATACTGAACTCGAAGGTGAGGTTGCGTTCTTCGTGGCGCGGCCGCGAAACTGCCCTGCCCGTTTCATTACACCGGCGGTGATCCTCCCGTCTCGGAAATGAGGTCCGCGAGTTTCGCTTTCGGACTGCTCCTCGATCTCGGCTTTCGCCCGCAACTACTCGGCATCCTCATTCAGTCTGGCGGTGAATTTCGCGAAGAAGACCAGCAACGCCGCGCTGAGAGCTTCCCAGCTTGTCGCCACCGCCTCAACTGCTTGGTGCCCAGGTCATCGATCGCCTGAAGCAGGCCTTGGCGAGTGGAAGTGCGAGGGTTCAGGAGCGTTCGCATTCGCGCGGCTAGCGTTAACGCTGTGACAAATGGTACAGATGTCGATCACCGCTCAAACCGCCTAGCCTTGACTTTGCGTTGCGAACCACGGTGATGGGTCGGCAGAAACAGCGTCAAATCGACGTATTGCGCGCACGGATGGCAACGTAAGAGCCGATTCATTTCTCCAGGTTAGTGACCATTGGACGCCGAATGGAAGCGGAGAATGCGATGGCCCTCAAAACCCCTCAATGAGGGTTATCGCGATTTTTCAACAATCGAAGCGAGGCGAGATGCGACTCTCTCCAAACATCAAGCCGCTGTCGCCTCCTTCGCCGTCTGCACTCGTTGGCGGTTAAACGCTAGCGGCACGCTTGCGGGCATGCTGGCCCGCAGACGAAGCATTACTCAACGGCAGGATTAGGCGGCCAGCGCTTTCTTGAAACGCATTTCCTGGATAGCACTCTGTGCCTCCTCACTGAGGTTGGATTTGCCGATCTGGATGGTCACCTTGTTAATCTTGCCGGTGAACTTATTATCGCCCACCTTGTAGTCGTCGCTGACAGCGGTATAGAGGTTCTCGCCGACGTCGGTTGTTTCTGCGCCAAACGCGTTCGGATGCGTGTGCTCGATCCGCCCGGTGGCGACCTTTTCGCCGTTGACAAAAAGCGAACCGTTGCCGCCTGCGCCGGGCCTGCCACCATCGTAAGCAAACTCGAATCGGAGTATCACCTTCCCGGCCGGCAGAGGAGCGGGGCCAATGATCTTGGAAGTCTCGCGACCGAGAAAGTTGTAGGCGAACCTGGGTGCGCCGTCCTTGACGTAAAGACTCCAGCCGCCCATCTCCCCGCCCTGGGCTATGACTACCCCTTCAGCGCCCGCCTTAGGGATTTCGATATCGGCTGAAAGCACGAAGGAGCGATTCTTGACGTTGATGAAACCATTCTCGGGTATTCCTTTCATCCCTTCATACACCGTCATCTCGGTGCGACCTTCCATCAGATCCGGACGGCCCGCCAAGGCAGCGTTGAAGCGCTCCCAGGCGCGGTCGTCGAGCGGAAGCACGTTGTACTTGACGGCCTCCTCCAGGAAAACTGCTTTCAGTTTTTCAAGCTTGTCGGGATATTTCGCGGCAAGGTCATGCGCGCAACTGAAATCTTTCTCCACGTCGTAAAGCTCCCACTTGTCGTTTTCAAATGTAGCCCGCGCCTTCGCCTCCCACGGCGGGCGATGCACCGTGGTGGCGAACCAGCCGTCCTGGTAGATGCCCCGGTTGCCTGCCATCTCGAAGTATTGCGTGGTGTGGCGCGACTTGGCCTGGGCATTATTAAGAGTGTCGAGCATGCTCACGCCTTCGATGGGTTTCTGCTTAACGCCATAGACGACCTCTGGCTCGGGCACCCCAACTGCCTCTAACACCGTCGGGACAATATCAATCATGTGGTACCACTGCGTACGCAGGCCACCCTTTTCCTCGATGCCCTTCGGCCAATGGATCACGATGGGTTGGCAGATGCCGCCGTAGGAGGCCACTTGATGGCCCCAGGCAAAGGGCGTGGCACCGGCGAAGGCCCAACCGTTGGGATACAAAATGTGGGATTGGGGCCCGCCGAACTTGTCTAGGTTCTTCAGCGCTACGTCAAGCGGCTCGGGCAGTCCGTTGAACACGGATAGCTCATTGAACGCACCAATGGGACCGCCCTGGAAAACCGAGCCATTGTCGCCGGTAATGTAGAAGACCAGCGTGTTATCCATCAGGTCAAGGTTTTCGATCCCGTCCAAAAACCGCCCGATTTCGTAGTCGGTCACCTCGCCGAAGGCGGCATAGATTTCCATGTACCTGGCAAAGACCTTTTTCTCATCAGCCGTCAAGTCGTCCCATTCCTGAATCCCAGGTGGCTTGGGGGCGGCTTCCGTGCCCGGCGGCACGACTCCCATTTTGATCTGGCGGGCCAGCGTTTCCTTTCTCACCTGGTCCCATCCCTGGTCGAACTTGCCTTTGTACCGGTCGCGCCACGTCTCGGGCACCTGGAACGGGCCATGAGTGCCAATGGCGGAGTAATAGACGAAAAATGGCTTGTCGGGGGCCAAGGAATGCTGGGATCGCACCCATTCGATGGCCTTGTCGGTGATGTCAGTACTGGCGTAGTAATCGGGGGCAGGATGCATATCCACCCTGTTCATGTTGTCGTAAATGACCGGATGAAAGAGGTCAGCCTCGCCAGCCATGAAGCCGTAGAATCGCTCAAACCCGCTATTCATGGGCCAGCGGTCAAACGGTCCGACAACGCTGGCTTCCCAAGGTCCCAGCTCGTGGCATTTGCCAAACATGGCGGTGTTATAGCCGTTGAGCCGCAGAATTTCGGGCAACATCGTAACGCTGGCGGGACGCATCGCGGTGTACCCCGGGAAAGCAGTGGCAATTTCCGAGATCACGCCGAAGTTTGCGCTATGGCTATTGCGGCCGGTAAGGCAAGCCACGCGGCTGGGCGAACACAACGGAGGAACTTTGAAGTTGTTGTAGCGCAGCCCGGTCTTGGCTAATCGGTCCAGCGTCGGCATCTGGATTGGTCCCCCGAACGTTGACCCATCGCCGAAGCCGAAGTTGTCGAGAAGGATAACCACCACGTTGGGCGCGCCTTTCGGCGCTTTCACCTGGAACCGTGGCGGGGCTTGTGCATTGTGCACATCAAGCTCGGTGATCGGCGGATACTGAGGCTCGGGGACGGGCAGGACCGTACGATCCATGTAGGCGGCCATGTCGGGCGCGCTGTTTTGGGCCTCTGTTTTGTTTGTCATGGTCTTCCTCCTTGCGGGGCCGACGGTGCTGGCTGGAACAGTAGTGCATCCTGCTTGATTGCATCGTCATCCGCGCTCATCGTTTTTCTCCACGTTCACGAAAGGGGATCTTGACTGCCAGCAAAACGTTATAAACAAAGGTGTCGAATCTCACAACTGTGAAAACTACCAGTGCACGAGCCTCGGATTTCCTCGACTTCGCGGTAGGAAAAAGGAGTCACCCCCTCAGTTGTCGTGAACGACCATTAGACGTTTTGAGAATTGGCGGTTTGGGTCAGTGAGTGTAAAGCGATATTACGCCAACAAATAGGATTCCAGCGCGGGCGGGTCGACACGATGGAGGTTACGATTTGGTAGTGTAAGGGGCGCGAAGGTTTGCCCTACGATTCGAGAGTGAGCGAAGTGAAGCAAAGCACCGGGACTGTATCGAAATTGGCCATGACGGCGCAGACTCCGGCAATCGTCCCACATCTGCCCAGTAAAGTTAAACCACCGGTTCTCGTTCTTCTCTATGTTGCCCTCACCATCCTTTTCACCGTGCCGTGGACGTTGCTGCTACTGCACACGCATCGTCTCGACATTGGCAGAGGGTTCGTCATTCATACCCAAATGTGGGCGCCCGCTCTCGCAGCTTTTGCGTGCTGTGCGATCTACCGCATCCCCCTTAGCTTTTTGGGTTTCCACTGGCCCGGAGGACGAGCGATGGCTTGGGGGTACCTGCTGCCTGTGGCATACGCCACGACCGCCTATTTCTTGGTCTGGTTCACTGGTCTCGCTCCTGCCGACTTCGCAGGTTTCGCGCACGCGAGTCAGAAATCACTTCAAATCGGAGCAGGGGCCGGTGAGCTGAACGCCATCCTCATCATGACGTTCGGCGTTCTGCAAAGCGCTGTCTCCGCAACCGGTGAAGAGATTGGTTGGCGGGGATTTCTTGTGCCAGTCTTAGCGCAACGCCTCAACTTTACTGGCGTAGCTTTGGTCAGCGGGGTCATCTGGGCACTGTGGCACTACCCTCTTATCCTCTTCGGCACGTACAACAGCGCGGCGCCAAAGTGGGTGGCTCTCCTATGCTTCACGATCATAATTCTCGCCACCGGTGCCATGGCGGCATGGCTGCGCTTGAAGAGCGGCTCGGTGTGGCCTGCGGCTTTGCTTCATGCTTGCCACAACGCCGTCATCCAATGGTTGTTCGATTCGATGACAGTCGAAACTGGGAGAGCCGCGTGGTTCGCCGGGGAATTTGGGGTTGCATTGGCCGTGATTTCAATTCTGTTTGCAATACCAATCTGGCGAAATGGTGCTGTCACACTCGCTCTTACTCATCGCGGTGATAGGGAAACCTCATAGCGGTGACTGCCGTGCCGGCGATTTAGCTATCCTTGCGGTAAAGGAGGTTGCGTATCGCGTGCCTGCGAGCTTCGTTGGCTTCACTCGCAGTCTTGCGTTCCTCGGCGTCCATGTGGCGCTTGGTTGTTGGGGAAGGCGGTTCAGGGGTGCTGCAGTCCGGGCAGTGGTTGGCGAAACCGGGTTTGTCCGGCTTGAGCTCGAACTCTTCTCCGCAGATGGCGCAGATTTTTGTTGGGAAAAGCATGTACGCTCGATGATACTAGCCCATACCGTAGCGGTTCCACCCGTCCTGTATTTCAACCGGGGCATCTGCTCGAACAACCTTTACATCTGGCAATATGAATTGCAAGAACGGTTATTGAGTCGGTTGCGACGCGAACTTTTTGGAACCCGACTCTATAAACCGTGCGATTCGGATGCTCCCCACCGAAGGTGGCGAAGGCTGGTACTACCTTGC
Source organism: uncultured Acidobacteriota bacterium (assembly GCA_963696705.1). GTDB lineage: Bacteria > Acidobacteriota > Terriglobia > Terriglobales > Acidobacteriaceae > JABDBE01. Next base: position 502,227 of record CAVOLD010000017.1, read on the forward strand.
CGAGGGCACGTGGGATTTGCCTGGTACCGATCCACTTTCCCCCAGACGGGCGTATCCGGATGGTTGCGGGGGTGGATTTGAACCACCGACCTTTGAGAGCCCGGGCTCAATGGCGCATTCATGTTTTGCGGAACTAACTGGTTTCGATTCTTTTTTCCGCGATGGCCTTTCTTAATGGGGTTAGCGGCTTTGAGTTCCCGGCAATAAGGCGTATTTTGAATTGTTTACGTTTTTCGGTGCTGAATGAGAAGGATCGGATATCGGAGTGAGTGCCTCATTTTCGATGAGGTTGGCTGACGTCAGGAAATTTATGCCTAGAAAGAACTCCAGTAAGCGGTCCGATGGATCCAAGGCGCCGAGTATTTACGATGTCGCCCATGAAGCCCGCGTGTCGGTGTTCACTGTCTCGGCGGTGATGAACAAGAAGGGACGGGTGAGTCCTGCGCTTAGCAGGAGGGTTGAGGCCGCTATCAGCAAATTGAATTATCGGCCTAACCTGCTGGCGCGCAGCCTGGCTAATCAAAGGACACACACGATCGGCATCGTCGTGACTGACATCGCGAATCCGTTTTTTCCAGCGATTGTTCGGGCTGCCGAGGATGCTGCGCAGGGCGCGGGTTACAGCATCTTGCTATGCAATAGCGATGATAAGGAAGAAAAAGAAGCGCAGTATCTGGAGCTGCTTCTTTCCAAACGCGTTGATGGAATTATTCTCAACAAAACCCCGGGGAAGCTTTCGAGCAGTCAACGTCAGATGCTATCCGATGCCAATGTGCCAATCGTTCTACTGATGCGAACATGCCCGGGGCTACGAACCGATCTGGTGCAGACCGATGACGAACTCGGAGCATTTGAATCAGTGTCGCATTTGGCGCGAATCGGATACAAGAAGATTGGACTGGTAGGCGGACCGGTCAATGTCAGCAATGCGCGCGCCCGCCGGCAAGGATACAACCGCGCTTTAAAGGCGCATGGATTGAAATACATTGCGGAACTTACGTTTGAAGGGGACTACCGTGTGGATTCGGGCCACCGGGCGGGGTTGGCGCTTCTGCCGCGTAGACCCGACGCAGTGCTGGTCACAAACTACTTGATGACCGTGGGATTCATGAGCGCGGCCGACGAAATTGGCATGCGCTGTCCAGAAGATTTTGCGCTGGTCAGCTTCGATGATTATCCATGGCTGGGTTGTTTCCGCCCTCGACTGAGCACGATTGAGCTTCCGAAATACGAACTTGGGGCTGCAGCAGTTCGGTTGCTCCTCGAGCGAATCGAAACAAAACGGACGCGTTCCGTCACCATCACACTTTCTCCGCAACTACGGGTTCGGGAGTCGTGCGGATTCATGCTGCATTCCCGAAAGGCCATGCAAGAAGCGATTTGAATTCTGAGCGTGGATTGATCCTGACCTATTCGGAGCCGCGGACGATCGGGAGACGAGAATCCATTTCTTTCCAAGTAGAGCGGATCCAAACGTGATTGGGATCTTCCGTGATGGCGAGTGATCTCGAACTTCCAGCGATGAAATTGAGGTAGTAGACATCGTAGCCGGGCCCGGCCACGACTGGGTGGTATCCCTCACGAACCAGAACAGCATCGCCATCGCGGACTGTGACGACCCGGTTACGAGTTCCATCCGCGCTGTAAAGTTGCTGATGTGCGAACGCGTTCGTTTTGTTCATTCGGTAGTAATAAATCTCATCCAGGTCAACCTCGGACGGAGGATTGTGGACGTCGTGTTTGTGCGGAGGATAGCTGGACCAATTTCCCCCGGGCGTATAAACCTCAACCACGATGAGGCGCTCGGCGGGAAACTCGGGGCGCATGACATCCACTATTTGCCGTGAGGCATTTCCGCCTCCGCGCAACGAAACGGTAACGTCCTTCGGAGTAATCAGCCGGGACGGAAACCTCTGCCGCGAGGGCACGTGGCAGACGGCAAGTTCGCAGACTGTTTCTGCTTCGAAGCGAACGGGCTCGCCCGCAGATAAATAAAGAGCATAGGGCAGGCCTTCGAAAACACTTTCACGTTGTCCGATTTTGTATTCATTCCCGCCCCAAGACGCTGTGCACTTGCCTGACAACAACACGCATGCTGTCTCCTCCGCGGGATGTGCAAACTCCCAGACCTCGCGAGGAGCCAGTCGCCTCACGGACAATCCCATCCACTCCCAACCAGCGTCCTGGCGCGAGAATCTCAACAGCTCTCCCGACTTGCCGTTTTGCAAGTCGCGAGAGTGAACAACGTCCTGGGACATCAGTCCTCCTAAACAGGGCAAAACATTTCAGAATGGCCGGTATGCTTCAGCACCGTTTTCACGCGTCCGGATTCGGAAGCAGAGTGTCGCGCACCAACCCGTCCAGATCATGACATGCGGCAATGAACTGCCGGAGGGTGCGACGGCTCGGGCCAAATGAGTCGAAGTCTTCCATCAAGATGCCGCCTTCCGTGTATGCCCGACGGAAGTCGGCGAACTTTTTCAAGAGTTCCTCTATTATTTTGGGATCGACTGGCTTGTCGATGCGGGAGCGAACTTCGATATCGCTGGCATTGAATCGGACCTGCCATGAGTAGGGCGGCGAAATAACAACGTCACCGCCGATGAATTCGCTCCAGTGCATGTGGTTGCGAAAAGCTGCCGAAAGCAATCGAATGCGATAGCCTCGTTCGCGGAAAAGTTGATAAGTCTTTTTGAAAACTGCGACTCCAGCCCACTCCAGGTATCCGGGATCGATCGCGATGTTCTCTTTTTCCAGAACGACTTTCAGCCAGTCGTCGAGTCGGCCAACCATGATGGTGCACACCGGTCCCATGGTGGCGATATCTTTTCCTTCGCGCTCGCGGCGTCGAAGGCCGCGCTCTACCGCTTCGGCCACGGCTACGCACTGTGGCAAGGTGAAGCAGACGGTGGCGTTGATGCTGATGCCGAGGTAGGTGGCTTCCTCGATCGCGGGAATGCCAGCGCGAGTCACCGGGATCTTCACAATCATGTTGGGCGCGAGGCGATTGAATTCTTGGGCCTGCGCGATGATCGCCTCCGGATCTCGGAATAGTCGCGGGTCCGTTTGTATGGAGAGCCGCCCATTCTTGCCGTGGTGCGCATCGAAAATTGGCTTCAACAGGGCAGCGCTATTAACAGAAATCTCGGCAACCAGTTGCCACGCGATCTCATCTTCCGTGGCCCGGAGCTTTTCGTTAATGATTTCCCGGATGCGATCCTTCCAGAAATTCATCTCCTTCTTAAGGACGGCAACTACGATGACCGGATTACAAGTAGCGCCGACCGCGCCGTGCTCAATCGAGTAGGTGAGCTCCTGAACGGATGCGGAATCGTTCCACAGGCAGGTTGGCGTGGCCTGTGTCATTTCGTGCAACGGACTCTTGTGGGCAGTGGTCGTCATACGAGCCATAAATCTTCTGCGTCCCGGCCTGAAAAGCCGATCTTCTAAATCAAATATTCTGTTCCCTATGATCACGGTCCGACTGACGCAGGTACCAACTGATTGACTACACCTTGCAAGTACTTAAGACTTGCAGCGATGCTTTGTGCGGGCGGAACGACGGTAGCGCCGAATTTGACGTCCTGTTCTACGACCATCCAGCCGGAATAGTCGTTCTTCGCGAGCACCCGAAAGAACGCGGGAAAATCAATCGATCCCTCGCCAATAATGGTGAATGTTTTGGCTTCCACCGCTTGCTCAAAATTCATCTTCTGATGAAGAACTTCGGCCAGCACTTTGTTGTCCACGTCCTTGAGGTGAACGAATCTCAGAATTGCACGATACTTTTCCGATTCAGCGACTGGATCTCCGCCGGCGTAAGCGCAATGCCCCGTGTCGAGACAAAGGCCGATCTTGGTCGACGAGGTTACATCGAAGAAGCGCTCCGTTTCCTCGGGGGTTTCAACGTAGGTAGAAATGTGAGGATGGAAAACCAAATCGAGCCCGTATTCAGCGGTGACTTGTGCGGCATCCGCGACGACCTTCGCCACTTGCTTCCACTGCGCCGCATTGAGTCCGGCGCTTCCGTCGCTGGGGACGCGGCCCGCTATTTGGTCACGTTCGGCGGATTGAGCGTCCGCGAGGACCAGGAATGGAGCGCCCAGGGTCGCCAGTAAATTCCCGACCTTGCGCACCTGTTCAATCACGACTTTAGTGGAGGCCGGATCGCTCAACGTCACCGGCACAAACGAGCCCAAAAGTCTCAGATGACGTTTTGCCAGTTCGACTTTCAGAATCTTCTGATCGGTGGGAAAGAAGCCATACGGCCCGAGTTCGGTTCCTGTATACCCGGCGTCCACCATCTCATCCAGCATCTTTTGGTAGGACTGCTCCCACGACGGTCCGGGATAATCGAGCACACCCCAACTGTCTGGCGCGGACGCAAAATGAAATCGAGAAGCCACTGCTGTCATTCGTTGGTCTCCCTATTGGTGGTCATTCGTATCGTTTCTTATAAAACCTCTGGCACTCCGCACCCGAGGGTTCACACGCGAATCTCTGGCACTCTGATGTTCGCCGAACTCTTGGGGACGCTTCAGCCGTTTCTACCTAGCGTGTCAGAACAATAGTTTGAGAGCAAGTTGTCCAATACGCGGCGCGGCGGCGGATTGCGCGAGTCCGAAGTTGGATGCGTTGATGTTTCCTTGCACATTCTGGAACTGTGCGTGATTGAAAATGTTGAAGAACTCCGCACGGAACTCGAGATTCATTCTCTCTGTGAGTGGCGTGTCCTTCACCAGAGCCATATCAAAATTGTTGACTCCCGGACCGTGGAAGAAACGACGACTGGAATCGCCCAACTGCCCCAGCGTTTCCAAACTGAACAGAGAAGTGTTGAAATATGGCTGGCCGGAACGCGGATTCTTGATATTCAAAGATCCCGGCGTGTAATTCGGCGTGTCGACATCGAGAATAATTGGCCCGGTAAAGGCTGTGCCCAGCAGAGAACGATCGTCCGACTCATAGATCACTACCGGCAGCCCGGTCGTGAATCGCGTGATGCCACTCATTTGCCAGCCATTCGTCAACCGCTTGGGTCCCTTCAGCAGATCGAGGGGCAAGCTGTAGTTGTAGCTGGCAACAAAGTTATGGGTTTCGTCGAAGGCGGATAGCGCGCGACTCGCCGCGTGGTTCAGCGGATTAATTTGTTCGCCGTAGCCGGAAGCGTCGTCCATCGACTTGCTGTAGGTGTAGCCCACCAATGTCTGTAGTCGCTTGCTGGTATGGCGTAGGTTGACCTGAAGCGAGTTGTAGTTGGAATTGCCAATGGTGGTGAAGTAGCCGTTGCTCTGGAACGAATCCGAGTTTGGCGCGTTAAATCCCGCGAGCAAGCGAGTCGTGGCAAAAGTGCCCACTCCAGGATATCCCGGAGCGGTTACTCCGCTCGCTAGAGTGAAGGGGCTGCCGACTCCCGGATCCTCGCCTCCCGGTCCGCAACCAGGGCTGTTCGGAGCGAGGTGAGGATTGACGCCTCCGGGCGACAACGACGGGTTCAACAGGAAAAGGCACAACGACTGACTTCCTGGGTTGGACTCGAGATCGGAAAGCAATCGATGTGCCTGCGTGCCGACATAGCTCAGAGTGAGTAGCGTGTCTTTAGAGAACTCTCGCTGAATCGAGAACTCGTAATCTTCGGCGTAAGGGAGCCGGTTATGAATATCGATACCCGGCGAACTCACTATGGGTAGCAGCACCGACCAGTTGACGGAATCATCTGGATTGCTGGGGCTGGCATTCTGAGGCGGAAAGGCTACCGGGAATCTTTGCAATTGGCTGACGCCGGTCGGACGATTGATGAACGGCGTGGTGAACGAAGGATTGTTGCCGACATAGAAGAATCCAAATGGCGCTGCGCCGATCTGGTTGAAGCTGGTCGCGCCCTCAAACGAGTTAAAGAACAGCCCGTAACCCGCACGAATGCTGGATTTGCCAGGGCCACCAAACAACTTACCAAGAAATCCGTCGCTGGAGCTTGGTGAATAGGCGAAGCCGAGCCGCGGAGCGAAGTTGTTGTAGCGGGTGGGCGCCAAGGTTGACGGGATTCCCGGGTCTCCTGCGAACACCCATCCCCTCGGCGAACCTGGGAAAGTTGCAGATTGCTGTCCGGGAACCAGAGTTTCCAATTCGTTATGTTGCTCGGACCAGGGAGTGCTCACGTCCCAGCGCAATCCATAGTTCACGGTGAAGTTGGAACGGACGCGCCAACTGTCTTGGCCGTAGACGCCGATGTAATGGCTACGCCCGTTTCCCGGTAGGGCAACGCCTTGCACGTATTGTGCGGGCGCGCCAATCAGGAAATCAGCAAAATCGATGCCTGTCTCTGAAGCAGTATTAAAGACGAAATTTCCGTTGACCACGTTGGAAAGCTGCTGATCCATTTGGTTGTAGTGATACGCTCCCCCAAACCGCAAGGTATGCGTTCCGATGACCTTGCTGAAGTTGTCCAGCCACTGGAATGTGTTCTCAATATAACGATTTGGCCGGCTGGGGACACCCACAGTAAAGGTTTGAAAATCCAACTCTGGCACGCCCTGAATCGCTGGATTGAGCACGTCGATCCCGAGTGTGTTCGCGCCGGTGGTGAAACCCAGAGCGCTCATACTGACGGCGCCGCCGTTTGAGGGTTGGTTTACCAGGATGTTATTGCGCACGTACTCGAAGCGAGCCTCGTTTACAGAGGTATTGCCGAGCGTCTTAGTATCCCCCAGATTGATATCCTGCGTGCGTCCGGTGCCAGCTGCAGCAAAACCCGGGACTGAGGCCGTTGGGTAAGGGTTGGTGAGGTTGTAGTTGTCGAAAAAATAGTAGGCGGAGAGCATGCCAAACTGCGTGTTGCCGTCCAGACGGCCGCTGGTCTTGTAATCGTTCAGCCGCAGAGATTGGCTCGAGGTTGAGAAGAACGCGCCACTATTTGGCACCGGAATAAATGGAAGGATGTTTTTTGCGGGCGCCGAGAATGCGCTCTGAGGAATCTGCGCATTGGGAAAAACGCACTGCGCTGAACTCGTACACCCTGCTGTGTAGTAATTCTCACCCGCGGAAACTGGATAACCAAGCTCCTGCTGCAGCGTCTGCGCCCAAGCCGTGCCGACGACAGTACCGGTCAGTTGGCTCGCACGGTCCGAGAAATCCCCAGTATGCTCGGCGGCAGAGGGCACCGCGACTTGACCTTCACTTACGCCTTGCACGACGCGGTTTCCCTGATAATCCGCAAAGAAAAAGATCTTGTCATGCTTTATAGGGCCACCTAGCGTGCCACCATACTGATTCTGGTGGTAGGCTCCGCGATTTCCCTGGTCAAAATAATTGGCGGCGTCAAAGTCAGTATTGCGAAGAAACTCGAAAACGTCTCCGTGAAATCCGTTCGTACCGGACTTCGTGATCACATTGATCTGGCCGCCACTGTAGTTGCCATATTCCGCGTCGAAGTTATTGGTCAAAATGCGGAATTCCGCGATCGAATCGAGGTTGGGGATGACGGCCGTTCCACCAAATCCAGGCTCCTGAACCGTAGCTCCATTGAGTAGGAAACCGTTGTTCGCTTCGCGCATACCGTTAACCGAAAGCCCCCCCGCATTCAGATCACCCGAAACCAGCGGCATAACCACACCGGTCGAGTTGAAGGGGCCAGCCAGAGCCCCCGACATTCCCGACGAAGTTGATACCACACCGGGCTGGAGAGCCAGGAGATCTGTGTAGCTGCGACTGACGAGCGGAACACCGGTCATCTCTTCGCCACCGATGACCTCGCCGAGTTGAGTGCTGCTGGTTTCTACGTGCTGCGCTTCGCTGGAGACTTGCACAACCTCCTTGACCTCGCCAACGCGCAAGACAGCATCGACGACAAGAGCGGCGTTCACATCGAGGACCAGGCCGGATTCGCGGAATAGTTTGAAACCGGCTTGTTGCACTTGTATGTCGTAATTTCCCAAGGGCAGGGACTGGAAGGAGTAGAAACCCTGCGCATTGGTGTGTTGGGTTTGGACAACTCCAGTTCCAACGTTTATTGCGGAGACTGTGGCGCCAGCGATGATGGCCCCGCTGCCGTCCTTGACCGCACCTGAGATACTCGCAGTGACCCCTGCGAACACGGGCCCGCTCAGCAGACAGATCATTATGAACGAAAGTAAGACTTCAGCAGTTTGCCGCATGCGAGCGGAGAAGCTACCCGTACAAGCCTGGCCCGCTGTGTTCTTGTCGATTTTCTCAACTGCGATCTCTGTTGCCTGCGAACCCCGGTTCCGACGAGATAATCCCGAGAGAAAAGTCAACGCTTGAAAATGTTTACATGCCTGTCTGCTGTTGGTCATGGCACCTTCTCCCTTTCCGGATGGGGTGAGCTATCCGCCCTATTCGGGTGTCTTAGCGAATATGCCTGTATCGTGCAAAATGACTTGATCGTATATGTTCTACTGCTAAACAGTTTCCAAAACAGGTCCAATTCAGGTACATTTGTTCGTTCTAGCTAAGCGCTTATAATGCACAATGTTTTTATTGTCAAGCGGTTTTTCCTCGATGAGCTGGCGAGAACTGTTGCTACAATCATTCGGCCGCCGGGCGGTTTATAAAAGGGATTAGCTAGAATCCAATCACGGCGCACGTGTGGCGCCGACAACATTATTTTCACTTTTAGGAGGCATGGTTTCATGAGCAAGTTAGGCATTGGGGTAGTTGGAGTGGGAGAAATGGGAAAGCGTCACGCGGAAAATCTGCGTCGCCTCGTTCCGCAAGCGAACCTCATCGCGGTGGCCGATGCCGACGCCGCACGCGCTAAACAAGTGGCGGCAGACTTGGAGATTGAGCACTCCTATTCCAGTCTCGATGCCATGCTCGAACGTAAAGACATTCGTTGTATCGTGATTGCCACTCCGGACAAGTTTCACGCCGACGCGGTACGCGCTGCCGCCGCCGCCGGCAAAGACATTCTCTGTGAGAAGCCATTGGCCCTCAATTCGGAGGACGCGTATTCTGCGATGAACGCGGCCGAGAAGGCGGGCGTGCGTCTACAAGTCGGATTTATGCGGCGCTATGACCCGGCTTATGCCGCCGCAAAAAAGCGGATCGAAGCCGGCGAGATTGGCGAACCGGTTATTTTCAAATCCATTGGACGCGATAAGGATGCCCCACCGATTGGATATTACAAATCTAGACTGAACGGAATGCTGTTCTTCGCATCATCCATTCATGATTTTGATCTGGCGCGGTGGCTTATGCAGGACGAAGTCTCACAGGTGCAGGCCTACATGACCGTCGCTATACGTCCGGAAGTCGAACAGCATGGAGATATTGTGGCCGGAGTTGTAAATCTCAAATATGACCACGGCGCCATCGGTAATGTCGAATCCTACGCCCAATGCCTGTACGGGTACGATGTGCGAACGGAAATAATCGGCTCGAAGGGCTCCGTTTTAGTGGGAGGTTTACGCCAAACTCCGGCGATTTTTCTGAAAACCGAAGGGGGCAGCTGCGATCTGGCGGACCATTTTCTCACACGATTTGCCGACGCTTATCTTGCTGAGATGCGAGATTTCGTAGACAACATGCTGAATGACCGAGCTCCACGAGTGACCGGCACGGACGGCCTGCGAGCCGTCGAGATCGCCGTGGCTGCGCAGAGGTCGTGTCTAAATTCCGTCGCGTGTGCCGTGGACAAGAGTGCCTGAACCGTGCTCTGCGCCAAGACCCGCGACATCTGCGGGCTTTGACGGCCGCCCCCAGAAATACCAGCACGCGCCTACACCGAGAGCCGCGAGGCTGGCGATCGAATTGACCCAGGCGGATCTTGGAATACTAATGATCGCCAGCAGAAATAAAATCCAAACCAGTGCAGCAACACAGAGGGTTCGTGAGACCTGCAACCGGCGCGGGCCCGCGATTTGAGCCATCCCGGGCGCAATACCCAGTAGCGGCTCCCCGACGTTATTTGACTGCGACTTTCTGCTGGCTCCCCACAACGCGGCGCCTACGACAATGCCGTAGACAACGTACATCAAGAGAGTGCAGACTCCGGTAATCACCACTTCAACTTTCGCCCAGCAAGTGAAAGCGGCAGCGACCACGGCCATGGTCCAAATCGCGTTTGCGGGAACTTTGTGTACGCTGACCCGAGCCAGCCACCGCGACGCAGGCAGCTGTCCGTCCCGCGCCATGGCCCAGACCATGCGGGTGAGAGTTGTGACATTCGCGAGCGCACAGGCAAAGATCGAAATGAAAACCAGCAGCATTGCCACATCCGTTACGTACGGCGGGAAGTAATGCTGCATGATGTAAAGCAGGGGTGTGGAGTGCTGGCTGGCAACGGCCAACGAAGGAATGGCCAGCGTGAAACCAATCAGAACTGGAAATCCGAGTAACACTGAAGCCACTTCGGAAAGCACAATTGCCGTGGGCACGCGCGTTTGCGGCATGTGGGTTTCCTCGGCGACATTCGCGGCTGCCTCGAAGCCGCCGATCGTCCACGCGCTCATCAGCGCGGAGGAGGCGAACGCCGGCAAGTAGGCAAGTCCCGAAGGTTGCGCAGCATGGCTAAGGAGAAAACCTATAGGGTGAGTTTTTCGAATCAAGGCGACCGCCAACAACAGCAGCCCAATCGCTACCGTGCCGAGAATTTCCGCTCCCACCGAGAAATCGTTCACAAGACTCGACAGCCGAATACCGAAATGATTAATCAACGAAATCGCGATAAGAATGGCGACGGTAACTGCAACCACGTTTCTGTTCTTGTCCGCGAGACCCAGGTAAGGAATGAGGTAGTTCGCCATTGCATAACAAACGCCAGACATGCCAGCGATGAATTGTACAATCATGATCCAGCCTGCCCACCAAGCCAGCCGGTCTCCGGCGAGTTGACGAGTCCACTGATAGGCATAGCCGGAAAGCGGGATTTGCCGCGCCAGTTGTGCGAATACCAGAGCGACCAGCAGTTGCCCTGCGCCAACAATGAGCCACGTCCAGATAAATGCCGGGCCGCCAATTTGCAGGCCGGAGCCATAATTTGCGAACAGCCCTGTAGTGACGGAGATGACCGAAAAGCTCAGCGCGAAGGCTGAAAAGTATCCCAGCGAGCGTTTTAGTTCCTGCCGGTACCCGAAGCGTTCGAGGACCTGCTCATCGCTTACCAGAGGCACCGTTTTTGTCTCGCCGTATTTTTCCGCCATACCACCTCATCATAAGGATGATTTCGACGCCTGGGCCGCGTTGCCGAACCGATGATCGAGAAGAAATGCAGTGGCCAGGACCGCGACAGCTATATTAAAAGCGCCAACCGGAACATCGCGCTTGCACCTAAACAGCTAAGCGCTTATAGTGGTCCGCACTTTCGTTCTTGTCAAGTAAATCGTTTGCGGAATGTGTTTCATAAATGCCGGCGATAGCTGCCTGCGTCAGGAACAAAATAGCTTGCTCATTTTGTCCCCTGAGGCATCGATGTGGGTTTCCAGCGCGCGCCGGAGACTGGCGATTGCACAACCGGAATATAACGCCGTGGGAGGGTGATTACAATTTATTGAGCTGCTGAGCGTGAAATGCTAATCGCGAACAAGCACGCCGAAAGCCGAATGAGATGGCCTCTGAAATAGTCCTAGCCGCAACCCTGGTTGAACCCGGGAAATACGAATTGCGCGAGTATCCGCTGCCCGAACCTGAGCCCGGCTGCCTTTTGGTGAAAATGCACGTCTCCGGAATCTGTGGAACCGACAAGCATACTTACCAGGGGTTTACTACGCAGTACGCAGGATCGGGCAATCCAAAACAGATTCCGTTCCCCATCATTCAAGGCCACGAGAATGTTGGAACGATCGCGGCTATTGGAGGCAATCAAAACTACACCGATTTTGAAGGAGTTCCCGTAAAGGTCGGCGATCGCGTTGTCGTGGGTCCAAATATTAGCTGCGGCGAATGCTACTACTGCCGTCACGACTTTCCGTATTACTTCTGTCCGAAAACTGTCGATTACGGCAATAACATCAGCTCGAAGAATGCCCCACACCTTTTTGGAGGCTGGTCTCAGTATCTCTACGTTCTACCGAAAAGTTTTGTGGTGCGCGTGCCCGACGACTTGTCATCCGAAATAGCTGTGCTTGCGGAGATCATGGCGGTGACCGTGGGACTTGATCGCGCCAAGCAGATCTCTGCCTTTCCCAACGAGTCGTTCCGCTTCGACGATACAGTCGTCGTGTTTGGTGTCGGGCCGCTCGGCATGTGCTTCCTGATGAAAGCCCGGATGCTCGGGGCGGGCACCATTATCGCAGTAGATCTTTCAGACTACCGGCTGACCCTAGCTCGCAGGCTGGGTGCTGATCATTCGTTGAATGCGACGAATTCCACTCAAGCGGAACGACTCGCGCTTGTCCGTGAACTAACTCATGGTCGCGGCGCGGATGTGGTTATCGAGACCGCAGGTGTGCCTCAGGTTATTCCCGAAGCTCTGGAAATGTTGCGTATGGGAGGCTTGTTGCTTGAGGCCGGGAATTTTTCCGATCTCGGTGATGTCTCAATCAACCCGAATCGCCATCTCTGCACCAACAGCGTCCGAATTATCGGGGTCGGCGGAGATGAGCCTGCAGCCTACGGGCCTGGCATGCGACAAATGGTTCGCTATATGCAGCATTATCCTTTGGGAGATTTCGTGACCCATCATTTCGGACTTCGAGATGTTGATGCGGCCGTCAAGAAATCAATCGAACCAGACTCGATGAAGGTAGTCATTGATCCTTGGGCAGTTTAGGATCAAAGCGGTTATTTCACGGCCAGATGGGTCTTAGGTTAGTTCGAGCCTGAGAATTCCTACCAGAACTACAGAGGCTAGCAGAGAAATGTCGCAACGACTCACCACCGCCCAGGCAATTATTCGCTTCCTCAAAGTGCAACATGTAGCCCGAGACCGGCAGGAGCACCCATTTTTCGCGGGATGCTTCGGTATTTTTGGCCACGGCAACGTCGCTGGAATCGGTCAAGCTTTGCAACAAAACCCCGACTTCCCTTACTACCTATGCCGCAATGAGCAAGCGATGGTTCACACCGCGGCAGCTTTCGCCAAAATGAGTAATCGGCTGCGTACTCTGGCCTGCACGACTTCAATAGGGCCCGGTGCTACGAACATGCTGACCGGGGCCGCGGGAGCGACCATTAACCGTCTGCCAGTGCTGCTGCTGCCCGGAGATATTTTTGCACGTCGTAATGTGGCGCCTGTGTTACAGCAATTAGAATCACTTTCAACGCAAGATATATCGGTGAATGATTGTTTTCGCCCAGTTTCTCGATACTGGGATCGAATTCAGAGGCCTGAACAGATTCTGACGGCACTCCCTGAAGCATTGCGCGTGCTCACTTCACCGGCCGAAACGGGCGCGGTAACTCTGGCGCTCCCTGAGGATGTGCAGGCGCAGGCTTTCGATTTTCCCGACGAGTTTTTCGAGCCGCGCACGTGGTCCGTGCCTCGCGCAAGGCCGGATGAGCAATTGCTGGCTCGAACAGTGGAACGCATTAGAGTCGCCAAGCAACCGTTAATCATCGCCGGAGGCGGAGTCATTTATTCCGCTGCGACGGAGGTTCTTTCGAGTTTCGCCACTCAAACCGGAATTCCAGTCGCAGAAACGCAAGCGGGGAAGGGAGCGCTGGCTTTTGATCACCACCAATGCGTCGGCGCGATCGGAGTAACCGGCACGTCCGCCGCCAATCGATTGGCCGGGCAAGCAGATTTGATCATCGGAATCGGTACACGCTACAGCGATTTCACGACCTCCTCGGTGACAGCTTTTCGGAATCCGGCAGTCCGTTTTATCAACATCAATGTCACGGAGTTCGATGCCTCCAAGCAGTCAGCGCTGCCGCTGGTCGGTGATGCTCGCGTGATCATCGAAGAACTGAGCCGTGCTCTCGGGGTGCATAGGGTTCACGACAACTATGCGGGTGAAATCGCACGGCTACGCGCCGAGTGGGACACAGAAGTCGATCGTATCTACAGCCGGCATATCGGCCCGCCGCTAAGCCAAGGAGAAGTCATTGGGCTGCTGAACTCAACTCTTGGCCCGAAAGATGTAATTGTCAATGCGGCTGGAAGCTTGCCTGGAGACCTCCACAAATTGTGGCGCACTCGCGATCCCAAGGGGTATCACATGGAGTACGGCTACTCCTGCATGGGATACGAAATCGCCGGTGGGCTCGGCGTCAAGATGGCCGACCCGAGTCGTGAAGTTTACGTATTGGTCGGCGACGGTTCTTATTTGATGATGGCACAGGAAATCGTGACCGCGCTCCAAGAGCACATTAAGATCAACATCATCCTGTTGGACAATCATGGTTTCTCCAGCATTGGCGGACTAAGCCGTGCATGCGGAAGCGGCGGCTTCGGAACAGAATACCGTTATCGTGAAGGCAGAAGTCTCACTGGAGCCAATATTCCAATTGATTTTGCCGCCAACGCCGCCAGTTTGGGAGCGCATTCCGTCGCTGTAAAGACGATCGACGAATTGGGAGAAGCGATCCGGCACTCTAGGAACCAAAAGAAGACATCGGTGATCGTTGTGGAGACCGATTACCATGACCGCATACCCGGATATGAGTCCTGGTGGGATGTGCCGATAGCAGAGGTTTCCGAACAGGAGTCTGTGCGCGCGGCATATCTAGAGAATGAAAAGGCAAAACAGCAGGAAAGACATTTTCGGCCGGTAAAGTAAAACTGTAATTACCGCAAAACCTAGACCATTAGCGACCATCCATATTGTTTTTGGGTGTTCGAAATACTGTGTGTTAAGCCGGTTGATTTGAGCAGGGGAAGCATCCCTAGCCACTACTCTTAATTGCGTGCATACTGGCCCGCTATTCATGCGTATGGAGTCGTTTCTCCTTTAGCGTTCTTGCTTTCGCCAAATCTAGGCGCAAATCGGTTTAAACGGGAGCTAAGGGATTGACATGCCCAACTCGGAGCAAGGGTTGGCCGTCAAGGCCCATGAGAGGGTTTTGTCCGAAGGTTCTATAGATTGATTCTGCGCACCTCAGAGGCATTGACCGCGGCCCCTCTTGCTGTTTCAGGACCGAGAATACCTGCGAAAGGAGCACCTTGGAGCGCGGTGCAGGTAGTCCGAAATATCGCATTGCCGTCCAGTTCGCCTTAGCTTCTTCTCTTCGGGGCAACAGCTTCAGTGCATTGCTCACGCTGTTGAGAGTCCCGACATCAAGACGACCGTGAATACATACGGCTCAGCGTTTGAAAAGACCAAGTGCCGAGCCAATAGCCGGGTAGCAGATCTTGTTTTGCCACCCGCGATCAAAAAGCAACTGCAAGGATAGGGCGAAGGAAGTTTCCCTGAAGAATTTGAGGCCCGAAACAGCCGCGATCCAGTGATTTTGGAATTGGGGACGACGCCGGTAGTCCCTCAAATCCGTAAATGGTTGCGGGGGCTTGCAGCGCACCAAAGCCGCCCTGTCTGGCGTTTCGCTACATTCTGTTAGTTAAGCGTCGTAAGCCAATGATTCCACTGTGTCCGCCCGAAGGCGGCTACCAGCCATCCGCGTAGCCGTCCGTCTTCTCAAATCGGAAATACGGTAGAGCGCGACGAGTCGCGACCTCCACAGCTATGTCCGAACAACTTCGCGCACTTGGGACTCGTCGATGATCTCAGATAGTCGCTCAGCAGGCATTCGACCGATTTGACCGATTGCCCAAGCCCGGCGCACAAAACCGGGATGTGTCATGAATAGTTCTGTCACTCGGTCGCAGTACGTCGGTGCCTGAGTAAAGCGATACAGATTGGCAAGGGCGTGAATCGCCGCTTTCGGGTCTTGCGTGAACTCAACGCTCGCTCTGTCGGCAGCGTATTCAAAACGACGCGAGAGAAAGTAAAACCCAAGAGTCGGTGCGAATATGACGCAGATGTCGAGAAGAGGTCGGACTGGAGTCAAAGCTGGAGACAGGAAGAAGCAGGTCACCGCAAGGATTGCATACACGACGGTCACTATCAGGAGCTTCTTGCGACCGTGCTTCTTCTTCACATGCCCCAGTTCATGTCCAATCACAAAATCGAGTTGAGCGCTGGTGAGAAACTTGCCGTAATTGTCGGTCACCGCGATGCTCTCTGAGAGTCCGTAAGCGTTCGTCAGGTGCCCTCTGCCAGCCGGGACAACGTACACTCGTTTTAGGTGCGTCTGCATATTCTTCGCGATAACAAACGCCCGCTTGTAGAGTTCACCAGACTTCACCCGTTGCAGCTTCATGCCCTCAGCCGACCTGAGACGCACCGTTCCAACAATGGCAGCTATCGCTGCGGCAACGAGCCACAAGACACCGACTAACCTTCGGTCGTAAATTGCGTCGAACCCAACGGCGACAAGCAGAAGAGCAACGGATGGCGAGACCGTCCGCCAAAGCACCAGCCGCAGCACATCGCTTGCTGTCCATCGCCGTTCCATGAAAGCTCTATCTAGGCTGTAGCAAATCGACTGGACAACGACAACTATTCCGATTGGTATCACCCAGAAAAGGGCGATCTTTAGCAACGTGGCGTCAATCCAACGTAGATGAAGCGCCAGCCTCGAAACAATCGACTCTCCACGTAAATCCCACAACGCCCACCAAGCTGCGACCATCCCCAGCAGGACGATTTGAATCCAACGCCGAAAGGTTATCCACGTCGCAGTTTTTTCGAAGCTCGTCATTGGCTTGGATACAAGAGTGTAGCTTAACTCCTCGGCGTACTCGCAGTAGAAAGCGAACCCGTGCAAGCAAGGTAATGATAGGATTTCGCACGGAAGTGTTTTTGACGTTCCCACATGCTCCACGTAATCATCGACACGTCCATTTACCGAAATGATCCTAAGCGCGGAAAAGCCGCCTTTCGAGCGCTCACTCGCCTCTGCGAGGGCGGGAAAATCGTGCTGTACGTTCCGGCGTATGTGAAGGGTGAGTTTGTATCCCAGCAAAAGATTGCAGTTGAGGATGACATCAGAAAGATCATTACCGCCGCGAAGTCGATCACGAGGCGGTCAGGGGACGAACGGCTGGCAAAATTCTCTGAAGAAGTAATCAAAGCTGCGGAGAAGATTTTGCCAAAGGCTGGCGCACTGACCACCGAGGAGTTCACAAAATGGGCGAAGAGATGCAAAGCCTTCCCCAGCAAGATAAAACCTGAACACGCCGAGAGCGTAATGAACGATTACTTTGCGGGCAAAGTGCCGTTCAGTTCGGTAAAGCACAGGGAAGACATTCCAGATAGCTTCATTTGGCAAACCGTTCTCGACCTCGCCGACAAGAAGAAACACGTTTATTTCATCGCAAATGATGGGCAACTATTCAAAGCAGCGAAAACACTGAGCAACGTGACCGCCCATCGTACCCTCGATGAATTTGTCGAAAGCCCGGAATTCCAGAAAGCGATTGAAGAACTAACCACTGAGGCTGTGGCGCGGAATATCGCCCGTGCGAAGCGGATTCTCCCCAAGAACGAGAGTGCGCTACGGGAGATGTTGGAGGGTGATATTGTGAACGCCATTTCTAATCGGACGGTTCACGATTCCAGCATCCCGGATGACAACGGCGAGGGGGTGATTATCGGGGTGGACAGTCCGGAAGACCTAACATTCGATTTTGATAACGTCGAGTTCTACGGCGGCAGCGAAATCGGGATACCGTTTACCACAACAGTGGACTGCGAACTAAATTACGCAATCTATAAGGGCGATTATTTCACTCTCGGCGAAAAGAAGCAGGCACAAATTAGCATCAGTGAACGCAACGAACACTATTTCGATGCCGACGAGACGTACCCGATTGAGGTGACCGGGACTCTTTCTGTTGAGCTTGAGACAAAGGTTTTGGAAAACCTAAAGGCAACAGATGAGGACGTTGAGCAAGCGATTCTGTCCGGCATGCACGACGTGGAAATCACCGACACCGAAGTCGCGTCCGCAGGGGACGACGGCTACGAAACTGGCGCACACTAGCCTTCCTTCCGGTGGTGGTACAGCAGCCTGCGGCGATACGCAGCCCAAGCCCGGAGCATGATGGGCTTGTCTGAGCCTGCCATGAAAACGTTTAGCAGTCGCACCTCAGCCTCGGTCATCTTCTCCATAGAGTCCTGCTGCTTGGTGTCGTGCCAACGACATGCGGCTGAACAGAACTCTTCTTGCGCCTCGGAAAACTCCAATTCTGCAAGCTGAGCTTCGTCACTTTTGCGGACAACTTTCACATCATCGAAGAGTCCTATCTCCATTACTCCCCCTCGTTGAAGAACAGATTTAGACTGCGGGCAATCGGTTCCCAAAAGAAACATGCAGGACACTCTTTCGCGATGCACTGCATGTGGGGAAGGATCAAGTCCTGCGCCTGTGCCTGCGTGATCTTCACCGTGCGATCCTTGCCGTCACACAACGTCAAGATACGGTTGGCGATCCGCTTCTTCTGCCGGGGAGTAGCGTCGGGCACCAACGCTTCGACCGTGCGCAGCACAATTCCGACGCGGAACGCGGCAAGCTGACAGATGTCTTCAAAACTTCGGTCACGCCTCCGGTGCGCCATTCCACATCCTCCGCATCTCCGCGACGAACTCGATCTGTCGCAGAAGCTCCTCTTGACGGGCATCGAGGTCGGCTTCGTCCGGCGCAATACAGTCCCGCAGGTACTCGGCGTATCGCTGTGGTGTCATTTGCCGAATGGGCTTTCGCCGATCAGAGTGTTTGTGGTCACCTTTCCGGTGTTCCGATCTCTGGTGACGATGGTCGTAACGTCGTTGAGTTCGTGAACGCTCACCACAGAATCTTTCGAGAAGCTGATGTCCAGCCGCCCGATCTTTTCACCGCGATTGTTGTTGATCTGCATGTACCCTCCTCCAAATTCGCAGGATCAAGTACCACATCCACACCGTGAACGGGAACGCGATCCAGAAAGCGACCCGGATGAACTCTTGCTCGTCAGCAGTGCCCCACAACGCCGCCGCCAGCAGGAGAAACGGAGCGAACAGTACAAACAAATTGGCGCACAGCAGTTCGATCAGGAAGCCCATCTTGGTAATCTCCTTCTTCGTGCTGATTTCAACGTCTTTGGCGAGGATCAGTGTGATGAGATTCAGCGGGCACCTTTGATGACCCGGTGTACCGTGGTCTTACTCATCCCCAACTGTTTTGCAATCGCGCCGAGGCTCTTCCCCGCAGCATGCAGCTTCAGAATCCTCTCCCAGTCGCACTCGATCCGGGGACGTCCGCCGACTCGTCCCTGTGCGCGAGCGCGTTCGAGTCCTGCGATGGTGCGCTCCGACAGGCGAATGGTTTCTTGCTTAGCGAGCGTTGCTAGCAGACTGACGATCACGTCCCCGAAGATTCCCGTGGAATTGATGTACTCTTCCGTGTACGAGCGGTATGAGATACCTAGCTCACTCAGCCGAGTCAGGTACCGCAGGGTCGGAAAGGCTCCCTCTCTGGAAAATCTATCGAGACTCCAGAAAAGTAGGCAATCCCACTCGCGGCGTGCGGCGGTTGCAAACATCTGCTTGAAGGCTTCACGTCCGCTCTCTCCGCGCTTGCCCGACGCCCGATCCTCATAGACCTTCACCACCTTCCATCCCTGTTTCCGGGCGAACCGCTCTAGCTGAAGCCGCTGATTCGCAGTTTCCTGCCCTTTGTCACGTGTGCTCACCCGGCAGTAGATGGCTACCTTCACAGCTTCATTGTATGCGTATGTACGTAGATACGTAATGGCACGGTCGTGCCGAAAACGGTCGTTTTTGGGATGAGGACAGACGCCCGGCTAAGTTGTTGATTATTCGGCAGGGTGGGGTGTGGATTTCGGCAGCCGTTTGTGGAACGACCTCGGTCATCCCGACCGGATCGGGGAGCTAGGTTCGGGCGCAGTCGCCGTTCGGTACAGTGCTAATTTGCACTCTTGTCGCTATGTTGCGCGGTTATAGGCGGGAGGCATGAGTTCTCTGCGAAAGCCCTTCTCTCTTGGGTCTCCTCCGAGAGGGAAGTGGTACTGAAAGCCGAATCTAGTTTCATGAAGTCGGCTGTAAACGTCTCGGTAGACCACAATTCCGAAGGCGTACAGAAAGGCTTCCTGTCGCCAGACAGCATCTGCTTCGCCTTTTGGCAGGATGGGACTTGGCTCCAAAAATTGCACAACTCCTATCGAATCTCCGGTTACAAGGGGCAGGTCGTTGAGCGGCACCCGTTCTCCGTAATTAGGCTCCTTGGGAATATCTTCGAGCCTATCAACTTTCCGGTAGAAGGTCGCCATTTCCACAAGGCGTGCCGGAGTGTTGCCAGTGCTCTTGAACGAAAAAGAAACTACATTTCGCTGACCGACACCGACAAGATGCAACTCCAGATTTCCTGCTCCTTCCGATGGAACAAAACCGATGACGGGAGCGATGTCAACCGGATTGGCAATAACCCAAGCGCGTTCCGTGTCTCTGGTTGTTTCCGTCTGCCTTGTCATGATCGTGGCTTGGCGGCGATACACCAACCATGTGAGGAACATCACGAAGAGTTGCAAGACCCCAACTCCAGCGAGCACCCCTGTAAACCAAATCAATTTCCTCTGAGTTGCGCGGTCTTGCTCAGATACCTTCTGGGAACCTGTTGCTGTTTGGTTGCTGGCTGCTGGGGCATCGCTATGGTTTTCAGGTTCGGCTTGAGCGGCTTGCTGTTGGTTCGCGTTAGTCTTCTGCGTGCGGGATGCGCTCGCATTGTCGGATTCGGTAGCCCGTGAGCTTTTTGGAGCTTTCGCTGGCTGTTGGGCAAAGATGAGGACTGCGAGAAGTAGCCATTTCATGGGCGCACAAAGTGTACCGCGAAAACTGGAAATTGAGGCACGACCCGCAGCTCCCTCACTTACGTAGCTACGGAGTTGCGAGTATACTGCGGTTTCTCCGAGGTGAGCCTATGGGAAGCAAAACCGCAAGCCGTGGTGCGGGCAAGCGCGGGGGTGCAAAGCGGGGCGAGAGCACCGCACCGGAAAAGCCCGTGGCGCTCACCGTCAAGATTGACAACGAACTATACGTCCGGCTGAGCACGTTTCGGGCTACCGAGCGGAGAACGACCCAAGACGTCCTTCAGCAAGCGTTGCTGGAATACCTTGATCGTGCGGGAGCCTAGCGGAACGCCGGTACCAGCGACTACAAACGATTAGAGGAAGCGGACAGAATAGCTTTACAGGGACTCACCATCTACATGAACGAATGCTGCGCCGGTTTTCGCGGTCATTTGATCCAGCAGGTATCTGAATATGCCCTTTAGTCCCATGAACCTGATTTCCAACACTGGCGCATCCTTCGGAGATTTGAATTCAACAGTGTCGTGCCAAGACGTGTTGTCGAGAGCCAGCGGATAGACGTTTACATTGCCTCTGAGGTAGTTACTAGGGCAGGTACCAGAATCAAACTTGCTCGCTTGCGCCACCGTATCAAGTTGCCGCACTAGGCTGCTGATCTCCCCCTTTGCTTCTGGGGAAAGTTCCGATGGCTGTCTCAGAGCGTAGTAAACAAAAACGATGACTGAGTCCTGTTGCGCTTTGTTCCTTAGAGCTTCCTTGTAGGGGGCGAGTGTTTTGACGAGCCGAATCGCCTTCTCTTTTTGGTCTGGCAGTTGATCTACTTCTTTCAACGCGGCTACCAACGCACCAAAGTCGTGACCGCGCTGAGATGAGATGTAGCTGATCAATGGACTGAGGTTCTTTGCGTTGTTATTGCCGACGAAGGTTTGGATTTGAACCTGTCCGGGGTCTAAAGCCTCCAGTGAAAGAAACTGGTCTATTCGCTCGGGGATCGCGTCAGAATTTCGCAGGGCTGTGCCGTATGCAAATTCATGCGGCGGGAGAATCCCGCCTTGCCCCCAGAACTTGAACGCGAAAACCAACACTAGAGCCACTACTACTATCACGCCAACCAGTGAAGGCGTCATCTTCATATTTTGCACCAAGCTCTTGTCTTAAGAAGCACAACGATGAATCAGATCCTAACCGAAGACAACTGATTTTTCCACAAACCCTCTGCCTGCCGACTATCTAGTTTGCGAGAAAGAACTGGGGTTCATTTGAGTCTGTGTCGGGCGCGGTTTGCCCAAAAAATCCGAATCCTGCCCAATAAATACGATGAGCGCGGCAAGGCGGTCATCATCGAGTGTCCTCTGTCCGCTCTGTCTCTCGTTGTAATCCTTGATGTCCAGCACGCCAAGGAGTTCTGGGTTGAGCTTGGCGACCTCGCGCATGGCATCGGTCACGAACTGCCCCAGCGTGCCGTCCGCCGCGTGGTTTCGAATTGCATCCCAGCGGTATTCGTGGGGAATGAAAAAACGGACGATAGGTTTGCGGTTGTTCTTGAGCGCGTCTTCGTGGTCGGCTCGTATGACCTCGCGGGCAACATCCTCGTCGCCGAACTCCCTGATCTGAGCCGCAAACTCGTCATCGAACACATCGGACAGGCGCTTGAAAAACACCAGCGGCAGGATGAAATCCTTGAACTTGGGTGCGTCCGCAGCCCCACGGATCGCGCAGGCAGCGTCCCAGAGCCACGTTTCGAGAGTCGGCACGTCCAGATGCTCGTCGGCGAGGGCGGGCAGGGCAATGGTGGAAACCTGCTGCTCTTCAGCTTTCTTTTTGCGGGGTTTACGTGTTGCGGTCTTGGTGGCTATAGCCATTCTGGCAATTGTAATCTTAAGATTCTAAGGAGGAAGATGAAGCGTACCCTTTCGGGTGCGGGTGGTCAATTGGCGCTTGTCCGCCGATCCTTCACGTCGCCGTTTGCGAAGACACGGCGTTAGCCTGAGCACACGCCCGTGTGTCGAGATTTGCAAGCCCCTCATGCGGTCGCCTAGCGTGTCCAGTTATAAACTGAAACCATACTCGAACTTAGCGAAAGGACTTTTATGGTGTTCCTCCATAGCGACGGCTTTAAGTACGTCGTCGGTCTCTTCATCGGTTGGCTAGGAATCGTAATCGGCTGGCTTCTCCAAGAGACCAGCCACTCGCTGGCAGATCGCCGAGAGCGCCGTAGAGCGATTTCGCTCGCGCTGACGGACTTATGGGACATCGAGCACCATTTCCATGCGTTGAACTTTGTGTTGGAGAAACTCGGATCGTTGGTTGCGATCCCGCCTCAAGCGAAGGCTCAAGTTTGGGTTGTTTTTGAGCAGCTAATTCTCCCCGACCCTGCCGAACTGCACAAGCGTTACAACCAGAGCGTGACGACGCTTGCTTCGCTCGACCCCGTTCTGGGGTTCCGGTTGCGTTCGAAAGACCTAGTACGCCCACTGCTCACGTTTATGAACTCAGTGGCGGCTCAAAGTCCTGAGAGTGCGGTGGTCTGGTTTCGACTCCAGAAGCCCTTGCTTGACCAGACCAATAAGGCGTTGAAGGATGCTGTTCTGGAACTTGCACGAGGTCTCGGACGAAGAACTCACCGCAAAGTTCTGAAGCGTTTGGAGCATTCTGCTGACGTCCCGAAGGAGCTAGATGATTGGCTAAAATTGGTGATCGAAGAGGCGGGCAAGCAGAAGGCGATGCCATCACCGCAGAGCGCCCAGCAGACTCCAGCCCGAAAGATCGAAGCCAACGACGCGAAAACTACAATGCCTGACCCTGACAAAGTTGTTTTTATCAAAGCCTATTTTGAGAAATTAGCCCAGCGGATTGAAAATCTCGCGAAGCTCAATGCCAGCCCGGAGCACCGAGACGAAGCACTGATACTGTCCTTGGTCTACGTAGACGGTCTCGCATCGAACTACTACGGCGGCGAGGCTGTCAAAGAGAACTTTTGCAAAGCACTAAGAGAACTCAGCGGCAATCCCATCTTCGCAAAGCTGCATGCGAAAATGTTGCTCGATCCCAGCAACGATAAACACTGGCAGGGGGTAAAACCTGCCATCGAGTCCCTCGTAAAGACAAAGGCTGGGGAATTGCTCGACGAATCCGAGGTGGCAGCCCAGATTCGCGCCTCAGCTATACCACAACAGCATCAGGATGCCCTTATCGCGAGACTCTGGCGGTCTTCGGTCGGTGCAATTTGCTACGAGGTCATGCGAAACAGCGCGGTGCATGGGCTGGGCACTGGTACGTTGTCGTTCGATGAGACCGTGTACGAGGGCAAGCTAGGCTTCGCCCTCAACTTCGATTTGCTGCATGCTGCTCTACGGCGTATGAGTGACCACATAGCCAAGGAATCAATTCAGAAAGGCGAGTGGTTTGGCAGAAAGGACTATTTCAAGACGCGGTAAAGCGAACCGGAAATCCGCCGTTCGCTGGTCACTGACACGAACATCTTGTGAACTGATAGGCACGCAAAAAATCAGAATACGACTAGGTTTTCTGGCTTGATGTGGTCAGGAAATCTATAGCTGCTAGTCTTGGGATGGGTTTGGAAGAACCTTCTGATGTTTGAGACTGACCGATACACGTCAGCAATGAGTTTCTGTTTCTTATCCTGATACTGAATCGAAAACTCATCGTCAACAAATTTGTGTGCAGGACTCTGGCGCAGCTTCCGCACTTCCTTGAGAGGTGCGACGATTATCGCCGAGCCGTTTTCACCTTCGATCCGAATGTACTTTGTTAGCCAGTCCTGTAGCAGCCGCAAAGTCCCTTTTTGAGTTACCAGCACATCTCCGTTGCGCCTCGTCGTCTTCTCTTCCAGTTCGAGGTGTTGGGCAGCGAAGAAATCTAGGTTGAGGTTTTCCGCAATAATTTTGTCAAGAACCTGAGCGAACTCAAGAAAGTGCTTCTTGGTCGGCACCATCAACAAGCCGAATCCCTTAGGCTCATCCAGTGGAGAGTCGTCATTCTCACTACGAGTCTGTGGCGAGTAGTCGCGGCGGAAGAGATCAGGGACGCCAATGAGTCGGCACATCTGATTGATGTGGAAAATTTCCGCTAGCAGTGCGTCGTAAACCGACACTCCTTCTGTCCACTCGCCCCACACTCCTCGGAGACCATAGTTCATTTCCATCTTCGACTCGCCCCGCACCCTGTAGCTGTCCCAATGTTGTTGGTGCCGAGACGACATTGACGATAAGTACCTTGGAAAGGTAACGATGTCGGCTGGGCTGATGCCGGGTTTCTCATAACGATTGCCAAGATTCGCAATCTCATCGTTCACGAAAGAACCGACCTGCATCGGCATGTGGTCATCCCCACACATGCGGTTGCTGAGGGGCTAAAGCATTGCAAAGAACGGCTGATGAATCCACCTCGCGCCGTGCCGACCTTTCAGCGGACAGTTGAGATAGTTTCAATCCACGATACTTTGAGCCGCGTGCTCAAGATGATTGAGGAGAGGGATTACTCGCAGTTTCCAGTCTATGACGACAAGCGGTTTCGAGGCTTGCTCACGGAAAACGGCGTCACGCGATGGCTGGCTCGGCGCGTCTCCCAATCTGTTTTCCCCTTAGTCCTGGACGACATCCCCGTTTCGCAGGTGCTCCAGAATGAGGAAGAGCGCAAGAACCATCAATTCGTGCGGAATGATATGCGAGTGGACGATGTGACTGCCCTGTTCGCGAAGCAGGCTTTGCTGGAGGCTGTCCTCGTCACGGCGAGCGGCGATGAAACGGAAAGTCTGGTTGGGATTGCCACTCGTTGGGACATACTTCACCTCTCGTGATCGCAGGCGCTCGGACGCCCTTTCGCACATAGCCACTACGGACTCCTTTAGTAGCGAAGCGCCACGATGCTTTCGCACTTCTGGAGAAGAATGTGACAGAGCGATCAGACCAGAAACCCGCACAGTCCGAAGCTGTCGAAAAGAAGAGCACCATGCTGACGGTACAGGTTCTCTGGGGCTGTCATGCGTTCAATGCGTCGCCCGAAGAGGCGGCGCGGCAGGTTGTTGCCGACCTCTATGAGCAACTCTCGCGGGGCGGCAGTGTGACCGTCCACATTGAGGAAAAGGACGGCAAGGAATACACGGTGGAGGCGTCGTTGCGCGAGTGAGGGTCTTTAGGTTTCATATCCGCGTCACCTCCGCAGTCAGGTAGTTCTCGTTGCTACGGCTCGTGCCACGACGATACTCAGGCAGCTTGCTGCACTCTTGGCAGAAGGTACCGTCGTAGCGATTCCCGTTGGCAATGACCACGGGCTTGCCCCACGTAGTGCCGTGGCAGTGGTCGCACGGTCGGGCGTTGAGTTCCTTGGCGCAGAAGCCACACGTCTTAGGATCGTCCTCCTTGAACTGGATCAGCAGCCCATTAGTCGTGGACGCTTCTTTGTCGCAGAGAGCATTCCATAGCTGCTGGATGGAGCGCGGCACCAGCTTCGGGGTGTCGCGCTTGTGGGTTCGGGCGTATTCCAAGACTTGCCACGGAAAGCAGCAAAACTCATCACACAAGCAGATGATCTCCTGCATCATCTTCTCGTCCCGTAGCCGGGCTAGGGGATCACTTGGGGAACGGTATATCGGGAAACAACGCCCAATCTGTTCGTACACCATGTCCGTGTCGCAGATAGACCCAGAGGACATCTCCAGCGGTTCCAACTGGTGTTGGTTTTGATCTTGTTCTGCTTTCATGCCATGAACGCTTTGGGTTTCTTTTTCTTCAAGATTTGAACTGGTACGCTCACTCACTTGCTTACTTGAAACAGAAGATGTAAACCCTTTAGGGGTACAGTCCGAGGGAGGCGTAGCCGACTGAGGATATGTAGAAGCGTTAGCGTACTGGGAATGTAATACTACAGTGTCGCCCTCTGAACGGTCGCCCGCTGAACCGTCGTCGGTTGAACGGTCGCCCGTTAAAGGGGCGTCGGTACCGACGCCCTCTGAGGAGGCTACGGCTACGCTTTCCTCGTTGACGATCCACTGGGTCGTGCCCCACTTCCCTGTAAGAGGGTCGATTTTCTGTGGTTCTTTGCTCAGCCAACCGTCTTTGACCAATTCTGCGCGAGCAGAACGTAGGGCGTTCTTTCCGATGCCGAGATCGCCGAGGAAAAGACCCTCTTCTAGCTCGAAGACATTCCCCTTGCCAGAGCGAAGGTACATGCTCAAGTACACGTAGGCGATGGTGGATTTATCACGCCCTTTGGTGCGGACGTATTCTTGGAAGCACCGACGATGGGCGTGCTTGACGATTTTCGCCGCGATGGGCTTTTTCTTTCTTGGATTAGAGTCTGTCATTGTTCCTCGTTCCCGTATCCTTTGCGCTTGTTGATAGCGCGTCGATGGGAAAGCCGACCGGGGCTGGTGAGGAACAGGAAAACCAGCCCCGCGCTCTTGATCTTGCGGGACAAGACCATCAACGCATACTTAATACTCATCCGCGAGCCTTTCGCGGTTTTCTGCCGCGTGGGCGGCGGGGCAAGTCCAATTCGTCACGCCACGCCACAATGGTTCGCTCGCTAACGTCGAGTGCTTCGGCGATCTGCCGGAATGTCCA
Source organism: uncultured Acidobacteriota bacterium (assembly GCA_963696705.1). Taxonomy (GTDB): domain Bacteria; phylum Acidobacteriota; class Terriglobia; order Terriglobales; family Acidobacteriaceae; genus JABDBE01. Next base: position 529,572 of record CAVOLD010000017.1, read on the forward strand.
GCCGAGGGCGTGCAGGCGTTTGAACTCTTCCTGCAACCTCTCGTAATAGCGCGGTGCGTTCATATCTATGAAGTCGAAATTCCGTTTTCGCTTCGCAATTGGCGGACTTCGAGAACCCTTGTCAGGGGTGATACATGCTCGAACTGGAACGACCAACATGCGAGTACAACGGCATCGGCGGGTGCGCTCGCCCAGCGACCCATGTCCTGTGCTGGTACCGCACTCGCCGCTGGCGGCTTTCGTGCGACAGCCACAAGGAGAAGTGGAAAGGCAATTATTGGATTGGCAGACTTCTGGGCTGGAACGAAGACCCCATCGCTGTGCGGGAAGGCTAACCCGGCGCGGCTTGACGCTTGCGAGGAAAGCCACGTGGCTACCCTCGTCAGGCTCAAACCGCGCCAGAACCCTAGCCGCCGAACATCTGCGGAAATTCGATCTCGTCGAAGTTTATACCCTTCAATTCTTCTTCCAGCGTCTCCAGACTGCTTGCGCACTCCTCGGCGACGTTGTACGTCTCTGTACTCTGCAAGCTGTCTGGCATTTTGTCGCGCCACGATTCCGCGTCGTCCTTCAACTCACCGACGATCTCGGCAGCCTGCTCGACGTGATCCTTGGCACGCAGCAACTCCATGTCGCGGCTGAAATTCACCCGCACCTTGGTCACGCTCTTGAGCTTGTCGCCGAACACCGCCTTGGCGTCGCGCTCCACCTTCTCCAAGATGCTTCGCTCGACCAACAGCGTTACCTCGTACTGCGGCGGACGGCGCTTGGGGTCTTCGGCTTCGACCTGTTCCTTGTGCTCGACACGGCGCATAGCGAGATAATCCTTCGCCATCTCCGCTTCTTCGGAACCGTATAGCTCACTGTCGATGACCCTCTTCGCCAGTTCGTCCGCGACTGCGAACATCCCGGCGTCGGCTAACGTGCCGCGCACGGTGCGCTTCGCGGTAGCAAGGTCGTCCGCCTTGCCGATCTTTCCGTACTGGTCGCTGACGTAATATACCGGGACGGTCTTGCGCTCATTCCACGGTTTGTGCCTGTCTATGTCCGAGTAGGTGCGGTGCCGCTGGATCACGCGACCGTCCGTGTTGACCCATTCGTCTTTATTCGGCTTGCCTGCCTTGCTCTCGTTGTAGATTTCGGGGTCGTACACTGCTTGCGACCATTCGCCGGGCACGAAGGGCGTGATCTTGACGACGTGCTCGACCGTGGCACCGCCCACCTGCTCCGCGACCGCCTTGACCTTCGAGGCGGGCACCAGCATGGTGACCCTGTAGCGTGTTTCCATTTCTTGCTTCGGTGCTGTCGCCATCATTTGCCTCCCTGCGCGAACATCGCCGCGACCTGCTCCTCGGAGTAGTCGCACTGTTCTTCGTCGTGCTGCTCATCGCTGACCTCAACAGGCTCCGTTGAGTCCAGAGCTTTTTCCAGCGCCTCGGCTGCCGGGTGCTGTTGTTGGTTCTGTTGCCTAATCCCGTGCGCGACGTCGTTCGCTGCGCCAACCGGATTCTCAACCGAGTCGTTCTTCGCGGGGTCGGACAGCGGCTCAGCGGCTTCCCTGAGTTTTCTCATCAAAGGTGAATTGATTCCCTCACTGGCGATGGCAGCCTCCATGCGCCCACGAGCTTCCTTTGTGATCATGCGCCCGTAATCTTCACCTACACGCTTCTCGTATTTCCTTGCAGCCTCGTTAAATCTGGCGCGGTACTTCTCTGGGTCGGTGAGGCGTCGGTTGCGCCAAGTGTTGATCAGGGGTTGGATGCGGCTGATGAAGAGTTTCCAAGCATCACTGCGCAGTTGCTTCAAGGCTTCATCTTTCTGATACGCCTCGAAGCATTCGGTGCAATCATCATGCTGCCCGGTGTGTTCTTCGGCAGTGGTTGCCGGAATTTCCGGCTCCATTTCTTCCTTCACACTCTCGTACAAGACCCACCAACCATTCTTGCCGCGAGAGGCTGTGTAGCCGTCCGGCGAAACGAGATTTACAAACTCCTCGTACACCGGGTGAAGGGCGGCGTCGATCAGGTTCTCAAGAGCCTTGATGTCCCGCACCTCACCCTTCGCGAACGGCGCGTCGATCTGACGGCGGATGTCCGCGACTTTTTCTTTGGCAGCGGCGATGCGCGTCAAGAAGGCGACATCATGTCGCTTCGTTTTCTTCGCCGGGGGATTGATGATGCGCTGAATCTGGCGGATGCCGTTCGCGCCCTTGGCGGACGGATTGTAGAAGCGTGCCCAGTCTTCTTTCTTGGTGAAGCCGTTCACGGTCTCCCCGGCTTCGAGCGCAGCCCACACCTTGGTGAGCATGGGGCGCAGCCGCTCCGTCGCTTCCTTGCGGCGGTCGGCATACTTTTTATGGTTGCGATTGATCCCGTTCAATTCCTCGCGGACTTGTTGGCAGACGCGACCGATGGTGTCGAGTTGTTTGCTCATTTGACCCTCGGCGCAAGATTCTTCGTGTGTCCACCAGTCTTGATTGCAGCGCGTGCGTTGCGGCGAAGATCATCGTAGATAGACTTGATAAGTTTCATCATTCCCGTGGCTGCATCGGGAAAACCCAACAGACCGTCGATGAGTTTGTAATCCGGCATTCCAGTCTTGTAGGAATCACGCACCTGCTCGGCGGTGTAGGTCAGCATGGTGATCGCGTTGAGCACACTGCCGTCGCTGAACTGACTGAGGTTGTACATCTCGTAGATCAGCATGTCGCGGGTGCCATACTTCTTAGCCATCTCCGCGTAAGTCATGTTGATTGCGGCGTGATACTCGCCATCTTGACCGGGTCGTTCAACCACTTTTGGAAGTCTCCCGGTGTTGGGCACACAATTTCATGCTCCGCCATCCACGCATCGCCGTTGCCCCTCTCTGGTGAGGTTGCTCCGCAGTCGATGCACACACGGAATCCGTTGTCGTCTTGCTGCTTCGCTTGTGCTCTTCCTTTTGCTCTTGTCATTGCGCTGCTCTCCTTTGGGTGACATCATGTCGCCTTACTTATTTGGTGATCGCGGTTGCAAAGTGGTGAGAAATCTTCAGTCACCGCTGGTAATCACCAAGTAATCAAAGGACAAAAACAAAAAAGCCAGTCCCCAGCAGCTATCGCGCTGCCGAAGACTGGCTTTGTCGGTCTCGTCCTTAAGACTTTTCCGTTTCGCCAGTGCTTTACTCGAACCCGTGCTCGCGTTCTTATATCTTTGATGCGAGCCGAACTGCCAAGGTTACAGAATCGCGGCAATCGAACCGCCCGGATACCCTGCTGGGCAAGGGTTTCCGGTCGGATGAGCTTATTTGAGGTCTTTTCGTGCCCCGCAATCTAGTTCGAGGTTGTTCGAGGCTCCGTTACGCGCAGTCACCAAGCAGTCAAGGCAAACTTCCGATTTACAGTGCGATTGGGTATTTGGATAGTGACGCAGCGTGGGTCTCAGAATGACCAGACCGACGTCGAAAGGATGAAAGTTCATGCAACAGTGCCTCTCCATCTCCGGCTCGACAACCGCGCTCAATGTGGGCGTGATTTGGTTCGCCCACCCGGACTCTTTAATATTGAACGGAAATACGTGTGCGGGCGAAGATGTGTTCTTACTGGCTGAGCCGCAGCACGGCTACCAGCGCAGCCTCATGGGTGCTATCGTGGTTCACGACAACCCACTCCCCCAAGGTCAAGTAGTGGTTTGGAGAGAAGCTCCACGACAGGGAGCGAAGAAAAAGATGTGCTCAGAGCTAGAGCGTTTCATCGACCGAGTGATCGTGCCCATCCTCGTTGCGAGATACATTAACAGGAGTAAGGCTGCGGATCGGGTGGAGGCTGCACAATGACATCCATCGACCAGTGCGCGGTCTACGCTCGCGTATCAAGCGATAGGCAGAACCCCCTCTCGCCATCTGACCAAGTAAGGAAGTGCCGGGAGTTTGGGGAAGCGAACACTTTCCTCGTGCTCGACGCGCACATCTACATAGACGAAGGAATCAGCGGCGTAGGCTCAGATCGTCCGGCGTTTCAGCGGCTCCTGAGCGTCGCACTCTCGCCCGGATGCCCATTCAACACTATTCTCGTAGACGACACGAGTCGCCTATCTCGAAATCAAGCTGAGGTGATGAGCGTCATCGAGAAGTTGAAGTTTGTAGGACTGCGGATCATTTTCATCTCACAGGGCATCGACACGGCTTCTGAACAGTCCGATGTGCAAGTGACCGTTCACGGTCTGGTGGATTCGCTTTACGTCAAGGAACTCGCTAAGAAAACGCATCGGGGATTGGAAAGCTGTGCGATCAATGGTCTCCACACCGGAGGGCGCTGCTACGGGTATACCGCCGTTGCCGTTGGCGACCGTGAGTCGAAGCGGCTTGTGATCAATGAAAGCGAGGCGGCGGTCATCAGAAGAATCTTCGAGATGTTTGCAAGCGGTGTCTCACTCAAGAAAATCGCGAAGATTCTGAACTCGGAGTGGGTTCCTGCACCTCGGTCGAAGTCCAAGAACCGAGGAACGTGGTGTCCGACAGCGATCCGCGCAATGCTGAAGCGAGAGCTATATAAGGGCGAATACGTCTGGAATCGCACCAAGTTCGTTAAAGTACCGGGAACCAACAAGCGACGCAGCAGACCACGACCCGCCAATGAGTGGAGGCGCAACTCGATGCCGGAGTTAGCCATCGTATCGGCAGACCTGTGGAATGAGGTGCAGAACCGATTTCGCGTGGTCGGGCGCGTCAGTCAAATCGCTCGTCGAAAAGGATTGCTCTCCCGCGCTATCACTAGTCCCTACCTTTTCAGCAATCTGCTGAAATGTGGGTTGTGCGGGAGCAACCTCATCATCGCGAGTGGTGGTGGGAAGAAACCGAAATACGTGTGCTCTGGATATTTCAACCGGGGCATCTGCTCGAACAACCTTTACATCCGCCAAGATGAATTGGAAGAGCGTCTTCTCGGTCGGATGCGCAGCGAGCTTTTGGAACCCGATTCAATCAACCGCGCCATTGAACAATTCGGTCGTCAGTTGCGCTCCTCCCTCGCCGGGTTGTCCAACGACCTCACGGAGATGCGCTCGCGGAAGGAAAAACTGGAACGTGAGATTCGCAACTTGACGGCTGCAATCGCTGAGAGCGAACACTCCAAGTACATGGTCGAAGAAATAGTGGTACGCGAGAAAGAGATTTCTGCTATCACAGACCGCTTGCTGTCCGCTGCCCCTGACTCGATCCAGTCTAAAATTGACGACATGTCTCGCTTCGTCAGCGAGGGGATCGAAAAGCTCTCCGAGGCTCTAAACGAGAACAGCCCCTTGGCGAAGCAGGAGTTGCACAGCCACTTGAGCGCGATCCGCATGTTCCCCACCGAAGATGGGGAAGGCTGGTACTACATTGCCGAGGGCACGTGGGATTTGCTTGGTACTGACCCACTTGCGCCGATATTCGGCGTTCCCGCAGACGGGCGTATTCGGATGGTTGCGGGGGGTGGATTTGAACCACCGACCTTTGGGTTATGAGCCCAACGAGCTACCAGACTGCTCCACCCCGCGTTTTCATGATAACAATGGCGATGAGTGGCGTCAATTTTCTGCTTGGGTGTTCCCTCCTCGAAAACAATTTTATTGTCTCAGCAATGAGGGGTTAACGTTAGTGGAGATGGGACGTTGCTTACGCGTGGTGAAAGAAGTACATTTCTTACGCCGCTCCGCGGCTAGAAGCTTGTGAGTTTTTCTTCGGTCTTTCATGAGCCTGCAGACTCTCAACGAAATCTTTTTTGCGGTGGTGGAGCGGGATGACCGGGTTGTGGTCATGCACCGGCGGGCCATCCAGTGGGTTTCGATTTCTTCGGCCGAGCTCTATCAAGACGTGGTCGGTGTGGCTCGGGCTCTGCGGGAGTGGGGGATTTTGCGGGGCGATCGGGTTGCCATATTGAGCGAGAACCGTCCGGAGTGGACCATTGCGGATTTCGCTTGCCTGCTCATCGGCGCGGTGGTCGTTCCGGTCTACACGACTTTAACGGGGGAACAGACGGCATATATTTTGCGGGATTCGGGAGCACGCGCAGTTTTTGTCTCCACTGAGAAACAGCTTCTGAAAGTTCAAAGCATTCAGGATCAAACCGCCGTTGAACGAATTGTGGTGATGGATGCGGCGGAGACGGCGCACGCCGTCCAAATGCAGCGGTTGATGCATGACGGCCCCAAAGAGCGGGACCCGCAATTCGACGCGGGCGCTCGCGCCGTGAAGCCCGATGATCTCGCCACCATTATTTATACGTCGGGAACGACGGGCACTCCCAAGGGAGCCATGCTCACTCATGGCAATATGGCCTCGAATATTGCTTATTCGCTTTCGGGGTTTAACGTTCGCGGCGGTGAGATCAGTATTTCTTTTCTTCCTTTGTCCCATGTTACTGCACGCCACGTCGATTTTGCCATGCTCTCTCGCGGAGTGACCTTGGCTTACGTTTCCGCGATCGATCAACTTCCGCAGGCGCTGCTGGAGGTTCGTCCTACAATTTTCGTGGGCGTGCCGCGCGTCTACGAAAAGGTTCACGCGCAGGTAGACATTAAAGCGAAAGGCTTCCCCAAGAAATGGATTTACCGCTGGGCGCTGTCGGTTGGGCGGACACATCGGGATAAGATTCTCGCCGATCAGACGCCAGCGTCGTTGGCTTGGAAGCTGTGCAACCAGTTGGTTTATTCGAAAGTGCGAGCGGGCATGGGCGGACGTGCAGAAGTTTTCATCTCCGGGGGTGCGCCGCTGGGGCGAGAACTGGCGGAGTGGTACGCGGATATTGGCATTCGCATCGACGAGGGTTACGGGCTTACGGAGACTTCGCCGGTGATCGCGGTGAACAGTCCCAAGGAGCATAAGCTGGGAACGGTGGGCAAGACTTTGCCGAATGTTGAAGTTCGCATCGCCGAGGATGGCGAGATTCTGGTGCGCGGGCCTTCGGTTTTCAAGGGTTACTGGAACCGGCCCGAAGAAACGCGAGCTGCGCTGGTCGATGGATGGTTCAAGACGGGGGACATTGGCAAACTCGATGAGGATGGTTTCCTGTCGGTGACCGACCGCAAGAAAGATTTGATCAAGACGTCCGGGGGGAAATTTATTGCTCCGCAGCCGCTGGAAAACTCGCTCAAGCACAATGCCCTGATTGGGGAAGCTGTGATCGTAGGCGATAAGCACAAGTTCCCTGCCGTGCTAATTTCGCCGTATTTTCCGGTACTGGAGGATTGGGCGCGGGCCAACCAGATTGCCTTCTCTTCACGAAAGTATCTGATCTCGCATGCCAAGGTGAAGGCGCTCTATGAGGGGATTGTCGCGGACCTGAACCGCAATCTGGCGCGCTATGAACAATTGAAGAAAGTGATGTTGATCGCGGAGGAATTCTCGCCGGAGAATGGGGCGCTGACTGCGAGTATGAAGCTGCGGCGGCGGGTGGTCGAGGAACGGTATCGGGATCGGATTGAAGCGATGTATGCGGAGGCGGAGGCTTCGGGGATGGTTTCGAAGGATGGTTAGTGGCGTTGGGCATCCGCGCCCTAAAGGGTTTGGCGCGTCCGCCGGTGGCCTTGGAAGAATCACTTCCCGCGAGTGATTCGTTGGGGTCCACGTGCGGAGGTTTCTACCGGCAAATGGAAGTTCCCTGCTGTGCAACCCGTTAGTTGAGGAGTCGTCAGGAGGGTTTGCTGTTGGCGTAAAATCCCGTGGGTGTTGAAAAAGTCCCTCGACAGAACGCCTTTTCACCTGCGAGCATGCCGCTGCGGGTTTTCTTGTCTCTGTTCGACTAGGTGGTGGCCGGCAGAACCGGTGTCGTCGGCTGACTAAGGAAGCGCACCAGTCGCTTGATGTTCTGAGCGACCGCTGCCAGGAAGAACTGCTCGCGCACGAACTTGAGTCTCCGCAGACGCAAGCGCCGCAATCCGATCTGATTCTTCAGCTCCGCGAATAAGGCTTCCACCTTCTTTCTTTGCCGCTGTGCCTTGGCGAACTCTGGCGTGTTGACCAACTCCCGCGCACGTTGTCGTGCGGGTTCGTTCTGGTGGATGATAAGGCCCCGGAAGGCAGCGCTGGTGCATTGTGGTCGGAGCGAGCACGGGCCACACTTTTTGCGTGTCCCGATGTAGTTGAAGGCTCGATTGCGATAAACTCGGCCACCATAGTTGAGGAACTGGCCAGCAGGACAGAGATAGCGATTGTGTTCCGGTTCGTAGATAAAACGATCGGGACCGAAGTAGGGACTCCTCTTTCTGTGAATACTGTCGCGGGTTCGCATATAGGGAGTGATGTTACGATCGGCCAACCACTGCAAGAACTCCCCGTTCCCATACGTCGTGTCAGCCGCCACCGATTCGGGCGCTCGTCCTTGCCACTCGGCGAAACGGGTGAGCATGTCTTGCGCGGCCACGGTTTCCTGACTCATGCGCGCCGCTGTGCCCTGCACTCCCACAATCACGCAGCTTGCATTGTCCACCAGATAGTTGTCGTAGTAACCGAGGCGAGCCGGCGTATTGCCCTTGGTGGCATAGGTAGAATCCGGATCGGTGGTCGATACCTTGTCTTGCTCATGCACCGGTTCTTCCACCGGGTTCTGCTGTTCCAGCTCCTGCAGATACTGGCGCACGCTGTGATGGACCTGGGCTGCTTCTCCCAACTGCTCCCGTGGAATGCGGCTCTCCTTGGCTGCGTTCGCTTCCACGAAGCTGCCATCCACCGACAGGTGCTGGCCCTGCACCAGCCCCACTTCCACGCACTGCCGCACGATCTGTTCAAACAGCTCCTCGAACAGCTTCGATTCCTGAAACCGCCCATGACGGTTCTTGGAAAATGTAGAGTGATGCGGGATCTCCTGATCGAAGCCCAGACCCGTGAACCAGCGCCAGGCCAAGTGCATGCGCAGTTCTTCCACCAGCTTGCGCTCGCTGCCGATGCCGTACAGGTAGCCGATCAAGAGAATGCGTAGCAGTAGCTCGGGATCAATCGACGGTCGTCCGGTCTCGCTGTAGCTGCCTTTCAGTTGTTCGCGTACGAAAGCAAAGCTGATGTGCTTTTCGATGAGCCGCAGCAGGTGGGTTTCAGGAACCTGATCTTCCAGGCGAAAATAGTAGAACAACGCTTCGGAGCGGTCGTGTTGCCCCATCATGACTAGCAAGCCTCCGAGAATGGCGATCCACTGCATGGCAAGCATTCCTCCTTCTTATTTACCATGCTTCTGCCGCCATTCCGATCCCTAATCACAGTGACTTTTTCAACACCCACTCCCGATTACACGCAATATAAAAGGCGCCCACTTTGCGGTAGGTTGTGATTGTTGGGATCACCACTCACCAAAAGGAGCGCCGTTATGAACCAGGAAAAGTATATTGGCATGGACGTTCACCAGGCAACGATCTCGGTTGCGGTCATGGATGGCAAGGGCAAGCTGATCATGGAATGCATTCTGGAGACGAAGGCGGACACGATTCTCGAGTTCGTCCATGGGCTGCGGGGAACGGTATGGGTGACCTTCGAAGAAGGAACTTCTGCCGCCTGGTTACATGATCTGATGAAGCCGCATGTTGCCCATCTGGTGGTTTGCGATCCGCGAAAGAACGCGCTGCTGAAAGATGGCAGCAAGAGTGACCGGATCGATGCCCGCAAGCTGGCCGAGTTGTTACGCGGCAACCAGCTCCATTCGGTGTATCACGGAGAGCACGGGGTGCGCACCTTGAAGGAGTTGGGTCGCAGCTATCAGACGCTCACCAAAGATGTCACCCGGGTGATGAGTCGGATCAAAGCGCTGTACCGCAGCTGGGCCATTCCCTGTAGTGGTACGACCGTCTATGCCGTGCGGCATCGCGCGGAGTGGTTGGCGAAGATTTTGCAACCTGGAGTTCGTCTGCGGGCGGAACGGTTGTATCAGCAACTGGATCTACTGCAACCGGTGCGGCAGGAGGCGCGCCGCGACCTGTTGCGAGAGAGCCGCAAACATGAGGCCGTGAAAAGGCTGCAGCAGATTCCTGCGATCGGTCCGATTCGTGCCGCCTTGCTGGTGGCCTTGTTGCAAACACCCCACCGTTTTCGTACCAAGCGCCAGCTGTGGGCCTACAGTGGTTTGGCCATCGAGACCCACGACAGCGGCGAGTACCGCTATGTCGGGGGGAAGATACAACGCAACCGGGAGCGCATCACGGTGCGCGGTCTGAATGACAATCATAATCACGATCTGAAGAATCTGTTCAAAGGTGCTGCTCTTTCGGCTAGTACTCAGCCCGGACCGCTGCACGATTTCTATACGGCTCTGGTGGAGAAAGGAATGCGGCCGACGATGGCCCGTCTCACCCTGGCACGAAAGATTGCCGCCATCACGTTAACCATTTGGAAGAAAGGAGTCAGTTTCGACGCCAAACAACTGCATCGGCAAGCCGCTTGAGCGTCTCTGGTAAGAGGCCTTTCCATCCCCGGTGATTCTCTCGGATGGTGGTCGGTCGAGTCCTCGAGACGCTCGGTTCGAGGTGAGTATCAGTCAATGAGATCGGCCCTGTGTGCTTCGGCACCAAGTCACCCATTACACGGTATGCCGCCTCGGATAACCAGAAATAGCGATAGGCCACGAGCCTCCGATAGAACCATGGTTGACACTCCAAGACCAGGTCCGCTTGCCCAGTTTCAAGACTCGATTGGCGTCGTCACCAGCGAAAGATGAACCCCGCAGGAAGGGCACACAAACCAGAGCAAAGCCCCGGGGCCGAAAGCGGGGGCGCTTACAGTCAGTGGGCTGGATCTCGAGAAAAGAATCTCGCCCTCCGGTCGAAGGAAAACTTTTTTCTTGACATCCCTTTTTATAGAACTCATTGAGACTCAATCGGGGATTTTGAGTCTGATGGCTTGATCTCGTCAGTTGACACGGCTGACCGTTCCTAGTTGCTCGATTCCACTTTGTGGGCGGCTTTGTCACAAGCGCGAACAGGCTTACAACCGAGCAAATTTTGCTCGCTTTGCTTCAAGGATTCACGCCTCGCCTACCCATCGCATACGGTTTTCCCTGTAGCTCTCACTGAGAGAAGCGTCGGTTGTGTAGTTTTTGAATTCTTCGAGGACAGCTCCGATCCGGGCTAAAGCTTGCAAATAGAACGCCGCACTTCCACTCTCGAAAATCACAAGTAAAGGGGGAAGATTTGGCACGCAGTTTGCTGCGTACTACCGAATCTACTAACCGGTTTCGGAGGTCTCATGAAAGGGAAAAGACAAACGCACTCTACGCAGCTTTTGGCGATGCTTCTTCTCGTGTGTGGGATGATGCTTATGAGCGCTCAGCTCTTCGGGCAGGATGCCGCGCCATCCGCGCAACAGCAGTATCCGACCCAGCAGTCCGGTCAAGAGCCAGCCCAACCGCAACAACCCAGGCAGGCACCGGACTCTCAGGCTCAATCGCAGCAGCCCGGAGTCCAAGTTTTTACCGGTACGATCGTGAAATCAGGTGACAAGTATATGTTCCAGGATTCCGCGAGCAACACCACTTACGATATCGATCACCAAGACCAAGTGAAGCAGTTTGAAGGCAAGAAAGTTCGCGTGCACGGCACCCTGGATTCCAATGGCAAGATGATCCATGTTCAATAGGAGCTTGGACGGGCACCCTCCGGAATAAAGTAGGGAAGATCGTCTTGGCTAACCCGGCCCTTCTGGTTCATAAGGCGGGGGTGCAAAGATCCTTCGTTGGGATTCGCTCGCTTGGGCGCGCGAATCCGCGGCCTGAGAATGACAGTCCGTGAGAGTGAGGCTTTGTCGTGGCCCACCCTTCCGCAACGAACGCGGAAAGGGTGGGGCACCCTCAGTTCTGTCACTACGCTCTGGATCCTTCGCGCCTTGCGGCTCGCTCAGGATGACGTCAAGGGAAAGGACCCACCCTAACGTCGAAAAGCGTGACGTTAGGATGGGCCACCCGAGATGTTTACTCCTTGTTGCTTCTACTGTCCGATTACGAAGAGATGGCCGTCGTTCTGGCTGTAGACTTTGCCGTCCTCGCCTATTGAGAGCGGGGTGTAGGCGGCGCCTAGGGCCTCCAACAGGAAAATCTTCTGATGCGGCTTGGTGAAGACTCCCTTGTGTCCTTGCGGAAGCGAGTAGACATGGCCGTCTTCGCTGGTCACATAGACCAATCCCTCGGAGTCGATGACGGGAGCGTTGACACACCACTCGTATCCGTTGGGATGATTTTTGTCGATGGTGGTGCTCTTGAAAGACCATTCGACATTCAGGTTGGAATCAAGTTGCGAGACGTAGTAGGGGCCTTCAGGAAGCGGAGTGCAAACCGGGTTGTCGAAGCTGCAATAGGCGGCTGCGGGGTAGTGATTGTCCTTGATGACGACGGAGAAGGTGTTGTCGTGGGTGTAGACGCCCGGGGTAGAATCCCAGCCGAAGGTGTAGGCGTTGACGTAGTTGCCGCTGCTGTCGAAGTGAAGCAGGTGGCCGCGGCCGTAGTCATAGTTGTCGGTCACACCATAGAGCACGGAGCCGTCGGGGAGCACGGTGGGCGTGGCTGAGGACTCGTCTTCGAGATCGGCGGAGCCGTTGGCGTTGGTGGTGGGATCGACGCCCGGAGTGGTGCCGTAGCGGCAGGAATTGGGTTCATTGTCGACGCCCTGAGCAGCGATGGGCAGGAGGGTGCCGCATCCGTCGGTGAGGCGGTTCTGCATGGAGGAATCCCACTTTAGAGTGAGATCGGGATTCACTGCGATCAAGTAACTGACCATCAAGTCGAAGTGGGCCACGCTTATGGTGTAAATAGTGCCGTCGGGTGCGACGGCTGGGGCCACATTCATTGGCGGACGCTGGGCGCCGCAGAGTTCGGTGGGAGGCACCGAGGTCGGAGTGGGCGGCCAGGGCAGGGACGCGCCGTTGTCGCCGAGGTTAAAGAAGGTTCCGGGACAGTTCGTTGAGTTCGGGGGCGGCGCATCGGGCACGAGGGTTTTGAAAGTGACGCTGGCGGGTTTGTCATCAGACGTGACTTTCACCAGCCAGGCGTTGGCCACGTCGTTTTCATTCCACGGGTTGCCGTCGAGGGTATTAAGCTTGATCGCGTTGTAGTAGAGGCGTCCCTGATTGTCGGCGGTAAGCGGGCCGGAGACGAAGGTGTTGGTGGCGTCTTCCGATTTGGTGAATGGTTCTACGTGCGCTACGGATTTGCCCGTGGTTTTGTCGACTTTCCAGATCGTGCCGGCGGCGCCGGGAACGTAGAGATAACCGTTGGCGAGGGCGGGATGAAAGACGGGCTCCCAGCCGATCAATCCAACGAAGCCGAAGCGAAGGTCGGTGACATTGGGCTCCGGCTTCCAGTCGGTCCAGAAGGTCCAAGCGGGGACGGCCTTGCCGTCCTTCCAATCGTAGCGAACGACGTTCCATTCTATTTTGTTCCAGGCGTTGGGTCCGCAGTGGTCGCCGTAGATCCAGTAGCCGAGGGGTTTACATGAAATGTATTTGCCGTCTTTTTTCACCATGTAGAAACTGTTGCCATCGACCAGGGTGGCCTGGTAGTGGGCACTGAGAACGGCTTCTCCGAAGAGCAGTTTATTTTCGGCCTTTTCCTGATTGACGAAGTCGTCGTAAATGATGTCAGCGAGTTTGGCGTCAAGAGGCTGAGCGGGAACGTCGACCATCCCGGTGTGTTGCGAGTTGCGGCCCCATTGGGACCAGAAGGCTTGCTCCTTATTGAAGCCGGTGAGGAGCACGAGGGATACTGCGAGAAGTGCGAGAGTCGCGGCCAGGTGGGAACGGGTCATACCATCCTCCGAAGTTGTTTAGCCTGGGGAGCACCAGAAGCCAAGGTATTCTACCTCGGTTTTCGGGTGGCCGACAAAGCATTCGGGGAGTGCTCGGTGGCGCATTCCGAGCGATCCGCGCTAGATCCTTCGCGGCCTGACGGCTGGCTCAGGATGATGTCAAGTACGTCAGGTTTGCTTTTGTCGCTTTGCTTTGTGGCTTCCCATCCTAACGTCGAAAAGCACGAGGTTAGGATGGGCCACCCTTTTCCCTGGTGGAATGGAGACGGTGGGGTTGAGACTAAGAGGCGACGGTTTAGACGCAAGCGGTCCTACGGGTCGAGAAGTGCATGATTTTGCACACTACGTGCAGCCACTAAGTCGATAAAAACAAATAGCTTAGAAGGACTGTCACGAAATGTGACCGATGCGGGTTACCATCGATTTGCATATGGCCTGAAAGTGCCATTCCCGGCAGCATGACCCCCTGTTACATTTGTCCTCGAGCAGACTTCGGGGGAGGGCTGCTTCGACGAACGTCCCAGAAGCTCTAACGAGCGCTGGGGCGTTTTGTTTTGCGGGCTCCGCTCTTCATTCTTCTTTCTTATTACTTTTCCCGTTGAAAGCGGTATCGTCCGCGGCGCTCGCGCGCAATTGTTTCCGCCACTTTCAGGAAGGCGCGCGCGGCGTGGGAAAGGCCGGCGGATTTGCGATAAATCAGTCTGAGCTGGCGGTGCAGGCGCAATTCGCGAACGGGGATGCGAATAAGTTCGCCGCGGGCCAGTTCATTTTCGACGCTGATCTCGGGCAGCAGCGCGACGCCGTTGCCCATCGCGACAAAGCGCTTGATGGCTTGCAGAGTGGGTAGTTCGATGTCCATATGCAGGGGCGTTTTGTGGCGTTTGAAAGCTTGAATCACTTTTTCGCGATAGGGCGAGGCCACGTTGTGGGCGACGAATGACTCGGCGCCCAGTTGCCGAATGCTGACCTGCCGCGCCGTGGCGAGGGGATGGCTCGGTGGAACCACAAGAATCAATTCATCCAGGTACACGACCGTGGAGCACAATTGCGGCTCTTGAGGGTCGTAGGTGAGAACTCCGAGTTCGGTGCTGTGGCGAATCACGTCGTCGGGGATGTGGCTGCCGAGCGAGCGCCGGACGGTGATTCTAATCATGGGATGAAGGCGGCGGAATTCAGCCAGCACCGGCAACAGGTACAGCGCAGTGAATTCATTGGCGGCGATGGCCAGCTTGCCTTTTTGCAGCTCTCTGAGTTCTACCAGAGCTTCGTGAGCGTCCCCGCGCAGATTTAGTAGTCTTTCCGCATATTCCTGCAGGACGCGGCCAGCATCAGTCAGCACGCCCTCGCGCGAAGAGCGGTCAAATAGCGCCTCCCCTAGCTCGTCTTCGAGCTTGCGAATCGACTGGCTTACCGCCGACTGCGTGCGATAGAGTTTTTCGGCCGCGCGCGAGAATCGTCCCTCCCGGGCCACGGCCAGAAACACTTCGAGTTGCGCCAAATCCATTGCGCCATCCCTTTAACAGAACTTAAAGCCCCATTAGCTGCGCTAATCACTATAAATGTAACTAATGATAATTGAAGGATTATAAGCTTGCTTAATATATCTGTCTACGTAGGATTGAATTCGGCATCTCCACAGGAGGACCGCGGCATGGAACGCATCGCGGTGTTCGATACGACTCTACGCGACGGCGAACAGTCGCCGGGTTGCAGCATGAACGTAGCGGAGAAGTTGCGAATGGCGCATCAGCTCGATCGGTTGGGCGTAGATGTGATCGAGGCTGGATTCCCCATTGCTTCGGAAGGCGACTTTGCTGCCGTGCGAGCCATCGCTGCGGCGGTGCGTCGTCCTATCATCGCTGGCCTGGCCCGCGCTTGCGCGAAGGATATCGAACGCGCATGGGAAGCGCTTCAAGGGGCGGAGCGGCCACGCATTCATGTATTCCTGGCGACTTCCGACATCCATCTGAAATACAAGCTTCGCATCTCGCGGCAGCAGTGTCTCGAGCAGGCTGTCGAAGCCGTCGGCCTGGCAAAGAGTTTGTGTGACGACGTTGAATTTTCTCCCGAGGACGCGACCCGCACCGACCCTGAGTTTCTGTGTCAAGTGGTGGAGGCGGTCGTAGCCGCAGGCGCGACGACGGTGAATATTCCGGACACGGTTGGATTCACGACGCCGGTAGAATTCGGCGAACTCATTCGCACCATCCGGGAAACCGTGTACGGAATCGAAAACGTGACCATCTCAGCCCACTGCCATGACGATCTCGGACTGGCGGTGGCCAACTCGTTTGCAGCAATTGCCGCAGGGGCAAGGCAAGTGGAATGCACCATCAATGGCATCGGTGAACGCGCCGGAAATGCTTCGCTCGAAGAGATCGTGATGGCGATGCGGGTTCGTCCCGACCGACTGGCCTATGAGACCGCGGTGGTCAGCGAGCAACTGTATCCGGCAAGCCAGATGCTCAGCGAGGTCACCGGGGTTGCGGTGCAACCCAATAAGGCAATCATTGGACGCAATGCGTTTGCTCATGAGGCCGGGATTCACCAGGACGGCATGCTCAAGAATCCGCTGACCTATGAAATCATGACCCCGCAATCAGTCGGGGTTCCGGATTCAAAACTGGTTCTGGGCAAACATTCTGGACGTCACGCGCTAGGACTGCGCTGCGAGCAACTGGGCCATCAATTCGATCGTCATCAGCTCGACGAAGTCTACCGCCATTTCGTCGTGCTCGCGGATCAGATCAAGCAGGTCGAGGATCATCATCTCGTAGAACTGATCGCGACTGTTCATAAAACGGTGGCGGACGACCGGACGCAGTCGGAACCGCTCGGCATTTTGGCCTTGGCGACGACGATGCCAGAGAAGACGCGCGAGCATTCCAAACGCATAGTTCCCATGGATCGTTTGGGCGGCGCCGGACTCGAAACTCTTCCCTTGAACCCAATCGGGGAACGTCACGGCGATGGGGAAGATTGCTTGTGGGGGGTGTAGGCGGCCGATGCACTCTCTGGGAAAGTGACGGTGAGGTCGAATAGATGCTTTAAGACAAACGGATAATAGGAACCCGTTGTCAGTTGCCTGTTCTCGGTTCTCAGTTTCGTAACCCGCGCTACAATAAATTCGCATGCTGCTGAAGATCGCAATCCTTCCTGGGGACGGCATCGGCCCCGAAGTCACGGATGAAGCTGTATGCGTGCTCGAAAGTGCGGCAGCGGCCTTCGGGCACGAGCTCAATCTGACAAAAAGAGATGTCGGCGGCGCTGGGCTTACCAGCAGTGGTGATCCGCTGCCGCAGGATACATTGCAAACCTGCCTTGCCTCAGGGGCAGTGCTGCTGGGTGCGGTCGGAGGGCCAGCGTTCGACAAGGTCCGGAAAGATCTGCGACCGGAACGGGGATTGCTTCGGCTGCGGCGGGAACTTGGTGCGTTTGCCAATCTGCGGCCAGCCGTATGTTTTCCGTCACTCGAAGACTGTTCTCCGCTCCGCCCCGAGGTAGTTCGAGGCGCGGACATCCTGATCGTGCGCGAGCTGTTGGGAGGAATCTATTTCGGCGAGCCGCGCTCGACCGAAGGCGCAGCCGGCAGCCGCGTTGCGATCGATACTATGCGCTACGGCGAACCGGAAATCGAACGCATTGCCCGCGTGGCTTTTGAGCTGGCGCAATCCCGACGACGCCTGGTGACTTCGGTCGACAAAGCTAATGTGCTCGATTGTTCCCGGTTGTGGCGTGATGTGGTCACACGCGTGGCGCAGGAATATCCCACGGTGCAACTACGGCACACCTATGTGGATTCGGCCGCCATGGCGCTCGTCTCGCATCCTACGAACTTCGATGTACTGCTGACCGAAAACATGTTTGGCGACATACTCTCGGACCAGGCGGGCGCGATTGTCGGTTCGATTGGAGTGCTGGGATCGGCCAGCATTGGCGGGCCGGTGGCACTTTATGAACCGGTGCACGGTTCTGCTCCGGACATCGCCGGAAAAGGCGTTGCCAATCCGCTGGGGGCCATTCTTTCGGTGGCGATGATGCTGCGTTACTCGTTCCACCTCGAGGCTGAAGCGGAGTGCGTTGAGGCTGCGGTCACCTCTGTGCTGGATGCGGGGCATCGGACACGGGATCTGGCGAAGGCCGGCCAGGCCGCGATTGGGACGGCGGAAATGGGACGCTACATTGTGGCCGCGATAAAAGGGCGAGTGGACGTCCAGGAAAGACAACCGGCGAAAATTACCGCGTAGAGATCCGAGGACTGTAGCGCGATTTCGTTTCTTGAAAAACTGCCGCTTGCGGGTCAGATTTAGTTAACCGGGAAAGCCATGGCTGAGAAGTTCACGCTGTTCGACAAAATCTGGAATGAGCATGTCGTCTGTGTTCCCGGCGGACAGCTGCCGCTGCTTTACATCGATCTGCATCTGGTGCATGAGGTCACTTCACCGCAAGCCTTCGAGGGATTGCGCGTGGCAGGCCGCAGGGTCCGGCAACCTCAGCGCACGGTCGCCACGGTCGATCACAATATTCCGACCGAGCCTCGCGGCACTCCAATCACGGATCCAATTGCGGCCCGCCAGATTGAGGCTTTGCAGCAGAATTGTAGAGATTTCGGTGTGCCTCTGTTCGATATGGATTCGTCCGAGCAGGGCATCGTCCATGTGATTGGCCCGGAACTTGGATTGACGCAGCCGGGCATGACCATTGTCTGCGGGGACAGCCATACCAGCACGCACGGCGCGTTTGGGGCATTGGCGTTTGGCATTGGAACTTCCGAAGTCGAGCACGTGCTGGCGACGCAGTGCCTGCATCAACGCAAACCGAAAAGCATGCGGATCGATGTACGCGGCGGGCTGGCCGAGGGAGTGAGCGCCAAGGATCTCGCATTGGGAGTGATTGGACAGATCGGCATCGACGGGGCTACGGGCCATGTGATCGAGTACACCGGCGAAGCGGTACGCGGGTTGTCCATGGAAGGCCGAATGACATTGTGCAACATGAGCATTGAGGCGGGAGCGCGCGCCGCGATGATTGCGCCCGACCAGACTACGTTTGACTATATGAAAGGACGACGATTTGTCCCGAAGAATTGGGACGAAGCGATCGTTCGTTGGCGCGCGCTGGCTTCTGATCCTGGTGCGCGATACGACGCGACCGTGGAAGTTGATGCTTCGCTGTTGGCGCCTTTTGTTACGTGGGGGACGAATCCGGGAATGATCGCTCCGGTCGATGGGCGCATTCCTGAAATCAGTGACTTGAAGGCGGACCGGCCCGCGGTCGAACGCATGCTCGAATATATGGGACTCGAACCTGGCACACGGATCGAAGACATTTCTGTCGACCGAGTTTTTATTGGCTCATGCACCAACTCACGGCTGGAAGACCTGCGGGCCGCGGCTCGCGTGGCCAAAGGACATCGCGTAGCGCCCAAGGTGCGGGCGATGGTTGTGCCGGGATCGCAGGCGGTGAAGCATGCGGCGGAGCAGGAAGGCTTGCACAGAATTTTTCTGGATTCCGGCTTCGAGTGGCGGGAATCCGGGTGCTCGATGTGTCTGGGTATGAATCCAGATATCCTGCAACCCGGCGAACGTTGCGCTTCAACCAGCAATCGCAATTTCGAAGGGCGTCAGGGACGTGGCGGACGGACGCACCTGGTGAGCCCGATGATGGCTGCGGCAGCGGCTATCGCGGGGCACTTTACGGATATTCGCAACTGGCGTTTTCGTTGAGGCGAGAGAACCATGAAATCCATTCGCATCCACAAAGGTCGCGTGGCACCGCTTCATCGGGCGAACGTTGATACCGACCAGATCATTCCCAAGCAGTTTCTGAAGCGGATCGAGCGCAACGGGTTCGGCGAATTTCTGCTCTTTGATTGGCGTCGCACCAGCGATGGCAAGCACGATCCGTCATTTGTTCTGAACCATCCGCGCTATGCGGGCGCGAGTGTTCTGGTTGCGGGAAAGAATTTCGGTTGTGGATCCTCGCGAGAACATGCCGTATGGGCGCTGGAGGATTTCGGTTTTCGCGTCCTCATTGCGCCATCGTTCGCCGACATCTTTGCCAACAATTGTGTGAAGAATGGCGTTCTGACCGTAGTTCTGCGCGAAGACGAAGTCGCCGAGATAGCTCGCCGGGCAGCCGATATTGACGATTATGAGATCACAATCGATCTCGAGCAGTGCAAAGTTCACGATGGCCATGGATTGACCGCTGCATTTCAGATTGATGAGTTCACTCGCCATTGCCTGCTCGAAGGGCTGGACGACATCGGCCTTACTCTGCAACACGAGTCCGATATTGCCGCTTATGAAGCGCGGCATTCCCCACCAATCTCTTGAGGCGAGCCCCTGATGAAACTCTGAGGAATTTCAGGGGCGCCAACGGGCGAGGACGACTTACCGGATCCTCGCGTCTACATTGATCCTCTGCTCGGGTACAATACACTGTCCCATAAAAGTGTAAGGCGGTGGAGGAGAATGCCGGAGGCTTGGAAACAGTGGGAAGGCCAAGTCGTCAACGAGGAATTCTCGTTGGTTCGATACTTGGGCGCATCGGAGCACAGCGCTGTATTTCTGACCAAGCGCGCCGACCGCGAGCCCCAGGAAGTAGCGATCAAACTTACGTTGGCCAATAGTGAAGACCCTGAACTTCAGCTCTCCTGGTGGGAACTCGCGGCGAAGCTATCGCATCCAAATTTGCTTCGCCTCTTTCAGCGCGGTCGTTGCCAGATGGATGGCACAGAACTGCTTTACGTCGTGACCGAGTACGCCGAAGAGAGTCTGTCGCAAATTATTCCTTATCGGCCGCTCACGCCCGCAGAGGCAGGCGACTCGCTCCAGCCGCTTCTGGATGCACTGGCTTACATTCATGGAAAAGGTTTCGTACACGGCCACATCAAACCCGCGAACATTTTGGCGGTTGGCGATCAGATAAAAATTTCGAGTGACGGACTCTGTGGGACGGGTGAGTCGAGCCGAGTTCTAGGCAAGCCCACCATCTACACCGCGCCGGAACTCGCGGAAGGCGGAGGCGTAGTGCCCGCTTCGGATGTCTGGTCGTTGGGCATTACCTTGGTCGAAGCTGTGACTCAGAGTCCGCCGGTCTGGAACGCAGCCGGACAAACGGAACCGGCTTTGCCAGAGACCTTGCCGCAGCCATTTCTTGATATCGCCAGTCACTGCCTGCGCCGAAATCCACAACAGCGATGGACGGTGGCTGAGATCTCAGCACGGTTGCAGCAACCGTCATCTGCACCCCCGCCACCCGAGATTGTCGAGCCCAAGAGCACGTTTACGAGATGGGGTTACCTGGTTCCAGGAATCGCTATAGCACTATTGCTGCTGGCGCTTCTTGGCCCAAAGCTGCTTCATCGCCATCCGGGAACTGAGCCGGAGCCTTCTAGCCCGACCGAATCCTCGCAGGCACAACCGGAAACAAAGCCGAGTGCTGCTTCCACTGCGGCGGCTACGTCGAATGTGCGGTCGGCCCCAGCTAAAACTCGCACCAAGAATGGCGCAAGCAAGAATGCTGTAGCCGGTGATTCCACTGGTGCCGGGGTTCAGGGCGCAGTGGCCCAACAAGTCTTACCCGACGTGTCCAAGAGCGCCTTGCGAACGATTCACGGGAAGCTGAAGGTTCGGGTCAACGTCTCGGTAGATTCGTCCGGCAATGTGGTAGTGGCGAAGTTCGATTCGCGAGGGCCGAGCAAGTATTTTGCGGAGCGAACCTTACCAGCCGCACGGCGGTGGACGTTTAAGCCGCCGCAAGTCGGTGGACAGGGTGTTCCCAGCGAATGGATTCTGACCTTCGAGTTTGAGAGAAGCGGAATCAATGTTCATCCGGCGCAAGCGTATCCATAGTGCACTGTCGAAGGATGAAAATCGGCGGAGGCCTTCATGCCTGTGCGGTTGATCGAGAGTCTGGCGACCACGGCGCTGCTCTCGGATCTGTTTTCGGACCAATCGATTCTGCAAGCCATGTTGGACTTCGAGGTCGCTCTCGCCTGCGCCGAGGCCCAGTTGAAAATCATTCCGCGATCAGCGGCCGACGCAATCGCGGCAGCCGCCAAAGCGGATTCGTTCGATCCAGCAGCTCTTTCCGGCGCCACATTACGTGCGGGAACACCGGTCATACCCTTCGTTAAAGCTCTCACCGAGCACGTCCGCGGAGTTGATTCGAAGGCTGCGGGATTCGTGCACTGGGGGGCAACCAGCCAGGACGTTGCAGACACGGCCCTCGTCCTTCTCTTAAAGAGGGCGCAGCCCATCTTCGATGCCGACCTTTCCCGACTGGAACGTGCGTTGAAGCGGTTGGCGACGGAACATGGTGCCGCCGTGATGCTGGGCCGAACTCTGATGCAGCCCGCACCACCGACTACGTTTGGGCTCAAAGCGGCGGGTTGGCTGAATGCAATTAGCCGCAGTCATCAGCGTCTGAACAATGCATTCGCAGCAACCCTGATCGTGCAGTTTGGTGGCGCAAGCGGCACACTGGCATCTCTCGGGGAGCAGGGACTCGCGGTCGGTCGCGCTCTGGCCGATGAGCTTGGCCTCGGATTACCGGATGCTCCCTGGCACACTCATCGCGACCGTCTGGCTGAATTGATATGTGCTTGCGGAATCCTTACTGGTTCCCTGGGCAAGATGGCACGCGACATCGGCCTGCTCATGCAAGGCGAGGTCGGTGAGTTGGCGGAGCCGAGTGAACCGGGGCGCGGTGGTTCTTCGACGATGCCGCACAAACGCAACCCAACCGGTTGTTCCCTAACGCTGGCTGCGGCGGTTCGCGTACCGGGTCTCGTGGCTGATTTTCTCTCGGCGATGGTGCAAGAGCATGAGCGCGCATTGGGCGGCTCGCAATCGGAGTGGCCCACTGTTTCCGGGATAATCCAGGCTTCTGGGCTGGCGGCCGCATCCATGGCCGAGGTTGCCGAAGGACTTACTGTGGACCCGGCGCGAATGCGCGCGAACATTGCAGCCACGAAAGGCGTCATCTTCGCCGAACGAGCCATGATGCTGCTTGGTGACAAACTCGGTCGAGACGTTGCCCACAAGTTGTTGGAAGGAGCCACGCGAAAGAGTATTGCGGAAGAACGCAGCCTGGCCAGTGTGCTTTGCGGCATGTCCGAGGTCACGCAGCATCTCGATTCTGAAACGGTCCGGGAACTCGATGTGCCGGAACAGTATCTCGGCATGGCCGATGAGTTTCGTACGCGGTTGCTTGCTTCGACGTCGCGACCAAAGATAGTTCGACTGAGGGGAAATCAATCCAAGAAACGCGCGCGAAAGACGAAGCCGACAAACGCCAGGAAAAAATGACAAGGAGCGACTATCGTGCCCTTCTCGACGATTAGCAACAGACCGCTGTTTTATCGCCTTGAGGGCAGCGACCATAAGCCTGTGCTCGTGTTGTCCCACTCGATCGGGGCCGATCACGGCATGTGGGATCCGCAAGTGCCGGATCTGCTTTCGCATTTTCGCGTTCTCCGCTACGACATTTGCGGACATGGCGCGTCTGATGTCCCCAAAGGTGATTACTCGATCGAAGATTTGGGACGCGAGGTGCTTGGTCTTGCGGATGCGCTTAAGATTTCCGAATTCGCCTTCTGCGGACTTTCGTTGGGAGGCGCGATCGGCCAATGGCTCGCTATTCATGCCGCTGATCGTGTAAGCCGAGTGGTTCTGGCCAATACTTCGCCGCAGTTTGGACCTCGAGCAAATTGGGATGCCCGCAGGAAAGCTGTTCTCGAGGGCGGAATGGCTGCCGTGATTGACCTGGTGATGCAGCGCTTTTTCTCACCGGAAACGCTGGCCCGAGGCGATGCGTACGCGCAGTCGGTGCGGGCAGTAATTCTCGGGACCGATCCCATCGGATACGCTGGTTGCTGCGCCGCCCTGCGGGACATGGATCACGCGCAGTTGCTAAGGGAAATCCGCGTGCCGACGTTGGTGATCGTCGGCGACCGTGACGTCGCAACACCCTCGTCGGGACATGGCGAGATCCTGGCTCGAGAAATACCGAACGCCCAAGCCGTTCATTTGCCGGCCGCGCATATCTCCAACCTGGAGCGGCCACGAAGCTTCACGGCAGCCCTATTCAATTTTCTCCTACCTCGTTTTGAAGCCGGTTCTGGTGTGCAGAATGACCCATTACAGGCTGGATTCGACGTACGGCGTTCGGTGTTGGGTTCGGACCACGTCGACCGTGCCATCGCAGCCATGTCTGAATTCAATCGTGACTTCCAGGAATTGATCACCCGCTACGCCTGGGGAACCATCTGGACGCGGCCGGGGCTGAGTCAACGGACGCGGCGGTTGCTGGTACTGAGCATGATGGCATCTTTGGGCCGTTGGGAGGAGTTTCGTTTGCACCTGACCACGGGCCTGGCGCACGAATTGGAGCCCTGCGATCTGAAAGAGGTACTTCTACAGGTCGCGGTTTATGCAGGCGTGCCGGCGGCAAACACCGGCTTCCACATTGCGGCGGAGGTGTTGGGCAAGAAACCGGAATAACCCAGTCCCGAATCTCGTGGGTCAACGGGACGAATGCAAAGTTGCTTGACACTGGTTGGCATATGGTGGTAGAGCTGTCAGACCACTGTTTTCGCGCCAGTAAGTAATCGGCTTTGGCACTTTGCGAACGTTTCGTTGCCGTACAAACTAACAATTATCGTAGATGCAAACTTCAACGGAGGCCCCCATGCGTTCCCTAACCACTCGGGTGACGGTTGTAAGTATTGGCGTGCTGCTGGCGTGTCTACCCCTTCTCTCGCAGACCTATAACGGCCGAATCCTGGGGGTGGTTACCGACCAGACCGGAGCCGCGTTGGCGGGCGCTCAAGTGGTCGTTACGGATATGCAAAGAGGGGTTTCGCGTACTTTAACCACGGACCAGGCCGGTGAATACGTAGCTCCAGACTTGTCTCCTGGCAAGTACAAGGTTCATGCCGAAGCCAAGGGATTCAAGGCAGTGGAGGAGCCCAACATCCCAGTGGAGGTAGCCAAGGATGTCAGGATCGACCTTACGCTCCAACCCGGCCAGGTAAGCGAAACGGTGGTGGTGAGCGGAGAAGTTCCGCTACTGGATACGACCTCATCCACTCTGGGTGGAACTCTGAGCAATGAAGTCATCAACGACTTGCCGTTGAACGGCCGGAATTATGAGAACCTCTTGCAGTTGCGTCCCGGCGTAATTCGCTATCCCGGAGGCGGCTTTTCCACGACCAGCGCTAACGGGCTTCGCGCCGAGGACAACGCTTATGTCATCGACGGCCTCCTCAATAGCGAGCCGTTTTCCGGGCAGGGCATCATCAATGGGGCTGGCATCGCGGGTGACTCGGCGACCATCCTGCCGATTGACGCTATCCAGGAATTCAACGTCCAGGAGAATCCTCCAGCAGAATTTGGCTGGAAGCCCGGGGCTGTCGTCAATGTGGGACTGAAGTCGGGTACAAACTCGCTTCACGGCACGGCGTTCGCCTTCGGCCGGGACGGGGATGTATTCGATGCGCGCAACTATTTCAACTGCGCCAGCAATCCTTGCGCCTTCAGCCAATCGCCCAGCCCCAAGAACCAGCGCACGCTGGAGCAATTTGGCGGATCATTCGGCGGACCGATTATCAAGGACAAAGCCTTTTTCTTTGGTGCGTATGAGGGACAACGCTATGACGTGGGCAATCAGTACGGGGGTGTAACCAGTCCATCGATGGTACCGATGACGCTGGCCCCGGGGACGGCGCAGAACTGTACCGCCCCTGGGCTCGCTGCCGCTGATTGTGCCGACAGCATTCCGACTGCGATTGCTGATCTTGTGGCCAATGGTGTCCCCATCAGCGCGGCCAGCCAGAAAATTTCAGGTTGCACGATCTCGGCAAGTGGTGCCGTCACCTGTAACGGCACGGGATTTCCCACTAACAACAATCCGACTATTAACATAGTCAACGGGTTTCCCAATGTGGTTTCGGTCGATAATGTTGTCGCCAAAGTGGATTACAACTTTAACGAACGCCAACGGCTGAGCGGCATGTACTTTTTTGGCAACAACACCGGAACTGTCGAGGATTTTCCGGAGCTGCAAACCAAATGGCTGTCCGATATTCACACGCGCGCCCAGGTGGTCGGAGGAAGCTGGCTTTACACGCCGACGGCGCGTTGGGTCAATGAAGTCAGGGTGGGATACAACCGGCTCTACCAGCCCACCCTGCCAGGCGATCTCAATACGCCAGCGTCGGATTACGGTCTTAACACCGGGGTGAGCGGTCCTTTCACCGGAGGGCTGCCACGCATCGGCTTTGGCGGATACTTCACCGGGCTGGGCGGGTTCAAATGGCCGAAGTTTCAAGGGCCCGACGATATCATCCAGTTTGTTGACCACATTTCGTACACTGCCGGAAAACATGCTCTAAAGTTCGGCGGCGAGGTGCATCGGAATTACGTGAGCGGTGGTGCGCTTGCTAACGCCCGCGGCAGCATCACTTTCCTGGGCGGCGTTGCCCTGGCTCCAACCACGGCCAACCCCAACGGATCCACCGCGCTGGAAGATTTTTTGGCAGGCGATCCGTTCAAGGCTTCCGTGCTCACGGGTGATCCCACGCGCCACTTGCACAACTGGAACTATGCTGCGTTCATTCAGGATGACTGGCGGGTGAGCAGGAACGTAACTGTTAATTTGGGATTGCGGTACGAGTTTGCTTCAGTGGTCACGGATTCCAACAACCTGCTGGGCAACTTTGATCCCAACCTCGGAATGGTGCAAGTGGGCAAGCAGATCGGCAAGGCGTATAACACCGACCCCACCAATTTCGCTCCACGTGTCGGTTTTGCGTGGGACATTGATGGCAAGGGAAAAACCGTGCTCCGTGGCGGC
Source organism: uncultured Acidobacteriota bacterium (assembly GCA_963696705.1). Classification (GTDB taxonomy): domain Bacteria; phylum Acidobacteriota; class Terriglobia; order Terriglobales; family Acidobacteriaceae; genus JABDBE01. Next base: position 556,166 of record CAVOLD010000017.1, read on the forward strand.
GGCGGCGTGACATTCGAAGCCGTGAATTGGGAAACATTTCTCGCCTTCAACAACAGCTTTGGACTGCCCAGCGTTCCCACCGGAGCAGTCATTTCCGGCACTGGCACCGCTAACCCCGTTACTGCCGGGGGCACGATTACGGCGGGCAATCTGACGATTCCACCAGTTCCCGCGCAATGGGACAGCGCTACGCCTCTGTATGGCAATCTCAGCAGCACCACAATCAATTGCGATCCTAACGGATCCGGTCCGTGCGCGATTATGGGGGTCGATCGCAATCTGACAACTCCCTACGTGGCGACCTGGACTTTGAATGTTCAACACGCCTTCGCACCCAACTTGAATCTGGAAGTGGGATATGTGGGCAACCACGGATCAAATCTGGTCGGAATCCGGGACATCAACCAGGAGCAACCGGGCACCGACTCCCAGGCTACGCGGCCCTTCAACACGAAGTTTCCCTACCTGAGCAATATTTTTCAGCTTGGGAACTCCTACCGATCAAACTATGACGGTCTGCAGGCTACGCTAACCGCGCGGAACTATCATGGGCTGAGCTTGGTCGCCGGTTACACTTATTCTCACGCGCTGGACGATGTGTCGGCGAACTGGGACTTCGGCGCCGGATATGGCCTTCCCCAGAACTCCAACAATCTGGCCGCAGAATATGGCAACAGCGATTTCGACGCGCGCCAGCGGTTCACGCTTTCTCTGACCTACGCCATCCCCGGCAAAAAAGGCTACGCGCAGATGTTGGAAGGCTGGGAGATCAATTCGATTGCAACGATTGAGAGCCCGCAATTTTGGGGGCCGATCGATTTGACTACCGACATTTCCGGCCTTGGCGGTCTGCCCGTCAGCCCGCCGCAAGCTACGCCTCAACGCTGGGATTTTTTTGGCAATCCCTCCGACTTCAAATCCGGACCGCAGCCGATCCCGCACTACACGGTTGGCAGCTTGCCGGCGGCTTGCACGAACGACGCTGCGGCGATCGGAGCGACATCAACGCTGGATGCGTGGGGTTGCTACGTCAAAGGCAACTCGGTCATGATTCCGCCTCCGCAGGGGCAGTTCGGCACTATGGCCCGGAATCTGTTCCCCGATTCAGGGTTCCGGAACCTGGACTTCTCGGTAGCCAAGAACTGGCACTTCGGGGAGCGGTTAACTGCCCAGTTCCGCGCCGAGTTCTTTAATATTCTCAATCACCCAAACTTCGCCAATCCTTATGGCGGACAGAACGGATACGGGCTGAACGATCCCGGAGCACCGAACTTTGGTTGTGGATGCGCCACGCCCGATATAGCGGCCGCCAATCCCGCCGTAGGTTCCGGAGGCCCTCGCTCGGTGCAGTTGGGCCTGAAGTTTGCGTTCTAGTTCGCCGTCGGAAGTTTCGAAGGATGGGGCCGGACGCAGGAGTTCGGCCTTTTCCAGTTAGAACAAGTTTGAACATTCATAACCTTCATAAGGAGTCATGAAACGTGACAGCCAGAACTCACTCCAATTTTGTCGGGCGCTTGTTGATCTTCAGCCTCGTGTTCACGGGCATTGTCTTGGCGCAGGAACGGCATGAGCGTACGCTCGATGAAATAAAGGCAGAAGCCATTCATCGCGCGGAAAATGGAATGTATCCCCTGATCGGGCTTGATCCAGGGGATGTTCGCGAGGCGCTGGCCTCGGTCAAGACGCGCGATAAAGACGAGTGGGCGGCAGCGTTCATGGGAGTTGCCGACCGCTATTTCAACGAGGCGAAGTCGCTGGAGAAGACCGATCCCACAAAGGCGAACGCGGACTACATTCGGGCGTGGCGGCTGTACTCGTTCGGCCGCTGGCCCTTTCCGGCTTCTCCTGGGAAGCAGCGAGCTTATGCCAGGGCGATCGAAGCCTTCCTTGCGCATGCCCGGTTCTGGGATCCGCCCCTGGAAGTGGTTCACATTCCGTTCGAAGGCTCTGAGATTATTGCGTATATGCGGCTCCCGAAAAACGCAAAGGGTCCAGTGCCGCTGGTGATCGCGGTCAACGGTTTGGACAGCCGCAAGGAAGACTTGTCCGAAAGCTTCTCCGCGATCCTGCCGTTTGGCGTCGGGTTTCTCGCGGTCGACGGGCCGGGCACAGGCCAATCGCCGGTCAAAGCAAGTCCAACTGCGGACCGGATGCTGTCGCGCGTGATCGACTACGTACAGTCCAGGCCGGAGGTAGATAAGACGAGACTTGCCGTCCACGGCGTTAGTTGGGGCGCATACTGGGCGGCCAAACTTTCCATCGTCGAGCGCGCCCGACTGAAGGGCGCAAGTGCGCAGTCTCCGCCGGTTGATACTTTCTTTCAAAAAGATTTCCTGATGAATTCACTCCTGGGAAATCGCGAATATTTGTTCGATCAAGTCCCTGCTCTGATGAATATTTTTGACGGGGTCACCACCGTAGACGAGTTGGCGGCGAACCTGGAGAAAATGTCGCTTGTAAAACAAGGTCTTCTCGGCAAACCAACTACGCCCATGTTGATCATAGCCGGCGTCCTGGATACGCAGGTGCCAATCTCAGATATCTATTTGTTGCTCAGCAAAGGCGACGTTCCGAAAGACGCGTGGATCAATCCAGAGGGCGGCCACTTGGGAAGACAGGTCAAGGTCTGGCCAGATCCCCTCATTTTCAAACAAGTAATTATTCCGTGGCTGGTGCGAACTCTTGACGTTCAGAACGCACAAAAATAATTTGATTCACGCTGTGGGCTTTTCCAGTTCCGTGCGATCCCAGTTCCCCAGGCGAGCGCCAGCCTCGTACGTGCTCTGCAAGAATTCCAGAAGCACAGCCCTCGGGTCTGAGGCATTCCGGACGTCGTCGTACATCAGAAGGAATTCATGTATCTGCGGATGATAGAAAGCATTTGCAGGGGCGATGCGTGCTTCCGCAAAACCTGCCGGCTCCGGAGCCGCGTAGGCGTAGAACGCCGGACCTTTTATTTCGCCGCCGCCAGGCCAGAAACCGGCGCTGATCACTTCCTGCGAATATGCCTCTTGCGTAACTGGGTCGGCCCCTTCACGTGGGGGCGCTCGCCGACCTGAGAACCGCGTCACCGCCAGATCGAAGCTGCCCCAGAAGAAATGCACCGGGCTGTTCTTGCCGATAAAGCGCGATCGAAACTCCTTGAAGATTTCATCCACGCTAACCAGAATGCGCCAGAACCGGTTCGCGTACTCAGGGTCGTACGAAGCATGTTGCGTATCCTTATCGAAAGCGACGGGGTTGGGAACTTCGCAGGGCATCTTCCAGATTTTCACTTGGACGCCGAGTGAATCCAGGCATTGCATGAAATCTTTATAAAAATTAGCGACCGATCGCGGCGCCAGCGCCATTACCCGCTCTGTATCCTGGCTGGTCCGAATTAGTAGCCTGTGATGGATGAAATCGAACTCGACCTCAAAAATCCCATCCTTGTGTGGGATCGGAGAAGTTGTGAGGCCGAGCGGAGTTACGTATAGCGTTACTTCCCACCATTGATTAACCCTCGGACTTAGTGCAAGCCGAACCTTCCCCACGATTTGCGTCCACATGTGAAGAGTCGCGTAGGTGTCTTTCCACGCCTCTAGCGGCAATTCCGGCCACAGACTGGGGCTGATGGTTTGGGTGTTCATGTGCGCCTCGTAAAAACCCAACGCAGGATGTAAGCCGCCATTTTACTGTATCTCCGGGTTACAGAAGCAGAAACCGGGATTAGGGATTGAACGCAAGGACCGCTATCTTACTCATTCGCCAGTCTAATTGGCGATTCCGTCAATCAAATTATCCACGCCGGAAAATGAATGTACCTCTTCGCATGATCGGGCATCTAAGGCTGAGGGATATTAATCGGGTGAGTCGAGCGGACGAAATGGCGGCTTTCGTCTATGATTCCTGCGCACGCTTCGTCATAAGTTCTGGCTGAATACTCTACGGTATTTATTTCAAGCGTAGGTGTGTTCCAGCAAGCGGGAACGAAGACAGAATCACAGAGTGCATCTAGGTGTCTTTGGAGGCAACAATGCCCGTCGCGCAAAAGAACGTCGAAGTTCGACACCGGCTGCTCGAGCGGTTGTCGGAAGCTCGAGTTCGAACGGACGAGATTTTTGACATTGTCAGGCCCGACTCGATCTACGAGCGTCCTATTCCGGAAAGACACCGAATCAATTTTTATCTCGGACATTTGGAAGCGTTCGATTGGAACCTGCTGCGAGAACGCGTTCTGGGCATGAAGGCTTTTCATCCTGACTTCGATCGATTATTTGCCTTTGGAATCGATCCCATAAATGGCGCGCTTCCGTCCGACCAACCTGGCGATTGGCCTTCCATCGCGGATACTCGGACGTACGTCCAGCGAATTCGGGAGAGCATTGACGAGGGTCTGGCGATGCTTGAGCCTGCCGATTGGCATTCCAATCCCGTAGGGGCGGATTTTACTGCCAGCACATTACTCAACGTAGCCATCGAGCATAGGTTCATGCATGCGGAAACTCTGGCGTACATGCTGCACCAATTGCCCCTTGATCGCAAAGTTTCAAAACCACGCAAGCCTGAACTGATTGTTCCTCCAGTCGCTTCCAGAATGATTGAGATCCCCGGTGGGCGGCCCACGCTTGGAATTTCACGAGATGACAAAAGCGCGTTCGGTTGGGACAACGAATACGAAGCACAGACAGTCGACGTTTCGGGCTTCACCATCGACAAATACAAAGTGACGAACGGCCAGTACCTCGATTTTGTGGCTGCGGGCGGCTACGAGAATCCTGCGTTCTGGACGGAGGAAGATTGGAATTGGCGAACCACGCAGAATATTCAGAATCCCGTGTTTTGGAGCCGCAATCGCGACCGCTGGAGTTTGCGGACGATGTTCGACGAGATCCCTCTACCTTTGGACTGGCCAGTTTACGTGAGCCACGCGGAAGCTAACGCATATGCTCGGTGGGCTGGGAAATCGCTGCCTACGGAAGCGCAGTGGCATCGCGCAGCGTACGGAACAGCGAACGGCCGCGAGACCTCCTTTCCGTGGGGTAACGCGAGTCCGAATTCAAGCAGAGGTAATTTCGATTTCCAAAGTTGGGATCCCGTTTCCGTTGGTGCGTTTCCCGAAGGCGACAGTGCTTTCGGCGTCGCAGATTTGCTGGGTAACGGTTGGGAGTGGACGTCGAGCCAGTTCGCTTCCTTTCCCGGCTTCCAAACGTTTTCGTTTTATCCCGGCTACTCCGCAGACTTCTTTGATGGCAAACATTACGTGATGAAAGGGGCATCCGCGCGCACTGCCGCGTGCATGTTGCGCCACTCGTTTCGCAACTGGTTCCAGCCCCATTACCAGTTTGTTTACGCGGGCTTTCGCTGCGTGAGCAACTGATTCGATCGGAGGACAGCATGCTGACGCAAGCCTTTACTACCGACACTAATTCCGATTTCCTCACCGATGTACGGGTTGGTTTGACCAAGGCTGGTCAGAAGGAATTGCCTTCGAAATACTTGTATGACAGTGTTGGGTCGGCGCTATTCGAGGTGATCAGCGTCCTTCCGGAATATGGTTTGACTCGCGCCGATGAGCGCCTTCTGCGACGGTATTCGGACGACATCGTGGCAAGACTCACGCCGCCGACCATGGTCGCCGAACTGGGCAGCGGCAGCGGTAAGAAGACGCGCTGGATGCTGGAGGCTCTGAGCCGGCATCAACACATTTCGTATTGCCCTATCGAAATTTCGCGAGCTGCCCTTACTATGTGCGAGCGCGAACTAGGCGACATCGATTCAGTCAGCATCGTAGGCTTTGAGCGTGAATATCTTGATGGATTGCTGGAAGTGGCGGCTCGACGCCAAGCCGGAGAGCAACTCCTGGTACTGTTCCTGGGGAGCACGATTGGCAATTTTGAGCATCCTGCAGACGTAAAGTTCTTGCGCCAAATGCGGGACATCCTGCGAGTGGGCGACGCGTTGCTACTGGGCACCGACTTAACCAAACCGATTCGTCAATTGCTGGATGCATACGATGACCCGCTCGGCGTGACGGCGGCGTTCAACTTGAATCTGCTGGCGCGAATCAATCGGGAACTCAATGCCGACTTCGTGCTCGAGCAATTCAAACACGTGGCTCGATTTAACCAGGAAGTGGGCAGCGTCGAGATGCACCTTCGGTCGCGTAAGCAACAGATCGTGAACATACCCGCAGCGTCTCTAGCAGTTACATTTGCCGAAGGCGAAACCATCTGGACCGAGAGCAGTCACAAATATTCTCTCCCAGAAGTATTTCGAATTGCCGAGACGGCAGGCTTCCGCTGCGATGCGCAGTGGATTGATGAAGAATGGCCGTTCGCCGAGAACCTTTTGATCGCCGAATGAGTTGCCGTCAGGTTTTCACTCGATGTCGTCCCCGCTTTGATCCATTGGAGCCTTTGATTCTAGGCCGATCTCGGGCAATTTTGCGCTTTTTAGTTGGCGATTTAGCGCGGGCAGATCGGTCTGCTTGACATCCTCCCAGCGTTTCAATAACGCGGAAAGATCGCGCTCAGCGTCCGCTGCCGCGCGTATCTGAGCCGCAGTGGGTGCAGCATCGGCTTGTCCGACGCTACCGTAGAGCGTGCCAATTGCCGCATTCTCGCGATTGAGCGTCGGCTCCGACGATCCGGGGACCGGCGGCATCGGCCCGCGCAAAATCGTCCCCACCTTCTGATCGAGCGCCTTGATCGACTCCGCCAGCTTGCCGGATTGTGTTCCAAGCTTGTGAAGTTGATCGACAACCGAGCGCGCTTGCGTGACTGCTTCCGTGTTCGCGGTCAACTCGGAGGCCAAACGCATTTCCAGATTGAATTGTTGTTCGAGACCGGCGGGAGACGTGTTGACCCGCGGGTCTATCTTGACCGTGAGTGGTGCCCTGAAAGTGTGCCCGTTCGAAGTGAGTCGCGCCGTATATTCTCCAGGCAGTGCGTCCGGACCGAGCGGCGTTCTGGGCGTGTCGTTGGGAACCGCCGAGATCGGATACTGCTGTTGCAGCGAAGCCGGCGACGGATAATGCAGATCCCATACCCAGCGATGCATGCCGGCGCTTGCCGAAAGAATCTTCGGCATGCGAATCCAGTAAAGCGGAATCAGTTGCTTCTCTAGTTCAGCTTGACTCACTTCCGGCTTGTCTTCGCTGGAAAAGCGCCGCACCAACTTCCCTTGCGCATCGACGATTTCAAGCGTCACCGGGCCAGACGCGGTCTGTGCCAGGAAGTAGTCGAGAATCGCACCGTCGGGAGGATTCTTGCCAGCCGGCTCATCCGGCGGAATCGGAGTGTCAGGATTCGTGCTTCGCTTGACGCGATAGGCCAGTGCAGGTTTGAAAAGATAGGCATCCGAATTCGCCATCGACTCCGCGAGTTGCCGCAACGGAGTAATGTCATCGAGTATCCAGAAGGATCGGCCGTGGGTGGCGACGATCAAATCATTCTCATGAATACCCAAGTCGCGCATCGAGGTGTGCGGCAGGTTCAATTGCAAAGACTGCCAGTGATCGCCGTCGTCAAATGAAACCCAGACGCTGGTCTCAGTGCCGGCAAACAGCAGTCCCTTGCGAACCGGATCTTCGCGCACCGTATCAACCGGCGCATCAGCCGGGAGTCCGCTTGCGATCGGCTTCCATGTCTTGCCCCCGTCGTGAGTGCGGTAAATATAAGGATGCAAATCATCGATGCGGAAGCGGCTCACGGATGCGTACGCGGATTGATCGTCGAAGTGCGACGCTTCGATCTGAGTCACTTTGCTCCAGGCACTCAATTCAGGCGGCGTAATGTTGTTCCAATTCTTTCCGCCATCGCGGGTTATCCAGATCAGGCCGTCGTCAGTGCCGGCCCACAGAGTGTTGATGTCTTTAAACGAGGGAGCCAGGGCATAAATCACTCCCCGTTGCTTCCCTGCTTCGGGATTCTTTGACGCCAGTGTGCCTATGCTCGCTGGAACTCCCGGGTTTTCGCGCGTGAGATCGGGGCTGATGGCTTGCCACGTTTCACCCCCTTCGGTGGTCTTGAACAATATGTTCGAAGCGAAGTAAAGCGTGTGAGGATCGATCGGCGAGAAGAGGGTGGGCTCGGTGCGATCAGTTCGGTACTTCGGGTCGCGCACTGGAATGGGCGTGACGTTTTGCACCTGCCCCGTCGACCAATGATATTTCGAAACCTCACTCCTGCCACCACCATAAATAATATCGGGATCGAGCGGGTCCGGCGCAACGTAGCCGTACTCGATTGTGGCTACAGAGTGCCAATCGCGAAATGTGATTTCGCCGTAATTGCCTCGGCTTAAAATGCATACCGAACCGCTCTCCTGTTGCCCGGCGCAAACCCGGTAGGGAAAAGTGTTGGTGACGCCAACGTGATAAAGCTGCGCGGTCGGCTGGTTGTACCACGAACTCCAGGTTCGTCCGCGATTGACGGTCACGATCGCCCCCTGATCGCTCACGACAAGAATAATGTTCGGGTCGTTAGGATTGATCCAGAGGTTCTGATAGTCATCCCCGCCGGGCGCGCCACGAATACTCATCCAAGTCTTGCCGCCATCTGTCGACCGCACGGTCACAATGCTGACGCTATACACGACATCAGGATTCTTGGGATCGACTCTCGGAATTGAAAGATCGCCGCCGCCGATGCGCATGGCCGGGCGCGGATCAGTCGTAGCCACGTGCCAGCTTTCGCCTGCATCGTCGGAGCGGTACATGCCCAGGCCGGCTGCAGAACCGTACTCCCCGCGATCGGTCGTCGCCGCAGTCGCATAGAGACGGCTGGTCTGACTGGCTGCGATCGCGACGTTGATTTGCGTGAGGTTCTTGGGTAAACCGTTGGTCAAAGGACGCCATGTGCTGCCGCCATCGGTCGACTTGAACAGGCCTCCGCCCGTTCCCTGAAATTGGTTGTTATCCTCCCACGGCCCCTCGCGGGTTTCCCAGAGAGACGCGTAAAGCACATCGGGATTCGAAGGATCAATTTCAACGTCGGACCCGCCGGTGTTTTCGTCCTTATACAAAACTTTCCGCCAGTTGCTACCGCCGTCGGTCGAACGAAAAATCCCGCGCTCATCGTTTGGACCATAGGGATGCCCGAGCACCGCCGCAACCAGTTTGTTCGGATCACGCGGGTCAACCACCAGGGCAGGGATTTGCTGTCCGTCCCGCAAGCCGAGATGGGTCCACGTCTTGCCGGCGTCCGTGGATTTGTAAATTCCGTTGCCTACCGACAGGTCAGGACGGTGCAGGCCTTCGCCGCTCGCGGCATAAATAATATTGGGATCCGATGGAGCGACCGCGATTGTCCCGATAGATTGCGTGGGCTCTTGATCGAAGATCGGCGTCCAAGTCCGCCCATAGTCGTCCGACTTCCACACTCCGCCATTCACCGCGCCGATATAAAACACATTGGGCTGGCTCGGTACGCCAGCAACGGCGCGGGTCCGCCCGCCACGAAAAGGGCCGATCATGCGCCAGCGCATTTCCTGATACATGCTTTCAGGAAACTGTTGTGCCTGGCTGACACCCGGCAGTGAGGCTGTGAAGCAGCCAGCGAGACAAATCAGGATAAGGCGGCGAAGTCGAATCACGCGGTCCCCCAGTCGTATATCCAAACCGGACAGCATAAATCAAATGAGGCGCCGGGAAAATGGAAAATCCTTATATCCGAATCGACCAATATTGTCATTCCGAGCGGAGCGAGGAATCTGCTGTCGCTTGCAGCCTCGAGAATCCGGGTTCATTGCGCCAAAGAACGCGCTCAGTTCTCAATAGGACGGTTCTGACTCTTCTTCTCGACGCTGCCTTTGAATATCGATTCCGAGTTGCTCGGCTTTCTTGTAGAGATGGCTGCGCTCCAAGCCGAGAGACTTGGCAGCATTCGTAATGTGGTAGTTGCTCCGCTTCAGCTCGGCGAGAATCGCCTCACGCTCGAAGTTCTGCACTCGCTCAGCCAGTACACCTGCGCCTGTTCCCCACGACGAAGAATTGGCTGGAAGAGAAGGCAATGCGGCACGAACTGTCGCTGACGTTACCTCGCCTTCCGTCGCCAACAGCATTAGACGTTCCACCACGTTGCGCAACTCGCGCACGTTTCCCGGCCATGGATAAGCTGTGAGCGTTTCAATCGCCTCAGGAGCAAAAAGCAGCGGCTTCCAATTATTCTGAGCGCAGACCTGCCGCGCAAAATGCTCCACCAATGCCGGAATGTCCTCCCGGCGTTCACGTAAAGGTGGAAGAACTAACGGAAACACGTACACACGATGAAAAAGATCTTGCCGAAACTTGCCCTCACGCACCAGAGTCTCTAAATTTCGATGAGTCGCGACCAAAACTCGCACGTCCACCGAGACAGGCTTGTCGCCGCCGATGCGCTCCACTTCACCTTCTTCGAGAACCCGTAGCAACTTCGCTTGCATCGATAGAGGCATATCGCCGATTTCATCTAGGAAGATTGTGCCGTGCTCGGCTTGCTCGAATTTTCCCGTGTGGCGTGCGGCTGCCCCAGTAAACGAACCTTTTTCGTGTCCGAAGAGTTCCGATTCGATCAACTCAGCCGGAACCGCAGCGCAGTTGAGCGTGACGAAAGGACCTGCGGACCGCGGACTCCGTTCATGCAGAGTGCGCGCAACCAGTTCTTTGCCGGTACCCGTTTCGCCTAGAATGCACACCCGTGACTCGCTCGCGGCCACGCGCTCAACCTGCGCCATAACTTTTCGCATGACCTCCGACGTCCAAACAATCTCGTGTTTTCCCAAGCGTTGACGGAGCTGCAGATTTTCGGATTCCAGACGCCGGAGCCTGAGCACGTTCTCCACAGTGAGCAGCAGCTTATCGGTCGAGACCGGCTTCTCCAGAAAGTCGAGAGCTCCAAGCCGCGTGGCCCGAACTGCCATTTCAATGTGTGCCTGCCCCGACATCATGACCACTGGAATCGCTATCCCTTGTACTTTGAGATCCTCGAGAAACGAAAGCCCGTCTTTGCCGGGCATGACAACGTCAGAGAAGATCAAATCGAAGTTCTGCGTTTTGGCGAATTCCAAGGCCTTCAGCGCGTTGTCGCAAACAGTCGCGTCGTGGCCTGCCAGGCGAAACGCACGTGAAAGCGAAGCCAGAGTGTTGGCCTCGTCATCCACAATCAAGATGTGCGCTTTCTGCGCCATTAATGGCTCCTCGCAGTTTCATCGCTGGCGCGAGGTAATTCAATCACGAATGTCGTCCCTTTGCCTGATTCGCTTCGTACCCTGACCCTGCCACTGTGATCGTTGATTACCGATTGAACGATTGCCAGACCGAGCCCCGTGCCATGCGCCTTACTCGTATAATAAGGAGTGAACAGGCGCTCGCACTCTTCTGTCGTGAGGCCGGCCCCTGTATCCGAGACTTCGACGTAACTGAATTCCCCGTTTTGTCGCGTACGCAACGTGAGCGCGCCGCCCTGAGGCATAGCATCCATCGCATTCAGAACGAGATTTGACAGTGCCCGATGCAAAAGGTCGGGATCGGCAGCGATTGGCTCCATGGGTTCGGCCAAATCCAGTTTACATTCAATAGACGCGCACTCCGGCGAATGAAGTTGCGCCTGAAACAGGCGAACCACATGCTGCACGATGTCATTGAGTTGTACCTGCTGAACCTGCGGCTGGGGCATCCTTGCAAACTCGCTGAAGCGCGAGACAATGGCTTTGAGATTCGCGATCTCGGCCAGCAATGTGGCGGAGCTCTCCTGAAAAATCTCTTCGAATTGCTGCGGACTCTGCTCCCGTGCTCTCAGTAAATTTTCGACGGTCAGCTGCAGCGGGAAAAGAGGATTCTTCAGTTCGTGTGCCAGGCGTCGCGCCAACTCGCGCCACGCAGCCACTCGTTCCGCCTGCACCAGATGCTCTTTTTGTGCCAGCAGTTCGCGAGTCATGCGATTGAACGACTCCGCCAACTCTCCCAGTTCGTCGGGCGAAGTGACCGTCACTTGCGCGCTCCAATTTCCTGAAGCGACTTCGCGCGCCGCCTGCGCAAGTTGTTCCACCGGACGCGTGACCCGGGCCGCAGCCCACCCGCTCAGTAGGATAGCTAGCAGGATGCCACCGCCTCCGCACAACAGCGTCACTGAACGGATTTGCTGACGAAGGTCAACATAAGGACGGCGGGAATTGCCGATCAACAGGACACCCAGTAGTCGATTATCCTGACCGGTCAGCGGAAAGGCGTCGATGGTTTCGTCATCGGCCGGATTCGACGACCAGTGCACCAGCGTCGCAGTCTCCCGCGGCTTTAGCTGAAGCTGCTGAATGATGGGTGCGATCCGATCCGGTTGCTGTACCGTGCCCGCGGTGCCAATCAGGAATTGAGGAGAAAAACCCGTTCCCAGGTTTTGGTAGAACATGGCGCGCGTCCCGACAGGAAGCTCAAGACTGGCCAAAAACTCCTTGTCGATACGGCGCCCTCCGATCACGAAAAGCGGTTTCTCAGAAAGGTTTACTTCTCTGACGGCAAACAGCCCTAGCGCTGCGCCGTCCGCCAGTTCCTCCTGTTTAAGAAAGGCATCGTTCGGAATTGGAGACGAAGTTATTACAGCTTCTTTGTAGCCAAACTTGGCCGGCGATTGCGCGGACGATATGACTGTCCCGTCGCTATCGACGAACTCCAGAAAATCCAGTTGCTGACTCTCGGCGATCCCCTTGGCTTCGTTGAGATATGCCCCGTAATCGGGCGAACCGTGGCTTAAAGCGAGAGCCATACGAGTGGCCGAGTCACTTGAAGCAATGGCCTCCACACGACGCGCGAGTTCTTCGCCTCGGCGATTAAACTCCCGTCGGAATTGCGCGACCAGCGCCACCGTGCGCTCTTCATTTGTTTTTTCGAAAGCCCGCCGCGCCAGCAACGAAATACTCCAGGCGACCGCCGTCACCGACACCAAAACGGTGAGCGCAAAGACAGCCAGAAGTTTGCGTCGAAGAATCATGGTTTCTCTGCGCCAAGCCAAACGTCGGGTAAACGCCAGCTTCCATCGCGGTTTGTTCTCCAACTCTTCACGCTATTCGACACCGCGAAAGCGGTCCGCAGGTGCAACAGAGGAATCACACGTTGCGATTGCAGCAGCTTGTTTTCCGCGCTGTAAAGATCATCGACGGAAGGGGAAACGAATTTCGGTGATGAAAGTCCCAGCCCCGCAGCCGCTTCACCGAGGGCGATCTGAGCGTCGAGGGAAATCAACGGAATTCGGACAATCCGTAGGTCGACGTTGCCGGCGCTCGTAATCTGCATACCGAGCCCGGCATCGCGGGCGTTGAGCACAACTCTCTCGGCCATCACGCGCGCAATGGGATCAGCCGGGTCGTAACCCAAGCTCCAGGAAGTCGTATGCGGAATCTCGCTGCGGATCTGCCGCGCAAGGTCCAAGTCCATCGATGACCGGAAAAGAAAACCGTAGCCCGTCATCCAATTCGGCAAGAGCCCGCCGGCAGGCTCTCCTCCACCCTGCAGCACGACCGTATTCAACGACTCGCGATCGAGGCTGAGGGCAAAAGCTTGACGCTGTCGTCCATCGTCAGGCGACTGTGAATCGCGGCTAAACACCAACGCGATGAGTTCTACGGGAGCCGAACTGTCGATGTGTCGGCCTTCCGCAACCGCCCGGTGCGACTGTTCCGGAGCCACTTCCACCAGTTGTGCCTTGCCCAAGTCGAACGAGATCATCTGCTCCCGAAAGCTCTTGCCCATTTCGATTTCGATTGCATCCAGAAACACCCGGCCACCCCAATACTCGTCGCGCGCCGCAAGAGAAAGCTTCTTACCCGGATCCCACGCAGAAACCGCGAACGGTCCAGTACCGAAAACCTTTCCGCCATCGCGCTTGACGATGCTGTTCCGTACCAAACTCAGCTCGGCAGGCAGATCGGGAGCCGCCGAGTCACGCTCGATGATGACAGCTTCGCCCTCAGCAAAAACTTTCCATGTGGGATTCGTTCTGCGCAACGACGCCGCGACCGCGTCCGGAGTAACCAGCGTACCGTCCTGAAATGTAATTCCACGACGCAAGAAAAACTGCCAACGCTGGCTGCCCGGCTCAGCCTGCCACGAACTCGCCAACCCTGGTTGAGGCTTGCCCTGCTCGTCCAGCGAAACCAGAGTTTCAAACATCAGAGTGCACACGTCGCGGAATCCGAACCAGTCCGACTGGTTCGAATCTGCCGGATCCAGAGACGCAGGCGCCGCCCGCATCTCCACATGCAGAATTCCGCCATAATGCGGTCGCACGGCAGCGCTCGAACCGGCAGACCAAAGCAAACTACTGGCCACAAGCAATGGAAAGGCGGTTAGCCTCATATTTCCCCGTCTCCGAATTCTGCGAAATCGCGATCGCCCCAGTGCCGTCCGCGTCGGCCCATAGCGCAGTGATCTTGCCGTTGAACTCCGCAGCTTGACTCACGACAACCGGTTCTCGATCCGTTATCTCGAAAGCTCTCACCACGTCGCTCGCTCCATCCTCATTGCCACTGACCAACACTTGCGATCCCAATCCGCAACCGCTGCGCACGCTGACAATGTCGCTCCCCCACCCCAATTTCGCCACGGTTTGATCGGAGACGCCATCCAGCAAATGCACCTCACCATCGACCGTAGAGAACATCCACAACCTGTATTTATCCCTGGGCAACATTGCCGCCGAATAAAACGCTTTCACTGTAGTTTGTTTCTCAATGCCCGGTGCGAGCGCCCCGGTAAAGAAATTTTTTGTAGGAGCGAAGGACGCGCTCAATCCGGACTGCCCCGTCCCCAACGGCCAGGGATCGTCGCTTTCATAGCAACTCAGTGCCAGAGGAGCAGTCGTAGAGCTTCGGCAGAAAACCCCAGGTAAATACGCATCGAACAGATGGTCGCTTCGCAAAGCCAATCGGCCTCGCAAATCACGCGGCCACGGATGCGCATGTGACACCGTCAGTGACTGTTCTCGCTGCCAGCGGCCATCCTGGAATTTAAGTAGCTCCACACTTTCCGCTTCAAGGACAATCATGTGCTGCGGACTTTCGTTGACTTGCGCAACATCCAGGATGCGGTTCTCGTCCGTCCACAGAAGCGCCCTGCGAATCGTCAACGCAATCGCTGGATGCTCGACCGCGACCAAACCCGCTCGGGGCGCGGCAACCATGACAACGGAGTTTTCGTTGTCTCCCTGATGGATTTCAGCGACCCAAACGTATTCCTGCAGATTTTCAGAGAGAGTGACCTGCACCGTGGCAGCAGCTTGGTCCGCATTTACCAACCGCACTCCAAGAGTGGCTAGCTCGCTCGTAAGCCCTCGACGAATCTCCTCAGCCTCTACGCGGCTAAGCGAGGATTTGTTCGCCAGATCCAGCGCAACCGCTCCCGGACCCGTGGCCGCAGCAATCTTCCGCGCCAGCTGCTCTTCCGGTGTGCGCCAATCACTCGCCGGGCTCTTCCCCACGCACATCACGATCAGCGCGAAACAACACGCAGCACGCCACAACAGTGATGACGAAGCAACCATGTGCAGGATGCGCGCATTATAAACCGCATTGTCGTTGGTACTCGGCATAACGCCCTGTACTGTTTGTAGACACCGAGACGCGAAGCTGCAGCGCCGCCATCTCGAAAGACGCCAGCGCTACAACCCTATTTCGGCTGCTGCTCATCTGTTTCTTCCGCTTGGCTCGCGTGGTTGGCCACGCTCATGCTGCGCAACACGTCGTTGGCAAAAAAGAATTTTCCATCAGCCGGTACCATCATGATCTGCAGCTTGTCGGAAAGCCGTTCGGCCACAATCTTATTAATCAGTAGCGGGTTCTGCTTCAGGATCGCGCCCTCACTTTGCATTCGCACCGCATCCGCCGCCGCAGTCACGCGGATACGATCCGCCTCCGCTTCTGCCAGCAACTTGCGCCGCTCCATCTCGGCCTTGCTGTCGATCACCTTGGCCTCTGCCTGCGCTTCTGCATTTTTCACCGTGGTTTCCTTGCGCGCCTCCGCTTCCAGCTTCGATTGCTCGATCTGCTTCTGCTTGAGCGGCAAAGTGTATTGCATGGCGTCGGCCTCGCTCTTAGCCTGCAGCACTCGCACCTGCGCTTCTCCCTCTGCCTGCTTGACCTGCCGCGCTTTTGTGGCTTCGGCTTCAAGCTCGGCGATCCTCACCTCCTTTTGCTGGATGTCGGTCTGCACCCCCATGCGGTCGCTCTCCTGCTCCTTGAGCAACAGACTTTCCAACCCCTTCGCATACTCGGGCGGCAGTTGAATATCGCGCAGCATCACTTCTTTCACGATAATTCCATCGGCAGCAAGTTTCTGCGTGATGACATCCGAGGCGCGCTTGCGCACTTCCTCGCGTTTCGCGGCAAACACCTCCCGCACCGTGTAATTGGGTACTAACTCGCGCCACGCGCTGGCCACTACCGCGGGCACGATTTCTTTTTCTACCGGCTGCGGCAAGCTACTCTGAATGTAATCCAGATGCTTGGGATCGAGCCGGTACCGCACCGTAATCGAGAGGCCAAGGGTGAGCCCCTCTTTCGCCTGCACATTCAGCGGCTCTGATTTCACACCCTTAGCAGCACCGGCCTCCTCGACAGCGCCAGTCGTAAACAACTGATCGCGGGTATCGAAGAGCACAATGTTCTCCGTGAGCGGCACCACTAAATGCGCACCCGGATACAACTCACCCGGCAAAGTTCCACTGGTCTGGCTAACCCGAACCGCAGCCATGCCGCTGGGCACAACCACAATCCCCAGCGACAACACGATCGGTCCCCAAGCCAGCAAAACCAGCGCTAACGAAATTCGCCAGCGCATTTGTGGAACCGGAGGCAGCGGTCCCGCACCGGCCGTAGCAAGCGCCTTCCGATATTTCATTTCTAGATAAACGTCATACGCCAGAATCCCAGCGGCGACCGCGATCATCCCGACCCCGCCCCACAACAGCAAATACTTCAAGAACAACATATTTCCTCCTTCCGCGCGTCAGCGCTCTTGACCCGACTTAACCCGCAGCGCCGGCTGTGAAAAGAACAGGCCGAACACTTTTCCAAAAATCCACTCTTCCACCAGGATTGCGACCGCCAGCGAAAAAGCCATTCCCGCCGTCACCGTGATTAATGTCATTAAGGTTTGCATTTGCGTGCTCCCATCGGCTTACGCCAAACGAAATAGCAGCCCGCCGACCAATGCTTATGCTGTTGGTTTTTAGGAACTTATTGAGGTAGGACTTGGGCGGGAAGGTGTCCGATCACAGACAGCGTGTGCGTTTCACTACACTGCGATAAAGCCGACGAACAGCAGGAATCTTAAGGCGATCGCAGTCGAGCCTTTGAGTTAAGAAACCACCGGCGCTATGAAAGTCGTAACGACCCGCTCTTCCACAACTGGCTCGATCGCCTCTCTCACATAGAACGCGACCGCCGCAGCCCGTTGCCAAAACCGCATGGCAAGAAGCAGAAGCATCATGGCTTGGCCGATGATGAATGCGCCGAGAACACTGCTCGGTGGCACAATCGCGTGCCACAGCCAGATTCCGACCACCAGAACGAGCAGCGCCACGATTGCAATCACCACGTAGCTGCCCAGCAGACGTCCGAGATTCCGCCACGTTTTGCGAAATCCAGCCGCAATCGCTTTCCGCACCGCAGGCTGGTCGCGCAATACTACTTCAGTCTGAGCAAGATCAAACCATATGCGGATGACCGTCAGCACCAGCAGAATGATCAAAGTGCCAGCCAGTTGCGTGAAGAATGGCAGCCTTTCGTTGGAGGTCTTGTCCGTCGCAGTGACCAGCGCGTTCAGTGCTCCGGATAAAATCCCGCCGACGATGCCGGCGATGATGGTGAAGAATACGAACAAACGCACGAACCTCCAAACGTTGCGTCCGCAAGCCCGAAAAAACTCATCGCGCGGAAGGCGATGGTCCGAAGCGTAGCCCAGCAATACTCCCGGCATGAACACCAAACTCGCCAGAAAAAATACCACCGCGAACATCATTGCAGGATGGGTTGCACTGCGTAGCGCGCCAAATTCCGGACGCGCCAGCAGCTCGACGAACACCCCCAGGTTGAATCCATGAAGTAGTTTATCGGCGTAAAGGCTGTGATCCAGAATGCTGTGCGCTGCTTCGCTGTAGGCCGCCGCTCCGAAGTGGGCGAATGCCAGGTTCAGCAGATAAAACCACACGACGTACCGCTTGTTGCGCCACGCGATCGAAGCGCCGACCGAAACCAGACTCTTGTTCTCGTTCATCATCTCCTCTTACACCAGCCACCAGGCCAGCATTTGCGCAAAGAACTGTCCAATGCACGTCCAGTAGTTTGCCAGCTTGCGCGCCGGCGCGCCGTCGGGTTCCTCGGTTCGGCTGTTATTAAAGTTGTTGCGATCGAAATAAATCTTGTGATCAGGATCGACTTCAACCGATTCTATTTTCGCTTTCTTCTGATACGCATATCTCACCCATCGGTCCTGCCCATCCCAATGCTCCCGAACCTTGTCGCCGTTGTCGAACTTGATCTCAACGTCGACCGGCATAACGAAATCCTCTTTGCGGTGAATCCATACATTATCCACGTATTCCGTTACGCCCTTCTTTTCTTGCAGGTCCTCCTTGTACCATTCGACCGGCACTGAACTGATCTTCAATACTTCGAAGTCCAACACTTGCGTTCCATAGACCGCTTGATTGAAATACCAGCGCAGATCCTTGCCCGAAACTTCTTCAATGGTCTTCAGAAAGTCTTCTTTCGTGGGATGTGTGAAGCGGTAGCGCAAGAAATACGTATGCATGGCCTGGCGCATAGTATCCTCGCCGATCACGTTTTCAAGCGTAAGCAAGATCAGAGCCGTCTTGCCATACGTGATTCCGCCATAAGAATTATTATCGGCGTACTGCCATCCATTTTTCGCGATGGGATCAAGCGCTGCCACACTTTCGTAGAAGAGCCGGTCCTCGTTTTCTTCCCCAGCGCTGATGCCCCACAAATTAGTCATCGAGGTCGACGGACCAAAAATAGAATCCATGACTTTCGCTTCCGTATATTGGTTGATTCCCTCATCCATCCACGCATCTTCGAACTCATTGGTAGCTACCATGCCGTACCAGTACTGATGTCCGAATTCGTGCTCGACTACCTGCTCGGGGAGAAGCAAGCCCTTGGGCATGAACCAACTCGTGCCTGCCGTAATGAATGTCGGATACTCCATGCCAAACGCTTGCGAGCCTGGGTCCGGATCCACGATCGTGAGTGTCTTGTAGGGATATGGCCCGTACCAGCGATCAAAACGTTCCATCGTCTGTTTAGCAATTAGTGCGTGACGCTCAGCCTGTCCCCAATGCGCGGGCTGCATCATGATCCGTAGCTTCACCGGGCCCATACTGCTTTGAAACGTGTCGTTGTAAATCAGGTAATGCGGACTCGCTGTCCACGCAAAATCGTGAATGTCATCTCCGTGGTACGCGACTGTCTTCGTGCCATCCGGATTGTTCACGCTGCTGACTTCGATCCCGCTCGCTCCAACCACTTCGTACTGCGGCACCGTTAGCTTCACGTCATAAACCCCGAAGTCGGCAAAAAACTCGGTGTAAGCGTGAAACTGATGGCAATTCCACGCCCCATGCCACCAGACTCCAACCTTCGGAAACCACTGGCCGCCGAGAACGAAATCGCGATTCCAACCCGTGCGCTCCAGCGTCTCCGGAAATTGATCGTGAAACTTTATTTTGAACTGCACATACCCATCCGGCGGAATCGGCTTGGGCAAATGCACTTGCACTACCGTGCGGTCATCTTTGTTCTCGTCATCCGGATGGATGAACTGCAACTGGTTGGTGAAATCGCCTTGCCCCACGACTTCAAAGCTCTTGATCTCTTCCGATCCATAGTTCTTGGGATCCCATTTTTCAAAATCCTGTCCTCGAGTCGCTTCCCGCTTCCCTTCCCGAACCCAGGTAGCTGTGGGCTCAAAGGCATTCAA
This sequence comes from uncultured Acidobacteriota bacterium, assembly GCA_963696705.1. Lineage (GTDB taxonomy): Bacteria > Acidobacteriota > Terriglobia > Terriglobales > Acidobacteriaceae > JABDBE01. The sequence goes on from CAVOLD010000017.1 coordinate 576,114, forward strand.
ATAAAGATGAAATGGAAAAGTATCCAGCGGCTGCCCGGTGAGATTGTGATAGGTCAGCGTTTCCGTCGCGTCGAGAGAATGAGCCTTGGCGTTGTACTTGGCGTCCATGTCGTAGGCCACAACCCGCTGCGAGAGCGGCGTAGCCGAGTTGATGGCCGAAGTGGTTGCCGGAATCGCAAGCCCCTCCGCAGTACCGGTCTGCGCCGGAGCAGACGCCGTAAGCGACGCCACAAGCAGGCAGACGACAACGCTCAAACGTGAGCACATGGATGACATTCCCCCCTTGGACAAACCAAAGCGATCGATTAAGCGCGAACCTGAATCATAGCCCAGGAAGCGGCAATCGTGTTATACAAACCAAATGCTTCCACTCCTGAGATCGTTTTACGTCATTCAGCAAACCTCGGTTCCATGAATGAGCTCTGCCGCGACCTCGCCTCTAAGAAAGGCGAACGCTCCTGTCCAATGCATTTCGACTTTCAGGATTAGCACTTGACCGCGGCAGACCCGCAGAACAGAAATCCACTGGCGGACTGCCATCACTGAAGCCCAAATCGAGGCACCGAATAAAGATGTAGGCTGGAGGGAGTTGGCCGCTGTCATCGCGAAGTCGCGAGAGCTCGGCTATATGGGCATCGAGCTCAACGCGCGTCTCGCGCTCGCCGAAATGGAAATTAAGACCAGAAAAACGGCTGCGGGAGGTGCGCACCTGCCCGCGATCGAGACCGACGCCAGAGCCAAAAGCCCTAGCCCGATCGCGCGCCGGGTCGCGATCGCACGCGGCCCACGCTTCTGAAGACCGAAGGATTTAAGCCTAAGCGAAGCTCCCAGTGACCCCTTGAAAGCCGCGACTCGCTTGCTTAAGCACCCACTTCACTACTCGCGCATCGTTGTAACTGAATCCCAGATTGTGATTCAACGTCGAGAAACAATGCGTCTGGCAAGACTTCTTCATTTCATTCAGTTGTGAAACTTCAAACTTATGATTTTCAATCGCTCCCCAATCATGCGTCGCCGAATACATGGGGAAGCATGGCGCCAGCGTGCCATCCACTCGAATGATGATCGAGTTCTGCCCCGCCCGGCAATTCCACGGTTCCACCTTGCCCCGCATGAAGTCTTTCATGTCCTGCAGCCGCTTCACCGAGTTCACCATCTTGTAGCCTGACTTGTTTTTCTCGATCAGCCAGTCCACCAACTCATCCACCTGCGGCCAATCCTGCGGATGGATAAACGTGTCATTCGCTTCGTAGTGCTTGAAGTGGTCCTGTTCGATCATAGGAGATTCGTTAATGTGATAATCCGTCGCGATGCCATGCTCCCTCGCGATCTCGGTCAACTGCTTCACATCCTCCATATTATTGCGGCAGATGTTGATGTTGAAGAACACCGAATAGCCATACTTATACTGCTTGCGCACCAGGTAGTCGAAATACTTCCGCACCGGAGTCAACGCCTTTGGCAGCCCTGGTTTCTCATCCACCGCATCCACGGCAAAATTGAAAATGGCCACACCCGCGTCCGCCAGCCGGTCAATCACATCCGGCCGCAAAAGCCGCGCATTGGTCGGCATGTAAATCCAAAACCCTTTCTTCGCCGCATAATAACTGGCCTTATGCACCAACTGCGGACGCAACAAGGGTTCCCCACCCATAAACGCCAGCACCCGGCAAGTGGTTGAATGCAGCCAATCAATCGAGCGCTTCGCGACCTCTTCCGTCATGCCTTTCACGCTGTTGTCAAAAGCCCAGCAGTAGTGGCAATCCAGGTTGCACTTCCACTCCGTAAACAGATAAGCAATGATGGGATGAAACGGTCCCGGCAAAACCCGCGACTTGATATAAGGATACAGCCACCCTCGCATGGCCCGGTGTACCAAAGGAGCCGTCCAGCGCCGCTTTCCCGCCCGCGAGCGCGCCAAATTCTCTTCGTAGTTGTCGTCCGCTGCCAGCACTTCGGGATACTGCGGAAAAACCGGCTCCGGAAAAAACTTCTCGCCGCTGCTTGGCGCCAGCTCAGGCCGCGGAGCCGGAGACTTCTTCAACAGATCATGCAGTTGGACATCCAGACGAAACGGAGGAGGGGCGTTTTGCTCAAAGCGTTCTTGAACAGGGGACATGACGGTCTGCTCCTTTATTTCCGTAGATGACGCAGGCCGAATTTGGTTGCACTAAAATTAGCAGAATTGTTTAACCGCCCCCGATACCTCCGAACCACGAAGCGACAGCCCCCTGGCCGTCCCGCCGAACAACCCGCCGCTCAGATTCCTATTTGCCGAACACTCCAAACGCCCCCAGCACTTGATAGCTACTATCCCACCCCGAACCGATGTTGTTGGAGAACGTACCTTGCGTCCCTGCAAAGTTATTGTTCCAGACGTCATAGGTATCTTTAAATTGTTTCTGCGGGCTCAGCACCACCCAATACAATTTGCCCTTCTTCACCGGAATCCCATTGGCATATTTTGCCGTCTGCAGCGTGCAGCACCCTCCAAAAACCGGTAGTTTGGAAAAATGCCAGGTATGAAGCGCCTTCCCCGGAATCCCCTTGTTATCCTCATTCAAACTCACCACCAGCGAATTCGTGCCCTGGACCCACGTCGCGCCCACCTGAATCTCCGTCACCGTATGATCAGCCTTGGGCCGGAATCCGCAGCCCACCGATTGCGGCCACGGCTGCCCCGCATCCGGCCCCAGGATCCCATAGCCAGAGATCGCGTTGTACACCTTGCTGCCCTTACCAAGGTTGCTATAAATCTCGACCAGCTTCGACGACGGCCGCACCGCCGGCACAAAAGGCTCCGAAGGAGCCCGCATTAAAATTGTGTTTCGACCGCCATTAATCGTGATCACTCCATCGTTCGCCGTCTGACCCCAGGCAGCGCCGGCGAGCACCAATCCAACCAACCATCCCGATAGCATCCTCTTCGTCATCGATCCCCCCACTCCCACGGATTAAATCGCACGCCATTCTACCCGGAAAACAAAGCCGTCATCCCATGAATCACGTGCGGGACAGCCGCCCTCGGCCACCCCGCCGAGCTAAGTTCGCCAGGCTCACACTCCCATCCACCCCCAAGCCTCCCGATAACTCTCCCACCTCGCGCACTTGCACTTTATGTCCGGATAGAACCGCAGGTTCTTCTCCATCGCGACCACCTCGATCGGCAGCACATAACAAACATCCAGCGGCGCAATCCACACCACCAGAACATCGATATCGTCCGCCGTGTACGCACTCTTTCCTTTGCCGTAAACTCCGTAAATCGGCTGCACTTCATACCCCCGCGCATGAAGGACCGAGGTGCTCTTCAGCTGCACCCGCCACAACCGTCCGCCAGAATCCAGAACGAAGTCATAACGTTCGCTGTCGCCCCACGGCCTCAACACGCGAAACCCCAGGCGCTGCGCCTTCAACAAAAACGCCGCTTCCGCCAACTCCCCCGTACGCTTCGGATTCCGTCGCCGCGGCTTCCGCACCGCATCCTCGCGCAACCCAGTCAACACCGGCAACACAATCGACACCGCCATATAACCTCCCCACTCCCTTTGACTTTTGTTATTCCAAGACGGCTACCCGTCCCCTGATTGTCATTTCGAGGCGTCCCCCGATTGTCATTCCGAGACGGCGTAAGCCGTCGAGGAATCTGCTTCTTCCCTCCCTCGCTAAACGCAAATCAGGACAAAACTCCCCACCCGTTGATCCAAAGATCAACAGCTATGTAACGCAACCAACATTTACCCGATAGCTATAGCCTAACACAAGCCGTGCCCAAATCGCCACAAAAAACATCCGGTAATTGTCATCCTGAGGAAGCGGAGTCGCTCGGCCACGAGCGACTCCCAACGAAGGATCTCTGCAACTTTCTAAACCAATGATCAAATCAAAAGACCACGTTGTAAAACCTCGAATAACCAAAAACGAGGGTGCCCCATCCTTTGCGTTCTGTGCAAAGGGTGGGCAACGCGAATCTCGATGAAGGGCCGCCACACCTACTCAAACAAACCCACTCAAACTCAGAACCATGAACCGTGAACCGTGAACCGAGAACCGACAACTGACCTCATCGGAAACGACGCCAGCACCACCGCAATCCAGCCCCGAAGGGGCGCCATAAATCAGCCCAGGGCGTAAGCCCTGGGTAAACGCAACTCGAGACACAGGCCCCGCAGGGAATCACAATCTCAATTGCCATCCTGAGGAAGCGGAGTCGCTCGGTCACGAGCGACTCCCAACGAAGGATCTCTGCACTTCCGCGGCAACGTAGAAACCGTGATCACCACACTAGGAACAGCCGTTACCGGGTTGCGTGATTCATTCGGCTCCGTGTCCACACCTGGCTCTCGAACCCGTAACGGCTGACAAAATTCGTCGGAACGGAAACAGTGAGAGCGGGACGAATGAGCCTATCGCCTGTTTTCGCCAGCCGGGCGGCTGCCGGAGAAACCCTGAGGCGCTGTGGTGTAAATTGGTCCCATGAAAAGAACTTTGTCCTTGCTGCTCGTCTTTGCCGCTTGCGCCTGGGCTACTTCGCTGGCGCAAAGTAAGGCTATCGCGACTGTAGAGGTGCGCGACCCGTCAGCCGCCATGGTGCCGGGAGCCGAAGTCACCATCGCAACGTCAGGATCGCCGAAAACTAAGACAGGGCTGCGAACGGACACCAATGGAACGGCATCTTTTGACTTGTTGCCCGGGACATACGACCTGTCCGTGAAAATGCCGGGTTTCCGGGACCTGAGCAGGCAGGTTGTAATTACCGACGCGAAGCGGCAGACATTGTCAGTTGTGTTGCAGCTAGGAGGGTGTTCACCATGCGTCGAAGTTTCAGGTACAACCGCGTCCGAGGCCTACAGACTAAACTACTCAGAGTTTTTGCGCATGAATGGTGTCATTTTTGATGGGGAGACCGCCACAGGCGTCGCGCTGGCGATCTTCAAACCCGTGTTCGGCAAAGAATACACCGACAGATTTGTGCCTTATCAAACACGATTCAATGATGGAGTTTGGACCATCTACGGCACTCTGCCACAGGGCTCACGAGGCGGTGCACCCATGTTGAAAATCCAGAAATCGGATGGGAAGGTCTTGGAGGTTTGGCTCTCGCAGTGAAGAGTACTTGCTGCAACATCGCCATTACACTCGTTGATTTTTTACGCTTGGGCTGAGGAACGCCCAGTGGGCGGCGCGAATCGCGCAAACCCGCAATACTCACTCCCCCACCCTCAACTGCCAAAACAAAAACGAATAAACATCCGTCAACTCTTCAATCTGCTTGCTAATCGGTTTCCCCACCCCATGCCCAGCCTTCGGCTCGATCCGCAACAGTATCGGACGCTCCCGGCTCTGCCCATTCGCCGCTTCTGCCTGCATCAAAGCCGCCATTTTCTTGGCATGCATCGGATCAACCCGCGTATCGCTCTCCGCCGTCATAAACAGCACCGCCGGATATTCCGTCCCGGCCTTCACGTGCTGATAGGGCGAATAAGCAAAAATAAAATCGAACTGCTTCGGATCCTCCGCCGACCCATACTCAGGAATCCAAAGCTTGGCAATCTGAAAATGCTGGTAACGCAGCATATCGAGCAACGGCACTGTGCAGACCACAGCCCGAAAAAGATCGGGACGCTGCGTCAGCGCAACGCCCACCAGCAATCCGCCATTCGATCCACCACGAATCGCCAGATGTTTTTTGTCTGTATATTTCTGCGCAATCAAATACTCAGCCGCGGCAATAAAGTCATCAAAAACATTCTGCTTTTTATCCAGCATCCCCGCCCGATGCCACTCTTCTCCAAACTCAGACCCGCCGCGCAGGTTGGCCACGGCGAAAACTCCACCGTGTTCGAGCCAAAGATAGCGATCGCCGGCAAAGCTCGGAGTCATGCTGATATTGAATCCGCCATAGCCCGTCAGCAAAGTCGGATTCTTTCCGTTCAGCGCCAGTCCTTTCTTGTAGAAAACGAACATCGGAACCTTGGTTCCATCCTTCGACGAGAACCAAACCTGATCGACCTGGTAGGCCGCAGGATCAACCGAAGGCACATCCACTCGGGCCCACAGCTCGGGCACCTGGTTCTCCCTGAAATCAATGCGATAGATGCTGGGCGGAACCGTGAACGACTGGAATCCGAAAAAAGCTTCGTCGCTGTTCCACTGCCCTCCGACTCCCGCGATCGAACCTAGACTCGGCAGCTTCACATCGGATGACAACCGTCCATCCGTCGTGAAAATCTTCAACAGGGAAGTGGCGTTTTTCTCGTACAGAGCAAAAAGGTTTTCGTGGATGATCAGGACATTCTTCAGCACCGCATCAGATTCCGGAATGACTTCGTGCCAACCCGCGCGCACGGGCTTCTGCGCATCCACGCGGAACACACGATAGTGTGGCGCGTCCTCGTTCGTGAAAATGTAAAGCTGGCCCTTGAGAATTTCCCCCGTGTAGTTGAAATCTTTCCCGCTCGTAACCTCGACCGGCGGCGTTCCCGCCTTCAAATCCTGCAAGTACATCTCACTCTTCGTGTAGCCCTCAAATACACTGATCAGCAACCAGCGATCCTCATCGTCGGCAAGCTGCGCCACCGGCACATCCTGCGCTTTAAGGTGATCGCCATAAATCAAAGGGTCTTTTTCTGGATCGCTGCCCAGCGCGTGATAAAAAATCTTGACGTGATAAACCTCTTCCCCCGCGGGCACATCCCCTTTTTTCGGAGTGCGCCCATAGTAGAAACCCGAGTCGTCTTTTTTCCATGCCACATTGGCGTGGCGCGCCCGATCGATCGCATCGGGCAACAGTTTCCCGCTCGAAGTCTTAACGATCCGTAGCGTGCTCTCTTCCGACCCGCCAGATGAAGTGCCGTAGGCAACATATTGTCCATCGTCCGAAGGCGCCCACCAGTCCAGCGCAACTGTACCGTCCGTAGACATTTGATTTGGATCTACAAGAGTCCGATCTTTCCCGTGAACCCCCTCCCGCACCAGAAGCACGGCCTGGTTCTGCTTCCCATCGCGCCGAACATAGAAGTAATATTTCCCACCGACTTGAGGCGTGCCGATGTTCCCGATGGAAAGCAGTTCCGTGAGTTTCTGATTGATCAGGTTCCGGCCTGGCAAAGGATCGAGAATGCCGCGAGTGTAAGCCAGCTCCTGGCGAACAAACTCCTGTGTCTCCGCGCTATCCGAATCCTCCAACCACCGATAAGAATCGGCGATTTTGTGCCCACTGATAGTGTCTTCGACAATTTCAACTTTGGCCTTCGGAGGCGCCGCAGGCGTGCTCGAAGCCCCATCGACCGCCAGCACAACGCCTGCAAATAAAAACAAACAAAGCAAAGAAAAAATCCAGAACAAAACCCGACCTCCTGCCAAGAACATAAATCAGAAACTCCCCACCCCGGCCCGACAAGTATAAAGATTTCCAAACGAGAAAGCCGCCGCCGTAAAGCTACTTGTGTACTCCCGGTTACCGGCGGATATATATGTGGGGTGTTGGACGTGTACGCAGCGAGTTGTGCGCCACACGTATGAGCCGCCGCAAAAAACAAGCCGCTGCAAAGTTGCGCGCTGTCGCGCGCAGCACAGCAAAATTGCGCGCCGTCGCGCGCAACTTTGAAATCCCCACAACCCCCGCCAATGATATTATGGATAACGAAAGAGGCCGCGCCCTCAAAAGCACTCCTCAGTAGCTCAATGGCAGAGCATCCGGCTGTTAACCGGAGGGTTGTAGGTTCGAGTCCTACCTGAGGAGCCATTCTTTTCTTGGACTTTGAGAAAACCCGCGAAAGGAATCCGGGTCAGATAAGGGTCACGTAAGGTTACTGAATGGTGACCGGGGCCAGCTGCTGCATGGTTTCGCCTTGCGCGGCTTCGCTCTCCGCCTGCCGCTTGACGAAATTCACCAGTCTCTGTTGAATCCGCCTCTTGGCCCCCATGCTCAGCGAGCCATACACGTTTGAGGTGGTCGCGATGTCCTCGTGACGGAGGAGCGTCTTCACGTCCTCGAGTTCGAGTCCCGCTTCCTTGCCCCATGCGCTCACTGTGTGGCGGAAGCTGTGCCAGCCGATACTCGGCAGACCAGCAGCGAGCGCGACGGGCTTGATGTGAGTCTTCAGCAGCTGTGCCGGCCAGAACGGACGGAGACCGTCCGTGTAGGGTGAGGCAAAGACCCAATCGTCCGCGTTGCCGTACTGCACCGCCAAGCGCCACCGGCGCAGCAGTTCCACCAACTCCTGGGGGAGAGGAAGGTCGGTGCGTGAAGCCTCGGTCTTCAGTGGCGTGATGCGTCCCTGAACGAAGCCGCGTCGAAATGAGACGACACCTTCGTTCAAGTCTAGATCCTGCCACTTCAAGCCAAATGCTTCGCTGACGCGCGGTCCCAGCCAACCAGCAAACGCTACGGCCAGCTTTTCGCGCAAACCGAGCCGGGCCAGAAGCGAGTAGAACTGTGCAGGAGTCAACTGCACGGGTTCCTTGATCCGTTTGGTGGAGCCGCGCGGCAGCTCGACGCGTTGCTCTGCCATGGGGTTCTCGCTCAAATAGCCCCACTTGACAGCGAATTTGAACGTGAGCTTCATCACGCTGTAGATGGAGCGCACGGTTTTCGGTGCAAGTCCCTTGGGGTTTTTCTGCGAGCGCCACAGGGACTGCAACCAGTCCTCTACGGCAGCGCGCATGGTTGGATGATCGAAGTCCTTCACCCGGTAGCGCTCCCATCGTGGACGTACCCACTTGGTGAGCACAGAGTTGTAGGACTTGGCGCAGTGAAAGGACATCCGAGCGGCACTGTCCTGCGCGCCCCCCACAGGAATATCGATGCAAGGCCGAAGCACTTGCTCGGCATAGCGGTCGACCAACGCACCCATGGTTGGGGAATGCGGGCTGAGCAGTTCGGTGTTGGCGGCAAGACGAATGGGTTCGCACGCTCGCTCGGCCATGGCGCGAGTACGGTATTGTTCCACCGTTCCCACGATCGCCTTGCGCCGCCGCTTCCGACCGTCGACCCAGTCGAAATAACGATGAGTCCATACGCATGGACCTCGCGTGCGAGTTTCTAGAGTAAGCGTTCCATACTGATACTTCATACGCCGCTTCAATTGGTTCATGGTGAAACCTCCTGAATGCGGCGCAGGTGACGGTTCGACTCTACCTTATCGGAGAGGAAGCGCTCAAGATCATTTCGCATTACGTACCAGCACTTGCCGAACTTGAATGCCCGCAGTTCCCCGGAGCGCGCCATTCGTTTGACCTTCTCGCGGCTGCAGTTGAACAATTCCGCGATGTCGCCAATGTCCAAAACGTTCTTGCAGCTCGCGTCCATCTGTCCTCCTTCTATAGTTGTGTCTTGTGACGAATACTTCCCTTCATATCTGTTACCGCTACCACTGATATTTTGGTCGAAGGTTGTCAGCGAACGATCAATGCTCCCGATGTGTTCGTTCCCGGTGGGGCAGAACCGCACTGGGTTGGCTCGTCGAACGACTACCGCCTTGGCGTTGACTGTCCGACTCGCGTCGTCCTACTTCGACATACAGCTCTCGCATAAGCTGGCACGAAAATTTGTTCTTCACTCCCATTCGTCCTCCTCCGGATCCTCGAGTTCTTTGTTCAGAATTTTTTCGACCAGATCCCTGACCTTCGTGTCAGTTTCGTCGCCCCTGAGTTGTTCCTTGAGTTGAGCATCCACAATCCCCTCCAATTCTCTACGCCATGCCCAATCGCAAGAGCTTCGTGGTCAAGTTCTCCTCCGTTGTAAAGCGTGTTTAGATAGGTGCCGACGTGAAGTTTCGCTGCACACAGTAGCCCAGCGATGCGCTGAGGGCGACGTTCATCCTCAATGCGCTTTGGGATGGCTGCGCGAAGAGGTTCGAGTGCATCCTCAATCCTGTCGTGGATCTCCGCTTCATCCTCTTCGCCGCTCATCTGTTCGATTACTCTGTTTATGGCGGCCCTGCCCTCCCGTTGCTCTTTTTCATTCGCCTGCCAAGGCAAGTTTTGCAACGCCCAGGCACGTACCTTCTCGCGTTTCCGACGAAGTTCAACCGCTGCCAAGATGGGGACGACCGTATGCCAGGCTGCGGCAAATAATGTCTCGCCATCGACTTGTTCGCCTGCGCGTTGAATAGCGTTACCAGCAAGCGCTCGAAATCTTGTCTTTTCGGTGTCCGTCGCATCCGACGGGATCTTGGCAAGGACTCGGATAAGAGCCGCATCACGAGTCTGACCCATCTCGCGTTGTCGATTTAAAGGCAGCATCGCCAAACGAACGATGTCCCCGCAGAGCGAGAACATCCCGAGTTCGTCCTCAGGAGTGTGCCCCTTGATCTCACTCTCGATCTGCCGTGACACTTCGGCTAGCTGCTCAGGAGTGAGCCATAGGGAAGCAGATCGAGTGAGTAATCGATCCACCTCTGATGGAAATAGAAGAGATTTTGCTTTCGGCGCGTTCCTGATTCTTGGCAGGCGCGCACCTGCTCGCTTTGCATCGTTCGGAAATCAAGCTCCTCCTGATTGATTGGGCGAGGGGGGGCAGCCCGAGAATTGGGGAATTCGGCGTCACTGACAGCTTCCTGTGAGGCGGGTTTTGGAACGCTGTGGATCTCGTTTTCGGAGGGCGCAGCCTGCGGCCAGCCATTTTGTTTGATCAGTTCGATGGTCTCAGTAGTAAACCTCGGTTGCCCACCTGGCGTCTTGATTGCCGCTATGAGACCACTTCGATACTGGCGCCGCAGCACATCAGTGGAAACTCCAAGTTCCCGAGCAGCTGCTGGAAGGCTAAAGAACGTTTTCTCGGCCATTGCTTATTTCCTTCGGAAAAAGTACGTTTTCGTACGAAATCCGGGAGGCGTCTTGTCCTGGATAAAGTATCCGGGGGGAACGTTCGGATCGTCACGGAAGTACTTTGTTGAGGTTTAGGGGCCTAAAGGGACGACTTAGTACTTTCTTCTTTTCGCCCGAAGTATTTTTGGATGATGCTCTTGAGTTGTGGAGCCGTAGTTCGGGCAAAGACGTGAGGATGTTCCATGCGCAGAAGCTCAAGCATGTCCTGAAGTAGTTCGCCAGGGAAGCGTGCCGGTCTCCGACGACCGGGACAGTCAATTCTGTCGGAATAGTGGCTTGGCTTTTTGTAATAAGGGATCAGGTGCTCATACAGCCGCGGGATCGCGATGTGAGTGAATACCGGCCAGCCTTGTGACTTCCGCGCCGAAATCAAGCCCTTACCCGCCGGGCCCTTCCAAAGAAGATCCCAGATCCGCAGGTTCTTAAATGCTCTTCTGTAAGCATCTCCACATCGGGCGGGATCGTTAAACTCGTCAGCTGGAATGAGGACTTGCCTTGTTTCTTTTGTCTTCAGATTAAACGCCACGATGCGTAGGCCGGGAAAGATATACACCGACCCGCTGTCATCTTGTCCTGTGGGGACAAAAATCAATCCGAGTTTCCAGGGACCGACCTGAGAATTGGCCTCGATAAGTGCCTGCCAGAGCAGGGACTCGGCTCCCGAAATCCACCTCTCAAGTTCGGCTTTCTGGTTTGTTAACAGAAGAAAGTCTTTGCGCAGGAAAGCCTTCCAACGCTCTATCTGATGGAGTACCTGCGAGATTGTTCGCCCCTCAAATTGTCGTGCGAAAAAGAGCCTCCATTTGTGGTACGTCGAAAGTTACGATTTTCTTGATGGTTCCGTAGTCTTCTAGGGGGACACCGTGATTAGCAATCCTCTTAAATACGTCCCGCGACCTTCCCTCTACTTTTCCGTGACCGCCCATAGTGGAGAACATAGCTGGAGACCAGTTTCCATGCAATCCCCTGCTTGGGCTTTGAAACGCCCATTGCGATGAACAGACCTCTGAGTCAGCGGAAGAACCAAGCACTCGGTTCATTGCTGACCAGTCGTTCTATGCCATTCAGTTAAATGGCAGGATAGAGTTGTGGGATTCGATTTCCCGTTGAATGATTCGGAACGACTGACGGCCGATAAGCCCTGTATTCCTCAATCAATTCCTGAATGCCTGCTCTTCCGAAGACGCAGTGTGCGAGGAGTGTGCCTCCCTGGCGAATCAGGGACGGCAATCTCTAAAGGAACAGAGGAACCCAGAAAGAGTTTACGGTTACCTGTTCACAAGCCCGTTTATCGGTACCAATGCACGGCACCCGAGGCGAATCGGCTCCTCAACGAGAATGCACTTGAGGTTTCAATATTCGGGTGAAGGACGATTCGGAGGGCTGTTCATCGAGTTTTGACCATCATGCTGCGACAGTGGCGCGCGATTTGTAGTTCTTCCTCTGTGGGGACAACCTGAATCTTGTCCGCGGTTAGGCCAAGGAATTCGAGGCCGTCGGATGTTAAGGATCGAACATAATCGCTGTGCTCTCCGATGCCTCCGGTGAAAACGAGAAGATCCACGCCGCCGAGAAGGGCAGCGTACGCGCCGATTACCTTGCGCACGGAAACGGCAAAAACATTCAGCGCGAAGACGGCGCGTCGATCGTTGGAATTCGAGTTGGCCCGGATGTGCTCTTCCAGCGTCTTTACGTCACTCTCGCCGCCGGAGAGAGCGAAGAGACCGCTCTGATGATTGAACAGATCTTCCAGATCGTCGGCACCGAGCTTCTCATTGCGCAGGAGGTAGATAAAAACGCCAGGGTCGAGATCACCCGAGCGCGTGCCCATAGGGATGCCGCCGGTGGGAGTGAGGCCCATGGTGGTGTCGATCGATATTCCGTTGCGGAGAGCGCAAAGGCTTGCTCCGTTCCCGAGGTGCGCGAAGATGGCTCGTTCCGGCAGGCGCTCGCCGAAATGATGCACCAAAGACTCATAGGAGAGGCCATGGAACCCGTAGCGTTGAATACCCGCCTCGAAGTAGCGCCGGGGAAGCGGAAGGTGCGAAGCTACTTCCGGAATAGTGCGGTGAAAGGCATCGTCGAAGCAGGCATAGTGGCTCGTCGAGGGAAAGATCTTCTGTGCGGAAGCGATGAGTGCCAGCGCTTGTGGGATGTGCAGCGGCGCGAAATGTGCGGCGGCACGGAGTTGGTCCAGAACCTTCGGGGTGATGAGTTGGTGGGTGCGGAGTTTGGGCCCTCCGTGTACGATGCGATGGCCTACGGCCACTGGAGCGGCGTGAATATGATCCCTGACTGCTGCAGCGAGAGCGGTTAGCGCATCGCTTTGCGACTCAAAGATACCTTCGCGCACGGCGAGCGGGTTTCCGTCGGAAGAGCGAATCTGGAATGTGCCATTGCTGCGTCCAATGCCCTCGGCGCTTCCGGTTAGCAGCGGCGTTTCATCACTATCCCTGCCGCTGGTCCGGACGCGGCAGTAAATGCCGAACTTGAGAGACGACGAACCGCTGTTGAGTACTAAGATTGGATCATCTTTGCTTTTGCTCGCTCGGTTTTCCATGCCTAGCCTGGCCATTTCCAGTTACGAATTTCTTCTTTATCGATGCCCTCGGCGTGAGCGTAGTTGATGCTCTCGATGGTCTGATCCTTCAACCACTCTCTAACGTGATCGCCGGATGGGTGCAGGCGCGGAACGCGGTCAATTACATCAATCGCGAGGTTGAAGCGATCGACCTGGTTGAGAATCGCGAGTTCAAGCGGCGTGTTGATGCTGCCCTTTTCTTTGTACCCACGCACATGGATGTTGTCATGATTTTTGCGACGATAGGTAAGCTTGTGGATGAGCGCGGCATAGGAATGGAAGTTGAAGATTACCGGTTTATCGGTAGTGAAAAGCGAATCGAAATCCCGGTCGGAAAGTCCGTGGGGGTGTTCGCTCTCTGGCATCAGGCGGAAAAGATCGACGACGTTGACGAAACGGATTTTCAGATCTGGAAAACGCTTCTTCAAAATCGCAACGGCGGCAACCGCCTCCATGGTTGCAATGTCGCCGGCGCAAGCCATAACCACATCGGGCTCCACGCCGTCGTCCGTGGAAGCCCAACCCCAGATGCCGATACCTTTGGTGCAGTGAGTTACGGCTTCGTCCATGGTGAGGTACTGCAGATGATCCTGCTTGTCCGCGACAATGACGTTGACGTAATCGTGGGAGCGCAGGCAATGATCGGCCACGCTGAGCAGGCAGTTCGCATCCGGCGGCAAATAGATGCGGACAACATCCTTGCTCTTGTTGGTGACTACGTCAAGAAATCCTGGGTCCTGATGCGTAAAGCCGTTGTGATCCTGACGCCACACCAAAGACGTTATGAGGAGGTTGATGGAGGGTACTGGCGCGCGCCAGTCGAGTTCGTTCTTCGACTTTTCCAGCCATTTGGCATGCTGGTTGAACATCGAATCGATTACATGTACGAAAGCTTCATAGGTTGAGAAAAAGCCGTGACGGCCAGTGAGAACGTAGCCTTCAAACCAGCCTTCGAGCGTGTGCTCGCTCAACATCTCCATCACGCGCCCCGAGACGTCGAGTTCGCCACCATCCGAATCTTCGGGCTTGTATTCGGCGAGCCACGTCTTCTTTGAGGCGGCGTAGATCGCCGTGAGCCGGTTGGAGGCCGTCTCGTCGGGGCCAAAGACTCGAAAATTGCTCATGTTGCGGCGCATGACTTCCGCGAGAAAATGTGCGAGAACGTCGGTTGGAGGAGCATAGCTTGCGCCCGGCGCCTTCAATTTCATGGCATAGTCTCGAAAGTCCGGCAGTTCGAGCTCCTTGCGTAATAACCCGCCGTTCGCGTGCGGATTCGCGGAGATTCGGCGCGTTCCCGATGGCGCAAGTTCCCGCAGTTCCGGTATGAGAGTTCCGTTAGCGTCGAAAAGTTCTTCTGGCTTGTAGCTGCGCATCCAGTCTTCGACGATTTTCAGACTGCGCTTGTTCGTAACTGGATCGAGCACGGGAACCTGGTGCGCGCGCCAAAAGTCCTCCACTTTGTGGCCGTCCACTTCTTTTGGTCCGGTCCATCCCTTGGGAGAACGCAGTACGATCATGGGCCAGCGCGGACGCGTGGGATCGCCCCTCAGACGGGCGTGATGTTGCAGCGAACGAATCTCGACGATGCACTGCTCAAGGGTTGATGCCATCAATTGATGCATTACCAACGGGTCGTTGCCTTCGACGAAATATGGTTTGTGGCCGTATCCGACTAACAGCGCTTCCAATTCTGCGCGCGGGATGCGCGCCAAGATGGTGGGGTTTGCGATTTTGTAACCATTGAGGTGCAACACGGGCAAAACCGCCCCATCGCGAATGGGATTCAGGAACTTGTTCGAATGCCAGGAGGTTGCAAGCGGCCCGGTCTCGGCCTCCCCATCTCCCACGGCGACGGCGACGATGAGGTCAGGATTGTCGAACGCCGCTCCGTATGCGTGGGAGATCGAGTACCCGAGTTCGCCGCCTTCGTGAATCGAACCCGGGGTCTCGGGTGTGCAGTGCGAGCCTATTCCTCCAGGAAACGAGAATTGCCGGAAGAATTTGAGCATGCCTGCCTCGTCACAGCTCTTATCCGGGTAGATCTCAGAGTAGCGCCCTTCGAGATAGCAATTGGCGAGCGTGGCCGGTGCGCCGTGGCCGGGGCCGGCGATGTACATGACGTTCAAGTCGTATTTCCGGATGAGGCGGTTCAAGTGCACCCAAATCAGAGATTGGCCAGGGTCTGATCCCCAGTGGCCGAGGAGTCGATTTTTGATGTGCTCAGGTTGCAGCGGTTCTCGCAGAAGAGGATTCGCGCGAAGATAAATCATCCCTGCCGACAGATAGTTGCAGGCGCGCCAGTACGCATGCGTTTTTGTCAGTTCATCGGGTGAAAGCGGCGTTGGGACTTCAGTTTTGCCGGCCATGGATACTCTCCAGGAATTCAAAGTGTAGGCATTGCGTTGTGCGACGCCACCTATAGCCTAAACTTTTCTGATGAAATACTAATGAATTTCCCGGCGAATCCCCGGACCAGGTGATCGGTACCGATAAGTCTTAGTGCTGTATCTGAAGCGCCCCCGAGCGAAGAACTGGGAGTTGAGACGCTGTGGAGGGGCGCTTCAGATACAGCACTAAGACTTATCGGTACTAATCCAGTCAACTTCCTAGAAGCCCGTTTGAACGAAGCCTTAGCGGCAGACGCATTCGCGTGCCCGGTATCAGCAGTGTGCCGGTGAGCGGATAAGGTTGGGTCATAAGGAGAACCCCTATGACCCACCTTCGCAAAATGATGCTCGAAGAACTCGAGCGTCGTAATTACGCTCAGACTACCATCGACTGCTACATCCAGACGATTGAGGATTTTGCGCGCCACTTTCACCAACCTCCGGATCAGCTGACTCCGGAGCACATTCGCGAGTACCAAGCGTATTTGTTCCGCGAGAGAAAGCTGGCCGCGTCCACCGTGACGCAACGGCTCGCGGCTCTGCGGTTCTTCTACACGCAGACGATCAGGAAAGCCTGGAGCGTAGCCGATACACCTTACCCGAAGAAGACGCGACCCCTACCCAGCATCTTGAGCCCGGAAGAAGTGGCCCACCTCATCGACTCGTCCCAGACTCGGTTTCATCGCATGGTATTGATGACGCTCTATGGCACGGGGGTACGGCGCGCAGAGTTGGCTCGCTTGCAAATTTCCGATATCGACAGCCGACGCATGGTGATCCACATCCGCAGTGGCAAAGGTCGTCAGGACCGCGATGTCATGCTCAGTCCCAGGCTGCTCGAAGCCTTGCGCGACTACTGGCGTAGCCTGAAGCGCAAACCCACGGAATGGTTATTTCCGGGCGGATCTCGGCACACCTCCAACCGTCCCATCACTCCCCGAGCCGTGTGGTATGCGTGCCAACGGGCTGCCCAGCGGGCAGGCCTGCAGAACCGGGTTCATCCCCACACGCTGCGCCACTGTTTCGCTACGCACTTGCTGGAAAACGGAGCTGACCTGCGCACCATTCAACTACTCCTGGGACATCACGATCTGAAGGAGACCACGATCTATCTTCATCTCTCGCGACGGCATCTTAACGCTACCGCCAGTCCCCTGGACTCGCTCAAGCTGAAAGATAAGTCACCGCAGAACCCGTAGATGAACCGGCCGCCGCTTGAGGTGGCCGATCTGGTTCGCGCCGCGGGACGCACCTTCATCGAACGCAGCCGCAGGTGGATCACCTGGCAACACCTCACCGTGCTGCGGGCCATCGCACGCTGTCGCACCGCCGCCTTGGGTGGGCATCTCGATGAGTGCACCGACTGTGGCTACCGTCCGGCCATCTCTTACAACAGCTGCCGCAACCGGCACTGCCCGAAGTGTCAAGCCAACGCCCGTGCTCGTTGGCTCCAAGCGCGTCGTCAGGAGCTTCTCCCCACGCGCTATGTCCATGTTGTCTTTACCCTACCTCATGAACTGGCGCCGCTCGCCTTGCAGAACAAGAAACTCCTGTACCATCTCTTGCTGCAGACCAGTGCCGCAACTCTCCTCGAAGTCGCTCGCGATCCCAGACATCTCGGCGCGGAGATCGGCTTCTTCAGTGTGCTCCACACCTGGAATCAAAAACTCGAACATCACCCGCACGTGCATTGTGTCGTGCCCGCCGGCGGATTATCGCTCGCTCGCACCCATTGGATTCCATCACGCTCGCGCTTCTTTCTTCCCGTCAAGGTGCTCAGTCGCGTCTTTCGCGGTAAGTTTGTTGCCGCTCTCCAACGCAACTTCCGGCAGGGCAAGCTGGGCTTCCATGGCAACCTATGACCTCTCGCTCACCCCAAAATCTTCTCCGGCTGGATCAGAACCCTGTTCCGAAACGACTGGCACGTCTACTCCAAACGGCCCTTCGGAGGTGCCGAGCATGCGCTCTGTTATCTAGGCCACTACACCCATCGCGTCGCCATCTCCAACCATCGACTCGTTTCTTTCGTCGATGACCAAGTCACCTTTCGCTGGCGCGATTCCACTCACAACAATGAACACAAGTTGATGACCCTAGCGCTCGATGAGTTTCTGCGCCGCTTCCTGTTGCACCTGCTCCCCACAGGCTTCGTTCGCATCCGCCACTTCGGCTTCCTCGCCAACCGCCGCCGCGCCACTCTCCTGCCGCTTTGCTTTCAACTACTCGGCGCGATCCCGCAGGTAGAACAACAAGCATCGGCTGCCAAGGAACCGCGCCCTCTTTGGCGCTGTCCTAAATGTGGCGGACCCATGGTGGTTCTCGAAAGACTTACTGCGGCCCAACTCCAACTTCGTTCTCCGCCCTGGCTCGCCGGAGTCGCGGCATGAAACTCCCATTCCGATCTTGCTCCCTCGGTGTCTCCCAACACCTACAGGCCTCGTGCGCTTTCGTTGCCCTTCTACCAGGCTCCTGGCTTCGAGCTTTCGCTCGCAAACTACAATCGAACCAAGTCTGCCTGCGCTCCGGTTACCTCCATGTCCGATTCCCCGAGTCTTTCTCACCACGGCCACACCATTGAATTTGCATAAGCGCTTCCTCACCGGCGGCTTCCTTCAAACAGCTGTATCGGACGCGCCCCCGCACGCCTCCAGAAATCTACCTGACACTCCATATGGGGCGCGTCCGATACAGCACTAGCGTTTGAACGAAGCCTTAGCGGCAGACGCATTCGCGTGCCCGGTATCAGCAGTGTGCCGGTGAGCGGATAAGGTTGGGTCATAAGGAGAACCCCTATGACCCACCTTCGCAAAATGATGCTCGAAGAACTCGAGCGTCGTAATTACGCTCAGACTACCATCGACTGCTACATCCAGACGATTGAGGATTTTGCGCGCCACTTTCACCAACCTCCGGATCAGCTGACTCCGGAGCACATTCGCGAGTACCAAGCGTATTTGTTCCGCGAGAGAAAGCTGGCCGCGTCCACCGTGACGCAACGGCTCGCGGCTCTGCGGTTCTTCTACACGCAGACGATCAGGAAAGCCTGGAGCGTAGCCGATACACCTTACCCGAAGAAGACGCGACCCCTACCCAGCATCTTGAGCCCGGAAGAAGTGGCCCACCTCATCGACTCGTCCCAGACTCGGTTTCATCGCATGGTATTGATGACGCTCTATGGCACGGGGGTACGGCGCGCAGAGTTGGCTCGCTTGCAAATTTCCGATATCGACAGCCGACGCATGGTGATCCACATCCGCAGTGGCAAAGGTCGTCAGGACCGCGATGTCATGCTCAGTCCCAGGCTGCTCGAAGCCTTGCGCGACTACTGGCGTAGCCTGAAGCGCAAACCCACGGAATGGTTATTTCCGGGCGGATCTCGGCACACCTCCAACCGTCCCATCACTCCCCGAGCCGTGTGGTATGCGTGCCAACGGGCTGCCCAGCGGGCAGGCCTGCAGAACCGGGTTCATCCCCACACGCTGCGCCACTGTTTCGCTACGCACTTGCTGGAAAACGGAGCTGACCTGCGCACCATTCAACTACTCCTGGGACATCACGATCTGAAGGAGACCACGATCTATCTTCATCTCTCGCGACGGCATCTTAACGCTACCGCCAGTCCCCTGGACTCGCTCAAGCTGAAAGATAAGTCACCGCAGAACCCGTAGATGAACCGGCCGCCGCTTGAGGTGGCCGATCTGGTTCGCGCCGCGGGACGCACCTTCATCGAACGCAGCCGCAGGTGGATCACCTGGCAACACCTCACCGTGCTGCGGGCCATCGCACGCTGTCGCACCGCCGCCTTGGGTGGGCATCTCGATGAGTGCACCGACTGTGGCTACCGTCCGGCCATCTCTTACAACAGCTGCCGCAACCGGCACTGCCCGAAGTGTCAAGCCAACGCCCGTGCTCGTTGGCTCCAAGCGCGTCGTCAGGAGCTTCTCCCCACGCGCTATGTCCATGTTGTCTTTACCCTACCTCATGAACTGGCGCCGCTCGCCTTGCAGAACAAGAAACTCCTGTACCATCTCTTGCTGCAGACCAGTGCCGCAACTCTCCTCGAAGTCGCTCGCGATCCCAGACATCTCGGCGCGGAGATCGGCTTCTTCAGTGTGCTCCACACCTGGAATCAAAAACTCGAACATCACCCGCACGTGCATTGTGTCGTGCCCGCCGGCGGATTATCGCTCGCTCGCACCCATTGGATTCCATCACGCTCGCGCTTCTTTCTTCCCGTCAAGGTGCTCAGTCGCGTCTTTCGCGGTAAGTTTGTTGCCGCTCTCCAACGCAACTTCCGGCAGGGCAAGCTGGGCTTCCATGGCAACCTATGACCTCTCGCTCACCCCAAAATCTTCTCCGGCTGGATCAGAACCCTGTTCCGAAACGACTGGCACGTCTACTCCAAACGGCCCTTCGGAGGTGCCGAGCATGCGCTCTGTTATCTAGGCCACTACACCCATCGCGTCGCCATCTCCAACCATCGACTCGTTTCTTTCGTCGATGACCAAGTCACCTTTCGCTGGCGCGATTCCACTCACAACAATGAACACAAGTTGATAACCCTAGCGCTCGATGAGTTTCTGCGCCGCTTCCTGTTGCACCTGCTCCCCACAGGCTTCGTTCGCATCCGCCACTTCGGCTTCCTCGCCAACCGCCGCCGCGCCACTCTCCTGCCGCTTTGCTTTCAACTACTCGGCGCGATCCCGCAGGTAGAACAACAAGCATCGGCTGCCAAGGAACCGCGCCCTCTTTGGCGCTGTCCTAAATGTGGCGGACCCATGGTGGTTCTCGAAAGACTTACTGCGGCCCAACTCCAACTTCGTTCTCCGCCCTGGCTCGCCGGAGTCGCGGCATGAAACTCCCATTCCGATCTTGCTCCCTCGGTGTCTCCCAACACCTACAGGCCTCGTGCGCTTTCGTTGCCCTTCTACCAGGCTCCTGGCTTCGAGCTTTCGCTCGCAAACTACAATCGAACCAAGTCTGCCTGCGCTCCGGTTACCTCCATGTCCGATTCCCCGAGTCTTTCTCACCACGGCCACACCATTGAATTTGCATAAGCGCTTCCTCACCGGCGGCTTCCTTCAAACAGCTGTATCGGACGCGCCCCCGCACGCCTCCAGAAATCTACCTGACACTCCATATGGGGCGCGTCCGATACAGCACTAGCGTTTGGGGGAAGTTTCTCCATGTAGGGTGACGAAAAAAAACGCCCTACTCGGAACTAGTCCCAGCAGTCGAACCGACTCCTTCGCTCTCTGAGGAACGAGATTAAATGCACCGATCAATCCAAACTGCGGGTCATGTAAGGGTCATATAAAAGCGAATCGCCTGTATTGGAGCGTCCTCGTGGGTTGTCACCTGCGCCGCTAAGCTGTTGAATTCGCGAAGAACCACGAGGCTGTTAACCGGAGGGTTGTAGGTTCGAGTCCTACCTGAGGAGCCATTTCTTTCTTGGCTTCGGGAAAAACCCGCCACCGAATAAGGGTCACATAAAGTTAGTGAATGATAACAGGCATGTTTTGTTGCCAGGCGGCGTCCTGCTGAGCCTGGAATGGAAAAGCCGCGCCCTTACGCTATTTACCCAAGCAGCTTGACGTACGCACGGTCATTCTCTGTTTGACCTGCTTTAGCTAACATGTTATAAAGCTTGGTCCTGTGTCATGGGCTTTGGGAGGTCGCAGTCCTCTGTCCATCGCACGACAACTCCGACGCGGCCAAGCTCAGCATCCCTGTTCTAGTCTTGCAGTGGAAGCGTGTTCGGAACTCCGGCCATATGCTCCTGGCGCTCTTTTTAGAGGGTCTGAGGAACGATGCGCCGGGTCGAGGTAACCTGAACCCGTGGTCATCCTTATATAGATCTTCATGAGTGGAGGATTTGCTATGCGCAACTGGCTCGCTAATCTTGTGTCCCGAGGAAGCCGTTTCGCCCAAGGGCGGATGGTTGCTGTACTGGCATTAGTGACTCTGGGCGCATCCGCGGCGTTGGCCCAGCCTGCTCCGGAAGCGGGTGGCGAGGCTGGTTTGAAACTGCCCGACCTTTCTTCGGTTTCTTTCCTTGGCATCGACGGACACCGATTGCTGATGGTCGGGATTCTGTTCTGCATTGCAGGGCTGGGATTCGGACTGGCGATTTATATGCGGCTCAAGAATCTGCCGGTGCACCGGGCGATGCTGGAGGTTTCCGAACTGATTTACGAAACCTGCAAGACCTATCTGGTCACGCAAGGAAAGTTTTTGCTGCTGCTTTGGGTGTTCATTGCGGTGGTGATCATTCTTTACTTTGGTGTGCTGGCGCCGGTGCCGGACAAGCCGGTGATGACCACGCTGCCGATTATTCTGGCGTTTAGCCTGATTGGCATGGCGGGCAGCTTCGGAGTGGCGTGGTTCGGGATTCGAGTAAATACGTTTGCCAACTCGCGGACGGCGTTCGCTGGATTACGGGGAAAACCATATCCGATTTACTCGATTCCGCTGCAGGCCGGCATGAGTATTGGGATGATGCTGATCAGCGTGGAACTGCTGATGATGCTTTTCATTTTGCTGTTTGTTCCGGGAGACTATGCGGGTCCATGCTTCATCGGATTTGCCATTGGGGAATCGCTGGGAGCGGCGGCGCTGAGGATTGCGGGCGGGATCTTCACCAAGATCGCGGATATTGGGTCGGATCTGATGAAGATTGTTTTTAAGATCAAAGAGGATGATGCGCGGAACCCCGGCGTGATCGCGGATTGTACGGGGGACAACGCGGGCGACTCGGTTGGGCCTTCGGCGGATGGGTTTGAGACTTACGGCGTGACGGGCGTGGCTTTGATCACGTTTATTTTGTTGGGCGTGAAAAATCCCACAGTGCAGGTGCAGTTGCTGGTTTGGATTTTTGTGATGCGCATCATGATGCTCGTGTCCAGCGCTGGGGCGTACTTCATCAACAGCGCGGTGGCGCGGGCACGATTTGCGGATGCGGATGTGATGAACTTCGAGACGCCGCTGACCTGGCTGGTGTGGATGACATCGATCGTTTCGATCGTGCTTACCTATATTGTTTCAGCGGTCATTGTTCCGGAAATTGGCGGCGACACTTCGCAGTGGTGGAAACTGGCTACGATTATTTCCTGCGGGACGCTAGCTGGGGCGCTCATCCCCGAGCTGGTGAAAGTGTTCACCTCGACCGAGTCGCGGCACGTGCGCGAAGTTGTAGCTTCGGCTGAAGAGGGTGGGGCATCCTTGGGGATTCTGGCGGGGTTTGTGGCTGGAAATTTTTCGGGATACTACTTGGGATTGTCGATGGTGTTCCTGATGTGGGTTGGCTACTACATGAGCACGATGGGGTTGGCGGCTGCGGCGACCATGATTGCGGCGCCGGTGTTTGCCTTCGGGTTAGTCGCTTTCGGGTTCCTGGGGATGGGGCCGGTGACGATTGCAGTGGATTCGTATGGTCCGGTGACCGACAATGCGCAATCGGTTTATGAACTTTCGCTGATCGAGCAGGTACCCAACATCGCCGGTGAGTTGAAGAAGGATTACAACTTCAATGTGAACTTCGAGCGCGCCAAGCACCTGTTGGAAGAGAATGACGGGGCGGGCAATACCTTCAAGGCGACGGCGAAGCCGGTGTTGATCGGGACGGCGGTGGTGGGGGCGACGACTATGACTTTCTCCATCATTATGGCGCTGACCAATGGGTTGACGCAGAATGTGGAGAAATTGTCCTTGCTGCACGCGCCGTTCTTGCTTGGACTGATCAGCGGCGGCGCCATTATTTATTGGTTTACCGGCGCGTCCACGCAGGCAGTGAGCACTGGGGCTTATCGGGCGGTAGAGTTCATCAAGGCCAACATCAAGCTGGAAGGGGCTACGAAGGCTTCGGTGGCGGATAGCAAGAAGGTAGTGGAGATCTGTACCAAGTATGCGCAAAAAGGGATGCTCAACATCTTCATTGCGGTGTTCTTCGCTACCCTGTGTTTTGCTTTCATCGAGCCATTCCTGTTTATCGGATACCTGATATCGATCGCGATATTTGGCTTGTATCAAGCGATCTTTATGGCGAACGCGGGCGCGGCCTGGGACAATGCCAAGAAGATTGTCGAGGTCGAATATAAACAGAAGGGTACGCCTTTGCACGATGCTACCGTGATCGGCGACACGGTCGGCGATCCGTTTAAGGATACGTCTTCGGTGGCTTTGAATCCGGTGATCAAGTTCACAACGCTGTTCGGATTGCTGGCGGTGGAGTTGGCGGTTAAGCTAACCGAAAACAACCCCGGGTTGACCAGTGTTCTGGCGGTTGTGTTTTTCCTGATTTCGTTCTTCTTCGTGTATCGCTCGTTCTACGGGATGCGCATTGGGACCGAGAGCTCCGCAGCCAAGGTCCACGCTGCTGCCGGAGATTAATCCGCGGGATCGTGAGGTTGGAACGCCATCCGGCTAGCCGGATGGCGTTTTTGTTTTGCCGCGAAGTTCGGTTTACGGTGCCAATTGCTTTTGAATGGCGGCCATTTCCTGGCGGACCGCGTTGGCGCGGTCTCCGGTTGGTTCTTCGGCCAAGAAAAGGTTGAATTCGTTCATTGCGTCGGGCAGCCGGTTCAGCCTTTCACAGGCGCGGGCAGCCACGTAGTGAACCACGGCATACTGGCCGTGCGACAGGGCATGGACCTTGCCAGCGCTGGCAATGGCATCTTCGTAGTGGCGGTCCACAAGTTGCGCCTGGGCCAGCAGGACTAAAGCACGCGCGTCAGTCGGATCAGCCGCGGTCGCCTGGGTCAAGTGAGCTTCGGCGGCTGCGTAGTTTTGCTCTTTCATCTCCAGGCGAGCCAAGTTTACCAGAGCTGGGGAAAAGTGGTTGTTGGCGGCAATAGCTTTCTGCAGCGCTTCCCGTTCTTTGTTGGGATCTCCCAAATGGGCGTAAACCACGCCTAGATTGTTGTAGGCTTCGGCGTAGGCTGGATAAATAGCCAAGGCTTTGTTGAGTTGGTCGATCGCGGCTTGCCATTCCTGATTCGCGATCAGCTTGGTGGCTTTGTCAAACTCTTTGCTGGCTTTCTTGGGCAGCTTAAGATCGCTGGCTGAAACGGTACCGCCACCGGAATGAGCCGCCTCGGCGTCGCCCACAGCAGGTTGCACTCTGACCAAGACGGACTGAGTGCTCTTGCGCTCGTCAACTTCAAAGGAATCACTTTGTGTAGCTTGAATGCCTTCCCCGCTGACCGACACGTGATAGTTGCCGAGGGAGACGTTCAGGAAGGTTGCCTCACCACGATCATTGGTAAAGAGCTCTTCGACTTGCGCGCCGCTGGTTCCACTGATGAGGCCGACTTTTACTTGCGTGGTGACCGCGCGGTCGTCTGGAAAGGTGACGTATACGTGGACATTTCCGGCCTGGTGTTGGGCAGCGGACCACGAGAGCGGGAGACAGAGGAAAAGCACTAGCAGAGCGGGTCGAGAACCGTGGCGGATCATGCTGTCCTCCCAATGCCCGAGTAAAGGCAGGACAAAACACTGGGACGATGTTACACCCGAACAGCAATCATCAAAAGAAAAAAGGCGACGGGGACAGGCGACGCCGCCCATTTTGGCTTAGCAATGCTCGTCTCCGAGCCGAACGGCAGGACTCCGACCGCAGACTTAATTCGACGGGGCACCGGCAACAGCCGGAACGGGAGAGCCCGAGCCCGCTCCCGAATTTCTCACGTTTGCGTCTCCAGTTGGTAGCTGCGCAAACGTCAGGTCGTGCAGATGCTGGTAGCGGCCCTGTGCATCAGCGTACTCGCCCTTGCTTATTTCGGTGTCGGCTGGAACCTTGTCGGATTGAGGATTGTACTGATCGGCCCGATCGATGGCGGCCAGTTTTTTGCTATCACGAAAGTAGTTCTCGATGTTCTCGTCAATTTTCTTGTTGAGCTTCCTGGCCTCGGAGTTGATTTCTTTCCAATTGGCGTGGCTGGCATTGGCGATGTCGAAGATCTTTTTTCCGGCCTTAAGTTGCGTGGCGATGTCCTCCATTTTGGCGCCGCCTGCGGTCAGCTGAAGCGCCAGGAACAGTCCCCCATAATTCAGGTTCAGACCCTGGCGGTCTTTGACCAGATCGAGCCGGTTGACTTTCAGCATGTCGGCCATGGTGCGATTCACGATGCTTCGCATGTTTGCGTCGACGGAAATCGACGTGATTCTCTTTATTTCTGTGGTGGCTTTTTCCTGATCATCGGCAAAGACTGTGACTGCCAGAGCCAACGCGATGGCGCAGAGGAAGAAGCAGGAACGGACGGTGACTGTTCTCATGGAAGTCCTCCTGTTGAATACATTCTAACTCCGAGGGTCAAATTCCAGAGCTTCCTAGTGCTTGCCGCCGCTGGCAACAGCAGGGGGCACGCCTGCTCCGGAATTCATCGTGTTCGCATCTCCAGAGGGCAAGGCTGCACCGGCAGCGTCGTGCAGGCGAGTAAAGCGGGCCTGCGCTTCGGCGTACTCATCCTTGGAGATGTTCGAGTCGGCAGGAACTTTGTCGGCTTTGGCATCGTAGTCGTCGGCGCTGTTGAGCGCGGCTTGCTTCTTAGCATCGGTAAAAGACTTCTCGATGTTGTCGTCGATCTTCTTATTGAGCTTCTTGGCGTCGGAATTGATCTCTTTCCAGTTTGCGTGGTTGGCATTGGCGATGTCCAGCATGGTCTTGCCGGATTTAAGCTGGGCCGCGATGTCATCCATCTTGACTCCGCTGGCGGCCAATTGTTGCGCCAGGAACAAGTCTCCGTAATTCAGATTCATATCCTGGCGTTCTTTCACCAGGTCGAGACGCTTGGCCTTTAGCATGTCCGCCATGGTGCGGTTGACGATGGCGCGCATGTTGGAATCGACCGAGATGGATGTGATTTTCTTGATCTCTTTGGTTGCTTTTTCCTGATCGTCGGCGAAGGCGGCTAAGGAGAGCGCTACTGTACAAAACAAGATGAACAGGCGGATGGTTGCTGTTTTCATGGGAATCCTCCAGATGCGGACATTGTAATCGAAGTCAGAATTCAACAAAAGACGGTAGTTGCCCGGGATAAGGAAGCGAGCCAAACGCGCGATTATTGCGTCGCAAAGTACGCGACGCTTCGCGCGGCTCGCCCAGATCCCTCGCTGCGCAAAGAACGCTTGCCCGGGATGACAATCGAACTGAGACACCGCCGTCGGGCCGCAAAAAAAGGCGGCCTCTTTTCGAGGCCGCCTTGGGTAGATCATGATCGGCTTAGAAGTTAAACTTCGCCGTCAACTGGATCAAGCGCGGGGCAGCGTCGCCGCCGAGGAATGATCCCAGAATGCTGGTTGGGGTGTTGACCATTCTCAAGATCTGTCCGAACTGGCCCGACGAGTTCGAAATATCGCGGACCGGCTGGTCGAAGTTGGGGTGGTTGAGGATGTTAAAGAACTGCACACCGAGACCAAGCTTTGCACCTTCCCAGTGGGGGATGCCGGTGTACTTCATCACGGTGAAGTCGGTGTCGAAGTAGCCCGGACCAAAGAACTGGTTACGGCGCTGCGTTCCGAAGCTAAATATCGGAGCGTTGGGGGTGGAGGTATACGAATTTAGGATGGGTGAAAAGTCATCCGGGTTCAAGCACGGCTGTTTCGCACCGCCAGCAGTGGCAGAGGCGGCTCCGACACCGCAGCCTCCCTGAGCTGCACCGTTCCAGCCAGCGATCAGCGTCTGGTTGCCTCCATAGCCGCTTCCGCTCAAAACGCTCGCACTCCCGCTGTCAGTCACAGTAAACGGCAAACCGCTGCGGGCAAAGAAGGTGCCAGAGAGTTGCCAGCCTTCGGTTAGCGGTTTAGGCCCGAACTTGTAAGGAACCTGATACACGTAGCTCAGGCTGAAGTACTTTCGGGTGTCGTAGTCGGCGTTGCCATACATTGAACGGATGTTATTGGGTTCGTTCGGATTGTAGATGCTCTGGTTGGTTCCAGCGTTGAAGGGATTGAAGCCGCCGTTGGAGATTTCGTCCAGCGCGTGGCTCCAGCTGAAGCTGCCCTGCAGTTGCAGGCCGGCCCTGAAATTATGATTTATCGCGGCCGACAACCCGTTGTAGTTGGAAACTGCGATGGACTGGATCTGACTCACGTCATTGAAGCGTGAATCTATCGGTGTCGACGGAAGTCCAACGAACCCCGTCGGGCACGATGATGGCGGGCAGTAGCCGTTGACCGCTTCGTTCTGCACGGTTTCATGGTAGCCGTGGTTGCCAACGTAGTTGAGGGAGAGGGACGTGTTTGTGCTGATCCCTTGCTGGATCATGAAGTTCCACTCTTCGTACATCGGCACCTTGATGGTATTGGCGCTGTTGACGTTGGGCAGAGAGAAACCGCCGGCGTTGAGGTCAGCCACTGTGCCGCCGCCCGCGAAAATTTGGGTGAAGGCTGCGTTGGTTTGGGCTGCCTGGGTGAAGATACTGCCGGGTACGTTTGCATTCACACCCGTGCCACCCCCCGCTAGAACTCCATACGAGTTACCGAATGCGTTGCCTCCAAGAACCGAGAAGCTGTTATAGCCCGGTGGGTTGGTAGCGAGGTTGTCGGCAACCTGGCCGGGGAACGTATCGGCGAACAGCCCGAAGCCGCCCCGGAGGACCGTATTCTTCAAACCGAAGGGAGTCCAGGCAAAACCTACGCGGGGCTGGTATAGGACTGTTGAAAAAGACGTCGCGGCCGCATGCTGACCGGTCACAATCGCCTGGTTGTAGGGGACAGTGGGATCGTGGTTCAGATCCGCGAAGTCTGTTGCCAAACGGGCAAAGCAGTTGTTTTGGCAGACTGGATTTGAGGGGTGGTCGAAACGCATAGTTAAGGTCAGTTTAAGAGATGGGGTCGCGCGCCATTCATCCTGGATATACCACCCAATCCCGTAAATTCCGACGGGAACCGCCGACTGGGTCGCGAAATTCTGCTGCAGCACGGTACCGGTCCCGGCTCCCGTGCCTCCGGTGTAGAAGGAGGTAATATCCAAGGGAATTAGCAGCCCGATCGCGCGGTTCCCGAAATCGTGGTCTCCGACGAGGTAGCGGTGGAAGTTCTCCCCTAACTTCAGAGTGTGTTTGGTGCCTAGAGTATAGGAGAAGTCGTCAACGAACTGGTATTGAGTGACGTTACGACCCTGCGGGAAGGCGAAATTAATGCCACCTAAAGCGGTCCCTTGGGCACTGTTATTAAAGGTACCATCGTTCATGAACAAGGTTGTGGGATACGCGGCGAGCGACGCTGAGCGGTTGGTGGTGTTGAAAATCGCGCTGTAGTAAGTCGCCGAGCCTACAAAATTGTTCACAGCCTTGGTACCAAAAGTGTGGTTCCATTGGGCTTGGCTCTGGTATTCAGGCTGGTTGCTGGTGGAGTTAAACAGCGGAGTAAGCGGGTCGATGTAAGTCGCCTGGAGACCTTTGTCTTCCTGAAGGCGAATGAAAAACTTGTCATTATTGGTGATGTTGATGTCAAATCGGCCAGCTAGCAGGAACTCATGGGTTAGCGCACCGACAGCCGATTGGTAGCTATTGGCGCAGGCGATAGAGGTGCCAAACCCACCTGTACCCGCGAGGTCACCGCAGCCGCCGCCAGCGGCCCCGAAAGGAACTGGCGTCCCACGGCTGGCGCCGGGAGCGGCGTTCCAGATATTGAACATATTCTGGTAGTAAGGAATTTGAGCAGCTTGCCCGATGGCGGTCAGGTTCGCCAGCGTGGCGGCCTGGAATGCCGGGCTGGGAGCGGTGACCGTCTGCGTCACCGGAACTACGACGCGCAGGCCTTCGTAGTTGAAGAAGAAGAAAGCCCTGTCCTTCTTAATCGGTCCGCCGAAAGACGCTGCCCACTGATTGGCGTTGTCGAAAGTTTTCGGAGTAGCCGGCGAGGTGTTGTTGTGGAACCAGTCGTTGGCGTTCATGGCCGAGCCATTCCACCAGTAAGCTGCGTTGCCGTGGAACTGGTTGCCACCTGACTTGGTGACATAGTTCACGGTCGCGCCAGCGAAGCCGCCGTATTCACCGGAATATCCGTTGCTGGTTACCGAGGCTTCCTGAATTTCGTTGTTGCCGAGCAGCAGGTTGGTCGCACCCGAGTTGTTCAGATTCAGGAACGGATCGTTGTCATACATGCCGTTCATGGTGAACAGATTCGAAGTTGCCGAAATGCCGTAGCTCGAGAAGTTTCCGTAGCCGCTCTGGGTGTTCATGACCGAACCGGGAGCGGTCTGGGCGATGAAGCTAAGATCGTTGCCAGGGTTCGGCAAGCTCTGAACCGCGAGGGTATTCATCGTGGTGGAGATTTCGGAACTGTCGGTCTGCAGCAGTGGAGCTTCGCCGCTGACTTCGACGGTGGTTCCAGTGGTTCCGAGTTCCATCTTCAGAGGAGTGATGGCGACTGCGCCCACCGATACGGATTGTGAGACTGAGGTCGTTTTGAAGCCAGGAGCCTCAGCAGAAACCGTATAGTTTCCGGGAGATAGAAGCGCGAACCGATAGGCGCCCTGGGCGTTGGTCGTCCCGGCCTGCGTGTTTCCCTTATCGGTGCTCTTCAGGGTCACGGTGACGTTGGGCAACACTGCGCCGGAGGGATCGGTGACGGTACCGCTAATCTCACCGGTGGTAGACGACTGGGCGAAGGTGGCCGTGCTCGCAAGCAAACAAACCGCCATTGCGAGCACGAAGGTAAACAGCATAAAGCGTTTAGACGTCATACTTCCTCCACTAAACCGTAGTTGACTTGTCGACTGCAGGACTTGAAATAACACAATGATGTCAGCAACACATATGCACATGTGTTGCCAGCTCTTGTCTAGTCTTTAAGTAATTGATTAATAGGTGTTTGTTCGTTCGCTGACAGCTGCGCGAAGAGCGATAGCTACGGTTCGCTGTAGACAAAAATATGGTTTATGGAATAAGTGGAGTCGTGATGCCTTTTGGGAATTGGCTTTTTATTAGCCGGCAAGTGCGTGCGCATCTGCTTGGATTCGGGGTAAGGAACCCAAGCAGATGTGACAGGGGTGGCTTCGATCAAAAGCTAGTGCTTCACCCTTTGGCCAGGTCTTGGTCGCTCTTGGTGACGGTGGCGACGATGGTGTTGGGCTTTTCTTCGGCCTGATCTTTTATGGCTGACTTGAAGCCGCGGATGCCTTCTCCGATCCCCTTGCCCAGCTCGGGAAGTTTCTTCGGACCGAAGACCAGCAAGGCGATTCCGAAAATTACCAGCAAATGCATAGGTTGAAACAATCCTTCGAACATCAGTGCTCCTTAGATTGAGGTATCAAACATCGCTGCAGATTAAGAATGCGGGCGCCGCCACCGACAGATCAGGCGCAGCGCCTGCACGGCATAGTTGCTTGCTATGGCTAATCAGGATTCACGTTGAGCGGCGTCGGCAGCCTCGGCAAGGATGCTGAGGGTGTCAAAGAACGGTTGAGTTTGGCCGATGAAAAGCCCGCTGGCGGTTAGGCCTGCAACCGCGGCCATGGCACCCGCGAACTTATCGGTCAGCGGACGAATGATCGAGACATGGGGGAGGTTGGGCCTGAATTCGCAAGGGACGGGAAAGATCAGGCTGGGCTGAATCAGCTTGTTAAGGGGTTTGAAAAAGTTGGGGAATGTCAGGCCGGATATGGAGTCGGTAAATGGGGCAATCGGAGCTTGCACTCCATTGCCCGCGAAATCCACCCATTCCAGGAAGTGAGCGATCTCGTCTCCACCAATGCCAAGGGTGATCTCCAGCACTTCCGGATCGGTCACCTTTTGACTCATGGCTGCGTAAAGACTCGATCCACCTTGCTCGATTTGTCCGAAGTGAAAGGCGGCTACATTGGCGATCGCCTGAATGTGATCGTTGCCCTTAAAGTTTTTGTTGTGTTCGCCTTTGTAATCAGCATCGGTTCTCGGAATGGCAGTCACTCCATTGAGAGTAAGCGCCTGAGGAAAGGTGGCACCGAGGTCGGGATTGGTTGCGCTGCGGTAGCGAACGAACCAGCTGGTATCGACGTTGAGCTGCATGAGGTTGGTGAGGCGCAGCTTACCGGATGATCCTTTAGCTGTGCTTCCCTTCAAGGTTTCGAACTGGCTGAGGTTGACTGGCTCGGCTCCCTTGGACTCGAGATAGGCATTGAGGAAGGTGGCGTGGCTCACTTCATCCAGGGTGTTGCTCTTGATATATTGCGGGCCATCGGAATCGAGGTTCGACAACGCTATCTGATAAGGATTCAAATGTTCAGTGGGGTCGACTTCGATGGGCGGAAGGTTGCCGAGACCGCCCAGTTCCGCATACTGGATCCAAAGATCTGACTCGATCAATTCTGCCGCAGCCAGAAACCGGAGAATGGCGATATCGCCCTTGGTCGGAGAACCGCTTTCTTGTGCGCGGGCCAAGGTTGCATTGGATAACAGACCGGCGCCCACTACTGCGCCTCCTGCCAGAAGACTGCCTTTCACGAAAGAACGGCGGTCGACTGAACGGCTGATGGATGGGAGAAGTTCTTCTTTTTTCATGTTTGTGCTCATTCCTTTTGCTTGATGATTGTGTCGCCGTGCTGTTGGGCTAGACGCAGCGACGTGTTTGTACCCTTTGTTCAAAGCATCCCTGTTTTAATGGCGGGGTACGTGAAGTGAGGTTACGGGGCGAAAATTTGTCTTGTGTCACGCGGATGTTTGCAGGGTGTAAAAGTTATGAGGTCTCGCTGTCTCGGCGATGTCATCCTCATGTCAAAACGTGGATTCGAATGGGCGAGAGTATAGAAACGAAGATACCTTGTTGCTGTGGAAAAATAACTAAACCACCGGGAAGGCTTTCGTGATGACTTCAACACATAACATCGAGACAGTTCGCGATGCCCGAGTCGAGGCGATGCCGGCCAGGCGTCCGCAACCTACGACACTCGACGGACGCGCGGTTAGCATTGTTCCGCTTGACCCCGTCGCTCATGCCGACGCGCTTTTCAAGGGCGCGTGCGGGGAGGAGAACGAACGCTTGTGGCTTTATCTATTCGAGGGACCGTTCGCGACTCGCGCCGCCTTTGATTCCCATCTCCAACAGAAGACGAGGTCGGAGGACCCATTGTTCTTTGCGATTCTCGACAAGGCTTCGGGGGACGCCGTCGGGCACGCTGCGTATATGCGGGTCGAGCCAGCGCATCGAGTCATTGAGGTTGGAAGCATCCTCTTTACGCCTCGTTTGCAGCGGACGATTGGAGCGACCGAGGCTATGTATCTGATGGCTCGGCATGTTTTTGAAGATCTGGGATACCGGCGCTACGAATGGAAGTGCAACGCTCTGAATGCGCCTTCACGCAGCGCGGCTCTGCGTCTGGGCTTCAGATTCGAGGGAATTTTTCGCCAGCATATGATTATTAAAGGACGCAATCGTGATACGGCGTGGTTCTCGATGCTTGACTCGGAATGGCCGCAACGAAAGGCGGCATTCGAACGCTGGCTGGCCCCAGAGAATTTTGACGAGAATGGGCGACAGAGCGTTTCACTTTCCGAAATCAATGCGGTAGAGACAAGCTAGCTATGTCTCTACGATGCACGTGCGGGGACGCTCGCGCCTACTAATGCGTGCTTGCGGTTAGTTCGTGGACGATGCTGTTCACGAACGCCTTGGCATCTCCGAAGAGCATGAGGGTTTTGTCGAGATAGTACAGCGGGTTGTCGATGCCGGCGAAGCCTGGGCTCATGCCGCGCTTGATCACCATGACGGTGCGAGCTTTGTCGACATCGAGGATCGGCATACCGAAGATGGGGCTGCCGGTATCGGTGCGAGCGGCGGGATTGGTAACGTCGTTGGCGCCGATTACCAGGGCTACGTCGGTTTGGGGGAAGTCACCGTTGATGTCATCCATTTCGATCAGGCGGTCGTAGGGGATGTCAGCTTCGGCGAGCAGGACGTTCATGTGCCCGGGCATGCGGCCAGCGACGGGGTGAATGGCGAAGCGCACATCCACGCCGCGTTTGGTGAGCGCATCGTAGAGTTCGCGGACTTTGTGTTGAGCTTGTGCGACCGCCATGCCGTAGCCGGGCACGATCACAACCTTGTTCGCAGCAGCCAGGATTCCGGCAGCTTCTTCGGGCGTAGCGCTGCGCACCGTTTTCTCTTCCTGTCCAGCCACGGCGGCGGGCTGCACCTGGCCGAAAGCTCCAAATAGGACATTGGTGAAGGAGCGGTTCATCGCCTTCGACATGATGATGGAGAGGATCAGACCGGAAGAGCCATCGAGCGCGCCCGCAATAATAAGGAGCTTGCTGTCGACTACGAATCCCATAGCAGCGGCGGAAAGACCGGCGTAGGAATTGAGCAGCGAGATGACGGTAGGCATATCGGCGCCGCCTATGGGAACGATCATAAGGACGCCGAAGAGAAGTGGAACGACAATCATCACGGGAAAAAGTTGATGCGCTTCAGGGTGGATCACGAGGTAGGCCGCGATTGCGACTGAAGCTGCGAGCAGCGACAGGTTGACGAAGTTCTGACCTTTATATGTTAGCGGGCGTTGCGGCAGGATTTCCTGGAGTTTCCCGGCAGCCATCAAGCTGCCGGTGAATGTGAGCGAGCCGAGGATTACCTCCATCGAGAGGACTGCCATCATGAAGCGCGGCACGTTGGGAGTTCGGAGATAAAATTCCGCGGTGCCGACGAGAGTAACGCAGAATGCGCCGAAGGCATGGCTGAGCGCGGTTCGTTGCGGGACCGCGGTCATATGCACCATGCCCAGAGGAATTCCGATTCCGGAGCCGAGCACCAGCGCGATGGCGATCCACTTGTAGTCCACGATACCGTGGTGCAACAAGGTGCCCGCGATGGCCAGAACCATGCCGATTTCGCCGGCGCGTACGCCGCGCTGGGCCGTGGCCGGGGAACTCATCCACTTCAGCGAAAGAATAAAGAGAACGCTGGCGATGAGATAAGTGATTTCGATGATTTGTTGATTTCCCGCCAGGTCGGTGTTCATGGTTTTGTCGGGCGACTGGACTTGAACATTTTGAGCATGCGATCAGTGATCAGAAACCCGCCGACGACGTTGCTGGTGGCGGCAACCACAGCCAGGAATCCGAACACGAACGAGAGCGTGCTCTTGTGTTCGCCCACCAGCACGATGGCACCGACGACCGCGATGGCGTCAAGGGCATTGGTGAGCGACATCAGCGGTGTGTGGAGCAGAGGCGAGACTCGGCGGATGACTTCAAATCCGATGAAAGCCGCCAGCATGAAAACGAATAATCCGTTAATTAAGGCTGAACTCATCTTGCCTCCACGTTTTTTCCGACTCTGCACGGGCGAGCACGCGCCTATATTCGTTATGCGCCTTGCGAAACCAGCACCGGCAGCTTGAAAAATTCTCGCACGCGTTGGTTTACTATTTCACCATCTTTGGTTAGCAGGGTTTCGCGAGTAATTTCGTCTTTGAGATTGATCTGCAGCTTTCCGTCTTTTACCAGATGCAAAAGAAATGCGGTGACATTGCGCGCGTACATCTGGCTGGCGTGATATGGAACTTCGGTAGCGATATTGATGCGCCCAATAATAGTGACGCCGTGCGCGACAATGGTTTTGCCGGATTGCGTGAGTTCGCAGTTCCCTCCCCGCTCGCTGGCAAGATCAAAAATAACCGAGCCCGGCGCCATTCCTTTCACCATCTCCGCAGTCACGAGCACGGGTGCTTTCTTGCCGGGGACGACCGCGGTTGTGACCACAACATCACTTTCGGCAACGACGCGGGTCAGTAGCTCACGCTGTTTCGCATAGAAGCTCTCGTCTTGCGCAGTGCCGTACCCGCGCGCATCCTGCGCGTCCTTTGCTTCGATGGGGAGCTCGACGAAACGTCCTCCGAGACTCTGCACTTGCTCTTTCGAAGCTGGGCGAAGGTCATATGCAGAAACCACGGCACCCAGCCTCCGCGCCGTGGCGATGGCCTGCAGTCCGGCGACTCCGGCTCCGATCACGAGAACGCGAGCGGGAGTAATGGTTCCAGCTGCCGTGGTCATCATGGGAAAGATTCTGGGCAGCGTGTCGGCCGCGATCAGCACCGCTTTGTAGCCACAGATTGTGCCCATCGAGGAGAGAGTGTCCATGCTCTGGGCCCGCGTCGTACGCGGCATCAACTCCACCGAGAAAGAGGTGACACCGGTTTGGGCAATCTGCTGGATGATTTCGTCTGAACCCAGCGGTCGCAGAAAACCAATCAGGATCTGGCCACGACGCATCAGTGGAAGATCGGCTTTTCCGGTTACATCGTTGGAGCCGTAGCAGAGAACTTGCACGATGATGTCGGCCTTGGCAAAGACGGCGGCACGATCAGTTAGGATCTTCGCGCCTTTTTCGACATAGAGCGCGTCCGGATACCCGGCCTCCACACCCGCGCTGGCTTCGATCACGACCTCAAGTCCTGCCTTGAGAACATTGGGCACTACCAGGGGAACGAGCGCAACCCGCCGCTCTCCCGGATAACTCTCCTTGGGTACACCAATAATCACGGAATTGTTTCCTTTTGAATTGGGGAAAGCACGAACCGCTCATTGTAGCGGATGAGCGTCCGCAATGCAGTGACGGGGAGCCAAGTTCGTCTAAGTCAATCCTTCTTGGGAACACCCGGCGCCGGTGCGCTGTTCTCAGGTTTGCCATCATCTTTCTTCGGCTCTTCCGGCTTTTGTTCAAGATTCTGCACGATTACGGAAATGCGTCGATTCGATGCGTCGAGGGGCGTAGCGGGAGTGCGCAACATTTGATCGGCGTAGCCTCGTACTTGGGATACCTGATCGCTTGGCAAACCATTATGCTGCATCAGTCGGCGGGCGGCGTTGGCGCGGTCCGTGGAAAGCTCCCAATTCCCGCACTCGTGCCGGCCCGCATAGGGCTTGGAATCGGTGTGGCCTTCGATAGAAAGATGGTTGGGGAGTTTTCCGAGCTCCTGCGCCAATAGCGACAGCAGCTCTTTGCCATTGTCACTGGGCGAAGAATTGCCTACCTCGAAGAAGGTTCCGGTTTCGCTTTCAAGCAATTCGATGCGCAGCCCTTCGGGGGTTATGGTCATCTCGATCTGATCTTTAATTTTGTCGAAGTTCGGGACTTTGCGGATGGCCTTCTCCAATTCTTCTTTCAACTTCGGCATGTCGTCCTTCGTAATGGCGAGGGCTTTGGCGGTGCCAACTTTCGTCGAGCCCATCTTATTGGCGGTTCCGGAGGGATCTTTGAAATAGCCGGCAACAGCTTCTTTCACGGGCTTGCTGGTGTTGAGCAGCCAGAGCACGATGAAGAGTGCCATCATCGCGGTCACGAAGTCGGCGTATGCCACCTTCCACGCACCGCCGTGATGTCCGCCATGTCCGCCTTTCTTCTTGATGATGATGATGGGGCGTGAATCAGGCATAGATTTGTCTCTTTCTACGCTGATGCCGACGCGGCTGCGTCTCCAGCTGGCGGTGCGCCTGCGGCTGGGGCTGCATCACCGCCTCCCTTGCAATGCTTCTCAACCTCCGCGAACGAAGGGCGGACATGGCCCGGAATCGCCCGACGAGCGAATTCGACCGCCATAATCGGGGCGGTTCCTTTCAAGAAAGAAACCATGACCACGCGCACGACATGCAAGTACGCGCTCTCATCCTCAGCGATCTTCTGCATATTGGCTGCGAGCGGCCCAACCAATCCGTAGCAAAGGAGGATGCCGAGAAATGTGCCCACCAGGGCGGCGGCAACTTTGTGGCCGATTTCTTCCGGCGGCCCGCCAAGAGCTCCCATGGTGATCACGACGCCGAGAACGGCAGCGACAATTCCCAGGCCGGGCAAGGAATCGGCCATGCTGCTCAGAGAGGCGATGGGCAAGCTGGCGCTGTGGTGGTGAACCTCCATGTCAAGATCCAGAAGCTGATCCAAGTCAAAGGCTTCGACTCCGGTGATAGCCATGCGCATGGTGTCGCAGAAGTAGTCGCGGACGTGGTGATCTTTCAGGAAGGCCGGATACTTCGAGAAAATTGCACTCTTGCCCGGGTCCTCGACGTCGGCCTCCAGTGCCATCAGGCCTTCGCGCCGTGCCTTATTTAGGAGTTCATACATCATTTTGAGCGATTCGAGATAGCGCTGTTTAGTAAATTTCGATCCCCCAAATGCACCCACGACGCCGCCTACGATCTGTTTCAGAATGTGAAGCGGGTTGGCGATCAGCACCGTGCCGATCGCGGCGCCTCCAATGACAACGAGTTCAGCCGGTTGGACCAGAACCTTGAGGTTGCCGTGCTCCATCAGGTAACCACCGATTACCGACCCGAAGACGATGATGATTCCAATAATTGCAAACATAGGGGATCAGATCTCCGAACTTCCTTGGCTTCCTTGCGAGCCGGCTGCTGCTACCTTTTTCAAAGAAGATCGCTGCAGAGAGCTTTGCGCTCGCTTCAACAGGGAGTCGATCGTGTCTCCTTCCTGCGCGGTGGCAAATCCCACCGAAGTGGTAACCGCCAACTCATCACTCCACCAGCGCAGACCGGCACACGTGACCATCTTCCGAATGCGTTGCCATGTCATCTCTACGCCGTGATCGCGACAGTTCACCAGGATCACGAGAAATTGGTCGTCCGCCCAACGCCCCACGAAATCTGCGGGGCGAAAAGCGTTTTTCATGGTTTGTGCCACGACGTGCAGAATGGCGGCGGCGGCCTGGCGGCCGTAGGCGGAGCGGAAGTGCTCCAACCTGTCGACCTGAATGGCGAGGATGCCGAATGGAAGGTGATAGCGGGTGAAACTCGCGAGATTTTCGCCCAGGTGAAATTGGGTGAACTCCTGATTGGGGATGCCGGTGGTTTCATCCGCGCAACCATGGGC
This sequence comes from uncultured Acidobacteriota bacterium, assembly GCA_963696705.1. Taxonomy (GTDB): domain Bacteria; phylum Acidobacteriota; class Terriglobia; order Terriglobales; family Acidobacteriaceae; genus JABDBE01. Next base: position 614,715 of record CAVOLD010000017.1, read on the forward strand.
GGCCAGGGTGTGCTGATTGCGGTCTCGATCCGAGGCAAATCTGTGCTGGTCGAAACTCTGCGCCATTCCGATGATGGAGCCGCGCGCATCGCGGATAGGAGCAACCCACATCATCACGTGAACCGGATGTCCCTCTTTGTGGCGCAGCTGCATCTTCGCTTCTTGAGGCTTGCCCTGATGCATGGTTCGAGTGAGCGGGCAAGTCGAGCCACAGGCGACACAGCCTTGACCGTCGCAGTGGACGAGAATATTGTCCCGCCAGGAATGCCCGACTACTTCGTGCCGCTTGTGTCCAGTCAGCCTTTCAGCCCCCTGGTTCCAGAACCGAATGGTCCCATTTCGATCCGCCACACAGATGCCATTCTGCAGGCTGTCCAGCACGGCGCGGAGAATCTCCGGATCTTCAAAGTCAGGCATAAGAAGTTTGGAAGGCGCAGCTAAGGGTTCTCATCGGCAAGAAAGGGTCAGTGCTTCAGAGTTTTCGTTGCTCGTGAGCAGATGACAACAATCGCCCGAATGGTCCTGTACCTTCGAACGCCCACCATGCGTGAAATACCCGCTGCTCGAACCAAAACTGCGCCTAGATGCGATCACCAGAAGTAAAGGAAATATCGAATTGGGCCGAAGAACTAGGCATAGCCGCGTGTGCTCCGAGACGCTGCTGGGATCGAGTCTTTCTGAGTAGAGCAGTTCTACTGGTTGCCAAATGCTTCTTCTTTACAGAGCCACGACAAACAGCTTTATCACGGGAAAACGCCGCGCCAGATTTCAGATTGTATTTCGCTGGCTTGCGATCCTGGCGTTAACCGCAACTGCGGGTGCGCAGCAGGACGTGAAAGATTTGAGTGAAGTGAGCCTGGAGGAGTTAAGCAATATTCAGGTTTACAGCGCGTCGAAGCACATGCAAAGCGCCAGCGAGGCGCCGGCCTCGGTCACGGTTGTCACTGCCGACGAAATCCAAAAATACGGCTATCGCAACCTTGCCGACATTTTGCGCAGCGTGCCTGGCTTCTATGTCACCTACGATCGCGATTACACCTTCGTCGGCGTACGCGGCTTTGGGCGCCTAGGAGACTGGAACAGCCGCATTCTGGTCCTGATCGACGGCCATCGCATCAACAATAACGTTCTCGGCCAGGCCATGCTGGGGAATGAGTTTCTGGTGGATGTGGACATGATTGAACGAGTGGAGATTGTCCGCGGTCCCAGTTCTTCGCTCTATGGTGCCAACGCTTTTTTCGCGGTCATCAACGTCATCACGCGTACTGCGAAACAAGTGAAGGATTGGGAACTTTCTTTTCAGACTGGGAGCTTCGGCACCAACGAGGGCAGAGCGACCTATGGCCATCAATTTCACGACCTGGGCGTGCTTGTCTCCGGCACTTTCTACAACAGCACGGGCCAGACCCTGTTCTTACCTCAATTCGATAATCCGGCGAACAACAACGGCATTACCAGCGACACCGACTATGAATCCTACAAGCACATTTTGGCTACGCTGACGTATCACGGGTTCACGCTGCAAGGATTGTTCAGCACTCGCGATAAAGGGGTTCCGACAGCGTATTTCGGGGCCGTCTTCAACGATCCCCAGGATTACAACATTGATAGCCATCAGTACGTCAGCCTCGACTACCAACACCCGATCGGGAAATGGCAACTGGATGCGGGCACGAGCTATGACCAGGCGCGTTTGCAGGGGCCGGTCCCCGAGGCGCCGCTAATGGCCGGCGAGCCAGTTGTGCTGAATACTTTCTCTTTCCGCGGAAATTGGTGGACGGGAGAAATCAAGGTAAGCCGCGATCTTTTCGAACGAAACCACCTCACCTTGGGGTCAGAGGTCAGGGACAACCTTCGACAGGACCAAGGCGATCTGCTGAACCCTCCCAATGCATTTACTTCCGAGCCGAACAGCTCCTTAATAACCGCGCTTTACGTCCAGGACGAATTTGGCATCACCAGCCGCCTCACTTTAAACGCCGGAGTTCGTTACGACCACTATTCCACTTTTGGTGGAACCACCAACCCGCGTGCGGCGTTGATCTTTCGCGCCGCCGAGAAAACTACGTTCAAGCTTTTGTATGGCAACGCATTTAGCGCTCCCGACGTTTACGAAACCTCTCCGGACTTCGGGGTTTTCTACGACGACAACCTGAAACTCCGGCCCGAGCGCATCCAGAGTTTGGAGGGAAGAGTGGAACAGGGGCTGGGACAATATTTTGAGCTGTCAAGCGGCGTATATCGCAACCGCATCAGCGATTTGATTACGCTCGCCCAGAATCCCATCGACCAGAACTTCGTGTACGAAAATGCTGGTAGCGCGCAAGCCGTCGGGATGGATGTTGAGCTCAGTGGACGCGCCGCCAACGGCATTCAGGGCAAGGCCAGCTTCGATTACGTGGACGCGTATAGCGACAGTGCAGGACACCCCTCGCTAAATAACTCCCCCGGTCCCATGGCGAAGTTGAACCTGATTGTCCCTCTGGTCGATCAGAGGTTGTCTGCGGGAGTCGAGGGGCAATTTCTGGGGAGACGCCTCACGCTATTGCAGAATTCCGTGAGCAGTTATCAGGTCTTCAACTTTACCTTGCTGGGACACACGTTGGGGAAACATTTAGATGTAGCGGCAAGCGCCTTCAATATTTTGAACAAGAAATACTTCGACCCCGGCCGCCCGGAAGATCCGGAAAACACCATTCAACAAGACGGGAGAAGTGTCCGGATCAAGATTACCGGCCGGTTCTGAAAAAGCATGACGAGACCGGGAATATTGGAGAGCGGACGGGTGCGAAACCCGCACTACCCATCCTCGAAAGTGACATGCGGATTGCGAATTTCACTCCGGCGAAGGTTTCAGGCATGTCGCGTCCACGACGAGTTCTGGGGATGCTGGCCCTGTTAACTCTGCTCCTCGGCAGCGGATACGCGCAATCCCCGACCGCTGGCGAGTATCAAATCAAAGCTGCTTTTCTCTACAACTTTGCGAAGTTTGTCGAATGGCCAGCGAGCAGTTTTCACGATGGGGCGGCGCCATTGCAGATCTGCGTCATGGGACGTGATCCTTTCGGAGAAGGGTTACTCAACATCACCCGCGAAAAGACAGTGAACGGACGCAAGCTCGAGGTCGATACTGTCGCAGATTTGGAGCGCGCCAGAACCTGCCACATCCTCTTCGTCGCCTCATCGGTCAAAATGCCGCTGCAGCAGATCATCGAAGGCCTGCGCGGGGCAAGTGTTCTCACCGTCGGCGATACGAAAGGCTTTTCCGAGCAGGGTGGGATGATCGATTTTGTGTTGCAGGACGATCGGGTGCAGTTCGACGTCAGCCGCACGGCGGTAGAGCAGGCTGGACTGAAAATCAGCTCCAAGCTGTTGAGTGTGGCGAAAGTTGTCAGGTAAGCGTGTTTTAGGAGTGGTTCCTATGCGTCATTTTGGAGATTTGTCGATCCGCCACAAGCTTACCGTTCTATTTTTGGCGATCAGCGGCTTCACCGCATTGGCGGTTTCCTGTCCCCTGGCAATTTATGACTTAGTCACCTTCAGGCACGCAGTGGCCCAGAACCTGGCTGTCTTAGGCGACGTTCTGGCCGGTAACAGCACGGCTGCTCTGACGTTTCGGGATGCAGAATCGGCGCGGGATGTCTTGCGTGCATTGCGGGCAGAACCTGATGTGATAGCAGCCTGTATTTATACCGCGGACGGCAAACAGTTCGCCAAGTATGCGCGGGAAGCGAACGATTCGGGTTTCATACCCCCGGCCGCGCAGGCGGAGGCTACGCAATTCAGGAACGGTCATCTGGTTCAGTTCCGCAAAATCGTGCTTGCGGGCGAGACCGTCGGCACGCTGTACATTGAATCGGATCTGGAAAGACTGCACTCGCGATTGCGAGGATACGCCTTTGCTTTCGTCTTGACCCTGCTGGTTACGCTCTCGCTGGCTTTTGTCCTCTCCTCTCGCTTCCAAAAACCCATTTCGCGCCCTGTCCTTCAGTTGGTGGAGGCCACGAAAGCGATCTCGGGCCGAGGCGACTACTCAATTCGAGCCGAAGTCCTGAACCATGATGAATTCGGACTTCTGACAACCGAGTTTAACGGCATGCTTGAACAAATCGAGAGGCGCGACCTGGAACTACAGCAGCATCGGGAGACGCTTGAAGAGCAGGTCGCTCACCGCACCGGCGAATTGCTGGCCATGAATACCGACCTCACGGTGGCCAAGGATGCGGCCGAAGCGGCAAGCCGCGCCAAAGGTGAATTCCTCGCCAACATGAGCCACGAGATCCGCACTCCGATCAACGGCATCATGGGCATGACTGAATTGGCTTTGGATACGGAGCTAACCACCGAACAGCGGGACTACCTGCAACTGGTGAAATCTTCGGGCGAATCACTGCTATCGGTGATCAACGACATTCTGGATTTCTCCAAGGTGGAATCGGGAAAGCTGGATTTGGAAATGATCCAATTCAATCTCTACGATTGCGTGGGCGAGACTATGAAGACGCTGGCTCTGCGCGCTCACCAGAAAGAACTGGAACTCGCCTACGATGCCGATCCCGAAGTGCCCTCGCACTTGCTCGGCGATCCTGGCCGCCTGCGGCAGATTCTGGTAAACCTCGTCGGCAACGCGATTAAGTTCACGCAGCGGGGAGAAGTCCTGGTCACGGTTGAGAAAAGCTCACAAAATGGCGGAAGCGTGGAACTCCATTTCAAAGTGAAGGACACTGGCATCGGTATTCCTCCGGAAAAACAGGGGCTGCTCTTCAAAGCCTTTTCTCAGGCCGACAGCAGCACTACGCGCAAGTATGGCGGCACTGGGTTGGGACTGGCAATCTCGGTCCGCCTGGTTGAATTAATGGGGGGCAAGATGTGGGTGGACAGCAGCGAGGGTCGAGGAAGCACGTTTCACTTCATCGCGTCCTTTGCGATTTCAGCGGCAGAGGTTCAACCCGCGTCTCCTGCTCTCGAAACCGCGTTCCTAGGTCTCCGAATGCTAGTCGTCGACGACAATGACACGAATCGGCGCATCCTTTGTGACATGACTCGCGGATGGGGAATGCGGCCTTATGCCACGCAAAACGGCGCGCTAGCACTGGCCACGATAGAAACGGCAGAGCGAGAACGCGATCCCTTCCGCGTCATCCTGATCGACTGCCATATGCCCGGAATGGATGGGTTCGAATTAGCGGAAAAGATGCAAATCAGAACCAAGGGGAATGCTGAGGTTGCTGAGGCCACCGTCCTGATGCTCACTTCCGGAGGGTTGCCTGGCGAGGCCAACCGGTGTCGGGAGGTTGGTATCTCCGCCTATCTGCTCAAGCCGGTGCTCAAAGACGACCTGCTGGCCGCGATCCGCGCGGCGCTGAGCCAACGTCGGGCGGAGACCGACAAGCCGCCCGCACTGGTCACTCGTCATACCCTGCGTGAATCGGCACGCAAGCTACGGGTTCTGGTGGCAGAAGACAACGCGGTGAACCAGGCCGTGATCCTTCGTGTCTTGCAGAAGATGGGCCACACGGCTGTGCTGGCACAAAACGGCAAAGAAGCGCTCGCGCTAGTTTCGGCAGAAAAATTCGACCTTGTTTTTATGGATGTTCAAATGCCGGAGATGGACGGCATGGCCGCGACCGCGGCGATCCGAGAAAATGAGAAAGAGAAAGGAGCAACGCACCTGCCGATCTTCGCCATGACCGCGCATGCGATGAAGGGTGACCGCGAGCGCTGTTTGGCCGCCGGCATGGACGGGTACCTGACCAAGCCAGTGCGTTTTAGCGACATTGAACAGACATTGTCAAGCGCTGTGCGTTCGCCGATGGTGCCCAGCAAGCCTGCGGTGCCGAAGGCATCCTGGGACAAGACACAGGCTCTCGATCGGATTGGCGGCGATGAGCAACTGCTGCAGGAACTGTGTCAGATCTTTTTGGAAGAGTCTCCGAAACTGCTGCAGAAACTGCAGCAGGCAGTGGCGGCGGGAGACGCGGACGGAGTGATGCGAGCGGCTCACAGCGTTAAGGGCGAGTCCAGCTACCTGGGCGCCGGCGGAACTTCGCAAGCGGCCCGCCAACTCGAAGAGATGGGACGCAGCAACGACCTTTCGCGGGCAAAAGAAACGCTCGGCATTCTGGAGCGCGAGGTGGCAGGTCTCCACTTCGATCTCAAAGAGTTAGAAGGGGCACATCATGAATAAGCTTCCTGCCGAAGTCACCGGAGCGGTCTTGGATCCAAAGCCGGGCCGTGAGGCTAAATCTTCCGCAGTCAACACTGCGCTCATCGCGGAAGATGATCCCATCTTCCGCCGGATTCTCGAGAACTGGTTTAAGAAGTGGGACTACGGCGTAACAGCCGTGGACAACGGACTGGCGGCGTGGGAAATCCTGCAAAGAGAGGATGCTCCACAACTCGCAATCCTCGATTGGATGATGCCGGGGATGGACGGGATAGAGCTCTGTAGCAAAATCCGCAGCCGCAAGCAGGGTCCCTATCGTTATGTTCTCCTGCTCACGGCCAAGGACGATAAACAGGATGTGATCGCGGGGCTGGAGGCGGGAGCTGATGATTACTTGACCAAGCCATTTGACGTGGACGAACTGCGCGCCCGGGTTCGAGCCGGCAGAAGAATTCTCGACCTGCAAGCAGCCTTGATCTGCGCCCAAAATGATTTGCAATATGCAGCTGCCCACGATACCTTGACCGGACTTTGGAATCGCGGCGCCATATTCGATTTACTCAGACGAGAAGTATCTCGTCGACAACGCACGGGAGACCCTTTGGGTGTAGTTATGGCCGACATTGATTACTTCAAGAAAATCAATGACACGCATGGCCATCAGGTCGGCGATGCCGTGCTGCAAGAGGTGACGCGGCGACTGGCTGCTGACGTTCGCCCCTATGATGTGGTCGGCCGATACGGGGGAGAAGAATTCTTGATCGTCTTTCCCGGTTGTACCCCCGCCAATTTGATCGTCGGCGCCGAACGGCTGCGCCAAAGTATCGCCAGTCATCCAGTCGAAACCAGCGCGGGTCCGGTTGCAGTGACTCTGAGCCTGGGGCTGGCTTCGGTGGGGCAGGATGAAAAGGAAACGCTCGACTGCGAGGGGCTGCTTCGCACCGCCGATGAAGCTCTTTACGCCGCCAAGGCGCGAGGACGGAATCGGGTGGAAGTCGGCCCGACAACTCATGCGGCGGGACAGCACGGCGACTGATAGCGGGCTGGCGTAATAATTGCTTTTGTTTCGAAATTGTGTGACGGTTTTAACGCCACTGTTAATCTCTGCGATGGCACATTGGTGGGTCTTTCTAGCCCGGACGTGCCATTCACAAAAATTAAAGGAAGAATTACTTTTCTAAGTGAGCAGTTCTGGGGGAGGGCTGCCCGGGCGTCCAATGACTCGCGAGAGTCGGACGCCCGTTTTTTGTTTTTGGAGACCGTGATTCGAAGTTCACGCTGACCGAAGGAACGGCTTCGACTGTGATTTAGGTCAGTATGTCGAAATAGTGAAATTCACGGTAACGCGCGCCTCGGTTTCCACCGGTTGCCCGCCCTGGTAGTAAGGCTTGAAGTGCCACTGCTTGACCGCCTCGCGCGCAGCTTCCGAAAGAATCGCGGGCCCGCTGAGCACCTGGATGTCCTGAATGCTGCCGCTCTTGCTGATCAGCGCCTCCAAAACGACTGCGCCTTGAACCTTCATTTGCTTCGCGAGCAGCGGATAGCTGGGGTTCACTCGAGAAATGACTTGCGCGCTTCCGGGCGAAAGCTGAACCTGCGCGCTCGTCTTCGTCATCGCGGGAGTACTGCTGCCTTGGCTCTGGACTGCAGGAGCGGTTTGCTCCGGGGCTGCATCGTCGGTGGGTTGCATCTGCAGCTTGACGGAACTATCCCCGGGATTAACAGCCCGGTGCTGATTTCCGGCAACCACCTCAACCTCGAGCGGAGGCAGTACGGCGCGGTTCGTCGCTACGATAAACGGTGGGTCTGGCGCGCTGGTCGCATGCGCGGTCGCTGTTGATCGCTTTGATTTTGGCCGCGCGTGAGCCGGCGACGGTACTGCAATTTTCGGTGGTGCGACGGATGTGGCAGGCTTGGCCAGAGTGGTGGTAGGGCTCGCGCGGGGCGTGCTCTGGTCTGGAGTTTCGGATTCAGCGCTTGGACTGGGCGGGAACCAGAACTGGCGGTCCTTAATAAGAACCGAAACCAGTGCGAGCACCAGAACCATCAGAGCAATGAGCATTCGGCGGCGCTGTTGCTGTTCGAAAACCGCATGTGGCCGAGAATCCCCCGGCTGTGTGTGGCTCTTCTGCTCCAGCATAGGCATAGCGCGCCAACTCCCCTGCCGAACCCGGGACTTGCTGCCTAGTATGCCTCGAAACAGTCGGTAAAGCCAGCACCGTGCAGGGGAACGCTGAGAATGCCTTTGTGTGCTTTCGTGGCCGGAACCTGCCCTGAGCAGAGCAGACGAGTACCTAAGGAAGTTCAAATGCGAGGACTACAAAAAGGACACGAAGGCACACAAGAAAAGCAGGTCGCGCCCTTAGCAGGCGAGTTGTTCACGGCTCAACTTGAGGCCATTCAAGTTTCCCAGCACCGTGACTGCGATCGATTCGGTGAGGAAAAACTCGTTGGCGAGTTCCCGCACTTCTTCGGCCGTAACACTTTCGATTTTTTCGATCAGTTCATCCATGCTGTAAAAGCGATCGAAGTACATCTCTTGCCGGGCCAGGCTGGACATACGTGCGGTCGAAGACTCAAGCGACAACATCAAGCTGCCTTTTAGTTGGTCTTTGGAGCGGCGGAGTTCGTCGGCGGGAACGTCTTCCAATTTGAGTTTGCGGAATTCGGAAACAATCGACTGCACCACCTTGCCTGCTGACTCCCGCGACGTACCTGCGTAAACCGAAAGGCAGCCAGTATCGCGGTAGGGATTGAGATCGCTATAAATCGAGTAAGCAAGTCCCTGCCGTTCGCGGATGTTTTGAAACAGCCGCGAACTCATGCCGCCGCCGAGGAGTGTGTTCAAAATGTACGAAGCATGCCGCTTCTCGTGGGCGATGGGATGGGAAGGCACGCCAACGCAGATCTGCACCTGCTCCAGAGATTTCTTGTTGCGCATGATGATGCGCGGAATAATCTTTGGCTGCGGGCTATGAAATCCGTTCTTGACCGGATTCATGTGCTGAAAATGCTTTGCCACAAGTTCCACAAACTGTTCATGCTTCAGGTTGCCGGCCGCACAAATGATCAGATTGCCGGGGGCGAAACGCTGGCCATAGAAACCAAGAACGGGATCCCGCTCGAAGGTTTTCACCGTGTCCTTGGTTCCCAGGATCGGCTTGCCCAGGGGGTGATCCCGCCAGAAGTTTTGGGTAAAGATTTCATGGACCAGGTAGTCGGGACTGTCTTCGTCCATCTTGATTTCTTCGAGGATGACGCCCCGTTCACGGCTGATGTCCTTAACATCAAACGTCGGATTGAGGACCAGATCGCTGAGGACATCCATCGCGATCGGCAGATGCTCATCCAATATCTTGACGTTGAAGCAGATGCACTCCTTGGCCGTGAAGGCGTCCATGTTTCCGCCGATGGAATCGACCTGTCGGGCTATGTCCTCGGCGGAGCGATGCTTGGTGCCCTTGAAAACCATGTGCTCGACGAAATGGGAGATGCCATTCCATTGGGCATCCTCATCGCGCGATCCGGTCTTGATCCAAATACCGATCGAGGCCGAACGAATATGCTGCATCTGTTCGGTGATAATCGTCAGCCCGTTAGGCAGCGATTCGCGCTGGATGTTGCGTACTTCTTCAACCATTAGCTTTTTCCTAAACTCCTCGCCACTCAGGACCGGGGCGGGTCTTTACTATTGTTACATACCCTTACGCTTCGGGCGAACCTCTGCAAAACAATATCAACTCATTTATAATCAGATACTTGCAACTGGTTTGTTGGGATAGGCCAAATCAGCAGGCGCCGGTTTCGCCCATCTCTTCTAAAATAAGGGTTGCGAAGTCTATGAGTGACGAAAAACAAAGCGTACTGTTGGGCCTCACTTTTCGCGAGCTTACGGATTTTGCCGAGGAATCTGGCCAGCCCTCCTACCGCGGACGGCAATTGTTTGAGGCCGTTTATGGCCAGCGCGTCGAGTCCCTCGAGCAGATTTCCACACTTCCGCAAGAGTTGCGGAATAGCTTCAAACAAGGAGGCTTGTCGGTAGGGGTTCCAGCGATTGAGAAGAAATTCGTGTCCAGCGACGGTACGGTCCGCTACCTGATCGGGTTCGCCGATGGGCAAAGTGTAGAGACCGTCTGGATGCCGGAAGGTGACGACGGCGAAGCTGGAGATGGCAGCGAAGCCGGGAACGAAGTCGAAAAAGCGCGAGCGTGGGATCGCGCTACCATTTGCGTTTCCAGCCAGGTCGGTTGCGCCGTAGATTGCCAGTTTTGCCTGACCGCGCTGCTCGGTGTGAAACGTAATCTAACGGCTGGCGAGATCGTAGGACAAGTCTGCGCCGTGCTGAACGACCAGCATGTCTCTCCTCCTCAGAGCCGGGTGAATATTGTCTTTATGGGCATGGGCGAGCCTTTCTTGAACTATGACAATTTCATCAAGGCAGTCGGCTTGTTGGCTGAGGGAGTGGGGATCCCGGCATCTCGCATGACGGTTTCGACTGCGGGCATCGTGCCCCGAATCTATGATCTTGGCGCCGAACCGGTGCGACCGAAACTGGCTGTATCGCTGAACGCGCCCAACGACGAATTACGAAGCGGGCTGATGCCGATCAATCGCAAGTGGAATCTGGAAAAGTTAGTGGCGGCTGCCCGCGATTTCCCCCTGAGGAATCGAGAACGACTAACCTTCGAATACGTCCTTCTGGCCGGAGTGAACGACTCGCCGCAAAACGCTCGCGAACTCGGGGAACTGATCCGTGGGATACGAGCGAAAGTAAACCTGATCGCACTGAACCCCGGTCCGGGGATTGCGTTTAAAACTCCTGCCGAGAACCGGGTATTCGAGTTTCAGAAGACATTGATTACCGCAGGTGTGCCCACATTCATTCGCCGCCCGCGCGGGCGCGACATTTACGCCGCATGCGGTCAGTTAAAAAGGACTGTGGAGTTGGCCGCCTCCTGAGCAAAGGACCTAGCGGGTCGCGGCAGCCTTCGCTTCGGGAAGCAATTCGGCCGACTTATAATTGCTCAAAACCGAGCCGGTGGCTTGCGCTGAATCCGTAACCGCCGGCAGCTCAATGCGGAATGTCGCCCCGCCCTCTGGCCGATTTCCGCAGGTAATTTTTCCGTTGTGCTCCTGAATAATGCCATAGCAGACGCTAAGACCCAAACCTGGTCCCTGGCCGACCGGCCGAGTGGTATAGAAAGGATCGAAAACCCGGTCTGGCTCCTCCATACCTGGTCCATTATCAGAGAATTCCAGCACCACTAACGCATCCTGTAGTCGCCCGGTCACGGTCAGTGTGCCGCCCGTTTCTGTCAAAGCATGGAGAGCATTGTTGGTAATATGCAGGCATACCTGCAGAAGTTGGTTAGAGTCGCCGAGCACTCGCGGCAACTCGCTGGCGATGTCGGTGTGCACTTGAACATTGGGACCGCGCGATTGGGGCAGGCAGAGCTTGACCGCGGTTTGTAGCAGCGCACTGATATCCACCAGAGTCTTTTCTGCGGGAACCTGCTTGGCAAAGCTCAGCAAGCTGGAAACAAGAGTCCGCGTCCGGCGTACCTGCTGCTCAAATTTTTGCATCAGTGACCGTTGTTCGCTGTTGAGTTCAGTCGATCCCAGCAATTCCGCGTACCCCATCATCGCAGCAAGCGGATTGTTCAATTCATGAGCGGCGCCGCCTACGAGTTGCCCGAGTGATGCCAATTTTTCCGACTGCACCAACTGCGCCTGCACCCGTTTCAGGTTGTCGAACGATTCTTGGGAAGCGATCAACAATTGCAGGAGTTCGCGATCCAGCAGGTGCTGTTTGAAGAACACCAGCGCACCCATAACCAGCATGCTTGATAATGTGAGTACGAGGCGAAAGGTACGGACCCGCTGCGGAATTCCAGCATCGAACAAAGACCACAAAGCAAATAGCGGAAGCGAAAAAATGGCGGCCATGCCCAGCCTCGCTACCCATACTCCATAGCTCCCGGAAGCACGGGCAGGCTCCTGCTTGCCGGATGAACGGAGCGCCAGAACACCGATAACGGTGATCCACGCCATGGAGATGGCCAAGGGCACGTCGTACAGACTGCCGGAGTAGTACACCTTTCGCGCGATTGCCCAGTTTGCAACGTAGGAACTCAGCGAATACGTCAGCCCAGCACCAAACCAATTCGCGTAGATGATTTTCCAGGAACCCTGGCTGCGAAACCAAAGCACGCCCAGGCCAGCCAGAAATACTATTTTCTCTGTCAGGTAGAGGATGTTGAGGTTGTGATCGTAACTGGGCTCGTACGGTCGCACGTACTGCCAGGGAATCACGGCAAACAAATAAAGATATAGCCACCAGACTAACAATAGGGCGAAGTCGAGCGTTCCAAGGCGGGTGGTGCGTTGGTTCGTTTGCACATGCGGCTGCACAGCCAGCGCCGCTGTCATGGGGACGATATGAAGGAACAGTATTACGTCTCCGCCGAAAGGGTTTGGAAAATCCTTCCGCAGCAGCACCTCGAAGTCAATCCACAGGCCCTGATAGAACATCCACAAGGCCACGCCCAGTGTCATCAATGCCCAGAACAGCCGGATTCTGCCGCGGGTTGCGAGCGCGTTCAGCAGGAGTACAGCCGTGCCGGCAAGAAGGAGAACGAACTGCGTAATGTCGCTCAGAGCAGTCAGGGTAAAGCCATCGCGCAGAAACAGCGATGCCACTGCCTGCACACACACCAAACCCGCAGCGATCGAAATCCACGCCTTCGTCTGACCGGACATGTTCATCCGTACCTGATTCTTAGGCACAATACACTAGAGGGAAAGTTACTCAAGTAACCAGGGTGGAGCCTCGCAAGCATCGCCCAAGCCTTAGGTCTGAGTTTACTCTATTTAGATTGTTGGTGTTAGCCTCTGTTCTAGGAAGTTTTTACTTGCTCTCTGACCCTATTACAAATAACATCCGGCTAACCAATAATTCCTGGTACACGGTCGGATTCGATTGCCATTCCAAGCACTGCGAGATCGATTCCTGTGGAGGCTTCGCGCCCCCATGGGTCCCGGCGAAGTACGCCGAACTGAACGCTGGCTGGCCACGGCTCGCGTTTCCCTCGCTCTGGCTTCGCTAGTCGCGATCTGGATGGACCCCGCGGAAGTTCGCTATTCGCTTTGGGCCTACGGACTGTTGGCCTTTTACGTCGCCCAGGGTGTCATCATCATGATCTTCCTGCGCAGGCGTCAGGAATCGACGCAGTCTTTCCGACTGCTTGTGCACAGCGCAGATGTGATCTGGCCAGCTCTCATTTCAGCCTTTGTCGCGGGGCAGGGCAATCCCTTCTCTTTGTTCTTTGTTTTTGTTCTGGCGGCTGCGGCGTACCGTTGGGGGCTGTGGGAAACGCTGGGAACCGCGGTGGCAGCGGTCTTGGTGCTTTGGGTAGAGAGCTTCTGTTTAATTCATCTTCACGTTGTCGACCGAGCGAACGGGTTTCTTTTGAGCCACAAGCTGGGCCTGCCTCTGTTGCAAGTAAATGTCACCGACTTCGAGCCCAAGCATCTCTTCATGCGCTCTGTCGATCTGCTCGTATTGGGCATTCTGCTGGGATACTTGGCCGAGCAGCAGAAACAGCTTCGCGCGGAGAAAGCGGTAATTGCCAGAACGATTGGGAAGGCAAGGGTCGAGGCCGGGCTTACCGGAACGATTGGCGAGATTGCTGGTGAACTGCTCTCGATGTATGGGGCAAAACAACTGGTCATCGCTTCTCACGAGAGCAGCAACTATCGCGTCTTTGTCGGCGAATTGCGTCGCGCCAATGGCGATACATCCTTCCGATGGCTGGATCCGTCCTCAAGTGACCGTGAGACCTACCTGTATGAGTCTCCCGCAGCAACTTGTTACGCGCGACGGATCGGCAAACATCGCATGGAAGATTTTTCTCTCCTGGGATTAAATCGGGAGGGAGCAAGAGTTCGGGATCTTACTCCGGAATTTCTGGATCCGCTCGCGAAGAGATATGATTTCCAGAGTTTGATGACAGTGTCGTTCGCCTTTGGACGCGAATGGTCGGGACGAATTGTTCTGCTCGATCCCTCCTTAGCGGGCGACACGGAAGAAGAGTTGCGGTTTTTGGACGAATTGGTGCGCCAGGTTGGACCGGCCGTCTACAACGTGCTTCTGTTGCGGCGTTTGCGGCTGAAGGCTGGCGCTTTGGAGAGAGCGCGTTTCGCGCGCGAGTTGCACGACGGGGCTGTCCAGTCGCTCATCGCTGTCGAGATGCAGGTCGATGTCTTGCGGCGTCAATCCCCCGGCAAGCCCGGCCTGGTCACGGAAGAACTAGGCAGGATCCAGGGGCTGCTGCGCGAAGAAGTTCTCAAGTTGCGGGAACTTATGCAGCAGATGAAAACCCTGGACGTAGATTCCAAGAAGCTTTTGGGATTACTATCGGACACGGTAGAGAGATTCCAGCGGGAGACCGGAATCTCCGCCCGGTTCCTTTCGGATCTGGACGAACTGAATATGCCGCAGCCCGTGTGCAGGGAGTTGGCACGCATTGTGCAGGAGGCGCTGGTCAATGTCCGCAAGCACAGCCAGGCGCGACAGGTGCTGGTGCGGCTGGGTTCGCGCAATGGCGCCTGGCATGTACTGATCGAGGACGACGGGCGGGGTTTTCCATTCGCAGGGCGCGTCTCTCAGGCCGAACTCGATACGCTCGGCAAAGGACCTCTGGTGATTAAAGAGCGTGTCCGTTTGATTGAAGGCGAACTCACGATAGAATCAAATCCCGGCCAGGGGTCACGTTTAGAAATCTCGGTCCCGCAGCGCCGGCAAGTAACTTATGGATAACCGACGATCACAGCCGACTCGCATCCTGATTGCCGACGACCATCCTATTTTCCGCGATGGCTTGCGGCGGCTCTTGGAAACCGAGCCTGACCTCAAAGTGATCGGAGAAGCATGTGACGGCGCCGAAGCCGTCCGGCTGGCGAAGCAGTTGAAGCCCGACATTCTACTCCTGGATCTAGCCATGCCCCGACATCCCGGGCTGGAGGCGTTGCGCGAGATGAGTTCCGCTTCGAACCAGAACGCGGTCCGAGTGATACTTCTGACCGCAGCCGCCGAAAAAGCTCAGATTGTCGAAGCTCTGCAACTCGGGGCTCGCGGCGTGGTACTAAAAGACTCAGCGACCCAACTTCTTCTAAAAGCTATTCACACTGTAATGGCTGGCGAATACTGGGTAGGCCGCGAGAGCGTCTCCAATCTGGTGCAGTACCTCAGAACTCTGGTCCAGTCCTCGGGCGAAGAAGCGCGGCAGAAGAAATTCGGCCTGACGCCCCGCGAACTGGAGATTGTTTCGGCGGTGGTTGCTGGCTACTCCAATAAGGAGACAGCCGAATACTTCAAAATCAGTGAGGATACGGTGAAGCACCACCTCAGCAATATCTTTGACAAACTCGGGGTCTCCACGCGCCTTGAACTGGCGCTCTTTGCCGTTAATCAGTCCCTCCCCTTAAAACCGATCGCTTAAGCGATATGGCACTTTAGTGCCATATCCCGACACCGAAGAGCTATTGTTCCGCCCTCCCCAGATAATTAGCATTTAGAGAACAACTGAGATCAGGGGATCTTTTCGCTGATTGTCAGCCCGGTACAATTCTTCCGCTCGCGTAAGGAGGACTTAGCTGGGAAAGCAAGGAGGAGCCTGTGGTAAAGTGTTTGCGCCAATTGTGGTCGGATGAGCGAGGACAGGACGTCGCCGAGTATGCAGTCATGCTCGCTGTAATCCTGGTGATCGTCGTGGGCACCATTCGTCTAATCGGTGGTAATGCCAACAACGTGTTTTCATCCGTGGCCAGTTCCATCGGACAGTAAATTCGCGAAACCAGAGTCTCGCTCCCCAGTGACGCTGTCGGGTATTCCCGCCCATCCATCTAATTTTATTGGTCCAATGCGACGCCCGATCTCGCGTCAGCAGTGGACGATCTTCGGGCTTTTGATGCCGCGGGTCGCGTTTCGTGTATCGACCACAAGCTGTGACTCACGCACTATCCCTGCATAGTCATAATCTGAGTGATCGGTGACGATCAGCACGCAGTCATATTGGCCAAGATTGTCCAGCGGTGCGCACTTCATCTGCAGATCGTACTTGCGTCCTTTGCCGACGGTCGGGAAATAAGGATCGTTATAGCTGACCTGAGCGCCGTCTTTCTGTAGCAGCTCGATAATGGTCAGGGACGGAGACTCGCGCAAGTCATCGATATCCTTCTTATAGGCGAGTCCGAGCACCAGCACCTTGGCGCCGTTCAGCGCTTTCTTGTTCCGGTTAAGGGCTTTGCCGACCGATTCCAGCACGTGATACGGCATGTTGGTATTGATCTCGCCGGCTAGTTCAATGAAGCGGGTACGGAAATCCCACTCCTTGGCCTTCCACGAAAGATAAAAGGGATCCACCGGAATACAATGGCCGCCTAGCCCAGGGCCTGGATAGAACGGCTGAAACCCAAACGGCTTGGTTGCGGCCGCGTCGATTACTTCCCAGATGTCGAGCCCCATGCGCAACGACAACAGCTTCAACTCATTCACCAGCGCAATATTGACACAGCGGTAAATATTCTCCAGCAACTTGGTCATTTCGGCGGCAGCCGGCGAGGAAACCCGCACCACCCGCGCGAAAATGGCGCCATACAACGCCGCCGCCAAGTCTGACGCTTTCGCGTTAAGCCCGCCCACCACTTTCGGAATGTCGCGCCGCGCCACCGTCTGATTGCCTGGATCTTCCCGCTCAGGAGAAAATGCGACATAAAACTCCTGGCCGGTGGAAGCATCGCCACGCGAAGCCTTAAGCCCTTGCCGGTTCCCTTTCTCTAAGATGGGAATCAGGACTTCCTCAGTCGTGCCGGGATAGGTTGTGCTCTCGAGGATCACCAGATGTCCGGGGCGCAAATGCGGAGCGATGGACTTTGCCGTGTCGGTGATAAAGCTTAAATCAGGCTCGTGATATTCGTTCAAAGGCGTGGGCACGCAAATGATGATCGCGTCCATCTCCGTTAAACGGGCGTATTCAGCGGTTGCGCTGAAACCTTTTTTCTTCGCCGCCTCAATCTCAGCCGCTGGAATGCGAAAAATGTAGGAGCCTCCCTGTTCCAGCGTTGAGATCTTGCGGGCATCGATATCGAACCCCGTAACTGAGAATTGCTGCTCAGTGTAGAGCAGAGCCAGAGGCAGACCCACATATCCGAGGCCGATGACGGCGACACGCGCCTGTTTCTGCTCAATCTTGCTCTTCAGGTCGGAAAACAAAGCGGCGGCAGGCATTGATTCAATACTCATAGTTGATTTTGTGGGTCCGTTTGAATTTTACCATGTTGACCTTCGACTCTTGAAAAGTGAGCGCACGCGCGCTCACTGAAGTAACTTGCAGCTTTGACGGCTACGGGTCGAGATTTCGCGTAGTCTGTATGGTCCAAACAGAGCGGCGAAGAGCAGTTGCGGCCCGTGATTTAGCCGCAGAAAACGGATCCATGACAAAGCTTAAACTCGTCCTCATCTTAGGAGGATTGTTCGTAATCGCCTTGGCTGCGACTTCCGGGCGATTTCTGGTGGTCAATCAACCTCTCAAGTCAGACGTTATGGTTGTTCTCGCAGGGGAAACCGACCGGCGTCCAGCACGAGGGTTGGAGCTGCTCGCTCAAGGTTATGCAGCGCGGTTGATCCTCGATGTTCCCGGCGAGGCCAAGATTTACCAGTGGAACCAGTTGGAGATTGCGCGGAAATTTGTCGAAGGGTTGCCGCAAGCCAGCGCAATTTCCGTCTGTCCGATATACGGACGCTCCACCCGGGATGAGGCTCGAGACGTGGCCCGCTGCCTGCAAGGCGCCAACGCACGCACGATTCTGTTGGTCACCTCCGATTATCATACCCGGCGCGCTCTCAGTATTTTTGAGAGGGCTTTGCCGGCGGACTACAGCATCGCCGCTGCCTTCGATGCCAGCGAGTTTGGCGCGCAATGGTGGCGACATCGAGAATGGGCCAAGGTCAATCTTGAAGAGTGGTGGAAGCTAATCTGGTGGGAACTGATCGACCGCTGGCGCTAAGGATTCGAGTCGTGCCGATGTGCGGGGGGTGATCACGGCAGGCAATTGACGGTCGATGGTCCGCGGGCTAGTATCACCGCGAAGAGTTTGTGTCATGAGTGTGTCGAGACTGAGAAATATTCTTTGCTGGATGCTGGTCGCCATCACTCCCTCCTCCTTGCTGGCGGCTGATTCGGGTGGCGCTATGCTCTATGGACGTGGCCCGGTCTGGCTCAATGGCAGTCTATTGCCCAATTCGTCCGCCGTTTTCCCGGGTGATTTAATAAAGACCCAGCCAGAGTCGCTCGCTACGCTGGATGCATCCGGCTCCGGCGTTATTGTATTGCCGGATTCGGTCGTAAAGTTTGAAGGCAAGGCTGTGACTCTCGAGCAAGGGAGCGTCAACGTTGCCACGTCTGTCGGCATGGTTGCAATTGCCGGAGTGGTCACGGTGACCCCGGCCTCTAACACTTGGACAGAATTTGAAGTGGGCGATGCCAACGGGTCGGTTCAGGTTTTTGCCAGTAAGGGCAGTATTAACGTCTATTGCGGAAAGGACACAGCCAATCTCACCGAGGGTGAGCAGGCTAATCCTGACGACTCCGGCAGGTGCAATAAGAAAAAGCGGAAACCTGCTGGTGCGCTGTTCCCAGGAGGCGGCGGCTGGTTGACGAATCCATATGTTATAGGTGGAGCTGCGGTTACAACAGGCGTGATCGTTTGCCTGCTCCTGTGCAATTCTTCCCAACCATTCATGAGCCAATACAAACCGTAACAATTATCACTTTACTTCAAGTTCTTTTGTGCTCAACTGCGGGCGAAGATCGTACGCACGGGGCTGAACCGCGTAGCCGCGCGAAGTGCTGGTGCTGTGTCTATGGGAATGCCGGCCGAAACGTGGCTCCATCGCGGCCACCGTGCAGAGCACATAGAAGAGAGCCGCGTTCGCCGGGATCTGCAGATTGAAATCCACGACGCTGTGAACCAGTATGCCGGTTACCCCAAGCGCGGCGGCTAAAGTCACCGTAGTATTGGCATCGGCGGGAAAATGCTTCAACTTCTTCAAGGCAGAGCCGAACAAGATCAGTAGGAACCACAGCATCGTGGCGAAACCGAGCGCGCCCGTTTCAACCAGCAATTGTAGATAGTCGTTATGCGCCGGACCCACTTGGAAATTTGTAGAGAGATTGCTGAACTGTGGATAGATGTCGGGGAACGTGCCCAAGCCCCATCCTAAGACCGGTTTTTGCGCAAAAATCTTGAGCGCGTCGCGATCGATTGTCAGTCGGCTACCGCTGGACAACTCGGTTCGGGTTCCGTCGTGCATGCTAACCAGTCGCTCCACTAATTCTCCACCACCGACCCACGCCATTAACGCCACCGCAACGATCAAGAACCCGCCCAATACCAAGGCCACTTTCCGGTTCTTCCTTCGAGTTACCAGAAAGCCGGCGAGCAGAGCCATCTGTATGGCGAAGGCAGCCATACCACCGCGCGATCCGGACAGAAAAATTGTGCTTGCCATCACCGCAGCCGCAAGGGCCGCGAGCGCCCTGCGTGAGTCGCGAACATTGTCAGCAAGAGAAATGACGAGAGGAATCGGGGTCAGCATCTCCATCAGTCCCGCATAATGGTTGTGATTTACGAACGGGCCGTAAATCCAGCCCCCAGATGGCAGAGATCGAAGCCAATACAGCTTGCCGTTCGGGGCGATGCCCTGCATCAGCGCGAAGAGGGCGATGGCAAAACCATATCCAGAGAAGACCCACGCGAGAACCTTCAGCTGCGATGTTCTGCGCAGGCACTGAACGACCAGGAAACACAACAGTCCGTAGGCAAAGTAGAGCAGTGCAGTTGAAAAGGTGTCGGCGCGATAGGCTGTTCGTCCTGTCGCAAGTTGCCAAAGAATCAGGCCGGCGAAAAACAGGATCGGCAAGAACAAAGGGTTGCCCACTATTCCTATTTCACCCGTCGTGACCTGCCGCGCAGCCCAAAGTGCAAAAAGCAAACTGGAGCCGACTTGCATGATCGACATCGACCATGATTCTACGGCGCCAAATGCGAGCGGTCCGAATAGGAGGAACCCAATGACTCCGTACAACAACGCATGATCCAGCTTCAAGCGGAAAGATCGAGGCGAACTCGATTCCGCGGTCAGTGTGAGCGGCAGTGGGGACGTCACTGGCCACCCGCCGGAGTTTGTTCCTGGGTGATGCGTCTCTGGGTCAGTTGAACATCGCCAATCCACAGCTTGCCACGAATCGCATCCCCGGGCGGCACGCGCTGTATCCGCAGTACTAGCAGCCGCGTACCCGCACCTGTGCTAAACGTTCCCCCTACCTGTTTCCAGAAATCGGCGTCTTTAAGCTCCTCGCTGGCAAAATAGTTTGCCCGGGTAAACCGGTCTTCCAGCAAAAATCGTGGCCCACCCGCGCCCTGCAAGCCTTGCGACTTGAAATAGGCGGAGAACTCGTACTTCGTGTCCGGTTCGACAGGAACGAGCTGCCAGATACCGACGTCTTCAATTCCCCGACTATCGAAGGCAATGGAAAGAGAACGGTGGCCAGAGTGCGACTCGGTCGAGTCCAGCGCCAGCACCACATCGGATGATTTTTCATAGAGCCAATCGAATCCACCATTCAACACTGGCAAGCTGAAATCGCCGTTAACCACCAGATTCTCCGGCGAAGGTTGGTACGCAGAAAGATCGGCTAGACCTGCTGCTTGCCGCCAGGCTTGATGGGCTTGCGCGACCTCCTGCCGATCGATGAGATAGCGGACGTAATCGAAAACATGGCGCGTTTCGAAGGGATGTTGGAGTTGCACCATCTGCGTCCAGACTTTTGCCGCGGCTGCCGGTTCATTCCTGGAGATCAAGAAATCCAAGAACGATGCGTAAACGTCGGCATTGCGTGGAACCACGTCTCGAAGGAGAGCGTCGACATCCGGCTTAATCCGCCAGCAGCGATCCAGAGCCGCGGGCGGTAAATAAGGATCATTGGCCAGGACCACGCGGAATTCCTGCAAAGCCTTATCCGTTTCTCCGAGCGTCCAGTAGAAATTGGCCGCCTCCCATGCAACTTCAGGAGTCGATGGATCTGCGGCAATGGCGCGTTGCAAAGCATCTTGCTGTCGATTAATGTCAGCGAGCCGCCGATAAGTTCTGGAGAGTTCAAGCCAGTAGCTGGCGTGGTGCGGGTTTAGTGCAGCCGCCGACCTGAAGAATTGTGCCGCCGTCTGTGGTTCATATTGCGTCTGCAGAAAATAATGTCCAAGCCGGTATTGATAATCCGCATTGCCTGGTTCCAGCCGCGCTGCCATTTGCAGGCTTGTGAGGTCAAGTTTGCTGGAGAAGTAATCGGCGAGAAATTGGTCAGCGACCAATCCGATATAAATCACGGTAAGCGCGAGGCATGTAACTAAAAAGATGAGTTTCCGGGCTGGGCCTTGAAGCGAAATTTTAATGCGCGTGCTTTCGTGCGCATGCACCTGACCTCGATGCTGCGCCACACTACGCTCCATTGGAGGTAGCTTCAGAAACGACTCCCTCCGCGGTGCTCAATGGATCCTCTTGGTAGTACCCGTGACCGTACTTCCCCTGATATTCGTAGTGATAATAATAGTCGGGCGAACTGAGATCGACCGCGTTCACCAGCACGCCGCAAACTCGCGCGTTGACCTGCAGGAGGATGTCGCGGGCGCGTCGCAAGGCCGGTTTCGTGGTGTGTCCAGACCGAATGACGAGAACGACCGCGTCAGCATCGGTCGACATCACTACGGCATCGGTGACGGACAGGGTTGGCGGCGAATCTATCACGATGTGGTCATATTGTTTTCGCAACTCCGCGAGAACATTTTTCATTTTGGCGGAGGCTAGAAGTTCGGCCGGGTTCGGCGGCGGCGTTCCAGCGGGCAGAATAAAAAGCTCGGGCAGAATCGTCGATGGAATGATTGCCTGTTGAAGGGTCGCGGCACCGGTTAGTACATTGCTGAGCCCGATCTTCGGGCCCATGCCGAGTGTCTTGTGAATGCTGGGCCGGCGCAGGTCGGCGTCAATCAACAAAACTCGCGTACCTTTCTGAGCCAGAACAATTGCAGAGTTCACACTGGTCGTGGTCTTCCCTTCCTCGGGAAGAGCGCTGGTGATAAGAATGACGGTTGGAGGCCCTCCTGCAAATGTGAGGAGCAACGAAGTACGCAGTGCGCGATAGGACTCCGCCATCTGCGACCTGGGGCGCGATTGGGTCACCAGCTCTACGGCCTCTTTAGACGAAGCCAACGCCAGTTTCTGATTGCCACCCATTTCCCTCGTGCTTCTGGAGCCGAGAGGAATCATGCCCAAAGACGGGAGCGCCGAGATGATTTGCGCCTGCTCTGGAGTTCGCACGGTGTTGTCCATACTCTCCAAAAGAAACGCGAGCCCGATGCCGGTGGAAAGTCCCAGCGCTAACGCGAAGCCAAGGTTTTTTAAAAGATTTGGTCCTGAAGGTGATGTGGGAACCCGTGCCACATCCACGATGCGGAAGTTGTTCGACCTCAGACCTGCGGTAACGCCGGCTTCCTTCAATCTCTCCAGCAATCCTTCGGAAAGTGTGCGGTTGGCGTCGACATCACGCTTGAGCAGGCTGTACTCGATGGCACTCTCGTTGAGTTTGTTAGCCTCTTGCTTTTGTTGCTCCAATGCGGTGCGCAGCATGCTCTCGCGCTGCACGGCGGCAAGATAGTCGCCGCGCAAACGCGCTGCCACTTTGCGAATTTCAGTCTGAATTTCTGCGTCGACTTCCTTGAGCTGACTATTCAGTTGAGCCAATTTCGGATAAGAAGGTCCGAATTGCGTGCTCAGTTGCGCTACTTGGATCTTCAGATCAGCCTGCTGTTCCCGCAACTTCTCGAGCAGCGCTGAATTAGCGCTCGAACCTCGGGAGGCGCCGTCGACATTGGCGGCGGCTGCGATCGAGTCTGAATCTCCAGTCTGCACCAAGTGGTAGATCGATTCCTTCTCCATCCGGACGGATTCGGCCGAGGTCAACTCGCGGTTCAATTCATCCAGCTTGGCGGTCGTGATGTTCTGCTTCTCGTCGATCCCTAGAATTTCGTGTTCCTTTTGATACTTGACCAGTTTCTCCTGCGAGGTTTCCACCTTTATCTGGAGGTCGACCAACTGCTTGGAAAGCCAATCCGAGGCCTGCATCGTGGACTCGAATCTTGTCTTGAAGTTCTGCTCCACGTAGGTATTCGCCAGTGTGTTTACGACGCGCGCCGCGATGTTCTTGTCCGGGCTCCGGTAGCGGACTTCGATAATTCTCGTGTTGGGGACGAGTGCCACTTGAAGATTGCCTTTGAAGGTGGCCAGAACAGCCGACGTCCTTGCAGAATCTGGTTGCATCGCGTCGGTTGTTAGCTCCAGCGACGACGGCGAAGTCTTGCCCTTGGCCTCGAACTCCGGTTGCTTATCAAGATTCAGTTGCCGAATGACCTGAAGAGCCAGAAGATCGCTCTTTAGAATTCGCACTTCAGTGTCCAAGTCGGTCGGATCGTAGTAGTCGACGCTGCTGGACGAATCCTTGAGGTTGAAAGTGACTGGGTCCATCTTGTTGATGGCGATGCTGCCAACCGCTTCGTAAATTGGCGTGCTGCGCAATGTGGAAATCGCAACCACCCCCATGACCAGCAGCAGACTTCCAATCACAACCCACTTGTTCTTGATCAGAACCCGCAAGTACTCCCGCAGGAGAGAATCTTGAGTCGGAATCGCTGGATAACCGCCGGGTGCAGCATTGCGGTTGAACTCAATTGGAAGCGGGGGCTGGAGTTCGCGCAGGATTTGGCCGTTCACTGGTACTAGCGGTCCCGAGTCCATCAGCACTCCCGAAGAAAATCTGGGCGGCGGAGACTCTGGTCAAATTCGTGTCTCAGTCTCTTTTTCAAACCAGCACCGCAACCCGAGTCCCTGTCACCGTCTGTTGTTTAACAATTGGGCCCAGTCTAGCACCGCAAGGTGAGGAGTCATCGCTCCGAATTCGATGGGTTCCTTAGTGTTAACGGGGGTTCCCGCAGGCTTGATCGCGGCACATCTCCGCTATACTGGCGCTGGCAAATTGCATTTTGATGTGTGCGCCAAGGCGGATCGACGCGGTTCGTCTAGAAAGTAGCATTCTCACTTCGAGGGATTCGACCGATGAATTGGTCCGAACAGGTTGTATTGGTTACCGGCGGGACGGGTTCTTTCGGCAGAAAGTTTGTCGATCTGATGCTGCGCGAATATCGTCCGCAGAAGCTCATCATCTTCAGCCGTGACGAACTTAAGCAGCACGATATGCGGGCTGCGGGCTTCGATCATCCGAGCTTGCGCTATTTCATCGGCGATGTTCGCGATGCGCAGCGTTTGGAGCGCGCGTTTTCCGGAGTCACGGTTGTGGTTCACGCTGCGGCGCTCAAACAGGTTCCAGCCTGCGAATACAATCCGTTCGAAGCGATCCAGACCAATATCATGGGCGGCCGCAACGTGATCGATGCGGCCATCAATCGTGGTGTCCGCCGCATTCTGGCTTTGAGCACCGACAAGGCCGTGAATCCCATTAATCTGTACGGCGCAACCAAGCTCTGCGCGGAGAAAATGTTTGTTCAGGCGAATTCTTACTCCGGAGCGCAGGATACTCGATTCAGTTGCGCCCGCTATGGCAACGTGCTGGGCAGCCGGGGCAGCGTGATTCCATTATTCCAGGAGCAGCGCAAGCGCGGCAAAATTACCATCACCGATTCCCGCATGACGCGCTTCTGGATCACGATCGAACAAGGAGTCAGGCTTGTGGTTCGCTGCATCGAGCAGATGCACGGCGGCGAAATTTTCGTTCCCAAAATTCCGAGTATGAAGCTGGTGGAAATGGCCACAGCGATTGCTCCCGGTTGCGATGTGGAATCGATCGGGATTCGGCCGGGCGAAAAACTTCATGAGGTGCTGCTGTCGGAAGATGAAGCTCGTCACGCGCTGGAGGTGGACGGCATGTACGTCGTCCAACCCGCACACCCTTGGTGGCGAAAAGAGAACTGGAAACAGGCGCGCCCGCTTCCCGACGGATTTTGTTATACGAGCGACAACAATCCCCAGTGGTTAAGCGCCGAGGAACTGTATGAACTAGTCGGTGAGAGCGCGACTTCGGTTCTCCCTTGGCCCGAAGAAGAAAAGCTACGAGCCCCGGCCTAAAGAAAACCATGACGGTAGCTCCCGTAAGCGAATTGCTGGCCATCCACGGCGGATCTCCCGTTCGAAAGACTTTGTTGCCGTACGCAAGACAGTCCATCGACGAGACCGATATTCAGGCCGTCGTCGAAACGTTGCGCTCCGATTGGTTGACCACCGGCCCCAAGGTCGCTGAATTTGAAGAAGCCATGGCGGACTGGGTGGGCGCGAAATATGCGGTCAGCTTCAGTTCCGGCACAGCCGCCTTGCATGCGGCTGCTTTCACCAGCGGGTTGCAACCGCGGGACGAAGCGATTACTTCTCCGCTGACCTTCGCTGCTACATCGAACTGCATACTCTATCAAGGCGCAACGCCGGTGTTCGCCGATGTTGTTGAGGACACCCTGACCCTTGATCCCGAACTGGTGGCGGCACGGATCACGCCGCGGACAAAAGCAATTCTTCCGGTCGATTACGCGGGCCATCCCGCGGATTTGGATTCTTTTCTGCAACTGACTGACCGCCATGGACTGATCGTGATCGAAGACGCATGCCATGCGCTCGGTGCTGAGTACCGCGGACGCCGCGTGGGGAGCGTTGCACACATGACCGTCTTCAGTTTTCATCCGGTAAAGCATTTGACGACCGGCGAGGGAGGGATGGTTACGACTGACAATCCCGTGTTTGCCGAGACGCTTCGCCGCTTTCGAAATCACGGAATCAACATTGATGCGAGACAACGGCAGCGCGCGGGCCACTGGCACTATGAGATGGTTCTTCTGGGGTTCAACTATCGCCTGACCGACATCGCTTGCGCGCTTGGCCTGCAGCAAATGAAAAAGCTCGAAGCAATTCTGGCGCGACGAAGGCAAATCGCAGCTCGATATTCCGCCGAGTTCCGCTTTATGGCGGGCGTTGTCCCGCCGCAAACCCGAAGGGATGTCAATCCCGCCTGGCATCTTTATCCCATCCGACTGGATTTAACTAAGCTCGCTGCCGATCGGGGCAAAGTGTTTCAGGCGCTGCGCGCGGAAAATATCGGCGTGAACGTCCACTACATTCCGGTTCACCATCATCCGTATTATCGGGATCGCTTTGGATACGAAGGCGGGGAGTTCCCCGTGGCCGAAGCCGCCTATGAGTGCTTAATCAGTCTGCCAATGTTTCACAGCATGACAGACGGGGATGTTGACGATGTAGTTCGCGCGCTGGGCAAAGTTCTAGCGCACTTCGAGAAGTAGTTTCAGCAATGACGAGGGGGAAAGAAGCGCAGTGAAGATCACCGCCGTCATTCAGGCTCGAATGGGCAGCACTCGCTTACCTGGGAAAGTGCTGATGGATCTGGGAGGCAAGACCGTTCTAGCCCGAGTCGTCGACCGTTTACGCCGCGCCACTCTGGTCAATGAAATTGTGGTGGCCACAACAGATTCGATCGCTGATGATGCCATTATTCAGGAGTGCCGTCGAATCGAGGTCTCATCTTTTCGCGGATCTGAGAATGACGTTCTGGATCGCTACTACCAGACTGCCCTACTGACAGCGGCGGAGGGAATCGTTCGCATTACGTCCGACTGCCCTCTAATCGATCCGCAGATTGCCGACGATACCGTCCGCTCATTTCTTGACCTTCGTCCGGACTATGCGAGCAATGCGCTGGACCGAACTTATCCTCGTGGCCTAGATACTGAGGTCATGACCCGAGATGCGCTGGCCTGTGCCTGGCGGGAGGCGCATTTATCCTATCAACGCGCTCACGTCACTCCTTACCTTTACGAGAATCCGAACCGGTTCGACATTCTTGCGGTCAAAGGCCACGTCGACTACAGCGATCATCGGTGGACTCTGGATACACCGCAAGATCTTGCTTTCATCCGCGCAGTTTACGAACGACTCGGCAACGATGACAGCTTTACGTGGCACGAGGCACTGGTTGTCTTGCAGCGAGAGCCCGAATTGGTTGAATTAAACCGTAGCGTTATGCAGAAAGCTCTGCATGAAGGTTGATGTGCACATCCACCAGAGGAGTCGAGTTCGGCGTCCATGCGACTTGGCCATGGAGTCGAGCCCATGATCGTCGTCACCGGCGCCAGCGGGTTGCTGGGCGCCAGCCTGGTTATGCTTGGGCGCGACCTCGGGCGCGAAGTGATAGGCGTCTGCCATCGTCATCTGCTCCGCATTCCCGGTGTAAGAATTT
Organism: uncultured Acidobacteriota bacterium; assembly: GCA_963696705.1. Classification (GTDB taxonomy): domain Bacteria; phylum Acidobacteriota; class Terriglobia; order Terriglobales; family Acidobacteriaceae; genus JABDBE01. The sequence goes on from CAVOLD010000017.1 coordinate 642,300, forward strand.
GCCAGGCGAATCTTGCTGATCGTCAAGCGATGCGAAACCTCCTCGTACCTTTGCGTCCAAAGAGCATCATCCATTGCGCTGCGATCACCGAGGTGGATTGGTGTGAACTGCATCCCGAAGAGACTGAGGAAGTGAACGTTCAGGCATCCTCTGCTCTGGCTGAGCTTGCGCAGGAACTGAACGCTCAGTTCCTTTACGTTTCGACGGATTCGGTGTTCGACGGCACACGCGGAAACTACTCGGAAGACGATCAACCCGCTCCGCTCAGCGTATATGCGAAATCGAAGTGGCGCGGAGAACAAGAGGTGCTTTGTCGTCACTCCTCACCTCTCATTGTTCGTGTCAATATTTATGGGTGGAATGCGCAGCCGAAGCAGAGCCTCGCGGAATGGATCCTCGATGACGTTCGAACGCGGAAGCCAGTGTCCGGGTTCGCTGACGTCTATTTCTGTCCGATGCTCGCGAACGATCTCGCAGAAGTCTTATTGACCATGTTGGACCTTGGCTTGAATGGCATTTACCACGTTGCGGGTTCGGAGCGGATCAGTAAGTATGATTTCGCTACACGCGTGGCGAAGACTTTCAGTTTAGCAACAGATTGCGTTGTGCCGACGAGCCTCGTCGAAGCGCGCCTTGTAGCGCCGCGGCCGGTCGACTCGTCACTGAACACGGAGAAAGTTCGCATAGCCTTAGGCAGACCGATGCCAGATGTCGACCAAGGTCTCCGCCAGTTTCGCCTGCTACATGAGAGCGGATACCAGAATCAACTGAAGAGTTTCTTAGTTGGGGCTGAGCAATGACAACGTTGAAGCTGGGCAGCAAAATCATTGGCGATGACAGGCCTACCTACTTTGTGGCCGACATTTCCGCGAATCACGATGGAAACCTGGAACGCGCTAAACATTTGATTCGACTCAGCGCGCGAGCCGGCGCTAACGCAGCAAAGTTTCAGAACTTCCGCGCTCCGAGAATCGTTAGCGAAAAGGGATTTCAGGCGCTGGGCCAGAAGCTTTCGCACCAGTCCAAATGGAACAAAAGCGTTTTTCAGATATATCAAGAAGCCAGTTTGCCATGGGAGTGGACGCCCATCCTCAAGCAGGAATGTTCCTCCTCCGGTATCGATTACTTCTCGGCACCATATGACATTGAAGCGGTCGACATGCTTGACCCGCACGTGGAAATGTTTAAGATCGGGTCGGGCGATCTCACTTGGCCCGAAATGTTGTGCAAGGTCGCCGAGAAACAAAAGCCAGTGTTGCTCGCAACGGGAGCCTCAGACATTACTGAAGTGAAAATCGCAGTCGAGCAAATCCTGGCCATTAATCCGCAACTTGTCCTCATGCAGTGCAACACAAACTACACGGGCAGCCTGGAAAGTTTCTGCCACATTAATCTGAGAGTGCTGGACACATACCGCTCGATGTTTCCGGGCGTGCTACTTGGCTTATCCGACCACACTCCAGGGCATGCGACCGTGCTGGGCGCGGTCGCGCTCGGCGCCCGCGTGATTGAAAAACATTTTACTGACGATAACCGCCGCGAGGGGCCGGATCATCCATTTTCAATGACCCCGCAGGCGTGGCGTGAGATGGTCGACCGCACGCGCGAACTCGAATGCGCTCTGGGCTCTTCTCGAAAGACGGTTGAGGACAACGAGTGCGAAACGGTTGTAGTACAACGCCGTTGCTTGCGAGCGTCTACGAGTCTCGCCTCGGGAACGGTGTTGCGGCCCGAGATGCTCGAGGCGCTTCGTCCCGCCCCCCGGGATGCGGTCATGCCGGTTGATCTGCCGCGAGTGATGGGCAAAACGCTGATTCACGATTTGCCAGCAGGCGAGCATCTCAAATGGAGCATGCTCACTGGCGTTGAGGGGGCTCGCTAGTGCGAATCCTCTATTTCACCGACAACAGCTCGGATCACAATCTCAGATTTCTTGAAAAGTTCATCTCACACGGTGTTGAAGCTGTTTTTCTGGATGCCACACAAGACGCAACAGCAGCAAAGCCGCTGCCGGCGGGAGTCCAGAGCGTGCGCTTCCAACGGTCCCTCTCGCGCGATGCCGGTCCGAGCCAGTATGAAGTCGTCGTTGCTGAACTTAAATCTTTGTTGAGAGATCTTCGACCTGACGTCGTCCAGGCAGGTCCGGTTCAGACTTGTGCATATGCGGCGGCTCTTTCCGGTTTCCATCCCTTGGTCGTAATGCCCTGGGGTTCAGATTTGATCGCATATGCCGACCGGAATTCAGAGTGGAGGCGTGCGACCGATATCGCACTCCGCGCAGCGGATGGTTTTTTCCCAGACTGTGACGCGGTTCGTGCCGCCGGCGAGCGTTTCGTTAACTTCCCTAATGAAAAAATCGTGCAGTTTCCGTGGGGAATTCGATCTGGCTCTTTTTCACCGTGTGGTGCGACCGTCTCCCGAGAGAGTCTCGGTTTCAGTAGTGAGTCGTTCACCTTCATCAGCACGCGATCCTGGGAGCCTGTCTACGACATACCTGTTCTGGTCCAGGCCTTCCACCGGGCATGGCAACAGAACGGTCGGCTACGGCTGATGCTGCTGGGAAATGGCTCGGAGGCCGGCCGAGTTCGGAGCTTCATCACGGAGCACGAATTAGGCCACGTTGTCGCAACTCCGGGACTGATTCCAGCTGCCGAGATGCCCCGCTGGTTCCGCGCGGCAAACGCATACGTCAGCTGCACTAGGTCGGACGGAACCTCGATTTCGTTGCTACAGGCAATGGCGACGGGCCTCCCCGTGATTGTCACCGATATAGCATCCAACCGCGAATGGGTTACGGAGGAGAAGAACGGTTGGATGGCATCGGTCGGATCCTCCGAAGAGTTTGCCGATAAGCTCTTGTGCGCAGCAAATCTGAGACCGATAGAGCGGAAGGCGATTTCGGAACGGAATCAAAGTATCGTGGCTGAACGCGCGGATTGGGATCGCAATTTTCCAGGGCTACTGCGCTTGTACGAAAACCTTGTCAACAGCGCGGTCGGAGCAAAAGTTTGAAATTAGTCAGCCCACTGCTGAAGCGCATCGTCTATCCCGGTTTGTCCAAGGGCGGATATTTCCGGCGCGCAGCTCGAACCGGGCCAGTGGTGCTCACCTATCACGGGATTCTGCCGGCAGGGTACAAAGTCATTGATCGCGCCCTGGATGGCAATTTGGTAAGTGCAGATTCATTTCGCGAGCAGTTGCGATTCCTTAAGAAACAGTACAACGTAATCTCTCCAAAGGAATTCCTGCTCTGGTGTGAGACCAAGCATGAATTGCCTCCGCGTTCGGTGCTTCTGACCTCCGATGATGGTCTGCGCAGTTCGCTCTACGATATGCTGCCCATTCTTCAGGAATTCGCGCTTGAGTGCCTATTCTTTGTCACTGGCGCTTCTCTTAGCCACACAGCCACAATGCTGTGGTACGAAGAACTCTCTCTGATGTTCCTGGTAGCTCCGGCGAGCTTTTCTTTGGAGCTACCCGAAATCGGACTGCGAGCGGAAGTACGGCAGCACGAAAAGCATTCTGTCTGGTGGGAGCTTGTAAAAAAGCTTTCGCAATTCGAAATGAATCGCCGGAGAACACTCCTGCGAAGAATAAGGATGCAGTTGGGACTCTCCGAGCAATGGGATGTTGAGTACCGTCAAGATCTTGCACTCAACCGGCGATTCTTGATGTTGAACCTGCCGGAACTGCATCAGTTGGCCGAGGCGGGCATGTGCATCGGAGCGCATACGCTGTCTCATCCGATCCTTTCGCAGGCAACGCCGGAAGATGCATGGAAGGAAATATTCGAAAGCAAGCGCAGCCTCGAGGATGCGCTGGGACAAGAAGTGTGGGCGTTGGCCTATCCGTTCGGAGATTCGTCCTCGGTCACATCGCGTGAATTACAAATGGCTGAGCAAGCCGGCTTCAAGAGCGCATTTCTCAACACGAGCGAAGCCATCGGATCGCAGACCCCGAAATTTGCCTTGCCGCGAGTGCACGTCACCGCTGCGATGAGTCTTTCGGAATTCGAAGCGCACATTTCCGGATTTCATCGGTCGATGCAGGAGTTGTTCAGACCAAGCCCAAGCGCTGTTGTGGGGTCGAACGCTTGAGAAGAGACTGGCGCTAACTTATCCACGACAAATCATCTGATCAGAGGAATATCTTGCGTCTGGTTCTGCATCGAGAAATTCCGGAAGACAACAATCTGGCCCGCCAGTGGAATGAACTGGTCTGGCAAATGGAGTGTCCGGAGGTCTTTTTTACATTCGAATGGGCAGTTGCCGTGAGCCGCGCCTATCGAGATTCCATCACCCCTCTACTGATGTTGGCCTATGAACAGGATTCATTGGTTGGTGTGGTCTCGCTCGCGACCAATCATCAGCGCCGAGAAGCATTCTTCCTGGCAAGCGCAACCGGAGATTATTGCGATTTTCTTTCATCTCCTGCCAGCCGTCTGGAGTTTGTTGATCTGGCCCTTGACGAGCTGAGTAAATTGAAGATGCCCGCATTAGTAACGGCGAGTTTGCCCGCGAATTCGGTTACCGCATGCGCTCTCACAGCAGCAACTCTGCATGGTTACAAAACGTTTTCCCGGCCAGCGTCCCTCTGCGCTCAGATCATCCTCGGTTCGTCCGCGGAACGGCAAGTCCTCAAGGACTCCGTGGCAAATCGCAAGGCTTATCGCTATTCCCTGAAAGGTTTGGGAAAGCACGGACCCGTGACTGTTCACCATCTAAAGTCGCGCGACAACCTGAACTCGGCGCTTCCTGAATTTCTGCGAACTCACATTACTCGATTTTCTACCGCAGGCCGACGCAGCAATCTGGCGCATCCACAGCGACAGGCCTTCCTCACTGAATTAGCCAGCTTGCTCTCTTCGACAGGTTGGATCGTGCTCACAATCCTGCGAGTTGGCGACCATCCGATAGCGTGGAACTACGGGTTTCAGTTCTCCAGAAAGTGGTTTTATTACCAGCCAACCTTCGACCCTGATTGGGGGGAATTTTCGCCTGGGTTTTGCCTTCTCTCGAAAATTGTGGAAGCTGCCTGCGATGACCCTGCAATCGAGCGGGTTGACATGGGACTGGGCTCGGAAGGCTACAAACAGCGATTCGCCAATGGCGCCCGGCAAACCCTGGACTTTACCGTTACTACCTCGACTACGCGTTATCTCAGAGAGGCGGCTCGCTACCATATTGCGGCTGCCATCAAATCCTCTCCACGCCTTGAACATGGTGTACGAAGGATGATGGGAACTGTCTCAATGGGAGGCGGGTAAGTTGAAGGTCTTGCTGCTCCATCCTGATGACGCGCCTCCATCGTCTGCTCTAAGCGAACGTTCGGATGTGATCGTTGACCTCGGCCGTGCGCCAAATTCTACGTATGACAGGTGGCGGGGCGGAACGGGTTGTTCGCTGTTCAGCCTCTACCACTTTGCTCAAGAGGTCGATGATCTCCGCTTCCTGCAGCGACTCTTACAACTTGGAACAGGACGCATAATCGACTACTTGGGAATCGATTGGTGGGACGTATTATCGCTTGAACTTGTGCCGCAGCTTCAGCAACTCATGCTCGCAAACCGCCTATCAAAAGAACTGGGTGCGAGTTGCGAGTTGTACGCGAGTCGGCCGCATCCTCTTGCCACGGCTCTGCAGCGACGTCTTGGCGTTCGCCTCACGATCTTAGAAAACCGCTTCCAATCGGTCGTTCGCCATGCGCACCACTATCGCGACACTCTTTTGCATCTCGACATGGCCCAGCTTGCCCAAGTGTTGGAGGACAAATTCGACGGCAATCATTCGATTCGCCGCTGCTTCACTCGGCGTGGTCACACCTCGGAAGAGCCCGTCATATTGCTGCCGTCGGCCTACATCAACGTCTCCCGCGCAGCCCTTGCCTATGCAAAGTGCATCCCGGACCAGCAATTTTTATTAGTCCACACCAGGAGCAACGCCAAGCTTCCATCGACGGCGAATGTCCGCTCGGTGCCGCTGACGCCATACTTCGCTCCTAGCGATAAGCGGGAAATTGCTTGCCTGATCGAGTCGTGGGATGCTCTGAAGAAGCGGCTGATTGGCACATCGGAAGAATTCAATATGGCCGCGGCTGTGGGTGTGCTCGAACAGATTCCTTCGCTGCTGCGCTGGGGCGTAGCGCTTCGCAATGCCTGGAGCCAGGTCTTCGAATCCGAGAATGTGACTGCGTGTCTCTGCGCTGACGACAGCAATCCTCCTTCGAGCATTCCGCTCATCATGGCCAAGAAACGCGGGCTTCCTGCCCTCGCCTGCCACCACGGCGCATTGAACTACCACATGGCGATCAAGAGGAACCACGCAAATGTTTACTTAGTAAAGAATGAAATGGAGCGGGACTATCTGCAGCGCATTTGCAACGTTGGCCCGGAGAAAATAGTGATCGCGGCACTGCCGTCGTCGAGACCGCTGCCCGTACAACGTGCTGCTCTCCGCGTTGCTCCATGGCTGGTATTTTTTACCGAACCCTATCAGAGCAGCGGGTGGCGCAGCGATGAAGTCTACCGCGATCTTTTGCCGCGGTTCTGCGCTCTCGCACAGACTTGCGGCCTGAAGCTGGTACTTAAACTTCATCCTTTTGACAGCATCACAGGCCACCGAAAAATACTACGCCGGATAGTGCCAGAGCATGAGCGCCAAATCGAATTGCTTGTGGGCCCTCCGTCAGATGAGTTATGGAAAAACGCTCGATTCGCTTTGACAGTGCAATCGTCCACAGCATTGGAATGCGCAGCCTTGGGCATTCCGATCTTCCTGTGCGCGTGGCTACGAGATCCTTATTCCGGATACGTTCAGCAATATGCACAATTCGGCATAGGTCACAGGTTGGAATCTACGGAGCAAATCGCGGACATTCCTCGACTGCTTGACAGCCAAGAGATGCGATATTTTCAGGTCTCAAGAAAGGAAGCCGACGCCCACGGATTGGCACAACTATTTTCCCCGGCGCGCGCCCTAACGGCTGCAAGCAACGTATGAATTGTTTTCAAAGCACGTAACCGTAGCCTTTGAGTTTTAGCTTGAGTGTTCAAAATCGCAATGAAAATGCGGAATTCAACTCGACCAATCACGATTTTCACCCCGTCGTATGCCGACGAGAGCGACACGAATGCCCAAAATCTTACGGTAAAAGAGATTGTCGCCCGTCTGCCCCCGGAGCAGTTCCATGTGACTATGATTTCCGAACGCAATCCCGATCCCCGGATCGCCGAGCGTAAGAATACGCAGCTGGTACCTTGGACCGACCACTGGAATACAGTCCGCCTGTTTCGACACTGTCTTTTTCCCAAGCCGGATATCTATTTCTTTCCTCGATGCGGCCCCCTTGACCGTGCGTTCTTCGATTCCAGAAAATACTTGGGAAGAGGCACTGCCCTGGTGAGCTACATCGTGATGATGATGAACGATCTTACGGCTACAGGCTTGGTAGGCCGCTCGATCGTTGAGGCGGACAGGGTCTGTACCAACTCGAAATATGTGGCCGATTCAGTTCGCGAGAAGTTTGGGATTGAGTCGACGACCGTCCATGATGGAATCGACCGCAGATTTTTCTTCGCACCGACAGAAGACACAGGAACTCGAAATTCAGGCCCGTTGGTGGTTCTGTACGCAGGTTCTCTACAGCCACGGAAGCGCGTCGAATTGCTGATCCAGGAAGCTGCGCGCTGGCCGAGTGTAGAGTTTCGCGTCGCCGGTCAGGGTGAAACCGAAGAACGCTGCCGCGCCCTATGTCAGGAACACGATTGCCGCAACGTCTCTTTCTTAGGCCATCTATCGTCCAGGCGACTCGGAGAAGAAATGCGACAAGCGCACGTCTTCTTTTTTCCGAGCATTCTCGAAGGCCATCCCCAGGTGCTCGGACAAGCCGCGGCTTGCGGCTTGCCGGCAATCGCTATGAATCTGTACCGGCCCGATTACGTTGTGCATGGGGAAACGGGCTTCCTGGCAGAATCGGACGCGGACTTAACGCAGGCACTGGATCTCCTTCTTCGCGATTCTGTATTGCGGCAATCGATGGCGTCAGCCGCCGTCCGTCATTCACGCCACTTTGATTGGGATCGGATTGCGGGCCAATGGATCGAACTTTTTCGAGAAGTAGCCGTTGATCGTCTGGTGGCTTGAGTATGCGCAGAATATTCGGGACGATCGATTCCGATGACGTCAAGCGACATTCCACGGTAGCTGGCCTGCCAACGCGCATAGAAATAAAAGACGATTTGTATATGGTCGTTGCGCTCTATCTCAGTCGTCTCCATCGGAGAAAAACTGCGCCATGAGCGCGACCGCACAGTTGACGGGAGAGCAGTCTCCTCCGCCGGCCGTTAGTCTGGCTCGCACCGTCAATAATTCCGTTGCCTTGGTCTTGCTTGACCTTCTCAACAAGGCGATTCCGCTGATCGTATTCCCGCGAGTAGTTCGCGCTCTCGGACCCGCAGCGTACGGGCGATTGGGCTTCGCGGGTGCAGTCGCTGGTTTTTTTGGATTGCTGGCCTCTCCGGGATTCTCCACATATGCGCTGCGAGAGGCAGCTAAGAACAGCGAAAGAGTTTCGTTCCTGGTTAAGCACGTGCTTGGCGCGCGGCTTGTGTTCGCGGCTTCCTCCTACGCATTGCTCGCGATCTTCACGTTATTCTTCGCACCGCGCGACGGTCAGACACGTCTGTTAATAATGCTTTCCGGGTTGGCGTTTGTCGCGGGTAGTCTTGACATGCAATGGATTTTCTCCGCTCGCTCGCGAATGTCCATCATCGCGGCGCGGAGCGCGCTCGCACAACTAGCCTATGCCGGCCTGATTCTCGCCCTGGTGCGCGGTTCCATGGACGCGTGGATTATTCCATCGGCAACTTTGCTTTCCCTTGCCCTGAGCACGCTACTTATCTGGATGCCCGCACGTCGTCAATATCATATTCCACTGCCGGAGATCTCGCCGCAAGCATGGACCACATTTCTGCCCATCTGTCTGGTGATGGGATTTTCCAGCTTGATGTCGATGATCTATGACCAGATTGATGTCGTCATGCTCAAGTACTTTCGCACCGATGCGGAACTGGGAACCTATGTCGCCAGTTATGCCCTGATGACGATGGCGATGTCCTTTGTCCCGATCCTGGGTCAGGTATTCATGCCGCTGCTCTCGGAAACAGCCGGCAAGGAACATGATGCGGGAAAGAGATATCTCCGTTGGTTCGGCAATGCCACAATCGGCCTTGCCCTGCCCATCGCCGTAGGCGGATTTATCCTCGCAGTTCCGCTGACCCAGTTTGTTTTTGGAAGCCAATACTCGGGATCGGGGATCCTCTTTCGATGGCTCACGCTGACTCTCATCACGGGGCCAGCAGCAAGCTATTTCGGAGCGCAACTCATACCGAATGGCCGAGAAACAAAATATTTCGTCTCGGTACTAGCCGGAGCCCTGACCAACGTCGTGCTGAACCTGTTCCTCATTCCCAGGTACGGAGCCATTGCGGCTGCGTTCACAACGGCGCTCAGTCAAGGCGTTGTCGCGCTCATGAGCTACTATTTCGCTAAAGACCTGACGAAACCGCCTCTGTTTGCTGCGTTGGCAATATCGACACCTGCCACATGCCTGATGGCGGCCTGCCTTGTAACAATGCAAACCGTATTTCCAGTCCACGTCTTGGCACTGGTCGCGCTGGGAGCCTTGGCATATTTTGGTGCTTACGCGGTGACTGTCACTCTGAAGAATCGAATCAGCGCTGCGAGCACTTAGATTGGAGTGCGTTGCAACACGATCAATAACCGGTAGCTTTCTTATGCATTGTTTAGCAGCCAGCCCGTACTCGGATCTTCAGAGGAACAACGCAACTGTTGGCCGAAAACAAAGGCTATCAGTGGCCGTCTTGCTGTCGGGTCGGGAGAAGTTCAGCGCATACTACGGCGGTGCTCTAGCTCGCTGGACATACGAAGTCTACAGTCGGATCAACCACGAAATTAATGTCACGGTTTTCGGCTTTCCGACGGCCAGCCAGGACCTCTATCCACTGTCACACCAAAGCAGCGAGGCGTGGCGCGCATGTGACATCGTAAGTCGAGTCCCGGTGGCGCGGCGCTACGAGGATCAACTATGGCTGCGGGCCTTAATGCCACGGCTTCGAAGATTCGATCTCCTTCACATCCATAACCGGCCGCAATGGGTAGGGTTTCTGCGCCGAATGGGCTACACGGGGGCGATTCTGCTTCATCTACAGAACGATCATCTAGGACATTGGACCTCACAGATGCTGGATGACCTGGCAGTTCGCGTTGACCGAGTAGTGACCTGCAGCAGCTTTCTCCGCGATTGCTTTGCGCCGAAATCTTCAGCCCTGGCTGCTAAGACCGAAGTCGTATTCAATGGGGTCAACCGCGAGTTGTTCTTTCCCCGCCAGGAAATTCGCCAACGCAAGACCATCTTTTTTGTGGGTCGTTTCGATGCAGAGAAGGGTGTGCTTCAGCTCATGCAAGCCTATGCCCGAATTCTGCAAGCTCACCCTGATGCTTCGCTCATAATTGGAGGCACGACGGGCTTTGGAATCCATCAGGAGACAGCTTACGTCCGCCAGGTGCGTGAGCTGGCGAACTCTGTCGAACAGAATTGCAGGGGCAAAATTCAATTCACCGGTTACATTCATCACGACCGGGATTTACCTTCGTGGTTTCAGCGAGCTGCCATCTTTACCTGCCCTTCCTTGTTCCAGGAGCCATTCGGGCTGGTAAACGCCGAGGCCATGGCTTGTGCGACGCCCGTGGTCGGCGCCAAACGCGGCGGCATCTCAGAAGTATTGGGCAGCACGGGGCGGCTGATCGATCCCGAAAACTTAGAAGATTTCGCCTCGGCTCTTTCCCGCTTGCTGGCCAGCCCCTGTGAGTGCGAGCAGCTAGGCGATGCTGCGTATGAACGATGCCGGCAGATGTTCGATTGGCGACTGATCGCGGCCCGCTGGGCGGCCTTGCTCAAGCAAACGGTTCGCTCGACAAGCCAGTTTGCCCAGCTCGGAACCTAACTCGCAATTGCGCCATCGATGACAATGTGATTCCTTGGACTGGATGGCAGACTGTCGAAAGAAAACATATTAAGCCGAATGCGAGTACTGACTCTCACTCCCTTTTATCCCACGACCTCCGACGATGCTGATGGATGCTTTATCGCGGAGCCCCTGCGGGAACTGGAACAGTTCGGGGTGAAGTCCTGTGTAGTGGCGGTGCAGCCACTGCATCGCGCTTGCGATGGATCAAACGCAACCGCCCCCGCCGCGAGCTGGGTCCGCTATCCCTGCGTACCGGGTGGAATCGGTCTCTCTTCCGCCGGAGCGTTACTTTATGCAAGCCTGATTTCCAAGGTCCGCAGATTGCATCGATCTCAACCGATTGATGTGATCCATGCTCATGCTGCATTACCGTGCGGGCACGCGGCGGTGCTGTTAAGCCGGGAGTTGAAGATTCCTTGCGTTGTCACGGTGCACGGTCTGGACGCGTTCTTCGACAACCAGGTTCGCGGATACGCCGGTCAATGGTGCAAGCGGGTTACACGATTCGTTTATCGTTCCGCAGCGCGAGTGATTTGCATCAGCGACAAAGTCGCCGAAAAAGTGACAGAGAGCGCCGCCGCTACAGTCAATACGAGAGTGATCTACAACAGTGTAGATGCGCAGATGTTCTTCCCGCCATCGACCGATTCGACAGCCAACAAGATCCTTAGTGTTGGCAACCTGATTCCCGTGAAAGGTCATGAACTGCTCTTGCGAGCGCTCGCGGCAGTCCTGCCAAAGTATCCAGAAATTTCCGTCGAGATCATTGGCGACGGTGCCGAACATCATCGCCTGGCCAGACTCGCAGACGACTGCATGGTTGCGGGCAAGGTCCGTTTCCTGGGCCGTCAAAGTCGAAAGCAAGTTGCCGAAGCGATGCGTCGGTGCGTTGTGTTCGCGTTGCCCAGCCGGTATGAAGGTCTGGGTTGTGTTTATCTGGAAGCGATGTCCACCGAAAGACCTGTGATCGCCTGCCGAGGCCAGGGCATTGATGGAGTTATCCAGCACCGAAACAATGGCTGGCTCGTTGATCCAGGCAATCTGCAGGAGCTAATCGCGGCACTCTCGACGCTTCTCCAAAACCTGCAACTTCGGCTGCAGATCGGTCAGGCAGCTCGGCGCACTATCCTTCACAGCCTTACGACGACGCATCAGGCCGATCAGCTTGCCGCTCTCTATCGCGAGTGTGTGGCATGAGCCGCCGAATTGTCATCATCACCGAAATCATCGCTCCTTATCGGATTCCCGTCTTCAACGCGCTCGCGCGACACGACGGAGTCGAATTGCACGTGATCTTCCTGGCCGAAAATGATCCGACCGAGCGCGAGTGGCTGGTTTACAAAGATGAGATAGGTTTTTCCTACCAGGTGCTTCCCTCTTGGCGACGAAGACTCGGTCGACACAATTTCCTGCTGAACTGGGGAGCAGAAACGGCGCTGCGGCGAGCGCGACCAGACTTCGTTGTCTGCGGTGGCTACAACTATGTCGCGTCGTGGCAATCCATGGCTTGGGCGCGGCGAAATCGCGTGCCATTTGCTCTGTGGGCAGAGAGCACGACTCGAGACCTCCGCAGCGGGCGCGCTCTGTTCGAACTCCTTAAAACAAACTTCCTGCGCCGCTGCGACGCATTTGTGGTTCCGGGAAAATCCTCGATCGAGTACTTAAGGAACTACAGAGTACCCGAGGACACGATCTTTACCGCGCCGAACGCGGTCGACACGGAGTTCTTTGCTCAGGGAGCCGACGAGATTCGCAAGGCTCCGGCCTTTCATCGCGAGGCCTTGCAATTACCTGCTCGCTACTTTCTCTTTACTGGCCGCTTGGTTCCAGAAAAGGGCATTTTCGATCTTGTGCGCGCCTATGGCGCGCTGGCGCCGGAGCTTAGAGAAGAAATGGGTCTCGCGTTTGTCGGGGACGGTGTCGCGCGATCTGCTCTGCAAAAGTGTGCCGCAGTCATCCAGCCCGGATCAATACATTTCGCCGGCTTCGCGCAGCGTGACCGTTTACCTGCCTACTACGCGTTGGCAGAGGCACTGGTCTTACCAACGCACACGGATACATGGGGCCTGGTCGTCAACGAAGCAATGGCGTGCGGTTTGCCTGTCATTTGCTCCGAGGCGGCAGGCTGTGCAGCCGATTTGGTAGAAAACGGGTGGAATGGCCGCGTGTTTTCCACCGGAGATGTCGGTCAACTTACTTTTGCTATGGACGAACTCGCCCGCGATACTGAACTACGATCGCTCATGGGCCAACGCAGCAGGGAACGCATCGCGCAATATTCGCCGGCAGCCTGGGCCGCGGGCATGGCCAGCGTGGTGCCGCCGTACAGGAGACGCGCCGCATGAGTGAGCGCTTGTCCAATTTCTTTCTACCACTCCTGATCGCGATGTCTTGCCTTTCCGTCGTGTATATGGCGTATTTTCGTCCCACGTATTTCAGCAGCTCCGACGAGCTCGCAACAGTCTTGTTCTTGCAGATTCTGCTGGCGTCTATCTGGAACTACCGAGCGCGATTTTTCCCTATCCTGCTCGCGGTCTTCCTGTGGGCCGGCCTGGCCGTACCCCTGAATGCCGCGTGGACTTCCGGACGATGGCTTGTTCTGGCAGTAGGAGCGCTTGCTGGCATGATTGTCTATGCTAAAGATCCCCGGCACCACTTCGGGATATTCCATCTGGTGGCATTCTTTTGTGTAGTGGCAGCCCTGGTTTCCGCTGCCGTGTCGACATACCCGAGCCAGGCCTTGCTCAAGGCGATGAGTTTGCTCCTGCTATTTGTCTACGGATCTTTCGGAGCGCGGCTGGCGGCGATGGGAAGGGAGACAAGATTCTTTTCTGGATTATTGCTGGGCTGCGAGCTGCTGGTTTACATTTCGACAACTTCCTATTTCATCTTTCACTTCGAGATGTTCGGCAATCCCAACTCCTTGGGGGCCGTGATAGGGGTAGCCGTGGCGCCCGTCCTGCTGTGGGGAATCCTAGTGAGCGACCGGTCTGCGACCCGCTACCGGCGCACATTCGCTTTCGTGCTCGCACTTCTGTTGCTCTTCAGCAGCTATGCTCGCGCGGGTATCGTCGCGGCGGTGGTCTCCTGCATTTTGATGTGCATTGTTCTCCGCCAATACGGACTGCTGCTCAAGGGGCTGGGCGTCGCTTTGTTCTTGGCCGCACTCGTCGCGTCCGTGGTTCCCCTTCATCAGCAATCACCGGACTCGCTCACATCCGTATTCCTCTACAAAGGCCGCCGCGAGGATGGGATTCTCGCATCGCGCAAACCTATATGGGATGAAACCGTTTCGGCCATTCAGGAGCACCCTTGGCTCGGCAGCGGGTTTGGAACCAGTCCCACCAGCAGCGAGGTCGTATCGCATCCTGAAAGTTTCGAATCCCTCCGTGAGGCCACGCGAGAGCACGGCAACAGCTATCTCGCGATTACGGAATGGGTCGGATTTGCGGGAGGTGTTCCGTTTTTCGCTCTCATCCTCCTCCTCGCTGTGAATGTGGCGCGTGCTCTTCGGCAAATGCATCGGACCGGGAATGTTTTCTCACCCGTAGTTCCATTGGCCGGATTTCTGACGGCAGGCCTGGTTCACGCAGCCTTTGAGGATTGGCTTTTCGCTCCAGGTTACTATTTGTGCGTTTTCTTCTGGAGCCTGGCTTTCATCATGATGGATGTTCTCCCTGCGACTGAGCCCTCCTTGAAATCTGACGCTCTTAGTGCTCCGCGCGCATGGAGTCACGGTTTGGGCACGGCTGCCCTCGGTCGATGATGCATCTCTTCCTTAACTGCCTCGCTGCCAGCGCTGGAGGCGGATTGACCTACGTCCGTAACGTCGTTCCTCAACTTTCCGCTCGCCCTGATTTGCGGGCTACTCTCGCCCTGACGCCACAGTTGAGGAACGGGCTGGGCAATCCGCCCAATATTTCGTTCGTGGAAATGAAAATTCCAGGCGGCGCAGCGGGCCGCTTCGGTTGGGAACAGGCTCTGCTGCCGCGCTTGATTCGCCAGAGCGGCGCGGATCTATTGCTGTCGACCGGCAATTTCGCCCTCCGGCGATCGCCCGTGCCCCAGATCCTTCTTTCGGGCAACTCTCTCTATACATCCGCGGACTTCTACGACGATCTTCGTGAGCGCAGAGCCTACCGCATCTGGTTAGATACTCGGGCTAGAGCCTTCTTCGCCCGGCGCTCGGTCCGCTGGGCCGACTGCACCGTGGCTCCCAGCAGGGCTTTCGCCGATACGCTGCGGGTGTGGACCGGAGGCAAAGTCGTGAGCATTTATCACGGATTCGATCCCGATATATTTTTCGCGGACCAAAGCCCGTTGCCTTCCGCCACTCAAAACAAGATTGACTCTGGCACTAACATTCTGCGCCTTCTCTTCGTCAGCCATTACAACTACTACCGAAATTTCGAGACCTTATTGCGAGCCGTCCCGTATATCCAGCAGCGCTTGGACGGGAGGAAGGTTGAGCTCTTCCTGACCTGCAAACTTTCCCCCGAAGAAAAGTCAGGCGCCTTTCGCCCCGCAACTGCGGCTGCTCTGGTCCGCCAGCTTGGGATTTCAGAGCAAGTCGTCGAACTCGGAGCGGTTCCATATCACCATCTGCAGCGAATAATCCGCGCCTGTGATATCTACGTGACTCCTGCCTATGCTGAAACCTTCGCGCATCCCCTGGTAGAAGCCATGGCCTGCGGGTTGCCCGTCGTGGCCTCCGATCTGCCCGTACATCGCGAAATTTGTGGAGACGCAGCCGTGTATTTCCCGCGCTTTTCT
The DNA here is from genome assembly GCA_963696705.1 of uncultured Acidobacteriota bacterium. GTDB lineage: Bacteria > Acidobacteriota > Terriglobia > Terriglobales > Acidobacteriaceae > JABDBE01. Next base: position 658,120 of record CAVOLD010000017.1, read on the forward strand.
CCTTCAATGCTGGCGGATAGCGTCATGCAGCTAGAACAATCTGCAGCACTGCGAAAAAAGCTTGCCGGGTGCGGATTGAAACGGTCGCACGACTTTTCCTGGCGTGATCACGTCGATCAGATCATCTCGTTAGCCCACGACCTCACTCGTTCCGACACTGGATATCCTCGTGCGGCTTAGTCAACCCGAACCAGGGAGCGGGATCATGTCAACAGACCAACGGTCGACTTAGTCGGTCATCCTTTGTGTCATATCCGGCCCGCTGGTCGTGACGGTAGTATCTTCTTGCTGATTTGAGACCCTGCTATGCAAACCCTCGAGGAGCCGAAAAGCTCACAGCACCCACCTTGCGCCGCGTACTTACCCGTGAGTGTAATCGTTCCTGTACGCAACGAGGCACGCAACCTATCCCGCTGCCTCGAATCTCTGCGTGGGGCCGGTGAGATTTACGTTATCGATTCCGGCAGCACGGACGAAACTGCGGATATCGCCAGGTCCTTCGGCGCCAAGGTCGTGCAGTTCGACTATCCCGGCGGCTGGCCCAAGAAGCGTCAGTGGGCGATGGACACGCTTCCGCTCGCTTACGATTGGATTCTTCTCCTCGATGCCGACGAAGTCCTGACACCGGACTCAGTGGAGGAAATTCGGCAAGCTGTTCAGGATCCCGGCTACGATGGATACTACTTCACTTTTCGCACGTATTTCTTGGGGCGAGTGCTTCGCCATGGCGAAGCCAGCTTCCACACCAGTTCTCGACTTCTTCGCCGCGGCAAGGGCCGCTTCGAATGCCGATTCAGAGAACAGGATGCTTCCATGTGTGACATGGAAGTACACGAACATGTCGTGGTCGAAGGCAGGACAGCGAAGTTGCAAAACCCGCTGGTCCATCACAATGTGAATTCACTATCGCGCTACATTCTTAAACATGATGAATATTCGAACTGGGAAGCGCACGTATGGCTTGCAGGGGAGGGCAGCTACCATGACCTGCCGCCAGCTTTGTTCGGAACCCAGGCGCAGCGCCGCCGCTGGCTGAAGAAAAATTGTCTCGCCATTCCCGGCTCGCCTCTTCTGTTCTTTCTGTACAAGTATTTCCTCCGCTTGGGATTCCTGGATGGCATACCCGGACTGATCTACTGCGGGTTCCAGGGCATCCAGTTTTTCCATATAAAAGCCAAGATCTACGAATTGCGAATGAAGAGCGAGGCATGAGCGCGACCCGGACTCAGTTCGCCGCGGAGGCAATAGCTTATTACGGCTCACTGGCGGATGGGTGGGAGCATCGCTACCGAAAGCGTTCCTTTCAAATGCGCCAGGATGTCCTTGAGAAGGCTCTGCAGGGGCGGAGCTTGGCAGGCTCTCTTTGGCTTGACGCGGGGTGCGGTACGGGCACGCTTGCACGCTGGTTGGCGGCGCGCGGCTGTGGCGTACTTGGCGTTGATGCCGCTCCCGAAATGGTGGCAGCTGCCAATCAGTCTCTAGAGTTCGAAAGCCACTCTGACCGGCTCAGCTTTGTACGCGTAAGCACGCTCGCTCGTCTTGCCCTCGACGATGGTTCGCTCGACGGCATCTTGTGCTCGAGCGTCCTGGAGTATCTGCCCGATCCCGGAGCCTGCCTAACCGAATTTGCCAGAGTTCTCAAACCACGAGGGCTGTTGCTGGTCTCGGTCCCGAATCGCAATTCAATCGCGCGGCGATTGCAGCTCGCGTGTCATCACCTGGGTGGGCTCTTGGGACAAAGCTGGTGCAAGTTCCTGAATTATTCGCGCCATCAATACTCAACCGCTGAATTTAACCGTTTGCTGGTACACACCGGCTTCACGGACGAGAAGGTCGTCCCGTTTGGTGGCCCATTGCCGCGCTTGGCTCGGCGAAGCCGCCATTGGGCTCCATTGTTGATGTTCGTTGCACAAAAGCTGGCATGAACCGCAAAGAACTGAATCGAGGAAACTACTCCCGTCAATGTTGATCCTGGGACTGAATATGTTTCACGCCGACGCCTCGGCTGCAATCGTGCAGGACGGCGAGGTCGTTTTCGCCGTTGCTGAAGAGCGCTTGAACCGCATTAAGCACTACGCGGGTTTTCCCTCGCTTGCGATCAAAGCTTGCCTGGACTTCGTTGGCGCGAAAATTACCGATGTCGATCATGTAGCAGTTGGTCAGGACAGCGATGCCAACCTGGCCAAGAAGGTTCAATACGCGCTCACGAATCCTGCCAAGATCCTGAACTTCATCCGCTTGCGCCAACGCAAGCAACCGATGCACGACGTGGCTTCGCTGATTTCCAAAGCGCTCGATGTCGATCCCAAAGCACTGCGTTTCCGCCAGCATCACCTCGAGCATCACATTGCGCACATTGCCAGCGCGTACTACTGTTCGCCCTGGGAGAAGGCCGCGGGCTTCAGTTATGACGGCTCGGGAGACTTCGTTTCCACCATGATGGCTCGGTGCGAAGGCAATCAGATCGAGGTGCTCGATCGCGTTTTTCTGCCCGACTCGCTGGGCAGCTTCTACACCATGATTTGCGAGTTCATCGGCTATCCCCAATACGGGGACGAAGGCAAGGTCATGGGCCTCGCGCCTTATGGCACCGACAGGCTCTGCGACCAACTTGGCGAAGTAATCGGTTTGAGCAACGGACACTTCAACCTCAACCACAGTTTCTTCAAACCGCTGGGCAGTAATCAGGGCATGCGGGTTTTGCCAGACGGCACGGTTCGTCTGGCGCGACATTTTTCTCCGCGCATGGTGAAGGCCTTCGGCGAACCGCGTGAGCCACACGCTGAAATCACTCAGCGCGAAATGGACCTTGCCTACGCCATGCAGCGGCGCTTCGAAGATGTGTTCTTCCATCTCCTCAACCAACTACATGCGCGTGTGGGTTGCAAAGACCTCGCCATGGCGGGAGGATGCGCCCTCAACAGCGTCGCCAATGGAAAACTTTTCTCGCAAACTCCGTTTCGCCGCACTTGGATCCAGCCCGCTGCCGGTGATGAAGGGTTGGCCATCGGTGCGGCTCTGCACACTTATCACGCTGTTCTTAATCAGCCACGCCGCTTCGTGATGAAGAACTCTTACCTCGGCTCTGAGTTTTCCGACGCGCGCGTCGAATCCGATCTCAAGAAGGCGAATTTGCCGTACCGCAAGCTCGAACGCGAGGCTCTGCTCAACTCCGTTGCCCAACAGATCGCAGCCGGCAACGTTGTCGGCTGGTTTCAGGGCCGCATGGAATGGGGTCCTCGCGCTCTAGGCAACCGCTCCATACTCGCTCATCCTGGCTTGCCGGGGATGAAAGATATTCTGAATGCGCGCATCAAGCAGCGCGAGTGGTTTCGTCCTTTCGCGCCCTCGATTCTCGAGGAACGCCAGTGCGAATACTTCGAGCATGACCACCCGTCGCCGTTCATGCTGCACGTGTACAAGATTCGTCCAGAAAAGCGCGCCCAGCTTTCCGCCGTCAATCACGTCGACGATACCGGACGCTTGCAGACCGTCAGCCGCGAGGAAAACCCTCACTACTACGAGTTGATCCGTGCCTTCGAGCGCAAAACCGGAACACCGGTGATCTTGAATACCAGCTTCAACGAAAACGAGCCGATTGTGTGCCAGCCCGAGGAAGCTATCGATTGCTTCAAGCGCACGCGCATGGATGTTCTCGCGATCGGCCCCTATTTAAGTATGAAAACCGAGAACCAGTAAATGAGAACCGAGAACTGACGGTCGAAATAAATCCATGGCAGCCCATGCACTCTCGCTGAGCGCGACTAATCGGAGCAGCGAACTCAATCCGGTTCGGATCGCGACTTTTCCGCGCACCCGAGTCCTGGCATGGCACAACGCCATACTCTACGTTTCGCGCGGCTACAGCGTCCTTCGCACTCGAGTACGGACGCATACCACCGACATCGAATGGAAACGCGTTGGCCAATTCCGCCCCACTGCATGGCGATCTATCACGTCATCGTCGCGACTGAAATCGCGTCTGTTCCGCGACGGCTTTCACGCCCTCGCGTCTTTATCTTCTGGGCATCTGGTTGGTGCGGTGCCGAACGCCATCGTAACTCTCGCTCCAGGAGAGACAGAATTTAACTCATCCCACAAGTTACTTCGCGGAACCCGTCCGCTGCACCTAGCCACCACTCCAGCCGATCACGTCTTCTGGGGAGAATATTTCGACAATCCGCATCGTGATGAGGTTCACATTTATATGTCTGCCGATCGGGGCGGCCATTGGGATGTGGCCTACACTTTCCCCAAACGCACCATCCGCCACGTGCACAACATCGTCTACGACCAGTGGGAAAACTGCTTCTGGGTGCTCACCGGCGATCAGGGCCCGGAGTGCCGCATCCTCCGCGCCTCGTGCGATTTCAAAACCGTGGATGTGATTCTGTCCGGCAACCAGCAAGCTCGATCGGCTGCGCTGGTCCCCACCTGCGACGCGCTCTACTTTTCTTCCGACACACCGTTCGAAAGCAATCATGTTTATCGCCTCGATCGCCGCGGCAATCTTTCCCAGGTTACAACCTTGAACAGTTCCTCGATCTACGGCTGCCTTGTCGGCAACGCAGTGTTCTTCACCACGATGGTCGAACCGAGCGCGATTAACGTCGACCGGAATGTTTCTCTCTACGGCAGTTCCGATGGCTGGCAATGGCATCGTGTTTTGCAACGCAAGAAAGATCGCTGGCCCATGGGCTGGTTTCAATACGGCAACGCCTTCCTCCCCGATGGCAAGAACACCACCCGTCTACTCGCAGTCACGACCATCGCCGTCGAGCATGGCGATCTCGAAACCACGATCTGGCGCATATAACTGATCGCTCCACGGGGAATCCCGCACGTCACCAGCACCACACTTTTATCGTGCTAATGTTCTGATGTGAGTCGTCTGCAATACTATCGGCGTATCTTCAGCGCCTATCTTGTCCCGGGCAATAGCCATCTCACTTTCTGGCACGACACTCCGAAAGACAATCCTGACGCGAGTATCCATCAGCTTGGCGCGTACTATATGTTGTTTGCCGAGAAAGCGGATTATCCGGGGCATTACGATTCCGCGGGCATCCCTATGCTCGATTACCACGGCAAGATCGGCCTGCAGTACAACCCCATCGCGATCGCGCAATGGGGCCTGGCTAACTACAACCTCTTCCGGCAAAACCAGGATGACGAACGAAAAAAGAAGTTCCTTGCCGCCAGCGACTGGCTGCGCGCTCAGCTCGAAACAACTCCCCGAGGGCTATCGGTCTGGAACCACCATTTCGATTGGGAGTATCGGTCTCCGCTGAAAGCACCCTGGTATTCCGCGCTGTCGCAAGGCCAGGGAATTTCGCTGCTGGTCCGCGCCTATCACGAAACCGGCGCCGTTGCATATTTCGAAGCTGCGGAGCGGGCATTCGACAGCTTTCGCAAATCAACTCACGAAGGCGGCGTCGCATTCAGGGATGCACGCGGCAATCTCTGGTTCGAGGAATATATAGTTTCACCGCCTACCCACATTCTTAACGGGTTCATCTGGGCCACCTGGGGCGTCTACGACTATTTTCTAATGACGGGAAGTCAACCTGCGCGGGATCTGTTCGAGCAAGCCGTCATTACACTTCGGACAAATCTCGATCGCTACGATCTTGGCTTCTGGTCGTTGTATGAGGAATCCAAGACTCTGCTGCCGATGGTGGCGAGTCCCTTCTACCACCGACTGCACGTTGTACAGTTGCGCGTCATGCATCGCATCACGGGCGACGAAGTATTCGCCCGATACGCCGACAAATGGGAAGCTTACGCGTGCAGCCGCGCCAAGCGCACTCGCGCTCTTTGCTACAAAAGCGCATTCAAGCTTTGCTACTACTAAGAACTCATGAAAATTCTCTACCTTTCACAATACTTTCCGCCAGAGATGGGAGCGCCAGCTGGCCGGGCCGCGGAGTTGTCGCGTCTTTGGGCCGAGGATGGACATGAGGTCACGGTTCTCACCGGATTTCCCAATCATCCCACCGGAATTGTGCCGCCCCGATACCGCAGCAAGTTTCGCCAGTTCGTAATGCACGAAAATCACGACGGCGTGAACGTCGTTCGCACCTGGCTGCTTCCCTTCCCCAATCGCAAGGCGTACGAACGAATGTTGAATTACAGCTCGTTTTGTATTTCGGCCGCCGCCACAGGCATGTTCCTGCACCGACCCGAACTCGTAATTGCCAGCTCGCCGCAACTGTTGGTGGGGCTTTCAGGCTGGTGGCTTGCCCGATGCAATGGCGTACCGTTCGTGTTCGAGGTCCGAGATCTTTGGCCTGAATCTTTGGCCGCGGTCGGCGTGAGCGGCCACAATTCGCTACTCCATCGCTTACTGGCGAAGATCGCCGGATTCCTGTATCGCAGCTGCGACCGCCTTGTGGTCGTGACCCCCGCGTTTAAGGAATACCTTGTCGAACACTGGCGGGTTCCTGACGAAAAAATCTTCGTAGTCGAAAATGGAGTCGAGACGAGTCTATTCAGCAGGCTTACTCCCAACACCGCTCTGCGGCGTGCAATTGGTGCAGAGGAAAAATTCGTCGTCTCCTATATCGGCACCATGGGCAATGCCCATGGTTTAGAGACTTTGCTGGATGCCGCAGCTCTTCTGCGCGAGAGAGCACCCGAAGTTCTGTTTCTGATGGTCGGTGAAGGCGCTGAGAAGGCACGGATCGTTTCGTTGGCTCACGCCCGAGGACTCACCAACGTGCGTTTTGTAGGCCAGCAGCCTCGCGAAAAAATCCCGGCTTACATCACGGCTTCTGATGTATGTTTTGTATTGCTCAAGAAGGCCGAGCTTTTTAAAACCGTCCTCCCCACCAAAATGTTGGAGTTCATGTCCTGCGCGCGGCCTGTGATTCTGGGGGTCGATGGCCACGCTCGAAGCGTGATGGAACGAGCCAATGCTGGAATTTTCGTCACGCCGGAAAGTTCTGCCGAGTTGGCGGAGGCAATACTCCGCCTGGCCGCTGATCCTGCACTCTGTGAATCCCTCGGCCGTAATGGCCGCCAATATGTTCTTCAACATTTTTCCCGCCAGCAAACCGCGGAGGTTTATCTCGACGTGCTACAGGATTTGCTGGCAAGAGACCAACCCAGCGTAGCAGCCGCGGTTTAACCAGGCATAGGCGTCCTCGCCCGTGCTGGAGCCAAGTTGGAAAATCTTGTTCGCTAGGGGAGGGCCACGATACTCGCCGCCGCTGCGGCTTGTACAGCTACGTCCACTGCGCGTCCGGCAAAAACTTTGGCCGTGCTCGTGGGGACAAAAAGAATGTCGTCTGCTTGCATCGTGACATCCGGCGCTTTGGCTCGGAGAATCTTCTTCAACTCCACTGGAGTCTCACTCGGTCCGCCGGTGCCTCGGCGGATGATCCTGGCACCGTCAAGATTGGCCGTACGCGTCGTACCCCCCGCCATCGCGATTGCTTGCAGCACCGTAAGATGGCCACTGTCCATGAGAAACCCGCTTGGCCTTCCGACATCGCCGACCACGTAAACCAAGTCGGCCTTGCGTACGATGATCGTATCCCCGGGCAAGATGGCAACGTTGCTCTCGGGGTTGTCGGTTACATTGCGCGAGAGGGGAACGGTAATGGGTTGGTCAGGCTGATCGCGATGCGTGACCTGAATACTTCGGCCGGCCTTCTCCGTGAATCCACCTGCGGCAGAGATAACATCGAAAAGCCGTTGCTGTCCCGGTACCGGATACACGCCCGGCTTCAGTACTTCACCCAGCACACTGGCGCCTTGTGACGCATACTGATCGACGAATAATGTGACGTGGGGATTCTTAACAAAGCCACCGTCCGCAAGCCGCTTCTGGATCAGTCCCTCGGCTTCTTCAGCCGTCAAATCTGCGACGCGAATATAGTCGATCAGCGGAAGATAAATTTCGCCCTTGCTGCTCACGCGAGCCTTGGTGGTGAGCTCTGGAACATTGTAGACCCCGACCTCGACCAGGTCTCCCGCCTCAAGTCTCAGCGCTGACGTTGGAGTCTCACCTGGTGGAACATGCGCTTGCGTGACTGCAGCGTTCCCAATCGCTGGAGAAGTTGCTTGCGTCTCTGCGGACTGCGCCGCCAGTTCCGGTGCAAACGGCGCGAGGAGCAGGAACGAAAAGACCAACCCCCGGAGGAACTTGCAGGAACTCCGTTGCATGGGCGATGTCAAAAAATCCATTGCCATTTTTGCAAGAAGTCTAACACGGCCCAGACCCGCGACAGATCAGTGTTCTAGACGAGTGCTTAGATCGCAAACAGTACAAAATCCAGCCCGCAGTGACTGTCAGTCAACCTCCTTGAGCTCGAATCCCGGATGTACCAAGACAGAGAATAGTGGCGCGATGCAGACGGTTGTAGGATCCGAACAGTTGCGCAGTTTCTGCAAAAGATTCCAGGCACGGGCTGGACAGATTCCTTCTCGACTTGGATATCAATGCATCGAAGGACAGCGTTGCAGAGGGGGCAGGCAGTCTTGCATTGCACTTTCGATAGAGGGACTCGTTGATACTTTTCTACCTCGGGACTTTCGTAGGATCGCTGCTGCTGTCCTTTATTTTGACCAAGTTCGTACGCGACCTCGCGACCGCGCGCGGTTGGGTCGCAGCGCCAGCTCTGGATCGGCACCTGCATAACCGTCCCCTTCCCCGGTTTGGCGGGGTCGCGATTTTTCTTTCTTTTCTCCTGACTTTCGCCGTCGCGTTCCCGGCCATTTGGCACCACGTCGCAAACGGCTCCGGGTTCTCAATCAAAACGTTGCTCACGATCCTACTCCCCGGTTGTTTGATCTTTGCGCTCGGCATTTACGATGACATTCACTCCCTGAGCCCTTACGTAAAAGTTGCAGTTCAGGCTGTGGCGGGAGCAATGTTGTTTGCGGGCGGCTTTCGCATCCTTGACCTGCCTGTACTTTTCGGCAGTCACCATTTTTCCTGGTTCGTTGGCCTTCCTCTTACCGTGCTGTGGGTCGTCGCCATCACCAATGCCTTCAACCTCATTGATGGACTTGACGGATTGGCGGCGGGATCCGCTCTTTTTTCTACCATGGTCGTATTCGCGGTGGCGCTGGTTTCCGGTTCGGGCCTAGTTTCGCTTATGGCTCTGGCCCTGGCCGGATCGATTCTCGGCTTCCTCCGTTTTAATTTCAGCCCCGCGACCATTTTCCTAGGAGACTGCGGAAGCCTTTTCATCGGATTCATGTTAAGTGCGCTTGCTTTGCAAGGCGCGCAGAAGGCTCCCACACTTGTCGCGGTAGCCATCCCCGTTGTGTCTTTCGGGCTGCCCATTCTGGAAACGGCTCTCTCCATTATCCGCCGCGTTCTTGGCGGACGGCCAGTCTTCACCGCCGACCGCGAGCACATTCATCACAAGCTTTTGCAACGCGGTTTGTCCCACCGGCAGGTTGTGATCACGCTTTACGCGGTCTCCGCTTTATTTGCCTTGCTCAGCCTTTTCCTGCTATGGCCAAGGGGGGACATGTTGGGGCTGGTCCTGGCTGTACTTGGGACCGGAATATGGATCGGGGTGCAGCATCTCGGCTATATGGAGTTCGGCGAACTGCGCCGGGTGGCGCAGCGTACCATCGAGCGGCAGATTTTTATCAACAATCTGGCCATCCGCCGCGCCACCGAGGAATTAAAAGTCACCAGCGATTATCGGCAACTTTGCCGCATCCTGGTGGCTGCGCTTGCGGGCAACGATTTCGATGCCTTTGATTTGCGATTGCGTTCGCAATCCGCCGAACTACCGACAATCTACGGATTGCATCTCATCTCGCGCTGGGGGGAAACTCCGTGTCTGCGCTGGACCAAGCCAGGCAGCCGTTTTGCCCAGGAGCTAACCAGCGCCTGGTCTCTGACTCTCGACCTCGTGACTACCGGAAGTGTTCGCTGGGGCTCGATGACTATCTACCGTCTTTATACGGACCGCGAATTGCAGTTCGACATCAACCTGCTCACTTCGGTTTTTCCGGTGGCTTTGGCCGATGCCCTTGATCGCGCCTCGAAGCCCGCGCTGGAAGCGACTCCGGCGGCTGAGCGAGATTCCGGATTAGTTGCAGCAGCCCGAGCTAGCTAATCTGTCTCAACGTTTATCCACAGCCCGGAACCAGCCCGGTCACTTCTAGATCGCGAAGCTCCCATGTAGTTTTCTCCATTCGCTCGCCAATAAAAAACTCTCGTGAGGAAATCCAAAAGATGGCAGAAAAGCTCACCGGGCAGGACATCAGCTTTCTCACCCTGCAGACCGCTGTGTTTTGCGTTGAATGTGAGTTGATCAGCAAGAACAACACCCCGTATTGCATGGCTTGCGGCAGCAGAGCCGTGCTGAGTCTTTCGCGCGTGCTGGGGGGATCTTTACAGGGACAGCAAACTGCTCATCTGATCGCGGACGCCGAATTGGATCGCCTGGTGCGCGAGTTGCTTCGCACCGTGCCCACGACTGCTTCAGAAAACCGCGCACCCGCTTCGTTCGCGACGCTCGCTCCCTCGCGGAACCACGCTCGCGCCATGGGTTCGCAGCCGGCGCAAAGCATGGTGCACGTTTCCAGCAACGAACTGAATATTCGTCCGGGCGAAATTGACTTGGAACCGGCGATCAGCGTAATTGCCGAACGCGCCCAGGCGTTGACCGGAGCCACCGGGGCAGCCATCGCCTTGCGCCACGGAGACGAAATCATTTGCCGCGCCCGCACCGGACGCACTGCGCCGGATCTCGGCGTTCGCCTGCAGACCGACTCCGGAATCTCAGCCGATTGTGTTCGCACCGGGGAGGTGGTGCTGTGCCACGATGCCGAGCGAAATCCGCTTGTCGATCTTGCCAGTTGCCGCCGCCTCGGCGCCCGCTCGATTCTGGCCGCACCGCTGCGCCATTTCCGGAGAACACTGGGAGTTTTCGAAGTTCTCTCCGGTGCTCCTCACGCGTTCGACCAACGCGACGTGGCCACCATGCAACTGCTCTCCAGCCTGATGGTCGCCGCCATTTCACGCCTGTCGAGCATCCAGCCGGTAAGTCAGCGGCGGTCGGCCTGAAAGAGAAACGCGGTCCTTCAGGATGACCACGATTGGCTGGGCACCCCAATGTTCATTGGTCCTATAAAAGATTGCCAAGCTGGGGTAAGATGTATCCCGGATTTGCCATGGAGACCCTTGGGTCCAATCCGGCGGAGGCTGGGCGGGAACTGCCGCCTTCCTTGCGGACTCGCCGACAGCGGGTACGGCAGAAGGTGCATACCCCCGCATATGCCAGCCTGAATGGAAGTTCTAGTGGCCAGATCCTCGACCTCAGCGAGATCGTCGACATCAGCGAAGCGGGCATGGCCATTCAGACTTCGTTTCCGCTCGAGGTGCAGCGGAGCGTGAATCTGTGTCTTGATCTGACTGCGACCCGAGCTTGCATTCACACTACGGGCGAGGTCATCTGGTGCGACGGAACGGGGCGCGTAGGAATCAGCTTCCCGCAGATGCCGGCCGACGCTCTTCGCCAGTTGAAGGAATGGCTCTTCGTAAACGTGATGGTCGCGTGCGTGAATTACCGGGCTGATCTTTTATCGGCAAGTTCATCGGCAAGTTCATCGGTAAGTTCATCGGTAAGTTCATCCGTAAATTCGTCGGCAACTCAGTTGGCGGAGAATGCCCTGTTCGCGAATCAGTTCGCCGCAGTCGCGCCCCAGAGCGTGCTTGAGAGGCAGTCGGAAAACAGTGCGCTGTTCAATTGGATGCGGCAAGAGCTCGAGCCCACGGCTCCGGCCGACTATACCTCCATTCTGACGGCTTTGGCTGCGGTCAAGCGCGAAGTCGATGCGCTCGGCTCCGACCTTGATGGAGCTTTGCAACTGCTGGCGAAGAGAGCACAGACTTTCACTCGTGCAACGGGTGCGGCGATTGCTCTGACTGAAGGCGCAAGCATGATTTGCCGCGCTAGCGCAGGCCAGGACGCTCCTGGGCCGGGGGCACGGTTCAGCATTGGCACAGGTTTTTCCGGAGAGTGCGTGCGCAGCGGCCAGTTGCTGCGCTGTGACGATTCCGAAACCGATCCTTACGTGGATCGTGAGAGCTGCCGAATGCTTGGCATTCGTTCGATGATCGCGGTTCCGGTTCGCTGGGACGATGCCGTCATCGGGCTTCTGGAAGTGCTCGCGCCTGAACCGTATGCGTTCAGCACCAATGACCCACTCGCGCTTAAACGTCTGGCGGGAATAATTTCCATCGCGGTCCATCGCGCTGGTGCGCCGGAGTCGAGTGCAATGGAAAGTAGTACAGCTGAACAGAACTCCAAAGCGCAGAGTTCAACGGAGCATGGCTCTGCGGAAGATGTATTCTCAGAAAGAATATCTGCATCGCATTCCGCTTCGAAAGTTGGTTTCGTTCCGGCGCCGGTGTCCAGCGTCGACGATGAATTTCCGGTCGAGACTTCGGCAGACTTGCCCCGTCCCTATTTTTCCCGCTCTCGCAAGATTCTTCTGGCCGCCGCCACAGTCACGGTATTGTTCGCCGCGTCCTGGGTGATTTCGCCACGCGATTTCGCGAACTTCGCTAAGGGCACCTCCGCTTCCGCGTCGCAGCCATTGCCAAAAGCTTCAGCCAATCCGCCCGCGCCGGTCGCGGTCGGAGGCGTGGAGGGCTTGCGCAAGTTGGCCGAGCAGGGCGATCCCGCAGCCCAGTTTTCGATGGGAGCTCACTACGCGACCGGGGAAGATTTTCCTCAGGACTATGCAGAAGCCGTGCGATGGTTCACGATGGCAGCCGAACAAGGACACGTGGTTTCGCAGGCAACGCTGGGTGCGTATTATTGGGCGGGACGAGGCGTGCCGCAGGATCTGGTCAAAGCCTACTTCTGGTCGGTGCTGGCACAGGCAGGTGGTGACGAGGCCAGTAAGTACCGCGTTTCGGTTCTCGCGTCGCGGATGACGCACGCGCAAATCGCAGCGGCGGAGCAACAGGCCAATGACTGGATCAAAGAGCATCAGTCAGTAAGTCAGAACTCGCCGGCTCCGCGATGATGCGTGGCGTGCGCGAAAAAGCAGGTCCCTCGGGATGACAATCCTTAGCAGCTAGAAGGGGCGAGGCGGAAAAGCTCCGATCGATATTAAGCCCGGACTGTTTGGATCTCCGACGGGCGATTTGGAAGATTCAGTCAGGGTGCATTTTTCGGCAGCCGAAGTAACCACAATCTCCGCGATCGACGACGGCGCGCCAAACTCAGCGACATATACGACACCACCAGTCCCCGTGGTTTTTTCCAAAGCCAGCGCTCCGAGATACGACCAGTCTTTCACATAGCCTTTGAGGCCGTTCGAAGTGCATCCCTTTGAAAGTTTGCCAGTGCTCTTGTCGAAAAAAGCGGCGGTGATCGTGTCTCCCTGATTGTTGCTGATGTAAAGAAGCGTCTCATCCGGACTGAGCAGAATGTTACTGGAGTTAATCCCGCTGCCCAGATGATAGACCACGGTCGGAGTCAACTTGCCGGAGGAAATATCGGAAACTTCGACTACCGTGAGCGGCGAGGTATCGCCGAAGATGGCGTAATGGCCGTCCTGGGTGATGTCGACTGCGCTGGGGTAAGTATTGCCGCCGCGCGAGCCAGTGGAATTCTGTTCATCATCGTTCGATACGGGCACGCCCGCCGAAATGTTGAAAGACTCGATCGAGCCATCGCCGTAGGTCACAACCAGCATGTTGCCGTGGAGGGCCATTCCATCGATCACGCCGCCTTGCAGGCCGGCGACCTTGATATCGGCAATGAACTTGATTTTGCAGCCAGGCAAAACCTGAAAGGTTCCGATGGTGTTCGAGTCAGTGAAACTGGCGTAGAGGTATTGGGCGTTCATGGCAAGGCCGATGCCGTTGGTTCTACCGCCATCTTTGGTCGAACCCCTCGCGCTGCCACCAACGGTTAGAGTGCGCACGACGATTCCAACGATATCCCCGCTTGTGGCCTGAGAAGCGTAGACGCACTCTGCATTCCCGCTATCGAGAACGTTCACTCGGTTTGCGGCGAAGTAGCCGCCGGCGATGCCGATGCCGCCAGTGAGCACTTTCTCTTTCATGGTCAGCAGACCGTTTGCATTCACGGTGTAGAACGTAACACTCGTCTCATTTTGTGGCGGGACATCGTCATTGGTCATCACATAGTGGGGTTTCCCTGGATCAGCCGCAAACGCGCTCGCGATGCAAAGCCCAATCAGCGCCGCCGTCACACGCGAGAAAAAGCATCCAAAGGATTTCGACATAATCTTCCCTGCACAACCAGGACCGCGTTCGATCCAGCTAATCACGGATGACGCAGCAGTTCAATAACAATGGCTCAGCTTTTTCAGGGAGCGCTGACCGAAGGTGCAAATGTTTGCGGAATAGCTGAAAACTACGTCATCGAAATCAAGTGGTTGGTGCGCGCCGTCACAATGTACACGAAGAAAACAATTACTACCGCGCTTCGTTTTTGTTTTTTTCTATTACTTCGATCTGATTTTCGTGCTTACCCGCAGCACGAGTGTGCTAGCATTGCGGGCCTGCACTTCCTCTCCCGGCTTTGCAGAACTTATCGAATAAGGGGAACTACCTTGTCCAAGAAACTATGTTTCGCGGTAACCGTACTTCTGTTTGCGCTTCCTGGTGTTTCGCTAGCGCAGAAGTTGACGCAACTCAAGAATCCAGCGCCCAACGGCGCCTTTATGGAATATCAGTTAACCGATGGCACGGTGATGGTGCAGGGTGGTACCTGCTCGGATTGGTGGAGGCTCACGCCCGACCAATCTGGCAGCTACGTCAATGGAACCTGGAAGCAAGCCGCTAGCCTGCCCTCCGGGTACGCTCCCTACGCCGCTTCTGGAGTGGTGTTGGCTGACGGCAGATTTCTGCTGCTTGGGGGCGAATACAGTGATTGCGGCGGAGAATTTACCCTCACTAATCAAAGCGCGGTTTACGATCCCGCGACGAATAAGTGGACCATGGTAGCGCCGCCAAAGGGATGGTATGACATTGGAGACTCGCCGGCCGTGGTACTGCCAAATGGCGAGGTGCTGCTCGGACGCAAGACCACGAAGCAGGCGGCGGTGCTCGATCCCTCTACTCTCAAGTGGACGGCCGCGGGCACGACAGGCAAGAGCGATTTCAATGCCGAAGAAGGTTGGACGCTGTTGCCGGACGGCACGGTGCTCACTTGGGACGTGAAGCACTCTCCAAACTCGGAGATCTATACGCCCAGCTCGCAAACCTGGGCGACCGCGGGCACCACGGTGGCGAACTTAATGGGACCTCCGGAAGAGGGTTGCCTGAAATACGGGAGCCATAACCAGTACACATATTGTCCTCCGGGAGAAACCGGGCCGGGGATCCTGCGTCCTGACGGCTCAGTCTTTGCAACTGGCGCTCTGCACCTTGGCGACTCCACTGGACACACTGCGGTTTACAGCTCAGGGAAATGGGCTGCGGGACCTGACTTCCCGAATGGCGATCAGGCCGGCGATTCTTTTGCCGCGCTGCTACCGAATGGAAACGTTTTGGTGCTGGGCGATTCCGGACAGATGTATGAGTTCAACGGATCGAAATTAACCGCGACAACCGTAGGCTTCGGCAGTTTAATTGATCTGCCCACGGGACAAGTGCTCGTCGCCGGGTCTTACGCCTACACTTCGACGGGAACGTATAAGAGTTCCTGGGCGCCGAAAATTACATCGGTTCCGGCTACGGTGACCCGAGGATCTACTTACAAGATCTCCGGACAGCAGTTCAACGGTTTATCGCAAGCCGCTTCATTTGGAGACGAGTTTACAACCGCGACGAACTATCCCCTGGTGCGAATCACAAATCAATCCAGCGGTCATGTTTTCTATGCCAAGACGCACGGCCACAGCACTATGGGAGTTGCGACCGGCAAAACCAAGGTTTCGACCAACTTTGATGTGCCCGCAGGGATGGAAACAGGTGCAAGTACGCTCGTAGTAATTGCGAATGGTATCCCTTCGAAGGCGGTGAACATCACTGTGCAGTAGGGTTGTGGCGGACAACTCGGCACTTGCCTACGTTCGTTGTGCAAAGGATCCATGCGATACAAATAGCGCATGGATCCTTTGCGCTGTAATGACTACAGGAGCCAGGACGAGACGCGATTAGCCTTTAGGGCGGCCGGTTTGCGCGAGCCCCGCTTTCTTTCTCAACTTTGCATAAACATCAGGCAGGTTTTTCCTCAGCCATTTGTAACATTCCCGGCGCAGCAAGGTGTGTTTCCGGTTGTGTTCCCGGCGTCGATCCACGGTACGCTTCTGTTGGGCGGTAAGTTTTTTCTTCATCCGGGCGTTCTCTCTTTCTCTAGGAAATCATACCCCGATTTCGTGCGTTTCGTCGGAGCAGATTTGTGTCGCTCGTCATCGGGCATTCGTAAGACTGGCCCACCCCTCGGAACCATATTAAAATCGGACCACCATTTCTTGATTGAACTACTCTGAGTTGACTGCGATGAAAAAAGACCGGCCAGATTCCATCTTCTGGCCGGCAATTTCAATCCGCATTCGATCGCTTTAGATCAGCTACGTCCAGCGGCAGCAGCCATGGCGTAAGGCGGCTGCGGCCCAGCCGTGTCACGCAGGGTTTGGAAGTAGAGCCTAAACGAGCGTTGCACGAGAAACATCAGCGGTAAGATAAGCAGTGGGATGTACCAGTCGAAAGCATGCGTGGCCAGCTTGGCCAGGCCTGCAACGCCTGCGGCCAGGACGAAATAAGGAAACGTGAGTTGGAGAATTTGTTTCCAGGTTCGGAACAAATGGCCACCTTCCGTGAGCGAGATAATGGCCGCGACGGGGACGGTGTTGACCAGCAGGTAGGCCAATCCTCCCAAGGCGAGACCAAGCCCTGAATTCGGCGCTGTCACTTGCATGGTGAGCCATGCGGCGTAAGCTGCCATCAGAGTGACGCTCAGGTTAAACATGGTCTTGATCGGCCTCTGCTGACCGCTTTCCGACCAACAGCATTGCACGAAGGTCGATGCGGCCGTAATCAGAAGCGCCTCGGCCAGGCTGAGTTCGCTGAGTGCCAGAAGGATGAACGGCAGATTCACCGACATCGATCCTGTGATCCGCGGCAGCGAAACTTTCAGCCGCGCGGCGAAGAGGGCGACCAGCAAAGTCCCTGCGAAGCGCGTGTATGCCGGGTGTTCCCATGTCAGCAGCACTTGCAGCAGAATCCCGATGCCGAAGACAACCACAAACCCGACAAGTATTTTGCTTTTTGTCGAGAGGAGTGTCATGGTTAGTTTTCTCCGTCCTGGCCATCGCTGTAGGCCGCAGTTGCTGTGGAACTGCCCCAGACAATACTGTTACCCCAGACCACGCTAAAGCCGGTGTCCACGGTATTGCCCCAGACTACGGAGTTTCCCCAAACCACCGAGCTCGCGCTCAATACCGAGTTGCCCCAGACCACAGACGTGCCCCAGACGATTGAGTTGCCCCAAACCACGGAGGTGCCCCAAGTCACGGAACTGGTATTGACGATGGTCACGGTGTTGTTCGCGGCGTTGTAACTTGCCGTTGGCGAAAGAGCCACGCCATTAGCGACGTCGGTGTCGCCTAACGCTGCGTTAATGTCGAGATATCCGGCGCCGTAGGTGAAGAGATCGTATTGGTTGTCGTATTCGTTGTTGTAGACGTCGAACGACTTGCAATACTGGCCAAATCCCTTCCATGCCGTTTTCATGATACGAGCCTTCACTGTGTCCGGAGTGAGGGTTGGTTGCTGTTGCAGCATGAGCGCGACGGCGCCGCTTATCACAGGCGTCGCCATGCTGGTTCCACTCAGCCGAAAATACTTGGTAGCGCAGGTTCCGGTGCAGGTGCCTGTCGGAGCGATTTCGAGAGTCGGAAATTCGACGTCGAGCGTGCTGTTCTTAACAATCAAAGAACCAATGCGGTTCCCCGGAGCGACGATATCCGGTTTCACGATGTGGTCGAGTAAGGTCGGGCCCTTTGAGCTGTAGCTGGCGATCGCATCGTCATTTCGCGTAGGAGTTCCCATGGTTCTGGTCGCGCCCACCGTGATGACTGCAGGATCGTTGCCGGGTGAACCGATGGTGGCGAAACCGTCGGTACCCATTGAATTGTCTCGGCCGTCGTTTCCGGCAGCGACTACGACGACGATGCCCGCGGCCCAGGCTTGTTCGACCGCTTGGTCCAGAGGATCGACCGTGTAACTTTCAAATACCGGTCGGCCCAGCGAAAGATTGATGACGCGGATGTTGTATTGAGTCTTGAGCGCGATGGCTCGCTGAATGGCGGCGATCACCTGGCTGTCAGTGCCTGCGCCATTTTGATCAAGTACGCGAAGATTGATGATGTTAACATTTGGAGCCATGCCGACGATCTGCTCAGCGTAGCCGCTGCCCGCGCCAGATGCAGCGCCGTTTCCGCCGATGATCCCGCTGACGTGAGTGCCGTGTCCATAGGCGTCGACGGTAGACGTGTTTCCTGCGACAAAGCTTTCGCTATGAACCACACGGGTTCCGCTCGCGTTGTGAAAATCAACGTGATCGGCGACGCCACTATCAATTACCGCCACTCCGATTCCGGTACCGTCGAGCCCATACTGCTGCTCCGCTACGTCCGCTTCGACTGCCGAAGCGAAACTCTCGTAGTTATTCTTCAGACTGACCGTGCGGTCCGGTGAGACGTACACGATGTCAGGATCTTTCTCGAGCTGGGCGAGAGCGGAGACGGGAAGAGTGAAAGCAGCAGCCTTGATGCTGTGCAGTTTGGTTTTTACCGTGGCGCCGCGAGCCGACATTCTCTTGTAGTGCGCAGCGGTGGGCGTGACCGTGAACTGCACGATTACGTCAATCCGATTATTCGGGTGGCGACGGTCGATGTCTTTGGCAATCTTGCCGGCATGATGCGTCACGCTGAACGCCTGGTCGAGAGATTGTGACGGCGACAGCGCTAAGCTGGTGGTTGTGAAGAGAGCCGGAATCGCAAGCGCTAAAAGCGCCTTCCGGATTCCCTTCCATTTCTCGGTAGATCGTCTTAATGGCTTCATTGATGGGTCGCTCCAATTACGCCCGTGGCTTGTCATTTTGTTAGCTGCCCCAAACTGCTGACGCCAGGGCTGAAAAAGCATGGTTGAAAACGCCTGGGGGAATAATTTGGACCGCTTCGTAGACCAGAAACATAAACAGTGCTAGCCATTCGATATTCTTTTTGGGCACTTAAAAGCTCCTCACAGGTTGAGTCTTCCTCGGACTGGTAGGATGCAGGCCGAATACCAAAGCTGGCCTTGTTAAGTACCTTATTTTTAAATTACTTAACTTGACTTAGAGGCGGGTGGGAGGAGGACAGATTGTCCTGCGAACTTTGGTGGGACATGAGGTAACTGCTTGAAACATAAAACTAATCGGCGGGTTGCCCACGGAATGGGACAAGTTGTCTCTTAGGCCAAGCATGACAACTCAGAGTTCTTCCAGAGAATGGGACGCAGCGTTCATGAGCCTTGCGGACGCAAAGCTGTGGACTTTTCTTCGGTCCACAATTTCGTGATCTCTTCGAGCGATCGGCCTTTGGTTTCGGGAACCAACCAGCTAACCAGAACGATGGTGAGCAACGCGCCCGCGCTGAAAAGCCAGAAAGTACCATCCGAACCCAAATACTTTTGCATGATGGGAAACAGTTGGTTCCCCAGATACCCGACTAGCCAGAGCGCGGTCGTTGCGATCGACATGCCGCGCCCGCGCACCTTAGTCGGATAGATCTCCGAGATGATGACCCAGCAGGCGACTCCATTGCCGAAGGCATGGCCGGCCACGAAGCTCATCACAAAAATCAAAACTGCGAGGCCACTGCCGTGAATGTGATAAAACCACCCGACCAACGCAAATGAGATGAATTGCACCGTGGTACCGGTGAGAATCAGAGTCTTGCGTCCGGCGCGATCGACGAGCCAGAGTGCAAACAGGGTGAATAAGAGATTGATCAGGCTAACCAATACCGACTGGAAAAATGCGGCGCTGGTTGCGGTTCCGGCGGAACGAAAAATCTCGGGCAGAAACGAAAAGAGCGGCGTAATTCCACTGATCTGCTGCAACCCTGCGAGCATAATGCCGAGCAGCAGCGGGCGACGGAAGGTGGTGAAGAGTTCGGAAATGTGACCTTCTTCAACGGCCAGCGAGTTCTCGATCTCTGCAGCCTCGCGCCGTGCGGCGTCAGCGCCGTTGATCTTGGCAAGGACTTCGATCGCCTGATTCCGCCGCCCCATTTTCATCAGCCAGCGTGGGCTTTCGACCGCGGGCAAGATCATTAATCCGAACAGAATCGCGGGCACGACACCCGCGAGGAACATCCAGCGCCAGCCAGTGGAAATGTTCCAGGCTTCATCGCCCATGCGTTGAATGAGCATGTTGACAAAGACGGCGGCGAGAATTCCGACGACGATGCCAAGCTGGTAGAGAGTTACGCAGCGCCCACGAACCCGCGTGGGAGCAATCTCGGCAATGTAGTTCGGCGAGATCACCGACGCAGCGCCTATGCCCAGACCTCCAATCAACCGCCAAAAAACAAACTGATGGAGATCGGCGGCAAACATCATGCCGATGGAGGACAGAGCAAAACAAAGGGCACACAATGCGAGACCCTTTTTCTTCCCTAGATAGTCGGCAACGCTTCCGGCCACAACGCAGCCGGCAATGCATCCAATCAACGCGCAGCCAGCGGCCCAGCCCACGCCGGCCGCGTCCAGGTGAAACAACTGGCTCAAGAATCCGATCGCGCCGCTGATCACAATGTTGTCGTATCCGAACAGAAAACCGCCAAGCGTGGCGACACTGGCTGCGATGATTAAAGGAGCACGGGAATGCGCTTGACTGGATGCAGGGTTCAGTTCAATTGCCTTTGGACGCTATTTCAGCGTCACTTCGTTGAGGAGATTCTACGACGGCCTTTGCCGCCAGCATGAAGCCGAGGGTGTGGGCCATTCCTGCATGCCAGGGCGCTGCACACGTCATTTGCGGCGTGTGATCAGGGATTAGGACGCCATCGAAGTGGTTGCGCTGGAGGATGGCGAGAATGCGAATCATGTCTACATCGCCTTCGTCGATGAAAGTCTCACGGTAGTGCGGCACTTTGCCCACCACATTGCGTAGATGGATATATGCGATCCTGCCTTGTTTGCTGTATTGATCCACCGCGTCGTAAATATTGCCTTCGGTCATCTCGGCCAGAGTTCCGACGCATAGTTCGAGCGCATTGGCGCGGCTGGGGGCCAGATCAATCAATCTCTGATACATGTGCGGCTGGTAGACCAGACGCGGTTGCTGTCGCATGGTGGACATGGGAGGATCGTCTGGATGGGCGGCGAGCTGCACGCCCGACTGCTCGGCCACGGGAATCACGTCCTCCAGAAAGCTTTGCAGCCGCCGCCAGACTTCTTCGTGCGAAATCGGGGGCAGGGTGCCGGCCGCCGCGTTGCGGTCGTAGACCATGTTCCATACCATGCCGTTTGGAATCGGTACATCTTCGGCGGGACCGTCCATGCCGAGGGTGATTGCGTGGCCGCGACCCAGCGGCGCGGTCACGCGGCCGCAGACGCCCGCCAAACTGAAGTTGTAGCCGAGAACCGGAATGCCCGCTTCACCAAGGCGGCGAATGATGGTCTTCACTTTCTCGATCTGTTGCGCGCGCTGCGGACCATCGAGAAGAATGTCATACCAGTGCGCGGGATCGAGGTTTTCGATCGCCGCCAGGGTCAGGCCGGCGTCTTCAATTTCGGCGCGAAGGGTCTTGAGTTCTCTTGTTGTCCAAAGTTGATCGGGATCGCCAGCCACTCCCCAGGGTTCGTATTTCGAGCCGGTGGGCTGATTGTTACGTGGATTCGAAGGACCCTGGTTGAAATAATCGACCAGATGAACCACGACGTGCGTACAGCCTGCCTGGCGCGCGAAATCGTAATACTCGCGGGCCAGCATGTGACGATAGAGGCCGAGGCCAATTTTCATAGGCGATTTCCGATGCCTCCGCCGTAATCAGGACTGAGAATTTGTCCGTTGATCTCGTTGGCCAGCGGCGAACAAAGGAAAACAAATGCGTCCGCGATTGACTCCGGGCTGTTTCGTCTGCCTAGCGAAACGCGCAATACGAATTCCCGGTATGCGGGGTCTTCCTCGAAAACCTTCAGCGAACTCCCGGCCGCAACGTTCCCCGGCGAAACTACATTCACTCGAATACCAGTCCCCGCATATTCGAGGGCCAGACTGCGCGCGAAGTTTTCCAGCGCCGCTTTGGCCGACGCGTATGCAGGGATTTGCGAGTGAGGCATTCGAGCAACGTACGACGATGTAAAAATCAGGTGACCAGGGATGTTTCGCTGCGTCCATCGCGCAAGCACGGATCGCGCCAGATAAGTTTGCGCGAAATAGTTGAAGCGGAAGATGCGTTCATACTCTACCGCCGACGTCGTGGCGAAGGGATGCAATCCACAGCCTCCGGCATGGCCTATGACTGTATCCATGCCTGGGAACTTTTCGAAAGCCGCGCTGACCAAGCTTTCTACCTGGTTGGACTCGGCAATGTCGGCGGAGAGATACAAATAAGACGAAGGCGAAATCTTCCAATCACCGAGAGTACGCTTCGCTTCTTCATCGGCCTTTATGTCAGTGAGCACTAGCGTCGCGCCGCTTTCGACCAGCCTTCGCACCATGTGCTCGGCAATTGCGCCCAGCGCCCCAGTGATCAGAATCGTTTTGCCAGAGAGATCAATGCTGATCATAATCGTTTAGCGTCGGCCGCTTGATCCTTCAATTCTCGAAAGTATTTCGTGACCGGATTCCGTGACCAGCACGTTATCTTCGATCCGCGCGCCGCCGCCGCGTTCGGGAACATACACTCCGGGCTCGATTGTAAGCACCATGCCGGGCTCGAGCTTAGAGGATTCTCCAGGAAGGATCAAGAATCCTGGATCGTGATAGCGGAAGCCAACGTGGTGGCCTGTGTGGTGGGTAAAGAAAGACGAGAGCCCCTTGGCTGCGATAATATCTCGCGCCAAGGCATCAATATGGTTCGCCGTAACGCCGGGACGTATTCCGTCGACAGCGGCCTGCTGCGCCTTCGTAGCAACATCGAGAATCTGCTCGACTTCCGGCTTCGGGGAACCAACTGGGGCGGTGCGTGTGAGGTCGCTCCAATAGCCATTGACGCAAGTTGCCAACTCAATCAGGACCAGATCGCCATTTTCTAAACGCCGAGCAGTCGAGCGATTGAATTGTCCTGCAAGGGCACTGTTGGGCCCGGCTTGAACCATGGCCCACCCTCGGGAGTGAAATATACCGTCTATGCCAATTTGCCGATAAATGGCCGACTCCACTGCCGCCGCGACCTCTGTTTCAGCGATTCCGGGTTGCAAATTCTCAAAAAAAGCTTGTAAGCCAACATTCGCAACTCGATTTGCTCGCCGGATTGCGTCGATTTCTTCTGCGGTCTTTCTTAAATAGAGATCTGCAAACGCCGCCTGGCGCTTGGCATCAGGCTTTGCGGAAAACGCGGATAGCTGCCCCGCGAAACCTTCAGGAATCGGAATCTGTTCGGCCGCTTGAATCGGCAGAGAGGTTCTCGCAACACTGAAACTCACTCCAACCTGTTCGCTGTTTGCTCCCGCCTTCCGCAGTTCGGCGCCTACCGCCGATACGAGAACAGAATAAGGGTCCGAGCATTTGAGGTCGCCCCAAGGATATTCTTGCACCCTCAACCCTGCTGGAATGTGGTCTCTTGGTTCGATCTGTGGAACGAAAAGGATGGGCTCCGCATCCGCGAAACAAATCAGCAACGAAGCGCCCCAGAAAGGAAAATACCTCGATAGCATGAGAAGTTCGTCGGGCCTCCATGCAATCCAGGCCCGCAAATCATGTCGCTCGAGAAAGCTTCGTATCTGTTCCGTACGAGAAGGTACGTTAGCGCTCAATTCGCGATCCCCATTTTTTCTCTACATGATTCCGTACTTCTCAAAGGCTTTGACCGCACTGCTTCCTTCTTCGATCGCTTTCCGTACCAGCTTCTCGCCGCGAGCTTTTTCGAGCGCACGCGTGAAAACCTCAGCCTCGGCTTTGGCTGGAACCACCAAGACCCCATCAATGTCGCCGAAGATAATATCCCCTGGAAGGATGCGGACTGATCCAATCTCAACCGGTATGCGGAAGTCGACCACCTTGTAACGCGGGGCTGCGTCTTGCCCGTAGGAGCCAAAACCGAATGTTGGAAACCCCATATTCAGAATCGCTTTGGTATCCCGCACGTAGCCATTCAACACCGCGCCGCGGCTGCCCAGTTTGCGGGCTCTGGTGCTCATGAGTTCTCCCCAGAGCGCGTTTCGTGGCGAGGAGCCGGTGTTGACATAGACTTCGTTGGTACGGAGATCGTCGAGGGCTTCCAGCATCAGGCCAAACGATTTTTCCATTAATTTGCTCGCGCTGCCGGCGATTTGTTCGGCGAACACATCGACCGAGAGCACCGGCATCGCGCGGCCGATCACCACCATATCTTGCCAAAGCGCCTGAATCTGCGGCGGGAGAAATTGGTGCTGAAGGCCTAACTTGTCCATCACATCACCGACGACGCAGGTGAACAGTTCGCGCTGTACGGTGGTAAAGAGTTCGTCGTCGGACTTCCAAGACTTCTTCATTTTCATTGCGCGCGTGCCTCTTTGATTTTTTCGACGAACTGCCGGGCAAGCTGGGTAATCGAAGCGAAATCACCAGTCTTTGCTCCTGCCGTAAGATTGCCCCCGATTCCGACGGCAACCGAACCGGCGTTGATCCATTCAACGACATTGTCGAGGTTGACGCCACCAGTTGGCATCAACGATGCCTGGGGCAGCGGACCCTTCACCGCCTTGACAAAGGCCGGACCGAGAATTTCACCTGGAAAGACTTTTACGATATCCGCGCCGCACTCCATGGCTGCCAATACTTCGCCAATCGTTCCCGCGCCGGGCATGTAAGGCACCTGGTAGCGATTGCAGAGACGCGCGGTTTCGGGGTTCAGCGCAGGACTGACCACAAATTGCGCTCCCGCGAGAATAGCGATGCGGGCAGTTTCGGGATCGAGAACCGTACCCGCTCCCAGCAAAATCTGGCCCAAGTTTCTTTTCGCAAGATGCTCGATCGCACCGCTTGCGCCCGGTACTGTGAAAGTGATTTCGATCGCAGCAACGCCCCCCAGAGCGCAGGCTTCCGCGATACGCGCAGCTTGCTCTGGGTTTTCCGCCCGGATCACGGCTACTAAGCCGGAGGCGACAATCTTTCCCAACACTTCTACTTTCGCGATCGACATAAAGTTTTCAGTGGGTCACGCGCAAACTCCCGCTTACTCAAAGAATGGTTCACCTTTGCGTGCGTACCGGCGTGCGACCTCTTCATTCAGCTTAACCCCGAGGCCGGGTTTCTCCGGGGTAGAAATGAATCCATTCTGAATAAGCGGCTTGGGCAGACCTTCGACTAAGTCACTCCAGAAAGGAACTTCGGAGGCATGAAACTCCAGCGCAAGAAAGTTTGGGATCGCAGCGCAGAAGTGGACCGCAGCCAAGGTTCCGATCGGACTACTGATATTGTGCGGAGCGACCGGCATAGTGTGCGCATCGGCAAACTGGGCGATGCTTTGGGCGACGGACAAACCTCCGACTTTCTGAAGGTCAGGAGTAACAATGCTCAGGACATGTTGCGCGATGATTTCCTGAAAACCCTCAAACAGGTAAAGATTCTCTCCGGTCGCGATGGGCACGCACACCTTCGAACTCACTTCCTTTAGCGCGGCAATGTTGTTCGGGGGAACCGGATCTTCCAGCCACAACAAACGGAATGGTTCGAGTTCGCGCGCCACTTTCACAACATCGCTGGCGTTGTAGCGCCAGTGGCAATCAACTGCGATATCGGTATCTTTGCCCACCGCGTCGTGAACCGCGCCGATCAAACTTACCATGTGATCGATGGCGCGATTACTGAGCACTCGATTGTGAGGATCGGAGCCTTCCGTGCCGGGAACGTCCAGATCGAATTTCAGGGCGGTAAATCCTTCCGCTCTTTTCGCGAGAGCTTGGCGGCGATAGTCATCGGGTGAAGCAGGAGAATCTTCGTTGGCCTCGCCAAAATAATCTCTTGGCTTATATGCCGCGCCTTTTGTCTCCCACCGCGCAGGGCGAGAACGCATCACTTCGTCTAAGCACTCGAGAGCTTCGCCGCCGTGGCAATCGGCGTAGATGCGAACTTTGTCTCGAAATTTTCCTCCCAGCAAACGATAAATAGGCACGCCGAGCGATTGGCCAAGCACATCCCAGAGCGCAGCTTCGATGCCGCTGATCGCGTTATAAATAATGCCCGCGATCGAACCTGCGCCAGACGTTGCCAGCTGCAATTTGCGAAATAAACGACGGATATCGCGCGGGTCTTCGCCGACGAGCAGCGGTTCTAGCGATCGCAAAATGGATGTCAGCCCAGGAGCGAAGAAGCACTCGCCGAGGCCTTGAATTCCTACATCGGTTTCAAGGCGAACGAATGTCCAATCGAAATTGCCCTCGACCACGGCGGTCGTTAATCTTAGGATCTTCACGTCGCTCTCGATTTTCTCCCGCGCGATTATACGCTGCGGTGATTCGCCTGCGCTCGGCGACATTCCGCGAACCTGGAAGTCGCACGCATCGGAAATTAAACAAGCCACAATGAACCAGCTAGAATGCTGCCATGGACTCGATCATTTTGAAAGCGGCGGAAAGCTGTAAGTGGGATTGCGTCAGCCTCGGAGAAGTCATGTTACGGCTTGATCCCGGCGAGGAGCGTATCCATACGGCTCGAACTTTTCGTGCCTGGGAAGGAGGCGGAGAATACAACGTTGCCCGCGGACTCAGGCGATGTTTCGGCATGCGCACGGCGGTTATAACAGCCTTTGCGAAGAACCCGGTTGGGCAGTTGCTCGAGGATTTGATTCTGCAAGGGGGAGTCGACACATCGCTCATTCGCTGGGTGCCGTATGACGGAATTGGTCGAACTGTGCGCAACGGCCTGAACTTCACCGAGCGGGGATTCGGAGTGCGCGCGGCAGTCGGTTGCTCAGACCGGGGCAACACGGCGATCGCGAACAGCCAGCCCAGCGATTTTGATTGGCAACATATTTTCTCCGTGAGTGGTTCACGCTGGCTGCACACCGGAGGCATTTTCGCAGCGCTTTCTTCTTCGTCCGCGTCCGTCGCGAACGCAGCCATCGAGGCGGCCCGATCCTCGGGCACTGTAGTTTCCTATGACCTCAACTATCGCGAGTCGCTTTGGAAAGGCATTGGTGGAAAGGCCAAGGCTCAGGATGTGAACCGCGAACTGGTATCAGCGGTGGATGTTCTTTTCGGTAACGAGGAAGATTTTTCAGCCACACTCGGGATCGCAATCGAAGACGTCGGTGACGACTTCAGCCAGCTTCCGGTTTCAAGTTATGAATCGATGCTGCGTCGCGTCGCCGAGCTTTACCCAAACCTGAAGCTCATCGCAACTACGTTGCGCACCGCGCACACGGCGACAAACAATGACTGGGGAGCAATCGCGCTTTATGAAGGAAAGGCCATTCACGTTCCGCAGCGGCCACTGGAGATCATGGACCGCGTCGGCGGCGGAGACTCATTCGCTTCGGGCGTGATCTACGGTTTCCTTGCGGGCAAAGACCCACAATGGTCGATTCAGTGCGGGGTGGTCCATGGCGCGCTGGCGATGACGACGCCGGGGGACACAAGCATGGCAACGCTCTCTGAAGTCGAGGCCGTAATGCGAGGGGGATCGGCTCGCATCGCGCGATGAAGCAGCCAATTCCTTGAAAAGAACGCTATTGAAACGCGACGAACTTCAAACATACGGGTGATGGTAACTGAACAACGTCTCCAGTCGGCTTGAGATGGCCGGTCTTCAGATCAAGGCGAAAAACCACAATGCGGTCGGAATCCTGGTTCGCCGCCAGGAGCCATGAACCCGTGGGATCGATTGCGAAGTTGCGCGGAGTCTTTCCGCCCGTCGAATCGGTCTCGACGTGCGTCAACATGCCGGTGTGCGAATCAATCGCAAACACGGCGATGCTGTCATCTCCCCGGTTCGAAGCAAAGAGGAATTTGCCCGAAGGATCGAGTTCAATTTCAGCCGTGGTGTTTTCGCCGCTAAATCTTTTTGGAAGCGAGGAGATGGTCTGCAGTTCACGTACCGCGCTGGAAGCAGCATCATACGAGTAGGCTACGACTGAAGACTGCATCTCATTAAGCATGTAGAGAAAACGGCCGTCAGGGCTAAACACGAGATGCCGCGGGCCGGCGCCCGGACTGGCTTTCACGATTTGCGGTTTCGCTCCGAGTGTTCCCTTCGCTGCGTCGAAGGAATAAACCAGCAACTGATCGAGCCCGAGGTCGGCTACCACCGCAAAGCGATTATCTGGCGAGAGCGCGATAGCGTGGGCATGAGGCCCCTTTTGCCGCTCGGGATTTACGCTGGAGCCTTTGTGCTGCACGAACGATGTAACTTCGCCGAGGCGTCCGTCCTTCAGCAGTGCGAAAACAGCCACGCTGCCGGAAGTGTAATTCGCAACCAATGCGTACTTGCCTGTACGGTCGAGAGTGATGTGAGCGGGATCCGTGCCTCGCGAAGAGACTTGGTTTAACAAAGAAAGCTTGCCAGTGTCAGGTTGAATCGCAAATGCACTCGCCGCGCCCGTGGGCTGGCCGTCGAAGGTTTCGGTCTCGTTAACTGCATAGAGAAATCGTCCGCTCGAATCAACCGCGAGAAAAGACGGTTCGGTAGCTTCGGCGGCAAGGCCCAGCGAGGTCATCTTGCCCGTAGAAGAATCAAAGCGGTAGACATAGATTCCTTTGCTGCCGTGGTCGGTGTAGGTGCCGACGTAGACAAGATATTTCTGCTGCCCGGGTCCCGCCGCATGAGCGACCCCAGATAACGAAATCGCAGCCAAAAGAAGACTAGCCAAGCGGAAAATCTCTCGAAAATACTGCATTCGGATTCTCACAAAATTCTCCCCGGCTCTGGAATTGGCTCAATACGTCCCAACAAGAAAATATAGCCTACAATCCCCAGCAACAGAATTACAGTTGCGGTCACGAAGGCGGCGGCGAAAGAGTGCGTTCCAGAGACGATGTAGCCGGTTACGATCGGTGCTAAAATCGCCGCTATCTGGCCACAAAAGTTTACCGCGCCTCCAAGTGTACCGACGCTTTCCCGTGGCGCAATAAGAGATGGAACCGTCCATGCGACCGGCGCCGCGGCGGCTAGTCCCCCCAAGGCAAGACTGATCCAGACCAGCGCGGCTGCAGAACTGCGCGTGCTCGCGGCACCGAAGATCGCGAGACCGAAACTCATTCCGACTACCATCACGGATTGCCGAACCCGGTTTGCATCCCAACCGCGTTGGATGAGAGCGTCCACCAACCATCCGCCTACCAGAAGATCGGTGAACGTGGCAAACAACCACGGCACGCTGGTGTAGAAAACAGAGTGGAACAAATCCATATGAAGAGAAACGGAAAGATAGCTCGGCAGCCACGTCAGCAGGAGGAAGAAAGTATAGTTGTAGGCGCCCCATCCCAAGGCAAGTCCGTAGACCTTTCGCTGTCTTAAGAGATAGCCGAGCGAGGCGCCTTTTGCTGCTTTCGCCCGATCTTCCGGTTGAGCTCCACCGCTGAGAATGAATTGCAGCTCACTAGCTGACAGCCCTTTGTCTTCGCTCGGATTACGATAAATCATGCAGAACAGCGCAAAATAAAGAAAGCTCATGAAGCCGGTCGCGGCAAAACTCCAGCGCCAACCGAAATAGAAGAGCAGCAGGCCGATCAAAGGAACTCCGATCGCGCTGGAGAATTTCGCCGCTGCGTCAGTGATCGCCGTTGCCAGACCTCGTTCCTCTCTCGTAAACCAGTATCCCAAGGCCTTAGCATTCGCCGGAAATGTTGGCGATTCGCTCACGCCCAGAAGTAAGCGTGCTCCGAAGAACCAACTCAGACCCGGAGCTAGAGCCGCTGCGAAAGAGGAAATGCTCCATAGAAGCGCGCTGGTTCTTCCAACGCGTCGCACTCCGAGCCGATCCAGGAGCAGTCCGGCGGGCATTTGCATCAAGGCATAAGTCCAACTGAAAGCGCTGGAGAGATAGCCAAAGGCAACTAACGATAAGCCGAACGAGTCATGAAGCGCGTCGCGAGAAACTGACAAGTTAATCCGGTCGAAGAAATTGACCAGGACTCCGAAAGCTAGCAGAAAGGCAATTCGCCATCGCCTGCGCGGTACGCTTGGGTTGGCCGAGATCGTTTGCGGCAAGAGCGCTCCGGAAGAGTTCACTGCACGCCGATGCCAGCGAGCAGTCCGCCATCGACGAGGTAATCGCCGCCGGTACAGAATCCTGCCTTGTCCGACGCCAGAAACGCCGCCAGTTCAGCGACCTCTTCAGTGGTGCCGACACGTCGCAGCGGATGCGCTGCGCCGAATCGCGCGAACGCGTCTTCAGCCGGCAGGTCCGGCGCGAAGTGTGCCGCGGACCGTGCCAGCATGGGTGTGCGGATCGAGCCCGGGCTGATCGAATTGACGCGAATATTGTCGGCGGCATGATCGAGCGCCAGAGCGCGCGTCAAACTGTGAATCGCCCCTTTCGATGTCGCATACGCGGCAACGCCGCGCTGGCACGCGTATCCCTGAACCGACGCCAGATTGATAATGGATCCGCCTCCGCGCTTTTTCATCTCTGGAACACCGAGGTGCGCCAGAAGATAAATGCTGCCAACATTCACCATCATGCAGCGGTTCCAAGTTGCAAGGTCGGTTTCGACGACGGTGCCGAAGGGATGAATCGCCGCCGCGTTGACGATGATGTCGAGGCCGCCGTGGCGACTGACCGCCTGCGCAATTACTGCCCGCACTCGGTCGATGTTGGTCACATCGCAGTGTTCGACCAGCAGGGTTAAGCTGAGTTCCTCGGCCTCGCGAGTTAACTCTTGATTCCCCGGAGGGTCAATGCCGCACGCAATCACTTGCGCGCCTCCGGCAGCAAACCGTTTCGCAATTGCGCGTCCGATTCCTGTGGTACCAGTCACCAATGCAACCCGTCCTGCAAACTCTTT
Organism: uncultured Acidobacteriota bacterium; assembly: GCA_963696705.1. Taxonomy (GTDB): domain Bacteria; phylum Acidobacteriota; class Terriglobia; order Terriglobales; family Acidobacteriaceae; genus JABDBE01. The sequence goes on from CAVOLD010000017.1 coordinate 689,222, forward strand.
CATAGAAATTTGGACCCTCAGTTCGGACCTTCACTGCGCGCTTTACTCGGACAACTCAGGAAAAGCATACTTCAAACCCCGCACGACGCCGCGCAGTTCCGCCAACCCTTTCAACCTGCCGACCAATGAATAGCCAGGATTTACTCTCTTGCCGACGTCGTCAGCCAGCAGGTGTCCGTGGTCGGGGCGCATTGGAATTTCATGATCGGGCCGTCCCGAGCGCCGCCGCTGCGCTTCTTCTTGCATCATAGCGCGGATCACGCCCACCATATCCGAACCGCCCGCCAGATGTTCCGCTTCATGAAACGACCCATCCGGCTCTCGCGTAACTTGACGAAGATGCAGGTAGTGAATGCGAGCACCGAATTCGTGAGCCATGGCCAGCAGGTCGTTATCTGCTCTCGCGCCGAATGATCCAACACAAAACGTAAGCCCATTTGCCGGGATATCGCGTGCAGCGAAAATCGCCCTCACGTCCTCGGCGGTTGAAACCACTCGCGGAAGGCTAAATAGCGTCCACGGTGGGTCGTCGGGGTGTATTGCCAGCCGAACTCCGACCTCCTCTGCGACCGGGACAACCTCACGCAAGAATGCGACCAGGTTGTTTCGCAGTTCCGCAGGAGTCGCGCCCTCGTATTCCGCGATCAGCCCGCGAATCGTCTCGCGGTTGTACGAAGCCTCGGCGCCCGGGAGACCGGCGATGATCGTTTGTTCGAGATCATTCTTGCGTGCCTCCGACATCGAATCGAAACGGCCGCGTGCCGATCGAGTCCGGCCTTCGGAATAGTCACCTCCTGCGCCTTTACGCCGAAGGATGAAGAGGTCATAGGCGGCAAAATCTACCACATCAAAACGCAGAGCGTATCCGGTCGTTGGCAGACGCCATTTCAAGTCCGTCCGTGTCCAATCCACAACCGGCATAAAGTTGTAGCAGACGACCTTCACACCGGCCTTCGCGACCGCGGTCAGTGAGTCCTTCCATGCATCGATGAAATGTGTATGAGGTCCGGATCGAAGTTTGATCGAATTGTGGATCGGAATGCTTTCAACCACGGACCAGACGAAGCCTGCAGCGTGAATCTCATCTCGTCGTTTAAGCACCTCGTCCAGCGGCCAGGGCTCTCCTCGGTAGAGATGATGAAGCGCCGAGACGATGCCGCTGGCACCGGCTTGCTTGATGTGATCGAGAGGAACCGAATCACCCGGCCCAAACCATCGCCAAGTCTCCTTCATGACTCGAGGTTAGCCCCTGTCGAATCCATCGGTATCACGGGTCATTCCTCCGGAATGTCGAAAACGGTACCACCGCTGCACTGCATCGTCAACACTCCGCGTTAAAGTCTCATGAGCGCACGCGTCACTTGTGGATAAGAGGAGCATTCCATCCTTTCGTAGTCCTTTCCAGCTCTTCAGGCTGATGTTGAGCCATCACAAAAGGCATCCGGTTTAAGATAGAGTGGTGGAAGAGCATCGTCTTTCACCCCTTCGCGGAATTCTGAGAGCTTGAGGTAAAAGCGAATGTGCAGGAATATCAAAACCCTTTTCAATTTCGATCCGCCCGTCACTCCCGAGGAGATTCAAGCTGCTTCGCTCCAGTTCGTGCGAAAGATCAGCGGTTTTAACAAACCATCGAATGCAAACGAAATGGCGTTCGCGGCCGCCATCAATGAGGTCGCCGACGTTGCGACGCGTCTTCTTCATTCGCTGAAAACCAACGCTCCGGCGAGGAACCGCGAAGAAGAAGCTGCCAAAGCAAAAGCGCGGGCCGCGGAAAGATTCGGCGTTTGAGTCTTTCAGTCGCCTTCTGCGATTTATTTCAGATGTGAAAGCAACTTCAAAGCAGCCGGTCTACAATTTCTCTTTGGCTAGGGAGCAAACGAGAGCGAATTTCGGTAAACGGCAACCAGCACGGAGATCCCTCCCAGGAATCCTTCAACTCACCCTCGGCTTCCACTGCAAACACAGAGAGAACCACCGGAACTTCAGTTGAGTTGCGATATTCGAAGAGCTGCGTGTAATGTCTCACGCGCAGCCCTGTCTCTTCCAAGACTTCCCTCTTCATCGCCTGCTCAGCTGTCTCCCAAGGCACAGCGAGGCCACCAGGAAACGACACCCCTCGTCCGTCGCTGCGATCAATCACCAGGACCAGGGCGCCTTTCCGAATGACTCCAACAGAACAGCGCAGCCGTCCGAAAAGCGGAAGCCGGGAATAAGTGGCAAGGGCGCTGCGGGATAACACCCAGAATAACCGACGCTTGATTTGCTGAAACGCTTTAGTCAGTGATCCACACCCCGGTATCCGGATTGTACTCGCTAAGAAGGGCCCGAGAACCCACACTTGCAGCCGTCTTCCACCAAAACTCGGCTTCACGCCCACACCTTCGACGCTAGTCTCGGCTGCGGAGCTTCGTGAGCAGTCGCAGGATTTCAAAGTAGAGCCAAATCAGAGTGACCATCAAAGCGAAGCCGCCGTACCATTCCATGTACTTCGGGGCGCCGGCACGGGCTCCGCTCTCGATAAGATCGAAATCCAAAACCAGGTTGAGTGCAGCGACGATCACCACCACGACACTGAAACCAATTCCGATCGCGCCCGAACCATTGATGGCTGCGAAGTGAACGCCAAAGAACCCCAGCACAAACTGGATCAAATAGAAGATGGCGATTCCGCCCGTCGCCGCCACCACCCCCATCTTGAATTGCTGGGTGGCACGGATGATGCCGGACTGATACGCGATCAGTAGTGCCACTAGCGTGCCAAAAGTCAAGCCAACCGCCTGCATGGCGATTCCTGGGAAACGCGCCTCCAGCATCGCGGAAGCGCTGCCCAATACCAAGCCTTCCAGTAGCGCGTACATGGGCGCGGTCACCGGAGACCATGTCTTCTTGAATATGGTGACCAGTGCGACGATCAAACCGCCAATGCCTCCGACGGCGAGAAGCGGCAGCGCAGCCTGAGGAGAGCGTGTAAACAGATTCCAACTCCAGGCTGCGGTTGCCACCACGCAGATCAGCAAAATGCCCGTCTTGTTAACCGTGCCGGAGATGGTCATGCTGTCGCCGAGCACCGCACCGCTCACGCGAAACGCATCGCCTGACAATGCTGGATTGGAAGTCTTTACTAGAGCCATTGAAAGTCTCCTGAATGTGATTAGGTTAGTGTGTACCACATCAGAGAGGATGAGTCGAACCAGCAACGGCCAAAAGCTCGGCGGGTTTGAGTTCCTCGAGAACCAGGAATCGATTGCTATATCGCCAGCCATGTCAGCCGGGTTGCATCTCTTGTCTGACTGAATCTGGCTTGACTTTGCCGAACCTAAGCGTATTGTGGTTCCGTTCGCCGGATTCACTTCAGGTTCGGTGGGGTCGGTTTTCCCCGCCGAATGACGACTCGGCGGTTGAAGTGATGCTGGGTCGATTTTCCAACTAAGGAGGCCACTATGGCCGCGACTCCAATTCCAATCCCAGAATTGCAACTCGAAACAACAAGATCTGCTGAAGAAACGTTCGTACGTTGCTTCGGAAGGATCACCTCGACCAGTTCGGCTATGCTGCAGACCGCAGTGCGGACTCTCATCCCGGAAAGCAAGCGCGTCGTGCTGGATTTGACTGATGTCACCTACATGGATAGTTCCGGTCTCGGTGCGATCGTCGGCATTTACCTCTCTGCGAAAAGACAACACTGCGAACTGAAGCTCATCAACCTGAACCAGCGTGTGAAGGACCTGTTCCGAATCACGAATATGGCTAAGATATTCGAAGGACACGAGGAGATGTTGGGGCTGACCCCGGATTAGGTGGCAGCCCAATCAATGGCCTTGGTTGATTCGGTAGCAGTCATTCAACTTTCTGCCTAGCGTGGGCTAGAAACTGAATTGCAGACCGAATTCAATCTGCCGAGGGGAGCCCAGGCCGAAGACCCCGGTTCCGACGCCGACACGAGTGATGTTGTGTCCGTTTGCGTTGGTTCCATTGATATTCCCGACACCTCCGGTTAACAAGCCATCCAACGTGGCCGAGGGCAAATCAAAATTGGCGAAGTTCAACAGGTTGTAAAAACCCACGCTGGGTTGCACCGTGAAGCGCTCGGCAAAGGCGTGACTCCAGGTGAGCTTCATATCGAAAGCGCGAAGCCATGCGAGATTAGCTTCTCCGGGCGGTGCCAATGGGACGCTGGGAGCGACGCCATCGCCGAAGGATTGGCCAAGGCTCGCTGCTCCAATCGTCTGCAGTTGCTGCAAGGTGAACAGGCCATTCTGAATCAGGACTTGGCCCGCAGGGGTCGGTTGCCCGGCATAAGTGTCGTTGTATTGAGTAATAGCGGCGTTGATGTTTGAGCCATTGATGCCGCGGCCGAAGCTTCCCACTTTCGTGCCGGGCATGGGATCCTGCACCGTGCCGTCGCCGGTGAAGTCAGTCCGAAAGATTTCGCCCGGCCCTAGATTCGTGTTCGGAACCACCACTGAGACCGCGAGCGGGCTCCAGAAATGCGAGATCATGCTGATCTGGAATCCGGCGGGCAAATCGGCGTAGCCCCCGATCGAGATCTGATGAGTTCGATCCAGCACCGAAGGCCCAAAGTAGCGGTTAGGGTTGATGTTGTCGAGCGCATTGATGATGAAGTCCTGATCGGATGCGGCGGGGTTATCGGCCGCGCCACCCCCCGTATTTTCGAAACGAGACAGCGAATAGGACACCTGGAAGTTCAGCGCCCGAACTCCGCGAAACGGCTGCTTCACATTCTCGATCAACTTAGCTTGGAGACCGTTGTAGACGGATCTGCCCACTGATTTTAGAAACGGAAGCGGTGGCGCGTTTGGATTGATGCCCGGAAACGCGCAGTTATAGCCGAAGACTACGGTGCAAGGCTGATCGAAGTCGGCCGAGGAAGTGAGCCCGTTTCCTGCATAGGCGGACATAGTCGCACCATTGTTAATCGCACACTGGATGCCGGCAGTTCCGGGCGCGCAGCCAAACTGGCTATTCGTCGTATTGATTGCGGCCAGAGCACCAGCCTTATTGAAGTAATTAACATTTCCCGTTTGGTTCTCATCAATGCCCAGCAGATAGTGAGTTTGCACGTTGCGGACGAAGTCCGCGCTGAAAACCATACCCGGCCGGATTTCGTGCTGAATGCCGGCGTTGATTTGGACCGACCGCGGAGTCTTGTAATTGGGATCGAACATGGACGCGGTCGTGCCAAAGCCGAATCCTTGATCCAGCAGCGTCCCCGCGTAGTTTGGATTAGCGAGGTTCGCGTTGAACGGGGAGAGCGACTGGTACAGCTTTTGATACGCCTCAATCTGGTTGGCCTCAGTCCCTATTGCCACCAGACCGCCGCTTGCGGTGCCGCAAAATGCAGGCAGTGGAAGCGCGCCGCCCGTGGCGACCACAGGCTGCGGAGTGTTGGCCGCGGCGCAGGCAGTCGGGAATTGCCCGAACGCACCAGTTCTCTCTCGGTCGGGAGCGTCGAATGCCACATTATTCCAGATCGCGTTTTCATAGAAGAGGCCGATACCCGATCGGATCACAGTCTTGCTCTGCCCGGTGGGGTCCCAGGCGATACCTACCTGTGGCGCAAAGTTCAAGTTCGGTTGTTTGACAGGATTGCCCAAGCCAGGCATCAACGCATTGAGTTCTGGAATACCCGGAAGGTTGCTGTCGGTGCGGCCAGAATCGCGAACGTAACGCACGCCATAGGTCAGAGTAAAGTTCTTCTTTATTTTCCAACTGTCACCGACGTACGCGCCGATGCGGTTGTCGGTAATGCCACCCGCCGGGAAGCCAAAAGCTGGTGTGGTCGTGGAGTATCCCAGACCATTGCCGAGAAAAACCCCTTCCACGGGATAATTCAGCGGCGAGAATTTTTCGGTGTTCTGAGCGGCGCTGCCTCCCTCTTGTCGGCGTCCGCGTTTGCGCAGCAGCCGAGAAAAATCCACAGAATTGGTGTTTTGTGGCACGGAGCAAACGCTGAACAAGAAGCAATCTATTTGGCAGCGCTGCGACAGGGTTTGCTTGATTTCGGCTATGTGGAAGGTCAGAACATCGTTTTAGAAATGCGTTTCCCGGCGGAGCAGTATGAACGGTTCTTCGTTCTTGCGGCCGAACTTGCCCAGCAAAACGTGGAGGTATTAGTTTGCGCAACAGCGATCGCTGCCGTCGCCTGCCATCGTGCAACAACGACGATCCCAATTGTCGGCGTCAATGTCGCCGATCCAGTCGGACGAAAGCTGGTGGCCAGCCTTAACCGGCCCGGCGGAAACTTGACAGGCCTGTCAAATATTGCGGTCGAGCTGACGGGGAAGCGCATCGAACTTGCGAAAGAGCTGATTAAAGACTTGTCACGCGTGGCATTACTTGTAAACGCGGCAGATGAAATCGGTTCGCGCGCGTATATTGCAGAAGGGGATGCCGCCGGTTCTCGGCTTGGCGTGGCCGTTGTGCCGGTTGGAGTACGGGACGCCAATGACCTGGAAGGTGCGATTTCAAAGATCAGTACAGACAACTTCCAAGGGATAGTCGTGACGCACGACGGTTTATTCTACGTGCAACGAAAACGCCTCGCTGACTTGGCTTTAGAAAGGCGACTGCCGACCATTGGGTTTGCTAGCGAGCAGTGGGAAGCCGGCCTGCTTGCAACCTATGGACCCAACGTGCCTACTTTGTACCGACGCGCAGGCGCGTTCATCGACAAAATCCTCAAAGGGGTGAACCCCGACGATCTTCCTGTTGAGCAACCCACGAAATTTGAGCTTCTTATCAACCTCAGGACCGCTAAGACAATTGGTATAACGGTTCCACCGACGATTCTCGCCCGCGCTGATAACGTGATCGGATAGCGATTCATTTTGCTGCGGTGCATGAGTCCGCTTGTGGCCCTTAACTGCCGTCGTCAGCGCGGGAGCTGGATCGCCGCGCCTTGATCTGGATCAAGGCACGGGGCCGCCTTGCGTGCGCTTTATTACGCGAGAGCAGAGTGCAATTTAACTGGCGACCAAGTCGCATGGTGTACGGATCGTCTGTCGCAGACCATCTTCGAGTTGAAGTAAAACACCGGTGCCCGGCGCCGGATCGATATACTTGGGAAATTGTTCGCGGACATGAACCTCTTCCATTGGAAGAATCCCGCGATCAGTTCGGCTCATGGGAAGAAGCAAGTCAAGCTGGAAAGAAAGCGTTGGAAAGAAAGCGCGAAAGCGTTGAAGAAACTCATTAACTAAATTCGTCTTGCCCAGACATGACGATTGAACGTAAAGCTCAATCCTGCCACTTGAGCAGCGTCAATCCTTACCTCGAACTGCGGAAATATCTAAACGCGCCGAAAGGACGGCGGCGGGCACGCGACCGGCCGGTCGGTAACATCGAGCCACATCGAGGGGGCGGATCTTGAAAATCCGCTGTCACCATGGCTCAACTCGCCATGCCGATCGGCCGCGATAGCGGCGGGTCGGGACGCAGCCACTCCTGCAGCTTCGACCAACGCCGCCGGCCCGAGACGTTGCGGCACCGCGATGGCGACGGCCTTCTTCTGCCCAACTAGTACGACCAGCCGCTTGCCGCGGGTTACGCCGGTGTAGAGCAAATTACGCTGCAACATGGCGTAGTGCTGCGTCATGACCGGAATCACCACGGCTGGGTATTCCGAGCCTTGGCTCTTGTGAATGCTCGCGGCGTATGCCGGCACTAGCGCGTCGAGCTCGCCAAAGCCATAGGTGACCGAGCGGCCGTCGAAGTTGGCGGTGAGTTCGCCTTCCTCAGGCTCAACGTCCGACACAAACCCAATGTCGCCGTTGTAGACCTCCTTGTCATAGTCGTTCTCGATCTGCATGACCTTGTCGCCGGGCGCAAAGGTCCAGCCAAATCTCTCGACCTTGCGCTCGCCCGTCGGATTCAATGCGGCTTGTAGCTCAATGTTCAACGAACGTGCTCCGACGCCGCCTCGGTTCATCGGGCAGAGAACCTGAATATCGCGGATTGGATCGAGACCAAAGCGGCGCGGGATGCGGGTTTTGACCAGCTCGATGATGCGCGGAACCGCGGTCTCGGGATCATCAGCCTCGACAAAATAGAAGTCGCTCTCGGCTTCGGGTTTGCGAAGATCAGGCACCTTTTGGTTGTCGACGAGATCTCCATGGTCGATGTCATGCTGATGCAGGCGCTCATGAAGGCGGCGCCCGACAAAGCCGCCCTGTTGATCGTTGGCGACATCGACCAGCTCCCCTCGGTTGGGCCCGGCCAAGTGCTGGCCGATGTCATCTCATCCGGCGCGGTGCCAGTGGTGCGCCTCACCGAAGTGTTTCGGCAGGCGGCGCAAAGCCAGATCATCGTGAACGCACACCGCATCAACCGCGGTGTCATCCAGCAGCCGGTGGATGGTCTTGGCCTCGAAGCCAGTCGCCTCGGTCATACGTTTTGCAGCGCGGCCGGTCGGAGCGCACAGCAGAAGCTTGATGCCCTTCGCCCCGAGGATGCGCAGAATGGCATTGACGATGGTAGTTTTGCCAACGCCGGGGCCACCGGTCATGACCAGCACTTTGGACATCAATGCGAGCCGGATCGCTGCGACCTGGCTTTCGGCAAGGGCAAGACCGATACGCCCCTCGACCCACGGTAAGGCCTTGTCCGGATCGATCCAGGGCCAAGGCAGCGTGCCGTTCGCAAGACGGATCAGCCGCTCGGCGATGGTGCGCTCCGCCCGATGCAAGCCGGCCAGAAATACACAGGGCGTTTCCCCAACCCGGTCGGCGACCACCGTGCCCTCCTGCAGCTCGAGATCGAGCGCCCAGGGTCGTCTTGTGCGCATATACCACGACCATTTCTCCCGAAGGCTTCAGAACGCGGAAAGCTTCGGAAAACGCATTCTTCATCATTTGTTCGTAGAACTCTCTGGACCGTTCGCGGTTTCCCCCATGACGGTAGGGCGCTGCGATAATTTCCTGCTTCTTCGGTGAGCTGGCGATGGCAAAGTGTTCTGGGTAAAGATGGCCAATAGATCGCCTCATCCACAGCATGAAGAAGTCCGACAGATTCGAATAAGACACATTATCGTAATACGGTGGGTCAGTAACGACAGCGTCCATCGAGGCAGTTTCCCAGGGGAGTGCCAAGGCTGAACCTCTTTGCACAACCCCAACCTGACGGATGTCCTCAAGCTCGTGGATAACCGCTGGATTGTCTTCGATTACAGCAATCCAACTCGCGCCAGCAGGATTGAAAGGATTCGTTTCAGCAAAGTCCCAAACCATGGGCAAGGATTGCTGAGGAAACTGTTCTTTACCCCACGACCTCCCGTGTAATTGAAAGTGCAAAGGGCGGAGCAGAAATCAGCGAACTTGCTTGCACCGCATCCAAGTAGCGTGACCACGGCCTTCTGTTGATCCGGCTCGATTCCGTGCGTTGCCATTTCAGTCATAGTCTTTCGGACAGCCGCACAGATCGAAAAAAGTGCGAGCTGCTGGCGCGGAAGGAATACCTGCTCCCACTTGGTGAATCCTGCACGGTCAATATCCATGGAGCGAGGATTAATCTCTATCGTTTCGTCTAGAGGCGGCATGGCTTCTGCTTTGAGCATTTTATCTAGGCGCAGACGAATCTTTTCTTGGTCTGGCACAAATCGCTCGTCCAGGTCCTCGCTGGCAATATAAAGTTTTCCAGTGACCCCCGGTTTCGTTGCGGCTATTGCCAAAAACTGATTCATTATCTTGCCGCGCTTCCCTTCAGCTTTAACGTAATCGCTGTCGGCGACCGCGTCGCAGAACGGGCAGGTGGCGTTGCCGCGTTTAGAACCGGCTTCGGGATCGAAGCCAAAATGGCGAGTCACAAGGAGGTCGCGCACCTCTGATTCTTTGAGCCTTTTCTCCTTGGACTTCAGTTCCCTGAGCCATTCCCTGTCAGCGGGTAGTGGCACCCCATCGTCTTCGACAACATCAAAGCGGACCTGTTTCTTGCCTTTGGGCGCGACGACTTTGAGCGCGACATAGCGATCTTTCTTCTTGCACAGCCAGGCCTGTTTGATCAGCGGCACGGCGGCTCGGCAGTTTGGGTTCTTACAGGTCACTGTGCGCGTCCATAAGTAGGCTACTGGCATCAGGAAACCAGGCGGAATCTCAGCCGGAGTGCCGTCCTTGAACCAGTCCGTCTGCACGGCGGTCTTTTTGCGTTTGAATTCGGGATCGGGTATCAGTGGGTAGAGGTCACCGATCTCCTCTTTGAGTTGTTTCAATATCCAACTACCCCAGTAGCGAACTTCTTCGGCGAGTCCGCCCCAGGTCGTTTCACCTTTGGCATTCTTTGGGCCAGTCATACCGCGAGCAATGAGATCGGACTTGCCGTATTTCTGCGGATAAATCAGCGTACAGAGTTCAATTATGTGGGCGACAGGATTGAGGTCGAGCGCATACGCCTCGCAGCCGAGGCGCAACGCCTCCAAGGGGATCGCCCCGCCTCCTGCAAACATATCGAGCACCTTTGGGCGCGGGACACGGCCCTCGACGATGTCCTCGACAGTGACTTTCTTTCCCGTCTCTTGGGCCAGCCGCTGCGCGTGTGCTTCGAGGACATGCCGCTGCGCTTCGATGACAGCCCGTTCAATGTCCGAGGCGATTTCAGGCTTGCTTTCAGACGGATAGCGACAAAGCCGTTCAACAAATTTCGCAGCGTTCGCGCGACCGAGTGATTTCTTCTTCTCATCGCTCGCACCATTGGGTACGAAGCGCGATGCCGGTACGAGTGCCCCATACACAGCGGCACGGCAAGCAACCAAAGGACGCCGCGCCCACCACAGGTGAAGAGTCGAGATGTGCCCCTTCCGGACAGACTTCTCCCGCGACGCCTCCGCACTGATTTTTTCAATCGGGAGGTAATCCTCGATCAATCGCTTGTCGTCACTCATTTGTCAGGCACGTATTGAATGTTGATCGCCGCAATTTTTTCCCCAAAATGCCGGTCAACAAAACCGAGAAACGCGTGAAGGAGTTGCCACTCGTCCTGGTTCGATGACCTACTGTCCAACTCCGCCAGCACTACTTCGCCCAAACCGCGTTCAAGCCAAACCCATCCCGGATAAGTGCTATGAGCCCACTTGGCCACGCCCTTTTGCTTGGACGCGCTCCGACGGAACGTGCCGACGTTGCGCTTGGCGAGTTCGATTTCCTTTTGCACCATTAGCCCGTAGAGTCGGCACCGTTTCCTGGGAATGATCTGTATCACTCTCATTTTGTTGTTCCTTTCTGTGTCGCAGCGGCAAGATGAATCGCGTCCGCAGGAATGTCATAGTATCGTGCGGCGACGACTTCGCGCTTGGCATGATCGAGATGTTTCGCAGGGTTTTGAATCCTCATTGGCTCTGCGTCAGGTTTGTCAAGCGGGTTCCAAACCACATAGAGCCAATAGCTGTCTGCTAGTTGCGTTGCCTTGTACCACTCGTTTGTCGTAAGACGGATGGGCTGACCTCGGCGTCGGCCTTTGACCTCGATGCGACGGATACCGACGATTGGATCACGGTAGCCAGTCTGCGGATCAGCCGGGCCAAGACTGCGCACGTCAAACCCAATCTTCAGATGCCCCACACGCTCGCACTCGAACCCCCGGCCCGTTTCGTATTCAATCACTACATCTTCGGCGGCAATTTCAGACATGCGGCGTATTTCTGGGTCGAGGTCATCCAGCGCCGCACCGATCTGTTCTTCAACAGAGCGCGTGCTTGGCAATACTAAGGCAGTGGCGACGTGGCGCACAGGACCGTGCTTGGCTAGAGTAAGCCGCTCCAGCCCGGCAAGCCGTTCGATTCGTGTGCGGGTAAGATCAGCCAAATCGTTTTCCGCACGTTGGCGCGCGATGGCCACATCCTGTTCGCGCATCTCGCGCGCCTTCAAGTTCATGACGCGGTCCTGCGCGGCCCTAACTCGCGCGTCAAACGACCGCTGTAAGTAGTCGCGGCAAACGTGAACAAAGTGCTGACGCTCCTGCTGGCACTGCGTGCGGCGTTCGGTCTGATAAGTGCTCTTTAGAAAATCAGCAGCCGGGGAGATCTCCTCGGGTATAAGGTTTTCTGGAGCGGCAGGGTGAGCTGGCAGGTCGAGCAAGATGTCTGCTGGAACTACTGAGAAACGTGTTTCGGCGCTCGACAGTTCTTCTCTTATTGCAACAAGTTCGCCAAGAAGAGTTTGGACGTCGCCCTTCGTGTTCTGGCCACGAACTGCCATTTCGAAGAAGTGCAATTTGTACGGTGCATCGCTGGTCGTATCCACGAATACACCCATACCCGCTGTAATTGTGGCGAGCATTTCATTTAGGCGCTCATCAACAGCAGCATACAGCGGATGACCGGGACCGATCAGCACC
>CAVOLD010000018.1:0-27179 GCA_963696705.1 uncultured Acidobacteriota bacterium
CACGCCTGTTAACGACACCTATCGCTAAACAGCAAGGGACGGGGCAGTACTTTTCCCGCTTCGCTACTCCGTCTTGGCTTCTTTCAGGATGGTCGGCGTATTTCCTTCCGGCAGTTACTGCACAACCAAAGTAAGGGGCACGGCGTGTTTCAAAACGGTCGATCCTGAGGTGAAGCTGCCCGTGACCGTCAGATTGTAGGTGCCTCGCGGGGTCGCTCCACTGCTGCTTCCTCCGCTACCGCTGTTTCCCCCGCCACCGCAGGCTGACCATGTAATGGCAAGCGAGAATAGGCACGCGAACGCTAACGCGTGGGTCAGGCGCCGACGATTTCGCGACCTAGCGCCGAATCTACCCAACATAACTAGGCCGGACAAAACGCAGAGGGATAGCCATAGGGCGAGTCTGCTCCCGGAGACCGGGTGAAAACTGGCGGGTTGCGCAAGACTCGCCGAAGCTCCCGCAGTGATTACGCTGACTGTGATCGGCGTAGGTGTCGAACCGTTGAGAACAGCCGAACTCGGCGACACCGAGCAACTGGATCCCGACGGCTCTCCGCTACAACTAAGCAGCACGGTCTGATTAAACCCTCCATCCGGGGCAACGGTGACGGTATAGTTGGCCGTCTGTCCCGGCGAAACCGTGGCCGACGACGAAGACGATGCAGCCATTGAAAAATCCTGCCCAACGCCCGTGAGCGACGCCGTCTGCGGACTGTTGCTGGCACTGTCTGTGACTGTCAGAATTCCGTTCCGGGTGCCGCTCGTGGTCGGATCAAAAAAGACGCCAATGGAGCAAATGGCTCCGGGTGCGAGAGAACTGCCGCAGGCGCTAAGGGGCGCAAAATCGCCGGGCGTTGCCGTCACGCTCGTGATGACAAGCGGAGCACTGCCAGTATTGTTTAGCATGACTGTCTGGGGCAAGCCCGATGTTCCCACATATTGGCTAGGGAATGTAACGCTTGCCGGAGATAAGTAAACGAGACTCGTGCCCGTCAGACTTACTACTTGTGGACTGCCAGGGCCATTGTCCGCGATCTTCAACGAAGCGGAGTCATTTCCTACCGAGGTGGGAGTGAAGGTTACGCTGATTTGGCAATTGGCGTTAGGGGCGATCGTTGGGGGGCAGTTATTGCTCGGGGCAAAGTCTGCGGCATTTGGCCCTGTAATGCCGATGCTTGATAGAGTTAAGGTGGCAGTTCCCGTGTTGGTTAGAGTAACTATCTGGGGTGTACTTGTGGTCCCGACGCTCTGTGGCGCGAATGCCAGCATCGGTGGGACCGCAACCGCCGATGGTAAAGCACCTTGCAGTAACATTGTAAGGCTAAGGTTATAGGGAGCAGAATCGTTCGCATTCAGAGCGGCTAGGTCTGTGCGACCGTCCCCGTTGAAATCGCCCACGGCTACGGACAACGGAGTACTTGAGATGGTGCTTAAGTCCGTCGGGAAGTCGACCTTGCTCTGAAAAGTCCCGTCCCCATTGCCAAGAAAAACCGAAGCCGTATTTGAATTCGCGTTGGGAACAGCAAGATCAAGTTTGCCGTCAGCGTTGAGGTCGCCCGCCGCCACAAATACAGGACTGTTCCCGGTCGTATAGAAACTGGAGGCGGTCTGGAACGTGCCGTCGCCATTGCCCAGCCAAACGGAAACGCTTCCGGGTGAGCCGTCCTGCGTCATCACCAAGTCAAGCTTACCGTCTCCGTTGACATCCGCGGTGATGAGCCAACTGGCCTGGATCGGAATAGGAGTGTATGCCGCAGTTTGGAACGTACCATCGCCATTTCCGATGAGCATCGAAATCTCTGTTGGAAGATCCCTGACGCAGACTATGTCAAGCTTTCCATCCCCGTTGAAATCTCCTATTGCCATGCCTAGCATGTATCCGCCAACTAAGTAGTCAGCGGGGCTCTGAAATGTACCATCGCCGTTGCCCAGTAGCACGGAGACAGTGGAATTGTCGTTGCCATTGCTGTTGTTGTTGCCGGTTGCGAGGTCAAGCTTTCCATCCCCGTTGAAATCGCCCACGACTAAGAAGAAGTCCCCACTGTTGGGACCGTTCACCCCGAAAGTAGTTTGGGGCCCAAAGGTACCGTCACCGTTGCCGAGGAGAACCGAAACCGTACCGTCTTGCGCGTTGGCAACAGCGAGATCAAGCTTTCCGTCCCCATTGAAATCACCTGCAACAAGGCGGACAGGTACCACCCCGACAGCAAAAGTCGACGGCGCTTGAAATGAGCCGTCGCCATTGCCGAGTTGGACATACACTTCGCTGATCCCTTGCAGCAACCCGGCTAAGTCCAGCTTCCCATCGCCGTTGAAATCCGCCGATAAGAGTGCCGGTCCACCCCCAAATCCGTAGAAGCTGGCATATGTCAGCGTCGAAACAGATGTGGAAATGTCGAAATACATTACATTCGAGACGCCACCACCGGGAGCCGGATTGGTAACTGTGACGCTAGCCGTGCCGGGCACAGCGATATCAGATGCAGGAACGCTCGCGGTCAACTGCGAACTAGTGACAAAAGTCGTTACCAGCGCCGTGCCATTCCAATTCACGACGGAACTAGAAACAAACTCGGTGCCATTGACTGTAAGGGTGAAGCCAGATCCACCCGGCGCGGCGGTCATCGGCACAAGTGGCTGATTAATGAATGGGACGGGATTGGACTGCGCCAGAGCGACTGCGCTGGCCAGAAGCGCAAACATCCAAACAAAGCGAATGGGTTTCGTTGCTCGCCTCCGACGCGATTGTCCTCCTGACCAGACTGAGCAGTCAACTAGATAAACAGTTTTGGTACCAAGGTTTGGTGTCAACTGGCGTAATATCGCGATAGCGCTCATTGACGCGGGCGTAGAATCCGCGCATGGCCTACCTGAAACCGACTTTGGCCGGACTTTGCGCTTCCGTAATTACCTACCTCAGCTTTCTCACTTGGATTCATATGAAGGCCACATCAGTCGCTGAGGAACGAGGAACAACTGGCTTGATCGGAGTCGCAGGCAGCCAGGCTCATGTCTTGCATTCACCGGCCTTTTGGGCCCTCGCAATAATCGCGTTTGGTGTGGCATTCTTCCTGTTTCGGGACGCCTAAGAGATCGGCTCAGTGGCCGTGAGACGCAGCGATCAGGCGTAGCAGGTGATACGCGAGGTTTTCAGCCATGGTTGCAAGTGGTTGCATCTGGTGCGATTCAGTCTGTTAGAGTAAAATTCCTGCCCAGCTTACGCGAGGGATCTCGTAATGACTAAAAAAGTGAAATGTGCAACCTGTTCTTTGCTGGCGCTGCTTTTTGTCACTACCGCCGCCGCGCAAAAATATACTGTGACCGCCCTCGGAGCCCTGCCGGGGTTCACCAGCAGCTATGCGGACGACAACAACAACACCGGTCTGGTCACAGGCTGTTCCGACAACTCGGTATATCCGGCGGTGCCGTGCACCACCAACATAGCGGCCGATGCCTTCCTGTGGAGCAGCAATGGCTTTCAGGATTTACACCATCTATCCGGTGACGATCAGAGCATCGGATATGTTGTCAATGATTCGGGCGTGGTCGTGGGCTCCTCGGCAAATACTACAATGGGTGTGTACCACGGCTTTGTCTGGACCAAACCCGGCCCCATGGTTGGCTTGCCTGATCTGCCAGGTGGCAGTGGGTACACTTTTGCTACCGCGATCACTTCCAAAGGCGTAATCGTCGGCGAGTCAGCCACCAGCAACGGGGATGAGCATGTGGTTTTGTGGACCAAGAGCCAGGGTAGCTACCATATTCACAATGAGGCATGCTTGCCAAGCGCCCCTTACTGCTACGCGGACGATATCAACGAGAGCCTTCAAGTTACCGGCACCGCCTATTTTTTCAACAATAACAGCAAATACCACGCGTTCCTTTGGAGCAGAGCGGCGGGATGGAAGGACCTGGGGACACTGAAAGGAGGCAACAGCTACGCAGTCTGGCTCAACAATTCGGGTACGGTTGTGGGCGCCTCCACTTCGTCAAAGTATCCCAATGGAGTGGTCGTGTACTGGGACGGCACGGGAATACACCCCATCAGTACGCTGCGGGGAGGAACATCGAGCGCTCCTGGCTTCATTAGCGACGCAGGGGAAATTCTCGGGGATTCTACCGTGACCGGCGGCGCCGACCACGCCTTCATCTGGACGAAAGCCGCAGGTATGCAGGATCTCAACAACATGATCCCCAAGAAGTCAGGCTGGGTTCTGCACCATGCTTCCTCGATCAGCAACTCGGGACAGATTGTGGGATACGGCACCATTAACGGCGTAAATCAAGCTTTCCTCCTGACTCCGAAACAGTAGATGGAAGGATGAGACGTACGGACAAAGTTAGGGGACCAGAGCACCTTATGGCCCTGCAGCAGTTTTCCGGACTACAAGTGTGGCTATTTCCGATCAGTCACTGCCCTGGTCTTCGGGCTGCATACCTGTGAATTGGCGTTAAATCGCCATAGCGCTCATTGACCCCAACGAGTGGTGGTTTTGAGTGTAACGGCTGAAATTTGGGTTCGCGTGCACCGCTTGCGCGATTCGGAAAAAGCTTGCATTCAGCAGATGGTACCTTTAGAATTGTTGTGGTTTTGGTCAGGCACGGTATGTATCCGCAGCAAGTTACTGGTCAGTTTGGTTTCCATAGCGTCATTCAAGACAAAATTTAACCGCCTAGCTTTCGGCTTTTGAGGTCGCCGGCGCAGATGATGCCGTTCGTGCCCGAATCCGCCGATTGTTGCGGACGGAGGAGCTATGGAGACCCTATGGGAGACAGGAAAATTTGCAGCAAAACTTCGGCCGCGAGCCACCTACGGAGAGATATTGCCGACGGGTGAGATCCTCGATCTGGTGGCCGCGGCAGATGGCGAAGGGCTCGATCTTCTTCGGTGGGACGCGACGCAAGAGCTGGTTATCGCTCCGAGGATAGAGTGCGCGGGTGTCCTTTATCATCCCGCCAAATTGCACCCCAGCATCCTTCAGGCAATGAGGTTTCCCAATGGCGCGGCCGAGTACGGTACCGAGGCAGAGCTTTTCGGGAGAATCGCAGGCCTGTACAGCGAATATGCGAATCTGCCGGAAAATTTGGCGGCCTACGCAACTTGCTTTACCCTCGCCTCGTCCGTCCCCGAATTGTTGCCCGTCCCGCTTACGCTGTGCGTGAGCGGCGCGCCCGTACACCAGATTCACAAATTATTTCGGCTGAACCGCGCACTGTGGCGGCGGGGGCTCTTGGTAGCTGAACTCAACCGTCGCCTTCCCTTCTTTTTGCGCCCCGCCCTGATGGTGGACGACCCGAGGTTGTCGGGCAAGGCACGGGCTTTTTGGGTTTCGGCCAGCCACCAGGGGATGTTCGTTGCAGGAGCTGGGGACACGGTGCGCGAGATGGCCTGCTCGAAGGTAGTTCTCTTGCGACCGGAAGACCCCCAAGATGCTTGGGGCGAGGACGCGATGCATCTGGTGTTGCCGCTCGCCGAACTGCCGACCCTGAGCAATGACTTGTTGACGAGGATCGCGGCCGAATTTCAGCCCCAGCTCGAAATGTTTCGCCTGCGCCATCTCAGCGGGGTGGATCCCTTCGTGTCGGCGACGCATCCCCTGGCAAGATTTGAGTTGGCACGCAACCTGGGGGCGTGCATTCCGGAAGACCCTGGAATTATCCAGCTCCTGACCCCGCTGTTCGAGTCGCACCAGCAAGATATCTCGGCGCAACGCTCCCGCGATCCGAGGGTTGCGATTCTGGAAGCAATCTGGTCGCCCTCGCACGACCAGGAAGAAATTACCGTGGGTGAAATCACAAAGCGGGTAAACGCAATCTTGCGGTCGCGGGGTGTGAATCAGGACCACAACGTCAGGCAAATCGGCTGGAAGCTGCGGGATCTCGGGTTATATTCGACCAGCAATGGAAAATGTAAAGTGCTGCGCTTTTCGGGTCAGATTCGCGAAGGCATCCACGAATGGGTTCAAGAGTTCCGGCTGCAGTTGCCGTTTCGAAAAGATTGCTCCGGTTGCCAAGCGTTGCAAGCGACTGACAGGAAATCCGATAAGTAGTTTGTCGTTTTTGCCGTTTTTTTATAGGAGGAGAACATGTCGACCTGCAAACCGAGGTTGAGCCGTGCGAAAGAAGCCGAGCATCGAGATTACCTGAGGAAACTGCAAGCCGAAGGCGTCGATGTTGAAATTCCTGAGGAGTGGCAAGAGCATTCGCGAGCACTCAACATCGTAGTGGGCGGGCCAGCAGAGAATATGGTCTTCGAATCGGCCACCGGCGGGATCCACTATGCTGTTCTGGTCCGCCTGGTTGTTGAGCGATCTGGGATGATTTTGACGGATTGGGATTTGTCGATTAATTACGACGACCAAATCGTGCCTGAGTCGTTCTACGATCGCGATCCGGTTTGGAAACTGGGAGGGCGGGAGTATTCGCAATCCGAAGTATTGAACTCGCGGATTGAAACAAGTCTGGTTCTCGCCCGCGGTCGAATCATAGAGGGGTGCCTTTTGGCCACGGGCCTCCGATCGATTCCCGCTCATTACAGTAATTTTGCAGCAGTGCCGTTTCGGTTGAGTTTGTGGGATCAGTTTGGCAACGAAATCGTGTCAAAGGGGAAACTCTCAGTGTTCCGGAATGCGCAGCGGAAGAACACAGCTGTGCAGCGAGGTTCAGGGCTGTATGGATTGGACGCGACTGGCAAGCCGCGGGCTGTGTCCATCGGGGAAGAGTCAGGACGCCGATATCTTGAATTGCTCGCCCAGGAAAAACTGGCGCAGGAGCAAAAGGGCCGCCGGTGACAACGGTGCCGGACGAGTTGAGAAAAGAACCGAAGAGGAATGGCACGTTTGGGGAATGATCGACAAGAAGCGAACTAGAACTGAACCGAAGGCAAACGCACGTACCGCGGAAGAGCGACAGAAAGGGGGAGGGAAGCGGGCTGTACAACTTCGACCCGAAGTGGAGGCAAACGGAGCTTCGCTCCAACAAGGCGCTAGGCACGCGTGGACGCCGATAAAACTCGACCGTCTCGCACGAGCAAATACCGCGAAACCGGCGGACTCTATGGCATCTTGCGCAAAAGGTTGAATGCTTCGCGCGCCGCCCGTGACGCATGCACGTGCCCGACGATCAGAAGCAACCCATTTTCAGTTCTGGGCATTTCGAGTTTCAGGAAAAATTGGGCGGTTGGCGCTGTTAGAAAACTATCCCAAGACTTAGCTCCTTAAATCCGTATGAACGTTACTCCGCACTCATCGAATCCCGAGCGTTAGGAACCAGTAGTTTGCTAACACGGGTCTGAGCGCGGATTTCTGGTCAACGAGCGTAATCGGGATTTATCGCCAGTTGACGGTCGCTTGCGGGTGCAACGGGACGAGCGTATCGGCTTTGCCATGCGACGGGTGGAACTCCGATAGCTTCCGAGTTGCTGCCTACTCACCAAGAAATGAAGAGCCGGACCTGAGGCCCGGCTCTCACCACAAAATGCAGGGCGCGAGGAGCGCCCAGCAAGGTGGTCACTTCTGATACACGACAAACTGGAAATCCGCCTGCTCGAGAGTGCCGTTGACATCCCGGAGGCCAACAATCATGTCCCCGGTCGTCTTGCAGAAATTTCCGTCGTCGTCAGTGTTCACAAACAGTGCGCCTTGCGGGTAGCCGTTATAGCCAGATACCGTGGCTACCGCGGTGTGTTGCGTCCGTACGAAGCACACGCCGTTGATGTGAATCTGGTAAAGACCGGTGCTGCTGTTGTACGAAGTGGTGATATTAGAGGTCCCCTTTTGCAAGGTCCCGTTAAAGGAAACGCTGCCGGCTGCAAGTATCGGGTTATCGACAGCAAAAGCACTGCTGGTCACGCATAGAACCATGGCTATGAGCAGGGCTGAGGACACAGCAACGAAATGCTTGTGAGTGGTGGCGAACGTCTTCATAGTTATTCTCCTTGTGGCTTACGCCTAGTCTCCGCTGGTAGCGGCTTAAAACCTCGTCATCTGCTAAGGCGAAATTTTCCGGAGAATTGGTCGCGGGAACGGGAAACTTTTCTGGACCGTCTCACCCCAGCTTGCGAAGCCCAGCGTTTATGCCCCTAAGCACACGGGTTTTCAATGAGTTTTCAATATGTTGACATTACTTATTGGGGTGGCTACCTTTACTCACCAAGACTTTAGCGCCCCGAGCGTTTGGGGGTTTACTTGCTGCAACTTCCGCCTAAAACGGTCAGCGAATTACTCGCGAACTGGCACGCCGGCGACGACGAGGCCTTACGCGCGGCGCTCCCTCTGGTTTACAACGAGCTGCGCCGTATCGCGCATCGTTACCTCCAGAACGAACGCCCCGGCCACACTCTGCAAAGCACCGCTCTGGTGCACGAGGCTTATCTACGACTGGAGAAGCAAGGCACTGCACCGTTCCAGAACCGGGAGCATTTCTTAGCCATCTGCGCTCTATTGATGCGGCAGATTCTGGTGGAGTATGCGCGCAGCCGCAAGGCGGCCAGGCGAGATGGCGGATTCCGGGTGACGCTGGACGACGCGCTCGCCTTCAAAACCCGCAGCGTGGACATGGTCGCCCTGGATGATGCTCTGAACGAACTGGCGAAACTCAATCCGCAGCAGAGTCGCATTGTCGAGCTGAGGTTCTTCGGCGGCCTTTCCATCGAGGAAACCTCGCGGCTGCTGGATCTGTCGACCACCACGGTGAAGAAATATTGGGCTACCGCCAGGCTTTGGTTGCATCACCAGATAAGCAAGGCAGCCGACGCATGACGCCGGAACGTTGGCAGCAAATTCAGGATGTGCTGGAGGAAGTGCCTGGAGTTGGCGCCGGGCGAGCGCTCTGCCTTTCTGGATCGGGCCTGTTCGACCGATCCGTCCTTGCGGCAAGAAGTCGAAACCCTGCTCGCCTCCAGTGACGACGTGCGCTCCAGCTTTCTGCAATCCTCCGAGCTGCGAGTGACGCTTACGTCGGGGACCAAGCTGGGCGACTATGAGGTCAAGTCGATGCTGGGTTCGGGCGGCATGGGCGAGGTGTATCGAGCGCGCGATTCGCGGCTGGGGCGGGATGTGGCGATCAAAGTCCTGCCGCCTTTCTATTCCGCTGATTCCGATCGGTTGCGGCGCTTCGAGCAGGAGGCGCGAGCGGCGGCCGCCCTGAACCATCCGAACATTCTCGCAGTGTTTCAGATGGGCACATACGAAGGTACACCCTATCTGGTTTCGGAACTGTTGGAAGGAGAAACGCTGCGGGAGCAGATCAAGCGATGGCCGTCTGTCGGTGCGCAAGGCGATCGATTACGGGGTGCAGATCGCGCGCGGGCTGGCCGCAGCCCACGAGAAAGGCATTGTGCATCGTGATCTGAAGCCGGAGAATCTGTTCGTCACCAAAGATGGGCGATTGAAGATTCTGGACTTCGGGTTGGCGAAGCTTACGCAGGCGCAGTCCAGTTCAGAGCCTAGCGCACTGACGCCGACCGAGGGAACGGAAGCGGGAGTGGTGATGGGAACGGTGGGCTACATGTCGCCGGAACAAGTGCGCGGAGAGGCAGCCGATCATCGCGCAGACATCTTTGCCTTCGGCGCGATTCTGTACGAAATGTTGGCGGGGAAACGGGCGTTTCAGAAGCCAACGTCACCGGAGACGATGACGGCGATCCTGAACGAAGACCCGCCGGGAATTTCGCAGGTCGCGCCGAACCTTCCTCCAGCATTGCAGCGGGTGGTGCACCGTTGTTTGGAGAAGAACCCCGAACAGCGTTTCCAGTCGGCCTCAGACTTGGCATTTGACCTGGATGCGCTGTCGGATTCTGGAGGGTCGTCACCCTCGGCGAAGGCTGCGAACGTCAGGGACCGGCTGCCGGGAAACGTTGGAAGGTAATTGTTCCCGCTGCAGTGGTTGTGCTGGCGTTGTCAGTCGGCGGCTACTTCTGCTTCCACCGCAAGGACCAAACTCACCGACAAGGACACCATCGTTCTCGCCGATTTTGCCAACAGCACAGGCGATCCGATCTTCGATGACACGCTGAAGACGGCGCTCAACGTTTCCCTGCAGCAATCACCTTTCCTGAGCGTGCTCTCCGACAGCCAAGTCGCGAAGACCTTGCAGCTGATGACCCGTCCAGCGGGCACGAAACTCACGCCCGAGGTGACCCGCGAGCTTTGCCAGCGGGCGGGCAGCAGAGCTTACATTGCCGGGTCGATTGGCAGTCTGGGTAGCGAATATGTGCTCGGGGCTGAAGGCAGTGAATTGCCAGAACGGAGACACGCTGGCGCAGGAGCAGGTGACGGCGGCGTCCAAGGAGAAGGTGCTGGACGCGCTGGGCGAGGCGGCATCGAAGCTGCGCGGCGAACTGGGCGAATCGCTGGCGACGGTGCAGAAGTTTGATGTTCCGCTCGAACAAGCCACCACGTCTTCGTTCGAAGCACTGAAAGCGTTACAGCCTTGGCATAAAGGCCTACGACGAGAAAGGCAATGCCGCAGCCCTGCCTTACGATCAACGTGCCATCGAGCTTGATCCGAATTTTGCTATGGGATACTGGGTAGTGGGCGTGGACTACTCGAATCTCGGCGAGCCAGCGACAGGGCCTACGAGTACTTCACCAAGGCCTTCCAGTTGCGGGAGCATGCAAGCGAACAGGAAAAGCTGACGATCACCGCTTCCTACTACCTTCTTGCAACCGGAGAATTGGATAAAGCGATCCCGACGCTTCAGGAGGAGATTCGAGAGCTACCCACGGGTCGTCCGAGGGTACAGACCTTCTGGACGTAGTGTACGCAGAAGAGGGACAGTACGAACAAGCCGTGGAGATAACGAGGCAAAGCCTGCGCCTGAAATCGGACCCAGATAATGTAAACGCCTACAACAATCTCCCGCTCTACGCCCTTGCGTTGCAGCGTTTCGACGAAACGCGGCAGATTATCCGACGAGGAACAAGCGCGACAAAATGGATACTGGAGCCTTTGCACCGTGCTCTCTATGCTCTTGCCTTTATCGGGGCCGACTCCACAGCGATGGCGGAACAGCAACGTGGTATGCGGGCAGGCCCGATTATGAGAGCGTCGGACTCGCGCTTGCATCCGACACCGATGCGTATCGAGGCCATCTGGGCAAGGCGCAAGAACTGAACTAGGCGGGCTGTGGACTCCGCTGCCCGAGCGGACAGCAAAGAAAATGGTGCTATATGGCAGGCGAACGCTGCTCTCGAAGAAGCGGCTTATGGCAACGCCACAGAAGCCCGGCAATCAGCGGCAGAGGGTTTGAAGCTTGCCCCCGCAAGTCCGGGGGCCCAAGCCGAAGCTGCGCTTGCCTTTGCTATGTCGGACGATACGGCGAGAGCCGAGTCTCTGGCCCAAGACTTGGGGAAACGCCTCACAGTGAATACGCAGATGCAGTCACTTTGGCTACCAGCGATTCAGGCACAATTGGCGCTAGATAGAAAGAGCCCGGCTCCAGCCCTGAACGCTCTGAAAGCTGCTTCGCCCATCGAGTTAGGGCTAATTAGTTTCCTCAACAGTACTTCCTGCCTCTATCACGTATATGTACGTGGAAACGCATACTTGGCAGCTGGACAAGGCGGTGCTGCCGCGTCCGAGTTTCAGAAGATTCTCGATCACAACGGCATCGTCTGGAACTGCTGGACGGGGGCCTTGGCGCACCTGGGCGTGGCTCGTGCCAACGCCTTGCAGTCGAAAACTTCGCAGGGAGCGGATGCCGACGCCGCCCGCACTCGTGCGCTTGCTGCCTACAAAGATTTCCTCACCCTCTGGAAAGACGCCGACCCCGACATCCCCATCCTGAAGCAAGCCAAGGCAGAGTACGCGAAGCTGCAATAGTCAGGACCAGCTCAAGCACCTGATTTTTACTCACGGCCACCCTGATCATATCGGGAGCGCCGCTACGATCGTGCAGCAAACCGGTGCGAGGACCTACTTGCACCCGCTCGATATCCGCATGACCGGCGCGGATCGGCTTTCTTGGAATCAGGCAGAGGCGCCCGGGCGGGGATCCTTTCTCGCTGATTTGCTCAGCCTCTCTTGGCAGAACAGCACCTTGCCTCCAGTTGCTAGGTATCTCTCCTGAATCAAGAGGCTATCGGCTTCAGCCCAATAAGGCCCGTCAGGTGAACCGTTGCAAATGTGGTAAAGCTTAAATTTTAGGTCAGGGTAATACTCTCTCAGGCTGTCAGGGATCGACCCGGTTCGGTTTACCACTAGAGTGGTTCCAAATTTACTGAGCACGTCCTGCCAGAAGCACTTCCAGGTTATATCTTTCGGAGTCCCGAGTTGAGGCAACTTTTGACGGGGTGGACGGCTTCGGACGAGACGGTCGTCATGGTGGCGCGTCAGCTAACTATGCATTCAAAAACCTACAATTTGCCTCTGCCAGCGGTGTTTGACACGGAACAACGTTCCGCGGAGGACGGGGAAAACAAGGCGAAGGTTATTGTGGACCCCGAGCAAAATAAACAGCTGATCGTCAAGTTGCTCGAGTTTGAAGAATCCGTGCTGGCCGATCTCTCGAGGACCGCGGACGAGCGTGCTTTATCCGCGGTGAGGGAACAAACAAGTGCTTCGGACCCTCCTCGCCACTTCAGCGCGGCGTGCCGGGAGCTCGACCGTGCCATCGAATCGTTCATGTATCTGAAGGAGAATAACATTTAGCTACAGTCAATTGAGGCGGCGATAGCGCATCCTGCGCTATCGCCTCTTCGGTGCTGCTGTCGACCATCCGCAGTGTCGACTAAAAAGCCCGCGCTTCGATGGCAACAATCTGCATGGGTGGGCGGGATAAGGCTCGAGTGTTCCGACTTGAGTTGGATCGCTTTCACTTAAGAGCGACGGCGACTTTGTCGTAGTTGCTCGAGGCATCCCTGGCGAGTTGCAGTTCCTTCTTAAGTTCCTGTTCGTGCTTGGAGGTCGGGACGATTATGCCTGCGCCCGAGTCCTTCCAGACCTCGCTCAGAAAATACTGGTTACCGATGCGGTCGAAGACCAGCTTGCTCTCCGTATTACGCGAACCGTCGCGCCGAGCGATCGAAACCGCCGATGCGTTGGTCTTGCTGTTTTGGATCATGATCTGGTTTCCACTTTGGCTTAGGGCCTTGATTTCGTAGGTTCCGGCTGGCAGTTGCGCCGCGCCTACGTTGAAGGCGAACGGCACGTCGGCCTTGGCGAAAGACTGAGCGTAGGCGCCGGTTGCGTTGAACATCATCGACATGACCACCAGCGACAGGATCGTGATAAGGTTGCGTTTCATGACACCCTCCCCTTGGGGTTCCTTGCAGTGGAACCCAAACTGAATTTGTCTCTAGAAGTCTTCAGCGCCTTCGCTGAGTACTGCTGTGACGCATTGTGTTAAGGCAAGCGTGGTGCCAAGATGAGCGGTGCTTCCTTCTTGGACCATTCTGCTGTGTTTGCAACAACATGAGTTTTTCGCCGACGACGTGACATGGTGTGCAGGCCTAAATGCGGTAGCCGATCGGATACCGCCGAGAACTGCCAGGTTCTAAGAATCTACTAAGCTGAAGAAGCTTTGATTGAATCATCCTGATCCAGAACGTTGTGAGCAGCATCGATCAATTGGGCGACGCATCGCAAGCAAACTCAGCTAGACTGTTGCGCAGGAGGGAGACTCCTTGAATCCGAGGTTGGTCGCGATGTCCGGGCCGCTGGAGGGGACAGTCAGAGATTTAACTGACGGTCAACTGTCTTTGGGCCGCGACACTGCCAACCAAATCATGATCGGCGACTCCGCAGTCTCGCGAAAACACTGCACTATCAGCCAAGTATCCGAGGGCATTTATGAAATCTCCGATCTCGAAAGTCACAACGGAACGTTCGTCAACGGGATTCAAAGATAACCCGTACACCCATTCAACACGGAGACCGGATTCGCGTCGGGACGAGCGAGTTTGTGTTCCTGACCGCGAGGATAGGATACTGATGGGGGCCGCAGATCATCGGGCGTCCGCAAACAAACCACCAGTGGCACGCTGACCACCTTGTTCCTCGATCAGCGTTCGGGTTTGCCGTCGAATCGCCTCAGGCATAGGCCGGATGGCGCGCGACCTGTCTGCATTTTTCAAAATCGCCAACCTCATCAACTCCTTCCGCGACGTGGAAACTTTGCAGCGCGAGTTGCTGGGGCTGATTTTCGAAGTGATTCCGGCCGCACACGGCGCAATTGTCCTGCAGGCCAACGCAAGTGAGGAACCCAATCCGCCATGCACCTGGAATCGTGACGGAGATCCAAAGCAAAAGATGGTCATCCGCGAGGAATGGGCGCAACGCGCCATGTGGGAACGCTGTGCTGTCTTCACAACCACCTCTACCAGGCCCGTGCCAGATGAACATGTCCTGTGCGTTCCCCTGGTTGCGGTGGAGAACATTCTTGGGGTGATCTACTAACTTCGCCGGCAACGTCACCAGCATTCGGCGAGGACCACGCGCTTCTTTCTCAGCTCGGTTTCTCGCATTGCTGCAGTCTCGCTGGAGAACCTGTTGAAGCTCGATTCTCTACGAGCGGAAAACCAACGTCTCCGGGCGGACCTGGGCGCAGACACCCTCATCGGCGAGAGCCGAGCGATGTCGCGGGTCTACCGACTTTATCGCGACGCGTCGCCAAGGGCGATTCGACGGTGCTTATTCGCGGGAGAGAGTGGTACTGGTAAAGAGGTGGTCGCTCGCGCCCTCCATGCCAACAGCTTGCGTCCCAGCAGACCATTCGTCGCCATCAACTGCGCCGCTATTCCGGAAACATTGCTGGAGAGCGAATTGTTTGGGCATGAAAAGGGAGCTTTCACCGGCGCGGCTGCGGCCAAAAAGGGCAAGTTTGAAGTCGGCTGAAGACGGAACATTGCTACTGGATGAAATCGGCGAGATGGCTCCTCTGCTCCAGGCCAAACTGCTGCGGGTCCTGCAGCAACGTGAATTCGAGCGGCTCGGTGGCACCCGACTGATGCCTTTAACGCGCGCGTCGTCGCGGCGACCAACAAGAATCTGGAGCAGGCAATCAAGGCGGGCGAGTTTCGGCAGGATCTCTACTACCGCCTGAATGTGGTTTCGGTGGCGCTGCCACCCCTGCGCGAGCATCGCGAAGACATCCCCACGCTGGCACTGCATTTTGCCAACAAGTTCGCGGCGAAGAGCAAGCGCGGCTTCAAAGGCATTTCGGCGGAGGCGCGGTCGCTGCTGATGCAATACAGCTGGCCCGGTAACATTCGTGAACTGGAGAACGCTATCGAACACGCAATCGTGCTGGGACTGACAGACGAGATCCTGCCGGAAGATCTTCCCGAGGCGCTGCTCGAAGAGCAATCGTCGGAGATGACGGCGGCTGCGCTGTATCACAACACGCTGAACCAGACCAAGAAGCAGTTGGTGATCACCGCGATGGACGAAGCGAAAGGAAGCCACGTCGAGGCCGCAAGGCTGTTGGGAATTCATCCCAAGTACCTGCATCGTCTGATCAAGAACCTCAATTTGAAGTCCGATCTGAAGCGGCTGGCGTAGTCATCTAGCGCTGGGGATCGACAGAGACTGAAGCTCATCTTCGCATGGGCGATGGGAAAGCAAGACTGTGGGAATTTTCCCGCCCTCTATATCTATCCCATGGCTGCGTTGACTTGCCCGCTGTTTGGCCCATACCATGGTCGCACTGTGACGGGCGTCCGCGTGATTGGCTTACCTATCTCGCACTATCGCGTCATCGAGAAGCTTGGCGGTGGCGGCATGGGCGTGGTGTACAAGGCTGAAGACACCGAGCTTGGCCGGTTTGTCGCGCTTAAGTTTCTGCCCGACAACGTAGCGCAAGACCCGCAGGCATTGGAGCGTTTCCGCCGCGAGGCTCGGGCGGCTTCTGCCTTAAACCATCCGAACATCTGCACAATCTACGAGATCAGCCTGTATGAAGATCGTTCTTTCATTGCTATGGAGTTCTTGGACGGGCTGACGCTGAAGCACCGCATTGCGGGAAAGCCGTTAGACAACGAAACCGTTCTCTCGCTTGCAATTGAGATCGCCGATGGATTGGACGCGGCCCACACGGAAGGCATCGTCCACCGCGACATCAAGCCTGGTAACATCTTCGTGACCAAGCGCGGTCACGCGAAGATTCTCGACTTCGGTTTGGCGAAGGTTACGCCTATTCTCACCAGTGCCGCGGTAGCTGCGGCAGAACAATCAACCGTGACCTTGGAGAAGCACCTGACCAGCCCCGGCTCTGCGGTGGGCACCGTCGCTTACATGTCACCGGAACAAGTACGAGCCAAGGAACTGGACAGCCGAACAGACTTGTTTTCATTTGGCATAGTGATATACGAGATGGCAACGGGAGTGTTGCCCTTCCACGGCGAGAGCACAGGTGTGATTTTTGATTCCATCCTGAACCGGGCACCCGTTCCACCGCTCCGCTTGAATCCCGACTTGCCGCCGGAGTTGGACCGAATTATCAACAAGGCACTGGAGAAGGACAGGAGACTTCGCTACCAACACGCTTCGGAAATGGGAACTGACCTGAGGCGTCTTGAGCGAGATTCCGGCTTAGGCAGCCTCGACAGAGAGTTAGCGACAGCAACGACTGCCGGTGTAGGACGCTCAAGTGCTACTCTCAATTGGGCTATCCGAAATCGCGTCCTTCTGATAACTAGCTTCCTGATTTTCGCAATCTTGCTGAGCATGCGGATCTATCGCTATGACCATGGAACTTGGCAAACATCTTTTGGTCCGCACATTCCCAGTCAAAAGAACGTTGTAGTGCTTCCCTTTACTGCTGTCGGTGGTGGTTCGGACGAACAGGTATACTGCGACGGCTTTACGGAGACTGTCACAGCGAAGCTTGCGCGTGACCCCTCGTTACAAGTGCCTTCAGCCCTTGAGATACGAGCAAAGAATGTAACTAGCATTGACAAAGCAAGGACTCAGTTTGGCGCGAATCTTGTCCTCGTGGCGAGTTGGCAGCGTGTTGAACACTCTGCCCGCATAAACCTAAGTCTCATCGATACCAAGACTGGGCAACAGCTTCGAACGGAGACCATCACCGAGCCCGCCGACAATCTGTTTTCCCTGCAAGATCAGGTTGTCCTAAAGTCGTTTCAGATGCTACAAGTTGCGCCCACGGGCGTTGCAGCGTCATCGCTGACTGATCACGGCACAACTGTCCTGACCGCTTATGATTTCTATGTTCAAGGGATCGGCTACTTGCAACGTTACGAACGGCTGGAGAATGTCGAGTCTGCTATCACCCTCTTCCAGCGTGCGATCAATGAGGATCACAACTATGCACAGGCACAGGCTGCACTCGCTCAAGCCTACTGGTACAAATATAGCGCTACCAAAGACCCTCAGTGGGCTGAACAAGCGAAAGCTGCCGTAAAGAGGGCCGGGAATCTTGACAGCCGATTACCGGAAGTACAGTTAGCGATTGGGAATCTGAACTTTCGAACAGGCGCTTTTCCCGCGGCGATATCCGCATTCCAAAGCGTGCTCGGAATTGACCCAGACAATTCGGATGCCTACCTCGGTCTCGGAGACACTTATGACTCGCTCGGGCTCACGGCTGAAGCGGAACAAGCGTTTCGCCGCGCCATTGTAATTCGACCCGGTTGCTGGAGTTGTTATAACCTGCTTGGCGCTTTTCTGAACAAGCATTCGCGATACGGCGAAGCTGCGGATGCATGGCGAAAGGTCACGGAGCTTGCCCCTGACAATGTATGGGGCTATATGAACGTTGGAGTCACGTATTTCAACACAGGCCAATTTGAGATGGCGGAAGAATACTTCCGGCGCGGTCTCCAAGTCGCGCCCGATGATCCAGACCTCTATTCCAACATAGGTACCGTGAGTTTCTATCTGGGGCATTTTGAAGAAGACGTGCAATATATGCAAAAAGCGATTGCGCAGCGACCTCAAAAGTATGATTATTGGGGCAACTTGGCCGATGCGTATCGAATGCTTCCTGGCGAGAAAGAAAAAGCAGGCGCGGCCTATAAGCAAGCAATTTCTCTCGGCCAAAAGCAACTGAAGGTTAATGCAAACGACACCGACGTGCTCAGTTCGCTTGCACTGTATCAGTCTCGTCTCGGCGAGGCAGTTGGAGCGCGACGGTATCTCATGCGGGCCCTACAGGGGAGTCCGAATGATGTGGACGTTCTTCGCATAGCATGCCTCGTATATTTGGAAGCAGGGGAGCGACAGGAGTCGCTCAAATGGCTGGAAAAATCCATTCGCGCCGGTTATCCACGAGAGCAGCTAATATCCAACCCTGAATTGGCGAGCCTGCGGTCTGAACCTGAATTCAGTCGATTAGTAGGCGCAGCGGTTTCCTTGAAGTAAGGCGCACAATCGATTGCAGTCTAAAATCCAAGCAGTGAAGGAGAGCTTCATGCCTAGAAACTCTAATGCTTCAAACGTAAGTCGAAGACAGTTCCTAGCTGTAGCGAGCAGCGTCGCCGCAGTGAGTTCCCTCGCTGTCGCTAAGGCTTCAAGTCTAGAACCTCCTTCCCCGGAAGACCCCTCAGTGGTTATCGATATCACGACAAGCCCTATTTCATACAGCGTCGCCGGACATCATGCCTATCGCCTGAACGCGGATCCGGGCGATAGAGTCACGTGGACAGCCAAGACTACTGGCCCAAAACATCATTTGGCGATACTTTTCCTGAAAGAAACTCCTCTCGTCGATGCAAGTAATAGACCCCTGTACGCGGTTCACGGGTCAGAAATCGACGAAGCGGGAAGCGGAATCGGGGGGACGATAGACAATGACGCTTTAGGCACCTATGAGTATTATGTGGCCGTCTTCGATAATGCGACAAACTTAACATATACCGATGATCCCAAAATTATCGTTGGCACCGGGAACGCAGAAGCGCAAATAAACTTGGCGCGAGGAGATCTGAAACGGGCAGAAGCACAACTCTCAAGCAAGCCCAAGCAACAAAAGCAGATAGAATCCATTGAGCATGAATTGGAACACCTGGTTAATGACTTGAATGATTCGAAGTAGCCGCAAACGAAACCGAACATTAGACGGAATCACTTCATCGGAACACCACCGGCAAAGGTGTATATCGGAGAGCTTCTGGAAAGACGCCGACCCCGACATCCCCATCCTGAAGGAAGCGGAGGCGGAGTACGCGAAGCTGGAGTAGTCAATTTACGCTAACAGATGCGATGAGAATGCCGGTCTCCGGCGGGATGCGATAGGCTCCCAAGTTATCGACGCGCTCGAAGCGGCAAGATAACCAAGTTCAACGTTCCGGACGCAGGCAAGGGACCGGGCCAGGGAACTGGCGGCTTCAGCATCAACACGGCAGGGGATATCGCGGGAATTTACATTGATCCGAACAGCGTTTATCAGGGCTTCGTGCGGCTTGCCAATGGCAGGTAAAAACCTTCAAAGCTCCGGGTGCAGGCACACGGGCGCATCAGGGAACCTTTCCTGTCAGCATCAACACTGCGGGGGACATTGCAGGAACCTACGACACGACATCTTTGTTTCGCAGCTTCGTGCGAGCTGCCGATGGCAAAATAACTACCTTCGAAGCTCATAGCCAGGCTCAGGTAACCGGTGCGTTCAGCACTAACGCGGCCGGCGATATCACGGGAACCTACTCGGAGCCGAGCGGTGTGTTTCTCGGCTTCGTGCGCGCTCCCGATGGCACAATAACCGCTTTCAAAGCTCCGGGCGCAGGCACAGGCCAGCTTCAGGGTAGCACCGGGGGGGCGGTCTGGCATTCTGATCGATCTGACGCACGCCTCGTGGAAAAACCCTAGACCTCGCTACAATGTTGTTGCGGTTCGTCTCAAGCGGCCTCTGGGAATCCTCCAAATATATCGTGATACGATATATGCTCGTGATATTAAAAGACCTTTGATGTGCGCCTGCAGGGCTTTTTCTGTCAAAACGAACCCAATATGTGTCCTGTTTGTATAGACTTCCAAAATTTGAGAGACACGAATTCATCCTTGAGGGAATGATCGACAAGAAGCGAACTAGAACTGAACCGAAGGTACCGCACGCGCAGCGGAAGAACGCCAGATACGGGAAGGGAAGAAGACTGTACGGCCCGGGCAACCCTAGTTTGATTGCGAAAAACGTTTCGTTGAGGTAAGATCGTCTTACCATGCAAACCAAAGTATCGACCAAGGGACAAGTCGTTCTGCCGGGGCCGCTTCGCCGCCGACTTGATATTCGGCCAGGTGATCCGCTAGACGCGAATATCGAGGATGGACGAATTGTGCTGACACCTCGACGAAAACGTCCGCACCGAATAAAAATGGTGACTGACCCGGTCACTGGACTGCCCGCTTTCAGTGCGGGGCCTAAGGCGCCTACCATGAGCAGCAAGGAAGTTGAAGAAATACTGGCAAACTTCCCATGATCTATCTGCTCGATGTGAATGCTCTAGTCGCTTTAGGCTTCATGAATCATGAGTTCCATGGTCGTCTTGCTGCTTGGGTGCGATCTCAACATTTGCCGAACCTGGCGAGTTGCTCAATCACCGAGCTAGGGTTTGTACGCGTGCTGGCCCAAGCCCCGGCCTACGGATTTACCGTGACTCAAGCTCGCACTTTGTTGCTACGCTTGAAAGAGGCGCGTACTTCTCCTCTCAAGTTCATGCCCGATGAACACGATGTTTCTCATTTGCCTGCCTGGGTCAGAGCACCGAAGCAAATTACTGACGGTCATTTAAGCAAGCTTGCGACTGCAAATGCTGCGGTCTTGGCAACGCTGGATGAAAACACTCCCGGATCGTATCTGATTCCGAAATAGTCTACGCGCGGGCACGTGTGATGGACTGGTTCGCGGCAATAATTTCGAATACATCGACGAAACGCAGCCTTTCATTTTGAGGGAAATAGACTGAGTTGAAGTGCGAAGCTATGGTGAGTGGTCCGACCACTTGTGATATAACACTGCGTTAAGGACGGGAGGTGGCGAGATGTCGTGGGCCCGAGTTCTCGTGGTCGAGGATTATGAGCCATTTCGGCGCTACATCTGTGCAACTCTGGGGAAAAACCCAGGCTTCTGCGTCGTCAGAGAGGTTTCCGATGGTCTACAGGCGGTTCACGAGGCCGAAGCCCTGCTGCCGGATTTGATACTGTTAGACATCGGCCTTCCGGGGCTGGATGGAATTGAAGCCGCACGACGAATTCGCGCGCTCTCGCCCGATTCCAAAATATTGTTCGTCAGTCAAGAATCGTCTCTTGACGTGGTCGAAGAGGCTCTTAGTTCAGGGGCATTTGGTTACGTCGTCAAGGCGCATGCCGCAAGTGAACTCTTACCCGCAGTGGAAGCGCTCCTTCAAGGCAAGCGGTTCGTCAGTCGGGGATTGATGGGGCAGGCCTTGACGGACTCCAGATATGCGCCAGAGGGACTTGCGGCCGATAGTTCTGACGGGATCTTCCGCGTAGAGATGGATTCTCCGATGCCTTTGAATTTGCCCGAGGAGGAACAGGTTCGGCGCATTATTTACGACTCCTATGTAGCCTACTGCAACGACTGCCAAGCCAGGATGTACGGTCTCGCCTCCGCGCAAGACCTAATCGGCAAGCGTATGGCGGATATGGTTGTGCCCGATGATCCCAAGAATATCGAACTGACACGAGAATTCATTCGCTCCGGCTATCAAGTGCTGGAGAGGAAATCCTACGAACTGGATTCGAAGGGACAACCCAAAGTATTTCTGAATAGTATGAGAGGAGTTGTGATTGCGGGCGAACTGGTTTTGACCTGGGGCGTGCAATCGGATATCACCGAACGAAGCTTCAAGCAGTGAGGGATGGCGTACCAGAGAATTTTGCGGGACTGAAAAGTTAGGCGGCAGCGTCTTCGGTGAGGCAGCACGATTCATTCTCAGGTAGGGTGAACTCTGTGAAGCCGCAATCTACCCAGACAGGCGAGTGCTAATATGCCTTCTTCTATGGAAAAAGGAACCGCACAGACGCGAACGACCGACAACCAGCTTTTCTATGATGCTTTCAATGCAAGCCCGATCGGGATTGCACTTGAGAATCTAGAAGGGCAGCCTATCTTCGTCAATGCATCCCTTTGCGCGATGCTAGGATTCAGCGAAGAGGAAATGCGTGGCAAACACTGCGTCGACTTTTCTCATCCTGAAGATGCAGAAAAGGACTGGGCTCTGTTTCAGCAGTTGCGAGGGGGTTCAATAGATCGCTATCAGTTAGAGAAGCGGTTTATTCGACGAGACGGCTCGCTTGTCTGGGGACGCTTAACTATCTCTTTGTTGAATCGCACATCGCCATTGGTGGTCGCGATAGTGGAAGACATTACAGCGAAAAGGACGGCTGATGCTGCGCTCTCAAGCGTGACCCGCAAGTTGATTGAGGCACAAGAGCAGGAGCGTGCCCGAATCGGCAGAGAGCTTCATGATGACATGGGTCAACGTCTCGCTATGGTGGCGATCGAATTACAGCAACTCCATGAAGACCCTCTCATTTTGCCCGAAGTCCGCAATCGTACTCGCGAACTCCAGAAGCAGGTTACGGAAATAGCTGGTGATATTCAATCCTTGTCGCACGAGTTGCACTCGGCGAAGCTGCAATATCTGGGTATTACTGGAGCGATGAGAGGTTTCTGCAAAGAGTTCGGCGAGCAGCAAAGAGTGGAAGTTGACTTCCAAGCCCACGATTTGCCAACCCCTTTGTCGCCGGACATTTGTCTTTGCTTCTTCCGAGTGCTGCAAGAAGCGCTCCATAATTCGGCGAAACACAGTGGGACTCGAGACTTCGAAGTGCGGTTGTGGGGAACGTCGGATGAGATTCATCTCACGGTTAGGGATTCTGGCACGGGCTTTGACCGCGAAGTGGCAAAGAATAGCCGGGGTCTTGGTCTGATCAGCATGGATGAGCGTCTGAAACTGCTGAACGGAACTCTGTCAATAGACTCGCAACCCAAGCGTGGTACCACGATCCACGCTCGTGTGTCTCTCAGTTCGGGGAAATGATGGAACGAAGCCGCTGGCGCGGCGGACGCTGCCGCGTGGGTAAGATCGACGGCCGTGGTCTTGAGCCCGAGATAAATTGAGGGTACCGACCCACTGGTCCCGAAGCAATAACCAATTACCTGTATTGTTGATTCGCTTAGCTTGGTTCTGCGTCTCAGACAATGGTCCTACCTAGTATTTGGCAGCTATTTAACCCAAATCTGGCCCAAGTTTTTGTGCTGCACATTCACTTGGTGCCATCGTATGCACCGACGGGCTAGAACACGCGGCCCAGACCAAAGAACCACGTAGCATGTCCTGTGTCTCCGACACTTCCGCCAAGGAACAGGGGGCCAATCGCGGTCCGCACGATCACCCCGGCCGCCCCGTCATTGGGGAGCCTGCTCACGCCCGGAGCGTTGAACATCTTTCCGATCTCATATAATGTGACGGCGTAAACGCCGTTGCCGAGGAAAGGCGGGAGAGTGAGCAGTTTATGTAGGTATCCGGCGCGGAAGAGGTAATACTGATCTCCGCGCACCTCGTTCTGGCCATAAGCAAGCAACCCGCCCGCACCCAAACCTCCGAGGAAGTATTGAGGAATGCCGGTCTGCTCGTAGCCAATGGTCGAACCACCCTGAGCTACCAGGAAGACAGACGCCGGCGGGGACACAGTTTTGAAAAACTCGGTTTTCGCTTCCAGACTTGGAAACGCGGCGGGCGCTCCCGGGCTCGTATTTACCCAGTTGAAAGTCAACTCGCCCAAATAACCTTGGCGTGGAACAATGGGATCGTCCCGGTGCTCGGTAACGAAGCGAAATCGCGAAGCCCCGACTTCTCCCTTAACTGATGAAAACTCTGGTGTGCCCAGCTTCAGGCTTGCGTTTAAATAGCCGATTTCGTAGCCAGCACGGACTTCGCTGAACCGGCTCACTGCGTAGCCGAGGTCAATCCCAAAGTCTACTCTCCCGAGACGGTAGTCCGCCCGAGGGTTGTTGTAAGAATAGATCCACTGCGCAGAGTCGCTTGCATCCACGCGTGGCGCAAAGAACCAGCGGGAAGTCTGGCTAAATCTCTTGTAGAGCTCGGTGGAAATCCCGTAGGTACTCCCTATTTCAAAATCGGTGCGCAATTCTGAACCGTACCCCGCGATGTCGAGGAACGTCAAACGTCCTCCCATCGTGAAGGTGACGTTGTCGGGCTCCGCTCCGTTCACTCCAAAAGCAGGTTGCAGGACAGGCGGTGCATAATCCTTCTCCCGGACAGTGACTAACAGGCCCAGCTGGCCGTCATTCTGGGTCAAACCATAGGAAGCGCTTTGGAATCTGCCCACTCCTGTCAAGCGGGTCAGATAGGTGTCGAGAACGGCAGTGTCGATCGGCTTGCCCACCACAGGCTGAAGAAAGGTCTGGATTTTTTCCTCCGCATCGGGAGTGGCCCCCACCACTCTTACAAATTGCGGAATGCCCACAGGTCCTTTCTTACGCGCATCGCGCCGAGCCACATATTCGTTCCATGCGGCTTGATCGAGAGCATAAGGCAGCAAGATCTTGGACTTCTCCTCTGCTGCTTCCATTCCCTTCTGGATGAGTGCTTCCGCTTTGTCGAATTCCAGGCTAGTAAACTTCTGAACATCCACTTTGACAACGATGTCTGCAGCCTCCATGCCGCGGAGCTCCGTGTTTGCAGTGCCGACAGTGATCGACTGGCCGAGGACGCTAAAGAGAGATTGGATTTGATCGGCGGTGGCGGGAGCAACCTGGAGATGTATCGCGATAACCACATCGGGCCCCATGTCGCGCACCAGGTCTGTAGGCAGGTTGTCCACCAACGCGCCGTCCACATATACGCGGTCGCCGTCGTGGATCGGATCGAAGATTCCCGGCAGGGACATGGAAGACCGCATAGCGAAACCAATCGGACCGGTAGAGAACACATGCGCCTTTTCCGAAATCAGCTCGGTCGAAACGCAGCGGAAGGGGATGGGTAGGTCGTCGAACGATTTCACGGCCGAGTAGGCCAGTGTTTCCCGGTCAATAACGAGGCTGATTTGGTGTCCCGAACTCAATCCGGAAGGAAGCGATGCCCCGTGTTTGAAACCGATGACCAGGTCGTTTTGAACTGCGCGCTCATCCTCCTTGCGGCGGAATGAGAGGTCTTGGTAAGGGGTTTGGCCCCCTATAATAAACGGCCAGTCCATGTGTTTGACTAGCACTTCGAGCTCATCCGGGCTCTTGCCGGTCGCGTACATGCCTCCGACCAGGGCGCCCATGCTGTTTCCGGAGATATAGTCGATGGGAATGTGATGCTGCTCAAACCACTTGAGCACTCCGATGTGGGCCAGTCCGAGCGCGCCGCCGCCTTCGAGCGCAACCCCGATGGTCAGCCGCTTGGGAGCCGGTGTTCCATTCTGCGCAACAGCGACGATCGAAGACACGCTCGGGTGAAGAGAACGAGCGCGATTCTCCACGACAGCTTATAAGATCGCTGGCGCGTGCCTTCATACGGAGCAATGCGATTCATGGTAGCCTCCGGTTTTTCAATCTCTAGTGCCAATCAGAATCCAATCCGTCCCGCTCGAATCAGTGCGGAGAAATCAGGAGAGCCGTCTGCCGCTCGAGCCGCGGCGTTAATATGCTCACGTTGCTTCAACTCTGGAAATGGAAGCCCCCCGGTGACCAGTCTTCCCCGGTCGTATAGCAACTCATCCAGCGTGCCGTTCAAGAGGTATTGATAGTTCCAGGGCTGCGTGCTATGAACGTCCGCACCGAGCTGTTTGTTGATCGTAGTGGTACAGTTTCTGGTCACTTCGTTGTACCACTCGGGATGATCTTTCAATCTGTTTAGGTAGTCGACATAGGTGAGGAACATAGCTCGTGCGACCTCTGGGGTTGCTTGAACCCGGTACATGGACACTTCTTCGTCTTTACGGTAGTTGGGTGCGCAATCGAATCACGTCGCGCTCATCAGCGGCAACAAAGATCAGCCCGTACTGACGAAAACATCCAAGGATTGTCGAGTAATCCTGGCCAACTTTGTAACGTGCCTCAATGGAGAATGCGACGTGCTCGTTGTCCCCGAATTGAAAGCTGACAATCGGGTGGCTCGCAAAGGGGATTCCCCAGTTCGTCAGGAATAGGTCGGCCGCCCGGATCTGAGAGAGATAGAGTGTCCGATCGCTCCAACAATTTGCGTAGTCGGTTTCAGTGCGATAGTCGCAGTTGCGTAAATTGTGAATTGTGATCCGATCGCCATCTATTTCAGCCCAGGCTGTTCGTTCAACGTTGGGTTGCCAATTGCTGTCGTTCGAGGGCCTAAGAGTGAGCCACCACGCGAGCACAGTACAGAAGCCCACCAGACACAAGGCTGCCGCCCAGCGCGACCATCCGAGCTTGAACAGAATCGTGAAAATCCCAAGAACGTAGATCAAGGTCAGAGGAATGCGTAATGCGGCAATCCGCACATCGACGTAAAGGGCTGCTCAGTGCCCACAAAGTAAGCAGACCGAGAATAGACCACACAATCGTGATTCCAATCGCCCGCAGCACTTTCGGCCAAGTCGCGGTGGAGTCTGGTGATGTGGTGCGCAGTTTTGAACGCATACGGAGTATCCCCTGCGAGCAGAAAGGCATGGAGCGACCGGAAGCCCCAGATACTTTTTCTACTTTTCGCCCATCAATGTCTTCAGCTTCGCCAAGGCCTGACGGTAGTCGAGATCGGCCTGGAACGTTTCCGACTCTATTTTTGCTTTCTTTTCCGCTCTAAGCTCGGCGCTGTTTTCGTCGTAGCTTGCTCTCTGTAGTTGAATTGCTGAATCCAGACGGCGAGTAAGTTCACTAAGCTGTCGCGAGCGCTCCAGTTCGAAGTGATCGCGGCGACTTTGGCAATAGACGCGCGGATCTCCTCATATCTGGCTTGTTCGCGGATCGACTTCATTTGAAGCTAGGGCGAGAAAAGCTAGGCGAGAACTGTCAAACTTGACAGTCTTGGGAAAGCCGACTGCAAGAATTAAGGCAGAGAAGATAACGGCGACTCAACGATCAGTCGTAGACGCGAAAATCCGGGTATTGCCGTTAGCTTCACCGCCAATTCCCGATTTTTTGTCGGAAGCTTCGGCAATGTTGTTGCTTTCGTTGTACAGGGTCGCTCGCCGCTCGGAACCAACTCGACTGTAAAAATTGACAGTTACATCTGAGAGTGACTCAGGGCAGAATCCTCCGATTCAGTGTTCGAGGTTTCCCA
>CAVOLD010000019.1:0-143382 GCA_963696705.1 uncultured Acidobacteriota bacterium
AACCAAAGACATCACCGGTGGTCTGCCCCGCGTGGTCGAGTTGTTCGAAGCCCGCAAGCCGCATGAGACTGCGGTCATCAGCGAAATCGATGGCACGGTCAAATTCGGTGAAGTCTCCAAGGGTCAGCGCAAGATGTATGTCATCGCCGACAATGGCACCGAAAAGGAATACTCGGTTCCGCGCGGCGTTCACATCAACGTGCAGGAAGGCGAGCGCGTTAAGGCCGGCGAACCGCTCATGGACGGCCCGCTCAACCCGCACGACATTCTCGCGGTGCTCGGCGAAAAAGAACTGCAGTCGTACCTGGTAAACGAAATCCAGGAAGTCTACCGGCTGCAGGGCGTGAACATCAGTGACAAGCACATCGAAGTCATCGTTCGCCAGATGATGCGGTGGCGCAAGGTGGAAGATGTCGGCGACACTCAGTTCCTGCTGGAACAGCAAGTCGACAAATTCCGCTTCGCCGAAGAGAACGAGCGTGTGATTTCACAGGGCGGACGTCCAGCCACAGGCCGGCCGCTGCTCTTGGGCATCACCAAAGCCTCGCTCTCGACCGACTCGTTCATCTCCGCGGCTTCGTTCCAGGAGACAACCCGCGTCCTCACCGAGGCATCGATACAAGGCGCCGTAGATCACCTGCGCGGCCTGAAGGAGAACGTCATCGTCGGACGCCTCATTCCTGCAGGCACCGGCATGGAGTATTACCGCAACGTTCGCCTCTCGCCAGAAATGGAAGAAGCGGCCGCGAAGGTGCAGGAAGAAGTTTCGCAAGCGTACGAGGAAGCCGAGCGGGCGCTCGAGCTGATGCGGCACGAAGGCGAGACCGAGGAACTGACGGCCGAGTAACAGCAAAACCAGATGGGGCGGTGTTTCATCGAAGCCGCCCCTTCTTTTTTGTTCCTCATCCCCTATGGCAGCTAGTCCACAACAATTGCAAAATCGGGAACGGGATCTCACTTCCCAGTTGCACGCCGTGCCTCCGCCCTCTACTCTGGGACCGGTGGTCTTGCGCTTTTTACGCTTGCTGCGGCTTGCCTTCTGGCGCGCGTTTCAGCATGACGCGTTCGCCATCGCGAAAGCGTCTGCCTACTCGTCAATTCTTACTTTCTTCCCTGCGCTGCTGGTCGTCGGATCGGTGCTGGCCAACTCCCGCAAAACCGCCGCCTACCTGCGCGAGATTACCTACGCCCTCGACAGAATCCTTCCCGCCGGCAGCGGCACCGCTTTGTCTTATCTCAAGGGAAGTGGACCGCGCTCCGTCGGCCTCCTGATCAGCGCGTCTCTCATCACCCTGTGGACCGCCTCCGGCGTCATGATTTCGTGGATGGAAGGTTTTCGCCGCTGCTACGAGCTGCCGAAAATCTGGGGCCTGGTGAAAGAGCGGATGATCGCATTCGCCCTGGTCATTCTCGCTGGAGCTCCGCTGACCTTTGCCACCATCCTGGTAGCTTCCGGAAGCCGCATCGAGCGCAACATCCTCTTCCACCTGAATCAGGAATTCGGGCTCTACGTTCTCCTGATGTGGAC
The DNA here is from genome assembly GCA_963696705.1 of uncultured Acidobacteriota bacterium. GTDB lineage: Bacteria > Acidobacteriota > Terriglobia > Terriglobales > Acidobacteriaceae > JABDBE01. Next base: position 1,529 of record CAVOLD010000019.1, read on the forward strand.
CGCCATCCGCTGGCTCATCGCCACCCTCACCAGCATTGCCGTGATCGCGCTCATCTACCACAACGCCGTGCCGCGCACTCAGCCCTGGCATAGCGTTTTGCCGGGCGCCACGCTGGCTACGGTCCTGTGGTTCCTGTCCACCGCATTATTCGGATGGTATTTGCAGAACTACGCGGATTACAGCATCATCTACGGTTCGCTGGGCGTAGCAATCGCCTTGCTGATTTGGATGTACCTGATCTCTCTTGTCGTCCTCGTCGGAGCCGAGTTCAACGCCATGCTCTTCCCGCGAGCCTTCCTAGGCAAGGAATTAAAAGCCATGCCCGCCCCGCAAACCGCAACCAAATAACCCGCGTGGCCTCCCACCATCGCTTCCCTTCATAATCGGTTACGCATTGTCATCCCGACCGGAGCTTCGCATTCCCGAAGGGAACGGGAAGCGGAGTGGAGGGACCTGCTGTTTCCGGCAAGCCAGCCCAGACACTCGCCTTCCTTTTACTCCGAAGTACCCCATCCAAGCTTCGAAACCTTGCACTAGTGGGTAGTGATTTTGTCACTCTGCACGACACGTTCGACGATACAAGCAAAATAGGTCTGGGTCGGACTGCTGGACTGAGGCGATCCTGAATCTGAGCCGCTCAAGACCATGAGCACGCGGTCTCCGACCACGAGTGACCTCCTATCAACCCGCTTTCCATCAGGCAACAAGAGTCGGGCCCCCGTGATGTCAACGCTGAAGGTAGGTCCCGCAACAACGAAGAGCGGATGGCCTCCACCCTCGCCAGGGTAGCCGTCCGGCGTTTTAACACTTACGAGAGCGTCTACTATCTTGGTGACGCGGCCTTGTATCACGATAGGCTCGGAAGACCCACATTGTCGGTGCACCTGGGTTTGAGAGTCTGCTTGGACGCCTTGACCCTTCACCCCGGCAAGCGCCGTCAGGAGCAAAGTTGCCGCTAGCAGCACGTAAATTCTTCTGCTGCGCTTACGAATTATTGCGTTGCGTCCCACTCTTCACGTCTTCGACAGAGACTAACCACAGATTGTACTCGTCAAGTGAATTGGTGACATCCAAATCGTCGTTTCCATCGGTTGAGAATCGCCTTCAACGCACCATCGCGGAGCTGACGCGGACGGAAAGCAAAATCTTCAAGAAAAAGAGCTCCAACCCGGCTCCCGAACAGGCAGCGGGGTTGGAGCAGATCTCAGGAGAAAACCCTGGATTTAGTTCGGCCCTCTGAGACTTGGCCCTTTGACAGCATTCCGCGAATGTTTCGACTTCTTGCGGTCATCCGCGCTATTGATCAGGGTTGCTGTGATGGATGCGCTCTCAGCAATGCTATTCGCATCGTTGTTTGCGCTGGCGCACACTAACTGAACAACGTCCCCAGCAGCAACCGTCCACGAATCAGCGATAGCAGCCGTTTGGATGGTGCCGACTGCCGTAGACCCACCCAGAAGGCCATCATCATTGAACCCGTTGCCTCCCGTGGTCACGTAGCAGTAAGCACTATAGTCGGCGCTGTCGATATACAGGACCGCTGTAGCGTTGACGTAATACTCGCCCCCCAGCACCGGATTGGTCTGCGCAACTACGACTGGCGCACCGAGGTAGGAGAAATTGATGTTTGAGGCAAAGTTGCCTACGGAAATTCCCGGAGGTCCTTGCGGTCCAGTTGGTCCGGTCGGTCCGGTTGCTCCTGTTGGTCCTTGCGCCCCCTGTGCTCCTTGCGGTCCTTTCGGTCCTTGTGGTCCTTGTGGTCCCTGCGCTCCTTGCGGTCCCTGCGGTCCCTGTGCTCCTTGCGGTCCTTTCAGTCCTTGTGGTCCCTGCGGTCCTTTCGGTCCTTGGGGTCCTGTCTGGTCCCAACTGATCTTGTGCTCGGTCGACTTACACACCGTTGACTTACTTACAATCCGGATGTCCCCGGTTGTATTGTTTACGCATCCATAATAAATCGTTGCTGACGGCAACAGGTCATTCGCTGAAGCTGCCGATGGTTGAGCAACCGAGGGTAAACAGCAAGCAATTAGAAACAACGCACACATACAAACGCTGGTACGGAACATAAAGCCTCCTTTTGATTTGCCGCCGTTGAGGCGGATTTTAAAGTTGAGCCCGCTTGGCTTCGAATCCTTAGATTAATGAGCGCAATTCTCCCGTTCGGACGATACGGTTATTTCCCGAGATGACCCCGCGGGCTTCCGATACCCGTACACTGGTCGTAGCCTGGACCAGCGGCATGGCCGTTCGATCCGGTTGTGACATCGTAAAAATTGGCGGAGTATGCGGTGTGTGTGAAAAGCTGGGAATAGAGGAAGTTGTCTTCGGTGGCTGCGTAGGAACCGCCCCCAGCGGGAGCTTGTCCTAATCTGTTATTGGAACTATTGACGAGGCCGGCTACTGAGGGAGACCCTACGCTGGTACCCCCGACTATGCAAAACCCGTCGCAGGTTCCGTCAGTATCGTAGACGTACACACCGCTGTTGGGATCGGCGTCAAATGAAATATCAGGAGTTGTTCGGTTAGATTGGCCGTAGAGCGGATATTGGTAGGCAGACCAAGGTCCCATCCCGTCCTCGATATTCGGCGGGCTTTGCCAAGCTTCAACCGTACTAGGACCGCCGCCCGAGTCAGACCAGCAGCTCTCGTTCTGGTAATTCCCGCTCGAGTCGCGGTTGATGGTCGTCCCCCCGACCGAGACTACCCAAGGTGAAGCACTGGGAAAGAGAACCTCTGAACCAGAGTCGCCTGCGGACGCAAAATAGGTGATCTCCGACCAGTAGTAGCGGTAGAGGAAGTTGTCGTCCTGTACCTGGGTGTAGGGCCCGCCGTTTTCTCCTGAGCCGCAGTTGTCGTTTCCAACACAGCTCTCTGGGTACCCCCAGCTATTGGAGATATCCCCACCGCCAGCATTACTGACTTCTATGCCAGCCACCACCTCGGCATAAAGCAGGTCCTCGAGGTTCTGGGTGCAGGCTTCTACCACAATAATCTTCGCCGAAGGCGCCATCACGTGCGCCCACTCGGCGTCCAATGACTCCTCTAAGTCCCAGCCTAAGAAGTTGCCGTTTTGAGGCACGCCGCTGCAACTGGCAGTCAGGGTGGGTCCGAAGCCGCCGCCCAGAGTGCCAAAACTCGAGTTGGCGTAAACCACCGTGACGTTGGCAGTCGGCAAACCATAAGATTGGTCAAAGAACGCCAGGTCGGACGTGATATTCGGGTCATCAAAGGCGTCAACCACCGCGATTGCGCCCCAACCGCCGCTCGGGTGTTCATGGTTGCCGAGGGTTGACGCATTGCATCCGGTACTCTTCAGTGTGATTGGTTCGACATTGTAAACACAGCCTATCGAAGCCGGCGTCTCAGCAAAGGTGAAATCCGCGACTGGGGTGGAGATTGGGCGGCCGGCAGGCACGAAAATCTCCGTGTTGGTGTGAACTCCTTTGGTGTTGCTGCTGAGTGGAACAATGATCCGGCCCTGCGGTTTAAAGCTCCCGGGTGGAACTGGCTCCGTTTTCGACGGAACCGGCTGTTGTGGAGTCAGTTGCTCTGGACTTCTGTTGTCCTGAGCGACGGCCAGTGCGGATCCGAAACCTAGTGCTGGAAGCACTGCTAGTGCAAACAACTTCATTTTGTTCATAATCCCTCCTATGTTTATTTTGTAGTGCCTATTTTGTAGTTCCTGTTTTGTTGTTACCCCGAAGGGTTTGTATTTCGAGGCGCACCGAATCGACAGTTCGGAATGCTTCAAAATCGAGAAAGTAGACGCCTACTTAGCGCTTTCGTGGAAGGTGCAAGAAAAAAATTGTGGATGCTCCAAAGATAACCATCCCCCAACTGCAACCACACTTTGTCGCTCTACAGGGATGGTGACAGTAAGTCAGAAAGCGTTTCAACGGTGAGAGTGATTGAGAATGCGGTCGCCGGACGGCAATCGCGGATGTCGGCTATTCCGAAAAGCAAGCGCCTGCGATGACTAGCGAAAAATCCGATGGCACTCGTTGACTCCTGACCGGGGTTTTGAGCGCTATCTGTTCTCGACAGTTGAGAATTGTTTCTTGCTTTAGGTGACAGTCAAGGTGAGGGCCTGGCTGGTTCCACCGCTCGAGCAGCCAAGATCGCTTGAGTTCCCGCTCGGAGTATTGACCGTCACGCTTGCTGCTCCAGCGGCGGAGATGACGGCCGCCGTGATCGTGGCCTGCAACTGCAGACTGCTGGTGGCCAGAGTGCTTACCGCCGTCCCGTTGACATCGACGACAGAAGCCGAAACAAACTGGCTACCAGTCACCGTTAGCAGAAAGCCTTGCTGCACTTCCGCCAACGTAACCGTGCTCGGAGAAAGGGAGCCAATGATCGGTGATGGCCGAGAACTTCCGCACAGGGGATTGAGTGAGTTGCAACCCTGGAACACCAGCAAGGCGACTAGAAGAGTACTGGGCGGTAGTAAGAGAGCGCCGATTCGTTTCATACTGCATCGTACACCTGTCGCACGACGAAAGGTCGGGATAAAGATACTTTCAGTGCACGGCATTCTAAGTGTAACGGCCTTCCATGAGAATGCCGGTCCGCGTCAAGAGGGCTTGCCCTGCCCGGCTCAGGACGAGTGTGTTTCTGAGCAAGCCGCACCTCCAGACGCCATAACCGGACGGCGTCCTAGGCGTGCGGCTCACATGAACCCGAGAGGGTAGAATCCGGTTGCTGGGATTCGCATCTTTTACGGGCGAACGAATGTGAAGACATGATTTGAAGAATTGACCCCAAAGACGCCGGCTCCGGACCCGACCGCGATATTCTTAAGAGCACCGGAAACCAAGACCCACGATTCGCTGCTGGGGTCAAAGCGGAAGATATCGCTGGTAAGGTTAATGCCCCAGGCACCATCGCCGCCGACCGCAATTTGCCCCAACGTTCCGAATAGCTGGGGGAACGAGTTGGTGTTGGGATCGTAGCGAAAGGCCTCATTGCTGCCGTTGATCCCCCACACGTCATTCACTCCCACGGCGATCTGTACCAGCGTGCCTTGAACCTGCACGAACGACTGCGTCGCAAAGCTGAAGTGGAAAATCTGGCCAGAGCTATTGAGGCCCCATACGTCGCCTCCGCCGGTTGCGACCTGGGTCAGGGAGCCTCCAGTGAAACCGACGAACTGCTTTGTGCAGTAGTTGTATCTGAAGACTTGATTCGAGGAGTTGACGCCCCAGACTTCGTAGGGGTGGCAATTGTCCTGGTTGCCTATGCCGACAGCGATCTGTGACAGAGAACCCCCGGTCAGATCGAAGACGTTGGTGGTGTAGTTAAAATGGTGAATGTTGTTGTGAGCGTCTAATCCCCATACCTCGTCACGCTGTGAGACAGAGCCGCCGCCCACCGCAACCTGAACAAGAGACGCCCCCGCGATTTTGACGAAGGATTTCTCGGTGGCGTTGAATCGCCAGACCGCGGAATGGGAATCAAAGCCAAACACCTCATTTCGGCCAGCGGAGACACTGGCGAGAGTGCCCGTAACGTGTTTGAAATGTTGTGCTGATGCCGGAGCGACCAGCGAGCTCCAACAAAATAGAACCACCAGAACGCTCCAAGAAACGTTTTTAACTGACATGCGAATCTCCTATACAGAAATTTGTGATGTTTTCGGGGATCTGGGAGTGGGGGCAAAGAGCTCTTGCCTCAGTGACCCCTCTGCCTGGAGTTAGCGGTCGCCTGGGAATCGTGGTAAAATCCCTGCCAACTTTCTGGCTTACGCCAGCCCGCCCTCCCCTGCGGCAAAAGCTACTTCGCATGCCCTTCGCATGTCCTAAAATCGGCACTCAAAAGTTCTCAAAACCTCTAAAAGCCGGGCTATGTCCAGTCTGACCACCAATTTGTACGAGTTCGACGAATTCCGCCTCGACGCGCAAAACCGGGTGTTGAGAAGGGGCGGGACGACCCTGCCAATAACCCCGAAGGCCTTCGATCTCCTGCTCTTGCTGATACAAAACTCCGGAAGGATTGTGACCAAAGATGAATTGATGAAGGCGGTCTGGCCGAACAGTTTTGTTGAAGAGTCGAACCTGACGCAGACGATTTTCATGGTGCGGAAGGCGTTGGACGAGACGGCCGGTCGGCGCTACATCCTCAACGTGCAAGGCCAGGGATACCGGTTTCTTGTGCCAGTTACAGAGACGGCCAATTGCGTGGCGGTGATGGAAGCACCGGAGATAGATGGGCTCCTGCTGCCTCCCAGTGTGGGGAGTGTCCCCGAAATTCACTCGCACCCGCGACGCGCAAGGCATTGGAGATCGGCCTTCATAGCCTCCGGCGCCGTCGTGCTGGTCGTAGTATTGACGTCCGCAGTTTGGATCTGGCGTTCGCGGCGCGCGCCTATTGGAGCAGCCTCACAGAACCATGCTGGCAGTGCTGCCCTTTGAGAATTTCACTGGAGATGCGGGGCAGGAGTATTTCAGTGATGGTCTGACAGAAGAGATGATCAGCCAGCTCGGAGATCTCGATCCCGGCCATCTGGGAGTAATTGCCAGGACTTCGGTGATGCACTATAAGCACTCGCAGGAATCAATTGCCCAGATCGGAAAGGATTTGGGGGTGCAGTATGTGATCGAGGGCAGCGTGCGTCGCGATTCGGAGCGTGTCCGAATCACAGCGCAGCTGATCCAGATAAAGGATCAGAGCCATGTGTGGGCGCGGGAATACGATCGCGATCTGGGTCACCTGCTGGAGCTGCAATCGGAGGTCGCGCGCGAAGTTGCCAATGAAATCGAATTCAGCCTGAGCGGGCGTCGGCCGATCGAGGCAACGCGGAATGCCGCTGCGCCTGTGCTCGGCGCGAAGTCCTACGAAGCGTATGACCTGTATCTGAAGGGCCGGTACTTCTGGAACAAGAGGACAGCCGAAGGATTTCGACAGGCAGCTGATTACTTCCAGCAGGCAATCGATAAGGATCCGAATTACGGTCGCGCTTACGCCGGGCTCGCGGACACTTTCAGCTTGATGAGCGCGTGGTACCTGGGTCCGCAAAACGAGTTGATGCCAAAAGCGCGGACTGCTGCCTTACGGGCGCTGGAACTGGATGAGAGTCTTGCGGAAGCGCACGCCTCCCTCGCCCTGATCCGAGAGAACTACGATTACGACTGGTCGGGATCGGAGAAAGAATTCCGGCGGGCGATTCAACTCGGACCGCAATACGCGACCGCGCATCAGTGGTATGCGGAGTTCCTTTCGTGGCAGGGCCGATTCGAGGAAGCGTTTGCCGAGAGCGACCAAGCCAGGCAACTGGATCCATTATCTCTGATCATTACCAGCGATTACGCATCGATCCTGTATCGCTCGCGCCAATATGACAGTGCGCTGAAGCAATGCCAGTCAGTGCTCGAACTCGATCCCAATTTTGATCATGCGTGGATCCTGATGATTCCCTCCTATTTGCAGCTAGGCAGATATGACGAGGCGGTCAGCTTGTTCAACCGCTGGGCGGACCGCGAGCAGGGGCCATGGAGCTGGGCGTGGAGGGCGGACGTTTATGGCCGCTCCGGGCATGCGGAGGAGGCGCGCCGGGCGTTGGCGACGCTTGAGCAGGTTTCTGGCTCGCGGGCTGACCGAATCCCAATGTTGTTGCAGGCTTATTCGGGCACCGGCCAAAAAGAACGGTTGATTGAACTGCTGCAGAAAGCGTACTCGGAGCACTCGAATGCGGTGGTGCAAATCAAAGTAGACCCGATGTATGACGGGATTCGGGGTGATCCGCGGTTCGAGGACTTGCTGCGCCAAGTTGGATTGGAGTAAGAACCGCCTGGCTTTCGGGCGGGGCCCGGACCCTAACAGGTGAAGCTCGGTGTTGGGGTGCCCGCAACTTGCGTCTCCTGCAAGAGGCGGGTGCACGGATTGGGCCCACCGCGGTAGCCCTCCACGAAACTCACGGGCGAGGGCACCCGAGTCACACCGCAGGCGCAAAACGCCAAAAGCGGCATTCTGCCGAAATCTTGTCAATAGGCAAAACCCACCCGATTCGACTTAACTCCTTGCATCTAAACGAAAAATAAAGGCAATAATATACTTGCCGAATCAAGTTGCAAGTGTAAAAATTGCCCTTGGCGGGGGTGTTGAGTGAGCCGCAGGGACTTAGCAGTGTCTCTCGTGCGTTCACTCTTTTGTGGTCTGCCAAGACAGGAGAAGCGCATGGCTGTTGTATTTTTGTCCGCATCCGATGAGTCAGATGGAGGGCACCACAGAAGTAGGTTTTGGCATGGTGGCTGGGTAGGACCAGAAACGGATTGGTACAACTACTACGCTCCGTGTTGGCAAGAGCGCGTGTTGGATGCTAAGCCAACAATTCCCTACCTACACATGACGGAAATCCGCAATCCTGAGTGGTGTATTGAGCATGGACTTTCGTGGGTTGAGGCGCAAGACAAAATGGATGAGGCCGCCATCTTGCTCGACTAAATGGGAAGCTTATATCCAATAACAATGGATGTAAATGCAGGAGCGTTTCTTGATGCTCATGGCAAGAAGAAGGTTATACAAAATGAAGGGGACAAAAAGCCGAGCAGATTTCTTGTAGACCACTTTTCGTTCAACGCATACATCTTTGCGGTCCTGAGCTACATCAGCCTAAGGCATCCGGAAGCAGAGAAAGTTGATTTCATGGTGGAGAAAAAAGATGGAGTATGGGAGAAATTGAAGCAATTCCATGAGGGCTTCGGAGAGGGACTTGACCAGATAGGAATGCCCGAACTCAAGAAGTACATAGGGGACTTTATTCCGGTCGGAAAAGATCGCCCTCCGGTCCAAATGGCAGATATGCTCTGTTGGCACGCTTCACGGTCCGACCTGGGATTGCTCAAAGTCGAGATGTGCTGCGTGCTAACACATTATTCAATAGGAAGGGGAAGCGGATTCCCCTTCCCGACGAACTTCACGTCAAAATGGCACAAGCCTTTGCGGAGAAGATGAATGAATCAGAAGACGGAATTCCAGAAGTTCGACGCGACCATGAAGCAACTAATCAAGGTTCCACACGACAGGCTAAAAGCCGCGCTGGACGCGGAAAAAGCCGAAAAGAAAACGAGGCGAAAGGCTAAGAAACCTTCCGCCTCGGGCCGCGTTTCAAGCGATAAGGATTAGAACGGCGCTTCTTCGCCGCTCTTGCCAGTTAGTTCGGCAAAGGTGAGGCGTTTGCCGAGGACTTGCGACATGGCGATATCAAACCTTTCTGAGTCGCTGATCTTGCGGTTGCCGTCTTTGCGAGTGTTGAAACGGAAAGCTTGTTCGTCCACGTACCGGAACAAATGAAAAGGCTCCACAGCAACGTAGGTTCCACCGAGGCCGCGCTTCAACAGCGACCAGAAGTTCTCAATGCTATTGGTGTGTACGTTGCCCTCTACGTATCGCTCAAGATGATTCACGACATTGTGGGTGTAGCTGTTCGACAGCCCGTCGTAGTTCACAAATTCATCGGTCGCAACCCAAGTACCGGGGAACACGTTCTCGTTGATGATCTTGTGCATCATCTTTTTCTCGCGCTTGTAGCCGAGAACTTCGGTACGCACTTGCCCATCACGCTCAAGCATTCCCATGACGACGGCTTTACCATGGCCGCCCTGCATTCCACCATCACGGCTCATACGCTCACGCTTGGCGCGGTGCATGTTTCGAGCCTTGCCGCCGATGTAGGTCTCGTCAATCTCTACTTTGCCCTGTGGTCCGCCAAGTTTGCCGCCTTTTTTGCCCTGCAATCCAAGACGAATACGATGAAGCATGAACCATGCAGACTTCTGAGTTACGCCGATGGTGCGTGCGATCTCGTAAGAGCTAACTCCGTTGCGGCAGTTCGACAGAATCCAGACCACGACCAACCACTTTTCCAAAGCGATTGGCGAGTCCTCGAAAATGGTCCCAACCTTAGCGGAAAACTGCCGTTTTGCGTGGACACTTTTGCACTGCCACTTGCGCTGATTGTGGAGGAAAACCACATCAGTGCGACCGCAAGTGGGGCAGGCCACAACGCCATCAGGCCAGCGAAGCATGGTCATGTAGGCCAAAGCATTATTCGGATCGGTGTAGAAAACTACAGCCTCTTGCAAAGTTTTAGGAGTGTGGCTCATGAAAACTAATCCTTCAATCGCTGAATTAGCGCGTCAATGTTCTGAATCATGGCATTTGTTATTTGAACGTCTGGGCGCGGACCTTGATTGTAAAATGGGTGCGTTTTTAGGAAGTCGGAAAGCTCGGCGTCAGTATCCACCGAGTCCGCAACAGCAATCAGCCACCCATGTTGACGATGAAGATAAACCGCTTGATCCTTCATCATCTGGAGAATCGCCAGTAGAACCTGTTTCGTTTCCGCGTCCATGAAAGGACGATAGCAAAATGGATTTGATTTGTCAAGTATATTATTGCCAAAATAAAGTCAGCAAACATGGCACTTTTACCTATTTCAGGTTGATATAATAGAAGTACAAGCTTTCTCATCTGCTCGATTCTCCTAATTGAACTAAGTGAAGCGTACCGACCGCCTTGTTGGCGGGTAAGGGAGTTCTCGCTTTGCTGGGAATGACCGGCTTTGGGATTGATGAGATAGCCTCCAGAATCTGAAAGCTAAAATCTGAAAAGAAAGAGACGCGGCCTCAACCGGCCGCGTTTTTTATTGGGTTTCACCCTATGAATTCCAACAAGATGATGAGGCATGGCAAACGTCGCGGCGAGTGGGCTGGGCTTCAGTTCATGGCAAAAGCCTCCAAATTAGGCCTCCGGGTTTCCAAACCCTGGGGAGACCTTTCTCGTTTCGATGTGGTGGTCGGAACGACAGGCCGCTTCGTCAGCGTACAGATCAAGTCAACCATCGTCCGAGCGTCGCGAGGTTGCTATGTGTGTGGGACGAAGCCCGGCAGCACCAGCAGGCCCTATCAGCTGGGAGAATTCGACTTCCTCGCCGCCTACATCATCGCGGAAGACGTCTGGTACATCATCCCGGCGAAAGTGGTAGTTCACGGAAAAAGGGGCGGGATTCGCCTCTGTCCATCTGACCCGAACAGCAAGTATGCGCAGTATAAAGAGGCTTGGGATTTGCTGCGGTGAGCCGCGGAAATAAACGTAGCTAGCTACACTTCTGCGGCGGAACATTCTTTTGAAAGTGGTTCGCTGCGCCTGCTACGACCTTTGGTGCGGAGGTCGTCGCCTTCGGACTTCCCCAGCCTCCGCTATCGCAGCTTTCTCCATATACAATAATTAGACCAACATAAATTCTGATTGGGACAAACTTGAAAAAAGGAAAGTCTGTGCCGAAGTACGATGGTGCGGCTGTAGATCCATCTGCCGCTTCCAATAGTCGTCGTGCAGATCGCCGGGCAAAGATCATTTGTACGGTCGGCCCGGCCTGCAACTCGGAAGCGATCTTGCGCGACCTGATGCGTCTGGGCATGGACGTGGCCCGGCTGAACTTCTCCCACGGAACCCACGAAGAGCATGCGCAAAACATCGAGCGATTGCGGCGCGTGGCTGAACAGGAAAAGCGCACCATCTGCATTCTGCAGGATCTGCAGGGCCCGAAAATTCGCACCGGACGCATGAAGGGCGGAGTTCCCGTAAGCCTCGAAGCTGGCTCCCACGTCACCATTACCCCACGCGACATCGAAGGAACCTCGACCGTGATCCCAACCACTTTTCAGGGGCTGGCGCGGGAAGTCGCGGCGGGGGCGCGCATTCTGCTCAATGACGGACTCATCGAGCTGCGCGTGATTCGCGCCCGCGGTGAAGATGTCGAGTGCGAAGTCATCAACGGCGGCCCCCTCGGCGAGCACAAGGGCATCAATCTGCCGGGAGTTGCGCTCTCCATCCCCGCGCTGACCGACAAAGATCGTGCCGACCTGGAATTCGGCCTCAAGCACGGCGTTGACATGCTCGCCATATCGTTCGTGCGCTCGGGGGCCGATGTGCGCGAGGTGAAGAAAATAATCGCCAAGCATGGCTCCGATCTTCCCGTGATTGCGAAGCTGGAAAAACCTCAGGGCATCGAACGCCTGGAAGAGATTCTTGAAGCATCCGACGGAGTAATGGTTGCGCGCGGGGATCTGGGTGTGGAAATGCCTCCGGAGAAAGTTCCGGTGATCCAGAAACACGTGATCCGAAGGGCGGCTGAGTGGCGAAAGCCGGTAATCACGGCAACCCAGATGCTGGAATCGATGGTCGAAAACCCGCGTCCCACGCGGGCGGAGGCCAGCGATGTCGCGAACGCAATTTTCGATGGCTCGGACGCCGTAATGCTTTCGGCGGAAACCGCCAACGGCCTCTATCCCCGCGAAGCGGTCGCAATGATGGCGCGGATTGTGGTCGAGGCTGAGGGAAATACGGGGGATTTTACGCCCCGACGGCGGCGGGAAAAGCATTCGATTACGGTTGCGCAGGCCATTTGCGAGTCCATCTCGCACGCGGCCGAAGACCTACGGATGGGAGCAATCGCGGTATTCACCGAGACTGGCAATACTGCGCGCATGATTTCCAAATACCGTCCCAAAGCCGCGATTTATGCCTTCAGCCAAATGCTCCCGGTGTGCAATCGAATGAATCTTTTCTGGGGCGTAACGCCCGTGTACACCGCGCAAGCGCGCAGCGCCGAAGATATGGTGAAAACGGCTGAGCGGGAGCTGTTGCGGCAGGGCTGCATCCACGTTGGCGACGTGCTCGGCGTGGTCGCGGGAACTCAAATGGCATCGGGGTCGACCAATTTCATGCGGCTGCATTCAGTCGAAGACGAAAGCAAAGACGTCCGCAAGAAGTGATTCGACCTGCTGCGGAGCTTTGCTTCGGTGGACAGACTCTTCGATTCCACTTAGGGCGGGCTCTTACGGCCGTGCCTGCGTGAGACAATAACGTCGATGCCTCAGGAAATACTTTCGATCGCGATCTTCCAACCCCTGCCGGGCAACGAAGAAGCTTCTCTCGCAACCATGCGGGCACTAATCGCCGCGCTCTCTTCGGGAGGATACAGCCGCGATTTGCTTTATCGCGACGCCAAGTCACATAACGAATACATTTTGCTGCGCTATTGGAAATCCGAGGAGTCCCGTCGCGCCGCTTTGGAAGATCCCGAAGTGCTGCGCTGCTGGGCCAAGCTTTCTCACGAGATCCGCACAATAAAGATTTACGAAACCCTGGAAGAAGCCGTGACTCCGTGAAGTTTTTATCTGCGATATTCTGTTGAATCATGCCGCCAAGCGCTGAGCCCTTTTCCGATACATCAATGGATCCGCAGGTTCGGGGATTTGTTCATCGACCTGCGACTGGCGCCGGAGACGGCTTGGTGCTTACTCATGGCGCGGGATCGAATGCGCGGGCTCCGCTGCTGGTGGCGCTCGCTGAGGCATTCGCCGCGGCGGGTATTACCGTGCTGCGCTGCGATCTGCCTTATCGGCAGAATCGGCCTTTCGGTCCGCCCCGGCCTGGCGACGCCGCGCGCGACCGCGAGGGTCTAAAGAATGCCGTCGCGATCCTTCGCAAAATGGTTTCGGGGCGGACATTTCTGGGCGGACATTCCTACGGTGGACGCCAGTCGACGATGCTCTGTGCCGATCAGCCTGGTCTCGTCGAGGGCTTGCTTTTGCTCTCGTATCCGTTGCATCCGCCGCGGAAGCCGGAACAGTTGCGGGTTCAGCATCTGCCCAGATTGCAGACGCCTTCACTCTTTGTGCATGGAACGCGCGATCCGTTCGGATCTCCGGAGGAGATGGAGTCAGCTTTGAGTCTCGTTCCGGCGAAGACTCTGCTGCTGCGGATCGAGGGCGCGGGTCACGATCTGGGATTCAAAGGGAAGTCAAAGCAGGAGGAATTCCCGGCACTGGTGTTGACGGAGTTTCAAGAGTTCTTCAGTTAAGGCCCCAAGCCACAGTTTTCTCAGCAAGATCCCTTTCAACTCCATTGGCGGGGGCGCGTCTCACTTCGACACACGTGGTTACCTTAGTCACCGCTCTTGACTCAAAATGAGTTGCTTCATTGCGTAACCGCCGTAGATTGAGTGTGTCGAGTTCATCGACCAATGTCTCAATTTGAATCGACACGGAGTCTAAATGGAAAGTGAGCCTAAGCCTCCTCCGTCGGCTCCGGTTGCGGGGAGCAAAAAATGGGACACATGTGGGATCTGTGGTTCCTCCGCCATTGTGTTCGACGGGGTTCGGGATTTCCACATCTGTCTCGACTGCGGAGCTCACGAGACGACGCGCGGTTGGGACGCCGGGTGGCGTTAGCCGGGCGCATGAGATCATTTTAGAAAGAGTAGAGTTGATCGACTCGCGCCCTGAGACTGTACGGGACAGGTTTTGTTGGAGCCTTTGGGAAACAATTTCTACCCGCGCGAGGCGGCGAAGGTCCGAAGCGCTCTTAGTTCACCCAGCCGGATTTTGAACCGCCATTTTTTTTGTTCACATCATCGGGCGGGATGTAGTTGCCGTTCTCGTCGAAAGTGCCGCTCACGGTGCGATTCTGTTTACGCATAAAAACTTCAAATTTGCGAGCAGCGCGGCGACGCTTCCATCGATAGTAGGAATTCCGAACGCTAAAGTAATGCTCCGTCGCTCCGAACGCCAAGCCGCGCTTGGGCATGAACTTGACGTACAAAAAGCCAAATAGCAGTCCGCCAAGATGAGCGAAGTAAGCGACATTCGAGCCACGTCCTGACCCTGAGGCGCTGATTGCTTCGACGAGGGTGATGAAGGCGATTCCGGCGACAAAATATTTTGCCTTAATGCTGAACGGAATCGGAAACAGCATGATTTCCTGATCGCCGTAAAGGAGGCCGAACGCCATCAGAATGCCCAGTACGCCACCGGACGCGCCGATTGTGGGAGTCTGGGGCAAGACGCCACCTAAGCGCGTGTAGGACACGGCGACGGTGGTCAGCGCGGCTCCCACGACGCAAAAGAAATAGAATTCAAGAAATCGCTTGTGTCCCCAGTCCGATTCCAACTGCGCTCCGAACATCCACAGTCCGAGCATATTGAAAAGAATATGTAGGATCGTAGCGTGCAGGAACGAATACGTGACCAACTGGAATATCCAGCCGTGCATCACGTCAGCAGGTATCAAGGCCAGAGCTATGATCAGCGCGCTGCCCTGTTCCGGAGCCACAAGCTTCAGCAGTTCGATACCCAGGTAAACGGCGGCATTGATAAGGATCAGCCACTTCACGGCTTTGGTGAAGGGTGGAAAACTCAGCGAGAGGGTTCGTCCGCGATACATAAAGCTGTTGCCAGTTGTCTGTGGCCTGTCGTCAGGGGGAGCTGACAACTTTCGGCCACAATCTTAGGGGCAAGCTATTTTAGCAGGTTCCGACTTACCGTTCTGGGAGTGGGGTCACCGCCAGGCTGCGGTGGCCTTGATGATCCAACGCGCGCACGGCAAAGATCACGTTATCCTTCGATAGCGGGAGCGTAGCGCGAGTTCCATTCTGGACAGCTCGCGCGTGCTCCCAATCGGGGCTGGTGGTCGCTCGCCAGAGCACCTCGTAACTTGCCACATGGCCGCCGGGGGATGGTTCCCAGGTAAGCGTAGAATCGTTCTCCAGCTTCGTGGTCAGCAGATGGACCTTGGCCGGCGGCGCTGGCGCGGCCGCCAATAATGCAAGAGTCGCCGCGTTCAAGCGCGCAACAGCGGCCACATAATCGAAGTTGACGAACTTGAGAAGGTCGCCAAATTCGACTCCATTCTCGGTGCGCACATTCTGGTGCTGATGGTTATAGTCCTCGCGAAACTCGGTGAAGCGCACGGCAGCGTATCCCTGCTCGTTGAATGAGATGTGATCACCGCCGCGCAGGTAACGGTCGAGACGAAAGGTCAGCAGCGGTTTGACGGCAGCATCGTAAGTCCGGCCAACCTCGGCGATGTAGCGAGCGAGTTGACGGGACGCGGAATCGCTCTCGCCTCCAAGTTCACGGATCTGGCGCAGTTCGTCATCGCTAGCGGCGATGGGAACGCCCTCGGAAAACACACGCACTGCGCTGCTATCCTGTTGCGGACTGCGGTCGCCGCCCACGATGTCATTGTTCAATACGGCTTCAATGTCCCACCCAGCGGATTTAGCCATTTTCGCGAAGTGACTGCTGCCGTTCAGTCCTTGCTCCTCGCCGGCGACGGTGAGAAAAATGATTGTGGCGGGGAACTTTAGCTGGCTCAGAACGCGGGCACATTCTAAGCTCACGGCCGTGCCGCTGCCGTCATCGTTGGCTCCGGGAGCGGGGTCGGTCGCGTTGAGGTTCTCGCTGTTGCGAGAATCGTAGTGGCCGCTGACCAGCACAATGCGTTTGGAACTCTCCGGATCAGAGCCCTTCATCACCGCATAAATATTGGTGATCTCGGTAGGCTTGGGAATTCGGCCACCGGGGGGTTCGATGAAGCTGTCAACTTTGACTTCGAGGCATCCGTGGCAATCACGCGAGTAGCGTTCGAATTCGGATTTGATCCACTCTCTCGCCGCGCCAATACCGTGGCCCGAGGTGATAGAAGCCGGGTCTTGCGCGGAAAGGGTTGAGCGAGTCTCGAAGCTAACGAGTTTTTCAATATTGGATTGAATCCGTTGCGCAGAAACTTGCCGCAAGGCTGCGGCAATCTGCGGGTCAGCCGGGGCTGCCGGTAATGCGTCCTGCGCAAGTGCAGCCGCAGCGATCGCCAATGCCAGCGTGGTGCAAAGGCTGACAAACGAGAAGAGGCGCCATCGTCTCGATTGAAACGCACCCGCTCGAATGCTGCGCTGGAGTCTCACGATCATCATTAGAATAGCCGCCAGCCAAGGGTTGGCGGAGCTGTTAGCTGGTTTCCGGAAATCGAGGACTTGACCTTCAGCCCAAGAGCCACTAAATATTATCAAGGAGCGCTACTAAAATGGAGGCCTTTGTGGTTCATTGTCCGGAATGCGAAACGGATCTCGACATCTCAGAAGACGAGGTCGATGAAGGAGAAATCGTCTCCTGCCCCGAGTGCGGTACTGACTTCGAGATCATCACGGTTAGTCCCATTGAGCTGAAGCCAGTGGATGAGGAGAAATACGAGGAGGACGACGAAGAGGAAGCCGAAGACGGTGATCTCTCCTAGGTCACGCACGTTTCCGTTCCGACCCTTGCAGGTCCACGCCCGAGTTGCCTCGCGAGTGGCGGCTTGGCTGTGCGTGTCTGTAATGCTTGGTCTCGGTGCGTCCGCCGCTGCTTCCGGGGAAGATAAGCACGAAAAGCCCTATGCCCTAATCTTCGGTACAGTGTGGGGTCCGGATGACCGCCCGGTTTACGGAGTGAAGATAAAGATTCGCCGCGAAGGCGAAAAGAAAGTCCGCTGGGAGCAATATTCGAATCACAGCGGTGAGTTCGCCCAGCGGGTTCCGGCGGGCACGCAGGATTACGTGATCTCGGCTGACCTGAAGGGTCTCAAATCCAAGAACGGAAATCCGATACAAGGCGAAGAGGTCAAGGTGCATGTAGATGCGGATGAACGCGTCGATACCGGTGTGCATCTAAAATAACAACACGCTGCCAGGTGGTTGTCGGTAAGCTAGGGGAAGAAACCAGATGAAAAAGTACCAAGTTGTGGCTCTGGTGGCGCTGTTCCTCGGCGTCGCCGCGGCGGCTTCTCCTTACTCGAAAGACAAGGACAAAGACACCGTTGGCCGCATGTTGACGGGCAAGGTCCTTGACCGGCACGACAATCCACTGCCGGATGCAATCGTTTACCTCGCGAATACGCGTACCCTAGCGGTGAAGAGTTACATCATCGGCCCCGACGGCGCTTACCACTTTCCTGAGCTGTCCCCGAACATCGATTACGAGGTCTATGCCCAGTACAAGGGTCAAAAGAGCGAGATAAAAACGGTGAGCCAATTTGATGACCGCAAGATTGTAAACATAATCCTTCGGATCGATTTGAAGTAAAGCACTTCAGGTTCACCGTAAGCTAGTCTGGATCAATCTCGCGAAGTCGGAGCGAAGCTTGTGAATTTCTCTGCGACAACGAGGTTCTGCAGGGATGGCAAATGCGGTGTCGTCCAGGCTGGGAGTTCAGCGTCCGCGTTGCGCGCCATGCGGTCTTTGATTCGCAGAAACGGCTCTTCGAAATACTTCCGCGACAGGTAGGCGGCTCCAACCGCAAACCCGCCCCCCACCGCAAACTTCAGTACCACCAGTTCGAAGTGATTATTCGAAGGAACAAGCGAGGGCCAGTAACGAAGGCAGATTCTGTTATACATTCGAAAAGCGAGAATGTGGTTCAGATATAAGCCGTAGCTGATGTATCCGAAGAAGCGAAGCACAGAATTATGGACGTAGTGCTTTTTGGAACTGGTGCCGGCGAGCAGAAAGAGCAGCAAAACTCCCGCAAAGAAAATATTGACAGTCGTGTGTTGCAAGGCTGCGCCCAGCAAGCGTTCGCGCGTCGTGATCCCGAACGGCCGCCCGAGAATGCCCACCACCAGGCTGGAAACCAATAGCAATGCGCACAACCGTTCGACTCGTTTTCTGGTAATAGCGGTTCGGAGAACGATCGCGAGCAGACTTCCCGCCGCCAGTCCATCGGCGACGAACCAGGTATACCAGGCCAATCCGTCCTTGCCCCATCCTAGATTGAAACAGACCGCACGTAGGATCGGCACGAACACTACGATCCCCGCTGAAACTGTCGCGAGGCGTGTGGTCGAGAGTTTGTGGACAACCGCAGGCCAGAAAATATAGAAATGCTCTTCTACCGCGAGCGACCACAGCGGCCCGTAACCGCATGCGACACCGAAGAGATCAGTCACGTTCGCGAGGTATACAAAACTCAGTCCCACAAATCCAAACGAAGAGGAATGCAGCAACAGAAGGAGAAGTAACAACGCATAATATGCGGGAAGAATTCTGAGCGCGCGTCGCGTGTAGAAACGCCGGTAAAAGTGCGGGTTGCGCTTCGAGTCCAGCAGAATGCCGGTAATCAGAAAACCGGAGAGCACAAAAAAAAGATTCACCCCAATCCAACCGGGCTGAGTTGCGGCCAGAAAAAACCTTCCCAGCGCGCCGAAGTGCAGACCTCGGTATTGCCACGCGAAAGCGTGCAGGAAGAACACGCCGAGAACCGCAATGCCGCGAAGGGTATCCAATTCTGGCATGACCGGGCGGATTAGGCTGTGGGCGGTCGATTTCTCCATGCTCGCGAGTTGCTGTCGCATGAATAGCAATTGTCGAAGGATGTTTTTGGGCTTCGCGCGATTATAGAGGCCGGCTCGCCTGCAGAGTGCTCTAATGCTTGGAGAGCGTCATCTTGGTAAACGCCGCGACGGCCTTGACAAAACTAAGCAACGCTGATGATTTAGGCTTATTGTGATTCTTATGTCACGGGCCGAAGCAGGGCAAGGTTTGTGAAGAGATTTAAAAAGAGCGGAGTGCCGAAAGGTGCGGTAGTTGGTTGCAGCGTTCTCACTACACTTCTCGTAGCTGCATTCCTGACTTTGCATCTGGTGAGCTGCAATAGTAGCTCGCCGGCAAAACAATCCCCGCCACCACCTCCGCCGCCGGGCACGACGGGAACCGACGTCACGACGTATCACAACGACACCGCGCGCACCGGGCAGAATCTGACGGAAACCATTCTCACACCGAGCAACGTCAACTCTTCGACTTTTGGCAAGCTCTTTGTGATCAATGTGGACGGTAGAGTGGATGCACAGCCGCTCTACCTTGCGCAGGTCAGCGTTCCCAACCAGGGGACGCACAACCTCCTGTATGTGGAGACGGAGCACGGCAGTGTCTACGGTTTCGATGCCGACGGCGGAACGCTTCTCTGGCAGATCTCGACGCTGGCCGCGGGCGAATCCACTAGCGACGACCATGGCTGTTCGCAAATCACGCCGGAAATCGGCGTCACTTCAACTCCGGTCATCGACCCCAAAGCGGGCCCGCACGGAACGATCTACGTAGTCGCAATGTCGAAGGACGGATCCGGAAACTATCATCAGCGACTGCACGCTCTGGACGTGACTACCGGCGCGGAAGAGTTTGGCGGCCCTCAGAATATTCAGGCTTCTTTCCCTGGAACAGGCGACAACAGTTCGGGAGGAAACGTTGTCTTTGCGCCCGGGCAATACGCAGAACGAGCTGGCCTGCTCTTGCTGAACGGCGTGGTCTATACGGGATGGACCTCGCATTGTGACGCTCGCCCCTATACCGGTTGGATCATGAGCTTCGACGAATCAACGTTGGCGCCGGTCAGTGTGTTGAACCTGACTCCGAATGGCAATGAAGGATCGGTTTGGATGAGTGGGGCTGGGCTGGCTGCGGACACTTTCGGAAACATTTTTCTGCTTGACGCGAACGGCACGTTCGACAACACACTCGATGCGAATGGATTTCCCAGCGAGGGTGATTTCGGAAATGCCTTCCTCAGGATCTCGACTGTGAATCAAAAACTAGCCGTCGCCGACTACTTCGAAATGTTCAATCAAGGTGCAGAAAACGGCTCGGATGAAGACCTCGGCTCGGGAGGGGCCCTGCTTCTGCCCGACTTCACGGATAGCTCAGGTCAAACCCGCCACCTTGCGGTCGGTGCAGGCAAGGACTCGAACATCTACGTGGTGGACCGTGATGCGATGGGGAAGTTTAGTCCGAGCAAGAACAATATTTATCAGGAAATCCAGGGCGGTTTATCGGGTTCTGTATTTTCTATGCCCGCCTACTTCAACAACACGGTTTACTACGGCGCGGTGGGAGATAACATCAAGGCCTTCGCCATCAGCAACGCGCAGCTCGCGGGCACGCCGACGTCGCAAACCGGTAATGCTTTCGGCTATCCTGGCGCGACTCCGAGCGTCTCTGCGAATGGGACGAGTAATGCGATCCTGTGGGCCGCCGAGAATGGCGGCACGGCCGTTCTCCATGCTTACGACGCGACCAATCTTTCGCGTGAGCTATATAACAGCAACCAGGCGTCCGGCGGAAGAGATCAGTTCGGCGCGGGAAACAAGTTCATCACGCCGATGATCACCAATGGCAAAGTATATGTGGGAACAACCAATGGGGTAGGAGTGTTTGGGTTGCTGCAGTAGGGTCTTTGTTGCTCCGATCCGGCGTGAAAGTCACACAACCTTCTTACCTTCGCAAAGGTTTAGTAGCTCCACGAACGCAAAGATCTCCGCTTGGCGCCCTCGTCCCTCACGAACCGTCTTGAGTATTCCGGACTTGCGTAGTCTCCTCAACATCTGCATGATTGTGGGTACGCTTGGCATGTGTTTGTGTCGCGTCAACTGGCCACTTTGGAAAATCGGCTGGTCGAATAGGTGGTCGAGGAGTGGCACGGCATATCGAGAGTGCGTCAGTTCGATCAGCCTAGTCTTCAGCCGCTCGTAAAGCTCGATGATGGCACGAGCTGTGGCGGCGTTGGCCCTGGCCTGCTCCGTCACCGCGCGAAGGAAGAAGTCTATCCAGCGATCCCAGCTCTTGGGTCGGCCCAGATCACGGAGCCTGTCGACGTATTCTTCGCGATTCGCCTCCAAATAGCTGGAGATGTAAAACATCGGCCGCGAGAGGAGTTTCTTCTCGTGCAGAAATAGCGGAACATGAATGCGTCCTAAGCGGCCATTGCCGTCCAAGAAGGGGTGAATGATCTCGAACTGGGCGTGCACGATAGCCAGCTGTACCAAAGGATCGCGCTCCTCACCATGGTAGTATTTTTCCCAATTGTCGAGATGGTTCTTTAAAAAGTGGGGCGCGGGCGCCACAAAACGGGCTTCCTCGATCGTCGAACCAGGAGGGCCGATCCAGTTTTGTTCCACGCGAAACTGTCCCCGTGCCTTATTTCTCCCGCGCACGCTATCAAGCAGAATACTGTGAAGCTGCAATAGCAAATTAAGGTTGAAGGGACGTTTCTTAAGCTCTTCTTCGGCTGTTTGTAAGGCTCGACGATAATTAATGATCTCTTGAATGTCCTGGCGTTTTGACTCCTCCACTATCTCCGCGCCAGCCTCGAACTTCAAGACGTCGCCGAGTGTTGCCTGAGTTCCTTCCATACGGGAAGAAAGGACTGCTTCTTGAGTTGTTAATGGAGAAAGCAAGACTTCTGGATTTGGAACGCCGTAGAGGATACCGTCATACAGAGCAAGTGCCCGATTGGCTTGACCGATGAGTGGAACCAGAGATGGCCAGTCGATGTTAGTAAGAGGAAGTCGTTCTGCTACGAAGGGCTTCATACCTGCTCTTTGGTTGTCTAAAGCAGGTTAGCCTCTATTCCGTTTTGTGTAAAGTATATTGTGTTTTTCTTAATACAAGTCTGGTTGTTAACATTTCGCTTTACGCAACGGATTATGCATCTGCAGAGCCTCTTAGCTTCAGACAGATAAGGCCCTCATTCGAGGGCCTTAGAATAGCCTGTTTCAGTGGGCTTGACATTGATTATTAGTTATTCTCGTTACCGGCGCGCTTCCACGAAATCAAATCACCTATGGTAGAACCGCCAGTGCTCGACACCGGGTGCTTATACGCTTCCACCTCGGTACGTGAAGCCTCTTCGCCCACGGCTTTGATGCTGAGCCCGACTTTCTTTTCTTCCTGATTCATCTTGATGATCTTGAAGTCGTGCTCTTGTCCCGGTTCCAGGGTTAAAGGTTGTCCGTTAGCATCTACAGCTTCGGAGTTGTGGCAAAGGCCCTCGATTCCTTCGGCGATTTCGACGAAGGCGCCGAAGCTGGCCACGCGTAGGACTTTTCCGTGCAGCACGTCGCCAACTTTGTGCTGGCTGAAGAAGCTCTCCCATACATCGGGCTGAAGCTGCTTCACGCCGAGCGACAACCGCCGCTTGTCTGGCTCGATGGCTAAGACAATGGCCTTCAGGCGATCGCCTTTTTTCAAAATTTCCGAGGGATGCTTCACCCGCTTGGTCCAGCTCAAATTGCTGACGTGAACAAGACCGTCGATGCCGTCTTCGATTTCGATAAACGCGCCGAAGTCGGTCAGGTTTCGCACTCGGCCTTCAACCGTGGCGCCCACGGGGTATTTCTCGTGTAAAGCGTCCCAGGGATTGGCCGCGAGTTGACGCATGCCCAGCGAAATCCGGCGCTCCTGCGGATGCACGTTCAGCACGACGCAGTCCACGTGGTCGCCGACGTTCACCAGCTTCGAAGGATGTTTCATGCGCTTGGACCAGGTCATCTCGCTGACGTGCACCAGTCCTTCGATGCCCTGCTCCAGTTCGACAAACGCGCCGTAATCGGTGACGCTGATGACGCGTCCGCCAACGTGCGCGCCCACAGGATAGCGATGCTCCGCATCCAGCCATGGATCGGGCGTGAGTTGCTTGAAGCCCAGCGATACGCGCTGCTTATCTTTGTCGAATTTCAACACCTTGACTTGGATCTGATCGCCCACATTGACTAAGTCACGAGGATGCGTAAGACGCCCCCAGGACATGTCCGTAATGTGCAGCAGACCGTCGATGCCGCCGAGGTCCACGAACGCGCCATAGTCGGTGAGATTCTTGACTACGCCGGTCAGAATTGAGCCTTCTTCCAGGTGTTCCAGAGTCTTGGAACGCTTTTCAGTCTGCTCTCCCTCGAGCACCTGCTTGCGCGAGACCACAATGTTGCCGCGCTTCTTGTTGAGCTTAATGATGGCGACTTCGAGAGTCTGACCCTTCACCGCGTCGAGATTGCGGGCCGGACGCAAATCAGCCTGCGAGCCGGGGAGAAAAGCGCTGGCGCCCATAATGTCGACCGTGAGGCCGCCTTTGATGCGTTCCACCACAGTCGCCTGAATCGGTTTCTTCTCGTTGTAGGCTTTCTCAATCTCATCCCAGGCGCGCAGCTTCTGCGCTTTCTGGTGCGAGAGATTGATGTAGCCTTCCTCGGTTTCGCCCTTATCGCGCATGACGTCGATCTCGTCGCCGGGCTGGAACCGTGGCTTGCCCTCAAAATCCAGCACCTCGGACAGGGGCAGCATGCCTTCCGACTTGGCGCCGATGTCCACTACCACATGCGTGCCAGTGAGTTTCAGCACGGTGCCTTTGAGGACTTTGTCCTCGCGGACCGCCTCTTCGCTTTCCGTGGTGAAGCTCTCGAGCGCCGAGGCGAAGTCCTCAGCGCCGGAACTGGGCTTCTCGTCCTGATGCAGAACTTGGGACGTCTCGGAAACAGATGCTTCTTGTGGAGTCGAGTTTTCCGGGGAAGCCTCGAGGTTCTCGGTTAAAGTTGAGGTTGCTGAATCTTGGTTGGGGGAAGTGTTGTCGTCGAGCAAGGTTTATCGCCTCTCTGGTGTACTCGCGCGTACGCGAAGGATGCGGGAACTGCTTTAGCGGACAGCTGGTGTGAGTCTTAGGTTGTGTGGAGCCCGCCCTGGCGGACGGACCTGAACAATCCCAGCGGTCGGACGTTGCCAAATAGCGAACCCGCGTCCAAAAGGGAACCTCTCGACTATAGCAACGGCTTGCAAACAGTGTCAAACCCCAAACTAAGAATAATCGATCTCGATTAAAGCCATGTTAAAAGAAGGTGTTTGTCCCGTCTGAATTTGAGACGAGGTCCTAGGCACTTCGTTCTGCGAACAATCCTTCAGTCCAACCTCTTTCGTTACTAATGCTTGAACCAAAAGCCCTTGTATACTGCGACCACTCGATCATCTTAAATAGCATCAAAGCTGCGGGAGATGTGTTTGTACGCTTGAGGTCTTATGGCGACGCGCTTGAAATTAGCATTGTTTTTTTGGGGGTTCCTGATCGCGATAACGCAGGCGCATGCAGGCGTGACGCTGTTGCTCGAAGAGCCATACAGCTACGATGGAGTATTTGCCGGAACGGGTCATGCGGCCGTTTATCTTGACCGGGTTTGTGCTGACTCTCCGTTGACTCTCCGGCATTGCGCCCCAGGAGAGTTCGGAGCTGTCATCAGCCGCTACGACGGCATTGCAGGGCACGACTGGATCGCGATTCCGCTGATCCCTTATCTATACGCAGTCGACAAACCAGAGAACGTACCGCTCTCCGCGGATGTTAAATTAGTCGACTTTCTGCGAAATCGATATCGGATCGCTCACCTCGACTCCGTTGCTCCCGACGGCCCTGATAGAGAACCACCAACCGGTCGCTGGGTCGAATTGGTCGGGGCTAGCTATATTCGGGCGATTTACGGTTTTCACGTCGATACCACCGAAGAACAGGACGATCGCCTGATTCGCAAGTACAACGCCGAACCAAACCGGATGCAGTTCAATATCATCACCCGCAATTGTGCGGACTTCGCGCGCAACCTGGTGAACTTTTACTATCCGAAAATGCTTCATCGCAGCCTGATCGGCGATCTCGGAGTCGCCACACCCAAGCACGATGCGCAGTTACTTGTGCACTTCGGTGAGCGCCACCCGGATCTGCACCTGACGACTTTTGTCATTCCTCAAGTTCCGGGGAATACTCGGCGCAGCCGACCGGTGCGCGGCGTTGTTGAATCCGTAGTGCGAGCGAAGAAGTATATGCTGCCGCTTATCGTATTTCATCCCGTCATCACCGGCGCCCTCGTCGTGGCTGCCGCAGACGGCGCGCGCTTCAACCCGGCGCGCAATGCGATGGTCTTTGATCCTAGCGGCGAGTTGGACCCACCTCTGGACAAGGCCCAACGACGCGTGTACCAGGCTCAATTGGACTCGCTGAAGCGCCCGCTCGCGGAGGGCAATCCCTGGTACGGAACCAAGTGGCAACAGTTACAGGCCGATTCGGTGCCACGAGTCGATAACTCGGGCGATCCATTGCTAGAGCTAAAGCTCGGCGATGATACCGTCGACCAGGGACTTTCCAGGAACAACATACTGAGCACGTCGGCGCCTCCTGAATTGGCGGAGTGGATTTTGATACAGCGGCTTCGGGAAGAATTGAAAAAAGGCGGTTCTCCCAAGGTCTCAGAACAGAATGCCGAGAACGACTGGGCATTGCTGCAACAAACCATGCTCGCAGAACACAAGAAACGTGAGCCAATTGACAACCGCCTGACCGCGATGGGATCGAACTGAACCGATCGAAGCGAATGTAGGCGCAGGCGTCCTCGCCCGTGCGGCGTTTCGTTGGTTCCGAAATCTGCCGCCCTCTGCTACTCTGCCCTGCGATGGATTATCTTTGGACTCCCTGGCGTTATGCGTATGTCACCGCCGGTGACAAGACTAAGGGCTGCATTTTTTGTGAGCTCCCAAAGTTAGGGGACGATGCCAAGGCTCGCATCGTGCACCGCGGCCAGACCTGTTACATCGTGCTGAATACTTTTCCATACACGCCCGGACACGTGATGGTCGTGCCATTTGCTCACCTCGATGAATTGCAGAAACTTCCCACCGACGCGGCTCACGAAATGATGGATCTGTCCCAGAAAATGGAACGCGTGTTGCGGCAGCTCTATACTCCCGACGGAGTGAATCTGGGTATGAACATTGGCAAAGCAGCCGGAGCCGGCGTCGCCGGACACATCCACATGCACGTCTTGCCGCGCTGGGTGGCGGATGCGAACTTTGTTTCGGTAGTTGGGGAAACGCGAGTCCTGCCGGAGAGCCTGGAGACTACTTACGCAAGGATTAAAGCAGCGCTTGAATCGCCGGTGTCATCCTGAGCGAGAATTGAAGGGCAAAAAACCTCGCTCAGGATGAACCCCGGAAACGCAAAAGCGCACAATCGCAACACCAAAACGCCGGGCCGCGATGCTCCCTATGCGCCGATGCGCATCTCCACGAAACTGGCTCGAGAGAGACCCAAACTGCTTCTCACTCGTTATTAAGACATTGTTGCCAGAGATCCTCCCCCGAGTTTCTCTAGCTCTGAGCGGCAGCAGCAGGTAATGAAGATTAAGACGAGGCCCGTTTGCGGTTGTCACAAGAATGTCAATAAATTGTAAGTTTTTGTAGAGAGAAACTCGCGAAATGGTTCGGTTAGCGAGCCAGTTCAACGTCCGAGCAATTCGGACAGATCCCTTTCGCCGATCACGCTTATTCCCAATTCTTTCGCTTTGTCGAGTTTGGAACCTGCATCAGCCCCGGCGATCACATAGTCGGTCTTCTTGCTGACCGAACCGGATACTCGCCCGCCAGCATCTTCAATCGTCTTTTCAACCTGATCGCGAGGGAGGTTTAGCGTGCCGGTCAGGACAAACGTCTTCCCCGCAAGTTTTGTGCCTCGTTCTTTCTTTGTGCCCGCGAACATCAAGCGCGCCTTGCGCAGCCGTTCCACCAGTTCACGGTTTCTCGCTTCCTGAAAGAACTCCACGATGCTCTCCGCGATGCGCGGCCCGACTTCATTGACTTGCTGAAGTTCTTCTTCGCTGGCGTTCATCAATGCGTCCATCGAGCCGAGATGTTCAGCCAGGAACTGCGCCGTGCGCTCACCGACAAAACGAATCCCTAGTCCATAGATGACACGTTCGAGTGGCAGTTTCTTCGAAGCCTCGATCTCACGGAGCACATTCTGCGCCGATTTCTTGCCCATCCGCTCGAGCGATAACAGATCGTCTTCAGTCAGCTTGTAGATGTCGGCGACATTCTTGACCAACCCGCGATCCGTGAGCTGATTGACCAACGCTTCTCCCATGCCGTCAATGTTCATCACGCCGCGCGATGCAAAGTGCAAAATAGTTTCCCGCAGTTTGGCCGGGCAGTTCGCGTTGACGCAGAAATAGTCAACCTCGCCTTCCGTGCGCACAACTTTCGTGCCGCACACCGGGCACTTCTCCGGCACGTGGATCAACTTGTGGCCGCGCGGGTGATCCTTATCATCAACAACGCGAATGACCTTAGGGATAACATCGCCGCCGCGCTCGACCTCGACCCAATCGTCAACCTTCACACCCAGCCGTTCGATCTCATCCGGATTGTGCAAGGTCGCGCGACTGACGGTTGTGCCGCCAATCGGTACCGGCTTCAACATCGCCACAGGAGTCAACTTGCCGGTCCGGCCGACCTGCCACAAAACGCCTTCAATCTGAGTGATGCCCGCGCGGGCAGCGTATTTGTAGGCGATCGCCCAGCGCGGCGCTTTCCCCGTAAAGCCGAGTTCCTCCTGCAGCGCGGTGCGATCTACCTTGATAACGATGCCGTCGATTTCGTAGGGAAGTTTTTCCCGCTTCACTTCCTCCTGCTCGATAAATGACCACACTTCATCAAACCTCTTGGCCAGCTTTCTACTGGGATTGACTTTGAAGCCAGCTGCATTGAGAGCGTTCAAAGTTTCCCACTGGCGGTCGATAAAAGTTCGTCCGTTGCGCAGCAGGATGTAGGCAAAATAATCGAGATGCCTTTGCGCGACGACGCTGGGTTCCAGTTGGCGAACCGTCCCGGCAGTGGCATTCCGCGGATTGGCAAACAACGAGAGTCCTTTCTCCTCGCGCTGCTGATTCATTTTCCTGAATGCCGCAATGGGCATGAGCATTTCGCCGCGCACTTCGAAATCCGCGGGAATGCCCGCTGCCTTGAGCTTTTCTTTCGGAATCGAAAGCGGAATCGAACGCACTGTGCGCACATTCAGCGTGACATCTTCGCCGACGGTGCCATCGCCGCGCGTAATGCCACGCACCAGTCGCCCATTTTCATAGAGCAGCGCCAGCGACATGCCGTCGAGCTTCAATTCACAAACATAGTCAATGTCCCTTCGCCCGCTAAGTTCGTGAACCCGGCGTTCCCAGTTGCGCAGATCGTCCACGTTATAAGTGTTGTCTAGCGAAAGCATGGGCGACGAGTGCGCTGCCTTGACCACGCCCTCACGCGGCTTGCCGCCGACGCGTTGCGTAGGAGAATCGGGCGTGATCAGCGCAGGATGCTCTGCTTCCAGCTTCTTCAACTGGTTCATCAGCTGATCGAATTCAGCGTCGCTGATTTCCGGATCATCGAGTACGAAATAGCGGTATTCGTGATGCCGGATCTGATCGCGGAGCGCCTCGATCTTCTTTTCAATGTCTTTCGGCGTAGCCATCGCCAAAGATTATAGGCGAGGCGCCGAATCGTGTGGCGTGGGCGCCCGGCCGCGAACTTGCGGGACGCCAGAAATCACCCTCGGCCATGGCTCATCCCGAGCTGTTCTAAACTGTCCACATGCCGGTGCTAGAAACTCAACGCCTTGTGCTTCGAGAATTTCAATTCGAAGACCTCGACGCTCTAGCCGCCATCCTCTGCGATCGCGAGACCATGCGCTATTACCCTGTGTCGTTCGACCGCGCGGCCGTCGCGGATTGGATCCAGCGCAATCGCACTCGCTACGCCAATGACGGTTACGGACTCTGGGCTATGATTCTGAAGTCCACGCGCGAACTGATTGGCGACTGCGGACTGGTGCTGCAGAGTGTCGACGCAGTCGACGAAATCGAAATCGGCTACCACGTGCGCCGCGATCTGTGGAACCAGGGATATGCCTCGGAAGCGGCGCGCGCCTGCCGCGACTACGGATTCGCGAATCTCAAGGTCGACCGCCTCATCTCCCTGATTCGCCCTGAGAATCTCGCTTCGCGCCGCGTCGCAGAAAAGAATGGCATGACGATCTGGAAGGAAGTGACCAAAGTGGATTTGTTACATTACGTCTACGCCATCAAGCGAGACCGGCCTTAGTTCACGTGATTTCGGAGACCGACATGTCCAAAGCCGCGCCTACACCGTGACTTCATGCGCAAAGCCATGCTGCTATACAATCCGCTCTCCGGCCGCAGCATCGAACGTCGCCTCGCAGACGTTCAATCCGCACTCTCCGGCCTGCGAGATGCCGGAATCGAAACGTCGGTTGTGCCCACGCGCGCCGCATCCGATGCGACAGAGCAAACCAAACAGGCAATCGCTGAAGGTTGCGACACTATATTCGCCTGCGGCGGCGACGGCACGGTTCACGACGTGTTGCAGGGATTAGTCGGCACCAATGTCGCATTGGCTATCATTCCTCTGGGCACTGCAAATTGTCTGGCCCACGATCTGGGTTTGCCGCTTTCTCCAGCGAAGGCCGCCAGGGCTGCTCTGACCGGAAAGTTTCGCCGCATCGCAGTCGGACGAATCGAGTACCAGGATTTCACTGGCGCGCGAGCCACGCGATATTTCTCCTTCATCGTCGGCATTGGAGTGGATGCACATGTGTTTTACGAACTGGATCCATTAGTCAAGCGACGCTTCGGCATGGCTGCCTACTGCGCGAAGGCGACTCGTCTCTGGCTGACCCACAAGATGAAAGATTTCGTCGTGGAAATCGTTGGAGAAAAGCAGGCGGAAGTTTCACAATTGCTCGCCGTTCGCATCGGCAATCTTGGCCGAGTTCTGCGCGAACTCGCGCCCGGCGCATCTCTCGAACGCGACGACCTGCGTCTGGTCCTCTTCCGCACCAGAAGCCGCGTAGCGTATTTGCGCTACATCCTGCGCGGACTCTTCGGCACCAACTGGGAAATCCCCGGAATCGAACTGGTTCACAGCACAGGCGCGGCCTGCCACGATCTGACATCGACCGCTGACTCGCCCGGGCACGCCCGCATTTTTGTCGAAGCCGATGGAGAATTATTGGGAACGCTGCCTGCCGAACTATCCGTTGTCCCCGATGCTGTGACCCTACTGGTGCCAAATTAACGGGTCGTGACTAACACCTCCGACAATGGAGTAATGTATGCTCTCTAACTCAGACCCACGAAACAAGGCCTAAGGAAACTTTGGAACCGATCACTCACTTCCTCACCGGCGCTTGCATCGGGCGAGCCGGACTCAATCGCAAGACCGCTCTCGCCACGGCTACGGTGACACTGGCCGCCGAAGCGCCAGACTTGGACGTACTCGGCGAGTTCAAGGGCCGGGTGTTTGGCTTCGCGCATCATCGCGGGTTCACTCATTCTTTCCTCGGCATCGCGTTGGTCTCGGCGGTCGTCGTCGGCTTCGTGTACCTGATCTGGCGATTGCGCGGACGAAAGCTCAACGACCCGAGTTTGCCGCCGCGCTGGGGATTGCTGTTCGGGTTCGCGTATCTCGCAGGGCTGAGCCACATTCTGCTCGATTACACCAATGATTACGGCGTGCGCCCCTTCTGGCCATTCTCCGAGAAGTGGTATTCGTGGGACATCGTATTCATCGCGGACCCGATCATTCTTCTCCTGCTGGTGTGCGGACTCGTGCTGCCCGTTTTCTTTTCTTTTATCGATCGCGAAATCGGTGTGCATCGCAGACAACCCGCCGGCCGCTGGGCTGCAATTGTGGCGCTGATTGGCATAGTCGCTCTTTGGGGAGTGCGGGATTACGAGCACCGGCACGCCGTGAATGCGCTCGAAGCCCGCACCTACGAGAGTGCCGATCCTCTCCGTGCCTCGGCCTTCCCTTTGTGGTGGACTCCCTTTCGATGGGTGGGCGTGGTTGAAACGCAAAACTTCTTCGCCAGCGGGATGGTGGATTCATCGACTCCTGAAGTCGACCCCAGTGGCGATATGCAAATTCTCTACAAGCCCGAGGAAACTCCGGTGACGCTCGCAGCTAAGCGATCCCACCTCGGCCGCGTTTATCTCGACTGGGCGCAATATCCCGTCACAGAAACCGAGCCTCTCCCAGAAGATCAGGGCTACCTCGTTCGCTTCCATGACCTGCGCTTCCAGCAACCGGGACATCCCGGCCGAAGCGTGCTCGGAGCATTCGTCGAACTGGATCGCAATTTGAAAGTGGTCGAAGAGAACTTTGGGCCGCCACGTGATAAGAGTTCGTCCGGGAGCACAGAGCACCGCACCGTAGATTAGGTTCTTTCAGCGATCTCAGCGGATGTTCTCAGCGAACTCCGCGATTTAAGATTTTGGAGTCTAGCGTTTCGCGACAAATCCTTTGACTTGACGCCGCCGCTCTCACAGGCCACAATCTTCTTTGACGTTATCGAGGTGATTTCATCATGCTGGCCTACTTGTTCGTTGTGCTCGCGGTCGCCGTTCGGTTCATGCCCCATCCCTGGATGTTTACTCCGGTAACCGGGTCGCTCTTATTCTTCGGAGCCCGCGGCCCGCGCCGCCAGCTCTGGATCCCCTTCGTGCTGCTAGCCGCTTCGGACGTGGCCCTCACAAAGTTGGTCTACGCGTATCCATTCACCTGGGACCATTACGTGACTTTCGCATGGTACGCGGCAGTTCTGTGGCTGGGCACAAGGCTTGGCGCCAAAACAAAATGGGTGCCGGTGATAGGCGCGGCACTCGCCAGTTCGGTTTCGTTTTTCCTGATCACCAATCTGACAGCTTGGGCGTGGCTGGATATGTATCCGAAGAACCTGAGCGGAGTGATGATGTCGTACGCGGCGGGCCTGCCATTTTTCCGTCACGCGCTTGCCGGCGATCTGATCTTCACAACTGCAATGTTCGCCACGCCGATGGCATTGCACGCGCTGTCGACTGCCTTCCGCAGTCACGGCGATCATGCGGCAGCTGCGTAAACCCTCGAAACACCGATGAACATCCGCGAGGCTGACAATGTCTCAGGCATCTCTCGGTTGCGTTTTCTTCGCGTCGGTTAACTTGGATTTCCTGGTTCTGCCCTCGCTCTTGCGATGCATCAGCCACGCCACAACTCCCGCTGCCGCAACCAGCATAACGACGTAAAGATGCTGGCGAAATAGTCCTCCCACGACACGGACGACGTTCGGGCCGAACTTGACGGTAAGCAGACCCAACAGGAGGAAGCGCACCATGCGGCCGGAGAAGATAGCCACCAAAAAGCGCAGGAACCCCATCTCCGAAACCGCCGCAGCCAAGACGAACAACTTAAATGGCGTTGGCGGAGGAAGCATCGCGGGCAGCATCAGGCTCCAGAACGGATGCTTGTCGAAGGCTGCGTGAATCTTTTCGAAGCGCGCCGGCGGGATACGCTTACGGAGCAGTTCCTCACCGCCCTTGTAGCCGATCACGTAAATCACGATGCTGCCCAGCGTCGACCCAGCCGCCGCCATCAGAGCATAGAGCAGAAATCGGGCGTGATCCTGGTAAACGTAGCCGGCGACGACCGCGTCCACGGGAAGGCCAATGAAGGCGCCGTCGAGCGTAGCCACAACCAGCACACCCCACGCGCCCAGAGGCTTCAACAATGCCCATAGAAACGCTGTATAGCGCGAAAGGATGTGCTTGATTGTTTTCAAGATGCGCGACTAAAAGTGTACGCGAAAGTAGAGATACGTAGCGTGAGCCGAACCGGAGGGAGATTTCAGTTTTGAATTTAGACGGCGCATTGAGACGTCAGCCGGAAACGAGCCATGCGGTTTTGACAGTAGGTTGTATTCCCGTCTAGCATGTTAGCCGTTCCCTGTGGGGCACCTCGGCATCCCAGCCGAAAGGGCTAGGCCCGCCCGCTGAAAAATCTCAGCCGGAGTGTGCCTATGCCAACCATCGAGACATACCGCAAGCAAGCGAAACTTCTACTCCACTGGCATCGTGAAGGAAATTATTCCATAGGCGGGCGTGTTCGCAAGCTCGAACGCTATCAGTTCTTGACCGACCGCGAAGTGTTGGCACTGAAGTTCACTCTCACTATGGCGCAGGAGATCATCGCCGTGGAAGCCGGATATCGGAGTTGGGCGGAGCTCAAAGCGGCAACGGCCGAAGCACCCAAGACGCCACGCGCTGCGTCTGGCGAACAGTTCCTGAAGACGGTGATGCCGGTTCTGCTAGTGCGGGATGTTACGACGTGCGCCACCTTCTTCCAAGAGAAGCTGGGCTTCGAGATCGACTTCCTCCATGGTCTTCCTCCGTTCTACGGCGCGGTATCGCGAGACGGCGTTTGTCTGCACATCCGCTACGTGCAGCAACCCTTCTTCGCACAAACCGCTGTTCAGGAGAAATCGCTGATATGCGCTTCCATTGAAGTCTCAAACGTGCAAGGTTTATTTGAGGAATTCAAGGCGCGAGGCGTGAAGTTCGCCCAAACACTCGCCAAACAGGCCTGGGGTGGAACTGATTTTCAGGTACGAGATCCCGATGGCAATGTCATTTCGTTCGTCACATACCGCTAAGATTGAACGTCTCCGATCTCGTCACGCCCTCCCTTCTCTACGGGTCGGGCATTTATTCGTGCTTGGTATTTCCGCTAAGCAACTGCAGGGCGTGAGGCAGAAGGTCAATCACGGCCTCGAGCGAATCTACCGCGCCGCTGGGACTTCCTGGCAGGTTTAAGATCAGAGACTTTCCTCGCACTCCGCAGACTCCCCGGCTGAGCGCGGTAAATGGCGTTTTCTTTGCGCCTTCGAAACGCATGCGTTCGGCCACTCCTTCGAGCAGGCGTTCGCAGACTGCGCGCGTGGCTTCGGGTGTGACATCGCGCTCCGCGATTCCGGTTCCGCCGGTCGTCACTACAAGCTGCGCTTCCTGGACCCAATACCCAATTGCCTTCTGAATTGCGGATTGGTCGTCAGCAACAACTTCTGTTCCAATAACAGCGAAATTTCTTTTTCTGAGAAACTCTCCAACCGCCGGGCCGGAAATGTCTGTCCGATCACCACTCGCACAGGAGTCGCTCACGGTGATGACGGCCGCGGTGAGAGCTTCGGGAGTCGAGCCTTCAGGAATCGAGGAGGACATCTTCTTCCTCCTCTTCGACTTTTCCGCCGCCGTCGCGCTGCGCCTCATCGAGCTGGCGCAGGCCTTCCATCAACAGACCTTGCGTATTTAACCGAGTAGTTTGCTGCGTCGTCTTGCCTTCGAAATTGACTTCGAAGTTCCCATCCGTCCAGCGTAAAACCTTAAACACCGCCGGATCACCCATGAGCGAGCCATAAGTGGCGTGACTGACTTGCCCTTCTTTGAAATACAGTTCGCACTTGTCGTCTTTATTGGTGAGGGTAAGCGAACAGCTCTTGCGTCCCATCTCCAGCGACTGCACCAGGTCGATGACATTCATCTGCAACAAGCTGCCGCGCAGCACTCCGTCCGAGGGAGCGGTCTTGGCCATCTTCTCCAGCGCGATCTTGTCGATCACGCGCTTGATGCGCTGCGTGGCTTCTCTCAGGAAAAATGGCTTCTCGACGAAATCGTCGACCGGAAGATCGGGTGTGCTCAGCTTTTCGCTGATGTCAGTCTTGGTCGCGACCAGTATGACTGCGGCTTCCGCGGTTCGAGGACGGCTTCTCAGTTTCTCAACCAACTGGCGGCCATCCATCCCCGGCATGCGATAGTCGCAGACCAACAAGTCGGGAGGATCATCGACCGCCTTTAAAAGCGCGTCGGCCGCGTCGGTTGCAGTTGTCACCTTGGCGAGCGGAGTCAGTGCCCCGCGCAGCAACCCCAGCACCATCGGATTGTCATCCACCAACAGGAGTCTTACGTTGTTCGCCATGGAACGCGCTAACTCTTCTTGCCGACGCGGCTGTAATCGCCATTCTTTCGAGCGCGGCGATAGTCCCCGCTGCGTCCGCCGGATTTCCGCTCAAGCACGATTTCGCGAATCTCAATGCCCTTGTCAAGTCCCTTGCACATATCATAGACGGTCAGCGCAGCGATGCTGGCGGCCATCAGGGCTTCCATTTCCACGCCGGTCACCGCCGTGGTTGAAACTTTCGAGGCGATCGCGACGCCATTCTCGCACACGCGCATTTCGACATCAACGTGCGAAAGCGGCAAAGGATGGCACATGGGAATCAGATCGGCAGTTCGCTTCGCGGCCATGATTCCTGCCAGGCGCGCGACCTCCAAGGCATCGCCCTTGGGATTCTTGGGCAATGCGTTCAGGACCTTGGGCTTCAGCATCACAAAGGCGCTGGCCTCGGCCTCGCGTTTCGTCACCGATTTCGCCGAGACGTCAACCATTCTCGCTCGTCCAGAATGATCGTAATGGGAAAGCTTCTTGGGCATCCGCAAGAACTATCTTACTAGAAGCCATCGGGCGGTCTGGTAGGGCAGGGCCTCAAGAGGCTGCGGAAAGGTCTAATTCATGCAGGTTCTGGGAAGGGCCCGACTTCAGTCGGGCCGCTAAGACCCTCAAAATGTGTGAGCGCTTTAGCGCCAGCGGGGACCATTGATGCCCTCGACGATTCTCACAGGGGCAGTTCCCAGCCCTCTTCTTTCATTCGCTGATTGGTCCACTCCTGCAGCTCTTGATAAACCGCAGGATCGATCACCACGAAGGTAGCTCCGGCCCGTCCTTCAAGATCCGCCCAGACGATTTGTACTTTCGCCTCAATGCGGTTTTGGCCGTCGGGCAGGACAAAGCTGATGTCCATGAGCCCTTCCGATCGCCGCGGATCGGGCAATCCTTCGAGACCCATGCCACCAACGCTGAGATTCACCGCCGTAGCGCTGATTTCCTGGCCATGGCTGTCTTTGAGCGCGACCGGAAGTTTTACTTTGGCCCGGAAAAATTTCTTTTGCTTCAGGCTGAGCGTACCCAGCGCCCGGCTCTTGTCGCTGGGAGCCGCCGTGATTTTGTATTCGCCCAGCTTGCGGCTCAAGGTGCGGCGCGAAATTCCCAACTGCTCGGCCGCTTTCGCTCGATGCCCTCCAGTGTTCTCGAGCGCCTTCATCACCATCTGCCGCTCCATGTCCTGGAGATCGCCCGAGGGCAATGGGATCGCAGCCTTTTGCTGTTCCGCCGAAAGTTCAGCGCGTACGTCGGCCTCACCAATCTCCGGACCCGACGCAGCCATCGCAACCTTCGCAACAATGTTCCGCAGTTCGCGAACGTTGCCCGGCCACGAATGAGATTGAAGCGTACGCAAAGCTTCGGGATTGAACTTCATCTCCGCTGACTTGAGCCGCAGAAAATGCTCGGCCAGAGCAACCACATCTTCCGGCCGCTCTCGCAACGGAGGAACTCGCAACTCAAACTGGCTCAGCCGATGGAAAAGATCTTTGCGAAAACGCCCCTCGCGTACCGCAGCTTCGAGATCCTGATTGGTCGCCGCGACGATCCGCACATCCACCGTGATCTTGCGATGCCCGCCCAAACGATAGTACGCGGCGCCGTCCAGCACCCGCAGTAGCTTGACCTGAATGTGAGATGGCAGTTCGCCGATTTCATCCAGAAACAGCGTTCCCTTGTCGGCCAGTTCGAAGAGTCCGGGCTTGGAGTTGTCGGCCCCGCTGAACGCGCCCTTTTCGTAGCCAAACAGTTCGCTCTCGACCAGATGCTCGGGCAGAGCCGCGCAGTTGATGTCGATCCACGGCTTGCCGTTCCGGTAGGAGAATTCGTGGACGCTGCAGGCGATCAATTCCTTGCCGCTGCCGGTCTCGCCCGTGATCAGGACAGTCTCTGTGTGCCCCGCCACGCGTTCGACCATGGCCATGAAGCGCTGCATCGTGCCACTCGCCACGATGAACTTCGTGCCATGAATCTCACGTTGAACCGCCTGACCTGCTTCCAATAGATCCCCCCGCGACTGCCTGCACACACCTCCAGCGCCAGCACCTCGCGGCCGCGCCGGATTCCAAGTCGGGCCAAAGAAAAAGTTAGCACAGGGCAGAGAGAACCTATGAGTAACCGCAGGTCGGAGGAGGTGACGAAGGTAATCGGTTCTCTGGTCGTTATTTCTTCAATCCTGCCGTAAAGTTCGTAACCACAGTGACCGATTGGCTGACCTGCTGCGCAACCCGGTCGAGAAGAAATTTCTTGCTGTCGGGCGAGACGTCGTAGAAGACCTGAGGAGCGGACCAGTGGTCAACGAGCTTCTCAGCGGCGCCGAATTGCAATGCGCCGCCCGTATTCGTTACCGGGACCGCAAGAAGATTGAAAGTCAGGTCCATGTAGAAGAGTTCTTTGCCGTCCTTGCTCCAAGTCGGCTGGATTGCTCCGTTAGCCGAGACCTGCCACTTGCCCTGTCCGCCGCCAAAGGGAACCACATACACTTGAGGCGTGCCGGATTCGGACGACACGTAGGCGAGCCAACGGCCATCCGGAGAAAGTTTTCCCGTTATACCCCGCTCCAGGACCAGCGATGGTTTGTGCGCTCCTTCCAGCGGCAAGGACCAGATCTGCCGCCATGGACTACCCGATATGAGCCGCGAATAGATCAGGTACTTGCCGTCGCGCGACCAATCGTCCAGTGCGGGCTGATAGACTTCTGTAAGCAAAGTCTCTTCCGCGCCGCTGCCGTCGGAGGGCTTGCGGCAAAGGGCAAAGCCACCGTTGCGAGCCGAGGAGTACGCGATCCATTTGCCGTCAGGCGACCAGATGGGGAAAACATTCCCGATCGGTCCAAAGGTTAGTCTGGTGCGAACGCCACGCGCCAGATCGAGCACCCAGATGTCGGTCTCACCGGCATTAAGCTGGAGAGCGACGCGGTCTCCTTGCGGGGAAAGAACCGCAGCTTGCAAGTCGGGGAGATTGTCGGCAATGGTGCTGATCTGCTTCCCGCTGCGATCCAACCAGACTAACCGCAGGTCGCCTGAGGCGCCGCTACCGAAAACGAGCAAGCCATCGTTGGACGCTGAGGCATCCATGTGCCAGGTGCTGCCGTCGTTCATCACACCCTTGGCCACATTCTGGGCCTCGCCACTCAGCGTTCCAGAGGAAGGGTTGAAAGGTTGCGCGATTAATTGGTCGCCACGCCCGAACAAAAGAAAACCGCTGGCGTAAACCGCATTGGTTTGAGAGCGAAACAGCGGACGATTTTCCCGTCCGTCGAGCGATGCGTAGTAAAGAGTGTTGTTCGCCGCCTTGGAGGGATCGTGGTGAAGCGCCACATAGAGGAAATGCTTGCCGTCGGGAAGGAAAAACGGCCAGCGATGCGAGGTGTGCAAAGTCGCGTCGACCTTCGTAATCGCAACTGGAGTTCCGCCGCTGGCGCTTACGCGCATGAGAGGCGCTGAGGGAGCCGGAGAGAACAGGATTACTCCACCCGGTCCCCAGGCGCCACCGCGACCGAGCGGTACGTCACAAACTATCTGCGCCGAGCCGTCGAGGTCGATGGTTTTGAGCTTGCTCTCGGCGAAGAATCCGAGGGAACGGCTGTCGGGCGACCAGAATGGAAAAATCGCGCCCTCGGTGCCGGGCAGTGCATGTGCTTCCAGCGCGTTCGTGGGACGCACCCAGAGCCCAGTCTTGCCGTCCGCGCCCGTGGTCGCAAACGCGATGGATGAACCATCGGGCGAAAGCACTGGCGGGCCTGCCGAATCGCCCGTCAGGTTGAATGTGCTCTTCTCCGGAGGATCAATCACGGCGCGGATCGAGTGCGAAGACTGAGCCGGATGGTAGAACAGCATGACGGCAGCCGCAGTCAGAACAATCGCGGCGACCAGGGCCGCGGCCCATCCAATCCGCTCTTTCTTTTTCGCGGGTGCGGGCGTCGCGGTCGCAACTGCTGGCGCAGACCGGTCCGCGGCAATCCACTGCAACTCCAGCTTGATGTCCTGTGCCGACTGGTAGCGCTCTTCCGGATTCTTCTGCAAGCACGTTGCCACCACGTGCTCAAACGCAGCCGGCGTGTTCGGCTTGATCCCACTGATCGGCGCTGGATCAGACTCCAGAATCGACGATGCCATCGAGATTTGACTCTTCCCTGAAAACGGGCGCTTCCCCGCTACCATCTCGTAAAGTACAGCTCCGAAGGCAAAAATGTCGCTGCGAGCATCCGCTTCTTTTCCTTCAATCTGCTCTGGAGCCATGTACTGAATGGTGCCGACGATGCTGCCTGCCGTGGTCAGCGGACTCAGCGGACTCGGCCCACTCAACGTGGCCACTGCGGTAAACGAAGGCGGCGCAGCTCCCGATCCCGACGCAGATTGCACCCCCAGCGGTTTCGCCAAGCCAAAGTCCATCAGCTTCGCGCCGCCCGCCGTCAGCATGATGTTCCCCGGCTTCAAATCGCGATGCACAATCCCACTGCGATGAGCCACTGCCAACGCTTCCGCGATGTCAATTCCTATCCTGAAAACTTCGGCCAGCGGCAACGCGCCATTACGGAGCTTGTCGGCCAGAGTTGCCCCTTCCAGAAACTCCATCACCAGAAAATCGGTGCCGTTGTCCGAGCCAATGTCGTAGAGCTGGCAGATGTGAGGATGATTTAGCGAAGAAATGGCTCGCGCCTCGCGCTCCATGCGCTGCTTCAATTCCGGGGAAGAAGAAAGATGCGAGGCCAGAACCTTCACCGCCACAACCCGATCAAGGCGCGTATCGCGAGCGCGATAGACCTCGCCCATCCCGCCCGCGCCCAGCGGTGATTGAATTTCGTAAGGGCCGAGCTTGGTGCCTGCAGTAAGAGCCATCCGTGCGCGCAATTATAGCCCGAGCAACCAGTTGCTGCTGATCACGCGATTCTGGATGGTCGGTCGGCAGCCCGGAAGCTTGGGAAGCGGCGTCCCGAAACGGGAAATACTCCCCACGAATCCAGCTTTCTTGCGCCTTTACCCTTGACTTCCGTGCACACTTCCAGTTAATCATGTAACTGTACGATCAGCCAAAAGATAATGATGCAAACCGCTAACTCCTTTGTCCGGAAGATTTTGCATATAAGTCCTTCTAACTCAAAGATCTTGGTGGTAGTGTGCCCCTAATCCCATGATTCCAAAAGATCAGGGGGGAGGGGGTACCACTAACTAAAAGGTAAATGGCGTTCCCCAGACAGACTCTGTACAAAATAAACCAAAATAGACATGGTCCGTACCGCCGCACCTCGGTAACCTTTCTGCAACTCTTGCTCCAAATCGGTGTTCTAACTTCTAGAGGCAGAGGTATTCAGTCACCTGCGCCTTGTGAGTGAGGTCGGCGTAAGCGGCTGAGGGAACGCGGCAGGAACTTGGCGGCGTTCCGGGGAGATCGGGTCATGAAAAAATTCGGGCGCTTATTGCAAGTCAGCTTTCTAGTCGCACTCCTCGCTGTAACCACGGCAACCATTTCCGCGGCCGCGCAGGACACTGCTCCGCCTCCGCCAGATCAACAGTCAGCCTATCCTCAATCAGCTAACCCAGGAGACCAAGCGCCACCTCCTCCGTCAGCCGGCCCTTCAGAGCAAGATCTGCCGCCTGGAGGCCAGCAGCCACAGTCTGGCGATCAGTCATATCCGACGCAGCAAGCGCCACCGCCGCCCACAGGGCAGCAAATGCCATCCACTTCCGGGGACCAAAATGATCCTCCGGGCCGCGTCGCCGCTGTCGGTTACATGACTGGATCAGTTTCCATTCAGCCCCAGGGCACCGGCGATTGGGTGCAGGGTACGCTGAACCGTCCGCTCACGATCGGCGATAACGTTTGGGCTGATAAAGATTCGCGGGCTGAACTGAGTCTCGGCACAGGTGTGATGCGGATCAGTTCTGAAACCAGTTTGACTTTGACCAATGTCACCAATGATGCCGTGCAGGTGCAGTTGCACCAGGGCACGTTGGATGTGCATGTCCGCAAGCTTTATAGCGGCGAAGTCTACGAGATCGATACGCCGAATCAGGCGTTCACGGTAACTAAGTCCGGCGAATACCGCTTCGATGTTGATCCCAATGGAGACACAACTCTGGTGACGGTTTGGAAGGGTGAAGGCGAAGCGACTGGTCAAGGCCCCGCGGTGCGCGTGCATGAAGGCGAGCAGGCGCGCTTCACCAACGGAAATTCTTTGCAGCATCAAATTTCCGCCGCGCCCGCGCCCGACGGCTTCGACGACTGGTGCAAGGTCCGCGACAAGCGTGAGGACAATTCGATCTCCGCGCGCTACGTAGCTCCCGGCGTAGTTGGAGCCGGAGACCTCGATGAATACGGCGCCTGGCGTCAAACGCCTGATTACGGGCCGGTGTGGATTCCCTCTACGGTCGCGCCGGGCTGGGCGCCTTATAGCGACGGCCAGTGGATTTACCAAAATCCCTGGGGATGGACATGGGTAGACGCCGCCCCGTGGGGATTCGCTCCCTTCCACTACGGGCGCTGGGTATCGTTTGGCGGTTATTGGGGCTGGGCTCCTGGCCCTTATGGGGCTCGTCCCTGGTATGCCCCCGCGATGGTGGCCTGGTTTGGAGGTCCGCGCTTTGGTATCGGGTTCGGTTTCGGTTTTGGCGGTGGATTTGGCTGGTGCCCGCTGGGTTGGGGTGAGCCATTCTTTCCGTGGTATGGCGCGGGCCGGGGCTATTTCCGCAACGTCAACATCAGCAATACGCGCATCACGAATATCAACAACGTCACCAACAACTACTACAACAACAGGAACGCGGGTGGACTTTATGGCAGAAACGGCGTTGGGATGCCACGCTACGCGACCACCGGCGGTCTGACAGCAGTTTCGCGAAATACTTTGGAGCACGGGCTCTCGGTTCGAGGAAACGCGGCTAAGATTTCACCCAGCGCGGTCCGAGGATTGTCGAGTGCCAGCATCGGCAGGCCAGATGTTTCTCCGACGCGGGCCAGTGTACTTGGATCGAGAGCGGGTCAGCCCGCTGCAAGGCCGTCGGCCGGAGTGACTTCGCGTCCGACGGTCAGCAGAATGACTCCACCGGCGAGCGCTTCAAGGCCAACAGCTTCGCAGAACGTAGGAGCAGCGCACAATACTGCGGCTCCATCCGCAAGCCGTGGACCCGAGGGAGCGTCGAACAGCGCCAGATCTATGCCACAGCCGGCTGGACGCTCTGTACCTCGGCCGCCGCAGAGCGGGGGATCTTTTTCCGCGGGTTACGGCGCGAGATCTGCAGGCCCGTCTGCAACATCGCCCATGACGCGATCAGTACCGCGACCGCCAACCAGTGGCTCGCGCCAGCCGACGATGACGGCGCGTAATACGATGCCGAATACGTCTTCGGCTTCGCGTTCCTATTCGAGTCCCTATTTCGGACGGGGCACGCCCAACAGTATGTCTAACAATGTGCCGCGGCCGTCGGGACGAATCAATCCGGCGCCGC
Source organism: uncultured Acidobacteriota bacterium (assembly GCA_963696705.1). GTDB lineage: Bacteria > Acidobacteriota > Terriglobia > Terriglobales > Acidobacteriaceae > JABDBE01. The sequence continues at coordinate 44,242 of CAVOLD010000019.1, forward strand.
GCGACTATCCGTCAGCCCAGAACCGCGGAAGCTACTCGGCCCGTGCGTACGGCAACAGCAGCTCTGGCAGTTACGGCGGATATCGCGGCTACAGCCAGCCATCCTACGGCCGGTCCTCCGGCGGATCGTACGGCGGTGGTCGCAGCTATTCGGCGCCGTCGTCGCATAGCTCAGGTTCGTTCGGAGGCTACCATGGCAGCTCTGGATCGCATGGCAGCTCCAGCCACGGCAGTTCGGGTGGACACTCGGGCGGTGGCTCTCACGGAGGCCACGGGCGCTAAGCCGAATCTAATCGCTGACCAACGCCGCCTGGCAATCCGGGCGGCGTTTCTTTTTCCAGGGTCGTGGCTGTAGACGTAGCCAGCTACGTCTCTACAGCCAACGGATTCTGTGTATACTGCGAGTTTCAGCTCAAGGAGCATCCATTGAAAACTTTCGTAATCGGCCTGGTCATCGGTCTAATTCTGGTTCCGCTCTGCGTGTACATCTATTTCGCCACCGGGACTGCGCCAGTCGCGACCGCTGCGCCAGCTATGCCGTTCGAGAAGACATTGGCGAGTAGCGCGCTGCATGCGCGAATCGCGAAGGAGATGCCCAAAACCGTTCCAGTTCCTGCCGACGAAGCCGACTTCATCGCTGGCGCGAGTGTTTACCGGGAGAACTGCTCAGTGTGCCACGGGATTCCCGGAGGCACGCCAACTGCAATCTCGAGGGGTATGTTTCCCAAGCCGCCGAAGCTGCTCGAAGGCACGGGCGTGACCGATGATGAACCGGGCGAGACCTATTGGAAGGTCGCCAACGGCATCCGCCTTTCGGGAATGCCTGGTTTCAGCGATTCGCTTTCGCAGACTCAGATGTGGCAAGTCAGCCTGCTGCTGGCGCATGCGGATAAACTGCCCGAGTCAGTTAAGACCGCACTCTACCGGCCAACGCCGCTGCCACCTGCGCAGCCCGCCGCGCCGGCAACGGGTACGCCGCCTCCGCAGCCCTAGGGGCGCTTGTGCCTCGGGCGTTTTCGCCTCCCACCCTTTCCGCAAAGAACGCGGAAAAGGATGGGGCACCCTTCGTTCGTATGTGATTTAGAGTTGCTTGGGATGGGGGGCCATCGGCCACATTGAAGCCGGCTGATCAAAAACAAAAGGCGCTGAAGACGCAAGGTCCCTCCACTGCGCTTCGCTCCGGTCGGGATGACAGAGTTATTTCGGAACTTGCAGAAAATCCAACCTCCCGAATTGTGCAGCTAACTTTCTGATGTGACGGTCACGATTAGTTGCCGCTCTCGCGGACCGTCTAACTCCACAAGCACAATTCGCTGCCAGGTGCCGAGGATGATCTGACCGCGCTCAAACGGCAATGCGACCGATGTCCCAATGAGCGCCGACAGGATGTGATCGGGCACGTGCGCCGGGTTGTGCGGATGGCGGTAGTGCAGCTTGGGAATCATGGCTTCGAAGGCATCGAGCATGTCGAGGTCGGTGCCGGGATCGAGATCGGCGGTGGTGAGTGCGGCTGTGGTGTGGAGTATCAAGAGATTGCAGATTCCTGTTGCCTGCGAGTGATTCGTTTGGAGCAGAGCTTCTACGCTCTTAGTGATGTCGAGGACTTCACGTTTCTTGCGGGTCTTGAAGGTGATCCTTTGCATGACGATCGTTGAAGAAACTCGAGCCGTGTAGACTTTCCGAGCACAGGTTATCATGACTAAATCAGCTGGCGGGACGGGCGGCGATGCCCGTCGCTCCATCGATTCTTGAAATGATTAACGGTAAACGCATCGCGGTGGTGTTGCCCGCTTACAACGCGGAGAAGACGCTCGAGGCTACCGTGCGCGAGGTGCCCGATCTGGTGGACATTTGCATCCTGGTGGATGACCACAGTTCGGACCGCACCATTGAAGTCGCGAAGCAGTTGGGGCTGCAGTTTTTCCAGCACGACCGGAACTACGGCTACGGACGCAACCAGCAGACTTGCTATCGCGAAGCGCTGGCCGCGGGTGCGGACGTGGTCATCATGCTGCATCCGGATTACCAGTACACGCCGCTCCTGGTTACGGCGATGGCGAGTATGGTCGCGTACGGGGTTTACGACGTGGTGCTGGGTTCGCGCATTCTTGGAGGACAGGCGCTCCACGGCGGCATGCCCATCTGGAAATACATTGCCAATCGCTTTCTGACTGCCTTCGAAAACTTCTTCCTGCGGGTCAAGCTTTCGGAATATCACAGCGGATATCGAGCCTTCAGCCGCGAAGTGCTTACCCGCTTGCCGCTGTTGGAGAATTCCGACGACTTTGTCTTTGACAACCAGATGCTGGCGCAGTGCGTGCATTTCGGATTTCGTATTGGAGAAGTATCGTGTCCAACCAAGTATTTTGAGGATGCGTCGTCGATTAATTTTCGGCGCAGCGTGAAATATGGAATGGGCGTGCTGAGCACCACGCTGCAATTTGCACTGCAGAGATTTGGGCTGGGACATTTCCGGATTTTCAGTCCGACCGGCCGGCGGCTGGATCCGGGATACGCGGAGTACTACGCGCGCGGCGGAGCCGCGGAAACCACAGGCATAGCTACGCCGGAGACAATCCCGTCGTCTGTGATTCCGAGGAGCGAATGCGACGAGAAATCTAGGTTCTTGCCGGGTGCAAGAGGAACCTAGATCCCTCGCTTTGCTCGGGATGACACATGGAGCTTTGTCAGAAATCCGAGATAAAGCTGGTTACATATGGGTCGAAGACCCGCTCCACACATGCAAAAGGCGCAGGGTTGTCAATTGCGCCTCTAACCGGGTCCGCGTAGCATCTAATGAGCCATGCCCACAGCTGCCACCGCCACGGCGACTCATCCTCCTAAGCTGGTTCTGGGCGAAATCATCAGTTTTGCTTACGACACTTTTTGCAGCAATAAAGTACGATTCGCGCTAACCGCGCTGGGCATGGTGATTGGTACGGCGTCGCTCATTCTGGTCGTGACCATTGGGATGACGGGGAAGCAATACGTCCTCAACCAGATTCAGGCGATCGGCGCCAATATGGTGTACGCGGAATACCAGGGCGGCGCGGGCAACGGCAATCCCGACCCATTGACTATCGACGATATGAAGGCGGTGCTGCAGCAGGTGCCGGGAATCGCGGCAGCTTCTCCTGTGGTTCCATTCGATGATCGCGTCCCCATCGGCAACGGCAAGGAGCGGGATGTCCGCGTGCTTGGGGTTTATCCCGAGTACAGTGCGGTGCGGAATCTGGTAGTGCTATCGGGGCGATTCTTCGACGCCGAGGACGAGCAGGCCCACAACAAGGTTGGCGTGATCACGCAAAAACTTGCTCAGCAGCTTTATGGATCGACCGACGAGGCCGTCGGAAAGATTATGAAGCTCAGCGGGCTGCCTTTCACCATCATCGGCACGTTCAAGGAGCGCGTCGACACCTTCGGCCAGTCGGAAGTCACTGACAACACCATGGTGATTCCCTACACCGTGGGCCGCTATTTCACGGATACGCCGGAAGTGAAGCAGCTCTACTTTTCCGCGACCGAGGCGTCGATGGTGCTTCCAGTCACGGAACGCATCCGGAAGGTCATCCAGTCGCGTCATCGGGCGGAATCGAATTACCAGGTGGACAACCTGAGCGAGTTGGTGGCGGTGGCGGATCGCACGGCGAACGCGCTCACCCTGGTGTTATTGCTGATTGCGACCGTGACTTTGGTGGTGAGTGGAATCGGAATTATGAACATTATGCTGGCCACGGTGAGCGCCCGCATCCGCGAGATTGGAATTCGCAAAGCCATGGGCGCGACCAATCGCGAAATCCGCTATCAGTTCTTGTCGGAGGCGGTTCTGATCTCGCTGATCGGGGGCCTTGCGGGAGTCGTCCTCGGACTGGCATTGCCGTTCTCGGTGCGCTTCCTGACCGAGTACCGCATTCCGATCTCTGGACTCTCGGCGATTGTGGCGATTGTGGTGTCTTCGCTGGTTGGGATTTTGTTTGGTACCGTTCCCGCGGCACGCGCCGCCAAGCTGGATCCGGTGGAGAGCCTGCGCTACGAGTGAGAGAAGCGGCTTCTGGCTTTGGGCTTCTGGCCTCTGGCTTGTTGCTGAAACTACAAGGTTCTGTGGAACTGGCTTGCATGGTCTAGAAGGGGCACTTTGCACTTCGTCGACCATAGAGGACTCCAACGAATCCGACGAAATCTCGCGGATCTTCAAGCTAAGAGCCGGAAGCCAAGAGCTTACGTCTGCAAAAAGCAAAGCCGGGCAGGTTGGCCCGGCTTTTCTCATTCGTCACCTTAGGGGACTGACTTGGTTTTGAAACTCCCCTCAGATCTTTTTTAACTTTTCACAGTCGCGTTTTTACTTTCACTCTCAGCTCTTGGACTCCGCCCCAGGCCAAAACGTTGCTTGGCGAGGGTTACATGACCAGCGCGAGGTTCTCGAGTTCCGACTGCAACACGGGGATTGAGCAACCGGACATTTCGACCCGGCCGGCGGCATCGAAAGCCGCCTGCGGCGAAACTCCGTAGCCTCGTCCCATCAGGAAAACCTGTAAAAGTTCGGCGGCCTCGCGTGAATCGATCAAACCGCCCTGCAGCAGATCGTTTCGTAAAGCCGTCAGCTCGTTAACGGAAAATCTCTCTCTAAATCGTTCATTCATGGCCGTCTCACCTCCGACCCTTAACTCAGTTACTTATTAGACTCCGTCAGTGCCGCTTACGTTGCATGCAATTTTGATGCCGCAACGGGTCCCAATTCGAAGAATTTCGGCACTGGGTTCCGTACCTAGTTAAACTCACATTGCTGCAATAAGTTGCGGTCGGGGGAGGCCAACGGTACATACTTCCGGTACATGGGACGACGCCAGAGTTCGTCTCAGAGGTCTGACACAAAGTGTCGTTCTGGTACGGAAAAGGACGTGGAGCGCCCAAGGCGGCACACTGGCCTTAGGCGTCGGGCGTTAGGTTGAGTTGCGGGGGCGTCGAGCTAATGGCCAACCCTGGCATCTCTGCGCTTCGGGCCTGACTGCAGCGAGATCATGCCGCATCGATAACGGCTTCGTCGACCAGCATGATCGGGATGTTGTCGCGCACCGGGTAAACGCGCCGGCACTCGGTGCACTTCAAGCTTTCTCCGGTCTCTTTAAGCTGCAGCGGCTTCTTGCAGACGGGGCAGACCAGGATGTCGAGGAGATCCTGAGGAATCATGCCAGGATTGTACGCCCTTACACTGGGCTCCGCACGCGAACCGCGCAGGGCGCGGATTATAGATCACTGGTTAGGAGAAGAAAGGCCACATTGACTTGACCGTGCTCTGCGGTTAAATTCTTGCGGCGAATGTTTTAATCGATTCAACAGTCTCATCTGTGGCGGCGACGTTCTGAAAGCTCCCCCCCGTCCGAACCCGTCTATAGAGGACCCCAAACCCAGGAGAAAATAAAATATGACGATGTTGAAAAAGCTCGGAAGCGCGCTCCTCGTGTTGTTGGCGTTGGCCAGCATCGCAGGAGCACAGAAATGGACAACCGTCAATAAAATGCCCAACATTGGCCCTGGTGCCATGGCGCTGCTTACCGATGGGCGAGTCATCATACACGACGAGAGCGGGAACACCGGCACTTGGGGTAACTGGTGGACGCTAACGCCGGACAACAAGGGTAACTACACCACTGGCACATGGAAGAAAGTGGCGACTATGCCCTCTGGCTACGGTCCGCTCTACTTCGGCTCGGTAGTGTTGCCCGATGGACGATACATTGTCGAGGGCGGAGAATACAATCTAGGCAACTCCGTATGGACTAACATGGGCGCGATCTATGATCCCGTGAAAAACAAATGGACCTCGGTGGCCCCACCCCCTGGCTGGACCATGATCGGCGACGCTCAGGCCATTCTTTTGGCCAACGGAACCTATACCCAGGCCAATTGCTGCGAGGGAGTAGACCAAGCTTACTTCATTCCCAAGACCCTGAAGTGGACGAACCTCACCAATACAGGTAAAGATGACCGCTTTGACGAAGAAGGATGGGCACTGCTGCCGAATGGGGACATCCTCACGGTGGATGCAATCGATGCCCCCAACTCCGAAGTCTTCAATCCGGCCACCAAGAAGTGGACCAGCGCGGGCAGCACGATTGTCCGCCTGGAAGATGTTGACTCTCAAGAAGTTGGACCGATAGCGTTACAGCCTAGCGGAATCGTCTTCGCAGCCGGAGCAAATGCCGCGAACACCCCTGGTCACACGGCGACCTACAACACGGCAACAAAAAAGTGGAAGGCTGGGCCCGACTTCCCGAAGGTTAACGGCATCGCTTTGGCCTGTGACGATGCACCCTCGGCGGTGGAAATCAATGGCAACGTCGTTGTAATGACCGGTCCGCCGGTTTTTGGCATTGGCGCCGAATTCTTTGAGTGGAACGGAACGAAGCTAACGCATATTCCCGGACCGCCAGACGCATCCAGCGACGGGGCCTACTACGGACACTTCCTTGAGCTGCCGAACGGCCAGTTGCTGTTCAGCGATTTCCAGGAACTGGTCGCGTTTACTCCGAAAGGAACTTACAACAAGGCCTGGGTTCCGACCATCACATCGGCCCCAGCCAGCGTCAACGTCGGCAGTACCTATGTCGTCAAGGGCACACAGCTCAGCGGCTTAACGAACGGAGCTGCGTACGGCGACGATTTCCAGGACAGCACTAACTATGCTTTGGTGCGCATCACCAACAACTCATCCAAGCATGTTTTTTACGCCAAGACGACCAACCCCAGCTCCTACGCAGTGCAAAGTGGCAAAGCGGCTGAGTCCACAAGCTTCACTGTAGCTTCAGACACGGAATTAGGGGAAAGCACATTAGAGGTGGTAACCAACGGCATCCCGTCGGCCCCATTCTCTCTTACAGTGCAAAAGTAGCAAGGTCGTAAAGCAGCGATGAAGTATTGTGACAATTCAATCCACTCGTCATGCCTCGGCTGCGTGCCGCAGAAAATGGCGAGTGGGTTTTTTATTTCTCGGTCTCATCTCAAGGGATTTATGCAAACTTCCTACAAATCATTGTTGGCTGGTGTGGTCGCGATTCTGATTGGACTCTGCACCTGCAGCGGCGCCGCATTCGGTGCTGGCAAGCCTCATTACGTTGTGACCAATGACGATGTGCCACCAGAACTGATTTCTACGATTTCCTTCTTCACGGTGGGCACGAATGGGCAGCTAACTATGAAGGCGAAGGTGCTGGTAGGTGAAGGCGGCATCGCGGGCGGGTACTTCGCTGCAAACCGCGTGAACGTCCTTGACAGCGGAAACGCCGAGTGCGTCTACGCCTCGGTGGCGGCAGACGGCGACGTCGTCGGAATCAGCGTCAAGACTCTAACAATCGCTGGCCATACAACCGGCTCCAAGAAAGACACCGGCGCATCCAACGGCATTGGCCTGGCCATGAACCCTCAATACCTCTATGCAAGCTTCACCGATTCGAGCAATATCGGAACCTTTCAAGTTCTGCCTGGCTGCAAACTTAAATTCGTTAGCGACATCACGGTTGCCGGTCTGCAAGGCGGCATCGTCGATGGCATGGTGATCCATGGCGACATGATGGTCGTCACCTATGGCGATGGCTCCATCGAATCCTTCAACATCTCGGCCGGCGTGCCGGTCTCGAATGGCGATGAACAGAATTCCACTGGCTCACGCGGTGGCAATACTTATCCCAGCGCGATCGATATCACGCAGGATGGACATTACGCTATCTTTGGCGATACCTCTCCATTCACGGTAATCGAAGTTTCGGACATTTCCTCTGGCAAGCTGACTCCAACAGTGGTCTATCATTTGGGGAACGCGATTAATGCCAGCAACATTCTGCTGAGCCCCGACGAGACGCTTCTCTACATCAGCAACAATCAATCAGGTAAGATCACGGCTGCGTTTTTCGATAAGAGCAAGGGCACACTCTCCAAAGGTTGCGTTTCCCGATTTCTGAAGGGGTTCGTGAGCGACTGGTCCTACACCGCATCGTTGGCATTGCAAAAAACGACCGGCACGGGCGATATGTTATACGTTGCCGAGTACGGTGCGCCGTCCTCGATCGGGGAGATTGAGGTGACTTCGTCCGGTGGCAAATGCACGTTGACCGAATCCTCCAAATCGCCCATCGCTGACCCAAACAGTCCAGGGTTGTTATCGATCGGAGCTTTCCCACCGCGGCCGTTCTAACCGATAAGGCGTGTCGCTTGTCCGGCATGGCTTGTCGGCACTCATCGAACGGCATGGCCCTTGCCGTGATTGTGGCTTTCATGCGGGAGAATTATGAAGTGTATGTCCACGCTGCTCCTGGCTGGCACGACAGCTGCAATGCTGTTCCTGGCTGCGCCCGCCTTCGGAGCCGAGAAACCGGCCCACTACGTCTTTACCAATAACGATCCGTCTGGAAAGGTTTCTAATTCCGCCACCTTTTACACCGTGGACGTGGGCGGTCTGTTAACTGAGGAGGCGATTGTCACAACCGGTTTCGGTGGTGTCGGGGGCGGGTACTTTGGACAAGACAAAGTGCGGGCGCTGCAGAAGGGCGGCGAGCAGTGTGTCTACGTCTCCGATTCTTACACTGGCCTGATTGGGGCTATTGTGGTTCAGACACTCGAATTGGCGGGGGCCTTTGCGGGATCGCACCACGACACTGGTCAGACTAACGGCGTCGGCCTGGCCAGCAACGGCAGCTACCTGTACGCGAGTTACACCGATTCAAACACCATCGGCACGTTTAAGATTTTGGGCAACTGCAAACTGAAGTTCGTGGGAGACGTTGACGTAACCGGCCTGAATGGTGGCTCGATTGATGGAATGGCGGCCCATACTAACTTGTTGGTCGTCACCTACGACGACGGCTCCATCGAGTCTTTTGATCTCTCGCAAGGAGAGCCGGTATCGAACGGCGACAAACAAGATTCCACGGGTTCGCGCAGCGGCAATGCATATCCCAACGGAGTCGACATCACGCAAGATGGACGCTACGCGATATTCGGCGACACCTCCCCATTCACCGTGGTAGAGGTATCAGATATTTCCTCGGGCAAATTGACACCAACAGTTGTCTATCGTTTAGGAAGCGCGATAAGTTCCAGTAACGTTTTGCTCAGTCCGGACGAAACGCTTCTCTACATAAGCAACACGCAGAGTGGAAAGATCACAGCCGCATTCTTCGACAAGACCAATGGCACGCTTACCCGGGGGTGCGCTTCCGGCTTTCTCAAAGGCTTCGACACTGATTGGGCATATGTGGGGACGCTGGCAACTGAAAACACTGAAGGCACAGGAGGCGTAATCTACGCGGCGGAGTTCGGCTCGCCAAGTTCAATTGGCGTCGTCGATGTGACATCACAAGGGGGGAAATGCAGGCTTAAAGAATCCTCAAAGTCGCCGATAATGGATCCGCAGAGCCCAGGCTTGCTCTCCATCGGAGTTTTTCCGCCACGGCCCTTTTGATATCGATCCTTTTTACTAGAACTGTTAGTCAAGAGAATAAAGTCCCCGTTGACTCGACGGTCGGGTTCGGAGTAGATTTCGGTCGCGAATTGTGTAAATCAATTCGCGACCAATCTCGCGGCGGTTTCATGCACTCCCGTATTCATCCGCCTCCAGAAAAACCATCTGAGGAGAACTCATCCGTGAAAGTCACGCAGACCCGAGGAATCGCACTTTTCGTTTGCTTGCTCCTGCCTGTTATTGCGGGCGCGCAAAAGTGGCGATCCCTGAAGCATCCACCAACATTTTTCACCGACACAGCTTTGCTGCTGACCGATGGCACGGTCATCGTGCACGAATACTGCACGCCGAACTGGCATCGTCTGACGCCGGACAAGACGGGAAGTTACGTGAATGGCACATGGTCCTCCATCAGTTCCATGCCTTCGGACTATGCGCCTCTATACTTCGCTTCCAACTTGTTGCCTGACGGGCGAGTTCTGGTCGAAGGCGGCGAATACAACGGCGCTGGCTGCCCTGGCGCCGAAACTCCGCTAGGAGCGATTTACGATCCGGTCAAGAACGAATGGACGAATGTGAATCCGCCCAGTGGATGGGACGAAATCGGCGATTCTCCCTCGATCGTTCTGCCCAACGGTATTTTCATGATCGGTCAAAACGAGAGCGCCGCCAGCGCTTTCTTTAATTCGAAGACCCTAGGCTGGACTCTCAAAGGCTCAGGGAAATCCGATGCTTACGCCGAGGAGGGTATGGAGTTGCTGCCCAACGGCAGGGTCCTGCTGGCAGATACACAGAACACTCCAAACACGGAAATGTTCAACCCCAACACCGAAAAGTGGACCAGCGCCGGTAGTGCGATCGTGGATTTGTCCGAGAACGCGGGTGAGGAAACCGGGCCCGGCTTGTTGCGGCCAGACGGCACTGTCTTCGCGATGGGTGCAAACGGAGACGGAGCGGGGCACACTGCCACCTACGACACGAAGACAGGAAAATGGGCGGCAGGCCCTGACTTCCCCAATAACGACGATATGGCCGATGCTCCCGCCGCTGTTCTGCCGAATGGGAACATTCTGTGCGAGACCAGTCCGCTGGTCTTTCAAACTCCTCTGACTTTTTACGAGTTCGACGGCAAGACGTTCACCAAGACACTTGCGCCGAAGCAATCTGGCAATCCCGCCACTTCTTATCAGGGACGGTTTCTCGTCCTGCCCACCGGCCACATTCTATACACGCTGGCCGACGGCGTAACCAAAGATGCCGAGATCTACACCGCCAAAGGAACTTATCAAAGCTCATGGGCTCCAGCGATCACAACAGCCCCCAGCGACGTTACCCGCGGCGATACTTACAAAATCTCGGGAACGCAGTTCAATGGCCTCACCCACGGAGCGGCCTACGGCGACGACGCTCAGATGAACAGCAACTATCCGCTGGTACGCATCATTAACCATGCGACCAAACACGTGTTCTACGCGCGCACGCACGACCACAGCACCATGGGCGTCGCCACGGGCAAGAAGATCGTGTCGACGAATTTTGACGTGCCGTCCGATATGGAGACTGGCGCGAGCAGTCTGGTGGTCGTGGCGAACGGCATCCCTTCGGCTCCGGTTGATGTGACGGTGCAGTAGAAGAAATCGCAGCGGTCGGGTTACAATGCCACTTCCTTGATTCTGATTACGAATCCGGGAAGTGGTTTTTCGTTCTTTCTCAACTTCTTTGGTTCGCGCGTTCCTCATCGACGAGATGGGGAGGGAAGCGGGTGGAAATCCCGCGCTGCCGCGCAACTGTAAGCGAGGAAATTCGCAGCCGGTCACTGGGTAACTCTGGGAAGGCCGGTTGTAGCAGTCGGACAGTGAAAGCTGTCCTCACTCGCAAAGCCAGGAGACTGGCGCGAACCGTCCACACCAACCCCTTTCGCGAAACAAAGGAGGAGTGCATGCGGTTCTTTCGTATTCTTGCGAGTGTAATTTGCCTGCTGGCGGCAGCTTCAGCCGCCGAAATCAAAATCAAAGTGATCGATCCCCAATCGGCCGTAGTTGCCGGGGCCCAAGTGCTGTTGCTTGAAGGTGAGACTACTTCACGTCCAGCTGTGGAACTTACGTCCGCGGAGGGACTCGCTATCTTTCGCGGAACAGGGAGTGGTCCTCACCAGGTGAAGGTTCTAGTTCCGGGCTTCGCCGTTGAAACCACAATGCTTTCCGCTAAGGACGATTCCGTCACCATTCAGCTTCATCTCGCGACAGCTTCTGAGACAGTAGTCGTGACCGGGACGCGAACCCCTGTCCCGAGCGAAGACGCTGGCGCCGATGTAGCGACTCTGAGCGGCGAACAGATACAAACTATGAATCCGGTGGCAGCCGATGACGCACTTCGTTTCTTGCCGGGAGCGGTGGTGAACACGGCCGGGCAGCGCGGGGGATTGTCTTCACTGTTCGTGCGCGGCGGCAATTCCAACTACAACAAAGTGATTGTCGACGGCGTAAGCGTAACCGAGGCGGGCGGGACCTTCGATTTTGGCACGCTTCCCCTGGACCAGGCCGATCGGCTGGAGTTCTTGCGGGGCGCGCAAAGCACGCTCTATGGTTCTGACGCGATGACCAGCGTGGTCCAGGTTTGGACTCGCACCGGAAGCACGCCCACTCCGGAATTAAACTTCGGTGCGGACGCGGGCAATTACGGCACAGAGAACGGCTACGCGTCTCTCGCAGGTTCGCGCGGCCGCTTCGATTACAACGTCTTCGGGAATCAGTTCAACACCAACGGCTCCGGCCCGAATGCTGCTTACTCCAATTCTTTGGAAGGCGCGAATGTGGGATTTGCCGTGAATCAACAGGTCTCGCTTCGTCTGCGCGTGCGGCACGACAACAGCGTAACCGGCGTTCCGGGGGCCTGGAACTTCAATGGACAAAATGTATTTAATATCGACGGCACGACTTACGTTCTCTCGCCCGACCTCGGTGGAAAAGCGCGGCAGAACAATCTGCTCGCGAGTCTCGACCTGATCGTGAAGACGGGATCAAACTGGACGCATCGTTTCTCCGGCTTCGAGTACAACCTGAAGACTGTCAATTCGGACAGCGGCATTTCTCCCCAGAACACTCCCTTTGGCACCATCAACACGGCTTTCGAGTCCTTGGTCAATTTCAACCGCGCCGGCTTCGATTATCAGGGCGATTACGTCGAGCGCAGTTGGGCGCACACCACCATCGGTTACGAGTTCGAAGATGAAAATGGCTTTGTCGGCGATCCCATTCCGGCGGATTTCGCCAGTAGCGGCCATGGCCTGCGGTTGAACGAAGCGGCCTATGCGCAACAGGTGTTAACACTCGGGCGGCTCAATGTGGTCGCTGGAGGACGATTTGCTCACAATACCACTTTCGGCAATGTCGGCCTTCCGCGAGTGGCTCTGGGATTCCAAGCTTTACGCGGCGGGCACATTTTCTCCGGGACTCGATTGAATTTTTCTTACGCCACTGGAATAAAAGAACCGCGATTCGAGGAGACTTTCGTCAGCAGCGCATTTCAGCTCCCCAATCTCCATTTGAAGGCCGAACAGAACCGGGCTTTCGAAGCCGGCTTTCAGCAGAATTTCCTGAGCCGGTTTGTTCTCGTGGCCAACTATTTCAACAATCTGTTTCACGATCAAATTGAATTTGTCACTGTCAACCCCACTACCTTTGTGGGCCAGTACATAAATCTGCAAAAGTCTTTCGCCCAAGGAGTGGAAGTCGAACTGCAAAGCCGGTTGACGCAGCGCCTGTCCTGGAATACGTCCTATACCAACACATCGACCAAGATTCTCCTGGCACCGCCGGGCAGCTTTTCTCCCAATGCCCAAGGAGATCCCCTTCTCCGCCGCCCCAAGAACTCCGCCACCACGTTGCTCAGCTATCTGGGCCCGCGCTGGGGTGGGAATCTCAGCGGCAGCTTCGTGGGCCCGCGCCCGGACTCCGACTTTGATGGCTTCGGCATCACTCACACGCCAGGATATTTTCTTTTGAACGTCGGCGGTTGGTATAACGTCAATTCGCGTGTAACTGTCTATGCCAACGTGGAGAACGTGTTCGACCATTTCTACGAGGAAGTGACAGGTTATCCATCTTTGCGGGCGAATTTCCGGGCAGGGATGCGATTCAGAATCGGAGGGGAATGAAAGGACGCCCCTAGCTGTTAGCCTTTAGCTGGCTGCGGAAATCCTTACTTCGCGTTCGTATCGCGTTCTCAAGCCGCAATGGCGTTGGCCTCGCCTGGAGACGGCTGCGGTCGTTGCCGGCTACGATGCTGCAAGGTTGGATTGCAGAACTCGTGCTTTGATATCGGGTGCGCGCTAATTTCAGCTTTTCCAGATCCTCGCCCTCCAAAGGCTGCTGCCGCCCAAGCAAATGAGTTACGAGAGCGATCTGGGCAAAATGCTCGACCGTTTCCATTTTCATGTACGCGTTGTGAAGCGTATCCGCGTAAGCGACCACGCCATGGTTTGACATGAGGATGGCGTCATACTGCGGGATCAACGGTTCGAGCGCGTCGGAAAGCTCCGGCGTCCCCGGTGTCCCGTACTTCGCCAGTGGGATGGAGCCTAGCCCGATCACCACCTCGCACACCAGCGGTTGGTTGAGAGCAAGCCCAGCGGCAGCAAATCCAGTAGCTGTAGGAGGATGCGCGTGTACGATGCCTTTTACGTCAGGGCGCAGTCGGTAAATCAATAAGTGCATGGCGAGTTCGCTGGAAACATTGCGGTTTCCGGCAAGGCGACGCCCATCTAAATCGACGACCACCATATCCGAGGTGCGCAGCATGCTCTTGCTCATGCAGGTCGGAGTGACAATAATCCGTTCGTCATCGAGACGAACCGAAAGATTGCCGTCGGTGGCCGCTACATAGCCGCGCTGGTGCAGCATCTGGCCAAACAGAACCATTTCGCGTCGATATTGGCGTGCGCTGGGCATTCAATCTAGGAACTGCTCGGGAAAAGCGGACCCGAATCGTGCGCATATGCTATCGCAGAAAGTTGGTCGAGCACAATCCGTTTGTTCAGGTATGTCCTTATGAGTGCCGCCCTGTTCGAATTTATAATCGGTTGGAGTGCTAGTTTCAGAGTTCAATTATCACCTTCCGGCGGAACTGATTGCCCAGGAACCACTGCCTGACCGGGCTGCATCCCGCCTTCTGCAGTTGAACCGCCGCCCGGGAACGCTTAATGACCGTTGGTTTCGCGACTTCCCCGACTTGCTCCGGCCAGACGACCTGCTTGTGTTCAATAATACCCGAGTCTTTCCGGCACGCCTCTTCGGCCGGAGAAGCGGGGCTAAGACCCAGCCTATAAGCTCGCAGAACCCGGCGGCGCGTGACTTTCTCAAGGGCATGGTCGAGGTATTGCTCACCCGGCAAGTATCTTCAGGGCCGAACGAATGGGAGTGCCTGGTCCGGCCGGGCCGCAAGATTGGCGTGGGAGAGCGGTTGTTCTTTGGCGAAGACGACCGACTCCAAGCGGAAGTCGTCGCCAGGGGCACCTTTGGTGAGCGCCGCATACGATTTCGTCCGGTAGCCGATTTCTTCAATTTGGTCGAGCAGTTGGGGCACGTGCCGCTACCGCCATATATTGATCGGCCCGACTGCCCGGGCGATCGGGATCGCTATCAGACCGTCTACGCGCGCGAACGAGGTTCGGTAGCGGCGCCCACCGCCGGACTGCACTTCACACCAGAGATTCTTGCCCGCATACGCGACCGTAGTATCGAGACGGCGGAGATCACGCTCCACGTAGGCCTGGGAACGTTTCAACCGATCCGCGTGGACCAAGTTGAAAATCATCGATTGCACCGCGAGGCCTACGAGGTCTCCGCAGAAGCGTCTACGAAGATCAACCGCGCCGTAACCGCCGGCCGGCGCGTCGTTGCCGTCGGAACCACAACCTTACGCACCCTGGAATACGTGGCCAGCCAGTCTGGAAATGGCATACTGCAGCCCGGCGCCGGTGAGGCCGATATCTTTATCTACCCTGGCTACGAATTCCGGGTCGTGGGGGCGTTGCTGACAAATTTCCATCTGCCGCAATCCACCCTGCTCATGTTGGTTAGCGCCTTGGGGGGAAAACAGCAAGTGATGGACGCCTACCGGCATGCGGTCGAGCAAAAATACAGGTTCTACTCTTATGGGGACTGTATGTTCCTCGAATGAAGTCGATGTGGGCGGACGTCCCCGCCCGTGCAGATTTAGTTAGGCGATATACTGTTTCTTGAGGGGTGAAGCATGGGAACACAAGCAGTGTCTAAGCAGGTCTCGATACAGGATTTTGTTTTGGAGTTGCGCAAATTCCCCGAGACGGCCTTCGACCGTACCGACCAGATCGCCAAGTTCCTGGAAAACGTACTTGTCACGCCCGATACCTTGGCCCCCTACCTGACTTGGGATGGCCAGCACTACACCCGAAACCTGATCGACAAGACGCCGCTTTACGAATTGATGGCGATTTGTTGGGAAGTAGGCCAGGGTAGCTCGGTGCACAATCACAAGGATCAGAATTGCTGGATGGCCGTGCCCATCGGCAGATTACTAGTCGAAAACTATCGGGTCATCGTCCAGAAGTTGGAACAGGGAACGTGCGAACTGGAGCCAGCGGATACCGTCGAAATGAACCAAACTCATCCCTGCGCCGTCGACCCCCAGGAGCCAGTCCATCGCGTCTACAATCCGCGTGAGTTCAACCAGCGCGCGGTCAGCCTGCATGTGTATTCCCGGCCGTTCGATAGTTGCGTGGTTTACTCGCCAGAGCAACACACTTGCGGAGAAATAAAGCTCCACTACAACACCGAGTACGGCAGGTCACTCCGGTGACTTCGGTCACGTGTACAAGAGAGAGGTGCTCATAAGAAAATCATTAGGTGCGAAAAGATTTCTGGGAAGTGTTAGCGAAATCCGCTGGGCTCCTGCTTTTTCTGTCGGTTCTGCTATGCGCTTGCTCGAAAAAAGGACAGCCTTCCGAGCAAACGCAAACAGGGGTGTCGGTCGATCACATTGCCCATCTCAGTTCGGGAGAATCCAAGGATGTTGTGCACGGAGTATTCCCGGTTAACAAATCTGTGCAATTTGCATTCGTAGTCCCTCCGAATGAAGCGTTTTCAAGATTGCATGGCGACTTCCGATCATTTACCAAGCGTCGTGAACCCGATTCCACCAGCGACAAAACTGCCGACGTTGGCCTAATGCTATTGAACGACCAGGAATTCGCTGATTTCCAACAAGGCCGTCCGGGAACCACTACCTACGAACTGAATCCTGCTCACAATCAGGTGGTCGATTGGCAAGTGCCGAACACGTACGAGCAGTCACAGCAGTACCATCTGGTTTTCAGCAATCCGGACGGCGCACCAAAGACCAAGTTCGTGAAGGCCGACTTCAGCGTGACCTTCCCGTAGAGACGTAGCTAGTTATGTCCCTACCGTCAGCCCGAACGTCGCTGCATACCTGCTGCTAAACTAAAACTGTTGTCCCCCAAAAAGAAATCCTCGGCACTTCCGGTCGAAGGCGCTCTAAATGCATCTGCGCCAGACGCGCCCACGTCCGCGCAAAAACTGAAGCTTGTCCAGGGCCAGGCGGGATGCATTTACCTGATCGACGCCATGTCCTTCATCTTCCGCGCCTATCACGCCATGGCGCGGCAGCGTGGGATGTCCACAAAAACCGGCTTGCCGACAGCTGCGACGTATGTCTTCGTCAACATGTTGCGCAAACTCCGTGACGACTTCTCGCCAGAATACCTGGCCGCAGTATTTGATGTGGCAGCGCCAACATTTCGCGATCAGCAAGCCGAAGGTCTTACCAGCGTGCGCCGCTTCGATCTGAAGACGCAGAGTTTCCAGGAAATCGAATATCAGGGCTACAAGGCCAATCGCAAAGAAATGCCCGGAGACCTCGCGCAGCAATTGCCCTACATCCGAAGAGCCCTCGAAGCCTACCGCATTCCTATCCTCGAACTCGGAGGCTACGAAGCCGACGACGTTATTGGCACGCTGGCGCGCAAAGCCGTAGGCCAATCGTATTCCGTGTATGTGGTTTCAAGCGACAAAGACATGCTGCAACTGGTGAACGACCGGGTTCACGTTCTGAATCCGCCCAAGGACAATCTCATCTGCGATGCGGCCAAGGTCGAGGAAATTCTGGGCGTACCTCCCGAGCGCGTGATCGATGTCATGGCCCTGCGCGGCGATTCCATCGACAACATTCCCGGAGCTCCGGGAATCGGCGACAAGGGTTCGGTTGAACTTATCAGACGCTTCGGCTCGGTCGAGCAGGCGCTTGATCGCGCGGCAGAAGTCGAAAAAAAGACCTATCGCGAATCCCTGCAGAACAATCGCGGCAACATTTTGTTAAGCAAGAAGCTGGTAACCATCGATTGCGACGTGCCCATCGAGTTGAATGTGGATGCGATGAGAGTCGGCGAGCCAGACATCGAAACCCTACGCGCGCTTTTTATCGAACTGGAGTTCACTTCACTTTTGAAAGAGCTTTTGCCCGTCGTCGAAGTGAACGAAGCCCATTACACCGAAGCGAAGTCGGCCTCCGATGTAGACGCCGTGCTGAAAGCCGTTCTATCGGGAGGAGTGCTGTCTGTCGCCGTCGAAGGAGAATCTAGTCTAGCCGACGAGGAAGAAACAGACGAGAACGAATCGGAAACCGGAATGCTGGCGCTCACGTCGGAATCTCTGCCGGTTGAGCGTCCGCGAGATATCGCAATCTCCTCAACCCATGGCGTAGCTGTGACTGTCAACGCTGAAGCAGAAGAGGCAACGTCGAAACTAAAGTCGGCCCTGTCTGACGAAAATCTGCCTAAAGCCATCCACGATTACAAAGCGGCAACTCACGCATTGGAGCGCCAGGGGATCAAGCTGGCAGGCGTCGAACACGACCCGATGCTGTATTCCTACCTGCTCGACCCCACCTACTCATCGCATCGTTTAGCCGACGTGGCCCTCCGCCGTTTCAATCTCAAACTCAGCGGCACCCTGCCCGAAGCCGCCGACATCACTGGCCGGCTCGCAGCCGCGCTGCGCCGCGAACTAGAAGACGCCAGCCTGCTCAAGCTTTATGAAGAAATTGATTTGCCGCTGGTGCCAGTGCTGGCGCGCATGGAGCACGCCGGAGTCAAAATCGACCGTGCCGCGTTGGCGGAAATGTCGTCGCGCCTGGAACTCGAGATCGACACAAAAGCAAAAGAGATTTACCAGC
This sequence comes from uncultured Acidobacteriota bacterium, assembly GCA_963696705.1. GTDB lineage: Bacteria > Acidobacteriota > Terriglobia > Terriglobales > Acidobacteriaceae > JABDBE01. The sequence goes on from CAVOLD010000019.1 coordinate 62,923, forward strand.
ACGCAGGAAGCGAATTCAACATCAGTTCGCCCAAGCAACTGGGCGACGTGCTCTTCAACAAATTAAATCTTCCCAAGCCGGTAAAATACGGCAAGGGAAAAACGATTTCTACCGCGGTCGACGTGCTAGAGGGGCTGGCCGAGGAACACGATGTTCCGCGGCTGGTGCTCGAATACCGGCAACTCACCAAGCTCAAATCAACCTACGTCGATGCGTTGCCAGCCCTGCTGAATCCCGCGAGCGGACGCTTGCATACGACTTTCGGCCAGACCGGCACGGCAACGGGAAGACTATCGTCGGCGAATCCCAATCTGCAAAATATTCCGATTCGCACCGAGCTCGGCCGCGAGATTCGTGCCGCGTTCACCGCCGAGCCTGGTCATGTGCTCTTAGCGGCAGATTACTCGCAGATCGAACTTCGCTTGCTGGCGCATTTTTCAAAAGACCCACTCCTGGTCGAAGCCTACCGCCGCGGCGATGACATCCACACCCTCACCGCGTCTCAAGTGTTCGGTGTGCCGCCGCTGATGGTCACGCCCGATCATCGCAGGCAAGCCAAAGTGGTGAATTTTGGCATCGTCTACGGATTGTCGGCCTTCGGACTCTCACAAAACCTGGGAATCGAACCCTCCGAGGCCAAGCAATTCATCAACGCCTATTTCGAAAGATACAGCGGCGTGCGCGCCTTCATTGACCGGACTCTGGAAGAAGCTCGCCGTGAAGGGAAAGTCAAAACCCTGTTTGGACGCGCGCGCCCCATCCCCGACATCAACAGCAAGAATGCGAACCTGCGAGGATTCGCCGAGCGGACGGCGGTCAATACTCCACTGCAGGGAACAGCGGCGGACTTGATCAAGATCGCCATGATCCGCATCGACACAGCTCTACGCGAGCGGGGACTTAAATCAAGAATGACGCTGCAGGTGCACGATGAACTGGTGTTCGAGGTTCCCGAAGCTGAAATCGAAGTGATGCGGCCTCTGGTACGCGACCAGATGGAAAACGTTCGCGCACTAACCGTCCCCCTGCTAGTCGAAATTGGTGTGGGGATGAACTGGCGAGATTTGGAATGACGGCAAGGATTTCAGCCGCAAGGATTTCTCGAATACGTCCCACACTCTGTCATCCCGAGCGCAGTCGAGGGACCTTGCGTTTAACGCATGCAGAGACAACAGCCGCACCCGCGCAAGCGGGGACGCTCGCGCCTACGCTTACTGCTCGCGCTCCACTTCCCGCTCGGCGGCTTCTCTTAGCATTCTTCGGTCGCGCGAGGTCGCAATCCTTCTGGCTCGGATGAGCCTTCGCAAACCAAACCAGTAGAAGAACCAGACGAGTGTACCGACCACCACCAGCAGCAGGAGCAGATTCCATATCGCAGCGGCATTGGACAAAAGCGTTTTCATAGACAGCAGCAATGCCGATCTTTACTCGGCCCGGACGGGTCGAAGGTCCGTCCCACACAATCAAACTCCCAGCGCGCTCTTGATCGCGCCAGCAATATTCTCCGCCAGCGCCTTCATCTTTTCTTCCGACTCCGCTTCCACCATAACCCGTGCCAGCGCCTCCGTGCCTGAGTAGCGAACGACCACGCGTCCGTTGCCGTCGAGTTCCTGTTCCGCCGCTTCGATCGCACGCTGGATTTCCGGCACCTGCGCAAACGGTATCTTTTCGCGAACCCGAATATTCTGAATTGTCTGCGGAAAGACTTTTAGATCGCCAATTAAATCTGCGAGCGCCTTGCCGCTTCGGGCCATAATGTCCATCACCCGCAGAGCGGTGAGCAAGCCGTCCCCGGTTGTGGCCTCGCCGTCGCGGAAAATGATATGTCCCGATTGCTCCCCGCCCAGAATCGCACCGGTCTTGAGCATCTCATCGAGCACATACTTGTCGCCCACATTTGCTCGCAACATGCGGATGCCCGATTTGCGCAACGCGATTTCCAGACCCATATTGGACATCGTAGTAGCGACAATCGTAGAACCGGCGAGCACTCCACGAGCTTGCATATCGCGCGCAACCAGCAAAAGAACGGCGTCGCCATTGACCACTCGGCCGCTCGCGTCGCTGAAAAGCACGCGGTCCGCGTCCCCATCAAAGGTTATGCCTAAATCGAACTCACCCTTTTTCTCAGCGACCGCTCTACCTAACGCTTCCGGGTGCAGAGCGCCGCAATTGTTGTTGATGTTCTTCCCATCGGGAGATGCACAGACATAGGTCGGCCGCAGGCCACAAGCGCGAAACAATTCAGGAGCCTCAGCCGTGGCTGCGCCGTTGGCGCAATCCACCAGCACTCTTATCCGACGCAGATCGGTCTTTACCCCATCGGCCAGCCATTCTACGTACGCCTGTCGGAGGCTCGCCTCTCCGGGCAAGCTGGGAGCCGGCTTCACCGAAGCAGGCAGGTGCCGCTCAGGATGCTGCAGCAAGGAGAAAATCTCCTGCTCGATGGCGAGTTCATGCGCGTCCGGCAGTTTGTATCCATCGCCGGAAAATACTTTAATCCCATTGTCGGTCCAGGGATTATGCGAGGCCGAGATGACAACCCCGGCGGCATGTTTGCGCGATCGCGCTAAGTAGGCCACCCCCGGAGTCGTAATTACCCCCGCACTGTGAACCTCGCAGCCGCTGGAAGTCAGTCCGAGCGTCACCCGGTCTGCGATCCAGGAACTCGACTCTCGCGTATCCTGCCCAATCACAACGCTGGCTTGAGCGGCACTCCGAATGAGGTCATGACCAAGTGCGCGGCCTATGAGGTACGTGCTTTCGGGGGTCAAGGGAAATTCGCCGGCTACGCCGCGAATACCGTCAGTTCCGAACAGTTGTCGGGTCTGGGATGTCATTCTGGTTTCGTGGGCTGAGCGCCGCCGCTGGTTTCCGAAGCTTTCTGCATGATCACCGTTACGTGAACTGGATCGGGGCTTGCAACCTGTATCAGGGGATCGGAGACGTAAGCGTGTCTCGAGAAAGTTATTCGGCTGATCGCTCCGCTTACGTCCACTGGGTCTGTGATCGCCGCTTCCACCGCTTCCACATGCTTCTTCGGCCCGCTGATCGTGATCGTCGCCGGGTCCACGACGATCCGGTCTATACCGTAACCGGGAGCAAAAATTCCCACCACGCGCGGTTGTACCGGCACTTGCCGCGTCAGCCGCGCGTCGAAGGCAAGATGCAACTGGCTGGGAACTACCTGCACGACTTCAAGGTCGGAAGGTTCGTGAATCTGTTGTGCCGTCAAATCAAAGGTGCGCTCGCCTGGCCTCAGATTGGCGAGGTCGAGCTCAGCATAAACGTCCGCAGGTTGCAGCCTGCGAACTATCCGCTCCGGGCCGCGCAGCCGGATTTGTGCTCTGGGAATATTTTCTGAGCTGATCTCCAGATTTTGCGGGATGTTGTGGAACTCAATCGCTACTTCGACCGCAACCTCGGCCACCGGGTCGCGCGCCACTGCGAGCCACAAGCCCACCGCCAGGGCAAGCGAAATCAGCTTCAGGCCCAGATTGTTAAACACATAGCGGCGCAGGAAGTCTCCCATGCTAGCGATCCGCCCCCTGATTTAAGCGCGAATCCTTCAAGGGAGAATCGCGCAATCGCGAGTCGTCCAGACGGCTATCCGCGGGGCGCGGCAGAGAACCTCGCGAACTCTCCGGCTCAGAGTCTTCCAACACCTCAGCGCCGTTCGAAATCGGCGTAGGCAGAGTGGACGGCGGCACATATCGGCGAAGCAACTCGCCGAGACGATCGCGCAACTGGTCGACACTCAGATCGCGTTCGATCTTGCCCGAAATTGCCAGGCTTATGCTGCCCGTTTCCTCGGAAACGATCACCGCGATTGCGTCGGTCTCCTCAGTTACACCAATGCCCGCGCGATGCCGCGTTCCCAGTTGAGTGGAGAGCACCGGGTTCATCGACAACGGCAGAAAGCAGGCGGCGGCCGCGATCCGGTCGTCCTGCACGATTACAGCGCCATCGTGCAGCGGAGCGCTCGGCCGAAAGATCGTTGCCAGCAGATCATAAGAAAGCCGCGCGTCGAGTGGAACGCCGCTTTCGATATAAGTACGCAGCCCGATCTCACGCTCGATAACGATCAGAGCGCCCGTCTGGTTCTGGCAAAACAGGTTGGCGGCGAGCACAATGTCGTCGTAAGCGTCCGCCTCCGAACCCGCGTTGCGACTCAGCGTAAGTCCCCGCCCGAGCCGCGCCAGGGCTTGCCGAATCTCGGCCGCGAAAACCACGATCAGCGCGAACACGGTGTACGGAAGCAACGTGCTGATCAACCAATTCAGGGCCGCCAGGTTGCCCAGCCGCGACAAGTAGAATGCCAGCCCGAGCCCGGCCACACCCACAACCATCAAGGACGCACGAGTGCCTTTGATCAGGGCGAGGAACTCGTAAATGATAATTGCGACCAGCAGAATATCGATGACCGAGATCACCGAAAAATGCGGCCACGGTGTTGAAAACTGCGTCACTCACGGCCCCTTTCAAAGTAATATCCGCTTGGCCCAAGTTTATTGTAATCCAGTATTCAAGGATGCAAGGCTCGGGAGAGTGAACGGGTTTGGGGTAGGGTCCTTTTCTAAGCGGCTTATGGCAGCGGCAGGGTTGACGCGCTGGCTTGGAATCCGCCTCCGCCTCCGTAGATCGCCTCAATTTCATACCCTCGCGATACCGCAGCCGGTAACACTCTGGACAGCACCGCTTCTCCATGGTCATCAAGCCTCAACGAGACCCTGTCGCCATACATGAACACGAGAGTAACCTCTCCACTTGTAACCGGCGTGGTTGATCCGATTGCCGTTACTTTTGCCTTCAGTGCGACCTTTACCAGGTCTGCTCGGGGTTCCGGACGTTGCTCCACCAGCGTCAACACGGTTCGCGTCGTGGTGTCGCTCGGATCATTGACCATCTGGGTTATCCCCGGCGAAGCGCTGCCGAGATAGTTCGACGTGACATCTCCGCTGAACTTCGCGGTAATGAAGTGCGATCCAGCTTTCAATGCAGTTGTTGAAAAGGTGGCCACACCGGTCGTGCTGTATACCCTGTCAATGAGAGCCCCACCGTCGACGAACGCCACTGTCCCCCTCGGCATGCTGCCATCGGGTGCCGAAATCGTAGCCGTCCAGCTGACCAGATTCCCCACAAGGGACGGGTTTGGCGACGACGCAACAAGTTTGATTGTGGTAAACCGGACCTGAGAAGTCGCGACAGGTCTAGATTTCTGGCCAAGTTCCCGTGGAGATGGGAGAAAGCCCACCTCGCCGCGGTACAGAGGCAAGGCAAATAGAAGACCCACTAGGCACGCCGCCGGCAGCGTGGCCGACCGGCTCGGCCATATCGTCCGGACAAACAATGCCGCCGTCGCGATCAATGAGAATTCCCACAAGTAGAAACCCGGCAGAAGGGGCCACGCGAGACCGACAACGCCCGGATAAAAAGGAATGTAAGCGAGGATCACCGGTATCGCGGCGACGACAGAAAAGAACACGGCGTAGACTCGTCCCTGTCCTCGCTCCGCCCGTTTGATTTCTAGCGGGGCAAGCAGCATGAATGGATTCATCCATACCAACCAGACATGAGGGAAAAAGCCTAACCACATACCCTTAACTGGCACGAAGAAAAGATCAAGTGAAGTCTCGACGAGTTCCCAGCCGCGCGCCTTTTGTCCGCGGCCCCATCCATCGATTCGAGCCGCCGGCAGGAAAAACGAAATAACCCAGGCTCCGAAAAATATCCAGAGCAGCACGTGTGCGGAAGTGGGCAGTTTCTTGGTGAGTGCCGTTGCTGTGGACGGTTCTGCGGAAGAGTCGTCGGCCTCTGGTTCCATCTCTTCCTCCGCAGGAGAATGACTCGATAACGTCTGAAATCAAGGCTTGGCCAATACTTCGATTTGCATGCCCTCTGCGGCGGCCCGCAGCCGGGGATAGTAATCGCGGGCTTCCTTCACTACTTTGTCGATGCACGCATCGTCATGATCGGGATCGTGATGAAACAATACCAATTCCTTCGCGCCGCTCTCCGTAACTACGTTGACGGCTTCGCGCCAGTGGCTGTGTCCCCAGCCGTGTTTACGGGCGTATTCCTCGGGAAGATATTGTGCGTCGTAAATCAGGACATCGGCACCGGCCGCAAGCTTGCGCACGTTCTTGTCAAACAGCGCGTCCCCTGGTTCGTTATCCGTGGCGTACACCATCACGCCTTCTTTGGTTTCTAGGCGAAAGCCCATGCAGCCCTGCGGATGGTTCAACCACATGGTCTGCAAACTCACATCGCCCAACTGGATGCGGCCTTCGTCGAGGTCGTAGAAGTTCTGATGCGCCTGCATTTCAGTCAGGCCTACGGGGAAGTACGGCGCCGCCATCTGCTCTTCGAGCACCCGCTTCAGGCTGCGTGTCCGGCTCGAACAATGAAACTGGAATCGGTTCTCGCGATTGTCGTACAGCGGACCAAAGAACGGAATTCCCTGAATGTGATCCCAATGGAAATGCGAAACGAAAACGTGGGCAGAAACCGGATGGCCGTTGAACTCATGCCGCAGCGCTTGTCCCAGCACGCGGAAGCCAGTGCCACAATCGAAAATATAGAAGCTATCGCCGACGCGCACTTCCACGCAGGAGGTGTTGCCTCCATAGCGCATATTCTCGGGCTGAGGAGCGGGCGTCGATCCGCGAACTCCCCAGAACTTGATCCGCATAAGTCCCCTGCTGGCTAAACAGTCATCTTCCGCTGTGTTGTCGAATCCGTCAATTCATTCGCTGGTTACAGGGGTCCATCCTGCTCCTGCCCTTATAATGGCAAACGCGATTCCACTGAAAGGATCGAACCGGCAACCACTTGCTGCACCCAGACTACAAAGAGTTTTCGCGCCTAGCCCGCGAATTCACGCTGATCCCCGTGGTCAAGTCGGTCGCAGCCGACCTGTTGACGCCTGTCTCTGCCTTTCTCGCCATAGCCGCTAATGAGTCTGACGCCTTTTTGCTGGAGTCGGTCGAGCGCGGCGAACAGATCGGCCGATATACGTTCCTCGGCGCGCGTCCCTACTTGCAGGTGCGTGCCCGCGGCGAAGATGTTGTGCTGCAGCGCGGAAAGACCCGCGAACAGCGCAAGGGCAATGTATTGCCCGTGGTGAAAGAGCTGCTCCGGCAGCACCGTCCCGCGACCATCGCGGGCCTGCCGCCTTTCACTGCTGGCGCGGTTGGCTATTTCGCGTATGACGTAGTCCGCCAGCTGGAAAGAATCGGCGATCGCGCGAAAGACGATCTTTCCCTGCCCGATTGCGTGCTGATGTTCTTCGATCGCCTGTTGGCTTTCGATCACCTGCGCCACCAGATTCACATCATCGCCACCGCGGATGTTTCGCGCGAGAGCCCGCGCCGCGCTTATGACCGCGCGCTCGCCGACATCGCTGTCCTCGAGAGGAAGCTGGCCGCCGGTTTGCGTCCGGCGCATTGGCATAAGTCATCTAGGCCCAGGAAAGCCAAGCTGAAGGTTCATGCCGGAACCAGCCGCGCCCGCTTCATGAAATCTGTGGAGCGGGCCAAAGAGTACATTGCCGCCGGCGACATTTTTCAAGTCGTGCTCTCACAGCGTCTCGACTTTTCTCCGGAGGTTGCGCCTTTCGATATTTACCGCGCCTTGCGCACGGTGAATCCTTCGCCCTACCTGTACTTTCTGCGCATGGGCGACATTCATGTTCTGGGATCGTCTCCCGAAATGCTGGTGCGCGTGACCGGAAGCAAGCTGGAGTACCGTCCCATTGCCGGAACCCATCCGCGTGGCCGCGATGAAGCGGAAGACGCGCGCCTAGCAAAGGAAATGCTCGCCGACGAGAAGGAACGCGCCGAACACGTGATGCTGGTCGACCTCGGCCGCAACGACCTGGGACGCGTGAGCGAATATGGCTCAGTCAAAGTTCGCGACCTGATGTACGTGGAGCGCTACTCGCATGTCATGCACATCGTCTCCGCGCTCGAAGGCAAATTGCGCGAAGGCCTGGATGCTCTCGATGCTTTCGCCGCGTGCTTTCCGGCTGGCACGCTCAGCGGAGCGCCGAAGGTGCGGGCCATGCAAATCATCGAAGAACTCGAACCGGTACGCCGAGGCATCTACGGAGGCTCGGTGCTCTACGCCGATTTCGCGGGCAATCTTGATTCCTGCATCGCCATTCGGACCATGCTTATGCGGGGCAAGCGCGCTTACCTGCAAGCGGGAGCGGGTATTGTCGCCGATTCCGATCCTGCCAGCGAGTTTCAGGAGAGCATGAACAAGGCCCAGGCGGTGCTAAGAGCGGTGCAAACCGCGCGAACTGGCGGATAATTCGCGATAATTCGATCTAAATCCGACTAGAGGCCCGATAGTTCATCCTGATGTCGTGCTTTTCGGCATTAGCGTAGGGCATTCGAGCTTCGGCATAACGCCTGTTTCAAAAGTCTGGCTTCCACCCGCGCCGGGAAGAACCGCATGAAAATACGGTACTTAGGCCCCCGGGGCTAAGGATCATCACTTAGTCCGAGGTCTTGTCGACGAGCTTCCTGAACCCCAAAAAAACGCTCTGCTTTCGCATCTTATCTATGAAAACAAGAGACTTACCTCTTGATTTCCGCTAGATCTAACAAACCATTCAACTTAAACCCCGTATGTTTTCATAGACTTGGATGGTACCACGTAAAATCTAGAAAACAAAAGAGATTGACTGCGGCGTAAGTCCTTATTTTTGAATATTTTGCGAGTATACCCCAAAATATAGAAAACAAAGGGCTTGTCGATTCTTGCTTGCGACTTGATCCACGACTCGGCCCCGGGAAGGCTGTTTCGAGGGGCCGGACGAACGCCGACCGTCTACGTGAGGAGTTGCCAGTAGGTTGTCAAAGAGCGGATGACCGCGCTATTCTCAAATAGCTAATGTGTTGTCTCATATATTATCTGTTTTGAGGGCAACAATCAACGAAAATGCGCACGTGGGATGGCGTGATTCCCGATTTGGGACTAGGACTAAGCCGCTGGCGCGGCGGACGCTACCGCGTGGATAGACCGAGAGAGTTCAGGAGCAGCTGACATAGTGTGGGTCATAGGGAAAGGAGATTCCTGTGACCCGTTTACGCAAGATGATGCTGGAGGAACTTCAGCGTCGCAACTACTCTGCCATCACCACGCGCAATTACCTGCGGGTGGTAAGCGACTTCGCCAAGCATTTTGGCAAGTCTCCCGACAAGCTCGGTCCCAACGAACTTCGAACGTATCAAGCCTACCTACTGACAGAACTCAAACTGACGCCCGGCACGGTGGTCAACCGGGTCGCTGCGCTGCGCTTCTTTTTCATTAAGACGCTCAAGCGCCATCAGTTTCGCGAGTTCTTGCCCTACCCTCGGGACCGGCGCCGGCTGCCGACGGTGCTCAGCCAAGAGGAAGTTGCGCGCTTGATCGATGCGGCGGGAAACCTTTTTCGACGGACGCTACTGATGGCGCTCTACGCCACCGGCATGCGACGCTCCGAACTCGCCCATCTCAAAGTCAGCGATGTCGATAGCCAGCGGATGATCATCCGCGTGGTGGAAGGCAAGGGCGGCAAGGATCGTGACCTGCCTCTGAGTCCTGCTCTGTTGGAGACGCTGCGAGAGTATTGGCGCTGGCGGAAGCCGAAGCTCTACATGTTCCCCACACGCACTCGTGGCCGGACGCTCGATCAGCCAATTTCCGACAAGACCGTCTGGATCGCATGCAGCGAAGCCGCGCGCCGGGCCGGCATCCGCAAACGCGTTACCCCGCATACCCTGCGCCACAGTTGGGCGACTCACTTGTTGGAGGCGGGCACCGATCTGCGCACCATCCAGGTTCTGCTCGGGCATGGCGACCTGGAAACTACCGCACAGTACCTGCATCTATCGCAGCGGCACTTGCAGGCAGTTACGAATCCGCTGGACAGCCTCACTCTATCCAGCACCCAAAACATCAGCCGCAGCTTTAAACGAAAAAACGAAAAATGACTCGGCCCACCTTCGAGGTGGCCGACATTCTTCGCACGCACGGCGATCGCTTTCTGGATCGGTATCGATCCAGCTTTGGCTTTCAGCAGCTCAAAGCGTTTCGGGCCATTCTGCGTTGCCGCACCGCAGCGCTGGGCGGTCATCGCGATGCCTGTCCGAACTGCGGTCATCAGGCCATCTCATACAACTCGTGCAGAAACCGGCACTGCCCCAAGTGCCAGACGCAGGCGCGCGAACGCTGGTTGGCGGCCCGCGAGCGAGAACTCCTGACCACCAGCTACTTCCATGTCGTGTTCACTGTGCCTCACGAACTCAATGTGCTGGCCTTGGAGAACCCGCGTTTGTTCTACGACCTGCTGTTCACCGCCAGCGCTGATACCTTGCTGGAGATTGCCATCGATGGCAAACACTTAGGCGCCGAGATCGGCGTGATCAGCATCCTGCACACTTGGGGACAGAACCTGCTTCTGCATCCCCACATTCACTGCGCCATTCCCGCGGGCGGACTCTCACCCGATCACCGTCAATGGGTCCGCCCACGCTATCCTTTCTTCTTGCCCGTGAAGGTCCTCAGCCGCGTCTTTCGCGGCAAGTTCCTCGCCGGCCTCAAACGTCTGCACCGCCGCAACAAGCTATGTTGCAACGGTCCCGCCGCCGCTCTGGCCGATCCGCAGCAGTTCGCAAAACTCATACGCCGTCTGCACCGCCACGACTGGGTCGTTTATGCCAAGCCCGCCTTCGGCGGTCCTATGCAGGTGTTGCGCTATCTCGGCCGCTACACCCATCGCGTTGCCATTTCCAATCATCGCTTGTTGGCCTTCGATCAAGACTGCGTCACTTTTCGCTGGAAGGATTACGCCCACGGTGGCAAACAAGGCACGATGACGCTCGTGGCCACCGAGTTCCTGCGGCGCTTCTTTCTGCACGTGCTCCCCAGAGGCTTCGTACGCATCCGTCACTTTGGATTCCTCGCCAATCGCTTTCGTGCTTCCCGCTTGGCTCTATCCCGACAACTGCTGTCCAGCAGTTCCTCCACGCCGCTCGAAGCTGGAACCTGCAAAGCTCCCGCGGAGAGTTCTTCTGTCTGGCATTGCCCACACTGCGGCGCGACCATGATCGTGGTTCAGAGACTTACGGCTGCGGAATTATCTACATGCACATACTTCGATTCGTCGTAGCGCATGCCTCACTACTCCTCCTGCGATGTGCACCGGCACTTCGACGCATTCGTGTGCCTACCCCTCGGCCACACTCTGCCGTGCCACCGTCCGCGCATACTTCGAAAGGCATCTGCGACGCGCTCAGCCATCACCACCCCACCCGTCCAGTTCACCGGTGTTCTCCCCCTGCTCGATTCTGCCACCGACTGCCGTTGAAATCCCATAGCGCACCGCGTCCGCCGCAAACGCCAGCGGCTTCCTCCTAGTCTCCTTATCGAAAACGCCTCGGGTCGAGATCCCCCTCTCCCCAAAAGCTTGCCCCGAGGCGTTTCCGATCAAGGCTAGCGACAAAATCGGCAGTCAAAGGCCTCTCCCTTCCGCAATGCTCATAGACGTACCCTCTGTAATGACGAACGAAATGCCCGAGCCCTTGCAATGAACGCGAAAGGCCGGGCCAGCCGACCTCAATGCCTGATGGTGATAATTACTTCGTGCAGCCTGCCTCGTACTTCCCCTTAGCGCAGGTCTTGCCGTTGGGGCCCTGGGCGACGCCCGTTCCGTTCTTGGTCTTGGCTCTGCCCCCGCTCGCGGTTTGAGTCGTCGTTACTCCATTTGAATTCTTTTGGGCGACAGCTCCTCTGCCGGTATTTGGATTGGCCGCAGCGGCAGTCTTACCGTTCCCGCATACGGTCTCACCCCGCGCATTCTTCACGCAATCTTGTCCCAATAAACTTGAAGTCAGAAATAACACCATCACGGCTAAGACTCTCATTTGCACATCTCCCCGTACTCGTTAAACCGTACTCGCATCGGTCGTTTGCGACACTGTCAAAACTGACAGGCTCGGCCTTCGAGCGGACCGATACAATGCAGTTAACGTTTGTGTGGTAATAACATCCGCGTTAAGAGAAATCTGGCCGGCAACATGCGATCCGCCCGAGTTCTCGTGGTCGAGGATTATGAGCCGTTCCGACGCTACATCTGTGCAACGCTGGGGAAGAACCCAGACTTCTGGATCGTCGCCGAGGTTTCCGATGGGCTGCAAGCCGTTCGCGAAGCAGAAGCACTACAACCGGACTTGATCCTCCTAGACATTGGCCTTCCGGGCCTGGATGGAATTGAAGCCGCACGACGAATCCGCAGGCTCTCACCTGGGTCCAAGATACTGTTCGTCACTCAAGAGTCTTCCCTCGATGTGATCGAAGAAGCTCTCAGCTCGGGGGCGCTGGGCTATGTGATCAAAGCACACGCTTCAACCGACCTCATAGTTGCGGTTGAGACAGTGTGTGCCGGTGGGCGGTATGTCAGTAATGGCGACTACCGGGCTACGCAGCCGTAGACTTACGACCTTCCGCTAGCGGGCACAATTCAGCTTCCGGAAGGATAAACTCTGTGAAGCCACAGTGCAGGCACACCGTGACCTGCGGGAATACCAAGACGCCGGGCTTGTCCACGTTTTTCCGACCGGCAAAGTGAATCATGATCTCTGACCTGAAGTCTGCCGAGTCGGCCGACCCACATGATCTGCACGACATGGCAAGCACCTCAGGTTTACTGGCCGGAATTGTATCAGAGTTGGCACGTTCCGTGACATCGGGCACGCATCCCAAAGGTTATTGGCGCACAGACGCCCGGCACGTGCGAATCTGAATTCTGAGACTTGTAAAATGCCGGAAAGGGTCTTTGTTTTTCGTGGGTACGGCGCGAAAAAGGGGATGCTCTCTTGTAGCTGCAAACGACAGCAGAATCAGATTCCCAGAAAGTTTGCGATCAACTTCTTGCCTTCGCCGGTTAACACGCTTTCGGGATGGAATTGGACGCCTTCTACCGGGAAGCGTTTGTGGCGCAGGCCCATGATTACGCGGGAGCCGCCGTTCTCGGGGGCGTAGGCGCTGATTTCTAGATCTTTGGGCAGGCTTTTTTCTTCGACGATCAGGGAGTGGTAGCGCGTGGCCGTCATTGGTGTGGGCAGATCTTTGAAGATGGTTTTGCCATCGTGTTGGACCCGGCTGGTTTTGCCGTGCATCAGCTTGGGGGCGCGCACGATTTTTCCGCCGAAGGCTGCGCCGATGGCTTGATGTCCCAGACAGACACCGAGCACGGGAACCTTGCCGGCAAAATGTCGGACCAGATCGATGCTGATTCCGGCTTCCTGCGGGGTGCACGGCCCGGGCGAGAGCAGGATGCGATCCGGGTGCATGGCCTCGACTTCTGCTACGGTGAGCTGGTCGTTGCGGCGGACTACCACCTCGGCTCCCAGTTCCCCCAGATACTGGACCAGGTTGTAGGTGAAGGAATCGTAGTTGTCCAGGACGAAGACCATGGCTGCGTTGCCAACCATAAGCTTATCCCAAAATCTTAAAACGCAGAGGCGCGGAGAACGGCCGCGGAGGGCGCTGAGCGTGGCTACCGACAGCAGCAAAACTACAGTCTTGACAGGGTGAGCGCAACACGCCATGCTTTACACGCCTTATTGGAGGGCACATGGCCGAAGTTGAGCAGGATAATAAGCGGGCCACCCGCCGGTTTGCTTTGCGGTTACCTGTTTCGGTGACCTACAACGAGGATGGCGTCCACGAAAAGACTGCGCAGACGCGAGATGTAAGCGCTCGCGGCATCTGTTTTTACGTGGATTCGGCGATTGCGGCGGGAGCGAACATTGAATTTACTCTGACGCTGCCGCCGGAGATCACTTTGACCGAAAGCATTCGCGTGCGGTGCAAGGGCAAAGTGGTGCGCGTGGAAGGTGGTGGCGAAGGCAAAGTGGCGGTTGCTGCGGTCATCGACGAATACGAATTTCTCTCCGAGTCGTGAACTTCGGGTCGCTAAATCTTCTGTAGCTGCGCGTAAGTGGCGTGGCGCCTCTCTGTCAAGTCATCCCTGATGACTTTCGTGTTCCCCGGACACTTCTCTCCGTTGCAAGCCAGTGGTATCGTTGCCATAAGCACCTATTCTCAGATGAAGTTCCTGCTGCGCGTTCGGCGTCCGCTGGTTGGGCTGTTCCTGCTCACAGGATTGCTGATTGCGTCCGGCACAGCCCAGCAGATGAAGTTGCTGGCAACGACGGATGCTCCAGTCCTGGTGCGCAGCGTGCGCGTGCTGCCAGGGCCGGCAGTGGAAATCCTATCCAGCCGTCCTCTGGTTCCGGTCATCAGCAAGCTGGATAATCCGCCGCGCCTGGTGATTGATTTGCCGAATGCGGATTTGCCGATTGCGCTCTTGTCCGGAAGCAACCGGATCGAGTCGACCAGCCAGGAGATTCGCCGAGTTCGAATCAACCAATACCAGAACGCTCCGCCGGTCGCACGCGTGGTCATTGATCTGCTCAAGCCCGTCGGACACACCTGGGATGCAGCGGGCAATCGCTTGATGGTTCGCTTGCGTTCCGCAGATGAAGTGGCGGCCAAGCCGCCCTCTGTCCCTGCTTTCACCGAAGGCATCCAGCCGGTCGCGGTTCCGCTGGGCCCTGGATCTTCGGGGACATTGGTTCTCGCGGGTAAACATGCTGCCGCGGGATCGTCGGTGACTGCGGGCTCGGAGACGTCAGTCCTGCGATTGGAGCGCGGCGGTGAAGTGCTGGTCTGTCCGGGAACAACGGTGTCGGTTACATCTTCGCAGAGCGGACATGCGCTGATGTTGGGGATGAACACCGGGGCGCTCGAAGCGCATTACAAACTGGATGCGTCGGCGGATTCGATTCTGACGCCTGACTTTCGTATTCTGCTGGCTGGACCTGGCGAGTTTCATTACGCGGTCAGCGCTGACTCGCGTGGTAACACTTGCGTGCGCGCGTTGCCGGGGAATACGGCTTCGGTCATCGTTTCCGAACTCTTGGGAGATGGGAATTATCAGGTGAAACCGACGGAGCAGATTGTTTTTCACTCTGGCCGCCTGAACCTGATTGACACCGCTGTGCCGGCGGGTTGTGGATGCCCGCCGCGTGAGATTCCTGTGATGCGCGCGGCGGCCGCGCCGGTCACCAATGCGAATTTGACCTCACCGATACGGCTCGCGCAGCCGGGAGAGGAATCGAAGCCCATGACAGCCGGCAGCCTTCCACCGGAGACGGCTGCTTTGCCAGCTTCGAAGCCGAACGATGTTCATGTGCAGGTGGACGCGCCGTTCGTATTTCGCGCGGAGGAGCTGCCGTCGAATAAGCCGGAAGTTCCAAAGCCAGTTCCGGTACCTCAAGTCGACCTTCTAGCGTCGCGTGATCTGCCGCGTCCAGCATCTTTCGAGCTCGATGCGCTGCCTCCACCTCAAAGTCGTTCGAAGGCAACGCACCACGGCGTGTTCGGTAAGATCAAAGGTTTCTTCGCCGGCATCTTCAGTTAGGTATGCGCAGTTAGGTAGCGCGACTGAAGCCGGTTCAGCGCCGCTTCATGGCTGCGGTCAGGGGCGCTACTTTGTCCCGCAATTCGTCGGCGAGTTCCTGGCCGCGTTCGAGAGCGTCGTCGGCGACTTCTTTGGCTTCGTCTTTCCAATCGTCCAGAGTTTCGCGTGCGTCCTCGTATTTGCGGCGCAGTTCTTTGCGCATTTGTTTTCCGGCCTTCGGCGCAAACAGAAGTCCAATGAGCGTGCCTGCGCCCAAACCGATCAGCAGGAACGTGATTGCGGTTCCGGCCGTGTTTCCTTCTGAAGACTCGTATTTTCCTACTCGCATAAAAGCTCCTCTCGGTTGATAACAAGTCTATGGCATAACAAACCGACAGCTTGGATTCGCCAAACCCTAAACCCTATTCTAGCTGCCTGGGGTGAGGAGCGCCGCGAATTCGTAAGTCTTAACGTTTGCGCGATTTCCCATATTGGCTCAAGTCCTATAAAATAAGCACTTTGGGCCTTGTGTCTGGCGGATCATGTGGACTACCCGCGTCCGCCGAGAACCCGCACTTAAAGGAGATTCATTCGGTAATGTCTATTCCCGCCACCCAGCTACGTCCCGGCATGATCATTAAACACAACAACGATCTGCACTCGGTTTTCAGCGTAGAGCATCGCACGCCCGGTAATTTGCGAGCCTTTATCCAGGCGAAACTGCGCAACCTGCGGACCGGCGCCATGTTCGAACACCGCTTTCGCTCGCCCGATCCCATTGAAAAAGTCAACGTGGATGAGCAGGAGATGGAGTATCTGTATGCCGACGGCGACAGCTACTACTTCATGGACACGACCAACTTCGAGCAGACGCACTTGACTCGGGACATTCTGGGCGATGCGGTGGACTATCTGATTCCGAATTTGCAAATCAAAGTGGAATTTTTCGATGGGAAGGCGGTCGGGATCGAACTGCCGCAAACGGTTGAGTTAACCGTCGTCGAAACTGAGCCTGGGTTGAAGAGCGCGACCGCTTCCAGCGTGACCAAGGCGGCGAAGACGGAGACGGGACTCGTGGTACAGGTGCCGCCGTTTATCAACGAGGGCGAGAAGATTCGCGTGGACACGGCCGAGGGTGTTTATTTGTCTCGGGCGTAGGCCCCGCATTCGGCAACTGGAATTGCATTGTCATCCTGAGCGGAACAGTGCGATTCGCCGCGAATCGCACTGCGGAGTCGAAGGACCCCGAGTTTTGCCAGTGCCGCCAAAAATGTCTGAGGGAATTTTCGCCTTGTCGATGACCGGATGCGCCGTGAGAATTCCCTGATGCGGTTTCGTAGATCTTGATAACCATGGGTCCTTCGACTGCATAGCCGCTTCGCTCCGCGAAGCAGCTTCTCCGCTCAGGCTGGAGCGAACGCGCCAGAATATTTCAATCGCCCGAGAGCTGGGCGTGAAAATCGCCAACGGGTTCGATCCTTCGAGTGCCGAGGCGCATGGGAAGAACGCACGTGAAATTATCGCCATGACGAAACTTGGATTGCCGCCCGTTGAAGCGATCCGCGCCGCCACGACCAACGCGGCTGAATTGATGGGATGGTCGGACAAGATAGGATCGATCGAAGCTGGGAAATACGCCGATATCATCGCCGTTTCTGGAGACCCTGTCGCCGACGTGGGCGAACTCGAGCACGTTAAGTTCGTGATGAAAGGCGGAGTGATCGTAAAGAGCGAGTTTGCTGCCAGTCATTAGGCGATTCCTGCATGGCGTGACAATCTGATATTTTTGATGATGCACCGTCATGTCCAAGGACATCCAAGCTCGCCGCTTTCTGGTCCGCGGTCGCGTTCAAGGCGTCGGTTTTCGCTGGTTTGTGGAACGCGAGGCGCACATCCTCGGTGTCGCGGGATGGGTACGCAATAATGCTGACAGCAGCGTCGAAGTGCTAGCCATGGGCACGCGCGATCAACTGGCAGGGTTGCGCTCGCGCCTGAGGGAGGGTCCGCGCGCGGCCCGCGTGGATGATGTCGAGGAATCTGACGCCAAACCTGTTGCCGGCCTGACAAATTTTCGCATCGAAGGAGCCTGGTAAATGCCGACTAATGCTGCGCCGACTAAAGCGAGCGTCAACTGCGAGCCGCTGAAGAAACTCATTCGCGAAATTCCTGATTTCCCTAAGAAGGGGATTCTTTTTTACGACATCACGACGGTATTGAAAGACAAGCGGGGATTCGCGATTCTGATCGACGGCCTCTCCGAGCATTACGTAGACAAGAAAATCGATTTGGTCTTGGGCATGGAGGCTCGCGGCTTCATTTTCGCGCCGACGCTGGCCTATCGGCTGAATGCCGGCTTCGTTCCGGTCCGCAAGCCGGGAAAGCTTCCCGCGGCCACCACGAAGTATGACTACGCATTGGAATATGGGACGAACACGCTCGAGATTCACAAAGACGCCATCAAGAAGGGCGAGCGCGTGATCATCGTGGACGACCTGTTAGCCACCGGTGGAACTGCCGAGGCCACGACCAAACTTGCAGAGTCGCTCGGCGCGGAAGTCGTGGGCCTGGGATTCGTAGTGGAACTGGATTTTCTGAAAGGTCGCGATAAGCTGGGCCAGTTCGACGTGTTTTCCCTGTTGCACTACGACAGGTAGCCATCCCGTCGAAGGTGTGCCGGTTGGCAATCGAGAAGTTATCGCAACCAGTGCGACACGGCGAATCCGACTGCAGTCCAGCTGAGCGTGACCACCACCAGCACCGTGGCTACCCCTAAGAGCCTGTCCCAGTTGACCAAGTGCCTGCGTGGCACCACGCCCAATTCGATCCGGGCGAGGCAATCGGATACGCCAGGTCCATACCATCGATTTTTTCGGCGCTGGCCGAGGAGGTTCGCAAATTGAATGACTTCGTGGTCCATACCTACGCCTATATCTTGAGATGTCCAAATCTCCGGAGGGCTAACACCTGAGTCGTAAACTTTTGGTAAAGAATTGGTCACAATTTCCTGCTTCCTAGTCCGTTCAAGCATTGACTCCTGGCCGTTCGCACCTTTTTTCTGTGCATTGGAAGCGCCAAACGAGCAGGTTCGCGGATTATTCCCTGCTGGGATTGAGATCCGTTCCCGGATCGGGACGGCCGTGGTCGAGCAAGATTTCTGAAGGGTTAAGAGGCCTTTGGGCTCTCGGTCAGCATCAACGACGCGTCTTTCGCGATGTAGCTTTTCCGCTGGAACCAGTCTTCCATGGCTGTCTTTAATTCGGACAGGGGAACGTGGGTGCCAATCTCCATGAGGCCGTCGGCCAGAGGCAGGGTGTTGTCAAAGACGCTGGCGTTGGTGAAGTTCCGCATGGAGAAGCTGTCCAGCCACTTCAGCGGACAAACGACCCGGCGGCCGTTCTGCTCGTATTCCACGCGAATTTTACGGGCGAACATGAATCTGATTTAACCACAGCGGAGCATGAAGGCACATCAAGACACAAAGAGTGATTAGCGCAATAGCGGTGAAATCAGGAGCGGCGCTAATGCGCCGGAGAAGCGGGCGCTGCTGGAGCCGGCAAGGCCGTCTCACTTACGCCCGTATTCACTAAATCCTTCAATTCCTTGCTGGGCTTGAAGAACGGAATCTTCTTGGCGGGGACTTCCACGCGATCGCCCGTCTTGGGATTGCGGCCCACGCGCGGCTTTCGTTGGCGCGTGCGGAAACTGCCGAAGCCGCGGATTTCGATCTTGTCGCCCACGCGGAGCGAGCGCACGATACTGTCGAAAATGGTTTCGACGATCACTTCACTGTCCTTGCGGGTTAACTCCGCCAACTGGGACACTTCATCGATCAGGTCAGCCTTGGTCATACGCCTCTTCGCTCCGTCGCTGTCGTAATGAAAGTGGCTTGTGCCTGGGGTCGGGGCTCCCGAGCCACATCAGGGCCTGCATAACCTTCTCAAATTTCAGGGGTTGTGCGCAAGTGGCATTTTTTGGTCAGGCTTCAGGAATCAGGCTCTAGGCGTCAGGCTTTAGGCTTCGACGTTGCAGACCAGACGCGATTGCTCGGAATCCGATGCCTGTTCCTGAAGCCTGCAACCCGAAGCCTGCAACCCGAAGCCTGAAGCCTGAAGCCGAAAGCCTGACGCCTGCCCTATCACTTCCACAGATAATAAAATCCCACCTGCTGATCCATCAGCTTCTCGCGCGTCGGAAGATATTGCGAAATATCCCCGAAAAGCAGGTCCGCCAAAGTCTTGCGATCTCTGTCCGGACGCACCAGCACAGGCTCACCGCTGATTCCGACGGACTTGGCGGTATCGTCGACCGCATTCTGGAAGTCTCCGATTTGATCGATCAGGTGCATGGGCAGCGCCTCCTGCCCGGTCCACACTCTGCCGTCGGCAATTGCCTTAATGTCGTCAGCTTTGGCGTGGCGCCCCTCGGCGACGGCTTGCACGAACTGGCCGTACATATTGTCGATCAGCGATTGCATGTAGGCACGCTCTTCGGGAGTCATCTCGCGGCTGGGGTCACCGGTGTCTTTGAGCGCGCCGACCTTCAGCACTTCCGGCTTGAGCTTGGCCCACTTCATGAGATCGCCGTAATTCACCCATTCGGCGATCACGCCGATCGAGCCGACTACACTGCCGTTGTCGGCATAAATCTTATTGGTTGCGGAGGAAACGTAGTACGCACCACTCGCGCCCACGGTGCTGATCGAGGCCACGATGCGCTTTTTCTTGTCGTCGCGTATGCGCTTGACCGCGCGATAAATTTCCTCGGACGCGGCCACGCCACCGCCGGGAGAGTTCACCCGCAGGATGATGGCTTTGATGGAATCGTCGTCTCCGAATTTCTTGATTTGCGGCACGATCACGCTGGAGTCGAGAATTACGCCTTCGAGATCGATCACGCCAATTTTGTCGCCGAAGCCGTCGAGCGATGCGTGTTCTCCACCCGCGCGCAGGGTTAGATACACGAGCGTAAACACGGCCAGCACGAAGAGGAAGAAAACTCCTCCCCCGATCACGATCCAGAGTAGAGTGCGGGAACGACCAGTCTCAGGCATACGATGAGGGTAGTTTAGCACCGCAAGGGGCGGCTAAGGGACAATCACCTGCAATGCGGCTCGCGCGATCCTCACTTCGACTGGTGTGCGGCACACATACTCACCGTCGGCGTAAACATCTTGCGGTTCATCCGTTTCGAGCTTGAGGCGCTCCGTCTGGAAATATTCGACCTGAGGAATACTCAAGTGACGTCCGAAGTAAATCGTGGGGAAAAGACAAAACAACTTGAGCTTGTTCATATTGCTGATGACGCAGACGTCGAGAAAACCGTCGTCGAGTTGTGCCTGCGGTGCGATCTTCATTCCGCCTCCGTAGGACGAGGCATTGGCGAAAGCCGTTACGATCATCGATTTGGTGTTACGAGGGACCAGCACGTCCGGGTTCCCAACGCTCGGCAGTGAAATCGACATGGCGATCGGCTCGAATCTCCACAGCGCGGGCAGAAGGCTGAGAGCGTAACCACCACGTGCGCGAAGCCAGCGAGGAAGGCGATTGGCGCTCCGGGCGATTTCCGTGTCCAGACCGACGCCACCCACGCAGCAAAAATAATGAGGCTCGGGTGGATCGGCCACGCCGGGCCCATCTGCGATCACGGGTGCAATGACTCCGAGATCGATCGTTCGCACATTTCCTGCGGCGGAACAAAATTTGCCCCATGCAGCCTGCGAAACTCGAGAGCTGCGCAGGTTAAGTGCGTTCGCGAAATCGTTTCCACTACCGCAAGGCACGATTAAGACGGGAAGCTTCAGTTTGACCAGTTGTGGCAGATGACGATGCACCGTACCGTCTCCGCCGAAGATGAGAATCGCGTCGGCGTCGCTTGGATCAGCAGGAGGGCCGATCATCCAGCTCGTTTCTGACTTCCGCTCAAACGGCTTCAGGTCTTTGGCAGAAGCTCCCGGCCCGAAGATGGCGGCTGCGCGCATGTCCGCGGCAGATTATCAGATATGCAACCGATCGCGAGCGTAAGACCGAATTCTCGCCAAGCATAGTTGTTGCGGTGGTCGAGAAAGCGGTACAGTAATCGCGACAAGACATGGCGAATCAACCGAAGCAGAGCGATTTAGAAAAACAAGCGGCTGCGCGGGCCAGCTTGCGCTTCGTGCGCGACGGCAACGTCGTTGGACTGGGGACAGGCTCAACTGCAGCCTACGCCGTGCGGTTTCTCGGAGAGCAGGTTCGGGCTGGATTGAAGATCCGTGGCATTCCGACCTCGGCGCATACCGGCGAGTTAGCCGCGAGCCTGGGGATTCCACTGACTACGCTGGATGTGTTTCAACAGACCGATTTCCAGGGAATCGACGTCGATATCGACGGAGCGGATGAATTCGATCCGCAACTGCATCTGATCAAAGGCGGCGGCGGCGCGCTGCTGCGGGAAAAGATAATCGCGTCGGCATCGCGGCAAGTTGTCATCATCGCCGACTCGAGCAAACAGGTCGCGGTGCTGGGAAAGTTTCCCCTTCCCGTCGAAGTGATTCCCTTCGCGCAACCGCTGGTCGCGAAGAAAATTAGCGCCTTGGGCTCATCGGTGAAATTGCGCCGGGACGCGAAGGGAAATCCTTTCGTAACCGACGAGGGACACCACATTCTGGATTGCAGCTTCGGCCAGATTCCCGACCCACCTGCTCTGGCGCGCAAGCTTAGCGACATGCCCGGAGTCGTCGAGCATGGGTTGTTCATTGATCTCGCTACCGTAGTGTTGTGCGCGAAAGGCGAGAACGTCGCGGAACTTCGGCGCAAGTGAAACCGGTTAACTGACTATTTCCCGTAGAGCTACGAGCAGTCGCTCCAGTTCTGTTGCTGTGTTGTAATGCGCCAGCCCGATGCGCAGGAAGCCTCCGTCTTTTTCGACGTCGAGGCGCTCGGTTAGGTTCAGCGCGTAATAGTTTCCGTCCCAGGTGAAGAAGCCACGCTCGCCAAGTTGGGTCGCGAGTTCGAGCGGCGAATGACCCTCGATTCGCACGGCAATCGTAGGACAACGCTGATCAAAACGCTTGGGGTCGCTGATGCCGTAGAGCTTCAGTCCAGGAATCGCGAGCAGTCCGCGAATCAGACTTTCCATCAATCCGCGTTCATGTGTCTGGATCGCTTCGTAGGCCGCCAGCAAGGCTGCACGGCGCGTGGATGCCGACGGATTCGAGTGTCGTCCCAAGTCGGATAAGTATTCTACGCACGCGGTAATCCCTGCGATGCATTCGTGATTAAGCGTGCCCCACTCCCAGCGGTTGGGAATCGCATTGGTGTTGGCACGAACTTTGTACGGCTCGAGCCGGCTAAAATGCTCGCGCTTGCCGTACAGCACGCCCATGTGCGGCCCAAAGAACTTGTACGTCGAACACACCAGAAAATCGCAGTCGAGAGCGCGGACATCGATGGGACCATGCGGTGCGTAATGGACCGCATCAATATAAGCCATCGCTCCGCGTTCGTGAGCAAGACGAATGATCTTCGCCACGTCGTTGATTGTGCCCACCGCATTCGAAGCGTAGCCGACCGCGACCAGTTTGGTGCGGTCCGTGATCTTGCGGGCCAAATCATCCATGTCCAAAGTGCAGTCGTCTTCATGAATCTCGGCCATGCGAATGGTCACGCCGCGCTCTTCCAGCGCGCGCCAGGGAGAAATATTGGCGTCGTGATCGAGATGCGTGAGCACGATTTCATCCCCCGGACCGAGTTCACGGCCAATGGAACGGCTGACGGCGAAGGTCAGCGAAGTCATGTTCGGGCCGAAAACAATCTCATCGGGATCGCAGCCCAGGAAGTCCGCCATGGCGAGACGCGCACCCGCAATCATCGCGTCAGTGTGGCGGCTCGTCGCGTAGGCGCCGCAGGTGTTGGCGTTGTCGCGCTTCAGATAATCCGAGATAGCTTCGATCACGAGCTGCGGAACCTGGGTTCCACCGGGACCATCGAGAAAAGTCGCGGGCTGGCCGTCGACAGTTTGCGCTAGCGACGGGAACTGGGCACGAACCCAATCAAGATCAAGCGCATTAGCAGTTTCGTTCTGAGTGGTTAACATAAGAATTCATAGGTAGAGACGTAGCTTATTACGTCTCTTTCACCGCGCGAACGAAATCGGCCAGCATTCCGTAAGCGGTGGCGTCGAGTCCGGGATCGTTTTCGGTAATCGCCAACCCCGGAAAGATGTCTGTTTCAAAATACACGATCGAGGATGTTCCCGCGACCCAGGCCAGCGGATCGCTTAACGGCACCCGCTCCGGCCGGACACTGGCCGTCACGCCCTGACCAGCCCGCTGAGCGCGACACACCAGCTTATACGGCTTGCCTTCGGCTCGGGCAGCGCGTACCGCTTCTTCACTCAGCTTGCCTATGCCTTCACGCTGAATCTCTGCGAGGCGAATCGGCACGTCCATCAACACACGAATCAGGGCAGCGACCTTCACGGCCGCATCCCAGCCTTCGATGTCATTACTGGAATCGGTTTCGGCGACTCCGAGTTCCTGCGCCTTGACCAGCGACTCTTCAAAGCTGAGCCCCTCTTCCACGCCGCAGAGAATGACGTTGGTCGTGGAATTCAGAATGCCGCGAAATCCGCGAAGAGAAATACACGGAAGGTTTTCGCTAAACAGGGAGAAAATCGGCACGCCATCCATCACCGTCGACTCAAAAAGAAATTTTCGCCCCTTCGCAACTGCGAGTGAACTCAGCTCCTCATAAGCGTGCACGATGGGGCCTTTATTCGCGGTGATGGCATGCGCGCCCGCTTCGAGGGCGGCGCGAATATGATCAATCGCGGGTTGGCCGTCGCGCGGGCTAAGGGATGTGGCTTCGAACAGAACATCGGCCTTCGCCAGCCGCAACCACTCTCGAACATCGTGTGGTGCAAACGCTCCCGCCCGCGATTGCGCTAGGTCGCTGTTACTGAGAAGAGACGCCGGATCGAATCCATTTTCGTTTGCGACCCAACCCATCTTCCGCGTTGCCACTCCGGTAATCCGCCATGCGATGCCCCGTTCGCGCAGCTCGGAATTCTTTCTCTGAAGCAGGCGAAACAACGTTTGGTTGACGTTGCCGAAGCCGAGCAGGCAGAGATTGTAAGTGCGAATAACTTTTCTCCTGGAGGGACTCGGGGGCAAAATGCCCCCGAAAGCCCGGCGGACGCCGGCGCTACATTTTCAACCCATGGTTGTTGTGTGCTCAGGCTGAATTTTGTAGATCACGCGGGTTTCAGAGGCCTGCCGATAAGGATATTTATCGACGCCCAAATACTTCTTGGCCAGTTTGTCGATGTGCGCGTCGGCTCCTTGCTCGGTGATCTCGACCACGCGGCCGCGGATCTCGAGATAACGGTAAGGATTTTCGGGATCGACGATTGCCATGGCCACACGCGGGTCGCGGCGCACGTTGCGGTCTTTCTGGCGGCCCTTGGCGGAGTTGAAAACCACGAAGTCACCCTCTAAGTCGCACCACACCGGAGTTACCTGTGGACTGCCATTGGGCATCAAAGTTGCCAAACTGGCAAAGGCACGCTTGCTGAATAGATCGCGATATTTCTCCGGAATAGCTTCAGGCATCACATCCTCCTTGCGTTAGTATTGCCAAGCGAAGTCGAGAGAATTATAGACGGCGTGAGAGGTTTCGTGTTGTAGCCTCGATTTTCGGTGGCAATCAGCGGGGCATACGATTCGCGACTGAGTAGTCGAATTAAGGGGTCGCGAATGTTCCAAAGGTTGCGTATATGCCCAATTTTCCGAACACTAGTACACTGGTAGGCTTTATCGAGAGCGAACTATGCCAAGAATAAACATCCGCAGGAATATTCGACTGTACAGTCTCATGACTCTGCTGTTGCTCATTCTTTGCGCAATAAGCGCAGCGGGCGCATCGGCCAAACCGACTCCCACCATTGTCTTCATGACCGACTTCGGAACGGTCGACGATTCGGTCGCGATTTGCAAAGGCGTGATGTATTCCATCGTACCGGAGGTGCACATTGTCGACCTTACACACCAGGTCACGCCGTTCTCCATCCTCGACGGGGCGCGCTTCCTTTTCGGCGCGACCGCGTATTATCCGGCGGGGACGGTATTTGTGGTGGTGATCGATCCGACGGTGGGAAGCACTCGGAAAGCGGTGGTGGTGAAGTCGAAGCGAGGACAGTATTTTGTGCTGCCGGACAACGGGTTGATGACGCTGGTGCAGGATCGCGACGGAATTGAAAGCGCGCGGGAGATTACGAACCGTGATTGGATGATCGGAGCGGCATTATCGTCCACTTTTCATGGGCGCGATATATTTTCGCCCGCAGGTGCACATTTAGCTCGTGGCGACGATTGGGCGAATGTGGGGCCTGAGCTCGATGTGAGCAAACTCGTTCGCCTGGACATCGCACTTGCGAAGCTGGATGATCACGGGTTGAGCGGAGAAGTAATCGCGACCGACGGACCTTTCGGGAATCTGGTCACCAATATCAGCGGCGATGACTTTCTTAAACTCGGCTATGCGCGAGGACGGACAGTAAACGTCACTATCGGCAAGAACGAGATGGATATCCCGTTCGTACGCACCTTCAGCGACGTGCCGTTGAAGCAGCCATTGCTGTATATCGATTCGCGCGGGCGCCTTGGCCTGGCCGTAAACCAGGAAAGTTTCGCGGCCACGTATGGCGTAACGCCGCCAGTCACAATTTTCATTCCGCGCGCGAACAAGTGATATGAACCAAGGCACGGTTTGAGGAGAAGTCTCCATGAGAAGCCAACACCCGATCTCGGATGGCATTCACCGCAAAGTTCAACGCCTGACTCTTCTAACCATGGCGCTGTTACTCCCTTGCCTTCTATCGGCCCAAAGTTTTCGAGGCTCGATTCGTGGGCAAGTGGTGGATCCGAACGGCAATGTCATTGCCGGCGCAAAAGTCAGCGCCAAGAACAGTGGAACCGCCCAAGTACGTGAGACCGTCACCGCCGAGGACGGTTCTTACGTGTTGGCCGAGCTGCCTGCTGGAGAGTATGTCGTCGTGGCGCAATACGCTGGATTGTCGCCGGTCGGTCAAAATGTCATCGTCAATGTTGGCTCGGATACAACCGCGAACTTCGATCTGACCCGGGTGGAGAAGCGTTTGGAACAGTTGACGGTGACGGAAGAGGCGCCCGTCATCGACACGACGCGCGACGTGCTCAACGAAGTTGTGGACCAGAAACTAGTGGCGGAACTTCCTCTCAACGGTCGTGATTTCGGCAAGCTGGTTGCGCTTTCGCCGGGTGCCACGGTTGATCCTTCCGGCGTAGCTGGCACGCAAGGCGGTTTCGGACAGTTCAACATCAACGGCAACCGTGACCGTTCAAACAATTACATGCTCGACGGTACCGACAACAACGATCCTTTCTTCAACAACTCGGCGCTCAACCAAACCGGCATCGGAGGCGCGCCTGCATCGTTACTGCCGATTGATGCCATCCAGGAATTCAATCTGCAGTCGCAGTTTGGCGCCGAATACGGCCGCAACAGCGGTTCCGTGGTGAACATCGTGACCCGATCGGGCACTAACAAGCTGCACGGTTCGGCTTTTGAATTTTTCCGCAACAGCGCACTGGATTCACGCAATTATTTCAACAGCGATCCGCAGAAGTCGGTTTTTCAGAACAGCAACTTCGGAGCTTCGCTCGGCGGTCCGATTGTGAAGGACAAAACTTTTTTCTTCGGAGCCTACGAAGGCCAGCGCGAACAAGTCGGTTCCAACTTTTTGCTTCTGGTTCCCACCCAGGCCCAGATCCAACAAGCCCGCACCATCGCGGGGGCGATCAACGGAACGCCCAGCAATCCGATAATTAATCCCGGACTGGATGCCATTCTCGCGTTTTATCCGAAGAGCAATACCAGCGAGATTCCCGGTGTTGTTCGCGACAAGAACGACGGCGACAACTTCATCGCAAAAATAGACGAGAACCTCACCAACACAGAGCTACTGACGGGACGCTACGCCTTCAGCCAGAGCAATCAGATTTTTCCTTTTGGCTCGCCCGGCGGATACGGCGCGGGATCGCGGCTGCCTCAGTTCGCACAAACGTCGCCCACCCGCGTGCAGGTGGTTTCGGTCAGCCTGCTGTCAAGCTTGAGTCCTTCGAAGATCAACGAAGTGCGTTTTGGATATAGCCGTTACCGCACTTCATTCAGTTCGCTTGATGCCAACTTCGATCCCAGCAGCATTGGGCTGAACTTCGGTACGGGCAAGCTGGGATTGCCCGAGTTTGATTTCACGAACATTGAGAACCTCGGCGCAACCGGCTTCAGCGTTCCGCGCGGGCGCACCAGCCAGACGTATCAGATTCTCGACAACTTCACTTGGCTGAAAGGTCGCCACACCCTCAAGTTCGGGGGAGAGTTTCGCCGCGCAGCCATCAGCAATTTCAACGACAACCTGGAGCGCGGCATCTTCCAGTTCACCGCCGGAGTCGGCCTGAGCACCGATCCCGTGGTCGACGCGCTGGCAAACTTTTACACCGGCGGCTCGCAGGACACAACTTTTTGCTGCACATCAGTTTCCGTCGACACGGGCAACACGCAACGTACAACCTATAACAACGGCCTCAGTTTCTTCGCGCAGGATGATTACCGGCTGCGTTCCAACTTCACTTTGAACTTTGGCCTGCGCTGGGAATATTTCGGGCCGCTGAGCGAGAAGAACAACCTGCTCTCAAACCTCGGCCGGGACGGCAACCTGGCCATGGTGGGCACCGACGGCCTCAATGGCTTATACAACCGCGATCTGCACGACTTCGGCCCGCGCCTGGGATTCGCCTGGGAAGCCGCGAGGAACACCGTAGTCCGTGCTGGCTACGGAATCTACTACGACTACGTTCCTCAGGACATCCTGATTGCGAACTTCACTACGTCCGCCGGAGTCGTGACCAATCCCATCGGACCCAAGGCGATTTTTCCGTTGAACTTTGATCCGACTGCATTCAACGGAACAAATTCAACGCCGAATGCGCCCATCATGAACGGCATTGCGTCGGCTCCGTATTCTATTTTCGTTACGCCGCAAAATTTTCATTCTCCTTACACGCAGAACTGGAACTTCAATGTGCAGCAGAAACTGGTGGAGAATGCTTCGTTTGAAGCCCGGTACGTAGGCAGCAAGGGCACGCACCTGGTACGCCTGACCGACCTGAACGAACCCAACGCGGATAGCGTCCGTCCTAATCCAAACTACAGCGCGATGGACGAGCTTACGCCGTCGAGTTCATCCAGCTACAACGCGCTGCAGGCGATCGGACGCGTCCAAAATGTTCATCACATTTCTGGATTTGCCGCCTATGTTTGGTCGAAGTCGATCGACGATGCGTCGGATGGAATCGATTTCGTTCCCGGCGCGGCTTTTCCGCAGGATCCAGGCAATCTACCGGCCGAGCGCGGACCGTCGCTCTTCGACACCAGGAATCGCTTCACGGCTGCCATCAACTACGAACTTCCCTCCTGGGGCTCACGGCCTAGACTGGGCTCAGGCTGGGAGTTGAACTCGATCGTTACGATTCAGAGCGGCCGTCCGATCCCAATCGCCAATTCGACGGATACCAGTGGCCGCTTTTATTTCAATCAACGCCCGAACGTTGTGCCGGGAGTCAATCCTATCCTGCCCAACTGGACGCCAAGCAACGGCTATCTCAATCCGCTGGCTTTCGTGCAGCCGGCTTATGGGACCTTCGGCGATCTGGGGCGCGACTCGATTTTTGGCCCGGGACTTAGCAATGTCGATTTCTCGATCACCAAGAACACCCGCCTGACGGAGCGGCTGAATCTGCAACTGCGAGCGGAATTCTTCAATATTTTCAACCATCCGAATTTTGCCCTGCCCGCACATACAATCATCCCGGGATACATCGACAATGGGACTCCGGGAAATCCCCAGGTAGTGCCGAATCCCGCGGCTCACGTGAATGGCGACATCACGCAGCCTTTGCTGCCCATGGGCCTGATCACGCAAACGCCTGACGTGGCCCAAACGAACCCCGGCCTCGGCGGGGGTGGCCCACGTGTAGTCCAGTTGGCAGCGAAGTTTACGTTCTAGAAGGATCGTGTGGGCGGGCGCCCTCGCCCGCGTTATCGCTCATCATCCTTTGCGATCTCGGGCAAGACGGCACGCAGCAGCGCCACGAAGTCTCCCTTAACCCGCTCGCCGGTTGCGAGCACGTCTTCGTGGTTGAGGACCTCGTCGGAAATTCCCGCGGCCATGTTGGTCACGCAAGAAATGGCCAGCACCTTCAATCCCATGTGCCGAGCGGCGATGACTTCAGTAATCGTGGACATGCCCACCAGATCCGCGCCTATCGTGCGCAAATAGCGGATCTCCGCCGGAGTCTCATAACTCGGGCCCAGAAGGCCGGCATAGACTCCTTGATGCACCGTCTTGCCGAGGCGGCGGGCAGCCTGAAGCGTAATCTCACGATACGGCTTGCAGTATGCCTGAGTCATGTCGGGAAATCGCGGCCCAAGGTGATCGTCGTTCGGACCAACCAGGGGATTGGTCCCCTGCAGGTTGATGTGGTCGGAAATTACGACGAGCGTACCCTGTTTGTATTGGAGATTAATGCCGCCGGCAGCATTGGTCAGGATCACCGCGCGAATGCCCATTCTGCCAAACACGCGCATGGGAAACGCAACCTCGTTCGAAGAATATCCTTCGTACAAGTGCACCCGTCCCTGCATGGCCGCCACCGAGACATCGCCAACGTTTCCAATCACCATCTGCCCGGCGTGGCCGATCGCGGTCGAGAGAGGAAAGTAAGGAATATTCGCGTAAGGGATGCGCGTCGCGTCGGAGAGTTCGTCGGCAAAACTGCCCAGACCTGAGCCCAAAACTAATCCGATGGCTGGACAAAGCGGGCTCTGCAAAAGCAGGAATTGTGCTGCAGCTTCAGCGCGAGTGAAGTCGTCCATGGAGCGATGCCTCTTTGCTAAGAACCGAGAACCGACAACCGACAACTAAGAACTGCTTTCAAGCTTTGCTTAGAACTGCTTCAAAACTTCTTTTCGAATGCAGCGAATTGCGCTTCGAGAGTCCTTTGTGTCTGCGCCCGTTCGTTGGCGTCCAGAAACCTCCGGCACGCGGCGGAGATTTTCTGTGCTCCGGCAGGATCATTGGCGCACGCCGCCGCCGGACGAAAGTCGCCCAGCCACAGGCTGGATCCAGGTAGAAAGCTATGCTCCAGACTCATTCGCGCCATGCGTTTTAAGTCTTTGTAGCCAAGGAAATCATAGGTTTGAACTGCGCGCAAATATTCATGGGTCATATCGGAACGAGAAACTCCCTCGTCATCAGTGGCTAGGGTCACAGGCACGTTGTACCGCAGATAAATCGGTAGAGGATGGGCACGGCCTCTTACTCCCAGAATCACATCGTTGGAAGTCAGGCAAATTTCGACCAGAATCTCTTGCTGAGCCATCTCATGCAGCAGATCGAGCGGGCGATCTTCGTTCATCACGTCGACTCCGTGGCCGATGCGCACGGCGTGCCCGCGCTCGATCGAGTCACGTATGTGGAAGCGCAAACTCTCCGGCGGCACGAGGCCCATCGCCAACTCGCCGGCGTGCAGACTGATATGCACGTTGGGATACACGCCGTGCAGGTAATCGAGCATCTTCATGTGCAACTCGAAATCGTGCATGGGCACGTACCAGTCTTCCGGCATGACCAGATTCAGACCCACAAAGCGCGGGTCCGCCTGCGACAGTTCGAAGCCGAAGAGAATCTGTGCGAAAACCATCTCGCGAGGGAGTCCGCGCAGTACCTGGTAGAGATAACGAATCTTCACTTTGCATGCTTGATTCGCTTCGGAAGTGCCGCATTTGAGCAGGGACCGCATTTTGCTCTCGTCGTCGTCAAGCCGCTTGCTCGTGGTGGCGACGATGTCCTTCAAACCATTAGCGAGCAGCTTCTCGCGCATGCGGGCGAAGTCATCGTCCCATCCTAGTTTTGCACCGAGCTGTCCCGACTGCACGGCATCCGCAGTATGCATCAACTCTACATATTCAAGATGGTCTTCCGCAGCCCGGGACGCTTCCTCAGCAAGAGCGTCCCCCGTATGGTTGTGAGTGGCCAGCGAGAACTTGTCGAAGGTCGCGAAGAAATGGTCGTGTCCCGATTCTTCTCCCGGCTCCCAGTTGCGCATCGACCAGGCATCGACAATCGAGTTGTAGAGCACATGATCGCCGAAGGCGCAACGAATGAGCGGCTTGCTGGTGAACTTTTCGCAGGAATCGTCACATGGGGGAGCGATGAGTAACGCGGTCGTGCGATCCACGCACAAGTTGTCGCTTGCGGCATAGTCGATCAGATTTTCGGCGTAAAGGGCACCACTTAAGTGGTTATGCAGATCGCCGCCCTTGGGCATCTCGCGCAGGAAAGCGAGCTGAAGGGATGGCTGCCGCCTGATCGATTCGAAATAGCGTATGGTGCGCTGTTCAGCGACAGCGGCAGACTGCGCCGATGCTGCACTGCTGGCCCAGACGATGATCAAAAGCAATCGAGCGATTCGTGTCACAGCTTTCCTCGGAGATGTTACCGGAGACGGGCATTGTACCTTGACGCGGAGAAATCCAGGAAACTGCGCGACGAACGCCTCCGCGGTTATACTCGGCGACCTCTGCGATTTAAGGCTCTGTGCTAGTCGAGATTCATAGGACAGAGAAACCCTGGAGACGCCAAGCCCAGCACGGTTTTGCCCAGATTTTCACAAGGAGAATCCTTCTCTTTGCACAAGCTCCGGCAGCGCCGACGAAGAATATGCACAAGAATTGCGTATTGGCGCACATCACAAAAGCTTGTGACGGATGAACTGCACCAACTTTGCTACACCGGCCTGTGAACCAGCTGCACTCGATTGAAAACTCGGCAGATACGCTTCTACAATTTTCGTTGACTCTAAGAATGAACAGAGTACAAACATACTCGTTCTTTGACAACTTCTGAAGTTTTCCCGGTTGGTGCGGCGTCCGGGGCTCAAGCGAAGTCACTCTCTACATTGCAAAATGACTGAGGGAGGGTTAGCAAGGGTCTATAGCAAAGTGCTGGTCGAGGCGAACAAGAAGATCTGTTGAAGGCAGGATAGAGTCCCGAGGCGTTGGGTTGGTTTATCCGGTTGGCGGTAAGCCCGGAGCCCGAGCAAAGATCGCGAGTTGCCATCCGCAAGGACCGCAGCTTTGGCAGGTCGGCGAGGGTCTAAAGCGAGCTACTGGCCGAGACGAATGATCCCAACACCACCTCGGGACTCTTAATTTTTGTCCGCAGCAGTGGTGGGCAGTGGTTAGCCTGAGCTGCAAGCTCTCCCCCAAAGGAAATTGCGAAACAGTTAGCAAGGACTATCCGCTGCCCACTGTGTTACGGCCCCTGCAGCATCTGGAACCGTTCCTTCGGCACCAGCCGTGCCCGATAAATCGAATTCGTCGCAGCCACTTCGGCAACCGCGTCCACGTCCAGTTCGTACGAACCCTGAGGCAAGTTTTCTCCAAAAGAAATTTCTTTCCCTGTGTCGCCTTTCGTCAAAGTGAACCGCTGGTAGCCGATGGCGGTAGCGCGTCCGGTTTCGTTTACAGCCATCATGATCACGGTTAAATCAAAGTCCTGCTCGGTCTGATTGGACACGATAATTGAGCCCTCCAGCCGTTGGCCTTTCACTTTAGGATAGCGCCCCCACTGCGCGAAAAGCGGCGCCACCACCGTGAGCACAAGTTGCTGGTTGCGCTGGGCTGCTGGCCTCCCGCCGTCGGTCACGGTCACTGTGAACTTAAACTCTCCGGTTTCGGTAGGAATGCCGCTCAGAATCCCGTCCGGCCCCAGCACAATGCCGGCGGGCAGTGTTCCCTCCTTCATTTCCCAACGCAGCGGCGTAATTCCCCCGTGCGCTCCCAAATGAATCTCGTAGTGCTGTTTGAGATATGCCTTGGGCAAGCTCGTGGTTTGAATCACAAGCGGTTCGCCGGTTGCAGCCCCTTGTTGTGCGCGGGCAACACCAGCAAAGATGCAAAGACAAAAGATGCAAAGACAACAAAAGATAAGAACGTAGCCGTGTTGGAGCCGCATCTCAAGTCGGAAGGACACAGAAGTGATTATAGCCTCGTGCCCTCGACGCCATCGCTGCCCTCACGATAAGCTAAATAGTTTCCCAGAAGGAGGATTCGAGTGCATGCGGGATGCAGTCGCACGGTTGTGGCCAGAAATTCAGTGGATTGAGAAGCCCAAGCTGCATGAACAAGTCACCCAGACCGTGGATCAAGGCGCTGGAGCGCAGCCCGCTGAAGCCCGACGACCTCAACCGAATTCCATTCACGCTGCTGGTGCCGAACTGCCCCATCACTTTCATGGAGCACAAGCGCTGCGTGGTCCACATTGCACGCCAGAGCGCCGAGTCGATGCACGAATTCATGGGCCGCGCTCTCCCGATTAACATCGACACGGTGATTGCCGGCGCCATTCTCGCTGACGTGGGCAAGCTGCTGGAATATGAAATCGGACCCGACGGCAAGAGCCGTCAAAGCTCGGCGACTACTGCACCCAGGGTAAGATGCGCGGCATGGGCCTACTGCGCTCTCACGGCGGACGCTGGCAGGCGATTCAAGACGGCGAAGTCGACATCGACGTCGCTGTAATTGCCGCTCCTACCGCCGATGCGTTCGGCAACGCCGACGGCTCGCATGGTAAGTCGGCTTGCGGATCTCTCGGCTTTGCCCTCGCCGATTCGATGTATGCCGACCGCGTTATCGTGGTTACGGATAATCTGGTTCCGTTTCCCTGCGTTCCCTGGCAGATTCAGGGCAACCATGTGGACTACGTGGTCGAGGTCGATTCCATCGGCGATCCCGCGAAGATCGTCTCTGGTACGACACAGATTACGCGTTCGCCGGATCGCTTGCGTATCGCAGAGTTTGTGGCGCGTTTCCTGCGCGACGCCGGAATCATGCGCAACGGATTCTCATTCCAGGCGGGGGCGGGTGGAATCGCGCTTGCCTTCGTCGACTACCTGCGCTGCATGATGAAAGAAGATGGCGTGAAAGCCCGCTTCGTCCGCGGCGGATCAACTAAGTATCTCGTCGAACTTCTGAAAGAAGGCCTAACCGATTACATCCTCGATGGACAGACATTTGATCTTGACGGAGTGAAGTCGATTGCCAACGATCCGCGTCACGTGGCTACTTCGCCGTTTACCTCGTACAACTATCACGGCAAGGGGAACTTCGCGTCTCTTGTCGATGCCGTCGTGTTGGGCGCAACCGAAGTCGACGTGAACTTCAATGCTAATGTTGTCACCCACTCCGATGGCCGGCTTCTGCACGGAATTGGCGGCTGGCAAAACTGTTTGGCGGCGGGGTGCACCATCCTTGCCTTGCCGTCATTTCGCGACCGCATTCCCGTGATCATCGATGAGGTAACCACGCTCACCGGGCCCGGCGAACTGATCGACGTCGTCGTCACCGAGCGTGGCATCGCGATCAATCCTCGCCGCCAGGATTTGCTGGATGCGGTGAAAGGTTCGAGCCTGCCCATCCGTCCCATCCAGGACATCAAGGCCGATGTCGAACGCATCTGCGGCGGCAAGCCCGCACGGCCGAAACTGGGAGATCGTCCTGTGGCTGTGGTGAAGTGGGTCGACGGCACCGTGCTCGACACCATCTGGCAGCTCAGTTAACCTCTTCACTCTTCCCTTTTCGCTCTTCGCTGGTCTGCCTTTACAACACTGAACACTCCAAGGTCCCGAGAACCGCGAAACCGTTTAGGCTTTCTTGGCGAATTCTAATGCTGACCTCCTAGAGAGTGGAGTCGTCGTGCCGATAGAGCTGTCATGAGAGCGATGAAGCGACTCCTCGCCATCGGCATGATTCTGGGCGGTTGTCTTAGTTTGGGCTGGGCGCAGGGAATTCAAGGTGGTGTAAAGCTCACCGGCAAGGCGACTATCGTCTCAACCGGGCATGGGATCGTTCTCACCTGGAAGGCCAGTCAGGGCGCGGCCAGTTATTCCATCTATCGCGGGACCACAGAGGGTGGCCCCTACGCAAAAATTGCCGCGGGAATCCAGACGACGAATTATACCGACCTGCAAGTAACTCACAAGCAAACCCTCTACTACGTCACCACGGCGGTGAGCAGTAACCAGGAAAGTGGCTACAGCAACGAGACTGTAGCCGTGGTCCCGTAAAGAAATCAGGAGATGAAATGAAGAATTGTCGGTTGGCGGTGATGCTGAGTCTGCTGTCCGGAATCTCCTGGGCACAATGTGCCACGGGCACTCCGGGCACGAATTGTAGTGGGCCGTTAAGCGTGCAACCGCAGAGCGGAAACAACACGCAATCGGCGATTACTTTGGTGGATCTTGGCTTGCCTGTGCTCGCCCCGGCAGCCGGCCAGTACACGCTGTCGGTTGCCAGCGGCATGATCGTTGAATCGGACAACGGAAACAGTTATCACACGCTGATGGGGCCACAAGGGCCACAAGGGGCAGCGGGAGCAGCCGGCTCTCAAGGAGCGACAGGAGCGCCGGGCGCGGCGGGGCCACAAGGGCCGACGGGACCGATTGGCCCGGCGGGAGCGACCGGTGCCACAGGAACGACGGGAGCGACCGGAACCGCAGGTCCACAAGGAGGGGTCGGTCCGGCCGGAGCGGTTGGACCAGCGGGTCTGCAAGGAGCAGCCGGTCCCGTTGGCCCGCAAGGAATCACGGGAGCTCCAGGAGCCACTGGTCTGACCGGAGCGGTCGGACCAATTGGTCCACAAGGAGTGACGGGACCGACAGGAATCACAGGAGCAATCGGACCAATCGGCGTGACCGGAGCGGTCGGACCGGTGGGTCCGCAAGGCGCGGCGGGGGCGGCAGGAACCGCGGGAGCGACCGGAGCGGTCGGACCCGCGGGAGTCGCTGGAGTGCAGGGTCCGGCCGGTCCACAGGGGCCAGCTGGAACCATGGCCGCTCCGTCCGATTACAGCTTCTATTATGGGACCGGGTACAAAGCGGGTGCGGGAACGGTTGAAGTCGCGGGCACCTCCGATCGCAATCAGATTGACATGACCAATGCGATCTCAGTCCGTTGCGTTGCCACGATCGGGCCAGCCGCGCTGCCGAGCGGCAGCTATGCTGAAGCCGAGTACACGCCTGACGGGACAAACTGGTTCCCGCTGTCGGGAGAGGTTCCCGTGACCACGCCCAACGAACTCACCTCGAGTAGCTGGCAGGGCTTGCCCACTGGAGCCAACGGCGATTACGTAGTACGCATCGTTGTATTAAACGCGGGCACTGTCGCTGCCCAGATCGGGCTGCGCCAACTGCATCTGCAGTTCAAGTAGGGCGTGCGCGCATAAAGCTGATGGGCAAGCTAGGAACACCCGATCACGAGACTGCGTTGTCTTATCCTTCTGGCACTCCTAGCCGGGGTTGGCGCAGAGATTTCGCTTTGTCCGCCGAAAGCTTCGGGCCAGCCCACACCGCGATCCGGTATCCCAGCAGCACCGCGAGAATAGCTCCGTACTCGAGCGGCTTGTGAATGTCGGCCTTCACCAGCCACCAGTAATGAATGACTCCCGCGATCGCGCTGAAATAGATCAAGCGATGCAACGCTTGCCAGCGTTTCCCGCCCAGACGCCGGATCCATCCCTTAGTTGAAGTGAGTGCCAACGGGATGAGCAAAACAAATCCGGCGAATCCTACGGTGATGAAGCGGCGTTTTGCAATGTCGTGAAGCATCTCGTGCAGGTCGAAGAATTTGTCCAGCCAGATATAGGTCAGGAAATGCAGTGTGCCGTAGAAGAACGCGAAGAGTCCAAACATACGGCGGCAGCGGATCAGCCAAAGCTGCCCAGTCAGCTTACGAATCGGCGTGACCGACAATGTGATGAGCAGGAACCGCAGAGTCCAGTCGCCGGTGGCGTGGGTGATGACTTCGATCGGATTGGCCCCCAGGCCGCCGCTGTAGGCTTTCCATCCGAGGAGGGCCAGCGGGATCAGGCACGCGAGAAAGACTACAGGTTTGAACCAGCGAATCATGTGACGGTCAGTTGTTTGCTAGTTTGCATTCTCTTACGTGAATTGTCATCGAGAGATATCTCTGCAAAATGCCAACAATCATTCTAAAAGCACCGACGATCCGTATCGGGATATGCCTTCAGGCATATCGTTCAGTCATAAGAGCAGCTAGGGCTCAGCCGCAGCCTGAAGATTCGAGACTCTCCGTGGTGGCTAAAGCCGGTATCACTCGACTGCAGCAACGATATGGCTAAGCCATATCCTGATACGAACCGCTTGTGTTTTGCCTGGTTGACCCAGGACGACTCAGAAATTCTTTTTCAGATCCATGCCGCTGTACAAGCTGGCCACCTGATCGTAGCCGTTGAACATGAGCGTCGGACGCTTCAGAAATTCGCCGAGGCGCCGTTCTTTGGCCTGACTCCAGCGGGGATGGTCCACATTCGGATTCACGTTCGCATAGAAGCCATACTCGCGCGGAGCCATTTCGGCCCACGTAGTCTGAGGCTGGCTGTCGGTGAACCGAATACGCACAATCGCCTTGCCACTTTTGAAGCCATACTTCCACGGCACCACGAGGCGCAGCGGAGCGCCGTCCTGGTTGGGCAGCGCCTCGCCGTACATGCCGAAGCAGAGCAGAGCTAATGGATGCATGGCTTCGTCCATACGCAGGCCTTCGACGTAGGGCCAGTCGAGCACGTGGCCGCGCTGGCCGGGCATCTGTTGCGCATCCAGCAGGGTCGTGAACTCGACGAATTTCGCTTTGCTGGTCGGCTTGGCTTTGTTGATTAGTTCGCTCAGCGAGAAGCCCACCCACGGCACCACAATCGACCAGCCCTCGACGCAGCGATGGCGGTAGATTCGTTCCTCGGGCGCAGCCATTTTGATAATTGCATCGACGTCGAGGACTTGCTTCTTCTCGACCGCTCCGTCGATGGTTACTGTCCACGGCCGCGTTTTGAACTTCTTAGCCAGGTCTGCGGGCTCATATTTGTCGGTCGAGAATTCGTAATAATTGTTGTAATTGGTGACGTCTTTGTAGGGCGTGACGGTCTCGTTGGTCGAGAATGAACTTTTCTTGATGCCGTCGATCTTGGCGTCGGCGTACACGGCCATCGAAGGAGAGACCAAGTCACGCAGGCTTGTGCCCGCGATTCCCGCGGCTCCCGCAGCGGCTGCTCCCGCAAGAAACGCGCGACGGTTCAAGTACAAACTTTTCGGCGTGATTTCCGACGACGGAATATCCGCTGGCTTCTTGATCAGCATGGAACGTCCTTACTTTAAGTGTACGAGAATCACCCGGCCTTGGATTGCCGGCCGGCTC
The DNA here is from genome assembly GCA_963696705.1 of uncultured Acidobacteriota bacterium. Lineage (GTDB taxonomy): Bacteria > Acidobacteriota > Terriglobia > Terriglobales > Acidobacteriaceae > JABDBE01. The sequence continues at coordinate 101,722 of CAVOLD010000019.1, forward strand.
GGCACACTGTCCAATAGGACTCACGATGGCCGGAAAAGTTGCAAACCTGCGCTCTTTGCTGGAAAGAGGAAAGAGAAGACGTAGCTTGCTACGTCCTCAAGAGCTGCCCTCGCTGAGAACTTCCCGCACTTTGCGAGATAGCATTTGCAGGGTAAATGGCTTCTGCAGGAAAGCAGTATCGGGATCGACCACGCCCTCGTGCACGATGGCGTCTTCGGTGTATCCCGAGAGGTAGAGCACCTTGGTTTGCGGACACGACGCGCACAACCGCGCGGATAGCTCGCGGCCACTCATTCCTGGCATTACGACATCGGTGATCAGCATGTCGATTTTGCCGGAATGTGTGGCAACGATCTGCAACGCCGCCTCTCCATTTTCAGCCTCAAGAACTTTGTACCCTTTCGACTCCAATGTTTCGCGGACTAACTGGCGCACGGATTCTTCGTCCTCGACCAGCAACACGGTTTCCGAACCGCCCGCGTGGGTTCGAGCCGCGCCCACAGCGCTTGTTGGCTCGAGCGCATCTTCGACTCGCGGCAAGTAAATCCGAAACGTCGTCCCCTGTTCTGGCTCGCTCTCGACCAGGACATAACCGCGACTCTGCTTGATGATGCCGTATACCGTCGAAAGCCCAAGGCCCGTGCCCTTTCCTTTTTCCTTGGTGGTGAAAAAAGGCTCGAAGATGCGCAACTGGGTTTCTTTGTCCATGCCCTCGCCAGTGTCGGTGACTGAAAGTACGACGTAGGAGCCGGGTTGGATGTAGGTGTATTCGCGCCGAAGATCCTCATTGTTCAAGCTCGCGTTAGCAGTCTGAATGGTAATTTTTCCGCCTTGCGGCATCGCGTCTTTGGAATTGACCACCAGATTCATGAGGACTTGCTCGATCTGACCCGCGTCCGCGCGAGTCCGGCCGAGGTCGGGCGCGAGGTGAGTTTGCAACTCGATGTTTTCTCCGATCAGCGGACGCAACAGGCGCTCCATGTCCTCGATGATGATGTTCAAATCCACCACTTTTAGTTCCAAAAGCTGTTTGCGGCTGAAAGCCAAAAGCTGGTGCGTCAAATTTGTGGCCCGATCGGCTGCCTGGTGGATTGCCTCGATCTTTGGATATAGCGGATTGCCTTTCCTGGTCTGCTCCAGAAGAACTTCCGCGTAACCGCTAATGACCATCAGCAGATTGTTGAAATCGTGGGCCACCCCTCCTGCCAAACGTCCCACGGCTTCCATCTTCTGCGCCTGGCGGAACTGGTTCTCCAGCACCCGCCGTTCCGTAATATCCTCCGCGATAATTTCCACAACCTCGGCAGTTTCCTCCGGGTTGTTCACTACGCGGCCGCTCAAGCGCACGGTGATCGCGCTTGCGTCTTTGCGCTTCCAGCGGACTTCCATGTGATCCAATCGCGCGCCGCGTTGGAATTCACGCATTACCCGTTCCTGTTCGCTGGGATCGAGAAAGACATCCGATTTCGGATCCAAGGCGAGAAGCTCTTCTGCCGAATCGTAACCAAGCATGGTGATCAAGGCAGGATTCACGTCGAAGAATCTGCCTTCCAGGCTGGATCGATAAATACCGTAAACCGCGCTCTGTACCAGTGAGCGGTAGCGCGCTTCAGAACGTCGCAGCGCGTCCTCGTTGCGCTTATATTCAATTGCGCCGGCGAGTTGTTGCGAGACGAAGGTCAGAATCTCTTTCTCCTTCTCACCAAAGCGCACATTTGCGCTGTAGCTCTGCACCACCACCACTCCAAAAGTATTGCTTCCGGCTTTCAGCGGAACCCCCAGCCAGTCCAGCGACGGAGCGCCGATCGACTCGACTTCTTTCTGCCTCGCCAGACCGTCAAAAACCTCAGGCGTACACAACAGCGGCTCGCCGCTTCGCAGCACATACTCAGTCAGACCTTTGCCCAGCCTCCTCGGTGCCGGCCTGGAATCCGTCTCGTCCTCGAAATAAGCAAAGTTCAGTAGCTGGGTCAGTGGATCGTAGATCGCAATGTAGAAGTTGCGGGCATACATCAGCTCGCCCACAATTTCGTGAACCGCATCGTAGAACTGCGGCAGGTCGTCCGCTGTGCTGGTTTCTTCGGTGATGCGGTGCAGCGCCGAATGCAGCGCCTCCGTCCGTTTCTGTTCCGTGATGTCACGATACAGAACGCACATCGCCACCTGCTTGCCCTCGTTCATGATGGGAGCAGTCGAAATAAAAACATCCAGCAGCGTTCCATCCTTCCGCTGCCGCTTGGTTTCGAGGACAACTTTCTGCCCTTTGACGAGCAACTCGCCAATCCAGCGGGTCTCCGCGCTGCGGTCGGGCGGCACGATGAGCGAGTCAATGCGCTGCCCTAGAGCTTCCGCCGGCCCGAAACCAAAAATCCGCGTGAACTCGCCATTGAGGCGCGTAATCCGGTAGTCCGGATCCAGAATACTGATGGCCTCCGGCGCGCATTCGACTAATTGCTCGAGGTAGGCTCTTTGTAATTCGGGGCTATCGGGAGCAAAGCTGGGCGTGATCGTTTCCGTGCTTGCAGTGATGGTCTCGGCTTGGCCGGGGACTACCAGCGTGCGGCGTTGCAGAGCCTCTCTGAGAAACTTCGCGCGTGCAAGCTCAGCCAACGTCGCTGGCTGGGTGATTTGGTCACCCATTCGCATCCCCCTCGGTTCAAAACCAGAGCCGATTCAGATGTTAGAGGACGCAACAGTTACTCGAAAGTTACGGAGGTAATTCCAGAATGAAAGAAGCACCGAAAGCCGCTGCTACTGGCCCGTTGCCAACATTTCACAAACCCGGCGGAGCACATCCCGCTGCTGTTCGTTGACTGCGAGAAATTCAAAACCGTGAAGCAATCCGATGCGGTAGCGTACCAGCGCACGAAGCTTCAGCGGATACGCCGCCAACGGCAAAGACAGTTCCATGGAGACAACTTCGCCAACCTCCAATTCCCCGGTCAGCGTTCCCCCAACGCCGTCCTCGCCCAACTCATTCGAACGCCCCCATAGCGATGTCGTCTCTCCCGAACGAAAGATCTGCACTACGATCCGCATGTCGACCTGATAGCGCGGAAATCGCCGTGCACTATGTTTAGCCGGTTTCGAATTGGAGATAAAAACCTCCGCTCGGTCGTTCCCGAAAAGCTGCCGACTCTAGTTCCCGTGCAACGGATACCCGGGCTCCAGCGGCAACTTTCCACCAACCTTTAATACGGTAACCGAGCCGCTGATCGAATACACATCCACTAATCCGACAGCGCCGGGAATAGATTCTACTTTCTTCACCACCGCTTCGTCCGTGTCCACCACCACAATGGCCGGATGATTCGCCCGGCTGTGATTCGCGCTCGCGATCGTAGCTTTCACTTCGTCCTTCGACATGCCATAAACTTTCTCGAGCAGCAGCCTCATTTCCGGCGCCGTCGGATCGCGAGTGACGAAGCTCACCGGCTTGCCATCCGGCCAGCGGCTCACCTGGCCCTTGCATACCTTCACCAGTTCGGGCAATGTGACCGCCACTACTTCATTCGATTTATTGGAAATGAGCGCAAGGTCTTTCGCCTGGGCCAACGCTGTCCAGCCAAAAAAGAAGGCGAAGAAGCAGATGACCAGTGCTGCGGCAAGCACGCGTCGCGAGTGCACGTCCCCTCCAGTTCTGCAGAGCCTGCGAGTGTCTTTGATTCTCCTAGAAGTGCGGCGGCGGCTCAATCAAAGAACGTGTATGTACCACCGGAGGCAATAAGCACTTGGCCGCGCGCCCTCATAATCCGCCGCGCCTCCAATTGCGTTAGAATCACTAGGTGTGCATCGTTTACCCTAACCTGATCACCCTTAGTAAGCCAAGGAGGAATAAAAATGGCGCATCAGCTACCCGATCTACCGTATGACTATTCGGCTCTGGAACCGACCATCGATGCTCAGACCATGAAACTGCATCACGATATGCATCATGGGGCCTATGTAAAGAATCTGAACGCGGCTCTCGAAAAATATCCCAACCTGCAATCAAAGAGTGCTGAGGACCTGATCCGCGACCTCAATGCCATTCCCGAGGACATCCGCGGCGCCGTTCGCAATAACGGCGGCGGACATGTAAATCACACGATGTTCTGGAAGATCATGAAGCCCAAGGGCGGAGGCGATCCCAGCGGCGCGATCTCCGAAGTCATCAACAAAACTTTCGGCAATTTCAAAGATTTCCAGACCAAGTTCAACGAAGCCGGTGTCAAACAATTCGGCAGCGGATGGGTCTGGCTGGCCGGCAAACCCGGCGGCGAGGTGCAAATCATCAGCACGCCCAACCAGGACAGCCCCATCTCGCAAGGCTTGTTCCCCATTTTCGGCAACGACGTCTGGGAACATGCCTACTACCTGAAATACAACAATCGCCGCCCCGAATATCTGGCGGCGTGGTGGAACGTGGTGAACTGGGATGAAATCAACCAGCGCCTTAAAGCGTTCCAGAGCCATCCCGAACCAGCATTAGCCGGACGATAAGAACCGCAATGCGTGTGTGGGCCGGGTGTCCAACCCGGCCCTATTACTTGGGGACAGCTGATGGCGTTTGTCCCCACGTGTCCTTAAGTTGTTAACGCTCTCATCCACTTCTCGCGATAAACTGCATTCGAGAATGGATAATTTCACTCCGGCCGAACTTCGCAAACTTCGCAGCCTCAAAACTCCTCACGGAATCCAGCGCTTTCTCGACGACATGCCTTACCATCTGGCCGACACTGCCTGGTCCCCGCGCCGCGTCCTGCGTGAAAATACGTCGCACTGCTTCGAAGGCGCGACCCTGGCCGCCGCCGCCCTGCGAGCCATCGGATATCCTCCGCTGGTCATCGACCTCGAAGCCGAACATGACACCGACCATGTCGTCGCCGTCTACCGCATCAACGGCCACTGGGGCGCCATCGCCAATTCCAATTACACCGGATGCCGCTATCGCGAGCCTGTCTACCGCACTCTGCGCGAACTCGCCCTGAGTTATTTCGATGTCTACTTCAATCTCCGCCGCGAGCGCTCGCTACGAACTTTCTCGCGCCCGGTAAATCTGACTCGCTTTGACCCCCGCGACTGGATGACCACCAACGAACACTTATGGTTCATCGCCGAGTATCTATTTACCATCCGCCATCATTCACTGCTACGCCCCGGCATGGCCAAACGTCTGCATCGCCTCGACGACCGCTCCTTCCGCGCTGGCTGCCTCGGCCGCGCCGAAAAGTAAAACCTCAGCTTCATCCGCGGCCGTTATCCGCGACCTCTGCGATTGAGAGCTTTTGACTTCAGAGGGTTCCTGCCCCTGAAAAATAAGGGCGCAACGCCCGGAACCCGCCACACTCTAATCACGTAACATGAGCATGCTCGTCAGGCCCGCTCTCGTCCTTGTTCTCACGTTGGGCTGCGCCCTCGCCCAGGACAACCCCGCGCCGTCGCTCTCCCAGGATCAGATCCGCGACCTCATTCGCCAGACCGCGTCCAATGACATGGAAAACGACAAGCGCCAGCGCGACTACACTTACATCCAGCGCGAGGAACAGCATCATCTCGATGGCAAAGGCCAGGTAAAGTCCACGGAAACGAAAACTTCCGAGGTACTGGAGATCTACGGCGAACAGGTCGAACGCCTGATCGCGAAAGACGACAAACCACTCCCCGAGAAAGACGCCAAGAAAGAAGAAGAAAAAATCCAGAAGGTGATCGACAAGCGTAAGAATGAGTCCGAAGAAGAGCGCGACAAGCGCGAGAAAAAAGAAGAAAAAGACCGCGAACAGAACCGCCAGTTCGTACGCGAAGTGGCCGACGCCTATAACTTCACCTTCGTGGGTATCGATTCACTTTCCGGTCGTGATACTTACGTCATCGACGGTGAACCGCGCCCAGGTTACGAGCCCCACCTGAAAGAAGCCAAAATTCTGCCCAAATTCCGCTTCCGTGCGTGGATCGATAAAGACGAAGCGCAATGGAAAAAACTCGACATCCAGTGCATCGACACTGTTTCCTTCGGCCTGTTCCTCGCCCGCGTCCACAAAGGCTCGCGCATCATCATCGAGCAAACCCGAATCAACGACGAAGTCTGGCTGCCGCAACACATCGCTGTAAAAATCGACGTGCGCCTTGCTCTGTTGAAGAACTTCGACGTCGAGGACGACATCACCTACCGCGATTACAAAAAATTCCGCACCGACACCAAAATCATTCCCGTCGGAGAAGTGCAGCCACCGCAGTAACGCGCGCAAGAAAAAGGCTCCTCCCGCAGGAGGAGCCTCAAACAACTCGCAAACTTAGAACGTAAACCTAGCCGCCAACTGAATACCCCGTGGTCCGCCGCCGCCAAGAAATGGATTGCCAATGCCAACGTCGCCAGTCGCGGTAATCGGATAACCACCACCGGAGCCGGCAACTTCGCGACCATTAACGATGTGGAACCCGCCCGCCCCCGCATCCGCGATGAACGCCGGCAAGAAAGGATTGGCGAAGTTCGGATGGTTGAGGACATTCATGAATTCGGCACGCAATTGCACGTTTAATCGTTCCGTAATCGCAGTGGTCTTATAGATCGCCAGGTCCCACTCTTTGAATGTCGGACCATGCAACGAATCGCGGCCTTCATCCCCGAAGTGCCGCGTGCCCGGTACGCAGTCTTGTGCCGATCCGGTAGCCCCATTGGCTATCGCATAGGCGGTCAGCGTGCATGGGATTGCAAACGAGCTCATATCTAGGTAATTGAGGGGTGTGCTGGGATTGTACTTGATGGGCCCGACCACATCTGGCCGGTCGAAACCGGTGCCGCTGCCGCTGAAATCATCCTCGAAATTGTAGTTGAGCTGGAATGGCTGCCCGCTCTGCAGCGTCACCGAGCTGTTCATGCCCCAGCCATTTTTCAACCGCTTCCAGTTCCCGCCCATGGTGGGCAGGTCGTAGGCAAAAATCCAGGTGAAGCGATTGGGCACGTTGAAGTTCGAGGGTCCATATTCGAGCTGAGGACGAGTGCTGTCATTCGGCTGCGCCGCGTTGGGCTCAAAGTCCTCGCCGTCGCTCGAATTGTCCATCGACCTCGACCACACATAATTCACCATCGATGTAACTCCATGCCATCCGTTCACCCGGAAGCTGGTCTGCAGCGAGTTGTAATTGGACTGTCCGCTGGAATTTTCCTGAAGCACGTAGAACGCGTCATAAGGATTGCTCCCAAACGGGCGAGGTACGCCATAGCTGGGGATGCAGCCTGGCCCACCCGCTGGGAAACAGGGAACTGGAGGGATGGTGGTGGTGGTGTTTGCCTGCGCGAAAGCGATATCCCCAGCTGTGATCTCCGCTTGACTCGGCTGACTGATATCAAAGAACCTCCACAACTTGTGCCCTTGCGATCCCACATACCCGATCTGCAGCACCGTCTTGCTGGTGATCTGCTGCTGGAAGTTCAGGTTGAAGTTCTCCATATACGGAGTCTTAATGTGGCGGTCGAAACCGAAAGCATCGCACTCAAAACTGCAAGTAGTCGAAGGCGCATATACCGGACTGCCGGGGACGATAGTTCCTCCTACCGCACTCGTTGAGAGAATTGGCGCTGGCCCGATGTTGTTGTAAGCCGGTCCGGGATCAAAGAAAGGCGAGTACGGCAAGTGGCCCAGGGCCATATCCTGGGAGAAAGAGTCGAAGAAGATCCCGTACCCAGCGCGGATCACCGACTTCCCTTTTCCTGTCATGTCCCATGCCAGGCTGACGCGCGGGGCAAAGTTCGTCTTGTCCGGATTGTACAGGCCGCTCAACCCAGGCTGACCTACTTGCGTGAGCGTGAACGTTCCGGTACCCGCAGGATTCGGCGCCTCGCTCGTGATGTTGCTCAGCAGATTGTTCTTTTCGCCCACCACACCAAAATAGTCCCAGCGCAGTCCGTAGTTGAACGTCAACCGCGGCGTGGCCCGGAAACTATCCTGGAAGTAAAAGCCAAAATTGTTTTCGAAGGTATGGCGGGTCGAGTCCCCGAAATATTGGAAACCACTGCTTACGTAGCCAAGTAATAAATCAGTAAGCGGCCCAGTGTCGGTGCAGGCCAGACCCTGGCACGCCTGGTGGCCTTCGAACTCCAGCCTTCCACGGAAGTACTTATCGAAATACTGCTGCACCGTAGTGCGATGGAAATCCGCGCCAAACTTGAAATCATGTCTTCCCGACTTCCAGGAGAAATTGTCGAGCACTTGATTGTTGCTATCGACCCGGTGTCGCGGGACGCTGCTGGTCGCGCCCAGTTGGGCAAAGCTGCCCATCAAAATAATAGGCAGACCCTGGTCGGCAGGACCGGTTCCGGTATTGAGTCCAATCGAGCTTGGCGCAAAACTCTGATCTGCAGGGAAGAAGCCCTCCGCGAAGCGGTTCCATCCGTAACGCAACTCGTTAACTTTGTTCGATCCGATTGTGTGTACGTAAGAGAGGGAGACCAACTGCACTCGCGTGGGGGTGTAGGTGTTGAATCCCGGCAATTGCCCACCCGTCGCTGTGAGGGCCAATGGGAACGACTGGACGCTATCACCGAAGAAATACCGGCCCGTAAGCACGTTGTTGGCATTGAAGTTGTGGTCGACCTTCCCGATAAAACTGGTCAGGCGGTTGAATGACGGCGAAACCACGGAACTGTTCGGTCCATTCGGACAGCCGCTTTCCTCAGGTCCATTGGGTGAAACCAACGAGCCGCCAAAGGTTCCGGGAATGTTCGGCGCAGGCCAAGGATTGCGCGCCAGCAAAGCAGCAGTCACCGGATTGAGAGCGTTAGGGCCAAAAATAAGAGGGTTGGATGTAATGAAAGCCTTGTCCGCCGCGATCTGCGCGGGATCGGGCACGCAAGCCAATGTGACCACTCCGACCGGCTCTTGCTGGCCTTCATAGTCGGCATAAAAGAACGTCTTGTTCTTGATGATCGGACCACCCAGAGAACCGCCGTACTGATTATTGTGGAAGGGCGCCTTGGGTTCGCTTGCTAGGTTGAAATAGTTACGCGCATCCAGTGCATCATTGCGGAAGTATTCGACTGCAGTTCCATGCAAAGCATTGCTTCCGCTTTTGGTGACGATGTTCACTACCGCGCCGGCATTGCGCCCGTACTCCGGCTGAAAGTTCGAAATCACATTCACTTCGGCCACGGCGTCGATCGGCAAAATTGTCGACGGAGTACCGAAAACGCCCGCCTCATTGATCGCCGGATCGTTGCGGTAACCGTCGTTCATATCGGTTCCATCCAGCAGATAGTTGTTCGATCGCCCGCGAGCGCCGTTCATCGAGAATTCACCGAACGATCCCGGAGAATCCGAAATCTGATCCGGGGACCCGGCCACGCCGGGATTGAGGTAAATCAGCTTGGTATAGTCCCGGCCATTCACTGGAAGGTTTTCTACGTTCTTAGCAGTAAGCACGCCGCCTAGATCGTTCGTCGTGGTTTCTACCTGAGGCAGGCTCTCGCCCGAGACTTGCACCTGCACCGTCACTTCTCCGGGCTTGAGCGCGACATCCACGCGGCGCTCGACAGCCACGTCAACGGTCACATTGCTGGTCACGGAGGTTTGGAATCCGTTTTGCGAGACGGTGACCGTATAGGTCCCGACTTGCAGTTCGGACACCGCATAGCTGCCGTCCGCACTGGTCTGAGCGGTTCGATCCTGTCCGGTGTTCACGTTATGGATCTTTACTGAGGCTCCGGAAATGACCGCCCCCGAAGCATCCGTCACCGTCCCCAATATGGTTCCGCGGAACGTCTGGGCAACCACTGCCGTTGCCAACAGAACAACCAAAGCAGCCAGGAACATTCGCAATCTCATGGTCTTTCTCCTCCCAAGCCAAATCGTTCGATGTGACGCCGTTACTCGTGACCGAACATAGTACCCGGTGTAGCCCCGTTTTGCCGCAGCACGGCAAACCAAATTCTTCATCAATACCATCGGAATTTCAGCAAGATACCCGAAAACGGCACCCCGACGGGGCCCATTTTCAAGAACAGGCATTGTAGCGCAAGCAGGCCACAATACAAGTATGAAGCGGGTTTACCACGCGGGTTAGCGGCGGGAGGACGGGCGGGGACACCCGCCAAGCCAACCCGCTCAGTCGTGAAATCCAAAAGCAAACGCCCAACCATAAGGCTGGGCGGTTCTGATTGCTGAATGCTGAATGCTGAATGCTACCGCTTCACTTCGTCCTTCTCCACCACTCCATCCTTGATATAAACCACGCGATGCGCGTATTCCGCAATGTCGTGCTCGTGGGTCACCAGGACGATCGTGTTCCCCTGCGCTTGCAGGCGATCCATCAGGGCCATAATTTCGTTTCCCGTCTGCGAATCCAAATTCCCGGTCGGTTCGTCAGCCAGAATAATCGACGGACGATTCACCAGCGCCCGGGCAATCGCGACTCTCTGCCTCTGGCCGCCAGAAAGCTCGTTGGGCTTGTGCATCATGCGCTGCTCCATGCCCACCGACGCCAGCGCCCCTTTCGCCCGCTCCGCCCGCTCTTCCGCCGGAACGCCCGCGTAAATCAACGGCAGCTCCACATTGTGCAAAGCAGTCGCCCGCGCCAGCAAATTAAAAGTCTGAAACACAAATCCAATTTCCTTGTTCCGGATGCGCGCCAGCTCATCATCATCCAGTTCGCTGACCTGCTGATTGTTCAGCCAATACTGTCCCTTACTAGGCGTATCCAAACACCCAATCAGGTTCATCAAAGTAGACTTCCCCGACCCGCTCGGCCCCATAATTGCCACATACTCATTGCGGCGGATGTTTAAATTCACACCTCGCAGCGCATGCACCTGCTGCTCCGAACCCATGTCGTAGGTCTTCCATAAATCCTGCGTGCTGATCATGAAATTTTCGGGCGAGAACGACACTACGGGTTGCGCGATGTTGATTACTTCTGCGGTAGCCATGCTTTTCTCCGTTTCCTCTTCGGACACTTGCCCGCGCTCCGATCTTTGCTCGCTTCGCCGGCTCTCCATTGGACGCTCCATGGGCGCGAAGGTTAGACCGCTCTAGGAACTGCTGTCGTCTTCTTCCTTCTTGGGCGCGGCGTTGTCCACCTTCACGCTACTGCCCGGACGCAGTGTGCGCAATACTTTGTAACTCCCGGTCACGATTTCGTCACCCTCTTTAAGTCCCTTCATCACTTCGATATCGGTTGTGCCTGCGATCCCTGTATCCACAGGCACAAATTCGGCTTTATGGTTGCGCAGGATAAATACGCCCTGGATCTCCTCTTTATCTTTCGACGGATCCTTCGCCGGCGCTGCCGCCTGCACCGCACCCTTTTCATCCTTCGGGACCAGATCTGACTGACGGCGAATGGTCAACGCTTGAATCGGAATCGTCAGCGCGCTGCCTCGGGTTGCGGTCGTGATCTTCGCCGTAGCGGAAAGACCGGGACGCAAGTCCTCCGGCGGATCCTGCAACGTCACCACCACTTTAAAATCTTTCGCCTCCTGGCTGGTCGATATCTGTTGCGAGGTCGACACGCCCGTCGAGCGCACAATCGCGTTATCCCCAATCTGGGTCACCACCGCCTTGAACGTCTTCTTCGGAATCGCATCAATCGTCACCTGTGCGGCCTGGCCCATCTGCACGTTCACGATGTCAGTCTCATCCACTTTAACCTCAGCCGTAATCACCGACAGATCCGCCAGCGTCATCAGCGTGCTGCCCGGAGCATTCTGGATTCCGATGACTACCGTCTCGCCTTCGCGCACCGGCAAATTCGTGATCACTCCGTCGAACGGAGCCTGATAAGTCGTCTTCTTCAGGACATCGGTCGCGTGAGTCAGGTTGGCACTGGCCTGTCCAATGCGCCCATCCGCCGATTCTTTCTGTGCCTTCGCCTGGGCCACTCGCGCTTGGGCCTGCGCCAATCCGGCCACAGCCGTCTGGTGATTCGCCTTCTGCATGTCGTAATCCGACTTCGAGATCAACGCGTCTTTATAGAGACCTTGCGCGCGGGTCCAATCAAGGTCCGAGCGTTCCGCATCTGACTTCGCCCGGTTGAGATCGGCCACCGAGGTATTAAGCCCAGCCTCCGCCGCCACCGCATCCGTGCGCGCCGCATCGAGCGAAGCTTGCATCGCGTCCATATCCGCCGCGGATTGCACGTTCTCCAGCTGCACCAGCATCTGGCCACGCTTCACCTGATCGCCTTCTTTAACGTACAGCTTGGTAATCTTGCCGAAAGCGTTGGCGCCAATATTCACGTAAGTCTTCGGCTTGATTTCACCGGACGCGCTCACCACCGCCACCAGATCCATCCGCTGTGCCTTGCCGGTCTGTACCGTAACCACATTCTTGTGGCTCTGATAAACCGCAATCCCCGCGATGGCGGCAACCACAACCACCGCCCCAGCCCCAATCGCAACTTTTTTCCATGTCTTCATAAACATGTCTTCATAAACAAGTCTTCATAGATCAGGTGCTCATGAATCAGACGTTCGTAAATCAGGCGATCGTGCGTCCCTCGTCAGCTTCTGGAACGACTCAGCTCGGAATCCCTTGCAAATAATCGCCGGATTGCTCTGCCCCGATACACCACCCCATCCAGCTCCAAGGGCACACCCTCAGATACGGGTCCCCCCAGGCAAAAGTTCCCAAGGCAGAAAACCACCAGGCAGCTACCAGAAAAACCAACAATCCAAAGGCCAACGAGACATTATATCTTGCCCGAGCGGAGCGAGACCGTATGTTCAATTGTTCGCACAACGAAGTTTGTTCAGGTTACGGAACTGCGCTCCCCATAGGCGGTGCTTGTGCTCGATCCGCACTCAGAAACTCAGGCCAAGGGCCAGCACCTCGGTTGGCGTGGTCCACCCAAAATTGAATACGTTGGTGGTGAAGGTCAGTTTCTTATAGGTGAAACCCACGAGCGCCCCGCGCTGCACGTCGAGGCCTGTGTGGTAGACCCGGGTTCGCTGCGACACCAGGCCCACTTGCAGCCATTTCAGCGGCGAGTACGTAAGTTGGTTCCAATTGTAGAAAAAGTTGTCGTTACGTTTCTGTATGTCGAATACGTACTCACCGCTACTGTAAAGTTGCAGCTTCTTATAAGTGAGTGTGAGCAAGTAGCCGGGGGCGACGCCGTTCAGATTGCCAAAGACGGCACCGGCCATCGGCGTCAGATCCAGCACCAGTTTCTTCCCAGTGCTGAAGTCGTAGCCTACCCACAATGACCCGGTCCGATGAGCCTCGTAATTGTAACGAGCTTCCAAGTGCAGCCAGTTGCGGTCGGCGGTGAAATCCGGAGACACATAGGATTGGCCGCCAGGCACAATGTAGCCGCTGGTGGTGAGTACGAGTGCCCAGGGATTCGGAGCGGCTTTCGAGGCAACGCTAGGCACGCTGGCGGTCGTCTCTTGAGCCACTGCGAGGGAGTTCCCTTCATTTTCGACACTGAAGGGGATCGTGGCGCCCCTCTGGCAATCAGTAAGAACATCGAGACCTTGCGCGCTGGCGAGGGTCGCGAGCATCAGAGCGCTGATGAGTAGCCAGCATTTCATCCTGCGAATGGGTTCCTATGCCGCTTCAACCCCCCCCGACCATTTCTTCCCTGCGGCACAGATATCTACACGGTTTCCGCCAAATAGCCTTACTCCTGCTTCTTGTCTTGGGGGCTGCTTTCGGCTGCGCTGGCCCCAAGTTCTCTTTCGTGCAGGCGCTCTTGCCGGCGGAGATCCTCGATCTCGGTTACTTTCTCCTTGCTGAGTTCCGCCACTCTGTGCTTTTCTTCACGCCAGATTTTGAGCTTCTGAATGAATGAGGATCCAGCGGCCGCCTTGCCGGTCTTCTCCTTTTCCGGCTGCTCGGCGTCTTTTTGTGTTTTCAGGGCGTCCCATTCCTTTTTTCGCAGGGCGAAACGCATGTGCATTTCCTGTTCGCGCTCGTCCTCCAGTTGTTCGAAGAGTCGCCTGTTGGAAGCCACAACGTCAACCAGCGCACTGGTGGTCCATGCGAAAGTGAACAATCCGGAGATGCCAATAATGGGGCTGATGATCCGCCAATGTTCTTCGACGTCAACCTTCCCCAAGCCCAGCGTCGTGTAGCAATTGGCACAGAAGTAGATTGCGTCGTAGGCATGCTTGACCAAACCCGCGCTTTTGATGGCGAAGGCCCAAATTAGGACTTCCACAAGATGCAAATCGAGCATGAGGAAGACAGCCCATCCAAATAGAAACGAAGCCTCGATGAGACGGGGCCGCCCCGCGCGCAGACGTCGTTCGCCGCGCCTCTGTTGGAGGAGGATCCAGTGAAGTCCCACTCCGTGGAACAGGGCGAGAAACACCACGACGAAGCCACCGATGCCGAGCGCGGCGATCGGTTTATACTCATCCGGAATTTTATCCAAGAGGGTTGGAATGTGAACCCCGTAGTTTCCTGCTTACCGATCAGGCGAGCCGAAAATGGCAGCATGACCGACGATTAGGGGCTCTACAACTGTCACTTTTGACGGAACATATGCAAAGGATCCCCGGCGGACTATGGCGGGTGGCCAATTCAAGCCGTTCTTTGGTTTGAGCGGGGCTTTGCGGCTGGGCCGAGTCTCCCGGCCGCCGTCTAAGTCAGTAATTGGGCTGGTTCATCAGCGTCCCGGATCCGTCGATCATGGCGTCTCCGCTTCACGCGTCCGCGCGACGACCACCCCAGCCGCGAGCTCCGGCGGAACTGCCAGTTCGAACATGTCGACCATGAGCTTGCGGGCTTCTGCTTCCTGGTCGGCCTTGTGCGGGAGGTACATCATCGACCGCGAGTCCCCGTACACATCAAACGAGAACGCGGCTGGGACAGATGCCTTCTGGGCTTGAACATTTCCCAGCAACATTGCGATCACGAAGCCGAACAGACACGGAACGAAATTGAAATGATTCAGACGCAGCCTCATATGCGACTGTCCTCTTAGACTTACTCTCAAGGGTATGCTCAGCGTGAAGAGACGATAACTGTCAAAATAAACAGGGCCGACAGGGCGGTATGCAAGTCGGGTGGCCTACAGAACTACTTTTACATCGTATTTGTTTAGTCAAGTCCAGAGTGCAGCAACTTGCACATAATCTGCCAGGGAGAGCACATTGCCCAACATTTTCTTGAGACCGATCGCCTGATCTAACGTCTTTTAGTGATATAGATTGGCAGGGCCATAGCGGGAGCCGTGTGCAGAAAATTTGGGAATGCTCTCTGCTCCCAGTCACTGCAACTCGAGGTGCCAACTGGTGGCGAACCGACCCTGGCTTGCTCTTTCGCCAAGAGATCACGACAATATCCGGTGTTACGGAGGGTTTCGATGTTCAGAAAGATTTGTGGGATGTTTTGTCTCTGTGCTGTCTTCACCATTGGATTGCAAGCCCAAACTTTCAAAGCGATCGTGGCTTTCAAGCAGACCAATGGCAGATCAGTGTTTGGTCCACCTATCGAAGCTACTGATCACAATTTTTACGGCGCCACTGTGTTTGGCGGGGCTTCGGATGACGGCACGATTTACCGATTAACCAGACAGGGCACTTACAAGGTACTTTACAGCTTTTGTCCGAAAAGCGGTTGCGCCGACGGTATAAATCCAGCGTGGTTGATGCAAGCTGCTGATGGTAAATTTTATGGCACGACCAGCGGGGGCGGAAAGAATGGAGAAGGCACGATTTTTAACATTTCGCCCGGTGGCAAATTCACCTTGCTTTATACATTCTGCTCCAATGCCAACTGCACGGACGGCGCCGAGCCTCAGTCATCATTGCTGCAAACTAGTGACGGAACTTTTTATGGGACAACCATTGGGGGCGGCGCCAACGGCAACGGCACAGTTTTCAAATTTACTGCCACTGGCGGGTTGACGACACTTTATAACTTCTGCTCCAAGACCGGCTGCACGGACGGCTCATTCCCCTTCATCGGCTTGACACTGGCCAAGGATGGAAATTTCTACGGAACCACGGCCGAGGGGGGAAACCATAACAGTACAACGTGCCCCGCGGACGGCTGTGGCTCCGTCTTCAGGATTACCCCCTCGGGCAGGTTGACGACTCTATATCGTTTCTGCGCAACCAGCGATTGCAATGATGGCGCGATTCCGCAAGCCTTACTGGCACAAGGTAAGGACGGAAACTTGTATGGCACAACCGATAATGGGGGCACGGAACACAGCGGCACAATCTACAAAATCAGTTTGCATGGGAAGCTCACTACCATGCATAACTTCTGCGAAAGCGGGATATGCAATGATGGCGCAATCCCTTACGCAGGCGTGATTCAAGGCACCAATGGGGACTTCTACGGAACCGCTTATATTGGTGGAACCGGAGGATGGGGAACCGCCTTCCAAATGACCCATGCCGGGGGATTCACGGTGCTTCACAACTTCGACGGTAAGGCCGATGGCTCTTATCTCGCCGCCTCGCTTCTTCAGGCAAGTAATGGCAGTTTGTTCGGTGGTACGGAAGGAGGCGGGAATGACGCCTGTGATGCGCCAACTGGTTGCGGAGTGATCTTCAGGATATCCCCAAAAGCTGCTAGCGAAGGCGCTCCCGAGGATTCCACGCAAGCAAGTGATCGCGGAGATCAGACGATCATCCGCCCCCCGACTCCGCTTCCGCTGAACTGGCGAAGCGTCACACCCCACCGGTGAGACGTGGGATCATGGCGTGACCTTGAATACGACACCGCTGCTGTAGCCCCCTCCCAGGGCCGTCGTGCCATACAGGTTTCCCTTCCGGTCGAAGATAATCCCGGCAGACGGGTTCGCCCCATCGGAGCAGTTGGTCCCGCCCTTCGCACAGAAGGTATGGAGCACCGTTTCCTTGCGGTTTGGAGCGAGCTTGAATGCGACGCCACAGCCGCCGTAGCGGCAGTATTTGTTATTGTAGAACCCGCCGCCGCCCGTCGTCCCGTACAGGTTTCCTTTCTGGTCGAAAATGACCCCGGCATCGGGGTCCCACCCGTCAGTGCAGTTGGTCAGCGCACAGAACTTGTAGAGTACTATCTCCTTGCCCTCTGGAGTCAGCTTGAATACGACACCGCATCCATAGACGCACTCGCTTTTTATGCGGCCACCAACGATAGTCGTCCCATACAAGTTTCCTTCCTGGTCGAAAATGACCCCGGCTCCCTCCCCGGACCTTGACCCGTCAGCGCAGTTGGCCAGCGTGCAGAAGGTGTAGAGGACGGTCTCTTTGCCTTCTGGAGTCAGCTTGAATACGACACCGTCACCGCATCCCAAGCCGCAACTGTGGATGCTGCCGCCAACGGTAGTCATCCCATACAGATTTCCGCTCCGATCGAAGGTCAGCCCTGCATAGGGCTCGCTCCCATCGGTGCAGTGGGTCCCACCCTTCGCACAGAAACTATAGAGGACTGACTCTACGCCTTTCGGACTGAGTTTGAATACGACGCCGAAGCTGTGGGCTCCGCCACCAGCGGTCGTACCATACAGGTTTCCCTTCTGGTCGAAAACTAGCGGCGCTGCGGGTAACGCCCCGTCGGTGCAGTTGGTCCCGCCCTTCGCACAGAAGCTATGGAGCACCGTCTCCTTGCCGTCTGGAGCGAGCTTGAATACGACTCCCTGTCCGTGGGCCCCGCCGTTTAGAGTCGTACCATACAGGCTTCCCTTCTGGTCGAAAACTGGCGCGTCTGAGGGATAGTCTCCGTCGGTGCAGTTGGCCTTCGCACAGAAGGCGTAGAGCACTGTCTCCTGGCCTTCTGGAGTGATCTCAAATACGACACCGCATGTACTGTCGTAGCCGTAGCAGCCCTCATTGTATAGCCCTCCGCCCGACGTCGTACCATACAGGTTCCCCTTCTGGTCGAAGACCACCCCGGCCAAGGGAGACTTCCCATCGCTGCGGCCCTTGAAACTGTACAGCGCAGTTTCGGTTTGGGCCCATGCCGCACCGAGCAATAGGCCAAGAATTAGAGGCGCCAGCGTGGCGCTTCGTTTCGTGAACCACAGTTTGCGTAGCATAGTTTCCCTCCAGCGCAGTTCTTGAGAGAGTCTAGTTCTTCTTAGGAAGATTGCAGGCGATCCTGCTTGTCATTCCCACTGACGAAACCAAGCCGTTACACTCAAAACCCTTGGGCCACGGGATCAATGAGCGTAATGACGATTTTGCGCCAACATCGGTCTAAACGAAGATCAGTTCCTTTACTGCGTCGTGGCCACTGCCTCCTCGCGCCGCCAGATCGACAGTCCTGGCGCTCCTAGCGCCAACGCGCCCAGAGTAACTGGTTCGGGAGTGTGGCTGCTGAGAGCTGCCGTTGGTTCGGCGTCGTCTGGTCCCTTAGTCGCGCCTGCGATGATCGCCTTGCCGGGGATGCTTTCGTAAGCGTAGCCGGTCAGAGTGGCGGTAATCTTAGGGGGACCTTTCAAGACGTTGACGCTGAGCCGCGCCCAGCCGTAGTGGAATTTCCCATTGATCTTGAATTTCAGCCCGAGGTAGGCTTGCTTCACGTTTTGCCATGAACCCAACCAACCCCCTTCATGGAAGAGCGCGACCATGTACAAACCTGACTTCGGATCCTGTTGAAACTGGCCTTTAGGCCCTACCTTCCTGCCTTTGGGCAACGCGGCAGCACACGAGATTACCCCCGGGTAGCAGGGCAGCCCTTTCCCCCAGATTTCGTTCGACGGCGCCTCCTGCACGACTTTCAGAGTGATGTCGGTTGCGCTCGAGACTAACGACTTGTTGCTCAGCCCAAAATCGGGAGTTCCATCGTGGTTAAGATCTAAAGGAACCAGGCCGCCGTTCCGTGCAATGTGCACATTCGCGGGGGTGTAAACGATCTTGCCCTCGGCTGGCTGAGCTAGCACAAGCGCACCCACTCCCGCCGCGCTTGCTGCGAGCGCATACATGTTGAGATGGCGATGGATTGACGCGGAAAGGTTTGCTGTCTTACGGGGCCGGGAATGGCGGTTCATAGGCCCTCTCCCAGAATGCTCAGTTCTCGATCCTCTCGGATCGAGAGCCAACACGCGTGGTTTTCTCAAGTGACGTTATCCCAGGATAATAAACGCCAACCATCGTTCTAAATGAAGATCAGTCGCTTTGCTGCGTCCTGGCCGCTGGCTCCTCGCGCCGCCAGATCGACAATCCCGGCGCTCCTAGCGCCAACGCGCCCAGAGTAACTGGTTCGGGAGTGTGGCTGCTGAGAGCTGCCGTTGGTTCGGCGTCGTCTGGCCCCTTCGTCGCGCCTGCGATGATCGCCTTGCCAGGAATGGTCTCGTAGGCATAGCCGGTGAGAGTCGCGGTAACCACGAATCGTTGAGCACTTACCGCTAGTCGTGCCCAGCCGTAGTGGGTCTTGCCTTTGATGACAAACTTCACACCGAGATAGCGGGTCACGTTAAGCCAAGAACCGTAATGACCACTAACAACGCCAGTTTCCACCATGATTTCGCCATTTGGGTAGTCCTGACGGAACGATCCTTTTGGCCCTACGCTCTTGCCCTTCGGTAATGCGGCTGCACACACTCGACCCGTTCCGCAATACGGCGCTCGTGCTGCCGCCCAGACCTCGTTCGCGCTCGCGTGCGGCAGTATCCACAGGAAGCCAGCAGAATTCCCACTGAACGTATTGAAAACGTTTTTCAGCTCAAAATCGGGAGTTCCATCATGGTTGAGGTCGAGCCGGTAAGTTTGGTTGGCATTGATCACATGATGCGCCGGCGTATAGACGATCTTGGCTTCAGCCGGCTTCGCAAAGCACAGCGCTCCAACGCCAGCCGCGCTCGCGGCCAACGCATACATACTGAGCTGCTGCTGGATTGACTCGGAAAGGTCTGCTGTCTTACGGGGCCGGGGTGAAGCTTTCATGGGACAGTCCTCCGCGCGGCTCACAATGCTCCCTCGGTCCGAAGCGTAAGTCAATACCGTGAATTACCTATTTTTCTCCCCAACGCCAGCCCCCGGCGAGTGGAACAAGAGCCAGAAGGTCAACTGTCGAGAACACGCCATTACACAACTTTGCGCCGTCCGTTCGCCTTGGCTTGGGGGTTTTGAGCGTAATCGGGAGTGGGTGTTGAAAAAGTCACTGTGATTAGGGATCGGAATGGCGGCAGAAGCATGGTAAATAAGAAGGAGGAATGCTTGCCCATGCGAAGTGGATCGCCATTCTCGGAGGCTTGCTAGTCATGATGGGGCAAGCACGACCGCTCCGAAGCGTTGTTCTGACTATTTTCGCCTGGAAGATCAGGTTCGCTGCACGAACCCGACCTGCTGCGGCTCATCGAAAAGCACAATCAGCTTTGCTTTCAGCTACGCGAACAAGCTGAAAGGCAGCTACAGCGAGACCGGACGACCGTCGATTGATCCCGAGCTACTGCTACGCATTCTCTTGATCGGCTACCTGTACGGCATCGGCAGCGAGCGACAAGGCTGGTGGAAGAACTGCGCTATGCACTGTGGCCTGGCGCTGGTTCACGCGGTCTGGGCTTCGATCAGGAGATCCCGCATCACTCTACATTTTCCAAGAACCGGTCATGGGCGGTTTGAGGAATCGAAGCTGTTCGAGGAGCTGTTTGAACAGATCGTGCGGCAGTGCGTGGAAGTGGGGCTGGTGCAGTGGCCAGCACCTGTCGGTGGATGGCAGCTTCGTGGAAGCGAACGCAGCCAAGGAGAGCCGCATTCCACGGGAGCAGTTGGGAGAAGCAGCCCAGGTCCATCACAGCGTGCGCCAGTATCATGCAGGAGCTGGAACAGCAGAACCCGGTGGAAGAACCGGTAGCATGAGCAAGACAAGGTATCGGACCACGCGACCCCGATTCTACCTATGCCACCAAGGGCAATACGCCGGCTCGCCTCGGTTACTACGACAACTATCTGGTGGACAATGCAAGCTGGCGTGATTGTGGGAGTGCAGGGCACAGCGGCGCGCATGAGTCAGGAAACCGTGGCCGCGCAAGACATGCTCACCCGTTTCGACCGAGTCGGCAAGGACGAGCGCCCGAATCAGGTGGCGGCTGACACGACGTATGGGAACGGGGAGCTTCTTGCAGTGGTTGGCCGATCGTAATCATCACTCCGCTATATGCGAACCCGCGAAGCAGTATTCACCAGAAAGAGGATGTCCCTACTTCGGTCCCGATCGTTTTATGCTACTGAACCGGAACACAATCGCTATCATCTGTCCTGCTGGCCAGTTCCTGCAACTATGGTGGCCGAGTTTATCGCAATCGGAGCGCTTCGAACTACTATCGGGAGCACGCAAAAAGTGTGGCCCGTGCTCGCTCCGACCACAATGCAGCCAGCGCTGCCTTCCGGTGGCGCTTATGCAATGCCACCAGAACGAGCCGAGCACGACAACGTGCGCGGGAGTTGGGATCAACACGCCAGAGTTCGCCAAGGCACAGCGGCAAAGAAAGAAGGTGGAAGCCTTATTCGCGGAGCTGAAGAATCAGATCGGATTGCGGCGCTTGCGTCTGCGGAGACTCAAGTTCGTGCGCGAGCCAGTTCTTCCTGGCAGCGGTCGCTCAGAACAACCTCAAGCGACTGGTGCGCTTCCTTAGTCAGCCGACGACACCGAGTTCTGGCGACGGCCACCACCTAGTCGAACAGAGACAAGAAAACCCGCAGCGGCATGCTCGCAGGTGAAAAGGCGTTCTAGTCGCAGGGACTTTTTCAACACCCACGGGATGTTACGCCAACAAACCGCCAACAAGCTTTTTCTTGCTTGGCATAAGAAGATCTCAATCTATGGTTTCAGCGGTGTGTATGGCGGTAAGAGTCGGAATCTGCTCGCGAAATCGCAGGCCCAGTAAAAGGAGAGTTGCTCGCCAGCCTTTGTCTCGCACATCTAGCCGCGCCGACGACAGATAGCATCGGATACTTTATGGCGAATGAGCAAATGATCCTTTCAACGGCCTAAATTTCAAGTTTTTCTTACACTTTGAAATAGGAACAACCTTTTATCCGGCGACGAACGCGGGCGGGGTGAACAACGTCGTGAAGTTGCAAGCCCGAAGTGTCGCAGGATCAGGCCGCGTCGGCGCTTGTACCCTTGCCGGTCCGTCTCCAGCTCCACGCACCGTCGGCGTCGATCTCCAACAGCGCATCGTACAGCTCTAGCGATTCAGCGTCCTCGGTGAAAGTGATATAGGTTATGGAGTTCTCGTTGAGACGCCGGAGCGCCTGGCGGACCTGCGCCGGTTTGAGAGCGGCAGTCACTCGATCCAGCATGGCGAAGGCAGGCCGTGCGAGGGTTAGCCGTGTGAGGGCGAGTAATTGCTGCTCCGCTACCGAGAGCAAGGTCGGCCAATCGTGCTCGCTGTCCAACCCGCCAGCACGCGCCGGGACGGAGTCCAGACCTGCCTCGCGCAGGGCAGCCGTGATCTCGTCGTCGGTCATGACCTGCTCCTGCCCCGTCATGAGGAGGTCCCGGAGTGTTCTCGGTGGAAGGTACGGTCGCTGGGGCAGAAAAAAAATCTCTTCGATCGGCGGACGGACAAGCGTCCCGACTCCTGCGGGCCAGACGCCGGCGGTAGCTCGAAACAGGGCCATTCGAGCGGCTTCATTTGGCCCGATAATCAGTACCCTCGTCCCACGCGGTATGTCCGCAGTCAGGTTTTTGAGTACCTCACGGCCGCCCTCGGGCAAGTAGAGTGTGAGTCCCTCGTAAGCGATGCGTCCGTCGTCCCGAACCAGCGCGATCCCCGCCCGGTCGGATGGCGGCCCTTCCTCGACGGCACCGACCAGTGCGCTTAGCCGGGCGATCACGGAGGCGAACGATGAGATGGACTGGAACTGGTTGATAATGAGCGAGAACGCGCCGAGCAATGTGGTGAAGGCCATCGCCGATTGCGTGATGACCCCGAATTCCACCTTCCCGTGAATAAACAGAGGCGCCACAATCAGCATCGGAATGATTTGGATCAGGTAATTGTACCCGGTCGTGAAGAAGCTCAGGTTGCGGTTCACCGCGACGATTCGCCGAAAGTTGTCCGCCACTTCATCTATGCGCCGCAGGAGGCGGGCCGTCAGCCGGCCTTCCCGCCGCAACAGGGCAATCGACTCGGCGTTCTCGCGCACGTGGATCAGGTCCGAGCGAAAACTGGCCTCCCGGTCCGATTGGCGGTAGTTCAGCCCGATCAGCGGCCGGCCCAGATAGATCGTCGCCAGCGTGCCTATCACAGCGTACGCGAGGGCGACACCGAATAGGAACGGGCTGATTGTCCAGAGCACTCCCGAGAACGACAACACGGCAAGTACTCCGTTCATGAACATCAGCGTGAACGACAGGGTGGTGGCCGTGAACGTGCGAACGTCCTCAGCAATCCGCTGGTCGGGGTTTTCGACCGTGGCCGACTCTTTGAGATGAAGATATGTACGATCCGAGAAGTATTGCCCTATGATCCGTCGTGTCAGCCATACCCGCCAGAACAACCCGAGCCGCTCCTCGGTGAATCGGTACAGGACCACGACCGCCGTTGATAGCGCGAATACGCCGACGTAAAGGACGGCTTGCCGAATGAATCCGATCTGGTCGCGATGGGCAATCGCCGTCATGAAGTCGCGACCGACATAGCTGTTGAGGACGTTCAGGCCGTTGATAGTGAACGCGAAAGCGAAGAGTAAGGTGAAGAGGCCGCGCGCTTGCCAGCGCACCTCGGACGTCAAGAAATACTTCACGGTACGCACAAATCGCCGCCCGGTTACTCGGTCAAACGCGACTGGTTGTTCGCTCATCCAGGCCTCCGGCGGATGGCTGTGACTCGCGTCTCCAGATAGACCGATATGCTGACGATTACGCCCCAGGTAATCAGAGGAAGAGCGGGTCGCAGAATCATAAGACAAGTACCAAGTAGCAGAGCGACCAGGCCAGTGCGGATGGAAGCTTCAACGGAGCGGGCCACGTACCCTTTGGTGTCTGCAATTTGTTCAGGAGTCACTGGGGACGCCGCGAAGGAATTGCCTCAACCTTGGGAAAAACTCACTGTTAAAAACAACCCTAGGGTTGACTCGAGATCTGCGCAACTAGGGAAATCCCTAAGTACGATAGTACGATAGTACGATCCCGGAGCGGAAGGTCGAGCAATGCGGCTCAACTGATGAAATCAGATTTGTCGCCAGCTGAGACGATTGCCTGGCAGTTGGCGCCGCTCTTGCCTAGATGTCTACAGTCCTGCGATGCCCTTGTTCTGAAGTATCCTGACCACCACGCGACGGTTCTCGGCCTCAGTGTCTGCTGTCTTGTCGTTGCCGACCTGGTGACTTTCCCCCATGGCACCTGGGGCGAGCATGTTCGTCAGCGGGACATGGCCTTGCTGGAGAAGGATATTGGTGACATTATTAGCCCGGTCTTCACTCAGCTTCTGGTTCAGTTCAGCACTGCCGGATGCTGAAGCGTATCCTTTAACCTGGATCACGTAACCATTAATGCCCTTGGCCTTTTCAGCCAACGCCACCAGGTCAGGATTGTATTTCGGGTCGACCTTCACTTTGCCGTTGCCGAAATATACGGTGACTTCGTCGAGGATGTAGTAGTCGTCGAGCTGGCCGAATCGCGCGGTCGCAGCCGCAATGGCCGCTTTATTGGCGGCTATCTTCTTCTCCTGTTCAGTCAGCGCCTCCTGCTGTTCTTTCAGGGCTGCGTTCGCCTTTTCTAAATCCTCTTTATTTTGCTGGGCTGTCTCCTTGGTTTCCGCTAAGCCGACCTGCGCGTTTTGCGCTTGTTCCAAATCGTTGCCTTTGAACCTTACCGTCTTCGCAACCAGCTGATTTTCCGCGTCATATGTCCCGTCGACCTTAATGGGAAGTCCTGGAATGAGGGCAGCCATCGACATTTTCTTGTTGCGGACCTTTAGTACACCCTGAACCTGACCTACGTCAGTGCTGTCTGTCAGTAGGACGACAACCTTGGCCGAATTCGCGGTCTGTAAAATAACTTTTGAGCCGCTCCTTCCTCTGATCACTCCTTCGATCTTGGTTTGCGCAAACATCATTGTGCCTGACAATCCGACGAGCAGAAGCGACAGGATCGTCGTGGCAAGGAATGCCGAGGGCTTGTTGCGTGTCATATCTTCTCTCCCATAAATCCTCCGCCCAGCACCTGGTACCAGAGCTTTAGCCTCAAATGGCTGCACTCAGCCGAGGACTCGCATCCGCGGACGGGGCCTAGTCCTCATCCGGCATCGCTAACAACAAACCTAGGGTTGACTCGAAGATCTGGACAACTAGGGAAATCCCTAAGAGTGCTCCGGAGCGGAGGCGGACCAATGCGGCTCAACTGATGAAAACAGACGTGGGTGTTGAAAAAGTCCCTCGACAGAACGCCTTTTCACCTGCGAGCATGCCGCTGCGGGTTTTCTTGTCTCTGTTCGACTAGGTGGTGGCCGGCAGAACCGGTGTCGTCGGCTGACTAAGGAAGCGCACCAGTCGCTTGATGTTCTGAGCGACCGCTGCCAGGAAGAACTGCTCGCGCACGAACTTGAGTCTCCGCAGACGCAAGCGCCGCAATCCGATCTGATTCTTCAGCTCCGCGAACAGGTCCCTTCTTTCTTTGCCGCTGCGCTTTGGCGAACTCTGGTGTGTTGACCAACTCCCGCGCACGTTGTCGGGCGGGTTCGTTCTGGTGGATGATAAGGCCCCGGAAGGCGGCACTGGTGCATTGTGGTCGGAGCGAACATGGGCCACACTTTTTGCGTGTTCCGATATAGTTGAAGGCTCGATTGCGATAAACTCGGCCACCGTAGTTGAGGAACTGGCCAGCAGGGCAGATGTAGCGATTGTTTTCCGGTTCGTAGATAAAACGATCGGGACCGAAGAATGGACTCCTCTTTCTGTGGATGCTGTCGCGGGTCCGCATGTAAGGAGTGATGCTCCGATCGGCTAGCCATTGCAAGAACTCCCCGTTCCCATACGTCGTGTCAGCCGCCACCGATTCGGGCGCTCGTCCTTGCCACTCGGCGAAACCGGTCAGCATATCTTGCGCGGCCACCGTCTCCTGGCTCATGCGCGCCGCTGTGCCCTGCACTCCCACAATCACGCAGCTTGCATTGTCCACCAGATAGTTGTCGTAGTAACCGAGGCGAGCCGGCGTGGTTGCCCTTCGTGGCATAGGTAGAATCGGGGTCGGTGGTCGATACCTGGTCTTGCTCATGCACCGGTTCTTCCACCGGGTTCTGCTGTTCCAGTTCCTGCAGATACTGTCGCACGCTGTGATGGACCTGGGCTGCTTCTCCCAACTGCTCCCGTGGAATGCGGCTCTCCTTGGCTGCATTCGCTTCCACGAAGCTGCCATCCACCGACAGGTGCTGGCCCTGCACCAGCCCCACTTCCACGCACTGCCGCACGATCTGTTCAAACAGCTCCTCGAACAGCTTCGATTCCTGAAACCGTCCGTGCCGGTTCTTGGAAAATGTGGAGTGATGCGGAATCTCTTGATCGAAGCCCAGACCAGTGAACCAGCGCCAGGCCAGGTGCATGCGCAGTTCTTCCACCAGTTTGCGCTCGCTGCTAATGCCGTAGAGGTAGCCGATCACGAGAATGCGCAGCAGGAGCTCGGGATCGATCGACGGTCGTCCGGTCTCGCTGTAGCTGCCTTTCAGTTGTTCGCGTACGAAAGAAAGCTGATGTGCTTTTCGATGAGCCGCAGCAGGTGGGTTTCAGGAATCTGATCTTCCAGGCGAAAGTAGTAGAACAACGCTTCAGAGCGGTCGTGTTGTCCCATCATGATCAGCAGGCCTCCGAGAATGGCGATGGCAAGCATTCCTCCTTCATTATTACCACGCTTCTGCCGCCATTCCGACCGCTAATCACAGTGACTTTTTCAACACCCACAGACCATAGCGCTCAAAACCCCTCAATAAGTTCTATAAAAAGGGATGTCAAGAAAAAAGTTCTCTTGACCGGAGGTCGAGAAGATTTTAGTCTCGAGTCCAGCCCACTGTCTGTAGTGCCCATCGATTTCGGCTCGACGGGTTTTGCTCTGGCTTGTTTGCCCTTCCTGTGGGTTTCAGTCTTTCGCTGGTGAGACGCGAATCGAGTGAACTCGGGAGCGATCGACGGTCTTCCGGAGTCTGGGCTGTAGCAAAACTTTCAGTTCGCTCGACCGGAGGTCGAGAAGATTTTAGTCTCGAGATCCAGCCCACTGTCTGTAGTGCCCATCGATTTCGCTCGACGGGTTTTGCTCTGGCTTGTTTGCCCTTCCTGTGGGTTTCATCTTTCGCTGGTGACGACGCCAATCGAGTCTTGAAACTGGGCAAGCGGACCTGGTCTTGGAGTTCTATAAAAAGGGATGTCAAGAAAAAAGTTTTCCCTCGACCGGAGGTCGAGAAGATTTTAGTCTCGAATCCAGCCCACTGTCTGTAGTGCCCATCGATTTCGCTCGACGGGTTTTGCTCTGGCTTGTTTGCCCTTCCTGTGGGTTTCATCTTTCGCTGGTGACGACGCCAATCGAGTCTTGAAACTGGGCAAGCGGACCTGGTCTTGGAGTTCTATAAAAAGGGATGTCAAGAAAAAAGTTTTCCCTCGACCGGAGGTCGAGAAGATTTTAGTCTCGAGATCCAGCCCACTGTCTGTAGTGCCCATCGATTTCGCTCGACGGGTTTTGCTCTGGCTTGTTTGCCCTTCCTGTGGGTTTCATCTTTCGCTGGTGACGACGCCAATCGAGTCTTGAAACTGGGCAAGCGGACCTGGTCTTGGAGTGTCAACCATGGTTCTATCGGAGGCTCGTGGCCTATCGCTATTTCTGGTTATCCGAGGCGGCATACCGTGTAATGGGTGACTCGGTGCCGAAGCACACAGGGCCGATCTCATTGACTGATACTCACCTCGAACCGAGCGTCTCAAGAACCGACCGACCACCACCAGAGAATCGCCGGGGATGGAAAGGCCTCTTACCAGAGACGCTCAAGCGGCTTGCCGATGCAATTGTTTGGCGTCGAAACTGACTCCTTTCTTCCAAATGGTTAACGTGATGGCGGCAATCTTTCGTGCCAGGGTGAGACGGGCCATCGTCGGCCGCATTCCTTTCTCCACCAGAGCCGTATAGAAATCGTGCAGCGGTCCGGGCTGAGTACTAGCCGAGAGAGCGGCGCCTTTGAACAGATTCTTCAGATCGTGATTATGGTTGTCATTCAGACCGCGCACCGTGATGCGCTCCCGGTTGCGTTGTATCTTCCCTCGGACATAGCGGTACTCGCCGCTGTCGTGGGTCTCGATGGCGAAACCACTGTAAGCCCACAACTGGCGCTTGGTACGAAAACGATGAGGTGTTTGCAACAAGGCTACCAGCAAGGCGGCACGAATCGGGCCGATTGCAGGAATCTGCTGCAGCCTTTTCACGGCCTCATGTTTGCGACTCTCGCGCAGCAGGTCGCGTCGCGCTTCCTGGCGCACCGGTTGCAGTAGATCCAGTTCCTGATACAGCCGTTCCGCTCGCAGACGAACTCCGGGTTGCGGAATCTTCGCCAACCACTCCGCGCGATGCCGCGCGGCATAGACGGTCGTACCACTACAGGGAATGGCCCAACTGCGGTACAGCGCCTTGATCCGACTCATCACTCGGGTGACATCTTTCGTGAGCGTCTGATAGCTGCGACCCAACTCCTTTAAGGTTCGCACTCCGTGCTCGCCGTGGTACACCGGATGCAGCTGGTTGCCGCGTAACAACTCCGCCAGCTTGCGGGCATCGATCCGGTCGCTCTTGCTGCCGTCTTTCAGCAGCGCGTTCTTTCGTGGATCGCAAACCACAAGACGGCTGACGTGAGGTTTCAGCAGATCATGTAACCAGTGGGCAGAAGTTCCTTCTTCAAAGGTCACTGCCAGACTTCCGCGTAGGCCATCGAGGAACTCTAGAATCGTGGCTGCTTTCGTCTCCAGGATGCATTCCATGATCAGCTTGCCCGAGCTGTCCATGACGGCAACTGAGATCGTTGCCTGGTGAACGTCCATGCCAATATACTTTTCTTGGTTCATAACGGCGCTCCTTTTGGTAGGTGGTGATCCAACCAATCACACCCTACCGCAAAGTGGGCGCCTTTTATATTGCGTGTTATGGCGATTATCGCCAACAATCACGAGATAGCGTGCCATTCCGCAGAACTGCAGCCCTTGCGCAATTGACAAACCAGCGGAAGGGCAACAAGGTTGTGTGCACGATTCTCGGTTCCCCGTAGGACAAGTTTCCCTCCTTCGAGGGTCAGTCACGAAACGAATCAGCATGGTGGTTTTGATTTTGTGTGTGAGCTTCGTGTCTGTGGCTTGGGGTCAGGAACGATTGCTTATAGGTTCAGTTTGCGAAAAGACTGAGGTCAGCAAAAAACACAGCAGCAGAAGCAGCATTGGTCTTTTACTCATCGTCATGGCCAGTTCATTTTAAATGGCCAGTTCATTTTACGATTGTTCCTAGCCCTCATTCCCACGAGCCTGGCCGCGTGACCGATTCTCTCGGCGACGCGGCCACACGACGGCTTCACCCAGCTAGTGTCTCCCATCCTTACTCTGTGGCGAAGCCTCTATTGTTTCGCTGCTGCTTTCTTCCTCGTGGGATGATCCGGTACTGCCTTCACTTGGGATTCATCCACGGGTTGCGTGCCTTGTTCCGAGAACGTAGCTCCTGCAGGCACGATCCAGTATTCCGCAGTCATCGTACCGGCGCTTCCGGTGCGGCACTCGATGCGGTTCGGATCGATTCCCAACTGCGCCTCACCGCTGGTGAGATACGCCTTCGAATTGACGGCACGTTCCGCCGCCAGATTTGGACGCGTCTCGCTGGGGTCAGCATTGCCGACGATGACCAGTTTGTTGTCTGCATTCTGCTGCAGGTTCTTGGCCACGTCGTCCAGTTTGCCCTTGCACTCGTTATCCACGCGCCACGGCTTCTTGATCTTAGCCATGTTCGCGAAGTCGCAGTCCGTCAGCTTGCTGGCTTGCGGTGGAGCAGGCGGAGGATTTTCAACCGTCACCTGCGTGGAGGCTTGCGAACTCAGCCCGCGCGAATCCGTGCAACTCGCGCTGACAGTGATCGCACCAGGGGACGCACCCGCAGTATTGAGAGTTCCGGTGTTGCCGCTCCCGGAAACACTACCGCTCGTGGCCGTCCAACTGCCTACCGTGACCTGGACGTTGTCCGGGCTGGTGCAGGTACAGGTGATTGTCGAACTGCCGCCTGCCTGCAACGACGCAGGGCTGGCTGAGCAAGACATGGTTGGCGGATTCTTGGGTGGTTCCTTTACTGTAAAGGTCGCCGAGCAGCTCGCTGTGTTGTTCTTCTTCTGCTTTGTGTCGGTGATGGTCGCGGTTGCGGTATAGCTGCCGCCCGCGACACCGTTGGTATCGATACTCCCCGTGCTGTCAGCCCCGGAAATCTTGCCACCGGTGCTGTTCCAGGAATAGGTAAGCGTGTGCTTGGGGTCGAAGGCGCTTGGGCTGGCCGTCACCGTGACTGGCTCACCAACCATGACTTCACTTGGCTGCGCCGAGCAACTCGCCGTCGGCGTCGGAGGAGCCGCACCGCCGAAATTAAATACCAATCCAGCCTGATATCGGAAATTGCTCTGCGCGCTCTGGCCGGTCGTGTTGATCGACGAAGAGTTAAAGCGGGTATAGAGGTAATCAACCTCAACAGGCCTAAGCGCGATCGAACCTGACTTGTTCAGCGTAATGTCCAAGCCGCCGCCCACCGTCATCGCGAAGGCGTTCAAAGACGGCGCTGTGCTCCCGGTGGTGAAGCCCGGAATCTTCGATATATTTCCGTACACATTGGAGTGTGCCCCGCCAAACAGCAGCTCTCCAAATGGGCGGACCCGCCCGAACCGCCGCCCCACTTGGGGACCAGCCTGGTAGGTGAACAGGTTGCCTTGGATGTTTGCCGTACACCCCGCTAGGCAAAACCTGCTACCCGCGGGAGCGATAAAGTTTTGCGTGTTGCTGCCATATCCTTCGAACTCTACCTTCAGCCCAAGGTATTTGTCGAAATTGAAGTCAAACGAACCGCCGCCTCCGTCAAGACTGAAGCTGTTCTTGATGTAAATATGGCTCGGGCTGAATCGGGCGTAGCTGTAATCCACACCTACCTCGAATTTGGGAAATTCGTCTTGGGCAAATGCAGCCAACGCAAGCAACATAAATACGCATGAAAACACCACGATTCTCGCTCTCATCGTTTGTCTCCTTTATCTATCGCCGTTGCAGCCAACTTTTGGATTTCTGTCCGCAAGGAAAAGCAGTTTGACCATTTGCGGCAGCCTATCCATTTGCCCATTTCCGAGAGTGACAAATCCATTGCCTATCAAAGATGGAAACACGGAGTAAAATAAAAAAACCTTCGAAGGGATTTCAAAGGTCCTCACCCCATCCCAAAAAACCCACCCCAGCCAGTAACTCTGGCAAGAGTGGGCGAATGGGAGGACGAACAGGGGTAAACATAGGGTTAACTCTGGGTCTGCGCAACTAGGGAAATCCCTAAGTACGATCTCGAGCCCGAAGGTGGACGAATGCGGCTCAACTGACGAAACCACGCGATTACACTCTTTGTGAATCGGCTCGTCAGGTCACTGAGTGTAATGCCGGTGTTACGCCAAGAACTAACCGCACTCAGGCATTGTTACTCCTAATGGGGCCGACCAACCACTTGCAAACAAAGGATTGGTGGCCCGGTAGTGTTCGATTTTGTGGGCCATCCAAATGCAGTAAAAAGGTGACTCCTCAGGCTGCAATCTTCTGGCCCAAGAAGTCCACGGCTTTGGCTTTTTCGTCGTCCCACTTCTTCAACTGCTCGGGACTAAGGAAGTTGACGACCCGCTGACGAATGGCATCGCGGTTTGCAACAACCTTGCTGATGACATCGGCTTTGGTCGTGTTGGGATTCTGTTGCATATACTCTGCGATCTTTTCTCTTGCTTCCGTAAGAGCGACGCGAAGCTTTTCCTTTTGATCGTCGGTGAGGTTCAGGTCGCTAGCAAAACGCTTCAATTCGGCTGCTACTTGTTCGCGTTCTTCATTGCTCAGATTCACGATATTTCTCCTTGATCGTGTAGTGAATTTACAGTTTCCAGGTGGATCGAAGAGCCCCGCCCAAGAAGGTTCTTTGGTGTCTGCAATTTGTTCGGGAGACTCACTGGGGGAGCCCCTGCGAAGGAATTGCCTCAACCTTGGGAAAGGCTTACTGCTAAAAACAATGCTAGGGTTGACTCGAGGTCTGCACAACTAGGGAAATCCCTAACGACGACCGGCCTTCTCATGGAAGGCCATAGCGCTCAAACACCCTGCGCTCTGTAGACGTTGCTTGTAGAGGTCATAGCCGCTGGCCGGAGCGAATCATATACAATGGCCCTCGGAGTCGGAGGCCGGATAATGCGAAGACTGAACGGAGTCCTGTTCCTGGTGTTGATATGCGCCATCACTGCAGCGGCCGGCACAAAGGATTCCGGAACGACAACTTTGAAAAACCTAGAGCCAGCCGGTACCCCCGGTACTCAGGGTAAGAAAAACAAGAAAACGAAACAGCAATTTGACTTCTCCTTCGAGGCGTCCGGAAAGATTTACACCTGCCGCACCAGCGAGAAAACGACCGTCAGTGCGACCGACTTCGTCGTCGGGAGCAATGTGAATTATGAGATCGACGGCGACAACGGGAAACTGAAGAGCGCTGCTGGAAAAGAGGTCAAGTGTACCATCGTGCGCGTCGCGAATATTTCGTCCTCCCCGCAATAGACTTACCAGGCCGGGTGGCCCATTCAAGCCGTTCTTTGGCTTGAGTGGGGCTTTGCGGATGGGCCGAGTCTCAAGCCGTTCTTTCTCGCTTCTGAGCTGTCCATGCGCATTCAATCTCAACTCTCCCTGCGCAGCCCGCCGCATACTGGCGAAAACTGCGCCACTCCCCGCCCTCTGCGCGCTGGCACAACCCGCGATTCATCGGCTCCGATGAATATTTCGAAGTTTTTCCACGATCAAGGCAGATCGAGCCTCATCTCAAACTGCAGCTTCGACGCTGGTGTCTTCCGGCTCAACCGGTTTGGGTTACGACCTTGTCGTTCATCGGTGATTGCGCAGCAAGTCCCAGGCCTCTTTATAAGGCGTCCACTCATTCGCCAGGCCGTCAGCATACAGCGTGATCGAGGTTCTTTTCGGTCGGAAGATCAATCCCCCCGGAATGATGAACCAAACGTCTTCAGGAGTGAGATAGGCCGCCAGAAAATCAAAGTCCCCCTGCTTGTAAAGTTCGCCGTTAGGGCTCGGATGGACGCCGCAGACGTATCCACCATTAGGCTGCCGGTTTGCAGTTGATTTGACTTGCACCCGCAGGAAGCGCCCGCCGGTTTCAACCACCACGTCGTAGCGCGACGAGTCTCCCCACGGCTTGGCCATGCGCAGGCCTTCCTTGGCGGCTCGCGCCATAAACTCGAGCTCCGACCATTCGCCTCGGCGTTTGCAATTCTTTATCTGATCTTTGAATTTCTTGGGTGATTTCATTTAGGGCAATAAAAAACGCGGCCTGGAGAGGCCGCGTTCCTTTCTTTGATTGTCTACTCCTATTATATCAATGTGAAATAGGTAACTATGCCATGTTTGCCAGAATTATATTTGGATTGGATGCAACAAGTTAACCTCATTCGTGTAGCTTTTGCCTATTGACAAGATTTTCCCGACTAACCAGTTTGGGTCGCTTTCGGTTTCGCTCGTTGACAGCGTGTTGAGCCGGGAGTAGCGTTACCCAAACCTGCAGAATTCTAAAGCTCGCGCGCACAGGAGGACAGGAATGTTTTCCAGGCTATTCTGGACGGTGCTGTTTGTGTGTCTGGCTCTCCACGCTGTCTCGGCACAGGATCCCACCAAAGTCGAACCCCAGCATTACAAGTTGGCATTCGAGAATGAATGGGTGCAGGTGGTCGATGTTCACTATGGCCCACACGAGAAGTCAGGCCTCCATGACCATCCCGGCGGAGTCGTCGTCGTTCTTACCGCCGGACACCTCCGCTTCACCGACGAAAACGGAAAGGTAAAAGAGGTCTTCGCCAAACCCGGCGAGTCCAGATGGTACCCGGCGTTCAAACATAAGGTCGAAAACCTGGGCGATACCGCTTACAACGCCGTCTACATCGGGCTGAAGACCAAGACCCTGGCCGGCAAAGCCATCTCGCCAGACGGGCAGCCTGCTTGAAGAGCAGAGAGCGGCGATGGACGACCAGACGGCAAAGATCCTGGCGAAGTATGCTTTAGCTTCAGCCAACAAATAATCCTGTTTTGAACTTTGAACAAAGCACCTATGTGCTTTCCTTTGTGGACCTTCGTGCCCTGACTGGTTAGTGCCCCTGCTCAACGAAACCAGCAGGCGAGGCGCGCTTGGTAAAGCCTGAAAACACCGGACGGGATCCGCCGAGGCAGGCACCTCTTTCAAGGTTGCCTGCATCCTACAATTAGTTTAGTGCGTGCGGGTTAGCCTTGCCTTCAGGTACCCGAAGACATAGAATGTTATGCACGAGATAGTGTGTGTGTGAGGAGTACCCCTTCTATGTTCCAGGTAGCTTTACGTCGCGGCCTTCGTTCATCTTTTAGTTCTAGTACTGTTCCTTTTTGGGCTCACTTTGTTCGCAGCAGCGCAGCAGGATGCCAAGCCAGCCAGCACTGATCAAGGCCAGCCCAGCCGCTCCCGCAACGACTCCAGCTCAGACCAATTCCGCGCAGACCGGTCAGGCCGCCGATCCTCTGAAGCGCCCAATCAGCGAAAAGCAAAAGAAAGAAAACGCGAAAGCCCTGAAGCAGGAACTCAGCAAGACCTACAAGAAGTGGCTGGACGAAGACGTCGTCTACATTATCTCGGACGAAGAACGCAAAGCCTTCAAGCAACTCTCCAACGACGAAGAACGCGATCAGTTCATTGAAGCCTTCTGGCAGCGCCGCGATCCCACCCCGGACACCGAAGAAAACGAATTCAAAGAAGAACACTACCGCCGCATAGAATACGCCAACGAGCACTTCGCCGCGGGCCTCCCCGGCTGGAAGACCGACCGCGGCCGCATCTATATCATGTACGGGGCGGCGGACGAGATCGATGCGCATCCTAGCGGGGGGACCTACGACCGTCCCATCGAAGAAGGCGGGGGGACCACTTCGACGTTTCCGTTTGAGGACTGGCGCTATCGCTATCTCGAGGGCATTGGGCAGGAAGTAGAAATCGAGTTCGTCGACACTTGCATGTGCGG
This sequence comes from uncultured Acidobacteriota bacterium, assembly GCA_963696705.1. GTDB lineage: Bacteria > Acidobacteriota > Terriglobia > Terriglobales > Acidobacteriaceae > JABDBE01. The sequence continues at coordinate 136,846 of CAVOLD010000019.1, forward strand.
CGATTATCACATGACCATCGACCGCGGCGAGAAAGATGCGTTGCTGCACACGCCCAACGGCGGAGAGACGCTTTACGAGCAGATGGGGATGGCGACGAAAGCGGATCGCTTTACCGGCAATGGACTGGAGACTCTAGGACCGGGGCCGGACAGCACATCCCAGGCGAGCAAAGAATTCGACCGTTTGGAGCGGTTTGCCAAACTGACGGCACCTCCGCCGGTGAAGTTCAAGGATCTGGAGGAAGTGGTCAGCCACAAGATCAGCATGAACCTGATGCCGTTCGATGTGCGCGCGGACTTCGTGAAGATCACGGGCGATACGGTACTGGTTCCTTTCACCGTGCAATTGAAAAACCGCGACATCACGTTCGCGAACAAGGATGGAGTACAGCGCGGGGTGGTTAACATCTTCGGGCGCGTTACTACATTGAGCGGGCACATCGCGCAGACTTTTGAAGACACGGTACAGGCGGATATTCCCGCCGAGTTGCTGGCCAAGGCGGCGGAAAATTCGCAGGTTTATTGGAAGGCGATACCGCTGCGGCCGGGGCGTTATCGCGTGGACATCGTGGTGAAAGATGTGAACGGCGACCGAGTGGGAACGTGGAGCAAGGGGATTCAAGTTCCGGATTTCGCGGATGACCGGCTGGACGCTTCTTCGTTAATCGTGGCGGATCTGGTCGAGCCGGTAGCCTCGAAGAACATCGGCACGGGAATGTTTGTGATTGGGGCGACAAAAGTGCGGCCGCGGGTTCCTCCGGCGGATGGTAAGCCGATGATGTTCAAGCGCAACCAGAAACTGAACTTCTGGATGCAAGTTTACAATCTTGGTGTCGACGACAAAACGCACAAGCCGTCGGCGACGGTTGAGTACAATGTGATCAATGCAGCGACGAACAAGCCCGTGGTTCATACCGTAGAATCCACGGACACGATGGGCAACATTGGCGACCAGATGACCCTGCAGAAAACTCTTTCGGCCGCCAATCTTGACCCGGGTGTTTATCGCATTCAAATCAAAGTGAACGACAACATCTCCAAGCAGACGTTAGACCCTTCGGCGACTTTCGCCGTAGAGTAAACGGAAGCGCTTGGTCTCCCTTGAGGTGGCGGGCTGGTGATACTCCGCAGGCTTGGGTTCTCGTTGCTGATGCTGGGGTTGGCGCTTCCGGCGTGGAGCGTGGACAGGCCAGGCACAATCTCGGGATACGTGCGCGCGGCCGGCGGCAGTCCGCAGATGGGAGCCGCGGTGGAAGTGCTGGGCGCGGCGGCACAAGGTCTCAAAGTATTCACCGACGAGCGTGGCTTCTACTCCGCTGAAGGGCTGTTGCCTGGAGTTTACAATCTCAAAATTTCCGCGCCTGCGTTTCTACCCGCCTTGCGGGAGCACGTTGGGCTTCATGCGGGCGGCAACACCATAGTCAACGTGACTTTGAACACGTTGTTCGATGCCATTCAAATCACTCCCGCGCACACCCCCGCCGAACGAGACGATTGGAAGTGGGTGCTGCGATCGGTTTCGAACCGGCCCATCTTGCGGCTGGTCGACGATCCATCCGCAGATAATCAGTCTCTGGTTCTGTTGGGCGATTCGGAAAAGAGCGATCGGGACCTGAAAGGGACGTTGTCGTTTGTCACCGGGGCGCCGTCGGAGGGATTTGGCAGCGTCGCCGATATGAGCACGGGCTTCTCGGTGGAGAAGTCGATTTTCGCTTCCGACAGGATTGGATTCCGCGGCAATGTGGGATACGGAACCAATTGCCCGACTTCGGTTCTGCGCGCGTCGTTCCAGCACAAATGTGGACGGTTCAGGGCCATCTATCGCGGTGACCATGTGGAATGCACCCGCGCCCGACCTGGTCCTGCATAATTTTCGAGGCGATGGCGCTGACCAGTTCTGACGACGTGAAGTTAGGCGACGACTGGAAGTGAAATTCGGCAGTGAACTGGAGAGCATCCAGTTCATGGGACGAGTCACGACGTTCCGTCCATTTGGAGCGGCCGATTTCCATCTCTCGCCGAACACGGTGCTGGAATATGCCTACACGACGTCGGAACCGGATAGCCGGCTGGAAAAAGGCTTTGACTCGGTGCCCATGGATGCGGACGAGTCTACGCCGCGGGTGAGCATGACGGCGTACTCGCCGACGGTCGAACACGCGCATCACCACGAGGTTTCGGTTTCGCGACGCATCGGCAAGACCAGCCTGCAACTGGCAGCGTACGCGGACCGCGTATCCGATCCGGCGCTGAACGGGGTTGGGGAATTCACCACGGACAATGGAACGGTTCTGCCCGATGTGTACTCCGGGACGTTTACTTATCAGGGGAGCAATTTCCAGACCGAAGGCGCGCGCTTCGTGGTGCAGCGCCAGTTGACAGCGAACGTGACGGCCGCATTCGATTTCGCCTATGGCGGCGTGCTGGACCTGGCCCAGCCGAATGTGAGCCTGGCGAATGTTTCGCAATCGAGCGTGTTACGGCAGCGGCAGAGTGCGGCGGGGAAAATCAGCGGCATCCTTCCAAAGTCGAAGACACGCTGGATGGCCTCCTATCGTTGGGTGAGCGGAGAAGCTCTGACTCCGGTCGATATGTTCAACGCGTCGGCGGGACGCGCCGATCCTTTTCTGAATCTCTTTTTCCGGCAACCGATTCCTGGAACCGGATTCTTCCCCGGCCACATCGAAGCCATCGTCGATCTGCGCAACCTTCTGGCGCAGGGATACGTTCCCGTCCTAGGGAGCGATGGACACACCGTTTACCTGGTGCAATCGGCACGAGCAGTGAGCGGTGGCGTGGCGTTCACGTTCTAGCGGCTTTCTCCAAAATGATATGAGGTTGGGCTTGGGGCACTCCTAGACGGGGTTTTGAGTGCGATGGCCTGGTTACGTAAACTGTGGAACGATAGCAGGTCAGGAGCAGTCACAGGGGTGACGATTGTAGATGCCTACTCGCTCCTACGGCGAGACCTCAAACACGGTCCCACAGCCACCTTGGCAAGCTTGACCGTTGCCTCCCGCCTGTGTCGTACCGTAAAGACCGCCGGAGTTGCCGGAGGTTAGGGGCGCATTCGCGTCCGCTCCGTCAGGACTTCCTGCAAAACCGTAGAGGGTGGTTTCCGTCCCTGCGCGTCCTTGATCGGGTGGGGGCTTCAGACGAAAAACACTGCCGTAGTGTGAGCCTGGGCCGACATTTGTGGTGCCGTAGATGTTTCCGCTTGAGTCCAGGCGAGACACTGCAGGACTGTAGTAGTACGACTTGCCGCCGAATCCGTACAGTACTGTCAAATTCCAGCGCCCACCACTTATCACCACTCGAAAAACCTCTCCACATCCGTTGCTACCCCCTTCTGCCGCGCCGTAGAGGGTACTGTCTTGGGGGTCAAGGACCACGCCAGCGCTCGGCAGCGCGCCATCCAAGCCATTCTTGAATATATGTGCCAGGGACTCGGTCCAAACACGGTGCTTGCTGTTGGGGGGAGTGAGCTCGAACACCGTGCCGCACCCCAGTCCCGAATGATGTGGGCAGTTGTAGCCGCCAATGTAGCTGGTGCCGTAAATCGTGCCTTTACTATCAAAGACCAAACCGCCGTTCGGCTCGGCCCCGTCGCCATGCTGCTTCCCGGACGCGATTCCCGGGAAGTTGTGGAGCACCTTCTGGGTCCACGCGCCGCCCTTCTGCTTCGGCGGACTTATCTCAAACACCACTCCACATTGCCCGCCGTAGTACACGTCGCAAGTCGTGCCTTTCGTCCCGCCGAACGAAGTTGCACCGTAGAGGTTGCCAGCTTTGTCGAATACCACGCTGCCCCAGGGAAAGTAGCCTTGCTTCATCGTCGGGAAACTGTACAGGATGTCTCCGTCCATGCACCGCCCTGTTGCTGCGGCGGAGACAGCTCAAACACCGTGCCACATCCTGCCGCGACCCCCAACAGCGTGCAGTTCCCCGTGCCGCCATAGGCGGTCACTCCGTAGAGATTGCCTTGAGTGTCGATCAGCAGCCCGCCAGCGGGGAGTTCTCCGTCGTTCGCTCCCTTGCCGTGAAATTCGTAAATCAGCGTCTCCTTCCAAGCACCGCCCTTCTGCGCCGGTGGGGTCAGTTGATAGACCGCACCGCATGCATTTCCCTGCGGGGCGCACGATCCTGGGCCATAAAACTCAAGCGCACCGTAGATGTTGCCTTGCTTGTCGAAAACCACGCTGCCGATTGGAACAGAACCGTCGTTCGTTCCACCCTGAAAGCTGTAGAGCACTTTTTCTTTCCACTCGGCCGAGGCGGGGATAGACAACGCAAGGGCAACGCCAAACACCAAACAAATGCGAATCCGGCCCGGAGAACACTTTTTGTGGGTCATGGCGCGACGGTATCCTAGCCTAGATTCCTAGCTGGAAGCTGGAAGCTAGGAGCAACGTGGCTTTTCGCGATGTTACACCCGAGCGTACGCGGCGTCCACTGTCTGTCCTCGTTGTCAACTGGCGTAACATCGCGGTTACACGCAATATAAAAGGCGCCCACTTTGCGGTAGGTTGTGATTGTTGGGATCACCACTCACCAAAAGGAGCGCCGTTATGAACCAGGAAAAGTATATTGGCATGGACGTTCACCAGGCAACGATCTCGGTTGCGGTCATGGATGGCAAGGGCAAGCTGATCATGGAATGCATTCTGGAGACGAAGGCGGACACGATTCTCGAGTTCGTCCATGGGCTGCGGGGAACGGTATGGGTGACCTTCGAAGAAGGAACTTCTGCCGCCTGGTTACATGATCTGATGAAGCCGCATGTTGCCCATCTGGTGGTTTGCGATCCGCGAAAGAACGCGCTGCTGAAAGATGGCAGCAAGAGTGACCGGATCGATGCCCGCAAGCTGGCCGAGTTGTTACGCGGCAACCAGCTCCATTCGGTGTATCACGGAGAGCACGGGGTGCGCACCTTGAAGGAGTTGGGTCGCAGCTATCAGACGCTCACCAAAGATGTCACCCGGGTGATGAGTCGGATCAAAGCGCTGTACCGCAGCTGGGCCATTCCCTGTAGTGGTACGACCGTCTATGCCGTGCGGCATCGCGCGGAGTGGTTGGCGAAGATTTTGCAACCTGGAGTTCGTCTGCGGGCGGAACGGTTGTATCAGCAACTGGATCTACTGCAACCGGTGCGGCAGGAGGCGCGCCGCGACCTGTTGCGAGAGAGCCGCAAACATGAGGCCGTGAAAAGGCTGCAGCAGATTCCTGCGATCGGTCCGATTCGTGCCGCCTTGCTGGTGGCCTTGTTGCAAACACCCCACCGTTTTCGTACCAAGCGCCAGCTGTGGGCCTACAGTGGTTTGGCCATCGAGACCCACGACAGCGGCGAGTACCGCTATGTCCGGGGGAAGATACAACGCAACCGGGAGCGCATCACGGTGCGCGGTCTGAATGACAATCATAATCACGATCTGAAGAATCTGTTCAAAGGTGCTGCTCTTTCGGCTAGTACTCAGCCCGGACCGCTGCACGATTTCTATACGGCTCTGGTGGAGAAAGGAATGCGGCCGACGATGGCCCGTCTCACCCTGGCACGAAAGATTGCCGCCATCACGTTAACCATTTGGAAGAAAGGAGTCAGTTTCGACGCCAAACAACTGCATCGGCAAGCCGCTTGAGCGTCTCTGGTAAGAGGCCTTTCCATTTCCGGTGATTCTCTCCGCTGGTGGTCGGTCGGTTCTCGAGACGCTCGGTTCGAGGTGAGTATCAGTCAATGAGATCGGCCCTGTGTGCTTCGGCACCAAGTCACCCATTACACGGTATGCCGCCTCGGATAACCAGAAATAGCGATAGGCCACGAGCCTCCGATAGAACCATGGTTGACACTCCAAGACCAGGTCCGCTTGCCCAGTTTCAAGACTCGATTGGCGTCGTCACCAGCGAAAGATGAACCCCGCAGGAAGGGCACACAAACCAGAGCAAAGCCCCGGGGCCGAAAGCGGGGGCGCTTACAGTCAGTGGGCTGGATCTCGAGAAAAGAATCTCGCCCTCCGGTCGAGGGAAAACTTTTTTCTTGACATCCCTTTTTATAGAGCTCATTGAGGGATGTTGAGGGGTCACTGCTGGCTGATTCCGTCTGAGGGGCTGTGAACCTTTCAGGCAACGGGATAACGAGAAGACCAGTTGTGAGTTGCCGGTTCTCGGTTCTCAGTTTGTGGCTCGGACGCGGCTGGACCCCAGGGAGTGTGGCCGTGCGCGTTTGCACCGTCTGCGTATGCGGGAGCCGGGGGGAACAAGGGCTCGAATGGGATCGCGTAGAGTTGGGTCACTGCGCGCGAGATCCTTCACCGGCTGCCGCCGGTTTCAGGATGACGTGTTTATTCTTGAGCTCTCGTCTATTTCGTTGACGGGGCTTTACCTTGTCCACATTGGAAACACGGACTCATGGCCACAGGCAGGTTGTACCTTGGCTGGCAGTAGGGTGGTACGGGACGACGTTGCCGACTCATTTCGTGCGATTGTCATGTACAGGGGTGAATATCAACTGCGCTATGTGGTCGGCGGGCGTGAGTACTACGT